>NZ_CP051487.1:842500-6235000 GCF_012647205.1 Pseudomonas umsongensis
GGATCGGAGTGAAAGGCTAATCAAGCTCGGAGATAGCTGGTTCTCCTCGAAAGCTATTTAGGTAGCGCCTCATGTATCACTGTAGGGGGTAGAGCACTGTTTCGGCTAGGGGGTCATCCCGACTTACCAAACCGATGCAAACTCCGAATACCTACAAGTGCCGAGCATGGGAGACACACGGCGGGTGCTAACGTCCGTCGTGAAAAGGGAAACAACCCAGACCGTCAGCTAAGGTCCCAAAGTTATGGTTAAGTGGGAAACGATGTGGGAAGGCTTAGACAGCTAGGAGGTTGGCTTAGAAGCAGCCACCCTTTAAAGAAAGCGTAATAGCTCACTAGTCGAGTCGGCCTGCGCGGAAGATGTAACGGGGCTCAAACCATACACCGAAGCTACGGGTATCACCTTCGGGTGATGCGGTAGAGGAGCGTTCTGTAAGCCTGTGAAGGTGAGTTGAGAAGCTTGCTGGAGGTATCAGAAGTGCGAATGCTGACATGAGTAACGACAATGGGTGTGAAAAACACCCACGCCGAAAGACCAAGGTTTCCTGCGCAACGTTAATCGACGCAGGGTTAGTCGGTCCCTAAGGCGAGGCTGAAAAGCGTAGTCGATGGAAAACAGGTTAATATTCCTGTACTTCTGGTTATTGCGATGGAGGGACGGAGAAGGCTAGGCCAGCTTGGCGTTGGTTGTCCAAGTTTAAGGTGGTAGGCTGGAATCTTAGGTAAATCCGGGATTCCAAGGCCGAGAGCTGATGACGAGTTACCTTTCAGGTGACGAAGTGGTTGATGCCATGCTTCCAAGAAAAGCTTCTAAGCTTCAGATAACCAGGAACCGTACCCCAAACCGACACAGGTGGTTGGGTAGAGAATACCAAGGCGCTTGAGAGAACTCGGGTGAAGGAACTAGGCAAAATGGCACCGTAACTTCGGGAGAAGGTGCGCCGGTGAGGGTGAAGGACTTGCTCCGTAAGCCCACGCCGGTCGAAGATACCAGGCCGCTGCGACTGTTTATTAAAAACACAGCACTCTGCAAACACGAAAGTGGACGTATAGGGTGTGACGCCTGCCCGGTGCCGGAAGGTTAATTGATGGGGTTAGCTAACGCGAAGCTCTTGATCGAAGCCCCGGTAAACGGCGGCCGTAACTATAACGGTCCTAAGGTAGCGAAATTCCTTGTCGGGTAAGTTCCGACCTGCACGAATGGCGTAACGATGGCGGCGCTGTCTCCACCCGAGACTCAGTGAAATTGAAATCGCTGTGAAGATGCAGTGTATCCGCGGCTAGACGGAAAGACCCCGTGAACCTTTACTATAGCTTTGCACTGGACTTTGAATTTGCTTGTGTAGGATAGGTGGGAGGCTTTGAAGCGTGGACGCCAGTTCGCGTGGAGCCATCCTTGAAATACCACCCTGGCAACTTTGAGGTTCTAACTCAGGTCCGTTATCCGGATCGAGGACAGTGTATGGTGGGTAGTTTGACTGGGGCGGTCTCCTCCTAAAGAGTAACGGAGGAGTACGAAGGTGCGCTCAGACCGGTCGGAAATCGGTCGTAGAGTATAAAGGCAAAAGCGCGCTTGACTGCGAGACAGACACGTCGAGCAGGTACGAAAGTAGGTCTTAGTGATCCGGTGGTTCTGTATGGAAGGGCCATCGCTCAACGGATAAAAGGTACTCCGGGGATAACAGGCTGATACCGCCCAAGAGTTCATATCGACGGCGGTGTTTGGCACCTCGATGTCGGCTCATCACATCCTGGGGCTGAAGCCGGTCCCAAGGGTATGGCTGTTCGCCATTTAAAGTGGTACGCGAGCTGGGTTTAGAACGTCGTGAGACAGTTCGGTCCCTATCTGCCGTGGACGTTTGAGATTTGAGAGGGGCTGCTCCTAGTACGAGAGGACCGGAGTGGACGAACCTCTGGTGTTCCGGTTGTCACGCCAGTGGCATTGCCGGGTAGCTATGTTCGGAATAGATAACCGCTGAAAGCATCTAAGCGGGAAACTAGCCTCAAGATGAGATCTCACTGGGACCTTGAGTCCCCTGAAGGGCCGTCGAAGACTACGACGTTGATAGGTTGGGTGTGTAAGCGCTGTGAGGCGTTGAGCTAACCAATACTAATTGCCCGTGAGGCTTGACCATATAACACCCAAGCAATTTGATGCTCCTAGTTGAAAAGACGAAAGAGACCAGATTGCGGTGTGTGAAGACGAAACGAACCGAAAGTTCGAAGTTCACAAAACACCGAAGCTATCACATACCCAATTTGCTGAAGCGAGGCCATCTGGTCACGACTCAGTACCCGAATTTCTTGACGACCATAGAGCGTTGGAACCACCTGATCCCATCCCGAACTCAGAAGTGAAACGATGCATCGCCGATGGTAGTGTGGGGTTTCCCCATGTGAGAGTAGGTCATCGTCAAGATTAAATTCCAAAACCCCTATCTGCGCATGCAGGTAGGGGTTTTGTTTTTGTATAAGTACAAGCTTTGTATAAAGCATGTACTGCTAATCAAGTCGTTTACCTGGTTAGTGATTGGATTATCTCAATCGAAAGAAGCAGGAATTAAGGTGTTGACAGCAGCGTGTAACGCTGTAGAATTCGCCTCCCGCTGATGAGAGATCTGAAGCGCAAGTGGTTGAAGTTGTTAAGGATTCCTTGAAAACTTCTGAAAAATACCACTTGACAGCAAATGAGGCTGCTGTAGAATGCGCGCCTCGGTTGAGACGAAAGATCTTAACCAACCGCTCTTTAACAACTGAATCAAGCAATTCGTGTGGGTGCTTGTGGAGTCAGACTGCTAGTCAACAGATTATCAGCATCACAAGTTACTCCGCGAGAAATCAAAGATGTAACCAACGATTGCTGAGCCAAGTTTAGGGTTTTCTCAAAACCCAAAGATGTTTGAACTGAAGAGTTTGATCATGGCTCAGATTGAACGCTGGCGGCAGGCCTAACACATGCAAGTCGAGCGGATGAAGAGAGCTTGCTCTCTGATTCAGCGGCGGACGGGTGAGTAATGCCTAGGAATCTGCCTGGTAGTGGGGGACAACGTCTCGAAAGGGACGCTAATACCGCATACGTCCTACGGGAGAAAGCAGGGGACCTTCGGGCCTTGCGCTATCAGATGAGCCTAGGTCGGATTAGCTAGTTGGTGAGGTAATGGCTCACCAAGGCGACGATCCGTAACTGGTCTGAGAGGATGATCAGTCACACTGGAACTGAGACACGGTCCAGACTCCTACGGGAGGCAGCAGTGGGGAATATTGGACAATGGGCGAAAGCCTGATCCAGCCATGCCGCGTGTGTGAAGAAGGTCTTCGGATTGTAAAGCACTTTAAGTTGGGAGGAAGGGCAGTAAATTAATACTTTGCTGTTTTGACGTTACCGACAGAATAAGCACCGGCTAACTCTGTGCCAGCAGCCGCGGTAATACAGAGGGTGCAAGCGTTAATCGGAATTACTGGGCGTAAAGCGCGCGTAGGTGGTTTGTTAAGTTGGATGTGAAATCCCCGGGCTCAACCTGGGAACTGCATTCAAAACTGACAAGCTAGAGTATGGTAGAGGGTGGTGGAATTTCCTGTGTAGCGGTGAAATGCGTAGATATAGGAAGGAACACCAGTGGCGAAGGCGACCACCTGGACTGATACTGACACTGAGGTGCGAAAGCGTGGGGAGCAAACAGGATTAGATACCCTGGTAGTCCACGCCGTAAACGATGTCAACTAGCCGTTGGGAGCCTTGAGCTCTTAGTGGCGCAGCTAACGCATTAAGTTGACCGCCTGGGGAGTACGGCCGCAAGGTTAAAACTCAAATGAATTGACGGGGGCCCGCACAAGCGGTGGAGCATGTGGTTTAATTCGAAGCAACGCGAAGAACCTTACCAGGCCTTGACATCCAATGAACTTTCCAGAGATGGATTGGTGCCTTCGGGAACATTGAGACAGGTGCTGCATGGCTGTCGTCAGCTCGTGTCGTGAGATGTTGGGTTAAGTCCCGTAACGAGCGCAACCCTTGTCCTTAGTTACCAGCACGTAATGGTGGGCACTCTAAGGAGACTGCCGGTGACAAACCGGAGGAAGGTGGGGATGACGTCAAGTCATCATGGCCCTTACGGCCTGGGCTACACACGTGCTACAATGGTCGGTACAGAGGGTTGCCAAGCCGCGAGGTGGAGCTAATCCCATAAAACCGATCGTAGTCCGGATCGCAGTCTGCAACTCGACTGCGTGAAGTCGGAATCGCTAGTAATCGCGAATCAGAATGTCGCGGTGAATACGTTCCCGGGCCTTGTACACACCGCCCGTCACACCATGGGAGTGGGTTGCACCAGAAGTAGCTAGTCTAACCTTCGGGAGGACGGTTACCACGGTGTGATTCATGACTGGGGTGAAGTCGTAACAAGGTAGCCGTAGGGGAACCTGCGGCTGGATCACCTCCTTAATCGACGACTCAGCTGCTTCATGAGCTCCCACACGAATTGCTTGATTCATGCGTTTGTAAAAGCGCAGAGCTAAATATTCGCTTCGAATACTTAGCTCTGAACTTTTTCAGAACCGTTCTTTAAAAATTTGGGTATGTGATAGAAAGATAGACTGAACGTTACTTTCACTGGTAACGGATCAGGCTAAGGTAAAATTTGTGAGTTCTCTTAGTTGAGAAATTCGAATTTTCGGCGAATGTCGTCTTCACAGTATAACCAGATTGCTTGGGGTTATATGGTCAAGTGAAGAAGCGCATACGGTGGATGCCTTGGCAGTCAGAGGCGATGAAAGACGTGGTAGCCTGCGAAAAGCTTCGGGGAGTCGGCAAACAGACTTTGATCCGGAGATGTCTGAATGGGGGAACCCAGCCATCATAAGATGGTTATCTTGTACTGAATACATAGGTGCAAGAGGCGAACCAGGGGAACTGAAACATCTAAGTACCCTGAGGAAAAGAAATCAACCGAGATTCCCTTAGTAGTGGCGAGCGAACGGGGACTAGCCCTTAAGTGGCTTTGAGATTAGCGGAACGCTCTGGAAAGTGCGGCCATAGTGGGTGATAGCCCTGTACGCGAAAATCTCTTAGTCATGAAATCGAGTAGGACGGAGCACGAGAAACTTTGTCTGAATATGGGGGGACCATCCTCCAAGGCTAAATACTACTGACTGACCGATAGTGAACTAGTACCGTGAGGGAAAGGCGAAAAGAACCCCGGAGAGGGGAGTGAAATAGATCCTGAAACCGTATGCGTACAAGCAGTGGGAGCCCACTTTGTTGGGTGACTGCGTACCTTTTGTATAATGGGTCAGCGACTTATTTTCAGTGGCGAGCTTAACCGAATAGGGGAGGCGTAGCGAAAGCGAGTCTTAATAGGGCGTCTAGTCGCTGGGAATAGACCCGAAACCGGGCGATCTATCCATGGGCAGGTTGAAGGTTAGGTAACACTGACTGGAGGACCGAACCGACTACCGTTGAAAAGTTAGCGGATGACCTGTGGATCGGAGTGAAAGGCTAATCAAGCTCGGAGATAGCTGGTTCTCCTCGAAAGCTATTTAGGTAGCGCCTCATGTATCACTGTAGGGGGTAGAGCACTGTTTCGGCTAGGGGGTCATCCCGACTTACCAAACCGATGCAAACTCCGAATACCTACAAGTGCCGAGCATGGGAGACACACGGCGGGTGCTAACGTCCGTCGTGAAAAGGGAAACAACCCAGACCGTCAGCTAAGGTCCCAAAGTTATGGTTAAGTGGGAAACGATGTGGGAAGGCTTAGACAGCTAGGAGGTTGGCTTAGAAGCAGCCACCCTTTAAAGAAAGCGTAATAGCTCACTAGTCGAGTCGGCCTGCGCGGAAGATGTAACGGGGCTCAAACCATACACCGAAGCTACGGGTATCACCTTCGGGTGATGCGGTAGAGGAGCGTTCTGTAAGCCTGTGAAGGTGAGTTGAGAAGCTTGCTGGAGGTATCAGAAGTGCGAATGCTGACATGAGTAACGACAATGGGTGTGAAAAACACCCACGCCGAAAGACCAAGGTTTCCTGCGCAACGTTAATCGACGCAGGGTTAGTCGGTCCCTAAGGCGAGGCTGAAAAGCGTAGTCGATGGAAAACAGGTTAATATTCCTGTACTTCTGGTTATTGCGATGGAGGGACGGAGAAGGCTAGGCCAGCTTGGCGTTGGTTGTCCAAGTTTAAGGTGGTAGGCTGGAATCTTAGGTAAATCCGGGATTCCAAGGCCGAGAGCTGATGACGAGTTACCTTTCAGGTGACGAAGTGGTTGATGCCATGCTTCCAAGAAAAGCTTCTAAGCTTCAGATAACCAGGAACCGTACCCCAAACCGACACAGGTGGTTGGGTAGAGAATACCAAGGCGCTTGAGAGAACTCGGGTGAAGGAACTAGGCAAAATGGCACCGTAACTTCGGGAGAAGGTGCGCCGGTGAGGGTGAAGGACTTGCTCCGTAAGCCCACGCCGGTCGAAGATACCAGGCCGCTGCGACTGTTTATTAAAAACACAGCACTCTGCAAACACGAAAGTGGACGTATAGGGTGTGACGCCTGCCCGGTGCCGGAAGGTTAATTGATGGGGTTAGCTAACGCGAAGCTCTTGATCGAAGCCCCGGTAAACGGCGGCCGTAACTATAACGGTCCTAAGGTAGCGAAATTCCTTGTCGGGTAAGTTCCGACCTGCACGAATGGCGTAACGATGGCGGCGCTGTCTCCACCCGAGACTCAGTGAAATTGAAATCGCTGTGAAGATGCAGTGTATCCGCGGCTAGACGGAAAGACCCCGTGAACCTTTACTATAGCTTTGCACTGGACTTTGAATTTGCTTGTGTAGGATAGGTGGGAGGCTTTGAAGCGTGGACGCCAGTTCGCGTGGAGCCATCCTTGAAATACCACCCTGGCAACTTTGAGGTTCTAACTCAGGTCCGTTATCCGGATCGAGGACAGTGTATGGTGGGTAGTTTGACTGGGGCGGTCTCCTCCTAAAGAGTAACGGAGGAGTACGAAGGTGCGCTCAGACCGGTCGGAAATCGGTCGTAGAGTATAAAGGCAAAAGCGCGCTTGACTGCGAGACAGACACGTCGAGCAGGTACGAAAGTAGGTCTTAGTGATCCGGTGGTTCTGTATGGAAGGGCCATCGCTCAACGGATAAAAGGTACTCCGGGGATAACAGGCTGATACCGCCCAAGAGTTCATATCGACGGCGGTGTTTGGCACCTCGATGTCGGCTCATCACATCCTGGGGCTGAAGCCGGTCCCAAGGGTATGGCTGTTCGCCATTTAAAGTGGTACGCGAGCTGGGTTTAGAACGTCGTGAGACAGTTCGGTCCCTATCTGCCGTGGACGTTTGAGATTTGAGAGGGGCTGCTCCTAGTACGAGAGGACCGGAGTGGACGAACCTCTGGTGTTCCGGTTGTCACGCCAGTGGCATTGCCGGGTAGCTATGTTCGGAATAGATAACCGCTGAAAGCATCTAAGCGGGAAACTAGCCTCAAGATGAGATCTCACTGGGACCTTGAGTCCCCTGAAGGGCCGTCGAAGACTACGACGTTGATAGGTTGGGTGTGTAAGCGCTGTGAGGCGTTGAGCTAACCAATACTAATTGCCCGTGAGGCTTGACCATATAACACCCAAGCAATTTGATGCTCCTAGTTGAAAAGACGAAAGAGACCAGATTGCGGTGTGTGAAGACGCAACGAACCGAAAGTTCGAAGTTCACAAAACACCGAAGCTATCACATACCCAATTTGCTGAAGCGAGGCCATCTGGTCACGACTCAGTACCCGAATTTCTTGACGACCATAGAGCGTTGGAACCACCTGATCCCATCCCGAACTCAGAAGTGAAACGATGCATCGCCGATGGTAGTGTGGGGTTTCCCCATGTGAGAGTAGGTCATCGTCAAGATTAAATTCCAAAACCCCTATCTGCGCATGCAGGTAGGGGTTTTGTCTTTGTGGCAATCGCTAATCCTCCTGTAGGAGCGAGCACGCTCGCGATGAACCGGAGAGCGCCACGGGGTATCAGG
This sequence comes from Pseudomonas umsongensis, assembly GCF_012647205.1. Lineage (NCBI taxonomy): Bacteria > Pseudomonadati > Pseudomonadota > Gammaproteobacteria > Pseudomonadales > Pseudomonadaceae > Pseudomonas > Pseudomonas umsongensis. The sequence goes on from NZ_CP051487.1 coordinate 850,514, forward strand.
CCCCCAGCCTTATCGTTGACGACCATCATCGGAACGCCGCCCGGAGCATGCTCGCTCCTAAAAATGAAGCCAACCGCCTTCAATGTTAAAGTCGTCCCTCGATTTGCGCTTTCCAAGGAAGCCTTTATGCCGGACGCAACGTCCCTCAGTGCTGGTTTTATGGTGGTTCACGGCAATCGCCTGGACGAGTTACGCAGCCTGGTGGTGAGCTGGATGCGGCGCTACCCGCTGGCCCCCCTGGAAAATGAAATCGCCCTGGTGCAGAGCAACGGCATCGCGCAATGGCTTAAGCTGGCACTCGCCGAAGATCCTGAAGACGACGACATGGGCGGCTGCGGGATCGCCGCCGCCATCGATGTGCAATTGCCCGGCAGTTTCATGTGGCAGCTCTACCGGATGGTCCTGGGTCGCGACGAGATCCCGGCCAAGTCGCTGCTGGATAAAGCCCCCCTGACCTGGCGCCTGATGCGTCTGCTGCCGCAGTTGATCAATCAGCCACACTTCGAGCCGCTCCAGCGTTTTCTCACGCATGACCCCGATTTGCGCAAACGCTATCAACTGGCTGAGCGACTGGCGGATCTGTTCGACCAGTACCAGGTGTACCGCGCCGATTGGCTCGAAGACTGGGCGCAAGGTCGTCACCAGTTACGTAACGGCAGGGGCGAAGCCAAGCTGCTGACTGCTGCCAATGCCTGGCAGGCAGAGTTGTGGCGTGCACTGTTGCTGGATGTCGGTGAAGAAGGAATGGCGCAAAGCCGGGCCGGCGTGCATCAGCGGTTTATCGAACGCATCAACAGCCTCGACGTGGCTCCGAGTGGATTACCGTCACGGGTCATCGTATTCGGCATTTCCTCGTTGCCCGCTCAAGCCCTCGAGGCCCTGGCCGGACTGGCTCGGTTCAGCCAGGTGCTGCTGTGCGTGCACAACCCCTGTCGTCACCATTGGGCAGACATCGTCGCCGACAAAGACCTGTTGCGTCATCAATACAAACGGCAGGCGCGCAAAAGTGGCATGCCGGGCGTTCTCGATCCGCAAACCCTGCATCAACACGCGCATCCCTTACTGGCTGCATGGGGCAAGCAGGGACGGGACTACATCAACCTGCTCGACAGCTACGATGATCCCAACAGCTATCGCTCGGCGTTTCGTGACGGGCGCATCGACCTGTTCAGTGAAAGCCAACCGCTGCATATGCTCAACCAGTTGCAAGACGACATCCTTGAGTTGCGTCCATTGGGCGAAACCCGTGAATACTGGCCAGCCGTGGAACTGCAGAAAGACTCGTCGATCCGCTTCCACATTGCCCACAGCGCCCAGCGCGAAGTGGAGATCCTGCACGATCAGTTGCTCGCACGCTTCAGCGCCGATCCGCTTTTACGTCCCCGGGATGTGATTGTCATGGTCCCGGACATCGACGCCTATGCCCCGCATATTCGCGCGGTGTTCGGTCAGCTTGAGCGTCACGACCCGCGCTTCATACCCTTCACCCTCGCGGACCAAGGGCAGCGCGGCCGTGACCCGCTGTTGATCGCGGTGGAGCATCTGCTCAAGTTGCCAGACAGCCGTTTCCCGGTCAGCGAGATTCTCGACCTGCTGGACGTCCCGGCGCTACGGGAGCGCTTCGGCGTGGAGGAACGTGACCTGCCGACCCTGCATCGCTGGATCGAAGGCGCGGGTATCCGCTGGGGGATGAACGCCGAGCAGCGCGCAGGCCTGGGCCTGCCCGAGGCATTGGAGCAAAACAGTTGGCGTTTTGGCTTGCGGCGCATGTTGCTCGGGTATGCCGTTGGCAGTTCCGGTGCCTGTGGCGGCATCGAACCCTACGACGAGATCGGTGGTCTGGATGCCGCGCTCATAGGCCCGCTGGTTGCGCTACTGGACGCACTGGAAATTGCCCACCACGAGCTCTCTCAACCGGCATCGCCGCAGCAATGGAGCCAGCGCTTGCAGGCATTGGTGGCACTGTTCTTCCAGGCCAGTAATGAGCACGACGAGTATTTGTTGACGCAGCTGGAAACGTTACGCGAAACCTGGCTGGAAAACTGTGAGTCAGTTGGCTTGCACGACGAACTACCGCTGACCGTCGTCCGTGAAGCCTGGTTGGCCGGTCTCGATCAGGGTCGATTGTCCCAGCGTTTTCTGGCTGGAGCGGTCAACTTCTGTACCTTGATGCCCATGCGCGCGATTCCGTTCAAACTGGTGTGCCTGCTGGGGATGAACGATGGTGATTACCCGCGGGCACAGCCGCCACTGGACTTCGACCTCATGGGCAGCGACTACCGGCCTGGCGATCGCTCGCGGCGTGAGGACGACCGCTATTTGCTGCTGGAGGCATTGTTGTCGGCGCGCGATCAACTCTACATAAGCTGGGTCGGTCGCAGCATTCGCGATAACAGCGAGCGCCCGGCATCCGTGCTGATCGGCCAGCTCCGTGACCACCTGGCCAGCGGTTGGCGATTGGCCGATGCCGAGGAAGGCTTGCTTGAGGCCATGACCCAGGAGCATCCGCTGCAACCCTTCAGTGCCCGTTACTTCCACCAGGGTGATGCCCTGTTCAGCTATGCCAGCGAGTGGCAGGTGCTTCACCAGGCCGGTGGGCATGCGCCTGGCCATGAGATGCTCGATGCCCACATCCAGGAGGAACCGCTGAGTCTTGGGCAACTGCAGGATTTCTTGCGCAACCCGGTGCGACATTTCTTCAGTCAGCGATTGAAGGTGTTCTTTGAAGCTGCAGAAGCGCCTTTGGCCGATGAAGAACCCTTTGTCCTCGATGCCTTGCAACGCTATGGCCTGAGCGACAGTTTGCTCGGCGCGGCGTTGGCAGACCTGGAAAATACCGAGCAGGTGCTGGAGGCGCAGGCCAGTCGCCTGCAAAACAGTGGGCTGCTGCCCATGGCAGGATTTGGCGAATGCCTGCAACGTGAGTTGATCGAACCCTTGCCGGATCTGCTTGCGCGTTATCAACAGCTCCTGGCGTTATGGCCAACACCCCTGAGCAGTGCCCTGCCAGTCAATCTGCAAGTGGACGACCTGCGTATCGAGGGCTGGCTCAGTGGCCTGCATCAACGGGCAGACGGGGGCTTGCTGGCAGTCACGACGATCCCCAACAGCATTGGTTCGATCAAGACCCGCAAGTGGCATCGGCTGACACGACCGTGGGTCAATCATCTGGTGGCGTGCGCCAGCGGCATGCCGATGACCACGGCCTTGGTCGCCAGTGATGACAGCCTGCTACTCGACCCGATTGCACAGGAGAGTGCCTTGGGAACCCTGGGTGATCTGTTACTGGCCTGGCAATCCGGAATGCGCCAACCCCTGCCGATAGCGGTCAAGACCGCCTTTGCATGGCTCGGGCAGACCGACCCGGCCAAAGCCCAGGCAGCGGCCCGCAAGGCCTATGAGGGGGACGGCTTGACCACTGACGGCGAGCGCCGCGAAAGCATGGCGCTGGCCCGTCAGTTCGCCGATTACGACGCCCTGGTCGCCGACGAGACATTCGTCGATTGGTGCGATGCCTTGTATCGACCACTGCTCGAGGCCCCTTGGCGCTCAGTGTCCAGTGAGGAAGCTCGCCCATGACCACCCAGACACCCTTGGCCCTGGCGTTCCCGCTGCGAGGCAGTCAACTGATCGAAGCCAGCGCCGGGACCGGCAAGACCTTTACCATTTCCGCACTCTACCTGCGCCTGGTTCTGGGTCACGGTGGCGAATCCAGCGATGGACAGCACACGGGTTTCGGTCGTGAACTGCTGCCGCCACAGATCCTCGTGGTGACCTTCACCGATGCCGCCACCAAAGAGCTGCGCGAACGCATCCGTACGCGACTGGCAGAAGCCGCACGGTTTTTCCGCGACGAAACGCCGGCCCCCGACGCACTGATCAACCAGCTGCGGCAAGAGTACGCGCCGGAACAGTGGCCCGGCTGCGCCAACCGCCTGGACATCGCCGCGCAATGGATGGATGAGGCGGCCGTGTCGACCATCCACAGTTGGTGCCAGCGCATGTTGCGCGAGCACGCTTTCGACAGCGGTAGCCTGTTCACTCAGACTTTGGAAACCGACCACAGCGATCTGCTGGGGGAAGTGCTGCGCGATTACTGGCGCTTGTTCTGCTATCCGATGCAGGGCGATGCATTGAATTGGGTGCGCAGCAATTGGGGCGGTCCGGCGGCCTTGTTGCCGCGAATCCGCGGGCTGTTCGCCAGCGCGCGGGACACCCTCGCCGGTAAGGAGCCGGCGCAATTGATCACCGAGTGCCTGCAGGAGCGGCGAGCCGCCTTGCTTGAGCTGAAGATGCCGTGGCGCCAGTGGGCCGACGAGTTGCTGGCCCTGTGTCACGAAGGTGTCGCCAGCAAGAGTGTCGACGGGCGCAAGATGCAGGCGCGGTACTTCGAACCCTGGTTCGAGAAAATCAAAGCCTGGGCCGAAGACGAGTCCCTCGAGCAACTGGACATCGGCACCGGCTTCACGCGCCTGACGCCTGAGGGTATGGCAGAAGCCTGGAAGAAAGGCGTCGCGCCGGATCATCCAGGCCTGGACGCGATGCCCGCGCTCAAGGCCTGTCTTGATGGCTTGCCGACGCCCGATGCGGCCGTACTGCAACACGCTGCCCATTGGGTGGGGGCGCGTTTCGAAGAGGAAAAGCGCCGTCGTGCGGAAATGGGCTTCGACGACATGTTGCTGCGCCTGGACGCGGCGCTGCAAAGCGATGGTGGCGAGCGACTGGCGAGCTTGATCCGCGAACAGTTCCCGGTGGCATTGATCGATGAATTCCAGGACACCGACCCGGTGCAGTACCGGATCTTCGAGAGCATCTACCGCATTGAAGACAACAGCCCCGACAGCGGGCTGTTCCTGATCGGCGACCCGAAGCAGGCGATCTACGCCTTCCGCGGCGCCGACATCTATACCTACTTGCGGGCCCGCCAGGCGACCACAGGCCGCCTGCATACCCTGGGCACCAACTTCCGTTCGAGCCATGGCATGGTCAGTGCCGTGAACCATGTGTTCGACTATGCCGAGTCTCGCGAGTCCGGGCGCGGGGCGTTCCTGTTCCGGGAGAACAATGGCGATAACCCGGTGCCCTTCCAGCCTGTCGAGTCCCAGGGGCGCAAGGAAGTCCTGCGCATCGATCATCAGGCAGTACCGGCATTGAACATCTGGCACCTGTGCGCCGAGCAGCCGTTGTCCGGTGTGGTCTATCGCCAACAACTGGCCGCCGCCTGTGCCAGCGAAATCACCGCCTTGCTCAACGGCGGACAACAAGGCGTTGCGGGCTTCGTGCGCGATGACCAGCCGCTCAGAGGCTTGATGCCTGCGGACATTGCCATCCTCGTGCGTGATGGCAAGGAAGCGCAGGCGGTGCGTACCGAGCTCGCTAACCGAGGCGTGCGCAGCGTTTATCTGTCGGACAAGGATTCGGTGTTCGCCGCGCAGGAAGCCCATGACGTGCTAACCTGGCTCAAGGCCTGCGCCGAGCCGGACGTCGAGCGGCCACTGCGCGCGGCACTGGCCAGCATCACGCTGAATCTGTCGTTGGTCGAGCTTGAGCAATTGAACCAGGACGAACTGGCCTGGGAAGCGCGGGTCATGCAGTTTCGCCGCTATCGCGAGATTTGGCGAAAGCAGGGCGTGTTGCCAATGCTGCGACGCTTGCTGCATGACTTCAAGCTGCCCCAGGCATTGATAGCGCGCAGCGATGGCGAGCGGGTCCTGACCAACCTGCTGCACCTGTCCGAGTTGCTGCAACAGGCGGCCGCCGAACTTGATGGCGAGCAGGCATTGATCCGGCATTTGTCCGAGCACCTGGCATTGTCGGGCCAGGCGGGTGAAGAGCAGATCCTGCGTCTGGAAAGCGACGAGCAACTGGTCAAGGTCGTGACCATCCACAAGTCCAAGGGGCTGGAGTACCCGTTGGTGTTCCTGCCGTTCATTTGCTCGGCGAAACCGGTGGATGGCAGCCGTCTGCCGTTGCATTACCACGACGCCGCAGGCAAGGCCCAAGTGACGTTGAACCCCACGGCCGAATTGATCGCCCTGGCCGATGATGAGCGCCTGGCCGAAGACCTGCGCCTGTTGTATGTGGCGCTGACCCGGGCGCAACATGCCTGCTGGCTGGGCGTGGCGGATCTCAAGCGCGGCAATAACAACAGCTCGGTGCTGCACCTGTCGGCGCTCGGGTATCTGTTGGGTGGCGGTGCTTGCTTGAACGAGTCGGCGGGCTTGCAGGCCTGGTTGCGAGACCTTCAACAGGGCTGTCCGGCGATTGGTCTTGAACAAATGCCTGAAGCCACCCGCGAGCACTACCATCCACCGCAGAACACCGCTGCGTTGCTGGCACCGTTGACCGTGCAACGCAAGGCCAGTGAAAACTGGTGGATTGCTTCTTACAGCGCCTTGCGCATCGGCGACAGCCTGAGTATCGGCAGTGATCAGGCGCCCGAAAGTGCACAGGCACAGAAACTCTTCGACGACGAACGTCTCGACCCGCATACCCCTCGAGAGATGGTGGCCGGCGGTGCCGATATCCATCGATTCCCCCGTGGCCCGAACCCGGGCACCTTTCTCCATGGGTTGCTCGAATGGGCAGGCAACGAAGGTTTTGCCGTCACCGGGCAAGCCGTGGAAGATGCGATTGCCCGTCGCTGCAATCGCCGTGGCTGGGAAGGCTGGATCAGCACGCTGAGTGAATGGCTGCAGCATCTGCTCAAGTCGCCGTTGCCGCTGGGCAGCGGCGAGGCACCGGTGGTATTCGGGCAGTTGACCCAGTACCGTGTCGAAATGGAGTTCTGGTTCGCCAGCCACAAGGTCGATGTGCTCAAGCTCGATGCGCTGGTGTGTCAATACACCCACAACGGTGTGCCTCGGGTGGCCGCCGAATCGGTGTTGCTCAACGGCATGTTCAAGGGCTTCATCGACCTGACGTTCGAGCATGACGGCCGCTATTACGTCGCCGACTACAAATCCAACTGGCTCGGCGTCGACGACGCGGCCTATACCGCGCAGGCCATGGAGCAGTCGATTCTCGACAACCGCTACGACCTGCAATACGTGTTGTACCTGCTGGCCCTGCACCGCCAGCTCAAGGCCCGGCTTGCCGATTACGATTACGACCGGCATGTCGGAGGCGCGCTGTACCTGTTCCTGCGCGGTACCCGTGCGCCAAGCCAGGGCGTGTATTTTGCCCGCCCACCCAAGGTGCTGATCGAGCAACTGGACCGCCTGTTTCAGGGCAAGCCGCAGCCCAGGGTCGAACCCGCCTGGGAACAGGGAGAACTGCTATGAACCGCACCTTCGCCAATGTACTGTCGACGCCATTGAGTGCCGACAGCCTGGCGCAACTCAGCCCTTTGACGCGTGCCGAAGACTTGTTGCTGTTGCTCACGCGTTGGGTCGAGCGCGGCTGGTTGCGAGCACTGGACAAGGCCTTCGTCGGTTTTCTTCACGAGCTGGCTCCGAACGATGATCCGCTGGTACTGCTGGCGGCGGCATTGACCAGTCACCAGTTGGGTCATGGGCATGTGTGCCTGGACCTGTTCGAAACCCTCAAGGAGCCGGACTTCGCCCTGTCGCTGCCCCCGGAAGGCGACCTGCAAGGTGGCGCGATGTTGCTGCCATCGCAACTGCTGGAAGGGCTGGATGGCGCCCACTGGTGCAAGGTGCTGGCCGCCAGCAGCCTGGTCGCATTGGCGGCGGACGAGCGCGACAGCGTGCATCAGCGGCCTCTGGTGTTGGCCGGCAAGCGTCTGTACCTGCGACGCTACTGGACCTACGAACGACGTATCGACAATGCGTTGCGTGAGCGACTGACGGTGCACGAGAACGCACCAGGGGACTTGTTGCAGCGCCTGACGGGGCTATTCGGTCCGGCCAGGCCCGGTGAGGTCGTCGACTGGCAAAAACTCGCTTGCGCCCTGGCGACTCGCAGCGCTTTCAGTATCGTCACCGGCGGTCCGGGAACCGGCAAGACCACCACGGTGGTGCGCTTGCTCGCCTTACTCCAGGCACCGGCCGTAGAGGCGGGCAAGCCGCTGCGCATTCGTCTTGCGGCGCCAACCGGCAAGGCGGCGGCGCGGCTGACCGAGTCCATCAGCGCACAAGTGCGAACGCTGAAAGTCACTGAAGCCATCCGCGAGAAAATCCCCTCTGACGTCACCACCGTGCACCGCCTGCTCGGCAGCCGCCCGGGGACGCGACATTTCCGTCACCACGCCGGCAATCACTTGCCGCTGGATGTACTGGTGGTGGACGAAGCGTCGATGATCGACCTGGAAATGATGGCCAACCTGCTCGATGCACTGCCGGCCCATGCCCGCCTGGTGCTGTTGGGTGACAAGGACCAACTGGCGTCGGTGGAGGCCGGTGCCGTGCTGGGCGATCTGTGTCGCGACGCCGAAGCGGGCTGGTATAGCCCACACACTCGACAATGGCTGCAAACCGTCAGTGGCGAAAGCCTGGAAGGCAGCGGGCTGCAGGAAGACACCCAGGGCACCCATCCGCTGGCCCAGCAAGTGGTGATGTTGCGCCACTCGCGGCGTTTCGGCGAAGGCAGCGGCATTGGCCAGTTGGCTCGTTGGGTGAACCAGCAACAGCCCGCGCAAGCCCGCAAGTTGCTGGCGGCGCGAAGCCACGACGATGTGTTCAGCCTGTCCCTGCGCAATGAACAGGATCGGGCGCTGGAGCGCCTGTTGCTCGAAGGTCATGGTGAGGGGCCGCAAGGCTACCGCTATTACTTGAGCCTGCTGCGCAACCAGCGTCCAGCGCTCGATTGTCCCCTGGAAGATGCGCGCTGGACCGATTGGGCCCGGCAGGTTTTGCAGGCGTTCGACGCCTTCCAGTTGTTGTGCGCGGTGCGCAAAGGCCCGTGGGGCGTGGAAGGCTTGAACCAGCGGGTGACCGACGCCTTGCTGAAGGCACGGCTGATCGACAGCGACCAGCAGTGGTACGAAGGCCGGCCAGTGCTGATGACCCGCAACGATTACGGCCTGGGCTTGATGAATGGCGACATCGGCATTGCCCTCAAGCTTCCCGAGCGCGAGGGGCCCGAGGCCGGGAAACCGGTGCTGCGAGTCGCGTTCCCGAGGAACGACGGCCAGGGCGGTGTGCGTTTTGTGTTGCCCAGTCGCCTCAATGATGTCGAAACCGTGTACGCCATGACCGTGCACAAATCCCAAGGCTCGGAATTCGCCCACACCGCGTTGATCCTGCCCGATGCCCTGAACCCGGTGCTCACCAAGGAGCTGATCTATACCGGCATCACCCGGGCCAAGGATTGGTTCACATTGATCGAGCCTCGGGCTGGCGTCTTCGAAGAGGCGGTGCGACGTCGGGTCAAACGCTTGAGCGGGCTGATGCTGGAACTCAAGGAGGCGAGCGCCTGACAGCGCTCGCAACGCATCTGCCAAAAAGTGGACGTTGCACTTCACGCCATGAAAGCAACGTCAAAAAAACAGTTATTTAGCCAAATGCGCGCGACAAAATTTTATCATGGCGTGAAGTGTAAAGCGCAAAAGGTGACCTAGACTTCAGGCTTGAATGGTCTGGCTCCATGAGATTTTCACTGCTACGACTATTGGGTTTTTATATCCAAAGAGCGAATGCCAATATGAGTGATAGTTCCGTAGCAGGCTCTCGATTAAACGTACTTGATGGATGGCGCGGAATTAGTATCTTGCTGGTACTGGCGTGTCACCTGCTACCACTTGGCCCAAAGTTTTTGCAGTTGAATTCTGCTGCAGGCGTCATGGGCATGGCTATATTTTTTACCTTGTCGGGTTTCCTGATAACAAGTTTTCTGCTCAATAACGACAGCGTCATTGATTTTCTGATTCGCAGGTTCTTTCGCATTGTGCCTCTTGCCTGGCTGTACATGGCAATTGTCTTGCCTATCATGAGCAGCCCTCCGGATTACTACATCGCAAACTTTTTGTTCTTTGCCAACTGGCCGCCCATGTGGCTTGGCGATGTAAACGGCCATTTATGGAGCTTGTGCATGGAGGTCCAGTTTTATGTGGCCATCGCCTTGCTGGTAGTCATGATGAGGAAAAGGTGGATGGTGCTGATCCCTTTTCTTGCCATCGCCGTCACAACCTATCGAGTCATGAATGATGCCCATGTCGTCATCAATACCTATTACCGCATTGATGAAATACTGTCTGGTTGCATACTGGCGCTGATCTATCACAAAAGACTGGGTAACAATCTTGTGAAGGCGCCGGCACAAATGCTGGTCGTGCAAATGGCTTTATTCGCCCTGTTTGTCGTGTCCAGTCATCCCGACGGTGGTTTCATGAACTACTTGCGCCCTTACATTGCCGCCGCAATGGTCGGGAGTACGCTGCTCAATGGCCGGACATTCATTGCCCATGTTCTGAACAACCGCATTCTGTTTTATATCGCCACCATCTCCTACGCGCTCTACGTTGTTCATCCGCTGCTGGCGCATACCTGGCTGGGTAGCGGGGATACCATCGTTAAATATCTGAAGCGACCGTTGTTGTTCGCCGCCATTTTCATCACCGCGCATATCTCCACCTTCTATTATGAAAAATGGTGGATAGCGTTCGGCAAGACATTGTCCAGGAAAGTGGCTGGCCGCCAACCGGTTACAACCTGAACGTTCTTGAACATCCTCAGTCGGCAAACACCATCTGCCGACTGTCACCCATCAACAGTGTCTGGTTCTGCTCGGTCACGGCGCGGATGTAATCCCACAACAGGGTAATCCGCTTGAGCTTCCTCAGATCCTCCCGACAGTACATCCAGAATTTCAAGGAACTCAGGTTAACCCAATGAATACAGGGGCTAACCGCTATGAGCATCCTTGCAGCTCCGTCTGCTGTTACAAACGCCGTTACAAACCTCGCTCTTCCCGTGAGGCCGACGACAAGACTCGCCAAGCCGTATCACTTCAGGCGTAACGGGATTTACTACATGCGTCTCAGGGCCACCGGCAGCACCACTGAGTTCGCTTCTGTTTCCCTTCAGACCAGCAACAGGCGGGACGCATTGGACGCTTCAGGGCACCTTGCGGGCTTCGTCAGGGCGTTCCATTTGGAGAACCCAGATGCCCCTTGGAGCAAGCTGAAAGAACATTTTCGTGTCGTCTCGGTGGAGTTGTTTGAGGCTGGACGTGATGACAACGTTACGCAGGTGTGGGGTGGATTGCATGAAAGCCACTCAGGCTCTGTGGGCAGCTCTACGCGATCCATGAAGTCAGTAGCGGACGTCCCGGTGTCTCTATCTGTATTGGCCCCAGCGATGACCTTTGAGACTCTCTCGGTCCTCTACTTGGCTGACCGTGGGAAGGACCAGAAGGAATCGACCCTGAAGGAAACCAAGATTTGCCACGGGACCATTTCTGCGGCTCTTGGAGAGTTGGACATGCGGACTCACTCACGGGCTGACCTCGTGGCGCTGCGTGATCGCCTTTCAAATGGCCGCATGCCTTCAACGGTCAACAAGCTGCTCGTTAAGCTGTCAGCAGTCCTCGCATGGTCAGTTGAAAATGGTCACATACCGAAGTCATATGATAAGAAGCTGAAGCTCACAAAGGGCACTGAGTCGAGTCGTAAGGCGTTCACACAGGATCAGGTAGGCAAGCTGGTGGCCTACTCCAATACGCTGCCTGAGACCTCATGGAAGCGTTGGCTGTTGAGCCTTGGAGCTATCACGGGTGGGCGTCTGAATGAAATCTCACAGTTAACGGTCAGCGATGTTCAAACTCTTGCGTCAGGTATCACAGCCATTCACATCAACGAAGCAGGCGAAGGGAAGTCAATCAAGAACAAGCGTAGTGAACGATTGGTGCCGTTGACTGACGGTGCCTATGGGTTCGACCTTGTAGCGTTCTTAAGGTATGTCGAGGCGTGCAAGCTCAGTGGATCGGAATCATTAGCTCAGATTGGCTACAAGACAGGCGGTGAGTGGGTTAACCAACAGGCAATCCCTGCGGCCCTTGGGGAAACCTTTGGTCCCGGCTTGGTGTTTCATTCCATGCGGCACTCGCTGGCGTCCTTGATGCAAGCCAAAGGAGTTCCTACGGCTTACGCACAGGCTGTTATGGGGCATGCGTCGGGCACGATAACTTTTGATGTCTACGGTTCAGGAGTGCCTGTTGAGACCATCGCGGAGATGCTTCGGAAATTGTTCGTTTGCGGGGGGCAGTGACTGTGTTGTTGGGGCTATTGGCGACACCGAAAACTCGTTAGAAACCATCGATAAACCTAAGCTTAACCTGCACTGAATTCGTCATGCTCCAACCTCCCGCTTCCATTCCGCCCAGTGTTTGCTAGGTGAATTGACAGTCCCAGCTAAGCAGGTCGCTTCTACTCCGCTGGAAACTGGTTTACTCAAAATGGCACAGTGCTGAAGTGCTATGGCATGATTGATGTCGCGATTTTCAGTGAGCATATTCCAATGCCTGATGCAACAATTACTTGACGAGCGGAGCGCAAGTGTGCAATGATACGCATCTGCTTCAGTAAAGCAGACAGACAACTTAGAAGCCTCTACGCGACCATGGTGCGATCAAATCGCCCAGAAATTGCATGAGGCTTTTTAGTGCCCAAGTTTTGGCTGACCACCACCTGACGGTCAATGCAGCTCATGAGAAGAACCCATGACAAACGCAATCGAAGCAACACCAACATTGAGGTCGACGACATCGAATAGCTAAGTTTCTGCTCCTCCGTAGTGAGAAGAATGACGAGCCCGATGCCGACCAATGTGTCGGTTTTTTATTGCCCATTTTTCAACTGAACGGAGGTAACAACATGCAACAACACAGCATCAACGACATCACCAGAACAATCCTCGTGGCCCCATGCGTGGCTGGAATCCACCTTGACTACAGTCTCGGAGAGGAGATACCGCTCTTCGCACCGTTGACGACCGACACTCTGGTATGTGGCGTGGGCTACAACTCGGTCGACAGACGCAAGGCGCTGGGCTTGCCTTATCACGAAACCACATGTCGCTCGCACAGTCGCTGGGTTGACATGCTTCGTCGGTGCTACGAGTCCGAGGCTACAGCCTATGCGGGATGTACAGTTTGCAGGAAGTGGCTCGACTTCCAAGAGTTTGCTGACTGGTTCGTCGCTCAGCCTTATGCAAACGCAGTGGACACGGAGCTGGACAAAGACATTCTTGATCCACTCAACACTGTCTACTCACCAGAGTACTGCTCGCTGGTCCCAAGGATGATCAACCAGATGTTTCGAGATACTCGGAGTCAGCGTGGAATTCTCCCCATTGGCGTAACTCTTGGACCGAGAAGAAAAGGGTTTGTCGCTCGCATTTCCAAGTACGGCAAGCAGGTCTATCTGGGGAGGTTCAGCGACATCATCAAGGCATTCGAGGCATACAGGGCAGCACATTCAGCCTACTGCTTTGAGCTTGCAGATGCATACAAGGGCAAGATTGATCCCCGTGTGATTCAGCGCCTTCGTACTTGCTACCGCCATATCCACGACTGATTTAAGGCACGCACCACCGCAGGCTGATACCCAAGCCTGCGGCAATCAAAACCAACGGCACAACCCGAGAGGAATGCCTATGCAATGAACTGACACAGGAGGACTAACCATGCTGCACCCGCTCGTCTCGAAATTGCCCATCACCAGTGAATCCGGCCTCTCTACCAATCTGCTCTCCCCAGCAGAATTGGAAGCATTGAATGCACGTATCGCCGCTAACGCCGATCAGTGGCTGGCAGACAATGCACCGAAGACCAAAACCAAGCTACCTCGAAAGCCGAAGAGCACGCGTGGACCAAAGCCCAAGATGATTGAGAACCCGTTCTATGGGTTCATCGGTCGCACAACGTACTGGGGCCGCTATCCAGCGTTTGCTATGGATATCGTCGTGGGAATTGCACGACTTGACTGGTATGACCGCCCCATCGGTGTTAATGGGAAGTCCACTCAACTGTCTGTACGCAAGCTTGTGATGATTTTGGAAAGCCTCCCAGCCGTGACCAACGAAGCTGTAGAGGATTTGCTGCAACTGGGAGAAAGGCACGCAAGACGTTACGTCAAGGCGATTGAGTTGATCTTTCCGTGGATGATGGAAAGTCGCCCTCAGTCCCTTTTAAACGAGATGGAAGGCATTGAGCCTGAGCCCAAAGCCTGTGAGTGGAATGATTGCGATGATCTGTGCAAACCGACTGTCGAGGAACTGGCAAAGCTTCATTACGACCTCCGTACCCTTACCCAGTTCAAGACGGCGGAAGAGTACGAAGCGGAATACCCAACTCATCAGACCACTGCTACTGTCGTAGCCTTCCCGGTCCGCCCTCAGCACCAGCACCCCAAGAAGCAGGAGGTGTTGAGAATGCTGGCACAAGGAATGGCGGTTAAGGCCATTGAGCGAGACACCGGCGTATCGGCAAAGACCATCAGAAAGTGGCGAGACGAAATGCGGACTGTGCAGCTCGAGTTGCAGGCCGCATAAGCAGCCCCTCACCGGGGGGGGACTAATTCGGCCGCATGTATCATAGAAGCACTTCAATGCGGAGCATTGAGGGGAATACCATTTCATGCGACGCATGAGTCAGTACAATCGTCGTATCGCCCCGATACTGGATCAGCACACCATTAATCCAATAGCATCAGCACACACCAAAGCTCCTCGCTTTTGACCTTGATGTGCTTGGTATGCGGAGCATGGTGGGTACTCTGTGTAAGCGGCGCTTACAGGTTGATTCCACTGAAATGGAAGGGGGGATGAATGATATACAGTATCATCCCCAAAACCTGAAGGCTGACCGCTTTGTGGTGCAACCAGCCAAGCGAAGCTTGTACAGATACCATCGTTAGCTCCCGCTAACCATCCTGCACCAATAGTCAAGATCAAAGGCAAGAGCTGGATTTTGATGATTTGTTATTGGTGCTCTGTTCGACCGTCAGGTCAGCGGTGATCAACTATTAAAGCATGAGCTACTGAAAGCTTGCCGCTTTCGGTGCAACCACAAACACTCCAATGGAGCCTTCGATGGCACCAGCAATGACACTGAAGAGAATGCCTACCCAACCCGCAATTAACCCCATTAAACACCAAGCTTCCTAAGTCTGGTGGTGATCGATGATCCGGGAAACCGCCTCTAATACGGGGCTTCAACCAAGCAAGCGGCTTTCCCTCTCTCCGTTACCAGTTTTGAAATTGCAGTCTTTATTCCTTGGTACTATCGATAGCGAAGTTGATGAACGCCGAACACGTAATCAACATGAAGCGTGCGTCAGCGTGCGTCAGATTTGAAACGTCCATCAACGCGTGCCTGATACCGTCAGCGTTTGAGGTCCAGCCGTACAGTGAGGAAAATGCACTCTTCAGGGCTGGGTGAAGACTGTGGTGCTTCTCTAGTTCGCTGAGCGCGGGAGCTAAGGTCGCGTGCGGATTACCGGTGATCTGCTTCGCCAGCGATTCTACAGCGCTGATGCTTTCTTTGATGGAGTTACGGTAATCAGGGTTGTCCCGTTCAGTGAGCATCACTAGCGCCGTCTGCAGGTGCGTCTTGACCCCGATATAGCCCCCGGAAGAACTCAATGCCTTGTCGATCTCGGCTATCTCCTCAGGGTCTGTTATACGTGTGACCAACCCGTTTACGATCCGGTAGGCTGAATTTTCAGTCTGTAGCACCTCGTTACATTCGCTCACGAACTGTTCAGTAGAGGTGAATTCATCGTACTCGGAGTTAAAGCTTGGGGCATGCTTGATGGCAAATTCTACAAAGCTGTAGATGCGATCCCAGTCACCTGCTTGGTAGAGCAGACTAAGCGATTCGACTAGCGTCTGAAAAGCGTGCGGCAATTGGTCCAAGCGGAGACGTAAAAATCGTCCATGGATATCAGCTGCAAACTGCTCCATGTTCGAACCCTTTATGCCGGTGCCCCCTTGGTAGTAGGGAATGAACCGATTCCAATAGTGCGTGTACGCTGCATTCCAAAGCCCAGTTCTGAGGTCGCTATCCATCTCCTTGACTTGGATCAGCTTCGACGCAGGACGGAGCCCCATACGCTGTGAAAAATCGCCTTCCATGTGCCGCCTCGTTCGTAAGAGAGTGACGGCAGTTTATCTCAACCTAGACAAGTGGGTGGCATCTACCTAGATGCTAACGCCCACTGGCGAGGTGATCCAGCCGAGCGTAGAAGCAGTTACAATAGACAAAAACAGAAGACCTTTTGCATCACCTAGCCATCATCACACGTTCAGTCTGTTTCATTGCGAAGATCGAAACGACACCGGCAAGATGACTCACTGTCTGAGCCAATTCTGGAGAGTGCGCAACGTACCCCTCATCCTTCCCATGCGACGTGTCATTTCGCAGCGTCCCGATTCCATGACACATGGTGCCGATGCCTTGAAGCATTTCAGAAGTGGCAGGACCGATAATCGCGGATGCGCGCAGAACCCCGAGCAAACGCTTGATCAACTTTTCGATCGCGTAGCTTTCGTAATCCTTTTCACCCAGCGTTTTGAGGCAACCTTTCAGCACGGTTTCAATGTGCGTACAACTTAGAGAAATGGACTGGTCCGGATCAGGCTGAACCAATTTTCTAGCCTTCAACCACGACTCCAAAAGCACCTGATTTCTGCTAAAGATTTGATCAAGATCAGCGTCAATTTCCGCCTTTTCAATTGTCACAAATTGGGCAAGAGATTTGACGACTGGCGCTGTCTTTTCAAACTCAACGTCGAGGTTGATCAGCAGGTTCGCTACGAGGGAATCTAGCACCTTCTGGTCACTGATCAGCCTTTGCCAGTCTGGTCGAATTTTCTCGATTGGCTTGCACTCCCAATACGATTCTTCATAACCCGGATGGGGTTCTTCTTTGTAGCTAACCCAAAGCTCTTTACCATCGAAGGAAAGAACGCCGTGAATATGCCCAATGATCTCGCCTTCGTGGTCGAAATGCTCATCGAACGTGACGAATTCACTTTCTCCCCGGCAGTTCAGACCTCCGACCATTTCACGCAGTTTCCGCTCAAACGACCTTAGCCCTTCGAGCAGCAAACGGTGTTCATTTCTCACCTTCTCAGATCGAGCCGCTAGCGCGGTGAATCCATCGTCACTCATCACCTTCTCCATAGTCATCGAGAAACACGGTGAAGGTTGTACAGGACGATCCCACAAAGGTCGATCTCTCCCCAGTCACCTACCTCATCGTCAGCGTTTGCAGGGTGATTCACCCGTTGCGAAGAACGAGATTCAACCTAAAGCATATCCCCCCGCTCGGCACTCTAAGGGAATGATCACGGACAGCCAGCAACCCAGATTGTCTATCAAAGAAGTAGACCTATCCGGTAGTGCGATAGAGGTCGGGAAATAACTATCAATAGACTATTGTGGAAAGCCATATGATTCTTTTATCATTTGTCTATCAAAGCGAATGACAAAGGATAGCTAACCATGAATGCCCACCTTTACCTCCGAGCATCGACCAAAGACCAAGACGCCAACCGTGCCAAAGTCGCCTTGGAGTTGTTCGCTGCCGAGAAAGGTTTGAGCATCGTTGGCGTGTATGCCGAGAACATCAGTGGAACCAAGCTCAACCGTCCTGAGCTGATCGCATTGCTCGATTCTGCCAAAGAGGGTGACGTGTTATTGGTTGAGTCTGTGGATCGCCTCAGTCGTCTCTCACAAGCTGACTGGGACACTCTCAAGACCACCATCAAGGCCAAAGGGTTGCGTCTGGTTGTTGCTGATTTACCTACCAGTCACATGCTGGTTGAAGCCAAAGGAATCACCGGTCAAATCATGGACGTGATCAACAACATGCTGATTGACCTGATGGCAACCATGGCACGGCTGGATCAAGAGAAGCGTGTGGAACGCATCAAGCAGGGTTTGGAGAACAAGAAAGCTGCTGATCCTGATTGGAAGCCAGCAGGCAAAGGACGGAACGCTGCCAAGTGGGCCAAGGTGAAGGAAACCATTGCCAAGCACCCAACCATGACTGCTGATGATATCGCCAAGGTGGCTGGCTGTGGCGTTGCCACGGTGTACAGGATCAAGCGTGAGATGGCTTGACGTCCAACAGCTAGCGTTGTTTTATGGGGCTCTCAGGAGCCCTCTCTTATTTCAAAATCAAGAAATCTTTCCATCCGGGCGTTCGCATGTGGCTTGATACCTCACTCTTAAATCCCAGTTTTGAAAGGCTCTTCCTTGTGCAATCGCTCTATTCAATGCTTCATCGGCAAGAGGTCTAACCCTATAGCTACCTTTGCAACCAGATCATCACACTCCTTCTCATCCAGAGTTGTTTGAATGCTCACGACACCATTGTCATCCATTGAGATGATTTCATCGCCATCCTCAAAGTAGCTAACCACATCGGTGTAAAACAGCCCGATATTACGCTCTTGCTCTTCCTTGGAAAGCTCTTCAAATGTTAGCCCATTTTTATAGTAGGCTGAGTATTTGTAGGTGTTCATGGGTTGCTCTTCTGATGTGAGTTTGGCTGAGTCTACTCATGTATCTTGCTCAGGGCAATAATTACAGCGCCACTATTATTATATTTGCCAGCAAAAAATCAAGTGCCATATACATAAGGCCACTTCCCACGGCGGGCGAGCGGGTTTTTATGGAGATGCGTTGTGCAGATTGTCGTTTTTGCTCATAAGTTTTTCGTATATTCCCTCGGTTATAAGAACCGCATATTCCATAATGTTTCTGAAAAGCCCTAGCATCTGGTCATGGTACGCGCCAATCGGAAGTTTTGAGTCTTCTACTGGGAACTCTAGCAAATCAACCAAATATCTGTCGCCATGCAAAGTGAAGAAGGAGTCAACGTAGTTTTTAAGTTGCTTGGAGTCCACGCCGGGTAACTCACCCCGTATCCGCGTCATCAATTTATCGAAATCTTGACCATAGCCCTCATTGTGTACAATGAAGTGGCGAAGCTTTTCTATCAATACAAAAACAACCCTGTAATTCACTTGATTAGGGTTTGTGGATTCGTACTTTGCAAAGTGATGCAAGTTTGTGCGGAATGCCTTTAGTTGTGCGTAACGAGTGCCCCTCAATTTTACGCTAAGGTAGTGGTCGATTTCCTCTGAGCTTCCGTGCTGCCATTTATTAGGTCGCTCCCACAGTTCCATACCCTTTGAACCACAGTATGCATAGGCTTTTTCAAGAAAGTCTTCAATCGCTTCATATGCTTCAACAAGCAGCCACTGGTAGACTTTTAACTTCTGGATCGTGTTGAGTTCTAATTGTGCTGAAAGGTCGAAGTGCTTGCCTTGGAGTGATAGCGGAGTTCCGGTAGAGGGCGAACTAAAGTGGAAGAAGTAGAGTTTCCCTTTTTGAGCCTGAATACTCCACTCTGGAAGCTGTGCGTGCGCTTCTAAGATCGCTTTGTGTTGTGCTTCAAAGATTTTGCCGGCCTCACACTTGTGTTCATTTAGACTGCCAATTTTATTGGATAGTGTTTGTAATGATTGCTCAAGAAAATCGGAGGTGGGCATTCGATATCTTCGCTTATTATTGGTCGACGTACATTCTTCGCATGTTCTTCAAAGGCTCTCTACAGGAGCCTTCCCACATGCCTGTAATGTCGTATTGCTCATGATTGGTTTCCCACCATGTCAGTGCATCACCCATTAGCTCTCCTGCCTTCTTTGCAGGTACACCCATTTTTGCAGATGATTTAGCCACTGTTGGCAATGCCTCGGCATCAAAGCCACCCTTCTCCCCGATCACTGCACAGATAAAGACCATGGATACATGACTATTTTTGTCATTGAATTCAGGCGTCACATACTTGGCATCAACTGCATACACATTGCAATTTATTGCAATCGCGCCTAGAAATATTGCGAATCGTTTTATCATTATGTGCTCTGGCTATTCTTTTTCGGGTGGATGAGAGTAGACCGCAGTAGAGCTTCTGTACTGATCTAAAAAGTTAGTGAGAAAACGTTCCACTCTACTATCGTCTTGAACAAACTCCATCACCTCTGCAATCTCTTCATCTGAGAGGTCTGCCAGCGATTCAGATAAATTGTTCCCGTAGTGGTCACAGATGTCCTGCCAATGGAGGTCGTCTTGCTCAGTGATGCCGTAATTTTCGTACAACCATCCGTAAGCATCGACGTGCCCCCCAAACCCCTGATCACCCCACACACGCTCCATTTCTGCTAGCACGGCATCGAAAAGCTCATCTTTCGTCATGGTCAACATCCCTTCTTGGTGTACTTGAGGTTCTGTCACCGAATCATCACCGCTCATCAGGTCGATAGCGTTAATCGCCGTAGGCATAAGTCATTTTGTTCGTCACCACTTCTGTTTCCCGTCTGTACATATCGCTCAATGTCTAGCGTAGTCGCTTATGCTCAACCTTAAGGGCTCCAAGCTCTCCTGAGGTGTCACGGTACATCACGATCAGACCGGCGATGTTCTTGTGCGCTCTGCGTGAATCTCGGCGTGTCCTCTCCAGCTCAGCACACAGCAATTCACACTGGTGTTTCAGCATCTCTTCATGGGTGCCCGCGTGGGGTCCTTATCGCGTGCCTGTGTGTCTCTGAAAGTCGACGTCGAGGTGTTACAAGTTGAGTACCAACTCCTGTTACAAACCGTTGGAAAAGGCTTGCTGACCTCGTTACGATTCCGCCACCTGATTCCTTGAAAAACTGTTAATCGGCGAACAACATCTCCCTCGTTTCGCCCAACAGCAACGGACCATTGAGCTCGGTCACGGCGCGGATGTAATCCCACAACAGGGTAATCCGCTTGAGCTTCCTCAGATCCTCGCGGCAGTACATCCAGAATTGCCGGGTGATGTTGATTTCCTGCGGCAACACCGGCAGCAACCGTGGGTCCTGGGCTGCCAGGAAGCACGGCAGGATGGCCAGCGACCGCCCTTGCTGCGCGGCCACGAACTGCGCGATCACGCTGGTGCTGCGCAAGTTGGCGCTGGCGCCGGGGAGCACGTTGGCCAGGTACAGCAGCTCGGAACTGAACGCCAGGTCGTCGACATAGCTGATGAACGAATGCTTGCCCAAGTCGGCCGGCCGGCGGATTGCCGGGTGTTTGTCGAGGTATTGCTGCGTCGCATACAGCTGCAGGCGGTAGTCCGTCAGTTTGCAGCAGACATAGGGGCCGTGTTCCGGGCGCTCCAGGGCGATGACGATGTCGGCCTCGCGCTTGGACAGGCTGATGAAGTGCGGCAGCGGCAGGATGTCCACCGAGATCGCCGGGTAGGCGTCGACGAAGTGACTCAGTTGCGGGGTAATGAAAAAGCTCCCGAAACCTTCGGTGCAGCCCATGCGCACATGGCCGGACAACGCCACCCCGGACCCTGAGACCTGTTCGCAGGCCATGTGCAGCGTACTTTCGATCGACTCGGCGTAGCCCATCAGGCGTTGGCCTTCTGCGGTCAGGACAAAGCCGCTGGTCCGGGACTTCTCGAACAGCAGGGTGCCTAGCGAAGCTTCCAGTGAACTGATGCGCCGCGACACGGTGGTGTAGTCGACGGCCAGGCGCTTGGCCGCGGTGCTGGCCTTGCGGGTGCGTGAGACCTCAAGGAAAAACTTGAGGTCATCCCAGTTTAGTGAACCCAGAGACGTGATGTTTTTTTGCATGATGGACCGGCTTTTATGTGCGTTCTTATTAGAAGTTTGCACATCTATACTCCAAAAACAGCCCGATAACCAATTCGTGGCACACGTCTTATCGCAGGGTGACGTTTCGCCCTGGCTCCTGAAATAAAAACAAAGATTCGGAGACCCCACATGAACGCTTCGCTTACGCCTGACGAGACCACCGTACAAAAGGTCAAACTGTTGATCGACGGCCAGTGGGTCGAATCGCAGACCACCGAGTGGCACGACATCATCAACCCGGCAACCCAGCAAGTGCTGGCCAAGGTGCCGTTTGCCACGGCTGAAGAAGTCGACGCCGCCATCAGTGCCGCCCATCGCGCCTTCCAGACCTGGAAGCTGACGCCGATCGGCGCGCGGATGCGCATCATGCTCAAACTGCAGGCGTTGATCCGCGAACATTCCAAGCGCATCGCGGCAGTCCTCAGCGCCGAGCAGGGCAAGACCATTGCCGACGCTGAAGGCGATATTTTCCGTGGCCTGGAAGTGGTCGAGCACGCGTGCTCCATCGGCAGCCTGCAAATGGGCGAGTTCGCTGAAAACGTGGCGGGTGGCGTGGACACCTACACCCTGCGTCAACCAATCGGCGTTTGCGCCGGTATCACACCGTTCAATTTCCCGGCGATGATTCCGCTGTGGATGTTCCCGATGGCCATCGCCTGCGGCAACACCTTCGTGCTCAAGCCGTCCGAACAGGATCCGATGTCGACCATGCTGCTGGTGGAACTGGCTATCGAGGCCGGGATTCCGGCCGGCGTGCTCAACGTCGTGCACGGCGGCAAGGACGTGGTGGATGCGCTGTGCACCCATAAAGACATCAAGGCCGTTTCCTTCGTGGGCTCGACGGCGGTCGGCACCCACGTCTATGACTTGGCCGGCAAGCATGGCAAACGCGTGCAATCGATGATGGGCGCGAAGAACCACGCCGTGGTGCTGCCCGATGCCAATCGCGAACAGGCGCTGAATGCGCTGGTGGGCGCCGGTTTCGGCGCGGCCGGTCAGCGGTGCATGGCGACTTCGGTGGTGGTGCTGGTCGGTGCGGCCAAGCAATGGCTGCCTGACTTGAAAGCACTGGCGCAGAAACTCAAGGTCAATGCCGGCAGCGAGCCGGGCACCGACGTCGGCCCGGTGATTTCGAAAAAGGCCAAGGCGCGAATTCTCGAGCTGATCGAAAGCGGCATCAAGGAAGGCGCGAAACTCGAGCTCGATGGTCGCGACATCACGGTTCCTGGTTACGAGAAGGGCAACTTCGTCGGCCCGACCCTGTTCTCCGGTGTGACCCCCGACATGCAGATCTACACCCAGGAAATCTTCGGTCCGGTGTTGGTGGTGCTGGAAGTCAATACGCTCGACGAGGCGATTGCCCTGGTCAACGCCAACCCGTTCGGCAACGGCACGGGCCTGTTCACCCAGTCCGGTGCGGCGGCGCGCAAGTTCCAGAGCGAAATCGACGTCGGCCAGGTTGGCATCAACATCCCGATTCCGGTACCGGTCCCATTCTTCAGCTTCACCGGTTCCCGTGGCTCCAAGCTTGGCGACCTTGGCCCGTATGGCAAGCAAGTGGTGCAGTTCTACACTCAGACCAAGACCGTCACCAGCCGCTGGTTCGATGACGACAGCGTCAACGACGGTGTGAACACCACCATCAACCTGCGTTAAGGAGCCGGACATGAACATTGCTTTTATCGGTCTCGGCAACATGGGCGCGCCAATGGCGCGCAACCTGATCAAGGCCGGCCATTCACTGCGCCTGGTCGACCTGAACAAGGCCGTGCTGGCGGAGCTTGAACAACTGGGCGGCACCATCAGCGCTTCGGCCCGTGAGGCGGCGCAAGGTGCCGAACTGGTCATCACCATGCTGCCCGCTGCCGTGCATGTACGCAGCGTCTGGCTGGGCGAAGACGGTGTGCTCGCCGGTATCGGCAAGGGTGTGCCAGCCGTGGATTGCAGCACCATCGATCCGCAGACCGCCCGTGACGTGGCCGCCGCCGCTGCCAAGCAGGGCGTGGCCATGGCCGATGCGCCGGTCTCCGGTGGCACCGGGGGCGCCGCGGCGGGGACGTTGACGTTCATGGTCGGTGCGACCCCGGAACTCTTCGCGACCCTGCAACCGGTGCTGGCGCAGATGGGCCGCAACATCGTCCATTGCGGCGAAGTGGGCACCGGACAAATTGCCAAGATTTGCAACAACCTGCTGCTGGGCATTTCCATGGTTGGCGTCAGTGAAGCCATGGCCCTGGGCGATGCCTTGGGCATCGACACCAAGGTGCTGGCGGGCATCATCAACAGCTCCACCGGACGTTGCTGGAGTTCGGAGATGTACAACCCATGGCCGGGCATCGTCGAAACGGCACCAGCCTCGCGCGGCTATACCGGTGGCTTCGGCGCCGAGCTGATGCTCAAGGATCTGGGACTGGCAACGGAAGCGGCCCGTCAGGCGCACCAGCCGGTGGTACTGGGCGCGGTGGCGCAGCAGTTGTATCAGGCGATGAGTTTGCGTGGGGAAGGCGGCAGTGACTTCTCGGCGATCATCAACAGTTATCGCAAGCCGCAATAAAACCTGTGGGAGATTCTATGGTTGAGGGGAAGCCCTCAACTGGTTTTCGGTTGGTATTCACTCTGCCCCTTCAGCAGGGCGAATACGATACGAGCGAGCTTGCGAGCCAGCATCACCAGGGCTTGAGTGGTGCTGAAACCCCGATTTCTTTGTTCTTGGTAAAACCCTTTCCAGGCTTCGGTTCGACTCGCCGACATAGCCGCATTGTGCAGAAGGCGGCGGGCTTCTGGATCGCCTCGCTTGGTCAAACTCCGGCGACCATCTTTTTGCCCTGATTTTGACACCCGCAAGTCCATTCCAAGAAAGGCGATAAAGGCATCTGCGTTTCGGAAGTCTCCGCGCTGGAACGCCGTGAGCAAGCGCGCGCCAGTCAAAAATCCAACCCCTTCAACTTTCAAGCAACGCTTCAACTGCCCCAGCAAACCGGCTTCTTTCAGCTGATCGTTGATCGTCTTTTCGATCAGCGTCTCAAGCTGCTGCATGGACTTTATTTGCTCGGAAAAAGCAGCCTTCAGCAAGGGCTCATTCGACCAGCTTTGCACTAGGCCGACCCTGGCCTGGACCAAGGCCGCCCGGCGGCGAAAAAGACTCAGGAGTTGGCGATACAGCGGTGTCGGCGGCGTCCATGGGTGAAGTTCTTCATGCTCGTTCTTCAGATAGCGAGCAAGCAGTTTGGCATCCAGTGCATCGGTTTTGGCACGGACCTTCACACCTTCTCGGTAATGTTTGAGCTCATAGCCGCCCACCATGTAAATCACGCAGCCGGCCTCAAAGGCCAGGTCAGCGAACTCCAGGTGGTAGATGTTGGTGGCTTCAATAGCAATAGCCACACTCCCCGGCAAGTCCTTTAACCACTTGTTGATGCTGGTTTTGTTGTTGGGAATCTCTTCAAGCAGGTCCAGTTCGGCGTGATAAATCACCAATTCTTTCTTGGCGACATCCACGCCCACGATCGGCTTTGAAACAGAAACCGGCATTGCCATAGGTTTTCCTCCGGGATAAGGTTTTAAGCACTTGAAGGGCTCACCCAGAGGCGCAGGCTTGTTCCTATCGTCGGTCTAGGCCAGATGCATTCTTTATCGGCGCTTGGGTGAAAGGAGGAGGGGCGAACTCTCCCACAGTCTGTACTGCGTCAACAGTCAGAATCGAGCCTTGTCCCTCCTCCTCCCTTCAAGTCCTACCATACAAGCGAGCCTGCTCGCGATGGTCGTTAACGATGACGCGTGTTTCCTGGGTTCACGCGGCGCTCTTGAGTCCATCGCGAGCATGCTCACTCCTACAGGTATTGCATGTGCGCATCGACATTGACCGGGAAATCACGTCGGGTGATTTCCCGGTTTTTTTGCATCAGGCAAACACGAAGTACTTGCGCACGGTTTCCACCACTTCCCAGGTGCCTTTCATCCCCGGCTCAATGACGAAAATGTCTCCGGCGCGCAGGTGGATCGGCTCTTTTCCTTCCGGGGTGATGATGCAGTACCCCTCGCGGAAGTCGCAGTATTCCCACTTCACATATTCCACGTACCACTTGCCTGGCGTGCAGATCCAGGTGCCCATGATCTTGCTGCCATCTTCGCTGGTGTAGGCGTTGAGGTTGACGGTGTGCGGGTCGCCTTCGAGTTTTTCCCATTTGCAGGCGTCGAGTACGGGCAGCGGATGGGTGTCGCGAAGAACGGTAATCGGTGCGGTCATGATGACTCCGGCGTTGGGGGAGAGCTGAAGACGCACCCTATAGGGCCTGCCGGGGGATCAGTTGTCTGTACTCGACATCGAGGTATCCAGAAACGCAGCGACCCTCACCCGCTTGACGGCTGAAAGCGCCTGCAAGCCCATTGAAATTTCCACTCGATAAACCGCCGATATCTGGCAGTTTGTGCGAAAGCCCCAGGCTTTTTCGAATCTTTTTGCAAGAACATGCACAGGTATCGCTCGTATCATTCACTTCGGAAAAGGCCGAGAGCTGTGCAATGAAAAAAACAATGTCGTGGTGGGACATCAGCCCGCCCTTGAGTACCGCAACACCGACCTGGCCGGGAGATACGCCGTTTCAGGAAAAACGCGTCTGGACACTGGGGCCTGAATGCCCGGTGAATGTCGGGCGCATCACGCTGTCGCCGCACACCGGCGCCCATGTCGACGCGCCATTGCACTACAGCGAGGACGGCGCGGCCATCGGCGACGTGTCCCTCGATGTGTATATCGGGCCTTGCCGGGTGCTGCATTGCCTTGGCAGCGGCGCACTGGTGCAACCCGGACAACTGCAAGGTCGTTTGGACAATTTGCCCGAACGCGTCCTGCTGCGGACCTATCAACACGCGCCGCTGGCCACCTGGGACCCCGAATTCACGGCGGTCGCCAAAGACACCGTCGACCTGCTCGCCAGTCTCGGCGTGCGCCTGATCGGCATCGATACGCCATCGCTGGACCCGCAGCAATCCAAGACCATGGATTCGCACAACGCCGTGGCGCGTCACGGCATGGCCATTCTCGAAGGCATCGTGCTAGATGACGTACCGGAAGGGGATTACGAGTTGATCGCGCTGCCGCTGCGCTTTGCCAACCTCGACGCCAGCCCGGTCAGGGCTATCTTGCGTCCACTGAATTCCACGCCACATGAGGAGCCTGCTCAATGAGCCAATGTCCGTATTCGCCTGCCAGTCAGACAGAGGAATGGCATAACGCCGAGCTGAATTTTTCCGACTCCATGAGCTACGGCGATTACCTGGACCTGGGGCGTATTCTCAGTGCCCAGCACCCCTTGTCGCCGGACCATAACGAGATGCTGTTCATCATCCAGCACCAGACCTCTGAGCTGTGGATGAAGCTGATGCTGCACGAGCTCAAGGCTGCCCGCGAACACGTGCGGCTGGGAGAGTTGCCGCCGGCCTTCAAGATGTTGGCGCGGGTTTCGCGGATCTTTGATCAACTGGTGCATGCGTGGACAGTACTGGCCACCATGACGCCTACCGAGTACCACGCGATCCGGCCTTTCCTGGGACAGTCGTCGGGCTTCCAGTCGTTTCAGTACCGTGAAATCGAATTTATCCTGGGCAACAAGAGCGCGACGCTTTTGCGCCCCCACGCCCATCGCCCGGAGTTGCTGCAGGAACTCGAAAAAGCCATCGCCACACCCTCGCTGTATGACGAAGCTATTCGCTTGATGGCCAGCGCTGGCCTTGCGATTGATCCTCAGCGTTTCGAGCGCGACCCGACGAGCCCGACGCAACATGACGCCTCGGTCGAAGCGGCGTGGCGTGTGGTCTACAAGGATCCGTCGCGTTATTGGGATCTCTACCAACTGGCCGAGAAATTCATCGATCTCGAAGACTCGTTCCGCCAGTGGCGCTTCCGCCATGTCACCACGGTCGAGCGGATCATTGGCTTTCAACCAGGCACTGGCGGCACCGAAGGGGTGGGTTACCTGCGCAAGATGCTCGATACCGTGCTGTTCCCGGAGTTGTGGCGGGTGCGTTCGACCCTGTGATCTGACGTTTACATCCCTGTAGGAGCGAGCATGCTCGCGATGGAGGCCAACGATAACGCGGGAAACCTGACACCCCGCGGCGCGCTTTCAGGTTCATCGCGAGCATGCTCGCTCCTACAGGGACGCGCATGAAAAAGCCCCGGCATTCATTGAATGCCGGGGCTTTTTGTTGGGCTAAGGATTATTGCGCGACAGGCAAGCTGCGATCCCTCGCCACACGCATCCGGTAGAACCCGTAGATGATCAACACCCACACCGGGATAGCGATGACCGAGGCGCGTATGCCCGGGATCATCCACATCACGAAGATGATCATGGCCATGAACGCCAGGCACAGGTAGTTGCTGTAAGGAAACCAGAACGACTTGAAGCTCGGCACGATGCCTTGCTGGCCCATGATTTTGCGAAACTTCAGGTGGGTCAGGCTGATCAGCGTCCAGTTGATCATCAACGAGGCGACTACCAGGGCGAACAGCAATTCCAGCGCCTCATGGGGCGCCAGGTAGTTGACCAGCACGGAGAGCATGGTGATCAGCGCCGAGATGCCCAGCGCCCGCAGTGGCACGCCCTGTTTGTTCAGTTTCATCAGCGATTTCGGTGCATCGCCCTGTTCGGCCAGGCCGTAGAGCATGCGGCTGTTGCAATAAACGCCGCTGTTGTAGACCGAGAGCGCCGCGGTGAGCACCACGAAGTTGAGGATGTGCGCGGCGGTATCGCTGCCGATCAACGAGAAGATCTGGACGAACGGGCTGCCGCTGTAGGCATCGCCGGACGCGCCAAGGGTCTGCAGCAGTTGATCCCAAGGGTACAACGACAGCAGCACGGTGAGTGCGCCGACGTAGAAGATCAACACGCGATAAACCACCTGGTTGATCGCCTTGGGAATCACCTTCCTCGGTTCGCTGGCTTCAGCGGCCGTGATGCCGACGAGTTCCAGGCCACCGAAGGAGAACATGATGAACGCCATCGACATCAGCAGGCCGGTGGTGCCGTTGGGGAAGAAACCGCCGTGGCTCCACAGGTTACTGACCGATGCCTGTGGGCCACCGGTGCCGCTGAACAGCATGTAGCAGCCCAGGACGATCATGCCGATGATGGCCACGACCTTGATGATCGCGAACCAGAACTCCATCTCGCCGAAGACTTTGACGTTCATCGTGTTGATCAGGTTGACCAGGACGAAGAACACCGCGGCGCTGACCCAGGTCGGGATTTCCGGCCACCAGAACTGCACATACTTGCCCACGGCCGTCAGCTCGGCCATGCCCACCAGCACGTACAGCACCCAGTAATTCCAGCCCGAAAGGAAACCGGCAAAACCGTTCCAGTATTTGTGGGCGAAGTGACTGAACGAACCGGCTACCGGCTCCTCGACAATCATCTCGCCCAACTGGCGCATGATCAGGAAGGCGATGAATCCGGCAATCGCATAACCGAGGATCATCGACGGGCCGGCCGACTTGAGTACCCCTGCAGAGCCGAGGAACAGCCCGGTACCAATCGCCCCGCCCAGGGCGATCAGTTGAATATGTCGATTTTTCAACCCTCGCTTGAGCGTTCCCTGTTGCAAGATTTCATCCGCCATCTCGTTCCCTTCTGGTTATTGTTGTCAGGCCTGGTTTGAAAGATCAGATATTACTCTCGGTGAACTTTTCGTAATACAGGTGAACGCTGTCCAGCGCCTGGGCCTGCAACCAGTCTTTGATCGATTCGACCATCGGCGGCGGCCCGCAGACGTACATGTCGACCGGCGCGTCGCGCAGTTCACTGAGGTCGAAATGCTCGGCAATGTAGCCGCGCTTGCCTGTCCACTGTGGCGATGGATCGCTGACCACTTCGGTGTAGCGAAACCCCGCAAGGCGTTCGGCATAAGCCTCGATCCGTGCCCGTTCGCACAGGTCGGCAGCGTCGCGCACGCCGTAGTACAGGTGCACCGGCTGCGTGCAACCGCGCTCGGCGAGGTCGTCGAGCATGCCCAGCAGTGCCGACAGCCCGGTTCCGCCCGCCACCAGGATCAGTGGTTTGGCCACATGCCGCAGATAGAACGCACCCAGCGGTGCCTCGAGCATGATTTCGTCGCCCACCCGGCAGCGTTCCCGGATGTAGTTGCTCATCACGCCGTCGGGTAGCAGGCGAATCAGGAACTGCAGTTGATTGTGCTCACTCGGCCGATTGGCAAACGAGTAGGAGCGCTTGCTTTCAGTCCCCGGAATCAACAGCCGGGCGTATTGCCCCGGCAGAAAATCCAGTGGGTTTGTCGTACCGAGATCCAGGTGCAGGATCGCGGTGCTGGCCGAAATTTGCCTGACGTCCGTCACCGTTGCGCTCAGTTGTTCCGGGCCCGAGGCATTGCACAGGCTGGAAGCGAAGTCGAAATAAAACGCCGCATCGGACTTCACCCGGGTCTGGCAGGTGAGCATCTTGCGCTGCTGCAGGTCCAGGCTCGAGAGCGCCTCCTCGTCCACATAATCCTGGCTGTAGTCACCCGATTCGCAGCGACCCTGGCACGTACCGCAGACGCCTTCGCGGCAATCCAGAGGAATATTGATGCCGTTGCGCAGGGCGGCGTCGAGCAGGATTTCGTTGGGTTGTACGGGAAAGAACAGGGTCTTGCCGTCGGCAAAGCTGAACGCCACTTTGTGATTCATGCCTCGATCTCCTTGGATTCAGAGGTGGTAGAAGTCCAGTACCGAGTTGATGGTGTCGTTGAGCAAGAGCACATGCTTGCGGCTGATCAGCCAACTGTCGGCGTGGGGCTTGAGCCGGTAGGTTGCGCGTCCATAGAACTGCTCGGAGGTGGCCAGGCGATAGAACAGCGTGTGCCAGTTCAGGCGCACCTCCAATTCACCGTTTTCCAGTTCACTGATCCGCACGTTGTTGATCATGTGCAAGGTGCGCGGCATCGGTGTCGAGGAGGCGGACTTGCCCGTGCGCAGGCGGAACACACGGTCTTCCAGGCCTGAACGGTTGGGGTAGTAGATCAGCGACATCTCGCGCGTGGGGTCGCGGGTGTAGACGTGTTCCGAGTCCCATTGCGGCAGGTGGAACTCACTTTGCTCGTCGAACAGCTTGATGTAGGCGTCCCAGTCCTGGGCATCGCACAGTTCGGATTTGCGGTAGAAAAACTGTTCGATCTGGTACTGCAATTGCGCATTCATCATTACACCTCACGGAGTTTCAGGGATTTCGCGTCCAGGCCATCGAGCAGGAATTTCTGCCAGTTGCTGTGCTGGTTGACGTAGAGCCCTTCGTGGGTGAACTCGGTGCCGGTCATGGCCGGGGCGATGCCGATCGACTCGCTGTTGGGCGTGGCGCCGGTGGCCCAGCGGTGACTGCCGCGGGAAATATCGCTCCAGCGCTCCAGGCGAGCCTGGAAACCGCGCTGGGCTTCACGGAATTCCACCAGGTCGTCGGGTGTACCCAGGCCCGACACGTTGAAGAAATCCTCGAACTGGCGAATGCGGTTTTCGCGGTCGGCGTCCGACTCGTTTTTCACCCCCAGGCACTGGCTGATGATCTCGGTCTTGTTCCAGGCCACCGGCCGGATGATGCGCAGTTGCGAGCTGATCTGATCGAGGAAAAACAGGCTCGGGTAGATGTTCAGGTTGCGCAGGCGATGCATCATCCATTCAGCCTTTTCCTGGCCGTGTTCTTCGATCAGGCGCGGCATGATGGTCGCGTAGCCGGAACGCACGGACGGGTTCGGCATGTCGCTGAAGAGCACGCTGTGGCCATTGTTGAACGCGAACCAGCCGTCATCGGTGTTGGCGTCGCCAGCACCGAGCTTGCTGTAGTCCAGGGTGCTGGCGCTGCTGGTGCCGTTCTCGCTGTTGACCTGCTGGCGATGCTGCACCGTGGCCACGTAGTTATAGTGGACCGTGCTGACGTGATAGCCGTCGAGGCCGTTTTCGTTCTGCAGTTTCCAGTTGCCGTCGTAGGTGTAGGCCGACTTGCCGGGCAACACTTCCAGCTCACCGGTTGGCGATTGGGCGACCATCATGTCGAAGAACACCTTGGCATCGCCGAGGAAGTCTTCGAGGCTGTTGTCGGCGTGTACGTCGAGGCTGATGAACACGAAACCCTTGTAGCTCTCGATGCGCGCCTTTTTCAGACCGCGCGTGGCCTTGTCGAAGCCTTCCGGATACTCGCCCGGCGCCTTGACCTTCACCAGGCGCCCGTCGCTTTTGTAGCACCAGGCATGGAACGGGCAGGTGAAGGTCGACTGATTGCCCTTGCCAACGCGGGTCAGGGTCGTGCCGCGATGCTGGCAGGCGTTGATCAATGCGTTGAGCTGGCCGTCGCCATCGCGGGTAATGATCATCGGCTGGCGACCGGCGCGCATCGTGACGAAGTCGTGGTTATTGGCCAGTTCGCTTTCGTGGCAGGCGTAGATCCAGTTTTTCTCGAAGATCAGTTCCATCTCCAGATCGAACAACTGCGGCTCGGTAAAGATGTCCCGGGCGATGCGGAACACGCCTTCTGCCGGACGGAAGTCCAGGCAGCCCTGGATAAACGCTTTCCACTGCTCGACGTTTTTTTCGCCACTCATGGGTGTGCACCTGTTTTTTATTGGGGCTAATCGGTGTGCTCATTAGAGGGAGTGGGGCGGGTGGGGGTCTATCCGGTTTGTGGGCGAAGGCAGTCCGTAAAATTTGTGGGGTAACACCCACTCGGTATCAAACTGGGCAGCGACTACCCAGAAGGCGCACCAAACGATGAACGGCTGCACCTGTCTGCAGCAATCAGGTACTGTTTTGCGCAACGTCGAGTGCCTGTTGGGACACGTTCACCGGCTACGTTATCCACATAGTCGAGGATTGCTATCCACTCAGTTGGCGCTGGCGTTTTGTGGCCTGGAACTTGCGTTTTCCACGCCTGAGACGCGCCGTCAGAGCGCGCTGGAAAATAGCCCGTGGGTGCACCGTGATGAACAGCAAAACCGATCCGCAGAGTCGCGACATTCGTGTCGACAGCGACGACCTCGAGGCCGCAAGAAGCTGGATGTCCGGTATTTGCGGGCCGCACCGGCTCGTGACCACGACGCCCGAGCGGATCCGCTTCCATCACAGTGCCAACACGTTCAAGTCGATGGCCACGACGCTGGGCACCATCGAATACGGCACCGATGTCACCATCGATATCGAGGATCCCGAGCGCTTCAGCAGCTACAGCCTGAGCCTGCCCCTGGTGGGCGAACAGGAGTTGAGTAAGAACGGCAGCGTGGTGAAATCCGACCGCGATCAGGGGGTGATCATTTCCCCCAATGAAAACCAGCTGCTGGCGATTTCCGGCGACTGCCGCAAAGTCCAGGTGGTGATCACCCGCGCCGCCATGAGCGAGTCCCTGGAAGGCTTGCTGCAGCGACCGCTGGATGCGCCGCTGCGTTTCGAACCGGTGATGGATGCGGTCGATGGCGCGTCGGCTTCATGGTGGCGCATGGCGCGCTATTTCATCGCTGAGCTGGAGCGCAGTAGCGAACTCTACGAGCAAGTGGCCTTCACCCGGGACATTGAAAGTTCGCTGATCAAAGGCTTGATCCTCGCCCAGCCGAACAACTATTCAGAAGAGCTGCGCCAGGTGCTGGGCGTTAAATTACCGCACTACCTGATCCGGGCGCGGCAATACATTCACGACAATGCTCGCGAGGCTTTGCACCTGGAGGACATCGAAGCGGCTGCCGGGGTTTCACGCTTCAAGCTGTTTGAAGCGTTCAAGAAGTACTTCGCATTGTCGCCGATGGTCTACCTGAAGAAGTACCGCTTGAACGGCGTGCGCCAGGAGCTGCTTGAGCACGGCTCGGCACGCAATATTTCCGCGATCGCCATGGGCTGGGGGTTCACGCACCTGGGGCGCTTTTCCGCCGAATACCGCAAGCTGTTCGACGAATCCCCGAGCATGACCTTGCAGCGCAATGAAGCCCGGCGCCTGCGCGGCTTCTGAGCGATCCGTTCCTTACTTGCGCACCACCAGGTCCAACAGCGATTCACGCTCCTTGATCTTCTGCAGGACGATTTCCGAGCGGATGTCAGTCACCCCCGCCGTGCGGTTCAAGTGGTTGACGATGAAGTCGGAGAAGTGTTTGAGATTACGCGCCTGGACCCGCAGCACGTAGTTGCTCGCTCCCGTAATCACATACGCGGTGACCACTTCCGGCCACGACTGGACCTTCTTGATAAACGTCTCGTGCCAATCCTCGACGTCCTGTCGCAATGACACATGGACGATGGCTTCCAGTTCGATCCCCAGCCGTTCGGCATTCAACACCGCGCGATAGCCGCTGATGATTCCCTCGCTTTCCAACAGGCGCAACCTTCGTAGACAGGCCGACGGCGACAGGGCGACTTTCTCTGCCAGTTCCTGATTGCTGATGCGGCCATCCTGTTGCAGTTGATGGAGGATTCGCAGGTCTGTCGAGTCGAGATTCATGGCTGGCGTAAATCCGCGTTTATGGGTGTTGGATTCGAATTTTATGCGAAATAACTACCTGGTAGCCGCTTAGTTTGCACGAAAATTCTCCAAGGCATCGTTCATTATTTCTCCACGAAAAGGGGCCGACAACGCCTGCATAAACGCAACGACCTTCAAAGAACAGGACACCCGATGACAACAAGAAACGATTGCCTGGCGCGTGATGCCCAGGACACTCTCGCGCCGCTACGCCAGCAATTTGCGCTACCCGACGGTGTGATTTATCTCGATGGCAATTCCCTGGGCGCACGCCCGGTCGCGGCATTGGCGCGTGCTCAGGAAGTGATTGCCCAAGAGTGGGGCAATGGCCTGATCCGCAGCTGGAACACTGCCGGTTGGCGCGATTTGTCCGAGCGTTTGGGTAATCGCCTGGCCGGGTTGATCGGCGCCCGTGCCGGTGAAGTGGTGGTGACCGACACGACCTCGATCAACCTGTTCAAGGTGCTCAGTGCCGCGCTGCGGGTGCAAGCCACAAGGTCGCCAGCGCGACGGGTGATTGTCACCGAAAGCAGCAATTTCCCCACCGACCTGTACATCGCCGAAGGCCTGGCCGACATGCTGCAGCAGGGTTACACCTTGCGCCTTGTTGATAGCCCTGAAGAGCTGCCACAAGCGATTGACCAGGACACGGCGGTGGTGATGCTCACCCACGTCAACTACAAGACCGGCTACATGCACGACATGCAAGCGCTGACCGCGCTGACCCATGAGTGCGGGGCACTGGCCATCTGGGATTTGGCGCATTCCGCTGGCGCGGTGCCGGTCGACTTGCATCAGGCGGGCGCCGACTACGCCATCGGCTGCACCTACAAATACCTCAATGGCGGTCCGGGTTCGCAGGCGTTCGTCTGGGTCTCGCCGCAGTTGTGCGATCTGGTGCCGCAGCCGCTGGCGGGGTGGTTCGGCCACTCGCGGCAGTTCGCCATGGAGTCGCGCTACGAGCCGAGCAGCGGCATCGCCCGTTACTTGTGCGGTACCCAGCCGATCACTTCGTTGGCGATGGTCGAGTGCGGGCTGGATGTGTTCGCCCAGACCGACATGGCCAGCTTGCGCCGCAAATCTTTGGCGCTGACGGACTTGTTCATCGAATTGGTCGAGCAGCGTTGCTCGGCTCACGAACTGAAATTGATCACGCCGCGTGAGCACGCCAAGCGTGGCAGTCACGTGAGCTTCGAACACCCCGAAGGCTATGCAGTGATCCAGGCCTTGATCGACCGGGGCGTGATCGGCGACTACCGCGAGCCGCGCATCATGCGTTTCGGTTTCACCCCGCTGTACACGACCTTCACCGAGGTCTGGGATGCAGTGCAGATCCTCGGCGAGATTCTCGATCAGAAAACCTGGGCGCAAGCGCAATTCCAGGTTCGCCACAGCGTCACCTGATACCTGCGTTGTCCAGGTCTTGCTGCCAGGTTTCCTGGCGGCAGGGCTTCGCCTGCGATCGATCAACTGTTCTGTGCAAACACAATAATAAGGAGCACGCAGAATGAGACTGTCCCCCTGGCCCGCCTTGTCGCTCGCCATCGGCAGTTGCCTCGGGCAAATGGCCTATGCCGCCGCCGACAATGGATTCGTCGAAGGCAGCAGCCTGACCCTGACCAACCGTAACTTCTTTTTCTATCGCAATAACCTCAACAACCCTGGCGGCCAGAATTATCGGGATGAATGGGCCCACGGGATCATGCTCGATTACCGCTCCGGCTACACCCAGGGAACGGTGGGGTTCGGGGTTGATGCGTACGCGCAGTTGGGTCTCAAACTCGACAGCGGCAAGGGGCGCACCGGCACCGGTTTGCTGCCGGTCGATTCCGATGGTCGCCCCGAGGATGAGTACTCCGAAGCGGGTGGCGCGGTGAAGGCGCGGGTATCGCAGACCGAACTCAAGTACGGCAACCTGACCCCGCTAAACCCGGTGTTCGGCACCGGCAATGCGCGACTGTTCACCAGTGTTGCCACGGGCTTCCAGCTGACCAGCCATGAACTCAAGGCCTTGCAACTGGACATCGGTCATTTCACCGCCGGCAACGACAGTAACTCGACCAATGCCGATGGCGCGCTGAAAGCGCTGTACGCTGGCGTGGAAACCCGCAGTGTCGATTATCTGGGCGGTAGTTATGCCCTGAGCGATCAACTGAGCATCAGCCTCTACGGCTCGCAGTTCACCGATATCTGGCGGCAGTACTACGCCAACGGCAACTACACCTTTGCCCTGAGTGAAGGCCAGTCGCTGAACCTGGATTTCAACATCTACCGCACCAACGATGATGGTCAGAGCCTGGCCGGAAAAATCGACAACACCACCTGGTCGCTGGCCGCCGGGTATAAGTCCGGTGCCCATCGATTGACCCTGGCGTATCAACAAGTCGATGGCAACGAGCCGTTCGATTACCTGGGTTTCGATCAACAGCCAGGCACTTCGATTTTCCTCGCCAACTCGATTCAGGTGCTCGACTTCAACGCCCCCAACGAGCGCTCATGGCAACTGCGTTATGACCTGGACATGGCGGCTTTCGGCGTGCCGGGGCTGAGCTTCATGTCCCGTTACGTCAGCGGTGACCATATCGACGACAGCCATTACGACGGTGGTCCCAACGGCGCCTACGGACGCTACGGCGATGACGGCAAGCGCTGGGAACGCGACATCGAGGCGCGCTACGTCGTGCAGTCGGGCAAGGCGCGGGACCTGTCGGTGCGGGTGCGCCAGGCCAGTGTGCGTTCCACCGCGCAAGTGGCGCGGGCCGATACCACGGACAACAACGAAGTGCGCGTCATCATCGAATATCCACTGAGTATTTTCTGATCCGTGTCCTGCTGTGCGTGGCTGATCCCCACCGGTAAAAACCAAGACGTGCTCTTCAAGAAAGACAATATTCAGAGGACATAAAAATGACCGATAACACCGGTTTTGAAACGATATCCAACCGTGAACAGGGCCTGCGGCGTCAGCTGACGTCCGGGCAAATGAGCATGATCGCCATTGGTGGCGCGATCGGCACCGGGCTGTTCATGGGCAGCGCCTACGCGATCGGCTATGCCGGGCCGAGCGTGCTGCTCAGCTACGCCATCGGCGCGATCATCACGCTGTTGTTGATGGGCTGCCTGGCGGAAATGACCGTGGCCCATTCGACCTCCGGTTCGTTCGGTGCTTACGCCGAATTCTATGTCAGCCCCTTGGCCGGGTTCCTGGTGCGCTATGCCTATTGGGCGGCGATCGTGCTGGCGGTCGGTACGGAAGTGACGGCGGTGGCGATGTACATGAAGTACTGGTTTGCCAACGTGCCGGAGTGGGTGTGGATCGTCTCGTTTTCCAGTGTGTTGATCGTGCTCAACGCGATCAGCGTGAAGACCTTCGGTACGTTCGAGTACTGGTTCTCGACCATCAAGATCGGCGCGATCGTCGGCTTCATCATTCTCGCGGTGTACGTGGTGTTCGGTTCCGGCAACCCGGAATACGGCATGCACAATTACACCGTCCACGGCGGTTTTTTCCCCAATGGCCTGCAAGGCATGTGGGTCGCGGTCATCGTGTCGATCTTCAGTTACCTGAGCGTGGAGATGATCGCCGTGGCCGCCGGTGAGGCGCAGGACCCGGAGCAAGCGGTGAAGAAAGCCTTTCGCGCGACCATCGTGCGCCTGGTGGTGTTCTACCTGCTGACCCTCGCTCTGATGCTGGCGATTGTGCCGTGGGTCCAGGCCGGTCATGCGCAAAGCCCGTTCGTCACGGTCATGCAAGCCATCGGCATTCCCGGCGCCACCGGGGTGATGAATTTCGTCATCCTGATCGCCGCGCTCTCGGCGATGAACAGCCAGTTGTACATCACCACGCGCATGATGTTCAGCCTGTCCCGTGGCGGCTACGCCCCCAAGTCCATGGGCAAGTTGAGCAAGAGCGGGATTCCACTGAACGCCCTGTTGTTGTCGAGCTCGGGCATTGCCCTGGCGACCTTGCTCAACATCCTGTACCCGGAAAGTTCGTTCACCTTGATGATGGCGATCTCCATGTTCGGCGCCATCTTCACCTGGTTCATGATCTTCCTGACGCACTACTGTTTCCGTCGTTATCACCAGCGCCACGGCGAGCGAAAACTGTCGTTTCGCATGCGCCTGTTCCCCTACAGCACCTGGTTGGGGTTGGTACTGATGGGCGCGGTGATGATCACCACCTACTTCACCGAAGCCTTCAAGATGACCCTGGTGTTCGGTGTGCCGTTCCTGTTGTTGCTGACCGTTGTCTACGGCGTGTTTTTCAGGAAGCCCAAACCGGTCTCACTCAATGAGCAACGCCTCGAGCAGCGCCCTGGCATAACCGGGCAGGCCAGTGAATGATCGCGCGCACAGCAGCAGTTTTCGCTGTGCCCAGTCTTCGTTCAACGAGAAGCTTTTGAGCGGTTGATCCAGTGCCCGGCGCTGGATCGCCGCCAGCGGCACAATCGCCATCCCGGCGCCGCGGGCAACCATGCGAATCACCCCGTCGAAACCCTCCGCACGGATGCGGATCTGCATGCGCATACCCGCGTGCAACGCCTGTTCTTCGAGGTACACCGCGAGTGCACTATTAGCGGCCAACCCCACATAGTCGTGCTGCAAGGTATCGCTGAAAGTCGGCGGTTCGCCGTCGGCCAGCGGATGCCCGGGCGGCATGATCAGCACCAGCGGGTCGTCGCGAAAGGGCAGGGTTTCGAGGGCGTGGGTGTCCACCGCATCGGAAACGATGCCAAGGTCGGCGGCACCCTGGCGCAACGCGTGGGTGATGCGCGTGCTGGGCAATTCCTGCAGGTCGATGTCGAGGTTGGGATGCTCGCTTAGGAAGTCGGCGAGCAACTCCGGCAGGTATTCGGTGATGGCCGTGGTGTTGCACAACAACCGCACCTGGCCTTTGACGCCTTTGGCATATTCGGCCAGGTCCTGCTGCATGCGTTCGGCCTGTTGCAGCAGGACCCGGGCGTGTTGCGCGAGGGCCTTGCCGGCAGGCGTCGGGGTAACGCCGCGACGGCCGCGCTGCAGGAACTCAGTGCCGAGTGATGCTTCCATTGCACGGATTCGCGCGCTCGCGGCGGCCAGGGAAAGATGGCTACGCGCCGCGCCGGCGGTGATGTTGCCGGTGTCGAGGATGTTCAGGTAGAGGCGCAGGTCGGTCAGGTCGAAGTGCATCATTGCAGCCTCAAGTGGTGTGTCGTGTGGGCGGGCCTCTTCGCGGGCAAGCCCGCTCCCACAGTAGAAATGCATCGAACATAAATTTGGTGTCCGCCAAAGATCCCTGTGGGAGCGGGCTTGCCCGCGAAGGCGTCAGCAGCCACGGCGGATACTCAAGCCTCTTGCTAATCAAGAGCTAGGCTCAGTATATGGCAGATTTTCAACCCGCCAATCCGGGCTCACCATCAGCCCATGAATACACTCGCCTCCTTCTACCAAAATCTCGGCTTGGCCCTGTCGTTGCTGGTCATTGCCACCTTCCTGCTGGCCGGTTTGGTCAAGGGCATCATCGGCCTCGGCCTGCCGACCATCGCCATGGGCTTGCTCGGTCTGGCTATGGCCCCGTCACAGGCTGCGGCGCTGTTGATCATTCCCGCGACCCTGACCAACGTCTGGCAGCTGGCCTTCGGCGGGCATCTGCGCGGGTTGATCCTGCGGCTGTGGCCGATGCTGCTGGCCATCTTCATCGGCACCGGCGCCGGTACGCTGTGGATCGGCATGGTCGGTGGACATTGGGTGGTGCGCGGATTGGGCGCGGCGTTGTTGCTCTATGCGCTCTGCGGCTTGTTCTTGCCGACCTTGCGTGTCGGTGCGGGTAATGAGCCCTGGCTAGGTCCGATGTGCGGCGTGATGACCGGTGTCATTACGTCGGCCACGGGCGTGTTCGTGATTCCGGCAGTGCCTTACCTGCAGGCGCTGGGCTTGAGCAAGGACGAACTGGTGCAGGCGTTGGGCCTGTCATTCACCGTCTCGACCCTTGCCCTCGCGGGCGGCCTGCTATGGCTCGGTGCCCTGGGTGGTGGCGAGTTGAGTGCGTCGCTGTTGGCGCTGATCCCGGCGGTGCTCGGCATGTGGCTGGGGCAGTGGCTGCGCCAGCGGATCAGCGCCCTGTTGTTCAAGCGCGTATTCTTCATTGGCCTCGGGTTGCTCGGCGGCCATTTGTTGATCAGCGGCTAGCGGACGACGGGCTGAGCATCTCGATGGCGCGGATTACGAAATCCCGTTCCAGGTACTCATCGCGTTGATCGAGGAACTGCTTCATGTGCGGCAGGTTCGAGTGCACGTCGAGATGTGCCTGGGACTGCCAGATCTCGAAGAAGATAAACAGGGTAGGGTCCTGCTTGTCGCGCAGCATGTGGTACTCGATGCAGCCGGGTTCGGCGCGACTTGCTTCTACGTAGCCGCTGAAAAACGCTTCGAAGGCGTCGGATTTTTCCGGGCGGGTCTTGGCGTGCAGGATGAAACCTTGCATTTCACTCATTGGAAAACACTCCTCAAGTCAGAATTGGCGCCAGTCTAAGGCAACAATCTGCTGGTGATTCGTGCGTGTGGGTCAAATGTATTTTGCGACAGCGGCGCTTACTCCGCGCAAGGCGGATCGTTACGCTGCCGCCATCCAGTTTCTGACCCTTGCGAGACCTCTCATGAAAAAAGTCCTGTTACTCAATGGCGGCAAACAATTCGCCCACTCCGATGGCCGCTACAACACCACCTTGCATGAAGCCGCGCTGAGCGTGCTGGATCGCGGCGGTGTGGATGTCAAGGCCACCTTCATCGACGAGGGTTACGACGTCGCCGAAGAAGTCGCCAAATTCCTCTGGGCCGACGTGATCATCTATCAGATGCCGGGCTGGTGGATGGGCGCGCCATGGACCGTGAAGAAGTACATCGACGAGGTCTTCACCGAAGGTCACGGCAGCCTCTATGCCAGCGACGGCCGTACCCGTTCCGACGCCTCGCAGAAGTACGGCAGCGGCGGCCTGATCCAGGGCAAGCAATACATGCTGTCGCTGACCTGGAACGCGCCGCAGCAAGCCTTCGACGACCCGACCGACTTCTTCGAGGCCAAAGGCGTGGACGCGGTGTACTTCCCGTTCCACAAGGCCAACCAATTCCTCGGCATGACCGCTTTGCCGACCTTCCTCTGCGTGGACGTGATGAAACGCCCGAACATCGAGGCCGATGTGGCGCGTTATGAGCAGCACTTGGCCGAGGTGTTTGGCCTGAAGGTGTAACGCTCAGCTAATATCGGTCGCAATGGCTTAAAAGATCGCAGCCTTCGGCAGCTCCTACAGGTATACGCAATACCCTGTAGGAGCTGCCAAAGGCTGCGATCCTGGCGATTCATGCCATGCCGATTCGTGAAAGAGGACACACGTGAAAGCCAGATCCGATGAATTGCAGATCTTCGTCTGCGTGATCGAGTGCGGGTCGATTTCCGCGGCCGCCGAGCAGGTCGGGCAAACGCCGTCGGCGGTCAGTCGCACGCTGTCGCGGCTGGAGGCCAAGCTCGATACCACGTTGATCAACCGCACCACGAGGCGCATGGACCTGACCGAGGAGGGCAAATATTTCTTCGAGCACGCCAAGCTGATTCTCGATCAGATGGACCAACTCGAAGAACGCTTGTCTTCGCGCCAGCAAACGCCGTCCGGGCGCTTGCGCATCAACGCCGCGTCGCCGTTCATGCTGCATGCCATCGTGCCGTACATCGATGAGTTCCGCCGGCTTTATCCGGATATCCAGCTCGAACTCAACAGCAACGACCTGATCATCGACCTGCTCGAGCAAAGCACCGACATCGCCATCCGCATCGGTACACTGGCCGACTCGACCCTGCACGCCCGTTCCCTGGGATGCAGTCCGCTGCACATCGTCGCCAGCCCCGCCTACCTGGAAAAACATGGCACACCGACAGCCGTGGCGGACCTGGCCGAACACACCCTGCTGGGGTTCACCCAGAACGAA
Organism: Pseudomonas umsongensis; assembly: GCF_012647205.1. Lineage (NCBI taxonomy): Bacteria > Pseudomonadati > Pseudomonadota > Gammaproteobacteria > Pseudomonadales > Pseudomonadaceae > Pseudomonas > Pseudomonas umsongensis. Next base: position 892,560 of record NZ_CP051487.1, read on the forward strand.
GGCCTCAACCAATGGCCGTTGCGCTACGTGCATGGCGATCGCTGGCCGATCCAGGCGTCACTCAGCGCATCCAGCGGTGAAACCATCCGCCATCTGGCGCTGGAAGGCCAAGGCATCGCCAGCCTGTCGCATTACATGACCATCGAGGACATTCGTGCCGGGCGGTTGAAGGTCGTGCTGGCCGAGTTCAACAGCGGTTATCGCCAGCCGATCAACGCGGTGTACTACCGTAACTCGCAGCTGGCCTTGCGCATCCAGTGTTTCCTTGACTTCATCCAGGGCAAATTGGCGCTTTACGCTTCCACGGATTTCAGCGACTGATTCGTGATTCCTGCGCAAGAGTGAATTGGGTCAGCAGGGATTTTTCGTCTGGGATCACTGCTTGATACTCGTTGCATCACTTATCAACGCAGGGAGTTTCTCCATGAACGTATTCGTTACTGGTGCGGCCGGTTTCATCGGCGGCTCCATCGCCACCGGCCTGGTCAAGGCCGGCCACAAGGTTACCGGCCTGGTGCGCAACGCCGAGCAAGCGGACGAGCTCAAGGCACTGGGCATCACGCCCGTGACCGGCACGCTGGACGACAGCGCACTATTGGCCGAACAGGCCCGCGCAGCCGACGCCGTGATCAACGCCGCCAGCAGCGACCATCGCGGCGCTGTCGAAGCCTTGCTCGATGCCTTGCGCGGCTCCAACAAGGTATTGCTGCATACCAGCGGTTCGAGCATCGTGGGCGATGCCTCGGGCGGTCAGTCCAGCGACGTTATCTATTACGAAGACAACTTGCCGGAACCCACCGTGGACAAGGCTGCACGCGTGGCCATCGACAACCTGATCCTCGCCGCGGCCAAGGACGGCGTGAACTCGGCCGTCATCTGCAACACGCTGATCTACGGCCACAGCCTGGGCGTCAAGCGCGACAGCGTGCAGCTGCCGCGCTTGCTCAAGCAGGCGCGTAAAAGCGGCGTGGTCCGCCATGTCGGGACCGGGCAGAACATCTGGTCCAACGTGCACATCGAAGACGTGGTATCGCTGTACCTGCTGGCGCTGAACAAAAACGTCCCAGGCACGTTCTACTTCGTCGAAAGCGGTGAAGCGTCATTCATCGACATGACCACGGCGATCGCCGAGGCGCTGAACCTGGGCAAGCCGCAAGACTGGCCGTTGAAGGACGCCGAAGCCGAGTGGGGTTATGAAATGGCCAACTATGGCCTGGGCTCCAACAGCCGTGTTCGCGGCAAGCATGCGCGGGAATTGCTGGGCTGGGTGCCGAAGCGCACGTCGGTGCTGGAGTGGATTCGTCACGAGATGGTGTGAGTTCGCTTAACACCGCGTTGCTGCCTTCGCGAGCAGGCTCGCTCCCACATTAGACCGCATTGTCCAGATGGACGCGGTCAACTGTGGGAGCGAGCCTGCTCGCGAAGGCGTTTCTGAAGTTGCATAAACTGGCCGGGCCGCCCTTGATTCCGTAACATCCCCACACTCTTTCTTGCTTCTCCCTGCACGCGGTCCTCCATGAAACCAAAACATCTACGCGCCGATGCCCTAGCCGGCCTCACGACGTCTTTCGCCCTGTTACCCGAATGCATTGCCTTCGCGCTGGTGGCTCATCTCAATCCGCTGATGGGGCTGTATGGTGCGTTCATCATTTGCACCCTGACCGCGCTATTCGGTGGCCGGCCTGGCATGGTGTCCGGTGCTGCCGGGTCGATGGCGGTGGTGATCGTCGCGCTAGTGGTGCAGCACGGCGTGCAGTACTTGCTGGCGACGGTGCTGCTGGGCGGGTTGATCATGTCGACGTTCGGGCTGCTGCGACTGGGCAAGCTGGTGCGAATGGTGCCGCACCCGGTGATGCTGGGGTTCGTCAACGGCCTGGCAATCGTCATTGCCCTGGCGCAGCTTGAGCACTTCAAGAGTGGTGAGACCTGGCTGAGCGGCACGCCGTTGTACTACATGATCGGGTTGGTGGCGGTGACGATGGCGGTTGTCTATGTGCTGCCGCGTCTGACCCGCGCGATACCGCCGGCGTTGGTGGCGATCCTGGGAGTGGGGTTGGCTGTGCACTTCCTCGGCCTGCCAACCCGCACCCTGGGCGACATGGCGCATATCGCCGGCGGCTTGCCGACATTTGCCTTGCCGGACATTCCCTGGAACCTGGAAACCCTAAGCATCATTGCGCCCTACGCGTTCTTGATGGCGATGGTCGGCCTGCTGGAAACCCTGTTGACCCTCAACCTCACCGACGAATTCACCGAGAGCCGCGGTTACCCCGATCGCGAGTGCGTGGCGCTGGGCGCGGCCAATGTGGTGTCCGGTCTGTTTGGGGGAATGGGCGGTTGCGCGATGATCGGCCAGACCGTCATCAACTTGAGCTCCGGGGGGCGCGGGCGGCTGTCCGGTGTGGTGGCCGGGGTGTCGATCCTGCTGTTCATCCTGTTCCTGTCGCCGTTGATCGAACGTATTCCTCTGGCGGCGTTGGTGGGGGTGATGTTCGTAGTCTCGCAGCAGACCTTCGCCTGGGCTTCGCTGCGGGTGCTGAACAAGGTGCCATTGAACGATGTGCTGGTGATTATCGCGGTGACGGTGATCACTGTATTTACCGACCTGGCCATGGCGGTGTTGTGCGGGATCATCATTGCGGCGCTCAATTTCGCCTGGCAGCAAGCTCGGCAGCTGTACGCCGACAGTCACCTGGAAAGCGACGGCAGCAAGCTGTACCGCGTGCACGGCACCTTGTTTTTTGCCTCGACCACGCCGTTTCTCAACCAGTTCGACGCAGCCAACGACCCCGTGCAAGTGACCCTCGATTGTCGCCACCTGAGCTTCGTCGATTACTCCGCCATCGCTGCATTGGAGACCTTGCGCGAGCGCTACAGCAAGGCTGGCAAGCACCTACGGGTGCTGGGCCTGTCCGAGCGCTGCAAGAAACTGCTCAAGCGCGCCCGGGTACAACACGACTGAGGTCCGCCTGCCTGATCGTTCCCACGCTCAGCAAAGGATGATCGTTCCCACGCAGAGCATGGGAACGATCGGTGTCGTGATGAAAATCTACCTGCCTGATTTTCATTAATCGCGACACAACATATCTCTGAGCGACATCCCTTACCTCTAAACGAAAATTACTTTCACCTCGTTTGAAAATCGCGCCTCGAAATGTTTTAAGAGTTTCACAAAACTTTCGACGTGACCCTCTCGAGGAGTACCGCATGACCCCGTCCTTCGGCTATTGGCTGTTGGTGTATGCCGCTGTCGCCATCATCGCGCTGATCGTGCTGATCGCCCGTTACCGGCTTAATCCGTTCATTGTCATCACCCTGATCTCCATCGGCCTGGCGCTGGTGGCGGGCATGCCGCCGTCCGGCGTGGTCGGGGCGTATGAGGCGGGCGTCGGCAAGACCCTTGGACATATCGCCCTGGTGGTGGCGCTGGGTACCATGCTTGGCAAGATGATGGCCGAGTCCGGCGGCGCCGAGCAGGTGGCGCGCACCTTGATCGACCGCTTCGGCGAAAAAAACGCGCATTGGGCGATGGTGTGTATCGCTTTCCTGGTCGGGCTGCCATTGTTCTTCGAAGTCGGTTTCGTATTGCTGGTGCCAATCGCGTTCACCGTGGCGCGACGGGTCGGCGTATCGATCCTGATGGTCGGCTTGCCGATGGTCGCCGGCCTGTCGGTGGTGCATGCGCTGGTACCACCGCACCCGGCGGCGATGCTGGCGGTGCAGGTGTACCAGGCGTCGGTGGGGCAGACCTTGCTCTATGCGATTGCGATCGGTATTCCCACGGCGATCATCGCCGGGCCCTTGTACGCCAAGTTCATCGTGCCGCGTATCCAGTTGCCGGCGGAAAACCCACTGGAGCGGCAGTTCCTCGAACGCGAACCGCGCGACAGTCTGCCAAGCTTCGGCCTGACAATGGCGACCATCCTGTTGCCGGTGGTGCTGATGTTGATCGGCGGCTGGGCCAACCTGATTTCCACCCCGGGCACGGGTTTTAACCAGTTCCTGTTGTTCATCGGCAACTCGGTCATCGCATTGCTGCTGGCGACTTTGCTGAGCTTCTGGACCCTTGGCCTGGCCCAGGGCTTCAATCGCGAGTCGATCCTCAAGTTCACCAACGAATGCCTGGCGCCGACCGCCAGCATCACCTTGCTGGTGGGCGCTGGCGGCGGCCTGAACCGGATCCTGGTGGACGCCGGTGTCACCGACCAGATCGTCGGCCTGGCCAACGAATTTCACTTGTCGCCGTTGCTGATGGGCTGGCTGTTCGCCGCGTTGATGCGCATCGCCACCGGCTCCGCTACCGTGGCCATGACCACCGCCTCGGGCGTGGTCGCGCCCGTGGCCATCGCGATGGGTTATCCACACCCGGAGCTGCTGGTGCTGGCAACAGGAGCGGGCTCGGTGATCTTTTCCCACGTCAACGACGGCGGCTTCTGGCTGATCAAGGAATACTTCAATATGACGGTGACCCAGACCTTCAAGACCTGGACGGTGCTGGAGACCCTGATCTCGCTCGTCGCCTTCGGCCTGACCGTGGGCCTTTCCTACCTGATTTAACCGGAGCCGCCCGCCATGGACATCCTCTACCAGATCCGCGCCCGCCAGGATTCCTTCAGCGCCGGGGAAGGACGCATCGCGCGCCTGATGCTCGACGATGTGGGGTTTGCCGCCTCCGCAAGCCTGGATGAGCTGGCGCTGCGCGCAGAGGTCAGCACTGCCACGCTGTCGCGCTTTGCCCGTACGGTCGGCTGCAAGGATCTGCGCGACCTGCGGTTGCAACTGGCCCAGGCCAGCGGCGTCGGCAGCCGTTTTCTCGATCCGGCGGGCACACCGGAGCAGTCAGCGTTTTATGGGCAAATAGTCGGCGACATCGAATCGACCCTGCGCCAGCACCTGTCGGCCTTCGACGAGTCGCGGTTCGCCGATGCCGTGAAACTGCTGGGCAAGGCGCGGATGATTCATGCCTTCGGCATGGGCGGCTGCTCGACCTTGTGCAGCGATGAGTTGCAGGTGCGCCTCGTACGCCTTGGCTACCCGATCGCGGTCTGCCACGACGCGGTAATGATGCGGATCACGGCGGCCAGTCTCAGTGCCGATCAGGTAGTCATCGTCTGTTCACTGACCGGGATCACACCCGAACTGCTGGAAACCGTGGAGCTGGCCCGCAGCTATGGCGCGCCCATTCTGGCCATTACCCGAGGCGATTCGCCGCTGGCGCAACTGGCCGACATCGTATTGCCGCTGCAAAGCGCCGAGACCTCCTTCATCTATAAACCGACAGCAGCACGCTACGGCATGTTGCTCGCCATCGATGTGCTTGCCACCGAGCTGGCACTGGCCAATCCTCAAGACAATCAAGAGCGCCTGCGGCGGATCAAACTCGCCCTGGACGATTACCGCGGCGGCGACGATCACTTGCCGCTGGGAGACTGACATGATGTACGACACGCTGATTCGCAATGCCCTGGTCATCGACGGTAGCAACAGCCCTGGCTACCCGGCCGACGTGGCGATCCGCAATGGCCGCATCGAGCGCATCGGTGACTTGCAGGATGCCCGTGCCACCGAAGAAATCGACGCTGCTGGCCGCGTGTTGGCGCCCGGCTTCATTGATGTGCACACCCACGACGACACGGTGGTGATCCGTCAGCCGCAGATGCTGCCCAAGCTCAGCCAGGGCGTGACCACGGTGATCGTCGGCAATTGCGGGATCAGCGCCTCGCCGGTGAGCCTGCGCGGCGATCCACCGGACCCGATGAACCTGCTCGGCAGCGCTGCGGCGTTTGTTTATCCAACATTCAGCGATTACCGTGCGGCGGTGGAGGCGGCAAACACCACGCTGAACGTCGCCGCGCTGGTGGGCCACACCGCGCTGCGCAGCAACCACCTCGACGACCTGTTTCGCACCGCTACGCCCGATGAAATTGCCGCCATGCGCGAGCAACTGCGCGAAAGTCTCGAGGCTGGCGCCCTGGGCTTGTCCACCGGTCTTGCCTACGCCAGTGCGTTTTCGGCATCGACCGATGAAGTGATGCAACTGACCGAAGAGCTCACAGCGTTTGGCGCGGTCTATACCACCCATTTGCGCAGCGAGTTCGAGCCGGTGCTGGACGCCATGGACGAGGCATTCCAGATCGGCCGGCATGCGCAATCCCCGGTGATCATTTCCCACCTCAAATGTGCCGGCGCCGGTAACTGGGGGCGCAGCCCGCAACTGTTGGCGTCCCTTGAGCAGGCGGCGAAAACCCACCCGGTGGGCTGCGATTGCTATCCGTACGCTGCCAGTTCCTCGACCCTGGACCTCAAGCAAGTCACCGATGCACATCGCATTACCATCACCTGGTCAACGCCGCACCCGCAGATGGGCGGGCGCGACCTGATGGATATCGCCGCCGAGTGGAACCTGTCCCTGATCGATGCCGCCCGCCAATTGCAACCGGCCGGCGCTGTGTACTACGGGATGGACGAAGCCGATGTGCGACGGATTCTGGCGCACCCTTTGTCGATGGTCGGCTCCGACGGCCTGCCGGAAGATCCGTTTCCTCATCCACGGTTGTGGGGCGCCTTCCCGCGGGTGCTCGGGCATTTCAGCCGTGACGTAGGACTGTTTCCCCTGCACACCGCCGTGCACAAGATGACCGGCTTGTCGGCGGCGCGATTTGGCCTCAAGCAAAGGGGCGAGATCCGCGAAGGCCATTGGGCCGACCTGGTGCTGTTCGACCCGGCGACCATTCGCGATGTCGCGGACTTCAACGATCCGCAACGGGCGGCCGAAGGCATCGATGGCGTGTGGGTCAACGGGGTATTGAGTTACCAGGACGGTCAGGCGAACGGGCGCAGGGAAGGGCGGTTCCTGGCGCGGGAAGGGGATTTGAGCGCAGGATTTGCGTGACGCTAAAAGATCGCAGCCTGCGGCAGCTCCAGAGCAAGCGTCAAATCCGTATGGCCTGCTCGCTAGTGCGGGCAGGCAGGTTGTTTGTCATATCGCCTTCGCGAGCAGGCTCGCTCCCACAGGATGCTCATTGAACCTGTGGGAGCGGGCTTGCTCGCGAATGGATCTTTCATTCACCGCGCAGTGAACGTCAGACGCGGAAGTGGCTGACCATCATCTGCAACTGATTCCCCAGTCGCGCCAGTTCCACGCTGGACTTGGCCGTCTCATCGCTGGCCGCAGCGGTCTGTTCCGACACGTCGCGCACGTTGATGATGCTGCGGCTGATCTCTTCGGCCACTGCGCTTTGCTGCTCGGCCGCGGCCGCGATCTGCTGGTTCATCGACTGGATGTTGGACACCGTGCGGGTGATGTTTTCCAGTGAGGTACCGGCCTTGCGGGTCAGGGCCACGCTGCTGTCGGTCAGGGTGCGGCTGTTATTCATCACGGTCGCCACTTGCTGGGTGCCGTTCTGCAAGGCCGCCACCAGGCCTTCGATTTCCTCGGTGGATTTCTGCGTGCGTTGCGCCAGGCCCCGCACTTCGTCGGCCACCACGGCAAACCCGCGTCCGGCTTCACCGGCGCGTGCCGCTTCAATCGCAGCATTGAGGGCCAGCAGGTTGGTCTGTTCGGCCACGGCCTTGATCACGTCCATGACGCTGCCGATCTTGTCGCTTTCCTGTTGCAGCAGGCCCATGGCTTCGGTGGAGCGTGCCACCTCGCTGGCCAGGCGTTCGATCTGGGTAATGGCTTCGCCGACAACCTTGTCCCCTTCGCGGGCTTCACCATCCGCCGCGGCGGCGGCCTGGGAGGCTTGTTCGGCATTGCGCGCGACTTCCTGCACGGTCGCGGTCATCTCGTGCATGGCGGTGGCGACCTGGTCGGTCTCGACTTTCTGGCTGTTGACCCCGGCGCTGGTCTGCTCGGTCACGGCCGACAGTTCTTCGGCCGCGCTGGCGATCTGGGTGACGCCGTCGCGGATACCGCTGATCAGGTCACGCAGGGTCACGCCCATGCGCGCGATGCCTTGTTGCAAGACACCCAGCTCATCGCGGCGGGTCACCCTCACGTCCTGGGACAAGTCGCCGCTGGCGATGCGATCGACCACGGCCAGGGTTTCGCGCAGCGGGCCGGTAATCTGCCGGGTAATGAGAACGGCGGCAATAATGCCGACCAACAGAGCCAGCAGCGTGCTGATCAATTGCAGGGTACGCGCCTGGGCGCTTTCTGCATCGCGACGGTCGAGCTGGATCTGATACAGCTGTTCGCTCAGGCTCACGATGGCCGCGCCCTGGTCGGTCATTTCCTTGCGCGCCTGCACGGCATCGCTGTTCGCGGCTTTGTAAGCCTGCAAGGCGCTGCGGTAGTTGCCCAGTGCGGTCTCCAGTTGACGCAGGGTTTCGGGCTGGACGTCGGTGAAATGCACGTTGAGCTGTTTCAGGCTGGCAATGGCGACGTCCAGTTGAGCGACGGCTTTTTGCTCGGTTTCGGCATTGGTAGTCGCGGTGTAGCCACGCACTTCATAGCGGGCCAGCAAGAACGCTTGCCTGGCGGCGGTGATGGCCTGGAACTGCTCGAAGCGCTGATCACTCGGTGGCAGTTGTTGCACGCGACTGTTCAAATCGTCGATTAGCGTGCTGGCCGTTTCGGCGTTGGCGCCCATGACCTCGCGTGCGCTGTTGCCGGTGCGATAGGCGCCACGCATCTTGGCCAGGGACGTCTTGTAGGCGTCGATGACAGCGCCTTGCTCTTTGAGCAATTTGATGTTTTCCGGGCTCTTGAACTTCGCCAGCAAGGCTTGTTGCTGATCGGAAAAGTCTTGCAGCGTGGCCTGTACATTTTGCGCAGTGACTTCGTCGCCGTTGGTCAGCATGTACTGCAGGCGCACCACGCGCAGCTTGGTCAGGCCCGCGTTGAGCTGGGTGATGTCGCTCATCCAGTTGCTGCGGTCGATCAAACTGCCCAGGCTGGTCCAGCCGGTCAGGGCGAGGACGCAGGTCAGGGCCAGGACCAGGCCGAAGCCCAGGCCCAGTTTGAGGTTCACGCTGATGTTGCCGAACCAGCTATTCATCAAATTCCTCCAGGAACGTGTGTTTCTTGATCGTCGGTTGGCTGGAAGATTGTTGTTTTTAGGCGCCAGCAAGGTGGGTTGCAGGTCTGTATCGGCAGCAATCGTGAGAGCTGAAAGGATTTTGTCGGGCGGATTCTGTAACAAGCTTTTTGCCGCAGGCTTAAGCTTTTTTTCACATTGGTTTCACTGGTAGCCGACGCCCGCCTCCTTACCCTCACGGCACCTGATGAAGGGCTGCGAGGCGGCTTGATGTGGAACTGAGACTGAGTCTGTTCGGAATAACCCGCTCGATCGACCTGAGGCCTTTTGCCCGGTATCGCAATGCGCTTGTGGTGCTGGCCTCGGCGCTGCTGGCGATCATCTTGACAGTATTGCTGTTACGGCCCGCCGCCGTGCCGGACCTGGCCCATGGCAATGTGCAGGGCGCGCGGGCGCTGTTGGCGGGTTGGGCCAAGGGCGACATGATCGTGCTGGTTCGCCATGTCGAGCGTTGCGATCACTCCAGCGCCCCCTGCCTGAGTGGCGACGATGGCATCACCGATCGCTCGCGCAGCGTTGCGGTGGCCGTCGGTGCGCGATTCGAGCGACTGGGTCTGGCGCGGGCCGACATCTACAACAGCCCGATGGTGCGTACCGCGCAGACCAGCGGGTACATGTTCAACAAGGTCGACGCTGGCGACGACTGGTTGATCAACTGCAAAGGCACGATGTTGCGCGACGCCCTGGCGCACAAGGTCGCCGGGCGCAACCTTATCCTGGTGACCCACAGCGAATGCATGGCGCAACTGCAAAAGGATCTCGAGGTGCCCACCTCGACCTTCGGCTACGGCGCCGCGCTTTTCGTCACTGCCCAAGCGCTGCAAGCACCACACGTACTTGGATTCATCGAGGCCTCGGACTGGCACTCGGTGACCACCGAATGAATTCACACTCTGAACCAGGACACACGATGCAGACGGCTTCCCGCTCCCGTTTTTACTGGCTGAACTTTGGTATCCCACTGGCCTGCGCGGTGGTGGTGTTCCTGATGTTCGACCTGACCCGGATCGACATCGCCTTCAACAATCTTTTTTATGATCCGGTGACGCAGACGTTCCCGCTGGACCATGTGCACCTGTTCGAAAAAATCACCCATAAATGGGCGCGGATCATTCCGAACTGGACCGGCGAAATCGCCATCATCGGTGCCTTGCTGTCGTTTCTCTGGCCGCGTTTGAAGGCTGAAAAACACGCGAAAATCATCGCTTTTCTGGAAAAGATCAGAGTTGCGCCGGTACTGCGTTTCGCCACCCGGCATCGTCGGGATTTCCTCTACGTGGTGCTTGCGTTCTCCATCAGCACCGGTGTGATTCACTACCTCAAGGGCCACACCAGTGTGTATTGCCCGATCGAGACGACCCAGTACGGCGGGAAGATCGAGCATAAGGAGTGGTACGAGAATTTCGATCTACTCAAGGTCGCGGGTGACGGTCGCTGCTGGCCGGGCGGGCATGCCTCCGGTGGCTTCACCATGCTCGCCTTGTACTTTGTTGCACGCCGTTACCGCTGGCGCTATTCCAAGGCAATCATGTACGGCTCGTTGGCCCTCGGGTTCGTGTATGGCACGACGCGGGTGGTGCAGGGGTGGCACTACATGTCCCACACCTTCTGGGCCGGGATCTTCGTTTGGCTGGCATGTTTGCTGACGGCGCTGGCGTTTTATGGGCGGGCGCGGTTGGAGATGCCGGTTCTGGGCAAGGCTGAAGAACCGGCGTTGGTGGCTCAACCTGTCGGACTTATGCCTGCGGATCAATAGTATCCAGTGCCCGGTTCACTGCCAGCTCCGCCAGCATGACGATCTGCGCAATCCCCAGTGCGGTGTTGCGCTGGGGGCCGCTGAGGTAATTGGCGAAATCATTGAGCATGACGCTGGCTGAAGCCAATGATTCGCACGCGTGGGCGAGTAGGCTTTCGGATTTTATGTCGGGGTGGAGCGTGAAGAAGGGGCTGGGGCGGTAGGGTTTTTCAGTTGTGAAAGGCGGATCCGGGATAAGTTTATCCATCTGAGTTCTCCACTCGATTTGAGAACCACCACAATCACCGATCTCACGCGGAGAAATGGGTGGCAGCTATGTGCGGAGTGAGATTACCGGGAGTAGGAAACCGGCCAGACCGAAGCCTGCCCGCACACAGCCGCCATAAAACATTGCTGACAGCGCATAGCTGGCGGCAATTATGGTGGTACTGGCACTGAATTCATACTCCCGGGATCTCACACCCGATCACTGAGTCGTCAGTGACCAACAAAGGCTAAACAGCCCCCTTCCGACCGACAACCTGAAAGACCTGTGGGATTTTTCCCCGCGATTTGCTCTGGGGTAGGACTTTTCGCAAGACAAAAAAAAGCCCGCGGGAGGGCGGGCAAACCGTAGTTTCTTGAATGAGCGAGGGCAAATTTACAGGGAGTTGCCTGAACGCGGGGTGAAGAAAAGTTCATGTGTTGCCCGGGGGCGAAAGCGGAAAGTGGCTCAATACTCCGTCACCTTCTGCCTGCGTAAAATCCACCCAGCTTCGCCCGGCATCAACCGGTACTGAATCTTGCGCATCTTCCCGGTTCTACCCGCCGAGGCGTCCGCACTGTCATACAGCGCAAATCGCTGCACCAATGTGTTTTCCACCACGGCAAACTCATCCTCGCCCCGATACCCCTTGGCAATCGTCGGGTCTTCGCTGACCGGTGGCAGATAGATCGCACTCAGCGACTTTTTACGGTTGGCGGCGTAGGCCACGAGTTCGCCGGGTAGTCCGCGCCCTGGTGACCTGACGAAGACGTAGATTTCCGGTGAGCCATCTCGATCAAGGTCCGCGACCTCCGCCCGGGCAATGTCGCCATTCAGGGGGTGAGTCATGACCGAATTATCGATTTCCAGCCCTTGGGGAGCGATGCGTACTGCACGGCTACCGTCGATCGACTCATCCGTCACATGAAAGACAATGCCCTGCAGTTCCAGCGTCTGGTCGAAAGGCCGGCCGCCATTGCCGGCATCGAAGGCACCGACTTTGCTGGCGGCATGTGCCGGCAGGCAAACCATCGCTGCCAGGAGGGCCAGAATCCGCTTATTCATGTTTTGCATGCCTCAATGCTTCTGTTCAGTGGAGGATCGAGCCTGTAGGGACGTCATCAGCATAGAGCCGCCCACGACCCGCCGGTGATCTATTCTTTTGATTCCGGCCAGCATCGAAAGGGGCAAGACCGATGAACGATTTGCTGAAAAAAGTACTCGACGCCCATGGCCAGCTGGAGCGCTGGAACACGTTCACCACGCTCAACGCCACCATCGTCACCGGCGGGGAATTATGGGCAATGAAAAGCGTGGTGCAAGACACCATGCCCCGCGAGATGACCGTCAGCCTGCACAAGCAAAACGCCAGCGTGACACCCTTCGGCAACCCGCACTGGCGCACGGCATTCCGGGCCGACTACATCGCCATCGAAACCACCGATGGCGAAATCGTGCGCGAGCGATCGAACCCGCGAGATTCATTCGCCGGCCACGCCATGGACACCCCTTGGGACCCGCTGCACCGCGCGTACTTCAGCGGCTACGCCATGTGGACCTACCTGACGACACCATTTTTCATGGCGATGCCGGGTTTCAACGTCACGCAAATCGCGCCCTGGCAGGAAGGCGCCGAGACATGGCGCGGCCTGCGGGTCGAGTTTCCAGCACACATCGCCAGCCATAGCCGTTTCCAGGATTTTTACTTCGGGGACGATGGCCTGTTGCGTCGGCATGATTACCACGTCGATGTGGCGGGCGGGTTTGCAGCCGCCCAGTACGTGAGCGAGTACGTTGAGGCCCAGGGCTTTCGTTTTCCCACTCGGCGCAGAGCCTATTTGCGGGGTGAGGATCGGCAGCCATTGCGGGAGAGGGTGATGGTGTCGATTGACTTGAGCGATTTTCGATTGAGCTGAGTGGCAAGGTGGGTCTCTAATCCTGAAATAGATTTAAACCTGATTCACCCCGACGCATCTCCAAATACAAAGAGTAATGAGAGGATGGATATTCCTGCCCAATGGTCCCGAACATTCAGTACGGCGCTTATTGAGCGACAAACTATCGGAGAGTCAGGAGCCGAGGTTTCTCGCATTCGCTGCATCAACGGCGAACACCTGTTCCTGAAGTCCGAATCCATTGGCCCGCACAGTGAGCTGCCGGAAGAGATTAAGCGTCTTCGTTGGATGAACCGGCTAGACCTGCCTGGGCCGACCGTTCTTGATGCGACGACAGAGGACAATCGCCATTGGTTACTCATGAGTGCCGTCCCCGGACGAGATCTAGCCAGTGCCAACGACTTGTCTGCGCCCCAAGTCATCAACGCCCTGGCGATGGCGCTACGTAGGCTGCACCAGGTGCCCATTGAGAAATGTCCCTTTGACCACCCGTTACAGCAACGCATGGCAGCTGCCAGGAGTCGAATGAGTGCCGGGCTGGTTGACGAATCAGACTTTGACGATGAGCGGCTGGGGCGGACCGCTGAGGATGTCTTCGCAGAGCTGCTGTCGACGCTTCCCGAAACCTATGACCTTGCCGTCACCCACGGCGATGCTTGTCTGCCGAATTTCATGGTCGACGCGAGCCGTTTTACCGGCTACATCGACTGCGGCGGGCTAGGCATCAGTGACATCTATCAAGACCTTGCCCTGGCTGCCCGAAGCATTGAACGCAATTTGGGACCGGCATGGGTGGCCCCATTTTTTCGTGAGTACGGTGTGGAGCCAGATCAGCAACGTATAGCGTTTTACTGTTTGCTGGACGAGTTCTATTGAGTCTGGCTGGCCTCTTCGCGGGCAAGCCCGCTCCCACAGGGGCGTGTGTTGCAGGGATTACCGAACCCCAGATGCAACAAAACCCGCACTGGGCGGGTTTTGTCTTGCTTCGTATTTGGTGGAGCCGGGGGGATTTGAACCCCCGTCCGCCAGTACTCCGCTGTCGGTACTACATGCGTAGCCGTGTCTATTAAGTTAACCCTCAGCGACCCGACGGGCAGGGTGCTTTGGGCGAGTTGTGTAAGTTTTAGCCGCTTCGTCCACAACGTACTGCACGGCGATTCTGTTCTATATGACAATCACTTTGGGTTTACAGACATCCCCTGGTGATTGCTGGACCCGAAGGTACCAGAAGCTCAGGGCTAAGGCTGCTTACGCAGCGAGAGCGAATTCCTGGCCGTAGTTTTCGTCATTGGCAACTATAAGTAGTTGCAACAGTGGATTTACGAGTTCTGTTACCAACTCGGCATGCACCTAAAGTTTCGCAACCGGCGTCGAATCCTAAACGGCCCCGAACTCATTGCCCGAAAATCTCATTGAGCAACAAGCCAGTACAGTGTACGCCAATGAGGCGCGGAAGGCCAACCCGAAGGTTGGCCTCGCCTGACATCAGTTGCGCGTAGGGTTTCGAATCTGCATTTTGGTGATCATGCCAGAGGTGATTTCGACGCAATCCTTGTCGTTACCGGCCGCCTGGGCAGCCTTGGATTTTTCCAGCGCTGCTTTGACGTTGTCCAGCGAGTTTTCCGGTAAAGACGGCGCGCTGTCCACGAAGTCGCTTATCTGTTGAATGTTTGCCGCACAAAGATCCTTGTCTGCCGCGAATACGGGCGATGCCAGCAGTGCCGCAGTGATAAACAATCCAGCCATTGCAGAGTGCTTCATGGGTATCTCCTTGCGCATGAGGGCTCGGTGCTGCCGGTCGATGGGGCTGCTGGCCGAGGGGTTTTTAAGCCCGTTCGCAGGGCCTAATTAAATGACTATAGCCGCGCGCAGGAATTCGGTTTTCTTTTGCGATTGCGTGAGGGGGATATGAATATTATAGAGGCGAGGTTTCTCGCGATGGCGCTGAGGCAACGCGTTTGGCCAGAAAACACGCGTTATCGTTGACGTCCATCGCGAGCATGCTCGCTCCTACAGGGCCGGGCGGGCTTGGGTTACGCGGTCCACCAGGTAGACCAGCCCGTGATAATCGATCCCGCCGTGCTGGCTAAGGCCGATTTCACAGGTGCGGCTGGTAGAAATGCCTTCGCTGCAATACTGCACCGCATCCTTCAAGGTACGCAGCGAATGTGCGTTCAGCTCCGGGGTGGTGAAGCCTTTGTCGCCGGCAAACCCGCAGCAGTGAATACCCTCGGGGATGATCACGTTATTGCTGCACTTGCGCGCCAGATCGATCAGCGCCTGGCTTTCGCCCAGATGCTGGGTGCTGCAGGTGACATGCACGGCAATGGGGGCTTCCTGCGGTGTGAATTGCAGTCGATCCATCAAGTGTGTGCGAATGAAACGTACCGGATCGTACAGGTCCAGGCGCACATCGCCGAGGTCCTGGGTCAGGCGCAAGGTGCAGGGGCTGGTGTCGCAGTAAATCGGATCGAGCCCGCCACGACTGGCGTGGAGCAGGGCGCCGATCAGTTCCTGGCGTTTGTGTTCGGCCTGTTCGGCATAACCCTTGGAGGCGAAGGGCTGGCCGCAGCAGAGGTTATCCAGGTTGTCGGGGAAAACCACCTGATAACCGGCTTTTTCCAGCAGGCCACGAGTCTTGTCGTACAGCGACATTTGCTCCTTGTCGCCCGCCGCCGGGCCCATGGCGCGTGAAACGCAGGCTGCCAGATACACCACGCGCGGGCGTTCGTCGGTCACCGCCGGACTGAAGCGAATGGCTTTTTCCGGCTGCGGCATGGCGTTGGTCCATTGCGGGACCTGGCCTTTGGACAAGCGGGTCAGCGTTGCCGACAGTTTTGCCAGGCGTGGCGCGCCCAACAACATCCGTGCACCGTTGGCCACGTGGAGGGTGAAGCGCGCCCCTTGCAGCGCCGTGGCGAAATTGCCTTCAAGCCAGGTGGCAGTTTTCCTATGGGTAGCGTGCTGTCCACGAAGCTTTTTCACCAGCTCGCCGGTGTTGATGCCTACAGGGCAACGTTGGGCACAAAGACCGGTGGCGGCGCAGGTATCGATGCCCTGGTATTCAAAGGCAGCTTCGAGTTCGCGGGTATCGACACCGGCGCGTTTCTTCGCCTGGATGTCACGCCAGATCACGATGCGCTGGCGCGGGCTCAAGGTCAGGCCTTTGGAGGGGCAGACCGGTTCGCAGAAGCCGCATTCGATGCACTTATCCACAATCTCGTCGGCGGCTGGCAGCGGCTTCAGGTGCTTGAGGTGGATTTGTGGGTCTTCGCTGAGCACCACGTCCGGATTGAGAATACCGTTGGGATCGAGCAGGCGCTTGAGCTGCCACATCAACTGGTAGGCGTCGCTGCCCCATTCCAGTTCGACGAAGGGTGCCATGTTGCGCCCGGTACCGTGCTCGGCCTTGAGCGAACCACCGAACTCGACCGCCACCAGTTGCGCCACGTCGTCCATGAACGCCTGGTAGCGTGCGACTTCTTGCGCACTGTTGAAGCCTTGGGTGAAGACGAAGTGCAGATTACCTTCCAGGGCGTGTCCGAAAAGGATCGCTTCGTCGTAGTGATGTTTGTCGAACAACTCGATCAGGCGGTTCACGCCGGTCGCCAGTTGTTCCACCGGGAAGGTCACGTCCTCGATGATCACTGTGGTCCCGGTTTTGCGCACAGCGCCTACGGCGGGAAAGGTGTCCTTGCGGATTGCCCAGAGTCGGGCGTTTTCCAGTGGGTCTTCGGTGAAATCGACTTGTTTCTCTACCGGGAACGAGGACAGTGACGCCATGATTTGCGCCAGTTGCTCGTGCAACAAAGAGGTCGATGCCGCGCGGGATTCGATCAGCAGGGCGCAGGCATTGTTCGACAGGTGTTGTACGAAAGCGGGCATGCCGGGCTTGTTCTGTACCGAGCGCAGGCTGCGGCGGTCCAGCAGTTCTACCGCTGAGACCGGTTGGCTTTTCAGTACGGTGACAGCGTTGCAGCAGGTTTCCACGTCCGGGAATACGATCAGCGCCGAGGCCTTGTTCGGGTGATCGATCACCGTGTCGTAGGTCACCGCGCTGATGAAGCCCAGAGTGCCTTCGGAACCCACCAGCAAGTGGCTCAAGATATCCACAGGCTCGTCGTAGTCCACCAGGGCGTTGAGTGACAGGCCCGTGGTGTTTTTCAGACGATATTTGTGGCGAATTTTTGCAGCCAGTTCGGCATTGGCGCGGGTCTCGCGGCCCAAGGTCGCAAGACGCTCCAGCAGGTCGCCGTGACTGGCGCGAAACGCCGCGACACTGGCGGCATCTTCGGTATCGACACGGCTGCCGTCGGCCAGCACCAGACGGATGCCCGCCAGGGTGTGATAAGTGTTTTGCGCCGTGCCGCAGCACATGCCGCTGGCATTGTTGGCAACGATTCCGCCGATTTTGCAGGCGTTGATCGACGCAGGGTCCGGGCCGATCTTGCGCCCGAATGGTGCCAGCCAGGCGTTGGCCTGCGCGCCGATCACCCCCGGTTGCAGGCGGATTTGTGTGCCCTGGCCACGGATCTCGCGACCGTTCCAGTTATCCCCAAGCACGATCAACACCGAATCGCTGATGGCTTGTCCGGACAGGCTGGTGCCAGCAGCGCGGAAGGTCACGGGAACCCGGTCGCGCTGCGCCAGTTGCAGCAGCGCCACCACTTCGTCTTCGGACTCGACGCGAATTATCAGTTGCGGAATCAGTCGATAGAAGCTGGCATCGGTGCCGAAGGCCAGCGTCGACAGTGGATCGTCGAAACGCCGTTCCCGGGGAATCATTTGCTGCGCATCGCGCAGGAAAGCGGCCGGTAGACTCATTGGTCCTCCAGGATCAACACCACGAGGTCTTTCGGACCGTGGGCGCCGTAAGCCAGGACTTGCTCGATATCAGCGGTTTTCGACGGGCCGGAAACCAGCAAGGCGTTGGTCGGCATGCCCTGGGCCCATTCGAATTCCTGTTGTACCTGATAGAAGTTATCGCGGATTTCACTGGCCTTGAGCAAGGCGAAATGCACCGGTGGCGCCAGGCTCATGAGGCGCGGTTCTTCTCGCGTCGGCCAGAGAATCAGGCTGCCCGTGGCGGCGATTGCGCCAAGGGTGGTGGTCAGGCTCGCCGGGGTGTCGTTGAACAGTTCTGCTTTCCATTCCTCAATCGGGCGGTCGTAGGCCTTGAGCGTCGGCAGGCCGGGGTTTTTCGCCCAGTGCTGCGAGACGCGTTGCCCGTGCGGCGTAGTCGGGGCGATCAACAGGCTGGGCAACTGGCGGTCTTGCAGCAGTGTTGCCAACAGGGTCGGCCAGTGCTCGCCCGAAGTCAGGTGGATTTCCGTGTGCACTGCTTCCATCAATTTGCGCAGTTGCGGGATGCGTTGATCTGGCGTGTAGGTATAGGGCTTTGTCACCAGTTCGACGTCGAAGTTGTCAGGCACCGGCGTCGTGCCTGTCAGGCTTTTGCGCAACTTGGTTAGGATATTTTGCTTGGCGCTCATCAACGATCTCCCTGTTTGGCCAGATGCTCGCGAGCCATGTCATGCAGTGAGCGGGCGGCGGGTTTCGGGGCACTGTGGTTCTGCGTCCATGGTCCGACATTGCTCGGCGTAAGGGCACGCAGGCGAGTTGCGGCCAAAGCGAACAGGCGATAAAGCGTCGGTGAACTGTTGAGCCTGGCCCAGGCATTCCAGATGAATCGTTCCTTGCGCGAGTACTTGCTGCCCTGGCCACGCATCACTTGATCCGGGCTGTCCGGCGCTTTCACGTTCTCTTCGCGCAAACGGCGCAGCAAAGACGGGATCGGGATTTTGACCGGGCACACTTCGCCGCAGGCACCGCACAGCGAAGAGGCGCTCGGATGATCCGGGACTTTCGCCAGGCCGACCATATGCGGGGTGATGATTTTGCCGATAGGGCCGGGGTAGACCTCGCCGTAGGCATGGCCGCCGATTCGAGTGTAGACCGGGCAATGATTCATGCAGGCGCCGCAGCGGATGCAGTTCAAGGTCTGGCGCAGTTCGCTGTCGGCAAACGCCTGGCTGCGACCGTTGTCGAGCAGGACCAGGTGCACTTCCTGCGGGCCGTCGAGCTCATGTTCCTTGCGCGGACCGGAGATCATGTTGACGTAGGTGGTGATCGGGATGCCCAGGGCCGAGCGGGTCAGCAACGACAGCAGCGGCACTACGTCGCGCAGGTTCTCTACGACTTTCTCGATGCCGGTGACGGCGATGTGCACCGGTGGCACAGTGGTCGTCATGCGGCCGTTGCCTTCGTTTTCCACCAGCAACAAGGTGCCGGTTTCGGCCACGGCGAAGTTGACGCCGGAGACGCCGATGTCCGCTTCGAAGAACTTCTGCCGCAGGACCCTGCGACCGATCTGAATGAGTTGGTCAACGTCCTTGGTGTATTCCACGCCAAGTTTGTCGTGGAACAAGGACGCGACCTGACCGGCGTTCTTGTGGATCGCCGGCATGATTATGTGTGAAGGCTTCTCGTGGTCGAGCTGGACGATGTACTCGCCCATGTCCGATTCCAGGCATTCAATGCCCTGTTCAGCGAGGACGTGGTTCATCTCCATTTCTTCGCTGACCATCGATTTACCCTTGATCACTTGCCGCCCCTCGTGAGCGCGGATGATCGACAGGACGATGCCATTGGCTTCGTCCACCGTTTCCGCCCAGTGCACTGTCACACCGTTGCGGGTCAGGTTCTGTTCAAGTTGCTCGAGCAAATCGGGCAACTTCGATAACGCACGGGCGCGGACAGCATTGCCCAGCGCTCGCAGATGTTCTCTTTCGTGAGCATCGCTGAAAGCCGCTGCCCGTTTGGTCATCAGTGAATCCATCGCCTTGCGGAAGTTGCCCCGCAATTGCGCGTCACCCAGCGCCTCGTGCGCCCGGGTGCGAAAGTCTTCTTCTACGGCGACCGTAGGAATAATCTCGGCGGCACTCATTGGGCACCTCCGGTACGCTGCCAGAGGAAGCTGGCCAGGTGTTGACCGCGCAGCGCTTCCTTCTGTTTCTCCAGCGAGCCGTTGATGTTCATCAGGCAACCGCAGTCGGCACTGAGTACCTGGTGTGCGCCGGATTCTTTCAACGAGCGGGTCTTGTCAGCCACCATCGCCCCGGAAATATCTGGCATACGGACGCTGAAAGTCCCACCGAAGCCACAGCATTCGCTTTCGTGGCTGTGTTCGACCCGCTCCACGTTGCCCAGTTGCGACAACAGCTCGCGGCCGTGCAGGTGGGTGTTCATCTCACGGCGTGCCGAACACGACGTGTGCAACGCTACCTTCACCGGCATACCGCTGTCCTTGAACTGCACCTTGCAGACAAACAACAGAAACTCGGCCAGTTCATAGGTCCTGGCAGCCAGTGCCTGAACCTGTTGCAAGGTGTCCGGCTCATCCTTGAACAAGTCGGCATAGTGTTCACGCAACATGCCCGCGCAGGAACCCGAAGGTACCACCACCGGATAATCCCCGGCGAACAGCGCCAGTTGCGAGCGCGCGACGGTCCTGGCCTGCTCGGTGTAGCCCGAGGTGTAGGCCGGTTGACCGCAGCAGCTTTGCCCTTGCGGGTACTCGACACGAATGCCCTCGCGTTCCAGCAGGTGGATCGCGTCCATTCCGGCTTGCGGGTAGAACAGATCCACTACGCAGGTCCCGAACAGGTACACCCGTTGAGGTTTCTCGCTGGGGTATTGCCGAGGCTCGGGCAGTGGCGGGGCGACACGGGTCGCATTCGGCACAGCGTTGTAAAAAAGCTCGCTCATCAGGCGTGTCTCTCGGCCGGTTATCCGTCCGTCGAGGCCACTGAATATAGAGAGAAAATCTTTCAGCAGCCTTGCAGACCGGGTAGTGAATAGCTGACGCCGGGGTCGTGGCCCGGCGTCGTTTTTCCATGTCGCTTATAGCGCTTAGTGCACCAGCATGCCGGTGAACCAGTAGGCCTGGGCCAGGGTGATCAGGCCGACAATCGTTGCAAAGAACAGGCTGTGCTTGAGGGTGAAGCGGAACAGGTCCGATTCCTTGCCCACCAGGCCAGTTGCCGCACAGGCCACGGCGATCGATTGTGGCGAGATCATCTTGCCGGTCACGCCACCGCTGGTGTTCGCTGCCACCAGCAAGGTGTCGTTGACGCCGATCTGGTGGGCGGTGGTCGCCTGCAACGAACTGAACAGCGCGTTGGACGAGGTATCGGAGCCGGTCAGGAACACGCCCAGCCAGCCGAGGAACGGCGAGAAGAACGGGAAGGCTGCGCCTGTACCGGCCAGGACCAGGGCCATGGTCGACGACATGCCCGAGTAGTTGGTGACAAACGCGAAGGCCAACACCATGCCGATGGACAGGATCGGCCAGCGCAGTTCGTAGAAGGTCTCTTTCAAAGTGGTCAGACCAGTTTTGAGGTTGATCTTCAGGACCAGCATCGAGATCAGCGCCGAGAAGAAAATCGCGGTGCCGGTGGCGGAGATCGGGTCAAGCTTGAACACCGCCGGAAGGGCAGTCGGCGCGGCCACGATCGGTGCCACCTTGATTACCAACTGGTCCAGGTGCGGGATGGCGAAATTGAACACGAAGCTGTACATCGAGCCGCCCGCGGCAAACATCGCCTTGAATGGCTTGAGCGTCCAGATGGTCACCAGCACGGTCAGGATCAGGAACGGCGACCAGGCCTTGAAAATCTCCCCGAGGCTGTAAGGCGAAGCCACGGTGGTGCGCTTCTGGCCGAAACCACCGACGCTGGCGCTGACCACGGAAGCCGAGACGGCGCCGACGATGTGTTGGCCGGCGGCGCGTTTTGGCTGCCAGACCTTCAGGAACAGAGTCAGGGAAACCAGGCTGGCCAGGGCTGACGTGATGTCCGGCAGTTCCGGGCCGATGAAGTTGGAGGTGAAGTATTGGGTCACGGCAAAGCTCAAACCCGCGACCAGCGCTGCCGGCCAGGTTTCACGCACGCCGCGCAGGCCATCCATCATGAACACCAGCCAGAATGGCACGAACAACGACAGCAGCGGCAACTGGCGACCGGTCATGGCGCCAATCTTGAAGGCGTCGATGCCGGTCACTTGCCCGGCCACGATGATCGGAATACCCAGGGCGCCGAAGGCGACCGGCGCGGTGTTCGCGATCAGGCAAAGGCCCGCGGCGTACAGCGGGTTGAAGCCCAGCCCTACGAGCAGTGCGGCGGTAATCGCCACCGGTGCGCCGAAACCGGCCGCACCTTCGAGGAAGGCGCCGAAGCAGAAGCCGATCAACAGGACTTGCAGGCGCTGGTCGTCGGTAATCGACAGCACCGAGCTGCGGATCACTTCGAACTGGCCACTCTTGACCGTCAGTTTGTAGAGGAACACGGCCGCCACGATGATCCAGGCGATTGGCCACAGACCGTAGGCGAAACCATACCCGGCGGCGGCGAACGCCATGTCGACTGGCATCTTGAAGGCAATGATTGCCACCAGGATCGACAAGGCCAGGGTGATGCTGCCAGCCACGTGTCCTTTGAGGCGGAACACGGCCAGGGCCAGGAAGAAAAACACGATGGGAATAACGGCTGCGAGTGCGGACAGGCCGAGGCTGCCGAGTGGGCTGTAGAGCTGTTGCCAGGTTTGCATATGGGGTGGCCCCTAATTGTTGTTGGTCAGGCACTGATCAGCGTTCTTGGTTAATTGGTAATACCAATTTACAATCGCTGTTGGCTAGGGTAAAAGCGTTGTAGGCGGTGTGTCAATTTGCCGCCCTAAAACTTTTGTCGTAGGCAGGGATTTGCAGAAGGTCTGGCCCGTTTGGGTAATGGTCGCTTGGCAGGTGCCTGCGTAGCCTGGATAGGCCAGAATAGAGCCCCGGCGCGCCGTCGGGATGGTGGAGAAATCGAGTTATGGGGTTTGATCAGATTCGGCAGCGCCGTTTGTCTGACGATATTGTCGAGCAGCTCGAGGGCATGATCCTTGAGGGCACGCTGAAAGCCGGTGAACGCCTGCCGGCGGAACGCGCGCTGGCCGAGCAATTTGGTGTCTCTCGACCTTCGTTGCGCGAAGCTATTCAGAAATTGACCGCCAAGGGGCTGCTGGTCAGCCGTCAAGGTGGCGGCAATTATGTGGTGGAATCCCTGGGCACGACGTTCAGTGATCCGCTGTTGCATCTGCTGGAAAGCAACCCCGAAGCGCAGCGCGATCTGCTGGAGTTTCGCCACACGCTGGAAGCGTCCTGCGCCTATTACGCAGCGCTACGTGCCACCGACGTTGACCGCGAGCGACTGGCTGCCGCGTTCAATCAATTGCAGGACTGCTATTCGCGTCACGATGAAGTCAGTCGGGCGGAGGAGGGTGCGGCGGATGCAAATTTTCATCTGGCGATTGCCGAAGCCAGTCATAACGCGGTGCTTCTGCACACCATTCGCGGGTTGTTCGACCTGCTCAAGCGCAACGTGGTCACGAACATTGGCGGCATGTACAAGCAGCGTACAGAGACCCGCGACATGCTGATTACGCAGCACCGGGAGCTGTATCAGGCAATTATCGAAGGCAGGGCGGAACAGGCCCGGGAAGTCTCCAGTCGACACATTCTGTATGTGCAGGAGGTGCTGGAGGAGGTGCGTCAGGAAGTGCAGCGCGTGGCTCGGGCGGAGCGGCGCAAGGGGATGTAGTCAGCTGGTGATCGTTCCCACGCTCTGCGTGGGAATGCGGCAATGGACGCTCTGCATTCGCTTTGTGACGCGGAGCGTCACGGGATGCATTCCCACGCAGAGCGTGGGAACGATCAGTGCAAGGAATTAATCTTCCTTGCCCTTGTTGCGCACCGCGCGCTGCAATTCGCGCCCGGCGTCGCGTTCGCGCTCGGTGTCGCGCTTGTCGTATTCCTTCTTGCCCTTGCCCAGAGCAATTTCGCACTTGACCATGTGCTTGCTCCAGTACCAGGACAGGCACACGCAGGCGTAGCCTTTTTGCTGCACGGCAGCGGCGAGCTTTTCCAGCTCCCGCCGGTTGAGCAGCAATTTTCGCGTGCGCACCGGATCGGCGATGACGTGGGTGCTGGCGGTCGTCAGGGGCGTGATATGACTGCCGAGCAGCCAGGCTTCGCCATCCTTGAGCAGTACGTAACTGTCAACCAGTTGCAACTTGCTTGCCCGCAGACTTTTTACTTCCCAGCCGGCCAGGACCAGACCAGCCTCGAACCGATGTTCGATGAAGTAATCGTGTCGCGCCTTTTTATTTTGCGCGATGGTCCCTGTTGGGTGTTTCTTCTGTTTAGCCATAGGGGCGGCATTATAGGGAGTTGCACGCGAGTCGGCTACGGGATTGCTACATGCTTGAGCAGGTTGATTGAATCCCGGACAATGCGGCCTCTTTTTTGAACGCTTGGTCGTAATATAGATGTCGACAGACAAGGTTTCTGTCCACGGCAGTTGGGCTAGCCGTTGGGTTTTCATACTCGCCGCGACCGGTTCGGCCGTGGGCCTGGGTAGTATTTGGAAATTCCCCTACATGGTTGGCGTCTACGGCGGCGGCGCTTTCGTGCTGATGTTCCTGGCCTGTATCGCCTTGATCGGCGTGCCGGTCATGCTCGCCGAAACCCTGATTGGCCGGCGTGCCCGGCAGAGCCCGGCCAATGCCTTGAAGGTGCTGGCGCTGGAAGCGGGCCATTCGACAAAATGGTCCTGGGGTGCTTTTGCCGGAATGATCACGGCATTGTTGATCCTGTCTTTCTATAGTGTCGTCGGCGGCTGGTCGCTGGACTACATCATCGATATGGGTCGTGGCGACTTCCAGGGAGCGACTCCCGATCAGGTGGGGGCGTACTTTGGCAATGTGATTGCCGATCCCTGGCGCCTGACACTTTGGCACACGATTTTTATGCTGCTGTCTGCGGTGGTGATCGCAAAAGGCGTGGTCGCGGGGCTTGAACGCAGTCTGCGGATCATGATGCCGTTGCTGTTCGTGATGATCCTTGTGTTGCTGGGCTACAGCATGACCACCGGGCATTTCATGGAAGGCGTGCATTTCATGTTCGACTTCCACCCGGAAAAAGTCCTCGACGGCTTGCTGCCTGCCATGGGGCACGCCTTCTTTTCCCTGAGCGTCGGTGTCGGTTCGATCATGATCTACGGCGCCTACATGCCCAAGCATTCGTCGATCTCCGGGACCATCGTTGGCGTGGCGCTGCTGGATACCTTTGTGTCCCTGGTGGCTGGCCTGGCGCTGTTTCCGATTGTATTTGCCGGAGGGTTGAACCCAAGCGAAGGCCCTGGCCTGATGTTTGTCAGCCTGCCATATGCCTTTGGCAACGTAGCGTTTGGCCAGTTGATGGGCGTAGTGTTCTTCGTGCTGGTCGCGATTGCAGCCTGGAGTTCGGCCATATCCTTGCTCGAACCCATGGTGGCTTACCTGGTGGAGCGCTCGAAAATCAGTCGAACCTGGGTCACCTTCTGGTTGGCCTTCAGTTGCTGGTTTGTCGGTCTGGGTACCGTGTTTTCCTTCAATGTCTGGAAACAAGCCAAGTTTTTCGTGAACGAAGACGGGCTGTTTCACCTCTATCAATGGGGTGCGGCGGGTGGTCTGGACTTCTTTGGCGTGATCGATTTCTTCACCTCACGGATCATGCTGCCGCTCGGTGGATTGTGTTTCGTGGTATTTGCAGGCTGGGTAATGGGGCGTGAAGCAGTGCGTGACGAGCTGTCGATGCGAAACCCGATGTTGTTTGCCTTGTCCTTGTTCTTGATGCGCTATGTGGCGCCAATCGGCATTCTCATAGTGTTTGCCGCCCAGCTCTGGAAGTGACGCTGACATGACGACACACATTTCACGTTCGGCGTTGCTGCCGTACCCCGCGCAAGCGCTGTATGACCTGGTCAACGACGTGGCGCGTTATCCGGAATTCCTGCCCTGGTGCTCTTCAGCTGAAGTGCTGGAAAGCTCTGCCGATCATATGCGCGCGAGCGTTGGTGTGGCCAAGGGCGGGCTCAGCCAGCATTTCGTGACGCGCAACACCCTGGTGCCCGGCCAGTCGATCGAGATGAACCTCGAGGAGGGGCCGTTCACCCAGTTGCATGGCGTTTGGGTGTTCAAGCCGTTGGGTGAGAAGGCCTGCAAGATCAGCCTGGACCTGTCGTTCGATTATGCAGGGCCGATCATTCGCGCCACCCTGGGGCCGTTGTTCAATCAGGCAGCGAATACGCTGGTGGACGCGTTCTGCCAGCGCGCCAAGCAAATGCATGGTTGAGGCGATGATAGAAATCGAGGTGGTCTATGCCGCCGTTGATCGTCAGCTGCTCTTGTCGGTGAGCGTGCCGGCAGGAACCACCGTTCGCGCCGCGTTGTTGAAGTCCGGCATGCGTCAGGCTTTTCCTGAGCTGGACCTGTCGCAGTGTCCGGTGGGGATCTTCGGCAAGGTGATTGCCGATCCCGACAGTCGTCCGGTTCAATCAGGTGATCGCATCGAGATCTACCGGCCGTTGCTGGCGGACCCGAAGGAAGTGCGTCGCCTGCGTGCGGCGAAGGCTGCCGAGGCCAAGGCCCGGAATCAGTAAGTCGGGTAAATGCCAGGCGTAAAAAAACCCGGACATGCCGGGTTTTTTTATGTCGCAAATTATTGCGGCGAGGTTTCCAGAGGTTCTGGAGTCGGGACTGGCACGGTTTCGACACCGTCCACTTCCTTCTGGATCTGATCGAGCAACGAGCCAGGCTTGACCGGTTTTTCCGGTTTCGGCTGCTCGACCTGCTCTGCTGGCGCAGTCACGGTGGTGCCAGTGTCCTTGCCCAGAATGGCTTCGTCGCGGCTCATGCCAGGCATGAAATCGCCAGAGAGACTGACAAGCTGGTCATTTGAGTTGAAGATAACGCTAATGCGTTCCTGTTGGCGTTCGCCGCCACCCGGTTGCAGGCTATACAGGTAATCCCAGCGATCGGCGTGGAACGTATCGGTCAGCAGGGGGTTGCCCATGATAAACCTTACTTGCTTACGGGTCATTCCCGGGCGTAACTGGTCTATCATGTCCTGCGTGACGACATTGCCCTGCTGGATGTCGATTTTGTAAACCCCGGGGAATGAACAACCGGCGAGTGCGAGCAGTCCCACAAAGGTGAAACTGGTTAGCAAGAGCTTGGTGTTTTGCATCGGTGGGCGACTTCCACTATCTTGGCTGGGACAACGTAAACGCCGATCATACCCGCATTAAGAGAAGCTGCGAAGCAGCATCGCGAGAAAGCTGACCATGGTTGAAAATAGCGAACTACGCAAAGCCGGCCTCAAAGTGACCCTGCCACGGGTCAAGATTCTGCAAATGCTCGACTCTGCCGAGCAGCGCCACATGAGTGCCGAGGATGTCTATAAGGCATTGATGGAGGCTGGCGAGGACGTCGGTCTGGCCACGGTTTACCGTGTACTGACCCAGTTCGAGGCGGCTGGACTTGTGGTGCGGCACAACTTCGACGGAGGCCATGCGGTCTTCGAACTGGACGACGGCAAGCATCACGATCATATGGTCAACGTCGAAACCAGCGAAGTGATCGAATTCTTCGACGAAGAAATCGAGCGCCTGCAGAAAGCCATCGTCGACAAGTACGGTTTCGAGATGGTTGATCACAATCTTGTGTTGTACGTGCGCAAGAAAAAGTAAGCATGTCGCGCGAACCCAGGGTTCGCGAAACGAACGAAGGCGACCCCAGGGTCGCCTTCGTGCTTTCTGCCGCTTGTGCGGTTTGCAAACGGTTCTGTAGGAGCTGCCGAAGGCTGCGATCTTTTGATCTTTGCGTTTGTATGGACAAAGTCAAAAGATCGCAGCCTTCGGCAGCTCCTACATGGATTCGTTTTAGATTTTTGCAGTGACGACCATTTTCTTGGCGTGAGCCAGGGATTCCTTGGTGAGATCGATCCCGCCCAGCATTCGCGCCACTTCTTCTACGCGATCGTTCTTGCTCAATTTGGAGACGGCCGTGCG
Source organism: Pseudomonas umsongensis (assembly GCF_012647205.1). NCBI lineage: Bacteria > Pseudomonadati > Pseudomonadota > Gammaproteobacteria > Pseudomonadales > Pseudomonadaceae > Pseudomonas > Pseudomonas umsongensis. Next base: position 920,423 of record NZ_CP051487.1, read on the forward strand.
AGTGGCATCTTCGCCCCGGACTTTGTGCACGAACAGGTGCTGATGCCCTTGTGCGGCCACTTGGGGCAGGTGCGTGACCGTCAGGACCTGCCCGCGTTCACCAAGCCTGCGCAGCAATTGGCCGACGATTTCTGCAGTCGGTCCGCCAATGCCGACGTCCACTTCGTCGAACACCAAGGTCGGGACCCGGGACGTTTGCGCGGTGATCACCTGGATCGCCAGGCTGATACGCGACAGTTCGCCACCCGATGCCACCTTCGCCAGGGCTTTTAACGGCTGCCCCGGGTTAGCGCTAACCAACAGTTCCACCTGTTCGAGTCCGTTCGGAAGCAATTCATTGCTGCTGTTCGGTCGCAGCTCAATGGCAAAGCGCCCTCCGGGCATGCCCAGGCGCTGGATCTCCTGTTCCACCGCGCTGGCCAGGCTGCTGGAGGCTTGGTGGCGCAGGTCGCTCAACTCTCGAGCCTTCTCCTGATAATGACGGGCATAAGACGCCAGCTCATCACTCAGTCGCTCGATGGATTCATCGTTGGCGTTCAGGGTTTCGATTTCATCCAGTAACCGCTGTTGCATCTCTGCGACCTCGGTTGGCTGGATGCGGTGCTTGCGTGCCATGGTGTAGATCGCATCGAGGCGTTCTTCCAGGTATTGAAGGCGCGCCGGGTCTGCGTCGAAGTTATCCAGGAAGCGGTTCAGCTCACCCACGGCTTCTTCAACCTGGATCTGCGCGCTGGTCAGCAAGCTGCTGGCTTCGCCCAGCGCGCCAATCGAGTTGTTCACGCTCGACAGGCGATTAAGGCTTGCAGTCAGGGCGTTCAGGACATTGCCGGAATCACTCTCGCTACATTGTTCGACCACTTGCCGGCAGATACCCAGCAAGGTTTCCGCGTTGGTCAGGTTCTTGTGTTCCTGTTCCAACTGCTCCAGCTCGTTGTCGCCGAGGCCAAGGTTTTCAAGCTCTTCAAGTTGGTAGCTGAGCAACTGATGGCGAGCGCGCTGCTCGTCGCCGGAGTTGGACAGTCGCTCAAGCTCCTGGTGAGTCTGGCGCCAGCGCTGGGCGGCCAGGTGCACCTGGCGGGCAAGGTCCGTGGCGCCGGCGTATTCGTCGAGCAGGCGGCGATGGGTATCGGTCTTGAGCAGGGACTGGTGTTCATGCTGGCTATGGATGTCGATCAGCAGTTCGCCCAGGGCCTTGAGGTCGCCCAGCGGGCAGGGGGTGCCGTTGATGTAGCCGCGCGAGCGCCCTTCGGCGGTAATGACTCGGCGCAGGATGCACGGGCCGTCGTTCTCGAGGTCGCGTTCGGCGAGCCAGGCGCTGGCTTCCGGGATGTCGGCCAGGTCAAAGGTTGCCAGGATGTCGGCTTTGTCTGCGCCGGGGCGGACCACGCCGCTGTCGGCTCGATCGCCGAGGGTCAGGCCCAGGGCGTCGAGCATGATCGACTTGCCGGCGCCGGTTTCCCCTGTGATCACGCTCATGCCTCGATCGAGTTCAAGATCGAGATGTTCAACGATGGCGTAGTTATGTACGGACAGGTGCACCAGCATGAAGGCCGCTCCCAGGCTTTAGGTCTGGTTATTTATACAGTGTTTTATTTGCGGCTGACAATGCCCCTCGTTAGCTCGATTTGCTTGATCCGACGAAATCCTTAGCGCGGAGGGGAATGACAATGCAGCTGTTTTTTGTAGGGTTAATGTTTGATCAGCCCTTGAAGCCGGATTTTGCGGCCCCATATAGCTGGACAGAAGCGCGAGTCAGGCTCGCGGACGATATTGAAAGGAGAATTCTATGGCTGACGAACAGACAGTGGATACGCAAAATCTAGACGCCGATCAGGCTTCCCAGGCTTCGGGTGATGACCTGGCGGCTCGTGTACAAGTGCTCGAAGAGCAACTGGCAGGTGCGCAGGATCAGGCTTTGCGTGTAGCCGCCGATCTGCAGAACGTCCGCCGTCGCGCCGAGCAGGATGTAGAAAAAGCTCACAAGTTCGCGCTGGAAAAATTCGCCGGCGACCTGCTGCCGATCATCGACAGCCTGGAGCGTGGCCTGGAATTGTCCAGCCCGGATGACGAAAGCATTCGTCCGATGCGTGAAGGCATCGAGCTGACCCTGAAAATGTTCCAGGACACCCTGAAGCGTTATCAGCTGGAAGCGATCGATCCGCATGGCGAGCCGTTCAACGCCGTTCTTCATCAGGCAATGGCCATGCAGGAAAGCGCTGACCTCGAGCCAAACAGCGTGCTCAAGGTGTTCCAGAAGGGCTACCAGCTTAACGGTCGCCTGCTGCGCCCGGCGATGGTCGTGGTCAGCAAGGCTCCGGCGCCAGTTTCGCCTTCTATTGACGAGCAGGCTTGAAATTAGCCGCAAGGCCCCCATTTAGAAGTCAAGCGTTTAAGTGCTACCGCAGTTAGCCACCACTGCTGCGGCAACCAAATCCAAAGTTTCGGGAGAGTGAACATGGGCAAAATTATCGGTATCGACCTGGGGACCACCAACTCCTGCGTCTCCGTGCTTGAAAACGGCGTAGCCAAAGTTATTGAAAACGCCGAAGGCGCGCGTACCACGCCGTCGATCATCGCTTACGCCAACGATGGCGAAATCCTGGTCGGCCAGTCCGCCAAGCGTCAGGCTGTGACCAACCCGCATAACACCCTGTACGCCGTGAAGCGTCTGATCGGTCGCAAGTTCGACGAAGAAGTCGTGCAGAAAGACATCAAGATGGTTCCGTACAAGATCGCCAAGGCTGACAACGGTGACGCCTGGGTTGAAGTGAACGGCCAGAAGATGGCGCCGCCACAAATCTCGGCTGAAATCCTGAAGAAGATGAAGAAGACCGCCGAAGACTACCTCGGCGAGCCAGTGACTGAAGCGGTGATCACCGTTCCGGCCTACTTCAACGACAGCCAGCGTCAGGCGACCAAGGACGCCGGCCGCATCGCGGGCCTGGACGTGAAACGTATCATCAACGAACCAACCGCGGCTGCTCTGGCTTACGGTATGGACAAGGCCAAGGGCGATCACACCGTGATCGTTTATGACCTGGGTGGCGGTACTTTCGACGTTTCCGTGATCGAGATCGCTGAAGTCGATGGCGAGCACCAGTTCGAAGTGTTGGCCACCAACGGCGACACCTTCCTGGGTGGTGAGGACTTCGACATTCGTCTGATCGACTACCTCGTCGACGAATTCAAGAAAGAAAGCGGCATGAACCTCAAGGGTGATCCGCTGGCGATGCAGCGCCTGAAAGAAGCCGCTGAAAAAGCCAAGATCGAGCTGTCTTCCGCTCAGTCGACCGACGTCAACCTGCCGTACATCACTGCAGACGCTACCGGTCCTAAGCACTTGAACGTGAAGATCTCCCGCGCCAAGCTGGAAGCGCTGGTTGAAGACCTGGTTCAACGCACTATCGAACCTTGCCGCATTGCGCTGAAAGACTCCGGTATCGACGTTGGTGCGATCAACGACGTGATCCTGGTCGGCGGTCAGACCCGTATGCCACTGGTTCAGAAGCTGGTGACCGAGTTCTTCGGTAAAGAAGCACGTAAAGACGTGAACCCGGACGAAGCTGTTGCCATGGGTGCTGCCATCCAGGGTGCGGTACTGGCCGGTGACGTGAAAGACGTTCTGCTGCTGGACGTCAGCCCGCTGACCCTGGGTATCGAAACCATGGGTGGCGTGATGACTGCGCTGATCGAGAAAAACACCACGATTCCTACCAAGAAATCGCAAGTGTTCTCGACTGCCGACGACAACCAGGGCGCCGTGACCATTCACGTGCTGCAAGGTGAGCGTAAGCAGGCTGCACAGAACAAGTCCCTGGGCAAGTTCGACCTGGCCGAGATTCCACCAGCACCACGTGGCGTGCCACAAATCGAAGTGACCTTCGACATCGACGCTAACGGCATCCTGCATGTAGGCGCCAAGGACAAGGCCACCGGCAAGACTCAGTCGATCGTGATCAAGGCCAACTCCGGCCTGTCCGATGAAGAGATCGAGCGCATGGTGCGTGACGCCGAGGCCAATGCCGAGGAAGACCGCAAATTCGAAGAGCTGGCCGCTGCCCGTAACCAGGGTGATGCACTGGTTCACTCGACGCGCAAAATGGTCGCTGACGCTGGCGACAAGGTAAGCGCTGAAGAGAAGACTGCGATCGAAGCTGCCGTGGTTGCCCTGGAAGCCGCTGTAAAAGGCGACGACAAGGCTGCTATCGAAGCCAAGGTTGAAGAACTGTCGAAAGTCTCCGCTCCAGTGGCGCAGAAGATGTACGCCGAACAGGCTCAGCCTGCTGAAGGCGCGGCACCGCACGACGACAAGGCGCAAAAGGCAGACGACGTTGTCGATGCTGAGTTCGAAGAAGTAAAAGACCACAAGTAAGTTGTTGGTCGGCCGGTTGACTGCCTTCAGGCGGTGACTGGTAGGATGTCGCCGCGCGGGAGCTTGCTCCCGCGTTGGCGTGTCTGGAGTCAGCGAATTTTTACAGCATGCGACACGGTTCGCTTGTTGGCGGCATGGTCGGGAATGCTCCTGCTTTCCGAGCCGAAAGTGCCACATTGAAACAAAGACCAGGATCGTTGAATTGACGTGAGTTGGGTCCGGGCCTGTATTGGGGCTCAACGAGTTTGACGAGGCTCAGGAGAGGTTTGTCGAACGTCCTCAAGAGTGCAGAGACTTATGGCAAAGCGTGACTATTACGAAGTATTGGGTGTTGAGCGAGGTTCAAGCGAGGCGGACCTGAAAAAGGCCTACCGTCGCCTGGCGATGAAGCACCACCCGGACCGTAATCCTGATGACAAGGCGTCGGAAGAGATGTTCAAGGAGGCCAACGAGGCCTACGAAGTGCTCTCCGATTCCGGCAAGCGTGCGGCCTACGACCAGTACGGTCATGCCGGTGTCGACCCGAGCATGGGTGGTGGCGGCGCCGGTTTCGGTGGCCAGAACTTCTCGGACATCTTTGGTGATGTCTTCAGCGACTTCTTCGGTGGCGGTCGCGGTGGTTCCCGCGGTGGTGCCCAGCGAGGCAGCGACCTGCGTTACACGTTGGAGCTGAACCTGGAAGAAGCGGTGCGTGGCACCAGCGTGAATATTCGCGTTCCGACACTGGTCAACTGCAAGCCATGTGACGGCTCGGGTGCCAAGAAAGGCTCTTCGCCGGTGACCTGCCCGACCTGTGGCGGTATCGGCCAGGTGCGCATGCAGCAAGGGTTCTTCTCGGTGCAGCAAACCTGTCCGCGTTGCCACGGCCAGGGCAAGATCATTTCCGATCCTTGCGATTCCTGCCATGGCGAAGGTCGTGTCGAAGAGTACAAGACCCTGTCGGTCAAAGTGCCGGCCGGTGTCGATACCGGTGACCGCATTCGCCTGTCGGGCGAGGGCGAGGCGGGTGCCCAGGGCGGGCCAACCGGCGATCTGTACGTGGTGATCAACGTGCGCGAGCACTCGATTTTCCAGCGTGACGGCAAGCATCTGTTCTGTGAAGTGCCTATCAGCTTCGTCGATGCGGCGTTGGGTGGCGAGCTGGAGATTCCGACCCTCGATGGTCGAGTCAAGCTGAAAATCCCTGAGGGGACTCAGACCGGCAAGCAGTTCCGCGTGCGTGGCAAGGGCGTTGCGCCTGTGCGTGGCGGCGGTGCGGGTGACTTGATGTGCCGTGTGGCAGTCGAGACGCCGGTCAACCTGAGTCGTCGCCAGCGTGAAATGCTCGAAGAGTTCCGCAGCTCCCTTGCGGACGACAACAGTCATTCCCCGAAAACCACGGGCTGGTTCGAAGGCGTGAAGCGCTTCTTCGGCGATTTGTAAGGAGACAGGCATGCGACGTATAGCTGTGATGGGCGCCGCCGGGCGCATGGGCAAAACCCTGATCGAGGCTGTGCAGCAGGCGCCAGGTGCCGGCCTGACGGCGGCAGTGGATCGTCCTGACAGTACGCTGGTCGGCGCGGACGCCGGTGAGCTGGCGGCTATCGGTCGCATCGGCGTGCCGCTGTCGGGTGACCTGGATCGCGTGGTCGATGAGTTCGACGTGCTGATCGACTTCACTCATCCGACGGTGACCCTGAAAAACCTCGCCTTCTGCCGCAAGCACAACAAGGCGATGATCATTGGCACCACCGGCTTCAGTGTTGAAGAGAAGCAGTTGCTGGCAGAGGCGGGCAAGGATATCCCGATCGTCTTCGCGGCCAATTTCAGCGTCGGTGTAAACCTGTGCCTGAAGCTGCTCGATACCGCCGCCCGGGTGCTGGGCGATGATGTCGATATCGAGATCACCGAAGCTCACCATCGGCATAAAGTCGATGCGCCGTCCGGTACGGCCGTGCGCATGGGTGAGGTGATTGCCGATGCCCTGGGTCGCGACCTGAAGAAAGTCGCGGTTTACGGTCGTGAGGGCCAGACCGGTGCTCGCGAGCGCGAGACCATCGGTTTTGCCACGGTGCGCGCTGGCGATATCGTGGGTGATCACACTGTGTTGTTCGCAGCCGACGGTGAGCGTGTCGAGATCACTCACAAGGCCTCCAGCCGCATGACCTTCGCCAAGGGTGCGGTGCGTGCTGCTTTGTGGCTCGACGGGCGTGAAGCGGGTCTTTATGACATGCAAGACGTGCTCGACCTGCGTTAAGATGCACCCTAAATCGGGCTCGCGCACAGCGTTTGAGCCCGGTTTTACCCCGCCAAGCGACGACCTGTCGCATTCTCCAGCCTTTAAGGCTCATTGGCGGTAGACCAAAAATGCCTTTTTCTGTAAGCTACAGCTTTAGTGTGTCCACTAAAAGCGCGCAGAATAATTCAGTGAAGAAGCGGGGTGACGTGTCCATACGTCACTCCGCTTTTTTACAACCTGCGATCGCCCTTTCAGGCTTTATTTACGGGAGGTCTTCTTGACTAAGCCAGCCATACTCGCCCTTGCTGATGGCAGCATTTTTCGCGGCGAAGCCATTGGAGCCGACGGTCAAACCGTTGGTGAGGTGGTGTTCAACACCGCAATGACCGGCTATCAGGAAATCCTTACCGATCCTTCCTACGCCCAACAAATCGTTACCCTGACTTACCCGCACATCGGCAATACCGGCACCACGCCGGAAGACGCCGAGTCCAACCGCGTCTGGTCTGCTGGCCTGGTCATCCGTGACCTGCCGCTGGTGGCGAGCAACTGGCGTAACACGATGTCCCTGTCGGACTACCTGAAGGCCAACAACGTCGTGGCCATCGCCGGTATCGACACTCGCCGCCTGACGCGCATCCTGCGTGAAAAAGGCGCACAGAACGGCTGCATCATGGCCGGTGACAACATTTCCGAAGAGGCCGCCATCGCCGCTGCCCAGGGCTTCCCTGGCCTCAAGGGCATGGACCTGGCGAAAGTCGTCAGTACCAAAGAGAAGTACGAGTGGCGTTCGACTGTCTGGGATCTGAAGACCGACAGCCACGCGACCATCGAAGCCTCCGAACTGCCGTACCACGTGGTGGCCTACGACTACGGCGTCAAGGTGAACATCCTGCGCATGCTGGTCGAGCGCGGTTGCCGCGTGACCGTGGTGCCTGCACAAACTCCAGCCGCCGAAGCGCTGGCCCTGAAGCCGGACGGCGTGTTCCTGTCCAACGGCCCTGGCGATCCCGAGCCTTGCGACTACGCGATCCAGGCGATCAAGGATGTGCTGGAAACCGAGATCCCGGTGTTCGGTATCTGCCTCGGTCACCAGTTGCTGGCCCTGGCCTCCGGCGCCAAGACCCTGAAAATGGGTCACGGCCACCACGGTGCCAACCACCCGGTCCAGGATCTGGACAGCGGCGTGGTGATGATCACCAGCCAGAACCACGGTTTTGCGGTAGACGAAGCCACCCTGCCTGCCAACGTTCGCGCGATTCACAAATCGCTGTTCGACGGCACCCTGCAAGGTATCGAGCGTACCGACAAGAGCGCCTTCAGCTTCCAGGGTCACCCTGAAGCCAGCCCTGGCCCGAACGACGTAGCACCTCTGTTCGATCGCTTCATCAACGAGATGGCCAAGCGACGCTGATCGCTCGCCCTGATGTTGCAAAGCTTGAGGGTGGTCCCGATATCGGCGACCCCTTCAAGTCTTCACAGATTGAACAAGACGGCTTGCCGACTGACCTGCGGATTTGAGTGACAAACCCATGCCAAAACGTACAGACATTAAAAGCATCCTGATTCTTGGCGCTGGCCCGATCGTGATCGGCCAGGCCTGCGAATTCGACTACTCCGGCGCCCAGGCCTGCAAAGCCCTGCGCGAAGAGGGCTACCGCGTCATCCTGGTGAACTCCAACCCGGCCACCATCATGACCGACCCGGCCATGGCCGACGCCACCTATATCGAGCCGATCAAGTGGCAGACCGTTGCCAAGATCATCGAGAAAGAGCGTCCGGACGCGCTGCTGCCGACCATGGGCGGCCAGACCGCCCTGAACTGCGCCCTGGACCTGGAGCGCGAAGGCGTCCTGGAGAAGTTCGGCGTAGAAATGATCGGTGCCAACGCCGACACCATCGACAAGGCTGAAGACCGTTCGCGTTTCGACAAGGCAATGAAATCCATCGGCCTGGCGTGCCCGCGTTCCGGCATCGCCCACAGCATGGAAGAGGCCAATGCGGTCCTCGAGAAGCTGGGCTTCCCGTGCATCATCCGTCCGTCCTTCACCATGGGCGGCACCGGTGGCGGTATCGCGTACAACCGTGAAGAGTTCGAAGAAATCTGCGCCCGCGGCCTGGACCTGTCTCCGACCAAAGAGCTGCTGATCGACGAATCGCTGATCGGTTGGAAAGAATATGAAATGGAAGTTGTCCGCGACAAAAAGGACAACTGCATCATCGTCTGCTCCATCGAAAACTTTGACCCGATGGGCGTGCACACGGGTGACTCGATCACCGTGGCGCCGGCACAGACCCTGACCGACAAGGAATACCAGATCCTGCGTAACGCCTCCCTGGCGGTACTGCGTGAGATCGGCGTGGAAACCGGCGGTTCGAACGTTCAGTTCGGTATCTGCCCGAACACCGGCCGCATGGTCGTGATCGAAATGAACCCGCGTGTATCCCGTTCCTCGGCACTGGCCTCGAAGGCCACCGGTTTCCCGATCGCCAAGGTCGCGGCCAAGCTGGCTGTGGGCTACACCCTGGACGAGCTGTCGAACGACATCACCGGCGGCAAGACCCCGGCGTCCTTCGAACCGTCCATCGACTACGTCGTGACCAAGCTGCCACGTTTCGCCTTCGAGAAGTTCTCCAAGGCTGATGCGCGCCTGACCACTCAGATGAAGTCGGTAGGTGAAGTCATGGCCATCGGCCGCACCTTCCAGGAATCCCTGCAGAAAGCCCTGCGCGGCCTGGAAGTCGGTGTTTGCGGTCTGGACGAGAAGGTTGACCTGCGCAACCCGGAAAGCATGAGCATCCTCAAGCGCGAACTGACCGTGCCGGGCGCCGAGCGTATCTGGTACGTGGCGGACGCCATGCGCGCTGGCATGAGCGTTGAAGACATCTTCGGCATGACCATGATCGATCCTTGGTTCCTGGTGCAGATGGAAGATCTGATCAAGGACGAAGAGAAGGTCAAGACCCTGGGTCTGACCAGCATCGACCGCGACCTGATGTTCCGCCTCAAGCGCAAGGGCTTCTCCGACATGCGCCTGGCCAAGCTGCTGGGTGTGACCGAGAAGAGCCTGCGTGCCCACCGCCACAAGCTGGAAATCTTCCCGGTCTACAAGCGCGTCGACACCTGCGCCGCCGAGTTCGCCACCGATACCGCATACCTGTACTCCACGTACGAAGAAGAGTGCGAAGCCGCGCCGTCGGGCCGCGACAAGATCATGATCCTGGGTGGCGGTCCTAACCGTATCGGCCAGGGTATCGAGTTCGACTACTGCTGCGTGCACGCGGCACTGGCCCTGCGCGATGACGGTTACGAGACCATCATGGTCAACTGCAACCCGGAAACCGTTTCCACCGACTACGACACCTCCGATCGCCTGTACTTCGAACCAGTGACCCTGGAAGACGTGCTGGAAATCGTCCGCGTCGAGAAGCCAAAAGGCGTGATCGTCCAGTACGGCGGCCAGACCCCGCTGAAACTGGCCCGTGCCCTGGAAGCCGCTGGCGTGCCGATCATCGGCACCAGCCCTGACGCCATCGACCGTGCCGAAGACCGCGAGCGCTTCCAGCAAATGGTCCAGCGCCTGAACCTGCGTCAGCCGCCAAACGCCACTGTGCGCAGCGAAGACGAAGCGATTCGTGCAGCCAGCAAGATCGGTTACCCGCTGGTGGTGCGCCCGTCCTATGTACTGGGCGGTCGTGCGATGGAAATCGTCTACGAAGAAGAAGAACTCAAGCGCTACTTGCGTGAAGCGGTTCAAGTGTCCAACGACAGCCCGGTGCTGCTGGACCACTTCCTCAACTGCGCCATCGAAATGGACGTGGATGCGGTCTGCGACGGCAAGGACGTAGTGATCGGCGCGATCATGCAGCACATCGAGCAGGCCGGCGTTCACTCCGGTGACTCCGCGTGCTCGCTGCCGCCATACTCCCTGCCGGCGCACATCCAGGACGAAATGCGCGAACAGGTCAAGAAAATGGCCCTGGAACTGGGCGTGGTCGGCCTGATGAACGTTCAGTTGGCGCTGCAAGGCGAAGACATCTACGTCATCGAAGTCAACCCGCGCGCTTCGCGTACCGTACCGTTCGTGTCCAAGTGCATCGGTGTTTCCCTGGCGATGATCGCAGCGCGCGTGATGGCCGGTAAAACCCTGCAGGAGCTGGGTTTCACCAAGGAAATTATCCCGAACTTCTACAGCGTGAAAGAAGCGGTGTTCCCGTTCGCCAAATTCCCTGGCGTCGACCCGATCCTCGGCCCAGAGATGAAGTCGACCGGAGAAGTGATGGGCGTGGGCGACACCTTCGGTGAAGCATTCGCCAAGGCCCAGATGGGTGCCAGCGAAGTGCTGCCGACCGGCGGTACTGCGTTCATCAGCGTACGTGATGACGACAAGCCACTGGTTGCAGGCGTGGCCCGTGATCTGATCAACTTGGGCTTTGAAGTGGTTGCCACTGCCGGTACTGCCAAGCTGATCGAAGCCGCAGGCCTGAAAGTGCGCCGCGTGAACAAGGTGACCGAAGGGCGTCCGCACGTAGTCGACATGATCAAGAATGACGAAGTCACCTTGATCATCAACACCACCGAAGGCCGTCAGTCGATCGCTGACTCCTATTCCATTCGTCGCAATGCCCTGCAGCACAAGATTTACTGCACCACCACCATTGCTGCTGGCGAAGCGATCTGTGAAGCGCTGAAGTTCGGTCCCGAGAAGACCGTACGCCGCTTGCAGGATCTACACGCAGGATTGAAGGCATGAGCATAACGAAGTACCCGATGACCGTTCAGGGCGCTCGCGCCCTGGAGGAAGAGCACGCTCACCTGACCAAAGTCGTCCGTCCAAAGCTCAGCCAGGACATCGGTACGGCCCGTGAGTTGGGCGACTTGAAGGAAAACGCCGAATACCACGCTGCTCGCGAGCAGCAGGGTATGGTCGAGGCGCGGATTCGTGACATCGAAGGCCGGATTCAGAATCAGGTCATCATCGACGTCACAACCATTCCTCACACTGGCAAGGTTATCTTCGGCACCACCGTCGAAATCGCCAACGTCGAGACTGATGAAAGCGTCACTTACCACATCGTGGGTGAGGATGAGGCTGACTTCAAACTCGGCAAGATTTCGGTCGGTTCACCCTTGGCTCGAGCCTTGATCGGCAAGGAAGAGGGTGATGTGGTCGTCGTCAAAACGCCTGGTGGCGTTATCGAGTACGAGATTGTCGAAGTCCGTCACATCTGAAGCAAGGCGCCCGCTAAATGCGGGCGCCATGCTCTGGCAGCTGGCCCAGATGTTGTGGGTCGGCGGTCTGTGGCTGGTGCATCTCGGTTTGCAGCCGGTGTTGGGCCGAATTGGCCTGGCACCGTTGCTGATCGATGAGATCGCCGGCATGTTCGAGACCGTGGTGGTAGGGTTTGCCGCCGTGTGCGTGATCTTTCAGGCTTTGGTGCTGGTACAGGCTAATGGCCTTGCCAGTCTATGGCGGGATTTTCGTGGGCAGGTGCTGCTGGTCGCGTTGTGCGCCTGTGCGATGTTTGTGGCCGTGCCTATCGGCTGGCCGGATGCGCAGCGCTGGCAGGTGTTCAGCTATCTGGTTTTGGGGTTCTCGGGGCTGGTGCTGATTATGCAGCCGGTGCCCGGATGGAGTGTCAGGGTGCGCGAAGCACACCCTTGACCCTTGTCATCACTTGAAGCGATGGACGTTCGACAGCTGCTTGTTGACGCTGAAGTTCTTGCGGTAAATCAGTGCCATCTTGCCGATGACCTGTACCAGATCCGCTTTGCCAACCTTGCACAGCTCGGCAATGGATGCCAGGCGCGATTCGCGATCGAGGATATTGAGCTTGATCTTGATCAGTTCGTGATCCGCCAATGCGCGTTCAAATTCGGCTAACACACCTTCAGTCAAACCGTTGTCAGCCACAATCAAAACCGGTTTCAGATGGTGGCCAATGGATTTGTACTGTTTCTTCTGCTCTTGAGTGAGCGGCATAATCTGACCCTTTCGTCTGGATTCTGTAAAATGGCGGCCATTTTACCCGAGGGTTCGTGGATCCGCCCAACTAATCACGACCCTTATCATCGAGGTGCCCAATGGCGCGTTCCAAGACAAGCCTTGGTTGGCTGAAAAGACATGTCAATGATCCCTATGTGAAGCAGGCGCAGAAGGATGGCTACCGCTCGCGTGCGAGTTACAAGCTTCTGGAGGTCCAGGAGAAATACAAGCTGATCCGTCCGGGCATGACCGTTGTTGACCTGGGGGCGGCGCCTGGTGGCTGGTCGCAGGTCACTAGCCGGCTGATCGGTGGTCAGGGGCGCCTGATCGCCTCGGATATCCTGGAAATGGACAGCATTCCGGACGTGACTTTCATCCAGGGGGACTTTACCCAGGACGAAGTGCTCGCTCAGATCCTGGACGCCGTCGGTAATTCGCCGGTGGACCTTGTGATTTCCGATATGGCCCCCAATATGAGTGGTACGCCTGCCGTAGATATGCCCAAAGCCATGTTTCTTTGCGAGCTGGCGCTTGATCTGGCAGCCCGGATACTCAAGCCGGGTGGTAATTTCGTGATCAAGGTTTTTCAGGGTGAAGGGTTTGATGCTTACGTGAAGGACGCTCGTCAGAAATTCGACAAGGTCCAGATGATCAAGCCGGACTCTTCCCGAGGCAGCTCCCGCGAGCAATACATGCTGGCTTGGGGCTACCGCGGCCGGAGTGAATAAAGCGCGGTTTTTTTGCAGGGCAATAGGAATTTCGTATTTCGCCCTGTGGGAAATAGCGAATATTGTGTAGGAAGAGTTTCACAAAGGGTTACAGACGGCGCCTGCCAGAGTTGTAGGTAATGTAGTAAGTTAGGCCGGTGAATATCATGCGAAGCGCGCGCCAACAGCGGCGCTTGCTTCAGAGGGTAGTTAATTGAACGATATGGCAAAGAATCTGATCCTGTGGTTGATCATCGCGGCTGTCCTGGTGACAGTGATGAACAACTTCTCCAGCCCTAACGAGCCGCAGACCCTCAACTATTCCGACTTCATCCAGCAGGTCAAGGATGGCAAGGTCGAGCGCGTGGCGGTTGATGGCTACGTGATTACCGGCAAGCGCAACGATGGCGACAGCTTCAAGACCATTCGTCCGGCAATCCAGGACAACGGCCTGATCGGCGACCTGGTGGATAACCACGTCGTGGTCGAAGGCAAGCAGCCTGAACAGCAAAGCATCTGGACCCAACTCCTGGTCGCGAGCTTCCCGATCCTGGTGATCATCGCCGTGTTCATGTTCTTCATGCGCCAGATGCAGGGCGGTGCCGGTGGCAAGGGCGGGCCGATGAGCTTTGGCAAGAGCAAGGCGCGCCTGCTCTCCGAAGACCAGGTGAAAACCACCCTGGCAGACGTTGCCGGTTGCGACGAAGCCAAGGAAGAAGTCGGTGAGCTGGTCGAGTTCCTGCGTGATCCGGGCAAGTTCCAGCGCCTGGGTGGCCGCATTCCTCGTGGCGTATTGATGGTCGGTCCTCCGGGTACCGGTAAGACCTTGCTGGCCAAGGCGATTGCCGGCGAAGCCAAGGTGCCTTTCTTTACCATTTCCGGTTCCGATTTCGTCGAGATGTTCGTCGGTGTCGGTGCAAGCCGTGTTCGCGACATGTTCGAACAGGCCAAGAAACACGCTCCGTGCATCATCTTCATCGATGAAATCGACGCCGTCGGTCGCCACCGTGGTGCCGGCATGGGCGGTGGTCACGACGAACGCGAGCAGACACTCAACCAGTTGCTGGTGGAGATGGACGGCTTCGAAATGAACGATGGCATCATCGTGATTGCCGCGACCAACCGTCCTGACGTGTTGGACCCTGCGCTGCTGCGTCCGGGCCGTTTCGACCGTCAGGTCGTGGTCGGTCTGCCGGATATCCGTGGTCGCGAACAGATTCTCAAGGTCCACATGCGCAAGGTGCCAATGGGCGACGACGTCGCTCCGGCAGTGATCGCTCGTGGTACCCCGGGTTTCTCCGGTGCCGACCTGGCCAACCTGGTCAACGAGGCGTCGTTGTTCGCTGCCCGTGCCGGCAAGCGCATCGTCGAAATGAAAGAGTTCGAACTGGCCAAGGACAAGATCATGATGGGCGCCGAGCGCAAATCCATGGTCATGTCCGAGAAAGAAAAGCAGAACACCGCTTATCACGAAGCTGGCCACGCCATTGTGGGTCGCGTCGTGCCTGAGCATGACCCGGTTTACAAGGTCTCGATCATCCCGCGCGGTCGTGCGCTGGGCGTGACCATGTTCCTGCCGGAAGAAGATCGCTACAGCCTGTCCAAGCGTGCGCTGATCAGCCAGATCTGCTCGCTTTACGGTGGTCGTATCGCTGAAGAAATGACCCTGGGCTTCGATGGCGTCACCACCGGTGCGTCCAACGACATCATGCGTGCCAGCCAGATTGCACGGAACATGGTGACCAAGTGGGGTCTTTCCGAAAAACTCGGTCCGCTGATGTACGCTGAAGAGGAAGGTGAAGTGTTCCTCGGTCGCGGAGGCGGTGGCCAGAGTGCAAGTTTCTCCGGTGAGACAGCCAAGCTGATCGACTCCGAAGTGCGCAGCATCATCGACCAGTGCTACGGCACCGCCAAGCAGATCCTCACGGACAACCGTGACAAGCTCGACGCCATGGCCGATGCCCTGATGAAGTATGAAACCATCGATGCCGAGCAGATCGACGACATCATGGCTGGACGCACACCTCGCGAGCCTCGCGACTGGTCGGGTGGCACGGGTACCTCCGGTACGCCGCCAGCGGTGCAGGGTGAGCGTCCGGAAACACCTATCGGCGGTCCCGCTGCTGACGTTTAAGGTTTGAAATGACTTTTGTTCAGTCCTCGACCCGGTTGCCTTGCGGCAACCGGGTTCTTGATTTGTCCCAGACGCATGTCATGGGCATTCTCAATGTCACTCCCGATTCTTTCTCCGATGGTGGCAAATTCAGCCAGCTCGATACGGCGTTGCGCCATGCGCAAGCCATGGTTGCGGCTGGCGCCACCTTGATCGATGTTGGCGGCGAGTCTACTCGGCCAGGCGCGAGGGCGGTTTCACCGCTCGAAGAGCTTGAGCGCGTGGCACCAATCGTTGAAATGATTCACCGTGAACTGGATGTGATCATCTCGGTCGATACCTCCACACCCGCGGTCATGCGCGAATCGGCGCGGCTGGGTGCCGGCCTGATCAATGACGTGCGTTCCTTGCGCCGCGAGGGTGCCCTGGATGCGGCGGCGGCGACCGGCTTGCCCGTTTGCCTGATGCATATGCTCGGTGAGCCGGGTGACATGCAGGACAACCCGCACTACCAGGACGTCACCCAAGAGGTGGGCGAGTTTCTAGCCGAGCGCATGGCTCAATGTGCGACGGTGGGGATTCCAGCTGAGCGGATCATTCTTGATCCGGGTTTTGGGTTCGCAAAAAATCTGCAGCACAATCTAAGCTTGTTCAAGCATATGGAAGCCTTGCATGCCTTGGGGCGCCCGTTGTTGGTTGGGGTGTCGCGAAAGAGCATGATCGGTCAAGCGTTGAGTCGCCCTGTCGGTGAGCGCCTGTATGGCGGTCTTGCCCTGGCGGCGCTGGCAACGCACAAGGGCGCGCGTATATTGCGTGTCCATGACGTAGCTGAAACAGTTGATGTGGTGAAAATGATCGCCGCAGTGGAATCAGCCGAATAAGAATTATGGAGTAGTTATGACAAAGAAATATTTTGGCACCGACGGCATTCGCGGTCGGGTCGGTGTTTATCCGATCACTCCTGACTTCATGCTCAAGCTGGGCTGGGCTGCCGGCATGGCGTTCCGCAAGATGGGTGCGTGCAAGGTGCTGGTGGGCAAGGACACGCGGATTTCCGGTTACATGTTCGAATCGGCGCTCGAGGCCGGGCTGACATCGGCGGGTGCCGACGTGATGCTCCTGGGCCCGATGCCGACACCGGCCATCGCCTACCTGACGCGTACCTTTCATGCCGAAGCCGGCATCGTGATCAGTGCTTCGCACAATCCCCATGACGACAATGGCATCAAGTTTTTCTCCGGGAAGGGCACCAAGCTTCCCGATGAGATCGAGCACATGATCGAAGAGTTGCTCGACACCCCGATGACCGTGGTTGAGTCGAGCAAGATCGGCAAGGTCTCGCGAATCAACGATGCCTCTGGCCGCTATATAGAATTCTGCAAGAGCAGCGTGCCAACCGGCACCAGCTTCTCCGGTCTGAAAATCGTCATCGATTGCGCCCACGGTGCGACGTACAAGGTGGCGCCAAGCGTATTTCGCGAGCTGGGTGCCGAGGTCGTGGTTCTGTCCGCGCACCCCAATGGCCTGAACATCAACGACAACTGCGGTTCAACCCACATGGGCCAATTGCAGGCTGCCGTCTTGGCCGAGCATGCCGACCTGGGTATCGCATTTGATGGTGACGGCGATCGGGTGTTGATGGTTGATCACACCGGTGCCATCGTCGATGGCGACGAGCTGCTGTTTATCATCGCTCGCGATTTGCATGAACAGGACAAGCTGCAAGGCGGCGTAGTCGGTACGTTGATGAGTAACCTGGGGCTGGAGCTCGCCCTCGCGGACCTGGCGATTCCCTTTGTGCGCGCCAACGTCGGTGACCGTTATGTGATCGCGGACCTGCTGGAGCGTAACTGGCTGATCGGTGGCGAGAACTCGGGGCATATCGTGTGCTTCCATCACACCACGACCGGTGATGCGATCATTGCCGCGTTGCAGGTGTTGATGGCGTTGAAGACTCGTTCGCAAGGGTTGGCAGAGGCTCGTCAGGCGTTACGCAAGTGCCCTCAGGTATTGATCAATGTGCGTTTCGGTGGCGGTGCAAACCCGCTCGAGCATGCGTCGGTCAAGGAAGCCAGCGAGCGTGTCACCCAGGCCATGGCGGGTCGCGGGCGCGTGTTGTTGCGCAAGTCCGGGACCGAGCCGCTGGTGCGTGTGATGGTCGAAGGCGAAGACGAAACCCTGGTTCGCGGCTATGCCGAAGAGCTGGCAAAACTGGTTACTGAAGTTTCTGCCTGAATTCGGCTTGCCAGCCTCGATTGTGTTGGGTAACATCTGCGCCCACTTTGACCGACGAGGTACAGCATGCGTCGCCCTATGGTAGCTGGTAACTGGAAGATGCACGGTACCCGCGCCAGCGTCGCTGAGCTGATCAACGGCCTACGTGACTTGGCCTTGCCGAGCGGTGTTGAAGTAGCGGTATTCCCGCCTTTGTTGCATATCAGCCAAGTGGTTGATGGCTTGAAAGGAAAGTCGATTTCGGTCGGTGCGCAGAATTCTGCGGTGGAATCCGGACAAGGTGCACTGACCGGTGAGGTCTCGCCTAGTCAGTTGGTGGATGCAGGTTGTTCCCTGGTTCTTGTCGGGCATTCCGAGCGCCGCCAGTTAATGGGTGAGCAGGACGGAGTGCTGATTCGCAAGTTCGCAGCGGCACAGGCAAGTGGCCTGGTTCCGGTGTTGTGCATAGGGGAAACCCTTGAGCAGCGTGAAGCCGGGAAGACCCTTGAGGTTGTCTCGCAGCAATTGGGCAGCATCATCGATGAGTTGGGTGTCGGTGCGTTTGCAAAGGCAGTAATTGCTTACGAGCCGGTCTGGGCCATTGGCACCGGGCTGACTGCTTCGCCGCAACAGGCGCAGGATGTGCACGCAGCCATTCGCGCGCAGTTGGCGGCAGAGAATTCTGAAGTCGCACAAGGTGTGCGGCTTCTATACGGCGGCAGCGTGAAGGCGGCCAATGCGGTCGAACTGTTCGGCATGCCGGATATCGATGGGGGCCTCATTGGTGGGGCTTCCCTGAATGCAGATGAGTTCGGTGCGATTATTCGCGCCGCGGGAAACTGAAAAAATGCTGGAAACAGTCGTAGTCGTTTTTCATCTGCTGGGTGCATTGGGCGTAGTAGCTCTGGTTTTGCTGCAGCAGGGTAAAGGTGCGGACGCTGGCGCGTCTTTCGGAGCAGGTGCTTCAAATACTGTGTTCGGAAGCCAAGGTTCCTCTACCTTTCTTAGTAAGTTTACTGCTATACTTGCCGCAGGTTTCTTCATAACCAGCTTAGGGTTAGGTTACTTTGCTAAAGAGAAAGCTCACCAGCTGACTCAAGTAGGTTTGCCAAACCCAGCAGTGTTGGAAGTACCAAAGCAACAACCGGCTTCTGATGATGTCCCGGTGCTTCAAGAGCAAAAGTCGGCTACTCCAGCGACTGACGTGCCTCCAGCTCAAGAGCAGAAGTAAGAAGGGTTTCAAACGTAGTATTGCCGAGGTGGTGGAATTGGTAGACACGCAACCTTGAGGTGGTTGTGCCCATAGGGTGTAGGGGTTCGAGTCCCCTTCTCGGTACCAATTAGTCAGGAGAGCCCGCTGTTGCGGGCTTTCTTGCAGGTGGAAGGTTACATTGACCCTGTCGGGGATCGGTCGTATACTTCCGCCCCAGCTTTGTCGCGGGGTGGAGCAGTCTGGTAGCTCGTCGGGCTCATAACCCGAAGGTCGTCGGTTCAAATCCGGCCCCCGCAACCAGTTTAAGGAGCCCCTTTTAAGGGGCTTTTTGTTAGCTGGACACTTCCAACGCCGCTGTTCGACGGCGTTTCAAGGATGGGCGCTTCGCCCATTTTTTTATTTTGCATAGCATGCACATACATGCACGAGGGGGTTCAGGTGTCGAGCAAGCTAGAAGAGTTGCAGGCCTTGCTGGCCCCGGTGGTCGTGGCCCTAGGCTATGAATGCTGGGGTATCGAGTTTTCGGCTCAGGGTCGTCACTCGATGTTGCGCGTTTATATTGATAAAGAGGGCGGTGTGCTGGTGGACGATTGTGCCATCGTCAGCCGTCAGATCAGCGGTGTGCTGGATGTTGAAGATCCAATCTCCGTTGAATACACCCTCGAAGTTTCCTCGCCAGGCATGGAACGCCCGCTGTTCACTCTTGAGCAGTTTGCAAAATTTGCCGGTGAACAAGTGAAGATCAAGCTGCGCTCGCCTTTTGAAGGACGACGCAACTTTCAGGGCCTTCTGCGCGGTGTAGAAGAGCAGGACGTCGTGGTGCAGGTAGAAGACCATGAGTTCCTGTTGCCGATCGATATGATCGACAAGGCCAACATTATTCCCAGTTTTGACTGAGGCGTGCCAGATACTGCGGATCCCGCGGATCCAATGGCTTGCGAAA
The DNA here is from genome assembly GCF_012647205.1 of Pseudomonas umsongensis. NCBI lineage: Bacteria > Pseudomonadati > Pseudomonadota > Gammaproteobacteria > Pseudomonadales > Pseudomonadaceae > Pseudomonas > Pseudomonas umsongensis. The sequence continues at coordinate 940,190 of NZ_CP051487.1, forward strand.
GGCGAGGCGTACGATGAGCAAAGAAGTACTGCTGGTTGTTGAGTCGGTATCCAATGAAAAGGGCGTACCGGCTAACGTAATTTTTGAAGCGCTGGAGCTCGCTCTGGCCACGGCTACCAAAAAGCGTTTCGAGGACGAAGTCGATCTGCGTGTGGAAATCAACCGCCACACCGGTGCGTACGAGACTTTCCGTCGCTGGACGGTCGTCGAAGAAGACGATCTTGACGATCCGGCCATCGAAACCTGGCCAAGCAAGGTTGCCGAGACGCATCCTGGCGCCAAGGTCGGTGACGTTGTCGAAGAGAAGATCGAGTCCATCGAATTCGGCCGTATCGCTGCACAGACTGCCAAGCAAGTCATCGTGCAGAAGGTTCGCGAAGCCGAGCGCGCCCAGGTTGTCGACGCTTACCGCGAACGCCTGGGTGAAATCATCTCCGGCACCGTGAAAAAAGTTACCCGCGACAACGTGATCGTTGATCTGGGCAACAACGCCGAAGCGTTGCTGGCCCGTGAGGACATCATTTCTCGCGAAACTTTCCGGGTTGGCGTGCGCTTGCGTGCGCTGCTCAAGGAAATCCGCACCGAGAACCGCGGCCCGCAGTTGATCCTGTCGCGTACCGCGCCGGAAATGCTGATCGAGTTGTTCCGCATCGAAGTGCCGGAAATTGCTGAAGGGCTGATCGAAGTAATGGCTGCGTCCCGTGATCCGGGTTCGCGCGCCAAGATCGCCGTTCGCTCCAAGGACAAACGCATCGACCCGCAGGGCGCTTGCATCGGTATGCGCGGTTCGCGCGTCCAGGCAGTGTCGGGCGAGTTGGGCGGTGAGCGTGTGGACATCGTCCTGTGGGACGACAACCCGGCTCAGTTCGTGATCAACGCCATGTCCCCGGCTGAGGTTGCGGCAATTATCGTTGACGAAGATGCCCATGCAATGGACATCGCCGTCGGCGCAGACAATCTGGCTCAGGCCATCGGTCGTGGTGGTCAGAACGTGCGTCTGGCCAGCCAGTTGACTGGCTGGACCCTGAACGTGATGACCGAATCGGACATCCAGGCTAAGCAGCAAGCAGAAACCGGCGACATCCTGCGCAACTTCATCGACGAGCTGGAAGTCGACGAAGATCTGGCACAGGTGCTGGTCGATGAAGGCTTTACCAGCCTGGAAGAGATTGCCTACGTACCGCTGGAAGAAATGCTCAACATCGACGGCTTTGACGAAGACACCGTCAACGAGCTTCGCGCTCGTGCCAAGGATCGTTTGTTGACCAAAGCCATCGCTACTGAGGAAAAGCTGGCAGACGCCCATCCGGCCGAAGACCTGCTCTCGCTTGAGGGTATGGACAAGGATTTGGCGATGGAACTGGCGGTGCGCGGCGTAATTACCCGCGAAGACCTGGCCGAGCAGTCTATTGACGACCTGCTCGACATCGACGGCATTGACGATGATCGTGCCGGCAAGTTGATCATGGCCGCCCGAGCCCACTGGTTCGAGTAATTAGGCGCGGCCTGAGGAGAGAAATGCATGACGCAAGTCACGGTGAAACAACTGGCCGATGAGGTCAAAACACCGGTAGAGCGCCTGTTGCAGCAGATGCGTGAGGCAGGTCTGCCGCACACCGCCGCCGAAGAAAGTGTGACTGACAGTGAGAAGCAATCGTTGCTGACTCACTTGAAGAGCAGTCACAAGGCGAAAGTGGAAGAACCACGCAAGATTACGCTGCAGCGTAAAACCACCAGCACCCTGCGTGTTGCTGGCAGCAAAAGCATCAGCGTTGAAGTACGCAAGAAGAAAGTCTTCGTACAGCGCAGCCCGGAAGAAATCGAAGCCGAGCGCAAGCGTGAACTGGATGAACGTCGCGCAGTAGAAAATGCTGCACGTCAGAAGGCTGAAGAAGAAGCCAAGCGCCGCGCCGAAGAAGAAGCGCGTCGCCAGCCAGCTGCTGCGCCGACCGCCCAAGCCCAACCTGCTGCAGCGCCAGTTGCGGTGGCCGAGCCTGTGCGCGAAAGCGCGCCGGTCGTGGCTGCCGCTCCGGCACCTGCAGCCGATACCCGCAAGCGCGACGAGCAGCGTCGTCCGGATAAGCCACGTGCCGACGACAACAGTCGTCGCGGTGGCGGCGATGGTGAGCGCAAAAACGCTCCGCATCGTGCTTCGGTCAAGGAGAAGGCGCCTGCGCCACGCGTTGCCCCACGTACTACCGACGAAGAAAGCGATGGCTTCCGTCGTGGTGGTCGCGGCAAGGCCAAGCTGAAGAAGCGCAACGCCCACGGTTTCCAGAGCCCAACCGGCCCTGTCGTGCGCGAAGTGAAGATCGGCGAGACCATCACTGTGGGCGATCTCGCCCAGCAGATGTCGGTCAAGGCTGCTGAAATCATCAAGTTCATGTTCAAACTGGGTACCCCAGCGACCATCAACCAGGTACTGGACCAGGAAACTGCCCAGCTGGTTGCCGAAGAGCTGGGCCACAAAGTGACCCTGGTCAGCGACACCGCCCTGGAAGATTCCCTGGCTGAGTCCCTGAAGTTTGAAGGTGAGGCGGTTTCCCGTGCACCGGTCGTGACCGTAATGGGCCACGTTGACCACGGTAAGACTTCCCTGCTCGACTACATCCGTCGTGCCAAGGTAGCTGCTGGCGAAGCCGGCGGTATCACCCAGCACATCGGTGCCTACCACGTTGAAACCGACCGTGGCATGGTGACGTTCCTCGACACCCCTGGTCACGCCGCGTTTACCGCAATGCGTGCCCGTGGTGCCAAGGCGACTGACATCGTGATCCTGGTGGTTGCGGCGGACGACGGCGTGATGCCACAGACCATCGAGGCTGTTCAGCACGCCAAGGCTGCTGGCGTTCCGCTGGTTGTCGCAGTGAACAAGATCGACAAGCCAGGTGCTGACCTCGATCGCATTCGTAGCGAGCTGTCGGTACACGGCGTGACGTCGGAAGAGTGGGGTGGTGACACTCCATTCGTACCGGTTTCGGCGAAAATGGGTACTGGCGTCGACGAATTGCTCGAAGCGGTACTGCTGCAAGCCGAGGTCCTGGAACTGACTGCAACGCCATCGGCTCCTGGCCGTGGTGTCGTGGTTGAATCCCGTCTGGACAAGGGTCGTGGCCCGGTGGCTACCGTTCTGGTTCAAGACGGTACCCTGCGCCAGGGCGACATGGTCCTGGTCGGTTCGAACTATGGCCGCGTTCGTGCCATGCTCGACGAGAACGGCAAGCCAATCAAGGAAGCCGGTCCGGCCATCCCTGTCGAGATCCTCGGCCTGGACGGTACCCCGGACGCTGGCGACGAGATGAGCGTGGTTGCCGACGAGAAGAAAGCCCGTGAAGTGGCTCTGTTCCGTCAAGGCAAGTTCCGCGAAGTCAAGCTGGCCCGTGCTCACGCCGGCAAGCTGGAAAACATCTTTGAAAACATGGGTCAGGAAGAGAAGAAGACGCTCAACATCGTCCTCAAATCCGACGTCCGTGGTTCGCTGGAAGCGTTGAACGGTGCCCTGAACGGCCTGGGCAACGACGAAGTGCAAGTGCGCGTGGTCGGTGGCGGTGTTGGTGGTATTACCGAATCCGACGCCAACCTGGCACTGGCTTCCAACGCTGTACTGTTCGGCTTCAACGTGCGTGCCGATGCCGGCGCTCGCAAGATCGTCGAGCAGGAAGGTCTGGATATGCGTTACTACAACGTGATCTACGACATCATCGAAGACGTCAAGAAAGCCTTGACCGGTATGCTCGGCAGCGACGTTCGCGAGAACATCCTGGGCATCGCCGAAGTGCGTGACGTGTTCCGTTCGCCGAAGTTTGGCGCGATCGCCGGTTGCATGGTGATCGAAGGTGTTGTTCACCGTAACCGTCCAATCCGTGTACTGCGTGAAGACATCGTTATCTTCGAAGGCGAGCTGGAATCCCTGCGTCGCTTCAAGGATGACGCTTCCGAAGTACGTGCCGGCATGGAATGCGGTATCGGCGTGAAGAGCTACAACGACGTCAAGGTCGGTGACAAGATCGAAGTCTTCGAGAAGGTCCAGGTTGCTCGCAGCCTCTAACTCGCGCACTTCAAGAGCCGTGATGGCCAGCCGCATGCAATTGCGCGGCGCATCGCCCGGACTCTAAACGCAACGCCCGGTCTGGCTTTTGTCAGGCCGGGCGTTTGCCGCTTTCAGACCTTACGGGTTTCACCGTGGGGCAGTAACAGGTAACAAGACATGGCAAAAGAATACAGCCGTACCCAACGTATCGGCGATCAGATGCAGCGTGAGCTGGCACAACTGATCCGTCGTGAAGTCAAAGACCCGCGCGTCGGCCTGGTCACCATTACCGCTGTGGAAGTCAGCCGTGACGTCGGTCACGCCAAGATTTTCATCACCGTGATGGGCCAGGACAGTCACGAAGAGATCGCGCAAAGCATCAAGGTGCTCAACTCCGCCGCTGGCTTCCTGCGCATGCAGCTGGCTCGCGAGATGAAGCTGCGCAGCGTTCCACAGTTGCACTTCCACTACGATGAAAGCGTCGTGCGCGGTGCGCATCTGTCGGCCTTGATCGAGCGCGCAGTGGCTGAAGACAACCAGCACTCGGTTGCGGCACAAGCCGAAGACACCAAGGAGTAATCGGTGGCTCAGGTCAAACGTATCCGTCGTAACGTCAGCGGCATCATCCTGCTCGACAAGCCGCTGGGGTTCACCTCCAACGCAGCCTTGCAGAAGGTCCGCTGGTTGCTCAACGCCGAGAAGGCCGGGCACACCGGTAGTCTCGATCCGCTGGCCACTGGCGTGTTGCCGCTGTGCTTCGGTGAGGCCACCAAGTTCTCGCAGTACCTGCTCGATTCCGACAAGGGTTACGAAACCCTCGCGCAACTGGGCAAGACAACCACCACGGCCGATGCCGAGGGCGAGGTTTTGCAGGAGCGCCCGGTGACCGTTGGTCGCGCCGATATCGAAGCTGTATTACCGCAATTTCGTGGGCAAATCAGTCAGATACCGCCGATGTACTCGGCTCTCAAGCGTGATGGGCAGCCCTTGTACAAGCTGGCCCGTGCAGGTGAAGTAGTGGAGCGCGAACCGCGTTCTGTTACTATTACGCGCTTGGAATTGCTGGCCTTCGAAGGGGATACTGCGCGGCTTGCGGTGGATTGCACCAAAGGCACCTATATTCGCACCCTGGTGGAGGATATCGGTGAGCAACTCGGTTGTGGCGCTTACGTTGCAGAACTGCGACGTACCCAGGCCGGGCCTTTCACCCTGGCGCAGACCGTGACCCTCGAAGAGCTGGAAGCGGTACATGCCGAAGGCGGCAACGAGGCGGTCGACCGCTTCCTGATGCCATCGGACAGCGGCCTGCTGGATTGGCCACTGTTGCAGTTCTCGGAAGCGAGCGCGTTCTACTGGCTCAATGGCCAGCCGGTACGCGCCCCGGATGCCCCGAAGTTCGGCATGGTACGGGTACAGGATCACAATGGTCGCTTCATCGGTATTGGTGAAGTGAGCGAAGACGGGCGCATCGCGCCGCGTCGACTGATTCGGTCAGAATGACCGGACGAGTGTGGCTGTTAGCAGGCACGGTCACTACTCATTTTTAGATACAGGGATTTGTCCCTGGCCTGTTGAAACTGTTTTTGAAACAGTTTCCTGATAAAAGGATTGCCACATGGCTCTCGACGTTCAAGAAAAAGCTCAAATCGTAGCTGACTACCAGCAAGCTGTTGGTGACACTGGTTCGCCAGAAGTGCAAGTTGCACTGCTGACCGCCAACATCAACAAACTGCAAGGTCACTTCAAGGCCAACGGTAAAGATCACCACTCCCGTCGTGGTCTGATCCGCATGGTTAACCAGCGTCGTAAGCTGCTGGACTACCTGAAAGGCAAGGACGTGAGCCGTTACAGCGCTCTGATCGCTCGCCTGGGTCTGCGTCGCTAATCAGCGATTGCGCTAGAGGTTGGTTGTCTGTCGTGCGTCAGCGGGTTTCCGCCGGCGCATGGCAGGCTCCCAGCCTCAAGTTTTATCTGGATACTCGTTTTGCCTGTGCAAGAGCACCCAGGACAACCCGTCGGGCCGATTCCCGGTGTTGCCCAAGAATTTCGCAAGAACCCAGTTTCCCCAAGAGCCACAAAAGAAGGTAGGACACCGTGAACCCGGTAATCAAAAAATTCCAGTTCGGTCAGTCGACCGTTACCCTCGAGACTGGCCGTATCGCCCGTCAGGCCTCCGGCGCAGTATTGGTCACCGTTGACGACGACGTCAGCGTATTGGTGACCGTCGTTGGTGCCAAGCAAGCCGATCCAGGCAAGGGTTTCTTCCCACTGTCTGTTCACTACCAGGAAAAGACTTACGCTGCCGGTAAGATCCCTGGCGGTTTCTTCAAGCGCGAAGGCCGTCCTTCCGAGAAAGAAACCCTGACTTCCCGACTGATCGACCGTCCGATCCGTCCGCTGTTCCCTGAAGGCTTCATGAACGAAGTGCAGGTTGTCTGCACCGTCGTGTCCACCAGCAAGAAGACCGATCCGGACATCGCTGCGATGATCGGTACCTCGGCTGCCCTGGCCATCTCCGGCATTCCTTTCGATGGCCCGATCGGCGCTGCCCGCGTTGCCTTCCACGAAAGCACCGGCTACCTGCTGAACCCGACTTACGAACAACTGAAGGCTTCGAGCCTGGACATGGTCGTTGCCGGTACTTCGGAAGCCGTCCTGATGGTTGAATCGGAAGCCAAAGAGCTGACCGAAGACCAGATGCTGGGCGCAGTATTGTTCGCCCACGACGAATTCCAGGCCGTGATCCAGGCCGTCAAGGAGCTGGCTGCCGAAGCTGCCAAGCCAACCTGGACCTGGGCTCCGCAAGCCGAAGCCACTGAACTGCTGGGTGCGATCCGCGCCGAGTTCGGCGAGGCGATCTCCCAGGCCTACACCATCACCATCAAGGCTGACCGTTACGCTCGCCTGGGTGAGTTGAAGGACCAGGTCGTCGCCAAGCTGTCCGGCGAAGAAGGCCAGCCTTCCGCTGCTGAAGTCAAAGCGGCTTTCGGCGAAATCGAATACCGCACCGTTCGCGAAAACATCGTGAACGGCAAGCCACGTATCGACGGTCGCGACACCCGTACCGTACGTCCGCTGAACATCGAAGTCGGCGTTCTGCCGAAGACTCACGGTTCGGCCCTGTTCACCCGTGGCGAAACCCAGGCCCTGGTAGTTGCGACGCTGGGTACTGCCCGTGACGCACAACTTCTGGACACCCTGGAAGGCGAGAAAAAAGACCCGTTCATGCTGCACTACAACTTCCCTCCGTTCTCGGTGGGCGAGTGTGGTCGCATGGGTGGCGCTGGTCGTCGTGAAATCGGTCACGGCCGCCTGGCACGTCGTTCGGTTCAGGCCATGCTGCCTGCCGCTGACGTGTTCCCGTACACCATCCGCGTTGTATCGGAAATCACCGAATCCAACGGTTCGAGCTCCATGGCTTCCGTTTGCGGTGCTTCCCTGGCCCTGATGGACGCTGGCGTCCCAATGAAGGCACCGGTTGCCGGTATCGCCATGGGTCTGGTTAAAGAAGGCGAGAAATTCGCCGTCCTGACCGACATCCTGGGTGACGAAGACCACCTGGGCGACATGGACTTCAAGGTAGCCGGTACCGCCAAAGGCGTGACCGCGCTGCAGATGGACATCAAGATCAAGGGCATCACCGAAGAGATCATGGAGATCGCTCTGGGCCAAGCCCTGGAAGCGCGCCTGAACATCCTCGGCCAGATGAACCAGATCATTGGCCAGTCGCGTACCGAGCTGTCGGAAAACGCTCCGACCATGATCGCGATGAAAATTGACACCGACAAAATCCGTGATGTCATCGGTAAAGGCGGCGCGACCATTCGTGCGATCTGTGAAGAGACCAAGGCTTCGATCGACATCGAAGACGACGGTTCGATCAAGATCTTCGGTGAAACCAAGGAAGCTGCAGAAGCTGCTCGTCAGCGCGTCCTGGGTATTACCGCTGAAGCCGAAATCGGCAAGATCTACGTCGGTAAGGTTGAGCGCATCGTCGACTTCGGCGCATTCGTCAACATCCTGCCTGGCAAGGACGGTCTGGTTCACATCTCCATGCTGAGCGATGCTCGCGTAGAGAAAGTGACTGACATCCTGAAAGAAGGTCAGGAAGTGGAAGTGCTGGTACTGGACGTGGACAACCGCGGCCGTATCAAGCTGTCCATCAAGGACGTAGCGGCGGCGAAGGCTTCGGGCGTTTAATCACTCCCGCATCTGACCGCTGAACAACAAAACGCCCCGACTGGTTCGGGGCGTTTTGCCATGTGCAGAAAAATCAAAGGATCGTAGCCTTATGCGGGCGTTGCAGAAGGCTGCGATCTTTTGATTTTTAACAGTGTTCGAAGTTGCCTGGCCCCATGGTCAGTGCTAGGTTTAGCCCACTGCCCGTGTAGCTCAGTCGGTAGAGCAGCGCACTCGTAACGCGAAGGTCGCAGGTTCGATTCCTGTCTCGGGCACCAGCGACACGTTGTTTTCAGATGATCCCGAATGGTTCTGAAGGCCAGAAAAGCCGGGCTTCACGCGGTTTTTTTGCGTCAGAGAGATCCTTGATGATCCAGATCCATCTTCCATTCCCCCGATCAAAGAGAACGCCATGACCGTTAAAGAATTGTCTCAAGAAGCCAGACACGAAGAAGCCCTCAAGAAATACGTGCTGGACGTACCCCATTTGCTGGAAGAGATCAAGGACTTGCCACCCGATGATCAGAAGGACCAGATCCAGTGGGCATTCGAGGATGAAGCCGAAGCCCAGGGCTTGCAGCCGTGGGAGTTGACGCTCAAGTACACCTCGACCCCTGAAGAGTACGAGACCGAACGCCTGAAACTGCACAAGGAAGCGGCCGAGGTCTTGGGTGTGGAATGGGAAGAGTACTGCGAGATGAACAATCTGGTGGTCTGACAAAAACGCTCTTTAAGAGGCCGGCTTGCCGACGATAGCGTCCTTCAGATCGCCATCGCCGGCAAGCCGGGCTTCTACAGGTATGCGTTGCTGGTCACAGACTCAGTCGCATCGACAGATCGACAGCCTTCACATCCTTGGTCATCGCCCCAATCGAAATGTAATCCACCCCGGTTTCGGCAATCGGCAGCAGCGTGCTTTCGTTGATCCCGCCGCTGGCCTCCAGCTTTGCCTTGCCGTTGTTCAAGCGCACGGCTTCGCGCATGTCATCCAGGCTCAGCTCATCAAGCATGATGATGTCGGCACCGGCCGCCAGGGCTTCCTTGAGTTCATCCAGGCTTTCCACTTCGACTTCTACCGGCTTGCCCGGCGCAATCTTGTGGGCGGCGGCGATGGCCTGCGGGATGCCACCGCTGGCGGCGATATGGTTTTCCTTGATCAGGAAGGCGTCATACAGGCCGATGCGGTGGTTGTGGCAACCGCCACAGGTTACGGCGTACTTCTGCGCCAAACGCAGCCCTGGCAGGGTTTTGCGGGTGTCGAGCAGTTTAACTTGGGTATTGGCAACGAAGTCCGCCAACTGCTGCGCGCGAGTGGCAACGCCAGAGAGCATTTGCAGGAAGTTCAGCGCGCTGCGCTCCCCCGTCAGCAGCGAGCGAGCTGGCCCTTCGAGGTGGAACAGTACCTGATTGGGTTTGACCCGCTCGCCATCGGCAACCTGCCAGTGCACCGCAACCCGTGGGTCGAGCTGGCGAAACACGGTATCCACCCAGGCGGTACCGCTGATGACGGCAGCGTCGCGAGTGATGATGGTGGCTTTGGCCAGGCGTTCAGCAGGGATCAGCTGTGCGGTGATGTCGCCGCTGCCGATGTCTTCGAGCAACGCGCGGCGCACGTTGGCTTCGATTTCGGCGTTCAAGTCGGCGAGACGTAGATTCGGCATAAGGCGCTCCACAAACAAAGTGCCCCGATTATAGGGCCATGGTACTGAGCAACCCAAGGCGTCAGAACGGTTGCTGGCGTTCTGAAGCCTGCATTTGGTCGATTGCGTGTGTGATGCCCCCTTGGGGCTGCCTCCTTTTCCTGCGAAGTACGCGCCGGGGTGGCGCAAGGACGCCCTTTACCTGATAATTCGCCTTGGATTTGACGTCATGGCTTTGACGGTCTGGAATTTCAGGAGGCTGGATGCACATCGACGGGAATGTAGTGCCATTGCGCAGGGTCGCTAGTGACCAGGCGACGCAACTGCCACTCGCCCGCCTGCCTGTCATTGTGTTGCAGGTTCGCGACAAGGCGACGCAACAGCTCAGGCAGGGCTTGCAGGTGCTGTTCGATAATGCCGACGATACCCTCTTCGAAATGGCCGACCGGGCACCTGACGATGTTGAGCAGAATCTTTTCTTTGAGGCGATGCGCGATTTGCGTTTGAAACGCAAAAGTATCGAGCGGTTGTTTTTCGAGCAACTCTTCAAGGCGTTCATCAACCTCGGCCAATGCGATCTCGCCTACAGGATGCTGCCTCGGTCATTGTCTCCCAATGCGAGTGTTGCGCCGACTGATGACGCGCCCGAACGCAACCTGGCTGTGCAAGCGATGGTCAACAAGGTGCTCTACCGCGACGGTTTCGCCCTCGACCAGCTCACCGCACGCCTCAGTACGTTGTTGGGAAGGACGCTGATCGAACAGCACAATCCCCTGGGGCCCACGGTGCTCTGCAAGTGCTTCCTGGCGGCCGGGCGTCACCTGGGTGTGGACATCAAGGTCAAGCTGATCATCCTCACGCTGTTTGATCGCTATGTGCTCAGTGGCGCCGGCCAGCTTTACGCCCAGGCCAACCAACTGTTGATCGCCACCGGCGTGCTGCCAGGCCTGACACCTGCCCCTACAAACGACACGATGGATAACAACACCGCTTCTGAGCTTGCCATGCCGGAAGGTGAGCAAGCTGACGCGCTCACCCGTGACGAACGCCGACGCATTGAACGGCTGGAGCAGCGGATTCGCGACGCCGAAGAAAGCCGCGCCCAGACCGCTTTGGCCCGCCAGCGAGTAGAGCAAGCTTTGAACCAGGCTCTGCTGGGTAAGACATTGCCGCAAAGTGTGCTGGCATTCGTGCTCGAGACTTGGAGCAAGGTATTGCTACTGACCTGCCTCAAGCGTGGCCATCTGTCACTGCAGTGGCAGGCTGATGTGCAGACCATGATGCAATTGATCTGGAGCGTCCAACGTCATGACCCGCCCGATGCTCGTGAGCATTTGTTGACGCTGGTTCCGGCGTTGCTAAAGGCATTGCGCGAAGGGCTGAGCGGTTCGGCGTTCGATCCATTTGCGACCCGTGCGTTTTTCAGCGAGCTGGAGTACCTGCACGTTCAAATGTTCGAGCATCCAGGGCATTCGCGAGCCGATGCGACAGCGACGGTCGAGGTATTGGAGCCAATCATCCTGCCTACGGCTGAGGAAGGTCCGGTCGATACTGCACGTGTGTTCGACGATGGCGTATTGTTTGAACCAGACCTGGCTTCAGTGATGGGCAAATTGCAGTACCTCAATCGCGTCAAATGATCGCCCCCGATGGCCTATCGCGGCATACTGGCGCCAACACAGTCGTCGTTGAAGGAACCTGTATGCAGTTGGACCCCGCCAGCGGTTGGTGCAAAGGCGTGCATTTATGCCCCTCGCCCAACTTCAATGCGCGCCCCGAGGGCGAAATTTCCCTGCTGGTGATCCACAACATCAGCCTGCCGCCAGCGCAGTTCAAGACTGGAAAGGTGCAGGAGTTTTTCCAGAACCGCCTGGATGTCACGGAGCATCCCTATTTTGAAGGGATTGCGCACCTGCGGGTTTCCGCGCACTTTCTGATCGAGCGTGACGGCACCGTCACTCAGTTTGTTTCTTGCCTTGAGCGTGCCTGGCATGCGGGCGTGTCGAGTTTTGAAGGGCGGGAAACCTGTAACGATTTTTCCATAGGCATCGAACTCGAAGGCACGGATGATCTGCCGTTCGAGGATGCGCAATATCGAGCGTTGACGACCCTGACCCGGCAGTTGCAATCGGCATTTGCGGCCATCACCACGCAGCGTATCTGCGGGCACAGCGATATCGCCCCTGGGCGCAAGACCGATCCGGGACCCGCGTTCGATTGGGCACGCTATCGCGCGGCCTTGGCACAAGAGGAAGGATAATGAGTTTTCTGGTGTTGCTGTTGGCGGTATGGATCGAGAAGTTTTCGGCCCTGCGCCACCGGGTTCAGCACGACGCTGGCTGGATTCGTGAGCTGAACAAGCTAGAGCTCAGCCCGCGTCTGGTAGAGCGGCCGTGGCTGGTCCTTGCCGTGCTGGTGTTGTTTCCAGTGGCGGTGCTGGGCTTGCTGCTGGTGGTGCTCGACCCCGTAGCCTACGGTCTGTTGGCGTTGCCGGTGCATTTGCTGGTGGTGATCTACAGCCTGGGGCGTGGTGACCTGCTGGGGGAGCTAGGATCCTTTCGCGATGCCTGGCGTCGCGAAGACCTGCAAGCGGCGGCTCATGTGGCCAAGCGTGACCTGGACATCTGCGCCGACAATGCCGAGCAACTGCTGGAGCGGGTCGAAGGGCATTTGCTGTGGGAGGCCTACCAGAGCTTTTTCGCGATCATTTTCTGGTACTTCCTGCTCGGGCCGGTGGCCGCGCTGAGTTATCGATTGCTGACGCTGGCCGAAGAACACGGGCAAAACCCGGCTGTGGTCGAGCGCGCGGCGCAACTGCGCCATGCATTCGACTGGGTGCCGGTGCGTCTGTTGGCAGCGAGTTTTGCCCTGGTCGGCAACTTTGTCGCGGTCAGCCGGGTGATGTTGCACGAACTGTTGAACTGGAACATCAGCGCTGCCCAATTGATCGAAAAGGTCGGGCTGGTAGCCGGTGAGATTCCAGCCCCGGTGGTCGGGCCTGAAGGCGTCAACAGCCTCGATCGCATCTGGGAGTTGCTGCTGCGAGCGGCAGTGCTCTGGTATGCGGGGTTTGCGTTGTGGACGGTTCTGCCGTAGGCGCTGGGTTGCCGGGGAACCAGGCGCCGCGGTGTGTCTGTAGCACCGCGTCATCGTTCTTCTCGGGAATGCCGTCACTCTTAAAATGTGTCTTCCGTTAACCTTAAGTTACAAAAATCTCCCCTGATTTACGCTATACAGAGATAGCGCCGAATACTGGCTATCTGCCGTCTCGCTGCGCCCGCCAATAAAAATAAGAAATCGAAGGGAGACTTCCAGTGAAGAGCTTGCTCTATCCCGCCGTCGCGCTGATGAACCGCCTGAGCTTCGGCATGAAGTTCAGCCTGATCAGCGTACTGTTCCTGGTGCCGATGCTGGTAACCAACTTCTACCTGGTGCGTGATTCCTATCGCGAGTTCCAGGGCACCCGGGTCGAATTGCAGAGCCTGGATCTGTTGGGTAGCAGTCTCGCGTTAAGGCGTGATCTGGAAACCCTGAACAATCTTGTGCAGATCAACGTCGCCTTGGGCCAGTCGGGCAAGGCGGGAAATGTCGAGACGCAGATCGGTACGCTTGAACAAGGTGTCCTGGCACGTTTGCAGGGCTTGACGGCAATGGCCACCGATCCGGAGCAGGTCGTGCTGTTCGATGCCAAGCGCGATGAAATGATCAACGCATTCAAAGCGCAGCAGACGGAAAAGTCCCTGCAAAGCAAAAGTGCACTGATCAGCAAGCTGCTCGGCAATGCACAGGTCTTCGGCCAGATCATCGCCAGTCAGGCCGGTCTCAGCCACGATAGCCAGAGTGACATGCGTCAGCTGAGCGAGCTCGTCACCAACATCACTCCGCGCGTTACCCAGATGCTGGGTGAAGGTCGCGCATTGGGCTCCTCTTCCTTGGGCCAGGGGTTTCTCAATTCGTCGTCGAGCACGCGTTTCGATGAATTGCTGGTACAGCTCGACAAGCTCCATGCCGAGTACGGCCTGAAGCTGCAGGACGCAACGGGCTCGAGCAACGCCGCACGTGAAACCCTGGCGACCCAGGCTGACAGCAGCAAGGCCTCGTTGAAAAAGGCCAGCGAACTGTTCGAAGAGCAGGTGGTGATGGCCGACACGCTCGATGCACCATGGCAGGCCTTTTACGATCAGGTCTCGGCGCTGATGGGCCAGACCTATCAACTCAATGAAGCCACCTTGAAATTTCTCGGCACCCAGTTGCAACAACGCCTGGAACAGAACCGCACGCACATGATTCTGCAGGCCGTGGCGCTGTCGGTGGTGTTTGTGCTGATTTTTTATCTGTACGGTGCGTTCTACGCCTCGACCCGCACCACCCTCAAGCGTCTTGGCGAGGTCATGGACAAAGTGGCGGCCGGCGACATGACGGTCACTTTCAACGCCCACAGTCGTGATGAGCTGGGTGAGTTGGGCGAGGTGTTCAACGGCACCGTGAAAAAGATCCATGACTTGATCGAGCGTGTCGGACAGACCGTCGGCGAGGTCGAGCGCCAAGCCGGGCAAGTAGAGAGTGTCTCCGCGCAAAGCAACCAGGCCGTGGCCGGTCAGCGCTCGCAGATCGAGCAGGTCGCCACGGCGATGAATCAGATGTCGGCCACGTCCCTTGAGGTGGCGCGCAGCGCTGCCGCCGCCGTCAGCAGCGCCCACAGTGTCAACGACGAAACGGCGAGCGGTCGTGGGCTGGTGGAATCGCAGCAGGGCAGCATCGCTGCGCTGGCCAGTGAAATCGACCAGTCGGTGCAGGTGATTAACCAACTGGCCAGCGACAGCCAGTCCATCAGTCGTGTGCTGGAGGTGATCAAGAGCATTGCCGAACAGACCAACTTGCTGGCACTCAATGCCGCTATTGAGGCAGCCAGGGCGGGTGAGCAGGGGCGCGGATTTGCGGTGGTGGCGGATGAAGTCCGCACACTGGCCAAGCGCACCCAGCAATCGACCGAAGAGATCGAACAGATGATCGCCAAGCTGCATGGCGGTGTTGGGGCCGCGGTCAAGGCGATGAGCGTCAGCCATGAGATGGCCAATGGAACGGTGGGGCAGTCGGAAAAGGTCCAGCAAGCCCTGGACAATATCCTGGGCGCTGTCGGCATGATCGTCGATCAGAACCAGCAGATTGCCGCGGCTGTGGAGCAGCAGACCGCCGTGGCCCACGACATTGACCAGAACATTGTCGAGATCAATCGTGCCGGAGAGCGTACTGCCGAAGGTGCGCACCAGACGGAGGATGCCAGTCGCGCGCTGTCGGCGCAGGTGGTGCAGCTCAAGCAGTTGATCAGCGCCTTCCGGGTCTGAAGACATCTCACCAACCTGTGGGAGTTCAGTCCCACAGGTTGGTGAGCGCCTGAAATTTCTGTAGTACCTCATCCTCTTCTTTTGTAGGAAAGGTCCTTATTTTCTTAGGAACTGCTTTTTTCGTCTTCAATGAAGGACTATCAACGTCACTGACCGCATGGAGGAGGCACGGTTATGGCTGTCGCAACACTTGGTATCCAGGGGCGCTGTGGACATTGCCAGCGCACGCTATTGCTCAAACCCTGGCAACTCAATGCCATTGCAATCAACGAAGCATTCACCTGTACCCACTGTCAGAAAGCCCTGCAACTGAGCGACCCGAAACAGATCAGGCGCTTCAAGACCCTGGACTCGTTAGCCATGTTGAAGGCCAGCCTGCTAATCATGATTTGCAGCACATTGCTGGTGGCGTTGGTACTGGAATGGATTGGAATGCTCAGCGTCGTGGAGCAACTGAACATTTCACTGGTGGCGATTTTCGTCTACTTCGTTGCTCTTCGATTCGCCCGCCAGCGTCAGCACATGACGTTGATTCTCGAGGCCGCCAAGGCCCACGTCGACTGATTACCAGTTGAACAGTTCACGGGCGTTGGCGCTGCTCGCGGCGGCCAGTTGTTCCGGGGCGAGCGACATGATTTGCGCCAGCGCCGTGCAGATCGCTGGCAAGTGCGCCGGGCTGTTGCGCTGGCCGGGGAACATCGCTGGCGCCATGTCCGGCGAGTCGGTTTCCAGCACCACCGACTCCAGTGGCAAGTGGGCGAGTACGCGGTGCATGCGCAGCGCCTGGGGCCAGGTCGCAGCGCCGCCGAGGCCGAGCTTGAAACCGAGCTTGATGTATTCGCGCGCTTCTTCCTGACTGCCCGCGAAGGCGTGGATGATTCCGGCGCGTTTCAACTTGAAACGCTTGAGCGTGGCAATCACCGCCGCATGACTGCGCCGCACATGGATCAGCGCGGGCAGGTGGAAATCCACCGCCAGTTGCAGTTGCGCATCGAACAACGCCTGCTGTCGTTCGCGGTCCAGGGTTTCGATGAAGTAGTCCAGGCCGATCTCGCCCACCGCACACAGCTGGCGATGGCCGGCCAGTCGCCCCAGCCAGTCGCCCAGTTCGGTGAGATGTTCGGGGCGATGATCCTCCAGGTACACAGGGTGCAAACCGAACGCCGCATGCAGGTCGGGATCGCTTTGCACCAATTCCCAGACGCGCTGCCAATTACCCTGATACACCCCCAATACCACCATTTCACGTACCCCGAGAGCTCGGCTCTGGGCCATCAGTGCCTGACGATCCGCGTCGAAGTCGGGGAAGTCCAGGTGGGTGTGGGTGTCGATCAGGTCCATGGCTCAGTCCTGGCGAATACGTTGTTTGAACGTCCGCGCGATGGCCAGCACACCGGGTTGGTAATCGGACTGCTCGATGGCTGCCAGGGCGAGTGCGAGCGCCTTGTCGGCAATCAATTGGTGTTGTTGTGCCATGGCGTTCACCGGCAGCGGCAGGAAATCCAGCAACTGGGTGTCTCCAAATGTGCCAAGACGCAGCGGGCGGGTTTTCAACGGGAAATCGTGCAACGCATCGAACACACCCTGAAGCAGTACATAGGACGTCGTCACCAGGGCCTCGGGCAAATGTCCTACGCGTTGGATCAGTTCTTCCATCAACTGCTTGCCGCACTCACGGCTGAACGAATCAGCGTGTTCGATGAGCACTTCGCCGTCGTACCCGACCAGGGCCTGCTTGAAGCCAGCAGCCCGTTCCTGGCTGATGCTCAATTCGGGACGCGCGCCGATCAAGGCGATCTGCTTGGGCAACGGCTCAAGCAGGCTTTGGGTCAGGTGCAGGCTGGCCTCTCGGTCATCGCTGATCACCGAGCAGAAATATTCAGGCTCCATGACCCGGTCGATGGCGATGATCGGAATGCCTTTGGCTTGCAGTTGGCGATAGCTGTCGTCACCCCGCGGCAGGCAACTGGCAACGATCAGGGCATCACAACGACGGGCGCGGAACAGTTGCAGCAATTGCCGTTCGCTGTCGGGTGCATCGTCGGAACTGGCAATCAATAGCTGGTAGCCACGCGCCCGGGCACCTTGTTCAAGGAGCTTGGCGATCCGCGCGTAACTGGGGTTTTCCAGGTCCGGCAGAATGAAGCCCAGGGTCCGGGTGTGGCGACTGCGCAGGCCGGCCGCCTGGGGATTAGGCGTGAAACCATGTTCTTCGACGACCGCGCGCACGCGCTCAACGGTGGCGCTGCTGATACGTTGCTGTTCGGCCTTGCCGTTGATGACGTAGCTGGCGGTGGTGACGGACACACCGGCCAGCTGGGCTATATCACTGAGTTTCAACCCGCTATTCCTTGTTTTTTCGAGCTTGCCTCGACATTTTCACCAATCCTACCCGATTCAGGCAGGCGACCTTGGTCACAACGCATCCGACAAGTTGGGCTTCAACGATGCACCATTATCGAGTAACGTGCCAATCACTCTAGATTAAACGATTCAGCAAGCGTATTTTCTACATTAATGGCTGCTTTGGCCGGTTCTGCCGTGAAACCGCCGAAGATTGTTTTAAGACAAAGGCCTAAGCTGAATCATTCAAAAACAATACCTGGCGCCCCAAGGGCGCCAACAGGAGACAGCATGCTCGAGCTCACCATAGAGCAGATATCCATGGGCCAGTCGGCTGTGGATAAATCCGCCGCGCTGCAACTGCTGGCCAGGCACCTGGTCGACGATGGTCTGGTTGACGAAGGCTACCTCGCCGGCTTGCAGGCACGCGAAGCCCAGGGCTCGACTTTTCTTGGTCAAGGTATTGCCATCCCCCACGGTACGCCAGAAACCCGCGACCAAGTGTTTTCCACGGGCGTGCGCCTGATGCAGTTCCCCGACGGCGTGGACTGGGGTGACGGACAGATCGTCTACCTGGCGATCGGGATTGCCGCCAAATCCGACGAACACCTGCGCCTGCTGCAACTGCTGACCCGCGCGCTCGGCGAGACCGACCTTGGCCAAGCCTTGCGTCGCGCCAGCAGCGCCGAGGCCTTGCTGAAACTGCTGCAAGGCGCGCCGCAAGAGCTGGCGCTGGATGCGCAGATGATCGGCTTGGGCGTCGCTGCCGAAGATTTCGAAGAGCTGGTCTGGCGTGGCGCGCGGTTACTGCGTCAGGCCGACTGCGTCAGCAATGGTTTCTCCGCCGTGTTGCAGCAAGTCGAAGCGCTGCCGCTGGGCGATGGGCTGTGGTGGCTGCACAGTGAACAAACGGTCAAGCGTCCAGGCCTGGCGTTCGTCACCCCGGACAAACCGCTGCGCTACCTCGGTCAACCGCTGAGCGGCCTGTTTTGCCTGGCCAGCCTGGGCGAGGCCCACCAAGCGTTGCTCGAACGCCTGTGTGCGTTGCTGATTGAAGGTCGCGGCCATGAGTTGGGCCGTGCCACCAGTTGCCGCGCGGTGCTTGAAGTGCTCGGCGGCGAGTTGCCGGCAGACTGGCCGAGCGCACGCATTGCGCTGGCCAACGCCCACGGTCTGCATGCCCGTCCGGCGAAGATCCTCGCGCAACTGGCGAAAAGTTTTGAAGGCGAGATTCGCATCCGCATCGTCGACGGCCAGGACAGTGCGGTGTCGGTGAAAAGCTTGAGCAAACTGCTCAGCCTGGGCGCCCGTCGTGGGCAGGTGCTGGAAATCATCGCCGAGCCGAGCATCGCCGCCGATGCCTTGCCCGCTCTGTTGACCGCGATTGAAGAGGGCCTCGGTGAAGAAGTCGAGCCGTTGCCAGCGGTGAGCCAGCCTCGTGAAGAAATCGTCGAGGTGGCCCAAGTACTGCTCGCCCCGGCGCCGGGCAGTCTGGTGCAGGCCATCGCCGCCGCTCCGGGAATCGCCATCGGCCCGGCGCATATCCAGGTACTGCAAACCATCGATTACCCGCTACGGGGAGAGTCCGCCGCCATCGAGCGTGAGCGCCTCAAGCAAGCGCTGGCGCACGTGCGCCAGGACATCGGCGGCTTGATCGAACGCAGCAAGGCCAAGGCTATCCGCGAGATTTTCATCACCCACCAGGAAATGCTCGACGACCCGGAGTTGACCGATGAGGTCGACACCCGTCTCAAGCAGGGCGAAAGCGCGGAAGCGGCGTGGATGTCGGTGATCGAAGCCGCTGCCAGGCAACAGGAGTCCTTGCAGGACGCCTTGCTCGCCGAGCGCGCCGCCGATCTGCGCGATATCGGCCGTCGAGTGCTGGCGCAGCTCAGTGGTGTCGAAACACCGCATGAACCTGAGCAGCCCTACATTCTGGTGATGGACGAAGTCGGTCCGTCCGATGTGGCGCGCCTTGATCCGGCCCGTGTCGCCGGTATTCTCACCGCCCGCGGTGGCGCCACCGCTCACAGCGCGATTGTTGCGCGGGCCTTGGGAATTCCAGCCCTGGTCGGTGCCGGTGCCGCGGTGTTGCTGCTGGCGCCGGGCACGCCGCTGTTGATCGATGGCCAACGCGGGCGTTTGCATGTGGACGCCGACGCGGCGACCTTGCAGCGCGCCACCCAGGAGCGTGATACCCGCGAGCAACGCCTGAAGGCCGCCGCCGAACAACGCCATCAACCGGCGTTGACCACCGATGGCCATGCCGTCGAAGTGTTCGCCAATATCGGTGAAAGTGCCGGCGTCACCAGTGCGGTAGAGCAGGGCGCCGAAGGCATTGGTCTGTTGCGCACCGAATTGATTTTCATGGCCCACCCGCAAGCGCCGGACGAGGCGACCCAGGAAACCGAATACCGCCGTGTTCTCGATGGCCTGGCCGGTCGTCCGCTGGTGGTGCGCACCCTTGATGTCGGTGGCGATAAACCGCTGCCGTATTGGCCGATCGCCAAGGAAGAAAATCCGTTCCTCGGGGTGCGCGGCATTCGCTTGACCCTGCAACGGCCGCAGATCATGGAAGCCCAGTTGCGCGCCTTGTTGCGCGCCGCCGACAACCGCCCGCTGCGGATCATGTTTCCGATGGTCGGCAGCGTCGACGAGTGGCGCCAGGCGCGGGACATGACCGAACGCCTGCGCCTGGAAATTCCAGTGGCGGACCTGCAATTGGGCATCATGATCGAAGTGCCGTCGGCGGCCTTGCTGGCGCCGGTGCTGGCCAGGGAAGTCGACTTTTTCAGCGTTGGCACCAATGACCTGACGCAATACACCCTGGCCATCGACCGTGGCCATCCAACCTTGTCGGCCCAGGCCGATGGCTTGCATCCGGCGGTGCTGCAGCTGATCGACATCACCGTGCGCGCGGCCCATGCCCATGGCAAATGGGTCGGTGTGTGCGGCGAGTTGGCGGCCGATCCGTTGGCGGTACCGGTGTTGGTTGGCTTGGGCGTGGATGAACTCAGTGTCGGCGCACGCAGCATTGCCGAGGTCAAGGCGCGGGTTCGCGAACTCAGCCTGACCCAGGCTCAAACCCTTGCCCAACAGGCACTTGCCGTGGGCAGCGCGAATGAAGTGCGCGCATTAGTGGAGGCTTTGTAATGGCCAGGATTTTAACCCTGACCCTCAACCCGGCGCTGGACCTCACCGTCCAGCTTGCGCGCCTGGAACCCGGTCAGGTCAACCGCAGCGACACCATGCACACCCATGCTGCGGGCAAAGGGGTGAACGTGGCGCAGGTGTTGGCGGACCTCGGGCATCAATTGACCGTCAGCGGTTTTCTCGGTGAAGACAATCAGCAAGCTTTCGAAAACCTGTTCGCCAAACGCGGTTTTGTCGATGCGTTCATTCGTGTTCCCGGTGAGACGCGCAGCAACATAAAGCTGGCGGAAAGCGATGGACGTATCACCGACCTCAATGGGCCAGGGCCGCTGGTCAGCGCCGCGGCGCAGCAGGCATTGCTCGAGCGTCTCGACCAGATAGCGCCGGGGCATGATGCGGTAGTGGTTGCCGGCAGTCTGCCCCAAGGCATCAGCCCGCAGTGGTTGCAGGCATTGATCGGGCGATTGAATGATCTGGGCTTGAAGGTCGCCCTGGACACCAGTGGGCAAGCATTGCGGGCGGCGCTCAAGGCTGCTCCATGGTTGATCAAGCCCAATGCCGAGGAGTTGGCTGAAGTGCTCGGCGGCGAGACGGTGTCGGTCCTGGCCCAGGCGCAAGCCGCGAGTCGCCTGCACGCCCAAGGCATCGAGCATGTGGTGATTTCCCACGGTGCCGAGGGTGTGAACTGGTTCAGCGTCGGTTCGGCGCTGCATGCCACGCCGCCGAAAGTCAGCGTCGCCAGTACGGTAGGCGCGGGCGATTCGTTGTTGGCCGGCATGCTCCACGGGTTGCTCAGTGCCGATACGCCTGAACAAACCTTGCGCACCGCCACGGCGATTGCCGCGATGGCGGTCACCCAGATCGGCTTCGGTATCAGCGATGCAGCGCAACTGGCGCAGCTCGAACAGGGCGTGCGCGTGCGCCCCCTGACAGAACAATAAGAGGGTTGGTCATGAAGTTAGCCATTGTTACTGCCTGCCCGAACGGCATGGTCACCAGTGTGCTGTGCGCCCGGTTGCTCGATGCCGCGGCCCAGCGTCAGGGCTGGAGCACCAGCGTGGAGATCAGCGATTCGGCACATCCCGAACGGCAACTGTCGGCCGCCACGATCGAGGCGGCCGAGTGGGTGTTGCTGGTGACCAGCGCGCCTGTGGATATGTCGCGTTTTGTCGGTAAGCGTTTGTTCCAGAGTACCCCTGCCCAAGCGCTGCAAGACGTCGAAGCGGTATTGCGCCGTGGTGCTGAAGAGGCTCAGGTGTATGTCGCACCGCAAGCCGTGGTTGAGCCGGTGGCCGTCGTTAAAAACGCGCCGCGACTCGTTGCCGTGACGGCCTGTCCAACCGGTGTCGCCCACACTTTCATGGCCGCCGAAGCCTTGCAGCAAGCGGCCAAGCGCTTGGGCTATGACTTGCAGGTGGAAACCCAGGGTTCGGTCGGCGCACGCAATCCGCTGAGCGCCCAAGCGATTGCCGACGCCGATGTGGTGCTGCTGGCGGCGGACATCGAAGTGGCCACCGAGCGATTCGCTGGCAAGAAAATCTACCGTTGCGGCACCGGCATTGCCCTCAAGCAGGCTGAAGCGACACTCAATAAAGCATTGGCCGAAGGCAAGCAGGAAAGCGCTTCGACCGGTGCCAAGGGGCCGGTCAAACAAGAGAAGACCGGGGTCTACAAACACCTGTTGACCGGCGTGTCGTACATGTTGCCGATGGTGGTGGCAGGCGGCTTGATGATTGCCTTGTCGTTCGTATTCGGCATCACCGCCTTCAAGGAAGAGGGGACGCTGGCGGCGGCGCTGATGCAGATCGGCGGCGACACCGCGTTCAAGCTCATGGTGCCGCTGCTGGCAGGCTACATCGCTTATTCGATTGCCGACCGTCCGGGCCTGGCGCCGGGGATGATCGGCGGCCTGCTGGCCAGCACCCTGGGTGCCGGTTTTATCGGCGGGATCATTGCCGGTTTCCTCGCCGGGTACGCGGCGCAGGCGATCAATCGTTATGCGCGGTTGCCGCAGAGTCTCGAGGCGCTGAAACCGATCCTGATCATCCCCTTGCTGGCAAGCCTGTTCACTGGCCTGGTGATGATCTACGTGGTCGGCAAGCCGGTGGCGGGCATGCTCGCCGGGCTCACGCATTTCCTCGACAGCATGGGCACGACCAACGCGATTCTGCTCGGCGTGCTGCTGGGCGGCATGATGTGTGTCGACCTTGGCGGGCCGATCAACAAGGCCGCGTATGCGTTTTCGGTCGGGCTGCTGGCGTCGCAGAGTTATGCACCGATGGCGGCGACCATGGCCGCCGGCATGGTGCCGCCGATCGGCCTGGGCATCGCCACGTTCATTGCCAGGCGCAAGTTCGCCCAGACCGAACGCGAGGCGGGTAAAGCGGCCTTGGTACTGGGGCTGTGCTTTATCTCCGAAGGCGCGATTCCATTTGCCGCCAAAGACCCGCTGCGGGTGATCCCGGCGAGCATTGCCGGCGGTGCGCTGACCGGTGCGTTGTCGATGTACTTCGGCTGCAAGTTGATGGCGCCCCATGGGGGGTTGTTTGTGTTGGCGATTCCGAATGCGATCAACCATGCATTGCTGTACTTGCTGGCGATTGTGGCGGGGAGTTTGTTGACGGCGGTGGTGTATGCGCTGGTCAAGCGGCCGGAAGTGGTGGAGATGGCGGTGGAACCCGTCAACGCCTGACACTGGCCCCCTGTAGGCGCTATCAGGCTCCGGGCGTTAAATCAGATTGATCGTTCCCACGCTCTGCGTGGGAACGCAGCCCGGGACGCTCCGCGTCCCTTCCGGAGCCGAACGCGGAGCGTCCGTTGAGGCATTCCCACACAAAGCGTGGGAATGATCACTGTAGGGTCAGTAAACGTCGCGGCGGTAGCGGCCTTGTTCGATCAAGCGCTCGACTTCGGCGGTGCCCAACACATCGTTCAGCACCTGATCGACGCCTGCGGCCATCCCCTGAAGACTGCCGCAGATGTAGATCACCGCACCCTCCGCCAGCCATTTCTTCAGCTCTTCGGCCGAATCGCGCAAGCGATCCTGCACGTAGATCTTCTCGGCTTGATCACGCGAGAATGCCAGGTCCAGGCGCTGCAAGTCGCCGGAAATCAACCACTCCTCCAGCTCGTCGCGGCACAGGTAATCGTGTTCGCGATTGCGCTCACCGAACAACAACCACTGGCGTTGCTGGCCATCGGCGATGCGCGCCTTGAGCAGGCTACGCAAGCCAGCGAGTCCCGTGCCGTTGCCCAGCAGGATCATCGGCACCGGTTCATTGGGCAGGTGGAAACCGCTGTTGCGCCGCACGCGCAGGCTGATGCTGCCGCCCACGGCGGCGTGTTCGGTCAGCCAGCCGGAGCCGACGCCAAGGGTGCCATCAGGGTGCAGCTCCTGGCGCACGATCAATTCCAGGATGCCGTCGGCGGCTATCGAGGCGATGGAGTATTCGCGCATGGCCAACGGCACGAGGGCATCCACCAGGGACTGCGCATGCAGGCCGACCAAATGGCTGCGGTTCTCGGGCAGCTGCCGGCTGGCGAGGGCTTGTTCCAGCGGTTGCGACAAACCCTCGTGGGTAATCGTCGCGCGACCGTCGATCCCCAATCCTTCGAGGAAGTGCTCGATGGCCCAAGGGCAATTGCGCGGCAGCACCTCCACCAGGTCACCGGCCAGCCAGCTGTTGG
This sequence comes from Pseudomonas umsongensis, assembly GCF_012647205.1. NCBI lineage: Bacteria > Pseudomonadati > Pseudomonadota > Gammaproteobacteria > Pseudomonadales > Pseudomonadaceae > Pseudomonas > Pseudomonas umsongensis. The sequence continues at coordinate 964,567 of NZ_CP051487.1, forward strand.
TACCTGGCGCCTTCAGGCCCAGCAAGTACACCGATGAGCCGCTGCTGTCGGGGTTGAGCAATTCCCTGCGGACCAGCGTCCAGTTTTCGTAGCTCGGTGCTTGCCAGGTGCCCACAGGCGCCTGACCGGTCAACAGGCCCAGTTGCTGCTGCCAGTGACGCAAGGCATAGGGATCGCCGCTGTCGACTTCCACCGGCGCGAACAAGGTCTTGCCGCCGTGCTCGCCCAGCCACTTGTGCAGGCGCTGGGCAAACCCGCAGAAGTGTTGATACTGCCGGTCGCCGAGTCCCAGCACGGCATAGTTCAGGCTGTCGAGGCTTAACGACCGACCCAGCACCTTGCGCTCGAAACCCCGGGCGCTGTCCGGCGCTTCGCCGTCACCGAAGGTGCTGACCACAAACAGCGCGTTGTTCGAAGCATGCAGGTCCTGCTCGCTGACATCCGCCAGTGGCTGCACCTTCACCGGCAGGCCCGCCGCCTGCAACTGGCCGGCGGTCTGCCAGGCCAATTGCTCGGCAAAGCCACTCTGGCTGGCGAAACCGATGAGCCAGGCCGGGGTGTTACTGTCGGGTTGTGCCAGGCCTTTGCGGGCGTCCTTGATCTGGCGTTTCTTGCGTCGACGATCCAGGTACAGCAGCCATCCGGTGACGAAGAACAGCGGCATGCTCAGGGCCGTGAGCGTCAGGATGATGCGCCCGACGATGCCGAAATAGCTGCCCACGTGCAGCGCGTAGATGCTGGTCAACAGCTGCGCCTTGAAACTCTTGTCGCTGTAGCGGTCATGCCGTTTGATCGCGCCGGTCACCGGGTCCAGGGTGATCTGGTTCAGCGCGCGGTCGTGGGGCGAGTTCTTCAACAGGTAGAAAACGCTTGCCGGTTGCCCGGCTACGGCCGGCATGCGGGTGTTATAGAAACTCAGGTCGGGACCGGCAGCGCTGTAGATGCTGCTCCACATCGCCGAGTAGTCGACCACCGGTGCCGGACCGCTTGGCCCAGGGCCGCGTCCACCGCGAACACGTTCATTCTGTGGCGAATCGGAGAGCAGGCGTGTCAGGCCCTTGTTGTACCACTCGTAAGACCAGGACAACCCGGTCAGCGCGGCCAGGAGATAAAACACCAGGCACCAGGTGCCGGCAACCGAGTGCAAGTCCCAATTGAAGCTGCGGCCTTTTTTCTTCCAGTCGAGGGTCAGCCATGCGCGCCAGCTTTTCCACTGGCGAGGCCAGCGCAGGTACAGGCCGGACAGGCAGAAGAACACCAGGATCAGGGTGCAGGCGCCCGTGATTTGCCGGCCGGTGTCGCCCATGGCGAGGAAGCGGTGCAGTTGCAACATCAGGCCGAAGAAGCCTTGGCCGGTGGCGTCGCCCAGGAGTTCGCCGGTGTAAGGGTCGACGTAACGCATGGGGCCGCGACGCTCGCCCGCTGGCGGGGTGAAGAACACTTTTGCGGCAACGTCGCTGTCGATGCCGACCGAGAGCATCGCCACTTTCATCTGTGTCGCCGCCTCGATCTTCTCCACCAGGTCAGCCGGTGGCAGCACGCCGGCGACTTGTTTCTGGACCTGCAACACGGAAGGGTTCAGCGCGTACAGGATTTCATCCTGGAACGAGACCGTCGCCCCGGTAATGCCCATCAGGGCCAGGACGAGACCTGCGCTGATGCCAAAAAACCAGTGCAACTGGAACAGGGTTTTCTTCAACACGTCGCTCGCCTTGCTCGTTTAAAAATAGTCATCACGGCGCGCATTATGCCGTGGGTTATCGAGGAACATTCCCTTTACACACAAAAGCCCCGTTCACTTGGATGAACGGGGCCTGACCCCTGTAGGAGCTGCCGCAGGCTGCGATCTTTTGATCTTGATTTTGGGCGGTGGTGCAATCGCCGAAGATCAAAAGATCGCAGCCTGCGGCAGCTCCTACAGGTTTGTGTCCATGCTTCTGTTATCAGAAGTGGAAGTTGGTGCTCAACAAGGCAGTCCGGCCCGCCGCCTGGTTGGCGAAGTGGTTGGAGAACGCCTTGTCGTAGTAGGTAACGTCGGTCAGGTTCTGCACGTTCAGCTGCAGGTCAATGTTCTTGGTCAACTTGTACGCGGCCATCGCGTCGTAGCGCACATAGTCATTGACCATGGTGGTGTTGGCCACGTTACCGAACACGTCGTCGACATAGAACGCACCGCCACCGATGGTCAGCCTTGGCGTGACCTGGTAGGTCGTCCAAAGGCTGGCGCTGTTTTTCGGCGTGTTAGGCAGTTCGTTGCCGTCGTTGGCTTTGTTTGCCGGCAGGTCACCACCGTCGACTTGCTCGCTGTCCATGTAGGCGTAACCGGCGAAGACTTGCCATTTGTCGGTGATCTTGCCAGTGGCCGAAAGCTCGACACCCTGGACGCGGGTCTTGCCAGCGTTTTCGTACGTGGTGGTATCGACCTGGACGCGGGCGTTGTCTTTTTCGGTGCGGAAGATATCGGCAGTCAGCGACAAGCGATCGTTGAGCAGGTCCCACTTGGTACCGATTTCGTAGTTCTTGGTGGTCTCCGGCTCCAGGTCGCTTTTCAGCAGGTTGCCGTTGCGATCCGGGGTGCCGCCCAGCGGATTGCCGTCCTGACCTTCGCCAAGCGTGGAGCCCGGAGGTATCGCGGACGTTGCGTAGGACGCATAGATGCTGCCGTTCTCCGCTGGTTTGTAGACCACACCGAACTGACCGGTTACGAATTCGCTGACGTCATCGCCCTTGAAGGTCGTGGTGCCTGCGGCGTTGTAGGTCTTGTAGTCGGTGTCGAAATGGTCGTAGCGCAGGCCCATGTTCACCAGCCACTGTTCGGACAATGTCAGAGTGTCGAACACGTAAAGCGCATAGGTTTTACCCGTGGTGTCGGTGCCGGCGTAGTTGCGGGTGATCGAACCGTTCCATGGATCGTTCGGGTTCGGGTTCGACAGCGAGGTGCAGTTGTATCCGCTCGGAGCTCCGATCATCCCCGGAGTGCATTGGGTGCCTGGATCCCTTGGTGTAACTGGAGTCCCTGGCGTGGTGTCGGTGTTGACGGTATACGAGGACTTCTTGCTTTCCTCGCGGCTCAACTCGATACCGGTCGCGAAGCTGTTCTTGAAGCCTGCGATGTAGACGTCACCAAACAGGTCGGTCTGGTTGGTCGTCGTATCGGTGTTGCTGACGCGGGTGTTGGCCCGACGCCACACGGTACCGTTGTTGACGTTGCCCTTGCTGTCGTCCGGCTGGGTCAGGATGTAGTCCTGCATGCTGCTGCCGTGGCGCAGGGTGTTCTTGACGGTCAACGCGTCGTTCAGGTCGTGCTCGATGGCGATGGTCGCGGTGTCGGTACGACCCTTGCGGAAGTCACGATCGGTCAGGCCGTAGAAGTTGCTGCTATCGCCGCCGGCATAGGGCTTGTCCGGATTGGACTTGGTGCGGGCAGCCGAGCCACCGGCCGGGATGGTGTAGGGAATACCCGAATCTGGCGTGTCGTTGCTTTCCAGATGGTAGTAGTCAAGGTTGACACGGGTGTCGGTGCCCAGGCCGAAGGCCAGAGAAGGCGCGACGCCCCAGCGATCGTAGTCGACGCTTTCGCGACCGGCGACATTGCTTTCGTGGCTCATCAGGTTCAGGCGACCGGCAACGGTGTCGGAGAACTGGTAGTTGCCGTCCATGGTGTAACGCTGGGTCTGGTCCGAACCCCAGGTAAAGCCACCGTCGAACGAGTCGCCCAGATGCGCTTTCTTGCTCACCAGGTTGATGCTGCCACCGGCAGCGCCGCGACCGCCAATGGCGGAGTTAGGGCCCTTGCTGACTTCGATCGATTCAACGGCAAAGATCTCACGGCTCTGCGAACCGGTATCGCGCACGCCGTCCAGGTAGGTATCGCCCTGGGCATCGAAACCGCGGATGAACGGACGGTCGCCCTGAGGGTTACCGCCTTCACCGGCACCGAAGGTGATGCCCGGGACGGTACGCAGTGCGTCCTGCATGTTCAGGGCGCCGGTGTCCTTGAGGACTTGTTGCGGGATGACAGTGATCGAGCGCGGAGTGTCGACCAGGGGCGCGGTGTACTTGGGCGAGGAGGCTTTTTCGACGTTGTAGGAGGTCTCATCCTGGGCTTCGCCGGTGATCGCGGTTGCGCCGAGGGAAATCGTGTTGCTCGGTGCCTGCTCGCTGGTTTTTTCCGCCGCGAAAACCATTTGGCCCGCAGAGCCGGCAGTGATCGCCACGCCAATTGCAGAAGCGAGTAAACGCGGTGAACTGACCGGTAGTTGTGGTTGTTGGCGTGACATTTTTATTCCCCTCCCCAAGGATTTGAGGCCGCGGAATATAGTGTAAACACGTATTTGTATCAATTGCGAAAAATTACTATTCGCACTGAATTTACAATCTTTACAATTTAGCCTTACGGTTTTTACTGTTTCATTCGTCTCGCGGGTTTTACAAGGGCAATAAGAATCAATACCATTGGCATCCCTTTGCTTTCTGGTGCTTGCCCCATGCTGCTGCACATTCCCGGCTTGTTCGAAAAAGAAGAAGTGCAGCGCATTCGCGAGGCTCTGCAACAGGCCGATTGGGCTGATGGCAAGATCACGGCCGGGTACCAGTCGGCCAAGGCCAAGCACAATCTGCAATTACCGGAAGGCCACCCGCTGGCCAAGGAAATCGGCGCGGCCATGCTGGAGCGGCTGTGGAAAAACCCGCAGTTCATGTCAGCAGCGTTACCGCACAAGGTGTTTCCTCCGTTACTGAACTGTTACATGGCTGGCGGCAGTTTCGATTTCCACATCGACAACGCGGTGCGTCAGCCCAAGGGCAGTATCGAACGGGTGCGCACCGACCTCTCGGCCACTTTGTTCTTCAGCGAGCCTCAGGATTACGACGGCGGGGAGCTGGAAATCCAGGACACCTACGGCACCCAGCGGGTGAAGTTGCCGGCGGGTGACATGGTGCTGTACCCCGGCACCAGCCTGCACAAGGTCAACGCCGTCACCCGTGGTACGCGCTACGCCTCGTTTTTCTGGACCCAGAGCCTGGTGCGCGAAGACAGCCAGCGTGCGCTGCTGTTCGAGATGGACGGGGCGATCCGGCAGTTGACCCAGGACGTGCCAGATCACCCGTCATTGATCAGCCTGACGGGCACGTATCACAACCTGTTGCGCCGTTGGGTCGAGGTATGAGTTTTCAATTGCGCCGCCAAGAGGTACTCGATGGAGACCGTCTCAAAGCCATGCTCGACGAAAGCCCGGCCCGTGCGGCCCAGGCGATCGTAGCAGCAGCCCGCGAGGGGCTTGTCGATGCCCAGGCGCTGCTTGGGCAGATCCTGCTGGACGGAAATGGAATCGCCCAGGATCAACCGCTGGCGTTGCGCTGGTTCGACATCGCCGCCCGACAAGGGCACCTGATGGCCCGCAACATGCTGGGGCGATGTCACGAACACGGCTGGGGGTGTGTGGCCGATGCAGCGGCGGCTGCCCGGCATTATCGAATCGCCGCAGAAGCGGGGCTGGATTGGGCGATGTACAACTACGCCAATCTGCTGGCGACCGGGCGTGGGGTGGCTGAGGATCAATCGTCGGCGCTGAACCTGTATCGCCGCGCTGCCGAGCTTGGCCACGCGAAATCGATGAACCTGCTGGGACGCTATCTGGAAGAGGGGCGTGTTTGCCCGGCAGATCCCCAAGCGGCTCGGGACTGGTATCGGCGCTCGGCAGAGGGAGGGGATTTTCGTGGGCAGTTCAGTTTTGCGGCGGTGTTGGCCGCAGAGGGGAGTATCGATACTGCATTGGTCTGGCTACGCAAGGCATTGGCCAATGGCAATCTGAACTTTCTTCGGGTGGCAAGCCAGGCGCTCATGGGCGCAACCGAGCCCCGGATTCACGCAATGGCCGACGACTACGCCAAACGTTGCGCCGAACTGTAGGCACACCTGAAGACAGATCGTTCCCACGCAGAGCGTGGGAACGATCAGGTACAAAAAATTTCAGGCACAAAAAAGCCTATGACTCGTCATGGGCTTTTTGATTTCGGCGTGTAGCGCTTACACGTAGAACGACTTCAACGGCGGGAAGCCATTGAATTCAACCGCGCTGTAGCTGGTGGTGTAGGCGCCGGTCGACAGCCAGTACAGGCGATCACCGATCGCCAGGTTCAGCGGCAGGCCGTACTTGTAGTTTTCGTACATGATGTCGGCGCTGTCACAGGTTGGGCCGGCGATGACGACTTCTTCCATCTCGCCTTTCTTTTCGGTCCAGATCGGGAACTTGATGGCTTCGTCCATGGTTTCGATCAGGCCGGAGAACTTGCCCACGTCCGTGTACACCCAACGCTCGACGGCGGTGCGGGATTTACGGGCGACCAACACCACTTCGCTGACCAGGATGCCGGCGTTGGCGATCAGCGAGCGGCCTGGTTCCAGGATGATTTCCGGGAGGTCGTCACCGAAGTCTTCCTTGAGGAAGCGAATGATTTCTTCGGCGTAGGTTTCCAGGCTGTTGGTGCGGGTGATGTAGTTGGCCGGGAAGCCACCGCCCATGTTGATCAGCTTCAGTACGATGCCGTCTTCTTCCTTCAGGCGTTCGAAGATCACCTTGACCTTGGCGATCGCGGCGTCCCAGACGCTGATATCGCGCTGCTGCGAGCCTACGTGGAAGGAGATGCCGTACGGCACCAGGCCCAGGTCACGGGCGAGGATCAGCAAGTCCATGGCCATGTCGGTCTGGCAGCCGAATTTGCGCGACAGAGGCCAGTCGGCGGTGGTCGAGCCTTCGGTCAGGATGCGTACGTAGACTTTCGAGCCCGGTGCGGCCTTGGCGATGTTGCGCAAGTCGGCTTCGGAGTCGGTGGCATACAGGCGCACGCCCTTCTCGAAGAAGTAGCGGATGTCCTTGGATTTCTTGATGGTGTTGCCGTAGCTGATCTGGTCGGCGCTGACGCCGCGGCTCAGCACCTTGTCCAGCTCGTAGATCGAGGCGATGTCGAAGCTCGAGCCTTTCTCTTTGAGCAAGTCGATGATTTCCACCGCCGGGTTGGCCTTGACCGCGTAGTAGACCTTGGCGAATTCGAAACCGGCGCGCAGGTCATCGTAGGCCTGGCTGATCATCGCGGTGTCGATCACCACGAACGGGGTTTCTTGCTTGTCGGCGAACGCCTTCATTTTCTGGAAGGTTTCACGCGCGAAATAGTCTTCGACCTGGATCGACATGCTGGGAACTCCTACTGGCAAACTGAAATTATCAATGGGTGCAAATGAACGTCCTCCGTATCCCCACTTTGGTTCGCCTACTTCCCAAGGCATGTCGCCGAAAGCAAAAAGGCCATGGGTAGCGCTGCTTTCCCTTGGCCTTGCTGTCTCGTCGTCAGTACTTGAGCCGGATGGATCGTTTCCAGCATGGACGTTCGGCGCGAACTTTAGGGCGTGAGGGGCTTGAGATCAACAAAAAATGTCGCGTTTTTGCACGCATCCGTCGTAAGGCAGCCTACAGCTACCTGTGTAACCGACAGGGATGACGGATTGATGTTCCCCCAAGAGGGCGATTTGAAAGGAATTCGAACGGTTTTTGTGGCGAGTGAGCAAGCTCCTTCACCACAAAAACTTTGTTTCGGTGGAAAAGTCAGCAGTAAAGTGACTACATGTGTTGGTTTGCTGGTTTGCTGGTTTGCTGGTTTGGTGATTTTTAAAACTAGATTTGATTAAACTGCATTGACAGCAAATGTCGAGGTTGCTTTCAGGTTTGGATAGTTATGCACTGTTGCAGTTACTGTTACGTTGTAGCTTCTCTGTACACTAGGCAAATGGATTCTTGCGAATTGAGTGCCAGTTTTAATGGCAGTCATATTGGAAGCCGGCTGCGATGATACTTCCCAGTTGATAAACTCATTGGGGAATGTACTTCCGTTTGGGCCGTGCACGCTCACGCCGGTGTTAGCATTGAGGGGGTTTCCGGTTTTTATATTCTGTGTAGGGGTGCCGCTAATTCTGATTTCATTCGGCACGTTTTTCACACTTTCAGTTGTTTCAGTTTTCATTAATCTATTCCTTGATTCGAAAAAGTTATTGGTCACTCGAGCAAGCTGTTGTGATTCAGATATTTTGTTTGAATCCGGACTGATGGTGTCACGAGTCGAAAGGTGTTGAAACTATCTGAAGTGTTAGTTTTAAGAGTTAAAAAGAATGGAAATTGTGTTTTTGTGAGAGTTTTCTATTTCTGATAGGGGGCAGCTCCTAAAATATAAAGCAGCCTATTACCCCCCTCCATCGGTTGAACGCGGTCGGTTGAAGCAGGCTATCAGGCCGACACAGTTTCGGCCGGCGAAACAATTCGGGTCTTGCCGCCACGTGACTTGCCGGAGCTCAGATACTCGGCAATCGATTCCTGCGTCACCTCGCCCAGAAACACTCGTTCGGCATCCATCACCGGTAGCCACGCTCGATTGAACTCATACATGCGCGACAGCAGGATACGCAAATGCTCGTCGTAGGCCGCCGTAGCGTTGAACTCCCGCAAGTACTGCGCGCAGGCACCGGTCTGACGGTGCAGGTCGCGGCGTCGTACATAACCCAGCGCCTTGTTCTCACCGTCGGTGACCACGACATAACGCCGGTCATGCTCGTCCATCAGTTCCAGCGCCTCGGCCACCAAGGTCTCCGGGCTGACGGACGGGGCGTTATCCGCCGCGTCTTCAGCCTTGACCAGCAACAAGCGCTTGAGAGTGCTGTCCTGGCCGACGAAGTTGCTGACAAAGTCGTCAGCCGGGTGGGCCAGCAGGGTGTCTGGGTGGTCAATCTGCAGCAATTTGCCGGCACGGAAGATCGCGATCTTGTCGCCGAGCTTGATGGCTTCGTCGATGTCATGGCTGACCATGATCACGGTCTTGTTCAGCGCCCGCTGCATCTCGAAGAATTCGTTCTGGATCATCTCGCGGTTGATCGGGTCGACCGCGCCGAACGGTTCGTCCATCAGCAACAGCGGTGCATCAGCGGCCAGCGCGCGAATCACGCCGATCCTCTGTTGCTGGCCACCGGACAATTCCCGAGGGTAGCGATGCAGGTACTGCTTGGGTTCGAGCTTGATCATGCTCATCAACTCGCGGGCGCGGTCGTGGCACTTCTGTTTGTCCCAGCCGAGCAGTTTCGGCACCACCACGATGTTCTCCTCGATGGTCATGTTCGGGAACAGACCGATCTGCTGGATCACATAGCCGATGTTACGGCGCAGGGTCACTGCGTCGAGACCGGTGGTGTCTTCACCATTGATCAGGATCTTGCCCGAGGTCGGTGTGATCAGGCGGTTGATCATCTTCAGCGTGGTGCTTTTGCCGCAACCCGAAGGCCCGAGGAACACGCAAATTTCGCCTTCATTGACGGTCAGGCTCACCGAGTCCACGGCTTTCACGTCTTTGCCGTTGCTTTGGAAGGTCTTGCTGAGGTTTTGAAGTTCGATCATTTGAGCAGTCCTTTAGGAGTCAGCGAGCGTTGCAGCCATTGCAGGAGCAGGTCGGCGAAGATGGCCAGCAGGCTGACCAGCACGGCGCCGACAATCAGCATCGACATGTCGCTGCGGCTGATGGAAGCGAGGATGAGCACGCCGAGGCCGCCGGCACCGATGGTCGCGGCAATGGTCATCACGCCGATGTTCATGACCACGGCGGTGCGCACGCCGGCAAGGATTACCGGCACGGCAATCGGCAGTTCGACCATGCGCAGGCGCTGGCCAAAGGTCATGCCGATACCGCGCGCGGCTTCGCGGATGCCCGGTTCGACGTTGGTCAGGGCCAGGTAGGTGTTGCGCATGATGGGCAGCAGCGAGTACAGGAACACCGCGGTGATGGCCGGCATCGGGCCCAGGCCCTGGCCGAATTTCGAGTAGAACGGCAGCAGCAGGCCGAACAGGGCAATCGATGGTACGGTCAGCAGTACGGTGGCGCTGGCCTGCAGCGGCCCGGCGAGCGTCGGAAAGCGCGTCATCAGGACGCCCAGCGGCACGCCAACCACGATCGCCAAGGTCACGGCGATGCCGACCAGGGTGATGTGTTGCCCGGTCAGGTGCAGTACCTGTGTCCAGTCGAGGTGGGAAAAGGCGTTGATAAATTCCATGGCTTTTCCTCCTTATTTGATTGGATGCTGGCGCAGGAAATCTGCGGCAACGGACGAAGGGCTTTCGTGATCGACATCGACCCGCGCGTTGAGCTGGCGCATGGTTTCGTCATCGAACAGTTCGGCCAGCGGCTTGATCTCTTGCGCCAGTTGCGGATGGGCATCGAGGTAATCCTGACGCACCACCGGCGCAGCGGTGTAGTCCGGGAAGTAATGCTTGTCGTCTTCAAGCAACTTGAGCTTGAAGGCGTTCAGGCGACCGTCGGTGGTGTAGACCAGGCCTGCGAACACCTGGCCATTGCGCAGGGCGGTGTAGACCAGCCCGGCATCCATCTGGCGGATGTTTTTGCGGGTCAGGTTCATGCCGTAGAGGTCGACCATGCCGTCCAGACCGTCGGAACGGTTGGCGAACTCAGTGTCCAGCGCGACAAGGTGATTGGTTTTCGCCTCAGCCTGCATCACGGTGTTCAGTTCGCTGATGGAGTTGATCTGCGGGTAGGCCTTTGCGGTTTTTTCCGGCAGCGCCAATGCGTATGTGTTGCTGAACTTCGACGGAGTGAGCCAAATCAGGCCTTTTTTCGCGTCGAGTTCTTTCACCTTGGTGTAGGACTGTGCGCTGTCGAGTTTTTCGGTGACATGGTTGTAGGCCACCAGCGACACGCCGGTGTATTCCCACATCAGATCCAGTTGGCCACTTTCCTGGGCGCTGCGGGCCAGGTTACTGCCCAATCCACCGGTCACCCGGGTGTCATAACCCTTGGCGCGCAGGTATTGAGAGGTGATTTCCGCGAGCAGGGTTTGCTCGGTGAATACCCGGGCGCCGATGCGGATAACGGGTTTATCCGCGGCTTGGGCAAATCCTGCGAACAGCAGCATGCAGCCTAGTAAAAAGCTTGATGTTTTCATGATGATTCCTTTGCCGGGGCTTAAGACGGGCGCAAACCGCGTTCGAGCCAGAGACGGCTGGCGAGTGTCACCAGGCCGTCGAGCAGCAACGCCAGCAGGGCGGTGCAGGCCGCACCCAGCAGCAGTTGCGGCTGGTTGTTCAGGGCGATGCCTGGGAAGATCAGGCTGCCCAGGCTGTTGGCACCGATCAGGAACGCCAGCGGCGCCGTCCCGACGTTGATCGCCAAGGCGACGCGCACGCCGCCGATGATGATCGGCACGGCATTGGGCAGTTCGACCCGCCACAGCACCTGAGACGGGGTCATGCCGATGCCGACGGCCGCTTCCTTGAGCGAACCCTGGACGTTTTTCAGGCCTTCGTAGGTGTTGCGCACGATCGGCAACAATGAAGCGAGGAACAGGGCGAAGATCGCGGGGCCGCTGCCGATGCCAAGGACGCCCAGGGCAATGGCCAGTACGGCGAGAGGTGGCACGGTGTTGCCGATGTTGAAGACCTGCATGAAGCGTTCGGCGCGTCCAACCATGGTCGGGCGGCTGAGGAAGATGCCGGCAGGAATGCCCACAATGAGGGCGGCCAGCATGGAAGCGAGGACGAGAATCAGATGAGCTTGCAGGTAAAACAACAAATCGTCGCGGTAGTGTTCGATCGTGTTGATGCCGATCCAGTGGACCAGCAGGGCCAGAAGGGCGATTACCAGCGCGCCTCCTATCAGCCCTTTGCCATAGCGAATAGCCACAGGCGGACTCCTTTTTTTCAGTCGGCGAACACTTTCTCGTGTGGCAACGCCATTCCTGGCTGCCGAAAAAATGATCGCGAGAAGCAGCTCATGCCGGGCGCGGTCCCCTGTAGGAGCGAGCATGCTCGCGAAAAACCTTCAGACAACGCGCACATTCAAGTACCCAGCGTTGTCGTTAACGTCCATCGCGAGCTTGCTCGCTCCTACAGGGGGAGGCGTACGGCTATTGAGCCATGAGCACAGCCTCGTCAGGCCGCTTTGCAGGTATTTCAGGCCCCCGACGAGTGGTCGTTACGGGGGAGTGGACGTCTCCGTGTATTAAAAGGTTCCCATCTGAAGAATCATTTGGCCACCCCTAATGTGCTCAACGGTTCGGTTATTGAATCAAGTTGGGCTATAATCTGCGCCCTTTTTTGAATCACCTGCCAGGCGATTTCCCATGACCAAACAGGCCGCCGAAGTCGCGAAACGCCGCACTTTCGCCATTATTTCCCACCCCGATGCCGGTAAGACCACCATCACCGAGAAGCTCTTGCTGATGGGCAAGGCGATTGCGGTAGCCGGTACGGTGAAATCTCGTAAGTCCGACCGCCATGCCACCTCCGACTGGATGGAAATGGAAAAGCAACGTGGTATTTCCATTACCACGTCGGTCATGCAGTTCCCGTATCGCGAGCACATGATCAACCTGCTCGACACCCCGGGCCACGAAGACTTCTCCGAAGACACCTACCGCACCCTGACGGCAGTGGACTCGGCCTTGATGGTCCTCGACGGCGGCAAGGGCGTTGAGCCACGGACCATCGCCCTGATGGACGTCTGCCGTCTGCGTGACACGCCGATCGTCAGCTTCATCAACAAACTCGACCGTGACATTCGCGACCCGATTGAACTGCTCGACGAAATCGAAGCGGTCCTCAAGATCAAGGCGGCGCCGATCACCTGGCCGATCGGCTGCTACCGTGACTTCAAGGGCGTGTACCATCTCGCCGACGACTACATCATTGTCTACACCGCCGGTCACGGTCACGAACGCACCGAAACCAAGATCATCGAGAAGCTCGATTCAGATGAAGCCCGCGCCCACCTGGGTGACGAGTACGAGCGCTTCATCGAGCAACTGGAACTGGTGCAGGGCGCCTGCCACGAGTTCAACCAGCAGGAATTCCTCGACGGTCAACTGACCCCGGTGTTCTTCGGTACAGCATTGGGTAACTTCGGTGTCGATCACGTTCTCGACGCCGTCGTTGATTGGGCGCCGCGCCCGCTGGCACGAGTGGCCAACGAGCGTACCGTGGAGCCGGTGGAAGAGAAGTTCTCGGGCTTCATCTTCAAGATCCAGGCGAACATGGACCCGAAACACCGCGACCGTATCGCCTTCATGCGTATCTGCTCCGGCAAGTACGAAAAAGGCATGAAGATGCGCCACGTGCGCACCGGCAAGGACGTGCGGATCGGCGATGCGCTGACGTTCTTCTCCTCCGAGCGTGAGCAACTGGAAGAAGCGTTTGCCGGCGACATCATCGGTTTGCACAACCACGGCACTATCCAGATCGGCGATACCTTCACCGAAGGCGAAGTCCTGGGCTTTACCGGCATCCCGCACTTCGCCCCGGAACTGTTCCGCCGCGTACGCCTCAAGGACCCGCTGAAATCCAAGCAACTGCGCCAGGGCCTGCAACAATTGGCCGAAGAAGGTGCGACCCAGGTTTTCTTCCCGGAGCGCAGCAACGACATCATCCTCGGCGCCGTCGGTGTGCTGCAGTTCGACGTGGTCGCCAGCCGCTTGAAGGAGGAATACAAGGTCGAGTGCTCCTATGAGCCGATCACCGTGTACTCCGCGCGCTGGATCGAATGCAGCGACAAGAAGAAGCTTGAGGAATTCTCCAACAAGGCCGTGGAAAACCTGGCACTGGACGGCGGTGGTCACCTGACCTACCTCGCGCCGACCCGGGTCAACCTGGCACTGATGGAAGAACGCTGGCCGGACGTGAAATTCCGTGCGACGCGTGAGCACCACTAAGCGTTGACTTGAAACACCGAAAACCCCGTTGCGAAAGCTGCGGGGTTTTTTGTTGGGGGCCCGATCGTTCCCACGCTCTGCGTGAGAGCTGCCGAAGGCTGCGATCGTTTGATCTTTTCGGCATAACGCTTATTGCCAACCATTCTCCCTGTCCACGGCATTTCCGCCCAGCCGTTAGCGTCCTATCTGGAGAACCCGGGTGATCGGAACTAGATTTCACAGAGCGCCAGCCAGGCACAGAAATTTCACCTGCAAAAGGATGGATTCGACTATGAACAGGTTGCTACGCATTGTGTTGCTGTTGAAGGTTTTGCTGATGCTGGCACTCGGCAGCTCTGCGGTCTGGGCCGAATGCGAGGATCACGAAACCCAGGCGTCGAGCGGGCAGGGAACCCATGGTGATCTGATGATCGCCAAGTCCGAATCGGAACCGGGCGATAAGGGGCAGGGTGGTGCCGACAACGATGATGACTCGACCACCGATGAGCCGGACTCCGATGATGAAGAAGGTGACAGCCAGACGTAAATCGCAGACAAAAGAAAACCCCGTCTCTCCCGATTAATGCGCAATCGAAATAGAAGGGGTTGGATGAACGAGCAAAATCCCTGTGGGAGCGGGCTTGCTCGCGAAGGCAGCGTGTCAGTCGCTATCTTTGTCGACTGATAGACCGCTTTCGCGAGCAAGCCCGCTCCCACATTTTTATGCCGCGCCGTGCACGAACTGCTCGGCGTAGTGGCAAGCCACCTGACGATTATCGAGAGGGCGCAGGGCTGGCTCTTCGGTTTTGCAACGCTCAGTCGCATACGGGCAGCGCTTGTGGAAGGCGCAGCCGGGCGGCGGGTTCAACGGGTTGGGCAACTCGCCGACGATCTTGATCTTAGGCTTGCTGGGGTCCGGGTGAATGGTTGGGGTGGCCGACAGCAACGCCTGGGTGTACGGGTGCAGGGGACGCGCGTAGATGTCGTTTTTCGGACCGATTTCTACCGGGCGACCGAGGTACATCACCATCACGTCATCGGCGACGTGTTGCACCACCGCCAGGTTGTGGGAGATGAACACGTAGGCAGTGTTGAACTCTTGCTGCAAATCCATGAACAGGTTCAGCACCTGCGCCTGGATCGACACGTCCAGCGCCGAGGTCGGTTCGTCCGCCACCAGCACTTTCGGTTGCAGCATCATGGCGCGAGCCAGGGCGATCCGCTGGCGCTGACCGCCGGAGAACATGTGCGGATAACGCTGGTAATGCTCAGGGCGCAAGCCCACCTGTTTCATCATCGCCTGGACTTTCTCGCGACGTTCGGTGGCCGACAGGTTGGTGTTGATCAGCAAAGGCTCGGCCAGTTGATCACCGATTTTCTGCCGAGGGTTCAGCGACGCGTAGGGGCTCTGGAACACCATCTGCACGTCTTTGCGCAGTTGCTTGCGCTGGGCCTTGTCGGCGCCGGCGACTTCCTGGCCGGCGATTTTCAGGGACCCGGAGGACGGTTCCTCGATCAGGGTCAGGGCCCGGGCCAGGGTGGATTTGCCGCAGCCCGACTCACCCACGACGGCGAGGGTCTTGCCGGCTTCCAGCTCGAACGACACACCGTTGAGGGCGCGTACGGTGGCGTGACCCTTGAACAGGCCACGGGACACTTCGTAGTGACGGGTCAGGTCGCGGGCGGTAAGAACGACGGCCATTACGCCACCTCCTGGTTCAGCGGGTAGAAGCAGCGGGCGAGGCTGTTGCTTTTCGGGTCAAGGGCTGGACGCTGCACGCGGCAGTTGTCCTGCACGTACGGGCAGCGCGGCGAGAGCAGGCAGCCTTGCGGACGGTCGTAGCGACCCGGGACGATGCCCGGCAGGGTCGACAGGCGCGAGGCGCCCAGACTGTGTTCTGGGATCGCCTTGAGCAGCGCTTCGCTGTACGGGTGGGCCGGGATGTCGAACAGTTGCGGCACCTGGCCGACTTCGACCGCTTGGCCGGCGTACATCACGCACACGCGCTGGGCGGTTTCAGCCACGACCGCGAGGTCGTGGGTGATCAGCACCAGGCCCATGTTCTGCTCTTTCTGCAACGCCAGCAGCAGGTCCATGATCTGCGCCTGGATTGTCACGTCCAGTGCGGTGGTCGGTTCGTCGGCGATCAGCAGTTTCGGTTCGCCGGCAATCGCCATGGCGATCGCAACGCGCTGGCTCATGCCACCCGACAGTTGATGCGGGTAGGCGTCCATACGGCTGGCGGCGCCCGGGATTTCGACTTTTTCCAGCAGTTCGATGGCGCGTTTGCGCGCTTGCTTGCCGGACATTTTCAGGTGCAGGCGCAGCACTTCTTCGATCTGGAAACCGACGGTGTAGCTCGGGTTCAGCGCGGTCATCGGGTCCTGGAAGACCATGGACAGGTCTTTACCGACGATCTGCCGACGCTGGCGATTGTTGAGCTTGAGCATGTCTTTGCCGTCAAAGCTCAGCGAGTCAGCGGTGACGATACCTGGATGCTCGATCAGGCCCATCAGCGCCATCATGGTCACGGACTTGCCCGAACCCGACTCGCCAACAATGGCCAGCACTTCGCCCTTGTCGACTTTCAAGTCGAGGCCATCGACCACGGGCGTAGCGTTCTTGTCGCCGAAGCGAACGTTGAGATTCTTGATTTCTAGCAGTGACATTGGAATCTCCTCAGGCGGCGTTCTTGAGTTTCGGGTCCAGCGCATCGCGCAGGCCGTCACCCATCAAGTTGATTGCCAGCACGCTGAGCAAAATGGTCAAGCCAGGCAGGCTGACGACCCACCAGGCGCGTTCGATGTAGTCGCGGGCCGAGGCCAGCATGGTGCCCCACTCAGGGGTTGGCGGTTGTACGCCAAGGCCGAGGAAGCCCAGGGCGGCGGCATCGAGAATCGCAGACGAAAAACTCAAGGTCGCCTGAACGATCAGCGGCGCCATGCAGTTGGGCAGCACGGTGACGAACATCAGGCGCGGCAGGCCGGCACCGGCCAGGCGCGCGGCGGTCACGTAGTCGCGGTTCAACTCGCCCATGACCGCGGCGCGGGTCAGGCGAACATAGGACGGCAGGGACACCACGGCGATGGCGATCACGGTGTTGATCAGGCCAGGGCCGAGGATGGCGACGATCGCCACGGCCAGCAGCAGGGACGGCAGGGCCAGCATGATGTCCATCAGGCGCATGATGGTCGGGCCGACCGCTTTGGGGAAAAAGCCGGCAAACA
Organism: Pseudomonas umsongensis; assembly: GCF_012647205.1. Taxonomy (NCBI): domain Bacteria; kingdom Pseudomonadati; phylum Pseudomonadota; class Gammaproteobacteria; order Pseudomonadales; family Pseudomonadaceae; genus Pseudomonas; species Pseudomonas umsongensis. Next base: position 981,524 of record NZ_CP051487.1, read on the forward strand.
GGCCCAGCAGGATCCCCGGGATCAGCGACATCACCACTGACGACAAACCGATCAGCAGCGACAGGCGCGAACCCTGGATCAGGCGCGACAGCAGGTCGCGGCCCAGTTCATCGGTACCCAGCAAGAACTGGATCTGCCCACCTTCCAGCCAGGCTGGCGGGGTGAGCAGGAAGTCGCGGTACTGCTCGCTCGGGTCATGGGGTGCAACCCACGGGGCGAAGATGGCGCAGAAAATCACCAGCAGCATGAACATCAGGCCGGCGACGGCACCTTTGTTCTTGGAAAACGCTTGCCAGAATTCTTTGTACGGCGACGGATACAGCAGGCTTTGATCCACGGCGGACGTGGTGGTGGCTACTGAGGATGTTGGAGTGCTCATGGGGTTTGACCTCAGCGCTGATGACGGATGCGTGGGTTGGCAAAGCCGTAGAGGATGTCCACTACGAAGTTGACCAGAATCACCAGGCAGGCGATTAACAGGATGCCGTTTTGCACGACCGGGTAGTCCCGGGCGCCAATGGCTTCGATCAGCCACTTGCCGATGCCCGGCCAGGAGAAGATGGTTTCGGTCAGGACCGCACCGGCCAGCAGGGTGCCGACTTGCAGGCCGACCACGGTCAGCACCGGGATCAGCGCGTTACGCAGGCCGTGCACGAACACCACGCGCGACGGCGACAGGCCCTTGGCCTTGGCGGTACGGATGTAGTCTTCACGCAGCACTTCGAGCATCGACGAACGGGTCATCCGCGCGATGACAGCCAGCGGGATGGTGCCGAGCACGATGGCCGGCAGGATCAGGTGGTGCAGGGCATCGAAGAACGCGCCGACGTCATCGGCCAGCAGCGTGTCGATCAGCATGAAGCCGGTTCGCGGCTCGATGTCATAGAGCAGGTCGATCCGCCCGGACACCGGGGTCCAGCCCAGGGAGACCGAGAAGAACATGATCAGGATCAGGCCCCACCAGAAGATCGGCATCGAGTATCCCGCCAGGGAGACACCCATCACCCCATGGTCGAACAGGGACCCTCGCTTGAGTGCCGCGATCACCCCGGCCAGCAGGCCCAGGATACCGGCGAACAACAGGGCGGCCATGGACAGTTCCAGGGTCGCGGGGAATAGGGAGGTGAACTCGTTCCAGACGCTTTCACGGGTACGCAGGGATTCCCCGAGATCGCCGTGGGCCAGTTTGCCGATGTAATCCAGGTACTGGGCATACAGGGGTTTGTTCAGACCTAGGCGTTCCATTGCCTGAGCGTGCATTTCCGGGTCGACTCTGCGTTCGCCCATCATGACTTCCACAGGGTCGCCAGGGATCATGCGAATCAACGCGAAAGTCAGCAGGGTGATGCCGAAGAACGTGGGGATCAGTAACCCCAGTCGGCGGGCAATAAAACTAAACATCGTAAGGTGTACCTCATCAGCCGGTTAGGCGTGCCCGGCATGCCTGGGTCAGGAATGCCGGGAGTTTCTTATCTACTTCACCTGGGTGGTGGCGAAGTTATTCGTGGTGAGGGGGCTAATGTGGTAGCCCTCTACGTTGTTGCGCATTGCGGTAAACATTCTAGTGTGCGCCAGGCTGATCCATGGCTGGTCCTGGTTAAAGATAACCTGAGCCTGTTCGTACAGTGCTGCACGTTCGGCCGGGTCGGTTTTTTCACGGGCCTGGTCGATCAGGGCCTGGAATTTTTCATTGCACCAGCGTGCGTAGTTTTCGCCGTTCTTCGCCGCCTCGCAACTGAGCATAGGCGTCAGGAAGTTATCCGGGTCGCCGTTATCGCCCGCCCATCCGGCGGAAACCATATCGTGCTCGCCGTTTTTCGCGCGCTTGAGCATTTCGCCCCACTCCATGACGCGGATGTCGATCTTGATCCCGATCTTGGCCAGGTCAGCTTGCATCATCTGCGCGCCGAGCATGGGGTTGGGGTTGGTCGCACCACCGCCGTTGCGGGTGAACAGGGTGAAGGTGGTGCCTTCCGGTACGCCGGCTTCCTTGAGCAGGGCGCGGGCCTTGTCCAGGTCACGGACAGGGTTCTTCATGTCGTGGTTGTAGCCCAGCAGGGTGTCCGGAAACGGGTTGACTGCCGCGGTCGCATTGCCTTTGCCGAACAGCGCGTTGACGGCCGCTTCCTTGTCGAAGGCGATGTCGATGGCTTTACGTACGCGCACGTCACTCAGGTATTTGTGCTGGGTGTTGATGGCGATGTACGCGACGGTCATCGCATTCAGTTCGTCAACCTTCAGCTTGGCGTCTTTCTTGATGCTCGGAATGTCATCCGGCTTTGGATACAGCGCAACCTGGCATTCGTTGGCCTTGAGCTTTTGCAGGCGCACGTTGTTGTCGGTGGCGATGGCGAAGATCAACGAGTCGGCCGGCGCCTTGCCACGGAAGTAGTCCGGGTTGGCCTTGAAGCGAACCTGGGCGTCCTTGTTGTAGCGCTGGAAGACGAACGGGCCGGTGCCGATCGGCTTGTTGTTCAGTTCACCGGTCTTGCCGGCCTTGAGCAGTTGGTCGGCATACTCGGCGGAGTAGATCGAGGAGAACGCCATGGCGATGTCGGCCAGGAACGGTGCTTCGCGGCGGGTCAGGGTGAATTTGACCGTGTTGTCGTCGACCTTCTCGACGTTTTTCAGCAGTTCCTTGAAGCCCATGCTTTCAAAGTACGGGAAGCCTACGCTCGACAGTTTGTGCCACGGGTGGTTCGGGTCCAGCTGACGCTGGAAGCTCCAGACCACGTCGTCGGCATTCATGTCGCGGGTGGGCTTGAAGTATTCGGTGGTGTGAAACTTGACGCCTTGGCGCAGGTGGAAGGTGTAGGTCAGGCCGTCTTCGCTGATGTCCCAGGATTCGGCCAGTGCCGGAATCACATCAGTGGTGCCAGGCTTGAAGTCCGCCAGGCGATTGAAGATGGTCTCGGCCACCGCATCGGCTGTGACTGCAGTCGTGTACTGGACCATGTCGAAGCCTTCGGGGCTGTTTTCGGTACAAACCACCAGGGGTTTGGCCGATACGCCAACAGCGACACTCAGTAACGCGGCCGCGATGGCCGCTCGTAGGGGAAGCATTTTCATCAAGAACCCTCTGCAATCGGTTGGTTTGGAAAACCTGGCGGCCGACTGGTCACGAGCCGGCCGTCGGGTTGGCGTATTTACAGAATGTTGAACGGAACCGTGGTCACCAGACGGAACTCGTTGATGCTGCCATCAGCCTGGTTTTCACTGGCGCGGTGCGCGGTGTAGGTACCACGAATAGTGGTGGCCTTGAACGGGCCGCTCTGTACAGCGTAGGTGGCACCGATGCCGTATTCGTAATGGTGTTCGCCGTCTTGCGACTGGATGCCGTCGTAGCCTTTGTCGGCCACACCTTTGTTGCCGGTGTAGTGGGTGCCGTCGATGCCCCAGCCGCGCGCCTGGTAGATGTTGAACTTCAGGCCTGGTACGCCGTATTCGGCCATGTTCAAGCCGTAGGCAACCTGGAACGACTTCTCGTTCGGGCCGTTGAAGTCCGACAGCAGGGAGTTGGCCAGGTAGATGCCGTTCGTTTCGTGCAGGTAGTCGAAGTACTCGTTACCGTTCACTTCCTGGTACGAGAAGGTCAGGCTGTGAGCCTGGTGGGTCAGGCCGAACGACAGGGAATAGGTGTCGTTGTCGATGTCGCCGATCAGCGCCTTACCTTCTTCCTGGGTCTTGTAGTAGTTCAGGCCGGTGGTCAGGCTCAGTACCTGGCTGTCGCCCAGTACGTGGGTGGCGCCGAAATAGTACTGGTTCCAGATGTCTTCGGCCTGGGTGGCCCAGAGGCTGGTGGTCAGGCTGGCGAACGGGGTGTAGGTGATACCGCCGGTGTAGACGTGGTCGGTTTCAACGATGCCATTGGCGTATTCGGTGCGGAATTTGCGCTGGCTTTGTTCGGTACGCGGTGAATTGCGATCGAAGGTGGCCAGGTCGAACGCCAGGTTGTTCAGCTCTTCGCTGTGGATCGCCACACCCTGGAAGCTCGAAGGCAGCGCACGGTTGCCGATGACGTCGACCATCGGGCTGCTGAAGTTCTGACGACCGGCGGTCAGGGTGGTGTTGGAAATACGTGCCTTGACGTTCGCCAGGCCCAACTTGCTCCACTGGCCAACGGCGTCGCCGCCTTCTTCGGTCAGGGTACGGTTGTTGCCTGCGCCTGGGCGAGTGCCCGGTGCGCCGCCGTTGTTGGACGCCAGGTCCTTGCGGTCCTGGTCCAGGGCGATGGCGTTGTAGGCCGCCACTTCAGTGCTGACGCCAACGGTGCCTTCGGTGAAGCCCGAGTTGTACTTGAGGATCGTGCCCTGGACCCAGTTGATACGGCGGTCAGTTGGCGTTGAAACACCATTTTTCTTGTAAGCGAAATTGGCGCCCCGCTTCAGTTGTTCGTTGGCGTACCAGTTGCGAGTGGTGCCGGTGATCGACTGGCCTTCGAGAAAGCCGGTGGCTTCGCTCTGGGCACTTTTCTCATTCACGGTCACCGGGGTGTACGCCTGGCTCTGGGTTTCAGCGTATGCCGTGGCGGTAATGCTGCTGATGGCCAGGGCCAGTAGCGCGGTGCTGCTCAGTTTCATGGGTGAAGCTCCTTGGTTTCTATTATTAATGCCGGCCTTTTTTGGTGGTTCGGCTATTTGCTTTTGAACTCATTGACGCGTTGCAAACGTTTGCCTGGTGCCAAATTGGCGAATTACGGCAATACGCTTGCGGGAGGGCGCAATGCGCCCCCAAGCGTTTTCAGCTACACGGTTTTATTTTTCGATGCTGACACCCGAGAAAACGTTGCGACCGAAAGGGCTGACCTTGAACCCTTCGATTTTGGCGCTCAACGGCTGATTGACCGTCGAGTGGGCGACCGGCGTGATCGGTACCTGCTGCTTGAGGTACTGCTGCGCCTGTTTGTAGAGCAGGGTGCGTTGGTCGCGGTCAGTCACGACCTTGGCCTGCTTGATCAGCTTGTCGTAAGCCGGATCACACCACATGGAGTAGTTGTTGCCGCCGATGGCATCGCAGCTGTACAGCGTGCCGAGCCAATTGTCCGGGTCACCGTTGTCACCGGTCCAGCCGATCAGGCTGATGTCGTGCTCGCCATTCTTGGTGCGCTTGATGTACTCGCCCCATTCGTAGCTGACAATCTTGACCTTGAGGCCGATCTTCGCCCAGTCAGCCTGGAGCATTTCGGCCATCAGCTTGGCGTTGGGGTTGTAGGGGCGCTGTACGGGCATGGCCCACAGGGTGATTTCGGTACCTTCCTTCACGCCGGCAGCTTTGAGCAGTTCCTTGGCTTTTTCCGGGTTATAGGCAGCGTCCTTGATCGTCTCATCGTAGGACCATTGGGTCGGCGGCATGGCGTTGACCGCCAGTTGCCCTGCACCTTGGTAAACGGCATTGAGAATGCCTTGCTTGTTCACCGCCATGTCCAGCGCCTGGCGCACTTCGAGCTGGTCGAATGGCTTGTGACGGACGTTGTAGGCGATGTAGCCGAGGTTGAAACCGGGCTTTTCGATCAATTGCAGCTTGGGGTCGTTTTTCAGCGCGGTGACGTCGGCAGGGCGTGGGTGCAGGGTAATCTGGCACTCATTGGCCTTGAGTTTCTGCACGCGCACCGAAGCGTCGGTGTTGATGGCGAAAATCAGGTTATCGAGCTTGACCCGGCTCGGGTCCCAGTAATGCTTGTTACCGGTGTAGCGGATGTTCGAGTCTTTCTGGTAACTCTTGAACACGAACGGCCCGGTGCCGATCGGCTTCTGGTTGATGTCGCTCGGCTTGCCTTCGGCGAGCAGCTTGTCGGCGTACTCGGCGGAGAGGATCGCGGCGAAGCTCATGGCGATGTTCTGGATGAACGCGGCGTCCACGCTGTTGAGCGTCATGACCACGGTCAGCGGCCCGGTCTTTTCGACCTTGGCGATGTTTTTGTTCAGGCTCATCCCGTTGAAATAGGGGAATTCGGTCGGGTAAGCCTTACGGAAAGGTTGCTGCGGGTCGAGCATGCGATTGAACGTGAACAGCACGTCATCGGCGTTGAAGTCGCGGGTCGGTGTGAAGTACTTGGTTGTATGAAACTTCACCTCTGGGCGCAGGTGAAAGGTGTACGTGAGACCGTCTTCGGAAATATCCCAACTGGTGGCCAGGCCGGGTACGACGTTGGTTGAGCCTTTTTCAAACTCTGCCAGGCGGTTGTACAGCGGTTCGGCGGCGTCGTTGTCGGTCGCGGTGGTGTACTGCGCAGTGTCGAAACCGGCGGGACTGCCTTCGGAACAGAACACCAGGCTGTTGGAGGCAGCCTGACTCATGGACGTGGCGGCCAACAGGCCAGTGCCCAGCAATGCGGATAAAACCAAGGTATGACGCATGACGCTCTCTCTCTTGTTCAGTGTTGTGTCAATGAGCCTTCGTCCCGTGCGCAGACGGGGAGGGTCACTGGTTCCAGTCATGGCGTGCAGCAAGAAAACCGAGGGCCCACGCATTCGCTGGTCAGATCCCGACGGTAGGCACCGTGGGTCCGGCAGTAAATACGAAAAGTCCGAAAGACTTGTGGGAAAAGACGACGCGTCCTAGCACCCGCCTGTAGTCAGTGGGCGATTTGGATGTAGGTAATTTCCTGCTTTCTCGGTCGGCAAAGTAACGGCGACGTCATGGACGTCGCCGTTACCAAACCTTATTTGCTGACGCTGACGCCGTAGAAGGAGTTCAAGCCAAACGGGCTGATCTTGAAGTCCTGCACATTGGCGCGCATGGGTTGGAACACCGTCGAGTGAGCGATAGGTGTCATCGGCGTCTGGTCTTTAAGGATGTGTTGCGCCTGCTTGTACAGTTCGGTGCGCTTGCCTTGATCCGAAGTGCGCTTGGCTTGCTTGACGATGTCGTCAAACGGCTTGTAGCACCATTTCGAGAAGTTGTTGCCTTCCAGCGAGTCGCAACCGAACAGCACGTTCAGCCAGTTGTCCGGATCACCATTGTCACCGCTCCAGCCAATCAGCATCGCCTGGTTCTCGCCGCCTTTGGAGCGCTTGATGTACTCGCCCCATTCGTAGCTCTGGATCTTGACCTTGAGGCCGATCTTCGCCCAGTCGGACTGCAGCATTTCTGCCATCAGCTTGGCGTTCGGGTTATACGGACGCTGTACCGGCATGGCCCAGAGAACGATTTCGGTGCCGTCCTTGACGCCGGCTTCCTTGAGCAGCTCTTTGGCTTTCTCAGGATTGTACGGCGCATCCTTGATGGTGGTGTCGTAGGACCACTGGGTCGGAGGCATGGCGTTGACGGCCAGTTGGCCAGCGCCCTGGTACACCGAGTCGATGATCTGTTGCTTGTTGACTGCCATGTCCAGTGCCTGGCGCACTTTCAATTGGGCCAACGGGTTTGGCTCATTGCTGCCCTTGACCTTGTCCATCACGTTGTAGGCGATGTAGCCCAGGTTGAAACCAGCCTGGTCAGGCAGCTTCAGGGTCTTGTCTTCGCGCAGCGCTTTCAGGTCGGCTGGACGAGGGAACAGGGTGACCTGGCATTCGTTTTTCTTCAGTTTCTGGATACGTACCGACGGGTCGGTGGTGATGGCGAAGATCAGGTTGTCGATCTTGACGTCGTCCGGCTTCCAGTAGTCCTTGTTCCCGGTGTAGCGGATGTTGGAATCTTTCTGGTAGCTCTTGAACACGAACGGACCAGTGCCGACCGGCTTCTGGTTGATGTCGGCGGCCTTGCCATCTTTCAGTAGCTGGGCGGCGTATTCGGCGGACTGGATCGAGGCGAAGCTCATGGCCATGTTCTGGATGAACGCGGCATCGACGTCCTTGAGGGTGAACTTGACTGTCTTGTCGTCGACTTTATCGATCTTGGTGATGTTGGTGTCCATCCCCATGTCGGTGAAGTACGGGAATTCGGTGGGGTACGCTTTGCGGAACGGGTCATCCTTGCTAATCATGCGATTAAAGGTGAACAGCACGTCGTCGGCGTTGAATTCGCGGGTCGGCTTGAAATACGGGGTGGTGTGGAACTTGACACCGTCACGCAGGTGGAAGGTGTACGTCAGGCCGTCATCGGAGACGTCCCAGCTGGTCGCCAGGCCAGGAATTACGGCGGTGCCGCCGCGCTCGAACTGGGTCAGGCGGTTGAACATGGTTTCGGCAGAGGCGTCGAAGTCGGTTCCGGTGGTGTATTGACCTGGATCGAAACCGGCCGGGCTCCCTTCGGAGCAGAACACCAGGTTAGTCGCAGCTTGAGCGAACGGCGCACTAGCCAAAAGGCTGGCGCCGACTAAAAACGGAATGACCGCGTGTTTAAGCATGGTGGCCTCATGATTTGTTGTCATTTTTGATTTTGAGGACGACCTCGTGAGTCGTGCCTGCGGATACTTATGCAGGGGCCATACCCAATGCAAGATCCAGAGCGACTACAAGCCTTAAACAGTGGCACGAACGTACCTTAATGTCGCAATTGTATAAAACTCGACGCATTTGATCGTTTGCGCGGCCTTTTTGTAGTGCAACTGGCGCACTTTTTTGGTGCGTTGAAGCCTTGGGGTGCCCGTGGGTGGGGCAAGGTGTTACCTATTTATACCCCGTCCTTGAGGGGTGTGTGGCGGTTAATCGAAGTGGTTATCGTTGCACGGGTACTGATCGCAAGGTGCGAGTTGTACAAGGTGCAACTTTTCATTTCGGCTTGTACGACATCTCTGTAGGAGATGCCGCAGGCTGCGATCTTTCGGTCGCCACTGAAATGTCCTTGAGAGCATAGAACAAGATCAAAAGATCGCCCGAACGCGCCCGAGACTGCGTCAGTTCCTGCAGGGGGCGCAAAAAAAACGGCGATCAGTTGAGTGATCGCCGTTTTTGTAATTCATGTCATCGAATCAAGGCATCAGCACTTCAATCGAGCCATCGGCCGTCATGCTGACCTGGCTGGTGCCGGCTTCCACTTCCGGCGTCACTGGAGCGGCATCCATGCTGGCGGCTTTCATCATCATCGGCCCGCGCATATACGGTTGTGGATAACCGTTGCTGTTGAGGTTCAGGTTGACGATTTTGTAGCCCTTGCCACCCAGGGCGTCGGTGGCCAATTGGGCACGGGCCTTGAAGGCGCTAACGGCGTCCTTGAGCAGGGCGTCTTCGCTGGCTTTGCGGGTTGGCGTGGCGATGGCGAAGTCCATGCCGCCCATTTTCAGGTCGGTGAGGAGTTCGCCGGTCAGCTTCGACAGTGCGGCGAAGTCCGAGCTTTCCAGGCGCAGTTCAGCGCGTTCGCGCCAGCCAGTGATCTTCTGACCCTTGGTGTCGTAGATCGGGTAGCTGTTGCGGCTGCCCTGACGCAGGGTGATGTCCTTGACCTGCTTGGCCTGAGCCAGGGCCTTGTTCATGGTGGTGCTGACGTCCGCGGCAAGTTTGGCCGGGTCGGTATTCTGCTCTTCGGTGTAGAGGGTCACGATCATCAGGTCGCGAGCCACTTCCTGGCTGACTTCGGCGCGCAGGGAAATCTGGTTGTAATGAAGCTCGTCGGCGGCCAGGGCCGGAAGGGCGGCGAGAGTGCCGGCACTCAGGGCGAGGAGGGCGGCGCTACGGCGGAATGTGTGCATGAAGGCTCCTAAGTGGGTGCGCAGGTTGTGTCCCTGCGTGAACCCATCAGACTCTAGCGTTGATGATCTGGTTCGCACAGTTACAACTTCTATACAGGTGTACATCACCCCCTGTAGGAGCGAACATGCTCGCGATGAACCCGAGAGCACCGCGGGGTGCCAGATTCCCAGCGTTATCGTTGACGATCATCGCGAGCGTGCTCGCTCCTGCATGTGGCCGTTTGCCGCACTTTCGCCTGTCAGCCCCCGCGCTTGGTTATACTCCCGTCGATCCGCCTGGAGCGCTCATCAGGAGAGCTCATGCTCGCCCCCGTCCAAATTACTTCCGCCACGCGCCAGAATCTCTGGCGGTTGACGTTTATCCGCACCTTGGTCCTGGCCGCTCAAGCCGGTTCCGTAGGCCTGGCCTACTGGCTCGAACTGCTGCCACTGCCCTGGTTCCAACTGGCCGCGACGCTCGGCTGTTCGATGCTGCTGTGTGCTTTCACGGCCATTCGGCTGCGCACCACTTGGCCGGTCACCGAGCTCGAATACGCGGTGCAACTGGCCTGCGATCTGTTTATCCACAGCGCATTACTGTATTTCTCGGGGGGGTCGACCAACCCCTTCGTCTCTTATTACCTGGTGCCGCTGACCATCGCGGCAGTGACCTTGCCATGGCGTTACTCGGTGATTCTGTCGGGCATCGCCTTGACCCTGTATACCTTGCTGCTCGCACGCTTCTATCCGCTGCAAACCTTCCCGATCGCCCGGGAAAACCTGCAGGTGTACGGGATGTGGTTGAGCTTCGCCCTGGCGGCGGCAGTCATCACGTTCTTCGCCGCGCGCATGGCCGAAGAGCTGCGTCGCCAGGAAGAGTTGCGGGCCATCCGCCGGGAAGAAGGCCTGCGCGACCAGCAACTGCTGGCAGTCGCCACCCAGGCGGCGGGCGCTGCCCATGAGCTGGGTACACCGCTGGCAACCATGAGCGTGTTGCTCAAGGAGATGCAACAGGACCATCCTGACCCGATGCTGCAGGATGACCTGAAGGTGCTGCAGGACCAGGTCAAGTTGTGCAAAGAGACCTTGCAGCAGCTTGTTCGAGCGGCGGAAGCCAATCGCCGGCTGGCGGTGGAGATGCAGGACGTCACCGACTGGCTCGACGAAGCGCTCAATCGCTGGCACCTGATGCGCCCGGAAGCCAGTTATCGCTTCCAGCGCCTTGGCCAGGGCACGGTGCCGCGCATGGCGCCGCCGCCGGACCTGACCCAGGCGTTGCTCAATTTGCTCAACAACGCGGCGGATGCCTGTCCCGAGGGGCTGCAAGTTACCCTGGACTGGAATGCAGAGGATTTGACCATCAGCATCCGCGACCACGGTGCCGGTGTGCCGCTGGCCATCGCCGAGCAGATCGGCAAGCCATTTTTTACCACCAAGGGCAAAGGTTTCGGCCTGGGCCTGTTTTTGAGCAAGGCCAGCGTGACACGCGCCGGCGGCTCAGTGAAACTCTACAGTCATGAGGAAGGCGGCACGCTCACCGAGCTGCGCCTGCCCCACGGCGCCCGAGGAGACCAACATGAGTGACGAAATCCAAGTCGAAGGCGAAGAACTGCCGCATTTGCTGCTGGTCGACGACGACGCGACCTTTACCCGGGTGATGGCCCGCGCCATGGCCCGCCGTGGCTTCCGCGTCAGCACTGCCGGTTCCGCTGAAGAGGGGCTGACCATCGCCCAGGCCGACCTGCCGGACTATGCCGCCCTGGACCTGAAAATGGATGGCGATTCCGGTTTGGTATTGCTGCCCAAGCTGCTGGAAATGGACCCGGAAATGCGCGTGGTGATCCTCACCGGTTATTCGAGCATCGCCACCGCCGTGGAGGCGATCAAGCGTGGCGCCTGCAACTACCTGTGCAAACCGGCCGACGCCGACGACGTGCTGGCCGCGCTGTTGTCCGAACACGCCGACCTCGACAGCCTGGTGCCGGAAAACCCGATGTCCGTGGACCGCCTGCAGTGGGAACACATCCAACGCGTGTTGACCGAGCACGAAGGCAACATCTCCGCCACCGCCCGCGCCCTGGGCATGCACCGCCGCACGCTGCAGCGCAAACTGCAGAAGCGCCCGGTTCGTCGCTGAACCAGCGCTGAACGAATGCGGGCCGCTCCTCGCGACAAACCGAACCGATCATCTATGATCGGTTCGTGCATGTACTTTTTCTTATCGAGCCTTATCCATGAATCAGAACGCTGAGTACTCCGCGGTCAATGATGTTGTGCGCGGGCAGTTTTTCCGAAAAGTCTGGGCGATGATCACGCCTTACTGGCGCAGTGAAGAAAAGGTCAAGGCCTGGACGTTGCTGATCGCAGTGATTGCGCTGTCGTTGATGGGGGTGGGGATCTCGGTGTGGTTCAACACCTGGTACAAGGATTTCTACAATGCCTTGCAGCAAAAGGACGAGGCGGCATTCTGGCGGCTGATCCTGTATTTCTGCGCGATTGCCGCGGTGGCGATTATCGGTGCGGTGTACCGGCTCTACCTGACACAGATGCTGACGATTCGCTGGCGGGCGTGGCTCACCGAAAAACATTTCGCTCGTTGGCTGAGCAACAAGAACTATTACCAACTGGAGCAGGGCGGTTACACCGATAACCCGGACCAGCGCATTTCCGAAGACCTCAACAATTTTACCTCCGACACCTTGAGCCTGGGCGTTGGGCTGCTGCGCAATATCGTCAGCCTGGTGTCGTTCTCGATCATCCTCTGGGGTGTTTCGGGGAGCATCGAAGTGTTCGGTGTGACCATTCCCGGCTATATGTTCTGGTGCGTACTGGTCTACGCGGTGGTAGGTAGCTGGCTGACGCATTTGATCGGTCGCCGGTTGATCGGCCTGAATAACCGCCAGCAACGCTTCGAAGCCGACCTGCGTTTTTCCATGGTACGGGTTCGCGAGAACGCTGAAAGCATCGCGTTGTACAACGGCGAGCCCAACGAGAACCGCCGCTTGACCCATCGCTTCTCGATGGTCTGGCACAATTTCTGGGACATCATGAAGGTGTCCAAGCGCCTGACCTTCTTCACGTCCGGTTACGAGCAGGCGGCCATCATCTTTCCCTTCATGGTTGCCGCGCCGCGTTACTTGTCGGGCAAGATCGAACTGGGCGAGCTGATGCAGATCAGTTCGGCGTTCGGCAATGTCCAGGACAGCTTCAGCTGGTTTATTACCGCCTACCAGAGCCTCGCCTCATGGCGCGCCACCTGCGATCGTCTGCTCAGCTTCCGTCAGGCGATGACGGACAACGAGCAACGCGCCCCGGCCATCGACGTGCAGAACTCGGGATCAGCCTTGAAGGTGCACAACCTCGGCCTCGACCTGGCTGACGGTCGCCACCTGTTGACCAATGGCGACATGACCGTGCAAGAGGGTGAGCGCGTAATGCTCAGCGGTCGTTCAGGCAGCGGCAAGTCGACCTTGCTGCGGGCGATGGGGCACCTGTGGCCTGCGGGGCACGGCAGTATTCGCCTGCCAGCGGCGCGCTATCTGTTCCTGCCGCAAAAACCTTACTTGCCGATCGGCACACTGCGTGAGGCGCTGAGTTATCCACAGGCCGGCGATACCTATCCGAATGAGCGCTACGTGCACGTCCTGGAAACCTGCCGCCTGCCGCACCTGGTGGCGCGCCTCGACGAAGCCAATCACTGGCAGCGCATGTTGTCGCCGGGTGAACAGCAACGCCTGGCCTTTGCCCGTGCGCTGCTTTACGCCCCGCAATGGCTGTACATGGACGAAGCGACTTCAGCGATGGATGAAGAAGACGAAGCGTCGCTGTATCAGGCTCTGATCGATGAGTTGCCAGGGCTTAGTATCGTCAGCGTCGGGCATCGCAGCAGCCTCAAGCGGTTCCACCCACGGCATGTTCGTATCGAGAACGGCCATCTGGTGGATCAGACCGTGACCGCATAAGCACCGCGCCCCCTGTAGGTGATCGTACAACCGCGTTGCGCTATGATGCGGTTTCAGCAGCCGAATTTGTCGAGACAGATGTTCACCATGGAAAACCCGAACGCCTCACCACGCCTCCCTCGCAAGCGCCGCAGCCTCGCTCAGGAACTGGTGACGGTGCTGTCCGAGCAGATCCGCGATGGTCACCTCAAGCGTGGCGACAAGTTGCCCACAGAGTCGGCGATCATGGATGCCCATGGCGTCAGCCGCACGGTGGTGCGCGAGGCGATTTCCCGTTTGCAGGCGGCCGGTCAGGTGGAAACCCGTCACGGCATCGGCACCTTCGTGCTTGATACCCCGAGCCCGAGTGGTTTTCGCATCGACCCGGCGACCGTCGTCACCCTGCGTGATGTGCTGGCCATCCTGGAACTGCGCATCAGCCTCGAAGTGGAGTCCGCCGGCCTGGCCGCGCAACGTCGCAGCCCCGAGCAGTTGGCGCTGATGCGCGCGGCGCTGGATGCCCTCAATGAAAGTGTTTCCCACGCCAGCGATGCCGTGGCCTCGGACTTCCAGTTCCACCTGCAGATTGCCCTGGCGACCGGCAACCGCTACTTCACCGACATCATGACTCACCTGGGCACCAGCATTATCCCGCGCACTCGCCTCAACTCCGCGCGACTGGCCCATGACGACCAGCAGCACTACATGAATCGCCTGAGCCGCGAGCACGAAGAGATCTACGACGCGATCGCCCGCCAGGACTCCGATGCGGCGCGTGCGGCCATGCGCTTGCACCTGACCAACAGCCGCGAGCGGTTGCGTCATGCCCATGAAGAGGCTGAGGCGCAGCGCGGTTGAAACCGGCGGCTTGAGTTACGGCTCTATGCGTAGCTCGAGAGGGTAGGAGCTGGTCACATCACCTGACTCGTTGCAGCTTTGGTAGCGTAGCTGTACGAACTTGTTCACCCATTTCCCTAACGCATCCTTGGATACGTCCGTACTAAAATCCTGCGCTCTTTCCACCTCTCCGGACTCCTCATTCCATCGTGCGAACTGGGCGTAGGGACCGGTCCAGTCCGGTTCCTCGGCATCATCCCCCAAAATGGCACGGACATTGTGCTCCAGTTGTATATCAGCCGAATTCGGGATGCTGATTGCCAGTGCGCCTTTCAGCTTCGACAGCAGTACGACATTGGTGGCGAGATCTTTAAGACCGGGGACTGGATGCGTCATGGCGAGCCTCTTTCTGGTCGAGTCTGGCCACAGGTTGATGGCCGTGGAGCGTTTTATCTCCCATGGCCGCTTCGACCGTAACTGTTAGAAATATCAGTCACGACGAATGGCGTCCGTACCACAGCTTCCTCGATTCTTTCAGTTGTCGAGAGAGGGATTACGACAACGTATGACCTCGTGCCACACGAGCGGCTTATAAATAATCCACATCCATTTTTTCTTAAAGCGCTTGAAAGCCCCGTGATTCAAGGTGTTTTCAGTGGCGTACAGTGGTTCCCTTGCCCACAGGATTTGCACTGGCGATGAAATGCAGTTGACGATTGTATTTTAAGTTGTACGATGACCTACAACTTCAGCGCAGGCTGAACGGTTTTTCACACAACGTCGCTACCCAGGGTGTTCGAATAATGAATCCACAAGAACTGAAGTCCATCCTCTCTTCCGGTCTGCTGTCTTTCCCGGTCACCGATTTCAATGCCCAGGGCGATTTCAACCGCGCTGGCTATATCAAGCGCCTGGAGTGGCTGGCCCCGTACGGCGCCTCGGCTTTGTTCGCCGCGGGCGGCACCGGTGAGTTCTTCTCCCTGGCGGCCAGCGAATACTCGGAAATCATCAAGACGGCCGTCGACACCTGCGCCACCAGCGTGCCGATCCTCGCCGGTGTCGGCGGTTCGACCCGCCAGGCCATCGAATACGCCCAGGAAGCCGAGCGTCTGGGGGCCAAAGGCCTGCTGCTGCTGCCGCACTATCTGACCGAAGCCAGCCAGGACGGCGTTGCCGCTCACGTTGAAGCCGTGTGCAAGTCGGTCAATATTGGCGTGGTGGTCTACAACCGTAACGTCTGCCGCCTGAACGCGCCGCTGTTGGAACGTCTGGCCGAGCGTTGCCCGAACCTGATCGGCTACAAGGATGGCCTCGGTGATATCGAGTTGATGGTGTCGATCCGTCGCCGCCTCGGTGATCGTTTCAGCTACCTGGGTGGTCTGCCGACCGCCGAAGTCTACGCCGCAGCCTATAAGGCGCTGGGCGTACCGGTGTACTCCTCGGCGGTGTTCAACTTCATCCCGAAAACCGCGATGGATTTCTACCACGCCATCGCCCTTGAAGATCACGCCACCGTCGGCAAGATCATCGACGACTTCTTCCTGCCGTACCTGGACATCCGTAACCGCAAAGCCGGTTACGCGGTGAGCATCGTCAAGGCCGGGGCCAAGATTGCCGGTTATGACGCGGGCCCAGTGCGTGCGCCGCTGACCGATCTGACCGGCGAAGAGTACGAAATGCTCGCCGCGCTGATCGACAAGCAGGGCGCGCAATAACAATGATCAAACCGAAGCCGCTGAGCGATCAGCGGCTTTTTGCGTGAGGAGAACGACTCGTGACAAAGCGCTACGACAACTACATCAACGGTGAATGGGTCGCCGGTGCCGATTACTCGGTCAACATCAACCCGTCCGAACTGAGCGACGCCATCGGCGATTACGCCAAGGCTGATCTGGCTCAGGTCCACGCCGCCATCGACGCCGCCCGTGCCGCATTCCCGGCGTGGTCGGTTTCGGGCATTCAGGCCCGTCACGATTCCCTGGATAAAGTCGGTAACGAGATCCTCGCCCGCCGCGAAGAACTCGGCACCCTGCTGGCCAGGGAAGAGGGCAAGACCCTGCCCGAAGCCATCGGCGAAGTGACCCGCGCCGGCAACATATTCAAGTTCTTCGCCGGTGAATGCCTGCGCCTGTCCGGCGACTACCTGCCGTCGGTGCGTCCGGGCGTCAATGTTGAAGTCACCCGCGAAGCCCTGGGTGTGGTCGGCCTGATCACACCGTGGAATTTCCCGATAGCGATCCCCGCCTGGAAAATCGCTCCGGCCCTGGCCTACGGCAACTGCGTGGTGTTGAAACCGGCTGATCTGGTGCCGGGCTGCGCCTGGGCGCTTGCGGAAATCATCTCCCGCGCAGGCTTCCCGTCCGGTGTCTTCAACCTGGTGATGGGCAGCGGTCGTGTGGTTGGCGATGCACTGGTCAACAGCCCGAAAGTCGACGGCATCAGCTTCACCGGTTCCGTGGGTGTCGGTCGTCAGATCGCCGTGAATTGCGTGTCGCGCCAGGCCAAGGTGCAGCTGGAAATGGGTGGCAAGAACCCGCAGATCATTCTCGACGACGCCGACCTCAAGCAAGCGGTCGAGCTGTCGGTACAGAGCGCGTTCTACTCCACCGGCCAGCGTTGCACGGCGTCGAGTCGCTTCATCGTCACCGCCGGGATCCACGACCAGTTCGTCGAAGCCATGGCCGAGCGCATGAAATCGATCAAGGTGGGTCACGCATTGAAATCCGGCATCGACATCGGTCCGGTGGTGTCGCAAGCGCAGCTTGAACAGGACATGAAATACATCGACATCGGCCAGTCCGAAGGTGCGCGCCTGGTCAGTGGCGGTGGCCTGGTGACCTGCGACACCGAAGGCTACTTTCTCGCGCCAACACTGTTTGCCGACAGCCAAGCCTCGATGCGCATCAGCCGCGAAGAGATCTTCGGCCCGGTGGCCAACATCGTTCGCGTAGCCGATTACGAAGCCGCACTGGCCATGGCCAACGACACCGAGTTCGGTCTGTCGGCGGGCATCGCCACCACTTCCTTGAAGTATGCCAACCACTTCAAGCGCCACTCCCAGGCCGGGATGGTGATGGTCAACCTGCCGACCGCTGGCGTGGATTACCACGTTCCGTTCGGCGGGCGTAAAGGTTCATCCTATGGATCACGTGAGCAAGGTCGCTATGCCCAAGAGTTCTACACGGTCGTAAAAACGGCCTACGTCGGCTCCTGATACAGCGCAATACCTTGTAGGAGCCGGCTTGCTGGCGATGCAGGCACCGCGGGGTGTCATTTACACCGCGGCGACGCGATCGCCAGCAATCGAGCGTCGACCGGCCGTTCCTACAGGCAGTAACGTTATTACCCGCATAAAAATAATCAGTGGGAGTACATCTACATGCAATCGACCAAGAAGCCGACTCACGTCCGCTATTTGATCCTGCTCATGCTGTTTCTGGTGACCACGATCAACTACGCCGACCGTGCCACCATTGCCATCGCCGGCTCCAGCCTGCAAAAAGACCTGGGCATTGACGCAGTCACCCTCGGCTATATCTTCTCCGCATTCGGTTGGGCCTACGTGGCCGGGCAAATTCCCGGTGGCTGGCTGCTGGACCGTTTCGGTTCGAAAAAAATCTATGCACTGAGCATCTTCACCTGGTCGCTGTTCACCGTGTTACAGGGTTATGTCGGCGAGTTCGGCATGTCCACGGCGGTGGTTGCGCTGTTCATGCTTCGCTTTCTCGTCGGTCTGGCCGAAGCGCCATCCTTCCCCGGCAACGCACGAATCGTCGCGGCCTGGTTCCCGACCGCTGAACGTGGCACCGCTTCAGCGATCTTCAACTCGGCGCAATACTTTGCCACGGTGTTGTTCGCACCGCTGATGGGCTGGATCGTCTACAGCTTCGGCTGGCAGCACGTGTTCATCGTCATGGGCGTGATCGGCATCATTTTCTCGGGCATCTGGCTGAAGGTTATCCACAGCCCGCGCCAGCACCCGATGATCAACGACGCCGAGTTCAAGCACATCGCCGACAACGGCGGCATGGTTGACATGGACCAGGACAAAGGCAAGGGCAAGAAGGGCGACGGTCCGAAGTGGGACTACATCCGCCAGTTGCTGACCAATCGCATGATGTTGGGCGTATACCTCGGCCAATACTGCATCAACGGCATCACTTACTTCTTCCTGACCTGGTTCCCGGTGTACCTGGTTCAAGAGCGCGGCATGACCATCCTCAAGGCCGGTTTCATCGCCTCGTTGCCGGCGATCTGCGGCTTCATCGGCGGTGTGCTCGGCGGGGTGATTTCCGATTACCTGCTGCGCAAAGGCCATTCCCTGACCTTCGCCCGCAAGGCGCCGATCATCGCCGGCCTGCTGGTCTCCAGCAGCATCGTCGCGTGCAACTACGTGGACGTTGAGTGGATGGTCGTGGGCTTCATGGCGCTGGCATTCTTCGGCAAAGGCGTGGGTGCCTTGGGTTGGGCGGTGGTGTCCGATACTTCACCGAAGCAGATCGCCGGTCTTAGCGGTGGCCTGTTCAACACCTTCGGCAACCTGGCGTCCATCACCACGCCGATCGTCATTGGCTACATCATCAGTTCCACTGGTTCGTTCAAATGGGCGCTGGTGTTTGTCGGTTGCAACGCACTGGTCGCGGTGTTCAGCTACCTGGTGATCGTCGGTCCGATCAAGCGTGTGGTGCTCAAGGAACCGCCGGTCAACGGTCCTGAAGCATCCGGTAAATTGTCTCAAGCGCATTCCTGAGGAGCGGCGTCATGCAGTTGATTGAACATTCCGATTCGCCGCGCTACATCCGCCTGCACGAGCGAGACAACGTGGTGATCGTGGTCAATGACCAGGGGGTGCCGGCCGGCACCGAGTTTTCCGATGGCCTGGTCACCGTCGACTTCGTGCCACAGAGCCACAAGGTCACCCTGGAGGACATTCCCGAGGGTGGCCAGGTGATTCGTTACGGGCAGGTCATCGGCTACGCCCTGCAGCCGATTCCCCGTGGCAGTTGGGTCAAGGAAGATCAATTGCGCATGCCGACCGCGCCGCCGCTGGACAGCCTGCCGCTGTCCACCGAGGTGCCGGCCGCGCAGGCACCGCTTGAAGGCTTCACCTTCGAGGGTTATCGCAACGCCGACGGCACCGTCGGCACGCGCAACATTCTGGGTATCACCACTACGGTGCAATGCGTCACCGGCGTGCTGGATCACGCGGTCAAGCGCATCAAGGAAGAGCTTCTGCCCAAGTACCCGCACGTCGATGACGTGGTGGCGCTGACCCACAGCTATGGCTGTGGCGTGGCGATCACCGCCACCGACGCCGACATCCCGATTCGCACTGTGCGTAACCTGGCGCGCAACCCGAACCTGGGTGGCGAAGCGCTGGTGATCAGCCTGGGTTGTGAAAAATTGCAGGCCGGGCAGGTGATGCACGAGGGCGATGCCTCGGTGGATCTGAGCGAGCCGTGGTTGTATCGCCTGCAGGATTCCAGTCACGGTTTTACCGAGATGATCGAGCAGATCATGGAGCTGGCTGAAACCCGTTTGAAGAAGCTCGATCAACGTCGCCGGGAAACCGTGCCCGCGTCCGAGCTGATCCTGGGCATGCAGTGTGGCGGCAGCGACGCGTTTTCCGGGATTACCGCCAACCCGGCGCTGGGCTATGCCTCGGACCTGTTGTTGCGTGCGGGTGCGACGGTGATGTTTTCCGAAGTCACCGAAGTGCGCGATGCGATCTACCTGCTGACCTCCCGTGCGCAAACCAAAGAAGTTGCCCAGGAGCTGGTACGGGAAATGGACTGGTACGACCGTTACCTGGCCAAGGGCGAAGCGGACCGTAGCGCCAACACCACGCCGGGCAACAAGAAGGGCGGTTTGTCGAACATTGTCGAGAAGTCCCTGGGTTCGATCGTCAAGTCCGGTAGCAGCGCCATCACGGGTGTGCTCGGCCCAGGCGAACGGTTCAAGGAAAAAGGCCTGATTTTCTGCGCGACCCCGGCCAGTGACTTTGTCTGCGGCACGTTGCAGTTGGCGGCGGGCATGAACCTGCACGTGTTTACCACGGGCCGCGGCACGCCTTACGGGTTGGCCATGGCGCCGGTGGTGAAGGTATCGACCCGGACCGAACTGGCGCAGCGCTGGCCGGATCTGATCGACATCGACGCCGGGCGTATTGCCACCGGGCGCGCATCCATCGAGGAACTTGGCTGGGAGTTGTTCCACTACTACCTGGATGTAGCCAGTGGCAAGCAGCAGACGTGGGCTGAAAAGCACAAGCTGCATAACGACATCACGTTGTTCAACCCGGCGCCGATTACGTAATAAGATCGTTCCCATGCTCCGCGTGGGAATGCAGTCAGGGACGCTCTGCGTCCCAAAGCGTGACGCGGAGCGTCACAAGAGGCATTCCCACGCAGGGCGTGGGAACGATCCGGGTGAAAGTGGCTTATCATTAGCCTCCTAACGACGCCCACCTCAAGGTCCTCCCCGGCATGCTGGCAATTTTCCTCGAAACCCTGAACATCACCGCACCGGTGTTCGCCATGCTGTTTCTGGGGGTGTTGCTCAAGCGCATCGACTGGATCAACGACAACTTCATTCACACCGCCTCGTCCCTGGTGTTCAACGTCACCATGCCGGCACTGCTGTTTCTGGGCATCCTGCACGCCGACTTGCACGCCGCATTGCAACCGGCCCTGCTGATCTACTTCTCCCTCGCGACCCTGGTGTGCTTTGCCATCGCCTGGGGCTGGGCGATCTTCAGGTGCCCGCGTGAAGACCGGGGGATCTACACCCAGGGCGCTTTTCGCGGTAACAACGGGGTGATCGGCCTGGCACTGGCCGCGAGCATGTACGGCGACTACGGGATATCCCTCGGGGCGATCCTGGCGGCGCTGGTGATTCTGTTCTACAACACCCTCTCGACCATTGTGCTGGCGGTGTACAGCCCGGTAATCAAGTCCGATCCATGGAGCATCTGCAAAAGCGTGATCAGTAACCCGCTGATCATCAGCGTGATTGCGGCCGCGCCCTTTGCTTACTTCAAGATCAGCTTGCCGGGATGGCTGGAGACGTCCGGCCAGTATCTGGCGCAAACCACCTTGCCGTTGGCGTTGATTTGCATCGGCGGCACGCTGTCACTGGCGGCGATGCGCAAAAGTGGCTCGATGGCGCTCAGTTCAAGTCTGTTGAAGATGCTCGGCCTGCCAATCCTGGCGACCCTGGGCGCGTGGCTCTGGGGCTTTCGCGGTGCGGAGCTGGGGATTCTGTTCCTGTACTTCGGCAGCCCGACCGCCGCCGCCAGTTTCGTCATGGCCCGGGCAGCGAATGGCAATCATGAACTGGCGGCGGCGATCATTGTGCTCACCACGCTGATGGCGGCGGTGACCACCAATGTCGGGATCTTTTTGTTGCAGTGGGGGGGCTGGATTTAGCGCTTGGCCAGGTCGGGTAGGGTTTTACACGTGGGCCCGTTCTCTGGAGGGGCAGCGGTCGGGTAGTGCTCAGGCATGATTTGCACCGGTGTGGTGACGACAAAACCATCGGCGAAGGTCGCCTCTAGAAATGTCGCAGCCCAGCCCTGCTCGGGTATTTCCATATGCACCTGTGCCTGCAACGGGGTGGAAGGGGTGATATGCAGGGGCTGATAGCGAATTGCGCAAGCATCCCGGAAGTCTCGCGCCGTCGGATTCACGGCGGTCCACTGAGTCACCTGGGCAGGCGGCTCGCTGAACTGCAACGAAACGGATTTGCCGGTGCCGTGGGTTGTTGTGCTAGTCGTCATGGAGGGTAGCGGGCGATTTTGCTGCCATCGGTTGACTACGGTAATAAGCGAGCTTTCAACGAATTGCCGAATCCCGCCGTGGCTGGAATTGGGAGCGACCCGTAGGCTTTTCGGCCCGGGCAGACGGTCGAAATAGAAGTCTGTGTTATCTGGAACGAAAAAGTCATCACTACTGGCGTTGACGATGTACTTCGCAATTGACAGCCGCTCGGCATAGGCGCTGTCCAGATAAGCCAAGGGGTCCTCGATGGTCATCAGTTTCTGGAAGTTTTCGCTGTGCCGCCTCTGGATCACCTCTTCACGGTGATAGTCATAGAATGCCAGCGGCCAGTTTTTTCCAAAGGTTTGAAAGGTATGTTCGAACACTTTGTCTGAGCCGAGAATATCAATGACAAAGGGTACGACCGCGTTGACGCGCTCATCCGCAATAGCGGTGAGCCAGGCCACCCAAGCGCGTTTCGACAAGCCACTGGCGATGAATCGTTCGACTTTCCAAGGTTTGAGTTCTTTCTGGGCAAGGTCCATCGCCTTGACCATGGAAGCCATCATCGGCAAATGAACGGACATGTAGGGGCGCGCTTCGGGATTTTCGAGAAATAACTTCCAGCTATGGGCGACGCTTGAGTCTTCTGTACGGGCAATCCCGTCGTCGGCGTAAGTGAGATATTGATTGGGGATATTACTGAGAGAGATGACGATTGTCCGAGTTCTACGTGCAACTTCCAGGGCCATGGATTGAGTGAAATCCGTAGGTTCAGTTTCGACCTTGTTTCCAGCGGGAATATTGGTGCCGTTATTCGCTACCAATATTGCTTGCTCAAGGTTGGCATTATGCGGGATATAAATATCGACACTATGTTTCCATTGTTTCGGACTGACTAGCCCTTCGGGTGACCACTGCTGAGCCGAAAGCTCAAAGCTGCGCCTTTCTACGCCCGGAAAGAGTTGAATGCCTTTTGCAGCGTAGAGTAATGGCTTTGACGCTTCCTGGTTTTTGTAGCAATTTAGCACTTCGCTGAAATCTTGGATTGGTACTGAGCACCTGTCTACTAAGGTTTCGGCATGTGCAGCGGGGCTTGCCAGTGCAAGGGTTATCAGTATGTTCTGGACCGTGGCAAAAAAGGCGGGTCGCATTGAATCTTCTCGCTTGTTTCAAGTTGTTTAGGAATTGCTGTGACGATTTTTTTTTTTGCGATGGGAGAAGATTGTCTTTGTATTATCGATATGGAAAGGTTTTTCGGGCGTGTTATTTTTCGAGATATTTATATTTGGAAAGTATCGGTGCAAATATGCATCCGTCGGATTTCAGGCAGTCGAAAACATTCGACGGGGCGCCGCAGTCAATTACGTTCCCGTCGAACGAAGTTTTAAACGAGGAGGGTTACTGATATTGCTCGATAACTTCCTGCGCCGCCCGAAACGCATCAATCGCCGCTGGGACACCGGCATACACCGCGCAATGCAGTAGCGCTTCGCGTATCTCTTCCACGGTGCAGCCGTTGTTCAGCGCGCCGCGCACGTGGCCTTTCAATTCCTGCGGGCACTTCAGCGCCGTCAGCGCTGCGAGCGTGATCAGGCTGCGGGTTTTCAAGGGCAGGCCTTCGCGATTCCAGACTCCGCCCCAGGCATGTTCGTTGACGAAATCCTGCAGCGGCTGGGTGAACTCCGTAGCGTTGCCCAGTGCGCGGTCGACAAAGGTGTCGCCCATCACTTGGCGACGTACTTCAACGCCGGTTTTCTTGTTCTCGGTCATGGCAATTCCCTCTTATGGTGTTGGCGACGCCAGGCGCGCAATGACGTGAACAACAAGAACGCCACGAGCGCTGGCAGGACGAAAAACAGCATCAGGTGTTCAAGCTTGCCGGCCAGCGGCATGCCGGTGGTGAACGACACCACGTGCAGTCCGTAAGCCAGGTACAAGCCCAGGAACAGCAGGCCTTCGGCGCGGGTCACGCGGTAACCGGAATAGAACACCGGCAGGCATAGCACCGCGACGCCAAGCATTACCGGCAGGTCGAAATCCAGGGCGTTTGGCGATACCGACAGCGGCGCTGGCGCGACTAACGCGGTCAGGCCCAGCACACCCAGGAGGTTGAACAAATTGCTGCCAATCACGTTGCCCACGGCAATATCACGCTCGCCGCGCATCGCGGCGATCAACGAAGTGGCGAGCTCAGGCAGTGATGTGCTGACAGCGACGATGGTCAGGCCGATGATCCGCTCCGACAGCCCAAGATCGGTGGCGACCGCAACGGCAGCCCCCAACAGCAGGTGCCCGGCGTACACCAGCATCGCCAGCCCGGCGATAATCATCAGCAGGCTGCTCAGCCATGGCGCCTGGCCGTTGTGCTCATGGCTCGAAACCGGGCGCGCCGAATGCCGTGACTGGCGCAGCAACAAGCCCAGGTAAATCGCCAGTGCCATCAACAGCATCACGCCGTCGGCACGGGTCAGTTCTTCATTCCAGGCGAGTACGAATACCAGCAGGCTGGCGCCGATCATCAGGGGAATATCCAGGCGCACCAGTTGGCGTGACACCCGCAACGGGATGATCAGCGCCGACAATCCGAGGGTGACGAGGATGTTGAAAATGCTGCTGCCGATCACACTGCCGACGGCAATGTCGGCGTTGTGCGCCAAGGTGGCTTGCAAGCTGACCGCCATCTGCGGTGCGCTGCTGCCGAGGGCGACGATGGTCAGGCCGATGATCAGTGGGCGTACATGCAGGCGTGCTGCCAGGCGCACGGCAGCGCGCACCATCAGTTCGGCGCCGGCGATCAGCAACGCCAGCCCGCTGAGCAATTCAATCACGCTGATCAGGGGTAAATCGGCTAGTCCGAAAATGGTCGGGGCTCCGTCGGTCAGTCGAGGGCTTGCACGCGAACCCGCGCGGTGCCGCTCTTGAGCATGCCCAGTCGTTCGGCGGCTTCATGGGACAAATCAATCAGGCGGCCACGGGTGTGCGGGCCACGATCATTGATGCGCACTACGCAGGATCTGTCGTTTTTCAGGTTGGTGACCTTCACCCGTGTACCGAAGGGTAGCTGGCGATGGGCGGCGGTCAGGGAATTCTTGTCGAAACGCTCGCCACTGGCGGTGCGTTTGCCTTGGTGTTTGGCGCCGTAATAGGAGGCAACGCCGGTTTTGTCATAGCCGTGCGGGTCGACGGTGTCGGTGCTGGCGCAACCGGCGAGCAGGGAGAGCAGGGCGCAAAGTCCAAGTAGGCGCTTCATAGAAGTTTTCCCGAAACAAAAAGTGAGAGCGACGGTGCGGCGATCCGACCTGCTCGCGAATGCCAATCTGACAGTCAATTTTGTGTTGAGTGCCAAACCCCATTCGCGAGCAGGCTCGCTCCCACAGTAAAATGGAGCCAGATTTTAGAGCTGGCTCCATTCCGGTCAGCCTTCGAGCTTGCTTTTCAGCAGTTCGTTGACCTGTTGCGGGTTGGCCTTGCCTTTCGATGCCTTCATGGCTTGGCCGACGAAGAAGCCGAACATCTTGCCGCGCTTGGCTTCGTCTGCCGCGCGGTATTGCTCGACCTGCTCGGCATTGGCCGCGAGCATTTCGTCCAGCACCGCCGAGATCGCGCCGGTGTCGGTCACTTGCTTGAGGCCGCGCTTTTCGATGATCTCGTCTGCGCTGCCTTCGCCGTTGGCCATGGCTTCGAACACCACCTTGGCGATCTTGCCGGAGATGGTGTTGTCCTTGATGCGCAGCAGCATGCCGCCCAGTTGCTCGGCCGAAACCGGCGACTGCTCGATATCCAGGCCTTGCTTGTTGAGCAGGCTGCCCAGTTCAACCATGACCCAGTTGGCCGCCAGCTTGGCGTCGCCGCCGATGCTCGCGACCTTCTCGAAGTAGTCGGCTTGTTCGCGGCTGGTGGCCAGCACGCTGGCGTCATAGACCGACAGACCGAATTGCTCCTGGAAACGCTCGCGTTTCTGCGGTGGCAATTCGGGCAGGGTGGCGCGCACGTCGTCGAGGAACGAGTTTTCGATCACGACAGGCAGCAGGTCCGGATCGGGGAAGTAACGGTAGTCGTTGGCTTCCTCCTTGCTGCGCATCGGACGGGTTTCGTCCTTGTTCGGATCGTACAGGCGGGTCTGCTGGATCACCTTGCCGCCGTCTTCGATCAGCTCGATCTGACGCTGGATTTCGCTGTTGATCGCCTTCTCGATGAAGCGGAACGAGTTGACGTTCTTGATCTCGCAGCGCGTACCGAACTCGACCTGGCCCTTTGGACGGATCGATACGTTGCAGTCGCAACGCAGCGAACCTTCGGCCATGTTGCCGTCGCAGATGCCCAGGTATCGCACCAGTGCGTGGATCGCCTTGACGTAAGCCACGGCTTCCTTGGCGCTGCGCATGTCTGGCTCGGAAACGATCTCCAGCAGTGGCGTGCCCGCGCGGTTCAGGTCGATGCCGGTGGCACCGTTGAACTCTTCGTGCAGGCTCTTGCCGGCGTCTTCTTCCAGGTGCGCGCGGGTGATGCCGACACGTTTGACCGTACCGTCTTCCAGGGCGATGTCCAGGTGGCCCTTGCCGACGATCGGCAATTCCATCTGGCTGATCTGGTAGCCCTTGGGCAGGTCCGGGTAGAAGTAGTTCTTGCGTGCGAACACGTTGTGCTGGCCGATCTCGGCGTCAATCGCCAGGCCGAACATCACCGCCATGCGCACCGCTTCCTGGTTCAGCACCGGCAGTACGCCGGGCATGCCCAGGTCTACGAGGCTGGCCTGGGTGTTCGGCTCGGAACCGAAGGTGGTGGAACTACCGGAAAAGATTTTCGACCGGGTGGTGAGCTGGGTGTGAATCTCCAGCCCGATCACGACTTCCCATTGCATGTGTGTCTCCTCAGAAGCCGGTTGGGGTGCGGGTGTGCCAGTCAGTGTTCAACTGGTACTGGTGCGCAACGTTGAGCAAGCGGCCTTCCTGGAAATACGGAGCGAGCAGCTGCACGCCTACTGGCAAACCATCGACAAAACCGGCCGGCATCGACAGGCCTGGCAGGCCGGCGAGGTTGGCGGTGATGGTGTAGACGTCTTCCAGGTAGGCAGCGACCGGGTCGCTGTTCTTGGCGCCGAGCTTCCAGGCCGGGTTTGGCGTGGTTGGGCCGAGAATGATGTCGACCTCGTTGAAGGCCGCCATGAAGTCGTTCTTGATCAAGCGACGAATCTTCTGCGCCTTCAGGTAGTAGGCGTCGTAGTAGCCGGCGGACAGGGCGTAGGCGCCGACCATGATGCGGCGCTGCACTTCTGTGCCGAAACCTTCGCCACGGGAGCGCTTGTACAGGTCTTCCAGGTTTTTCGGGTCTTCGCAGCGATAGCCGAAGCGCACGCCATCGAAACGCGACAGGTTGGAAGAGGCTTCCGCCGGGGCGATCACGTAGTACGCAGGAATCGCGTGCTGCATGTTTGGCAGGCTGATTTCCTTGATCACGGCACCGAGCTTTTTCAGCTCTTCGACGCTGGCCATCACCAGGTCGGCGATGCGCGGGTCGAGACCGGCGCTGAAATACTCTTTCGGCACGCCGATGCGCAGCCCTTGCAGCGAACCGTTGAGGCTGGCGCTGTAGTCCGGCACGGGTTCATCGATGCTGGTCGAGTCGTTCGGATCGAAGCCGGCCATACCTTGCAACAATATTGCGCAGTCTTCGGCAGTGCGCGCCAACGGACCGCCCTGATCGAGGCTGGACGCGTAGGCGATCATGCCCCAACGCGATACGCGACCGTACGTCGGTTTCAGGCCTGTGAGGTTGGTCAGCGCCGCTGGCTGGCGGATCGAACCGCCGGTATCGGTGCCAGTGGCGGCAGGCAACAGGCGAGCGGCCACTGCAGCCGCGGAGCCGCCGGAGGAACCGCCCGGCACGTATTCCAGGTTCCACGGGTTTTTCACCGCGCCGTAGTAGCTCGACTCGTTGGCCGAGCCCATGGCGAATTCGTCCATGTTGGTCTTGCCCAGGGTCACGGCCCCGGCAGCGGCCAGCTTGGCGACGACGGTGGCGTCGTACGGTGCCTTGAAGTTGTCGAGCATCTTCGAGCCGCAACTGGTGCGGATGCCCTGGGTGCAGAACAGGTCCTTGTGGGCGATCGGCGCACCCAGCAGGGCGCCGCTCTCACCATTGGCCCGGCGGGCATCAGCGGCTTTCGCCTGCGTCAGCGCCAGGTCTTCGGTGAGGCTGATGAAGCTGTTGAGCTGCGGGTCGAGCTGGGCGATGCGCGCCAGCAGGACTTTGGTCAGCTCTTCGGAGGAAAACTTTTTATCGGCGAGTCCGCGGGCGATCTCGGCCAGAGTCAATTGATGCATTGCAGGCTCTTTCCCTTTAGTCGATGACTTTCGGAACCAGGTACAGGCCGTTTTCGACCGCTGGTGCGATGGACTGGTAGGCCTCGCGATTGTTGCTTTCGGTCACGACGTCTGCACGCAGGCGCTGGCTGGCTTCCAGTGGGTGGGCGAGCGGCTCGATACCATCGGTATTCACCGCCTGCATTTCGTCGACCAACCCGAGAATGCTGTTGAGGGCCGAAGTGATGTGTGGAAGATCGGCATCATTGAGGCCAAGGCAGGCCAGATGAGCGATTTTTTCCACGTCGGAGCGTTCAAGCGCCATTGGGATTCTCCAGTGGAAAACAAGACGGACGGCGTCCGTGTGTTAGATTGTCGGAACACTACCGCACTTCTACGGTCATATGGCCGCGATTGTGGGGTTTGGTGCACAGAAAAACGGCCAATTTAACATATTGGCGCCTTGCCCAAAATCCCTGTCGTTGTTAGAGTTTGCCGCACTTTTTTACCCACGCGTTGCCTAGGGTCCCTTTCCCATGTTCAAGAAACTGCGTGGCATGTTTTCCAGCGATCTTTCCATTGACCTGGGCACTGCCAACACCCTTATTTACGTGCGTGAGCGCGGTATCGTCCTGAATGAGCCATCGGTTGTGGCCATTCGGACACACGGTAACCAGAAAAGTGTCGTTGCTGTCGGCACCGAAGCGAAGCGCATGTTGGGCCGTACGCCGGGCAATATTGCTGCCATTCGTCCGATGAAAGACGGCGTGATCGCCGACTTCAGCGTCTGCGAGAAGATGCTGCAGTATTTTATCAACAAGGTTCATGAAAACAGCTTCCTGCAGCCTAGCCCTCGAGTGCTGATCTGCGTCCCATGCAAGTCCACCCAGGTTGAACGTCGCGCCATCCGTGAATCGGCGCTCGGTGCCGGTGCCCGTGAAGTGTTCCTGATCGAAGAGCCGATGGCTGCTGCGATCGGTGCCGGTTTGCCGGTTGAAGAAGCCCGCGGTTCGATGGTCGTGGATATCGGTGGCGGTACCACCGAAATCGCGCTGATCTCGCTGAATGGCGTGGTCTATGCCGAATCCGTACGGGTAGGTGGCGACCGTTTCGACGAAGCGATCATCACGTATGTGCGTCGCAACTACGGCAGCCTGATCGGTGAGTCCACTGCCGAGCGCATCAAGCAGGAAATCGGTACCGCTTACCCGGGTGGCGAAGTTCGCGAAGTCGACGTTCGTGGCCGCAACCTGGCCGAAGGCGTTCCACGCGCATTCACCCTGAACTCCAACGAAGTGCTCGAAGCGCTGCAAGAGTCGCTGGCGACCATCGTTCAGGCCGTGAAGAGCGCGCTGGAGCAGTCGCCGCCGGAGCTGGCTTCCGACATCGCCGAGCGTGGCCTGGTGTTGACCGGTGGTGGCGCCTTGCTGCGTGACCTCGACAAGCTGCTGGCACAGGAAACCGGCCTGCCGGTGATCGTTGCCGAAGACCCGTTGACCTGCGTTGCTCGCGGCGGTGGCCGTGCATTGGAAATGATGGATAAACACACCATGGACCTGCTCTCCAGCGAATAAGTCGCCGGATCGCCTCTATGCTGTGAGCGCGCAGGCGGCACTTTGCAGTGCTGCCTGTTCGCGTTTATCTTCTGTCGTCTGCATCCAGGCCGGTTTGATGCCGTATGAATAAAGAGAACATTTGCCTGGGAGGAGCGGCTTATTAAACCGCTTTTCACCAAGGGTCCCTCACTGGGCGTGCGCTTGTTGGTGCTGGTCGTGCTGTCGGTCGCGCTGATGGTGGTCGATGCCCGCTTCACACTGCTCAAGCCAGTGCGTAGCCAGATGTCGCTGGTGTTGATGCAGTCTTACTGGATCACCGACCTGCCGCAGCGGCTATGGCAGGGTGTGGCCAGCCAGTTTGGCAGCCGCACCGAACTGATCGCCGAAAACGAAAAGCTCAAGAGCGAAAACCTGCTGTTGCAGGGGCGCATGCAAAAGCTTGCCTCCCTTACCGAGCAGAACGTTCGGCTGCGCGAGTTGCTCAACTCTTCGGCACTGGTGAACGAAAAGGTCGAAGTGGCTGAGTTGATCGGCATGGACCCCAACCCATTCACCCATCGCATCATCATCAACAAGGGTGAACGCGACGGCGTGGTGCTCGGGCAGCCGGTGCTCGATGCCCGTGGCCTGATGGGCCAGGTGGTCGAGTTGATGCCCTACACCTCCCGGGTCCTGCTGCTGACCGATTCCACCCACAGCATTCCGGTGCAGGTCAACCGCAACGGCCTGCGCGCCATTGCCAGCGGCACCGGCAACCCGGAACGCCTCGAATTGCGCCACGTGGCCGATACCGCCGATATCAAGGAAGGCGACCTGTTGGTCAGCTCCGGCCTGGGCCAGCGTTTCCCGGCAGGTTACCCGGTGGCGACGGTCAAGGAAGTGATCCATGACTCCGGCCAGCCGTTCGCCATTGTTCGCGCCGTACCGACCGCCGCCTTGAACCGCAGCCGTTATTTGCTGCTGGTGTTCAGCGACACTCGCACTGCCGAGGAGCGCGCCAACGACGCTGCCCAGGCCCAGGAAAGCCTGGATGCGCAGGGTGGGGGGCCGATCATTCCGGCGACCGTGCCGAGACCGGCGGTTGTACCGGCAGCAGTCGCGGCTCCGGCTGTTCCGGCGACGCCAGCGGCTACTCCGGCGGTCACGACCCCGGCCAAGCCTGCCGCCAAACCCACCACGACTGCACCCGCCAAGCCACCGGCGACACAACCCGCTGTCGTCAAGCCCGTTGCTGTCAAGCCTGCTGCCAAACCGCCTGTCTCCGCACCGGCTACCACTGGGGGACGAGAATAATGGTCGGTGTCACAGCTTCTCGAAACGGCTGGATCGTCTGGCTGACATTTGCCGTCGGCATGTTGCTCAGCGTATCGCCGCTGCCGCAATTCATGGAGATCCTGCGCCCCCTGTGGCTGGCCTTGCTGCTGGCGTTCTGGGCACTGGCGCTGCCGCAGAAAGTCGGGATGGTCACCGCCTGGTGCCTGGGCTTGGCCGAGGACGTGCTGTACGGCACGCTGCTGGGCCAGAATGCATTGATCCTGACGCTCATCACCTACCTGGTGCTGGCGCTGCAACAACGCCTGCGAATGTTCCCGATGTGGCAGCAGAGCCTGGTGATCCTGGTGATCTTCGGCCTCGCCCAGCTGGTGCAACTATGGCTCAGCGCCTTGACTGGCAATCGTCAGCCAACCCTGGCCCTGGTATTGCCGGCACTGGTCAGCGCGTTGCTCTGGCCCTGGGTCAGCTTCGGTTTGCGCGGATTGCGTCGACGCTACAAAATCAATTAATTCGTTCGGGCATTAGACAGGGAGAGGTCTTGATGAAACGGTTGTACCTCGCCTCTGGCTCACCGCGTCGGCGTGAACTGCTCACGCAGATCGGCGTGCCGTTCACCGCCATCAGCGCGGATATCGATGAAACCCCTTTGAATCATGAATCCCCGTCGGCCTATGTCGAGCGCCTGGCGCGTGGCAAGGCCGAGGCCGGACGCGGCGCAGTCGCGTCTGATGCGTCCTGCTGCGTGCTCGGTGCAGATACCGCCGTGGTGCTTGATGGAAAAATTCTTGGCAAACCGGTTGATGAAGGCGACGCGTGCGCCATGCTGAAGATGTTGTCCGGGCGCGAGCATCAGGTCCTGACCGCGATAGCGCTGCTCGATTTTGATCGTTGCGAGTCGTTGGTGGTCACCAGTCACGTACGTTTTCGTGAAATCAGCCCAGATGAAGCGGCGGCCTACTGGGCCAGCGGTGAACCTCGGGACAAGGCCGGTGGCTACGGCATTCAAGGGCTGGGCGCAGTGTTTGTCGCCGGGCTCACTGGGAGTTACTCGGCGGTGGTTGGACTGCCGCTGTGCGAAACCGCGCAACTGCTCGGCCATTTCGGCATACCCTGTTGGCAACCCAATAACGCACGCTAAGCGTCGTACCCGGCCATTATTGTGAACATGCCTGAACGAGACCCTGCCATGAGTGAAGAGATCCTGATCAACATCACGCCGATGGAATCGCGCGTGGCGGTGGTCGAAAACGGTGTCCTGCAAGAAGTTCATGTCGAGCGCACGCAAAAGCGCGGGATCGTCGGCAACATCTACAAAGGCAAGGTCGTGCGGGTATTGCCCGGCATGCAGGCGGCGTTCGTCGATATCGGCCTGGACCGCGCCGCGTTCATTCATGCATCCGAAATCTCCTTGCGTGAAGGTCCGGCCGTCGAGAGCATCAGCGCGTTGGTGCACGAAGGCCAGAGCCTGGTGGTGCAAGTCACCAAGGACCCCATCGGCTCCAAAGGTGCGCGCCTGACCACGCAGCTGTCGATTCCTTCTCGTTACCTGGTGTACATGCCGCGCACCGCCCACGTCGGTATTTCGCTGAAAATCGAAGACGAGGCCGAGCGCGATCGCCTCAAGCAAGTGGTCACCGATTGCGTGGCCAAGGAAGGCATCAAGGAAGCGGGCGGGTTCATCCTGCGCACGGCCGCCGAAGGGGCCGGTGCCGATGAAATCCTCATGGACATCCGCTACCTGCGCAGGCTATGGGACCAGATCAGCGAGCAGATCAAGACCATCAGCGCGCCGAGTGTGATCTATGAGGACCTCGGCTTGGCGCTGCGCACGCTGCGCGACCTGGTGAGCCCGAAGATCGAGAAGATTCGCATCGACTCCCGGGAAACTTTCCAGAAAACCACGCAGTTCGTCGCCGAATTGATGCCAGAGATCGCAGATCGTCTGGAGCACTATCCGGGCGAGCGACCGATTTTCGACCTGTACGGTGTCGAAGATGAAATCCAGAAGGCCCTTGAGCGCAAAGTCCCGTTGAAGTCCGGCGGTTATCTGGTGGTCGACCCGGCGGAAGCCATGAGCACCATCGACGTCAACACCGGTGCGTTCGTCGGGCATCGCAATCTTGAAGAAACCATCTTCAAGACCAACCTCGAAGCGGCGACCGCCATTGCCCGACAATTGAGGCTGCGCAACCTGGGCGGGATCATCATCATCGACTTCATCGACATGGAGGATGAAGAACACCAGCGCCAGGTCCTGCGCACGCTCGAGAAGCAACTGGAGCGCGACCACGCCAAGACCAACATCATCGGCATCACCGAGTTGGGCCTGGTGCAGATGACTCGCAAGCGCACCCGCGAAAGCCTCGAACAGGTCCTGTGCGAGCCGTGCACCAGTTGCCAGGGGCGCGGCAAGCTGAAAACCCCGGAAACCATTTGCTATGAAATCTTCCGCGAAATCCTGCGTGAGGCTCGCGCCTATCAGGCGGAAGGCTATCGTGTATTGGCGAACCAGCGGGTTGTCGATCGTCTGCTCGATGAGGAGTCGGGTAACGTCGCCGAACTTGAAGTATTTATCGGGCGCACCATCCGATTCCAGGTCGAAACCATGTATTCCCAGGAACAATACGACGTCGTGCTGCTCTGAACTGCTTCGTCCTGAATTTTCCTGAATGGCTGGCCTCAGCTTTCTGCAGAACTTTTGCCATGGGAGCCACCTGACATGGAGCGTCTGACACGCATATTGGCCGCACTGACCCGCTGGGGTCTGGGCCTGTGCGCGTTGGTTTTGGTGGTGATGGCGTTGTACGTCAGCCTGGGCCGGGAACTGGCGCCGTTGGTGGCCGAGTACCGTGGCGAAGTCGAAACCAAGGCCAGCGAGGCCTTGGGCATGCCCCTGCAAATCGGCGAGCTGAAAGGCAGCTGGAGTGGCTTCGCGCCCATTCTGTCGGCTCACGACGTGACCGTAGGCGAGGGGGCCAACGCCCTGCACCTGGAAAACGTGCGGGCTGTCCCGGACCTGTGGGAGAGTCTGCTGGCCCGCGAGGTGCGCATCGCCAATCTGGAACTCAATGGCCTGAAGATCAGCCTCAAGCAAGGCGATGACGGCGCGTGGGCGCTGGAAGGCTTGCCGGTCAAGGACGATCAGCCATTTGAGCCGGAGCAGCTACTCAATCGCATGCAAATGATCCAGCAACTGTCGGTACTCGACAGCCAGGTCACGTTGCAGCCTTGGGGAGAATCGCCGCTGACCCTGACGTACGTTGGCGCGACGCTGAAAACCGGCGCATCCCGCCAACGACTCGATGCCCGCTTGACCCTGCCCGATGGCCAGCCATTGGCCTTGAGTGTGCGTACCCGTATTCGAGCCAGCCAGTGGCAGGACGGCGAGGCGCAAGTCTATGTGAGCTTGCCGCAAAGCGACTGGTCGAAATGGTTGCCCGAAACCCTGACCCAGCAGTGGAATTTCTCCGAACTCAAGGCGGGTGGCGAGCTGTGGGCAACCTGGGGCAAAGGCGCCTTGCAAAGCGGCGCCGTGCGGTTGAATGCGCCGCAATTCAAAGGGGCCTATGCCGAACGCAAGCCGATCCAGATCAACAACCTGGCGCTTAACGGTTATTTCCAGCGCAGCGCCGAGGGCATGCTGGTAACGGTTGACTCCCTGGCCATGAACCTTGGCGAGACCCGCTGGGAATCACGACTGCAATTGAAGCAGGTCACGGCCTCGGACCAGACGCAAAACATCTGGCATCTGCAAGCCGACCGTCTCGACCTGACACCACTCACGCCGGTGCTCAACGCCCTGGCGCCATTGCCGGAAGGGGTCGCCACGGTGGTCGAGCGGCTCAAGGTCACCGGTGGGTTGCGCAACGTGCTGATCGACGTGAAGCCCAATGCCACCGATGACAGCCGGTTCAGCTTCGCAGCCAACCTTGATCGCGTCGGCTTTGACGCGTATCACGGTGCCCCAGCGGCACGTAATGTCACGGGCAGCATCAGCGGCGACCTTGGCCATGGCGAGTTGCGCATGGACAGCAAGGATTTCATGCTGCACCTGGACCCGATTTTCGCCAAGCCATGGCAATACATCCAGGCCAACGCGACCTTGACCTGGAAGCTCGACAAGGAAAGTTTCACGCTGATCGCGCCGTACCTGAAGGTGTTGGGCGAGGAAGGCAAGATTGCCGGCGACTTCTTGATCCGCCTGTTTTTCGATGAGGCACGGGAAGACTACATGGACCTGCGGGTTGGTCTGGTGGACGGCGACGGTCGCTACACCGCCAAATACCTGCCGACCGTCCTCAGCCCGGCGCTGGACGAATGGCTGCGCACGGCGATTCTCAAAGGTGCGGTGGATCAGGGATTCTTCCAGTACCAAGGCTCGTTGAACCACGGCGCAGAGGAAACGGCACGCAGCATCAGCCTGTTTTTCAAGGTCCACGATGCCGAGCTGGCGTTCCAGCCTGGCTGGCCGCATGTCAGCAAGGTCACGGGTGACGTATTCGTTGAAGACAGTGGCGTACGGATTCTGGCCAGCAAGGGGCAATTGCTCGACACCCAGGTCCGCGATATCTACGTCAACATTCCCCATGTGCCCGCCGGGCAAAACAGTCACCTGTTTCTCGACGGTGCGTTCGCCGGTGGATTGGGTGATGGCCTGAAAATCCTCAAGGAAGCGCCGATAGGCACTGCCGAGACTTTCGCGGGTTGGGAAGGCGAGGGCGATCTGCAAGGCAAACTGAAGCTGGATATTCCGCTGGCCAAGGGCGAACAGCCCAAGATCCTGGTTGACTTCAAGACGGCAAAGGCCCGTTTGAAACTGCCCGAGCCCCCCCTCGAGCTGACTCAGCTCAAGGGTGACTTCCGTTTTGACAGCAGCAAAGGCTTGAGTGGGCAGAACATCAGTGCGCGCGCCTTCGATAAGCCGGTCACTGCGCAAATTTTCGCCGACGGTCGTGAAGGCAAGCTCAACACCCGGGTCACCGCTTCCGGGCAGGTCGAAGTCAAGAAGCTCAAGGATTGGCTGGGCGTGACCCAGCCGTTGCCAGTGAGTGGCGTTATCCCGTACCAACTGCAACTGACCCTGGATGGTGCCGATAGCCAATTGATGGTCAATTCCAGTCTCAAGGGTGTGGCGGTCGATCTGCCGGCGCCCTTTGGCCTGGCGGCGGATGTCGGGCGCGACACTTCGTTTCGCATGACCCTGCAAGGAGCGGAGCGGCGCTACTGGGCAAATTACGGGGAGCTGGCGAGCTTCACGTTTGCTGCACCGGCCGGCAATTTTGCCGGCGGTCGCGGTGAATTGTTTCTCGGCAATGGCACGGCCGCGCTGCCCGGGGCCAAGGGTTTGCGCATTCGTGGCG
The DNA here is from genome assembly GCF_012647205.1 of Pseudomonas umsongensis. Taxonomy (NCBI): domain Bacteria; kingdom Pseudomonadati; phylum Pseudomonadota; class Gammaproteobacteria; order Pseudomonadales; family Pseudomonadaceae; genus Pseudomonas; species Pseudomonas umsongensis. The sequence goes on from NZ_CP051487.1 coordinate 1,018,102, forward strand.
TGCTCTCGGAACTGGATGTCGGCCCCTGGCAGGACCTGGTGAGCAAGTATGCCGGCCAAGACCCCGGTGGCAACGCCAAGCAGTTGCTCAGCGGAGCGGACATCAAGGTCGGCAAGCTCAGCGCCTTGGGTACCACCCTGGATCAGGCGGTGGTGCAGCTGACGCGCAAACCGTCCTCGTGGGCCCTGCAACTCGACAGCCAGCAGGTCAAGGGCGCCGCCAGCATCCCCGATGCCAAGGCTGCGCCGATGGTGATCAACCTGCAAACGGTGCGCCTGCCCGCCCCGGACCCAAAGGTTCTGGCCGACGAAAACTCGCCGGATCCCCTGGCCTCGGTGGACCCGACCAAGATCCCGGCGTTGGATATCATCATCAATCAGTTGTATCAGGGCAACGACCTGGTGGGCGCCTGGTCGCTGAAGGTGCGTCCGACGGCCAGGGGTATCGCGCTCAACTCGCTGGACATGGGCCTCAAGGGCATGTTGTTGCAAGGCAGCGGCGGATGGGAAGGTCCACCTGGTGCCAGCACCAGTTGGTACAAGGGGCGGATCAGCGGCAAGAACCTGGCGGATGTCCTCAAGGGCTGGGGCTACGCGCCGAGCGTCACCAGCCAGGAATTTCACATGGATGTCGACGCCCGCTGGCCGGGCTCGCCGGCATGGATGGGGACCAAGCGTCTCTCTGGCACCCTCGATGCGTCGCTCAAGGAAGGCCAGTTTGTCGAGGTCGAAGGCAGTGCCCAGGCGTTGCGTGTATTTGGCCTGCTCAACTTCAACTCCATTGGCCGCCGCTTGCGCCTGGACTTCTCCGACCTGTTCGGCAAAGGCCTGAGCTATGACCGGGTCAAGGGCCTGCTGGTGGCGACCAACGGGGTGTACGTGACACGGGAGCCAATCCGCCTGACCGGTCCATCGAGCACCATTGAGCTCGACGGCACCCTGAATATGGTGGCCGATCAGATCGATGCGAAACTGCTGGTGACCCTGCCAGTGACCAACAACCTGCCCATCGCCGCGCTGATCGTCGGCGCACCGGCGATCGGTGGGGCACTGTTCCTGATCGACAAGTTGATCGGTGACCGTGTGGCGCGCTTCGCCAGCGTGAAGTACACCGTCAAGGGACCGTGGAAAGAACCGAAAATCACCTTCGACAAGGCTTTTTGACGCCATCCTCCAAACCTATGGAGTAGCATGGCCTTAACTCCACTGTAGGAGCTGCCGCAGGCTGCGATCTTTTGATCTTGATCTTAAAAGCAACATCAAAAGATCGCAGCCTGCGGCAGCTCCTACAGGTATGCGTTGGTATCCGATCAGGGAAAGGCCATGTCTGTAGCGGTAATTCAAATGGTCAGCCAGAGCGATGTGCTGGCCAACCTGGCCCGGGCGCGTCAGTTGCTGGAACAAGCGGCCGTGGGCGGTGCGAAATTGGCTGTGCTGCCGGAAAATTTCGCCGCCATGGGCCGGCGCGACATCGCCGACATCGGTCGCGCCGAGGCGTTGGGCGAAGGCCCGATCCTGCCCTGGTTGAAACAGACGGCCCGCGACCTCAAGTTATGGATTGTGGCGGGCACCTTGCCGTTGCCGCCGGTGGATCAACCGTCGGCCAAGGTGCATGCCTGCTCGTTGCTGGTTGACGACCAAGGCGAAACGGTCGCTCGCTACGACAAGCTGCACCTGTTTGACGTGGACGTGGCAGACAATCGCGGCCGTTATCGCGAATCCGATGACTATGCTTATGGCAGCGGGATAGTGGTTGCGGATACGCCGGTCGGCCGAGTCGGCCTGACGGTTTGTTATGACCTGCGCTTCCCGGAGCTCTACAGTGAATTGCGTGCTGCCGGCGCGGAACTGATTACCGCGCCGTCGGCTTTCACCGCCGTAACCGGCGCCGCGCACTGGGATGTGCTGATTCGTGCGCGAGCCATCGAAACCCAGTGTTATGTGCTCGCGGCCGCCCAGGGTGGAACGCATCCGGGGCCAAGGGAAACCTGGGGACACGCGGCAATCGTCGACCCATGGGGACGGGTGCTGGCACAACAGGGTCAAGGCGAGGCCGTGCTGCTGGCCGAACGCGATAGCAGCGAACAGGCGTCCATCCGGGCGCGGATGCCGGTGTCCAGTCACCGGCGCTTTTTCTCGCAGGGCGCCCAGCGGCCTGCCTCAGAACGATGAATTTAAGGCGTAAAGCATATGAGCGAGTTGTTGTCCTCAGTCAGTGAGCACCTCCTGGCACCCGGTGGCGTAACGATCGAAAGCCTGCAAGGTGTGCTTGGCGACCTGGCCGGCCCTGGCATCGATGCCGCCGACCTGTATTTCCAGGGGCAGATTTCCGAGTCCTGGGCGCTGGAAGACGGCATCGTCAAGGAAGGCAGCTTCAACCTCGACCAAGGGGTTGGTGTTCGCGCGCAATCCGGTGAGAAGACCGGTTTTGCCTACAGCAATGCCATCACCCTGGAAGCCTTGGGCGCGGCTGCCCGAGCCGCCCGGTCGATCTCCCGGGCCGGACAGAATGGCACCGTGCAAGCGTTCACCACCCAGGATGTGGCGCAGTTGTACGGGCCGGACAATCCGCTGGAAGTGCTGACCCGTGCCGAGAAAGTCGACCTGCTCAAGCGCATCGATGCCGCCACCCGTGCCCTTGATCCGCGTATCCAGCAAGTCACCGTGAGCATGGCCGGGGTCTGGGAGCGGATCCTGGTGGCGTCCACCGATGGCGGCCTGGCGGCGGATGTCCGGCCACTGGTGCGCTTCAACGTCAGTGTGATCGTCGAACAGAACGGCCGTCGCGAACGCGGTGGTCACGGCGGTGGCGGGCGTACCGATTACCGTTATTTCCTGGCTGAAGATCGCGCCATGGGTTATGCCCGTGAAGCGTTGCGCCAGGCGCTGGTCAACCTGGAAGCCATTCCGGCGCCGGCCGGAACCTTGCCGGTGGTGCTGGGCTCCGGCTGGTCGGGCGTGCTGCTGCATGAAGCGGTCGGCCACGGCCTGGAAGGCGACTTCAACCGCAAGGGCAGTTCGGCCTACAGCGGGCGCATGGGCGAGATGGTGGCGTCCAAGCTGTGCACCATCGTCGATGATGGCACCTTGGCCGGTCGTCGTGGCTCCTTGAGCGTTGACGACGAAGGCACGCCAACCGAGTGCACCACACTGATCGAAAACGGCGTACTCAAGGGCTACATGCAGGACAAGCTCAACGCCCGCCTGATGGGCGTAGCCCGCACCGGTAACGGTCGTCGCGAATCTTACGCGCACCTGCCGATGCCGCGCATGACCAACACCTACATGCTGGCCGGCGAAAGCGACCCGCAAGAAATCATCGCGTCGGTGAAGCGCGGCATCTACTGCGCCAACCTCGGCGGCGGCCAGGTGGACATCACCAGCGGCAAGTTCGTGTTCTCCACCAGCGAGGCGTACCTGATCGAAGACGGCAAGATCACCGCCCCGGTCAAAGGCGCGACGTTGATCGGCAACGGCCCGGAGGCCATGAGCAAGGTGTCGATGGTCGGCAATGACTTGGCGCTGGACAGCGGTGTGGGGACGTGTGGCAAGGATGGTCAGTCGGTGCCGGTGGGTGTCGGCCAGCCAACGCTGAAGATTGATGCGATCACCGTGGGTGGCACGGGCGCTTAGGCACATACATCCCCCTGTAGGAGCTGCCGCAGGCTGCGATCTTTTGCTTTTTAAAAGATCAAAAGATCGCAGCCTGCGGCAGCTCCTACAGGGGATGGACGAGAATCAACGCAGACCGCGTTGAGTTTCGTCCAGCTCACGGATGTACTTGAAGATTTTACGGCTGGATGCAGGAGGCTTGTTTTGCGCAACCTCGTGCTGCGCCTGACGGATCAGGGAACGCAATTGCTGGCGGTCCGCGTCCGGGTAGTCGACGACGAATTTTTCCAGTACGGCATCGTCGCCGGCGATCAGGCGATCGCGCCAACGTTCCAGGTTATGGAAGCGTTCGTTGTACTGGCGAGTGGAGGCATCGAGTTGATCGAGCAAAACCAGAATTGCGTCAGTGTCCTGATCGCGCATCAGTTTGCCGATGAACTGCAGGTGCCGTTTACGCGCGATGTTCGCGGTGTGCTTGGGCGCATCGGCCAGGGCCCGGCGCAAGGCGTCGGTCAACGGCAGTTTTGCCAGCAAGTCGGGCTTGAGCGTTGTAAGGCGCTCGCCGAGGTCAACTAGAGCATGCAGCTCGCGTTTAACCTGGGATTTGCTTTTTTCTCCCGTATCGAGGGAGTCGTCGTAAGAATCAACCATGGTGGCCGTCCGCAAAGAAACGCCGCCATGATAACCAGTCGGGGGCCGCTTGTCCGGCCCGGTCGCTCGATGACCGTTACCGAAAGCAGAATTTGAGTGGAGAACAGCATGAGTGCAGTTGAAAGCGTCGGCCCACAAGCGTTGCCGGCACTGCAAGAACAAGTCGAGCAAATCATCGCTGAAGCCAAGCGACAGGGCGCCAGTGCCTGTGAAGTGGCGGTGTCCCTTGAGCAGGGCCTGTCGACCACCGTTCGCCAGCGCGAAGTCGAAACCGTCGAGTTCAACCGCGACCAGGGTTTTGGCATCACCTTGTATGTCGGTCAGCGCAAGGGCTCGGCCAGTACGTCGGCCAGTGGGCCAGAGGCGATTCGCGAAACCGTTGCCGCTGCCCTGGCTATCGCCAAGCACACCTCTGAAGACGAAGCCTCGGGCCTGGCGGATGCCGCGCTGATGGCCAGGGATGTTCAGGACTTCGATTTGTTCCACCAATGGGACATTACCCCGGAACAGGCGATTGAGCAGGCGCTGGCCTGTGAGGCCGCAGCGTTTGCCGCCGACAGCCGGATCAGCAATGCCGATGGCACCACCCTGAGCACGCATCAGGGCTGCCGCGTCTACGGCAACAGCCACGGGTTTATCGGCGGTTATGCGTCGACCCGGCACAGTTTGAGTTGCGTGATGATCGCCGAGGCTGATGGCCAGATGCAGCGCGATTACTGGTATGACGTGAACCGCCAGGGCAATCTGCTGGCGGACCCGGTGAGCATCGGCCAGCGTGCTGCGCAACGCGCCGCAAGCCGTCTGGGTGCGCGTCCGGTGCCGACCTGTGAAGTGCCGGTACTGTTCTCCGCGGAACTGGCCGGCGGCTTGTTCGGCAGTTTCCTCTCGGCGATCTCCGGTGGCAGCCTGTACCGTAAATCCTCGTTCCTCGAAGGTACGCTGGGGCAGAAGCTGTTTCCGGAATGGCTGACCATCGACGAGCGGCCGCACCTGATGCAGGCCATGGGCAGTGCAGCGTTCGATGGCGACGGCCTGGCAACCTACGCCAAGCCGTTTGTCGAAAAGGGCGAGTTGGTGTCCTACATCCTCGGCACCTACTCAGGCCGCAAGCTTGGCATGCCGAGCACCGCCAATGCGGGTGGCGTGCACAACCTGTTCGTTACCCATGGCGATGAGGACCAGGCTGCCCTGCTGCGTCGTATGGGGCGCGGCCTGCTGGTCACCGAATTGATGGGCCAGGGCCTGAACATGGTCACCGGTGATTACTCCCGTGGCGCGGCGGGTTACTGGGTTGAGAACGGCGAAATCCAGTTCGCGGTCCAGGAAGTGACCATCGCCGGCAACATGCGAGACATGTTCAAGCAGATCGTTGCCGTGGGCAATGACCTGGAACTGCGCAGCAACATTCGCACGGGCTCGGTGTTGATCGAGCGGATGACGGTGGCGGGCAGCTAAGCTTCGCCCGTTGGACAAAAAAAGGCGCGCCACCCATTGGGTGGCGCGCCTTTTTTTTTGTCGAGCTTTGGCCAAGCGTGTGGGGGCTGGCTTGCCAGCGATGGCGCCAGAAAGATCATCCTGATGTTTAAGGCCGCTTGGCCAGCAAGCCCCGGCTCGGTCCGAGTTCGGACGGTCCTTGAGCTTTACTCGCCTTCGTCGAAATAGTTATTGATCAACGCCACCAGCGCATCCAGCGCTTCCTGTGCCTGCTCGCCTTCGGTGCTCAAATGAATCTTGGTGCCCTTGCCGGCGGCCAGCATCATCATCGCCATGATGCTTTTACCATCGACGGTGGTTTCCGGCGTGCGTCCTACCCTGATCGTGCAATCCTTGTATTGACCGGCAACCCCAACGAATTTTGCCGAAGCGCGGGCATGCAGGCCCAGCTTGTTGATGATTTCGATTTCCAGAGCAGGCATCGCGGTGTGAATCCTTTAGCTGAGGTCGCGGTGGCGGACCTGGACATTCTTCAGGGATTGCTGCAGGACCTGGCCAAGACGTTCAGTCAGGTAGACGGAGCGGTGATGGCCGCCGGTGCAGCCAATGGCTATGGTGACATAGGCACGGTTGCTGGCGGCAAAGCGTGGCAGCCATTTGAGCAAGTAGGTAGAAATGTCCTGGAACATTTCCTCGACATCGGGTTGCGCAGCCAGGTACTCGGCCACCGGTTGGTCGAGCCCGGACTGCTCGCGCAGCTCAGGCTTCCAATAAGGATTGGGCAGGCAGCGCACATCGAATACCAGGTCGGCGTCGACCGGCATACCACGCTTGAACCCGAACGACTCCACGAGAAACGCCGTACCGGGTTCCGGCTGGTTTAGCAGGCGCAGCTTGATGGTATCGCGCAGTTGATACAAATTCAGACTGGTGGTGTTGAGCTTGAGATCGGCAAGGTCGGCAATTGGACCGAGCAGGGTGGTCTCGTCGTTGATCGCTTCGGCCAGCGAGCGGTTGGCGTTGCTCAGCGGGTGACGCCGACGGGTTTCCGAGAAACGTTTGAGCAGGGTTTCTTCGTCGGCATCCAGGTAGAGGACATCGCACTGGATGTGGCGACTGCGCACTTCTGCCAGTAACTCGGGGAACCGCGACAAGTGGCTTGGCAGGTTGCGAGCATCGATGGACACGGCAACCAGTGGCTGTGCCAGTTCGGTGTGTATCAGCGCTCGCTCGGCCAGTTCAGGCAGCAACCCGGCAGGCAGGTTGTCAATGCAGTAGTAGCCGTTGTCCTCGAGGACGTCGAGGGCGGTACTTTTACCTGAGCCGGAGCGGCCGCTGACGATGATCAAGCGCATGATTACTGCCCGTTTTGCTCGTCCAGGACAACCTGATACAAGGCTTGATTGCTCGCAGCGTTGCGCAGTTTGTCGCGCACGTCCTTGCGGTCGAGCATGCTGGCAATCTGGCGCAACAACTCAAGGTGCGCATCGGTAGCGGCTTGCGGGACCAGTAGCACGAACAACAGGTCAACCGGAGCGCCGTCGATGGCGTCGAAATCGATAGGGGCGTCCAGGTGCATCAAGGCACTGATGGGCGCATCACAGCCCTTTAGACGGCAGTGGGGAATGGCGATGCCATTACCAAAGCCGGTGGAGCCGAGTTTTTCACGGGCGACCAGGCTCTCGAAAACATCCTGCATGGCCAGATCCGGCACTTCGCGATGGATGAGGTTGGCAATTTGCTCGAGGGCTTTCTTTTTACTGCCGCCCGGCACGTTCACCAGGGAACGGCCGGGGGTCAGGATGCTTTCAAGTCGGATCATGGGTTGGGAGTGTTAACGACCCGTAGCGCCCTGGAGGAGGCTCTGAGTCTTTTCCTTATGCTTTTTGAGTTGTTTATCCAGCTTGTCGGTCAGTGCGTCGATTGCCGCGTACATATCGGTATGTTCCGCGTTGGCGACGACCTCATTGCCGGGTATATGCAGCGTGGCTTCGATTTTCTGCTTCAACTTTTCGACGCACATCGTGACTTGCACGTTGGTGATCTTGTCGAAATGCCCCTCGAGCTTCTTGAACTTGAGCTCGACGTATTCACGCAGGGGCTTGGTCACTTCCAGTTGGTGTCCACTGATGTTGACTTGCATACAGCTTCTCCTTCGTTGCCAGTGCATAAAGCGGCAGATCCAGATGATCTGCCACTGGAACGCTGTGGCGTGGCCCTACATCAACCGCTTGCGTTCGCTCGAAGGCGCGATCCCGAGGGATTCGCGGTACTTGGCGACGGTGCGGCGAGCCACCTGAATGCCTTGTGCCTCCAGTAAACCAGCGATCTTGCTGTCACTCAACGGCTTTTTCTGATTTTCCGCCGCCACCAGTTTTTTGATGATCGCGCGAATCGCCGTGGACGAGCATTCTCCGCCCTCGGAGGTGCTGACGTGACTGGAGAAAAAGTATTTCAGTTCATAAATGCCCCGAGGGGTATGCATGAATTTCTGCGTGGTAACCCGCGAAATCGTCGACTCATGCATGCCGACCGCTTCGGCGATGTCATGCAGGACCAATGGCTTCATGGCTTCGTCGCCATACTCCAGGAAGCCGCGCTGATGCTCGACGATCTGCGTGGCCACTTTCATCAGGGTTTCGTTGCGGCTTTGCAGGCTCTTGATGAACCAGCGGGCTTCCTGCAGTTGATTGCGCATGAAGGTGTTGTCGGCGCTGGTGTCGGCACGACGAACGAAGCCCGCATACTGGGCGTTGACCCTCAGGCGGGGCACCGACTCCTGGTTGAGCTCCACCAGCCAGCGTTCGTTATCCTTGCGCACGATCACGTCCGGAACCACGTATTCGGCTTCGGTCGACTCGATTTGCGAGCCCGGGCGCGGGTTGAGGCTCTGGACCAGCTCGATCACCTGGCGCAGCTCATCTTCCTTGAGCTTCATGCGGCGCATCAGCTGGCTGTAGTCGCGGCTGCCGAGCAAGTCGATATAGTCAGTGACCAGGCGCTTGGCTTCGGCCAGCCAAGGCGTCTTGGCGGGCAGTTGGCGCAATTGCAACAGCAGGCATTCACCCAGGTTGCGTGCGCCGATGCCGGCAGGTTCGAATTGCTGGATGCGGTGCAGGACGGCTTCGATTTCGTCCAGTTCGATGTCCAGTTCCGGATCGAAGGCTTCGAGGATTTCCTCCAGCGTCTCGTCCAGGTAGCCCTGGTTGTTGATGCAGTCGATCAGGGTCACGGCGATCAGGCGATCGGTGTCGGACATCGGTGCCAGGTTCAATTGCCACAGCAGGTGGCTTTGCAGGCTCTCGCCGGCTGATGTGCGGGTGGTGAAATCCCACTCGTCGTCATCGTTGCTCGGCAGGCTGCTGGCGCTGGTCTGGTAGACGTCTTCCCAGGCGGTGTCGACAGGCAGTTCGTTGGGAATGCGCTCGTTCCAGTCGCCTTCCTCGATATTATCGACGGTCGTGGCGCTTTCCTGGTAGGAGGGTTCCTGGGTGTCGGTACTGGGTTTGTGTTCGGCGTTGTCGGCCAGCGGGTCGGAATTGTCGAAGTCGTCGCCTTCTTCCTGGCGCTCGAGCATCGGATTGGACTCCAGGGCCTCCTGGATTTCCTGTTGCAGGTCCAGGGTCGACAATTGGAGCAGGCGGATGGCCTGTTGCAGCTGCGGTGTCATCGTCAGCTGCTGGCCCATTCTCAAGACTAGCGATGGTTTCATGGCAGGGGCTTAACACCTTATTCGCCGGCGCACATGCGCCATCCACTACAGGGCGCCGGAGCGCCAAACATAAGCAAATTATATGCCCGAAACCGCGGCGTTTGCCTAGAGCGCTGTAACAATAAAAAAAGGTTGATTTTTTATTGCGCCAAGCGCTCTGCCGACTCGCCGGACACCGCGATGCTTACAGGCGGAATTCATGCCCCAGGTACACTTCTTTCACCAGGTCATTGGCCAGGATGGTTTCAGCGTCGCCTTCGGCGATCAGTTGACCATCGTTGACAATATAGGCGGTTTCGCAGATATCCAGGGTTTCGCGGACGTTGTGGTCGGTGATCAGTACGCCGATGCCCTTGGCCTTGAGGTGGTGGATGATCTGCTTGATGTCACCCACGGAGATCGGGTCAACGCCGGCGAACGGTTCGTCGAGCAGGATGAATTTCGGGTTGGTGGCCAGTGCCCGGGCGATTTCCACGCGACGGCGTTCGCCACCGGACAGGCTCATGCCGAGGTTGTCGCGGATGTGGCTGATGTGGAACTCCTGCAGCAGGCTTTCCAGTTCCTTGCGGCGACCGGCCTTGTCGAGTTCCTTGCGGGTCTCGAGGATGGCCATGATGTTGTCGGCCACGGAGAGTTTGCGGAAGATCGACGCTTCTTGCGGCAGATAACCGATACCCGCCTTGGCACGACCGTGCATCGGCTGGTGGCTGACATCGAGGTCATCAATCAGCACGCGCCCCTGATCAGCCTGTACCAGGCCGACGATCATGTAGAAGCAGGTGGTCTTGCCGGCGCCGTTGGGGCCGAGCAGGCCGACGATCTGGCCGCTGTCGATGGACAGGCTGACGTCTCGCACGACCTGGCGGCTCTTGTAGCTCTTGGCCAGGTGCTGGGCTTTCAGAGTTGCCATTAAGGGGCCTTTTGCTCGTCGGTTTTCTTTTTCGGCTGGATCACCATGTCGATGCGCGGACGCGACTCGGTCACCTTGCTGCCCGTTGCGCGACCGGCGCTGGCCAGCTTTTTCTCGGTGTCATAGACGATTTTCTCGCCTTGAGTGACGTTGCTGTCCTTGTCGATGACCTTGGCGCGGTCGATCAGCACGACACGATTTTGCTTGGCGAGGTACTGGATGGTCACGCCCCATCCCTGCACGGGCTTGGTGTCGCCTGCGGTCTGCAGTTGCTCGAAGTAGGCCAGGTTACCCACCGAGGTCACCACGTCGACGTCGCCATCGGGGGCGCGGGTCATGGTCACCTTGTTGCCCTTGACAATGATCGAGCCCTGGGTGATGACCACATCGCCCGTATAGGTGGCCACACCGTTCTTGTCGTCCAGTTGGGCGTCGTCGGCCTGGATGCGGATGGGTTGCTGCTGATCGTCCGGCAGAGCCCAGGCGCTCACGCTTCCCAGTGCTGCGCCCAGACTGAGCAAAATAGGGAGGGTTTTAACGAGCCTCATACTGTCCTCTTACGTTCGATAGCAGGTGTATCCTGCTTTCTTTCAAATACGCCTTCATGCCGACACCAGTCGATACACCGCCAGCGCCGTCGATTCTAACGGGTTGCTGGGTCTGCGCATATTGCTGCTGCGGGAACACGGTCATGCGAGTACTGGTGATCAGGGTGTCGCGGTTCTTTTCGTCGGTACGCTTGACGCGCACGTTGTCGATCAGTTCGACCTCGGTCCCGCCGGAGTTCACCTCACCGTGATCGCTGGTCACATGCCACGGAAAATCAGTGCCGCGGTACATGTTCAGGTCGGGTTTGGTCACCAGCGTGATGTCGGTTGCCTTGACGTGCTCGGCTTTTTCCGACGTCATTTCGTATTGCACCTTGCCGTCTTCGAGGTACTGCAAGGTGTGAGTGTTGGTCGCGTACCAGTCGATCGGGCTTTCTTCAGTCTTGGCCGGTGGCTTGTCGAGAAAGCGTTCCGGGCTGATGTTCCAGTAGCCGACCGCGGCGAAAATCGCCACGATGCAACTGACCACCAATGTCTTGCGAACTTTTTTGCTGAACATGATTTGGCTCACAGGTACGCGGCATTGGCCGCATCGAGGCGGCCCTGGGCGCGCAGGATCAATTCGCAGAACTCGCGGGCAGCACCTTCGCCGCCACGGGCCAGGGTGATGCCATGTGCGTGTTCGCGCACGAAGCTGGCGGCGTTGGCCACTGCCATGCCCAGGCCGACGCGGCGGATCACCGGCAGGTCCGGCAGGTCGTCACCGAGGTAGGCGACCTGTTCATAGCTTAGGCCGAGTTGCGCAAGAAGCTCGTCGAGTACCACCAGTTTGTCTTCGCGGCCCTGGTACAGGTGGGGAATGCCGAGGTTCTTCGCGCGTCGTTCGACTACCGGGGTTTTGCGGCCGCTGATGATCGCGGTCTGTACGCCGGCGGCCATCAGCATCTTGATGCCCTGGCCGTCGAGGGTGTTGAACGTCTTGAATTCGCTACCGTCTTCGAGGAAGTACAGGCGCCCGTCGGTCAGGACGCCGTCGACGTCGAACACCGCCAGTTTGATCTGTTGGCCGCGTTGCAGCAGGTCCGTGCTCATTACATTACTCCCGCACGCAGCAAGTCGTGCATGTTCAGGGCACCGACCGGGCGATCTTCGCTGTCGACCACGACCAGCGCGTTGATTTTGTGATCTTCCATTATTTTCAGGGCCTCGGCGGCGAGCATTTCGGAACGGGCCGTCTTGCCATGGGCCGTCATGACCTGATCAATAGTGGCGGTGTGGATGTCGATGCTGCGGTCCAGCGTGCGGCGTAAATCACCATCGGTGAAGATCCCGGCCAGCTTGCCGTCGGCCTCCATTATCACGGTCATGCCCAGGCCCTTGCGGGTCATTTCCATCAGCGCATCCTTGAGCAGGGTGCCGCGTTGTACCTGCGGCAGCTCTTGCCCGGCGTGCATGACGTCTTCCACTTTCAGCAGCAGGCGTCGGCCCAGCGCACCGCCCGGATGGGAAAAGGCGAAATCCTCAGCGGTAAAACCGCGAGCTTCCAGCAGCGCGACGGCGAGGGCGTCACCCATGACCAGTGCCGCGGTCGTCGACGAGGTGGGCGCCAGGTTCAATGGGCAGGCCTCGTGGTCGACCTGTACATTCAGGTTGACCTCTGCCGCCTTGGCCAGCGGCGAGTCGGGCTTGCCCGTCATGCTGATCAGCTGGATGCCCAGGCGCTTGATCAGCGGCAGCAGGGTGATGATTTCATTGGTCGAGCCGGAGTTCGACAGTGCCAGGATGATGTCATCACGGGTAATCATGCCCATGTCGCCATGGCTGGCTTCGGCCGGGTGCACGAAAAAGGCCGTGGTACCGGTACTGGCCAGGGTGGCGGCGATCTTGTTGCCGATGTGCCCCGATTTGCCCATGCCGACCACGACGACGCGGCCTTTGCTGGCCAGAATCATTTCGCAGGCGCGCACGAAATCCTTGTCGATACGGGGCAGCAAGCTTTTTACGGCTTCCAGTTCGAGGCGAATGGTGCGTTGTGCTGACTTGATCAGGTCGCTGGATTGGCTCATTTTGAAAATGTTTGGCCTGATGAAAAGGCGGCGATTATAGCCGGTATGGTTGAAACCCTCACGCAAGTTCGTTGCCCATCGTCATCTGTTGTTACCGAATCCCCTCTAGATGGAGCTTTCTGGCTGTCATGTCGCTGAACATGGTCTGGCATTGGCCTTGGGCGCGTGACGCTTGCAGTGATATAGTTCGCCGCCAGTTCGGCCCGCCCAGGAGTATGTGCTTTTGTCAGGAAGCCCGGCGTCCGAGTGTGAGGCTGCATCGCAAGGAGTTTAGATGAGTGCCGATAACGCCTACGCGGTCGAGCTGAAGGGACTGACCTTCAAGCGCGGTGCGCGCAGCATTTTCAATAACATTGATATCCGCATCCCGCGCGGCAAGGTCACCGGCATCATGGGGCCTTCCGGGTGTGGCAAGACCACGCTATTGCGCTTGATGGGCGCGCAGTTGCGGCCTGCCAGTGGCGAAGTATGGGTCAATGGTCAGAACCTGCCGGCGTTGTCGCGCAGTGATCTGTTCGATGCACGCAAGCACATGGGTGTGCTGTTTCAGAGTGGCGCACTGTTTACCGACCTCGATGTCTTCGAGAACGTCGCGTTTCCGTTGCGCGTTCACACCGAGCTGCCCGAAGAAATGATCCGCGACATCGTCCTGCTCAAATTGCAGGCCGTGGGATTGCGCGGTGCGATCGACCTGATGCCCGACGAACTGTCCGGCGGCATGAAGCGTCGTGTCGCACTGGCGCGGGCGATTGCGCTCGATCCGCAGATTCTCATGTATGACGAGCCCTTCGTCGGCCAGGACCCCATTGCCATGGGCGTGCTGGTGCGCCTGATCCGCTTGCTCAACGATGCGCTGGGCATTACCAGTATCGTGGTTTCCCATGACCTGGCCGAAACCGCCAGCATCGCCGACTACATCTATGTCGTGGGCGACGGGCAGGTGTTGGGGCAGGGCTCGCCCGACGAGCTGATGAACTCGGACGATCCGCGTATCCGTCAATTCATGACAGGCGAGCCCGACGGTCCGGTCCCCTATCACTTTCCAGCGACGGATTACCGCGCAGATCTCCTGGGGAAGCGTTGATGCGCAAGATTTCACTTTTGGAAAGGGTGCGCCGGTTCGGCCAGGGCGGCATCGACGTGCTGGCGGTGTTCGGGCGCTCTTCGCTGTTTCTGTTTCACGCACTGCTGGGGCGTGGTGGCATCGGTGGCGGGTTTGGCCTGCTGGTCAAGCAACTGCATTCGGTGGGCGTGATGTCCCTGGTGATCATCGTGGTCTCCGGGATATTCATCGGCATGGTGCTGGCGCTGCAAGGCTTCAACATCCTGTCCAGCTACGGTTCGGAGCAGGCGGTGGGGCAGATGGTGGCGCTGACGCTGCTGCGTGAGTTGGGGCCGGTGGTCACGGCATTGCTGTTCGCCGGGCGTGCCGGTTCGGCACTGACCGCGGAAATCGGCAACATGAAGTCCACCGAACAGCTCTCCAGCCTGGAGATGATCGGGGTGGACCCGCTCAAGTACATCATTGCCCCGCGCCTGTGGGCCGGCTTCATTTCCTTGCCGGTGCTGGCGATGATCTTCAGCGTGGTGGGTATCTGGGGCGGTTCCTGGGTGGCCGTCGACTGGCTGGGCGTGTATGAAGGCTCCTACTGGTCGAACATGCAGAACAGCGTGACCTTTGTCGACGATGTGCTCAACGGCATCATCAAAAGCATTGTCTTCGCCTTTGTCGTGACCTGGATCGCCGTATTCCAAGGCTATGACTGTGAACCCACTTCAGAGGGGATCAGTCGTGCCACTACCAAGACCGTGGTGTATGCCTCTTTGGCTGTGCTCGGCCTGGACTTTATTCTGACCGCCTTGATGTTTGGAGATTTCTGATGCAAAACCGCACCCTGGAAATCGGTGTCGGCCTTTTCTTGCTGGCTGGCATCCTGGCTTTGCTGTTGCTGGCGTTGCGGGTCAGTGGACTGTCCCCGAGCCCGAGCACCGAAACCTATAAACTTTATGCGTATTTCGACAATATCGCCGGTTTGACTGTCAGAGCTAAAGTGACCATGGCCGGTGTGACCATCGGCAAGGTCACGGCAATCGATCTGGATCGCGACAGTTTCACCGGTCGGGTAACCATGCAACTGGAGAAGCGCGTAGATAACCTACCGGCAGATTCCACTGCATCTATCCTGACCGCTGGCCTGTTGGGCGAGAAGTACATCGGCATCAGTGTGGGCGGGGAAGAGGCTCTGCTCAAGGATGGCGGGACCATCCACGACACCCAGTCGTCGCTGGTGCTCGAGGACCTGATCGGTAAATTCCTGCTCAATACCGTTAGCAAAGACGCCAAATGAGGAGCTTTTGAATGATCTCTACCTTGCGACGTGGCCTGTTGGTTTTGCTCGCGGCCTTGCCGATGATGGCCCATGCCGTGGCGGCGCCTAGCGCGCACGAGCTGGTCCAGGACACCACCAACCGGCTGCTGGCCGACCTGGCCGCCAACAAAGAGAAGTACAAGCAGGATCCGCAGGACTTCTACGCGGCGCTCAACAGCATTGTCGGGCCTGTAGTGGATGCCGAAGGTATTTCCAAGAGCATCATGACGGTCAAGTACTCGCGCAAGGCGACCCCTGCGCAAATGAAGACCTTTGAAGAAAACTTCAAGAAGGGTCTGTTCCAGTTCTATGGCAATGCCTTGCTTGAGTACAACAACCAAGGCATCACCGTTGATCCTGCCAAGGACGAGTCGGGCAACCGTACGAGCGTCGGCATGACAGTCAAGGGCAGCAACGGCGCTATCTATCCTGTGTCCTATACACTGGAAAAGATCGGCGGCGAGTGGAAGCTGCGCAACGTCATCATCAACGGTATCAACATTGGCAAGCTGTTCCGTGATCAGTTCGCTGATGCGATGCAGCGCAATGGCAACGACCTGGACAAAACCATCAATGGTTGGGCCGGGGAAGTCGCCAAGGCCAAGGAAACCGCTGAGCAATCCACCGAGAAACAGACCCAATGAGTGAGGCGGCGGTCCAGATGGACGACGCCGGCGAGCTGCGGCTCAGCGGTGTGCTGGATTATCGCACCGGCCCTCAATTGCGCGAGCAGGGGCAGGCGCTGATCAAGGCCAGCAAGGCTGCGGCCGTGGTAGTCGATTGTTCGGCGGTGGAGAAATCCAGCAGCGTCGGTCTGTCGTTGCTGTTGTGTTTCATGCGAGATGCCCAGGCGGCCGGCAAGGCGCTGAGCATCCGCGGGATGCCAGAAGACATGCGCGAAATCGCTCAGGTCAGTGAACTGACCGAGCTGTTGGCGCATCCCTAACCCGCATCTATAAAGAAGCCCCCCGTCAGAGTCCTGCTTCCCGGGGTTCGCAGGCGCGGGGCTTTTTTGTATGATGTCCGACCCGCGCGCACAGGGCGCCGATTGAGGTTGAGCATGCAGGCCAACGAAGTGAAGAGCTTTCTTGAAGGAAAGCTGCCCGGAACGAAGGTAGAAGTCGAGGGCGAAGGCTGCAATTTCCAGCTGAACGTGATTAGCGATGAACTGGCGGCGTTGAGCCCGGTGAAGCGTCAGCAGCAGGTCTATGCCCATTTGAACCCATGGATCACCGATGGCAGCATCCATGCGGTCACTATGAAATTTTTCAGCAGCGCGGCCTGGGCCGAGCGCACCTGAGCCCACGGGCGTAGAGATTCTTATGGATAAATTGATTATTACTGGCGGTGCTCGTCTTGACGGCGAGATCCGCATCTCCGGGGCAAAGAACTCTGCCCTGCCGATCCTGGCGGCTACCCTGCTGTGCGATGGTCCGGTGACCGTTGCCAACCTGCCACACCTGCACGACATCACCACCATGATCGAATTGTTCGGTCGCATGGGGATCGAGCCGGTGATCGACGAGAAACTGGCCGTCGAAATCGATCCGCGGACCATCAAGACCCTGATCGCTCCGTACGAACTGGTTAAGACCATGCGTGCGTCGATCCTGGTGCTGGGCCCGATGGTTGCCCGTTTCGGTGAAGCCGAAGTCGCGTTGCCTGGCGGTTGCGCCATCGGTTCGCGACCGGTGGACCTGCACATCCGTGGCCTGGAGGCCATGGGCGCGATCATCGACGTCGAAGGCGGCTACATCAAGGCCAAGGCGCCAGAAGGCGGCCTGCGCGGTGCGCATTTCTTCTTCGACACCGTCAGTGTGACCGGTACCGAAAACATCATGATGGCTGCAGCCCTGGCCAAGGGACGCAGTGTCCTGGCGAACGCCGCGCGCGAGCCTGAAGTCGTCGACCTGGCGAACTTCCTGAACGCGATGGGTGCCAAGGTTTCCGGCGCTGGTACCGACACCATCACCATCGATGGCGTTGAGCGTCTGCACACCACCACCTACAAGGTGATGCCGGACCGTATCGAAACCGGCACCTACCTGGTGGCCGCAGCCGTGACCGGCGGGCGTGTGAAGGTCAAGGACACCGATCCGACCATTCTCGAAGCCGTGCTGGAGAAACTCCGCGAAGCGGGCGCCGAAATCACCACCGGTGAAGACTGGATCGAGTTGAACATGCACGGCAAGCGGCCTAAAGCCGTGAACGTGCGAACCGCTCCATACCCGGCGTTCCCGACCGACATGCAGGCGCAGTTCATCTCCCTCAACGCCATTGCCGAAGGCACGGGCGCTGTGATCGAGACGATCTTCGAAAACCGCTTCATGCACGTGTACGAACTGCACCGCATGGGCGCCAAGATCCAGGTCGAGGGCAACACCGCCATCGTTACCGGCACCGAGAAGCTCAAGGGCGCGCCAGTGATGGCCACCGACCTGCGGGCTTCGGCCAGCCTGGTGATTTCGGCGCTGATTGCCGACGGCGATACCCTGATCGACCGCATCTACCACATAGACCGTGGTTACGAGTGCATCGAAGAGAAACTGCAGATGCTGGGCGCCAAGATCCGCCGCGTTCCGGGCTAGTTTCTGCTGCATGGGCGCAGGGACGTGCCCGTTGAATTGTTGTAAGTCGAGCCGGTTTCCGGCTCGATGTGTGTCCGGCGCCATTTGCGACCGGACATGAGTACCTTGATAAGGACTGACGTTTCCCATGTTGACCATCGCACTGTCCAAGGGCCGCATCCTTGACGACACCCTGCCGCTTCTGGCTGAAGCGGGCATCGTGCCGACCGAGAATCCGGACAAGAGTCGCAAGCTGATCATTCCCACGACCCAGGAAGATGTACGCCTGTTGATCGTGCGTGCCACCGACGTGCCGACTTATGTCGAGCATGGTGCCGCCGACCTCGGTGTTGCTGGTAAAGACGTGCTGATGGAATACGGCGGTCAAGGCCTGTACGAGCCATTGGACTTGCAGATTGCCCAGTGCAAGTTGATGACCGCCGGCAAGGTCGGCGCGGTCGAGCCCAAGGGTCGCCTGCGTATCGCCACCAAGTTCGTCAACGTTGCCAAGCGCTACTATGCCGAGCAGGGCCGTCAGGTCGACATCATCAAGCTCTACGGCTCGATGGAGCTGGCGCCGCTGATCGGCTTGGCCGACAAGATTATCGACGTGGTCGACACCGGTAACACGCTGCGGGCCAACGGCCTGGAGCCACAGGATTTCATCGCGGCCATCAGCTCCCGGCTGATCGTCAACAAAGCTTCGATGAAAATGCAGCACGCCCGTATCCAGGCGTTGATCGACACCCTGCGCAAGGCAGTGGAGTCTCGACACCGCGGCTGATTCACCCGCGCGACTTTGAGTTGCGCCGTCTATCCGCCTCATAGCCAGAATTCTCAGGTGCCCAAGCGGATCGAATGTTAGCTTCGGGCGCCTGAGTTTTTTGCCAATCCTATGAGGCTCTCGCTATGACCGCACCGACTGCAATTCGCCGACTCAACGCTGCTGACCCGGATTTCGCACATCATCTGGATCATCTGCTGAGCTGGGAAAGTGTGTCTGACGACTCGGTCAATCAGCGGGTGCTGGACATCATCAAGGCCGTGCGCGAGCGTGGCGATGCCGCGTTGGTGGAGTTCACCCGACAGTTCGACGGGTTGGACGTCGCCTCCATGGCCGACCTGATCCTGCCGCGCGAGCGCCTGGAACTGGCGTTGACCCGCATTACCGTGCCACAGCGCGAGGCCCTGGAAAAAGCCGCGGCCCGCGTACGCAGCTACCACGAGAAGCAGAAACAGGACTCCTGGAGCTACACCGAAGCTGACGGCACCGTGCTGGGCCAGAAGGTCACGCCGCTCGATCGCGCCGGTCTGTACGTGCCGGGCGGCAAGGCGTCGTACCCTTCTTCCGTGTTGATGAACGCGATTCCGGCCAAGGTTGCCGGTGTGACCGAGGTGGTCATGGTGGTGCCGACCCCGCGCGGTGAAATCAACGAGCTGGTGCTGGCTGCTGCCTGCATCGCGGGCGTTGACCGTGTGTTCACCATCGGTGGCGCACAAGCTGTTGCCGCGCTGGCTTATGGCACCGAAAGCGTGCCGCAAGTCGACAAAGTGGTTGGCCCGGGCAACATCTATGTCGCCACCGCCAAGCGTCACGTGTTTGGCCAGGTCGGTATCGACATGATTGCCGGCCCGTCCGAGATCCTCGTGGTATGTGACGGCCTGACTGATCCTGACTGGATCGCCATGGACCTGTTCTCCCAGGCCGAGCATGACGAAGACGCCCAGGCGATCCTGGTCAGCCCGGATGCGGCCTTTCTCGATCAGGTCGCCGCGAGCATTGCCAAACTGATGCCGACCATGGAGCGCGCCGAGATCATCGAAACCTCGATCAACGGCCGTGGTGCGCTGATCCAGGTGCGTGACATGGAGCAAGCCATCGAAGTGGCCAACCGCATCGCGCCGGAGCACCTGGAGTTGTCGGTTGCCGATCCGCAAGCCTGGCTTCCACAGATCCGTCATGCCGGCGCCATCTTCATGGGTCGCCACACCAGCGAAGCACTGGGCGACTACTGCGCAGGCCCGAACCACGTATTGCCGACTTCCGGCACGGCGCGGTTCTCGTCGCCGCTGGGCGTATACGACTTCCAGAAACGTTCGTCGATCATTTTTTGCTCGGAACAGGGCGCGTCCGACCTGGGTAAAACCGCTTCCGTGCTGGCCCGTGGCGAGTCGCTGACTGCCCACGCCCGCAGTGCCGAATACCGCATCATCGACGACAAGCAGGGGAACTGAGATGAGTAAATTCTGGAGCCCGTTCGTCAAGAACCTGGTGCCTTACGTACCGGGCGAGCAGCCAAAGCTGGCGAAACTGGTGAAGCTCAACACCAACGAAAACCCGTACGGTCCATCGCCCAAGGCCTTGGCTGCGATGCAGGCCGAACTGAACGACAATCTGCGCCTGTACCCGGACCCGAACAGCGATCTGCTGAAAAATGCCGTGGCCAAGTACTACGGCGTGCAGAGTAACCAGGTATTTCTCGGCAACGGCTCCGACGAAGTGCTGGCGCACATCTTCCACGGGTTGCTGCAGCACGATCAGCCGCTGCTGTTCCCGGACATCAGCTACAGCTTCTATCCGGTCTATTGCGGGCTGTACGGCATCAAGTTCGATGCAGTGCCGCTGGACGAGCAGTTCCAGATCAATCCTGCGGACTACGCAAAACCGAACGGCGGGATCATTTTCCCCAACCCGAACGCACCGACCGGTTGCCTGTTGGCGCTGGAGGCGGTCGAGCAAATCCTCAAGGGCAGCCCGGACTCGGTGGTCGTGGTGGATGAGGCTTACATCGACTTCGGTGGCGAGACGGCAATCACGTTGGTAGACCGTTATCCGAACCTGCTGGTGACCCAGACCCTGTCAAAATCCCGCTCCCTGGCGGGCCTGCGGGTTGGCTTGGCGGTGGGGCATCCGGACCTGATCGAGGCGCTGGAGCGGATCAAGAACAGCTTTAACTCCTATCCGATCGATCGCATGGCGAACGTCGGCGCGGCGGCGGCGTTCGAAGATCGTGAGTACTTCGACAAGACGTGCCGATTGGTCATTGAGAGCCGCGACAAGGTGGTCGCGCAGTTGCAGGCTAAGGGCTTTGAAGTGCTGCCGTCGGCCGCGAACTTCATTTTTGCCCGTCACCCCAAGCACGATGCGGCAGGCCTGGCAGCTAAACTGCGCGAGCAAGGTGTGATCGTCCGGCACTTCAAGCAGGAGCGAATTGCCCAGTTCCTGCGGATTTCGATCGGCACGCCTGAGCAAAACCAGGCCCTGATCGACGGCCTCGGCGACCTCTGAACCACAGCCAACCCTGTAGGAGCGAGCATGCTCGCGATGGACTAGAGAACGCAGTGGGGTGTCAGGCTTCCAGCGTTATCGTTGACGACCATCGCGAGCATGTTCGCTCCTACAGGGGTTTTGTGTTGATCGCTTAGTTTTCTTCTTTCTCTTTGACCGGTGCCGGTGCCGGTGCCGGTGGCGGGCGCAAGCCGATTTCCGCCGTGAGCTTGAGTTCCTTGCCGTTGCGCATCACCTCGATCGTGACCTTATCGGTCGGCTTGATCCGCGCGACCTGGTTCATCGAGCGTCGGCCATCGCCAGCCGGTTCGCCGTCGATGCTGAGAATCACGTCGCCCAGTTGCAGGCCGGCTTTCTGCGCCGGACCGTCGCGGAAAATCCCGGCGACGACGATGCCCGGACGCCCCGACAGGCCAAACGACTCCGCCAGTTCCTGGGACAATGGCTGCACTTCAATACCGAGCCAGCCGCGAATCACCTGGCCGTGTTCGATGATCGATTTCATCACTTCCATGGCCAGCTTCACCGGAATCGCGAAGCCAATGCCTTGTGAACCTCCTGACTTGGAGAAGATCGCCGTGTTAATGCCGGTCAGGTTGCCGTTGGCGTCCACCAGCGCACCGCCGGAGTTGCCGGGGTTGATCGCGGCGTCGGTCTGGATGAAGTCTTCGTAGTTGTTCAGGCCCAGCTGATTACGCCCGGTGGCACTGATGATGCCCATGGTTACGGTCTGGCCGACGCCGAACGGGTTGCCGATGGCGAGGGCCACGTCGCCGATGCGGATGTTGTCCGAGCGGCCGACAGTGATCGAAGGCAGTTTCTTCAGGTCGATCTTGAGGACCGCGAGGTCAGTTTCCGGGTCGCTACCAATCACCCGAGCCAGGGTTTCACGGCCGTCCTTGAGCGCCACCACGATCTGGTCGGCACCGCTGGTCACGTGGTTGTTGGTCAGGATGTAGCCTTCCGGGCTCATGATCACGCCGGAGCCCAGGCTCGACTCCATGCGTTTCTGCTTGGGCGAGTTGTCGCCGAAGAATCGACGAAACTGCGGGTCCTCGAACAGCGGATGATTGGGTTTGTTGATGACTTTGGTGGTGTACAGGTTCACCACCGACGGCGCGGCGGTGGTTACCGCGTCGGAATAGGACACCGGGCCTTGCTGCATACTGGTGGTTTGCGGGGCCTGTTGCAGGTTGACGTCGAGGCTTGGAAGCCCGACCCACTGCGGGTAACGCTGGATGATTAACAGAGCGACAAGCACGCCGGCCAACAGCGGCCAGCCGGAAAAACGCAGCGCCTTGAGCATTAAGTACGTCCTGAGAGAGTTGCAGGCGGTATGAGACCGCTCATAATGACGCGCATTATACGAGGCCACGCGTGCCTCTGAACGGGATATTTAGGAGTCTTTTATGGCCGTCGCCCTGAGCACCCTGGTCGAAGAAGCCGACCGTTACCTCGCTAGTTCGAAAATTGCCGATTACTGCCCCAACGGCCTGCAGGTCGAGGGCCGGCCGCAGGTGATGCGCATCGTCAGCGGCGTCACCGCCAGCCAGGCCTTGCTCGATGCTGCGGTGGAGGCCAACGCGGATCTGGTGCTGGTGCATCACGGCTACTTCTGGAAAGGCGAGAACCCGTGCATCACCGGCATGAAGCAGCGCCGCCTCAAGACCCTGCTCAAGCACGACATCAGCCTGCTGTCCTATCACCTGCCGCTGGACCTGCACCCTGATGTTGGCAACAACGTGCAGTTGGCACGGCAACTGGACATCACCGTCGAAGGTCCGTTGGACCCTGACAACCTGAAGATCGTCGGCCTGGTCGGTTCGTTGAACGAGCCCGCCACCCCCCGGGATTTCGCCCGCCGTGTGCAAGAAGTCATGGGCCGCGAGCCATTGCTGATTGAAGGCAGCGCAATGATCCGCCGCGTTGGCTGGTGCACCGGTGGCGGTCAGGGCTACATCGACCAGGCGATACTGGCGGGCGTCGATCTGTACCTCAGCGGCGAAGCCTCGGAGCAAACCTTCCACAGCGCCCGTGAAAACGACATCAGCTTCATTGCTGCCGGGCACCACGCCACCGAGCGTTACGGCGTGCAGGCGCTGGGTGATTACCTGGCGAAACGGTTTGCCCTTGAGCACATCTTCATCGATTGCCCGAACCCCATCTGAGAGGCCCCCCTGTAGGAGCTGCCGCAGGCTGCGATCTTTTGATTTTGCTTTTTCAAGATCAAGATCAAAAGATCGCAGCCTGCGGCAGCTCCTACAGAGATGAGTTCGCCGATGAACGCCCAAACAGGCGGGCATATTCATATGCTCTTTCGATCTAGTTCGCGTCCTGATTAGAAGGGGGCGCTGTGCTAGGATTCCCCGCTCGAACACGGCCCGCTGGCCGTTCATAAGAATGTTTTCGTGAGTAGCCATGGTCGACAAACTGACGCATCTGAAACAGCTGGAGGCGGAAAGCATCCACATCATCCGCGAGGTGGCCGCCGAGTTCGACAACCCGGTGATGCTGTACTCCATCGGTAAAGACTCCGCCGTGATGCTGCACCTGGCACGCAAGGCGTTCTTCCCCGGCAAGCTGCCGTTCCCGGTGATGCACGTCGACACCCAGTGGAAATTCCAGGAGATGTACAGGTTCCGCGACAAGATGGTCGCCGAGCTGGGCCTGGACCTGATCACCCATGTGAACCCCGACGGCGTGGCACAAGGCATCAATCCGTTCACCCACGGCAGTGCCAAGCATACCGACATCATGAAGACCGAAGGCCTGAAGCAGGCCTTGGACAAATATGGTTTCGACGCCGCCTTCGGTGGTGCCCGCCGCGACGAAGAGAAGTCCCGCGCCAAAGAGCGTGTGTACTCGTTCCGCGACAGCAAGCACCGCTGGGACCCGAAAAACCAGCGCCCCGAGCTGTGGAACGTCTACAACGGCAAGGTCAACAAGGGCGAATCCATCCGCGTATTCCCGTTGTCGAACTGGACCGAGCTGGACATCTGGCAGTACATCTATCTGGAAGGCATCCCGATCGTCCCGCTGTACTTCGCCGCCGAGCGTGAAGTCATCGAGAAGAACGGCACCCTGATCATGATCGACGACGAGCGCATCCTCGAACACCTGAGCGATGAAGACAAAGCGCGCATCGTCAAGAAGAAAGTGCGGTTCCGTACCCTTGGCTGCTATCCGTTGACGGGCGCGGTGGAGTCCGAGGCCGAAAGCCTCACGGACATCATTCAGGAAATGCTCCTGACGCGAACTTCCGAGCGCCAGGGCCGTGTCATCGACCACGATGGCGCAGGCTCGATGGAAGACAAAAAACGTCAAGGTTATTTCTAAGGGGCTGTCATGTCGCACGCATCTGATTTGATCAGCGAGGACATCCTCGCCTACCTGGGCCAGCACGAACGTAAAGAGCTGCTGCGCTTCCTGACTTGCGGTAACGTCGACGACGGCAAGAGCACCCTGATCGGGCGCCTGCTGCACGACTCCAAGATGATCTACGAAGATCACCTGGAAGCGATTACCCGCGACTCGAAAAAAGTCGGCACCACCGGTGAAGACATCGACCTGGCACTGCTGGTCGATGGCCTGCAGGCCGAGCGTGAGCAAGGCATCACCATCGATGTCGCGTACCGCTATTTCTCCACCGCCAAACGCAAATTCATCATTGCCGACACCCCCGGCCATGAGCAGTACACCCGCAACATGGCCACCGGTGCCTCCACCTGTGACCTGGCGATCATCCTGGTCGACGCCCGCTACGGCGTGCAGACCCAGACCCGTCGCCACAGCTTCATCGCCTCGTTGCTGGGCATCAAGCATATCGTCGTTGCCATCAACAAGATGGACCTCAAGGACTTCGACCAGGGCGTGTTCGAGTCGATCAAGGCTGACTACCTGCAGTTCGCCGAAGGCTTGAAGATGAAGCCCACCACGATGCACTTCGTGCCGATGTCTGCGCTCAAAGGCGACAACGTGGTGAACAAATCCGAGCGCTCGCCGTGGTACACCGGCCAGTCGCTGATGGAAATCCTCGAGACCGTGGAAGTGGCGGGCGACCGCAACTTCACCGACCTGCGTTTCCCGGTGCAATACGTCAACCGTCCAAACCTGAACTTCCGCGGTTTCGCCGGCACCCTGGCCAGCGGCATCGTCAAGAAGGGCGACGAAGTCGTGGTGCTGCCGTCGGGCAAGAGTAGCCGCGTGAAATCCATCGTCACCTTCGAAGGTGAACTGGAGCACGCAGGTCCAGGTCAGGCGGTAACCCTGACCATGGAAGACGAGATTGACATCTCCCGTGGCGACCTGTTGGTGCATGCCGACAACGTGCCGCCGGTCACCGACAGCTTCGAAGCGATGCTGGTGTGGATGGCTGAAGAGCCGATGCTGCCGGGCAAGAAATACGACATCAAGCGCGCCACCAGTTACGTGCCGGGCTCCATCGCCAGCATCGTCAACAAGGTCGACGTGAACACCCTGGAAGAAGGCCCGGCCAGTGCGCTGCAGCTGAACGAAATCGGTAAGGTCAAGATCGCGCTCGACGCGCCGATTGCCCTCGACGGTTACGACAGCAACCGCACCACCGGCGCATTCATCATTATCGATCGCCTGACCAACGGCACCGTCGGTGCCGGCATGATCGTCGCGCAGCCGTTGGCGCATGGCACCAGCACCCACCACGGCAAGCTGGCCCACGTCGCTACCGAAGAGCGCGCGCAGCGCTTTGGCCAGCAACCCGCCACCGTGCTGTTCAGTGGCTTGTCGGGCGCGGGCAAAAGCACCCTGGCTTATGCAGTCGAGCGCAAACTGTTCGACCTGGGTCGTGCGGTGTACGTGCTCGATGGCCAGAACCTGCGTCACGACCTGAACAAAGGTCTGCCGCAGGATCGCGCCGGGCGCACCGAGAACTGGCGTCGTGCCGCGCACGTGGCGCGTCAGTTCAACGAAGCCGGTCTGCTGACCCTGGCAGCGTTCGTTGCTCCGAGTGCCGAAGGTCGTGAACAGGCTCGGGAGCTGATCGGCAAAGAACGCCTGCTGACGGTCTACGTCCAGGCCTCGCCGACGGTCTGTGCCGAACGTGACCCGCAGGGCCTGTACGCGGCGGCCGGGGATAACATCCCGGGCGAGTCCTTCCCGTACGACGTGCCGCTGGATGCCGATCTGGTGATCGACACCCAGTCCGTGTCGCTGGAAGACGGCGTGAAGCAGGTGCTGGAATTGCTGCGCAAGCGCGGCGCGATCTAAGCGCTGGCCGCAAATAAAAAACCCGCCGATGAGTGATCATCGGCGGGTTTTTTATTTCTGGGAGGCCCCCTTCGCGAGCAGGCTCGCTTGTATGGTAGGACTTGAAGGGAGGAGGAGGGACAAGGCTCGATTCTGACTGTTGACGCAGTACAGACTGTGGGAGAGTTCGCCCCTCCTCCTTTCACCCAAGCGCCGATAAAGAATGCATCTGGCCTAGACCGACGATAGGAACAAGCCTGCGCCTCTGGGTGAGCCCTTCAAGTGCTTAAAACCTTATCCCGGAGGAAAACCTATGGCAATGCCGGTTTCTGTTTCAAAGCCGATCGTGGGCGTGGATGTCGCCAAGAAAGAATTGGTGATTTATCACGCCGAACTGGACCTGCTTGAAGAGATTCCCAACAACAAAACCAGCATCAACAAGTGGTTAAAGGACTTGCCGGGGAGTGTGGCTATTGCTATTGAAGCCACCAACATCTACCACCTGGAGTTCGCTGACCTGGCCTTTGAGGCCGGCTGCGTGATTTACATGGTGGGCGGCTATGAGCTCAAACATTACCGAGAAGGTGTGAAGGTCCGTGCCAAAACCGATGCACTGGATGCCAAACTGCTTGCTCGCTATCTGAAGAACGAGCATGAAGAACTTCACCCATGGACGCCGCCGACACCGCTGTATCGCCAACTCCTGAGTCTTTTTCGCCGCCGGGCGGCCTTGGTCCAGGCCAGGGTCGGCCTAGTGCAAAGCTGGTCGAATGAGCCCTTGCTGAAGGCTGCTTTTTCCGAGCAAATAAAGTCCATGCAGCAGCTTGAGACGCTGATCGAAAAGACGATCAACGATCAGCTGAAAGAAGCCGGTTTGCTGGGGCAGTTGAAGCGTTGCTTGAAAGTTGAAGGGGTTGGATTTTTGACTGGCGCGCGCTTGCTCACGGCGTTCCAGCGCGGAGACTTCCGAAACGCAGATGCCTTTATCGCCTTTCTTGGAATGGACTTGCGGGTGTCAAAATCAGGGCAAAAAGATGGTCGCCGGAGTTTGACCAAGCGAGGCGATCCAGAAGCCCGCCGCCTTCTGCACAATGCGGCTATGTCGGCGAGTCGAACCGAAGCCTGGAAAGGGTTTTACCAAGAACAAAGAAATCGGGGTTTCAGCACCACTCAAGCCCTGGTGATGCTGGCTCGCAAGCTCGCTCGTATCGTATTCGCCCTGCTGAAGGGGCAGAGTGAATACCAACCGAAAACCAGTTGAGGGCTTCCCCTCAACCATAGAATCTCCCACAGTTGATCTTCGGTGAACATTAACCTTGTGGGAGCGAGCCTGCTCGCGAAGAGGGCAGAACATTCACCGAACTACTTCGATGGATACTCGCGGTGCATCTGCGCAAGCAGAGCATCCTTGTCCTGCCACATCTGGTTGATCCAGCCCTGGAACTGCAGGCGATACTCACCGTCCTGGTCGTAGTTCTTGCCTATGAACTGCGGCGGAATCTTCAGCTCTTCAAAGTGCACCACCACATCCGCAACATTCCCGCACAGCAAATCCCGGAAACCCGGGCGCCCGGCTGGATAATGGATCGTCACGTTGACGATGGATTCCAGTTGTTCACCCATGGCATCTAGCACAAACGCAATCCCACCGGCCTTGGGTTTCAGCAGGTACTTGAACGGCGATTTCTGCTGGGCATGCTTGCCTTCGGTGAAGCGCGTGCCTTCAACGAAATTGAAAATACCCACCGGGTTGTTGCGAAACTTCGCACAAGTCTTGCGCGTGGTTTCCAGGTCCTTGCCTTTCTTCTCCGGGTGCTTTTCCAGGTAGGCCTTGGAGTAGCGCTTCATGAACGGAAAGCCCAGTGCCCACCAGGCCAGGCCGATCACCGGTACCCAGATCAACTCCTGCTTGAGAAAGAACTTCAGCGGCTGGATACGTCGATTGAGCACATATTGCAGCACCAGGATGTCGACCCAGCTCTGGTGATTGCTGGTGACCAGGTACGAGTGTTGATAGTCCAGGCCTTGCAGGCCGCTGACGTGCCAGCGCGTGCGACGGACCAGGTTCATCCAGCCTTTATTGACGCTGATCCAGGCTTCGTGGGTATGGCTCATCAACCAGTGTGCAATGCGTTGGGTGAATGCGAACGGCAGGACCTTGATCAGCGCCACACAGAACAGGAACGAGCACAGCAAAATCGTGTTCAGCGCCAGCAGCAGCGCGGCGATCACGCCGCGCGCCGGGGCAGGTAGAAAATCCAGCATTTACACATCCATAGGTCGGTTGGCCGCCTGAATCGCGGTCAGGGCAATCGTGTAGACGATGTCGTCGACCTGCGCGCCGCGCGGCAGATCGTTCACCGGTTTGCGCAGTCCCTGCAGCATCGGGCCGAGGCTGACGCAGTCGGCGCTGCGCTGTACGGCTTTGTGGGTGGTGTTGCCGGTGTTCAGGTCGGGGAATACGAACACAGTGGCGCGACCGGCCACCTGGCTGTTCGGTGCCAGTTGCCGGGCCACGGTTTCGTTGGCGGCGGCGTCATACTGCAACGGGCCGTCGATCAGCAACGAGTTTTGTTGTTCATGGGCAAGCAACGTCGCCTCGCGTACTTTCTCGACTTCCTCGCCACTGGCTGATTCACCGCTGGAATAACTGATCATCGCCACACGAGGAGTGATGCCGAATGCCGCCGCCGAGTCGGCGCTTTGCAGGGCAATCTCGGCCAGTTCGACGGCGCTCGGGTGCGGGTTCATCACGCAGTCGCCATAGACCAGCACTTCTTCGGGAAACAGCATGAAGAACACCGACGACACCAAGGTGCAGCCCGGTGCGGTCTTGATCAGTTGCAGTGCCGGGCGGATGGTATTGGCGGTGGAGTGAATGACGCCCGATACGAGGCCGTCGACTTCATCCAGCGCCAGCATCATGGTGCCGATCACCACGGTGTCTTCCAGTTGTTGCTCGGCCATCGGGGCGTTGAGGCTTTTGCTCTTGCGCAGGGCGACCATCGGCTCGACGTAGCGTTCGCGAATCAGGTCAGGGTCGAGAATTTCCAACCCTGGCGGCAGTTCGATGCCTTGCGCGCGGGCCACCGCTTCGACATCTGCAGGTTTGGCCAGCAACACGCATCGCGCAATGCCACGGGCCTGGCAGATGGCGGCGGCTTGTACGGTCAGCGGTTCGCTGCCTTCCGGCAGGACGATGCGCTTGTTGGCGGACTGGGCGCGCTGGATCAATTGATAACGGAACACCGCTGGGGACAGGCGCATTTCCCGAGGGGTACCGCAGCGCTGGTGCAGCCAGTTGGCGTCCAGGTGGCTGGCGACGAAATCGGTGATGATTTCTGCGCGCTCGCGGTCGTCGATCGGGATTTCCTTGTTCAAGCCATTGAGCTGGTTGGCGGTGTCATAGGACCCGGTGCTCACCGACAACACGGGCAAGCCCGCCTGCAGGGCGCCGCGACACAAGTCCATGATGCGCGGGTCGGGCAGGGTGTCGCTGGTCAGCAACAGGCCGGCCAGGGGTACGCCGTTCATGGCCGCGAGGCTCACGGCGAGGATGATGTCGTCACGATCGCCCGGGGTCACCACCAGTACGCCGGGCTTGAGCAGCTCCACGGTGTTGCGCATGGTACGCGCGCAAATGATGATCTTGGTCATGCGCCGGGTTTCGTAGTCGCCGGCGTTGAGCACCTGTGCGCCCATCAAGTCCGCCACGTCTCGCGTGCGCGGCGCATTCAGTTCCGGCTGATATGGAATACAACCGAGCAGACGGAAGTCGCCACTGCGCAACAGCGGCGAGTGTTCGTTCAGGCGTGCGGCGAAGGCCTCCATGCTTTCCTCGGTCTTGACCTTGTTGAGGATCACGCCGAGGACTTTCGGATCCTTGGGGCCGCCGAACAATTGCGCTTGCAGTTCCACTCGGCCAGACAATTCGGTCAGTACTTCGTTTTCCGGTGCCGAAACCAGGATCACCTCGGCATCGAGGCTCTTGGCCAGGTGCAAGTTGACCCGCGCGGCATAGCTGGCGCTGCGGGTCGGGACCATGCCTTCGACGATCAACACATCCTTGCCGATGGCGGCCTGCTGATAAAGGGTGATGATTTCTTCCAGCAACTCATCGAGCTGGCCGTCGCCGAGCATGCGCTCGACATGGGCCAGGCCCAAAGGTTTTGGCGGTTTCAGGCCGTGGGTGCGCGCCACCAGCTCGGTGGAGCGTTCAGGGCCGGTGTCACCTGGATGGGGCTGGGCAATCGGCTTGAAAAAGCCAACCTTGAGGCCGGCCCGCTCGAGAGTGCGCACCAGCCCGAGGCTGATGGAGGTCAGGCCCACGCCAAAATCGGTGGGTGCGATAAAAAAAGTTTGCATGCGGATTCTCTAAAGGTGCATGGCAATGGTGCCGGCCTATAACTGGCCAACTACCGAAATTCAGTCGCCAAGGTTATCGCTAACCGAGCCTTGTGCGCACCAACCGCAATCAAAGGGCTGGCCTATTTTTTCCTGGCGCTGCGCAGGGTCCATGACCCAGGCCCGCAATTGCCAGGGTGGCTGATGGCGCAGGTGTTGGGTATGGCCGCACGAAAGCTCGGCCACCCAGTGGCCGTCCTCGTCCTGATGGAAGCCTGTGATCGTCGCACCCCGTCTGTCCGGGTTGTGTTCGCTTTCGGGCGATTGCTTCGCTAAACTGGGTCTTTCTATATTCTTATGCAAAAGGTCTCGCCCCATGCTGATCGCCGCCAATAAGGCTGTCTCCATCGACTATACCCTGACCAACGACGCTGGTGAGGTCATCGACAGCTCCGCCGGCGGCGCGCCGCTGGTCTACCTGCAAGGCGCAGGCAACATCATCCCGGGCCTGGAAAAGGCGCTGGAAGGCAAAGCAGTCGGCGACGAGCTGACCGTAGCCGTTGAACCGGAAGATGCCTATGGCGAGTACGCTGCGGAACTGGTCAGCACCCTGAGCCGCAGCATGTTCGAAGGTGTCGACGAGCTGGAAGTGGGCATGCAGTTCCATGCTTCCGCTCCGGACGGCCAAATGCAGATCGTGACCATCCGCGATCTGGACGGCGACGACGTCACCGTAGACGGCAACCACCCATTGGCGGGTCAGCGCCTGAATTTCCAGGTCAAGATCATCAACATTCGTGATGCCAGCCAGGAAGAAATCGCTCATGGCCACGTCCATGGCGAAGGTGGCCATCACCACTGATTTCTGCGCTAAGCTCAGATAGCTGGAGAGGCGCCCCGAGGGCGCCTTTTTAGTCTGCGGCTGTTCCAGGCGACACCACCAAGTGGCTGTTTCGAGAAGAACACGGGAATCTGGAGTACGTCATGAGTGCTTTTCACGAACTTAATTTGACAGCCCTGGATGGCCAGGTGCTGCCTCTGGCACCTTTCAAGGGGCAAGTCGTGCTGGTGGTCAACGTGGCCTCCAAATGTGGCTTGACGCCACAGTACGCGGCGCTGGAAAACCTCTACCAGCAATACAAAGGTAAAGGCTTCAGCGTGCTGGGCTTGCCATGCAACCAGTTTGCCGGTCAGGAACCCGGTACCGAGCAGGAAATAAAGAACTTCTGCAGCCTCAACTATGGCGTGACCTTTCCGTTGTCCAGCAAGCTGGAAGTCAACGGTCACGAGCGTCACCAGCTGTACAAGTTGCTGGCAGGCGAGGGCGCGGAGTTTCCTGGTGACATCACCTGGAACTTCGAGAAGTTCCTGCTGGGTAAAGATGGTCGTGTGCTGGCGCGGTTTTCACCGCGTACGGCGCCGGATGATCCGAGTGTGGTTCAGGCAATCGAAAAAGCCTTGGCCTGACATACCCCTTCGTAGGAGCCGGCCTGCTGGTGATGGTCGTCAACGATGACGCGCATTGCCTGACACCACGCGGTGTTTTCGTGTCCATCGCCAGCAAGCCGGCTCCTACAACATCCCCCCTTCTGATGTTTAATCACCCATATCAATAGTGCTGTTCAGCGCGTGCAAGCCTCCATATTATAGCCGTCATAAAGACTATTCCCGTGGAGCGTCCCCATGCCCGTCAAAGCCTTGTTCAAACCGTTCCACCTCGGCACCCTCGAACTGCCGACCCGCGTCGTCATGGCGCCGATGACCCGTTCGTTTTCGCCGGGCGGCGTACCGAATTCCAAAGTGATCGAGTATTACCGCCGTCGCGCTGCGGCCGGCGTGGGCTTGATCATCACCGAAGGCACCACTGTCGGGCACAAGGCTTCCAACGGCTACCCGAACGTTCCGCAGTTCTACGGCGAAGCGGCGCTGACTGGCTGGAAAAAAGTCGTCGATGCGGTTCATGCCGAGGGTGGCAAGATCGTTCCGCAACTGTGGCACGTCGGCAGTGTACGCCGTATCGGCACCGAGCCGGACGCCAGCGTGCCGGGTTATGGCCCGTCGGAAAAAGTGAAGGACGGTCAGGTCGTGGTTCACGGTATGACCAAGCAGGACATTCAGGACGTGATCGCCGCGTTCGCCCAGGCGGCAAAGGATGCCCAGGGCATTGGCATGGACGGCGTGGAAATCCATGGTGCCCACGGCTACCTGATCGACCAGTTCTTCTGGGAAGGCAGCAACCAGCGCACCGACGAATACGGCGGTAGCCTGGCCAACCGTTCGCGTTTCGCCATTGAATTGATTCAGGCCACGCGTGCAGCGGTCGGCGAAGGTTTCCCGATCATCTTCCGTTTCTCCCAGTGGAAGCAGCAGGACTACACCGCGCGCCTGGTGCAAACACCGCAGGCGTTGGGCGAATTCCTCAAGCCATTGTCCGATGCCGGGGTGGATATTTTCCACTGTTCGACACGCCGTTTCTGGGAGCCGGAGTTCGACGGTTCCGAGCTGAACCTGGCGGGCTGGGCCCGCAAGCTCACTGGCAAGCCGACCATCACCGTAGGCAGCGTAGGCCTGGACGGTGAGTTCCTGCAGTTCATGGTCAACACCGACAAGGTGGCGCAGCCGGCCAGCCTGGAAAAACTGCTGGAGCGCCTGAACAACGACGAGTTCGATCTGGTGGCGGTCGGCCGTGCACTGTTGGTGGACCCCGACTGGGCGCAGAAAGTACGTGACGGTCGCGAGGAAGACATCCTGCCGTTCAGCCGCGAGGCGTTGATGACGCTGGTTTAAGCGGCGTCTGGAAGAATGCTTTCGCGAGCAGGCTCGCTCCCACAGTGGTTATGCGTTGTACACAAAACCTGTGGGAGCGAGCCTGCTCGCGAAGACTGACTGAATGGCACCCAATATCTCAGGGCAGAGTCGGTGCATTCGGCACCACCACCTCCCCAACACAGGCCCCCCGCAACTGCCCCTCGAATTGCTCGACAATCGCCGCCCACCCTTGCCGACTGGCATGCTGGCGCGCATTGAGCCGCACACAGCGCAAGGTTTCGCGCTTCTCCAGCAACCACGTCGCGGCATCACAAAATGCCGCTTCATCCCCCGGCATCGCCAGCACGCCGTTGTAGCCATGACGAATATGCTGCGCCGCTGCCGCCTGGTCGTAAGCCACCACCCCCAGTCCAGAGGCCAATGCCTCAAGCACCACATTGCCGAAGGTCTCGGTCAGGCTTGGGAACAGAAACACATCCCCGGACGCATAGTGACTGGCCAGGGCTTCACCGCGTTGTGTCCCGCAGAAAATCGCCTCGGGTAACTCGCTTTCCATCAGCTGTCGTTGCGGACCATCGCCCACCACGATCAGTTTCAGAATGCGCTGTGGATAAGTGCCCTTGAGCGTGTCGAAACAGCGTTTGAGCAAACCGAGGTTTTTCTCCGGTGCCAAACGGCCTACATGGATAACGGCAATGTCCTTCTCGCCCAGCCCCCATTGCTCACGCAGCGCATTCAAGCGTTTGCTTGGGTGAAACAGCTGGCTGTCGACGCCGCGGGACAGCAATGCCAGGCGCTCGAAATGCCGACGTTCCAGCTCCATGCGCTGGCTGACACTGGGCACCAGCGTCAGGTTCGAGCGATTGTGGAACCAACGCAGGTAATGGGTCAGCAATCGAGTCAGCATGCCGAATCCATACTGGCTGGAGTACTGCTGGAAGTTGGTGTGAAAGCCGCTCACCACTGAAATACCCAGGCGTCGTGCCGCGCGCAATGCCGACAATCCCAAAGGACCCTCGGTGGCGATGTACAGCACATCCGGGCGATGACGCTTCCAGCGCCGCAGCAGCTTGTGCATCGACGACTGCCCCCATTGCAATCCGGGATAGCCCGGCAGCGGCCAGCCCCGGCACAGCAACAACTCATCGTCACTGCTCGCCGATTGATCGCAACCCTGGCGTGGTCGCACCAATTCCACCTGGTGCCCGCGCGCGCGCAAACCGTCGCACAGGCGGCCAAGGGTATTGGCCACGCCATTGATTTCCGGAGGGAAGGTTTCGGTGATCAGGGTGATATGCAGGGCTGTCGTCATGGCCCCAGTGTCGGCTGAGGCCATGTCGGCGTTGTGACGACGAGATGATGGATTTGTGACCGATCTAGCGTTGGGTCACCAGATTCTCCGCCCCACGCTCGCGCACCCAGAACAAAGTCGCCCCGGCCACCGCCGCCGGCATCATCAGGATGTTGACCACCGGAATCAGCAGCACCAGGTAAACACTCCCGCCGAAACTCATGCTCTGCCAGCGCTTTTCGCGCAGCCAGGCGAGCATCTCGTTCCACCCAAGCTTGTGGTTGTCCGCCGGGTAGTCGATGTACTGGATCGCCATCATCCACACGCCGAACACCAGCCACAGCGGTGCCGCGATGATGTTCACCACCGGGATGAACGAAAGAATGAACAACCCGAGCGCCCGGGGCAGGAAATACCCGAGCTTGCGCATTTCCCGTGCGAGGGTACGGGGGATCATGGCGATCAGCTCACCCCAGCTGAAGGCCGGGAAGTCGTCGGTGCCGCGCACCACCACTTCGACTTTCTCTGCGAGAAAACCATTGAACGGCGCAGCGATGACGTTGGCCAGCATGGTGAAGGTGAAGAACACCATCAACACCACCAGCACGACGAAAATCGGCCACAGGATGTAACTGAGAAAACTCAGCCACTCGGGCAGGGACGGCATCAGTGTATCGACCCACAGACTGAACTGATGGCCGGCCAGGTAGATCAATCCGACGAACAGCACCAGGTTGATTGCCAGCGGTAACAATACGAACAAACGCAAACTGGGGCTCAGGACCAGCTTGAGGCCTTCGCGCAAGTATTGCGGGCCGGACAGAACAGGGGCGGGCATAACAGGCTCCGGGCAGTGGGAAACGCGCCGACCTTACCGGCTTTGCCTGACCGGCGAAAGCGCGACAGCGACATCGACATTAACTGTAACAAAGGCGTCCTGGGAAACACTCTGTGGGGATAGAGACCACCTATGAGCTGGATTGTTAAACCGTATTTCCTTAATCTTCGCCCCCTCGATACGCTGCACCCAATCTTTTTACAGGACTGTCGAGTTCAAGCCTTCCCCAAGTGCTTTCAATGGTCCTTTTTTATTCCCGCCGGTCAGCCGGCGTTCCGCGCCAGGTATTCCGGGCCGGTCAACAGGAGCAGGTCATGTCTGAAGTTCGTCATTCGCGAGTGATTATTCTCGGTTCCGGCCCTGCCGGTTACAGCGCCGCCGTCTATGCCGCCCGTGCCAACCTCAAGCCACTTTTGATCACCGGCATGCAGGCCGGCGGTCAACTGACCACCACCACTGAAGTCGACAACTGGCCGGGTGATGTCCACGGCCTGACCGGCCCGGCGTTGATGGAGCGGATGCGTGAGCACGCCGAGCGCTTTGAAACCGAGATCGTTTTCGATCACATCAATGCCGTGGACTTCGCCGCCAAGCCTTACACCCTGACCGGCGACAGCGCGACCTACACCTGCGACGCCCTGATCATTGCCACCGGCGCCAGCGCTCGCTACCTGGGCCTGCCATCGGAAGAAGCGTTCATGGGCAAAGGCGTTTCGGCCTGCGCGACCTGCGACGGTTTCTTCTACCGCAACAAGCCCGTGGCTGTGGTCGGTGGCGGTAACACCGCTGTCGAAGAAGCCCTGTACCTGGCCAACATCGCCAGCACCGTGACCCTGATCCATCGTCGCGAAACCTTCCGCGCCGAGAAGATCCTGATCGACAAGCTCAACGCTCGCGTGGCCGAAGGCAAGATCATCCTGAAGCTGAACGCGACCCTGGACGAAGTCCTGGGCGACAACATGGGCGTGACCGGTGCCCGCCTGAAGAACAACGACGGCAGCTTCGACGAAGTGAAAGTCGATGGCGTGTTCATCGCCATCGGCCACACCCCGAACACTTCGTTGTTCGAAGGGCAGTTGACGCTGAAAGACGGCTACCTGGTCGTACACGGCGGCCGTGACGGCAACGCCACTGCGACCAACCTCGAAGGCATCTTCGCCGCCGGTGACGTGGCTGACCACGTCTACCGCCAGGCGATTACCTCCGCTGGCGCCGGTTGCATGGCGGCACTGGATGCCGAGCGTTACCTGGACAACCTGCAGAACGCTTGATCCT
This sequence comes from Pseudomonas umsongensis, assembly GCF_012647205.1. NCBI lineage: Bacteria > Pseudomonadati > Pseudomonadota > Gammaproteobacteria > Pseudomonadales > Pseudomonadaceae > Pseudomonas > Pseudomonas umsongensis. Next base: position 1,054,999 of record NZ_CP051487.1, read on the forward strand.
GTAGAAAAGAAAAAACCGGCTTCTGCCGGTTTTTTTGTGGGCAACACAAATGCCCCCCTGTAGGAGCTGCCGAAGGCTGCGATCTTTTGATCTTGATCTTATACAAAGCAAGATCAAAAGATCGCAGCCTTCGGCAGCTCCTACAGGGGACCGTATGTTCAGGTTAACTTCTGCAGGCACGCCTCAAGGATGTCGAGGCCTTCTTCAAGCACAGCCGCTTCAATCGTCAACGGCGCCAACAGCCGAATGATGTGCCGCGATTTTCCGCTGGGCATCAGCAACAACCCGGCGTCCCGGGCCAGGGCCAGCAGTTGCGTCAACTGCGCCGAAGCGGGTGTGCCGTCGGTCTTGATCAGCTCAATGCCGCGCATCGTGCCCACGCCGGTCAGGCGACCCAGGTACGGCGACAGCTTGTTCGCGTGCCAGGTTTCAACGCGACTGACTATCGCTTCCTCCTGTTGTGAGCCCCAGGCTCGCAGATTGGCGTCCGTCATTTCATCCAGGGTCGCGAGCGCTGCGGCACAGGCGATCGGGTTGCCGGAATATGTACCGCCAAGCCCACCCTTGGGCAAGTTATCCAGCAGCGACTTACGCCCGACCACCGCACCCAGCGGCATGCCGCCGGCGATGCTTTTGCCCAACAGGATCAGGTCCGGTTCGATGCCCAGGCGCGAGAACGCAAACCGCTGGCCAGTGCGGCCAAAACCAGACTGGATTTCATCGGCAATCAGTACGATGCCTTTTTCGTCGCAAAACGTGCGCAGCGCCTGGGCGAACTCGACATCCATGGCCAGGAAACCCGCTTCGCCCTGCACGGGTTCGACGATAAAGCAGGCCACGTCCTCGACGTCGATCTCGACGCTGAACAGGCGCTCCATGGCCTTGAGCGCCTCGACACAGGTCACGCCGTTGTCCCGGCTGGGGAACGGCAAGTGATACACCGGCCCCGGCAACACGCCGACTTTCTGTTTGTAGGGGGCAACCTTGCCGTTGAGGTTGAGAGTGGCCAGCGTGCGGCCATGAAAGGCGCCATCGAAGGCAATCACGGCTGTGCGACCAGTCGCGCCACGGACGATCTTCAGTGCATTCTCCGCTGCTTCGGCGCCGCTGTTGGTGAGCATGCCGCTGACCGGGTAATCCACCGGAATGAACGCCGCCAGGCGATCCATGAGCTCAAGGTAGGGGCTATGGGGCGCGGCGTTGAAGGCGTAGTGGGTCAGCCTCGTGGCCTGTTCGCGAATGGCTTCGACGATACGGGGATGGCAGTGACCTAGATTCAGTACGCCGATGCCGCCGACAAAGTCGATGTAACGTTTGCCGTCGGTGTCCCAGACCTCGGCATTTTTGCCGTGGCTGAGCGTGACAGGGTGGACGATATTGATCGACTGGCTGATGGTTTCGCTGCGCATGGCTGACCGGCTCGGAAGAAGGAAGATTGTTTTTATCTAAGCCGGGAGCAGCGGTGCCCGGCAAACGAAATAAAGTCGCCGGGTTAATCTTTAAAGTCGGGATGTGCAAAAGATCAAAAGATCGCAGCCTTCGGCAGCTCCTACGGGCGCACCGCCATGTTGCGAATGAACTAGATCCTGTAGGAGCTGCCGCAGGCTGCGATCTTTTGCGTCTGAATCAGCGGCGGGTCAGCGGCCGTCGGGTGAATTTCACACCGGCCAGGCCATGCTCGATCAACGCGCGAATGTTGGCGTGGTCACTGCCCTCAGGCGTGGCAACCACCGAGCGGTAATGCTCGCCGAACGCCAGCAGCGCTTCTTCATCGCTCAGGCCTTCCAGCAGGGCCAGGCCCAGCGTCTTGCACGAACCTTCGTTCTGCCCGGCGGCGTTTTCCACGCCGCCATTGGTGAAGGCCTGGGGCTGGTAATCGTAGCCGGCGGCAATGAATGCCAGCGTATCGGCGAAAGCGTGTTCGCCACTCTTGAGGCTGGCGCGCAGGGTGTTCAAATCACTCATTGGGTTTTCCTTTGGCGAACGCCGCTTGTTGTTCGGCGCTGGCCTCTTGCTGATATTGGGCTTTCCACTCGGCGTACGGCATGCCGTAGACCACTTCGCGGGCTTGATCGAGGCTGACCTCGATCTGGCGTTCATCGGCCGCTGCCTTGTACCACTTGGACAGGCAGTTGCGACAGAAGCCCGAGAGGTTCATCAGGTCGATATTCTGCACATCCTTGCGGCTGTCCAGGTGGGCCACCAGCCGGCGGAAGGCGGCGGCTTCGAGCTCAAGGCGTTCTTGATCGGTCATAGGGGGGTCTCTTCGAGACAGCTTCAAGCGGCAAGCTTCAAGCTGCAAGATGGATGGCGGTGGCTTGTAGCTTACCGCTTGAAGCTTGAAGCTTGAAGCTTGAAGCTTGAAGCTTAGCGGCTTGCCGCGAGCGTTATCGACACCGACTCGGCGAATCGCAAGGCGTGGGGCTTGTCGACTTCGACCTCGGCGTACAGCACCGACGCGTTGGCCATGACCAGGTCCAGCAGCTCCTGGGTCAGGCGTTCGAGCAGGGCAAAGCGATTGCCTTCCACGTGGGCGATGATCGCCTTGGTGATGGTGCGGTAGTTCAGCGCGTGATCGATATCGTTGTCGCGCACCGCTTCCTGGGCTGCATAGAGGATGGTCAGGTTGATCAACACATCCTGCTTGTTGAGGATCTCGTCTTCGTTGATGCCAATGTAGGTGCGCAGGCACAGGTCCTTGACCCGGATGCGCGCCATGCCTGGTTGAAGTTGTGGCATTGCTACTTGCTCCGTCCAATCAATTGCAGGAACTCCTGGCGGGTATTGCTCGACTCGCGGAAGGCGCCGAGCATCACCGAGGTGTTCATGGTCGAATTCTGTTTCTCGACGCCGCGCATCATCATGCACATGTGCTGTGCTTCGATGACCACGGCAACGCCTGCCGCGCCGGTTACCTGTTGCACGGCGTCGGCGATTTGCCGGGTGAGGTTTTCCTGGATCTGCAGGCGACGGGCGAACATGTCCACCAGCCGGGCAATCTTCGACAGACCCAGCACCTTGCCCGTTGGAATATAAGCCACATGCGCCTTGCCGATGAAGGGCAGCAGGTGATGTTCGCAGAGGGAATAGAGTTCGATATTGTCGACGATCACCATTTCATCGTTGTCGGAGGCGAACAGGGCGCCGTTGATGATTTCCTCGACACTTTGCTCGTAACCGTGACACAGGTACTGCATGGCCTTGGCGGCGCGCAGCGGAGTGTCACGCAGGCCTTCGCGCTCGGGGTTTTCACCGAGACCGATGAGGATCTCGCGATAGCTCTGTGACAGGCAGTTCTGATGTAGGGAAAGCGTCATGGAAGATCCTCGGGACACTTATTTGATGTGCCTTCCGCCGTTGACGGTCAGGGTCGTGCCGGTGACATAAGGGTTATCGAGCAGATAACGCAAGCTCTGGTAGATCACTTCGCTGCCAGGTTCGATGCCCAGCGCGGATTTGGCCAGTGCCTTGGCGCGATAGTCGGCATCGTCGTCGGCATTGAACAGTAGCAGGGCGGGTGCGATCGTGTTGACCTTGATGCCGGGCGCGTATCGGGCGGCGAAGGACAGGGTCAGGCTGTCGAGCCCGGCTTTGCTGGCGCAGTAGCCGATGTGCTTGCTGCTGCCCTTGCGGGTCACATCATCGCTGATGTGCACAATGTCGGCGGGGCTTGAGCGTTCGAGCAGGTCGGCGCAATGCAAGTTGATCAGGTAGGGCGCCAGCATGTGCACGTTGAACATGCGGGTGAATGCGGCGGCATCGGTGTCCGTCGTCTCGGCCAGCCATTCGGAAGCGTTATGGATGATTGCCCGCAAGCTGTCGGTGTGGGTTTTCAGTTGACTGATGAAGGTGACGATCCCGGCTTCGCTGGAGAAATCCGCGAACAGCCCGATCGCGCCCAAATCGCGCAGGATTTGTACGCCGGGACGTTCGCTGCGATAACTGAAAATCACGCGATGGCCATCATCGAGCAATCGCTGCGCGCAATGCAGGCCTACACGCTGGCCGGCACCGGTGATCAGAATGGGGGCTGCAGAAGAGGTCATGAACGGCTCGCATCGCGGTAAGAGCAAAACTATACCAGCGACGAGCCGTGAACCTACAGGTTTCGGGTCTTCGGTTGCGCAGGCGCAACGCCGTGGTGGCGGCTGTATTTTGGGGCAAGCAAGTACTATTCCTGATTTCCCTGCCAGGCCGGTGACCTTGGTAACAATCTATTTCTTGAATGATTGAGGTGTAGGGGAGGTAGAATGGGCCCAGATAATTACATGGACGTAGGCCTATAAATGCCTGTCTTGACCGACGTTGCCCCGGGTGTGTCGCCAGCGCTCTCCCTGGAACGGGAAGAGCTTTTCCCGATTCGCGAAGTGGCGCGCCTGACCGGTGTGAACCCGGTCACGCTTCGCGCATGGGAGCGTCGTTATGGCCTGATCGTACCCACTCGCACCGAAAGCGGGCATCGCCTGTATTCGATGCAGGACATTGGGCGGGTCCGAAGCATCCTCAACTGGATCGAACGCGGTGTGGCGGTCAGCAAGATCGGCAAGATCCTGGCCAAGGCAGAGCCGCTACAGGTATTGGCTCACATCATCCCCAGCGATCTGGTGCAGGCGGATTACGCACAGTGGCAGCAACAGCTTGCAGTCGCGGTCAGTGCGTTTGACGATATCCGGCTGGAGCAGGTCTACGGGCAGATTTTTTCCAGCTACTCCCAACCGGTGGTTTTCCAGGACATTATTCTTCCGCTGTGGAGGCAATTGCTGCAGCGCCAGGATACGTTTGGCCGGGCCAGCGAGTGGCTGTTCCTTGATGGGTTTCTGCGCTCGCGGGTGGTACAGCGCCTGCTGTTGATCCGTGACCGTCACCCCCGGCGAGTCATCGTCAGCGCCTTGGCGGGCCAGTGTCGCGAACTTGAGTTGCTGATCGCCGCCCTGTTCCTCGGCAACGATCAAATGGGGGTGCGGGTGCTGACCACCGGCCAACCGTTCGACGAACTGACGCTGGTCTGCGAGCGTATCAAGCCAAGGGCGCTGGTGCTGGTTTCCAATCACGTCCCCACTCCCGACTTGCCCCGGCGCCTGAATCGCCTGGCGATGAGCCTGGATTGCCCCTTGCTACTGGCTGGTGATGCCAGTGACCTGGCGCAGGAAAGCCTCGCCGGGTCATCGATCGGTTGCCTGGGCAACGAAGGTACGGTGATGCGCCAGCGCCTGAACCAGTTTCTGGCCGGCAGCCTGGATACCTGAAGGTCAGAGGTGCAGGGTTGGATGCGCCAGGCGATGCTGTTGCAGAATGAATTGACGCAGGCGCTCGGTTTCGTCCAGGTCGTTCTGGCTCAACTGGTAGGCGTAGAAACCCTGTTCGGTTTCTTTTTCGAGTGTCCCGCGCAAGGCGATGCGCTCATAGCCTGAGGGGCTGAACCACAGGGCGAAGTGCTTGGGTGCCTTGGTCTTGTTGCGAATCTCCAGCAAAACCCCTTTGAACGATACTTCGTGCACCCACAGGGTGCCGGGTTGACCCTTGGCGTTTTCCAGCGCAACCGGCTCGTCGAGCACCAGTCGCCACGGCCGGACCGATGGCCCGCCTTCATAAATACTCGGCACGCCCAGGCGCAGGTGCATGGCATGAAACTCGTCTTCCACCAAGTGCAGGGGGAAGGTCATTTGCTGGTTTTCGAAGTTGGCTTGAAGGGTAACCTGTTCATGCGCGGCCAGGCGCGTGAGCAGGTCACGGATCTGCGATCCACCATTAACGAGCAGACTCGACGTCGCATCCCGCACGTTCAGTTGCGGGTTGTGTTGCATGGTCTGGATAAAATCCAGCTCATCCTGGGTCAGGAGCGCGTCGCGTTGCATGGTTAGGCTCGAAAAATTTAGTTACAGAGGCTCTGGTGATTGTAGTTAATGACAATTAATTCACTGTTTAGTTTTTGCCGTTCGTCGCTTTGAGCGCAGCAAGCTCCGCCTGGACCTCTGCCAGTTGCGCTTCAAGCTGCGTCACTCGCTGCTGCGCCTTGACCTGCAGGGTCACGTCCTTCTGCACTCCGATAAAATAAACCTGCCCGTCATTCGGATTTTTCACCGTCGAAAGCGACAGCTCGTTCCAGAATGGGGTGCCATCCTTGCGATAATTGCGCAGGATTTCCCGGCAGGAGCCTTCACTGTTCAATGCGTCACGAATTTTCGCCAGGGCATCCTGATCACGGTCGCCTGATTGCAGAAAGCGGCAATCCTGGTAGAGGATTTCCTCGCTGGTGTAACCGGTCAGGCGTTCGAAGGCCGGGTTGACGTAAATCAGGATCTTGTCTTGATCGCCTTCTTTCTCAGCAATCACGATACCGTCGTTGGAGGCATTGATCGCCAACTGCAGCAGTTTCGCGTTGATCATCGGTGACACCCTTCCTTGTTGGTTGTCTGTGGGATTCTAAAAGAACAATGCAGACCGTGCTGTTAATATCCCGGTCTTTTATTCAGCGTCAGGATCAGATTGATGAAAGTCGCCATCATTTCCGGCTCGGTATACGGCACGGCTGAAGAAGTTGCCCGCCACGCCGCCAGTATTTTGAAAAACGCCGGTTTCGAAACCTTCCACAACCCGCGGGCAAGCCTCGCGGATATTCAGGCCTTCGCTCCCGAAGCCTTGCTGGCGGTAACGTCGACCACTGGCATGGGCGAGCTACCGGACAACCTGCAACCCCTGTACTCGACGATTCGAGACCAGTTGCCCGCCGCCTGGCGAGGCTTGCCAGGGGCCGTCATCGGCCTGGGCGACGCAAGCTATGGCGATACCTTTTGCGGCGGTGGCGAGCTAATGCGGGAGTTGTTCGGTGAGCTGGGCATTCGCGAAATCCTGCCGATGCTGCGCCTGGACGCCAGTGAAAGCGTGACCCCTGAAGCGGATGCCGAGCCTTGGCTGGCGGAACTGATCGACGCGCTGCGGGGCTGATCGGTAACGCGGGTGCACCGGCAGCCAGGCCATGGATCCAAACTCTTCGAGCCGCTGACTCGCTCGGCCATCAAGCTGGCTGCCAATGCAACTACGCGAAGCTCGGAGGGTGACTAGACTCGGTAGTTATTGGAAACACTCCATAATAAGAACCGAGGTTCCTTGCCGTGAGCGTAGCCCCCGTCCAGTCGTCCTCCTCCTGTGTCAAAGACCAGGTCAGCGCTGCCGAGTGGCAGGCCCGCGTCGACCTCGCTGCCTGCTATCGCCTGGTCGCCCAGCATGGCTGGGATGATCTGATTTTCACGCACATCTCCGCCAAGGTGCCGGGCACCGAAGATTTCCTGATCAACCCATACGGTCTGATGTTTCACGAAATTACTGCGTCGAGCCTGGTCAAGGTCGATCAGTCCGGCAACAAGTTGATGGACAGCCCCTACGAGATCAATCCGGCGGGGTACACCATCCATAGCGCGGTGCATGAAGTTCGTCACGATGTTGTGTGCGTGCTGCATACCCATACCGCTTCGGGCGTGGCGGTGTCGGCGCAGCGACAAGGCATTTTGCCGATCAGCCAACAGTCGCTGTTTGTTCTTTCCAGCCTGGCGTATCACGCCTACGAAGGTGTTGCGCTCAATCACGAGGAAAAAGCGCGGCTGCAAGCCGACCTCGGAGAAAACAACTTCCTGATGTTACACAACCACGGTCTGCTGACCTGTGGGCCCAGCATCGCCGACACCTTCCTGATGATGTTTATCTTTCAACGTGCCTGCGACATCCAGGTCATGGCGCAGAACGGTGGGGCTGAATTGATTGCCATCGAACCGCAGATTCTGGCGGGTGCCAAGGCGATGATCGCCGGTGTCACCAAAAGTGCTCAAGGAATGGGCGGAGCGCTGGCTTGGCCGGCGTTGCTGCGCAAGCTCGATAAACTGGACCCGGGGTACAAACTCTAATGCAACTCGCCGAGATTCCCCTGAGTGTCTGGCGCAAGCGCGGCCAGACTTTCATGTTCCATGGCCAAGCTATCCGTTACTGGACGGCGGGGCAGGGTGAGCCGTTGTTGCTCATCCATGGCTTTCCCAGCGCCAGTTGGGACTGGCATTACCTTTGGCAACCACTGGCCCAGCGCTATCGGGTAATTGCCTGTGACATGCTCGGATTCGGCGACTCGGCCAAACCGGTGGATCACGAGTACAGTTTGCTGGAACAGGCCGATTTGCAGCAGGCGCTGCTGGCTCATCTCAACGTCGAGCAACCGCTGCACCTGCTTGCCCATGACTACGGCGACAGCGTGGCCCAGGAGCTGTTGGCCCGGCATTACGAAGCGCGCATCGACCTCGCCAGTTGCGTATTCCTCAATGGCGGGTTGTTCCCCGAAACCCATCGCCCGGTGCTGGTGCAAAAACTCCTGCTCAGCCCGTTGGGATGGATGATCGGCCGTGCTTTTAGCCGTGATGGCCTGGTAAAGAGTTTCCGTCAGATCTTCGGCCCGCAAACTCGTCCCAGCGAGAGCCAGATGGACGATTTCTGGAGCCTCGTCGAAAGCAATCACGGGCCACGGGTCATGCATAAATTGATTGCCTACATCCCCGAGCGGCGAACCCAGCGCGAGCGTTGGGTCGGCGCGATGCAGCGCGGCGAGGTGCCGCTGCGGGTGATCGATGGCGAGGTCGACCCGATCTCCGGTGCCCACATGATCGCGCGCTACCGTGAGCTGATACCCAACCCGGACACGGTCCTGCTCAGCGACATCGGTCATTACCCGCAGATCGAGGCGCCCTGCCAGGTGCTCAAGCACTACCTGGCATTCCGCGACCGGACGACCTCACCGCCGCTCAAGGTGGCTTGTTCGTAGCAACCGGCTTGCCGGCGAAGGCGCCCTTGAGCACGGCGCCGCCTTTCCGGGCGCTCTCACCCCCGTAGGAGCGAGCATGCTCGCGAAAAACCTGAGAGCACCTGGGGGTGTCAGGCTCCCCGCGTCATTGTTGGCTACCATCGCGAGCATGCTCGCTCCTACAGGTTCCCACCCGCCGCGAAGCCATAGGTGGCCGTTACCGCAGCAATGGATATCTACGCGGTCGACAAACAACAGGTCGGCCGCCGGGCCGCCTCGTGTTCATCATCCCCCTACCTTATCGCACACCATTCAGCCTCCCCCCTGTTCATTGTGACCCGTAGCGCCGTGCCTGAAACTCCAAGGCAATGTCCTGGCCTGCTGGAGTTCCCCATGAATGAGTCTGTGCGTTTCGAAGATAAAGTCGTGATCATCACCGGTGCGGGTGGCGGCCTGGGACGGGCGCACGCACTGCTGTTCGCCAAGCAGGGCGCCAAGGTACTGGTCAACGACCTCGGCGGTTCGACCCAGGGCGAAGGCGCCAACGCCTCGGCGGCAGACCGCGTGGTCAACGAAATCCGCGACGCGGGCGGCACCGCCGAGGCCAACCACGACTCGGTCACCGACGGCGACAAAATCGTCCAACACGCCCTCGACGCCTTTGGCCGCGTCGATGTAGTGGTCAACAATGCCGGCATCCTGCGGGACAAGACCTTCCACAAAATGGAAGACGCCGACTGGGACCTGGTTTACCGCGTCCATGTCGAAGGCGCCTACAAAGTCACCCGCGCCGCCTGGCCGCACCTGCGCCAGCAAAACTACGGGCGAGTGATCTTCACAGCGTCCACCTCGGGCATCTACGGCAACTTCGGCCAGTCCAACTACGGCATGGCCAAACTCGGCCTCTACGGCCTGACCCGTACCCTGGCCATCGAAGGTCGCAAGAACAACATCCTGGTCAACGCTATCGCTCCCACCGGCGGCACCCGCATGACCGAAGGCCTGATCCCGCCGCAAGTGTTCGAACAACTCAAACCGGAACTCGTCAGCCCGCTGGTGGTGTACCTGGCCAGCGAAAACTGCCAGGAAACCTCCGGGCTGTTCGAAGTGGGCGGCGGCTGGATGGGCAAGGTGCGCTGGGAACGCAGCCTCGGCGCCGGTTTCGATCCGCGGGTGGGGTTCTCCCCGGAAGACGTGGCGGCGCATTGGCAGCAGATTTGTGATTTCGAAGGGGCGGCGCATCCGAAGGACAACATTGAGGCGCTGAAGGAGATGATGGGGAATTTGCAGAAGTATTCGTTGTAAGGGCCGTGAAGCCCCAAACCCTCTGGGTGAGGCTTGGGGCATTTTTGCTATCAGCCGTATTTGTTTTCTGTCACGAATTTAGGAGCTTTCCAGTTAGGGCCTTTTTTCGCCAATCCCATTTCTCCTTTTTCTAATACACCCTTTTCGAACAGTCGCGTGTAGGTCAGTTGAAGTTCCCCGTGTCTGATTGTTTCGGGCTTGTAGCGACTGATCATCATGTCTAAGTAAGGTGGAGCCTTGATCAAGGCGAAAACGGTAACGATATCGTCCAGGGACTCACCTTTAACTAACTGCTCAATATTGCTCATTTCAAGATTTCCTTCAAAAAACGTTGATAGTCACGCTCATCCTGTTCCGCAGCAGCTGCTAGTGCTTCTGGCGTGTAGAGTAGAGAAGGATCATCTTTCAGCTTGAAGTCTTCCAAAGTTGCAGTGTGAACATTGTTCCATGCCGGGGAATCGGGATCCGGCATTTCGGTGTCTCCATATCCCAAAGCCTTAAATCTTTCAAATTCCCTGATCTCGTGAGTATAGAAGCGTTTATCGGTATCGGTCATCTCTAGCTCCCCACGGAGAATTCGATCCAGACGGTCAATCATCACTTTATTGGCATCGGATTGAATAAATTTTGATGTATGCCGTTTCACGATATTGGATCCTTCTTGTGAAACGATTGCATCGTTCCATTTCATATCTAAAATTGGTCCACCTGATTGCTCAGGGTTGAAATCGCGGCCACTGTGCTCACCTTCGGCTATTGCACCCTCATATGGGCTGTGGAAAATCACATACTGAGGCGGAATCCCCGATTCGACCGGGAATACGTAGATAAAGCCTCCAAAACTGTAGAGATCCAGCTGCGGGTTTGGATCGATCCTTCCCTCGAGGGCGGTTGCGGTAGCTCCGGTGTAGGGCGCGACGTCCGGTTGTGCCGCAGGAAGAGCTGTTGATGCATCGCCCGGGCTGACAATTGGCGTCCATGTCATGCCGGGCGACTGGGCGGTTGCGCTCTCGCTCCTGTAAACATTCAGAGCCGGATCGTAGGTCGCGAAACGCACCGGTACTTTGCGCGACACCGAGGTGCCATTCGTGGCAGCGACGGAAAACTCTGTGGTGTTATCCACAGACCGGGAGCCGATCGCGACCGGCAGTTCGATGTCTCCATTGGCCTGGGCGATGGCATTCAGTGCGCCGGCGTCGTAGGTCGTTAAATCCGAGAGCGGCAGGCTCAAGGCGTACGGTTCTTTGTTGTCCCGCAGTGCGTAATAAACAAGCGCTGCGACGCCAACAACTATCACGACGCCTGACGCTGTCCCGACGGCTGCTGCCAACGCCGTGATTGCAGTGGCTGCGGCCGATCGCAGAGCAGTCCTGATCGCGAGGTTGGTGACCGCATCGACTGCCAGGGTTCCTGCTGCAACGGTGAACACCGGACCGCTTGCCGCCGCCGCGCCCGATACTCGAAACGGACGACTGCCCTTTGCGGCATCAAGAGCCGCCATTGCATCCCGGAGCGCTTGCTCCTCCGCTTTCCGTTGATTTTCGAGCCGCAACTGCTCGGCTTGCCGTTGAACATCGGCCTCGGCTTCCAGACGAGCCTGTTCAGCTGCGATGTAGCGTGCGGCAGCTTCAGCGGCAAGCCGCGCTTGCTCGGCAGCCACTCGTTCGGCTTCTGCCAATGCTGCTAATCGGACCTGCTCTTGAGCATGGGCGAGTGCTTCAGCTTCTGCCCTGATGCGTGACTGTTCGGCAGCGACGCGTTGTGCTTGCTGCTCCGCGGCAACCCGGCGTTCTTCAGCTTGCGCACCGGCAAGTAGATTCTGTACGTGTACCTGCTGACTATTCAAAAGTTGAATGTGCTCTGTCAGCAGCTTTGCGGAGTAGCCAGCTTTAAAAGACGCAACCCATTTTGAATAGGCAGGACCATAGGGCGTTACTGCCCCATCCAAAGCTTGAGCTCTGGCAAGGTAATCACCAATGGTTGAGTTGAGTGGGCTGAGCCCGTAAAAGGAGTCGGCGAGTGACGTCTGCGTGTGCAGTTGAGTCGTCTTCTGCTGAGTTAAAATGTTTCTGATGTTCAGTTCGTGCTGGTATGCCTGTGCGGTTGTCGATACTGCGGCCGGGAATTGGGCTCTCAGGTTCGCCAGGTCAGCCTCGATTGCTACTCCTGAATTTGCGGAATTAACTGTATAGGCAGCTTTGACGGCGTTTTCCGTAGCTTTAATATTGTCCCGGGTTTCGCGCCTTAGTCCTTCTGTGTTTGTAATCCCAGAGCCCATTCCTCCAGCTCGTGTTGGTGGTCGAAAACCACCACCTTGAGGGTTTTTCCCTGGTTTTGGTTGTGCTCCTACATGAGTTGTTTCTAAATAAACTGTGCGATCTTCTCCTCGGATATCAATTGGCGGCAGGGGCAACGGTGGTCCTTGTTTCTCTGACATTGGTTATTCTTCCTTGTGCGTGATTAATCGATGCTGCCGAATAATGCTACGCCAGGAATGTTTGGGGCGGGTCTGAGGTGGTTGTGAGCTATTACATATAAAATTGAAAGGGGTTTCGCGGTATTAGATGCGCAAGCAGGAAACTCCCGCGCATTAAAAGAAATTTCCTATGCAGTTATAGGAAGTATTTTGTAGGACGTGTTTTCAACTATAAGGTTGGACGGTACCGCAAAAACCGCCACCCATAAAAAGGTTCTTTACTCAAGCTTGGGAAACATAGAAAACAAGAACGCCGATCCGTTGAGATCGTTTATATCCCGGTAGGAGCGAGCATGCTCGCGATGGTCCTCAACGATGACGCTGGAAGTCTGACACCCAGCGGCGTCTTTGAATTCATCGCGAGCATGCTCGCTCCTACAGGGGAAAAAAGCCCGAAAATAAAAAAGGCCGCTGCAAACGCAGCGGCCAAAGAAGACGTTGGATCCAGGAGCTACAAATCAACGTCGATGTACACGGGGTGATGACTCGATACGTTCAAATCATCTGAAGTCTGTCGCGAACGGCGGGAGGGGAACACCTTCCGTTGCTTCGCGCTTTGCGGCTGTTGTCCCCAAAGCGCAGGGCAAGGATAAGTCTTTGCCGGCAAGGGAAAAATAGCGATCAGGGAGATGCACCGTTACCGCTGGCGCAACAGTCCTGCCTGGCAGCAGCCTAGACCATATTTCCAATTGATGCCGCCACATCCAGTGCATCTATGCCCCCGCCTGATCCCCCGTGCCATGCAACCAGTCATCCTTTCGAGCGACACCACGAATACCTCCTTGGTGCGCTTATCGCTCCCGGCGTGCGGCAGTAGGGTGTGGCCTTCTGTCACTCACCGGGGAAGACGCATGACAAAAACAACAATGCGCGCCATCTTCACTCCGCAGGCGCTGGCCGCTGCGGTGGCCTTGGGGTGCTGTGCCCAGGCGCAGGCTCTTTCATTCAACATTGGCGAAATCGAGGGCACGTTCGACTCTTCGCTGTCGGTCGGTGCGAGCTGGGGCATGCGCGATGCCGATGATGCGCTGGTCGGTATCGTCAACGGTGGCAGCGGGCAGGCGTCGACCGGTGACGACGGGCGACAGAATTTCAAGAAGGGTGAAACCTTCTCGAAGATCTTCAAGGGCATTCACGACCTCGAACTTAAATACGGCGACACCGGCGTGTTCGTCCGGGGTAAGTACTGGTACGACTTCGAATTGAAGGACGAAGACCGGCCGTTCAAGCCGATCAGCGATCACAATCGTAAGGAAGGTTCCAAATCGTCCGGTGGGCAAATCCTCGATGCCTTCGTCTATCACAACTACTCCATCGCCGACTTGCCAGGAACGGTGCGCGCCGGTAAGCAGGTGGTCAGTTGGGGCGAAAGCACCTTCATCGGCAACTCGATCAACAGCATCAACCCGGTCGACGTGTCCGCTTTTCGCCGTCCCGGTGCCGAGATCAAGGAGGGCCTGATTCCGGTCAACATGCTGTTCGCCTCCCAAGGCCTGACCGACAAGTTGACGGTGGAAGGCTTCTATCAACTGGAGTGGGACCAGACCGTCGTCGATAACTGCGGCACCTTCTTCGGCGTCGACGTGGTGGCCGATGGTTGCAACAAGGGCTACACCGTGGCCAGCCCGGCGATTGCGCCATTGCAGCCGATTGCCGCCGCCTTTGGCCAGGGCTTCGAGGTTACCCGCGAAGGGGTGGTCGTTCCTCGCGGCCAGGACCGCGATGCCCGGGATTCCGGGCAGTGGGGCACGGCGTTGCGCTGGCTGGGGGACGACACCGAGTACGGTCTGTACTTCATGAACTATCACAGTCGCACGCCCAACGTCGGTACCACCACGGCTGGCCTGTCCACCCTGGCGAGCATTCCGGGAATTGTCGCGACCGCCAACCGTATCGCTCCCGGTAGCGGTTCGGGCCTGGCGCAAAGCGTGATGCTCGGTCGCGGCCAGTATTACCTTGAGTACCCGGAAGACATTCGCCTGTATGGCGCGAGTTTTTCCACCACCTTGCCCACCGGTACGGCGTGGACCGGCGAGATCAGCTATCGCCCCAACGCGCCGGTGCAGGTCAACACCAATGACCTGACACTGGCGATGCTCAACCCTATCGCCGGTGGCGCGGCGTCACCGATTGCGACCTCGCCTGGGGCCGATAACAAGGGCTACCGACGCAAGGAAGTGACCCAGGTCCAGAGCACCCTGACGCACTTCGTCGATCAGGTCGCAGGCGCGGATCGCCTGACCCTGGTTGGTGAAGCCGCGGTGGTTCACGTCGCTGGCCTGGAGTCGCGCAGCAAGTTGCGCTACGGCCGCGACTCGGTGTACGGGCAATACGGTTTTGGCGGCGACACCGATGGTTTCGTGACCTCGACCTCCTGGGGTTATCGTGCCCGCGCCATCCTCGATTACAACAACGTCATCGCCGGGATCAATTTTCGGCCCAACCTGTCGTGGTCCCACGACGTCGCCGGCTACGGCCCCAACGGGCTGTTCAACGAAGGTGCCAAGGCCGTCAGCCTCGGCGTCGATGCGGACTACCGCAACACCTATACCGCAAGCCTCAGTTACACCGACTTTTTCGGGGGTGACTACAACGTGCTCGAAGACCGCGATTTCGTGGCGTTGAGCTTTGGCGTGAACTTCTGACCTGGCTGAAAGAGGATGAATTCGATGCGCAAGATGATTCTGCAATTGGGCTCCGCCCTGGCCTTGAGTTTGCTGGCCGTCAACGTGATGGCGGCGGTATCGGTGGAGGAAGCGAACAAGCTTGGTACCAGCCTCACACCGCTGGGCGCCGAGAAGGCCGGCAATGCCGCTGGATCGATTCCAGCGTGGACCGGCGGCATTGCTAAAAATGCGGGCGCAGTGGACAGCAAGGGCTTTTTGGCCGATCCGTTCGCCAACGAAAAGCCCTTGTTCATCATCACCGCAGCCACGGTCGACCAGTACAAGGACAAGCTGTCCGATGGCCAGGTCGCGATGTTCAAGCGTTACCCGGAGACCTACCGGATCCCGGTCTATCCGAGCCATCGCACGGCAGCGCTGCCACCGGAAGTGTATGAAGCGGCCAAACGCAGCGCACTGAATGTGACACCCACCAACGACGGCAACGGCCTGGCCAACTTCACCGGCAATCGCTACTACGCCTTTCCGATTCCGAAGAACGGGGTCGAGGTGATCTGGAACCACATCACCCGTTATCACGGCGGTAACCTGCGTCGCACCATTACCCAGGCAACGCCGCAGTCCAATGGCGATTTCACGGTCATCCGCTTCAAGGACGAAGTGGCAGTGCCGTCGCTGCTGGGTGACCTCAAGCCAGGCAGCGATGAAAACGTCCTCAACTATTTCAAGCAGGAAGTCACCGCGCCGGCCCGTCTGGCGGGCAACGTGCTGCTGGTTCACGAAACCCTTGACCAGGTCCAGGAACCCCGTAAGGCCTGGATCTACAACGCAGGTCAGCGCCGTGTTCGACGGGCGCCGCAAGTGGCCTACGACGGTGTGGGCACCTCTTCCGACGGTTTGCGCACCACCGACAACTTCGACATGTTTTCCGGCGCGCCGGATCGTTATGACTGGAAGCTGATCGGCAAGAAAGAGATGTACATACCCTACAACAGCTACAAACTTGACTCGCCCGACCTCAAGTACACGGATGTGATCAAGGCCGGGCACATCAATCAGGACCTCACCCGTTATGAACTGCATCGGGTCTGGGAGGTCGTCGCCACGGTCAAGCCCAATGAGCGGCACGTGTACGCCAAGCGTCACATGTACATCGACGAAGACACCTGGCAGGTTGCCCTGGCTGACCACTACGACGGTCGTGGCCAGCTCTGGCGAGTGGCAGAAGGGCACGCGCAGTTCTACTACGATCATCAGGTCCCGGCCTACACGGTCGAAGCGCTGTACGACCTGATCGCCGGTCGCTACATAGCCTTGGGGATGAAGAATGAGGAGAAACGCAGTTTCGAATTCAACATTGCTGCAAAAGCTGGGGACTACACGCCAGCGGCGCTACGGAGCACAGGTGTGAGGTAGATTTCCTACAGCTGTTACACAAAAAGGTGACCTTTTGGTCACCTTTTTTATAGGGCTTGATCAGTGTGTTGAATACTTCTTCAACAAGCGCTCAACAGAGGACTAGGGTGGCGCCACAAAAATAAAAAAGGCGCACCACTATGACTGCCATGACGACGTGTCTGGACCGTCCTGGACTCCTGCCCCGATTGTCTCCCCATCACTTGTATCGCGCGCGCCTGGTTGAACCGTTGCTGGCCTCGACGGCGCGGGTGAAATTGCTCTGTGCACCGCCCGGCAGCGGCAAGAGTGCACTGCTCGCAGAATGCATGTTGAGCGCGCCGGCAACCTGTGAGGTGCGCTGGCTGCCCTTGGCGGGTGAGGCGATCAGTGTGGGTGGCTTTTGCCAGCGCCTGGCGCGAACGCTGGGACTGAAAACCTCGGATGAGTCCGAATTGTTGGAATATCTGGCTCGATTACCGACAGCCACCTGGTTGTTTATCGATGACTATTGCCGTGTCCCTGACCCGGAACTGGACCTGTTGCTCGACCGGTTGTTGGCCAGCAGCAGCCCGATGGTCACCTGGTGGCTGAGTGGGCGGCGGCGTCCGCAGTGCAACTGGCCACGGTTACTGCTCGATGATGAATTGTACGATGGCGATCGCGCTGCGCTGGCGTTCAATCAAGGGGAAATCGAAAAGCTGTTGCATCACCTGGAACCGGCCCAGGCCGCGAAAGGTGCCGAGAGGATTTTGCGTCACAGCGGTGGCTGGTGCGCCGGGGTGCGGATCGCGCTGCTGCAAAAATGCGACTGGACGCGTCACGACACCCTCTGCGGTCGACCGGACACCCTGCACGACTACCTCGAGCATGAGCTCTTCGCCAACCTGACACCGGAATTTGCCGAGGCTTGGCGGGTGCTGGCGCTGTTGCCGCGATTCAACGCCCGGCTCAGCGATCACCTGTTCGGTGCGGGCGAGGGCGCGCAATACTTGAGTGTGTTGCAGGCGCTGGGCTGTTTCATCGAACCCTGGCAAGACTCGACAGACTGGTTGCAGGTTTTCGCCCCCCTGGCCCTGTTGATGCGCGATGAACCATGGCCGGCCGCCCGCTTCTGGCATCGTCGTGCCTGTCAGTGGTTCGTCGCTGAACAGGACTGGAAGGCCGCGTTCGAACAGGCTTTGCTGGCGCAAGAATTCGAGGTTGCGATCAGCCTGTTGCAGCATTTCAGTTTCGAGCAGTTGTTCGAAGAACAGACCGTGGTACTGCTGCTGCGTTTGCACGAGCAACGCGGTGATGAACTGCTGTTCGGCTCGCCGCAACTGGTCGGCCTGATCACCGCGGCCCTGTTGTTTGCCGGGCGTTTCGAGCAGGCGGCCGAATGCATCGAACAGTTGTCACGCTTCACGCCCCAGCCGTCGGCAACCCTGCAAAGGCAATTGATCGCCCGTTGGCAGGCTCAACAGGGTTGGCTCCTGCATTTGCTGGGGCGCATGGAAGCGTCACGGGCACACTTTCTCGAGGCGCTGGGCGAGCTCGACCTTGAGTGCTGGCCTGCTCGGCTGATGTGCCTGTCCGGCTTGACGCAACAGGCCTTGCTGCGGGGCGAACTCGACGTCGCACAGGCGCTTAATCGCGAAGCGTTGTGCCTCGCCCGGGCGCAAGGTTCACTGGTATACGAAGGGTTGCTGGAGCTCGATCACGCCCAATTGCTCGAGCAGCGGGGCGCGTCCTGCAGGGCTGATGAGCTGCTCGCCAACATGCACAGCCTGCTCAGCCGGCAGCATTCGAATGCCGAACCCCTGTTGGGACGGATCGCCCTGCGTCGTGGCCGATTGAACTTGAGTCTGGGCCGGGCGCAACAGGCTGCCACATACTTCGAGAGCGGCCTGCAGATCTGCCTGCGCAGCCAGGACAAACGAGCGCTTTATGGTTTTCTGGGGTTGGCGCAACTGGCGGCCAATCGCCTGGATTACGCTCAGGCTTTCGACCTGCTGCGTGACGCCGAGCGGATGATGCAGCAACGGCGGATTCCCGAAACGGTGTATCGCAGTGCCTTGCTGCACACCAGTATCCAGTTCTGGCTGCAACAAGGGCGATCGGAACTGGCTCATGAGGCCCTGATACGGGTGCTGCGTCACTATCGCGGGCCTTGTGCACGCCAGGCTCCACCGGCAACGCTGGAGCTGGTTGACAGCCTGGAGTATCTGCTGGTCCTGGCCGAGGTTTACCTGGGGCGGGCACAAGCGCCTCTGGAGCGGCTTGAAGCCCAACTGCAACGGGCCAGTCAGCGGGGAATGGTGGCACTGCAAGCGCAATTGCACCTTGCCGTGGCTGAAGTCGCCTGGCTCAAGGGCGATCCGGACGCTGCCCGGCAATCGCTGGCGCAAGGATTGGCATTGGTTGAACGGTGCAACCTGCAACAGGCCTTGTGCGATTTGCAGTTGCGCCAGCCGCTACTGCCGCAAGCCATTGGGTTGACCGGGTTAGGCGATGATCACCAGGCGCCGGGTGCACCGCAAAACCGTTTGAGCCAACGGGAAATACAGGTGCTGCGGTTAGTGGCGCAGGGCAACTCCAATCAACAGATTGCTGATCTGTTGTTCATTTCCTTGCACACGGTCAAGACCCATGCGCGACGTATCAATGGGAAGTTGGGTGTGGAGCGCAGGACGCAAGCCGTGGCCAAGGCGAAAGTATTGGGTATTGTTACTTGATGTACGAATTCTAAGGCGTTTTGTTTGTTCATGAATGCACACAAGTTTCGGGGTGTGCTTCCATGGCTGTAGTGTTTATATGTCTGGAATCGCCCCGATAGTTTCAGTTTCTCAGTTTAATTTTTATACAAGTTAATAGGGGCGCAATAACGACAAACATAATAATTTATGCAAAAAGGACAGTGCATGGAAATTAATGGATTAACCAATGAGTCCGCGTACAAGCTTCAAGAAGAAGTTTTACGCCCCTCCAGGAAAACACCACAGCTGCCGGATTGGCTGCAACGTGCAAGTGAGGAGGATCGCCAGTACTACTTTGATGCTGAGCAGTCCCTGACTGAAAGCGAACAGGCGCTGGATGCACTGCTTGGAGAAGTTAAGTCGCTGAAGGCGTTCGCCAGGTTTCAAGCGCGGGAAGTTGTTCGACTACTCAGCGGTGAAGTGGTGGACCCGGACCATATTTTCGTCCGCACTCACTATACTTTCTTCGTCGGCGAGCAAAAGGTTGTGCAGAGCAATCGCTTGACGCTTCCCGAATTCATGCTCAACGATTTGTACGGCTCCACCACCATTGCGTTGGAGATCAAACTGGAAGGGGGCGCGCTGCCGTCCGGCGTGACCGCAGACGATATTCTGGAGGTGATGGTCGGCGCGAGCATGCGCAAATTCCATGCGGAAAAATTCGAAAAGAAGTACACGGACGAAGCGGTGCTTCAAGCGCAACAAATTCTGTTGAGTAGTCGTATAGGTCTGAGTTCATTCAGCGCGAAGCTGCAGGGCCATATCAGTGACGAGAGCCTGCAGATCGTCGCTATCTCCTCGCAAGGTGATGAGCGTTGTTCCATGGGAGCGCTCTCGTTGGGTGATGCGAAAGGCGCTTTCGAGGGGATGATTGTCTGCTGCGGGCCGCAGGGCGAAGAAGGGCTTTGTGTGCTGTATGCACCGCAGGCTCCGGGTGGCAGGAGCTGGTATGAGTTCGCGAGCTTCAGGCAGTTGAATTTCCATTTGTTCGATTGGACCGCAAAACCCGAAGGGCGCAGTTATTTGAGCCGCCAGACATTGGCCAGTGAACGCGCCAGCCTGGACGCGTACATGAGACGTCTCCAGGACCTGCCGAGCCAGTGGTGTGGTATCCAGCGCAGCCCTTGGCCAAACAGCGCAGAGGGTGCATTGCGCCAGGGGGTTATGCTGCATGTCGATTGGTTGCGCGGGGAAATGCAAGCGGTCGTTCCTGCCGGGTATCGCTCGGCCACCACCGCCCAGCGACAATGTTTTGCGCGGTTGAACATTGAGCTCAAGGGTTTAACCAAACTTGCAGGGCGCGAGGCAGCGTTGATCAGTTACGAGGACTTCGCCTGCAAGCTGATCATGAAGCGTGCAGAGGAAGTCCTGGCGCAACACGGCGAAACCGTCGACATAGATCCTGACCTGATTGTGGTGAGGCTTGATGATTCCAAAGAGATGACCTTGTCCCGGATGATCATCGATGAACATCACATTACCGAAGAAAGTGGTCCGACTCATAACCGCGGAATTTACCCGTCCATTCGTCTATCACCCGGCCATCCACCTGTTTCCGATCTGCTGATCAAATATGTGCCAGGCTGGTCAAGAACGTTGCGCCCAGGTGAGCAGTATCTCGCCATGTTAAAGGCCGATTACCTGGACCAGGATGCCCCGGACTATGCCTTGAAACGTGACGTCTACGTCGATCTGCGGCGCCATGAAATGCATCGTTCAGCGTTGGAAGCGCTGTTCTGTGGTCATATTGAACGCAAGCAATATGAGCAGATTGAACAGCTCATTGAGCAGTCGCGCGAAGTGGAACCTGATCCAATCTCGCATGTTGAAGATCCCGAGTCTCCTCAACGCGAGGGTCTCTACAGGTTTTATCTTCAAAACTGCCGGGTTGACGGCATTTATGTGTTCCGCCTCATGCGCAATGGCGCTGCGGATGATTTGCTGTATACCCCACATGCGCCGGATTGCCGATCGTTCAGACCCTTGGCCGAGTTTGCCAGATCGGTGAAAACGGCAGAACTTGGCAGTTATTACAGCAAGCGAGTCAAGTTCACGCAGCAGAAAGTTGTCAGTGCATACCTTGAGAAAGTGAAGCTGCGTAGTATCGAGGACATTCCTCATTTGCAGTCCGATAGCCGAGTCCGCGATTTCTCCCGTTGCTACACCGATGCAATGGCTCAGATCGTTGACGACGTGGATGCCAAGACCACCAGTCTTGGGGAGATTGTCAGCAAGCTGATCTACGATAATGCAATCGTGGCAGTCACCGTTTTTAGCCTCCCTTTCGCACCTATCGGACTCGCCTTGAGTGCTGTGGTGATGACCAACGCGGTGTTTGAGGGGGCGAAGGCGTACATGGAAGGGGACCACGAGAAGATGTTCTCGAGTTACCTCGATTGCCTGTTGGAGCTGGCTACGATGCGCATCGGAAAGCTAGGTTTTTCAATGGCGCAGAAGGCCATTGCCAAGCAGGTCGGCAATGTTAATACCTGCATGGGCGTAATCTCTGCGTGCACCGGCAAAACGGTGGACCTGGCCGTCGTCAGCGAACTGATAAAGCAGTCGCTCGCCGAGCCTGACTCCAGCGAGCAAACGATTTTGATGTAATCCGGCTAGCCGGTGATCGTGGGCGGTTCATAGCCCATCCGCCAACTTACGGCCCGTGTCGCCGCCAGCAAGCGCTGCGCCGCCGGGCCGTTTTCGTCGGCATGAAACAACGAGGTCGGGCCGACAATGGTAATGACTGCCACCACATGCCCGGCGGCGTTGAACACCGGTGCCGACAATGCATCGACACCAGGCATCAGTAAACCGTGCACGTGATGCAAGCCGCGGCCGCGGATCTGCCCACATAGCGTTTCATAGACTTGATCATCGCTGAGGGCGTGAGCGCCGGCCGACAGCAGTTCCTGCTCACGCAACTCCACGGTTTCACGCTTGGGCAGGTACGCGCCAAACACCAGGCCCGTGGAGGAGCTGAGCAAGGGCAACACCGACCCCAACTGTGTCACCACCGTCACCGCCCGCACCGCCGGTTCGATGTGCACCACGGTCGCTCCCTGATTGCCCCACACCGCCACGAAACAGGTTTCGTTCAAGTCGTCGCGCAACTCGGCCAACGGTAGGGCGGCGACTTTCAGCACGTCCATACTGTTGAGTGCCGCCAATCCGACGCGCAAGGCTTCACGGCCCAGGCCGTAATGATTGGTCGCCGCATTCTGTTCGGCAAAGCCACTGGCGATCAACGCCTGTAGGTAGCGGTGAACCTTGCTCGCTGGCATTTGCACGTGCTCGGCCAGGCGCGAGAGTGAAGTCGAGGGCGACAACTCGGCCAAGGCCTTGAGGATGTCAGTACCCACCTCGGCCGAGCGGACTTTCTGTTTACCGTTGCTGTCAGGCTTTTCCATGGAGGCGTTGTGATCCCGGGACGAATGGGCGTCTTTATAGCTTGACGGTCAATCCCAATCAAATTACGTTAAGCGTAATTGAATTACGATAAAAATAACCCCGACGTGCCACGAACTCTGCAACAGAGCGACCGGCCACTGTCGACTCCCTGTTCAGGAGGCTCCATGAACTCCGATTCAACGACGCCAGCGCTGGCCTATCAGTCAGGCTTCGGCAACGAATTTTGCAGTGAGGCATTGCCTGGGGCACTTCCCGTTGGCCAGAACTCCCCGCAAAAAGCGCCTTACGGCCTCTACACCGAACTGTTCTCCGGCACTGCGTTCACGATGGCACGCAGCGAAGCACGGCGGACGTGGATGTACCGGATTCAGCCTTCGGCCAATCACCCGGCATTTATCAAGCTCGATCGGCAATTGGCCGGCGGCCCATTAGGTGAAGTGACCCCCAATCGCCTGCGCTGGAACGCGTTGGACATTCCCGCCGAGCCAACCGATTTCATCGATGGCCTGGTGAGCATGGCGGCCAACTCCAGCGCGGATAAACCGGCGGGGATCAGCATCTACCAGTACCGCGCCAACCGTTCCATGGAGCGCGTATTCTTCAATGCCGACGGCGAAATGCTGCTGGTGCCGCAACAGGGGCGTCTGCGCATCGCCACCGAACTGGGCGTACTGGAAGTGGAGCCGCTGGAAATCGCGGTATTACCTCGCGGGCTGAAATGGCGCATCGAACTACTCGACCCACAAGCGCGCGGTTACATCGCCGAGAACCACGGTGCGCCGTTGCGCCTGCCGGATCTGGGGCCGATCGGCAGCAACGGCCTGGCGAATCCGCGTGATTTCCTGACGCCGGTGGCTTGCTACGAAAACCTTCAACAGCCCACGACGCTGGTGCAGAAGTTCCTAGGCCAGTTGTGGGGATGCGAGCTCGACCACTCACCGTTGAACGTGGTCGCCTGGCACGGTAACAACGTGCCTTATAAATATGACCTGCGCCGTTTCAACACCATCGGCTCGGTCAGCTTCGACCACCCGGACCCGTCGATCTTCACGGTGCTGACCTCGCCGACCAGCGTCCACGGCTTGGCCAACCTCGATTTCGTGATCTTTCCGCCACGCTGGATGGTCGCTGAGAAAACCTTCCGTCCACCGTGGTTCCACCGCAACCTGATGAATGAATTCATGGGCCTGATCCAGGGCGAATACGACGCCAAGGCCGAAGGTTTTGTGCCCGGTGGCGCTTCTCTGCACAGCTGCATGAGCGCTCATGGGCCAGATGGTGAGACCTGCACCAAAGCGATCAACGTCGACCTGAAACCTTCGAAAATCGACAACACCATGGCCTTCATGTTCGAGACCAGCCAGGTGCTGCGCCCGAGCACGTTCGCCCTCGATTGCCCGCAACTGCAAGACAACTACGATGCCTGCTGGGCTACCTTCCCAGCCACTTTCGACCCGACCCGGAGATAACCCATGACGCAAACTTCCATTACTCGCAGCTGGGTTGCTTCGGCCAACGGCCACGAGGATTTCCCGCTGCAAAACCTGCCGCTGGGCGTGTTCAGCGTGAAGGGGGCAGCGCCCCGTAGTGGCGTGGCCATTGGCGAGCATATCTTCGATCTGGAAGCGGCACTCGATGCCGGCCTGTTCGATGGCGCTGCAAAGGCTGCGGTCGAAGCCACCCGTGGCGGTCAGTTGAATGCGTTCTTCGAATTGGGTCGCGAAGCTCGCGTAGCCTTGCGTGAGCGTTTGATAGAATTGCTCAAGGAGGGCAGCACCCTGCGCGGCAAGATCGAAGCACAGGGCGCGAAGTTGCTGCCTCTGGCTGCCGATTGCCAGATGCATCTGCCAGCGAAAATCAATGATTACACCGACTTTTACGTCGGCATCGAGCACGCTCAAAACGTTGGCAAACTGTTCCGCCCGGACAACCCGTTGCTGCCCAACTACAAGTATGTGCCGATCGGCTATCACGGCCGCGCCTCGACCATCCGCCCGTCGGGCACCGACGTGCGCCGTCCCAAGGGCCAGACGCTGCCAGCCGGTCAGACTGAACCGACATTCGGTCCCTGTGCACGCTTGGACTACGAATTGGAACTGGGCATCTGGATCGGCCAGGGCAACGACATGGGCGACTCCATAGCCATTGGTGACGCCGCTGATCACATCGCCGGTTTCTGCCTGCTCAATGACTGGTCGGCACGTGACATCCAGGCTTGGGAATACCAGCCGTTGGGGCCATTCCTGTCGAAGAGCTTCATCACTAGCATTTCTCCGTGGGTCGTGACGGCCGAAGCGCTTGAGCCATTCCGTCTTGCCCAGCCGGCACGTCCGGAAGGCGATCCACAGCCGCTGCCGTACCTGTTCGATAAACGCGATCAAGCCGCTGGCGCATTCGACATCGAACTGGAAGTCCTGCTGCTCACCGAAGCCATGCGCGAGCAGAACCTGCCGGCCCATCGCCTGACCCTGAGCAACTCGAAACACATGTATTGGACCGTGGCGCAAATGGTGGCGCATCACAGCGTCAATGGCTGCCAGTTGCAGGCCGGTGATCTGTTCGGTTCGGGCACCTTGTCCGGTCCTCAAAGCGGCCAGTTCGGCAGCCTGCTGGAGATCACCGAAGGCGGTAAGAAGCCAATCGAACTGGCCTCGGGCGAAGTGCGTAAATTCCTCGAGGACGGCGACGAGATCATCTTGCGTGGCCGTTGCAGCCGCGAAGGGTTTGCCTCCATCGGCTTCGGTGAATGCCGCGGCAAAGTGTTGCCGGCTCGCTAAGGGGATCGGTTCATGGAACTCTATACCTACTACCGCTCAACGTCGTCCTATCGGGTGCGTATCGCGTTGGCGCTCAAGGGCCTGGATTACCAGGCGCTGCCAATCAACCTGATTGCGCCACCGGGTGGAGAGCATCGCCAGCCAGCGTACCTGGGCATCAATCCGCAAGGCCGCGTGCCGGCATTGCGCACCGACGAAGGCGAGCTGCTGATTCAGTCACCGGCGATCATCGAGTACCTGGAGGAGCGTTATCCACAGGTACCGCTGCTGTCCAAGGATCTCGTTGCCCGCGCCCATGAGCGTGGCGTGGCGGCGCTGATCGGCTGCGATGTACATCCGCTGCACAATGTCAGCGTGCTCAATCGGCTGCGCCAGTTGGGCTTTGATGAACCGCAGGTTCTTGAGTGGATTGCGCACTGGATCAACCAGGGGCTGGCGACCGTGGAGCAGCTGATTGGTGATGAGGGTTACTGCTTTGGTTCGCAGCCCGGGTTGGCGGATGTGTACTTGATTCCACAGTTGTATGCCGCCGAACGCTTCAACATTTCCCTTGAGGCTTATCCGCGAATCCGCCGGGTAGCGACGCTGGTCGCCAGCCACCCGGCGTTCATCAAGGCGCATCCAGCTAACCAGCCTGACACGCCTTGATTTGCATATACCCGTAGGAGCGAGGCTTGCCCGCGAAGAACGATAACGCGGTGCTGTAGGGTTCAGTGGACGATGGAATTAGGAGGCAAATGCCCAAGTCGCTCGGTCAGGCGAATCCGCTGGATCGGATCGTCGCTGAGCAGCAATGCATGTTCCAGGTCGAAGCGCTCGGCATTCGGGCAGTCCAGCCGTTGGTACAGGCTGGCCCGGGCCAAGTAGTCGGAGGCGCTGGCGTTGCCCAGTTCCAGTACGCGTTCGGCGTCGATCAACGCGCCAATGTAATCGTCGTGGGAAAGATGTAGCTGGCGCAGGTTGCGTGACAGGCGTTGAAGCATTTGCGCGGGTGTGGCCGTGACCAGTTGCTCAGCGTTGAGTTGCATGTTCGGGCCATACTGGCGATGCAGCAGCTCCCGGCAATCGTTGGGATAAAGGCGCCGGCCGCCACAGGGGTCGAGCAGATGATCGGCACCTGGCACCCGCAGCAGGAAATGCCCCGGGAAATTGACGCCGACCAGCGGAATCTCCAGGCCTCTGGCCAGTTCCAGGGCTATCATCGCCAAGGCTAATGGCTGCCCGCGGCGACGCACCAGGACCTTATCGAGCAATGCCACTTGCGGCCGCAAGGGGGCGAAGTCATCCTGGGCGAACCCCAATTCGACCATGCGCCTGAGCAACGGTTGCGCCAACTCGCTCACGGGTAACATCGGCAAGCCGCTACTGACCCGCAGTTGCAGCTCCTTGAAGTGCGCCAACACTGCCTCGGGGTTAACCTGCTTGTCATGTTCGACGGCGATCCACAGCGCCGCCTCGAACAGCGCAGGCGGTGATCGTTGCAGGCAGGCGAAAAAAGATTGGCGCGGCGTCATGAAAATCTCCGGGCTATGCCTCGTTTTAGACCGGTCTTTGCCATTCGTCCAGTACCGCACAGGGGCTAGTTTCGGTTATTTCCTAAAGCTTGCATGGCGCTTTTGCTTATTCCGGTGCGCTTCTGCAATTTTTGTGCACAAGCCTATACTGGCGACTACAAGAAGTGATTCGGGAGCCTTACGATGTTCGCTCTCATGCAAAGCACTCGCCTTGAATCGCTGCATCTGAGCGTCGACCCGGCCACCGGGTTGAAGGCGGTGATTGCCATTCATAACAGCCGTTTGGGGCCTGCTCTGGGCGGTTGCCGTTACCTTGCCTATCCCAGCGACGAGTCTGCAGTCGAGGATGCGGTGCGCCTTGCCCAAGGCATGAGTTACAAGGCGGCCTTGGCCGGTCTGGCCCAGGGCGGCGGCGTGGCGGTGATCATTCGCCCCGTTCACGTGGCCAATCGCGCTGCACTGTTTGAAGCGTTCGGGCGTTGTATCAATCAACTCGACGGGCGCTACATTACCGCCATCGACAGTGGCACCTCGGTGGCGGACATGGATTGCATTGCCCAACAGACCCAACACGTCACCAGCACCACATCGGCCGGCGACCCCGCGCCTCACGCGGCGATGGGCGTGTTTACCGGCATCCGCGCCACGGCGATGGCCCGGTTGGGCAGCGATAACCTCGAAGGCCTACGCGTCGCCATCCAAGGCCTGGGCAACGTTGGATTTGCCCTGGCAGAGCAGCTGCACGCCGCCGGCGCCGAGCTGCTGGTCAGCGACATCGACCACGGCAAGGTACAACTGGCGATGGAGCAACTTGGCGCGCACCCGATAGCCAACGACGCATTGCTAAGCACACCTTGCGACATTCTCGCGCCGTGCGGTCTGGGCGGGGTGCTGAACAGCCACAGCGTGACGCAACTACGCTGCTCGGCAGTGGCCGGTTCGGCGAACAATCAACTGACCCATCTGGACGTCGCCGACCAGCTGGAAAGGCGGGGCATCCTGTATGCGCCCGACTACGTGATCAATGCCGGCGGATTGATCTATGTTTCGCTCAAGCATCGTGGCGAAGACTTGGGGACCATCACCGCGCACCTGTCGAAAATCAGCTCGCGGCTCACCGAAGTCTTCGCCCACGCCCAGGCGGAAAAACGCTCTCCGGCTCGCGTGGCAGACGAGTTGGCGGAGAAGGTGCTGTATCGATAAAAAATCAAAAGATCGCAGCCTGCGGCAGCTCCTACGGGGGCTGCTTACTTCGGGGTTTTCGCGGCTTTGGCAGGCTTCGTCGGGGCCACCGGCTCAGCGATTGCCTCTTCAACGGGTATTGCCTCTTTAACCGACTCTACGACTTGCGCTGGCGCTGTGAGCAGTTCGGACAAGGCGTCCGGCTGGCTCTTGAACGCCTTGGCGAACACGTCGCGGTTTTTCGCCATGTAGATCCCGACTTCTTCCACTTGCTGTTCGGTCAAGG
Source organism: Pseudomonas umsongensis (assembly GCF_012647205.1). Taxonomy (NCBI): domain Bacteria; kingdom Pseudomonadati; phylum Pseudomonadota; class Gammaproteobacteria; order Pseudomonadales; family Pseudomonadaceae; genus Pseudomonas; species Pseudomonas umsongensis. Next base: position 1,083,483 of record NZ_CP051487.1, read on the forward strand.
ACGGAACAGCTTTTTGCAATACGTCAGCCAGCAACTCCGCCAGCTCGAGCATTTTGTCATGACGGTCAGCTTCGGCTTTATCCATGAACAAGCGCTCCAGATCTCGGCTGCTGCGGTATACCACTTCGACGGCCATTCACCACCTCACATGCCTTCAAATTATTAGTCTGATTCGACTACTGTATCTATATACAGCAAAGGATAAGCGAATCTCTCGGATTTGGGTAGTGGCTTTTTAATGTAGGCCGGTTTCGGGATTTGTCAGGCGTCGGGTTTTGGTAGCTGGGTAAAGATAGCTGCGACCAAACGTCACGGAGCGCAATCCAAGGCGTCTCGCCATCATGGACGTGGCCTTGTTTCTGCATGCAGAACAACCGTCACGTCCAACCTGCATTATCCGGTCGAGTCGACCTAAGGAAGCATCATCGTGAAAATCAACTGGGCCGAAAAGCTGCGGCAGAACGTGCATGAACTGGCCGAGTCACTGGGCAACCTGTTCGTCGAAACTTTCCACTACCTGGCGCTGTTTGCCATTGGTGCGGTGACCGCGTGGGCTGCGGTGATGGAGTTTCTCGGGATGCTCGAGCAGGGGCATATCAAGATCGACGACATCCTGCTGCTGTTCATCTACCTGGAACTGGGGGCGATGGTCGGGATTTACTTCAAGACCAACCACATGCCGGTACGTTTCCTGATCTACGTGGCGATCACGGCGCTCACGCGGCTGCTGATTTCCAACGTGTCCCATCACAATCCACCCGACTTGGGGATCATCTACCTGTGCGGCGGGATCCTGTTGCTGGCGTTTGCGATCCTGGTAGTGCGCTACGCCTCCTCGCAATTTCCTTCGGTGAAGATCGAGCATCCGCACCGTAAGACAGGTGCGGGCTCGGGTGAACATCCGGAAGTGGAGAAGGGCGAGCTTTAAAGCCTGATGGCCGGGCGCGGGCGGTTTTTTATCGAGGGTGGCGGCAGGCTGTGCGTGCCGCCATCGGTCATGGCTTCGAGGATGGCCACTGCGCTGTGCCCCTGTTCGATGGCGATGCCGAACTGGATGCTTTGCACCAGGCGCTTGAGCCGTTGTGGATCGTTGCGTTGTTCGGCACTGATCATGCGCTTTGCGACTACTCGGCCATTGTTGGACAGGGTCAGCATGATGCTGCCATCAAGACCCTGAATGCTCAGGTTGATCTGATAGTCCGCTGCAAAAGCATCGGTAATGAGCTGGAAAGGGTTGTCCATGATGCGTCACCGCTTGATTGAACGTGCAGTTGTTGACCGGCCGTGATCGGGTTGGTTCGCAACGCCGGACCATCGGCCATTCTCTCGTCAATATCGCCATCAATGTTCCAAACGGGATGTAGCAAAGGGCATGCCGGACAAGAAGCACGAATTGTAGGAGCGAGCATGCTCGCGATGCAGGTCAACGATGACGCGGGATATCTGGCGCCACGCGGCGCTCTCAGGTTTTTCGCGAGCAGGCTCGCTCCTACAGGGGGCTGCCCGTTTCAGGGCAATTTGCGCCTGCATGCCACCAAACCGGTCAGCACTCTACCCAGTTCACCGCCAGACCGCCTCGGGATGTCTCCTTGTATTTGTCGTGCATGTCGGCGCCCGTGTCGCGCATGGTGCGGATCACCCGGTCCAGGGAGATGAAGTGCTTGCCGTCGCCACGCAGGGCCATTTGCGTGGCGTTGATCGCCTTTACGGCAGCAATTGCGTTGCGCTCGATACATGGCACTTGCACCAGCCCGCCGACCGGGTCACAGGTCAGTCCGAGGTTGTGTTCAAGGCCGATTTCGGCGGCGTTTTCCAATTGCTCCGGCGTGGCGCCGAGGACTTCTGCCAGGCCGGCGGCGGCCATGGCGCAGGCAGAGCCGACCTCGCCCTGACAACCGACTTCGGCACCAGAGATCGAGGCGTTTTTCTTGCACAGGATGCCGACGGCGGCGGCACCCAAAAAGAACGCCACGACGTCATCGTCCGACGCATCGGGGTTGAATTTCATGTAGTAGTGCAGCACCGCCGGAATAATCCCCGCTGCACCGTTGGTCGGTGCTGTCACCATGCGACCGCCGGCAGCGTTTTCTTCGTTCACGGCGAGGGCGAAAAGGTTCACCCATTCCATGGCCGACAGGGTCGAAGTGATGACGTTCGGCTTGCCGATTTCCAACAGGCTGCGGTGCAATTTCGCCGCACGTCGCGGCACGTTCAGGCCACCGGGGAGGATGCCTTCGTGCTCCAGCCCCTGCTCGACGCACTCGCGCATCACCGACCAGATATGCAGCAAGCCCTGGCGTATTTCTTCGTCACTGCGCCAGGCCCGTTCGTTGGCCATCATCAGCTCGCTGACACGCAGACCGTGCTGGTTGCAGAGCTTGAGCAGCTCGACGGCACTGGAAAAGTCGTAGGGCAAAACCACGTCTCGGGCAGGTGATAGCCCGGACTCGGCTTCTGCCGCCTCGATGATGAACCCACCACCGACCGAGTAGTACGTCTGTTCGAACAGTTCGCCGGTTTCGCCGAAGGCAGTCAGGGACATGGCGTTGGGGTGGTAGGGCAAACTCTCGTCGAGCAGCAGCAGATCGCGCGACCAGTTGAACGCAATGCTCACCTGGCCTGCCAGCAACAACTCGCCGGTCTCACGCAGGGTATGGATCCGGCTGTCGATGGTGGAGGGATCGATACGGTCTGGCCATTCGCCCATCAAGCCCATGACGCAAGCTCGGTCGGTGGCATGACCGACACCGGTCGCCGACAGGGAGCCGTACAAGCGGATTTCCACCCGCCGTACGTCAGTCACTGAACCCTGGTCCACCAGCGCCTGGGCGAAGGTCGCGGCAGCACGCATGGGGCCGACCGTGTGGGAGCTGGATGGACCGATGCCGACTTTGAAGAGATCGAAAACACTGATAGCCATGCTAAAGCCTATTCCTGCAATGGAAGATGAATCGCTGCCATTTTTGTAGGACAAGCGCACTTTCAGCGATACTGCCTCTCTCAGTCCTACGTGACCAACGAAACTTCCTAAGACAGCCTTTAGCAGGACTAAACCATGAGCCGCCAATTACACGCCCAGACTTACGTTTGGCTACAGGTGTTTTCCTGTGCCGCGCGGCACTTGTCGTTCACCCGTTGCGCCGAAGAGCTGCACATCACGCCGGGGGCGGTCAGCCAGCAGATCCGACAGCTGGAAGAGCGCCTTGGTTTTCGACTGTTTCACCGGCGTGCCCGGGGCGTGGAACTGAGCGCCGAAGGCCAGCGACTGGCCATTACGGTCAACGAGGCCTACGGCAGCATCGATGCCGAATTGCGCCGGCTGGACGCGGGGATGATCAGCGGCACACTGCGGGTGCGTTCGATTCCTTCTTTCCTGAGCAAATGGCTGACGCCGCGCCTGCCACGCTTGCAGCAGCGCTTCCCGGACATCCAGCTACGCCTGGTCGCCGAAGACAGCAGCGTGCCGTTGCACGAAGGCGATTTCGACCTGGCCATCGACCTGAATGACGGCAGCTACCCCGGATTGTTATCCACAGCCTTGCTCGATGAGCAGATTTTCCCGGTGTGTGCCCCGGGCCTGTTACGCGGGCGTCCGCCGTTGCATGGCCCGGCGGACCTGCTGCATTTTCCGTTGCTGCATGACATTACTGCCTGGCGCGGCAGCTACGAATACGCGGAATGGGAGTTCTATCTCGATGCCATCGGCTTTGAAGGTGCCGATGTGCGGCGCGGGCATACCTTCAATCGCAATCACCTGACCATCGAAGCGGCCATCGCCGGGATGGGCGTGGCGATTGCACGGCGTACGCTGCTCAATGACGAGCTGGAGCGGGGCGCATTGATCGTACCGTTCGGCCTGGCGGTGCCCAATCACAAGCGCTACATGGTGCTCTACGCGCCGGGGGCGCTGAGCCATCCGGGCGTGCGGGCGGTACATGACTGGCTGGTGGAGGAGGCGGCGATTTTTCGCGGCCTGCACCCGCTGGGGGAGCGGCAGATGTGAGCAATTATTTCGTAAGAGAGGGGCGACCCAACTCCCGACCTTAACAGCGCTTTTGCCGGTTGTCCGGCTTTTTTTGCGATTAGATATTTATCTTTTTTTAGGGGTTGAATTGTTCATCGTACAGACCGATTGTGTAAGTAAGAGGTCACGGTGATGACGCCCAAGGGCTTAGCTGACCGGCCTCTCGCGAGCTAGCTGAAATAAGGGATGAACTATGCAAATCCAAGTCAATAGCGATAACCATATTCAAAGCAGCATCCGACTGGAGGAGTGGGTACGAACCACCATTGAGAGCACGCTCGAACGTTATGAGGAGGACCTGACCCGCGTCGAGGTTCACCTGCGGGACGAGAATGGCGACAAGCCTGGTCCCCATGATTTGCGCTGCCAGCTGGAAGCGCGGCCAAAAGGCCACCAACCGATTTCTGTCACCCATAAAGCCGCCAGCCTGGAACTGGCGATCGACGGAGCTGCCGAGAAACTCGAACACGCCCTTGAACACCTGTTCGGCAAACTGCGCGGCAAACCACGCGCTGCCGTGGTGCCCTTCGAGCGCAGGCCTCACGCCGACAAGCTGCTGGAAGAAGAGTTTCTTGAAAACGAACAGGCTGCGCAAAACGCTTGATGCCTGATTGACCCTCCCAATGAAAACGGGCCTGCAATGCAGGCCCGTTTTGTTTTGTGGCCAAGGGATTCAGTGAACCGCCGCACTCGTCGAACTGGTCGCACTGATAGCTGCTGTCAAGATAAGTGATCTCCCTCGACAGCTTTGCTTATGAGAATATTTATCATTAGTATTGCGCCTTGCTGGGTACACACCCGGTTGTTGGCCGGCCCGATTGCCGCTATGGCGCAGTATTGAATCAATGACTACTCCCGAATCTCCCGAGATCGAGCACGGCGAACCACGCGGCGATCGTGCGCATTTTCTCCAGGTATTTCTCTCCCAGCGTTCGCAAATGGAAGCGTTGGTGAGTCGTCGCGTGGGTTGCCGGGCCACGGCGGCGGACCTGGTGCAAGACTTGTTCGTGCGGTTCTGGCGACGCCCCCTGGTACAAGTTGAAGAACTCAGCACCTATCTGTTGCGCTGCGCCGGCAACATCGCCATCGACCACTTGCGCAGCGAAGGTACGCGGGTGCGGGCCAACGAAGGTTTAATGGCCGAACCGGCGCACTGTATGGGCGGCGAGCCGCAAGCGGCGCTGGAAGCAGGCAACGATCTGCGCCACGTCGAAGCGGCGTTACGCGCGTTACCGGAACGCACGCGGCAGATTTTTTTGCTCAACCGCATCCATGGTCGCAAGTACGCCGAGATCGCCAAGGCCATGGGCCTGTCCCAGAGTGCCGTGGAAAAACATATGATGCGCGCGCTCGAGGCCTGCAAAGCCAGCCTGCGCGAATGCGAGCCGCGTATGCCAGGGAAAGCACTGTGAACAGCATCGAACGCGTCAGGCCGACGCCTGCTCAGGAACAGCAAGCGCTGGCCTGGTTAAGTCTGTTGCATGACCAGCCCTGCAGCGGTGACCAAGCCACCTTCAGTCAATGGTTGCAGGCCGACCCCGCGCATGCGCAGGCTTATGCCCGTGCGCAAGTGTTGTGGGAGTTGAGTGAAGTGCCGGCGCGCAGACTCGCCGACGAGGACGCGCTGGCCTTGCAGGGTTACCTCAACGCCATGAATCGCTCACGTCGCAGCAGCGTTCGGCGCTGGTCGGGCGCGCTGGCCATGGCGGCTTCCCTGCTGCTGATGATCAGCCTCGGTGGCGGTTGGCAGCCGTTGCGTTGGATCGACGACCTGGGCGCCGATTATGTCTCGGCACCGGGGGAAGTCCGCACCATCACTCTGGCCGATCAATCGCAGGTCACTCTTGATGCCGACAGTGCGATTGCGGTGGATTTCAGTGAGGGGGAGCGGCGTGTGCAAGTGCGCCGCGGTGCCGGATTTTTCAGCGTGACCCATACCGGCGAGCCATTTGTGGTCGACGCCGGGAAGGGCCAGGCGCGGGTGCTCGGCACACAGTTCGAAGTGCGACTGCAACCTCGTGGGGCGCAGGTGACGGTGTTGTCTGGCCGGGTTGGCGTGACGGCGCAAAAGAACGCGGACCAGCAGATCCTGACGGCCGGCCAGCAAGTGGCTTACGGCGAAGGCTCAGCGGGAAAACTTCATGCGGTGGACAGCGAAGCGCAGCTCGCGTGGCGCCAGGGATGGCTGACTTACTACAAGGCGACGCTGGCTGATGTGGTCGAGGATTTGCGCCGTTACTACCCGGGGAGGATCGTGGTGCTCAATGATGACGTGGCACAGCGGCAGATCAGCGGCAGCTTTCCGAGCAAGGACCCGCAGGCGGTATTGAGTTCATTGCAGGGGGTGTTGGGCTTTGAGCAACACCAGGTTCTGGGACATCTGATTATTTTGCGCTGAGACGATTGGCCCCTTCGCGAGCAGGCTCGCTCCCACAGGAGAACGCATTCCAAATGTGGGAGCGAGCCTGCTCGCGAAGGGGCGAATCTAACACCACACCTCTTGGAATAATTATTTTCAACTTTCTGCTGAGGTAAAACCGAACGCCATCCGTGTAGTGACTGAAACTGCGAGTCATTCGCATCCGTTGTGGTTCTACACAGGTCATGAGTCATGAAGTCCAGGGCAATACCGGGTTCGGTCAAACAATGGTTGGGTGTGTCTGCGTTGAGCTTCGCGGCGTTGGCGCTGCTGCCGCTGAACGGGGCACTGGCCGCGTCTGCCAGCACCCCGCAAAGTGCGCTATTCAGCTTTTCGATGGTCGCCAAACCCTTGCCCCAGGCGTTGAGCGACTTCAGTCACGTCACCGGTATCAGCGTGGTCTATACCGATGAGGCGCCGTATGGCCTCAATGCCCCGGCGCTCAATGGCCAGTTGAGTGCCGAACAGGCCCTGCAGCGGTTGCTCGGCGGTTCCGGCTTGACCACGCGGCGCATCGATGGCCACACCATGGTCCTGGAACCGCTACCGACCGAGGGCGCGTTGAATCTGGGCGCTACCACCATCACCTCGGTGATGGAACCTTCCACAAGCTACCAGCCTCCGCCTACCAGCTCGGTGATGCGTTCCTCGACGCCGCTTCAGGAAATTCCCCAGACGGTCAACGTCGTCCCGGCCCAGGTCATTCGCGACCAGGCTCCGCGTAACCTGGATGACGCGCTGGCGAACGTCAGCGGTATCACCCAGGGCAACACGCTGGGCAGCACCCAGGATTCGGTGATGACCCGCGGTTTCGGCGACAACCGCAACGGCTCGATCATGCGTGACGGCATGCCGGTGGTGCAGGGGCGGGGCTTGAACGCGACGGTGGACCGGGTCGAAGTGCTCAAGGGCCCGGCCTCGCTGCTCTATGGTATCCAGGATCCCGGCGGCGTGGTCAACATGGTCAGCAAGCAGCCGGAGCTTGATCCCTACAATGCCCTGACCCTGCGTGGCTCGACTTATGGCGAGGGCAAGAACGGCAGCGGCGGCACCTTTGACAGCACGGGTGCCCTGGGTGAGTCCGGGTTGGCCTACCGTCTGGTGCTGGACCACGAAGACGAGGATTACTGGCGCAACTACGGTGTGCATCGCGAGACGCTGGTGGCGCCGTCGCTGGCCTGGTTTGGTGAAAGCACCCAGCTGACGTTCGCCTATGAACACCGGGAGTTCCTGACCCCGTTCGACCGTGGCACGGTGATCGATCCGCGGGATAATCATCCGCTGGACATCCCCCGTGATCGCCGGCTCGACGAACCGTTCAACAACATGGAAGGGCGCTCCGACCTGTATCACTTCCAGGCCGATCACGACCTCAACGACAACTGGAAAGCCCATTTCGGCTACAGCTGGAATCGTGAGACCTATGACGCCAGCCAGGTGCGTGTGACCGCTGTCGACACCAGCAATGGCACGCTCACACGCAGCATGGACGGCACGCAGAATGCTATCAGTACGGACCGTTTCACGACTGCGAGCCTCGAAGGCAAGATCGATGTCGCCGGCATGCAACATGACCTGGTGCTCGGGGTCGATGACGAGTACCGCAAGATCTACCGCGCCGACCTGATCCGTCAGAAAAGCCTGACAACCTTCAGCTACCTCGACCCGGTATACGGCCGCGAAGTCCCGGGCACCACGGTCAGCCCGGCCGACAGTGCGCAGACCGATATCCTGCGTAGCGATTCGGTGTTCTTGCAGGACTCGATCCACCTCACCGACCAATGGATCCTGGTCGCTGGCGGACGTTTCCAGGAGTACGACCAGTACGCCGGCAAAGGCGTGCCGTTCAAGGCCAACACCGACAGCAACGGGCAAAAATGGGTGCCGCGCGCCGGCCTGGTCTACCGCTATACCAATGAACTGTCGTTCTATGGCAGCTACACCGAATCGTTCAAACCCAACTCGACCATCGCGCCGTTGAGCGGCAGCAGCGCCGTGCTCGACGGCAGCATTGCGCCGGAAGAAGCCAAGTCGTGGGAAGTGGGGGCCAGGCTGGAAATGCCGGGCCGCGTAACGGGCAACCTTGCGCTGTTCGACATCAAGAAACGCAACGTCCTGGTGGCTAACGCCGAAGGCCCGGTGACACTCTACAGTGCGGCCGGTGAAGTGCGTTCCCGTGGCCTGGAAGTGGACTTGAGCGGCCAGCTCAGCGACCGCTGGAGCATGATCGGCAGTTATGCCTACACCGATGCCGAAGTGACGCAGGACCCGGTCTACAAAGGTAAACAGCTGCAGAACGTCGCGAAGAATAGTGGCTCACTGTCGGCGGTCTATGACTTCGGCACGATCGTCGGTGGCGATCAGCTGCGGATTGGCGCTGGAGCACGCTATGTCGGGGAACGAGCGGGCAATGCCGTGAATGATTTTGACCTGCCGAGCTACACCGTCGCCGACGCGTTCGCCACCTATGACACCCAACTCGATGGGCAGCGGGTCAAGTTTCAACTCAACGTGAAAAACCTGTTTGACCGTACGTATTACACCTCGGCGGCGAGCCGGTTCTTTGTGTCGATGGGGGATTCGCGGCAGGTGACGTTGTCGAGCACCCTGGAGTTCTGATTAGAAATCGCGTCATCGTTCAACGCTGGCAAGCCAGCTCCCACAGGGTTTGTGTATGCAATCGACACCGAAAGCTGTGGGAGCTGGCTTGCCAGCGATGGCGGCCTGACAGGCAATGAATATCCCGGCATTAACGCAAAAACGCCTGCCGATATTCTCCCGGCGTTCCACCTAGCGCCTGCCTGAATCGATTGGTGAAGTGACTGGCACTGGCAAACCCGCACGCCAATGCAATCTCTCCCAACGGCTGCGAGGTGCTGCGCAGCAACTCCCGCGCCCGGCTCAAGCGCCGCGCCAGTACATACTGATGGGGCGGCAAACCGAAGCTCTCACGAAACATCCGCGCAAAGTGGTACTCGGATAATGCGCACAGAGCAGCCAACTGCCCCAGGCTGATGGCTTCAGCCAATTGACTGTCGATGAACTCCACTAGATGCCGTCGCTGATGCGCGGCCAGGCCACCCTTGAGTCGCAAGCCGGGACGTACGCTGACCTGGCTGAGCAGGGCGTGGGCGAGCATTTCATGGGCCAGGCTGCTGGTGAGCAGACGTTCTCCCGGTTCGTCCCAGTTGAGGCGGATCAAGTGCCGAAAGCGCAACGCCTGTTGTGGGTCATCCAGAAAAGTTTGCTCACGCAACTGCAGTTGCCGTGGCTCGCGATCGAGCAGGGTGACGCAGCCGAGGGCAAATTGTTCCGGGCTGAAATACAGGTGGGCCAGGCGAATGTCGCCATTGATCACCCAGCCTGACTGATGGTCGGCCGGCAGGATGCACAGCTTGTCCGGACCGCCCTTGGTGCCGGGCTGGTCGCGCCGGAAGGTCCCGGTGCCGCCAGCGATGTAGCAGGACAGCGTGTGGTGGCTCGGCGCTTCGTAGTCCTGGGCATCGTGGTGGTTGTTCCACAAGGCTGCTGCCAATCCGTCACCGAGCTCGGCGCTGTGCTCCAGGCGAGCATTGGGCGAGCGGTTGAGGGCTTGAAAGACTTGCAGGGATTCCAGTGCGGGCATGATCGTTTCTCTCCAACGCCTTGCATCCTACTCCGTAGGCCTTCGCCTGCCAGCCCGTCGACTGACAAAAGCGCAAGATTATGCAAGTGCGGCGCAACGCGGCGCAGGACACTGGTCGCCTATCAAGGAGCCTTTGCCATGAACCTTTCGTTGTACCTGCTGACCGTGCTGATCTGGGGCACCACCTGGATCGCCCTGAAATGGCAACTGGGCGTGGTGGCGATTCCCGTGTCCATTGTCTATCGCTTTGGCTTGGCGGCGCTGGTGCTGTTCGTGATCCTGCTGCTTAGCCGCCGCCTGCAATTGATGAACCGCCGCGGGCACTTGATTTGCCTGGCGCAAGGGTTATGCCTGTTCTGCGTCAACTTCATGTGTTTCCTGACCGCCAGTCAGTGGATCCCCAGCGGACTGGTCGCCGTGGTGTTTTCCACGGCCACGCTGTGGAATGCGCTGAATGCACGGGTGTTCTTCGCTCAGAAAATCGCCCGCAATGTGCTGATGGGCGGCGCGCTGGGCTTGCTCGGTCTGGGCCTGCTGTTCTGGCCCGAGCTGGCGGGTCACGCCGCCAGCCCGCAAACCTTGCTTGGCCTTGGCCTGGCCCTGTGTGGCACCCTGTGTTTCTCGGCGGGGAACATGCTGTCGAGCCTGCAACAAAAAGCCGGGCTCAAGCCACTGACGACCAATGCCTGGGGCATGGCCTATGGCGCGGCGATGTTGTCGGTATGGTGCGTGGTCAATGGGATTCCGTTCGACATGGAATGGAACGCTCGCTACATCGGCTCGCTGTTGTACCTGGTGATTCCCGGTTCGGTCATTGGTTTCACAGCCTACCTGACTCTGGTCGGGCGCATGGGCCCCGAGCGCGCAGCCTATTGCACCGTTCTGTTTCCGGTGGTGGCGCTGAATGTCTCGGCGTTTGCCGAAGGCTACCAATGGACGCCCCCGGCGCTCATGGGCCTGGTACTGGTCATGCTGGGCAACGTGTTGGTGTTTCGCAAACCCGGCACGAGCGCCAAAACCGTGGCGGGGAAGCTGGCCTGAGCCGCAGGCTGTTCAGCTGTCTTTTACTGCCGTGAGAAAGATCAGGCCGAGAAACATATATTCAATATTGTTTTGTGCCCAAACATAGGTGTTGCGATGAACGGAGTAATCCATGTCGAACCATTCATTGAGAATGATGACGTATAAACCCTGATATACAAAAATACCTGTCACGAAGCCAGCGATTGCGAATTTTTTTGCTTCGTGAAACTCGTTGCGTGGTGCATCAAGTTTTCGATAGAGCTGCCAGGTCCCCACCAGGCAACTAAAGGTAAAAATAATTTCGAGTGAAATGATTGCCCAGTAAAAACGATGGTGAAACATGTTGGACGTGATGGACCTGTAGCGCCGTGAGTCGTTGCCCGTGGTGTCGCTCATGCTGATGATGCGCCCGATGTATTCGGCATATGCCGCATAATCGGTAACATTGTTGGCGAGCGTCATTAGCCCGAATAATGTTGCGGTTAAAACAACAAGTACTTTGCTCCGCCTTATCACAGAGGCGGTGGTGAGTTTGTTCATTGGTTATTCTCCGAGTGCGCCCTTGGTGCGTTCTTTGATCGCTCGAAGTTTATAGTTCTTCAGGGAAGTTCAGTCGGAGACTGCATTGCAAGTTATGTCGTCTGTTCTACTTAAATTGCAGCTCGCTTGATGTTATGGCAAATGGCACGTCCAGCCAGACGTGCCTTCGTTCATTCAACCTTTCCAGACCTGCGGGTTGACCAGGTCTTGTGGACGCTCACCTAGCAATGCGCTGCGCAGGTTCGCCAAGGCGCGGTTGGCCATGGCATCGCGGGTCTCATGGGTGGCCGAACCGATATGCGGCAAGGTCACTGCGTTTTTCAGCTGAAACAGCGGCGACTCGGCCAGCGGCTCCTTTTCATACACATCCAGCCCGGCACCGCGAATGCGGTTGTTTTGCAGCGCATCGATCAGTGCCGGCTCGTCCACCACCGGACCCCGGGCGATGTTCACCAGGATCGCGCTCGGCTTCATCAGGGCCAGTTCGCGATGGCTGATCAAGTGTCTGGTCTTCTCGCTGAGCGGAACCACCAGGCAGACGAAGTCGGCTTCAGCCAACAGCTCGTCCAGGCTACGCATCTGCGCACCGAGTTCCTGTTCCAGCGCAGTCTTGCGGCTGTTGCCGCTGTAGATGATTGGCATGTTGAAGCCCAGCCGACCTCGGCGCGCGATGGCCGCGCCGATGTTGCCCATGCCGACGATGCCCAGGGTCTTGCCGTGGACATCGCAGCCGAACAGCGGTGCACCGACGGTGGCTTGCCACTGGCCTGCCTTGGTCCAGGCGTCGAGCTCGGCGACGCGGCGTGCACTACTCATCAACAAAGCGAAGGCCAGGTCGGCGGTGCTTTCGGTGAGCACGTCCGGCGTGTTGGTGAGCATGATCCCGCGCTCGTTGAAATAGTCCACGTCGTAGTTGTCATAGCCCACCGAAACGCTGGACACGACTTCCAGACTGGCGGCGTTTTCCAGTTGTGCACGACCGAGCTTGCGGCCGACCCCGATCAATCCGTGGGCATGGGGCAGGGCTTCGTTGAACTGGGCGTTGATATCACCCTTTTTCGGGTTCGGCACGATGACGTCGAAGTCTTGTTGCAGGCGTTCAACCATTTCTGGCGTGACGCGGCTGAAGGCGAGAACAGTCTTTTTCATGGGCGCAGGGCTCGTCGGGCGGAGAGAATGGAAGGAAAGCTACAAGTTTCAAGCTGCAAGCCGCAAGTTAAAAGCTACCCGCAGCGCGTTTAACTTGAAGCTTGCAGCTTGAAGCCTGTACCTGCCCTTCCGCTATACTGGCGTCTTTCGTGGCTCGCTGAACGGGCCCGACACAGTGTGCATCACCCGGAGCTTTTCATGACTTCCCCGAAACAACCGCCGGTAGCCGACGCCTTGAGCGACGAACAGGCAGAGCTGCCAGACAGCGTCGACTCCAGCGCTGACAGCGAGACCAAAACCGCAATCCCGGCGTTCAAGTTCCCGTTCAAGCCCGGTGAGCTGCAGGCCACTAAGGACGCCAGCCAGCCGTGGTACAAGAACGGCGCCAAGAATGGCCACACCAAGACGCCGGGGATGGCGCCTCCGGGGACACGCCGTTCGATGGGCAAGCGTTAGGTCTCAGGTTTATCCAGTGTGCTTCGCGAAGGGGCGAATACAGGTGTCGCCTGGTGGGCTCAAGCCGTTCGCAACGAAATGAAAGCATAGTGAGCGGGCGACTCGGTCGCCACCTGCGCACCCGCTGCCAATAGGGGGCCGGCGACATCGTCCCCCGACACATGAAACTGCCATTCGCTTTCCCACGCCGGTAACGTCTGTCCGGCCAATTCGTCGATGATCGTGGCGAACGCGGTCATGTCCGGCAGGTAAGCGGTAAACCCGTCGCCCTTGAGTGCAGTGGTTCGAATCTCCAATAGCGCGCATATCGCGTCCTTGACGTGGATGTCATCGCGATCCGCCTGGCGAGAGCGCTGGATCAGGTCCGCCAGTTGCGGATCCGCCAACTCGCCACCGACAATCAGCGGCGGTCCCTGTTCCCATGATTGCGGCGGACATTCCTTGGCCGCGATGTTCAGGGGAATGTGCGGATTGATCTCCATCGGATAGATGCGGCACACCAGCGGCCGGCGTTCATAGATGCGGCACAGGTTGTCCTGGTCAAGATGGCGGCAGGCGCCGGTGCTGTAGGCGGCAAAAGTGATGGCAACGAAAGCCTCGCAGATACCGCTGCGCACCACTGCCGAGCGCCGTGCGGCGTGCTCGCGTTGATGCGCCGACAGGCCCAGGCCATTGTTCAGGAAGGCTTCCACCAAAACGATGACCTGGCCACCGTCGGCCGCCCACATCCGGGCTTCTTGCAGGGTCAGGGGCACGTGGTGGTCATTGCAGCATTTGCCACAGCCTACACAGGAAAACGTCGTATTCATTGGGCGGTCAGTCGCATCCGGGGGCAGGCAGCGGCGACAGAATGTCGCCGCGAAGGTGGCTCTCGAAGCAAGTTATGCGCCACTCGCAACGATTGCCCCCGGTGCCTATTTCATCCCCAGGCGCTTGGCCATCCGCCCGAGATTGGCCCGATCCAGGCCCAGCTCGCGGGCAGCGCTCGCCCAGTTGTGGTGGTGTCGTTCAAGGCAAGCGCCGATCAATTGGCGCTGATAACGCTCGGTGGCTTCGCGCAAATCCCCGGTCACCGTTTCCACGGCCGCAGCGGTGGGTTGCTCGGCGCTGACTTCGACGTTGCCATGGGGCAGATCGAGGTCGGCGGCACTCAAGCTGAGAATTTTCGGTCGCTCCTTGCAGTTGCCCAGCGCCTTCAACGCGCTGCGGCCGATCAGGTGTTCCAGCTCGCGCACATTGCCGGGCCAGCCGTAGGCCAACAACGCCGCTTGGGCATCGGTGCTCAGGCGCAGGCTGTTGAGGCCCATGCGCGAGCGGTTCTGCTCGAGGAAGTAACCGCTGAGCAGCAACACATCTCGCCCACGGTCACGCAGTGCCGGTACCAGCAACGGGTAAACGCTGAGCCGGTGATAAAAATCGGCGCGGTAGCGACCACTGCGCACTTCTTCGGCCAAGTCGCGATTGGTCGCTGCGATCAGTCGCACATCGACCTGATGCTCCTTGTCCGAACCCAGCCGCTGTAGCTGACCGCTTTGCAGCACGCGCAGCAATTTGGCCTGCACGGTCAGCGACAGCTCGCCCACCTCATCCAGGAACAGCGTGCCGCCATTGGCTAGTTCAAACTTGCCGCGTCGGTCGTTCAGCGCCCCGGTGAAGGCCCCGCGGACGTGCCCGAACAGCTCGCTCTCCACCAGCGTATCCGGCAAGGCAGCACAGTTGAGGCTGATGATGGGTTTGTCGGCACGCGGCGAGGCGGCGTGGATAGCCTGGGCCACCAGCTCCTTGCCCACCCCGGTTTCCCCGGTGATCAGCACCGTCAGATCGCTGCCGCCCACCAGGTTGATCTCTTCCACCAGGCGTTTGTGCGCTTTGCTTTGACCAATCATTTCGCGGCTTTGCTGGCCGCTGGCCTGACGGTACACCTCGGCGCGCTGGTGTTCGTCTTCGACCCTGTTGTTCAAACGCTCGATACGTTCAGCGGCGTTGACGGTAGCCGCCGCGAGGCTGGCGAAGGCCTCCAGGGCATCCAGCTCGATCGGTTCGAACTGTTCCGGGTTGAGGGCGTCGAGTGTCAGCAGGCCCCACGGTCGCTCATCGATAAACAGCGGGCAACCCATGCAATCGTGGACTTCCAGATGATCGTCCAGGCCATCGACCAGGCCGTCATACGGGTCGGGCATATTGCTGTCAGCGGCAAACCGCGTGGGGCCGGTGCTGCTGAGCAGTGCCTCAAAACGTGGGTGTTCGCTGACCTTGAAGCGCCGGCCTAGGGTGTCGGTGCTCAAGCCATCGACAGCCAGCGGCACCAGCCATTCACCATCGAGGCGCAGCAGGGCGGCGGCATCACAGGGGAGCAGGGCGCGCATGGCTTCCAGCAAGCGTCGATAGCGTTCGCCCTCGGGGAGTTCGCGGGACAGGTCCGCCACCAGTGGCAACAGCGCAGTGAGCAAGGATTTTGCAGTCATAGTGACTCCGTGTAGTCGATAAGACTATAACCTGCTGTGTGTCGTAATGACTACTGTGCAATTAAGTAATTGATTTTTAAGGTTTTAATAGTTGGCACGGAAACTGATAAGTCTAAGGCAACTGTTAAAAAAACCCGTTGCCCAGGAGTCACCTTATGCTGAGCGTTCAAGACCGTGCCATCGTCAAGTCCACTGTGCCATTGCTTGAAAGCGGTGGCGAAGCGCTGATCACTCACTTCTACCGGATGATGTTGTCCGAATATCCGCAAGTCCGTCCTCTGTTCAACCAGGCTCACCAGGCCAGCGGTGACCAACCGCGCGCCCTGGCGAACGGTGTATTGATGTACGCCCGCCACATCGACCAGCTCGATCAGTTGGGCGACCTGGTGGCCAAGATCATCAACAAGCACGTGGCCCTGCAGATTCTGCCGGAACACTACCCGATTGTAGGTAGCTGCCTGCTGCGGGCCATTGCCGAGGTGCTGGGCGAAGAAATCGCCACGCCTGAAGTGATTGCGGCATGGGGAGCGGCTTACGGTCAACTGGCGGACATCCTGATCGGTGCCGAAACCAGCATCTACGACCAGAAAGAGCAGGCACCGGGCGGCTGGCGCGGGGCGCGGGAATTCATCGTGGCGGCCAAGGTCGAGGAAAGTGCGGAAATCACCTCTTTCTATTTCGAACCGGCTGACAAGGGGCCTATCCTCGCCGCCGAGCCAGGCCAGTACATCGGCATGAAACTGATCCTCGATGGCGAAGAGATTCGCCGCAACTATTCGCTGTCGGCGTTGGCGAACAAGGGCCAATACCGCATTAGCGTCAAGCGTGAAGATGGCGGGCGAGCCTCCAATCACTTGCACGATCAATTGCATGTAGGGGCGAGCATCCAGCTGTTCCCGCCATCGGGCGAGTTCACCCTGAGCGCCAGTGACAAACCGCTGGTGCTGATCAGCGGTGGCGTCGGCATCACCCCGACCCTGGCCATGCTGGAAGCGGCGCTGGAAACCGAGCGGCCGGTGCACTTCATCCACTGCGCGCGCAATGGCAGCGTCCACGCCTTCCGCGACTGGATCGACGGGCTGGCCGAGCGTCACCCGCAACTCAAGCGTTTCTACTGCTATGCCGAAGATGACGGTGTCAGCCCGGCAGCGCACAAGGTCGGGCTGTTGAGCCAGGAACAACTGGCCGCCTGGTTGCCCGAAGAGCGCGACCTGGATGCTTACTTCCTTGGGCCTAAAGGCTTCATGGCGGCGGTCAAGCGCCACCTCAAGGCGTTGGGCGTACCGGAAAAGCAGAGCCGCTACGAGTTCTTCGGCCCGGCTGCGGCGCTGGAATAACGAGGGGGCTGGGGACGCCCCATCTGTAGGAGCGAGCATGCTCGCGATGAACCTGAGGTCGCGGCGGGGTGTCAGGTTTCCCGCGTTATCGTTGACGACCATCGCGAGCATGCTCGCTCCTACAGATGAGCCTGAGGTCGCGGCGGGGTGTCGGGTTTCCCGCGTTATCGTTGGCGGCCGTGGCCCTTCGGTGTCTTGGTGTCAGTTGCTCAGCCTTTGAGTTCCTTCAAATGCTTGTACACCGTCGCCCGCCCCATGTTCAGTACATTGGCCACATAGTTCGATGCGCTCTTGCCCTTGAAGGCGCCTTCGGCGTGCAGGGCCAGTACCAGTTCTCGTTTGTGGTCGCGGGTGAGCAGGTTCAGGCTCAGTTGGCGTTCGCGCAGCCAGGCGTGGAGGAAGGTGTTGATCCGCTCCTGCCAGTCATCGCGAAACAGTGAATCGGGCTGCGGAATCAGCTTGGTCGGCGACAGGAACAAGTCCAGCGCGGCCTTGGCATTCTCGAACAGCGAAATATTCAGATTGATGCACAGCACCGCCAGCGGGTGTCCCTCGCGGTCGCGCAGCACGGTGCTGAGACTGCGAATCTTCTGACCATCCCAATTAAGCTTTTCGTAGGGCCCGATGTTGCGTTCGCTGACATCGTCGCTGAGCATGTCCTCCAGGGCCGAGTCGTCACCGATTTCCCGTTTCGACAGGTTGTTGGCGATGTAGTCGACTTTTTGCGTGCGCAAATCGTGCAGCACCACTTCGGCGTGGGGGAAAAACAGCGTGGCGATGGCATCGGCGATGGCCCGGAAGTTGTCCAGGGACGTCTCGTTCAGGACCGGATCTTGTTCAGGTGCGTTCATACAGTGGGGCTCCGGGCAGCTTCAGCGCCCCGTCAACCAGGACGCTGAAAGTGTGCCGCAATCGAATCGGCGCGTCACCTGAGGACTACATTCAACCCAGGCGGGCAGGGGACAGCATTCCGGCATTCAGGCCGAAGCGGGTAAGGGGTTCGGGCAGGGGTTCACCGCGTACGAGCGCGGCACTGGCCTGGCCCATGGCGGGCGAGGTCTGGATGCCGTAGCCGCCTTGTGCCGCCACCCAGAACAATCCCTGCACCTGCGGATCGAAACCGGACAGCAAGTCACCATCGCTGACAAAACTGCGCAGGCCGGCCCAGGTTCGGGTCGGGCGGCGGATGGTCAGGGTGGTGGCTTCCTCGATCTGGTAGATGCCCATGGCGATGTCCAGTTCTTCGGGCTGTACGTCGTGGGGTTCGACCGGGTCTGCGTTGGCCGGCGAGCCGAGGAACATTCCGGCATCGGGTTTCATATAGAAGGATTCGTCGAGGCTCACCAGCATCGGCCAATGGTGGATGTCCACGCCCTCGGGGCCGGCGAAGATGAAGGCCGCGCGGCGCTTGGGTTGCAGGCCCAGGGGCCGGGCGCCGGCCATTTCACCGATCTTGTCGGCCCAGGCGCCGGCGGCGTTGATGATGACCGGCGCGCTGAAGGTCTGACCCTGGGTTTGTACTTGCCACAAGCCTGCGGCATCGCGGCTCAGGCTCAGGACTTCGCTGTCGGTATGGACTTCGCCCTGGTTGCGGCGGATGCCACGCAGGTAGCCCTGATGCAGGGCATCGGTGTCGATGTCGCTGGCGGTCGGATCGTAGATCGCGCCGTGGACTTTTTCCCGGCGCAGGATCGGCACGCGCACGCAGGCCTCATCGGCGCTCAGCAATTGCATTTCAGGGACCGTGGCTTTGGCGCTCAGGTATTGATTGTTCAGTTCGGCCGGGTCGCCGGTAAAGTCCACGGTCATCTCGCCGCGCGGGGTCAGCAGCGGGTGTTCGCAGAAACCGCTTGGCGGATTGTCGAAGAAGTCGCGGCTGGCCTGGGTTAACGCACGCACCTGAGGTGTTCCGTAGGCGGCGGTGTACAGCGCCGCGGAACGACCGGTGGAGTGATAGGCCGGGTGGGACTCGCGTTCGAGCACGATCACGCGACTGTGCTGCGACAGCCAGAAACCGGTGGAAGCGCCGGCAATCCCGCCGCCGATGATGATGAAGTCTGCCTGGCTCATGAACGTCTCCTGATGGGGCGCAAATGCCAATGTTGTCGAGATTCTCTGTGGGAGCGAGCCTGCTCGCGAAAGCGTCGTATCAGTCAACATCAACGTTGAATGAAAGATCGTATTCGCGAGCAGGCTCGCTCCCACAAGTGGACTGGGGTGTCAGGGGTGCAAGCGGTAGATGGCATGGGCCAGCGCAATGTCCTCCAGACCGAGGCCGATCGAGCGGAAGAACACATGACGCTCATATTCGGGGCGCTGCACTTTCTCGCTCAGCAGGTCGGCCAAGTCGCCAACAATCGCACTTTTATCCCAGCCATGCTGCTCGCCTGCAATCAGCATCTCACCGGCCGAACCCGGGGTGGTCAGGCGGTAGTCGCAAAATACCTGCATGTCATTGAGGCTCTGCGGCGGCACCTCGTGGGCGCGTGGCGCGTTGGTGCTGATGGAGGTGATCAACGCCGGTTTACTCAGGCTCGACGGATCGATCACCGGACCTGCGGACGAGGTGCAGAGCATGACAACATCCGCGTCACTGATGGCGGCCTCGAGACTTTGCGCGATGGTCAGGCGCGGCTCGATGGTTTTCAGCAGGCTCACCGTTTCAAGGTCTTCACTCAGGCTCGGCGAGTACAGGCTGATGCTTTGCCAGTCGCGCAGGCCTTTCACGTAATGCAGGTGCGCCTGGGCCACTTTGCCGCTGCCGATGATTGCCAGGCGATTGGCGGTGAGCGGCGCGAGGGCATCGACCGCCACGGCGGTGGTTGCAGCGGTGCGGGCCGTGGTCAGTTCGCCCGCATCGCAAAGCATCAGCGGCTGCCCGGTTTGCATCGACATCAACAACGTCCACGCCGTTACCAATGGCCCCTGTTCACGGACGATGTATGGCGAAGTCTTGATTCCGTACACGCCGTCTTCGGCCAGCACGCCCAGGTAATTGATGAAGTCGCCGGCACCCTGTGGAAACTCCACCAGTTGCTGTGCCGGCTGCACCGCTTGCCCGGCGGCCAGGTCGCGGAATAGCTTGCGCAGGATTTGCGGCACGTCCACCTGTGCCAGCAACTCGCGGGCCTGGGTCTGATTGATCACGTAAGGGGTGCTGGGCATGGTCGGCTCCGGGCGCTGGAATGTAAACTAATTTGTCTATTATGGACTTTTAGATATCTCTGGCAATCTCCGGGCGAAAAAAAAGCGCAGTCCGTTTCCGGCTGCGCTTGTTACTGCAAGGGGGCTCAGTGCGGCCGCTTGCGCTCAACCGCCCGCAATAGATGCGTCGGCGGTGTTTCACAGCTGATCTTGCGCCCCAGTTTTTCCTCGATAGCCGGTAGCTGGTAGGAGTCGTCTTCACCGGCAAAACTGATGGAAACGCCGTCGGCGCCGGCACGGCCGGTACGGCCGATGCGATGCACGTAGTCGTCCGGGACTTCCGGCAGGGTGAAGTTGATCACGTGGCTGATGCCGTCGATGTGGATACCGCGACCTGCCACGTCGGTGGCGACCAGCACGCGGATCTTGCCTTCGCGGAAACCTTCCAGGGTCTTGATGCGCTTGTGTTGCGGCACATCACCCGATAGCTGCGCGGCGTTGACCCCGTCGCGTACCAGGCGTTCTTCGATGCGGCGTACTTCATCCTTGCGGTTGGCGAAGACGATGACCCGCTCCCAGCCGTTGTCGGTGACCAGGTTGTAGAGCAGTTTGTATTTGTCGGCACCGGCCACCGCGTAGATGTGCTGCTCGACGTTTTCGCTGGCCACATTCTGCGACTCGATCTCGACGATGGCCGGGTCGGTGGTCCACTGCTTGGCCAGGTTCATCACGTCATCGGTGAAGGTCGCCGAGAACAGCAGCGTTTGACGCTCATTCTTCGGCGGGGTCTGGCGAATGATCTGGCGCACCTGCGGGATGAAGCCCATGTCGAGCATGCGGTCGGCTTCGTCCAGCACCATCACTTCGACCATGTCCAGGTGCACGTCGCCGCGCTGGTTGAAGTCCAGCAGGCGACCCGGGGTGGCCACGAGAATGTCGCAATGGCGAGCCTCGAGGTGCTTGAGCTGCTTGTCGAAGTCCATGCCGCCCACAAACGTCATGACGTTCAGGCCGGTGTACTTGGTCAGGTCCGCCGCGTCCTTGGCGATCTGCACCACCAGTTCGCGAGTCGGTGCGATGATCAGCGCGCGCGGCTCACCCATGTAGCGCTCTTTCGGCGGCGGGGTCTGCAGCAGCTGGGTGATGATCGATATCAGGAATGCCGCAGTCTTGCCGGTACCGGTCTGCGCGCGGCCGATGGCGTCTTTGCCGGCGAGGGTGAAGCCCAGCACCTGGGCCTGGATCGGCGTGCAGTACGGAAAGCCCAGGTCCTGGATGGCGTGCATCAGTTCGGGGGCGAGTTTGAAATCGTGGAAACGGGTCTTGCCTTCCTGGGGTTCGACGACAAAGTCTTCGAGTTTCCACGGGATGACCGGCGCTTTCGGCTTCGGTTCGCGGCGGGGTTTGGCGGGTTTCGGCGTTTCGCTGTGTGGCTGCTCGGGGGCAGTGACCACCGCAGGTTGGACGGCCGCCGTGCTCGCGGGCTCATGTTTCGGTGCCGCGACGGCAGCGGTACGGCCAGGCTGACTACCGTCGGTGCGGTGGCTGGGGGCGTGAGAAGGAGCGCTGGGGACTGGCGCGAGTTGCTCAGTCTCGCTTTTACCGAACATTTTCTTGAGTGCTTTGAGCACGGTCATCTCATCAATTGGTTAAGGAATGTACGCCGGCCAGTGTAATGCAAGAATCGGGCGCGGCGTAGAGGGATGGATCAAAGGGCGTTTTTAAACGTCATTGTTTACCGCAGGCGCTCGTCGAGCCACACGCCGATGTCGCGAATTTCCTCAGGTAACACTTCATGGCCCATTGGGTATTCCTGCCATGTCACGGTGACACCACGCTGTTTCAAATGCTCGTAGGCGCTACGTCCCATCGAGTTCTGCACCACGTCATCGTACTGCCCGTGCAGCGAAAGCACCGGAATGCGCTGCTGGCTGGCAGACAGTTCCAGCGCGTCGCTGAAGGTCGGTGCATAAGTCGAGAGGGCAAGTACGCCACCCAGCGGGCCCTGCCATTTCAGAAACGCGGTGTGTAGAACCACGGCGCCGCCCTGGGAAAAGCCGGCGAGAAAAATTCGCGAAGCGTCTATTCCGGTGGCGCGCTGCTGTTCGAGCAATTCGATTATCCAGTTGGCCGACTCTTCCAGCTGCTCGCGATTGATCGCCCGTGCCGGGCTCATGGCCAATATGTCGTACCAGCTCGGCATCTCGTAACCGCCATTGATGGTGACGGCGCGGGTCGGTGCCTGGGGCAAGACGAAACGTGTACTCAGCAAAGTCTCCTGCAGGGCTTCGACCACCGGCAGGAAGTCGTATCGATCGGCGCCCAGGCCGTGGAGCCAGATAACGCAGGCATCTGCGGTCTTGATGGGTTCAAGAATCAAAGGGTTGGTCATGGCTGCTCCAAACATGTGCGGGCGCTCTCATTGAGTGCGAGGTCTGAGGGCGTCTCTGGTTGATCAGTTACGAAGATGTCGCAAGGTTACAAGTTTTGCTATTGACCTGTCGCTTAACCGCTTAAGCGGTCGGTGTGGTACGGGCTTTGCTATACGCAAGCTGGTACGAAAATCCCACATCTGTCGGTAACACTATCAGGCCATTGTTGGCAGTGGGATAGCAAAAAAATCCGGTAATGGATGTTCGCCAATGGCCGCTACGGGCTTCGCGAACGAGAAAGGGCTACAGCCCGTTCGGCCGATTGGTGAGAAGTGAGTTGTCCTTTATATGGATTTTCTCCTACTAGACTCATGGCTACGGTCCTACGTCGGTTGACCCTATAAAAAGCCAACAAGGGTCACCAACGCCTCAAAAGGGTGCGACTGGACTCACGCTCCGACACAACAAGAGCAAAACTGGAGGTTTGAATGAAGATGTTGAAATCCACCCTGGCAGTCGTGACTGCAGCCGCGGTACTCGGCGTCAGTGGGTTCGCTCAGGCGGGCGCGACCCTGGATGCAGTACAGAAGAAAGGTTTCGTACAGTGCGGCGTCAGCGATGGCCTGCCTGGCTTCTCGGTTCCAGATTCCACCGGCAAGATCGTCGGTATCGATGCAGACTACTGCCGTGCCGTGGCCGCTGCCGTATTCGGCGACGCGACCAAGGTCAAGTTCAGCCAGTTGAACGCCAAGGAGCGTTTCACCGCGCTGCAGTCCGGCGAGATCGACATCCTGTCGCGCAACACCACCATGACCAGCTCCCGTGACGCGGGCATGGGTCTGAAATTCCCTGGCTTCATCACTTACTACGATGGCATCGGCTTCCTGGTCAACAACAAGCTGGGCGTCAAGAGCGCCAAAGAGCTGGATGGCGCGACCATCTGCATCCAGGCCGGTACCACCACCGAACTGAACGTTTCCGACTACTTCCGTGGCAACGGTCTGAAATACACCCCGATCACTTTCGACACCTCCGACGAGAGCGCCAAGTCGCTTGAATCCGGTCGTTGCGACGTACTGACCTCCGATAAGTCCCAACTGTTTGCCCAGCGCAGCAAGCTGGCCTCGCCGAAGGACTACGTGGTGCTGCCGGAAACCATTTCCAAGGAACCACTGGGCCCGGTCGTGCGTAACGGCGACGACGAGTGGCTGGCCATCGTGCGCTGGGTTGGCTACGCCATGCTCAACGCTGAAGAAGCCGGCATCACCTCGAAAAACGTCGAAGCCGAAGCCAAGGCCACCAAGAACCCGGACGTCGCTCGACTGCTGGGCACTGACGGTGAATACGGCAAAGACCTGAAAGTGAAGAAAGACTGGGTCGTGCAGATCGTCAAGCAAGTCGGCAACTACGGTGAAGTGTTCGAGAAAAACCTCGGCAAGAGCACTCCGCTGGAGATCGACCGCGGGCTGAACGCCTTGTGGAACGCTGGCGGCATTCAATACGCACCACCAGTGCGCTGATGGTTCTATCACCCGGTGGGCCAACCACCGGGTGATGTTCTGTTCCATTCTTTGCGGGGCACTTCATGCAAAATTCAATCGGCGCACCAAAGCAGAGGCTCAGCCTCAGCGATCCACGAGTGCGTGCGTGGGTATTCCAGATCATCACCATTATCGGGGTGGTCTCGCTAGGCTGGTATCTGTTCGACAACACACAGACCAACCTGCAACACCGGGGCATTACCTCCGGTTTTGACTTTCTGGAGCGCAGTGCCGGGTTCGGCATCGCCCAACACCTGATCGACTACACCGAAGCGGACAGCTATGCCCGGGTGTTTGTCATCGGCTTGCTAAACACCTTGCTGGTGACCTTCATCGGCGTGATCCTGGCGACGATCCTCGGTTTCATCGTCGGCGTGGCCCGACTGTCGAAGAACTGGATCATCGCCAAGCTGGCGACCGTGTACGTGGAGGTTTTCCGCAACATTCCGCCTCTGCTGCAGATCCTGTTCTGGTACTTCGCGGTGTTCCTGACCATGCCGGGGCCGCGCAACAGCCACAACTTCGGCGACACCTTCTTCGTCAGCAGCCGCGGCCTGAACATGCCGGCGGCGCTGATGGCCGATGGTTTCTGGGCGTTCGTGATCAGCATCGTCGTGGCCATTGTCGCCATCGTGCTGATGACCCGCTGGGCCAACAAGCGCTTTGAAGCCACGGGCGAGCCGTTCCACAAGTTCTGGGTTGGCCTGGCGTTGTTCCTGGCGATCCCGGCGCTGTGCGTGTTGATCTTCGGTGCGCCAGTGCACTGGGAAATGCCCAAGCTGCAAGGCTTCAACTTCGTCGGCGGCTGGGTACTGATCCCGGAACTGCTGGCCTTGACCCTGGCGCTCACGGTGTACACCGCAGCGTTCATCGCCGAGATCGTGCGTTCGGGCATCAAGTCGGTCAGCCACGGCCAGACCGAAGCTGCGCATTCGCTCGGCCTGCGCAACGGTCCGACCCTGCGCAAGGTGATCATCCCGCAAGCCCTGCGCGTGATCATTCCGCCGCTGACCAGCCAATACCTGAACCTGGCGAAGAACTCCTCGCTGGCGGCCGGTATCGGGTATCCGGAGATGGTCTCGCTGTTCGCAGGCACGGTGCTCAACCAGACCGGCCAGGCGATCGAGGTGATTGCCATCACCATGAGCGTTTACCTGGCGATCAGTATCAGCATTTCCCTGCTGATGAACTGGTACAACAAGCGCATTGCGCTGATCGAGCGGTAAGGAATAGCGCATGAGTACTCATACTTTCAAACCCGACATGCCACCGCCGGCCAAGGTCTTCGGCCCGATGGCGTGGATACGCGCGAACATGTTCTCCAGCTGGCTCAACACCCTGCTGACCTTGTTCGCGTTCTACCTGATCTACCTGGTGATACCGCCGATCCTGAGCTGGGCAATCATCGATGCCAACTGGGTGGGCACCACCCGCGCCGACTGCACGAAGGAGGGCGCCTGCTGGGTGTTCATCCAGCAGCGCTTCGGCCAGTTCATGTACGGCTATTACCCGCCGGAACTGCGCTGGCGCGTCGACCTGACGGTGTGGCTGGCGGTCATTGGCGTGGCACCGTTGTTCATCTCGCGCTTTCATCATAAAGCCGTGTATGGCCTGAGCTTCCTGGTGCTGTACCCGATCATTGCCTGGTGCCTGCTGCACGGCGGCGTCTTTGGCCTGACCCAAGTGGCGACCAGCCAATGGGGCGGCCTGATGCTGACCCTGGTGATCGCCACCGTCGGTATTGCCGGTGCGTTGCCCCTGGGGATTGTCCTGGCATTGGGCCGACGTTCGAACATGCCGGCAATTCGCGTGGTCTGCGTGACCTTCATCGAATTCTGGCGCGGCGTGCCGTTGATCACGGTGCTGTTCATGTCCTCGGTGATGCTGCCGTTGTTCCTGCCTGAAGGCATGAACTTCGACAAATTGCTGCGGGCGCTGATCGGCGTGATCCTGTTCCAGTCGGCCTACGTGGCCGAAGTGGTGCGTGGCGGCCTGCAAGCGATCCCTAAAGGACAGTACGAAGCGGCCGCGGCAATGGGCCTGGGCTACTGGCGCAGCATGGGCCTGGTGATTCTGCCGCAAGCCCTGAAGCTGGTGATCCCCGGCATCGTCAACACCTTCATCGCGCTGTTCAAGGACACGAGCCTGGTGATCATCATCGGCCTCTTCGACCTGCTCAACAGCGTCAAGCAAGCCGCCGCCGACCCGAAATGGCTGGGCATGGCCACTGAAGGCTATGTGTTCGCGGCCCTGGTGTTCTGGATTTTCTGTTTTGGTATGTCGCGCTATTCCATGCATCTGGAACGCAAGCTCGACACTGGCCACAAGCGTTAGGAGTTCTGTAATGAGCGAAGCAATCAAGAAGCCTGTGAGCCCTGAAGGCATTATCCAGATGCAGGGCGTGAACAAGTGGTACGGTCAGTTCCACGTACTCAAGGACATCAACCTCAACGTCAAGCAGGGCGAGCGGATCGTCCTGTGCGGGCCGTCGGGTTCGGGCAAATCCACCACTATCCGCTGCCTCAATCGCCTGGAAGAACACCAGCAGGGCCGCATCGTGGTCGATGGCGTGGAACTGACCAACGACCTCAAGCAGATCGAAGCGATCCGTCGTGAAGTCGGCATGGTGTTCCAGCATTTCAACCTGTTCCCGCACCTGACCATCCTGCAGAACTGCACCCTGGCGCCAATGTGGGTGCGCAAGATGCCCAAGCGCAAGGCCGAGGAAATCGCCATGCATTACCTGGAGCGCGTGCGCATTCCGGAGCAGGCGCACAAATACCCGGGGCAACTGTCCGGCGGCCAGCAGCAGCGCGTGGCGATTGCCCGGGCGCTGTGCATGAAACCGAAAATCATGCTGTTCGACGAGCCGACTTCGGCGCTCGATCCGGAGATGGTGAAGGAGGTGCTCGACACCATGATCGGCCTGGCCGAAGACGGCATGACCATGCTCTGCGTAACCCACGAAATGGGCTTCGCCCGCACCGTGGCCAATCGCGTGATCTTCATGGACAAGGGCGAAATCGTCGAGCAGGCGGCGCCGAACGACTTCTTCGACAACCCGCAGAACGAGCGCACCAAGCTGTTCCTGAGCCAGATCTTGCATTGATCTAGCCCAGGCCATAAAAAACCGGCCTCGGCAGTAATGCTGTTCTTTAGGTTGGTGGCATTTGGATTGGGTGTATATCCATTGCTGCGGTAACGGCGGCCTATGGTTTCGCTCTTACAGCGAGTCACTTGGAAGCACGGAACGCCGCCCGGCCCCAAGTAACCAAGGGCTCTTGCCCCTGGCGTTCGGTGCCTCGCTAATGCTCGGCATACCCTCGCTCCGGTCCTGCTCCGTGGGCCCGCCGCGATGGGCCATCCTTGGCCCAGCGCGGCTAAACCGGCATCCCTGCCGGTTTACCCACTGCGCAGAACCTCCACTCGGCCTCTCGATGGGGCAAGAAAATCAAAAGCGAAATCAAACGCAAAAGCGAGGCGGCCTTACAGCCGACCTGATCGGGAGCCGTACGTGTTCCTCCTGTAGGAGCCAGGCCTGCCGGCAAAGAACGATAACGCGGTACAACAGATACACCGCGGCGCCTGGTTCGCCGGCAAGTCGGATCGCCGCACCGCTGGCTCCTACAGGGGGCTGGGGGTATCCGCAAAGATCAGGTCGGCTGTAAGGCCGCCTCGCTTTGCTTTGGATTTGGGTGCCCCGTTAACCACGATGGCCGAACGCAGGCATTGCGCAGTGGGTAAACCGGCAGGACGCCGGTTTAGCCGCGCTGGGCCAGGGATGGCCCATCGCGGCGACCCACGGAGCAATGCCTTCGTTCTGGCATGCCGAGCCCTAGCGAGGCACCGAGTGGTGGGGCAAAGCCTTTTGGTTCCTTTTTGCTGGGCCGGCACTCCGGCGTTTGAAAAAGGGACTCGCCGTAAGGGCGAAACCATAAGCGGCCGTTACCGCAGCAATGGATATCCCCCCAATCCAGTCCTTAAATACAACCCCATGCTTAAGTGAACAGCAGCTTTACGGACCAGGTCCGGGTTTTTAATCGCCATTCGTTCAAGTACGTCTCAGTTTGCCACTCGCGCCCCGGCGAGACTGCCGCTCAATTCATACGCCGCCAATTCCGCCTGATGCGCCGCCAGCAGCTCCGGCAACGACCCGCGCAGGTACTCCACCCAAGTCTTGATCTTCGCATCCAGGTACTGCCGCGACGGATAGATCGCGTACAGGTTCAGCTCCTGCGAGCGGTACTTGGGCATCACCCGCACCAGCGTGCCGTTACGCAAACCGTCGATCGCGGCGTACAGCGGCAGTACACCGACGCCCATGCCACTGGTGATCGCGGTTTTCATCGCATCGGCCGAGTTCACCAGAAACGGCGAGCTGTTGATGGTGACCATTTCCTGCCCGTCGGGACCGTCGAAGGCCCATTTTTCCAGGGGGATGACCGGGCTCACCAGGCGCAGGCACGCGTGGTTCAGCAGGTCGCTGGGTTTTTGCGCGCAACCGTTGGCTTTAACGTAGGCCGGCGACGCGCAAACGATGCTGTAGGTGATTCCCAGGCGCTGGGAAACGAAGCCCGAATCCGGCAGTTCGCTGGCGAGCACGATGGACACGTCGTAGCCCTCGTCCAGCAGGTCCGGCACGCGGTTGGCCATGGTCAGGTCGAACGTCACGTCCGGGTGGGTCTTGCGATAGCGGGCGATGGCGTCGATCACGAAGTGCTGGCCGATACCGGTCATGGTGTGCACCTTGAGCTGCCCGGCCGGGCGCGCGTGGGCATCGCTGGCTTCGGCTTCGGCTTCTTCCACGTACGTCAAAATCTGCTCACAGCGCAGCAAATAGCGCTTGCCGGCTTCCGTCAGGGCGATGCGTCGTGTCGTTCGGTTGAGCAGACGGGTTTGCAGGTGGGCTTCCAGGTTGGAGACCGCGCGCGAGACGTTGGCCGTGGTGGTGTCCAGTTGCACCGCGGCGGCGGTGAAGCTGCCGGCCTCGGCCACGTAACTGAAGGCGCGCATGTTTTGCAATGTGTCCATGGGGTGCTCTCGGGTTCGATGGCAAATTGTGACACGAAGTTTCAGGGGCGGAGACCCCTACAAAGGGATTATCGCGTTAACGGTAACAAAGATTCACAGGAATCCCAGCTTATCGCGTTGAAAACCCACCCCTAGAATTGCGCCGTCCCCCTCCTATGTTCCCCACCTCAGGAATTTTCAGCAGTGCCGCGTCGCATCAGCAGAGCGCTTCAACCCCTCAGTATTCTGGCTTTAACCCTGGTAATCAGCGGCTGCATCGGAACCGGAGGTATCGCCCCGCAGGGCAAGGCGCTGGAGGCTGATTCGCTGGCCACCGACGAAGCCATCCAGAGCGCCGCGCAGGATGCGCATTGGCCCACCGCTCAATGGTGGCAGGCTTATGGCGATCCGCAACTGAATCGCTGGATCGACCTCGCCGTGCAAGGCAGCCCGACCATGGCCATGGCCGCCGCGCGGGTGCGTCAGGCCAATTCCATCGCCGGTGTGGCCGAGTCGGCCGAGTCGTTGCAGATCAACGGCCAATCCACCCTCAAGCGCCACAACTGGCCCACCGATCAGTTCTACGGCCCCGGCGATCTGGCCAACAGCACGACCTGGGACAACAACGCCGCGCTGGGCTTCAGTTACGCCCTCGACCTCTGGGGTCGTGAAAGCAATGCCACCGAGCGCGCCGTGGACATTGCCCACATGACCGTCGCCGAAGCGCGTCAGGCGCAGCTCGAATTACAGAACAACATCGTGCGCGTCTACATCGAGCTCTCGTTGCATTACGCGCAGCGGGACATCGTCGAAGCGACATTGAAGCAACAACAGCAAATCCTGGATCTGGCGCACAAGCGCCTGAACGGCGGCATCGGGACCCATTTCGAAGTCAGCCAGGCCGAGACGCCCCTGCCGGAAACCCATCGCCAGATCGATGCTCTGGACGAGGAAATCGCCCTGAGCCGTAACCAACTGGCCGCACTCGCAGGCTTTGGGCCGGGGCAGGGGGCGCAATTGCAACGGCCGACCCTGTCACTGGGTGCAGCGCTCAAACTGCCGTCGTCGTTGCCGGCGCAGTTGCTCGGGCAACGTCCGGACGTTGTCGCCAGCCGCTGGCAAGTGGCGGCGCAAGCACGGGGCATCGACGTGGCGCATGCAGGCTTCTATCCCAACGTCGATCTGGTCGGCAGCCTGGGCTACATGGCCACCGGTGGCGGGGCGCTGGAGTTCCTGACCGGCAGGAAGCTCAACTACAGCGTCGGCCCGGCGATATCCCTGCCGATCTTCGACGGCGGCCGTTTGCGCGCGGAGCTGGGCGAGGCTTCGGCGGGTTATGACATTGCCGTGGCCAAGTACAACCAGACCCTGGTCAATGCCCTGAAGAACATCTCTGACCAGTTGATTCGTCGCGAGTCCATGGACAAGCAGCAGGCCTTCGCCGCCGAGTCGGTTGCCACTGCACAGAGAACCTATGACATCGCGACGATCGCTTATCAGCGCGGGCTCACCGATTACCTCAACGTGCTCAATGCGCAGACGCTGTTGTTCAAGCAGCAGCAGGTGCAGCAGCAGGTGCAGGCAGCGCGCCTCAGCGCCCATGCCGAGTTGGTGACGGCGTTGGGCGGCGGGCTCGGTGCAGGCAACGATGTGCCGAAAGACAGCCAGACCGCTGCACCGAAAACCCCGGTCCTTTTGCGTTGAACATAACCCCAGTGGGAGCGAGCCTGCTCGCGAAGAGGCCTTGTCAGTCAAAGAAGTTGTCGCCTGACACACCGCTTTCGCGAGCAGGCTCGCTCCCACAGGTACTGAGTCTGACCTTTTATCCAATGAGCAGGATCTGATGACGCCCTTGCCCGCACCCTTGCGCTGGCTGTACTCCCTTGAATGGCGCCGGGGTTTCTTCGACTGGGCACGCAGCGACGGCGTGACCTGGGTCTACATTTTCAAGGTATTGATCGCAGCCTTCCTGACCCTGTGGCTGGCCATGCGCCTGGAATTGCCGCAGCCGCGAACGGCGATGATCACCGTGTTCATCGTCATGCAGCCGCAAAGCGGCCAGGTGTTCGCCAAGAGTTTCTATCGCTTTCTGGGCACCTTGGCCGGTTCGACGGTGATGGTGGCGTTGATCGCCCTGTTTGCGCAGAACACCGAACTGTTCCTCGGTTCGCTGGCGATCTGGGTGGGTATCTGCTCGGCCGGCGCGGCGCGTTGCCGCAACTTCCGCGCCTACGGCTTTGTGTTGGCCGGCTACACCGCCGCGATGGTCGGGTTGCCAGCGCTGGCCCATCCAGACGGTGCGTTCATGGCGGCGGTCTGGCGGGTGCTGGAAATCTCCCTGGGGATTCTCTGCGCGACCCTGGTCAGCGCCGCGATCTTGCCGCAAACCGCCAGTGCCGCGATGCGCAATGCCTTGTATCAGCGCTTCGGGGTATTTGCCCTGTTCGTCACCGATGGTTTGCGCGGTCGCAGTCAGCGCGAGGCCTTCGAGGCCGGTAACGTGCGCTTCATCGCCGAAGCGGTGGGCCTGGAAGGGCTGCGCAGCGTCACCGTGTTCGAAGACCCGCACATGCGTCGGCGCAACGGTCGGCTCAGCCGCTTGAACAGCGAGTTCATGGGGATCACCACGCGTTTCAACGCCTTGCACCAGTTGCTCGAACGCCTGCGCAGCAGTGACACCGATCACGCCGTGGCGGCCATCAAACCAGGCTTGCAAGACCTCGCCGAACTGCTCGATGGCTTTAGCGGCCGTGCGCTGACCAGTGCCGACGCGGCGCGCCTGGTCACTGCGCTGACAGCCTACAAGGCCGGTTTGCCGGCGCGGGTACGAAGCCTGCGCGCGATCTTCCAGGAGGGCGGTCCGAGCGATGCCGAGCTGCTGGACTTCCACACGGCGTACGAATTGCTCTATCGCTTCGTCGACGACTTGCACAGTTATGCACAGACCCACGCATCCCTGGCCGATCACAGCCATGAACGCGAGCGCTGGGACGAACCGTTCACACCGCAAACCAACTGGCTGGTGTCGGCCGCCTCGGGGATTCGGGCCGCATTCATCCTGGTGGTGCTGGGCAGTTATTGGGTGGCGACGGCATGGCCGAGCGGGGCGACCATGACATTGATCGCCGCCGCCACCGTCGGCTTGTCCGCCGCCACGCCGAACCCCAAGCGCATGGCGTTCCAGATGGCCTGCGGGACGTTTCTCGGGGCGCTGATCGGTTTCGTCGAGATGTTTTTTATCTTCCCCTGGATCGACGGCTTCCCGTTGCTGTGTGTGATGCTCGCACCGGTGATCGTGCTCGGTTCATTCCTGAGCTCGCGGCCGCAATATGCCGGTGTCGGCCTCGGCTTGCTGATCTTCTTCAGCACCGGTTCGGTGCCGGACAACCTCACGGTCTACAACCCGTACACCTTCATCAACGACTACATCGCCATGGTGCTTGGCATGCTGGTGTGCGCGGCGGCCGGCGCGATCATTCTGCCGCCGAACAGTCGCTGGCTGTGGCGGCGCCTGGAGCAGGACTTGCGTGGCCAGGTGGTCTACGCCATCAGCGGCAAGCTCAAGGGGCTGGCGTCGCGTTTCGAAAGCCGCACCCGCGACCTGGTGCATCAGGCCTACGGCTTCGCGGCGGGGCAGCCACAGGTCCAGCGCGATCTGCTGCGCTGGATGTTCGTGGTACTGGAGGTCGGGCACGCCATCATCGAGTTGCGCAAGGAGCAGGCGATCCTGCCGGTGCATCCGGCGTACGCCGAGTCCCAGCCATGGCGCCAGTCGATCCGTGTGATGGGCCGTTCGCTGGTGCGGCTGTTCCTGCAACCGGGCCAGAGCAATCTGGAGCGCGCCCTGATCGCCGTCGATCACGCCATCAGCCGCGTACAAGCTACCGACGAACCCTTTGCCCCGCACTTCGACACGTCGGCGCTGCGCCGGGTCAAGAGCTACCTGCACTTTATCCGCACCTCGTTGCTCGACCCGCAATCACCGCTCACCGCCTACGCCAATACCAAGCCCAAAGGACTTGAACATGCCTCGTGAAATCGCCTTCCACGGCGTGTACATGCCGACCATGACCCTGATGTTTTTCATCGCGGCGGCGTTGGCCTGGGCACTGGACCGATTTTTGTCCGGCTTCGACCTGTACCGCTTCTTCTGGCACCCGGCGCTGCTGCGCCTGAGCCTCTTTACCTGTCTGTTCGGCGCCCTGGCGCTGACTGTCTACCGTTGACTCTCTACCACTGAGAATGCCCTGATGAAAAAGCTTTTCAGCCTACTCGCGACCTTGTTGGTGCTGGCCCTCGCGATATGGATCGGTCGCTCCCTGTGGGAGCACTACATGAACACCCCCTGGACCCGCGATGGCCGGGTGCGCGCCGACATCATCAACGTTGCCGCCGATGTCACGGGCGAAGTAGTGAACGTGCCCGTGCGCGATAACCAGTTGGTGAAGAAGGGCGACTTGCTGATGCAGATCGACCCCGAGCACTACCGCCTCGCGGTCAAGCAGGCGCAGTCATTGGTGGCGTCGCGCAAGGCCACCTGGGAGATGCGCAAGGTCAATGCCCATCGCCGCGCCGATATGGACAACCTGGTGATCTCCAGGGAAAACCGCGACGACGCCAGCAACCTCGCCGACTCGGCCCTGGCCGACTACCAGCACGCCCAGGCCCAACTGGAAGCCGCCGAACTCAACCTCAAGCGCACTGAAGTGCGTGCAGCCGTCGACGGCTACGTGACCAACCTGAATGTGCATCGCGGCGATTACGCGCGCATCGGCGAAGCGAAGATGGCCGTGGTCGACATGAACTCGTTCTGGGTCTACGGCTTCTTCGAAGAAACCAAACTGCCCCACGTGCGCGTGGGCGATAAGGCCGACATGCAACTGATGAGCGGTGAAGTGCTCAAGGGCCATGTGGAAAGCATCTCGCGAGGCATCTACGACCGCGACAATCCGGAAAGTCGCGAGCTGGTTGCCGACGTGAATCCGACCTTCAACTGGGTGCGCCTGGCGCAGCGCGTGCCGGTGCGGATTCACATCGATGAAGTGCCGGAGGGCGTGCTGTTGGCGGCGGGGATTACCTGTACGGTGGTTGTCAACGCATTGTAGGTTTCAACAAAACGTCTCATGCAGATGCCGCCAAAGAATCTTGCCTTCTACCTTCTCGAACACCACGGTCGAGCGGCGATCGGAATGCAGGCCGGTGGCATCGGTCTGTTGTTCTCGGTAACTCACGATTGCGCCGCCGTTGTGCAAGGCAATGCCGCTCAACTCGCCAAGTTCGATGCGCAACCCAAGCTTCTTGCCTGCGGCCATCAGGAACAACTCGTTCAACGCATCGAAATCCAGCACCCGGCCCAACGGCGAGACCATGGAAAACTGTGGCGAAAAACGCCTTAGTAATTGTTCGAGTTCGGCCGGGTCGCGTTCCTTGGCCAGCCATTGTTCGATGGCGACGTGCGCCTGGATCACTTCGTCGAAGTATTCGTTGTAGTCGGTCATGTTTGATTCCTTGAATTCTGTGGAGTCTGTTTTGGCGCCTTCGCGAGCAGGCTCGCTCCCAGAGGTCATGCACAGGGCTTGCCCGCGAAGGTGTCGACCCGGGCTCAGAGCTGCCCGCGCAAGCCGAACCGCTTCATCAACGCCGACTCCAGCAAGCCCTTGGGCAACAACCCTGCCATCAACGGCAATGCCCGGCTGCCATTGCCCAATCGAAGCAGGCGCGGTGGCTTGCTCTGCTGCACGGCCTTGAGCAATCCGGCGGCAAACTCACTGGCCGGTGTCGGGTTGTCCTGGGAGGCCTTGGCCCGTGCCCGGATACCTTCGCGCAACGGGAACCACGGCGATTGTTCGCTGATCAACTGCTCGGCTTCGTGGCCGGCATTCTTGGCGAAACTGGAGGCGATGGCACCGGGCTGGACTTCCATGACCCGCACCCCAAAGGGTGCCAGTTCCATGCGCAAGGCATCGCTCAGGGCATGCACCGCGGCTTTGGACGCGCAGTAAGCACCTGCAAACGGCGTGACCAGCACCCCCGAAACGCTGCCGATGTTCACCACGATGCCTTTGGCCCGTCGCAACACGGGAAACAACGCACGGGTCACGCCAACGATGGCGAACACGTTGGTTTCGAACTGACGCTGCATCGCCTGCACACCGCCATCGAGCA
Source organism: Pseudomonas umsongensis (assembly GCF_012647205.1). Classification (NCBI taxonomy): domain Bacteria; kingdom Pseudomonadati; phylum Pseudomonadota; class Gammaproteobacteria; order Pseudomonadales; family Pseudomonadaceae; genus Pseudomonas; species Pseudomonas umsongensis. Next base: position 1,118,753 of record NZ_CP051487.1, read on the forward strand.
ACGGCCCCATGGCGCCGTAGCCGGCGTTGTTGACCAGCACATCGAGGCCGCCATGTTGCTGGTTGATGCGTTCGCTCAACTGTTCGAGTGCCTGGCCATCGTTGACGTCCAGTTGCACGGCGATAAAACCGGCCGCGGTCAGCGCTGCGACATCTTCAGCCTTGCGGGCGCTGGCCCAGACTTCGTAGCCAGCAGCCTTGAACGCATCGGCGAGGGCGCGGCCGATGCCGCTGGAACATCCGGTAATCAACGCAACGGGCATGGCGCGGTCCTTGTGCGGAAAGGTAAGGTGAGGTCAGTCCGAGAAACTACCCTGCAAACGCTCGGCGCGAAACTCCAAAGTTTCCGGGCGATAGCCGGGCCGCAGGGGCGGCAGCGGCAAGCAGTCTTCCCAGTTGCCACCGGCCTGCAATTCGCCAGGTCCGCGGTAGCGTGGGGCGGTGTACTGATTGTCGGCGAGATTGACCGTGTCGCCCGGTGCATAAGCGGCAACACGCCAGCGCAATTCGGTCAGCGGTACATCGTTGCCGTTGTTCAGGGTCAGTTGCAGCGGTCGGTCTGCCGGGCAGTGTTGCGGTGCGTAGCTGATGCGCAATTCCAGGCGCTCCAGTTGCTTGAGCTCGCGGTGGTCCATCCAGATGACCCAGGTAGCGACGATGCCCAGGCCCAAGGCAGCCGCCATGGACACCGGCAAGGCCTTGGCCGGATAGCGCAGCAACAGGATCAGCCAGGTGATGACCAGCAGGACACCGATGAACATGATGCGCAAACCTCGGGGGGATAGAGGGTCATCCTACCTAAGCGTGGGGGAGGTTGGCGATGGGTGAGATTTGCGGTGGATGTGCTGGCCCCTTCGCGAGCAGGCTCGCTCCCACAGTGGACCGGAGTTGACCACAAAGTTTGTGACCGACTCAAAACCCTGTGGGAGCGAGCCTGCTCGCGAAGGGGCCAGGTCTGACAACACAAAACCCCGGAAAAAAAAGCCCCCGCCCAACTCACTGCGGATAGGGGACGCAGTGAACCGGGCGGGGGCTTTTATTTCAGCGCTCGCTTACTGCGCGATGGTCTTTACCGAAACGCCACTCTCGATCGGCGCGGTGCGACCGTAGATATCTTCAAAGCGCTGGATATCGTCTTCGCCCAGATAGCTGCCCGATTGCACTTCGATGATCTCAAGCGGAATCTTGCCCGGGTTGCGCAAACGGTGAACCGAAGCGATCGGAATGTAGGTCGACTGGTTTTCGGTCAACAGGAACACATTCTCATCGCAGGTCACTTCAGCCGTGCCGCTGACAACGATCCAGTGCTCGGCGCGGTGGTGGTGCATCTGCAGCGACAGGCACGCGCCCGGCTTGACCGAGATGTGCTTGACCTGGAAGCGCCCGCCCATGTCCACCGAGTCGTAGGAGCCCCATGGACGATAGACTTCGCAGTGGTTCTGGGTTTCGCTGCGGCCCTGTTCGTTGAGGGTGTTGACCATCTGCTTGACGCCCTGGACCTTGTCCTTGTGGACAATCATCATGGCGTCCTTGGTCTCGACCACGACGATGTTTTCCAGGCCGATCACCGAGACCAGCTTGCCGTTGCCGTGGATCATGCAATTCTTGCTGTCCTGGATCACCACGTCGCCTTTGGTGACGTTGCCATTGGCATCTTTTGCGTTCACTTCCCACAACGACGACCAGCAGCCGACATCACTCCAGCCTGCAGTCAATGGCACGACGCAGGCGCGCTGGGTCTTTTCCATCACCGAATAGTCGATGGAATTGTCCGGGCAGCAGGCGAACGTGGCTTCGTCGATGCTGACGGTGTCGGCGTCTTGAGCGCTGCGCTCCAGGGTCAACAGGCAGGTGTCATAGATATCCGGGTCGTGTTTCTTCAGCTCTTCGAGGAAGCGGCTGGCGCGGAACAGGAACATGCCGCTGTTCCAGAAGTAACCGCCGGACTGGACATATTCGGTGGCGCGTTTGACGTCCGGTTTTTCGACGAAGTGCGAAACGCGGCTGACGCCTTCGGGCAGCAGCGAATCGTTGGTCGACTTGATGTAGCCATAACCGGTTTCCGGTTTGGTGGCCGGTACGCCGAACAGCACCATTTCGCCGTTTTCGGCGGCGACGGTGGCCAACGCCAGGGCGCGTTGCAGGGCTTTCTGGTCTTCCAGCACGTGGTCGGCCGGCAGTACCAGCATCAGCTCGTCGCGACCTTCGTTGACCAGCATCATCGCGGTCAGGGCCACGGCCGGCGCAGTGTTGCGGCCGAACGGTTCCATCAGGATGCGCTGGGTTTCCAGTTTGCGAGCGGCCAGTTGCTCGTTGACGATGAAGCGATGGTCCTTGTTGCAGACCACGATCGGTGTGTCCATACCGTCGAACACCAGGCGTTCCAGGGTTTGCTGGAACAGGGTGTGCTCGCCGGTCAGGGCCAGGAACTGTTTCGGGAATTGCTTACGGGAAAGCGGCCAAAGACGTGAGCCACTACCACCTGACAAGATCACCGGAATCATGTTTGTTACTCCTTGAAAATCGTTTGGTTAGAGCTACGAACGCTGTGTCGTTTCACTCTTGTTCTTGTTCCGTGTCCAAAGGCTGACTGTCCTGGGTAGGAGCTGCCGAAGGCTGCGATCTTTTGATCTTTGACGTTCTTGAAAATCATTGAAGATCAAAAGATCGCAGCCTGCGGCAGCTCCTACAGGGGACTGTGTTTCATCCTCTGGAAAAAATGATTAGCGCGTCGATACCGGGCGTTTTACCCAGACCGGCGACAGGCTGCTGCCGCTGCCGGTGACGTACAGCACCGCGGCTTCACCGCGTTCCAGGGCGACTGGCTTCACGTCGCCAACTTTCGTTGCGCCATCGTATAGCGCCAGGCTGACCTTCACCGGGTTGATTTCACGCTCGCCACGGCCCTTGGCGGCCACGTTCGGGACCACGTCGGTCTTGCCGTCGGCGGTTTTCAGGGTCAGCGCCTTGTCGCTGAGGTTCTGCACGCGTACCAGGGATTTCTGCTTGTTCCGGAACGGCGGCTCTTCGATCAGTTGCGGGGCGCCGCTGGCGTTGTTGACCAGGGTGTAATAGTGGTCGCCGGCCAGTTTCACCGGCAGCGTCTGGCTGCCGACCTTGGCGCTGTAGTCACCGCCCGGCATGAAGCTGAAGTCGCTGCTGGACAGTGGCGCGACATCGCTCAGGTTGGTGCTGCCGACGGTGGCGCTGACTTCGGCGTTACTGGCATTGTAGATGCGCACGAAGGACGAGCCTTTTGGTGCGGTCGGGCCGTACAGCGCGGCGTCGCCAGCGGCGAACGCTTGCATCGAAAGCACGCTCATACCAGCAACCAGAGCAAAAGTCTTGGCGAGACGGCGAGGAGTAGTCTTGAAAGTCATGGTAGTACCTCTCTCTTTCAGTTTTGCGCCCGGTCGGGCGTCTCGGATTTAGTGTTTGCGGCTACGTTTTGTTGGCGGGCACCGGCTTGTTTAAGCTCTGCGACCCACTGCGGGTCGGCGTCGCCGATTTCGTTGTTCACAGGCAGATAACGTTCAGGAAACTCCCAGATCAGCACTTGTGGCGGGCTGTTCTTGAATGCGTCGCTCTTGAGGTAGCTGAGCATCGGCAGGATCGGGCCGTGGCCGTCTTCGGCGTAACTGACCACGTCGCTGCGCAGGGCTTGTTTCAGCGCGCCGACGAAGTTCCAGTTCGGGTTGGCGCTGTAGCTGGTGCCGATCAGCGCAACCGGTACTTCGGTGTTGGCGAACAGGGCATCGTCACCAGCCGGCTGGTCTTGCGCGGCAACGGTGTTGCGCTTCTGCAAAGGCTCTTGCGCCGGCATCAGGTTTTCGAACAGCGGGTCCAGCGGCAGGAACAGGCGCAGGTCGCCTTTGTGGGTGATTTTTTCCGCAGGCTCGGTGACGAAGTCTTGCGGTTCGCCGCTCAGCGGGTACTTGTCGGCAATGGTCTTGGCCAGGCGATCGGCGGCAACCTCGGCGCCTTCCGGAGTCCAGTGGGTGTCGGTGCGCAGGAACACTTGCTTGCCGTCGTTTTTGGCCGCTTGCAAGGGGCCCAGCAAATCAGGGGCAAGGATGCGGTTAGCGGCCAGGCGCTTGTGGAAGTCCTGGTAAAGGTTGGCGTGGATGCTGGCCGGTTTCGCCTCACCCAGGTGTTCCGGGTACAGGCGCACCTTGGCCGGAACCACCGCCATCACCAGTTTCACGCCTTTGTCCTTCAGGGTTTGACGCACGCCTTCGACCAGCGCGTAGTTGCCTTGCAGGTTCAGCTCTTCGTTGACGACCGGATGGAATTCTTCATCGCTGTACAGCCACTGGTCGCGACCGAGCACAACGCCAGGACGACCTTCGTTGAACAGTTTGAAATCCAGCGCGGCCCAGAGGTTGGTGCCCAGGCGCTTGATCGGGAATTCCTCGTCGTAGTGCGTCTCCACGGCCTTGGTCCAGCGGCCGTTGAGCACTGTCGCATCGGCGTTGGTGCTGAAGCCGAGGAAGCTGCGGACCGACCACAGGCCCAGGGCCAGCAGCGTCACCAGGAACAGGGCGATGTAGAAGATGCGTAATGAGCGGGTCATGGTCAGATCCCTCAGAACTGGAAGTAAAGGAACGGCGAGAAGCTTTGCGCCGAGAGTTTGAGAATCGAGGCGATGAACAGCAGCAGCACCAGGGCACGCATTGCGTAGCGTGACCAGTCAGCAGTCCAGTAGGCCGGTTGCACCTGGGCTTCGACGCCGACGGTGTAGCCAGGCTGGTGGATGCTCGCCGGGTTATCCCCAGGCACGGCTTTGATCGTGCCGGCTGTTGCGGCGGCCGGACCGTCTGCATCGACGTTCACCGCAGGCTTGGTCTTGACCGGTGGCTGATTGCTGTAGAAATCACGCAGGCCGAAGAACGCCAGGGTTACGTAGGCCACGATCAGGGTTGCGATCTGCAAGCCGGTGAGGCTGGCCTGGTTGAGTTCCGACAGCGACCATTCGCCGAAGCTGAACATGGCGCCGTACATGCGACCGGCCACGTGCAGGTTTTCCGCACGGAAGATCACCCAGCCCATCACCACCAGCAGGAAGGTCAGTGCCCAGCGGATCGGGTTGAAGCTGCGCGGTGAAGTGTTCAGGCCGATGGCTTTCTCGATCGCCAGCCACATGCCGTGCCACGCACCCCAGACGATGTAGGTGATGTTCGCACCGTGCCAAAGGCCACCGAGCAGCATGGTCAGGAACAGGTTGCGATAGGTGGTCAGCGTGCCTTTGCGGTTACCGCCCAGGGTGATGTACAGGTAGTCACGCAGCCAGGTCGACAGGCTGATGTGCCAGCGGCGCCAGAACTCGGTGATTGACTGGCTGATGTACGGCTGCTTGAAGTTTTCCATGAAGCGGAAACCCATCATCAAGCCTAGGCCGATGGCCATGTCGCTGTAGCCGGAGAAGTCGAAGTACAACTGCGCGGTGTAGGCGAGGGCGCCGAGCCAGGCATCACCCGTGGTCGGGTTTTGCAGGGCGAAGCAATGGTCAGCCACCACCGCGAGGGTGTCGGCGATGAAGACCTTCTTGATGAAACCCTGCATGAACCGCGTGCAGCCCTCGGAGAACTTGTCGAGGGTATGGGTGCGGTTGTTGAATTGGTCGGCCAGGTCGCGAAAACGCAACACGGGACCGGCGATCAGGTGCGGGAAGATCGCCACGAACGCTGCGAAGTCGATCAGGTTGCGAGTCGCCGGGGTATCACCACGGTAGACGTCGATGATGTAGCTGATGGACTCGAAGATGTAGAACGAGATACCGATCGGCAGCAGCACGTGGGTCAGGATGAATGGCTCAAGACCGACCGAGGTCATCATGGCGTTGATGCTGTCGACGCCGAAGTTGGCGTACTTGAAGTAGCCGAGGATACACAGGTCGACGGCAACGCCCAGCAGCAGCCAGCGCTGCGCCGGTTTGGTCCTGACGCCGGCGGCACCGACTTTCAGGCCGATCCAGTAGTTCCACAGCGTGACCGCCGCGAACAGTGCGAGGAAGTCCACACGCCACCAGGCGTAGAACATATAGCTGGCAATCAGCAGCAGCAAATTGCGATAGCGTTGCCCGCTCAAGTAGTACAAGCCGAGAAAGATCGGCAAGAACAAAAACAGGAACACGTTGGATGAAAACACCATCCCGATCTCTCCTTGTCTGAAACTACATTCAAGGGCCAACGGCCCCCCCAAACCCCCCGCAAAATCCGGAGAGATACATGATCGTTCCCACGCTCTGCGTGGGAATGCCTCAATGGACGCTCTGCGTCCGCTTCGGCATGTGACGCGGAGCGTCACGGGCTGCATTCCCACGCAGAGCGTGGGAACGATCAGCGTTGACTCAACTGCCTTTGTTACCCTTCTCGTTCGCCGGGTCATAGACCTTGGTCAGGTCACCGCCGAGGCGGAAGGTCTTGAACGGTTGCATCTTGTGCTTCTTCTCCAGCACATCCGGCGAGCAGGTGTAGAGCGTGCAGAACGGTTCGAGCCAGGCGAATTTCGAGTCGACCTTCAGGTCGGTCATGTCCTGTTCCTTGCCGTTCTTTTCTTCGAACTCGTCAGGATCTTTCACCCCGGCCAGCACGCGATCACCCAGGCGCTTGAGCGCGCTGTTGTTTTCCTGGCGCAGATCCACGCCATTGACCTGGGCGAAACTGGCGATCATCGCCAGCGGCGGCAGGGCGTAGTTGTGATAGGCCAGCGCCCGTTGCTGGCGCTTGAGTTCGTTGGGCAAGAATCCCTGGGCGTCGACCTGATTGACGCCGACCTTGTATTCCTTGACGGCCCAGTCGAACAGGTCGCGGCGGTTGGTGGCGACGGACGTTGCCATCACCGACCAGGCTGCCCAGTACGAGTGGTTGTTGGTTTTTTCCAGCGGCAGGTTGTCCCAGTCGCTGACCACCTGATCGGCCATCTTGCTGAACCAGGCCTCAATCAGCTGCGACTCCTGCTGATGGTTGGCCAGCGGACGGGAGTCGGAGAATTTCAGGCGGATGTACGAAGACGCCATGCTGCCCAATGCCCATTTGCGCATCGACTTGCCGGTGTGGTTGAAGTCCTTGGACATCAAGGCATCCGCCTTGGCCCATGCAGTCAACCAGTTCAACGTGCATTCCAGCTGTTCCGGACGACCATCGCGCATGAACTGCATGACGCGCTTGCTGGTACCGCGCTCGATCTTGGTGATGTCGGCGGTGCTGTCACGAAAGGCTTTTTCCGATTGCACGTTCAGCGTTGAACGCGCTTTGTCCGAGCCTTCGTACTTGCTGCGAAATTGCAGCGAGCCGGTGTACGGTGTCGGCATCGCATCACAGTCTTCGCTCTTGTCGCCGGCTTTGACTTTCTCGATGGGCGCGAAGTAACCCTGCGGCGGACGCAATGGCGCCGCGGCTTGAGTTGCGCCGGCGAACATCGCCAGGCTCAAAAGCGTCGGCGCCAACAGTTTTTTCAAGTTCGGATTTCGCATAGCAGACCTCATTGCCCGGCTGAAGCGGTACGTTGCCCAGCGTCCGGGAATACGTTGCGTTTGCAGACTTTCGCTTCGACTTTCTGTGGCGCGGCGCCTGCTTTTTCAGGCCCCTGGATTTCGACGGCCAGCAGATTCTGCGAGGCCCAGTCTTCGTCCGTGCGCAACTCGAAGGCGAAACGCCCGTCGGTGTCGGAAGTTTCCGGTTTTTCGATCTTGATGTCCTCGTGGCGCCCGTTCATGTACCAGAGGGTGGCTTGCAGGGTTTTCACCGAGGTGTCGGCGAAGCGGATGTCGACCTGGTGACTGCTGTTTTGCAGATTCAGGTTTTTGCTGTTGACCATCAGTTCGTTCTTGCCAGGTTTCAGGGTGGTGCTGCCGGACAACTGTGCAGCCTTGCCTTCGCAACCGTTGTCCAGCAGCGCCATCATCTGGCGGTAGATGGTTTCCTGGTCCAGGCGATAGAGCGGCGAGAATTCCCAGATGAGAATTTTCGGTGGAGTCTTCTGGAACTCGTCGCTGCCCAGGTACTGCAGCATCGAACCTTCCAGGCCGCCGCCGGGGAAGGCTACGTTGAGCACATCGGCGCCGATGGCCTCTTCGAGGAAACCGGAGAAGTTGTAGTTCTTGCCGCTGTGACTGGTGCCGACCAGGGTGATCTGCGGATTGCCGGATTCGCCGAACAGATCGCCATCACCTGCCTCACCCTTGGGTTCGGTGGTGAATTGATCCATGTACTGGACCGCATAGCTGGTGCCACAGAGTTGACCGGCCATGTTATGCAACGTTCCGTTCTTGCCCATGCGACCCGACTTGTGGGTCTCGAATTCGCGCTTGGGAATGTCGGCGAAGGCCGGAATCTGCTTGACCTTCTCGGCCACGATTTTCGCCGTGCGCTGCGCGCCATAAGGCGTCCAGTGCTGGTCGCCACGGAAGTAGAAGTCGTGGGCGGGCAGGGTCTCGGGCAGCTGTTCGTTGGTCAGCGGCGACAGGTCCGGCACCACGTAACCCATCTGCGCGAAGCGGCCGAGCATGGTCTTGTAGTTCTTCAATGCCTTGTCGAAGTCGAAGCTGGCTTTCTCTGCCGGGTTCAACTTGTTGCGGTTCACCAGGCCACGGGTGGGTTGATAAACCACCACGAGTTCCACGCCTTTGCTCTTGAACGCATCGTGCAGTTGCTTCATGCGCTTGTAGCCGGCGGGCGTGGTGTCGAATTCGGTGCGCAAGTCTTCCTGGGTACGAAACAACCAGTCGCCTTGAGCCTGCACCAGGGTGGTGAAGTTCTGCTGGTAGCGCGTGGTGTAGTTCTTCGGATCGTGGGCCGCGGGGCACAGGCTGCAGCACGGTTCGGCGCTGAATTTCGGTGGACTTACGTTACCGGCAGCATCGTCTGCTCGCACACCGCCGCTGGCGGCGAGAATGCCGGCGGTCAGGGCCGACAGGCTGAGTAATTTGATCAAGTGTGGGTGCATAAAATTATCCTCAGTCCTGCATTTCGGTCTGGCGTTCGACAGGGTCGATCAGCACGGCTTTCTGCTGGCGCACCAGCAGGTCGAGAATTTCATCCTGGCGCTCGCCGAGGATCCCCGTGAAGCTGATGCCGCTGGTTTTGGTCGGTGCGAGCATGGACACGCGATACAACTCGACGCTCAACGGCGAGTCGATGGACAGCGGGCCACTGCCGTTGGCCGCCAGTTCACCGCCGACCACGATCAGCGACACCTGGGCGTCGAACGGGTCGAGCTTGATGTCACGGTCGGTGTCGCTCAGGTCCTTGATGTGCCCGTAGACGCCGGTCAGGCCGTTGGCCATGGCGATGTTTTCGTAGAGGCGGATGTTCACGCTGTTACGAACGCGGATGCCATGGCGCCGGTTGCTGATCACCTTGTTGCCCCACAGCAGGTTGTCGCCACTCTCGTAGAGAGTGATGCCGTCGGTGTGGTTCTGGTAGATCTCGTTGTAGGCGATCAGGTTGTTGATGCTGTTACGGTCGATCACGATGCCCGACAACTTGTTGTCGTAGCTGCGGTTGTTGAAGATGAAGCTGTCGTTGACCTCACGGGAAATGATGATCCCGTGCTTCTTCTTCGTGCCATGCACCGTGTTGTCGGCAATGATCAGGCCATGGGAACGGTCATGCGGGTCAATGCCGTAGACGATGTTGTCCTTGTAGGTGTTGCCCTTGACCACGAAATCGCGGGTTTCGTAGCAGTAGAAGCCGTACCACATGTCCGAGAATTCGGAACCAATGATCCAGCCGGTCGGTTCAGGACGCTTGAGCACCTTCGCCATGTTCGGCGTGTACTGGGAAATACTCACACCGTAGGACTTACTGTTGGCGTAGCCGAAACTGGCCATCTTGCTGTTGGCGATGTAGGTCTCGGTGCCACCCCAGGCCAGCAGGAACGGGCGGAATTCCTTGGGCGACTTGAAGGCCGCCGGGCCGTTCGCCTTCTCGCTCCAGCCAGTGACCTTGGTATCACGCACGAACAACTGGCCGTCGTTGACCAGGAACGACCCGGCCTCCTGGGACAGGCGCAGTTCCTGGGTCTGTTGGTCGATTTCAAGGATGCCTTTCTCACCCACGACGATCGGCAATCTGGCCAGGAATACGCCCGGCGAAGTTTCGCTGAAGTACTGCTTGGGCAGCTTCTTGGCCAGGTCCTTGAGGTTCATGTAGCCGTCGTCGACGAAGATCGCCTGTGGGATGCCGTGCTGACGCACCACCCACTCGGCCATCTTGTTGTCGCCACCGATGAAGTCCTTCAGGGCGTTCTCTTGCATCATCCGGCGCACGCTGATCTTGCCGGCCTTTGTGCGCACGATTTTCGCGGCGATCGCCTCGGCGGTGTAGCCCGAGGTGTCCGGCAGTTTCGGCTTGGCCAACTCCAGCGGCGCGACCGGCGCGCTGCTGACGGTGTAGGTCCTGGCGTGTTGCAGTCCCTTGGCCATGGTGGCCGACTTGGTTGCTTGAGGCGCCGCCGACTCCACATTGGCCTGCGCTGCGTTGGCGAAGCTGGCCGCGCTGGCCAGTAGCAACGCGCCGGCCAACAGGCTGATCGAGCCTTTCATGGCTTGATGATTCATCTGGGAGACTCCCTTCGCAATGTGCATCAGAAGCGCCAGACCACGTCGACGAACGCGCGGTGCATGTACGAATCGACTTCTTTGCCATAGGCATCGCCCGGTTTGAACACACCGCCGCGGAAGCGCACCAGGGCCGAAGGTTCATCGATCTTCTGGCTCAACGCCGCCGGCAACAGGCCTTGCTTGAAGTACTTGGTGACTACCAGATCCATTTCCTGGCCGAGGTCTTTGTCGCCATCGTTGAGCGGCAGGGAGGTGCTGGACAGTACGGCGCCGGTAACGTCGTCGGTGTTGTTCTGCACTGCGTCAATGCCGTCGCTGGTGATCGGCTTGTTACCGTCGACACGCCAGAATTTGTGGTAGATCAGGCTGGCGTCGTATTCGTCGTTAAGCATCCATGAACCGAACAGCGTGGCCGATTGCATGTTGTTCATTTCGCCACGGAAGGCTTCGCCGAAACGGTGCACCCGCGAGCGGGTACCGGTGTAGTTCGAGCGGTTGCTTTCCAGGCCGTTCTGTTCGTAATCAGCGCTGGCACGGGCGTAGGCGGCACCGACCTGCCATTGCGGATCCAGGCGCAGGCGTACACCGAGGTCGGTAGCCCAGCCATCGACATTGCCGCTGCTCTTGGGTTGCGCGGGGGCGGTTCCATCGGCGTTCAGCGGGTTGACCGTATCGCGGTCGCCACTCATGCCGGTGATGCTGCCCCAGTAGTTGAAGGTGTTGGTGTTGCGCCAGTTATAGGCGTCGCTGTTGGCCTGCAGGCCCAGCCAACTGATGTCGCCGTTCTGTTTCTTGTCCAGCGAATCACTGGCAACCCCTGGCTGCGCGTAGTCCAGCTTGCCGTCATCGTGGGTGTGATGACCGCGGATGCCGGCCCAATGACCTGGTGTCCACTGGTATTCGGCATCGGCGTAGGCGTGCAGGCGGTCCTTGTCCTTGGGTGCCAGTTCCTTGAGATCGGTGCGGTACTCGCTGAAGCGTTCGGCGATACCGGCGTTGGCGCGCAACAGCGTGGTGTCGAAGGTCCAGTTCAGGGCTTCGATGTTGGTGTCACGCCATTGACCGTCATCGTTGTTCAGACGCTGGCGACCGAGTTTGAGGATCTCGCCGGGGTAGGGCGTGAAGCCGCTGTAGCCGACCCAGAACTCGCGCATCGCCAGGTAGTTCTTCTTGGTTTTGCGGTCGCTGTTGTCGGTATTCTGCGTGCCATCGCTGGCGGATTCCTGCAAGGTGTCGGTCTCGATGATGTCTGTTGACGTCACGGCCTGGCCCATGGCGTACGCGCTCCACGCGCCGCTCTCGCCATACACCCAAGGGCGCAAGTCCAGGCCCAGGCCGTTGACGTCGCCGCCACTCTGGGTGCCGAGGTCACGGTCGTCCTCGGACTGGCCGGTGATTTTCACGTCCAGGCCGTAGTTCTTGGTTTCTTCTGTCATCGCCGCCAGTGTCGGGCAGGACCAGATCAGCGCGAACGTCAGGCCGATACCGGCCTTCATGAATGGATTCAACTTCATAGGGATTCCTCGCCGTCTTCTTCTTGCAGGGCGTGCAGTTGCAGCGTGTTCTGGCTCAAGTTGCCGCGAACGGCCTGTTCCTGTTTCAACAGGCGTTGGGCCTGGGCCAGCTGCGCAGGTGGCAGTTGGGCTTCAAGTGTTTGCGCAAGCTCGGTGGCTTGCGGGGTGTTCTGGGCCTTGGCGAGCTGGCTGAACACGTACGCATTGAGTGGGTCAGGCTTGGTGCCTTTGCCTTGGGAAAACAGTTGGGCGATGGCGAAGTCGGCACTGTTCTGGCCATTGCGCGCAGCGGTCAGCAGGTGGTCGAGGGCCTTCTGCGGGTAGACCTTGCCCAGGTAGCCACGGCGATAGATCTGGCCGAGGTAGTAATCGGCGGCGATTTCGCGGCCGACTGCTTTCTGGAAGTGTTCCTCGGCGACCTTGGCGTCGGCCGGGACCATCTTGCCTTCGTAGTAGAGCTTGCCCAGCAGCAGCTCGGCGCGCGGTTGGTCAGCGGCGCGGCCGTTGTCCAGGTACTTCATCATCTGGTCGACATCGCCAAGTTCCGGGAAGTCATAGAGCAGTTGCGCCAGGCTGACCCAGGAAGCGGGGTAGCCGGGGGCGATCTCTTCGAGCAGCGACTGCGCGGTTTTTTCGTCGGTCTTGCCCAGGCTCGCATCGCCGAGCACGCGAGCCACACTGTCCACCCGCTGGGCGGAGACGGTGCCGCGACTGTGCGCCGCCTGCATCTGCTTGATCAGCTCGGCCTGTTGTTCCGGTTTACCTTGTTTCTGGTAGACCGTGGCCAGTTCGACGTAGCAGATGTCGGTGGTGTTGAGCGCGGCTTTGCAGACCGTTTCGACTTCATCGAGATGCTGGTCGTAGGTGCCTTGGGTGCGATAGAGCAGCACCTGCGCCAGACCCGCTTCCGGTTTGCCTTCGGCGCGCCATTGGCTGATCTGCTGTTGCGCATTGACGTTGGGGAAGCTGTGCGGATATTGCAGATACAGCATCGCCAACGGGATCAGGGTGTTGCCTTCACCGGCGGCCGAGGCCTTTTTCAACAGGCCTTCGGCTTCGTGCTGTTCAGCTTCGGTTGAACCAGGTTTGGCCACCAGCAGGCGACCCAGGCGTGCCTGGGCACGCGGTGAAACGCTGGCGGCGGCGCGGTAGGTCGCCTCGGCCTGTTTCATCTGCGCCGGGTCGCGGCTGTCGACCTGAATATCGGCCAGGCCGACCTGGGCTTCGCTGTAGCCCAGCTCCGCCAGTTGCTGGTAGTTCGCCGCCGCGGTGGCGGTATCGCCACGCTTGAGCGCTTCGTTGGCCAGGCGTTGGTCGGGCAGGCCGGCGCAACCCGCCAGGCTGACTGCCAATGCTACTGCACACAGAGATCCCATGTGGGAGCGAGCCTGCTCGCGAAGCAGACCACTTGGTGCATCAGACAGACCGCGCTGAGCCCTTCGCGAGCAGGCTCGCTCCCACAGGGCTTTTGGTGTTCTGAGGATTGGTGGAATCGTCACAGGCATGTCCTCCGGTTACAGACCAGCAGCCATGGCTTTATCGATCAGCCAGTTCAGGTTAGGGCCACGGTCGCTGTTAACTTCCACGGGACGGCCGGCCAGGTTGCTGCCCAGGGCTTCGTCAGGCTGGATCAGTACGCGGATGTCGGAGGACAGGTCGGCGCTTTTCAGGCTGGTGCTGCTGACGATTTTGCCGGTGCGGGTCTTGTCTTCGCCGGCGATCTGGAAGCGCACCGGGGTGCCCGGCAATACGTCGCTGAACTGGCGATAGGAGAAGCGCGCCTCGACGTTGGCTTCGGTGTTGCGTGGCACCAGCTGGAAGATCACGTCACCCTTGCTGGCGTATTGACCGTTGGACACCATTTGCTGGGCCACGATGCAATCGCAAGGCGACGTCAGGGTGCCCGTCATTTGCTTGCCGAAGAGCTCTGCAACCTTGGCCGGGGCCAGTTGATCGTCTTCCAGGTGACCTTTGAGCACGTCGAGCATGCTGGTGCTGAAGGTTGCCAGCGGCGCGCCTTTGGCGGCAACGCCATCAGCTTTCACCAGGCTCTGCACGGTGCCGTCGCGGGGCATGGTGATGTTCACACCCGGCACGCTGACAATGCCCGCCTGGGCGTGGCTGACAAAGTACATGCCGTACACCGACTTGAAGATGAAGCCGAACGCCGCCAGGCCGACGACAAAAATCCCCAGGCTGAAGGTCACCGCTTTCATGCGCCCGAAGGCGCTCATGCCGTGACCGCCATCCTTGTTCTTGCGCGCCTTGGTGAAGTTGTCGCGCTGCAGGGTCGCCAGCACTTCGCCGATGGTGACGATGTCGCCGGCCAGGTGCGACGTGATCAGGTGGCGCAAGGTCGAAATGTCTTGCGGCTCCAGGTTCTGGAACTGGCAACCGGTGCGACCGGTCTCGCGATCGCAGGAACGTACCTGCAATTCCACGTCCATGGCCAGGCCAAGGTTGTCGATGACGAATTGCAGTCGGGCCTTGTACTTGTCGCCGACTTTCAGTGGCAGTTGCCCGGCGTTGAAGGCCAGGCCACCGGCGGAAAGGTCGATCACTCGCGCCTCGACCGGGGTCCGGTCGGGGCCGAAGAAACGCAGCTTGGCCGGGATTTTCACGCGGGCGTGTTGGCGCTGGGCTTCGGATTCGTGCACTACGTTGGCGTTGACGGCGGTATTCATAAAGGCGATTTCCTGGTTAATTCAAAAAGGGGGCGGTCAGACCATCATCAGCAGCACGGCGACAAAGATGCTGCCGGCGGAGAAGGTCATGGTCCGAGACGACCAGGTGTTGAACCAACGTTGAAAGCTGGCGAGATCACGGGTCAGGGCAGTGGGCTGGCGAGTCCAGGACTGTTGGTCGAGGCGGAAGAACACGTAGATCTTCACCAGTGCGCCAACGATCTGGTTGTAATAGAGAATCGCTGGGTAGGCTGGACCGATCCGGTGGCCGGAGCACGACAGCAGCAGGGTCAGGATCAGGCGGGTGATGCCGATCCACAGCAGGTACACCAGGATGAACGCGGTGCCGTACTTGAAGCTGGCGATCAACGCCACGGTCAGGCCCAGCAGCGAGGTCCACATCGACACGCGCTGATCGAACAACACCACGGATGTGAACGCACCGAGGCGCTTGACCCCCAGGCCGAGTGCGCGGGAGTTCTGCCGCAGGTTGTTGCCGTACCAGCGGAACATCAGCTTGCGACTGGCCTTGATGAAGCTCTTTTCCGGAGGATGCTCGACGGTGTTGATCGCGGCATCAGGCACGTAGAAGGTGTCGTAGCCCAGGCGCATCAGGCTGAACCAGCTGGACTTGTCGTCGCCGGTGAGGAACTTGAAACGACCCAGGCGCCAGTGTTGCAGCGAGTCGCTTTCCACGTCGGCGATGAATTCCGGGTTGGTGACCACGGTGGCACGGAACACCGACATCCGCCCGGTCATGGTCAGCACGCGCTTGGACAGGGCCATCGAGCACATGTTGATGTGACGCTGGGCGAAACGCAGCTTGTGCCACTCGCTCATGATGTAGCCGCCGCGCACTTCGCAGAATTCGTTGGTGGTCAGGCCACCGACGTTGCCGAACAGCTGGAACCACGGCACGGTCTTGCGCACGACGCCTTCGCCGAGCACGGTATCGCCATCGATCACGGCCACCACGGCGCGGTCGTCCGGCAGGTGACGGGAGATGGCGCGGAAACCGAAAGCCAGGCCATCGCGCTTACCTGTACCGGGAATGCGCACGAAGTCGAGCTTCACCCGGGCAGGCGGATTCATCCGGCTCCACAGGCTCTTGACCAGCAGTTCATCGGACATTTCGACGATGGAGCAGACCACGGTGGTCGGCAACTCGCAGTCGATCGCTTCGCGGATCACTGAGCTGTAGACCTGCGCGGTGGTCAGGGCGTCGATACGGAAACTGGTGACCATCAAAAATACGTGGGACGGGTCCGCCGCCTTGCCCAGCTTGCGCACTTTGCGCCGCAGGTGCGGATAGACCACGTACAGGAACAGCATGCCGCGCAGGAAGTGCGTGGCACCCATCGAGTAGCGCCAGATACCGACGATACCGATCAGGAAAATGAAGTCCTTCGACTCGGAGTCGAACGTGGACACAGGCAGCGCCATGGCGATGCCCATCAGTAAACTTAGATAAAACAGCCAACCGGCGGCCTGGAGTAGGCCGTTCTTTAGCCTGTGCATAATCGGAATCCTAAAGTCAGTTGCAAGTCTCGCGCCCCTGTAGGAGCCGGCTTGTCGGCGATGGCGATCTCAGGTACGCCATCGCTGGCAAGCCAGCTCCTACAGATTTGCGGTGATCTGTAGGAGCCGGCTTGCTGGCGATCAGCTTGAAGCGCTTACAACCCGCCGGTTACCAGCAAATGCCTTCAGCCCGGCCATCCGTGCTGGTGGCCTTGGACATGAAGCCGACCAGGTCGATCACTTGCTTGCCGTGCGGGACGTCTTGCACCAGGGCGCGGAATTTCTCGTCACGGTTGCCGAGGATGATCACGTCGGAGTTGTTGATCACCGCGTCGAAGTCGGAATTGAGCAAGGACGAGACATGCGGGATCTTCGACTCGATGTAGTCCTTGTTCGCACCGTGGACACGGGCGTACTCGACGTTGCTGTCGTAGATGCTCAGGTCGTAGCCCTTGCCGATCAGCATTTCTGCCAGGTCAACCAATGGGCTTTCGCGCAGGTCGTCGGTGCCGGCCTTGAAGCTCAGGCCCAGCAGCGCGACTTTGCGTTTGTCGTGGCTGGACACGATGTCGAAGGCGTTCTGCACCTGGGACTCGTTACTGCGCATCAGCGAGTTGAGCAGCGGTGCTTCGACGTCCAGGGAACCGGCGCGGTAGGTCAGGGCACGCACGTCCTTGGGCAGGCAGGAGCCGCCGAAGGCGAAGCCTGGGCGCATGTAGTACTGGGACAGGTTCAGGGTCTTGTCCTGGCAAACCACGTCCATCACTTCACGACCATCGACGCCGACAGCCTTGGCGATGTTGCCGATCTCGTTGGCGAAGGTCACCTTGGTGGCGTGCCACACGTTGCAGGTGTACTTGATCATTTCGGCAACGGCGATGTCCTTGCGGATGATCGGCGCGTCGAGTTCTTCGTACAGCGATTGCAGGACGTCGCCCGAGGCCTTGTCGAACTCGCCGATGACGGTCATTGGCGGCTGGTCGTAGTCGGCGATCGCGGTGCTTTCGCGCAGGAACTCAGGGTTGACCGCGACACCGAAATCGACACCGGCCTTCTTGCCGGAGCAGTCTTCGAGAATCGGGATGACAACGTTTGCCACGGTACCCGGCAAAACGGTGCTGCGGACCACGATAGTGTGACGGGTAGTCTTGTCGCGCAGGACAAAACCAATCTCGCGGCACACGGCCTCGATGTAGTTCAGTTCCAGGTCGCCGTTCTTCTTGCTCGGCGTGCCGACGCAAATCATCGACAGGTCGGTATCGCGAATCGCCTCGGCGAAGTTGGTCGTGCCGCGCAGACGGCCAGTCTCGATTCCCTGCGCCAGAAGTTCGCCCAGGCCCGGTTCAACGATCGGCGATTTGCCGGCATTGATCATATCGATCTTGTCTTTGGCAACATCGACGCCAACGACGTCATGGCCCCGTGCAGACAGGCAACCGGCACAGACGGCGCCAACGTAACCCAAACCAAATATGCTGATGCGCATCGCAATTACCTCTCTATTATCAAGCCTGTTTTCATCGAGCCATTAATTGGCCGAAGTTAAGGGTGTTCAGCGGTCATAGTGCACGGGCAACTACGGCTTATAGGCGCCACAGTGTCGCGTGCAGGCATTCAAAGTTTCGAGTGTCTAAGCAGTTCACTCAAAGTGTGCGCAACTAGGCCTTATTGTTCTGATGTGCCTTGCCATGCAGCCGGTCTTCCAGTCAGAAGACAATGGGCAAAGGTCTTGCGCGCTCAAAGCCAGGCCGTGAGGCCTGTAAATCAAGCGGTTGGGTGCTCAGGGAAGCACGTTTATAGGGGGCGCAGCCTTGGCCTTGTAAGGGATAGTGATATGCGTATCTCCAGTCCTTAATGTGTTGCCCAAATCAGAGATCAGTCTGCCAAAGTTAATGTGACAACTTGGCTGCGTAGATCTCTTCTCTGCGTAAGTTATCTCGTACACGCATTGAGAGATTCGTTACAGGTGGTATGAGCTACGCATTTGGACATAGTTCCAGCCCACCCATCGCGAATTTTGAAATTTCTTGAAATATTGAGAAAGATGGCACTGCTCTCATATTGATAGCACTTGCGATTTGGCCCTTTATATATTGGCTCAATGTCCTGTCTGGTAGTTTTGTGCCACTACTGAGAAAAATTTTCAGTGCCACTACAAAAAAAATCACTGACGTCCAGTGAAACAAAAGTTAGCAAATTGGGTGTTGGTTTTTTGGCGTCAAAGGATCGACGAATGGGGCGGGGGATTGTCGGACGATCAGGCATCGGTGCGCGACAGTTCATGAAGTCGTGCACCGATCAGTTGCTTACTCTGAAGTGTGGTCGCGCAGGAACACCAGACTGTCTGGTTTAGACTGTTCGGCACTGTACCGATAGCCTTCAACGTCAAACTTTTTCAAGTCTGCCGGATCGTTGATGCGCTCTTCGATGATGAAGCGGCTCATCATGCCCCGGGCCTTTTTCGCGTAGAAGCTGATGATTTTGTACTGACCGTTCTTCAGGTCCTTGAAGTCAGTGTTGATGATGCGTGCCTTCAAGGCGCTGCGCTTGACCGCCGAGAAATACTCGTTGGAGGCCAGGTTGAGCAGCACGTCATCGCCCTGATCGGCCAGGGCTTCGTTCAACCATTCGCTGATACGTGTGCCCCAGAAGGCATACAGGTCCTTGCCCCGGGCATTGGCCAGCTTGGTGCCCATTTCCAGGCGGTACGGTTGCATCAGGTCCAGGGGGCGTAGCAGGCCATACAGGCCGGAAAGCATGCGTAGATGTTGCTGGGCGTAGTCGAAGTCGGCTTCGCTGAAGGTTTGTGCATTGAGCCCGGTGTAGACGTCGCCTTTGAAGGCCAGCAAGGCCTGCTTGGCGTTGGCCGGGGTAAAGGCGGGTGTCCAGCTGCCAAATCGGGCGGCGTTGAGCCCGCCGATCTTGTCGGAAACGTGCATCAACTCGCTGATCTGCGCCGGGGTCAGGTCGCGCAATTGCTGGATCAGTTCCTGGGAGTGGTCGAGGTACTGCGGCTGGGTAAAGCGCTGGGTCGCCGGCGGTGTTTCGTAATCAAGGGTCTTGGCGGGGGAAATCACCATCAGCATGAAGTCGTCTCCTTTAATCGTGGCGGCGATTCTAGGGGGTTGTCATCGTTGACTCCAGCTATGGGTGTGATAGGTGATCGGTGGTGTCATGGGACAAGATCGCAGCCTCGCTTCGCGAGACAGCTCCTACGGGACCGCGTTGGCGTGAAATCGGAACATGCATTCCTGTAGGAGCTGTCGAGCGAAGCGAGGCTGCGATCTTTTGATCTTCCCGCGATATAGTGCCGCCCGGGTTTTGTTATGGAGACATCCCATTGCGTATCGTTTTTCTGCTCAGCGCCTGGCTGCTGAGCTTCGGCGTCATGGCGGCGCCAGGTGAAGTGGCCACGCTGGATCGCAGCACCTGGCCGGAAAAGCTCGTCAACCCGACCCTGTTCGATGTCGCGTCGCGTGCCGAAATCCTCATGTTCGCCCGTGTGCTGCTGGCCAGTGAATCCCTGGACGAAGCGGCACTGGCGCAACGCCTGGGCCTGCGCACGATCAACCTGGAGTCGGTCAATCGTGTTCGCCAGCGTCTATGGCAACGCCTGTTGGCCAACTACAACTTCGCCCAACAGAGCTGCGACCAGGATGCCTCCTTCTGTTTCCTGGTCGAGGACATGGCCACCTTGCGCGAGCAGGCGGGCAAGTTCCAGCTCAGCGAAGACAGCTACTACATACGCTGGGCCGAACCAAGTCGCCTGTTCCACACCCAGTACCTGGATGAGCAACTGCGCAAGGCGGCACTGTTTCCGCAAACCAGCAGTGAAGTCGATCATTTTGGAGACTATGAGCGCAATGGCGACGCGATGCATGACCGGCTGTTCCTGTTGACGTTCGACAGCGCCGCCAATGCCGTGCCGGACAATACCGACTGGGTCGCCGGGTACTTGCGCAAGGCCAACCTGAGCGGCACGTTCTTCGTGCTCGGCAAGGACCTCCAGGCGCGCCTGGGCGAGCGCCCGGGGACCAGTCTGCAAGCAACCTGGTCAACCCAGTGCGTCGGTGTGCAGGGCTGGGAGTTTCGCTCCCACAGCCATTGGCAGGATTGGCAGGACTCGGTACGCCGCAGCGTCGAGCTGGCCAGGAACAAACTGCCGGAGAACTTCGTCCCCCTGTTTCGCCCGCCCGACGGCCAGCGTCGCGCCGACGCCAGCGCTTTCTTCAAGGCCCAGGGGCTGCAGGTCGCACTGTGGGACATCGATGCCCAGGACGGCGCGGGCAAGCTCAAGGGCAGCCAGAGTGCGCAAAGGGTGTTGACCCTGATGCTGCTGTGGCGCCACGGGGTGATCAATTTCAATGTGAAACAGGACGGAGTGAAAACGGCGTTGCCCTGGCTGATCACGCAAACGGCGCAAAGCGGGATCGGTTGGGAAGACTGTCAGGAAGGGTTCCGCTGAAAACGGCCAAAGCCCGGAAACATTGGGTAAGTGGCGATTTTTGAGGGGGTTTTGCTGCAGGTTGATCTCCGACTGTAAACAAGTGATGGCAGTCCGCCAAGGGCTTTTCGTCACTCTGCAAAATAAACTTCAAAAAAGCGTCAAAGTGCTTTTTTCTGTCATGGGTTTTGGAGTATTACGAAGACAGACCGCCGAAACCTGCAACACAGGTGGCGTCTTCCAAGACCCCGCATGTATGCAGAACACTTGAGTCCCCGCAGGTGTATTCGGTAGTCACTTCGAGGCGCAGCACCGCCAAGGTATTGCGTCCACTGGCTCTGACAAAGGTGACCGAGTATGGATGATCACGGACGTAGCTCTTCTTCCAACCAGCCAATCCTTTATGTACTCGATACCAACGTATTGATTCACGATCCAAACGCGCTGCTTAACTTCGAAGAACACCACGTCGCGATCCCGATGACCGTCCTTGAGGAGCTCGACAAGCTCAAGAGCGGGCATCACAGCGTTGCCGCCGAATGCCGCCAGGCCATCAGGCTGATCGACAAGACCCTGGGTGATGCCTCGCCCGAGGACGTCGAGCAGGGCGTGCCGATCCAGCGGGGCAAGAGCGGGCCCAAGGGATTGCTGTCAATTCTGATGAGCAAGCAGGCTGAACCCCACATCGTTCTGCCTGAGCATCTGAATGACAACAGGATCATCAACCAACTGATCGACCTGCACGCACGCGAGCCGAAGAAGCCCGTGGTGCTGGTCACCAAAGACATCAACATGCGCCTCAAGGCGCGTGCCTGTGGGATCGCGGCCGAGGACTACAGCACCGACCAGTTGGTCGACGACGTGTCGCTGTTGCCTAATGGCTACCACAACATGAGCGGCTCCTTCTGGGACCGGGTAAGCAAGGTCGAGACCCGTCAGGACCACGGTCGCACCTGGCACCAGGTGCAGTTGATCGACAATCTGCCAGCCGTGCATATCAACGAATTCATCATCGATGAGCAGGGTTTCGTCGGCTGGATCAAGGAGATCGAGGAAGACAAGCTGCTGATCCTGGACCTGCACCAGGAGCCGCTGCTGCACCAGGAAGCCTGGGGCCTCAAGCCGCGTGACATCTATCAGAGCCTGGCGCTGTATGCCTTGCTTGATCCGGACATCCACTTGGTCAACCTGTCCGGTGCCGCAGGTTCCGGTAAAACCATCCTCGCGCTGGCCGCGGCCATCGAGCAGACCATGGTCAGCAAGCGCTACCGCCGCATCATCGCCACCCGCAGCGTGCAAGGCCTGGACCAGGAAATCGGCTTCCTGCCCGGCACCGAAGCGGAAAAAATGGAGCCTTGGCTGGGCGCTATCACCGACAACCTCGAAGCCTTGCACATGGATGACGAAAGCACCCATGGCAGCGTCGACTACATCCTCAGCAAAGTGCCGTTGCAGTTCAAATCCCTCAACTACATCCGTGGCCGCAGCTTCCAGCAGAGCCTGATCCTGATCGACGAATGCCAGAACCTCACACCGCATCAGATGAAAACCATCATCACCCGTGCCGGTGCCGGCTCCAAAGTGGTGTGCCTGGGTAACCTGGCGCAAATCGACACCCCTTACCTGTCCGCGACCAGCTCCGGGCTGACGTACCTGACCGAGCGCTTCAAGGACTTCCCTAACGGCGTGCACATCACCCTGCAAGGGGTGCCTCGTTCGATCCTGGCCGAATACGCCGAATCGCATCTGTAACCACTTCACCCAGACCGGGCGGCCCCAAAAGCCGCCCGGTTTTCCATGCCCGACACAATTCCCCATTGTCGGAGCGAGCCTGCTCGCGAAGGTGTGTCAGTCGACACAGAGGTGCCTGATACGCCTTCGCGAGCAGGCTCGCTCCCACAGTGTTCTGTGGTGATCCGATAATCTCGCGTGCGGAAATCTGACCCACAGGTTTACAATCGGGACTCCTGATCAGGAGTAACCCCGTGCTGACTCATCTCGATTCCCAAGGTCGCGCCAATATGGTCGACGTCACCGAAAAAGCCGTGACGTTCCGTGAAGCGACGGCCCAAGCGCTGGTGCGCATGCTGCCCGAAACCTTGCAAATGATCGTCAGCGGTGGTCATCCCAAGGGCGATGTGTTCGCCGTGGCCCGCATTGCCGGCATTCAGGCGGCGAAAAAAACCAGTGACCTGATCCCCCTGTGCCATCCGTTGATGCTGACCGGGGTCAAAGTCGAGCTCAGTGCCGAAGGCGAGGACAGCGTACGCATCGTCGCGCGCTGCAAATTGTCCGGGCAGACCGGGGTCGAGATGGAAGCGCTGACGGCTGCCAGTGTCGCCGCCTTGACTATCTATGACATGTGCAAGGCCGTGGATCGTGGCATGACCATTGAAAGTGTACGGCTGCTGGAAAAGGTCGGCGGCAAGAGCGGTCATTTTCAGGCGGATCCATCATGAACGTCACCGTGAAGTTTTTTGCTCGATATCGTGAAGCGCTGGGGTTGGACTCGATGAAGGTTCAAGGCGACTTCGCCACTGTCGATGACGTCCGCGCACTGTTGGCCCAGCGTGAGGGTGCCGAGGTATTGAGTGAGCAAAACCTGATGTGCGCCCGCAACGAAGACCTCTGCCAGCTCGATGAGCCGGTGAGCGATGGCGATGAAGTGGCGTTTTTCCCTACCGTGACCGGGGGCTGAGCCATGGCCATTCGCGTGCAATCGACCGCGTTCGATCCCGGTGCAGAAGTCAACGCCATGCACGATGCAAATGTCGGCGTCGGGGCGGTGGTGAGTTTTGTCGGCTATGTGCGCGACTTCAATGATGGCCTGGATGTCGCCGGGATGTTCCTCGAACACTACCCGGGCATGACCGAAAAGGCCCTTGGCAAGATCGCCACCGAGGCCGAGCAGCGCTGGCCCTTGCTCAAGCTGGAAGTGCTGCATCGCATCGGTGCCCTTGAGCCCGGCGAACCGATTGTCTTTGTCGGCGCCGCCAGCGCCCACCGCCAGGCGGCATTCGACGCCTGCGCCTTTGTCATGGACTACCTGAAAACCCGCGCACCGTTCTGGAAGAAGGAAAACACCAGCGACGGCCCGCGTTGGGTCGAGGGGCGTGACAGCGATCATGCGGCGGCGGATCGCTGGAAGCAGTGACTCCGACGACTTCTGCAAGTACGCCTTCGCGAGCAGGCTCGCTCCCACAGGGGATTTTTGTCGAACACAGAATGTGTGTTCTTCAAAGTTCAAATGTGGGAGCGAGCCTACTCGCGAAGGGGCCATCTGCAACATCCGATTTTCTCTTGACTCACCTCCCGACCAGAGGGTGATTTAAGAGCGCGGGCCGGATTGACGCCTAATACATAAAAGTCCAGTATGGATTTATAAGTACAAAAAAGGCTTCTCCCGTTTCTGCTCTTCTTCCATCTTGCCAAACCAACAACAACCCGCGAGAGAACGAACATGAAGAAATTCCCCCTCATCACCGGTCTGGCCCTGAGCTTGTTGGCGTGCAGCAGCGTGTTTGCCGCCGAGAAAACCCTGCGTATCGGCATCGAAGCGGCCTACCCGCCGTTCGCCTCCAAGACCGACAAAGGCGAAATCGTCGGTTTCGACTACGACATCGGCAATGCCCTGTGCGCGCAGATGAAGGTCAAGTGCGTGTGGGTCGAGGGCGAGTTCGACGGTCTGATTCCTTCCTTGAAAGTGAAGAAAATCGACATGGCGCTGTCGTCGATGACCATCAATGAAGACCGCAAGAAGTCGGTGGATTTCACCCACAAGTACTACTTCACCTCGTCGCGCCTGGTCATGAAGGAAGGCGCAGTCGTGGATGATCAATACAACAGCCTCAAGGGCAAGACCGTTGGCGTGCAACGGGCAACCACCACCGACCGCTACGCGACCGAAGTCTTCGAACCCAAGGGCGTCAACGTCAAGCGCTACAGCAACAACGAAGAGATCTACATGGACCTGGCAGCCGGTCGCCTCGATGCCATCTTTGCCGACACCATTCCGCTCAACGACTTCCTGTCGATGCCGCGCGGCAAGGGCTACGCATTTGCCGGCCCGGAGCTCAAGGACCCGAAATACGTGGGTGAGGGCGCGGGGATTGCGGTACGCAAGGGCAACACCGAGCTGGTATCACAGCTGAACGCCGCCATCGACGGCATTCGCGCCAATGGCGAGTACCAGAAGATTTCGCAACAGTACTTCAAGTCCGATATCTACGGCGACTGATCGATCGCTCCCGGGGCTTTCTCACGAAAGCCCCCGGTGCGCTGCAGATTCCCTGGATTTCGATGGTTTCAGGTTGAGGGCAAGTACGCTCGTCAGCACGATGATCATCCCGATGACGACCATGATCGAAGGGCGTTCAGCCAGGGCCACCGAGGCCATCAGCATGGCGGTGGGCGGAATCAGGTAAAGCGAAATGGACGCGCGGCTCACGTTGCTGTGCGCCAGTACATATGCCCAGGCGAGGTAAGCAAGGGCACTGGGGAAAATCCCCAGGATGAGCACCGCCAGATTGACCGATGCCGGGGCTTTCTGCACTTCACTCCACAACCCCGGTGCATACACAAGCAATAGAATGGTGCCCGACCAAAGGGTGTAGCACACCATTGTCAGCCCGTTGTAGCGATGGGAATGGCGTTTTTGCATGGCGAAATAAACACTCCAGGACAATGCCGCCAGCAGAATCAGCAACCCATGGGCATCCAGGTCACCAAAACCACGATCCCCCGTGACCACGACAGCGGCACCGAGCAAACCGCCCAGCACACAGACCCATTGCCAGTGGTTGACGCGCTCCTTGAGCACGAAATGCGCCAGTAACGTGCTGAACAGCGGCGTGGATTGTGCGAGGACACTCGCGGCGCCGGCGCTGACCTCTCGTTGGCCAAAGTTGAGGGCGATGTGGTGCAGACTAACAGCAAAGAATCCCAGGACAGCCAACAGCGGCAGGTCTTTCAGGCGAGGCAGGGAAATACCCATCACCCCTGCGACCCCGGCCATGAATGTCGAGGCGATGAGAAAGCGGATCAGCGCCAGATGACCGGGCTGGTAAGCCTCTAACCCGATGTGGATGCCAATGGGCGAATAGGCCCAGCAAAGGATGACGAAAAAAGCCGCCAGGACGATTCTAGCGCCAGGGCTTTTGGCGAAAGACTGGATCTTGCGCTGGATAAAACCCATAGACTGCCTGATTCCCCAAAGTGTGAAGGTGCGACTGGATGGCTCTCGCTCGAATTATCAAAACCATCCAGATTCACTACAAGTGACTTAAACTGACTCAAGCATTCACTTTGGGTGAGCTATGGAACTGTCCCAGCTGCGCATGTTCAACACGGTTCACCATCTCGGCAGCATCGCGCGTGCGGCTGAGGTGCTGCATTGCGTACCGTCCAATATCACTGCACGCCTCAAGTCCCTGGAGCGTGAACTCGGTACGCCGCTGTTTTCACGCGATGGCCGAGGATTGCGGATCACGCCGGCCGGTGAAGTGTTTCTCGATTACACGACGAAAATTCTCGGCCTGGCCGAGGAAGCGCGCAGGGCGTTGGCCCCCGACGGTGCGCCAAGCGGTCCTCTGCGCATTGGTGCCATCGAGTCCAGTGCCACGGGACGCTTGCCGCGACTATTGGCCAAGTACCACGCGCTCTACCCAAAGGTGATGCTGGAGCTGAGCACCGGCACTTGGGCTCAATTGCTCGACGACACGCAACATCGTCGGCTGGATGGGGCGTTCGTAGCGGTGAACGTTGAACGCCCGGGACTGCAGCGGGAAGTGATGTACCGCGAAGATCTGATTCTCATCGCGTCCGCCTCCCACGGGCCTTTGCGCCAGGCGGCGGATCTGCAGGGCAAGGCGATTTTCATGTGGCCCCCGGGCTGCCCGTACCGCTTCGCACTGGAACAGTGGCTGCTGCGCCATGACCAGGTGCAACCGATTGTCAGCATCGCCAGCTATGGCACCATCGTTGGCTGTGTCAGTGCCGGTGCGGGCGTCTCGCTGGTACCCCGTGGAATCTACGAGCAGTATTGTCTCGGGGCAGGCTGCCAGGGATATGAATTCCCGGAACTGACCAGCATCGACAACCTTTTTTACTGGCACGAGAACGCAGGTCGACACCCGGCTCGTGAGGCGTTTGTGAAGTTGCTGCAGGCCGAGTTCTCGGGGCCAGGGTCGTTACAGTTAATGTCTTCTTAACCGACCTGTCGTCTATTCCCACGATACCCGCTTGCACGCGCCAGGCTCTCAAAGGTCAAGGCCAGCGTGTAAACTGGCGGGCAATCGAAAGTCAAAAGGGAAACACGATGAGCGAGGAAACGATGCGTCTGGGCCGTGAGCGGCGCTACCTGGTGCTGTTGGGCATCATCTGCCTGGCGCTGATCGGCGGTGCGTTATACATGCAAGTGGTTTTGGGCGAGGCCCCGTGCCCATTGTGCATCCTGCAGCGTTACGCGCTGCTGTTGATCGCGCTCTTCGCTTTCATCGGTGCGGCCATGCGCACCCGACGCAGCATCACGGTGCTGGAGACCCTGGTGGTCATTTGTGCCCTGGCGGGCGTCGCGGTGGCCGGGCACCACGTCTATACGCAGTTCTATCCGGCCGTCAGTTGCGGCATCGATGTGCTGCAACCGATCGTCGATGGCTTGCCGCTGGCGAAGATCTTCCCGCTGGGTTTCCAGGTAGACGGTTTCTGCTCCACGCCTTACCCACCGATCCTGGGGTTGTCCCTGGCGCAATGGGCGCTGCTGGCCTTCGTGCTGGTGGTGGTGCTGGTGCCGCTGCTGACGCTACGCAATCGAAAGGCGCTGCGCTGAAGTCATCCGATTGATGCCAAACGCCCCGGTCCTCGATGAGAGGGCCGGGGCGTTTTTGCGTTTCAGGGGGCAGGCAAGGACACCCTGATGCACGGCAATCAGGGGTGCGACAAGTCTGCGACATGTTGTCACATCGCGAGTGTCGCAGCGCGCTTTCGGGTGCCGGATTGGTGCAGTCTCCTGTAATGAAATTGGTGTGTTAGAGTGCCGCCGGTTTTTCGCCGGCCCAAAAGGAAGCAGGCAGTTTTAACAGGTTGTGGCGATTTGCCGAAGCCCTTGTCTCATCGGGGCCAGGGCGGCATTCAGGGTCGTTTCCGCGCCTTCGATACTGTCTGAATTGCGGGTGGTAGCCCTACTTTTTTTGGTGTTTTTGTTGAGAATCAATTTCGATAAGATGCGCCACTTTTACAGAATTGGGTCAGGATTGTTGCGGGCTGGGATAAAAATTATTTCGGGATAAGACATGGTTTATAAAACGCTACATATCTACAATCGCCCGCACTGAATTCCCGGCACTGCTCACCCTGGCTCTGGTGCATGAATGGCACGAGGGTGTCGAGAGGCCTTCGGGCTTGATGCGACGCCCAGGTGTCGGTGCCTCCAACTATCCGCACCAAATGGAATTGGGCTGTAACAAGGCCTTTGACCACGAATTCGAATAAGAACTCACTGCTGGCCCAGGATTTGTCGAAACGCCTCTGACGCTCGACGGGCAAGCCCTTATTCAATCCAAGAAAAATGCCAACCCTTGGCAGGGTGAAGTGTTGGCGATCAAAACCCAACTGCATTGCGCAAGCTGCTTTAGAGGTCGTGAGATGAGTAAAAACAGGTACCCCAGACTACTAGGCTTATTGCCGCTGCTCGGCACGTTGTTGCTGGGAGGCTGCAACATGACCTTGCTCAATCCCACGGGCCAGGTTGGCCTGGAACAGCGAAACCTGATCATCACCGCAACGCTGCTGATGCTGTTGGTTGTGATCCCGGTCATCGTGATGACCTTCCTGTTTGCCTGGAAATACCGCGCATCCAACACCAAGGCGACCTACACGCCTAAATGGAACCACTCCACCAAGATCGAGATCGCGGTGTGGACTGTTCCGGTGTTGATCATCATTGCCCTGGGTTACATCACCTACAAGTCGACCCACGAGCTGGACCCGTACCGTCCGATCGAATCCGACGTGAAGCCTGTGACCATCGAAGTGGTCGCGCTGGACTGGAAGTGGCTGTTCATCTACCCGGAACAAGGCATTGCCACGGTCAACAAGATCGTGTTCCCGGCGCACACGCCAATCAACTTCAAGATCACCTCCGACGCCGTGATGAACTCGTTCTTCATCCCGGGCCTGGGCGGCCAGATCTACGCGATGGCGGGCATGCAGACCAGAATGCACCTGATCGCCGACCGCAACGCTGAAATGGACGGCATCTCCGCCAACTACAGCGGTGCCGGTTTCACCGGTATGAAATTCAAAGCGATCGCAACTTCCCAGGAAGATTTCGACGCCTGGGTAAGTGAAGTCAAAAAGGCACCTAAACAGCTTGAACAAGCTGAATACGCAGCCCTTTCCAAGCAGAGCCAGAACAACCCAGTCGAGCTCTACTCCTCGGTGACGCCGAACCTGTTCCAGATCATCGTCGACAAGTACGAAGGCATGAAACCAGGCCCGAAGGTCAAGCACGAGAAGAAAGAGAAAGAAGTGGCCGCTACGGACATGAACTCGCATTCAGCTGCCGGGGCAGAGGAGTAAACGATGTTTGGTAAATTAAGTTGGGAAGCGGTCCCATTCCACGAGCCGATCGTGATGGTGACCATCGCCATGATCGCGCTCGGCGGTCTGGCACTGTTCGCGGGTATCACTTACTTCAAGAAGTGGACCTATCTGTGGACCGAGTGGTTGACCTCGGTCGACCACAAGAAAATCGGCGTGATGTACATCATCGTCGCCATGGTCATGCTGCTGCGCGGCTTTGCCGACGCCATCATGATGCGTACCCAACTGGCCATGGCCACCGAGGGTTCGCCTGGCTACCTGCCACCTGAACACTATGACCAGATCTTCACCGCCCACGGTGTGATCATGATCATCTTCATGGCGATGCCATTCTTCACCGGCCTGATGAACCTTGCAGTGCCGCTGCAGATCGGCGCGCGTGACGTTGCCTTCCCGTTCCTGAACTCCCTGAGCTTCTGGCTGCTGGTGTCCGGCGTTGTACTGATCAACCTGTCCCTGGGCGTCGGCGAATTCGCCAAGACCGGTTGGGTTGCCTATCCGCCACTGTCGGGCCTGCAATACAGCCCTGGCGTGGGGATGGACTACTACATCTGGGCGCTACAGCTATCCGGCCTGGGTACGACGCTGACGGGGGTCAACTTCCTGGCCACCGTGCTGAAAATGCGTACCCCTGGCATGAAGCTGATGGACATGCCGATCTTCACCTGGACCTGCACCTGGGCCAACGTCCTGATCGTGGCTTCGTTCCCGATCCTGACCGCTACCCTGGCACTGCTGACCCTCGACCGTTACATGGATTTCCACATTTTCACCAATGAACTTGGTGGCAATCCAATGATGTACGTCAACCTGTTCTGGGCCTGGGGCCACCCTGAGGTTTACATCCTGATCCTGCCGGCATTCGGCATCTTCTCGGAAGTGATCTCGGCCTTCACCGGCAAGAAACTGTTCGGCCACCACTCGATGATCTACGCTTCGGGCGCGATCTCGGTACTGGGCTTCATGGTTTGGCTGCACCACTTCTTCACCATGGGTTCGGGTGCCAGCGTCAACGCCTTCTTCGGCCTGGCGACGATGCTGATTTCCATCCCGACGGGTGTGAAACTGTTCAACTGGCTGTTCACCATCTACCAGGGCCGTCTGCGTTTCACCAGCCAAGTGCTGTGGACCCTGGGCTTCATGGTGACCTTCGCCATCGGCGGCATGACCGGCGTACTGCTGGCCATCCCGGGTGCTGACTTCGTTCTGCACAACAGCCTGTTCGTGATCGCGCACTTCCATAACGTGATCATCGGCGGTGCGGTATTCGGCTACATCGCAGGTTTCGCGTTCTACTTCCCGAAAGCGTTCGGCTTCAAGCTGCACGAAGGCTGGGGTAAAGCAGCGTTCTGGTTCTGGATTTCGGGCTTCTTCGTCGCGTTCATGCCGCTCTATGCACTGGGCTTCATGGGCATGACCCGTCGTCTGAACGCCACCACCAACCCTGAGTGGGTGCCGTATCTGTACGTCGCCATGTTCGGTGCGGTGATGATCGCCTTCGGTATCGCCTGCCAACTGATCCAGCTGTACGTCAGTGTGCGTGACCGCAAGAAGCCAGAGAACATGTGCGAACACGGTGACCCGTGGAATGCCCACACTCTGGAATGGTCGACCTCGTCGCCACCTCCGTTCTACAACTTTGCCGTGCTGCCTAAGGCTGACTGCATCGACCCGTTCACCGAAGCCAAGGAAAACGGCACCGCGTACAAGGCTCCGGCCAAATACGAGCCGATCCACATGCCAAACAACACCGCTACCGGTGTGGTCATGGGGGCTCTGCTGACCGTGTTCGGTTTCGCGATGATCTGGCACATCTGGTGGCTGGCAATCGCGAGCCTGGTAGGCACTGTCGTCTACTTCGCGATCCACGCTGCACGTGACGACCAGGGCTATATGGTCCCGGTTGAAACGATCGAGCGCATCGAAGCCGAGCAGCACAAGCGTCTGGTAGCGGCAGGGAAAATCCCGGCCACCGCCACCCGTGTTGAAACCTCGTTGGAACAGGCTTAAACCATGTCGAACTTAGTGACCAATGTTGGACACGCCCATGGTGACCATGGGCACGATGACCACCACCACGACTCGGGCGAGATGACCGTATACGGTTTCTGGCTCTACCTGATGACCGACTGCATTCTGTTTGCGTCGATCTTCGCGGTGTACGCGGTACTGGTTAACAACGTAGCGGGTGGCCCGTCGGGCCACGACATCTTCGAACTGCCATACGTACTGGGCGAAACCGCTCTGCTGCTGTTCAGTTCGATCACCTACGGCTTCGCCATGCTGGCGTTGTACAAGGGCAACAAGAAGGCGGTGCTGACCTGGCTGGGCATGACCTTCCTGTTGGGCGCAGGCTTTATCGCGATGGAGATCAACGAGTTCCACATCTTGATCTCCGAAGGCTACGGCCCTAGCCGTTCAGGCTTCCTGTCCGCGTTCTTTACCCTGGTCGGTACTCACGGTCTGCACGTGTCCGCCGGTTTGATTTGGATGGCGATCATGATGTATCAGGTGCAGAAAAAGGGCCTGACGTCGACCAACAAGACCCGTCTGAGCTGCCTGAGCCTGTTCTGGCACTTCCTGGACGTGGTGTGGATCTGTGTATTCACCGTTGTTTACCTGATGGGGACTCTGTAATGGCTAATGCACACTCCCATGACAGCCATGATGCTGGCCACGGCAGCGTAAAGTCGTACGCCATCGGCTTCATCCTGTCGGTGATCCTGACCGTCATCCCGTTCGGTCTGGTGATGTACCCGAGCCTGCCGAAGGCCACCACGCTGGCAATCGTTCTGCTGTTCGCAGTGATCCAGGTGATCGTTCACCTGTATTACTTCCTGCACCTGGACCGTTCCATCGCTCAGCGTAACAACGTGATCGCTTTCGTCTTTACGGCCATCGTGATCGTGCTGCTGGTTGGCCTGTCGCTGTGGATCATGTTCAGCATCCACACGTACATGATGGCGAAGTGAGGTAGACCCGATGTCGCTCAAGCACTTTATCCAAATCACCAAACCGGGGATCATTTTCGGTAACGTGCTTTCTGTGGCAGGCGGGTTCTTCCTGGCCTCGAAAGGGCATGTCGATCTGGCCGTGTTTCTGGCAGCCATGATCGGCACTTCCCTGGTCGTCGCCTCCGGTTGCGTGTTCAACAACTGCATCGACCGCGACATCGACATCAAGATGGAACGCACCAAGAACCGAGTGCTGGTCCAGGGCCTCATCTCCCTGAAACTGGCCCTGATCTATGCGACCGTCCTGGGTGTTCTCGGCGTTGCGTTGTTGTACAAAGTAGCCAACCCGTTGGCTGCTTTGTTCGCCGTGATCGGCTTCGTGATCTACGTCGGCTTCTACAGCCTGTACCTCAAGCGCAAGTCGGTTCACGGCACGCTGGTGGGCAGCCTGTCTGGCGCCATGCCGCCGGTGATCGGTTATGTCGCGGTGAGCAACACCTTCGACATGGCCGCACTGACCCTGCTGGTGATGTTCAGCCTGTGGCAGATGCCGCATTCCTACGCCATCGCGATCTTCCGCTTCAACGATTACCTGGCCGCATCGATCCCGGTGCTGCCAGTGAAGCGCGGAATCCAGGTGGCCAAGAAGCACATCCTGATCTACATCCTGGCCTTCCTCGTGGCGACCTTGATGCTGACCTTCAGCGGCTACGCCGGCATGAGCTACCTCGCCGTCGCGGCAGCCATGGGCATGTACTGGTTGTACATGGCCTGGACCGGCTACAAGGCAGTGGATGACACGGTCTGGGCACGCAAGCTGTTCGTGTTCTCGATCTTCACCATTACCGCGTTGAGCGTGATGATGTCCCTGGACTTCAAAGTGCCGACCGAGCTGCTGCTGACGTACGCGCCTTAAGGTTTGGACGCTGCATCGAAAAGCCCCGCCTTCGAGAGAAGAGCGGGGCTTTTTGTTGGCCGAAATGTCATCTGTGGCGAGGGGATAGCGGTTGTCGGTTATTTGTGTGGCTTGTCCAGTAACCGGAAAAACCGCTCCCGCACCTGCACATGATCACCGTGCGCCACGTTGAAACGCAGAAACCGATTGCCGTCCGCCGCTTTGCTGAGCATGGTCCCCGGCGCCAGCACCAGGTCTATTTCCAGGCCTTTGCGGGCCAGTGCCTCGGCTTCAAAGCCATCGGGAAGCCGCGTCCAGATGTACAAGCCTTCTCCAGGCAACGACGATACCGAACACCCGGCTTCGCCCAGCCACGCCGCCACCCGGCTGTTCGACTCATAGAGCCGGTCCACCGTACGACGCATGTGCTTGGCATAGCTGCCATCGCTGAGCATGGTGCAAATAATCTGCTCGGCCATTTCCGAGGTCATGCCACCGCAGGCCATTTTCAGGGTCACCATCCGCGCCGCGAGTTGTGGGGACAGCACCGCGAAGCTGACGCGGCTGTTGGCGGTCAGGGTCTTGGAGAAACCAGAGACGTAAGACACGTTGTCCAGCCCGCTCGCGGCCAGGCGCGGCGTTCGGCGTTGCTGCATGTCGCAGTACAGATCATCTTCGACGATGTGGAAATTGTAGCGATGGCTCAGTTCCACCAAGCGGTAGACCTGCGCCGAGGTGAACGAGTGCCCGGTCGGGTTGTGCAGTGCATTGTTGGTCAAGTAGAGCACGGGACGGTGGGCGATCAGCAACTGCTCCAGGGCATCAAGGTCCATGCCGTCGCAATCGCGGCGGATGGTGATGACCTTGGCGCCGTGCCAGGCCAGGTTGGTGTGCATCGTGAAGTAACAGGGATCATCGAGCAGCACCGTGTCGCCGGGCTTGACCAACAGGCGCATCAGCATGTCGATGGCTTGTACGGTGTTGGCGGTGGTAATGATCTGGTCGACGGGCGCTTCGATGCCCAGGGTCGACATCTTGACCCGCAAGGCCTGGCGCAACGGCAGGTAGCCGCTGGCGTTACCGTATTCGCCCATGCGCAGTGACGTTGCGCGAAGTGTGCCGCGCACGGCCTTGAGCAACTCTTCGGCAGGCAACCATGAAGACGGCAGAAAACCGGCACCCGGACGCAGCGCACCGTTGTCCTGCAAGACTGCGCGACGGACCACGCTGAGTGTGTCCTGGGGCAACAGGTCGGGGCCGGCGTTGGTCTGGGCGGTGGTGCTCGAACGGTGCACGTAATGCCCCGAGCCCTGGCGTGACACCACCAGCCCCTTGGCCCGCAAGCGATCGAGAGCGTCGACCACCGTGGACTTGCCCACGTGCATCAGGTCGGAGAGTTCGCGAATCGGTGGCAGCCTGGAGCCGTGGGGCAGTCCACCCTTGCTGATCGCCACCGTCAACTGATCGACGATCTGCTGCACCAGCGGCACACCCGGCTGGAACTCGATAGCGGCGATCACTGCTCGCTGAGCGTGCATTTTACTGGTCTCTCCGGCAGTAAAGTTCGTTCGATTCTATACGAACTTGCTCTGATCAAGACAAGCATCTCTTTCTACCATCGCTTTACAGACTTTCTGGATGGTCGGCCTATGCCGGTCGATCCATGCCAGGTTCGTGAGGTGTTGCATGAGTGTCGAAACAACGGTCGTCGTGGCGAAACCGGTGATCAACCTGCGGTTGTTCACTATCCGGATCATCACTGCCGTGTCGCTGTTCGCGGTGCTGGGCAAGGCCAACGTCTGGCTCGATACCGCCACCAACAGCATCCTGGCCCTGGGTTATCGGGCCTTGTTGCTACTGTTGCCATTGACGTTGCTGGTCCTCGGTCGCGGCTCCTTGAGCGTCACGCTGCTGTGCGCCGCCCTCGGGCTGATATTACTGGCGGTCACCAGCAACCAGGGAGTGGTCATGTTTGCCGCGGCGTTGTTTGCCTACGGCATTGCAATTGCCGGCTACCTGATCAAGAGCGAGGCGGCCCAGACCAAGGAGGGCGCCGCCTACAACCGCGTCGCCATGAACATGGGCAGCCTGCTGGCAGGGTTGATCCTGTTGTCGCCGTTGCTCACCCCGACCCTGTTTTTCCTCGGCGCCGCCGGGTTTGTCCTGTTGTGCCTGCCGATCGCCATGGGCGCGACGTTCACCTGCGACCCCGTGGTTGCCCGTCCCGCCAGCCAGGATGGCAGCGGCTGGCGCAACAAGCTGCCGTGGGTCATCGCCGGCGTCATCATGGGCATCAAGCTGTTCGGCGTGTTCTCGATCCTGCCCCAGGCGATCCTGCTCAAGACCGGCGAGCTGCCGGCCTGGTATGGCCTGATGCTGATCCTCAACAGCGCCGTGGTGGTGTTCGCGCAAGTACCGGTCATGAAACTGATCGAGAGCACCGGGCGCTTCAAGGTGCTGACGGTGATCGCAATCATCGTCGGCGGTTTTGCCGTGCTGTCTTCGCCTGCCGCGTTCCACGTCGAAACCCTGGTCGGCGCACTGATCTGGGTGGCGCTGCTGTCCATCGCCGAGTGCGCCTTCAGTCACCTCGATTACTTCTCGGTCAAGCAGAACAACATGTTCGTCAAGGAAGTGTCCCTGGGCGTCGGCGCGGGGTTGACCGTGTTGATCATGCGGGTCGCGCCACCGCCCTACAACGCATTGGTACTGGCGGCCATCGGCGCTGGCGGGATCCTGGCCTGGTACTGGCTCAACCGTCGATCAATCGCATTGCATGACTGAGTCATCGCTGTTCCGGTTTTAACTTTGCAAGTCGGGGGCATTATGAATACGACTTCATGCGTAGTAGTGGTGGGGTACAACGGCAGTCGGGTTCACGATATCCAGAAGCTGCGTGACCTGTGCAAGTCGCTGTACGACGCCAGGCTGATCCTGCTGGTCGAGCAGGTCCAGCCCCATGACGACCAGGTGGCGGATCACGTTTGCAGCACTTCACTGGCCGAACAAGACGTTGCGTCATCCCTCGAACTGGTGGTGGGGTGCCTGAATGCCGATCGCTGGAAGCTGATCGGCGTGCTGCCGTTTTCCGACCGTGGCGTGCTGCTCGGTGCGGCGCTGGCCAGTCATTTCGGCTTGCCCGGTATTTCTCCCGTCGAGGCCAGGGCCGGGTTGGATAAACAGATTTTCCGCCAGCTCGAAGCGTCGGCCACCACGGCTCCCGAAGATTACCGGCCGGTGGTTTCCAGCCGTATCGAAAGCCTGCCGGAACTGCGTCAGCGAGTGATCGAACTGGGCGGCAAGGCTTTCATCAAGCCAGCCTGCGAAGGTGCAAGTCGAGGCTGCCGGGTCATCCGTCACCCGTCCGAATGCGACGACGCGTGGCAAGCACTCAAGCCCTATCGCGAGGGCGGCATCGTGCTCGAGGAACTGATCCAGAATGCCCGGGAATACAGCTGGGATTCTGTCGCCGGGAGCACCTGGATCACCGAAAAAACCACCACCGACGGTGCCTACCGCGCCGAGATCCAGCAAGTGGTGCCCGCACCGTTGGCGCCTGAGGTGCAGGCTCGACTGAAGGCTGCCGGCCAGCACATGGCGGGGTTGGTTTCCCAGGACAACGGTGCCTGGCACAACGAAGTGTTCTACAGGGCCAATCATCGCACCTCGGCCGTGGAAACCAACATGCGCCCCGGTGGCATGCACATCTGGGACCTGGCGCGCCAGGCGTTCGTCGATTTCGACCCGTGGGAGCGTTGGGTCCGCTGGGCCGTGGAAGGCCAGGTCGATAGCCAGGACCCGGTACCTCGCGGCTACTGCGGCATACGCCTGCTGCGGGCGACCACGGGCGGCATCCTGCGAGATGTACCAGACATCCCGTCCCTGGCCCGCTCGCTGAATATCGATCTGCTGGATTCGGTGGTGAGCAAACGCATCGGCGAACCGGTCAGCGCGCTGGTGAAAGACAACTTCTCGTTTATCGGCCACATCGTGTTGTTCAACGAAGACTACGAGCGGCTCAGCCATGACCTGTTACGCCTGGCCGAAACGATTGAAACGAACATCGGGATCACCAGCCTGGCGTCTTCTGCAAAGGCGGTGTGTTGAGTGTCAGGGATCGATGTTTTTTGCAGTATTGATCAAGAGGTTCGGTAAATGATTGAGCACATGACTTGTGACGAGCGCTTCATCGCGCTGGCGAAGGAATTCGACTACGACATCTACGGTGAAAACAGTGTAGGTGGGCATTACGCTCCGCTGATCCGTCATCACGACGAGTTGTATGTCAGCGGCATGGTGCCGCGCGTGAATGGCAAGATCCAATTCCCTGGGCGCGTCGGCCTGGACCTCGACATGGCGGATGCGCAAGCGGCCGCCAGCCTCTGCGCGATGCGCGGGTTGGCGTTGATCGTCGACGCCATCGGTTCGCTGGACAAGATCAAGTCGTTGATAAGGATCACGGTGTATGTGAAATCCACGGCAGATTTTGTCGACCTCAGCGATGTGGCCAACGGCGCCTCGGATGTTTTCAGTCACGTACTCGGCGATGCCGGGAAACATACGCGCACGACCGTCGGTGTTTATCAATTACCAAAAAATGCGGCAGTAGAAGTGGACATGATCGTAGCGTTGCGACCTTCGGCGTTATAAGTAAGGGGTGTTCGGCTTTACAGCGATTAATTGTTCGCCTAAGGTCGAGTGACTCAACGCTGAAGAATAAGTTGGAAGACGAGCATGAATAACGTTCAAGGTGCGTTCTTTTCCTATAAGGACTTTCGTCAAAGTCTGGTTCGCCAGCCGATCAAGCCACGGGTGTGGAAGGAAGTTGAACTAACGGGAATACGTCAGAGCCTTGAGGACAGCGATGTCGATATTGTCGCGCTGGCCCACGACAACAGCCTCGATGGCTGCTCGCTGACGCCTGGCATGGCCGTGTCCATGCAATGGTTGATACCGGGCGCGCAGCTCCAAGGTCATGATCATTCGTGGTGGCACCTGTTCATCATCCAGAGCGGTAACGGCACCTTGACCCTGGGGGATGCCGAGGCCGTGTGCGTCGGCAGTGGGGACGTGCTGCTGGTGCCGGCCTGGACCCGCCACGGCTTCGTCAACACCAGCACCACCGAGCCGCTGGCCATGCTCAATATCAGCAATATGCCCCAGGCGCTGCTACTCGCCAATTGCACCGACAACGTCGGCCTGATCCCCCGCCAGCTGTAAATCCCCCTTCATTACACACGAGGGAGTCCGCGTTCGCGGACTCCCTTTTTTCGTTTCTGTCGTGCCCTCGATAAGCCCTTGGCGATGCGAATTTTCGAATTTCTGTATCGATGCAAACGGATAATTTCTGTATCTGTTCAGCGTTCGATCAACTTACTACGATCGACTCGAATGCAACGGATTAATGTGCTTAGTGCAAGGGAGCGTTCCATGGAAAATAACAGGATTAAACTTTATGTCGGCGCGGATTTTGTCAGCGCGTTTGCGATGTCAGCGTTTGTAGCGCTCAAGGAGAAGCAACTTTCATTTGAACTTGTCACGCTGGATTTAAAGGCGCGAGAGAACTATCAGGCGAAATATCGAGATATTTCACTTACCTGCAAGATTCCTACATTAGTTCACACAGGTTTTGCGCTTTCAGAGTCTTCCGCCATCGCCGAATACCTCGAGGAACTCGCGCCAGGGCATGCACGGCTTTTCCCCCAGGACCTCCAGCAGCGCGCCCGGGCCCGTCAACTCCAGGCCTGGCTGCGCAGCGATTTGCTGGTGATCCGCAAAGAGCGCCCGTTTGACCTGGTGTACTTCGGCAAGAAGGACGCGCCGCTCTCCGACGATGCCAAGGCCGCGGTCGAACGTCTGTTCTTCGTCGCCGAGCGCTTGTTGGAGGAGGGCGCCGAGCACCTCTTCGGCGACTGGAGCATTGCCGATACCGACCTGGCGATCATGCTCAATCGACTGGTCGCCAATGGTGATCAAGTC
Source organism: Pseudomonas umsongensis (assembly GCF_012647205.1). Taxonomy (NCBI): domain Bacteria; kingdom Pseudomonadati; phylum Pseudomonadota; class Gammaproteobacteria; order Pseudomonadales; family Pseudomonadaceae; genus Pseudomonas; species Pseudomonas umsongensis. The sequence continues at coordinate 1,157,905 of NZ_CP051487.1, forward strand.
CCGGCGCGACTCGCCGCCTATGTCCGTCGCCAGTGGGATCGCGACAGCGTTCGGGCATGGATGGACATAGAGCGCAAAGCGCCGGCCATCGCACCCGCGGTGGTTTAAGGCGACCGTCAGGGCAATCACCAGGAGCGCTGCCATGCAAGGACTGTCGGAGCACGAACGCTACAAACCCTACAACGCTCGCACCATTCGCGACACACCGTATTGGCACAGGCTGACGCCGCAGTTGCAGGAAGCCATGACGGTCGTGGCCCGGGTCATGCCATTTCGCACCAACGAATACGTGCTGGGAACGCTGATCGACTGGAACAACATCCCGGACGATCCGATCTTCCGCATGACCTTTCCCCACAAAGACATGTTGCTGGTCGATGAATATGACTCGCTCAAACAACTGATCGAGCAGGATGACGCCGCTGCGATCAAGCGCCGGATCGAGGCGATCTGGCTGCGCATGAACCCCCACCCGGCCGGGCAACTGACGCACAACGGCGCGACCCTCGACGGAAAAGTCTTGCCGGGCATTCAGCACAAATATCGCGAGACCGTGCTGTTTTTCCCCGGTGCCGGTCAAACCTGTCATGCCTATTGCACCTTCTGTTTCCGCTGGGCGCAGTTCATCGGCGAGGAGGAGCTCAAGTTCAACGCGCGGGAATCCCAAGAGCTGCTGAGCTACCTGCGTGTGCACACGGAAGTGACCGACGTACTGGTCACCGGTGGCGATCCCCTGATCATGAACACCCGCTCGCTGGCCGGGTACATCGAGCCGCTGCTGGAGCTGGCGCATCTCAAGAGCATCCGCATCGGCACCAAGTCGGTGGCGTACTGGCCGCAACGGTTTGTCAGCGACAAGGACGCAGACGAGTTGCTCGAGCTGTTCCGGCGGATCGTCGCGGCGGGTAAAAACCTGTCGATCATGGGGCACTACAACCACCCGGTAGAGATTCGCCAGGACATTGCCCGGCTCGCAGTCGAACGCATTCGCTCCACGGGCGCGACCCTGCGCATGCAGGCGCCGGTGATCCGCCATATCAACGAAAACCCCGCCGATTGGGCGGATCTCTGGACCGAAGGCGTACGGCTCGGTGCAGTGCCGTATTACATGTTCGTCGAGCGCGACACCGGCCCCAGCCACTACTTTGCGATGCCGCTGGCCCGGGCGTTCGAAATCTTCCAGGCAGCGTACCGCACGGTCTCGGGCCTGGCGCGAACGGTGCGCGGGCCGTCGATGAGCACCTTCTACGGCAAGGTCTTGATCAATGGCATCGAGACCGTCGCCGGGGAAAAAGTCTTCGTGCTGCAGTTCCTCCAGGCCCGGGACCCGCAATGGGTATTGCGGACCTTCTATGCGCGCTTCGATTCGCAGGCGACCTGGTTCGATGAGCTGCGCCCGGCCTTTGGCGAACGAAGCTTTTTCTTTCAGGCCGAAGCTGAGCTGTTGCTGGCGCCAACGCCTGAGTTGATACCGGTCCTGCTGCAAACGGCCTAGGACGACACTTGATTATTGGGGAGACAAGGACATGAGCGGTATCCCGTTTGATCAGCGCGAAGGATTGATCTGGCTCGATGGCGAATTCGTCGAGTGGTCCCAGGCGCGCCTGCATGTGCTGACTCACGGCTTGCATTATGCAAGCACCGTGTACGAGGGCGAGCGCGTGTATAACGGCAAGATCTTCAAGTTGCGCGAACACACTGAGCGTTTGTATCGCTCGGCGCAGCTGATGGATTTTGCCATCCCCTTCGAACCCGCCGAGCTGGAAGCGGCCAGCCATCAATTGCTGCAACGCAACCAGGTGAACGACGGCTATTTGCGCCCGGTGGCCTGGCGCGGCAGCGAGATGATTTCCACGTCGGCGCGTTTCAATCGCGTGCATGTGGCGATCGCCTGCTGGCAATGGCCGAGCTATTTCGACCCGGCCGCGCGCATGGCCGGCATCCGTCTGAAGACCGCCACCTGGCGTCGTCCGCCTCCCAGCAGCAGTCCCTTCGAAGCCAAGGCGTCCGGGCATTACCAGATCGCCACGCTGAGCAAGCACGACGCCGAAAACACCGGCTACCACGACGCCTTGATGCTCGACTGGCGCGGCCATGTGGCCGAAGCCACCAGCGCTAACGTGTTCTTCGCCAAAGGCCGGACCTTGCACACGCCGGTGCCTGACTGCTTCCTCGACGGCATTACCCGCCAGACCGTCATCGAACTGGCCCGTGCCCTGGATTACCAGGTCATCGAACGCACGATATTGCCCACGGAACTGGGCGACTTCGACGAGTGTTTTCTCACCGGTACCGCCGCTGAAATCACCCCGGTACAGAGCATCGATGAGCAGCGATACCGACCGGGCACCGCCTGCAGTGAATTGATTGCCGCTTACACCTCAACCGTAAACGCCTGATAAACCGCCAGGAAACTCACCATGTCAGACCAAGGGATTGTTGCGTCCACACCTTATGTTTCGCTGGGCCATCGCCATGAAGAATTGTCGAATCGTGGCTGGACCGTGCTGACGCCAGGGGAATTTGCCCACGATGTCGCGGGAACACTGCATGAGTTCGGCCCGATCATTCCGCAGTTCAATGGCCAGATAGCTTTCGCCATCACCCGCAAGCCGGGCTACGAGGACTTGCCGTACTCCCAGAGCATGAACGGCATCGGCCCTCACACCGAAGCGCCGGTGTACGGCCCGCCACCGCGTTACCTGGCGTTGCATTGCCATAAACAGGCGACCTGCGGTGGCGGTCACACCGGGCTGGTGGACGGCTATGCGTTCTTGAGATCGCTTGAGCGATCCGAACCGGAACTGCGCAAGTGGCTCGACGATACGCCGGTGGAATTCGTCGCCACTGCCAAGCCCGGCGAACCGGCGCAAACCCGGGTCAGGGAATACATCCTGACACCGACCGAGGAAGGCGATATTTTCCGCTTCAGCTACAACCAGTTTCACTACGGCGATGTGAATCCGTCCAAGGAAGCCTTGCAGCAATCACAGGTCGCCGACAACGACTCGCCGCTTGCCAGGTTTGCGGTGCTCGGCGAAGCGTACTTCGTCGAACACAACATCCCGGTGCTGATTCCCGACGGATGCATGCTGATTTGGGACAACTGGCGGATGATTCATGCCCGCAGCCGATACACTGACCCGGCGCGCCACCTGACCCGCTACTGGCTGGCCTGATTTTTCCGTCGCCCTTCTTTTTCAGCGTACCCCCAGGGGTACGCGTTTACAGGTATCGCGTCATGCAAACAGCAATCGAGATCGCCCAGGTCGATCATCAACTGATCGTACGGCTCAATCAGGCCTGGATCAAACGCGCCGCAGTCTGCTCGCCGGACAAGGCCCATATCAACGAAGTGTTCGACCCGGCACGCCCGGATTACCCGGAGTGCATGGTGCCGTTTTTCCATCATCCGACATTCCAGGCCTTGAGTGATGAGCTCAAGAGCAAGGTGGTGACCTGGGGTTGGATCGGCTACAACCTGCGCACGGTCACCGCCGAAGAGCTCGTGGTGAACCCGGCGCTGAGCGTCATCGCCAATCAATACCTGGGCAAGGACGACTGGCATTTTCGCGAAGCGATGCAGCAGACCCTGATCGACGAGCACTACCACACGCTCATGCACCTGCGGGCCATCGAGCGGACCAAGCGCGATCGCGCACTGGACCAGGACCTGGAGTTGCCGCCGTCGGTGACTTACCTGCGCCTCAAGGCCCTGCGCGAGGAACTGCCCGAACCCTGGCAGCGCGACCTGGCGGCGATCACCTTCGCGGTAGTCGCCGAGATCAGTGTCAATGCCTATCTCGACCTGCTGGCGGACGACCCGACCATCCAGCCGCAAAACCGCCGCGTGGCCGAGCTGCACAACCGCGACGAATACGCCCACAGCAAGGTGCTGGCCGAAGTCGCCAAGGTGATGTACGCCAACATGCAGCCAGTCCAACGGGAATTTTTCGCCCGCAACCTGTCGGTGGCGCTGAGTGCTTTTATCGCCCAGGACTACTCGATGTGGGAGGCGATCCTCACGCAGCTCGGGGTCGAGGACGCGCAGGCAATCATTGCCGACACCCGCGAGAGCAACAGGAACGCGACGATCATGCGCGACTACAGTGGTCTGCATAAGCTGGCGCAGGACCTGGGCATCAGCGAGCAGATCGACTTCGATTTTCGTCCGACCCTCAAAGCCACCGCAGCCGCCTGAACCTGGAGGTGCCCATGTCCGTTCCCATGTACGAAGTGTTCGCCCTGCGTGTCGGCGCCAACGCGCAGCGCACTGCCCGGGAGAACTTCCTCTACGACGCCTGCTGCGGCGATCCGAATGCGCCGATGCCGCTGGACTATTACTTCTGGGTGATTCGCAACGAGCACCAGGTGATCGTGGTCGACACCTGTTTTCAACCGGCCACGGCGGACCGGCGCAACCGGCAGATGTATCGCCTGCCGCAAGACTCCCTGCGGCAACTGGACATCGATCCGGCGCAGGTCGAGCACCTGATCCTCACGCACCTGCACTGGGATCACGCTGGCAACCTGGGGCTGTTTCCCAAGGCCACGGTGCATTTGCAGGAAGCGGAACTGCGTTTCTGCACCGGACCGAAGATGACCCATCACACGGTGAACAAGACCTATGAGGTCGAGGATGTGATGTCGGCGCTGCCACCGCTGTTCGAAGGAAGGATGCGTTTGCACAACGGTACTGTCGAGGTGCTGCCGGGAGTGACACTGCACGCGGTGGGCGGTCACACACCCGGCAGCCAGGTGGTGCGGGTGAACACTGAACGGGGCTGGATCGTGTTGGCATCGGACGCGGCGCACTTGTGGGTGAACATTCGCGAGCGCAGTCCGTTTCCGATCATCGATGACCTGGCGCAGTCGCTCGAAGCGTTCAGTGAAATCGATCGCCTGGCCGACAGCGAAGACCACGTCATCCCTGGCCACGACCCGCTGATCGCCGAACGTTTCCCGCATTGGAATGACGACCCGCATATCATTTGCCTGCACCAACCGCCACGTTGACCCTGTAGGAGCTGCCGCAGGCTGCGATTTTTGATCTTGTTTTTTTAAGATCAAAAGATCGCAGCCTGCGGCAGCTCCTACAGGGTTCTGGTCAGCTCTGGCTCTTGAGGAGGCGGCCCAGGGTCTGCAGTGCCTCATCGATCCTCGGTGAATACGGCGCTCCACAGCCGATGCGCACAAAATTCGTGAAACGCTTGGCGTTGGAAAAGATATCCCCAGGTGAAATCTGGATGCCGAGGCTCAGCGCATCATGAAACAGCCCCATGGACGAATGCCGAGCCGGCAACTCCACCCATAGCAAGGTGCCGCCCTGAGGGTGGGTCACGCGGGTGCCCTCGGGAAAATAACGCATGATCGCCCCGCTCATTTGCTCGCGCTGCTGGGTCAGGGTTTTTCTCAAGCGACGCAGGTAGCGTTCGTAGGAGGGCGTACCCATGAATGCACTAACGGCCAGTTGCGACAGCTTCTCGCAGCCACGGGTTTGCGTGTGCTTGAGCATTTCCACGCGATCGTGCCATTTGCCAGCGCTGATCCAGCCCAGGCGCAGGCCCGGGGCGAGGGTTTTGTTCAGCGAAGCGCAATAGATCACATTGTCGGTGCGGTCCCAGTGCTTGAGGGTGGACAGCGGTTGCTCGGTGTCCACCAGGTCACCGTAGGTGTCGTCCTCGATCAGCACCGTATCGTGCTCGGCACAGAGCTTCACCAGCCGTGCCTTGTGGGTGTCGGGCATGATGCTGCCCAGCGGATTGTGCAGGTTGGGCATGACGATCAGCGCCTTGATTAGCTCTGGCCCTTGCAGCAGGTGTTCAAGGGCCGGCAGGTGAATCCCGGCATGGGTCGAGGCTGGGACTTCCAGCACCCGCAGGTTCAGGCTTTCGAGAATTTGCAGCAGGCCGTAGAAGGTCGGTGACTCCACGGCCACGGTATCGCCGGGACGGGTCACGGCACGCAATGCCAGGTTGATCGCTTCGGTGGCGCCGTGAGTGATCACAATGCGTTCGGCCGTCAGGTTGGTTTTGACGGTCAGCATCCGGCGGGCAAGGACGTTGCGCAGTGCACTGTTGCCGCAGGTCGAACTCGTGGTATCGAACAGATGCTGGTCCAGGCGCAACGCCTTGATCATGTTGTCCTGCAAGGTCTTGAGCGGATAGAGCTGCGGCGCGCAATAGGCACTGGCGAAATTGACCTTCACCGTGGCGCGCTGGCTGGCCTTCAGGACCGAGGAAACCTTTTCATGGATGCCCACGTACACCCCACTCTCCAGTGCCGGGGGGTGGGCGATCGGCTTGGGTCCGGGCGCAGTGTCGGGCTGGCGAATGTAGTTGCCGGAGCGCGGTCGGGCTTCCAGCACGCCATGGTCTTCGAGCTCCCGACAGACCTGTACGGCGGTGGACAGGCTGACGGCGTGTTTTTCCATCATCAGGCGAATCGAGGGCAGGCGCTCGCCGGTCTTCAGGGTGCCGCTGCGGATTGCGTCCAGGTAGTGGTTGGCCAACTGACGGTACAGGGGTGGCGTGTTCATGATGACCTCAGCAGTCGCACCACTGAGGTCTTGGGCTGGAAAGTGAGTTGACGCTCCCCGCAGGCGGCCCCGTGGTGCAGGTGGGTGAAGGGAAGTGTTTCTCTGGCCTTGATACTGGAACACTAAACGCGGTTTTGCAGGAATCGCGGGCAATAAAAAGCCCCGCACGGGGGCGGGGCTCTGGGGATGCTGGCGGGGTTTACTGGGCGGCGATGCTGTAGCCGTCGAAGGCGGTCTGCTGTTGCAGGGCGGTGATGATGTTCTTGCGGTTCACGGCCTGTTCGGCGCCCTGGTTGTCCAGGAACGTTTCGCTTTGCAGCTCTGCCTCGTCGCCTTCGCCAACGAAGCTGAAACCGAGGAACTCAAGGGCTTCACGGTCGACGTTCAGGCGCGAGCGTGGGGTGCGCAGCGGCAAGGTGACGCTCATGCCGTCCTTGCTGATGGTGAACACTTCGACTTCTTTTTTCGCCTTGGCGGCTTTGCTCTTGCCGCCGCTCGGGCTGCTGATGGCCTGGTGCGTCTGGTTCAGCACCTTGAGGGCCAGGCCGTAGACGATTTCCTGGAAAGCCGGGTCGTCCTTGAAACTGGACAGGATGCGGCTGATCGGGAATTTGCTGCTCAAGTCTTCGAGGGCGGCGATGTCGGCGGCCTCGGCGTCCTTGAGTTGCTTGAGCTCACCCATCAGTTCGTAGGCTTTATCGTCGTCGAAGCTGTCATGGGCCTGGCGGATCGCGGCGCGTAGCTCGCGGATCTGCTCGCTTTCGCGGGTGGACTGGAAAGCGTCCAGGACCATCTCGCTGATGGTCTTGGCCTGGGGCACATGCTGTGAAAGATTGATGGAGTTTTCGTATTCCGCTTTGGACGACAAGGTGACTACGGATTCAGCGGTGTTGGAATCGGACATTGAAATTTCACTACTTCTTTGAACTTGAATAGAGGCGAGAAAGCCCGGGGGCTTTTTCAGGCCGACTAATCTATTGGACCGGGAAGCGGTTGTCACGGTCAACGGGCGGATGAGTTCAAGAGAGAGGCGGGAATCCTTGTAGGAGCTGCCGCAGGCTGCGATCTTTTGATCTTGAAAAATCAAGATCAAAAGATCGCAGCCTGCGGCAGCTCCTACAAGGGGGCGCGGTAACGACTTGGTTATGGATGCAACAGTTTCTGCGCGCGTTTATCCGCCAAGTGTTGAGCCACCAACCGCCCGATCAGCACCAGCAAGGTCAACGAGATAAGCAGCACCGAAATCGCCGCCACACTCGGATCAACGTTATCGCGCAAGCCGCTCCAGATCCGCTTGGGCAGGGTGTCGACGTTGACGCTGGTAATGAACGGAATCGCCATCGGCAGCAGCACCAGGCCGATCAACGCCGTGGCCCATTTGGAGCGCATGTACCAGATGCCCAGGCTGAAGCTGGCGGCCAGCAAGGTCGCGATGATGCTCGTGGCAAAGGCGATGGTCAGGCTTTGGCTGATGGCATTGAACCAGTCAGGGTTGCTCATCAGCGCTTCGTAATGCCGCAGCGACCAATTGCCTTGGGGCATCGACAGGAAACGCTTGCTGGTGAACGACACCGGGATGACCGTCAGCAACGGGAACAACATGAAGGCCATGGCGACCACGGCCAGCAGGCGGGTACTCAGGCTTGTACGATGGGTGTTCATAGTGATCTCAGCCTACCAGTCGGTTCACGCGGGTCATTTTCAACAGCACCCAGATCAATGCGCTGACCAGGGCCAGCAGCGCATTTTCGCATGACCGATTTGATCTTCACCCACATCTCAGTGCGCATTCCGGGGCCGGAGCATCACTTCCTGATCAACCCCTACGGGCTGATGTTCGATGAGATCACGGCGTCGAACCTGGTGAAAATCGACCTCGATGGCAACGCGGTGGAACCGTCGCCGTACCCGGTGAACCCGGCCGGTTTCGTGATTCACAGCGCCATTCACGGTGCTCGTGAAGACGCGCAATGCGTGTTGCACACGCACACAAAATCCGGTTGCGCGATGGCGGCGTTGAAGTGCGGGCTGTTGCCGGTGAACCAGATTTCCATGGAGTTCTACAACCGTGTGGCCTACCACGACTACGAAGGCGTGGCGCTGGACATGAGCGAATAGCGGCTGGTGGCGGACATGGGCGACAAGCCGGTGCTGATGCTGCGCAATCACGGTTTGCTGACGGTGGGGGAGACGGTGGGGCAGGCGTTCATGCGCATGTATTATCTGGAAAAGGCCTGCGACATTCAGTTGGCAGCCATGGCTGCCGGGGAGTTGGTGTTGCCGCCGGCCGAGGTTTGCGCGCATACCGAGCGGCAGTTCAATGAGCCGGGACGGGCGCTGGAGGAGGGTGAGCTCAATGATCCAGATGCCATGCAACTGGCCTGGGCGGCGTTGCTGAGATTGCTGGAGCGTGTGGCGCCGGATTATCGGGACTGACCTGAATGCTCGGTTGTTCGAGCTGGCCTATTCGCGAGCAGGCTCGCTCCCACAGTTGATTCGGGTTGCCACAAATTCTGTGTACGACGCAAATCCCCTGTGGGAGCGAGCCTGCTCGCGAAAGCGGTTTGTCAGGCGCCCTGACTTTTCAGACTTGCCGAGGGGTATTCAGGTTCATCGACCGCTCCGCCAATCCCGCCGCAGTCTGTTCATCGATCGGCAACAAAAACCGAAACGTCGCCCCACGCCCCGGCCTGTCGATCAACTGAATCTCAAGCCCATGCAATTGCAGGATGCGGTGCACAATACGCAACCCCAGCCCGCCATCGCGCCGTGCGCCACCGATATTGAACGGCCGCAAAAACAGACCCTCGCGCAATTCGGGAGCGATACCAGGGCCAGTGTCGCTGACAGTCACTTCAATGAACGAGCCTTGGGGACGCAAACCCAGTTCGATCTCGACACCTGGCGGTGTATGGCGCAACGCGTTGTCGAAAAGATTGGTCAACACCCGCTCGATCAATCCCAGGTCAGCGCAAGCTGCAGAAACGTTGGGGGCGAACGTGGCCTTCAATTCAACCTGCCGCGCCTCGGCCGTCAGTTCGAACTTCTGGAAAATGTCCTGGACCAGGTCGGTCAGCGAAAAACGCTCCAGCACCGGTTGCACAAAACCATGTTCCAGGCGCACCAGTTCCAGCAGCGACTGCGCCAGCCCGCCGACCTTGCGGCTTTGATCAAGGGCGATGCCCAGGTAGCGGCGGCGGTCGGTGGCGGACAGCGTGGCGTCCTTGAGCGACAGGGTTTCCAGATAGCCGTGCAACGAGGCCAGCGGCGTACGCAGATCGTGGGAGATGTTTGCCACCAGTTCGCGGCGTTCCTGGTCCTGGCGGGTCAATGAGCGCCATTGTTCGCCCAAACGCGCCTGCATCTGCCGGAAGGCAGCGTCGAGAACAGCAATTTCATCGTGGCTGGCGACTTTTTCCAGGGGGACGGGCAGGGCCGGCGTCACCGGGACGCCATCGATGTCGAACTGGCTGACGGTTTCGGTGAGGCGGCGCAATGGCCGGGTGATCAGCGCAAACGCGGTGAGACCGGCAATCAGGCACAACAGCGCAACCAATCCAATGGACATCAGGGCGGTATTGAGTGCAGCACTGGTGGCGCCCCGTTCGGCCAGGCGATCATGGTCTTCGCCCAGCAGCACCACGTAGAGATACCCGACGGCCTTGCCATTGACCTTCAACGGTGCGGCGCTGAACACCTTGCGCGCGTCGACGCTGCGCGGATCATCACCGGTAATCGGCAGGGCGTCGCCCCTGAGCAGGCGCTGGATTGGCGCCAGGTCGACACGCTCGCGTCGAATCCTGCCTTCGGGCGCGGCACTGCCGACAATCTTGCCCTCGGTGTCCAACAGGTACACCTCGACACTGGGGTTGACCTGCATCAGCTTGCTGAACAGATCCCGCACGGCATTGGGCATCAGGCCCTGGGTGTCCATCAGCACCGTGTCACTGGCGATGTGCTGCGCCAGGTCCCGGGACAACCCTTGCACCACTTCCTGTTCATGCATCTGGTTGGAACGCACCTGTAGCCACGCCGAGGTGCCGCAGCACACCAGCAGTAGCACGGCGAACACCAGGGACAGGCGCTGCGTCAGGGTCAGCCTCATGGCGGCGATTCCTCCCCGGTGGCGAACTTGTAGCCGCGGCCCCAGACCGTGAGGATGCGCACCGGTTGCGCCGGGTCGGCCTCGATCTTGGCGCGCAGGCGATTGATGTGGGTGTTGACCGTGTGCTCGTAGCCTTCGTGGCTATAGCCCCAGACGGCGTTGAGCAGGTCCATGCGCGAAAACACCTTGCCCGGCTGGCGGGCGAAGAAGTACAGCAAGTCGAACTCCCGGGGTGTGAGGTCCAGGCGTCGGCCGCCCTGGGACACTTCGCGGGTGATCGGGTCAATGGCCAGTCCGTCGATGAGCAGGCTGCCGGCGTCCATCTTCAGGTTGCGTGCCATGGCATCCACCCGGCGCAGCAAAGCTTTGACCCGGGCCACCAGTTCGAGCATGGAAAATGGCTTGGCCAGGTAATCGTCGGCACCGAGCTCCAGGCCGAGGATCCGGTGCACTTCGCTGGAGCGCGCACTGGTGATGATGATCGGCGTGTAGCGGGCCATGGCGCGGGCGCGGCGGCAGATTTCCAGGCCGTCGACACCGGGCAGCATCAGGTCGAGGATCAGCGCATCCCAGTTGCCTTGCTGCAGCAGGCGCATGCCTTCATTGCCGTCGGCGCTGTGCACCACCTCGAACTGCTCGTCACGCAGGTGCAGGCAAATCAGGTCGGCGATATGCAGGTCGTCCTCGACCACGAGGACGCGTTTGGTCTGTTCCATCCACTTCAATCCTTCGGCGCAATGTGCGTAATGCCACTCACTGTAGGAGCTGCCGAAGGCTGCGATCTTTTGACTTTGATTTAAAAAAACAAGATCAAAAGATCGCAGCCTGCGGCAGCTCCTACAATTAAGTCAGTCAAGTCAGTGAAGTCAGTGAAGGGTCCATTGTGCGGGTTTTTCGTGGCCCGAGTTATCACGAATTGTTTAACTTCCCGTGAGGATTTGGCGATCACCCAAAGCCTAGGCTGTGTTCCATGAAACACCCCTGGATTTTTGGAGACGAGCATGTTTTCACGACGGCAATTTCTTCTCGCGAGCGGCGGGCTGGGGGTGGCAGCCCTGGCAATCGGCCTGTTGCCGAAGTTTTCCACAGGCACGGCATTGATCAGCGATGCCAGCGCCGCCGAGGCGTTCGAAGTGACCCACAGCGACAGCGAATGGCACGCCATATTGAGCGACGAACAGTATGAAATCCTCCGCGAAGAAGGCACTGAACGGGCCTACAGCAGCCCGCTGAACAACGAGCACCGCGACGGCACATTCCTCTGCGCCGGGTGCCAGTTGCCGCTGTTCTCATCGGCGACCAAGTTCGATAGCCACACTGGCTGGCCGAGTTTCTGGGCGCCGCTGGACAAGGCCGTGGCCACCCGCCAGGACCGCTCCTACGGCATGTCGCGCGAAGAGGTGCACTGCCGGCGTTGCGGCGGGCATCTGGGCCATGTCTTTGACGACGGGCCGAAACCGACCGGTTTGCGTTACTGCATGAACGGTCTGGCGCTCAAGTTCGAGCCCAAAGCCGTCTGAATTTCTCAGGAGTCTGTGACATGAAAAATCTTTTCACCTGGCGCCGCACGCTATTGGGGCTGGCCGCTGCCGGCATCATCGGCCAATGCTCGGCATTTTCCCTGGGCGGGGCTGAAGAAGGCGTGCTCCTTCCCCCTCCTGCCCTCGACGAAACCACCCAGGCCCACAGCGAAACCGCGGTATTTGCCGGTGGTTGTTTCTGGGGTGTGCAAGGGGTGTTCCAGCATGTCAAAGGCGTGAAGAATGCCGTCTCCGGTTACGCCGGTGGCGCAGCCAACACGGCGCAGTACGAACGCGTCAGCAGCGGCAGTACCGGTCATGCGGAATCGGTGGAAGTGACCTTCGACCCGAGCCAGGTCAGCTACGGCACCTTGCTGCAGATCTACTTTTCCGTGGCGCACAACCCGACCGAACTCAACCGCCAGGGGCCCGACACCGGCACCCAATACCGCTCGGCGATCTTTACCAAGAGCAGCGAACAGCAACGGGTCGCCCAGGCCTACATTGCCCAGCTCGATGCCGCGCATTCGTTCGATAAGCCGATCGTGACCAAGCTGGAAAGCTTCAACGGTTTTTATCCGGCCGAAGAAGAACACCAGGACTTCCTGACCGAGCACCCGACCTATCCCTACATCGTGATCAATGACTTGCCAAAGGTGGCACAGCTCAAGCAGCTGTACCCGGATCGCTATCAGGAAAAACCGGTGCTGGTGAAAACGGGGATGTGACGGCGGTTATCCGCTGATCACATTCTTGCCGGCGACTTTCGACCGATACAGTGCCTGATCGGCCCTGGCCATCAGGCCGGTCTGTTGCTCCTCCTCGAAGCGCTGGACCACGCCGAAACTCATGCTCACGTGAAAGTCGCCCACCGATGGCATCTCCGATAGACCCTGGCGGATGGCTTCGGCCAGGGTCCTGGCCTCAGCCAACGAGGTATCGGGCAGGACCGCGATGAATTCGTCGCCGCCCCAACGGGCCAGCACATCACCCGCACGCAAACTGCGCTTGACTCGTTCGACCACCTGAATCAAGGCGGCATCGCCCAGTGCATGGCCGTAGTGATCGTTGATGCTCTTGAAATCGTCGATGTCCATGGCGATCAGTGACAACGGCTGGCGAAAGCGCTGGGACCGCTCGCATTCCTGGCGCAGGGCCTGATCCAGGCGATATCGATTGGCAGTCGACGTCAGGGCATCGGTTTCAGCCAACTTACGATTTTCTTCCAGTTGCCTCTGCAGTTGCTGATTGACGCTGGACAGCTCGCGGGTGCGTTCTTCAACGAGGGCTTCAAGGGATTGATTGCGCCGTTCGAGGGCTTCGAGCAGGCGCTTCTTGTCTTCGATGCTGCGGTGGGCGCCGACCATTCGCGCCACCGAACCGTCGGCATTGCGTGCCAGCACGTGGCCGCGGTCTTCGATCCAGATATAACGGCCGTCATGCGTGCGGCAGCGGTACTCGGCCTGATACACGGGGGTGCGCTGGCTCAGGTAGTCATCGAACAGGGCCATCACCTGCGGGAAATCATCGGGGTGAATGATGTTTTCCCAGGTCAACACGTTGTTATCCAGGGAGTGCGGCGTGTAGCCGAGCATTTCGTACCAACGGGCGTTGCGGTAGACGAAGCCGGTGTTGGCGTTCCAGTCCCATATTCCGTCGCTGACCAGTTCCATGATGGTGTGCAGCATGCCTTCGTTCATGTCCGAGACATTGAACTTCAAGGGTTCGATACTCGATGCTTCTCCCATCGCTGCTCTCCCTGGCACACGCCTGATAGCCAATGACCTGCTCAGTAGGGAGATTAGTCCAAGGCTCGGCGAGGCTGCTAGTGCTTGCCCCACATCTGCACGGCGAAGTCGACGAAACGTCGCAATTTCGGCAGGCGGTAGCGATCCTGGGCATACATCAGGTGCATCGGCCGGCTCGGCGGGTTGAATCCGGGCATCAAGGCCAGCAGTTTGCCGTCCTGGATGTCTTGCTCGACCAGGACATCGGGCAACATCACGATACCCATGCCGGTTCGCGCCGCCTGATGCAGCCCTGCCGAGCTGTTGATCAGCATCGGTCCGCTGACCGCTACCGTGACTTCGCCTTCCGGGCCGGCCAGGCGCCATTCTTTCTCCACCGAATGCCAGTCATCGCCAGCCGGATAGGCGAAGGACAGGCAATCGTGGTGGCGCAGGTCTTCAGGGGTTTGCGGTGCGCCGCGACGGGCCACATACGCCGGCGATGCGCACATGGTCAGGGTGTAGTCGAGCAGCGGGCGGGCGATCAGGTTGGACGCCTCGATAGCGCCCAGGCGAAAGGCCACGTCCAGTCCGTTTTCCAGCAGGTCCGGACGCCGGTTGGTGAGCATCACGTCGAGTTTTACCCTGGGGTAGAGCAGGGCGAATTCGCTCAGGGCGGGTGCCAGTTTTTCCGTGCCGAAGGTCAAGGGCGCCGAGATGCGCAACGTGCCGCTGGGTTCATCCAGCGCTTGCTCGGCCAGGCGTTCGGAATCAGCCACCAGCCCCAACACTTCGAGGCAGCGCTGGTAATACGCAACGCCAAATTCGGTCAACCGCTGGCGCCGGGTCGTGCGGTTGAGCAGGCGCACGCCCAGGCGCTGCTCGAGGGCCTTGAGGTGGTTGCCGACCATGGTCGTGGACATTTTGCACTGCGCAGCGGCGCTCGTCATGCTGCCGGTTTCCACCACCTTGACGTAGACGGTCATTGCCTGGAACAGGTCCATTATCAAGCTCAACTTTAAAATGATTGAAGTATTGCAGTATTTATCCAGTTCAGGTGGCTAACCATACTGCAAAAACACTGACCCTTGATGGAGCTTGATGTCATGACCGCCGCCTGCCTGATGAGCACTTACCAACCCTTGGCCTTGAGTTTCAACAAGGGCCTGGGCACGCGCCTATGGGACCAGGCCGGTCGTGAATACCTGGACGCGGTGGCCGGGGTGGCGGTGACCAACGTCGGCCACTCTCATCCGAAAATCGTCGCGGCGATCAGCGAACAGGCCGGCCTGTTGCTGCACACTTCCAACCTCTACAGCATCGACTGGCAGCAACGCCTGGCGCGCAAACTGACCCAACTGGCGCGCATGGACCGGGCGTTCTTCAACAACTCCGGGGCCGAGGCCAATGAAACGGCGCTGAAAATTGCCCGCCTGCATGGCTGGCACAAAGGCATCGAGCAACCCTTGGTGGTGGTCATGGAAAACGCTTTCCACGGCCGCACCCTCGGCACCCTGTGCGCCAGCGATGGCCCGGCGGTGCGCCTGGGTTTCAACAAGTTGCCAGGGGACTTCGTCAAAGTGCCGTTCGGCGACCTCAAGGCACTGGACAAGGTGCGCCAGGATCACGGCTCGCGCATCGTGGCCATCCTGATGGAGCCGATCCAGGGCGAAGGCGGTGTGCAGCTGGCACCACCCGGTTACTTGAAAGCCGTGCGCGAGCTCTGCAACCGGCGCTCCTGGTTGTTGATGCTGGATGAAATCCAGACCGGCATCGGCCGTACCGGGCAGTGGTTCGCGTTCCAGCACGAAGGCATCGTCCCGGATGTGATGACCCTGGCCAAAGGCCTGGGTAACGGCGTCCCTATCGGCGCCTGCCTGGCCCGTGGCAGAGCCGCCGAACTCTTTACCCCCGGTAGTCACGGCAGCACCTTCGGCGGCAACCCGCTGGCCTGTCGGGTCGGTTGCACGGTGCTGGACATCATCGAGGAGCAAGGCTTGCTGGAAAATGCCCGGCTTCAGGGCGAACGCCTGATAAGCAGGTTGCGCATGGAATTGGCGGACCAACCGAACGTCCTGGCGATCCGTGGCCAGGGCCTGATGATCGGCATCGAACTCAAGCAACCGATCCGCGACCTGAGCCTGATCGCCGCCCGGGACCACGGGCTGCTGATCAACGTGACGCGGGGGCAAACCATTCGTTTGTTGCCGCCGCTGACGATTGATGAGCGGGAGGTGGAGATGATTGTCAGGGGAGTGAGTTCAGTAGTGGTATCTGCACATGACAACGCATAACTCACCGTCTTCGATGGTGTAGACCAAGCGATGTTCAGCCGTTATCCGGCGCGACCAGAAGCCGCTCAAGTTGTGTTTGAGCGGTTCCGGTTTTCCGAGACCCTCGAACGGTTCACGCAGGATGGCTTTGATCAGCAGGTTGATGCGTTTGAGTCCCGCCTTATCGTTTTGCTGAAACCAAAGGTAGTCGTCCCAGCCTTCAGGAGTGAACTCGATATTCATTCTTCAATGAGTTGCCGAGACTTGGTTTTCCCGGCGCGCAGGTTGCCAATCGACTTGATCAGGCGTTCAGCGTTGGCGGGGGAGCGAAGCAGGTAGGCGGTCTCCTCAAGGGCGTTGTATTCCGCCAGCGACATCATCACCACCGGCTCGCCTTTCTGGCGGGTGACCAGTAGTGGGGTGCGGTCTTCATTGACGCGATCCATGGTTTCAGCCAGGTGCGCGCGTGCGGTGGTGTAATTGATGGTGTGCATGGTGAAATCCTCGCTCGATGCAAGGAACGTACAGAAATCAGTACAGGTTGACAAGGCGATAGCTCCGAATGGTCGTTATGCAATTGGCGCATCAACGCTTCTCCTGAGTATCGTCGAAACCTTCTCGGGACGTTTCCGAGAACGCTGTAGTCCTTATCTGATGAGAAGCCGTGAAGATAAATCAATCGGCGTAGTGCATTGCGCTGGCGAAATCGGTGATTTCAGTCCAGTCCATCAATTGAATTCTGCAACCGTCAAACCCTTCGAACAGCTGCCGATGGGCCGTATATCCGCTGGACCCATCGCGCTGGCGATAGCTCCCCGCCCACTCCAGCAGGGCGATCAGGCGTTCGTCGTCGTTGGCTTCACGTTGGCGGATGTTGGCGACGCAAACCTCGTCGGCAACGCTCAACCAGATCAGCGTCGTCGTGCGGGGCAGCAGTTCGCTGGCGATCCAGCCATACACGCCTTCGATCACCCAGCGTTCTTGCTCGGCCGCGATCCTCGCCATGGCCAAGGCTTCGGCGCGGGGGCGGGCGATGCTGTGTTCGTCGGACAGCCAGTGAATGCGGTCGAGATCGGTCCATGGCACCTGCAATCGCTCGGCCAGGCGTTGCGCCAGCCAGCTCTTGCCGGAGCCGGAGTTACCGATGATCAGGGTTCGGATGAGGTCCATGAGCGACACCGATCAAAGTGTGGGAGCGAGCCTGCTCGCGAAAGCGGTGTATCAGGTAGCATAAATGCTGAATGTTAAGCAGTCTTCGCGAGCAGGTCGGATCGCCGCACCGTCGCTCCCACAGGTTCTCCGTACAGCCCCTCAGTCATCGTTTGCAGGCGCCACCATCCGCGTCTTCGGCGAGCCATTGGCGTTGTGCTGAAAAATATCCCGGGGCTGCCCTTGTTCATTGAAGTACACCTGGCCGATCCCCGCCGAATTCCACAGCCGTTCACCCGCTTCGGCATGTTCGGGCACGTGCGGCACGATGCGCATGCGTCGGCGCTTGGTCAGCCAGTTCAGGGGCGAGCGCGGTGAGTACAGCCAGCGATTGAGGCGGTCGAACCACTCCAGCAGGGTCGGTGGAAATTCGTTCTTGATCCCGCTGCTGGTGATCTGCCAGATGCGCGGGCCGGCCTTGCGGTGGCGGATCAGCACTTCGTAGACGAAGGAGTAATGCACATCGCCGGACAGCACCACATAGTTACCCGGCGTGCGCGAGTGGCGGAAGATGTTCAGGATCACCTGGGCCGCGCCGCGATGGGCCATCCAGTTCTCGGCGTCCACCAGCAGTGGATAGCCCAGCCAGCTGAACACTCTTTGCACGGTTTCAATCAGTTTGACGCCGAAGATCGGTGCCGGCGACACAATGATCGCCGAGGGGTGATCGAGCAGCTCCTGCTGCAGTTCGCAGAGGGCTTCCCAGTCCAGCAGGCCCGACGGTTGCTTGAGGTTCATCTCGCTGCGCCAGCGCCGGGTACGGGTATCGAGCACCACCATGGCCGGTGTGGTGGGCAGCACGTAATGCCAATGCTGAAAGCGCAGTAGTTCATCGATCAAAGCGTCCTGGACATCGCTGTCGAGGTAGCGATCATCGCCGGTGGCGCTGAGCAAACGGGTCTTTTCCAGGACAGCGGTGAAGGCATCCGGATTGTTGCCCCAGCCCTGGCACAACATGTAGGCAAGCAGCGCATTGCCGATGATGCGTTTGGAAAACGGATGGCCGTAGGCCGTTTCCTCCCACTGCGCGGAAAGATTCCAGTCGTCGGTAATGTCGTGGTCATCGAAAATCATCAGCGTTGGCACGTGCGCCAGGGCTCGGGCGACCTTGCCCAGGCCGGCCTTGAATCCGTCGATGCGCGTCTGTTCCAGGGCATACCGCTCGCGCCGCTCCTTGATCAGTTTCGGCGGTTTTGGCGCGATCAGGGTCCAGGGCGTCGGCGACCAGACCAACAGGTACATGGCCATGACTTCGGCGAACGTCACCAGGTGATTGTCGGCACTGCTGCTGGTGAAAATCGGCTTGCGCGCACCGCCGAAAAAGCGCTCGCGCAGGGTTTCGTTGCTCTCCAGCGCCGGTAACAAATCCGCGCGGTGGTAATAACAGGCCGCGTGCCCGTAAAGCTCGGCGCTGTCGCTGACCACGGCGCCCTCCAGATGCTCACCGAACAACCCCAGGCGTTCGATCAAGGCATGGATCGCCCGCAGGGTCGGCCCGGCAACATCATCGGCGTAGACCTGATCGCCGCTCATCATCAGCAGCGCCGGACGGTCCGTGGCCGGATGGTCTTGCGCCAACAGCTCGTCGACACACAGCAGCCCGTCGGAGGCCGGGTGATGGGGCTTGCGGCAGGAGCCGTGCAGCAACTGATCGACGCGAGCGCGCAGGACGAAGTTCGGCGCAGAGGCCTCGCCATACAACAGATGCGGCGCCCAGGTGGCGATGCCGGTGCCGTCATCGATCAGCAGGTCGTACTCGATCAGTTCATCGCAGGGCAGGGCAACGTCCAGCGCTACATCAATCAGGTGCACAAATGCATGGGTACCCACGGCAACCACCGTGCATAGCCCGGCATCGAGGCGAATATCGCCCACGCCCTGCAAGCGCAGCGTCAGCTCCAGCGCCCGCGAGCCCACCAGCCACAGCACCAGCCGCGTGGGTTCCAGGCGTCGCAACAGCGGGCCGGCCAGCACGGGTGGCAGCGATTGAGGGGCATCGGGTATTGGCAGCGCTTGGGACATCCGGGATACAAACTCTTGAAGATACAGAGGCGGGCGATGATAGCGCAGCTGACGGCGACACAGGCTAAAGTGAAGTGGCGATTGCGTCTGTCACGAAATGATCCGCCGCCCCCAGGATACCCATGACATGAAGCCCACCCATACCTCGCACATCCGTCGAGAGTTCTACAAAGCCGTAGGTTACTACCTGCGAATTGTCTGGCCGATTTTTTCCACCATGCTGGTCGTCATCGTCACCTGCGGCCTGATCATCAGCTACCTGGAAGGCTGGGACGCTTTCGACGGCATTTACTTCGGTTTCGTGACCGGGTTGACCATCGGCTACGGCGAACTCGTGCCGAAACTGCCGATGTCGCGAATACTCGCGATATTGCTGGGGTTCAACGGCGTGCTGCTCACCGCGATCTTTGCGGCGATCAGCGTGCGGGCGATCGAGAGTGCGGTACGCACCACCGGCGAAGAAAAGTAAGACAGGCCCAATGGCACGAACTCGTGCTTAGATGCACTTTTTGACAAACAGGGAGAGGCCAATGATCGACTTCAACAACAAGGGATTCTTCAAGCTCAAGCAAAATGCGGAATACGCCGAACGGGTTGCCGACCTTTTGCTCGACGGCGAACAGGTCATCGATTCCTACAAGTCCATGCGCGACGGCGTGGTGTTCACCAACAAGCGCATCATTGCGGTGAACGTACAAGGCATCACCGGCAGCAAGAAAGACTTCACCTCGTTGCCATACAAAAACATCGTGGCGTATTCGGTGGAAACCTCGGGGACGTTCGACCTGGATTCCGAGCTGGAAATCTACTTTTCGTCATTGGGCAAAGTAAAATTCGAGTTCACCGGCAAGACCTCGATGGTCGAGATCTCCAAGCTGATCTCCCAACACCTGCTCTAACCCCCCCCCCTGTAGGAGCGAGCACGCTCCGGGCGGCGTTCCGACGATGGTCGTTAACGATAACGCGGGAACCCTGGCACCCCGCGGCGCCCTCGTCGGAACGCCGTCCGCAGGTATGGGGCACCGCTCCATCCCACCCATACTGTTCGCAGCCAATGACCAAGTTGTTGATCAATAAGAGGGCAATCATGAACAGAATCATCCTGCCAGTGCTGGCAATCCTGCTGACCGCGCAATCCCCGGCGTTTGCCATCAACGACAAGTACCGCAAGCAACTCGAGCAATCGGGCTGCACCCAGGTCAGCGAGACCCAGGGCTGTGATATCCACAAGAGCAAGGCGGAAAACGCCAAGGCCGGGTTCACCAACCCCGCCACGGACAACTCGACGACCCAGACGCCCTATGCCGGCCAGTGGGTAGCCAAAAGCGATGCAGGCGCGACAGTGGCCACCATCCGCATCGATGCCAAGGAACAGGTCTGGGTGAACGGCAAACGGGTTGACGCCAAACGCACCGACGGCACCCTGCAATTTCACCAGGGCAAACTTACCTTCACGCTTCAAGGTGATCGGCGGCTGACGGGCGAGGATTACTGGACGGACAGTGATGCCGGGACCAAGGGGCCGATTGAGATCGAGTGATCAAAACAGGAACTCGAGAACGATGCTCCCATAGGGGGCTTGTGGTGAATTTGAGATTTCTTCATTTCCTACAAAAAAAACAGAAAGCGGAGTGTCCCAGCGTCCCACTTGGCCGATTTATGTTGCTCGCTCAAAACTTCAAGGTCGTCCCTGCATACAACATCAATACTGTCAGGGAAGATCAAATGACTATAGGTTCAAGCTACAACTACCCTTCATACGCAGCCACGCAAACCACCAGAAAAAAGCGTTCGACTGACAACAAATGGGCTGCCCGCTTTCCCAATCCACCCGACTTGTGCTTCGACTATCGATCACTGGTTGAACAGGCAAATGGAATAGCCAAGACCGCTGCCCCGGATCACCGAATTTGTATCGTCGGCGCAGGCGTTACCGGACTGACGGCAGCCCGAGAACTGTATCGCTGCGGTTTCACCAATATCACCCTCATAGAACAGTCCTCTCGAATAGGGGGCAGGCACTTAACCATTCCAGGAAGTCGTAACTCCACGCAAAGTCATACGCCGTTTGAAATGGGGGCCATGCGCATGCCCTTTTTCAATCGGGCAGACGAGCCACCGACAGAGGGCAGATCGCTCATGGCTTATTACGCCAAGGCGTTTGACCTGACTTTTTCAGACTTCGCGAATCCCGGAAGCCAGTGGGTCCGTTCAACCGGCATTTATCTCAGAGAGGGCAGCATGGGAAACACCGGCACACCGGAGATGTTGATCTGGAAAAATGCCGATGGGATCACCCCTCCTCCTGGCGAGGAACTGCAAAAGGTTTATGCAAAGTGGAAGGATTTTGCCGATCGTATGACGAAACATGTTTCGGAAATTTACGCGAGTCCGAAATGGGAAAGCATGTGGGCTGCGATCGTAAACAAGTACGAGAGCGTTTCATTTCGCGACCTGGTCAGTATGCCGGCCCTGACAGCATGGGATGAACGCTCCCCCGGGGACTTTGGCGGAATGGGAATGTCTGCGGAAGAATCCGCAATTTTCTATGCGATTGGTATCGGTGACGGGAGTTGGGGGGCTTTTTACGACGTCTGCTGCCTTTATCCACTGCGAACTGCCATTTTTGGCTTTAGCAGTCAGTTGCAACTGATCCATGGTCGGGTAGACGCTAACGGAGACCCACTGGCCTCGCCATACCTCCACAGCAAAGCCGTTTTTGACTCGGCTGGATTGAGTTTCGACGCTCCGCGCTACATCGGACTCGCCGCGTTGGACGAATGCCTGATGTTTCTGAGGACCGCCGAAACCGGAAAGTCCGTTTACGAACACAGCATCGAAAGAGGCAATGGCCTCCTCACGGACTCATCCGTTACAAAACTTGAAAAACTGACTAACCAGAAGATACGCGTCTACTTCAACTGGCAAAACAGTCGACCCGAGCATGCCGAAGAGAGGTTCGACGAATTTGATTCGGTCATCATGACTCTACCGTCCTGGTTAATCGAGACTCGAATCGAACTGAAAAATTTCTCTCAGGAAATGCTGCCATTCGAGACAATTAACGCCTACAAAACGGCACACTGGGAAACCAGCTGTAAAGTTTATGCACCTTTGAAAAAATCATTTCTTTCGAAGAACCACAAAATCCCGCAAACCATCGTCACCGACAGCTTTATCCACGATGTCTACACCTACCGCTACAACGAAAACTATACATACGACTGCATCCTCTTGAGTTATACATGGGAGGATGACGCAACAAAACTCGCCTCATTCACCGACAAAGAACTGGTTACCAAGTGCGTCAAAGAGCTGGATCGCATCCTCATGAACTCCGCCAATATTCAGGAGAAAATTTCTCCTTACGTTGGGAGTGATCAGGCGGTGGTCCAACGCTGGATAACCGACAAAAACGCCTTGGGTTGTGCAAAGCTCTACCGGCCCGGCACTTATTACGACGCAGTGAGCCTGATGAAGTACAACAGAGACTTCGCGCGTTCATCAGGCCTGTATTTTTCTGGGGAGTCATTTTCAGTCGATGCTGGCTGGACCGAGCCTTGTTTCCGGGCGGCCGTCGATGCGGCGATTCACATCTGCGACAAAACCGCAGCAAAATTCAACGGCGGTTTTTCCATGAGTGACTATCCACACTACAAACTTAAAACCTGATGCCTCCTCCAGAGCCATGCACCTCTGGCATGGCTCTGCTTTCCCGCCTGACCAGGCCGACGAACAAAAAACTCGCTCATGCATCTTCGGACAAAGGCTACAGCCTTATCGGAAACGTCTGACTTACGTCGGTTGGCTTTTCGAGTCTTATAAACACGCAATTAAACAGCGTGAATAAAAATAAAAAGAGGTCACCCGAAATGAGCGAGCCAATAAGCCCTGTGCGTGTAGCAGTCGTGCAATTCGATCCACAAGTCGGCATTGAAAACTGTGATGCAAATCTGTGTCGCAGCCTGGAATTGGCGCTGGAGGCGGTCAACGGCGGTGCGAATCTTGTCGTGCTGCCTGAACTGTCCAGCACCGGTTATTTCTTCAGCAGTCGGCAGGATGCCTTTGCACATGCGCAGTTGATACCCGGCGGGCCAAGCGCGCAACTGTGGATCGATTTTGCCTGCAGGCACAACGTCTACCTCGTGGCCGGCCTGGCGGAGCGCGACGGCATGCGACTGTTCAACACCGCGATGTTGGTCGGCCCTGACGGTTTTATCGGCAAGTATCGAAAGGCGCATTTGTGGAACCTGGAGAAACTCTGGTTCACACCCGGCGATCTGGGGTTTCCGGTTTTTGATACGCCGATTGGTCGAATCGGCATGTTGATTTGCTGGGATATCTGGTTCCCCGAGGTGCCACGCATCCTGAGTCAACAAGGCGCCGACATCATTTGCAGTCCCAATAACTGGGTCTGGACACCGCCGCCGCTGTTCGACGATGCCGGCAAATGCATGGCGTCGTACCTGACGATGACAGCGGCGCACGTAAACAATGTGTTTATCGCCGCTGCCAGCCGGATCGGTGAGGAACGAGGTGCCCGCTACCTCGGATGCTCGCTGATCGCTGGCACCAATGGCTGGCCGATTGGCGCCGTAGCCTCGGCAGACCAGGAGGAAATCCTGTATGCCGATATTGACCTGACCAGCTCCCGCAGCGCCCCCATCTGGAACAACCTGAACGATCTGCATCGTGACCGTAGAGCCGACCTCTACGATCAGATGCTCGGCTACACCCAACACCCATGTCTCCCACGCTGATAGGGGAGACCTGACATGCAAACGACTACCGACAAAAACCGCATTGCCCACAGATCGCCATTTGATATGGCGGTCATCCTGATGCTGGTCGGCGCGACATCGCTGATCATCTGGCTTTCATTCACCTATCGCTCGCTCTGGGCCGCGCATTGGCCGAGTTATAGCGACATGGTGTCGAGCCTTTCCCAGCCGAGTGCCTGGTTGCGCTGGCTGCTTGGCGACATCAGCGAGGTGGCGTTCTACAAACACGAGTTCGCCTCGATCGGACTCTTGGCGGGCGCCTATCTCGCCTATTGGGCGAATCGAACGGGCAGAGCCTGGCAAGGCTTCAGCATTGCCTACGGCACCGGGTTATGGCCGTGGCTGATCACCAGTTCGTTGCTCGGGTTGTTGCTGAGTAACGTGCTGTGGGGCTGGACGGTGACCGCCACCAGCTGGCAACCGACATTCGCCGCGTTCGTGTCGCTGCCAGCGGCGATGGTGCTGATGTTTGGCAGGGGCTGGAAGGTCACGATCAACGGCGCAATCATGGGGGCCGTACTCGTCACACCCATGTGCCTGTTGATCGTTAATTACCTGTGTAACCCCTTGGGGTTGCCAGCGGTGATCGGCAATGTGCTGGGCATGGCGGTCGCCAGCGTCGTGGCATTTCTACTGTGCCGCTATCGACCCGGTCTGATGAAGTCCGAGCAGTCCGTGATACCACCCGCCAAGTCTCCCGCGCCCGTCACCAAAGCGCCCGACTACGGGGTCGTCTGGAGCCTGCGCCGGGTCTTGGCAGACTTTTCCGAAGCGCCATTCTTTGGCAATGAACTGGCCAGTCTTGGCTTGTTACTGGGGGTATTGCTGGCGTACGCGATGAACCCGATCAGCCCGGCGTACGGGTCGGGACTATTGCTGCATATCATTGCTGCACAGGCGCTGACCTCGGCTATCGGGGTGCTGGTCTGGCGTCGACAATGGAGGCTGCGCGGCTGGTACCCCACTTACGTGCCTCTGGTGTCAGTGGTGCCCGCTGCGATCCTGACCCATGGTGGCAGTGGGCTGGTGATCGGCTCGAGTGCGTTGCTGGGGGCATTGATCGCACCGCCCCTGGCCTGTGCGATTGCCAAGCGATTGCCGGCCGACATGCATACCTACATTGGCAATGTCCTGTCCATGGCCATCAGCACGTTGTTGATCGTGCCGCTGATCGGCGTTCTTATCGCGGAGTAAATGCCCCCGCCCCTTCGGCTGTCCCCGTCTTGAACCGGGTACAGCCACCTCTCCTCCTGAACACGTGAGGTATCACATGGATCTGCCCAAACTAGCTATCGCGGCGCTCGGTGGCACAGTGAGCATGCAAGCCAGGAATGCTGGCGAAGGCGTTATCCCGACCGTCAGCGGCGAGACTCTACTGGCGTCCGTTCCGCAATTGACGACGCTTGCCCGGGTGACCGTTGAAACCCTTGGACTGCTTCCCAGCGCTTCACTGGATTTCGAACTTTTACTGAACGTATTGTCTTGGGCAGAATTTCAAATCAAACAAGGCGCCGTGGGTGTCGTGTTGATCCAAGGCACCGACACACTCGAAGAAACGGCAGTTTTTTTCGATTACCTGTGGCCTCACGACGCGCCGCTGGTGCTGACCGGTGCGATGCGCTCGGCAGCACAGCCGGGGGCCGAGGGGCCGGCGAATCTGCTGGATGCATGCCGCGTAGCGCTGTCCGAGAATAGCCGGCGGCGGGGCGTTCATGTCGTTATGAACGGGGAGATTCATCAAGCGAGACGCGTGCGCAAAACCGATTCGCTGGCGCTGCAGGCGTTTACCTCTCCGGTCGTGGGGCCTACAGGCTTGATCATGGAAGACCGCGTTCACTACCTGCGTGCGCCGGCTCAGCGCACGGTTTTGCCTTTGCCACACCAGACAACACAGAAGGTTGCGATGCTCGAGGCATCCCTCTCGGCCGACACGCTGTTTCTGGAAAGCGCCCTCACCCTCGGTTATGACGGGCTGGTGATAGCCGGTTTCGGCGCCGGACATGTCTCGCAGAGCTGGGCGACCGTGATTGAGCACGTCGCCGAAAGTATCCCGGTCATCATCGCGACTCGCACCGGTTCCGGCTCTACCGCGCAAGCCAGCTATGGTTTTAACGGCAGTGAGATGGATTTGATTCGCAAGGGTGCATCGATGGCGGGATTTCTATGTCCGCGTAAAGCCAGGGTACTGCTTTGGCTGTTGCTTGGTTGTCAGCGGCAACATGAGTTGTCGCGCTACCTCAAAGACGAAAGCTGCATTCAAAATTGATACATAACCCTGTAGGAGCGAGCATGTCGAATCGTCGCACCGTCGCGATGGTCGTTAACGCTGACGGGGGAAGCCTGGCACCCCGCGGCGTTCTCGAGTCCATCGCGAGCATGCTCGCTCCTACAGGTTTTCCGCCAGCAGGCTAAGCCTCCCAACCTGCCCCGCTGACCGCCTCTTGCGCCAGCGGGTGCATATCCGCGCCATGATGCTCGGTCTGCCAGGCCAGCAGCTCCTTGCGCATGCCCGGCGTCCAGTACATCTTGAGATGATTACGCACACCCAGTACTGCCTGTTGCCGGTCCGGTTCGCTGGCGAAGTACTGGGCGATCTGGTTGGCCATCTTGATCAGGTTTTCGGTGCTCATCGGCGCACCTCTGCCTTATCGCCACGGGCCTGGCGGCGCTCCTTGAGCAAGCGGTGCTGTTCTTCGGTGAATTCCTGGAAGCGTTTTTGCCACTCCGAAGGGTGGTACACGCGGCTGACCTCCACGGCCGTGACCTTGTACTCCGGACAGTTGGTGGCCCAGTCGGAGTTGTCGGTGGTGATCACGTTGGCCCCCGATTCCGGGAAGTGGAAGGTGGTGTACACCACGCCCGGCGCCACTCGTTCAGTGACCCGCGCGCGCAGCACGGTCTGCCCGGCGCGGCTGCCGATGCCGACCCAGTCGCCTTCGTTGATGCCACGGCTCTCGGCGTCGGTCGGGTGGATTTCCAGGCGGTCTTCATCGTGCCAGGCGACGTTTTCGGTGCGTCGGGTCTGGGCGCCGACGTTGTACTGGCTGAGGATGCGCCCGGTGGTCAGCAGCAGCGGATAGCGGCTGTTGACCTTCTCCTCGGTGGGCACGTAGCCGGTGAGCATGAAGCGCCCCTTGCCGCGCACGAATTGATCGATGTGCATGGTCGGCGTGCCGTCCGGTGCCTCGGCGTTGCACGGCCATTGCAGGCTGCCGTGGCGCTCGAGTTCGGCGTAGCTGACGTTGGTGAAGGTCGGCGTCAGGCGGGCGATTTCATCCATGATTTCCGATGGATGCTTGTAGTTCATCGGGTAACCCAAGGCATTGGCCAGCGCCACCGTGCCTTCCCAGTCGGCCTTGCCGCCCAGGGGATCCATGACCTTGCGTACCCGCGAGATGCGCCGCTCGGCGTTGGTGAAGGTGCCGTCCTTTTCCAGGAACGAAGCGCCCGGCAGGAACACGTGGGCGAACTTGGCGGTTTCGTTGAGGAAGATATCCTGCACCACCACGCACTCCATGGCCGACAGGGCCGCGGTGACGTGCTGGGTATTCGGGTCACTCTGGGCGATGTCCTCGCCCTGGCAATACAAGCCCTTGAAACTGCCGGCCAGCGCCGACTCGAACATGTTGGGAATGCGCAAGCCCGGATCGGGTTGCAACGTGACGTTCCACGCCTGCTCGAACTGCGCCCGCACCACTTCGTTGGAAATGTGCCGGTAGCCGGGCAATTCGTGGGGGAAGGAGCCCATGTCGCAGGAGCCCTGCACGTTGTTCTGCCCCCGCAGCGGGTTCACGCCCACGCCTTCGCGGCCGATGTTGCCGGTGGCCATGGCCAGGTTGGCGATACCCATCACCGCGGTGCTGCCCTGGCTGTGCTCGGTGACGCCCAGGCCGTAATAGATCGCGGCGTTGCCGCCGGTGGCGTACAGGCGCGCGGCAGCACGAATATCGGCAGCGTCGACCCCACAGACTGGGGCAAGGGCTTCCGGTGAATTCTCCGCACGGCTGACAAACTCGCTCCAGCGGGCGAAATCGTTACCCTCGCAGCGGGCGTCGATGAAGGCCTGGTTTTGCAAGCCTTCAGTGATGATCACGTGGGCCAGAGCGTTGAGCATGGCGACGTTGGTGCCGGGGCGCAGGGCCAGGTGATAGTCGGCGCGGGCGTGCACCGAGTCCACCAGATCAATACGCCGTGGGTCGATGACGATCAGCCGTGCGCCTTCACGCAGGCGGCGCTTGAGTTGCGAAGCGAACACCGGGTGCGCATCGCTCGGGTTGGCGCCCATCACCAGGATCACGTCGGCCTGCATCACCGAGTCGAAACTCTGGGTGCCAGCGGACTCGCCCAACGTTTGCTTCAAGCCATAACCAGTTGGCGAATGGCAGACCCGGGCACAGGTGTCGACGTTGTTGTTGCCGAACGCGGCGCGCACCAGTTTCTGCACCAGGTAGGTTTCTTCATTGGTGCAGCGGCTGGAAGTGATGCCGCCAATGGAGTCGCGGCCATATTTCTGCTGCAGGCGGCGGAATTCGCTGGCGGCGTAGGTCACCGCTTCATCCCAGCTGACTTCCTGCCACGGGTCGTTGATGTGCTTGCGGATCATCGGCTTGGTGATGCGATCCGGGTGGGTGGCGTAGCCCCAGGCAAAGCGCCCTTTGACACAGGAGTGGCCGTGGTTGGCCTGGCCGTTCTTGTCCGGGACCATGCGCACCAGTTGGTCGCCTTTCATCTCGGCGCGGAACGAACAACCCACGCCGCAATAGGCGCAGGTGGTGATCACGCTGTGTTCGGGCTGACCCAGTTCGACCACACTTTTTTCCATCAGCGTGGCGGTCGGGCAGGCCTGTACACAGGCGCCGCAGGACACGCATTCTGAATCGAGGAAGTTATCCCCGCCAGCCGCCGCCACCCGGGATTCAAAACCACGTCCGGTGATGGTCAAGGCAAAGGTGCCTTGGGTTTCTTCGCAGGCGCGCACGCAGCGGTTGCAGACGATGCACTTGCTCGGGTCGTAGTCGAAGTAGGGGTTGGAAGTGTCCTTCACATCGGCCAGATGATTGTCGCCTTCATAGCCGTAACGCACCTCCCGCAGGCCGACCTGACCGGCCACGGTTTGCAGTTCGCAGTTGCCGTTGGCCGAGCAGGTCAGGCAGTCCAGCGGGTGATCGGAGATGTACAGCTCCATGACGTTGCGGCGTAGGGTGGCGAGCTTCGGCGTCTGGGTATGTACGGTCATGCCTTCAGTGACCGGCGTGGTGCAGGACGCGGGATAGCCGCGCATACCATCGATCTCCACCAGGCACATGCGGCAGGAGCCGAAGGCTTCCAGGCTGTCGGTGGCGCAGAGTTTGGGAATGGTGGTGCCCAGCAATGCGGCAGCGCGCATCACCGAAGTACCTTCGGGCACGCTGATGGTTTGACCATCGATGTTCAGGGTGACCTGCACCTGGCTTTCACGGGCTGGCGTGCCCAGATCCATGTCGGTTTTCGGATCGAATACAGTGATCATTGCTCGGCCTCCGAGGGCTGCAAGCCGAAGTCGGCGGGGAAGTACTTGAGGGCGCTGGCGACCGGAAAGGAGACCATGCCGCCCAAGGCGCACAGCGAACCGTATTGCATCGTGTCGCACAGGTCCTTGAGGATGATCACCTGCTGATCACGACCGGCCTGATCTGGCGCGGCCAACAAGCGGTCGATCACCTCCACGCCCCGGGTCGAGCCGATACGGCACGGCGTGCATTTGCCACAGGATTCCTCGGCGCAGAACTCCATGGCGAACCGCGCCATGTGGGCCATGTCCAGCGTATCGTCCGCCACCACCACACCACCGTGACCGAGCATCGCGCCCATGGCGGCGAAGGCCTCGTAATCCAGCGGCGTGTCGAACTGCGCCGGCGGCACCCAGGCGCCAAGCGGGCCACCCACCTGCGCAGCCTTCAGCGGTCGGCCACTGGCAGTGCCGCCGCCGTAGCCTTCCACCAACTCGCGCAGGGTCAGGCCAAAGGCCCGTTCCACCAGGCCGCCGTGACGAACATTGCCCGCCAACTGGAAGGGCATGGTGCCCAGGGAACGGCCCATGCCGTAGTCGCGATAGAACTGCGCACCCTTGGCCAAAATCAGCGGCGCCGAGGCCAGGGTCAGCACGTTGTGCACCAGCGTCGGCTGGCCGAACAGGCCCTGCAACGCGGGGATCGGCGGCTTGGCGCGAACGACCCCGCGCTTGCCTTCGAGCGAATCCAGCAGGGCGGTTTCCTCACCGCAGATGTACGCGCCGGCACCGCCCCGCACTTCCATATCGAACGCCTGGCCGCTGCCGCCGACATTGGCGCCGAGATAGCCGGCGTCACGGGCGATGTTCAGCGCTGCGCGCAGAGTAGCGACGGCGTCTGGATATTCCGATCGCACATAGATGTAGCCGAAGCTGGCGCCGACGGTAATGCCGGCAATGGCCATGCCTTCGATCAGCAGGAAAGGGTCGCCTTCCATCAACATGCGGTCGGCAAAGGTGCCGGAGTCGCCTTCGTCGGCGTTGCACACAATGTACTTTTGCGCAGCCTGGGTGCCGCGCACCGTGCGCCATTTGATCCCGGCGGGGAAAGCCGCGCCGCCACGGCCACGCAGGCCCGAATCGAACACCGCTGTGGCGGTTTGCTCGCCGCCGATGGCGACAGCCCTTGCCAGGCCTTCGAAACCGCCGTGGGCGCGGTAGTCGTCCAGCGATAGAGGCCGGGTAATGCCGGCGCGGGCGAACAGCAGGCGTTGTTGGGTCTTCAGATAAGGCAGCTCTTCTACCAGGCCCAGGGACAGAGGATGTTCGGTTGAGCTGCTTAGGGCTTCGAGAACGGACGGCACATCGGCAGCGGTCAGCGGACCAAAGCCGATCCGGCCTTGTGGCGAGTCCACCTCCAGCAACGGCTCCAGCCAATACAGGCCGCGCGAACTGGTGCGCTGCAACTCCAGCGGCAGGTTGCGCTCCCTGGCCTGAGTGATCAGCGCCGTGGACACCTCATCGGCCCCCACGGCACGGGCCAGCGAGTCGGTCGGCAGATAAAGAGTCGGCATCATGCGTCCTCCCGGCAAGCGTCGAGCAAGGCATCCAGACGCTCAGCGCTCAGCCGCGCATGCACCCGGCCGTCCAGCTCCAGGGCCGGCGAGCAGGCACAAGCACCCAGGCAATACACTGGCCGCAAACTGATGCTGCCATCGGCGCTGCTGCCGTGGTCATCCAGCTGCAGACGCTCACGCAATTGCGCCGCCAACTGCTCGGCCCCGCGGCTCTTGCACGACTCGGCGCGGCACAGCCGCAGGATATGCCGGGCAGGCGGCGCAGTACGGAAGTCATGGTAAAAACTGATCACCCCGCGCACCTCGGCCTGACTCTGGTTCAGCGCGTGGGCAATCTCGGGCACGGCCGCATCGGGGATATACCCAATGCGCTCCTGAATATCATGAAGAATCGGCAACAGGGCGCCGGGAGTGCCCTTATGGCGCTCCAGCAGGGTATTGACCACAGACAGGTGCAACTCAACATCAGGCATTCAGCAATCCTCACGGTCACGGACAAACCAGAAGGTCGTCGGTCGTCCGAAAGTGTCGGCTGCGGCACTCACACCACGTCACGGCATCGTGGCATTGACAGGCCGTTGGCCAGGGCACCCTGAGCGGGCATCTTGTTGTGCCCGGCACGGTCTTCGCCGCACCTCAACTGGGCATAAAGGGCAGCTTGCCACGCCGCTATTGATCAAACCGCACCAAAGCGACGTGCTCGGTTCTGCCTACGACTATGCATAAAGTCTAGATGAGCGCTGCAGGGGGCGTTCACACACTGGCCTAACGGCCTGAAGGCTTGTCGATGAGGGATGTATAACAAGCATTAGAGGTGGAAAGAAGCCTCAGAACCGTAGGCAGTTCTGCGGAGCAGATGGGCAAAACCATTCCGGGAAAAGCAGCGGTCCGCTCAACCAAAGCCCGAAACTCGGGGCTAATCCAACCGAACGGCACGCAAAACCCCTGTGTGAACCCCCTGTGGGAGCGAGCCTGCTCGCGAAAGCACCAGCCCAGCCAACACAAATACCAAATGGGGTCCTGCATAAAAAAACAACTCACCCACCAGGGCCAAACAATACCCACCAGCCTTCCGCAATACCCTGTAGGAGCTGGCTTGCCAGCGATAACGCCAGCCCAGCCAACATCAGTGCTGAAGCTAGCCACCCGCACGGGTGTCACCAAAACCAGTGTTCAATGCGAAATCGAAATTGCCACAATCATCAGACTGGCTCAGTCCGGCATTACATTCGGGCCTTCTTGTTTACAAA
This sequence comes from Pseudomonas umsongensis, assembly GCF_012647205.1. NCBI lineage: Bacteria > Pseudomonadati > Pseudomonadota > Gammaproteobacteria > Pseudomonadales > Pseudomonadaceae > Pseudomonas > Pseudomonas umsongensis. The sequence continues at coordinate 1,190,395 of NZ_CP051487.1, forward strand.
CCACGAAGATTGCCCATACCAGCTTCCTGTAGGAGCGAGCATGCTCGCGAAAAACCCAAGGCAACCCCCACGCCCACAGAATGCCCAAGCCCCCGCAACCAAACCCATCCCTACAAACGTCATGCCTGACGTCTAAAACGCAAAAGCTACCCTCCAGCCTCCGCCGCCCGCTTGCCCATCGGCCCAACCGCCCGATCCCGCTCCAACACCTTCACCGCATCATCCACCAACGCCTTACCCATCGACGTCAAATAATGCGCAGCCCAGGCATGCCGGTCGGTATCCCTGGCATAGGCAGTATCTTCAGTCAGCGTCTTGGCCAGAAACAGAAAATCAGAAGCCATCGACAACGCATCACCGAGCGGAACGCCGCGAGTAACGTGGAACAGTGGTTGATCGGAGCAGTAAATGGCGGGGGTTAATCCGATGGTTTTGAGTTCAGGTTGTTCGGTCATTGGCCACCTCCGAGGATGGAGAGGCAATGGGGGAGGGTATTACGCGATTGGGAATTACGTAGTGGGAAAAGCCAAATTTCAAACGGATTGATACTGCGCATTATCCAACTCCTTGATATGAGGAGCTGCCACGTTCGTTTCCACACGAATGGGTGACAGCTGTGCGCAGGGTGGAAAACCGGGAATCAAGGAAACCGGCACGCCCGAAGACGTCCCACGCACAGCCGCCATAACTCACGCCGCAGGCATAAAAAAAGCGCCGGCAGACGTGATGGGGGCGCTGTTGCGCCTTGAATTACACGGGTTTCCACACCCGGTCGCTGAATTGGCAGCGACGGGTGGGAGGTTAGCGCGTGGATACCTTTGCTGCAACCTTCGAAGTCCCAACTCAATTTTTCTCGCCGGAATCAACCGATGTTGATCTGTTGTGTCGTATCTAAATGTGGAACACCAACCGATTGAATCGTCGTGTGGAAGGCTGAGATGAGTCGTATTCGGCCTGGTAGGAGGGGCAAGCTTCTACCGGTGGTGCTCGGAGAACCAAGAAATATCCAGATTCCATATCCGTATCCTTTACCTCCTGCGATTAGCGAGCTAGCTTAGCTTCCAATGGCAATGTGCCAATACATGGGTTTTCAGTAGAGTTCAGGATGATTTCTAATAGGGGAATTACTAAGTACCAAAAGCTTTTTGCTGATGAAGATGAATTTCTCTATTAACTTAATGGTATTCGCTAAGTCAATTTTATTACCTGATGTTGAGGGTTTTAGCACTCAGCATTATATTTGTATAGATAATGGATAGATAAGATGCTCGATACAAAAAAGGCACGGGAACAAAGTGGTAGGGATTCGTTCGGTCGGTATCGCGCACAGGTGCGTTCCGCAGCAATAGCATCTTTATCTATCCTGGAAGGTGGGGAGGTTGATAGGGTTTACTGTGATTTACATGATGATTTTGTAATTCGAAAAAATGGCCCTGGTGGTTTTGGTTATATATTTTATCAAGTAAAAACCAAGGGTAAGCAAAATCATAATTGGACTATTAATGAGATGTTTGGACTGAATACTAAGTTGAAGGATCAGTCGAAACAAAATGCTGATAATATAAAGGATAGTTTTGCTGGGAAGCTTTTGCTGCATACTGTTGTGTTTGATGAGTATTGTAACTCTGTCGTGTTTCAAACTAACATCCATAATAGTGATGAAGTTGATGAGCTGGTTTCTGATGTTGAAAATGGTGTGTTCTCTAATAAATTTTCTAAGGTTTTGTTGGATAGATTTAATGAGTGTTTTGGCCAAGGCGGTAGGGAGCATACACTTGAAGAGATCAAGGTTTGTTTGTCAAAACTGCGTTTTGAACCAGACGTTCCCTATCTGAAGGAGCATGATAGTTTTTTTGAAATTATAGCCAAAGAAAAGATATATGAATTTAGTGAGATTGAGCTTGAGCGTGCTGAGTTTAAAGAGATACTGTTGAGGCTTTTGGATCTTGTCGAAAAAAAATCAAGCGGCGTCATAAAAGTTTGGAATGCAGAATCCATAGAAAGCTGCGCTGGAATTTCAATAGATGATTTGCTTTCAATATTGAGCATATCTAGAGATGCTTACAATAGCCTTTTGCGGGGCGGTGATAGTAGTGCAATAAAGTCAGCATCAATAATTCAGCGATCACTCAGTGCTGGTGGTGCGGACAATGCGATCATTATGTATTGCTCAAAATGCAAGATAGATTGGGATCTGTGGTATAGGAATAATAGGCATGTCATTCCGGAAATAGATCTGTTGGCAATTTCTGAGCGCATTAGAACTATTTTGTTTGAGACTGTCGGTCCGAAGGGAATGCTTAAAATTAGTGGTTTAAGAGCGCCGATAAAGAGGTTGCTTAACGATTTTGGCGACGAAGGTCTTAGATTCGATCTGACAGAAGAACTTTTGTTAGGTGGTGTTTTTTCTGAGTTGGTTAAAGGAAAATCATGAATTTTGATAGTTTCTTCGAGTCGGTAGAAGATAGAGGTATAGTCTTATCTGTAAGTGATTCAGAGTATGGAGGGCAGCAATTTCTTAGTAATGAAGCATTGTTTCAACTGCCTTTAATATGTTTTATTGTTCTTCTTATGGCCAAGGATAAAAGGAAGCCAAAGGTTTCTGAGGTTGGGCGGTTGGTTGGTGAAAGTATTGAAGACGGGATGCCTGGATTTAAGGGGTCTGCGCAACATATCGGCTGGTCAGCAAACTTAAGAGTCAGGACCGTGAAGGCGATTACTTTTTTAGAGAGTACGTCTCTTATTGATGTTAATAACAGGCAAGGTAGGCTGGTTATTACTGAGCTCGGAAAAAAATTGATAGCTAGAGCTATGGAGCGTGATGACGATCTTTCTTATAATCTTGCTCAAATTGCTAGGGCCTACAGAAATATTTGTGTAGCTAAACAGCTAGATTTGGAGTTGGAATGAAATTATTAAATATTAAAATTTTTCCAAATGGTCAATCAGGGTGGGGGTCTAAGCTGCTGAAGTTTGGTCGTGATATTACACAGTTATATGGTCCAAATGGTTGTGGTAAAACCCCGCTTGTACAGTCTATTGCTTTTTGTCTTGGGTTTCCTAGCGTTTTTAGGAATGATATATATAATCGTTGTAAATACGTTGAGCTGCGGGTTTCATCTGCTAAAGGGGAGCTTGTTCTTCGGCGTATTTATAGTCGTGATTTAGATGTTGAGGTTGTCGATTCTAAGGGTAATGTTCGGCGTTTTTTAAATGAAAGGGATTACTCTGTTTTTGTTTTTGAGTGGCTTGGGCTTACCGCTCACAATCTGGTTACTACTGGTAATCAGTTAGGTGCTCCCTATTTGTCCACTCTTTTGCCAATATATTATTTAGATCAGGATGTTGGGTATAGCGAGATTTACTGTCCTCCAGCAAAATTTATCAAGGACCAATTTTCTGAAATGATGAGGATGGTGCTGGATTTACCTGTTAAAAATTCATTCGATATAAAAAAGGAGCGATTTAAAGCAAAGGAGCGTTTAGATTATCTTGATAAGGATGTCCAAACTCTTGGGCGAATGGTCGGAGTGGCTAGAGGAAACGCGTCTACGATCAAGAAAACACGAAATGAGCTAGAGTCTGAGATCGAAAAATTTGAACTTGAAGTTGAACAGCTTCAAAGCGCAGGGGCGAGCCGAGATGACTCGCTAGGTGCGTTGGATCGGCTAATTTCTACCCATCGAAGTCGTGTTAGAGATATATCCTCTGAAATATATCAACTACAAAAGCGTAATGAGGGTATAGGTACGATAGTTCATGAAATAAACACTGAAGTTGAAACTTTGAACCTTAATGAAGAAGCTCGAAGAGTGTTTCTTTCGTTCAGGGAAATATGTGGGGCGAATTTCTGTCAGCTATTTTCTGCTAGTTCGGATGCGTATAGTAAAAATCTGCTGTACTTGCGCGATCAAATTAAAGATTTAGAGCGTAACGCAAGCTTGGATGAAGTCAGGATTGAAGAGATGCTTAGGCAAAAGGAATCTCTTGAGCTTGTTATAGGTGGTTTGGTGGATGAGCGTAATGCATCCATAGATAGGAGTGAAATATCGGCATTGGTTCAAGCTATAACAAAGATAAAGTCAGAGATTTTTGCACTTCAGCTTCAGTTGAGTGAGCTTGATCGAGTAAAAGTTATTGAGGAGAAACACTTTGGCGTAATTTTAGAAAGGGATAAGGCTTTAAGCCTTTTTGAGTCTTTTTCTGTTGAACGGTCTTCATCTCCTGATTTGATAAAAGTTAGGGCTGATCTACGCAGGAATTTTATTGAGTGGTTAGATGTTCTTCATACTCATAATGTTAGTAAGGATATCACATTTAAGGATGATTTCACGCCTCTGCTAGGTGTGGAGACTATAGCCCAACTTAAGGGTAGTACCAAAATTCGTGCCGTATTGGCTTATCATGCTGCTGTATTTCAGACTTTCGCCGAAAAAAATGTTGCTGGGTTTAGGTTTTTAATTCTAGATACTCCCAAGCAACATGAAATTCATAATGATGATTTGGGTCGATACTTAGACGCGTTGAAAACTTTGTGCGCATCGCATGATGTGCAAGTAGTATTCTCGACAACTGAGTATCATCATGCTTGTGATGAACATGATATGGAATGGAATCCTTCATATCCTGGTGAGGATCAAGACATGTTTCTTAAAGTTGGAGGTGTCTCGGATTAGTTAGTAAGAAAAGATGCTCTATTAAAGTCGTAGGCCATCTTGTTTTGATAATTCGATTGCATGGATGCGATTTCATCACGCAGGGTGGCTTTCATAGGTCTTGAGTGGGCCGAGCGGTGCATCGAGCTGGCATTTGAACTTACTGTTATTTCAGAGGTGCTTGATAAGTAGCGGTTGGTATCTCGGCGAAAAGGGGAGTTCTGGTAGAGAGCAATAAGCCTGTCCCCTTTGTGTTGTATTTATTTAGTGATCGGTTTTGTATCTAGAAGCTAGCGTAGGCTTTCAGAACGCTCTGGCCGAGGATTCTTGCGGTGGCAAGGTACAAAAATTGTTTTGGTTGAGTATTTAAGAATTCGCTCATTAGCCATTGCTCTTTGTCAGAAAATATCTCATCAAACATGTAAGGGTGGTAACGAGTTATTGAGCCAAGGTAGAACATCACCATGTAAATTATAGATTCTTGGCTGTAGCGACCTATAGCAGAATTTGAAAGGTACATTGTGTAGCCGCTGCTGCCAATAAAATACCAGATGCCATTGCTTTGAATTGCTTCGCTTAACGCGGCGTAGTCTTTGCGCGTCGGTGAGTAAGTTGGCATGGAGGTCTTTACAGTGTAATAGATTTTTTCGTCCTCCTGTGAAATTGAGTATCCACGTGCAGTTAGTGTCGGAATATCAGCAGAAAGACACTGGAGTTCGGCTTTAAAAATGAGCTCTTTGCCGTTTTTGTAAAGCTTATGGCTTGTTATGCGATAAAATACTTCCGTTTGATTATAAATTTCCGAGTATGCTCGATGTACACCTACGCAATGATTTAAAATGTCCTTAACGTTTATAATCGCGTCGGTGATGGTTGTGTTGGGGTCGAAAATAGAGACTATTTCGTGTGCCACTTGCACTATTTGATTTTTTTTCTTTTGTTTTGTTACTGTTGATTGTGCAAATTTGTTGTTGTGGTTTTCGTGCATGCCGTGCATGTACATCTTTTTTGGGCCATGTTTTCCGGAAAGATTTATTATGATTTTTGAGAGGTTGAGGAAGGAATAGTAGTAAAGGAGAGGCTGGCTCTTTACTGGGCTTGTATCTGCGGTTATGTAAAAGTGCTTTGCTTGCTCAAGAAGAGATCGTAGAAAATCTTCTTCTTTACGATCTTTGCTGGCTTTCTTAATGACATAATCCCAGAACGCCCAAATGTCAGAGATTACGATTTTTTCGTTTTTTCCAAGGCTCACCAATGACGATGGTTTTGAGAAAAGCGGAAATCCGTACTTCATTTCAACTTCAGTCAATAAAATTCTCCCGGGTTTTGTGTTTTAGTATTAATAGAGTGCTAACTGTGCATAACACCTTTGGTGTGCATGGCGGATAACACTCTGGGGCGAACATCTTTCACCGCTCTTGAAGGCAGTATTCGCATAGGGGTACAACTCGTTTATGCACCAAGATGGCAGTTCCCTTTGTGTGCTGGGTTCAGTTGGTGCCGAGGTTAGCTCAAGCTGGGGACAAGAAACAACATGGAAGTAGTCGTCTCATTTCAGGAGCACTAGCTAAATGGCTCGCCCTCTTTCATTGAATGTCTTTCAAATAATCCTTGAGCGCAACGAGCGGAACATCAAGCTCCTCCATCCCCCGAACCCCGGCAAACTCCCCCACCAACCTCCCCAACTCCCGCCCCAACGGCTTATCCACACCCCCAACAGCCTCCAACGCCAACCCCACACACTCACCCACCTTCACCTGAATCCCCTCAACATCCCCCCGGCGCACCAGCAACTCAAACACATCCCGCTGGTAATCACCCATCACCAGGTCATCCCGCAAAATCGGGCTTGAACCTTCCGTCTCATAAGCCAGCTTGAGGGAGAAGAGGGCGACGGTTTCCAGTTGTGATTCCATTGGGGAGTCCTTGTGAAATGTTCCGCGGGTGTGGGGCGCGTGGAGAAGCAGGATCAAAAGCATCGCCAGCAAGCCGGCTCCTACAGGTCAACGGGGTGTCAGGGCGTTGGCGGTGGGTGCCAGGTGCTTTTCTGCAGACGAAAAAAAAGGCCTTGCTAAGCAAGACCTTTCTTAATTTGGTGCCCCGAGGGAGACTCGAACTCCCACTCCTTTCGAAAACGGATTTTGAATCCGCCGCGTCTACCAATTCCGCCATCAGGGCAATGGCCGCGGAGTATAAAGATGAGATAACCGTCGGTCAATCAGGTACATGGAGAATTTTTGATATTTCCGCTAGACTTCCCGGCCCTGCTAGACGAACCCCATCATGCGCGTTGCTGACTTTACTTTCGAGCTCCCTGATTCGCTGATCGCCCGCCACCCTTTGGCCGAGCGTCGCGGTAGTCGCCTGTTGACCCTGGATGGGGTCAGCGGCGCCCTGGCACACCGTCAATTCACTGATTTGCTGGAGCATTTGCGCTCTGGCGATTTGATGGTGTTCAACAATACCCGGGTGATCCCGGCGCGGCTGTTTGGCCAGAAGGCTTCCGGCGGCAAGCTGGAAATCCTGGTGGAGCGGGTGCTGGACAGTCATCGCGTGCTGGCCCATGTGCGTTCCAGCAAGTCGCCCAAGCCCGGGTCGAAGATTTTGATCGACGGCGGTGGCGAGGCCGAGATGCTGGCGCGTCACGATGCGTTGTTCGAGCTGGGCTTTGCCGAAGAGGTGTTGCCGCTGCTCGACCGTGTCGGGCACATGCCGCTGCCTCCTTATATAGACCGCCCGGACGAAGGCGCGGACCGCGAGCGTTACCAGACCGTCTACGCCGAGCGTTTGGGCGCGGTGGCGGCGCCGACGGCGGGGCTGCATTTCGATCAGGTGTTGATGGAGGCGATTGCCGCCAAGGGCGTCGAGACGGCGTTCGTGACCCTGCACGTGGGCGCTGGCACCTTCCAGCCGGTGCGGGTCGAGAAGATCGAAGACCACCACATGCACACTGAATGGCTGGAAGTTGGCCAGGACGTGGTGGATGCGGTGGCCGCCTGTCGTGCGCGTGGCGGTCGGGTGGTGGCGGTGGGGACGACCAGCGTGCGTTCCCTGGAAAGTGCCGCCCGCGATGGCGTGCTCAAGCCGTTCAGCGGCGATACCGACATTTTCATCTACCCGGGCCGGCCGTTTCATGTGGTCGATGCCCTGGTCACCAACTTCCATTTACCTGAATCCACGTTGTTGATGCTGGTCTCCGCGTTTGCCGGTTATCCGGAAACCATGGCCGCCTATAAGGCTGCCGTCGACAACGAATATCGCTTTTTCAGCTACGGTGATGCGATGTTTATCACCCGTAACCCCGCACCACGTGGCCCCGAGGACAAAGAATGAGTCGCCAATGTCGTATGTCGTTTGAGTTACTTGCTACTGACGGCAAGGCTCGTCGCGGTCGTTTGACCTTCCCGCGCGGTACCGTCGAGACCCCGGCCTTCATGCCGGTGGGCACCTACGGCACGGTCAAGGGCATGTTGCCGCGGGATATCGAGGCCACTGGCGCTGAAATCATTCTGGGCAACACGTTCCACCTGTGGCTGCGCCCAGGCATGGAAGTGATCAAGAAGCACGGCGACTTGCACGATTTCATGCAGTGGAAAGGCCCGATTTTGACCGACTCCGGCGGTTTCCAGGTGTTCAGCCTGGGCGCCATGCGCAAGATCAAGGAGGAGGGCGTGACCTTCGCCTCCCCGGTCGACGGCGCCAAGGTGTTCATGGGCCCGGAGGAGTCGATGCAGGTCCAGCGCGACCTGGGCTCGGACATCGTGATGATTTTTGACGAATGCACGCCGTACCCGGCCGACGAAGACGTCGCTCGCGTGTCCATGGAGTTGTCGCTGCGCTGGGCCCAGCGCTCGAAAAACGCCCATGCCGACAACACGGCGGCGCTGTTCGGTATCGTTCAGGGCGGCATGCACCAGGATTTGCGCATGCGCTCCCTGGAGGGCCTGGACAAGATCGGCTTCGACGGCCTGGCCATCGGCGGTCTGTCGGTGGGCGAGCCCAAGCATGAAATGATAAAGGTGCTGGACTATCTGCCGGGCCAGATGCCGGCTGACAAACCTCGTTACCTTATGGGCGTTGGCAAACCGGAAGATCTCGTGGAGGGTGTGCGCCGCGGTGTGGACATGTTCGATTGCGTGATGCCAACCCGTAATGCCCGCAATGGGCATCTGTTCATTGACACAGGCGTGATCAAGATCCGTAACGCGTTCCATCGCCATGATGATTCGCCGCTGGATCCGACCTGCGATTGCTATACCTGCCAGAACTTCTCCCGTGCTTATCTGCATCACCTGGACAAGTGCGGCGAAATGCTGGGAAGCATGCTCAATACCATCCATAACTTGCGTCATTATCAAGTGCTTATGGCTGGTTTGCGCGAGGCTATTCAACAGGGTACATTGGCCGCCTTTGTCGATGCCTTCTACGCCAAACGCGGGCTACCCGTGCCGCCTTTGGACTGAGTTTCCTGACCCCAATATTCAACATTTGCAACTGGAGTGCTAAATGAGCTTTTTTATCTCTAACGCCATGGCAGACGCTGCTGCACCTGCGGCAGGCCCTATGGGCGGCGGCTTTGAGTGGATTTTCCTGGTCGGCTTCCTGGTCATCTTCTACCTGATGATCTGGCGTCCACAGGCCAAGCGCGCCAAAGAGCAGAAGAACCTGCTGAGCAGCCTGCAGAAAGGCGACGAAGTCGTGACCACCGGCGGCATCGCCGGCAAGATCACCAAAGTGGCCGACGATTTCGTGGTTCTGGAAGTTTCCGACACCGTCGAAATGAAGTTCCAGAAAGGCGCCATCGCCGCCACGCTGCCAAAAGGCACGCTCAAAGCGATCTAAGTTTCAACTTTTACTCAATCGACGGGGCGCGCAAGGCGCCCCGCGTCATAAGCGGGCGGCGTGATGCTGAACAAATACCCTCTGTGGAAATACATTCTGATCCTGGCGGTGCTGGCGATCGGTCTGATTTATTCCGCTCCCAATCTTTATCCTGATGACCCGGCCATTCAGGTCAGCGGTGCAAGCACTGCACTGCAGGTCAATCAGGCTGATCTGGATCGTGTGAGCGCTGCGCTCAAGGAATCCGGGATCAGCGTCAAGGCTGCCACCCTGGCTGCCAACGGCAAGGGCGGTTTGATTCGCCTGACCAAGGCTGAAGACCAGTTGCCGGCCAAAGACGTCGTGCGCAAGGCATTGGGTGATGACTACGTCGTTGCACTGAACCTGGCGCAAACCACCCCGCAATGGCTGCGCAGCCTGGGCGCGCACCCGATGAAGCTGGGCCTGGACTTGTCCGGTGGCGTGCACTTCCTGCTGGAAGTGGACATGGACAAAGCCCTGGATGCACGTTTGAAAGTGTACGAAGGCGATGTGAAGAGCCTGTTGCGTAAAGAGAAACTGCGCTATCGCAGCCTGCCGCAACTCAATGGCGCCATTCAGCTGGGCTTCTCCGATGAAGACAGTCGTGAACAGGCCCGCAGCCTGATCCGCAAGAATTTCAACGATTTCGACATTGTTCCGGCCGACCTCAATGGCCAGCCGGTGCTGCGTCTGGCGATGACCCCGGCCAAGCTGGCGGAAATCCGCGAATACTCCATCAAGCAGAACTTGACCACGGTCCGTAACCGCGTCAACGAGCTGGGTGTTGCCGAACCGATCGTCCAGCGTCAGGGCGCCAACCGCATCGTGGTTGAGCTGCCGGGCGTGCAGGACACTGCCGAAGCCAAGCGTATCCTCGGCAAGACGGCCAACCTTGAGTTCCGCCTGGCCGCCGAGCCTGGCGCTTCGAAGGCCACGTCCGAGGAATTCGAGTTCCGTGAGGGCAAGCGTCCTCCTGCGCTGATCGAGCGTGGCCTGATCATCACCGGTGACCAAGTGACTGACGCCAAGGCTGGTTTCGGCGAGCACGGTACGCCAGAAGTGAACATCCGCCTGGATGGCCACGGTGGCGAGCTGATGAGCCGTGCGACCCGTTCGAACGTGGGTCGCAGCATGGCGGTGATCTTCATCGAGCAGCGTCCGGTTACCACTTACACCAAGCAGATGGTTAATGGCGTCGAGAAAGACGTAGCGGTCCAGACGTTCAAGGAAGAGAAAAAGATCATCAGCCTGGCGACCATTCAGTCGCCGCTGGGTGCGCAATTCCGTATCACCGGCCTGAACGGCCAGGGCGAGTCGTCCGAACTGGCGCTGCTGCTGCGTGCCGGTGGCCTGGCTGCACCAATGTACTTCGCTGAAGAGCGCACCATTGGCCCGAGCCTGGGTGCCGACAACATCACCAAGGGTATCGATGCGTCGCTGTGGGGCATGCTGTTCGTCTCGCTGTTCATCATCGCCATCTACCGCTTCTTCGGCATCATCGCCACCGTCGCACTGGCGGTGAACATGGTGATGCTGCTGGCCTTGATGTCGCTGCTGGGGGCCACGCTGACCCTGCCGGGCATCGCCGGTATCGTGTTGACCATGGGTATGGCGGTCGACGCCAACGTACTGATCTTCTCGCGGATTCGTGAAGAGATCGCCGCGGGCATGACCGTGCAGCGCGCAATCAACGAAGGCTTCGGCCGGGCATTCACCGCGATTCTCGACGCCAACCTGACCACCTTGCTGGTCGGCGGCATCCTGTTTGCCATGGGCACAGGGCCGGTCAAGGGCTTCGCAGTGACCATGTCCCTCGGGATCTTTACCTCGATGTTCACGGCCATCATGGTGACCCGCGCGATGGTCAACCTGATCTTCGGCGGACGTGACTTCAAGAAGTTGTGGATTTAAGGGGCTGCCATGTTACGTACAATCAACTTCATGGGCGTTCGCAACGTTGCGTTCGGCGTCACATTGTTCCTTACCGTGCTGGCCTTGTTCAGCGTCGCCACCAAGGGCATGAACTGGGGCCTGGACTTCACCGGCGGTACGCTCATCGAGCTGACCTACGAGCGTCCGGCCGACGTCACCAAGGTGCGTGAGCAGCTGGTGACCGCGGGTTATCACGAAGCCATCGTGCAGAACTTCGGTGCGACCACCGACCTGCTGGTGCGTATGCCGGGTGAAGATCCACAACTGGGTCACCAGGTGGCCGAGGCCTTGCAGAAGGTCGGCGGCGAAAACCCGGCGACGGTCAAGCGCGTCGAGTTCGTCGGCCCGCAGGTGGGTGAAGAGCTGCGCGACCAGGGCGGCCTCGGCATGCTGATGGCGCTGGGCGGCATCCTGATCTACCTGGCGTTCCGCTTCCAGTGGAAGTTCGCGGTCGGGGCGATCGTGTCCCTGATCCACGACGTGATCGTGACCATCGGTATCCTGTCGTTCTTCCAGATCACCTTCGACCTGACGGTGCTGGCGGCGGTACTGGCGATCATCGGTTACTCGCTCAACGACACCATCGTGGTATTCGACCGGGTTCGTGAGAACTTCCGGGTACTGCGCAAGGCCAACCTGATCGAGAACATCAACATCTCGACCACGCAAACCCTGCTGCGCACCATGGCCACCTCGATCTCCACCTTGCTGGCGATCGCGGCCCTGCTGTTCTTCGGTGGTGACAACCTGTTCGGCTTTTCCATCGCGCTGTTCATTGGTGTATTGGCGGGTACTTACTCGTCGATCTACATCGCCAACGTGGTGCTGATCTGGCTGAACCTGAGCTCTGAAGACCTGATTCCTGCGGCCAACACCGAGAAGGAAGTCGACGACCGTCCTTGAAGGTCAATTCCTTCGGCGATGTAGTCCAAAAAGGCGCGAGTTGAACTCGCGCCTTTTTTTATACTCCAAGGCTGGGAGAAGCGCAGACGCGCTCCGCATGTGATGTTCAGGAGGTTCATGTGAACAAGTCGATGCTGGTTGGTGCTGTACTGGGTGCTGTCGGTGTAACTGCCGGCGGTGCTGTGGCCACCTACAGCCTGGTTAAGGATAATGGCCCTGAGTACGCGCAAGTACTCGCCGTTGAGCCGGTCAAGACGCAAATCAAGACTCCACGTGAAGTGTGCAAGGATGTAGCGGTCACCCGGCAAGCGCCGGTCAAAGATCAACACCAGATTGCCGGTACCGTGGTAGGTGCGCTGGCAGGTGGTTTGCTGGGTAACCAGATCGGCGGCGGCACGGGCAAGAAGATTGCCACGGTTGCAGGCGCTGTCGGTGGTGGTTATGCCGGTAACAAGGTGCAGGAGGGCATGCAAGAGCGTGACACCTACACCACGACGCAGACGCGTTGTAATACGGTGAATGACATCAGCGACAAGGTCGTGGGTTACGACGTGCGTTATTCGCTTGATGGCAAGGAAGGCAAGGTGCGGATGGATCGCGATCCAGGGAACCAGATCCCTGTGGATAAAGAGGGCAAGTTGATCTTGTCGGAGAATCAGCAGGCACATTGATCCGCTGAAGTCAGATTCAAAAAGAAGCACCCTGCGGGGTGCTTTTTTGTGCGCACGAGTCATGCCGCACCCCAATCCCCTGTGGGAGCGAGCCTGCTCGCGAAGGCGTCCCCGCATCCAGCAATGATGGCGGCTGATACACCGCTTTCGCGAGCAGGCTCGCTCCCACAGGGGGGTAGTGTTGCCGCCGGAGATGGATTCCAGGCATAAAAAAAGCACCCCGCAGGGTGCTTTTTCTGTCGCTGGAAGCTTAGCGCTTCAGCGAGGCCGGCAGGTGCGGCTGGATGGCCGTCAATACTGCCTTGAAGCATTTGGTGTTGCCGGCTACGACGTGGCCTTTTTCAAGGAAGTCGTGACCGCCGGTGAAGTCGCTCACCAGGCCGCCTGCTTCCTGGATCAACAGGGCGCCTGCTGCCATGTCCCACTCGGACAGGCCCGACTCCCAGAAGGCGTCGAAACGACCGGCGGCCACGTAGGCCAGGTCCAGGCTCGCCGAGCCAGCGCGGCGGATGCCGGCGGTCTGGCCGACCAGGGCGCGGAACATGCCCAGGTAGTTGTCGAGGTTGTCCATCTGGTCGTCACGGAACGGGAAACCGGTACCCAGCAGGGCGCCGTCCAGGCTGGTGCGGCCGCTGACGCGCAGGCGACGGCCGTTCAGTTGGGCGCCGCGACCACGGCTGGCGGTGAATTCTTCCTGACGAACCGGGTCCAGGACCACAGCGTGTTCCAGGCGACCGCGGTATTTGCAGGCGATGCTGACAGCGAAGTGAGGAATGCCGCGCAGGAAGTTGGTGGTGCCGTCCAGCGGATCGATGATCCACAGGTACTCTTCGCCTTCGATGCCGCTGCCGGCGTGCAGGCCGGTCTCTTCACCCATGATCGAGTGATTTGGGTACGCCTTGCGCAGTGCGTCGATGATTTTCTGTTCGGCGGCGCGATCCACCTCGGATACGTAATCCTTGGCGTCTTTTTCGTCGACCTTGATGGTATCCAGGCGCTCGATGGAGCGGAAGATCAATTCACTGGCGCTGCGGGCGGCGCGCAGCGCGATATTCAGCATGGGCTGCATGGATGTGTCACCTAAGGTTGTTAAAGAAAGCCGGGCATTCTATCAGAAAGTTTCTACAGGAGAAGGACGACGTTCGCTTTCATGGCTTAACGGTAGTGGGCGCTGTAAGATTCTGCTCCCGATAATGTGTTCGAGAGCGCCTCCCTTGCTGCAAAACATTCGTGTCGTCCTGGTCAATACCAGCCATCCGGGCAATATCGGCGGGACCGCGCGCGCCATGAAAAACATGGGGCTGTCGCGCCTGGTGCTGGTCGAACCACGCCTGTTCCCGCACCACGAGGCCGATGCCCGTGCTTCCGGTGCCGGTGACATCCTTGAAAAGGCGCAAGTCGTCGCCACCTTGGAAGATGCCTTGGTCGGCTGCAATCTGGTGCTGGGCACCAGTGCTCGCGACCGGCGCATTCCCTGGCCGCTGCTGGACCCGCGCGAATGCGGGACCAAAGTGGTCGAGGAAGCCGGGCAGGGGGCCGAGATCGCCCTGGTGTTCGGTCGGGAAGATTCCGGCCTGACCAACGAAGAGCTGCAGCGATGTCACTATCACGTGCACATCCCATCAGACCCTGAGTTCAGTTCTCTGAACCTTGGGGCGGCGGTGCAGGTGTTGAGTTATGAAGTGCGCATGGCCTGGCTGGCCGCCCAAGGTCAGCCAACCAAGGTCGAGAAGGAAGAAGTGGCATCGGTCAAAAGCGCTGAGCTGGCGACCATGGATGAGCTGGAGCGGTTCTATGAGCACCTGGAACAAACCCTGGTGGCCATCGAATTCCTCGACCCGGAAAAACCACGGCACTTGATGGCGCGCCTGCGCCGGTTGTACGGACGCAGCTCGGTCAGCCGAGCGGAAATGAACATTTTGCGTGGCATCCTCACGGAAACCCAGAAAGCGGCCCGTGGTGAGCTTCTTAAGCGGAAGGATTAATGATGTTTGAGCGTTTGCGTGAAGATATCCAGAGTGTTTTCCATCGAGACCCGGCAGCGCGTAACGCTTTTGAAGTCCTGACCTGCTACCCCGGCATGCATGCCATCTGGATCCACCGTTTGTCGGCGATGCTGTGGCGCGCCGACCTTAAATGGCTGGCGCGGCTGGTGTCGAACTTCGGCCGCTGGCTGACCGGGATCGAGATCCACCCGGGGGCCAAGGTCGGCCGGCGATTCTTCATTGACCATGGCATGGGCATCGTCATTGGTGAAACCGCCGAAATCGGCGATGACGTGACCATTTACCAGGGCGTGACCCTGGGCGGCACTAGTTGGAACAAGGGCAAGCGCCACCCGACCCTGGGTGATGGTGTGGTGGTCGGCGCCGGTGCCAAGGTGCTTGGCCCGTTCACTGTGGGGGCGGGTGCCAAAGTCGGCTCCAACGCCGTGGTCACCAAGGAAGTGCCGCCGGGCGCCACGGTGGTGGGCATTCCGGGGCGGATCATCGTCAAGCCGGACCAGGAGCTGGATGCCAAGCGCAAGGCCATGGCCGAGAAGATTGGCTTCGATGCCTATGGCGTGACTGAAGACATGCCGGACCCGGTGGCACGCGCCATCAACCAGTTGCTCGACCACCTGCAGGCGGTCGATGGGCGTCTGGAGGGGATGTGCGGGGCGTTGAAGGACCTGGGCAGTAATTACTGTGCCAAGGACCTGCCTTCGCTGCGCGAAGAAGACTTCGCCTGTGTGAAGGACAAGGACCAAAGCCAGGCCGGCTGAATCCCCCCCCCCCTGTAGGAGCTGCCGCAGGCTGCGATCTTTTGATCTTGTCTTATATAAGCAAAATCAAAAGATCGCAGCCTGCGGCAGCTCCTACAGGTCGCATTTAGACAATGGCACCGCGCTAAGCGGTGTGCCATTAAGTCGCAGATCCTGATATGATGCGGCCGCTCTTTTGCGGGTAAACCTGACTAAAGTACTAGGTCTTATAGTTGACTTAAATACTCGGGAATTGCATACTCGCCTCATTCCGAACTCCGTGGTAATTGTCCATGCGACTGACTACAAAAGGCCGATACGCCGTGACCGCCATGCTCGACCTGGCGTTGCACGCGCAGCACGGGCCCGTGTCCCTGGCCGATATCTCCGAGCGCCAAGGCATCTCCCTGTCCTACCTCGAGCAGCTGTTTGCCAAATTGCGCCGTAGCAATCTGGTGTCCAGCGTTCGCGGTCCAGGCGGCGGTTACCAGCTGTCACGCGACATGCAAGGTATCCAGGTCGCCCAGGTGATCGATGCGGTGAACGAATCGGTCGATGCAACCAAATGCCAGGGCCAGGGTGATTGCCATCAAGGCGACACCTGCCTGACCCACCACTTGTGGTGCGATCTGAGCCTGCAGATTCACGAATTTCTGAGCGGTATCAGCTTGGCTGACCTTGTGACTCGCCGTGAGGTGCAAGAAGTAGCCCAGCGTCAGGATCAACGCCGTTGCAACAGCAAGGCGCCACGCCTGGACAAGATTGAAGCGTCCGCCGTCGAATGACAGCCAGAGAGCTAGCGGCACGCCAGCCAGCCTGATTTAGGAGATAGTCCATGAAATTGCCGATTTACCTTGATTACTCTGCGACTACCCCGGTTGATCCGCGTGTCGCGCAAAAGATGAGTGAATGCCTGCTGGTCGACGGAAACTTCGGTAACCCGGCGTCCCGTTCCCACGTGTTTGGCTGGAAAGCCGAAGAGTCCGTCGAAAATGCCCGTCGTCAGGTGGCCGACCTGGTCAACGCCGACCCGCGCGAAATCGTCTGGACCTCCGGTGCCACCGAATCCGACAACCTGGCAATCAAGGGTGCGGCACATTTCTATGCCACCAAAGGCAAGCACCTGATCACCACCAAGATCGAGCACAAGGCTGTCCTGGACACCATGCGCCAACTGGAGCGTGAAGGTTTCGAAGTGACCTACATCGAGCCTCGCACCGACGGCCTGGTCACGCCTGAGATGATCGAAGCCGAACTGCGCGACGACACCATCCTGGTTTCGGTCATGCACGTGAACAACGAAATCGGCACCATCAACGACATCGCGGCCATCGGCGAACTGACCCGTTCCAAGGGCATCCTGTTCCACGTCGACGCCGCCCAGTCCACTGGCAAGGTCGAGATCGACCTGCAGAAGCTGAAAGTCGACATGATGTCGTTCTCCGCACACAAGACCTACGGTCCTAAAGGCATCGGCGCCCTGTACGTCAGCCGCAAGCCACGTGTTCGCATCGAAGCGACCATGCACGGCGGCGGTCACGAGCGCGGCATGCGTTCGGGCACCCTGGCGACCCACCAGATCGTCGGCATGGGCGAAGCTTTCCGCGTAGCCAAAGAAGACATGGCTGCCGAGAACGTGCGCATCAAGGCCTTGAGCGACCGTTTCTACAAGCAGGTCGAGCACCTGGAAGAGCTGTACGTCAACGGCAGCATGACCGCCCGCGTCCCGCACAACCTGAACCTGAGCTTCAACTACGTTGAAGGCGAGTCGCTGATCATGGCGCTCAAGGACCTGGCGGTTTCGTCCGGTTCGGCCTGCACCTCGGCGTCCCTTGAGCCTTCGTACGTACTGCGCGCCCTGGGCCGCAACGACGAACTGGCACACAGCTCGATCCGCTTCACCTTCGGCCGTTTCACCACCGAAGAAGAAATCGATTATGCCGCGCAGAAAGTTTGCGAGGCCGTTACCAAGCTGCGCGCTTTGTCGCCGCTGTGGGACATGTACAAAGACGGCGTCGATATCTCGAAGATCGAGTGGGCGGCACACTAAATAAAGAAGCCGCCAGATACAGCTCCTGTAGCGACGCGGCGACTGACGCAAGCGCAGCTACAGGGTCTCAAGAGCGGCCCTGATGAGTGAGGATTGAGAATCATGGCTTACAGCGAAAAGGTCATCGACCACTACGAAAACCCGCGCAACGTCGGCAAGATGGACGCGGAAGATCCTGATGTCGGCACCGGCATGGTCGGCGCTCCGGCGTGCGGCGACGTGATGCGCCTGCAGATCAAGGTCAACGACGCCGGCATCATCGAAGATGCCAAGTTCAAGACCTACGGCTGCGGTTCGGCTATCGCTTCCAGCTCCCTCGCCACCGAGTGGATGAAGGGCAAGACCCTGGACGAAGCGGAAACCATCAAGAACACCCAGCTGGCTGAAGAGCTGGCCCTGCCGCCAGTCAAAATTCACTGCTCGGTACTCGCCGAAGACGCCATCAAGGCGGCTGTTCGCGACTACAAGCAGAAGAAAGGCTTGATCTGACTTTCAGTTTTTGGCGACGAGTAAGGAGTCACCGATGGCTATCAGCATGACAGAAGCGGCTGCTCGACACGTGCGACGCTCCCTTGACGGGCGCGGCAAAGGTGAGGGGATTCGCCTGGGTGTTCGCACCACGGGCTGCTCCGGCCTTGCCTACGTGCTGGAGTTTGTCGACGAGGTGGTTGCAGAGGACCAGGTGTTCGAGAGTCACGGCGAGAAAGTGATCATCGACCCGAAAAGCCTGGCCTACCTGGACGGCACCGAGCTCGATTTCGTCAAGGAAGGGTTGAACGAAGGCTTCAAGTTCAACAACCCCAACGTGCGCGGTGAATGTGGCTGCGGCGAAAGCTTCAACATCTGAGGCTTGTCGTGGGTACTCCTTGTCATTTCGCTTTATTCGAGCTGCAACCGAGCTTCAACCTGGATCTCGATCAGCTGGCTACGCGTTACCGTGAGTTGGCGCGCAGTGTTCATCCAGACCGCTTTGCCGACGCTTCCGAGCGGGAGCAGCGGCTGGCGCTAGAGCAATCCGCGAGCCTCAACGAGGCCTACCAGACGCTCAAGAGTCCACCCAAGCGCGCGCGTTACCTGCTCGCCTTGAATGGTGGTGAGTTGCCGCTGGAGGTCACGGTGCATGATCCGGAGTTTCTTCTGCAACAGATGGAGTTGCGCGAAGAGCTCGAAGACCTGCAGGACAGCGCCGACCTCAATGGCGTTGCCGTCTTCAAGCGCCGCCTGAAAGTGGCTCAGGAAAAACTGAACGACAGTTTCGCAGCTTGCTGGAATGATGCAGCGCAACGTGAACAGGCCGAACGCCTGATGCGGCGCATGCAGTTTCTCGACAAGCTGACCTACGAAGTGCGCCAGCTGGAAGAGCGCCTCGACGATTAACCCAGTGCCGCTCCGGTCGCACGCCTGATATACAGATAAGTCCTGATAACGATGGCCCTACTGCAGATCGCCGAACCCGGCCAAAGTCCTCAACCGCACCAGCGTCGCCTGGCTGTGGGGATCGACTTGGGCACTACCAATTCGCTGGTCGCTGCGTTGCGCAGTGGTCTTTCCGAGCCTCTGGCTGACGCGCAAGGGCAGGTCATCCTGCCGTCTGCCGTGCGCTATCACGCCGATCGCGTCGAGGTTGGCGAATCCGCCAAGCTGGCTGCCGCCACCGATCCCTTGAACACCGTGCTGTCGGTCAAGCGCTTGATGGGTCGTGGTCTGTCCGACGTCAAGCAATTGGGTGATCAGTTGCCGTACCGCTTTGTCGGCGGCGAGTCGCACATGCCGTTCATCGAGACGATCCAGGGGCCGAAAAGCCCGGTCGAAGTCTCGGCGGACATCCTCAAGGTCTTGCGCCAGCGTGCCGAAGCCACTTTGGGCGGCGAGCTGGTAGGTGCGGTCATCACTGTTCCGGCCTATTTCGATGATGCCCAGCGTCAAGCCACCAAGGATGCGGCCAAACTGGCCGGCCTGAATGTGCTGCGTTTGCTCAACGAGCCGACCGCCGCGGCGGTGGCTTACGGTCTGGACCAGCACGCCGAAGGCCTGGTTGCCATCTATGACCTGGGCGGCGGCACCTTCGATATTTCGATTCTGCGCCTGACCGGCGGTGTGTTCGAAGTCCTGGCTACCGGCGGCGACAGCGCCCTGGGCGGTGATGACTTCGACCACGCAATTGCTGGCTGGATCATTGAGAGCGCTGGTCTGTCCGCCAACCTCGATCCGGGTGCGCAGCGTCAGCTGCTGCAAACGGCTTGCGCCGCCAAGGAAGCACTGACCAACGCCTCGTCGGTCGAAGTGACTCATGGCGACTGGAAAGCCGAGCTGACCCGCGAAGCCTTCGATGCCTTGATCAAGCCGATGATCGCGCGCAGCCTGAAAGCCTGTCGCCGCGCGGTGCGTGATTCCGGTGTAGAGCTGGAAGACGTGCATGCGGTGGTCATGGTTGGCGGCTCGACTCGCGTGCCTCGTGTTCGCGAAGCTGTCGCCGAAGCTTTTGGGCGCCAGCCTCTGACTGAAATCGACCCGGATCAAGTGGTGGCCATCGGTGCCGCGATCCAGGCCGATACCCTGGCCGGCAACAAGCGCGATGGCGATGAATTGCTGCTGCTGGACGTGATTCCGTTGTCCCTGGGCCTGGAAACCATGGGCGGCCTGATGGAGAAGGTGATTCCACGCAACACCACCATCCCCGTCGCTCGGGCGCAGGACTTCACGACTTACAAAGATGGCCAGTCGGCCATGGCGATCCACGTGTTGCAGGGCGAGCGCGAGCTGATCAGCGACTGCCGCTCCCTGGCGCGCTTCGAATTGCGCGGTATTCCGGCGATGGTGGCCGGCGCGGCGAAGATTCGCGTGACCTTCCAGGTCGATGCCGATGGCTTGCTCAGTGTTTCCGCTCGCGAACTGGGTTCGGGCGTCGAGGCCAGTATCCAGGTCAAGCCGTCCTACGGCCTGACCGACGGCGAAATCGCCAAGATGCTCAAGGATTCGTTCCAGCACGCCAACGACGACAAGGTTGCCCGCGTTCTGCGTGAGCAGCAGGTCGATGCCCAGCGCCTGATCGAGGCGGTACAGGCCGCCCTGGAAGCTGACGGCGAGCGCTTGCTGGACGCCGACGAGCGCATGGTCATCGAACTGCAAGTGCAGGAACTGACCGAACTGATGAAAGGTACCGATGGCTACGCCATCGAGCAGCAGACCAAGCGTCTGTCGCAAGTGACCGACGCCTTTGCTGCCCGCCGCCTGGACTCGACGGTGAAAGCCGCGCTGGCGGGGCGCAACCTGAATGAGATTGAGGAATAACGATGCCGCAGGTCATTTTTCTGCCACACGAGAAGTTTTGCCCTGAAGGCATGGTCGTCGAGGCTGAGCCGGGTATTTCCATCCTCGAGCTGGCTCACGAACACCATATCGAGATGGAAAGTGCCTGTGGCGGCGTCTGCGCCTGCACCACCTGCCACTGCATCATCCGCGAAGGTTTCGATTCGCTGGAAGAGGCTGACGAGCTGGAGGAGGACTACCTCGACAAGGCCTGGGGGTTGGAGCGTGAGTCGCGCCTGGGCTGTCAGGCCAAGGTCGGCACCGAAGACCTGACCGTTGAAATTCCGAAGTACTCGCTCAACCACGCAGCCGAAGCGCCGCACTGATTCAAGGAACTGTCATGAGTCTCAAGTGGACTGATGTGCTGGAAATCGCGATCCAGCTGGCTGAAAGCAAGCCTGAAGTGGACCCTATGTCGGTCAACTTCGTCGATCTGCGTAAATGGGTGATGGAATTGCCCGAATTCGACGACAAGCCTGAGCATTGTGGCGAAAAGATCCTGGAGGCCATTCAGGCCCACTGGATCGAAGAACGCGACTGAGCCACGCAGCAGGTTAGGCAATACCCAAGAACCCGCGTATAATTCGCGGGTTTAATTTTTCGCAAATTACCGTTTCTGGAGTTACACCATGGCTGTTCAACGTACTTTCTCCATCATCAAGCCTGACGCCGTTGCTAAAAACGTGATCGGCAAGATCGTTTCCCGTTTCGAAGACGCTGGCCTGCGCGTTGTAGCTTCGAAAATGAAGCAACTGTCCAAAGCCGAAGCCGAAGGCTTCTACGCTGAGCACAGCGAGCGCGGTTTCTTCGGTGACCTGGTAGCGTTCATGACCTCCGGTCCGGTTGTTGTCCAGGTTCTGGAAGGCGAAAACGCCATCGCTCGCAACCGTGAGCTGATGGGCGCTACCAACCCTAAAGAAGCTGCTGCCGGCACCATCCGTGCTGACTTCGCTGAATCGATCGACGCCAACGCCGTACACGGTTCGGACTCCGAAGCCGCTGCCGCTCGCGAAATCGCATACTTCTTCGCAGCTACTGAAGTAACCACTCGCTAAGCATTGGCTTAAGAGTGAAGGTGAATCCATGACTACATCGACTGTAAAAACCAACCTGCTGGGTCTGACTCAACAGGAAATGGAAAAATTCTTCGACTCAATCGGGGAGAAGCGTTTCCGTGCCGGTCAGGTAATGAAATGGATTCACCACTTTGGCGTCGATGATTTCGACGCCATGACGAACGTCAGCAAGGCCCTGCGCGAGAAGCTCAAGGCCGTTGCTGAAGTTCGCGGTCCGGAAGTGGTCAGCGAGGACATCTCCAGCGACGGCACCCGCAAGTGGGTGGTGCGCGTGGCGTCCGGCAGCTGCGTCGAGACCGTGTACATTCCCCAGGGCAAGCGCGGCACCTTGTGCGTTTCGTCCCAGGCAGGCTGTGCCCTGGATTGCAGTTTCTGCTCCACCGGCAAGCAAGGCTTCAATAGCAACCTCACCGCCGCCGAAGTCATCGGCCAAGTGTGGATTGCCAACAAATCCTTTGGCAGCGTCCCGGCAACCGTCGACCGTGCCATCACCAACGTGGTGATGATGGGCATGGGTGAGCCGCTGCTGAACTTCGACAACGTCATCGCGGCCATGCACCTGATGATGGACGACCTGGGCTACGGCATTTCCAAGCGCCGCGTGACCCTGTCGACCTCCGGCGTGGTGCCGATGATCGATGAGCTGTCCAAGCACATCGACGTCTCCCTGGCGTTGTCCCTGCACGCACCGAATGACGCATTGCGTAACCAATTGGTGCCGATCAACAAGAAGTATCCGCTTAAGATGCTCCTCGAGTCGTGCCAGCGCTACATGTCGTCCCTGGGCGAAAAGCGCGTGCTGACCATCGAGTACACCTTGCTCAAGGACGTGAACGACAAGGTCGAGCACGCCGTTGAAATGATCGAGCTGCTCAAGAACATCCCGTGCAAGATCAACCTGATCCCGTTCAACCCGTTCCCGCACTCCGGTTACGAGCGGCCTAGCAACAATGCCATTCGTCGGTTCCAGGATCAGCTTCATCATGCCGGTTTCAACGTCACTGTACGCACCACCCGTGGTGAAGACATCGACGCGGCCTGTGGTCAATTGGTAGGGCAGGTGCTGGATCGCACCCGTCGCAGCGAACGTTATATCGCCGTGCGTGAACTGAGCGCCGACAACGATATGGCGTCGAACGCTGCGAAGTAATCAAGAGAGGATCTCCATGTCCCTGCGCTTTGCGCTGCTTTTGCTAATGGCCAGCCTGTGCGCTGGCTGTGTGCTTTCGGGCGACTACAACCCGATGAAGACCAGCAAAGGCCGTGGCGAGGCGCTCGAGGCCTACGTGCAACTGGGCATCGGTTATTTGCAACAAGGCATGACCGAGCGAGCAAAAGTGCCTCTGAAGAAGGCGCTGGAGCTGGACGCCGCAGACCCGGACGCCAATGCCGCGCTGGGGTTGGTGTTCCAGGCCGAAATGGAGCCGGAACTGGCTGACCAGCATTTTCGCAAGGCGCTGGCTTCCCGTCCCGCCGATGCGCGAATCCTCAACAACTACGGCAGCTTTCTCTACGAGCAGAAACGTTACAAGGAAGCCTACGAGCGTTTCGAGCAGGCCGCCGCCGATACCCTGTATCCTGAGCGTTCGCGCGTGTTCGAGAACCTGGGCATGACGGCTTCGATGCTCGGCCAGCGCGAGTTGGCCCAGCAGCAACTGGAAAAAGCCCTGCGTTTGAATCGACAACAGCCTCGGGCATTGTTGGAAATGGCTGAGTTGTCTTACGAAGACAGGCATTATGTGCCCGCGCGTGACTTTTACGACCGTTTTAGCCTGCTTGCCGAGCAAAATGCACGTAGTCTATTGCTCGGCATTCGCCTGGCAAAAGTGTTTGATGATCGCGACAAGGCCGCCAGTGCGGGCCTGCAATTAAAACGACTTTATCCCGGTACATCGGAATATCAGCAATACCTGTCGGAGCAATGATGAAAGCGGCGCATCCCGAAGTTGTAGCAGCGAATCGCGTTAACCCCGGTGAGACCTTGCGCCAGGCCCGCGAAAGCAATGGCTGGTCGCTGGCCGAAGTGGCCCTTAAGCTCAACCTTACCGTCAATTCCCTGAGCAATCTGGAAGCCGGCGATTTCGACAAGCTGCCAGGGCATACCTTCGCCCGCGGCTATATCCGTGCTTATGCCAAATTGCTCGGCATGGACCAGGCCGTCCTGGTCCAGCAGTTCGACCAATCCACCGGTACCGACTCCAAGGGCAGCAGCGTTCACAGCCTGGGCCGTATCGAAGAGCCAGTTCGCGTGTCCCACACCATCTTGCGCATTGTCAGCCTGTTGTTGCTGGTGGCCGTGGTGGGTGGTGGTTTTGTCTGGTGGCAGGACCAGACCTCGCTGCGCACCAAGGACCTGATCAGCCTGACCCCGGAACACGTGGAAGTCGAAGGTGCCGATGGCACTACCCAGATTCATCCGCTGGATGAGCCGGAAGACCAGGCGGTGGCCGAGGGTGAGGCGCAAAACACCACGGCCCTGGCATTGCCGCAGGCCGACTCCGCGACCCCGGCTCCGGCTGAAACGCCAGCGCCGGCACCCGTTGCACCGACCGCCCCCGCACCGACCGCCGCCCCGCCTGTGACGCCAGCCCCGGCTGTTCCTGCAGCTCCAGCTGTTGCAGCGCCGACGGTGAATGCACCGGTTGCTCCAAGTGTTGCAGCGCCAACCGCTGCGGCACCGGCGCCAGCAGCGCCTGCGGTGGCAGGCCAGGGCCAGGTCCAACTACAGTACAGCGCCGACTGCTGGACCCAGGTCACCGACGGCAACGGCAAGGTGCTGTTGAGCGGCCTGAAGCGTAAAGGCGAAAGCGTTTCCCTCAATGGCAAGCCGCCGTTTTCCGTGCGCCTGGGTTATGCCCGCGGCGCGCAGGTCAGCTACAACGGTCAGGCGGTCAATGTCGCTCCGTTCACCAGTGGCGAGACTGCTCGCCTGAAGTTGGGTCAATAAGTCATGCACGGCGAATCTCCAATCAAACGTCGCGAATCGCGCAAGATCTGGGTCGGTAATGTACCTGTTGGCGGCGATGCGCCCATCGCTGTGCAAAGCATGACCAACAGCGACACCAACGACGTCGCTGCGACCGTCGCGCAAATCAATCGCCTGGAAGCCGCGGGTGTCGATATCGTGCGGGTGTCCGTGCCGGACATGGACGCCGCCGAGGCCTTCGGCAAGATCAAGCAACTGGTCAAGGTGCCCTTGGTCGCCGACATTCACTTCGACTACCGCATCGCCTTGCGCGTGGCCGAACTTGGCGTTGACTGCCTGCGGATCAACCCGGGCAACATCGGTCGCGAAGACCGCGTGCGCGCGGTGGTCGATGCCGCCCGCGATCGTGGCAT
The DNA here is from genome assembly GCF_012647205.1 of Pseudomonas umsongensis. Taxonomy (NCBI): domain Bacteria; kingdom Pseudomonadati; phylum Pseudomonadota; class Gammaproteobacteria; order Pseudomonadales; family Pseudomonadaceae; genus Pseudomonas; species Pseudomonas umsongensis. The sequence goes on from NZ_CP051487.1 coordinate 1,215,936, forward strand.
TCCGATCCGTATCGGGGTGAACGCCGGCTCCCTGGAAAAAGACCTGCAGAAAAAATACGGCGAGCCGACGCCAGCCGCGCTGGTTGAATCGGCGCTGCGCCACGTCGAACACCTTGAGCGCCTGAACTTCCAGGACTTCAAGGTCAGCGTGAAAGCCTCCGACGTGTTCATGGCCGTCGAAGCCTACCGCTTGCTGGCGAAGGAAATCGTCCAGCCGCTGCACCTGGGCATCACCGAAGCCGGTGGTTTGCGTTCAGGCACGGTGAAATCTGCCGTGGGCCTCGGTATGCTGCTCGCCGAAGGGATTGGCGATACCATTCGCATCTCGTTGGCGGCTGATCCGGTCGAGGAAGTGAAAGTCGGCTACGACATTCTCAAGTCCCTGCATCTGCGTTCCCGTGGCATCAACTTCATCGCCTGCCCGAGTTGCTCGCGGCAGAACTTCGATGTGGTCAAGACCATGAACGAGCTGGAAGGGCGCCTCGAAGACCTGCTGGTGCCGCTTGACGTCGCGGTCATCGGTTGCGTGGTCAACGGGCCGGGCGAAGCCAAGGAAGCCCATATCGGCTTGACCGGCGGCACGCCAAACCTGATTTACATCGACGGCAAGCCGTCGCAGAAACTGACGAATGACAATCTGGTGGATGAGCTTGAACGCTTGATCCGCGAGAAAGCGGCCGAAAAGGTCGAAGCCGACGCAGCGGTTATCGCGCGCGGCTGAGCCGACTGAAGAGCCGAACGGAATTTAAGGATTTAATGTGAGCAAGTCTCTGCAAGCCATTCGTGGCATGAACGACATCCTGCCCGAACAGACCCCCCTGTGGCGTCATTTCGAAGGCACCGTTTCGCGCCTGCTGGATAACTACGGTTACAAGCAGATCCGCATGCCGATCGTCGAGTTCACCGAGCTGTTCAAGCGCTCCATCGGTGAAGTGACCGACATCGTCGAAAAAGAGATGTACACCTTCGACGACCGTAACGGCGACTCCCTGACCCTGCGTCCCGAAGGCACGGCAGCGTGCGTGCGTGCGGTGCTCGAGCACGGCATCACCGGCGGTGGCCAGGTGCAGAAGCTCTGGTACATCGGTCCGATGTTCCGCCACGAGCGTCCGCAGAAAGGCCGTTACCGCCAGTTCCACCAGATCGGTGTCGAGGTTTTCAACCTCGACGGTCCGGACATCGACGCCGAACTGATCGTGCTGACCTGGCGCCTGTGGGGCGAGTTGGGCATCCGCGATGCGGTCAAGCTCGAACTCAACAGCCTGGGCACCAGCGAGTCCCGTGGCCGCTATCGTGAAGCGCTGGTCGAGTTCCTGTCCGGTCACCTGGACAAGCTGGACGAAGACAGCCAGCGCCGCTTGAAAACCAACCCGCTGCGGGTCCTGGACACCAAGAATGCCGATACACAGGCGATTCTGGTCGATGCGCCGAAAATGGCCGACTACCTCGACGAAGAATCTCGCGTGCACTTCGAGGGCCTCAAGGCTCGCCTGGACGCCGCCGGCATCCCCTATGTGATCAACCCGAAGCTGGTTCGCGGGCTGGACTACTACAGCAAGACCGTTTTCGAATGGGTCACCGACAAACTTGGCGCCCAGGGCACCGTGTGTGCCGGTGGTCGTTACGACGGCCTGGTCGAGCAGATGGGCGGCAAGCCTACTGCCGGCGTGGGTTTCGCCATGGGTATCGAACGCCTGGTATTGCTGCTGGAAACCCTGGAGCAGATCCCGGAAGAAATCTCCCGTCAGGTCGACGTCTACCTCTGTGCCTTCGGTGAAGCCGCCGAGCTGGCAGGCCTGGCCCTGGCCGAGCGCGTGCGCGACCAGTTGCCCAACCTGCGCCTGCAAGTCAATGCCGGCGCTGGCAGCTTCAAGAGCCAGTTCAAGAAGGCCGACAAGAGCGGTGCGCTGTTCGCACTGATCCTCGGCGACGACGAGATGGCCCAGCAAGTGGTAGGTTTCAAACCCCTGCGTGGCCAGGGCGAACAACAAAGCATTGCCTGGGATGCGCTTGCTGCACACCTGGCCACCTGCGTCGTGCAGGGTTGAAGCTGTCATAACAGCCGAATTAGCGATTAAGGAGTATTGGGGTGTCGAGTACCGAAGACGAACAGCTGGCGGATTTTAAGGAATGGTGGTCACGCAACGGCAAGCCCCTGGTTACTGGCGGCCTGTTGGCGCTGGTCATCGTGTTCGGTTGGCAGGCGTTCCAGAAGTATCAGAGCAACCAGTCGCAAGGTGCCTCGATGCTCTATCAGCAATTGCTCGAAACCACGCTGACGCCTGACGGCAAGCCAGATGCGGCGCGTGTCTCGGACCTGGCCGGCAAGCTCAACAGCGAGTTCGGCGGCAGCGCCTATGCGCAATACGGCAGCCTGTTCGTGGCGAAAGTCGCGGTCGACAGTGGCAAGCTCGATGACGCAGCCAGCGAGCTCAAGGCCATCGTCGCCAAGCCGGCCAACCCGGCACTGGGCGAAATCGCCCGTCAGCGCCTGGCGCAGGTACTGGCCGCGCAGGACAAGGTCGATGAAGCCCTGAAGCTGCTGGAAGGCGATGCCGACAAGGCCTTCCTGGCCACTCGCGAAGAACTCAAGGGCGACCTGCTGGTGCAGTTGGGTCGTACCGACGAAGCGCACGCGGCGTATCAAAAAGCCAAGGCGGCACTGTCGGATGAAGCGGCGGTCGGTGGCCTGCAAATCAAGCTGGACGACCTGGCCAAAGGGGATGCGTGACGTGATTCGTTGGAAGCATGCAGCATTGCTGGCCCTGGCCATTTTGGCCGCGGGTTGCAGCAGCAACAGCAAGAAAGAATTGCCACCGGCCGAATTGACCGACTTCAAGGAAGAAGTGGTCCTGCAGAAGCAGTGGAGTCGTTCGATCGGTGACGGTCAGGGCGAAACCTACAACATGCTGGTTCCGGCCATCGATGGCGATACCATCTATGCCGCCGATGTCACCGGTGTGGTAATGGCGCTGGATCGCAGCAACGGCGACGTCAAATGGAAGAAAGATCTCGAACTGCCTGTTTCCGGCGCTGTTGGCGTGGGTTACGGTCTGCTGACGGTGGGTACGATCAAGGGTGAAATCGTTGCCCTGGACGCCATCAACGGCGAAGAGAAATGGCGCGCGCGCGTGTCCAGTGAAGTCCTCGCACCGCCGGCCAACAATGGCGATGTGGTCGTGGTCCAGACCCAGGACGATCGTTTGATCGGTCTGGATGCCGCCACTGGCAACCAGCGCTGGTTGTATGACAGCACGCCTGCGGTACTGACCCTGCGCGGTACCAGCGCACCGATCGTGACCAACCGCCTCGCGGTGGCTGGCTTCTCGACTGGTAAAGTGGTCGCTCTCGACATTTCCAACGGCGTGCCGGTGTGGGAACAGCGTGTAGCGATCCCGCAAGGTCGTTCGGAACTGGAGCGTGTTGTCGACATCGATGGCGGCTTGCTGTTGTCCGGTGAGACGATTTATGTCGCCAGCTACCAGGGTCGCGTTGCGGCACTGGACCTGCAAAGCGGTCGGCAACTCTGGCAGCGTGATGCTTCCAGCTATGCCGGTGTCGCCCAGGGTTTCGGCAGCGTCTACGTGAGCCTGTCCTCGGGCACCGTTGAAGGCGTCGACGAGCGTTCCACCACAGCCTTGTGGAGCAACGATTCGCTGGCTCGCCGCCAACTGTCGGCTCCAGAAGTGTTCTCCAGTTATGTTGCAGTCGGTGACCTGGAAGGTTACCTGCACCTGTTGAGTCAGGTGGACGGTCGATTCGTCGGCCGCGAGCGCATCGACAGCGACGGCCTGCGTGCCCGTCCGCTGGTGGTGGGTGACACGATTTATGTATATGGCAACAGCGGCAAACTGGAAGCCCTGACCATTAAGTAACGACTATGCTTGGGGTTAATCCCCCGGGCTGCTTCACTTGTGGATATGAATGTGGGAGCGAGCCTGCTCGCGATGGACGTCAACGATAACGTTTGCATCCTGAATAAACGCGGTGCTCCGGCGTTTTTCGTCGGAACGCCGCCCGGAGCAGGCTCGCTCCCACAAACAAGCGCACAGTGTTGCCCCGAGCACCAGCCGCTGCCCTCGCAGCGGCTTTTGTATTTTCTGAAATAAACGAAGTGGAGAGCCGCATGGTTCCCGTAATCGCCCTGGTGGGCCGACCGAACGTCGGCAAGTCCACCTTGTTCAACCGCCTGACCAGGACTCGCGACGCTATCGTCGGCGACTTGTCCGGTCTGACCCGTGATCGCCAGTACGGTGAGGCCAAGTGGCAAGGGCGTTCCTACATTCTGGTCGACACCGGCGGTATCTCCGGTGACGAGCATGGTATGGACGAAAAAATGGCCGAGCAGTCGCTGCTGGCCATTGAAGAAGCGGATGTCGTTCTATTCCTGGTAGATGCCAAGGCCGGTTTCACCGCCGCCGACCAGATGATCGCCGAGCATTTGCGCAAGCGTAACAAGCGTTCCCACGTGGTCGCCAACAAGGTCGACAACATCGACCCGGAAATGGCCCGCGCTGAATTCGCTCCACTGGGTATGGGCCACGCGATCCCGATCGCCGGTGCTCACGGTCGTGGCATCACCCAGTTGCTGGAAATCGCCTTGGGCGACTTCCCGAAAGACGAAGACGAGCCGGAAGAAGGCGAGGAAGAGGACGTTGCCGAAGGCGAGGAAGCCAAGCGCATTCCTGGCCCGAGCGAAAAAGACGGGATCAAGATCGCGATCATCGGTCGCCCGAACGTTGGCAAGTCGACCCTGGTCAACCGCATGCTCGGTGAAGACCGGGTGATCGTGTATGACCAACCCGGCACTACCCGCGACAGTATCTACATCCCGTTCGAGCGTAACGACGAGAAGTACACGCTGATCGACACCGCCGGTGTGCGCAAGCGCGGCAAGATCCACGAAGAAGTCGAAAAGTTCTCCGTGGTCAAAACCCTGCAGGCGATCAAAGACGCCAACGTGGTGATCTTCGTGATGGACGCCCGCGAAGGCGTGGTGGACCACGACCTGAACCTGCTGGGCTTCGCCATCGAGTCGGGTCGTGCGCTGGTCATCGCGATCAACAAGTGGGACGGCATGACGCCGAGCGAGCGCGACTTCGTGAAGGTCGAACTGCAGCGTCGTCTGTTCTTCGTTGACTACGCCGACATCCACTTCATCTCGGCCCTGCACGGCACTGGCGTGGGCAACCTTTACGCCTCGGTGCAGAACTCGTTCAAGTCCGCGGTCACCCGCTGGCCGACCAACCGCCTGACCCAGATCCTGGAAGACGCGGTTGGCGAGCACGCACCGCCAATGGTCAACAACCGCCGGATCAAGCTGCGTTACGCCCACTTGGGTGGTGCCAACCCGCCGATCATCGTGATCCACGGTAACCAGATCGAGAAGGTGCCGAAGTCCTACGTTCGCTACCTGGAAAACACTTACCGTCGTGTGCTCAAGCTGGTCGGTACGCCGATCCGCATCGAGTTCAAGGGCGGCGAGAACCCGTATGAAGGCAACAAGAACTCGCTGACCGACCGCCAGGTCAACAAGAAGCGTCGCTTGATGTCGCACCACAAGAAAGCCGACAAGAAGCGCCGCGACAAGCGCTGATCTAAGGCTTGCCTCACTCATGTGGGAGCGAGCCTGCTCGCGAATGCAATCTGTCAGTCAACGTTTATCGCGACTGACACACCGCCTTCGCGAGCAGGCTCGCTCCCACAGGGTAGGACGAGAAGAAGGGCGCTTTTGGCGCCCTTTTTTTATGGGCGCCGTTTGGGCTATCCTCGGACTCTCCCGCGCCGCCGTTAGAGCCGGGTGTAGAGCAGGGAATCCTCGATGATCACCAGTAAGCTGCCGAATGTCGGCGTCACCATCTTCACGCAGATGTCTCAGCTCGCGGCGCAAACCGGGGCGCTCAACCTGTCCCAGGGCTTTCCCGATTTCGCTGCTCCGCAGGCTCTGTGCGATGCGGTCGGCCGGCATATTGCCAATGGCCACAACCAATACTCGCCAATGACCGGGCTGCCGGTACTGCGTCAGCAGATCGCGGCGAAAATCGCCCGCAGCTATGGCGTCAGCGTCGATGTGGACAGCGAAGTGACCGTGACGCCCGGCGCGACCGAGGCGATTTTCTGCGCCATTCAGGCCGTTATCCACAGCGGTGACGAAGTCATCGTGTTCGACCCGGCTTATGACAGTTACGAGCCTTCGGTTGAGCTGGCTGGTGGCCGTTGCGTTCATGTGCAACTGGGGTTGGATGACTTCAGCATCGATTTCCAGAAGCTCGCCCAGGCACTGAGTCCGCGTACGCGGATGATCATCCTCAACACTCCGCACAATCCCAGCGGCGCACTGATCAACCGTGCGGAGTTGGACCAACTGGCGGCGTTAATCCGCGATCGTGACATCTATGTGATCAGCGATGAGGTCTACGAACACCTGGTCTACGACGGTGTGCCCCACGTCAGTGTGCTGGCCCATGAAGAGTTGTATCAGCGCGCCTTCGTGGTCAGCTCCTTCGGCAAGACCTATCACGTCACCGGCTGGAAAACCGGCTATGTGGTCGCGCCACCGGCCCTGACGACAGAGCTGCGCAAGGTGCATCAATATGTCAATTTTTGCGGCGTAACACCCTTGCAATACGCCTTGGCTGATTACATGGCCGAGCATCCGGAACATGTCGAAGAACTGCCAGGCTTCTATCAGGCCAAGCGTGACCTGTTTTGCGACCTGCTGGCGCCTTCGCGCTTCAGCTTCACCCGGGTAAGCGGTACGTATTTCCAGCTGGTCGACTACTCGCAGATCCGCCCGGATCTCAACGACGTCGAGATGGCCCTGTGGATGACCCGTGAACACGGCGTTGCGAGCATCCCGATCTCGGTGTTCTACCAGACGCCGCCTGAAGGCCAGCGCCTGATACGCCTGTGCTTTGCCAAACGTGAGGAGACCCTGCGTGAAGCAGCGGAAAAATTATGCGTGATCTGAGTGCGCTGCCGAACCTGACCGTTGCGCTGATCCAGACCACCCTGGCCTGGCACGATCGCCAGGCCAACCTGGAGCATTTCGAGCACTTGCTGGAACAGGCTCGCGGCGCGGACCTGATCATTCTGCCGGAGATGTTCACCACCGGTTTCTCGATGGAGTCCGAGACCCTCGCTGAAGCGGAAAACGGACCGACCAGTAAATGGTTGCGGGCTCAGGCGGCAAAATTCGATGCGGTGATCACCGGTAGCGTGATTGTGCAGGCCGCTGATGGCAGCCATCGTAACCGCCTGTTGTGGGCGCGGCCGGACGGCGAAGTGTGGCACTACGACAAACGTCACCTGTTCCGCATGGCCGGCGAGCACAATCACTTCACCCCGGGCGAACGCCAGGTGCAGTTCGAACTCAAGGGCTGGCGAGTGCGGCCGCTGATTTGCTACGACCTGCGCTTCCCGGTGTGGAGTCGCGATGCGCAGGACACTGACCTGCTGCTGTACACCGCCAACTGGCCGGGTGCACGGCGCCAGCACTGGAACCGCTTGCTGCCGGCGCGGGCCATCGAGAACCTGTGCTACGTGGCAGCGGTGAATCGCATCGGCACCGATGGCAAAGGCTTTGCCTATACCGGGGACAGCCAGGTGCTGGATTTCCAGGGCGAGACGTTGCTCAGCGCGGGAGAGGCGGACGGGGTGTTCAAGGTGGTGCTGGATGCGGCGGAACTGGCAGCGTATCGCACGCGTTTTCCGGCGAACCTGGATGCCGATACCTTCGAGTTCACCTGAGACTTGCACTGCCTGAGCTGGCCCCTTCGCGAGCAGGCTCGCTCCCACATTGGGTTGCGTTCTCCTGTGGGAGCGAGCCTGCTCGCGAAGATGGCATGACAGGCACTACAAAAACTACAGGCAAACAAAAAGGCCCCGAGATCGCATCTCGGGGCCTTTTGTATTTCAGCGAAGGCTAATTACGCCGCTTTCGCTTCCGGCTGGCTCAGCGAGCGGTTCAGCGCGCTGAACAGGGCCTTGAAGCTGGCGGTGGTGATGTTTTCATCGATACCCACGCCGTGCACCGCACGCTCACCATTCACTCGCAGTTCAATGTAGGCCGCCGCCTTGGCATTGGTGCCCGCGCCGATGGCGTGTTCGTTGTAGTCCATGATTTCCACCGGGATCGGCAGGCCGGCCACCAGTGCTTCCAGGGCGCCGTTGCCCTTGCCGCGCCAGTGCAGGTTGGTTTCGCCCTGGCCTTTGCTGGCCACTTCCACTTCGACGGCGCTGTGGCCGTTTTCTTCCTGCAGGCGATGGCTGACCAGCGCATACGGGGTGTTGGCCTGCAAGTACTCGCTGTGCAGCAGCGCGTGGATTTGCTGGGCGGTCATTTCCAGGCCCAGGCGATCGGTTTCGCGCTGCACGACCTGGCTGAATTCGATCTGCATGCGACGTGGCAGGCTGATGCCGTATTCCTGCTCCAACAGATAGGCGATGCCGCCCTTGCCCGACTGGCTGTTGACGCGGATGACCGCCTCGTAGCTGCGGCCGATGTCGGCCGGGTCGATCGGCAGGTACGGCACTTCCCACAGGGCGTCCGGTTTCTGCTGGGCGAAACCCTTGCGAATCGCGTCCTGGTGCGAGCCGGAGAATGCGGTGTGCACCAAGTCGCCAACGTACGGGTGACGCGGGTGAACCTGGATCTGGTTGCACTCTTCGACGACCTTGCGCACGCCGTCGATGTCGGAGAAGTCCAGCTCAGGGTTCAGGCCCTGGGTGTACATGTTCAAGGCCACGGTCACCAGGTCGACGTTACCGGTACGCTCGCCGTTGCCGAACAGGCAGCCTTCGACGCGGTCGGCGCCAGCCATCAGGCCCAGCTCTGTGGCAGCAACGCCAGTGCCACGGTCGTTGTGGGTGTGCAGGCTGATGATCACGCTGTCACGACGGTTGATGTGACGGCCGAACCATTCGATCTGGTCGGCATAGATGTTCGGGGTAGCGCATTCGACGGTGGCCGGCAGGTTGAGGATGATCTTGCGCTCGGGCGTCGGGTTCCAGACTTCGATCACCGCGTCGCAGACTTCCTTGGCGAACTCCAGTTCTGTGGCGCTGAAGGTTTCCGGGGAGTACTGGAAGGTCCACTCGGTTTCCGGCTGCTGGGCGGCATATTTGACGAACAGCTTGGCCGCGTTTACGGCGATTTCCTTGACCCCTTCCAAGTCCTGGTTGAAGACAATGCGGCGGAAAGAAGGAGACGTGGCGTTGTACAGGTGAACGATGGCTTTTTTCGCGCCACGCAGGGATTCGAAAGTACGCGCGATCAAATCTTCACGTGCCTGGGTCAATACCTGGATGGTGGTGTCGTCCGGGATATGACCGTCTTCGATCAGGGTGCGTACGAAGTCGAAATCGGTCTGCGAGGCGGACGGGAACGACGCTTCGATTTCCTTCACGCCGACCTGCACCAGGGTTTTCCAGAAGCGCAGCTTCTTGACGGCGTCCATCGGTTCGATCAGCGACTGGTTACCATCGCGCAGGTCGGAGCTGCACCAGATTGGCGCGGCGGTGATGGTCTTCGACGGCCAGGTGCGGTCCGGCAGATCGATGGTCGGGAACGCGCGGTATTTCGAAGACGGGTCTTTGAGCATGCTCATCGGGAAATCCTTATTGTGTTGGCCGAAAAAAGGCGGCCTGCCGGTGGATCAAAATGTTCTTGGAGTAACGCTTGGGACGAGGCGCCGCGATTCAGCCCGGCAGTCGTGCGCTGACAAGGCACAAACTGCGGTGCTGACGAAGCTGAATGAGGGTGTGAGAGGTTTTCATGCCTTCAACCCTAACCGCGGGGGGGAAGGATGGCAAGCGGTGGGAAAAAATTGAGAGGAATCCTCTTTAGGGCTTGTTTGGCGAGATTTTATTGCTCTGGAGTACGGTGATCTTCAGGTTGTTTGCGCAAGGTTTGAGCTGTGCGCAATCGATGATGCTGGCGTCTTATTCTGGTGGCGAAGCTATTCTTAAGTCTTGGAGGCCCAGCAGGAGTCGGTGATGAACGAGTCTGATTGGAAGCAATACTGCGTGTTGCGTCCGATAGCCCATGAGCGGATGTGTGAGCGGATTCTATCGGATGTCGAAAAGACGCTATTGGACAAGAGTATCGCGCCGTACGAGCGGATAGATCGCAGCGAGGAATTGCTCAAGGCTGGGCAAAAGGAGCTGTACTGGGCGTTTGGCGTGTTCAGGTTCTCGCGGCATGAAGCCCGTTCGCATTTGCTCGGGCTGTGTGCGCGGGAATTGATTACGGCGCAGGAGTTGAGCTGGTTTTCAGTGGAGACTCAGGAGTGGGTCAGGCATTGCCTGGCGGACCGGGAAGTCCATGGCATTGAGGATCTGGATGCGGAGTAGTGGCCTTGAAAGATCGCAGCCTGCGGCAGCTCCTACAGGGTTCAGCGATACGACACGAACCTTGTAGGAGCTGCCGCAGGCTGCGATCTTTTGATCTTGCTTAAGGTTGAAACGCCCCGATAAAGATAGCCGGATCCACCCGCGCATCATTCAGGCTGACATTCCAGTGCATATGCGGCCCGGTTGCCCGACCGGTCGCCCCGACTTTTCCGACCACACCGCCACGAGCCATCTGCTGGCCGACCTTCACGTCGATTTTCGACATGTGGCAGAACATGCTGATGAACCCTTGGCCATGGTCGACAAACACCGTATTGCCGTTGAAGAAGTAGTTGCCGATCAAGATCACCTTGCCTGCGGCCGGCGTCTTGATCGGCGTACCGGCAGGCACGGCGAAATCCAGGCCTGAGTGAGGATTACGCTCCTCACCGTTGAAGAACCGGCGTACCCCGAACTTGCTCGACAGCGGTCCGTTTACCGGTTTGTCCAGCAGCACGTTACTTGGCGAATTCGGGCTGAACGTACGGTAGGCAGCGATCTGCTCGGCCAGTTCGCGCTCGATGCGCTTGAGATTGTCCGGGTCTGGATTGACCTGTTGGGTGTTTTTCAGGGTGATTCGCTGCTCCGGGTATTTCTTGTTGCCGACGGTGAAACCAAGGCTGCGCCCACCACTGCTGATGGCCTGGGCGCCCGGCTTGACCGTCAACGGCACGCCGACAATCGCCAGCCAGTTGTTCTGTTCCTTGATCACCAGGACGGGTTTGCCCTGATAACTGGCTTTCGGCGCTTGCGCGGCAGCTCCCAGGTCGACCACCGCCACGCCGCCCGGCACCGGTTTGTTCAACTGGCGGGTGATGTAGCTGTCGGCGTGGGCGTTGAAGGTCAGGCAAAGCAACAGCAGCGGAGCTAAAAAACGCGGCATGGATCAGTCCAGTAAAGAAAGGGTGACGGGCGTCAGGTGATTGTCTTCGACCCGCACGTGCAGTTCGCCTTCACCCAGCTTGGCCTTCAGGCGCTGGCCGGTGTGGGTTTGTGCGGCGCTGCGGATCGCATTGCCACGCTCGTCGAGCAAAATGCTGTAGCCACGGCCAAGAGTCGCCAGGGGGCTGACCACGTGCAGTGTTTGCATCTGGCTCTGCAGCTGCATGCGACGGTTTTTCAGGCCTTCGCGGATGGCGCGGGGCAAGCGTTCGGCGAGGCTGTCGAGACGTTGGCGCAGCATCGCCAATTGACGTCCCGGATGCTGCCCGGCCAAGCGGGTTTCCAGGCGGATCAGCCGTTCGCGACGGGTGTTGAGACTGCGTTCGAAGGCCCGACGCATGCGCATGTCCAGATCATCCAGGCGTTGCGCTTGCTGGCGCAGGCGTTCGCCGGGATGGCGCAGGCGCCGAGAGATGCCTTCCAGGCGCAGCCGGTCACGCATCAAGCGATCACGCATGCGCATCACCAGGCGCCGATGCAGGCTCTCGACCCGGCGGACCAGATCGCTGGAATCCGGTGCCAGCAGCTCGGCGGCGGCCGATGGCGTGGGCGCGCGGACGTCGGCGACGAAGTCACTGATCGATACATCGGTTTCGTGGCCGACGGCGCTGACGATCGGCGTCACGCAGGCATCCACCGCGCGCGCTACGGCTTCTTCGTTGAAGCACCAGAGGTCTTCCAGCGAACCGCCACCGCGGGCCAGGATCAGCGCGTCGAAACCACGGGCATCCGCCAGTTTTAACGCGCGGACAATCTGCGCGGTGGCTTCGCGGCCTTGCACGGCGGTGGGGATCAGGGTCAATTGCACCTGCGGCGCGCGGCGGCGGAACACGCTGATGATGTCGCGGATGACCGCGCCGGTGGGCGAACTGATGATGCCGATGCGTTGTGGATGCGCCGGCAGCGGTACTTTGCGCTCGGCGCTGAACAGGCCTTCGGCGCTGAGTTTTTCCTTCAAGGCATCGAACGCCAGGCGCAATGCTCCATCACCGGCCGGCTCCACGGTATCGAGGATCAGTTGGTAATCGCCGCGTCCCTCGAACAACGAGACTTTGCCGCGTACCTTGACGGCCAGGCCATCCTTCAGCGCTTGACGCACACGCGCGGCGTTTTGCCGGAACAGCGCGCAACGCACCTGGGCGCCGCTGTCCTTGAGGGTGAAATACACGTGGCCCGACGCCGGCCGGGCGAGGTTGGAGATTTCGCCTTCGACCCAGATATTGCTGAAAACGTCTTCAAGCAACACCCGCGCGCGGCCGTTGAGCTGGCTGACGGTCAGGACTTCGCGGTCCAGGCCGAGTCTTGCAAAGGGATCTTTAATCATGGGGCGCAGTTTAAAGGCATTCTCCAACCGAATGCACGATCCCCTGTAGGCGCGAGCACGCTCGCGATGGAGGTCAATGATGACGCGGGGAGTCTGACACCCCGCGGTGTCCTCAGGTTTTTCGCGAGCATGCTCGCTCCTACAGGGGTAGAGTCTGCTTCGCGATTCATGGATGACTGGGGATGAATGTGTTTGAGCTGATGAACCAATGGCCCTTCGGCGCCACGGACTGGCTGGTAATCGCGCTGGGCATCGCCCTGGCCTATATCGTGTTCGGCATTGCCGGTTTCGGCACGGCGCTGATCGCCGGGCCGATCCTGATCCTGTTCCTGCCGCTGTCGAAGATCGTGCCGTTGCTGGTGTTGCTCGATTTCGTCGCGGCATTCGGCAACCTGCTGCCCTCGCGGCGGGATGTCGCCAAGCCTGAGCTGCTGCGATTGTTGCCCTGCATGGCGGTGGGTTGCACGCTGGGCGTGATCTTCCTGTTGAACCTCAAGTCCGACCTGTTGCTGCTGTTGATGGGGCTGTTTATCAGTGCCTACGCCATCTACAGCCTGTGGATTAAAACCCGTCCGGCGCAACTGTCTGCCGCCTGGGCATTGCCGATGGGCACCGTGGGCGGGATGTTCGGGGCGTTGTTTGGCAGTGGCGGCTTTCTGTACGCGATCTATTTGAACAGCCGCTTGCCCAAGGAGGCGGCTCGAGCGACCCAGAGTGCGTTGATCAGTTGCAGCACGGTGGTGCGCTTGAGCCTGTTCATTGTCGCAGGTGTCTACGCCGAGCTACCCTTGTTGGTGCTGGCGTTGTGTTTGCTGCCGGCCATGGCGCTGGGCCTGTGGATCGGTCGACGGTTGACCCTGAAATTGTCACGCGAGGCGTTCGTCCGCCTGGTGACCTGGCTGGTCCTGGCCAGCGGTATCGCCCTGGTCGGGCGTTACTTGAGTACTTGACCTCTGAAGCCTTGGGCTTAAGCTGCCGGGCTTCCTTCAAAGCGTTACAGCAGGTCGCCCCATGAATTCCCAAAGCATCATTGTCCCGAAAATTTCCACACTGCCGGTGCATGAGCCACGGGCCCGGGCGATCGTGCGTTGGCTGGTGCGCAAGAACATCATCAACGAAGAGTTGACCACCTGTGGCCGCACCGGCAATCGCATGGCCCACGCCATCGCCGAGGGTGCCAGGGAAGTGGTTCTGCACCCGCAAGCCCTGCCGTTCGGCGAGCCGATCAATGGCCTGGAGATCGTCACCAAACGCTGCATCTATACGCCGGCCAAAGGGTTTCTTGGCGAGGCCGGTTGTGCCGAGTGCCGCAAGGAAGTCGGTGAAGCACTGTTTGAAAGCCTCGAAGACTGGATGCCCGGGCGTACCGATAACTTCACCTGCCCCGAATGCGGGCATGAAGACGACATCAACGGTTTCCTGTTCCTGCAGGAGTGCGGCTTTTCCAACCTGGGCTTCATTTTCAACAACTGGGCCGAGGCGGGGTTCAAGCAGAGCTTTCTCGACGAATTTGCCGATTGGCTGGATCAACCCGTTAGTTGGGTGAAAGTAGAGCTCTGATCGTTGCATCCTCCTGTAGGAGCTGCCGCAGGCTGCGATCTTTTGATCTTGCTTTTGAAGATCAATGTCAAAAGATCGCAGCCTTCGACAGCTCCTACAGGGGGCGATATGTTCCGTATATCCATAAGGTCGATAATAGACAGAGTTTTACATTGAACCCGAGGGGGTGTCTGACTATAATGGCGCGCTTCCATTTTCCCGCTCGGGAGCCCCCGCGATGCTGCGTATCAGCCAAGAAGCTCTGACATTCGACGACATTCTCCTAGTGCCTGGTTATTCCGAGGTGCTTCCTAACGAAGTCAGTCTCAAGACCCGCCTTACCCGTGGCATCGAGCTGAATATTCCACTGGTCTCCGCCGCCATGGACACCGTCACTGAAGCCCGTCTGGCAATTGCCATGGCTCAGGAAGGTGGTATCGGTATCATCCACAAGAACATGACCATCGAGCAGCAAGCTGCCGAAGTGCGCAAGGTCAAGCGTTACGAAGCCGGTGTGGTCAAGGATCCGATCACCATCGATGCTGACGCTACCGTGCGCGAACTGTTCGAATTGACCCGCATGAACAACATCTCCGGCGTTCCGGTGCTGCACAATGGCGACCTGGTCGGCATTGTCACTTCCCGTGACGTGCGTTTCGAGAACCGTCTGGAAGCCACTGTCCGTGAAGTGATGACGCCTAAAGAGCGCCTGGTCACGGTCAAGGAAGGCGCCGACAAGAACGACGTTCGCGAGTTGCTGCACAAGCACCGCATCGAACGCGTACTGATCGTCGACGACAAGTTCGCCCTCAAGGGCATGATGACCGTCAACGACATCGAAAAAGCCAAGGCTTACCCGCTGGCCAGCAAGGACGATCAAGGTCGTCTGCGCGTGGGCGCCGCGGTCGGTACCGGTAAAGACACCGGTGACCGTGTTGCTGCCCTGGTCAACGCCGGCGTTGACGTGGTGGTGGTCGACACCGCCCACGGTCACTCCAAAGGCGTGATCGACCGCGTTCGCTGGGTTAAACAAAACTTCCCTGAAGTGCAGGTGATCGGCGGCAACATCGCCACCGGCGCTGCCGCCAAGGCCCTGGCCGAAGCGGGCGCTGACGCAGTCAAGGTCGGTATCGGCCCTGGCTCGATCTGCACCACCCGTATCGTCGCTGGTGTCGGCGTGCCGCAAATCAGTGCCATCGCCAACGTCGCCGCTGCCCTCGAAGGCACTGGCGTTCCGTTGATCGCCGACGGCGGCATCCGTTTCTCCGGTGACCTGTCCAAGGCCATCGTGGCCGGTGCTTCCTGCGTGATGATGGGCTCGATGTTCGCCGGTACCGAAGAAGCGCCAGGCGAGATCGAACTGTTCCAGGGCCGTTCGTACAAGGCTTATCGCGGCATGGGTTCGCTGGGCGCCATGTCCCAGGCCCAGGGTTCCTCCGACCGTTACTTCCAGGACTCCTCCGCGGGTGCCGAGAAGCTGGTTCCGGAAGGTATCGAAGGGCGTGTGCCGTACAAGGGCACCCTGAGCGCCATCATCCATCAACTGATGGGCGGCCTGCGTTCCTCGATGGGTTACACCGGCAGTGCCGACATCGAAGAAATGCGCACCAAGCCTGAGTTCGTGCGGATCACCGGTGCTGGCATGGCCGAGTCCCACGTCCACGACGTACAGATCACCAAAGAAGCGCCAAACTACCGCGTAGGTTGAGGCTTCAAGCAAATCGTTAAGCAACCGGGGCTGTTCTATTCAGCCCCGAGTTGTTTCTGAATCACGACTGTTTCTGAATTACTTAGACGAGACTGAATCATGGCCCTCGACATTCACGCTCACCGCATCCTGATCCTCGATTTCGGTTCCCAGTACACCCAACTGATTGCCCGCCGCGTGCGTGAAATCGGCGTTTACTGCGAACTGCATCCGTTCGACATGGACGAGGAAGCCATTCGCGAATTCGCTCCAAAAGGCGTGATCCTCGCCGGCGGCCCCGAGTCCGTGCACGAAGCCGACAGCCCTCGCTGTCCGCAAGCAGTGTTCGACCTGGGCGTGCCAGTCTTCGGTATCTGCTACGGCATGCAGACCATGGCCGAGCAACTGGGCGGCAAGGTTGAAGGTTCCGACCTGCGTGAGTTCGGCTATGCCCGCGTAGACGTGGTCGGCAAGAGCCGCCTGCTCGACGGCATCGAAGACCACATCGACGCCGATGGCCTGTTTGGCCTCGACGTATGGATGAGCCACGGTGACAAGGTCACCAGGATGCCGGAAGATTTCCACATCCTGGCCAGCACCCCGAGCTGCCCTATCGCTGGCATGTTCAGCGACGAGCGTCGTTACTACGGCGTGCAGTTCCACCCGGAAGTGACCCACACCAAGCAGGGCGGTCGCATCCTGTCGCGCTTCATCCTCGACATCTGCGAGTGCGAAGCGCTGTGGACCCCATCGAAGATCGCTGAAGACGCCATCGCCCAGGTTCGCGCCCAGGTCGGCACCGACAACGTCCTGCTGGGCCTGTCCGGCGGCGTGGACTCGTCCGTGGTTGCCGCACTGCTGCACAAGGCCATCGGCGACCAACTGACCTGCGTCTTCGTCGACAACGGCCTGCTGCGCCTGCACGAAGGCGAGCAAGTAATGGCCATGTTCGCCGAGAACATGGGCGTCAAGGTGATCCGCGCCAACGCCGAGGACCAGTTCCTCGACAACCTGGCCGGCGAAGCCGACCCAGAGAAGAAGCGCAAGATCATCGGCCGTACCTTCATCGACGTGTTCGATGCCGAATCCTGCAAGCTGGACAACATCAAGTACCTGGCCCAAGGCACCATCTACCCGGACGTGATCGAGTCGGCTGGCGCGAAAAGCGGCAAGGCCCACGTGATCAAGTCGCACCACAACGTGGGCGGCTTGCCGGAAGAAATGAACCTCAAGCTGGTCGAGCCGCTACGTGAGCTGTTCAAGGACGAAGTCCGTCGTCTGGGCCTGGAGCTGGGCCTGCCGTACGACATGGTCTACCGGCACCCGTTCCCGGGCCCGGGCCTGGGCGTGCGCATCCTCGGCGAAGTGAAGAAGGAATACGCCGACCTGCTGCGTCGTGCCGACCACATCTTCATCGAAGAACTGCGCAAGGCCGACTGGTACCACAAGGTCAGCCAGGCGTTCGTGGTGTTCCAGCCGGTGAAATCGGTTGGCGTTGTAGGCGATGGCCGTCGTTACGCCTGGGTCGTGGCCCTGCGTGCGGTGGAAACCATCGACTTCATGACCGCGCGTTGGGCACACCTGCCTTACGAACTGCTGGAAACTGTCAGCGGCCGCATCATCAATGAAATCGAAGGCATCTCCCGCGTCACCTACGACGTGTCGAGCAAGCCGCCAGCGACGATTGAGTGGGAGTGATCCCGCACTAGCCCAGAAGGGCTGATCGCAGGATAAAAAGCCGTGTGAACGTGAGTTCACGCGGCTTTTTGCATTGATGCCAGCCCTGCCTGCGGCTCGTCGTCACGTCCGCTTTGCTGTTTCTTTCGCAACTGCGGGTGTATCGTATTCGCCTTTTGCGGGTCTTGGGCCTGCCGCTTTCGTGTGAGGTAGTTGAGTTCATGTCCTTTACCCGTCGCCAAATCCTCGGTGGCCTGGCCGGTCTTGTTGTCGTTGGTGTCGGGGCGGGGGGCGCGTCGCGGTACTGGCTGGGCAAGATGGCCGACGCTGAGGCGGGCCATGACTATGAGCTGATCGCCGCGCCGCTGGACGTCGAGTTGGTGGCGGGGCACAAGACCGAAGCCTGGGCGTTCGGTCCCTCGGCACCGGGCACCGAATTGCGCGTGCGTCAGGGCGAATGGCTGCGAGTGCGGTTCATCAACCACCTGCCAGTGGCGACGACCATCCACTGGCATGGCATCCGCCTGCCGCTGGAGATGGACGGTGTGCCGTACGTGTCGCAGTTGCCGGTATTGCCCGGTGAATACTTCGACTACAAATTCCGCGTGCCCGATGCAGGCAGCTACTGGTATCACCCCCATGTGAGCAGCAGCGAAGAACTCGGGCGCGGTCTGGTCGGCCCGCTGATCGTCGAGGAGCGCGAGCCGACCGGTTTCAAGTACGAGAAAACCTTGAGCTTGAAGAGCTGGCATGTCGATGAGCAGGGCGCTTTTGTCGACTTCAGCATTCCACGCGAAGCCGCCCGAGGCGGTACGGCGGGGCGCCTGTCGACCATCAACGGTGTCCCGCAGGCGATCATCGACTTGCCTGCCGGGCAGATCACCCGGGTGCGGGTGCTTAACCTCGATAACACGTTGACCTATCGCCTCAATATCCCGGGCGTCGAAGCGCAGATCTATGCGCTGGACGGCAATCCCGTCGAACCGCGTCCGCTGGGCAAGGAATACTGGCTGGGCCCAGGCATGCGTATATGCCTGGCGATCAAAGCGCCGCCGGCGGGTGAAGAGTTGTCCCTGCGCAACGGCCCGGTTCGCTTGGGCACGCTACGCTCCGTGGCCAACACCGACGCGCCGACTGCATGGCCTGCGGCACTGCCCGCCAACCCTGTGGCGGAACCGGACCTGGCCAATGCCGAGAAACTCAACTTCAATTTCGAATGGGTGGGGTCGGTGTCGGTGAATGTCGACAACGGCAAGCCGCCAAGCCTGTGGCAGATCAATGGCAAAGCCTGGGACATTACGGATAAAACCTGCGCCGACCGCCCGATCGCCAAGCTGGAAAAGGGCAAAAGCTACATTTTTGAATTGAAAAACATGACTCAATATCAGCATCCGATTCACCTGCATGGCATGAGCTTCAAGGTCATCGCCTCGAATCGGCACAAGGTCATCCCGTATTTCACCGACACGTATTTGTTGGGTAAGAACGAGCGCGCGCAAGTGGCGCTGGTGGCGGATAACCCCGGGGTGTGGATGTTCCATTGCCATGTGATCGATCACATGGAAACCGGCCTGATGGCCGCGATCGAGGTGGCGTAATGCGTCAGATACGTCCCGCTGCGATCATCGACCGCAGCCGTGATCGCGACTTCATGCGCGAAGCCCTTGCCCTCGCCGCTCAAGGTGCCGCGTTGGGCGAAGTGCCCGTGGGTGCGGTGCTGGTGCAGGACGGTGAAATCATCGGTCGCGGCTTCAACTGCCCGATCAGTGGCAACGATCCGAGTGCCCATGCCGAGATGGTCGCGATCCGCGCCGCCGCACTAGCCGTCAGCAACTATCGCCTGCCGGGCAGCACGCTGTATGTGACGCTGGAACCGTGCAGCATGTGCGCCGGGCTGATCGTGCATTCGCGGATTGCACGGGTGGTGTATGGCGCGCTGGAACCCAAGGCCGGGATTGTGCAGAGCCAGGGGCAGTTTTTTACCCAGGGTTTTTTGAACCACCGGGTGCTGTATGAAGGTGGGGTGTTGGCCGAGGAATGCGGGGCGGTGCTCAGCGAGTTCTTCAAGGCCCGTAGAGCCAAACCTTCAGACTGAACACTAAACCCTGTGGGAGCGGGCTTGCTCGCGAATGCGATTTAACATTCAACAGAGATGTTGGCTGACTCACCGCATTCGCGAGCAAGCCCGCTCCCACATTTGATCTTCATCGGCAGGGGCGGCGGGGGGTTATTTGCGGGCGACGATGACAGCCCGCATCGGCGCCGGCAGCCCTTCGATGGTCTTGCTGTGGTCTTCGGGATCGAGGAAGTCGCTCAGCGACTGATACTTCATCCATTCCGTGCCGCGCTGTTCTTCAACCGTGGTCACACTCACGTCCACGCATTTCACATCAGTGAACCCGGCACGGCGCAACCACAACTCCAGCGCCGACACCGACGGCAGGAACCATACGTTGCGCATCTGCGCGTAACGGTCTTCCGGCACCAGCACTTGATGTTTGTCGCCTTCGACCACCAGCGTCTCCAGCACCAGTTCGCCGCCCTTGACCAGGCAATCCTTCAGCGCCAGCAAGTGCTCGATCGGCGATCGGCGGTGGTAGAAGACACCCATCGAAAACACTGTGTCGAAGCCTTCCAGATTCGGCGGCAGGTCTTCGAAAGGAAATGGCAGGTGCCACGCATTCGGCTCGGACAGGTAACGTTGCACCGCCTGGAACTGGCAGAAGAACAACCAGTTTGGATCGACACCGATTACGCTGTCCGCACCCGCGCCGAGCATGCGCCACATGTAGTAACCATTGCCGCAGCCGACGTCGAGGATGCGCTTGCCCTTGAGGTCCAGGTGCGGGGCGACACGCGACCACTTCCAGTCCGAACGCCATTCGGTGTCGACATGCACGCCAAACAGATCGAAGGGGCCTTTGCGCCACGGCGACAAGCCCATCAGCGCGGTGCGCATTTGCGCACGGGTTTCATCGTCGCAATCGGTGTCCAGCTTCAAGCCGTTCAACAGGTCGATTTCGCTTGGCTGGATCTGAGGCAAGGCATCCAGCGCGCTTTGCCAGCGCTCCAGGTCGCCGTGACCTTTCTCCATTTTCTTGTCGAGTTGCGCCTGCAGTGTGTTGGCCCATTCGGCCAGCGGTGTGCCAGCCAGGCGGCGGGCGAGGGGGGACAGATCAATCATGGCAAGGCAATCAACGAGGCAAAGTTAAGACACTGGAACCACGGCACGACTTTCGAGAACCCGGCAGCCAACAGGCGTTCGCGGTGTTCTTCGAGGCTGTCGGGCTTCATGACGTTTTCGATGGCGCTACGCTTCTGGGCTATTTCCAGTTCGCTATAGCCGTTGGCGCGCTTGAAGGCGACGTGCAGGTCGGTGAGCAACGCATGCTCCTGCTCGTCTTCAAACCGCAGTTTTTCCGAGAGAATCAGTGCACCACCGGGCAACAGGGACTGGTGGATGCGCGACAGCAGCGCGCTTCGCTGATCCGGAGCAATGAATTGCAGGGTGAAGTTCAGCGCCACCACCGAGGCAGGCTGGAATTCGAGGGCGAGGATGTCACCTTCGATCACTTCCACCGGCAGCAACTCCTGGAACATCGAGTCCTGGCCGTTGAGATACTCACGGCATCGCTCGACCATCGCCGCGGAGTTATCCACAGCGATGACACGGCAGCCGTCAGTGCGCACATGTCGACGCAGCGCCTGTGTTACAGCGCCCAGGGACGAGCCAAGATCGTAGAGCACAGTGTTGGGCTGGGCGAATTGTGCGGCGAGCACACCGAGGTTTTCGACAATGGTCGGATAACCCGGCACCGAGCGCTTGATCATGTCCGGGAACACCCGCACCACGTCCTCGTTGAAGGCGAAGTCAGGCACCTGGGCCAAAGGCTGGGCGAAAAGGCGATCGGATTCTTTGCTCACGGCGGTTCCGGCGGTGTCGGTGGAAAGGCCGGCATTTTAGCCAAGTTGGCGCGGGGATGCGCGGGTTGTCTGATAAACCGACGGGACTGACGCTTTGCTCGCTCCCACGCTCACAAAGCGGCTGATACCCATCACGCTATCGGAGCACGCGAACGCCACGGCTCCGTCGGCTACCTGTATTCAAGCTTCCACAGAAAAAGCAAACTTGGCTTCGGATATAAACTCACGGTTTTCTTTGTCCTTGAAGCTAACATTGAATGTGCCGGAGTAGTCTTGCTTGTCAGCGTTAACGACCAGATCCATTGCGCCCTTGAATGCCCAGTAACTGGTGTAAGTCGGGAATTTTTCAGTCAAGGCGATTTCTATCAGTTGATCCGGTGAATTTAATTCGTAGTAACCGGTTTCGATATTTTTAGGGATATAGATATCGAAGGCGCGGTCTTCAGGGGTGTCTTTTTCTCCAGCTTTGAAAACAGCCAATATTTCCCGGGAGCCGACGCTGATGTAAAACTCCTCGGAGTTGAACTCATCGCGATCCTGAAGGGTGGCACTCAGATAGTTTTTCTGACAGCACTGGCGGAATTTCATTTCAACAGGGATGCGACTGTCGACAAAGCTTCTTCGTTGTTGGATATCCATAGGGCCTATCTCTTCAAGGATTGTTGGAATCTTGAATGTACGGCCTGCGAGCGGTCCGGACGACTATTCGAACTAACAGGTTTCAACAGACATTAATGACAATGTATGTATTGGTGTTCGATCGATCGTTCCCACGCTCTGCGTGGGAACGCCGCCCGGGACGCTCCGTGTCCCTTCGCGATCTAACGCGGTTTTTGATCGAACGCCGATGCCGTGATGCCCCATTGCCCCAGCCAATAACTGAGGATGATGACGTACGGCGCCGCCTCAAACGGCACGACAAAGCGGCTGATACCGATCACGCTATCGGAAAACACGAACGCCACGGCTCCGGCTGCCGCAAGCAGCGCCGAACGCTTGGGCACATCGGTGCCCAGACGTGCCAGTGCGCGCCAGAGCATGGCGCTGATCGCCAGGCCATAGACGATCACGGGAATCAGCAAAGGCCCGAGACCGTGGGCAATCAGTACCCCCAGCAGAATCGCGCCGACGCCGAGGGCCAGGACCAGTGGCAACAGGGCCAACCGTCTGCAGTCCGTTAAATAAGCTTTCAGATAAGCCAGGTGGGCGACGAGAAACGCCCCGAGGCCGAACACAAACAAATCCCCCGGCCATGCCAGCAGCACGTCGCCGAGCAGGGAGAAAATCAGTCCAAGACTGATCCAGCGCCGATACTCCCCGGGTGGTGCGTCGTGCAGCCAGCCGAGCAGGGCCAGGACAGGCAGCGGCTTGACCAACAGGCAAAGCAGCGCGGCGTGCACGCTCAGGCCATAGAGGAAAGTCACTGCGCCCATCAGCGCCAGAATCAGCCAGCCCACGGTTAGTTGACCGAAATGGCGCAGTCGAAGGCGTCCACCGGCAGCACTTCCGGTGCCCAAGGTTGTTGCGAGGTCAAGCGTAAGCGTCCAGTGCCGGGGGCGAACGCCTGGAATCGCCAGGTCGAAACACCGGCAGCACCTACGACGCCGGCATCTTCCGGGTTGCTGTAGACCTCAGGGCTGAGCGCGCGCAATACGCCACCGGCCGAGTCCTGGACCGACCAGCGGTAACCCGTAGTCGGATTGCTGGGCAGGGTCAGGATCAGGTTCTGCCCGCTGGTGAGCTTCACCGGGCATTCGCTTTGTTTTTCCACGGTCACGTTATGTTTCGGTTGCGTGGCACAGGCGGCCAGCAAGGCGAGGGCGAGGGGAACAAACAGGCGGGTGGGGGACATGGGGTCAGTGGCTCCGGCATTCACGACGAACGGCGAGCATAACTGAAGATGAGACAAAATGTGACCAGAGCCGGGTCGAGGAATGGCTAACGTACAGGCTCTGGCGCGAGTGGTGCGCATTTAAGCGGATTGAGTATCTACTCGCTAACGTCGAGCTTACATTGAATTGATAGGCCGCCACCAAACAGTAAGTCGAACGATAACTTATACTGTTTAGTGTGTTTGTTGAGAGTGGCAGTGTATTTTCCGGTAATGGCATAAGCCGATCCGCTATCAGCTTGGTAACTCACTTCCTTTAGCCACGTTGGAGGGTCAAATGTTTGCTCCTCTCCAGGGGTGTCGCGATCGATAAGGACAGTCATTATTTTTTGGTTTGGGCCGGCAAAATCGAAATAACCGTTGATTTGTATGTTGGGTCCTTCGTGCCATATATAAATTTGGTCGGTATAAAATTTTTCTCCTTTAATTGTCCATTCGAAATGACCGCTAGACTTCGTCCCGCGCGGAGTTTTATCAGTCGACATATTGTGGTCGTCCCTTGAAGATGTTCGGATAGTCGAGTGACAGGCTAGGGCATTAGTAATAGGGTTAATACTGTCATTAATGACAGTTTTTATATCCGATCGCGATAGCTGTTCAGAAAATCATGTGTGCAGTGGCCAGAGCACGCTCTGGCCACTGCAGTGTGTGACTAGAACAACACCTTCGCCACATCCGCAAATCGCTTGGCAAAGTGCACGGTAATCCCTTCCTTCAGGTAGTCCGGCAGTTCTTCAAAGCTGCCACGGTTGGGCTCCGGCAAGATCAGCTCGAAAATCTTCTGCCGCCGCGCTGCAATCACCTTCTCACGTACTCCGCCAATCGGCAGTACATGCCCGGTCAACGTCAGTTCGCCGGTCATGGCCACGCCTTTTTTCGGCGGCTGGTTGCGTGCCAGCGACAACAGGGCACTGGCCATGGTCACGCCAGCGCTCGGGCCGTCTTTCGGAGTGGCGCCTTCCGGAACATGCAGGTGCACGAAGGCTTCGTCGAAGAATTTCGGATCACCGCCAAACGACTTCAGATTGGAGCTGACGTAGCTGTAGGCAATTTCCGCGGACTCTTTCATCACTTCGCCCAGTTGCCCGGTGAGCTTGAAACCGCGATTGAGGGTATGAATGCGTGTGGCTTCGATCGGCAGGGTTGCACCGCCCATGCTGGTCCAGGCCAGGCCGGTGATTACCCCCGTCCCGGACAGTACTTGTTCATTACGGAACACGGGTTTGCCCAATGAAGCCTCGAGGTCTTTCGGACCAAATTTGATCACCGCTCCTGGATCTTCGAGCAGCTTCACCACGGCTTTGCGCACCAGTTTGCCGAGATTTTTCTCCAGTTGGCGAACGCCGGCTTCACGGGCATAACCGTCGATCAGCGCTCTGAGGGCGCTGTCGCTGATGCTCAGGCTGCCTTTCGAGACTCCGGCCTTCTCAAGCTGTTTGGGCCACAAGTGGCGTTTGGCGATGGCGACTTTTTCTTCGGTGATGTAACCCGACAGGCGGATGACTTCCATCCGGTCCAGCAGGGGGCCGGGAATCGAGTCCAGGGTGTTGGCGGTGCAGACGAACAGCACTTTCGACAGGTCCAGGCGCAGGTCCAGGTAGTGGTCGAGGAATTCGACGTTCTGCTCCGGGTCGAGGGTTTCCAGCAGCGCCGAGGCCGGGTCGCCCTGATAGCTTTGGCCCATCTTGTCGATTTCGTCGAGCATGATCACCGGGTTCATCACTTCGACGTCTTTCAGCGCTTGCACGAGTTTGCCCGGCATCGCACCAATGTAAGTACGGCGGTGGCCCTTGATTTCCGCTTCGTCGCGCATGCCGCCGAGGCTGAAGCGATAGAACGGTCGGCCGAGGGATTCGGCGATGGATTTGCCGACGCTGGTCTTGCCCACGCCCGGCGGCCCCACCAGCAGCACGATGGAGCCGCTGATTTCACCCTTGTAGGCACCGACCGCGAGGAACTCGAGGATGCGGTCCTTGATATCGTCGAGGCCGGCATGGTGGTTGTCCAGGATCTTGCGGGCGTGCTTGAGGTCCAGTTTGTCCTCGCCGTACACACCCCATGGCACCGATGTCGCCCAGTCCAGGTAGTTGCGCGTGACCGCGTACTCCGGTGAGCCGGTTTCGAGGATCGAGAGCTTGTTCATCTCTTCTTCGATGCGCTTCTGCGCCTGCGCTGGCAGCACCTTGCCGGCCAGCCGTTGCTCGAATTGTTCGATGTCGGCGCTGCGATCGTCCTTGGTCAGCCCCAACTCCTGCTGGATGACCTTGAGTTGTTCCTTGAGGAAGAATTCGCGCTGATGCTCGCCAATCTTGCGGTTCACTTCGGCGGAAATCTCTTTCTGCAGGCGTGCGACCTCGACTTCCTTGCGCAGCATCGGCAGGACTTTTTCCATGCGCTTGAGCATGGGCACGCAGTCGAGCACTTCCTGCAGTTCGCTGCCGGTCGCCGACGTCAGTGCGGCGGCGAAGTCGGTCAACGGCGATGGATCGTTGGGGCTGAAGCGGTTGAGGTAGTTCTTCAGCTCTTCGCTGTACAGCGGATTGAGGGGCAGCAGCTCCTTGATTGCATTGATCAGCGCCATCCCGTAGGCCTTGACCTCGTCGGTCGGCTCGGTGGGCTGGTGCGGGTATTCGACTTCCACCAGGTACGGCGGGCGATGGTGCTTGAGCCAGGTCTTGAGACGCACACGGGTCAGGCCCTGGGCGACGAATTGCAATTTGCCGTTTTCGCGACTGGCGTGGTGCACCTTGACCAGGGTGCCGTACAGCGGCAGCGCCGAGGTATCAAAATGGCGCGGGTCTTCCTGGGGCGTGTCCATGTAGAACAGGGCCAGGGAGTGATGTTCGGATTTGGCGACCAGGTCGAGGGTTTCCGCCCAGGGTTCTTCATTGACGATGACCGGCAGCACTTGGGCCGGGAAGAAAGGGCGGTTGTGAATCGGAATGATGTAGACCTTGTCCGGCAGGTTCTGGCCGGGCAGGGCGAGGCCCTTGCCGGTGTGGTGGTGTTCGACGTGTTCCGGGTCGGCGTATTCGCTGGGGTCTTCGGGGAATGCTTGCTGGTCGCTCATGGGGCACCTGCGCAATGGGGTATGGGTGTTAGATGGGGCAGGCCGAGGGTGGTTTCAATGGGGGAGGGGATATTCGGGGAGCGTTCAGGATCTGGACAGGTCCCGGGGATCAGTCTGTTACACGCCTGGCGCGCAGGGCAAAACGGGCAGCGTTCCCACAGTAAGGGAACGCTCATTCGTCAAATCAAGGGCGAATCTCGATCATCGTGCCGTCCGGCACCAGGTTCCAGATTTCACGCATGTCCATGTTGCGCATGGCAATGCAACCGTCGGTCCAGTCCAGGGTGTGGAACAGGTGCTCGGGGTTTTCTTCGGTGTCCGGCGTGCCGTGGATCATGATCATGCCGCCGGGATCGACGCCTTCACGCCGTGAGCGGGCGGAATCGCTGATGTTCGGGTAGGAAATGTGCATCGCCAGGTTGAAGCGGTCGCTGACCTTGCGCCAGTCGATCCAGTAGAAACCTTCTGGTGTGCGTTTGTCGCCTTCCATCAGCTTGGGGCCCTTGGGCCGTTTACCCAGGGAAATTCGATAGGTCTTGAATGGCTTGCCGTCATTGATCAACTGCAATTGATGGGCCGACTTGAGAACCAGGATTTTCTCGATGACCTTGCCGTCCAGGGGCTCCATGGCAGTAGCCTGGGACACCGTGATGAACGACAAGCAGAACAGGGCAAGCAACCAGCGCATTGAAACGATTCCCCAAGAGGTGTCGCGACCATATATCTATTTATAGGTGTTTTTGCAGGCGCTGCCGAAGGTCCGGGCCGAGTTCGGACGATCTGTATGCGCCTGGCGATGATACCAAGATGACATCAAGTGATGACAGACTGAACCAGCGGCGGGATCGATTCGGACCGCACGGGATAGACTTCGGTTTTCCGGTCAGCGAAGAAGCATTCTAAGGTACGGCCCACCGTGCGGAAAGCCAGCTCGTCCCAAGGGATGTCGGCTTCGTCGAATAGTTGCACCTCAAGGCTCTCTATACCGGCGGCAAAATCGAGGTCCGCCAACTCGGCGCGGAAGAACACGTGCACCTGGCTGATGTGCGGCACATCGATCAGCGTATAGATGCTCAGGTTGCGCACACGGGCGCAGGCTTCCTCGGCCGTCTCGCGAATGGCCGCCTGCTCGATGGTCTCACCGTTTTCCATGAAGCCGGCGGGCAGGGTCCAATAGCCCCGGCGCGGCTCGATGGCACGACGGCACAACAGGACCTGGGTGCCCCAGGTCGCGACACAACCGGCGACGATGTTGGGGTTCTGGTAGTGAATGGCGTGACAGCTGTCGCAGACAAAACGCAGGCGTGAATCGCCCTCGGGAATGCGTTGGGTCACCGGGTTGCCGCACTGACTGCAAAATTTCATGCTTGGGTTCCTGAATGCTGCGCCTATCTTGGCGTGCGGCGGTGGCTGTCGGCAAGTTGTCGTTTCGCGACATGCCACTGTCCGGGGGGTTGGGCGACCGAAGCGATTGGTGCATGATGCAGGGTAAGGCACTGATCGAGAACACTCATGCTGGACGAGCTACTGCATCGGGTAAGTCACCACACACCGCGTACGTTGGAGACCGACCGACGTTTCCCAGAGGCCGCCGTCCTGGTGCCGATCACCCGCAGTGACGAGCCGGAACTGGTATTGACCCTGCGCGCCAGCGGGCTGTCGACCCATGGTGGCGAAGTCGCCTTTCCCGGTGGTCGACGCGACCCCGAAGACCCCGACCTGGTTTTTACCGCGCTGCGCGAAGCCGAAGAAGAAATCGGCCTGCCACCGGGCCTGGTCGAAGTGATCGGCCCGCTGAGCCCGCTGATCTCCCTGCACGGCATCAAGGTCACACCTTATGTCGGGGTGATTCCGGATTTTGTCGAGTACCGGGCCAACGATGCCGAGATCGCCGCCGTGTTCAGTGTGCCCTTGGAGTTCTTTCGCGAAGACCCGCGCGAGCACACCCATCGCATCGATTACCAGGGACGAAGTTGGTACGTGCCGAGTTATCGCTATGGTGAATTCAAGATCTGGGGCCTGACGGCGATCATGATTGTCGAGTTGATCAATCTGCTCTATGACGCGAAGATCAGCCTGCACCTACCGCCTAAAAGTTTTATCAATACCTGAAGCCATCACTCGAATGGCTTGAACACGCCGCTGCCTGAGCCTTGAGGACAACAAGATGAAATACCGCCTGGGCGACGCCCGTGTCGAGACCCATCCGCAGAGCTGGGTCGCTCCCAATGCCGTGCTGGTGGGCAAGGTCAAACTGGAAGAGGGCGCCAATGTCTGGTTCAACGCCGTGCTGCGGGGCGACAACGAGTTGATCCTGATCGGCAGGAACAGCAACGTCCAGGATGGCACCGTGATGCATACCGACATGGGGTACCCGCTGACCATCGGTATCGGCGTGACCATCGGCCATAATGCCATGCTGCACGGCTGCACCGTGGGCGACTACAGCCTGATCGGTATCAACGCGGTGATCCTCAACGGCGCGAAAATCGGCAAGAACTGCATCATCGGCGCCAATTCGCTGATCGGCGAAGGCAAGGAAATACCCGACGGTTCGCTGGTCATGGGGTCCCCTGGCAAAGTGGTGCGCGAGCTGACCGAACCGCAGAAAAAGATGCTGGAAGCCAGTGCCGCCCACTACGTGCATAACTCACAGCGGTATGCCCGCGATCTGGCTGAGCAGGAAGAATGAGCACTCCCGAACGCCCGGTTGCATCGCCTTGTGTGAATATTTGCGCACTGGACGACGATGACATTTGCACGGGCTGTCAGCGCACGGTAGAGGAAATCACCCGCTGGAGCCGCATGAGCAACGACGAGCGCCGCACGGTGTTGGGGTTGTGCCATGAGCGGGCCAAGGCCAGTGGGTTGGTGTGGATGATCGGCAAGACACCCGGCCGATAAGATCAAAAAATCGCAGCCTGCGGCAGCTCCTACATTTGATCCCCTGTAGGAGCTGCCGCAGGCTGCGATCTTTTGATTTGGCGTTTGGTTGAAGTACCCTGTGCGCCAAATTGACAGGTGCCTCCATGTTCTTCCTGATCGCCTATATCAGCAGCGTCGTGCTGATCAACTACGCCTTTTCCACCGCCCCGCACCTGGACATCATCTGGTCGGCCTGGGGCGGCCTGGTGTTCGTGTTGCGCGACATGGTGCAAATCCGCTTCGGTCACGGCGCAATCGCGGCGATGCTGGCGGCGCTGGTGTTGTCCTACATCACCTCCGATCCCTCCATTGCCCTGGCCAGCGCCACGGCATTTGCCGTGTCGGAGTGCATTGACTGGCTGGTGTTCAGCATCACCCGGCGCCCGTTGCACGACCGGCTGTGGATAAGTTCAGCCCTGAGCATTCCGCTCGATACGTTTATTTTCTTCGGCATGATCGACGCTCTGACTCCGGGCGTGATTCTCACCGCGCTGGGGTCCAAGTTCGCCGGCGTTACGGCGGTATGGCTGATCATGGCCTGGCGCTTGCGCAAGCAGGCGCTCGTCAGCTGAAGCCAAACCCTGCGGTTCATGTAAAATGCCGCGCTTTCTCCCCATGGGAAGCGCGCCAGGCGCCGCATCCCTCGATGATCCGCTTCTTGAGGACTTGAGATGACCCGTATCGGAACTCCATTGTCGCCCACCGCGACCCGCGTATTGATGTGTGGCTGTGGCGAACTGGGCAAGGAAGTGGTGATCGAGCTGCAGCGCCTGGGCGTTGAAGTGATTGCCGTGGATCGCTACGCCAATGCGCCGGCCATGCAGGTGGCGCATCGCAGCCACGTGATCAACATGCTCGATGGCGCGGCACTGCGCGCGGTCATCGAAGCCGAGCAGCCGCACTTCATCGTGCCGGAAATCGAAGCCATTGCCACCGCGACCCTGGTGGAGCTGGAGTCCGAAGGCTTCACCGTGATCCCCACTGCGCGGGCTGCACAGCTGACCATGAACCGCGAAGGCATCCGTCGCCTGGCCGCCGAAGACCTGGACCTGCCGACCTCGCCTTACCACTTCGCCGACACCTTCGAGGATTACAGCAAGGCCGTCGAGGATCTCGGTTTCCCGTGCGTGGTCAAGCCGGTCATGAGCTCGTCGGGCAAGGGCCAGAGCCTGCTGCGCAGCGTCGATGACGTGAAGACAGCGTGGGATTACGCACAGGAAGGCGGACGTGCCGGTAAAGGCCGGGTGATCATCGAAGGTTTCATCGATTTCGATTATGAGATTACCTTGCTGACCGTGCGTCACGTCGGCGGCACTACCTTTTGCGCGCCGGTCGGGCATCGCCAGGAGAAGGGCGATTACCAGGAAAGCTGGCAGCCTCAAGCCATGAGTCCAGTGGCGCTGGCGGAATCCGAGCGCGTGGCCAAGGCGGTGACCGAGGCATTGGGTGGTCGTGGCCTGTTTGGCGTCGAGCTGTTCATCAAGGGTGATCAGGTGTGGTTCAGCGAAGTATCGCCGCGTCCGCACGACACTGGTCTGGTGACGTTGATTTCACAGGACCTGTCGCAATTCGCCCTGCATGCACGGGCGATCCTGGGGCTGCCGATTCCGCTGATCCGTCAGTTCGGCCCATCGGCTTCGTCGGTGATCCTGGTGGAAGGGCAGTCGACCCAGACCGCGTTTGCCAACCTGGGTGCAGCGTTGAGCGAGCCGGATACGGCATTGCGTCTGTTTGGCAAGCCTGAAGTGAATGGCCAGCGCCGGATGGGTGTGACGCTGGCGCGGGATGAGTCGATCGAGGCGGCTCGTGCCAAGGCGACCCGCGCATCCCAGGCTGTTGTTGTAGAGCTGTAACCGCGGCGCGGCATTCGCGAGCAGGCTCGCTCCCACATTGGATCGGTGTACACCAGAACCATGTGGGAGCGAGCCTGCTCGCGAAGCTTCTGATCGTTCCTACGCTCTTATGAGACTCGATTCAGGTCGTTATTGCGTGTTTCCTTCAGGCACAGCACAGCAATCAAACTCAGCACCGCCGCCCCCGACACATACCCGCCGACGTAACTCAGTCCGCCCATTGCCACCAGTTTCTGCGCAAAGAACGGTGCCGCCGAAGCGCCGACGATCCCGCCCAGGTTGTACGCTGCCGAGGCGCCGGTGTATCGCACGTGGGTCGGGAACAGCTCTGGCAGCAGCGCGCCCATCGGCGCGAAGGTCACACCCATCAGAAACAGTTCGATGCACAGGAACAGCGCCACGCTCCAGGTCGAACCTTGCGTCAGCAGCGGTTCCATCAGGAAGCCCGACAGGATTGCCAACACGCCGCCGATGATCAGCACGGGTTTGCGTCCGAAACGGTCGCTGGCCAAGGCTGAGAGCGGCGTGGCCGCGGCCATGAACAGCACCGCGAAGCACAGCAGGCCGAGGAAGGTTTCGCGACTGTAGCCGAGCGTCGCCACACCGTAACTCAACGAGAAAACGGTCGAGATGTAGAACAGCGCATAGCACACCACCATCGAACCGGCCCCCAGCAATACCGGTACCCAGTATTGGCTGAACAGTTCCACCAGCGGGATCTTCACCCGTTCCTGGCGCGCCATGGCGTTGGCGAACACCGGTGTTTCGTGGAGTTTGAGGCGCACATACAAACCGACCATCACCAGCGCCGCGCTGAGCAGGAAAGGAATCCGCCAGCCCCAGGAGCGGAACTGTTGATCATCCAGCGTCATGGCCAAGGTCAGGAACAGGCCGTTGGCCGCGAGGAAGCCGATGGAGGGGCCCAATTGAGGGAACATGCCGAACCAGGCGCGCTTGCCCTTAGGGGCATTTTCCGTGGCGAGCAAGGCGGCACCGCCCCATTCGCCGCCCAGTCCCAGGCCCTGGCCGAAGCGCAGCACGCACAGCAGGATTGGTGCCCAGGCCCCAATGCTGTCGTAACCCGGGAGCACGCCGATCAGCGTGGTGCACACACCCATCAACAATAGGGACGCGACCAAGGTCGATTTGCGGCCGATGCGATCGCCAAAGTGCCCGAACAGCGCTGAACCCAGTGGTCGTGCCAGGAATGCGATGCCGAATGTGAGGAAGGCCGAGAGCATCTGGGCCGTGCCGGAGGTCTGCGGAAAGAACACCGGGCCAATCACCAGCGCGGCTGCGGTGGCATATACGTAGAAGTCGTAGAACTCGATGGCCGTGCCGATGAAGCTCGCGGTGGCCACGCGGGTAGCGGAGTTCACCGGTTGTGCGGGTGTGGCGTCGTTGTAGGTCGTGCTGGTTGTCATGCGGTAATCCCTGACTGTCATGTGCCCCAGTGGAGCGAATTATTATGGTCGATTACCCAGGGATGTGGGTGCAGGCGCGAGTCGCCGTTCCAGGTGGGAGCAGGCGTCGGTTTGTAGCGGGCGTGTCTGATGGTCAGGCCGGAACTTGCGGTGTGCAGGGTAAGCACGGGACGGCGAGGCTCGGGTAAGCCGCTCGATTATAGGAAGGTGGCTAACGATTCAACAAGTGCAAAAAAGATCGTCCGAACGCGGCCCGAGCCTTCGGACGATCTTTTACCGGTCTATTGGACTGATGCAACTGCCGGTACAGAACTGTTGTGCCAGATCAGCACCCGCGTGACACGGTTATCCTCGGTCTCGAGAATTTCCAGTCGATAGCGGCCGATTTTCAGGCATACCGGGCAGTCCGGGATGGTTTCCAGCGCTTCGGTCACCAGGCCGTTCAGGGTTTTCGGGCCGTCGCTGGGCAGGTGCCAGCCGAGGCTCTTGTTCAGGTCGCGGATCGAGGCGGCACCGTCGATCACCAGGCGGCCATCGGCCTGTGGATGGATGTGCGGGTTGTCCTGGCTTTGCTGGCTTTCGAATTCACCGACGATTTCTTCGAGAATATCTTCGAGGGTGACGATACCCAGGACTTCGCCGTATTCGTCGACCACCATGCCCAAACGCCGCTGTTGCTTGTGGAAGTTCAGCAGTTGCAATTGCAGCGGGGTGCTTTCAGGGACGAAATAGGGTTCGCGACAGGCCGCCAGCAAGGCTTCCAGGGTCAGGCTGCCGTCGGGAAGCAAATGGCCGATTTGCCGGGTATTGAGCACCGCTTCCACTTGGTTGATGTCGCTGTGGAACACCGGCAGGCGGGTACGCTGGTTATGGCGCAGTTGCTCGATGATCTCTTCGATCGGGTCGTCGAGGTTGATCCCGTCGACCTCGCTGCGCGGTACCAGGATGTCGTTGACCGTGATGTTATCCAGTGCATGGATGCCCGGCAGCGCGTGCGTGCGGCTGACAGCATGCTCTTGATGGCCGTGAGGGTCGTGCCGCAGCGGTATGGGCTCGTCTTCGCTCTGTTGCACGACATTGGCTTTGCGAGCGAACGGGCGCAACAGAAACTGGCTGATGGCGTTGAGCAGCCAAGCTGCCGGATATACAAGCTTCAGGGGGATGGCCAGCAAGTTGTTGCCCAGGGCCAGGATCGCATCCGGATGACGGGTGGCGAGGGCTCGCGGCAGGTAGTCGGCCAGGATCAAGAGAAGGGCACCGGCGCCTGCACATGCCAGCCACGGGCCGTTTTCAGCCCAGGTGAAAATCGCCAGCAAGGTACAGATGACCATTACCAGGGCGCGGCACAGGGTATTGCAGAAAATCAGGCTGACGAGGGGGAAGCTCAACCTGGCCAGCGGTTTGTCGCTGGCGCGCGAGGCATTGCGCTGGGCCAGCAAGTGCTGCTGCGCGGCTTCTATGGCAGTAAACAGGCCCGACCACAATATCAGCAAGGCCACTACTGCAAGCATCGGCCCTATGGGCAAGTCGTCCATTATTGCCGCCCGTCAGATGTGCAGGATGTATTCACGAACCAGCTTGCTGCCGAAATACGCCAGCATCAACAGGCAGAAACCGGCCAGGGTCCAGCGGATGGCCTTGTGACCTCGCCAGCCAAGGCGGTTACGGCCCCAGAGCAGCACGCTGAAGACGATCCAGGCCAGGCAGGCCAGCAAGGTCTTGTGCACCAGGTGCTGGGCGAACAGGTTGTCGACAAACAGCCAGCCGGAGATCAGCGACAGCGACAACAGTGTCCAGCCGGCCCAAAGGAAGCCGAACAGCAGGCTTTCCATGGTTTGCAGCGGCGGGAAGTTCTTGA
This sequence comes from Pseudomonas umsongensis, assembly GCF_012647205.1. Classification (NCBI taxonomy): domain Bacteria; kingdom Pseudomonadati; phylum Pseudomonadota; class Gammaproteobacteria; order Pseudomonadales; family Pseudomonadaceae; genus Pseudomonas; species Pseudomonas umsongensis. The sequence continues at coordinate 1,250,442 of NZ_CP051487.1, forward strand.
TCAGCCCGGACGGGTGCTTGTGCTTGAGTTGATGATCCTGGAGCAGCAGCAGTAGCGACTGGAACACTGCAATGGTGAACATGCCATAGGCGAGGATAGACAACAGGATGTGGGCGAGAATGCCTGGCTCCTCGTCGATGATTTGCACAGTACCGGCGGGGGCGAACTGCGCCAGCAGCACGGTCAATGCACCCAGGGGGAACAGCAGCAACAGCAGGTTTTCCACCGGAATCCGTGAGCAGGCCAGCAGCGTCAGGGCGATGACCGCGACGGCAATCAGGCTGGCGGCGCTGAAAAAATCCAGGCCCAGGCCAATCGGGGTCAGCAGGTGGGTCACCAGGCTGGCGCTGTGGGCCAGCACCGCAAGCACGCCGAGCGTAACCAGCAGGCGCTTGTTGGCCTTGGCTCCGGTGGCCAGGCGAGTGCCTTGATAGAAGGTCGCAGCGGCGTATAGGCAGGCGGCGGCGAGGGTAGCAAGCAAACTGGGTGACAAGGGGAGCATAAGTCCTGTTAGGCAAGCCCGAAAGGCGCTGAGTTTGGCATAGAACCCACGCGACACGAAAGTGCGAGGTGTCCGCCAGACGCAGTCTTCGCTATAATCCGCGACCTGCCCACGCCGCAGGCTCGCCGAGCACACGTTTAGTCCGGTCTGGGCCGCCATTATCCCGGTCTACACAGGGCCTGAAAGGATCGCGCAATGTTTGAAAACTTAACCGACCGTCTCTCGCAGACGCTGCGCCATGTCACCGGCAAGGCCAAGCTGACCGAAGACAACATCAAAGACACCCTGCGCGAAGTGCGCATGGCGTTGCTCGAAGCCGACGTCGCCCTGCCGGTGGTCAAGGACTTCGTCAATTCGGTCAAGGAACGCGCTGTCGGCACCGAGGTGTCGCGCAGCCTTACGCCGGGCCAGGCCTTCGTGAAGATCGTCCAGGCCGAGCTCGAAAGCCTGATGGGCGCGGCCAACGAAGACCTGAACCTGAGCGCCGTGCCGCCAGCGGTCATCCTGATGGCCGGTTTGCAAGGTGCTGGTAAAACCACCACCGCCGGCAAACTTGCGCGCTTCCTTAAAGAGCGCAAGAAAAAGTCGGTCATGGTTGTGTCCGCGGACGTTTATCGCCCAGCGGCGATCAAGCAGCTGGAAATGCTCGCGGGTGAAGTTGGCGTTACCTTCTTCCCGTCCGACCTGAGCCAGAAGCCGGTCGCGATCGCGCAAGCGGCTATCAAGGAAGCAAAACTCAAATTCATCGACGTGGTCATCGTCGATACCGCCGGTCGCCTGCACATCGATGAAGAGATGATGGGCGAGATCAAGGCGTTGCACGCCGCGATCAATCCGGTCGAAACATTGTTCGTGGTCGATGCCATGACCGGCCAGGACGCCGCCAACACGGCCAAGGCCTTCGGCGATGCGCTGCCATTGACCGGCGTGATCCTGACCAAGGTAGACGGCGACGCCCGTGGCGGTGCCGCCCTGTCGGTGCGTGCCATCACCGGCAAGCCGATCAAGTTCATCGGTATGGGCGAGAAGAGCGAAGCGCTCGACCCGTTCCACCCAGAGCGTATTGCCTCGCGCATCCTCGGCATGGGCGACGTGCTCAGCCTCATCGAGCAGGCGGAAGCGACCCTCGACAAGGACAAGGCCGACAAGCTGGCCAAGAAGCTGAAGAAGGGCAAGGGCTTCGACCTCGAAGACTTCCGTGACCAGCTGCAACAGATGAAGAACATGGGCGGCCTCGGCGGCCTCATGGACAAACTGCCGAACATGGGCGGTGTGAACCTGGCGCAGATGGGCAATGCCCAGAGCGCGGCAGAGAAACAGTTCAAGCAAATGGAAGCCATCATCAACTCCATGACCCCGGCCGAGCGCCGTGACCCTGAGCTGATCAGTGGTTCGCGCAAGCGTCGTATCGCCATGGGTTCCGGCACCCAGGTGCAGGACATCGGTCGCTTGATCAAGCAGCACAAGCAGATGCAGAAGATGATGAAGAAATTCACCGCGAAAGGCGGAATGGCCAAGATGATGCGCGGCATGGGCGGTATGTTGCCCGGCGGCGGCATGCCAAAAATGTAAAGAATTCGCGCAAGGGCTTGCTCTTGCGCAGCCCACACGGACGTGGGATTCACAGCAAACCCGCACTTGGCGGGAGCTGACCGGCCGTTTTTACCGACGGCTCTATAGCAAATCTTGATGGCGGCCGAAAGGCAGTCGGAAAAAGTCATTTGCAAAAGTCCGGATATTCCTTAGAATATGCGGCCTTTCGGGCACCCATGCCCGCTGTGCCTTTAGATTTGCAGCACCGACTACAGGAACGATGTTCACATGCTAACAATCCGTCTTGCCCTTGGCGGCTCCAAAAAGCGCCCGTTTTACCACTTGACCGTAACCGACAGCCGCAACCCGCGCGACGGTTCGCACAAGGAACAGGTTGGTTTCTTCAACCCTGTTGCTCGTGGTCAAGAAGTTCGTCTGTCCGTGAACCAAGAGCGCGTAGCCTACTGGCTGAGCGTTGGTGCACAACCTTCTGAGCGCGTTGCTCAGTTGTTGAAGGAATCTGCTAAGGCTGCGGCCTGAGCAATATGAACGCGACGCCAGCTGCTGCTGATGATTTGATCGTTATCGGCAAGATTTACTCGGTTCACGGCGTTCGCGGCGAAGTGAAGGTGTATTCCTTTACTGATCCGATTAAGAACCTGCTGGATTACAAAACCTGGACGCTTAAGCGTGACGGCAATGTAAAGCAGGTAGAGCTGGTCAGCGGACGCGGGAACGACAAGTTCCTGGTCGCAAAGCTCAAGGGTCTTGATGATCGTGAAGAAGCGCGTCTTCTGGCCGGTTATGAGATCTGCGTGCCGCGCAACCTGTTCCCTGAACTGACCGACGGCGAGTACTACTGGTACCAGCTGGAAGGTCTGAAGGTCATCGATACTCACGGGCAACTGTTCGGGAAAATCGATCATCTTCTGGAAACCGGCGCCAATGATGTAATGGTGGTCAAGCCTTGCGCTGGCAGCCTGGATGATCGCGAACGCCTGTTGCCCTATACCGAGCAATGCGTGTTGGCCGTCGATCTGGCCGCGGGTGAGATGAAGGTGGATTGGGATGCGGATTTCTAAGCGTGGCTAACTTGCGCGTAGAAGTGATCAGTTTGTTTCCCGAGATGTTCTCCGCCATCAGCGAGTACGGCATCACCAGTCGGGCGGTGAAACAGGGGCTGTTGCAGCTCACCTGTTGGAACCCGCGAGACTACACGACGGATCGACATCACACTGTGGATGATCGCCCTTTTGGCGGTGGTCCGGGCATGGTGATGAAGATCAAGCCCCTGGAAGATGCTCTGGTCGAGGCCAAGGCAGTCGCCGGGGAGGGAGCGAAGGTGATTTACCTGTCCCCCCAAGGCCGTCAACTGACTCAGTCGGCGGTACGCGAGTTGGCGAATCTGGATGCACTGATCCTGATTGCCGGTCGTTATGAAGGCATTGACGAGCGTTTTATTGATGCTCATGTCGATGAAGAGTGGTCGATTGGCGACTATGTACTGTCTGGCGGCGAGCTGCCGGCGATGGTCCTGATCGATGCGGTTACACGACTGCTGCCTGGAGCTTTAGGGCATGCGGACTCCGCCGAGGAAGATTCCTTTACGGATGGTTTGCTGGATTGCCCGCACTACACCCGACCGGAGGTGTATGCGGATCAGCGTGTTCCCGACGTATTGCTAAGTGGCAATCACGCGCACATCCGGCGTTGGCGTTTACAGCAGTCCCTTGGTCGGACCTATGAACGACGCGCCGATCTTCTGGAAAGCCGCTCGCTTTCTGGAGAAGAGAAGAAGCTGCTCGAGGAATACATCCGCGAGCGGGACGATAGTTAACAACGTATCGATGGTAGATCCGACGATTTACCTTAGGAGCACAGCATGACTAACAAAATCATCCTTGCACTCGAAGCAGAGCAGATGACCAAAGAGATCCCTACCTTTGCCCCGGGCGACACCATTGTCGTTCAGGTGAAAGTGAAGGAAGGCGACCGTTCGCGTCTGCAAGCGTTCGAAGGCGTTGTAATCGCCAAGCGTAACCGCGGCGTTAACAGTGCATTCACCGTGCGTAAGATCTCCAACGGTGTTGGCGTAGAGCGTACTTTCCAGACCTACTCCCCGCAAATCGACAGCATGGCTGTCAAGCGTCGCGGTGACGTACGTAAAGCCAAGCTGTACTACCTGCGTGACCTGTCGGGTAAAGCAGCTCGCATCAAGGAAAAACTGGCTTAAGTCCAGCTTCCGATGCAGAAAAAAGCAGCCTACGGGCTGCTTTTTTGTTGCCTGCGATTTATCTTCTTTGACCGTGTTGCCGGTCCCGCCTGAGCCTTTATGCCCGCCATCGATCACCCCTTGATAGACCAATTCCTCGACGCTCTCTGGCTGGAAAAAGGCCTGTCCGACAACACCCGCGACGCCTATCGCAGCGACCTGGCACTGTTCAACGGCTGGCTGCAGGAAAAGGGCCTGGAGCTGCTCAACGCCGGACGCGAATTGATCCTTGATCACCTGGCCTGGCGCCTGGAGCAAAACTATAAACCCCGTTCTACGGCAAGATTTCTCTCTGGTGTGCGTGGCTTTTATCGTTACCTGCTGCGGGAAAAGCTGATCGCGGTCGATCCGACATTGCGCATCGATATGCCCCAGCTGGGTCGGCCATTGCCCAAATCCTTGTCGGAAGCTGACGTGGAAGCGCTGCTGAAGGCGCCGGACCTGAGCGAGGCCATCGGCCAGCGCGACCGCGCCATGCTCGAAGTGCTCTATGCCTGTGGCCTGCGAGTGACAGAGCTGATCAGCCTGACGCTGGAGCAGGTCAACCTGCGCCAGGGCGTGTTGCGGGTGATGGGCAAGGGCAGCAAGGAGCGGCTGGTGCCGATGGGCGAGGAGGCGATTGTCTGGGTCGAACGATATCTGCGCGATGGTCGTGGTGAGTTGCTCGGCGGGCGGCCCAGCGATGTGTTGTTCCCCAGCCAGCGCGGCGAGCAGATGACCCGCCAGACGTTCTGGCACCGGATCAAGCACCAGGCCAAGGTAGCCGGGATCGGCAAGTCGCTGTCGCCGCACACCTTGCGCCATGCGTTCGCCACGCACTTGCTCAATCACGGTGCGGACCTGCGGGTGGTGCAGATGCTGCTCGGCCACAGCGACCTGTCGACCACGCAGATCTATACCCACGTCGCCCGGGCGCGGTTGCAGGACCTGCACGCCAAACACCATCCTCGAGGCTAATGTTGTCCCCTGTGGGAGCGAGCCTGCTCGCGAATGCGGTGGACCAGCTGCACCATCTTTGGCTGCCACACTGCTTTCGCGAGCAGGCTCGCTCCCACAGAAAAACGGTCTGCGATGCCTTGTATCACCGGGAGTCGGCCACACGAGCCTTATGTGGTAGGCTTTGCCGGTTTGCACGATGGGCGTTTATGACCCGGTGTTTCGGCACGGGCGTTCCGAGCGTCTCATTTGTCCGCCTTCAGGAGTTCTCATGCGTCTGACCCAGATTTTCGCCGCCGCCGCCATTGCGTTGGTCAGCACCTTTGCCGTCGCCGATGACGCGGCCGATAAAGCCATTCGTAAAAGCCTGGAAAACCTCCAGCTCGAAGTTCCGGTAGAAAGTATCTCCGCCAGCCCGCTGCCGGGCCTGTATGAAGTCAAGCTCCAGGGCAGCCGTGTGCTGTACGCCAGTGCCGACGGCCAGTACGTCGTCCAGGGCTACATGTTCCAGCTCAAGGACGGCAAGCCGGTCAACCTGACCGAGAAGACCGAACGCCTGGGCGTTTCCAAGCTGGTCAACGCAATCCCTGTCGCGGAAACCGTGGTGTACCCGGCCATTGGTGAAACCAAGTCGCACATCACCGTGTTCACCGACACCACCTGCCCGTACTGCCATAAACTGCACGCCGAAGTGCCTGAACTGAACAAGCGCGGCATCGAAGTGCGCTATGTTGCGTTTCCGCGCCAGGGCCTGGGTTCGCCGGGTGACGAGCAGTTGCAGGCGGTCTGGTGCTCCAAAGACAAGAAAGCGGCCATGGACAAGATGGTCGACGGCAAGGAAATCAAGGCCGCCAAGTGCGATAACCCGGTGTCCAAGCAGTTCGCCCTCGGCCAGTCGATTGGTGTGAACGGCACACCGGCCATCGTTTTGGCGGACGGTCAGGTCATTCCGGGCTACCAGCCAGCGCCACAAGTCGCCAAACTGGCGCTGGGCGCCAAGTAATTCGAGTCAGCCTTTGACGCGTGTGGTCCGACGGCAGCTCAGTCGGGCCATCAATAGTGAGCCGCGAGCATGCGGCTGTTTTCACGGCCGGCCTCGAGTCGGCCGTTTTATGGGGAGTTCACAGTGAAACCGGTCAAAGTAGGCATCTGTGGGTTAGGGACCGTCGGTGGCGGTACCTTCAACGTACTTCAGCGCAACGCCGAGGAAATTGCTCGTCGTGCCGGGCGTGGAATCGAAGTGGCACAAATTGCCACGCGCACGCCAAAGCCTCAGTTCCAAACGACCGGTATTGCGATTACCACCGATGTCTTCGAAGTGGCCACGAACCCTGAGATCGACATCGTCATAGAGCTGATGGGCGGCTACACCGTTGCCCGCGAGCTGGTACTCAAGGCCATCGAGAATGGCAAGCATGTGGTCACCGCGAACAAGGCGCTTATCGCCGTTCACGGTAATGAAATTTTCGCCAAGGCACGCGAGAAGGGCGTGATCGTTGCGTTCGAAGCAGCCGTGGCTGGTGGCATCCCGGTGATCAAGGCGATCCGTGAAGGCCTGTCCGCCAACCGCATCAACTGGGTGGCTGGCATCATCAACGGCACCGGCAACTTCATTCTCACCGAGATGCGCGAGAAAGGCCGTACCTTCGAAGACGTGTTGGCCGAAGCGCAAGCCCTGGGCTACGCCGAAGCCGACCCGACCTTCGACGTCGAAGGCATCGATGCGGCGCACAAGCTGACGATCCTGGCGTCCATTGCCTTCGGCATCCCGTTGCAGTTCGACAAGGCCTACACCGAAGGCATCACCAAGCTGACCACCGCTGACGTGAACTACGCCGAAGCGTTGGGCTACCGCATCAAGCACCTGGGCGTGGCGCGCAGCACCGCGGCCGGTATCGAGCTGCGCGTGCACCCGACGCTGATCCCGGCCGATCGCCTGATCGCCAACGTCAACGGCGTGATGAACGCGGTGATGGTCAACGGCGACGCCGCCGGTTCGACCCTGTTCTACGGTGCGGGTGCTGGCATGGAACCGACCGCTTCGTCGGTGATTGCCGACCTGGTGGACGTGGTTCGCGCCATGACCTCGGACCCGGAAAACCGCGTACCGCACCTGGCCTTCCAGCCGGATTCGCTGTCGGCGCACCCGATCCTGCCAATCGATGCCTGCGAAAGCGCGTACTACCTGCGGATCCAGGCCAAGGATCATCCGGGCGTCCTCGCCCAGGTTGGCAGCATCCTGTCCGAGCGTGGCATCAACATCGAATCGATCATGCAGAAGGAAGCCGAGGAGCACGATGGCCTGGTACCGATGATCCTGCTGACCCACCGTGTGGTGGAACAGCGTATCAACGACGCCATCAAGGCACTGGAAGCGCTCCAGGGCGTGGTTGGCCCGGTCGTGCGGATTCGCGTCGAGCACCTGAACTAAGCCGTTATCGATTACCGGGCGCCGTGACCGGCGCCCGGCATTGCGAACACTGTCCCAATGGAGTCAGTCATGCGTTACATCAGTACCCGCGGCCAGGCACCGGCCCTGAATTTCGAAGACGTCCTGCTGGCAGGCCTTGCCACCGACGGCGGTCTGTACGTCCCGGAAAACCTGCCACGTTTCACCCAGGAAGAAATCGCTTCCTGGGCCGGCCTGCCGTATCACGAGCTGGCCTTCCGCGTTATGCGTCCGTTCGTCACCGGCAGCATCCCGGATGCCGATTTCAAAAAGATCCTTGAAGAAACCTACGGTGTGTTTGCCCACAGCGCCGTCGCGCCGCTGCGTCAGCTGAACGGCAACGAATGGGTGCTGGAGCTGTTCCATGGCCCGACCCTGGCGTTCAAGGACTTCGCCCTGCAACTGCTCGGTCGCCTGCTCGACTACGTGCTGGAAAAACGCGGCGAGCGCGTGGTGATCGTTGGCGCCACTTCCGGCGATACCGGCTCGGCGGCCATCGAAGGTTGCAAGCACTGCGAAAACGTCGACATCTTCATCCTGCACCCACACAACCGTGTGTCCGAAGTGCAGCGTCGGCAGATGACGACCATTTTCGGCGAGAACATCCACAACATCGCCATCGAAGGCAACTTCGATGACTGCCAGGAAATGGTCAAGGCGAGCTTCGCCGACCAGCGCTTCCTCAAGGGCACGCGCCTGGTGGCGGTAAACTCGATCAACTGGGCGCGGATCATGGCCCAGATCGTCTACTACTTCCACGCAGCCCTGCAACTGGGCGGTCCGGCGCGCTCGGTGGCGTTCTCGGTGCCGACCGGTAACTTCGGCGACATCTTCGCCGGTTACCTGGCACGCAACATGGGCCTGCCAATCAACCAGTTGATCGTCGCCACCAACCGCAACGACATCCTGCACCGCTTCATGAGCGGCAACCAGTACGTCAAGGAAACCCTGCACGCGACCCTGTCGCCGTCGATGGACATCATGGTGTCCTCGAACTTCGAACGCCTACTGTTCGACCTGCACGGTCGCAATGGCGCGGCGATTGCCGGGCTGATGGACAGCTTCAAGCAGGGCGGCGGTTTCAGCGTCGAGCAGGAGCGCTGGACTGAAGCGCGCAAACTGTTCGACTCACTGGCCGTTGACGATGAGCAAACCTGCGAAACCATCGCCGAGGTCTTTGAACAGACCGGTGAAGTGCTGGACCCGCACACCGCGATTGGCGTCAAGGCCGCCCGCGAATGCCGTCGCAGCCTGGATATCCCGATGGTGATCCTGGGCACGGCCCATCCGGTCAAATTCCCGGACGCCGTGGAGAAAGCCGGTGTAGGAAAAGCCCTCGAGCTGCCTGCACATCTTTCTGATTTGTTTGAAAGAGACGAGCGCTGCACCGTATTGCCGAATGACCTGAAGGCCGTGCAGGCCTTTGTCAGCCAGCACGGTAACCGCGGTAAGCCTTTGTAACGGGCAAACCCTGTCACACAACAAAGCCCGTCTACTGACGGGCTTTGTTGTTTTTGCATGCCACACTTGCCAACAGGATTCGTCCACGGAGAGGGACGAACGGATCTGCAAGGATGTGGCAATGCCGGTTTACAGACGATCCAGGCCAGCGGCGTGCTGGCTGCTATTGCTCAGTGTCCTGTTCATCTTGGCCCAGTGGGCAATCGCCGCGCCTGATCCGGCTCGTGAACCGGCAAAGGCGGGCGCCGGTGTCCGGATCGCGCTGGATGCCCGGGAACTTGAATGGATTGCCGGGCACCCGCCCGTCAAGGTAGCGTCGCTGGAATACCCGCGCTACCTGTTCAAGAATGAACATGGCCAGTGGAGCGGCCTTAACAGGGACATGCTCGATCGCATCAGCGCCATGACGGGGCTGCGTTTTGTCCATGTCGAGTCATTCTCCATCGAGCATATGCTTCAAAGCCTGGAGCGCGCAGAAGCGGACATGAGCACCACGCTGGCAATGAATGACGAGCGCAAGGTGTTCCTGGATTTCAGCCATTCCTATGGCGGCTCTGGCTGGGTGTTTGTCGGGCGGGCCGGGGCACCGCAGGTCGAGTCACTGCAGCAGTTGGCCAAGCACGTGTTGGTACTGCCGACCCGGCATGTGCTGGAAGCGGTGATTCGTCGTGACCACCCCACCATCGATTTGCGTTCGGTCAAGACCTACGCGCAAGCCCGCGCGCTGGTGGAAAGCGGGGAGGCCCATGCCACCATCGAAAGCGAAACAGGCGCACGACTCTTACCCTTGGGCCAGCTTCAGGTGGGGCAAATCGTGGAAGGCCAGTGGGACCCGGACTACCTGACGGTGCGCAAAGGCCAATCGCAACTGCTCTGTATCCTCAACAAGGCCCTCGAGGCTTTTCCTCCCGCTGAACTACGTGCCTTGCGTTCGAAGTGGCTCGATGGCGATCCACTCCCGACAGCCTGGCAACAATTTGCCCCATGGGCTGGCTGGGGCCTTTTGGCCGCCAGCCTGTCTGGCTTGCTCTCGCTACTCTGGAGGTGCCGTTTGGCCGGACAGGCGTGAGGCTGATGTTTTTTCCCTGTCATCTTCGCCGTGCATGCTCTATCGACCGCAGGCGCAGGCTCACCTGCACGCGGTTTTCAGAACTTTCTACTCGGCCCAGCGGTCATTTACAGTACACACGCCCCAGGCACTTTGTTTTCGGACTATTGAGTGGTGATCGGATGGAAAGTATCAGTCTATTGCTCGGTGAGGCTCTGAGCCCGTACCAGGTGACGTTAACCCCGTCAGGCATACATGGCGAATGCCGGGTGACCTTGAAGAATGCTATCGGTGCCATAGTGGTCGATCGGGTGTTCAATCAGGCGCAGTTGGCCGACAAGCGTCAGTTGACGGATGTCGTCGACGGCCTGCACCGCGATGTGCTGATTGCTGAAGGACGCCTGGAGCCCTGTGTTATCGCAGCGTTGCGCAATGCGGCACAGGACAAGTTGGTGGCTAGCCGAAATTGAATGGCCGGTTGTGGGAACCTTCCTGCATCCTTATCAGTCAGATTCAGTAACAGCGGGATCAAGCATTGTGCTCCGGTGCTTGCCGCTTGCTGTTACTGGTCTTTGAAAGACCACGTTTAACCCCGAGTCGTCTCCCCACTTCTCGGGGTTTCTTTTTGCCTGGCAATTGTCAGTAGCCGTCCTGATGCTCGAAAAATTCCCGGGCTGCTCGCAGGTAGTCGGTGCGGCTTTGCGGGTCGAGCCAGCCGGCATACGCCTCGCTCAAATGGTCTCGGGGCAGGGCACGCAGCAATTGGTTGATCTCGATGATCGCCTGCCGCCCCTGGGGCGTATTGGTGCAGCCGATGTAGCCGGACAGGTATCTGCCGGTGCCACGAACCGGATAGAACTGCAGCTCCTCTTCGGCGATCCCTTGTTGTCGCGCCTGATAGCGAATTTCCGGGCGATAGCCCAACAGCAACTGCAGGCGTCCCAGGCGTTGCATTTGCAGCAGGCTGCCTAAGGCGTCGTTGCCGTAATGAAGGGTCAGCGCCTTGCCCGGCGCCTGTTTGAGCAGGGCGTCAAGGTATTCGCCATAGTTGCGTTCGGCAACAATGCCCAAGGTCACGTTGCCGGTGGCCAACAGGGCCGCCAGGTCCACCTCGCCATCCTTGAGGAACGGCGTCAGTACCTCCCGCTCGTTGCTGCGCACGGCCAGGCCATTGCTCATGGCGCGAAAGACCGGCAGCGAAAATGCGATCCAGCTTTCGCGTTCCTTGCTCCAGTTCAACGCTGCATCGCAGGTGAGGGACGGTTCGTGAAGCATTTGCAAGCCACGGGCACGATTGACCTTCATCACGCTGTGCCGGTACTGCGGCATGCCGGCGATCAGCTGCCGCAGCAATTGATCGATGACCCCCTGGCCTTTTTCCGGCCCGTTGAAAATGAACAGCGGCGGTAGATCGCGTTTCAGCCAGACCAGGGATTCCTTGGGCTGCGCCGACACCGGCGAGGCCAGCGTAACGATCAGGGCCAGGCTCGCCAACGCGCCCAGGCGCTGCCCGGCCAACAGCAGGCCGGGCTTGATGAGTCGCGCAAACAAACGCTTGAGCTCAGATGGCTCCGTCTTTGCGCAGTTGTGTGATCTGCGACGCGTCATAGCCAAGTTCCTGGAGTACCTGGGCATTGTGCTCACCCAGTTGCGGCCCGACCCATTCACAATCACCGGGTGTCTCTGAGAGTTTCGGCACGATCCCTGGCATCTTGAAGTCCTTGCCATCGGGCAGCTTGGCCTGCAGGAACATTTCCCGGGCGAGGTACTGAGGATCGCTGAACATGTCTTCGGCGCTGAAGATCCGGCTGGCCGGTACGTCGGCTTGGTTCAAGCGCTCGATGACGGTGTCCAGGGGCAGCGAATTGACCCAGCGATCAATGACCCCATAAATTTCGTCGCGACGGCTGTCGCGGCCGTCGTTGCTGGCCAGCAGCGGATCGTTGGCCAGGTCTTCCCGACCAATGAGCAGCATGAAGCGCTTGAAGATCGCATCGCCATTGGCGCCGATCTGCACATGCTTGCCATCGGCACTGGTGTGGATCGATGAAGGCGTAATACCCGGCATGATATTGCCGGTGCGCTCGCGGATGAAACCAAACACGTCGAACTCCGGCACCATGCTTTCCATCATGGCGAAGATCGCCTCGTACAGCGCCACGTCCACTACTTGCCCCTGACCGCCATTGACCTCGCGGTGACGCAGGGCCATGAGGGCACCGATCACGCCCCACAGCGCGGCAATCGAATCACCGATGGAAATCCCGGTGCGCACCGGCGGCCGATCCTCGAACCCGGTGATGTAGCGCAGGCCGCCCATGGATTCGCCGACCGCGCCAAACCCGGGTTGATCCTTCATCGGGCCGGTCTGGCCGAAGCCCGAGAGCCGCACCATGACCAGATTTGGATTCAATGCATGCAGGACGTCCCAGCCCAGGCCAAGCTTTTCCAGTACACCGGGGCGGAAGTTCTCGATCAGGATGTCCGCTTCACTGAGCAGTTTCTTCAGGACCGCCAGGCCGTCCGGATGCTTGAGGTTGAGCGTCAGCGATTTTTTATTGCGAGCCTGGACGAACCACCACAGCGAGGTGCCCTCGTACAATTTGCGCCATTTGCGCAATGGATCGCCGCCGTCCGGCGATTCGACCTTGACCACATCGGCACCGAATTCAGCGCAAATGCGCGAGGCGAACGGGCCGGCGATCAAGGTACCCAATTCGATGACTTTCAGACCTGAGAGCGGTTTGGCAGAGGACGGCATGCGGGCTCCTGTTGGACAAAGGTTGAGCGAGTACAGAGTTTTAACATAGCCGACTGTCAGGCGCCCAAGGGAGATCGCCTTCTATTCGTTGATTGGTGGCTGCATCGGTTAGACTTGCCGCCTTTCCACGTATCAAGAAGCCCGTTCATGGCCCAGCCGTCCACGACCTACAAGTTTGAACTGAACCTCACCGACCTCGATCGCAGCGTCTACGAGTCCGTCAAGCAGACCATCGCCCGCCACCCTTCGGAAACCGAAGAGCGCATGACCGTGCGCCTGTTGGCCTACGCCCTCTGGTACAACGAGCAACTTTCGTTTGGCCGTGGCCTGTCGGACGTGGATGAACCAGCGTTGTGGGAAAAGAGCCTGGATGACCGCGTCCTGCACTGGATCGAAGTCGGCCAACCGGACGCCGATCGCCTGACCTGGTGCTCGCGCCGCACCGAGCGCACCAGCCTGCTGGCCTACGGCAGCCTGCGCGTGTGGGAAGGCAAGGTGATCCCGGCGATCAAGAACCTGAAAAACGTCAACATCGCGGCGGTCCCTCAGGAAGTCCTGGAAACCCTGGCCAAAGACATGCCCCGGGTGATCAAGTGGGACGTGATGATCAGCGAAGGGACGATTTTCGTCACCGACGACCGCGGCCAGCATGAAGTCCAGTTGCAGTGGCTGTTGGGCGAACGCGGCTGATCAGTCGTTGCCTCACCGGTTTTATCCTACGTATTGAAGAGAAGCCCCTGTCACCCCATGCGCATCGAACCTCGCCAGCTGCCCGACACCCTGCCATTTCTCGGTGATATTCCACCGCTGCTGACCCGGCTGTACGCAGCGCGGGGCGTGCAATCCGAAGCCGAACTGGACAAAAGCCTGGCACGGCTGATTCCGTTCCAGCAGCTCAAGGGCATCGAGGCAGCGGTGGATCTGCTGGTGACCGCGCTCGAGCAGCGCCAGAGGATCCTGATCGTTGGCGACTTCGATGCCGACGGTGCCACCGCCAGTACCGTGGGCACTTTGGGCTTGCGCCTGTTGGGTGCGGCGCATGTCGACTATCTGGTGCCCAACCGATTCGACTACGGCTACGGCCTGACCCCGGAAATCGTTGCGGTGGCCCTGGAGCGTCAGCCGCAGTTGCTGATTACCGTGGACAATGGCATTTCCAGTGTCGAAGGCGTGGCCGCGGCGAAAAAGGCCGGGCTCAACGTGTTGGTCACTGACCACCATTTGCCGGGCGATGACCTGCCGCTGGCCGATGCCATCGTCAATCCGAACCAGCCCGGTTGCACGTTCCCGAGCAAGGCGCTGGCCGGCGTCGGGGTGATTTTCTATGTGCTGATGGCCTTGCGCGCGCGTTTGCGCGAACTCGGCTGGTACGCCAGCAAGCCGCAGCCGAACATCGGCGAATTGCTCGATTTGGTGGCGCTGGGCAGCGTGGCCGACGTGGTGCCGCTGGATGCCAATAACCGCATCCTGGTGCATCAAGGCCTGGAACGCATACGCGCCGGACGTGCCCGGCCGGGGATCAAGGCGATTCTCGAAGTGGCCAAGCGTGATCATGCGCGCATCACCTCCACCGACCTGGGGTTTATCGTCGGTCCACGCCTCAACGCCGCCGGGCGACTGGATGACATGAGCCTGGGCATCGAATGCCTGCTGACCGAAGACGTGGCGCTGGCGCGGGAAATGGCGGCGCAGTTGGACGGGATGAACCAGGACCGTAAATCCATCGAGCAGGGCATGCAGCGTGAAGCGTTGGCCCAGCTCAAGGATTTGCCGGTGGAATCGATGCCATTTGGTTTGTGCCTGTTCGATCCCGAATGGCATCAGGGCGTCATCGGCATCCTGGCCTCGCGCATGAAAGAGCGTTATTTCCGTCCGACCATCGCCTTCGCCGATGCCGGCGACGGGTTGCTCAAGGGCTCGGGGCGTTCGGTGCAGGGCTTTCATATTCGCGATGCCCTGAGCGTGGTGGCGGCGCAGCATCCGAACCTGATCACCAAGTACGGTGGTCATGCCATGGCCGCTGGCCTGACGCTGCCGGAGGCGAATTTTCCACTGTTCGCTGAAGCTTTCGACGCCGAAGTGCGTCGGCAACTGCGCGACGAAGACTTGACCGGGCGTTTGCTGTCGGACGGGGTTCTGGCGGTCGAAGAATTCCACCTCGAACTGGCCCGTGCATTACGCCACGCCGGGCCTTGGGGCCAGCACTTCCCGGAGCCACTGTTTCATGGCGTGTTTCAGTTGGTCGAGCAGCGTGTCGTCGGTGAACGCCACCTCAAGGTGGTGCTCAGGAGCGAGTGCGGCTCGGTCAAGCTCGATGGCATTGCCTTCGGGATCGACCGTGAGGTCTGGCCAAACCCGACCATCAAGTGGGTGGAGCTGGCTTACAAACTCGACGTCAACGAGTTTCGCGGCAATGAGACCGTGCAACTGATGATCGCCCACATTGAACCGCGTTGAACCCCTGGCACTGTAGGAGCGAGCATGCTCGCGATGGTCGCCAACGATGACGCTGGCTACCTGACACCCCGCGGTGACTGGGACCCCATCGCGAGCATGCTCGCTCCTACAGGGAGGGGCGACATCCCCCGATGTCGACTAGGCTCTAAAGCACTGCTTGATTATCCTTGTGACGTCTTGTCAATTTTTTGCCCGCGGGGGCGGGTGCTGCATCCCTTTCATGTCACTCGTCGACTATTCAAACAGAACCCTGGAGCCTGCCCACTGATTTGAGAGGTGCCCCATGAGTCTGCTGCTTGAACCCTACACTCTTCGTCAATTGACCCTGCTCAACCGCATTGCGGTATCGCCAATGTGCCAGTATTCGAGCGTCGATGGCCTGGCCAATGACTGGCACCTGGTCCACCTCGGTAGTCGCGCCGTCGGCGGCGCCGGACTGGTCTTTACGGAAGCCACGGCAGTCACGGCCGACGGGCGAATCACCGCCCAGGACCTTGGCCTGTGGAACGATGAACAAATCGAACCCTTGCAACGCATCACCCGTTTCATTGCCGCTCAAGGCGCCGTTGCTGGCATCCAGCTGGCCCACGCAGGGCGTAAGGCCAGTACCTATCGACCCTGGCTCGGCAAGCATGGCAGCGTAAAGATTGACGAGGGCGGCTGGTTGCCGGTTGGCCCGTCGCCAATCGCCTTTGATCCGCAACACACACAACCCAAGCAGCTGGACGAAGGCGAGATCGCTGACGTCATCCAGGCCTTTGTCGACTCGGCGAAGCGCGCGTTGACCGCCGGTTTCAAGGTGGTCGAAGTGCATGCGGCTCATGGCTATCTGCTGCACCAGTTTCTTTCGCCCCTGAGTAATCAGCGGCGTGACCAGTACGGCGGTTCATTCGAAAACCGAATTCGCCTGGTCTTGCAGGTCACCGAAGCGGTGCGCAAGGTCTGGCCCGAAGAATTACCGCTGTTCGTGCGGGTGTCCGCCACCGACTGGGTGGAGGATGGCTGGAACCCGGATGAAACCGTCGAGCTGGCGCGACGCCTTAAGGACTTGGGTGTGGACCTCATCGACGTGTCGTCAGGCGGTACGGCCGTCAACGCGGAAATCCCCACGGGTCCGGGTTATCAGACCCGCTTCGCCGAACGTGTGCGCAAGGAGTCAGGCATCGCTACCGGTACGGTAGGAATGATCACTGAGCCTGCACAGGCCGAACATATCCTGCGCACCTGCCAGGCCGACATCATCTTCCTCGCTCGTGAGCTGTTGCGTGATCCTTATTGGGCATTGCATGCCGACGATGACCTGGGTGGGCGCAAAGCCATTTGGCCGGCGCAATATCACCGCGCGACCCATCGTGACCAACCCATTCATGAGTCGGATTTGCGGGATTGAGTGAGGTCGCAAACCAAAAGCCCCGGTCGATTTGACCGGGGCTTTGTTTTCTCCGTCAGCTGTACTTGCGCTTGTCCGGTGCCGGCGGGAAGTACTGGTACAACCAGGTTTCACTCAGCGTCCGGTCATTGGTGCGAATGAACAGGCGCAGCTCCACTGGCTCGACACTGTCGTTGGTCGGATACCAGTCAAAGGTGATGCGGTAGCCCTTGATGTCATCGAGCACCAGCACGTTGAAGTCCTTCACCTCGCCGTTGGAACAGGTGACCACCGGTTCGATGCCCGTGCCTGGCGGCAGGCGATCCAGGCCGCCACCGTTGAAATCCACGGCGAAGCGTCGGGCCCAGACCTTCGGGTAGTGTTCGCCCGGCGCCCAGCCTTCAGTGAAACCGCCCATGCCTGAACGGGTTGCGTTGACCCGTGCCAAGGGCGTGCCGACAGGCGGCAGGGCGCTCCAGTAGAGTTTGTAGCCATAGTTCAGTGAATCGCCGGCGGCGACCGGTTTTTTCGGGGTCCAGAAGGCAACGATGTTATCGAGTGTCTCGCCGGTGGTAGGAATTTCCAGCAGATCGATAGAGCCTTCGCCCCACGCGGTCGTCGGTTCTACCCACAGGCTCGGGCGTCTGCTGTACCAATCGACGGTGTCCTGATAGCTGGCGAATTCATGATCGGTCTGCACCAGGCCGAAACCTTTCGGGTCCTTGTCGGTGAAGGCGTTGAATTGCAGGGTGGCCGGATTGTTCAGCGGGCGGCAGATCCACTCGCCATTGCCGCGCCACATCGCCAGGCGATCGGAGTCGTGGATTTGCGGGTGAATGGTGTCGCACATACGGCGCTCGTGGGTACCGCAGCTGAACATGCTGGTCATCGGCGCGATGCCCAGTTGTTCGATGGCGGTGCGCGCGTTGACATGGGCGTCGACCTCCATCACCACGCGTTCGGCCTGGCAATCGATGTCAAAACGGTAGGCGCCGGTCGCGCTCGGAGAATCGAGCAAGGCGTAGACCACGAAGCGCGTGCTGTCCTTGTCTGGCGTCTCGAACCAGAACTTGGTGAAGTCGGGGAATTCTTCGCGCTTCTTCGCATAGGTGTCGATTGCCAGCCCGCGGGCCGACAAGCCGTACTGGCCAGTGGCGTCTACCGCTCGGAAATAGCTGGCGCCGAGGAAAGACACCACGTCGTGTTTGTCCAGTTCCGGCGCCTTGAACAGCTTGAACCCGGAAAAGCCCAGGTCGCCCTTGAGCTGCTGGGTGTCGACGGACGTATTCTCATAATTGAACAACGAAGGGCGGAAATGCACTTCGCGGGCCATGTGGGTCTTGGGATCGACGCTGTACATGCGCACCGGCTGGCGGAAACCCATGCCGACATGGAAAAACTGCACATCCAACTGACCATTCAAGTCATTCCACAGCGAATGCTTGCCGTCATAGCGAATGGCATTGAAATTCTGCGGGGTCATGGTCGCCAGGGTGGGCGGCAGCACCTGCTTGGTATCCTGGTAGCGGTTGCTGGCCAGTTGCTTGGCCTGGACCTTCAGCGCTTCGAAGTCGAACGCCTGGGCTTCGCCGTCCGCTGTGCCATTGCTTGCCCAGGCACCGGCAGCGAGCAGGCCGGTGGCCGACAAACCGGAGTAGGCGGCGATGGCCATGGAGGCTTTTAGCAAATTCCTGCGATGCATAAGTACAACCTGTCGTGAACGATCCCGCGCCGTTCCTGGCACTGCTGGATCAAAAATATCGGTTCGGACATGCCTTCGGCCAAACGCAACTGCCTTTAAAACATATAACGAATAGCTTAAACCGTTCGGTTGCGCAGCAAAAATGATTGATGGCGTGACGATAGCGCGGCAATGAAACAAGAGATGTCGGTTAACGTTTCCGACAGTAAGTTCTGATTTAAAGGGCATTTCTGCTTTTTTCGACTAATTACTCTAAAAAGTACTTTTCAGCGCCCGGATAGTTTCTATTCTATGGGCATGACCGGTTTCTGCCCTTCGGGCCGGTGGGCTTCAGTGGACACAGGGTGCTACTGAAAAGGGTAGGGCGATGCAATATCTGAAGTTTTCTTTGACGTAGAGAAGGACATCGTCCATGTCGAAAGTACAAGGCATCACCGAAATCCTGGGAATCTTTGCGTGCCTATCTACTGGCCGGCGGAGACGTCGGCTCAATAACGAGGAGATGAAGTTGGTGGAGCGCTATCGCGAGTTGTCGGAGAGTGATCGCATTGCGATGCGTTATCTGGTGGATGCGATGCGCAGTGTTTCGCGGTTTTGAAGAAATGGAACATCCAGTCGCGGCAATCCTGTCGCGGCTGGACGTTCTCCCTTTACCAATCCTGAGAACGTTCAGAACGCTGATGCAGCACCCTCAACACCTGTACCTGGCCATTGGCAAATCGATACGGCGCAATGAAGGGATAACGACCAAGTACCAATTCTCGTACATCAGGCATGATAGAAGGCCTGCCTGAGCCGGGGAACTGTTCCAACTGCCGGAAACATTGCAGCATGGTGGAAATGATCTCGATGGCAGTACCCGCGCCTACGACCTCTCGGTAATGTTCATGGATGGCGTCCAGGTCGCTTTCGGCTTTCTCAGTCAGTACTACGCTCGGCACGTTTTTCCCACTTAGCCTTCACGGCGTCCAGGTCGGTCAGTTTTCCAGCATCGGCATCGGATATGCCGTCGCTTATGGCTTGCAGATGCCATGACTCGGCTTCTACATATCGAACCAATGCACGCTTGAGGTGGTACTGACGGTCGCGGTCGGTGGCAGCCGCTAGCTGATCCAGTTGTTGGGCCAGGAGTTCTTCGACACGAAACGACAAAACGGGCGAGGCCATGGTGGCTCTCCTAAAGATGTATACTCTGTAAACGACGTAAACACCCTAGGCCTTGCAGCGATTATCGTCAACCAGTACCACTTGCGTGGTGGGGAAACTCTAGCTGGGGATACATCCACGGGATGCCAGGAACTGTTTCGAAATGCTTGACCGCTAAAAGCGTTTGGTTGCCCCGGTGTCTTTTGGCACCGGGGCAATTTCCATTAGCGACTAACCTTCCACGCATCCCCCGCAGGCGCTGTGCCGTGGTCATACGGCTTGGCGATCCACATGTAGAGCAACCCCAGGCCAATGACGATGGTGGTGCTCAAGACCATGGCGTAGTTGATGTACCACGCCGCATCCGGCGTCCGTGGCCAGGCCATGTTGACGATTGCGCCGACGCCATAGACCAGCGCGCAGATGTTCACCGGCCAGCCCCAGGCGCCGAGGGTGAATTGGCCGCTGGGCTTCCAGCCTTTGAGGCGGGCATACAGCGCCGCAAGCACGATCATCTGGAAGGCCAGGTAGATGCCGATGGCGGCGAAGCTGACGATGGTGGCGACTGCATCCTGCAGGAAGAAGCCGAGGATGATGATCAGCGCTGGCAGGACGCCGGACACGAACAGCGCCGCAACCGGAACCTGGGTGGTCGGAGATATCTTCTTCAGCAGTCGGCTGCCGATGACCATTTCATCTCGGGCGTAGGAGTACAACAGGCGGCTCGCCGCCGCTTGCAGGCTGATGACACAGGAGATGAAGGAAATCATCACCACGCCCATCACCATCTTCGAGCCCACGGGGCCGAAAGCGTTGTTGAGGATGGTGCCGACCGGGTCCTTGTCGGTGCCGTCGATCACCGCTTGCATGTCTGGCACGGCGAGGATCAGTGCCAGGCAGGCGAACATTGCCGCAATGCCGCCGATGTAGATGGTCATGCGCATGGCCACCGGGATCTTCTTGCTCGGGTTCGGGGTTTCTTCGGCCACGTCGCCGCAGGCCTCGAAGCCGTAGTAGAGGAACATACCCGCCAGCGAGGCGGTGAGGAAGGCCGGCAGGTATGAACCATCGACGCTGATGTCGAAGGTGTTGAACAGCACGCCAATTGATTGATGGCGCTCGAAGACCAGCAGGTAAACGCCGACGATCACTGCACCCACCAGTTCACAGAGGAAGCCGAACATGGCAATGCGCGCCAGTACCTTGGTGCCGCTGAGGTTGATCAGGGTGGCAAACAGCGTCAGCACCAGGGCAATGACGATATTGGTGTTGTTGCTCGGTTCAAAACCGAGCATGGCAGCCAGGTACGGGCCGGCGCCGACGGCTACGGCGGCAATCGTGACGCACAGGGCGATGGAGTAGATCCAGCCGACCATCCACGCCCAGCGCTTGCCCACCAGGCGACGCGCCCACGGGTACACGCCACCGGAAATCGGGAACTGCGACACCACTTCACCAAAGATCAGGCACACCAGCAACTGGCCGCAACCGACCAGCAGATAGGCCCAGAACATCGGCGGCCCGCCAGCGGCGAGGCACAGGCCGAAGAGGGTATAAACCCCTACGACCGGCGAGAGATAAGTGAAGCCCAGGGCGAAGTTTTCCCACAAGCTCATGCTGCGATTGAAGTTGGAGGTGTAACCCAGTTTTCGCAGTTGCTCGGCGTCGCTGTCGACGACGGCGGTAGAGAGATCGGGTGATGCAGTCATGTGTGTTTCTCCGGAAAATCGGCAGATTTCGGATGTCCGAAGCCGTGGCAGGGCCGTGGAGGCGCTGCCCGGATCAGTGGTTATTGTTGTGTTTGAAACCAGTGGTGCGTAATGCCGGTTTCGACCTCGAAACCGTGGTGAAATCATCGCTGTACTGTAGGAGCGAGCATGCTCGCGAGAAACCGGAGGGCACCGCGGGGCGTCAGGTTCCCCGCGTTATCGTTGACCTCCATCGTCGGAACGCCGCCCGGAGCATGCTCGCTCCTACAAGGGGTTAGTGTTTGAACATCACATGCCGCACAACGGTGTAATCCTCCAGCCCATACATCGACATGTCCTTGCCATACCCCGACAACTTCTGCCCGCCATGGGGCATTTCGCTGACCAGCATGAAGTGCGTGTTGACCCAAGTGCAGCCGTACTGCAAGCGCGCCGACAGGCGATGCGCGCGGCCGACATCGGCGGTCCACACCGAGGACGCCAGGCCGTAGTCGGAATCGTTGGCCCAGCCCAGCACCTGTGCCTCGTCACTGAATTTGGTCACCGACACCACCGGCCCGAACACTTCGCGGCGCACGATCTCGTCGTCCTGCTGCGCATCGGCCAGCACCGTTGGTTCGAAGAAGAAACCGTTGCCTTCCACGGCCTTGCCGCCGGTGACCAGGCGGATGTGCGGCTGTGCGATGGCGCGCTCGACGAAGCCGGCGACGCGGTCGCGGTGTTGCGCGGTGATCAGCGGGCCGAGTTCGGTCGATGGATCGTCCTGCAAGCCGTACTTGATGCTGCTCACGGCGGCGCCGAGCTTCTCGACGAATTTCTCGTAGATGCCTGCCTGGGCATAGATGCGGCAGGCGGCGGTGCAGTCTTGACCGGCGTTGTAGAAACCGAAGGTGCGAATGCCGTCGACCGCGGCGTCGATGTCGGCGTCGTCGAAGATGATCACCGGGGCCTTGCCGCCCAGTTCCATGTGCATGCGCTTGACGCTGTCGGCGGTGCTGGAAATGATGTTCGCGCCAGTGGCGATCGAACCTGTCAGCGACACCATGCGCACTTTCGGATGGGTGACCAGCGGGCTGCCAACCGTAGGGCCGCGGCCGAACACCAGGTTGAGCACGCCAGCCGGGAAGATTTCCGCTGCCAGTTGCGCCAGGCGCAACGCGGTCAACGGCGTCTGTTCCGAGGGCTTGAGCACCACGGTATTGCCGGCGGCCAGGGCCGGGGCGATTTTCCAGGCGACCATCATCAGCGGGTAGTTCCACGGCGCGATGGAGGCGATCACCCCGACCGGGTCGCGGCGGATCATCGAGGTGTGGCCGGGCAGGTATTCGCCGCCGGCCGAGCCGCTCATGCAACGGCTGGCGCCGGCGAAGAAACGGAACACGTCGGCAATCGCCGGGATCTCGTCGTTGAGCGCGGCGCTGTAGGGCTTGCCGCAGTTGTCCGATTCGAGCTTGGCCAGCTCTTCGCCGTGGGCCTCGATGGCGTCGGCGAGTTTGAGCAGCAGCAGCGAACGTTCCTTGGGCGGGGTCTGCGACCAGCTATCGAACGCGGCATCGGCGGCGCGCACGGCGGCATCGACCTGGGCTTCGCTGGCCTCGTTGATTTCCACCAGCACGCGCCCTAGCGCCGGGTTGAACACCGGTTGGGCGGGGCCTTCGCCATTGACCAGTTGGCCGTTGATCAAAAGTTGGGTTTGCATGACATCGTCCTCTTCAAAGCTAATTATTTTTATCTGCAGAAACCGGCCCCTGTAGGAGCTGCCGCAGGCTGCGATCCTTTGATCTTGATCTTCAAAAGCAAGATCAAAGGATCGCAGCCTGCGGCAGCTCCTACAGGTTTGTAATCAGTTACTTCCCGCCGCTACCGGCCACGCTCTCACCCCCCCGGGTCAGGTAATAGGCACCGAGGATCGGCAGCATCGTCACCATCATCACTAGCATCGCCACGACGTTGGTCACCGGCACGTCCCGTGGGCGGCTGAGCTGGTTGAGCAGCCATAGCGGCAGGGTGCGTTCATGGCCGGCGGTGAAGGTGGTGACGATGATCTCGTCGAACGACAGCGCGAACGCCAACATGCCGCCGGCCAGCAGCGCCGAGCCGAGGTTCGGCAGGATGATGTAGCGGAAGGTCTGCCAGCCATCGGCGCCGAGGTCCATCGAGGCTTCGATCAGGCTGTGGGAGGTACGGCGCAAGCGGGCGATGACGTTGTTGTAGACGATCACCACGCAGAAGGTCGCGTGGCCGACGATGATGGTGAACATCCCCGGCTCGATGCCCAGTGTCTTGAACGTCGCCAGCAATGCGATACCGGTGATGATCCCCGGCAGGGCAATCGGCAGGATCAGCATCAACGAGATACCTTGCTTGCCGAAAAAGTCCCGTCGGTACAGCGCCGCCGACGCCAGCGTGCCAAGCACCATGGCAATCAACGTGGCAATGGCCGCGATCTGCAGCGACAACTTGATCGCTTCCAGTACGTCGGGCCGTGAGAACGCCACGCCGATCCACTTCAGGGTGAAACCCTTGGGCGGGAAACTGAACGCCGCGTCTTCGGTGTTGAAGGCATACAGGAAGATGATCAGGATCGGGAAGTGCAGGAACACCAGCCCGCCCCAGGCGGCGATACGCAAGCCCAGGGATGCTTTGTCAGAGTGCATCGAAGGCCCCCAGTCGTTTGACGATGGACAGGTAGATGGCGATCAGCACGATCGGCACCAGGGTGAAGGCTGCAGCCATTGGCATGTTGCCGATCGCACCTTGTTGGGCATACACCATGCTGCCGACGAAGTAACCGGGCGGGCCGACCAGTTGTGGCACGATGAAATCGCCCAGGGTCAGGGAGAACGTGAAGATGGAGCCTGCCGCAATACCCGGCACCGACAGCGGCAGGATCACCTGCATGAAGGTCTGGCGCGGCTTGGCGCCGAGGTCGGCGGACGCTTGCAGCAGTGACGGTGGCAGGCGTTCCAGCGAGGCCTGGATCGGCAGGATCATGAAGGGCAGCCAGATGTAGACGAACACCATGAAGCGCCCCAGGTGCGAGGTCGACAAGGTACTGCCGCCGACCCCCGGGATGCCCAGCACAAACTGCAATAACGATTCAAGCCCCAGGTTCTGCACGAACCACTGTGCTACGCCGCCTTTGGCCAGCAGCAGCGTCCAGGCGTAGGCCTTGACGATGTAGCTGGCCCACATCGGCATCATTACGGCGATGTAGAAAAATGCCTTGGTTTTACCCGAGGTGTAGCGCGCCATGTAGTAGGCAATCGGGAAGGCGACGATGGCGCTGGCGATGGACACGACAATCGCCATGCTCAGGGTGCGCAGGATGATGTCGAAGTTCGATGGCTGGAACAGCGCGGCGAAGTTCGCCAGGGTCAGGTCAGGGGTGACCGCCATGGTGAAGTCATCGAAGGTGTAGAAACCTTGCCACAGCAACGTCAGCAACGAACCCAGGTAAATGGCGCCGAACCACAGCAACGGCGGCACCAACAGCATCGACAGGTACAGGTTTGGCCGGCGGTACAGCAGGTTGGAAAACTTGCGCAACGCCGAGCCGCCCGACGAGGAATGAGGAACAGCCAGGGTGCTCATGTCACACCCCGCCTGTCAGGGTGTCGTGCAGCGGGATCATCGCTTCACGGGCCCAGCGTGCGCTCAGGCGTTGCCCGGTCTGGTGCTGGGCACTGGTGTCGAGCCATTGATTGTTGGCCTGGCTGATATTCAAGGTCTGGCCGTTTTCCAGCTTCAATTCGTAGCGGGTGGCGCTGCCCTGGTATTGGATATCGTGCAGCAGGCCGCTGACTTCGATCTCATGGCTGGCCAACGGGCCTTCGGCGAAGCGCACGTGTTCCGGGCGAATCGAGAACGGCTGGGGATTGCCGCTCAACTGCTTCGCCAGGTCGCCGCGAATCACATTGGAAGTGCCGACGAATTCGGCGACGAAGGTGGTCGAAGGTTTCATGTACAGGTTGCGCGGCGAATCGACCTGTTCAATGCGACCCTTGTTGAACACGGCGACGCGGTCGGACATGGACAGCGCTTCGGTCTGGTCGTGGGTGACGAAGATGAAGGTGATGCCCAGCTGGCGTTGCAGCTTCTTCAATTCGCCTTGCATCTGCTCGCGCAACTTCAGGTCCAGCGCGCCGAGCGGTTCGTCCAGCAGCAACACCCGTGGGCGATTGACCAGGGCACGGGCCAGGGCCACACGCTGGCGCTGGCCACCGGAAAGTTGCACCGGCTTGCGCTCGCCGTAGCCGCCGAGGGCAACCATGTCGAGGGCTTCTTCGGCGCGCTTCAAGCGTTCGGCCTTGGCGACGCCTTTGACTTTCAAGCCGTAGGCGACGTTGTCGCGAACGTTCATGTGGGGGAACAGCGCGTAATCCTGGAACACGGTGTTCACATCACGCTGGTAAGGCGGAAGGCCGGCGGCTTCCTCGCCATGAATACGAATGGAACCCGCGCTCGGTTGTTCAAAACCGGCGATCAGGCGCAGGCAAGTGGTTTTGCCTGAGCCGGAAGGCCCCAGCATGGAGAAAAACTCGCCGTCCTGGATGTCGATGGAAACCCGGTCAACGGCTTTCACTTCGCCGAACTGACGGGAAACGTTGGTGAACTGGACTGCAAGCGTCATGGTGCGGTGCTCCAAAAAGGCGCGCTTTCTAAAAAATCTGAATCGGTTGTGGCGTCGAAAAGATCGCAGCCTTCGGCAGCTCCTACAGGATTTGCAGAAGGCGCCGAATCTGCGGTGCCTGCGGTCGCGGTAGGAGCTGCCGCAGGCTGCGATCTTTTGATCTTAAGAGGGCTTACCTGCCGCCCATGATCGCGATGTAGTCCTGGGTCCAGCGGCTGTACGGCACGAATTTGCCGCCCTCGGCCTGCGGGGTTTTCCAGAAGGCGATCTTGTCGAAGTTGTCGAAGCCGTTGGTCTTGCAGCCTTCGGCGCCAAGCAGTTCGCTCTCTTTGCACGCTGCCGGTACCGCCGGCAACGAACCGAACCAAGCCGCCACGTCACCCTGGACTTTCGGTTGCAGCGACCAGTCCATCCACTTATAGGCACAGTTCGGGTGCTTGGCATCGGTGTGCATCATGGTGGTGTCGGCCCACCCGGTGGCGCCTTCTTTGGGGATGGTCGAGGCGATCGGCTGTTTCTCATTGATCAGGCCGTTGACCTGATACGGCCAGGCCCCGGACGCCACCACACCTTCATTCTTGAAGTCACTCATCTGTACGGTGGTGTCGTGCCAGTAGCGGTGGATCAACGGCTGCTGGGCGCGCAATAGATCGAGCACGGCCTTGTATTGCGCTTCGGTCAGTTCGTAGGGGTTCTGGATCCCCAGTTCCGGCTTGGCGGATTTCAGGTACAGCGCTGCGTCGGCGATGTAGATCGGACCGTCATAGGCCTGCACGCGGCCCTTGTTCGGCTTGCCGTCCGGCAGGTTCTGCGCGTTGAACAACACGCCCCAGCTGTCGGGCGCGGTCTTGAAGACGTTTGTGTTGTACATCAACACGTTCGGCCCCCACTGGTACGGGGTGCCGTAGGTCTGCTTGTTGACCACATACCACGGCGCATCCTTCAGGCGCGGATCGAGGTTCTTCCAGTTCGGGATCAACGCCGTGTTGATCGGCTGCACGCGCTTGCCGACGATCAGGCGCAGCGAGGCATCGCCCGACGCGGTCACCAGGTCATAACCGCCCTTGGCCATCAGGCTGACCATCTCATCGGAGGTCGCAGCGGTTTTCACGTTGACCTTGCAGCCGGTTTCTTTCTCGAAACCGGTCACCCAGTCGTAGGCCTTGTCGCTTTCGCCACGTTCGATGTAGCCAGGCCACGCGACGATATCCAGCTGG
This sequence comes from Pseudomonas umsongensis, assembly GCF_012647205.1. NCBI lineage: Bacteria > Pseudomonadati > Pseudomonadota > Gammaproteobacteria > Pseudomonadales > Pseudomonadaceae > Pseudomonas > Pseudomonas umsongensis. The sequence goes on from NZ_CP051487.1 coordinate 1,277,637, forward strand.
CCTTCGCCGGCACCGACGGCCTTCAATGGCTCGGCGGCCTGGACAAACACGCCACTGGCCAGCAGTAAGGGGGTGATGGCACTGAGCAGTGCGGTCTTGTGCACGAACATGGGGTTTCCCTCTTCTTCAAATTATGGTCGGGGCAGTGGTGAACGTGGTGAAGCATGCCGTTAACGGCTTGTTATTAGCGTAGTCAGAGATGCTGCCCGTGGCGTGCCATGATGTGCCGCACCACGCTGTAGTCCTGGAGTGAATCGCTGGACAGGTCCTTGCCATAACCCGAACGCTTGAGCCCGCCGTGGGGCATCTCGCTGACCAGCATGAAATGGCTGTTGATCCAGGTGCAGCCATACTGCAACCGCGCGGCAACCTGCATCGCCTTATCCAGGTTCTGCGTCCAGACCGACGAGGCCAGGCCGTATTCCGAGTCGTTGGCCCAATCCACCGCCTGTTCCAGCTGATCGAATCGGGTCACGGTGACCACCGGCCCGAACACTTCGCGCTGGACGATTTCATCGCCTTGCTTGCAACCGGCGAGCAACGTCGGTTGGTAATAGAAGCCGGCGCCGGAATGCACCGCCGCGCCGGTCACCCGTTCGATATGCGGCTGGCCGAGGGCGCGTTCGACGAAACTGGCCACGCGGTCGCGCTGGCGGGTGCTGATCAACGGGCCGATTTCGTTGTCGGCATCGCGTTTACCGGCGAAACGCAGGCTGCTGACCGCCGCGCCGAGTTCGGCCACCAGGCGATCGTGAATGCCGGCCTGGGCGTACACCCGGCAAGCGGCGGTGCAATCCTGCCCGGCGTTGTAGTAGCCGTAGGTGCGCACGCCTTCGACCACCGCCTGGATGTCGGCATCGTTGCAGACAATCACGGGGGCTTTGCCGCCCAGTTCGAGGTGCGTACGCTTGAGGGTCTTTGCCGCGGCCTGGAGGATTTTCTGCCCGGTGACGATATCGCCGGTCAGCGACACCATGCGCACCTTGGGGTGGCTGACCAGATGACTGCCGACGCCTTCGCCGCCACCGCAAACAATGTTGATCACGCCGGGCGGCAGGATCTCGGCCAGCGCCGGGGCCAACGCCAGGATCGACAGGGGCGTGTGCTCCGAGGGCTTGAACACCAAGGTATTGCCGGCGGCCAGGGCCGGGGCGATTTTCCACGCCGCCATCATGATCGGGTAATTCCACGGCGCAATCGATGCAACCACGCCAATCGGATCGCGCCGCACCATGCTGGTGTAGCCCGGCAGGTACTCGCCGCTGAGCTGGCCGGTCTGGCAGCGCACGGCGCCAGCGAAAAAACGGAACACATCGACCGTGGCGCTCAGGTCGTCCTGACGCGCCAGATGCAACGGCTTGCCACAATTGAGGGATTCGAGGCGGGCGAGCAGGTCGGCGTTTTTTTCGATGGCGTTGGCGATATCGAGCAACAGGTTCGAGCGTTGCTGCGGCGTGGTCCGCGACCAGCCGGCGAAGGCGCGGTGCGCGGCGAGAATAGCGGCTTCGACTTGTTCGGTGCTGGCTTCGGCGATGTGCGTCAACACTTCGCCGGTGGCCGGGTTGAGGATCGCCTCGACACGGCCTTGCCCTGCGACTAATTCACCTTCGATCAACAATACGGTGAACAACGGGGTCTGTGCGCCAGCCATTCTTCGGGTTCTCTTTTCTTGTGTGGCCATGCTGCTCCCTGTGACTGGGGCTGGCCGTCTTATATACATATGACAAGACTAGTGCGCAGACCCGAGGTCGACAAATTCTAAATACTGAAGGTGGCGTTCGATTAAATAGATGGCTTGCGCCCGCCGTGGGGTTGCTCGCGAGCGACGGTCAGGAACGGGTCCACCAAGGCCGGGCGCGCAGTGCCGCGGCGCCAGGCCAGGCCGACATCGAGGGTCTGGCTCAGGTCGGCAATCGGCCGCGCTTCAATGATGTCGCCCTCCAGCGACCACGGGCGATAAGTCATGTCGGGCTGGATCGAAACACCCAGCCCGGCCGCCACCAGGCTACGCACCGCTTCGGTCGAGGCCGTGCGCAGGGTGATGCGTGGTTGCAGGGAAGCGGCTGTCCACATGCGCTGGGCGTTGCGATCCATTTCATCGACGTTCAATTGAATCAGCGGCTCGCGGGCCACGTCGGCGAGGTTGATGCTGTCGTGTTCCAGCAGCGGATGCTGGGCCGGCAACCACAGTCGATGGGGTGAATGGGTCAGCACTTCGGTCTGCAAGGCGTGACGGTCTTCAAGGTTGGAAAGGATCAGCACCCCTACATCGATCTCGCCGCTGACCAGCAAATGTTCGATGTAGGGGCGTTCGTCTTCCATCACGCGGATTTCGACGTTGGGGTAGGCGCGCTGGAAGCGCGTGAGCAGGTCCGCCAGGTAGTAACCGGCGACCAGGCTGGTCACGCCGACGATCAATTGCCCGGCCACCTGGTCGGTGCTTTGTTGCAGGCTGCGCTTGGCATTGTCCACGGTGGCCAGGATCAAATGCGCCTGGCGCAGGAACTGATGCCCCTGATGGGTCAGGGTCATGCCCTTGGCGTGGCGATTGAACAGGCCAACGCCGATCTCCTGTTCGAGCTGCTGGATCGCCAGGGTCAGGGTGGATTGTGAAATGAACGCGGTTTGCGCGGCGGCAGAGATCGAACCGGTCTCGGCCACCGCAATGAAGTGCCGGATTTGACGCAGGGTCATCATGAGGCCGTACCAGGTAAGCGGTTTTTATAGATTTTATGCAGTGTATATCTTTTTTTTCGATGGGCTTCTGGGCAGTAATGGGACAAGCACTGGCAGGAGCTCTTTCCCAGCAACATCTGGAAGCAAACTCACCGGGGGCGCCGGGCACTTTCGATTTAGGCTGATGGCCTTAGTGTCCGGTTAAACCCTTTTGTGGAGGCGGAAAATGATCACCCGTGGATTGCTCGACCAACTGCTCAAGTCTGGCCAGGATCTGTTGCAAAAAAATACCGGTGCGGCGCAGAACAAGGGGGCGAGCAGTGGCATCGGCAGCTTGCTCTCCGGTGCGGGCGGCGGGGCCCTCGCCGCTGGGGCCATGGGCCTGCTGCTGGGTAACAAGAAGGCGCGCAAGGTCGGAGGCAAGGTCGCGGTTTATGGCGGCCTCGCCGCATTGGGCGTGCTGGCCTACAAAGCCTACGGCAACTGGCAAGCCCAGCAGGGCACGGCCCCGAAGACCGAACCGCAAACCCTGGATCGCCTGCCAATGGCGCAAGCCGAGCAGCACAGCCAGGCGATTCTCAAGGCCCTGGTGGCCGCAGCCAAGGCAGACGGTCATATTGACGCGCGCGAACGCGAGCTGATCGAAGGTGAGTTCAGCAAGCTCGACAACGATCAGGAGCTGCAACACTGGCTTCACGCGGAACTGAACAAGCCACTGGATCCGACCGATGTCGCCCGCGCCGCCAGCACCCCGGAAATGGCTGCCGAGATGTACATCGCCAGTGTGATGCTGGTGGATGAGGAGAGCTTCATGGAGAAGTCCTACCTCGATGAGCTGGCGCGGCAACTCAAGTTGGCGCCAGGGTTGAAGGTCGAACTGGAGAAGCAGGTGCGCCAGGCTTCGATGTAAGCCTTCAAAGATCGCAGCCTGCGGCAGCTCCTACAAGGGATCGGCGTGCACCTGTAGGAGCTGCCGCAGGCTGCGATCTTTTGACTATAAACCGACCACTTCGATTTTTTTTGCCAAGAGATGAGAAGTGGCGCAACCGTCTTATAAATGAAACAGCGCCCTCGGCTATACTCCCCGCATTTCAAAATGGCCCCGAGGATTGACTGTGAAGAACTGGACGTTGCGCCAACGCATTTTGGCGAGCTTTGCGGTAATTATCGCCATCATGTTGCTGATGGTGGTCGTCTCGTATTCGCGCTTGTTGAAGATCGAGACCAGCGAAGCCAGCGTTCGTGAGGATGCGCTGCCGGGCTTGTATTACAGCTCGATGGTCCGCGGCGCCTGGTCCGACAGTTACTTGCGGATGTTGGAGATGCTCGGGCTGGAGCAGGGACAGGGCTTCACCGCCAAGGATGCCTCGGATTTCAAGGATTTCTCCGCGCGCTTGCAAGAGCAGATGGAGCTTTATCGCGCCACGGTGACGACGGATGAAGACAAGGTCGAATATGCCGCGTTTGAAAAACTCCACGCGGACTACCACCGCATCCTGCTCGCCGTTACGGATTTGCATAAACGCAACCAGGACGCCGAAGCCATCAGGATGTTCAACGAAGAGCTGACCCCCGTCTGGACAGCGGGTCGAATGAAGCTCAGTGATATTCTGCGCCACAACAAAGCAGTGGCAGACCAGGCTGTGGCGGCCATCGACGATGCGGTACTCACCGCCAAGATCATCATGGGTATTTCCCTGGTGTTCGCGGTATTGGCCGCCGGCCTTTGCGGCCTGCTGCTGATGCGCGCCATCATGGCGCCGATGAATCGTATCGTGCAAATCCTCGAAATCATGCGCACGGGCGATCTGAGCTCGCGTCTCAATCTTGAGCGCAAGGACGAATTCGGTGCCGTGGAAACCGGCTTCAACGACATGATGACCGAGCTGACCGCCCTGGTGTCCCAGGCCCAGCGCTCGTCGGTGCAAGTGACCACATCGGTCACCGAGATCGCCGCGACGTCCAAGCAACAGCAGGCCACCGCCACCGAAACGGCCGCGACCACCACTGAAATCGGCGCGACTTCCCGGGAAATCGCCGCTACGTCTCGTGACCTGGTACGCACCATGACCGAAGTGTCCACCGCCGCCGACCAGGCTTCGGTGGCCGCCGGTTCCGGGCAACAGGGCCTGGCGCGCATGGAAGAGACCATGCATTCGGTGATGGGCGCGGCCGACCTGGTCAACGCCAAGCTGGCGATCCTCAACGAGAAGGCCGGCAACATTAACCAGGTGGTGGTCACCATCGTCAAGGTCGCCGATCAGACCAACCTGTTGTCGCTCAACGCGGCTATCGAAGCCGAGAAGGCCGGCGAATACGGTCGAGGTTTTGCCGTGGTTGCGACTGAAGTCCGGCGTCTGGCGGACCAGACCGCCGTCGCCACCTACGACATCGAGCAGATGGTGCGCGAAATTCAATCGGCGGTGTCGGCCGGTGTGATGGGCATGGACAAATTCTCCGAGGAAGTGCGCCGCGGCATGTTCGAGGTGCAGCAGGTGGGCGAGCAGTTGTCGCAGATCATCCATCAGGTCCAGGCGCTGGCGCCGCGGGTGTTGATGGTCAACGAAGGCATGCAGGCCCAGGCCACCGGCGCCGAGCAGATCAACCACGCGCTGGTGCAATTGGGTGATGCCAGCAGCCAGACCGTCGAATCCCTGCGCCAGGCCAGCTTCGCCATCGACGAGCTGAGCCAGGTGGCGGTAGGGCTGCGTAGCGGCGTCTCGCGATTCAAAGTCTGATGAGCGAACTCACGGCCAAGCGCTCTGCCGTGAAACAGGCGGCGCACGCGTTATTCCTGGTGTTTCGCATCGGTCACGAGCGGTATGCCTTGCAGGCGATCGAGGTGGCGGAAGTGCTGTCGCGCCTGCCATTGAAGCCGATTGCCCAGGCGCCGCACTGGGTCGCCGGGGTATTGGCCTATCGTGGCGCGGTGGTGCCGGTCATCGACCTCAGTGCATTGACCTTCGGCACGCCCGCGCAGGCGCGCACCAGCACGCGCCTGGTGCTGGTGCATTACCGGCCGGATGCAACCGCCCAGGCGCAATTACTCGGTCTGATTCTGGAACGGGCCACCGACACCGTGCGTTGCAACCCAGCGGAATTTCAGCCCTATGGCCTGGACAATCCACAGGCACCGTACCTGGGGCCCGTACGTGAAGATGCCCAGGGTTTGTTGCAATGGGTGCGGGTGGCCGACCTGCTGGACGATCAGGTCCGTGCGCTGTTGTACCCGACGCCACCCCTGGACCTGGCATTGCTGGAGCAGTGGCAATGAGCAGCGACCAGCGGTTTTTCGATTTTCTCAAGGAGCGTATCGGCCTCGACGTGACGTCGGTCGGCCCGGCGATCATCGAGCGTGCGGTACGCCAACGCAGTGCCGCGTCCCAAGCGCAGACGGCCGACGAATATTGGTGCACCTTGCAGTGTTCAAGCGACGAGCAGCAGGCGTTGATCGAAGCGGTGATCGTCCCTGAAACCTGGTTTTTCCGTTACCCGGAATCTTTCACCACCCTGGCGAAACTGGCGACCAGGCGCCTGGCCGAGCTCAACAACATGCGCGCCCTGCGGATTCTGAGCCTGCCGTGCTCCACCGGCGAAGAGCCTTATTCCATTGCCATGGCGCTGCTGGATGCCGGGTTCAAGCCGCACCAGTTCAAGGTCGATGGCATGGACGTCAGCCCTTTGTCGGTGGAAAAAGCCCGACGAGCGCTATACGGCAAAAATTCGTTTCGCGGTCAGGACATTGCGTTTCGTGACCGCCATTTCAGCGCCGAAAACGACGGCTATCGACTCAGCGCCCCGGTACTGGAGCAAGTGCGCCTGCAGGTCGGCAATCTGCTCGATCCGACCTTGCTCGCCAGCGAGCCACCCTTTGACTTCGTGTTCTGCCGCAATCTGCTGATCTACTTCGATCTGCCAACACAGAAACAGGTTTTCGAGGTACTCAAGCGCTTGACCCATGTTGATGGGGTACTGTTTATCGGCCCGGCGGAGGGCAGTCTGCTGGGGCGCCTGGGCATGCGTTCGATTGGCATCCCACAATCCTTTGCCTTCAGTCGCCATAGCGCTCCGGAACCCGAGCCGCTGCCGGCATTCGTACCCACACCGTTGCCAGTGCCGCAACCCGTGCGCAGGGTTGCGCCGGTACCGACTCAACGGCGCCCGTTCGCCAGCGTCAAGCAGGTATCGCACCCGGTCGCACCAAGCACATCCGACGCCGCCGCGCTGCTGGCGAACGTCGCCGCGCTGGCCAACGAAGGCAAAAGCGCCGAAGCTCGTGCCGCTTGTGATAACTATCTACGCCACCACGAACCGGTGGCCCAGGTGTTTTATTGGCTGGGGCTGCTCAGCGATGTCGCCGGCAGCGTCCTTGAAGCCCAGGGCTTTTATCGCAAGGCGTTGTACCTCGACCCGCAACATGCCGACGCATTGATGCACTTGGCCGCCTTGCTGCAATCCCAGGGGGATACCGCGGGAGCCAGACGATTGCAGGATCGCGCCGCCCGCAGCGAGCGCGCCGCCGACAGTGAGCGTAAACGATGATCGCCTCCGACTCCTTGAACGTCACCCATGAAGATGCCCAGTCCATCGACGACTGCTGGAATCGCATTGGCATTCACGGCGACAAGTCCTGCCCACTGCTGAGCGAACACATTCACTGCCGCAATTGCGCGGTGTATTCGGCGGCCGCCACGCGCTTGCTGGATCGCTACGCGTTGCAGCAGGAGGAACGCGCATCAGCGTCCATTGCCGTCGAAAGCGAGGTGAAAACCCGTTCGCTGCTGATGTTCCGCCTCGGCGAAGAATGGCTGGCGCTTTCCACTCGCAGCCTGGTCGAAGTGGCGCCGTTGCAAACCATTCATTCATTGCCCCATCAACGCTCCCGGGCCTTGCTAGGGGTGGCGAATGTACGGGGTGCGTTGGTGGCGTGCCTCTCTCTGGTCGAGTTGCTGGGTCTCGATAGCACCAGCAGCGTTGCCAGCGGCGCGCGAGTCGTGCCGCGCATGCTGATCATCGCCGCCCACGGCGGTCCCGTGGTGGTGCCGGTAGACGAAGTGGACGGAATACATGCCATCGACGAACGCATCCTCGAAGCGGCGTCCCGCACTGGCGCGCAGGCCAGTGCCAAGTACACCCGTGGCGTGATGCAATTCAAAGGTCGCAGCCTGCGCTGGCTGGATGAAGATCAGCTGATGTCCGCCGTGACCCGGAGCCTCACATGACCCCCGAGCAAATGCGCGACTCTTCGTTGCTGGAGCTGTTCAGCCTGGAAGCCGAGGCCCAGACCCAGGTGCTGAGCGCAGGTTTGTTGGCGCTGGAACGTGATCCGACCCAGGCTGATCATCTCGAATCGTGCATGCGTGCGGCACATTCGCTAAAAGGCGCGGCCCGGATCGTCGGCGTCGATGCTGGCGTCAGCGTTGCCCATGTCATGGAAGATTGCCTGGTCAGTGCCCAGGAAGGGCGCTTGTACCTGCGCCCGGAACACATTGATGCGTTGCTGCAAGGCACCGACCTGCTGATGCGCATCGCGACACCGAACAATGCGCCGGGCGCTGCGGACATCGAAGCGTATGTCGTATTGATGGGGCGCTTGCTCGATCCAATGGCTGCTGCGATACCGAGCATGACCCCCGCCGCGCTGGTGATGGCCGAGCTGCAAGTTGAAGCGCCCGCACCCACGATCGAAGAGCCGGCGGCGCCCGTCGAATCGCTGGCGGTATCGCCGAAACTGGCCAGGCGCACCACCGAAAACGGCGAGCGCGTACTGCGCGTGACTGCCGAGCGCTTGAACAGTCTGCTCGATCTGTCGAGTAAATCCCTGGTGGAAACCCTGCGGCTCAAACCGCACCTGGCCACCATGCAGCGGCTCAAGCGCATGCAGAGCAACAGTCAGCGGGCGCTGGAAAACCTCAACGTCCATCTCAAGGAGCAAGTCCTGAGCCTCGAAGCCCGGGAAGCCCTCGACGATGCACGCCGGCTCCTGGCGGAGTCCCAGCAATTGCTGCTGGAAAAAAACGCCGAACTGGATGAGTTTGCCTGGCAGGCCAGCCAGCGCGCGCAGGTGTTGTACGACACCGCCCTGGCTTGTCGCATGCGGCCGTTCGCCGATGTCTTGACGGGGCAGGTGCGGATGGTCCGCGACCTCGGTCGTAGCCTCGGCAAGCAAGTGCGGCTGGAGATCGAGGGCGAAAAGACCCAGGTCGATCGCGACGTCCTGGAAAAACTCGAAGCGCCACTGACTCACTTGCTGCGCAATGCCGTCGATCACGGTATCGAAAGCCCGGAACAAAGGCTGTTGGCGGGTAAGCCAGCAGAGGGCCTGATTCGTCTGCGCGCGTCCCATCAGGCCGGGTTGCTGGTGCTGCAACTGAGCGATGACGGTAACGGGGTCGATCTGGAAAAGGTCCGTCGCAGCATCGTCGAACGCCAGTTATCCCCGGCCGATACCGCCGCGCAATTGAGTGAAGAGGAACTGCTGACCTTCCTTTTCCTGCCCGGCTTCAGTCTGCGCGACACTGTCACCGAAGTCTCCGGGCGCGGCGTTGGCCTGGATGCGGTGCAGCACATGGTTCGCCAGTTGCGCGGTGCGGTGGTGCTGGAGCAGACGGCGGGCGAGGGCAGTCGTTTCCATCTCGAGGTGCCCCTGACCCTGTCCGTGGTGCGCAGCCTGGTGGTGGAAGTCGGTGAAGAGGCTTATGCCTTCCCGCTGGCCCACATTGAACGCATGTGTGATCTGGAGCCGGCGGATATCGTTCAGGTCGAGGGCCGCCAGCATTTTTGGCATGAAGGCCGGCATGTCGGGCTGGTCGCCGCCAGTCAACTGTTGCAGCGTCCGGCCAGTCAAGGCAGCCAGCAAACCCTGAAAGTCGTGGTGATCCGCGAGCGTGATGCGATATATGGCATTGCGGTAGAACGCTTTATCGGCGAGCGGACATTGGTTGTATTGCCCCTGGATGAGCGCCTCGGCAAGGTCCAGGATATCTCCGCCGGCGCTCTGCTCGACGACGGTTCGGTGGTGTTGATCGTCGACGTCGAAGACATGCTGCGTTCGGTGGATAAATTGCTCAACACCGGGCGCCTGGAGCGCATTGCGCGCCACAGCAACCAGGTCGTCGCAGCAGCCCGCAAGCGAGTCCTGGTCGTCGATGACTCCCTGACCGTGCGTGAGCTGCAGCGCAAACTGCTGCTAAATCGAGGTTATGACGTGGCCGTGGCGGTCGACGGCATGGATGGCTGGAATGCCTTGCGTTCCGAAGATTTCGACCTGCTGATCACCGACATCGACATGCCGCGCATGGACGGCATCGAGCTGGTGTCGTTGTTGCGCCGGGACAATCGTCTGCAATCGCTGCCGGTGATGGTGGTGTCCTACAAGGATCGTGAAGAAGACCGTCGTCGTGGACTGGACGCCGGGGCCGACTATTATCTAGCCAAAGCCAGTTTTCACGACGATGCCTTGCTCGATGCAGTGGTTGAGCTCATAGGAGGAGCACGGGCATGAAGATCGCAATCGTCAATGACATGCCAATGGCCGTGGAAGCCTTGCGCCGGGCATTGGCTTTCGAGCCGACCCACCAGGTGATCTGGGTGGCGGGCAACGGCCGCGAGGCGGTGCAAAAGTGTGCCGAACAGACGCCAGACCTGATCCTGATGGATTTGATCATGCCGGTGATGGACGGAGTGGAGGCCACCCGGCGCATCATGGCTGAAACGCCCTGCGCGATCGTCATCGTCACCGTCGATCGCCAGCAGAACGTGCATCGGGTCTTCGAGGCCATGGGCCATGGCGCCCTGGATGTGGTCGACACGCCGGCCCTCGGTGCGGGTAATGCCCAGGAAGCGGCGGCACCGCTGTTACGCAAAATCATGAATATCGGCTGGCTGATCGGCGACAAGGGCAATCGGGAACGATTGGCACCGGATCCGACGCGCAGTTCGGGCCCACGCCAGAGCCTGATCGCCATCGGTTCATCCGCTGGCGGGCCGGCGGCTTTGGAATGCCTGCTCAAGGGATTGCCGCGGGATTTTTCCCCGGCCATCGTCTTGGTCCAACACGTTGACCAGGTATTTGCCGCTGGCATGGCCGAATGGCTCGGCAGCGCCAGCGGCCTGAACGTGCGCCTGGCCCAGGAGGGCGAGCCGCCGCAAAGCGGCACCGTGCTGCTGGCGGGCACCAACCACCATATTCGTTTGTTGAAAAACGGCAAGCTGGCCTACACGGCCGAACCGGTCAACGAGATCTACAGGCCCTCTATCGATGTGTTTTTCGAGAGCGTGGCCAGTTACTGGAATGGCGATGCGGTTGGCGTTTTGTTGACCGGCATGGGGCGCGATGGGGCGCAAGGGCTTAAACTCATGCGCCAGCATGGCTACCTGACCATCGCACAAGATCAACAAAGCAGTGCGGTGTATGGCATGCCGAAGGCGGCAGCCGCCATCGATGCCGCCGTGGAAATACGCCCGCTGGAACAGATAGCGCCACGATTGCTGGAGATATTCCCCAAGTGACCCTTTCAACCGCATTCCTGGCCCAAGTAGTATTCAGGTGAACGCACATGAATGATTTACAGCTCGACGACTTCAAGACTGACGAAAATGCCGCCATGGTGTTGTTGGTGGACGATCAGGCGATGATCGGCGAGGCCGTACGACGCGGTTTGTCGAACGAAGAAAACATCGACTTCCACTTTTGCGCCGACCCGCACCAGGCCATCGCCCATGCCGTGCGCATCAAGCCGACGGTGATCCTGCAGGACCTGGTCATGCCCGGCCTCGATGGCCTGAGCCTGGTGCGCGAATACCGCAACCACCCGGCGACCAGGGACATTCCGATCATCGTCCTGTCGACCAAGGAAGACCCGCTGATCAAGAGCGCGGCGTTCGCGGCCGGGGCCAACGACTACCTGGTCAAGCTGCCGGACAACATCGAGCTGGTGGCGCGCATTCGCTATCACTCGCGCTCCTACATGACGCTGCTGCAGCGTGATGCGGCCTACCGCGCTTTGCGGGTCAGCCAGCAACAGTTGCTCGACACCAACCTGGTGTTGCAACGCCTGATGAACTCCGACGGCCTGACCGGGCTGTCGAACCGTCGGCATTTCGATGAATACCTGGAACTCGAATGGCGCCGCTCGCTGCGTGAGCAGACCCAATTGTCGTTGCTGATGATCGATGTGGACTACTTCAAGACCTACAACGACACCTTCGGCCATCTGGAAGGCGACGAAGCCCTGCGCCAGGTCGCCGCGGCGATCCGCGACGCCAGCTCCCGACCTTCCGACCTCCCGGCCCGCTACGGCGGCGAAGAATTCGCCCTGGTACTGCCCAACACCTCGCAGGGCGGCGCGCGGCTGGTGGCGGAAAAACTGCGCATGACCGTGGCCGCGCTGAAGATCCCGCATATAGCCCCGACCGAAGGATCGAGCCTGACCATCAGCATCGGCCTGTCTACCATCATCCCGACATCTGGCAGCAATTGTCGTGAATTGATCTCGGCGGCGGACAAGGGGTTGTACCAGGCGAAGAACAACGGGCGTAATCAGGTGGGCATAGGCTGACCGACACAAAACACCCTGTGGCGAGGGGATTTATCCCCGCTGGGCTGCGAAGGGGCCCCAACAACGGGACTGCTGCGCAGTCCAACGGGGATAAATCCCCTCGCCACAGGTGATCTCCACAGTTGCAGAGGGCGTAGGTGAACCCCGCCTTTTCGGCCAAGCGGACTGCCGTTTCCGGCCGTTTACCGTTATACTCGCCGGCTTTCAAAAGTTCGCCAACGAGTGCTGCCCGCCATGGAAATCAACCCGATCCTTAACACCATCAAGGACCTGTCCGAGCGCTCCGAAACTATTCGGGGGTATCTTTGACTACGATCAAAAGCATGAGCGCCTGACCGAGGTCAATCGCGAGCTTGAAGATCCGAGTGTCTGGAACAAACCTGAATACGCCCAGGAACTGGGCCGCGAGCGCGCTGCGCTGGCGCAGATCGTCGAGACCCTCGACGAACTGAACACGGGTCTGGCCGATTGCCGCGACCTGCTGGACATGGCTGTCGAAGAAAACGACGAAGGCGCAGTGGGCGATGTCGTCGCCGAGCTGGCCCGTCTTGAGGAAAACCTCGCCAAGCTTGAATTCCGCCGCATGTTCAGCCATGAAATGGACCCGAACAACGCCTACCTGGATATCCAGGCCGGCTCCGGTGGCACCGAGGCCCAGGACTGGGCCAACATCCTGCTGCGCATGTATCTGCGCTGGGCTGACAAACGCGGTTTCGACGCCACCATCATGGAACTGTCGGCCGGTGAAGTCGCTGGCATCAAGGGCGCGACCGTGCACATCAAGGGTGAATACGCCTTTGGCTGGCTGCGTACCGAGATCGGCGTACATCGCCTGGTTCGCAAGAGCCCGTTCGACTCTGGCAACCGTCGTCACACTTCGTTCTCGGCGGTTTTTGTCTCGCCAGAGATCGATGACAAGGTGGAAATCGAGATCAACCCGGCGGACTTGCGGATCGACACCTATCGTTCCTCCGGTGCCGGTGGTCAGCACGTAAACACCACCGACTCGGCCGTACGTATCACCCACGTACCGACCAATACCGTGGTCAGCTGCCAGAACGAACGTTCCCAGCATGCCAACAAGGACACCGCCATGAAAATGCTGCGGGCCAAGTTGTATGAGCAGGAAATGCAGAAACGCAACGCCGCGTCCCAGGCGCTGGAAGACACCAAGTCGGATATCGGCTGGGGTCACCAGATCCGTTCTTATGTGCTCGATGCGTCGCGGATCAAGGATCTACGTACCAACATCGAACGCAGCGACTGCGACAAGGTGCTCGACGGCGATATCGACGAATACCTGGAAGCCAGCCTGAAATCAGGGCTGTAAGACATGCAATACGGGATCGGTCCCGATCCCTGTAGGAGCCGGCTTGCTGGCGATCCCCGGGCCGCAGGCCCGGGGGCAACGAACCTGTGATGGAATATTTAAAGACATGAGCGACCTAGAACTCGACCCGCAAGCCCTGCAACAGGAAGAAAACTCCCTGATCGCCCTGCGCAAGGAAAAGCTTGCTGCCGAGCGCGCCAAGGGCAATGCCTTCCCCAACGACTTCCGCCGCGAAAACTACTGCAATGACTTGCAGAAACAGTACGCGGACAAGACCAAGGAAGAGCTGGCAGAGGCTGCAATCCCGGTCAAGGTTGCCGGTCGCATCATGCTCAACCGTGGCTCGTTCATGGTGATCCAGGACATGACCGGTCGCATCCAGGTCTACGTCAACCGCAAGACCCTGTCCGAAGACACCCTGGCCGCGGTGAAAACCTGGGACATGGGCGACATCATTGCTGCCGAGGGCACCCTGGCCCGTTCCGGCAAAGGTGACCTGTACGTTGAAATGACCAACGTGCGCCTGCTGACCAAGTCCCTGCGCCCGCTGCCGGACAAGCACCATGGCCTGACCGACACCGAACAGCGCTATCGCCAGCGTTACGTTGACCTGATCGTCAACGAAGACGTGCGCCAGACGTTCCGCGTACGTTCGCAAGTGATCGCGCACATTCGCAGCTTCCTGATGAAGCGCGACTTCCTCGAAGTCGAAACGCCGATGCTGCAGACCATTCCTGGCGGTGCCGCGGCCAAGCCGTTCGAAACCCACCACAACGCGCTGGACATGGAAATGTTCCTGCGTATCGCGCCAGAGCTGTACCTGAAGCGTCTGGTGGTTGGTGGCTTCGAAAAAGTGTTCGAGATCAACCGCAACTTCCGTAACGAAGGCGTTTCGACTCGTCACAACCCTGAATTCACCATGTTGGAGTTCTACCAGGCCTACGCCGACTACGAAGACAACATGGACCTGACCGAAGAACTGTTCCGTGAGCTGGCACAGCTGGTCCTGGGCAGCACCGACGTGCCGTACGGCGACAAGGTGTTCCACTTCGGCGAGCCGTTCGTGCGCCTGTCGGTGTTCGACTCGATCCTCAAGTACAACCCTGAGCTGACCGCCGATGACCTGAACGACATCGACAAGGCTCGCGCCATCGCCAAGAAGGCCGGCGCCAAGGTGCTGGGCTTCGAAGGCCTGGGCAAGCTGCAGGTGATGATTTTCGAAGAGCTGGTCGAGCACAAGCTGGAGCAGCCGCACTTCATTACCCAGTACCCGTTCGAAGTATCGCCGTTGGCTCGCCGCAACGACGAGAACCCGAATGTCACCGACCGCTTCGAGCTGTTCATCGGTGGTCGTGAAATCGCCAACGCCTACTCCGAGTTGAACGACGCGGAAGACCAGGCCGAGCGTTTCATGGCCCAGGTGGCCGACAAGGACGCCGGCGACGACGAAGCCATGCACTACGACGCCGACTTCGTGCGCGCGCTGGAGTACGGCATGCCTCCGACGGCCGGTGAAGGCATCGGCATCGACCGCCTGGTGATGTTGTTGACCAACTCCCCGTCGATCCGCGACGTGATCCTGTTCCCGCACATGCGGCCACAAGCGTAAGTGTTTCAATAAAAAGCCGCCTCTTCAGGCGGCTTTTTATTGCCTGTCTGGTACAAACGTATCAACTTGTTAGTTTCATCTGAGAGGAAAGACCTGTCGTGAATCGTGCAATGGCTCAAGAAGGTGCAGCGGGTATCGCCACTGCGGTTGCTGAAAGTGTTCAGTACCAGGGCCGCAAGGCCAGCCGGCAGGGCAGCGAGCAACGTCGACAGGACATTCTCGATGCCGCGATGCGCATTGTCGTGCGCGATGGCGTACGGGCCGTAAGGCATCGCGCGGTGGCTGCCGAGGCACAAGTGCCGTTATCGGCGACCACTTACTACTTCAAGGATATCGATGACCTGCTCACCGATACCTTCGCCCAGTATGTGGAGCGCAGCGCGGCCTACATGGCCAAGCTGTGGGTGAATAACGAGGGCCTGCTGCGCGACATGATCGCCAGTGGCGACGGCAGTGCGCAGGCTCGTTCAAAACTGGCGGACGACATTGCGCGGTTGATGACCGACTATGTGCACCGGCAACTGATCACCCGTCGTGAGCACTTGATGGCCGAGCAGGCGTTCCGCCAGGAAGCGCTGCTGAACCCGCGCCTGGCCGAGTTGGTGCGCTCCCATCAGCAAATCCTGTTGCAGGGTTCCTGCCAGCTTTTCCAGGTGCTGGGTTCTCGCGAACCACAGCAGGACGCCAAAGTGTTGACGGCGATAATCGGACGGATGGAATATCAGGGCCTGCTCAACGACGCTGAGCCGGACGCCGAAGAGGAGATGCTGGGCATACTGACGCGTTATATGCATTTGGTGCTGGCTTCGGTATAACGCGCCCCCCGTACCGATCGTTCCCACGCGGAGCGTGGGAACGATCAGCGTGGACAAGTCATCGTGTGTCGATAGGGAGTGTTGAATGAAAGCTTGGTGCGCCGTAGTAATCGCCTTGTCGTTCCTGCTGCTCAGCGGCTGCCTGGTGACCTTCAAGGAGCCGCTGCCCACGAGCGAGCCCGCACCAAAAGGTTTATTGGGAAAATGGACCAGCACCAATGCCTGGGGTGAACCGCTGAATCTTGAGTTGACGCGCATCGGCGACAATCGCTATCAGGCAGTCAGCTATTTCAAGGCCAGGCCCAAGGAACGCGAGGCCTATCCATTTACCGTGTCTCACCACGGTAGCCGCTGGTATCTCTCTGCGAAAGCGCCGGCCCGGTTCGGCGGGCATTTCACGATTGCCGGCTTCGAACTCACCGACAAGCGCGAACTGGTGGTGTACAACCTCGACCTCGAGCAAATCAAGCAGGCGCTTGGGCAGAAAATTCTCAGTGGCGAAGTCTTCCAGACCGACGACGGCGAGGGCGTGTTGATCGACAGCAAGATGGACCAGGTATCGGCCTACCTCGACGATCCCGCCAACTCCGATGTATTCGTCGAAGCGGTCCGCTACCAGCGCCAGGCCAAGGCCCAATAACCAACAGGTTTCAACAGGAGTTCCGGGTGGACGATTACCAGCAGTCGATACGCATTTTGTCCGATCGCATTGTGCTGGCACAGACGCCGATTCGCGTCCTCGATGCGGTGAAATGGGACGACAACATCCGCAAGGGCTTCCTCAAGGCCAAGGGCAAGGAAATGCCCGCGGTGGACCGTGATTACTATCTCAACCGTCCGCTGGCCTTCGATTCCAGCAAGGTGAAGCTGGAATTCCAGAACATCGAGCGCGACATCACCCGTCAACTTGGCCAGTTCAACCCGGTCGGGCAAATCATGCGCCGCATGTGCAAGGAATACCGGATGGTGGTGCGCATGCTCGAAGCGCGTGGCACCGAGGATTTCGGCCTGATTTCCCAGGAGTTGTATGGCGCTGCCTCGGACGCCTTTCATGCTGGCGACCCGACCCTGTCCGACCTGGGCATGATGCTGTCCGAGTACCTGAACAACATCGACGGTCGTGGCGACCTCAAGGATGAACCGAAGACGCTGACGGCCAAGGAAGCGGTCGACCTGTTGCAACATCGCTTGAACAAAGTATTTGGCGAAGCCGAGGAAACCATCCGCGTGTTCGAGTCTGACGGCATCGTCGCCGATGCGGCTGCCGGCGCTGACTACATCAAGATCCGCTCCGATGCGATGTTCAATCAGCGCGATGTGCGCGCCCTGGAGGTCCACGAAGGGCTGGTGCATGTCGGTACCACCCTCAACGGTTTGAACCAGCCGATCTGCACCTTCCTGTCCAAGGGGCCGCCCTCGTCGACGGTGACCCAGGAAGGCCTGGCGATCCTGATGGAAATCATCACCTTTGCCTCCTACCCGAGCCGCCTGCGCAAGCTGACCAACCGCACGCGGGCCATTCACATGGTTGAGGAGGGCGCGGATTTCCTGCAGGTGTTCGAGTTCTTCCGCGAACAAGGCTTCGAGATGCCCGAGAGCTACAGCAACGCCAGTCGCGTTTTCCGCGGCTCGGTGCCGACAGGTCTGCCATTCACCAAAGACTTGTCCTACCTCAAGGGCTTCATCATGATTTACAACTACATTCAACTGGCCGTGCGTAAAGGCAAGCTGGAGCAGATACCGCTGTTGTTCTGCGGCAAGACTACCCTGGAAGACATGCGCACCTTGCGCCTGCTGGTGGATGAAGGCCTGGTGGTGCCGCCCAAGTACCTGCCTGAACAGTTTCGCGACATGAACGCGTTGTCGGCGTGGATGTGTTTCTCCAACTTCCTCAATCACCTGAGCCTGGACCGGATCGAGGCGGATTACTCCAATATCCTTTGATCAGATCGTTCCCACGCTCTGCGTGGGAATGCCGCCATGGACGCTCCGCGTCCACTGTGACGCGGAGCGTCACGTTATGCATTCCCACGCGGAGCATGGGAACGATCACCCACATTGAGGTTTCACCGGATGAGAATCCTCGGCATCTTCTGCCTTCTCCTGGCCCTGAGCGGTTGCAGCTCACTGCTGTTCTACCCCGAACCCGGCCAGTTGTTCACCCCGGAAAAAGCCAAGCTCGAATACCGCGATGTCACCCTGACCACCGCCGACGGCCTCAAGCTGCACGGCTGGTGGCTGCCGGCAAAAAAAGGTGTCGAGGTCAAAGGCACCGTTTTGCACCTGCACGGCAACGGTGGCAACCTGCCCATGCACCTGGGCGGGAGTTGGTGGCTGCCTAAAGAGGGTTACCAGGTGTTGCTGGTGGACTATCGCGGCTACGGCTTGTCCGAGGGCGAACCGAGCTTGCCGGCGATCTATCAGGACATCGACGCCGCGTTCCAATGGCTCGACCAGGCCCCGGAGGTCAAGGGCAAGCCGCTGATCTTGCTGGGACAGAGCCTTGGCGGTTCGATGGCGGTTCACTACCTCGTGCAACACCCCGAGCGGCAAAAACAACTGAAGGCGGTTGTGCTCGATGGTGTGCCTGCCAGTTACCGCAGTGTCGGTCGTTATGCGCTGAGCAATTCATGGGTGTTCTGGGCGTTCCAGGTGCCGCTGTCCTGGCTGGTGCCTGATGGCGACAGTGCGATCAATTCCATGGCTCAGCTCAATGGCGTGCCGAAACTGATCTACCACAGCATCGACGATCCGCTCGTGCCTCTTTCCAACGGCATCCGTCTGTATCAAGCTGCGCCGCCGCCCAGGGTGCTGCAACTGACCCGTGGCGGTCACGTGCAGACATTCGCCGACCCGGTCTGGCGCAAAGTCATGTTGCGTTATCTCGATGACCCGCAGCATTTCAACGGCCTGCGCCGCTTGGGCGAAATCCCCAATTACCCGGCACCCGAACATTCTGAAAATGAACCACCAGAGAGCCCGCAATGAGTGAAGAACGTAACGCCATCCCGCTGATCATCACCGGTATCTGCAGCATCCTCGGCACCGTCGCGGCCTTGTGGTGGTACGGCTACCTGCACTTCGCCAAGCCAGAGGATGCGTTGCTGCTCAACGAATTCACCATGCTCAAGACCGTGCCGGGCGAAGACTACAAGGTCTCCCTGGAACCGGCGGCGCAAGTGGCGCAGTGCATTGATGGCGTGTTGGTGCTGTTCGACACCGAACAGAAAGGCCTGACCGGCGTGCTGGTCAACAACAAGAAGAAAGCGGTGCGTTGCATGGGGCAGGAAACCCCGCAGAAGCTGGAACAGTAGGAGCTGCCGAAGGCTGCGATCTTTTGATCTTGAAAACTAAAAGCCCCGCCTGATCAGATCAGGTGGGGCTTTTGGATTATTGCGTGATGCTTAATTCGAGCTCACCGCCGAACGCGGAATCACCGGCTGGTTGTCATTGGAAATCGTCACTTCCACCCGACGATTCTGTGCCCGGCCCGAGACACTGGTATTTTCCGCCACGGGATATTCCTTGCCATAACCCTGGGCGACGATGCGGGTTGGATCAACACCCATCTTCACCAGCGCCATGCGCACGGAGCTGGCGCGGCGTTCCGACAGTGACTGGTTGTGCGAGGCGGTACCGGTGCTGTCGGTGTAACCCTCGACAATCACCTTGCGGTCCGGATTCTCCTGAAGGTACTGGGCCAGTTTGTTGATGTTCATCATGCCGTTGGATTTCAGCTCGGCCTTGTCGGTGGCGAACAGCACATCACCGAAGGTCACCAACGTGCCGCGATCGGTCTGTTTGGCATTGAGGCTGTCCTGCAGCTGCTTGATCTGCTGGTCGCGGGCGTCAAGACGCGCCTGGGCCCGTTGTGCAGAAGCGTTTTTCAGATTGGCTTCGGCGGTGCGCAGGGCGATGGTCTGTTTCGCCACTTCGACACGCTGGTTGGTCAGGTAGGCCAACTGGTCAACCTTGGCCGGGTCTTCCTTATCCAGGTAGGCCTTGTCGGCCTTGTCCAGGTAATCGCTGGCGTCCTTGGTTTCCAGCGCCGCGACTTTGCTCGCCTGCGGGTTGGCTTGCAGGCCGGAATAATTGGTGCGGGCCTGTTCCAGATTGGCGTTCGGTGGCGTTGAGCATGCGGCCAAAGTAACGCTGGCGGCCAGCAGGGCAGGGATCATCAAATTTTTTGAATTCATGGTTTTAGTCCTTTTCAATCGAGTAAGAAATACGTCGTGCAGCGCTGTTACTGAACGGTGCGCTGGCTTTCCTGACGCAGTTCCTGAACCCCTTTCTGAGAGTCCTTCACAGATTGTTCGGCTTTCATCGCCTGGGCTTTGCGCTCGGCTACACGAGCGTCCCACTCAGCCTGTTCGGCCAAGGTCTTGGCTTGATCGAACTTCTTGTCGTGCATGGCAATTTCGGCTTGCTTGAGTTTGTCTTGTGCAGCCTTCATTTCCACTGCAGCGAATTCGGTACCACCGGCACTGACGGCGCTATTGACCGCTGACTCGGTGACGGCGAATTGCTCGGTGGGTGGGTTACCCGCGCAACCGGCCAGCACGAGGCCTGTGCCGATGGCCAGTGCCGCCATTTTCAGTCCGTGCAGGGAAGAGGATTTGCCAGTTCGGGTTTTCATCGTTTTCAACTCCATTGGGCTAACTCCTGAGCAACGTGAATATCCATCCTGGGCAATGAGCCGAAACCGTATTTCACAAGGCTTTTTGAAACGGCCGTCCCAGGCGTGGTTACTGGGTTGACCCGAGGCTTTTTTTGAAAGTTCAGAAATTTAGCTGGCTATCGAAAAAATTTCGACGCAGCGCGAAGGGCTCTATATCGAGGAATGTGGCGATGAACACAGCTGATCACACCCCTCGAAGGGGGTGCGAACAGTGATTTTCAGGAGGGACAAATACAAAAAAAATCAGTGCTTTTGCTTGTCGCCAGCGGCCGACAGGTCATGCAAATGACGACGGGACAAAGCGAGGAAACGTGGGGTCGGGCCGATGTCTTCGTACAACGGATCGCCCTCTTCATCAGTGGCGACTACGGTGGAACCTTTCACATAGGGAAAGCTTTTTTCCAGTTCTTCCAGGGCAGCCCCGATCAGTTCGCCCAGCAGTTCTTCAGGATGCCGCTTGGGGTACATCTCGATAATCGCCGCAAGCCGTGCGGCAGCCTCCACGTCCAGATGAATCGAATAGCCTGTGTCGGTCAGGCGACCCTTGGCGTTTTCTTCCCAGTGGTTGGCAAGCTCGCGGATTTTCATAATGACCTCATTGCACTCCTGCTCCCGGCAGGCGGGGAATGTCCGGCAGATGCCGGCGACAGCCGTTGTACGGCTTACTCTTGAGACTAGCTTTTACGCCAAAGGTTTAAAGGCCCTTCGTCGTCTTGCTTGTAAGAACCGGTCTGGAGCGGCACTCTTAAGGTTCCTGGTCGACCGGATTTTTCGCTGGAGAACTGTTGATGACCGATATTGATGCACGCTTGCGCGAAGACGTTCACCTGCTCGGTGAGTTGTTGGGCAACACCATTCGGGAACAGTATGGGGACGGCTTTCTCGACAAGATCGAGCAGATCCGCAAGGGTGCGAAGGCTGACCGTCGCGGTTCCATGGATGCCGAGCTCAGCGCCAGCCTCAACCAGTTGACGGAGGACGAACTGCTGCCGGTGGCGCGGGCGTTCAACCAGTTTCTCAACCTGGCCAACATCGCCGAGCAGTACCAACTGATTCATCGTCGCGAAGAATCCCAGCCCGCGCCATTCGAGGCGCGGGTACTGCCGGAGCTGCTCGCCCGCCTGCGCGCCGAAGGTCATGGCGCCGAGTCCCTGGCCCGTCAGTTGGGACGGCTGGAAATTGAGCTGGTGCTGACGGCGCACCCGACCGAAGTCGCGCGCCGCACGCTGATCCAGAAATACGACGCCATCGCTGCGCAACTGGCGGCGCAGGACCATCGCGACCTGACCAGCGCCGAGCGCGAGCAGATCAAGTCGACATTGCAGCGCCTGATCGCCGAAGCCTGGCACACCGAAGAAATCCGCCGCACGCGCCCGACGCCGGTCGACGAAGCCAAATGGGGCTTCGCGGTGATCGAGCATTCACTGTGGCAAGCGATCCCCAACTACTTGCGCAAGGCCGACCAAGCCCTGCATGCCGCCACGGGACTGCATTTGCCATTGGAAGCGGCGCCGATTCGTTTTGCCTCGTGGATGGGTGGCGACCGCGACGGCAACCCCAACGTGACGGCGGCCGTGACCCGTGAAGTACTGCTGCTGGCGCGCTGGATGGCGGCCGATTTGTACCTGCGCGATGTCGATCATCTGGCTGCCGAGTTGTCGATGCAGCAGGCCAGTGAAGAATTGAAGGCCAAGGCTGGCGACAGCGCCGAACCTTATCGCGCTGTGCTCAAGCAGCTACGCGAACGCCTGCGCGCCACGCGAAGCTGGGCGCACACCGCGTTGTCGACGCCGACGCCTGCACCGGCCGATGTGCTGCAAGACAATCGCGACCTGCTCGACCCACTGGAGCTGTGCTACCACTCGCTGCATGAGTGCGGCATGGGCGTCATCGCCGACGGTCCCTTGCTCG
The DNA here is from genome assembly GCF_012647205.1 of Pseudomonas umsongensis. NCBI lineage: Bacteria > Pseudomonadati > Pseudomonadota > Gammaproteobacteria > Pseudomonadales > Pseudomonadaceae > Pseudomonas > Pseudomonas umsongensis. Next base: position 1,300,216 of record NZ_CP051487.1, read on the forward strand.
ATTGCCTGCGCCGGGCCGTGACGTTCGGCCTGTTCCTGGTGCGCCTCGATGTACGCCAGGACTCGTCGCGCCATACCGCGGCCATGACCGAAATCACCGACTACCTTGGCCTGGGTCGCTATGAAGACTGGAGCGAAGAAGAGCGCATCGCCTTCCTGACGCGCGAACTGAATAACCGTCGACCCTTGTTGCCGGCCTACTACAAGCCTTCGGCCGATACCGCCGAAGTGCTGGCGACTTGCCGGGAAATCGCTGCGGCGCCAGGAGCGTCGCTGGGCTCCTACGTGATTTCCATGGCCGGTGCCGCTTCCGATGTGCTGGCCGTGCAGCTGCTGCTCAAGGAGTCCGGGGTATTGCGGCCGATGCGCGTGGTGCCGCTGTTCGAAACCCTTGCCGACCTCGATAACGCAGGTCCGGTGATCGAGAAGCTCTTGTTGCTGCCGGGCTATCGCTCGCGCCTGCAAGGCCCGCAGGAAGTGATGATCGGTTATTCCGACTCGGCCAAGGACGCAGGGACCACGGCAGCCGCCTGGGCCCAGTACCGGGCGCAGGAACAACTGGTGGATATCTGCCGCTCGCACGACGTGGAACTGCTGTTGTTCCATGGTCGCGGCGGCACCGTGGGGCGGGGTGGCGGCCCGGCGCACGCGGCGATTCTGTCGCAGCCGCCGGGTTCGGTCGCCGGACGTTTCCGCACCACCGAGCAGGGAGAAATGATTCGATTCAAGTTCGGCCTGCCGGACATCGCCGAGCAAAACCTCAATCTGTATCTGGCCGCGGTGCTCGAAGCGACCTTGCTGCCACCGCCGCCGCCGACACCTGAGTGGCGCCATCTGATGGACGAACTGGCCGCCGATGGGGTCAGCGCCTACCGTGCGGTGGTGCGGGAAAATCCGCAGTTCGTGGAATATTTCCGCCAGTCCACCCCGGAACAGGAGCTTGGGCGCCTGCCGCTGGGCAGTCGCCCGGCCAAGCGCCGTGCTGGCGGGATCGAAAGCCTGCGGGCCATCCCGTGGATCTTCGGCTGGACCCAGACCCGGTTGATGCTGCCCGCCTGGTTGGGCTGGGAAGCGGCCCTGAGCAAAGCGCTGGAGCGCGGTGAGGGCGAACTGCTGCAGCAGATGCGCGAGCAGTGGCCGTTTTTCCGCACGCGCATCGACATGCTGGAAATGGTCCTGGCCAAGGCCGACGCGGATATCGCCCGCTCCTACGACGAGCGTCTGGTCGAGCCGGACTTGCTACCTTTGGGCGCGCATTTACGCGACCTATTGTCGCAGGCATGCGCCATCGTTCTCGGCTTGACCGGTCAGTCGCAGCTGCTGGCACATAGCCCAGCCACCCTGGAATTCATCCGCTTGCGCAACACTTACCTCGACCCGCTTCATCTATTGCAGGCAGAGTTGCTGGCACGATCGCGGCAACCGGATGTGGCCCAGGACAGCCCGGTAGAACAGGCGTTGCTGGTGTCTGTAGCAGGGATTGCCGCCGGTTTGCGCAACACCGGCTGAGGATTTTTGCCATGCTTTTGGGCATCCGGCGGGGGCGCCGGATGCGGTTCCAAGGCGGGTTAAAAAGTGCTGCCAGGCGACAGTTAATGATGGGGTTGCGACTTGGGGAACCCGGTTGCTCGGTCACGACAGGCAGTGGTTTCTCCGACTTTTGGCGGCTTGTGTGGGCGAAGCCTGCTGTGTATCTTGATCAGCCTTTGGCCGTTTGGGCGGTCACGACCCTATTTTTGAGATTGGCCCCACGAGGCGAATCTGACGTTATCCATATAAAAAATTGAGGAGCACATCGATGCGCGTCATTCTGCTGGGAGCTCCCGGGGCCGGTAAAGGTACTCAGGCTAAGTTCATCACCGAAAAATTCGGTATTCCGCAAATCTCCACCGGCGACATGCTGCGTGCCGCGGTCAAGGCTGGCACCGAGCTGGGCATCAAGGCCAAGAGCATCATGGATGCCGGTGGCCTGGTGTCCGATGACTTGATCATCGCCCTGGTCAAGGACCGTATCGCCCAGTCCGACTGCGCCAACGGTTTCCTGTTCGACGGTTTCCCGCGCACCATTCCACAGGCTGAAGCCCTGGTGACTGCCGGTGTCGAGCTCGACGCGGTGGTTGAAATCGCCGTTGAAGACGAAGAGATCGTGCAGCGTATCGCCGGTCGCCGTGTTCACGAGGCCAGCGGTCGTGTCTACCACATCGTCTACAACCCGCCGAAAATTGCTGGCAAGGACGACATCACCGGCGAAGAGCTGGTACAGCGCAAGGACGACACTGAAGAAACCGTGCGTCATCGCCTGTCCGTCTACCATTCGCAGACCAAACCGCTGGTGGACTTCTACCAGAAGCTGTCTGCTGCCAACGGCAAGCCGAAGTACAGCCATATCGAAGGCGTCGGCTCGGTTGAAGCGATCACCGACAAGGTGCTGGCTGCCCTGAGCTGAAAATAGCTTGATCTTCTACGGCCCGCTTGCGGGCCGTAGTTGTTTATACTGACGGACTTTTTTCTGACCTCTCTTGTGGAAACATCGATGAGCACCTTGCTGGCCCTGGACACCGCGACTGAAGCTTGCTCCGTTGCCTTGCTGCATGACGGCAAAGTGACGAGCCATTACGAGGTGATTCCGCGCCTGCATGCACAGAAGCTGCTGCCGATGATCCAGCAGTTGCTTGCCGATGCCGGTACCACCCTGCAAGCGGTCGATGCCATCGCCTTCGGTCGCGGGCCGGGTGCATTCACCGGCGTGCGGATTGCCATCGGTGTGGTGCAAGGCCTGGCCTTTGCACTCGATCGCCCAGTCTTGCCGGTGTCGAACCTGGCGGTGCTGGCCCAACGCGCCTATCGCGAACACGGTGCCAGCCAGGTCGCGGCGGCCATCGATGCGCGGATGGACGAGGTGTATTGGGGCTGCTACCGAGAAACCGCAGGGGAGATGCGCCTGGTCGGCTCCGAAGCGGTATTGCCACCGGAAGTCGCTGCATTGCCGGCCGATGCCAGCGGTGAGTGGTTCGGCGCGGGCACCGGTTGGGGCTATGCCGAACGCATTGGCGTCAGCCTGAGCGGGCAGGATGCGGGCATGTTGCCCCATGCTGAAGATTTGCTGACCCTGGCGCGTTTCGCTTGGGAACGTGGCGAGGCGATCGTGGCGGATGAGGCGCAGCCGGTTTATCTGCGCGATAAAGTGGCGACGCCGAAAGCGCGTTAATCCCTTGGTCCCAGGTGTCCGCTTCGCGAGCAGGCTCGCTCCCACAGGAGTTATGCCAATCCCTGTGGGAGCGAGCCTGCTCGCGAAGACGATCATGCCTGGCGAAGCCAATCGTCGTTTTCTAACCCCGGGTTTTAAACCTTTTGCCTTTTATGTGTTCTAGTTATCACTAGGCAGTTTGCGATGTGGGTTATGTGCCACTAGACTGCCATTACTGATACCGAGCATGCACCTATGCGTATAGACGGCGTTTCCTCTCAGTCCTACCCCATCAAGCGCAAGCCTCGCAAAGACCCGCGAGTGGAAGACGAGTCCGTCGATATCGAAGGCGAACTTGCATTTGCGACTGAAGAACAGCTGGCTGCCCGTGCTGCCAAAGCCGCTGCGCAGAAGCTGAGCAATCTTCCCGCCCGCCAGCAGGACATGCTTTATCACCGCGCGATGAACAAAAGCGTGGCAATGGCGCTGGCCAGTTACCTGAGCACCGCCAGTTTCGTCGAATGGGATGCACAAGTGCTGGGCCTCGACCTGTACATCTGATGTTGCCTTACTACCTTGGTTGCCCGTCCTGGAGCGAAAACGCCTGGCGTGATTACCTCTACCCGGCAGCGGCCAGGCCCGCCGATTTTCTGGGTCTCTATTCCCAAGTGTTCAACGCCGTGGAAGGCAATACGACCTTCTACGCGAGTCCCTCTGCCAGTACCGTGCAGCGATGGGCCGAGGTCATGCCCGCACACTTTCGCTTCACCGCGAAGTTTCCCCGCGAGATCAGTCACGGCGGGGACCTGCGAGAACAACTGACTGCCGCCGAAACCTTCACCCGATTGCTCAGCCCGCTGGGCGAGCGGATAGCGCCGTTGTGGCTGCAATTATCCAAGGGCTTTACGCCGCAACGCTTGCCCGAGCTGGCCGGATTCATCGACGCGCTGCAGCGCCCGCTGGCCGTTGAAGTGCGGCATGACGAGTTCTTTGCCAAGGGCGAGAACGAGCGGATGCTCAATCGCCTGTTGCTCGATCGTGGGGTCGAGCGCATTTGCCTTGATCCCCGTGCTTTGTTCAGCTGTACCTCCACCGACCCTTCGGTGCTGCACGCCCAATCGAAGAAACCCCGTGTGCCGCCGCGCCCTGCAGCGTTCACGCAGTTCCCGCAGGTGCGTTTCATCGGTCATCCGCAGCTTGAGGCCAATGAACCGTTCCTGTTGCCGTGGGTGGAGAAAATCGCCCTGTGGATCGAAGAAGGTCGTACGCCCTACATCTTCCTGCACACCGCCGACAATGTGCTCGCGGCCAAACTGGCACAACGTTTCCACGCGCGCCTGATGCTGCGTCTGCCTGGCTTGCCGGCGCTGCCTGAGCTATACAGAGAGCCCGCGGCGGAGCAACTTGGCTTGCTCTGAAGCGGACTCGTTTCCCTTCAGAGGAGCCTGCCAATGGATGCGCAAACCCTTCGAGCCCAAGCGTTCAGAGCCTTGCACGAACGCGACGGGGTTTTTGTGATTCCCAACCCGTGGGATGCTGGTTCGGCCAAGATGCTCGCCAGCCTGGGTTTCGAGGCGCTGGCGACCACCAGCGCCGGTTACGCTTTTTCCCAGGGTCGCCCTGATGGCGGCCTGACGCTTGACGACACCCTGGCCAACGTCCGGGCGATTGTCGCCGCCACCGACCTGCCGGTCGCGGTCGATCTGGAAAACGGATTCGCCGATGATCCCGCCGAATGCGCGCAAAGCATTCTGGCGGCGGCGGCCGCGGGTGCCGTCGGCGGTTCGATCGAGGACTTCACGGGCCGACCGGACGCTCCGATTTATTGCTTCGAACATGCCGTGGCGCGCATCGAGGCCGCCGTCGCTGCCGCTCGCAGCTTGCCTTTCGCGTTCACGCTGACAGCCCGTGCCGAGAACTATCTGCATGGCAATCCGGATCTGGCCGACACGATCCGCCGCTTGCAGGCGTTCGCCGAAGCGGGTGCCGACGTGTTGTATGCGCCAGGGTTGCGCAGCGCTGAAGAGGTATTGGCGGTGGTTCGCGCCGTGGCGCCGAAACCGGTCAACGTGTTGATGTCCGGCGGCTTGAAGCTGACGGTCGAGCAGTTGGGCGAAATGGGCGTCAAGCGCATCAGTGTCGGCTCGGCGCTGGCCCTGGCGGCGCTGGGTGAGTTCTACCGCGCCGCCGAAGAGATCAAGACGGCGGGCACGTTCGGCTTCACGTCGCGCTCCATGCCCTACGCCCAGGCCAATCAGTTTTTCAAAGGCTGACGGTGCGGTTTCGCGGGTGGCTGCTGCTGATCCTGTTGATCATCGCAGCTGCGGGAGTGGGCGTCTGGCGCGATTGGATCTCCCTGCCGCCGCAGTGGAATCCCTGGGCGCCGCTGGACGTCAAGGCGGAGCCCAACCTGCTGACCCGCTACAAACTGATGCGTCTGCGCGCTGATTCGCAGCTGTGCGATCAGGCGTTGAGCAGCTCCGGATTGCGCGTGACCCGTCAGGCCGACAGCCCGGACGCCAAATGTCCGCTGACCAATGCCCTGCGTGTGCAGGGCGGGGACGTGGCCCTGAGCAGCAGTTTCCTTGCCAGCTGCCGACTCGCCGTGTCGTTTGCCCTGTTCGAGCATCACGCGCTGCAACCTGCGGCGCAGGCGATCTACGGGCAAGCGGTCACGCGGGTCGATCACCTTGGCAGCTTTGCCTGCCGCAATGTCTACAGTCGCGAGAATGGCAGGCTCAGCCAGCACGCGTCGGCCAATGCACTGGATATCGCCGGTTTTCGACTGGCGGATGGCCGGACCGTCAATGTGCTCAAGGATTGGTCGAAGGATAATCAGGATGGAAGATTTTTAAGGCAGGTGCGCGATGGCGCCTGTGGCCTGTTCAGCGTGGTGCTGAGCCCGGATTACAACGCGGCCCATCGCAATCACTTTCATCTGGATGTCGGGCCTTGGTGGGTCTGTCGGTGATGCTTAGGCGGCGAGGCGCAGGTTCTGCAGGATGATCGGGCGTGCCCAGCCGTTGTCGAAATCGAGTTGTTTCTGTTGCTCCAGCAGTTCTTCCGGCGAGAACGGCGGGAACGGCTTGTCCAGCAGATCGAGCTCGAACTCGGCGATCGGCAAATGCAGTGGACGCGGTTGCGGTGCGGGACCGGCTTGCGGCAACGGCTGACCGGCGGTGAGCACGATCGGGCGTACCCAGCCGCTCTCGAAGTTTTGCTGTTGCTGCTGGGCAACGATTTCTTCGGCGGGGAACGGTGGGAATGGTTTGTCGGCCAGTTCCATTTCGAACTCGGCAATTGGCAGGAACAGCGGTTCGGGCGGGCGAACTTCGTTGTCTTTCACGTCGCATTCGCGCTGGGAAACGATGTGCGCCAGCAGGTCACTGCCCACGGTAGGTTCAACCGGGCTTTGCAAATCGACCGGTGGAAAATTCAGCGATTGCGGAAGCACTTCACCCGACTGTTCGGCCAGTGCACGGGCAAAGAAATCCTGCCATATGTGACTGACGCCGCCCAGTACCTGGGTATTTCGCAGGTTGTAATCGCCGTAGGGCGAGATAAAGCCTGTGATTGTGGGTTGAATGTCTGACATTTCTCTCGGTCGACGCTCAGCTCTGGCAAAATGCTCGATAGTTTTGTTATCGGCCGTTTTTGCCGATCATTAATTTTTTGAGCGTGTTTTCCCATGATTGATCAACCTGCGGCCTGCCGCATCCATGTCGAGGCGCTGAGCGCGGCCTTCGAGCCCCAGGCCGAGCAATGGGCCGAGCGTCTGGGCCTGCCGCTGCAAGTGACTGATGGCGAGTTCGCGTTGCAGGTGGGTGACCAGGGTCTGCAGCTGCAACAGCTGGGGCCGGACGCGCCCGGACCAGTGCGGGTGGATTTCGTCGAGGGTGGCGCGGCGCATCGCCGGTTGTACGGTGGCGGCAGTGGGCAGATGATCGCCAAGGCCGTCGGCGTCGCCCAAGGCGTGCGTCCGCGTGTGCTGGATGCCACCGCGGGGCTGGGCAAGGATGCGTTCGTGCTGGCTAGCCTGGGTTGCGAGATGAGCCTGATCGAGCGTCAGCCGTTGATTGGTGCCTTGCTTGAAGATGGCCTGGCCCGTGGCGCGGAAGATTTTGACGTAGCACCCATCGTGGCGCGCATGCGCTTGCTCAAGGGCAACTCGATCGAGGTGATGCGCAATTGGCAGGGCGAACCGCCGCAGGTGATCTACCTCGACCCGATGTTCCCCCATCGTGAGAAAACCGCGCTGGTGAAAAAGGAAATGCGCCTGTTCCGGCCACTGGTTGGGGATGATCCGGATGCGCCGGCTTTGCTTGAAGCCGCCCTGGCCCTGGCCAGCCACCGGGTGGTGGTCAAGCGTCCGCGCAAGGCGCCGTGCATTGAGGGGCCCAAGCCGAGCCATGCACTGGATGGCAAGTCCAGCCGGTATGACATCTACCCGAAGAAAGCGCTCAAGCCCTAAGACCGAGTCGCCTTCATCGCGGGCAAGCCACGCTCCCACAGGATTTGTGTTGAACACAATTTCTATGAATACCTCGAACCCTGTGGGAGCGGGCTTGCCCGCGATGGCGTCAGATCAGCCAACCAATATCTGTCAGGCCTACTCCGGCCGATAAGCCCGCATAAACAACCCCACAACCTCCCGCACATGGCTCTCCGCCGCGTCCCCGGTCAGCGGCTCGCCACAGCCATACAACAACCGAAAATTCCCCGCGCCCTTGAGCAGGCAGAAGAAGTGCTCAGCCGCATTGTGCGGTTTGTCGATACTCAACGCGCCACTTTCGTCGATCCGGGTCAGCAAACGCTCCATGCCATGCAGCATGCGTTGCGGGCCCGCCTCAAAGAAGATTTGCGAGAGTTTCGGGTCCTGGCTACCCAGGGCCATGATCAGTCGATGCAGGTTCACCGACTCGTCGCTGTTGATCAACTGGTGAAAGCCGCGGGCGATGTTCAGCAGTACGGTTTCCACTGCCACGCCTTCGGGCAATTCAAAGAACAGTGACGGCAACTGTTCCTCGCACTTGGCCACCACGGCAGCGGAGAACAGCGTCTCCTTGTCGTTGAAGTGGCTGTAGACCGTGAGCTTCGACACACCGGCCTGCGTAGCGACAGCATCCATGCTGGTGTTGGCATATCCCTTGGTCAGAAACAGCGTTTTCGCTGCATCGAGGATCGCCTGGCGCTTGGCCAGATCCTTGGGGCGGCCCGGGCCATTGGGTGCTGAAAGATTGTTCGGCATATTCGCTTTTATTACTGGACTGGTGAGTTTGCTATTAATAACATACTCGTCAGTATAATTATTCCAAGCACCATTGGCGAAAGGTCCTTCACCATGTTCCGCTATGCCTTGCCCCTCGCGTTGCCAGTCACCCTGGCGTTTTTATTGACCGCGTGCGGTCACGAAGAGGCGCCTCAAGTCAGCGTTCGACCGGCCATGGTGGTCCAGCCAGAGCCTTCAACCCAGGCGATGGAAAGTTATCCCGGTGAAGTCCGTGCCCGCTTTGAACCGGAGCTGGCGTTCCGCATTGGCGGAAAAGTCAGCCGACGACTGGTCGACGAAGGGCAGCGGGTCAAGGCCGACCAGCCACTGGCGGAACTCGATCCCCAGGACGTGCGCCTGCAACTGGAGGCCACCCGTGCCCAGGTCGCGGCCGCCGAGGCCAACCTGAACATGGTGCGTGCCGAGCGTGATCGCTATAAAACGCTGATGGAGCGCCAGCTGGTCAGTCGCTCGCAGTATGACAATCACGAAAACCTGTACCGGTCCGGTGAAGCGCGTCTTAAACAGATCAAGGCCGAGTTCAACGTCTCCACCAATCAGGCCAGTTACGCGGTGCTGCGGGCGCCGCAAGATGGCGTTGTGGCCAAGCGAGCCGTGGAAGTCGGGCAAGTGGTCGCGGCGGGGCAAACGGTGTTTACCCTGGCCACCGATGGTGAGCGTGAAGTGTTGATCAGCTTGCCGGAGGCAAGCTTCGGCCGCTTCAAGGTGGGTCAACCGGTTTCGGTTGAACTGTGGACGCAACCGGATCAGCGCTTCGCCGGGCACATCCGCGAACTGTCGCCGGCCGCTGATCCAAAGTCGCGCACCTTCGCCGCGCGTATCGCCTTCAATGCGGGCACGGTACCGGCCGAACTCGGCCAGAGCGCCCGTGTCTTCGTTCAGAGCGCCCAATCCGTGCCGTTGTCAGTGCCACTGTCGGCGCTGACCGCGGAGAACGGCGTGACCTACGTCTGGGTCGTCAGCGCCAACAACACCTTGAAAAAGACCCCGGTTCGGGTCGGTGCCTTCGGTGAGAAAACCGTCCCGGTACTCGAAGGCCTCAATGCCAGCGACTGGGTGGTGGCCGCCGGCGTCCATGTGCTTCTCGACGGGCAGTCCGTGCGCCCGGTGGATCGCTCCAACCGCGTGGTCAATCTGGCTGGCAAGGAGTAGTCCCCGATGGGTTTCAATCTTTCTGCCTGGGCGCTGCGCAATCGCCAGATCGTCCTGTTCCTGATGCTCTTGCTGGCGATTGTCGGCGCACTGTCCTACACCAAGCTGGGTCAAAGCGAAGACCCGCCGTTCACCTTCAAGGCCATGGTGATCCGTACCAACTGGCCGGGGGCGACCGCACAGGAAGTCTCGCGCCAGGTCACCGAACGCATTGAAAAGAAGCTGATGGAAACCGGCGAGTACGAGCGCATCGTGTCGTTCTCGCGCCCGGGTGAATCACAGGTGACCTTCATCGCCCGAGACTCCATGCACTCGGTGGAGATACCGGACCTCTGGTATCAGGTGCGCAAGAAGGTCAGCGATATTCGTCATACCCTGCCGCCAGGTATCCAGGGGCCGTTCTTCAACGATGAATTCGGCACCACCTTCGGCAATATCTACGCCCTGACAGGCGAAGGTTTCGATTACGCCGTGCTCAAGGACTACGCCGACCGCATCCAGATCCAGCTGCAGCGGGTCAAGGATGTGGGCAAGGTCGACCTGCTCGGTTTGCAGGACGAAAAGATCTGGATCGAGCTGTCCAACGTCAAGCTCGCCACCCTCGGATTGCCGCTGGCGTCGGTGCAGCAAGCCCTTGAAGAACAGAATGCGGTGTCCACCGCCGGCTTCTTCGAAACCACCAGCGAACGATTGCAGCTACGGGTCTCGGGGAATTTCCAGACGGTCGAAGAGATCAAGAACTTCCCGATTCGTGTCGGCGATCGTACGTTCCGCATCGCCGATGTCGCCAACGTGCGCCGCGGTTTCAACGATCCACCGGCGCCGCGCATGCGCTTCATGGGTGAAGACGCCATTGGCCTGGCCGTGGCCATGAAGGACGGCGGCGACATTCTGGTGCTGGGCAAGGCCCTGGAAATCGAGTTTGCCCGTATCCAGAAGAACCTCCCGGCCGGCATGCAGTTGCGCAAGGTCTCGGACCAACCGGCCGCCGTGAAAACCGGCGTCGGCGAATTCGTCCAGGTGCTGGTCGAAGCGCTGGCCATCGTCTTGCTGGTGAGCTTCTTCTCCCTCGGGGTGCGCACCGGCATGGTGGTGGCCCTGGCCATCCCGCTGGTATTGGCGATGACGTTCGCCTGCATGTATTACCTCGGGATAGGCCTGCACAAGATCTCCCTCGGCGCCCTGGTGCTGGCGCTGGGCTTGCTGGTGGACGACGCCATCATCGCCGTGGAAATGATGGCGATCAAAATGGAGCAGGGCTTCGACCGGATCAAGGCGGCGAGTTATGCCTGGACCAGCACCGCGTTCCCGATGCTCACCGGTACGCTGATCACCGCCGCCGGTTTCCTGCCCATCGCTACCGCGCAATCGGGCACCGGCGAATACACCCGTTCGATCTTTGAAGTGGTGACCATTGCACTGGTGGCGTCCTGGGTGGCGGCGGTGCTCTTCGTGCCTTATCTGGGGGAAAAGCTCCTGCCGGACCTGGCGAAAATTCACGCGGCCAAACATGGCACTGATCAACTCGATCCCTATGGCACGCCGTTTTATCAACGCGTACGGCGCCTGGTGGAGTGGTGCGTGCGCTGGCGCAAGACCGTGATCACGGCGACTGTGGTGCTGTTCATTGCCTCCATCGTGCTGTTTCGATTTGTGCCTCAACAGTTCTTCCCGGCCTCGGGCCGACTGGAGTTGATGGTCGACCTGAAGCTGGCCGAAGGCGCGTCCCTGAGCAATACGGCCGAGGAGGTCAAGCGCCTCGAAGCGTTGCTCAAGGACAAAGCCGGCATCGACAACTACGTGGCCTACGTCGGGACCGGCTCACCGCGTTTTTACCTGCCGCTTGATCAGCAATTGCCAGCAGCGAGCTTCGCCCAGTTCGTCGTCCTGGCAAAAACCATCGAAGATCGCGAACCCTTGCGCACCTGGCTGATCACGACCCTCAACGAACAATTTCCGGCCTTGCGCTCGCGGGTCACGCGCCTGGAGAACGGTCCGCCGGTTGGCTATCCGGTGCAATTCCGGGTGACCGGTGAGCACATCGAGGAAGTCCGCGCACTGGCCCGAAAGGTCGCGGCCAAGGTTCGCGAAAACCCGCATGTGGTCAACGTCCACCTGGACTGGGAAGAGCCCAGCAAGGTCGTCTATCTGAATATCGATCAGGACCGTGCACGGGCATTGGGCGTGAGCACGGCAAACCTGTCGAAGTTCCTGCAGAGCTCGCTGACCGGTTCCAGCGTCAGCCAGTACCGCGAAGACAACGAGTTGATCGAGATCCTGTTGCGCGGCACCGTGCATGAGCGCACCGAACTGTCGCTGCTGCCAAGCCTGGCGGTGCCGACCGACAATGGTCGCAGCGTTGCGCTGTCGCAGATCGCGACCCTGGAATACGGCTTTGAAGAAGGCGTGATCTGGCACCGTAATCGCCTGCCCAACGTGACGGTTCGCGCCGACATCTATGGCAAGGAACAACCGGCGACCCTGGTGCAGCAGATCATGCCGACCCTCGATCCGATCCGCGCCGAATTGCCGGATGGCTATCTACTGGATGTCGGCGGTACGGTCGAGGATTCCGCTCGCGGGCAGAACTCGGTGAAGGCGGGCGTGCCGTTGTTCATCGTGGTGGTGTTGACGTTGCTGATGCTGCAGTTGCGCAGCTTCTCCCGCACGGCGATGGTGTTCCTGACGGCGCCCCTGGGGTTGATCGGGGTGACGCTGTTCCTGATGGTGTTCCGCCAGCCGTTCGGGTTTGTGGCCATGCTTGGGACCATCGCGTTGTCGGGGATGATCATGCGCAACTCGGTGATCCTGGTGGATCAGATCGAGCAGGATATCGCGGCCGGGTTGAAGCCGTGGCAGGCGATTATTGAGGCGACCGTGCGGCGGTTCAGGCCGATTGTGCTGACGGCGCTGGCTGCTGTTCTGGCGATGATTCCATTGTCGCGCAGTGTGTTTTTCGGGCCGATGGCGGTGGCGATCATGGGCGGTTTGATCGTGGCGACGGCGTTGACGTTGTTGTTTTTGCCTGCGTTGTATGCGGCTTGGTTCCGGGTCAAGAAAGAAACGGCCTGAGTTCGTTGGACTTGGCGGCCTTTGGGCCGACCAAGCTCTGGTTTTCGAGTACATATCCGTTTCTGCGGTAAGGGCGGCTGACGGTTTCGCCCTTACGGCGACTCACTTTTTTTCAAACCCCTCCGGTTGGCTTCGCTGGCACCTACATGCAGCGTGTTCGACTGCGTCGAACGGCGCTGCGCGCCACTCCCCGGATGAACACCTCCGCTCAGCCTCCCGAAGGGACGGGTGGATCAAGATCAACAGCTGAAGGCGAGCTAACGCTCGGCCTGATGAGTGGTGAAGAGCGGAGGGTGTATACCCTGTGGGAGCGGGCTTGCTCGCGAAGGCGGCCTGCTGGCCGACCTGCATCTGGCGGATGTACCTGATCCCCTGTGGGAGCGGGCTTGCCCGCGAAGGCGGCCTGCCAGCCGACCTGCATCTTGATCGTTCCCACGCTCTGCGTGGGAATGCCGCCGGGGACGCTCCGCGTTCCGCTGTCGACGCAAGGCTTGAGTCCTGCGCTGTGACGCGGAGCGTCACGGGATGCATTCCCACGCGGGCGTGGGAACGATCAGGGTGGTGGCTTAGAGCGTACCAAACACCTTCTTCGCCAAACTGGTCGCCGCCGCCGTCGGGTTCTGGCGGATGGTTTCTTCCTGTTTGCCGATCATTTCGAACAAACCGTTCAACGCCTTCTCGGTCACGTAGTTTTCGACGTTGGCACTCTTCGCGTCGATCACGCCCATGGTCGCGGCCTGCCCGGCGAATGAGTTGTACTGCTGGGCCAGGCCAACCTGGTCGGTGGCTTGCTTGACGATGGGCAGGAATTTGGCGCGGATTTGTTCGCGGCTGGTCTTGTTCAGGTACTGGGTGGCCGAGTCATTGCCGCCGCTGAGAATGCCCTTGGCATCGTCGACCGTCATCTTCTTCACGGCGTCGACGAGGATCGGTTGGGCCTGGACCACGGCGGTTTCCGCCGCTTTGTTCATGCTGGCTTCCAGTTGATCGACCTGATCGCCCATGCCGAACTGTTTCATTTTGCTGGCAACTTTGCCCAGTTTGCCCGGCAGTTCGATCTTCACGTCCGGGTTGTTGCTGAAGCCGCCCGGGGTGCCGAGTTGTTTCACCGCCAGTTGCGCGCCTTGGGTCAGGGCGTCCTTGAGACCGCCGGTGGCGTCTTTTTGCGACAGGTCGCTCAGAGACAGTGCCAGGACGCTGGCAGAGATCATCAAGCCTGCGCACAGGCCGGCAAAACGGAGGGTAGGGCGGAGCATGGCAACTTCCTTTTTCAAAGACACTTATTTGAATAAGCTCTAGCGGGCCGCGTCAACGCGGACCTTCACGGGCTGCGGATCGGAGCCGTCCAGGCGCACGGCGTGATTTTCGGTGGTGATAAACAGCAGTTTGCCATCGACTTCGATGCGTGCGTTGATCGAGTAACGGTGGTTGGGCTCGATCTTCAGCGGGTCGTAGCTCAGGTGGAACGGTAGCGGCACCTGGCCTTTGACCGGGCCACGTTGTTCGTCGATGACCTTGGCCGGGGCGTCGGCGAGTGAGATGTCTTGCAGGCTGACACTCAGGATTGCCGTCGGTGGCAGTGCGATACGTTGCAGGTAGAAGACTTCGCCATCGAGGGATGCCTTGGGCGCGGGAGTCGGGTGCTGGCAGGCTGTCAGCAGCACTGCGGCTGCGATCAGGGAAAGTTTTTTCATTGGCAGATCTCCGTATCGACGGCACCAGGACCGACTGGCGCCTTGATCAATCTAGACGGTTTGTTCGGGCGTAGCGGGTTGGTCGGCGGCATCTTCACTGCGATGCAGCGCCACCTGACGGATCGACAAGCGAATCTCCGCCGACAGCACCCGCTTCGCCGCACCTTCGGCCAACTCCCCCAGCAGCTCGTGATAGCTCAGCTTGCCGGCTTCATCGCGCTTGAGCACGTCCAGGTCCAGCAAAGTCTGGATGAAATGGCGGAACAGGCTCTTGTCGAAGAACTCCGGGGCGTTCAGGCCATGCAGGATCGACAGGCGCTGGGCCATGACCGTGCACAGGTCTTCCAGTTCTTCGGCGCTGATGCTGTTCTGGCCGCTGTTGAGCAGCAGGGACACCGTCATGTAGAAGCGCTGCAAGGTCTGGGCAATGCTTTTCGATAGCAGCGTCAACAGCACGAAATGCCGTGAACTTGGGGCCGGACGCAGGTAGACGTCATTCTCGAAACGCAGCAGGCCTTGTTCGACGAACGCTTGCAGCCATTGGTCGATCACCCCGTCCAACTCGTCCAGCGGCCAGCGAATGAACAGTTCCGCTTGCAGGTAGGGGTACAGCGCACGGGTGTAGCGCAGGATCTGTTCGCGGCTCATGCGCGAGGCGCTCTGGAAGAAGCTCGCCAGCAGCGCCGGCAGCGCGAAGATGTGCAGTACGTTGTTGCGGTAGTAGGTCATCAGGACGGCGTTTTGCTCGTCCAGATAGAGAATCTTGCCCAACGCATCGCTTTGTTCCGAGAGCAGGTCCATGTCCTTTACATGCTCGATCAACGCTCGGCCATCACCTTCGGGCAGGGTGGTGTGCGGCGAGTACGGGACTTTGCGCAACAGCGCCAGGTACAGGTCGAGAACCCGCGCCATGGCGCGATCATCCAGGGCCAGGCGGCTTGTGGACAGCAGCGCCAGCGCGACCAGGTTGACCGGATTGATCGCCGCCGCTTCGTTCAGGTGCTGCGCGACTTTTTGACCAAGGCGGTTGGTGGTTTCGTTGAGCCAGGCGGGTTTGAACTGGGGACCCAGTTCCTGCTCGCGCCAGTCCGGCTGCTCGCTGTCGAGAAATTGCGCCAGTTTGATCGGCTCACCAAAGTTCACCGCGACTTGACCGAAGCGCTGCTTGAGCGCGCCGATGACCTTGAAGATGTCGAAGATCGATTCTTTCTTCTTGCTCGCGCCACGCAACTCGCCCAGGTAGGTCCGGCCTTCCAGCACGCGCTCGTAGCCGATGTAAACCGGCACGAAGACAATGGGCATGCGTGACGAACGCAGGAAGCTGCGCAGGGTGATTGCCAGCATCCCGGTTTTCGGTTGCAGCATGCGCCCGGTGCGCGAACGGCCGCCCTCGACGAAGTACTCCACCGGGAAGCCCTTGGTGAACAGGGTGTGCAGGTATTCGTTGAACACCGAGGTGTACAGCGGATTGCCCTTGAAGGTGCGGCGCATGAAGAAGGCGCCGCCACGGCGCAGCAGGCCGCCAATCCCGGGCATGTTGAGGTTGATCCCGGCGGCGATGTGCGGCGGGGTCAAGCCATTGCGAAACAGCAGGTAGGACAGCAGCAGGTAGTCGATGTGGCTGCGATGGCAGGGTACATAGATCACTTCGTAACCCGGGGCAACCTTTTGTACGCCTTCGATGTTGTTGACCTTGATGCCATCGTAGATTTTGTTCCAGAACCAGCTCAGCACCACTTCCATGAAGCGGATGGCGGTGTAGGTGTAGTCCGAGGCGATCTCGTTGCCGTACCGCAGGGCCTGGGCCTTGGCTTTCTCCGGCGAGATGTTCTCGCGCTCGGCTTCGCCGAGGATCGCCTGCTTTACCAGCGGCTGGTTGACCAGACCCTTGACCAGGTTGCGACGGTGGGAAATATCCGGACCGATGACCGCGGCTTTCAGGTTGCGAAAGTGCACCCGCAGAATTCGTTGGGCCATGCGCACGGTGCGCTCGTGACCTTTGTCGTGCTCGATCAGTTCACGCAGGTGGATCGGCGCGGAGAACTGCACGCGGGTCTTGCGCCCCAGCACGATGATGCTCAGCAGGCGGCGCAAGCGCCCGGTGACCGCCCAACTGTCGGCGAACAACAGTTTCCACGGGCTGTTTTCGCTGTCCGGCGACTGCCCCCAGAACACGCTGACCGGAATGATCTGCGCATCTTCGGCGGCGTTTTGGCTCAAGGCACTGACCAGGCGGGTCAAGGTGGGCGGTGCGCCGCGCTTGTCCTGGCGCCCGAGCCAGTCCGGGTCCGGTGTCAGGTAGAAGAACGCGGCC
Source organism: Pseudomonas umsongensis (assembly GCF_012647205.1). NCBI lineage: Bacteria > Pseudomonadati > Pseudomonadota > Gammaproteobacteria > Pseudomonadales > Pseudomonadaceae > Pseudomonas > Pseudomonas umsongensis. Next base: position 1,316,924 of record NZ_CP051487.1, read on the forward strand.
GGTTCCAACAGGTTGCCCACCGATACCGGCAGCACCGGACGCGGCAGGCCGGCCTTGGTGCATTCGGTGTCGACCACGGCCAGGTCGGTCAACGAAGGATTTTGCAGGACGTAGAACACCGGGCGACTGCGGTCGAGGTTGAGGGTGAACGACGACTGGTTGATCGTCTCCGAGCGAACCCAGAGGTACAACAGTCGGCGCAGGGTGCCAAACACAAGACGGCGGAACGGGGAGCGGGTCATACGGCTTCTGCGTGAGTGAATAAAACCGAGCGTTTGCTCGGGCGGGAGACAGTGTGCCGGATTCGTCGAAAATCGGCAAAAAAGCGCTCAACCAATCTGTAGTTGAGAGTTTCTGCGCCTGTCATATACTCGGGCGCTCAAAATAAAAACAAGGGGGTACTGACATGGCAACGCGCGAAACCGGCAATGTGAAGTGGTTCAACGACGCCAAGGGCTACGGTTTTATTCAACGCGAGGACGGGGTGGACGTGTTCGTGCATTACCGCGCGATTCGCGGCGAGGGACACCGTTCGCTGACTGAAGGCCAGCAGGTCGAGTACGGGGTGGTGACCGGCGAGAAGGGTTTGCAGGCTGAGGATGTGGTGGGGCTGTAATCCTGAGATCAAAAGATCGCAGCCTGCGGTAGCTCCTACAGGTGTACACATAACCCTGTAGGAGCTGCCGCAGGCTGCGATCTTTGGCGGTTAAGCAGTTTTCCAGGTGATCTCTTCTTCACCGTCGGCGCTGATGCGAATCCAGCGATCCGCCGTCTCTTCACCTTCTTCCTCGACCCAGCTACCCGGTGCGCAGCGCACTTCGACGTTCAACGCTGCAAAGGCGGCGCGGGCGCAGGCGATGTCGTCTTCCCACGGCGTCTGATCGCTTTCCAGATACAGGCTGTTCCACTTTCCTACGGCCTTGGGCAACCAGGTCACCGGCACGTTGCCGGCCTTGCACTTGTAGGTCTGGCCTTTCTGGACCCAGTCGGTGCACGGGCCCAATGCCGCGCCGAGCCAGGCCGAGATGGCCTTGTGGTCGACGTCGGCGTCTTTCAGGTAAATCTCGATATCGGGTTGGCGCATGGATGTCCTCACTGCGTGTCTGAAAAATCCATTCGCGGATTTAGCCGGTCTTGAGCCGTTGCCCAAGACCAAAAATGGTTGAAGTTATTGAAGTACGAAGTAATCGTAGCGCATCGATACGGTGACTTCGAAAGGCTCGACCTGCTCAATGACTGCTGCCCGGCGCTCGGCACTGGCGCGCCAGCCGTGGGGGGTCATGGCCAACAGGTTCGCCCGGTCCTGACCACTGGCAAGCGTCAGTTTGAACGTCAGGGTCTCGCTGTGAGCCAGCGCCATGCCTTCAGGCACCAGGTCCAGGTGCTTGTCGTCGATGTACTCGCGGACTTCGTCGTACAGCCGCTCACGCAGCTCCATCAGGTGGCCGCTGGTCGGACCGACTTTCATCAGGCCGCCGCCGGGGCTGAGCAGGCGCTTGGCTTCGTCCCAATCCAGCGGGCTGAAGACGCTGGCCAGGAACTGACAGCTGCCCGATGCCAGCGGCACGCGGGCCATGCTGGCGATCAACCAGGTGAGCTTGGGGTTGCGTTTACAGGCGCGCTTGACCGCTTCCCGGGAAATGTCCAGGGCGTAGCCGTCGGCGTCCGGCAAGGCGTCGGCGATTTGCGCGGTGTAATAGCCCTCGCCACAACCGATATCGATCCAGCGCTGTGGCGCGTAACTTGCCGCCAGTTCCGCCAGGCGCTTGGCCACCGGCGCGTAATGGCCGGCGTTGAGGAAGTCGCGGCGGGCTTCGACCATCGCCTGGTTATCCCCAGGATCGCGGCTGTTCTTGTGCTGCACCGGCAACAGGTTCAGGTAACCCTGGCGCGCACGGTCGAAACGATGCCCGGCGGGGCAGGCCACGCCGTTGTCCACCGCGCTCAGCGGTTCACTGCAGATCGGGCAAGCGAGCATCAGGCGAGCAACTTGATCAGGGTCTGGTAGTAGATTTCGGTCAACACATCGAGGTCGGCCGCCAGCACGCGCTCGTTGACCTGGTGGATGGTCGCGTTGACCGGCCCCAACTCGACCACTTGCGTGCCCATGGTCGCAATGAAACGGCCGTCGGAAGTGCCACCGCTGGTGGAAGCCTGGGTTTCACGACCGGTGATGTCCTTGATGCTCGAGGACACGGCGTCGAGCAGCGCGCCCGGTTCGGTGAGGAACGGCAGGCCGGACAGTGCCCAGTCGATGTGCCAGTCCAGGGCATGCTTGTCGAGAATGTCGGCGACACGCTTTTGCAGGCCTTCGACGGTCGACTCGGTGGAGAAGCGGAAGTTGAATACGGCGACCAGGTCACCCGGGATGACGTTGGTCGCGCCGGTGCCGGAGTTGACGTTGGAAATCTGGAAACTGGTCGGCGGGAAGAAATCGTTGCCGTGGTCCCAATGCTCGGCGGCAAGTTCCGCCAGCGCTGGAGCGGCCAAGTGGATCGGGTTCTTGGCCAGGTGCGGGTAGGCCACGTGGCCCTGTACACCACGCACGGTCAGCTTGGCGCCGAGGGAACCGCGACGGCCGTTCTTGACCACGTCACCGACCAGGGTGGTGCTCGACGGTTCGCCGACGATGCACCAGTCCAGGCGCTCCTTGCGTGCGACCAGGCGTTCAATCACGGCCTTGGTGCCATGGTGCGCCGGGCCTTCTTCGTCGCTGGTGATCAGGAAGGCGACCTTGCCCTTGTGATCCGGGTAATCGGCGACGAAACGCTCGGCGGCCACGGTCATGGATGCCAGGCTGCCTTTCATGTCTGCCGCGCCACGGCCGCAGAGCATGCCGTGTTCGTCGATGACTGCGTTGAACGGATCGATTTGCCAGGCGGTCACGGGACCTGTCGGCACCACGTCGGTGTGACCGGCGAAGCAGAGTACCGGGCCGTCGTGTTTGCCGTGGGTGGCCCAGAAGTTATCCACATCTTCGATGCGCATCGGTTCCAGCATGAAACCGGCATCGCCCAGGCGCTGCATCATCTGCTTCTGGCAATCGGCGTCGACCGGCGTCACGGACGGACGGCGGATCAGGTCGATGGCGAGTTGAAGGGTCGGCGAAAGGTCGGCGTGGGCCGTCATGGGAAACTCCGGAAATCATGAATGTGGGCGCGGACCCACTGTGGGAGCGAGCCTGCTCGCGAAGGCGGCGTGTCAGTCAACATAAACGTTGATTGTTACAACGCCTTCGCGAGCAGGCTCGCTCCCACAGGGATCAGGTCCGGCCATTGGGCCGTAGCCCCTGCAAAATGGCGGTTATCTTAAAGCAAAACGGCGACCATTGGCCGCCGTTTAGTGCATCGGTGAAGAATTAGACCGCTGGCGCCGTTTCGGTTTCGGCGGTCGGCTTCGGCAGGGAGGAGAGGAACGCCATGATCAGCGCCGCCAGGTACGGCAGCGACTGTACCAGCAGCATGGTTACCCAGAAACGCATGTCGTTGCTCGGCATGCCGTTCACCAGGTAGATCCCCAGGGCCGCGCCCCACAACAGCAGCATGATGAACACCTCTTCGCGGGCCTCGGAAATCGCCACCCAGAAGCCGTGGTTATCGGCATTCTTAGGCGTGCGGAAGAACGGAATGCTGCTGGTGAAGAAACCGTACAACACCGCCTTGGCGATGGTGTGCGACAACGCAAGTCCCGCCAGTGCCGCGCAGAACGCATCCTTGAGGTTCACCCCCACCGCCCGTCGGTAGAGGAAGATGATCTTGCCGACCTTGAACACGAACAGCGCCAGGGGCGGGATCGCGAAAATCAGCAACGGCGGATCGACCCGCTGCGGCACGATGATCATCGCCGCCGACCACAACAGCGCGCCGACAGTGAAGAAGATGTTCATGCCATCGGCGACCCAGGGCAACCAGCCCGCAAGGAAGTGGTAGCGCTGGCCGCGGGTCAGCTCGGTGTCCTTGCCGCGCAGCAGGCTGCGGGTGTGACGCTTGATGATCTGGATCGCGCCATAGGCCCAGCGGAATCGCTGTTTCTTGAAGTCGATGAAGGTGTCGGGCATCAGGCCCTTGCCGTAGCTGTCGTGGTAATACGCCGCCGACAGGCCTTTTTCAAACACTCGCAGGCCAAGCTCGGCGTCTTCGCAGATGCACCAGTCGGCCCAGCCCAGTTCCTCGAGCACCGAGCGCCGGGTCATGGTCATGGTCCCGTGCTGGATGATCGCGTCACGGTCGTTACGGGTAACCATGCCGATGTGGAAGAAGCCTTTGTATTCCGCGTAGCAGAGCTTCTTGAAGGTGCTTTCGTTCTGGTCGCGGTAATCCTGCGGCGACTGCACCACGGCGATTTTCGGGTCGGCGAAGTGCGGCACCATGTGCTTGAGCCAGTTGGGGTGCACGCAGTAATCGGAGTCGATCACCGCGATCACTTCGGCATCCTTGGCGGTGTGGGGGATCAGGTAGTTCAGCGCACCGCCCTTGAAACCGGCCAAGGGTGCGACGTGGAAGAACTTGAAGCGTGGGCCGAGGGTTTCACAGTAGTCGCGCACGGGTTCCCAGACCGCCGGGTCCTTGGTGTTGTTGTCGATGATCAGGACTTCGAAGTCCGGATAGTCGAGATTGGCCAAGGCGTTGAGGGTCTCCTTGACCATCTCCGGAGGCTCGTTGTAGCACGGCACATGGATCGAGACTTTCGGTCGATAGTTTGAATCACCGACCACCGGCAGGAATTCCCGGCGCCGTTTGTGGATCCACACGGCTTCGGCCAGTTCGTGGGCCTCGGTCAGCAACACGATGAACACCCCGAGTGCACCAAGGGCGAGTAGGAAGCCCACCGTCAGGCTGAACCAGGTGCTGTATTGCTGGCTGTAGTCATAACCGATCCACACCAGCACCGAACCGCAAAGGAACGCGATAAAAGTCAGGAAGGTGCGACCACGTTGGCGCAGGGCCGAGCCGTCGATCATCAGCAGGGTCAGCGACAGCAGCGCCAATACCACCGAGCCAATGGCCAGCACGCGCCATTGCGGGATCGCGACCACCGGGCCTTCGAAGTTGAATTTCTGTTGGCGTGCGGCGTTGAACACACCCCAGTAGGCGCCTACCGAACCTTCGTCACTGGCCTTCCACGGCTGGTCGAACGCTTCGATCACGAAGTAGTTGAAGCCCTGGCGGTTGAGCTTGTTGACCAGGGTTCGCAGATAGATCGCCTGGTCTGCCGGCGACGCATCGGCGCCTCCGCGCATGCGGCCGTTGCTTGGCCAGCCCACTTCGGAAAGTAGCAGCGGTTTTTTCGGGAACATCTTTTTCAGGTCGCGGGCCCGGTCGAGGACGAACTGTCCCGCCTTGTCCATCGGGATGAACTCCCAGTAAGGCAGCACGTGCGCGGCAATCAGGTCGACGTGCTTGGCCAGTTCGGGGTGTTCTTCCCAGACGTGCCACTGTTCGGACGTAGTCACCGGCACCTTCACAGCGGCGCGGACGCGATCAAGGATCACACTCAGTTCGGCAGCGGTGATTTCCTTACGGAAAATGGCTTCGTTACCTACAACGACGCGCACGACGCTGCGCGAAGAATTGGCGATTTCGATGGCACGGGTGATTTCCCGCTCGTTGCGTTCCTGGTCCGGGCTGATCCAGATCCCCAGTGTCACCCGCAGGCCAAACTCTTCCGCCAGCTTGGGAATGTTTTCCAGCGTACCGTCGACCGAGTAAGTACGGATGTTGTCCGTCAGCTTGCTCATTATCTCCAGGTCACGACGCATTTGATCGTCGGTTGGATACTGCTCCTTCTGTGGGAATTGACCCTGCTGGAAAGGTGAGTACGAGAAGCCGGAGATCTGTTCGGGCCAGTTGGGAGCGGTTACCGGGCGATTGATCAGCGCCCAGAAACCGGTAAACAAGGCAGCGATGGCGAGCACCACCACCAGGTTGAGTCCAAATTTACGCGATGACATAGTTATTTCGGGTTCCAAAGACTGTGGAACGAAGGAACGGTCGGACCGCCAAGGGGGGCGAATCCTACACTAGGCATTCTCTGAACCTATAGCGGACAGGGAATTACCCGACATTGGGCAATTCACTTTCACATAAGTTCTTACACTAACCGCTCGAACCCTAAAATTTCGTGCGACGAAGCCCTATACTGCGCGCCGGTTTTTGAGGTGATGGTCATGAGTACAGAAGATCCGCGGTTTGCAGGCATCGCCCGTTTGTATGGCATCGAGGGCCTTGAGCGCCTGCGCGCGGCGCATGTGGCGATTGTTGGCGTCGGTGGCGTCGGCTCCTGGGCGGCGGAAGCCATGGCCCGTTGCGGTGTCGGCGAGATCTCGTTGTTCGACTTGGACGATGTCTGTGTCAGCAACGCCAACCGCCAGTTACACGCATTGGACAGCACCGTCGGCAAACCCAAGGTCGAAGTGATGGCCGAGCGCTTGCGCGGGATCAACCCGGATTGCACGGTGCACGCGGTGCCGGATTTCGTCACCCGCGAGACCATGGCCGAGTACATCACGCCGAACATCGACTGCGTGATCGACTGCATCGACAGCGTCAACGCCAAGGCGGCGCTGATTGCCTGGTGTAAGCGGCGCAAGATCCAGATCATCACCACCGGCGGCGCGGGCGGGCAGATCGATCCGACGCTGATCCAGGTCTGCGACCTCAACCGTACGTTCAATGATCCGCTGGCGTCGAAAGTGCGCTCCACCTTGCGCCGCGACTATGGCTTTTCGCGCACCGTGACCCGTCATTACAGCGTGCCGTGTGTGTTCTCCACCGAGCAACTTCGCTACCCGAAACCCGATGGCAGCATTTGCCTGCAGAAGAGTTTCGTCGGTGATGGTGTGAAGCTTGACTGCGCCGGTGGTTTTGGCGCGGTGATGATGGTGACGGCGACCTTCGGCATGGTCGCGGCGACCAAGGCGGTGGACAAGATCGTGGCGGGTGTGCGGCGGCCGGCGGAGCGCGTCAAACCTTCCTGACTCCGATCGTTCCCACGCAGAGCGTGGGAATGATCAGTCAGGCGGCGAGTTCACGCATCCGTTGTAAAACCGCATTCAAGCCATTGCTGCGCGACTGGGACAACTGGCGACCCAACCCCAGCTGATTGAACCAGTCCGCCAAGTCCACCTGCTGAAGCTCATTCGCCGACAACCCGTTGACCCGCGCCAGCAGCAACGCCACCAATCCGCGAATCAACCGTGCATCACTGTTGGCCCTGAACTGCCAGTGGCCATCCTTCAGTTCGCCCACCAGCCACACCTGGCTTTCGCAGCCGTGCACCCGGTTGGTGTCACACATTTCTACTTCGTTCAGTACGGGCAGGCGCTCGCCCCACTGCATCAGCAGGCGCGCCCGTTGTTCCCAGCCCGGCAGATCTTGAAAGGCTTGCAGCGCGTCCACGGCTTCAGCGGGAAGGCTCATCGCAATAACTCCAGTGCTTGATCCAGCGCTTCAAAGAACCGTTCCAGGTCTTCGGAGTCGTTGTACAGCGCCAACGACACCCGAATCGCTCCGGCCAGGTGCAGGCTTTTGAGCAGCGGCATGGCGCAGTGATGACCGGCGCGGACCGCAATGCCCTGTTCGGTCAGAAGGTGCGCCAGATCCGAGTTATGTACACCTTCGATGGTGAAGCTCGCCAGTGCCACTTGCGGCTTGCCCAACAGGCGGATGCCATTACGTGCAGCGAGCCCCTTGAGTAGATAGTCATGCAGGGCCGATTCATGGGCGCAAACAGCGTGCTGATCGAGCCCGGCAAGGTAATCCAGGCTTGCCCCCAGTCCAATAACGCTGGAAATCGGCGGCGTGCCGGCTTCGAATCCCAGCGGTGCAGGGCGGAAGCGGGCGTCGTGATAGTTGGCGTCCAGCACCATTTCGCCGCCAAACTGCCAGGGGCGTAGCTGTTGCAGCGCTTCATGGCGCCCAAACAGTACGCCCAGGCCATCAGGGCCATAGAGCTTGTGGCTGGAAAATGCATAGAAGTCGCACCCCAGCGCTTGCACGTCATGCCGACCATGGACCACGCCCTGGGCGCCGTCGATCACGGTCAAGGCGTTATGCGCCTTGGCCAGCGCCAGCAGCGGGGGCAGGGGTTGCCAGGCGCCGATGACGTTGGACAGCTGGCTGACCGCTAGCAGCCGCGTGCGTGGGCCGATCAACCGTCCGGCAGCGTCAAGGTCGATCACACCGTCGGCATCCAGTGGCAGGATCACCAGTTTCAGCTCGCGGCGCTGCGCCAGTTGCTGCCACGGCAGCAGGTTGGCGTGATGTTCCAGGGCGCTGATGACAATCTCATCGCCTGGATTGAAAAGATGCTCCAAGCCATAGGCCAGGAGGTTCAGCGCGGACGTCGCACCGTGCGTGAAGATGATTTGCCCGCGGTCGCCGGCATTGAGCCATTGCGCGGCTTTGCGCCGACTGTCCTCGAATGCTTGGGTCGCATGGGCGCCGGGCAGGTGTTGTGCCCGATGCACGTTGGCCGCGCCGTTGGCGTAGTAATGCGCCAGGGCATCGAGCAGGGCTTGCGGTTTTTGCGTGGTGGCGGCGTTGTCCAGATAGGTCTGACCTTGCCGTTGCAGGGCGGCGATGGCCGGAAAGTCGGCGCGCCAGGGGGAGAGAATCGTCATGTTGTTCGGCCTTTACGCCTGACCCTTGTAGGAGCGAGCATGCTCGCGATGGACGCCTGGACGACACGGGGTGTCTGGTGCCCCGCGTTATCGTTGACGTTCATCGCGAGCATGCTCGCTCCTACAGGAATCGACTGACGCTTAGTTGTGAGCGTGCAGCGCTTCGTTCAATTCGATCGCCGATTTGTGGGTCTTGCACTCCACGGCACCGGTTTGCGAATTGCGACGGAACAGCAGGTCGGCCTGGCCGGCCAGCTCACGGGCCTTCACAACTTTCACCAGCTCGTTGTTCTCGTCCAGCAGCGCCACCTTGGTACCGGCAGTCACATACAGGCCCGACTCAACGGTGTTGCGGTCGCCCAACGGGATACCGATACCGGCGTTGGCGCCGATCAGGCAGCCTTCGCCAACCTTGATCACGATGTTGCCGCCACCCGAGAGAGTGCCCATGGTCGAACAGCCGCCGCCCAGGTCCGAACCCTTGCCGACGAATACGCCAGCGGAGACGCGGCCTTCGATCATGCCCGGGCCTTCGGTGCCGGCGTTGAAGTTGATGAAGCCTTCGTGCATTACGGTGGTGCCTTCGCCCACGTAGGCGCCCAGGCGCAGGCGCGCGGCGTCAGCGATACGGACGCCGGCCGGTACGACGTAGTCGGTCATTTTCGGGAACTTGTCCACCGAGAACACTTCCAGCAGCTCGCCGCGCAGGCGGGCTTCGAGTTGATGCTCGGCCAGTTCGGACAGGTCGATGGCGCCCTGGCTGGTCCAGGCTACGTTTGGCAGCAGCGGGAACACGCCAGCCAGGTTCAGGCCGTGTGGCTTGACCAGGCGATGGGACAGCAGGTGCAGCTTGAGGTAGGCCTCAGGCGTGGAGGTCAGTTGTGCGTCTTCGGCCAGGACAGTGGCGACCAGCGGCTTGTGGCTCTCGGCCAGGCGGGTCAGCAGGGCGGCCTGGGCAGCGTCGACACCTTTCACGGCTTCAGCCAGTTGCGAAGCTTGCGCGGTGGTGAAGGTGATGGCCTGGTTGCCTTCGGTGTAGCCCAGGATCGGCGCAATGGCAGCGACCAGTTCGGCAGACGGGTTGAGCAATGGCTGTGCGTAGAACACTTCCAGCCAGGCGCCTTGACGGTTTTGGGTGCCGACACCAAAGGCCAGGCTGAACAGGGTAGTGGACATGTTGATACCTCTAGCAAATTGAAACGGGCTGCTTATTTGAGCGCGGCCGCGTAGATATCTGGCTTGAAGCCAATCAGGGTTCGGTCACCGAGATCGAGCACCGGGCGCTTGATCATCGAAGGTTGTGCGAGCATCAGTTCGATGGCTTTCGACTGGTCGAGATCGGCTTTGCGTTCGTCGTCGAGCTTGCGAAAGGTCGTGCCTGCACGGTTTAACACCACTTCCCAGCCGTGCTCGTTGCACCATTGGGTCAGGTGTTCACGATCGATACCGACCGCTTTGTAATCATGGAAGTCATAGCTGACAGCGTGTTCATCAAGCCAGGTGCGCGCCTTTTTCATGGTGTCACACGCCTTGATGCCGAAAAGGTGCAACGTTTTACTTGAAACGGTCAAGGAATCGCCCCCTTTACAGGTGTTGGAAATAAAAGGTGCCGGATTATGCCATGGCCGGATGGTTTCGCGGCGGCTGAAGGACAAAACCCCTGGGAATACAGTTGTGACAGGGTGCGACATAGGTGTAAGGGCAAGCGCACAGTCTAAGCGGCTAATATGGCACTTCAATGCTGTCGATTGTCCGGGAACCACGCTTTATGCAAACCGCCTACACCGTTCTGATTCTGTTGATGCTGGTAGGTGTTTCGCGCCTGCTCGGACGGGTGATCCCGCTGCCGTTGCCGTTGGTGCAAATTGCCGCGGGTGCCTTGCTTGCCTGGCCGACCCTCGGCCTGCATGTGGCGCTGGATCCTGAATTGTTTCTGTTTCTGTTCCTGCCACCGTTGTTGTTTTCCGATGGCTGGCGCATGCCCAAACGTGAATTCTGGCGTTTGCGTGGACCGATCCTCACCCTGGCCGTGGGGTTGGTGCTGTTTACCGTGGTCGGTGCCGGGTATTTCATCCACTGGTTGCTGCCGACTATCCCGTTGCCGGTGGCGTTTGCATTGGCGGCGGTGCTGTCGCCCACGGACGCCGTGGCGGTGTCGGCGATCTCTCAGAATCGCTTGCCGACGCCCTTGATGCACATGCTGCAGGGCGAGGCGTTAATGAACGATGCCTCGGGTCTGGTGACGTTCAAGTTCGCCCTGGTGGCGGCAGTGACCGGGGCATTTTCGCTGGCCAACGCCAGTGTCACCTTTGTATTGGTGGCGGTCGGCGGTCTGGCCATTGGCGTGGCGTTGAGCTGGCTGGTAGGGCGCCTGCGCTCGTGGATGATCGCCCGTGGCTGGGATGACCCGGCCACCCACGTCGTCTTCATGTTGTTGCTGCCATTTGCCGCCTACGTGCTCGCCGAACGCGTGGGAGCGTCGGGCATTCTGTCGGCGGTAGCGGCGGGGATGATGCAAAGCTGGCTCGATCTGCTGCCGCGCCAGACCAACACGCGGTTGCTCAATCGCAGCGTCTGGTCACTGCTGGAGTTCGCCTTCAATGGCTTGATTTTCCTGCTGCTGGGCTTGCAGTTGCCGGACATCATCAAAGCCGTGGCCAGCCATGAAGCTTCGCTGTGGCCGACGCTGTTTTATCGCTGTGTCGATGTGCTGGCGATTTTCCTGGTGCTGCTGGTGTTGCGGTTCGTCTGGGTGCAGAGCATCTGGCGCCTGTCCATTGTGCTGCGGCGCTGGCGCGGCAAGGATGAGATCACCCGGGTGCCGAGCGCGCGCTCCTGCTGGTTACTGACCGTTGGTGGCGTGCGCGGGGCGGTAACATTGGCGGGTGTGATGTCGGTGCCAATGTTCATGGGGGCAGAGGCATTTCCCGAGCGTGACCTGCTGATCTTCATCGCTGCCGGGGTGATTTTGCTGTCGTTGATCGCCGCGTGCGTGGCGTTGCCGTTGCTGCTGCGAGGCATCGAAAAAAGCCCGGACGACAAGCGCCGCAATGAAGTGCGCGACGCCTGGCGCAAAACCGCCGAAGCGGCCATTCATGCCCTCGAAACCGAAGAGGTCAACCCACAGGACGCCGCTCAAGCGGCGCTGGCGGTAGAACTCAAGGCGCGGATCATGTCCGAGTATCGGCATCAGCTTGAAGTATTCAATGACTCGGCCGAAGCCCAGGCACTGGCCTTTCAAATGGACTTGCTGGAACGGCGCCTGCGTTTGAAGGCCCTGCGAGCGCAGCGCCTGGAGTTGTATAGCCTTAGTCGTCATCACCAGATTGGGGATGACGTGTTGCGCGAGGTATTGGGTGAGCTGGACTTGAGTGAGGCTAAACTGGGGGCGGTAAAGTAAGCGGATTGTCGAGCTGGCGCGGTTATGGGTAAATCATGCGCACGGCCGCAATGTCGCCTTGGCTGATATGCAAGTTTAGAGGTTGATGCCAGTCACCCACGGTAAGTTCGTTGAGGACTTCATAGTGCATTACGGAATGCCGGTCATAGGGGGTGAAAGCCTGAAAGGCACTGCGCTCCAAGGGAAAGACATTGGCATCAACTTCAGCTCTGGTAAACGTACTGCTGATCATGTGGGCGTATGTTTTTTCTCGGTCCCAAGGTATCCCTGCATCTGGATGTTGATGCTCATGACCCAATCCGAGTGCATGCCCAAATTCATGAATAACCGTATATTCGAAATAGGGAGAGGAAAATTTGGTTCCCAGGGTCATGGACGGCGCTTGGGGGTCGCCGGTAATCGCGTCGGTACCGATTCTTGAACCGCCGCTATTATCGAACGAGGGTTGAAAGTCGATGCGAATGTCACCCAGGAATTCTTCCGAAGAAAAAATGTCTTGTTCATCCATTTCAATGAATTCGAAATTGAGATTGATGTACGGCAGCCATTTGCTTGCAGCGTTTTTTACCGCGGCAAAAGAGAGTTCATTGTATTCGAAGATCAGGATTCTCAGGGTTTTCCCTGGCTTCCAATATTTGGTGTGGTCGCTGATACTGCGCTTTTTACGATTGCCGTGAGTGACTCCGTTAGAGGGGTGCTCATTGATGGCGGCTTGATAAGAGGCAGCCGGGTTGGAAGTTGCAATGGTTTTGCAGCATTTAAGTTGATTCATTTGGTTGTGCTTAGTGGTCTGTGAGTGAGGCCTCAAATTAAAGGGTGGGTAGGGGGTTGTCTAGATTGTTAATTGTTCAGTTTGTTGCGCGTATAAGTTTAGTTTGTTGGGTGTGAAGTTGTTTAAGTTGGCCTGCACCGCGTTGCACGGTGCAGGGGAACTCATTGTTATTTACTGCGTGCATCAATGAAGTTGCGAATTCGCTCTGCGGCCTCTACACACTCCGCCAGCGGCGCAACCAATGCCATGCGCACGCGCCCGGCACCCGGATTGACGCCATCAACATCCCGCGACAGGTAGGAACCCGGCACGACGGTCACATGCTCCTGCTCGAACAGGTCGCGGCAGAAGGCTGCGTCGTCACCGGCCACATTCGGCCACAGGTAAAAACCGCCGTCCGGGCGTTGCACGTCCATCACCGGGCTGAGGATTTTCAGCACCGCGTCGTACTTCTCGCGATACAGCGCACGGTTGGCGCGCACATGCACTTCGTCGTTCCACGCGGCAACGCTGGCCAGTTGGGTTTGAACCGGCATCGCGCAGCCGTGATAAGTGCGGTAGAGCAGGAAGCCCTTGAGGACGTCAGCGTCACCGGCCACGAAGCCCGAACGCAGGCCTGGCAGGTTGGAGCGCTTGGACAGGCTGTGGAATACCACGCAGCGCTTGAAATCCTTGCGGCCCAGTTCCACGCAAGCGCTGAGTAGGCCTGGTGGCGGCGTCTGTTCGTCGAAATACAGCTCGCTGTAGCACTCGTCCGCGGCGATCACGAAGTCGTATTCGTCAGCCAGGGCGATCAGCTTTTTCAAGGTCTCGACCGGGATCAGCGCGCCGGTTGGGTTGCCCGGCGAGCACAGGAACAGGATCTGGCAGCGTTGCCAGATGTCCGGCGAAACGGCATCGAAATCCGGATTGAAGCCATTTTCGTCCAGGCACGGCAGGTAGTGCGGCTTGGCCCCGGCGAGGAACGCGGCGCCTTCATAGATCTGATAAAAGGGGTTCGGACTGACCACCAGCGCGTCGTCACTACGGTTGACCACGGTCTGGGTGAACGCGAACAGCGCTTCACGGGTGCCGTTGACTGGCAGCACGTTGCGCGCCGGGTCGATCCAGCCGCTCGGAACGCCGAAGCGGCGCTCGCACCAGGCGGCGATGGCTTCACGCAGGGCCGGGATGCCGAGGGTGGTCGGGTACACGGCCATCTGATCCAGGTTGCTGGCCAGGGCTTCGGCGACGAAGCTTGGCGAGCGGTGTTTCGGTTCGCCGATCGACAACGCGATAGGGCGTTTGTCCGGGTTTGGCGTGACGCTGCCGAGCAGGGCGCGGAGCTTCTCGAACGGGTAGGGCTGGAGCTGGGTCAGAGCGTTGTTCATCGATGGATCTCGTTCAATGTGAAGACCTGCACTCTGTAGGAGCCAGCAAGCCGGCTCCTACAGAGGGGAGATACTTAATTCAAATGCTGATGCGCGACAGTTTGATATCGGGTTCCTGGTTGACGCTCAACTGTTCGACGATTGCATCCTGCAAGCGACTGCACAACAACGGGTCGGACAACGGTTGGTTGTTCGCGTCGGTGATGAAGAACACGTCTTCCACGCGCTCCCCGAGGGTGGCGATCTTGGCGTTCTGCAGCGACAGGTCGAACTCCAGGAAGATCGTGCCGACCCGTGCCAGCAGGCCAGGGCGATCAGGGGCAGTCAGTTCCAGGACGGTCACCGGGCGCTGGGCGTCGTTGTGGATCGTCACCTGTGGTGCGAAGGCGAAATGCTTGAGCTGGCGCGGCACTCGGCGCTGGATGATGGTCGGGTAATTGTCCGGATTGCGCAGGGCTTCGGTCAGGCCGTCACGGATCTGCTTGACCCGTGCCGGATTATCACCGATCGAGTCGCCATCGGTATCGAGCACAATATAGGTGTCGAGGGTGAACTGGCTGCTGGAGGTGATGACCCGGGCGTCATGGATGTTCAGGTTGAGCTGGTCCATCGCGGCCACGGTTACGGCGAAGAAATCGTGCTGGTCCGGCGCGTAGATGAAGATTTGCGTGCCGCCCTCGAACTCGCGTTGAGTGGTTTCCTTGATCAGTACCAGCGGCCCGCCGTCGGCCGGCTGCTGGAGGATCGCATCGCTGTGCCAGGCGACATCGCCGGCGGTGTGGCGCAGGAAATAGTCGTCCCCCAGTTGCGCCCACAACTGCTCGACATCGTCCGGGTCGGTGCCGCCGCGCACCAGGATGTCCAGTGCGGCGCTCTGGGTCTGGCGGATCTGTTCTTCGCGGTCCACCGGGTTTTCCAGGCCGCGACGCAGGGCGCGCTTGGTTTCGGTGTAGAGCTGGCGCAGCAGGCTGGCCCGCCAGGAGTTCCACAGGGTCGGGTTGGTGGCGTTGATGTCGGCGACCGTCAGCACATACAGGTAATCGAGGCGTGTTTCATCGCCCACTGTCTGGGCGAAATCATGGATCACCTGGGGATCGGACAAATCCTTGCGCTGGGCCGTGGTCGACATCATCAGATGGTTTTGCACCAGCCAGACGATCAGGCGGCTGTCCCATACCGGCAGCTGATGGCGCTGGCAGAAGGCCTCGGCGTCCACCGCGCCGATGTCCGAGTGATCGCCATGCCGGCCCTTGCCGATGTCGTGGTACAGGCCGGCGAGATAGATCAGTTCAGGCTTGGGCAACTTGGCCATGAGCTTGCTGGCCAACGGGAATTTTTCCGAAACCTGGGTGTACTGCAACTTACGCAGGTGCTTGATCAGGTTCAGGGTGTGGGCGTCAACCGTATAGATGTGGAAAAGGTCGTGCTGCATCTGGCCGACGATGAAACCGAATTCCGGCAGATAACGCCCGAGAATGCCGTAGCGGTTCATCCGGCGCAGGTTGCGGTGGATGCCGATCTTGCATTTGAACAGCTCGATGAACAGGCTGGTGTTGCGTATGTCGTTGCGGAAATCGTCGTTGATCAGGTGCCGGTTTTCGCGCAGCAGGCGAATGGTATCGGCGCGCACACCCTTGATTTCCGGTTGCTGGGCCATCAGCACGAAGATTTCGAGCATGGCGAACGGCGTGCGGCGGAACACATTGTCGTTACGCGCCTCGATGTAGCCGTCGTGCAACTGGAATCGTGAGTTGACCGGTTGTGGCGGTGCCGCATCCTCAGGCGCGAGGATGACTTCCTCGAAGTGCTGGATGATCAGGTCGCTGAGCTGGGCAATGCTCATGACCACGCGGAAATACTGTTGCATGAAGTTCTCGACGGCTTGCTTGGCGTCGTCCCCTTCAAATCCCAGCAGCCCGGCAATGGTGCGTTGGTGATCGAACAGCAGGCGGTCTTCGGAGCGTCCGGCGAGCATGTGCAGCGCATAACGCACCTTCCACAGGAACTCCTGGGAGGAGGCCAGCAAGGCGTTTTCGCTTTCGACCAGGAAACCTTCGCCGGCCAGTGCCCGCAGGTTCAGGGTGCCGTACTCGCGACGGGCCACCCAGAGAATCGTCTGGATATCCCGCAGGCCGCCGGGCGAGCCCTTGACGTTGGGTTCCAGGTTGTACTCGGTGTCGTTGTACTTGTGGTGACGGGCTTTCTGCTCGGCGCGCTTGGCCAGGAAAAACTCCTTGCTCGGCCACATGTGTGCGGTGCTGGTGACGTCCAGCATGCGCTGGCGCAGGTGTTCGGGACCGCAGATGGTGCGGCTTTCCATCAGGTTGGTGACAACCGTGAGGTCAGCGCGGGCCTCGACGGCGCACTCGTCAACCGAGCGAACGCTCTGGCCGACTTCCAGGCCAATGTCCCACAGCAGGGTCAGGAAGCGCTCGATGGGCTCGCGGAAAACTTCGTGGTCCGCACTGTCCAGCAGGATCAGCAGGTCGATATCGGAATAAGGATGCAATTCGCCACGACCGTAGCCGCCGACCGCGACCAGCGCGATGTCGGCGTCTTCGCTCCAGCTGAATTGCTCCCAGGCCTTTTGCAGGATGTTATCGACGAACCAGGCACGGTCCTCGATCAAGCGGCGAATCTCCCGGCCACTGCGAAAGCGCCCGTCGAGCACTTCGCGAGCCTGGCGGATCGCCTTCTTGAAGGCCGGGATCGGGCTGGCCTTCAGGGCCAGTTCAGCCTGGAACTGGCCGCGATCGAAGAGTTCTGGATCCACCTGCGGCATCGATTGCTTTCCTTTCTATAGGCTGGATACGGTGACGGGATCAGGCCGAAACGCGAGGGATGGTGTCATCGCTGCGCAGGGTGAAGATCTCGTAGCCGGTTTCGGTTACCAGCAAGGTGTGTTCCCACTGTGCCGACAGCTTGCGGTCCTTGGTGATCGCGGTCCAGCCATCGCCCAGTACCTTGGTGTCGGCGCGGCCCTGGTTGATCATTGGCTCGATGGTGAAGGTCATGCCAGCCTTCAGTTCCATGCCGGTACCGGCACGGCCGTAGTGCAGGATCTGCGGCTCTTCATGGAACACCTTGCCGATGCCGTGGCCGCAGAACTCGCGAACCACCGAAAAGCCGTTCTTCTCGGCGTGCTTCTGGATGATTTCACCGATGTCGCCCAGGCGGCACCCCGGCTTGACGATTTCAATCGCCTTGTACATGCATTCCTGGGTCACTTGCGACAGGCGCTCAGCCCAGACCGGCACGTTGCCGACGTGGAACATGCGGCTGGTGTCGCCGTGGTAGCCGTCCTTGATGACCGTGACGTCGATGTTCAGGGTGTCGCCATCCTTGAGCGGCTTGTCGTTCGGGATGCCGTGGCAGACCACATGGTTGATCGAGGTGCAGATCGACTTCGGATAGCCCTTGTAGTTCAGCGGGGCAGGGATGGCCTTCTGCTCGTTGACGATATAGTCGTGACAGATCTGGTTCAGTTGATCGGTGGTGACGCCCGGTTTGACATATTCGGCAATCATTTCCAGCACGTCGGCGGCCAGTTTGCCGGCGACACGCATGCCAGCGATGTCCTCTGGGGTTTTGAGGGTGACGGTCATACAGGCTCTCTCTACGCTCGATGGCGCTTTCCAGACGAAAAGGGCGTTGCGCGATCGATCTTCGCAGCCCTGAAAAACGCGATTCTAACAGACGATCAACGCGAATCCGCGGCTCTGTAGATCGCTTCTCTCTATAGAATGGTGCATTCTGGGCCGATTCCAAGGGATGGTGTTGTGCATTCGCCTCGATTTCAGAATCCGGGTTCCGTTTTTTCCTGCCTTGTGGTATAAAATGCGCCGCTTTCCGGGGATGCCCCGAAAAGCCTAAATCCACACACGTGTCGACACGATGACCTGGGTGCCGCAAGCGAAATGCTGGTGGTTGGTCATTGGGATACGTGGAGGCCAAACCCGACTTATTAAGGAACTATCATGTCCCAAGTCAACATGCGCGATATGCTGAAGGCCGGTGTGCACTTCGGTCACCAGACCCGTTACTGGAACCCGAAAATGGGTAAATACATTTTCGGCGCGCGTAACAAGATTCACATTATCAACCTTGAAAAAACCCTGCCAATGTTCAACGAAGCTCTGACTTTCGTAGAGCGCCTGGCCCAGGGCAAAAACAAGATTCTGTTCGTCGGCACCAAGCGTTCCGCTGGCAAGATCGTTGCTGAAGAAGCAGCACGTTGCGGCTCGCCGTACGTCGATCACCGCTGGTTGGGCGGCATGCTGACCAACTTCAAAACCATCCGTGCTTCCATCAAGCGTCTGCGTGACCTTGAAGTACAAGCCGAAGACGGTACTTTCGCCAAGCTGACCAAGAAAGAAGCGCTGATGCGCTCCCGTGACCTGGAAAAGCTGGATCGTTCCCTGGGTGGTATCAAGGACATGGGCGGTCTGCCAGACGCTCTGTTCGTTATCGACGTTGATCACGAGCGCATCGCGATCACCGAAGCCAACAAGCTGGGCATCCCGGTTATCGGCGTAGTCGATACCAACAGCAGCCCGGAAGGCGTTGACTACATCATCCCAGGCAACGATGACGCAATCCGCGCTATCCAGCTGTACATGGGTTCGATGGCTGACGCTGTTATCCGTGGTCGCAACAACGTTGCTGGCGGCACCGAAGTTTTCGTTGAAGAAGCTCCGGCAGCTGCAGCTGAGTAATTGACGCCCTGGCGTTGACTCAGTAAGCAAAAAGGGGGCTTGGCCCCCTTTTTGCCACCTCGAAAACCGTTTGTCGGCGCCCACTGCTCTATCTGTAACGTGCGGCAGCTAACAAGGGTGGTTCGGGAAGAATTGAACGCCCGTTCGATCGGGTGGAATGGTTGATAACCTATCCAAGAGGAATTTTGAAATGGCAGAGATTACTGCAGCGTTGGTCAAAGAACTGCGCGAGCGTACCGGCGAAGGCATGATGGATTGCAAAAAGGCCTTGACCAAGGCCGGCGGCGACATCGAGAAAGCCATTGATGACATGCGTGCTTCGGGCGCCATCAAGGCTGCCAAGAAAGCGGGCAACGTTGCCGCTGAAGGCGCAATCGCCATCAAGGCCGACGACAAGTCCGCCGTACTGCTGGAAGTGAACTCGCAGACCGACTTCCTGGCCCTGCAAGACGACTTCAAGAACTTCGTAGCTGCCAGCGTAGAAAAAGCCTTCGCTGAAAAACTGACCGACGCAGCTCCGCTGATCGCCGCTCAGGAATCGGCTCGTGAAGCCCTGGTGGCC
This sequence comes from Pseudomonas umsongensis, assembly GCF_012647205.1. Classification (NCBI taxonomy): domain Bacteria; kingdom Pseudomonadati; phylum Pseudomonadota; class Gammaproteobacteria; order Pseudomonadales; family Pseudomonadaceae; genus Pseudomonas; species Pseudomonas umsongensis. Next base: position 1,336,363 of record NZ_CP051487.1, read on the forward strand.
AAAGTTGGCGAAAACGTCAACATCCGTCGCCTGGTTCGCGTTGAAGGTGACGTGGTGGGTACTTACCTGCACGGTAACAAGATCGGTGTTGCTGTTGTTCTCAAGGGCGGCGATGTTCAGCTGGCCAAAGAGATCGCCATGCACGTGGCGGCAAGCAACCCTGAATTCCTGCTGCCATCGCAGGTTTCTGCCGAAGCCATCGAGCGCGAGAAAGCTGTATTCCTGCAGCTGAACGAAGACAAGATGAAAGGCAAGCCTGCTGAAATCGTCGAGAAGATGATTGCTGGTCGTATCACCAAGTTCCTGGCTGAAGCCAGCCTGGTTGAGCAGGCTTTCGTAATGAACCCAGAGCTCACCGTGGGTGCCCTGGCCAAGAAAGCTGGCGCTGAAATCGTTTCCTTCACCTACTTCAAAGTCGGCGAAGGCATCGAGAAGCCAGTGGACAACTTCGCTGAAGAAGTTGCCGCACAGCTGGCTGCCGCCAAGCAATAAGACAGTTTTTTTAACTGTCGCCCTGAAGAGGCTGCCCGCTCACGCGCGCAGCCTCTTTTCAGATGGGTAACCAATTTTTATTGGTTTCCGTTTGGAACTGGCTTACAAAGCCATGTTCCGATGGCGCTGAAGCAGCGCCACGCTAGAGTGAACGCCAGCTGAAAACAGCTCGCAAAGAATTTTTTAAAATACGCCGCAGGAGAGATTCGCAATGGCTCAGCAGGGCAGTGGTTATCAGGCTCGCTATAAACGCATTCTACTCAAGCTTAGCGGCGAGGCCCTGATGGGCTCGGAAGAGTTCGGGATCGATCCGAAAGTTCTGGATCGCATGGCGCTGGAAGTCGGCCAGTTGGTTGGCATCGGTGTCCAGGTCGGCCTGGTGATCGGCGGCGGTAACCTGTTCCGCGGCGAAGCGTTGAGCAAGGCGGGCATGGACCGGGTCACGGGCGACCACATGGGCATGCTGGCCACTGTGATGAACGCCTTGGCCATGCGCGATGCGCTGGAACGTGCCAATATCTCGGCCATCGTGATGTCGGCCATCTCCATGGTTGGCGTGACCGATCACTACGATCGCCGCAAGGCCATGCGCCACTTGAATTCCAAGGATGTGGTGATTTTCGCGGCCGGCACCGGCAACCCGTTCTTCACCACGGATTCGGCTGCCTGCCTGCGTGCAATTGAAATCGACGCCGATGTCGTGCTCAAGGCAACCAAGGTCGATGGCGTCTACACCGCTGACCCATTCAAAGACCCGCATGCCGAGAAGTTCGATCATCTGACCTACGATGAAGTACTGGATCGCAAGCTGGGCGTGATGGATCTGACGGCCATTTGCCTGTGCCGCGACCACAAGATGCCGTTGCGCGTATTTAACATGAACAAGCCCGGCGCCCTGCTGAATATCGTGCATGGTGGCGCTGAAGGGACCCTGATCGAGGAAGGCCAACAATGATCAACGAAATCAAGAAAGACGCTCAAGAGCGCATGCAGAAGTCCGTGGAGTCGCTGGCGCACAACTTTGGTCGTATTCGTACCGGCCAGGCGCACCCAAGCATCCTGGAAGGTGTGATGGTTCCGTATTACGGTGCCGATACCCCGATCAAGCAAGTGGCGAACATCACCGTCAAGGATGCGCGTACCCTGCAAGTGGTTGCCTTTGAGCGCAACATGCTGGGCGCCGTCGACAAGGCCATCGGCAGTGCCGGCCTGAACCTCAACCCGACCAACCTGGGTGAGTTGCTGCTGATCTCCATGCCGGCCCTGACCGAGGAAACCCGCAAGGGCTTCACCAAGCAGGCGCGTGACGTGGCTGAGGATGCCCGGGTTGCCGTGCGCAACATCCGTCGCGATGCCAACAGCCAGCTCAAGGATCTGGTCAAGGAAAAGGAAATCAGCGAAGACGAAGAGCGTCGCGCAACCGGCGAAATCGATGATCTGACCAAGAAGTACGTGGCTCAAATCGACGCGAACCTGGCGCAGAAAGAAAAAGACCTGATGGCCGTATAAGGGTCGCGTTTTCATGGAAAAGACCAAGCAGGTTGCACCGTCCACGGTGCCGCGCCATGTCGCGATCATCATGGATGGTAATAATCGCTGGGCGAAAAAACGCTTTATGCCGGGTGTTGCCGGGCATAAAGCGGGTGTGGATGCGGTGCGCGCGGTCATCGAGGTGTGCGCCGAGGCGGGGGTCGAGGTGTTGACCTTGTTCGCCTTCTCCAGTGAGAACTGGCAGCGTCCCGCCGATGAAGTCAGTGCCTTGATGGATCTGTTCTTCAAGGCATTGCGTCGAGAGGCCAAGCGCCTCAACGACAACAACATCAGCTTGCGCATTATTGGCGACCGTTCACGCTTCCATCCGGAACTCCAGGCTGCCATGCGTGAAGCCGAAGCCATGACGGCCGGCGCCAATCGCTTCGTCCTGCAGATCGCCGCCAATTACGGCGGTCAGTGGGATATCGCGCAAGCCGCGCAGCGCCTGGCGCGTGAAGTCCAGGCCGGGCACCTGCGGCCGGAAGACATCACGCCGCAGCTGCTGCAAACCTGTCTGGCCACAGGCGACCTGCCATTGCCGGACTTGTGCATCCGTACCGGTGGCGAACATCGCATCAGTAACTTCCTGCTGTGGCAACTGGCCTACGCCGAGTTGTACTTCTCCGACCTGTTCTGGCCGGACTTCAAACACGACGCCATGCGCAATGCGCTGGCCGATTTCGCATCTCGCCAGCGCCGCTTCGGTAAAACGAGCGAGCAGGTCGAGGCTGGAGCCCGGGTTTAATGCTTAAACAACGTATCATCACCGCGCTGATCCTGCTGCCGATTGCCCTGTGTGGGTTTTTTCTGCTGGAAGGTTCCGCTTTTGCGCTGTTCATCGGCCTGGTCGTGACCCTGGGTGCCTGGGAATGGGCGCGCCTGGCCGGTTTCACTGCTCAAGCGTTTCGTGCCGGCTATGCCGCCGCCGTCGCATTGATGCTGTTCGTCATGTACATCCTGCCTGGCCTCGCGCCATGGGTGTTGGGTGCTTCGGTGCTCTGGTGGGCGGTGGCGACCTATCTGGTGCTGACCTACCCGCGCTCCAGCGAGCATTGGGCGAGCGCTGCCTGCAAGCTGGTGATCGGCCTGTTGATCCTGTTGCCGGCCTGGCAAGGCCTGGTGCACATCAAGCAGTACCCGTTGGGCAACTGGCTGATCATGGCGGTGATGGTGCTGGTCTGGGGTGCCGATATCGGTGCTTACTTCTCGGGACGTGCTTTCGGCAAGCGCAAGCTGGCGCCGCAGGTCAGCCCGGGTAAAAGCTGGGAAGGTGTATACGGTGGCCTGGCCCTGAGCCTGGTGATCACCACCCTGGTTGCCCTGGTGCGTGACTGGACAGTGGCGCAATTGTTCAAGGGCTTGATCGGCGCTGCGCTGATCGTGTTCGTCTCGGTGGTGGGTGATCTCACCGAAAGCATGTTCAAGCGCCAGTCCGGGATCAAGGACAGCAGTAATCTGTTGCCGGGGCACGGCGGCGTGCTGGACCGCATCGACAGCCTGACCGCGGCGATCCCGGTGTTCGCAGTGCTGTTGTGGATGGCTGCGCCGTGAGCCGTCCTCAACAGATTACCGTCCTGGGGGCCACGGGCTCGATCGGTTTGAGCACCCTGGATGTCATCGCCCGCCACCCTGGGCGCTATCAAGTCTTCGCCTTGAGCGGTTTCAGCCGCCTGAGCGAACTGCTGGCGCTGTGCGTGCGTCACGCCCCACAGTTTGCCGTAGTGCCTGAAACCGCAGCTGCCCGCCGTTTGCAGGATGATCTGCGCGCCGCGGGCCTGTCGACTCGGGTTCTGGTGGGGGAGGAGGGGTTGTGTCAGGTTGCTGCCGCCCCTGAAGTCGATGCGGTCATGGCGGCCATCGTCGGCGCGGCGGGCTTGCGCCCGACCCTGGCGGCCGTTGAGGCTGGCAAGAAGATCCTCCTGGCCAACAAGGAAGCGCTGGTCATGTCCGGCGCGTTGTTCATGCAGGCCGTACGCAAGAGTGGATCGGTATTGCTGCCGATCGACAGTGAGCACAACGCGATTTTCCAGTGCATGCCCCGGGATTCAGCCCGAGGCCTGGACGCGGTCGGCGTGCGTCGCATTCTCCTGACCGCTTCTGGCGGTCCGTTCCGGCAGACGCCCATGGCCGAGCTGGCGCATGTTTCGCCGGAGCAGGCCTGTGCCCACCCTAATTGGTCCATGGGGCGCAAGATCTCGGTCGATTCGGCCAGCATGATGAATAAAGGGCTTGAATTGATCGAGGCCTGCTGGCTGTTCGATGCCAAGCCGTCCCAGGTTGAAGTGGTGATTCACCCCCAAAGTGTGATTCATTCGCTGGTCGACTACATCGATGGCTCGGTACTGGCCCAGTTGGGTAATCCGGACATGCGAACCCCGATCGCCAATGCGCTGGCATGGCCTGAGCGAATTGACTCAGGCGTGCCGCCGCTGGACCTGTTTGCCGTCGCGCGCCTGGACTTCCAGGCGCCTGATGAAGATCGATTCCCGTGCCTGCGCCTGGCTCGGCAGGCAGCCGAGGCGGGCAACAGCGCTCCGGCGATGTTGAATGCGGCAAATGAAGTCGCCGTCGCGGCCTTTCTCGACGGACGGGTTCGTTACCTGGAAATCGCGAGTATCATCGAGGAAGTACTCAATCTCGAGCCGGTGGTTGTAGTGAATGATCTTGATGCGGTGTTCACGGCGGACGCCAAGGCGCGTGTGCTGGCCGAACAATGGTTGAGTCGTCACGGGCGGTAAGATTGCAGGCCTGGATAGGAATGCGGAGAAAATAAATGAGCGCGCTCTATATGATTGTCGGCACCCTGGTAGCTTTGGGCGTGCTGGTCACCTTCCACGAGTTCGGCCATTTCTGGGTCGCGCGACGCTGTGGGGTCAAGGTGCTGCGTTTCTCCGTAGGCTTCGGCATGCCGCTGCTGCGCTGGCACGACAAGCAGGGCACTGAATTCGTGGTGGCTGCCATTCCACTGGGCGGCTACGTGAAAATGCTCGACGAGCGTGAAGGTGAAGTGCCGGCCGATCAGCTCGATCAATCCTTCAACCGTAAATCGGTGCGCCAGCGCATTGCGATCGTGGCGGCAGGGCCGATTGCCAACTTTTTGTTGGCGATGGTGTTTTTCTGGGCGTTGGCGATGCTCGGTACCGAGCAGGTTCGCCCGGTCATCGGTGCTGTCGAATCCGGCAGCCTTGCTGCCAAGGCGGGCCTGGGCGCCGGCCAGGAAATCATTGCCATCGACGGCGAGCCGACTTCAGGTTGGGCTGCAGTCAATCTGCAATTGGTCCGTCGCCTGGGTGAAAGCGGCTCCCTGCAACTGCTGGTTCGTGAGCAGGGATCCACCGTGGATTCGCCTCGTGAGCTGGTGTTGGACAAGTGGCTCAAGGGTGCTGATGAGCCGGACCCGATTCGTTCACTGGGTATTCGTCCATGGCGCCCGGCATTGCCGCCGGTATTGGCTGAGCTGGATTCCAAAGGCCCGGCCAAGGCTGCTGGCCTGAAGACCGGCGACCGACTGTTGGCAGTAGATGGCAAGGCGGTAGATGACTGGCAACAGGTCGTCGATACGGTCCGTATGCATCCTGATACCAAAATCATGCTGCGGGTTGAGCGTGACGGTGCTCAAATCGACATCCCCGTGATGTTGGCTGCCCGTGGCGAAAGCAAGGCGCCCACCGGTTACCTTGGGGCGGGGGTGAAAGCGGTCGATTGGCCACCAGAGATGATTCGCGAAGTCAGTTACGGGCCGTTGGCAGCCGTGGGGGAGGGGGCTCGACGCACTTGGACGATGAGCCTGCTGACCCTCGATTCGCTGAAGAAAATGTTGTTCGGCGAGCTCTCGGTAAAAAACTTGAGTGGACCGATAACCATTGCTAAAGTGGCGGGCGCTTCGGCCCAGTCGGGCGTCGCTGATTTCCTGAATTTCCTTGCTTATCTGAGTATTAGCCTGGGGGTTCTGAATCTGCTGCCCATTCCTGTGCTGGATGGGGGGCATTTGTTGTTTTATCTGATTGAGTGGGCGCGTGGTCGTCCCTTGTCGGATCGGGTGCAAGGTTGGGGGATACAGATTGGCATCAGTTTGGTAATCGGAGTGATGTTGCTCGCTCTGGTTAATGATCTGGGTCGTCTGTAACGTCGCTGAATTGCGAATCTGCCGCATTTTGCGGCAGTTTGTTTATTGCCAGTTGGAATAAGAAAGGACTTCATGAAACGTCTGCTGCTAACTGCGGTTCTCACCGTATTGATGATCGCCGAAGTTCACGCCGAGTCCTTCACTATCTCTGATATTCGCGTCAATGGCCTCCAGCGGGTCTCCGCGGGTAGCGTCTTTGGTGCTTTGCCGTTGAACGTCGGTGAACAGGCGGATGATCGACGCCTGGTGGAATCCACTCGTGCGCTGTTCAAAACCGGGTTCTTTCAAGATATCCAGCTGGGCCGCGATGGCAACGTCCTGGTCATCACGGTAGTCGAACGTCCGTCGGTTGCCAGTATCGAGATCGAGGGCAACAAGGCGATCTCCACCGAAGACCTGATGAAAGGCCTCAAGCAATCCGGTCTGGCCGAAGGCGAGATCTTCCAGCGCGCCACCCTCGAAGGCGTACGTAACGAGCTGCAGCGCCAGTACGTCGCCCAGGGTCGCTACTCCGCTACCGTCGACACCGAAGTGGTGCCGCAGCCGCGCAACCGCGTTGGTTTGAAGGTCAACATCAACGAAGGCACCGTTGCAGCTATCCAGCACATCAACGTGGTAGGCAACACGGTCTTCCCTGATGAAGACCTGATCGACCTGTTCGAACTCAAGACCACCAACTGGCTGTCGTTCTTCAAGAACGATGACAAGTACGCCCGTGAAAAACTCTCCGGTGACCTGGAGCGCCTGCGTTCCTACTACCTGGACCGTGGCTACATCAACATGGATATCGCTTCGACCCAGGTGTCCATTACCCCGGACAAGAAGCACGTCTACATCACCGTCAACATCAACGAAGGTGACAAGTACACCGTTCGTGACGTGAAACTCAGCGGTGACCTGAAAGTCCCTGAAGACCAGGTCAAGTCCCTGTTGCTGGTGCAGAAAGGCCAGGTGTTCTCGCGCAAGCTGATGACCACCACGTCCGAGCTGATCACCCGTCGCCTGGGTAACGAGGGCTACACCTTCGCCAACGTCAACGGGGTTCCTCAGCCCCACGATGACGACCACACCGTAGACATCACCTTCGCTGTCGATCCAGGCAAGCGTGCCTACGTGAACCGCATCAACTTCCGTGGCAACACCAAGTCGGAAGACGAAGTACTGCGCCGTGAAATGCGCCAGATGGAAGGTGGCTGGGCGTCGACTTACCTGATCGACCAATCCAAGACTCGTCTGGAGCGCTTGGGCTTCTTCAAGGAAGTCAACGTTGAAACCCCGGCCGTACCGGGTGTCGATGACCAGGTAGACGTCAACTACAGCGTTGAAGAGCAGGCATCCGGTTCGATCACCGCCAGCGTCGGTTTCGCCCAGAGCGCGGGCCTGATCCTCGGTGGTTCGATCACCCAGAACAACTTCCTGGGTACCGGTAACAAGGTCAGCATCGGCCTGACCCGCAGTGAATACCAGAGTCGCTACAACTTCGGTTATGTCGACCCCTACTGGACTGCCGACGGCGTGAGCCTGGGTTACAACGCCTTCTATCGTACAACTGACTACGACGACCTCGACGTCGACGTTGCCAGCTATGCCGTGGACAGCCTGGGTGCGGGCGTGAGCGTCGGCTACCCGATCAGCGAGACTTCGCGCCTGACCTTCGGCCTGACGGCCCAGCAGGACGAGATCAAGACCGGTGTCTATACCGTTGACGAGATTTTCGACTTCGTTAACAAGGAAGGCGACAAGTACCTGAACTTCAAGGCTTCGGCCGGTTGGTCCGAGTCCACCTTGAACAAGGGTGTACTGGCGACGCGTGGCCATTCCCAGAGCCTCGTGCTGGAAACCACTACGCCGGGCAGCGACCTGTCGTTCTTCAAGCTCGATTACCGTGGCCAACTGTTCCAGCCTTTGAGTGACAACTACACCATGCGCCTGCACACCGAGTTGGGTTATGGCGATGGCTACGGTTCGACCGATGGCTTGCCATTCTATGAAAACTACTATGCTGGTGGTTTCAACTCGGTTCGTGGCTTCAAGGACAGCACCTTGGGTCCTCGCAGTACGCCAAGTACCGGCAAGAACCCTGGCACTGCGTTCGACCCGGACCAGGATCCGCTGCCGTTCGGTGGTAACGTGTTGATCCAGGGTGGTGTGGAAGTTCTGTTCCCGCTGCCGTTCGTCAAGGACCAGCGTTCCCTGCGTACTTCGGTATTCTGGGATGTGGGTAACGTATTCGATTCGTCGTGCTCTGATACCACCAACGCTGATGGCACGAAGTCCAACACCAAGTGCAACGACATCAGTCTGAGCAATATGGCCAGTTCCGTCGGTGTGGGTGTGACCTGGGTCACCGCACTGGGTCCTCTGAGCTTTGCGCTGGCCATGCCAGTCAAGAAACCGGATGACGCTGAAACTCAAGTGTTCCAATTCTCCCTCGGCCAGACGTTCTAAGCGTCTGCCCCAAGATAACGACAATGGATTTTGTAGGAGTGCATCGTGCGTAAGTTGACTCAATTGGTTCTCCTGGCTTCCGTACTGGTTGCAGGCCCGGCATTTGCCGACATGAAAATCGCTGTTCTGAACTATCAGATGGCTCTGCTGGAGTCGGATGCGGCCAAGAAATACGCCGTGGATGCCGAGAAGAAATTCGGCCCTCAGCTGAGCAAGCTCAAGACGCTGGAAAGCAGCGCCAAGGGCATCCAGGATCGCCTGATGGCCGGTGGCGACAAAATGCAGCAAGGCGAGCGTGAGCGTCTGGAGCTTGAGTTCAAGCAAAAGGCGCGTGACTTCCAGTTCCAGTCCAAGGAACTGAACGAAGCCAAAGCCGTTGCCGACCGTGAAATGCTGAAGCAGCTCAAGCCGAAACTGGACAGCGCTGTGGAAGAAGTCATCAAGAAAGGTGCTTTTGACCTGGTCTTCGAGCGTGGTGCAGTGATTGATGTCAAGCCTCAGTACGACATCACGCGCCAGGTCATCGAGCGCATGAATCAGCTGAAGTAATCCATGACCGTGACCATTAAGCTCGGCCAGCTGGCCGAGTTCCTCGGCGCCACGCTACGTGGCGACCCGGAGAAAGCAATTACTGGGCTAGCCACCTTGCAGGAGGCTGGCCCAACTCAGTTGAGCTTTCTCGCAAACCCCCAATACCGCAAATACCTGGCAGGCAGTCAGGCGGCAGCGTTGTTGCTCAAGACCGCTGATGCCGAAGGTTTTGCCGGCGATGTATTGGTGGTGCCTGACCCTTACGCAGCGTACGCGCGTATTTCCCACCTGTTCGACCCAAAGCCCAAGGCGGCGGCCGGAATTCATCCGACGGCGGTGATTGCGGCGGATGCGGTGGTCGATCCGACGGCGAGTATCGGTGCATTTGCGGTCATCGAAAGCGGGGCGCATATTGCTGCCGGTACGAGCGTGGGGGCGCACTGCTTCATCGGTGCCCGTAGCGTTATTGGCGAGGGAGGCTGGCTTGCCCCGCGCGTCACGCTGTATCACGACGTGCGCGTCGGCAAGCGGGTGGTGATTCAGTCAGGTGCAGTGCTTGGTGGTGAAGGCTTTGGCTTTGCCAACGAGAAAGGCATTTGGCAAAAAATCGCCCAGATTGGTGGTGTGCTGGTCGGCGACGACGTGGAAATTGGCGTTAACACCGCCATTGACCGCGGTGCGCTGGCTGATACCGTCATTGGCAACGGCGTGAAGCTCGACAACCAGATTCAGATCGCCCACAACGTCCAGGTAGGTGATCACACCGCCATGGCGGCGTGCGTGGGTATTTCCGGCAGCACCAAGATCGGCAAGCACTGCATGCTCGCCGGTGGCGTAGGGCTGGTGGGGCATATCGATATTTGCGACAACGTTTTCATCACCGGGATGACCATGGTGACCCACTCGATCACCGAGCCGGGTGCCTATTCCTCCGGTACGGCGATGCAGCCAGCCGCCGAATGGCGCAAAAGCGCGGCACGTATTCGTCAGCTCGATGACATCGCGCGACGTCTGCGACAGCTGGAAAAGCAAACAGGGGAAGTGACCCCTGGCGGTAATGCTTCATCAGATGGCTGATACCATTTCCATATCAAGTGTGCACAGCCGCTAGACTGCGTCCTTGATTTGCTAGCGGAGTGTGCGTCAGTCGCGCGCTCCCAATCTTTACATAGGCTTCCCCCCGAAATGATGGACATCAACGAGATTCGCGAATACCTGCCTCACCGTTACCCGTTCCTGCTGGTGGACCGGGTCGTGGATCTGGATGTGGAAGGCAAGCGCATTCGCGCCTACAAGAATGTCAGCATCAACGAACCGTTCTTCAATGGTCACTTCCCCGCGCATCCAATCATGCCGGGCGTTCTGATCATCGAAGCGATGGCTCAGGCTGCCGGGATCCTTGGTTTCAAAATGCTCGACGTGAAACCGGCCGATGGCACCCTTTACTACTTCGTCGGCTCCGACAAGCTGCGCTTCCGCCAGCCTGTATTGCCGGGCGATCAGCTGATCCTCGAGGCCAAGTTCATCAGCTGCAAGCGTCAGATCTGGAAGTTCGAGTGCCAGGCTTCGGTCGATGGCAAGCCGGTCTGCTCCGCTGAAATCATCTGTGCGGAACGCAAACTATGAGTTTGATCGACCCTCGCGCAATCATCGATCCGACAGCCGTCCTGGCTGACGGTGTCGAGGTCGGCCCGTGGTCGATCGTCGGCGCAGGTGTGGAAATCGGCGAGGGAACGGTCATCGGGCCACACGTTATTCTCAAAGGCCCGACCCGAATCGGTAAGCACAACCGTATCTACCAGTTTTCCTCGGTAGGTGAGGACACGCCCGACCTGAAATACAAAGGCGAGGAAACCCGCCTGGTGATCGGTGACCACAACGTCATCCGCGAAGGCGTGACGATTCACCGTGGAACCATCCAGGATCGTTCAGAAACGACTCTGGGCGATCACAACCTGATCATGGCCTATGCGCACATCGGTCACGACAGCGTTATCGGCAACCACTGCATCCTGGTCAACAACACGGCGCTGGCCGGCCACGTACACGTGGATGACTGGGCGATCCTGTCCGGTTTCACCCTGGTTCACCAGTACTGCCACATCGGCGCCCACAGCTTTTCCGGCATGGGGACCGCCATTGGCAAGGACGTCCCGGCCTATGTCACGGTGTTCGGCAACCCGGCTGAAGCCCGTAGCATGAACTTTGAAGGCATGCGCCGTCGCGGTTTCAGCGAGGACGCGATCCACGCCCTGCGTCGTGCCTACAAGGTGGTCTATCGCCAGGGGCTGACGGTTGAGCAAGCGCTCGCCGAACTGGCCGAGTCCTCTGCCCAGTTCCCGGAAGTGGCAGTGTTCCGCGACTCCATACAGTCCTCGACCCGCGGCATCACCCGCTAATCATGGCCAATCTGCGTATTGCGCTGGTGGCGGGCGAGGCTTCCGGCGACATTTTGGGTGCGGGTCTGATGCGTGCGCTCAAGGCGCGCCATCCGGTGGTCGAATTCATCGGTGTCGGCGGCCCATTGATGCAGGCAGAAGGCCTGGTGTCCTATTTTCCCATGGAACGCCTGTCGGTCATGGGCCTTGTCGAAGTGCTGGGTCGGTTGCGTGAATTACTCAAACGCCGAAAAAAGCTGGTAGCCGACCTGATCGCCGCGAAGCCGGATGTCTTCATCGGTATCGACGCCCCGGACTTCAACCTCAATATCGAACTAAAGCTGCGTCAGGCCGGGATCAAGACTGTGCATTACGTCAGCCCGTCCGTCTGGGCGTGGCGCCAGAAGCGCGTGCTGAAGATTCGCGAAGGTTGCGACCTGATGCTCACGCTGTTCCCGTTCGAAGCGAAATTCTACGAAGAGAAAGGCGTGCCCGTGCGGTTTGTCGGGCATACCTTGGCCGATGCCATTCCGCTGGAAGCCGACCGCGCTGCTGCGCGGGCCGAACTGGGATTGCCTGACGGGCCGTTGGTTGCGTTGATGCCCGGTAGTCGTGGCGGCGAAGTCGGCCGTCTCGGCGCCTTGTTTCTCGATACGGCCCAACGCCTGCGGGCCCTGCGCCCCGGAGTGCGGTTTGTCGTGCCTTGCGCGAATCCGCAACGCCGGGCACAGCTTGAAGAGCTGTTGGCCGGTCGCGATTTGCCGCTGACCTTGCTCGACGGCAAGTCCCATCTGGCGCTGGCGGCGTGCAACGCTGTGCTGATTGCCTCCGGTACAGCAACCCTTGAAGCGTTGTTGTACAAGCGACCGATGGTCGTAGCCTATCGCCTGGCACCGCTGACGTTCTGGATTCTAAAGCGCATGGTGAAAAGCCCCTACGTGTCCTTGCCGAACCTGCTGGCCCAACGCCTGTTGGTGCCTGAGTTGTTGCAGGACGATGCGACAGTTGAAGCGCTGGCCCAAACCTTGTCGCCACTGATCGAAGGTGGTGAAGAGCAAACCCGCGGTTTTGATGAAATTCACCGGACCCTTCGTCTGGATGCCTCCAACCAGGCTGCGGATGCAGTGCTGAACCTGATCGACCCGGTAAAATGAGTAAAGAAAGTATGCAGATGGGGCTGGATTTCACCTTGGTCGCGGAGGTTGAAGAATTGGTAGCCGGAGTCGATGAAGTCGGTCGCGGGCCGCTCTGTGGCGCGGTGGTGACGGCGGCGGTGATCCTTGATCCGAATCGTCCGATCCTCGGTCTCAACGACTCGAAGAAACTCACCGAAGCCCGCCGCGAAAAGCTCTTCGACGAAATCTGCGAAAAAGCCCTGAGCTGGTGCATTGCCCGCGCCGAAGTCGAAGAGATCGACGAGCTGAACATCCTTCACGCCACCATGCTGGCCATGCAGCGCGCGGTTGCCGGGCTGCACATCCAGCCGAAACTGGCGATGATCGACGGCAACCGTTGCCCGAAATTACCGATGCGCGCCGAAGCCGTGGTGCAGGGCGATGGCAAGGTACCGGCCATCGCCGCGGCATCGATTCTGGCCAAGGTCAGTCGTGACCGTGAAATGGCGGCTTTCGAGTTGATCTACCCCGGTTACGGCATCGGCGGACACAAAGGCTACCCGACGCCCGTTCATCTGGAAGCGCTGGCTCGTCTGGGCCCGACGCCGATTCACCGACGCTCCTTTGCCCCGGTGCGGCTGGCTTATGAGGCTCGGGAGAGTCTCATCGAGAGTTAGTTGTAAGGCTGATTTTTTTTACCAAGGCCCGGTACAATCCGGGCCTTGTTGTTTTCATGACTTAACGCAGGATCACTATGCCGGCTTCATTCGTTCACCTACGCCTGCACACTGAATACTCCCTGGTCGACGGTCTGGTGCGGATCAAACCGCTGGTCAAGACCCTGGTCGGCATGAACATGCCTGCCGTAGCGGTCACTGACCAGAACAACATGTGTTCCCTGGTCAAATTCTATAAAAACGCCATGGGTGCCGGGATCAAGCCGATCTGCGGCGCTGACCTGTGGCTGTCGAACAAGGACCCGGATAACCCCCTGAGCCGGATCAGCCTGCTGGTGATGAACGCCGCGGGTTATCGCAACCTCACCGAATTGATTTCTCGCGGGTTCATCGAGGGTCAGCGCAATGGCTCGATCATCATTGAGCGCGAATGGGTGGCCGAGGCCAGCGATGGCCTGATCATGCTGTCTGCGGCCAAAGAGGGCGAGATCGGCCAGGCCATGCTCAGTGGTAACCCGCAAGAAGCGGAAAACCTGGCGCGTGAATGGATGGCCGTGTTTCCGGATCGCTTCTATCTGGAAATCCAGCGCACCAACCGCCCCAACGATGAAGAACAACTGCATGGCGCCGTGGCGTTGGCCGAGAAAATCGGCGCACCGCTGGTCGCGACCAACGACGTGCGTTTCCTCAAACAGGAAGATTTCGCCGCCCACGAAACCCGCGTGTGCATCGGCGAGGGCCGTGCCCTCGACGACCCGCGACGATCGAAGAACTACAGCGATCAGCAGTATCTCAAAAGCGCCGAGGAAATGGCCGAGCTGTTCAGCGACATTCCCGAGGCGCTGGAAAACACCGTCGAGATCGCCAAGCGCTGCAACATCGAGGTCAAGCTGGGCACGCACTTCCTGCCCAATTTCCCAATCCCCGATGGCATGACCATCGATGAGTATTTCCGCAAAGTTTCGTTCGATGGCCTGGAAGAGCGGCTCTCCGTCCTGCTGCCCAAGGACACCACCGAAGACTATGAGGCCAAGCGTCAGGTCTACGTCGACCGGTTGAATTTCGAGCTGGATATCATCATCCAGATGGGCTTCCCCGGTTACTTCCTGATCGTGATGGACTTTATCCAGTGGGCCAAGAACAACGGCGTGCCGGTAGGCCCCGGCCGGGGGTCGGGTGCCGGCTCGCTGGTGGCCTACGTGCAGAAGATCACCGACCTCGACCCGCTGGAATATGACCTGCTGTTCGAACGTTTCCTTAACCCGGAACGGGTCTCCATGCCCGACTTCGACGTCGACTTCTGCATGGACGGTCGCGACCGGGTGATCGACTACGTGGCTGAAAAATACGGCCGTAACGCCGTAAGCCAGATCATCACCTTCGGTTCCATGGCGGCGAAAGCGGTGGTCCGTGACGTGGCGCGGGTGCAGGGCAAGTCCTACGGCCTGGCGGATCGCCTGTCGAAGATGATCCCGTTCGAAGTTGGCATGACCCTGGAAAAGGCCTACGAACAGGAAGAGATCCTGCGTGACTTCATCAAGGTCGATGAAGAAGCCGCAGAAATCTGGGAGATGGCCCGCAAACTTGAAGGCGTTGTGCGAAACGTCGGCAAGCACGCCGGTGGCGTGGTGATCGCGCCGACCAAACTGACGGACTTCTCGCCGATCTATTGCGACGAAGCCGGCGATGGCCTGGTAACCCAGTTCGACAAGGACGACGTGGAGGCGGCCGGCCTGGTGAAGTTCGACTTCCTCGGCCTACGAACCCTGACGATCATCGACTGGGCGCTGAAGACCATCAACCGCGACCGCGCCAAGGTCAACGAACCGCCGCTGGACATTGCGTTCATCCCGCTGGACGACAAACCGACCTATCAGCTGCTGCAAAAAGCTGAAACCACCGCGGTGTTCCAGCTTGAATCGCGCGGCATGAAAGAGCTGATCAAAAAGCTCAAGCCCGACTGCCTCGAAGACCTTATCGCATTGGTGGCCCTGTTCCGTCCGGGCCCGCTGCAATCGGGCATGGTGGACGACTTCATCAACCGTAAGCACGGTCGCGCCGAGCTGGCGTACCCGCACTCCGACTATCAGTACGAAGGCCTCAAGCCCGTATTGGCCCCGACCTACGGCATCATCCTGTATCAGGAACAGGTGATGCAGATCGCCCAGGTCATGGCCGGCTACACCCTCGGCGGTGCGGACATGCTGCGTCGGGCGATGGGTAAGAAAAAGCCCGAGGAAATGGCCAAGCAGCGCGGCGGTTTCATTGAAGGTTGTGCCACCAACAACATCGATGCGGACCTTGCCGGTAACATTTTCGACCTGGTAGAAAAATTCGCCGGTTATGGCTTCAACAAATCCCACTCCGCGGCCTATGGCCTGGTGTCATACCAGACCGCGTGGCTGAAAGCGCACTACCCGGCACCGTTCATGGCCGCAGTGCTCTCGGCGGACATGCACAACACCGACAAGGTCGTGACCTTGATCGAAGAAGTGCGCACGATGAAGCTGCGTCTCGACGCGCCGGACGTGAACACTTCCGAGTTCAAGTTCACGGTAAACGACGAAGGTCGGATCATCTATGGCCTGGGCGCAATCAAGGGGGTGGGCGAGGGCCCGGTAGAGGCGATCACCGAGGCGCGGCTGGACGGTCCCTTCAAGGACCTGTTCGATTTTTGCGCCCGGGTTGACCTCAAGCGCATCAACAAACGGACCCTCGACGGCTTGATCCGCAGCGGTGCGCTGGATCGCCTGGGGCCGTACTTCCATGACGAAGCCAAAGCCTACCAGGCCAATATCGACCGTAACCGCGCGGTCTTGCTGACCGCGATGGAAGAGGCAATCAAGGCCGCCGAGCAAACTGCCCGGACCCACGACAGCGGCCATGCCGACCTGTTTGGCGGGCTGTTCGTGGAAGAAGACGCTGACGTCTACGCCAATCATCGCAAAGCCAAGGAACTGACCCTCAAGGAACGTCTCAAGGGCGAGAAAGACACCCTGGGCCTGTACCTGACCGGTCACCCGATCGACGAATACGAAGGCGAAATCCGCCGTTTCGCCCGCCAGCGCATCATCGACCTCAAGCCGGCGCGCGATACCCAGACCGTTGCCGGCATGATCATCGCCCTGCGGGTGATGAAGAATAAAAAGGGTGACAAGATGGGCTTCATCACCCTCGACGACCGTTCGGGGCGGATCGAAGCATCGCTGTTTGCCGATGCGTTCCATTCCGCGCAATCGCTGTTGCAGACCGATGCGATGGTGGTGGTCGAAGGCGAAGTCAGCAACGACGACTTCTCCGGCGGCCTGCGGTTACGGGTCAAGCGGGTGATGAGCATGGAAGATGCGCGCACCAACCTGGCCGAAAGCCTGCGCCTGAAGCTGCATGCCAAGGATCTCAAGGGCGATCAGCTACGCTGGCTGGGTGAGCTGTTGAAGCGTCACCGCGGTGCGTGCCCGATTACCATGGACTACACCAGTCCCGATGCGAAAGCCTTGCTGCAGTTCGGCGAAGGCTGGCGAATCGACCCGGCGGATGCGTTGATTCAAGCCCTGCGTGACCAGTTCGGGCGAGACAACGTCTTCCTCCAATACCGTT
The DNA here is from genome assembly GCF_012647205.1 of Pseudomonas umsongensis. Lineage (NCBI taxonomy): Bacteria > Pseudomonadati > Pseudomonadota > Gammaproteobacteria > Pseudomonadales > Pseudomonadaceae > Pseudomonas > Pseudomonas umsongensis. The sequence continues at coordinate 1,353,260 of NZ_CP051487.1, forward strand.
AAGGTCAGGGTGACATTACGCAACCCTGGGCTTGAGCAGAATTTTTAATCTCGACCTTAGCGCGCCTCTCCCTTATGGTAGGGCGCGAATAGACAACCGGCCGGCCCAAGCTCCCTTGGACGCCGACCCAAGACGGACGCCTATGAACCCGAATTTTCTGGATTTCGAACAGCCGATCGCCGACCTGCAAGCCAAGATCGAAGAGTTGCGCTTGGTCGGTAATGACAATTCGCTGAATATCGGCGATGAGATCTCCCGCCTGCAAGACAAGAGCAGCACGTTGACCGAAGACATCTTCGGCAAGCTGACCAGCTGGCAGATCGCGCGTCTGGCGCGTCACCCGAAGCGTCCCTATACCCTGGACTACATCGAACACATCTTCACCGAGTTCGATGAGCTGCACGGCGACCGCCACTTCTCCGACGACGCCGCCATCGTCGGTGGTATTGCCCGTCTGGAGGACCAGCCTGTGATGGTCATCGGCCACCAGAAAGGCCGCGAAGTACGCGAAAAAGTTCGCCGTAACTTCGGCATGCCGCGTCCGGAAGGCTACCGCAAGGCTTGCCGCCTGATGGAAATGGCCGAGCGTTTCAAGATGCCGATCCTGACCTTCATCGACACCCCGGGCGCCTACCCCGGCATCGACGCCGAAGAGCGTAACCAGAGCGAAGCGATTGCCTGGAACCTGCGCGTGATGGCGCGCCTGAAAACCCCAATCATCGCCACCGTGATCGGTGAGGGTGGTTCCGGTGGTGCGCTGGCGATCGGTGTTTGCGATCAGCTGAACATGCTGCAGTACTCGACCTACGCGGTGATCTCGCCGGAAGGTTGCGCATCGATCCTGTGGAAAACCGCCGAGAAAGCCCCGGACGCCGCTGAAGCCATGGGCATCACCGCCGAGCGCCTCAAAGGCCTGGGTATCGTGGATAAAGTGATCGGCGAGCCCCTGGGTGGCGCTCACCGTGACCCGGCGGCTGCGGCTGCATCGATCCGTGCCGAGCTGAGCACGCAACTGGCGATGCTGAAGAAGCTCGACCACAAGGCGCTGTTGGATCGTCGTTACGAGCGTCTGATGAGCTACGGTCTGTAACAGACCTCGCGGTACCCTTGTAGGAGCTGCCGCAGGCTGCGATCTTTTGATTTTAAAAAAGCAAGATCAAAAGATCGCAGCCTGCGGCAGCTCCTACAGGGATCTAGTGAAGTGATCGATCTCTATGAATCCTTCAAATATCGATCTATCTGCCAGGCTCCTGCTGAATCTAAAGCCGTGGCGCAACGCCACAACCTGGCGCATCGCCTTCTCCGGTGGTCTCGATTCCACCGTCCTCCTGCACCTTCTCGCACACCTCGCGAAAACCCAGTCCCTGCCTGCGCTCAGCGCCATCCATGTCCATCACGGCCTTCAGGCTGTGGCCGACGCATGGCCGGATCACTGTCAGTCGGTCTGTGGTGCGTTGGGCGTGCCGCTGCACGTCGTCCGCGTGAAAGTGCAACCCGGCGCCAGCCTCGAGCGAGCCGCCCGCGATGCACGATATGCGGCGTTCAGTGAGGTCACTCAAGCCGATGAAGTGCTGCTGACGGCCCAGCACCGTGACGATCAGGCGGAAACCTTGCTGTTTCGCTTGTTGCGCGGCGCCGGGGTAAGGGGTCTGTCGGGGATGCCGCGCCAGCGTCCTCTGGGAAAAGGGCATCTGTTGCGACCCATGCTCGATGTTACGCGCGCTGAGCTGGAAGCCTATGCATCGGAACACAAGCTGAGCTGGATCGAGGATCCTTCCAATCAAGACCGGCAGTTCTCGCGCAATTACCTGCGTCATCAGGTGTTCCCGGCATTGACTGCGCGGTGGCCACAGGCACTCGTGACCATGGCTCGCAGTGCTGCGCATCTCAGTGAGGCGCAGGGATTGCTCGATGATCTTGCGCAAATCGACTTGAGCCAGGCGAACACGCCAAGTGATTTCGATTGGCTGGGTCTGCCGTCGCTCGACCTCGCTCCCTTGGAAAAACTCTCCGCCGCTCGCCAGCGCAATGCGCTCAGCCATTGGCTCGAACCCCTGACCCGACTGCCGGACAGTGACCATTGGTCGGGTTGGGTCGATTTACGCGATGCCACCGGCGACGCCCGGCCGATCTGGCGCCTCGCCGATGGCCAGCTGCATCGGGCGGGTGGGCGTATCTGGTGGTTATCCGGTGCCTGGTTGCGCGCGGTGCCCGCGCCTGGAGCATGGCTTGAACCCGCGCAGCCGCTGGTGTTGCCCGATAACGGCGTACTCACGCTCAGTGGACAAATCCCCGCAGGCATACTGCAGATCCGCTATCGTGAGGGGGGCGAGGTGATGGCTCTGCCGGGTCGTGGGCATCGCGATCTCAAGCGTTTGCTCAATGAAACCGCGGTGCCGCAGTTCGTGCGCGGCAGATTGCCGCTGCTGTACAAGGGCGAGCAATTGCTGGCGGTGGCGAACCTGCCGGGGTTGGACGGCAAGGCCCAGGGTGACTGGCATTTACATTGGCAACCACCAGGCGAAGATCAAGGTTTGAGCTGAAAGGGGCTTTCCGGTAGACTACGCTCCCTTCTTGATACAACTTCTGTGGATTCGCCTGAATTGCAGGAGTTGCCGATTACCAAGCAGTCTTTGCTGGGCGATTCCAAAAAATGTGTAGCGAGCAACGAACCGGTGTTTCATTTCCCGGTCTGTCCCAACGCGGCGGTTTTTTTGAAAGGTGCACTGTGATTAATGCAGGTGATCGGGGGCTTCGGCCTTCCTTCGCTTTCCCCGGCGGCTCGGACCGCTTTAACGCAGACTTCTAGGGTTTTTCATGACGCGCTACATATTCGTCACGGGCGGTGTTGTTTCTTCATTGGGGAAAGGCATTGCATCGGCATCATTGGCGGCCATCCTGGAGGCGCGGGGACTTAAGGTCACCATGCTGAAGCTGGACCCGTACATCAACGTCGACCCGGGCACCATGAGCCCGTTCCAGCACGGTGAAGTGTTCGTCACCCACGACGGCGCCGAGACCGACCTGGACCTGGGCCACTACGAGCGGTTCATCCGCACGACCATGACCCAGAACAACAACTTCACCACCGGCCGTGTCTACGAACACGTGCTGCGCAAGGAGCGTCGTGGTGACTACCTGGGTGCAACCATCCAGGTGATCCCGCACATCACCGACGAAATCAAGCGCCGCATCATCAAGGGCGCCGGCGATGCCGACGTGGCGATGGTCGAGATCGGTGGCACCGTGGGTGACATCGAGTCGCAACCGTTCCTCGAAGCCATCCGCCAGTTGCGTTTCGAAGTCGGCGCCAAGCGCGCGATGCTGATGCACCTGACGCTGGTGCCGTACATCGCCACTGCTGGCGAAACCAAAACCAAGCCAACCCAGCACTCGGTCAAGGAGCTGCGCTCCATCGGCCTGCAACCAGACGTGCTGGTGTGCCGCTCCGATCACCCGATCGATGTTTCTTCGCGTCGCAAGATCGCGCAGTTCACCAACGTTGAAGAACGTGCGGTGATCGCGCTGGAAGACGCCGACACCATCTACAAGATCCCGGGCATCCTGCACTCCCAGGGCCTGGACGATTTCGTCGTCGAACGTTTCGGCCTGCAATGCGGCGGTGCCGACCTGTCCGAATGGGAAGCCGTGGTCGACGCCAAGCTCAACCCTGAGCACGAAGTCACCATCGCCATGGTCGGCAAGTACATGGAGCTGCTGGATGCGTACAAATCGCTGATCGAAGCGATGAGCCACGCCGGTATCAGCAACCGCACCAAGGTCAACCTGCGCTACATCGATTCCGAAGACATCGAGAACCAGGGCACCGCTCTGCTCGAAGGCGTCGACGCGATCCTGGTGCCTGGCGGCTTCGGCCTGCGTGGCGTGGAAGGCAAGATCACTGCCGTCCAGTACGCTCGCGAAAACAAGGTTCCATACCTGGGCATCTGCCTGGGCATGCAGGTGGCCGTGATCGAGTTCGCTCGTAACGTGTTGGGCTGGAAAGACGCCAACTCCACCGAGTTCGATCGTGCCAGCGGTCACCCGGTCGTGGGCCTGATCACCGAGTGGGAAGATGCCACCGGCGCCGTCGAAACCCGTACCGAAGCCTCGGACCTGGGCGGCACCATGCGCCTCGGCGCGCAGGATTGCCTGCTGGAGCCGGGTTCCCTGGTCCATGACTGCTACGGCAAGGACGTGATCGTCGAGCGTCACCGTCATCGCTACGAAGTGAACAACAACCTGCTGCCGCAGATCATCGAAGCCGGCCTGAAAATCTCCGGCCGTTCCGGCGATGGCGCTCTGGTTGAAGTGGTTGAAGCCCCGGATCATCCATGGTTCGTCGCCTGCCAGTTCCACCCTGAGTTCACCTCGACGCCTCGCGACGGCCACCCGTTGTTCAGCGGTTTCGTTAAAGCAGCTTTGGCTCAACACCAGAAGAAGGCTTGAACCCCATGGCGCAGAAGATCATCCGCGTAGGCGATATCGAGATTGCCAACGACAAGCCAATGGTTTTGTTCGGTGGCATGAACGTGCTGGAAAGCCGCGACATGGCGATGCAGGTCTGTGAAGAGTACGTGAAGGTTACCCAGAAACTGGGTATCCCTTACGTGTTCAAGGCCAGCTTCGACAAGGCTAACCGTTCCTCCGTGACCTCTTACCGTGGTCCCGGCCTGGAAGAGGGCATGCGGATTTTCCAGGACATCAAGCAAGCCTTCGGCGTGCCGATCATCACCGACGTCCACGAGCCGGAGCAGGCCGCGGTCGTCGCTGAAGTCTGTGAGATCATCCAGCTGCCGGCCTTCCTGTCTCGCCAGACCGACCTCGTGGTCGCGATGGCCAAGACCGGCGCGGTGATCAACATCAAGAAAGCCCAGTTCCTCGCACCTCATGAAATGAAACACATCCTGAGTAAGTGCGTGGAAGCGGGTAACGATCAGTTGATCCTCTGCGAGCGTGGTTCGAGCTTCGGCTACAACAACCTGGTCGTCGACATGCTCGGCTTCGGCATCATGAAGCAGTTCGAATACCCGGTGTTCTTCGACGTGACCCACGCGCTGCAAATGCCTGGCGGTCGTTCCGACTCCGCCGGTGGGCGTCGCGCCCAGGTCACCGACCTGGCCAAGGCCGGCATGAGCCAGTCCCTGGCGGGCCTGTTCCTCGAAGCCCACCCGGATCCGGACAACGCCAAGTGCGACGGTCCTTGCGCCTTGCGCCTGGACAAACTGGAGCCATTCCTGGCCCAGCTCAAAGCCCTGGACGAACTGGTGAAGAGTTTTCCGACGGTAGAAACCGCGTAATCCTCAATTCTCCGGTAAAGTACCGCACGATTTAATGCTCAGGCCCTCGGGCCTGATCCTTATCGTCCGCAAGCCTGCCCGCTGCAACTCACTTGCCGACGGTAAAAGATTTCCTCTAGCTGCGTCGTTTTCGTCAACTTTGGAGTGTTTACAACAATGGCTAAAATCGTCGACATCAAAGGTCGTGAAGTTCTCGACTCCCGTGGCAATCCCACCGTGGAAGCGGATGTGCTTCTCGATAACGGCATCATCGGCAGCGCTTGCGCGCCGTCCGGTGCTTCCACTGGCTCGCGTGAAGCGCTCGAGCTGCGTGATGGCGACAAGAGCCGTTACCTGGGCAAGGGTGTACTCAAGGCCGTGGCCAACATCAACGGTCCGATCAAAGACCTGTTGAAAGGCATGGACCCAAGCGACCAGAAAGCCCTCGACCTGGCGATGATCAAGCTCGACGGTACTGAAAACAAAGGTTCCCTGGGCGCCAACGCGATCCTCGCCGTTTCCCTGGCCGCGGCCAAGGCAGCAGCACAGGACCAGGACCTGCCGCTGTACGCGCACATCGCCAACCTGAACGGCACCCCGGGTGTTTACTCGATGCCGGTTCCGATGATGAACATCATCAACGGTGGCGAGCACGCCGATAACAACGTCGACATCCAGGAATTCATGGTGCAGCCGGTTGGCGCCAAGTCTTTCTCGGAAGGCCTGCGCATGGGCACCGAGATTTTCCATCACCTCAAGGCTGTTCTGAAGGCCCGTGGCCTGAGCACTGCAGTGGGCGACGAAGGTGGTTTCGCACCTAACCTGGCTTCCAACGAAGACGCTTTGAAAGTGATCTCCGAAGCTGTGGCCAACGCCGGTTACACCTTGGGCACCGACGTGACCCTGGCCCTGGACTGTGCAGCCAGCGAATTCTACGAAGACGGCAAGTACAACCTGTCCGGCGAAGGCCAGGTGTTCACCGCTGAAGGTTTCGCCGACTACCTGAAAGGCCTGACCGAGCGTTACCCGATCATCTCCATCGAAGATGGCCTGGACGAGTCCGACTGGGCTGGCTGGAAAATCCTCACCGACAAGATCGGCGAGAAGACCCAGCTGGTAGGCGATGACCTGTTCGTAACCAACACCAAGATCCTGAAAGAAGGCATCGACAAGAAGATCGCCAACTCGATCCTGATCAAGTTCAACCAGATCGGCACCCTGACCGAAACCCTGGAAGCCATCCAGATGGCCAAGGCCGCCGGTTACACCGCCGTGATCTCGCACCGTTCGGGCGAAACCGAAGATTCGACCATTGCCGACCTGGCCGTGGGCACTTCGGCTGGCCAGATCAAGACCGGCTCCCTGTGCCGTTCCGACCGCGTTTCCAAGTACAACCAACTGCTGCGTATCGAAGAGCAGTTGAACGGTAAAGCCAAGTACAACGGCCGCAGCGAATTCCGCGGTTGATAGAGTGCCGTGCCTCGCCAATACTGCTCATTTTTGACGGTGCCTGTTGTCGTCATACTGCGTTGCCGCTCCTCGCCATAGCCAGCTATGACTCGTCGCGGCGCCTTGTCTGACAACAACAGTCACTCGTCAAAAAGGAGCGTATTGGTGAGGCACGGCACTGGCTGGTAAAAAAGACACCGGATTGTGTCGGAAAAATCGCAACAGCGACGCTTTTGCCACTAATCTGATGCCTTGAAAGCACAAGCCTGGTTCTTCCAGGCTTCGTGCTATCAGTAGCTTCACGTTTTGGTATGGCTGTCTTTTTTCACTGGATACCTGATATTCGATGCGCAGTCCCAATTGGTTGTTTCTCGTCTTGCTCCTGTTGCTGGCTGGCCTGCAATACCGCCTGTGGGTGGGTAATGGCAGTCTGGCGCAAGTGGCTGAGCTGACGCAGCAGATTGCGGATCAGCAGGCCGAGAACCAGACATTGCTGGAGCGTAATCGCGTGATGGACGCGGAAGTCAGTGAGTTGAAAAAGGGCATGGAGACCGTTGAAGAGCGGGCTCGCCATGAGTTGGGCATGGTCAAGGACGGTGAAACCCTTTACCAGTTGGCGCAATGAACCTGTCTCTGCCGGCCTTCTGGGCCGTGATTCCTGCCGCGGGCGTCGGTGCCCGTATGGCCGCGGACCGTCCCAAGCAATACTTGCAACTGGGCGGGCGCACTATTCTCGAACACAGCCTTGGCTGTTTTCTCGATCATCCTTGCCTGAAAGGCCTGGTGGTCAGTCTTGCTGTTGATGATCCTTATTGGTCGAGCCTGACGCTTGCCGGCGATCCGCGTATAACACGGGTCGAGGGTGGCGCCGAGCGTTCCGGATCGGTGCTCAACGCATTGCTGCATTTGCATGCCCAAGGTGCCGATGATGAGGATTGGGTGTTGGTTCACGATGCCGCACGGCCAAACCTGAGTCGGAACGATCTGGACAAGCTGCTGGCGGAGTTGGCGGATGATCCTGTCGGTGGACTGCTGGCGGTTCCGGCGCGGGATACGCTCAAACGGGTCGACAAGCACGGTCGTGTGGTCGAAACCGTGGATCGCAGTGTGATCTGGCAGGCCTACACGCCGCAGATGTTTCGCCTCGGTGCGTTGCATCGGGCATTGGCGGACAGCCTGGTGGCTGAAGCCGTGATTACCGATGAGGCTTCCGCCATGGAGTGGGCCGGGCTGGCTCCTCGCTTGATTGAAGGACGGTCGGACAACCTCAAGGTTACTCGCCCTGAAGACCTCGAGTGGTTGAGACAACGTTGGGCCAACCGCCGCTAAAAGATCGCAGCCTGCGGCAGCTCCTACAGTAGACCGCATTCAATGTAGGAGCTGCCGCAGGCTGCGATCTTTTGATCTTAGGTTCGATACTCCGGCCTCTCGGCCAACCCCTCCTTCAAATAATCCACCAGCTTGCGCACCTTCGGCGACAAATGCCGCTGCTGCGGATACAGCGCCCAAACAGCTGTATTCGGCGGTTGATGGGCTTCGAGCAACGAAATCAACGCGCCGCTTTTCAGGTGCTCCAGCACGTAATAGTCCGGCAGCTGACACAACCCCACACCCTGTAGCGCCGCGTCCAGCACCGCTTGCCCACTGTTGCACCGCCAGTTTCCCTGGACCCGCTGGGAAAATTCCCGCCCGTTCTGTTCCAGTTGCCAGAGGTCCGAACTGCCAACAAGACAATTGTGCCGGCTCAGTTCCGACAAGCTGTGAGGTCGACCATAGCGTTCCAGGTAGGACGGAGAGGCACAGAGGAACATGCGCCGAGGAGCGAGGCGCGTGGCGACCAGTCGTGAGTCCTGCAAGCGCCCCAGGCGGATCGCCAGGTCCAGGCCTTCATGCACCAGGTCGAGTTGTCGATTGCTCAGTTCGATGTCGATTCGAAGTTGTGGATAAAGCCCCATGAAGCGAGTCACCAGGGGTACTATGAAACGTTCGCCGTACGCCACGGCACAGGTCATGCGCAGCATGCCCTTGGGTTCGCTGGTCAAGTCGCCGACCGCCCGCAGGGCCTCTTCGCGGCCATCCTGCAAGCGCTGGCAATGTTGCAGGAAGGTTTGCCCGGCCTCGGTCAGCGTGACCCGGCGAGTACTGCGATAGAGCAGGCGGGTTTGCAGGCGCTCTTCCAGGCGTACGATTTGTCTACTGATATGCGAGGACGAAACCCCAAGGCGTTCAGCGGCAGCGGTGAACTGGCTGCACTCGGCGACGGCAACGAATTCGTCGATCCCTTCCCAGCGATTTTCAGACATGGAGGATTATCCCTGTACAGCAATAATATTTTGCATTTGCCTCGATTATTCATCGTTGAGGCATGTATTACACTCCCTGTCTCGTTTTTATTCACTGGAGAATCACCATGATCAAGTCGCGCGCCGCCGTTGCCTTCGAGGCCAAGAAACCTCTGGAGATCGTTGAAGTCGATGTCGCCATGCCCAAGGCCGGTGAAGTATTGCTGCGCGTGGTGGCTTCCGGTGTCTGCCATACCGATGCCTACACCCTCTCGGGCGCTGACCCGGAAGGCATTTTCCCGTCCATCCTCGGTCACGAAGGCGGGGCTATCGTCGAAGCGATCGGCGAAGGCGTGACCTCGGTGGCGGTTGGCGATCATGTGATCCCGCTGTACACCCCGGAATGCCGTCAGTGCAAATTCTGCCTGTCGGGCAAAACCAACCTCTGCCAGGCGATTCGCGCAACCCAGGGCAAAGGCCTGATGCCGGACGGCACAACTCGTTTTTCCTACAAGGGCCAGCCGATTTTCCACTACATGGGGACTTCGACTTTCTCCGAGTACACCGTGCTGCCGGAAATTTCCGTGGCCAAGATCGCCAAGGAAGCGCCGCTGGAAAAAGTCTGCCTGTTGGGTTGTGGTGTCACCACCGGCATCGGCGCCGTGTTGAACACGGCCAAGGTGAAACCGGGTGATACCGTGGCCATTTTCGGCCTCGGCGGTATTGGTCTGTCGGCCATCATCGGCGCAGTTAAAGCCAAGGCGGCACGGATCATCGCCATCGACATCAACCCGGCCAAATTCGAGATCGCCAAGCAGCTGGGTGCAACCGATTGTGTAAACCCGAAAGACTTCGACCGTCCGATCCAGGAAGTCATTGTCGACATGACCGACGGCGGCGTCGACTTTTCCTTTGAGTGCATCGGCAATGTGCAACTGATGCGTGCTGCCCTCGAGTGCTGCCACAAGGGTTGGGGCGAGTCGGTAATCATCGGTGTAGCCGGTGCTGGCCAGGAAATTTCCACCCGTCCGTTCCAACTGGTCACCGGTCGCGTCTGGCGCGGTTCGGCGTTCGGCGGCGTGCGCGGTCGTACCGAATTGCCAAGCTATGTGGAAATGGCCGAGGCCGGTGAAATCCCGCTGGATACCTTCATTACCCACACCATGGGCCTGGAAGATATCAACAAGGCGTTTGACCTGATGCATGAAGGCAAGAGCATCCGTTCCGTCATTCATTTCTGAGGTCAGTCATGAGCCTGGAAAATATCTCCTGCCAGAAAAGCTTCGGTGGTTGGCACAAGCGTTATCGCCATCGCTCGGAAACGCTCGGTTGCGACATGGTGTTTGCCGTGTACCTGCCGCCGCAAGCCGAGCAGGGCGGCAAGTTGCCAGTGCTGTACTGGTTGTCCGGCCTGACCTGCACAGACGAGAACTTCATGCAAAAGGCCGGCGCCATGCGCATGGCCGCCGAATTGGGACTGATCATCGTCGCACCGGACACCAGCCCTCGCGGTCCCGACGTGCCGGGCGATCCGGACGGTGCCTGGGACTTCGGCCTCGGCGCCGGGTTTTATCTGAACGCCACCCAGGAACCCTGGTCGCGCCACTATCGCATGCATGACTATGTCGTGCAGGAACTGCCGGCGTTGGTCGAGGCGCATTTCCCGGCGTCGGACAAACGCGGCATCAGCGGTCACTCCATGGGTGGCCACGGTGCGCTGGTCTGTGCCTTACGCAATCCGGGGCGTTATCTGTCGGTATCGGCGTTCTCGCCGATCAACAATCCGATGGATTGCCCGTGGGGGCAGAAAGCCTTTTCCCGCTATCTGGGAGAAGACCGTTCGAAATGGCGTGAATGGGATGCCTGTGCATTAATCGCCGAGGCCGATGAAAAGCTGCCGCTGTTGGTTGACCAAGGCGATCGCGACGATTTCCTCGCTAATCAGCTGAAGCCTGAAGCCTTGCAACAGGCGACCAAACTGGCTGGTCACCCGCTGACGTTGCGCCTGCAACCGGGCTATGACCACAGCTATTTCTTCATCGCCAGTTTCATCGATGAACACTTGCGGCATCACGCGCATGCTCTAGGTGCCTAATGCAGGTAGAATCACGCCCTGACAAAATTCGGGGCGTTTTTTTATGCGTATTGGCCACGGCTATGATGTGCACCGTTTCGCTGAAGGCGATTTCATCACTCTGGGCGGCGTGCGCATTGCACACGGCTTCGGGCTGCTCGCTCACTCCGACGGTGACGTCCTGCTGCACGCCTTGAGCGATGCCTTGCTCGGCGCGGCTGCGCTGGGTGACATCGGCAAGCATTTCCCGGACACCGACCCGCAATTCAAGGGCGCCGACAGCCGAGCGCTGTTGCGTCATGTCGTCGCATTGATCCACGCCAAAGGCTGGAAGGTCGGTAACGTCGATAACACCATCGTTGCCCAGGCGCCAAAAATGGCCCCACATATCGAATCGATGCGCGCGCTGATTGCCGCGGATCTTCAAGTTGAGTTGGATCAAGTGAACGTGAAAGCTACCACCACCGAGAAGCTCGGCTTTGTCGGTCGCGAAGAGGGCATTGCCGTGCATTCCGTTGCCTTGTTGCTGCGCGCATGAACGAACTGCAATTGCTCGGCCCGCGGGCCTATGGGGAACCGCTCGGCAGCGCCGTACTGAAAGCCATCGCGGAAGATTTCCAGGTCGATGAAGTCCTTGATATTCCCTTGAGCGGTGATGGCGAACACCTGTGGATCTGGGTGGAAAAACGCGGCCTGAATACTGAAGAGGCGGCACGTCGAATCGCCAAGGCAGCCGGGGTGTCATTGCGCACCGTCAGCTACGCCGGACTCAAGGATCGCCAGGCGCTGACACGCCAGTGGTTCAGCGTGCAACTGCCGGGCAAGGCCGATCCGGATCTGTCCGCGGCAGAAAACGACACGCTTAGAATCCTCAAGACCAGCCGGCATAAACGCAAGCTGCAACGCGGTGCCCACTCGGCCAACGGCTTCACCTTGCGCCTGACACAGTTCGCGGGTGACAAGGCTGCCATCGAAGAGCGGCTGCAGCTGATTGCCAAGCAAGGCATCCCCAATTATTTCGGTGCCCAGCGCTTTGGGCATGACGGCGGCAACGTGGTCGACGCCCGCGCCTGGGCTGCGCGCAAGGCCTTGCCGGAGCAGCGCAACGTGCGTTCGCGCCTGCTTTCCACAGCTCGCAGTTTTCTGTTCAACCAGGTGTTGGCGGCGCGTGTCGCCGACGGCACCTGGCAGCAAGCGCAGGTCGGCGATCTGTTGGCATTCACTGACAGCCGCAGCTTCTTTGCGGCCGGCGAAGCTGAATGCAGTGACCCGCGACTGGCGATTCTCGATCTGCACCCGACCGGTCCACAGTGGGGCGAAGGTGACTCGCCGGCCCTGGGCGCTGTCCATGAACTGGAGCAGGCGATAGCCGCGCGCGAAGTGGAACTTCGCGATTGGTTGGTCAACGCCGGAATGAGCCATGAACGTCGCATCCTGCGGCTGCCCATTGCCGGGTTGACGTGGCATTATCCCTCGCCTGACATTCTGCAACTGGAATTCGTCCTGCCGGCCGGATGCTTCGCCACCGTATTGGTGCGCGAGCTTGTCGATCTGGTGCCGGTGGGGCAGACGGACAGCCCATGCGTATTCTGATTTCTAACGACGACGGGGTAACCGCACCCGGACTCGCCGCGCTTTATGCTGCGCTGGCGTATTACACCGAGTGCGTGGTGGTTGCCCCGGACCAGGACAAAAGCGGCGCGAGCAGTTCGCTCACGCTGGACCGTCCGTTACATCCACACACGCTTGCCAACGGCTTTATCAGCGTCAATGGCACGCCGACCGATTGTGTGCACCTGGGCCTCAACGGCTTGTTGGAGCGTGAAGCGGACATGGTGGTGTCCGGCATCAACCTGGGCGCCAACCTGGGGGACGACGTGCTCTACTCGGGTACGGTTGCGGCGGCGCTCGAAGGTCGATTCCTGACGCGGCCTGCGTTTGCCTTTTCGCTGGTCTCGCGACAGGTCGACAACCTGGCCACGGCGGCCCACTTTGCGCGCAAACTGGTCGAGGCCCATGCGGATCTCGAGCTGCCACCGCGTACGGTACTGAACGTGAACATTCCCAATTTGCCGCTGGAGCACATCCGCGGTATCCAGTTGACCCGCCTCGGGCATCGCGCCCGCGCGGCAGCGCCGATGAAGGTGGTCGACCCGCGAGGCAAGTCCGGGTACTGGATCGCTGCGGCGGGGGACGCTGAGGATGGCGGTCCTGGCACCGATTTCCATGCCGTAATGCAAGGCTATGTTTCCATCACCCCTTTGCAGCTTGATCGCACCTTCAATGATGCCTTCAGGAGCCTCGACGGATGGTTGGAGGGCCTGCGACCATGACGCGTGGACAAGACGACATGATGCGTCGCGGCATCGGCATGACCTCGCAACGGACCCGCGAGCGCCTGATCCAGCGCCTGTATGAGGAGGGGATTTGCAACGCCAAGGTGTTGGAAGTCATTCGGCGTACTCCGCGTCATCTGTTCGTCGACGAGGCATTGGCGCACCGAGCCTACGAAGACACGGCGCTACCCATCGGCCATAACCAGACCATCTCCCAGCCCTACATGGTGGCTCGCATGAGCGAGTTACTGCTCGAAGCCGGGCCATTGGACAAGGTCATGGAAATTGGTACGGGGTCGGGGTATCAGACGGCGGTGCTGTCGCAACTGGTCGAACGGGTCTTTTCCGTGGAACGTATCAAGGTGCTGCAAGACCGGGCCAAGGAACGCCTGGTCGAGCTGAACTTGCGTAACGTGGTATTTCGCTGGGGCGATGGCTGGGAGGGCTGGCCAGCACTGGCGCCCTACAACGGCATTATCGTTACGGCGGTGGCAACAGACGTTCCTCAGGCGCTGCTCGATCAACTGGCCCCGGGTGGGCGCCTGGTGATCCCGGTGGGCTCCGGTGAGGTGCAACAATTGATGCTGATCATCCGGGAAGAACATGGCTTTTCCAGGCGTGTCCTGGGGTCGGTGCGCTTCGTCCCGTTACTCAATGGTCCACTGGCCTGAGCATTTATTTAAACGCGCTGAATTCTCTTCGATTGCCTCTGTCTTACAGCGGGGTCGATTGGTTAAACGGGTTGTTTCGGCGGACAGCAAACGTGTGCGCCAAGCGAGTTCGCTTCATTAAGGGTAAAGCCGGCACGGCCCGTTATACTTGCGACACTTCGTGCCGGAACACGGCAAATTACATTTTCAGCCACCACAAAGGGAGCGGCGGGTGAGTCTCACAGTCATAGCGCAGCGTATGGGTACAACGAGCTTTCAGCGCCTGGTGACTGGCCTTGTCATGAGCACCCTGCTGGTCGGTTGCTCCAGTAACAAATCCAGCGACGTACGCGTTGTCGACCGCAACAATGCCGCCGCCCAGCGTCCGGCCGTGACCACCGGGCAATACGTCGTTCGCCCCAAGGACACGCTGTTTTCCATCGCCTTTCGCTACGGCTGGGATTACAAGGCACTGGCGGCGCGCAATAACATAGCGCCGCCGTACACCATCCATCCGGGTCAGACGATTCGCTTCGATGGACGCAGCGGTTCAACGCCGACAACGGTGGTCAGCTCCTCCAGTTCTTCGCCTTCATCGTCAAGTAAGACCACGGTCATCCGTCGCTCTGCAGACGGTACGACCACGACGACACCGGTGGTTGTACCGTCCGTCGCGAACAAGCCGGCACCCACTCCACTGCCTCCACCGGGTCCAGCCCCGACCGGCTGGGGGTGGCCATCTAATGGCATTTTAATCGGCAAATTCTCCTCAAACGGTAGTTTGAATAAAGGAATTGATATCGCAGGGGATTTGGGACAGCCTGTTTTAGCTGCGTCTGATGGGACGGTGGTATACGCCGGGAGTGGCTTAAGGGGCTACGGCGAATTAGTCATCATCAAGCACAGTGAAACCTACGTCAGTGCCTACGGACATAACCGCAGGCTGTTGGTTCGGGAGGGGCAGCAGGTCAAGGTCGGACAGACAATTGCCGAAATGGGGTCAACGGGTACAGACCGGGTGAAACTGCATTTTGAGATTCGCCGCCAAGGTAAACCTGTAGATCCGCTGCAATTCCTGCCGCGTCGTTGATCGCTTTCCAGCCTGTTCCGTCACGTAGAGGGGACAGGCTCCAGCGTTGCCAGGGATAAAGGCGCCGCTTGAGCTTGAGGTCGAACTCACCAAAGGACTATAACAATGGCTCTCAGTAAAGAAGTGCCGGAGTTTGACATCGACGATGAGGTTCTCCTGATGGAGGCCGACGTCGGCACGGATTCGATGTCGAATGATGAAGGGGCGGCTCCACCTTCCGTTCGTGCCAAATCCAAACACTCCGCGACATTGAAGCAACACAAGTACATCGATTACACGCGGGCACTCGATGCCACGCAGCTGTACCTCAATGAAATCGGCTTTTCCCCTCTACTGTCCCCCGAAGAAGAAGTGCATTTTGCGCGCCTGTCGCAAAGTGGTGATCCGGCCGGGCGCAAACGCATGATCGAAAGTAACCTGCGCCTGGTGGTGAAAATCGCCCGACGTTACGTCAATCGGGGCCTTTCGCTGCTCGATCTGATCGAAGAGGGCAACCTCGGATTGATCAGGGCGGTGGAGAAATTCGACCCTGAGCGCGGCTTCCGCTTCTCAACCTACGCAACCTGGTGGATTCGTCAGACCATCGAGCGCGCAATCATGAATCAGACCCGGACCATCCGGTTGCCGATCCATGTGGTCAAGGAGCTCAACGTGTACCTGCGGGCCGCACGGGAGTTGACGCAAAAACTCGATCATGAACCCTCACCCGAGGAGATCGCCAACCTGCTGGAAAAACCGGTAGCGGAGGTCAAGCGCATGCTGGGCCTCAACGAGCGGGTTTCTTCGGTCGACGTCTCGCTGGGTCCGGATTCGGATAAGACCCTGCTGGACACCCTTACCGACGATCGCCCAACCGATCCATGCGAGCTACTGCAGGATGACGACCTGTCTCAAAGCATCGACCAATGGCTCTCGGAGTTGACCGACAAGCAGCGCGAGGTGGTTGTACGCCGCTTCGGCCTGCGCGGTCACGAGAGCAGCACCCTTGAAGATGTGGGCCTGGAAATTGGCCTGACCCGGGAGCGGGTTAGACAGATTCAGGTAGAAGGCCTGAAGCGTCTGCGGGAGATCCTGGAGAAAAACGGGCTATCGAGCGAGTCGCTATTTCAATAAGCCATTCGTTTGCTGGATAACAAGAAGCCCCGACTGGTTCGGGGCTTTTTGTTATCTGCAATTCTGGTTTTGATCTCGGGGACGCCAGCGCGGCTTTGTAGCTTCAGGGTGTAAGTCTTCGCTTACTCTTTGCGTAAGTGTTCACTATTTTTACAGGTTGGCAGTCGACCATATTTTTCGCAGGTCTTTTTTATCCGACTGATAAACAAGCAGATTTTCTAACATGAACGGGATGTGACAAGCCATCAGGGCCTGATCGGACGATTGCTCTTGGCGGTAAAAACTCTAGTATCGGTGTTGTGTCAACGGATAGACACGCCCTTCAAGGATGAGGGGAAAGGACATCGCAGGAAGCGATTCATCAGGATGATGAAAAGGAACACAGGGAATAGGGAAAAAATGTGGGCGGGTCATACCGCCCCTTTTTTTTGCCTGCACCTGTAGGAGCTGCCGAAGGCTGCGATCTTTTGATCTTAAAAAAAAGGCCCTTGTGGGGCCTTTTTCAGGAACGCGGGGATAATCAGCGTTCGAGGTGTTCGATCTTGCCTGGCTTGCCATCCCACTCAGCGGCATCGGGCAACGGATCTTTGCGTTCGGTAACGTTCGGCCAGATCTCAGCCAATTCGAGGTTCAGCTCGATAAAGTTTTCCATGCCTGCAGGCACCTCATCTTCGGAGAAGATGGCCACGGCAGGGCATTCAGGTTCGCACAGTGCGCAGTCGATGCACTCATCCGGGTGAATCACCAGGAAATTCGGGCCTTCGTAAAAGCAGTCCACCGGACAGACTTCTACGCAGTCGGTGTACTTGCACTTGATGCAGTTGTCGGTGACGACGAAGGTCATTTCTAATTTTCTCCTCAGGCGCGGCTTGCAGCGCCCCTTCACGTAGGGGTCGCAAGGTTTGGGAGCGATAGTCTGCAAGCCAGGCTAATAGCCCGCAGCATCCCAAACCGCGCGAGATTCTAACAGCTTGCAAGCCTGTGCGTTAGACCCGTGTCTTTAGTGTATAGAGCATTTCGAGTGCGCGACGTGGCGTCATGTTGTCCAGATCAAGTTTGGCCAGTTCATCCAGCACCGGATGTGGCAAGCTCGCGAACATGTCGCTCTGCTGCGGCGTGGCCGGTTTGCCTTTGGCTGGCGCAGGCGCCTCATGGGGCAGGGCGGTGTCTTCCAGCCGGCTCAAGTGCTCACGGGCGCGTACGATCACTTCGTTCGGAACACCAGCCAACTGCGCGACTGCCAGGCCATAGCTCTGGCTGGCCGGCCCTGGCAGTACATGGTGCAGGAACACGATGCGTTCGTTGTGCTCGGTGGCATTGAGGTGCACGTTGGCCACCAATGGCTGGGCTTCCGGCAGTACCGTCAGCTCAAAGTAGTGGGTGGCGAACAACGTGTAGGCCCGCAGGTGTGCCAGGCGTTCCGCCGCCGCCCACGCCAGGGACAGGCCGTCGAAGGTGCTGGTGCCGCGCCCGACTTCGTCCATCAGCACCAGGCTGCGTTCGGTGGCGTTGTGCAGGATGTTGGCGGTTTCGCTCATCTCGACCATGAAGGTCGAGCGCCCGCCGGCCAGGTCATCGCTGGAGCCGATTCGGGTGAAGATGCGGTCGACCAGGGACAATTCACAACTGGCCGCCGGCACGAAGCTGCCGATGTGTGCCAGGAGTACAATCAAGGCGGTCTGGCGCATGTAGGTGGACTTACCGCCCATGTTCGGACCGGTGATCACCAGCATGCGGGTGTTGTCGTCGAGACTCAGGTCGTTGGCCACGAAAGGCGTGGTCAATACTTGTTCAACCACAGGGTGACGACCCTGGGTGATCCGCATGCACGGCTCGCTGACAAAACGCGGGCAGTTCAGGTCGAGGTTCAGCGCCCGTTCGGCCAGGTTACTCAGTACGTCGAGCTCGGCCAGCGCTGCAGCAGTGTCCTGCAAGGGTGGCAGTTGGGCGATCAGGTCTTCGAGCAGCGCTTCGTACAGCATCTTCTCACGTGCCAGGGCACGGCTCTTGGCAGAAAGAGCCTTGTCTTCGAAGGCCTTCAGTTCCGGCGTAATGAAGCGCTCGGCGCCTTTGAGGGTCTGGCGGCGAATGTAGTCGGCGGGTGCGGATTCAGCCTGCTTGCTCGGCAGTTCGATGAAGTAGCCGTGGATGCGGTTGTAGCCGACTTTCAGGTGAGACAGGCCGGTGCGGGCTTTTTCGCGGGCTTCGAGGTCGATCAGGAATTGCCCGGCGTTTTCGCTGAGTGATTGCAGTTCATCGAGTTCGCTGTCGTAACCGGTTTTCAACACCCCGCCGTCACGGATCACCGCGGGCGGGTTGTCGATGATGGCTTTTTCCAGCAAGGCCGCCAGCTCCGGGTAGGTGCTGGTAGTGTCTGCCAGTTGGTTGAGGTGCGGCGCTTCAAGTTCGGTCATTGCCGCTTGCAGTTGCGGCAGCGCGCCGAGGGCATCGCGCAGGCGCGCGAGGTCGCGCGGACGGGCATTGCGCAGGCCGATCCGGGCGAGAATGCGCTCGATGTCGCCGATTTCCTTGAGCTGCGGCTGCAGCTTTTCGAAACGGTAGCCGTCCAGCAGGCAGGTGATCGAGGTCTGCCGCGCCAGCAACACGTTCAGGTCACGCAGCGGGCGGTTCAGCCAGCGAGTCAGCAGGCGGCTGCCCATGGCGGTCTGGCAACGATCGACCACCGACTGCAGGGTGTTGTCACGACCGCCGGCCAGGTTGGTGTCCAGTTCCAGGTTGCGGCGACTCGCCCCATCCAGCACCACGGTATCGTCCAGGCGTTCGTGGCGCAGGCTGCGCAAGTGCGGCAGGGCGGTGCGCTGGGTTTCTTTCGCGTAGGCCAGCAGGCAACCGGCGGCGCCGATGGCCAGGGTCAGGTTTTCACAACCGAAACCCTTGAGGTCCTGGGTCGAGAATTGCTGGCAAAGACTCTTGAAGGCCGAATCACGTTCGAAATCCCACGGCGCACGACGACGAACGCCACGACGTTTCTCGGCAGGCAGATCCTTGGGCCAGTCATCCGGGATCAGCAATTCCACTGGATTGACGCGCTCCAGTTCCGCCAGCAGGTTTTCCCAGCCCTTGATTTCCAGCACGCTGAAGTTGCCACTGGTGATATCCAGCACCGCCAGGCCGAACAGGCGCTCGTCGCCCAGGACGGCGGCGATCAGGTTGTCCCGGCGCTCATCGAGCAGTGCTTCGTCGCTCACCGTGCCCGGGGTGATGATCCGCACTACCTGGCGATCCACCGGGCCTTTGCTGGTGGCCGGGTCGCCGACCTGCTCGCAGATCACCACCGACTCGCCGAGCTTTACCAGTTTCGCCAGATAACCTTCCGCCGCATGGTAAGGAATGCCGCACATCGGAATCGCCTGGCCGGCTGACTGCCCGCGAGCGGTCAGGGTGATGTCGAGGAGCTTGGCGGCCTTCTTCGCGTCTTCATAGAAGATCTCGTAGAAGTCGCCCATGCGATAGAACATAAGCTGGTCAGGGTGCTGGTTCTTTAGCCGCCAGTATTGCTGCATCATCGGCGTGTGCGAGGACAGGTCGGAGAGGGCTTTATTCATCGGATTGCCAGGAAAACTCATTCAAAAGGTGTGGGGCAAAAGCGAGCATGGGCACGGCTTTTCCGCGATGGGCGCAAGGTTACCATGGGCAGTCTGGTTGACGCAGGCATCACGGCCGGGTGACGTCTTCATTGATCAATCATGCATCGTTTATGCAATTAAGCATTTGTCGTGGCAAAAAACTTCGAGCATTATGCGCATTATGCAAAAACGCAATGTTTCGACCGTTTTAAGAGCGCTGCTCGATCAGCACGGTATCTCCCCAACGGAGCTTCACCGTCGCACCGGCGTGCCTCAATCCACCCTTTCGCGCATCCTCAGCGGGAAGATTGTCGACCCCTCTGATAAGCACATTTCGAAGATCGCCGAATACTTCGCCGTCAGTACCGATCAATTGCGTGGCCGGGTGCTTATCGCGCAGGCGTTGGGTGCCCGGCGTGAAGCCGCGCACTCGCAACTTACCGACATCAGTCTGTGGGACGACGATACCCCTATTGATGACGACGAGGTCTCGGTACCCTTTCTTCGCGAGGTTGAATTGGCTGCAGGATCAGGAAGATTCGTCATCGAAGAGAGCGAGCGCGCCAGCCTGCGCTTCGGCAAGCGTAGCTTGCGCCATAACGGCGTGCAGTTCGACCAGGCCAAATGCGTGACGGTGCGCGGCAACAGCATGCTGCCGGTGTTGCGCGACGGTGCCACGGTGGGCGTCAACGCCGGCAAGTGTGGGATTGGCGATATCGTCGATGGCGACCTCTATGCCATCAATCATAACGGCCAGTTGCGAGTGAAACAGCTGTATCGGCTGCCGACAGGGATTCGCCTGCGTAGCTTTAACCGCGAAGAGCATCCTGACGAGGACTACACCTTCCTGGAAATGCAGGAGGAGCAGATCCTGATCCTGGGTCATGTGTTCTGGTGGGGCATGTACGCGCGTTGACCTTTGGTTTGCCGCCTCGCAGGAGCCAGGCTTGCCGGCGAACCAGACACCGCGGTTTTTCTACAATACGGCGTTATCGTTGTTCGCCCTTACGAAGCTAAGTATTTTACTCGGCAAATAAATGCATTAATGCATTGACTGTATATGCATACATGCATAATCTTGCGCTTAACCGCTAGCATCACAAGCCAGGCATCCTGGAGGCCCGACATGACAAACGAGCAGCAACTGTTGCTGGACCTGCCTATCTGGCTCGTCGTCGCGCTCGCAGTGGTCAGTGGGGTGTCCGGGGAAATGTGGCGCGCCGACAAGGAGGGCGCCCGTGGCTGGTCATTGCTGAGACGCCTGGCTTTGCGTTCCGGGGCCTGCATGGTGTGCGGCGTCTCGGCGATGATGTTGCTGTACGCCGCCGGGATGTCGATCTGGGCCGCCGGCGCCTTCGGTTGTCTCACCGCGATAGCCGGGGCTGACATGGCCGTAGGATTGTACGGGCGCTGGGTGGCCAGGCGTATCGGTATCGATGATGCACCGCCGCGCGATTCTCGCTCCGACCCATAGTGAATGGCTGGCGCTCTGCGCGCTGCGCTGGCAACACAACACGGTGCAACAATTACCGGCGGGGCTTGCGTGGGAGAGGTGTGTAGTCTGGCGTTCGGGATGCGGCGTTCAATACGCTGCCGGCGTATTTCTCCCGGCGCCATCTTGCGAATTTCATGCATCAATCAAAGGAACGAGCGATGCGCCTCACTGAGCAGCAGTTACTCATGATTTTCCCAGGTGCCCGCACTCGATCGGGCCTGTTCATTCTCGCCCTCAATAACGCCATGGCACGTCGTAACATCAGTACCCCCGGGCGTATCGCCGCCTTCCTGGCGCAAATCGGCCACGAGTCGGGGCAACTGCAATATGTGCGAGAGTTGGGCGGCGAAAAATATCTCGAGAAATACGATACCGGGGACCTGGCCATGCGCCTGGGCAACTCCCCTGAAGCCGACGGCGACGGTCAACGCTATCGGGGGCGTGGGCTGATCCAGATCACCGGTCGCAGTAATTATCTGCAGTGCAGTCGGGCACTTTTTGGTGATGAGCGTTTGTTGCAGCAACCGGAACTGTTGGAGCTGCCACAATGGGCCGCTGAATCCGCGGCCTGGTTCTGGGAGCGAAACGGCCTCAATGAACTGGCCGACGTCGATGAGTTCAACAGTATTACTCGACGTATCAATGGCGGTTTGAACGGGCTGCAGGAACGTTTGCTGCTTTGGAAGCAGGCAAAGACGGTGTTGCTCCCGCCTGCAAGCCTGTGAGATGTGTGTCCGGGCGGCTCGTGCCTGTAACTTGCAAGCACCATTCGCTCGTGTACGTTAAGCCTCATTCCGTTCGATCAGGAGATGACCGTGAAAGAAATCACACAGCTGGCCGCTGAACTCGGCAGGCGCCTGCAGGTTCTCAATGCCCATGTCACCGCCGCCGAATCCTGTACGGGCGGGGGCATCAGCGAGGCGATTACCCGGATACCGGGTAGCTCGGCGTGGTTCGAGGCCGGTTATGTCACCTATTCCAACCGACAGAAGACGCTCCAGCTGAATGTGCCGCCCGAGCTGTTTTCAACGGTAGGGGCGGTCAGTCGGGAAGTGGTCGAGGCCATGGTCCGTGGTGCGCAGGAAAAAAGCCATGCGCGTTTTGCCGTGGCGGTCAGTGGGGTGGCGGGGCCGGACGGTGGTTCACCGAAGAAGCCGGTGGGCACCGTATGGCTGGCCTGGGGCGTCGACGATCAGGTGTTCAGCGAGGTGCAGCACTTTGCCGGTAACCGTGACGAGGTTCGCCGACAAACGGTGAAGGCCGCGCTAGAGGGGCTGCTGCGCCATGCTGCGGGAGAAATCTCAAATCAGGGGTAGGCGATCCGCAAACGCTGTGGAATAATACTGGCTACTTATACAGGTGTTGGCCGTCAGGCCTTATTGATTACGTGAGGACTTTAATGGACGACAACAAGAAGAAAGCCTTGGCTGCGGCCCTGGGTCAGATCGAACGTCAATTCGGCAAGGGTGCCGTAATGCGTATGGGCGATCAGGACCGTCAGGCGATTCCGGCCATCTCCACTGGCTCTCTGGGTCTGGACATCGCTTTGGGCATTGGCGGTCTGCCAAAAGGTCGCATTGTTGAAATCTACGGTCCTGAATCTTCCGGTAAAACCACACTGACATTGTCCGTGATCGCCCAGGCTCAGAAAGCCGGCGCGACCTGCGCATTCGTCGATGCCGAACACGCCCTGGACCCTGAGTACGCCGGCAAGCTGGGCGTCAACGTCGACGACCTGCTGGTGTCCCAGCCTGACACCGGTGAGCAAGCCCTGGAAATCACCGACATGCTGGTGCGTTCCAATGCGGTCGACGTGATCATCGTCGACTCCGTGGCGGCGTTGGTGCCGAAAGCTGAAATCGAAGGCGAAATGGGTGACATGCACGTGGGCCTGCAAGCCCGTCTGATGTCCCAGGCTCTGCGTAAAATCACCGGTAACATCAAGAACGCCAACTGCCTGGTGATCTTCATCAACCAGATCCGCATGAAAATCGGCGTGATGTTCGGTAGCCCGGAAACGACTACCGGTGGTAACGCTCTGAAGTTCTACGCGTCGGTTCGTCTGGATATCCGCCGCACGGGTGCGGTGAAAGAAGGTGATGAAGTCGTCGGTAGCGAGACCCGCGTCAAGGTTGTAAAGAACAAGGTGGCTTCGCCGTTCCGTCAGGCCGAGTTCCAGATTCTTTACGGCAAGGGCATCTACCTCAACGGCGAGATGATCGACCTGGGTGTTCTGCACGGTTTCGTCGAGAAGTCCGGCGCCTGGTATGCCTATAACGGCACCAAGATCGGTCAGGGTAAGGCCAACTCGGCCAAGTACCTGGCGGATAACCCGGATATTGCCGCAACGCTTGAGAAGCAACTGCGTGACAAACTGCTGTCTCCGGCTTCGGTAGCGGATGCCAAGGCTTCTGCGGTCAAAGAGACCGAAGACGATCTGGCTGATGCTGATATCTGATTGATCCGATGACCGCTGTACTCGATACCCTCGTCGCGGTGCGGCGAACCGCAATGGACCTGCTCGCACGACGCGAGCATGGGCGCGTCGAGCTGACGCGTAAACTGCGTCAGCGCGGGGCTCTCCCCGAAATGATTGAAACAGCACTCGACCGATTGACGGAAGAGGGTTTGTTGTCCGAATCCCGCTACCTTGAAAGCTTCGTTTCCTACCGTGCCCGTAGCGGCTATGGCCCTTTACGCATTCGTGAAGAGTTAAGTCAGCGTGGCCTGCAGCGCAGTGATATCGAACTCGCCCTGCGCGAGAGCGGCATCGACTGGCAGGAACAATTGCAGGACGCCTGGCGACGCAAGTTTTCCGGGCAATTACCGATAGATGCCCGGGAGCGCGCCAAACAAGGCAGGTTCCTGGCGTATCGGGGATTCTCCATGGAAATGATCAGCCGCTTGTTCAGCGGCCGAGGGATGGACGATTGACTGAAACGGCTCACTATTTCGATAGCGGGCCGTTTTTTTGTCTCACGTAACCTTTAATGGCTCTCGCGTACGCTGCTGTGCCGGTGGCTGGGTTTGGGCCCAGTTTTCCGCCAGGTTGATGTAATCCACCAACTCGCGAAGCCGGCCGTGGTCACGAGCGGTAAAGTTAAAGGCCAGCCGCGCGAGGTGGCTGAACCGTGCTTCGTCCTGCTCCTCGCCGTTATAGGCATGTTGATGAAATTGATCGCTCAGGCACAAGTCTGCGAATGATTCCTGCATGTGTTCGAGTGCCCTGTCACTGAGCTTGTGGTTCATGCGAATCACGAACTGATGTTTGAGCCAGCGGCTGGAGTGGTAATTGCTGTAGAACTGGTTGATCTGCTCCACCGCTTCTTCGGCGCTGTAGACCAGTTTCACCAGCTTCATGTCGGTAGGCAGGATGTAACGATTCTCCTCCAGTTGATGGTGAATGAAGTCCAGTGCGCCCTGCCAGAATTTGCCGCCCGGCGCGTCCAGCAGCACTACGGGCACCAATGGGCTTTTGCCCGTCTGGATCAGCGTCAGTACTTCCAGCGCTTCGTCCAGGGTGCCGAAACCGCCTGGGCACAACACCAGTGCATCCGCTTCCTTGACGAAGAACAGCTTGCGCGTGAAGAAAAAATGGAAGGGCAGCAGGTTGGTAGTGCCCTGGACGGTGGGGTTGGCATGTTGCTCGAAGGGCAGGGTGATGTTGAATCCCAGGCTGTTTTCCAAGCCTGCACCTTCGTGGGCTGCAGCCATGATGCCGCCGCCCGCACCCGTGATGACCATCATGTCGGAGCGAGCCAGGGCGGCGCCGAGTTCGCGAGCGAGACCATATAAGGGATGTTCCACTGGCGTGCGCGCGGAGCCGAAGACTGTGACTTTGCGTCGCCCCTTGAACTGCTCAAGCACTCGGAAAGCGTGCTCCAGTTCGCGCAGGGTTTGCAGGGTTATCTTGGCATTCCAGCGATTGTGGTCTTCCTGCGCCATGCGCAGCACGGTCAGGATCATGTCGCGGTAGATCGGGGTATTCGGGCTGTTGGGTGAAACCAGGTTGAGTTGCTCTTCGACCTTGCTGATGAGGTCGTGGCCGCTTTGTTCAAAATGGCGGCTTAGGAGGTCATTCGGTTGGTAAGGCATTCAACTTCTCCTTCTGGACAGAGCCGTCGGCTTCGACCATTGACGCGTCGGCGCCACGACACTTCATGTGTCGCTGTTTGCCCAGGCCCATGCCTGGGCGATTCACTTGACCCTGGTCGGGTCACCATACCGGCTCTGTTTTTCCCTTGGATGAAAGAAACGTTCGCACAGCGCAAGACGAAACGGGCGGCGCCTTTTCCAGTCCTGACACAATGAACGTAGATACCTGAAATCTAGACCGTCGCGATGATTGTTGCCTTGATCATTGCGCCGCAAAGTCTTTCCTGGCAACCGGTTATTGACGATTTGCAAGGTGATTTCACCGCCCGTCTGAACCCGCCCCGAGTGTTCAGTACTCTGATTTACTTAGGTACAGGTATTACACGACAACTTGGCGTCAAGGGCAGGGCGCAGGGTACAAGCGGTTCAAGGATTTGCCGCTCATCACGAGTGAGGTGCAGGGAGCCGGAAAGCCATGGCCAGGGTCATTCTGGAGATCGATACGCAACTGTATCGATTGCTGAAGTCATCAGCCGAGATCAATCATTTGAGTCTCGAGGAGGAGTGCTGCCGGCGTCTTATGGACGCGCATCAGCGTTCACGTTATTTGCAGGCGCTGGTGGCGGAACTGCGCGCCGAGGATGAGCAGCGGCGCGCAAAATCCCACTGACTTACTTTTTCTTCTGGGTCGCTTTCGGGCAATCCGATTCCTGGTAGCTTGCAGAACCGACCGCGCGGTTGGTCTTTACCTCGGTGAAGTCATAACGCATGACCGCCCCCTTGGCCATCAGCTTGCGGAAGGACGGGTTGTTGCATACCGAGGCGCCAAGCTGGAAGTACACAGCCTTGGGGTCGGCACGCATCTTGTTGGCGTGGCTGCTTTGCACACTCAGGTGGTTGATCAGCACATTGCCTTCGACCGTGTAGCCCTGATCGAGAATGTCTTCATTGATCGCCCGCGGAGTGCCGACGCTGCTTTGGGTGGCGACGTTTCGCAGCTCTCTGTTCAGATTCTGCTCACTCAAGGACGCCGCCTGGGCGTTGAAGGTCGACGCCAGCAGAATGGCAGCGGTGGGAACGATAAGGCGCAGCATGAAACTCTCCTGGGGCAGTGATGGGTGTTTGACCCATCACATGACTGTGCGTTCAGTGGCGGCGAATTATAGGGGAGCAGGCCTGCACGGTACAGGTTTGCACCGGCGGGTCTGGTAAACTGCCGGCACTTTCACCCATCCGAGTGCTTTTCGTGTCGATCTCTTTTGTCTGCCGGTGTGGCCTGCGATGAACCATGCCCCCAACGCCGTAGCCCGCCTGCGCGACCAGCGCGAAGAGGAAGGTATCAAGCCGATTCAGGCCCGTGGATGGCGGGCAACAAGGTGCCGCGCTTGCCGCGTGATCGAGAGTCACTGCCTGTGCGCCTGGCGTCCGCAGGTTGAGACTCGCTCCGGGGTATGCCTGATCATGACAGGCAAGGAAGTGTTCAAGCCCAGCAACACCGGTTGGTTGATTGCCGATGTGGTGCGTGACAACCATGCCTTCATCTGGTCGCGTACCGAAGTCGATCAGCAGTTGCTGGCCTTGCTGTCCGACCCACAATGGCAGCCTTATCTGGTGTTCCCGGGTGAATATGTCGCGCCCGAGCGGGTGACTCATAGCGTGGCGGTCGATCAAGGCAGGAGGCCGCTGTTCATCTTGCTCGACGCGACGTGGACCGAAGCCCGGAAGATTTTCCGTAAAAGCCCCTATTTCGACGCGCTTCCGATCCTCAGTTTGTTGCCCGAGAAGCTTTCACGCTATCAATTGCGCCGCTCCACCCGTAGCGAACACTTGTGTACTGCGGAAGTCGCGGCGTTATGTCTCGATCTTGCAGGCGATGTAGAGGCGGCCTCGGCGCTCGACGCTTATTTCGATGTGTTCAGCCAGCATTACCTCGATGCCAAGCGTCAGCTGGAAATGGATGTTTCGACCCCGGCGCACACCGAGTTGATGGCCTATCTTCAACCAGCAGTGGCAGTGACGGCCTGATTGTCTCCGATGCTGCAATAAAGTGTACCGGCCATGTCGCTTGACCACCCCGGTTTGGCTGGGCATGCTTGGCGCCCATTAGGGTGCGGCCAGAGTTTGAAACGCCGTTTTTTGCGTTGAACGTGCCCCGTTGGAGCGGCTGCGTGGCTGTTACCTCGAGTTGTTTGGCGATACCCGAATGCATCGGGCATCCCATGAAAAACAGGATCATTTGAAAAATGGCCACATACGAAATCCTGATTGCCGATGACCACCCTCTTTTTCGTTCCGCCCTGCATCAAGCGCTGACCCTGGGCCTGGGCCCGGATGTCCGGTTGGTGGAAGTGGCGAGCATTGCCGAGCTGGAGGCACGCCTGAGCGAAAAGGCCGACTGGGATCTGGTGCTGCTGGACCTGAACATGCCGGGCGCGTATGGTTTTTCCGGGTTGGTACTGTTGCGCGGCCAGTATCCGCAAATTCCTGTGGTCATGGTCTCGGCCCAGGAAGAAGCGACGATCATGGTCAAGTCCCGTGAATTTGGTGCAAGCGGTTTCATACCCAAGTCCAGCGATTTGAGTGTTATCCAGAAAGCCGTGCGAGCGGTGCTCGATGGCGATGTTTTCTGGCCACCGCAAGCATTCGAAGCCGTCAGCGTTTCCGATGAGGCCAAGGCGGCCAGTGAAGGCCTTGCGAGCTTGACTCCGCAACAGTTCCGGGTGCTGACGATGGTTTGCGAAGGGTTGCTGAACAAGCAGATTGCCTACGAACTGAGCGTTTCCGAAGCGACCATCAAGGCCCACGTCACCGCGATTTTTCGTAAACTGAATGTGCGGACCCGCACCCAGGCGGCGTTGCTGCTGCAACAACTCGAGTCAATTTCAAGCCATTAAGCGCTGGCGCCTTCACGTTTTTTTGACTTTGGTTAATCTAGCTTTCCCACTCCTTTTTTGGTCAGTTCCTACTCTATGTCACCTTTCAAAGGCCAGACCGGCCTGAAACGTATCCTCAATGCTTCCGGCTACTCGCTGGACGGCCTACGCGCAGCATTCACCGGCGAAGCGGCTTTTCGGCAATTGGTGTTGCTCAACGTCATTCTGATCCCGCTGTCGTTCTTCCTGAACGTGAATCGTGTCGAGCAGGCGTTGTTGATTGCGGTCTGCCTGTTGGCGCTGATCGTCGAGCTGCTCAATTCGGCCGTGGAAGCGGCCATCGACCGCATTTCCCTTGAATTGCACCCGTTGTCGAAAAACGCCAAGGACATGGGCAGTGCCGCGCAATTGGTGGCCTTGACCATGATCGCGCTGGTCTGGGCGGTGATTCTGCTTTAAGCGATCGCCGGCAGGACGATCTCGTCGCTGCGCTGCACCCCGGCGGTGAATGCGCGGCACAGTTCGAGGAATTCACGCATCGCCGAGGTCTGGTACTTCTGCTTGTGCCAGATGAAATAGAACTGTCGCGCCAGGTCCAGGTCCGGAGTCTCCACTGCTACCAGGCTGCCGCGACGGAACGCGTCCCGTAGCGCCAGCCGCGAGATACAGCCGATCCCCAGGCCGGACTCTACGGCGCGCTTGATGGCTTCGGTGTGTTCCAGCTCCAGGCGGATGTTCAGCGCGCTCCGGTGATGGCGCATGGCTTGATCGAACGTCAGGCGTGTGCCTGAGCCTTGTTCACGCAAGATCCAGGCTTCCTGGCTCAGTTCCTCCATGCTCGCTGTGCCCCGCTGGGCCAGCGGATGCTGTGGCGCACAGAAGACCACCAACTCATCTTCGACCCAACTTTGCACTTCGATGTCAGGGTGGTTGCAATCGCCTTCGATCAGACCCAGGTCAATTTCGTAGTGGGCGACCTGTTGCACAATATTGGCGGTGTTCTGCACATGCAGCTTTACCTGGCTTTCCGGGTGGCGCTGCATGAAACCGCCGATCAGCAGGGTCGCAAGATAGTTGCCAATGGTCAGGGTCGCGCCCACTGCCAATGAGCCGAATCCGGACTTGCCATTGAGCAGGTCTTCGATTTCCTTGGCCTGGTCGAGCAAGGCAACGGCTTGGGGCAGCAACTGTTTACCCAGGGCGTTGAGGCTCAATCGCTTGCCGGCGCGGTCGAACAGTTGGCAGCTGCACTGGCGCTCCAGCTCGGTAATCGATGTACTCGCCGCCGACTGTGAGAGGTTGAGCAGACCCGCAGCACGGGACACGCTTTCCTGCTGGGCGACGGCAACGAACACTTGAAGTTGACGGAGAGTAAATCGCATATCGATATAACCGATAACCCTTATCTTAATAATCCAGTTAACAGATATTGTCGTCGCTATTAGAATGCGATGCAATTGCGCACCGCAGGTCTGTTCCTGAAAGAGCTAGCGCAGATCCAATCTCCAGGAGTCCCCGTACATGAGCAACATGAACCACGAGCGTGTCCTCAGTGTTCATCACTGGAACGACACTCTGTTCAGCTTCAAGTGCACCCGTGATCCGGGCCTGCGCTTCGAGAACGGTCAGTTCGTGATGATCGGCCTGCAACAGCCCAACGGCCGCCCGCTTATGCGCGCTTACTCGATTGCCAGCCCGAACTGGGAAGAGCATCTCGAGTTCTTCAGCATCAAGGTGCCTGATGGTCCGCTGACTTCCCAGTTGCAGCATCTGAAGGAAGGCGACGAGATCATCATCAGCAAGAAGCCCACCGGCACGCTGGTGCTGGATGACTTGAAGCCTGGCAAACATTTGTACCTGCTCAGCACCGGTACTGGTCTGGCGCCGTTCATGAGCGTCATCCAGGACCCGGAAACCTACGAGCGTTTCGAAAAAGTGATCCTGTGCCACGGCGTGCGTTACGTCAACGAAGTCGCCTACCGCGAGTTCATCACCGAGCACCTGCCGCAGAACGAGTTCTTTGGCGATGCATTGCGTGACAAGTTGATCTACTACCCAACCGTGACCCGCGAGCCGTTCGAAAACGAAGGTCGCCTGACCGACCTGATGCGCAGCGGCAAGCTGTTCAGCGACATCGGCCTGCCACCGATCAACCCGCAGGACGACCGCGCCATGCTGTGCGGCAGCCCGAGCATGCTCGACGAGACCAGCGAAGTGCTGAACAGCTTCGGCCTGAAAGTGTCGCCGCGCATGCGCGAGCCGGGTGATTACCTGATCGAGCGTGCGTTCGTAGAGAAATAAGCACCGCCTCAAAAAAAGCCCGCATTGCCTATACAGGTAATGCGGGCTTTTTTATGCCGGACGCGTTCTCTGTAGGAGCTGCCGCAGGCTGCGATCTTTTGATCTTGATCTTCTATCGCGATTTCAAGATCAGAAGATCGCAGCCTGCGGCAGCTCCTACATGTTGGATGCGGGAATGACCTCAAGCACGCGGATCATCTGCGGCGTTGGATAATGCCAGCGCACATCCACGTCCCAGAATTGCGCACCATATTCGCGTTCCGGGGTAGGCGTCTGGTACGCCGGGCGCGGATCCTGCGCCAAGCATTGCTCGATCAACTCAACCAACGGCTCTGCAAGGCGTTCAGCGTGCCCATGAGCCTGTTGCAGGGCGCTATCCGTCCATTGCACGGCAATCAACTGCGGCGCGGCGCTGGCGATGCTATTGATGGCTGTGTCGATGATGTCTGCGTAAGGCACGTAGGGTTTGATGTCGAGGATCGGCGTGCCATCGAGCAGGTCGATGCCGGATATCCACAGGCGATTGGCCTCGACCTTGTCCAGCTTGACCACGGACTGGCCAATGCCATTGGGCCGGTGAGTCGCGCGCGTGGCGAACACGCCCATGGACTTGTTGCCGCCCAGGCGCGGCGGACGAACTTTCAGGCGCGGCTTTTCTTCCAGTGCCTGATGGAACAGGAACAACAGCCAGACATGGCTGACCTGTTCGAGGCCCTGCACGGCATCACCCTGATCGAATGGCGCCACCAGTTCGAGCACGCCGCGCGCGGCGGGGGCCAATTGCGGCTGCCGAGGGATGGCGAACTTCTCCTTGAAGCAGGAACGCACGAAGCCGATGGGGGAAACGCTGTAGGTCATGGTTTGGGGTCGAGTCGGGATGGTGGCGGGCATGATAACCCGATCGACCTGTATTCAGTGGTGGCTGTGCCGGCCCCTTCGCGGGCAAGCCCGCTCCCACAGTGGAGCTCGGCCGGCCACAGATTTTGTGAGCACCAAAGAAACCTGTGGGAGCGTGGCTTGCCCGCGATGGCAGCACCGCCGATTTCAGAGGCTGAACCCACCATCCAGCGGAATGATATTCCCGGTCATGTACGCCCCGGCCGTACTCGCCAGGCTGATCGCCAGCGCCGCCATCTCTTCCTCCCGGCCCCAACGCTTCATCGGAATCAGCGCCGTATCCTGCGCCAATGCCTGCGCATCTCTGTCGATGTGTTGGGTCATCTTGCTCGGAAAGCGACCCGGGGCGATCACATTGACGTTGATGTGCTGGCTCACCAGTTCCCTTGCCAGAATCCGTGAGAGTTGATGCAGGGCGGCTTTGCTCGGCCCGTAGGCATACGCCTGTTCGCCAAAGGAAGAAATCCCGGCGACTGAGCCGATATTGATGATTCGGGCCGGGTTCGCGGGGGAACCGGCTTTGCGCAGCAGTGGCAGAAATTGCTGGATGCAGTTGAATACTGACGTCACATTCAGTTGCATGACCTTTTCCCAACCCTTGATCGGGTAGCTTTCCAATGGCGCCCCCCAAGTGGTGCCGGCGTTGTTCACCAGGATATCGAGATGGGTCATCTGCTCACCCAGGCGTGTTGCCAACTGCTGCACGCCTTCTTCAGTGGCCAGGTTGGCGGCCACCGCGTGACAGCGGCCCAATGCACCGAGCTCATCGGCAGTTTGCCGGCAGGCTTCGACGTCGCGGGCACAGACGTAGACGGTGGCGCCAGCCTCGACATAGGCCTTGGCGATCATTTTGCCGATACCACGGGTGCCGCCGGTCACCAGTGCGGTGCGGCCTTGCAGGGAGAAATAGGGGTGCATGGCGAATCCTGAGCGCTATAGGTCATTACACCCTAGTCGTCAGGCTCGATCAGTGGAGCCACTATTTTTGCGCGGAATGGGGGGGCATACGGCCTTGTAGGAGCGAGCATGCTCCGGGCGGCGCTCCGACGAAAAACTCCAGAACAACACGGGCATTCAGACAGCCCTCGTCATCGTTGACGTCCATCGCGAGCATGCTCGCTCCTACAGGGTAGATCCGCGTCGCACGTTATTGCGGGCGAACGCGCAGGGTCAGGCCCTTGAGGAAGTTGCGCAGCAACTGGTCGCCGCACGGGCGATAGTTGGTGTGGCCGAATTTGCGGAACAGAGCGCTCAGCTCAGGCTTGGATACCGGGAACTCGGCGGCCTTGAGGATCGCGTGCATATCGTCTTCTTTCAGCTCGAAGGCTACGCGCAGCTTTTTCAGGATGATGTTGTTGGTTACCGGCACTTCGATTGGTTGCGGAGGGCGGCTTTCGTCCTTGCCGCGCTTGAAGATCACCAGGCCGTCGAGGAAATGCGCCATGACTTCGTCCGGGCAGCGTACGAAACCTTCCTCGTCTTCCTCTTTCTTGTCGAGGTAGCTCACCAGGTCGGCCAGGGCCACGTCCATGCCGCCGAGCTTGATGATCTCGATGACTTTCTTGTCGCTGATGTCGAGCATGTAGCGCACGCTGCGCAGTACGTCATTGTGAATCATGGTGTGCAATCCTGATATTCAGCAGTGGGCGCCGCACAAGCAGCGGCACCAGAATGTGTGGCGGCGGGAGAAGCCTCAGAACTTCTCTTTGCCGGACAGGTAGCGCCATTGCCCCAGGGGCACCTTGCCGATGGACACGCCGCCGATACGAATGCGGCGGATGCCCACGACTTTCAGGCCGACGGCCTGGCAGAACAGGGCGATCACGCCCGGTTGCGGGTTCTTCATGGCGAAACGCAGGCGGTTTTCGTTCTGCCAGCTGGCCTTGACCGGAGGCAGTTCCTTGCCCTTGTAGGTCAGGCCGTGTTGCAAGCGATTGAGGCCATGTTCAACCATGTCACCTTCGACTTCGACCACGTATTCCTGCTCGATCTTGCTGGAGTCGGCAGTGAGCTTGCGCAGGATCTTCCAGTCCTGGGTGAACACCAGCAAACCGCTGGCATTGGCTTGCAAGTCAGTGCTGGCGGTCAGGCGCTGGAAGTGGCCCTTGAGCGGACGTTTGCCGTAGCGGTGCTCTTCACTCAAGGTCTCGGCGCTGATGGTCGCCATGGCGGTGTCCGCGTCCATGCCGGCTGGCACATTGAGCAGGATGGTGACGGGCTCTGGTGCCGTGGCCTTGGCCTCTGGATCCAGCTCGACTTTTTGATTGGCGACCTTGAACTGCGGCTCGTCAACGACTTCGCCGTCGACGGTGACCCAGCCGCCCTCGATGAACAGCTCAGCCTCCCGACGGGAGCAGCCGACGAGTTCGATGAGGCGTTTGGAGAGTCGAATCGGGTCAGTCATGACAGGGCCGTAACAAAAAAGGGGTGGGCATTGTACCTGCCTGGCGCCGGTTAATCCCGGAACCATTTGCCGCATATGTTTTTTTAATGTGGGAGCGAGCCTGCTCGCGAAAGCGTCATCAGCTTCAACACGAATGTCGACTGATAGGTCGCTTTCGCGAGCAGGCTCGCTCCCACAGTGGTTTCATGTTGTGTCAGCCATTGCGTGTCTTTTGTTGAGCCTGGCGCAAACGCATGTGTAACAGCGGATACGGCTGGCCCATGCCGTCGACTTCCGAACGACCGATCACCTCGAAGCCCTGCTTGAAGTAAAACCCCAGGGCTTGCGGGTTCTGTTCGTTGACGTCCAGTTCATCGGCGTTGAGGTTCTCCAGGGCATAGCGCAGTAACCGCTTGCCCAGGCCCTGGCCTCGATGCGCCGGGTCGATGAAGAGCATCTCGATCTTGCCCGCCGCGACACCGGCGAATCCGGTGATTCGCTGCTGCGGGTCTTTGGTGCAAATCAGCATCACGGCGTCGAGGTAACGGGTCAGCACCAGGTTCTTCAACAGTTCGATGTAGCTGTCCGGCAGGAAGTCGTGGGTAGCGCGGACCGAGGCCTCCCAGACCCTGGTCAATTCTTCGTAGTCGCTTTGTTTTGGGGTATGAATGACCGAATGTTGGCGCATGCCAGCCTGCCCTTGGGTTATTGGAGATGAGAATCCGTTCCTCATCAAACGATAGCCGTAAAAAAGCCCCGCATCTCGTCAAGAGAGCGGGGCTTTGCATATTTTTTGCGACTAGATCTGTTCAGCCCACAGGTCGTATTCGTCGGCGTCGGTCACTTTGCACCAGACTTTGTCGCCCGGTTTCAAGTTGCTGCCATTGTCGATGAATACGTTGCCGTCGATTTCCGGGGCATCGAAGAAGCAGCGGCCTACCGCGCCTTGCTCATCGACTTCATCGACCAGCACTTCGATTTCACGGCCGATGCGCATTTGCAGGCGCGCCGAGCTGATGGCCTGCTGGTGCGCCATGAAGCGCTCCCAACGGTCCTGCTTGACGTCGTCCGGCACGACTTCCAGGTCCAGGTCATTGGCCGGAGCCCCTTCAACCGGCGAGTACTGGAAGCAACCGACGCGGTCGAGCTGGGCTTCGGTCAGCCAGTTCAGCAGGTACTGGAAGTCTTCTTCGGTCTCGCCGGGGAAGCCGACGATGAAAGTCGAACGGATGATCAGGTCCGGGCAGATTTCGCGCCAGTTCTTGATTCGCGCCAGGGTCTTGTCTTCGAACGCCGGGCGTTTCATCGCCTTCAGCACTTTCGGGCTGGCGTGCTGGAACGGGATGTCCAGGTACGGCAGGATCTTGCCGGCGGCCATCAGCGGGATCAGCTCGTCAACGTGCGGGTACGGGTAAACGTAGTGCAGGCGTACCCAGACACCGAGGGTGCTCAGGGCTTCGCAGAGTTCGGTCATGCGGGTTTTCACCGGCGCGCCGTTCCAGAAACCGGTGCGGTACTTGACGTCGACACCATAGGCGCTGGTGTCCTGGGAGATCACCAGCAGCTCCTTGACGCCGGACTTGACCAGGCGCTGGGCCTCGTCGAGTACGTCACCGACCGGGCGGCTAACCAGCTTGCCGCGCATCGACGGGATGATGCAGAAGCTGCAGCTGTGGTTGCAGCCTTCGGAAATCTTCAGGTAGGCGTAGTGGCGCGGGGTCAGCTTGATGCCTTGTGGCGGCACCAGGTCGATCAGCGGGTTGTGGTCCTGGCGTGGCGGCACGACTTCGTGCACGGCGTTGACCACCTGCTCGTACTGCTGCGGACCGGTGACGGCCAACACGCTCGGGTGTACGTTGCGGATGTTGCCTTCTTCGACGCCCATGCAGCCGGTCACGATGACCTTGCCGTTTTCCTTGATGGCTTCGCCGATCACTTCCAGGGACTCGGCCTTGGCCGAGTCGATGAAGCCGCAGGTATTGACCACCACGACATCGGCGTCCTGGTAGGTGGACACGACATCATAGCCTTCCATGCGCAGCTGGGTGAGGATGCGCTCGGAGTCGACCAGTGCTTTGGGGCAACCCAGGGATACGAAGCCAACCTTGGGATTGGCCGGCGCAGGAGTGGTGGACATGTCTAACCTCGGTGTTTTGTGACGCCGCTTGCCGAACTGGGCAAAACCGACGGACGGGCGCTTGAACTGCGCCTCTGATCAAAAAGTGCGCAATTCTAGCGATGAGACGATCACTTGACCAGCTTTATGCAGGGAAATACGACGAGTGCTGCGCTATGCTTCGCGCCGTTGGGCTTTACCGATTTTTTACAGTCAATAAAACGTCTGTAACAACAAGTAAAACGGCGCATGCTGCATGACAAAGCATAGTGCTTCTTCATAGAAGCCCGGGTCTGGGTAGTAGGAGTGGTGGATGGGGCAGGCAAGTAGTCAGACTGCGGGCGCCGCGCATACGTCGGCGAATCCGATTGGCATGTTGGTCGCGGCGGTCGGGGTGGTGTATGGCGATATCGGCACAAGCCCGCTGTACACCCTCAAAGAGGTATTTACCGGTGGTTATGGCGTAGCGGTCAACCACGATGGGGTGCTTGGGATTCTGGCGTTGATCTTCTGGTCGTTGATCTGGGTCGTGTCGATCAAGTACATGATGTTTGTACTGCGTGCCGACAACCAGGGCGAAGGCGGAATCATGGCCTTGACCGCGCTGGCTCGGCGAGCGGCGGCAGGTCATGCGAAATTGCGCACGCTGCTGGTGGTCTGCGGGCTGATCGGCGCGGCGCTGTTCTATGGCGACAGCATGATCACGCCCGCAATTTCGGTGCTGTCGGCCATTGAAGGCCTGGGGCTTGCATTCGAGGGTATCGACCATTGGGTGGTGCCGCTGTCATTGGTGGTGCTGGTCGGGTTGTTTCTGATCCAGCGACACGGTACGGCGCGGATCGGCATTCTGTTCGGGCCGATCATGGTCACCTGGTTTCTGGTGTTGGCGGCTCTGGGCCTGTATGGCATTGCCCAGCATCCGGAGGTGTTGCAAGCGGTGAACCCGATGTGGGGTGTTCGTTTCTTCAGGGAGCATCCCGGCATGGGCGTAGCGATCCTTGGCGCCGTGGTGCTTGCACTGACCGGTGCCGAAGCGCTGTATGCCGACATGGGCCACTTCGGCCGCAAGCCGATTGCCCGCGCGTGGTTCATTCTCGTGCTGCCAGCGCTGGTGCTGAACTATTTCGGCCAGGGCGCCTTGCTGCTCGGTGATCCAGAAGCTGCGCGCAACCCGTTCTACCTGCTGGCGCCAAGC
This sequence comes from Pseudomonas umsongensis, assembly GCF_012647205.1. Lineage (NCBI taxonomy): Bacteria > Pseudomonadati > Pseudomonadota > Gammaproteobacteria > Pseudomonadales > Pseudomonadaceae > Pseudomonas > Pseudomonas umsongensis. Next base: position 1,390,475 of record NZ_CP051487.1, read on the forward strand.
TGGGCGTTGATCCCGCTGGTCGGGTTGTCGACACTGGCCACGGTCATCGCTTCGCAAGCGGTGATTTCCGGGGCGTTCTCCCTGACCCGCCAGGCCATCCAGCTCGGCTATATCCCGCGTATGCATACCCAGCACACGTCCAGCGCCGAACAGGGCCAAATCTACATTGGTGCCGTCAACTGGGCGCTGATGGTTGGTGTGGTTCTGTTGGTCCTGGGCTTCGAGTCTTCCGGCGCCCTGGCGTCGGCCTACGGCGTGGCGGTGACCGGAACCATGCTCATGACCACTATCCTGGTGTCGGCGGTCATGTTGCTGCTGTGGAAGTGGCCACCGATTCTGGCGGTACCGGTGTTGTTGGGCTTCCTGCTGGTAGACGGTCTGTACTTCGCCGCCAACGTGCCGAAAATCGTCCAGGGCGGTGCCTTCCCGGTGATTGCCGGTATTGCGCTGTTCGTATTGATGACCACCTGGAAGCGAGGCAAGCAACTGTTGGTGGAGCGTCTGGATGAAGGTGGACTGCCGCTGCCGATTTTCATCAGCAGTATCGCCGTACAACCACCGCATCGCGTTCAGGGTACCGCTGTATTCCTCACTGCGCGGCCAGATGCCGTGCCTCACGCCCTGTTACACAACCTGTTGCATAACCAGGTGCTGCACGAGCAAGTCGTGCTGTTGACGGTGGTGTATGAGGATATTCCGCGCGTGCCGCCGTCGCGACGCTTTGAGGTCGACTCCTACGGCGAGGGTTTCTTCCGGGTGATCCTGCACTTTGGCTTCGTCGACGAACCGGACGTGCCGCAAGCGCTGAAGCTGTGTCATCTGGAGGACCTGGATTTCAGTCCGATGCGCACGACCTACTTCCTCAGCCGCGAGACAGTCATCGCCTCCAAGCTCGAAGGCATGGCCCGCTGGCGGGAGGCGCTGTTCGCCTTCATGTTGAAAAACGCCAACAGCAACCTGCGCTTCTTCAACCTGCCGCTGAATCGGGTGATTGAGCTGGGGACGCAAGTGGAGATGTAGGCCCACTGTAGGAGCGAGCATGCTCGCGATGGTCGTCAACGATCACGCGGGAATCCTGGATAAACGCGGTGTATCTGAGATCATCGCGAGCATGCTCGCTCCTACAGGGGGTGTGGTGTGGAACGAAAAAGCCCCCGGAGCCTTCAGGCTGCGGGGGCTTTTTTGTGCGACTCAGATCACTCCTGGGCTTCAGTTTCCTGCACTTGCCGCTTCTGGATCACATCCACCAACCGCTGCGCGAGGGCTGGGTAGTTCTCGTCGAAGTGGTGGCCGCCAGGTAGCTTGATGGCTTCGCCCACCGCGCTCTTGTCGGTGCAGCCGCTTTCGTCGACTTCTTCTTCGCCGTAGATGCACACCACTTTCGCGGCGGGCAGCTTGGCCATTTCCGGGCCGGTGGCGGCTTCTTTGCCGGCGTTGCCGAGCCAGCCTTCGACTTCGATTTCAAAGCTGCCGGTGCGAGCGAAGGCCAGCAGGATAATGGCGTCGACGCGTTGCTGCTCGGACTCTGCCAGGCGGTTGTAGATGGCTGGCAGCACATCGGCGCCGAACGAGTAGCCGGTCAGGATGAAGCGCTTGGTACCCCATTTCTGCCGGTAGTGCTGCATCAGCTCGGCGAGGTCCAGGGCGCTTTGCTCGGGGCTCTTGTGCTGCCAGTAGTAGCGCAGGGTGTCGATGCCGACCACCGGGTAGCCAATCTTGGCCATTTCACCGGCGACGTCGCGGTCCAGGTCACGCCAGCCGCCGTCACCAGAGAGGAACAAGGTGACGGTGTCCTTGGCCTGGCCGGCGGGCACTTCAACCACTGGTATCTGCAAGCCACCGGCGTCCTTGTCGCCACCGACCAGCAGTTTGCGCAGTTCGTTGTTCAGCACTTGCGGCAGGTTGATGTCGTAGTCGCTGATGCTGGTTTCGGCGTTGGGCTGGTCGCGCACGAAGCCGGCGCTGGTGTCGTCCGGGTTGTCATTCCACGCCACCAGCCAGTGGCCATGGGCGGCGCTCTTTGGCAGCAGGTGGGTGCAACCGGGTTTTTCCAGGGCCAGGTCAACCGACACGGCTTGTGCCTTGTCGTTCTTCTGTTCGGACAACCAGCGCCAGGCCAGCACCGCGCCCGGGCCGATCCCGCTGACCAGGGTCGCCGGGCCGTTGAGTTCCCGCAAGCCCGACTGTAGGGCACGGCTTTGCAGCAGGCAGTCCTTGGGCAGGATCACCTGGACGATCTGCGCAGCGCCGCTGCGGCTCAGGGTCAGCAATTGCTTGTCGCTGAGTTTCTGGTCTTCGTTGACCGCCACCAGTACCTGGGCCTTTGGCGTGGTGCCGGGGATCACGCGGGTCATCGCCGCGCCATCGGTTGGGGTCAGCAGTTCGAGGGTCGGTTCCGGTGCCGGGCGTTTGAGGTACCAGTAGCCACCACCGAGAATCAGGGCCACCACTACCAGGGTGCCCAGTACATAGCGCAGGGAGCGTTGAATCATCAGCGTTTCACCAATCCAGTCAAGCCGCCCGCGATCAGGGCGGCAGTGTCGGCCAAGGCCACCAGCGGATCGAGTCCGGCGGGCACGGCCATATAACGGGGTTCCCAGTCAGGCTGGAACTTGTCTTTGAAGCGGCGCAAGCCTTGGAAGTTGTAGAGCTGCTCACCACGGCGGAAGACCATCGAGCCCAGGCGCTGGGTCAAGGGTGCACCCCGACGGGGTTGCAACCCCGACAACGGCACCATGCCCAGGCTGAAACGCGCGTATCCGTGACTCTTATAATGTTGGATCAGGCCGACCATCATGAACTCCATGGTCAGCTTGGGGGCGTCCGGGTGCGCGCGCATCAGGTCGAGGCTGGCCAGGTCATGGCTGTAGGTCTCGAGCAGGTTGGCGAACGCCACCGGGCGCCCTTCGAAACGGATCACGGCAATGCGAAAGTGCTTGAGGTAATCGTCGCTGAAGCGGCCGAGGGAGAAGCCTTTCTCGCGCACGTTCTTGCCGGTCAGCCAGGCATCTGAAATCACCTTGAGCTCATCCATGGGCGCCTGGCCTGGTTCATGGATTTCCAGCGACAGGCCATCGCGGGTGCCACGGTTCCAGGTGTAGCGCAGGTCCTTCATCTCTTTGCCCTTGGCCTCGAGGTCAAAGCGCTTGAGGTCGACCCTGGCTTCTTCGCCGAGCTTGATCGCGGTCAGGCCGATGTCCATGTAGTACGGCAGGTTCTCCGCACGCACTTGATAGAACACGGGGCGGGCGTGATGGATGTCGCACAGGTCGCGGAACTGCCAGATCATTTCCGCCCGTTGCTGGCCGGGACCGATCGGGTCATACAGTGCTACAAGGCTGCGGCCGCGGCGGGCGTACATCAGGAACGCCTCGTCGTTGGGGTGGAACAGCAGTGCCTTGTCGCCGGTCAAGGCCAGGCCGCCATCCGGTTGCGAGGATGCCATGAGGATCTTGCTTGCGCGCTCCAGTTCATCGGCTGTCGGCAGGTGGATGACCGGGCGAGCGGTGCGTAGCAACCAGGTCAGGGATACCACCACCAGCAGGACTGCCGCGCCGAGCAGCGAGCGCAAGCCGCGGGGGGCATCGGCATCGAGGGTGAACTGCCACCAGAGTTGATGGCTATACGGCACGTCCTGGTACGCGAACAACAGCAGCCACATCGAGGCGCCGAGTACGCACACGCTGGCCACCAGGTATAACGGGGAGAACGGCACTTCGGTCAGGCGACTGGGGCGATAGAAGGAACGCCGGAACACCCCCAGCAGGCTCGCCGTCAGCACCATCAGGCTGGCTTCCTCCCAGTCGAAACCCTTGAGCAGGGAGAGCAGGGCGCCAACCAGCAGCAAAATGGTGGTCAGCATCCAGGCAGCCGACAGTCGACGACGCAGGCCCTGGGCCAGCAACAGGCACAACACGCCGATCAGGCTGGCGCCAAAGTGCGAAGCATCGACCAGGCGGTGCGGGATCAGAAAACCGATATGTTCAAGGCGCGTGTCGATTTCCGGGGTCGCGCCGGAGAACAGCAGTACAACGCCGGACAGGAACACTAGCACCGCCAATATCGGCGCGGCCAGGCCTGAGGCAGCGCGCAAGGTCTGGCGCGTCTGAAACAGGCGCTGGCCTTCGCTGATCAACAGAAACAGGCAGGCCACCAGCATCGGCAGCACCACATAGATCAAGCGGTAGAGCAGCAGGGCGGCGGCCAGCGGCGCGGCACCGAGTTTATCGGAGAAGGCCGCGAGCAAGATCGCTTCGAACACGCCGACCCCGCCCGGAACATGGCTGAGCACGCCAGCGGCCAGGGCCAGCAGGTAAACCAGGAGAAACGCGCCGAACGGCGGCGCCTCGGGCAACAACAAATAGAGCACCGTGGCGGCGGCGGCCACGTCGAGTGCGGTAATGACCAGTTGCAGGAACGTCAGGCGGCGCCCGGGCAGGCGCAAGGTGCGGCGGCCGATCTGCACCAGAAGGTTGTCGGCGTACGGTTGTTCCGGCAGGCGGCGACGGTAGATGCCGATGGCCAGTACCGAGAACAGCAACAACACAGCCGTCGCGATGCTGCCCAGCAGAACCGGCGAAAGCCTTAGGGCGGCGGAGGCTTCGGACAGGTCACTGAGTGTCGCCAGCGCGGCGAGCGGTGGCAGGGCGCAGCCGAGCGAGAGGCTGGCGAACAGCGTCATGCGTGCGACTTCAGTGGCCCCCAGGCCATGGCGCGCATACAGGCGGTAGCGGACCGAGCCGCCGGACAGCATCGAAAGACCGATGGCATTGCCGATCGCAAAGGCGGTGAAACCGCCCAGCGCCAAGGTTCGCGGTGCGAGATTGACGCCTGCGTAGCGGCTGGCCGACCATTCGTATCCCAGCAGAATGATGAAGCCCGCGACGGTAGCGCCCAGCGCACCCAGCAGTGCCGGTTGCGGAACCTCGAGGATCGAGTCGTGCAAAGCGTCCAGGTCGAGTTCGCTCAACAAGTGACGGCAGGCTATCAGCGCAATGGTGAACAGCAGCAGGGTGACCGCCAGGCCGATGGGTTGGCGGTATTTGCTGATCAAGTCAAGCAAACGCAGCCGCTGCGCCTTGATCGGTTGGGTAGCTGTGACGGTGTCTTGTGGATCAGACGAGTTGGCGCGCATCAATCACCTCTTGGATTGTGCGCGACAGGATGGGGGTATCCAGCCAAGTTACCAATCCCTGTAGAAAAAAATAATCACGAATATTAACGCCTGGCACCGGGCCCCGGTGGCAGTTCGTCTTCAGTCGTAGGGTGTGGAATGTGCGATTGAGCATAGTCGGAACCCAGCGCATCGGTGGCCCGCAAGGCTCACCACACAGTGACAGATCATTGTTGCGAAAGGACTTTTTCTACAGATACAAAAAAGGCCACTCTTTCGAGTAGCCTTTTTTGATGTTTGGTTGCGGGAGCCGGATTTGAACCGACGACCTTCGGGTTATGAGCCCGACGAGCTACCAGACTGCTCCATCCCGCGTCTGTGTGGCGGCATTCTATAGAGAATCGCTGGGGTGTCAACCGTTAATCCAGAAATGAATCAAATAAGTGTGAGAAAGGGCAAAACAGCAGGCGCAGGGGCGTAAGTTTCGGAATCACAACGATTTCTCTTGTCCACGTGCTCTAGGCGGCCATGAGGGGGGAGAGGGGGCCTTAGGACAAAACTGACGCGCACAAAAAAGGCCACTCTTTCGAGTAGCCTTTTTTGATGTTTGGTTGCGGGAGCCGGATTTGAACCGACGACCTTCGGGTTATGAGCCCGACGAGCTACCAGACTGCTCCATCCCGCGTCTGTGTTGGCAATTCTATAGAAATGCGCGGGGGTGTCAACCTGCAATTTTGATAAAACCTGTTCCTGTTCAATCGCTTAGCTGCAAATTGGGACGCTCGATCGGCCTGAGAGGCAGGCCTGGCAAGGCCTGCGGCTCTATTAGAGGTAACTTTTCGATTGAGAAAATAAATTTATGGTGGTTCGCCTACGACTGAAAAGAACCGTCAAGGTACTGGTGCTATATACAGTTGTCAGTGAGATACTGTTTTTTCCTACATCGCGTGACGCTATTTCTACTCCATGAACACCGCGTTGAAATGACCCAGCGAAAAATCATCCACGTCGATTGTGATTGCTTCTACGCCGCCATCGAGATGCGGGACGACCCGCGCTTGGCTGGAAAGCCCCTGGCGGTCGGCGGGTCGGCGGACCGGCGCGGGGTGATCGCCACCTGCAACTATGAAGCCCGGGCTTATGGCGTGCGCTCAGCCATGTCTTCGGGGCACGCATTGAAGCTGTGTCCGGACCTGACGATCGTCAAGCCACGAATGGACGCCTATAGAGAAGCGTCCAGGGAAATTCACACGATCTTTCGCGACTACACCGAGATCATTGAGCCGCTTTCTCTGGATGAGGCTTACCTCGATGTGTCGGACAGCGCGCATTTTGGCGGCAGTGCGACGCGAATTGCCCAGGACATACGCCGGCGCGTCTCCAATCAGTTGCATATCACCGTCTCCGCTGGCGTGGCCCCCAACAAGTTTCTGGCCAAGATTGCCAGCGACTGGAAAAAGCCCAACGGGTTATTCGTGATCACCCCGGATCAGGTCGAGGCGTTTGTCAGCGGTTTGCCGGTGAGCAAGCTGCACGGGGTCGGTAAAGTCACTGCCGAAAGGCTGGGCAAGCTCGGTATTGTCGACTGCTCACAGCTACGCGAGTGGGACAAGTTGGCTTTGGTGCGCGAATTCGGCAGCTTTGGCGAGCGACTCTGGAGCCTGGCACGTGGGATCGATGATCGCTTGGTCCATAACGACAGTCGCCGCCAGTCCATCAGTGTCGAAAACACCTACGACGTTGACTTGCCGGACCTGCGCAGTTGCCTGGAAAAACTGCCGGAGCTGCTGGATACCCTTGCATCCCGCATGGCGCGAATCGACAGCAGTTATCGGCCGGGCAAACCCTTCGTCAAAGTGAAATTTCATGATTTCACCCAGACCACGCTGGAGCAGGCGGGGGCGGGGCGGGATTTGGGCAGTTATCAGTTGTTGCTGACGCAGGCGTTCAACCGTGGCGGTAAGCCGGTGCGGTTGCTGGGCGTAGGGGTGAGGCTGGAGGATTTGCGGGGCGGGTTTGAGCAAATGGAGTTGTTTGAGCGTTAACAACCTTAAAGTCAAAAGATCGCAGCCTACGGCAGCTCCTACATGAGCGCGCGTTCCCCTGTAGGAGCTGCCGCAGGCTGCGATCTTTTAAAAGGCCTTAGTTCGGTCCCGGATCCGCCACCAGCCGCCCGGCATCCTTGGTCAAGGACTTGAGGAATTCGGTCTGCAGCTCCGGGTCGTTGCGAGTCAGTTCGATCAGGCTCTGTTCAAGCTCGGTGGCTTCTTCCTCCAGGCCCAGCTCCGACAGGCGCTTGACCCGGTGAACCCACTGGCTCACTTCGTCATCTTCAAGGTCGTCGTAAATCAAGCCGTGGGCTTCGAGCAACTTGCCGCGCAAGGTGTTGCTCAGTGCCAGCGACGAATCGCTGTGCACATCGTCCTTGGCGTCCTGGACGTTGATCTGCAGCTTGCTCAGGTGATTGAGGTCATGTTCGGCGAACGGGCTGTCCAACAGGTTCAGGCGCAATACGCCATTCTTGTCGGTGCTCAACTGGAAGGTTTCCTTGCCAGCCTTGACTTCGACGGGGCGCTCGCTCCAGGGCAGGCTCGAGTACTCCGTGCGCTTGTCGAGCTGCACTTCGTCGATGCCCGCCAGGTTCTGCTGGGCGCGTCCATGGGACTGCACGTTCATGAACGGGTTGAGCCCGGCGAAGCCGTAGCTGAACCAGTCCCTGGTCATGCTGTCTGGCAGATTGCCCAGGGCAAACACGTTGGCCATATTGGCGCCGACCCCGGCCACCACCGCGACCGCGCCCAGCGGGATCTCATAGACCTCCCGCCAGGGTTGGTACGGCGTGTAGCGATCGTAATGGCGGGTAACCTCGAACTCGGTGACTTCGAAAGTCTTCTGCTCGTGGATTTTCACCCGGCGTTGAGGCAGCTCAAGCACCTTGGGCTCACCCACATCGATCTGCAGGCTGTGATCAAGCAGTTTGCGCTCGATGCGTTCCTCGTGCTCGCTGCGTTGTGACATGTGATTGGCACAGCCGCTGACCAGCAGGGTGCCGCACAGGGCGGCACCACCGAGGCCTAAGGTGTTTCGCTTGAACATGACGTCTCTATCTGGTTTCAGCGGCGGATACGGGCCTGAAGGAAAGGCAGCACGTCGGCGACCGGCAGCGCTTGCGGCTCGGCCTCGGTACGGCTCTTGTATTCCAGGTTGCCTTCGGCAAGGCCGCGGTCACTGACCACGATCCGGTGAGGAATGCCGATCAGCTCCATGTCCGCGAACTTGATGCCCGGGCTGGTTTTCTTGTCGCGGTCGTCCAGCAACACTTCAAAGCCTGCCGCAGTCAGTTCTGCATACAGCTTGTCGGTGGCTTCGCGAACCAGGTCGGTTTCGTAGCGCAGGGGTACCAGGGCAACCTGGAAGGGTGCCAGGGTGTCGCTCCAGATGATGCCCTTGTCATCGTTGTTCTGCTCGATGGCAGCCGCAACCACGCGGGAAACGCCGATGCCGTAGCAGCCCATTTCCAGGGTGACCGGCTTGCCGTTTTCCCCCAGTACTTCGCACTTCATCGCCTTGCTGTACTTGTTGCCCAGCTGGAAGATGTGCCCGACTTCGATGCCGCGCTTGATTTCCAGGGTGCCCTTGCCGTCCGGGCTTGGGTCGCCGCTGACCACGTTACGCAAGTCGGCCACGGTCGGCACGGGCAGGTCGCGTTCCCAGTTCACACCGAAGTAGTGCTTGTCGTCGATGTTGGCACCGATGCCGAAGTCGCTCATCAGCTCGACGGAACGGTCGATGATGATTGGCAGCGGCAGGTTCAGCGGGCCCAGGGAACCGGCGCCGGCACCAATGGCGTCGCGCAGTTCCGCTTCGGAAGCCATGACCAGCGGGCTGGCGACGCCAGGCTGGTTGGCGGCCTTGATTTCGTTCAGCTCGTGGTCGCCACGGATGATCAGGGCAATCAGCTTGCCTTTCTCTTCAGCGTGCACCACCAGGGTCTTGATGGTCTTTTCAATCGGTAGATTGAATTTTTCCACCAGCGCGGCAATGGTCTTGGTCTCTGGCGTGTCGACCAGGCGCAGCTCTTCAGCCGGTGCCGGACGGGAAGTCTCACGCGGCACGGCTTCGGCTTTCTCGATGTTCGCCGCGTAGTCGGAACCGTTGCTGAAGACGATATCGTCTTCGCCGGACTCGGCCAGTACGTGGAACTCGTGGGAGCCGGCGCCGCCGATGGAGCCGTTATCGGCCTCAACCGGGCGGAACTTCAGGCCCAGGCGGGTAAATACGTTGCAATACGCCTGATGCATGCGGTCGTACGTGACCTGCAGCGATGGCTGGTCGGCGTGGAACGAGTAGGCGTCCTTCATGATGAATTCGCGACCGCGCATCAAGCCGAAGCGCGGACGGATCTCATCACGGAATTTGGTCTGGATCTGATACAGGTTGATTGGCAGCTGCTTGTAGCTGCTCAACTCGTTGCGCATCAGGTCGGTGATGACTTCCTCGTGAGTCGGGCCGGCGCAGAAATCGCGACCGTGGCGATCCTTGAAGCGCAGCAATTCAGGGCCGTACTCTTCCCAGCGCCCGGATTCCTGCCACAGCTCAGCCGGTTGAGTGCTCGGCATCAACACTTCGAGCGAGCCGGCGGCGTTCATTTCTTCGCGAACGACGGCTTCGACCTTGCGCATCACTCGCAAGCCCATCGGCAGCCAGGTATACAGGCCCGAGGCGAGTTTGCGGATCATGCCGGCGCGCAGCATCAGCTGATGGCTGATCACGACCGCGTCGGAAGGCGTTTCTTTCTGTGTGGCAAGCAAAAATTGACTGGTGCGCATGGTTGGCCGTTATCGATTGCTGATGACGAGAAATGACGGAGCATTGTACGGGCGAGTTCCGCTGCCGTACAGGCGTGCGGTCGGTGCGGTGGCAGGAGGACGGGATTGACCCCGTCCTCTGTAGGATTTCTGCGCGTGTTCCCTACGATTCTTCCGCGACCTGGGTAGGCGCCGGCTCCGATTTCGGTGTCGGACCGGCGCGACGGTTCTCCTGGAACCAGTGCAAGGCGATCAGCAGGAGCGTCGGAACCCCGAGCAGGGCGGTGATCAGGAAGAAGTTGTGATAGCCGAACTTCTCTACCATGACGCCTGAATAGCCGCCGATCAGGCGCGGCAGCAAGAGCATGATCGAGCTGAGCAGAGCGTATTGGGTGGCGGAGAACTTGAGGTTGGTCAGGCTCGACAGGTAGGCAACGAACGCCGAGGTCGCCAGGCCTGAACTGAAGTTGTCCAGGGAGATGGTGAGGACCAGCATGTTGAGGTTGGCGCCCATGTCGGCGAGCAACAGGAACAATATATTGGTGCCCGCCGACGCGACACCACCAATGAACAGGATCGGCAAGATGCCAAAGCGCACGATCAGCAGGCCGCCCATGCCGGCGCCCACCAAGGTCATGATCAGGCCGAAGATCTTGCTGACGCTGGCGATCTGGTCCTTGGTGAAACCCTGGTCGATGTAGAACACGTTCGCCATCACGCCCATCACCGTATCGGACATCCGGTAGGTGGCGATCAGCCCCAGCAGCAGCAGCGCTTGCCAGCGATAACGCAGAATGAAGTCGTTGACCGGCGTCAGTACGGGAGCCAGGCCGCGACGGCCCATGGCCGACAGGCACAGGGCGGTGAGTGTGGTGTAGAGGATCGCGCGCAGGAGCGCGCGGTCTTCGAGCAGCAGGTCGAGCAGGCTCACGCCTTCGAACAGCACGCTGGCAAAGTCGGTGTTATAGAGCTGGGTAAACATGGCCGGCACGGACACCAGCAGTACGATCAGGACGAAAACCGAGGCCAGTTGATGCACAAAGCTGTAGCGCCCGGCCTGCAATTGCGTGCGCAGAGGCACCGCAGGTTCACGCATGAACAGCGAAGTGAGCAATGCCGGCACCATCAAGGCGCCGAACAGCAGGTAAGTGCCAGCCCATGCCGAATGCTTGTAGTTGAAGCCGGTTGAACCGAAGCCCTCGGCGAAGAACAGCGCGCCGGCCGTGGCCAGCAGTGCTGCTATGCGATAGCCGGACATATAGCTGGCGGCGAGCGCTGCCTGGCGACTGTCTTCGGCGATTTCCAGTCGGTAGGCGTCCACTGCAATGTCTTGCGTCGCCGAGGCGAAGGCGACGACCACTGCGATGGCGATCAGCCAGGACAAATGCTTTTGCGGGTCACAGAAGCCCATCCCGACCAGGCCAAGAATGACCAGTGCTTGCGACAACACCAGCCAGGAACGTCGTCGGCCGAGTTTGCCGAGCAACGGCAGGCGCCATTGGTCGAGCAGGGGGGACCAGACCCATTTGAAGGCATATGCCAGTCCGATCAAGCTTGCATAACCGATGGTTTCGCGCGCCACACCGGCTTCACGCAACCAGACCGAAAGCGTCGAGAACACCAGCATGTAGGGCAAGCCGGCGGCGAAACCCAGCAATAACAGTACGAGCGTCGAAGGGCTGGCATAGGCAGCAAGCGCGGCGCGCCAGGTTTTACGGGGCATGGGCTGGAGTCTGCCTCAAGAAATACGGAAACAAAGCGCGCACTCTAACCGCTGTGCTCTACCGGGCGCCACCCATGACGCTGAATATCAACACGATTGTTCTGGATACTGATGCCCTCCATGCGCAGTCGCGCGCGCTGTTCGTCCCCGGATGGGCTTCCTGCGGGCAGGCTCAGGCGCCCGCCGGCACCGAGTACGCGGTGCCAGGGCAATTTGCTGTCGCCGGGCAATTGACTCAATGTCCTGCCGACCCAGCGAGCGGCGCGTCCCAGTCCCGCCAGTTCGGCGAGTTGACCATAACTCACGACCTTGCCTTCGGGTACTTGCGCGAGCGTCAGGTACAGCGCCGTGCGTCGGATTTGCGCGGCACTCTCGGGTTTTTCGGTCAGCTCGATCACGTTCGCAGTTCCTGAAGTCGTTCGCAGTACCGTCTGTAGAGTAAATGCTGGATTGCCAGTTGAGAAATGAACTCAATAGAAAAAGTTGGGTCACTCCTTGCTAGGGTCTTATTCCTGAGGATAATGCCGACTTTTTTTCGCGAACCTGAGCCTGTATTTGCTTATGTTGTCCAGAACCTTGCTATGCCTCGCTGTCGTCAGTGCTTCCACTCCCTTGCTCGCGGACACCGTCTGGTTGAAGAACGGTGACAAGCTGAGCGGCAAGATCATCCTGTTCGACGGTGGCAAGCTGTTGGTCCAGACGGAGTACGCCGGTGCCGTGCCGATCGACTGGAAACAGGTCAAGACCCTGGAAAGCGATCAGGAGCTGCTGGTCAAGCAGGACGCCTACACCGGCGAGAAGGCCAAGTCGCTGCACGCGGCGGAAGATGGCAAGGTAACCCTGGAAAACGGCGAGGCGCCCAAGACTGTTGAGCTGGCGAGCGTCCAGCAAATCCTCAAGCCCAAGCCTGTGGTCGAGGATCTGGTGTGGAAAGGCAATATCGATGCGGCGCTGGATTATCAGCGGGCAGACAAGGATACCGACGACTACGACATCGACTTCAAGACGACGGCGCGCCATGGTCGATGGAGGCATATTGCGGAAGGCGAGTACAACCGCGAATTCCAGGATGACGTGGTGACTACGGACAATTGGCGGGGAGAATACTCGCTAGACCGTTTCCTGACGGAAAAATGGTTCTGGCAAGGTCGCCTGGTGTACAAGCGTGACAAGGTCGAAGACCTCTCCCGCCAGCGTACTGTCGGTACCGGTCCAGGTTATCAATTTTGGGATAACGAGCTGGGGGCATTCTCCCTGGGCTCTCTGATCAACCGCACTGATTACCAATTCAGCGATGGCAGCAAGGAAAACTTCTACTCTGTCGCGATGAAGTGGGACTACAACCGTTACCTGATTGGCAAGAAAGTGGAGTTCTTCACCAATGGCGAGGTGGGCAAGCCGTTGTCGGGCGTGGCTGAGTATGCACTGGATGCCGAGATGGGCCTGCGTTACAAGGTTACGGACTGGGCGTCGCTAAACCTCAAGGCCGAGCGAGATATTATCGACGGAACTGACGATGCCGATCTGGACAAGACCCGCTACACGGCAGGATTTGGCGTGACCTGGTAAGACGCATAAAGATCGCAGCCTGCGGAAGCTCAGAGGATTGATGTACATCCGGTAGGAGTTGCCGCAGGCTGCGATCTTTTTTGGCCTGCGAAAAACCTGCAGGCACAAAAAAGCCCCGCTTTTGAGAGCGGGGCCTTTTACTAAAGCAAGTACAAGTTAGATAACTTGAACTTCTTCAGCTTGCATGCCTTTCTGACCGCGGGTAGCGATGAAAGAAACCTGTTGGCCTTCTTTCAGGCTTTTGAAGCCGTCGGATTGGATAGCTTTGAAGTGAACGAACAGGTCGTCACCGGATTGTGGAGTGATGAAGCCGAAGCCTTTTTCATCGTTGAACCACTTAACGGTACCGGTTTGGCGATTAGACATGGTGTAACTCCTTGAACAAAGATAACTGCGACTCAGGAAGAACCCTGGCCGAGACTGAGTGCAAAGAGCAGGAAAAATTCTTGTAGATGGTTGGATCGAAATTCAACATATCGTGTAGAGATTCTCAGTGACACAAGCAGCACAGTGGCGCCACCTTAACCCTTTTTCCGGAACGTGCCAATGCTTCTTGCGAAGGTTTATCTGTTTTAAGGATCGACGGTGTGACGCTTCGTCGCCATTGCAGGTAATTCCTGGCTGTTTGGCGAGAATTGCAGCGCGGACTTTGAACCCGGCGGCGCGCCCGGTAAGATGCCGGACAGATTTTTTCGACCTCGCTATTCAGGACACCCGCCATGAGCATCAAATCGGACAAGTGGATTCGCCGCATGGCGCAGGAACACGGCATGATCGAGCCTTTCGTCGAGCGCCAGATGCGCGGCAGCGATGACAGCCGCGTGATCTCCTACGGCGTGTCCAGCTACGGCTACGATGTGCGTTGCACCAATCACTTCAAGGTGTTCACCAACATCAATTCGGCGATCGTCGACCCGAAAAACTTCGATGCCGGCAGCTTCGTCGACATCCATAGCGACGTGTGCATTATTCCGCCGAACTCCTTCGCCTTGGCCAGCACCGTCGAGTACTTCCGCATCCCGCGTAATGTATTGACCATTTGCCTGGGTAAAAGCACCTACGCGCGCTGTGGCATCATCGTCAACGTCACGCCGCTCGAGCCTGAGTGGGAAGGTCACGTGACCCTGGAGTTCTCCAACACGACCAACCTGCCAGCGAAGATCTACGCGAACGAAGGCGTCGCGCAGATGCTGTTCCTCGAATCTGACGAAGAGTGCGAAGTCTCCTACAAGGACCGTGGCGGCAAGTATCAGGGCCAACGTGGCGTCACCCTGCCACGCACCTGAGTCAGCCGTCCGACGAACCTTGGGAATTCCTGGGCGAGCGTACACTCTATGGAATGTACTGTTCCGATTCGCGTAAGGCGGATCGGGCCATCGCCCAGGAGTGCTTTATGAAGATCGATCCGCGTATAAGTGCCGAACTGGCAAGGCTTGAGCCCAATCAGGTTGGCGTCCTGGCCTGGTCCTTGTTGGCACATCCGCCCGTCAGCATGGCGGGGGGCATCCCCGGCCAACCTGATCCTGATACGCCCAATGAACAACCGAGCGAACCCGGTGAGCCGACCCTGCCGGATGAGCCACCTCCCGCGCCAGTTGTCTGAGACCCGCTGCCTTCTTCTGTAGGAGCGAGCATGCTCGCGAAGAACGTGAGGGCGCTGAGTTTTCCAGAAAGCCCGCATTAACGTTAACTTCCATCGCGAGCAGGCTCGCTCCTACAGGGACACCGGCCAGATTTCGTCGTCGCCGATGACGAAAATCCTACAGTCGTCGTCCTGTTCCACCAGATAACCTCCGGTAAACGCCCCGAAGGCCGGTAGCAGGCTGATGTCCCCGCCCAGTCTGAAACATGGCAGCCGCAGGCTCTGCCGACCCCGACCGTTGAGTCGATAAACTGGATGCACGTGACCGGCGAGTACATGTCGATCCGCATGCGGCTGGGGTTCGTGCTGCAAAGCGAACGGCCCCAGCAGCAACGGCTCAGGCACCACTCGAATGTTCAGCGAGGCCGGCGGGTCCCCGGCACGCTTGTCATGGTTGCCGCGAATCAGCGTCATGGCCAGCTTGGCATTGCGTGTTCGCCAGTCAATCAATGCTTGCAGCGTGGCGCTGGCATGGGAACCCGGTCCGTGAAGAAAATCGCCTAGGAAAATCAGCTGTCGGCAGGGCAATGTGGCCAGCAGTTCGTCAAGCACGGCGATGTTGCGGCGGGTGGTACCTTGGGGGACTGGTTGGCCAAGGCTTCGGTAAGCGGCGGCCTTGCCGAAGTGCACGTCAGCGATCAACAACGCTTGCTGAGCAGGCCAGTAGAGGGCTTTTTCCGGCAGCAGCCAAAGCTCTTCGCCGGCCAGTCGCACGGGGTAGGGCGTACTCATCAGGCTTTCCCTGTTCCGGCTGTTATCTCAAGGTCGCTGACCATGCGTCGGATGCGGTCGGCGAGTTTTTCTGAACTCATGCTCTCTCTCATACGTTCCACCAGCAGCGGAAACCCGAGGGGTGTAGGACGTTTGACTTGATGCAGGTCGAGACGTAGCTGACTGATGTGCGCCAACGTCTGTTCCAGGCGATGAATATCCAGTTCCTCGCGCAGGACTTCTTCTCCGGCCTGGGCCAATAGCAAATTGCCCGCGTCGTACTGTTTGAACACTTCGAAAAACAACCCGCTCGAGGCTTGAACCTGGCGTGTGCTCTTGGCTGCACCGGGGTAACCGGCGAACACCAGTCCGGCGATCCGGGCTATTTCCCGAAAGCGCCGCAAGGCCAGCTCTCCGGCATTCAGGCTGGCGAGTACGTCCCTGAGCAGATTGTCTGGGCTCAACAAGTCCGGACTCAGGGCTTGCACCCAGTCCACCGGGGTGGCACTCAGCAATTCCAGCCCGTAATCATTGACCGCGATGGAAAACGTCACGGCTTGCTGCTGACTGACTCGCCACGCCAGCAAGCTGCCCAGGCCCAGATGCACCTGACGGCCGGCGAAGGGATACAGGAATAGATGCCAGCCCTCACGGGACTTCAACGCCTCGGCCAGCAACGATTGCGACGTTGGCAAGCCAGACCAGCGTTGCTGTACCTCCAGCAGCGGGCGCAATGCCTGCATTTGCGGGCCGCTGAACTCGCCGCGCGCCGCCTCACTAAAGCGCGTGACCACCGCTTGCGCCAGCTCATTGGAGAGGGGCATGCGACCGCCATTCCACCGCGGCACCGCGGCTTTCTTTACGGTGCTGCGTTTGACATAGGCGGTCATGTTTTCCACGCGTACCAACTCCAGCAGCCGCCCGGCAAACAGAAAGCCATCGCCCGGCTTAAGTCGCGCGATGAAACCTTCTTCAACACTGCCCAGTTGTTTGCCGCCGCCGCCCTTGCTCCAGAATTTCAACTGAATGCTCGCATCGCTGACAATCGTGCCGATGCTCATGCGATGGCGGCGGGCCAATCGTGCATCGGGTACACGCCAGATTCCCTGTTCATCCGGCTCGACCCGGCGGTAATCCGGATAGGCTGTCAGGGAAAGCCCGCCGTGACGTACGAAAGCCAGCGCCCAGGTCCAATCCGCCTCAGTGAGATCACGATAAGCCCAGGTGGTGCGTACCTCATCAAACAACTGATCGGGCACAAAACCGCCACCCAGTGCCATGCTGACCAGATGCTGGACCAGCACATCCAAGGGTTTATGCGGTGATATTCGAGGTTCGATCCGTCGCTGCGCCACTGCATCCTGTGCCGCTGCGGCTTCGATCAGCTCCAGGCTGTGCGTCGGCACCAGCGTCACCCGGGAAACGCGTCCCGGCGCATGCCCGGAACGCCCGGCGCGCTGCATCAGGCGGGCCACGCCTTTGGCCGAGCCAATTTGCAGCACCCGTTCCACTGGCAGGAAATCCACGCCCAGATCCAGGCTGGAGGTGCAGACCACGGCTTTGAGGTGACCTTCCTTGAGGGCACTCTCCACCCAGTCACGGGTTTCACGGGACAGCGAACTGTGATGCAACGCGATCACCCCCGCCCAGTCCGGTCGGGCTTCAAGCAACGCTTGATACCAGATTTCCGATTGCGCACGCGTATTGGTGAAAACCAGGCTGCTGGCGCTGTCATCCAGTTGCGCGACGACCTGCGGCAACATTTTCAGGCCGATATGTCCGGCCCATGGAAAGCGCTCGATCGCGGGCGGCAGCAGCGTATCAACCTGCAGTTTTTTATCCGTCTGGCCTTGAACGTTGATACCGCCGCCCTGTGGGATTAATACCTGCTCGGCGTGGTCCTGATTGCCCAGCGTCGCGGAAACGCCCCACACGATCAATTGCGGGTTCCAGCGGCGCAGGCGGGCGAGCGCAAGTTGCAGTTGCACGCCGCGCTTGTTGCCGAGCAATTCGTGCCATTCGTCGACCACGACCATGCGCAAGGTCGAGAGTGCTGTGTGTGCATCCGCTCGGGCGAGCATCAACGTCAGGCTTTCCGGGGTGGTGATCAGCGCGGTAGGCAAGCGTCGGCTCTGGCGTGCACGTTCGCTGCTGCTGGTATCACCCGTGCGCAGGCCGACGTTCCAGGGGATCTGCAAGTCGAGCAGCGGCGCCTGCAGTGCGCGGGCGGTGTCGGCAGCCAGGGCGCGCATCGGGGTTATCCAGAGAGCGGTCAGGGGATCGGCTACGGGTTTTCGTTTGCGTGGTGTTTCAACCGCAGGTGCAGAGCGTGCGAAGCGATTGAGCGCGCCGAACCAGACCGCATAGGTTTTGCCGGCGCCGGTGCTGGCGTGCAGCAGACCGGATTGTCCTTGTTTGACGGCTGCCCACACCTGTTTCTGAAAGGTGAACGGCTTCCAGCCGCGAGCGGTGAACCAGCGTTTGGCGAAGTCGGTGGTGGTTCCCATACCGGCGGCGTGCGCTCTGAGAGTGTTCTTTGACTGACCACGGCGCAACGCGAAAGGTTTAATGACTGATGCGTGCGGTCTTCGCCGAGCAGTTCTCATATTCGGAAATAACTGTGTTTGTCTTTGAAACCTATTGGCCGATGGGCCGTGGTTTTATCGCTGCGCTGTTCGTCCTGCGCGTCTTGCCAGGGCCGACAGCGAGCCCGTCGACCATGAATATGAAAAGGAACATTCAGATGAAGTCAGTTCGTGCAGGGCATTTGCGCGCCGATTTGATCACGGAGAGTGGGAAGCTCCTCGCGTTTCGGGCAGCGCCAACGCTCGACTATTTCGAACAGCCAGGCTTGCACTGCCTTGGCGCGAGCGATGGTCTGGACAAGGCGTTTTATCTCTATCTGCCGCAGGGTATCGACAGCGGCAGGTTTCATCTGGGATTGAGTGAACGCTCCCCGATGATCATTCATGTGACGGGCAGTTCGGAAGCGGAGTTGTATCGAGGCGCGCTTGAATTGACGGTGGGAGGCGACGCACAGTTTGCCGGAAGTTTCCGCGGCCTGGATGCCGACGGCATCGAGGTGGAAAACGGCAGCTTCAGGCTTGAGCGTGAAGCCAGTTGAGTGACGGAAGCCAGTCAGCCTGGCTCCCGTTTCAAGGGTTGAACGCTTATTTCAAGTTGCCGCTGAGGAACTGTTTCAGACGCTCGCTCTTCGGGTTGCCCAGCACATCCTCCGGCGCGCCTTCTTCCTCCACCAGGCCCTGGTGCAGGAACAACACCTGGCTCGATACTTTGCGCGCGAAGCTCATTTCATGGGTGACCATGATCATGGTCCGGCCTTCTTCGGCCAGGCCCTGGATCACCTTGAGCACTTCACCCACCAGTTCCGGGTCGAGCGCCGAGGTCGGTTCGTCAAACAGCATCACTTCCGGTTCCATGGCCAACGCGCGAGCAATCGCCACCCGTTGTTGCTGGCCACCGGAAAGGAATGCCGGGTATTGATCCGCTACGCGTGCTGCCAGCCCGACCTTGTCGAGGTAACGTCGGGCGCGGTCTTCGGCTTCCTGCTTGCTGCAGCCCAGCACCCGGCGTGGGGCCATGGTGATGTTTTCCAGCACCGTCATGTGGCTCCACAAGTTGAAATGCTGGAACACCATGGCCAGGCGGGTGCGGATTCTTTGCAGTTCATCGGCATCGGCCACGTGCATGCCATGACGATCCTTGATCATGCGAATGGCCTGGCCGTCGAGGCTCATGGCCCCATCGTTGGGCTGTTCGAGGAAGTTGATGCAGCGCAGGAAGGTACTTTTTCCGGAGCCGCTGGCACCGATCAGGCTGATGACATCGCCCGTGTTGGCCTTGAGCGAAACGCCCTTGAGCACCTCATGATCGCCATAGCTTTTATGCAGGCCTTCAATGGTCAGTTTGTACATGGAGCATGCATCCTCAAGGCGAAAGTAGGTAGCCGCTGCGATAGGCTTCGGCGCCCGCGACGTGGGCGATCACCATGCCGGCGGTGGCCATGCGGCGCAGCGAGCGGGCGTACATCAGGCCGGCGGCAGTGCAATGGACAGGCGTGACACGGTCGCTGATGGGGTCAATGATTTCGGCGATCAGTTGCCCGGCTTCCAGGTATTGCCCCGGCAGCGCACTGAACACCAGCAGCCCGCCAACAGGCGTCGCCACGGGTTCCACTCCGGCCAGGGGGGTGGCCGGGTAGGGCAGGTCGGGCAATGGCGCCGACTCACCGGCAATCGCGCCGAAATGAATCAGATAGTCGATCAGCGCCTGGCTGTCCTGGCTGGCCAGCGGGTGGTTGACGTCGCCCTGGCCGCGCAGCTCGACGGTGACCGAAAAGCTCCCCGGCGGAATATCGAAGTGCTCGCCGAAGCGCTCCTTCAATTGCCACCAGAGCAGCGTGAAGCATTCATCGAACGACTGGCCACCGGAGTCGGTGGCCAACAGGCTGGCTTCGGAACCGATGTAGCGAGCCAGCGGCTCGACCTGTGGCCAGGCTTCGGGCGTGGTGTACAGGTGCGCCACTGCTTCGAAGTCACAATGCAGGTCCAGCACCATGTCGGCATCGCAGGCCAGCCGTTGCAGGGTCAGGCGCTGGGATTGCAGCTGGGTGCTGGCGGTCTGCCGCGCCAATGCCTGGCGCAGGTTGTTGCGGATCAGTTCGAGGTTGCGCTGCGGGTCGTCGCCGAGTTGGCCTTCGATCGCGTTGCCCACCTCTTCGCTCAAATCGATGAACCAGCGGTTGAAGTTCTGCCCACTTTCGAGCTCATAGCGCCCCAGCGGTACATCCATCAACACTTGCTCCAGGCCCGGCGGGTTGGCCACGGGCACCAGGACGATTTCACTGCGCAGCCGGCCGGCGGCTTCCAACTCCGCCAGGCGTTGCTTGAGGTGCCACGCCACCAGCATGCCGGGCATTTCATCGGCGTGCAGGGACGACTGGATGTAGATCTTGCCATTGGCCGGTTGCGGCCCGAAGTGAAAACTGTGGATCTGTCGTGCGGTCCCCGGCAGTGGGGCCAGCAAGTCATGTATCTGGTGGCGCATTTGTCGTGTTTCCCGAAGCGGGGTCCTAGTGAGTCGGCCCGAGGAAGGCCAGCCATCGGCGTTCGGCGAGGCGGAACAGGCCGACCAGCGCAAAGGTGACGGTCAGGTAGATCAGCGCGGCGATCCCGAACGACTGGAAGGTCAGGAAGGTCGCCGAGTTGGCGTCCCGAGCGACTTTCAGGATGTCCGGGATAGTCGCAGTGAACGCCACGGTGGTCGAGTGCAGCATCAGGATCACTTCGTTGCTGTAGTACGGCAACGAGCGACGCAGCGCCGAAGGCATGATCACGTAGGCATACAGCTTCCAGCCTGTCAGGCCGTAGGCCTTGGCGGCTTCGACTTCGCCGTGGGCCATGCTGCGGATCGCCCCGGCGAAAATCTCCGTGGTGTAGGCGCAGGTGTTCAGGGCGAACGCCAGGATGGTGCAGTTCATCGCATCGCGAAAGAAGCTGTCGAGCAGCGGTTGCGCGCGCACGGCGGCCAGGCTGTAGATCCCGGTGTAGCAGATCAGCAGCTGGATATACAAAGGCGTGCCGCGAAACAGGTAGGTGTAGAACTGCACCGGCCAGCGAATGTAGAAGTGCGGTGAAACCCGGGCGATCGACAACGGAATCGAGACGATGAAGCCGATGAAGATCGATGCACTGAGCAACCACAGGGTCATGGCCAGGCCGGTGATGTTCTGACCGTCGGTGTAGAGGAAGGCTTTCCAGTATTCCTGCAGGAGTTCGATCATCGCACAGCCTCCCGGGTACCCGCGGCATAGCGGCGTTCGAGCCAGCGCAGAATGACGTTGGAGGCGCTGGTGATCGCCAGGTAGATCAGGGCGGCGAGCACCAGGAAGTAGAACAGCTGATAGCTGCTTTTACCCGCATCCTGGGCCGCCTTGACCAAGTCGGCGAGGCCGATGATCGACACCAGTGCAGTGGCCTTGAGCATGACCATCCAGTTGTTGCCGATACCCGGCAGGGCATAGCGCATCATTTGCGGAAACACCACGATACGGAACCGCTGGCCGCGCTTGAGTCCGTAGGCCGTGGCTGCTTCGACCTGCCCGCGAGGCACGGCGAGGATCGCGCCGCGGAAGGTTTCGGTGAAGTAGGCGCCGTAAATGAAGCCCAGGGTCAGTACCCCGGCGCTGAACGGGTTGATCTCGATGTATTCCCATTCCATGTAATCGGTGAGCGACGTCAGCCAGGTTTGCAGGCTGTAGAAGATCAGCAGCATCAGCACCAGGTCTGGCACCCCGCGAATCAGCGTGGTGTAGCACTGTGCAAGCAGGCGTAGCAGTTTGACTTTCGACAGCTTGGCACTGGCGCCGAGTAGACCGAGCAATACGGCCACCAGCAGCGACATCGCCGATAACTTGATGGTCATCCAGGTGCCTTCCATCAGCAGCGGGCCAAAGCCCTTGAGGCTGAAGGCGGAGAGCCCCAGTGTGTTTAAGAGGTTTTCGAACATAAATCAGCAACCTGATCGGATGAAAAAAGCGCCCATCGCGAGATGGGCGCCGGGCATTACTTGCCGCTGTACAGGTTCAGATCGCCGAAGTGTTTCTTTTGAATAGTGGCGTAGGTGCCATCATCGTGTAACGCTTTGATACCTTTATCCAAAAGTGCTTTCAGCTCGGTGTTACCTTTCTTAATGCCGATTGCCGTCTTGGCGGGCAGCAGTTCGCTGTCAACCGGCTTGCTGACTTCGTAGCCTTCACCTTTTGGCGACTTCAAGAAGCCCAGTTCGGCTTGCAGCATGTCCTGGATCGCGGCGTCCAGACGGCCGGAAGTCAGGTCGGAATACACCTGGTCCTGGTTCTGATAGGCCTGGGTCTTCACGCCGGCCTTATCCAGCACAGCCTTGGCGTAGGCTTCCTGGATGGTGCCTTGTTCGTAGCCGACGGTCTTGCCCTTGAGCGACGCGACGTCTTCGGTCAGGCCGGAACCTTTCTTGAACACGTAGGCGGTTGGACCGGAGAACAGTTCGCTGGAGAAGTCGATGACTTTTTCGCGGGCCGGGGTGACGGTCATCGAAGAGATCACGCCGTCGAATTTATTGGCCTTGAGGCCAGGAATCATGCCGTCGAAGTCGCTTTCGACCCATTTGCACTTGACCTTCAGCTCAGCGCAGATCGCGTTCCCCAGGTCGATGTCGAAGCCTACCAGGCTGCCGTCGGCCGCTTTCGACTCGAACGGCGCGTAGGAAGGGTCAACACCAAAACGCAATTCCTTGTATTCCTTTGCCAGCGCGGAACCGGCTGCCACGCACAACGCCAGTGCAGAAAGGGTCAGCAATGCTTTTTTCATTATTCAATCCCTAAGAACCAATATGAGCGCTTGTGGCGCAGAATTATTGTTACTGGTAAGCGTAAGCCCTAATGAAAGTAGCAATTTCCGAACCAGAGTACCGAACAAGCGTTTAAAAGGTATTCGGGAAATTGCAGGAGGGGATTAGTGCACGAAAATGGGCGTCGTGAAAAGCCTGCACTTTTGTGGTTCTGCACAGCGCTCGCATACAGCGGTTCAGCCGAGCAGATCCTGTAATGTACCCAGGTGATCAGCCTCTTCGACCGATTTGTCCTGCCGCCAGCGCAGCATCCGCGGAAACCGCACCGCAATCCCGCTTTTGTGCCGTTTGGACAAGGCGATGCCTTCGAAACCCAGTTCAAACACCAGGCTCGGCTTGACGCTGATCACCGGGCCGAATTTTTCTACCGTGGTTCTGCGCACGATGTTGTCGACCTGGCGCATTTGTTCATCGGTCAACCCTGAATAGGCCTTGGCAAACGGCACCAGCGCGCGTTCGCTGGCGTCGGGTGGCGCGTCCCAGACGGCGAACGTGTAATCGCTGTAGAGACTGGCGCGGCGGCCATGGCCGCGCTGTGCATAAATCAGCACCGCGTCGACACTGAACGGGTCGACTTTCCATTTCCACCAGACCCCCATGTCCTTGGTGCGACCGACGCCGTAGAGCGCGTCCCGAGCCTTGAGCATCATGCCTTCGACCCCGAGCCGGCGCGATGCTTCCCGCTGGCGGGCGAGGTCGAACCAGTCTTCGCCGGTCAATAAGGGCGAGGCGAGCAGCAGAGGATTGTTGGCCTGGGTGATTACCTTCTCCAGTTGACTGCGCCTCCGGTTTTGCGGCTGATTGCGCCAATCCTCGCCTTGCCATTCCAGCAAGTCGTACGCGAGGATGACCACCGGCACGTCATTGAGAATCTTGCGGGTGAGGTTTTTCCTGCCGATCCGCTGCTGCAACAGGGCGAAAGGTTGTACGGCAGGGGAATCCGGAGGCGGATCGAAGGCATCTTCGGTCCCTGTGTGAGCGGCTTTCCAGGCGACGATCTCGCCGTCGATCACGGTGCCGTCGGGCAAGCAGTGGATCATACTGTCAAATTCAGGAAAGCGATCGGTGACCAATTCTTCACCGCGCGACCAGATCCATAGGCGTCCTTCGCGTTTGACGATCTGGGCGCGGATGCCATCCCACTTCCATTCGACCTGCCACTGGCTGGCGGTGCCGAACAGCGCTTCGAATTGTTCGACCGGTTGTGCCAGGGCATGGGCGAGGAAAAACGGATACGGCTGACCGCCGCGTTGCGCATGTTCGTCGGGAGATTGCGCGGCGATCAACTTCAAGTAGCTGGCGGCAGTGGGGCGGTTGGACAAATCGGTGTAGCCGACCATTCGTTGGGCCACGCGCTTGCTGTCCAGGCCAGTCATGGAGGCCAGCGCTCGGGTCACCAGCAACTTCGAGACACCGACGCGAAAGCTGCCGGTGATCAACTTGATGCACAGCATAAGGCTGGGGCGGTCCAGTTGCGACCAGAGAGCGGGCAGGCGTTCGGCGAGCACCTGCGGGGATTCGCCGCGCAATGGCAGCAGTTTTTCTTCGATCCATACCGCCAATCCGTCGCTGGAGCGATAAGGCGATTCGGGCAACACCAGGGAAATCGTTTCCGCCAGGTCGCCCACCGCCTGGTAGCTTTCTTCGAACAGCCACGCCGAAAGCCCGGAATACGCGACTGCCAACTCCCGCAGGACGCGCACCGGCACTAATTGCCTGGGGCGTCCTCCGGACAGAAAGTACACCGCCCACGCGGCATCTTCCGGCGCGGCCTGAGCAAAATACTCTTGCATCGCCGCCAGCTTGGCGTTGCTCGATGTCGTGGCGTCGAGTTCGGCGTACAGCTGGGCGAAAGCCTTCATGGCAGTGCCTCGACGCTCTCGGCTTCGGCGGTCGATGCCTCCTCATCGTCACCGTACTCGGTGCGAAAGCCCTGGGCATCGAGGCCTTGTTCACGCAGGTGGCGCACCAATACCGCGACGGAACCGTGCGTGACCATTACCCGCTCAGCGCCAGTCTGTTCGATGGCCCACAGCAATCCCGGCCAGTCTGCGTGATCGGACAACACGAAACCGCGATCCACCCCACGTCGCCGACGCGTTCCGCGCAAGCGCATCCAGCCGCTGGCGAAACCGTCGCTGTAGTCGCCGAAACGGCGCATCCAGGTGCTGCCACCGGCCGAAGGCGGAGCGATGACCAGCGCTTTGCGCAGAATCGGATCGTTTTTTTGGAAATCGCCAGCGTAGAGCGTTGGCGGCAGGTCTATGCCGGCCTCGCGATAGACACGGTTCAGCGGCTCCACCGCGCCATGCGTCAGGATCGGCCCGAGGCTGGCATCGATGCCATGGAGAATGCGCTGGGCCTTGCCGAAGGAATAACAGAACAGCACGCTGGCTTTATCTAGCTCGGCATTGGCCTGCCACCATTGATTGATCTCGGCAAAGACCTGCGCCTGGGGCTGCCAGCGATAGATCGGCAGGCCGAATGTCGACTCGGTGATGAAGGTGTGACAGCGCACCGGTTCGAACGGTGCGCAGGTGCCGTCGGGTTCGATCTTGTAGTCACCTGACGCCACCCAGACTTCCCCGCCATATTCCAGGCGCACCTGGGCCGAGCCGAGGACGTGGCCGGCGGGGTGGAAACTCAGGGTAACGCCGTGATGCAGCAACCGCTCGCCATACGCCAGGGTTTGCAGGTCGATGTCCTGGCCCAGTCGTGCCCGCAGTATCCCTTCACCGGGTGCTGCCGCCAGGTAGTGCTGGTTGCCGGTGCGGGCGTGGTCGCCATGGGCGTGGGTGATGACCGAACGCTCGACCGGCCGCCACGGATCGATGTAGAAATCGCCGGCGGGGCAGTACAAGCCTTCAGGGCGCGCGATGACAAGGTCCACGTTGCTGTCCAAGTGCAGGGGCTTGTTAGCTAGGAGGCTGGCGCGGGCGAAGAAGTTCTATCGGGAATTCCCGGGTAAACAACCTACCCCCTGTAGGAGCTGCCGCAGGCTGCGATCTTTGACCTTGTTTTTTCAAAGATCAAGATCAAAAGATCGCAGCCTGCGGCAGCTCCTACAGGGAATGTGGTTATTTTCCAGGTGTCAGGGTCAGGCGCTTGGTTCCATACACCCGGTCGAAATTCTCCGGCTGCATTGGCAAGCTCTGATACTGCCCCTTCAGCCATGGCTCGATACCGTTGAGGTAGTTCGGGCTGGCCGGGTTGCCGGACTGGCCGGTGGCGATCTGGCCCATCAGCGGTTCGGGTTGGCCGAAGTCGACGATCAGGCGCATGGCCGGCACCCGTGTGGTGTTGAAGTCTTGGCCCACGGAATAGGCGGCCGTGTTGAGGGTGGTGTGGTCGCCGCCGGCTGGCTGCGGACCTCGCACGGTCTGGCCGCTGGCGTTCTTCCACTCATAGCGGTGAAGTTTGCCCCACTGCCAGGCTTTATGATCGCCACCCAACTGACTGTCGCCAGCGGTGATCGCCGCTGCCAGGCTGCGGGCGAGGATCGCCGGTTTGTCTTCTTTCTGCGCGGTGTGCACATCATCCCAGAATGGACTGTCTTCGCGCCCCAGCAAGTGATCGGCCTGCGCCGCGTAAGACAAGCTGCCATTGGCGATGAAAGCTTGCCACGCCGGGCTGCCTTGTGGCCCCAATTCATCGAGGAAAATCTGCCGGGTGCTTTCCTGCAGGAACAGCTGGTAGATGGCCGCATCGGCGGAGGTCGGGCTGAGTTTGCCGTCAAATGCCATCAAGCGGGTCAGGGCCTCGCGTGCCTTGCCGCGATCCGCCACGGGCAAGGCCTCGATGGCCTGCTTGAGCGGCTGTGACATCCCCGGTGCTTCGAACATTTTCTTCAGTTTGGCGGCGAAGGTGGTGGTCTGGTCGTACTGCATGGCGATCAGGCTACGGGTGTCGTGCTTGCCCACGCCGGCCAGTTCGGCCAGGCGCTCGCCACGTTCCGGTGCCGACCAGGAGTTGGATAGCTGCATGCCATAGCCATGGGGAATGACCCGCTGGTTGGCGGTGCCGAGCCAGCCTTGGGCCGGGTCCTGATCGTAGGGGTGCAGCATCGGGTCGGCGTAACCGTCCCAATCGTAACGTCCCTCCCAACCAGGCGAGGGCAACAGGCCTTCGCCTTCGCGGCGGTTTGGATAGCGGCCGGTGACTTGCCAGCCAATGTGGCTGGCATCGGCGAACATCAGGTTCAAGGTAATGGCGCGAATCTCGCGGCTGGCGTCCGAGGCTTTCTCGACATTCTGCGCCCGGGACAGGTCAAAGAAGGCGTCCAGGCTCTTGTCGTCGGTAAAGTTCGGCGTTTGCAAGGCCAGGCCGAAACCGCTGCCCTGCGCCAGGCCCTGGGCACTGTTGAGCAGGGGACCGTGGCGGGTTTCGAATATCGCTTCGCGAATCGGCCGCTGGCCTTTGACGAAGTAGGTTTCATTGCGCACGATCGCCGGCTGCCACTTGCCAGCGGTTTCGTAGGACAGCCCATTACCCTGGCGTTTGATTTTTTCCAGGAACAGGTCCTGGTTGTCGCCCATGACGCTGGTCATGCTCCAGGCCACTTTGCCATTGAAACCACCCAGGATCATCGGCAACCCGGCGAGGGTCACACCGGAAGCCTGGTACTTCGATGTGCGGATCTGCACGTAGCTAAACAGCGCCGGTACCCCCATCGGCCCGTGGCTGTCGCTGGCCAACAGGCTTTTACCGCTGCGGCTGCGCTGCGGGGCAATGGCCCAGTTGTTCGATGAGGTGGCGCCCAGTAGATTAAGCTCGGACAGCTGGCCGGTGGCCTTGCTGATCTCGGCCAGCCCCGGTACCTGCCCGCTGAGCTTGATGCCTTGCAGCTTTTCACTTTCGGCCAGTGGCAGTTTTTCATCCGGGGCCGAAGGGGTCAGCCACGGCAGTTTGTCGGTAGTGACGCTCTGGGCCAGCACCAGCGAGGCAATTTCCTCGGGCAGGTTGGCTGACTGACTGAAGTTGAGCAGGCAGAAAATCAGCGCCGAGTCTTCCGGCTTCCAGTACTCGGGCTTGTACCCGGTGGCGGCGAGGTCGGCAGGCAGCTTGTCGCGGTAGCGGAACAGATAGGCGTTGACCCCGCGGGCATAGACTTCGAAGAAGCGCTTGAGTCGCGGTGAGGAGGCCTTGTACAGCTCGCCAGCGCTCTTCTTCAGGTTGACCGCGCGCATATAGCGGTCGGCGTCCAACAGGTCCGCTCCCTGCATCTCGGCCAATCGACCCTGGGCGAGCAAACGCAGGGTGACCATCTGGGTGATGCGGTCACTGGCGTGCACATAGCCGAGGGAGAACAGTGCGTCGTGGAAAGTGCTGCTTTCGATCAACGGCATGCCCATCGCATTGCGCCGAACCGAAACGTTCTGCGCCAGGCCTTTGAGCGGCTGTACGCCGGAGGTGGGCGGGAGGGTGTCCTGGGCATTGAAGCTCTGACAACCGGTCAGGCTCAAGACACCCGCCACTGCTGCGGCAACGCCGAACCGGGGTAGAAAATGTGAAAGGGCTGGCGAGGCCATGGCAAAGCTCCTGCGGGGGGTAAAGGCGGCGGCGCGCAATAAAGGCGCTACGTTAGTGAGCAGGAGGGGGGCGCGCAAGCGGGATGCGGGGTTATTTCAACAATCGGCCGGGCGGTGCCATCGGTCGAGCCTGTTATTTCTGACAGTAGACATTCCATTGTGCCGGGAAGACGCTGTTTTCCTGCTCACGCTGACTGTGTTCAGCGTTCCTGGCAAATGGAGTCTCTACATGAACAGCAAATGGCTGGTTGCGTTCGTGGCACTCTGCCTCGGAGTTGGCGCACTGTTTTTTTCGGCGAAACAGGCGACAGTCGAGCGCAGCCCCTATGCGTTGTTCGAGCCCGGCATGACGACTGAGCAAAAAGTCATGGTGCAACGACAAATCGAGCGCCAGCTCAGTCGAAAATCGGGAGGCAAGCAAATCAGTACCACTCAAGTGGTATATGACAATGGTGCCGCTGTGGTGACGTTCCCGGTACCCGGCGACGCAGGTCAGTCCGATCGCAACTGTGATTACGGTTACGTCTGTTTCTGGACCGCGTCGGATTTTGCCGGCAGGAAACTGTCATTGCTCAGTACGGCGAAAAACGGGCCCGTCAATCTGTCCGACTATGACATGAGCGCCCAGGTCTTCTCCTGGCAGCACAACAACAAGACCGGCACAGTAAAGATCTTCGGAGTGGATGGGCCGGGCGCGAAGGGCAACATGGTGATG
Organism: Pseudomonas umsongensis; assembly: GCF_012647205.1. Classification (NCBI taxonomy): domain Bacteria; kingdom Pseudomonadati; phylum Pseudomonadota; class Gammaproteobacteria; order Pseudomonadales; family Pseudomonadaceae; genus Pseudomonas; species Pseudomonas umsongensis. The sequence goes on from NZ_CP051487.1 coordinate 1,419,691, forward strand.
AGCAATATCCGGGAGGTGATCCTGGGCAAGGGCTGTTGTCCGTTCAGCGTTCCCGAAGATGCCCGCGTCGTCGGTACCTGGACGGAGATCAATGCCCAGAGCCGACTGACCGAGAACAATAGGATCATGAGCATCGCGTTTGCGCCCATGTTCATGTTATTTGCCCATTAGAGGTCGAGCTTCCCACCGGAGCAGCCCTTGGGCGCGCTGAACCGATTTTGTCCTCGATACTGGCCGACTAGTGGCCTTGCAAGCCGAAGACCGATGTCTATGCTGACGTCTAACTAACCATGCCGACCGTTATCGCCGGCATTGGATCATCGAGCCAAGCTGCCAGAGTGCGCAATTCAAGGCACCGACACACTTGCAGGAAGCTGTCTGGAAATGGAGTTCGCTTATGAGCACGTTAGGGCTGGCCCGACGCCGGGCTATCAAGAGAAGGATGTCTTGATGGGAGTGTCGCGATAAGGACTTCCTTCGATCGAACATCACCTATCACCTGTTCATTCCTCCTTTTTGGAGGGATGCGTGTACCTGTTCTATTGAACGTAGTGGTGGATTTGAAAGACCAGCAACTTTCATAAACGCGCATAGGTGGTACGACCATGTTTAACCTGCATCACAAGGCTGACCTGCTGGAAATCGAACGTTTCAGCTGCGCGCTGACTGAGGCCAACGCCAAGCTGGCTGCCGTCAGCCGGTCGATGGCGATGATTGAATTCAGTCCCGATGGCATTGTCCTCGATGCCAACGAGAATTTTTGCAAGGTCATGGGTTACAGCGCCGACGAAGTGCGCGGCAAACATCACCGGATGTTCTGTGAAGAGGCGTTTTACCGCAGCGAGGAGTACGCCAAATTGTGGCGCGATCTGGCTCGGGGCGAACCGATCAGCGGAACCTTTCTGCGCTTGGACAAAAGCGGCAAGGAGATCTGGCTCGAAGCCAGCTACATGCCGGTATTGGGTCCTGATCGGCAGGTGCGCAGCGTGATCAAGGTGGCCACCGATATTTCTGCCAGGGTCATCAAGGAACACGAAAACGAAAGCCGGCTCGCCGCCATTGGTCGCTCCATGGCAGTGATCGAATTCACCCCGGAAGGCCGAGTGATCAGCGCAAACGAAAACTTCCTGAAAACCACCCAGTACTCGCTCCATGAAATCGTCGGTCAGCATCACAGCATGTTCTGTCATCGTGCCGAAGCGGAATCCCAGGGCTACAGGAATTTCTGGGCCTCGCTGAACCGAGGCGAATATCACTCGCATCGTTTCGAGCGCAAGAACAAGCAGGGCCAGACGATATATCTGGAAGCTTCCTATAATCCGTTATTCGACGCCAAGGGCCGCCTGTACAAAGTGGTCAAGTTCGCCAGCGACATCACCCAACAAATGACGACCCTGCAAACCGCCGCGGATTCGGCCCACAGTACCTCGGTGCAAAACGACGCCTGCGCGCGCAAGGGCTCCGAGGTGGTGCAGCAAACGGTGCAGATCATCCAGGACATCTCCAGGGACTTGAACCAGGCGGCGCTGAGCATCGATGCGGTGAGCCAACAGTCCGACATCATCGGCACCATCGTCCAGACCATCCGCGGGATTGCCGATCAGACCAACTTGCTGGCGCTCAACGCCGCCATCGAAGCGGCCCGTGCCGGCGAGCATGGGCGAGGGTTTGCCGTGGTGGCCGATGAAGTGCGCAGCCTTGCCGCACGCACCAGCCAGGCCACCCTGGAAATTGTCGATGTGGTGCGCAAGAACCACGACCTGTCATTGAGTGCGGTGTCGAGCATGCAGTCGAGCCTGAGTCGAACCGGGCTGGGCGTGGAGCTGGCGAACGAGGCGGGGGAGGTGATCCTGGAAATCCAGCAGGGATCGCGACATGTGGTGGACGCGATCAGCCAGTTCAACTCGACCTTGCAGTTGAACTGATCACCCCCTTGATTTCCCTGTAGGAGCGAGCTCTGCTCGCGATGGTCGTCAACGATGACGCGGGGATCCTGGCGCCCCGCGTCGTTCTCGGGTTCATCGCGAGCATGCTCGCTCCTACAACAACCATCACCGCGTCGTTACAGCGAGGCGATGAGCTTGTCCACACCCTCGATACTGGTGTGTTCACCCCTGCGCTGGTCTTTCTCGGCTGCAGCCATCTGCGCCTTCTCCCGCACGCGCTGGGCTATTTCTTCGCCGATGGCTTGTTGTTTCTCCGGTGGCATCTGATCGATCTCCTCCTGGGTCAAGCCCATCTCTTGCAGGATCGCATCGCGCATGCGCTGTTCCGGGGTCTTGCTCATGTAGTCCTTGAATTCGGCTGTCGCTGAACCATCGCCGATCCTGTCCTTGACGTCGTCGGGCAGCGGCGCGGAGGTTGCCTGCAGGCCAACGCGGGTCTTGGCGAACGCTTCGTCGACGTTATCGCTGATGCGAGTGGCTTCATTCACCTGTTGCGTGGACAGTTGCGTGGCGGATTCCTCGACCTGGGTGCTGGTTTGCGTGGTTTGCGCCTGCAGGTTGTTCTGCAAGGCCTGCGTCATGACGCTTTGCAGGCCGGCGGCGGCTTCAGCTGTCGGATCCTCACCGGGGCGCTTGGGAAGGGGGGTTACCAGGTTTGATTTTGCACTGACCAACATGATAAGCAGACCTTGTAGGTATTGGCGGTACAGTGCTTCAGCAAATAGTATGCCCGTAGATAAAATATCAATTAAATCAGATTGTTAGAATTATTTAACCCGGTAGGCAAGGTGGGTTTGCGGTCAGGCCTTGCCGCCGGGCGGCAGCGGTCGACCGCTATCGGAAGTGGCTCAAGGCAAGCCGTTACAGCAGTGTTTGAGAAAACCCGGGTGTTGCGCCAGGCGTTTGAAATACTCGTCGACGGCCGAATAGTCGGGACGCTCGATGGGCGTCATCAGCCAACGGTTGACCGAGAGGCCGATGACAATGTCGGCCACGGTGAATTTTGCCCCGGCGACATACGCCTTGGTGGTTGCGAGCTGATGTTCGAGGATGGCCATTTTCTGGTTCCAGCCGCGCACACTGATGTCGATGCGATGAGCATCCTGGTATTCCGGATCCTTGCGCACCAGCGCCATGAACGCATAACTCCACGACGAGTTGAGATCGGTGGCTTGCCAATCCATCCACTGTTCCACCCGGGCGCGGGCGGCCGGTTCGCCGGGTAGCAGCTCCGTGTGGTGATGCTGGTGCCTGGCGCAGAGGTAGCGGCATATGGTGTTGGACTCCCACAGCACACCGGCCTCATCGATGATCACCGGTACCTGTGCGTTGGGGTTGTACCGGAGAAACTCAGGGCTGTGGGTCGAGGCGAAACCGCTGCCCCAATCCTCGCGTTCGTAGGAAAGGCCCAACTCCTCACAGGTCCACAGGACCTTCCTGACGTTGATCGACGAGGCTTTTCCCAGAATCTTCAGTGTGTGTTCCATTGTGCTACTCCGTTAGCGTATGTGCGCTTCAGGAAATTAACAGTTTTTCAGCCACAGCGAGCACTCAGCGGGATGAGAAACACATTCAAGACTAGTTGAAATCCCAAGGCATGGGCGTCGCACCGCTTGACGGTACGGCGTGTTGGATCGGGTGAATTTCGCTCCTTATTTCTCGCCTTGGAATAGACCGGTCCAGATAGGCCAAGAGCAGGCGCTGGGAATCTGTTGGTTGAGGATGGGTTGGCGCAGGACCCAGCCCTGAAGCTGTTGGTCGATGAACACCGGGGTGGATACGATGCACTCGCCTTGGGGCGCAACCTTGGCTTGATCCACTGAAACGAACAGCGGACCAGGCAGATCGAACACGGTCTTGGACCGGCTTACCAAGCCTGTGTCCTTGCTGGCGTAGCATTCATTTCTACGTCCTGTGAGGTCAGTGGTCATGACGCCTGCATCTTCCATGCTCGAATGCCAGACATCCATTACGACGGCAGGGCCCTCGCCCTTCGGGTGAGCGGCCAGACAGTTTTTTATCGCTGGAATGAAGTGTGGATCTGTCAGGAGGTGAGTCCAATCACTCGGCTGCGACACTTGCGCCTCAGATACCTGTCCGAGCGAGAGCATCAGCAGGGAGGTCATGAAGATCGTCTTGCGCATAGGAATGTCAGCCGGGAACGGAATTTGCGGATTCTGTATCCGCCATCCGTGAAGCGCAGGACAAAATGTGTTTCGAAATACCGCTGCGGGGCCGGACTGCCTCGTAGGCGTGGTCACCAGGAGGCATCCGGTTTCGCGGCGCTATCGTTTCACAGCGGGGAAGCACCGGTCTCACGTACTCTCGCGCACCTTCAACTCAAACCCCATGTCCTGCACCGGTTTGGCCACGGTGTTACCGGCCATCAATGTGAGCATCTGCTCCGCCGCACGACGGCCGATGGCTTCGCGCGGTGTGTTGATGCTGCTCAGGCGCGGGACCATGTGTTCCGACATCGGCAAATCGTTGAAGCCAAGAATCGCCACCTGTTCGGGAATCTTGATCCCGCAGCGCATGGCCTCAAGCAGGGCGCCCTGGGCCAGGTCGTCGTTGCCGAAGAAAATCGCATCGACGTCCGGGTGACTGGCCAGCAGTTGCAGAAACAGCTCGCCGCCCAAGCCGACGGACGAGGCGCGCGGGGTCAGCACTTCCAGGTCGGGGTCATACAGGCCGGCCTTTTTCAGGGCTTTGCGAAAACCTTCACCGCGCAACAGAGTGCGTTGGTCCAGCTGCGCACCGATGTAGGCCAGGCGCTTGCGCCCACGCGAGAGTAAATGCTCGGCCGCCGTTTCGCCGGCAGCCAGTTGCGAGAAGCCGACGCAATTGAGCCCGGCAGCACTGTCGAGCTCCATCATGTACACGCACGGGATGTTGCTGGCTTCGATCATCCGTCGCGAACTTTCGGTGCGGTCGAAGCCGGTCAGCAGCAAGCCTCGGGGTTGATAGGCCATATAGTTGCGCAGCAGGTTTTCTTCTTCGTCGCGCGAGTAATGGAAGTTGCCGATCAGCACCTCGAAGCCCTTGGGGCGCAACACCTGATGAATGGCTTCCAGGGTGTCGATGAACAGCAGGTTGGACAAGGACGGCACCAATACCACCACCGAATGGCTCTGCGCCGAAGCCAAGGCACGGGCCGCGGGGTTGACCACGTAGTTGAGTTCCAGCGCGGCTTTCTGGACTTTTTCCACCAGTTCGGTGGCCACCGTACTGACCCCGCGCAAGGCGCGCGAAGCGGTAATCGGACTGACACCGGCCAGGCGTGCCACTTCGTTCAGGGTTGGGCGGCCAGTGGTGCGGGTATTTTTATCGTTTTTAGTTGAAGTCATCGACGGCTTGCCAAACAAAATTCAAGGCACTAAGGTAGCGCTGTCTCGATGCAGCTGCAAATGCGTAAGTGGGGGTTCGCCTGATCCTCGCTTTTTGGCATTGGGACAAACATGCTGCAACCCACAAAAATGACAAGAAGGCGTCGGCAACTTCTACTTTTGATCCAGTGTCATAGCTTGCAAAGGTAGCGCTGTCTGCGCGCTGAGGTGTTACATGAATCATCCCATCACCGCCCTGGTCATCATGGGCGTTGCCGGTTGCGGCAAGACGTGCGTCAGCGAAGCCCTGTGCCAACTGAGCGGCGCCACTGCCATTGAAGGCGACTCTTTCCATCCTGCCGCCAATATCGAAAAGATGAGCGCGGGAATTCCCCTGAACGATGAAGACCGTGCCGGCTGGCTCGACAGCCTGTGCGATGAGTTGCGCCGCATCGATGCGCTGGGTCAGCGCCCGGTGTTGACCTGCTCGGCGCTCAAGCACATCTACCGCGAACGCCTGCGCAGTGCCTTGCCAGGCCTGGGTTTTGTGTTCCTGGAGCTGACCCCGGAAGTCGCCGCCGAACGCGTCTCCCATCGGCCAGGCCATTTCATGCCGGCAACCTTGATCGAAAGTCAGTTCGCCACCCTCGAGTCTCCCAAGGGCGAGCCACTGACATTGGCGCTCAATGCCTCGATCCACAGCGTTGACGAACTGGCTGTCCAGGCACACCTCTGGTGGCTCGAGCATGGCTTGAAGCGCGCCAGTTAATTTTTTGCTTGTAGAGATAGCGCTGTCCTTATGGCTTTCGAATTACCCGCTTTAATAACAACAACAACCAGGAGACACCCCTAATGTTTGGCATGTCCCACGAGACGTTTCTGCTGCTTGACGCAGTGGTCACGGTTATCGGGCTTATCGTCCTGATCACCAAGTTCAAGTTCCACCCTTTCATTGCCCTGATCATCGCCGCCGCTTTCCTCGGGCTGACCTCAGGCATGCCGATCGGCACCATCATCAAGGCGTTCCAGGACGGCTTCGGTGGCGTGCTCGGTTTCGTCGGGATCATCCTGGCGCTGGGGACCATGCTCGGAAAAATGATGGCCGAGTCGGGCGGGGCGGACCAGATCGCCCAGACCCTGATCCGCGCCTTCGGCAAGGACAAGGTGCAGTGGGCAATGATGTTCGCTGCCTTCCTGGTGGGCATCCCGCTGTTCTTCGAAATCGGCTTCGTACTGTTGATCCCGCTGGTGTTCATCGTTGCCCGCCGCACTGGCGTGTCGATCATCAAGATCGGTATCCCGCTGCTGGCTGGTCTGTCCGCGGTGCATGGCCTGGTGCCGCCGCACCCGGGTCCGTTGCTGGCCATCGGTGTGTTCGGTGCCGACATCGGTAAAACCATTCTGTACGGCCTGATCGTTGCGCTGCCGACGGCGATCATTGCCGGCCCGATCTTCGGTACGTTCATCGCCAAGCACATTCCCGGTCATCCGAATCAGGAACTGGTGGACCAACTGGCGCGTGAGTCGGATGCAGGCGATCTGCCGAGCTTCGGCATCACCCTGGTCACCGTGTTGTCGCCAGTGTTCCTGATGCTGCTGAAAACCTTTGCCGATGTGGTGCTGCCGGACGGCAACTTCTTCCGCACTTTCATGGACCTGATCGGTCACCCGATCTCCGCGCTGCTGTTGGCGTTGCTTCTGTCGCTGTACACCTTCGGCTACAAGCAGGGCATCGGTTCGCAACAGATGCTCAAATGGCTGGACGCGAGCCTCGCACCGACTGCCGCGATCATCCTGATCATCGGTGCCGGTGGTGGCTTCAAGCAGATGCTGGTGACCAGCGGCGTGGGTGACGTGATCGGCCACATGGCGGTGGCCGCGCAGATTTCGCCGATCCTGCTGGCGTGGCTGGTGGCGGCGGTGATTCGTATTGCCACCGGTTCGGCGACCGTTGCAACCATTACTGGCGCGGGCATCGTGGTGCCGGTGGTGGGGATGATTCCGGGTGTGAACCGTGAGCTGCTGGTCCTGGCCACCGGTGCCGGTTCCTTGATCCTGTCTCACGTGAACGACGCCGGTTTCTGGTTGGTGAAGCAGTACTTCAACATGACAGTGGCAGAGACGTTCAAGACCTGGACAGCGATGGAAACCATCCTGTCGGTGGTGGGGTTGGGCTTTATCCTGTTGTTGTCGTTGTTCGTCTAAGCGTTTCGCCAGACAAAAAAAACCGCAGCGATGCGGTTTTTTTGTGGGTGATGATCTCAGGAAGAACGAGATCCAGTGTGGGAGCGGGCTTGCTCGCTCCCACAGGGTTTTGTGTCAGGCGTTGGTTTTGGTGCCTAGCCCATCCGCCCGGAACATCCCGCGAATCCCGCGTACGGCCTGACGAATCCGGTCCTGGTTTTCGATCAGCGCGAAGCGCACGTGATCGTCACCATACTCACCAAAGCCCACACCCGGCGAGACGCAGACCTTGGCCTCGGCCAGCAGTTTCTTGGCGAACTCCAGCGAGCCCAGGTGCGCGTACGCGTCGGGAATCTTGGCCCAGACGTACATCGACGCTTTCGGGTTTTCCACCATCCAGCCCAATTCATGCAAGCCTTTGACCAGCACGTTACGGCGCTGCCGATACTGTTCGGCGATATCGCGCACACATTGCTGATCGCCTTCAAGCGCCGCAATGGCCGCCACTTGCAGCGGGGTGAAGGTGCCGTAGTCGTGGTAGCTCTTGATCCGCGCCAGGGCGTTGACCAGTTCCGGGTTGCCGACCATGAAACCGATACGCCAGCCCGCCATGTTGTAGCTCTTGGACAGAGTGAAGAATTCGACGGCGATATCCTTTGCGCCGGGCACCTGCATGATCGACGGGGCTTTCCAGCCGTCGTAGACGATGTCGGCGTAGGCCAGGTCATGCACCACCAGCACGTCGTACTGCTTGGCGAGAGCGATCACCCGTTCGAAAAAATCCAGCTCCACGCACTGGGCGGTGGGGTTGGACGGGAAACCAAGGATCATCATCTTCGGTTTCGGGATCGAACCGCGAATGGCTCGTTCCAGTTCAGCGAAGAAATCCACGCCCGGCACCAGCGGCACTGAACGCACCTGGGCGCCGGCAATAACGGCACCGTAGATGTGGATCGGGTAGCTCGGGTTGGGTACCAGCACGGTGTCGCCCTGGTCGAGGGTGGCCAACATCAAGTGTGCCAGGCCTTCCTTGGAACCGATGGTGACAATGGCCTCGCTTTCCGGGTCGATGTCGACCTCGTAGCGCTCCTTGTACCAATTGGAAATGGCTCGGCGCAGGCGCGGAATACCCTTGGACGTGGAGTAGCCATGGGTGTCTGCGCGCTGGGCGACAGTGACCAGTTTTTCGACGATGTGTGGCGGGGTTGCGCCATCGGGGTTGCCCATGCTCAAGTCGATGATGTCTTCGCCACGACGACGGGCGGCCATCTTCAGCTCGGCAGTGATGTTGAAAACGTAAGGGGGGAGTCGATCGATGCGCGCAAAGCGGCGCGGCGAACCTTGTTCGGCCATTGTTGCCTCGGATAACGTAAGCGCCCGGAACCGTCCGAGCGACGCTGGCCACTGCGGTGGCCTGTGGCGGAATGTACGATCAGCTATGGCAGGCTGTCCAGCCTCAACGTAAACAAATTTTTCCGAAGGAAAGGGTCTGATGGAATTTACCAGTGGCTTTTTGTTGAGCCTGTCGCTGTGCCTTGACATCGGCGTGGCCAATATCGCCATGATCACGTTGGCGATGCAGCGCGGCTATTTCCAAGGCTTCGCCCTGGGCTTGGGCACCTGCGTCGGTGACCTGATCTACGCCGTGCTGGCACTGGCCGGCATGACGGTTTTGCTGCAATACGAAACCGTGCGCTGGGTGCTGTGGATCGGCGGTTCGGCGCTGCTGGTGTACTTCGCGGCGAAGATGATTTACTCGGCGATCCACCATGAGGCGCTGCTGGCCGAAACCGCCGAGGTGGGACATAACTCCCATCGCAAAGAGTTTTTCCGTGGGATTTTTCTCGCCATGTCGTCGCCGAGCGCGATTCTCTGGTTCGCCGCGGTGGGTGGCACGTTGATCGCCCGTTCCGGTGGCGGCGGTACGCTCAGCTCCGCGCTCTTTCTTGGCGGGTTTCTCTGCGCTGGCTTGCTGTGGTCCGCCGGCCTATGTTTCGCAGCGAGCCACGGCGGCAAGATGCTCGGCGACAAGCTGCTGCGTTATTCCTACCTGGCATCGGCGGCGATCTTCTGCTATTTCGCGGTGTACGTGATTCTATCGGGTTACAACGAATTTGTTGGCGCAGGTGCCGTCGAGCAGTTGCACGCCCTGTAAGTGGGCGAATCGGGTTTGGCTTCTATACTCCCAGCCGAACCCACTTTTTACCTTCCAGGAGTCGAGTCATGGAAGAACAAACAAACGTCGAAGTGACGGAACCCCGCTTCGAACATGGACACTTCCTGCTGATCGCAGGGCTTGGCGGACACTTCACCCAGCAAACCGTAAAAGACATTCCCGAACTCTGGGAAAAATTCATTCCTCATATTGGCAATGTTCCAGGGCAAAAGGGCGAAGTGACCTACGGCGTCTGCTGCAATTTCGATGGCAAGGGCGGCTTTGATTACATCGCTGGCGTCGAGATCAGCAAGCTCGACGATTTACCGGACACCTACCGCTGGGTCGAGGTCCAGCCTCAGCAGTATCTGGTGTTCGAACACAAGGGGGCGCTGGCGTCCTTGGCGCAAACTTTCCAGTACATCCATGGCACGTGGTTGCCGCAGTCCGGGCACGAACTGTTGAATGCCCCGGAGTTCGAGCGCTATAGCGAAGACTTCAACCCCAGGCTGAAGACCGGGAAGCTGGAACTCTGGCTGCCGCTCAAGGCGTGACCAGTGCATCGGGAGGCGGATCAGCCGATTCGTCTCTCGATGTCGCGCCGAGGCTGAATTATCATTCCCGGTCTTTCCCCGCCGATTCCGAGCTGCCATGAACACCGTCATCCGCCACGTCACGCCCGCTGATCTGGACCGTTGCTTCGCCATCGAAACCGTTGCCTACGAAGGTGACGAAGCCGCCACCCGAGAGAAAATCGCCACCCGCATCGCCACCTGGCCCGAGGGTTTCATCGTCGCCGAAGTGGACGGCGTTGTAGCCGGTTTCATCAATTCCGGAGCGGCGTTCCAGGTGGAAATGTCCGACGAAGCGTTCAAGGAACTGATCGGCCACGACCCGGCGGGCCCACACGTGGTGATCATGTCGGTGGTTGTGCACCCGGATTACCAGGGGCAGGGCCTGGCGAAGCGCTTGATGGGCGAGTTCATCGAACGTATGCGTGCGATGGGCAAGGTCAGCATCAACCTGATGTGCAAGGAACGACATATTCCTTTGTATGCGGGCTTTGGTTTTGCCTACATCAAGCCATCGGCGTCCGACCATGGCGGCATGGCGTGGCATGAGATGGTGCTGAATCTCTAAACCCGACGCAGAATCCTTGTAGGAGCGAGCCTGCTCGCGAAAAACCAGAGGGCACCGCGGGGCGTCAGGTTTCCCGCGTCATCGTTGACCTCCATCGCGAGCATGCTCGCTCCTACAGGGGGGCGTGTGTGCCAGTCAGAACACCAGGCCCATCCGCCGCTCATAGCCGATCCGCCCCTTGTATGCCTCGCCACTGTCGACAAATCCATACTTGGCATACAACGCAATCGCAGACTCATTGTCCGCGTCCACCGACAATTCCAGCCCCCTGATTTCCGGCCACGCCATGCGTGCCACCTCGGGTAGCGCTTGCAGGCAAGCCTTGCCGTAACCTTTGCCTTGAACGCGCTGATCGACTTGCAAGGCGTGCAGTGTGGCGCTGTGTTCGTTGGCCCAGGCGGGCAATACCGGTGGGCGTTTGAGCAGCAGGAAGGCCACGGGCACCGCATCGGCCAGCAGGGCAAATCCCTTGACGCCGGGGCCGGGCTTGGACAACAGGGTGTGCAACGCACCGTGAATGTCGCCTGAAAACCTGGTTTGTTCCGGATGCACTTCGATGGCCTCGACTTGCTGGCGCTGCAGCGCATTCAGGCTTTCGTAAGGCACGAGTCGGGCTGTCACTGGAGTGTCCTTTTTCCAACAGGAATGAGTCTTGGATTCTAGCGAGTTTGCGTTCATGGATTTTTTTTATTTCGACTGTCGATCAGGCGGATCGCCAGTCGACTAAGGGTGTCTTCACTCTAAAAACCACGGAGAACCACCATGAGCGATACCCACGAAATCCAGACCCTGATCGCCACCTACCGTGAAGCGGTCATCTCGAAGGACGTCGAGAAAATCATGGCCCTGTACGCCGACGACATCGTCTCCTACGACGCCGTCAAGGCCCTGCAATTTCGCGGCAAGGCCGCCTATCGCGCGCATTGGCTGGAGTGCATGGAAATGTGCCAGGGCCAGCACACATTCGACTTCGACCACATGAACATCGTGGCCGATGAGCACATCGCCTTCGCCCATTGGCTGGCCCATTGCGGCGGCACTAACGAACAGGGTGAAACCCAGGCCTGCTGGATGCGCGTGACCGCCTGCTATCGGCGCGAAGCCGGGCAATGGCGCATCGTCCATGAACACTGGTCGGCCCCGTTCGACATGACGAGCGGCACGACCTTGTTCAATCTGGAGCCCTGATCATCGGGAAACCGCACGAAACTGCCAATCTGCAGCCATAGTTATCCGTTCAATCAGGAGAGTGCGATGAAGTATTTATGCCTGGTCTACAGCGAAGAGCACTTGCTGCATTCGCTGCCCGAGAGCCCCAAGGACGAGGAGTGCCTGGCCTATGCCGAGGCTATCCAGGGCAGCGGCCGGATGATCGCCGCCGAGGCCCTGGAATCGGTGCAGACCGCCACCACGGTGCGCATGCGCAACGGCAAGATGTCGATCACCGACGGCCCGTTCGCCGAAACCAAGGAGCAGTTGGCCGGCTTTTACCTGATCGATGCCAAGGACCTCAACGAAGCCCTCCAGATTGCCGGGAACATCCCGGCGGCGAGGGTTGGCAGTGTCGAAGTGCGCCCCGTCCGACAGTTGAATCCTTAAGATGCCGGCCCTGTCGGTACAGGCCAGGGTCGAGCAGGTTTATCGCCAGGAGTCGCGACGCATTCTTGCGACCCTGATTCGCCTGCTCGGCGATTTCGACCTGGCCGAAGAGGCGTTGCATGAGGCGTTTTTCGTAGCGGTCGAACGCTGGCAGCAGGACGGTGTGCCGGACAATCCGCGAGCCTGGCTGGTCTCCACCGGGCGCTTCAAGGCCATCGATGTGCTGCGCCGGCGCGCACGTTTTGCCGCGTCCCGACCGCTGCTGGTCGCGCAGCTGGAGGCGCTGGAGCAGGCCGACTGGAGTGACGAAGACGTGGAAGACGATCGCCTGCGCCTGATCTTCACCTGTTGCCACCCGGCATTGGCGCCTGACGCGCAGGTGCCGTTGACGCTGCGCGAAGTCTGCGACCTGACCACGGAAGAAATCGCCCGGGCTTTTCTATCGGCGCCGGCCACCATCGCCCAGCGCATCGTGCGCGCCAAGGCGAAAATCCGTGATGCGAAAATCCCCTATCAGGTGCCCTCCCTTGCGGAACTGCCCGAGCGCCTCGACAGCGTGCTGCGGGTGATTTACCTGGTGTTCAACGAAGGCTATTCGGCGTCCGTCGGCGCGCAAGTGACCCGCGAAGACTTGACCCGTGAAGCGATCCGCCTGGGGCGTTTGTTGATGGAGTTGCTGCCGGAACCGGAGGTCATGGGCTTGCTGGCCCTGATGTTGTTACACGAGTCTCGGCGCCTGGCCAGGACCTGCGCGGACGGCGACCTGATTTTGCTGGACGACCAGGACCGCGCGCTGTGGGACGCGCAAATGATTACCGAAGGCTGTGCACTGGTGGAGCGGGCATTGGGCTCCAGACGATTTGGTCCGTATTGCCTGCAAGCGGCGATTGCGGCGGTGCACGCCGAAGCGCCGTCGATCGAGGAAACCGACTGGGCGCAGATCGTCGGGCTGTATGAGGTGTTGCTGCGGGCGTGGCCGTCTCCGGTGATCGAATTGAACCGGGCGGCGGCAATCTCCAGGCGCGATGGACCGTTGGCAGGGCTAACGCTGGTCGAGGGGATTCTGGGCCGTGGTGAGCTGCTCGATTACCACTTGGCGCATTCGGCGCGGGCGGAGTTCTGTCGACAGTTGGGCAGGGTGGAGCAGGCGCGGGCGGCCTATGAGCGGGCGCTGGAGTTGACGCAGCAAGCACCGGAGCGGCGGTTTATTGAGGCTCGATTGCGGTCGTTGGAGTGATGTGATTTTTGCTGGCCTCTTCGCGAGCAGGCTCGCTCCCACAGGGAATGACGTGCACCACAAACCCCTTGTGGGAGCGGGCTTGCCCGCGAAGAGGCCAGTAGCGACACCCCTATTCCAGCATCTTGCCCAGCAACCAACTCCCAGCCGGCCCCGGCGGATGCAAGCGTGACCACAGCGCATCCACCGACACCGTTTTTGGCCAGCCACGCACCTGCAGCTCTTGCAAGGTTCCCGGGCCGAAGCGCGCCACCAGCCAGCGTGGCAGCGGTGCCCAGCCAAAACCACCCTGGGCCATTTCCAGCAGCATCAAATAACTCGGCGCCGACCAGACGCGCCCTTTTGCACGGCTCTCATACGGATTGACGATGGTCGCCAGGCGCAGTTCGCGATGCTGTTGCAGTACGTCCTGGTCGATGTGTTCCAGCGTCGCCAGAGGATGTTGGGGTGACACGAACAGGGCGATTTCCGTTTGTTCGTCCACTGTCGAATTGACCAGGTCCGGTGGATAACTGTCCTGCATTTCGGCGAAGGCTATCTGCGCCCGGCCACTCTGCACCAAGGCCACCAGATCGTCGCATTCGGCGATCAGGCATTCGAGCTCCAGGTCCGGATAACGCTGTTCGAACGCACTGAGCGAGGCTTCGAAGCGGTCGGATTGATAAGTGTCCGAGAGCGCCACGGTCAGCTTCGCCTCGACGCCTTGGGACAGTTGGCTGGCAGTCATTTCCAGGCGGCTGGTGGCGGCCAGGATCTCTTCGGCCCGTTGCAGCATCACGTGCCCGGCGGGGGTTAGGCTGGGCTTTCGGCTGCTGCGGTCGAACAGCGTCAGGTTCAGATCGATTTCCAGGCTGGCGACGGCGGCGCTGATGGTCGACTGACTGCGGCCCAGCTTGCGCGCTGCCGCGGAAAACGAGCCTTGGGTCGCCGCCTGGACGAACGCCTGCAACACTTCCTGGGACGCCATGAACTATTGCCTTGATCGATGGTTATTGGTTATGAAGTATCGGTCTGAAGCTGGATGATGGCAATCGTCGTCACTCAAGGAGTCAGGCCATGAGCGCCAATAAATCCATTACCGAACGTATTTTCCAGGCCATTGGTTTCGAACTGCTGGCGATCCTGATTTGTACACCTTTGCTGGCATGGATCATGGACAAACCCATGGTGGAAATGGGCGTCGTCACCGTCGTCATTGCCGTATTGGCCCTGGCCTGGAACGTGGTCTTCAACGGCCTGTTCGACCGCGTGCTCAAGCGTTTCGCCATTGCGCACAACGCCTGGGTCCGCGTGGTGCACGCGCTGTTGTTCGAAGGCGGCCTGGTCGCCCTCGGCGTACCGTTGATTGCGTGGTGGCTGAATGTCAGCCTGTGGCAAGCGTTCCTGCTGGATATCGGCGTGCTGCTGTTTTTCCTGCCGTACACCTACGTTTACCACTGGGTGTATGACGTGGTGCGCGAGCGGGTGCTGATGCGCGAATCCTGTAACGCATGACTTTTTGTAGGAGCGAGCACGCTCGCGATGGACTCGAGAACGCCGTGGGGTGTCAGGCTCCCCGCGGTATCATTGACGACCATCGCGAGCACGCTCGTTCCTACAGGTAAAATGCTAGAACATCTGGGTGAACAGCCAATACAGACTGCCCGACAACACAATCGCCGCCGGCAAGGTCAACACCCAGGCCATCAGCAGATTGCGGATGGTCTTCATCTGCAAGCCTGCGCCATTGGCAACCATGGTCCCGGCCACCCCCGAAGACAGCACATGGGTGGTCGAGACCGGCAAGCCGAACATGTCGGCAGCACCGATGGTCAGCATGGCCACGGTCTCCGCCGAGGCACCTTGCGCGTACGTCAGGTGGGTGTTGCCGATTTTCTCGCCCACGGTCACCACGATACGCTTCCAGCCGACCATGGTGCCCAGGCCCAGCGCTATCGCCACGGCGATCTTTACCCACAACGGGATGAAGCGCGTGGCGTTGTCAATTTGCTGCTTGAACAGCTGCAGTTTGCCGGTGGTGTCGGCGTCGAAGTTACCGACCTTGTTCTTGTCCATCAGGCGAATGGTTTCGCTGGTCAGGTACATGTCGTTGCGCACGTTGCCCATGGCCTCGGCGGGCACTTTGGACAGCGAACCATACCCCTTCACTTCGTTGCCGATGTTGCCGGCCAGCGCCGCGAGGGCGGGGATCAGTTGCGGCGTGACATCTTTGCTGCGCACGTAATCGGAGAGGATCGCTCGCGGGTCGGCCGGAGCCGGCAACGGCGCACTCTTGACCAGCGCCTGTTGGGTCACTTCAGCGACCGCGGCGAACTGCAACGCCTGATCTGCGGGCATGGTGCGGTTCAGCGCATACGCCATCGGCAAGGTCCCGACCAGGATCAGCATGATCAGCCCCATGCCTTTCTGGCCGTCGTTGGAGCCGTGGGCGAAGGACACGCCGGTGCAGGTCAGGATCAACATGCCGCGAATCCACCACGGTGGCGGTGTATTGCCCTTGGGCGCCTTGTACAGCGCGCGATTCTTGACGAAAACCCTCAAGGCCAACAGCAGCAGTGCGGCGCAGCCGAAGCCGACCAGTGGCGAGAGCAGCAGGGCGTAGCCGACCTTGGTCGCCTGCGCCCAGTCCACACCGCTGGTGCCGTCACGCCCGTGCATCAGGGCATTGGCCATGCCGACTCCGATGATCGAGCCGATCAGGGTGTGCGACGACGATGCTGGCAAGCCCAGCCACCAAGTACCGAGGTTCCACAGGATCGCGGCGATCAGCAGGGCGAAGATCATGGCGAATCCGGCCGAGGAGCCGACTTGCAGGATAAGCTCCACCGGTAACAACGCGATGATGCCGAACGCCACCGCGCCACTGGACAGCAGCACTCCGAGGAAGTTGAAGAACCCGGACCAGACCACCGCGAAATTCGGTGGCAGCGAGTGCGTATAGATCACCGTGGCGACAGCGTTGGCGGTGTCGTGGAAACCGTTGACGAACTCGAAGCCCAAGGCAATCAGCAAGGCCACGCCCAGCAGGAGGAATGGCGTCCAGGTGGTCACCACCGTGCCGAGTTCATTCACGTCGCGCATCAGGCTGTACGCGGTGAACAGCAGTCCGATACTCAGTACTGCAAAAAACACCACCAGGGTGA
Organism: Pseudomonas umsongensis; assembly: GCF_012647205.1. Classification (NCBI taxonomy): domain Bacteria; kingdom Pseudomonadati; phylum Pseudomonadota; class Gammaproteobacteria; order Pseudomonadales; family Pseudomonadaceae; genus Pseudomonas; species Pseudomonas umsongensis. The sequence goes on from NZ_CP051487.1 coordinate 1,436,421, forward strand.
ATACACCGGGTTTCTTGTCGAAATGTGGATGGGCGCTACGGGCGGGCGCCGGGGCGGCAATAAAGGAGGGGCTGGCCATGCCGGACATTCCTGGGAAGGGTAGGAGTGTCGCCCATGATCGTTGCGAAGTTTTACCGGAGAACTGCGCTGGATCAGGGTTTGGTTTTTTTGCGGCGACCACCCGTCGAAAGATCGCTCGCGTCTACAAATCCTGACGCTTGCGAAACGCCCAACGTCCTGCAATCAGGGTAAAGGTCGCAACCAGCGCCACCAGAATCCAGAACCCCTCCGGGTCCTGTGAGAGCGGCACCCCACCAACGTTCATGCCGAAGAAACCGGCAATGATGTTGATCGGCAGAGCCAGCACCGTCACCACCGTGAGGGTGAACAGGGTGCGGTTACTCTGTTCGTTGAGGTTGGCGGCGATTTCCTCCTGCAGCAGCTTGATCCGTTCGCCCAGTGCCGTGAGGTCGTTGATGATCAGCGCAAACTCCTCGGTGGACTTGCGCAACTCCTTGACGTCTTCCTTCTGCAACCAGGGGGGCGGGCGATTGAGCAGGCGCAGCAACGAGCCGGGCTCCAGCGCAAGCAGGCGTTGCAGACGCACCAGCACCCGACGATTGGCCCCCAGTTCCGCACGGTTGGTCGACAGGCGCGAGGACAGCAGCTCATCTTCGACCTGATCCACGCTCAGGCTGGTCTTGCGCACGATCTGGGTCAGAATTTCCCCCTGGTCACGCAGCAGATGCACCAGTAACTCCAGCGGCGAGCGGAAGCATTCGCCAGCCTTAACCGACGAACGAAGCTTGTCCACCGAATGCAGCGGTTGCAGGCGTGCGCTGATGAGCAGTCGACTGCGGGCGCAGACCCACAGGGTCGAGACATCCGAGGACGTCATGCTGCTGAGGTTGAACACCACGTCGTTGACCACCGCCAGCAATGCCGAATCCACATGTTCGATGCGCGTCGACCGTGAGCCCTCATGCAGGGCCTCGAAAAACTCGTCGGGCAGTTCCAGATGGCTCTTCATCCAGCGTTCGCACGCGGCATGGGCGAGGTTCAGGTGCAGCCAGAGAAATTGCTCGGTGTCTTGCGGATGTTGCAGGTACTGCAAGGCCCTGGCCGAATCGATTTCCTGGCCGCGCTCACCGGGACGAAAGCTGAAACCGTAAAGCAGGCCGAACAGATCCGGATCGCGATGACTGTGATCGATGCTGTGGTTCATGAGGGCTCGCATGGGGGGCGCCTGTCGCGTGTTTTACAGGTTCACGTGAGCCGCATCATCGCAAGGCTGGATGACGAATTTGTGACCGTGGCCGGATCGGTCACTCAAACGCAAAAAAGCCGCACGAGGGGGAAATCGTGCGGCTTTTTTGTGGTGTGCATCAGTCGTCTTTTTTGTTCTTCAGGACTTCGCCGGTGGCGGCATTCAGGTCCACGTCCCATTCAACTTTGTTGGCATCGAGCAACTCGACTTCGTACTCATAGCCGTTGAAGTGGTTGTCCAGCTCGCTGTCAGTAATCGTGGCACCCGGGTGCAGCTTCATTACGATCTGGTTCAGCTCTTCCAGCGGCTTGATCTTGCCATCCTTGACCAACTGAGGGATCTGGTCGTCGGGCACGTCTTTGGCCTGGGCCAGGCCGGCGGTGAAGGTCAGGGCGGCAGTGGTGAACAGTGCGGTCAGGGTTCTCATGAGGTTCATTCCTTGGTTGAGCCGTTTAAGTGGGATCAGATTAATTGTGGCAACTTAATTCACGCTTAAATTCCCTTGAACCGAATGATCAATACCCATTATTGCGCAGCACCTGCGCCACACTTGCCGTCGCCGGGCGCTTGTAGAACTTGAGCAATTCGCTGGCGCGGTTGGTGAAAATACCGTCGACCCCGGCATCCATGACTTTCTGGAAGTCCGCCGCCTCATCAATGGTGTAGACATGCACCAGCAGGCCCTGATCGTGGGTGTACTGGTTCATCCACGGCTGCACCAGGTCGGCGTAGCTCTGATCGCCCCCGTGGGTCAGTGCAGCGGACGGGCCTGTGCCGATCGCACCCTGAGACTTGGCGTAGTCGACCCAACGCTGGAATTCGGCTTGGTCTTTCGGTTGCTGTTTAGCGTAGTAAGCGGCCTTATCCTTTTCGCCGGACTCGGCAAAGCTCACTGTCGATTTTGGCTCGATGCTGCCTTCGCCGACCCACAACAACAGGATCTTCGGCACCTGCGGCATTTCCTTTTGCAACAGTTCGAGGCTGCTCTTCTCGAAGGTTTGCAGCACCACCTTGCCTTTGCCCTGGCCAACGCCCAGTGCGCTTTTGGCCAGCTTCGACCCCGCGGGGCTCAGCCAGCCGCGATCCTGGAGTTTTTCCTTGAGATCGTGTTCGATGCCGGGAAACTGCTTTGGCTCCTTGGTTTCGATATACAGGCCAGGCTTGTGCAGTGGATTGCCTTGGGCGATGTCGATGATTTCATCGAGGGTGAGGATTTTCAGGCCGGCAAACGCAGGCTGCGCGCGATCTGGATAGGCCGTGTTGAACCAACTGCCGGCGTCCAGGGTTTTCAGCTCGGCCATGGTGAAGGCGTTGGCCGGGCTGTCCTTGCGTTCGGGGAACTTGCTGGCGACGTCGGTGGTGCGTTGCAGATTATTGTCATGCAGGGCGAACAGCACGCCATCCTTGCTGCGCTGCAGGTCCAGTTCCAGATAATCGACGCCCAGGTCGCGGGCCAATTTATAGGCGGCAGCGGTGGATTCCGGTGCATCGAAAGACGCGCCACGGTGGGCAATCACCGCCGGGTGTGGAATGCCCGCGCGGGTCGCCAATGCAGCGGGGCCGGGTTCGCTGGCGGCCTGGGCTTGACCCAGCAATAGCAGCAAGCTCAGGAGCAGGGCGCTTTGGGTGGAGGTGGCCGGCATGGTCGAGATCCTTTCGCGATAGGTTTCAAAGAGGTCTCTTTTAACAAGTGAACCGGACAAGCGCTATCGTCAGACCGACATAAATCTGTTCAAAGCAGATGTTTACTGCGCTTTTGTGCACTGTCGCTGCTTTTGCTTTTCTTGCCCCCTCACACCTTGAGGCTGTCACAGGTTGACAGAGCGCTAGCTGAAGTTGCCGTAGGGGCCGATCACGTTTTTGGTTCATCCTTGCGCACCAGATGCTGATGCAATTCTGTGGTCAGGTTCTCGATGCGTTCGCTGAGGGTTTTGGTCATTTGCGTGAGGCGGGTGTTTTGCTCAAGCAGTTCCATCAGTTGTGCGGTGTTTTTCGCCGCTTCCGCCTGTCGTTCACTGTTGGCGATCGCCAGCGCTTCGCGGTGCTGCGCATCGGCATCGGATTGGGCTTTGTCCCGTGCGGCCTGGCGGGTCTGGGCCAACAGAATCAAAGGGGCGGCATAGGCCGCTTGCAGGCTGAAAGCCAGGTTAAGCAGGATGAACGGGTAGGCGTCGAAGTGGGTGAAGCCAAATAGATTCAGGCACATCCAGATCACCACGATCAGTGTTTGCGCACCCAGAAAAGTCGGTGTGCCGAAGAACCGCGCAAAGGCTTCGGCACGCAGGGCGAACTTGTCATTGCCAAAGGTTGGCGCCAGATGGGCATGTGCGCGATGGAACCGCAGGTGATCGACGGGGGCGGGGGCTTCGTTGCTCGAGGAGGTCATGATGCTCTCTGCAGGGCGCTAGGACTGAGATTCACTATAGCCTCAGCGCGAGTTTCATTCTGAAACACATACCCCCGTAAAAAACGCCGCGATCAATCGTTCGGCGCCGCCGTCGAATTGTCATTTATTGCAACTCGTAGCAGGCCAGGAACATGTCCAGCGCCGATTCCACCACAGTGCTCCGCATCTCGGCCGACAAGCCCGGTAACCCCATTGAAATCTGCGGCCAAAAGGCAAAGGACTTGAGCATTCCATAGACTTGTTGCGCGGCAAACGCCGGGTCGACCGCTTTCAAGCGTCCATCGGCCTGGGCAGCGCGAATCCACAGGGTCAGGTTTTCTTCGCGCTCACCCATCCGGGTCACCATGCTTTGCGCGCGCTCGGGAGAATGAATAGTGGCGGCTATGGCCACCCGCGCCAGGTCGAGCAGATTTTCATCGCTGAGCATCTGCAGTTTTGCCGTCAACAGGTGGTGCATCTGTTCACGCAAGGGCAGGTCGGGGCGGTAGGGTACTTCCCGTTCCGCCGTTACCCGGACCCACAACTGATTGAGGATTTCGGCGAACAGTTCTTCCTTGCTGGGGAAGTGGTTGTACACCGTGCGCTTGGACACCCCGGCGGTGGCGGCAATCTTGTCCATGCTGGTGATGTCGAAACCATTGGCACGGAACTCGACAATTGCCGCCTGAATGATGGCTTCGCGTTTACGGTCGGTGAGGCGCTGTGGAGCTGTCATAAATACGCTTCGGCAGGAAAAAAAGGAAAATTACACTCAGCAGTTTACTTGTCGATGGCTTTGCTGCAACCTTAAAACTACACTGTGCAGTGTAATGTTTTGTTAATCCTGCCCGGTAAAAATAGCGTGTTCGGCTGATGCGTGCGTGCCTTGGCCATTTATCGTCCCAACACGAAAAATCGTGAAACGTGCGGTTTTTCTGGAGTCATTTCCTCATGGCCAAATCAACTCCCCCGGCGAACGGCACCTCCAGGCCTGAAGCTTCCCGACAGGCTCAAGGGCAGTTTCAAAACCATAGGCCGATACAGCATTTGAGCCTTGGCAAAACCCTGCGCATCCTCTGGAATGCGATGTTTCACAAACCACGCAACACCCGCCCGACGGCGCCTGTTCCAGTGCAACCGCTGACGCAAGCGGCATTGATGGCGGCGCCCAACCACAGCGTCTATCGCCTGGGCCATTCCACTCTACTGCTCAAGCTGCGGGACAGATTCTGGATTACCGACCCGGTGTTCGCCGAGCGTGCTTCCCCCGTGCAATGGGCCGGCCCCAAGCGTTTTCACCAGCCGCCGATCAGCCTCGACCAATTGCCGCCGATTGAAGCGGTGATCCTGTCTCACGATCACTACGATCATCTGGACTATCACGCAGTGCGTAAACTGGCCGACAAGGCCAAGTACTTCCTCACTCCGTTGGGGGTGGGCGACACCCTGATCAAATGGGGTATCGACGCCAGTAAAATCCGCCAACTGGACTGGTGGCAGGGTACCGAGGTGGAGGGTATCCAGTTCGTTGCCACCCCCTCGCAGCACTTTTCCGGTCGCGGCCTGTTCGACGGCAACAGCACCCTCTGGGCCTCTTGGGTGATGATCGATGGCGATACGCGGATCTTCTTCAGTGGCGACAGTGGATACTTTGACGGCTTCAAACGCATCGGCGAACAATACGGCCCTTTCGACCTGACCCTCATGGAAACCGGCGCCTACAACGTCGACTGGCCCCATGTGCACATGCAGCCTGAGCAGACCCTCCAAGCCCATCTCGACCTCAAGGGGCGCTGGCTGCTACCGATTCACAACGGCACCTTCGATTTGTCGATGCATGCCTGGTACGAACCCTTCGACCGGATCCTGGCCCTGGCCTGGGAGCGCAATGTATCGATCACCACGCCACGGATGGGCGAGGCATTCAATGTGCTGGCTGCCAAGCGTGGCATTGCGTGGTGGTATGAAGTCGAAGAGCAGGTCTACCAGAACCAACAAAGCCTCGGGTGAAGCATCTACAAAAAGAGGCGAGCATTCCTGGATGGATCAGGTCGTAGCTCCAGTATTGAAGTTGCGACCTTATTCAACCATTGCAAAATCCGCCCGCCCCACCGGATTCGGCGTAGACCCTTGCACATTCATCCCTCTACCCGGCGCAAACCCCGGGAAGAACACCAGCCCCTCCGATTCAAGCCGATACGCCAATGCCAGGCGGGTGACATCCAGCACCTCCTGCCGCGCCTCGAAGCGCTCAATGGCTTGCACCGAAACCCCGGCTTCGCGGGATAACGTTTCCACGCTCCAGCCCAGCATCGCTCGGGCCTGGGCGCAGTGGGCCGGGGTGAACTGGAAGAGGGCGATACGTTCCAGGGTGATTTTCATCGCTTGAGAGGCCATGGGGTTCTCCGGGCTCGAGAGTGTTGAATTCAAATGTACTGTGTTTTTGTACAGTTGTTTTCGCTCCGGATCAAACGCATTTTTCGATTTTAGCTATTTCCCGCCCATGGCCAGACGGAAGGTCGCCGGGTCACCACTGCGCGCGATGTGCTCCCAGTTCAGATGCCGCAAGCGTCCACTGCAGTGGGGTCCCGGTGATTTTCAGCGGCACGTGCAAGCGATGCGCCGGGCCCCATGGCGTTTGCTCGACCAGCATGCCCTGGTCGTGCTCATCCTCGGCCCGTAATGGCGTGTTGCTGCCGGGACCATTTTCGATCAACAGTTTTGCCGTACGCGCCAATGACAATCGCGCCGAACCACCCTGTCCGCTGTTCAAGTGTTCTGCCAATAACTTGATCGCGCTGGCCGCCATCAAATACCCGGTGGCATGATCGAGCGCCTGCAGCGGTAAGGGCGTCGGTTTGTCCGCTTGCGTGATGTGCATCCCCGCGTCAGCGATGCCGCTGCTCATCTGCACCAGGCTGTCGAAGCCGCGGCGGTTCTGCCACGGGCCACTCCAGCCGTAGGCGTTGAGGCAAACGTCGATCAGGCCAGGGAACCGTTGCTGGCGTTCGGCGGCACCATAGCCCAGACGCTCCAGGGCATCGGCGCGGTAACCGTGGAGCACGATGTCGGCGTCCTTGAGCAGGCTTTCGAATACCAATCGATCGGTTTTATCGTGCAGATCCAGGCGTGCGCAACGTTTGCCCAGTGTCATTTCCGGCACTACGCCCGGCTCGTTCCAGGAGGGTGGGTCGATGCGCAGCACATCAGCGCCCAGGCCCGCGAGAAAACGGCTGGCGACGGGGCCAGCAAGCACGCGGGTCAAGTCCAGCACCTTGATGGCAGCCAGTGGTCGCGCCACCGAACCTTGCCAGGGTGTGCCGGGTCGGTTGTGGCCGGCGATGAATTGAATCAGCGGTTCGGCGTTGACCGCGAGTCCTTGCGCATGGACCTGCCATTGGTCCCAGCTGCGCATTTCGGCGGCACAGCCACCGGCCTTGACCACGGCCTGTTCCAGATCACTCTTGGCCCATTGCGCCACTTTGCTGGCCATCGCCTTGCGGTCGACGCAGGCGCCCAACACCGATTCGGCGGCGGCGCGGTGATGGGGCGCATTGGTGTGCAGGCGGATCCAGCCATCTTTGGTGGCGTAGTCACCGGCGATCGGGTCCCACAGCGGTGGTACGTTCCAGCCTAGCGGGCGGATCGAGCTGGAGAACCAGAATGACGCCAGGCGCCGGTCGACTTCCAGGCCTGGCAAGCGACCGGTTTGCTGGTGCAACAATTCGCTGACAGCCTGGCCGGCGGCGGCGATGCTGGCGCAAGCCAGGTCGGTAACGGCAAACACCGAGGGCAGGGCGCCGCTGGAGGTGAACGCAACAGGGGTGTGCGGCATGCCGAGTTCGGCTTGAATGGACGTGAGTAAATCAGTCATCGACGGGCCCTCCGGAACGAGAGCCCGAGCATAAATCAAAAAACCTTTACACCCTGAACTGATCCATCAGTTTCATCTGCTGGGTGGTCAGGGCATTGAGCTGGCTGCTGATCTGCGCCGATTCGGTGGCTTGTCCGGTCAGGGTTTCGGTGACGGTACGAATCGCCGAAACGTTGCGGTTGACCTCTTCAGCCACGGCGCTTTGCTGTTCGGCGGCGCTGGCGATCTGCAGGTTCATGTCGCTGATCACCGTGACCGCGTCGCTGATTTTGCCCAGGGCCTGGACCGCTTGCTGGATCTGCCCGGCGTTGCTGTGGGCCTGGGTCTGGCTTGAGTGCATGGTGGCGACCACGCCGCGGGTGCCGCTCTGGATGCGTTCGATCACCAGGCGAATTTCTTCCACCGAGTCCTGGGTGCGCTTGGCCAGGTTGCGCACTTCGTCGGCGACCACCGCAAAACCGCGACCGCTCTCGCCGGCACGGGCGGCTTCGATCGCCGCGTTGAGCGCCAGCAGGTTGGTCTGTTCGGCGATGCTGCGGATGACTTCCAATACCGAACCGATCTGCTCGCTGTTGACCGCCAATGCCTCGACTTCAGTCACGGCCTTACTGACTTCGTCGGCCAGTTGATTGATGTCGCGGGTGCTGCGCTCGATGATCTGCATGCCATCGCGGGCCGACTGATCGGCACCCTTGGCCGCGTTGGCGGCGTTCGACGCGCTGTTGGCGACGTCGTGGGCGGTGGCGCTCATTTCATTGGACGCAGTGGCGACCTGGTCGATTTCGCGAAATTGCACCTGCATGCCTTCGCTGGTCTGGCGCGCGATTTCCGAAGACTGGTCGGCGGTGCCGCGGGCATCGGTGATGCTCTGCTTGATCTGCGCGATGGTCGGCTGCAGCTTGTCGAGGAAACGATTGAACCAGTTGACCAGTTCGCCCAGTTCGTCCCGCTTGCCGTAGTTCAGGCGCTGGGTCAGGTCGCCGTCGCCACTGGCTATCGCCTTGAGCATTTGCGCCACGCTGTTGATCGGCCGGGTCACGCCCGAGGCGGTCAGCCACATCAGCAGCAGGCCAATCAGGCCGGCAATGATCGCCACGCCCACCGCTTTGATCGTGCCGCTCTGCTGGGCGTCATCGAGTACCGCTTGCAGTTTTACCGAATCGGCCAGCAGCACTTGCCTGGGCAGGTCGATCACCACGGCCCACGCCTTGGCGTCGGCAATCGGACTGACCGGGTACACCGCCCGAATCAGGTCGCCCTGTTGGAGAATCTTCGGCGCACCGCTGGCAAGCAATTGCAAGATGTCCTTGCCGTCCGCACCCAGGGTGTCACCGATGCTCTTGCCTACCTTCGTCGGATCGACGCTGTACGCCGCCACCACGCCGGTGCCGGAAACGATCAGCATGTGGCCGGCGTTGTTGAACAACTCACGCTGGGAGTCGACCGCCGCTGCTTGCAGCGCGTCGAGGGCGATGTCGATACCGACCACGCCGATGGACTTGCCATCCACCAGCAGCGGTACGGAAATGGTGGTCATCAACACTTCCTTGCCGCCAACGGTATCGGCATAAGGGTCGAGCAGGCAGGTGCGCTTGCTGTCCCGAGGGCAGGTGTACCAGACGTTGTAGGGCGTGCCGCTGAGGTTCAGGGTGGTCTTGGTCATGTCCTCCTCGACCATGATCGTGTTCAGCGCTTCGCCCCCGGCACGGCTCCAGTAAGTGGCGAAGCGTCCGGCTTCGTTGGATTGGCGGGCCGCGTCATTGACGAAATCGCTGTCCTTGCCGTCCAGGCCATTGGGTTCGAATGCCAGCCAGATGCCCAGCACTTTACCGTTGCGTTCGAAGGCGGTTTTCAGGCTCTGGTTCAACTCTTCACGCAGGGCGCCGGGCTCAAGCGACCGCTTGGCGGCCATGTTGCGCATGTCCTTGATCTGGTCCGCCAGGGCGGTCACCACGGTCTGGGTTTCAGCAAACGTCTTCTGCACCCGCACCCCTTGCTCGGCGGCCTTGGCTTGCAGCAGGTTCTGTACGCTCTCGGTGAGCATCCTGCTACTGGAAGCGCTGACCAGTTCATCGTTCTGATTGGTCTGGTAGAGGTTCATGCCCACTATCGAGGCGACCACGCCAAGCAGGCACAGACCGGACAGCAGGACGATTTTCAGGCGGATGGACAGTGAGTCGAACATAGGGCGAGCTCGCGAATGGATGAGGGGGCGGCTGTGAGCCATTGCGGCTCGACACGCCAAATCCATTTAGCGCCATTCAATGCACATCGGCCTGGGGCACAGATTGCATGAGCGCGCGTCCGACGAACGGTCGTGGTTAAACGTTTGCGCGGGAAAATATGCCGAAAAGTGGATAAAAAACGGAGAAAGTCGCGGCGACCTCTAAGGTTGTCGCGCCAGTGACTCCGGTCGCGACCAGATCCACAAATTGCCCAGGCCCATCCCGGTAATTGCCAGATAGATCGGCCAGCCGTGATCGAGCATGACCAGCATCAGCGTGGCGCACAGCAGCATGCTGACGGTGGCGCTGACCTTGGCCCGGCGCGCGATGATCTTGCCGTTGCGCCAGTTACTGAGAATAGGGCCGAACAGCCGATGATTGTCCAGCCAGGCACTCAAGCGCGGCGAGCTTCGGGTGGCAGCCCAGGCGGCCAGCAGGATGAATTCGGTGGTCGGCAGGCCGGGTATGACGATGGCGACCAGGCCGATGGCGAGGCTGACATAGGCCAGCAGGCCGAAGAGGAGGCGGGCGAGTTTGGAGGAGGCAGGCATGGGGCGCTTGATCGAAATTTATGGACTGACTCGATCCATTGTGGGAGCGAGCCTGCTCGCGAATGCGGTGTGTCATTCGACATAAACGTCGCATGTGCTGACCTCTTCGCGAGCAGGCTCGCTCCCACAGGGGAGGGTGTTTCTTCAGGCAAGTTCTGGGGCGTAAGCCTGTTCCAGCAACACCGTGAAGCGGTTGAAGGCATCGATGGCGCCTTTGTCCAGCTCGGCTTCTTCCTGGGCGCTGAGCTCCAGTTCATCGAGGGTCTTGACGAAGTTTTTCCAACCTTGCGCACGACCACCGGCCGGTTCGCCAAGGTGACGGGCACCGAGGGTCTCGCTCAGGCCGAGGCCCACGGCACGCTTGAGCAAAAACGCTGCGCCCAGCTTCGAGCCTTCGGAGACGAAGAGCCAGCCCATGGCCTGGGCCTTGGTCGGGTTTTGCAGTGCGCCTGCAACCGGCGCCGGCACCTCGGTGTCAAGGTCCGCCAGGTCCGCCTTCGCCGCCTCGGCACGGCAACGGGCTGGCAGGTCCGGAACGACGGCTGTCAGTTCGGCATCGTTGTATAGCGCCACCAGTTCCGACTGGAACAGGTATTGCGCTACCACGAAGCGGGCGAAATTGGCCTGGGTTTCAAAGGGGGCATGGGCTTTGACCAATGCATCGAGCTTGCTGTGCGGCTCGTTGGTGACCTGGTTCAAGCGTTGCGAGCGCAGGGTGGGGCGTTGGGCGGTGTCCTGGGTGGTCATGGCAGATCCTTGGGAAAGAAGAGGCGCTTGGTAACGAGACGAATGAGCAGGTGCATGACAGTAAAAAATCCTCATCGGGCGGCTGTTACAGCGCCCGGTGAGGTGCACGGGGTCAGATATCCCACACCAGATTGATCGCGAAATTGCGTCCAGGCTGGGTCAGGCGATCGAGGTTGGCGGGCTGTGTCACCGAGGCTTCGCCGACGCTGTCGTAGCCGCGTACGTCATCCCACTGCCAGTACTTTTTGTCGGTCAGGTTGTACAGGCCGGCATTCACGGTCAGGTCGTCGGTCACCTTGTAGAAACCCGCCAGGTCGAGCACGCCGTAACCCGGTGTCTTGAACTGCGTGCTGGTGCCGTCCGGGGTGTTGAAGCTGGTGCTGTCGACCCGGGTCTTGCGTTTGACCAGGGTCCAGCTCAGCAATGTGCCGTACTTGTCCTGGTCATAGCCCAGACCGAATACGCCGGTCAGCGGGTTGATGCTGTTAAGAGGTTCGCCGCTGTCATCGTTGCGACCATACAGGTAGGCCACCGAGCCCTGTGTATAGAGGCCGCTTGGCGCGCCGAAGGCATCCAGGTTCAAGCGCCCCTTGAACTCCATGCCCTTGATGGTGGCGTGCTTGATGTTGTTGCTCTGGAAAGTGGTCTCGGTGTAGCCGGGAGTAATGGCGTTCTCGTCGATGAAGTCGCGATATTTGTTGTAGAACACCGCGATATCGAAAGTACCGGCCTCGAACTGCCCGCGCAGGCCGGTTTCATAACTCTTGCTCTTTTCTGGTTCGAGGTCGGGATTGGGCGCGACCTGATACCCGCCAGCCAGGTTTTCGAAGCGACCATAGAGAGCCTTGGCGGTCGGCGTGCGGAAGCCTTCAGCGTATTGGCCGTACCAGGTGTAGTTGTCATCGAAGCGGTAGGTCGTGCCGAATTTCGGTGACAGGCGATGCCAGGTTTTTTCGTCGTCGTTCACCTCACCGTTGCCGCTCTGGTCGGCAGTGGCCAGGAACTCTTTGGTCAGGTGCGGCTTGAGCTGGGTGTAGTCGTAGCGCAGGCCGGGCACGAAGGTCCAGTTGTTCCAGGCGATCTGGTCCTGGGCGAACAGGCTGTAGGTGTTGATGGTCGGATCCGGAAAATCACTGGCCGGGGTCAAAGTGTCGGCAGCGCTCGCAGCATTCATGACGCGGCAAGCGCCGGCCACGGTCAGGCAGGTGCCGCTACCGGTGCGCAGGCCGGTGACTTTGTCCTGCTTGATGGTGGTGCCATAAGTGATCGCATGGTCGGTGTCGGCAATGGCAAACGCCTTGTCAGCCTGGGCATCGAATACCCATTGGCGATCCTTGTAGGTGGTATCGCGGTGACGCAGCACCGTGCGTGACGGTGCGTAGATTTCTTCGGTGCGCTGGTCGGTCTTGGCAATCTGGTAATTCAACGTCCACTTGATGTTGTCAGCCAGGAGGCTGTCCACAGCGAAACGGTGATCCAGGCCGAAGCGCTCGCGGGTGATGGTGTCGTTGCCGGTGCGCGATTTGTAGAAGCCGAAGCCGCGTCCTGCGTTGAACGGGCCACCCACGGCGCTTAGCTGATTGGTGTCGCGATCGTCCTTGTAGTGCTCGTAAGTCAAGCCGAAGCGCGCATCGTCGGCGTAGTTCCAGTCGAGCTTGGCCAGCACGTTGGTGGTGCGCACGTCCTCGGGGTTGGCTTCGGTGCGGTCCAGGCCGGTTCCACCGGTTTCGCCATGGGACTGCGTTTCGTGGCCATTGCGCTGGCTCAGGTGCAGCAAGCCGTCGAAGTCGCCGGTGCGACCGGCCACGGTGCCGGAGGTGAGCCAGCTTTCATCGGCCGAGCTGTAGCCGGTCTTCAGGCGAGCACCGACGTCCTGGCCTGGCTTGATGATGTCGTCCGGGTCCAGCGTGTAGTAGCTGACCGCGCCACCAATGGCGCTGCTGCCGTACAGCACCGAAGCCGGGCCGCGCAGTATTTCCACGCGCTTGACGATTTCCGGGTCGACATAGTTGCGGTTGGTCTGGGCGTACGGACCATTGAAGAAACCATCGGGCACCTGGACTCCGTCGACCTGGGTCAGCACGCGGTCACCGTCGATACCGCGGATGTTGTAGCCGGAAAGGCCCGCGCGGGTCCCGGTGCCGCCTACCGATACACCCGGTTCGTAGCGCACCAGATCCTTGATGCTGTTGACGTTGTTGCGGTCGAGTTCCTCGCGGGTGTGGACGGTGACGGTGCTGGGCACGCTGCTCACGTCCTGTTCCTGGCGCGTGGCGCTGATGGTCACCTGTTCCAGATTCAGGGTCCCGGCGCTGCTTCGGCGCTCCAGCACGATGTTGTTGTTGCCGAGTTTGCGATAGCTCAGGTTGGTCCCCACCAACAGGCGATCCAGGGCTTTTTCCGCTGGCAGCGATCCGCGCACGCCCGGTGAGTCCATCCCTTGCGCCAGTTCGGCTGAAAAGCCGACCTGCCAGCCGGTCACTGCGGTGAACGAATTGAGTGCCGACACCAGCGACTGTGGCGCAATGGCGAATGCGTAATCGCCCATTTTGCGCGCCGACTGTTCAGGGGCCGTGGCGGCCATGACGGGCACAGCACCGGCCATCAGAATGGCGGCGGTCAGCAGCGACAGTACGCAAGAAGGTGAACTAACTGGGCGGGTAAGGCGAGAGGACATCGATAGCGCTCCGTGTCGCACGAATCTTTATAGGTGCTGATTGGCATTTAGAGATGCGAATCAATTGCATTGGCTATAACGAGACGTACGAGGTTCAGCTATCGAGTAAAAATAATTCTCATTTAGTTCAAGATGACCAGCGCCGGGTATTCCTTGAGCTGTGCCGAGGCAATGTGAGCCAGCGAGCGGACCACGTCCAGCGGCTGGTCGAGACGATAATTTCCGGTCACGGCAACATTCGCCAACTGCTCATTGTTGTTGATGATCCAGCCCGGATAGTAGCGACGCAGCTCTGCCAGCACCTGGCTCAGCGGGCAGTTTTCAAACACCAGGCGACCCTGGACCCAGGCCAGGTCAGTGGCCGCATCCAGTTTGGCCGGCTGGTCGAAACCATTGGGGCCGATGCGGATGCTTTCCCCGGCTGTCAGGCGCACCCTCGCATCGTCGTCGCCGGTGGCGCGTAAGTCGACATCCCCGCGCTGCACTCGAACCTGGGTTACGCCGTCAAGGTAACGCACGGCGAATGCCGTATCGCGAACACTCGCGGTAACCAGGCCCGCGTCAATTTCCAACGGCAGACCGCGATGCGGCTGCACGTCGAAAAACGCCTCGCCCTGATACAGGCGGGCCACGCGCTTCTGGTCGTTGATGGTGCTGGAAAACGCCGAGTTGGTATTGAGCAGGACTTTCGAGCCGTCCTCCAGTTGCAGGCGCTGGCGTTCACCGACCACGGTCAGGTGATCGGCCTGCAGGCGCATCGGCAGATTGCTGAAGCTGAACAACCCGAGGATCAGCACGGCGGCGGTGGCCAAGGGTCTCCAGTGCGGGCGCAGACGCGACAGCGCAGTGACTTTGACTGGGCTCGATGCCAGTTTTTGCGCGCATTGCGTGACTTGCGCACCGTTCCATATCGCCTGCGCCCTGGCGAACGCCTCGGCGTGCGCAGGGTCTGCCGCGAGCCATTGGTGGAACTGGCGGGTCTGTTCTTCGCTCGGGCTGTCCAACACGATCAGCCAGTCCAGGGCCTGGTCCATCGCCTCGGCTGTGGCCTGCGCCGGTGAGGGCGAAGGGGCGCGGTGGGTGTCCGTCACGGTGTTTCCTCGGCGTGTCTGTGCACGGCTGTTTTTTTAGTGAAGCGCAAAAGAGGGCCAAGGGTAGCCCTGATGAACAAGGTCGTCGAGCCGCGGGTGGCTCAGTGGCCTTTCGACCGGTCGGCGACGCCGATGCAGATGGTCATGATCAACTTCAGCTCCTTCTGCACGGTACTGAGTGAGACGCCGAGTTTCTCGGCAATCTCCAGATAGCTATGGCCGTGCAGGCGGCTGAGGATGAAAATTTGCTGCTGGCGGGAGCTGAGTTGACTGAGGCGCACATTCAAACGCTCGAGCAATTGTTCGGCATGGGCGGCGTCCTCGGCACTGCTGGCGGGGGCGGCGATGCTGTCCACCACGTCCGGTGGCACGTCATCGACCATGGTGCGCGAGTGGATGCGCCGCGCGCGCAAATGGTCCAGTGCCAGGTTGCGGGCAGTCTGGAAAACGAAGGGTTCCAGGTGATCGATGGCCCGCTCGCCGAGTGCACGGCTCACCCGCAGGTAAGTCTCCTGCAAGAGGTCTTCGGCGGTGCTGTGATTGTTGACCATCCGCTCCAGCGTGCGCAGCAGAGAGATTCGCTGGGAGATGAAGACGTCGTTGAAACGCGATTGACTCACGGGAGGACCTGATCCATTTCGAGTGAATGATAATGCTTATCATCCGCTCGAATGGTCAAGCCTTGATTTGTGAAGGGCTACGCCCGACCCTGCAGATACATGGGGTAATCCGGAATCCGATGCCCGTGTGCCTGATCCATCAGCGGGCTGCTGAGCAGGTAGTCGGCGCTGCATTCATTGCACGCCACCGGAATGTTCCAGACCGCTGCGACCCGTAGCAATGCCTTGATGTCGGGGTCGTGTGGCTGAGGTTCGAACGGGTCCCAGAAGAACACCAGCATGTCGACCCGTTGCTCGGCGATTCGCGCGCCGAGCTGTTGGTCTCCGCCCAATGGGCCGCTGATCATGCTCTCCACCGGCAGGTCGAGACGTTGTTGCAATAACAAACCGGTGGTGCCGGTGGCGACCAGTTCATGTTGCGCGAGCCGGTCTTTCTGCCGTTCGGCCCAGTCCAGCAAAAACACTTTGCAGTGGTCATGGGCGACCAGGGCGATACGCTTGCGCGCGGCCATGGTTTTTTGGGTCAACGTAATGCCGATCATGGGTACAGCTCCAAAGCTTTATGCGTCCTGTGTAGGAGCTGCCGCAGGCTGCGATCTTTTGATCTTGTTTCTAAAAAACAAAATCAAAAGATCGCAGCCTGCGGCAGCTCCTACAGGATTGCGTCAACGCGGAACGAGTCGTCGTAATTCGTCGCTTATTCGGCGTTGCACAGCGCCAGGCAGTTATCGAGCATGCGGTTGGAGAAGCCCCATTCGTTGTCGTACCAGGCCAGCACCTTGAGCAGCTTGCCGCTGGACTTGGTGTGGTTGGCGTCGAAGATCGACGACAGCGGGTTATGGTTGAAGTCGCTGGAGACCAGCGGCAAGGTGTTGTAGCCGAGAATTTTCGAGTGCTGGCTGGCTTGCTTGAGCAGTGCATTGACCTCTTGTGCGCTGGCTTCTTTTTTCAGCTGCACGGTCAGGTCGACCAGGGATACGTTGATCACCGGCACGCGCACCGCCATGCCCGTCAATTTGCCCGCCAGTTCCGGCAGCACCAGGCCGACCGCTTCAGCCGCACCGGTCTTGCTCGGGATCATGTTCTGCGTGGCCGAACGGGCGCGGTACGGGTCGGTGTGGTAGACGTCGGTCAGGTTCTGGTCGTTGGTGTAGGCATGGATGGTGGTCATCAGGCCACTTTCGATGCCCAGTTCGCGGTGCAGCACCTGGGCCACCGGGGCCAGGCAGTTGGTGGTGCACGAGGCGTTTGAAATAATCTGGTGCGACTGGCGCAGAATGTCGTGGTTGACCCCATATACCACGGTGGCGTCGGCACCCGTGGCCGGGGCCGAGATAATCACTTTGCGTGCACCGGCCGTAATATGCGCGGCGGCTTTGGCGCGGTCGGTGAACAGACCGGTACATTCGAACACCACATCAATCTTTTCCGCGGCCCAGGGCAAGTCGGCCGGATTGCGAATGGCGCTGACCGCGATACGGTCGCCGTTGACGGTCAGGCTTTCCTGATCATGCTGGACATCGGCGTCGAACGTGCCGTGAACCGTGTCGTACTTGAGCAAATGCGCATTGATTGCGCTGTCACCCAGGTCGTTGATGGCGACGATCTGCAGATCCTGGCGATAGCCTTGGGTATAGAGTGCTCGGAGGACGTTGCGACCAATACGGCCAAAACCATTGATTGCGATTCGTAGAGTCATTTGTCAGCGCCGCCGTCGTTTTGTTGTTGGAATTACAAGATTATTCGCAAAAAAATAGAAAACAAGCCTTTTTAATGGCAATATTTTGTTCAATCTACAACGAGTGACCTGAATCAACTGGTCCGAATGGTCAGAAAAGCCGTCTGTCATCCCATCGACACCGGTGTTTGATCAGCATAGACAATCAGGTCGCCACATCCGTTAGCCTGGAGTTCTACACATGCATCCCCGCGTACTTGAGGTCACCGAACGGCTTATCGCCCGCAGCCGCGCCACGCGTGAGGCTTACCTTGCACTGATCCGTGATGCCGCCAGCGACGGTCCGATGCGCGGTAAGCTGCAATGCGCCAACTTCGCCCACGGCGTGGCCGGTTGCGGCAGCGACGACAAGAACAGCCTGCGGATGATGAACTCCGCCAACATCGCAATTGTTTCGTCATATAACGACATGCTCTCGGCGCACCAGCCGTACGAAGTCTTCCCGGAGCTGATCAAGAAAGCCCTGCGCGAAATCGGTTCCGTCGGCCAGTTCGCCGGCGGCACCCCGGCCATGTGCGATGGCGTGACCCAGGGCGAGCCGGGCATGGAACTGAGCCTGCCGAGCCGTGAAGTGATCGCGCTGTCCACCGCCGTGGCGCTCTCGCACAACATGTTCGATGGCGCGCTGATGCTCGGCATCTGCGACAAGATCGTCCCGGGCCTGATGATGGGCGCGCTGCGCTTCGGCCATCTGCCGATGATCTTCGTGCCGGGCGGGCCGATGGTGTCGGGTATTTCCAACAAGCAGAAAGCCGACGTGCGCCAGCGCTACGCCGAAGGCAAGGCCAGCCGTGAAGAGCTGCTGGAGTCGGAAATGAACTCCTACCACAGCCCTGGCACCTGCACCTTCTACGGCACCGCCAACACCAACCAGTTGCTGATGGAAGTCATGGGCCTGCATTTGCCGGGCGCTTCCTTCGTCAACCCGAACACGCCACTGCGCGACGCCCTGACCCGCGAAGCGGCGCACCAGGTGACGCGCATTACCAAACAGAACGGCGACTACCTGCCGATCGGTGAAATCGTCGACGAGCGTTCGCTGGTCAACTCCATCGTTGCCCTGCACGCCACCGGCGGCTCGACCAACCACACCCTGCACATGCCGGCGATTGCCATGGCGGCGGGCATCCAGTTGACCTGGCAAGACATGGCCGACCTCTCCGAGGTCGTGCCGACCCTGAGCCACGTCTACCCGAACGGCAAGGCCGACATCAACCACTTCCAGGCTGCGGGCGGCATGTCGTTCCTGATCCGCGAACTGCTGGACGCCGGGTTGCTCCACGAAAACGTCAACACCGTGCTGGGCCACGGATTGCGCCGCTACACCATGGAACCGTTCCTCGATAACGGCGAACTGGTCTGGCGCGAAGGCATCACCGAAAGCCTCGACGAAAGCATCCTGCGTCCGGTTGCCCGGGCGTTCTCGCCGGAGGGCGGCCTGCGTGTGATGGAAGGCAACCTCGGTCGCGGCGTGATGAAGGTGTCGGCCGTGGCATTGGAAAACCAGATCGTCGAAGCGCCGGCCATGGTGTTCCAGGATCAGCAAGACCTGGCTGATGCGTTCAAGGCCGGTTTGCTGGAGAAGGATTTCGTCGCGGTGATGCGTTTCCAGGGCCCGCGTTCCAATGGTATGCCGGAATTGCACAAAATGACGCCGTTCCTCGGCGTGCTGCAGGATCGCGGCTTCAAGGTTGCCCTGGTCACTGACGGGCGCATGTCCGGCGCGTCGGGGAAAATCCCGGCGGCCATCCACGTCAGCCCCGAGGCTTACGTGGGTGGACCTTTGGCGCGGGTGCAGGAGGGCGATATCATCCGCGTCGATGGCGTCAAAGGCACCCTGGAGCTTAAGGTGGACGCCGAAGAATTCGCAGCGCGCACGCCGGCCAAGGGCCTGTTGGGCAACAACATCGGCACCGGTCGCGAACTGTTTGGTTTCATGCGCATGGCCTTCAGCTCGGCAGAGCAGGGGGCCAGCGCCTTCACTTCTGCCCTGGAGACGCTTAATTGAAACTGGCTTTGGTCGGTGACATCGGTGGCACCAACGCACGGTTCGCGTTGTGGAAAAACCAGCAGCTGGAATCGGTCCAGGTGCTGGCGACGGCCGACCATGCCAGCCCGGAAGAGGCCATCAGCCTCTACCTGGACGGGCTGGGCCTGGCGCCGGGTGCGATCGGTTCGGTGTGCCTGTCGGTGGCAGGCCCCGTGAGCGGCGACGAATTCAAGTTCACCAACAATCACTGGCGCCTGAGCCGCAAGGGTTTTTGCCAGGCCTTGCAGGTGGATCAACTGCTGTTGGTCAACGATTTCTCGGCCATGGCCCTGGGCATGACGCGTTTGCAGCCGGGCGAATTCCGCGTGGTCTGCGAAGGCACGCCGGAGCCGTTGCGCCCGGCGGTGGTCATTGGCCCGGGCACGGGTTTGGGTGTCGGCACCCTGCTAGATCTCGGGGAAGGGCGTTTTGCCCCGCTGCCGGGGGAGGGCGGTCACGTCGATCTGCCGCTGAGCAGTCCGCGCGAGACTCAACTGTGGCAGCAGATCTTCAACGAGATCGGACATGTCAGCGCCGAAACGGCATTGAGCGGCGGCGGCTTGCCCCGAGTCTATCGCGCGATCTGTGCGGTGGACGGCCACGAGCCGGTGCTCGACACGCCAGAAGCGATTACGGCTGCCGGTCTGGCGGGTGATCCGATTGCATTGGAAGTACTCGAGCAATTCTGCTGCTGGCTCGGTCGCGTGGCGGGCAACAACGTGCTGACCACCGGTGCGCGCGGTGGTGTGTACATCGTTGGCGGGGTGATTCCACGCTTCGCCGATTTCTTCCTCGAAAGTGGTTTCGCCCGGTGCTTTGCCGACAAGGGGTGCATGAGCGATTACTTCAAGGGAATTCCGGTGTGGCTGGTGACGGCGCCGTATTCGGGGCTGGTTGGCGCGGGTGTGGCGCTGGAGCAGGCATAAGACCGCGTCGTGCCATTCGCGAGCAGGCTCGCTCCCACAGGATCGCCGATAATCTTGTGGGAGCGAGCCTGCTCGCGAAGAGGCCCGCACAGACACCAAAGATTTACGCTCAATCAGGCATAATCCGCCCAATTCAAACAACAAGGACGCCGCCCCGTGAGCTCAGTCAACAAGTCGATTTTGTTGGTCGATGACGATCAAGAGATACGCGAGTTGCTGGACACCTACCTGACCCGCGCCGGGTTCCAGGTGCGTACCACGCCCGATGGAGCGGGCTTTCGCCAGGCCCTCAACGAGGCCCCCAGCGACCTGGTGATCCTTGACGTGATGCTGCCGGACGAAGACGGTTTCAGCCTGTGTCGCTGGATTCGCCAGCACCCGCGCCAGTCGCAGGTGCCGATCATCATGCTCACCGCCAGTTCCGACGAGGCCGACCGGGTCATCGGCCTGGAACTGGGCGCCGACGACTACCTAGGCAAACCTTTCAGCCCTCGCGAATTGCAAGCACGCATCAAGGCTTTGCTGCGCCGGGCGCAGTTCGGTCAGGAGCGCTCCGGCAGCGAAGTGCTGGCCTTCGATGACTGGCGCCTGGACATGGTCAGCCATCGCCTGTTTCACATCGATGGCGAAGAGGTGATTCTGTCCGGTGCCGATTTCGCCCTGTTGAAGCTGTTTCTCGACCATCCGCAGGAAATCCTCGACCGCGACACGATTGGCAACGCCACCCGTGGCCGCGACTTGATGCCTCTGGATCGCATCGTCGACATGGCGGTCAGTCGCTTGCGCCAACGCCTGCGCGATACGGAAAAACCACCGCGACTGATTCGCACCGTACGGGGCAGCGGTTATCAGTTGGCAGCCAGTGTGGTTGCCTCCAATGGTCACTGATTTCTTGCGCAAGCTGGCCGGCCGCGTGCCGGTGCCACGCTCGCTGCTCGGGCGCATGTTGTTGCTGACGCTACTCGCGGTGTTGTTCGCCCAGGCATTGTCGAGCGTGATCTGGGTTTCCCAACTGCGTGCGACCCAGCTTGAAGGCCTGGTCACCAGTGCGCGCAGCCTCGCTCACTCGATGAACGCCAGCGTCAGTTACCTGCGCTCGTTGCCGGTGGCGTACCGCCCGTTGGTGCTCGACCAGTTGCGCAGCATGGGCGGCACGCGTTTCGTGGTGACGCTCAATGACAAACCCCTGGGCATGGAAGTGCTGCCGATCACCCCGCGCAAGGAGGCGGTGATCAACGCGGTGGACGAAGTGCTGCGCCAGTCCCTGGGGCAGGACACCGACATCTCGGTGACCTTTGTCAGCCCCGAAGACCTGCGGATCTTCAATGGCGGTCTCAAGCTCGACGAACTGCCGCGTTCCTGGGCGCACTACGCATTGACCCTGGAACCGGTGAACCCGCCGGTGCTGGTCACGCAGATCCAGATGGCGCCGGGGGAATGGCTGTACATCGCCTCGCTGCTGCCCGAACCCTACACCAGCCTCGAAGAGCAGGGGCTGCCGGCGCAGCAAATGTGGTTCATCGTCCTCACCAGCGGTTTCCTGCTGTTGTTCATCGGCCTGCTGGTGCACTGGCAAAGCCGGCCGCTCAAGCGCCTGGCGCGGGCGGCGCGCGACCTGTCGCTGGGTGCCGACGTCGAGCCGGTGGCCGAAGGTGGCGGCAGTGAAGTGGTCGAGGTCGGCCGCGCCTTCAACACCATGCGTGAACGCATCAGCCGTTACCTGACCGAACGCAGCCAGTTGTTCAGCGCGATTTCCCACGACCTGCGCACGCCCATCACCCGCTTGCGATTGCGCGTCGAGTTGTTGGAAGACGAAAAGCTGCAAGCCAAGTTCGGTCGCGATCTGGATGAGCTGGAGCTGCTGGTCAAGGGCGCACTGCAGTGTGTGAAAGACACCGACATCCACGAGAACATCGAGCAGGTGGACCTCAATCATGTGCTCGAGTGCCTGGTGGAGCCGTACCTGTCGCCCACCGGTAACGGTCGCGTGACCCAGCAAGGCCGTGCCCTGGCGGCTTATCCGGGCAAACCGCTGGCGCTCAAGCGTTGCATCGGCAACCTGATCGACAACGCCCTGAAGTACGGCCAGAACGCCCACCTGCATATCGACGATGACGACAGCGCCTTCGTCCTGCATGTCGATGATGAAGGACCGGGGGTTCCCGAGCAGCGGCTGGAGCAGGTGTTCGAGCCGCACTTTCGCTTGGCTGGGCAGCAGCAGGGGTATGGGTTGGGCTTGGGGATTGCGCGCAACATTGCCCATAGTCATGGCGGTGAAGTGAGTTTGCAGAATTTGCGCGAGGGCGGTTTGCGGGTGACCCTGCAATTGCCTCGTAGTGTTGATTAGGGATACCGCGTCATCGTTCTTCGCGAGCAGGCTCGCTCCCACAGGAATCGGTGGTGACTTTGTGGGAGCGGGCTTGCTCGCGAAGGCGCCAGGCCATTCAGTACATCCTTCAAGGTAAATGTCACAGCTTGGTGACATAACTCCCCCCCTTCGTTACAAGCCCGCCATCGCCCGTTGTTTAGACTGCCCCTCAGTCATAACAACAAAAAAGGCACCCCATGGACTCCTCTCAACCCGCCTTCAGCAGTTGGCTGAATGCCCCCGCCCACCAGCAATGGCTCGCCGCCGAAGGCTTGCGGCTGCTGGCATTTGCCAAGGCTTCGAAGCTCCCCGAGGGCTTCGGCAACCTTGATGAAAAGGGCCGCTTGCCGGGCGACGCGCAAGCACAAACCATGAACACCGCGCGTATGACCCACAGCTTCGCCATGGCGCACATCCAGGGCCTGCCGGGTTTTGCCGAGCTGGTGGATCACGGCATCCGGGCCCTGCGCGGGCCGTTGCGCGATGCCGTGCACGGCGGTTGGTTCGCGGTTGCCGAACACCGCGACGGCAACACCGGCAAAAATGCCTATCTGCATGCCTTCGTGGCCCTGGCCGCCAGTTCCGCGGTGGTTGCACAACGGCCCGACGCGCAAGCCTTGCTCGATGACGCGGTCGACATCATCGACACGTACTTCTGGAGTGAGGAGGAGGGCGCCATGCGCGAATCCTTCAATCGCGACTTCAGCTGCGAGGAAGCCTATCGCGGCGCCAACAGCAACATGCACGCCACCGAAGCCTTCCTCGCCCTGGCCGATGTCAGCGACGACAAGCGCTGGTTGTGCCGCGCCCAGCGCATCGTCGAGCGGGTGATTCATGGCCGCGCCGCCGCCAACGGCTTTCTGGTGATCGAACATTTCGACCGCGACTGGCAGCCCCTGCGCGAGTACAACCGCGACAACCCGGCCGACGGTTTCCGCCCCTACGGCACCACGCCAGGCCACGGTTTCGAATGGGCCCGATTGCTCTTGCATCTGGAAGCCGCGCGTGTGCACGCCGGCATGCTCACGCCGGGATGGTTGCTCACCGACGCGCAAAAACTCTTCGAACAGAACTGCGTGCACGGCTGGGAGATCGATGGCGCACCGGGCATGGTCTACACCCTCGACTGGGACAACAAGGCGGTGGTTCGCCATCGCCTGCACTGGACCCATTGCGAAGCCAGCGCCGCTGCCAGTGCCTTGCTCAAGCGCACGGGCGATGAGCAGTACGAACGCTGGTACCGACTGTTCTGGGAATTTTGTGAGTGTCATTTCATCGACCGTGAATGCGGCAGCTGGCACCACGAACTCGACCCATTGAACCGCCCCAGCGGCGATATCTGGGCGGGCAAACCCGATCTCTATCATGCCTGGCAAGCGGTGCTGATCCCGCGCCTGCCGCTGGCGCCGAGCATGGCCAGTGCGCTGGCAGCGTTGTCCCAGAGCGTTTCCATGTAACCATGCGGTGACATTCGCGCGTCCCTTCGTTACCTGCGAAGGGACTTCCCCTGTTTAAACTCCTCTGCAGCGCAAGCACCAGACTTGCATGCATAACAACAAGAAAGGTACTTATCGATGAATGCGATTTCTCGCCTCGCTACTGTCATTTCTCTCGTCTCCCTGTCTGCGCTCCCTCTCAGTGTGCTTGCCGCCGAATCCAAGGGTTCCGTGGAAGTCGTTCACTGGTGGACGTCGGGTGGTGAAAAAGCAGCGGTCGATGTCCTCAAGGCTCAAGTCGAAAAAGATGGCTTCACCTGGAAGGATGGCGCAGTCGCCGGTGGTGGCGGTTCCACGGCCATGACCGTGCTCAAGAGCCGCGCTGTAGCGGGTAACCCGCCGGGCGTTGCCCAGATCAAGGGGCCAGACATCCAGGAGTGGGGCAGCACTGGCCTGCTCAGTACCGAAACGTTGAAAGACGTCGCCAAGTCGGAAAACTGGGACAGCCTGCTGCCTGTGAAAGTCTCCGACACCGTGAAATACGAAGGCGATTACGTCGCCGTGCCGGTGAACATCCACCGCGTCAACTGGCTGTGGATCAACCCGCAAGTATTCAAGAAAGCCGGGATCGACAAAGCGCCAACCACCCTCGAAGAATTCTATGCCGCTGGCGACAAGCTCAAGGCCGCCGGCTTTATCGCGCTCGCCCACGGTGGCCAGCCTTGGCAGGACAGCACCGTGTTTGAAGACGTGGTGCTCTCGGTAATGGGCGCCGACGGTTACAAGAAAGCCCTGGTAGACCTGGACCAGAAAACCCTCTCGGGCGCCGAGATGACCAAGGCCTTCACCGAGCTGAAAAAAATCACCACCTACATGGACCCGAACCGCGCCGGTCGTGACTGGAACATCGCCGCCGCCGACGTGATCAACGGCAAGGCCGGCATGCAGATGATGGGCGACTGGGCCAAGAGCGAATGGACCGCGGCGAAGAAAGTCGCGGGCGAGGACTACCAGTGCGTGGCGTTCCCGGGCACGGAAAAAGCCTTCACCTACAACATCGACTCCATGGCTGTGTTCAAGTTGAAAGCTGATCGCAAGGGCGATATCGCCGCGCAGCAAGACCTGGCCAAGGTCGCCCTGGGTAAAGATTTCCAGAAAGTTTTCAGCATCAACAAGGGCTCGATCCCGGTGCGTACCGACATGTTGAACGACATGGCTGGCCAGGGCTTCGATTCCTGCGCCCAAGCGGCGGCCAAGGACTTCCTGGCGGACGAGAAAAACGGCGGCCTGCAACCGAGCATGGCGCACAACATGGCCACCTCCCTGGCCGTTCAAGGCGCGATCTTCGACGTCGTCACCAACTTCATGAACGACAAGGACGCCGACCCGGCCAAGGCCAGCGCCCAACTGGCTTCCGCGGTCAAAGCGGCCCAGTAATCCCTGACACCGAGCACCCCTCTGTGGGAGCGAGCCTGCTCGCGAACGCGGTCTGACATTCAGAAATGATGTCGACTGAAACACCGCCTTCGCGAGCAGGCTCGCTCCCACAAGGGATCACTGTGTCGATTATTTCTCTAACCTGGATTATCCCGATGAGCTCTGTGGCGGTTTTCAGCAAAGCCTCACCGTTCGATGCGCTGCAACGCTGGTTACCCAAGTTGGTACTCGCGCCGAGCATGCTGATCGTGTTGGTTGGCTTCTACGGTTACATCATCTGGACATTCATACTGTCCTTTACCAACTCCAGCTTCATGCCGACCTACAAGTGGGTCGGCCTGCAGCAATACATGCGCCTGATGGACAACGACCGCTGGTGGGTCGCGAGCAAGAACCTGGCGCTGTTCGGCGGCATGTTCATCGGCATCAGCCTGGTGCTGGGCGTGTTCCTCGCCGTGCTGCTGGACCAGCGCATCCGCAAGGAAGGCTTCATCCGCACCGTCTACCTGTACCCGATGGCGCTGTCGATGATCGTCACCGGTACCGCGTGGAAATGGCTGCTCAACCCAGGGCTCGGCCTGGACAAGATGCTGCGTGACTGGGGCTGGGAAGGCTTTCGCCTGGACTGGCTGGTGGATCAGGATCGCGTGGTCTACTGCCTGGTGATCGCTGCCGTGTGGCAAGCCTCCGGCTTCGTGATGGCGATGTTTCTGGCGGGCCTGCGCGGTGTCGATCAATCGATCATCCGTGCCGCGCAAGTCGACGGTGCGAGCCTGCCGACCATCTACCTGAAGATCGTGCTGCCGAGCCTGCGTCCGGTGTTCTTCAGCGCCTTCATGATCCTTGCGCACATCGCGATCAAGAGCTTCGACCTGGTGGCGGCGATGACCGCTGGTGGCCCCGGATACTCGTCCGACCTGCCGGCGATGTTCATGTATTCCTTCACCTTCAGCCGTGGCCAGATGGGCATCGGTTCGGCCAGCGCCATGCTGATGCTCGGCGCCGTGCTGACCATCCTGGTGCCGTACCTGTACTCCGAGCTGCGAGGCAAGCGACATGACTAATCAACTCGCAAAACCAGGCATCAGCTTCAGCCGCATCGCCATCTACGCCACCCTTTTGCTGGCCGCGGCGGTGTACCTGATCCCGCTGGTGGTGATGCTGCTGACCAGCTTCAAGACTCCGGAAGACATCCGCACCGGCAACCTGTTGAGCTGGCCGACCGTGATCGACGGTATCGGCTGGATCAAGGCCTGGGACGTGGTCGGCGGCTACTTCTGGAACTCGGTGAAAATCACCGTGCCGGCGGTACTGATCTCGACCTTCATCGGCGCCATGAACGGCTACGTGCTGTCGATGTGGCGCTTCCGTGGTTCGCAATTGTTCTTCGGCCTGTTGCTGTTCGGTTGCTTCCTGCCGTTCCAGACCGTGCTGCTGCCGGCGTCGTTCACCCTCGGCAAGTTCGGCCTGGCGAACACCACGACGGGGCTGGTGCTGGTGCACGTGGTCTACGGTCTGGCGTTCACCACGCTGTTCTTCCGTAACTACTACGTGAGCATTCCGGATGCGCTGGTCAAGGCCGCGCGGCTCGACGGCGCGGGCTTCTTCACGATCTTCTGGAAGATCCTGCTGCCGATGTCGATCCCGATCGTGATGGTCTGCCTGATCTGGCAGTTCACCCAGATCTGGAATGACTTCCTGTTCGGCGTGGTCTTCGCCAGTGGCGATGCCCAGCCGATTACCGTGGCCCTGAACAACCTGGTCAACACCAGCACCGGGGCCAAGGAATACAACGTTGATATGGCCGCCGCGATGATCGCCGGGCTGCCGACACTGCTGGTCTACATATTCGCTGGCAAGTATTTCCTGCGTGGGCTGACGTCCGGCGCGGTCAAGGGGTAGAACATGGCAACTCTCGAATTACGCAACGTCAACAAGACCTACGGCGCCGGTTTGCCGGACACCCTGAAGAACATCGAACTGAAAATCGATGACGGGGAGTTTTTGATCCTGGTCGGCCCGTCCGGCTGCGGGAAATCCACCTTGATGAACTGCATCGCCGGGCTGGAAACCATCAGCGGCGGTGCGATCCTGGTGGACGACGCCGACATCAGTGGCATGAGCCCGAAAGATCGTGACATCGCCATGGTGTTCCAGTCTTACGCGCTGTACCCGACCATGAGCGTGCGCGACAACATCGCCTTCGGCCTGAAGATTCGCAAAATGCCGACCGCCGACATCGACGAAGAAGTCGCCCGGGTTTCCAAGCTGTTGCAGATCGAGCACCTGCTCAGCCGCAAGCCCGGCCAACTCTCCGGTGGCCAGCAACAACGCGTGGCAATGGGGCGCGCCCTGGCGCGGCGGCCGAAGATTTATCTGTTCGACGAGCCGCTGTCCAACCTCGACGCCAAGCTGCGGGTCGAGATGCGCACCGAAATGAAACTGATGCACCAGCGCCTGAAAACCACCACGGTGTACGTGACCCACGACCAGATCGAAGCCATGACCCTGGGCGACAAAGTGGCGGTGATGAAGGACGGGATCATCCAGCAGTTCGGCACGCCGAAGGACATCTATAACAACCCGGCCAACCTGTTCGTGGCGAGCTTTATCGGCTCGCCGCCGATGAACTTCATTCCCCTGCGCCTGCAACGCAAGGATGGGCGTCTGCTGGCGTTGCTCGACAGCGGCCAGGCCCGATGCGAGTTGCCGCTGGGCATGCAGGACGCCGGTCTCGAAGATCGCGAAGTCATCCTCGGCATGCGCCCGGAGCAGATCATCCTGGCTAATGGCGAAGCCAACGGTTTGCCGACCATTCGCGCTGAAGTCCAGGTCACCGAACCGACCGGTCCCGACACCCTGGTGTTCGTCAATCTCAACGACACCAAGGTCTGCTGTCGCCTGGCGCCTGACGTCGCACCGGCCGTGGGCGAGACCCTGACCCTGCAATTCGATCCGGCCAAAGTGCTGCTGTTCGATGCCAAGACCGGCGAGCGCCTGGGGGCTGCCGGTCAAGCACACGCCGAACACCGGCCTGCCAACGTGACCCAGTTCAAGGGTAGGTAGAGATCAACAACTGTGGGAGCGAGCCTGCTCGCGAAAGCGGTCTATCAGTCGACATTTGCGTTGAATGACACACCGCCTTCGCGAGCAGGCTCGCTCCCACATGGGGGCTCCGTGATGGGCGGCCTGTCGCCTGCCACAACCGATGGAACCGCGTTAGAAAAACAAAAGTTAATAACAATAAGACGAGGAAGTAGGGATGAAGAAGAACAACAGCGCTCAGCTTATCTGCCAGTTATCGGCCGTTGCAGCCATGATGCTGGCCGGCAGCGTTCACGCGGCTGAAGCGTTCAGCGCCGATTCCGAATGGATGACCGGCGATTGGGGGGGCGAGCGGACCAGGCTGATCGAGCAGGGCATCGACATCAAGATGGACTACGTCGGTGAAGTGGGCGGCAACCTCCACGGCGGGTTCAACGATGACAAGACTGCACGCTACAGTGACCAGTTTGGCCTGGGCGCGGCGCTGGACCTGGAGAAACTGTTCGGCTGGGATAACACCCAGGCCAAGATCCAGCTCACCAACCGTAACGGTGAAAACATCTCCAATGACCGTATCGGCGACCCGCGTGCCGGCACCTTGAGTTCCTCGCAGGAAGTCTACGGTCGTGGGCATATGGTCCGGCTGACCCAACTGTGGATCAAGCACCAGTTCCTCGACAATAAACTCGACATCAAGGCCGGTTACTTCGGTGAGGGTGAAGACTTCAACTCCTTCCCGTGCGAATTCCAGAACCTGGCGTTCTGCGGCTCCCAGGTGGGTAACTGGGCCACCAACATCTGGTACAACTGGCCGGTCAGCCAGGCCGCTATCCGCCTGAAGTGGAACATCTCGCCTGAGTTCTATGCGCAGATCGGCGCCTACAACCAGAACCCGTCGCAACTGGAACACGGCAATGGCTTCAAGCTCAGCGGCAGTGGGACCGAGGGCACCGTCCTGCCGGTCGAGCTGGTGTGGTTGCCTAACCCTGGCAACCTGCCGGGCGAATACCGTGTCGGTTACTACAAGAGCACGGCCAGCGCCGATGACGTTCTTGAAGACGACAACGGCAATAACGCGGCAACCAGCGGCAACGCCTATCGCAGCCACAGCAGCAAGCACGGCTACTGGTTCGTTGCACAACAGCAACTCACCAGCCATAACGGTGACTCGACCCGCGGTCTGAACATTGCCGCCAACGCCACTTTCCACGACAAGGACACCAACATCGTCGACAACTACCAGTCGCTGATGTTTGTGTACAAGGGGCCGTTCGATGCGCGTCCCAAAGATGACCTGGGCATCGGTTTCGCCCGTATCCATGTCAACGATGACGTGAAGAAGAACGCTGAACTGGTCAACGCCTCCAATGGCGTCAGCGACTACAACGATCCACTGTTCTCACCGCTGCGTGACACCGAATACAACTACGAGCTCAACTACGGCTTCCACGTGACCAACTGGCTGACCGTGCGTCCGAACCTGCAATACATCACTCACCCAGGTGGCGTCGATGAAGTTGATAACGCTTTGGTCGCCGGCCTGAAAATTCAGTCGGTGTTCTAACGCGACTGCGATAAGCTCTTCTCCATGTGCGCATTTTGCGGACGGCTATGGCTGTCCGCTTTTTTTTGCGGGTCGCGCACCCCGGTAACAGATGATTTTCAGGACCGTGGCACATGCTTGAGCATCCGCTACAACGCTTCTTCAAATCCCTGCGTGAACGGCCGGTGTTCGCATGGGAGCGCTATCAGAAGCGCGACGTGTTGGTGATCGATCATCCGCTGTGTCAGGCGGTGTTCAGTCGTCAGGGTGCGCAGTTGCTGCACTTTCAGCCCAAGGGCCAGAAGCCCTGGCTGTGGTGCGCGGCGAAGTGGCCGCAGGTCGGGGCCATTCGCGGTGGCGTGCCGGTGTGCTGGCCATGGTATGGCCGGCATCCAAGCGAAAACGCCTGGCCATCCCATGGTTGGGCGCGGTTGCTTGACTGGAAACTGATCGACAGCAGTAGCGATGACGATGGCGTGCGCCTGCATTGGCAGCTTGAGCTGTGCGACTGGCAGGTGGACCTGCACGCGCACCTCGGTGAGCGCATGGATTTACGTCTGAGCACTGAGCATCAGGACGACATGCCGTGCCAATTGAGTCAGGCTTTGCACGCTTACTGGCGTATTGGTGATGTCAGTGAGATAGCGCTGTCTGGGCTGGAAGGTGTGCAGGGTTATGACCAGTTGAACCGCCAGGTTTGCCAGCAGGAAGGCGAGTTGCGCGTCGATGGAGGTTGTCAGCGGGTGTTCCAGCATGACGGTGAACTGCAGCTCAACGACCATGCCTGGCAGCGGGCGTTATGTATCGATACGGGTGCCAGTGCCGACACGGTGGTCTGGCATCCGGGCTCGCGGCCGTTGCTGGGGGTGAGTTGGAATGAGATATCTGAATTCGTTTGCGTAGAGGCGGCGAGCGGCGGCACCGACAGCCTGTGCCTGAAGCCTGGGGAGCGGGCGCATTTGAGTTTGCAGGCGCGGGTTGGGGCATGATTTTGCGGTGTTGCGGCTGGCCCCTTCGCGAGCAGGCTCGCTCCCACAGTAGATCTTCAGTGAACACAGTATTTGTGTTGAACAAAGGTCCACTGTGGGAGCGAGCCTGCTCGCGAAGAGGCCGGGCCAGGCAATGAAGCTGTCGTCAGCTGAACTCGTCACCCACCGGATACCGGCTGGCATTCAAGCTCTCCTTGATCTTGCGCAAATGCGGCTGGAAATCCACCCCGCGGCGCAAGGTCATGCCGGTGGCGAGCACATCGAGCACCGTCAACTGAATGATCCGCGAAGTCATCGGCATGTAGATGTCAGTGTCTTCCGGCAGCGGGATATTCAGGCTCAAGGTACTGGCCTTGGCCAGGGGCGAGTTCTCGGCGGTCAGGCCAAGTACCGAAGCGCCGTTCTCCCGGGCGATGCGCGCCACTTCCACCAGTTCGCGGGTGCGGCCGGTGTAGGAAATGATCACGAACAACTCGCCGGTGTGCGCAACCGAAGCAATCATGCGCTGCATCAGCACGTCGGCATGGGCGGTCACAGCCAGGTTGAAACGGAAGAACTTGTGCTGTGCATCCAGTGCCACAGGGGCTGAAGCGCCCAGGCCGAAGAAGTGAATCTGTCGGGCCTGGATCAACAGGTCGACGGCGCGGCTGATCAGGTTCGGGTCCAGTGCCTGGCAAGCACTGTCCAGGGACGCGATGGCGCTACCGAAGATCTTTTGCGTATAGGCTTCGGGGTTGTCGTCGGCCTCCACCGCACGGCTGACGTAGGCCGCGCCACTTGCCAGGCTCTGGGCCAGCTGCAACTTCAGCTCGGGGTAACCGCTGACGCCGAACGAACGGCAGAATCGGTTGACCGTCGGTTCACTGACCGAGGCGGCCTGGGCGAGGGCGGCGATGCTGAATCGGGTGGCCTGCTGTGGATTGAGCAGGATCACCTCGGCCACTTTGCGTTCGGCCTTGTTCAGCTCTTCAAGGCGATTCTGGATCTGCTCCAGTAAATTTCGCACGCGGTCCATATGAGTTTCCTTGATTCACCTGCGCCAATAAGCGCGCGGCTAATGCAAAAAGGGCCTTTGGTGAGGCCCGTAACGGTGGCCTATCCTACTGATGGCTCCGACCGACCACCACTCGGAATCTGTATTTTGCGAAAATGTTGTGGTTATTACTACATTTTCCCTTGAGTGATGCCTTGAAAAAAGGTATTTGTAGCTTAACTTGATAAAAGAACAAACATCATGCCTTCGATTACGGTTGAACCGTGCACCTTTGCCTTGTTCGGCGCTTTGGGCGATCTGGCCTTGCGCAAGCTGTTTCCTGCCCTTTATCAACTCGATGGCGCAGGCCTCCTGCACGAGGACACGCGCATCATCGCGCTGGCCCGCGAGCCGGGTAGCGCGCAGGAGCACCTGGCGTTCATTACCTCCGAGCTGCGCCGCTACGTCGGTGCCAAGGAGCTGGACGAAGCCGTGGTCGAGCGTTTCCTTGCGCGCCTGAGCTACCTGCACGTCGACTTCCTCAAGCCTGAAGATTACATCGCCCTGGCTGAAGTGGCCGGCAGTGCGCAACGGGTCATCGCCTATTTCGCCACGCCAGCGGCGGTCTACGGCGCGATCTGCGAGAACCTGGCCAAGGTTGGCCTGGCTGAAAATACCCGCGTGGTACTGGAAAAGCCCATCGGTTCGGACCTGGAATCCTCGCGCAAGGTCAATGACGCCGTGGCGCAGTTCTTCCCGGAGAACCGCACTTATCGCATCGACCACTACCTGGGCAAGGAAACCGTACAGAACCTGATCGCCCTGCGTTTCGCCAACAGCCTGTTCGAGACCCAGTGGAACCAGAACTACATCTCCCACGTGGAAATCACCGTGGCCGAGAAGGTCGGCATCGAAGGCCGCTGGGGCTACTTCGACAAGGCCGGCCAGCTGCGCGACATGATCCAGAACCACCTGCTGCAACTGCTCTGCCTGATCGCCATGGACCCGCCGGCCGACCTGTCCGCCGACAGCATCCGTGACGAGAAAGTCAAAGTGCTCAAGGCGCTGGCGCCAATCAGCCCGGAAGGCCTGACCACCCAGGTAGTGCGTGGCCAGTACATCGCCGGGTACAGCGAAGGCAAACCGGTGCCTGGCTACCTGGAAGAACCCAATTCCAACACCCAGAGCGACACCGAGACCTTCGTCGCCCTGCGTGCCGATATTCGCAACTGGCGCTGGGCCGGCGTGCCGTTTTACCTGCGCACTGGCAAGCGCATGCCGCAGAAGCTGTCGCAGATCGTCATCCACTTCAAGGAACCGTCGCACTACATTTTCGCTCCCGAGCAGCGCCTGCAGATCAGCAACAAGCTGATTATCCGCCTGCAACCGGACGAAGGCATTTCCTTGCGTGTGATGACCAAGGAACAAGGCCTGGACAAGGGCATGCAGCTGCGTAGCGGTCCGTTGCAGCTGAATTTTTCCGACACCTGGCGCAGCGCACGGATCCCCGATGCCTACGAGCGGTTGTTGCTGGAAGTAATGCGTGGCAATCAGAACCTGTTTGTCCGTAAAGATGAAATCGAAGCCGCGTGGAAGTGGTGTGACCAGTTGATCGCCGGGTGGAAAAAATCCGGTGATGCGCCCAAGCCGTACGCGGCCGGGTCCTGGGGACCGATGAGTTCCATTGCTCTGATCACGCGGGACGGGAGGTCGTGGTATGGCGATATCTGATTTGAAACTGCCCAAGGGCGTCCACGCACATGCGTTCAAGAGCCCGGTGCTATTGGCTGAAAGCCTGGCGCTGAACGTGGCCAAGCAACTGAGCGATGCCATAGAGGCCCAAGGCACGGCGACCCTGGTGGTCTCCGGTGGCCGCAGCCCGGTGGCGTTCTTCCAGCACCTGGCCAAGCAGGCGCTGGACTGGTCGAACGTGGTGGTCAGCCTTGCCGACGAGCGTTGGGTGCCGGTCGAGCATGCCGACAGCAATGCCGGCCTGCTGAAAAAATACCTGTTGCAGGGGCCCGCAGCCAAGGCGCAGTTCCTGAGCCTGTACAGCGCCAGCGCCAACCTGGAGCAGGCCGCCGAGCAGGCCGATCGTTTGCTGTCCGAACTGCCGGTGATCGACGTGCTGGTGCTGGGCATGGGCGATGACGGCCACACCGCCTCGCTGTTCCCCAACAGCCCGAACCTGGACGAAGCCTTGAAGGCGGATGGCATTCGTCGATGCTGGCCGATGCTCGCACCGACCGTGCCGCATCAACGCCTGACCATGAGCCGTGCGCTGTTGGCCTCGGCCAAACACAAGATTCTGTCGATTTCCGGTCAGTCCAAGTTGACCACCCTGAGTTTCGCGCTGGCCGGTGACGATGTCGCCGAAATGCCGGTGCGCGCCTTTCTGCAACCCACGTTAGAGATTTACTGGTGCCCATGAGCCAAGGAACAGCCGCTATGACAAACCCATCCCCGACCGTTTCCATGGCGGATAAAGTTGCCCTGATCGACAGCCTCTGCGCCAAGGCGCGGATCCTGCCGGTGATTACCATTGCCCGCGAGCAGGACATCCTGCCGTTGGCCGACGCCCTCGCAGCCGGTGGCCTGACCGCCCTGGAAGTGACCTTGCGTTCGCAGTTCGGCCTCAAGGCCATCCAGGTCCTGCGTGAGCAGCGTCCGGAACTGGTAACCGGTGCCGGCACCGTACTCGATCGGCACATGCTGGCTGCGGCGGAAGCGGCCGGTTCGCAATTCATTGTCACGCCAGGCATCACCCGTGACTTGCTGGAAGCCAGCGTTGCCAGCCCGATTCCGCTGTTGCCGGGCATCAGCAACGCCTCGGGCATCATGGAGGGCTACGGCCTGGGCTATCGCCGCTTCAAACTGTTCCCGGCAGAAGTCAGTGGTGGCGTCGCCGCCATCAAGGCGCTGGGCGGTCCGTTCGGCGAAGTGAAATTCTGCCCGACCGGCGGCGTGGGGCCTGCCAATATCAAGAGCTACATGGCACTGAAAAACGTCATGTGCGTGGGCGGCAGCTGGATGCTCGATCCGGAGTGGATCAAGAACGGCGACTGGGCCCGCATTCAGGAATGCACCGCCGAGGCCTTGGCGCTGCTGGACTGATCAGCTTTACCTGACACGTAGTTGTGTGTTTTACGGCTTTACGGTGCGCTTGGTCGGTGCACCGTTTTTTTTTGCCCGCAAAAAAAACCTGGTATCGGCGCGTTTCTCTGTAGGAGCAAGGCTTGCCCGCGATGGCGTCCTGTCAGTCGACATCAATGTTGAATGGGATGCCCTCATCGCGGGCAAGCCTTGCTCCTACAGATGGTCCGTTATCGCAGTTCAGTCAGTGCCGTGGTCAACAGCATCATGTCAGCCGCGGTGGTGGTCAGTCCCGGCGTGATGCGGATACACGGACCACAGGCCGCACCGCTGCGAACCACGGTGAACAGGTTGTAGTCGCGCAGCAAGCGTTCGACCATCGGCTGTTGGTCGGCATGCGCGACAAAGCGCATCGACGTAATGCCGCAATACAGCCTCGGGTCATCCGGCGTCATGACTTCAATGCCCGACAGTTCGCGTGCTGGCTTTACCCAAAGGTTGCGCAAATAGTTCAGCCGCGTCCCCTTGGCTGTCGAACCGCCCATCGCATGATGTTCCTCGATGACCAGCGGCAGGGTCAGCAAGGCAGGAATGTTCGGTGTGCTGTAGGGCGTGCGGGCGCGGATGTCGGTCACCGGGAAGTGCATCTCGCCCATGTCGGGGTCGATGTCGGCCAGGCGCTCGGGGGCGATGAAGATGAAACCCAGGGTCAGAGGCGCTCCGATCCACTTGTGCAGGTTGTAGGCGGCGAAGTCGATACCCAGCTCATTGAGATCGAATTCGAACTGGCCCAACGCGTGGGCGCCGTCGAGAATCACGTCGATGCCATGTTCCCTGGCGGCGGCTGCAATCGCCTGGACGGGCATCACCAGGCCGGTGCGGTGGGTGCCGTGGGTCAGGGCCATCAGCTTGAGTCGCGGGTAACGCGTGAAGGCTTCGCGATAGGTGTTCAGCAGGCTGTCGAAACTGGCGGGATGCGGGTGCTCGATCTCGATCACTTCGACGCCTCGATTGCGCGCCAGCCAGCGCATGGCGCCCTTGACCGTGTCGTACTCGAGGTCGCTGAAAAGAACCTGGTCGCCCGGCTGCAAGCGGTTGTAGTTGCGGATCAACGCTTGCAGCCCGTCCGTCGCATTGCGGGTGAGGGCGACGCTTTCTGCGGCAACGCCAATCAAACCGGCCACCTGCGAACTGATCTTCTGGCTCTCGCCTTGTTCGAAACGCTGGCGCACATAAACCGAGTTGCTGCGGTTGATCAGCTCGATGTTGCGTTGGTATTCCTCGACCACCGTGCGCGACATTCGCCCGAAGTAACCGTTTTCCAGATTGATCGGGCCAGGTTGGACTTCGTAGCGGTCGGCAAAGGTTCGCCAGAAAGCTTCATCACGGGCACGGAGGGTGTTGTCGGGCATGGATTACTCGATGAGTGGGCGATTTCAATGACGGGGCGCGGGTTTGCCATGTTTGGCGCGCAAGGGTTCGAGCAACTCGGACAAGCCGTTGTGATCGATTTCCTGCATCAGGGCCAGCAAGCCACCCAGTTCGCCATGGGGGAAACCTTCCCGGGCGAACCAGTTGAGGTAGGGGCCGGGCAGGTCGGCGATGATTCGCCCCTTGTATTTGCCAAAGGGCATTTGGCGAGTAATCAGCAATTCGAGCTTTTCAGGGTTCATCAATCGGTCGCCTTGAATCAATCAGTCTCGAAAATACAGGCATTCTGCATGCAGGCCAAATGACAGATCATGCAAATAAAACGGGTACAGATTTTCTGTTCTATTCTAACTTATTGAAAATTAACAAATTAACGATCGGTTCCAGGCTGGCATGACCAGTGCAATACCTATTGCATCTTTCATCAACCCGCAAGGAATTGAAAAATGACCGACATGAATAAAGAAGCGATTTCTGTACTCAACGACCTGATTGAAACCAGCAAGGACGGTCAGGAAGGGTTCAAGACTTGCGCTGAAGACATCAAGCACCCTGAGCTCAAAACCCTGTTCGTGCAACGTTCGGCCGACTGTGCCGCGGCGGCTGCAGAACTGCAAAGCGCCGTGCGCTCCATGGGTGGCGATCCGGAAACTTCCACCAGTGTCAGCGGTGATCTGCACCGTCGCTGGGTCGACGTGAAGTCGATGTTCACCGGCAAGGACGAAGAGGCCGTGCTCAATGAAGCCGAGCGTGGTGAAGACCATGCACTGAAGGCCTACAGGGACGCCATGGAAAAAATCAACAAGCACAACCTGGTGGGCATTCGCGACCTCGTAGAGCGTCAGTACCATGGCGTACAACGCAATCACGATCAGGTGAAAGCCCTGCGCAACCAGGCTCGCGCACGCTCGTAAGCGTCCGTTAGCTGTCAAAAACGCCAGCCAGTCTGGCGTTTTTTTGTGTTATGGATTTACTGCTGGACGCGATATAGATAGCTAGCTAATAATTTGTTTTCAAGTTACACGGCTCAGGCCGACTATCGTTCGTTAAATCGTGCTCCCAAGAGTCCATTCCGTGCCTATCACTTTGCAGGCCTTGTTCCTGCCCGACCGCCGCGCCGTGCAATTCGCGATCAAGACCTTGATCGGCGGGGGCGTGGCGTTGTGGCTGGCGTTGCGCTTGGGGCTTGAGCAACCGGCCTGGGCGTTGATGACGGCCTTCATCGTGGCCCAGCCGTTGTCCGGTATGGTGCTGCAAAAGGGCCTGGCGCGGCTGCTGGGGACCCTGGTCGGGACAATAATGTCAGTCGTGTTCATGGGTGTCTTCGCCCAGACGCCCTGGTTGTTCCTGCTGGCCCTGGCGTTGTGGCTAGGGCTGTGTACCGCCAGTTCAACGCTGTTGCGCAGCGCCTGGTCCTATTCATTTGTGTTGGCCGGCTACACGGTGGCGATCATTGCCTTGCCCGCTATCAACCATCCGCTGACGGTGTTCGATCAGGCGGTGGCGCGCTGTACGGAAATCTGCCTGGGGATTATCTGCGCAACGGCCAGCAGTGCCTTGCTCTGGCCGCTGCGGGTCGAACGGCAATTAGCCGATCAGGCCCGGGCTGCCTGGCAAAGCGGTTTCAATGCGGCGCAGGCGACCCTGGCCGGTGATGCCCAGGCGCGCAAGGGGCTGCTGGAAATCCTCGGACGAATCGTCGCGGTGGACGCCCAGCGCGAACATGCCTGGTTCGAAGGCAGCCGTGGTCGGCAACGTGCGCGGGCCATCAGCGGCTTGAGCCAGAAGCTGTTGATGCTGCTGCGTATTGCCCGTTCGGTGCGCAGGCAGTGGAAGCAGTTGGCGCCGCCAGAGTCCGAGCTGTTGTTGCCCTGGATGAACGAGGTTCAGGAGGCGCTGAACAACGCCGATACCGCGACCCTGCAAGCATTGCGCCCGCGCTTGCTCGATGCTTCCCATGATCCGGGCATCAGTTCTGCGCAGAGTTACTGCCTGGTCCGTTTCACCTTGTTGATAGATACCGCCATGGCGGCAAACGCAGCGTTGAAAGTGGTGGAGCAGGGCGGCCAATCACTCGACCCACCGAGAACCCTGACACCACATCGCGATCTGTCTCTGGCCCTGGTCTTCGGCGCCCGCAGCGCACTGGCCTTCCTGGTGGTGTCGTGCTTTTGGCTGGCGACCGCCTGGCCCGCCGCAGCCGGTGCACTGGTATTGACCTGTGTGGTCTGCAGCCTGTTTGCCAGTCGCGAGAACGGTGCGCAGATCGGCATGAGTTTCATGCGCGGCATTTTTCTGGCTATTCCGGCGGCGTTTATCGTCGGGCAAATTCTACTGCCGCAATGGAGCAGTTTCGCGATGCTTTGCCTGGGCATGGGTGTACCGCTGTTTTTTGGTGCCTTGGGCATGGCCAAGGCGCAGATCGGCGCTACTGCCACCTCGTTTTGCCTGCATTTCATCGTATTGGTCGCCCCGTTGAACCAGATGCAGTTCGACGTCGCAACGTTCTTCAACAGCGTGCAGGCCATGGTGATTGGTGTCGGTGCGGCGGTGCTGGCGTTTCACTTGCTGATCCTGCGCAACCCGGCCTGGCATGGCCGACGCCTGCTGGCGGCAACCCTGGACGATCTGGTACGCCTGACACGGCGTAACCTGGCGGGCGCTGAAAGCTGGTTCGGTGGGCGCATGGCCGACCGCTTGCTGCAATTGGCGCGGCACTATCCGGAACTGCCGGAGCCAGCGCGCAGTCGTTGGGACGATGGCTTGCTCGGCCTGGACATCGGCGATGAATTGTTGCACCTGCGCTTGAGCCTGGCGGTGGCGCAGGTGCCGGTCACAGAGCCGCAACGGCGTTATCTCGATGACCTGGAAAATGTCCTGCGCCAAGGTCCCGCTGGCAGTCGCGCCGAGGCATTGGCCGAACCGAGTGCAGCGTTGCTGCAAACCTTGTACGCCTTGCCACCCGGCGATGCGGTGAAACTGGCCCAGGGTGCGGTGCTGCAATTGCAAAACAGCTGGCGCGCCTGGTGCCGCCAGCAGGAGGACATTGATGGGCTTGCGTGAGTGGTCAGTGGGCGGCGTGCTGCTCAGCCCGTTCCTGATTTATGTGGTGTTGGCGCTGCTGGTGACCGGCGCCTTGCGCCTGCTGTTGCGCCTGACGCCGGTGAGCCGCTGGATATGGCATGAAGCGTTATTTGATTGCGCCTTGTACGTCTGCGTATTGACCGTGATCACCGTCGTCCTCGGACCCTTGTAAGGAGTTGAATATGCGTACTTCCGTACGTGTCGCGGTCACCCTGTGCCTGGTGGCGGTGGCAATTTTTGCCGGCTTTCATTTGTGGCAGTACTACATGCTGACACCCTGGACCCGCGACGCGCGCATCCGTGCCGACGTGGTGGTGATTTCCCCGGATGTGTCAGGTTGGGTGCGCGAGCTCAAGGCCTACGACAACCAGCAGGTCAAGGCCGGCGACCTGTTGCTGAGCATTGACCGCGACCGTTTCGAAGCCGCGTTGGAAAAGGCTGAAGCCGTGGTGCAGACCCGCCAGCAACAACTCAATCTACGCGAGCGCGAAGCCAGCCGGCGCGCCAGTCTTGGGCCGCAGGCGATCAGTGCGGAGCTGCGGGAAAACGCGCAGATCAACGCCGGCATCGCCCGTGGCGAACTGCGCGAAGCCCAGGCCGAAGCCAAGGCTGCGCAAATCAATCTGGACCGAAGCCAGGTCCACGCCCCGCGCAACGGGCACATCACCAATCTGCGCCTGGCCCAAGGCAACTATGTGAATGCCGGGCAATCGGTGATGGCCCTTATCGATGACTCGACCTTTTATGTGCAGGCGTATTTCGAAGAAACCAAACTGCCGCGCATCCATGTCGGCGACCCGGTGAAAGTCTGGTTGATGAGCGCCGGGGATGCCTTGCAGGGGCGGGTGGAAAGCATCAGTCGGGGGATTGCCGACCGAAATACCACGCCGGATGGCCAGTTGTTGGCAGAGGTGGAGCCGACATTCAACTGGGTTCGGCTGGCGCAACGGATACCGGTGCGCATCAAGTTGGAGAACGTGCCTGAGGGGCTCAACTTGAGTGCGGGGATGACGGCGAGCGTGCAGGTGCAGGAGGGTTCACACTGATCGTTCCCCACGCTCCGCGTGGGAATGCAGCCCGGGACGCTCTGCGTCCCAAAAAGCCGAACGCGGAGCGTCCGTTGAGGCATTCCCACGCGGAGCGTGGGAACGATCATAACGACACGTCAGCCAATGCTGATCGGCGGCAACTCGGTCAAGGTCACCGACTGTTGCTTGCGCGGTGCGAGGATCTGCGCCTCGCCGTCCACCACCAGCTCATCGCGCTGGTTGAACACGCGAGTGGCAATGCGCACGCGAAACTTCGGCAGTTTCTCGAGGATTTCCAGGCGCACCGTCAGGGTGTCGCCAATCTTCACCGGCTTCTGAAAGCTCATCTGCTGGCCGATGTAGATAGTGCCCGGCCCAGGCAGCTCGCAGGCCACCGCGGCACTGATCAGTGCACCGCTGAACATGCCGTGGGCGATTCGCTCCTTGAACATGGTACTGGCGGCGTATTCGGCGTCCAGGTGCACCGGGTTGTGGTCGCCGGACATCGCGGCGAACAGCTGGATATCGCGCTCTTCAACGGTTTTGCTGAAGCTGGCGGTCTGGCCGACTTCGAGGTCTTCGTAAGGGGTGTTGGTAACCTGGGTCATGTCTCTCGATTCCTGTGACGAATTAAAAAATTCACAAAAAACTATTCGGTTCGGTGTGGTCGTGGACTGCTCAACGCCTGGTTGATCCAGGCCAACACGTCGCTCGTCACTTCATCACGGTTGATGTCATTGAACAGTTCGTGCCGCGCCTGCGGGTAAACGGTCAGTTGCAAGTTCTGGCTGCCAGCCTTGCGCAGCGCGTTGGCCAGATCCTTCAGACGCTTGCCCTCACTCACCGGATCACATTCGCCGCCAATCACCAGCAGCGGCAGGCCCGGATCGATCTGGGCGAGATTGGACGCTTTGCTGATTTGCTGCAACCCGCCGAGCAAGTCGATCCAAAGCTGGTTGGTACAACGAAAGCCGCACAGCGGATCGTTGGCGTACAGGTCGACTTCCACCGGGTCACGGCTGAGCCAGTCGAAGCGGGTGCGCGCCGGTTTGAATTTTTTGTTGAACGAGCCAAACGACAGCCATTCGATCAGGGCGCTGCGGCCCTTGGGGCCCTGGCGCAGGCGTTCGACACGGGCGATTTGCCGGGCTGCACGATAAAGCGCCACCGGCTGGAAGTTCGAACCGCTGAGAATGGCCCCGTGCAGGCTGGCACTGTGATGCAACAGATAGGCCTGGGCGATGTAGCTGCCCATGCTGTGCCCAAGCAGCACGATAGGCACCCCGGGGTGTTGCTGGCCGATGTGCTGGTTGAGGCACGCCAGGTCACCCACCACTTTGGCCCAGCCGTCACTGTCGGCGAAATGGCCGAGCGTCCCGTTTTCGGCAGTTTTGCCATGTCCGCGCAGGTCCGGCGCGTAGACACCGTAACCCTGCTCGCAGAATTTTTCCGCCAGGCGCGCGTAGCGGCCGCTGTGTTCTGCCATGCCGTGAGCCAGCAAAATCACGGCCTTGAGCTCGCCAGCAGGTAGCCACTGGTTGGCGAAGAGGCGGTTGCGGTCACTGGTGGTCAGCCAGAACGTGTCGTGGATCATGGCGATTCCTTTCCATGCAGGGTGCGCGAGGTGGTTGCATTGTATAGCGCATAAAGCCGCTGGCATCAGCCCACGCCACGGCGGGAAGATTCACACGATCAATGACGCCTTGGCCCATATTTGCCTGATTCACCATAGCTGCTAGTGTCCGTGAAGCTCCGCGTTCTGTTGTTGCGAAAAGACAGGGCTGCGGCCCCGGATAGGTTCAGGTAAAGAGGACAAGAACAATGCAACCTGATTTCTGGAATGACAAACGCCCAGCCGGCGTACCCCTGGACATTGATGTCGCTGAATACAAGTCGGTCATCGAGGTGTTCGAACGTTCCTGCAAGAAGTTCGCGGATCGCCCGGCATTCAGCAACATGGGTGTCACCCTGACCTACGCCGAACTGGAACGCTACAGCGCAGCGTTCGCCGGTTACCTGCAAGCCCACACCGACCTGATGCCGGGGGATCGCATCGCGGTGCAGATGCCCAACGTCCTGCAATACCCGATCGCCGTATTCGGCGCCTTGCGCGCCGGGCTGATCGTGGTCAACACCAACCCGCTGTACACCGCGCGGGAGATGCGCCATCAGTTCAAGGACTCCGGTGCCCGGGCACTGGTGTACCTGAACATGTTCGGGGCCAAGGTCCAGGAAGTGCTCCCGGACACCGACATCCAGTACCTGATCGAAGCGAAGATGGGCGACCTGATGCCCACCGCCAAGGGCTGGTTGGTCAATACGCTGGTGAGCAAGGTGAAAAAAATGGTCCCGGCCTATTCCTTGCCCCAGGCCATTTCCTTCAAAAGCGCCTTGCATCAGGGCAAAGGGAAGAGCATCAAGCCGCTGAACGCCGGCCTCAAGGATATTGCCGTGCTGCAATACACCGGCGGTACCACCGGCCTGGCCAAGGGGGCGATGCTGACCCACGGTAACCTGGTGGCGAACATGCAGCAGGCGCGGGCCTGCCTTAGCCAGTTCGCGGCCGACGGCCAGGCGCTGCTGCGCGAAGGCCAGGAGGTGATGA
Source organism: Pseudomonas umsongensis (assembly GCF_012647205.1). Classification (NCBI taxonomy): domain Bacteria; kingdom Pseudomonadati; phylum Pseudomonadota; class Gammaproteobacteria; order Pseudomonadales; family Pseudomonadaceae; genus Pseudomonas; species Pseudomonas umsongensis. Next base: position 1,479,584 of record NZ_CP051487.1, read on the forward strand.
TTGCACCGCTGCCGCTGTACCACATCTATGCCTTCACGGCCAATTGCATGTGCATGATGGTGACCGGCAACCACAACGTGCTGATCACCAATCCGCGGGACATTGGCGGCTTCATCAAGGAGCTGAAAAACTGGCGGTTCTCGGCATTGCTGGGGCTCAACACGCTGTTCGTCGCGCTGATGGACCACCCGGATTTCAAGACCCTCGACTTCTCCAGCCTGAAACTCACCAACTCCGGCGGCACCGCACTGGTCAAGGCCACGGCCGAGCGCTGGGAGCAGTTGACCGGTTGCCGCATCACCGAAGGTTACGGCCTGACCGAAACCTCGCCGGTGGCCTGCACCAACCCGTACGGCGACCAGTCGCGCATCGGCACGGTCGGCCTGCCCGTGCCGGGCACCACGTTGAAGGTGATCAACGACGATGGGGTCGAGCAGCCATTGGGCGAGCGGGGCGAGTTGTGCATCAAGGGCCCGCAGATCATGAAGGGCTACTGGCAGAAACCCGAAGCGACCAACGAAGTGCTGGATGCCGAGGGCTGGTTCAAGTCGGGTGACATTGCGGTGATCGACCCGGACGGCTTTGTGCGCATCGTCGATCGCAAGAAGGACATGATCATCGTCTCGGGTTTCAACGTGTACCCGAACGAAATCGAAGACGTGGTCATGGCTCACCCGAAAGTCGCCAACTGCGCGGTGATCGGTGTGCCGGACGAGCGTTCGGGCGAGGCGGTGAAGTTGTTCGTGGTGGCTCGTGAGGCAGGGGTCAGCCTTGAAGAGCTGAAGGCCTACTGCAAGGAAAACTTCACGGCATACAAAGTGCCCAAGCACATCGTCTTGCGTGAATCGCTGCCGATGACGCCGGTCGGCAAGATTCTGCGGCGGGAGTTGCGGGATATCGCATAACCGCCAATAAATTGAGGCGATCCCAAAAGATCGCAGCCTTCGGCAGCTCCTACAATGGAACGCGATCCCTGTAGGAGCTGCCGAAGGCTGCGATCTTTTGCTTTGATACCCCGATTTACGGGGCTTTCAGCGACATATAGGTTTTTTGCTCTAAAATGACCGATTAGCAATCTTGAGTCACGATTGTGACCGTAGAGGCCGATTTTGGCTCTAGTCGACCCTTTTTAAAGCTGCTACTCTCGGCGCGCTTTGTGACTTCTCGGCCTAGTAAAAGCCAGACTCACCTATAGACAAACACCAATAATAATCGCATCAAATGCGGTGTTGAATTCGCGTTGCTGAGGAGTGGGCTTCCATGATCGAAGACTTTTGGAAGGATAAGTACCCAGCTGGAATTGCTGCCAACATCAATCCAGACGAGTACCCGAATATTCAGGCAGTGTTGAAGCAGTCCTGCCAACGCTTCGCCAACAAACCGGCATTCAGCAACCTGGGCAGGACAATCACCTACGGTGAGCTGTACGAATTGTCCGGTGCCTTTGCCGCTTACCTGCAACAGCATACCGATTTACAGCCGGGCGATCGAATCGCCGTGCAACTGCCTAACGTGTTGCAGTACCCGGTTGCCGTCTTCGGCGCCATCCGAGCCGGCTTGATCGTGGTCAACACCAACCCGCTGTACACCGCGCGGGAGATGGAGCACCAGTTCAACGACTCCGGTGCCAAAGCCCTGGTTTGCCTGGCCAACATGGCGCACCTGGCTGAAACCGTCGTGCCGAAAACCGGGGTCAAGCATGTAATCGTCACAGAAGTGGCGGACCTGCTGCCACCGCTCAAGCGCCTGCTGATCAACAGCGTGATCAAGTATGTGAAGAAGATGGTGCCGGCCTATCACTTGCCCAAAGCCGTCAAGTTCAACGATGTGCTGAGCAAGGGCCATGGCCAGCCCGTGACCGAAGCCAGCCCGGCCAGCAGCGATGTCGCGGTGCTGCAATACACCGGCGGCACCACTGGCGTCGCCAAGGGCGCGATGCTGACCCACCGCAACCTGGTGGCGAACATGCTGCAGTGCAAGGCGTTGATGGGCTCCAACCTTAATGAAGGCTGCGAGATCCTGATCACGCCGCTGCCGCTGTACCACATCTATGCCTTCACCTTTCATTGCATGGCGATGATGCTGATCGGCAACCACAACATCCTGATCAGCAACCCGCGCGACCTGCCGGCGATGGTCAAGGAACTGTCGAAGTGGAAGTTCAGCGGTTTCGTCGGCCTCAACACCTTGTTCGTGGCCCTGTGCAACAACGAAGGCTTCCGCAAGCTGGATTTTTCGGCGCTGAAAGTCACTCTGTCCGGCGGCATGGCCCTGCAACTGGCGGCGGCCGAGCGCTGGAAAGCAGTCACCGGTTGCGCCATCTGCGAAGGTTACGGCATGACCGAAACCAGCCCTGTGGCCACGGTCAACCCGATCCAGAACATCCAGATCGGCACCATCGGCATTCCGGTGCCGTCGACCCTGTGCAAAATCGTCAATGATGCCGGTGTCGAACAGCCATTGGGCGAAATCGGTGAGTTGTGCGTGAAAGGCCCGCAAGTCATGAAGGGCTACTGGCAGCGCCAGGAAGCCACCGATGAAATCCTCGACAGCGAAGGCTGGTTGAAAACCGGCGACATCGCGCTGATCCAGGCGGATGGCTACATGCGCATTGTCGATCGCAAGAAAGACATGATCCTGGTGTCCGGCTTCAACGTGTACCCGAACGAGCTCGAAGACGTGCTGGCGACCCTGCCGGGCGTGCTGCAATGCGCGGCCATCGGTGTACCGGACGAGAAATCGGGCGAGGCGATCAAGATATTCATCGTCGCCAAGCCGGGCGTGACCCTGACCAAGGAGCAGGTGATGGAGCACATGCGCGCCAACGTCACCGGCTACAAGGTTCCAAAAGCGGTGGAGTTCCGCGATGCGCTGCCGACCACCAACGTCGGCAAGATCCTGCGTCGTGAACTGCGTGATGAAGAGTTGAAGAAGATCAACGCGAAGAAAACCGCCGCGTAATCAAACAAAAAGCCCCGCAGATGCGGGGCTTTTTGTTTGTATTCTGATCGTTCCCACGCAGAGCGTGGGAACGATCAAGCAAGAGGGGCGTTATTGGCGGAACGGCGCGAAATTAACGTTGGTGCCCGCCGGGCGCATGTCCTGCAGGAACGAGTCCTTGTCGGCGCTCAGTTCCAGGCTCAGGGCCGCCTTGCGCTTGCCTTCGTTGCGTACCACCAGGCCTTCGAGTTTTTCGCGCAGGAACACCGTCGGCACTTTCAGGTGCAGCAGTTCGTCGGTGTCTGGCGTGTGCATCAGCAGGTGAATCCACTCGTACTGGCCAACAGCCAGGCGCGACACCGGAATGTCGAACCACCAGATGTTGCGGTTGCGGTTCAGTTCGGTGAAGTGGCAATTGTTGACGCCAAGCACAGCACCGCCGAGTTCCTGATTTCTGCGGGCAATGGCCTGCTTTTTATCGAGTTTCATAACATTCCTACAAAATTGGATCTTCAGCGCCAGGGCCTGAATACGTTGCGCATTCTCGGGGGTTGGCCGGTAAACATAAAGCCCAACCTGCTCGGATCGATGAAATGTCGCGATAAAAATAAATGAAACTCCGTGCAAACGCCTCCGGTCAACCTTCTGTAACCACTTTATTCATCAATATGTTCGGGAGAAATACCATGAGCAGCACAGGCGATAAAGTTAAAGGCATGGCCAATGAAGCCGCTGGTAACGTCAAGCAAGGCGTTGGCAAGGCTACCGGCAACGACAAGATGCGCGCCGAAGGCGTTGTGCAGGAAAAGAAAGGCGAAGCTCAGCAAGCCGTGGGCAAAGCCAAGGACGCTGTCAAAAAAGGCGTCGACAAGGCCTGATTCGGCCTGATTGGCAAACGCGACGGCCATCCACGGATGGCCGTTTTTGTGTCAGCCTGAACTTGAGCACGGAAATCGTTTCAAAGTCGCCAAGTAAACTGCTTTGATGTAGAAAACAGCCCCTGAGTCGCCACGACTTCAACCCTATCTTGATTGCGGCGAATGGAGACGCTAATGATTTTTCCAGACATGAGAGGCCTGCCTATCCACCGTGTGATGATGCGCACGGTCACCGAGTTCGTCGATGACGAGATGTCGACCTATGCCTCGGCGCTGGCCTATCAGATGCTGTTTTCGTTGTTTCCTTTCATCCTGTTCCTGATTGCCCTGATCGGCTTCCTGCATCTGCCAGACTTTTTTTCCTGGTTGCGCCTGCAATCGGAGCTGGTGTTGCCACCCCAGGCGCTCGAGCAAGTGAACCCGGTGATCGACCAGCTCCAGCAATCCAAGGGGGGACTGCTGTCGGTGGGTATCGTGATTGCCCTGTGGACCGCGTCGGCCGGCGTGCGCTTGATGATGAGCGCGATGAATGCCGCCTACGATGTGGTTGAAGGCCGGCCGGCGTGGAAGCGCTTTCCGCTGTCGATCATCTACACCGTCGGCATCGCCGGTATGCTGCTTATCGCTGCCGCCCTGATGGTGCTAGGGCCGCAGGTGATGAGCTGGATCGCATCGCAAGTTGGTCTTGAGTACTTCATTGTCACGCTGTGGAGCATCGTGCGCTGGCCGATGATCGTGATTTTGTTGATGGTTGCCGTCGCTTTGATCTACTACGTCATGCCCGACGTCAAACAGGAGTTCCGCTTCATCACGCCAGGTTCGGTGCTGTCAGTGGTGGTTTGGATCATCGCGTCCCTGGGCTTTGGTTTGTACGTCAAGGAATTCGCCAACTACAACGCCATGTATGGCAGTATCGGTGCGATCATCGTGCTGTTGCTGTACTTCTACATTTCCGCCGCAGTGTTGCTGCTGGGAGCGGAAATGAATGCGGTGATCGAGCACATGTCGCGAGAGGGCAAAGACCCTGGCGAGAAGGTTCCCGGCGAGCATGGACCCGTCCATGAGGAAAAACACCACGTGTCGGGACTGGGCCGGGATCATTCAAAACCCAAACCGACCATTGACGAAACCTGACCATGATCCGTGAAATCCTGAAAATGGGCGATGAACGCCTGCTGCGCATCGCCCCGCAAGTGCCGGCCGAGATGTTCGACAGCCCCGAATTGTGGCAACTGATCGACGACATGTTCCAGACCATGGAAAGCGTCGGCGGGGTAGGCCTGGCCGCACCGCAGATCGGAGTCGACCTGCAGCTGGTGATCTTCGGGTTTGAGCACAGCGAACGTTACCCGGACGCCGAAGCGGTGCCGCAGACCATTCTGATCAATCCGCTGATCACGCCGCTGAGCCCGACGATGGAAGAAGGTTTCGAAGGGTGCCTGTCGGTGCCTGGCCTGCGCGGCGCGGTGGATCGATATCAATACATCCGCTACGAAGGGTTCGACCCCAAGGGCGAGCCGATCGTGCGTATCGCTTCAGGGTTTCACGCGCGGGTGGTGCAGCATGAGTGCGATCACCTGATCGGTCGGTTGTACCCGTCGCGCATCAGCGATTTCAGCAAGTTCGGGTTTACCGAGGTGATGTTCCCGGACCTTGATCCCAACGCAGACGACTGACTGTTACGGCTCCAGGCCCATGGCAATCATCGGCTTGCTGCGCGCGTAGCGACTCAGGCGCTCGACCATGGCGTAGGGCATTGGCGGATCGAAGGCAAAGCCACGACGTTGGTAAAAATCACGCAAGTCCGGATGACAGAACAGCCATACCGGGCTTTCAATGTTTTGGGTGGCGGCGGCGATCAATGCCGCGGCGACACCCTGTCCGCGACAGGCCGGGTCGACAAACAGCCCGGTCAACCAATGCCCGCCGGACACCGGCCGCAAACACAGCGCCGCGACGATCCCGTCGCGCCGCGCAACCCACAATTGTGCGTCGCGGACCGCCTTCATCGACGATTGGTGGGCGCGATAAAACTTGTTCATCAGCGGCCATGACGGCTCGTCGAGACGGGTGTACTGGGTGTCGGGCATGGTCTGGGACTGTCGGTGCGCAAAGCGGATGATTATAAAAGAACACGCCGCCGAAGATAGGTGTATACCTGATCTCACATCCCCAGTCAGTGGAGTACGCATCATGTCCAAAGGTATGGATTCGAAGAAAGCAGCGAAGAAAAAACCGCTGAAAACCGCCATCGAAAAGCGCACCGAAAAGAAAGCCAAGAAGGTAGGCGTGTTCGGTCACTGAGCCGGCGTTGATGGCCGCTCCCATGCAACATGGGAGCGGTCCTTATGAAAAAATCTGCAAAAATTGCCCCTTTGAATCGTCTGAGAGAAGTCTGCATGGAGCTCAAGACCAACGCGACGCTGATCATCATCGACCAACAGAAAGGCATCCTGCATCCCAAACTCGGTCGGCGGAACAATCCCCAGGCCGAGGAGCGCATGCTGCAACTGCTCGGCCATTGGCGCCGTAGCGCTCGGCCGGTGATTCACGTGCAACATTTGTCCCGTTCAGAGGATTCAGTGTTCTGGCCTGGGCAGACCGGGGTGGAGTTTCAGACGCGGTTTCTGCCTGCTCCTGGCGAACGACACGTTCAAAAACAGGTACCGGACGCGTTTTGTTCGACGGGGCTGGAAGCCGTTTTGCGCGAGGCGGGGATCGAGCAACTGGTTATCGTTGGCGTGGCGACTCACAACTCGGTGGAGTCCACGGCGCGCACGGCAGGCAATCTGGGGTTTGAGACCTGGGTCGTGGAGGATGGCTGCTTTACCTTCGACAAGGCCGATTTTTTCGGCAATGCCCATTCAGCCGAAGAGGTTCATGCGATGTCGCTGGGGAACTTGCACGGCGAGTACGCCACCGTCACCAGCACCGCACATATCCTGAACAACGACTGATTCTACGTAGGAGCCAGGCTTGCCGGCGAACCAGGCAGCGCGGTGTGTCAGCCTGCCGCTTTCTGCAAAGCGTCGACCCGACAAGCCAGCCCTACAGATCAGCCGATCAAGCGCCGTGGCACTTCTTGAACTTCTTGCCGTTGCCGCATGGGCAAGGATCGTTGCGGCCGACGTCTTTCAAGGCGTTGCGCACCGGTTCCTGGTGGGCGTGGCCGCAGTTCGGGCCGTGAACATGGCCATGGTCGTGATCATGCTGGTGATGGTCATGATCGTGGTTGCAGTCTGGGCCATGAACATGGGGTTGCTGGGTCATCGAGGTTGCTCCGGAATTAGATCGGCGGGGATTATCACGCCATTACGCGCCAGGTGCACGTAGTGAGCGATGAATAAACCGGTTTCCATCTCACCTTCAAGACGATAGGGAATGGCCTGCTCGGAGTTTTTCAGTTGTTTGACCAGGTCCCTGACCTTAGGCCACAGGTTGGTGCGGATCGGCACCTTGTAAAAACGACTGCTCTTGGGGTTTACGGTGATCCAGTGCTCGTGCTCGCCCTCGGCCAGCAGGATGTCGCCCAAGTGGATGCGGTACTCCAGGCCGCGCACGGTCAGCTCGCTGTCATTGCGGTTGTCGATGCGAAAATGCAGGACGAACCGCTGCTCCAACAGCTTGGCCCGCACGACTTCGACCCTGACCAGATGCACCTCGGGGGCTGGCTCATCGTTACTGAACCAGGACGCGCAGCCGCCGAGCCCCAGGCAAAGAGCCAGTATGAGCAGAATGCGTGCGAGTTGCTGGGTGATCATGGTCGTTTTTCTCTCCCTAGAACCCCAGTCTAGCCGCTAAAAGATCGCAGCCTTCGGCAGCTCCTACAGGGTGTACGTCAATTCGACGTAGGAGCTGCCGCAGGCTGCGATCTTTTGACCTTGTATCAGCTACCGAAATACCCCGAACAGCACTTCTTGAACTTGTGCCCGCTCGCGCAAGGGCAGGCGTCGTTGCGCCCGATGTCCAGTTGCACGGTAGGGTCGATGAAGTACCAGCGTCCGGCATTCTGTACAAACGATGAGCGTTCACGATGGCTGTGCTCGCCGCTGCCGTCGTGCCAGCGTGCGGTGAACGTGACGAAGGCATGCTCCGGCTGGCCGCCGAGCACTTCGGAGCTTTCGACTTCAAGGCCCAGCCAGGTGCTCTGGGCACTCCAGTCAGTAATCGATTGGCGATCGAGCCCGCTTTGCTGGGCGGGCAGGGTGGTGGCCACCAGGTAATCGATCAGGCCCAGCACGTAGGCGCTGTAGCGCGAGCGCATCAGGGCTTCGGCGCAGGGTGCCGGATGTCCGGCATGGTAATGGCCGCAGCAGGCGTCTAGCAGGGTGCCGCTGCCGCAAGGGCAAATGGATGTACTCATTGCGTTACCACCAGTATTTCCCAAAGTTTTCCGGATTGGCCCAGAACCGCGAGTTGAGCCAGTCGGGTACTTGTTTGTAGTCAAGCAGATCATAAGTGAACAGCGTCAGCACCTGCTCGTCACGCTGGAAGCGTTCGCTGGCTTGCAGTGCCAGGGAGAAAAAATCGGTTTCCTGCCAGCCGCTCGCGGGCAAGTCGGCCAGCACCGCGATGCGGCTGGCATTGAGGTTGCGAATGCCACCGAGCAGGTTCAGCCCATCTCGCTTGGGCAGGTGTTCGAGGCAGTCGACCACCAGCGCGAGGTCAAAGCGGCGCGCCGCCAGCTCGGCAGGCAGCGGTCCGGGCGCCGTATGCGCCACGCTGCTGTCCGGATGCGCAAGCTTGAAGGCCTCAAGCGCGGGGAATTCGCTGGCGCCAATCAACAACAGGCGCGCAGGGGCATAACGGTCCAGCAAAGCAGCCAGCGCCTGCTGCGGCGTGCGTGAAGAAATACCTGCATTCATTGAAGATCCTCAATCAGATTTGCCAAGACTAGCCTGCCCGCTTGTTCGATCCTAGAGCGGCTTTGCGTGAAAAGTCACGATCCCCTGTGAACACGAGATAAAACTGCCATGGCCTATTGCTGGCGGAGATTAAAACTCCGGTCTTTACTCCCTGAATCGGTTCTAAGCCGATCCTTCAGGAGAAAACTAGATGAGCATAGTTCGGACAGCATTACCCCTGGTTCTGCTAACCAGTGTGTTGACTGGTTGCGCAGGTTTGCAGAAAACCGACTGGCCGACCTGTGCCGCGGTCGGTGGTGTCGTAGGTGCGGGTCTCGGCGCGACCGAGAGTTCATCATGGGCCGGTTATGGCGCGTTGGTAGTCGGTGCTACGGCGGCAGCCTATTGCTGGGTTCACGGTGATGGTGACGAAGATGGCGATGGTGTGCTCGATAGCCGCGACAAGTGCCCGGGCACGCCACGGGGCGTGAAGGTCGATGCCGATGGTTGCCCACCACCAGCGCCTGCTCCAGTGGTTGAAGAGGTCGTGGTCGTCAAGGAAGAAACCATCGTCATCCGCGATGTCAACTTCCAGTTCGACTCGGCCAAGCTGACAGCCGCCGATAAAGAGAAGCTCAACACCATCGCCACTCGCCTGAAACAGGAAGCAGCCAGCGCCCAACTGACCGTGACCGGTCACACCGACAGCGTGGGCAGCGATGCCTACAACCAGAAACTGTCGGACCGCCGCGCGCATTCGGTGGTGGAATACCTGATCGAAAGTGGTGTGCCTCGCAGTAGCTTCGTATCGGTCTCCGGGGCCGGGGAAAGCCAGCCGGTTGCCGACAACAAAACTGCTGACGGTCGCGCGATGAACCGTCGCACGGAAATCAAAATCAACCGCTAGAGCCCTCGCATCCACGGCTTGTGCAGTCGTGGATGCGGGTCTTTACTCCTGTGTAACCGGCATCGGCCGGTGGCACAGGAGCTTTCAAAAATGAGCAATTTCACAAGGACCGTCTTGCCGGTTCTGCTGCTTGGCAGCCTGTTGACCGGTTGCGCTACTCACAGCGATGGCACCGCCCCCCTCAATCAACGTACCTGGCCGATCTGCAGCCTCATCGGCGGACTCGTCGGTGGAGGTCTGGGCGCTATCCAAAGTAGCGGTTGGGCGGCCGGTGGAGCGGCGCTCGGGATCTTGAGCGGTGGTTTGATCTGTTATGCCCAGGATGGCGACGAAGACGATGATGGCGTATTCGACCGTCGCGATCGCTGCCCCGACACGCCCGCCAATACCCCTGTGGAACATCATGGCTGCCCGCTGCCGCAATACCCGGCCAGCGTGAAGGCTGAACCTATGCAAGCCGAAGTCATTACCCTGAGCGATGCCGACGATGTGCTGTTTGCCTTCAATAGCGCTGACTTGACCCCCAGCATGCAAAGCAAGCTGGATTCGGTGATGGGTAAACTGCAGGACCCCAGCGTCGCGAGCATCAAGGTGGTCGGGCATACCGACAGCGTTGGGTCGGATGAATACAACCAGGAACTGTCGCAAAAACGTGCCAGCAGCGTCGCCGAGTATCTGCTCAGCCAGCACGTTGCGCCCAATAAAGTCACCAGCGAAGGCAAGGGCGAGAGCGAGCCCGTTGCCGATAATGATACCGAAGAAGGACGCGCGCAAAACCGCCGCGTGGAGTTGCACCTCAATCGCTGAACCGCGCAATAGAGCCGTCGGGCGATGATTTACGTCGTTCCGTCGGCCATTTGCCATCTTCGTCCGGAATTTTCGCTTGCCCTCTGGCTTATCCCGCGTGGTAGCCGTTACTGTGCGAGCAAATAATAATTCTGATCGGGGGTGCGTATGAACGTGATATGGGGGCTGGGGAAGCTGTTGACCCTGGTGTTCTGGCTGGTGGTGCTGCTCAATCTGCTCACGCCGTTCATCTATCCGCTGCACCCGTTGGTCAACCTGGCCGGCTGCCTGCTGGCGGGGCTTCATCTGCTGGAGGCGCTGTTCTGCTACCGCAGCCTCAGGGGCCGCGCCCACCCTTGGCTCGATCGCTTGAAAGTGCTCTTTTTCGGCGTTTTCCACCTGCAAACCATCCCGGCTCCCATCCCGTCTAAGGCTTCCCATGCGTAAATTCTGTCTGCTCGCCGCCCTCATCAGCCCATTGGCTTGCGCCCAGGTGGTGAGTGTCGAAACCAACTCGCTGATGCGCCTGCCCAACACTGCCAGCACCTTGCAACTGGAACGCCTGGAAGTGGCCGACTACGGCACCTTGCTGATTCCCTCGAACGTGACCGAAGTCAGCGTCGGTGAACTGCGCCTGGGCCGTGACGCGCGGATTACCATTGTCCCTGGTGAGCAGGCGCTGGAGTTGAAGGTCAACCGAGCCGAGCTGTCCGAGGGCAGCCAGATCACCGCGCGCGGCGCACCGGGGACTTACCAGAAGGCTGCCCGCTCCGGGCGCAACCTGAACTTGCAGATCAAGGCACTGACGGCACCGCAACTGCTGGTGGATGGTCGCGGTGGCGCGGGCGCACCAGGATTCGTCGGCCTCGACGGGGCCAACGGCCAGGCACCAGGTTGCGCCTGGGGCCAGGCGGGTCGCGGTGCCGACGGCAGCGATGGCAGCAATGGCCAGGCCGGTGCGCCTGGCGCGGCGGTCAGGCTGGCGGTGCCTCGCGATTACCCCGCAGACAAGATCAAGGTTCAAGTGGCCGGCGGTGCCGGTGGCGTGGCCGGGCCAGGTGGTAAGCCGGGGGCGGGCGGTAAAGCCAAGGGTTGCCTGGTCTACAAGGCCGATGGCGGCAAGAGTGGCAAGCCTGGCCTGGACGGGCAACCGGGAGAGGAGGGGGCTGCAGGTTCGGTGACGGTGCAGCGGTTGTAACCCCCATCCCCCAGACCGATCGTTCCCACGCAGAGCGTGGGACCGATCACAACGTCGGCCGAACCGCCGCAATCGCCACCAACACCAGACCTACAATCAGATTGATCCCCACCAACCGGCGAATCCTCCCCAGCACCGCAGCTCCCGCCGGCCAATCCTGGGTTGTCACCGCGGCGCGCAACTCCGGCAACATCAACGCCTGGATCCGTATGAACAGCGCGGTCATCACCACATACAACCCCATCATCACCTGCACGTAACGCGGCGCGGCTTCAAATCCTGTGTATTGCAGATGAATCATGCCCACGCCGCTGATCGGCAACAACAGTACCGCGACCCAGACCCAGCGGAAAAAACCCTGAAACACTTCTAGCCACAGCTTCAACCGGGCAGGGCCCTCCAACGCCTTCAAGGCCGCGGGGCGCAAGACCATCCAGGCGAAAAACATGCCGCCGACCCAGACCAGGGCCGCCAGTACATGCAGGCTATATATGAGGCTAAAAGGTGTCATCGGGTTACTCCGTTCTGCGCGGGATTCATTAGCGGGGTATGATAGCGGCCGAACCGAACTACTGAAAATTTATCCAGCGTTTTTTGCGCCCGACAATTCATGATCAGCACTGAACTCAAAACCACGATCCAGGGCGCCTATTCGCGTTTTCTCGAAGCGAAGAGCCTCAAGCCGCGTTACGGCCAACGCCTGATGATCGCCGAAATCGCCAAGGTCCTCGGTGACATCGACACCGACGACGAAGGCCGGCGCAGTGGCGACCCCGCGATTGTCGCGGTGGAAGCCGGCACCGGTACCGGCAAGACCGTGGCCTACAGCCTGGCGGCCATCCCCACGGCCAAGGCGGCCGGAAAGCGCCTGGTGATTGCCACGGCCACCGTCGCCTTGCAAGAGCAGATCGTCTACAAGGATCTGCCCGACCTGATGCGCAACAGCGGGTTGAATTTCAGTTTTGCGCTGGCCAAGGGGCGTGGGCGCTACATGTGCCTGTCCAAGCTCGACATGTTGCTCCAGGAAGGTCACGCACAAACCGCCACTGCCCAGTTGTTCGAGGAAGAAGGTTTCAAGATCGAGGTCGATGAGGCCAGTCAGAAGCTGTTTACCAGCATGATCGAGAAACTCGCCGGCAATAAGTGGGACGGTGACCGCGACAGCTGGTCCACTGCCCTGGAGGACGCCGACTGGGCGCGCCTGACCACCGATCACAGCCAGTGCACCAACCGCCATTGCCCGAACTTCGGCCAGTGCGCCTTCTACAAGGCCCGCGAAGGCATGGGCAAGGTCGATGTGATTGTCACCAACCACGACATGGTCCTGGCAGACCTGGCACTCGGTGGCGGTGCCGTGCTGCCCGATCCACGCGACACCATCTATGTGTTCGACGAAGGCCATCACCTGCCGGACAAGGCCATCGGTCATTTCGCCCACTACACGCGCCTGCGCTCCACCGCCGATTGGCTGGAAACCACCGCCAAGAACCTCACCAAGCTGCTGGCCCAGCATCCCTTGCCGGGTGACCTGGGCAAACTGATCGAGCAAGTGCCAGAGCTGGCGCGGGAGATCAAGACGCAGCAGCAGTTCATGTTCACCGCCTGCGAACAGGCTGCCGATTTCAAGCCCGGCGAAGACGTCGAAGGCCGCGAACGCCCGCGTCACCGTTTCGTCGGCGGGGTGATTCCCGAGCACATGCGCGAAATGGGCATCGAACTGAAGAAAGGCTTTGCGCGCCTGACTGATTTGTTCACCCGCCTCACTGAATTGCTCAAGGAAGGCATGGACGGCGAGGTCAATATCGGCATCGCCAGTAACCAGGCCGAGGAGTGGTATCCGCTGTTCGGCAGCCTGTTGTCCCGTTCTTCGGGCAACTGGGAGTTGTGGGTCGCGTTCACCGCTGAAGACCCCGAAGACAACCCGCCCATGGCGCGCTGGCTGACCTTGTCGGAAAGCGGCTCGCTGTTCGATATCGAGGTCAACGCCAGTCCCATCCTGGCGGCGGAAATGCTCCGGCGCAACCTGTGGAACGTGGCCTATGGTGCGCTCGTAACCTCCGCGACCTTGACTGCCCTGGGCACCTTCGACCGCTTTCGCATGCGCGCCGGCCTGCCGAAAAAGGCCGTGACCGCCGTGGTGCCGAGCCCGTTCCATCACGCCGACGCCGGCGTGTTGCGGGTGCCGAACCTGAACGCCGATCCGCGGGATGCAGCGGCCCATACCGCGGCGATCATCCGCGATCTGCCGGAACTGGTCGAAGGCTCAAGGGGCACGCTGGTACTGTTTTCCTCGCGCAAGCAGATGCAGGACGTGTTCGATGGCCTGGATCGCGACTGGCGCAAGCAAGTGTTCATTCAAGGCAACCTGTCGAAGCAGGAAACCCTGAACAAGCACAAGGCGCGGGTCGATGGCGGGGATTCGAGCGTGTTGTTCGGCCTGGCGAGTTTCGCCGAAGGGGTCGACTTGCCGGGCGCGTACTGCGAGCACGTGGTGATCGCGAAGATTCCATTCTCGGTACCGGATGACCCGGTGGAAGCGGCATTGGCCGAATGGATCGAGGCCCGTGGTGGCAATCCATTCATGGAAATCTCGGTTCCCGATGCCTCGCTGAAACTGGTCCAGGCCTGCGGCCGCCTGCTGCGCACCGAAGAGGACCGCGGCACCATCACCTTGCTCGATCGGCGCCTGGTCACCCAGCGCTATGGCAAGGCGATCCTCAATGCGTTACCTCCCTTCCGACGTGAAATTTCCTGATAAACCGGTGGGCAGTTTTGCCCACCGCGCTGTCTATCTCTCTACCATCGCTTTTCCATTGGCCCATCCGGGTCGCTAGGGAGAATATCGTTCTCATGATTCGCCGTTATGTGCGTCGCTCGCTACCTGCCGTTCTTGCCCTGTTCGCAACGCCCTTGTTGGCCGCACCCGCAGGCCAACAGACGCTGTTCAACTTTGTGCGCCCCGCCGATGTAGTCCAGGTGGCGACCCAGGACGCCAGCCTGCCGCAATCCAACGCCGAACAAACCGCCGAGGGTGAAGTGCTGCGTCGGGTGACGTTCAACCCGGTAGCCCGGCCGACCCTGCGCCTGTCTCCGCAGAGTGGGGCATGGGACTGGTCGCAGTCGGGCGTGATGAGCTTGCGGATCCAGAGCGCGATGAACTGGGCCGTGACCCTCTACGTGACCATCCAGAGCAACGACGGCAAGACTTTGGTCAGTCGCGTCGATCTTCCAGCCGGCCCAGCGCAGACCCTGCTGGTGCCATTGCAGCCGACTTCGCCGCTCAGCCAAGGCATGAAGGCGGGGCCACCGATGCCGATGACGGTCGACGGCCAGCGCGTCCTGCTGGCCAGCAGTGCCGGTGAACTGGACCGTAGCCAGGTAGTGTCGGTCAGCCTGTCCATGGATCAGCCGAAAGTTGCCCAAAGCATCCTGCTGGAGCGTTTTGGGGTGCAGGACGGCGAAGGGGTGACCCAAACGGTCTATGGCGCGTTGGTGGACACTTATGGCCAATCGACCCGGGCCAAATGGCCAGAAAAAATCAGCAGCGACGAACAACTGAAAAGCGTCGCCGCCAAGGAGCAACAGCAGCTGAAAACCTGGCTGGCTGAGCGCGAAAAGTCTTCCCTGGACAAGTTCGGCGGGTGGACCAACGGGCCGACGTTCAAGGCCAGCGGCTTTTTTCGCACAGAAAAACGCGACGGCCGCTGGTACCTGGTGACGCCACAAGGTCACCCGTTCTACTCGCTGGGGGTCAATGCCGTTACGGCGGACGTCAACCAGACCTACGTCGCCGGTCGTGAATGGATGTTCGAATCCCTGCCCAAGGCTGACGAGCCGCTGGCCAGTCACTACGGTGAAGGTGATAACCGCGGTGGTAATGGTGTGGATCAGGGCCGCGGCTTCAATTTTGGCCAGTGGTACGACTTCTACGGCGCCAATCTGCAGCGTCTGTATGGCGACCCCTGTGCATTGGGTAGCAATAACAAAGCCGGAGTCGCTGAGGCGGCCAAGGCTGACGCGGTAGAGGCAACGGCCGAGAAGGCTGCCGAGCCCACCGTCGCGCCATCAACCGCCGAATCCGGTGTCGCCGAAGCCGCCAAGGCCGGCGCCGTCGATGCGACGGTGGCGAAAGCCGCGGAGCCGACACCTGTCGAGCCGTGCAAGGCGACGTTTGATGAACGACGCTGGACCGCTCACACCCTCGATCGCCTGCAAGCCTGGGGCTTCAACACCCTCGGCAACTGGAGCGCCTCGAGCCTGGGTGACGCGGAACGCGTTCCCTACACCTTGCCGCTGTCGATCGTCGGCGATTACGCCAGCATCAGCACCGGCAGCGACTGGTGGGGCGGGATGCCCGACCCGTTCGACCCGCGTTTCGCCATGGCGACCGAGCGCGCCGTGGCCATTGCCGCCCGCGATCACCGTGACGATCCATGGCTGATCGGTTACTTCGCCGATAACGAACTGGCCTGGGCCGGTCCCGGCGACGACCCGAAAGCCCGTTACGCGCTGGCGTACGCCACCTTGAAAATGACCACCGACGTGCCGGCCAAGCGCGCGTTCCTCAAGCAGTTGCGCGACAAATACCGCAACCAGGCGGGCTTGTCGAAAGCCTGGGGTATCGATCTGCCGGCCTGGGAACTGATGGAAGACCCAGGCTTCGTACCGCCGTTGCCAAGCGCCGAGCACCCGGAAATCGAGGCTGACTTCAAATATTTCCAGAAGGTTTTCGCCGACACCTACTTCAAGACCATTTCCGATTCCCTCAAGTGGCACGCGCCCAACCAGTTGCTGCTCGGTGGCCGGTTCGCCATCAGCACCCCGGAAGCCGTGGAGTCCTGTGCGCAGTATTGCGACGTCCTGAGCTTCAACATGTACACCTTGCAACCGCAGGATGGTTACGACTTCGCTCAACTGCGCAGCCTCGACAAGCCGGTGTTGATCACCGAATTCAACTTTGGCTCAACCGATCGCGGCCCGTTCTGGGGCGGCGTGACGCAATTGGCGAAGGAAGAAGACCGTGGCCCGGCCTACGCGAATTTCCTGAAACAGGCGCTGAACGAACCGTCGATTGTGGGGTTGCACTGGTTTCAATACCTTGACCAACCCGTGACCGGGCGCCTGCTGGATGGCGAAAATGGTCACTTTGGCTTGGTAGGCGTTACCGATCTGCCATTCCAGGGCTTTGTCGACAGTGTGCGCAAGAGCAACCTGTCGGCGCTTGATCAGTTGGGCAAAGAGGCCCGGAAGGCTGCAGCTGAGGTCGACAAAGCCAGCCACGACGCCGAGGGCGGGCGCAAGGCCGAAGCCGGGAAAGGCCCGGGGAAGGGCGCTGGTGGGCATTCCGGCAAAGGTCATTGAGTCCGATCCCTGTGGGAGCGAGCCTGCTCGCGAAGGCGCCTGAACAGACACTCCAAATGTCCAGTCATTTTTGCGAGTGATTGACCGCCCAGCCCGCACCTGTTCCCAAAACCCTCAAGGGCTGGAACAATGCGGGCCACTTTTACAGAACGTTCTTCGGGGAGTCGCGGGTGCAGATTCAGGGTCATTACGAGCTTAAGTTCGAGGCAGTGCGCGAAGCGTTCGCGGCGTTGTTCGACGATCCTCAGGAACGTGGCGCCGCGTTGTGCATCCAGATCGGCGGCGAAACCGTCGTCGACCTGTGGTCCGGCACCGCCGACAAGGACGGGGCCGAAGCCTGGCACAGCGACACTATTGCCAACCTGTTCTCCTGCACCAAGACCTTCACCGCCGTCACCGCCCTGCAGCTGGTGGCTGAAGGCAAGCTGCAACTGGATGCCCCGGTGGCTCGCTACTGGCCGGAATTCGCCGCCGCAGGCAAAGAATCGGTCACCTTGCGCCAGCTGCTTTGCCATCAGGCCGGGCTGCCGGCGTTGCGCGAGCTGCTTGCTCCCGAAGCGCTGTACGACTGGCCAACCATGGTCGAGGCGCTGGCCGCCGAAACGCCCTGGTGGACGCCAGGCGAAGGTCACGGTTATGCGGCCATCACTTATGGCTGGCTGGTCGGAGAACTGTTGCGCCGTGCGGATGGTCGTGGTCCCGGTGAGTCCATCGTGGCGCGGGTTGCCAAGCCTTTGGGCCTGGATTTTCACGTCGGTCTGGCCGATGAAGAGTTCTATCGCGTGGCGCACATTGCCCGCGGCAAGGGCAATGTCGGCGATGCGGCGGCCCAGCGCCTGCTGCAAGTGACCATGCGTGAGCCAGCGGCCATGACCACCCGCGCTTTCACCAATCCGCCGTCGGTTCTGACCAGTACCAACAAGCCGGAGTGGCGACGCATGCAGCAGCCGGCGGCCAATGGCCACGGCAATGCCCGTAGCCTGGCCGGGTTTTACACCGGGTTGCTCGATGGCAGCCTGCTCGAAGGCGAGTTGCTCGATGAACTGACCCGCGAGCACAGCCTCGGCGAGGACAAGACCTTATTGACTCGAACGCGCTTTGGCCTGGGCTGCATGCTCGATCAACCGGATGTGCCCAATGCCACCTTCGGACTGGGCGCGAGAGCGTTCGGGCATCCGGGTGCTGGCGGCTCCGTTGGTTTCGCTGACCCCGAGCATGATGTGGCGTTCGGTTTTGTGACAAATACCCTGGGGCCGTACGTCTTGATGGATCCGCGCGCGCAAAAGCTTGTGCGGGTACTGGCCACTTGTCTGTAAATCACGCTCAACGGTTCCGGAGCTGGAACCCGATGGCCTTTTCAGTTTCCAACCGTCTGTTTATGCGGGCCGATCCGGCCTGATTTTAACTACTTCATTTTTGTGGATATCCAATGTCAACCAAACCCACCCTCGCCTTGGCACTGTGCTTCGCTATTACAGGTTGCGCACAGACTCCTAAAAGTGATGTAGACGGCGGCAGCTGGTGGCCGTTCGGGTCTTCCGACAAAGTCGCGGCCAAGGAGCCAGCGCCAGCCCCGGCAGCGCTGAAACCCGTTGCCGCACCGGTTGCCAAGGCTGAAGGTTCCAGCCCTTGGTACTGGCCGTTCGGTTCCGAGGAAGCGCTCGATAAAAAACCAGAAGTAAAACCTGCAGCCAAGCCGGTCGAAGTGGCCAAGGCCAAGGCTGAGGCTGATGCAGATGGCAAGTGGTGGTGGCCGTTTGGTGGCAAAGAGCAGAGCACAGCCAAAGCCGTGCCGATGCCCGATCCGAAAGTCACCCAGGCTTGGCTGGACGACTACGAACCGCGTCTGCGCACAGCGATCAAGGACAGCAACCTGCAACTCGAACGCCGTGAAAACGTATTGGTGGTGACCGCGCCCGTAGAGGGCTCGTTCAACCCGGACCGCCCGGCCATGCTCTTGCCGGTGACGCTCGGCCCGTTCACTCGCGTTGCGAAAATCCTTGAAGCTGACCCGAAGACCGCCGTGCTGGTACTCGGCCACAGCGATACCTCGGGCGCAGCGCCCGCCAATGTGAAGCTGAGTCAGGAGCGTGCGCAGTCCGTGGCGGCGATCTTCCGCCTCAGTGGTCTGCAGCGTGATCGCCTGATGCTGCGTGGCATGGGCGGCGAAGCTCCGCGTGCCGCCAACGACAGCGTTGAGGGCCGCGCCTTGAACCGTCGAGTGGAGCTGTTGGTAACGCCGCAAAACACCATGGTCGCGTTGCTGAGCAAGTACAATATGCCGGCCCCGGCGCCTGTGCGCGTGGTTGCAACCCAGGACATCAAGCCGGTGGCCAAGCCTGTGACTCCAGCACCAAGCGAAGCGAAGAAAGCGGCTGCACCGGTGGCGAAAAAAGCGCCGGCCAAGAAAGCCGCCAAGGCTCCAGCCAAGAAGGCACCGGCTAAAACCGCAACGCCAGCGAAAAAGACCGCACCGGCCAAAGCCGCTGCCGACGCGACCAAAGTCGCCGCCGATACCACAAAGAAGTGATTCGTTAACCATAAGGATTGCGCCATGACCAAGGCCCTGGCTGATATGCGCCGCGACTACACCCGTGATGGCCTGACTGAGGCACAAGCCCCGGCCGAGCCGTTTGCGCTGTTCCACCAATGGTTTGCCGATGCGGTGAAAACCGAGCAGGCACCGGTGGAGGCTAATGCCATGACCTTGGCCACTGTCGACCAGGACGGGCGGCCGCATTGCCGGATTCTGCTGCTCAAGGGACTGGATGCGCAGGGCTTCACCTTTTTCACCAACTACGACAGCGCCAAAGGCCAGCAGCTGGAGGCGAATCCATTCGCGGCCATGACGTTTTTCTGGCCGACGCTGGAGCGTCAGGTACGGATTGAAGGTCGGGTGGTGAAGGTCACGCCCGAGGAGTCCGATGCGTATTATCAGGTGCGCCCGCTGGGCAGCCGCCTCGGTGCCTGGGCTTCGCCGCAGAGCCGGGTGATAGCCGATCGTAGCGAACTGGAGTCGCTGCTCAAGGATACCGAGCAGCGTTTCAGCGATACCCAGCCACATTGCCCTGAACATTGGGGTGGGTATCGTTTGCTGCCAGAGCGCATCGAGTTCTGGCAGGGTCGTCCAAGCCGTCTGCACGACCGGCTCAACTATCGTCTGCAGGGCGCCAACTGGATTCTTGAACGTCTGGCGCCTTAAGCAGTCTACCGCTCGGAATAGCTTGCCGCTGCGGCCTCGAGCCACCGCGGCAGGTCTCGACGCTTGATTTTCTGCGCATGAGCGCTTGCCAACTGTTCGAGCATGAAGGCTTTTTTCTGCTCGTCCTTGCCAGCCAGCGCTAATGCCAGGTCACGGTCCATCCAGCGTCTGATGCGCACATATAGCCACCCATGGAAGTACAGTCCAGCGACGGTTGTGACGACAATGATAAAGTAATCCATATAGATCCCTGGTCAGTGGCGCAGTTTTGCAAATAGCCACAACTGTGTGGTGAGCTCGTCAAGGGGCCTGTACAGAGCCTGAATCGAAGCAATTTTCTCCAGGCAAGGCCGTGACAGGCGTTCAGCTGCGGAGTTTAATGGTTACTTGTCCTTTGGAGTTGATGCTATGCGTAAGTCTGTTCTGCTGGTTGCTTCCTTTTCCACCATGGCGATGTTGCTCACTGGCTGCCAATCGAGCTTGACCGGTGACTCCTATTCCCGTGACGAAGCGCGTCGCGTGCAGACGATTCGCATGGGCACCATCGAAGCCCTGCGGCCGGTGAAAATCGAAGGTACCAAGACCCCGATCGGCGGCGCTGCGGGTGCAGTGGTCGGCGGAGTTGGCGGCAGTGCCATCGGCG
This sequence comes from Pseudomonas umsongensis, assembly GCF_012647205.1. NCBI lineage: Bacteria > Pseudomonadati > Pseudomonadota > Gammaproteobacteria > Pseudomonadales > Pseudomonadaceae > Pseudomonas > Pseudomonas umsongensis. The sequence continues at coordinate 1,500,343 of NZ_CP051487.1, forward strand.
GCGGCCGAGGCAGTATCGTCGCAGCGGTCATCGGCGCAGTGGCCGGCGGGCTGCTGGGCTCGGCTACCGAAGAAGGCCTGACCCGCACCCAGGGCGTGGAGATCACCGTGCGTGAAGACGACGGCAGCATGCGTGCCTACGTGCAGCAGGTTCAGGAAAACGAAGTGTTCCGCGTCGGCGAGCGCGTGCGTATTGCCACGGTTGATGGCACCAGTCGCGTTTCTCACTAAGCGGTAATACGGGTAAGAGAAAACCCCGACCAGGGTGACTGGTCGGGTTTTTTTTGCGCCGGTTTCCGGCATCGGGCTAAAAATCGTTCTTTAGGGCTGTTTCAATGACTTGCTCGGGTATTAATTCTCGAGCGTCGTCCCCATCACCAAAATATTCGCCGGGCCAGATAAAAAGATCGGAAATACGAGCATCTGGAATATTGAGGGCCAACATTTGCAGCCAAAAGCAGGTGGCGTGTTCCGGGATATCCGCATCCATGACTCTTCGAGCCATTTCGATCATTTCAGGTTGGGAGATATCCTTCAGGCGGCGCTCATAAGGCCCCATCAGGATCTGGCGAACCCAAGTGTCATGATCCTGGGCTTCGTCAATACCTGGAAAATCGAGAGAGGTCAGATCCGTCATAGCCTCTCGATTGAATTGAGCCAGCTGATCCCTGGTCTGATCCTGATCTGCGCCATCAATTTGCGCAGCAAGGTTTGCAAGGCGAGCAACCTTGGTTTCGCAAAGGTGCGGGGGCATCAGTTCCTGACGTAGCGCCATAACCCTCTCCAAAATTGCTGAATTTGACCATGTCTGCATAAAGCAAAAGGCACGGTCACAAATCGCAACGTTAACGAGAAAGGCTTGGGGATTTATGCAGGCAGCTTCCGTAAAGCTCGTAGGAAGAATCCGAAGTTCTGTACGGTTTTTTGTAGGAGCGAGCTTGCTCGCGAAAAACCTGAAAACACCGTTGGGTTTCAGATTTCCCGCATCATCGTTGACGTCCATCGGAACGCCGCCTGGAGCCAGCTTGGTCCTACAGGTGCGCCGTTTGCAGTGCAGGCTTGCGACTCGCCGCAGCCGTGACGGCATAGCCAATCAAGGCCGCCAGAATCGAACCGGTGAGAATCCCCATCCGATCCATCCCCGCGTAGTCACTCACGCCTGGCTCAAAGGCCAGCGAACCGACAAACAGGCTCATGGTGAAGCCTATGCCGCAAAGAATCGCGACACCCAGCACCTGGCCCCAATTGGCACCCTGGGGCAGGGCGGCGATGCCGGTTTTCACCGCCAGCCAGGTCAGGCCGTAGACGCCGATTGCCTTGCCCAGAAGCAGGCCAATCGCGATGCCCATTGGCACGTTATGGGTGAAGCTCTCGGCGGTAACGCCACTCAGCGACAGGCCGGCGTTGGCGAAGGCGAACAACGGCAGGATGCCGTAGGCCACCCAAGGGTGCAGCGCGTGTTCCAGTGTCAGCAGGGGCGACGGTTCGGCGTTTTTCGTGCGCAACGGTATGCAGAAGGCCAGGGTCACGCCCGCCAGCGTGGCATGCACACCGCTCTTGAGTACGCAGACCCAGAGGATCAGGCCGATGATCATGTACGGTCCGAGCTTTACCACGCCGAGCCGGTTCATTCCGATCAGCGCCGCGATGCAGGCTGCAGCCAGTGCCAGGGACAGGGTCGACAGCTCGCCGGAGTAAAAAATCGCGATGATGATGATGGCGCCGAGGTCGTCGATGATCGCCAGGGTCATCAGGAACAACTTCAGCGAGACCGGAACGCGTTTGCCCAGCAACGCCAGTACACCCAGCGCGAAAGCGATGTCGGTGGCTGTCGGGATCGCCCAGCCGTTCAGGGCCGGCGGGTTGTCGCGGTTGAGGAACCAGTAGATCAACGCTGGCACGACCATGCCGCCAATGGCGGCTGCGCCGGGCAGGACGATCTGCGACGGCTTGGACAGTTGCCCGTCGAGGACCTCGCGCTTGACCTCCAGCCCGATCAAAAGGAAGAACATCGCCATCAGCCCGTCATTGATCCATAGGAGCAGGGGCTTGGCGATTTTCAGCGCGCCGATCTGGGCGACAACGGGGGTTTCCAGGAGGCCGTTGTACAGCCACGACAGCGGGGAGTTATTGATGATCAGCGCGAGGATAGCCGCGGCGATCAATAACAGACCGCTGGCAGCTTCCAGCTGAAAGAAACGCGTGAACGTGCTACGCAGAGGCACAGTCGCTCTCCATCGATTAGTCAAAAGGTGGCACACCCTAACCCGTACCGTTAGTTGTTAAAACAAAAGTTATATTCTTTTTTGTTATATGTCGTAACAGCACGATTCTGCGGCAAGGTCTTGAGCCTAGCAGTTGCCGGATGCATTGGAACCCAGCTGTATCTGTGCTGGATGTAGGATTTTTCCTAAGCTTGAAGGCTCAGGCTTGTGAAAAGGCCGCCAATTGCCCGATCCATCGAGATAACTACCATGAGCGACATCCGACAGTGGTCCCGCGAAGCCATCCGGATCATCGAAGCCGATTTCCAGCGCAGCGCCGACACTCATCTGATCCCCTTGTCGCTGCCAGGCTTTGCCGGCATCGAGTTGTACTTCAAGGATGAGTCGAGCCATCCCACCGGCAGCCTGAAACACCGTCTGGCGCGTTCGCTGTTCCTGTACGCGCTGTGCAATGGCTGGCTCAAGCCCGGAGCGCCAGTCATCGAGGCGTCCAGCGGTTCGACGGCAATTTCCGAAGCGTACTTCGCGCGTTTGCTGGGGGTGCCGTTCATTGCGGTCGTGCCGGCCAGCACCTCGAAGGAGAAGATTGCGCAAATCGCTTTCTATGGCGGGCAAACGCATCTGGTCACGGACCCTACACAGATCTACGCCGAATCCGAACGCCTGGCGCGCGAACACGATGGCCACTTCATCGACCAGTTCACCTACGCCGAGCGCGCGACCGACTGGCGGGCGAACAACAACATCGCCGAATCGATCTTCCAGCAGATGCGCTTCGAAAAGCACCCGGAGCCGAGCTGGCTGGTGTCCAGCCCCGGTACCGGGGGCACGACGGCGACCCTGGGACGTTACGTACGCTATCGCCAGCACGCCACCCGCGTGTTGTGTGCCGATGCCGAACGCTCGGTGTTTTTCGATTACTACCAGAGCGGTGATGCCAGCCTGCGCCTGGCTCACGGTTCGCGGGTCGAGGGCATTGGACGACCCCGGGTGGAGGCGTCATTCCTGCCCAAGGTCATCGATGCGATGGTCAAGGTGCCGGACGCGTTGTCGTTGGCAGCCATGCATTACCTGGCGAAACGTCTGGGGCGTCATGTCGGCGGATCGAGCGGGACCAACCTGATCGGCGCCTTGATGGCCGCGCAGCAGATGGCTGCAGCGGGGGAGGAGGGGTCGATCGTGGCGATTCTGTGCGACAGCGGCGAGCGCTATGCCACGACGTATTACGATCAGGCCTGGCTTCAGGCCGAGGGGTTTGAACTGGGTGGGTTGATCGATGCGGTGGCGGCGACGGTCGAGCGCGGCGAGGCGCTACCGGCTACGGTGTTGCGCGCCAATATCTGAATTCATCATGCGCAGAAATCACTGTGGGAGCGAGCCTGCTCGCGAAAGCGGTAGATCAGTCAACATTTCTGTTGAGTGTTAATCCGCCTGCGCGAGCAGGCTCGCTCCCACAAGGGATATGCGTCAGGCCTGCAAGCCCAGGATGTCCCGCGCCACGGCTTCGGCGATGCGAATGCCATCGACACCCGCCGACAGAATCCCACCCGCATAACCTGCGCCTTCACCCGCCGGGAACAGGCCCTTGACGTTCAGGCTTTGCATCGACTCGTTGCGGGTGATGCGCAACGGCGACGACGTGCGGGTCTCGATCCCGGTCAACACGGCATCGTGCAGCGAGTAACCGCGAATCTGTTTCTCGAATGCCGGCAAGGCTTCGCGAATCGCTTCGATGGCGAAGGCCGGCAAGGCCAGCGCCAGGTCACCCAGGGCAACGCCCGGTTTGTAGGAGGGTTCAACGCTGCCCAACTCGGTGGACGGCTTGCCGGCGATAAAGTCGCCGACCAGTTGCGCCGGTGCCTCGTAGTTGCTGCCGCCGAGCACAAAGGCGTGGGATTCCAGGCGTTCCTGCAACTCGATACCGGCCAACGGGCCGCCCGGGTAATCGACTTCCGGGGTAATCCCGACAACGATCCCGGAGTTGGCGTTGCGCTCGTTACGCGAGTACTGGCTCATGCCATTGGTCACCACGCGATTTGGCTCGGACGTCGCCGCCACCACCGTGCCGCCCGGGCACATGCAGAAGCTGTAGACGGAACGGCCATTCTTGGCGTGGTGCACCAGTTTGTAGTCGGCGGCGCCGAGTTTCGGGTGGCCTGCGTACTTGCCCAGGCGCGCGCGGTCGATCAGCGACTGCGGGTGTTCGATGCGGAATCCTACCGAGAATGGCTTGGCTTCCATGAACACGCCACGGCCGTGCAACATGCGGAACGTGTCCCGGGCACTGTGGCCGAGGGCCAGGATCACGTGTTTCGAGTGGATCTGCTCGCCGCCATCGAGTTCGACGCCAACCAGTTGGCCGTCCTCGATAAGCACGTCGGTAACCCGCTGCTGGAAACGCACTTCACCGCCCATGGCGCGAATCTGCTCACGCATGTTTTCCACCACGCCTGTCAGGCGGAACGTACCGATGTGCGGTTTGCTGACGTAGAGGATTTCTTCCGGGGCACCGGCCTTGACGAACTCATTGAGGACTTTGCGCCCGATGAACTTCGGATCCTTGATCTGGCTGTAGAGCTTGCCATCGGAGAATGTCCCCGCGCCGCCCTCGCCGAACTGTACGTTGGACTCGGGGTTGAGCACGCTTTTACGCCACAGGCCCCAGGTGTCCTTGGTGCGCTGGCGCACTTCGGTGCCGCGTTCGAGGATGATCGGCTTGAAGCCCATTTGCGCCAGCAGCAAGCCGGCGAAGATCCCGCATGGACCAAAGCCGACCACGACAGGGCGCACACTCAGGTCGGCCGGCGCCTGGCCGACCATTTTGTAGCTGACATCCGGTGCCACGTTGACGTTACGGTCATCGGCGAACTTGTGCAGCACCGAGGCTTCATCGCGAACATCGAGGTCGATGGTGTAGATGAAGCACAGCTCGGAGGACTTTTTGCGCGCATCGTAGCTGCGCTTGAACAAGGTGAAATCGAGCAAGTCATCGCTGGTGATGCCCAGGCGCTGCAGGATGGCAGGGCGCAGGTCTTCATCGGGATGGTCGATTGGCAGCTTGAGTTCGGTGATTCGTAACATGGCAGGATCCGGTTCGCGGGGCGCACAACTGCGCCAGGGCGTTTGAAACCGGCGATTATAAGCCTCAAAGGCTCAGGCCCGTGAGGCTTAAACGATCAGTCGTCGCGCGATCCGCCGAAATACCCACAACCCCGTTGCACCTGGCCGTTGATCCGCAGTTCAGCACTCATGTGCTGGATGCTGCCGGTGCTGTTGTCGACGCAGCGTTGCGGTGCGACCCACAGTTCGATGTGCTGCTGGTTGGCTTCGGTGCTGAGGTTGAAGCGGCCTTCGCCCAATTGCTCCTCGACATAGGGCACGGCCAACGGCGCCTGGCCGGCGCGTTCAAGGACCATGCCTTTGCCGGTGACTCTCACGCTCCACTCAGGGGCATGGCCGGCGGCGCGCAGGATCAGCTTCTTGAAGTCGGGATCGGCACAGGCATTGCCCGAACGCTCGATGCGATACAGCTGTTCGAGGTCCAGTTGCCCGTCGCCGGAGCCGGAAACGATCCGCCCGCGCACATCGGCAAACAGTTTGCCTTGGGCATCGGCCAGGCTCGCGGCCTGTTGCAGGACGCTGGTACCGCCCGTGTCGTTGACCGCATAACGTTTCTGCTCGCCGCACGGCTGGAACAACAGCTTGCCGTCGGCTGCGCTCAATTGGCCCTGCATACGGGCCTGGCCGACGTGGGAAGCGCTTTCCCTCGAGCCATCGAACAACTGGCATGCGGCGAACAGTGGAAGAAGGGCAACGAGGACTAAGGAACGGGCAGCACGCATCTTGGGGTCTCCTGACAAGTGCCGTCACGTTACTCAGCCTGACCGTTCATCACAAGGCTTTAGCCCACGTGAAAGGTCTGACCTGTCTGCAAGCCTTCGACACTCTTTGCGTAGGCCAATGCCACATCGGCCGCCAGAACCGGTTTGAAGCCGCGGAAGTAAGGTGCGTATTTGCCCATGGCTTCGACCAGCACGTTCGGGCTGATCGAGTTGACCCGCAGGCCACGCGGCAATTCGATCGCGGCGGCACGGACAAAACTGTCCAGGGCTCCGTTGACCAACGCGGCGGACGCGCCGCTGCGGATCGGATCGTGGCTGAGCACGCCGGTGGTGAAGGTGAACGACGCGCCGTCATTCGCGAACTCGCGACCGACCAGCAGCAAGTTGACCTGGCCCATCAACTTGTCTTTAAGGCCCAGGGTAAAACTCTCTTCGGTCATTTCATCCAGTGGCGCGAAGGTCACGTTGCCGGCGGCGCAGACCAACGCATCGAACTTGCCCGTTTGCTCAAACAGTTTTCGAATCGAGGCGCTGTCACTGATGTCCACTTGGAAATCACCGCTTTTGCGGCCGATGCGCACGATCTCGTGGCGCGGGGACAGTTCCTTGTCGACGGCCGAACCAATGGTGCCACCTGCGCCGATCAAAAGAATTTTCATGCTGGCTGATCCTCGTATCGATAAGTGAGGCCTCAGTTTAGAGTGGTTTTTTCCACGGATAAGCGCGCTAATAGGCAACCTTTGGTTTTCAAATGGAAACAATCCATGAGCGAGATGGATGACCTGGCGGCATTCGCCGTGTTGGTCGAAGCAGGCAGCTTTACCTTGGCGGCGCAGCAATTGGGTTGCAGCAAGGGCCAGTTGTCCAAGCGCATCAGTCAGTTGGAAGCGCAGTTTTCCGTGGTCCTGCTACAACGCACCACGCGACGCTTGAGCCTGACGGCGGCAGGCGCTGCGTTGTTGCCCCAAGCCCAGGCGCTGGTGGTGCAAGTCGAGCGCGCGCGCCAGGCCCTGGCACGGTTGAAGGATGACATGGCGGGCCCTGTGCGGATGACCGTACCTGTGTCGCTTGGGGAAACGTTCTTCGATGGCTTGTTGCTGGAGTTCTCGGCCCAGTATCCCGAGGTGCAGATCGAACTGGAGCTCAACAACAACTACCGCGATTTGTCCCGTGACGGCTTCGATCTGGCGGTCCGCTCCGATGTGGCGATTGACCAGCGCCTGGTGGCGCGCCCGCTACTGGCGTGGCGGGAGTTGACCTGTGCCAGCCCGGCCTATCTGGAGCAATACGGTGAGCCGCAGTCCCCTCAGGCGCTGGCCGGGCATCGCTGCCTGCTCAACAGCCACTACAGCGGTCGGGAGGAGTGGTTGTATCACCAACAACACGAGTTGTTGCGGGTGCGGGTTTCGGGACCGTTCGCCAGTAATCATTACAACCTGTTGAAAAAAGCCGCACTGGCTGGCGCCGGCATTGCCCGCTTGCCGTCCTATGCATTGCCGGCGGAATTGGCTGACGGGCGTTTGCGCTGGCTGCTGCGTGATTATCAGACACGCAGCATGCCGATGTATCTGGTGCATCCGTATCAGGGTGGGCTGCCCAGGCGTACGCAGGTGCTGGCGGATTATTTGATGGGCTGGTTCAAGCGCAGCGGCGAGGCGCTGGACAGGCTCTAAACCATCACGCCCCCCCTGTAGGAGCGAGCATGTCGAATCGTCGCACCGTCGCGATGGTCGTTAACGATAAAGCGGGAAGCCTGATGCCCCGCGGTGGCCTCAGGTTCTTCGCGAACATGCTCGCTCCTAAAGGGGGGGGCGATGTTGTTGAAGTTTGGTGGGCATAAAAAAACGGCCCGCAAAGGCCGTCTTTTTGTTTACCGCAAAGGCTTAGCCACCGAGGTACGCATCGCGCACTTTCGGATCGGTCAACAGCGCTTCACCGGTGCCTGTCATCACCACCCGGCCGTTTTCCAGCACGTAGGCGCGGTCAGCGATTTTCAGCGCCTGGTTGGCGTTCTGCTCGACCAGGAACACCGTTACACCGTCCTTGCGCAGCTGTTCGATGATATCGAAGATCTGCTGGATGATGATCGGGGCCAGGCCCAGTGAAGGCTCGTCGAGCAGCAACAGCTTGGGTTTGCTCATCAGCGCACGGCCGATGGCGAGCATTTGCTGTTCGCCGCCGGACATGGTGCCGCCACGCTGGCTGAAGCGCTCTTTCAAGCGTGGGAAAAGTCCGAGGACCTTGTCCATCTGTTCCTGATAGTCGCCTTTGGCGGTGAAGAAACCACCCATGGAGAGGTTTTCTTCGACGGTCAGGCGGGAAAACACCCGACGACCTTCCGGCACCACGGCAATGCTCTTGCGCATGATCTGCGAAGAGTCCTGCCCGACCAGCTCCTCACCCATGTAGCGGATGCTGCCGCTGTGGGCCCGCGGCGAACCGCACAGGGTCATCAGCAGCGTGGACTTGCCGGCACCGTTGGCGCCGATCAGGGTCACGATCTCGCCCTGGCGGACTTCGACGTTGACGCTGTGCAGGGCCTGGATCTTGCCGTAGAAGGTGGAAACGTTTTCGAACTGCAGCATTTACGCTTCCCCCAGGTAGGCTTTGATCACTTCAGGATTGTCACGGATCTGTTCCGGCGTACCGTTGGCCAGGGGCGTGCCCTGGTTGATCACGACGATGTGGTCGGAAATGCTCATGACCAGTTTCATGTCGTGTTCGATCAGCAGCACGGTGACGTTGTGCTCTTGACGCAACACGCTGATCAGCGCCTTGAGGTCCTCGGTTTCCTTCGGGTTCAGGCCGGCGGCCGGTTCGTCGAGCATGAGGATCCGCGGACGGGTCATCATGCAGCGGGCAATTTCCAGGCGCCGTTGCTGACCGTAGGCCAGGGTGCCGGCCGGACGGTTGGCGAACTCCTTGAGGTTGACCTTTTCGAGCCAGTACTCGGCGAATTCCATGGCCTCGCGTTCGCTCTTGCGGAACCCTGGGGTCTTGAACAGGCCGGACAGGAAGTTGGTGTTCAGGTGGCGATGCTGGGCGATCAAGAGGTTCTCGACCGCGGTCATGTCCTTGAACAACCGCACGTTCTGGAAGGTGCGCACCACGCCCTTGAGGGCGATCTTGTGGCCCGGCAGGCCTTCGATCGGCTCGCCATCGAGCAGGATGCTGCCGCCGCTTGGCTTGTAAAAGCCGGTGAGGCAGTTGAACACGGTGGTCTTGCCGGCGCCGTTGGGGCCGATCAAGGCAACCACTTGTTTCTCTTTCACGCTCAAGGCAACGCCGTTGACCGCCAGCAAGCCGCCGAAGCGCATGCTCAGGTTTTCTACTTTAAGGATCTCGCGGCTCATTTGCGCAGCTCCATGTGAGGACGTTGCATGGGCAGCAGACCCTGAGGGCGCCAGATCATCATCAGTACCATCAAGGCACCGAACATCAACATGCGGTACTCACTGAACTCACGCATCATTTCCGGCAGCAGGATCATTACCACGGCGGCCAGGATCACACCCAGCTGCGAGCCCATGCCACCCAGTACCACGATGGCGAGGATGATCGCCGACTCGATGAAAGTGAAGGATTCCGGCGTCACCAGGCCCTGACGGGCAGCGAAGAAGCTACCGGCGAAACCGGCGAAGCTGGCACCCAGGGTGAACGCCGACAATTTGATCACGGTAGGGTTCAGGCCCAGTGCACGGCAGGCAATCTCGTCTTCACGTAACGCTTCCCACGCGCGGCCCAGGGGCATGCGCAGCAGGCGATTGATGACGAACAGCGCGCCGAGCGCCAGCAACAACGCAACCAGGTACAGGAAAATCACCTTGTTGATCGAGTTGTAGGCGATGCCGAAATACTCGTGGAACGTCTGCATCCCTTCAGCGGCCTTACGTTCAAAGGTCAGGCCGAAGAACGTTGGTTTCTCGATGTTGCTGATGCCGTTCGGACCGCCCGTGAGGCCGGTCAGGTTACGCAGGAACAGACGGATGATCTCACCAAAGCCCAGGGTCACGATCGCCAGGTAGTCACCGCGCAGACGCAGCACCGGGAAGCCGAGCAGGAAGCCGAAGGTGGCCGCCATCAGGCCGGCGATCGGTAGGCAGATCCAGAAGCTCAGGCCGTAGTAGTGCGACAGCAGCGCGTAGCTGTAGGCGCCAACGGCGTAGAAACCGACGTAACCGAGGTCGAGCAGGCCGGCCAGGCCGACCACGATGTTCAGGCCCAGGCCCAACATTACGTAGATCAGCACCAGCGTCGCGATATCGACTGCACCGCGAGAGCCGAAGAACGGCCAGACCAGGGCGCCGGCGATCAGCGCGATGATGATCCAGCGCTGAGTGGTAGGCAGGGTCAGGAAGTTGCTGGCCTTGGCTGGGATCAGCGGCATGCTCGGCGAAGAACGCCAGGCCGAGCTGATCTGCTGGTCGAACAGCACACGCAGGAACATCAGTACCGAGCACACCGCGATGGTGATCAGGGTGGCGTCGCTGGTGCCATGAACTTCGAGGTTGATGCCGACGATGGTCAGCTTCAGACCGAGTACCGGGTAGGCCACGGCCCACACCAGCAAAGCGCTGAACAGCGCCTGTTTAAGATTCCTAGTCATACCTTCTCAACCTCCGGACGGCCCAACAGGCCAGTTGGCCGGAACAACAACACCAAAACCAGGAGGCCGAACGCCACGACGTCCTTGTATTGGTCGCCGAAGATATCGGCACCAAAGGCTTCCGCAACGCCCAGCACCAGTCCGCCAAGCATGGCGCCTGGAATGCTGCCGATACCGCCCAGTACCGCGGCGGTGAAGGCCTTGAGGCCGACCAGGAAACCGGCGTTCGGGTTGATCACGCCGTACTGCATGCTCAGCAGCACGGCCGCGATGGCCGCCAGCGCGGCACCGATGACGAAGGTCAGGGCGATGATGTTGTTGGTGTTGATACCCAGCAGGTTGGCCATCTTGATGTCTTCGGCACAGGCGCGGCAGGCGCGACCCAGGCGAGAGCGGGAGATGAACAGCGTCAGGCCGAGCATGGCGACCAGGGTCACCACGAACACCACGATTTGCATGTAGGAAATCAGCACTTCATGTGCGCCACCTGGTCCGAAGGCAAAGTTGCCCGGAATCAGGTTGGGGATGGATTTGTCCTTGGAGTCTTGCGCCAGCAGAACCGTGTTCTGCAGGAAGATCGACATGCCGATGGCGGAAATCAGCGGGATCAAACGGTTGCTGCCGCGCAAGGGGCGGTAGGCGATCCGTTCGATGCTGTAGCCGTAGGCACTGGTGACGACGATGGTCGCCAGGAAAGCGGCGGTCATCAACAGCGGAACACTGTCGAGTCCCAGCATGGCCAGCCCGGCGATGGCGATGAACGCCACGTAGGAGCCGATCATGTACACCTCGCCGTGGGCGAAGTTGATCATTCCAATGATGCCGTAGACCATCGTATAGCCGATGGCGATCAGGGCATACGTGCTGCCAATGGTCAAACCATTAACCAGCTGTTGGAAGAAGTGATAGATGTCAGGCATTACAGCGCTCCTAAAAACCTGATACGCATTTCACTGGTGGAGTCATTTTCCCGCCCGGGCCCCGTGGATCTGCATCCACTTCGAATCCGGGATTTGCCAGCGAACCGCTGATGACGGTTTTGAGATTTTCAGGTGGGGAGACTAGCGGATCACGCCAGCACGGCCCAGATACGTTCGTAAAACAAAGCCCACGGCACGCCGTGGGCTTTGTTGGCAGTCAGTCAGGCAGCGCCTTACTGAGGCTTGGCTTCAGTTTTTGGTTTGCCGAAGTGCCACTCGTAAACCACGAATTTGAAGTCTTTCAGGTCGCCCTTCTCGTCGAAGCTCAAGTCGCCGGTAGGGGTCTTGAAGGTGCCTTTGTGGATGGCTTCAGCCACTTTGGCGGAGTCTTCGGACTTGGCCGCCTTGATGCCTTCGGCAATCACTTCCACAGCCGAGTAGGCCGGGAACACGAACGGACCGCTTGGATCTTCTTTCTTGGCCTTGAAGGCGTCAGCCAGGGCGATGTTGGCCGGATCCTGGTCGAAGGATTTCGGCAGGGTCACCAGCAGGCCTTCGGAAGCGTCCTTGGCAATCTGCGAGATGGAATCGTTACCCACGCCTTCCGGACCCATGAACTTGGCTTTCAGGCCTTTTTCCTGGGATTGACGCAGGATCAGGCCCAGTTCCGGGTGGTAGCCGCCGTAGTAGACGAAGTCGACGTTGGCTTGCTTGAGCTTGGCGATCATCGACGAGAAGTCCTTGTCGCCGGCGTTGACGCCTTCGAACACGGCAACCTTCACGCCTTTGCCTTCCAGGGTTTTCTTCACGGCAGAGGCGATACCTTCACCGTATTGCTGTTTGTCGTGCAGCACGGCAACGATTTTCGGTTTTACGAAGTCGGCGATGTAGTTACCGGCGGCAGGGCCTTGGGCGCTGTCGAGGCCGATGGTGCGGAACACCATTTTGTAACCACGGTTGGTGATGTCCGGGCTGGTGGCTGCCGGGGTGATCATGATCACGCCTTCGTCTTCGTAGATGTCCGAAGCCGGTTGAGTGGAGCTGGAGCACAGGTGGCCAACCACGAATTTCACGCCGTCGTTGACGACTTTGTTCGCGACCGCTACCGCTTGTTTTGGATCACAGGCGTCATCGTATTCAACGGCTTCGAGCTTCTTGCCGTCTACGCCGCCTTTGGCGTTGATCTGTTCAATGGCCATTTTGGCGCCGCTGAACTGCATGTCGCCGTATTGGGCTACAGGACCGGTTTTTGGGCCGGCGATGCCGATCTTGATGGTGTCAGCTGCGAACGAATGGCTGGCAACCCCGGCCAGAACCATAGCGGCAAACAGTTTGGAAATCTGCTTAGTAGCCTTAGTCATAGTGCTCCACTCTTACTGTTGTAATTTTTATAGTCCTGGCGCCGTCGGCGGCAGAACCGGGTCAGTATCTACGACATTCCCCGGAAAAGCCCCTCGGCAACTGTACCGGTACAGTGTAGAGCGCCGATTGTCAGCCTGGGAAGCTGGCGCCGGGGGGCAAAACTTGGGGGTGTCGCTTTTTTGAAAGAAAAAGTCAGAATTGCGGCGGGGCTTTGACGGGCTTATAGCCAGATTCCGTGCATTCCTTGGCATTCCTGCGCTTTTCATTCGATCCTGCAAATTGCATCTGGGTTTTTCTGCCTGACCACCGACGTTATCATTGCGTCGATTTCTTTTCCGGACCGGACCCATGATTGAAGAACCTAGCACCCTCTATGCCAAGCTGCTTGGAGAAACCGCATCTATTACCTGGAAGGAGTTGGAGCCGTTCTTTGCCAAGGGTGCCCTATTGTGGGTCGACCCCGGCCTTGATTTGATCGCTGCCGCCGAAGCCATGGCGACCGATGACGGCGAGAAAGTGGCCGCCTGGCTGGCTGACGACAAGGTCGCCAAGCTGTCTGAAACGCGGGCGCTGGATCTTTTTGAAAGGGATCCGGAGTTGTGGGCGGTGGTGGTTTCGCCCTGGATCATGATTCAGGAAAAGGCGCAGGGTTGAATGGTTGCACTGTCTTGGTGCGATGGCTTGGCGGGGATAAGTGTGTAGCCGAGTAGCGTGATGGCACGTTGCCGTAGAGAAAGGCCACGCTTCACGGTGACGTAAACGTAACGGGAACAGTTGGGTAGGCAATTAAACGACTGCCCAATTGTTTCTGGATTTGCCTTCGCGAGCAGGCTCGCTCCCACAGGGATCGCATTTACCCAGAAGGTACGCGGTCAACTGTGGGAGCGAGCCTGCTCGCGAATGGGCGTGCCACGGATTAAGCGGTTCTACCCGTATGGTTATTCAACGAAATCACCTTGGTCTTGCCAATCCGGTGACGATAGATCTCACGCAGGTACTTGATCGCTTTCTTCACGCAATCGCGTGACAGGCGGATATCGTTGATCGAGACAAACTTGTCCTTGTCGTTGATCAGCTCGCGATACTTCTTCTCGTACATCGGTTTGATCGCATACCAATTGGTATCAAGAATTTTCGCCGGGTTCTCGAACTCGTTGAGCAGGTCGTCGATCAGGTCTTCATCGAATTGTTCGTTGATGATGAAGTCCAGGACCGAGTTGTCCAGGGTGTCATCGAAGCGGTAAGGCGCACGCGCAAAGCAACGCTTGATGAACGCCACGATCAAGGTCAGGAAATCGTCCGACAGGCATGGGCTCTTGGCGATCAGGGTGGTCAGCGACAGGTTGGCCGAGGCACCGATCACCAACGCATAACGCTTGAGCGTGGTGTTGGGGAACAGGTTGTTGAGGTGCGTCTTCAGCCGGTTCAGGTCCATGTAGGACAGCTTGTAGTCCTTGGGCAGGGAAACGATCGACACCACCGACGAACAGTTCTTGAAGAAATGCAGGTCGTGCAGGGCTGCCGCGTCATATCCCGAATTCTTGTATTGCTCCAGCGACGCACGATAGCGCTTGGACTCGATCGGCAACAGGCTGATGCCTTCGATGGCCTGGGTGACCTTGTTGAAGTGCGGCAGGTCGATGGAGCGGAAGAACAGATCGTCGATGTTCAGGCGCTGTGGCTCTTTTTCGAACACCTTGAACTTGTCGCCGGTAGGCGCCTGGGTTTCAGGCACCACGGACTCGGCGTAGGCAATCGCCACGGGGCCGGCCAGACTCATGAACAGGTCGTTGGCATCCAGGCGAATGGTTTCGCCGATGTCGATGCCGGCACGGCGGAAATAGTTCTGGTCGTAATCGGTCGTGACCGCCTGCGCGGTCAGGATGTTGAAGATCTGCTGCGAGATGTACTGGTTGGCATGCTTTTCCATGGCGTTGACGTCGATGTTCTGGATGTTGCCGTCATCGCTTTCTTCGGCATAACGCATGATGTCATTGGAAATCAGCATCATGGCGTTCCATGGGCGGATACGTCCCATGACACTGGCTTCGCTGCTGTCTTCGTTGGCGAAGTTGTAGGAGAAATCCCACTCTTCCGACAGGTATTTGCACAGCAGGCGACCGGCGTTGATGTGCAGCGCTTCGGACATTTCACTGCGGTGATCGGAGATGTTCGGCAGTACGCAGATACCGCTGGTAAAGATCGGCTCGAAGACGAAGGCATGGCCGCTCTTGCTGTCGTGCTCGTCCATCGGCTTGGTGTCGAACGTCTTGTTCATGTACGAGTGTTGCTGGGCCAGGCCGAACTCCGAGGCCATGCCCGAACCGGTGCCGCCACCGGCACTGAAGATCGAAAAATACAGCCGCGACTGGTTGGCCTTGATGCCACAGCTGTCGATCAAGTACGAGTGAATCATCTTCCAGTCCGGGCTGGAGAAGCGCTGGGTGTCCTTGTTCAGGATAATCTTGGCCAGGTACTGTCCGAGGATCGGTGCGTTACCGGCACCCCCGGCATGGACTTCCGACAGGTCCATGATCTTCATCTTGCTGTAGTCACGCAGGAACCCGCTCTTTTCGCCCTTGCGCGAGAAGCGGATACGCCCAGCAATGTCTTTGTCCAGGTCGCCCAGCATCACCAGGGGTTCTACCAGGAACACCGGCTTGGTGGCCTTGTTCGACCCCAGGCGCAAGTTGTTACGAATCCACTGCGCCGGGCTATAGCCTTTTTCCGCATAGCGTTTGTCTGGCGAGAGGCGATCTTCGTTGTTGAATTCGTTGAGGTAGAACTTGCGGGCGTTGTAGACCAGTTCTGCGACATCCAGCGCGATGTTCGAACCGCAGCGGCCCAGGCCAATAAGGCACACCGACGGGAATTGCTGGTCGTTGTGTTGTTCGTTATCGCCTTCCAGATGCGGTGGGCGGGGGAATACCATGTCGCGCAGGCCGTCGAGGTTGTCGAGGATGCGATCGGTATTGGTTTCGGTGAAGTACAGGTATTGCTGGGTCGCGAGCGGGCGCGACGGTGTCAATGGCTTCGACGGTGCGGGGCTGTTCGCCGCCGGGCTCAGCGTCAGGTCGGAAAGCGCAGGGGCCGGGTTGTTTTTGGAAGTCATTGTTCGCCATGTACCTGGGCTGGTTGGTCGGGCGGCATACTGTCGTCGACCATCACGGAATGAGAACTCGCGTCTTTTATCAGCGCGTATTAGTCCCGGGCGGCGCAGTCAGCTTGCGCGTCGCTCGGCGGAATCCTTTCCTGCGTCTTGAAGAATCGGCCAATATTCAGTGTTCTTTAATCCAAAGGAGGCAAAATGATGTCAACGCTACCGGCCCTGGGATTTGCCGGAATCGGCCTGATGGGCCTGCCGATGTGCCGACGTTTGCTCGCCGCGGGGTATCCGCTGGCGGTGTGGAACCGCAATCCGGCCAAGTGCGCGCCGCTGGTTGAAGCCGGGGCACGCCAGGTCGCCACGCCTGCCGAGTTGTGCCAGCACGCCGAGGTGGTCATGTTGTGCCTGGCGGATACCGCGGTGGTTCGTGAGGTGGTTTTCGGCAAGTCGGGCATTGTCGAAGGGGCGACAAAGGATCAATTGCTGGTGGATTTTTCCAGCCTGGAGCCCACGGCGACCCGCGAGATGGCGACAGAGCTCGGCAAAACAGGCATGGGCTGGCTGGATGCGCCGGTGTCCGGTGGTGTGGTGGGTGCCGAAGCGGGTAGCCTGGCGATCATGGTCGGCGGCACCGTGGCACACCTTGAGCGGGTCAAACCGGTCTTGTTGAGTCTCGGCCAGCGTGTGACGCACATGGGCGCCGTGGGCGCAGGGCAGGTGACCAAGGCCTGCAACCAGATGATCGTTGCCTGCAACGCACTGGTCATCGCCGAAGTGGTGGCTTTGGCGGAGCGCTCCGGGGTCGACGCCAGTCGGATCGCCGAAGCACTGGCCGGCGGGTTTGCCGATTCCAGGCCGTTGCAGTTCCTGGCTCCGCAAATGGCCGAGAGCCGTTTCGAACCGGTCAAATGGCACGTGCGGACCTTGCTCAAGGATCTGGACGGTGCGGTGAAATTTTCCCGCGAACAGGGTTCGGCGACGCCGATCAGTGGCTTGGCCGCGCAATTGATGCGCCTGCACGGGGGGCAGGGTTTCCTGGAGAAGGACCCGTCTACGTTAGTGCAGATGTACCGTGAGCCAGACCCAAGCGCCTGACGCTGTACGAATGCTTGCGCTGGTTGATTTCGTTCAGCACCGGTTGCAGTTCGGTCAAAGGTATCGGGCGGCTGAGCAGGTAGCCCTGGACGAAATCGCAGCCGTGGCATTCGAGAAACTGGTACTGCTCGAAGGTTTCTACGCCTTCGGTAACCACCTCCAGATGCAGGGTGTGGGCCATGACGATAATGGCCTGGACGATCTCCATGTCCTGGGTGGATTTCGGAATGTCCTGGATGAATGAACGGTCGATCTTCAGCGTGTTCAGTGGTAAGCGCTTGAGGTAAGCCAGGGATGAATAACCGGTGCCGAAGTCATCGATCGACAACGAAACGCCGAGGGCGCGTATCTGCTGCAGCAGCACCAGCGTCTCGGCAATGTTGCCCATCAGAGCGCTTTCGGTGACCTCCAGCTCCAGTCGATGGGGCTCCACCCCGGCGCTGCGCAATGCCAGTGAGATTTCGTCGCTCAATTCTTCGCGTGCCAGGGTCAGGGGTGAGCAATTGATCGCAATCTTCAAGTGCCCGCAGCCCTGGCGCGCCAGCTCGCCCAGGTCGGCACAAGCCTTGCGCAGCACCCAATTGTCCAGCTCGGTAATCAGCCCATTGGCCTCCGCTATGCCAATGAAGCGGTCCGGCGTGAGGAATCCGTGGACGGGGTGTTGCCAGCGGATCAACGCTTCAAGCTTGCTGACCTGGTCGGTCTTGAGGTCAAGGATCGGTTGGTAATAGAGCATCAGGCCGGTGTCTTCGCGCAGGGCGTGGCGCAACTCTTCCTCCATTTGCAGTTCGAGCATGGCGCGTGCCTTGAGGTTGGCACTGAAGAAATTCAGGCCATTACGGCCACCGTCCTTGGATTGATAGAGCGCCAGGTCGGCGTTTTTCAGCAGTTCTTCACAGGTCTTGCCGTCTTCGGGAAATACGCTGATGCCGATGCTGGTGGTCATGACCATGCGCCGCCCGGACAGCTCGATGGGTTCCTTCATTTTCAGCATGATGCGCTGGGCCATCTGTCGCGCCTCATCACGGTCATGCAGGTCGATGAGAATGCAGAATTCGTCGCCGCCAAAACGTGCTACCACATCGTCATGACTGCGCACTGAACTTTTGATGTGCCGGGCGAGCACCTTGAGCAATTCATCGCCGGCATCGTGGCCGAGGCTGTCGTTGATACGCTTGAAATGGTCGATGTCGAGGAACAGGACGGCGAGCATGCCGCCTGCGTGAGTGCGCTCCAGGAGCTTTTCGGCGAAGAGCTGGTTGAACCCGCGACGGTTGAGCAGGTTGGTCAGGGCATCATAGTGCGCCACCTGTTGCAGGGACATGCGCGCCTGGTCCAGTTGGGTGAGTAGCGAATTCACCCGCAGCAGATCGCGATCCTTGTGCTGCAGCTTCTTGTCAGCCAATGCCGCACTGATGCAGCTGCCTATTATCAGTAGAGTCATGACGGCTACCGTCAGGCCCAATTGCAGATGGTTATTTTCGCCTGGCTGGGTTAACTGGCTGCCAGTTGGCAGGGCCAGGTCGAAGGCGACCATGCCGGTGAAATGCAGGCTCATGATGCCTGCGCCCAGTACCAGGCTGGCGGCGCATTTGCGCAGTTGGTGAAAAATACCCAAGCCATTACGCAGGTAGCTCGCCAGCAGCAGTGCCGCCAGACTGGCTCCGATGGCGATCATGATCGAAAGGATGAACAGCCCCGGATGGTAGTAGGCCGTGGCTTGCGAGCGCATGGCGGCCATGCCCACGTAGTGCATGGTGGCGATGCCCAGGCCAATGATGATCGACGCCTTGCAGCATTGTCGAAAACTCAGGGTAGGCAAGCTGAGGGTGTGCATCGCCAGCCACGACGCACACAGGGCGATCAGTAGCGACAAGAGTGTGATGGGCAAATGATAATGAACGTCGATCGGCGCCTGGAACGCCAACATGCCAATGAAGTGCATGGCCCAGATTCCGCCGGCCAGGCATCCGGCGCCGATCCAGCGCCAGAGGCGTTGGGACGCTGGTTTTTGCGCATGATTGATCCGTTCGGCCATATCCAGCGTGGCAAAACAGCTGGCGCAGGCGACCAGATACGCCAGCAGCACCAGAAAAGGGTCATGTACACATTGGAGTATGACCTGTCCGCTTTCTGCTAGCTCTGTAGTGAAATGCAGACCAAGCCACTCCATTAGCATGCCCCGTGTTTGTCTCCCTGCCGACGTTATCAACGCTGGCGAATGTCTTGGAGTATAGAGGCCATGGATTGAACGCAAGCGATGGTGGCACATTGTCTACCAATGATTTTGGAATGGACCTTAGTTCGTTTGGAAATAAAATGTTGCCTGGGCCGCGTCTGTCCCCATGGGCGGGTATCAGCTTTACGAATAATTACAGACAGTCCCGGCCTGCCTGACTAGATTGCAGGTTCCGGGCTCGGATGCACTGGCAGTGAAGCCCCCATAACAATAAAAGAGACGGACCCATGCAGAACTCGACCCAAGCGGCGAATGCCTGGCGCATTCTGTTCCTGCTGTTCCTGGCCAACCTGTTCAACTTCTTCGACCGCACGATCCCAGCCATCATCATTGAGCCGATCCGCATGGAGTGGCAGCTCAGCGACTTTCAACTGGGGATCATCGGTACTGCCTTCACTATTGTCTACGCGATCGCCGGCCTGCCACTGGGACGAATGGCCGATACCGGCTCGCGCAGCAAGTTAATGGGGTGGGGCCTGGCGGCTTGGAGCGGCCTGACCGCCGTCAACGGCATGGTCGGCAGCTTCTGGAGTTTCCTGATCGTGCGCATGGGCATCGGCATCGGTGAAGCCAGTTACGCACCGGCCGCCAACTCGCTGATCGGCGACTTGTTCCCGGCGCATCGCCGGGCGCGGGCCATGGGTATATTCATGCTCGGACTGCCGTTGGGCTTGTTGCTGGCGTTCTTCACCATCGGCGCGATGGTCAAGGCTTTCGACAGCTGGCGTGCTCCATTCTTTATTGCCGCAGTACCGGGACTGATCCTGGCGATCTTCATGTTTTTCATCAAGGAACCGAAACGCGGCGCGGCTGAAAGCGTGCAGGTGTCGCAGGAGAAGATTGATCGACCGATTCGCCGGGTGCTGGCGGTGCCGACATTCCTGTGGCTGGTAATGGCTGGACTTTGTTTCAACTTCGCCACCTATGCCTGTAACTCGTTCCTTGTCCCAATGCTGCAGCGTTATTTCCTGATGCCGTTGCAGGAGGCTGCGGTGGCGACCGGGGTGATCGTCGGCGTGACAGGGTTGTTCGGACTGACACTGGGCGGTTGGGTGGCGGACAAGATCCACCAGCGCGTCGCCAACGGTCGCCTGCTGTTCGCCGCGTTCAGCCTGATCATTTCAACGCTGTGCACGGCGTGGGCGCTGCATTCTGGGCGAATAGAGATCGGCGTATTCGTGGCGGTGTTCAGCCTGGGTTGGTTGTTTGCCTATAACTTTTATACCTGCGTCTACACGGCGATTCAGGACGTGGTCGAGCCGCGGTTGCGGGCGACGGCCATGGCGCTGTTCTTTGCCGGGTTGTACTTGCTGGGTGGTGGTCTTGGACCGGTCGTGGTGGGCGCGTTGTCCGATCACTTTGCCCACACGGCGATGCTCTCGGCCGGTGCCGGGCAGATGACCGAGGCGTTCAAGGCGGTCGGCCTGCATGACGCGATGTACCTGATTCCGGTGGCGCTGTTTTTCACCATGGTGTTTCTGGTGTTGGCGTCGCGGTGTTTTGTGAAAGATGCCAAGCGGATGAAGGACGGGTTGGTGGCGGTGGTTGAGCCGGTGGGTTCTGCGGCGACTGCGTAGCCACTTGCGTTGATCGCTCCCACGCGCAGCAAAGGAATGCAGCCCGGGACGCTTCGCGTCCCTTTCGAGAGCTGGAACGCGGAGCGTCCCTTGAGGTATTCCCACGCAGAGCGTGGGAACGATCAGGCCCGCATCGCTGCGGGCCTGATCGTTCAAGCGGTGGAGCAGGGGGGGCTTAACCCGCCACCAACACCCGGATCGCTTCCAGTCGCAGCGCAGCCTTGTCGAGCATCGCCAGGCCTTGTTCGCGTTGCTTGCGCAAGGCAACCAGTTCGCTGTCACGAACGGTCGGGTTGACCGCTTGCAGCGCGGTCAGGCGTGCCAGTTCTTCTTCGGTATCGGCGGCCAGGCGGCGTTGCGCCTCTGCCACACGTTCGGCGTGACGTGGGTAGATCTTGTCCTCGCCAGCGTTGATCCGTGGCGTCAACTGATCGCGCTGGGCCTGGATGAACTTGTTGGCGCTGGCGCGCGGCACGCTTTCCAGTTGATCGTTCAAGGTCTCGAACGACACCCGGGCCGACAGGTCGTTGCCATTGGCATCGAGCAGGCAGCGCAGGGCGGCCGGCGGCAGGTAGCGGCCCAGTTGCAGTGAGCGCGGGGCAACCACTTCACTGACGTAGAGCAGTTCCAGCAACACGGTGCCAGGTTTCAGCGCCTTGTTCTTGATCAGCGCCACGGCGGTGTTGCCCATGGAGCCGGACAGCACCAGGTCCATGCCGCCCTGGACCATCGGGTGCTCCCAGGTGATGAACTGCATGTCTTCGCGAGACAGCGCCTGGTTGCGGTCGTAGGTGATGGTCACGCCTTCGTCGTCGCCCAGCGGGAAACTGGCGTCGAGCATTTTTTCGCTCGGTTTGAGGATCAGGGCGTTTTCCGAATGGTCTTCGCTGTCGATGCCAAATGCATCGAACAGGGTTTCCATGTAGATCGGCAGGGCGAACTGATCGTCTTGCTCAAGAATCGCTTCGACCAGCGCATCGCCTTCGCCAGCGCCACCGGAATTGAGTTCCAGCAAGCGGTCACGGCCGGTGTGCAGTTCGGCTTCCAGGCGTTCGCGCTCGGCACGGGCTTCGTCGATCAGCGCTTGCCACTCGCCATCGTCGGCTTCTTCGAGCAGCGGCAGCAGGCGCGGGCCAAACTGATGCTGCAGGGCGTTGCCGGTCGGGCAGGTATTGAGGAACGCGTTCAGGGCTTCGTGGTACCACTGGAACAGGCGCTCTTGCGGGCTGGTTTCCAGGTACGGCACGTGCAGTTCGATCGTGTGCTTCTGGCCGATCCGGTCCAGACGGCCGATACGTTGTTCAAGCAGGTCCGGGTGCGATGGCAGATCGAACAGCACCAGGTGATGGGAGAACTGGAAGTTGCGGCCTTCACTGCCGATTTCCGAGCAGATCAGCACTTGCGCGCCAAACTCTTCGTCGGCGAAGTAGGCGGCGGCGCGGTCCCGCTCGAGGATGTTCATGCCCTCGTGGAACACCGTGGCCGGGATGCCGGAACGCACGCGCAACGCGTCTTCCAGGTCCATGGCGGTTTCGGCATGGGCGCAGATCACCAGCACCTTGGTGCGCTTGAGCATTTTCAACTGGTCGATCAGCCACTCGACACGCGGGTCGAATTTCCACCAGCGCTCTTCTTCGCTAGCGTCCGGCTGGGCCTGGAAGCTGACTTCCGGGTACAGCTCGGCGTGATCGCCCAGTGGCAGTTCAAGGTATTCGTCCGGGCACGGCAGCGGGTAAGGATGCAGTTTGCGCTCCGGGAAACCCTGGACCGCCGCTCGGGTATTACGGAACAGCACGCGGCCGGTGCCGTGGCGGTCCAGCAGTTCGCGCACCAGGCGGGCGCTGGCTTCGGTGTCGCCATCGTTGACGGCGGTCAGCAGGGCTTCGCCTTCGTTACCGAGGAAGCCGTGAATTGTTTCATGGGCTTTCGGCGACAGGCGACCTTTTTCCAGCAGTTCCTGAACGGCCTCGGCCACCGGGCGATAGTTTTCGCTCTCGGCGCGGAAGGCGGCCAGGTCGTGGAAGCGGTTCGGATCGAGCAGGCGCAAACGCGCGAAGTGACTGTCCTGGCCCAACTGTTCCGGGGTTGCGGTCAACAGCAAGACGCCCGGGATCGTTTCAGCAAGTTGCTCGACCAGAGAGTATTCAGGGCTGACCTGATCTTCGTGCCACACCAGGTGATGTGCTTCGTCGACCACCAGCAAGTCCCAACCGGCTGCGAACAGCGCGTCCTGGGCTTTCTCGTCGTCGACCAACCACTCCAGGGCCACCAGGGCGAGCTGGGTGTCCTCGAACGGGTTGGAGGCATCGCTTTCGATGAAGCGTTCTTCGTCGAACAGCGCGACCTGCAGGTTGAAGCGACGGCGCATCTCTACCAGCCACTGGTGCTGGAGGTTTTCCGGTACCAGGATCAGCACGCGATTGGCGCGGCCCGAGAGCAATTGGCGATGGATCACCAGGCCGGCTTCAATGGTTTTGCCCAGGCCTACTTCGTCTGCCAGCAACACCCGTGGCGCAATCCGGTCGGCCACTTCGCGGGCGATGTGCAGCTGGTGCGCGATCGGTTGCGCACGCACGCCACCCAGGCCCCACAGCGACGACTGCAGTTGGCGGCTGGTGTGTTCCAGAGTGTGATAGCGCAGGGCGAACCAGGCCAGGGGGTCGATCTGCCCGGCGAACAGACGGTCGCTGGCGAGACGGAACTGGATGAAGTTCGACAGTTGGGTTTCCGGCAGGGTGACTACTTCGTTCTGCGCGTTGAGGCCGTGATAGACCAGCAGGCCATCGATGTCGTCGACTTCGCGAACGGTCAGTTTCCAGCCTTCGAAGTGAGTGATGGTGTCACCCGGCGAAAACCGTACACGTGTGAGGGGCGCATTCCGTAGCGCGTACTGGCGAGTGTCGCCAGTGGCCGGGTAGAGCACGGTCAGCAAGCGGCCGTCCTGTGCCAGAACGGTGCCCAAACCCAGCTCCGCTTCGCTGTCACTGATCCAGCGTTGCCCCGGTTGATACTGCTGCGCCATGCTGCCTGACTCCCACCTTGAAAAAGCGGGCTATCTTAACGGAATCAGGTCTCCAGACCAAAGGAATACCTGTGCGGGAACTGCCTTGGGCTACGATCCTTTGATCTTGCCAGGCTGAAGAAATCGTAGCCTGTGGCAGTTCTTGTCGTGCCGATAGACACACAGTTTGCGACCGATGGCTCAAGTCGCCGTCGCCGCGGCCGACAGCCTGCAGACAGGAGACCGAAAAAATATGCTGCCACCGATGCTCCCCTTGAGTGCCGTGCCGATCACTTCCCAGCACGACCCGGTCCGCCCGCGCCCGGACATCGCGCCCGTCGTGCCGATGCAGGAAAGCGCCAGCGACAGCAACATCGACCTGCAACATCGTGATCCAGAAGAGGCCGCCCTGCTGCTGCGCGAGGAGCAGCGGCGCAAGCAAGAGCAGCAAAGGCGCCGCCGTGAGGCCGATGAAGACCCTGAGGCGCACCTGGCGATCCCGGGTAACGAACTCAATGCCGACAACACCGTGCCGGTGGCCCCGTTGATGGAAGGCCAGCCTCGCCAGGGACTGTGGGTCGATATCGAGATTTGAGCCGGTGGCTGGTCAGCGCCGTCGCCAGACCGCATTATTGGCACAATCCCGCCGATACCTGCGGCAATTGAATTTCATTTCAAGCGATGCACTGACGCCATGAGCCAAGATGACAAGCTGATCGACCTTAATGCCGAACGCGCCAAGCGTGTCCACGATCTCAACGACAAGCGCCTGAATGAAGTGCGCCAGGCGTTCGAGCAGGCCATGCCGTTGGGCAAGGCGAAGAAAAAGCCGAAGAACAAACCGAAAAAGCGTTGAATCCCCCTGCATCGATTGATGCAGGTCAGTTTTTCCCTCCTTCTATGCCCGGTCCCGGGCAACATTGATCCCGGTCAATATTCTCTCCTGCCCAAATGGTTACCTTGGCTCCATCGCAACAGGGCAACTGCAGGAGACGCGTCATGTTTTTCGACAACGTGGTGATCGCCGGAGTGCTGACCGTCAGCCTCATGTTGGTGTTTTTTGCAGGGTTCGGATTCTTTATCTGGAAAGACTCGCACAAGCGCAAAAAGCCGTAGGTCTTTCTGGATGCAATGAGCACGCAAGGCATTTTGGGCAACTTCGGTTGCCCTTTTTTTTGTCTGCGATTCCTGGAAGTGGATCGTTCCCACGCTCTGCGTGGGAATGCCGCCATGGACGCTCTGCGTCCACCTGTGACGCGGAGCGTCACGGGATTCATTCCCACGCAGAGCATGGGAACGATCGAGCGTGCACATTCAAACAGGTAAAAAAAAGGCGCGGTCCTCACGGAGCGCGCCTTTTTTCGTACGACTGCGTATCAGCTACCCAGTGCCTTCGACGCCAGCCAGAACAGGCCGGCCGACAGGGCGACCGTGGCTGGCAGGGTCAATACCCAGGCCAGCAGGATGGTCTTGACGGTGCCGCCTTGCAGGCCGCTTTTGTTGGCGACCATGGTGCCGGCCACGCCCGAGGACAGGACGTGGGTGGTGGACACTGGCAGGCTGAAGATGTTGGCCATGCCGATCAGGCTCGCCGTGGTGATCTGCGCCGACATGCCTTGGGAATAGGTCATGCCTTGCTTGCCGATCTTCTCGCCGATGGTCAGCACAACGCGTTTCCAGCCAACCATGGTACCCAGGCCCAAGGCCAGGGCGACCGCCAGAATGACCCAGAACGGAGCGTATTCGGTGGTGGTGGTCAGGTCCTTGCGCAGCTTGTCGAGGTCAGCCTTTTCACGGGCGCCCAGGATTGGCAACTTGCTGACTTTCTTCGCCGTGTCGTCCAGGCACAGCAGGTAACGGCGTACTTCGATGCGGCTTTCCGACGACAGCGAGTGGTAGTCAGAGACACCTTTGAGGGTGCCAAGCAGAGCGTCGATGGTCGGTTCGGTCTGCTGCGGGTTGCAGCGGAATTTCTCCGGCAGATCGCCTTCGACACTTTTGCCCAGTGCCAGGAACTCGCCCAGGGAGTCGGCATTGCGCTTGTAGAACTGGCTCAAGTGCAAGGTGGCATCGCGGGTGCGTTCGATCTGGTAGGTGGTGCTGTTCAGGTCGAGCACGAATTGCGCCGGTACGATACCGATCAGCACCAGCATGATCAGGCCGATACCTTTCTGGCCATCGTTAGAGCCGTGCACGAAGCTCACGGCCATGGCGGAGATCACCAGCACCAGGCGGTTCCAGAACGGCGGGTGTTTCTTGTCGTCGATCTTGCGGCGCTGTTCCGGCGTCTTGTGCATCTTCGACAGCGGACGCCACCATTTAAGGCCGATCAAAATCAGCGCGGCAATCAGGAAGCCTGCCATCGGCGAGAACACCAGCGACATGGCGATATCGATCGCCTTCTGCCAGTTCACCCCGTCGGCCAACGCAATATCGTTGATCAAGGCATTGGCCAGGCCTACGCCGAGGATCGAACCGATCAGCGTGTGGGAGCTGGAGGCCGGGATACCGAAGTACCAAGTGCCCAGGTTCCAGGTGATGGCCGCCGCGAGCAGCGAGAAAACCATTGCCAGGCCGTGGCCGGTGTTCACGTTGATCAGCAGTTCAACCGGTAGCAGGTGAACAATGGCATACGCCACGCCCACGCCACCGAGCAATACGCCGAGGAAATTGAACACACCGGAAAAGAACACCGCCAGATGTGGGGGCATGGCTTTGGTGTAGATAACAGTGGCTACCGCGTTAGCGGTGTCATGAAATCCATTGATGAACTCGAAGGCGAGGACAAAAGCCAGGGCGAGCAAGAGGCTCACAAGCACCCAAGCATCCAGTCCGCTGAATAAATCGATCATGAAGGTTTTCTGACCCGGTCATAAGGGGGCGCGATTATGCCAGAAAAGACTGGAAATCGATGCACTTGCTGCTCATCGGTAACATTCTTCAACGAATTATTTTGCAACGGTGCCGATAACCCCCGTGAATTACAGGGTTTTGCAAGTGATTGAATTTCTTTGAGAAGCCCGCAGGCACAGGGGTTTGCCTCACCTGAAGGGGGGGTGAGCATGCTTGTATGAAATTTCTGAAAAAAGGGTCAGATTCGAGCCTTCGACCTCGTCCGGTGGGCAAGGCGGCCGCTGCCCGCTCGTAGCGGGCGCAAAAGGCAATATCTATACATTCCGCTTTTAACGGATGCAACGCAGACCCCGGCAGGCATTCAAGCCCAGGCCTTCATGGCTCCTCGGCTTTGAGTTCCTTTTCCATTTTTTCCAGTTCTTGCTTGAAAACCTGATCCTGAACGGTGGCGCGTTTGCGCCATGGCTTGCGTTCCGGTTCTGGCTGGGCGGCGTAGGTGGTGACTTCCCCGCCGTAAACTTCCTTGTAACGTTGTTCCTGGCGCTCAAGTTCCGCGCGCAGTTCGTCTTTTGTCACGGTGCTACCTGATTGAGATGAGATGAGTTCTGGTGAAACGCACTGCACCTGATGTATTGACCGCACGCATCGAATGCAAAAAGCCTTTGCAGGCATTACGACAGGGCGATCATTACTTCCATGTTGCAGGCGGCCACGGCACCAGAGATAAACAGCTGACGTAGCATCAGATCCTGTTTCAGCGAGCGCGTTGGCGCGATGCGGATGCAGTCGGCGTCAGGTGCTTGCTGTGGAGAGCGGCGATGGAACATCGCGCCACCGGGTAGCGGTATCGGCCAATAAAAATCCGAATGGCTACTGAACTACATTATAGCGAGCGATTTACAGAACACTATCACGAGAGAGTTAAAAGTGGATCTTGATGTGTGATTGTTTTTTACCCATAACCGTAACTGGCAACTAGGGCATAGGAGGATGCCACACTACGGTGATGTCTTTCTGACGTCATTAAGTCGCACAACTTAAGACAGTTACATTGCGTCATGAAGTCTGCAGCGCTTGCACAAAAAAACTTGTATCGATGGCTGCATGGGCGATTGCGTCGTGAGCAGCATCGGTTGCGATTATCGCGCAATGGTTCGATAATCGCCCGATGATACCGAGTCGGGCTTGTATACCCTGCACCCAGTGCCCTGTAATAGCTCGCCGATCCGTCCGGGAAAAGGACCTTGTATGAACGATCAACTGCGCAACTCCTTCGCTTCGGTGGCACCGCCGATCGTCGCTTCACCCGCCAAGCGCATCCAGGCCCTGACCGGTGATCCGGATTTCATGACCTCGCTGGCGCGTGGACTGGCCGTGGTGCAAGCCTTCCAGGAGCGCAAGCGGCACTTGACCATTGCGCAGATCAGCCATCGTACGGAAATTCCCCGCGCCGCCGTGCGACGTTGCCTGCACACGCTGATCAAACTCGGTTATGCCACGACCGATGGCCGAACGTATTCGTTGTTGCCCAAAGTCCTGACCCTGGGCCATGCCTATGTGTCCTCGACGCCGCTGGCGGTTTCTGCGCAACCCTACCTGGACCGCATGAGCGAGCAACTCCACGAGGCCTGCAACATGGCTACCCTGGAAGGCGATGACATTTTATATATCGCGCGTTCGGCGACCACCCAGCGCCTGATTTCGGTCGACCTTTCGGTGGGCGGGCGCCTGCCGGCCTATTGCACGTCGATGGGCAGGATCCTGCTCGCCGCCCTCGATGACAGTTCATTGCGCGAGTATCTCGACCACGCCGACCTGCAAGCCAAGACCAGTCGAACCATTCATACCCCCCAAGCCTTGCTCGAATGCCTGCAGGAAGTACGTCAGCAGGGTTGGTGCATCGTCGATCAAGAGCTCGAGCAGGGGCTACGTTCGATCGCCGTCCCGGTATACGACGCTTCCGGCCAGGTGGTCGCGGCTCTCAACGTCAGTACCCACGCCGGTCGGGTTAGCCGCAGCGAGCTCGAGCAGCGTTTCCTGCCCGGCCTGCTGAGTGCCAGTCGTGACCTCAGTACCCAGCTGTTTTCCTAAGCTGTTCGATAATCGCACAGACTCGCGTTTGACGAATTGACGCTCTTTCCCTTGCCTCATTAATGTCGCGCCAGCGCCACCCGGCGCTGGCGATCTCGATCCGGCTCCGGACGACGACCCCATAATAATGAGAAGAGGCACCCATGCGCACATTCCCTGACTGTCGCCGTTCTCCCCGGTTATTTTGCCGGAGCTCGATCACCTGATCCCGGCTCCCCCTTTCTCGTGACAGCCTCGTTAGAGGTTGATATCTGTTCGACTGCGTTCTTTGCGTGGAAAAAAAATAATGAACCAGCCCCAGTCTGCTGTAGGTAACTGCCTCGACGTGCAGTCCTTCATCAATGCCCAACCCATTTCGCGTTATCAGTGGCGAGTGGTGATCCTGTGTTTCCTGATTGTCTTCCTCGATGGTCTCGATACAGCGGCGATGGGCTTCATCGCGCCCGCCCTGTCCCAGGATTGGGGTATCGATCGCGCCAGCCTTGGCCCGGTGATGAGTGCGGCGCTGATCGGCATGGTCTTCGGGGCGTTGGGCTCCGGGCCGCTGGCTGACCGGTTTGGGCGAAAGGTCGTTCTGGTCGGGGCTGTGCTGCTGTTCGGTGCCTTCAGCCTGGCTTCGGCCTACAGCACCAACGTCGACCAGTTGCTGGTATTGCGCTTCCTGACCGGCCTCGGCTTGGGCGCGGGCATGCCCAACGCCACGACCCTGTTGTCGGAGTACACCCCGGAGCGCAAGAAATCCCTGCTGGTGACCAGCATGTTCTGCGGCTTCAACTTGGGCATGGCCGGTGGCGGATTCATTTCGGCCAAGCTGATCCCCGCGTTCGGCTGGCATAGCTTGCTGTTGATCGGCGGGATCCTGCCGTTGATCCTCGGCGTCGTGTTGCTGATCTGGCTACCGGAATCGGCGCGTTTTCTGGTCGTGCGTAATCGCGGCACCGACAAAGTACGCAAGACGCTGGCACCCATCGACCCGAAGGTGGTGGCCCAGGCATCGAGCTTCAGCGTGCCGGAACAGAAAACCGTGAAGGCGCGCAACGTGTTTGCCGTGATCTTCTCCGGCACCTACAGCGTCGGCACCTTGCTGCTATGGCTGACCTACTTCATGGGCCTGGTGATCGTTTACCTGCTGACCAGCTGGCTGCCGACCCTGATGCGCGACAGCGGTGCGAGCATGGAGCAGGCCGCGTTCATAGGCGCGCTGTTCCAGTTCGGCGGGGTGTTGAGCGCGGTGGGCGTTGGCTGGGCCATGGATCGCTTCAATCCGCACAAGGTCATCGGTACTTTCTATCTGTTGGCCGGGGTGTTTGCCTACGCGGTAGGGCAGAGCCTGGGCAATATCACCTTACTGGCGACCCTGGTGTTGGTGGCGGGCATGTGTGTCAACGGTGCGCAATCGGCGATGCCTTCGCTGGCGGCGCGGTTTTATCCGACTCAAGGGCGTGCCACCGGGGTGTCATGGATGCTCGGGATTGGCCGCTTCGGCGCGATCCTCGGTGCATGGATGGGCGCGACACTGCTGGGACTGGGCTGGAATTTCGAGCAAGTGCTGACGGCACTGGTGATTCCGGCGGCTTTGGCGACTGCGGCAGTGGTGATCAAGGGTGTGGTCAGTCATGCGGATGCGACCTGACATTTTACCTTGATCGTTCCTGCGCTCTGCGTCCGCTTCGGCAGGGACGCGGAGCGTCCCGGGCTGCATTCCCACGCAGAGCGTGGGAACGATCATAGGCAAGACAAAACGGTAGCCTGACAACAATGTGTTCGATAAACGAACACTCAGTCGATTATCGGATTGTTTGGTGTGGGGCACGCGCTTAATCTTTAACCACTCCGGCGCTGCGCATCGGCGCCTTTTTATCAGTTGGTTAATAACAAACGGGAGCCTGCCCCGATGGCTGAAATTCTTTCGCTGCACGACGCGGTAAAGCAATTCGTGAACGACGGCGATACGGTCGCACTCGAAGGCTTTACCCATCTGATCCCGACAGCGGCGGGTCACGAACTCATTCGCCAGGGCAAGAAAGACCTGACCCTGGTGCGGATGACCCCCGACCTGATCTACGACCAGTTGATCGGTGCCGGTTGTGCGCGCAAGCTGATTTTCTCCTGGGGCGGCAACCCGGGTGTCGGTTCGTTGCATCGTCTGCGTGACGCCGTCGAGAAGCAGTGGCCCCACGCCCTGGAAATTGAAGAACACAGTCACGCCGACCTGGCTAACGCCTATGTTGCCGGCGCTTCCGGGCTGCCGTTCGCGGTGCTGCGTGCCTACGCCGGTTCCGACCTGCCGAAAGTCAACCCACTGATCAAGTCCGTCACCTGCCCGTTCACCGGTGAAGTGCTCGCCGCCGTGCCTTCGGTACGCCCGGATATCACCGTGATTCACGCGCAAAAAGCCGACCGCAAGGGCAACGTGCTGTTGTGGGGCATTCTCGGCGTGCAGAAAGAAGCCGCGCTGGCTGCCAAGCGCTGCATCGTCACCGTTGAGGAAATCGTCGACGACCTGAACGCACCGATGAACTCCTGTGTCCTGCCCACCTGGGCCCTGAGCGCGGTTTGCCACGTCCCTGGTGGCGCGCATCCGTCCTACGCCCATGGTTACAACGAGCGGGACAACCGTTTCTACCAGGCCTGGGACCCGATTGCCCGCGACCGTGAAACCTTCACTGCATGGATCAACGAGTACATCCATGGCAGCGCTGACTTCAGCGAGTTCCAGGCCAAACTGGCCGCCGCTTCGGAGGCGAAGTAATGACTTACACCACCAATGAAATGATGACCGTGGCTGCCGCCCGCAGGCTGAAGAACGGTTCTGTGTGCTTCGTGGGTATCGGCCTGCCGTCGAAAGCGGCCAACCTGGCGCGCCTGACGTCCTCGCCGGACGTGGTCCTGATCTACGAATCGGGCCCAATCGGCGCCAAGCCGAGCGTACTGCCACTGTCGATCGGTGATGGTGAACTGGCGGAAACCGCTGATACCGTGGTCCCGACCGGTGAGATTTTCCGCTACTGGCTGCAGGGCGGGCGTATCGACGTCGGTTTCCTCGGCGCTGCGCAAGTCGACCGTTTCGGCAACATCAACACCACCGTGGTCGGTGATTACCATGCACCGAAAGTGCGTCTGCCGGGTGCCGGTGGCGCGCCGGAGATTGCCGGTTCCGCCAAGAGCGTGCTGATCATTCTCAAGCAGTCGTCGCGTTCGTTCGTCGACAAACTCGATTTCATCACTTCGGTCGGCCATGGCGAGGGTGGTGATTCACGCAAGCGTCTGGGCCTGCCGGGCGCCGGTCCAGTGGGAATCATTACCGACCTGTGCATCATGGAGCCGGAAGCCGACACCCACGAGTTCGTGGTCACCGCACTGCACCCGGGCGTGACCCGCGAGCAAGTGGTCGCGGCGACCGGTTGGCCGATCCGCTTTGCCGATAGCGTCGACACCACTGCCGAGCCGACCGAAGTCGAGCTGACCGCGCTGCGTGATCTGGAAGCCCGCACCGCAGCCGCCCACGGCCAAACCCCAGGAGAAGCATGATGCGTGAAGTTTATATCTGCGACGCGATTCGTACCCCCATCGGCCGTTTCGGCGGAGGCTTGTCGGCGGTTCGCGCCGACGACCTGGCCGCCGTGCCGATCAAGGCCTTGATGGAGCGCAACCCGTCGGTGGACTGGAATGCAGTGGACGAGGTGTTCCTCGGCTGTGCCAACCAGGCCGGTGAAGACAACCGCAACGTGGCGCGCATGGCGCTGCTGTTGGCGGGTCTGCCGGAAACCATTCCCGGCGTGACCCTTAATCGCCTGTGCGCTTCGGGCATGGATGCCATCGGTACCGCGTTCCGCGCCATCGCCAGTGGCGAAATGGAGCTGGCGATTGCGGGTGGCGTCGAATCGATGTCCCGCGCGCCGTTCGTGATGGGCAAGGCGGACGCCGCGTTCTCGCGCAACATGAAGCTGGAAGACACTACCATTGGCTGGCGCTTCATCAACCCGTTGATGAAGGCCCAGTACGGTGTGGATGCGATGCCGCAGACCGCCGACAACGTCGCCGACGATTATCAAGTGTCCCGTGAAGATCAGGACGCTTTCGCCCTGCGCAGCCAGCAACGCACCGCTGCCGCGCAAGCCGCGGGCTTTTTCGCCGAAGAAATCGTCGAAGTGCGCATTGCCCACAAGAAGGGTGAAACAGTGGTCAGCCAGGATGAGCATCCGCGCGCCGACACGTCCCTGGAAACCCTGGCCAAACTCAAACCGGTCAACGGCCCGGACAAAACCGTCACCGCCGGCAACGCTTCCGGTGTGAACGACGGCGCGGCGGCCTTGATCCTGGCCTCGGCCGAAGCGGTGAAAAAGCACGGTCTGACCGCTCGCGCCAAAGTATTGGGCATGGCCAGCGCCGGTGTTGCACCTCGGGTGATGGGTATTGGCCCGGTGCCAGCGGTGCGCAAGTTGACCGAACGCCTGGGTGTGGCGGTCAGCGATTTCGACGTCATCGAACTCAACGAAGCGTTCGCCAGCCAAGGCCTGGCGGTACTGCGTGAACTGGGGCTGGCGGACGACGCACCTCAAGTCAACCCGAACGGTGGTGCCATTGCCTTGGGGCATCCGTTGGGCATGAGCGGTGCACGACTGGTTTTGACAGCCCTGCATCAGCTGGAAAAAAACGGTGGCAAGAAAGGTCTGGCGACCATGTGCGTCGGTGTCGGCCAGGGTCTGGCCCTGGCGATCGAGCGCGTCTGACGCGCTCGAAAAGACTTATAAGAACTGAGGAATGTTTCATGACTGACAAGCCTGGTTACCGTCGCCCGCAGGAAGGCACCCAGCCTGCCTACCTGCACCCGACCTATCAATCCACCAACCTGCGCTCGCCGTCCAAGCCGCTAGTGTTCTTGCCGCACTCGTTGTCGGAAATCACCGGTCCTACCGTTGGTGCCGAGCGCATCAACGAGAAGGACAACGACCTGACCGCCCAGCACGAAGGGCAGCCTCAGGGTGAGCGCATCATCATCCACGGCCGTGTGCTGGATGAAAACGGCCTGCCGGTGCCGGGGATCCTGGTGGAGATCTGGCAAGCCAACGCCGCCGGACGCTACAACCATCCCCGGGACCTGCACGATGCACCGCTGGACCCGAACTTCACCGGCACCGGCCGTACCGTGACCGATGCCGATGGCTGGTACCAGTTCCAGACCATCAAGCCCGGCGCGTATCCATGGGGTAACCACCACAACGCCTGGCGTCCGGCGCACATCCATTTCTCGCTGTTCGGGCCGAGCATCCTGACGCGCCTGGTCACGCAGATGTATTTCCCCGGGGACCCGCTGCTGGCGTACGACCCGATCTACAACTGCGTGCCCGATACCAGTGCCAAGGAGCGTTTGATCGCCAGTTTCGATCTGGAAAAAACCATCCCTTCCTACGCCCTCGGTTATCGCTGGGACATCGTATTGCGTGGCCGCGACGCCACGCCGATGGAGAAATAAGATGACGCTGACTGCGACCACGTCCCACACCGTAGGGCCTTACTACCATATCGGCCTGACCTGGCTTAATCGCGAAAACCTGACCGTCGAACAAACCCTGGGCGAGCGCGTGGCGATCACCGGGCAAGTGGTCGATGGCAACGGTGATGTCGTCAACGACGCGATGCTGGAAGTCTGGCAGGCCAACGCCGCCGGCAAGTACGACCACCCTGAAGACGATCAGGACAAACCCCTGGACCCGAACTTCGAAGGCTTTGGCCGGGTGCCGGTGGACGCCGAAGGGCGTTTCCGCTTTACCACCATCAAGCCGGGCACGGTTGAAGGCCTCAAGGGCACGACCCAGGCGCCGCACCTGGTGGTGCTGGTGTTTGCCCGTGGTTTGGTAAAGCACTTGCTGACGCGGATCTACTTCGATGGCGAACCGGCCAACGTGGACGACCCGTTGCTCGAATGCGTTCCGGCCGAGCGCCGCAGCACCTTGCTGGCCAAGCAGGATGCCAGCGGTGTTTATCAGTGGAATGTGATTCTGCAGGGCACTGATGCCGAGACGGTGTTCTTCGATTATTGATCGAACACCACAAAACCCTGTAGGAGCGAGCATGCTCGCGAAAAACGTCTCGCCAACGCGGGCATTCAGATTCCCCGCGTTATCGTTGGCGCCCATCGCGAGCAGGCTCGCTCCTACAAGGGAATCGTGTTGGTGATCCATCTGCGGAACGGGACTGTTACAAAGTGTGTCTAGACTCTCACTGTCCCCATTGAGTGAACAAAACAATGACAACCCCAACTACAGCTCCTGCAGCGCTCTACACAGGCGAAGAACGCAGCAAGCGGATCTTCGCCATCGTCGGCGCATCGTCGGGCAACCTCGTCGAATGGTTCGACTTCTACGTCTACGCCTTCTGCGCGATCTATTTCGCGCCAGCCTTTTTCCCGTCCGACAACCCCACGGTGCAGTTGGTCAACACAGCGGGCGTCTTTGCCGCCGGGTTCCTGATGCGTCCGATTGGCGGCTGGATTTTCGGCCGTCTCGCAGACAAGCACGGGCGCAAGAATTCGATGCTGATATCGATTCTGATGATGTGCTTCGGTTCGTTGCTCATCGCCTGCCTGCCCACCTACAAGGACATCGGGGTCTGGGCCCCGATCATGTTGCTGTTCGCCCGTTTGCTCCAGGGCCTGTCGGTGGGCGGCGAATACGGCACCACCGCTACCTACATGAGCGAAGTCGCCCTCAAGGGCCAGCGCGGTTTCTTCGCCTCGTTCCAGTACGTGACCCTGATCGGCGGGCAGTTGCTGGCGGTGTCGTTGGTGGTGGTCCTGCAACAGTTCCTCACCGAGGATGACTTGCGTGCCTACGGCTGGCGGATTCCGTTCGTGGTCGGTGCCATGGCGGCCTTGGTTTCGCTGTACCTGCGTCGTTCGCTGAAAGAAACCACCAGCAAGGAAATGCGCGAAAACAAGGACGCCGGCAGCATTCGCGCGTTGTTCCGCGACCATAAAGCCGCGTTCATCACCGTGCTCGGTTACACCGCCGGCGGCTCGCTGATTTTCTACACCTTCACCACGTACATGCAGAAATACCTGGTGAACACCGCCGGCATGCACGCCAAGACCGCCAGCTACATCATGACCGGCGCACTGTTCCTTTATATGTGCATGCAGCCGATCTTCGGCATGCTCTCGGACAAGATCGGCCGCCGGAACTCGATGCTGTGGTTTGGCGCACTCGGCACGCTGTGCACCGTGCCGATCCTGCTCAGCCTGAAAAGCGTCACCAGTCCATTCCTGGCCTTCGTGCTGATTACCCTGGCGCTGGCGATCGTCAGTTTCTACACCTCGATCAGCGGTCTGGTAAAAGCCGAAATGTTCCCGCCTGAGGTGCGTGCACTGGGTGTTGGCCTGGCTTACGCGGTGGCGAATGCAATCTTCGGCGGTTCGGCGGAATATGTTGCCCTGAGCCTCAAGGCAGTCGGCATGGAAAACTCCTTCTACTGGTACGTGACGTTGATGATGGCGATAGCGTTCCTGTTCAGCCTGCGTCTGCCCAAGCATGCGAAGTATCTAGAAAACGACCTTTGATCCACATCCGCGGGCCTGAGCGGCCCGCGCCTCCAGGGACTGTTTATGAACGAGCGACCGGGCAATCAATTGTTCGATGCCTATTTCACTGCCAGCGATATGCGCGAAGTGTTCTGCGATCAGGGCCGGGTCCAGGCCATGCTCGATTTCGAAGCGGCGCTGGCCCGGGCCGAAGCGCGGGTCGGCGTGATTCCGCCTACCGCGGTGGCACCGATTGAAGCGGCGTGCCAGGCCGGGCATTACGATTTTGCCGCCCTCGGCGAGGCAATTGCCACGGCGGGTAATTCGGCGATCCCGTTGGTCAAGGCGCTGGGCAAGCAAATCGCCGCGAGCGATGCGCAAGCCGAACGCTACGTGCATCTGGGCGCCACCAGCCAGGATGTAATGGATAGCGGCCTGGTGTTGCAATTGCGCCGGGCGCTGGAATTGATCGACAGCGATCTGGCGCAACTGGGCGACACCCTCGCCACCCAGGCCCAACGTCATGTCGCCACGCCACTGGCCGGGCGCACCTGGTTGCAACATGCGACGCCGGTGACCCTCGGCATGAAAATCGCCGGTTGGCTGGGCGCCGTCACCCGCAGCCGTCAACGTCTGCAAGAGCTCAGGCCGCGCCTGCTGGTGCTGCAATTCGGTGGCGCCTCCGGAACCCTCGCGGCCCTCGGTGAACAGGCGATGCCGATTGCCCAGGCGTTGGCCGAAGAGCTGCAACTGAGCTTGCCCGACCAACCCTGGCACACTCAGCGCGATCGCCTGGTGGAGTTTGGCTCGGTGCTCGGATTGATCGCCGGTAGTCTCGGCAAGCTCGGTCGCGATATCAGCTTGCTGATGCAAACCGAAGCCGCCGAGGTGTTCGAGCCTTCGGCGCCGGGCAAGGGTGGCTCTTCGACCATGCCGCATAAACGCAATCCAGTCGGCGCGGCGGTGCTGATTGGCGCGGCGACTCGCGTGCCAGGCCTGCTGTCGACACTGTTCAGCGCCATGCCGCAGGAGCACGAGCGCAGCCTGGGGCTGTGGCATGCCGAGTGGGAAACCCTGCCGGAAATTTGCTGCCTGGTGTCCGGCAGTCTCAAGCAGGCGCTGCTGGTCACAGGCGGCCTGGAAGTGGACGCCGAACGCATGGCCCGCAATCTCGACCTGACCCAGGGCCTGGTGCTTGCTGAAGCGGTGAGCATCGTCCTCGCACAACGGGTCGGCCGCGACACCGCGCATCACCTGCTGGAACAATGCTGCAAACGCGCCGTCGCCGAACAACGCCATCTGCGTGCCGTACTTGGTGACGAACCGCAAGTGACTGCCGAGCTGTCGGCCACTGAACTCGATCATCTGCTGGACCCCGCCCATTATCTCGGTCAGGCCCGTACCTGGGTCGAGCGAGCGGTGGCTGAACACTCTGCAATGACTGCCTGAAGGAGACTGCTGTGGCTTTCGTACAACTCGCCGATGGCGAACTGCACTACCAAATTCAAGGGCCGCAACTTGATGGGCCGGTCGATGCGCCGGTGCTGGTGCTGTCCAACTCGCTGGGCACCGACCTGCACATGTGGGACGCGCAGATTCCGGCGTTCACGGAGCACTTTCGTGTGCTGCGTTTCGACACCCGCGGCCACGGCCAATCGTTGGTGACACCGGGCCCTTACAGCATCGAACAACTGGGCCGTGACGTATTGGCACTGCTGGATGCCTTGCACATCGAACGCGCACATTTCTGCGGCCTGTCCATGGGCGGCCTGATCGGCCAGTGGCTGGGGATCAACGCCGGCGAACGTCTGAATAAGCTGATCGTGTGCAACACGGCGGCGAAAATCGGCGATCCGTCGATCTGGAACCCGCGTATCGAAACGGTGTTGCGTGACGGTCAGGCAGCGATGGTCGCCTTGCGCGATGCATCGATTGCACGCTGGTTTACTCCGGATTTCTCCGAAGCCAACCCGGCGGCGGCCAAGCAGATTACCGACATGCTGGCGGCGACATCGCCTGAAGGCTATGCGGCCAACTGTGCGGCGGTGCGCGATGCCGATTTCCGCGACCAGTTGTCCTCGATCAAGGCGCCGCTGCTGGTGATCGCCGGCACCCAGGATGCGGTCACGCCGCCGTCCGGCGGGCACTTCATCCAGGAGCACGTGCCGGGTGCCGAGTACGCCGAGTTCTATGCCGCGCACTTGTCCAACGTCCAGGCCGGCGCTGATTTCAGCGACCGCGTACTGGCCTTCCTGACGGCTCGTTGAGGGGAATTCCGTGGACGAGAAACAACGTTACGACGAGGGCATGAAGGTCCGTCGCGCTGTTCTGGGCGATGCCCATGTCGATCGCAGCCTGACCACCCTGACCGAGTTCAACTCGGAGTTCCAGGAAATGATCACCCGCCACGCCTGGGGCGACATCTGGACCCGTCCGGGCCTGCCGCGTCACACCCGCAGCCTGATCACCATCGCCATGCTGATCGGCATGAACCGCGAGGGCGAACTCAAACTGCACCTGCGCGCCGCCGCCAACAATGGCGTGAGCCGTAGCGAGATCAAGGAAGTGATCATGCAGAGCGCGATCTACTGCGGGATTCCGGCAGCCAATGCGACGTTCCACCTGGCTGAGTCGGTGTGGGATGAGTTGGGGGTTGAATCGCGGGAGTGATCCCCCGCGATTGATCGTTCCCACGCTCTGCGTGGGAATGCCTCAACGGACGCTCTGCGTTCGGCTTTGGAAGGGAAGGGACGCGGAGCGTCCCGGGCTGCATTCCCACGCAGAGCGTCACTAGTGTCCGGTAAAAACCGAAGGGGGAGCTTGCTCCCCCTTGCTGTTGGCGGCCGTCAGTCATAATCGGATTTTTCAGACTCGATTTTGGCTCATGTTTACCAGCACCCGTTTAGCCCACCTGCTCAGTGCGATCCCGCGCCAGTTCTTTCGGCAATCCACCGAAAGGCACCAGGCTGATCGCTACGTCAAACGCTGCACGTCCTGGCAATTGCTGGTGACACTGGTCAGCGGTCATGTAACCCAAGCCTTAAGCCTGCGGTCCTTGGCGACTTTCTCCGAAACTCTAAGCCCGCATAGCTACCATCTTAAAGCGGGTCCCGTCGCCCGCTCGACCCTGTCGGATGCCTTGAACAAGCGTGACTACCGGCCATTCCAGGACCTTTGCGAGTTGCTGTTGCGCGGCATCAGCCGCCAGCAGCGCAAAGAAGTCGGTGCCATGGTTAGCCTGCTTGATTCCACGTCGATCACTTTGCGCGGACCTCACTTCGATGGCTGGACAGCCGCCACGAAAACCCGCATTACGCAGGGCTTGAAAGTACATGTCGGGCTAGATTTGGCACAGTTGGCCCCGGTGTACGTCAACATCACTCCTGCCAACGTCAACGACCTGAGCGATGCACTGGAAATGCCGATTCAGGCCGGCATGACGTATGTCTTTGACAAGGGCTATTGCGATTACAACTGGTGGCACCAGTTGCAGACCAAAGGCGCTTTTTTCGTCACCCGCCTGAAGAAAAACGCCAATATCAAAGTGCTGCACAAGCACTCGACCGTAGCCGAGCAAAGCCCGGTCATGACCGATGAAGTCATTCTGTTCGGCAAAAAGCATCTGGGCGGTAAGCGTCTGAATGACTACCGAGAAACGCCGGTAAGACGCGTGGTGGTTGAGCGCGAGGGACATGCCACGCCATTAATCCTAGTGACCAACGACTTCGCAAGAACAGCTGAAGAAGTCGCGGGCTTGTACAAAGATCGCTGGAAGATCGAGCTGTTTTTCAAGTGGATCAAGCAACATCTGAAACTCAAACGCTTCTATGCCTTCTCTGAAAACGCCGTGCGCCTGCAGATTTACAGTGCCTTGATCAGCTACTTGTTACTGCACCTTTTCCATCGTCGTTCAGGATTTACCGGTTCGTTGTTCGAGCTGACGGTTCGCATATCTCACGTCCTGCACGAACGGCCCGCTACTCCAGAACTGAGGGATCGACGAAGGCAGGAGCGAGAAAAGCTGAAGGCTGCCCAAGGCAGCCTTCAGCTATGAAACATGTTTACCGGACACTAGTGACGCAGAGCGTGGGAACGATCAGGCAGCAGAGGTTTAGAGCAGGCTGATCGGATAGCTGATGATCACGCGGTTCTCATCAAACTCGTTGTTGCTGTAGTCGCGGCGCATCGTCGAGTTGCGCCACTTCACATTCAGGTCTTTCAGCGCACCACTCTGCACGGTGTAGCCCAGTTCACTTTCACGCCCCCATTCCTTGCCATCGGTGATCGTGCCGGTGTGCACGTTATCGCCGCTGATGTAGCGGTTCATCAGGGTCAGGCCCGGCACGCCGAGGGCAACGAAGTTGTAGTCGTGGCGCACTTGCCAGGATTTTTCCCGGGCGTTGTCGTAGCTGGAGTTGTAGCTGTCGTTGGCCAGGGTGCCGCCGCTGGTGCCGTTGACCCGCATCCACGGGCTGTCGCCGGTAAGTTTCTGCAGGCCGACGTAAAAGGTGTTGCCGCCGTACTTGGCCGAGAACAGGCCGTACATGGTTTTGTTGTCCAGCTCGCCGGCTCGGGCGCTGCCGTCATCCTTGCCGTAGAAGTAACCGAGGTTGGCGCCGAGGGTCCAGGCGCCGATGGGTTGGCTGTGGGTCAGGCTGATGAATTGCTGGCTGTAGATGTCCTTCAGTTCGGCGTTCCACACACCGATCTGGGTGCGTTTATCGTTGAACAGGTACTCGCCGCCCTGGAAGTTGAAACGGTCGGAGGTGAACGCGGCTTTGCCGGTCATCGACATGTCGCCCATGCTGCTGTCGTCGCGCGGGCTGTTCTGGCGGAACTGACCGCCGTACAGCGTCAGGCCGTCGATTTCCTTCGAGGTGAGTTGGCCGCCGCGGAAGGTTTGCGGCAGGGAACGACCGTCGTCCGAACGCAGGATCGGCAGCACCGGCATCCATTCGCCCACTTTCGCTTCGGTCTGCGACAGCTTGGCCTTGAACGCCACGTTGGTGCGACCGAAGTTGTCGGCCGGGCGGCCGTCACTGTCCAGCGGCAGCAGTTGGGTACCGCCAGTACCTTTGCCGCCATCGAGTTTCACCGAGTACAGGCCCAGCACATCCATGCCGAAACCGACGGTGCCTT
This sequence comes from Pseudomonas umsongensis, assembly GCF_012647205.1. NCBI lineage: Bacteria > Pseudomonadati > Pseudomonadota > Gammaproteobacteria > Pseudomonadales > Pseudomonadaceae > Pseudomonas > Pseudomonas umsongensis. The sequence continues at coordinate 1,541,917 of NZ_CP051487.1, forward strand.
GGGTAAAGCCGGACTTGGCATCGAGGATGAAGCTTTGCGTCCACTCTTCGGCCTTGCCTTGGGCCTTGGTCGGGTTGGTGAAATTGCGGTTGATGTAGAAGTTGCGCAGGTTCAGGTTGACCTTGGCGCCCTCGACAAAACCCGGCTCTTCGGCGGTCACGGTAGTTGCGGTTGCGGTCAAGGCGACGGCGATCAAGCTTGGGAGGAAATAATGCGCGGTGGAAGGCGTCATGGGCTCGGGTCTCTCTAATTGTTGTGGATGCAACAGGATGTGCCGCAACCTGAGGCTGCATTTGAAGATTCGGATCGGGTGATAGCGGAACGGGATCAGCCGGGAAGGGCAGGGCGCTGGGGCACGGTGTGGATCCTGATTGTTATTGGTCTGAGATGGAATGGTGCGGTGAATTAACTAGATAGTTCAATTGTGAGGGATGAATTTTGGGCGATTATCGAACGAAAATGAATGGCGTAATTTCAGGCAGGTAGGGAGAAGGGCGGTGGTGTTATTGGACTAGTTTTCGCCATGGATATCAGGTTTTTATAACTTTTAAGTTTGTCGCGCTGTCACTTATGACAGTTGTTTTGATCCTGATCAAGAAATACGCTCGCCTTGTAGTTGTGTATTTTTAACGATAATCCAATAGAGGGTGTGATCATGGGTGCCGAAAAAGAAGAACAAGGCAATGCAGCCATTAGTGGGGCGAAAGATCATGGGCCGGGAGTCGGAGGAATTAGAACAACCATTACAAAAGGCGATATAGTGCGTCGGATCAATTTTGGTGAAATTGATTATCTTTCCTGGACGCCTCGTAATTTTTTGCTGAATGCCTCAAACCCAGTAACGGGTGGTAAAGCTAATATAGAGTTTGAATCGAATCTGGATCTTATAGAGAATACAGAATACGTAATCGGTTCAGGTTTGGATTTAGTAGAGGCATATTGTGAAATTGAAGAGTTTATGGGTTTTCCATATTCCACGTCAGGAAAAATCACTTTCACGACCTTGACTAAAGTTGAAGGTGTAGTAAACGTAGCCGGTAAGTTTGATTTTGATATTATAAATGCCCAAGATCCAGCAGAAATCATACATGTGAACTGCCCTGGGTTCGTTGTGAGTTCCAAAGTGTAACGATAAGTCCTTAACGTAAAAGGCTTCGCCGGCGCGTTCTAGGTGGGCTGTATGGTTTAATTACTAGATAGCGTGGATGTGGAATGTGAATTTGAGGGGTTTACCGGCAGCTGTATGTCATTCGGCAAGTTATCAGGCTCAGATGCCGGCGATGTATATGATCTTTGGCCGCCATACCAATAAGCCCACCATCGGTGGGCTTATTGGTTTTACTACTATCAGAATAATTTCAACTTCGGCGCTTCTTCTTTTAGCGGCTCGTTCTTCGCCGTCTGTTCATTCCAGCCACCGCCCAGGGCCTTGTACAGGTTGACCTGGCTGACCAGTTGCGCCAGACGGTCGGTGATCAATGCCTGTTGGGCACTGAACAGCTGACGCTGGGCATCGAGGAAGGTCAGGTTGCTGTCGACACCGATGCGGTAACGACGCTCGGCCAGGCGGTAGTAGTCCTGGTTGGCGTTGACGAAGTCCTGCTGCGCCTGCAACTGCTGGACGTAGGTCTGGCGCGCGGCCAGGCCGTCGGCGACTTCCTGGAAGGCGGTCTGGATGGACTTCTCGTAGTTCGCCACGCCAATGTCTTTCTGGATTTTCGAGTAATCCAGGCTGGCACGCAGGCTGCCGGCGTTGAAGATCGGCAGGTTGATCTGCGGCTGGAACAGCCAGGTGCCCGAGCCACCCTTGAACAGGCCGGACAGGTCCGGGCTGAGGGTCCCGGCGTTGGCCGTCAGGCTGATGCTCGGGAAGAACGCTGCCCGCGCCGCGCCAATGTTGGCGTTGGCGGCCTTGAGGTTGTACTCGGCTTGCAGGATGTCCGGGCGACGCTGCAGCAAGTCCGACGGCAGGCCAGGCGGCACTTCGGCCAGCAGGTCGTCGTTCAGCGGTTTAGCCGCTTGCAGGTTGGCCGGGATGCCGGTGCCAAGCAGCAGCACCAGGCTGTTTTCATCCTGGGCGACCTGACGGGTGTACTTGGCCAGTTGCGCACGGGCGTTTTCCACCGAGGTGCGCGATTGTGCCAGGTCCAGGGCCGAAGCGACGCCCACTTCGTTGCTGCGCGCGGTGAGCTTGTAGCTCTCCTCGAACGCGGCGAGGGTGTCCTGGGTCAGCTTGAGCAGTTCCTTGTCGGCCTGCCAGGTCAGGTAGGCATTGGCCACGCTGGCCACCAGGCTGATCTGGGTGCTGCGCCGGCCTTCTTCGGTGGCGAAGTACTTCTGCAGGGCTTCTTCGTTCAGGCTGCGAATCCGACCGAACATATCCAGTTCATAGGCGCTGATGCCAACCGTGGCCGAGTAGGAACTGGTGATACCGGCCTCGCCGGTCTGCGAAGCGTCAGCCGGCAAGCGCTGGCGGCTGCCGGTACCGTTGGCCGAAACGGCCGGGAACAGATCGGCGCGCGAGATGCGGTATTGAGCCGCAAAGGCGTCGATGTTCAAGGCCGCGACACGCAGGTCGCGGTTGTTTTCCAGGGACAGCTGAATCAGTTGCTGCAGCGCCGGGTCATGGAAAAACTGCTTCCAGCCCTGCTCGGCAGCGGCCTGCGCCGGTGCCTGGGCTGGCGAATACGCCTGGCTCTGCGGGTATTGATCTGCCACCGGAGCGTCCGGACGCTGATAGTCAGGTATCAGCGAGCAGCCACCAAGCACGAATGCGGCGACGGCCAGGGAGAGTAGCGACTTGCTCATTAGCCAGCCTCTTTAGAAGTTTCAATGGCGTCTTGCTGGTCGACGTTTTTACGCTGACCCAGGGCCGACACGGTGACGAAGAACAGTGGGACCCAGAAGATCGCCAGAACGGTTGCGGTGATCATACCGCCAATCACGCCGGTACCGATGGCATGCTGGCTACCGGAACCTGCACCCGTGGATATCGCCAGGGGCACCACGCCGAGCACGAACGCGAGCGAGGTCATGATGATGGGTCGCAGACGCATGCGGCAGGCTTCGATGGCCGCCTCGCGCAGGCTGCGCCCTTGTTCGTGCAGTTCCTTGGCGAATTCGACAATCAGGATGGCGTTTTTCGCCGCCAGGCCGATGGTCGTCAACAAGCCCACCTGGAAGTACACGTCGTTGGACAGGCCGCGCAGGCTGGTGGCCATCAGCGCACCGATGATCCCCAGCGGTACCACCAGCATGACCGCGATCGGAATCGACCAGCTTTCATAGAGGGCCGCCAGGCACAGGAACACCATCAGCAACGACAAGGCGTACAGCGCAGGCGCTTGCGAACCCGACAGACGTTCCTCGTAGGACAGGCCGGTCCAGGAAATACCGACGCCGGCCGGCAGTTTCTTGGCGATGGCCTCGACTTCGGCCATGGCTTCACCGGTGGAGTAACCCGGTGCCGGGGCGCCGAGGACTTCCACCGCTTCCACGCCGTTGTAACGGGCCAGTTTCGGCGATCCGTAGATCCACTCACCCTTGGCGAACGCCGAGAACGGAACCATGGTGCCGACGCTGTTGCGCACGTACCACTTCTGCAAGTCCTCAGGGCTCATCCGCGCACCGGGCTGGCCTTGCACGTAAACCTTCTTCACCCGACCGCGGTCGATGAAGTCGTTGACGTAGCTACTGCCCAGGGCGATCGACAGGGTGTTGTTGATGTCGGCGATGGTAATGCCCAGGGCACTGGCCTTCTCGTCGTCGATTTCCAGCTGGTATTGCGGCTCATCGTTCAAGCCGTTCGGACGCACTTGAGTCAGGATCTTGCTTTGCGCCGCCATGCCGAGGAACTGGTTACGGGCTTCCATCAGCTTGTCGTGACCGATACCGGCGCGGTCCTGCAGGAACACGTCGAAACCGGTGGCGTTACCCAATTCCAGTACCGCCGGTGGCGCGAAGGCAAACACCATGGCGTCACGGAAGGTGAAGAAGTGCTGCTGGGCACGGGCTGCGACCTTGAACACGCTATTGTCGGCGTTACGGTCTTCCCATGGGCGCAGCATGATGAACGCCATGCCCGAGCTTTGGCCACGGCCGGCGAAGTTGAAGCCGGTCACGGTAAACACCGAGTTCACCGCGTCGCCTTCACCGCCATCCTTGCCCGGACGCAGCAGGAATTCACGCATTTCGTCCACGACCACCTGGGTACGCTGGGACGTCGATCCGGCGGGGGTCTGTACCTGGGCGAACAATACGCCCTGGTCTTCTTCCGGCAGGAACGCGGTTGGAATGCGGGTGAACAGCCAGATCATGCCAACGACGATGATGATATAGGCCAGCAGGTACGGCGCCTTGTGCGTCAGCATGCTGCCGACGCCACGCTCGTAGCTTTTGACACCACGGTCGAAGTTGCGGTTGAACCAGCCGAAGAAACCGCGTTTCGGGGTGTGGTGCTCGCCCTTCGGAATCGCCTTGAGCATGGTGGCGCAGAGCGCCGGCGTGAAGATCAGGGCAACCAGTACCGACAGGGCCATGGCCGAGACGATGGTGATCGAGAATTGCTTGTAGATCACACCGGTGGAGCCGCTGAAGAAGGCCATTGGCAACAGCACCGCCGACAGCACCAGGGCGATACCGACCAGTGCTCCCTGGATCTGCCCCATGGATTTCTTGGTTGCTTCCTTGGGCGACAGGCCTTCTTCGCTCATCACCCGTTCGACGTTTTCCACCACGACGATGGCATCGTCCACCAGCAAGCCGATGGCCAGCACCATACCGAACATGGTCAGGGTATTGATGCTGAAACCGGCTGCCGCGAGGATCCCGAATGTACCGAGCAATACCACCGGTACCGTCATCGTGGTGATGATGGTGGCGCGGAAGTTCTGCAGGAACAGGAACATCACCAGGAACACCAGCCCGACCGCTTCGACCAGGGTGTGAACCACGCCCTTGATCGATTCGGTCACCACCGGCGTGGTGTCGTACGGGAACACCACTTCCATCCCTTCGGGGAAGAACGGCTTGAGGTTGTCGATGGTCGTGCGCAGGGCCTTGGCGGTATCCAGGGCGTTGGCGCCAGTGGCCAGTTTCACGGCCAGGCCGGACGCCGGGGCGCCGTTGAACTGGGCGTTGATGCTGTAGTTCTCACCACCCAGGCCGACGCTGGCGACATCCCTGAGGCGAACCTGGGAGCCGTCCTTGTTGACCTTGAGCAGGATCTTTTCGAATTGCTCGGCGGTCTGCAGGCGGGTCTTGCCGATGATCGTCGCGTTCAGCTGCGTGCCGGGCAGGGCGGGCAGGCCGCCGAGCTGGCCGGACGAGACCTGGACGTTCTGTGCGGCGATGGCGGTTTTGACATCGATCGGGGTCAGGTTGAAGTTGTTCAACTTTGCCGGGTCGAGCCAGATGCGCATGGCGTACTGGGAGCCGAATACCTGGAAGTCGCCGACGCCGGCGGTCCGCGAGATCGGGTCCTGCATGTTGGACACGATGTAGTTGGACAGGTCGTCCTTGGTCATGCTGCCGTCACGCGACACCACGCCGATGACCAGCAGGAAGTTCTTCACTGCCTTGGTCACGCGGATACCTTGTTGCTGCACTTCCTGCGGCAACAGCGGGGTGGCCAGGTTCAGCTTGTTCTGGACCTGGACCTGCGCGGTATCGGAGTTGGTGCCTTGCTCGAAGGTCGCGGTAATGGTCATGGTGCCATCGGAGTTACTTTCCGAAGACACATAACGCAAATTGTCGATACCGTTTAGCTGCTGCTCGATCACCTGGACCACGGTGTCCTGCACGGTTTGCGCAGAAGCGCCCGGGTAGGTCACGGAAATGGCGATGGCTGGAGGCGCAATGCTCGGGTATTGGTTGATCGGCAACTTGAGGATCGATAGAGCCCCGACCAGCATGATCACCAGGGCGATTACCCAGGCGAAGATCGGACGGTCGATGAAGAATCTGGACATGGATTACTCCCCTTGGCCGCTGGAAGCCTGCTCAGCTGGCTTGGCGGGGGCCGGGTTTTTTGTGCCGACGTTGGTGGCGTCAGTGGGCTTGACTTCGATGCCCGGCTTGACGAATTGCAGGCCTTCGGTGATCAGGCGATCGCCGGCCTTCAGGCCGTCTTCGATCAGCCATTGGTTGCCGACGGTGCGGTTAGCCTTGAGCTGACGCAGTTCGACCTTGTTGTCGGGACCTACGACCAGCGCGGTCGGCATGCCTTTGAGGTCGCGGGTGACGCCTTGTTGCGGCGCCAGGATCGCGGCGCTGTTCACGCCTGCCTGCAACTGGGCGTGCACGAACATGCCCGGCAGAAGGGTGTGGTCAGGGTTCGGGAACACGGCGCGCAGGGTCACAGAGCCGGTGGTCTGGTCAACCGAGACCTCGGAGAACTCCAGCTTGCCGTCGAGCTTGTACTGGCTGCCATCCTCGAGGGTCAGTTTGACTTTCGCGGCGTTGTCGCCGGCTTTTTGCAGACGACCGCTTTCCAGTTCGCGGCGCAGCGTAAGCAGCTCGACCGAAGACTGGGTGACGTCGACGTAGATCGGGTCCAGCTGTTGGATCACCGCCATCGCTTCGGCCTGGCCGTTGCTGACCAGTGCACCTTCGGTGACCGACGAGCGACCGATCCGACCGGTCAACGGCGCATAGACCTTGGTGTAGCGCACGTTGATCTGGGCCGTTTGCAGTGCGGCTTCCGATTGCAGGCGATTGGCCACGGCGGTGTCGTATTCCTGGCGGCTCACGGCCTGTTCGTCGACCAGTTGCTTGTAGCGGTCAGAGATCGACTTGGTCGAACGCAAGTTGGCTTCGGCGCTTTTGAGCGTAGCGTCATAAACCGATGGATCGATCTGATACAGCTGCTGACCGGCCTTGACGTCGCCGCCTTCCTTGAAAAGACGCTTGAGAATGATGCCGTTGACCTGTGGGCGCACTTCGGCAATGCGGAATGCACTGGTGCGACCCGGCAGATCGGACGTCAACGTAAACGTTTGCGTCTGCAGAGTGACGACGCCGACCTGAGGCGGTGGTGCGGCCGGAGGGGCCTCTTCTTTTTTACATCCGCTGAGCAGCGATGCCAGGGCGACGGCGGCGACCAGAGCGGTAACAGCTGGCTTGAATTGCATGAAAATCCTCGGGTCAGGCGCGAAACAAACGCACAAGAAAAAATTGAAGGTTAAAAAGTGGGGGCCGAGTGGATAAGTAGCATGCTAAGGAATATACTTACGTTCATGGCTGTTTGTAAATACCTTGGTCACGTACCCAATCCGTTACAAACGCCGTCGCAAGGTTCGAATTGTAGGCCCGGGGACGATACCCAAGAGCACTCGCCCCGCTTTTATTCAGCTGATATCCAGACATCGCTGAAGCATCCTGATTGAGGTTGTACTGCCATGGTCCGTCGTACCAAAGAGGAAGCTCAAGAAACCCGCAGCCAGATAATTGAGGCGGCAGAAAAAGCCTTTTTTGAAAGGGGCGTGGCGCGCACGACACTGGCGGATATCGCGACCCTGGCCGGCGTCACTCGTGGGGCTATCTACTGGCATTTCAGCAACAAGGCGGATCTGGTGCAGGCCATGCTCGACACCCTGCACGAGCCTCTGGATGAAATGGCCAAGGCCAGCGTAGACGCGGACGAACTCGACCCCTTGGGCTGCATGCGCAAGCTGTTGATTCATTTGTTTCATCAAGTTGCTTTGGACCCGAAAACCCGACGCATCAACGAAATTCTGTTTCATAAGTGCGAGTTCACCGATGAAATGTGCGACCTGCGCCTTCAGCGTGTGGCGGCCAGCCTGGACTGCAATGTACAGATCGACCTGGCCTTGAGTAACGCCGTGAATCGCGGGCAATTGCCGGAAAACCTCGACACGGCTCGCGCGGCCATCAGCCTGCATGCCTATATCGATGGCATCCTGTACCAGTGGCTGCTGGCGCCCGACAGTTTTCAACTGCACCTTGACGCAGAGCGTTGGGTTGAAACCGGGTTGGACATGCTGCGCTTGAGCCCCAGTCTGCGCAAATGAAACAATATGTAGAATTGGAGGCGAGCGCTGATCCTTCAGCGCTCGTCTGTTCGCGATGGCATGCTTTTATATACGTACGCGTGCCAGGTTGAAAGGTAGCGAGTTTCATATTTTGTAGGGAATTTGTGTCGCGGGTAGTAAGGCAGGCTCAGACGCAGAGGTGAACACTCGCGTGACAAATGCCCTGGCTGACCACGCTTGTCGAACCGGCGGATTGGCCACCATCAGCCCAGGATGATTTCTACCTCGAAGTCGAAGGGCGCCTCATCACCCATTCGAGTGGTTGTGGTCGAGCACTTGATACTGGATGAGCCAATCGACGTGACGGTGTTTTTTACACTTGGCCTGAGCGTTGGCGTATGAACGCCAAATGACGTATTCATGATCATGCCCAGATCGAAGCGGACTCCGATATGATTATCGACGAAGTCTATAAACTGATTGAACATGATTTTGTTTTTAGGCCAGGGGTAGGCATAGCTATAGTCAAAGTCGCATTTAAATGCAGTTTGTCCTTGGGTGGGCGTCTGGAACGATTCGCGCTCTGCCTTGCTCATGGGTAAGCTGGTCTGGGCAATACCGAATGTATGAGACGTATTATTGATGATTTTGACAATCACACGCGTATGTTTTGGACCCCTTTTCTGATTTCGCCATTGTTCGATTTTTTGATTCAGCGCGTTCGTATATTCCGCTTCTTCCAGCAAATCAATCAGCTCCACCTTGGCCTTGCCTACCAGATCGTCCAGCATGGCCTGGTATTCCTCGCTGAGCAGGTGCGGCGAAAGCTGGTAAAGAATACCGATAGAGGTAGCTTTAAAGAACGCGAACAATTGGTCGTAGGGTTGGTTAACTTCGTTGTCAGTGTCTTCACTGGTGTTCATGTCGATTCCTTTCGATAAAGTGAGTTTTGTCTTAGTTATGAGGAGTACAGCTGTCTGTGGAAAATTTATTATCTGTATTGGTGGTGCGTGCCGGAAGAGGTGGATGATGTCTGGATGTGTGTTGAATGCTTTTTTAGTGTGCTCGAAAGTTATTTTAATAAAAAAGCCCCGGCGCTTTCGAGTCGGGGCTTTTGCGTTTCAAGCTATGAAACTTACAGCGTCGGGTAGTCGATGTATCCCACCGGGCCCTTGGCGTAGAACAGCTCCGGACGAGCCTCGTTGAGCGGCGTATCCGCTTTCAGGCGCGCCGGCAAGTCCGGGTTGGCAATGAATGGCACACCGAAGGCGACTGCATCAGCCTTGCCGCTCGCCAGCCAGGCATTGGCGCTGTCCTTGGTAAAGCGTTCGTTGATGATGTACGGGCCACCGAAGGCTTCCTTGATTTGCGGTCCCAGGCTGTCGGCGCCTTCTTTTTCGCGCGAGCAGATGAAGGCGATGCCGCGTTTGCCCAGTTCGCGAGCGACGTAGGTGAAGGTTTCGGCCAGGTTGTCGTCACCCATGTCATGGGAGTCGGCGCGAGGTGCCAGGTGCACACCGACACGGCCGGCGCCCCAGACCTCGATCGCGGCATCGGTCACTTCCAGCAACAGCCGGGCACGGTTTTTCACGGAACCGCCGTATTGGTCGGTGCGCTGGTTGGTGCTGCTTTGCAGGAACTGGTCGAGCAGGTAGCCGTTGGCGCCGTGGATTTCCACGCCATCAAAACCGGCGGCCTTGGCGTTTTCGGCACCCACGCGGTAAGCGTCGACGATGTCGGCGATTTCAGCGGTTTCCAGCGCGCGGGGCGTTGGGTAATCGGCCAGCGGACGCACCAGGCTGACGTGGCCTTTAGGCTGGATGGCGCTTGGGGCGACCGGTTTTTCGCCATTCAGGTACGACTCGTGGGACACCCGGCCGACGTGCCACAGTTGCAGGAAGATCTTGCCGCCCGCGCCGTGGATCGCCTTGGTGACGTTGGTCCAGCCGCGCACCTGGTCGTTGGACCAGATGCCCGGGGTGTCCGGGTAGCCGACGCCCATCGGGGTGACCGAAGTGGCTTCGCTGAGGATCAGGCCAGCCGAAGCGCGTTGTACGTAATATTCGGCCATCAACGCGCTGGGCACACGGCCTTCGTCGGCGCGGCAGCGGGTCAGCGGGGCCATGATGATGCGGTTGGCCAGCTCGAGGTCGCCCAGTTTGATCGGATCGAAAATAGTCGTCATGAAATAGCTCTCTTGTGAAGATCAGTTGGTAACGGGGGCCAGTTCGGGGTCACCGCTCTGACGGAAAGTGATCAGGGTCGCCAGCAGGGCGAGTACCGCGAGGGCCGCTGCCGCGAGAGGCACGCTGGTCAGGCCGAAACCGTGGGCGATGACGCTGCCACCGACCCAGGCGCCCAATGCGTTGCCGACGTTGAAGGCGCCGATGTTCAGGGTCGAGACCAGGTTCGGTGCCGCCTTGCCGTAGGTCACCACGTTGACTTGCAGGGCAGGCACGGCGGCGAAACACGCGGTGGCCCAGAGGAACAGGGTGATTTCGGTCGGGATCAGCGCGACGCTGGTCCAGGTCAGTACGGTGGAGACCACGGCCATGGCGATGAAGACGCCGATCAGGGTTGCCGCCAGGCCTTTGTCCGCCAGCTTGCCACCGATGATGTTGCCGACGGTCAAACCCAGGCCGATGAGCATCAAGGTCCAGGTCACGCCACGGGGCGAGACACCGGTGACTTCGCCCAGCAGTGGCGCTACGTAAGTGAACAGGGTGAATACAGAGGCGGCGAACAGTGCCGTCATGCTCAGGGACAACCAGATACCGGCGCCTTTGAGGGCGCGCAATTCGGCGCGCATGTCGAGTTTTTCTTCATCGCGGTTGGCCGGCAGGAAGCGGATCAGGCCGATCAATGCGATTACGCCGATCACGGTCACCGCCCAGAAAGTCGAGCGCCAGCCGGCCTGTTGGCCGAGCGCGGTGCCCAGCGGTACGCCGAGGACGTTGGCCAGGGTCAGGCCGGTGAACATCAAGGCCACGGCCGAGGCGCGCTTGTTGGCGGGCACCAGGCCTGCCGCCACCACCGAACCGATGCCGAAGAACGCACCATGGCACAGGGCGGTCACCACTCGGGCAAACATCAGCACGTTGTAGTCACTGGCTACCGCGCAAAGCAGGTTACCGACAATGAAAATGCCCATCAACGCTACCAGGGCGGCCTTGCGCGGCAGCCGGGCGGTGGCCAGTGCCATGAATGGCGCACCAATGGCCACGCCCAAGGCGTAACCGGTTACCAGCCAGCCGGCACCGGGGATCGACACACCGAGGTCGGCCGCCACATCGGGCAGCAAGCCCATGATGACGAACTCGGTGGTGCCGATGGCGAAGGCGCTTAACGCCAATATGAGTAGCGAGAGGGGCATGGGTGGATTCCTTGTCGGCTGGCTGACGTAAAGGGTCAGAGCTCTTTGCTGAAGACTTTGAGGAACTCCTGGATGGTTTCCTCGTTACGTTTGAAAAAGTGCCACTGGCCGACCTTGCGGCTGCTGATCAGGCCGGCGCGTTGCAGGGTCGCCAGGTGTGCCGACACCGTGGACTGCGACAGGCCGCAACGTTGATCGATCTGCCCGGCGCAAACGCCGTGCTCGTTACTGTGGGACTGGTCGGGGAATTCGACGGTCGGGTCTTTGAGCCAGTGCAGGATGTCTCGCCGTACTGGGTGCGCCAGGGCTTTTATTATTTCGTCGAGGTCAAGGTTCATGGTCGGGGGCTCGTGATTAGTAAAACGCTATATCGCGATGAAGCGAACTTTAAATCGGTATTTCGCGATATACCAATATGATTTCGATCTGATGACCGAGTAAATCGATATATCGGGTTATAACGATACGAGGATTGTATAGGGTCAAGGGCACAGTGCTAAGCTGCGCCCATGAACTATCTCGCACATCTTCACCTCGGTGGCCATCGTCCCGGTCAATTGCTCGGCAGTCTCTATGGCGATTTCGTCAAGGGACGGCTGCAGGGGCAGTTCGATCCGGAAATCGAAACGGCCATCCAGCTGCATCGCAGCATCGACGTATTTACCGATCGCCATCCGCTGGTGGATGTCGCGTTGTCGAGGTTTTCCCTGACGCGCCGGCGTTATGCCGGAATCGTGCTTGATGTATTTTTTGATCATTGCCTGGCCCGGGACTGGACGCTGTACGCGGATCAGCCGCTGGAACTGTTCACCTCGGACGTGTACCGGGTGTTGTCCGCCCAACCTGAACTGCCGGATCGCCTGGCGACAATCGCGCCGCACATGGTGGCCCATGACTGGTTGGGGTCTTATCGGGAATTCGAAGTGCTGGAGCAGGTATTGCGGGGGATTTCTCGACGCTTGACCCGACCGGAGGAACTGGCGGCGGCGATGCAGGAGTTGCGCGTGTTGTATGAGCCGTTGAGCGAGGATTTCCGGTTGTTCTATCCGCAGCTGCAGGATTTTGCCCAAAACCAGCCAACACCATAAAGCTATTGTGGGAGCGAGCAAGCCCGCTCCCACAGGAGATCTATGTTTATGCCGCGATAGCGGGTCGCATCGGGGCTTGCCGGGGTTCCGGAATGGCCCCAAACAATGCCTTCTGCACCGCCTGCTGCGCTTCGAACGCCAGCGCAGCACGTTCGCGGCCTTCGCATGGGATCGGCTTGAGCAGATGAATCTCCACCGCGCCGCGGTCGTTGGCAAACAAGCGCATCAGGTGCGACAGCAAATCATCATCGCCAATGAACGGTGCCAGTGTGTCGGGTTCACCGTTGCGCACATAACGAATCGCCACCGGTTGCAGTTTCACCTCGGAGTCGATCGCCGCCGACAGAAGGCGACCGTGAAAGGTGCGCAGCGAACGGCCATCGGTAGTCGTGCCTTCCGGGAACATCAGCAGCGGATGTGCCTGTTGCAGGTGGCGCGTCATCTGTTTGCGGATCAACTGGCTGTCACCCGAACCGCGACGGATAAACAGGCTGCCGGCCTTGGCCGCCAACCAGCCCGCCACCGGCCAGGTGCGCACTTCGGCCTTGGACAGGAACGACAGCGGCGTGAGCATTCCCAACAGCGGGATGTCGGTCCAGGACACGTGGTTGCTGACCCAGAGCATTGGCGTCTTGGGCAACTCACCGTGCAGGGTCACGTCGAAGGGCAAGGAGTTGCTCAGGCGTGCCATGAAAAACCGCGACCAGCGCTGGCGGCGTTCCATCGAGTGAGCCAGCCCCAGGCGTTCGAACATACCGAATACGCTGGCCATGCTCAGGCCGAGCGCGACCACCAGAAGCACCCGGGCGATTCGCGCGTACACGCGCAAGCGACTCATCAGACAGCCGCCTTGAAGTGTTTGGCGTAACGCGGGCAGAGTTCGTCGCGCTTGAGCAGGATGAACACATCGGCCACCTGGAAATCTTCGTCCCAGCACGGCTCGCCGCAGATCTTCGCGCCCAGGCGCATGTAGGCCTTGAGCAGTGGCGGCATTTCGGCGATCACGTTCGAGGGAATGTCCAGGGTGGGCAGCGGCTTTTTCGGTTCCGCCCGCAAGTGTTCGGTGCACAGGTAGCGTTCACGCAGGCGCTGCATGATTGCGTGGGCCTGGATCCCGCCGTCCTGCATCGGAATGCTTGCGCAACCCATCAAGTAACTGTATCCGCCCTGGTTCAGGACTTCGGCCAGTTCGCCCCAGAGCACGGCGATGGTACCGCCATTGCGGTAGGCCGGGTCGACGCAGGTGCGACCGATTTCCAGGATCGGGCCTTTGAGGTGAACGAGCCCGTGCAGGCTGAATTCTTCTTCGCTGTAGAATTTGCCCAGGCTGCTGGCGGCGGTATGGTCGAGCAGCCGGGTGGTCGCCACCAGGCGCCCGGTGTTCAGGTCACGCACGCCGATGTGAACGCAGTGAACATCATAGTCGTCCATGTCCAGACCCAATTCCGCGCCCTTGAGCTTGGCGTTGAACTCGCCGCTGAACACGTTGAAGCGCAGGGCCTGGGCTTCCTGCAAAGCCTCGGCGCCGACCAGGCGTTCGGCTTGCAGGCGGCGTTCGTTGCCGGTGTCGCTGATGCGTGCGATCTGAGTCATGGCGAATCTCCGTGCGGGCTGCTCACCCGTCTTGGGGTTACAGCGAATCGACTTTCTTTATCCAGCCGTGTTGTGCAAAGTTAGGCTATGTAGCCCCGGTGTCATCGCCGTTAAGCTTTGGTGATGCTTGTATGACAGCCCACAAGGAGCCTCTTATGCCCTGGCAAACCCTGTTGAACCGCCACGCTCGCTTGCCCGCCAATCCGGATCTGGGCGAGGGGTTCGCAACGTTGTTGCAGCAGCTGGGTAACGTCGCCCCGTTTGAACTGGCCGTGGTCGGTGCACGCTTGATGGCGACGCCGGGGCTGGCATTCCTGGTGGGCTATCAGGCGGCGTTGCGCATGCTGTGGCCAAGCGCGCCGTTGAGCCTTGGCGCACTGTGCGCGACCGAGCAACGCAGCCTGCGGGTGGCTGACATGCAAACCCGTCTGCACGATTTGCGCTTGAGCGGACGCAAGGATTTCGTCACTGCAGGCGATGCCGCCGACTGGCTGCTGATTGCCGCCTGCAGCGAACAGCAAGGCGAAGCTCCGCGCCTGAGCCTGGCGGTGGTCTACCCCGATGAACCGGGCGTGCGGGTGGAAAAACTGCCGCCGATTCCGTTGATGCCGGACATCAGCCATGGCCGGCTATTTCTCGACAATGCATTGTGCGAATTGCTCGCGGGGGATGGCTGGGATGCGTACGTCAAGCCATTCCGGACCCTGGAAGACATCTATGTCTTGAGTGCCATGACCGCCTGGCTGTACGGCGTTGGCCAGGACAGTGACTGGCCGCAAGCCTTGCAGTTGCGCTTGCTGGCGCTGCTGGCCGGGTGTGCGGAGGTCAGTCGACATCCCCCCGTCAGTCCGGCGGGGCATGTGTTGCTCGGTGGTCTGTTTGCGCAGTTCGAGGGGCTCAAGGGTGAGATCAACGCAGCGCTGGCCGAGGGCCCGCCACAGTGGGCGGCGATGTGGCAGCGCGATCAGGCGGTACTGGATCTGGCGGCCGGGGCCAGGGGCAAGCGGTTGGCCAAGGCACTATCCGGATCTTCGCTGAATTGACTGACGCCTTCGCGAGCAAGCCCGCTCCCACATTTGATCGCAATCATTCTGGGAACCCGGTTAAATGTGGGAGCGGGCTTGCTCGCGAAGGCGGTCGCAGTAACAACACAAATCCCGGAACTGTCATCAACCTCGACTAGGCTCAGCAGGTTCATCGCCACGAGCCCCCGCCATGCCCAAAGGCCTGTTCCTGTTTTTCATGCTGTTGCTCAGTCTCCCGGCCCACGCTGAAGACTGGCCCACTGAGCAATGGCCCACAGGGCCAGCCATCACCGGTCCGGCGCTTCAAGCACTAGAGGCATATGCCTTCCCACCCCGCGACGACACCACCCGCCGAGGCATTCGCAGCGACGCCTTGCTCGTCATCCGCGACGGCCAGTTGATCTACGAACGCTACGCCGGCCCGACCAATGCCCAGACGCCGCATCTCACCTGGTCCATCAGCAAAAGCCTGATGGCCACGGTCCTCGGCGTAGCTTATGGCGATGGCCGGTTCAGGCTCGAGGACCCGGTGGCCAAATTTTACCCGCCACTGGAAAAACACCCGGACCTGACCATGGCCGACCTGCTGCACTGGGCCTCCGGCATCGACTGGCAGGAAGACTACGAATACGCACCGTTGAAGTCGTCGGTGGTGGCCATGCTCTACACCCGTGGTCACTCGGACATGGCTGCCTTCACGGCCGATCACCACTCGTACGCAGCAGCGGGGCAGGCGTTTCGCTATTCCAGTGGCGACACCAATCTACTGTCCGCCGCGCTGAAAAACATCGTTGGTGCAGAGCGCTACCCGAACTATCCGTGGAGTGCGTTGTTCGAGCCATTGGGCATTCGTAGCGCGGTTTGGGAAACCGACGCTACGGGAACGTTCGTCGCCTCGTCCTATGCCTACCTCACCGCTCGGGATCTGGCTCGCATCGGTCTGTTGATGGCGCGAGACGGTCGCTGGGGCGATAAACAACTGCTACCCAAAGACTGGGTTGTTTTCAATCGCGAGCCCTTCATTGGCTATCGCGCCAATCAGGATGAGGCGGTTCCCGGCGGCCACTGGTGGCTCAATCGTGCAACAGGCGGTGGCGCCCGACCCTGGCCCGATGCACCTGCCGACACCTTCGCTGCGCTGGGCCACTGGGGGCAGGCGATGTACGTGATTCCTGGCGCGAACCTGGTGATCGTCCGCTACGGCGATGATCGCGACGGCAGCTATCGGCACAATGAATTGCTCAGGCTTGCGCTTGAGGCGTTTGCCGGGAGTGAGCAGCCATGAGCAGCTTCATTCGTCGCCGTCCTTTCAGTGCGCTGCTGCTGGTCCTGTTGCTCGCCTTGGTAGGCTGGGTCTGGCATGAGCGAGTGGCGCTGATGGCGTTCCCCGACATCATCAGTGCATACACTGCGAAAGAATATTGCTCATGCCGCTACGTGATGGGTAACGACACCGAGTATTGCCTCAGCTATGTAAAGCAGTGGTTGCCCACCAGCGGTTTTTACGATGACGCCCCCAACAAGCGCATCACCGTCAGCGGCATGGGGCGCACTAATCGTGCAGCCTGGATCGGTGAACGCCAGGGCTGCCGCTTGAACCCCTGACGCCACACACAACACCCGTGGGAGCGAGCCTGCTCGCGAAAGCGTCGGCAGACTCAACGCAAGCAGTGGGACTGGTAGAGCATTCGCGAGCAGGCTCGCTCCCACAGGGTATTGGGCGAATTTCAATTGATCGGCCACCCAGGTTCCATCCAGTGGAACCACATTCGATTGTCCTCGCGCGCGACTCGCGGTTATCTGGTGGCGAACGCGACCTGCCGTTGATACGTCGCGCAATCACAGCGAACAAAAAGAACGGGAATACACCCGGCCCGAGGACATTCGACATGACCCGACATCAGCACATCCTTGCCTGGCTCAACGACGTCGCCAGCGACCTGCATGCCACCCGACAGGATATCCACGCCCATCCGGAACTCGGTTTCGAGGAAAGTCGCACCTCGGCGCTGGTCGCCAGGTCTCTCGAAGAATGGGGCTACGAGGTTCACACAGGTATCGGCAAGACCGGCGTAGTCGGCGTCCTGCGCAACGGCAGCAGCCCGCGCAAGTTGGGGATACGGGCCGACATGGATGCACTGCCGATCATCGAGAACACCGGGGCGGCCTACAGCAGCCGGCATCAGGGCTGCATGCATGCCTGTGGACACGATGGACACACCGCGATGTTGTTGGGCGCGGCGCGCTATCTGGCGGCGACTCGCCAGTTCGATGGCACGCTGACCCTGATATTCCAGCCAGCCGAAGAAGGCCAGGGCGGCGCCGAAGCGATGCTCGCCGATGGCCTGCTCGAACGTTTCCCTTGCGACGCACTGTTCGGCATGCACAACATGCCGGGCTTGCCAGCGGGGCACCTGGGGTTTCGCGAAGGGCCGATGATGGCTTCGCAGGATTTGCTCACCGTGACCCTCGAAGGCGTCGGCGGGCACGGCTCAATGCCGCATCTGGCGGTCGACCCATTGGTGGCGGCGGCCAGCGTGGTCATGGCCCTGCAAACCGTGGTCGCGCGCAACATCGATGCGCAGCAGGCGGCGGTGGTGACGGTCGGTGCATTGCAAGCCGGGGAGGCGGCCAACGTCATCCCCCAGCAGGCGATCCTGCGCCTGAGCCTGCGCGCGCTGAACGCCCAGGTGCGTGAGCAGACCCTCGACCGAGTGCGCGCGATCATCCAATCCCAGGCGCAAAGCTTCGGTTGCAGTTCGAAAATCGAACACCGTCCGGCTTACCCGGTACTGGTCAACCACGCCGCCGAAACCGAATTCGCCCGGCAAGTCGGCGTCGAGCTGGTCGGTACCGATGCCGTCGATGGCAACACCCCAAAACTGATGGGCAGCGAGGACTTCGCCTGGATGCTGCAACGCTGCCCCGGCGCCTACCTGTTCATCGGCAACGGCGTGTCGCGGCCGATGGTGCACAACCCCGCCTACGACTTCAACGACGACATCCTGCTGACCGGGGCTGCGTATTGGGGCGCGCTGACCGAGAGCTGGCTCAAGCCGGCCTGACCCTTTCACTTTCTACTGCCGCTGGACCGGGCGCGTCGAGTCGCGCCCGGCATCACCCAACAGGTTATTGGAGAGTTCCCCATGCACACTTCGAGCACAGGTGTTTCGCGCACCCGGCAGGTGGTCGCTGCCGTGATCGGCAACGCGCTGGAATGGTATGACTTCATTGTTTACGGCTTTCTGGCGAGCATCATTGCCCGACAGTTTTTTCCGTCCGAAGACGAATATGCGTCGTTACTGATGGCCCTGGCGACGTTCGGCGTCGGGTTTTTCATGCGCCCCGTGGGCGGCATCCTGCTAGGCATGTATTCGGACCGCAAAGGCCGCAAGGCGGCGATGCAGATGATTATCCGCTTGATGACCGTGTCGATCGCGCTGATCGCCTTCGCGCCGAACTACGCCGCTATCGGCATGGGCGCCCCGTTGTTGATCGTAGTGGCGCGGATGCTCCAGGGTTTTGCCACCGGCGGCGAATACGCCAGTGCCACGGCGTTCCTGGTGGAAAGCGCGCCAGCGCACCGCAAGGGGTTGTACGGTTCGTGGCAGTTGGTGGGGCAATGCCTGGCGGTGTTTTCCGGGGCAGGGATGGTGGCGTTGTTCACCCATCTGCTGACCCCCGAAGCCCTGGACAGCTGGGGCTGGAGGATTCCGTTCATGATCGGCCTGTTGATCGGGCCGGTCGGCCTGTGGATTCGCAAGCACATGGAGGAACCGGAAGAATTCCTCGAGGCACGCAAACAAGCCAAAGGCGCGAGCCCGGGTTTGCTGCAAGTGATCCGCGAACATCGTCGCGCCATCCTGGTGTCGATGGGCCTGGCGTGCGGCGCGACGGTGTCGTTCTACGTGGTGCTGGTGAACATGCCGACCTTCGCCCACAAAAACCTCGGCTTGCCGCTGGATCAGGTGCTGCTGGTGCAAATGCTCGCGGTGGCGGTGATGACCGTGGTGATTCCGCTGTCTGGCGCATTGTCGGACCGTCTTGGTCGCCGTCCGGTGTTGATGGCTTTCACCCTGGCATTTTTCCTGATGGTGTATCCGCTGTACGTGTGGGTCGCGGCGGCGCCCTCGGTGGAGCGCTTGCTGGTGATGCAACTGTTGTTGTGCAGTTCGATTGGCGGCTTCTTTGGTCCGGCACCGACGGCGCTGGCCGAGCAGTTTCCGATTGAAGTGCGCTCCACTGGCGTGTCGGTGGCCTATAACGTTGCGGTCATGGTGTTCGGCGGTTTTGCTCCGCTGATCGTCACCTGGCTGAGCAAAGTGTTGGCGACACCGGTGGCGCCTTCGTTCTACGTGTTGTTCGCTTGCGTGCTGACGCTGTTGGGCACTTACTGCATGCAGGAAGCACCACGGGCAAAGCGATCCGTTGCACTTGAACTTGGGGTGAAACCTTGAACATGAATCCGATTGTTGAAATGGACGCCGATGCATTGTCCCAGGCCATCCACGCTCGCGAGGTGTCCTGCCGTGAAGTGATGCAGGCCTATCTGGCGCAGATCGAGCGCTTCAATCCGCAGGTCAATGCGCTGGTGTCGCTGCGACCTGCCGAGGAGCTGCTGGCAGAGGCCGACGCCTGCGACCGACAACTGGACCAGGGCCAGTCCCGGGGCTGGATGCACGGTATGCCGCAAGCGGTGAAGGACCTGGCGGCCACCGCCGGGTTGCGCACGAGCATGGGATCAACGCTGTTCGCCGAACACATTCCACAGCACGACGCCATCAGTGTGGCGCGGGTTCGTGATTGCGGCGCGATCATCATCGGCAAGTCTAACGTGCCGGAATTCGGCCTCGGCTCGCAGACCTACAACAGCGTGTTCGGCACCACCACCAATGCCTACGACCCGTCGTTGATTGCCGGTGGCAGCAGCGGCGGGGCGGCGGTGGCGCTGGCGTTGCGCATGCTGCCGGTAGCCGACGGCAGTGACATGATGGGCTCGCTGCGCAATCCGGCGGCGTTCAATAACGTGTTTGGTTTGCGTCCGTCCCAGGGCCGCGTGCCGCATGGCCCGCAGCCGGAGGTGTTTGTCCAGCAACTGGCCACCGAGGGGCCGATGGGCCGCACCGTCACCGATGTCGCGCGTTTGCTCGGGACCCAGGCCGGGTACGACCCTCGCGTGCCATTGTCATTGACTCAGTGCCCGCAGGTTTTCCATCAGTCGCTTGCGCGAGACTTCGGCGAGGTCCGCGTGGGTTGGCTGGGCGACTACAACGGTTATCTGCCGATGGAGCCTGGCGTAATGAGCCTGTGCGAGTCGGCGCTGCAGGACTTTGCGAGCCTGGGCTGCAAGGTCGAAGCCTGTCAGCCGGATTTCTCCATGGAACGCCTGTGGCAGACTTGGTTGGTGCACCGTCACTGGCTGGTGCACGGCAGTCTCGGCGCGTTGTATGCCGACCCGCGCAAGCGCGAACAACTCAAGCCCGAAGCCCAGTGGGAAATCGAGGGTGGCCTGCGCCTGACTGCGGCCGATGTCTATCAAGCCTCGGTCAGCCGCAGCGAGTGGTATCGCGCCTTGAACGAATTGTTCGAACGTTACGATTTCCTGCTGCTGCCCACCGCCCAAGTGTTCCCTTTTGATGCACAAACCCCTTGGCCGCGGGTGGTCGGCGGGCAAGATATGGACACCTATCACCGCTGGATGGAAGTGGTGATAGGTCCGACCCTGGCAGGTTTGCCAAGCATGAACGTGCCGGTGGGATTCAACCCGGCCGGACTGCCGATGGGCCTGCAAATCATTGGCCCGGCCCAGGCTGACCTTGCGGTTTTGCAGCTGGCTTACGCCCATGAGCAGCTAACGCAATGGGTTACGCGTCGGCCACCCGGTTGTCTGCAAACTGCGTAGAACCTTCGGGCAGGCCCGCATCTTGCTGTGCTTTTTAATAAAAAGAGAGCAGCGATCATCCGATCCGGGCTTAGGGATATCGAATCCATGGAAAACAAGGCAGAAACCGGCAGCGTACGTTCCGTCGAGCGCGCTTTGGCGATCGTCGAGTTGCTGGGTGAGCATCAGGCATTGGGCCTGGAGGAGTTGCACTATTTGACCCGCCTGCCCAAGGCCACGGTGTCGCGCATGTTGCTGACGTTGCAGGAGCAGGGCTGGATCTATCGCGGCTTGAGCGACCGGCGCTACCGTTTGTGTGCCAAGCGCCTGTTCGGTGACAGTCGGCAACGCTTCAAGCGGCGGCTGGTGGAAAGCGCCGCGCCGCTGTTGCTGGAGTTATGCGAACGCACCGGCTTGGTGGCGGACCTGTCGTGCTTCGATGGCGAACGGGTGGAGGTGATGGAAAGTGCGATCCCCTCGGTGCTGCGCAAACGCTATCCGAACAACTGCCAGATCGTCGGCCAGCATGCCAGCCTGTTTCATTCGGCCATGGGACGGGCCTGCCTCGGTGAACTGGAACGTCATGAGGTAGAGCGCCTGGCCGAGCGTGAACGGGTGAGCGACGAATCTCTGTTCAGCGCCACCGAACAGGCATTGCAGCAAGGTTTCGGCCAGCGCACCGAAGGCTACTGGGAATACCCGGTGCGCCTGCCCTTCCTGATTCGTGCGGTGGCCTTGCCGATTCACACCGATGGTCGGCTGGTCGGCAGCATGGCGTTGCACTGGCCGATGGACCAGGCGCCGGTGGAGCGGGTGTTGAGCCTGCACCTCAATAGCCTGGCGGCCACGATTGGCGATGTGCAGCAGGCGATGGCTTGATTGACGCCTAACCTGTAGGAGCGAGCCTGCTCGCGATGGTCGTTAACGATAACGCGGGGTTGCAGGATAAACGTGGTGCTCTTGAGTCCATCGCGAGCATGCTCGCTCCTACAAGTTTGCAATTGGCTCGTGGGCAGTTAAGGTTCAGCACAGGTTTATCTGCCCCCACGAGTTTTTATGTTCAAGCGGTCTGTCACCCAAACCCTCGCCTGCCTGCTATTGGCCGGCGCTTCGCTGTCGGCCCAGGCTAACTGGTATCTGGACGGCGAATCCTCGCGGCTGTCGTTCGTCAGCACCAAAAACGCCAATGTTTCCGAAGTGCAGCGCTTTTTGGTGTTACACGGCAAAGTCGATCCCAACGGCAAGGCCGAGGTAGAAGTCGAGCTCGAATCGGTCAACAGCGGCATTCCCCTGCGCGACGAACGCATGCGCAAGGAGCTGTTCGAAATCCAGACCTTTGCCGAAGCGCTGATCACCACGCAAATCGATCTGCGGCCGATCAACGATCTCGCGCCCGGTGCGCAACTGGAATTGCGCCTGCCGCTGACCGTTGACTTGCACGGCAAGCAACACACCTACAACGCCGAACTGCTGGCTACCCGGCTCGATGACCGGCGTTTCCAGGTGGTGACGCTGGAGCCGGTGGTGATCAATGCCCAGGACTTCGATCTGGCGCCGGGCCTGGAAGCGCTGCGCAAGGTTGCCGACCTGTCAGCCATCAGTCTGTCGGTGCCGGTGGGTGCGGTACTGATCTTCACGGCGCGTTGACATGGCCGGCCCGATCTTTCCCTGGCGTGAAGGCAATCGCTTCGAGTTGCTGGTCGATGGCCCGCAATTCTTCCCACGCATGCTGGTGGCGATTGCCCGCGCCGAAGAACAGGTCGAGCTGGAACTGTACCTGGTGGAGGCGGGCGCTTGCGCCGAAGCCATGGTCCAGGCACTGGTCCAGGCCGCCGAACGCGGTGTGCGGGTGCGCTGCCTGTTCGATGATTACGGCAGCCTCGCCTTTACCCTGACCCTGCGCCATCGACTCATGGCCGCCGGCGTCGAACTGCGCTTCTACAATCGCTTGAGCTGGCGGCGCTGGGTTGGCAATTTCTACCGCGATCACCGCAAGCTGCTGCTGGTGGACCAGAGCATGGCCGTGGTCGGCGGTACCGGTGTAACCGACGAGTTCTGGACGCCAAACGAGGACGTCAGCGAGTGGCACGAGGTGATGGTGGAAATAACCGGCCCGCTGGTGCTCGACTGGCAATTGCTGTTCGATCGCCAATGGATCGCCAACCGCCATCGTCGCGCCTGGCGACCGGCCTCGCATTTCGGTCTTCCGCGCTTGCCCCGTGTGCCGGCCATGGGCGAGGGCATGGGCCGGGTCGCCTATGCCGACGCCCGCCAGCACCGAGACATCCTGCAATCGCTGATTCGTGCATTGAACAGCGGGCAGAAGCGGATCTGGCTGGCGACCCCGTATTTCCTGCCGACCTGGAAAGTCCGCCGTTCACTGCGCCGCGCGGCCTCCCGCGGGGTCGATGTGCGGCTGCTGTTGACCGGGCCACGCACCGATCACCCGTCGGTGCGGTACGCCGGGCATCGCTACTACCCGCGACTGCTCAAGTCCGGGGTGAAGATTTTCGAGTACCAGCCGTGTTTCCTGCATCTGAAAATGGTCCTGATCGATGACTGGGTGAGCATCGGCTCGTGCAATTTCGACCACTGGAATTTGCGTTTCAACCTGGAAGCCAATCTTGAAGCGCTGGACCCTGGATTGACCCGTGACGTGGTGGCGAGCTTTGTGAAGGACTTCTCGCTAAGCCAGGAAGTCAGCCTGGAGGCATGGCAACGCCGACCGCTGTGGAAGCGGATCAAGCAGCGGGCTTGGGGGTGGGTGGACCGGCTGGTGGTGAATCTGCTGGATCGACGGGGGTAGATCCCGATCGTTCCCACGCTCTGCGTGGGAATGCAGCCCGTGACGCTCCGCGTCACTGGACGCGGAGCGTCCCTTGAGGCATTCCCACGCAGAGCGTGGGAACGATCAGTACACGGGGGTTAGAGCAATTCGAAGCTCTGCTGCGTCACGTCCTGGGAGTCCAGGCCGATCTGCACGTTGAACTTGCCCGGCTCCGCTGCGTACTTGAGCTGGGTGTTGTAAAACTTCAGGTCATCCTCGGTGATGGTGAAGTGCACGACTTTCTGTTCACCGGCCTTGAGCATGACTTTCTGGAAGTTCTTCAGCTCCTTGATCGGGCGGATCATCGAACCGGTCTCGTCCTGGATATACAGCTGCACCACGGTTTCACCGTCACGCTTGCCGGTGTTTTTCACCGTGATGCTGGCGTCGAGCTTGCCGGTCTTGTTCAAGGTGGTCGACGACAGCGCCATATCCGACAGGCTGAAATCGGTGTAGCTCAGGCCGTAGCCGAACGGGTAAAGGGGCCCGGTGGTGTCATCGAAATATTGCGAGGTGTAATTGCCCGGTTTGCCCGGGGTGAACGGCCGGCCAATGGTCAGGTGATTGTAGTAGGTCGGAATCTGGCCTACCGAGCGCGGGATGGTGATCGGCAGTTTGCCCGACGGGTTGTAGTCGCCGAACAACACGTCGGCGATGGCGTTGCCGCCCTCGGTGCCGCTGAACCAGGTTTCCAGGATCGCGTCAGCCTGTTCCTTCTCTTCAAGAATCGACAGCGGGCGGCCGTTCATCAGCACCAGCACCAGTGGTTTGCCGGTGGCCTTCAGGGCACGGATCAGCTCGCGCTGATTTTCCGGGATGTTCAGGTCGGTGCGGCTCGACGATTCGTGGGACATGCCACGGGACTCGCCGACGGCGGCAACGACAACATCGGCATCCTTGGCGGCTTTCACCGCTTCGTCGATCAGCACATTGGTCGGACGCGGGTCATCCACCACTTCCGGCGCGTCAAAGTTCAGGAAGTTCAGGTAGCCGAGGATTTTCGGATCGCTGGTGATGTTGGCGCCACGGGCGTAGATCAGTGTCGATTTATCACCCAGGGCGTTAGTCATGCCGTCGAACAGGGTCACCGATTGCGCAGGGCGACCGGCGGCGGCCCAACTGCCCATCATGTCGATCGGCGCCTTGGCGAGCGGGCCGACCAGGGCGATTTTCGCGGTTTTCTTCAGCGGCAGGGTTTCGTTCTGGTTCTTCAGCAACACCAGGCTGCGACGGGCCACATCTCGGGCCTCGGCACGGTGCAGGCGGCTGTCGGCGTAGGTGTCGGCCGGATCGTCCTCGGCCTTGCCGATGCGCAGGTACGGGTCCTTGAACAGGCCCATGTCGTACTTGGCGTCCAGCACCGCACGCACGGCGTTGTCGATGTCGCTCTGCTGGATCTCGCCGGCCTTGAGCAGCCCCGGCAGTTCCTTGCCGTACAGGGTGTCGTTCATGCTCATGTGGATGCCGGCCTTGATCGCCAGCTTCGCCGCCTCACGACCATCGCGAGCGACACCATGCTTGATCAGCTCGAAAATCGCTCCGTGATCGCTGACCGCCAGGCCCTTGAAGCCCCATTCCTTGCGCAACAGGTCGTTCATCAACCAGGTGTTGGCGGTGGCCGGCACGCCATTGACCGAGTTCAGCGCGACCATGACCCCGCCAGCGCCGGCGTCAATCGCGGCGCGGTAAGGCGGCAGGTAGTCCTGGTACATCTTGACCGGGCTCATGTCGACCACGTTGTAGTCGCGACCGCCTTCGACTGCGCCATACAGGGCGAAGTGCTTGACGCTGGCCATGATGCTGTCGGCAGCGTTCGCGCCCGTGCCCTGGAACGCCTTGACCATCACCCCGGCAATGCGTGACACCAGGTAAGTGTCCTCGCCGAAGCCTTCGGAAGTGCGGCCCCAGCGCGGGTCGCGGGAGATGTCGACCATGGGCGCGAAGGTGATGTCGAGGCTATCGGCCGCGGCTTCCTTGGCGGCAATGCGCCCGGACAGGCCGATGGCGTCCATGTCCCAGCTCGAGGCCAGGGCCAGCGGGATCGGGAAAATGGTGCGGTGGCCGTGGATCACGTCGTAGGCGAAGAACATCGGGATCTTCAGGCGGCTGCGCATGGCCGCGTCCTGCATCGGACGGTTTTCCGGGCGGGTGATCGAGTTGAACGTACCGCCGATGTTGCCTGCCGCGATTTCCTTGCGAATCAGCTCCCGGGGCATTTCCGGGCCGATGCTGATCAGGCGCAACTGGCCGATTTTTTCATCGAGGGTCATCTGCTTCATCAGGTTACTGACGAAAGCGTCCTTGTTCTCCAGGGGTGCGGGCGTCGTGGCGGCCAGTGCGTCATGACTGGCCAGGCTGACGAACAGGCCCAGCAAACACAGCTTCTTCATGAATAGTTTTCTCAAGGGCCCAAGCGGCGATGTAAATGCCGGCCAGCCAAAATTTAGGGAGCGACTATTGTTGTTCGGGGGCAGCCTGGAAAAGCGGCAGCCGAATACCCGATGCGTTTTTTGCGCAGGGCATCTTTTAGCCCATTGCCCGGATGCAATCCAGTGGCGCGGCCGATTATGCCCCAAGAGCCGGCCGAGAGGGTCGCCGGTTGTTTTTTCCATGAAATATGAAGGGAGTACCACCCTGATGAATGTTCGACAGTCCTACCGGTCGAGGCTGCAGGTCGCCACCTTGCTCATGCTGGCCACGTTGCTGACCGCCTGCGGCATCAACAACATACCGACCCTCGATGAACAGGCCAAGGCGGCCTGGGGCCAGGTGCAGAACCAGTATCAGCGCCGTGCCGACCTGATTCCCAACCTGGTGGAAACCGTGAAGGGCTACGCCGCGCATGAGAAGGAAACCCTGACGGCCGTGATCGAAGCCAGGGCCAAGGCCACCTCGATCCAGGTCGATGCCTCCACACTCGACAACCCGGAAAAGCTCAAGCAGTACCAACAGGCCCAGGATCAACTCAGTGGTGCCTTGAGCCGCCTGATGGTGGTGTCCGAGCGCTATCCGGACCTGAAGGCCAACCAGAACTTCCTGGCCTTGCAATCGCAGCTTGAAGGCACCGAGAACCGGATCAGCGTGGCCCGGCGCGATTTCATCCTGGCGGTGCAGAAATACAACACCGAGATCCGCACGTTCCCCGGTCGCCTGTGGCACAGCGTGCTGTACAGCAGTCTGCCGGAACGCGAGACCTTCGAGGCCACGCCGGGGTCGGAAAAGCCGCCGGAAGTCAAATTCTGATCTGGATGAATAACCCTGTAGGAGCTGCCGCAGGCTGCGATCTTTTGACTTTGCTTCGAAAGATCAAGATCAAAAGATCGCAGCCTGCGGCAGCTCCTACGGTTGGATCGATGAGGTTGCCAATGCGAGCGTTGAAGATCGGCCTGGTGCTATTGCTATGGGTGTTTGCCCTGGCGGTCCAGGCCCAATTGAAGTTCCCGGAGCTGACCGGGCGGGTGGTCGACAACGCCGAGATGATCGAGCCTTCGGTGCGCGAGCAGTTGACGCAACAGCTTCAGGCCCATGAAAAAGCCACCGGTGAGCAGCTTGTGGTCGTGACTTTGCCGGACTTGCAGGGCACCGACATCGCCGACTTCGGCTATCAACTGGGCCGTTACTGGGGGATCGGCCAGAAAGACAAGAACAACGGCGCACTGCTGATTGTTGCCCGTGATGAGCGCAAACTGCGCATCGAAGTCGGTTATGGCCTGGAAGATCGCCTGACGGACGCCCAGAGTTCGGTGATCATCCATCAGGTCATCACCCCGGCGTTCAAGGCCGGCAATTACAGCAAAGGCATCAGCGACGGGGTGGCAGCGATGCTGGTGGTACTGGGCGGCAATCCCCTGGACGAACCCTCGACTGTGTACGAGTCCAGCGGCGATCCGGGCGATGATTTCATGTCGCGGCATCCGGGGCTGTTCGTATTCCTGGTGTTGTTGTTCATCCTGACAGTATTCGTTTTCCAAATGCTCGGTATCCTTCCGGCCGGTCGCGGCGGCTCCGGTGGTTCCGGTGGCGGTTTTGGTGGCGGCGGTTTCGGCGGCGGTGGCGGTGGAGGCTTCAGTGGTGGAGGGGGCAGTTTCGGTGGCGGCGGTTCGTCGGGCGGCTGGTGATGACACAGCAAAAAAAAACAATAGCGAGCAGGCATTCAACGACATGGCATTACTGACTGAACACGAACAACGCAAGGTCGCCGAGGCGATTGCCCGGGTCGAGCGCGATACCGACGCCGAACTGGTCACCGTACTCGCGGCCCGCGCCGACGATTATGTGTACATCCCGCTGCTCTGGGCCAGCCTGCTGGCACTGGTGCTGCCGGGGATCGTGCATTACCTGACCGGTTGGCTGACCTTGCACAGCCTGCTGCTGGTGCAATGGATCACCTTCATCGTGCTGTGCCTGGTATTGCGCATACCGAAAATCACCACGTACCTGGTTCCACGTTCGGTGCGTCACTGGCGCGCCTCGAACCTGGCGCGCCGGCAATTCCTGGAACAGAACCTGCACCACACGGCGGGCAGTACCGGAATCCTGATTTTTGTCTCTGAAGCCGAGCGCTATGTGGAAATCCTGGTGGATGAAGGTATTTCCAGTCGGCTGGACAACAGCCATTGGGATGCGATTGTCGCGGCGTTTACCCGGCAGGTGCGCCAGGGCCAGACGTTGCAGGGCTTTGTCACCTGCGTCGAGGCATGCGGCGAGTTGCTCAGGGTGCATGTTCCGGTGACGCATGAGCGTAACGAGCTGCCAAATCGACTGGTCGTGCTCGGCTAGGGCTGGTTATGCGAACACTTTTGTAATGCTTGCCGGTACAACTGCGGCAAGTTGTTTGGCTACTGTTCAGTCTTCAACATCTCCCTCCAATAGCGAACGCCCTGTGATGGGTGTTCTGACGCAGAGGGAGTGTTTATGTCAACGTATCTACCGCTCGACTCTTTTGCCGGTGCCGCCCCCAAAGGCGGGAGAGATGTATCGCCGGTCCATCTGACAGCGAAAGAAATACAAGCCTTAATATGGTGTTACAAGGGCAAGACTTCCTGGGAGATTGCCAGGATCCAGAATTGCTCACCCACCACGATAAATTTTCACTTTTTCAACATTCGCCGAAAGTTTGCTGTCAGGTCCCGTCATGCCGCCTTGCTCAAAGCCATAGAGTCGGGAGTTATTGTCATCGACGACGTCGATGAGCGAGGTCTCCATGAACTGGACTGATTCGGCTTACAACAGCATCAGTGGGCTCCTGTTGGGGTTGGGCATCGCGACGCTGCCCGCGATTGATGGCGAAGCGCTATTTGGTGCTTCGCTTGGGGCGTGGCTGGTCACTTCCACTCGCGTTGACTTCAAGGCCTGGCAGCGTATCGGTTCCTGGGTGCTATCGGCCGGCGTCGGTTATCTATTTACCCCCGTTGCGCTGCCGCTGGCGCCTTTCCTGACTGCGGGGGTAACGGCATTTCTGTGCGCGCTGATCATTATTCCTATCAGCATCAAGGTCATGCAGTGGGTCGATGGTGCTGGCCTGGGCGAAATTATTGAGCGCTTTAAAGGGCGACGCTGATGGATGTTAATACTGCATGGTCAAGTGTCCTGGCAATATTGCCCGTCTTACGCGTCTTCAAGTAAAGCGCGTATAACATTATGTTTCGCGCAGCTGTTGAAGTGTCGACAGGATAGACGCCATCTCTGAAAGTTTGAGTTCCATTTCACGCAGGCGGCGTTTTTCCTCCAGGGCATGTTGTATGGCGTTGCGATCTTCTTCATTGAGCAATCGCCACATCGCGAGAATTGTATTTTCCCGTGTGATTGTTTCCTGGGTTTGTTCCAAGGCATTGCCAGCAGTGCTTAGCCGCAAGATCGGTCCTTCGCCAAGCAACAACCAGTCAAGTGAAATACCGCGAGTCTGGGCAATTTCTACGCATAATGAGTACGGTGTACTGTCTCGACCTTTCCAGCTGCTGAGGGTTTGCGGACTGACTTTCAGCGCAGAAGACAGGGAGGCATCACTTTTTGTGCCAGTAATTTGTTTTAGGCGGGCTAAAACAGTCTGAGATTTTTTGCTACGCAATTTGAGCCTCTACCTTTTGACACATGCTTTTTGAGTGCTTAATGTATGCGCAATGAGTATTCTAAAATGAGTAATCAATTTTCAACTATGAGTCAGATAAATGTGATGTCGAAAATTCCTAATGGTAGCAGGGTGATTTCCTACATGTTTGGTTCTTGCCCATTGCACCGTTTTCCGTTGCACTTTCTTTTATCAGGTAAGCGTTATTTGCAGCGCCAGGTTGCAGCGATCCTCGCTCGCAGCAGTATTGCGTTTGATTATGTTGATTACCACCCGATGAACAGCGGGACCCAAGCATGAGTACTTACAAAATGGTGTGCCCGCATTGCTTGAGCCGCATGCGAATCCGCACCAGCGAGGGCCGACATATTTTCCTGCGGGTGGCCTACTTGCAATGCACGTCGGAAGCCTGCGGCTGGTCGGTTCGGGCCGAGTTCGAAATGACTCACGAGCTCTCTCCCAGTGGCATGCCCAATCCTGCCGTACGCCTGCCTTTCGCCGGACCCGATTTGCGGCACGCCGCCCGGCCTGTTGCGCCAATTGAGCCGACGACGTCGGCGCCTGTGGAGTCATGAACATGGGCGCAATCGTTGAAGACGAGGATCTGAACGAGCAATTGTTGACCATTGCCCAGGGGTTTTTGGCCCGCCATGAAAGCGATGCGGTCGTTGATGACCAGGTGCTGTTCTGTCGTGCCGTGAAGCACTTGCAAGGGATTGATGTGCCGATGCACCTGGCGGAGCGGCTGGTCAGCCACGCCTATGGGGAACTCAAGTCCTGCAACGATCGACGACGCCTGGACATCGGTGCCAGCTCCGAAACCGTCGCTGTCATCACTGATCCGGCCAACGGCATGACATGGGCCGTACCGGTGGGATTGATCGTCAGGCATGTGATCAATTCACCGAGCAATCGCAAACTTCGGCTGGTGGAGCCCTGAGGTATCGGCCATTACACTGCAGGTCTGGGGGGGATGACCGGGCCTGCGAAAAATAACCCCGTGCCCAAAACCCGCATCCCCCCTAAAATACCGGGCATTCTCCGATTTGCTCTGCCCGAGGCCGTTTTTTCCATGTCCGTCACCGCCACCCCCGCCAGCCTCGCGCCGGACCATCACGCCCAATTCATCGACCTGCTGCAATCGAGCCTGGAGCAGAACGCCTTCATCAAGTTGGTGTTGGCCAAGTACGCTGGCGATGAAGCGGACTTGCAGCGCATCATCATCAAGCCGGTGACGGTCAAGGCGCAGGCTTGCCTGTCCTTCGTCTATCGATACAAGACCCGCGACATCACCAAGAACCTGCCATTGGCCGAAGGTGTAGCCCTCATCAAAGACTTGTTGCCGGCATCGTTCAAAAATGCGCATTTGTTGTCGTTGACTGATGAAGCCCAGCTCGAATACAGCAAAAAGGGCAAGTCTTCGCTGTTCAAGAGCAAACCCCAGCAATTGCGTGAAGTGCCATCCGCCGGGCACAACCGTGAGAAAAACCGCTTTCTCGATTTGAACCGCCCGTTTCTCGCCGACCTGGGCGTCACCAACAAGCAGCATGAATTAATCCCTGCGATGTCGCGCAAGTGGAAGCAGATCAACAAGTTCATCGAGGTTTTCAGCCATGCGCTGACCTCGTCGCCACTGGCCCTGGATAGCCCGGTTCGCGTGGCAGACTTCGGCTCCGGCAAGGGTTACCTGACGTTTGCGATCCATGACTATCTGCGCAACACCCTGAAGGCCGAGGCGCAAGTGACTGGCGTCGAGTTGCGTGAAGACATGGTCACCCTGTGCAACGCCGCAGCGGCAAAGCTCGAGCACCCGGGGCTGGTCTTCAAGTGCGGTGATGTACGCAGCGTGGCACCGAGCGAGCTGGATGTGATGATCGCGTTGCATGCCTGCGACATCGCCACGGATTATGCGATTCACACCGGCATTCGTTCCGGTGCCTCGATCATCATGTGTTCGCCGTGCTGTCACAAACAGATTCGCCTGCAAATCCAGAGCCCGGCATTGCTCAAGCCGATGCTGCAGTACGGCTTGCACCTGGGACAGCAGGCGGAAATGGTCACCGACAGCTTGCGTGCGCTGTTCCTCGAAGCCTGCGGTTACGAGACCAAGGTGTTCGAGTTCATCTCGCTGGACCACACCAACAAGAACAAGATGATCCTGGCGGTCAAACGTGCCGAACCGGGTGATCCGGCCCAGCTGTTGGCGAAGATCCAGGAACTCAAGGCGTTCTACCACATCACCGAGCATTGCCTGGAAACCCTGTTGCGGGCTGACGGTTACCTCTGAAAGCCGTTCGATTTACGCCGTCACAATGCGTGCGGGCTTGACCGCCGTCTTGCGTCCCAGCACGACGGTCAGGATCACCCCGCCAGCAAACAGCCACGTAATCGGTTCGACGTGCTCGCCAAAAAACAGCGCGGAAAAGCCAATGGTGAAGAAAATCTGCAGCAGCTGGATCTGGCTGACCCGGGCAATGCCACCGATGGCCAGCCCGGCATACCAGGCAAAGAATCCGATGAATTGCGAAAACAGCGAGACGTAGCCGAAAGCCCACCAGGCCTTGGCCGAAATCTCGCCCTGATGTTGCAACCCAAGGTACAGCACCGGCCCGATCAACAGCGGGGTCGACAGCACCAGTGCCCAGCAGATCACTTGCCAGCCGCCCATTTCCTTGGCCAATCGGCCACCCTCGGCGTACCCCAGGCCACCCACCGCAATCGCGCCGAGCATCAACAGGTCGCCCGCCTGAATGCTGCCGGCCCCGCTGATCAGCGCATAACCGAGCACCAGTGCACTGCCCAGCGCGGCGCAGGCCCAGAAGGCTTTCGACGGGCGTTCGTGGGACAACCACGCGGCGTACAGCGCCACACACAGTGGCTGCAAGCCATTGACCAGTGCGCCATGGGACGCCGGCAAGGTTTGCATGGCCCAGGCCGATAGGACCGGAAAACCGAGGATCACCCCGGCAATCACCAGCGTCAGGCCTTTGACTTGCTTCCAGGTTGGCCATTTCTCACGCCGCCACAACAACAGCAACGCCGCGGGAACAGCCGCAAACAGTGCCCGGCCCAGGCCATTGAGCAGTGGATGCATCTCTTGCACGACGATGCGCGTGAAGGGCAGGGTAAGGCTGAAGATCACAACGCCGAGCAGGCCCAGGGCCATGCCGGTGTTTTCGCGGGTGGACATGATGGCAACCAGAATTTAATAGATGCTGTTATCTAGCCATAAACCCAAGGTAGCGCGCTGTTACAGCTGGGCGCAGAGTTATCCGTACAGTTGGGCGCGAAGCTCCCAACGTAGGAGCTGCCGCAGGCTGCGATCTTTTGATCTTGTTTTTAAGATCAAGATCAAAAGATCGCAGCCTGCGCCAGCTCCTACCAAGTGATCGGCGTAGTAGCAGGTTATTACCCACCCCTGCGGATAAGGACTACCTTGAATACTCCTGCATGCCAAGCATTTCCCAGAGGAGTCCTCCCCATGGCCGCGAAAAAAATTCTGATGCTGGTCGGCGATTACGTCGAAGACTATGAAGTGATGGTGCCGTTCCAGGCCCTGCTGATGGTCGGTCACACGGTGCATGCCGTTTGCCCGGACAAGAGCGCCGGCCAGACCGTGCGCACCGCTATCCATGACTTCGAAGGCGACCAGACCTACAGCGAAAAACCCGGTCACCTGTTTGCCCTGAACTTCGATTTCGCCAAGGTCAATGCGGCGGATTACGACGCCGTGCTGATACCCGGTGGTCGTGCACCAGAGTACTTGCGCCTGAATGAAAAAGTGTTGGAGCTGGTGCGCGATTTCGACAAGGCCGGCAAGCCGATCGCCGCCGTGTGCCACGGTGCGCAATTGTTGGCCGCCGCCGGGATTCTTGAGGGGCGTGAGTGCAGCGCTTACCCGGCCTGTGCGCCAGAAGTGCGCCTGGCGGGCGGTACGTTTATCGATATCCCGGTGACGGACGGCCATGTTCAAGGCAATCTGGCGACGGCACCGGCCTGGCCTGCCCACCCGAGCTGGCTCGCCGGTTTTCTCGGCTTGCTGGGCACTAAAATCACGCTGTAACAAAGGACCCGTCCATGTGCGAGCTCTACGTCAAGGCCGATCCGATTCTCTACGAATCGCGCTCCCGCTCGCTGCGCATTTGCGGGGTGGTCACCACCTTGCGGCTGGAGAATCAGTTCTGGGACATCCTCAGCGAAATCGCCGAGAGCGACGGTATGACCACCAATCAGCTGATTGCCAAGCTGTATGAGGAGGTCATGGACTACCGTGGCGAGGTGGTCAATTTCGCCTCGTTCCTGCGGGTGAGTTGTACGCGGTATTTGAGTCAGCGGCGGATTGCTCCTCCTCAGATGAGTGTGGTGCGAACGGCGTGAAAATCAAAAGATCGCAGCCTTCGGCAGCTCCTACAGGGATCGATGTAGGAGCTGCCGAAGGCTGCGATCTTTTGATCTTGTTGTTCCGGTGGTCTTTACTCTGAAGCGCGCAACCTCTCAATCGCCAAGGAGAAAAGAACATGTCCGGATGGTACGAAGTGAGCAAGAGCAGCAGCGGTCAGTTCAGGTTCGTCTTGAAGGCGGCGAACGCCGAAACCATTCTGACCAGCGAGTTGTACACCACCCGCGCCGCGGCCGACAAAGGCATCGCGTCAGTCCAGGCCAACAGTCCGCTGGATGAGCGCTACGAGAAGAAAACTACCAAGGATGGCCATCCTTATTTCAACCTCAAGGCGGGCAACCACGAGATTATTGGCAGCAGCGAAGCCTATTCCTCTGCATCCGCGCTGGACAAAGGCATCGCCAGTGTAAAGGCGAACGGCCCGACCAAGGTGATCAAGGACAAGACCTTGCCGGTGCTCTAAAACTCAACACAAATCCCCTGTGGGAGCGAGCCTGCTCGCGAATGCGGTTTAACAGTCAGCAAGATGTTGACTGACACGCCGCCATCGCGAGCAGGCTCGCTCCCACATGGGGTTATGCGTATGGCTGAGCGATCAGCGCAGGGCTTTTAGCAGGCCTTGCAACTGGCTCAGACCTGCTCCGTCCAACGGAAACACCGGCAACCGCGGATCACCCACCTCCAGTCCGGTAGCCCGTAAGCCGGCCTTGATCGTCGCCGGCAAACCACCCTTGAGAATGAAGTCCAGCAACGGCAACTGGCGATAGAACAGTTCACGAGCCTTGTTCAGGTCGTTGGCCAGCACGGCGTCGTACAGGTCGAGATTGAGTTGCGGGATCAGGTTCGGCGCTGCTGTACACCAGCCTTTTGCCCCGGCTGCGAAGGCTTCCAGCGCCAGGGGGTTGCAACCGTTGTAGAAGGGTACCTGGCCTTCGCCCAAGCGATACAGTTGATGCATGCGCTGGATGTCACCGGTGCTCTCCTTGACCATTGTCACGTTTTCCACGCCCTTGACGATACGCAGGATCAGCTCCACCGACATGTCGGTGCCGCTGGTGGCCGGGTTGTTATAGAGCATGATCGGCACGCCGATGCTGTCGCCGATGGCGCGGTAATGCGCGAGGATTTGCGCTTCGCTGAGTTTCCAGTAGGACGTCGGCAGCACCATCACCACGTCGGCGCCATGGGCTTCGGCGAAGCGGGCGCGACGCACCGCTTTGGCGGTGGTCAGGTCAGACACGCTGACGATGGTCGGCACACGCTTGGCCACATGCTTGATGCTGAACTCGGCGACCTGGTCCCATTCGGCGTCACTCAGGTAAGCGCCTTCGCCGGTGCTGCCCAGCGGTGCGATCGAATGCACACCGCCGTCGATCAAGCGGTCGATGGAGCGTCCGAGCGCCTCCAGGTCTACGCCCTCGCCGTTGGCGGTGAAGGGGGTGATGGTGTAGCCAATGATGCCGTGAATGTTTGCGCTGGGCATGGTGTCTCTCCGTTCAAATGAGCTCTGGGGTTCAGTTCAGGCAATCGGCGTGTCGACGCAGGTTCTGCCGGGCGTAGTAGTTAAAGGCGGCGGCATGGCGCTTGGGCCGGGCAATCCAGTCATGGGCTTCACGGCCCAGTTCGGGGATGATCGGCTTGATGGTTCCGGCGCTCATCGCCAGCAGCTGCAACCTGGCGGCGCGTTCGATCAGTTGGGCAATCACACAGGCCTCCTCGATGGTGGTGCCGGTGGACAACTGGCCGTGGTGGGAAAGCAGGATCGCGCGCTTGTCGCCCAAGGCGCCGGCAATCAATTCGCCTTCTTCATTGCCCACCGGTACGCCAGGCCAGCCTTCGAGAAACGCGCAGTCGTCATAGAGCGGGCAGAGGTCCATGTGGGAGATCTGCAGCGGCACTTCCAGCATCGACAACGCTGCGACGTGAGTCGGGTGGGTGTGAATGATGCAGTTCACATCTGGCCGGGCGCGGTACACCCAGCTGTGGAAGCGGTTGGCCGGGTTCGGCATGCCGTGGCCTTCGAGCACTTGCAGGTCTTCGTTGACCAGCAACAGGTTACCCGCAGTGATTTCGTCGAAACCCAGGCCCAGTTGTTGAGTGTAATAGGTGCCAGGCTGCGGGCCGCGGGCGGTGATTTGCCCAGCCAGGCCAGAGTCGTGGCCATTCTCGAACAGAATGCGGCAGGTCAGGGCCAGCTTTTGCCGATCGGTCCACGTATTATCCACAAGGGTGTTTTGCATCTGGTTCAGCGCTTGCTTGACCAACTGATCTTTGGGCAGTGCTAAAGTCTCGGCCATGTCGGTGTCCTCGTTGGCTGGGTCATGCATATGACACTAAAGATGCTATATGACACTTTGTGTCATGAGCAAGGACAATTCGTCACCATCCTCGATGGATTAATCGTTCTACATGTCTATCCGTTTGAAATTATTGAGAAAAAAACTTGGCGTAACCCTTGAGGCGCTGGCGGAAAAATCCGGCATGACCAAGAGTTATCTGTCGAAAGTCGAACGCGGCCTGAACACGCCGTCGATTGCGGCCGCATTGAAGCTGGCCAAGGCACTGAACGTAAAGGTCGAGGAGCTGTTTTCCGAAGATAAGGTGAGCCTTGACAGCTACAGCCTGGTACGCAGCCATGAGCGTCAGTCACTGGGTGCCAGCGACGACAATCCAGGCTACGCGGTACTGGCCCGTCAGGTCAGCGAACGCAGCTTGTTGCCGTTCATCATTTACCCGCCGACCGAGTTCACCGACAGAACCTTCAAGGAGCACCTTGGGGAAGAGTTCCTGTTTGTCCACGAAGGGCAGGTGGAGGTGGATTTTGTGAACGAGCGAGTGCTGCTCGGTCGTGGCGATGCGCTGCACTTCAACTCGCAGAAACCGCACCGGATCCGCTCGGTAGGCGAGGTGCAGGCGCAGTTGCTGGTGGTGGTGCATAGCCGCGAGGAATGAGTTGACTTCAAAGCTTCGCGAGCAGGCTCGCTCCCACAGGAGGAATGCATTCCATTGTGGGAGCGAGCCTGCTCGCGAAGGCATCAGCTCAAACAACTAAACTTCCACTGGAACCGCTAGCTTCGGGCTACCCAGCGCATGGGTCTTGGAATCAAAAAACTGCAACTCAACCCCAGTCCCCTCGAACAGCTTCGCGTAATGCCGCTTCTGGTGCTGGATGAACGCCTTGCTGCGCGGGTAAATCGAGATGGCCACCTTCTTCGGTTTCGCCAGGCGCAAGGCGTGCACGATGTGACTGTCCTGCTCGCCCAATGCATGCCCGAAAATACACAACCCGCCGCCATGGCCGAGTAACTGCTCGTAGCAGAACGACAGGTAATCGGAACTGCGGATGGTCTTGAGCTTGTCTGCGCTCGGCCCTTCATTGATGAACAACGGTACATCGTCGAGGGTCTTGATCGTGTTGTTGATGGCGAAATTGCCCAGCAACGTGCCTTCGGTCGACATCAATTTGCGCGCGGTGCCGTCCTGGTTGCGCACCAGGTGCAAACCGCCGTGCAAGTACAGCAAACGGGTCTTGTCGGTGGCGGTAACGCTCAGGTCGAAGACAGGTTCTGACCCCTGGAACAGATCGGTGATCGCCTCGGGTTGCTGCTGGATCGCCCAGTAATTGAGCAAGTCGTAGTTAGTGGTGAACACTGTACGATAACGGCCCAGTTCCTCACCGATGGTCGCCAGGCTCGAGGCTTCGACCAACCGCCACGGGATGTGGACGGCGTGCACGGTGTTGATCAGCGCTTCCTTGATCGCGTAGTAACGATTACGCGGTGCGGCAGAGCTGACGGCCAGGGCCTTGTTGACCCGGCTGGTGGTTTTCAAAGCGCTGAGTACCTGCTCGAAGCTGCGTGTCTGCAGCGCATCGAACACACTCAACTCGGATGGGCTGAGAGGTTTTTCTTCGACGGTGCGGGCGTTTTCGAACAGCGAGTCGTAACCGAAGTCATCCCACACCGCACGGCTGGCCCCATTACCCACCAGCAAACCGTCGAACGCAGCGCCGCTGCGCAAGACGTTCCAGTCTTCAAGTTGGGCGTCGACATCCTGGAAATCGGTCATTGCGGTGTTCATCTCGAAGCAAAAGGTCTGATGGGCGGCGACTTTATCATGGTCGAGCACTGAGCCTGGTCTGCATCACTCAGATCATCGCGCCAATCGCGGCAGCCGTCAGTTGATGGACGAATCCGCTCAGCGTCATCGCATAAGCACCGCCGACCGGCGCTGTTGTGGACTTGCCGCAGAAGCTGCGCACGCTCGACAAGTTCTGACGGTTACTGAATCCTGCAGCGCCTGCAGATAGCAATGCATTCCCCTGTGGGAGCCTGCTCGCGAAGACTGACTGGCAATCAACATTGAACGCTCGGTAACAGCTTCAACCCGCAGCCGCCAAAGACTTGGCCGGCATGGCCCCAAACTGAATCAACACCACACCGCCGATCAACAACATTGCCCCAGCCAATCGCGGCAAGGTGATTGGCCGCTCCTCCAACCCAAACCACCCAAAGTGGTCCAGCACCAGCGAGGCCACCACTTGCCCCGCCAACGCCAACGCCATGAATCCCGAAGCGCCAAGCTTGGGCAGCAATACCAGCGCCAGTGAAATAAAACACACCCCAAACGCACCACCGGCCCACATCCACAGCGGCGCCTTGCCGATGAACGCCATCGACGGCAATGGCAAACGCATCGCCAGCATGATCGGCAACAGCACCAGGATGCTCACCACCAATGAAGCGAGGGTCGCCCACAATGGATGACCCAGGCCGCGTCCCAGATTGGCATTGATCGCGCTCTGGAACGGCACCACCGCTCCGGCGAATGCAGCAAGCAACAACAGACCCGCCCAATGCAACGTACTCATATTCATTCTCCAACAGGTTTTGCTGGACTCTAGAGCATTCGTCGCGCAGATTTAAATTCCGTTTTGCTATCCAGAACATGCATCAGATGAATGATCTGCGGCGCATTGATCTCAACCTGCTGGTGATCCTCGACGCCTTGCTCAGCGAGCAACACGTGACCCGTGCGGCCGAGCGCCTGCACCTGAGCCAGCCTGCTGTCAGCCATGCCCTGGCACGCTTGCGCGATCTGCTCGGTGATCCGTTGCTGGTGCGCGCTGGCGCAAGCCTGGTGCCGACTCCACGAGCGCTGGAGGTGATGGCTCCGCTGGGTGAAGTGTTGGCCCAGGTGCAATCGCTGCTGGCACCGAATGCCTTTGATCCGGCCACGGCCAAACGCACTTTTCGCCTGGCGATGTCTGACTATGGCGCCGCCATCGTCCTGCCGGAATTGATTCGCACGCTGCGTCGTGAAGCGCCCGGCATCGACCTGCAGATCAGCCACGCCAGCCGTGAAGGCATGCTCGAAGGGGTGCTCAACGGTGATATCGATGCTGCCGCCGGGGTGTTTCCGGAAATGCCCAACGAGTTGCGCAGCACGCCGTTGTTCGAAGAGCACTATGTCTGCCTGCTGGACCGCAACAGCCTGGCTGACGCGAGCGTGCTCGAGCTTCGCACCTATTTGAGCCGCCCCCACGTCTTGTTGGAAATGCGTGGCAGCGGTACCCCGGAAATCGAGCGCGCCTTGACCCGCCTGCGCGAGCGTCGTCGAGTCGCCGTCAGCCTGCCGCACTGGAGCGTCGCCCCGCAGTTGATCAGCGGCACCGACCTGATCCTCACCGTCGCCTCTCGTGCCTTGCGCGATATCGACGAGCAGTCATTGATTATCGTGCCGCCGCCGTTTGATATCCCGTCGTTCACCTTTGTCCTGGCCTGGCACAAACGCCGGGGCAGCGACCAGGCGTTGAATTGGTTGAATGCGCAAATTGAGCGAGCCTCAGCTGATATAAACTGGCGCCCATTCACCCAAACAGCGCAAAAGGACTTCCCATGACTCCCTCCCTGCTAATGGCTGTTCTCGCCTCGGGCTTCATCTATGGCATCACGCCAGGGCCTGGGGTATTGGCGGTGTTCGGCATCGGCGCCGCCCACGGAAGGCGGGCGGGGGCGGGGTTTCTCTGCGGGCATTTGTTGGGCGACGTGGTCTGGTGCAGTACCGCATTGATAGCGATTGTCGGTGCGCGGGAAATCGGCAGCACGGCCTTCGATGTACTGGGCGTGCTCAGCGGGCTCTACCTGTTCTGGCTCGGCTGGCGTGCGGTGCGCGCGCGCCAGCGGGTGGGCGAGGCGCCGCAGGGGCCTGCGCGGCAGCCATTCTGGCACGGCATTCTGTTCGGCCTGACCAATCCGAAAGCTTACCCGGTGGCGGTGGCCACCTTCACTGCGCTATTGTCCAGCCGGGCAGAGTTGCTGAGCTGGTCGATGTTGCCGTGGCTGATCGTCTTGAGCTTCGTCGGCGGCCTGCTGGCCTACGCTATCCTCATCGGCATCGTTGGCGCGCGGCGCGTGCGCACCTTGTATCAACGCCATGAACTGGCTATCACCCGGTTATGCGGGCTGATGTTCATCGGTTTCGCCATCAACGCCCTGGCGCATGCACTGCCGGGGCTGGTGACGAACAAGGCGTGAGATTGAAGGGATGCGTCGGTTGTACCGTCGGCGCTCAGGCGCCTGACCGGTCAGGGAGAGTTTCCAATGGCTGCAATGTCCGGACAAAATCACGGCACCATGACCAGCACAAACTCCGCGCCGTTGGCGAGCTACATTGACCTCCTGCTGGACGCCGTTTGCGCGGTCGACAAACAAGGCCGCTTCGTATTTGTCAGCGCGGCGTGCGAGCGCATTTTCGGCTATACCCCCGACGAACTGATCGGCCAGCCAATGATCGATCTGGTGCACCCGGCCGATCGCCAGCGCACCCTCGACGCCGCGCGGGAAATCATGGGCGGCGAACCCAAGCTGAATTTCGAAAACCGCTACCTGCGCAAGGACGGCCGGGTGGTCAATATCCTGTGGTCGGCGCGTTGGTCGGAGGTCGACCAGCTGCGCATCGCCGTGGCCCGCGACATTACCGAGCGTAAGCTGGCCGAATCCCGACAAGCGGCGTTGTATGCGATTTCCGAAGCGGCACATGCCGCGGAAGACTTGCTGGCGTTGTTCAAGCGTATCCAT
Source organism: Pseudomonas umsongensis (assembly GCF_012647205.1). Classification (NCBI taxonomy): domain Bacteria; kingdom Pseudomonadati; phylum Pseudomonadota; class Gammaproteobacteria; order Pseudomonadales; family Pseudomonadaceae; genus Pseudomonas; species Pseudomonas umsongensis. Next base: position 1,583,240 of record NZ_CP051487.1, read on the forward strand.
CTGATCATCGGCGAATGGCTACCGGCGTTGAATTTTTCCGTGGCGCTGTATGACGAGCAGTGTGCGCAGCTGAATTTTCCCTATCACGTCGACGACCACGAACCGCATCCCGAACAGCCCGGAACCATCACCGCACGCCTTTGCGCGGAGGTCGTCCAAAGCGGCCTGCCGATCCTGCTGACGCCGGACCAGAGCGACCTGCCCTTGGAGTTCGAGTCGCTGGTGAGCGGGCAGCATTCGCCGTGCTGGCTGGGTGTACCGCTGAACTCGCAAAACGGCACGATTGGTGCCCTGATCGTCAAAAGCAAGCCGGGCGATGAGCGTTACACCGAACAGGACAAGGAGTTGCTGCAATACGTTTGCGCACAAGTCGCGACGGCGATCGAGCGCAAGCAATTGCACACGCGCCTGCAGCACATGGCCCAGTACGACCAGTTGACCCAGCTGCCCAACCGGGAACTGCTACGGGACCGACTGAAGCTGGCCTTGGCGTCGGCGCTGGAGGAGCGTGGACGTATGGCCCTGTTGTACGTCGATCTTGACCGCTTCAAACAAGTCAACGACACCCACGGTCACGCGGTCGGCGACATGTTGCTGCAAACCGTGGCCAATCGGCTCAAGGGCTGCGTGCGCGAAACCGACACGGTGGCGCGTATTGGCGGTGACGAATTCGTGGTGTTGCTGCACAGCATCCACGCCTCGGGGGATGCCGACTGTGTGGCCGGGAAAATTCGCCAGGTACTGTCTGCGCCCATGCGCCTGGACGGACACAGCTTGCATATCCAGCCAAGCATCGGCGTCGCCCAATACCCCGAACACGGCACTGAAGAAACGCAGCTGTTCAGGCACGCCGACGAGGCGATGTACAGCGCCAAGCGCGAGCAACACCTGCGGCTCGTTTGACATTATCGCCACCGTTCGTCGTGGCGATTCCAGCTTTTCTAAACCTTTTGATGGATGCAAATTCAGATTCTATGCGGGCAATGGCTCGCCGAGATCATCATCAAGAGGTAGAGAATCATGCCTAACTCAAGAAACTCGAGCTCGGGACACGCCAACGATCGAACGAAGACGTCTGAAGCCGGTCGTAAAGGTGGGAAAACCACGACCACGACTGTTGATAAAGACTCCACGAAGTCCGAGATGGGCCGCAAACCCGGCCAGAAATCCAAGTAATGGATGCAGATGGTTCTGATTGAGAAGCGGGAGCGAAAGCTCCCGTTTGAATTTTTACTGAGGAGGGCGCGACCATGAACCCTATGGCCACCCGATTACGCAACTGCGGTCTAGCCGCGTTACTGGGCCTGTGTGCCAACAGTGCCTTCGCCCAGACGCCCACCGAATTCATCAACGATGCGTCGGCCAAAGGCATCGCTGACATCGAAGCCAGCCGACTGGCGCACCAGAAGTCCGAATCCAAGGAGGTCAAGGACTACACCATCGTCGTGATCAACGATCGCACGACCGCCAACCAGCACCTGGCGAAAATCGCCAAGCAACTGGATCTGCCGGTGGCACCGCGTGAAGAAGTGATGGAAAAAGCCAAGGCGCTGATGCCGCAGGTCATGGAAGGCGAGACCTTCGACCAAGCCTACGCGGCCAGTCAGGTCAAGACCACCCAGGAAGCCATCGAGCAGCTGGAGCAAACGGCCCAGACCACTGACGTGCCGCAAATCAAGGCGTTCGCAGAAGAGACCCTGCCAAAGCTGCAGAATCACCTGCAAATGGCCAGGGCCTTGCAAGCCAGTCGCTAACGCTTCGCGTGCGTGGGTGACTTGCGGTCACCCACGCACTGTCGATCAGCATTTATTCAGATCCTGCTTGCCTTTCTCCTGGACCACGGTGCCATCAATGGAAATGGTCTGGCCTTCGCCAAGGCTGCGGTAGTGCTTTCTCAGTGCTTCCAGTTCCTTGAGGTCCAGGGCCTCGAGCCCGAGCATCGCGTTCTGTGCTTCTTTCGTCACTCGCAGCAACTCATCGACCTTCAGGTGCAGAATGTCCGTGTCGCGGTTCTGCGTGTTCTGGATCAGGAACACCATCAGGAAGGTGATGATGGTAGTCGAGGTGTTGATGACCAACTGCCATGTATCGTTGAAACCGAAGATCGGCCCACTGAATCCCCACAGCAAAATCAGGATGATCGCCCCGAGGAATGTCGAAGGGCTGCCGGTCCACAAAGCAAGTTTCTGTGCGATTTTTGCGAATTTCATGGCCGTTTTCCTTATAAGTGGGCGCCTGAATTTCAGACAGTGGCGGCGGGGTGAAAATTCGGCTTATTTCAGATCAAAAGATCGCAGCCTGCGGCAGCTCCTACGGGTTGATCCGATGTAGGAGCTGCCGCAGGCTGCGATCTTTTGATCTTGAAGTTTTGCCCATTGAAAGGCTCGCATTGGGTTGCTGGCGATGTATGGTTACGATTGAAATTTTTGCCCGTGCCGAAAAAACAAATGCACCGACAGGAGAACGCCATGAGTTGGTCCGCCAAACAATACGTCACTTTCGAAGATGAACGGACCCGTCCCGCCCGCGACCTGCTGGCCGCCATCCCCTCCGGTGCAGTGCGCTCGGCCATCGACATCGGTTGCGGTCCCGGTAACTCGACCGAGTTGCTGGTGGAGCGCTTCGCTGATGCCACAGTGCGGGGGCTGGACAGTTCGACCGACATGATCGAGGCCGCGCGCAAGCGCTTGCCACAGGTGCGCTTCGATGTCGCTGACATCGACACCTGGAATGACACTGGCCCATTCGATGTGATTTTTGCCAACGCGGTACTGCAGTGGGTGCCCGATCACGCAACGTTGCTGCCGGCGCTGGTGAGCAAGCTCGCACCTGGTGGCAGCCTGGCAATCCAGATGCCCGACAACCTCAATCAACCCTCACACCGCTTGATGCGCGAAGTCGCGGCGGAAGGTCCCTGGGCAGGCAAACTTGCTGAAGTCGCCGGACAACGCACGGAAATGGCCGATGCCAGCGCTTATTACTCGATGCTGAAAGCCTGTTGCACCCGCGTCGATGTCTGGCGCACCACGTACCATCATCCGTTGGCGGGCGGCGCGTCGGGGGTGGTGGAGTGGTTCAAGGGCAGCGGACTGCGGCCCTTCCTCGAACCGCTGGATGAGACCGAACGCACGCAGTTTCTGCAGCAGTATCAGGCTGCAATTGCACAAGCCTATCCGGCATTGGCCGATGGTTCGGTGCTGCTGCCATTCCCGCGATTGTTTCTGGTGGCGACGCGCTGATTTATCAATCAGCGCTGAACACTTACCAACATCATCAGGCGATCCCGCTTTTGGGTCAGTGTCGGTTGCGCGACGGCCTCGGCATCTGAGGGGCCCCATTCGTTGACGAAAAAACCGGCCGCGCGGGCCGGTTGATAGATCGCTGCAATCAGCTTATCAACGTTGTTGCAACACCTTGAGTGCTGCCGAAGCCAGGAAGCCCGAACGGCTTTTCTCTTCCGGGTGGTGCAGCACATACTCATCAATACGGTTGAGCAGGTAACCAGGCAGCGTGATGTTCAGCTTCTGGGCCTTGCCTAGATACTTGGTAACGTCGATGTCCACTAGTGCCCATGCGCACCCCGTGTACTTGGGATTGGCTGCGTGCAATGTCACTTTGTTCGCAGGAGGAATGGGTGAACCGCCTTCGGCCAGAATCTCGAAATGGCCTTCAATGGCTTCTCGGGCCATCGCCATCGCATCATCCAGATCTTCCCCGGCGGAAAAACAGCCGGGAATGTCAGGGACTTCAACGCCCCAGGCGTGCTCCTCATCTCCCATTGAAATCGCAATCGGGTAAAGCATTGTCATTGTCCTCCGAGGACTCAGCGCAGCATTAATCAGAGCAGCGCCTGTTGCAAAATTCTAATGGCCGTTTTCTTGAGAAGATCTTTCTTCGGGTGAGGGACGGTCACCAGCCCCGGTTTGGTCGGATGCTTGAAGTGATGGTGGCTGCCTCTTATACGTACCAGATACCAGCCGTCCGCAACGAGTTGGCTAATCAAAAATCGGCTATTCACAACACCTCCCTGTGGTGTGCTTGTGGTTACTATACCCACTGAATTTTTTTAATCAACACTATAACCACCAAAGTCTTCCTGGCTCGGTGGGGCAGCGATAGGAATCGAGTCTAGGAGGGCGATGCGAAAAAGCCTTGGACAACCCGAATGGATGTATTGCGAAGGTTTTCCTTTAGTCTTTCCAGCAGATGCTCCTGTGCTCTCTGGAAGGTCTTGAAACCGACTTGCTTTAACGAAATTCTTCACTGAGGCAAGAAAAACGCTAACGGAGCGTCGATCCTATGCGAAAACGCTAATGTAAGCAGAGCGGCTGGGGCACTGCAGTGGCGACCAGCGGAAATGACAAGCTGGAATCTCATCAAATTCCAGACACAAAAAAACCGGCTCTGAAGGCCGGTTTTTTTCTATATCTGCATCCCCCGTCAAAAAACAACGTGAGACAAAAAATTCGATTGGAGCGGGTGAAGGGAATCGAACCCTCGTTATCAGCTTGGGAAGCTGGAGTAATGCCATTATACGACACCCGCTCAGAGCGGTGACTTTGTACCAGATGTGCGCGTGGAAATGAAGTTTTTCTTTGCGTTTGATGGCTTTAGCTCGGGTGAATGACGTCCACAGACCGTGAGACGGTCATTCGCGGGCAAGCCTCGCTCCTACAGGGAAGGGTGGGGCTTGCTCGCGATGACGCTACTTCACAGGGACAATGCATGGCGGTCCTGAACGTGGTGGAAACGCGGTCGGCTTTCGTGCTGTGCTGGCTTCAGGAACCCCAGCAGTGCATTGCGGCTGTCTCGGCAGGCGGCTTTGTGCTCCATGTCGAGAAAATGGCCAGTTGCATCCAGGGTCGTGAAGGTGGCGTGTTGCACGTGGTCGGCGAACAACCGTGCGCCCTCGGCGGCGGTGTATTCGTCCCATTCGCCGTTCATGAACAGCACCGGTACGTTGATTTTCTGCGCCGCCTTGAAGAAGCACTGGCGATCGCTGTGCAGCAAGTCGTTGATGTGGAAATGCATCTGCCCGTATTCGTGATCGGCCAGGCTGCTGACGTGGCGGTAGTTGAAGCGCTTGAACAGCGTCGGCAAGTGTTTGCCGATGGTGCTGTTGACCAGGTTGCCGACCCGGTCGCCATCGCGGCTACCGAGGTAGTCGACTCCGCGCTCGAGGTAGTCGAGCATGTGCGCATTGATCTCCGGGGAGAACGAGCTGATCACGGCTTTTTCGATGCGCCGAGGTTGTTGGGCCAATGCGACCAGCGTCGCGGCGCCACCCCAGGAAAACGACAACACGTGCTCGGCGGCGAAGTGGTCGATCAGTTCCAGGAGGATCTGCCCTTCGACTTCCTTGGTCAGCAATTTCTCATGCAGGTTGTGGGCTTTGGATTTGCCCGCGTAGGGCTGGTCGTAGCAGACGACATTGAACTGCGGGTGGAGGTTTTTAACGGTTTGTGCAAACGACGCAGTCGTGGCAAGCGAGCCGTTGACCAGAATAATGGTCTTTTCTGCGGCGTCTGCGCGATAGAACTCCGTGTAAACCCGATACTGACCCTGTATATCCAACACAGCGATTTCTGGCCTCATGTCATAAGACTCCTGGCAAGCGGGTATGCGCGCAAATGAGATTGCACGAGCTTTGTGACAGGTAGGCATACGCCTTGAAATTGTTAGCCCATGTCGATCCATGCAGCCCGGTCGACGGGTATTGTTATTGGCGGGCAGTCTGCCGGGTGAGGCCGGAACCCAAGGGTTCCTACCGGCAAAAAGTTTCTTGGATGTAATCTGTGACTCATCGGTCACATTTCGGCCGACGTCCTGATTCAAGCAGGCGTCACGTCATCGCGCAAGTGTCTTTGGTAAATTGTTCGACAACTTCTGCTGAGCGGTAGATTGCTTAGATCAATTCGATCTCATGGTCGCTCAAAGGGCGGTATTCGCCGGGTTTCAGCGCGTTGTCGAGCGTCAGCGGGCCCATGCGTTCGCGGTGCAGGCGCGTTACTTTGTTGTTGAAGTGACCGAACATGCGCTTGACCTGGTGATACCGGCCTTCGACGATGCTCAGGCGCGCGCTTTTGGGGCCCAGAAGCTCTAGCCCGGCGGGTTGGGTGGTGAGGTCTTCGAAGGCGAAATACAGCCCCTCGCGGAATTTGACCGCGTATTCGGGGCCGATGTCCTGCTCGGTTTCAACGTAGTAGACCTTCGCCAGTTTGGTCTGTGGCTGGGTCAGGCGTCGCGACCAACTGCCGTCATTGGTGATCAGCATCAGGCCGGTGGTGTTGAAGTCCAGGCGGCCGGCGATGTGCAGGTCATCCTTGTCTGGCTCCGTGATCAGGTCCAGTACGGTGCGGTGTTGGGGGTCGCGAGTGGCGCTGACGCATCCGACGGGTTTATGCAGCATGAAGTGACGCAGCGCCTTGCCGGCTTGCAGCACTTCGTCGTCGACTTCGACGCGGCTGAATTCGCGGACGTCGGCGTGGGGATCGCTGACGGTCTGGCCGTCGATCCTGACGCGTTTTTCCACCAGCAACAGGCGCACCTGCTTTCGGTTGAAGCAGGGCAGGTTGCTGAGAAAACGGTCGACGCGCATGACTTGAAGATCGGTGAGTAAAGGGCGGCGTATCTTACGTGATCGGCCGGGCCGTTGCTTGCAACTGCGCCTCGACCTCGGCGCAACGCGGGCACAGGCAGGCTGCGTTGCGCAGCTCTGCAGGCAGCGCCTGGAGCACCGCCGGATCGATGCTGACGCCGTAGCACCAGCACGCCCTGTCCGCGGTTCGCGGGTCGGCCAGGGTGCAATCGTTGGGTGCGCCGCAAGCGGGGCAGAGGTCAGGCTTGGTCATAGACAGGGTGTGGGAGCTCCACGCAGGTTCGGTTGCGGCCCGATTGTTTGGCCCGATACATCGCATGATCGGCCCGCGACAGCAGGGTGTGCAAGGTGTCATCGGGTTGCAGGGAGGTCAGGCCGATGCTGACGGTCAGTTGCAAGCGGTTGCCATTGTACGCATATGGCTGGTGTTCCACATGCCGGCGTATTTTCTCGGCGATCACTTGACCCGTCTCTGCGTCGGTGTCCTTGAGCAGCACGATGAATTCCTCGCCGCCCCAGCGACTGACGATGTCGGAGTGGCGCAGGCAGCTTTCCAGGTCACGGGCGAAGCCGATCAGCACCTGATCGCCGGCCAGGTGGCCGTAGGTGTCGTTCAAGGCCTTGAAATGGTCCAGGTCCAGCAGCAACGCCGTCAGCGGCCTGGGTTCGCGCTGGGCTTCTTGCATCGCTTGCGCGGCCAGCAGGTCGAAGCCGCGACGGTTTGGCAGCTCGGTCAGGCTGTCGAGTGTCGCCTGGGTCTGGATCTGACTTTGGTAGCGATTGATCACGCGGTTGAGCAGGGCCAGCACGGTCAATGTGACCACTAGGCAAATCAGCAAGTTGAGGTACAACGAGCGACGGATGTCGTTGAGGTCGCCATCTTCGCGCTTATCGACGAACAGGTACCAGTTCAGCTCCGGGATGAACCGCACGTTGAGGAAATGCCCCTGGCCTTGGCCCGAGTATTCGTAGCTGCCGCTGTGGGGCTTGGGCAACTGATTGAGCAGGTTTTTCATGCTGTCGAGTTCGGCCAGGGTCTGCCCGGCCAGGGCACCTTGCGGTCCGCCCTCGGCCCCGGTGAGCACCAGGCGGCCGAAGGTGTCGACGAAGTACACGCTGCGCTGGTAGCGCTGCTGGTATTTGTCGATCAGCTTGATCACCGCGTCGACCGTCAGCCCGACACCCGCGGCGCCGATGAAGCGGTTGTGATAGTCGTAGACCTTGTAGTTGATGAAGACGGTCAGGTTGTCTTTGTTGGCGAGGTCCGGATCGACGTTGATCTCGTAGGGGTCTTTCATGTCACGGACACGAAAGTACCAGGCATCGCGGGGTTCGGTGGTCTTGACCTGCTTGAGCACGCCCTTGGCGTGGTAGTAGGTCAGGCTGGTGTCGGAGACGAAAAACGCCGTGTAGGCGCCGTAGTGGGTCATGACCTCGTTGAGGTAGCGGGTCATCTGGCCGGTGTCGCGCTCGCCATTGACCACCCAGTCGCGCATGAAGGTGTCGCGGGACATCATTGAGGAAATCAGGATTGGCCTGACCAGGTCTTTCTGGATTTCCGAGTAGACGGTGTCCGAGGTCAGCGGCAGTTCGGTATTGACGATGTTGTCGCGGATCGACGCGCGCGAGGCGTAGTAACTGAGAAAGGAGGTGGCCAGGAAGCCTGCACCCAGCAACGCGACCAGCGTGAGGACCAACGACCGTTGGGAATACAGCGGCGAGCGAAGCGGCATGGCAGTTCCATTGTCAGCTATCCGGTGGCGAGCATTCTAAGGACTGTCGGGGGAAATAGCTGCTCCATGTACGTCGCGAATGGTCGTTCCTGTGTTTTGACACAGATCGTTCCCACGCTCTGCGTGGGAATGCCTCAACGGACGCTCCGCGTTCGGCTCTGGAGGGGACGCGGAGCGTCCCGGGCTGCATTCCCACGCAGAGCGTGGGAACGATCTCACGTCAGGAGGTGTAGGTAGGCCCTCCAGCCGCCCAGGTGGCTGATATCCACCGCCCCCTCCAACCCATAGGCCTCACAGATGAACCCGCTTTCCCAGCGACCATCCGCCAGTTGCACCTTGCCCAAACCCAACGGTGCCGGTATGCCGGTCAGGAACGAACCCAGTTCGCTACTCGGCAGTTCCCAGACTTCCACGGCAATCGCCACACCGCCGTCCTTGACCCGAACCATGCCCGGACGAAACGGCGGGCCACCGGCCAAGGCATACAGTTGATAGTCGGGTGAGCTGAACGTACTTTCCACCAGGCGCGCGCCGCGCTGCTTGAGCTGCCAGTTCAACGCCAGGCCATCCAGGTGCGCGCCACAGACCACCAGCCGCGCCCGGTCATTGCGCGCAACAACCGTCGGTGCCGGTGCCGCCAATCCTTGCTGGCGCTGCAAGCCATCGGCCAGACTCAACAGGTATTGATCGGTGAACGCCCGTCCGAACAGGGTCACGCCCCAGGGCAAACCGTTGTCCATGAACCCGCTGGGCACGGCGATGGCGGCGTAGTCGAGCAGGTTCATGAAGTTGGTGTAGTAGCCCAGTTCGCTATTGCGCTGGACCGGTTCGGCGTGGAGTTCCGCCAGTGTGACCGGGCGGCCAATGGTCGGCGTGACTACGCAATCGAGGCCATCGAGTGCTTTGTCGCACAAGGCTTTCAGCGCTTGCAGGCGATACTGCGCGCGGAAGGTTTGCACGCCGTTGACCGCCGGCGCCTTGGCCAATACGGCGCGAATCACCGGCAACACGGCTTGCGGATTTTCTTCCATCAGCTCGCCGGCCACGCTGTAGCGCTCGGCTACCCAAGGGCCTTCGTAGAGCAGACGTGCCGCTTCGAGGAACGGCGACAGATCGAGCTCCACGGCGTAACCGCCCATGGCTTTGAGTTGCTCGACGGCGTCGGCGAACAATAACGGGCCTTCAGCGCAGCCGAAAAACTCCAGGTCTTGCGCCCGGGGCACGCCGAAACGGAAGGCACGCATGGCACCGAACGCCGAGCCGTCATTCCACGACGGATTGCTGCGGCTGTACTCGTCCCGTGGGTCGAGTTTGGCGGTCAATGCAAGCAACTGACTGGCCTCCCGGGCGGTTGCGGTGAACGTCGTCACGCAATCGAGGGTGCGACAGGCCGGCACCACGCCGGCGGTGGAAATCAGGCCCTTGGTGGCTTTCATCCCGACCAGATTGTTCAACGCCGCCGGCACGCGCCCGGAGCCCGCAGTGTCGGTGCCCAGGGAAAAACTCGCCACACCGAGCGCCACCGCCAGTGAAGAACCGGCGCTGGAACCACCCGACGGATACTCCGGCAACACACTATTGGAGCATGCGCCATAGGGCGAGCGAGTGCCGTTGAGGCCGGTGGCGAACTGATCGAGGTTGGTCTTGCCCAGGGGAACTGCGCCCAGCGCCAGCAGTTGCTCGACGATGGTCGCCGAACGTTGCGGTACGTAGGCGAATGCCGGACAGGCCGCCGTGGTCGGTATGCCCGCCAGGTCGATGTTGTCCTTGATCGCGAACGGCACGCCGTACAGCGGCAGGCTGTCGATGTCGCGGCCGTCGAGGGCGGCGAGGTAGGGCTCCAGTTCTTCGGCGCTGAGCAAGTGGATGAACAGGTGATAGTCCGGGTTCAGTGCCGCCGCTTTGTCCCGAAGGCCCGGCAGCAGTTGCCGGGGCGTGGTGCTGCCATCGCGGTAGGCGTTGCGCAGGGCGTCGAGTTGCAGATTGATGTTCATGGTATTTGTCCTTTCGAAATGGCTTCAGTCGAGTTCCAGCACCACGACGCGTTGTCCGGCACGCACCGCCGAACCTGGCTGCACGCGAATCTCACGCACCACGCCGGCCATCGGCGCGAGCAGCGGGATTTCCATCTTCATCGACTCCAGGATCACCAGCACGTCACCGGCCTCGACGCGATTGCCAGCCTGCACCTGAACCTGCCAGAGGTTGCCGGCGATATGGCTGTCGATGCTCTGCTGACCGTTGGCCAGAGGCGCGTCTTCGGCCACCTCCGGGGCCAATTCCTCGCTGTCGAAATGTGCCTGGCCGCTGGCGATCCAGCGTTCGCGTTCGGCATTGAATGCGCCTTTTTGCTGATCTCGAAACGCGTTGATGCCCTGGGCCTCCTGCGCCAGGAAGGCCTGGTAATCGGCGAGGTTCAGCTGACTGTGCTCGATGTTCAGGGGGAAGCGCCCGAGGGGGAAGTCCCGGCGAATGCGCAGCAGTTCATCGGCGCTGACCGGGTAGAAACGGATCTGGTCGAAGAAGCGCAGCAGCCATGGCTTGCCATCGAAGGCGGCGACTTCGCGATAGCGATTCCACATCTGCAGCGTTCGCCCGACGAACTGATAACCGCCGGGGCCTTCCATGCCGTACACGCACATGTAGGCGCCACCGATGCCCACCGAATTTTCCGCGGTCCAGGTGCGGGCCGGGTTGTACTTGGTGGTCACCAGGCGATGGCGCGGATCGAGCGGGGTGGCGACCGGTGCGCCGAGGTACACATCGCCCAGGCCCATCACCAGGTAGCTGGCGTCGAACACCGTGCGCTGCACCTCATCGAGGTTCGGCAGGTCGTTGATGCGGCGGATGAACTCCAGGTTGCTCGGGCACCAGGGGGCGTCCTTGCGCACGGTGGTCATGTATTTCTCGATGGCCAGCTGACAGGCCGGGTCGTCCCAGGACAGCGGCAGGTGGACGATGCGCGAGGGGACCTGCAGGTCCTTGGCGGCGCACACGGCGTCCCATTCGCCGGCAACGATGCCGAGCAAATCGGCAAGTGGCAATTGCTCGGGCTGGTAGTGCACTTGCAGCGAGCGAATGCCCGGGGTCAGGTCGATCACGCCGTGCAGGTGTTTGCTTTCCAGGGCTTGCATGAGGGCGTGGGCGCGAAAGCGCAGGACGAGGTCGAGTTCGGAGGCGCCGATTTCCAGGAGCAGGTGTGTATCCCCCGACAGCCGCGCAACTAGCCGCGTATCCTCCTGACCAATATCCAACACCACAGGCGACACAGCCCCCTGTGGGAGCGAGCCTGCTCGCGAAGAAGTTGATGCGGTGTCTGATCTGGCCCCTTCGCGAGCAGGCTCGCTCCCACAGGGGGTATTCCATTTCAAGGCGAGGTTGCGGGCAGTCTTGAGGTCGACCGGTTGGAACTGCACCTTGTCCCCAGCCTTGAGTTGCCCCAGCTGCCAAAGATCCGCCTCGATCACCGTCACCGGGCAGACAAATCCGCCCAGGCTCGGACCATCCGGGCCGAGGATCACCGGCATGTCGCCAGTGAAGTCCACTGCGCCGATCGCGTAGGGATTGTCGTGGATGTTCGACGGATGCAAGCCGGCCTCACCGCCATCGGCCCGCACCCATTCCGGCTTCGGCCCGATCAGCCGTACGCCGGTGCGGCTGGAGTTGAAATGCACTTCCCACTGGGTCGCGAAGAAGGTGCCGATGTAGTTTTCAGTGAAGTATTCCGGTGCACCATGGGGGCCGTAGATCACGCGTATCTGGCGTACGGCAGGCAACTCGCCGAGCTGATCGTCGGCCAGCCGCGCACCGACATTACGATCACTCAAGGCTGGCACATGCAACACGTCGCCGGCCCGCAGAGCACGGCCGCCATGCCCGCCAAACTGGCCGAGGGTGAAGGTACTCTTGCTGCCCAGGTAATCCGGAACCTGCAAGCCGCCGCGCACGCACAGATAGCTGCGCGCGCCAGCACCGGCAATCGTGCCGAGGCTCAACGTGGCACCGGCTGGAACCAACATTGCCGTGTTCATCGGCACGCTTTCGCCGTTCAGCGTCAGCGCAATCACCGCGCCCGTGACGGCAACGACCGCGTCGCAATTGAAGCGCAGCAAGGGCCCGCACATGGTGATTTCCAGCGCTGCGGCGCCTTCATCGTTGCCCAGCAGAAGGTTACCCTGGCGCAGCGCACGACTGTCCATCGGCCCCGACGGCGGCACGCCTACCGCCCAATAGCCGAGGCGACCGGGATAGTCCTGGACGCTGGTCTGGGTGCCAGCGCTGAGCACTTCGAAAGTGTTGGCCTGATACGCCAGGGCTTCCAGGCAACGGGTCCAGGGCTGACCGCTGGCAAAGGGCGCATCGAGCAGGATCTGCCTCAGGTAGTCCCGGTTGGTTTGCACCCCGTAGAGCAGGCTTTCGCCCAAGGCCTGATGCAGATCGGCTGCGGCTTGCTCACGGGTCGGGGCCCAACTGATGACCTTGGCGATCATCGGATCGAAGTAGGGCGGAATCTCACAGCCGGCTTCGACCCAGGTGTCGATGCGCAGTTCTACGCCGTTGGCCGGTGGAAAATGCACCGCCGTCAGCAAACCCGGACTCGGTTGAAAGTCGCGTCCTGGATCTTCCGCATACAACCGTGCCTGAATCGCATGACCCTGCGCTTTCAAACCCTGGCTCAACGCGCTCAACGGCGGCAGGTCACCCGCTGCCAGTTGCACCATCCAGCGCACCAGGTCGACGCCCCAGACTTGCTCGGTGACGCCGTGTTCCACCTGCAAGCGGGTGTTCACTTCAAGGAAATAGAAACGCTGGGCATCGCTGTCGAACACGAATTCGACCGTGCCGGCGCTGCGGTAATTCACCGCCTTGGCCAGTTTGATCGCCGCCGCGCACAGTTCATCGGCCATGCCTTCGGGCAGGTTCGGCGCCGGGGTTTCTTCGAGGACTTTCTGGTTGCGCCGCTGCACCGAGCAGTCGCGCACGCCGAGGGCAATCACCTCGCCACGGCCGTCACCGAATACCTGCACTTCCAGATGTCGGGCGCGCTGGATGTACTTCTCGATGAACACCCCGGCGTCGCTGAAATTGTTCTGGCCCAAGCGCTTGACCGCTTCGAAGGATTCGCTCAATTCGGCCGCGCTGCGGCACACGCGCATGCCGATGCCACCACCGCCGGCGGTGCTCTTGAGCATGACCGGATAACCGACTTGCGCGCCGGCGATCAGTGCCGCGTCAAGGCTGTCGAGCAGTTCGGTACCTTCGAGCATCGGCACGCCGTGTTGTTTGGCCAGGGCGCGGGCGGTGTGCTTGAGGCCGAATACGCGCAGTTGTTCGGGCGTCGGGCCGATAAAGGCAATGTCGGCGGCCTCGCAGGCTTCAGCGAACGCAGCGTTTTCCGAGAGAAAACCATAGCCTGGATGGATCGCGGTGGCGCCTGTGGCCTTGGCGACGGCGAGGATTTTTTCCACTGCCAGGTAGGTGCCGGCGGCTGCGCCTTCACCAAGGCTGTGGGCCTCGTCGGCTTGCAGGATGTGCAGGCTCGCGGCATCGGCTTCGGAATATACGGCAACGCCTGCAACCTGCAGTTCGCGCAAGGTGCGCAGGATGCGGCAGGCAATGGCGCCACGGTTGGCAATCAGGACTTTTTCGAACATGGCATAACCCCTGGAGGGGATGCGGGCCGTCCCGCAGTTTTTCGATGAGCGCCGGGGTCGTCCCCGACGGAAAAATCATTTTTTCTTCAAAACACCGCTGAACCCTTGTGGGAGCGGGCTTGCTCGCGAAAGCGGTGTATCAGTTGGCATTGATGTTTCTGACACACCGCATTCGCGAGCAAGCCCGCTCCCACATTTGGATTTGTGGCGGGCTTATTTTTTGAGGCACTGCCCTGAGCGGGCCTGGCACAGGGCAAACAACCATCGGCGCAAACGGCTCAGTTCCATACCAGCACCTGCGCAGGAGTCGGGTTGTAGGCGTTGCACGGGTTGTTCAGTTGCGGGCAATTGGAGATCAGCACGATCACGTCCATCTCGGCGCGCAGGTCGACGTATTTGCCCGGTGCGGAGATACCGTCCTCGAAGGTCAGCCCGCCGTCCGCCGTCACCGGTACGTTCATGAAGAAATTAATGTTAGGCCCGATGTCGCCTTTACCCAGGCGCCCGTCGTGAACGCAGGCGCGCAGGTAGTTGTCGCGGCAACTGTGCATGTAGCGTTTTTCCAGGGCGTAGCGCACGGTGTTGCTTTCTTGCGCGCAGGCACCACCGAGCGTGTCGTGGCGGCCGCAGGTGTCGGCGATGATCGTCAGCATCGGCTTGCCGAGGTTGGAATACAGCACGCTGCCGGTGCTCAGGTACACGCTGTTCTGGCGGCGCAACGTGCGTTGCACGTCGTAGCGCTCCCTGGGATTGGCGACGCTGTAGAACAGGGTGTCGACGGCCTGGTTGCCTTCCAGGTCGAGGATGCGCAGGGTCTGGCCGGCCTTGACCTCCATCAACCAGGGTTCGCCGGCGGGGATGGTGGCGCGGTAGACCGCGGTTTCGGGTAGCCTGCTCGTAGTAACGTCGGCAGTGGCGATTGCGAGTGACATGGCAGCGATCCTCAGGCGAACAGACGGTCGGTGTTGATGAAGCCGCGCTCGTTTTCCGGGCGCGAGGTGCGGCAGTGTTCGGCGACGCTGGGGTCGGCGTTCATCCAGCTGAGCTTCAGTGGTTTGGGGGCATATTCTGGCACCGGGTCCATCGGGTGTTGCAGGGCGGTGAGCACCACCAGGGTGTCCATCGGTGCGTACAACTCGATGTAGTCGCCAGCTTTGGAATTGCCTTCAACGAAGTGAAAGCGCCCGGCGTCGTCGACGTTCACCCGGCTGAACAGGTTGAGGGTCATCAGCAGGTCGGACAGGCCCAGCCCCCACTTGCCCAGCTCCACCAACAGGTTGTCGGTGCCGTTGCGGAAGAAGCCATTGCGCAGTTCCTGATAGCGGCCCTGGCCGTATTTTTCGGCCACTTCTTCAGCGCAGAGCACGCCGCCGAGGCTGTCGCTCCAACCGCAGGTGTCGGCGGTGATGGCGGCCAGTACGCGGCCCATGTCCGAGTACAGGCAATGGCCGGCGGTGAGCTTGGCGGTGTGTTGGCATTTGAGGCTGTCGGGCAGGTTCAGGCGTTCGGTTTTTTCGTTGGCGTTGAGCAACGTCAGGCTGACGTTGGCACCGCCGCGCAGGTCGGTCAGGCGCAGCAGTTGGCCGCGTTTGAGCACGAAGGAGCGATGGCCGCCGCCGGGTAGCATTTCTTCGGCGAAGGGCGGGAACAGTCGGGTCGAATCAGTCATTGTGCAAGTCCTCTCAAGCGGTTCTAAGCGCGCCTGCCAGTTGTACTGGCAAGGCATCGACGGCGGCGCGGCAGGCGCGGCGGTCGCTGTTCAAAGGGATGTCGTAAGTGATGCGTGCGCCATAGGCGCCGGGGGCGTGCGGGTCGACGCGGACCTTGTCGAACACCAGCAAGCGGGTGCCGAGGCTGAAACCTTCGGACAGGTCATGGGTGACCATGAAGACCGTCAATTGGGTCTCGCGCCACAGCTCCAGCAGCAAGGCGTGCATGTCCTTGCGGATGCCCGGATCCAGCGCGCCGAAAGGTT
The DNA here is from genome assembly GCF_012647205.1 of Pseudomonas umsongensis. Classification (NCBI taxonomy): domain Bacteria; kingdom Pseudomonadati; phylum Pseudomonadota; class Gammaproteobacteria; order Pseudomonadales; family Pseudomonadaceae; genus Pseudomonas; species Pseudomonas umsongensis. Next base: position 1,599,200 of record NZ_CP051487.1, read on the forward strand.
CGTCCAGCAGCAGCACCCGCGGTTTCATGATCAGCGCCTGGGCGATGGCGAGGCGTTGCTGCATGCCGCCGGACAGTTGCGCCGGGTACTTGGCCAGGGAATGACCGAGGCCGACTTTGTGCAGCAGCACCGAAGCCTGTTCGCGGGCAGCTTTTTTGGCACTGCCGAACAACCTGCCCAACAGCGCTGAACGCGGCAGTTCCAGGCCAAGGGCGACGTTGTCCAGCACGCTCAAGTGCGGGAACACCGAGTAGCGCTGGAACACTACGCCACGGCTGGCGTCCGGTTCGCCCGCCAGTGGTTGACCGTCGAGGAGAATCTCCCCGCGACTGGCTTTTTCCTGACCGAGCAACAACCGCAGGAAGGTCGATTTACCGCAACCGGAAGCGCCCACCAGGGTGCAGAACTCACCCTCGTTGACGCTCAGGTTCAGGCCTTCGAGCACCACCTGGCCGGCGTATTGCTGCCAGACATTTTTCACTGTGATGAAACTCATGCCCGCGCTCCTTCATACCAAGGGAATGCACGCAAGGTCAGGCGTTTGAGCCCCCAATCCATCAGCCAGGCGAGCAGGGTGATCCACACCACGTACGGCAAAATCACGTCCATCGCCAGGTAGCGGCGCACCAGGAATATCCGGTAGCCGAGACCGTCAGTGGAGGCGATGGCTTCGGCGGCAATCAGGAACAGCCACGCCGAACCCAGCATCAGGCGCAGCGAGATCAGCAGGCGCGGCAGCAACTGCGGCAAGACCACCCGCAACATCAGGGTCCAGGTCGATGCCCCGAGGGTCTGGGCCTTGATCAGCAGCTCAACGGGGATTTCCCGGGCGCGCTGTTCGAGGTCGCGGGCCAGGGCCGGGGTGATGCCGATCACGATCAGCATCACTTTCGACAATTCCCCCAGGCCGAAGACAATAAACAGGATCGGCAGGATCGCCAGCGGCGGCACCATCGAAAGCACGGTCAGCAACGGCGACAACGGCGCGCCAAACAATGGCAGGGTGCCCGCAGCGATGCCCAGGCACAGCCCGGCCAGCGCACTGATGCCCAGGCCGATGGCCAGGCGTCGCAGGCTCGCGGCGCTGTCCTGCCACAGCAGGTATTCGCCGGTGCGGCTGTCGGCAACGAAGGCCAGGCGCTTGACCGCGTCGCTCATTTGCACGGCGCTGGGCAGCAGTTTGTCGTTGGGGTTGTCCGCCAGGCGCTCGGCCGAGCCCATGAAGTAGGCGAACAGCACGAGGGCGAACGGCAGGATCACCAGCAGCAGGCGACTCGGGCGATCCGGGTGGCGATTGATCAGGCGCATGGCCAAGTCCTCTGGTTACAACTTGGCGTCGGCAGCCATCTGCACGTAGCTGGGGTCGAAACGCAGCTTGAGGTTGCCCTTGTCGCCGCTGGTCACCCCGTTGGCGAAGGCCATGCCGACTGCGCTGGTGTCTTTGGCACCTTCACCCAGCAAGCCGTGCTGGAAGGAGAATTCCGCGACCTTGCGCATGGTTTCCGGCAGTTGCTTGCTGGTGCTGAACGCCAGGGCTTCTTGAGGAGTGGCGAACAATTTGGTGGTGTCCAGTTGCGCCTGGAAACCGGCCAGGTCGGTGCCCGAGGCCTTGGCCATGTGCTCCAGTGCAGCCTTGCCCGCGGCGTTCTTCGCGTTCATCAACTCGACCACTTCGAACCAGGCGCCAGTCAGCGCCTTGCCCAGGGCGGGGTTGTCCTTGAGGGTCTGGGAGTTGACCACCATCATGTCCATGATCTCGCCGGGGATCTGGCTGGAATTGAACACCTCGGTCACCCCAGGCTTGGCCTTGATGTCCGAAAGCATCGGGTTCCAGGTGGTGACGGCGTTGACCTGATCGGTGTTGAAGGCGGCGGCGATATCGGCATCCGAGGTGTTGACCACTTTCAGGTCTTTCTCGGTGAGGTCCACCGAATCCAGGGCCCTGGCCAGCAGGTAGTGCGACACCGAGAGCTCGACCAGGTTGACGTCCGCCCCCTTGAGGTCGGCGACCTTCTTGCCTTCGCCCTTGAGCACGATGCCGTCGTTGCCGTTGGAGAAGTCGCTGACGATCAGCGCGGTGCTGTCGACGCCGCCAGCGGCCGGGATGGTCAGCGCATCCATGTTGGTCATGGTGCAGCCATCGAACTGGCCGGCGGTGTACTGGTTGATCGATTCGACGTAGTCGTTAAGCTGCACCACATCGATCTGGATGCCGTATTTCTTCGCCCACTTGTCGACGATGCCTTGGCTACCGGCGTATTCCCAAGGCATCCAGCCGGCGTAGATCGTCCAGCAGACGCTGAAGTGGTCTTTTGGGGCGGCGTGGGACGAGACGCTCACGAGGGCTGCGAAGGCAGCGGCGAAGAGGGCGGGTAAACGATGCTGGGACATGGTGGTTCTCCAGTTGATCAAGGGCGGACAGGAAGGCAGCAGCACCGCGAACGGTGGCTTGTCTCCCGGGCTTTTGTCCCGCCGTGTAACCTCAACTGGAGGTCGCCAACTCTCGGACCAGTCACTCGCGCTTGCGAGCCGGAACCCTAGTCAGCCATTGCAAATTGTGGTGCCGCGAACCTGTGATGACTCCTGCACGTCTTTGCTAAAGCGAGAGACGTGCCAAGTCGAGCGGAGTGCTCTGGCACGCGGGATTGGTCGATTGGTGATGTAGGAAGACAGTGTGCGTTTGCCTTGCAATGGTGCGCGACTGCACCGCAATGGGACGTGCCGGCCGCTGATCCGAAGGTTGCCGGGGCGCTGCACTTGGTCGGGGATAATGAGTCAAAACAGGTGTCAGCCGGCCTGTACCGGCTGTGGGTCTTTCAGGAGGCCGCCATGTTTCGTCAATTGTTGCTCGGCTGCGTACTCGGCTTGGGCCTTGCCGGTTGTTATTACTATTCCGGTGGTTACGACGTCGCGTATCCCGCACCTTATTACTATCCCGGTTATTCACCTTATTACTACCACGGCGGCCCGCGCTTTTATGGCGGCTATCGCTATTACTACTGGGGTGGTCACGCGCCACGTTATTACGGCGGTGGATATCGTCACGGCCACCACTAATCAGCGTGTGAATGGATGAAAAACCTTTCATCGGCGAGATGTATCAAGGTGTTGCGGGAGCGCACGGGATCTTCAATTCGATGTCTGATCTATCGACAGTCGCAGAAACTTTGACTGTCGCCTGCCAGCGTCGCTGGTGTGGCTCACTCGCGGTCCAGGAGGCCGCCAATGTATCGACGAATTCTTCTGATTGCCGTGTTGGGTTTGTCACTGGGTGGATGCGTAGCTTATTCCGATGGAGGCGGTTACTACGGTTCAGAGGTCTACTCATCGCCGGCGCCCTATTACGCTGGCGGCAACTCCTACTACTCCAATGGCGGCGGTTACTACACGCCACCGCGCCGGTACTACGCGCCGCCTGCCCGGTATTACCAACCAACGCCGCGCTATTACCACCAGCCGCGGGTTTATCAACCGGCGCCGCGCTATTACCAGCCGGCTCCCCGTTACTATCAGTCCCGGCCAGACTACAGGGCGCACCAGAACCAGGGTTGGGACGGTCGCAACCGGGGTGGCTGGGACAATGATCATCGTCGCGGACGAAACGACAATCATGATCGTCGAGGTGACCGCAATGGGCGCGGCGATCACGACGGCCGGGGTAATCACCGTTAATCACGCATGACCAAGCGGCGCATCAAGCGCCGCTTTTTATGGGTGCGCGAGACATGGCGCGTTGCGCGAAACGCAACCAACTTGGCTGTGGTGACCACTCTGGTGACTTGAAGGTGAAAGTCCTCTACACACCCAGCAAGGGGAAGTGTTAGCCAGAGCCAAGCGGGGCGCGGGTGACTGCGAATCTGAAAGAAAGTCCGAGGCAAAATGCTGGCCTGCAAACCGGTGCGGATAGAGGCGGCGCAGCGGGGTAAGGTGGCCATGATTACTAAAGCCCAGTACTTACCGCGGAACGCTGCGATGTAGAGCCGAACAGGTATAAGCAGGAAGAGGTGTCCACGCCCAGCGCGATGTAACTTGAACCGCTCAGCTCAGCTCCTCCACTGCTTCAGCAACCAAGGACACTTGCAGCGCCACCTCAAGATCTCCCTCCAGCCTTAACACCTTGCCTCTGCGCTGGCCCAGCCAGGCTTCATGTGACGCACGGGACCGTCCTGGCCGGCCACCCTGCTCGTATTGAGCTGCCCAATCAATAAAAGCCAGATCAATATCCGTATATAAACGCCGCTCACGCTCGATCAACCGCTGCAAACGTATCGATGTATCCAGCACCCTGAACACAATAAGGTCGAAAGCGTTTTCCAACGCGTCTCCCCAATTGACAATCGAACCGGCGACAACAACATTCTGCTCACGATTCAGGGCATCGAGGATATTCCACAAACGCGTCGCTTCATCTACCTTTCGTGTAAAGGGAGGCGCCTTGTCCAACCATTGAAAGTCATCTGTTTCAAGATGACGCCACAATAGTTGTTCAGCCAACGCGGCTGCCAACGTCGACGTGCCGGAACCCGGCCCTCCCATGATCAATACTCGAAGGGGCCTTATTGTAAATGCCGAAGCTGTAGTGTTCATTTTTCAATTATCACACATGGGTGCGTCACAAACTTCGCTGTGTCATCTGGCGTCAATGGAAGCAGCCCTCAACGAGGGCGCGTAACCTGAGCTGGGGCTCGACGAAGAACACGTCTGTACATCCGCGTTCAATGGTCGAGGTCAATGGCGAAACTCCGGAGCGCCGCATATGAATCAGGCTCTGCAGAAGAAGCTGTGGGGTCGACTGGGACTGCTCTCGATACTGGACACGATAATCCGGCTAAGCCGTGTAGCCTGAGCCGCCGTATACGGAACCGTACGTTCGGTTGGTGGGAGAGGACGGCGGATGTAAATCCGCCACCAACAATCCGGCTTTCAGTAATCCGACAAATCCGCCAACGGATGACGGCCTTCCCAAACCTTGTGGAAATGCGCCTCTACCACCGCCTCCGGCACGTTGTTGACGTCCGGCCAATGCCAGCGAGGTTTCTGATCCTTGTCGATCAATCGCGCACGCACGCCCTCGCTGAATTCCGGATGGCGACAGCAGTTGAGGCTCAGGGTGTATTCCATCTCAAAGACCTGCGCCAGAGACATATGCCGGGCACGTTTGATCTGCTCCCACACCAGATGCGCGGTCAGCGGCGAGCCTTCGATCAGGTTGCGCGCGGCGCGGTTGAGCAGCATGTCGGTGTGATCGAGCAGCGTGACAATGGCTTTCCAGGCACAACGCACATCACTGACGTCCAGCAATTCATCGATCTGTTGGCGGCGCGGCAACCACTGGGCCTCGGGCATTTGCGCAACGGCTTTCTGCTGCAAAGCCTTGAGCAGGCTGTTGAGCTGCATCGGCGTCTGTTCCTGCCAATTCAATTGCAGCAGGCCTTCGATCAGTTCCTGCTGCTGCTCGTCGAGCAGGAAACGGTCGGCCAGGTCCAGATCGATCGCGTCGCGACCGTTCATGTGGGCGCCGGTCAGGCCGAGGAACAAGCCGAGCTTGCCCGGCAGGCGAGACAGGAACCAACTGGCGCCCACGTCCGGATACAGGCCGATACTGATCTCCGGCATCGCCAGTCGACTGCTCGGCGTGACAATACGAATGCTTGCCCCCTGCAACAGGCCCATGCCACCCCCGAGCACATAGCCGTGACCCCAGCAGATCAACGGTTTGGGATAAGTGTGCAGGCTGAAGTCCAGGCGATATTCGGAGTTGAAGAAGTGCGCGGCCAGCGTCGGCACTTCACCCGGATGGGCCCGGCAGGCCTCGACCAGGCTGCGCACTTCACCGCCGGCGCAGAAGGCCTTGATGCCGTTGCCGCGCAGCAGGACGCAAACGATTTGCGGTTCCTTCGCCCAGGCGTCCAACTTGTCGCGCATGGCATTGATCATCGGCAGGGACAGGGCATTCAACGATTTTTCGGCATCCAGCGTGGCAATGCCAATGCGGGCGCCGTCAGTGCCGGTGAGTTCTTCGAAGTGCAGATTCATCGTGACCTCGCTCGGGAATTTGAGGGTTAAGTATGATCGCTGTGTGGGAAAGTGCCGGATTGGTGTCAGATCAATTGACAAGCGTGATGGGCTTTCCTAGGGTGCGCCCCATTGCTTTTGCCGGATATAACCATGACTGCTGACGACCGTATCAAACTCGAACCGAGCTGGAAGGAGGCACTGCGTGCCGAATTCGACCAACCCTACATGGCAGAGTTGCGAAAATTCCTCCAGGACGAGCGCGCGGCGGGCAAGGAAATCTATCCGCCGGGCCCGATGATCTTCAACGCGCTCAATTCCACGCCGCTGGACAAGGTCAAGGTGGTCATTCTTGGCCAGGACCCCTATCACGGCCCCGGCCAGGCCCATGGCCTGTGCTTTTCGGTGCAGCCGGGCGTCCCGGCGCCGCCGTCGCTGGTCAATATCTATAAAGAGTTGAAGCGCGACCTGAACATCGACATCCCCAATCACGGCTATCTGCAAAGCTGGGCCGAGCAGGGCGTGTTGATGCTCAATACCACCATGACCGTGGAGCGTGCCAACGCCAATGCGCACAAGGACAAGGGCTGGCAGTTTTTCACCGACCGGATCATTGAAGTGGTCAGCCAGCAGCAGCCGCATCTGGTGTTCATGCTGTGGGGCGCCCATGCCCAGAGCAAACAGAAGTTGATCGATGCCACCAAGCACCTGGTGCTGACCTCGGTGCACCCGTCACCGCTGTCGGCCTATCGTGGCTTCCTCGGGTGCGGGCACTTCAGCCGGACCAACAAGTTTTTGGAGCAGAATGGCGAGACGCCGATCGAGTGGCGGTTGCCGCCGGTCGTCCAATGATCGTTCCCACGCTCTGCGTGGGAATGCAGCCCGGGACGCTCTGCGTCCCATTCAGAGCCGAACGCGGAGCGTCCGTTGAGGCATTCCCACGCAGAGCGTGGGAACGATCAATTACTCAGGGTTGCGGTTCCAATACCTGAACAACGGCTCCGCCAGAAACAACACAAACAGCAACCGCATCACCTGCATCGCCGTCACCAGCGGCACCGACAGTTGCAAGGTTTCGGCCGTCAGGCTCATCTCGGCAATGCCGCCGGGCATCATGCCCAGGGTCAGCGAGCGCAAATCCAGGTGGGTCAGCGCACTCAGTCCCAGTGCAGCCGCTGTGGCGATCAGCATGGTCAGCAGCGTGCCGATCAACGTCCTACCCATGAACGACGGCGCACGACGGAAAAACTGCCGATTGAAATGACAGCCCAGGCCGCTGCCAATCAGCCATTGGCCGATCTGGCTGCCGCCGTTAGGCAAGCCGATATGCAGGTCCCAGCCAACGCTGACCGCTGCGCTGACCAGCAAGGGCCCGAACAGCCAGGGGTTGGGTTGCCGCAGGCGTTCCCAGATCCAGGCCGCCAGCGCTCCCGCCGGAAACAATAGCGCCAGCCAGCGCCAATCGATGCTGCCGGCGTGGGACATCGGTGCGCCGTCCCCCAGCAGGTATTTGAACGCTGCCGGAACGCAAAGCACCACCACAAGCACCCGCAAACTCTGGCCCGCCGCCACCCGGCTGAGCACCGCGCCATTGCGTGCGCCGAGGTTGACCATCTCCCCGGAACCGCCGGGCATGCTGGAAAAAAATGCAGTGGCGCGATCTTCACCGGTGCGACGCATCAGCCAGACACCGACCACCGCCGAGAGGCTGGTGACCAGCGCACCGAAGAAGATCAGCCCGAAATGACTCAGCACCTGCTCCATCACCACCGGGGTGAAGTGCAGGCCGATACCGATGCCGACGATCCACTGGCCGCACTTGCGGCCGCCAGGGATCTCCGCCAGTTGCCAGGGTGTCAGGCAGCGCACCAGGATGATTGCCAGCAACGAGCCGACCATCCACGGTAGCGGCCAGCCGACCTGGCTGGCGAGGAAACCGCCCAGCAGGCCGACCAGCGGTGTACCCCACCAGGCTTTGAACGGTGTTCGATCAGACATCGGCGATGGCGCGTTGCGCAGCCGAACGCTTACGCCAGATCCGCAGGATCGGCACCAGCAGCATGACCACGATCAACCCCCAGACACCGACGGTGATCCCGCTCGACCAGAGGATATCCAGCGAACCGTTGGAGATCGAAAGGGCCCGACGCAGGTTCTGTTCCATCAAGCCACCAAGGATGAAGCCCAGCAGCACCGGCGACAACGGGAAGTCCAGCTTGCGCAGGATGTAGCCGAAGATGCCGATACCGATCATCAGGAACAGATCGAACGTGGTGGCATGCACGGCGTAGACGCCGATGGCGGTGATGATCGCGATCATCGGTACCAGTGCCCAGTTCGGCACGGCGAGGATCTTGGTGAAGATGCGGATCATCGGGATGTTGAGGATCACCAGCATGATGTTGGCGATGAACAACGACGCGATCAGGCCCCAGACGATGTCCGGTTGCTGTTGGAACAGCAGCGGGCCCGGGGTGATGTTGTACAGCGACAGCGCGCCGATCATCACCGCCGTGGTGCCAGAACCTGGAACGCCAAGGGTCAGCATCGGCACCAGTGCGCCGCAGGCTTCGGCACCGATGGCGGTTTCCGGGGCCGCCAGGCCGCGTTTGTCGCCCTGGCCGAATTTACCGTTCGGGCCGGCAATGCGTTTTTCGGTCATGTAGGCCACGGCACTGGCCAGCGTCGCACCGGCTCCCGGCAGCACGCCCATGATGAAGCCGAGCACGCCGCAACGCATGTTCACCCAGAACACCGAAGCGGCTTCCTTGAAGTTGAACAGCATGCGCCCGGTGGCCTGGAAGGCTTCCTGGCCGCGGTGAGTTTTTTCCAGCAGCAACAGGATTTCGCTGATGGAGAACAGGCCCAGCACCAGCACCACGAATTGAATGCCGTCGGTGAGGTGGATGTTGTCGCCGGTGAAACGGTACACGCCACTGTTGGCATCGATGCCGACGGTCGACAGGAACAGCCCGATCAGCGCAGCGATAAAAGTCTTCAGCGGACGATCGCCGGCCATGCCGCCGAGACAGACGATCGCAAACACCATCAGCACGAAGTACTCCGCCGGGCCGAAGGCAATCGCCCATTTCGCCAGCATCGGTGCGAACACCACCATCCCGCAGGTGGCAATGAAGGCGCCGATGAACGAACTCCACGCCGACAGCGACAGGGCAACACCGGCCAGGCCCTGACGGGCCATCGGGTAGCCGTCGAGGGTGGTCATCACGGTGGACGCTTCGCCCGGAATGTTCAGCAGGATCGAACTGATCCGGCCGCCGTATTCGCAACCCAGGTACACCGCGGCCAGCAGGATCAGCGCCGATTCCGGCGGCAAGCCCAGCGCGAAGGCGATCGGGATCAGCAACGCCACGCCGTTGATCGGACCCAGCCCCGGCAGCAGGCCGACGACGGTGCCGATCAATGTACCGCTGAGTGCGGTCACCAGATTGTAAGGGGTCAGTGCGACGCCGAAGCCGTGACTCAAGTAACCAAGCGTATCCATATCAGTTCTCCAGAACGTCGAGCATGCCCAGAGGCAGTGGCACGTCCATGACTTTGTCGAACAGCAGGTACAGGCCGACGCTCATCAGGCTGATGATCACCGCCCCCGGCAACCAGCGCCCGCCGTACAGGCGCGCCATGGGAATGCCGACCAGCATGCTGCTGAGAATAAAGCCCAGGGGTTCGAACAGCCCGGCAAAGACCAGCAGCAACAGCACGCAAACACCGATCTTGGTCAGGGTTTCGCGGTCCATCGGTGGGTCTTCATCGGTGTGCTTGATGGCCGAGGGGCGATACACCATGTACACCAGCGCCAGGCCCATCAGCCCCAGCATCAGCAGGGGGAAGGCGCGCGGGCCGATCGGTTCGTAGGAAAAAGGTGCCTGGTAGGGCCAGGCCATCGCCACGAGGCTCAGGCAAGCCAGCAACAGCACCGAAGCAAAAATGCGTTGTAAGAGCATGGGGAACTCCTGGGTCACGGCGGCGCTTGCCCGCCGTGACCGCTAGACAGAGACAATCACTGGATCAGGCCGAACTCTTTGGCCAGCACTTTGTAGTCCGCTACCTGCTTCTTCACGTAGGTGTCCAATTCCGGACCGGTCATGGCGAACGGGAACAGTTCACGCTGATCGCGCAGCTTGGCGAACTCGGGTGAGGCCAGCAGTTTGTCGAAGGAGTCCTTCCACCAGGCGTAGTCTTCATCGCTGACTTTTGGCCCCAGGTAGAAACCGCGAACCACTGGCCAGACGATGTCGTAGCCTTGTTCCTTGGCGGTCGGGATGTCTTTCATTTCCGGCTCGTCCAGGCGTTTCTCGGAGAACACCGCGAGCAGACGCATGTCGCCGCTCTGGATGTGCGGCATGGAGTCGGAGATGTCGGTGCTGCCGACCTGGATGTGGCCGCCGAGCAAGGCAGTGGCGATTTCACCGCCGCCTTCGAGCGCCACGTAACGCAGGTCGCGCGGGTTGATCCCGGCGGCCTTGGCGATCAGGGCGGTCTGCATCCAGTCCTGGCTGCCGACGGTGCCGCCGGAACCGATCACCACTTTGCTCGGATCTTTCTTCAGCGCCTGGACCAGATCGTCCAGGGTCTTGTAGGGCGAATCGCTCTTCACGGCGATGGCGCCGTAGCTGGTGCCAACGGCGGCCAGCCAGCGCACGTTGGTTTCATCGAAGCGACCAAACTTGCCCTGGGCCAGGTTGAGCAGCGAACCACTGGACCAGGCCACCAACGTGCCGGCATCCGCCGGGCGCTGGGCGACTACCGCGTTATAAGCCACCGCGCCGACACCGCCGGGCATGTAGGTCACGCGCATCGGCTTGGTCAGCAACTTTTCGTTGACCAGCGCGCTTTGCGCCAGTTTGCAGGTCAGGTCGAAACCGCCGCCGGGCGAGGCCGGTGCGATGCATTCCGGGCGTTTGGGCTCGGCCATCAGTGGGCCGGCGAACAGCATGACGCTGGCGGCGAGGGCGAAACGGCGCAGTGATCGATTCATTGTTGTCTCCACAGGAGTTGTTGTTTTTTGGGATGTTTCAGATGCAGCGGTTTCGCTTCGCGCAGCCGTTGACGGCGCCGGCAAGCGTATACGAGGGGGTGCGAGAAAAGGGGCGGGACGGACAAATGTGGAGCCGGGTGGACAGCATGGCGACGTACCTCGTTATTGTTCTTATTGGCGAAAACGCATCGAGGCGTTTTTCGGGAGCTACATTTCAAAGCACGATCGATGGCTGCGAGATAAACCATCCGTAGATCGACTCTAACGGTCCAACCTTTCGCTAACCTTTCATCGGGCTTTCACGGTTTTTCAGGCTTCACAGCGGCGGATGCCGCTGTAAACTCCGCGCCAAAGAATGGCGTCGACCATCCCTGAACGAGGTAATGATCCATGCGTGTCCTGCTCGTCGAAGACCATCTGCAGCTCGCTGAAAGTGTCGCTCAGGCGCTCAAGAGCACCGGCTTGACCGTGGATGTGCTGCACGACGGCGTGGCGGCCGACCTGGCGCTGGGTAGCGAGGAATACGCCATGGCGATTCTCGACGTCGGCCTGCCGCGCATGGACGGTTTCGAAGTGCTGGCGCGCTTGCGTGCCCGGGGCAAGAATCTACCGGTGTTGATGCTGACCGCCCGCAGCGACGTCAAGGACCGGGTCCATGGCCTGAACCTGGGGGCGGACGACTACCTGGCCAAGCCTTTCGAACTCACCGAGCTTGAAGCCCGGGTCAAGGCTTTGTTGCGCCGCAGTGTGTTGGGTGGCGAGCGCCTGCAGCGCTGCGGTGTGCTGGCCTACGACCTGGAGACCCGGCGCTTCACCCTTGGTGAGGAACTGCTGACCCTGACCTCCCGCGAGCAAGCGGTACTCGAAGCCCTGATCGCCCGTCCTGGCCGGGTGATGAGCAAGGAGCAACTGGCTTCACAGGTCTTCGGCCTGGACGAAGAGGCCAGTCCGGACGCCATCGAAATCTACGTTCACCGCTTGCGCAAGAAACTCGACGGCCACCCGGTGGCGATCGTAACGTTCCGCGGTCTCGGTTATTTGCTGGAAAGCCGTGATGCATAAGGCCAGCAGCCTGCGTTGGCGGTTGCTGTGGAACCTGGCTTTGCTGCTGGTGGTATTGATGCTGGCCAGCGGCTTGAGCGCTTACTGGAACGGTCGCGAAGCGGCCGACACGGCCTATGACCGCACGTTGCTGGCCTCGGCGCGGACCATCGCCGCCGGCCTGTCCGAACGTGATGGCAGCCTCAGTCTGGACGTGCCTTACGTGGCCCTCGATACGTTCGCCTACGACAGCGCGGGGCGGATTTTCTACCTGGTCAACGATATCAACCAGAAGCTGATCTCCGGTTATGAAAACCTGCCGCCACCCCCTCCCGGTACACCGCGCACCGACAACTACCCGGCGCTCGCGCGTTTTTACAACGCGACTTATCGGGGACAGAACGTGCGCGTGGTCAGTTTGCTCAAGCCGGTCAGCGAGCCGAACATGAACGGCATGGCGGAAATCCGCGTGGCGGAGACCGATGAGGCACGCGTCAGCATGGCCCGCAGCCTGGCCGGCGATACCTTGCTGCGCCTGGGCATGCTGGCGGTCGGGGCACTGATGATCGTGTGGTTTGCGGTCAGTGCGGCGCTGCGCCCGCTGGAGCGTTTGCGCACCGCAGTGGAGGAACGTCAGCCGGATGACCTGCGGCCGCTACCCCTGGTGGAAGTGCAACGCGAGTTGTGGCCACTGGTGCGTGCGCTCAACCATTTCACCGAACGCCTGCGCGGGCAGTTCGAGAAGCAGGCGCAATTCATCGCCGATGCCGCACACGAACTGCGCACGCCGTTGGCAGCGCTCAAGGCCCGGCTGGAATTGGGCTTGCGCTCGAACGAGCCGCAAACCTGGCGCAGCACGCTGGAAACCGCTGCCCAAGGCACTGATCGCCTGACCCACCTGGCCAATCAATTGCTCTCGCTGGCCCGGGTGGAAAACGGCGCCAGGGCGATTGCTGAGGGCGGCGCGCAGTTGCTCGACCTCAGTCAATTGGCCCGTGAGCTGGGCATGGCCATGGCGCCGCTGGCCCATAAACGCGGCGTGGCCCTGGCGCTGGAAGCTGACGAGCCGGTCTGGTTGCGCGGTGAGCCGACCTTGTTGAATGAGCTGTTGAGCAATCTGGTGGACAACGCCCTGGCCCACACGCCACCGGGCGGCAACGTCATTTTGCGGGTCCTGGCGCCGGCGGTGCTGGAGGTCGAGGACGACGGGCCGGGCATTCCCCTTGATGAGCGCGATCGGGTGTTCGAGCGCTTTTACCGGCGCAATCAGCAAGTGGCCGGTTCAGGCTTGGGGTTGGCGATTGTTGGTGAAATTTGCCGGGCGCACCTGGCGCAAATCAGCCTGCATGATGGGGAGAAGGCGGGGTTGAAGGTGCGGGTGAGTTTTATGGCTGGGGAATGATGGTGTCTGGTCTGGCCTCATCGTCGGAACGCCGCCCAGAGCAGGTTCCTACAGGGTTATCCGACACGGTTAACCCGGGATACCAATACAGAAAAGCCCTACACCATCCTCAGAAACGTCCTATTTCCAGCTTCCTTCCATTTCGCCAAAGCTTTCACCCCTCAGGACCCGGGTGAACGCTAAACCCTTCCTGTGTGTTTCCCCCACAGACCAGGAAGGCCTGACATGAGCACACAACCGCGCATCTTCTTCAACCACACCCGTCACAAATTCGCGATCCGCTGGTTCGACGCCGCGTTCGATGTCCTCGCCTTCGAAGGCGAAGAACACCTCAGCCAACCCTTCACGGCGGGCGACCACAAGGTCAAGGCAGCGCATCACGAGTTCAAGGGACCTGACGGGCAGGCCCGGCAAATGCCGCCGCTACCGCAATTGTCCGAACACCCTTTCCAGTCCCTGGAACGTACGGATTTCTCTGGCTGACTCTTTCGCAAACCTGGAGCGACACACCATGGCAAAGCTGCTCGACTGGATTTTTGGACGCCACTACGACTCAAGCACCCCCAGCACCATGCCCCCGGTCTGGCCAACGCGCGACACCCAGCCCATCACCCCAACGGCGGCCTCGAAAACCGACGACTTGCAGCCGCTGAAAAACTGGTGCCACCCGTTCAAGGACACGCGGGACCCGTTGCAGCAACTGACCCTTCTGGCAAACGCCACCTCGGGATACTACCCCTTGGGTGTCAATGGCCTGTGGCACGGTGGCGTGCATTTCGACAGTGGCACCGCAGCGGGCCTGAAGCAGCAATCCAGCGTGCACTGCCTGGCCGACGGCGAAGTGGTGGCTTACCGCATCGATCGGGAATCACCCGAAGACGACCTACTACGACCACAAGATCACCGCCAACAAACCCTTCTCGCGCAACTTTGTACTGGTCCGCCATCGCCTGCAGCCGCCGACGATCCACAACAGCACGGACAAGCCACCGAGCCTGATCTTCTACAGCCTGTACATGCACCTGCAGGATTGGGAGAAGTATGACGAGGATTCGAATCTGGCGCGCCCGGGATTCTGGCCCGAAGTGCACCGGGTCAAGGCGACGGCGAACGATCCGCATCCCGACGATCCCGAACAACGCGGCCTGCACGTTTACTACCGCCCCCGGTCCGGCAAGGTCGCCGACTTCCTGCCCCACGGCGCCGAGGTGGACATCAGCGGCCAGGGCGATTACCGCCGCCTGAAAAACCGCCTGGGCCCGGCCAGCCTGAGCAACGACGACGGTTCGCTGCGCGGTTACCTCGCCTCCCGATATCTGCAGTCGCAGGTGGGTGGCGAACATCGCATCGAAACCAATGGAGACGAACTCAAAGTGCGCCCCGAAGGGAGTCTGCACTACGAGCACATCAGCAAGTTGCCCAAAGGCACCATTGTCACCGTCAGCGGTGAAGGCGAATTTCGCAAACTGGAACGGGTCCCGCAGTACGTACAGTTCGCGGGGCTGCAAAGCGTACTGGAACCGCTGGCGACGGACCGGATCGTGGTCCTCGATACCCCCGTCGCAATCCAGGCCGGCGCGCTTATCGGCCACCTCGGCGATTATCACAGCGAAGGGGCGGAACGACCGGAAAAAAAGCTGCACCTGGAAACGTTCAGCGAACAAGACATGGACGTCTTCATCGTGGCCAGTCGGGCTTGGGCCCAACGCCTGCCGGCGCGCGAGCGAACCTGGCTGAAACTGGCCAAGGGCACCGCCGTAATGACGCATCGCGACGGCGCGAGCGCCACGCGCTGGCCGGTGCCGAGCGAGACCGACCCGGTGAGCGACGCGGGCCTGTTGATCCCGAAAAGCCTGCTTGAGGCCCTGTCAGCCGACGACAAGATTTCCGTGCCTGCTACCCTCGACCGAAAGGCGATCAACTGGTACCGCCTCGAAGGCCTGCTGCACGACGCTGACGGCAAGTTGCTCAACGGCTGGGTGCGCGAAGACGTGGGCGACACGCCGTGGATCAGTCCCTGGGACTGGGATGGCTACGAGGTCTTGCACGACTACGGCCGGCCCATCCACGCCATGGCTTTATTCCTCAGCAACATGCGTCGTTTTAGCGAAGCGCAACTGGAACGCTACCGCCACTTGGCCGACGACGAGGACCAGGGACCGATCAGGAGCCGCTTGTTCGACATCATCGACCCTAACCGCCTCGGCCAGATGAAGTCCGAAGAACTGCAAAAGGCGCTCAGGCTGCCGGCGCAGGCACAAGCGATCGCGCAAATGATCATCCGCAAGGAAAGCGAATGGTTCCACCGTGCACATGTCTGGGATGCGCTGGATGAAATGCTCGGGCATAGCGGCTCGACCCCGCACTTGAACTGGTTGGCGGAGAAGCAGCGGATCAAGGAACTCAGTTGGTGGGAAGAGGTGGCGGAGAAAGTGGGGTTGCCGTCGTGGGGGAAGGCTTATCACGTTCATCCGATTGGGTTGGTGGGGAGTTTTTATGTAGTCCGGCCGAAGAGCGATTTGATAGTACGCCAAGGTCAAGTAACTTTCGACGCCGAAGGAAACGACATACAGAACAGCCCCTATTTCAGCAGGCGGTTGCACTGGCCGGGAGGCGCTTCGGGCGTGACATTGGGGCGCGGTTACGACATGCGGCATAGAACACAAAATGCAGTGCTTTCAGATTTAATTGCTGCAGGAGTTCAAGCTGTTCTTGCAGAAAACTTCTCTCGAGGAGCTGGCCTATCTGGTCAAAATGCTCGTGATTTCGTAAATGCAAATAGAGAACAGTTCGGTGCGATAACACAGGAAGCGCAGCGAATTCTATTCGAAGATGTAGTGTATCCACGATATGAAATTGCAGCTCAACGCCAATATAACTCAGCTGTATTGTCGTCTGCAGCGACATGGGAGCAATTGGATCGCCGAGTCAGAGATGTGGCGGTGGACTTTACTTATCAGCAGGGCAGCATTTGGAATAGGCAAATGCCCCACATCTCTAAAAATAATCGCGAAGATCTAGCTACTTACATTCAGGAAACTCAAGAGCTCATACAGTATGAGCAAGGCCGACACAGGGCACGTTATCTGAGGGCTAAAGAATGAGATTTTATTTTTCTACTATCACATCGATGTTTTTGGTGCTTTTTGGTTTCTGTTCTTGGGCGGAGGAATTGCACAGCAACGAAGACCCGAATGGTGTTGGTGTTGAGAGTTTGTTTGACTCCTCTGGTGAATGGTCTGGTCGCTATTTGAAGAAAAGTGAGCTGTGCACATCACCCGGTAATGGAAGTGGTTGTTCTGAACGATTTAATGACTGTCTCGAAATAAAGCCAGAAGGATCAGGTTATTTAGTCAGGCTTCACAGTACGCAAGCGAATCAACATGTGTGTTTTTTCTCCTTACAGATGGATGCAGTCGATGGGATGCTCGTTCATCAGACTAAGTTTGGAAGTGTTTTTCTAAAGCGTACTGAAAATTTTTTGGAGATTTCGTCGAAAGGAATGGATTCTACGGCGCTAGGTCTAGGGTTGTGTGGGGCCCATGCGGATATTGATGGTTTAAAGTTTGATATTTCAAAAAGAACAAATTCAGTTTTGAAATGTATGTCGCCTAACTGAATATTTTGGGGTGGATGTACTCATTTAATGCTGGAAATACAGAGCGAAGATGATTGGGTGAGAGTTCGTTATTCTGTGGGTCATATTCTTGAAGTGTGGGCGTCGCAAGACTCGATTAAATTCAATAGGGATGACTATTGTGAGGAATAAAAGGCAGCGATTGAACCTGGTTTCTATTGTTTTCTGCTCGTCAGATAGCGCATTAGATTTTTTTACCTCTTTATTAGAGGGAGAAAATTGATCATGCCTGTCCGATTGGATCAAATCCCTTCTCCGGCCCCACGCCCCGCACCACCTCGTATTTGGTTCTGGGTATGTTTACTACCTCTGCTTTTACTGTTGGGCATGGGGGAAACTTTATTGTTCGCCAGTGAACCGCTGAATGCGCAATCCATTGATAGCTGGCAGCGTGCTTTGGGTGTACCGCTCTTCGTTTGGTGTGTGCTGCTGTTCGGGCGGCTGCTGTTGTACTTCGGTCAACAAGGCGCGTCCGATGGCTGGGACGAAGCCCGCGATGAGGATTTTTGCCGAAAAATGCGTCGAGGTCGGCGTTCTCAGCAGGTGTTAAGCGCGAACCTGTTCACTGCCCTGCGAAATCCGGGTGAAGAGGGGGCCACACAACTCGATGCCTTGCTGAGCGGGACGGAGGTACTGACGGCGCAACCGACCCGGCTGGATGAAATCGTTGTGCGTCATAGCCGCTTATCTGGTGAAAAGCATGAAGACCTGGAAAAAGTGCTGCTCAATATCTTCAGTCAGGTTCTGGTCGAGCTGGCGCAAACGCTGGCACAGCTGCCGGATGAAAAGCCGTTGGCACTGTTGCTGGAGGTCGAGAGCGGTCTGCCGCAAAGTCAGTGGCGTCCAGCATGGCACACGGCGTGGAACGCGTCCGGCATCCGACAGTCAGTGGTGCCCGTCGAAGGGCAAGGGTTGTCTGCAGTGGATCAGTGGCTCGACCAGCGCATTGATGATCAGGCGCTACTGCTAGTGGTGGCATTGCAGTTTGCACCGCTACAACCAGAAGGCAAGGCAGAAGCGGCCGTTGGGCTACTACTGGGCAACCGTTTGACACAAACCACTTTACCGCCAATGGCCTACCTTCACCGCCCTGAACAGGGGCGGGCACACACTCCTGATGCACTGCTGTATGCCACTCGCCAAGCGCTGGATTGGGTGCCAATGGATGCCAAGTCGATCGAGCACGCGTGGCGGGCGGGAGTTGATGGGCAACGCAATGCGACAATAAGCACCGTTCTGACTGAAGTGCCGATGCCGGTAAAGTACCCCCAGGGATTGATCGACCTGGACGCATCGTTGGGACACCCAGGCACCGCCTCACCATGGCTGGCAATCGCAGTCGCGACGCAGACCATTCAGCGCGGCGCTGGGCCGCAGTTCATTTTCAGTGGTGACAGCGTCGCCGACGCGGGGCTCTGGAGCACTGTGCTGACGCCCGTCCTACCGCTTTCGACGAAGGAATCTTGAATGCAGATTCAACGCTCTCTGGGGCCGAGTGTACTGGTCGGCCTGTTAGTCCTGACCGGAGTGATCCTTGAGTTCATGGTCTGGTATTTTCCTCAGTGGCTAGGAATGGGTTCTGGCAGTGACCGACAAAACACTTGGTTGTTGGCGATACCAGCGCTCACTTTTATCGCGCTGATAGGCCTGGGAGCCTACCGCCTTTTGTGGTGCCGTCTGGGATACTCGGTGCATCGCGCAGAGGCTGCGGATGATGTGCTCAAGCGAACGCGTTCGGAGAGTCCGAAAGCCCCGAGCACCCATCAAGTTAGCGTGGCTCAGGTGTATCTTAATAAATACTACGGCCCCTTCTGGCGCTTCAAAGTCCGCCTGCTCCTGGTCGTCGGCGAACCCGAGCAGATCGAAGCCATCGCCCCCGGACTGACCACCCGACAGTTCCTGCATGGGCAGGACACCGTGCTGCTCTATGGTGGCCGCGTGCAGGCGCCATTACTGTTCAACCAATGGCAGGGTTTGAGTCGCTGGCGTGCTCTCGATGGCGTGGTCTGGGCCTTGAACAAGCAACAATCCACCGACGCCGCAACGCTGGGCGACAGCGTGCGGCGCCTGCGCGATCTGGCGCGGACGCTGCATTGGCAGTTGCCGCTGCACGTGTGGCAGGTCTGCGACACTAAATGGGACCAGTCCATGCGGCAGACGCAGGCGGTGGGTTGCGCGTTGCCCGCCGACTTCACCGCGGTGGAGTTGGAGAGCCGCCTGAATCAATTGCTCGAGCCCTTGCGTCAGGAGGGTCTGGAGCAGATGCGCGGACAGATACCGCATGACTTTTTGCTGCGCCTGTCCCGTGATTTGCAAGTCGAGGGCATTCCCCGCTGGCGGCAGGCGCTGGCACCGTTGCTCGGTGAGTTTGCCGGGGGCGTGCCGTTGCACGGGCTGTGGTTCAGTCTGCCATTACCGGCGGTGGCGGCGGATCCCCATGACCGCGATCATTTCTGGTCGGTAGCGCCGGTGTGGCACGGCGTGCTCGGCGATCAAAAATCGCGCCCGCGTCGCCTCGGCTGGCCCGCGACCCGCATCGCGCAAACCCTGATGCTCGCCCTGACTCTGGCATGGGGCGCCGGCCTGCTGCTGTCCTTCGCCAGCAACCGCGTACACATCGCCCAGGTGCAAACCTCCCTGGCGACCTTGCAACACTCATCCACCCGTGACGAACAATTCCTCGCCCTCAACGAGCTGATCCGCGAACTCGGCCGCCTGGATTACCGCGCCACCCACGGCACGCCCTGGTACCAGCGCTTCGGCCTGAACAAGAACACAGAACTCCTGCAACTGCTCTGGCCCGCCTACGTCGAGGCCAACCAGCGCCTGTTGCGCGACCCGGCCGTGGCCAGCCTGCAACAACAACTCACTGCCCTGATCAAGTTGCCCGCCGACAGTCCCGAACGCCTCAAGCGCGCGCCCCAGGCCTACGATCAGCTCAAGGCCTACCTGATGCTGGCGCGGCCGGAAAAAGCCGATGCGAGTTTTCTGGTCAAAGTGATGGGCTCGCTCGAACCGAGCGCCGACGGGGTTTCGCCGGGGCTGTGGCACGGCTTGTCGCCGCTGCTCTGGCAGTTCTATGGCGAGCAGTTGGCGGCGCATCCGCAGTGGGGGATGCCGGCCGATCCGCAGTTGGTGGCCCAGGTGCGCCAGCTGCTGCTCGGCCAGTTGGGTCAGCGCAATGCCGAAGCCAGTCTGTACCGCCAGGTGCTCGACGCCTCGGCCAATCATTACCCGGCGTTAAATCTGGCGCAGATGGTTGGCGACACCGAGGCGCGAGCGTTGTTCGTCAGCCCGGCCAGCGTGCCCGGCGTGTTTACCCGCCAGGCCTGGGAGGGCCAGGTGCGCCCGGCCATCGAAGCTGTCGCCGAGGCGCGGCGTGAGGAAATCGACTGGGTGCTCAGCGACCGGCCGGGCGACATCGCCGCCGAGTTGACCCCGGACATGCTGCGCGAACGCCTGACCCGGCGCTACTTCCAGGACTACGCCAGCGCCTGGCTGAAGTTCCTCAACCGCCTGCGCTGGCAGCCGGCCAACAACCTCGGCGAGGTGATCGACCAGCTGACCCTGATGAGCGACGTGCGCCAGTCGCCGCTGATCGCGCTGATGAACACCCTGGCCTACCAGGGCCAGGCCGGCACCCGCAGCCAGGCGTTGGCCGACTCGCTGATCAGCTCGGCGCAGAAGCTGATCGCCCAGGCGCCGGCGCCGTTGATCGAGCAGGCGCAGCAGGGGCCCAAAGGCCCCTTGGACGCCACCTTCGGCCCGCTGCTGGCCCTGCTCGGCAAGCCCCCCGAAAGCCAGAGCGATAGCGAGCGCCTGAGCCTGCAAGCCTTCCTCAACCAGGTCACGCGCACCCGCCTGACCCTGCAGCAGGTGAACCACGCCGCCGACCCGCAGGACATGACCCAGACCCTGGCGCAGACGGTGTTCCAGGGCAAAAGCATCGACCTCACCGACACCCGCGCCTACGGCAGCCAGCTCGCCGCCAGCCTCGGGGCGGAGTGGGGCGGTATCGGCCAGACCCTGTTCGTGCAGCCACTGGAGCAGGCCTGGCAGCGGGTCCTGCAGCCCTCGGCCAGCAGCCTCAACCGCCAGTGGCAACGGGCGATCGTCAGCGAATGGCACGAAGCGTTCACCGGGCGCTACCCCTTCGCGGTCACCGCCAGCGACGCCTCGCTGCCGATGCTCGGGCAGATGATCCGCGCCGACTCCGGGCGCCTTGAGCAATTCCTGCAGCGCGAACTGGGCGGCTTGCTGCGCAAGGAGGGCAGCCGCTGGGTGGCCGACGCCCAGCACAGCCAGGGCCTGCGTTTCAATCCGCAGTTTCTCACGGCGATCAACCAGCTCAGCCACCTGGCCGACGTGCTGTTTACCGACGGCGGCATGGGCCTGAGCTTCGAACTGCAAGGCAAACCGGTGCGCGACGTGGTGCAAACCACCTTCACCCTCAATGGCGAAAAACACGAGTACTTCAACCAGAAGGAAAGCTGGCAGCGCTTCAACTGGCCCGGTCGCAGCCAATACCCCGGCGCGAGCCTGACCTGGACCAGCGTGCAGGCCAACGAACGGCTGTTCGGCGACTACGCGGGCACCTGGGGCCTGATCCGCCTGCTGGAACAAGCCCAGGTCACGCCGCTGGACGACGGCGACAGCCGTTTTCGCGTGGTGCTCAAGGCGCCCGATGGCATTGGCCTGACCTGGTATTTACGCACCGAACTGGGGGCGGGGCCGATGGCGTTGCTGAAGTTGCGTGGCTTTAAGTTGCCGACGCAGATTTTTTTGGGCAAGGGTGAAAAGGCCCAGCTGTGATTCTGCAGAGTAGGCGATAGTTTGTGGGGGCGGGGGCGTGTCAGGTTTCCAGCGTTATCGTTGACGACCATCGTCGGAACGCCGCCCGGAGCATGCTTGCTCCTACAAGGTTATTTGAGAACCCTGTAGGAGCGGGCGGTGTTCGATCAATAAAACATCAACCGCGTTTCTTCCAGATCGGCGCACATCGCCTTGTCGTCCGGATCGATTCCCAGCTTGACGAAGGCCGGTACGCTGAAGGGGTCGATTCGCGAGATCGGATGCTTGGTGTCTTTGAAGCAGTACAGGCTGGCCACCTGAACCAGGTCGACATAATCGATCTGCGCGGACTGTCGCTTGAAGTCCAGGTAAAGCTGCGGCACCTGCACCAGTGGTTCCGGAAACTCCCAAACGCGCAGCAGCTTGTCGCCGAGCAATGGATGTATGCGGTCAATCACATGATTGAGGCTGACCGGATCGGACAGCAGTTCATAGTGATCTTCGGCATACGTCAGGATCGGCAAGATACCGATCTGGTGCACCAGCCCGCCAAGGGCCGCCTTGTCGGGCTTGAGCTGGGTGTAGTGGCGGCACAGCGCGTAGCTGACGCCGGCGATTTCCAGGCTTTTGCGCCAGACATCGCGCATTTTCTGTTCCACTACCTCGGAGCGGGCATGGAAAATCTGTTCCATGACCAGGCCGATCGCCAGGTTGCTGCTGTAGTTGATGCCCAGGCGGGTGATTGCCGTGTGCAAATCGGTGACTTCCTGCGCCGCGCGCAGCAGTGGGCTATTGACCACCTTGATCAGGCGTGCCGACAGCGCGGCATCGCGGCCAATCACTTTGCTCAAGCTACCGATACTGATTTGCGGGTCTTCGGCGGCCTTGCGAATCTGCATGGCCACTTCCGGTAACGTTGGCAGAACCAGGTCATCGTTATCGATGGCCTCAACCAAATTCTGTTGGACCTTTTCCGCCAGCTCACTCATTACGCTTCTCTAGGTGTTGCAAAAAAGTACTGCGCTTAACGCTGGATTTCGCGATCGCGGTCCAGTTCGTACGGCAGGTCGAGCAAGTGCAGGGCCGGGCCGTCGAGGGCGCCCAGATGAATGTCGCCGCCTTCGGCTGCTTCCGCTTGCAACACGGCCAGCAGTTCGATGTGACCGGTAGCATTGGCGGCCAGCACCACTTCACCGATCGAGCTGCCGTGACTGGGGGCAAACAGTTGGGTGCCGGGCTCCGGTAGTTCGTCGGCAACCAGTTGCAGGCGATACAGGCGGCGCTTGAGTTTGCCCAGGTATTGCATGCGCGCGACGATTTCCTGGCCGGTATAGCAGCCTTTCTTGAAACTCACGCCGCCGACGGCTTGCAGATTGAGCATCTGCGGAATGAACAGCTCACGGGTGCTTGGCATCACTTGGCCTATCCCGGCCCGAACCTGGCCCAGAAGCCATTGATTGAGCTCCCCTTCGCTCAGTTGGGCGGACAGTTTGCCCTTGATGTCATCGGCTTGATCGGCCGCCACCCACAGCTCGGCGCGTTCGGGCGAGACGCGAATGGCGATCAAGCGGTCATTACGCACGACGCTGTCGGTGTCTTCCGGCAGTTCAAGGCCGAGGCTTTTCAAGGCCTCATCGCCTTGCTCGACGCCGAAGCGAACCCAGGCCGCGCTTTCATCGGTCAACTTGGACTTGGAAAACACCGCGTATTTTTTCAGGTCCGCCAATTGCGGTTCGAGTAATCCGCTGGCCATCGCCAGGAGTACGCCGTCACCTTCAAGCAGGATGCGGAAGCTCGACTGCATCCGGCCTTTCTGCGTGCAACGTGCGCCAAGGCTGGCCCGGGTGTCGCTCAGGTAATTGAGGTTGCAGGTCAGTTGGCCTTGCAGGAACTTGCCGGCGTCCGCGCCGCGGACCGCCAGGACACCTTCATGAGACAGCGTGCAGAAAAAAGCAGAATCGGCCATGGGTCATCGCAGGGTAAATAGTCTGGCGGACATGATAAGGGGCTGCCCTTGAAATGGGTAGTTCACAAAGGATCGTCCGTGCCCGACCAAAGCCGACTGTTCGATGAGGCGCGGCGCTGTATACTTGCGGCCTATTTGAGGAGCGCTCCATGGTCGAAGATGTTGAACTGAATCGCCTCTACTGGCACAGCCGCCGCGGCATGCTTGAGCTTGACGTGCTGCTGGTGCCATTTGTGAAAGAGGTTTATCCGCACCTCAACGATGTTGATCGCGCCTGCTACGTCAGGCTGCTCGAATGCGAAGATCAGGACATGTTTGGCTGGTTCATGGAACGCGCCGAATCGGAAGATCCTGAGCTTCAGCGCATGGTTCGCATGATCCTGGACCGTGTCCAGCCCAAGTAACGGGTTCGAATGCCGCTGGCACGCCTCGCGGCAGTTGCTGGCGGCGTATCTTGTGGCCCAGCTGTTCGCGTTGGGTTCGCTGTTTCTTCTCGCCATGCCACTCTGGGCCACTCTGCCCGGCGTTTTTTGCTGCCTGCTGCATGGTTTTTGGGTATTGCCGCGTCAGATCCTGTTGACGCGCCCGCAAGCATTTTGCGGTTTGCGGCGCGATGGCGATGGCTGGCAGTTATGGAATCAGGCGCGGGGATGGCAGTCGGTGCAATTGCGCCCGGACAGCCTGGCATTGCCATTGGCGGTGGTGCTGCGTTTTCGCCTGCGGGGTGAGCGGCGCACCAGGACTGTTTGCGTGCCCCGGGATTCGCAGGCGGCGGATGTGCACCGACGCCTGCGGGTGCGGCTCAAGTTCACTCGGCGTAGGTGGACGGCACCAGGATAGTGTCCAGGGCAACCGGCAGCATCTTCGGATAATCGAGGGTGTAATGCAGGCCGCGACTCTCCTTGCGCTCCATCGCTGAGCGAATCATCAACTCGGCCACCTGGGCCAGGTTGCGCAACTCGATCAAGTCCCGGCTGACCTTGTAGTTGCTGTAGAACTCGACGCGATGAGGCTAAACCCAATGGATACAGGGGTTTCAGCCGATGACCACCAACCAGCGCACCCAAACTGGGACAAACCTGTTACAAACTGCCCTCGCCAAGCCGTACCACTATCGCCGGTCTGGTCGCTATTACCTTCGCCTTCGCCCTCAAGGGACCGCTAAGGGCTTCTTCACGCTATCGCTCAGGACCACCGACAAGGCAACCGCAATGACCATCTCCCACGACATCCTCAAGACCCTCAAGGCGTACCACTTCGACAACCCTGAGGTCACTTGGGACGAACTCCGTGAGCGTCTCTTAGACATCGCTGTGTCCTGCCTGACAATGGCCCATGGTGATAGCTCGCTGGTGGCTTACGAGATGATCAACGATGAGCACCATGAGGCTCTCCGTGAGGCCAGCGCCAAGCTGCCATTAAGCGTCAACCAGCAACGGGCAGTGGGCAAGGCATTGGAGATCATTGAGGCGTCTCAAGAGCGCCTGAAGGGTAGGCCAAGCAAGCTGGTCGAAATCGTAGAGGGTCTGAAGGCTGAAGTTTGTAGCACGCCAGTCCCCCTTTCTCCGTCTCTATCTGTATTACCGTCCGAGCCTTTAACCTTCGAGGCCCTCTCTGCGCTGTACATGGACGAGCATAAGGAATATGCGGGGGCCAACACCATACGAGACGTGAAGTCGTCCTGTAAGACCATCGCTGAGATCCTGGGTGACTTGGACCTGAGGACCCACACGAGGGAGGACATGAAGAACCTCAAGGCCAATCTCTTTGAGGGCCGCGTGGCAGGTACTGTGAAGAAGATCCTGACCACGCTATCAACGGTGATGAAGTGGGCCGTGAACAACGACTATCTCACCAAGGCGCTCACGGATGGCCTGAAGCCTACCAAAGGCGCTGAAAGCTCCCGAAAGGCGTTCTCTCAGGATCAGGTCAAGGCCCTCATGGCTCACGCTAAGTCGTTTCCAGTGGACGCATGGCAGCGCTGGGCATTGTCCCTTGGGGTCATCGCTGGGACCCGTATCGAGGAACTCAGGCAGTTGACCAAGGCCGATGTAAAGCAGGTCGCTGGCGTATGGGTGATCGACATCAACAGGAACGATGGTAAGACAGCCAAAACCAAGAACGCTCTGAGGGTCATTCCGCTGACCGATGGAGCCTATGGGTTTGACCTTCAGGCGTTTCTTGAGTTTGTCGAGAAGGCTAACTCCCGGCTTTTCACGCTCGGAGCTGGTCAATTCTCTGCGGTTATCAATGGGACCCTTCGGGATGTCCTGAGCCTGAAAGCCGACCGGACCCAGACTTTCCATTCGTTGCGGCACTCGTTGGCCAGGGCTTTAAAGGCTGCTGAGATTCCTGTGGGCACCGCTGAGTCGATCTTGGGGCACGCTTCGGGGTCGATCAGCTACGACCTCTATGGCGCTGGTAGTGCCGTGGAGATTGGCCGTATGGCTGAGGCGTTGAAGACCGCCTTACTCTGATGGCATGAAGGGTCTACCTGAAAAACGTAAGCCTGCTTTGAAAAGCGCAATTTCATGGGCATCGAACTGGATGTCCTCGTAGGCCACGCTGAGCATGGGATGTTGTTCGTGGCGGTTCAAGTGGTTCGTTCTGCTGGCTTAAAAGATCCGGCCAGACCAGTGGCATGACTTTGTATGCGTCAGCATCTATCAGGTGGTGGTGTCTCTGTGCCATTATTGCGACTATTTGGCCCAAAGACTGAATGTAAAGAAGGGATTCTATGTCGCCTGCACCCTACCGGTTCATGACTGAACTGTCCGAATTTCAGAGCCTGGGAGTGCAGTGCCCTCCCGCTGGCGCTGTTCCTCGGGATGTACTTGCCTGGAGGTGGGTAGCTAACCCACTCACAGGTCAATGCTTTGACCCACCGGCGGTACGAAACCCAACAAGGTTACTCGAGGACCCGCATAAAGCCTGCGCTTCGTGGGCACTTTCGCTACACCTCTCTCATGAGCAAAGCCTTGCGGCATTCAAGGGCTTAGAGAAGAAGATAAAGAAAATTCGCAAGTTATTTGGGGATCACGTGGCGAATGTATACGTCACGCAGGCGGATGGAGTTTGTACTGCACCGGATAGATCAGGTCACTTTGATCTTCATCAGTATAAAACCAGCGCAGTCCATGAAAACATTGCAGGTATGAGCCCTATCCCATGTCCGATTCCTTGAGCCTCCCAAAAGTTAACGGGACGAAGATAGAGTCGAAATTCTTCTCCAAACATTCTTGGAATGCCGACCTCATCGAATTCGACGGCCCACTGCTGAGTTTGTATAAAGGTGAGTTTGACGAAGACCTGCTATACGTTTGGCTGGACTGCAGTCCTACTAAAAACCGGTGGGGCGTAATCCCCATCTCGAGAACAAACCTGCGGGAATACTTAGAGTGCACAATTTCACTCAGGGATGTTTTTCAGGCTTCGAGGTGGATAGTCATATTCCATACGGGGTCTGCGCCGAACCGGAGGAACTCACCTATTCGCACCACTTGGCAAGCCCTTGAGGAATACTTACCTGATGATGACTCGTACTTAGTCCCTGAGATCTCCACCGTGGCTGCCCAGCGGCTCGCCCAGGAAGTGTGTGAGGAGTATGCTCTTGGCCTTGATGGGGACATGTACATTGATGACATTGCCTCCATACCAAGGACTTATCAGCAACTCTACTCCTTCCATTATGGATTAGAGCACCTGCATAGAAGTGCCGTCAGGGCTACTCTGGACCGCCTTGCGAACAATTGGACAGGCGGCTTCAGCGCCGTTCATCTCTTCACCGGTCTCAATCAAGTTACACCATCGATTCATCGAGCGCAGGTAACTGAGATGAGATACAACTCGCCAGGGCATATAAAGCTCGATTTGCTACCCCAGTTAGCAAAGCGCATTGAGGTGGCGGCACGTCAGATTGCGGATGATGTAGCATTTCAAGGTCTGGAGGAGTTTTATGCAAGCACTTACAGATATTTTAAGGAAAACAACATTTCCGGGTTTGATGACGAGACTGACGGCAAAACCATAAATCTTACCCCTGGGGTCGTCAAACGACTAAATGAGTTGGTAGATTTCTTTTTCAGACTGATGCACTGGCAAGACTATCGTGAGCAGTTTAGTGCGCTGCAGGTTGGCCCATTACATCAGCTGAGAGCTTTGCTGGCGTACTATAGGAGACTAAGGAAGCTCAGACCTTATCTTGCGACAGATCGCCTGCTGTTAGGCCAGTCTAAGTTAGCAGTTCAACCTGTTTGATTTTAGGCTCGGGCGAGCTTGTTAGCTCGCAGTTCGCCCTTGCTTTAGTGCTCGTTGAACGCTGCTTAGACTTATGCCGAGCTCCTCAGCAGCTTCGCGGAAGCTCGGAGGCTGCCCCTTGAGGTAGTCCGTGCGGCGCTACCTACGCGAAGAGGCAGTTCAGCGGGTAGGCGTGTAGGAGGGGCCCTTATGGGCCTTGATCTACAGAATTGAATTTACCCTCACTATTGCGATATACACTCTGGCTCTGGTTGAGGTGTTATCGCTTCTGGGCCAGAAACCCTCACTATGGCTACAGAGGCAATCTCTAAGGCACCCTACCGTCCACCATCATGGGCGACCGAGACGACCGAGACGACCGAGACGACCGAGACGACCGAGACGACCAGCGCGATCACCTTTGACGGGAGGTCTGCCAAGCGCTCAACCGTCCCCGGTAAGCAGACCTCAGCGTCTGGCTCCAGTAGGAAGGAGCGATCATTGATATTGCTGACCATAAATCGGTGCCTCTCAAGGGTATCGCTGGGAAGCCTTGCACGGGATTGGGGCTACCGTGTATTGCTCAATGGTCACGGGGGCCTTAACTTAAAGATCCTTAAAGACTGCTCATTGAGCAACTCTAATTATTATTCTTTAAATAGATCTTTGCTCTTATCTAAAAGATTTCTAAAGTGCTCTTTAGGTAGGGATTGGTCTACCGAATATTACAATCCCATTCTTTCCGTTGCCTCAAACGAGGGTCTGTGCGCTATCACTTTAAACTTGATGGTCTCCCTATCGTAAATTTCAGACTTCAAGATGACGCTTCGCCAGCGTGACGCTTTTCTGAACTGCGTTACTCAGGGCTGAGAGGTGAGTTTTGTACGCTTCATCGTAAGGGGTTCTGTCAAAGGTTTTGAGCCAATTTTCTTGGCTTGTCATTCGAGCAATTCGCTGGTCAAAGATGAATTTAATCAGCGGTTGTTGGGCCACCATAATGGCCAGGACTTCTGCCGTAAGCTCGGGAAAATATAGGCTCTGAAGCATGCGAGCTTCAATAAGAGGTGAGGGCGCATCATGTTCTTCGTTACGAAAGATCAGTGCTTCGTACTTATCGCTAAGCCACTGGGGGTGTGCATAAAGAGCTTTAACAATGGCTTCAGCTTTGGCAACTAAAAGTTTATTTCTCTCGCGTCGTGAAGATAGGAAGTGGACGACGACTTGACCTGATATACCACCCACTATAGCCAATGCGCCGCCGATAATAACGGGTAATGAATTGGTAAAGACCTCATATACGGTAAGGGAAGTAGTCATTCGAGACCTCGTTCGATAAGATTTTACTCAGTCTGGCATAGCCAATAACAGGGTAGCCTGCCCCAGTTCCCTCAGACTCTATTGCCTCTAATAAACCTAATCGCACAAAAATCTCTGGGAGAAGGCTTTGGGGATTTCGTGTGCGTTCTACTCGGCGGCAGTGAAAGGTGTCCGCCTCGCTGAGCTATCGCGAAGGTCGCAACGGTGACGCATGGAAGATCCAAGCGACCCGCGACGATGCCCACCAGTGCTGAGACGTTGAGATCATGACTTTCGTGGACGTCGTGACTAAAGGCAAAGTCTGCGTGAAGCGGACTTCTGATGGTCTCCAGGCCGAGGCTGTGGCGTTCCCGATGATTACTCGCATCACTCCGAGCTGATCGCAAAGAGCCCCGTAAGGCCGACCCGATGTGGGATCGGCTGGGGTGCTCACTTCGCAAAACCTCACAGTGGGGAGGGGCAACGCTTTTCGCAGTCCAGATCTAAACCACCAACTTCGCTTCAACCCTTTCGCCCGTCGCTGGGCAATCAACCAAACAGAGTCTTTCTGATTGTTCCCTGAGCCATTCGCCAGAGCCCTTGTCGTGGGCCTCTGTGCTGGCCTGTGGGAGCGAACTCAGGGAGCAATCAAAAGGAGACACGACCTATGTTTACCAATACTCAATCCGAACTGCTGCCTATCGTTATCGAGGGGCACACCTTCAAGCCAAACGGTGAGGGCCTGTGGAGTCTCACGGAAATCAACAAGGCTCTACCTGACCTGACAAAGCCACCTGCTCAATGGCGTGGTCGTGATCGTGATTACTTCGAGCGATGTGCAAATTTGCATACCGTTCATGGTGACAGTGGGGGCACCTACGCGACGGAACGGGCAACTATCGCCTACGCCATGGCCTGTTCATTGGACTTTTATGTGATGGTCGTAGATGCCTTCGTCGCCATGCGTAACAGAGCTGTCAGGGAGGTTCGCCTTAAGGATGCCCTCTTAGACGCCAACATGCCCAAGGCTTCGACCCTCGACTTGAAAGCGCGAGGCGCTGGTCTGACATGGACTGAAGCCTGTCGTGTGGCTGGTATCCAACAACCACGCCTTGCCCTTGAGGCTCTGGTCTCCGTGGGCGTCTTTGTGTACCCGGTGGACAACTTTGGAACTCGTGAGGGCTCACCTCGACCACCGAAGTCCAGCTTTGAGGCAGGCGCTTTTGTGAAGGTCTCATCGGACTTTGGGAACCGTGAAGGTTGGCGAGTGAAGCCAAGCGGTCTGGATTGGCTCCGTAGCAAGACGGAAAAGATCAACCTTAGGGTGGCTGAAGTGAAAGCCGGTAAGGACAAAGCCCGGCGAGATACCAAGGTACGACTCAAGGAGAACCTCAAGGCGTCCTTGCCGGACTACTGATTCAAGAGTCCCGAAAAGTTGAGCTCTCCCGCTAACCATCACCCACAAGGAGAGTCCAATGGACACCTTACAGGCTGCGTATCTGGTCTGCGTGGTGGTCCATTTGGCCTGGTGGCTGTGTGGGCACCTCAAGGGACCTTAACGAGAAATACAGAAAATTTCCGAGCCCCCATCTCATAGAACAAACCCGTTCAGGTTCCCCCCGTGCGGCCCTCGTAGGTGCGCGATAAGGCCGCCTCACGGGCAGGCAATAAGGACCCCAGCGACGGGACAAAGATGGCCCAAAGCTGTTACAAAACGGATCCTCGCCGTGCTACGCTCAGGGCTCCTAACGTGCCTCATCTGGTCGGGGTAAGGATCGTATCCTTCGCCTCTGGCAGCATCTCTGGATAGTCCAGCGTGTAGTGCAGACCCCGAGATTCCTTGCGTTCCATCGCTGACTGGATCATCAGTTCGGCCACCTGAGCAAGGTTCCTCAACTCAATCAGGTCTCTGCTCACTTTATAGTTGCTGTAGAACTCATCGATTTCGTCAAGCAGCAAGCGCACGCGGTGCTGGGCCCGTTGCAGGCGCTTGTTGGTGCGCACGATGCCGACGTAGTCCCACATGAATCGCCGCAACTCATCCCAGTTGTGCGCAATGATCACGTCTTCATCGGAATCGGTCACCTGGCTCGCGTCCCAGACAGGCAGGGCAGCGGGAGCCGACACCTGCGGCAACTGTTCCAGGATGTCAGTCGCTGCCGAGCGGGCGTAGACGAAGCACTCCAGCAAGGAGTTGCTGGCCATGCGGTTGGCACCGTGCAGGCCGGTGAAGCTGGTTTCGCCAATCGCGTACAGCCCTGGCACATCGGTGCGGCCGTGTTGATCGACCATGACGCCACCACAGGTGTAGTGCGCCGCCGGAACCACCGGAATCGGCTGTTTGGTGATGTCGATGGAAAATTCGAGGCAGCGTTCGTACATCGTCGGGAAGTGCGACTTGATGAACGCTTCGGACTTGTGGCTGATGTCCAGGTACACGCAGTCGATACCCAGTCGCTTCATCTCATGGTCGATGGCCCGGGCGACGATGTCCCGCGGCGCCAGTTCGGCTCGGGGGTCGAAGCGCTGCATGAAGCGTTCGCCATTGGGCAGCTTCAGGTGTGCACCTTCTCCGCGCAAGGCTTCGGTGATCAGGAAACTCTTGGCTTGCGGGTGATACAGGCAGGTAGGGTGGAACTGGTTGAATTCCAGGTTCGCCACCCGGCAGCCCGAACGCCAGGCCATGGCGATGCCATCACCGCAGGCACCATCGGGGTTGCTGGTATAAAGGTAGACCTTGGCTGCGCCGCCGGTGGCAAGGATCACGAAGCGGGCGCCGTAGGTGTCGACTTCCCCCGTGCCGCGATTGAGCACGTAGGCTCCCAGGCAACGATCACCTTCCAGGCCCAGGCGCTTTTCGGTAATCAGGTCGACCGCGACCCGTTGCTCCAGCAACTCGATGTTGGGCCTTTGTTGGGCTTGGGTGAGCAGCGTTCGGAATATCGCCGCCCCGGTGGCGTCGGCTGCGTGGATGATGCGGCGATGGCTATGACCGCCTTCACGGGTCAGGTGGAACTCGAATCCACCGTCTTCAGTGCCGGACTGTTCGTCGCGGGTGAAGGGTACGCCCTGGTCGATCAGCCATTGAATGGCCTCTTTGCTGTGCTCGACGGTGAAGCGCACGGCGTCTTCATGACACAAACCGCCGCCGGCGTTAAGGGTGTCATCGACGTGGGACTCGACGGTGTCGGTGTCATCCAGGACGGCGGCGACCCCTCCCTGGGCCCAGAACGTCGAGCCATTGGCGAGGTCGCCTTTGCTCAATACGGCGATGCGCAAATGACCCGGCAAGGTCAGCGCAAGGCTCAAGCCGGCAGCACCGCTGCCAATTACCAGGACATCGTGTTGAAACTGTTGGCTCATTTCAGGATTCCGCTCAAAGCGACCCGGGTCGGGGTAGGCGCCAGACATCTTGACAGGCATGCCCGGCAGCCGCACAGCCCACTAGTATATAGAGGGGGGGAGCGGCACAATAGCCGAGCCGATATGGCATTGTGAAACTACTGTGACGGTAAACTGGTGACGCTTCGTCGGATGTTTTTTCCACCGGTTCGGCTACAAGCGAACTGTATCGTGGATTTAACACTCTTTTTCGCTCCAGGGTTGCACAATGTCGGTTCTGCCAAGCTATAAATATTTGAACTTTTGCCAAAGGCCCAAGATCAATAGTCGGTTGCCTGAATCAAGGGACAGTGTCGGTTTCATCGCTGGATCGCGGTTGGGTCCTTGCCGGTCAAGCCGATGACAAGATTATTCGCGCAGCCGGGGAATCTCGCGCTGCGCTTTTCGTGCGTGCCGAATCAGAGCCCGCAGGAAACTTGCCTGGAGGGGGAGAACTTTTGCGAAAAGCCCGAGTCTATGTTTGCAAGCCCGGTCGTTTAGTAATGCAAGCCTCCTCCGAGCTTATCGAGGAGTGTTCATGCTAACCCAGGAAGAGGATCAGCAGCTGGTCGAACGCGTTCAACGCGGCGACAAGCGCGCATTCGATCTGCTAGTGCTGAAATACCAGCACAAAATTCTCGGGTTGATCGTGCGTTTCGTGCACGACACCCATGAAGCCCAGGATGTAGCGCAGGAAGCCTTTATCAAGGCCTATCGCGCACTTGGTAATTTTCGCGGAGACAGCGCGTTTTATACGTGGCTTTACCGCATCGCCATCAACACGGCGAAGAACTATCTGGTTTCACGCGGCCGTCGGCCGCCGGATAGCGATGTCAGTTCCGAGGATGCAGAGTTCTACGATGGCGATCATGGCCTGAAGGATCTCGAGTCGCCAGAACGGGCTTTGCTGCGGGATGAGATCGAAGGCACTGTCCATCGAACCATTCAGCAACTGCCAGAAGATTTGCGTACGGCGTTAACTTTACGCGAATTCGATGGTCTGAGTTACGAGGACATTGCGAGTGTCATGCAGTGTCCGGTGGGTACCGTGCGCTCCCGGATTTTCCGCGCCCGGGAGGCCATCGATAAAGCCCTGCAGCCGTTGTTGCAGGAAAACTAAAGACAGCGGCGACAGCCAAGAGAGGAACGCCATGAGTCGTGAAGCCCTGCAGGAATCGCTGTCCGCAGTGATGGATAACGAAGCGGACGAATTGGAATTGCGTCGGGTATTGAATGCCTGCGACGATGTTGAAACCCGTGAAACCTGGGCTCGTTATCAGATCGCTCGGGCGGTGATGCACAAGGATCTCCTGCTGCCACGCCTGGATATTGCCGCGGCTGTTTCTGCTGCATTGGCTGATGAAGCCGTACCGGCAAAAGCCACTCGTGGTCCATGGCGCAGCCTGGGTCGCCTGGCCGTTGCCGCTTCGGTGACACTGGCGGTACTGGCAGGTGTTCGTCTGTACAATCAGGACGAGATCGCTGGCGTTGAACTGGCGCAGCAATCCACTCAACCTGGCCTGGCTGTTCCACAAGTCAAGGGCCCGGCTGTTCTGGCAGGCTACAATGAGAATTCGGAAGCCACTGGCCCCATGGCCAATGGCGTATTGCAAGGTCAACCAGGCTTGAACGATCAGCGTCTGCCAGGCTACTTGCGCCAACATGCTCAACAGGCTGCACTGAAAGGTACTGAGAGCGCTCTGCCTTACGCTCGTGCAGCAAGCCTGGAAAACCGATAAGGAGGATCATGCGCGCCATACCTCTACTTACGCTATTGCTCAGTGGCTGGTTCGTTGTTCCAGCCCACGCCGATCAGGCTCAAGACTGGTTGACCCGTCTGGGCCAGGCCGAGCAGAAGCAAAGCTTTCAAGGTACTTTCGTCTACGAGCGTAACGGTAGTTTCTCTACCCACAATATCTGGCACCGTGTCCAGGATGGCCAGGTCCGCGAGCGTTTGGTCCAACTCGACGGGTCCGCCCAGGAAGTCGTGCGCGTTGATGGAAAGACTCAATGCGTCAGCGGCAACCTGATGGCAGGGCTGGGAGATACTTCCAGCTCCGCTGCTCGTGCACTCGATCCACAGAAGCTCAAGAATTGGTATGACCTTGCTGTCATCGGCAAGTCGCGCGTGGCCGGTCGCCCGGCAGTGATTGTTTCGCTGACGCCGCGTGACCAGCACCGCTACGGTTTTGAACTGCATCTTGATCAACAAACCGGCCTGCCTCTCAAGTCATTGTTGCTCGATGACAAGGGACGGCTGCTGGAGCGCTTCCAGTTTACTCGACTCGATCCCGTCGCGGTCCCGACCGACAGTGACCTGCAGCCAGGCGCGGATTGCAAGGCGGTGAAGCTCGTTAGCGACAAGGCTTCGGCGGTCAAGGAGGCACGGGTCTGGCATTCGGACTGGTTGCCGCCTGGTTTTGAGCTGACCAGCAGTACGGTCCGCAAGGATCCCGAGACCAAGGCTCAGGTCAGCAGCTTGATGTATGACGATGGTCTGGCGCGGTTTTCAGTGTTCCTTGAGCCTTTGAGTGGGTCCGGGGCTGCCGATACACGCACTCAACTGGGGCCAACCGTTGCCGTTTCCCGGCGTTTGAGTACGCCTCAAGGCGAGATGGTTGTGACAGTGGTGGGCGAGATCCCCATAGGCACTGCAGAACGGATTGCGTTATCCATGCGCACCGACGCTACTGCAACCCAGCAGTGACGTGAAATCGAAATGTTTCGTGAGCATTTCAATTTGCAAATCCCTCCAATATTTTTTATAGGTCAGAGCCCCTCGGCTCTGGCCTTGTTTGTTGTTCCCGGAACAAAAATACCGGCGTATCTTTCTCGGTGTTCCTTGCTCCATATCGCTTAACCATGCTCGTCGTAACGGGAGCCGTATGTCGATACCACGCTTGAAGTCTTACCTCTCCATTTTTGCCACCGTGCTGGTGCTCGGTCAGGCGGTCGCCGTTCAAGCGGTCGAATTGCCTGACTTCACGCAACTGGTCGAACAGGCTTCGCCTGCGGTGGTGAATATCAGTACCACGCAAAAGCTGCCTGACCGCAAAGTGAACCAGCAGATGCCTGACCTCGAAGGCTTGCCGCCGATGCTGCGCGAGTTTTTCGAGCGTGGCATGCCGCCGCAGCCTCGGTACCCCCGTGGCGATCGTCAGCGCGAAGCGCAATCGTTGGGTTCAGGTTTCATCATTTCGCCTGACGGCTACATCTTGACCAATAACCATGTGATCGCCGATGCCGACGAAATCCTCGTGCGTCTGTCCGACCGCAGTGAAATGAAGGCCAAGCTCATCGGCACCGATCCTCGATCCGATGTGGCGTTGCTAAAAGTCGAAGGCAAGGATCTTCCGGTCCTGAAGCTGGGCAAATCCCAGGATCTGAAAGCCGGGCAATGGGTTGTAGCCATCGGCTCGCCATTCGGTTTCGACCACACCGTGACCCAGGGCATCGTCAGTGCCGTCGGCCGCAGTCTGCCGAATGAAAACTATGTGCCGTTCATCCAGACCGACGTGGCAATCAACCCGGGTAACTCGGGTGGGCCGCTGTTCAACCTCAACGGTGAGGTGGTCGGCATCAACTCTCAGATCTATACCCGTTCCGGCGGCTTCATGGGCGTATCGTTCGCGATCCCTATCGACGTGGCGATGGACGTTTCCAACCAGCTCAAAAGCGGTGGCAAGGTCAGTCGTGGATGGTTGGGTGTGGTGATCCAGGAAGTGAGCAAGGACCTGGCCGAATCGTTCGGCCTGGACAAGCCGGCCGGTGCGCTGGTTGCGCAGATCCAGGATGACGGCCCGGCTGCCAAGGGTGGACTGCAAGTCGGCGATGTGATCCTGAGCATGAATGGCCAGCCGATCATCATGTCCGCCGATCTCCCGCACCTGGTTGGCGCCTTGAAGGCGGGTTCCAAGGCTAATCTGGAAGTGATTCGCGAAGGCAAGCGCAAGAATGTCGAGCTGACGGTTGGCGCTATCCCGGAAGAAGGTAAGGAGCTGGACGACCTGCCGCTGTCGAGCATCGAGCGCAGCAGCAACCGCCTGGGCGTCTCCGTGGCGGAGCTGACGGACGAACAGAAGAAAACCTACGACCTCAAGGGCGGTGTGGTGATCAAGGAAGTCCAGGACGGCCCGGCGTCGATGATCGGCCTGCAGCCCGGCGATATCATCACTCACCTGAACAATCAGGCGATCGGTTCGGCCAAGGAGTTCACGGACATCGCCAAGGCGTTGCCGAAGAACCGCTCGGTGTCAATGCGCGTACTGCGCCAGAACCGTGCGAGCTTCATCACCTTCAAGCTGGCTGAATAAACAGCTGGTTCGCTAAATGAAAAACCGCCTCGAAAGAGGCGGTTTTTTTTGGGGGGGGGCTTTCACCTGTCTCACGCCATTCCCTGTAGGAGCTGCCGCAGGCTGCGATCTCTTGATCTTGCTTTATTAAAATCAAAAGATCGCAGCCTGCGGCAGCTCCTACAGGTTGTGTGTTATCCGGGTTTTGTTGAAGCGTCAGCCCATCATGTCCTTGATCATGCGTTCCTGCTCCATCAGCTCTCGCTGGCGGGCATCGATTCGCGAGGCCAGCGGGAAATTGTTGCCGGCCTTGCGCTTGGCAAAATCGAGTTGCTGGATGGCCTGGCGATAGTCGCCCACCAGCGCGAAATACTCGGCTCGCGCCTGGTGCAGGCCGATGATGTTGCCTGACAGTCCGCGGGTTTCGGCAACCTGATACCACACGTCCGGATCGTCCGGGCGCGACTTGAGCAGGCCTTCGAGTGCTTTCTCGGCATCGGCGGCGCGGTTCTGTTTCAGCAGCAGGTCAACGCGTACCTGGTTCAGTGGATAATTGCCGGGGTATTGCGTCAGCATCCGGTCAACCCTGGACTGTGCATCCGGCAGGCGATTGTTGGTGATGTCCAAATCGACCTGGGCGAGGTTGTAGATAATCTCGTTCGGCGCCTTGGCCAGCAGCGGTTTGAGGTTTTCCCGTGCTTCGTTCAGTTGACCGCCTTTGATCTGCGCAATCGCAAGACCGTAGCGCGCCGCATCGTTTTTCGGATTTTCCTCCAGCAGGGCGCGGAAACGCTTGGCGCCCAGGCCTGGGGTTTCTTCGTAGATCAACTGAACCCGCGTACGAATCAACTGATAACGCAGGGTGTCTTCGATGCCGCCCTGGGGGGCCTGCTCGGCACGGTTACGGGTGTCGGCGATTCGCGATTCGGTCACCGGGTGAGTCAGCAAAAATTCCGGTGGCTTGGCGTCGAAGCGGTATTGGCGCCCCAGGCGTTCGAACATGGTTGGCATGGAGCGGGGGTCGTAGCCGGCCTTTTCCAGGTTGAGGATGCCGATGCGGTCGGCTTCCTGTTCGTTCTGGCGAGAGAATCGCCGCTGTTCCTGGATGGCCGCCGCCTGCGTGCCTGCAATCGCCGCAATACCGGCATCGCCGGCGCCGGCCGCGGCAATCACGATGCCGGCCAGCAACGCGGCCATCATCGGTACCTGCATGCGCTGCTGGGCCTCGACACCGCGGGCAAAGTGGCGCTGCGACAAGTGAGCCAATTCGTGAGCCAGTACCGAGGCATATTCGCCTTCGGTCTGCGCATTGAGGAACAGGCCGCCGTTGACCCCGACGATCCCGCCTGGGGCCGCGAACGCGTTGAGCTGTGGGCTGTTGATCAGGATGAACTCCAGGCGCCGGTCATTGACCTGGCTGGTCTCCACCAGGCGGTAGACGCTGGATTCAACGTAATCCTTGAGCTGCGGGTCGTTGAGCTGTGCTACCTGGCTGCGCAACAGGGCAAGCCAGGCGCGGCCCAACTGATACTCCTGTTGCGGCGAGACGATGGCAGAACTGGCGTCACCGAGTGACGGCAGGTCGTCGGCGAAGCCCGGTGAGGCGAGCAGGCAAGCGAGCGTCAGCAGGGTGGGGCGCAAAAAAGTCATGCACAAGGCCTTAGTCGACAAAGAGCTTACTGTAGCCGGACACCAGCCTTGCGACCAGATATTCTAGGCAGCTCAACCACCTGAACCGGAGTGATGCAATGATCGACGCTGTAGCCCATGACGTTGAACTCGACGCCAGTGGCCTCAATTGCCCGCTGCCGTTGCTCAAGGCCAAGATGGAGCTCAACCGGATGGCCAGTGGCGCGGTGCTCAAGGTCATTGCCACCGATGCAGGCTCGCAGCGTGATTTCCGCACCTTTGCCCGATTGGCAGGTCATACGCTGCTTCGTGAAGAAGATGAAGCGGGCATTTACCGTTACTGGTTGAAAAAAGCCTGAAACCTGCTGCGTTCGATCTTAAGGATTATTGATGTTCAAAGTGTTGCGCGACTGGATTCAGCGCTATTTCTCAGACGAAGAAGCCGTGGTTCTGGCAGTCCTGTTGTTCCTGGCATTTACCGCCGTGCTGACCCTGGGCGGCATGCTGGCGCCAGTGCTGGCGGGGATGGTGCTGGCTTACCTGATGCAGGGCCTGGTGGTGAGCCTGGAACGAGTGCGCGTGCCGGGCGGGGTCGCGGTGGGGCTGGTCTTCGCCCTGTTCATGGGATTGCTGCTGGTGTTCCTCGTGGTCGTGGTGCCGTTGCTCTGGCATCAACTGATCACGTTGTTCAACGAATTGCCCGGCATGCTCGCCAAGTGGCAAACCCTGTTGCTGCTACTACCTGAGCGCTATCCGCATCTGGTGTCCGATGAGCAGGTGCTACGGGCCATTGAAGCGGCGCGGGGCGAGATCGGCAAGTTTGGCCAATGGGCGCTGACGTTTTCGCTGTCGAGCCTGCCGTTGCTGGTCAACATCATGATCTACCTGGTGCTGGTGCCGATCCTGGTGTTCTTCTTTCTCAAGGACCGGCAAATGATCGGCCAGTGGGTGCGCGGCTACCTGCCCCGTGAGCGCGCGCTGATCACCCGCGTCGGCCGCGAGATGAACCGGCAGATCGCCAACTACATTCGTGGCAAGGTCATCGAGATTTTCATTTGCGGCGGGGTGACCTACATCGCCTTTGTCGTCCTCGAACTCAACTACGCGGCCCTGCTGGCCTTGTTGGTGGGCATCTCGGTGGTCGTGCCCTACGTCGGGGCGGTGGTGGTGACCGTGCCGGTGTTCCTGATTGCGCTGTTCCAGTGGGGTTGGAGCGATCAGTTCATCTATTTGATGGCGGTCTACGGGATTATCCAGACGCTGGACGGCAACGTGCTGGTGCCACTGTTGTTCTCGGAAGCGGTAAACCTGCATCCAGTGGCGATCATCTGCGCGGTGTTGTTGTTTGGCGGGCTGTGGGGGTTCTGGGGCGTGTTCTTCGCGATTCCCCTGGCGACGCTGTTCAAGGCCGTATTGGATGCGTGGCCGCGCAAGGAGCCGATTGTGGCGCCGCTGCTTTAACGATCATCCCCGATCATTTCGTGGGGCTGATGGCCTCTTCCCGAGCAGGCTCGGTCCCACAGTTGATCCGCTTAACTGTGGGAGCGAGCCTGCTCGCGAAAGCGTCAAGACAGGCATCGAAGAAATCAGGCCTTGTTCAATGCCTGGGCCGCCGCGAGAACCGCATCCACATGCCCCGGTACCTTCACGCCACGCCATTCCTGGCGCAACACACCATCTTTGTCGATCAGGAACGTGCTGCGATCCACGCCCATGTATTCCTTGCCATAAAGCTTTTTCAGCTTGATCACATCAAACAGCTGGCACAGCGCTTCTTCCTTGTCGCTGATCAGTTCGAAAGTGAATGCCTGCTTGGCCTTGAAGTTCTCGTGGGACTTGAGGCTATCGCGGGACACGCCGAACACCTCGGTGTTGGCGGCCTTGAAGGCGTCCAGTTGGTCGCGAAAGCCCTGGCCTTGGGTGGTGCAGCCCGGCGTGCTGTCCTTGGGGTAGAAGTAGATCACTACCTGCTTGCCTTTTAGATCTGCGAGACGCACGGTTTGCCCGCTGGTGGCGGGTGCTTCGAAATCGGCAACCGGTTGGTCGAGTGCAACGGCCATGATGTTTCCTTACATTGGGTTCTGTGGGCGCCACGGTTCGATC
Organism: Pseudomonas umsongensis; assembly: GCF_012647205.1. Taxonomy (NCBI): domain Bacteria; kingdom Pseudomonadati; phylum Pseudomonadota; class Gammaproteobacteria; order Pseudomonadales; family Pseudomonadaceae; genus Pseudomonas; species Pseudomonas umsongensis. The sequence goes on from NZ_CP051487.1 coordinate 1,639,988, forward strand.
AGGGCATCGAGGTTCAGCGCGTCGGCAAAGTCCAGGAACTGGTCGCGCAACCAGCTGATTTGCACGCCGGCCGGCAAGGTCACGGTAAACGTGGCATTGAGCATGGTGCCGCCGGTCTGGGGTGCCTGGTAGGTGTCACAGGTCAGGTTTTCCAGTTCGACGTTGTGGTCCATGAAGAACTGGCACAGCTCGTTGATGATGTCCGAGCGGTAGGCAGAGCTGACATACGCCACGTAGGGCAGGGCCTGGGGACGGTTCTCCAGGGCAGCGCTGCGCACCACGTTGACGGTAAAGGCGTGCCGTTTTGCCAAGGTCGGCAGGCTGCCCTCCAGGCGAGCCAGGGCGTCCCAGGTGCCGGAGATTTCGAGGACCAGCGCACTGCACTCGCCATGACGCGTCAGGCGGGAGGTGACCACGGCGCAGCGATTTTCATGGCTGGCGCGGCACAGGACGTTAGTCAGCTCCATGGGGTTGGCGCCGAGGGCACTGATGACAAGGAATTGTTCGCGAACTGTGGGGGTGGACATGCAGCATTCCTAAAGCGATGAGCGGTCGGTACTTCTATCGGCTGGTTTTGCCGGGAGCGAGCCTGCGCATGCGAATCATCAAAGCCCCGGGCACAAGGTCACAACGTGGCTCCAGAGTGGCAGGAGCGGGGGTGGCAACGCTGGATCGGGGGCTTGAGATGTCGAAAATGGAGGCGCGAACCCGAAATACGAGCTTAGCAGTATCGATCAAAGTCTGAAGGGTAGCGAAAAGCAGCGCCAAGGGGAATGGCGGCAGCGCAGTACTTCGCTTGTGCAAGCATCTTGGCGCCAGTACCATTACGGCTCTCTTTTTCCGGCAGGAGCGGTTGCATGATTGCGGGCAGTATGGTGGCACTGGTCACACCCATGGATGCACAAGGTCGTCTCGACTGGGACAGCTTGAGCAAACTGGTGGACTTTCACCTGCAAAACGGCACCCACGCCATCGTGGCGGTCGGCACCACAGGTGAATCGGCCACCCTTGATGTGAGCGAACACATCGAAGTGATCCGTCGCGTAGTCAAGCAGGTCAACGGTCGCATTCCGGTCATCGCCGGCACCGGCGCCAACTCGACCCGCGAGGCGATCGAGTTGACCACCAATGCAAAGACCGCGGGCGCCGATGCCTGCCTGCTGGTCACGCCTTACTACAACAAGCCGACCCAGGAAGGCCTGTACCAGCACTTCAAGGCGATCGCCGAAGCCGTCGACATCCCGCAGATCCTCTATAACGTGCCAGGCCGCACCGCCTGCGACATGCTGGCCGAGACCGTGATTCGCCTGTCGAGCGTCAAGAACATCATCGGTATCAAGGAAGCCACCGGCGACCTGCAGCGCGCCAAGGCCATCATCGATGGCGTCGACAGCAACTTCCTGGTGCTCTCCGGTGACGATGCCACCGCGGTCGAGCTGATCCTGCTGGGCGGCAAGGGCAACATTTCGGTGACGGCCAACGTCGCCCCGCGTGACATGGCCGACATGTGCATCGCCGCGCTGAACGGCGAAGCCGAGAAGGCGCGCGCCATTCACCAAAAGCTGATGCCACTCAATAAAACCCTGTTTATCGAGTCCAATCCAATTCCCGTGAAATGGGCGCTGCATGAGATGGGCCTGATGCCGGACGGAATCCGTCTGCCGCTCACCTGGCTCAGCGCTGAATGTCACGAACCGCTGCGGCAGGCCATGCGCCAGTCCGGCGTCCTGGTTTAATTGAGGAAGTACAACGCATGAAGCGAATGGCCGGACTTTCCGCACTTGCCCTGATCATCTCCAGCACCAGTGGCTGTGGATGGGTCTGGGGCCCGGAAGGTTATTTCCGTGACCGTGGTAGCGATTACCTGGAAGCGCAACAGACTGCACCCATGCAATTGCCGCCGGATGTCACCACCGCCAAGCGTCTGGATCCGCTGCTGCCGATTCCGCGCAACGTCGCCGATGACACCGCCAAGGGCGAATACATCGTGCCTCGTCCGCAGCCGTTGTCGGCCGCGGCCGACGCCAGTGCCTACTCCCTGCAAAAGAGCGGCGATTCGCGCTCGATCCTGGCGCAGAACCCGCCGGCGGAAGCCTGGCCCGTGGCCGTACAGTTCTTCCAGGACAACGGTTTCCGCCTGGACGAACAGCGCCCGCAAACCGGTGAATTCACCACGACCTGGCAGCGTTCCGACGAACTGTCGGCTGCCATGGCCAAGCGCCTGAGCGCGGCCGGTGTCGGCACCGACAGCGAAACCCGCGTGCGGGTGCGCATCGAGCCGGGCGTACAGCGCAATACCAGTGAAATCTACGTGGTCAGCGCCGAGCGTCCTGCCGGCAGCACTGCCGATGTCGCCTTCACCAACCGTTCGGTCAACACCGGCCTTGACGCGGCACTGGTCGACGACATGCTGGCAAGCATGAGCCGCATTTCCGAGAAGGGTGGTTCGGTCTCCATGCTGGCCTCTCGCGATTCCGACGCGCCAAGTCGCGTCAGCCTCAGCGAAGACGGCAGCGGCAACCCGGTGCTGAACGTCGGTACCGACCTGGATCGTGCCTGGTCGAGCGTCGGTCGTGCGCTGGAGCAGGGCGAGTGGCGCGTTGAAGACATCAACCGCAGCCTGGGCCTGTACTACATCAACCTCGCTGAAAAAGCCGAGAAGAAGGACGACAAGCCCGGGTTCTTCAGCGGCCTGTTCGGCAGTGCGCCGAGCAAGGAAGAAGTCGAGTCCCGTGCCGAGCGCTACCAGGTTCGCCTGAGCAAGGTGGGCGACAGCGTCCAGGTCACCGTCGAGAAAAACATCAATACCGTGGCGCCGGCTGACGTGGCGCGCAAAGTGTTGAGCGTCATTCAGGACAACCTGGGCTGATCACATGCGTTTTGCCGTTCTCGGCAGCGGTAGCCAAGGGAATGGCACGCTGATAGCCAGCGCTGATACGCATGTGCTGGTGGATTGTGGTTTCTCCCTGCGGGAAACCGAAAAACGCTTGCTGCGCCTGGGTGTAGATCCTGCGCAGCTAAGCGCGATACTCGTGACCCACGAACATGCCGACCACGTGCATGGCGTGGGTTTGCTGTCTCGGCGTTACAATCTGCCTGTCTACCTCAGTCGCGGGACCCTGCGCGGGATGCGCAAGCCGGTCGAGCCCGCGGGCTTGCTGGCCGGGGGCGAACAACTGCAGATCGGCGACTTGAGCATCGAGGTCATTGCCGTGGCCCACGATGCGCAGGAGCCGACACAATACGTTTTCAGTGACGGTGAGCGGCGCTTCGGCCTGCTGACCGACCTGGGCTCGTATTGCGACAAGGTGCTATACGGCTATCGCGACCTCGATGCATTGATGATCGAGGCCAACCATTGCCGGGACATGCTGGCTCGCGGTCATTATCCGTACTTTCTCAAGCAGCGGGTGGGCGGTGAGCTGGGACATTTGAACAACCATCAGGCGGCATTCCTGGTGTCCGAGTTGGGCTGGAAAGACCTGCAACACCTGGTCCTGGCCCATCTGAGCAGCAAGAACAACCTGCCGCGGCTGGCCCGGCAATGTTTTGTCGACACCCTCGGGTGCGACCCGGACTGGCTGCAACTGGCCGATCAAGATTCAGGGCTCGACTGGCGACACATCGCCTAGCCCACCTACTTAGCAAGCGGAGCCCATCATGGAAAAACGTGAAGAACTGTACCGCGGCAAAGCCAAATCGGTTTACAAGACCGACGACGCTAACCGCTTGATCCTGCTGTTTCGCAACGACACTTCGGCGTTCGACGGCAAGCGCATCGAACAGCTCGACCGCAAAGGCATGGTGAACAACAAGTTCAATGCCTTCATCATGCAGAAACTCGAAGCCGCCGGCGTGCCGACTCAATTCGACAAGCTGCTGGGCGACAACGAATGCCTGGTGAAGAAACTCGACATGATCCCGGTTGAGTGCGTCGTGCGTAACTACGCCGCCGGCAGCCTGGTCAAGCGCCTGGGTGTTGAAGAGGGCATGAAGCTCAACCCTTACACCTTCGAACTGTTCCTGAAGGACGACGCCAAGGGCGACCCGTTCATCAACGAATCCCACGTCGTGGCGTTCGGTTGGGGCACTGCCGAGCAACTGGCGCGCATGAAGGAGCTGTCGCTCAAGGTCAACGAAGTGCTGACCAAACTGTTTGACGACGCCGGCCTGCTGTTGGTCGACTTTAAACTGGAATTCGGCGTGTTCCACGACGGCTCCATCGTCCTGGGCGACGAATTCAGCCCGGACGGCTGCCGCCTGTGGGATAAGGCCACCATGAAGAAGATGGACAAGGACCGCTTCCGCCAGGGCCTCGGTGACGTCATCGAAGCCTACGAAGAAGTCGCCAACCGTCTGGGCGTACCGCTTTAATCGACGCAAGCATCTGATAGCACAGAAAAAATTACGAAAGAGGGTTTGCTTTCGGCAAAAGTGTTGTTATGATGCGCGCCGTTGGAGAGATGCCAGAGTGGCCGAATGGGACGGATTCGAAATCCGTTGTACCTTCACCGGTACCTAGGGTTCGAATCCCTATCTCTCCGCCATTACTTAGAAAAAGCCCCGTAGCTGAAAAGCTGCGGGGCTTTTTTGTTTTTGTTGTCTCGTCCTGAATTGGGTTCACAGCCTGCCTTCCTATCAGGAAGCTGCTCAGCAGAGCAGCTTCGTTCTAACCGGCCCGCCTTACGGTTGCGAATGGCCCAGTTCTTTTTTGATCAGGTCATATACGTCCTTGTGTGTGGAATTGTGCAGGGATTTTTCTTTGCAGGCCGATGCCAGGAAATTTCTCACTTCGTCCTTGGCGTGAGGATAAAGACCGACGACGTAATCGGCTTCATGCGTTTCGGTGCAGTTGAAGTACCTGTCGTCTTTCGCTTTGTCTCTAGCCATTGAAATGCTCCTTTTGTGTTTGAAGGTTGTCGTCCGGACCGTTTTTGCCCGAAGCCTCCTGAGCTTAGGGGGATGTAGCTGTCCCGCCAGAGGCGCGATGAAATCAGGAAGGGGCTGTAGGACCCGGCGCGTGAGCCTGTTGGCATTAAACGCAAATCGCTTGAGGCATTCGTTCAGTCGCGTAGACACCGCTTGTTACACCTCCCTAAACTGTCGATTGTTTTTGAGCGGGGTCAATGGATGAATCGCAACGAGCTACGCAAGGCTGACATCAACCTGATGGTGGTGTTTGAAGCGCTGATGCTGGAACGCAACGTTACCAAGGTGGCGAAGAAGTTGTTCCTCGGTCAGCCGACCATCAGTTCGGCGCTCAACCGCTTGCGTACCATGTTCAACGATCCGTTGTTCATACGTGTCGGCCATCGCATGGAGCCCACGGCGCGGGCTGAGGAGATCTTTCGGCATTTGTCGCCGGCGCTGGATTCGTTGTCGGTGGCGTTGAGCCTGACCCATGATTTCGACCCGAGCAGCAGCACCATGACTTTTCGCATCGGGATGTCCGACGATGTCGAGTACGGCCTGTTGCCGCCGTTGCTGCGGGCATTGCGCCAGGAAGCGCCGAAGGTGGTGTTCGTGGTGCAAAATGTCGATTACTGGCGTATTCCCGACTTGCTGGCGTCTGGTGACATAACGGTCGGCGTCAGCCAGACCCGCGGTCTTCCAGCCAACGCCAAGCGCAAATTGTTGCGGCATATCCAGCCCAGCGTGTTACGAGCCGATGCCAGCGATACACCGCTGACGGTCGATGAATACTGTTCGCGCCCTCATGTGCTGGTGTCCCATATTGCCAACGTCAGTGGCTTCGCTGACGAGTGGTTATCTGCGATCGGTCGCTCGCGCCAGGTGGTGCTCTCGGTGCCGCAATACAGTTCATTGCCGGCCTTGCTCGCCGGTACCGATCTGCTGGCCAGCCTGCCGGATTACACGGCAGAGGCCATGGCGGCGTCCGGTCAGTTGTTCAAGGAGCCGTTTCCGTTCAAGACGCCGACCCTGGAGTTGTCCATGGTCTGGCTCAGCCACGTCGACAGCGACCCTGCCGAGCGCTGGTTGCGCTCACGACTTGAAGCCTTCATGGGCGAGCGCAATCTGTTGTCGCTGCCCCAGTGAACAAGGTGGCGCTGTGCTATATGTAAGAATTTGCCCCAACCCATAGGAGTGATGTCATGCCTCACCTGCACCTTGAATACACCGCCAACCTGCCTGAGCTGAACGCCGATGTTGCGTTGATGCGCCTGAACAATACGCTGGTGGGGTCCGGGCAGTTCGGTGCCGAATTCGACATCAAGAGTCGCGCGGTGAAGCTCGAGACGTTCAGGGTCGGCACGGCATTGGCCGAGCGGGCGTTCGTGCATGTGAAGCTCGCGATACTGAGCGGTCGCTCGGAGCAGATCAAGAAGCAGCTGTCTGAAAGTCTGCTGGCAGTGGTCAGGGATCTGTGTGAATGGCCGGCAGGGGTAGAGGTGCAGCTGTGCGTGGAGATTCTCGATATCGATCGGGAATCATATTCGAAGACATCTGTTGGTCACTGAGCCGTATCGCGTCATTGGTCAGGTTGACCAGGTGTCTCTAAACCAAAAGCGGATCACGACTCATGGCCGGTATTCGGAAAGTTGCTCAGCTGGGCTACTCATCGCAAGCTGGAACCTATGCCAGGGGGCGCCCGAGCTATCCAGGTGAGCTGGTTAGCTGGCTTAGAGAGGCACTTGAGATTCATCCGGGATCGACGGTTGTTGATTTAGGCGCCGGCACCGGTAAATTCACCCAGTTGTTGGGATCAATGGACATCGATGTCGTAGCGGTCGAGCCCATAGAAGCGATGCGATCCGAGTTTGCCAGGAATCTACCGCACATCACGATCCTGGAAGGAACAGCCGAATCTATTCCGCTCAACTCCGGAGCAGCGCAAGCACTGGTATGCGCCCAAGCCTTCCACTGGTTTGCAGATGAAACGGCCCTTGCCGAGATACACCGAGTGCTTAAGCCAAACGGTCGGCTGGGCTTGATCTGGAACGTGCGTGATGAGTCGGTGGACTGGGTTGCAGCCATTACCGAGATCATTACGCCGTACGAAGGCGATACTCCACGCTTTCATACCGGTGACTGGAAGTTGCCATTCACGGGGCGTTACTTTTCTGAACCCGAACTTACCTGTTTCCCGTACACACATTCAGGTGGCGTCAACGAAGTCATCATGGACCGAATTCTGTCGGTGAGTTTTATCGCCGCTCTTCCACCTGCCGAAAAGGCGAAAGTATCCGCACAGTTGCAGAAGCTGATCCAGACTCACCCGTCCCTTTGCGGGCATGAAACTATTGAGTTTCCGTATCAAACCCAAGCTTATCTGTGTCGCCGTTTATAGAGAGAACGCTCCAGTTTGAGCGTTGCTGGGCGCGCCGGTGCTTTTACGCTTGCGCACAGGCCGCGATCACTTGCTCACGTAACCAGGTGTTGGCGCTGTCCTGATCGGTGCCTTGGCGCCACTGCATGTCGAGGGTGAATCCGGGCAAGCCATCGGGCGCTTCACAGCGTTCGAAGGCGCTCTCATCGGCCAGCAATTGCTGGATGCGTCGGGGCAGGGTGAGGAGGAAGTCGGTGCCGCTGATCATCTTCAGGGCCGCGCCGTAGCTGTTGGCTCGCGCGACTATCTGGCGTTGCAGGGCTTGCTGGGCCAACCAGCCGTCAACCATGTTGCTGGTGGATGTCCAGGGTGTCGGAAACACATGCCGGCGCTCGATGAAGGTTTGCAGGCCCAGGCGTGGTTGCGACGGGGCCGCACGACGGTCGAAGACGCAGACGAAGTCATCTTGCAGCAACGTGTGCACATTGAAGTCAGCGTGCCTTCGATGGAAGTCCGGGCCGAAACCGATTGCCAGATCGAGGCTACCATCGCGCAGTGCCTGGGCCGGGATGTCGGTTTCGAGCCTGTGGACATTGACCGTCACTGCATGCTCGAAGCGCGCGAAGCGTTTCAACAGGTGGGGTAGAACCAGTTGCTCGAAGTATTCCGGTGCACAGAGATTGAAAACCGTCGGCTGCATGGACGGATCGAACGCTGACGCACTGGCATGGCACAGGTTGATGCTGTCGAGGATCTTCAGCACGTGGGGGTACATGCTGTCGGCCTTATAGGTGGGGCGCATCCCGGTGCGGGTATTGATGAACAATTCGTCTTCAAACCCGGCGCGCAGTTTTTTCAGGCAGTAACTCACGGTGGACTGGCTGACGCACAGCGCCTCGGAAACGCCGGAGACGCTGTTTTGCTCATACACGGCGACGAATACCATCAAATCCTGCATGTCGAGCTTTCGTAGCACGTTACTGTTCAGCATCCTTTCCGGCTCATGCGCAAACTTGAGCGAACGATCCTAAAGCAATGAGGGCAGCAGGAGAATCTTTCGCAGGCATGCGAGGCGCGCTGCGAGTCAGTGCATGTGCCTGGCGTAATGCCGTGGATCGAAGCGCAACGCCATCATGATCATCAGTGCCATGGCCCCGGTGAGTGACCACCAGGCCCATTCGAAAGTGCCGAACTGATCGCGGATCATCCCGGCAACCAGCGGCGAGAGGCCGGCGATCAGATAGCCGATGCCTTGCACGAACGCCGTGAGCCCACCCGCGCGCCGGGGATCGTCCAGATGATCCAGCGAGACGATCAGGCTCATCGGGAACAGTCCGCCTATTCCCAGCCCCAGCAGGCATGGCCACAGAAGGCCGAGATGTTCGGGGCTCAGGATCAACCCGCAAAAGCCAGCCATGATCAGCGCCAACAGCACCACCAGCACCAGGCGTCGATCACGGCTACGGTTGGCGATGGCCGGAGTCAGCAGGCCGGACAACACCTCCATGGCGGTCAGGAAGCCCAACAGCAACCCGGCGTTTTCTTCACTCCAGCCTTTTTCTACGTAATACGGTGCCAGCCAAGCCAGTACGCAGGTGTAGGACGCGGTGCCCAGCCCGAAAAAAGCCGCGAGCAACCAGGCGCGTGGATGGCTGAAGAACGAGCGGTTGCTCGTGGAAGCCGGCATCGGCGCCCCCGCTCGATGGCTGCACCAGAACAGCAGTGCGATCACGGCCAGCACCGCCCAGATCGCCAGGCCGATGCGCCAACTGCCTGTACGGACCATCACCAGCGGGGCGAAGGCGGCCGCAATGGCGGCACCGCCCATGATCGACGTGACGTAGAGCCCCATGCACAGGGCCACGTTGTCGCTGAATCGGGATTTGATCAGCGTCGGCATCAGTGCCTGGATCAGGGCGATGCCGATGCCGGCGAGCACGGCGCTGAGGATCAGTTCCAACGCAGTATCGAGGAACAATCGCGCAGCCGTGGCCAGGCCGATGACCACCAGCGACAGTACGACCGTGCGGTGCTCACCGAGGCGTTGGCTGACTGCCAGTCCAAAGAACATCGCCAGCCCCATGGTCATGACCGGCAGCAGGGTCAGCAGCGACGCGAGACTGAAACTCAGCGGGATATCGCCGCGAATCGCCGACAGTAAAGGTCCGACGGCGGCCATGGAGGGGCGCAGGTTGAGGGCGACCAAAATGATGCTGAACATTATCCACAGGGCGGGGCGGGAGGTTTCGCGAATGTTTTCCATAATCGGACCTTGATGAATCAGGAGCCGATTAGGCGCGAATGGTTGGCAGGCGGCAAATCAGAAAGTCTTGCGCATTATCGGGAAATTAAATACGGCGGTCATCAGCATGACTTGCAGCCTTCAGATGCTCAGAAGTTCGAGCTTGCTGAACAAGACCTGAACGATTCTCAAATAAGTAGAAAGTTTCATCGTGCATTAGGTTGGCAACCAATCGTTGGCTTCTTTTTCACGAAAAATTGATAGTCGGATGCCTAAAGTTAGTGTTGTCGCGATAAATGAAATTTTCACATTTATCGAAGGCACTTCTTTTCAGGAACAGTCGATCACCATGTTGAAGATTAAAGCCGTGCGCCCGGAGTGGGTGACACTGATTGCCAGCGCCTTTTTATTGACTGCCTTCAATTTTGTATTGTGGCAGCACCTTTTCGAAATCACCATCGCGGACGGTAAAGGCATCGTCATGCGTGTGGCGTTCGGTGCGATGATCCTTGCGGCTTTCAACATTATCCTGACCCTGCTGGCGTTCCGGCCGGTGCTCAAGCCCGTGCTGACCCTGCTGTTCATGATCAGTGCGGGCGTCGCATATTTCATGGGCCAATACGGCGTCTTGATCGACATCGGCATGTTGCGCAACTTCGCTCAAACCAATGCAACGGAAGTCCGCGACTTACTATCATTCAAATTGCTTGCGTATATCGTTTTTCTCGGTGTGTTGCCCTCCTGGTTGTTGTGGAAGACGCCGGTTAGTTATCGCCGCTGGCATCGCGAGTTATTGAGCAAGATACTCGTGACTTTTGCCTCGGCGGCGGTCATTGGTGGTGTCGCGCTGATTAACTATCAGGGGCTTTCTTCACTGTTTCGCAATCACCATGAGCTTCGCCTGATGGTGGTACCCAGCAACTACATTGGTGCCTTTTCCGGTTACTTGCGCGAGCAGGTCGCATCAGCGCGCCAGCCCTTCGTCAAGATCGGTGAAGACGCGCAACGCAACCCTGCCCTGCAAAACCATGATCGCAAGTCCCTGACGGTTCTGGTGGTCGGTGAGAGTGCCCGCGCCGAGAACTTCGGCATCCTTGGCTATAACCGCGACACCACGCCGAAACTGGATAAGGAAGCCGGGCTGATCGCGTTTACCGACGTGAAGTCCTGCGGTACTGAAACGGCGGTGTCGGTGCCTTGCATGTTCTCCAATATGGGGCGCAAGGGTTACAACGCGAGCAAGGCCAAGAACGAAGAAGGCCTGCTGGATGTACTCAAGCATGCGGGCCTCGATGTGATCTGGCGTGACAACCAGTCTGGCTGCAAAGGCACCTGCGATCGCGTCACCCTCGACGACGTCAGCAATTTGAAGGACCCGGTGCTGTGCGCCAACAGTGAATGCCGCGATGAAATCCTGCTGCAGGGTTTGCAACATTTCATCGATACCCTGAACAAAGACACAGTACTGGTATTGCACCAGATGGGCAGTCACGGTCCGGAGTATTACAAACGCTATCCGAAGGAATTCGAGCACTTTACCCCGGTCTGTCAAAGTAATGCACTGAACAACTGCAGTCGCGAAAGCATCATCAATGGTTATGACAATACGCTGGTGTACACCGACCATGTGCTGTCGACCCTGATCGATCTGTTGCGCAGCAACCAGGACAAAGTTGATACCGCGATGCTGTATCTGTCGGACCACGGCGAATCCCTGGGCGAATACAACTTGTTCCTCCATGGCACGCCTTACATGCTGGCACCGGAACAACAGAAACATGTGGCGATGCTGGCCTGGTTCTCCGACAGCTATCAGAAGTCGTTCTCGGTGGACACCCATTGCCTGCAAATGAGCCGTGAAAAGCCCTTGAGCCAGGACAACCTGTTCCATTCGATGCTGGGGCTGCTGGAGGTCAACAGCAAGGTTTATAACCAGGACCTGGATATGTTTTCCGGGTGCCGCAGGGCGGCGATCGATGGCGTACTGGCCAAAGATTGAGTGCTGCGTTCTCTATTTCATACGACGGCCTGTGGCCGGCACATCTACGCTCGAGACCCCTGCAAATGCCTGCTCAGTCACCTTCCGCCATCGAGCTCGAGTTCGCCCGGCATTATGACCAGGAGCACGCCCGCGTCTGCCTGCAGCCGCGAGCGCAAGGCCTGGGCGAGCGCCTGGCGTTCTGGCGTGACGAGCAAATGGTGCGCCGGGCGCTCAAGGTCGCCGGCGAACCGGGCCTGATTCTTGATGTGGCTTGCGGTGTCGGGCGCTTCTGGCCAGTGCTGGGTGAGCATGCGAACCGGGTGATTCTCGCGACGGATCAGTCCCAGGCTATTCTCGAGCATGCCCGTACCCACCATCCGCAGAGCCTGATGAAGCGAGTCCGGACTTTTCAAAGCTCCGCCTTCAACATTGGCTTGTCGGAAAATGCCGTTGACAGCATTTTTTGCATGCAGCTGTTTCAGCACATTGCCTGCCCCGAACTCCGTTTGGCGATGTTGGGCGAATTTTACCGGGTCAGCCGCGATACGGTGATTGTGGCGGCGCGTGTGGCTGGCCGTTTCAAGGGATGGCACACCGACGGGCAGGGGGTCGCAGCAGGGTCACTGGTCAGTAAGACCGAGCTTGAGACGCAATTCAAGCTGGCAGGTTTGCGCGTGCTCAGCCATCAGGATTTTCTGCCCGGCCTCGCAACGAGGCGGGTTTACGTGCTGGGTAAGGTCGGTTAGGCCAGGTTTGTCAGGCTATTCTTGCAGTCAGGCAGGCATTTTCGCTAAAGCTCTTGTTCAGTGGATGCGCGGAAATCGTCGGGGGCGATATATACTGCGCGCCATTCTTCAAGGGAGAGCCGTGTGGCCATCGATATTCACTGGATTCGCGACAACGATAGCCTCGGTCGGTTTTGCACCGAGTGGCAGCAGCTGCCGTTCGTTGCCCTCGACACCGAATTCATGCGGGTCGACACCTTCTACCCGATCGCAGGCCTGCTGCAGGTCGGCGATGGCGAACGTGCCTACCTGATCGATCCGTTGACCATCGATAACTGGCAGCCCCTGGCCGCCTTGCTGGAAAATCCAGCGGTGGTCAAGGTTGTCCATGCGTGTAGCGAAGACCTCGAAGTCCTGCTGCGCCTGACCGGCAGCCTGCCGGCACCGCTGTTCGATACGCAGCTGGCCGCCGCTTACCTGAACCTGGGTTTTTCCATGGGTTATTCGCGGCTGGTACAGGAAGTATTGGGGATCGACCTGCCCAAGGGCGAAACCCGTTCCGACTGGCTGCAACGCCCGCTTTCCGAGACCCAGATCAGCTACGCCGCCGAAGATGCCGTGCACCTGGCGGAAGTTTTCGTGAAATTGCGCCCGCAACTCTCCGATGACAAATACGCCTGGGTCCTGGAGGACGGTGCGGAGCTGGTGGCTAACCTGCGTCGCGAAATCGATCCGTTCGAGGTCTATCGCGACGCCAAGCTGGCCTGGAAGTTGTCCCGCGCGCAGCTCGCTGTGTTGCGTGAGCTCTGCGCCTGGCGCGAGCAGGAGGCGCGTGCCCGTGACCTGCCGCGCAACCGCATCATCCGCGAGCATTCGCTGTGGCCGCTGGCGCGCACGCAACCGGACAACCTCGGCGCATTGGCGAAAATCGAAGACATGCACCCGCGTACCGTGCGTCAGGACGGCGAATTTTTGCTTGATCTGATAAAGCGCTCTGCCAGTGTGTCGCCCGAGCAATGGCCACCCGCCGTGCCTGAGCCGTTGCCGGTGGACGCCGCCGCGCTGCTCAAGCGACTCAAAGCCATCGGCCAGGCCGAAGCCGAACGCTTGAACATCGCGCCTGAGCTGATGTTGCGCAAGAAAACCCTGGAAGCCTTGCTCAAGAGTGGCTTCCCCAATGGTCCCTATCAATTGCCTGATTCGCTGCGTGGCTGGCGCCGCGAGTTGATGGGCCAGGCGCTGCTCGACAGCCTGGCCACCCCCGGAGAACAGCCTTGAAACGTATTTGCTCCATCTACCGCAGTTCGAAAAGAAACGAGATGTACCTCTATGTGCTCAAGAGCGATGCTCTGGAGCGTGTGCCAGAGCCCTTGATGGCTGCCTTCGGCAAAGCTATCCACGCGTTTGACCTGGTATTGAGCCCCGAGCGCAAACTGTCGCGCGAGGACATCACCGTCGTGCTGGAAAACCTCGAAAAGCAGGGCTATCACCTGCAAATGCCGCCAGCGGAAGACGAATACATCGAGCACTTGCCGGAAGAATTGCTGCGACGCAACGACCCCATGTGATCGACACTGGAATGATTTTGGCAAGGGCCGCATGGACGGAGCAGGACTCTGTCGGCGGCCGTATGCACTGTTTTTCGAAAGGTTTGAAGCATGCGCGTCCTGATTGCTGAACACGATCACCCGGTCTACGCCCGATTGTTGCAAGAGGCGGTGCCCGAGGTGGAAGTACTGACTAGCGGCGATTCCGCTGAATTGGCGCGTCTGGCTGCCGATTGCCCGGTCTGGCTCGGCCAACCCGACTTGCTGGCGACCCTGTTGCGCCAGGGGCATCAGCCTCAATGGTTGCAATCGACCTGGGCCGGGATCACGCCGCTGCTGGCCGATGGCTTGCCTCGGCACTATCGCCTGACTCGCGCGGTGGGAATTTTCGGTCAGGTCATGGCCGAATACGTGCTCACCTACATGCTCGGCCACGAACGTGAAGTGCTGGCACGGTTGGTCAGCCAGGTCGAGCGCAAATGGGACAGCCGTCACGGCCAGAGCCTGGCGGGGCGCAAGGTGTTGATCGTCGGTACTGGTGATATCGGGCAGACCGTGGCGCAATTTCTCGTACCCTTTGGTGTACAGCTGTATGGCATCGCCAGCGAAGCCCGTGAGCAGGCACCCTTTATCGAAGTCGGTTCGCTGGCGGACCTGCCTCGGTTGGTCGGTGAAGTGGATTATGTGGTCAATCTGCTGCCAAATACCCCGAACACCCACGATATATACGATGCAGCGCTGTTCAAGCAGTTCAAGCCAAGTGGTTTGTTCATCAATGTCGGGCGCGGTGTAGCGGTGGTGGATGCGGATCTGGTGGAGGCCTTGAAAGAAGGGCACCTGGTGGGCGCCGTGATTGACGTCTGTCGCCAGGAGCCGCTGCCGCAACGCCATCCGTTCTGGACGGCCTTCGGCCTGCTACTGACGGGCCATAGCTCGGCACCGACTTCGCCGTCGCTGATGGTGAATCTGTTCGTCGAAAACCTGCGGGCGTATCAGGCGGGTGAGGCGTTGCGCGGGGAAGTGGATTTCAATCGCGGGTACTGAGCTGCCGACCCTGATCGTTCCCACGCTCTGCGTGGGAATGCCTCTTGTGACGCTCTGCGTCACGCCGTTGGGACGCGGAGCGTGCCGGGCTGCATTCCCACGCAGAGCGTGGGAACGATCGGCTTAGAGGGTGAAGTCGCCTTCAGCAGCGAGTTCGTTCAACGGCCGCCGCGGGCTTGGCTCTTCGCGTGTTTGCAGGTACTCCGCCAGTGTCGCTTTATCCCCCAGCTTCCCGACTGCCACGGCGGCATGCAGGGCGTAGCCTTCAGGAATGTTCAGCTCCTTGCGGGTCAATTCTTGGTCGAAACCCGCCATGCCGTGGGTATGCCAGCCACTGATGCTGGCTTGCAGCGCCAGGTGGCCCCAGGCGGAACCGGTGTCGAACGTGTGCCACAGCGCCGGGGTTTCTTCGGTGGCGCCAGGCGCGGTGAAGGTGGTTTTCGAGATCACGATCACCAAAGCCGAGGCGTGTTGCGCCCAGCTGCGGTTGAATTCGTTCAGCAGGCCCAGGTAACGCTCCCAGTTCGGCGTATCGCGACGCGCATAAAGAAACCGCCAAGGCTGCGAGTTGTACGCCGACGGTGCCCAGCGTGCCGCTTCAAAGAAGCTCAGCAGGGTTTCCTCAGGAATGGTTTCGCCCGTGAAGGCCCGGGGCGACCAGCGATCGGTAAACTGCGGATGGATGGCGTAATCGGCAATGCGTGGATTTGCACTCATCAAGAGATTCCTTGCTACGTTTGAAAGTGGGAGCGACGCAAAACCCTACTTGGCGGCGCAATAACTGACAAGCGTGTTGTACCGACAGTCGCCAATGCTTGGCCCGCGGGGCTGCGGGCACTAGACTGGCGGCCTTTTCACCACCTGATGTCGATGCTCGAACCATGGCCGCCAAAGTAGAACCGTTCTGGATACGCAAAACCCTCGATCAACTCGATCAGCAGGAATGGGAATCGCTGTGCGATGGCTGTGGCCTGTGCTGCCTGCAAAAGCTCGAAGATGAAGACGACAACAGCGTCTATTACACGCGTATCGCCTGCAAACTGCTGGACTTGAAAACCTGCCAGTGCAGCGATTACCCCAACCGTCGCGCCTCGGTGCCAGACTGCATCCAGCTCACACCGGGCAAGGCCGACGAGTTCAAATGGCTGCCACCGACCTGCGGCTATCGCCTGGTCAGCGAGGGCAAGGATCTGCCGTTGTGGCATCACCTGGTGTGCGGTGATCGCGACGCGGTGCACCACGAACGTATTTCCCAGTCCGGGCGCATGCTTGCCGAAGGCAGCGTGGCCGAAGAGGATTGGGAAGACCATCTGATCTTCCGCGCAGGTTAAGGTTTTACAAAGGAGTGTGTATGGCTGTGGGATGGCAGCGGGCGCTGGCCGTTGGGTTATTGTCTCTGAGCGCTCCCGCGTGGGCGGCGACGAAGAAGGTCGATCTGGATTACCACGTGCGCCTGTTGCCGCAAAGCGACCAGGCTGAAGTGCGCCTTACCCTGGCCCAGGGCTCGGCGGTACGCAGCCTGGATTTCAACCTCGGCGACGGCAGCCACTACAGTGATTTCAAGGCTGATGGCCAATGGCAGCAGACACCGGGCAAACTCACCCGTGGTGTATGGCTCCCTGCCGGGGACAAGGCCAGCCTGACTTACCGAGTTCGTATCAGCCATGGCCGCAAGAGTGGCAGCTTCGACACGCGCATCACCCCGGCCTGGGCGCTGATGCGCGGTGACGATCTGGTGCCACCCGCCAAAATCGATCAGCAGGACGGTATCGAGTTGGTGTCACGCCTGGAATTCGAGCTGCCCAATGGCTGGCAAAGCGTCGAGACCGCCTGGCCGCGCATCGGCAAGAACAAGTTTCGCATCGATAATGTTTCCCGGTTGTTCGACCGGCCCACGGGCTGGATGCTGGCGGGTCACCTCGGTAGCCGGCGTACCCGATTGGGCGAAACCGAAGTCACCGTCACCTCACCGCGAGGCCAGGGCATGCGGCGCATGGACGTGCTGACGCTGCTGACGTTTGTCTGGCCACAGGTGCAAGCCGTGTTTCCTCGTCACCCGACCAAGTTGTTGATTGTCGGCGCCAATGACCCGATGTGGCGTGGCAGTCTTTCGGCGCATGAGTCAATTTACCTGAACGCCCGCCTGCCGCTGGTCAGTGAAAACGGTACAAGTGCGTTGGTGCGCGAGTTGGCCCAAGTGTTCGGACGGATCAACGATCAGCAGCGCAGCGATTGGATCAGCGAGGGGTTTGCCGAATACTACGCCATCGAACTGGTGCGCCGGGCCGGCGGTATGAGTGATGAGCGGTATGAGGGGCTGCACAGGAAGCTGGTCAAGGACAGCCAGAAAGTCACCAGTCTGCGCGGCGAGCAGATCAACGCTGCGCAGTTGGCCAAAGCGGTGCTGTTGCTGCAGGAACTGGACCGCGAGATTCGCCTGAAAACCCGCAACAAGCGCTCGCTCGATGATGTGATGCGCGGGGCGATGAGTCTGGGGAGCGTGGATACCAAGGAATTCGTGCAGCTTAGTGAGAGCGTGATTGGAGAGTCTTCCAAAGTCCTTGATACAGGGTTGCTTCAATAAAGATCAAAAGATCGCAGCCTGCGGCAGCTCCTACATTGGGGGGGCGTACACCCTGTAGGAGCTGCCGCAGGCTGCGATCTTTTGCTTTAAGGTTTCGGCGACTTCAAAGAATCATTGCCGGTCACGGTGGCGGTTTTGGTCGCCGCTTCGGCATTG
The DNA here is from genome assembly GCF_012647205.1 of Pseudomonas umsongensis. NCBI lineage: Bacteria > Pseudomonadati > Pseudomonadota > Gammaproteobacteria > Pseudomonadales > Pseudomonadaceae > Pseudomonas > Pseudomonas umsongensis. The sequence continues at coordinate 1,657,555 of NZ_CP051487.1, forward strand.
GCCTTCAGCGTCCTCAACTCTTCCCCCGCACGCTCGATCTTCGCCCGCACGTTATTCATGTCCTGACGGCTTTTTTCCAGCAGGCTTTTGGCCGAGCTGTGACCGGTGATGCCACGGGCCAGGGCCACACCGCCGATGGCCACCTGGATCAGGCCAAGCAGGCCGCCACGACGCAAGCCCTTGCCGACCATCACTACACCGCCAGCCAGTGAGCCGATGCGTTCCCAGCCCTGGACATTCTGCTCGGAAGAGGTCTGGAACGGGGTGGATTCGATGCGCTCTACGCGTTTGAGTTCGCTCATGATCTGACTCCAGGCTTGAGTAGTGGATAGATAAGCTGACTGCCTCGACTGGCCACTTGTTCCATCGGATGTACGGCGATTCAGCGGAATTTCGGCCCCGAACGGGTGTTGAGGCCCTTGGCCATGCGGTCGTAGAGCACGACGTTGACCGTGGCGGCGAGGTTCATGCAGCCGGTGGTCGGGATATAGACCACGTCTTCGCACCAGTCACGGATCTCTTTGTCCAGCGAGCCGTCTTCCGGGCCGAAGATATACAACGCGCGGTCCGGATGGGTGTACTCCGGCAATGGGCGGGCGCCTTCGACAAGTTCCACGGCAACGGGTACGCAGTTGAGGGGCAGGATTTTCTTCAGGTCGTCGATGCCGATCAGCGGGATATCGTAATGAACGCGCTTGGTGTCGGTGACGAAGTCGGCGGCGCGCTCATAGCGCTTGCCGGTGTAGAACACCGACGCCACGCCATAACAGCCTGCGGCGCGCATCACCGAACCGACGTTCTCCGGTGACTTGGGGTTATACAAACCAATGCAGCTGTACCGTTTGTCTGCCACGAGCGGGGTGCCTTTGGGAAAAAAGCGCGATTATACGGGGATTGGGCGGCAGCGGGCAGTTTGGAGATTGAGCAATCGCCTTCGCGAGCAGGCTCGCTCCCACAGGGTTTTTTCGCTGCATCGGAGATCCAGTGTGGGAGCGAGCCTGCTCGCGAAGGGGCCGGCTCGGGCGCTGAAGATCTTCAGTCTTCTTTCTTCATCAACCCTGCCAACGCTGCAAACGGGTTATGCGTTGCCTTGGCGATTTTTGGCGTGCTCAGCGAGCCCTCGCCGAAATACTGCTGGTCGGTATAACGCGAGTGTTCGTTGTCGTGGCAGTACAGGCACAACAGTTCCCAGTTCGAACCGTCCTGGGGGTTGTTGTCGTGGTTGTGGTCGCGATGGTGCACGGTCAGTTCGCTCAGGCGCTTGCCGGAGAATTCACGGGCGCAGCGGCCGCACACGTGCGGGTACATCTTCAGGGCCTTGTCGCGGTAGCCCATTTCCTTGTCGCGCTGGTTGTCGGCGAGGATGCGGTCCAGCTTCGAGGTGTTGGTCGGGGTGGACGAACTCATGGGTTCACCTTTGTTGAATGACTAATGACGGTATAAACGCAGTTTAGCTCAGCCCTTGAGCTTCTCGGCAATCCAGATGGTGTGGCGGGTGCCCTTGTTGCCGTGGGCGAAGACCTGTACTTCCTCGGCCTTGAAACCGGCTTTCTTCAGTTTGTCGGAAAACTGTCGGTCTGCGCTGGCCGACCAGACCGCCAGCACGCCCTTGGGTCGCAGGGCCTTGGCGCAGGCGCTCAGGCCCCCGGCGGAGTAAAGCCAGCTGTTGGCCCTCTGGGTCAGGCCTTCGGGGCCGTTGTCGACGTCGAGCATGATTGCGTCAAAACCCTGCGGCTCTGCTTGCAGGACCTTGGCCACGTCTTCCAGGCGGATCACCGTGCGCGGGTCTTGCAGCGGGTTTCCGGCTTTTTCGCCCAGCGGTCCGCGGTTCCACTCCACCACGCCTGGCACCAGTTCGGCGACCACCACTTCAGCGGACTTGCCCAGGTGCTTGAGCGCCGAGGCGAGGGTGAAACCCATGCCCAGGCCCCCGATCAATACCCGTGAGTCGGGTCTTCCCGCGACCTTGCGGCAGGGGATTTCGGCCAGGGCATCCTCGGAGCCGTGCATGCGCGTATTCATCAATTGTCCACCGTCGCCACCCTGGATCTTGATGACGAAATCTTCGCCGTACTCGAACAGGCACAGGGCTCCGCCGTTCTCGGGAATAGGGGCGGTATCGAGCAGAACAAAACGTTTCATGGGGCTCACTTGAGGAAAAATGGCGGCACAGGGAAGGCAAACGGACGCAGTTGGGAGTAGCCTGCAAGTGACCACAAGGCCAACGGAGCCATTGATGAAGCGCACTATTCTAACGGCCATTGCCCTGGCCGCGCTCTCGATAACTGCAGTGCAGGGCCAGCAGCTACAGACGACGCCGATCAGTCCCGCGCCAATGCCTGGCTCGCCGGGCACCGCAACGCCCACACCGTACCCGCAGATCAGCCCGGCACCGCTGCCAAAAGTGGGGCCGGGCAGTAGCGGCCCACCGTTGGTGCCGATCGAGATGCCAAGCCCGCCGATCAAGGACCAGCCGGTGCCGGGGATCGAGCCGAACCCACCGAAGGTCAAGTCACCCGGCGGTTAAACCTGCTGCGAGAGCAACTGTCCATCGACCATGCGCAAGCGCCGGGACAGTGAGACGGCGAGGGCGCGGATGATCTTTGCCGCGACTTTCGGCGCGTCATTGAGCATCTTTTCCAGCGAATCCTTGCCCAGGTTGAGCAACTGGCAGTGACTCGCGGCCACGCAACTGGCCGAGCGCCGTTCGCCGTCGAGTACGGCCATTTCACCGAACGAGCGGCCGCTGCGCAGCGTCGCAATGGTCACCTGCTGGCCATCGCTGGCGGTCTTCTGCACGGCCACCTGGCCGGTATGGATGATGCACATGAAGCTGCCGGCATCGCCCTCGTGGAAAATTTCCTCTCCCTGGGCAATGGTGCTGAGGTTGAAATAGCCCGAGGCAGCGGCGAATTCCGCCGGTAGCAGCTGGTTGAACAGGCCGCAGTCCATCAGCCAGTTGCGAATTTCGTTGTTCAGTAAAGTGGGTTCTGACATGTCGTGCGGTCTTTATTGTTGTCTGGTTCTGTCACCACGAATTCCTGTAGGAGCTGCCGCAGGCTGCGATCTTTTGATCTTAAAAAAACAAAGTCAAAAGATCGCAGCCTTCGGCAGCTCCTACAGGGGGATCGGAATTGTATCGGCCCGAGGCGCCTGCAATTAAGACCGGTTCATCGGCCCAAGTTCCTCAGGCAACACCCAGCACCTTGAACAAAAATGCGTATTCGAGCGCTACGTCACGCAATCCCTGGTATCGACCGCTCATCCCCCCATGCCCGGCGCCCAGTTCGGTCTTGAGCAACAGCGGATTACTGTCGGTTTTGGTGACGCGCAATTTCGCCACCCATTTGGCCGCTTCCCAGTACTGCACGCGGCTGTCGTTGTAGCCGGCGATCACCAGCATCGGTGGATAGGCTTGCGCGGTGACGTTTTCGTAAGGCGCGTAGGCCTTGATCCGCTCATAAACGTCAGGCTCTTGAGGGTTGCCCCACTCGTCGTATTCAGTGACGGTCAATGGCAGCTCCGGGTCGAGCATGGTGTTGAGCACATCGACGAACGGCACTTCGGCAATCGCCGCGCCAAACAGCGCCGGGCGCTGGTTGAGCACCGCCCCGATCAGCAGGCCGCCGGCACTGCCGCCGCTGATCGCCAGTTGTGGCGCGGTGGTCAGGCCTTTGGCGATCAGGTGTTCGGCGCAGGCGATGAAGTCGCTGAAGGTGTTCTGCTTGTGCTCCTGCTTGCCGGCGCGATACCAGGCTTCACCCAGTTCGCCGCCGCCGCGCACATGAGCGATGGCGAACGCCATGCCGCGATCGAGCAAACTCAGGCGGGCGTGGGAGAACCACGGGTCGAGGCTTTCGCCATAAGCGCCATAGCCGTACAGGTAGAGCGGAACCGGCTTGCCGAGCGCTTCGCGCTTGACCACCAGGCTGATCGGCACTTGTGTGCCATCGGGCGCCGTGGCCCACAGGCGCTGACTGACATAGGCGTCGGCGTCGAACGTGCCAAGCACCGGGGTTTGCTTGAGCACTTTCTGCTCGCCGCTGACCAGTTCCAGCTGGCGGATTTGCGCAGGGCGGTTCAACGCTTCGTAACGCAGGCGAATTCGCTCGCTGACGAATTCCAGGCTGTTCTGCACGTGCAGGCTATAGGCCGCGTCTGGCAATTGAACCCGATAGCTCGGCAGGTCCTGCGGGTGAACTTCGATAACCGGTAAGCCGCCGACCCGCAGGCTCAGGGTCATGGCGCCGGCATTCAGGCTCATGCCATCGATCATTACTGTGTCGCTGTGGGGAATCAGGTTCCGCCAGTCGGCCTCGGCTGGCGCCACGCCGTTATCGACGGCGGTGTACAGGGCAAAGTTGATGCCGTCGCGGTTGGTGCGGATGAACCAGGTCCATTGGCCATCGAGCGTGCCGTGGTCAACGTCGTACTCATGGTTTTCCACCCGTGGCGCTACGCAGGTAAAGGGCAGTTGTGGGAGGTTGGCGTCGAGCACCCAGACTTCGCTGGTGGTCTTGCTGCCCACCGACAGCAGCAATTGTTGTTCGGAGCTCGAACGGTAGCAGTGCATGAAGAAGCGGCCGTCCGTTTCATGGAACACCTCTTCGGCCGCCGTGCCATCGAGGCGATAGCGCAACAGCTTGTGCGGACGATGGGTGTCATCCAGCTCGCCGAAAAACAGGGTCAGGCTGTCGTTGGCCCAGGTCATGCTGCCGTCGCAGTCCTGGAACTCCAGTTCACTGACGCGACCGTCGGACAACTCCTTGACGAACAGCGTGTAGATTTCGTCGCCCGTGGAATCGATGCTGTAGGCCAGGCGCTGGTGATCGGGGCTGATGCTGAACGCACCGAGGGAAAAGAAGCCGCCTTTGGCCAGCTCGTTAGGGTCCAGCAGCAGTTGTTCCTGGCTTTCGTCGAGGACCAGGCTGTCGTCGGCCGGGCGCGGGCAGCGGTAGTGACGGGCGTATTCGTCACCCGCCGTGGTGCGCGTGTAGTACAGGTAGGGGCCCCATGGCGAGGGCAGGGACAGGTCGGTTTCGAGAATCCGGTTCTTGATCTCCTCGAACAGGGTTTCGCGCAACCCGGCCTGATCAGCGGTTTGCGCCTCCTGATAACGGTTTTCGGCCTTCAGGTAGTCGAGCACCGCAGCGCTGTCGCGCTCCTGCAGCCAGGCATACGGGTCGGATCCTTCGGCCTTGCGGGCAATCGGGGCATCGGAAACGTTGGCGGATAGGGGCATGAAAGGTTCTCGATCAATGTACGAAATAAGGGCTTCGCAACTTGTGGGAGCGGGCTTGCTCGCGAAGGGGCCATCGGATTCAACATCTCTGTTGACTGACATACCGCTTTCGCGAGCAAGCCCGTTCCCACAGGGGTTGCGCGTTGCTGGCTGGATTTCGGCAGCCTGACATGCGAAAAGCCGTTATCATAAGCGCCTCTTTGCCTGCCTTGCCATGGACACCATGACCGAGAACGACTATCTGATCGCTTGGGGCCTCTACGCCTTTGCCGCTTTGGGCTGCCTGCTGGTGTGGATGCGCATCACCCGCTGGATGTGGCGCTGGCTGCGCGAACCCCTGCGCTTGCTGGTGGCGGTGCTGCTTTTCAGCCCGACCATCATTGACCCGGTGAAGGAAAAAGTGGCCCCGGCCATTGCCATCACGGCGCTCGACCTGTTGTTCAAGGTCGGCAACAACGCGTGGCGGGCGATTTCCGACCTGCTGATGTACGGCATGATCGCTTTCGGCATCTACCTGGTGTTCGTGGCGATTCGTTTCGTCCTCGAGCGTGGTGCCAGGGCCCGCAAGGAACAGGCCGCCGCCGTCCAGGCCGCGATCCGTGCCGACGAGCCGGAAGAGGATCACCCCTTCGGCGGTGCCGGCGATGATCGCTACGGTCGACCGCCGGTGCCGAGCAATCCCCAGCGGATGCGCGTCGAACCCCGTCTGTAACCGTGCCCCTGCCATAAAGCGAGAGTTCGAGCATGTGTGAGTTATTGGGCATGAGCGCCAATGTCCCGACCGATATCGTGTTCAGCTTCACCGGGCTGATGCAGCGCGGTGGGCGTACCGGTCCACATCGGGACGGTTGGGGCATCGCTTTCTACGAAGGTCGGGGTTTGCGCTTGTTCCAGGACCCGGCGGCGAGCTGTGAGTCGGAAGTCGCGAACCTGGTGCAACGCTACCCGATCAAGAGCGAAGTGGTGATCGGGCATATCCGCCAGGCCAACGTCGGCAAGGTCTGCCTTTCCAACACCCATCCGTTCGTACGCGAGTTGTGGGGGCGTAACTGGTGCTTCGCGCATAATGGCCAGTTGGCAGACCTGCAACCGACGGCCAGCTTCTACCGCCCGGTTGGCGATACCGACAGCGAAGCGGCGTTCTGTGACTTGCTCAACCGTGTGCGGGCCGCGTTTCCCGAGCCCGTGGAGGTCGAAGAACTGCTGCCGGACCTGGTCGCCGCCTGCGCCGAATACCGCAGCAAGGGCGTGTTCAACTGCCTGCTCAGCGATGGCGACTGGCTGTTCTGTTATTGCTCGACCAAACTGGCGCAGATCACCCGTCGCGCCCCGTTCGGCCCGGCGCGCCTGAAGGATGTCGATGTGATCGTCGACTTCCAGGCCGAAACCACGCCCAACGATGTGGTCACGGTGATCGCCACCGAGCCCTTGACCGAAAATGAAACCTGGACCCGCTACGAGCCAGGCCAATGGAGCCTGTGGCGACGTGGTGAATGCGTCAGCCAGGGCCGGACCGAATAAGGATCATCCCCCATGTTGCTCAGTTATTTGCGGCTGGTGTTGTTTGCGGCGGGCCTGTTGATCGGTGTCCAGGTGCCGGGGTTCATCAATGATTACGCCAAGCGGGTCGAAGCGCACCTGATTGAATCGCAGGCCGGGCTGAGCGGGTTTCAGAACACCGCCAATCAATTCTTCAAGGGCGACATGCAGGCCCTGGTCGCTCACTATCGCGCCAGTGAAGATCCGATCTTTCGCAGCGACGCCGACAGCCTGGGCAACCTGCTGACTCGCCAGGTGGCGTTGGACAAGCAATTCCAGGCGATGCAAGGGCCGTGGTATATCCGCTTCCTGCAAGTAGTGTTGGCCGCGGATCCGGACATTCGCAAGGAAACCTGGAATGGCTACAGCTACCAGATCCTGCTGACCCCGGAGGCGATGATCTGGGGCATGAGCGGCGCGTTGCTGCTGTCGTTCGGGATCGAGTGCCTGTTCCGCCTGATCGATTGGGTGGTGTTGGGCGGCAAGCGCCTGCGCCAGAGCCGGCCGATCGAAGAGCGGGATCTGCGCGGGTTGTAAGTGATGATCGTTCCCACGCTCTGCGTGGGAATGCAGCCAGGGACGCTCTGCGTCCCCTCCAGAGCCGAACGCGGAGCGTCCGTTGAGGCATTCCCACGCAGAGCGTGGAAACGATCATCAGTCAGCCAGGGTAATGTAGTTTTCACCCACCCGCCGCGCATAATCCTTAAGTACTTGCTGGCACAACGTCACAATCTCCTCGACCCATTCCACGCCCACCCGCCACGACACCACCACTTGCAGGTCTGGTGGTCTCTGGTCGATGTCCAGCAAGGTCAACTCACCCCGTGCCAGTTCCTCCGCCACCAACACCGGCGGCAATGCACCGATGCCAAAACCGTCGCGCAGTAACCGGGTGATCGCCGAGACCGAGTTCACGCAGTTCAACCGTGGCGCCATGACGCCGTTGGCCTGCATCAGTGCGAGCACTTCCTGATGGGGGTGGGAGTTTTTCGAGTAGGTAATGATCCGCTCGTTCGCCAGGTCCGCGATGCCTGAGTAGTCGCGGTTGTAGAGCGAATTGCTGGCGACGATCCAGCCCATGGGGTGGCTGGCCAGTTCCAGGCTGCGCACGCTTTCCTGGCGCAGCAGGTCGGTTTGCAGGATCACATCGAGAAAGCCTTTTTGCAGCTGATCGCAGAGGTTGAGCGATGTATCGGCCACCAGTTCGATTTCCACCAGGGGGTAGTGATCGGTCATCTGCGCCACCAGCGGGCTTAGCCAGGTGTGGATCACCGTGTCCATGACACCGATGCGCACGCGGCCGGCCTTGCTTGAACGGGTCTCGATCGAATGCTTGAGCGCCTGCATGGTGTCCATCATCTGCTCGGCGTACTCGAGCACTTTCAAGCCTTCCGGTGTCAGGCTCACACCGCGCGAGTCGCGCAGGAACAGCTTCACCCCAAGCTCGCCTTCGAGCACGGCGATGCGGCTGGAAATCGACGCCTGGGTGGTGAAGAGCTTGTCGGCGGTGAGGCGGAAACTCTTGAGCCGGGCGACCCAGACGAAGGTTTCGAGAAACTTCAGGTTCATGTGATCAAGTTTTTCTTATGGCTAGGGCGGGTTTTTATTAGTTGGACGCAGAGGGCTGGCGCGTCCAAGAATCGACACATCCGGTTCCCACGATAGGCGTCGTCGGGGCTCAGAACAATACCAATAAAACCAGCGCGGAGATTTGCCATGAGTGCGCCCGACACCACCGTCATTTCGAAAGCCACGGCTCGCCCGGGACCTTTCGACTGGTATCGCAACATCAATCAGCAGGAACGCCGCACCTTCTGGAGCTGCAAGATCGGTTATGGCCTGGATGGCATGGACACCCAGATGCTCAGCTTCGTGGTGCCGACCCTGATTGCCATGTGGGGCATCACCACCGGCCAGGCCGGGCTGATCCACACCAGCACGCTGATCGCTTCGGCCATTGGTGGCTGGGTGGCGGGCATTCTCTCCGACCGCATCGGTCGCGTGCGCACCCTGCAACTGACCGTGCTGTGGTTTGCCTTCTTCACCTTCCTTTGCGGTTTCGCCCAGAGTTACGAACAGCTGCTGATTGCGCGGACCTTGATGGGCTTCGGTTTTGGCGGCGAGTGGACCGCCGGCGCGGTGTTGATCGGCGAAGTCATCCGCGCCCAGGACCGCGGCAAGGCCGTGGGCATGGTGCAATCGGGGTGGGCGCTGGGCTGGGGCCTGACCGCGATCCTGTATGCGCTACTGTTCTCGATCATGCCGCCGGAAGACGCCTGGCGCGCGCTGTTTATCCTCGGCATCGTGCCGGCGATTTTCGTGATCTTCGTTCGCCGCCTGGTCAAGGACCCGGAAATCTACCGCGAAGCCAAAGCCAAGGAGGCGCCGAGCAATCCGTCGAAGTTCTACGAGATCTTCGCCCCCGGCATGCTCTTCACCACGATTCGCGCTTCGCTGCTGACCACCGGTGCGCTGGGCGGTTACTACGCGATTACTTCCTGGCTGCCGACGTTCCTGAAAAACGAGCGTGGTTTGAGCGTACTCGGTACCGGCGGATACCTGGCGATGGTGATCGTCGGCTCGTACGTCGGTTACGTCATCAGCGCCTATTTGACCGACATCCTCGGTCGTAAAAAGAACTTCATCCTGTTCGCCGTCGGCTCGTTCACCATTGTGCTGCTGTACACGCAAATGCCGGTCAGCAACGGTGTGATGCTGTGGCTGGGCTTTCCGCTGGGCTTCTTTGCCTCGGGGATTTTCAGCGGCATGGGCGCGTTCCTGACCGAATTGTTCCCGACCCGCATTCGCGGCTCAGGCCAGGGCTTTTGCTACAACATCGGCCGCGCGCTGGCGGCATTGTTCCCACTGCTGATCGGCCTGCTCAGCCAGACGGTGCCATTGAGCGTTGGCATCGGTGCCTTTGCGGCGGTGTCCTACGGCGTGGTGATTCTGGCGGCCCTGAGCTTGCCGGAAACCCGTGGCAAGCAACTCGACGCCCAGTAACTGATAATCTGCGGGCGTGTCATACGGATATGTCCCACAGTTAAAAAGAATAAAGCCTACAGGAGTGTTCAGCGTGAGCCGCCTGCTATTGAACTGCGACATCGGCGAGAGTTTCGGTAACTGGACCATGGGTCTGGACGCGGAAGTCATGCCCTTCATCGATTGCGCCAACATCGCCTGTGGTTTCCATGCCGGCGACCCGAGCATCATGCGCAAGACCGTCAGCCTGGCCCTCAGCCACGGTGTACAGATCGGCGCGCATCCGGCTTACCAGGATCTGGTCGGTTTTGGCCGTCGTTCCATGGCCTATGGTGCCCAGGAACTGCAGGACATCCTGCATTACCAGATCGGCGCCCTCGACGGCATCTGCCGAGCCCAGGGCGGTCGGGTCAGCTACGTCAAACCCCACGGTGCGATGTACAACGACATGATGGCCAACCCCGCGCAATTGCGCGCCGTGCTGCAAGCGGTGGCGTCCTACGATCGCAGCCTGCCGTTGATGCTGATGGCCACCCGCGACAACAGCGCCGCGCAGCAATTGGGCGAAGAATATGGCGTGACCCTGTGGTTCGAAGCTTTCGCCGACCGCGCCTACGACAGCGCCGGCAGGCTGGTTTCGCGGCAACTGCCGGGAGCGGTGCATCACGAACCGGAGAAAATCATCGAGCAGGCGTTGATCATCGCCCGTGGCGATCACCTCACCGCCAGCGACGGCAGCGCCTTGCACTTGCAGGCCAACACCCTGTGCGTGCACGGCGACAATGCCAGTTCGGTGGCGGCCGTGCGGCGCATTCGTGAAGCCTTGAACCAGCTGGGCGCGTCATGAAACTGCGGGTAGAAGTGGTCGCGCTCGATTGCCTGATGGTGCGTCTGTTCGATGAAATCGCTGAAGCCAACATGCCATGGATGCTGGCGGCCAGCGAAAGCCTGCGGGCGGCGTTCGGCAAGGATCTGATCGACCTGGTGCCGTCCTACACGACCTTGATGGTGCATTACGACCTGACCGCGTTGAGCCCGACCCAGGCCCGGGAATTGATTGCCGAAGCGCTTATCGACCTGTCGCCCAATGCGCGCACTCGTGGCAAAAGTCACGTGCTGCCGGTGTGGTACGACTTGAGCGTCGGTCCGGAGCTGAGCTTGTTGTCGCAACGCAGTGGGTTGGCGGTGGAAGAGGTGATCCGTCGTCATAGCGAACGTGAGTATCAGGTGTTCGCCCTGGGATTCGCACCGGGGTTCGCGTTCATGGGCCTGGTGGAAGAAGTACTCGCCGCACCGCGCCTGAGCACGCCACGCAAGAAGGTCGCCGCCGGCAGTGTCGGTATCGCCGAAAGGCAGACGGCCGCCTATCCAGTGGTATCGCCCGGCGGCTGGAACCTGATCGGCCGCACGCCGGCCAAATTGTTCGATCGCAACCGTGACGGCTACAGCTTGATGCAGCCGGGTGACACCGTGCGTTTCGAAGCGGTCGACCATGCCGAATTCATCAACCTGGGCGGTGACGACACGCCACTGGAGGCCCAGGCATGAGCCGTCTGACGATTGAAGCGAGTACACCACTGTGCCTGTTGCAGGACGCAGGCCGTTTCGGCGTGCGCCATCTGGGCGTGACCCAGGGCGGCGCGGCTGATTGGCGTTCGATGTCGTGGGCCAATTGGTTGCTGGGTAACGGGCTGGATGCGCCGGTGATCGAAATCACCCTGGGCGGGTTCACCGTAGTGGCCGAGGACGATTGCGTGCTCGCGCTGGCCGGGGCGGATCTTGGCGCGCGGGTGGACGACGAGCCGCTGGCACCCTGGCGCAGTTTCCGGCTGAACAAAGGTCAGCGTTTGCAGTTCAGCCAGCCCTTGCTCGGCGCCCGGGCCTATCTGGCCGCGCCAGGTGGTTTTGATGCGCCGAAGGTGTTGGGCAGCAGCTCGACGGTGGTGCGTGAGGAGCTTGGCGGACTGGATGGCATGGGCCATGCGCTGAGCAAGGGCGCGAGCTTGAGCTATTCGGGCAATTCGGTGATGTTGCTGCGCGAATTGACCGCCGATCAGCGGCCGGACTTGAAGCTTGATATGCCGTTGGATCTGGTGCTCGGTGCGCAGATCGGTGAGTTCAGCGGGCAGAGTCTGTTCGATGCGTTCAACAGCGTGTGGAACCTCGACAGCCGTGCCGACCGGATGGGTATTCGGCTGTTGGGACCGGCGTTGCAATACCAAGGCAAACCGATGATTTCCGAGGGCATTCCATTGGGGGCTGTGCAAGTGCCGCCGGACGGCCAGCCGATCGTGCTGCTCAATGATCGGCAGACCATTGGCGGTTATCCGCGGTTGGGGGCATTGACGCCGTTGGCGCTGGCGCGATTGGCGCAGTGTTTGCCGGGGGCACAGGTGCGATTGCGGCCGGTGGTGCAGGAGGTGGCGCACCATGAGCAGGTCGAGTATTTGCGTCTGTTTTTGAACCATTAAAAAGCTTCGTCGGAACGCCGCCCGGAGCAAGCTCGCTCCCACAGGGATCTCATGTACTACAAAGATCAACTGTGGGAGCGAGCCTGCTCGCGAAGGCGTCCAACCAGACACCCGAGATTATTTGGAAAGAAACCGCATCCCTTCCTCAAGCCCCCGCAACGTCAACGGATACATCTGGTCCTCAATCAAATCCCTGACGATATTGGTCGACGAGGTATAGCCCCAGGTATCTTTCGGGTACGGATTGATCCAGATGAGTTTCTTGTACTTCTCCTTGAACCGCTGCATCCACACGTAGCCGGCTTCTTCGTTCCAGTGCTCGACGCTGCCACCGGCCTGGGTGATTTCGTAGGGCGCCATGGCGGCGTCACCGATGAAGATCACTTTGTAATCGGCGCCGTATTTATGCAGCAAGTCCATGGTGGAGGTGCGTTCGGAGGTGCGACGCATGTTGTTCTTCCACACCGATTCATAAATGAAGTTGTGGAAGTAGAAGTACTCCAGGTGCTTGAACTCGGTCTTGCACGCCGAGAACAGCTCTTCGCAGATCTTCACGTGGGCGTCCATCGAACCGCCGATATCGAACAGCAGCAAGAGCTTGACGGTGTTGCGCCGTTCCGGACGCATCTGGATGTTCAGCAACCCGGCATCTTTCGCGGTGTGGTCGATGGTGCCATCGATATCGAGTTCTTCGGCTGCACCCTGGCGGGCAAACTTGCGCAAGCGACGCAGGGCGACCTTGATGTTGCGCGTGCCCAGCTCGACTGAATCGTCGAGGTTCTTGTACTCGCGCTGATCCCAGACTTTCACGGCCTTGCCCTGGCGCTTGCCGGCATCGCCGACCCGAATGCCTTCCGGGTTGAAACCGCCGGAACCGAACGGGCTGGTACCACCGGTGCCGATCCACTTGTTGCCACCGGCATGGCGTTCCTTCTGTTCTTCCAGGCGTTTCTTGAATTCTTCGATCAGCTTGTCGAGGCCACCGAGGGACTGGATCGCCGCCCGTTCCTCGTCGGTCAGGGAGCGTTCGAATTCCTTGCGTAGCCAGTCTTCCGGGATCAACGCCTGAAGATGATCATCGAGCTTTTCCAGACCATTGAAGTAGGCCCCGAAGGCCCGGTCGAACTTGTCGAAATGCTTTTCGTCCTTCACCAGGATCGCCCGGGACAGGTAATAGAACTCGTCCATGTCGGCGAAGGTAACGCGCTGCTTCAGCGCGTTGATCAGGTCCAGCAGCTCGCGCACCGAGACCGGTACCTTGGCTGCGCGCATTTCATTGAACAGATTGAGCAGCATGGCATTTGCCCCAGATGATCAACGACTACCGCGACGACTCATGAACGCCAGGCGCTCAAGCAATTGCACGTCCTGTTCGTTCTTCACCAGGGCACCTGCCAGCGGCGGGATGGCCTTGGTTGGATCGCGTTCGCGCAGCACCGCTTCGCCGATGTTGTCGGCCATCAGCAGCTTCAGCCAATCCACCAGCTCGGAGGTCGAAGGCTTCTTCTTCAGGCCCGGCACCTTGCGCACGTCGAAGAACACGTCCAGTGCTTCGCTGACCAGGTCTTTCTTGATGTCCGGGTAGTGCACGTCGACGATCCGCTGCATCGTGGTGCGATCAGGGAACGCGATGTAGTGGAAGAAGCAGCGGCGCAGGAAGGCGTCCGGCAGCTCTTTCTCGTTGTTGGAGGTGATGATGATGATCGGGCGCTTCTTGGCCTTGATGGTCTCGTCGATCTCGTAGACGTAGAACTCCATCTTGTCGAGTTCTTGCAACAGGTCGTTGGGGAACTCGATGTCGGCCTTGTCGATTTCGTCGATCAGCAGGATCACGCGCTCTTCGGACTCGAAAGCTTCCCAGAGCTTGCCTTTCTTCAGGTAGTTGCGAACGTCGTGGACCTTTTCCGTGCCCAGCTGCGAGTCGCGCAGGCGGCTGACCGCGTCGTACTCGTACAGCCCCTGGTGCGCCTTGGTGGTCGATTTGATGTGCCAGGTGATCAGCTTGGCGCCAAAGGAGTCGGCCAGTTGCTCGGCGAGCATGGTCTTGCCGGTGCCTGGTTCGCCCTTGACCAGCAGTGGCCGCTCCAGGGTGATGGCGGCGTTGACCGCCAGCTTAAGGTCATCGGTGGCGACGTAGGCCTGGGTGCCTTCGAACTTCATCTGCTAATCCTCGAACGGTAACGCCGGCCTGAGCGAGGCAGGGCGGGAATATAAATGGTCAGCCTCGACTATAACGCGACGCCCGGTCGACTGTGAACGCAGACGGCCTATTCAGTCTCTGAATGGAGCGTCACATCTTGACTCAGTATTGGCGGCAACGTTAACCGGCGTCCGGCTTGGGTTGTTCGTAGCGAGCATTGAATGCCTGAATGAAACCATTGCGTAAAATCTGCAAAAACGCCTGGAACGCGCTGATATCTTTTTGATGGACGTTTCCGCTTAGCTCGACACGGGTCGCAAACTGGTTCTTGCCCTGGTTTTTCAGTACGGTTTCGGTGCCGCCGACGAGCGCCTCCCAGATGGAACGAAAAATCCCCTTGTCCTTGTTTTCCACGTCCTGTTGCCAGTTGAACACGTCGACATCCCTGAGCAGCGGCTTGATATAGCCCGTCAATTTGGCTTTTTTGGCTTGGGCTTCGATCACGACGTCGCCATGGCCGGCATTGAAATCGAACTTGCCATAGGCTGAAGCGAAGTCGTTCATGCGTTTGAGCTGAATGTCCCGGGCTCGCATGCGAAACTCGAAGTCTTCGAAGTTACTCAGTGGATCGAAAGTGGCGGTGGTTTCCAGGGGGGCATGCCCCAGCAGCAGCGCCTTGCCATCGAATCGGGCATCGCGCTTGCCTTTGGAGTCGACCACGTTGGTGAGGTTGTAGATGTTCAGGTCGACCTTGGTGGCATTCAGGTTCACCGGTGGTTTGGAGTTGAAGTTGCGAAAGCTGATCTTGCCATCGTCGATTTTTACTTCGTTGAGGGTTATTGGCAGCAATTTACCCAGTTGGGCGCGCCAGTCGGTGCCTTCACCCGTTTGCGAGTTTTTCTTGTTGGCCCCGCCATCGACGAAGTTGACCTCAGGCTTGACGAACTTCACTTCGGCGACCACCGCGTGGTCATACCACAGCGAATGCCAGCTGACCGAAAGGTCGATCAATGGCGCGTTGACGAAGGGCACCGGCACCTTGCCCTCGACCTTGACGATTTTCAAACCGTTGATCTTGTAGGCTCCGCGCCACAGGGCCAGGTCCACGTCGGCGATCTCGCCGCGGTAGGCGCCCATGTTCGCCAACCTGTCATTGAGGTAGTCGCGCACCAGGTAGGGCAGGGCGAAGTGCAGGGCAACCAGCAGCACAACGAGGCCGGTGAAGCTCCACAATGGCCAGCGGTATCGACGTTTCATGGTGGTAATTCTCTGGCGTTCTAAAGCATTGACTACAGTCACCTCCGGACGTTCGACCTGACTGGACGCCTACGGGCAAGAGGCTTACCTTGGTGCCCTATTTCAATGCTGTCGTTAAGGACCCAGCCATGAGCCGTATCTACGCTGACAATGCCCATTCCATCGGTAATACGCCGTTGGTGCAGATCAACCGTATCGCGCCGCGCGGCGTCACCATCCTGGCCAAGATAGAGGGACGCAACCCCGGTTACTCGGTCAAGTGCCGGATCGGTGCCAACATGATCTGGGATGCCGAAAGCACAGGCAGGCTCAAGCCGGGCATGACCATTGTCGAGCCGACTTCCGGCAACACCGGCATCGGCCTGGCCTTCGTGGCCGCCGCGCGAGGCTATAAATTGATGCTGACCATGCCGGCCTCCATGAGCATCGAGCGCCGTAAGGTACTCAAGGCGCTGGGGGCGGAACTGGTGCTGACCGAGCCGGCCAAGGGCATGAAAGGTGCGATCGAAAAGGCCGGGGAAATAGTCGCCAGTGATCCGGCCCAATACTTCATGCCGGCGCAGTTCGACAACCCGGCCAACCCCGCCATCCACGAAAAGACCACCGGGCCCGAGATCTGGAACGATACCGACGGTGCGGTGGATGTATTGGTGGCGGGTGTCGGAACAGGCGGAACCATTACCGGCGTTTCGCGGTATATCAAGAATACCCAGGGCAAACCTATCGTCTCGGTGGCGGTGGAGCCCGCTGTATCACCGGTGATTTCCCAAGCGTTGGCCGGTGAAGAAATCAAACCCAGCCCGCACAAGATCCAGGGCATCGGTGCCGGTTTTGTGCCGAAAAACCTCGACCTGTCGATCGTCGACCGGGTGGAGCTGGTCACCGACGAGGAGTCCAAGGCCATGGCCCTGCGCTTGATGCAGGAAGAAGGCATTCTGTGCGGCATTTCCTGCGGCGCCGCGATGGCAGTGGCGGTGCGCCTGGCGGAGACCCCGGAAATGCAGGGCAAGACCATTGTCGTGATCCTTCCGGATTCCGGTGAACGTTACTTGTCGAGCATGCTGTTCAGCGATCTGTTCACCGAGCAGGAGAATCAGCAGTAACGGGCAGCGAAGCTTCAAACGGTGGAGAGGGGGCATCCCTTCTTCATCGAGCGTGGATGACGTCGATCAGCAAGCGTTCAGGCACGCTGTGTTAAGAAATGCTTTGTTACGCATTGCTTGACACTGTATCTCGGGTACCGCGGGTTTTCCCCGTGATTGGTAGTGGTTATCATGCCCATGGCCGCGTCGAGGAATGGCGTTGCGCAGATGTCTATCGATCAAGGAGTTGTTGATGAGCGTTTCGATTGCCGCGAAAGCGTCGTTGTTGCTGCTGTTTCTGGGCAGTACCTACTATGTGCATTTGCGCGGCAAGGCGCGGTTGCCGGTCTTGCGTCAATTTGTCAACCACTCGGCCCTGTTTGCCCCCTACAATGCCATGATGTACCTGTTCTCCGGCGTGCCTTCAAAACCCTACCTGGACCGCAGCAAGTTTCCCGAGCTGGATGTGCTTAAGTACAACTGGGAAATTATCCGCGACGAAGCGATGCACCTGTTTGATGAGGGTTACATTCGCGCCGCGGAAAAAAACAACGACGCCGGGTTCGGTTCGTTTTTCAAGAAGGGCTGGAAGCGTTTTTACCTGAAGTGGTACGACAAACCCTTGCCTTCGGCCGAACTGCTGTGCCCGAAGACCGTGGCGCTGGTCAGTGCGATTCCCAACGTCAAGGGGGCCATGTTCGCCCTGCTGCCGGGGGGCAGTCATCTTAATCCGCACCGCGATCCATTCGCCGGCTCCCTGCGCTATCACCTGGGGTTGGCGACGCCCAATAGCGACGCTTGCCGCATCTACGTCGACGGTCAGGCCTACGCCTGGCGTGACGGTGAAGACGTGATGTTCGACGAAACCTATGTGCACTGGGTCAAGAACGAAACCGACAAGCCCCGAGTCATCCTGTTCTGCGACATCGAGCGCCCGCTCAGCAATCGTTTGATCACAGGAATCAACCGCTGGATCAGTGGCCTGCTGGGGCGCGCCACCGCGCCGCAGAACCTTGCGGACGAACGCGTAGGCGGGATTAACCAGGCCTATGCCTGGAGCAAGCGATTCAGCGACAGGTTCAGTGGGGCGATCAAGCAGTGGAAACGTCGTTATCCCAAGGCGTACCGGGTAATGCGGCCGGTATTGGCGATCGGCGTGCTGGCTTTGCTGGCTCATTGGCTGCTGGGCTGAACAACTGCTGGCCACAACGACAGGAAAAAATATCGCCATCAGGCGATCTTTTTTTTATTTTTGGAAGCTTTGCTATATTACAAATGTCGCCCGTAAATGCCGTCAGGGCGCCCAGAGAGTATATGGAGCCGGTCGCAGAACTGGCGTGCGCTGAATGTTCAAAACCTAATTCAACCCTTGCGACAGCAGAATTGCCTTGGCCGTAACGCCATTGGGTTTTAACCGGGCTGCACGGTTTTCAAGCCTGCCGGTTTTGAAGGGGCAATGCGTCTTTGAGAACCTGGGCCCGATCCTCGCAACCTTACTGAAAAAGGTCTGAATCAATGACCATCCTGGTAACTGGCGGTGCAGGCTTCATTGGGGCAAACTTCGTATTGGACTGGCTGGCTCACTCCGACGAAACCGTAGTCAATCTGGACAAGCTGACCTATGCCGGCAACCTGGATAACCTCAGCAGCCTGACGGGCAATACGCAGCATGTATTCGTGCAAGGCGATATCGGCGACAGCGCCTTGGTCGAAGGCTTGCTCGAAGAGCACCGGCCCCGTGCCATTCTCAATTTTGCCGCCGAGTCGCATGTCGACCGCTCCATCCACGGGCCACAGGCATTCATCGACACCAACATCGTTGGCACATTTCGTTTGCTGGAAGCCGTACGCGCCTACGTAAAAGGGCTGGCGAGCGATTCGTTGCAGGCCTTTCGCTTCCTGCATGTGTCTACCGACGAAGTCTATGGTTCGCTGGCCAAGGACGAGGCGGCGTTCACCGAACGTCACGCGTATGAACCCAACAGTCCCTACTCGGCGAGCAAAGCCGCCAGCGATCACCTGGTGCGCGCCTATCATCACACCTATGGCCTGCCCGTACTGACCACCAACTGCTCGAACAACTATGGGCCATATCATTTCCCGGAAAAGTTGATTCCGTTGATGATCGTCAACGCGCTGGCCGGTGAGGCATTGCCGGTCTATGGCGATGGCCAGCAAATCCGCGACTGGTTGTACGTCAAGGACCACTGCAGCGCCATCCGCCGCGTGTTGGAGGCCGGCAGCGTGGGTGAGGTCTACAACGTCGGTGGCTGGAACGAAAAAACCAACCTGGAAATCGTGCACACCGTCTGCGCGCTGCTTGATGAGCTACGTCCGCGCGCGGACGGGCAACCCTACCATGCACAAATCAGCTACGTGACCGATCGGCCAGGGCACGACCGTCGTTATGCCATCGATGCCCGCAAACTCGAACGTGAACTGGGCTGGAAGCCGGCAGAAACCTTTGAGACCGGCATTCGCAAAACCGTCCAGTGGTACCTGGACAACCAGGATTGGGTGCGCAATATCCAGTCCGGTGCCTACCGCGAATGGGTCGAGAAAAATTATGCCGGGCGCCGCGCATGAAGCTGCTCTTGCTCGGCAAGAACGGCCAGGTGGGGTGGGAGTTGCAACGCAGCCTTGCGCCCCTTGGAGAAGTGTTGGCGCTGGACTCCTCAAGCCAGGCGTACTGCGGTGACCTGAATGATTTGCCGGGGCTGGCCGCTACCGTGCAACGCTTCGCGCCGGACGTTATCGTTAACGCCGCGGCCTACACTGCGGTCGACAAGGCCGAAAGCGAATCGCAGCTGGCCTATCGGATCAATGCCGATGCGCCGGCAGTGCTGGCGCAAGAGGCGCTACGGCTCAAGGCTCTGCTGGTGCATTACTCCACCGATTATGTGTTCGCAGGGCTTGGCGACCAACCCTGGCAGGAAACTGATCCGGTAGCGCCATTGAGTGTCTATGGCGCCAGCAAGCTGGCCGGCGAACAGGCGATTGCCGCCAGCGGCTGTGCGCATCTGATCTTGCGAACCAGCTGGGTGTATTCCGCGCGGGGCAACAACTTTGCCACGACCATGCTGCGCCTGGCCCGTGAACGTGAAAGCCTGGCCGTGATCGATGACCAGTTCGGCGCACCAACCGGTGCCGAATTGCTGGCGGATGTGACCGCCCATGTCATCCGCAGCGTACTGGCCGACCCGCAATTGGGCGGGATCTATCACCTTGCCGCCACTGGCGAAACCACCTGGTGTCGCTATGCTCGATTTGTACTAGAACAAGCCGAGCGCGCAGGCATTAACCTCAAGGTAACCCCGGCAATGGTCGAGGCGATCGGCACCGAGGCGTACCCGACGCCGGCACGACGCCCAGGCAACTCCCGACTCGATACGCGAAAACTGCAAAAGGCCTTTGCGCTGAGCTTGCCTGACTGGAAAGTCGGCGTGACACGGATGCTCGCAGAAATACTGGAGAAATGAATATGCTCAATCGTAAAGGCATCATCCTTGCCGGCGGCTCCGGTACACGTCTGCATCCGGCGACACTGTCCATCTCCAAGCAGCTGCTGCCGGTTTACGACAAGCCGATGATCTACTACCCACTGAGCACCCTGATGCTGGCGGGTATCCGCGATATCCTGATCATTTCCACACCCCAGGACACTCCGCGTTTCGAGCAGCTGCTGGGGGATGGCGCCCGTTGGGGCCTGAACATTACCTATGCCGTGCAGCCTTCGCCCGATGGCCTGGCGCAGGCATTCATCATCGGCGAAGACTTTATCGGCAACGACCCCAGCGCCCTGGTCCTGGGTGACAACATCTATCACGGCCACGACTTCATCAACATCCTGCAAAGTGCCATGGCGCGCCAGTCCGGGGCGAGTGTCTTTGCCTATCACGTCAATGACCCGGAGCGTTACGGCGTGGTCGAGTTCGACGGCCAGGGCAAGGCGATCAGCCTGGAAGAAAAGCCACTCAAGCCCAAGTCGAACTTTGCGGTCACCGGCTTGTATTTCTATGACCAGGACGTGGTCGAGATGGCAAAGAGCATCAAGCCATCGGCGCGTGGCGAGCTGGAAATCACCGATATCAACAGTCTTTACCTGGACCAGGGCAACCTGTCGGTAGAAATCATGGGGCGCGGTTATGCCTGGCTGGATACCGGGACTCACGACTCACTGCTCGATGCCAGTCTGTTCATTGCCACGCTCGAACGTCGCCAGGGCCTTAAAGTCGCGTGCCCTGAAGAAATTGCCTTCCGGCAGAAATGGATCGATGCCGATCAGTTGCAAAGACTGGCGGCCCCCTTGGCGAAAAATGGTTACGGCCAGTACCTCAACCGTCTTTTGCAAGCGGGTTGATGCCTGTCACGCCTTCCAATGCATTGCCAAGGGTGTCGAGCTCTGGGTATAGTCAACACAAGCAGGTCCTCATGACCTGCTTTCTTAATCCCTCGAAAAAGATCAGCCCAATGCCTGCATCCCTCATCAACGCGGTAGTCGATTCAGCGGTCAACGCTGGCGTCGTGCCGTGCGGGAACCAGCAGCCTGTGCAGATCAGTCATTACCCTCCACCTGTCAGTAGCACGTCGGTGTGCGCAGTCGTAGCGCCGCCGGGTGTTGGCATTTCGGGCTGATCAGCGTTTTCTGCTGTTTCCCTGCCCGCCTGCAAATACGCCCGTAAAAAAACTACTGGATTTCAGCTTCGGCTGAGTTGGCTTCTTGCCTGACTACAGGTGGTATTCATGTTTGTCCTTTCGAAAAAATCCGCGCTCGCGGCGGCTTCCACGAGCCTGTTCGTTCTGCTGTGGAGCAGCGGGGCGATCTTTTCCAAGTGGGGGTTGGCCCATGCGTCACCCTTTGCCTTTCTGTTGATTCGCTTCGTCATCGCCTTGTGCGGCCTGGTGTTGTTGATGCCGTTGCTCAAGTTGAAGTTGCCCAAGGGCGGCCGGGCGATGCGCTATGCGATGGCCACCGGTATGGTGTTACTGGGGGCGTACCAGATTTTTTATCTGCTGGCGCTCGACCTCAAGGTCACGCCCGGTGTGATGGCGACCATCATGGGCGTGCAACCGATTCTCACGGTGGTGCTCATGGAGCGTCAGCGCTCAGCCAGCCGAATGTTCGGCCTGTCGCTGGGCTTGACCGGCTTGATCATGGTGGTCTATCAGGGCATCGGCCTGGCCGGTATGTCGCTGGCCGGGATGCTCTTTGGCTTGCTGGCGCTGGTGAGCATGACCTTCGGTTCGATCATGCAGAAACGCATCACCGACGATCCCCTCGGCACGCTGCCGGTGCAGTACCTGGCGGGGCTGTTGCTTTGCGGGATTTTCGTGCCGTTCCAGCCCTTTCATTTCGAACACGGTAGCGGTTTCATCGTGCCCGTGTTGTGGATGGGCCTGGTGGTGTCGGTGCTGGCGACCTTGTTGCTGTACCGCTTGATCGCCCGGGGCAATCTGGTGAATGTCACCAGTCTGTTCTATCTGGTACCCGCCGTGACGGCCGTGATGGATTACCTGATTTTCGGCAATCGACTGGCGATGTTGAGCATCCTCGGCATGGTGCTGATTATCGTCGGCCTGGTGTTCGTGTTCCGTAAAGCCGCGTAAACCATTTCCCTGTAGGGGCCTTTTCATTTGCTCAGCGCATGTTCGGCGCGCACCGAGTTCATGAACGCCTGCATCGCCGACGACTGAATGCGATGGCGACGGGTAATCAGCCCGTACGGCGGCAAGCGTGCTTCGAACTTGATCGGTAATACCGCCAGCAAGTCACGACCAGGATAATCCTCGACCACCGACACCGGCGTGACGCCGAGCATATCGGTTTGCTGAATCAATGAGAGCAAGGTCATGATCGAGGTGGTTTCGACGATGCTGCTGGGGATATCGACCCGCGCATTATGGAACACCTGGTTGATGATCGCGCGCATCGGGCTGGGTTGCTGTTGCAGCACCCAGGTCATGTTCTGCAGTTCTGCCCAACCCAGTTGCTTCTCCTTCGCCAGCGGATTCTGCGCACCGGCAATCACACACAGGGCTTCTTCACCCAGGCTGTCGAACAGCAGTTCTTCGGCCCGTGCTCCGGGCGGAATTCTTCCCAGGACAATGTCCAGTTGATCCTGCAGCAGCGCCTGCACCAGCACGTCGCTGGTATCGACCTGGATGCTCATGGACAAGCGTGGATGGCTTTGCTTCAAGGTCGCGATGGTGCGGGTCAACAGCCCCGAGGCCAGCGCCGGAATCGCGCCAACGGCGACTCGCCCCAGGTTGCCAGATTGCAGGGCGACCAGTTCTTCGCGCATGCCGCTGAGTTCGGCGAAGACCATGCGCGCGTAGTAGATGACAGTTTCCCCGAACGGGGTTGAGCGCATGCCCCGAGGCAGGCGTTCAAAGAGTTCGACGCCGAGCAGATCCTCAGCCTCGTGCAGCATCTTGGTCGCCGCCGGCTGAGTCATGCCGATGTGGTCGGCGGCACGGCGCAAAGAGCCGAATTCCTCCAGCGCCAGCATCAGCCGCAGCTGGCGCAGACGCAGTCGACTGTGGATTACATTGGCATCAGGAATTCGGGACATGGGCCGTACTCGCGAACAAAACTGTGGCAAGCCTGACAACAAATGTCAGGCGTTGCCAGCATTGCAGTGTCACAGCACCGATTTTGCCTTGGCGACCTGGGGTTTGCGCAGGCCCATCAGGGTTTGCAGCGCCTTGGAAATCAACGGCCAGAACAGCATCAACAACGCCGCCGTGGTCAGGCTACCCACCAATGGGTTGGACCAGAAAATCCCCAGGTGCCCGTCAGAGAACAGCATCGACTGACGGAAAGCATCTTCAGCCTTATCGCCCAGCACGGCCGCCAATACCAGCGGCGCGATCGGGTAGCCAAGTTTCTTGAACAGATATCCCAGCGCGCCGAACCCGAGCATCAGCACCACGTCGAAGAACGAGTTGTGCACCGAGTAGGCACCGATGGCGCAGACCATGATGATGATCGGCGCGATGATCGAGAACGGAATGCGCAGGATCGAGGCGAACAACGGCACGGTGGCCAACACCACGATCAGGCTCACCACGTTGCCCAGGTACATGCTGGCGATCAGGCCCCAAACGAAGTCATGCTGCTCGACAAATAGCGTTGGCCCAGGGTGCAGGCCCCAGATCATCAAACCGCCGAGCATCACCGCAGCGGTGGCTGAACCGGGAATACCCAGGGTCAGCATCGGCAGCAAGGCACTGGTGCCGGCCGCGTGGTCGGCGGTTTCCGGGGCGATCACGCCTTCGAGTTCACCCTTGCCAAAGTTGTCGCGGTTTTTCGAAAAACGACGCGCCAGGCTATAGCTCATGAACGATGCGGCGGTCGGGCCGCCCGGCGTAATGCCCATCCAGCAACCGACCAGGGTGCTGCGCACAATGGTCCACCAGTAGCGCGGCAGCTTGGCCCAGGTGCGCAGGATCACCATCGGGGTAATGCGCGCATGTTCGCCGCGGAACACCAGGCCTTCTTCCACTGTGCAGAGGATTTCGCCGATGCCGAACAGGCCGATCACCGCCACTTCGAAGCTGATGCCGGTCATCAGGATCGGTTGGTCAAAGGTCAACCGCAGGTTGCCGGACACAGTATCCATGCCGACCGCCGCCATGGCGAAACCGATCATCATCGCCACCACGGTCTTCAGCGGCGGGTTCTTGCTCATGCCGATGAAAGTGCAGAACGCCAACAGGTACACCGCAAAGAACTCCGGCGAACTGAACGACATGGCGAAGGCGGCGATTTTGGTCGACAGGAACGTCAGCAACAACACTCCGGCCAGCGCACCAATCAGCGCCGAGCTGAACGCGGCGGTCAGGGCTTCAGCGGCGCGACCTTCGCGGGCCATCGGGTAGCCGTCGAACGTCGTCGCCACCGATGAGGGTTCACCGGGGATGTTGAACAGGATCGAGGTGATCGAGCCGCCAAACAGCGCGCCCCAATACATGCACGACAGCAGGATGATTGCCGACACCGGCGACATGGTGAACGTCAGCGGCAGCAACAGTGCCACGCCGTTGGGGGCGCCGAGGCCGGGCAACACACCGACCAGGATGCCCAGCAGCACGCCGATCACCATCAGGCCGATGTGGCCCGGGGTCAGGATCAGGTTCATGCCTTGCAACAGGGAATCGAATTCGCTCATTTGAAGTTTCTCCCGGCCAGGGCAATCCAGTCGCCCAATGGGCCTGCATCCAGCGGGACCTTGAACCACAGCGCGAAAATCAGGTAGCTGGCCAGGACCGCGCCGAGGGATACCGTGGCGATCATCCATTTTCCGTAAGGCTTGGCGCGGACCCTGTCACGCCACATGAACCAGGCGATGAAGCATGCCGAGGCGACGTAGATGCCGGTCAGTGGCATGGCAGCGACGAACAACGCAATCGGGATGAATACCGACAGCACTTGCCTGAATGCACTGCGACTGACAAATGCGATGCTCAGCGCTTGCCAGCGCACCACGGTCAACACGCCGTTGGCCACGCTCGCGGCGCTCAGCATCAAGCCGATGTAGAAGGGGAAGTAACCCGGCTCGGGGCCGGCATCACCCCAGCCGATACCTTGTTCGACGCTGCCGAACATCACCACTACGCCGATCAGCGCGGTGAAGAGTGTCAGGCCGAGTTCGACCCAACGGGTGCCGACCAGCGCGGGTGAATCCGAAGAATGGGACATGCAGACACCTCCAGCAAATGACGGCCGCCCGCAGGCGAGCGGCCGCGACAACGTCAGTTTTTCAACCAGCCGGCTTCTTTGAATACCGGGGTGACGCGGGCGGTGTCTTTTTCGATGTAGGCAGTCAGCGGCTCGCCCTCGAGGAAGGTCGGCACCAGGGCGTTCTGCTTGACGTAGGCCTTGAACTCCGGCGTCTCGGTGACTTTACGCATCAGCTCGACATAGAACGCACGTTGCTCGGCGGAAACGTCGCCGGGCATGAACACGGTGCGCGGGAAGCGGTATTGATCGATGCCCAGGCCTTGCTCGTGACAGGTCGGCACATCGGCCCAGGATTTATCTCCGGCGACTTTCTCGGTGTAGCTCATGCGTTCCTTGCTGAAGACACAGAGCGGTTCGACCTGATCGCCACGCCATTGGCTGATGCTTTCGCTGGGGTTGTTGACATTGGCGGCGATGTGCTTGCCAGCCAGTTGGGTGGCGGCTTCGCTGCCGCTCTTGAACGGGATGTACACCAGTTTGCTGTTGTTGGTCTGGTTCAGCAGCAGGGTCAGGGTCTGGTCGACGTCCTTGGACTGGCTGCCACCCATGCGCAGGTTCGACGGGTCAGCCTTGACCGCTTCGTAGAAGCTTTTCGCATCCTTCCACGGTGCGCCTTTGTAGCTCCAGAGAATGAAGTCATCCTCGGCCACGGCGGCAATCGGCGTCAGCTCCTGCCATTGATAGCCGAGCTTGGACACCAGCGGCAACAGGTAGATGTTGTTGGTGCCGATCACCAGTTTCTCGGCATCGCCCTTGTTCATCTTCATGTCGAGAAAGGCTTCGGCGCCATTGCCGCCGCCCTTGTTGAGGACGATGGTATTAACGTCGAGCAGTTCATGCGTGGTGATGATCGACTGGATCAGGCGCCCGAGTTGGTCGGTACCGCCACCGGGGCCACCGGCGACAACGATTTCGACGTTCTTGTCCGGTTGCCAGGCGTGGGCCAGGGCGGGGAGGGCGCCAGCGGCGACCAGGGTGCAGCCAAGAAACAGACGGGATGTGCGACGGACGAATGCATTTCGCATGATGGAAGAGCCTCGTTTTTGTAGTTGTTATGAGTGACTTGTTGGCGTTCGAAAGCTGCAAGCCTGGCCAGAGTGTGGGAAGACGCCGTCGCCGCGTCTAGTCAAAACAATACATACACCGATAGCCTGGGGTTATAGCGCTGCAAACGAACGGGGATTTCTGTAGGAGCGAGCCTGCTCGCGATGGACTCAAGAGCGCCACGTTTATTCAGGAAACACGCGTTTTCGTTGAAGACCATCGCGAGCAGGCTCGCTCCTACAGAAAAATGCATGCGTGCGTTGAAAGCCCATTGAAAGCATGGCATGCCATAACCCGAAGCTATCGCCTGATTTCAAGTTTTGATTAGACGGTTATCACCGGGCCTTCGATAGTGCCCACAGGTCGCCACGACGCGACACGCTTGAATCCACAAAAATAATAAATCGAGGTACGCACCATGGCTCGTCCCAGTGCTTCCCTGCATCTGGCCACGGCAGATGCGATCCCGCAGGCCGGTGCCGCGAAAGCCAGCAATGTGCGTTGGCGGATCTTCGCGATCATCTTTGCGCTGACCATGGTCAATCTGATTGATCGGGTGTCGCTGTCCATTGCCATGCCGACCATCGCCCATGAATTTTCCCTCACGCCAAGCATGCAGGGTTTGATCCTCAGCAGCTTCTTCTGGGCCTACGCGCTGTTGCAGATTCCCGGGGGCTGGTTGATCGACCGCTTTGGACCGCATCGGGTCATCAGCTGGTCCACCGGGTTGTGGGGCACGTTCCAGGTGCTGGCGGCGTTCGCCACTGGCGGCTTGTCGTTGTTGTTTGCCCGTGTGGCCCTGGGGGCCTCGGAAGCGCCGTTGTTTCCGTCCGGCGGCAAGCTGATCTGCTCATGGCTGGCGCCCAGCGAGCGCAGCCGCGGTGCGGTGTTGATGGACAGCGGCAGCCCGTTGGGCGTGGCGCTCGGCGGGTTGATCATTGCCTATCTGATCGCTTCGCTGGACTCCTGGCGCCTGGCCTTCGTGATCGCCGGTGTGGCGACCCTGTTGCTGGCCTGGCTGGCGCGGCGTTATCTGCGTGATGACCCGAACAGCCACCCGCAGGTCAATGCCCTGGAACTGGAAAAAATCAACGCCGGGCGCGCCACGCCGGCCGCCGAAGCCACCCGGGCACCGGTCAAGGGCCTGGGCATCGCCGCTCGTTCCCTGAGCGGATTGCTGATCGGTCGTGCCAGTTGGGCGATGGTGTATTTCGGCCTGTTGACCTGGGGGCCGAGCTATCTGGCGCAAGCCCGGGGTTTTGATATCAAGGGCATTGGCGCGGCGACCTTCGTGATTTTCGTCTGCGGCGCATTGGGTTCGTTGACCGGTGGTTTCCTCTGCGACGGCTTGATCCGCAAGGGCGTGCGGCGCGGCGTGGCGGTCAAGAGCCTGCTGGCGTTTTCCGGCCTGGTGGCCCTCGGCGCGTTCCTGCTGTTGCCGACCCTGAGCGATCCTTTTGCGGCCGTGGCGCTGTTGGCCATGACCGCGTTTTTCCTGATGTGGGGCAGCCTCTATTGGAGCTTCCCGGCGTTGCTGGCAGCACCGGCGCGGGTCGGCTTGATCGGTGGCGTGATGAACATGGCCGGCAGCACCGGCGGTATCGCGGTGCCGATCCTGGTGGGGGTGATCCTGCAAATGAGCGGTGGTTTCGCCCCCGTGCTCGGGTTCTTTGCCGCGTGTTCGGCCGTGTTTGTGCTGGCGACCCTGTTCATCAGTCTCGACGAGGTGCGTTATGGCTGAGCGTTGGAATGGACCGATCATCGATGCCCATCATCACTTCTGGGACCCAACGATCAACGACCATCCGTGGCTGGCGCCCGAAGCCAACATTGCGTTTCGCTACGGTGACTACAGCGCGATCAAGCGCCGCTATTTTCCCGAGGATTACTTCGCCGATGCCGGTGAGCATCGGGTGGTGCAAACGGTGTATGTCGAGACCGAATGGAACCCCCAGGACCCGATTGGCGAAACCCGGTTCATCGAACAACTGGCCGCCCGTTACGGGGTGCCGAATGCGATCGTCGCGCAAGCCTGGCTCGACCACCCGGACGCCATTGCGGTGCTGGCCGAGCAGGCCACCTACAAGTGCGTACGCAGCGTGCGGCACAAACCGGGCGGGCCGATGTCACCCGAACAGTTCGGGCGGGTGCGCAGCCTGATGAGCGACGAGCACTGGCGGCGCAGTTACGCCGCATTGGAGGGGCTGGGCCTGCACTTTGATTTGCAGACGCCCTGGTGGAACCTGCCCGAGGCCGAACGGCTGGCCCGGGACTTCCCCGGCATCACCCTGATTCTCAATCACGCCGGGTTGCCCAACGATCGCAGCGCCGAAGGCTTGGCGGGATGGCGAGCAGCGATGGCGCGGTTGGCGCAGTGGCCGAACGTGCAGGTCAAGATCTCTGGCCTGGGCCAGGCGGGCCGGGCGTGGCGCACCATCGACAACGCCTGGATCGTGCGCGAAATCATCGCGATGTTCGGCACCCGACGAGCGATGTTTGCCAGCAATTTTCCGGTGGACAGCCTGTGCGGCTCGTTCGACGACATCTACAGCGGTTTCAAATCCATCGTCGCCGATCTGCCAGTGGCCGATCAGGAGCGACTGTTCTACAGCAACGCGCAGCGCATCTACCGCTGCGAACCTTGCGCCATTGACCGGGCGCTGCCTGAATCCTTGAGGAGTGAAGCATGAACAAGACAACCATCGCGATGGTCCTGGGTGACCCGGCGGGCATCGGCCCGGAACTGATCGCACGCTTGCTCGCTGAGCCCGATGTGCGCGGCCAGGCCAACGTGATCCTGATTGCCGACGAAGCGGAAATGCGTCGCGGCATGCGCATCGCCGGCGTGGAGTTTCCCTATCGTCGGGTGGAGTCTTTGGAGCAGCTGTCTTTTGTTGATGACACGCCGTTGTTCTTCGATTTTCGCGGCGACACCTTCGGTGAATTTCCGCGCAGCGAGGCCAGCGTCATTGGCGGTCGCTACAGCCTCGACACGTTGGAAAAAGCGCTGCGCCTGACCGAGGCCGGGACCACCGACGCAATATTGTTCGGGCCGTTGAACAAGACCTCGCTGCACATGGCCGGCATGGCCCACAACGATGAGCTGCACTGGTTCGCCGAGCTGCTGGATTTCCACGGGCCATTCTGCGAGTTCAACGTGCTCGACAATCTCTGGACTTCTCGGGTGACCTCTCACGTCGCGTTGGCTGAAGTGCCGGGGTTGCTCAGCCAGGAGCGGGTGGTGGAAGCGATTCAGTTGATCGACACCGCCCTCAAGCGCAACGGCCTGGAAAAACCGCGCATCGGCGTCTGCGGTTTGAACCCGCACAACGGCGACAACGGCTCGTTCGGCCGTGAAGAACTGGACATCATCGGCCCAGCGGTGCGCAAGGCCCAGGCGCTTGGAATCGCGGCGGAAGGACCGTACCCGGGCGACACGATTTTCCTCAAGGTCCAGGGCGACGCCAGCGCCTTTGACGCGGTCGTGACGATGTATCACGACCAAGGGCAGATCGCGATCAAGTTGATGGGCTTCTCCCGTGGCGTCACGGTTCAGGGTGGCCTGCCCATTCCCATCACCACACCGGCCCACGGCACCGCGTTCGATATCGCGGGGCAGGGCAAGGCGAATGTCGGCGCGACTCGCCAGGCATTCGAGATTGCTTGCCGGATGGGGGGCAACAGCTACTAAAAGGGCAAGATCAAAAGATCGCAGCCTTCGGCAGCTCCTACAGGGGATGGCATACATCCTGTAGGAGCTGCCGAAGGCTGCGATCTTTTTGTTTTTGGTCTGATAACTCGATCTACCTGATAACCGCTTTTTCCTATCACCCCAGGTTATCGCCGGATACGCATAAGTGATTATCCGCAGCCCCTTGGCGCTGGCTAAAGTCGCTCCATCGAATGCGCACAACCGCTCTCCAGCGGCTCTACGCAACGACACAACAATGACAAGAAGCCGGCAGCGCAAGGAATCTGTATTCATGAAAATCAAAGCGATCCGTACCCGCGTTTTCGAGTGGAAAGGCAAAGTCGTCCCACCTCAAGCGCACTTCTGCACCAACGCCAGCGACATCCTGTTCGAGCGCGGCGACGCCATGGGCTCGTTCCGTTTTCATGGCTGGCTGGTGGTGGAAGTCGAGACCGACACCGGTCTTGTCGGCATCGGCAACTGCGCCCTGGCGCCACGGGTGGCCAAGGAAATCATCGACACCTACCTGGCACCCATCGCGATTGGCGAAGACCCGTTCGACAACGAATACATCTGGCAGAAGATGTACCGCCAGAGCCACGCCTGGGGCCGCAAAGGCATCGGCATGGCGGCCATCTCGGCGATTGATATCGCCATCTGGGACATCATGGGCAAGGCGGTCAACAAGCCGGTGTTCAAGCTGCTCGGCGGCCGCACCAAGGAAAGGATCTGGACCTACGCCTCCAAGCTCTACGCTAACGACAACCTCGACCTGTTCCTGGAAGAAGCCCAGGGCTATCTGAACCAAGGCTTCACCGCGCTGAAAATGCGCTTCGGCTACGGCCCGAAAGACGGCCCGGCGGGCATGCGCAAGAACATCGAACAAGTGCGCGCCTTGCGTAACCTGGCCGGTCCCGACGTCGACATCATGCTCGAATGCTACATGGGCTGGACCCTCGAATATGCCCGTCGCATGTTGCCGAAACTGGCCGAGTTCGAGCCGCGCTGGCTGGAAGAGCCGGTGATCGCCGATGACATCGAAGGCTACATCGAGCTGAAAAAAATGGGGATCATGCCGATCTCCGGCGGTGAGCACGAATTCACGTCCTACGGCTTCAAGGACCTGCTCGAGCGTCGCGCCGTCGACGTGATCCAGTACGACACCAACCGAGTCGGCGGCATCACCGCAGCGCGCAAGATCAACGCCATGGCCGAAGCCTGGTCAGTACCGGTCATCCCGCACGCCGGGCAGATGCACAACTATCACCTGACCATGTCCACCACCGCCTCGCCGATGGCCGAGTTCTTCCCGGTGTTCGACGTCGAGGTCGGCAACGAACTCTTCTACTACGTGTTCAAGGGCGAGCCGCAACCGGTCAACGGCTATATCCAGCTCGACGACAACAAGCCGGGTCTTGGCCTGGAAATCTCCGATGAGTACCTGAGCGACTTCAACATCATCGAGTGACCCCACGACCTACCGGAGGACGACATGCGCCTGATTCAATTCGAAAACACGGCCGGTGAACGCCAGGTCGGGCTGGTCGACGGGGCACAAGTGCAGGTGCTCCAAGGCACCCGCAGCACCCGCGAACTGGCACTCGCGGCGATCCACGCCAAACGCAGCCTGGCAGAAGAAGTCGCTTTGCGCGGCACCGCGCCGGGCCCGGACTACGCACAGCTGTTGGGCCAAGGCCAGGTCCTGCCACCACTGGACCACGAAGACCCCGCCCATTGCCTGATCAGCGGCACCGGCCTGACCCACCTGGGCAGCGCCTCGACGCGGGACAAAATGCACCAGCAGGAGGGCGCCGTCGAAGCCGGCATGACCGACACCATGCGCATGTTCAAATGGGGCCTGGAAGGCGGCAAGCCAGCGGCCGGACAGGTCGGTGCGCAGCCGGAATGGTTCTACAAGGGCGACGGCAGCATCGTCGTGCGCCCTGGTGCGGACTTCCCGGCGCCGCCCTTCGCCGAAGACGCCGGTGAAGAACCGGAGCTGACCGGGCTCTACGTGATCGGCGACGACGGCCAGCCGTATCGCGTCGGTTATGCCTTGGGCAATGAGTTCTCCGACCATGTCATGGAACGGCGTAACTACCTGTACCTCGCCCATTCGAAATTGCGCTGCTGCTCCTACGGACCCGAGTTGCGCGTCGGTGAATTGCCCAGGCACCTGGTCGGCACCAGCCGCATCAAGCGCAATGGCGAAACGATCTGGGAAAAGGAATTTCTCAGCGGCGAAGACAACATGTGCCACAGCCTGGCCAACCTCGAGTTCCACCACTTCAAGTACGCACAATTCTTGCGGCCCGGTGACGTTCATGTGCACTACTTCGGCACCGCCACACTGTCGTTTGCCGACAGCATCAAGACCCAGCCGGGCGATCGCTTCCAGATCAGCCTCGATGAGTTCGGTGCGCCACTGGTGAACGGCATCGGCGAAAGTGCCCAGCCGTTGCCTATTGGTCAGGTGCGCACACTCTGACCCCCTGTAGGAGCCGGCAAGCCGGCTCCTAAAGGTCTGCCATTGATCAAGGAACTCACATGACTCAATTTCTTGGCCACAACTACATCGGCGGCCGCCGCAGCGCCAACGGCACCTTGCAACTGCAAAGTCTCGACGCGACCACCGGCGAGCCGTTGCCCGGCACCTTCTTTCAGGCGTCCGAAGCCGAAGTGGATGCCGCCGCCAAAGCCGCCGCGGCGGCGTACCCGATATACCGCAACCTGAGCGCGGAAAAACGCGCGACCTTCCTCGACGCCATCGCCGATGAAATCGATGCGCTGGGCGAGGATTTCGTTGCCACCGTTTGCCGCGAAACCGCGTTGCCGGCCGGGCGTATCCAGGGCGAACGCGGTCGCACCAGCGGCCAGTTGCGCTTGTTCGCCAAGGTGCTGCGTCGCGGTGATTTCTACGGCGCACGCATCGATCGGGCGCTGCCGGAGCGCCAGCCATTGCCGCGCCCGGATCTGCGTCAGTACCGCATCGCCCTGGGGCCGGTGGCCGTGTTCGGCGCGAGCAACTTTCCGTTGGCATTCTCCACGGCCGGTGGCGATACCGCCTCGGCCCTGGCCGCCGGTTGCCCGGTGGTGTTCAAGGCCCACAGCGGGCACATGGCAACCGCCGAATGGGTGGCGGACGCGATCATCCGCGCCGCCGAACGCACGCAAATGCCGGCCGGGGTTTTCAACATGATTTATGGCGGTGGCGTCGGTGAGTGGCTGGTCAAGCACCCGGCGATCCAGGCCGTGGGTTTCACCGGTTCTCTCAAAGGTGGCAATGCCTTGAGCCACATGGGCGCAACCCGGCCACAGCCGATTCCGGTGTTCGCCGAGATGTCGAGCATCAACCCGGTGTTCCTGCTGCCCGAGGCGCTGGCGGTGCGCGGCGAGCAGATCGCGGCGCAACTCGCCGGCTCGGTGACCCTGGGCTGTGGTCAGTTCTGTACCAATCCAGGGCTGGTCATCGGCCTGCGTTCGCCGCAGTTCAGCAGCTTTCTCGAAATTTTTTGCGCGAGCATGAACCAGCAACCTGCGCAAACCATGCTCAATGCCGCAGGGCTGGACAGCTACAGCCGAGGTTTGGGTGAACTGCACGAACATCCGGGGCTGACTCATCTGGCGGGCAAGCCGCAACAGGGCAATCAGGCGCAGCCGCAAGTGTTCAAGGCCGATGTCAGCCTGTTGCTCAAGGGCGATGAGTTGCTTCAGGAAGAAGTATTCGGGCCGACCACCATCGTCATCGAAGTCGAGGACCGCGCGCAGTTGGCGGCGGCGCTACAGGGCCTGCGCGGGCAGTTGACGGCGACCTTGATCGGCGAGCCTGACGAGTTGCTGCAGTACCGCTGGCTGGCGGAGATTTTGCAGGAAAAGGTCGGGCGGATTCTGCTCAATGGCTATCCGACCGGCGTCGAGGTGTGCGAAGCGATGGTGCATGGCGGGCCGTATCCGGCGACGTCCGACTCGCGCGGCACCTCGGTCGGCACCCTGGCCATCGACCGCTTCCTGCGCCCGGTGTGCTTCCAGAACTACCCGGACGCGTTGCTGCCCGAGGCGTTGCAGAACGCTAATCCGCTGGGGATTCGGCGGTTGGTGGATGGGGAGGTGAGTTCGTTGGCGTTGTGATTTCCCCCTGTAGGAGCTGCCGCAGGCTGCGATCTTTCGATTTTGCTTTTAAAAACAAGATCAAAAGATCGCAGCCTGCGGCAGCTCCTACAATCATCGTCGCAGCAACTTACCTGGTCCTGGCCGGCTTCAACACCAGCCACAACGCCGCCGCAATCAACACCCCGCCATAGACATGCGCCATCGACAATGGCTCATCCAGTAACAGCGCCCCCCACAATACGCCGAACGGCGGGATCAGGAAGGTCGTGGTCATCGACCTCACCGGCCCGATTGAACTGAGCAAGCGGAAGTAAACGATGTACGCAAGCGCGGTGCACACCAGCCCCAATCCCAGCAGCGACAACCAGACACTCCAGCCGCCCCAGCTTGCCGGCGGTTGGCTGATCACGCTGTAGCCGAACAACGGCAACAGGAACAGCGTGGCGCCGAGCATGCTGCCCAGCGCAGACAAACGGCTGTCGAGGCCGCCGGCCTGATCCAGCCAGCGGCGGGCGAGGAATCCGGCGAAACCATAACAGGTGGTGGCGAGCAGGCAGGCGAGGGCGCCCATTAGCAACTGCAGGTCGAATGCGACCGGGCCTGCGCGGGTCAGCACACCAACGCCAAGCAATCCAAGCAATACCCCGCCGAGCTTGGCGGCGGTGAGTCTCTCATGAAAAAACAGCCCACCGATCAAAACGCCCATCAGTGGTGTGGTGGCGTTGAAAATCGCCGAGTACCCGGCCGGCAGCACCTGGGCAGCCACGGAATACAGAGTTGCTGGAATCCCGGAGTTGATCACCCCGAGCAGCATCACAGTCTTGAGCTTGCCTTTGAAATCCCAGCTGATGCGCATCAGCCCGAGGATCAGCAACAAGCCGGTAGCGGCAATCGACACGCGGAAAAAGGCCGTAGGGATCGTGCCAATCACCGGGGCGATGATGCGCATGAACAGAAAGCTCGCACCCCAGATGGCCGCCAGTGACAGTAAACGGACTATATCGACGGGGTTCACGCTGCTCTCCTTCCTTGATCGGGACGAGAGTGTTGCCGAGCGGCTGATCCATGGCAACCGGAAAACGGGCAAATAACCCGCGCGCAAAATTACACTTCTCCTGCACCCGCTTCACTGGCTAAGCTCAGGGCTCACGAATTCCCGCAGAGGTCTCACCATGCCGCAGCAATGGCCAGCCGCCGACATCGCCCGCCTGATCCTCGATGGCTTTGACGATTACCGCGAGCATTTTCGCCAGATCACCGACGGCGCCCGGGCCCGCTTCGAGCAAGCCAGGTGGCAGGAGACGCAGTCGGCGTCGGCGGCGCGGATCAATCTCTACGAAGAAAAAGTCAGTGAGACAGTGGCACGATTGCACACCGCCTTTGACACCGACACGCTGGACGTCAGTTGCTGGCCGCTGGTCAAGAGCGCGTACATCACCTTGATCGACCTGCGCTTCGACGATGAATTGTCCGAGACCTGGTACAACTCGATTTTCTGCGGCCTGTTCAGCCATGACCTGATCAGCGACGGCTGCATGTTCATCCACACCACACGGCCGAGCCTGCGCCGGGCCCGCGCCGCGCAAACCCGCACCTACAAGCCCCAAGGCCAGCTGGCGGGCATGCTGGCGAGCATCTTCGCCGATTATCGCTTCAGCGAGGACTACGCCGACCTGCCCGGCGACCTGCGCCGCCTTGAAGCGCAACTGCGCGAGAACCTGCCCGATTGGGTGTGCAAGGACCCTGAACTGAGCGTCGAACTGTTTTCCTCGGTGCTCTACCGCAACAAGGGCGCCTACCTGGTGGGGCGCATCTACACCGCCGATGAGCAATGGCCATTGGCGATCCCGCTTCTGCACCTCGAGGGGCGGGGCATCCAGATCGATGCACTGATCACCGACGAGGCGGACGTGTCGATCATCTTTTCCTTCACCCGTTCGTATTTCATGGTGGATGTGCCGGTGCCGGCGGAGTTCATCGGTTTCCTCAAGCGCATCCTGCCGGGCAAGCACGTCGCCGAGTTGTACACCTCGATCGGCTTCTACAAGCATGGCAAGTCTGAGTTCTACCGCGCGCTGATCAACCACCTGGCCAACACCGACGACCAGTTCATCATGGCGCCGGGCGTGCGCGGCATGGTCATGAGCGTGTTCACCCTGCCGGGTTTCAACACGGTATTCAAAATCATCAAGGACCGTTTCTCACCGTCGAAAAACGTCGACCGCGCTACGGTGATCGAGAAGTACCGGCTGGTGAAAAGCGTCGACCGTGTCGGGCGCATGGCCGACACCCAGGAGTTCGCCGACTTCCGTTTCCCGCTGAGCAAGTTCGACCCTGCGTGCCTCGAAGAACTGCTGGATGTCGCGCCGTCCACGGTGTCGGTGGAAGGCGACACGGTGCTGATCCGCCACTGCTGGACCGAGCGGCGGATGACGCCGCTGAACCTGTACCTGGAGAACGCCAACCCGGCGCAGGTGCGCGAAGCCCTGGAGGATTACGGCCTGGCGATCAAGCAACTGGCGGCGGCGAACATCTTTCCCGGGGACATGCTGCTCAAGAACTTCGGCGTCACGCGGCATGGGCGCGTGGTGTTTTATGACTATGACGAGATCTGCTTCCTGACCGAAGCCAACTTCCGCCACATTCCGCAACCGCGTACGCCGGAAGATGAGATGGCGTCCGAGCCTTGGTATTCGATCGGGCCGCTGGATGTGTTTCCTGAGGAATTCCCGCCGTTTCTATTTGCCGATTCGGGCCAGCGCAAGTTGTTCGATCAACTGCACGGCGAGCTGTATAACGCCGATTACTGGAAGAGCCTGCAAGAGGCCATCCGTGCCGGCAAGGTGATCGATGTGTTCCCGTATCGGCGCAAGGGCCTCGATAACGAGTAACCCCCCACACAGATCGTTCCCACGCTCTGCGTGGGAATGCCGCCCAGGACGCTCCGCGTCCCTGTGACGCGGAGCGTCACTTGATGCATTCCCACGCAGAGCGTGGGAACGATCAGGGAACCAGCGATCACACGGAAGCCCAAATCTGCGACAATCCGCCCCCTGCGCCACTAGACGACTGAATTGCGTACCTGATGACCGACGAATCGCCCTCCATCGACAAACTGCTGAAAAACCTCGATCACGCCATGCTCGCCGACCGCCACCGGCTGCGGCGGCAGTTGCTTGAGCTGCGCAAGAAACCCGACGAGGCCAAACTGGCCCAGTGGGTAGCGCGGATGCAGGCGTCCTGTGACCAGGTGCTGGCCCGCCGTGCCAGCCTGCCGGTGATTCGTTACGACGACAGCCTGCCGATCGCCGCCAAGCGCGACGAAATCAAGAAGGCCCTGCAACAGCATCAGGTGCTGATCATTGCCGGCGAAACCGGGTCGGGTAAAACCACCCAGCTGCCGAAGATCTGCCTGGAAATCGGGCGCGGCCAACATGGCCTGATCGGCCACACCCAACCGCGTCGGATCGCCGCGCGCAGCGTGGCCGCCCGTGTGGCCGAAGAACTCGGCACGCCGTTGGGTGCCCTGGTCGGCTATCAGGTGCGGTTCGAAGACCAGAGCGATTCCAATACGTTGATCAAGCTGATGACCGACGGCATCCTGCTGGCGGAAACCCAGAACGACCGTTATCTGGAACGCTACGACACCATCATCGTCGACGAAGCCCACGAACGCAGCCTCAACATCGACTTCCTGCTCGGTTACCTGAAAACCCTGCTGCCGCGTCGTCCGGACCTGAAAGTCATCATCACGTCGGCGACCATCGACCTGGAGCGCTTCTCCAAGCATTTCGACGATGCGCCGATTGTCGAGGTCTCCGGTCGCACCTTCCCGGTGGACACCTGGTATCGCCCGCTGACCCTGGAACAGGACGAGGAGGGCAACCGCGTCGAAGACGACCTGACGGTGGATCAGGCGATCCTCGCCACCCTCGATGAAATTGCCGCCTATGAGCGCAGCGAACGCCGCAGCCCCGGTGACGTGCTCGTGTTCCTGCCCGGCGAGCGCGAGATTCGCGACGCCGCCGACATGCTGCGCAAGGCCCAGCTCAAACACACCGAGATCCTGCCGTTGTACGCGCGCCTGTCGCCGGCCGAGCAGCAGCGGATTTTCCAGTCGCACCCGGGCCGTCGCGTGGTGCTGGCGACCAACGTCGCGGAAACCTCGCTGACCGTGCCGGGCATCCGATACGTGATCGACAGCGGCACTGCGCGCATCAGTCGCTACAGCTACCGCGCCAAGGTCCAGCGCCTGCCGATCGAAGCCATTTCCCAGGCCAGCGCCAACCAGCGTAAGGGCCGATGCGGACGGGTCGAGCCGGGCATCTGTGTGCGCCTGTACAGCGAAGAGGATTTCCTCGGGCGTCCGGAATTTACCGATCCGGAAATCCTGCGCACCAACCTGGCCGCGGTTATTTTGCAGATGCTGCACCTGCGCCTCGGCGAAATCACCGCGTTCCCGTTTATCGAACCGCCAGATGGCAAGGCGATCAGCGACGGTTTCAACCTGCTGCAAGAACTCTCGGCAGTAGACCGCAACAGCCAGTTGACCCCCCTTGGTCGCCAATTGGCGCGGCTGCCGGTGGACCCGCGCATGGGCCGCATGCTGCTCGAAGCGGCGAAGCTCGGCAGCCTGCAGGAAGTGCTGATCGTCGCCAGTGCCATGTCGATCCAGGACCCGCGCGAACGTCCGCCGG
Organism: Pseudomonas umsongensis; assembly: GCF_012647205.1. NCBI lineage: Bacteria > Pseudomonadati > Pseudomonadota > Gammaproteobacteria > Pseudomonadales > Pseudomonadaceae > Pseudomonas > Pseudomonas umsongensis. The sequence goes on from NZ_CP051487.1 coordinate 1,696,553, forward strand.
AACGCCAGCAAGCGGCGGATCAGGCCCATGCGCAATGGAAAGATACCGACTCGGACTTCGCCGGGCTGGTCAACCTGTGGCGCGGTTTCGAAGAGCAGCGCCAGGCGCTGACGGCGAGCCCGCTGCGCAACTGGTGTCGCAAGAATTTCCTGAATTACCTGCGTCTGCGTGAATGGCGCGACTCCCATCGCCAATTGAGCCTGATCTGCCGCGACATGCAGTTGAGCCTCAATAAAGAGCCGGCGGACTATCCAAAACTGCACAAGGCGGTGCTGGTGGGGTTGCTGAGCCAGATCGGCCAGAAAACCGAAGACGGCGATTACCTCGGCGCGCGTCAGCGACGATTCTGGATTCACCCCTCGTCAGGTATCGGCAAGAAGCGTCCGCAATGGCTGATGACCGCCGAACTGGTGGAAACCACCAAGCTGTATGCACGCATGGTGGCCAAGATCGATGCCGACTGGATCGAGCCGCTGGCCGGGCACCTGATCAAGAAAAACCACTTCGAACCCCATTGGGAGAAGAAGCGTGGCCAGGTCGTGGCCTTCGAGCAGATCACCCTGTTCGGGCTGATCGTGGTCGGCCGCCGGCCGGTGCATTACGGTCCGGTTGATCCCGTGGTGTCCCGTGAACTGTTCATCCGTGAAGCGTTGGTGCGCGGCGAGATTCAGTCGAAAGCCAAATGCCTGACCGCTAACAAGCAATTGCTCGAACAACTCGACGAGCTGGAAGCCAAGGCCCGTCGCCGCGACATCCTGGCTGACGAAGAAACCCTCTACGCCTTCTACGATGCGCGCCTGCCGGCAGAAATCCACCAGACCGCGACCTTCGACAGCTGGTATCGGATCAACAGCCAGAAAGACCCGCAACTGCTGATCATGCGCGAGGAAGACGTGCTGGCCCGCGAAGCCAGTGAAGTCACTGCCCAGCATTATCCGGACACGCTGCACATCGGCGACCTGGAACTGGCCCTGAGCTACCACTTCGAACCGAACCACCCGCGTGATGGCGTGACCCTGCGGGTACCGGCACCGCTGTTGCCGATGCTGCCGCCGGAGCGCCTGGAGTGGCTGGTGCCGGGCGTGATCGAAGCCAAGTGCATTGCGCTGGTGCGTAACTTGCCCAAGGCCTTGCGCAAGAATTTCGTGCCGGTGCCGGATTTCGTCAAAGCCGCGTTGCAGCGCATGACCTTCGCTGAAGGCTCGTTGCCACAAGCCTTGGGTCGCGAGTTGTTGCGCATGACCGGCGCCCGGGTCAGCGATGAAGCCTGGAGCGAGGCGGCACAACAGGTCGAAAGCCATCTGCGGATGAACCTGGAAATCGTCGACGCCCAGGGCAAGTTTCTCGGCGAAGGACGCGACCTGGCCGAACTGACGGCGCGTTTCGCCGAAGCCAGCCAGGCTGCCCTGGCGGTACCGCAAACCGCGAAAAGCCAGCAGCCGGTCGAACCGAAAGTGTTCGCCGCCGTCGCCGAGAAAACCCAGCAGAAGATCGCCGGCCTGTCGATGACGGTCTATCCGGCGCTGGTGGAAGAGGCGGGGACGGTCAAGGAAGGACGGTTCTCGACTCCGGCCGAAGCCGAGTTCCAACATCGCCGCGCCCTGCAGCGCTTGCTGCTGCAACAACTGGCGGAACCGGCGAAGTTCCTGCGCGGCAAGTTGCCGGGCCTGACCGAACTGGGGCTGCTGTATCGCGACATGGGCCGTGTTGATGCACTGGTCGAAGACATACTGTTGGCCAGCCTCGACAGCTGCATCCTCGACGGTGAAGACCCGCTGCCACGCGACGGTGCCGGGTTGGCGTCGTTGGCCGAACGCAAGCGCGGTACCTGGACCGAACATGCCGAACGCGTGGCGAAACTGACTCTGGAAATCCTCAAGCACTGGCACGGCCTGCAAAAGCGCTTCAAGGGCAAGATCGACCTGGCGCAAGCCGTGGCCCTGAACGACATCAAGCAGCAGCTCAGCCACCTGGTGTATCCGGGATTTGTCCGGGAAACGCCGATGCAGTGGCTCAAGGAACTGCCACGCTACCTCAAGGCCATCGAACAGCGTTTCGAAAAAATCGGCGCCCAGGTGCAACGGGATCGGGTCTGGAGCGGCGAGTTGTCCGGCCTCTGGACGCAATACCAGACCCGCGCCAACAAACACGCCCAGGAAGGCAAGCGCGATCCACAGCTGGAGCTGTATCGCTGGTGGCTGGAGGAATATCGGGTTTCGCTATTCGCCCAGCAACTGGGGACCAAAGTACCGATCTCGGACAAGCGCCTGAACAAGCAATGGAGCCAGGTCGAGCCCTGACATGGCCTCTGTAGGAGCGAGCATGTCGAATCGTCGCACCTTCGCGATGGACGTCAACGATGACGCTGGGTGCCTGATACCCCGCGGCGTCCTCAAGTCCATCGTCGGAACGCCGCCCGGAGCATGCTCGCTCCTACAGGTATCGCGTCGTACCGCCGTATTTGCAAAAGGGGCGAAAATCCAAGGTTTATGGCAAACTTCGCGACCATAAGCGCCAGTTTCACGGGCTAGAGCCTTCGGCCAGCTCGCGCGACGGATCAAGCGATGCCAGGTTTGCGTCCCCGGGACGGAAATAGACCCTTTGCGTATTGGTACGACTGTGCCAATACTTTCTGCCTGAACAGATTAGAGACACGACCATGCATAACGTCGTCATCAGCGGCACCGGCCTGTACACCCCGGCCAACAGCATCTCCAACGAAGAGCTGGTGCAGTCTTTCAATGCTTATGTCGCTCAATTCAACACCGACAACGCCGAGGCCATCGCCCGCGGCGAAGTCGAGGCGTTGACCGAATCCAGCGCAGCGTTCATCGAGAAAGCCTCCGGCATCAAAAGCCGTTTTGTCATGGACAAGGAAGGCATTCTCGACCCCCAGCGCATGGCGCCACGCTTGTCGGAGCGTTCCAACGACGAATGGTCGGTGCTTTGCCAGATGGCCATCGGCGCAGCTGAACAAGCCCTGCAACGTGCCGGCAAAACCGCCGCGGACATCGACGGCGTGATCGTCGCCTGCTCCAACCTGCAACGCGCCTACCCGGCCATCGCCATCGAAGTCCAGGAAGCGCTGGGCATCCAGGGTTTTGGTTTCGACATGAACGTGGCCTGCTCCTCGGCCACCTTCGGCATCCAGGCCGCGGCCAATAGCGTCCAGCTGGGCCAGGCCCGGGCGATCCTGATGGTCAACCCGGAAGTTTGCACTGGCCACCTGAACTTCCGCGATCGCGACAGCCACTTCATCTTCGGCGATGCCGCTACCGCGGTGATCATCGAGCGCGCTGACCTCGCCACCTCCAGTCACCAGTTCGACATTGTCAGCACCAAGCTGCTGACCAAGTTCTCCAACAACATCCGCAATAACTTCGGCTTCCTCAACCGCGCCGCGGAAGAGGGCATCGGTGCCAAGGACAAACTGTTCGTGCAGGAAGGCCGCAAGGTGTTCAAGGAAGTCTGCCCGATGGTCGCCGAGCTGATCGCTGCGCACCTGGAAGAGAATCAGCTCAACGTCAATGACGTGAAGCGCTTCTGGCTGCACCAGGCCAACCTCAGCATGAATCACCTGATCGTCAGGAAGCTGCTGGGCCGTGAAGCCACCGAGCAGGAAGCGCCGGTGATTCTCGATACCTATGCCAATACCAGTTCGGCAGGTTCGGTGATTGCATTCCACAAGCACCAGGATGATCTGGCCGCGGGCTCGCTGGCGGTGCTCAGCTCGTTCGGCGCTGGTTACTCGATCGGTAGCGTGTTGCTGCGCAAACGCTGAGTTTTTCGCCGTAGCTGAAAAGATCGCAGCCTGCGGCAGCTCCTACATGGATCGATGTTCAATCGCGATATTGCGTTGAACCCGTTCGCGTAGGAGCTGCCGCAGGCTGCGATCTTTTTTTACGCCAATAGAAACAGCCCGGCGTTGACCTATCGGAGGATGATGGGGACCGATAGATCAACGCCAGGCTGCAAGAGTGGCTCAGGCATCCGTGCCGGAGTCGTGTAGCGGGAAATCAGAACTTCGCTTCGGCATCCAGTTGCAGGGTGTTGATGTCGGAGTCCTTCAGGTTGACGCTGGCGTTGGTGTAGTCGGAGTTCGCCATGAAATACGTCGCACCGAGGGTGAAGTTCTTGTCGAGCTCGTAGCTGACTTTCAGCTTGCTGCCGCGCGAACCGGTGAAGCCGTTGGCAAAGTCAGAGTCGGTGAAGGCACCCACCACCGCGTTTTGCTGCACGTCGCGGTAGTTGTAGTCCAGGCCAAAGCCGTAGACCTTGGTCTTGACGCCGGCCAGCCAACCGGTGTCCTTGTCGTTGCTGGCTTCGGCGTTGTGGACGTACTGGCCGTACAGCGACAGCGGCATTGGCAGGCCGCCGATGTCGATCTGGCTGAACCCTTCCCACAGGCGGAACTGCTCGCCCGGGGTGTTACCGTTGACGGCCAGCGCGCATGGCGAGGTGCTGGCGGTGCAGGCGCTGTCTTCGTCGTTGTCGTAGTTGTAGAGGCTGCCGCCCACGGTCATTTTCAGGTTGTCGGTGATGGCGAAACGCGCACCCAATTGACCAGCGTACAGGCGCAGGTCGTGCTTGAACTGCACCCCTTCGCCGTCGACGTTGTCCTTGAGAGTGTAGTGACCGGCGCTGCCGAACAGTTCGGTATTGCCCAGCGGGTATTTGTAAGTCAGGGCCAGGCCTTCCGGGTTGATGTCGCTATCCCAGATGATGTCGCCCATGCTCACCCACGGCTGCAGCATCTTGCCGCCGATCACGTGCAGGTTCTTGATGGCGTCGGGGTGGTAGTCGACATAACCCAGGTCCAGCCAGATCTGCTTCTTGTCGAAGTAGTTGTTCAGGTCCTGGTTGGTGGAGCGAGCGTCGTCGCTGCTGCCGGTGGCAATACGGATGCCGGTGTCGACTTGCGGGTTGATTTCGCTGAACGCGCCCAGGCGGGCCCTTATGCGCTGGCGATCCTGGTCCTTGTTGTTGGAAACGCCATCGTTGTGGACGTTTTCCTGTCGGAAACGCACGTCGCCCTTGAATTGGGTCTTGGCCGCCCACGCCAGTTTCTGGTCGAAGGTGCTCAGCTCATTGGTTTTCTTCGCGGTTGCCGCGATCTGCTCGTTGGTCTCTTGCTGGGCCTGACGAGCGATTTGCTGGTCTTTCTGGTCCCGTGCCAGCTCGGCTTGCAGTTCGCTGTACTGGGCGTTGGTAATCGAGCCGTTAGCCTTGAGCATGTCGAGCAGTTTGGCGTCGACTGCAGCGCTGGCAGGAACACTAATGGCCAGCAACAGGCCGCCACACAAGGCCGCCGCAGTTTTCGTGGAAGCAAGACGCATATCAATCTCCGAAGATGAGAGTGGATGGCTGGACCATCCTGGGCACAACCGACCATGGGGTGGACGGAAAACAGTGGCCGGATATAACCCGGCGCTCTAAAAACAGGCGCCAGTATCGCGATGGTTTATGACAGTGCAGTGGCAGAGTGATGGCATGTCTGTGACGGTGCCCAGTCGTTGCAAACGATTGATCCAGAGCGCTGTCGTCGAATTGCCCGTGTGCAATGCACAGCGATAGGCGATACTCGCCAAGCTTTCACGCCATGAAGAGTGAGGACGGTGATGCCGTTGCAACGCCTGCAAAACCTGTCGGAAATCGACCCGAAAACCTGGGATGCGCTGGTACCCGAGAACCAGCCATTTCTGCGGCACGGGTTTCTCGGCGCGTTGGAAGACAGTGGTAGTGTGGGACCCCATTCCGGCTGGCAACCCGAACATTTGCTGCACGTTGAAGGTGAACGACTGATCGCTGCGTTGCCCAGCTACCGCAAATGGCATTCCTACGGCGAGTACGTGTTCGACCACGCCTGGGCCGATGCCTGCGAACGCGCCGGCATCGATTACTACCCCAAGCTTTTGACCGCCGTGCCGTTCAGCCCGGTCAGCGGCCCGCGCTTGCTGGCGGCCAGGGGTGAAGATGGTTTCGAATTGCTCAAGAGCCTGCCGGGCTACCTGGAGATCGAACAGCTCTCCAGTGCCCATATCAACTTCACCGACCCGTTCACCGACGCCGCACTGGCCGAACAATCTGGCTGGCTGCAACGCATCGGCTGTCAGTACCACTGGCAGAACCGCGGCTATCGGGACTTTCAGGATTTTCTCGACGCCCTGAGTTCGCGCAAACGCAAGCAGATGCGCAAGGAACGCGAGCAAGTGGCCGGGCAGGGGATCGAATTCGAATGGCTCGAAGGTCGGCAACTGACCGAGGCACAGTGGGATTTTGTCTATGCCTGCTACGCCAACACTTACGCGGTTCGCCGGCAACGACCTTACCTGACGCGGGAATTTTTCAGCCTGCTGGCCGAGCGCATGCCGCAGGCGATACGAGTCGTTTTGGCCAAACAAGGCTCACGCCCGGTGGCGATGGCCTTCAGCCTGGTCGGTGGCGACAGTTTCTATGGTCGTTACTGGGGCTGCCTGGCGGAGTTCGACCGCCTGCATTTCGAGACCTGTTTCTACCAGGGTATGGACTACGCGATTGCCAACGGCTACCAGCGTTTCGATGCCGGCGCCCAGGGCGAACACAAGTTGATTCGCGGCTTTGAACCGGTGATCACCCATTCCTGGCACTACCTGCGCCATCCCGGATTGAAAGCTGCGGTCAAGGATTTCCTGCGCCAGGAGCGCCTAGGCGTACTGGCCTACGCCGAGGATGCGAGGACGGCGTTACCCTATCGTCAAGCCTGAACATCGCACCGTTTCCTGTGGGAGCGAGCCTGCTCGCGAAGGCGGTCTATCAGCCGACAAACGTGTTGTCTGACACTCCGTCTTCGCGAGCGGGCTCGCTCCCACAAAGGTTTCGGAGCGGTTCAGTCGATCCCGACGAACCCACCCGTCTGGTGCTGCCACAACCGCGCATACAAACCGCCGTGGGCCAGTAGTTCAGCGTGAGTGCCGGTTTCGGCAATCCGGCCATTCTCCAGCACTACCAGCCGGTCCATTCGGGCGATGGTCGAGAGTCGGTGGGCGATGGCGATCACGGTCTTGCCCTGCATCAGGGTTTCCAGGCTTTCCTGGATGGCCGCCTCGACCTCCGAATCCAGGGCCGAGGTAGCCTCGTCCATGATCAGGATCGGCGCGTCCTTGAGCAGGACGCGGGCGATGGCAATGCGCTGGCGCTGGCCGCCGGAAAGCTTCACCCCGCGTTCCCCCACATGGGCATCGAAACCACTGCGGCCTTCAGCGTCGGACAACAGCGGGATGAACCCGTCGGCCCGGGCCTTGTGCACCGCTTCCCAGAGTTCGGCATCGGTGGCGTCGGGTTTGCCATACAACAAATTATCGCGGATCGAGCGATGCAGCAGGGAGGTGTCCTGGGTAATCATGCCGATGCGTTCGCGCAGGCTTTCCTGGCTGACGTCGGCGATGTTCTGGCCGTCGATGAGAATGCGCCCGCCTTCCACGTCATACAGGCGCAGCAGCAGATTGACCAGGGTCGACTTGCCCGCACCGGACGGACCGATCAGGCCAATCTTCTCCCCGGGTTTGATCGTCAGGTTGAGCCCGCCGATGATCCCGCTCTGCTTGCCGTAGTGGAAATCCACATTTTCGAAACGTACTTCGCCACGGGCGACCGCAAGGGGTTTGGCCTGGTCGCGGTCAGTCACGCTGACCGGCTGCGAAATGCTCTGCAAGCCATCCTGGACCATGCCGATGTTTTCGAAGATGCCGGTAACCACCCACATGATCCAGCCGGACATGTTGACGATGCGGATCACCAGCCCGGTCGCGAGTGCAATGGCGCCCACGGTGATCAGCGACTGCGTCCACAGCCACAGGGCCAGGCCGGTGGTGCTGACGATCAACAGGCCGTTCATGCTGGTGATGACCACGTCCATGCTGGTCACGACACGGCCGGCCAGTTGGGCTTTTTCGGTTTGCTCCTTGATCGCTTCGCGGGCGTACTGTTGCTCGAAGTTGGTGTGGGCAAACAGCTTCAGGGTGGTGATGTTGGTGTAGCCGTCGACGATCCGCCCCATGAGTTTGGAGCGCGCATCGGAGGCCACCACCGAGCGATCCTTGACCCGTGGCACGAAGTAGTAGAGCGCGCTGATGAAGGCGATGATCCAGGTCAGCAGCGGGATCATCAGGCGCCAGTCGGCTTCGGCGAACAGCACCAGCGAGCTGATGGCGTAGATCAGCACATGCCACAGCGCATCCACCGCCTGCACCGCGGAATCGCGCAGGGAGTTGCCGGTTTGCATGATGCGCTGGGCGATGCGCCCGGCGAAGTCGTTCTGGAAAAAATTCAGGCTCTGCTTGAGCACGTAGCTGTGGTTCTGCCAGCGAATCAGGCTGGTCATGCTGGGGCTGAGGGTCTGGTGCACCAGCAGGTCATGCAGGCCGACGAATACCGGGCGCAAAACCAGTGCTACCACCACCATCCAGGTCAGTTCGAGGCTGTGTTGCTTGAAAAAATCCGCGTTGGGCGTGCCCTGGGCCAGGTCGATGATGCGGCTCAGGTAGCTGAACAGCGCTACTTCGATCAGTGCACCGATCAGGCCGACGATAAGCAGGGCGGCAAAACTGGGCCAGACCTGCTTGAGGTAGTAAGTATAGAAAGGCAGGACCCGATCCGGCGGTGCGGCTGTCGGGGCATCGCGGAAGACGTCGATCAGTTTTTCGAAACGGCGATAAAGCATCGGTTATTCACCCGCGAACGGGCTCTCCTTCAACGGTTTGAGCGTTGCCGGCAACACCGACAACGGCCCGGACATCCTTGTCCAGCTTAGTCTTAGTCGATGCGCTTGGCCGACTTGATGAACACCGGGTCGGCGGGCACATCCTTCATGCCATTGCGCACGGTAGTGGGCGAATTGACGATGATGTCCACCACGTCCATACCTTTGACCACTTTGCCGAACACCGCGTAGCCATCACCCTGGTCGAGGAAATCGTTGTCCTTGACGTTGATGAAGAACTGGCTGGTCGCCGAGTCAGGGACCGAAGTACGTGCCATGGACAAGGTGCCACGAACGTTGACCAGGCCGTTCTTGTGCTCGTTCTTGATCGGCGCCTTGGTTTCCTTTTGCTGCATTTGCTGGGTGAAGCCGCCGCCCTGGACCATGAAACCCGGGATCACGCGGTGGAAGATCGTGTTGTTGTAGAAGCCGCTGTCCACGTACTCAAGGAAGTTCTTGGTACTGATCGGGGCCTTGACCGGGTCCAGTTCGATTTCGATCTGGCCGTTGGTGGTTTCCAGAAGAACGTGCGGCGCCTTGGCAGGCGTTGCCGCCATCAGGTTGGCGGCAAACAGTACGGAGCCAGCGGCGAGGGCGATTTTTTTCAGCATGGGTCAGTGATCCTGAGTGTGGAAGTGTCGACTGCGGTGAGAAATTCGAGCAGCGTCTGGTTGAAGCGTTCGGGCTGGTCCAGCGGGGTAGCGTGACGCGAATCGGCGATCACGGCCAGCCGCGCATTCGGCAGCAGCCTGACGTAGTTTTCCTTCAGCGCGACCGGCGTGTAGTCGCGGTCGGCGCTGACGATGAGGGTTGGACAGGAAATCCTCGAAAGTCGTTCCTGCACCCCCCAGCCAACAATGGCATCGAAGCTGGCGAGATAAGCATGTTTGTCGTTTTTTGCCCAGCGCTCGGCCATCTTTTGTCGCAAATCAGCCTGTCCTGGCTTGGGGAACAGTTTGCCACCCAGGGCTTTGCCGATGCTGTGGAGGCTGAGTACGCGCATCAGGCTCCAGCGCTTGAACCACTGCCAATAATCGTCGCGGGTGCGCAACTTGACCTCGGGTGCGCTATTGACGATGCACAGGCTCTTGAGCAATTGCGGCTGGTCCACGCCCAGCTGAAAGCCGATCATGCCCCCCATCGACAATCCTACGTAATGAACGGGCTCCAGGTTCAGGTGCTCGATCAGCGCCACCAGGTCGGCGCTGAACCCGGCGATGCTGTAGCGCTCGCGGGGTTTGTCGGAGCGCCCGTGACCGCGCACATCCGGGACGATCACCCGGTAGCGGGCGGCGAGCGCCGGGATCTGTTCTTCCCAGTCGAGGGTACTGGAACCCAGGCCGTGGACCAGCAGCAACGGCGTGCCGTGGCCATATTCCTCGTAGTGCAGGTTGCAACCTTCGTGTTCGAAATAGGCCATGCATTACCTCCGTGTCAGGCTTGTTCTGGGGCGGCGAACGGTGCGTCCAGGGGTGCAGTGTCGAATGTGCGCAGCAGCTCGACAAGAATCTGCGTCGCCGGGCCGAGCGGTTTTTCCTTGTTCGAATACAGGTAAAAGCTCGGGTTGCGGCTGCCGCCCTGGTCCAACGGTAGCACCTTGAGCGTACCTTCCTTGAGTTCGCGTTCGATCATGTGCCTTGGCAACCAGGCGAACCCCAGGCCGCTGCCGACAAAAGTGGCGGCGGTGGCCAGGCTGCCGACGGTCCAGCGTTGTTCGGCACCGAGCCAGCCGACGTCCCGTGGTTGCTGGCGCCCGGAGTCGCGGATGACCACTTGCAGCTGGCTTTCCAGGTCCTGGAAATTCAGTTCGCGGTTGAGGCGGTGCAGGGGATGTTCCGGATGCGCGACCGCGACGAACTCGACGTCGCTCAATTCCGCGCCCAGGTAACCGGGAATGCTGAAACTGCTGATGGCCAGGTCGGCCACGCCTTCGAGCAGGACCTCCTCCACACCCGACAGCACCTCTTCGCGCAGACGCACGCGACAGCCGCGGCTTTGCGGCATGAACGCGGTCAGCGCGCGGACCAGGCGGGCGCTCGGGTAGGCGGCATCGACCACCAGGCGCACTTCAGCTTCCCAGCCTTGCTCCATGTGATGGGCCAGGTCTTCGAGCTGACTGGCCTGTTTCACCAGTTGCCGGGAGCGGCGCAGCAACACGCCGCCAGCCTCGGTGAGTACCGCTTTGCGCCCGTCGATGCGCAACAACGGCACGCCGAGCTGGTCTTGCATGCGCGCCACAGTGTAGCTGACCGACGATTGCGAGCGGTGTAGCGCTTCGGCGGCCTGGGCGAAACCGCCGTGGTCGACCACGGCTTGAAGCGTTCGCCATTGATCAAGGGTCACGCGGGGCGCTTTCATGATGGGCTCCTGTTGTCCTAAGCTGCGCAGTTCTTATTGGAGACTGCTGAATGAAAAAAATCTGTTCTTTGTTGCTGGCGATGCTGCCAATGACTGCGTTTGCTTATCCGATCGACGTACAAAAAGAGCTCAATGGACTGAAGATCGACTACACCACCTATGCCTCCGACTACGACATGGGCTCGATCACCGTGAACAACTACGGCGACACCGCTGCCGAATGCTCGGTGGTGTTTCGCAACGGTCCTGAATCGCCAAAGACCCGCAGGATCAACCTGGACGCGGGTAAAAGCGCGGATCTTTCAGCCAAGTTCAACCGCAAGATCATCAAGCTGTACATCACCATGACCTGCAAGCCGAAATGACCTCCAGCGGAGCACGCGAATTGCCGATGCTCCGCTTATAAACGAAATTATCGATTGGTTATAGCAGTTATTTGCGCTTTTTCATCGATATGACTCTGTTTAACCTTCACTCCATCGACTTACAGCATTCTCAGATGGAGCCTACAAACCATGTCCCGCGTTCTGATCATCGAAAGCAGTGCCCGTCAGCAAGACTCGGTTTCCCGTCAACTGACCCAGACCTTCATCAGCCAGTGGCAAGCCGCGCACCCCGGCGACCAGATCACCGTTCGCGACCTGGCTGTCAATCCGGTGCCGCATCTGGACATCAACTTGTTGGGCGGCTGGATGAAGCCCGCCGAGCAACGCAGCGACATCGAACAACTTTCCCTGGAGCGCTCCAACCAGCTGACCGACGAGTTGCTCGCCGCCGACGTGCTGGTAATGGCCGCGCCGATGTACAACTTCGCCATCCCGAGCACCCTCAAGGCCTGGCTTGACCATGTGCTGCGTGCCGGCGTCACCTTCAAGTACACCGAAACCGGACCGCAGGGTTTGCTCAGTGGCAAGCGCGCTTATGTACTGACGGCGCGCGGCGGGATCTACGCCGGCAGCACCGCGGATCACCAGGAACCCTACCTGCGCCAGGTCATGGGCTTCATCGGCATCCACGACGTGACGTTCATCCACGCCGAAGGCATGAACCTGGGCGGCGACTTCCAGGAGAAAGGCCTGAACCAGGCGAACGCCAAGCTTTCCCAGGTGGCCTGAGCCGTTAATCGCCAGATAATCACTGGATGGTCTAGTGACCTGGCGCGTAACCCTTCAAGCCTGCACGCGCATCGAACCTCCCTTTGCACTTGTTGCTCCTGAGTGCTCTAGCCCGATTGAACGCTTTAGCGAGATCGGGCTTTTTTTTGCCCAGGGTTTTGTGAACGGACCCATAACCACTGTGGGAGCGAGCCTGCTGGCGATTGATCGTTCCCACGCTCTGCGTGGGAATGCCGCCAGGGACGCTCCGCGTTCCACTGACGACGCATTAATTGAGCCGTGCGCAACGGTGATGCGGGGTGTCACAGGAAGCCCTGTGTGAAATTGGTTGCCTGCGTACATATCCATTGCTGCGGTAACGGCGGCTTATGGTTTCGCTTTTACAGCGACTCCCTTTTTCAAACGCCGGAGTGCCGGCCCAGCAAAAAGGAAGCAAAAGGCTTTTGCCCCACCACTTGGTGCCTCGCTTAGGCTCGGCATGCCCTCTCTCCGGCATTGCTCCGTGGGTCGCCGCGATGGGCCATCCTTGGCCCAGCGCGGCTAAACCGGCGTCCTGCCGGTTTCCCCACTGCGCAAGGCCTGCGTTCGGCCATCGTGGTTAACGGGGCGCCCGCGATCAAAAGCAAAGCGAGGCGGCCTTAAAGCCGACCTGCTTTTGGTGATGCCTGTGTTTTGATCGTTCCCACGCTCTGCGTGGGAATGCCGCCAGGGACGCTCCGCGTTCCGCTGACGACGCATTAATTGAGCCGTGCGCAACGGTGATGCGGGGACGTCACAAGAAGCCCTGTGTGAAATTGGTTGTCGGAGTACATATCCATTGCTGCGGTAACGGCGGCTTATGGTTTCGCTTTTACAGCGACTCCCTTTTTCAAACGCCGGAGTGCCGGCCCAGCAAAAAGGAAGCAAAAGGCTTTTGCCCCACCACTTGGTGCCTCGCTTAGGCTCGGCATGCCCTCTCTCCGGCATTGCTCCGTGGGTCGCCGCGATGGGCCATCCTTGGCCCAGCGCGGCTAAACCGGCGTCCTGCCGGTTTCCCCACTGCGCAAGGCCTGCGTTCGGCCATCGTGGTTAACGGGGCGCCTGCGATCAAAAACAAAAGCGAGGCGGCCTTAAAGCCGACCTGACTGTTACGGGTGTACCTGGATCCCCTGTGGGAGCCTGCTCGCGATGACTGAGTGTCAGACGACATCGATGTTGCCTTTCACACCGCTATCGCGAGCAGGCTCGCTCCCACAGGGTTTTTGTATCGTTTGACTGTTCGCGATCCCCGTCAAAAACCGCTATCTTCGCCGCCATTCGAAATGAGGCGAGCATGGGCTATCTACTTTTTGTCACGCTGATCCAGGCGTTTTCCTTCAGTTTGATCGGCGAGTACCTGGCCGGTCATGTCGACAGCTACTTCGCGGTGCTGATACGCGTGCTGTTGGCGGGGCTGGTGTTTATCCCGCTGACCCGCTGGCGTTCGGTGGAACCGGCCTTCATGCGCGGCATGTTGCTGATCGGCGCACTGCAATTCGGTGTGACGTACGTCTGCCTGTACCTGAGCTTTCGCGTGCTGACGGTGCCGGAAGTGCTACTGTTCACCATCCTCACGCCGCTGCACGTGACCCTGATCGAAGACGCATTGAACCGTCGCTTCAACCCCTGGGCCCTGATCGCGGCACTGGTGGCGGTGGCGGGGGCCGCGGTGATTCGCTTCGACCGGATCAACCCGGACTTCTTCATGGGTTTCCTGCTGCTGCAACTGGCCAACTTCACCTACGCCGCCGGGCAGGTGCTCTACAAACATCTGGTCGCACGTCACCCCAGCGACTTGCCACATTACCGGCGTTTTGGCTATTTCTACCTGGGGGCATTGGCGGTGGCATTGCCGGCGTTCCTGTTGTTCGGCAAACAGAACTTCCTGCCTGAAGCACCGCTGCAATGGGCGGTGCTGTTGTTCCTCGGCCTGGTCTCGACCGCGCTGGGGCTGTACTGGTGGAACAAGGGCGCGTGCCTGGTGAATGGCGGGACGCTGGCGGTGATGAACAACCTGCATGTGCCGGTGGGGCTGCTGATCAACCTGCTTATCTGGAATCAGCATGAAGAATTGGGACGATTATTGCTCGGTGGTTCGGTGATCTTGATGGCGGTGTGGATCAGCCGGCTGGGTGTACGCCAACCAGCCATCGCGCACTGATCCGTCGGCTTGCGCAAACGGCCGTCTATCATTCTAGCGTGCGCCTTTAAATCGACCGATTGAGAAAATAGAACGTCGATGTTTTTTTATAAGGCACTGTATGTGGCGCGTCCAAGGAGTCGAGCGCACACAAACTCAACAATTACCGGATTTCCGCCGAGCGTAGGTGAGACAAGAAAATGGCCAAAGCTGCCGATGTGGTTGTGCAATGCCTGGAAAGTGAAGGCGTCGAGTATGTATTCGGCATTCCCGGCGAGGAAAACCTTGACCTGCTTGAATCCCTACGCAAGTCGACGATCAAGCTTGTGCTGACGCGTCACGAGCAATCCGCCGGCTTCATGGCCGCCACGTACGGCCGCCTCACGGGTAAGACTGGCGTCAGTCTTTCCACCCTCGGCCCTGGTGCAACGAATTTGGTGACTGCCAGCGCGTACGCCTACCTGGGCGGCATGCCCATGATGATGATTACGGGTCAGAAGCCGATCAAGAAGTCCAAGCAAGGCCGTTTTCAGATCATTGACGTCTGCGGCATGATGGCGCCGATCACCAAGTACACCCACCAGTTCGCCTCGGCAGACAATATCCCGGCGCGGATGCGTGAAGCGTTTCGTCTCGCTGAAGAGGAGAAGCCCGGAGCCGTCCACTTGGAACTGCCGGAAGATATCGCCGCCGAGCAAACCGATAGCATGCCGATGCCGCGGAGCCTGCATCGCCGTCCATTGGCCGAGCACAAGGCTGTCGAGGCCGCCGTCGAGAAGTTGCAGAACGCTCGCAGTCCAATCCTGGTGATTGGCGCAGGTGCCAACCGCAAGATGACTGCCAAGGTTTTGAAGCAACTGATCGACGATACCGGCATTCCCTTTATCACCACCCAGATGGGCAAGGGCGTGGTTGATGAGCGCCACCCGCGCTTTCTCGGCAATGCCGCGTTGTCGTCGGGAGACTTCGTGCACCGCGCCGTCGAGGCTGCCGACCTGATTGTCAACATCGGCCACGATGTGATCGAGAAGCCGCCATTCTTCATGGTGCGTGGCGGCACCGAAGTCATCCACATCAACTTCCGCTCTGCTGAAGTCGATGCCGTGTATTTCCCGCAGATTGAAGTCATTGGCGATATCGCCAACGCCGTCTGGCAGATCGGCGAAGCGCTGAACGATACCAGCCATTGGGATTTCACACGGCTGATGGCGATTCGTGATGCGAACGAAGCCCAGATCATCGAAGGGGCGGACGACAACAGGTTCCCGGTCTACCCACAGCGCCTGGTTGCCGACATTCGTCGCGTGTTGCCTTCTGAAGGTATCGTTGCCCTGGACAATGGCATCTACAAGATCTGGTTTGCCCGCAACTACAAGGCTCACAAGCCCAACACCGTGCTGCTGGACAACGCGCTGGCGACCATGGGGGCGGGTCTGCCTTCCGCCATGGCCGCGCATTTGGTGTACCCGGATCGTCCGGTGATCTCCGTATGTGGGGACGGCGGTTTCATGATGAACAGCCAGGAGTTGGAGACAGCGGTTCGCCTGAACATGAATTTGACCGTGGTGATCCTGCGGGACGACGGCTACGGCATGATCCGCTGGAAGCAGGCGAACATGGGCTTTACCGATTTCGGCCTGGATTACGGTAACCCGGACTTCGTTAAATACGCCGAGGCCTATGGCGCCAATGGTCACCGCGTGGAGAGCGCCGAGGGTTTCCTGCCGCTGCTGGAACACTGTGTCAAGACACCCGGTGTGCATGTGATCGACTGTCCTGTCGATTACAGCGAAAACGACCGCATACTGAACATGGAGTTGCGCCAGCGTAGCGCGGCCATTTGATTTCGCAGCAAGATTTTTTGACGGGCTCGTATACCTGATCGCGAGCATAGGCGGGCGCAGGCTGAAGCATTGAAGTCCTGGCAGGTGCAAATACAAAAGGGCCCTTCAAGGGCCCTTTTGGCGTATGCGTTGTCTGAACTCAATGGCCAATCAAGCCTGGCGCGCTGCCATTGCCGAGTAGCTGTTCATCAGGTTGCGGTAGTTCGGGATGCGCTGGGACAACAGGTTGCCCAGGCCTTCAATGTCGTTGCGCCAGTCACCCTGCAATTCGCAAGCGACCGAGAACCAGTTCATCATTTGCGCCCCGGCCTGGGTCATACGGTTCCAGGCTGCCTGTTGTACGGTGGAGTTGAAGGTGCCGGAAGAATCAGTGACTACGAACACTTCAAACCCTTCTGCGAGGGCAGACAACGTTGGGAAGGTCACGCAGACGTCAGTCACCACACCGGCGATGATCAGTTGCTTGCGACCGGTCGCCTTGATGGCCTTGACGAAGTCTTCGTTGTCCCAGGCGTTGATCTGGCCAGGTCGGGCTATGTAGGGCGCGTCCGGGAACATTTCCTTGAGTTCGGGTACCAGTGGGCCATTGGGGCCTTGTTCAAAGCTGGTGGTGAGGATGGTGGGCAGCTCGAAGAATTTTGCCACGTCGGCCAGTGCCAGCACGTTGTTCTTGAACTCGTTGGGCGAAAAGTCTTGAACCAGGGAAATCAGGCCAGTCTGGTGGTCAATCAACAAAACTACGGCGTCGTCTTTGTTCAGGCGGTTGTAGGTAGCGTTGCTCATGATGAAATCCTTTCGAGGTAGGTGAGTGGCTTCGTTCAACATGAGCACAGATTAGGGTTTGCGATGAGGCAGAAAAAGCCGGTGAAAAGCGTTTAACTGTCAACCTGGAAGAGACAATCTGGACAGGGTTTGCGTTGCTACATAACGTGTTTTTCGGCCTCCGGCATGTGGCTCGCGCCCAGCACCGCTGGCAACAGCCCGGCCCGCAAATCCCCGCCACTCGGCTGCTGATAAAGGCTCAAGCCAAACTCCGGCAACACCGCCAGCAGGTAATCGAAAATATCCCCCTGGATCCGCTCGTAATCGGCCCACGCCGTGGTGCGGGTGAAGCAGTAGATTTCCAGCGGAATACCTTGGGCCGTGGTCTGCATTTGTCGAACCATGCAGGTCATATTCGGCTGAATCTCTGGGTGACTCTTGAGATACGCCAGCGCATAAGCGCGAAATGTGCCGATATTGGTCATGCGCCGGCGGTTGGCCGACATCGCCGCGACATTGCCCTGGGCTTCGTTCCAGGCCTTGAGTTCGGCCTGTTTACGGCTGATGTAGTCGGTCAGCAGGTGTACCTGGGACAGCCTCAGTTCCTCGTCATCGCGGATGAACCGCACGCCACTGGCGTCGATGAACAGGCTGCGCTTGATCCGCCGGCCACCGGACTGTTGCATGCCGCGCCAGTTCTTGAATGATTCGGACATCAGGCGCCAGGTCGGGATCGAAACGATGGTCTTGTCGAAATTCTGCACCTTGACCGTATGCAGCGTGATGTCGACGACATCGCCATCGGCACCGACCTGTGGCATCTCGATCCAGTCGCCGACCCGCAGCATGTCGTTGCTGGTCAGCTGCACGCTGGCGACGAACGACAGCAGGGTGTCCTTGTAGACCAACAGGATTACCGCCGACATGGCGCCCAGGCCCGACAGCAGCAACAGCGGCGAACGGTCGATCAATGTGGCGACGATGATGATCGCGCCAAACACGTACAACACCATTTTCGCCAGTTGCACATAGCCCTTGATCGAGCGGGTGCGGGCGTGTTCGGTGCGGGCGTAGATGTCCAGCAGGGCATTGAGCAGGGCCGTGATCGACAGCAGCAGGAACAGAATGGTGAACGCCAGTGCCACGTTGCCGAGGAAGACCATCGCGGTTTTGCTCAGCTCAGGGACCAGGTGCAGGCCGAACTGGATGACCAGCGACGGTGTGATCTGTGCCAAGCGTTGGAACACCTTGTTGTGACGCAAGTCGTTGATCCAGTGCAGCGCCGGCTGGCGGCCGAGGATTTTGCTGGCGTGCAGGATCAGGTAGCGCGCCACTCGTCCGAGGACCAGGGCAATGACCAGCAACACCACCAGTGCCAGGCTGGTATGCACGAGCGGGTGCTGGTCAAGGGCACCCCAGAGGTCTTGGGCATTGAGCCAGAGCTGTTTGATATCCATGGGCAAAAACGATTCTTTAATGGGACACGGGGGACGATTAGAGCACTTAAGACGTTTTGTATGACCGTCGGTGACAAATCGGGCAATAAAAAAACCACTGTTTACCGCCTTTTGTACAAAGAAACTCGGCCTACGCGCTCGAAACCGGTAACCTATGCAGCTGTTTTTTTGTATTTCTTCGAGGTAGCACCCGTGTTTTCCGAATTCGCCTTGCACGAACGCCTGCTCAAAGCCGTGGCCGAGCTTAAATTTGTCGAGCCAACGCCAGTGCAAGCAGCGGCTATTCCGCTGGCGCTCCAAGGGCGTGACCTGCGGGTGACAGCGCAAACCGGTAGCGGCAAGACCGCTGCATTTGTCTTGCCGATCCTCAACCGCTTGATCGGCCCGGCCAAGATCCGTGTCAGCATCAAGACCCTGATCCTGCTGCCAACCCGCGAGCTGGCCCAACAAACCTTGAAAGAGGTTGAACGCTTCGCGCAGTTCACCTTCATCAAGTCCGGCCTGATCACCGGCGGTGAAGACTTCAAGGTCCAGGCTGCCATGCTGCGCAAGGTGCCTGACATCCTGATCGGTACGCCGGGGCGGATGATTGAGCAACTGAACGCCGGTAACCTCGATTTGAAAGAAGTCGAAGTGCTGGTGCTCGACGAAGCCGACCGCATGCTCGACATGGGTTTCGCCGAAGACGTGCAGCGTCTGGTGGATGAGTGCACCAACCGCCAGCAGACCATGTTGTTCTCCGCCACCACCGGTGGTTCTGGCTTGCGCGAGATGGTCGCCAAGGTGTTGAACAACCCTGAGCACCTGCAGCTCAACGCGGTCAGCCAGCTGAACGAGACCACCCGTCAGCAGATCATCACCGCTGACCACAACCAGCACAAAGAACAGATCGTCAACTGGCTGCTGGCCAACGAGACCTACCAGAAGGCCATCGTCTTCACCAACACCCGGGCCATGGCCGACCGCATCTATGGCCGCCTGGTAGCCCAGGAATACAAGGCGTTCGTGCTGCACGGCGACAAGGACCAGAAGGATCGCAAACTGGCGATCGACCGTCTGAAGCAGGGTGGGGTGAAAATCCTCGTGGCTACCGACGTTGCCGCTCGCGGCCTGGACGTGGACGGCCTGGACCTGGTGATCAACTTCGACATGCCGCGCAGCGGCGACGAATACGTACACCGTATCGGTCGTACTGGCCGCGCCGGCAACGATGGCCTGGCCATCTCGCTGATCTGCCACGGCGACTGGAACCTGATGTCGAGCATCGAGCGCTACCTCAAGCAGAGCTTCGAGCGTCGCACCATCAAGGAAGTCAAAGGCGCTTACGGCGGACCGAAAAAGGTCAAGGCCTCCGGCAAGGCTGTCGGCGTGAAGAAGAAAAAGACCGACGCCAAGGGCGACAAGAAAAAAGTCGCCGCCAAGACTCCAACCAAGCGCAAGAGCGTCAACCGGCCCAAGAGCGACTCTCTGGTCAGCAAAGACGGAATGGCCCCGCTCAAGCGTCGCAAGCCAGAAGCGCCGGCCGCTGAGTAAGCACCTCGGCTAGCCCAATAAAAACCCGGACAGTGTCCGGGTTTTTTACATCAAAAGATCGCAGCCTGCGGCAGCTCCTACACCAAATCACCGGTAGGAGCTGCCGCAGGCTGCGATCTTTTGATTTTTTGATCTATTGATCTTTAGCTTTCCGCTTTCTTCTCTGCGGTACCCAGTTCCTTTAGCCGCTGATCGATCAACTGGCACTTGTCCGGCAAGTAGCATGAATTGCGACTTGCGACCGTTCTAGAGCGGTCAAAGGCCTTGGCGTGCAGAACGCTATACGGTTTTTTATACGATTTTGGGTGAGGGCGAGGTACTGCGACACTGGCGAGGAAGGGCACAGGTTGTTGGCTTCAGTGGCGTTATGGCGAGGACGGCACACTTAATACCTCCTACGGTGGATTTAATGCCTCGCGGCGGCATAGGGTATTAAATTTCGATGGCTCTAGCACAAGGGTTTCATGCGGCTTTAATGCTTTTAATACCTTTAATACCTTAATTATAAAAAAGAGTAGGTAAGGGTAGGAGCCAGCAGCGGCATGGTGCCGGAAGCCGAATCCCAAGCTGACTTTTGCAAAGGTATTAAATTATTAAATTTGGCCCTAAAACGGCCTCAAACCCCTGTGCTAGAGCCCTGGAAATTTAATACCTTCGATCCCATTGAGAGGTATTAAAAGGTATTAAAAACAGGGTTGTGCCACTACTTAGCCACTATATTACGAACTGCTCGTAAGTAGAGTCGATCTCGGCCTGCGTGATTCCCAGGTACATCATGGTGATGGCTGGACTGCTGTGGTTCAGGACTTTGCAGATCATCTCTATCGGGATGCCCGCTTGGTGCATCACCCAGCCTCGGGTCTTGCGCATGCTGTGTGTGCCGAGACGGATACCCACCTCATCACCTACCGCCTTAAATGCCTTGGCGACTGCCACACGGCTCACTGGCTTGCCCTTGGCGCGGTTGCTGTCCACCTCGAACAGGTATATGCCCCCAAGCTTTGATCGCGTCTTGACGATCCCCTGTGCCTTCTCGTTGAGCTTGATCTGCCTGAGCTTGCCGGTCTTACCTTCGACGATCTCCAACTGGCCCGTCAGCGCCTGTTGCAGGGTGATATCAAGCAGATCGCTGATGCGCATAGCCACTTGCAGGCCGAACATCCAGATGTCCGCATACAAGGTATTGCCTCGGGCGTTTAACTCCAGCTTGCGCCGAACCAGCTCGATGTCTTCTACCGTCTTCACTGCCTCAACAAGTTTCATGACTCACCCCTTGAGATTGCTGGCTTGGCTAGTTAACACAATGTTGTCACGCACTCAGACTGCGCTCCATTGTGCTGCATGTCAAGGGATTCGTGGCTTGGCTAGTTAACAGAATATCATTGTGTAAATTAGAAGCTGATCGTCGTCGCAGCGGGAGAAGGGGACGCCAGGCCACAGCCAGGATCGCCAGGAAAAGAGGGGGCTGGGAGGCTGAAACATCGACCGTCCCCGGTGCCACCAAGGGGTTCGATCGTCGCTCTGTGCGTATATAGGCTAGTGAATCCCCGAGGACAATTTTCCGAAATCCGAAGACCCCCGCCCCCGAAAAATTTCCCGCAGCCCGCAAACCGGTGCCAAAGCCGCCGTCGACCCCCGCCCCGAAAATTAAAATTCTAAAAACACATCCGTGTCAGACCCTCTCAACTAAAACACGCCCCCTTCTGCAAACCCTGCGCCAGAGCCTTCGCCGCTTAAATTTAACGCCCCACGCTAGAACACCGCCCCGGCATAAACACTGTGCCGGAGTCTTTGTTGATAATAGATCCTGATAACTAGCGACTAAAACACGCAAGAAAATAGCTATCAACACATTCGCATCGGTTAACACAATTCATTGATAATTACCAATACCCAATTGACATAAGAGGCGGATTCTATAATCTGTGTACACACAGGAAACCCTCAAATGGAGGGACCGAAATGAACCCCTCCAGCACCACGACCAGCGTCATTACCGCCCAGCAAATCGCCGCCCTGATTGACCGCGACCCGAGCCTGATCAGCGCCTGCAAAGATGTGCTACCCGAGCCAATCCCTATGCACACCGGCCAATCTGGCCGACCTCAGCTGTGCTACCGCATCGAAGACATCGTCGATTTCGTCATGAATAGGACGGGCTTTATGTCTGAGATTCAGGCGCGATTGTGCTTGGCCCTATCCCCTGAGCACCGCCGTCCGAAAGGCCAACCAAAGATCGTTGATCGTGACGACGGCAGCTTCTTCGTTGCGCCGACCGACCTCAGCCGCCTGAGTTCTGAAGAGCTTGATGCGTACCGGGTCGATCGCGCCAAGAACCATACCGCTCTACAAAACAGCCGTGCCAAACGAATCCCTAATCGCAGCCCGTCCGAGGAATAAGCCATGTCCCTGATCGAAATGATGAGCCAAGCCCCCGTCCGCAATTCCGGCAGCTACGGCCCGTACGGTGCTGCGGGCGTAGAGACCACTCCCAGCATTGCCGCAGTGCTGGATTACCTGGCGTTGTTTGGTGGGATGGTCCACCTCGAAGCAACGTCCCCGGCCTTCGTGGCTATCGACGCTTGGCGTGTGGTGCAAGAAGCCATAGCCAAGGCTCGAGATGAATCAAAACAGATTTGATACCGGCACCTGCCGGGGGGAGTAAACGACATGGCCGGTTTTGCAGATGCCTTCAGTGCTGAAAATGTACAGCGCCTGATGAGCGATCCGAGGATGGTCCTCGGTCTTCAGATGATGCAGCAGAGCGGATGGCAGCCCGGCAACCCTTCCGGTGGTCAGCGATTCGCCCAAGCCGGCCTCGGTGCCATGCAGCAGATCCAGCAGGCCAACCACAGCCAGCAGTTGCAGCAGTACCGCCAAGCGCAGATCCAGCAAGCAGAGCAGCAGCGCGCCTTCCAAATGCAGCAAGCGCAGCAGAAAGCCGACGAGCAACAACGCCAGCGCCAAGCCCTCCAGGACCCCAACTTTCAAAGTGGTCTCGGTGGTATTGCCAAGACGCTTGCCAGCCTCGGGATGCCGCTCGATGACGTATTGAAAGCCCAGTCTGGCTACCAGTTGCAGCAGCATCGCCAAGCCCAGCTGCAACAGCAATCCCAACAGTTCGACATGCGCCAAGCACATCAAGGTAGCGGTCAAGCACAAGGTCCACGCATGCCGACACAGCGCCAGGTGCTGGACCAACCTCTCGGTAACGGCATGATGCAGCGCCATGTGCTAGATCCGCAGACAGGCGAATACCAGCCCTATGGCGAGCCCTTCGCGCAGTTCAGTCCCGGTCGCGGCAAGTCAGCCAAGAGCGTAAAGGCTGACCCGCTTGAAGCGATCGTCCAACACGCGACAGGCGGCACCCCTGCTGAAGACGGACTCGGGTCGCTGCCCGGTGGGGCTCCGCTCGCTAACTATGCGCCGCAGCAAAACCCGGTCCCGCCCATCGTTGCCGGTGGCGCGGTGCCAGGAAATGCGCGTGAGCCCATGCGAGTACCTGGCACTAGCCAGCAGTCGCAGTATCCGGGCGCGCCCGCCGTGGGCACCATTCGCAAGGGCTACAAGTACCTCGGTGGCAACCCTGCCGATAAGGCTTCGTGGAGCAAGATCTGATGACCGGGATGCCGTGGGATGACTACGCGGCTGACCCTGCTCAGGTCGAAGCCGTGCTCCAAACTGTGCAAGGCACGCCGGATGATGCGTCTCCTTGGGATGACTACGCACAGCCGGAACAGTCGCCGGGGTTCATTGACCGGATCGAACACGCCATCGATAGCAGTGTCGTCGGCGATGTTGGCCGGTCTGTTGCGCGTGGCGGTGTCGGAGTTGGCGACAGCGTGATGGGGCTGGCGGGCTTGATGTCCGGTGGTGCGATCCCCAAGGCGCTTGGATATGACTCGACCGGCGTCCGTAAATTTATGGACACGCAAGATACGCCCGAGCGTCAGGCCTCACGACAGGCACTGGATCAGGCGAGCGGCGTCGGTGGCACGTTGCAGGCGCTGCGCGATAACCCCGGCAACATCCCGCACGCTATCGTAGAAAGCGTTCCCAGTCTCCTGCTGGGTGGAGCGGCTGGCCGTGGTGTCGCTCTCGGGGCCAAGGCGCTGGGTGTCGCTCCCCGCGTGGCTGGTGTTATTGGCGCGGGTGCGGGCGAAGGCCTTGTCGGTGCCGGTCAACAAGCCGAACAAACACGCCAGGCCACCGGCACGCTGAATCCAGAGCAGAGCGGTCTTGCGCTGCTGTCTGGCGGTTTGACAGGTCTGCTCGGCGCCGCTGGTGCGCGTATAGGTCGCAAGCTGGGTGTTGCCGATATCGATTCAATAGTCGCTGGGGCGGATGGCGTGGACGTCGCTAAGGGACTGGTCCAACGTGCCTTGACTGGTACGGGTATCGAGTCGCTGGAAGAACTCAGTCAGTCAGGCCAACAGCAGGTTTTGACCAACCTGGCCACTGACCGACCAGCAATGGAAGGCGTGGACAAGCAGATGGTTATCGGCGGTGTCGTCGGTGGCGCTATGGGTGGCGGTGCAAGTCTCCGTCGCCCGAACATGACCACGCCACAGCAAACTCCTATGTCGATGCCGGCTCAGCAACAGCAGGCACAACCTGTGCCGGGGCCGCACTTTGTTCAAGAGGGCATAGATCCTGCCGAGCAGCAGGTATCCACGGCAGCGCATGGTGTTCTCTCGGCGGTCAAAAATGACGCGGAACGAAAACTTCAAGCGCTCAAAGAATTTCGCGACCAACGTCGCCCGCCGTGGTTGTTCGACAAACCCACCGAACCCAAAACTCCATTCGCGGGCAGTCAGGACGTCACGCCGTTATTGGATAACCTCGGCCTGCAAGGCGAACAGCGAGCCCAATCGCTCGATTTACTCAAGCCAGCCGAAGCCGACACAGAGGCGCGTAGACGTGGCGTAGTGACGATGGACGAGCAACGCCGTCTCGCCAGCCTGATCGGTCTTGAGGGTGCGAAGGCGCAAGTATTCAGTCGCAAGATCGGCCAGGCCTGGTCCGCCGAGCAGACGATCGCCGCGACCGACTTGGTGAGCAACCGACTGCAATCTGTGCTGGCCCAACAAAAACATATCGCTAGCGGCCAAGCTACCGACTTGGAACGCGCCAACTTCGTCGACAGCTACGCCGAGCTGCAAAGCATCTTCGGCGAACTCATGGGCGCAAGGGCGGAATCTGGTCGCGCCCTCGCTGCGCAACGCCGCAAGGTGCAGGACATCACGCAGGCCAAGGCCATCCTCGACAACCTCAAAACAGGTCAAA
This sequence comes from Pseudomonas umsongensis, assembly GCF_012647205.1. Classification (NCBI taxonomy): domain Bacteria; kingdom Pseudomonadati; phylum Pseudomonadota; class Gammaproteobacteria; order Pseudomonadales; family Pseudomonadaceae; genus Pseudomonas; species Pseudomonas umsongensis. The sequence continues at coordinate 1,721,803 of NZ_CP051487.1, forward strand.
ACGCCGACGACCTAGCACTGGCGCTTGGCGAAGCAGTCCGCGTGGGTGGTGTAGCCAACGCTACGAAACTCATGGCGAAAGGGCCAGGCTTCCTGCACAAGTGGCTGGGCACCTACTGGCGATCCGCACTGTTGACCGGTGCCGGAACCCATGCGGTCAACGCAACTTCCAACACTGGCATGCTGGCTAACGAGGTGATCGAGCGCGGTATCGCGTCCGGCATCGGAGGACTTAAACGCGCGGTCGGCCTGAAAGGCGAAACCGTATTCAGCGAACCTATGGCTTTGCTGTTGGGTTATGCCAAGAACATGACCAACGCTGTCGGTGCCGCTGGGCAGGCGTGGAAAACTGGCCAATCCAACGCGATCAACAGCAGTGCCGAAGCTTACGATGGTACGTTTGGGCAACGCCCGGTAGAGCTGGAAGACGGCACGCTTACCCGACCACGCCAGGGCAAAGTCGATGCTGCATTCGATCTTCCATTCAGGGCTTTAGGCACATCCGATGCGTTCTACAGCACGCTGAACTTCGCGGCAGAGCTAGAGGCCCAGGCGCGGCAGATCGCAGTAGGTGAAAAACGCGCCGGTACATTGCCGGCTGGCACGAAACTTAGCCAGCGTATCGAGCAACTAGTGGCCACTCCTACGCCGGCCATGCTCGAACGTGCGAACCAACATAAACTCCAGCAAACGTTCCAGTCCAAGGGCGGTCCGCTCCTGGGGTTGGTGATGGCTGCCAAGGCTCGGGCACCGTGGCTGCACGCCATAGCTCCGTACGTTCAGACGCCAACCAACGTTGTGCGAGAGGCGATGAAGCGTACGCCGCTCGCCGCCGCTATGCCTAGCGTGTGGTCCGACTTTAAGGCGGGCGGCGCTAGGGCCGAGCGTGCAGCAGCAAGAGTGATTTGGGGCAGTACCGTGATGATCACTGCCGGCGCTCTATCGCAGGCTGGCTTCTTAACCGGCAATGGGCCGACTGACGAAAAGAAAAAAGAAGCCCTACTGGCCACGGGCTGGCAGCCGAACAGTATCGTGGTGGATGGCGATTACTACAGTTACCAACGCTTCTCGCCGCTCGGAATAATCCTCTCGTTGAGCGCGGACCTGGCCGAGTCGTGGGCTGATAACAAAGACGCGAGCGGGATGGTGGTCGATGGACTGTCGTCGTTCAGCCAGAACGTTACCAACCAGACGTTCCTGAAAGGCATCGCCGACTTCGCCCAGTTCGCGAGCAACCCCCGCCGCAATGGTAAGTGGTACGCCAGTCGCATGGCAGGCAGTTTCGCCCAGCCGTTCACGTTGCTGTCCAACGCTGCCAGCACTAGCGACCCATACGCCCGCGAGAGCGATGGCCCGCTGGATTCGATCATGAACCGCACACCCGGACTGCGCACGCAGTTGCCGGCCAAGCGTGACGCGTGGGGCCAAACTGTGCCGAACGCCATGAACCAGTACGGCGCGCTGTCGATGGCTGTCCCTGTTGCAAAATCCACTCAGAAGACCGACCCGGCGCTCTTGGAAGCGGCTCGTATTGGCTATTCACCAGGCGAGACAGAACCGCACTTCACTCTCAACAAACGGCGTTTCGAACTCGACGATAAACAGCAGGCCGAGTTCGCCGAGTTGTCCGGGGCGCTAGCGCTTAAAACAATACGGAGCGCCATGCAGGGCGAGGGTTGGCGGGCGCTGGGCGACGACCAGAAAAAATCGCGCATGTCCGCACAAATGAGGAAGGCCCGGACCGCTGTGCGTTTCGCGTTCGTTCCTTACCTGGCGAACGGTGACCGCCGTGCCATCGACAAACTACGCAGTGCCATTCAACAGGGGGGCAATTAATGGACGAACGCGAACTGGTTGCCCTTGCCGACAAGGTCACTGAGGCACGGACACGGTTGGACGAGTTGCTCGCTATCAAGGGCCAGATCCCGCGCGCCAAAAAGCAGCTCGCCGATGCGGAACGACGGCTGCGTGAAGCGGCCTCGACCAAGAACACCAACCCCCAGCTGACCGACCTTGAAACCCTTCAGGCCCGGATCGATGCAGTTCAACAACAGGAGGCACCGCACCATGAACTTTGACAACGACCGGCTTCAGTACCTGCGTACCGAAGCCAAGATCTACCACTTGGATCTGACCCGCGCCAAGTTGCGGCAGTCAGCTGAAGGCGGTTACGTGGTCCACCTCGACAAACCGTTGTTCGACCTGGGCACGATCTTGACTGAGGTTCCGTCAAGCGTACCGGTACGCAGTGCCGCGGCTGCCGAAGGAACGATGTTGGAGTGGTGCCTAAAAATTCAGCGGGCAGAACGTCAACGTGCACGGTTCGGTAATCGCTGCGGGTGGAGTACCGACCAGATTAATCGCAGGCCGCTGGAAGCTGAGGAAATCGCCGAATACAAAGCGCGGATCAAGCACAACGCCGACGTAGCACGGCTGCAAGCACAGCTTACCGAAGTGTTGGAAACCACCGCTAAGGATGCTCGTGTGAAGGCAGCGCACGATGACCTCCAGGCGCGCTACGGCCTGTCCGTCAAACAACCAGCCGACTCGACTCTGTGCTCTCCGGCGTTAAACGCACCTAAACGTAAACCTGTATCGAGGAACGCGAAATGAGCGACGAATATGTAGACGACGGGTCGGATGACATCAGCAACAGCCTGGCCGCTGAATGCACCGGCACTGTTGGAATGCCCGACGACGCCGCAGCTGATGGGCCTTTGTACGAGTCGATGGCTTCAGCGGTCGAGGCGTACGACGAGCACGAGGCGCTGAAAGATCGGGAGCCGGAAGAGCTGGTCGAGGAAGACGAACAGCCGCGCAAGGGAAGTGGCAAGGTGCCCCTCGGTGCTTTACGGGAAGAGCGCGCAAAACGTCAGCAGTTGCAGCAACAACTGGACGCGCAGGCGCAGCAACTCGCCATCTACCAGCAACAGCTTGCGCAGTTCCAGCAATACCAACAGCAGCTCGCGCAAACACAGCAACAGCAGGCGCAACTGGAGCCCGAGATAGACCCGGAAATCGACCCTGTAGGGTTTATCCGAGCTAAGGAAAAGCAGTTCACTGAGCAACTGCAAAACGTGCAGTACCAGCAGCAATACCAACAAGCAGTCGTGCAACTACAGCAGGAGCAGCAACAGCTGGCACCGGTTGTGGCCCAGGCTGAAGAGGCGTTTGCAGAGTCGGTCGGAGTGGAGAATTACCGCGCTGCCTTCGAGGCAGTGCATCAGACCATTCAAGCCAACATGCGCCAGCAACACCCGAACGCCAGCCCGCAGGAGATGGCTCTGATTGAGCAGACGGTGAACGTGGCGTTCGTGCGTCGCTGCCAAGCCGAAGGTATCAACCCAGCTGAGCACATCTACAACCGTGCTATCGAAATGGGGCTGGTTTCCGCCGTGCCTGGCCAACGTGTGCCGGGAACGCGCCTGCCTCCGAAAGCACCTACCAGCTTGTCCACGTTGTCGGCCAATGGTCGTGCGCCAGATCAGCGGGGCGCGTACAAAGCTGGGGACATCGCCAACCTGTCGAACGATGAGTTCAACCGGCTGTTCGAGTCGATGCGCGACACGCAGCGTCCGGCGGTGTGAAGGAGGGGTGGCACATGGCACAGGCACAGACCCGCGATCTGAAAATCGAGCTGATGCTCCAGCGGCTTCAGGCTCAGACAGAACGCATCGGCGATGAGCGCACGAAGGCCCGTCGCCGAACCATTCTGAGGGGGATGCGCATAGCTTGCTGGGCAATGGGCGACAGGATGCCGCTCTGCCAGGTTGAGGAAGAATTACACGCCGAGCTGTTCGGCACACAACCAGGGGCGCAGTGCCCACAAACCGAGGTGACGAGTAATGATTGACCGCAGACCCGGAGTAAACAAACAGCCGATGCCCGTCGGACCAACCTACTTTCCTCAGAAGGACCGTAAGCCGCCGAAGAGTGGGGGCAAGGGCGGGAAGCGCGGCAGATGACCGAACATGTGCAGCACAGACGACAAGGGCGCCCATGGAGAGCGCCCTTTATTTTGCCTCTGGAACCATGTGCGTAGCACGGTTCGTTAGCTGGACAGTATGGTGGCGAGATAGTAGCTTTCGCGGATTATTTTTCGCGCACAGGCGTGCAGGGATTTCCTATGGGGCTTTTCGATCTGTACTCAAAACGGCAAAAGCGGATGCGGGGCGAGGTGCCTGATGTGTATGTGTATGACGAATTGCCAAACCCGCTACGGGTACAAATCGTACATATCATCCGGGATGCAGTGGGGACCGATCACTACAATTCAAATGCAGCCGAAGAAGTGTACGAATTCTTTTGCAACACCCTGTGCAGAGAATACGGTGTCTTCGAACTGAAGAAGCATGAGGGGAATGATTCGGCAGCCCTATTTAATTTTTTCCTGAATGAGCGTGTGACGGAAAAAGCTCTCGACGTAGTTGAGCTGTGCTTCAAAATTATTGACAATTACGTACGTGAGAATCAACAGTTCAGGCGTGGGACCGACAGAAAAATAGAAGCGGATGATGCACTAGATGAGCTTAATGCACGGTTCAAAGAGCATGGTGTCGGGTATCAATTCGAATCTGGCGAGATTATTCGAGTCGACTCAAAATACCTGCACGCTGAGGCTGTAAAACCCACCCTGGAAGTTCTTCGTGGAGCGCAGTTTGAGGGCGCGAACGAAGAATTTTTGCAGGCGCATGAGGATTACCGCCACGGTCGACACAAAGAGTGTCTTGTGGCTGCGCTCAAATCTTTTGAAAGCACCATGATCGCCATTTGTACAGCCCGTGGTTGGCCGATCAAGCCCGGTGAAACCGCCCGAGGACTTATCGGGGTATGTATGGCTAACGGCCTTTTCCCTTCGTACATGGACGCTCAAATGGGGGCGATAAAGTCATTACTTGAGAGCGGTGTGCCGACCGTCAGGAACAAGCACGGCGGGCATGGGCAGGGCACAACACCAGTAGCTGTTCCCGAGTTTATGGCTCGCTACGCCCTCAATCTGACGGCCACCACGATCTTGTTCATGGCGGAAGCACATGCGGCTTTGTAAGGATGGAGGATGCGTAGGGGATTGATCTGCCCCCTTGCGCTTTCTGCGCACCTTAAGGATTGCCAGTCGACGTACCGTCCAAGGCGGTGTGACCTTGCATTAGCGTCTCTAGTATTTTGGACGCTAGGGTGACCGCCTCCGACGCCTTCACCAGCTTCTCTTTGGTGAGTTCGCCAGTGTCCAGTGCGGCCACGGCTTCGCGCTGCCGGGTCATTGCGATCTCAACCATTTCTGTGAGGAAGGTAGCCAGCAGCTCACGGAGATCAACACCATACTTCTCGCACAAATCTAGGCATTCAGCGCAGCTCCTAAGCTGGGTTTCCACATCGTTTTTCGGGTTGCGCCAGGCATCCCTCAGCGCTTCCATCCTCTGCTTATCAAGGCTGTTCATCGTCTTCACCCTCATCTTCGTCAGCCAGGCGCGACAGGTAGCTTTCGATGTCCTCATCAGTGCCGACTACCGAGATGTCACGCTCGATACGTGGAGCCAGTGTGCGCTCGGTATCGCCGCTGCTGCGCGACAGTGCTGCCAGAGTTTCGAGGAACTCAACGACGCCAGCGCCTTTCTGCTTCGTTGTGCTGTCGTCTTCTGCTTCGCGAACCCTGCCGATCCCGCGATTCATGATGCTCTCGCGCAGCTTCGCCGCCAAGGCGGGGTCAGTCTTCGGGTTCAGCGCCTCGCTGATGTGCCGTTCCAGCATGATCTTGGCGTACTCCGCCGCGAGCAGTTCCGTTTCGTATCGGACCCTGCGCAAGGTTGCACGCTGCGCGGCGGCTTGATCCTTGGCTGGGTCGTAGTTTTTACCCATGCGCCCCACGACTTCCATGCGGAACGCAGGTCTTGCCAGGCTGGTCGATCCGCTCAGGCTATTCATAGTAAGTGCCCTCCTGATATACCTCATGCAGGCGACCTTCCGACTCCATGTACTTGAAAAAGCTGTACACAGTTGCGAGCAGGGTGTCAGCGGTAACGACGCCATGCATGTCGAAAGCGCGGTTCTTAAGGAACTCGACTAAAGCAATCTGGTTGCGTTCTGGTATCCGTTCGATGACTGAAAACAACCACTGCTCGTCCATGAGCAGGAGGTCTTCGTCAGCATCCAGGGGGGCGCTCAGCGGGCTGTCCGCTGGCAGTCTGACCACTCCGTGCGCCCTGGCGGCATTCTTGATACGCGCCACTGCCGGGGCGGTGAAGTCGAAGATGTTGGACTTACTCATCACTAACCACCTCGGGTACGGTGAAGGGACGTCCTGCGTTGTTGTCGAGGTAGGCTTTCCACTCCTTGAGACGAACTCCAAGCCAGTCGCTCTGGTATCGCCAGCACCATGCGTTGTCTTTCGCAGCGGTGCCTGATCCAATCTTGACTGCACCCAATTTCCGCAGTGCGTCAGCTAAAGTCTGCGAGGTGATCTTCATGCTCCGTGTATTGGCTGGGTAGCTCGTTCCCAACTGCTCAATGAGTTGGTTGCTACGTCCTATATCCTTGTCAAACGGTGCCTGCTGTCCGGTGATCAACTCTTCGATGAAGTTGACCAGCGGGCTGCGTGCTTCACGTTGCACCATCTCTGCTGCAGTGGTTTGCGGTGCCATGCGACCACCGCTGGTGCAGTTCCAGTCAGTTGGGAACTTCCACTGTGCTAACACGCCAGCCAACAGCTCTGGACCTGGTCCCGCGATCCAGTCAGCCAGTTCTTTGTAGTAGCTGTCGGTCTTGCGTGGTTCGTCACACCGGAAGACGTTGAATCTCGGGTCGCCCATTGCCATGGGCAGTGCGTCAGCGTGGTTAGTGCACAAAATCAGGTTGACGGTGTTCTTGACGATTCGGGCGTCCCGGCCCTTGTCTTCGGATTTGCGGCTCTTCTCCGACACCAAGGTTTTGAGCACCTCGAACCGAGCCTTGTCCAAGCTAGCGGGGAGCTCGTTGAACAGTCGCAGAATCCCGTCTTTGAGTAGGCTTGTGAATTGCCCGCCGACCGCTGAACCTTCGCACTCGGTCACCAGTGGCTCGCCGCCATACACCGGCTTGAGCAGGTCGATCAGCATTGACTTGCCGACGTAGTTGCATCGCGAATACCAGAAATTTGCGGTACGCAGTTTGTACTGGGGAAACTGGTACAGCTGCGCCAGCCAGTTCATGAAGTGGTCAACCGCTGCCGGTTCGTATCCACTGATGTACAGCAAGTGGTCTGTCAGGATCTGGATGTCGACCAAGGTGGCCGACATGTTTGGCTCTACGCGGTCACGCTTCAAAATGTGCCAACGGTTGTACGTCCCGTGTAGCGGTGTGCCTTCCCACGCGGCCCGCTCTTCTTCCTCGGTCAGACTGGTCGGCTCCATGACGATGCGATCGGCGGTGATCTTGCAGGACATTGGATAGTTCCACCACGGCTCCCCACAGGAGACGCGCTTGGGCTTGTCAGCGGTGCCTATGTCCACCGTGCCGTATTCCGGAGAGTCGCGAAGAAACTCAATGAAACTTTCCCGAGACATGTACTCGCCAGTCTCGATGTTGAAAGCCATGGGCGCACCGCTACCCGTGAATTTGATGTACCGCTGCGATATCCGTAGATAGGTATCTTCGGGCGCTTCTTGGGGTACAAGGCGCAGCACATTGGCGTTCGCGCTCTGCGATGCCCTCGGCGTACCCGGTGAGGGGGGTGCGCCACTAACCGGTCTCGATACAAAGTTGCTCGCGTTCGCACCGAAGTCAACGACGTCGAGACCGGCGAACGTCGAACCGTAAGGCGCAGAGTGCCGGAATGTGCTGTGCGTAGCGCTGCTTGAGAGGCTATTATTAACCATCATCGTAGTGTCCTATCAGCCCTGGCGGTCTTCGAGTTTGCCGGGGCTTTCTTTTGCTCAGGCTGGCTGTTCGATGACGCTGCGCTTCCGTGCTAGCGGTCGCGGCTCGGCGATCTTGGCTTCGAGAAAAGCCATTACCTCCGAACGGACCCACATGGCCTTACCGGCGCTCCCATTTGCACGGCGCGGACCTACGCACACTGGGGCGGGAAAGCCGTGCTGAATGAGATCGTAGAGCGTGGGTACGCGCTTGTAGCCGGTTATGGCCAGCACTTCTGCGGCGGACATCAGCAAACTTTGTGCAGAGGTCGGCACCGGTTGGCTGGACGACAGCGGGCCGTCGACGAAGGTTGGCGAGGTGGAAAGGGTGGTCGCGGTCATGATTCGGGCACTCCTAGGGACGGCGAGCTAAGCACAAGGTGGCTTCTGGCTTGCTTCCCGTAGGCGAACTCACAGGTTCCGTTTTGCGCCTATCGACCTGAGGGCGTAGTGGCCCTTGAGGCGGGGACTTCTTTGATGCGGTTGCCTGATCCGACAGGCACCTTCTTTTTCTGGCGGCGACCCTATCAGCTGCTGCGTGGCTTTGCAACCCCCCAAATTCATTTGTCGTTCGTTGCACCCCTGAGGGTGTCCAGCCAGTCCGCCCACCGTTTTGCCGTCTCGATGCGTTCCTCAAGGAAGTCATTACGGTCATAGGCACCGTTGAACGCGGCTGAGGTTTCGTGCCCCAGCATCAGTTCAAGAACGACTGTGTCGACGTGCAGATGTTTTCTGGCCAAAGTCTGAAAGGTTGCTCTCATACCGTGCGGTGTGACCGCACCGACGTCGTATCCAAGCTGGTTCAGCAGAGCTAGGCGGAAACTCTCCGGGTTGATGGGGCGATCAGCGTACCGCCCCGGTAGAACGTATTCGCACTGCCCCATGCGTTGTGCCCGCAATTCATCGAGGATGGCGAGGGCCTGCTTCGGCAATGGCACAATGTGCTGTCGATGCACCTTAGGCATTTCGTAAACCCAAAACCCCGGATTCGTCTCAAGGGCCGACCATTTCATCGTTGCCAACTCGCTGACCCGCACCGGGAGAAGCGTCAACAATCTCAACCCGTAGAGCGAACTGGTGCGGTCATTGTTCGCGTCCAATCGGGTCAGATACTCCCGCAGCGCTTCCTGCGTTTTGAAAGCGGCATGGTGCTTGAACCGTGGCTCTCCCTTTTTGCGTTCGGGTAGCAGCTCTTCTAGTCCGTCGGCGTTGTTCACGGTGATGTACTTCGACAACTTGGCGTATCTGAGGACGCGTCTGATGACGCTGAGAGCGACGGTCTGTGCGATGCGTTTGCCAACCAGTCGCGACTGGTTCAGAACCTTCTTGATGTGGTCGACGTCCACTTTGCCGACTGGCAGGGGGCCAATGATCGGGTTGATGCTGGCGTTCAGGCTGATGCGAAAGCCGGCTTCGGTGCTGGCCTGCCAGCCTTTCTTGATTTTCATGTGCTGCACATATTCCTCGGCCACTCCTTCAAAGGTGAGCGCCTGCTCGGCCTTCTTGGCAGCTTCCTCGGCTCTCTTCACATCTTTGGGGTGAGCGCCCTGTCGAGCACTGGCTTTTGCCTGCTTGGCGGCTGTGCGCGCGTCATCCAGCCCCATATGGTCAGCACTGCCCGGTTCGTAACGGCCTAGCGTGTGAACGAATTCTTTTTTGTCGATCCAGTAGCGCAGCCGCCAGGACTTGGTGCCTGCCGCAGTGACAACCAGAAACAAGCCTTTGCCATCGCCATACGCCCCCTCTGGCCGTTTGTGGCTGACCCAGGTTGCGGTCAGCGGCTTGGGGGGCAGGTCATCTCTCTTGGGTGCCATAAACCGTATATTTCTCGCCGTAGGCTGTAACAGATACGGAAAATTATACGGTTTATACGGTGATGGCAAAGAATCCAGACGGGCGACAGCGTATGACAAAAGACAAGCTAGGTAGCGTATTAGCTAGACTTTGCTTTGGCTTCGTCCAATTCCTTTAGCCGCTGATCGATCAACTGGCACTTGTCCGGCAAATCCTTGGAAGCAGTGCCCAGATCCATCTTCTGCAACTCGTCGTTGATCTCCTTGGCCTTGGCCGGGTTCTGCTCGGTGAGCTTGGTGACTTCCTTGGCCAGCTGCTCGCGCTTGAGGGTGGCCTCCTCGGGAGTGCAGGCCCAAACGGGCAGGGCGCAGGCGAGGGTAGTGGCGAGGGTGAGTTTCAGCAGGATTTTCATCTGTCGGGCCTCGGTTCCGGTTAAGGCGGGTTAACCGGTTGAGGCTTGCAGCAGGGAAAAAGTTCACCCTCATCCCCCATGGCAGCAGCTCGTCGGTGCTTTATCCTCATACCGATCATGATGTCGCACCCAATCCATGATTTCATCTTCGTTGCGTCCCTTGGGCGTCAGGTCGAGGTAGTTGTAGGTCCCTACCAGCAGGTCCAGCCCTCGGGCATAAGTGGAGTAGGTGTGGAAAATCTCGCCGGTGTCGTTGCGATAAAACACACTGAGGCCGGGAAGCTCTTCTTCCGAACCGTCGGTTTTTTCGTAGTTGTAGGTGGCCCTTCCGGCGGCGACGTCTTCGGGGCGGGCCGTCACACCGAAGTCATAATTGAAATCACAGCCTTCGGACGACACCCAGTCGAATTTCCAGCCCATGCGCCGCCTGAACGCCTGGAACTGGGCGAACGGTGCGTGGGATACCGCCACCACAGAGACATCGTGGTGCGCCAGATGCTGGTTCGCCCCGTCGATGTGGTCGGACAGGAAAGAGCAACCTGGGCAGCCTTCGTCCCAGCCGTCGGCGAACATGAAATGGTAAATGACCAACTGGCTTCGGCCACCGAACAGGTCGGCGAGTTTCAGTTCACCGTCAGGCCCCTGGAAGTGGTAGTCCTTGTCGATTTTCACCCAGGGCAAGGCGCGGCGCTCTGCGCTGAGCCTGTCCCGCTCCTTGGTGAAGGCTTTTTCATGGGCCAGGTGTTGTTTGCGCGCGGCGAGCCATTCTTCCCGCGACACAACGGGGTGGTTCTGAATATTCATTTGGTTTTCTCCTGCGTGATGCGGGGAGGCGACTTACACAGCCTAGTCGTTTGGTGTACCGGCAAATCGACATACCGTCGGTCGGTAGCGGTATGGAAACTCGGGCTGAACGGCTGCCGTGCTCTTTTGTCACAACTATGAAGACCCTCTCACTCACGGCTACCGGAGGTTGATTCAGGATGATGACTTATAACTGGGATTTGATTGAGCGCTTGCTGCATGAAGTGCAGAACGGTGAGGCTAGCTTTACCCCGCGCCACTACGCCGAACAGTACGCCGCGCAGAAAGCCGCTGAAGGTGAGCAGCCTGAAAACCTGGACCACCTTAAGGCGGTGGCCGGCGAGTATGAAAAGTTACTGTTAATGCGCGGTTATATCAAGCCGCGGCCCGAAGAGCAGGGCGGTACCGGTTCGAACTACATTTTAACGATGCGTGGTTCGAGGCTGTTGAGCCTGATTGACAGCAGTATTCCGGGCGATGAGCATCCGCGTCAGGTGCTGGACGAGCAGGAGGACGCATTAAACGAATTGACGTTTGATGAAGTGGCTTCCAAAGCGCAGATTGCCTGATTGTATTTAATGCTCCTGTGGGAGCGAGCTGGCTCGCTCCCACGATGTATACGTGGCATTCAACCTGATCTGAGACACTTCAAATCACTGAAATCCTTCTTCACGCCCTCGATCTTCGTCAACAAACGCTCACGTTGTTGTGGCGTACTTTGCGCCATCAAATCCACAAACAGCGCCCGCGCCTGGGCTTCGGTGTTGGCGAAGGCCTGTCGATAGGCGGGTGTCCATAAGCTTTCGCGGTTGACCAGGAGCGTCTCGATTCGCTGTGGGAATTGTGGTGCCTGGCGCTGCGCCACGGCGGCACTGAACTGTTTCTGCCAGTGGACGCGGTTGGCAATCCACTCGGTGTTCTGGTCGCCCAAGGCATTCGACCAGGCCATGACTCGCTGTTGTTGCGAGGGGCCGAGTGGTCCGAGCCATTCATTCAGGCGCTTCACCATGCGCTCGCCACGCTGTTTTATCTGCTGGTCCAGCGGTGGTTTCACGTATCGCTCCTGGCGCTTGCGCTGGTCCTTGGCGAAGGCCTCATTCATTTCCGCGACCTGATTGTCGTCCAGGCCTTGCAGCAATTCGATGGCTGACGGGGTGATTTCCCGGGCTGTTTCGGCAATCGCTTTTTCGGCCTCCGCCGTTCGCGCCTTCAGTGCGTCATCGGTGACCTGATTGGTCGCGATCATGGTCTGCAAGCGGTCCAGCCAGTCGAGATAACCCGGCATTTGTGTCGTGCAATGCCAGCTCAGGTGTTCCTTCAGGCGTTCATTGAGCCAGCTTTTCTGCTCGCCGTTCATGTCCAGGTAATCGCTGAGCGTCCAGGGAATGATCACGTCGAGGTTGCGATAAGCCAGGCCCATGCGGTTGCACGCGCCGAGGGCGAGGGTGAACATGAGCACAAAGGCAATGTGTTTGATCCAGCGTGACATGGGCGAATCCTTGCGAAGCCTGGTTTCTGGCGCTGATTCTCATCTGAACGCGCAATGAACCCGGCAGTTCAGCCCATCAGTAGAAGGTGTGTTCGGCCTTGAGGGTGAGGAGTGCGTCGCACTGGCTGTTTTGCCCGGTATAGGCTGAACAATAGCTGCCGCTGAGGCTGGAATCGCTATAGATTAAATCGAGGTCGATGCCCATGAACGGTCGGGACAGTTTTACCGACCAATCGGTGAAGCTGCCGACATACCCACCGTCCACGGCGACCGGCGTGTTCAACTGATGGGTGGTGTATTTCATGCTGACGCCGATGCCGAACGGCTGGTTGCCGCGCAGGTCGGCAAACAGCGTGCTGTTCTGCTTGTCTGGATCGTTGCTCAAGGCTGCGCCGAAGCGGCTGCCCAGCAGGGTCAGGCCACCGAAGATTTCCTGGCTGTCGAGGGTCGCAACTTCGGGGTAGCTGTAATGGATGATGCCCACTTCGTAGCCGAGGACCTGGTCGAAGGGTTGCTTGAAGCCCGCGTAAGAGTCGATTTCAAGGTTTTTTCCCGGGCTGATGCCCATGCTCGGCGACCATTGGCCGACGTAGAAACCGCTGTCATGGGTCAGGTCCAGGCCGCCATGGAACGAGCCGATGGCCGATGGCTTGACGAGGCCTTGGGCCATGCTGCGGCTGGGACTGCTCCCGAGCTTGAGGTCGAAATCCCCCAACTCGCGTTGAAAGATTTGCCCGTGCACCGCCTGGCTCGCCAGCAGGCCGCCGAGCAGCAAGGATAAAAAAGAAGGTGTGCGCATGCGTCACTCCATGAACTGCGGACAGGCTAAGGCCTGCTGAAACGCTTGATCTAGACGCGTGCAAGGATACCGACGAATAATTAGCCGCGTAGGCCGTTCGTCGATTTTTACAAGAAAGGAGGGTCAGGCGAGGATGTTGCCAGGTTCCAGTCCAAGCGCTTCGAAGCTCAAAGCGCTTAGGGACCAGGTGCAGCGCAGGCTATTACTTCTTGCCCAGGGTGATCTGCTTGGATGGGCCGAACGACTGGCCGCTGACACCTTTGGCAATTTGCTGGATTTCACCACCGGATTTGAGGAACGCAGCGATCTGGTTGTTGATCGATTCGCTGGTTTCGACGGCTGGAGCTGGCTTTGCTTTGCTGTTGGATGCTTTTACGCGCATGGCGGCCATTAACCTGTAGAAAATTAACTTGGCCAGGCATCGTACAGGATTAACTGCCTATTTGCTTGGCAAATATCCGCTGGGGCACATTGAGCGGGGGGCCATAATTGGTAAGTTGTATTTTGAAATATCGCCCTAAGCCGCTGTTTTAACTAAGAACCTGGTGAAAATAGAGCGTTTTCGCCTTGGGCGGGCGGCAAGGACAATCGCCGCTCCGGTCTGACGAGCGGCGGCCAGAAAATGGCAAAACCGGGAAAAACTAAGGCTTTGCAGGGAATTTCTGGCGCCATCGGGCTGACTGGCGATCCTGGCCGCTAAAACCGGGTAGAATGCCGCCACGCAATGAGGGTATTGGACATGGCTTTAGTCGGGCGTTACAACAGTTTGCAAGTAGTTAAACACACTAACTTCGGTTTATATCTGGACGGTGGCGCGGATGGCGAAATCCTGTTGCCTAATCGTTATATTCCAAAAGATATTCCCAGTGAAGATGAAGACTGGCTAAACGTTTTTGTTTATCTGGACAGCGATGACAAACTCATCGCAACGACTGAAAAGCCGAAAGTTCAAGTCGGTGAATTCGCCAGTTTGAAAGTTGTGGAAGTCAACAGCATTGGCGTATTCCTGGATTGGGGGCTGCCCAAAGACCTGCTGCTGCCGTATTCGGAAGAAAAACGCCAGATGACGGCCGGGGAATACGCCGTGGTGCATGTCTACCTCGACAAGCATACCCGTCGCATTACGGCGACCGCGCGCCTGGATCGGTACCTGGACAAGACGCCCGCCAACTACACCCCAGGCCAGGAAGTTGACTTGCTGGTGGCCGAAGCCACCGACATGGGTTTCAAGGCCATCATTAACAACAAGCACTGGGGCCTGATTCACAAGAACGAAATCTTCAAGTTCATGCGCGCTGGCAAGGAAGAGAAGGGCTTCATCAAGGAAGTTCGTAGCGACGGCAAGATCAGCCTGAGCCTGCAGCCCGTAGGCGTCGAAGCGGCCAGTAGCCTGAACTCCAAGATCCTCGCCAAGTTACGCGAGAACAACGGCAGCCTGGCAGTCAGCGACAAAAGCGATCCGACCCTGATCAGCAGCATGTTCGGCGTCAGCAAGGGCAACTTCAAAAAGGCTATCGGCGCGTTGTACAAGAACGGCCAGATCGTGATTCATGCCGATCGTATCGAATTGAGCTGAGTCGCCCATGTGCTTTGATGTCGAGGTATCAGGGTGAGCGCCACCCGGCGCAGCGCCGATGGATTTGCCCTGCAAGTGATGGTGGGGTTGTGCCTGGTCTGGGGCATCCAGCAGGTGATGATCAAGTGGGCGGCGCCCGATATTGCGCCGGTCATGCAGGCAGCGGGGCGTTCGGGTATGTCCGCGCTGCTGGTGGGGTTGTTGATCTGCTGGAAGGGCGGCTGGGATCAGGTAGGCGCCACCTGGCGTGGCGGGCTGTTGGCCGGGGCCTTGTTTGGCCTGGAGTTCCTGTTCATTTCCGAAGGCTTGCAATTGACCACGGCGGCGCACATGTCGGTGTTCCTCTACACCGCGCCGATTTTTACGGCGTTGGGCGTGCACTGGTTGCTGCCGAGTGAGCGTCTGCGGCCTGTGCAATGGCTGGGCATTTTCCTGGCCTTCGTCGGGATCGGCATTGCGTTTGCTGCAGGGGTGTCCTGGGATAACCTCGATCGCCGCATGTTGCTGGGCGATGCGTTGGGGGTACTGGCGGGGGCTTGCTGGGGGGCGACCACTGTGGTGGTGCGCGCGTCGCGTCTGTCGGAGGCGCCGGTGACCCTGACTTTGTTTTACCAGTTGATCGTCGGTTTTGTCGGCCTGCTGCTGATTGCATTGCTCAGCGGCCAGATTACCCATGTCAGCTTGACCGGCGTCGCGCTGGCCAGTGTGCTGTTCCAGGGCATCGTGGTGTCGTTCTTCAGCTATCTGGTCTGGTTCTGGTTGCTGCGCCGTTATCTGGCGGCCAACCTCGCGGTTTTTTCATTCATGACGCCCTTGTTTGGCGTCACGTTCGGGGTTGTCCTGCTGGGGGAGGCGCTGAGCCTCAACTTCGTCATCGGTGCCGTGCTGGTGTTGCTGGGGATTACCTTCGTCAGCGCTGAACAGTGGGTACGTCGCCGGTTGCGCAGGGTCCTTGGGCAGGCTTGAACGGCTGGCATGCAGGCCGCCCGCGGTCTGTGATGCGCCAAGATGAAGTCAGGCCGTCGGATTGTGATCCATTCAGTAACAGATCGTTGTGATGTTCGACGAGCATTGCTCGACACTTCGGACTATTATCAGTGCGAAGCGGCTACAGAATTCCGGTCGCCCGGCACTACCCTGAAGGGGGCATCATGAAAGAGAAAATTCAAAACTGGCTGCACGACTTGGGTGTTGCACTCGGTTTGATCGAACCGCCTCTGCAACCTGTGCCTATTCGCACCGACGACGAACAGCGCCGACGCCAGCAGCGTCGCCGGTAATCGCGACGCCGTCTTTGCAGCAGCAGCCAAGGGCTGCTGCTCGCTGCTCCATGCGCAGTGATGCGTGCAGGAAGATCGGCCAGGTCAATGCCGACCGATCTCCATCAAGAACCGGCTCAAGTCGTTCGCCGTCCTGGCGGTCTTGAGCATCTGGTCTTCCTCGGCGGTGAAAGCCGTCAAGCCAAGTTCGTCTTCGAGATGGAAGATCAAGTCTTCGATATCCGCTTTATCCAATCCCAACTGCGCCAGGCTGGCGTTGTCGTCGAAGTCAACCTGGCCTTCCAGCAGACGGCTGATGAAGTGATGTACAGCGGCACGCACGGCAGCTTTCTTCATGGCGGGTCTTCTACGATTGTGGTGACTGTCCCTGCTGGTTGTTCCAGAGGTTGAGTACAGCAGGCTTCAGGCGTGTGAGCGCTGCCACTGGTCAATCATGTGCCGCAGATGGTCCCCGGAAAAACTGCCGAAGTGCCCGCCATGTACCGTACGGATCGGCAGGGCGCGCAAGCGCTGCAAACTGCGTGCGTAATCATCGAGGTTGGAGTGGTAGGCGTCTTCGATCAACGGCCCATCGTAGATGATGTCGCCGCTGAACAGGGTCTCGGTGGCCGCTTCGTACAGGCTGATGCCGCCAGGGGAGTGGCCGGGGGTGTGCAGCACTTGCAAGACCCGATTACCCAGGTCCAGTACGTCGCCTTCGTCGATCGTGGCGGTGGCCGGTGCAGCCTTGACCCGATACTCGGCGTAGCACAATGGGCAGTCGGGGTGCGCTTCGAACATGTCATCGCCGACAAAGGCTTTGCTCAAGTCGTTTTCGCCGTCCGGCGCGGCGAGGATGTCCGCTTCGGCCGGGTGTACAAGGCGCTCGGCGAATTCGTGATGCCCGGCAATGTGGTCGAAATGGCAGTGACTGGCCACTGCCACCAAGGGTCGCTCGGTAATCCACGGCAGTTGTTCGCGCAGGCTGACCAGCCCCGAGCCGCTGTCGAGTAGCAGGTCTTTGTCGCGGCCTTGTATGTGCCAGAGGTTGCAGCGATAGAAGGGGCGAATGTAAGGCTCGTGAATCAGGCGGATGCCATCACTGAGCTGTTTGACTTCGAACCAGTGATCGCGGCTGACGATCTTCATGGGCAGTTTCCTTCAAGCGAAAAAAAACGAGTGTGGCAACCGACGCCACACTCGTCGAAGAAAGCATCAAGTCGTTATGTTTCAGCTTAGGCGGCGCTTGCCTGCATCGCGGGGCGAGGGGACAACAGGCTGACCACCACGAAGCTCACCAGGCCTACGGCGAGGCTGTAGTAGATCGGCGTATTGGCGTCCAGGCCGTCCTTGAACATGAACACCAGTGCGGTGGCGAATCCCAGGCCCATGCTGGCGATGGCGCCGGCGGTGGTGGCGCGTTTCCAGAAGATAGCGCCAATCAGCGGAACCAGCATGCCGCCCACCAACAGGTTGTAGGCCAGGGTCAGGGCGCTGATCACGTCGTTTACGACCAAGGCGATACCCAACACCACGACACCGGTCAGCAGGGTAACCAGGCGGTTCAGGCCCAGGCTCGACTGTTTGCCGCCGCGCAGTTTTGGCAGCAGGTCTTCGGTCAGGGTGGTAGCGGCGGCGAGCAGGCCGGCGCTGGCGGTGGACATCATGGCAGCCAGTGCGGCAGCGATCACCAGGCCGCGGATACCGTCCGGCAGGGACAGTTTGACGATGGCGGCGAAAGCGTTGTTGACGTTGTCCAGGTCCGGGATCAGGACGTGAGCGGCCATGCCGATCAGGGCGCAGGCCAGACCATAGAGAATGCAGTAGACACCGGCGAACGTACCGGCGACCTGGGCCACCTTGGCGGTCTTGACGGTGAACACCCGTTGCCAGATGTCCTGGCCGATCAGGATGCCAAAGAAGTAGATCATGAAGTAGGTGATGATGGTGTCCCAGCCGATGGTGGTGAAGCTGAAGCTTGCCGCCGGCAGTTTCAACACCAGTTCATCCCAACCGCCGACGCGGTACAGGCAGATTGGCAACAGGATGAACATCAGGCCCACGGTCTTGATGACGAACTGGACGATGTCGGTCAGGGTCAGCGACCACATGCCGCCAATGGCCGAATAGACCACCACGACGCCACCGCCGAGCAGGACCGAGACCCAGAACGGCAGGCCGAACAGCACTTGCAGCACGGTGCCGATGGCCAGGATCGAGGTCACGCCGATCATCAGCGCGTACGCCAGCATGATTGCCGCGCTCGCGGAGCGCGCCATCGGGTTGTAGCGTTTTTCCAGCACCTGGGTGACGGTGTAGATCTTCAGTTTCAACAGCGGTTTGGCGAGGAACAGGTTCAGCGCGACGATCCCGCAACCCAGTGCGGCGCACAGCCAGAAACCGGAGATGCCATGCACGTAGCCCAGGCGCACGGTGCCCACGGTGGACGCGCCGCCCAGGACGGTGGCAGCCATGGTGCCCATGTACAGGCTCGGGCCGAGGTTACGACCGGCGACCAAAAAGTCTTCGTTGGTCTTGGCCTTGCGCATGCCGTAATAGCCGAGTATCAGCATCGCGGCGGCGTAGATGAGTACGACGAATAAATCCAAAGCCATTGTGGCGTGTCTCCGATTGTCTTTTTTATGTGAAACAAAAGCGTTTCTGTGGGGATGCTTTCTGTGGGAGCGAGCCTGCTCGCGAAAGCGGTCTGTCAGTCACATCAGGGTTGAATGTGCCGCCGTCTTCGCGAGCAAGCCCGCTCCCACAGGTGGATCTGCGTCAGGCCGGCTGACGCAGATCAGGTTTTGTCGTAATGCTTGTGCGCTTGCTGCGTGAATCATTGGGTCCGAACACCGCGCTCGATTCCGGAAACAGGCTCAGCAGCGCCAGGTACACCAGCGAGGCCAGGCCCAGGGTGACCGGCAGGCTGATGTCGATACCGCCAGCCATTTCGCCCAGTGGTCCGACGAATTGCCCCGGCAGGTTCACGAAGCACAGGCCGACAGCCGCGCTCGGGATCCAGGCACCCAGGCCACGCCAGTTCCAGCCGTGGGTGAACCAGTAGCGGCCACCTTTCTCGCCACGGGTAAACACTTGCAGGTCATCCGGGCAGTAGAAGCCGCGACGCACCAGCAGGCCGATGATCATGATCACCATCCAGGGGGTGGTGCAGGTGATGATCAGCACGGCGAAGGTCGAGACGCTCTGCACCAGGTTCGCCGCGAAGCGACCGATGAAGATGAAGGCAATCGACATCACACCGATCAGCAGCGTGGCCTTGACCCGCGACAGTACCCGGGGGAACACGCTGGACATGTCCAGGCCAGTGCCGTACAGCGAAGTCGTACCCGTGGACATGCCGCCGATCACCGCAATCAGGCAGACAGGCAGGAAGAACCAGCTCGGCGATACCGCCAGCAAGCCGCCGACATAGTTGTTGGCCGCGATATAGTCCGGTGCCTTGATCGCTACGATGGTGGCGGTGGTCAGGCCGAACAGGAACGGGATGAAGGTCGCGATCTGCGAAATCACTACCGCTGCCATGATCCGGCGCTTGGAGGTCTCACGCGGAATGTAGCGCGACCAGTCGCCCAGGAACGCCCCGAAGGAGATCGGGTTGCTCATGGCCACCAGCGCGGCGCCGATAAACGCCGCCCAGAAACCCGGTTGTCCCATGTTCACGGTGCCGGCGTAGTTCACATCGAAGGGACCGGCGAAAGCGAAGACGCCCAGCAGGAACAGCAGGCTGGCGCTCCACACGGCGATCTTGTTGACCCACAGCAGGAAACGGAAACCATAGATGCAAACGGTCAGCACCAGGATCGCGAACAGACCGTAGGCCAGGCCCAGGGTCAGGTCGGTTTCCGGCAGGCCGATCAGGCGTTTGGCGCCACCGATCAGCGCATCACCCGAACTCCACACCGACAGCGAGAAGAAGGCGATGGCGGTCAACAGCGACAGGAACGAACCGACGATCCGCCCGTGCACGCCGAAGTGCGCACCGGAAGACACGGCGTTGTTGGTCCCGTTGATCGGGCCGAACAGGCCCATCGGCGCGAGGATCAGCGAACCCAGCAACACGCCCAGCACAATCGCCAGCACGCCCGCCTGAAAGGACAGGCCAAACAGCACCGGGAAGCTGCCAAGTACGGCGGTGGCAAAGGTGTTGGAACCCCCGAAGATCATCCGGAACAAGTCCGTCGGGCCTGCGGTGCGTTCGTTGTCCGGGATCTGTTCGACCCCGTGGGTTTCAATTTGCGTAAGGCTTTGGTCGTTGTTGTTGTTATTCATGATCTGCTCCGATCATAAAGGCGCGCTCATCGTGCGTGAGCGTCACCTGTGTTGGCTAAGGGGATGGCAGCCCTTCCGGCATCGCGGACAAATGTTCGTGGCAGGCCAGCCATAGGCCTTGTTGTTCTTGGCCAGACGCTTGTTTCCTGAAAACAATCGTCTCGCGCTCCTGGCTAAAGTGCTGCTCCCCTTGCATGCGCAGCTCGGTGGCCACGTCATGGATGAAAATCGCCGCGTCACCCTGCAGGCTGACGAAAGCGTTGCTCGAGGTGCATGAGAGCACCTCGAAGCCGTCCTCGGCGCGCCAGCTGTCCCACAATGCCTGGTAGGCATCGCGCGACAGCAGGGGCTGTTTGAGGGTGTAGAAGACGAAGCTGGCATCGGCGCTGAACGCGCCGAAGTAGGCTTCGCGATCGTTGCGGGCGAAGGCGGATACCAGATCGGCAGCCGCTTTCAATACCTGATCGCGTTCATTCATGACCGATACTCAGCGATGGACCACACCAGGCAGTACGCAGAGCATTTCGTACAGCAGGTTGGCGGCCAGCAGCGAGGTGTTGCCGGTGGTGTCGTAAGCGGGCGAGACTTCTACCAGATCGCAACCGACCAGGTCCAGGCCTTGGCAGCCACGAACGATCTCGATTGCCTGAATGGTCGTCAGGCCACCGATTTCCGGGGTGCCGGTGCCAGGTGCCCAGGCCGGGTCGATACCGTCGATGTCGAAGCTCAGGTACACCGGACCGCCGCCGACTTTCTCGCGCACTTCGGCCATCAGGGGGGCCAGGGATTTGTGCCAGCACTCTTCGGCCTGAACCACGCGGAAGCCCTGGTTACGGCTCCAGTTGAAATCGTCAGCGGTGTAGCCCTGGGCGCGCAGACCGATCTGGACCACACGGTCCGGGTCGATAAGGCCTTCTTCGACGGCGCGACGGAACGTGGTGCCGTGGGCGATTTTCTCGCCGAACATGTGATCGTTCACATCGGCGTGGGCGTCGATATGCACCAGGCCGACCTTGCCGTGCTTTTTATGGATGGCACGCAGGATCGGCAAGGTGATGGTGTGGTCGCCACCCAGCGTCAGGGGGATCACATCGTGTTCGAGGATATTGTCGTAGGATTCTTCGATGATCCGTACGGCATCCAGCAGGTTGAAGGTGTTGATCGCCACGTCGCCGATATCGGCAACTGACAGCGAATCGAACGGCGCAGCGCCAGTGGCCATGTTGTACGGGCGAATCATCACCGATTCAGCGCGAATTTCGCGAGGCCCGAAGCGGGTTCCAGGGCGCAGGGAAGTACCGATGTCCAGCGGCACGCCGACAAAAGCGGCGTCCAGACCTGCAGCGGTCGGTACGTGGGGGAGTCGCATCATGGTGGCGATGCCGCCGAAGCGCGGCATTTCGTTGCCGCCCAGTGGTTGGTGAAGAATCTTGTCCACGGGTAAGGCCTCATCGTCGTTGTTTTATTTATTGGGTTTCGCCGTTCACGGAGGGCACGGGCGAACCTTGTGGCAGCGATTCTGCGAAATGTAGTGGCCGGGAAGAATCGCTACGGGCAAATACTTAGTTCAGATTTTTCTAAACTAATGGAAGTGGGAGAGATAGACTTCACAGGTTGAACGCCGCAACCCATGTGGGAGCGGGCTTGCTCGCGAAGGCGTCGTGTCAGTCGATATCAATGTTGCCTGATACACCGCCTTCGCGAGCAAGCCCGCTCCCACAGTTGATCTCCATCGCCATGAGCATCACGCGCTATTTTGTAATCGGAGCCCCCATGGCCAACGCTTTACCCGACCTGAAACTTTTGCGCATTTTCGTCAGCGTGGTCCGCCATCAGGGCTTCGCCAACGCCCAGCAAGAGCTCAACCTTTCGACGTCAGCCATCAGCACCTACATGAGCCAGCTCGAATCCGCCCTGGGGCTGGTGCTGTGTCATCGCGGCCGTGGCGGGTTCAGCCTGACCAGCAAGGGTGAGCTGTTTCATCAGGAAACCCTGCGTTTGCTAGGTGAGCTCGAAGGTTTCGAACAATACGCCGCCGCGCTCAAGGGCGAGTTGCGTGGCACGCTGAACCTGGGGGTGATCGACTCCACGGTCAGCGACAAAGCCTTGCCGTTCGCCGAAGCCATTGGCGCCTACAGCCAGGAGCACCCGGCGGTGCACTTGCACTTGTCGGTGATGAGCCCCTATGAACTGCAACTGGGTGTGCAGGACAACCGCCTCGACCTGGCCATCGGCGCGTTTTCCACGCGCATGAGCGGTCTGGTGTACATGCCGCTGTACCGCGAACAGCACTGGTTGTATTGCAGCACGCGGCACCCGTTGTTCAATGAACGGCGCATTCCCGAGCAAGTCATCACCCAGCAACGTATGGTCGGCCGAGGCTACTGGAGTCAGGCCGAGCTGGCCCGTCACGGCTTCAAGCACAGTGCCGCGACCGTGGAGAGTATGGAGGCGCAGCTGATTCTGGTGCTGTCCGGCGCCTACATCGGTTACTTGCCGGAACACTATGCCCAGGCGTGGGCCGACAAGGGTGACCTGCGTGTGTTGCTGCCGGCGACCTTCGGTTATCAGGCTCCGTTCTCGATGATCGTGCGCCGGGGGCGTAGTCGCGAGCCGTTGATCCAGACCTTTCGCGATTTGCTCAAAGCACAACTCAACCAGGCGTGAAGAAGATGCCGAGAATTCAATGCCCCCGCTGCCTGCGTCCTCAGAGCCATTGCCTGTGCCCGCTGATCCCCAGCCTCGACAGCCGCACCCGAGTGTTGCTGCTGCAACACCCGAGCGAAGTGAACCATGCGCTGAACACCGCGCGGTTGGCGGCGCTTGGGTTGAAGAACGCCGAGCTGATCGTCGGTGAGGTGTTCGAGGATCTGCCGAGGTTATTAAGTCAGACGGGCTATCAGGCGCGGTTGTTGTTTCCCGGCGAGGATGCGCATCCGATGCAGGCGTATACCGCATCCGATGAGCCGCTGTTGCTGGTGGTCCCGGACGGAACCTGGCGCAAGGCGCGCAAGATGTTGCACTTGAACCCGTTGCTGGCGGCGCTGCCCAGGGTAACCCTGGCCGAGGGTGGCGTGTCCCGCTATCGACTGCGCAAGGCGCCAGGGCCCGGGGCTTTGTCGACGGTGGAGGCGATAGTGCAGGCGCTGGAAACTCTAGAGGCGCCGACCTCGTTTGCGCCGTTGCTCAAGCCGTTTGAAGCACTGATCGAGGGGCAGATTGCGGCGATGGGGGAGGAGACTTTCCTACGCAATCACACTCACTGATCGTTCCCACGCAGAGCGTGGGAACGATCGGTAGCTAGCGCTCGCGCATCGCCTCGGTCCGTGCTTTCAGCACCGGTTTAAGCAGGTAGTCCAGCACCGTCTTTTCCCCGGTAATGATATCCACCGTCGCCACCATCCCCGGAATGATCAGCAATGGTTTCGCGTCCCCGCCAAGGTGGTTTTTATCGGTGCGCACCTGGATCAGGTAAAAGCTGTTGCCCTTGTCGTCGGTGATGGTGTCGGCACCGATCAATTCCAGCTTGGCACTCAGGCCACCGTAGATCGTGTAGTCGTAGGCACTGAACTTGACCATGGCTTTCTGGCCCGGATGCAGGAACGCCACGTCCTGTGGTCGAACCTTGGCCTCGATCAGCAGGTTGTCTTCCAGCGGTACGATTTCCACCATGTCACTGCCGGGCTGGACCACACCGCCGATGGTGTTGACCTTCAACAGCTTGATAATGCCCTTGACCGGCGAGGCCACGGTAGTGCGGGTCACGCGGTCGTCGATGGCAATGCTCGAGGCCGTGATTTTCGACAGGTCGGTGCGTTTCTCATTCAGCTCTTTCGCTGCATCCGAGCGGAACGACTGTTCGGACTCGTCGATCTTGCTGCGGATCTCGGCAATGGCCGATTCCGCCCGGGGAATGGCCAGGGTAGTGGCGTTCAGTGAACCGCGGATTTCCACCGCGCTGCGCTTGAGCCGCAGGATCTCCACCGGCGACACGGCGCCGGTCTTGACCAGGGGCTCGGACATCGCCATCTCCTGGTTGACCAACGCCAGGCTGGAGCCGTACTGCCCGGCTTTGGAACGAAACTCCGCCAGTTCCTGGGTTTTTTGCCGCAGTTGTTCGGTCAACGTGCGTTGTTCGCTGGCCAGTCGGCGTTGGCGCTGTTCGTACAGCGAGCGTTCGTCTTCGGCGACTTGCGGCGCCTTGGCTATCACCTCTTCCGACAGCTTGAATGGCCGTCCTTCGGCTTCGGCCGACAGGCGTTCGACCTGAGCGGTCAGCGCGTAACGATCGACCTCGCTTTCGCCCTTGTTCGACAGGTAGCGCGTGTCATCCAGGCGTAGCAGGGTATCGCCCTTGTTCACCATTTGCCCTTCACGCACGAAGATCTCGGTGACGATGCCGCCCTCAAGGTTCTGGATCACCTGGACCTTGCTCGACGGAATCGCCTTGCCTTCGCCCATGGTGACTTCCTGCAGTACCGCGAACTTGGCCCAGGCCAAGGCGCTGATCAGCAACGCGGCGGCGAGCCATACGGTGATCCGCGACCAGCGTGGGGAGTCCTGCAGAGCGGCGCCAGCCGTTTCCGGCATGTACTCGGCTTCGGCACTTTTGCCGAAGCTGTCAAAGTAGCCACGTGCTTTCGAAGCATTCGATGAAGCAGACATAGGCGACTCCTAGACGGCCGCAGAGCCGACTCGGCCCTTGCGCAGTGCATCGATGACCGCTTCTTTCGGGCCGTCGGCGACGATCCTCCCGTTGTCCAGTACCACCAAGCGATCGACCAGGCTGAGCATCGAGGTGCGATGGGTCACCAGCAGCAGGGTCTTGCCCTGGACCCAGGCGTGGAGTTTTTGCCGCAAGGCGTCTTCGCTGCTGTTGTCCATGGCACTGGTGGGCTCGTCGAGCAGCATGATCGGTGGGTCGAGCAATAAAGCGCGGGCCAGCAATACTGCCTGGCGTTGACCACCGGACAGCAGTTGCCCACGCTCGCCGACCGGGCGGTCGAAGCCTTGCGGGTGTTGTCGGGCGAGTTCGGTGACGCCGGTCAGTTCGGCCACTTCGAGCATCCGTGCGTCACTGATGTAGCGTGCGCCCAGGGTCAGGTTGTCACGCAGGCTGCCGGCCAGCAACGGCAGGTCATGGGCGACGTAACCGATCTGATGGCGCAGGTCGGCGACGTCCAGTTGGCGCAGGTCCAGGCCATCGAGCAGCAATTGGCCTTGCGCCGGTTCGAAAAACCCCATCACCAGCCGCCCCAGGGTACTTTTGCCGGAGCCGCTGCGACCGATGATGCCGATCCGTTCGCCGGGTTTCACGCTGAAACTGACATTGGCCAGCGCCGGGGCGTTCTGGCCGTTGTAGTGGAAGGTCACGCCGACCACATCCAAGGCGCCTTGCAGTTGTGTGCGTTCCAGAGGCCGTTGTCTGGCATCGCGCTCCTGGGGCAGGGACATCAGCGCGTCGGTGCTTTTCATGGTCAGTTGCGCTTGCTGGTAGCGGGTGATCAGGCCAGCGATTTGCCCCAGCGGCGCCAGGACGCGACTGCCGAGCATGTAGGTCGCTACCAACGCACCGACGCTGAGGTTGCCGGCGATGATGCTGTAGACCCCGGCGACGATGGTGGCCATGCCGGAAAACTGTTGGATGAACAGCGTGCCATTGGTGGCCAGCGCCGAGAGATTGCGCGCGTGGCTGTCGAGACGGGTGAGGGCGCCGTGGGTGCTTTCCCATTTGTGCTGGCGTTCGCTTTCGGCGCTGCAGGCCTTGAGGGTTTCCAGGCCGCCCAGGGTTTCGATCAGCAGGGCTTGGCGTTCGGCGCCCAGGGCCAGGCTTCTCTGCACGGTGTCACGCAAGCGCGCCTGAATGATCATGGCGAAAATGATCGTGATCGGAAACGCCAGCAGCGGAATCACCACCAGCCAGCCACCCAGCAGGCCGATCACCACCAGCATCAGCAGTGCGAAGGGCAGGTCGATCAGGCTGGTGAGGGTGACGGCGGTGAGGAACTCGCGCAGGCCCTGGAAATCGTGAATGCTCTGGGCAAAGCCACCAATGGTCGCAGGCTTGGCTTTCATCGCCATGCCGGTGATGCGTTCGAACAGGGTCGCCGAGAGAATCACGTCGGTTTTCTTGCCGGCAGTGTCCAGTAGATGCGCGCGCACCACCCGTAGCACCAGTTCGAAACCGGTGCCGATCAGCAGGCCGATGGACAACACCCACAGGGTCGAGGTGGCCTGGTTCGGCACCACGCGGTCGTAGGTCTGCATCACGAACAGCGGCACCATCAGCCCCAGCAGGTTGATCAGGAAGCTCGCCAGGATCGCATCGCTGTACAACCATTTCGACAGCTTCAGGGTGTCGCGAAACCACGCCTCTACCCGTGGCACCAGCGGTGAACGAAGGTCTTCGAGTTCATGCCGTGGCCGGGCGAACAGCGCCTGGCCACTGTAATGCCCGGCAAGCTCTTGCGTCGTGGTCCATTGTTCGCCGCCATCGGCTTCGCTGGGCAAAACCAGGACCCGGCCATCCTCGCCAAAGCGGCGCAGCACGGTGGTACGACCGTTGTTGAGCAACAGCAGCACTGGCAGGTTAAGTGCAGAGATATCTTTGAGGTCGCGGCGCAACAGGCGCGCCTGCAATCCGGCCCGGGCCGCTGCGCGGGGCAGCAGGTCCAGGCTCAGGCGTTGGTGTGCCATAGGCAGCCCGGCACTCAGGCTGGCGCGACTGACCGTCGCGCCGTGGAGTTTGCAGAGGATCAACAGACCGTCAAGAAGTGGGTCATCGAAGCTCAGGCGTGGATCGACACCGGTGTTGGCGGTTTCCATGCTGGTCACATTGATCGCTCCGGTAATTGCATAGATACCTGCACATCAGCCCGTAGGAGCTGCCGCAGGCTGCGATCTTTTGACTTTGATTTTAAGAAAGAAAAGATCAAAAGATCGCAGCCTGCGGCAGCTCCTACAGGGGGTCATTTGAGTTCAGGCAGGCGAGCTTCGCTTTTCACTTCGGCCTGGGCGATTGCATCGGCGGGCAGCACCACGCGTTGCTTGCTCAGCAACTGACCCATGTTCGCCAGCACCCGGTACATCGAAAACTCCTCGGTGTAGCGTACTTCGGTGTAGCGGCGATTGGCGTTGTAAAGCTCGTTTTCGCTGTCCAGCAGGTCGAGCAGGGTCCGTTGGCCGAGGCCGAACTGATCCTGATACGCCACGCGTACGCGTCGGCTGGTTTCGGCATACTCGCGGGCGGTCGGGGTTTGCTTCTTGGCGTTGACCATCGCGTTCCAGGCCAGGTGGATGTTTTCGTTGAGCTGGCGCAGGGCGTTGTTGCGAATGTCCATTGCCTGATTGATCTTGTGGGCATCGGACTGCAGGCGCGCCTTGTCACTGCCGCCGCGGAACAGGTTGTAGTTCATCACCACCCCGACCCGCCACTCGTTGTCATGGCCTTCTTCGCCCGCGATGTTGTTGTTCGCGCCCACCGCGGCTTCGGCGTCGAAGCGCGGGTAGAACGGCGACTTGGCGACTTCGTACTGGCTCTCGGCTGATTGCACGTCGGCCTGGGCGGATTTCAGGTAGGGGTTGTTCTCCACCATGCTTTGCTGGGCATCCGGCAGGGAGGCTGGCACCTCGCCGCGGATCGACGGCGGGGCTTCCAGTTCATCGGGTAGGCGCCCGACGACGGCGGCGAAGTTCGACTCGGCATCGGCCAAATCGACTTCGGCGGTGTCGAGGTTGTTTTCCGCCAGTGCCCGACGGGCAGTGGATTGGTCGGCGTCGGCGGTGCTGCCGATCCCCCGCTGGGTGCGCATGCCGATCTGGTCGTTGACTCGCAGGTGCGCTTGCAGGTTGTTCTTGGCCAGGGTCACCAGTTCACGGCGCTTGAGCACTTCGAGGTAAACCTCGGCGGTGCGCAGGGCCAGGTCCTGGGCGGTGCCTTGGGCGTAGTACGCCCGGGAGTTGACGACGCCCTTGGTCCGCTCGACTTCGTTGGCGGTGTTGAACCCATCGAAGAGCATTTGACGAAGGCGCAGTTCTGATTGGGTGTAATTGAGGATTTCTGTGTGGTGATTACCCAACGCGCGGGTGTTGGTGTTGTCGCTGTACCCGCGCCCGTATGCGGCATTGAGGTCCACCGATGGATAAAAGCCCCCCTTGGCGACCTTCACATCTTCATCAGCCGACAGACGGCTATCCACCCGCGATGCAAGCTCCGGGTGGGTGGCGATAGTGCTCTGGATCGCTTCCGTCAGTGACATTGCATGCGCTTGGGTACCGCAGGCAATCGCCAGCAGAACCGCGCTGCAGAGGGGGTTTAAAAGACGCATGGTTCATCTCCCTGAATCCTAATGATGCTTTATGAGTCGCCAATTATTTGACGACATTTATAGGTAAAACCGTTTCATGCTTGTAACAAGAGAGCTAAGAACATTTTGAGGCGAACCTAAGAAGTTTTTCTCATAAGACTTATGCCAAAAAAAACTTATGTACTCTGCCAAATCCAGCACATTGTTCACTGCGAAAGCCCTTGATTTATGTGCCTTATGGCGATCATCAGGGCTTAAGGAAAGTTCAAGTCCAATTATCGAAAAAGGACGGAGAGGTGCTGGAGGGGAGGGATGCGGCGCAGACTGGGGTGACGGTTTTTTGTCGCCAATGTGATTCAGGACTGTTACGCAACGCTGGTGGATGACGTTGTAGAGGCGGCTAGCCCAATGCCATTGATTGCAAAGGGTTTATCGAGATCGCGGACAGCGCACACAATTCGCCAGGGAATCCAATTGAGCCCACAGGCATGTTCTCCGCATTCAGACAGGGTGCCGACAAAGCGTTGGCAGCGGAGGGAATGCACATGGCTACGCTCATCGGTATCGTCAGCAAGGTTATCGGTCAGGTCTTCGCGGTGGCGGGTGACGGCACCCGTCGAGTGTTGATCGAGGGGGACCGGTTGTTTGCCGGCGATCAACTGGTGACCGGGGCCGAAGGCGCAGTGGCGGTGCATCTGCAAAATGGCCAGGAACTGACGCTGGGTCGCGGCAGTAGCCTGCAAATGACCGCCCAGTTGTTGGCGCATTCGTCGCCCCATGTGGAGACGGCTGAAGCGACGACTCCGAGCCAGGCACAGTTGACCGATGTCGAGCAATTGCAAAAAGCCATCGCCGCCGGTGACGACCCAACCCAGACCGCCGAAGCGACGGCGGCCGGCCCGGGTTCGACCGAACCTGCCGATGGAGCACAGGGTGGGGGCCACAGTTTCGTCATGCTCGAGGAAGTCGGGGGGCGGGTCGAGCCGACCATTGGCTTCCCCACCGCCGGGTTCAATGGCATTCCAGAGTTCCCGCTTGCACGGCACGACGGCGATAACAACTCTGACAACGCTGAGCCTGCGCCGCTGATTACACCGCCAGTGGTCACACTGCCCGAAGTCCCATCGTCGGAGGTCACGCCGCCAGCCGTCATACCCCCGGATGTCACGCCACCTGTCGTCACGCCACCTGAAGTCTTGCCCCCGGTCATCACGCCACCGGTGAACCATCCGGTCACCCTCGATGGTCTGTCAGTGGAGAGTGGTGAACTGACCGTCAACGAAGCCAACCTGCCTGACGGTTCGGCAAGCAATCCCGCCGCACTGACCCAGAACGGCACCTTCACCGTCACGGCGCCTGACGGGCTGACCAGCCTGAGCATCGGTGGGATCGCCGTGATCAGCGCTGGCGTAGCCAACGGTTTTCCGCAGTCGATCATCACGCCGCTGGGCAGCACCCTGACCATCACCGGGTACAACCCAACAACAGGCGTAGTGAGTTACAGCTACACCCTCAACGACAACGAAAACCATTCGAGCGGCGACGGCACTCAACTCAGCGAACACTTCACCGTGATTGCCGGTGACAGCAATGGCGACTCCGCCACCGGTTCCCTGGACGTCACCATCGTCGACGACATGCCCAAGGCGAACGATGACAACAACCTCGACACCGCCTCGGAAACCAGACTCACCCTCGAAGGCAGCGTCCTGGGCAATGACGTGCAAGGTGCCGACCGTGTAGCGATCGGACCCAACAGCGGCCCAATCACCCCCGGCACGTTCATCGGCACCTACGGCACCCTGGTGCTCAACGCCAATGGCACCTACACCTATACCCTCTATCCCGGCGATGCCGACTTCAAGGCCTTGCACGCGGGCGGCAATGGCACCGAGACCTTCACCTACACCCTGACCGACGCCGACGGCGATACCAGTACTGCCAACCTGGTGCTGAACGTGCACAACAACGATGACGGGGTGACCCTCGGCGGCCTGGACGTCGCAGGCGGCGAACTGACCGTCTACGAAAAAAACCTCATGTACGGCAGCGACCCCGATGCCCCGGCGCTGACCCAGCACGGGACCTTCACCGTCATCGCCCCGGACGGCCTGCAGAGCCTGAGCATTTCCGGCGTCTCGATCATCAGCGGTGGCGTGGTGCAGCCCTTGCCGATCTCCGGCAGTACCTGGTTGGGCAGCACCCTGACCGTCACCGGCTTTGACCCGGCCACCGGCGTGGTGAGCTACAGCTACACCCTGAACTACACCGAGACCCACCCCAACGCCGACGGCGCCAACAGCGTCAGCGAGAACTTCGAGGTCATCGCCATCGATGCCGATGGCAGCGAGGCGCGTGGGGAAATCAACGTCAAGATCGTCGACGACTTGCCGACCGCCAAACCCGATGCGACCTCGGTGGTCGAGGGCGGCACTGTCACCGGCAACGTACTGTGGAATGACGTCGGCGGTGCCGATGGCTCCGGCGGTGGCGTGGTCGGCGTGCGCGCCGGCGCAGATACCTCGACCCCGGTGCATGGCGGCCTGAACAGCCAGATCAACGGCACCTACGGCTACCTGACGCTGGATGCCGCAGGCAACGCCGTGTACCACAGCTACCCGAACTCGGTGAGCGGCCCGGGCGCGAGCGATGTGTTCACCTACACCCTGCGCGACACCGACGGTGATGAAAGCACCACCACCGTGACCATCGACGTGCACAACAGCTGCCTGGTCGCGGCCAGCGATCAGGACGTCACTGTGTACGAAAAAGCACTGGACCTGCACCAGGACGGCCAGGACCTGGCGCCCGGCAGCGTGAATGGCAGCCAGCCGAGTAGCGCCGGTGAAACCGCCAGCGGCACCCTGGTCGGCTCGGTCCATGGTGCCAGTGGCGCCATCACCTACAGCCTGCTCAGCAACGCCATCGGCACCTACGGCCAACTGCTGCTGAACTCCGACGGCAGCTACACCTACACCCTGACCTCACCGGCCAGCACCATGCCGCAGGTCAACGATGGTGCCAACACCCTGCACGAAAGCTTCACGTACCAGGTCACCGACAGCCAGGGCAATGTTGCGACCAGCACCATCGTGATCAATATCGTCGATGACGTGCCGATCGCTACTCCCGATATAGCCTCGGTGGGAGAGGGCGGCTACATCGGCGGCAATGTGCTGTGGAACGACCACGTAGGAGCCGATGGTCAGTTCGCCGGCGGTGGCGTGGTCGGCGTGCGTGCCGGCGATGACACTTCGACCCCGGTGCATGGCGGCCTGAACAGCCAGATCAACGGCACCTACGGCTACCTGACGCTGGATGCCGCGGGCAACGCCGTGTACCACAGCTACCCGAACTCGGTCAGCGGCCCGGGCGCGAGCGACGTGTTCACCTATACCCTGCGCGATGCCGACGGTGACGAAAGCACCACCACCATCACGATCGACGTGCACAACAGTTGCTTTGTGGCGACCAGCGACCACGACGTGACCGTCTACGAAAAAGCCCTGGACCTGCACCAGGACGGCCAGGACCTGGCCCCCAGCAACGTGAATGGCAGCCAGCCGAGCAGCCCGGTCGAAACCGCCAGCGGCACCCTGGTCGGCGCGGTTCACGGCGGCAGCGGTGCCATCACCTACAGCCTGCTCAGCAATGCCATCGGTACCTACGGCGAGCTGTTGTTGCACCCCGACGGCAGCTACACCTACACCCTGACCTCACCGGCCAGCACCATGCCGCAGGCCAACGACGGCGGCAACACCCTGCACGAAAGCTTCACCTACCAGGCCACAGATGCCCAGGGCAATGTCGCCACCAGCACCATCGTGATCAACATCGTCGATGACATGCCCACCGCTAACATCGACCACACCTCGGTGGGAGAGGGCGGCTCCATCGGCGGCAATGTGCTGTGGAACGACAACGCGGGGGCCGACGGCCAGTTCGCCGGCGGCGGCGTGGTCGGCGTGCGTGCAGGCGGGGACACCTCGACCCCGGTGCATGGAGGCCTGAACAGCCAGATCAACGGCACCTACGGCTACCTGACCCTGGATGCCGCGGGCAACGCGCTGTACCACAGCTACCCGAACTCAGTGAGCGGCCCGGGTGCGAGCGACGTGTTCACCTACACCTTGCGTGACGGTGACGGTGACGAAAGCACCACCACCATCATCATCGACGTGCACAACAGCTGCCTGGTCGCAGCCAGCGATCAGGACGTCACCGTGTACGAAAATGCCCTGGCCCAGCCGTGCAACACCGGCGAAATCGCCAGTGGCACCCTGGTCGGTGCGGTCCATGGCGGCAGCGGCGCCATCACCTACAGCCTGGTCAGCAACGCCATCGGCACCTACGGCCAACTGCTGCTGCACCCCGACGGCAGCTACACCTACACCCTCGCTGGCCCGGCCAGCACCACGCCGGCGGCCAACGACGGCGCCAACACCCTGCAGGAAAGTTTTACCTACCAGGCCACCGACGCCCTGGGCAACATCGCCACCAGCACCATCGTGGTCAACATCGTCGATGACGTACCGACCGCTATCGCCGATGCCACCTCGGTGGGAGAGGGCGGCTACATCGGCGGCAATGTGTTGTGGAACGACCACGTAGGAGCCGATGGTCAGTTCGCCGGCGGCGGCGTGGTCGGCGTGCGTGCCGGCGACGACACTTCGACCCCGGTACATGGCGGCCTGAACAGCCAGATCAACGGCGCCTACGGCTACCTGACGCTGGATGCCGCGGGCAATGCGCTGTACCACAGCTACCCGAACTCGGTCAGCGGCCCGGGCGCGAGCGACGTGTTCACCTACACCCTGCGCGATGGTGACGGTGACGAAAGCACCACCACCGTGACCATCGACGTGCACAACAGCAGCCTCGTGCCGTCCTGCGACAGCGACGTGACCGTCTACGCCAAAACCCTGAACCAGGACGGTCAGGACCTGATAGCCAAAGGCGCGGACTTTACCGGGACCCAACAGATCTACAGCCTGACCGGCAGCAATGCCGCCATTGCCCGCAGTGCGTTCGTCGCCAATACGGCAGCCATGACCGCAGTGCTGGTGGTCAGCGGAGCGCTTGGGTCCGTCAACGGCAACCACGACCATGACCTGATCACCGTCAATCTCAAGCAGGGAGAAACCCTCAACCTGGATCACAACCTCACAGCCGGGCACATCAGCCTGGAGTACTCGATCAATGATGGCGCCTACATCGCCATCGCTGACGACCAGACCATCACGGCGACCTCGGATGCGACCTATCACATCCACGTCACCAGTCTCCCTGATGGTCCGGCCCCAAGTGCAAGTGCTGTTGAAAACTACCAGTTGAAGATGACCGTCGATTACTCCGGGGCCCACGACATGGCACCGGACAACCATGACACCTACAGCGCCAGCGATAACCATGGCGGCAGCGACATCAGCTACCAGGATGGCCACACCCTCACCGGGACAGCGGGGGATGACACGCTGGTAGCCGGCAATGGCGACGCCATCATCCATGCCGGTGACGGCAATGACTTGCTGTACAGCGGCCTTGGCAACGATCTGCTCGATGGTGGTACGGGCATCGACACCGCCAGTTATGCCCACGCCACTGCCGGCGTCACGGTCAATCTCGGCGAGACCGGCGCACAGGACACCTTCGGTGCCGGCACTGACACCTTGACCGCCATCGAAAACCTGACCGGCTCCAACTTCAATGATGCCCTCACGGGAGACAACAACGGCAACCTCATCACCGGCGGCCTGGGCAACGACGTGCTCAACGGCGAGGGTGGCGACGACTTCCTGATCGGCGGGTTGGGCAACAACTCCCTGACCGGCGGCAGCGGCGCCGATACCTTCCAGTGGCTCAACGGCAACAGCGGCCACGACGTCATCACCGACTTTACGCCGGGGGCCGACAAGCTCGACCTGTCGCAACTGCTGCAAGGGGAGAACAGTACCGCCGCCTCACTGGATGACTACCTGCACTTCACCGTCAGCGGCAGCGGCGCTTCTCTGGTGACCAGCATCGACGTCAGTGCCATGGCTGGCGCGGCGCCGAACCAGACCATCGACCTGGCGGGTGTCAACCTGGCCAGTCACTATGGGGTGACGCCGGGGGCGGGCGGGGTCATCGGCGGCGCGGACACGGCCACCATCATCAACGGTATGCTCAATGACCACTCGCTGAAGGTGGATACCGTGTGACCTGAAACCGCAATGAAAAACTGGTTGAACGCCGATATCCCTGTAGGAGCGAGCATGCTCGCGATGGACGTCAACGATGACGCGGGGATCCTGGATGCACGCGGTGCACTTGAGATCATCGCGAGCATGCTCGCTCCTACAGGGGATAAGCCCAAAA
Source organism: Pseudomonas umsongensis (assembly GCF_012647205.1). Taxonomy (NCBI): domain Bacteria; kingdom Pseudomonadati; phylum Pseudomonadota; class Gammaproteobacteria; order Pseudomonadales; family Pseudomonadaceae; genus Pseudomonas; species Pseudomonas umsongensis. The sequence goes on from NZ_CP051487.1 coordinate 1,756,777, forward strand.
AACCACAGTCCCTGTGCAAGGGGCTGCGGTTTTTTCTGTGTGCGAACCTTTGCAAATCACATCGGCAGCGGCTGTCCGATCAAACGCCCCATCACGCCATGTACCCCCAGTGCCTTGATCGTTTCCAGCTCGCCTTGGGTTTCCACTCTCTCGGCTATCAAGGGTAAGTCGATGCTGTGGGTCGTGCGGCAAATCGCCTCGATGAACAACTGTTTGTCGGTCTCCTCATCGATGCCACGGATATAGGCCCCGTCGATTTTAAGGTACGCCAATCCCAGTTGAGTGAGGTTGCCAATCTGGCTGAAATGACCGCCAAAATGCTGCAACCCGATACGGTAACCGGTGTCGAGCAGGCTGTGGCTCAAGCGTTGCAACTGGTCCGGCGGCGGCAGTTGGCGCTCATCGATTTCCAGGGTCAGCAAGGGCGCCAGTTCCGGCAGGGATTCGAGCATGTCGAGGATCAGTTGCACCTGCGCCTGATCGCGCAAGGTGCTGCCGGACAGGCTCAACGCCAGGGGCAAACGGTTGATGATGAGGTATTCGAGGGTGGCTTCAAGCATCGCCAGGTCGAATCGCGCCGACCAGCCAAAACGCTCGATCCACGGCAAGAACTGGCCGGCGGCAATCGCTTCGCCCTGTGGATCGAGCAGGCGTGCGAGGACTTTGTGATGCAGCACCTGGTGGGTGTCGGCGCATTGCACCACCGGTTGGAAATACAACTGCAGTTTACCTTCGTTCAGGGCGTCGTCGAGCCAGGCATGCCAGTGCTGTTGTGCCAGCTTTGGCGCACTGTCGCTACGGCCCAACACGGCCCAGGGGCGCTCGGGATGCTGCCGGGCTTCGTTCAGTGCCTGATCCAGTTGATGCAGTACGTGGCTTGCCGGATCGCCGGGGTGGAAGGCGACGATGCCCAGATGGGCGACAGGCATGCAATCACTTTCACCGGTCAGGCGCAGGTTCTCCAGGGTGGCGCTGATCTCGGCGGCCAGGCGTGTTGCATCCTCGGTATCGAGGTCCGGTGCCATCAGGCTGAATTCGCCCCCGCGATTGCGTGCTGCCAGCCAGGTGCGACGTTGCGGAACTTGAGTCAGGCGCTTGAGCAATTCGCCGACCGCGCGGATCAACGCATCGGTGCGCTGCCCGCCGAGGCGTTGATTGAGGCCGGCCAGGTCGTTTAGCCGTAGCATCAGCAGGTGACCGTCGCCATTTTGCTCGGTGACCAGTAATTGATCGGCCAGTTGTTCGTCGAGCAATCGCCGGTTGGCCAGCCCTGTCAGGCTGTCCTGATAGGATTCGTTGAGCAGTTTTTCACTGCGCGCAGCCTCTTCGGCGAACAGCGTCTTGAGTTTCTCGACCATCTGGTTCATCGCCAGCACTACACGTTTCAATTCCGGTGTGCGTGGTAGCGTCGGCAAGCTGAGAAACTCGCGTTTGCTGATGGCTTCGGCCTGGCGGACCATGCTGTCGAGCGGACGAAATTGTCGACGCAGCAACCAGCCGCCAAACACCGCACTGAGCAGCCCGCAGAGCAGCAGCCAGACAAGACTGCCCAGTGTGCTGTCCCAGAGTTTGGCCAGGGCGAATTGTGGATTGCTCAACACTTCGACCCGCGCCACCTGTTGCCAGCCCCGGGTGATCAGTGCATCGCCACCCTCGGGACGCAAATTAACCAGGTTGACGAACCAGCCAGGCACGCCATCGATTTGTTCAGGGTTGCTGCGCTGCACCAACACCTGCCGATTCTCGAGGTGGGTGACGCGGATATCGCTGAAATAGCCACTGTCGAAAATCGAACTGACCATCAACTCCATCATGGCCGGGTCGTCGATTTGTGTGGTCAAGGTCAGGCCCAGGGCGGTTGCGGCATCTTGGGCGTGGGCGCGCAACTGCCCAAGCGTCTGCTCGCGAGAACTTTCCAGGCTGGCATAAAAACTGCCGCTGAAGGCCACCAGCAAGAACAGGCAGATGGCGAGAAACAACTGGTTGCGCAGTTTCATCAAGCGCTCCTTGGCGTGGCGGCTAACCGTCGCCCACGGCGAATCCTTCGGCTTGCATTTTTTGCAAGACATCTTGCCAGCGAGACAACTTTTTCGAGTCGCCGCTGCGCTGGTTACCAGGCTTGCCGGGCAGGTACAGGCCTTCGGCGTTGAACGCATACACCGGCAACAGGTCCTTGCGCTGCGAAGCGGGGCGAATTTCGCCGATCAGGTTGTCGAGCACCAGCGGTTCGGCGCCGGGGCTGCTGTAATAAGTCAGCACCATGTGCGCCTGGTTTTGGGTCAGGGCCTTCACATAGGTAATGCGCAGCTTGTCGCTGGGAATGCCCAGCTGGCGCAGGCTGAAATATTTCGCCAGGGCGTAGTCTTCGCAATCGCCGGCGGCCTTGATCAGCGCCTCGACCGGCGTGGCCCAGTAATCATTCTGGTGCCAGATGCGAGCATCGTCCTGGAAATCCAGCTGCTGGTTGAAGTAGCGATTCACCGCCTTCAATTGCTCCTGCTCGGGCAGGTTGCGTTCGCCTTGCAGCATTTCACTCCAGGACTGGATACGTCCCTGTGTCGGTCCCAGGCGGGCATAACGCTTTTCGGCGGTTTGCGCGATCTGCGCGAAATCCCAGCGGGGCCAGGCACTGCCAGGTACAACCAAAGGAAAACTGACCAGCAACAGCCATGCGCCAAACCGAAGTCGGAATGTTGACCATTCTGGACCACCCGGACTTCGTGGCATGCCTGGCTGCTCGAATGCAGAGAGATGAAGTCTAGGTGGTGGTTGGGTAGGCGTCGACCCTTGGGCGGGGGAGTAGCCGTCAGGATTTACGCAGGGTTTTCTGCCGAAGGATGTACAGGGTCACCAACACCGCACTGGTCAGCATGAACCCTCGGGCCCAAGGCATTGGCACCAGGTAGCAGGAGAACAGGATGCTGGTCCACATCAGGCCGATGGCGTAGACCTTGCCCTTGAGCGGAATGCCGTTACCCTCGAGGTAGTCACGGATCCACGGCCCGAGCCGCGGGTGCCCCACCAGCCAATGATAGAAACGCGGAGAACTGCGGGCGAAGCAGGCTGCTGCCAGCAACAGGAAGGGCGTGGTGGGCAACACCGGCAGGAAAATCCCGAGCACCCCCAGCGCTACGCTCAGCCAGCCGATAGCCAGCAGCACGTAGCGCAACATCAGGGAGCGGTTGCCTATGGGGTTGTCCATAGGCAAAACCTTAGTGGTGACGTGGCTTGAGGATCGCCGGTTTCTCGTCCGGTGCGTTGCACAGCAGGTACAGCGCGGTCAGGGCTTCCGGGATCTGCACGATCATGTCGTCCATCAGGTTGGCGTCCGCGGCAATGTCGGAGAATTCCGGTTGCTCGTCGAACAGGCCCGAACCGACCATGATCGGCAGCAGCATTTCGCTGACTTCGTCTTCGGCGGTTTCGAACCAGGCTTCTTCGCGCAGGAATACGCCTTCCATGAAACCGATGCACCAGCCGCGCAGGTCGGAATCGTCCGGGTCTTCGCCCAGGTCCAGGTCGCACGGCAGCTCGAACTCTTCATCGGAGGCCAGTTGACGGGCGATGTGGGCTTTAAGGCCGATCAGCGTGGCTTCGATCTCTTCGCGCTGGGCTTCGCTACTGTAATGCGGCTCTTCAGCGAAGAGGGCATCGATCCATTCACGATCGGGAACGACTTCGGAACAGATCGACAGCGCGGTGAGGTAGCCGTGGGCGGCCACGTAGTCCAGCGCCTCGTCATGCAGTTCATCGGCGTCGAGGAAGACTTGCAGGCGGGTTAGTTGCTCAGCGAAGGACATTAAAGGGCTACCTTGGGGAATATTCGATGCGGGAATTCTAGGCCTTCTTGAGCGCTTGGGCCAGCCGCACGGCATATTTGCACCCTAATGGACACCGCATTTCCCGTAGGAGCTGCCGCAGGCTGCGATCTTTTGATCTTGCTTGCAAAAAAACAAAATCAAAAGATCGCAGCCTGCGGCAGCTCCACATAGAACTCATGTTGATTCCCTCTTCTCAGTGGCGCCCTTTGCCGGACAGGGGTCGGGTATACTCGCGCGTTTTGTGATGCCCTGCTGGCTTCGCGGCTCGAATACACAGCGTCATGCAATCTGTACTTACTATTTGTCGGTGCAAAGTTGCGGGTCCTGTACCAGCCTTGCAGGGATGTTTCGGTGATTTTTGGAGTTTTTATGCTCGAACAGGCTCAGCGCGTCCTCAAGGACATCTTCGGCTACGACAGTTTCCGTGGCCGCCAGGGTGCAATCATTGAGCGCGTGGCCAGTGGCGGCGATGCCCTGGTCTTGATGCCTACCGGGGGTGGTAAATCCCTGTGCTTCCAGGTGCCGGCGCTGTTGCGCGATGGCCTGGCGGTCGTGGTTTCGCCGTTGATCGCGCTGATGGACGATCAGGTCGCGACCCTCGAAGAGCTCGGTGTGGCCGCTGCGGCATTGAACTCAACGCTCAGTGCCGAACAACAGCGTGACCTGGCGGCAAGGATCCGGCGCGGCGAGGTGAAAATGCTCTACCTCGCACCCGAGCGTCTGGTCCAGCCGCGCATGCTGAGCTTCCTGCAAGGGCTGGATATCTCGCTGTTCGCCATCGACGAAGCCCATTGCGTGTCCCAATGGGGCCATGACTTTCGACCGGAATACCTGCAATTGGGCCAGTTGGCGGAACTGTTCCCCGACGTCCCGCGCATCGCCCTGACCGCCACCGCCGACAAGCGGACCCGCGAAGAGATCGTCACACGCCTGCACCTGCAGGACGCAGAGCGCTTCCTGTCGAGCTTCGACCGGCCGAACATCTTTTATCGCATCGTGCCCAAGGAACAGCCGCGCAAGCAGTTGTTGGCGTTTCTCGCCGAGCGTCGCAGCGATGCCGGCATCGTCTATTGCCTGTCGCGCAAGAAAGTCGAGGAAGTGGCCGCGTTCCTCACTGAACAAGGTTTCCCGGCGCTGCCGTATCACGCCGGCCTGCCCAACGATCTGCGCGCTCACAACCAGAAGCGCTTCCTCAACGAGGAAGGCCTGATCATGGTCGCGACCGTGGCCTTTGGCATGGGCATCGACAAACCCAACGTGCGCTTTGTCGCTCACCTCGACTTGCCAAAGTCGCTTGAGGCCTATTACCAGGAAACCGGACGCGGCGGCCGTGACGGTTTGCCGGCCGACGCCTGGATGGCCTACGGCCTGCAAGATGTGGTGATGCTCAAGCAAATGTTGCAGAACTCCGAAGGCGACGAACGCCACAAGCGTCTGGAGCAACACAAGCTCGATGCCATGCTGTCGCTGTGCGAGGAAACCCGCTGCCGTCGCCAGACATTGCTGGCCTACTTTGACGAAGAAATGCCCGAGCCCTGCGGGCATTGCGACAACTGTGTCGACGGCGTGCAAACCTGGGACGCCACAGAGCCCGCCCGCCAGGCGCTGTCGGCGATCTACCGGACAGGCCAGCGCTACGGTGTCGGACACCTGGTGGATGTCTTGCTGGGCAAGGACAACGAAAAGGTGCGCAACTTCGGGCATCAGCACCTCTCGGTGTACGGAGTCGGCAAGGCGATGGCCGAAGGCGAGTGGCGTTCGTTGTTCCGCCAGTTGGTTGCCCGCGGCCTGGCCGACATCGATCTGGAAGGCTATGGCGGCCTGCGCCTGAGCGACACGTGCCGGCCACTGCTCAAAGGCGAAGTGACCCTGGAGCTGCGTCGCGACCTGAAGGCGCAAACCACAGCCAAGAGCAGCAAGAGCCAGGCGAGCCAGCTCGTCCGGGGCGAAGAGCGCGAACAGTGGGAAGCCCTGCGTGCCCTGCGCCGCAAGTTGGCCGAAGAACATGGCGTACCGCCGTACGTCATTTTTCCCGACTCGACCTTGCTGGAAATGCTGCGCAGCCAGCCCACCTCGCTGGCGCAAATGGCCCGTGTCAGTGGCGTCGGTGCGCGCAAGCTGGAGCGTTATGGCGAGGCTTTCCTCGAAGTCCTCGGTGGCCAGGCCGAAGCACCGAAAGTGGTGGCAGACCTACGCCACGAGCTGATCTCCCTGGCGCGTGCCGGCATGACGCCGTTGCAGATCGCCGGGCAGCTGCAATGCTCGGAAAAGAACGTCTACACCATGCTCGCCGAAGCCATTGGCAAACAGCAGCTGTCACTGGAACAGGCGCTGGATCTACCGGAGGACTTGATGGGCGAAGTCCAGGATGCGTTCCTCGACGGTGAGGGCGAACTGCCACCTGTGTCGGAAATTTCCGCGCTGTTTGCCGGTCGGGTGCCGGAAGGGGTTTTGTACTGTATTCGCGCCGCCCTGCAGTCCGAATTTGAACTTTGAGCGCCCGGTCCCGCTGATGTAACGATTCAGTACAGAACAAGCCTTGCCTCCAGCCAAGGCTCATGCTTAGCTGACTAATTATTAGTATTTCCCTAATTTCAGTCTGATCATGAGTGTTTTATGCCGTTGACCGATCAACACCGTTTTGGCATGCAACTGGCCCAGATGTCGCGTGGCTGGCGTGCCGAGCTTGACCGTCGTCTTGCCGGCCTGGGGTTGTCCCAGGCCCGCTGGCTGGTGCTGCTGCACCTGGCGCGCTTCGAACAGGCCCCGACCCAGCGTGAGCTGGCGCAAAGCGTCGGTGTCGAGGGACCGACCCTGGCTCGGTTGCTCGACAGCCTGGAAGGCCAGGGCCTGGTGCAACGTCAGGCGGTGGTAGAAGACCGTCGGGCGAAAAAAATCGTGTTGTGTGCCCCGGCGCTTCCCCTGATCGAACAAATTGAAACCATTGCCACCCAACTGCGACATGAACTCTTCGAGGGTGTCGATGAGGCCGATGTAAAGGTCTGCATGCGGGTTCATGGGCACATTCTGGCCAACCTCGAAAAATCCTGAGACAAAGCTTCCCGTCAGACTTTTTAGTGAGCGCATTGGGCAGACTATAAGAACTACTCGGCAATATCGTGTTCGTACCGGATGCGCGAACACGTGCAGATTGGTTTTTGGTTACCTAAGGGATGTTCATGCTCAAGAGTCGGCTGTTGGTTGTACGGTATGGTGCCAGGCTGTTGCTGGCCAGTGCCGCCGTCACGTACTCGGCTTGGGTGCCGGCGTTGGGCCTGGGTGAAATCACCCTTCATTCGGCCTTGAATCAGCCGCTGCGCGCTGACATCGCCCTGGTGGATGCTGCCGGACTGGAAGAGGGCGAGTTGTCGGTCCGCCTGGCAACGGCTGACGAGTTCAGCCGCGCCGGGGTCGAGCGTGTGTTTTTCCTCAACGACCTGAAATTCACGCCCATCCTGCGAGGCGATCGCAGCCTGATCCGGGTCAGCTCCAGCAAACCGGTGAAGGAACCCTACCTGGATTTTCTCGTTCAGCTCGACCAGCCCAATGGCCGCTTGTTGCGCGAGTACACCGTGCTCATCGATCCTCCGGGCGCCGCGGACATTGCGCCGATTGACGATGAACCGCCGCCGGATCGTTCTGCTTCTGCATTTCCGAGTGTGCAGCCGGCGACGCCTGTCGCCGCCCCGGAAACGAATCCCCTGGCTGAACAACTGGCCGCCAGAGTCCTGCACAACCAGCAGATGCAGGCAACCATCGATGAGCTTAACGGGAAGCTACAGGCAAAGGACGAGCAAATCGCCGTTGAGAAAAAGCAGGTGGCCGAGTTGCAAACCCGATTGGCCGAGGTCGAGCAGGCACCGACAGAGCCAGCTGCGCCGGTTGCCGTGGCGTCAGCGCCGGTCGTGGTTGAGGAACCAAGGGTGAATTGGCTATGGATGTTGGGGTTTGTGACGCTGTTGGCCGTGGCGCTGCTGCTTGCATGGGGACGTCGTCAACGACAGCAGGATCAGGTTTCACCAGAGCCATCACCACATCACCCCCAGGCTAGTCCACCCGAAATGCAGGCTGGGCCGACATTTCAGGAAGTGCGCGTGGATTCTCCTCAATCGCGCACTCTTGCGCCGGTCGCGCTCGTTACATCGACGGTCTTGGCCCCGGCAGCACCCTCGCAGCCGCCACCCACCGAGGAGTTCCAGTTGAATCTGGATGATTTGTCGATGGATACGAATTGGGATTTGGGCCCGATGGAAAACATCCAGCCCTGCGAAGCGCCTGCGTTACCCGAACCTGAAATCGAATGGACCATCGAGCCCGCTTCCCTTGACGAAAGCCTTCGAACCAACAGATAACCCGTAGGAGCCAGGCTTGCTGGCGAACCAGGCGCTGCGGTGTAATTGCCAAACCGCGTTATCGTTCTTCGCGGGCAATAACGACCGTTATCATGGTCGTCCCCTCCGTTTCAGGAAATGCGCCGATCATGACCACCAGCAAACCGGAAATCGTCATCACCTATTGCACCCAATGCCAGTGGCTTTTGCGTGCGGCCTGGCTGGCCCAGGAGCTGCTCAGCACTTTTGGCGATGACCTGGGCAAGGTGTCGCTGGTGCCCGGCACGGGCGGGGTCTTTCACATTTTCTGTGACCAGGTTCAGCTCTGGGAGCGCAAGGCTGACGGCGGTTTCCCCGAGGCCAAGGTGCTCAAGCAGCGAGTCCGCGACCAGATCGATCCAGACCGCGACCTGGGGCACAACGATCGCACTCAGTGAGACACCGCCTCCGCAGCAACGGCTTTCTTGCCTGATCCGCTGGAAAGCCTGCTGGACACCACGATCGCGACGATGATCAATGCGCCGCCAAGCAGCATGCGCAGGGTCGGGTTTTCATTGAATAACAGCCAGGCCATGGTGATCCCGTAAACCGGCTCAAGGGCGAAGACCACCGCAGCGGTCCGCGCCTTGATCACTGCCAGGCTGGCGACAAACAGGCTATGGGCAACGCCGGTGCAGAACACCCCGAGCAGGCCGATCCACAGCCAGTCGATGGCTCGCACTTCGCTCAGGTGGGGGGCCGCTGCCGGTAGCAGGCACAATCCGACCACCACGTTCTGGCACAACGCCGCCTGCACCGGCGGGATGCGCGCGGAGCTGGCGCGGTTGGTCAGCGACAACAGGGAAAACAGCAGGCCCGAGGCGATCGACCAGAGCAGGCCGGTGGTGGCGCCACTGCCCAAGTCGAACTCAGGCGTGACCAGCACCAGCCCGACACTGACCAGTGCCACCAGCAGGATTTCATTGGCGCGGATGCGCTCGCGGAAAATCAGCCCTTCAAGGATCACGGTAAAGGCCGGGAAGCTGGCAAAGCCCAGGGTGGCGATGGCCACGCCAGCGATCTTCACCGAAACGAAGAAGCTCACCCAGTGCCCGGCCAGCAGCAAACCGCTGAGCAACAGTCGGCGCACATCCACGGCTTCGAGTTTCTGCCAGCGGGTCTGGCTGGCGAAGCGTGCAAAGAACGCCAGCGCCAGCACCGCGAACGCCGCCCGGCCGAAGACGATGATTGACGCAGAGGCGACGGCAAGTTTGCCGAACACGCCGGTCAAGCCGAACATCAATGCGCCGATATGCAGGGCGCCCAGGGCGGTACGGGGAGTCATGGCAATCCTTGATAAAGGTATCGAATCTGGCCGACTACATCGCCGACACCTGTAGGAGCTGCCGCAGGCTGCGATCTTTTGATCTTGCTTTTTAGAGATCTTGAAAAGATCAAGATCAAAAGATCGCAGCCTGCGGCAGCTCCTACATTGAACGTGCAAACGTCCGCTGTGTCTGTCGCCAGACTCGCGTTATTTGTCGCCAGCCTCGCGCCGCAGCTTACCGGGCGATGCGCCGAACTCGCGCAGCACTGCAGCGGCAAAGGCGCTTTGGGAGCTGTAGCCGACCCGACAGGCAATCTCGCCAATAGGCAGCGCCGAATGGCGCAGCAAGCTCATGGCCTTGTGCAAGCGTCGGCTGCGGATGTATTCCATCGGCGTCTGCCCGCATTCGGCCACGAACCGCGCATGCAAACGCGCGCTGGAAAGACCGGCTACGCGGGCCAAGTCGGCGACTTGCAGCGGGTAGGCGGCGTATTGGTCAATGTGCGCATTCAACGCGGCGTAGGGTAGGCGCCGGCCACCAACCGGGTCCGGCCTGGTGTTGTTGAGGCTGGCCAGTAATAGCACCGCGCCCTGTTGAGCGATCACCGGGTCATCGACCTGACTGTTGGCCAGCCATTCGACCAGTTGGCTCTGTCCCGCATCCAGCGACAAGCGACCGGCGTTGTCGAGCAGGCGCCGACTGGCATCGGCATGATCGCCCAGGGATTGGCCAAGCCATTGATCGCCGGGCACGTCCAGGACCAGGCATCGACTGCCATTGGGGCTGCCGCAGGCATGGTGAAAACCGGAGGGAATCACCACGAAGCTTTGCTGGACCACCTGGCTGCCACGCCCGTCGACCTCGAAATCCAGCGCACCCGACAGCCCGAACACCAATTGCGCGTGCTCGTGGCTGTGGACGATCAGGTCATGGGTGTAATGGCGCAGGGTAAGGATCGGTCTCATCGCGGTTCTCGTTACAAGCTTTCGTTACAGGCTCTCATTGCAGGGTTGATGAGTCAGGGCCCAGTCTACACCGACACGGCTTGCGCGCGCTGTCACAGGACTGACTTGCCATTGTCATGGGTCATTAACCCGACCGGTTCAAGCTTGCCAAAACTTGTCCTGAGGGTCGCCCATGACCAGCGCCGAGCTCGCCAAACCCAGTCGTAAGCAACGTGTGCGCACCTTGTGGATTTCCGACGTGCACCTGGGCACGCGCGATTGTCAGGCCGAGCACCTGTCGCAGTTTCTCAAGGGCTATCACGCAGACAAGATCTACCTGGTCGGCGATATCATCGACGGCTGGAAACTGCGCGGCGGCATGTACTGGCCCCAGGCGCACACCAATGTGATCCGGCGCCTGTTGACCATGAGCAAGCGCGGCACCGAGGTCATCTACGTCACCGGCAACCACGACGAATTCCTGCGCCGTTATTCGAAACTGATCCTGGGCAATATCCAGTTGGTGGACGAAGCGGTGCACGTGACCGCCGATGGCCGGCACCTGCTGGTGATCCACGGCGATCAGTTTGACGTGATCACTCGCTATCACCGCTGGCTGGCGTTTCTTGGCGACTCAGCGTACGAATTCACCCTGACCCTCAACCGCTGGCTCAACCATTGGCGCGCCCGATATGGCTACGGTTACTGGTCGCTGTCGGCGTACCTCAAGCACAAGGTCAAGACCGCGGTCAGCTTCATCAGTGATTTTGAAGAGGCCATTGCCCATGAGTGCGTCAAGCGCGAGCTGCATGGGGTAGTGTGCGGGCATATTCACCATGCCGAGATCCGCAAGGTCGGCGAGGTGGATTACCTCAATTGTGGTGATTGGGTGGAGTCGTGCACCGCGTTGATCGAACATTGGGATGGCACGATCGAATTGTATCGGTTGGCCGATGCGCAGGCGCGGGAGGCGCAGGTGAAGGCGGCGAAGGTGGCGGAACTGGCCTAAGAGAGTTTTGGCGTCTGGACTGGCCTCTTCGCGAGCAGGCTCGCTCCCACAGGTGACCGAATTCCTTCAGTAACGTGCGATCAAACTGTGGGAGATTCTATGGTTGAGGGGAAGCCCTCAACTGGTTTTCGGTTGGTATTCACTCTGCCCCTTCAGCAGGGCGAATACGATACGAGCGAGCTTGCGAGCCAGCATCACCAGGGCTTGAGTGGTGCTGAAACCCCGATTTCTTTGTTCTTGGTAAAACCCTTTCCAGGCTTCGGTTCGACTCGCCGACATAGCCGCATTGTGCAGAAGGCGGCGGGCTTCTGGATCGCCTCGCTTGGTCAAACTCCGGCGACCATCTTTTTGCCCTGATTTTGACACCCGCAAGTCCATTCCAAGAAAGGCGATAAAGGCATCTGCGTTTCGGAAGTCTCCGCGCTGGAACGCCGTGAGCAAGCGCGCGCCAGTCAAAAATCCAACCCCTTCAACTTTCAAGCAACGCTTCAACTGCCCCAGCAAACCGGCTTCTTTCAGCTGATCGTTGATCGTCTTTTCGATCAGCGTCTCAAGCTGCTGCATGGACTTTATTTGCTCGGAAAAAGCAGCCTTCAGCAAGGGCTCATTCGACCAGCTTTGCACTAGGCCGACCCTGGCCTGGACCAAGGCCGCCCGGCGGCGAAAAAGACTCAGGAGTTGGCGATACAGCGGTGTCGGCGGCGTCCATGGGTGAAGTTCTTCATGCTCGTTCTTCAGATAGCGAGCAAGCAGTTTGGCATCCAGTGCATCGGTTTTGGCACGGACCTTCACACCTTCTCGGTAATGTTTGAGCTCATAGCCGCCCACCATGTAAATCACGCAGCCGGCCTCAAAGGCCAGGTCAGCGAACTCCAGGTGGTAGATGTTGGTGGCTTCAACAGCAATAGCCACACTCCCCGGCAAGTCCTTTAACCACTTGTTGATGCTGGTTTTATTGTTGGGAATCTCTTCAAGCAGGTCCAGTTCGGCGTGATAAATCACCAATTCTTTCTTGGCGACATCCACGCCCACGATCGGCTTTGAAACAGAAACCGGCATTGCCATAGGTTTTCCTCCGGGATAAGGTTTTAAGCACTTGAAGGGCTCACCCAGAGGCGCAGGCTTGTTCCTATCGTCGGTCTAGGCCAGATGCATTCTTTATCGGCGCTTGGGTGAAAGGAGGAGGGGCGAACTCTCCCACAGTCCGTACTGCGTCAACAGTCAGAATCGAGCCTTGTCCCTCCTCCTCCCTTCAAGTCCTACCATACAAGCGAGCCTGCTCGCGAAGAGGCCGGCACGGGCACTGCAGATCTGTCAGGCTGGTGAATACTCCTCCATCGCCGCCTTGTAGATCGAATTCTTCGGCTGGGCAAACAAGCGCTCCATCATAGGCTCGAAGAAACTCAGCGGCAGCGTGTCATACGCTGGATCAAACGCCGCCGCATCGTACTTGGCACAGAACTCGATGGTCGCCTGATACTGCGGATGGTCGCAAAATTGCTCGCGCAGGTGCCGATCCATGCCCAGGTGATGGAAGAAGTAGTAGCCCTGGAAAATCCCGTGTTTCTCCACCATCCACAGGTTTTCAGGGCTGACGAAAGGCTTGAGGATCGCGGCGGCGATGTCCGGGTGGTTATAGGAACCCAGGGTGTCGCCGATATCGTGGAGCAGGGCGCAGACCACGTATTCTTCGTCGCGTCCATCGCGCCAGGCACGGGTGGCGGTTTGCAGCGAGTGGGTCAGGCGGTCCACGGGGAAACCGCCGAAGTCACCTTCCAGCAACTTCAAGTGCGCGACGATCCGTATTGGCAACTGACGAGCATAGGCGCTGAAGTCCGCGGCGATGATCGCCCAGTCTTCCTGCGTACCATCCTTCATGTGAGTAAAACGGGCATTGGCATTCATCGGCAATCCTCTGGTGATCTAGAACGGCACACGTCCCAGAATCATGTCGCGATACATGACGAAATCGCCGAGCAGGCTGTAGAAAGGGTGCTGGAAGGTTGCAGGACGATTCTTCTCGAAGAAGAAATGTCCAACCCAGGCGAAGCTGTAACCTGCCAGCGGCAAAACCCACAACAGCATCCAGGCGCCACGACCGATGGTCAGCGCCAGAATGAAAATCACCAACGTCGTGCCGATGAAGTGCAATCGTCGGCAGGTGCTGTTGCTGTGTTCGCTGAGGTAATACGGGTAAAACTCAGCGAAACTGTTGAAACGCTTGATGTTTTCCACGACTGCGATCTCTGTGGTCATTGTTCTGGCCGCAAGTTGTTCGGCGGGTAGCTTATTTGAGTCTAGAGTGATCATTGGCGCCAGCCAGTGACAATAGGCGCCACTTTAGTATCCTTCGGAAAACTTGCCGCGACAGACGGCTCACCAAGACAGTAAACGCCATGAGCGAACGAACGACTTCTGCAAGCTGGGCGATGGGGATTGTCAAAGCACTGGAAATGGACGGCCTGGATTGCCGGGTTCTGTTCAAGCAGCTGGGGCTCGACTACGCGGCACTCGATGATCCGGATGCACGCTTCCCGCAAGATTCCATGACACGACTGTGGCAACGGGCGGTTGAACTGTCCGGTAACCCGGCGATTGGCCTGAACATGGGCAAGGTGGTGCGGCCTGCACAGTTTCATGTGACGGGCTATGCCTTGATGTCCAGCCAGACCCTGGCCGAAGGGTTCAAGCGGCTGGTGCGCTACCAGCGGATCATCGCCGAAAGCGCCGACCTGAGTTTTCGCCTGCTGGATGAGGGCTATGCGCTTATTCTGACGGTGCATGGCGACCATTTGCCGCCTACCCGGCAAAGCGCCGAAGCCTCGCTGGCTTGCGCCCTGGCGCTGTGTGGCTGGCTGACCGGGCGCACGCTGCATCCGCGCAAGGTCCTGGTGCAAGGCGCTGAACCGCTCAATCTCGAACCCTACAAACAAGCCTTCCACGCGCCACTGGTATTCAACGCACCCTACGATGCGCTGATTTTCGAACGGGCGGACATGGAGGCGCCGCTGCCGACGGCCAACGAAGCCATGGCGTTGTTGCATGACCGCTTCGCCGGCGAATACCTGGCGCGATTTTCCGAGAGTCGAGTCACGCACAAGGCGCGGCAGGTTTTGTGCCGATTGCTGCCCCAGGGCGAACCCAAGCGCGATGCGGTCGCGCAGACGTTGCACCTGTCGCAACGCACCCTGCAACGGCGTCTGCAGGAGGAGGGCACGAGTTTCCAGACGTTGCTCGACGACACCCGCCGTGAGCTGGCCGAACAGTATCTGGCGCAACCGACCATGACCCTGCTGGAAATTGCCTACCTGCTGGGGTTCGCTGATCCGAGCAATTTCTTCCGCGCGTTCCGCCGCTGGTTTGACACCACGCCCGGCGAGTACCGGGCGCGATTGACGGGAACGCCGCTGCCGGTCAGTGACGCCAGAACGCCGGAATACACAGCACAAACACCGTAATGATCTCCAGTCGGCCCAGGAGCATGCCGAACGAGAGAATCCATTTGGCGGCGTCCGGCAGCGAGGCGAAGTTGCCGGCCGGACCGATGGTCTCGCCCAGCCCAGGGCCGACGCCGGACACGGTGCTGGCGGCACCGGTCAGGGCGGTCATCCAGTCCACCCCGAGCAGTGACAGCAGTAGCGCGATCACGCAGATGGTGATCGCGAAGAAGAACGAAAAGGTCAGGATCGAACGTACGATCTCTTCATCGAGGCGGTGACCGTTGTACTTCTGCTTGATCACCGCCCGCGGGTGAATCAGTTGGTTAAGGTTGGCCTTGAGCAGGATATAGGCGACCTGGAAGCGGAAAATCTTGATCCCGCCAGCGGTTGAGCCGGAGCAGCCGCCAACAAAACCCAGATAGAAGAACAGCATCAGCGAGAAATTTCCCCACAGGCTGTAGTCCCCCAGCGCGAAGCCGGTGGTGGTGACCACCGACGTCACGTTCAGCGCCACATGCCGCAGCGCTTCGAGCCAATGCAGCTGGGTAGTCCACCAGTACCAGGTGCCGAGCACCAGCCAGGTCACCAGCAGCATCCCGAGCAAGCCCTGGACCTGTTGATCCTTGATCAGCGCCCGGCGGTTACCGCGCAGGGTCGCCACATACAGGGTGAACGGCAGGCTGCCGAGAATCATGATGACGATGGCTACCCAATGCACCGCCGGCTGCGTCCACTTGGCCAGGGATTGGTCCGAGGTGGAAAAACCGCCCGTGGAAATCGCCGACATCGCATGGTTGATCGCGTCGAACGGACTCATTCCGGCCCACCAGAACGCCAGGCTGCCGAAAATGGTGATGCCGACATAGGCTGCGACGATCAGGCGCGCCACCATGTGTGAACGGGGCATGACTTTCTCGGAGCGGTCCGAGGATTCGGTCTGGAACAGCCGCATGCCACCGATGCGCAGCAGCGGCAGGATCGCCACCGCCATGCCGATAAACCCGATGCCGCCGATCCAGTGCAGCAGCGAGCGCCACATCAGGATCCCGGGGGACATGTCGTCCAGGTGGTTGAGCACCGTCGCACCGGTGGCGGTGATCCCGGACATGCTTTCGAAGAACGAATCGGTGTAGCTGATGTGCTGGGTCAGCAGGAAGGGCAGCGCGGCGAAGATACACACCACCAGCCAACTGCTGACAGTTAGCAGGTACATGTCCCGTGGTCGCAGATGAACATGCTCGGGGCGCCCGGGAATGACCAGGGCGAGGCCGGCGACAAAGGTGATCATGCTGGCCCAGAGGAACGACGGCAGGTCGCCGGTGCGATCGAAGATCACCAGCGTACCCATGGGTACGACCATGGCGATGGCCAGGGTTATCAGGAAGATGCCGATGATGAAACCAATGAGACGTAAGGTCGGCAACGCCATGAAATCCGCTCGGCTGAAGTAAGGAAGGCGCCATTCTACCTGCGGGGCGGGGCATGTAAACCGCACTGCCTCAGTAGTTACAGCTAGAATAGCCGCACAATTTTTTCTGGAGGTGGCCGATGCAGGCTCTCGACGTTTTGCTCAACCGTGTTTCCGTCCCGCGCCTGATCGAACCGGCCCCCACCCAGGCGCAACGTGAAGTGCTGTTTGCCGCGGCCATGCGTGCCCCGGACCACGGTCATTTGCAGCCTTGGCGTTTCCTGACTGTCGAAGGTGCGGCGCGCGAGCAAATGGGCGAGTTGCTGGCCGAGGCGGCAAAGTTGCAGGACGCTGAAGTGACCGAAGCGGCCATCGACAAGGCGCGTAACGGACCACTGCGGGCACCCTTGGTGGTGGTCGTGATCGCGCGGGTGCAGGATCACGTCAAGTATCCGAAGTCCGAGCAACGGCTGGCGGCGGGTTGTGCAGCCCACGGGATCTTGCTGGCGGCCTATGCGCAAGGCATTGGTGCGGTCTGGCGTACCGGTGACCTGGCCTATTCGCCGCATGTGGCCAAGGGCTTGGGCCTGGCCGAAGGCGAAGAGGTGATTGCCTTCCTGTACCTTGGCACGCCGCAAAAAGAGCCGCGGGTAGCGGAGAAGGTTGACCTGGCCAAGTTCGTCAGCGCCTGGCCAGCCGCATAAAGATCATTCCCACGCGGAGCGTGGGAATGATTACTTAGGCGACAGCCCCCGGCACCAGTGGCAATTCCAGGCTGGCTATAAACCCGCCCTCAGGGTGATTGGCCAGCACCAGGCTTCCGCCATGCCGTTCCGCCGCACGGCGCGCAATCGCCAGGCCCAGGCCATGCCCGGGCGCCGACTGTCCGGGCGCACGATAGAACGGCTCACCCAGCTGTCTCAAATGTTCCTCGTCCGCCCCCGGCCCATGGTCACGCACGGTCACTACAATCCGTTCTCCTTTCCGCAGCGCCTGCATTTCAATCGGCAGGCCGCCCGCCGGGTTGAAGCGCTGGGCGTTGCGCAGCAGGTTGTCCACGGCTCGCTCAATCATCGTCGGCCAACCCTTGAGGGTCAGTTGCGACTCGGCTTCAAGGTGCACGAGCTGATCGGGTGAACCCAGTTGTGCATCCTTTTGCAACGTATTGAGCAGGGCGTTGAGATCCACCTCTTCGGCACTGGCGTTATCGGCGTCAACCCGTGCCAGCACGAGGATTTCGCTGATCAACGCTTCGAGGCGGTCGCATTCGCGGGTCAGGCGCGGCCAGAGTTTCTCTCGTTCCTGCGGCGTGGCTCGCTCGGCCAGAGCCAGCGCAATGCGCAGGCGAGCGAGGGGCGAACGCAGTTCGTGTGACACATCGCGCAGCAGCTGGCGTTGACTGCCGATCAGGCTTTGCAGGCGCGCGCCCATGCGATTGAAGTCGTTGGCCAACACGCCGAATTCATCGCGGCGGTTGGCCAGTTTGACCAGGCTGTTCTGTTGATAGGTGGTTTGTCCCAGGTCATGCACCGCACCGCGCAAGCGGCTGAGAGGGCGAGTGATGGATAAGGTGACCAACAGGCTGAACAGGGTCAGCACCACTAATGCGATCCCCAGTGCACTCAACGGCCAGAGCAGGCTTTCGCGGTGCCAGGCGTCGAGTTCTGGATGTGGAATCCGGTAGATGAACAGATAGGTGTCACCGCTTTTGTCGCTGGTGTATTCATCCGTCAGGCGACGCCATGGCAAGCGACGGTCATCGTTGTTCTGCCGCGCTTCAAACGCAGCGGCACGTCGCGGGAAGGTGCCGCGTACTACCGGGTCGCCGCTTTCGTTGAGGACCTGGACATCGATGTGATACTGGCGCTTGCGCTTCTGCAGAAGATCCTGCGCCGCGTCTTCGCCTTGGGATTCGTAAGTCTGCGTCCATTGCTCAGCCAGTGTATTGAGACCTGGGTGGCGACTGAGTATCCACGCATCCTGGTTGAGCATGTGCCCGAGCAGAATGGAGAGCCCTGCAACGAGGGCGATGGCCAGCCAGAAGCTGGCCAGGATCCGCCAGAACAATGAGCGCACGGAAATTCCTCAAGCAAACACAAAATCACCTGTAGGAGCGAGCATGCTCGCGAAAAACTCAAGGACAACACGGGCTACCTTATGCCCCGCATTATCGTTGAAGTCCATCGCGAGCAGGCTCGCTCCCACAGTTCAGCTGTTGGGCCTATGGGTTAGCGCATTATTGCGCTTTTTGTGCCTGTTGCGCTTTCCACGCCTTGAACTCGGCCCATTCGGCGCGACGTTCAGCCTGTTTCTTCTGGATCTCGTCGAATTTCTTCTGTTGATCCGGTTTCAGCAACGCACGCACGTCGGCTTCGGCTTTCTTGTGGTTGGCGGCCATTTCATCTTTCATGGCTTTCTGGTCGGCTGGCGAGAGTTTTTCCAGGTACTTGTCGACCACTTGCTTACGCTCGTGCATCTGCTCGCCCATGATCTTGCGGATCTGCTCGCGCTGCTCGCGGCTCAGGTCCAGCTGGCTGTACGGGCCTTTGCCGTGCATGCCATGCATGCCGTGCATCTGCCCGCCGTGGTGCGAACCGTCCATCTCGCCACCCATCGGGCCTGCGCCTTCAGGCATGGCCATGGCAACGGTCGGGAGGGCGGCGGCGAACATCAGAGCGATAAGAGTCTTGCGCATGGTGAATCTCCTTGTCTCATTCCCGGTACGTTCCGGATGAGTACAGATTACGCAGATCAAGGTCAGCAGCGGTCAGCGATACGTAAAGCTTGGGTAAAGACCGATTTCCGACGACCTGACAAAGACAAACCCTGTAGGAGCTGCCGCAGGCTGCGATCTTTTGATTTTGCTTTTTAAGATCAAAAGATCGCAGCCTGCGGCAGCTCCTACAGGGATCGCGTTCTATTCAGAGGCTGTAGTAGTAACCACGGCTACGCAAAGCCACGATGCGCGGGCGGCCATCAGGATGAGGGCCGATCTTCTTGCGCAGATTACTGACGTGCATGTCGAGGCTGCGGTCGTACAGGGTCAGCTTGCGGCCGAGGGCGATTTGCGCCAGTTCCTGCTTATCCAGCGGCTCGCCGGGCTGCTTGAGCAGGGCTTCGAGCAGGCGGCTCTCGGAAACGGTAAGGGTGAATTCCTGTTCATCGATGCTGACCACGCCACGCACCGGGCTGAAACACAGGTCGCCCAGCTCCATCTGGCTGGACACTGCCGCCGGATGGCTGCGACGCAACACGGCGCGCAGGCGGGCTGTCAGTTCCCGCGGGTCGCAGGGTTTGGCCAGGTAGTCGTCGGCGCCGAGTTCCAGGCCGAGGATGCGGTCCAGGGGTTCGCCGCGGGCTGAAAGCATCAGCACCGGCAAGTCGGGGTGATCGCTGCGCAGCTGCTTGAGCAGTTCCAGGCCGCTGCCGTCCGGCAACATCACGTCCAGTACCACGGCCGCCGGGGACGTTTCGGCCAACGCGCGGCGCGCGCTCTGGCCGTCATGACAGGCGCGCACCTGAAACCCTTCCTGGCTCAGCCAGCTGCCCAGGAGCTCGCACAGTTCCTGGTCATCATCAATTAATAACAACTCGCTCATGGATCACTCAATTTAGCCATTGTCGACGTTTTCGCCTCGCACCACTGGCGAAGATACCGCAGAGCAGGGCGAATAGCGCCACCCCGGCGCCAATGACGAACCACTGTTGCTGATCGGTCAACAAGCGCGGGATCGAACTGCCGGCCTGTACTTCCCGAAGTTGCAGCTTGAGTCGCTGATTCTCCTGGCGCAATCGGGCCAGCTGGACGCTTTCGCGCTCGCCATCGGCATTGTTCAATTGTTTGCTCAGTTCTTCTCGTTGCCGCTCGCTTTCCTTCAAGCGTTGCTGCAGTTCGTTGATCTGGCTACCGGCGCTCAAGGACAGCGGCGTGGAGTTCGCGCCCTCGGCGGCTTCTTCACCGTGGGCGGGCGCCACGATCGACAACGTGACCAACATCAGACACAACGGACCCTTGCGCATCGCGACTCCTGATTCCAATACGGATATTGGGGAGTTTGTCGGCAGGCAAACGAGATTAATGAGCGATTGAGAACGCGATGAACCGAGAAGGTTCACCGCGCAGAGGGAGCTTACGGGAGGACTTGCTTGAAAGGTTTGACCAGAACGTTGGCGTAGACGCCTGCGGCGATGTACGGATCGGCGTCGGCCCAGGCCTGTGCGGCGCTCAGGGAGTCGAATTCGGCGACGATCAGGCTGCCGGTGAAACCCGCTGCCCCCGGATCATTGCTGTCGACCGCCGGATGCGGGCCGGCCAATACGATGCGACCTTCGCCCTTGAGCGCTTGCAGGCGCTCGAGGTGTGCAGGCCGTGCGGCCAGGCGGGCTTCCAGGGAGTTGGCGACGTCTGTGGCAATGATTGCGTAAAGCATGTCAGTCCTCGGTTTTCGGCGTTGTGGTATCGGCGTCGTGCAGGTGGCGGGACAGGTAGATGCCCTGGCCGACCAGGAACAGCAAAGTCATGCCCAGGCTGCCGAAGACCTTGAAGTCGACCCAGTAGCTCTGGAAGGTGAACGCGACGAACAGGTTGGCGGCGCCGCAAAACAGGAAGAACGCGATCCAGGCGATGTTCAGGCGCATCCAGACCGGCTCAGGCAGGGTCAGCGCATGGCCCATGATGCGTTTGATCAGCAGTTGGTCACCGATGAAGTGGCTGCCGATGAAAGCCAGGGCGAACAGCCAGTTGACCACCGGGGCTTTCCATTTCAGGAAGGTCTCGCTGTGGAAGGCCAGGGTCAGGCTGCCGAAGACCAGGCAGGCGATGAGGGTCAGCCACTGGCTCTTCTCCAGCTTGCGCTGCTTGATGAACAGCGTGCCGTAGACCACCAGGGAGCTGATGATCAGCATCGCGGTGGCACTGTAGATACCGCCTACAGTGACCTCGTGGCCGGCAATGTCGACGACCCGTGGATCGATTTTGAAGACGATGAAAAACAGCAGGAGCGGGATGAAATCGATGAATTGTTTCACAGTGGCAGCCAGAAGCAGGATGTGGCGGCATAATAACAAACATATGGGCGCGCGATAGCGCCAGCTGATTTGAGGTTACAAAGCCCTGTGAATGTTGATTTGCACTGCCATAGCACGGCCTCCGATGGCGCCCTGGCGCCTGCGGTTCTGGTTGCGCGTGCATTCGAGAAAGGCGTGCGAGTCCTGGCCTTGACCGATCACGACACCCTTGAAGGCCTCGACGAGGCCCGTCACGCTGCGAATGCGCTGGGGATGCAACTGGTCAACGGCGTCGAGTTGTCCTGCACCTGGGGCGGCGCGACCATTCACGTTCTGGGCTACGGCTTCGACGTCGATGCCGCGCCGTTGGTCGAGGCGATTGCCAGGTTGCGCGATGGGCGCTGGCTACGCTCCGAGGAAATCAGCCGCAAACTGGCGCTCAAGGGCATGCCGGGTGCGCTGGACGGCGCAAGGGAAGTCCAGCAGGCCTTGGGAGATAGCGGTAACGCACCGGCCCGCCCGCACTTCGCCGACTGGATGGTGCGCGAAGGTTTCGTCAAGGATCGTGCCGAAGCGTTCCGCAAATGGCTCGGCGCCGGCAAGCTGGGAGACGTCAAGCAGCATTGGCCGACCCTGGACGAAACCGTCGAAACCCTGCGCGCGGCCAAGGCCTGGGTCAGCCTGGCCCATCCCTGGCATTACGAATTCACTCGCAGCAAGCGTCGCCGCCTGATTGCCGACTATATTCAAGCAGGGGGCCACGCAATCGAGGTGGTCAATGGCTATCAGCCTGCCGAACAAGTGGGCAGCCTCGCGATCCTGGCCCGCGAGTTCGGTCTGCTGGTCAGCGCCGGCAGTGATTTTCATGGCCCTGGAGGCTGGTCCGAGATCGGTGAATACCGCCCGCTCCCGGAGGATCTGCCACCACTGTGGTGTCGATTCAAACATGACCCAATTATTGCCGCCGTCTGAACAGGTAGAGAATGTGAGTCAATTTTTCCAGATTCATCCGGAAAACCCGCAAGCGCGCCTGATCAAGCAGGCTGTCGAGATCATCCGCAAGGGCGGGGTGGTGATTTATCCCACGGACTCCTCCTACGCAATCGGTTGCCAGATCGGCGACAAGGTCGCCGTGGAGCGCGTTCGCCGCCTGCGTCAGCTCGATGAAAAGCACAACTTTGCGCTGATCTGCAGCGATCTGTCGCAACTGGGTCTGTTCGCCAAGATCGATACGGGCACTTTCCGCATTCTCAAGGCCCATCTTCCGGGACCCTACACCTTCATCCTCAATGCCACCCGCGAAGTCCCGCGACTGCTGTTGCATCCGAAGAAGCGCACCATCGGCCTGCGGGTGCCGAGCCATCCGATTGCCCTGGCGCTGCTGGAAGAGCTGGGCGAACCGCTGATGAGCGTGACGTTGATCATGCCAGGCGATGATGACCCGATGACCGATCCCTACGAAATGCGCCAGTTGCTCGAGCATCAGGTGGACCTGATCATCGATGGCGGCTTCGGCGGGATCAAGGCGTCCACCGTGATCAACCTCGCCGATGGCGAACCGGAAGTGATCCGTGTCGGTTGCGGTGACCCTGCGCCGTTCATGGTCGAGGCCTAGATGTCCGCAGTGGAACCCGTCGACAGCCAGGCCGGCGCCCAGCAAGAGCTGCCCTTCGCCATGGTCTATGGCCAGGCGGTCATGGAAATGCCGCTGGACCTTTACATCCCGCCGGATGCGCTGGAAGTCTTTCTCGAAGCCTTTGAAGGCCCGCTCGACCTGCTGCTGTACCTGATCCGCAAACAGAACATCAATATCCTCGATATTCCGGTGGCGGAAATCACCCGGCAGTACATGGGATATGTCGAGTTGATGCAGTCGGTGCGCCTGGAACTGGCGGCCGAATACCTGGTGATGGCCGCGATGCTGGCCGAGATCAAGTCGCGGATGCTGCTGCCACGGGCTGAAACCGTCGAAGACGAGGAAGAAGACCCGCGCGCCGAACTGATCCGCCGCTTGCAGGAGTACGAGCGTTTCAAGGCCGCCGCCGAAGGTATCGACGGCCTCAGCCGGGTCGGTCGCGACGTGGTCGTGCCCAAGCTCGATGCCCCGGAGGCGCGGGCGCGCAAACTGTTGCCGGATGTGCGTTTGTCAGAGTTGCTGTTGTCCATGGCCGAGGTGCTGCGCCGGGGCGACATGTTCGAAAGCCATCAGGTCAGCCGCGAGGCGCTGTCCACCCGCGAACGCATGAGCGATGTGCTGGAACGGCTGAAGGGCGGCGGTTTTGTGCCGTTTGTCGAGCTTTTCACCGCCGAGGAAGGGCGCCTGGGGGTTGTCGTGACCTTCATGGCGATCCTCGAACTGGTCAAGGAATCCTTGGTCGAGCTGGTGCAGAATGAGCCGTTCGCCGCGATCCACGTCCGAGCACGAGCCGAATAACGAGTCCAATCATGAACCTGAGTGAACCCCGCGAGCTGGCGCCACTGCTCGAAGCCTTTCTGTTGGCCTCCGGAAAACCGCAATCGTTGGAGCGCCTGTTCGAGCTCTTCGAAGAGGCCGAGCGCCCGGAACCGGCGGTATTCAAGAAAGCGCTGACTATTCTGGGCAAGTCGTGCGATGGCCGCGCGTACGAGTTGAAGGAAGTTGCGTCCGGCTATCGCCTGCAAATCCGTGAGAAGTTTTCGCCGTGGGTCGGGCGTTTGTGGGAAGAGCGGCCGCAGCGTTACTCGCGGGCCATGCTCGAAACCATTGCCTTGATTGCCTATCGCCAGCCGATCACGCGGGGCGAAATCGAGGATGTGCGGGGCGTGGCGGTCAACAGCCAGATCGTCAAGACCCTGATGGAACGTGAGTGGATCCGCATCGTCGGTTACCGCGACGTACCGGGCAAGCCGGCGATGTTCGCCACCACCAAGGCGTTCCTCGATCACTTCAACCTGAAAAACCTCGATGACCTGCCGCCGCTGGCCGAGGTGCGCGAATTGGAGCCTGATCCGGTGCTCGATTTCGACGACGCGCCAGTACCCGCCGGGCTGCAGGAGCTGGCCGATGCCAGCGTCGAAACGGAAGAACCCAAGGAAGAGACCAGTTTTCATACGCTGTTGCTGGAACTGGACAGCATGGAGGAGGGGATCAAGACCGACTTCGATGATTTGTTGCGTGATGGTGATGCGCCGCAGATTGATCCAGAGGCGATCGACATCGAGCCGGAGCCGGTGGATCTGCGGGCTGAAGCTGAGCCCGAGCAGGAAGACGACATCCTCGGCGTCGCCGAGGCCCGTGAAAAACTGCTGGCCGCCGTCGCCGCCCTGGAACAGCCGAAACCCGAGCTTAGCGACGAGGAAGCCGAAGCATTGGCCCTGGCCGAAGCCATCGAAGCCGAACGCCGCGAGCTTGAAGATTGAAAAGATCGCAGCCTGCGGCAGCTCCTACAGGAATCGCATTCCAAATGTAGGAGCTGCCGCAGGCTGCGATCTTTTGATCTTGATGTTAATAGCGTGTCACCGGTCGGCGGAAAAATCAGTAAGTCACGTTCCATCAGCTACTCTCTGATGCGCAAACGCCCGCATGCGCGTATGATTCGCGACCCTTCGGCGATCCCTTCGCCCTAGTACCCAGTTTTCAGAACACACCGGGAGGTGCCCAGATGAGTATCAAAGACCAGAAAGACGACCAGGAAATCGGCCCAGCAGGCGAAAAACTGCAGAAAGTCCTCGCCCGTATCGGCGTCGGCTCGCGCCGTGACGTGGAAGCCTGGATCAGCCACGGCCGGATCAAGGTCAACGGCAAAGACGCCACCCTTGGCCAGCGCGTCGACATGCACGACGCCATCACCATCGATGGCAAGGTGATCAAGCGTGAAGAGGCCGCCGAGGCGGTCCGCCGCGTGATCATGTACAACAAGCCCGATGGCGAAATCTGCACCCGCGTCGACCCGGAAGGCCGTCCGACCGTGTTTGACAAGATGCCGCGTCCGAAAGAAGGTCGCTGGATCAACATCGGTCGCCTGGACATCAACACCACCGGCCTGCTGATGTTCACCACCGACGGTGAGCTGGCCAACCGCCTGATGCACCCTTCCTACGAAATGGACCGTGAATACGCGGTACGTGTGCGTGGCGAAGTCGACGACGAGATGATCGAGCGTCTGAAAGCTGGCGTGGTCCTCGAAGACGGCCCGGCCAAGTTCACCGACATCAAGCAAGCGCCGGGCGGCGAAGGTTTCAACCACTGGTACCACTGCGTGGTGATGGAAGGTCGCAACCGCGAAGTTCGTCGCCTGTGGGAGTCCCAGGGCCTGGTGGTCAGCCGTCTGAAGCGCGTGCGTTTTGGTCCGGTGTTCCTCAATTCGGACCTGCCGATGGGCCGCTGGCGTGAAATGAGCCAGTACGAAGTCGACATCCTGAGTGCCGAAGTTGGCCTGGCGCCGGTGGCGATGCCGCAGATGAACGCCAAGAGCAAAGACAAGCTTGACCGGATGCAGCGTAAATCGTCGCGTCCAATGGCCAAGACCGAGCGCGTACGTACCCTGCGTCCAGCCACTGGTGCCGCCGCACCGGCCTCGCCGCGTGCCAACCGCGAACCGCAGATCGAAGGCGAGCGTCCAGCACGCAAGCCAGCCGCCCGTCAGGACGGCGAACGCGGTCCACGCACACCACGTCCGGCCAATGGCCGTACCGAGCGTGGCGAAGGTCGTGGTACGCCGGTAGCCGATCGTCCAGCCGACACCAAGCGCCCGGCCAAGCCGGCATCGAAGCGTCCAGGCATCAGCCTGGTCGAGGGTGACAAGCCGTCGGGCAAGCGCCGCGGCGCGCCGGCGGGTTCCGGCCAGCGTCCGGGGTTTGGTCGTCGTAAGCCGGAGTAATCGGTAAGCGCTTCATGAAAAACGCCAACCTTCGGGTTGGCGTTTTTTTGCGCCTGGCTTTAGCCCGGTGGTGTTTTTGAGGGCGCCTTCGCGAGCAGGCTCGCTCCCACAAGGGATCACATTTCCATGAAACAACGCAGTCTCCTGTGGGAGCGAGCCTGCTCGCGAAAGCGCCAGTTGCAGCACCGAGGTGTCCGAAGTGGAAAGCCAAAATTACATGCTGTAAAGATTTCATGACGAAATCCACAGGTAAAACCCATGAAATCGCCTTTCTCTTGATCCCGTAAGAAAATGCTTACGCTTCATTCTCTCAGATCCTTCTTCCACCGCTCTATCCCGCTTGTTTCCCGATCCCATGCAAGGTGTCATGCGCGCCATGCCTGTCGTGCAGGTGCATAACAAAAAGGAGGCGCAATGACCGCCGCAATCCGTTTCCAGCTCTCATCGGGGGCCGGTTTTTACGCCGTCCCCGCCCGTGACCTGCAAAGGTCTGACGTCCTTTTTGCCGCCGCCCGATCGCTTCGGGGTGGACACATGCAATCCCGGCTACCGACACGCTGATCCAGCGGGGTCTGGCAGCAGGGGGTTACAGGTGTACAATGCGCCGCGTTTTACCTGTGACCTCCTGCGCATCTGCGCAAACCTCAAGGCTATCCGCCTTGTTCACTCCGCCGCGCCACAAGCGTGTCGGGTTCGATTTCGTCACAGATAAAAACAAACAGGTGACGCATGACCGTTGTAAATACGCTGAACTCCTGGTGCCTGCGCTGGGGTTTGATCGACGCTGCTTAACGTCCTTCTGAGTAGCAACGTCAACTGAATATCATCAAACCTTGCGTGAGACCCTTTTCATGAGTGGACAAAACTCGCATTCAGGCGAGCTGAAACGCGGCCTGAAAAATCGCCACATTCAACTGATTGCCCTCGGTGGCGCGATCGGTACCGGTCTGTTCCTCGGCTCGGCCGGGGTACTGAAATCCGCCGGGCCGTCGATGATCCTCGGCTACGCCATCTGCGGCTTCATCGCCTTCATGATCATGCGCCAGCTGGGCGAAATGATCGTCGAAGATCCGGTGGCCGGCTCCTTCAGCCATTTCGCGCACAAGTACTGGGGCGGCTTTGCCGGCTTCCTGTCGGGCTGGAACTGCTGGATCCTGTACATCCTGGTCGGCATGTCGGAGCTGACGGCGGTCGGCAAATACATCCACTACTGGGCGCCGGACATCCCGACCTGGGCCTCCGCAGCCGCTTTCTTTGTGCTGATCAACGCCATCAACCTGGCTAACGTCAAAGTCTTTGGCGAGGCCGAGTTCTGGTTCGCGATCATCAAGGTCGTGGCGATCGTCGGCATGATTGCCTTGGGTAGCTACCTGTTGGTGAGCGGTAATGGCGGCCCGCAAGCGGCGGTCAGCAACCTGTGGTCCCACGGCGGCTTCTTCCCAAATGGCGTCACCGGCCTGGTGATGGCCATGGCGTTCATCATGTTTTCCTTCGGCGGCCTGGAAATGCTCGGTTTCACCGCAGCCGAAGCCGACAAGCCGAAAACCGTGATCCCCAAAGCGATCAACCAGGTGATCTACCGCATCCTGATTTTCTACATCGGTGCGTTGGTGATCCTGCTGTCGTTGACCCCGTGGGACAGCCTGCTGACCACCCTGAACGCCTCCGGTGATTCCTACAGCGGCAGCCCGTTCGTGCAAGTGTTCTCGATGCTGGGCAGCAACACCGCTGCGCACATCCTCAACTTCGTGGTCCTGACCGCGGCCTTGTCGGTGTACAACAGCGGCACCTACTGCAACAGCCGCATGCTGCTGGGCATGGCCGAGCAGGGCGATGCGCCGAAAGCACTGGCGAAGATCGACAAGCGCGGCGTGCCGGTGCGTTCGATCCTGGCCTCGGCCGCCGTGACCCTGATCGCGGTACTGCTGAACTACCTGATCCCGCACAGCGCGCTTGAGTTGCTGATGTCGCTGGTAGTGGCCACGTTGGTGATCAACTGGGCGATGATCAGCTACTCGCACTTCAAGTTCCGCCAGCACATGAACAAGACCAAACAGACGCCGCTGTTCAAGGCCTTTTGGTATCCGTACGGTAACTACATCTGCCTGGCGTTCGTGTTGTTCATTCTTGGCGTGATGTTGTTGATTCCGGGGATCCAGACGTCGGTGTACGCGATTCCGGTGTGGCTGGTGTTCATGTGGGTCTGCTACGGCATCAAGAACAAGCGCCACGCACAGCGCGCCTTGCAAGCAGCCGTGGAGTAACGCTGCACAGAAACAACAAACCCGGCCATGTGCCGGGTTTGTTTTTTTCAGGATTCACACAAAAACCTGTGGGAGCGAGCCTGCTCGCGAAGGGGCCCTGTCAGTCGACATCACTGTTGCCTGGCACGCCCCCTTCGCGAGCAGGCTCGCTCCCACAAGGTCCGTATTCCTCCCACCTATTCGCGGTATCCTGCACCCTCTGATTACGGACGCTTTTCCATGCTGGTGATTTCCAACAACGTGCATCTGCCGGATGCCGAGATCGAGTTGACGGCCATTCGTGCCCAGGGGGCCGGTGGGCAGAACGTCAACAAGGTTTCCAGCGCCGTGCACCTGCGCTTCGACATTCCGGCCTCGTCCTTGCCCGAGTTCTACAAGGAGCGGCTGCTGGCGCTGCGCGACAGCCGCATCACCAGCGAAGGCGTGCTGATCATCAAGGCCCAGCAATACCGGACCCAGGAGCAGAACCGCGCCGACGCGCTGGAGCGTTTGGTCGAGTTGATCCAGAGCGCCACCAAGGTCGAGAAGAAACGCCGGCCGACCAAGCCGACCCTCGGCTCGAAAACTCGTCGGCTTGAATCCAAGAGCAAGCGCGGCAACATCAAGGCCGGGCGCGGCAAGGTGGATTTCTAGCCAGCGTCTCGCGCTTGTCGATGCCTTGGGGCTTGCCGATACAGGTAGATGCAGAGCATCAGACTGCTTAGCGCGGCAATGGCGGCGAACAGGAAAATCGAGGCAAAACCGAATCCCGCCGCAATCGCACCGGCCAGCGGCCCGGTGATCCCCAGCGACAAGTCGATGAACAGCGAATAGGCGCCGACCGCCGCACCACGACTGGAGGCCGGCACCAGGTTGACCGCTTCGACACCCAGTGCCGGGAACACCAGCGAGAAACCAAAACCGCTCAATGCCGCGCCCGCCAACGCCCAATGCGCGTCCGGTGCCAGCCATAACAGCAACAGGCCGAGGGTTTCCACCGACAGACAGGCAATCGCCACGCGAAAACCGCCAAGGCGATTGATCAGGTTGCCAAACAGCAGGCGTGCACCGATGAAGCTCGCACCGAACAGGCTCAGGCACAACACGGCGTTGTCCCAGTGCTGGGTGGCGTAATACAGGGTGATGAAGGTGGCGATGGTGCCAAAGCCAATCGAGCCCAGGGCGAGGCCGCAACCGTGGGGCAAGACCCGACCGAGCACGTGCATGAACGGCAAGCGTTCACCGACAACGATGGGCGCGGCGGTTTTCGGCCACGCCAGCAGCAGGCCAAGTACTGCCAGCAGCACAATGCTCACGCCCATGCTCCACAAGCCCATCTGCTTGACCAGCAACACGCCCAAGGGCGCGCCCACCGCCAATGCGCCGTAACTGGCGATGCCGTTCCATGAGATGACCTTGGCGGTGTTCGCCGCGCCGACCCGGCCGATGCCCCAGCCAATCGAGCCGGAACCCACCAGGCTTTCGGCGCTGCCGAGCACCAGGCGGCCGATCAGCAAACTGATCAGGCTGAGCATCGGCAGGCTTTGGGTCCAGGCCGATAGCAGCATGAACACGCCGCTCAAGCCACAGCCCGCCAGGCCATACATGACCGCCAGTTTGCTGCCCTTGTTGTCGATGATTTTCCCGGCGTAGGGGCGGCTGAGCAGGGTGGCCAGGTACTGCACGCTGATCACCAGCCCGGCGATTACGGCGCCAAAGCCCAGGTCGCTATGGACATAGCCTGGCAGTACCGCCAAGGGAATGCCGATGTTGAGGTAGCCGATGAAGGTAAACAGGACGATGGAAACGACTTGCAGCGTGACCGCCAGGGGGCGCTGTTGTTCAGGCATGGGTAAAGGTCCACGGGAAAGCAGGTTTAGATAGGCTGCTTATGATAGCGGCGCGAGCGGCCGTGGGTCGTGGAAAAAGTAAAACTATTTTGTCGGGCGGGAGCGATCAGGGCTTGGCAGGTGCTACCAATTGCGTGGTAACCAGGGCGGCCAGGGCATTTTCTTCGCTGCCAAAGCGGGCGAGCAGCGCGGCTTGTTTTTCGGGAGAGAGGCGATTCCAGATCTCGATCATTTTCTCGGCGGTGCCGATCAGGACGCTGGCTTGGGCTTCGGAAAATTCGTCGGTCATGGCGCGGGCTCACTGTTCAGGCGGTGTGGAAAGCGCATGTTAGCGCTTTCCACACAGTCTGTACGGCGGGTGTTTCAGTCTTCGCTGTCGGCCTGACGGCAGTCAGTGGCTTCTTTCGGCTCGGGCTGTTGGGCACCGGCTTGTTGCGTGGTCGTCTGCTCAGGTACGTGCAGGCTTGGGAAGGGGAGATTAGGAATCTCGTGCATGGTCGCGCTCCTCGCTAAGTCTGTTGATAGATCTGGTCGATCCGCGCTTTCAAAAAAGCCTTGGCAGGATACAGGAGTAAAAATGACAAATAGACTTTTATATCTATTTGTTTCGACGAATGGGATTGTCTAGACAGGTAGTGAAGAACGTGGCAGTCGATCGTTCCCACGCTCTGCGTGGGAATGCCTCCACGGACGCTCTGCGTTCGGCTTTGGATGGGACGCGGAGCGTCCCGGGCTGCATTCCCACGCGGAGCGTGGGAACGATCAGTGAAGGAGCGTCCCGGGCTGCATTCCCACGCGGAGTGTGGGAATGATCAGTGAAGGAGAGTTATTTGCAGACTTTCGCGATGGCTTCGGCCAACAGGTCAAGGCGCGACGCATCGATCCCCGCCACGTTCGCCCTGCCCGAGCTGACCATGTACACGCTGTGGTTATCCCGCAGGTCTTTCACTTGTTCAGGTGACAACCCGGTGTAGGAAAACATCCCGCGCTGCACGCCAATGTGCGCGAAGCGCTCACGCAAACCGTAGGCCTCCAGCGCTTCGAGCAAACCGCTGCGCAGTTGTGCAATGCGCAAGCGCATGGTTTCCACTTCGTCGGCCCAAAGGTTTTTCAGCTCCGGGTCGCCGAGGATGGTCGCCACCACGGCAGCGCCGTGATCGGGCGGCGTCGACCACAGGTTGCGGGCGATGTTGGCCAGTTGGCTGCGGATGTCGGTCAGCTTGTCCGCAGATTTCGCGCAAACAATCAGTGCGCCGGTGCGGTCGCGGTACAGCCCGAAGTTCTTTGAGCAGGAGCTGGTGATCAGGACTTCCGGCAATTCGGCGGCAAACAGTCGAGTCGACCACGCGTCCTGTTCCAGGCCGTCGCCAAAGCCCTGGTAGGCGAAGTCGATCAGCGGCAGCAACTCGCGCCGACGCACCACCTCCAGCACCCGACGCCAGTCATCATGGGACAGATCGAAGCCGGTCGGGTTGTGGCAGCAGGCGTGCAGCAGTACCACGTCGCCCTTAGGGGCTTCATTGAGCACGGCAAGCATGGCATCGACGTCGAGACGGTTGTCGCTGCCCACGTACGGGTAATGACTGACCTTGACCTTGGCCGCGGCGAAAATGGTTTCGTGGATCGGCCAGGTCGGATTGCTCAGCCAGACCCCACGGCCCGGCAGGCACTGGGCGATGAAGTCCGCGCTCAAGCGCAACGCCCCGGTGCCGCCCGGAGTCTGGGTGGCGCCGGCGCGCTGTTCGGCGATCAACTTCGAGTCGGCGCCGAGCACCAACTCGTTGATGACTTTGCCAAAAGCCGGGTCGCCATGACCGCCGATGTAGGTCTTGGTGGTCTGGCGATCCACCAGTCGCGCCTCAGCGAGTTTCACGGCCTGGGGAATCGAGGTCAGGCCCTGGGCGTCTTTATAGACACCCACGCCAAGGTCGAATTTGCGCGGGTTTGGGTCCTGCGCATAGGCCTCCATCAGGCCGAGGATCGGGTCGCCGGGCACCCGGCCGATGGCGTCGAAATGCATTATTTGCGGCCCTCGGCGTCCTTGGCCACTTCGTCTGTGCGCGCCGCCATGATGAAGTCGTTGCGGTGCAGGCCCTTGATCGAGTGGCTCCACCAGGTCACGGTGACTTTGCCCCACTCGGTCAGCAGGCCAGGGTGATGGCCTTCGGCCTCGGAGATTTCACCGACGGCGTTGGTGAACGCCAGGGCGTGCTTGAAGTTCTTGAACAGGAAAACCTTTTCCAGCTGCATGATGCCGTCGCGAACTTCGATGTTCCAGTCGGGGATCTGCTTGATCAGGATCGGCAGTTCTTCGTCGCTGACTTGTGGGGCGTCGGCGCGGCAGGCTTCGCAGTGGGCTTGGGTTAATGCGGTCATGATGGGTTCCTGAAATCGTATTATTGGAATTCGGCCGTCAATGTCACCACGCTAAAGCAAAGCGTCGGTTCCGGACAGGCTCACTTGATGCTAAAAGCTGCGGATCACGCGGCTTTTGGTTTTGGCGGAAATTTTGGCGCGTGCAGACCCATCTGCATCGCTTGCTTGACCATGCCCATGATGTCTTCGTGGGCCAGGTCGAACAGGCGCTTGAGGTTCGGCAGCACAAAATACAGCGGTTGCAGAATGTCGATCCGGTAAGGCGTGCGCATGCACTCCAGCGGATCGAATGCCTGGCGCTCAGGCTCATCCGACAGGCAATACACGGTTTCCTTGGGCGAAGAAAGGATGCCGCCACCGTAGATGCGCTGGCCTTGCGGGGTGTCGAGCAGACCGAATTCGATCGTCATCCAGTACAGGCGCGCCAGGTACACGCGCTCTTCCTTGGAAGCCTGCAGCCCAAGTTTGCCGTAGGTGTGGGTGAATTCAGCGAACCAGGGGTTGGTCAGCAAAGGGCAGTGGCCGAAAATCTCGTGGAAAATGTCCGGCTCTTGCAGGTAATCCAGCTCTTCGCGGGTTCGAATGAAGGTAGCCACTGGAAACTGCTTGCTGGCGAGCAACTCAAAAAAGGTCTGGAAGGGAATCAGCGCCGGAACGCGGGCGACTTGCCAGCCGGTGGTTTCACCGAGGACCTTGTTGATCTCGCCCAGTTGCGGAATGCGGTCGTGGGGCAGGCCGAGTTTTTCGATACCGTCCAGGTATTCCTGGCACGCACGCCCTTCGATCACTTTCAGTTGGCGAGTGATCAGCGTGTTCCACACCGCGTGTTCTTCAGCGGTGTAGTCGATAAAACCTTGCGCATCGGGCTCACGAGCCACGTATTGCGTCTGCTTCATGCTGCTCTCCTGCTAGGGGATTCGTTCTTGTTATGTACTGCTTTGGACCTAGGAATACCCCAACAATTGCATCGATGCAGCCGGTGGAACGCGTCCTGTGCGGGAAATTCACGGTCAATTCGTAAAGTTTTCGTTACGTATTGGGCGTCATCGCGTAGATGTTGAGATTGGCGGGTAGGAAAAGCCCTTCACCTGTCACATAATCTTGACGACAAAGTGAGCGTTCCTGCAGAAAAAATCCTGCGAGGGGCCTCTTCACCACTGTCCAGGCCTCTATATGCGTATCAAAGTCCACTGCCAGAACCGCATCGGCATCCTGCGCGACATTCTCAACCTGTTGGTCGAGTACGGCATCAACGTCGCTCGGGGCGAAGTGGGGGGCGAGCATGGCAATGCCATTTACCTGCACTGTCCGAACCTGATCAATATCCAGTTCCAGGCGCTGCGTCCGAAATTCGAAGCGATTGCCGGGGTGTTCGGTGTCAAGCGCGTAGGGCTGATGCCCAGTGAGCGTCGGCACATGGAGCTCAATGCGTTGCTCGGCGCGCTGGAGTTTCCGGTGTTGTCGATCGACATGGGCGGTTCGATCGTCGCGGCCAACCGCGCGGCGGCGCAGTTGCTGGGCGTGCGGGTGGATGAAGTGCCGGGGATTCCCTTGTCGCGTTACGCCGAGGATTTCGACTTGCCGGAGCTGGTGCGCGCCAACAAATCGCGGATCAACGGGCTGCGGGTCAAGGTCAAGGGCGATGTGTTCCTGGCCGACATCGCGCCCCTGCAATCGGAACATGACGACAGCGAAGCCATGGCCGGGGCGGTGCTGACCCTGCACCGTGCCGACCGGGTGGGCGAGCGCATCTATAACGTGCGCAAGCAGGAGTTGCGCGGCTTCGACAGCATCTTTCAAAGCTCGAAGGTGATGGCGGCGGTGGTGCGCGAAGCCCGGCGCATGGCACCGCTTGATGCACCGCTATTGATAGAAGGCGAAACCGGTACCGGTAAAGAGCTGTTGGCACGCGCCTGCCACCTGGCCAGCCCGCGTGGGCAATCGCCGCTGATGGCGCTCAATTGTGCCGGCCTGCCGGAGTCCATGGCCGAGACCGAGTTGTTCGGCTATGGCCCTGGTGCCTTCGAGGGCGCCCGGGCCGAGGGTAAGCTCGGCCTGTTGGAATTGACGGCCGGCGGTACGTTGTTTCTCGATGGTGTCGGGGAAATGAGCCCGCGGTTGCAGGTGAAACTGCTGCGTTTCCTACAGGATGGCTGCTTCCGTCGCGTCGGCAGCGATGAGGAGGTTTACCTCGATGTGCGGGTGATTTGCGCGACCCAGGTCGACCTGTCCGAACTCTGTGCCCGCGGCGAGTTTCGCCAGGACCTGTATCACCGTTTGAACGTGCTGTCGTTGCACATCCCCCCGCTGCGAGAATGCCTCGACGGCCTGACGCCGCTGGTGGAGCACTTTCTCGATCAGGCCAGCCGGCAGATCGGTTGCCCGCTGCCGAAACTCGCACCCGCGGCCATGGACCGGCTGAGCCATTACCATTGGCCGGGTAACGTACGGCAACTGGAAAACGTGCTGTTCCAGGCGGTCTCCCTGTGCGATGGCGGGACGGTCAAGGCCGAGCATATTCGTCTGCCGGATTATGGCGTGCGTCAGCCACTTGGCGACTTTTCGCTGGAGGGTGGGCTGGACGAGATTGTCGGGCGCTTTGAGAAAGCGGTGCTGGAGCGTTTGTATTCCGAGCATCCGAGCAGTCGGCAACTGGGTAAAAGGCTGGGGGTTTCGCATACCACCATTGCCAACAAGTTGCGTGATTATGAGGTGGGCAAGACAGAGTCTTAGCTGATTTTTGCGGTGATAGCGCACGCCTCTTCGCGAGCAGGCTCGCTCCCACAGGGGATCTTCAGTGCGCCGCAGATCCAATGTGGGAGCGAGCCTGCTCGCGAAGGCGGCGGTGGCCATCGCCCAAGGCCAAGCCTTGCCACCGACCGGCACGACACCGCCGGTTTTTCGTCTCTGACACAATCCCCGATTTCCCTCTAATTACCCTCAAGTCCTTTATTTGCCGGGCTTCGCGGCGCCCAAAACAACTTGGTCTGCAAATTGCTTATGCCACCTCAGTACAGCATCGGGCGGCAAACGTCCGGCAGGCAGAGGAAAGCGTGTGGACAAGTACCTTTATGTGGCAATGACCGGCGCCAGCCAGAATGCGCTGGCGCAAAAGGCTCATGCCAACAACCTGGCGAACATCTCTACCAGCGGCTTCCAGAAAGACCTGGAGCAGGCCCGCTCGATGCCGGTGTTCGGCGACAGCTTTCCGGCGCGTGCGTTTGCCTTGTCCGAGCGCCCGGCTACCGACTTTACCCCTGGCTCCCTGGTACAGACCGGGCGCGACCTGGATGTCGCCGTGCAGGGCAGTGGCTGGCTGGCGGTGCAGAACCCCGATGGCGGCGAAAGCTACGTGCGTACCGGCAGCCTGGTGGTGGACGCCTTGGGCGTACTGCGCGCTGGCAATGGCATGCCGGTGATCGGCAATGGCGGACCGATTGCCGTGCCGCCCGAACAGCAGATCGAAGTCGGCGAGGACGGCACCATCAGCATCCGGGCGATGGGCGAAGGCCCGCGCGTCATGGCCGAAGTCGATCGCATCAAGCTGGTCAACCCGGACATCAAGAACATGACCAAGGGCCTGGACGGTTCGATCCACACCAAGGACGGTGCACCTGCGCAAGCCGATGCTGGCGTCAAGCTGGTGTCCGGTTTCCTTGAGTCGAGCAACGTCAATGCCGTGGACGAGATGACCCAGGTGCTGGCCCTGTCGAAGCAGTTCGAGCTGCACATCAAGATGATGAACACCGCCAAAGAAGACGACCAGGCCATGGCTCGGGTCTTGCAGATCAGCTAATTACCAGAACGTCGCGCCGTAAAACAGGCGCACGAGGAGAATCGAATGCTTCCGGCTCTATGGGTTGCCAAAACCGGTCTGTCCGCCCAGGACACCAACCTGACCACCATTTCCAACAACCTGGCCAACGTGTCGACCACGGGTTTCAAGCGTGACCGCGCCGAGTTCCAGGACTTGCTGTACCAGATCAAGCGTCAGCCAGGGGCCCAGTCGACCCAGGACAGCGAACTGCCATCGGGCCTGCAACTGGGTACCGGTGTGCGCATTGTCGGCACCCAGAAAAACTTCAACGCCGGCAGCCTGCAAACCACCGAGCAACCCCTGGACATGGCCATCGACGGTCGCGGCTTCTTCCAGATCCTGCAGCCGGACGGCACCACGTCCTACACCCGTGATGGTACTTTCCACCTGGACTCCAACGGCCAGATCGTCAACGCCAGCGGCTTTGCCCTGGAGCCGGCAATCGTCATTCCGAACGACGCCCAGACCTTCACCGTGGGCAAGGACGGCACCGTGTCCATCACCGTCGCCGGCAACCCGGCTTCCCAGGTGATCGGCAACCTGCAGACCGCCGACTTCATCAACCCGGCCGGCTTGCAAGCGGTGGGCAACAACCTGTTCCTGGAAACCGCCGCCAGTGGCGCGCCGCAAGTTGGCACCCCGGGCCTCGCCGGTTTCGGCACCACGCTGCAGAACACCCTGGAAACTTCCAACGTCAGCACCGTTGAAGAGATGGTCAACATGATCACCACCCAACGCGCCTACGAGATGAACTCCAAGGTGATCTCCACCGCCGACCAGATGCTCTCGTTCGTAACGCAGAATCTGTAATCAAGTCTATGAGGCGGCCGTGCGGCCGCCTGCAGCACCGTGAGGTAGGGTCATGAAACGCTTCGTCTCTGTTCTGGCATTGAGTGGGATTACCGCGCTCGCAGGCTGCGTGCCCGTGTCGCCCAAGCCCAATGACCCTTACTACGCCCCGGTGTTGCCGCGCACGCCGTTGCCGGCTGCCGCCAACAACGGTTCGATCTACCAGGCCGGTTTCGAGCAGAACCTGTACAGCGACCGCAAGGCGTTCCGGGTCGGTGACATCATCACCATCACCCTGAACGAGAAGACCCAGGCGAGTAAAAACGCCAACTCGCAAATTGGCAAGAACAGCAAGACCGGCATCGGCCTGACCTCGCTGTTCGGTAGCAGCGCAACCACCAACAACCCGTTCGGCGATGGCGACCTGAGCCTGAGCGCCAGCTATGAAGGTGACCGCGCGACCAAGGGCGACAGCAAGGCCGGGCAGGGCAACAGCCTGACCGGTTCGATCACCGTGACGGTGGCGGATGTCTTGCCCAACGGCATCATCGCCGTGCGTGGCGAGAAGTGGCTGACCCTCAACACCGGTGACGAACTGGTACGGATTGCCGGCCTGGTGCGCGCCGATGACATTGCCACCGACAACACCGTGTCGTCGACCCGCGTCGCCGATGCACGCATCACCTACTCGGGCACCGGTTCCTTTGCCGATGCGAGTCAGCCAGGCTGGTTCGACCGTTTCTTCCTCAGCCCGCTGTTCCCTTTCTAGGTGGTCACCTTGCATTTCAAAAGCCTCATGGTGGCCGCATTGTTGATGTCTGCGGCCTTCAACGCTCAAGCCGAGCGCCTGAAGGACATCGCCAGCATTTCCGGCGTGCGCACCAACCAATTGATCGGTTACGGCCTGGTGGTCGGGCTTAACGGCACTGGCGACCAGACGACGCAAACCCCGTTCACCTTGCAGACCTTCAACAACATGCTCTCGCAGTTCGGCATCAAAGTGCCGCCGGGTTCGGGCAACGTGCAGTTGAAGAACGTCGCGGCAGTCTCGATCAGTGCCGACTTACCGGCCTTCGCCAAGCCAGGTCAGCAGATCGACATCACCGTGGCCTCCATCGGTAACTCCAAGAGCCTGCGCGGCGGCACCTTGCTGCTGACGCCGCTCAAGGGGATCGACGGCAACGTCTATGCGGTGGCCCAGGGCAACCTGGTGGTCGGCGGTTTCGATGCCGAAGGTCGCGACGGCTCGAAGATCACGGTCAACGTGCCGTCGGCCGGTCGCATCCCCGGCGGTGCCTCGGTCGAGCGTGCCGTGCCGAGCGGTTTCAACCAGGGCAACAGCCTGACCCTGAACCTCAACCGTTCCGACTTCACCACGGCTAAGCGCATCGTCGACAAGATCAACGACATGCTCGGCCCTGGCGTGGCCCAGGCCATCGACGGCGGATCGGTGCGCGTCACCGCGCCGCTGGACCCAAGCCAGCGTGTCGATTACCTGTCGATCCTGGAAAACCTCGAGATCGATCCGGGGCAGGCGGTGGCCAAGGTCATCATCAACTCGCGCACCGGCACCATCGTGATTGGCCAGAACGTCAAGGTTTCGCCGGCCGCCGTCACCCACGGCAGCTTGACCGTGACCATTACCGAAGACCCTATCGTCAGCCAGCCAGGTCCCCTGTCCAATGGCCAGACGGCGGTCGTGCCGCGCTCGCGGGTCAATGCCGAGCAGGAAGCCAAGCCGATG
The DNA here is from genome assembly GCF_012647205.1 of Pseudomonas umsongensis. Classification (NCBI taxonomy): domain Bacteria; kingdom Pseudomonadati; phylum Pseudomonadota; class Gammaproteobacteria; order Pseudomonadales; family Pseudomonadaceae; genus Pseudomonas; species Pseudomonas umsongensis. The sequence continues at coordinate 1,795,722 of NZ_CP051487.1, forward strand.
TTCAAGTTCGGCCCGGGTACCACCCTCGACGAAATCGTGCGTGCGGTGAACCAGGTCGGCGCGGCACCGGGCGACCTGATGGCCATCCTTGAAGCACTGAAACAGGCTGGCGCCTTGCAAGCCGACCTGATCGTGATCTGAGGACGGCGACCATGGACATGAACAAGAGCGGTCGGGTCAGCAGCAGCGATTCAGGTGCGTTTTCCGACCTGAACCGGCTGAACCAGCTCAAGGTCGGCGACAAGAACAGCGACGCCAACATGCGCAAGGTGGCGCAGGAATTCGAGTCGCTGTTCCTCGGCGAGATGCTCAAGTCGATGCGCTCGGCCACCGAGTCGCTGGGCAAGGACAACCCGATGAACACCGCGGAGGCCAAGCAGTACCAGGAAATGTACGACCAGCAACTGGCGGTTTCCATGTCCCGCGAGGGCGGTGGTATCGGCCTGGCGGACGTGCTGATGCGGCAGATGTCGAAGAACAAGCCGCTGGCGCCGGGTGAAGCAGCGACGCTGTCGGCGGCCAAGCAGGAGGCAGCGAAAGCCGCCGTGCAAACCCCGGTGGCCGCAGGCACGACGGCGCTCAACGGGCCGCTGTCGCGGGTCAATGGCGAACGTCCATTGTGGGCTTCGCGTTCGGTCAGTGCACCGACAGGCGAGGGCGCGCATCGCAATGACATGGCGCTGATCAATCAGCGTCGCCTGGCCTTGCCGCCAAAACTGGCCGACCGCTTGCTCGCGGGCCTGTTGCCTTCCGCCACGCCGAACAGCGCTGGCGCGGTCAACAAGGCGCCATTGTCCGAGCGCGGCGCCAGCACCGGTTCCGGGCCCTTGTACAACGGCGACTGGCTGGCGAATGCCCAGGCAACAGAGAGCGGGTCCCTGCAGATCCAGGGGCGCGCCATTGCGCAAATCCCCTTGGCGCCGGCGAAAAAAGCCTTCGGCAGCGCCGACGAATTCGTCAATACCATGCTGCCGATGGCCAAGGAAGCGGCCGATCGCATTGGTGTCGATCCGCGTTACCTGGTGGCCCAGGCCGCTCTGGAAACCGGTTGGGGCAAGTCGGTCATGCGTGCCCAGGACGGCAGCAGTAGCCACAACCTGTTCGGCATCAAGGCCGGCAACAGTTGGCAGGGTGATTCGGCGCGGGCGATCACCAGCGAATTCAGGAACGGCGAGATGGTCAAGGAGACGGCCGAGTTCCGTTCCTACGACTCCTACAAGGACAGCTTCCATGACCTTGTCACGCTGCTGCAAACCAATAATCGCTATCAAGATGTAGTGAAGTCGGCCGATAACCCGGAACAGTTTGTGCGCGAACTGCAAAAGGCCGGTTACGCAACCGACCCGGCTTACGCCAGCAAGATTTCGCAGATAGCCAGGCAGATGACGAGTTATCAGAACTACGCTGCGGCGGGCGTTTCAACCACGCCTTTATAGACTAAGGGTCTGAACCATGAGTTTGCTCAACATCGGAATGTCGGGTCTGTCCGCTAGCCATGCATCGCTGGTGACTACCGGTAACAACATTTCCAACGTCGATACCGTCGGGTACTCGCGCCAACAAACCGTGCAGAACAGCAAAAGCTCCATTCAGTACGGCAATGTGTTCATCGGCACCGGCACCACGCTGGCCGACGTACGTCGGGTGTACAACAGCTACCTCGACGCGCAGTTGCAGACCTCGACCTCGCTCAACAGTGATGCGCAGGCTTACCTGGGCCAGGCCACCCAGGTGGACAAACTGCTGTCCGACAGCGGCACCGGTGTGACCAAGACCCTGCAATCGTTCTTTTCGGCCATGCAAACCCTGGCCGGCAGTTCCAACGACAACGCCGCGCGCCAGGCCTTGCTGACCAACGCCCAAGGCTTGAGCGGCCGCTTCAATGCCATTTCCCAGCAATTGAAGCAGCAAGGTACCTACATCAACGATCAGCTGGGTTCGATGGCTGACCAGGTCAACAAACTGGCGTCGACCGTTGCGGCGTACAACAAGAAAATCAGTGAAGTCAGCAGTTCGGGCGGCACGCCCAACGAGCTGCTGGACCAGCGTAACGAAACCATCCGCCAGCTCAATGAACTGGTGGGCACCCAGGTCACCGAGACCGAAGGGCGCATGGATATCTACCTGGGCAGCGGCCAGCCATTGGTGGTGGGCGACACCGTCAACAAACTGCGCGTGGCGGCCGACCCAGCCGACCCGACCCGTTCCTCGGTCATCATGGATCGCAACGGTTCGTCGATCGACATCACCAACGTGATGAGCGGCGGCGAGATGGGCGGGCTGTTGCGTTATCGCAATGATGTATTGACCCCGGCAGTCAACGGCCTGGGGCGTATAGCCATGGTCGTGGCCGATCAGGTCAACAAGCAATTGGGGCAGGGCCTGGATCAGAACGGCAATTTCGGCGCAGCGTTGTTCAATAACATCAACAGTGCAGCGGCCATCAGTCAGCGCAGCATTGCCAATGCCAACAACGACCCGGCGTCCGGCAACCTCAACGTTACCATTCAGGACACCAGCAAGCTGGCAGCCAGCGATTATCAGGTGACCTTCACCAGCGCCACGGGCTACAGCGTGCGGCGCCTGTCGGATAACACCGACATGGGCACTTTCACCTTGGGCGCGACCCCGACGCCGGTCATCGACGGCTTCAGTCTGAGCCTCAATGCAGGCCCGGTGAATGCCGGCGACACTTTCAAGATTACCCCGACCCGCAGCTCTGCCGCAGACATGGCCACGGTCATGACAGACACCAAGACCCTGGCCACGGCCGCTCCGCTGACGTCCACCAAGGCTGCGGGAAATAACGGTACCGGCGCTGTCGGCCAGCCGACCCTGAGCACAAGCCTGGACATCTACGACCCGGTTCAGCGCCTGGAAGTGCAGGCGGCGGTCAAGGCATCGATGCCGGTTCGCATGCTCATGACTAGCGCCACCGCCTATGAAGTGTTCGACGCCAAGGGCACCAGCATCGGCACCGGGAACATCGTGCCTGGCCAGAACAACGACCTGAATATTTCGGTGCCCTACACCGATGCCGGCGGCGCTGCCAAAACCTTCAAGGTGGCGATGACGGTCAGCGGCAGCCCGGCATCGGGCGACAGTTTCAACATTGCCATGACCGGAGCCAGCAGCACCGACAACCGCAATGCTCAGGCGCTGCTGGGGCTGCAATCCAAGGCTACGATCGGCGCCACTGCCACCAGCCCGGGCGTGAGTTTTACCGAAGCGTATGGTGGTCTGGTGACGACCGTCGGCTCCCTGACCAAGCAGGGTCAGCTGGATGCCACGGCCACCGACACCATCGTGACCGGTGCACGCAACGCGCGGGACTCGCTGTCGGGCGTCGACCTCGACGAAGAGGCGGGTAACCTGACCAAGTACCAGCAGTACTACACGGCCTCTTCGCAGATCATCAAGACTGCGCAGGAAATTTTCAGCACCCTGATCAATGCCCTTTAAGGAGCCGTAGAACATGCGTATTTCTACCGCACAGTATTACGCCACGACGGCTGCCAACTATTCGCGCAACCTCAACAACGTGATGAAGACGGCGGAGCAGGCCAGCAGTGGTGTGAAGCTCGAGACCGCGGCAGATGATCCGGTCGGCGCGGCGCGGCTGCTGCAACTCGAACAGCAAAAAGCCATGCTGGGTCAGTACACCACCAACATCAACGCCTTGAATACCGCTCAGGCGCAGGAAGAAGGCGTGCTCGACACTATCAACAACGTGCTGCAGAAAGTCAGCGAGTTGGCGATTCGGGCGGGTGGCGGATCGTTGAACGACGATGACCGCAAATCCATCGCCGCTGAGCTCAAACAGTCCGAAGAGCAATTGCTGAGCCTGATGAACAGCAAGGACGCAAACGGCAAGTACATCTTCTCCGGCGCCAGCAACAACACGCAGCCATTTGTACGCAATGGTGATGGCACCTACAGCTACCAGGGCGACCAGACCCAGTTGGAACTGAAAATCGGCGATTCGATGTCGCTGGGCCTGAACGATACTGGGTGGGACGTTTTCCAGCAGGCGATCAATGCTGCACGTAGTTCGACCACAATGACCGCACCCGCCGTCGATGACGGTCGTGTAGCGCTTTCGCCCGGCCTGGTGAGCTCAGGTCCGACCTTCGATGCGAATTTCCGCAGCGGTCAGCCTTATACCCTGTCGTTCGTCAGTAGCACCCAGTACAAGATCACCGATGCATCGGGTAATGACGTGACCGCTGAAGCAGGTGGCGGTGGCAAGTTCGATCCGAATGCCAAGGGCGGTTCCGACGTCGATTTCCGCGGTGTGACCTTCAAGCTGGACATAACGTTCCAGGCCGGCGACACCCCCGCCGACTCCGCCAGTGCCGATGCGGTCATCGCTGGTCACAGCTTTCAGTTGACGGCCAAGCCTGACAGCTTCGTCGCCAACCGCGCGCCGAGCAACACTTCGACTGCGATCATTTCCCAGGCCGTAGTGACCAACGCGAGCGATTACAAGAGCTTCTTCCCGGAAGGCGGGGCGGTGCTGAAGTTCACCGGTCCCGGGACTTTCGAGATGTATGCGCGTCCGTTGACTGCTGGCAGCACGCCAGTGACCACTGGGACCGTGACCGCTGGCGTGGCGACGGCAGCTGGTGTCAGCTTTACCCTCGGCGGCACGCCGGCGGTTCCAGCGGCAGGTGATCAGTTCGATATTGCGGTCAACACCCACCAGACCCAGAACGTGCTCGACACCATCAGCCAGCTGCGTTCGGCGCTCGATGCACCGACCCAGGGCAACCCGGTCGCACAACGTTTTCTCGAAGATACCGTGGCTTCGGCCATTGCCAATCTGAACAACTCGAAGAACCAGGTCGACCTTGCCCGTGGCGCCATCGGTGCCCGTGGCAACGTCATGGACATGCAGACCGAGCAGAACACCAGCACCGGCCTGATCAACGAATCGAGCGGAAATTCGATCAAGAACACCGACCCGGCGGAAGTGCTGACGCGTCTGACCTTGCAGCAAACCATGCTGCAGGCCGCGCAACTGGCATTCGCCAAGATTTCCCAGCTGAGCCTGTTCAACAAGCTTTGAGTCAGCCCTGATCACTCCGCGGCCGGTCCCTGTCATAGGCGACTGGCCTTTTTTTTGGGTTCTTTTTTGAATGTAACGAAGCGTGGCAGGACGCGATCCGGACCACAAAATCAAATAAAGCATCGAACTCTGAGTGACCCGTCGGTCAAAACGCGCATCTTCACTGTATCCTGTCTGCGGGCGGTGAAGGTGGTGGGCTGTTCAAGGTGAATCCTTGAGTCCTGACGTTGCCTCCTCTGGGGGCCAGGCCCTGTCTGTAGACGCCCTCGATTCAGCGAGCGGCGATGTTCAGCTGTTTATTATTGGGAAGCCATAATGATTGGCATAAAAAATATAGCGAGTTACGTGCCGACAGCCGGGGTTGATAACTACGCCCAGGGTGCAAAGTTCGACAAGGACGAAACCTTCATCCTTGGCAAGATCGGCTCGGCATTTTTGCCGCGCATGGCTGCCGATCAGGAAACCTCCGACCTGTGCGTCGAAGCAGCCAATGCGCTGTTTGCCGCCAGTCCCGAACTGAAACGTGAGTCCATCGACTGCCTGATCGTCGTCACCCAGAACGGTGATGAGGAAGGATTGCCGCACACCGCTGCGATCGTTCAGGACAAGTTGGGCTTGCCGACCCATGTCGCCGCTTTCGATATTTCCCTGGGCTGTTCCGGTTATGTGTACGGCCTCTATGCGATCAAAGGCTTCATGGAGGCGGCAGGGCTGAAGAACGGCCTGCTGATCACCGCTGACCCTTACTCGAAGATCGTCGATCCGGAAGACCGCAACACCACCATGTTGTTTGGCGATGCTGCGACTGCCACCTGGATGGGCGAAAATGCGGTCTGGCAATTGGGCAAGTCGAAGTTCGGTACTGATGGTTCCGGCGCGCCGCATCTGAAGGTCACCGATGGGGTGTTCTTCATGAATGGCCGCCAGGTCTTCAACTTTGCCTTGCTCAAGGTTCCGGCGCATCTGCATGAGTTGCTGGAGGAGTCGAATTTGCAGGCCAGCGATATCAACGCCTTCTGCATTCACCAGGGCAGCGCGGCGATTGTCGATGCCGTGGCGCGTCGTTTTGAAGAAGGCGAGCCCGAGAAGTTCGTCAAGGACATGCTCGAAACCGGTAACACGGTGTCGTCGAGTATTCCGCTGCTGCTGCAGAACCACGTGTTCGATTCCAAGTGGACTCGCGTGGCCATCAGTGGCTTCGGCGTGGGCCTCTCGTGGGGTTCGGCGATTCTCTATCGCGGCTGATCGGTTTTTCAGCGCTCGTGAACAAAAACGCCCGGTAACGCAAATTATCGGGCGTTTTGCGTTTTCCTGGCGCCAGCTTTCTGGCTCTAAAGCCCTGAAAATAAAGGGCTGGCACCCTGCCACTAAAAATTTGCAAAAAACCCCTCAAGCAAAGCCTGTTCACGACGATAACTATTACGTAGGTTCTCTAGGCCAAACCCGACGGATGTCAGGGCCGGAAGCCGAAGTATCCATCCAACGAGGATTTCGTCATGGCTTTAACCGTAAACACCAACCTTGCTTCCTTGACCGTTCAGAACAACCTGAACAAAGCTTCCGGCAATCTGCAAACTTCGATGCAGCGCCTGTCCTCCGGCCTGCGTATCAACAGCGCTAAAGACGACGCTGCCGGCCTGCAAATTTCCAACCGTCTGACCAGCCAGATCAACGGCCTGGGCACCGCGATCAAGAACGCCGGTGACGGTATCTCCATCGCGCAAACTGCTGAAGGCGCGATGCAGGAATCCACTAACATCCTGCAAAAAATGCGTACCCTGGCTCTGGCTTCCGCGAACGGCTCGCCAAGCGATGACGACCGTAAGTCGAACAACGCTGAATACGCTGCTCTGACTGCCGAACTGACCCGTATCTCTACCACCACTACTTTCGGTGGTCGTAACCTGCTGGACGGTTCCTTCGGTACTACCCAGTTCCAGGTCGGCGCCAACTCCAACCAGACCATCAACATGACTCTGGGCGACGTATCGGCTAACAACATCGGTTCTCAGCAGCTGAAAAGCTTAGCAATCGCACCGAGCGCAACAGGTCTGACTCCTGGTGGCGCGGTAACTCTGGTTGGTGGTGGTCAATCCGGCGGCTTCACCGTTGGTGCAGGTTCTTCGGCCAAGACTATCGCTTCGCAGATCAACACAGCAGCTATTGGTGGTGTGACCGCGACTGCCAGCACAGAAGCCAAATTCACTGTTGACACTGCTGCCATCCTGGCCACCGCAGCTCCATCGAACGCTAACTTCGAAGTCAACGTAGGTGGCGTGGCTGGTGTTGGCGGTACCACCGTGAAAATGGTGGGTGTGACCACCACCGCTGAATTGGCGGACCAACTGAAATCCAACGCCGCCAAACTGGGCATCAGCGTTAACTACGATGCCAAGGCAGGTACCCTGTCGGTTAAATCCGACACCGGCGAGAACATCGCTCTGAACAATGGTGACGCTGGTGCAGTCGCTGGTATCAAAATTGCTGCCAAAGACGGTGCCGGTGCTTTCGGTGCTGGTGTGTCTGCCGCTGCAGGCGTGATTCAAGCGACTGGTGCTGTTTCCCTGAACTCCGCCAACAGTTACTCGATGAGCGGTGTTGGTGTGACTGGTCTGTTCGGTGCCGGTACTGTTGCAAGCTCGGCCAAAACCACTGTTGCCGCTACTAACGTTACTACTGCTGCCAACGCTCAGAACGCCATCGACGTGATCAGCCAGGCGATCTCGGCGATCGACTCCCAGCGTGCCGACCTCGGTGCGGTACAAAACCGTTTCGACAGCACCGTAGCCAACCTGCGCAGCATCTCGGACAACTCCACCTCTGCTCGTGGTGTGATCCAGGACGTTGACTTCGCGGCTGAAACTGCACAGCTGACCAAGCAACAAACCCTGCAACAGGCTTCCACCGCGATCCTGTCGCAAGCCAACCAGCTGCCATCGGCAGTACTGAAGCTGCTGGGTTAATTCCAGCGCGTGGTAAATAACGGAAGGGCGCGTTTACGCGCCCTTTTGTTTTTTCATGATCGGGAGGTCAGGCATGGACATGAGCGTCAAGTTGAATCAGTCCTATCCCGCTGTTGCTCCTCAGGGCGTAACACCGAGTTTCACTGAAAAGCCAGAGCAGCCCAAGAATGAATCGGTAAAGGCCTCGAGCGTCGAGCCTAAGCGAGACGAGCTGGAAAAAGCTGTCACTGATATTCAGGAGTTTGTCCAGGCTGCCCAGCGCAATCTGGATTTTTCCATTGATGATTCCACTGGTCGGGTCGTGGTCAAGGTCATTGCTACCGAAACGGGACTGGTGATTCGTCAGATCCCATCGGAAGCTGCACTTAAACTGGCACAAAGTCTGTCGGACGCCAGTAGCTTGTTGTTTGACGAAAAAGTTTGAGCTGGCATGATTTTTGTTGCTGTCGCTGTTTAAGACGTTCCTGGTCAAGAAAACGGCAGCCACTGGATAAGGAGAGAGAAGATGGCGGGTACATCGGTTAGCGGTATTGGTTCGAACATCGATACCCAGGCGATTGTGAAGTCTTTGGTGGACTCTGAAAGAGCGCCAAAACAGACGCAAATCAACAATCAAACACTGAAAGCAACCACCTCGCTGTCGTCGATCGGCAAAATCCAGGCGGCGCTGGATGCCTTCCGTGGCGCATTGGATAACATGAAAACCGCCTCCAGCTTCAGTGGTTTGAGCGGTATTTCTTCCGATGAAAAGGTCGCCTCCGTGACCACCGGTAACGGTGCGGCGGCAGGCAACTTCTCGCTGCTGGTCACCCAGCTGGCAACTGCATCGAAAATTTCGACCAAGGTCTACACCGACGGCGCCTCTGCGGTGGTCAATGCCGGTGCGGTGCCATCCACACTGACCATTAAGCAAGGTACCGACACCTTTGATGTCAGCATTCCTGCGGGTGCGACGTTGCAGCAGGTCCGCGACTCGATCAACTCCCAGTATTCGAACCAGGGCTTGAGTGCCAACATCCTCACCGATGCCAACGGTTCCCGGATGGTGCTGACTTCCAATAAAACCGGTGTCGGTTCGAACCTGACCCTGGCAGGTAACTCGGGTCTGGAAACCGGTGCCTCGGTTCTCGCGACGCCACAGAACGCCAAGTACACACTGGACGGCGTGGCGATGGAATCCAAGAGCAATACCATTGCCGATGCTGTGAGCGGGATCACCCTCAAGTTGACAGGCGTTTCTCCGGTTCCTGCCAGCGGCACGGCGACGCCAACGACTATCACGGTGTCCGCCGATACGGCGACCTTGAAGTCTGCGGTCAAGGGGTTTGTCGATACCTACAACGCGCTGATCAAGGCGGCCAACACCGAAACCCAGGTTACAACCAACGCCGATGGTTCGATGACGACTGGCGCTCTGACGGGCGATGCGTCCCTGCGTTCGCTGCTGTCGTCGGTACGTACCGAGTTGAACGCCATGGGCGGCACCGGTCAGATGAAGTCCCTCGCTCAATTTGGTGTCGAGACTGATCAGAAGACCGGTCTGCTGTCGATCAACGATAAGATTTTTGATGCAGCAGCACTTACCAATGCCGCTGATATCAAAGGAATCTTTGCCGGCGATACCGGTTTGCTTGCGCGCATGAAGTCCGCCACCGACAGTTTCGCGCAGAAAACTACCGGGGTTTTTGCAGCGCGCTCGTCGAGCTTGAGTGACAGCCTCAATGATCTCAAAAAGCAACAGGACTCCCTCGATGCGCGGATGGCCAGCTTGCAAACCAGTCTGAGCGCCAAATACACGGCCATGGACTCGCTGGTGGCCAGGCTGCGCGCCCAGAGCGACAGCATCATGACCACGCTCAATGCGCTGAACAATCCGAAGTCGGACTGATCCGCATCAGATATGAAAAACCCAGGCAGGCTGTCATGGCTGCGCCTGGGTTTTTTCTTTGGCGCAGTGGCAGCGTTAAAGTTCTGCGCCGATCAGTCGACATAAAGATCAGAGCCTTCCCAATTTCAAGCTGTTGTCTGTCACGAGGTAGAACCATGAACCCCATGAGAGCCCTTCGCCAATATCAGAAGGTCAATTCCCATGCCCAGATCTCTGAAGCCAACCCCCATCGCCTGGTACAGTTGCTGATGGAGGGCGGGCTGGATCGCATGGCTCAGGCCAGGGGCGCCATGGAGCGTGGCGACATCGCGCTCAAGGGGTTGATGCTGGGCAAGGCGGTAGACATCATCATCGGCCTGCGCGACGGCCTGAATCCGGAAAAAACCGATGATCCGGCTTCGCTGCAGCAGCTCGATAATTTGTACGCCTACATGATGACGCGTCTGATGGAAGCCAATCGCGAAAACGATGCTGCCATCATCGACGAAGTAGCAGGTTTGCTCGAAACCCTTAAAAGCGGCTGGGATGCGATTGGAACCCCACAGGCCTGACGGCCGAGGATGACGTCATGAGTCAAGCACTGCGGCGAATTGAAGAAACCCGTGAAGCCCTGGTCGATGCCCTGGCGGCGCGTAACTGGGACATGATTGGCGAACTTGATGTGGCGTGTCGCGAATGCGTCGATGAGGTGCTCACCGAGGCGCCGATCGACGAAGAAGCATTACGCACCCACCTTGAGAGCTTGCTGGCGGTGTACAAAGATTTATTGACGGTGACGATGGGAGAGCGTCAGGCGATAGTCGATGAGATGTCGCAGATCAACCAGGCGAAGAGTGCCGCAAAGGTTTACCATCTGTTTGGTTAATTATTTTCTGCTTAATCCGTGCTTATTGCGCCATAAATTTGACTGTGAACGGTTTTTTGACTTTACTAGTGGCTGTTTCCAGATTTCGGGCGTCTACAGGCATTAACGGTCTGCAAGCGTCTAGCTTGCCCACTCATTTCGGGCACCGGGTCGACTAGGGAAGTTACGATTGCATGTGGCGTGAAACCAAAATTCTGCTAATCGATGACGATAGCGTCCGCCGCCGCGACTTGGCGGTGATTTTAAATTTTCTCGGCGAAGAAAATTTACCCTGCGGTAGCCACGACTGGCAGCAGGCTGTCGTCTCTTTATCTTCTAGTCGTGAAGTGATCTGTGTCCTTATCGGGACGGTCAATGCTCCGGGTTCGCTTCAGGGCTTGTTAAAGACACTGTCGACATGGGATGAGTTCCTTCCGATTTTGCTGATGGGCGATAATTCTTCCATCGACCTGCCGGATGACCAGCGTCGCCGCGTGCTTTCGACCCTGGAAATGCCACCCAGCTACAGCAAGTTGCTCGATTCGCTGCACCGTGCCCAGGTCTATCGCGAGATGTACGACCAGGCCCGCGAGCGCGGTCGGCATCGCGAACCCAATCTGTTCCGCAGCCTCGTCGGCACCAGTCGGGCGATCCAGCATGTGCGCCAGATGATGCAGCAAGTGGCCGATACTGATGCCAGCGTGCTGATCCTCGGTGAGTCCGGGACCGGCAAGGAAGTGGTCGCGCGCAACCTGCACTACCACTCCAAGCGCCGCGAGGCACCGTTCGTGCCGGTCAATTGTGGGGCGATTCCGGCCGAGCTGCTGGAAAGTGAATTGTTCGGCCATGAGAAGGGCGCTTTCACCGGGGCGATCACCAGCCGTGCCGGGCGTTTCGAGCTGGCCAATGGCGGCACGCTGTTCCTTGACGAAATTGGCGACATGCCACTGCCGATGCAGGTCAAGCTGCTGCGCGTGTTGCAGGAGCGTACGTTCGAGCGCGTGGGCAGCAACAAGACCCAGAGCGTCGATGTGCGCATCATTGCGGCGACCCACAAGAATCTCGAAAGCATGATCGAGATCGGCACCTTCCGCGAAGACCTGTACTACCGCCTGAACGTGTTCCCGATCGAGATGGCGCCGCTGCGCGAGCGCGTAGAAGACATTCCGTTGCTGATGAACGAATTGATCTCGCGCATGGAGCACGAGAAGCGCGGTTCGATCCGCTTCAACTCCGCGGCCATCATGTCGCTGTGCCGTCACGGCTGGCCGGGCAACGTCCGCGAGCTGGCCAACCTGGTGGAGCGCATGGCGATCATGCATCCGTACGGGGTGATCGGCGTGGTCGAGTTGCCGAAGAAATTCCGTTACGTCGACGATGAAGACGAGCAACTGGTCGACACTCTGCGCAACGATCTCGAAGAGCGGGTGGCAATTAACGGCCATACGCCGGACTTCACCACCCATGCGATGCTGCCACCTGAAGGCCTGGACCTGAAGGATTATCTCGGTGGCCTGGAGCAAGGCCTGATCCAGCAAGCGCTTGATGATGCCAATGGCATTGTGGCGCGCGCCGCTGAACGCCTGCGTATCCGCCGGACCACGCTGGTGGAAAAAATGCGCAAATACGGCATGAGTCGCCGTGACGGAGATGAACAGGCGGATGATTGACGCCTGTTTTTCAAGTCGTTCATTTTCAAGCAGTTTTTTTTAGGCACGGGTATTGCTATAGCCCTCGCAACGTACCGTTTCACTGACGGTCAGCCAAGCGAGAGAGCACCCCATGCCCCCATCCGCCCAGATGTCTCCTGCTCCCGATACCTTGGGGGATGCCCTGGGGCAATCGTCGTCGGTAGAGCAGGCGAGCCGGCTTGGCCTTGAGCAGGCGTTTGCCCTGTTCAACCAGATGTCGAGCCAATTGACCAACTCCTACAGCATGCTCGAGGCCCGGGTGACCGAGCTCAAGGGTGAGTTGGCGGTGGTCAGCGCCCAGCGCATGCAGGAGCTGGCGGAGAAAGAACGCCTGGCCAACCGTCTGCAACATCTGCTCGACCTTTTGCCTGGTGGAATCATCGTCATCGACGCCCAGGGCATCGTGCGCGAAGCCAATCCGGCGGCGTATGAACTGCTCGGCCTGCCCCTCGAAGGTGAACTGTGGCGACAGGTCATTGCCCGTTGCTTTGCGCCCCGTGAAGACGACGGTCATGAAGTCTCCCTCAAGGATGGTCGGCGCCTGTCGATTGCCACGCGTTCACTGGATGCCGAACCTGGGCAACTGGTGCTGCTCAACGACCTGACCGAGACCCGTCATCTGCAAGATCAACTGGCGCGCCACGAACGCCTGTCTTCCCTGGGGCGCATGGTGGCGTCGCTGGCGCATCAGATTCGCACGCCGTTGTCCGCGGCCTTGCTCTACGCCAGCCACTTGACCGAGCAGACGCTGCCGGTGGCCACCCAGCAACGCTTTGCCGGGCGGCTCAAGGAACGCTTGCATGAGCTGGAACATCAGGTGCGCGACATGCTGTTGTTCGCGCGCGGCGAGCTGCCATTGACCGACCGCGTGACCCCGGTGCAACTGATGCAGGCGCTGCAGGCGGCGGCACTGGCGCATGTGCAGGACTTGCCGATTCGCTGGCAATGCGACGCCCATGCCGGCGAACTGCTGTGCAATCGCGACACCCTGGTGGGCGCGGTCCTCAATCTGATCGAAAACGCCATTCAGGCCAGTGCCTCTGATGTGCGCTTGAAGGTGCACCTCTACACCTGTGGCAATCACCTGCGCTTGTGCGTCAGCGATAGCGGCAGCGGTATCGACGAAGCGGTGCTGGCGCGTCTGGGGGAGCCGTTTTTTACCACCAAGGCCACCGGCACCGGTCTCGGCCTGACCGTGGTCAAGGCGGTCGCGAGGGCGCACCAGGGCGAGTTGCGCTTGCGCTCGCGGATCGGTCGCGGCACTTGTGCGCAGGTACTGCTACCGCTTTTTGACAGTGCCCAGGGAGTGGAGTGAAGCTCATGGCTATCAAGGTTCTACTGGTCGAGGATGACCGCGCGTTGCGTGAAGCGCTGGCAGACACGCTGTTGCTGGCCGGCCACGATTACAAGGCCGTGGCATCGGCGCAGGAAGCTCTGGAGGCCGCAGCGGGCGAGGCGTTCAATCTGGTGGTCAGCGACGTCAACATGCCGGGCATGGATGGTCATCAGTTGCTCGCTTTGCTGCGGGCGCGACAGCCGCAACTGCCGGTGCTGCTGATGACGGCGCACGGTGCCGTCGAGCGCGCGGTGGATGCGATGCGCCAAGGGGCGGCGGATTACCTGGTCAAGCCGTTCGAGCCCAAGGCGCTGCTCGACCTGGTCGCACGGCACGCCCAGGGTAGGGTCGGCGCCACCGATGGCGAAGGGCCCGTGGCGTTCGAGCCGGCCAGTGCACAGTTGCTGGAGTTGGCCGCGCGGGTGGCGCGCAGTGATTCCACGGTGCTGATCTCCGGTGAGTCCGGCACCGGCAAGGAAGTGCTGGCGCGCTACATTCACCAGCACTCTCATCGGGCCAGTCAGCCGTTCATTGCGATCAACTGCGCGGCGATTCCGGACAACATGCTGGAGGCCACGCTCTTCGGGCACGAAAAGGGCTCGTTCACCGGCGCCATCGCGGCGCAGGCCGGCAAGTTCGAACAGGCCGATGGCGGGACGATCCTGCTCGATGAAATTTCCGAAATGCCCTTGGGGTTGCAGGCCAAGTTGCTGCGGGTGCTGCAGGAGCGCGAGGTTGAGCGAGTAGGTGCGCGCAAGCCGATAGCCCTGGATATCCGCGTGGTCGCGACCACCAACCGGGACTTGGCGGGTGAGGTGGCGGCGGGGCGTTTTCGTGAAGACCTGTACTATCGCCTGTCGGTGTTCCCGCTGGCCTGGCGGCCGTTGCGCGAGCGCACCGCCGATATCCTGCCGCTGGCCGAGCGACTGTTGGCCAGGCACGTCAATAAAATGAAGCATGCCGCGGCCAGGCTGTCGCCCGCGGCCCAGGCGTGCCTGATCGCTTATCCGTGGCCGGGCAACGTGCGTGAACTGGACAATGCGCTGCAGCGTGCGTTGATCCTGCAGCAGGGCGGGGTGATCGAGCCGCAGGATTTCTGCCTGAACGGACCGATCGCCTGCGCACCGTTGCCGGCATTGGCGCCCGCGCCGACGACAGTGCGGGCGGTCGAGGCCGAATCTGGCGGCGGGTTGGGCGACGACCTGCGGCGCCGTGAGTTCCAGATGATCATCGACACCTTGCGCACCGAGCGCGGCCGCCGCAAAGAGGCCGCCGAGCGCCTGGGCATCAGCCCGCGCACCTTGCGCTACAAGCTGGCGCAGATGCGCGATGCCGGAATGGACGTGGAAGCGTATTTGTTTGCCACCTGACCCACCGTGACGCCCGGTTCTCCCGTAGGAGCCAGGCTTGCCGGCGAACCAGGCGCTGCGGTGTATCTGTAATACCGCGTTCGTTCTTCGCCTGTAGGAGCGAGGCTTGCCCGCGAAGAACGATGACGCGGTCTACCAGAAATACCGTGGTGTCTGGTTCGCGGGCAAGCCTCGCTCCTACGGGAGGGGGGCGCGCTGCCGGTTTTGTTTGAGGTGGACGCTGAGCTGGCACCCTTGTTGCTAACACCTCGTTACCCGCTGAGTGAGCGTCAAAAAATTGCGGGCCGCCAGAGAGAGTAGAGCATGAGCCAAGGTATTGAATTCAATCGATTGATGCTGGATATGCGGGCCATGCAAATGGACGCCATGTCTGCGCCGAAATCGACTGCCGCCGTCCCTGAATTGAATGGCAGCAGCTTTGCCGACATGCTCGGTCAGGCCGTCAACAAGGTCAACGACACCCAGCAGGCTTCCACGTCGTTGGCCAACGCCTTCGAGATCGGCAAGAGCGGTGTCGACCTGACGGACGTGATGATTTCCTCGCAGAAGGCCAGCGTGTCTTTCCAGGCATTGACCCAGGTGCGCAACAAGCTGGTTCAGGCGTATCAGGACATCATGCAGATGCCGGTTTAAGGACGAGATTGAGTCATGGCAGATGCTATCGCTGACAATGTTCCGGCCAAGGCCAACTCCGTAGACGGCAAACCGCCGCTGTTCGGGTTGTCCTTCCTGGAAAACCTCTCCGAGATGACCATGCTGCGCCAGGTGGGGCTGTTGGTCGGCCTGGCCGCGAGCGTGGCGATTGGCTTTGCCGTGGTGTTGTGGTCCCAGCAGCCGGATTACCGTCCGTTGTACGGCAGCCTTGCCGGCATGGATGCCAAGCAGGTGATGGACACCCTGGCTGCCGCCGATATTGCCTATACCGTGGAACCCAATTCCGGCGCCTTGCTGGTCAAGGCCGAAGACCTGTCCCGTGCGCGTCTCAAGCTCGCGGGCGCTGGTGTCACTCCCAGCGATGGCAACATCGGTTTTGAAATCCTCGACAAGGAACAGGGCCTGGGCACCAGTCAGTTCATGGAGGCGACCCGTTATCGTCGCGGCCTTGAAGGCGAACTGGCGCGCACCATTTCCAGCCTGAACAATGTCAAGGGTGCCCGCGTGCACCTGGCGATCCCGAAAAGTTCGGTGTTCGTGCGCGACGAGCGCAAGCCCAGCGCTTCGGTGTTGGTCGAGCTGTATTCCGGGCGTTCGCTGGAGCCGGGGCAGGTCGTGGCCATCATCAATCTGGTGGCGACCAGCGTACCCGAACTCAGCAAGTCGCAGATCACCGTTGTCGACCAGAAAGGTAACCTGCTGTCCGATCAGGCGGAAAACTCCGAACTGACCATGGCCGGCAAGCAATTCGATTACAGCCGCCGCATGGAGAGCATGCTCACCCAGCGCGTGCACAACATTCTGCAACCGGTGTTGGGCAACGACCGCTACAAGGCCGAAGTCTCGGCGGATGTCGACTTCAGCGCCGTCGAGTCCACCTCCGAACAATTCAACCCCGACCAGCCGGCATTGCGCAGCGAGCAGTCGGTGAACGAACAGCGCACCGCCAGTAACGGTCCGCAAGGTGTGCCGGGTGCCCTGAGCAACCAGCCGCCGTCGCCAGCCTCGGCGCCGCAAACCACCGGTGGCGCCACGGCGTCGGCCGGCATGGTACAGCCAGGCCAGCCATTGCTCGATGCCAACGGCCAGCAGGTCATGGACCCGGCCACCGGCCAGCCAATGCTCGCACCGTATCCGGCGGACAAGCGCCAGCAATCGACCAAGAACTTCGAGCTCGACCGCTCCATCAGCCACACCAAGCAACAGCAAGGGCGATTGAATCGCCTGTCGGTCTCGGTGGTGGTCGATGACCAGGTCAAGATCAACCCGGCCAACGGTGAGATCGCCCGTGCGCCTTGGAGCGCCGATGAGCTGGCCCGTTTCACCCGTCTGGTGCAGGACGCGGTCGGCTTCGATGCCAGTCGTGGCGACAGCGTCAGCGTGATCAACATGCCGTTCTCCACCGAGCGCGGTGAAGTGATTGCCGATGTGCCGTTCTACTCCCAGCCGTGGTTCTGGGACATCGTCAAGCAGCTGTTGGGCGTCCTGTTCATTTTGGTGCTGGTGTTCGGTGTGTTGCGTCCGGTGCTCAACAACATCACCGGTGGCGGCAAAGGCAAGCAGTTGGCGGGCATCGGCAGCGACGTCGAGCTCGGCGGCATGGGCGGCCTGGACGGCGAACTGGCCAACGACCGTATCAGCCTCGGTGGCCCGACCAGTATCCTGTTGCCGAGCCCGAGCGAAGGCTATGACGCGCAGTTGAACGCAATCAAGAGTCTGGTGGCAGAAGACCCGGGCCGTGTCGCCCAGGTCGTGAAAGAGTGGATTAACGCAGATGAGTGATAACCGAGCCATTGCCGCCAAACTGAGCAAGGTCGACAAAGCCGCGATCCTGCTGCTGTCGCTGGGCTCAACCGACGCTGCCCAGGTGTTGCGCCACATGGGGCCCAAAGAGGTCCAGCGTGTCGGCGTGGCCATGGCGCAGATGGGTAACGTGCACCGTGAGCAGGTCGAGCAGGTGATGAGCGAGTTTGTCGACATCGTCGGCGACCAGACCAGCCTGGGCGTCGGTTCCGATGACTACGTGCGCAAAATGCTCACCCAGGCCCTGGGCGAGGACAAGGCCAACGGCCTGATCGATCGCATCCTGCTGGGTGGCAATACCAGCGGCCTTGACAGCCTGAAATGGATGGAGCCGCGCGCGGTCGCCGACGTGATCCGCTACGAGCACCCGCAGATCCAGGCGATCGTGGTGGCGTACCTCGATCCGGATCAGGCCGGTGAAGTGCTGGGCAACTTCGACCATAAGGTGCGCCTGGACATCATCCTGCGGGTTTCCTCGCTCAACACCGTGCAGCCTGCGGCCCTCAAGGAACTTAACCAGATTCTCGAGAAGCAGTTCTCCGGCAACTCCAATGCTTCGCGCACCAGCCTGGGCGGCATCAAGCGCGCAGCTGACATCATGAACTTCCTCGACAGCTCGATCGAAGGCCAGCTCATGGACTCGATCCGCGAAGTCGATGAGGACCTGTCCGGTCAGATCGAAGACCTCATGTTCGTGTTCAACAACCTGGCCGATGTCGACGATCGCGGTATCCAGGCGTTGCTGCGCGAAGTGTCCTCCGACGTGCTGGTGCTGGCCCTCAAGGGCTCGGACGAAAGCGTCAAGGAGAAGATCTTCAAGAACATGTCCAAGCGTGCGGCCGAACTGTTGCGCGACGATCTCGAGGCCAAGGGCCCGGTGCGTGTCAGCGATGTGGAAACCGCGCAGAAGGAAATCCTCACCATTGCCCGTCGCATGGCCGAAGCGGGCGAAATCGTGCTCGGCGGCAAGGGCGGCGAGGAAATGATCTAACGCCATGGCCAAGAATGACGAGCTGCCCTCTGACCTGATCCGCGCCAGGGATGTCGGAGGTTTCGATACCTGGGCGCTGCCCAGCTTCGATCCGCCGGCCCCTGAGCCGGAGCCCGAGCCCGAACCCGAGCCGCCGGAAATGGAGGAGGTGCCGCTCGAAGAGGTCCAGCCACTGACCCTCGAAGAGCTCGAGAGCATTCGCCAGGAAGCCTATAACGAAGGTTTCGCGGTGGGCGAAAAAGAAGGGTTCCATAGCACCACGCTCAAGGTTCGTCAGGAAGCTGATGCGGCGTTGGCGGCCAAAGTTGCCGCGCTTGAAAAGTTGATGGCGCATCTGTTCGAACCCATCGCCGAACAAGACACGCAGATTGAAAAGTCCCTGGTCGAACTGGTGCGGCACATGACCAAACAGGTGATCCAGCGCGAACTGGCCATGGACTCAACGCAGATCGAACACGTGATGCGCGAAGCCCTCAAGCTGTTGCCGTTGGGCGTCAACAACGTGCGGCTGTACATCAATCCGCAGGATTTCGAACAGGTCAAAGCCCTGCGCGAGCGACATGAGGAAACCTGGCGCATCGTCGAGGACGAAGCGCTGTTGCCCGGTGGTTGCAGAGTCGAAACCGAACACAGCCGCATCGATGCCACGGTCGAAACCCGTGTGGGGCAGGTGATGGACAAGCTGTTCGACCAGCTTCACGAGCAGGCCTTGCACCCGGCGGCGCCGGATCTGAGCATCGATCTGTCCAGTGCAAGCAATCCTGTGGCGGTTCCCGATGCACCTTAAGCGCACCAGTTTCGCCAAGCGCCTGGGCAGTTACGCCGGGGCGATCGAACTGGCCGGCGCACCGATCCTCGAAGGCCGCCTGTTGCGCATGGTCGGCCTGACCCTGGAAGCCGAGGGCTTGCGCGCGGCCATGGGCAGCCGCTGCATGGTCATCAACGATGACAGCTATCATCCCGTGCAGGTCGAAGCCGAAGTCATGGGCTTTTCCGGCAGTAAGGTGTTTTTGATGCCGGTGGGCAGCGTGGCCGGCATTGCCCCAGGTGCCCGGGTGGTGCCCCTCTCCGACAGCGGTCGCTTGCCGATGGGCATGAGCATGCTCGGGCGCGTACTCGACGGTGCTGGCCGCGCCCTGGATGGCAAGGGCGGAATGAAGGCCGAAGACTGGGTGCCGATGGACGGCCCGACCATCAACCCGCTCAAGCGCGAGCCGATCAGCGAGCCCCTGGATGTGGGCATTCGCTGCATCAATGGCATGTTGACGGTCGGGCGCGGTCAGCGGCTTGGCCTGTTCGCCGGTACCGGCGTTGGTAAATCCGTACTGCTGGGCATGATGACGCGCTTCACCGAGGCCGACATCATCGTCGTCGGCCTGATCGGTGAGCGTGGTCGAGAGGTCAAGGAGTTCATCGAGCACATCCTCGGTGAAGAAGGGCTCAAGCGCTCGGTGGTGGTGGCGTCGCCCGCCGACGATGCACCCCTGATGCGCCTGCGCGCCGCCATGTATTGCACGCGAATCGCCGAGTATTTCCGCGACAAGGGCAAGAACGTGCTGCTGCTGATGGATTCGCTGACGCGTTTCGCCCAGGCCCAGCGGGAAATTGCCCTGGCCATTGGCGAGCCACCGGCGACCAAGGGGTATCCGCCCTCGGTGTTCGCCAAGTTGCCGAAACTGGTAGAGCGCGCGGGCAATGCCGAGAAGGGTGGTGGCTCGATCACCGCGTTCTATACCGTGCTGTCCGAAGGCGACGACCAGCAGGACCCGATTGCCGACTCGGCGCGGGGCGTGCTCGACGGGCACATCGTGCTGTCGCGGCGCCTGGCCGAGGAAGGCCATTACCCGGCCATCGATATCGAGGCGTCCATCAGCCGGGTCATGCCGGCGGTAGTCTCGCCGGAGCACATGACTCGCGCGCAGTACTTCAAGCAGTTGTGGTCGCGCTACCAGCAGAGCCGCGACCTGATCAGTGTCGGCGCCTACGTCGCCGGCGGTGACCGCGAGACCGACCTGGCGATTTCCCTGCAGCCGCAACTGGTCAAATACCTGCGCCAGGGCCTCAACGACAGCATCAGCCTGGGCGAAAGCGAGGCGTATCTCGCCTCGATCTTCGCGCCCGCGGCGGGCGGTTAACCGGCCATGGCCCAGACTCGGGCGGGCCGCCTGGCTCCCGTGGTGGAAATGGCCGAGAAGGCCGAGAAAACCGCGGTCCAGCGCCTGGGACACTTCCAGGGGCAAGTGCGCCTGGCCGAAAGCAAGCTGGCCGACCTCGAAGCCTTTCGGCTCGACTATCAGGAACAGTGGATCGTACGCGGCAGCAGTGGCGTGTCCGGCCAATGGCTGCTGGGCTACCAGGGCTTTCTCGCGCAGTTGGGCACGGCCATCGATCAACAGCGGCAAAGCCTGGCCTGGCACCAGAACAACCTGAACAAGGCGCGCGACACCTGGCAGCAGGCGTTCGCCCGGGTAGAAGGCTTGCGCAAACTGGTCCAGCGCTACCAGGACGAAGCGCGGGCGCTGGAGGACAAGCGCGAGCAAAAGCTGCTGGATGAACTGTCCCAGCGGTTGCCGCGCCATGATGCGTATTGAGTCATATGGAACGCGTTATCGTTCTTCGCGAGCAGGCTCGCTCCCACAGGAGAAAGGCGGTCAACCTGTGGGGGCTCAAGGCCTCCAAAAATATCCTGCCTTGCCCCAACCTCTACCCAATGCTAAACCTTGTACAAGAAGGTTTACCAACGACAAGGAAGCCATGACATGTCAGTCGTTTCAGAAGTGTCCCCGGATGGGCAAAAGCTGACGATATCGGTCAAGGGACGATTCGATTTCGCCAAGCATCAGGAATTTCGTCAATCCTACGAAGACAAGGCGCTCGCCGAAGTCGTCGTCGATCTGAGGGAAGCCACCTACCTCGACAGTTCCGCCCTGGGCATGTTGCTGCTGTTGCGAGATCACGCTGGCGGCGACGATTCCGATATTCGCGTGGTCAACAGCAATTGCGACGTGAGGAAAATCCTCGCCATTTCCAACTTCGACAAGCTGTTCGACATCAGTTGATCACTGTGCAACCGGCACTCGAATCGCTGACGATCCTGATCGCCGAAGACAGCGCCGCCGATCGCATGCTGTTGTCGAGCATCGTGCGCCGTCAGGGGCATCAAGTGTTGACGGCCGCCAACGGCGCCGAAGCGGTGGAAATATTTCGCCAGCAACGCCCGCAGCTGGTGTTGATGGACGCGATGATGCCGGTGATGGATGGCTTCGAGGCGGCCGCGCAAATCAAGGCATTGGCCGGGGAAACCCTGGTTCCGATCATCTTCCTCACCTCGCTGTCGGAAAACCAGGCATTGGCTCGTTGCCTGGAAGTCGGGGGTGACGATTTTCTGGCAAAACCGTACAACCAGGTGATTCTTGCCGCCAAAATCAAGGCGATGGACCGCTTGCGGCGCTTGCAGGCCACCGTTGTACAGCAGCGCGACCAGATCGCCAGGCACCATGAATACTTGCTCAACGAACAGCGCGTGGCCAAGGCGGTGTTCGACAAGGTGGCTCATTCCGGCTGCCTGAATGCGCCCAATATCCGCTACCTGCAATCGCCTTACGCATTGTTCAACGGCGACTTGCTGTTGGCCGCCTTCACCCCGGCAGGGGACATGCATGTGCTGCTCGGCGATTTCACCGGCCATGGCCTGCCCGCCGCCGTTGGCGCCATGCCCCTGGCCGAAGTCTTCTACGGCATGACCGCCAAGGGCTACGGCCTGGCGGAAACCCTGCGCGAGATGAATGCCAAGCTCAAGCGCATCCTGCCGGTGGACATGTTCTGCTGCGCCACGATGCTGTGCCTGAGTGCCCAGAATCACTCGGTGGAGGTCTGGAACGGCGGCATGCCGGACGGCTACCTGTACAGCGTTGCCAGCGGCGAGCGAACGCCACTGACCGCGCGGCATTTGCCACTGGGGGTGCTGAGCCCGCCCACCTTCGATGATCGCACCGAAGTGTTTCCGATGGCCCCGGGTGATCGGATATTCCTGTTGTCCGACGGGGTGATCGATACCTGCGACGCCGATGACCAGCTGTTTGGTGTGCAGCGGTTGCAGCAGGTATTTGCCGCCAATCGTCAACCCGACACCTTGTTCGAGGATATCGAGCAGGCGCTTCGGGACTTTCGTGGTGAGGCGCGCGACGACGTCAGCATGGTCGAGGTCAGCCTGCCTGCGCCCACTCAGGCGAGCCCGCCGCTGCCGATCTATTCCGACAGTGGCCAGTCCTGCCCTCTGGACTGGTCGGCCAGTTTCGAGTTTCGCGCTGCGACGCTCAAGCGCTTCAATCCGTTGCCCCATCTCTTGCAACTGCTGCAGGAAGTGCACGGTCTGCGGGCTCAAAGCGGGGCGCTCTACAGCGTTCTGGCCGAGTTGTACTCCAACGCCCTGGAGCATGGAGTGCTAGGCCTGGACTCGAGCCTTAAGCACGATGTGTCGGGTTTCACCCGCTATTATCACCAACGCAATGCACGCCTGGACGAGCTTGAGGACGGTTATGTCCGGGTGCATTTGCAGGTTACCCCGCAAGGCGAGGGTGGATGCCTGGCAATTCGCGTCGAGGACAGCGGCAAGGGATTTGATGTCGGGCGGGTACTGGAACGTCCTGTCGATCCTGTCCGTCTGTCTGGACGTGGAGTCAGTCTGATCCGTCAGTTGGGTCATAATGCAAGCTGGTCTGACGATGGTCGAAGTGCCCGCGTGGAGTTTCTCTGGAAGGCTCTGGCATAATCCATAAATTCTTGATCAAGGAGCGAACAAGTGGCTGATGAACATCTGGACCTCGACGCGCTGAACGAGTTGCGCGAGGTCATGGAGGACGCGTATCCGCAGTTGCTGGATACCTTTCTCGCCGATTCCGAAGAGCGCCTTCAAGCGTTGCGCGAGGCAGGGAGAGCTGCGCAGCTCGTAGACGTGGCGCACAGCTTCAAAGGCAGCAGCAGCAACATGGGCGCCGTCAAGCTTGTCGCGCTATGTGGCGAACTTGAGAAAAATGCTGAAAAGCTTTCGCCCTCCGAAATCCAGGAGCTGATCACTGCAATCGACCTTGAGTTCGCGATCGTTCGGCCTCTTTACGAAGCTGAGCGGCAACGGTCCCTGGCGGAAAGCTGAGGCGCAAGACGCTTTTCGTCGCCATCAGGCGAAACTGGCCCGCCCCTTGCTATTAACTCTTGCAACTGTACCTACGATCCCAGTGCAGCGGAGACCGTTAAATGCCCTTTACCCCAAATTCTCTTCTTCAGGCCGCCGCTCAGGCCAAGAGTCAGGCCGCCGCCGCCCCTTCCACGAAGGTCGCCGCCGAGCCCGGGGACAAGGCGTCGAGCTTCTCTCAGGTGTACGCCGCACAAGGCCGGAACCCGGCTGCTGACGGACCTTCGAAACCACAACCTCACAAGGCTGCCGACAGCCTCGGTAAAAAGGACGACGTCAAGGATAACGCTGCCGCCGAGGAGCCTGTCGTTGCCGATAGCGGCAAAAGCTTGCCCGCCGACAAGCCGGCGCAAGCCGACGACAAGCAGGACAGCGCCGATGCGACGGACGAACAGGCAGGGGGCGTCGAAGCTGCGCCGGTTGATCCTGTCGAGGTGCCTGTCATCGCGGCGCCTGTTGTGGCTGATCAACCAGCCGTCGAAGCGCCCGTTGCGGCGGTCATCCCGCCAATCGTCCCCGCCACTGACACAGGATTCGATCCCGAAGCCGACCCACTGGACGCCCTGCCAGCCCTGCGCATGGCCATGGAGCAGAGTGGCCATGTCTCGGCCTCAAGCCAGGCACAACCCAAGGCAGCTCCGACCGAGGTCGACGGTGAACGGACGGCGGCGCAGACCTTCGCCGCTGGCATGGCGAACATGCTCGACGTGCAAACCGACATGGACAGTACCGACCAGGGCGGCGACCAGGCCTTCAGTGGCCTGATCGATGATGGGCTCAAGGACCTCAAGTCTGCCAGCAGCGATACCCGGGTCGACGATTTCGCCGACCGCCTGGCGGCACTGACCCAGGCAGCGACGCCAAAAACCGCCAACGCCCTGCCGGTCAACCAGCCCATCGCGATGCATCAGAGCGGTTGGACGGAAGAAGTGGTGAATCGGGTCATGTACCTGTCCAGCGCCAATCTCAAGGCGGCCGACATCCAGTTGCAGCCGGCCGAACTCGGCCGTCTCGACATTCGGGTGAACATGGTGCCCGATCAGCAGACCCAGGTGACGTTCATGAGCGCGCATCCGGGCGTGCGTGAAGCGCTGGACGGGCAGATGCAGCGTTTGCGCGACATGTTCACCCAGCAGGGCATGGGCCAGGTTGACGTCAACGTCTCGGACCAGTCCCGGGGATCCCAGGACCAGGCGCAACATCAGCAGGCGCAGAGTGGACGCGCCAGTGCTGGCGGCGGTCGCCTTGATTCGATGGATGACGAGCTTTCGGCCAGCGTTACCCAAGTTGCGGCCAGCCCGACTAGCGTGATTGGCTCCAGCGCAGTCGATTATTACGCCTGATAATTCGCGGCGCCCCCTAAAAGATCGCAGCCTTCGGCAGCTCCTACAGGATGTACGCAGTCCAATGTAGGAGCTGCCGCAGGCTGCGATCTTTTGCTTCTGGCATAACACTTGCTCTTGCCTAGTCGCGCGACTGTAAAAACCGAATAGTGACGGATTATTGGCATGGCGAAGAGCGACGCAGCAGTAAAAGACCCCGCAACCAAAGGCAAACTCAAGCTGATCATCTTGATCGTGGTGGCGCTGTTGCTGGCGATCGGCTTGTCCGTGGGGGCGACCTGGTACTTCATGCACAGTGCCCAGAGCAAGCCTGCCGTCGTGGCCGAAACCACCCCCGTGGGCAAGCAGCCTGCCGTTTTCGAGCCGATGGCCCCGGCGTTCGTGGCCAACTACAACCAGAACGGACGCCAGCGCTACATGCAAGTGAGCATTACCATGCTTGCGCGCAACCAAGCGGATCTGGACGCGCTCAAGGTGCACATGCCGGTGATCCGCAACAACCTGGTGATGCTGTTCTCCAGTCAGGATTTCGCGACCCTCGCCTCGCCGGTCGGCCAGGAAATGTTGCGCCAGAAGGCCACCGCCAGCGTCCAGGAAGTGGCGCAGAAAGAGCTCGGCAAAGTGGTGATCGAACAGTTGCTTTTCACTAATTTCGTACTGCAGTAGGAACACGACATGGCCGTGCAGGACCTGCTGTCCCAGGATGAGATCGACGCGCTGTTGCATGGCGTCGACGATGGTCTGGTACAGACCGATATCGCTGCCGAACCCGGCACCGTCAAGAGCTACGACCTGACCAGCCAGGATCGCATCGTCCGTGGACGCATGCCGACGCTGGAAATGATCAACGAGCGTTTTGCCCGCTACACGCGCATCAGCATGTTCAACATGCTGCGCCGCTCGGCAGACGTGGCGGTCGGTGGTGTGCAGGTGATGAAGTTCGGCGAATACGTACACTCGCTGTACGTGCCGACCAGCCTCAACCTGGTCAAGATCAAGCCGCTGCGCGGCACGGCGCTGTTCATCCTCGACGCCAAGCTGGTGTTCAAGCTGGTGGACAACTTCTTCGGCGGCGACGGTCGCCACGCCAAGATCGAAGGCCGTGAGTTCACCCCGACCGAGTTGCGCGTGGTGCGCATGGTCCTGGAGCAGGCATTCGTCGATTTGAAGGAAGCCTGGCAGGCGATCATGGAAGTGAACTTCGAGTACATCAACTCGGAAGTGAACCCGGCCATGGCCAACATCGTTGGCCCGAGCGAAGCCATTGTGGTGTCGACCTTCCACATCGAACTCGATGGCGGTGGCGGCGACCTGCACGTGACCATGCCTTACTCGATGATCGAACCGGTGCGCGAAATGCTCGATGCCGGCTTCCAGTCCGACCTGGACGACCAGGACGAGCGTTGGGTCAACGCCTTGCGCCAGGACGTGATGGACGTCGATGTACCGATCAACGCCACCGTTGCCCGTCGCCAGTTGAAGCTGCGCGACATCCTGCACATGCAGCCAGGGGACGTGATTCCCGTGGACATGCAGGAAGAGCTGGTCATGCGCGCCAACGGCGTGCCGGCCTTCAAGGTCAAGATGGGTTCGCACAAGGGCAACCTTGCACTGCAAGTGATCGAGCCGATCGAGCGCCGTTGAGGCGGCGCAATTACCCCTATTAATCAACTCTTCTAATTGAAGAGTCGTTCGCCGAGGACAAATGATGGCTGACAATATGAATACCCTGGACGATCAGGCGCTGGCTGATGAGTGGGCTGCTGCCCTGGAAGAAACCGGCGACGCCGGGCAGGCCGATATCGACGCATTGCTGGCCGCCGATGCTGGCCGTTCTTCGTCCAACCGCCTGCCCATGGAAGAGTTCGGCAGCGTGCCGAAAAACAACGACCCGGTGAGCCTCGAAGGCCCGAACCTGGACGTGATTCTCGATATCCCGGTGTCGATCTCCATGGAGGTCGGCAGCACCGACATCAACATCCGCAACCTGTTGCAGCTCAACCAGGGCTCGGTCATTGAACTGGATCGCCTGGCTGGTGAGCCGCTGGACGTGCTGGTCAACGGCACCCTGATCGCCCATGGCGAAGTGGTTGTGGTCAACGAGAAGTTCGGCATCCGCCTGACCGACGTGATCAGCCCAAGCGAACGCATCAAGAAGCTGCGCTGAGTGAAAAGGCTCCTGGGGTTGTTTTCGGGGCTGGCCCTGGCGTTGCCAGGCCTTGTGCTGGCCGCCGAGCCTGTCGCCAATGCCGCCGCCGCGCCCGCGGTCAACAGCGGCGTGGCCGGGCAGTTGACGCAACTGGTATTCGGCTTGTTGCTGGTGCTGGGGCTGATTTTCTTCCTCGCCTGGCTCTTGCGCCGGGTGCAACAGGCCGGGCCGGCCGGCAAGGGGCAGGTGATCGAGCTGATCGGTTCTCGCGCACTGGGGCCCCGTGATCGCTTGATGCTCGTGCAAGTCGGCAACGAACAGATCCTGCTCGGCCTGAGCCCGGGGACCATCACGGCGTTGCATGTGCTCAAGGAGCCGGTGCAGGTGCCGAGCGGCACTGAAAAAGCTACCCCCGAGTTTGCCCAGCGCCTGATGGAGTTGATGGGCAAGGATCAGAAGGATAAGAAGTAATGGGCGCGCTGCGCATCATCTTGACCCTGGCCATGATGCTGGCCGCGCCGCTGGCGTTAGCCGCCGATCCATTGTCGATCCCGGCCATCACCTTGGGCACCAACGCCGAAGGTGCCCAGGAATATTCGGTCAGCCTGCAGATTCTGCTGATCATGACCGCGCTGAGTTTCATCCCGGCGTTCGTCATGCTGATGACCAGCTTCACCCGGATCATCATCGTCTTCTCGATCCTGCGTCAGGCCCTGGGCCTGCAGCAGACGCCGTCGAACCAGATCCTCACCGGCATGGCGCTGTTCCTGACGATGTTCATCATGGCGCCGGTGTTCGACCGGGTGAACCAGGATGCCTTGCAACCCTACCTGGCGGAAAAGATGACCGCTCAGGATGCCGTGGCCAAGGCCCAGGTACCGATCAAGGACTTCATGCTGGCCCAGACGCGCACCAGTGACCTGGAGTTGTTCATGCGCCTGTCCAAGCGCACCGACATTGCCACGCCGGACCAGGCGCCGCTGACCATCCTGGTGCCGGCGTTCGTGACTTCGGAGCTCAAGACCGCGTTCCAGATCGGCTTCATGATCTTCATCCCGTTCCTGATCATCGACCTGGTCGTGGCCAGTGTGTTGATGGCCATGGGTATGATGATGCTGTCGCCGCTGATCATTTCCCTGCCGTTCAAGATCATGCTGTTCGTGCTGGTCGATGGCTGGGCGCTGATCATCGGCACCTTGGCCAGCAGCTTCGGCGGTGTGTCGCCATGACGCCGGAAGTCGCCGTCGATATCTTCCGCGAAGCCTTGTGGCTGACCACGCTGATGGTCGCGGTGTTGGTGATCCCGAGTCTGCTGGTCGGCCTGGTCGTGGCGATGTTCCAGGCCGCGACGCAGATCAACGAACAGACCTTGAGCTTCCTGCCGCGCCTGCTGGTGATGCTGGTAACGCTGATCGTCGCCGGCCCTTGGCTGGTGCAGACGTTCATGGAATACATCCTGCAGCTGTACGGCAGTATTCCGCAGGTCATCGGCTAAGCCATGTCGTCGCTGCTGCAGCTGACCGATACCCAGATCAGTACCTGGGTGGCGACGTTCATGTTGCCGCTGTTTCGCGTCGGCGCCTTGCTGATGGTGATGCCAGTGTTCGGCACTGCCCTGGTACCCAAGCGCATTCGCCTGTACTTCGCCCTCGCCATCACTGTGGTCATCGCGCCGGGCCTGCCGCCGATGCCGCCGGTGAATGCGCTGGACCTGAGCGGTCTTCTGCTGATTGCCGAGCAGATCCTCGTCGGCGCGATCCTGGGGTTCTCCCTGCAACTGTTCTTCCAGGCCTTCGTGGTGGCGGGACAGATCGTCGCGATCCAGATGGGCATGGGCTTCGCATCGATGGTCGATCCCACCAACGGCGTGTCGGTGGCGGTGATCGGGCAGTTCTTCACCATGCTGGTGACACTGATGTTCCTCTCCATGAACGGCCATCTGGTGGTGTTCGAGGTACTGACCGAGAGCTTCACCACCTTGCCGGTCGGCAGCGGCCTGATGGTCAACCATTACTGGGAACTGGCCGGCAAACTCGGCTGGGTGCTCGGCGCGGCGCTGCTGCTGGTGCTGCCGGCGATCACCGCGTTGCTGGTGGTCAACATCGCGTTTGGCGTGATGACCCGCGCCGCGCCGCAACTGAACATCTTCTCCATCGGCTTCCCGCTAACCCTGGTGCTCGGGATGTTCATCCTCTGGGTCGGGCTGGCGGACATTCTCAACCAGTATCAACCGCTGGCCTCCGAGGCCTTGCAGTTTTTACGCGAACTGGCACAGGCGCGCTGAGGCATGGCTGAGAGCGAAAGCGGTCAGGACAAGACAGAAGACCCCACGGAGAAAAAGAAAAAGGACGCCCGTGAGAAGGGTGAGATTGCCCGTTCCAAGGAGCTCAATACCCTGGCGATCATGCTTGCCGGGGCCGGTGCGCTGCTGGTCTTCGGTGGGGCCCTGGCGCAGGACATGATGGACCTTATGCGTCTGAATTTTTCCCTGTCACGAGACGTGGTGCTGGACCAGCGTTCGATGGGCACCTACCTCCTGCATTCGGGGCAGATTGCCTTGCTGGCGATCCAGCCGGTGATGATCACCCTGCTGCTGGCCGCCTTGATCGGCCCGATCTCCCTGGGTGGCTGGCTGTTTTCCGCCGGCACCATGGCGCCCAAGTTCAGCCGCATGAACCCCGGCGCGGGTCTCAAGCGCATGTTCTCGGCCAAGGCCCTGACCGAACTGCTCAAGGCCCTGGCCAAGTTCTTCATCGTCCTGTTCGTGGCCCTGGCGGTGTTGTCGGCGGACATTGACGACCTGCTGCGAATCGCCCACGAACCACTGGACCGCGCCATCACCCACAGCCTGCAAGTGGTCGGCTGGAGCACCTTGTGGATGGCCTGCGGGCTGATCATCATCGCCGCCGTCGACGTGCCGATCCAGATCTGGGAAAGCATCAAGAAGCTCAAGATGACCAAGCAGGAAATCCGCGATGAGCACAAGGACCAGGAGGGGCGACCGGAGGTCAAGCAGCGGATTCGCCAGCTGCAACGCGAGATGTCCCAGCGCCGGATGATGGCGGCGGTGCCGGATGCCGACGTGGTCATCACCAACCCGACCCACTATGCCGTGGCCCTCAAGTACGACCCGGACAAGAGTGGGGCGCCGATGCTGATTGCCAAGGGCAGCGACTTCCTGGCGTTGAAGATTCGCGAGATTGCGACGGCCAATGAAATTCTGCTGCTGGAATCGCCGGCGTTGGCGCGGTCGATTTACTACTCCACCGAACTTGAGCAAGAAATCCCCGGCGGCCTGTACCTCGCCGTCGCCCAGGTACTGGCCTACGTCTACCAGATTCGCCAATACCGCGCAGGCAAGGGCAAGCGCCCGGACCCACTCAAGGATGACTTGCCGATTCCACCGGATTTGCGCCGGGATTCCTAGCAGCGTGATCGGTGTTGTACACAAGCAGTGTTGCCCGGGCCGATCCCCTTGTGGGAGCGAGCCTGCTCGCGAAGACGACCGTCCATGCGACTTGATTTTTCCCGACCAATCCCTCTGTTTCAACTCCTCACGAAAGTTGGAAGGCTTCTTGCAATAGCCGCTTTGCGCCAGCTTATGGCGTCAAAAGTTTTGCTTCAAAGGAACGGGGAATACCGGTGGATCGCTCTCAGTTAATCAACAGTGCCCGCACGAACATGGCCGACCTCAGCCGAGGCAATCTGGGCGTGCCGCTGTTGCTGCTGGTCATGTTGGCGATGATGATGTTGCCGATGCCGCCGTTCCTGCTCGACGTGTTTTTCACGTTCAATATCGCGTTGTCGATTGTCGTCTTGCTGGTCTGCGTCTACGCCTTGCGGCCGCTGGATTTTGCGGTGTTCCCGACCATTTTGTTGGTGGCGACGCTCTTGCGCCTGGCGCTCAACGTGGCTTCCACCCGAGTAGTGATGCTTCACGGCCAGGACGGTCATGCCGCCGCGGGCAAGGTGATCCAGGCCTTCGGCGAGGTGGTGATCGGCGGTAACTACGTGGTCGGTATCGTGGTGTTCGCGATCCTGATGATCATCAACTTCGTCGTGGTGACCAAAGGCGCCGGGCGTATTTCCGAGGTGAGTGCGCGGTTCACCCTCGATGCGATGCCCGGCAAACAGATGGCCATCGACGCCGACCTCAACGCCGGCCTGATCGACCAGAACCAGGCCAAGGCGCGGCGTTCGGAAGTGGCGCAGGAGGCCGAGTTCTATGGCTCAATGGACGGTGCCAGCAAGTTCGTGCGCGGTGACGCCATCGCCGGCCTGTTGATTCTGTTCATCAACCTGATCGGCGGCATGGCGGTCGGTATCTTCCAGCACAACATGACCTTCGCCGATGCCGGCAAGGTTTACGCCCTGTTGACCATCGGTGACGGTTTGGTGGCGCAATTGCCATCACTGTTGTTATCTACAGCGGCGGCGATCATGGTGACCCGTGCTTCGGGCTCCGAAGATATGGGCAAGCAGATCAATCGGCAGATGTTCGCCTCGCCCAAGGCGTTGGCGGTGTCGGCGGGCTTGATGGCGGTGATGGGGCTGGTGCCGGGTATGCCGCACTTTTCCTTCCTGTCCATGGCCGCGCTGGCTGCAGGTGGTGCGTACCTGTTCTGGAAAAAGCAGAACAGCGCCAAGGTGCAGGCCCTGCAAGAGGTCAAGCGTCAGCAGGAACTGTTGCCATCGCCGGCCCGCGCCCAGGAAACCAAGGAGCTGGGTTGGGATGACGTGACGCCGATCGACATGATCGGCCTGGAAGTGGGCTATCGCCTGATTCCGTTGGTGGACCGCAACCAAGGCGGGCAATTGCTGGCGCGGATCAAGGGCGTGCGCAAAAAGCTGTCCCAGGACCTGGGCTTCCTTATGCCTACGGTTCACATCCGCGATAACCTCGACCTGGCTCCGAGTGCCTATCGCCTTACCCTGATGGGGGTGATCCTGGCCGAGGCGGAGATTTACCCGGACCGCGAACTGGCGATCAACCCGGGGCAGGTCTACGGCACGCTCAATGGCATTACCGCCAAAGATCCGGCTTTTGGCCTGGAGGCGGTGTGGATCGAAATCAGCCAGCGCGCCCAGGCGCAATCGCTTGGCTACACCGTAGTCGATGCCAGTACAGTGGTGGCCACCCACTTGAACCAGATCCTGTACAAGCACTCCAGCGAGCTGATCGGCCACGAAGAAGTCCAGCAACTCATGCAATTGCTGGCGAAAAACTCGCCGAAGCTGGCCGAAGAGCTGGTGCCGGGCGTGCTGTCACTGTCGCAATTGCTCAAGGTCTTGCAAGCGCTATTGGCCGAGCAGGTACCGGTACGCGACATTCGTAGCATTGCCGAAGCCATCGCGAACAATGCCAGCAAGAGTCAAGATACCGCCGCGCTGGTCGCCGCGGTGCGTGTCGGCGTATCCCGCGCAATCGTGCAAAGCATTGTAGGCACTGACTCCGAGCTGCCAGTGATCACGCTGGAACCCAGGTTGGAACAAATATTGCTCAATAGTCTGCAGAAGGCAGGACAAGGCTCTGAAGAGGGTGTTCTGCTGGAGCCAAGCATGGCTGAGAAGCTGCAGCGCTCGTTGATCGATGCGGCGCAGCGGCAGGAGATGCAAGGTCAACCGGTGATTCTGCTGGTGGCCGGTCCGGTTCGCGCGATGCTCTCGCGATTTGGCCGGCTCGCAGTCCCGGGTTTGCATGTGTTGGCTTATCAGGAAATTCCTGACAACAAGCAAGTGACCATCGTTGCGACAGTAGGGCCCAACGGCTGAGGTAGTGATTCATGCAAGTTAAGCGTTTCTTCGCCGCCGATATGCGTCAGGCCATGAAGCTGGTTCGCGATGAGCTGGGCGCCGATGCCGCGATCATTGGCAACCGCCGCATCGCCGGTGGCGTCGAGATTACGGCTGCCCTGGATTACCAACTGTCGGCGCTGGCCCCGCGCGTTCCGAACATGGAGCTCGAGGACGAACTGCGCAAGACCCAGTCGCGCATCGTCAACGCCCAGGCCGAATTGAGCCTGCGAGGCGAGGGCGAAGGCGATAGCGACAAGAGCACTAATCGCCAGTTGTTTGCCGGCCTGCCGCTGACGGCTGCCGAGCCGCTGATCGAACCGACCCTGGCCGAGCCGCGCCGTCCCGCGCCGACACCGGCCCCGGCGGCGACTATCGATACGCGGGTTTTCGACTCGATGCGTTCAGAACTCAACAGCCTGCGCGAACTGATGGAAGTACAACTCGGTTCCCTCGCCTGGAACCAGCTGCAGGGCAGCCGCCCGGACCAGGCGAACCTGTGGCGTCGCCTGCAGCGCATCGGCTTGTCCGGCCCGTTGTCGCGGGACCTGCTGGCGCTGGTCAGCGAAATTGAAGAACCCCGTCAGGCCTGGCGCATGTTGCTGGCGCACCTGGCGCGGATGATTGTCACGCCGGAAATGGAACCGCTGGAAGAGGGCGGCGTGATTGCCATGGTCGGCCCGGCCGGCATGGGCAAGACCACCACCCTGGCCAAGCTGGCGGCCCGTTACGTGCTCAAGTACGGCGCGCAGAACATTGCCCTGGTGAGCATGGACAGCTTTCGCATCGGTGCCCAGGAGCAGCTCAAGACCCTCGGGCGGATCCTCAATGTGCCGGTGACCCACGTCGATCCGAACCAGTCATTGGTCCAGGCGCTGGACCCTTTGTTGCGCAAGCGCGTGGTGCTGATCGATACCGCCGGCCTGCAAGCCAGCGATCCGGCCCTGCGCATGCAGCTCGAAAGCCTGGCCGGTCGAGGCATCAAGTCAAAAAATTACCTGGTCCTGGCAACCACCAGCCAGAAACAGGTTCTAACCGCTGCTTATCACAGTTACAAGCGTTGCGGGCTCGCTGGCTGCATCCTGACTAAACTGGATGAAACGGCAAGTCTGGGCGAAGTGTTGAGTCTGGCGATCAGCCATGAATTGCCGGTGGCCTACCTGACCGATGGCCCGCGGATTCCAGATGATCTGCATCTGCCGCGTCGTCATCAACTGGTCAGTCGGGCCGTCAGCGTGCAAATGCAGGAAGAACCCAGCGAAGAGGCCATGGCTGACATGTTCGCTGATATCTACCACAGTCCGACCAAGCAGGTTGGCTGAGGTAACAATGAATAGTTTTTGTACCCTACATCGATGGCCTGCCATGCATTGTTCCGGTTGTGAACGCGCAGCCAGTTATGTGGCCCCGTCTATGCAGAACAAGGTAAAGAAATAACATGGGCAGCATGCATCCTGTACAGGTGATCGCGGTGACCGGCGGCAAAGGTGGCGTCGGCAAAACTAACGTGTCAGTGAACTTGTCCCTGGCTTTGGCTGAGCTTGGCCGGCGCGTCATGTTGCTGGACGCTGACCTTGGGCTGGCGAATGTCGACGTTCTGTTGGGGCTGACACCCAAACGTACCCTGGCCGACGTGATTGAAGGCCGCTGTGAATTGCGCGACGTGCTGTTGCAGGGGCCCGGCGGCATCCGCATCGTTCCGGCGGCGTCCGGCACCCAGAGCATGGTTCACTTGAGCCCGGCGCAGCACGCTGGCCTGATCCAGGCCTTCAGCGACATTGGCGACAATCTCGACGTGCTGGTGATCGACACCGCTGCGGGCATTGGCGAGTCGGTGGTCAGCTTCGTGCGCGCGGCCCAGGAAGTGTTGCTGGTGGTCTGCGACGAGCCGACCTCGATCACTGACGCCTATGCGTTGAT
The DNA here is from genome assembly GCF_012647205.1 of Pseudomonas umsongensis. NCBI lineage: Bacteria > Pseudomonadati > Pseudomonadota > Gammaproteobacteria > Pseudomonadales > Pseudomonadaceae > Pseudomonas > Pseudomonas umsongensis. The sequence continues at coordinate 1,830,726 of NZ_CP051487.1, forward strand.
CAAGTTGCTCAACCGCGATTACGGCATGAACCGTTTCCGGGTGCTGGCCAACATGGCGCAGAGCCCCCAGGAAGGGCGCAACCTGTTCGCCAAGTTGACCAAGGTCACCGACCGCTTCCTCGACGTCGCCTTGCAATATGTCGGTGCGGTGCCGTACGACGAAAGCGTGCGCAAGGCCGTGCAGAAGCAGCGCGCCGTCTACGAGGCCTTCCCGCGCTCCAAGTGCTCGCTGGCATTCAAGGCGATCGCGCAGAAGGTCGATACCTGGCCACTGCCCGCCAACCCGCGCGGGCACCTGGAATTCTTCGTCGAGCGCCTCGTGCAACAGACGGCAGGACCCGTGCTATGACCGCAAGCGGTTACAACCTCTACAAGGCATCGGCGCGTGACGCGCAGTACGAGCTGATCGAGCGTTACGCGCCGCTGGTTAAACGCATTGCCTATCACTTGCTGGCGCGTCTGCCGGCCAGTGTCCAGGTCGAAGACCTGATCCAGGCCGGGATGATCGGCCTGCTGGAAGTCTCGACCAAATACGACGCCAGCAAAGGCGCGAGTTTCGAAACCTACGCGGGCATCCGCATCCGCGGCGCCATGCTCGATGAAGTGCGCAAGGGCGACTGGGCGCCTCGTTCGGTCCACCGCAATACGCGGATGGTCAGCGACGCGATTCGCTCGATTGAAGCTAAAACCGGGCGTGACGCTAAAGATCACGAAGTTGCGGCCGAACTCCAATTGAGTCTTGACGATTACTACGGGATTTTGAACGACACCCTGGGCAGTCGGCTGTTCAGTTTCGACGACCTGTTGCAGGACGGCGAACACGAAGGGCTGCACGAGGATGGCGCCAGTGCGCATCTGGAACCGTCTCGCGATCTGGAAGATGAACGCTTCCAAGCGGCGCTGGCGGACGCGATCGCCAACTTGCCGGAGCGCGAGCGATTGGTGTTGGCGTTGTATTACGACGAAGAATTGAATCTCAAGGAAATCGGCGAAGTCCTGGGGGTCAGCGAATCCCGGGTCAGCCAGTTACACAGCCAGTGCGCGGCCCGTTTGCGGGGGCGTCTGGGAGAGTGGCGAGCGCGCTGAAGGCAGTGTGGGGGCACTGCGACGCGGCTGGTGGGGTAATGAACCGCGCCGGTCTCGATCCGTTGTATCCCAAACAGTCATCGAGTGTTTTGCCAGATTGATAGAAATGGCGTGTCCAGGTGCTGGGCGCGTTTTAGTCTGCTTGGAGGTCGAATTGGACAAGAACATGAAAATCCTCATCGTTGATGACTTCTCAACGATGCGGCGGATCATCAAGAACCTGTTGCGTGACCTTGGGTTCACCAACACGGTCGAGGCCGACGATGGCACTACCGCCATTCCGGTACTCAACAGCGGGAGCATCGACTTTCTGGTGACGGACTGGAACATGCCTGGCATGACCGGTATCGATCTGCTGCGTCATGTGCGCGCCGATGAAAAACTCAAGCACCTGCCAGTGCTGATGGTGACTGCCGAAGCCAAGCGCGAGCAGATCATCGAAGCGGCCCAGGCCGGCGTAAATGGCTACGTGGTCAAACCCTTCACGGCCCAGGCGTTGAAAGAAAAAATCGAGAAGATTTTCGAACGCATCGGTTGAACTGCGCCACGGGGGAGCTATGGAGCATAACGAGTCATCCCAGGGCGATTTTGAATCGACCCTGAAAAAACACGCCGTTGAATTGGTCGCGAGCCTTGAAAAGGGCAGGTTCGGCGATGCTGTGCAATTGATCCATGAGCTCAACCAGACCCGTGACCGTGGCCTGTATCAGGAAGTGGGCAAGCTCACCCGCGAGCTGCATAGCGCGATCGTCAATTTCCAGATTGACCCGCACATGCCGCAAGCCGAGGAAGTGTCACAGATCACCGACGCCACCGAGCGCCTGGGGTATGTGGTCAAACTGACGGAAGCCGCCGCCAACCGCACCATGGACCTGGTGGAAAACGCCACGCCATTGGTCAACGGCCTGGCTGAAGAGGCGCAGGGCTTGAGCGCCGACTGGGGACGGTTCATGCGGCGCGAAGTCGGGGCCGAAGAGTTTCGTGAACTGGCCCGGCGCGTCGATGGTTTCCTGGCGCGCAGCAGCGCAGACAATCGCGCCGTGTCCAGCAACCTCAACGACATTCTGCTCGCCCAGGATTACCAGGACCTTACCGGCCAGGTGATCAAGCGTGTGACCCAACTGGTCACCGAAGTGGAAAGCAACCTGCTCAAGCTCGTGCTGATGGCCAGTCAGGTGGACCGCTTTGCGGGCATCGAACATGACCGTGCGGCAATGCTTGCAGAAAAAGATCCACAAAAACATCTCTCCAAGGGTGAAGGTCCGCAGATTCATGCCGATAAAAGAGAAGACGTTATGTCCGGTCAGGACGATGTGGACGATTTGCTATCCAGCCTGGGTTTTTAAAATTCAGGTTTTTTGGGTTTTTAGACCTGTAGGAGCACCCCCTTAATGAGCTTCGGCGCCGATGAAGAGATCCTTCAGGATTTCCTGGTTGAGGCCGGCGAGATTCTAGAGCAACTGTCCGAGCAACTGGTCGAGCTGGAAAGCCGTCCGGATGATGCGGACTTGCTCAATGCAATTTTTCGCGGTTTTCACACTGTAAAAGGGGGCGCCGGCTTCCTCCAGCTCAACGAGCTGGTGGAGTGCTGCCACATCGCCGAGAACGTGTTCGACATCCTGCGCAAGGGCGAACGTCGCGTCGACTCGGAATTGATGGACGTGGTCCTCGAAGCGCTGGATGCGGTGAACGGCATGTTCAGCGAAGTGCGCGAGCGTAGTCCGGTCACGGCTGCAACACCTGAGCTGCTGGCGGCACTGGCGCGTCTGGCCGAGCCGCAATCAGCTGACGAAGTGGCTGCTGCGCCCGTTGCTCCAGAGGTCGAAGCGCCTGTGGTTGCCGCCGATTCAGGCGATATCACCGATAACGAATTCGAACAATTGCTGGACTCGCTGAACGCCGTGAAGGCTCAGGCCGAGGCGCCGGCAGTTGTTCCCGCACCCGCCAGCGAAGTGCCTGCCAGCGACGAAATCACCGACGCCGAGTTCGAGTCGTTGCTCGATCAACTGCACGGCAAGGGCAAGTTCGCCGTCGATGCAGTGGCCCCGGCACCCGCCGCGCCGCCAGAGGCGTCAGCGGCGAAAGAGGCGGGCGATAGCGCCGACATCACCGACGAAGAATTCGAGGCCTTGCTCGACCAGCTGCATGGCAAAGGCAACTTTGCCGTTGAGGCGCTGGAGTCGGCCATTGCCTCTGTGCCAGCACCGGCAGCGCCAACTGCAGCGGCGGCCGGCAGTGATCTGATCAGCGATCATGAATTCGAGGCACTGCTCGACGAATTGCACGGCAAAGGCAAGTTCAGCGAAGTCGGCACCGCGACAACGGCCAGCAGCTCGAACGCCTCCGTGGCGGCATCGACCGCCAAGGTTGTCGCACCCAAGCCCGTTGCCAAGGCGCCCGAACCGCAAGCCAAAGCGCCGGCAGCCGCAGCACCAGTCGCGGCCCGAGCTCCGGCCGCGCCGCCTGCGGAAAAACCGGCCAGTGAAGCCGAGACCACCGTGCGGGTCGATACCGCGCGGCTCGACGAGATCATGAACATGGTCGGCGAGTTGGTGCTGGTGCGTAACCGCCTGGTGCGCCTGGGCGCCAACAGTGCCGACGAAGCCATGTCCAAGGCCGTGTCGAACCTCGACGTGGTCACGGCCGACCTGCAGACGGCGGTCATGAAGACCCGGATGCAGCCGATCAAGAAAGTGTTCGGACGCTTCCCGCGCCTGGTTCGCGACCTGGCGCGCCAGCTCAAGAAAGAGATCAACCTGGAACTGGTCGGCGAAGACACCGACCTCGACAAGAACCTGGTCGAAGCCCTGGCCGACCCGCTGGTCCACCTGGTGCGCAACGCGGTCGACCACGGCATCGAATCGCCGGAAGAGCGCGAAGCGTCGGGCAAGGCCCGTGGCGGCAAGGTGATCCTGGCGGCCGAGCAGGAAGGCGATCACATCCTGTTGTCGATTTCCGATGATGGCAAAGGCATGGACCCCAACGTCCTGCGTGCCATCGCGGTAAAACGCGGTGTGATGGACAAGGACGCGGCCGACCGCCTGAGCGATACCGAGTGCTACAACCTGATCTTCGCCCCGGGCTTCTCGACCAAGACCGAGATCTCCGACGTGTCGGGTCGTGGCGTGGGCATGGACGTGGTGAAAACCAAGATCTCCCAGCTCAACGGTTCGATCAACATCTACTCGGCCAAGGGCCAGGGATCGAAGATCGTCATCAAGGTGCCGCTGACCCTGGCGATCATGCCGACCCTCATGGTCATGCTCGGCAACCAGGCGTTCGCCTTCCCGCTGGTGAACGTCAACGAAATTTTCCACCTCGACCTGTCGCGCACCAACGTGGTGGACGGCCAGGAAGTGGTGATCGTGCGGGACAAGGCACTGCCGTTGTTCTACCTCAAGCGCTGGCTGGTCAGCTCCGCCGCTCACGAAGAGCAGCGCGAAGGCCATGTGGTGATCCTTTCGGTGGGCACCCAGCGGATCGGCTTTGTCGTCGACCAGTTGGTGGGCCAGGAAGAAGTGGTCATCAAGCCATTGGGCAAAATGCTCCAGGGAACCCCGGGCATGTCGGGCGCCACCATTACCGGTGACGGCCGCATCGCGCTGATTCTCGATGTTCCGAGCATGCTCAAGCGTTACGCCGCACGGCGTATTTGATTCTGGCGCAGCGGTGGCGACTGACGCCTCGCTGCGTCTAATGGAGTGTTTATGGCAGTCAAGGTCCTGGTGGTGGACGATTCGGGTTTTTTCCGCCGCCGCGTCTCGGAAATTCTTTCCGCGGATCCGAATATCCAGGTCGTCGGCACGGCGACCAACGGCAAAGAGGCGATTGATCAGGCGTTGGCCCTCAAGCCGGACGTGATCACCATGGACTACGAGATGCCGATGATGGACGGCATCACCGCGGTACGGCATATCATGCAGCGCTGCCCGACCCCGGTCCTGATGTTTTCGTCGCTGACCCACGAAGGCGCCCGGGTCACCCTGGACGCGCTGGATGCCGGCGCGGTGGACTTCCTGCCGAAGAACTTCGAAGACATCTCGCGCAACCCCGAGAAGGTCAAGCAACTGCTGTGCGAGAAGATTCTCAGCATCTCGCGCAGTAATCGTCGTGTCAGCAGCTACAGTGCGCCGGCGCCGGTGGTAGCACCGACTCCAGTGCCAACGCCAACTCCAACGCCATCGAGCAGCATCGGTTATGGCAGCAGCGCGCTTGTGCGCCCGTCTCCCGCACCGATCCCGGCCCGTGCACCTGCGCAGGCTCCGTCGTCGCCAGCGCCGAAACGCAAAGCCTACAAGTTGCTGGCTATCGGCACGTCCACCGGCGGCCCGGTGGCCTTGCAGCGGGTATTGACCCAGCTGCCAGCCAACTTCCCCGCACCGATCGTGCTGGTCCAGCACATGCCGGCGGCCTTCACCAAGGCGTTCGCTGAACGCCTGGACAAGCTTTGCCGGATCAGCGTCAAGGAAGCCGAGGACGGCGACATCCTGCGTCCGGGCCTGGCGTTGTTGGCGCCTGGTGGCAAGCAAATGATGATCGACGGCCGGGGAGCGGTGAAAATCCTCCCGGGCGACGAGCGCTTGAACTACAAGCCGTGCGTGGACATCACCTTCGGTTCGGCGGCCAAGTCCTATGGCGACAAAGTTCTGGCGGTGGTACTGACCGGCATGGGCGCGGACGGTCGCGAAGGCGCGCGCCTGCTCAAGCAGAGCGGCAGTTCGATCTGGGCCCAGGATGAAGCCAGCTGCGTGATCTATGGCATGCCCATGGCCATCGTCAAGGCCGAACTGGCCGACGCAGTGTATGCGCTGGACGACATCGGCCGGCACATCGTCGAGGCCTGCGTCTGATGGACGTTTTAAGTCTCATCGGCATCATCATGGCGTTCGTCGCCATCATTGGCGGCAACTACCTCGAAGGCGGGCATATCGGTGCGCTGGCCAACGGACCGGCCGCGTTGATCGTGCTGGGCGGGACCATTGGCGCGGCGTTGTTGCAATCGCCCATGAGCGCCTTCAAGCGGGCCATGCAAATTCTGGCGTGGATCCTGTTTCCTCCGCGGGTCGACCTGGCCGGTGGCATCGATCGCGTCGTCAACTGGAGCCTGACCGCCCGCAAGGAAGGCCTGCTCGGGCTGGAAGGGGTGGCCGATGCCGAACCCGACAACTACTCGCGCAAAGGCCTGCAGTTGTTGGTCGATGGCGCCGAGCCGGAAGCGATCCGCAGCATTCTGGAGGTGGACTTCTACACCCAGGAAAGCCGCGACATCGAAGCCGCCAAGGTCTTCGAAAGCATGGGCGGTTATGCGCCGACCATCGGCATCATCGGCGCGGTGATGGGCCTGATTCACGTCATGGGCAACCTGGGCGATCCGTCGCAGCTGGGCAATGGCATCGCCGTGGCCTTCGTCGCCACCATCTATGGCGTGGCCAGTGCCAACCTGGTGTTGCTGCCGATTGCCGCCAAGCTCAAGTCCATCGCGTTGCGCCAGTCGCGTTATCGCGAAATGTTGCTGGAAGGAATCCTGTCGATCGCCGAAGGTGAAAACCCGCGCTCTATCGAGTTGAAGCTCCAGGGCTTCATGGATTGATGGGGGTAATGGACTATGGCTCGTCGTCGTCAACATGATGAACATGTAAATCATGAACGTTGGCTGGTTTCCTACGCCGACTTCATCACCTTGCTCTTCGCGTTTTTCGTGGTGATGTACTCGATTTCGTCGATCAACGAAGGCAAGTACAAGGTCATTTCCGAGGCGCTGGTGGGCGTCTTTACCGATAGCGATCGTGCGCTCAAGCCGATCCCCATCGGTGACGAGCGGCCGAAGACCGTGACTCCGGCCAAGCCATTGGTCAAGGACAGCGACCAGGTCGATGCCGGTGTCTCGGGTGCCAGCGATCCGCTTAAAAGCATTGCCGATGACATCAGCGCGGCCTTTGGCGACCTGATCAGCTCCAATCAAATGACCGTGCGCGGCAACGAGTTGTGGGTCGAGATCGAACTCAATTCCAGCCTGTTGTTCGGCAGCGGCGATGCCATGCCCAGCGACATTGCCTTCAACATCATCGACAAGGTAGCGGCGATCCTCAAGCCATTCGACAACCCGATCCACGTCGAAGGCTTCACCGACGACCAACCGATCCGCACCGCGCAGTATCCCACCAACTGGGAACTGTCTTCGGCGCGCTCGGCCAGCATCGTGCGCATGCTGGCGATGCAAGGGGTAAACCCTGGTCGCTTGGCATCGGTGGGGTATGGCGAGTTCCAGCCAGTGGCCAATAACGCCACGGCCGAGGGCCGCGCGCGCAACCGTCGCGTGGTGCTGGTGGTGTCACGCAACCTGGACATACGTCGCAGCCTCACGGCAACCGGAGCGGCCAATGCACAACCGGATGCCGCGTTGAAGCGTGCTGGCACACAAACTGCACCGACCAAGGTCATGTCGCCGGTACGAGAGAACGCCGTCAATTCTCCGTCACCCGCATTAACACGTTGAGCTAATTCCCGGTCGATCCGTTCGGGCGGGAGGAACAATCGAATGAGAGTCTGGGCAGTCGCCAATCAAAAGGGTGGTGTCGGTAAAACCACTTCCTCCATCGCTCTAGCCGGGTTACTGGCCGAGGCGGGCAAGCGCGTGGTCGTGGTCGACCTCGACCCCCACGGCTCCATGACCAGCTATTTCGGTTATGACCCCGACACCCTGGAACACAGCAACTACGACTTGTTCCTGCATAAAGGCAGCGTGCCCCAGGGCCTGCCCGGTCAGTTGTTGCTGCCCACCAGTCACGAGTCCATTTCGCTGTTGCCATCGAGTACCGCGCTGGCCACCCTTGAACGCCAGTCGCCGGGCCAGAGTGGCCTGGGCCTGGTGATCGCCAAGAGCCTGGCGCAGTTATGGCAGGACTTCGATTACGCCGTGATCGACAGCCCGCCACTGCTCGGGGTGCTGATGGTCAATGCCTTGGCGGCGAGCCAGCAACTGGTGATTCCGGTGCAGACCGAACACCTGGCGGTCAAAGGCCTGGAGCGCATGGTCAACACCCTGGCGATGATCAATCGTTCGCGCAAGCAAGCCTTGCCGTTCACCATCGTGCCGACCCTGTTCGATCGCCGCACCCAGGCGTCCCTCGGTACGCTGCGGGTGTTGCGCGATAAGTTTCCAGAAGAGATCTGGCAGGGCTACATCCCGGTCGACACACGCCTGCGCGATGCCAGTCGGGCGGGGCTGACGCCTTCGCAATTCGACGGCAAGAGCCGTGGCGTCGTTGCCTACCGCGCGCTGCTCAAGCATCTGCTGGCGGCCCAACTCGTCGCGCAGGTGGCATAAAATGACACCGATCCCTGTAGGAGCTGCCGCAGGCTGCGATCTTTTGATCTGGCTTTGCGGCGCGTCTGAAATCGCTAAAAGATCGCAGCCTGCGGCAGCTCCTACAGGTGCGCGCCCATGAACCGGCCATTGAAGATCACATCGCGCCCGCAACTGGCGCTGCAGTCTTATCTGGACAGCCTGCTGCAAGACATTACTGAGGAACTTGCGCCGCCCTTCGAAGCCCCTCCCGAGGTGGTCGAGGTTGAAGCCGCGCTGGATGAATTCCAGGCCGCGGTGCTTGAAGAACAAGCTCGCGATGCCGTAGTGGCTACCTCAAAGGTGGTAGCGCCGATTGCGCAGGCACCCGTCGCCGTGGTGGACAGCCCGGCCCCCGTTCTGGCACCGGTCTCGACTATCGCGCCCTTGCTGCAAGCCTTGGCGCCGCCGGCCATGGACGAACCAGAAATTTTGGTTCCTGTCCCTGTCGAAGTGCAGCAGGTGCTGGTACCACCCGTGGTCGAAGTCCATCTGCCACCCGCCAACACGCCGCCACCGGCAGAAACCAACGGTCGTCCGGCCTGGGCGGCCGAGCCCTTCGAATGCCTGTTGTTCGATGTCGCTGGGTTGACCCTGGCAGTGCCCCTGGTGTGCCTGGGTTCGATCTATCCACTGTCCGGTCATGAACTGACGTCGCTGTTCGGCCAGCCGGAGTGGTTCCTCGGCATCCTGCCGAGCCAGGCAGGCAACCTGAAGGTGCTGGACACGGCCCGTTGGGTCATGCCCGACCGCTACCGCGAGGACTTCAAGCAGGGCCTGCAATACGTGATTTCCGTCCAGGGCTATGAGTGGGGGCTGGCGGTGCATCAGGTCAGTCGCTCGTTGCGCCTGGACCCGAACGAAATCAAATGGCGCAGTCACCGTGGCCAGCGGCCATGGCTGGCGGGCACGGTGATTGAACACATGTGTGCATTGCTCGATGTTTCCGAACTGGCCGAATTGATTGCCAGCGGCGGAGCCCGGCACATGGGCGGCAGCAAGCCGCCGCATAAACCTACATAACAGAACAATACCGCCAGGGCGGTTTCTTGAGGGGATCAGGGTATGAATGACAAGGCGACGGCGGCAAAGGGTTCCGAAGATCCGATCCTGCAATGGGTCACCTTCAAGCTGGACAACGAAACCTACGGCATCAACGTGATGCGCGTCCAGGAAGTCCTGCGCTACACCGAAATCGCCCCGGTACCGGGCGCTCCGAGCTATGTGCTGGGCATCATCAACCTGCGCGGCAACGTGGTCACCGTGATCGACACCCGCCAGCGCTTCGGCCTGATGAATGCCGAAATCAGCGACAACACCCGCATCGTCATCATCGAAGCCGACAAGCAAGTGGTGGGGATCATGGTCGACAGCGTGGCCGAAGTGGTTTACCTGCGTCAGTCGGAAATCGAGACAGCGCCGAACGTCGGTAACGAAGAGTCCGCCAAGTTCATTCAAGGCGTGTGCAACAAGAACAACGAACTGCTGATCCTGGTCGAACTCGACAAGATGATGAGCGAAGAAGAATGGTCGGAACTGGAGAGTATCTGATTGATTCTAGAGGTGGCGGTGATTGTCCTGTTCCTGTTCTGGGCAGGCACGCTGGCAATGTTCTTGTCCTACATCCGTGGGCAAAAGCTGATCGCCGCGCAACAGGCCCAGGGCGATGCGCAGCGTGACCAGCGCATCAAGGACCTGGGCAGGCGCGTCGACAACTACCAGGATGGCAATGTGCGCATGGGCGAAGAGCTGCATGAATTGCGCACGCTCGTCGCGCCATTGCCGGACAAACTCACCCGACTGGAACAGCGCGATCCCAAGAGCCTGTCGTTTGATCAGGCGGCGAAGCTGGTCGGTATGGGTGCCAGTGTCGACGAACTGACCCAGTCTTGTGGCCTGACCCAGGCCGAGGCGGAGTTGATGAGCAAGGTGCATAAGAACTGAGCGTACACCCGGATCGTTCCCACGCTCTGCGTGGGAATGCCTCCAGGGACGCTCCGCGTTCCGCTTCCAGGGTGTGACGCGCAGCGCCAGGGGCTTGGTCCGGGCGGTATTCCTACGATGGCGTTCTACAACCCTCAACAGTCTTCCATGCCATTGCCTGTTTCAAGAATAAGGTATCGAAAAAGTCATTGCGAATCATGCCAGCGATATTCGTGGTGATTTCCCTGGCCTCGCTGAATCACTCCAAAGGCGTTGCAATACCGCTCTCGGTGTATGTGCTCGGCATAAATTCAGGGTGGGTAGGTGGCAAAGCGTTTCTACCCGAATCACAGTGGGGAACTCAAGGGAGGGGTTGGTGCTGGGAGGCACGATCAAGGTGTTGATTGTGTATTAGTGTTTCTTTGCCTGGCGTTACTACAGTGGCTGCCAGGAGGCAATGCATACCGAGCGAGCCAATGAAACCACGGCGGTGGCGTGGTCTGCACTCGTGGCTGGACTTATCAATGGCTTGATGTCCGGTCGTAGCCATTTGCTATTACGTTACTTTTGATAGTTGCGCTGTTTTATCAGGAACCTTAATTTTGTCGTCGAACTTACGTAGTTGGTTCGATAACTAATTTATTGATTTCTATTTTAAGGAATGTTTAGCATGGAGCAGGAACTATCTCGTCATACAGGATTCGTCGAGACTTTTGAGTTGGAGTATCCGTGTTTGACCATAACGGCCGGCGCGAAAGGAACAGTTCGGGCCTCATTTAATGGTGCTCTCTGTGAACTGCGCGGGCGTGACTTAATGGGCATGGAATATCTGTTGCCACTTGTTGGTTCACGTATTTCTTTTAATATCTACACAATGCAAGGTAGAAAAATTGCGGGTGATATTAGGCCGGAAGTAAGTGTTAGCGATGCCTGACTGAAGTATTGCTCAAAGTTGTCGCGTTGGCTGTCACTTCAAATGAGTGGCAGCCAACACGTTGTCGTTTTACTCAGTTATATCGCGCTCCACTATCCCTCCATCCGGATCCTGCCCCACCGGAAACTTACCCTTCAAATTCCACGCAAACGCAATGACCTCGGCAACCGTCAGATAAAGCTCCTGCGGAATACTGTCCCCCAACTCCATCCGCGCCAGCAGGCTCACCAGTTCGGCATTCTCATAGATCGGCACTTCGCAGTCGCGAGCGATGCGCAGGATTTCTTCCGCCAGTTCTTCGTCGCCCTTGGCCGAGAGGGTAGGGGCGTGGGTGCCGTCGTACTTGAGGGCGATGGCCTGGCGGGGAGCGTTGGGGTTTTTCATGCGTTTTCGTCGACCCAGCGTTGTTCGAGACGGGTTTGCATTGAGGCGGTTGGTAATTGAGACAGTGGTCGCCTGACAATCGGATGGGGGATTTGGCTTTTGTAAGTGTTACGGAATGATTCATGTTTCATCCTCATTAAGGAAGTTAAGTCCTACTCTTAAGAAGATCTATTTAGACTGTTGCGGTCAATTTGAGTCCTACACAGTAATGTACGAGGTTTCCTACAGGCTTGCCTGTTTTTGAACGATGTGAATGTGTTGAATTTTGTTTGGTTGTGGCTTTTGCATTGACAGGTTTGAGCGTCAGTCATTAAGTTTGTTCTGCAGGTGGATATTGTTTGATTAAGTCTTAAGGGGTTGAGTGTTGCGCAATTAACGTACAAGAGGACGGTTTCGTGAACAATATTTATATTATAGGTGTTGGTCAAATGGGGCGGGCAATTTTGTTCGGGCTAAGACGGAGCATTATTGATTGCCATTTAAAGCCGATTGAAGTCTGTGCTGATCGAGCAGCCTATCTGGCTTCCTGCGGCGTTGAGGTAAGTAAGCGAATTGAAAGTATTGATGATGACGATGTTGTTATTTTAGCTGTCCCACCCCAGCAATTTCAGAGCGTGGTTCGCGACAATCAGTTATTGCTTTCTCACCGTGGACCGGTCATCTCCGTCATGGCTGGCATCACTACTAATTCGCTTTGCCGTACCTTAGGTCATACGCGGATAGTTCGTTCGATTCCAAATACTCCGTCAGAGGTGCAGGAAGGCGTTACTTTTTACTATGTCCAAGAAAGTGCCGGCAGTGATTTGATAACTGTCGCAGAAAAAATTTTCGGCACGATTGGCATTTGCATGCAAGTTGATAATGAGTGGCAGCTTGATTCAGGTACAGCGCTCGCAGGAGGTGGCCCCGCATTGGTCGCGTATTTTGCCAATGCGTTACTGTTATACGCAGAGAGCGAAGGGTTTGACTCCAAGGTCGCTTGGGAAGTTTCTACGCAGTTGTTATACGGAACCTCCTTGCTTTTGAAATCAACCAGAAAAACGCCGATGCAATTGTGTGAGGAGGTGCAAACCAAAGGCGGTACAACCGAACGAGCAGTCCAGTTGTTCGATCAGCATGACTTCAATGGCGTTATGTTATCTGCTCTAGCTGCCGCTGCGGAGCGTTCAAAAGAATTGGAAGCGTATTTTCTTTCGGAGAATCGTAATGAGCGTAGACAGGTCGACTAAAGTCCACTTTGATTGTCTCAATGAATCCAGGGTGAAGGGTGACTTATATAGCGTCTATTTTGGATTGGGGCACTGTATTGAGCTTATTGATGATCCCGCAGTTTTTAAAGTGAGTCTCGCGGGAGAAGCCTTTGGGTCGCTGATAGCGCGCTATGTTACTGAAGAGTGTAAGGGGTTCAGGTTTTTGGATCTTGGAACCGGGAGTGGTGTGCATTCATTGTTGCTAAAAAGTATGGGTGCTATATCCATTACTGGGTCTGATATATCCAGAGAGGCGGTTGCAGCGGCAAAGAAAAACGAGTTTTACAACTTTGGCGTCAATACCATTGAGTTTGCTTGTGGCGACCTTTTTCAAGGACTTCCAGAGGTTCCAGAGAAATACGATTTGATTTTGTTTAATCCTCCTGGCTGGAGAACGCCTTCCGATTCGTTCCTTGAGGTGCTCGATAGATCTAACGGGGAGGGACTCGCTATTGATTCTATGTTTTATGGGGATAGAACCTTGGAGAGGTTTTTTGAATCGTTGCCGAAACATTTAATTGATGGTGGAAAGGTCTTGCTAGGCCTTAACTCACTGGTCGGGATTCGACAGGTTATGAGGAGGCTACGAGACTTGCACGAAGAGAGATATGTAATTAACTGCAGGCTTCTAGAGCGACATGACCTTCCTTTGCTACTGTATTCTGAGAAGTGGGCGAGGATACAGGATCATCTGATCGAAGAGATATTGAGCTGGACAAGGGAGGGCGACGCGTACTGCAGTAGGCAGGAGAATGGTCAGATAATCTGGTGTTATGAAATAGTTGAGCTAACTTTGTGGAAGAGATAGCCGTATGTTGCCCTCAAGCAAGCAGCGGTATTTTTTTATCGGATCCCTCAGTGGCGTTCTTGCAAATGTGCTGTTGGGGTTCTCTTCTGTTTTTTGGAAATATATCGGGTCTTTGAGCGCAGTAGAATTGGTTGCTTATAGGGTATATTTGTCTCTGTTGACGGTTTTTCTAATTTTGTGCGCTTGTAAGGGGGTGGGGAGATTTTTTGCTCAGCTTAACATCAGGCTATTGTTTGTACATGCTCTTGCGGCCCTGTTATTAGCCGTTAATTGGGGAGTGTTTATCTGGGCCTCTATCCATGGTCGTGTCCTGGAAAGCAGCTTTGGTTACTTAGTTGCACCCATTATAAGTATTGCAGCGGGTGTTGTCCTGTATAAAGAGCCGGTCACAATATGTAAAGTGGTGGCTGTGGTGATTATGGTAATTAGTGTGCTTTGGCTATTGGTTTTGAATGATGAGCTCGTCGTGAAGGTTTACTTGACTATCGGCATGTCTTGGGGGGGGTACTCATGCCTGAAAAAAATGACATCGCTGAACGTTTTTAACGGTTTGTTCTTGGAGTCTTCTGTGCTTGCCTTTTTTTACACGTTGATTTTACTTTACTCAGATTTAAGTATGGCGATTCCTGAGGATTTTGGGTTGGAGCGTACGATACTGGTGTTTAGCTGTGGTGTAGTGTCAATTGTTCCTTTGGCTTTGTTTTCGCTTTCAGCTAAGCGTCTTACTATGACTTCTATGGGGTTGTTGCAGTTTGTATTGCCGGTCACGCAGTTTTTTGTTGCGGCAGTAATTTACAAGCAAGAATTTTCAACGGCTGTTTTATGTGTGCTATTGGTCGTCATTAGTGGATTGGCTTTGGTAGTGCTTGAGCCGTTTGTAAAAAACAGGTTTTCGCGAAAACGGGGGCAGTATGGGGCGTAGATACAGTGTGGTTGTGATTGGGTTAGGTGTTGTAGGAAGTGCATCGCTTTGGAGGCTTTCGTGCTCGAAAGTCGATGTGCTAGGCGTTGATTCAGCAGCGCCTATAAAATTATTTGGATCATCACATGGGGGGTCCCGAATTTTTAGGCGTGCTTACTGGGAGGGTACGTCATATCTCCCCTTGCTTTCTCAGTCAGATAACCTATGGCAAGAGTTAGACAGGTCATGTAGTAGACGTCTTGTTTTTCCTACTGGGGGGCTATTTGTCGGGCCGGTGGACTCGGGAGTTGTTCCAAAAAGTGTCGCAACCGCGCTGCAGGGGGGAATCAAACACACGCTTTTGTCTGCGACTGAAATTGCTGAGTCGTTTCGTGCTTTTCATGTTCTGGAAGACATGGAAGCTGTATATGAAAAGGGGGCATACACTATTGCAGCAGATGACTCAAAATTGCACATGGTCAACTTGGCTGTCAGGAACGGTGCTGAGGCTCGGTTCGGTACTTCGGTGGAAAGTATACTGAAAACTTCGCAAGGTTTAGCTGTTCAATTGAGTGGCGGCGAACTTATTCATACGGCGCGAGTGATTTTGTCGACGGGGGCAGCGATAGGTAAGATGCTTGTTGATGATCTCTCAGGTTTGGTGCGCTCTCAAAGTGTGCCTGTTTACTGGTTTAAACCTAAGTCGCGGAGAAGTTTGGATTTTTTAAAAAACTTTCCCGCTTTTTTGTATCAGATGTCAGATGGGCGTTTACTTTATGGTACACCTGAAATCAGTAGTGAGGAGCCAGGGGTCAAGATTGGATTTCATAATTACCAGCAAACACCATTTGATTGTTTGTCGCACGGCCAGCCTGTGGAAGGCAGAGTTATCGACCAAATTTCTTCTTGTGTAATGCGGATATTTCCTAGTTTGAATCCAATTCCGTACGCATCAAAAAAATGTATTTATACAATGACTCCGGATGGTTCTTTTATACTGGGGGAGTCAGTTGATTTACCTGGTGTGTTTTATGTTTCGGCATGCTCTGGGCATGGGTTCAAGTTTGCAACTGGGTTGGGAGAGGTGCTTGCGAGAGCTGCATTGGATGGGCGGCTTGAAGAAGAGGTGTCAATATTTAGCATAAGCAGGTTCGCTGCTACCGAAGGTTGATTTATTCGCTAATTAATTACAATAAAATAATAAATGTATTTATGATTGGATAACCCTATGGCAATCACTTATTTGATTGGACGCTCCGGCAGTCCGTTACATCCTTTTCCGCTACTTCAGCAACTGGACCCTGCCCCACCGGAAACTTACCCTTCAAATTCCACGCAAACGCAATGATCTCGGCAACCGTCAGATAAAGCTCCTGCGGAATACTGTCCCCCAACTCCATCCGCGCCAGCAGGCTCACCAGTTCGGCATTCTCATAGATCGGCACTTCGCAGTCGCGAGCGATGCGCAGGATTTCTTCCGCCAGTTCTTCGTCGCCCTTGGCCGAGAGGGTTGGGGCGTGGGTGCCGTCGTACTTGAGAGCGATGGCCTGGCGGGGAGCGTTGGGGTTTTTCATGCGTTTTCGTCGACCCAGCGTTGTTCGAGACGGGTTTGCGGACCTTGGGGTGGTTTGCCGAGGTGGCAGTCGAGATCGCCGACGTTCAGCCCGGCGGCCAGCATTCGCTGGCGCAATGCCGCCAGGTTGCTTTCAATCAGGCTGGCGGTGTAGGCGCGTTCGGCCCAGAGCTGGCTGCTGAGGCTGCCCTGGATCAGTTGTGCCTGAACCTGCAACGGCCCGAGCGGTTCCATGTCGAACGCCAGTTCGATGCGCCACAGTTGTTGCTTGGGCGCTCGTTCCTCCTGGCGTTCCTTGGGTTGTTCTCTTTCGGGGGCCTCCTCGCGCTGGAACTTGACCTGCAACGGCACGATGTCCTGCAGGTTGCGCATCGGAATCTCCAACTGCCAGGTACTCATCAATCGCCCATCCGGTGTGACGCCGGACTGCTCAAGGCTCGACAGTTGGTGGCTTTGCAGGCGTGAGACCGCCGCAGCGGCCAGGCGCAACAGATGCTCCAGGTCGTCTTCGCCGTCGGCGCTTTGCAACAGCCGCTCAGGCAACGGAAAACCAGTCGGCGACGGCTTGGCGCTGACCTGGCCGAGCATGCCCAGGGCATTGCGCACGAAACTCGGCATGGCCTGGGCCAGGGTGTTGGCGGCGATGATCGCACTGAGCTGGGTGCTGGCCGGCAGCCCGGATGACAACTGGCCGATCAGTTTGAGCAGGTCGCCTTTTATGTCAGGCGCCAGGTTCTGGCCGCCCAGCAATTTCGACTCCAGGAAGGCTCCGCTGCTGGCCAGCGCCTGGGCCAGGCCTTTGGCGCTGCTCAATTGCTGGATGTCCGGCAGCCCGGCGAGCAATCTGTCCACGGCCGTGCGCAGCTCGTTTGAAGTCTGCGTCGAGGCTGGCAGGTTTTGCAGCTGTTTGAGCAAACTATCCAGCGAACCCTGGCGGCTTTGTTGGCTGAGCAATTGCTGGGTCACGGCCAGTTGCTCCTGGCGGCTGCTCAAGGGCACGAACTTGAGGGTCTGACCATCCTCTACCTGTGCGCTGAGCAACGTGCCGATGCGCAACGGTTGCGAGCTGTCGATGCTGAGGGTGCTGCCGCTCAGCGCTGTATTGAGCAGGCTGGCCATCGAGCGAAACACCGTGGCTTGCCCCGGTACAGTCGGCAACACCTGGGAGGTCAGCACCTTACCCTGCAGCAGGGTGCCCACCGGCATTTTCGCAGTGTCGATACGGGTGAGGGTGGCGACGCTGGCGGCGATAGCTTGCTGCACGGTGACCGCCAGGTTGCCCGCCGAAGGCTGGGTAACCGCGATGCTGCTGCCTTGGGCCAGGGGTTGATTGCTGATGGCCTGGAGCGTGGTCTGCCGGCCGCTCTCGAGAGTGAGCTTGAGCAGCAATTGAAAGGCCTGATCCGCCTGTTTGAGCGACAGCACTTCAGCTTTGGCGGTCTGGCCTGCGCTGATCAGGCCCTCCATCGGCGTCAGCAGCTTGAGCAACTCGCCACTGACCGCTGGCGCACGCGGGGTCGTCGCGGTGGCCTGCGGTAGGGGGAGGATGTTCATTTCGCCTGTCATACGCGGTCACAACCTTGGGAAATTGCACGCTTGAGAGTAGGAAATGGCATGTATAATGCCGCCCCGTTGTATACAGAATGCGGAAAATTTCCCAGTTAATTGACGCAGCTCTCTCGTCCGGGCCGCCAATACCTTTATTCTGCATCTCTTTAACGGCCGCGCCAGCGCCGACTTGAACCGTATAAGGCCCGTGAACCCTTGACCAGTCCAGTCTTGCAAACCGTTGCCCTTGCTTGTGAGCGAGACCTTCGGCTGCTCTTCGAAAATCTCGATTTGAGAATGGCCAGTGGCGAAATGGTACAAATCAGCGGTCCCAACGGCAGTGGCAAGACCAGCCTGTTGCGCCTGTTGTCCGGCCTGATGCACCCGACCGCCGGTCAAGTACTGCTTAACGGTCAGCCGCTGAGCGAGCAACGCACAGAACTTGCACGCAATCTCTTGTGGATCGGCCATGCCGCCGGCATCAAGGATTTGCTGACGGCGCAAGAGAACTTGAGCTGGCTGTGTGCCCTGCATCAACCGGCTTCCCATGATGCAATCTGGCAGGCCCTGGCCGCAGTCGGGCTGCGCGGTTTCGAGGATGTTCCCTGCCATACGCTGTCCGCGGGTCAACAGCGCCGAGTGGCGCTGGCGCGGCTTTATCTGGACAGCCCACCGTTGTGGATACTCGATGAGCCCTTTACCGCCCTCGACAAGCAAGGCGTGGCGCAGCTCGAAGAACACTTGGCAGGCCACTGCGAGCGCGGTGGCATGGTGGTCTTGACCACTCACCACACGCTGAGCCGCGTGCCGGCCGCGTACCGCGACATTGATCTGGGGAACTGGGCCGTATGAGTGTTTTTGGCCTGTTGGTTGCCCGCGAAGCCCGTCTGTTGTTCCGCCGTCCGGCTGAACTGGCCAACCCGCTGGTGTTCTTCGCCATCGTCGTTTCGCTGTTCCCCCTCGCGGTCGGTCCCGAGTCTCAATTGTTGCAAACCTTGTCTCCGGGACTGGTCTGGGTGGCGGCCCTTTTATCGGTCCTGCTCTCGCTGGACGGGCTTTTCCGCAGTGATTTCGAGGACGGATCGCTGGAACAGTGGGTCCTTTCGCCGCACCCCCTGGCTCTTCTGGTTTTGGCCAAGGTACTGGCACACTGGGCGTTTTCCGGCCTGGCACTGGTTTTGCTCGCGCCTTTGCTGGCGTTGATGCTCGGTTTGCCTGCCGCCTGTCTGCCGGTGTTGCTGCTTTCTTTATTGCTGGGTACACCGGTACTGAGCCTGCTCGGTGCGGTGGGCGCGGCGTTGACGGTAGGTTTGAAGCGTGGCGGGCTGTTGCTGGCGTTGCTGATCCTGCCGTTGTACATCCCGGTATTGATTCTTGGCAGTGGCGCCTTGCAGGCAGCCTTGCAGGGCATGCCGGCGACCGGTTATCTGTTGTGGCTTGGGAGCCTGACCGCCCTGGCGATAACCCTGACACCCTTTGCAATAGCCGCTGGCCTGAAGATCAGCGTCGGCGAATAATGAGGTCTGGTCAAAATTTGACCAGTAAAGACCCTATGGCTGTCTCGCGATAGCGAGCAGCAACCGTGATGGAAACAGCAATGAACTGGACGTGGTTTCATAAGCTCGGCTCGCCCAAATGGTTTTACGGCATCAGCGGCAGAATGCTGCCATGGCTGAGCATTGCGGCGTTGCTGCTGATCGGCGTTGGCGTGGTCTGGGGCCTGGCCTTCGCGCCGCCGGACTACCAGCAGGGCAATAGCTTTCGCATCATCTACATCCATGTTCCGGCCGCCATGCTGGCACAGTCCATCTACGTGATGCTGGCGGTGTGTGGCGTCGTCGGGCTGGTGTGGAAGATGAAGCTGGCCGACGTCGCCCTGCAGTGCGCGGCACCCATCGGTGCCTGGATGACCGCCGTGGCGCTGGTCACCGGGGCGATCTGGGGCAAGCCGACCTGGGGCTCGTGGTGGGTCTGGGATGCACGACTGACGTCCATGCTGATTCTTTTGTTCCTGTACTTCGGTCTTATTGCGCTGGGCAACGCCATCAGCAATCGTGACAGTGCGGCCAAGGCCTGTGCGGTGCTGGCCATCGTCGGCGTGATCAACATCCCGATCATCAAGTACTCGGTGGAGTGGTGGAACACCCTGCATCAGGGCGCAACCTTCACGCTCACGGAAAAACCGGCGATGCCCGCCGAGATGTGGCTGCCGTTGCTGCTGACGGCGCTGGGTTTCTATTGTTTCTTCGGCGCGGTATTGCTGCTGCGCATGCGCCTTGAGGTGCTCAAGCGCGAAGCCCGGGCCAGTTGGGTCAAGGCCGAAGTTGAAAACAGCCTGGAGGTTGCTCGATGAGTTTTGCTTCATTCGGCGACTTCCTCGCCATGGGCCATCACGGCCTGTATGTCTGGTCGGCCTATGGCATTTGCCTGGCAGTGCTGGCCCTCAACGTGGCGGCGCCAATCCTGGCCCGCAAGCGGTATCTGCAACAAGAGGCGCGCCGTCTGCGCCGGGAGAACGGCAAGTGAATCCGCTGCGTAAAAAGCGTCTTATCATCATTCTGGCGATCCTGGTTGGGGTCGGCGCCGCCGTGGGCCTGGCCCTCAGCGCCCTGCAGCAGAACATCAACCTGTTTTACACACCGACCCAGATCGCCAACGGCGAAGCCCCGCAGGACACGCGCATCCGCGCGGGCGGCATGGTCGAGGCCGGTTCCCTGCAGCGCTCCGGAGATTCGCTGGACGTGAAGTTCGTCGTCACCGACTTCAACAAATCCGTGACCATCAGCTATCGCGGCATCCTTCCGGACCTGTTCCGCGAAGGGCAGGGCATCGTCGCCCTGGGCAAGCTCAATGCCGAAGGCGTGGTGGTGGCCGATGAAGTGCTGGCCAAGCACGATGAAAAGTACATGCCGCCGGAAGTGACCAAGGCCTTGAAAGACAGTGGTCAATCCGCCCCAACACCCGCTAAGGAGGGTTGATCCATGACTTCCGGCATCTTCATTCCCGAACTGGGTCATCTGGCGATGATCCTGGCCCTGTGCTTTGCGCTGGTTCAGGCCGTCGTGCCATTGGTCGGCGCCTGGCGCGGTGACCGATTCTGGATGAGCCTGGCCCAGCCGGCGGCATGGGGGCAATTCGCCTTCCTGCTGTTCGCTTTTGGCTGCTTGACCTATGCGTTCATGGCCGACGATTTTTCCGTCGCTTATGTCGCCAACAATTCCAACAGTGCCTTGCCCTGGTACTACAAGTTCAGCGCCGTATGGGGCGCGCACGAAGGTTCGTTGCTGTTGTGGGCGTTGATCCTCGGCGGCTGGACGTTCGCCGTGTCGGTGTTCTCCCGACAGTTGCCGCAAGTCATGCTGGCACGGGTGCTGGCAGTGATGGGCATGATCAGCACCGGTTTCCTGCTGTTCCTGATCCTCACCTCGAACCCGTTCAAGCGCATCCTGCCGCAAGTGCCTGGCGACGGTGCCGACCTCAACCCGTTGCTGCAAGATATCGGCCTGATCGTGCACCCGCCGATGCTGTACATGGGCTACGTCGGCTTCTCGGTGGCCTTCGCCTTCGCTATCGCCGCGCTGATGGGCGGTCGCCTGGACGCCGCTTGGGCGCGTTGGTCGCGGCCATGGACCATCGTCGCCTGGGCATTTCTCGGTATCGGCATCACCCTCGGTTCCTGGTGGGCCTACTATGAACTCGGCTGGGGCGGCTGGTGGTTCTGGGACCCGGTGGAAAACGCCTCGTTCATGCCCTGGCTGGTGGGCACCGCGCTGATTCACTCGCTGGCCGTCACGGAAAAACGTGGTGTGTTCAAGAGCTGGACCGTGTTGCTGGCCATCGCCGCCTTTTCGTTGAGCCTGCTGGGCACTTTCCTCGTGCGTTCCGGCGTACTGACCTCGGTGCACGCCTTTGCCTCGGACCCCGAGCGCGGCGTGTTCATCCTGATCTTCCTGCTGTTCGTGGTCGGTGGTTCGCTGACGCTGTTCGCCTTGCGCGCACCGGTGGTCAAGAGCCAGGTCGGCTTCAACCTCTGGTCCCGGGAAACCCTGTTGCTGGGCAACAACCTGGTGTTGGTGGTGGCCGCTTCGATGATCCTGCTGGGCACCTTGTATCCGTTGATTCTCGATGCCATGACCGGTGCCAAGCTGTCGGTCGGCCCGCCGTACTTCAATGCGCTGTTCATTCCATTGATGGCCTTGTTGATGCTGGTGATGGCGGTCGGCGTGATCGTGCGCTGGAAAGACACCCCGGTGAAATGGCTGCTGGGCATGCTCACCCCGGTACTACTCGGCAGCGCCGCGCTGGCGGTGGTGGCGGGCGTGGCTTATGGCGATTTCAACTGGGCGGTGCTGGCGACCTTCATGCTCGCGGCCTGGGTGTTGTTGGCCGGTGTGCGTGACATTTTCGACAAGACTCGCCACAAAGGCCTGATCAAAGGCCTGCCGACCCTGACCCGCAGCTACTGGGGCATGCAGGTTGCACACCTGGGCATCGCCGTCTGCGCCCTCGGCGTGGTGTTGTCGAGCCAGAACAGTGCCGAGCGCGACCTGCGCCTGGCGCCTGGCGAGTCCATGGCCCTGGGCGGTTATCAGTTCATCTTCGAAGGTGCCAAGCACTTCGAAGGCCCGAACTTCACCTCCGACAAGGGTACCGTGCGGGTGATCAAGGACGGCAAGGAAGTCAGTGTCCTGCACCCGGAAAAACGTCTCTACACCGTACAGAATTCGGTGATGACCGAAGCCGGGATCGACGCCGGTTTCACCCGTGACCTCTACGTCGCACTCGGCGAGCCCCTGGGGGATGGCGCCTGGGCAGTACGTGTGCACGTCAAGCCGTTCGTGCGCTGGATCTGGTTCGGTGGTTTGCTCACAGGTCTGGGCGGGTTGCTGGCAGCGCTGGACCGGCGTTATCGGGTCAAGGTGAAAAGCCGTGTGCGGGAAGCACTGGGCATGACGGGAGCGACTGCATGAAGCGTTGGTTGATGTTGTTGCCACTGGCGATTTTCCTCGTGGTGGCTGTTTTCCTGTATCGCGGTCTGTACCTGGACCCGGCCGAGTTGCCCTCGGCGATGATCGGCAAACCCTTCCCGGAGTTTTCCCTGCCAGCGGTGCAGGGCGACAAGACCCTGACCCGCGCCGACATACTCGGCAAACCGGCATTGGTCAACGTCTGGGGCACCTGGTGCATTTCCTGCCGGATCGAGCACCCGGTGTTGAACAAACTGGCCGAGAAGGGCGTGGTGATCCACGGCATCAACTACAAGGACATCAATGCCGACGCCTTGAAATGGCTGGCGGATTTCCATAATCCGTATCAGCTGGATATTCGCGACGACGCCGGCACCCTGGGCTTGAACCTCGGTGTGTACGGCGCCCCGGAAACCTTCTTCATCGACGCCAAGGGCATCATCCGCGACAAATTCGTAGGGGTGATCGACGAGCAGGTCTGGCGCGAGAAACTGGCGGCCAAGTACCAGGCGCTGGTCGACGAGGCGAAGCCATGAAGCGCTGGATTGCCGCCGTTGTCCTGGGCTTGAGCCTGGCCGGCGTGGCCCACGCTGCCATCGACACTTACGAGTTCGCCAAGGAAGGTGATCGCGAGCGTTTTCGCGAGTTGACCAAGGAGCTGCGTTGCCCGAAGTGCCAGAACCAGGACATCGCTGACTCCAATGCCCCGATTGCCGCCGACCTGCGCAAAGAGATCTTCCGCATGCTTGGCGAGGGTAAGGACAACCAGCAGATCATCGACTTCATGGTCGATCGCTACGGTGATTTCGTTCGCTACAAACCGGCCCTGAACGCCAAGACCGCACTGCTCTGGTTCGGCCCCGCTGGCCTGCTGTTGGGCGGTGTGGTGATCATCGCGGTGATCGTGCGTCGTCGTCGCGTGCAACGCGCCGAAACGCCAGGCTCGCTTTCTGCCGAGGAGCGCGAGCGCCTCGACCAACTGTTGGATAAAAACCAAGAATGATTGATTTCTGGCTCGCTGCAGGTCTGCTGCTCCTGGTGGCCCTGAGTTTTCTGCTGATCCCCGTCCTGCGTAGTCGTCGCGCCCAGCTCGAAGAGGATCGTACTGCCCTGAACGTGGCGCTGTATCAAGAACGCGTGGCTGAGCTGCAGGTTCAGCAGCAGGAAGGCGTTCTCGATGCCGCGCAAATGGACGCCGGCCGGGCTGAAGCCGCCCGTGAATTGCTCGCGGACACCGAAGGCGTTGCCGCGCCTCGGGTGACGCGCCTGGGCAAGGCGGCACCGTTGCTGGCAGCCATCCTGGTCCCGGTGCTGGGCCTGGGGCTGTACCTGCATTTCGGTGCCAGCGACAAAGTCGAGTTGACCCGGGAGTTCGCCCAGGCGCCACAGTCGATGGAAGAAATGACCCGGCGCCTGGAGCGCGCGGTCGCGGCGCAGCCCGATTCCGCCGAAGCGCTGTACTTCCTCGGTCGCACCTACATGACCCAGGATCGTCCGGCGGATGCGGCGAAGATCTTCGAGCGCACCGTCAACCTGGCCGGGCGCCAGCCTGAACTGTTGGGGCAATGGGCCCAGGCGCAGTATTTCGCCGATGGCAAGAAGTGGTCGGACAAGGTCCAGGCCCTGACTGACGAAGCGCTCAAGGCCGATCCAAAAGAAGTTACCAGCCTGGGCCTGCTGGGCATCGCCGCCTTCGAAGGCCAGCGTTTTCAGGAAGCGATCGACTACTGGAATCGCCTGCTGGAGCAACTGCCGCCGGACGACCAGTCCCGTATTGCGCTGCAGGGCGGTATTACCCGCGCCAGCGAGAAACTGGTGGCCAGCGGTGGCAAGGTGGCCCAGGCGCCAGCGGCCAAGCCGGCAGCGCTGCTCAAGGTCCGGGTTGACCTGGCGGCCGACCTGAAGGCCAAGGTCCAGCCGGGTGACAGCGTGTTCATCTTCGCCCGCGCCACCTCTGGCCCACCCGCGCCGTTGGCGGCCAAGCGCCTGACCGTGGCTGATCTGCCAGCCACCGTCGAGTTGGGCGATGGCGATGCAATGATGCCGCAGTTGAAACTGTCGAACTTCCCTGAAGTCCAACTGGTTGCGCGCATCTCCCGCGCCGGTCAACCGACGGCAGGCGAGTGGATCGGTCGCAGCCAGCCCCTGGCCAGCAGCACCACCGCGCCGCAACAACTGACCATCGATAGCCCGGACAAATAACAGGAAGCCACCATGACCGCCATTGCTCGTATCACCCTGCTCAGCGTTGTTTTGGGGCTGAGCGCTTGTGCGGTCCAGCGGCCACCTGAGCAGCCGAGCCCGCCACCGATCCCGCCGTCGCAGCCCAGTACCAAACCGGCGCCGTCGACGGTGCCGAGTAAGCCGACGACTCCCGCCAAACCGGCCAAGCCGCTGCCGCGCACCTCGGCCAGCTTCGCGCCGCCACCGGGTGGCAACAGTCATTGGGACCCGAAACTGGGCGTGTATGTGCTCGACGATCAACCGAACACGTTCTATCGCCAGCGCACCTACTACCGTTGGGATAACGGCTGGAGCCGTTCAATCAGCCCGAAAGGACCCTGGGAAGAGACCGATATCCATGGCGTACCGGGTGGGTTGGGACGCCAGTTCGGGCAGTAACGCAAATTGCGACCCTCGGGGGGTTGGATGGCAGGCAGGTTGATTTACCTCATCGGGCCTTCGGGTTCGGGCAAGGACAGCCTGCTCGATGCCGCGCGAGCGCGGTTGGCCGAGCGAGGCTGCCTTATCGTGCGCCGAGTCATCACGCGTTCCGCCGAAGCCGTGGGCGAGGCAGCACTGGGCGTGAGCCCGCAGCAATTCGTCCAGATGCAGGCCCAGGGCGCGTTTGCCCTGAGCTGGCACGCCAATGGCCTGTCCTACGGCATCCCGCGGGAAATCGACGATTGGCTCGCCGCTGGCCAGGACGTGCTGGTGAACGGCTCGCGCGGGCATTTGCAGGATACTCGCGAGCGTTATCCGAATGTGTTGGCGATATTGCTGACCGTGGACCAGGCAGTGCTGCGCCAGCGCTTGCTGGCGCGTGGTCGTGAGTCCTTGGCCGAGATCGACCAGCGCCTGGCGCGCAATGCCCGTTTCGGTGAGCGCCTGCTGGCCGAGGATCCGACAGTGCATGTGCTCGACAACTCCGGGCCACTGGAACAAACCGTTGAACAACTCTTGGCCTGCCTCGTCGAGCCGGCTGCATGCGCCTGATCGCTGTGCCGGCCATTTTGTCGATTTAAAACCTTCTTTCTTCATACCCCGCAATACAACCGAACGTCGTGCTTTCAGTTTTTGTGCTTGAGTAAAGATAACTCTAGGGTTATTTTTGTTGAGGCCAAAGCAAGGAGGCTGGTGGTGCAGAGCAGGCTATTGATCAAGGAATTGATGGAGGCGGGATGGACCCTGGACCGGGTCACAGGCAGTCATCACATTTTCACCCACCGATACAACCCGTACACCATTCCCATCCCCCATCCGAAGAAGGATTTGCCGGTCGGGGCGGTCAAGAGCATCAGGAGGCGAGCCGGGCTGTACTGCCCGCCAGCCAGTTACGCAGGAGATCCATAATGCAATATCCAATCTGTATCGAATGGGGCGATGAGAACACCGCCATCGGTATCCAGATCCCCGATATCCCAGGTGCGGTAACCGCCGGGGATAGCTTTGAAGAGGCCTACAACGCAGCGGTCGAAGTTGCCCACATCATGCTGCAGGAGTTGGCTGCGGATGGTGAGTCGATTCCGATGCCGACGTCGGCTTCGGTGCATCGCAGTAATCCCGAGTTCGCCGACATGGGCTGGGGCATGCTGGAGCTGGACATCTCGCCGTACCTGGGCAAGACCGAGAAGGTCAACGTGACGTTGCCCGGCTATGTGATCCAGCGCATTGATCGTTATGTGCGCGAGCACAATGTAAAAAGCCGGTCGTCGTTCCTGGCGGATGCGGCGATGGAGAAGCTGGTGCGCAATTGATGGATTGGTAACCTTGCCTTGGCGGGCGATCCTACTCGCCCACCAAGCGCTTGAATCTTTACGCCGTCGCCAATGAAGCCTTCTGCGAAACACTCAGGAAGCGCAACAACGCCAACAGTGGAAACGCACTGCCAACCACCACGATCCACAGCCAGCCGCCGTGCTCATATACCGCGCTGGCCACGGATGAGCCGAACGCACCGCCGATGAAGATGCTGGTCATGTACAACGCATTCAGACGGCTGCGGCTTTTGGCGTCCAGGGCGTAGACCGCGCGTTGACCGAGGACCATGTTCATTTGTACGCAGAAATCCAGCACCACGCCGGTCACGGCCAAGCCGATCACGCTATAGACGGGGTGGATGAAAGCGGGCAGGAAGCTCAGGCTGGCGCACAGCAGGGCCAGCAATGAAGCGATGCGGGTATGGCCGGCGTCGGCCAGGCGTCCGGCGATAGGCGCGGCAATGGCGCCGATTGCGCCGACCAAGGCGAAAATCGCGATCTGGCTTTGCGACAGGCCATGATTGCGCGCCAGTTCCAGCGGCACGGCGGTCCAGAACAGGCTGAACGTGGCGAACATGCAGCCTTGATAAAACGCCCGCTGGCGCAATACCGGTTGTTGACGCAGCAGCGTCCAGAGCGAACCCAGCAATTGGCCATAGGACGCGCTGTGGTCAGGCTGGCGCTTGGGGATGGTCAGCGCCAATACGATGCTGATCGCTGCCATCAATAGCGCGGCAATCACAAACATTGCCCGCCAGCCAAAATGATCCGCCACCACGCTGGACACCGGTCGCGCCAGCAATATTCCCAACAACAAACCGCCCATGATCCCGCCGACCACGCGGCCGCGAGATTCTTCCGGCGCCAGGTGTGCGGCCAGCGGAATCAGGATCTGCACCGACACCGAGCTGAAGCCCACCAGTAGCGAAATCAGCAAGAACACGTTCGGCTGATCGGTGAACGCCGCGCCCAGCAGACTGGCAATGGCGACCACGGTGGTGATGATCATCAGCCGCCGGTTTTCCAGCAGATCACCCAAAGGCACGAGGAAGAACAGGCCCAGTGCATAACCGATCTGCGTCAGCGAAACGATCAGGCTGGCCATGGTGCTGGTCAGGCCGATGTCCGGTGCGATCAGGCCGATGATCGGTTGCGCATAGTAGATGTTGGCGACGATCGCGCCACAGCAGAAGGCGAACAGCAGCACCATGCCTCGGGTCATTGTCGCGGTGCCATGGGGCAGCTGGGGCGATGGAGTCATAACGTGTCTCGCTGGAAATAAGTGAATGCGCGCAGGCTAAACGGCTGGCTGAAACGGCGGAAGTGGAATTGGAATGATAGTAATCATTCTTCTGCGCAATGAATGACGAATGCGGGCGTGTTGCAGGGACCACCGGCCATCCGAAGAACTGCCCGTTTTGCCGTGACAGCTAGAATCTACAGGGGGATCACTTCAACGTGTCCTTACAAAGCGGGAGTATCACGATGAAAATCGTATCTTCGCTGGCGTTGGTGGTAGCGGTTGGGTCGATCTTCGGGTGCTCGACAGTGCCGGATGCTCAGGTCACCAACGTTCCCATGAACGCTACTGCCATCAATGCTGGCAACATCGCCCGGCCAATCATGATGCCCGACGGGCAAGCAACAGTGTTCTGGTTTGCTGTCAGTGGAGAATCCATGGGTAGCGCGTTACCAGGTCGTTTGCAGGCCTACATCTACCCGGGAAGCTGTGGAAGTCTGGGTGCCAAACCCGCCTATGACATGAATGACGGCCCGAATGCGCGGTTCTATTCGCAAGCGTCCATGCAATATTTCTGGAAAAGCGCACCCGTACCGGTCGAGACACTTCGAGCGGGGGGCTATGCGTTGGTGGTGCGTGAAAGCCCGGCCGATGGTCACCAGGCGATTTTCTGCGGCAACCTGAGCTAGCGGCATACCCCTGTAGGAGCTGCCGAAGGCTGCGATCTTTTGATTTTGCCTTTTGAAAAACAAGATCAAAAGATCGCAGCCTTCGGCAGCTCCTACAGGGGATCGCGTCTGCTCAGTGGTTACTGGGCGTAAATCTGATCGAAAATCCCGCCATCATTGAAGTGGGTCTTCTGCACGGTGCGCCAGTCGCCGAAAGTTTTTTCCACCGACAGGAAGTCGACTTTCGGGAAGCGGTCGGTGTACTTGGCCAGAACGGCCGGGTCACGTGGACGCAGGTAGTTGGCGGCGGCGATTTCCTGACCTTGTGGCGACCAGAGGTACTTCAGGTATTCCTCGGCGGCAGCGCGGGTGCCTTTCTTGTCGACGGTCTTGTCGACCACCGACACCGGTGGCTCGGCTTCGGCGGATACGCTTGGGTAGATGACCTCGAACTGATCGCGACCAAACTCGCGGGCGATCATTTCCGCTTCGTTTTCGAAGGTCACCAGTACGTCGCCGATCTGGTTGGTCATGAAGGTCGTCGTTGCGGCGCGGCCACCGGTATCCAGCACTGGAGCCTGCTTGAACAGCTTGCCGACGAAGTCCTTCGCCTTGTTTTCGTCGCCGCCATTTTTCAGCACGTAGCCCCAGGCGGAGAGGTAGGTGTAGCGGCCGTTACCAGAAGTCTTCGGGTTTGGCACGATGACTTGCACACCGTCCTTGAGCAGGTCCGGCCAATCTTTCAGGGCTTTGGGGTTGCCTTTGCGGACGATGAACACAGTGGCCGAGGTGAACGGGGCGCTGTTGTTCGGCAGGCGGGTGACCCAGTTGTCCGGGATCAGTTTGCCGTGATCGGCCAGGGCGTTGATGTCGGTGGCCATGTTCATGGTGATCACGTCAGCAGGCAGGCCATCGATGACCGAGCGCGCCTGTTTGCTGGAGCCACCGAAGGACATCTGCAAGGTGATGTTTTCGTTGTGCTCGGCTTGCCAGTGTTTCTGGAACGCAGTGTTGTAGTCCTTGTAGAAATCGCGCATCACGTCGTAGGAAACGTTGAGCAGGGTCGGTGCGGCCTGGGCCACGCTGGTCAGTGCCAGGCCAGCGGCCAGAAGTGAGGCGCCAAAGAGTTTTTTCACTGCGAATTCCTTGTTCTATGTAGGAGCTGCCGCAGGCTGCGATCTTTTGATTTTGATCTTCAAAAGCAAGATCAAAAGATCGCAGCCTGCGGCAGCTCCTACGGGTTATGTGTATTGAACGCGATACTAATTTGCCAGCGACTATAGCCGGCCCCGCATAGTCGTTTAAAGATTAAAAAGCTCTTTGCTTATTCCAGTTTCTTGAACAATGCATTGCCGCAGCGAGAGCAGAACGCGGCGCCGTGTTCGTGGTGGTTTTTCTTGCACACCGGGCAGTCATGTTGCAACTGTTCGCCACGCATGGCGTTGGCCAGCTCGGCAGTGAAAATACCGGTGGGCACGGCAATGATCGAATAACCGGTGATCATGACCAGCGAGGAAATCACCTGGCCCAATGGCGTCTTCGGCACGATGTCGCCGAAGCCCACCGTGGTCAGCGTCACGATGGCCCAGTAGATGCCTTTGGGAATGCTGG
Source organism: Pseudomonas umsongensis (assembly GCF_012647205.1). Classification (NCBI taxonomy): domain Bacteria; kingdom Pseudomonadati; phylum Pseudomonadota; class Gammaproteobacteria; order Pseudomonadales; family Pseudomonadaceae; genus Pseudomonas; species Pseudomonas umsongensis. The sequence goes on from NZ_CP051487.1 coordinate 1,860,944, forward strand.
TAAAACCGTGCTCCGGGCCTTCGATCACATACATCAATGTGCCGAACACCGTCACCAGGGTGCAGACACTGACCAGGAACACCACGATTTTCTGCTTGCTGCCGCGCAACGCGGACATCAGGTAGTTGGCTTGTTTCAGGTAGGGGCTGAGCTTGAGCACGCGGAAAATCCGCAGCATCCGGATGATCCGGATAATCAACAGGTACTGCGCATCGGCGTAGTACAACGCCAGTATGCCGGGCACGATCGCCAGCAAGTCCACCAGTCCATAGAAGCTGAAGGCGTAGCGCAGGGGTTTGGGCGAGCAGTACAGGCGCAGGCCATATTCGATGGCGAAGATGACGGTGAAGCCCCACTCGATGTACGCCAGCACGTCGGCGTAGTTGCGGTGGACTGTATCGATGCTGTCGAGCATCACGATCACCAGGCTGGCGAGGATGATCAACAGCAAAATGCCGTCGAAGCGCCGACCCGCCTTGGTGTCGCTCTGGAAAATCATGACGTAAAGGTCTTCACGCCAGTTTTTGCTGCTGTCCATGGGAAACGCCTGAATCGGGAATCAGCGCAGCCTAGGTTGATTCTCCCCAGAAGCGCAAGGCGCAGTGGCCCCTGTCGCCTTGCCGAGTAATTGAGCCACCGTACGAATCAGCCAGCAGGCGAGGATGAACGGCGCGGTCAGCGTGGGCAGGCCAACAGCGGCAAACATCGGCGTCAACAGCAGCGCGCAGGCAATGCCCACCAGTGGCAGCCACGGCTGCTGGCGCTGGGCGCTGAAGGCGAGGGCGGCGAGCACGGCGTTGTAGCCACCCAGGCCCAGCAGTGCGGTGTAGAAGTCGTGGTTCAACAGGCTCCAACCCATGCCGGCAACAGACGCCAACAACGCCCAGCAGAAGGCGCGACGATCAGCCACCAGCAAACCGGCGGCAATCATCGCACCGGCCAGCGGATGACCGAGGAACATCACCTGGCCGAGGCCCTTGAGGGGGGCGGCGAGCATGTTCAGCGTGTTGACTTCGATCAGATGCGCCTCGGTCGAGGGCGTGGCGAAGCACAGCAGCAACCAGCTCAAACCCACGAAGGACGCGGTATAGGCAGGCAGGTACTGGCTGAAGCGGGCGCGTTTGAGCCACTGCTGTGTGAGCATGGCGCTCAGGCCACCTGCGGCGAGGATCAGCGGCGGCAACATCGCCGACCAGGGGAAATACAGACTCAGCAGCAAGCCAAGCAAGACGCCGTTGTAACTGAAGAGTCCGGCCTGGCGATCGGCCTTGGCGTAGCCTCGACGTTGCGCGGTGAGCAGCCCGGCGACGCCGCCAAGCAACGCACCGCCGAGCAAGGCGGGCGCGGTAAACAGAATGGCGAGCAGGCACGCCAGACCAAACAGCGGATGGCGTTGGAGGAATATCTGGCTGAAGCCGTTGAGCAAGGCTTCGGCCCAGTCGGGGCAGTGGGTGTTGAAGTGATTGGCAGGCATGGCAAGGGTCGTTTCAGTACAGATCGTTCCCACGCTCTGCGTGGGAATGCCTCAATGGACGCTCTGCGTCTGCTCTTGGGACGCGGAGCGTCCCGGGCTGCATTCCCACGCAGAGCGTGGGAACGATCATGTAGGGGTTAAATCAATGTTTCGATACGCAAAGAGTTAGTCGACCCCGGCAGCCCAAACGGCACACCTGCAGTGATCAATAACGTATCGCCCCGCTGCGCCATGCCTTGGGCCTGGGCAATTTCCAGCGCCGTAGAGCACACCTCGTCCACCTGACGCAGGCGATCGTTGACCACCGAATGCACCCCCCATGCCACGGTCAGGCGTCGAGCGGTTTGCCGGTTCGGCGTCAGGTTGAGGATCGGCACTGTCGGCCGTTCCCGGGCCGCACGCAAACTCGAGGTGCCTGATTCGCTGTAGTTGACCAAGACCGCCACCGGCAACACGTTGCTGATACGGCGAATCGCGCAGCTGATCGCATCGGAAACAGTCGCTTCGGCTTTTGGCCGGCTGACGTCCAGCTGGGTCTGGTAGTCCGGGCCGTTTTCCACCTGGCGGATGATCTTGCTCATCATCTGTACAGCTTCCAGCGGGTATTCGCCGGAGGCGGTTTCCGCCGACAGCATCACCGCGTCGGCACCTTCGGCCACCGCATTGGCGACATCGGTGACTTCGGCGCGGGTGGGCGCCGGGGAGAAGCGCATCGATTCGAGCATCTGCGTCGCCACCACCACCGGCTTGCCCAACTGGCGACAGGTGCTGATGATGTTTTTCTGGATCTGCGGCACGCTTTCGGCCGGCACCTCCACGCCCAGGTCACCGCGAGCGACCATGATCGCGTCGCTCAATTCGGCAATTTCGCGCAATTGCGCCACCGCTGACGGCTTCTCGATCTTGGCCATCAGGAACGCCTTGTCGCCGATCAGGGCACGGGCTTCGCGAATGTCCTCAGGACGCTGCACGAACGACAGGGCCACCCAGTCCACCCCCAGTTCAAGGCCGAAGCTCAAATCGCGACGGTCCTTGGCGGTCAGCGGGCTCAGTTCGAGCAGCGCTTGCGGTACGTTCACGCCTTTGCGGTCCGACAGTTCGCCACCATTGAGCACGGTCGTGTCGATGGCGTCGGCATACTTGGTGACCACTCGCAGGCGCAGCTTGCCGTCGTCCAGCAACAGGTCCATGCCGGGCTCCAGCGCAGCGATGATTTCCGGGTGCGGCAGGTTGACCCGGCGTTCATCACCCGGCGTGGCATCGAGATCCAGGCGCAGGGCTTGACCGCGATGCAGCTGGACTTTGCCTGCGGCAAATTTGCCGACCCGCAATTTCGGCCCTTGCAGGTCCATCAGAATGCCCAGCGGATAATTCAGCTGGCGCTCGACTTCGCGGATCCACTGGTAGCGCTTGGCGTGGTCGGCGTGATCGCCGTGGCTGAAGTTCAGGCGAAAGATATTGACCCCGGCCTGCACCAGTTCACGAATGTCGTCGATCCCGTCGGTAGCGGGGCCCAGGGTGGCGAGGATCTTGACCTTTTTGTCAGGCGTCATGTTTAGGGCTCTCAAGAATCAGGATGGCGCGGAAGTCGTTGACGTTGGTGCGGGTCGGCTCGGTGACGATCAGTGCGTCCAGCGCCTCGAAATAGCCGTAGCCATTGTTGTTGTCCAACTCGTCGCTGGCGCTCAAACCGAGGGCCGCGGCGCTGGCGTAACTGTCCGGGGTCATGATTGCCCCGGCGTTGTCTTCGGAGCCGTCGATGCCATCGGTGTCCCCGGCCAGGGCGTAGACGCCGGGCAAGCCCTTGAGGCTGTCGGTCAGGCTGAGCAGGAACTCGGCGTTGCGCCCACCACGGCCGTTACCGCGAACGGTAACCGTGGTTTCGCCGCCAGAAAGAATCACGCAGGGCGCCGCCAGTGGCTGGCCGTGCTGGACGATTTGCCGAGCGATACCGGCATGCACTTTTGCCACTTCACGGGACTCACCTTCGAGGTCGCCCAGGATCAACGGACTGTAACCGGACTGACGGCACTTCACCGCCGCGGCTTCCAGTGATTGCTGCGGGCGCGCGATCAGCTGGAAGTGACTGCGGGCCAGGCTCGGATCGCCAGGTTTCACAGTCTCTGATTCCGGGCTTTGCAGCCAGTTACGCACGGAGGCGGGCACGTCGATGGCGTAGCGCTTGAGGATTGCCAGCGCTTCCGCCGAGGTGCTCGGGTCGGCCACTGTGGGACCTGAGGCGATGACCGTGGCGAGGTCGCCCGGCACATCGGAAATCGCATAGGTATAGACAGTGGCTGGCCAGCAAGCCTTGCCGAGGCGGCCACCCTTGATCGCCGAGAGGTGTTTGCGTACGCAATTCATCTCGCCAATGGTCGCGCCGGATTTGAGCAGGGCTTTGTTGATCGATTGCTTGTCGGCCAGGGTGATGCCTTCGGCCGGCAGGGCGAGCAGCGCCGAGCCACCGCCGGACAGCAGGAAGATCACGCGGTCTGTTTCGTCGAGGTCGCTGACCAGTTCCAGAACGCGTTTGGCAACGGCCAGGCCGGCGGCGTCCGGAACCGGATGCGCGGCTTCGACCACTTCGATTTTTTCGCAGGGGGCGCCGTGGCCGTAACGCGTCACCACCACGCCGGACACTTCGCCCTGCCAGCAGCGCTCGACCACCTGGGCCATGGCGGCCGCGGCTTTGCCGGCACCAATGACGATCACCCGACCGCTGCGGTCGGCAGGCAAATGGGCTTCAAGGACTTGCTGCGGATGGGCCGCGTCGATGGCTGTGGCGAACAGCTCACGCAGCAATTGTTGCGGATCGACCGACATGGCGGGCTCCCGGAATTCTTGTTATTCGAAAGGGCAACTCGGATCTCTGTGGGAGCGAGCCTGCTCGCGAATCAAACGACACGGTTTGTCAGGGACACCGCGGTGAATTCTTCGCGAGCAGGCTCGCTCCCACAGGTTTATGCAGGGCTTAGTTCTTGTCGCGAATCGAGAAATTTGCCATGTGTTCCAGGCCCTTGATCAGTGCCGAGTGGTCCCAGTTGCTGCCACCGATGGCCGCGCAGGTGCTGAACACTTGCTGGGCGTTGGCGGTGTTCGGCAGGTTGATGTTCAGCTCCTTGGCCCCTTGCAGCGCCAGGTTCAGGTCCTTCTGGTGCAGGCTGATGCGGAAGCCTGGATCGAAGGTGCCCTTGATCATGCGCTCGCCGTGTACTTCGAGGATCTTCGACGAGGCGAAACCGCCCATCAGTGCTTCACGCACCTTGGCTGGATCGGCACCGTTCTTGGCAGCGAACAGCAGGGCTTCGGCCACGGCCTGGATGTTCAGGGCGACGATGATCTGGTTCGCCACCTTGGCGGTTTGACCGTCACCGTTGCCACCCACCAGGGTGATGTTCTTGCCCATGGCCTGGAACAGCGGCAGCGCGCGTTCGAAGGCATCGGCATCGCCGCCGACCATGATGCTCAGGGTCGCCGCCTTGGCACCGACTTCACCGCCGGACACTGGCGCGTCGAGGTACTGGGCGCCTTTTTCGTTGATCCTGGCCGCAAATGCCTTGGTGGCGGTCGGCGAGATCGAGCTCATGTCGATCACCACCTTGCCTTTGCCAAGACCGGCGGCAACGCCGTCGGCACGGAACAGCACGTCATCGACCTGTGGGGTATCCGGGACCATCACGATGATGAATTCGGCTTCCTGGGCGACTTCTTTCGGGTTCGCCAGGGCGACGGCGCCGGCGGCAACCAGGTCAGCAGGAGCGGCGTCGTGGTGCGCCGACAGGAACAGGCTGTGACCGGCTTTTTGCAGGTTCGCCGCCATTGGGTGGCCCATGATGCCGGTGCCGATGAATCCGATTTTAGCCATGAGAAAATCCTCTCTTTTTGTGTGTCACCCTGTAGGAGCTGCCGAAGGCTGCGATCTTTTGATCTTGATCTTGAAAAACAAAGTCAAAAGATCGCAGCCTTCGGCAGCTCCTACAGGAATGTCATGTTCAATTAAATCGCGTTATGGGTCTTGAGCCAGCCCAAACCCGCTTCGGTGGTCGTCAGCGGCTTGTATTCGCAACCGACCCAACCCTGATACCCAATGCGGTCCAGGTGTTCGAACAGGAAGCGGTAGTTGATTTCACCAGTTCCCGGTTCGTTGCGCCCCGGGTTGTCCGCCAACTGCACATGGTTGATTTCGCCCAGGTGCGATTGCAGGGTGCGGGCCAGGTCGCCCTCCATGATTTGCATGTGATAGATGTCGTATTGCAGGAACAGGTTGGCGCTGCCGACCTGTTCGCGAATCGACAGGGCTTGCGCCGTGTTGTTCAAGTAGAAGCCCGGGATGTCGCGGGTGTTGATCGCTTCCATCACCAGCTTGATACCGGCTGCCTGCAGCTTCTCGGCCGCGTACTTGAGGTTGGCGACGAAGGTTTTTTCCACGGTGGCATCGTCAACGCCTTGTGGGCGGATGCCGGCCAGGCAGTTGATTTGGGTGTTGCCCAGCACTTGTGCGTAGGCGATCGCCAGGTCGACACCGGCGCGGAACTCTTCAACTCGATCCGGCAGGCAGGCGATACCACGCTCGCCCTTGGCCCAGTCGCCGGCCGGCAGGTTGAACAGCACTTGAGTCAGACCGTTGGCATCGAGCTTGGCCTTGATTTCGGCAGAGCTGAAGTCGTACGGGAACAGGTACTCGACACCACTGAAACCGGCCTTGGCGGCCGCTTCGAAACGGGCAAGAAAGTCCTGTTCGGTGAACAGCATGGACAGGTTGGCTGCGAAACGCGGCATGGTGGTCTCCCGTAAATATGTGAGGGCGGCCCCTGTGGGAGCGAGCCTGCTCGCGAAAGCAGTGTGCCAGCCAACATTGTTGCTGGATTTGAAGCCGCCTTCGCGAGCAGGATCGCTCCCACAAGGGGAACGATCAATCGAGCAACGAAATCGCCGTTGGGGCGTCGTTGCCAACCAGCGCCAGGTCTTCGAATTCGTTGACGGCGTTGATCTCGGTGCCCATGGAAATATTGGTCACGCGCTCCAGGATGATCTCGACGATCACCGGAACCTTGAACTCTTCGATCATCTGTTCGGCCTTGCGCAGGGCAGGGGCGATGTCAGCCGGTTCGAACACACGCAGCGCCTTGCAGCCCAAGCCTTCGGCTACCGCGACGTGATCGACGCCATAACCGTTGAGTTCCGGAGCGTTCAGGTTGTCGAAGGACAGCTGCACGCAGTAGTCCATCTCGAACCCGCGCTGCGCCTGACGGATCAGGCCCAGGTACGAGTTGTTCACCACCACATGAATGTACGGCAGCTTGAACTGCGCACCCACCGCCAGTTCTTCGATCATGAACTGGAAGTCATAGTCCCCCGACAGGGCCACGACTTTGCGGTTCGGGTCAGCCTTGACCACGCCCAGCGCAGCAGGAATGGTCCAGCCCAGTGGGCCTGCCTGACCGCAGTTGATCCAGTGGCGCGGCTTGTAGACGTGCAGGAACTGCGCGCCGGCAATCTGCGACAGACCGATGGTGCTGACGTAGCAGGTGTCCTTGCCGAAAACCTGGTTCATCTCTTCATAAACGCGTTGCGGCTTGACCGGAACGTTGTCGAAGTGGGTCTTGCGCTGCAGGCTGGCTTTACGCTGCTGGCAGTCTTGCAGCCAGGCGCTGCGGTTTTTCAGCTTGCCGGCAGCTTGCCACTCGCGAGCGACTTCGATGAACACGGTCAGCGCGGAGGCGGCGTCGGAGACGATGCCCAGGTCCGGGGTGAAAACGCGGCCGATCTGCGTGCCTTCGATGTCGACGTGAATGAACTTGCGGCCTTCGGTGTAGACGTCGACCGAACCGGTGTGGCGGTTGGCCCAACGGTTACCGATGCCCAGTACCACGTCCGATTTCAGCAGGGTCGCGTTGCCGTAGCGGTGCGAAGTCTGCAGGCCGACCATGCCCACCATCAACGGGTGATCGTCCGGGATGGTGCCCCAGCCCATCAGGGTCGGGATGACCGGGATGCCGGTCAGTTCGGCAAACTCCACCAGCAGGTCGCTGGCGTCGGCATTGATGATGCCACCACCGGCCACCAGCAATGGGCGCTCGGCCTGGTCCAGCAGCGCCAGGGCTTTTTCCACCTGAACGCGGGTAGCGCTCGGCTTGGCCAGTGGCAGTGGCTGGTAGGCATCGATGTCGAATTCGATTTCGGCCATCTGTACATCGAACGGCAGGTCGATCAGCACTGGGCCTGGACGACCTGAGCGCATTTCATAGAAAGCTTTCTGGAACGCATAAGGCACCTGGCCCGGCTCCAGAACAGTGGTTGCCCACTTGGTCACTGGCTTGACGATGCTGGTGATATCGACAGCCTGGAAATCTTCCTTGTGCATACGGGCGCGGGGTGCCTGGCCGGTAATGCAGAGGATTGGAATCGAGTCGGCCGAGGCGCTGTAGAGCCCGGTGACCATGTCGGTACCGGCCGGTCCCGAAGTGCCGATGCACACGCCGATGTTGCCGGCCTTGGTGCGGGTGTAGCCCTCGGCCATGTGCGAGGCGCCTTCAACGTGGCGAGCGAGTACGTGATCGATGCCGCCGACCTTTTGCAGGGCGGAGTACAGCGGGTTGATGGCGGCACCGGGGATGCCAAAAGCGGTATCAACCCCTTCACGGCGCATCACCAGAACGGCGGCTTCGATTGCTCTCATTTTGCTCATGGTTTTGTGCCTCTTTACGTTTTGTAATTGTATACAAGTGGCTTTGCGCAGAGTGTATTCACGGCGGACGGCGCAGGTCAATCCATTTTCTCAAGCGCTCGTTTCATTCGTCGGAAGCCCGTTCTACTGTGGCTTTTCGTCGCATGCGGCGCTTTTCGAGAATTATTGTATACAAAAAAATAATTCATTGTGTTCTATTTGTTGCATCTGCCTGCGGCACAACGAAGCAGGCTACCGGCTTTCCTAAAAACAAAATGAGGACGGCACCATGAGCGCTTTAACCTTGAAAGTCGCAGTCAACCTGGTCAACGAGGCCATCACCGCCGCACGGGCAATCTCCGCCGCGCCCCTGGCCATCGCGGTACTGGATGCCGGCGGGCACCTGGTCGCCTTGCAGCGCGAAGACGGCGCCAGCCTGCTGCGCCCGCAAGTCGCCATCGGCAAGGCCTGGGGCGCCATCGCCCTGGGCAAAGGCTCACGCCTGCTGGCGCTGGACGCCCAACAGCGCCCGGCCTTCATCGCGGCATTGAATAGCCTGGGGCAGGGCAGCGTGGTGCCGGCACCGGGCGGTGTGCTGATCCGCGATCAGGATGGGAATGTGTTGGGGGCGGTGGGGATCAGCGGGGATCTGTCGGATGTTGATGAGCAGTGTGCGATCAATGCGATCGAGGCGCTGGGGTTGAGGGCGGATGCTGGGGTGGCTGCTTGATATTTGATGATTGATCGACCGCTTTCGCGAGCAGGATATTTACTTGCACAGTAAATCCACTGTGGGAGCGAGCCTGCTCGCGAAGGCATTTTTCCAGACACATCAAGCTAAAAGTCTGCAAGACGATATGGCATTTCCAAGGCTAGGCTTTTCATGATTCCATCATGAGAGAGGCAAAGGAATGCCTGATTTAGCTGCTTCGCATCGCTTGAGAACCGGGCGTTATGCCGAGCCCAATCGAATCTATCTCCTCACTAGTAACACACATGATCGAGAACCGATTTTTGCCGATTTCACTTTGGGCAGGTTGGTTGTTCATCATTTTCGCCAAGCACAAAATTCAGGGCTAGTGGACTCTCTAGCATGGGTAGTCATGCCGGATCATTTTCACTGGCTAATTGATCTGTGGCGGGGGTCGTTGAGTGAGCTGATGCAAAGGACCAAATCCTTAAGCACCAAGGCGATCAATCTGTGCACTGGTCGTCAGATTAGTCTGTGGCAAAAAGGCTTTCATGACCGAGCACTGCGCCGTGATGAAGACTTGGTAAAAATGGCTCGGTACATTGTGGCCAACCCGCTAAGGGCAGGGCTAGTCGAGCGGCTTGGCGACTATCCGCTGTGGGATGCGATTTGGGTTTGAACTGGAACCGAGTTGCCTTTTTCGCGAGCAGGCTCGCTCCCACAATGGATTGGGGGGAGTCCTCTGTGTGGGAGCTTGCTCGCGAATGGTCGCGCCGCGGTATATCAGTCCGGCTCACACCCCTTGAGCACCAGCCGGATAATCGTCTGCGCAGCCGCTTCATAATCCTCTTCATCCAGCTTGGCCTTGCCGGTGATAGCAGTGATCTGCCAGTCGAAGTCGGCGTAGGTCTGGGTCGCGGCCCAGATGCTGAACATCAGGTGATTGGGGTCGATTGGCGCAATCTGGCCACGATCGATCCAGGTCTGGATGCAGTCGATGTTGTGCTTGGCCTGGCCGTTGAGCTGTTCGACCAGGTCGGAACTCAGGTGCGGCGCGCCATGCATGATTTCGCTGGCGAACACCTTGGAGGCAAAGGGCAGGTCGCGAGAGATGCGGATTTTCGAGCGGATATAGCCGCTCAGCACTTCACTGGGCACACCGTCGGGATTGAACGGTGTCGAGGCCTGCAGAATCGGTTCGATGATGCTTTCCAGGACCTCGCGATAGAGGTTTTCCTTGGATTTGAAGTAGTAGTAGACGTTGGGCTTGGGCAATCCCGCCTTGGCTGCGATGTCACTGGTTTTGGTCGCAGCGAAGCCCTTGTCGGCAAATTCTTCGCTGGCGGCACGCAGGATCAGTTGTTTGTTGCGCTCGCGGATGGTGCTCATAAACCAGGGGGTTCCTTGCCTGTACTGGCGGTGGCGCATGGTAGCACCGGCCTTCGGCGAGGCTCAAGAATGCTCCGTGCGGCGTCAGGCCGCGCTATGCTGCACGGCATTCATTCAAGAAGGAAAGCCGATTCATGGCAGGAAGCAGTTTGCTCGTGCTGATCGACGACATCGCAGCCGTACTGGACGATGTGGCGTTGATGACCAAAATGGCCGCCAAGAAGACCGCCGGGGTGCTGGGCGATGATCTGGCGCTCAATGCCCAGCAGGTCAGCGGCGTGCGGGCCGATCGGGAAATCCCGGTGGTCTGGGCGGTCGCCAAGGGCTCATTTATCAACAAGCTGATCCTGGTGCCATCGGCACTGGCCATCAGCGCGTTCATCCCATGGCTGGTCACGCCATTACTGATGTTGGGTGGCGCTTACCTGTGTTTCGAGGGGTTCGAAAAGCTCGCCCATAAATTCCTCCACAGCAAGGCTGAAGACCAGGCCGAACATGCCGAACTGGTCGAGGCAGTGGCGGACCCGGCGGTCGATCTGGTGGCGTTCGAAAAGGACAAGATCAAGGGCGCGATCCGCACCGACTTCATCCTTTCGGCGGAAATCATCGCCATCACCCTCGGCGTCGTGGCCGACTCGGCGCTGACCCAACAAGTCGTCGTGCTCTCGGGCATCGCCATCGTCATGACTATCGGCGTCTACGGGCTGGTGGCCGGCATCGTCAAGCTCGATGACCTGGGCCTGTGGCTGACCCAGAAGCCTGGGCAGATGGCCAAAAGCATCGGCAACGGCATCCTGCGCGCGGCGCCGTACATGATGAAAAGCCTGTCGGTGATCGGTACGGCGGCCATGTTCCTGGTCGGTGGCGGCATCCTCACCCACGGTGTTCCGGTGGTGCATCACTGGATCGAAAGTGTCAGTGCGGGGGCGGGCGGTGCCGGGTTTATCGTACCGACGCTGCTCAATGGGGTGGCGGGGATTGTGGCGGGGGCGGTGGTGTTGGTGGGGGTTCTGGCCGTCAGCAAAATCTGGCGAGCAGTCAAAGGTTAAACCCGTAGGAGCCGGCTTGCTGGCGATTGGCCCTTGAGTCTTGTGTAGACCTTTCGAGCGCTATCGCTGGCACGCCAGCTCCTACAGGGTGTTTGTGGCCGATGGTATTACTCGGCGATCTGCAACTTGCGCGACTCGGTGTACACGTAGCGCACCTTCTCATACTCGAACGGCGAGTTCAGTTGGCCATAACGGAAGCTGGTCTGGTTGCGTTTGTCGATGCCGCGCAGGATCCAGACTTCTGGATGGGTGGAGCTGACCTCGGACACATTGAGGAAGTTGATTGCATTCTCGGCGCTGAAGTCGACTGCCAGCCCGCCCGTGTCACGCAGATTGGACGGTCCCAGGATCGGCAGTACGAAATAGGCGCCGCCCGGTACACCATAGAAGCCCAGGGTCTGGCCGAAGTCTTCGTTCTGGCGCGGCAGGCCCATGGAGGTGGCCGGGTCCCACAAGCCGGCGATGCCGATGGTGGTGTTGAGCAGCAGTCGACCGGTGATCTCCATCGAACGCTGGCCCTTGAACTGCAACAGGCTGTTCAGCAGGTTCGGTACGTCGCCGAGGTTGTTGAAGAAATTGCTGACGCCAGTGCGCAAGAAGCTCGGCGTGATATAGCGATAGCCGTCGACCACTGGCAGGAACACCCACTGATCGAACCGGTAGTTGAAGTGGTAGACACGGCGGTTCCACTGCTCCAGCGGGTCGTAGACATTCAGGGCGCCGAGTGTCGAGCGTTCGAATTCGCGCTGGTCCAGGCCCGGGTTGAACTTGAGTTTGCTCAGGGGTTCCTTGAAGCCGTCGCTGTCGATGACGACAGGGGCGTTAGCTTTGCTGTTATCTGCATGGGCAATGCCTGCACTGAGTAACGCGGCGATAAGCAGGAGGTATTTAGCCACGGAAGAACTCCAGCATGGCGTCGCTGTTGACGCGATAGTTAAGGTTGCCGCAATGGCCTCCCAGCGGGTAAACGGTCAGGCGATCGCCAAATGTCTTGCGCAGGAAACCCAGGTCTCCAGGGCCGAGAATCACGTCGTCGGCATTGTGCATCACGGCGATTTTCGGGCTGTCATGCAGGTAGTCCTTCAGTGCATACAAGCTCACCTGGTCGATCAATTGCAGCAGGCTGCCGCCGTCGGTGCGGGCGCGCCACATCGGGATGACCTGTTCGGTGATGTAGCAGTCGAAGTCGCACTGCAGTGCTCGCTTGAAGTACGGCGAGAGGCTGGTGCCTTCGGTGATGGGCGTCTTGGGTGGAGTGATCAGGCCACGACGGTTGATCAGGTCCGACGTAAAGGCGATATCGGCGGCTGAAAAGCGGAACGAGGTACCGATGAGCATGGCCATCTGTTCGTTGCTCAGGTGCTGCTTGGACTGCTGGAAGTCGTAGAGCAGCGCGTCGTTGAGATCGATGTAGCCCTTCTGCTGGAAGTAACGGGTCAGTTTGTTCAGCACCAGCTCATAGAACGTTGTGGTGTTGGTGATGCCCTTGACCTCGGTCTGGACCAGCCGGTCCAGGTTGGTGATCGAGGTGTAGAGATTGACCGGAGGATTAAGCAGAAGCACTTTCTTGAAGTTGAAGCTGCGGCGGGTTTCGTCCAGGTGCGCAACGAATGCCGCATCCAGCGCGCCCAGGCTGTAGCCGGTCAGGTAGTAATCGGTGACCGGCAGTTTAGGGTTTTGCGCTCGCACCGCTTGCATCACGCGATACATGTCTTCGGCGTCGTCCTTGGTGATACCGGGCGTGGCAAAGCGTGAGGCGGCGCTCATGAAGTCGAAGCTGGTGGGCGACGACAATTGCACCACGTGGTACCCGGCCTTGTAATAGAGCTTTTTCAGGTATTCGTTAAGGCTGCTGTCATAGCGCGCGCCCGTGCCGGCGATCAGGAAAATCAACGGCGCGGCTTTATCCTGGGTGGCAATGCGATAGGTGAGCTTCTTCACTGGCCAGAAGTTGTCAGGCAGTTCGAATGCGCGTTCCGGGCGCAAGGTGACGCTGCGATCCGCCTGATCGATGTCGTCGTCCAGCGGCAGCTCGGGGCGCAAATCCGGCGGCGTCGTGGCAATCGTTGCCTCGAACGGGTTGGTCAAGGGGTAGCCATAACTGGCAGCGTCGATATCGACCGCCAGTGCGGACGCACTCAAAATAAGGCCGCCAAACAGGGCGGCGAAGCGCAAGGAACGGAGCATGACTAGATCCCTTAGAGAAGGTGCCGAATGAAGTTCGCAGGCTATGACCACTGGATCCGCGCCAAAGTGCCACGCATCGGCACCAAACAGGCCTTAATTCCGAGTAATAGTAGCGCGACGATACACTTTGCAGTGATTGAATGACCAGTTATCAGTTGTTATTGCTTGCGTCGGGCTGCCGGGGGATTAAGCTGGCCGCCGTTTTCGCGTATTGGAGTGCCCCATGTCCCGCCGTTTGCCCGTGATTGTGCTGCTTGTCCTGCTGCCCCTTTGGCTGATCGCCAGTTATGGCGCGCGCTACGGCTTCATGGAAGATGCGCAGTGGGTCGGTATTTGCGTGGATGAGGCAAGCCGTTGGGAATGCCAGGTGCGTTCGAACCTGGGGCTGATGATTCACTTCCAGGTATTGGGCTGGGGCGCGTTGGCTGCCGCCGTGATCGGCTTTGTGCTGCCAGGGCGGGCAGGGTGGTGGTTGGCGGTGCTGGCGCTGGTGTTCGGGTTTCCCGCATTGGCGTTGTACAACACGACGATGGCGGTGTTTGCGGTGGTGATTGCGGGGTTGCGGTTGGTCAGGGCCTCCCGTAGCACGCGATAGTGAGCTTTCGCGAGCAGGCTCGCTCCCACAGTAGATTTTCAATGAACACAGATTTTGTGTACTGCGATGATCACAATGTGGGAGCGAGCCTGCTCGCGAAGAGGCCGGATGCAGCGCCAAATCAGCCCTTGCGAACCCGCAAGCTGCGCCACAACGCCGCCACCATCAATCCACTCACCAGCGCCCAACCCCAGGCCTGCTGGTTGTGCAAACCTTCCTGATAAAGCTGAGGTGCAATACCGGCGCCAATGATGAAGGTCAACAGGGCGATCTCCCGACGCGGCACACTGACCGGGCGGCAAAGATAAACCAGTGCCGGCACGATGAACGCAACGCTGGGGAAACTGCGATAGCGCGGATCAAATACCAGTTCAAGCATCGTTACCGCCACGGCAAATCCTGCCACTGCCAGTATCCAGCCAGCCCGACGTTCCAGCGCATTGAATGCCCATCCGCGCCAACCGGTGCGGGGACTCAAGGTTAGCGCGGCATGGGCCAGCACCAGCACATTCAACGCGGTCAGCAAAGCAACCCATAGCCACTCACTGGCAAAACGCGTGGTGATCCGTGCCAGGTCGCCCCAGGCGCCAATCGAGCAAGCAGCCAGCGCCCCCAGCAGTGGCAGGACCAGTGCAGCGCGAGTGCTGCGCACGCGTCCACCGAGAAGCAGTGTGCCCAGGAAGATGAACCCACCCACCACCAGCCACTGCGACCAGTACGGCACATTGGTCACCGGTCCTGCGAGCACGCCCTTGTCCTGGCGATCCGCATCGAACAGTCCCCAGTAACCGCCGACTGCGCCCTCGCTGGCACGTTTCCACGGCTGGTCGAAGGCTTCGATGAGGTTGTAGTGCCAACCATGTTGCTCGGCCATGGCGACAAAACCACGAATGAACCTGGCTTCGTCGACCCGGCTTGGCAGGGCAATCCTGCGTTGACGGCCTTCACTCGGCCAGCCGGTCTCGCCTATGAACACATCCTTGGGGGCAAACATGCTGGCGAACGATTCGCGAATCATGGCGAGTTGCGACAGCGAGACCTCGACGTCCCAAGGGTAATCAGCCCAGTACGGCAGCAAATGGATGGTCACGAAGTCCACCGCCGGAGCGATTTCCGGGTGCTTTTGCCAGAACTCCCAGACGTCCGCATAGGTGACGGGCTGTTTGACCTGGCTTTTGACCCGCTCAATCAGTTTCACAAGCTGTGTGCTGGTGACTTCCTTGCGCAGCAGTGCCTCGTTGCCGACGATGACCGCCGTCACCACGTCCGGGTTGGCATTGGCTTCGGCGATCAGCAGCTCTACTTCCTTGGCGGTGTCCACCGGGCTGCTGTTGACCCAGGCGCCGATCATCATTTTCAACCCATGCTTGCGCGCCAGATCGGGTAGCGCCTCGAGCCCCGTCATCGAGTACGTGCGTATGCATTCGAAGCGAGTTGCCAGCAGCGCGAGGTCCGCATCCATGCGCTCGGGACGCAGGTTGAATGGCACGTCGAACGGCGACTGGTCCTTGTCGAAAGGAGTGTAGGAAGCGCATTGCAGCTTGTGCGAGGCACTGGCGACGTCCGGCAGGATCACCGGTTTGCCCAGGCCATACCAGAAGCCGCAGAGAGCAAACAGCCCCAGCAGGCAAGCAAATAAATACGCAAAAAAAGGAAAACGGGATGTCGCGGACATGGTCAGGCCGTGTGGGAGCAAAGCGGCGCATGTTACCTGCATTTATCTCCCGCTTGGTGGCCTGCATGATTTTGACATGCAAAGTTCGGGCGGATTGCCCGGAACGGTTGTCTGGCGCGGGATTAATGGCGTTCTGATGTCGTTTCTCGCTGCCTTGAGGTCGCTGGCAGAGCAGGTCGCTGATAGCGTCAGGTTGATGATCGCAACTGTCAGTACTCCACTGATGATCGAACGAGTTTGCGGTGGGGCGTGATGGGGGCGCTGTGCACTATAACTATACGTTGACGCGACTCGGCATCCGTCGAGCGCAGCACTTTCGGGGAAGTAACGATGAAGATGCGACGACTTTTAGGCGCAGGTGCCGCTCTGGTGCTTGCGATGGGCTCCACATTCGCCAATGCCGAGAACAAGACCCTGAGCATCGGCTACGTTGACGGCTGGTCCGACAGCGTTGCTACCACTCACGTGGCCGCTGAGGTGATCAAGCAGAAGCTGAATTACGACGTGAAGCTGCAAGCCGTCGCCACCGGGATCATGTGGCAGGGCGTGGCCACCGGCAAACTCGACGCCATGCTGTCGGCCTGGCTGCCAGTGACCCACGGCGATTACTGGGCCAAGAACAAGGACCAGGTCGTCGACTACGGTCCGAACTTCAAGGACGCCAAGATCGGCTTGATCGTACCGGAGTACGTCAAGGCCAAGTCGCTTGAAGACCTGAAGACCGATGACAGCTTCAAAAAACGCATCGTTGGCATCGACGCCGGTTCAGGCGTGATGCTCAAGACCGAGCAGGCGATCAAGGACTACGACCTGACCGGTTATCAACTCAAGGCCAGTTCCGGCGCCGGCATGATTGCCGAGCTGACCCGTGCGGAGAAGAAAAACGAATCCATCGCTGTGACCGGCTGGGTGCCACACTGGATGTTCGCCAAGTGGAAACTGCGTTTCCTGGAAGACCCGAAAGGCGTGTACGGCGCGGCTGAAACCGTGAACAGCATCGGCAGCAAAGAGCTGGCGACCAAGGCACCGGAAGTGGCCAAGTTCCTGAAGAACTTCCAGTGGGCTTCGAAGGATGAAATCGGCGAAGTCATGCTGGCGATCCAGGAGGGTGCCAAGCCTGAAGCAGCGGCCAAGGATTGGGTAGCCAAGCACCCGGAGCGCGTGGCTGACTGGATCAAGTAATAGCTGCACCGCCGTACCCTGTGGGAGCGAGCCTGCTCGCGATGCGTTCTGTCAGTTGACCGAGATGTCGACTGATCTGACGCTTTCGCGAGCAGGCTCGCTCCCACATTTATTTATTCTTGCTGGACTTTGGCGAATACGTCACGTGGTTCTAAGACTAAGGTCGTCTGGAACCTGCCCCGCAGCCGCATAGAGTGGATACCGTTCCAACTAAATCTGTGCTGCGAGGATAAAAACAATGAACGACAGCATTTACCTCTCGATTCAAAACAGCCCGCGATTCAAGGAGCTGGTTAGCAAGAGGGAACGATTCGCCTGGATTCTTTCGGCGATCATGCTAGGGCTTTACTCCGGATTCATCCTTTTGATTGCTTACGGGCCGCAGGTGCTGGGGGCGAAAATCAGCCCTGAGTCATCGATTACCTGGGGCATACCGATAGGTGTCGGGCTGATTGTTTCAGCCTTCATCCTGACCGGGATCTACGTACGACGCGCCAATGGCGAATTCGACGACTTGAACAATGCGATTCTCAAGGAGGCTCAGCAATGATCCGGCGTCTAATGGCTCTCTTGAGCATCGCAGCCTTCGCACCGGGCGCCTGGGCGGCTGACGCCCTGACCGGCGCCGTGCAGAAACAACCGCTTAACGTGTCGGCGATTCTGATGTTCGTCGCATTCGTTGGCGCGACCCTGTGCATCACCTACTGGGCGTCCAAGAAAAACAAGTCGGCCTCCGATTACTACGCGGCGGGCGGCAAGATCACCGGCTTCCAGAACGGCCTGGCGATTGCCGGTGACTACATGTCGGCGGCGTCCTTCCTGGGTATTTCCGCGCTGGTGTTTACCTCCGGCTACGATGGCCTGATCTACTCGATCGGCTTCCTGGTGGGCTGGCCGATCATTCTGTTCCTGATCGCCGAGCGCCTGCGCAACCTGGGCAAATACACCTTTGCCGACGTGGCGTCCTATCGCCTGGGGCAAACCCAGATCCGCTCGCTGTCCGCTTGCGGTTCACTGGTCGTGGTGGCGTTCTACCTGATCGCGCAAATGGTCGGTGCCGGCAAGCTGATCCAGCTGCTGTTCGGTCTCGACTACCACGTTGCGGTGATCCTGGTCGGTATCCTGATGTGCATGTACGTGCTGTTCGGCGGCATGCTGGCGACCACCTGGGTGCAGATCATCAAGGCTGTGTTGCTGCTGTCCGGCGCTTCCTTCATGGCGCTGATGGTGATGAAGCACGTCAACTTCGACTTCAACATGTTGTTCTCCGAGGCGATCAAGGTTCACCCTAAAGGTGAAGCGATCATGAGCCCGGGCGGCCTGGTGAAAGATCCGATCTCGGCATTCTCCCTGGGGTTGGCGCTGATGTTCGGTACCGCTGGCCTGCCGCACATCCTGATGCGCTTCTTCACCGTGAGTGACGCAAAAGAAGCGCGCAAGAGCGTGTTGTACGCCACCGGCTTCATCGGCTACTTCTATATCCTGACCTTCATCATCGGCTTCGGCGCGATCCTGCTGGTCAGCACCAACCCGGCCTTCAAGGATGCGGCTGGCGCGCTGTTGGGCGGTAACAACATGGCGGCGGTGCACCTGGCCAATGCGGTCGGTGGCAGTATCTTCCTGGGCTTCATCTCGGCGGTAGCGTTCGCAACCATCCTGGCAGTGGTGGCCGGCCTGACCCTCGCCGGTGCCTCGGCGGTGTCCCATGACCTGTACGCCAGCGTGATCAAGAAGGGCAAGGCCAACGAGAAGGACGAGATCCGCGTGTCGAAAATCACCACCATCGCCCTGGCGGTGCTGGCGATCGGCCTCGGCATCCTTTTCGAAAGCCAGAACATCGCGTTCATGGTCGGCCTGGCATTCTCTATCGCGGCGAGCTGCAACTTCCCGGTGCTGCTGCTTTCCATGTACTGGAAAAAGCTGACCACTCGCGGCGCGATGATTGGTGGCTGGATGGGCCTGGTGAGCGCTGTGGGCTTGATGGTGCTTGGCCCGACCATCTGGGTGCAGATCCTGCATCACGAGAAGGCGATCTTCCCGTATGAGTACCCTGCACTGTTCTCGATGATCATTGCCTTTATCGGGATTTGGTTCTTCTCGATTACCGACAAGTCGACGGCGGCTGACAACGAGCGGGCGCTGTTCTTCCCGCAGTTCGTTCGTTCGCAGACTGGTTTGGGGGCGAGCGGGGCGGTTTCGCACTAAGGCTTCAAGTTTGTTGGCTTAAATAGAAATGCCCCGATTGAGAGATTGGGGCATTTTTTTTGGGCGGTTATCGGACATTTTAGACGTGAGATTTGTCTGCGAAGGCGGCCTTACAGCCGACCTATCTTTTGTTAACCGGGTACATATCCATTCCTGCGGTAACGGCGACTTATGGTTTCGCCCTTACGGCGACTCACTTTTTTTCAAACGCCAAAAAAAAGTAAGCAAAAAAAGGCTCGCCCCAGCGTCCGGCCCCTCGCTAGGGCTCGGCGTTCCTTCGCTCCGGCATTCATCCGGGGGCATCGCCCTCCGGTTGGCTTCGCTGGCACCTCCATGCGATGTGTTCGACTGCGTCGAACGGCGCTGCGCGCCAATCCCCGGATGAACACCTCCACTCAGCCTCCCGATATAGGGCGGGTAGATCAAGATCAAAAGCTGAAGGCGAGCTAACGCTCGGCCTGATGAGTGGTGAGGGGCGGGTGTGCGCCAAAGTGTTTTTGTAGGGGAAAGGGTTGCCCGTGATGGCGGCCTGCGGCCGACGTGATTTTTGCAGATACCCCCAATTCCCTGTGGGAGCCAGCCTGCTGGCGATGGACGTCAACGATAACGCACCCTGTCTGGATGAATGCGTTGCCTGGATGTTCATCGCGAGCAGGCTAGCTCCCACAGGGGAATGTGGTCAGACCTGCAATCAGGTCGGCTGTCAGGCCGCCTCGCTTTTGCGTTTGATCTTGATCTGGCTTTTGATTTTCTTGCCACATCGAGAGGCCGAGTGGAGGTTCTGCGCAGTGGGTAAACCGGCATGGATGCCGGTTTAGCCGCGCTGGGCCATGGATGGCCCATCGCGGCGGGCCCACGGAGCAGGACCGGAGCGAGGGCATGCCGAGCCTTGGCGAGGCACCGAACGTCAGGGGCAAGAGCCCTTGGTTACTTGGGGCTCTTCCAAGTGACTCGCCGTAAGGGCGAAACCCTAAGTGGCCGTGACCGCAGGAATGGATATGTACCCAATCCCAACCCCAATCCCAATCCCAATCCCAAACAGCCACCATCGCCAAACAAAAACGGCCCCTATATATAGAGGCCGTTCCCGGTACAACTCAACACGCTACAGCAAGACAAATCTTACTTGCGGTCTTCCAGCTTGGTGATGTCACGCGACTCGTAGCCGGTGTACAGCTGGCGCGGACGGCCGATCTTGTACGGGCTGGAGAGCATTTCTTTCCAGTGGGAGATCCAGCCCACGGTCCGCGCCAAGGCGAAGATCACGGTGAACATGCTGGTTGGAATGCCGATCGCCTTGAGGATGATCCCCGAGTAGAAGTCGACGTTCGGGTACAGCGAGCGTTCGATGAAGTACGGGTCGGTCAGGGCGATCTCTTCCAGGCGCATGGCCAGTTCGAGCTGCGGATCGTTCTGGATGCCCAGTTCCTTCAGTACTTCGTCGCAGGTCTGCTTCATCACAGTGGCGCGAGGGTCGCGGTTTTTGTAAACGCGGTGACCGAAGCCCATCAGCTTGAACGGATCGTTCTTGTCCTTGGCCTTGGCGATGAACTTGTCGATGTTCGAGACATCGCCGATTTCATCGAGCATGGTCAATACGGCTTCGTTCGCACCGCCGTGGGCAGGGCCCCACAGTGCGGCGATGCCGGCAGCGATACAGGCGAACGGGTTGGCACCCGAGGAGCCCGCCAGGCGCACGGTGGAAGTCGACGCGTTCTGCTCGTGGTCGGCATGGAGGATGAAGATCCGGTCCATGGCCTTGGCGAGTACCGGGCTGATCGGTTTGATCTCGCACGGGGTGTTGAACATCATGTGCAGGAAGTTTTCCGCGTACGACAGGTCGTTGCGCGGGTACATCATGGGTTGGCCCATGGAGTACTTGTAAACCATCGCGGCCAGGGTTGGCATCTTGGCAACCAGGCGGATCGCGGAGATTTCGCGATGCTGCGGGTTATTGATGTCCAGGGAGTCGTGGTAGAAGGCCGAGAGGGCGCCGACTACACCACACATGACGGCCATCGGGTGGGCGTCACGGCGGAAGCCGTTGAAGAAGGTCTTCAGCTGCTCGTGAACCATGGTGTGGTTCTTCACGGTGCCGACGAACTGGGCCTTCTGCTCTGCGGTCGGCAGTTCGCCGTTGAGCAGCAGGTAGCAGGTTTCCAGGTAGTCCGACTTTTCAGCCAGTTGTTCGATCGGGTAGCCGCGGTGCAGCAGGATGCCGTTGTCGCCGTCGATATAGGTGATCTTCGACTCGCAGGAAGCGGTCGACATGAAACCAGGGTCGAAAGTGAAGCGGCCCGTGGCCGTCAGGCCCCGAACATCGATAACATCGGGACCAACGGTGCCGGTTAAAATGGGCAGCTCGACGGGGGCTGCGCCCTCGATGATCAACTGCGCTTTTTTGTCAGCCATGTGGCCTCCTATTTATGCTTGAAATCATCAGACAGACCCCCCACGCAGGGCCCGCACCACTATAGTGAGATAAATTTGAATGTCAATTTGCCTAAAGTCTTGCTCCAGAAGGCTTTAACCCTACTTTTTTATCGAAATTGACCGCCATTTACGCCTTTTATACGTGTTGCGCAATGCGCCGTTTTGGGAAGGTATGTCCGTTGTCATTAGTAGCCTAACTGTCTATACTCGGCCACCGACCGCCAAGGGCTTTTGGGCTTGCGTTATTGGGGGTCGCCTCCCTGGGTGGTGATTACCTGACCAGTGCACTCCCCAACAACTTTGCCCTGATTGTTAGGGGCTCTTCAGTGTGAAAAAAAAGCCGTGAAAAGCCAACGACCTGTAAACCTAGACCTAAGGACCATCAAGCTCCCCATCACCGGCGTTACGTCGTTTCTTCACCGTGTTTCCGGCATCATCCTCTTCCTGGGCCTGGGCTTCATGCTTTATGCATTGGGCAAATCCCTGGGTTCGGAGGAAGGCTTTGCCGACGTGAAGGCAACCTTGACCAGCCCTCTGGCCAAGTTCGTAGCATGGGGCCTCCTATCCGCTCTCCTGTATCACCTGGTAGCCGGTGTGCGCCACATGATTATGGACATGGGCATCGGTGAGACGCTGGAAGGCGGCACGCTGGGCTCGAAAATCATTATCGCCGTATCTGCGGTGCTGATCATTCTGGCGGGAGTTTGGATATGGTAACCAGCGTAACGAACCTGTCGCGTTCGGGCCTCTATGACTGGATGGCACAACGTGTGTCTGCGGTTGTTCTCGCGGCTTATTTCATCTTCCTGATCGGATACCTCGCAGCGAATCCGGGCATTGGCTTTGACCAATGGCATGGCCTGTTCGCTCACAACGGGATGCGTATCTTCAGTCTGCTGGCCCTTGTTGCCCTCGGCGCTCACGCCTGGGTTGGCATGTGGACCATCGCGACCGACTACCTGACGCCGATGGCGCTGGGCAAGTCCGCAACTGCAGTACGTTTCCTTTTCCAGGCAGTATGCGGCGTTGCGATGTTCGCTTACTTCGTCTGGGGTGTGCAGATTCTCTGGGGTATCTGATTCATGGCTAACATTCCAACGATTTCTTTCGACGCCATCATTATTGGTGGTGGCGGTGCCGGCATGCGCGCAGCGCTGCAACTGGCGCAAGGCGGTCACAAGACCGCGGTAATCACCAAGGTTTTCCCGACCCGTTCGCACACCGTATCCGCCCAGGGCGGCATCACCTGTGCCATCGCGTCCGCCGACCCGAACGATGACTGGCGCTGGCACATGTACGATACCGTCAAGGGCTCCGACTACATCGGTGACCAGGACGCTATCGAATACATGTGTCAGGAAGGCCCGGCCGCCGTTTTCGAGCTGGATCACATGGGTCTTCCGTTCTCGCGTACCGAAACCGGCCGTATCTACCAGCGTCCGTTCGGCGGTCAGTCCAAGGACTACGGTAAAGGTGGCCAGGCTGCCCGTACCTGCGCCGCTTCCGACCGTACCGGTCACGCGCTGCTGCACACCCTTTATCAGGGCAACCTGAAAGCCGGTACCACGTTCCTGAACGAGTACTACGCTGTTGACCTGGTGAAAAACCAGGCCGGCGAATTCGTCGGCGTTATCGCCATCTGCATCGAAACCGGCGAAACCACCTACATCCGTGCCAAGGCTACCGTTCTGGCCACCGGCGGTGCAGGTCGTATCTACGCGTCCACCACCAACGCCCTGATCAACACCGGCGACGGTGTCGGCATGGCCCTGCGTGCTGGCGTACCGGTACAAGACATCGAAATGTGGCAGTTCCACCCGACCGGCATCGCCGGCGCCGGCGTACTGGTAACCGAAGGTTGCCGTGGTGAAGGTGGTTACCTGATCAACAAGCACGGTGAGCGTTTCATGGAGCGTTATGCTCCGAACGCCAAGGACCTTGCCGGTCGTGACGTTGTGGCCCGTTCGATGGTTAAAGAGATCATTGCCGGCAACGGCTGCGGTCCGAATGGCGACCACGTGATGCTCAAGCTCGACCACCTGGGCGAGGAAGTGCTGCACAGCCGTCTGCCAGGCATCTGCGAACTGTCGAAGACTTTCGCACACGTTGACCCGGTTGTTGCTCCGGTTCCGGTTGTTCCTACCTGCCACTATATGATGGGCGGCGTTGCCACCAACATCCACGGCCAGGCGATCACCCAGGACGCCGAAGGCGTGGACACCATCATCCCGGGCCTGTTCGCTGTAGGCGAAGTGGCTTGCGTATCGGTTCACGGCGCCAACCGTCTGGGCGGCAACTCGCTGCTCGACCTGGTGGTCTTCGGCCGTGCTGCCGGCCTGCACCTGGAAAAGGCGCTGACCGACGGTATCGAATACGACGAAGCCACCGAAGCCGACATCACGGCGGCCCTGTCGCGTCTGTCCGCCTTGAACGAGCGTACCGATGGCGAAGACGTGGCAACCCTGCGTCGCGAGCTGCAAAACTGCATGCAGAACTACTTCGGTGTATTCCGTACCGGCGAATACATGCAGAAGGGTATTGCCCAGCTGGCCGATCTGCGCAAGCGCATCGCCAACGTCAAGATCAACGACAAGTCGCAGGCGTTCAACACCGCGCGTATCGAAGCTCTGGAACTGCAGAACCTGCTGGAAGTGGCCGAAGCCACCGCCATCGCTGCCGAAGTGCGTAAAGAGTCCCGCGGCGCTCACGCCCGTGAAGACTTCGAAGATCGTGACGACGAAAACTGGCTGTGCCACACCCTGTACTTCCCGGGTGAGAAGCGCGTTGCCAAGCGTGCCGTGAACTTCTCGCCGAAGACGGTTCCGACTTTTGAACCTAAGATTCGGACTTATTAAGGGTGGCCGCCATGTTGCAAGTCAGTGTTTATCGTTACAACCCTGATCAGGACGCTGCGCCGTTCATGCAGGAATTCCAGGTCGATACCGGTGGTAAAGACCTGATGGTGCTGGACGTACTGGCCCTGATTAAAGAGCAGGACGAAGGTTTCTCCTATCGTCGCTCCTGCCGTGAAGGTGTTTGCGGCTCCGACGGCATGAACATCAACGGCAAAAACGGCCTGGCGTGTGTCACGCCGCTGTCCGCCGTCGTAAAAGGTAACAAGTTGATCGTTCGTCCTCTGCCAGGCTTGCCGGTTATCCGTGACCTGGTCGTCGATATGAGCATCTTCTACAAGCAATACGAGAAGGTTAAGCCATTCCTGCAGAACGACACGCCGGCTCCGGCCATCGAGCGTCTGCAGTCCCCTGAAGAGCGTGAAAAGCTCGACGGTCTGTACGAGTGCATCCTGTGCGCCTGCTGCTCGACCTCTTGCCCGTCCTTCTGGTGGAACCCGGACAAGTTCCTGGGTCCAGCTGCCCTGCTGCAAGCGTACCGCTTCCTGGCAGACAGCCGTGACACCAAGACGTCCGAACGTCTGGCTGCGCTGGATGACCCGTTCAGCGTATTCCGCTGCCGCGGGATCATGAACTGCGTCAACGTATGTCCGAAAGGCCTGAACCCGACTAAGGCCATCGGTCACATCCGTCACATGCTGCTCTCGAGCGGTGTGTGAAACAGCTGTTGTAACCCAGCTGTTGTAAATGCAGTACCGCTGTAAATGTAGAGGCTAAGGCGCGGGCTTCAACCCGCGTCGTAGCTATAACCAGAGCAGCAGCTTAAAAGGCTGCGGCTCTTATTTTGAAGAAATGAGACAAGCAGGGGCATCCGGGCTGGTACCCGGACTATCAGTGTGATCCTAGTGGCTTGTTTTGGTCGCTGCATTTGGACTTCTGCAAGTTTGCTCGGTGTCGACACCGGTGGTGTTCCCCTAACCGAGGGTGACCAAGCATGCAAGAAAGCGTGATGCAGCGCATGTGGAACAGCGCCTACCTATCCGGTAGTAACGCTGCCTATGTGGAAGAGCTCTACGAGCTCTACCTGCACGACCCTAACGCTGTGCCAGAAGAGTGGCGCACCTACTTCCAGAAGTTGCCTGCTGACGGCAACCCTGCCACCGATGTTTCGCACTCCACAATTCGCGATCATTTCGTCTTGCTGGCAAAGAACCAGCGCCGCGCCCAACCGGTTTCCGCCGGCAGCGTGAGCAGTGAGCACGAGAAGAAGCAAGTTGAAGTGCTGCGATTGATCCAGGCCTACCGTATGCGTGGCCACCAGGCAGCCCAGCTTGACCCGCTGGGGCTGTGGCAGCGTCCTGCACCTGCAGACCTGTCGATCAATCATTACGGCTTGACCAATGCCGATCTTGATACGACCTTCCGTGCCGGCGACCTGTTCATCGGCAAAGAGGAAGCGAGCCTACGCGAAATTCACGAAGCGTTGCAGCAGACATATTGCCGCACCATCGGCGCTGAGTTTACGCACATCACCGATTCCGAGCAGCGCCAGTGGTTCCAGCAGCGTCTGGAAAGCGTGCGTGGCCGTCCGACGTACTCCGCCGACATCAAGAGCCACCTGCTCGAGCGCGTGACCGCCGGTGAAGGCCTGGAAAAATACCTGGGCACCAAATACCCGGGTACCAAGCGTTTCGGCCTGGAAGGCGGCGAAAGCCTGATTCCGATGCTCGACGAGCTGATCCAGCGTTCCGGTTCCTACGGCACCAAGGAAATCGTCATCGGCATGGCCCACCGTGGCCGTCTGAACGTACTGGTCAACACCTTCGGCAAGAACCCGCGCGAGCTGTTCGACGAGTTCGAAGGCAAGAAGAAGGTCGAGCTGGGTTCCGGTGACGTTAAATACCACCAGGGCTTCTCGTCCAACGTGATGACCACCGGCGGTGAAGTTCACCTGGCCATGGCGTTCAACCCGTCCCACCTGGAAATCGTTTCCCCGGTGGTCGAGGGTTCGGTGCGCGCCCGTCAGGATCGTCGTAACGACCTGACCGGTGAGAAAGTCCTGCCGATCTCCATCCACGGTGACGCGGCATTCGCCGGTCAAGGCGTGGTGATGGAAACCTTCCAGATGTCGCAGACCCGCGGTTTCAAGACCGGCGGTACCGTGCACATCGTGATCAACAACCAGGTCGGTTTCACCATCAGCAACCCGCTGGACTCGCGTTCCACCGAGTACGCCACCGACGTTGCGAAGATGATCCAGGCGCCGATCCTCCATGTGAATGGCGATGATCCGGAAGCCGTGTTGTTCGTGACCCAGTTGGCCATCGACTACCGCATGCAGTTCAAGCGTGACGTGGTGATCGACCTGGTCTGCTACCGTCGTCGCGGCCACAACGAGGCCGACGAGCCAAGCGGCACCCAGCCGATCATGTATCAGCAGATCACCAAGCAGCGCACTACCCGTGAGCTGTACGCTGATCGCCTGACCCAGGCCGGTGTACTGGACGCTGAACGTGTCCAGGCCAAGGTCGACGAGTACCGCAACGCGCTGGACAACGGTCTGCACGTCGTGAAATCGCTGGTCAAGGAACCGAACAAAGAGCTGTTCGTGGACTGGCGTCCGTATCTGGGCCACGCCTGGACCGCGCGTCACGACACGCGCTTCGACCTGAAGACCTTGCAGGAACTGTCCGCCAAGCTGCTGGAAATTCCGGAAGGCTTCGTGGTTCAGCGCCAGGTTGCCAAGATCTACGAAGACCGTCAGAAGATGCAAGCCGGCGGCCTGCCGATCAACTGGGGTTACGCCGAAACCATGGCGTACGCGACCCTGGCGTTCGAAGGTCACCCGATCCGCATGACCGGCCAGGACATCGGCCGCGGTACGTTCTCGCACCGTCATGCCGTGTTGCACAACCAGAAGGACGCGGGCACCTACATCCCGTTGCAGAACCTGTACGACGGTCAGCCACGCTTCGACCTGTACGACTCGTTCCTGTCCGAAGAAGCGGTACTGGCGTTCGAGTACGGTTACTCGACCACCACGCCGAACGCGCTGGTTATCTGGGAAGCCCAGTTCGGCGACTTCGCCAACGGCGCCCAGGTTGTAATCGACCAGTTCATCACCAGTGGCGAGCACAAGTGGGGCCGTCTGTGCGGTCTGACCATGCTGCTGCCGCACGGTTATGAAGGTCAGGGGCCGGAGCACTCCTCGGCTCGTCTGGAGCGTTACCTGCAGCTGTGCGCCGAGCACAACATCCAGGTGTGCATGCCAACGACGCCGGCACAGATCTACCACTTGCTGCGCCGTCAGGTGATTCGCCCGCTGCGCAAGCCACTGGTAGTCCTGACTCCGAAGTCGCTGCTGCGCCACAAGCTGGCCATCTCGACCCTGGAAGATCTGGCCGAAGGTTCCTTCCAGACCGTTATCCCGGAAATCGACGCCCAAGACCCGAAAAAGGTCGAGCGCGTTGTCCTGTGTAGCGGCAAGGTCTACTACGACCTGCTGGAAAAACGCCGTGCCGAAGGCCGTGACGATATCGCCATCGTGCGTATCGAGCAGCTGTACCCATTCCCTGAGGACGACTTGAAAGAAGTCCTGGCTCCCTACACCAACGCCAAGCATGCCGTTTGGTGCCAGGAAGAGCCGATGAACCAGGGCGCGTGGTACTGCAGCCAACACCACATGCGTCGCAGCATCAGCAACCTCAACAAGTCTCTCGTACTCGAGTACGCGGGCCGCGAGGCTTCTGCTGCACCGGCATGCGGTTACGCATCGATGCACGCCGAACAGCAGGAACAACTGCTGCAAGACGCCTTTACTGTTTAACGCCTTCGCGCACCTGAAACCGAATTTAAGGAACCACAGATAATGGCTATCGAGATCAAAGCCCCCACTTTCCCGGAATCGGTTGCCGATGGCACCGTTGCCACCTGGCACAAAAAACCGGGCGACGCGGTCAAGCGCGACGAACTGATCGTCGACATCGAAACCGATAAAGTCGTACTCGAAGTGTTGGCTACCGCTGATGGCGTGCTGGGCGCTATCGTCAAGAACGAAGGCGACACCGTTCTGTCCGACGAAGTCCTGGGCTCCATCGAAGCGGGCGGCGCTGCTGCCGCTCCAGCTGCTGCGGCTCCTGCCGCCGCTGCCCAGGCTGCTGCCCCTGCCGCCGAAGGCGAAGACGATCCTGTTGCTGCACCGGCTGCGCGCAAGCTGGCTGAAGAAAACGGCATCAACATCGCTTCCGTTGCCGGCACTGGCAAAGGCGGTCGCGTGACCAAGGAAGACGTGGTTGCAGCCGTTGCTGCCAAGAAAGCCGCTCCGGCTGCCGCGCCTGCCAAGGCTGCCGCACCTGCCGCTGCTGCTCCGGTGTTCGCTGCCGGCGATCGCATCGAGAAGCGTGTACCGATGACCCGCGTGCGGGCCACCGTTGCCAAGCGCCTGGTCGAAGCCCAGTCGAACATGGCGATGCTGACCACGTTCAACGAAGTCGACATGACCGAAGTCATGGCGCTGCGTTCGAAGTACAAGGATCTGTTCGAGAAGTCCCACAACGGCGTGCGCCTGGGCTTCATGTCCTTCTTCGTGAAAGCGGCCACCGAAGCGCTGAAACGCTTCCCGGCTGTCAACGCCTCGATCGACGGCGCTGACATCGTTTACCACGGCTACGCTGACGTCGGCGTTGCGGTTTCCAGCGATCGCGGCCTGGTTGTTCCGGTTCTGCGTAACGCCGAACTGATGAGCCTGGCTGAAATCGAAGGCGGCATCGCCACCTTCGGCAAGAAAGCCCGCGACGGCAAACTGTCGATGGACGAAATGACCGGTGGTACCTTCACCATCACCAACGGCGGTACCTTCGGTTCGATGATGTCGACCCCGATCGTCAACCCGCCACAAGCAGCCATCCTGGGCATGCACAACATCATCCAGCGTCCTATGGCCATCAACGGCCAGGTCGTTATCCGTCCGATGATGTACCTGGCCCTGTCCTACGATCACCGTCTGATCGATGGCAAAGAAGCTGTGACTTTCCTGGTGACCATCAAGAACCTGCTGGAAGATCCGGCTCGTCTGTTGCTGGATATCTGATAGAAGCAGTCGCGAGCTGCAAGCCCAGGCTGTCGGAAAACCCGCAGCCTGGCTTGTCGCTTGCGGCTTCAAGCTTTTCGCTAAAGAGGATTTTTTGAATGTCGCAGAAATTTGACGTAGTAGTGATCGGCGCGGGCCCTGGCGGCTACGTAGCTGCCATCAAGGCCGCTCAGTTGGGCCTCAGCACTGCCTGCATCGAGAAGTACACCGACAAGGATGACAAACTGGCTCTGGGCGGTACTTGCCTGAACGTCGGCTGCATTCCGTCCAAGGCGCTGCTGGACAGCTCCTGGAAGTACAAGGAAGCCAAAGAAGGCTTCGCGATCCACGGTATCAACCACGCTGGCGTGACCATGGACGTGCCAGCAATGGTCGGCCGTAAAGCCACCATCGTCAAAGGCCTGACCTCCGGTGTTGCAACCCTGTTCAAAGCCAACGGTGTGACCTCCATCCAGGGTCACGGCAAGCTGCTGGCCGGCAAGAAAGTTGAAGTCACCAAGCCTGACGGTTCGGTAGAAGTCATCGAAGCCGAGAACGTGATCCTGGCTCCAGGTTCGCGTCCGATCGACATTCCACCGGCTCCGGTCGACCAGAATGTGATCGTCGATTCCACCGGCGCCCTGGAATTCCAATCCGTACCAAAACGCCTGGGCGTAATCGGCGCTGGCGTGATCGGTCTGGAGCTGGGTTCGGTCTGGTCGCGTCTGGGTGCAGAAGTGACTGTCCTGGAAGCCCTGGACACTTTCCTGATGGCCGCTGACGCAGCCGTTTCCAAGGAAGCGCTGAAAACCCTGACCAAGCAGGGCCTGGACATCAAGCTGGGCGCTCGCGTGACCGGCTCCAAAGTGAACGGCGACGAAGTCGTGGTGAACTACACCGATGCCAACGGCGAACAGAACATCACTTTCGACAAGCTGATCGTAGCCGTTGGTCGCCGTCCAGTGACCACTGATCTGCTGGCTGCCGACTGCGGCGTGACCCTGGACGAGCGCGGTTTCGTGCACGTCGACGATCACTGCGCCACCACCGTACCGGGCGTCTACGCCATCGGTGACGTGGTTCGCGGCATGATGCTGGCGCACAAGGCGTCGGAAGAAGGCATCATGGTTGTCGAGCGCATCAAGGGCCACAAGGCCCAGATGAACTATGATTTGATCCCTTCGGTTATTTATACTCACCCGGAAATCGCGTGGGTTGGTAAAACCGAGCAGGCCTTGAAAGCTGAAGGCGTTGAAGTTAACGTCGGCACCTTCCCGTTCGCAGCCTCCGGCCGTGCCATGGCTGCCAACGACACCGGTGGTTTCGTCAAGGTCATCGCAGATGCCAAGACAGACCGCGTATTGGGCGTCCACGTGATTGGCCCAAGCGCTGCCGAACTGGTTCAGCAGGGTGCGATCGGTATGGAATTCGGCACCAGCGCTGAAGACCTGGGCATGATGGTTTTCTCCCATCCGACCCTGTCTGAAGCCTTGCACGAAGCTGCTTTGGCAGTGAATGGCGGCGCCATCCACATCGCCAACCGCAAGAAGCGTTAAGACAATAAGAAACCACGGCGGAATGGCCCGTCGTGAGCCTTGCATGCAAGACTCACCGCGGAATATCCGCTGGACGCAGCCTTGCATGGCTGCACCGGTTGTCCGGAAAGGCCATGCAAGCAGCAGTCACAGGTGGTGCGGCACTTGAATGAGTGCAGCACCGAATGCGCAGTACCTAACGAAGACGGTAATAAGCATGAATCTTCACGAGTATCAGGGTAAGCAGCTGTTCGCTGAGTACGGCCTGCCAGTTTCCACCGGTTACGCGGTAGACACCCCGGAAGCAGCAGCAGAAGCTTGCGACAAGATCGGCGGCAGCGAGTGGGTTGTCAAAGCCCAGGTCCACGCCGGTGGTCGCGGTAAAGCGGGCGGCGTCAAGCTGGTTCGCAGCAAAGAAGACGCTAAAGCATTCGCACAGCAGTGGCTGGGCAAGCGTCTGGTGACTTACCAGACTGACGCCAATGGTCAGCCAGTCACCAAGATCCTGGTTGAATCGTGCACTGATATCGCTAAAGAGCTGTACCTGGGCGCTGTCGTTGACCGTTCGAGCCGTCGCATCGTGTTCATGGCTTCCACCGAAGGTGGCGTGGACATCGAGAAAATCGCTCACGACACTCCAGAAAAAATTCTGAAAGCCACTATCGATCCACTGGTTGGCGCTCAGCCATTCCAGGGTCGCGAGCTGGCATTCCAGCTGGGTCTGGAAGGCAAGCAGGTTGCTCAGTTCGCCAAGATCTTCGTTGGCCTGGCCAAACTGTTCAAGGATCACGACCTGGCCCTGCTGGAAGTGAACCCGCTGGTGATCAAGGCTGACGGCGATCTGCACTGCCTGGACGCCAAGATCAACATCGACGCCAACGCCATGTACCGTCAGCCTAAGCTGAAGACTTTCCACGATCCGTCGCAAGACGATCCGCGCGAAGCGCACGCTGCCAAGTTCGAACTGAACTACGTAGCGCTGGAAGGCAACATCGGTTGCATGGTCAACGGTGCTGGCCTGGCCATGGGTACCATGGACATCGTCAACCTGCATGGCGGCAAGCCAGCCAACTTCCTCGACGTGGGCGGCGGTGCTACCAAAGAACGCGTTACCGAAGCGTTCAAGATCATTCTGTCCGACACCAACGTCGCTGCAGTACTGGTTAACATCTTCGGCGGCATCGTTCGTTGCGACATGATTGCCGAAGGCATCATTGGCGCCGTGAAAGAAGTCGGCGTGAAAATCCCGGTTGTTGTTCGCCTTGAAGGCAACAACGCTGAGCTGGGCGCTAAAGTACTGGCAGAAAGCGGTTTGAACATCATCGCTGCTACCAGCCTGACCGACGCTGCTCAACAAGTTGTCAAAGCTGCGGAGGGCAAATAATGAGCGTCCTGATCAATAAAGACACCAAAGTTATCTGCCAGGGTATTACCGGTTCGCAAGGTAGTTTCCACACCCAGCAAGCCATCGAGTACGGCACCAAGATGGTGGGTGGTGTAACTCCAGGCAAAGGCGGCACCGAGCACCTGGGCCTGCCAGTGTTCAACACCGTGAAAGACGCTGTAGCTGCCACTGGCGCCACCGCCAGCGTGATCTACGTTCCGGCTCCTTTCTGCAAGGACTCGATCCTGGAAGCTGCTTTCGGCGGCATCAAGCTGATCGTGTGCATCACCGAAGGCATTCCTACCCTGGACATGCTGGACGCTAAAGTTAAGTGCGACGAGCTGGGCGTAGTCCTGATCGGCCCTAACTGCCCAGGCGTGATCACCCCAGGCGAATGCAAGATCGGCATCATGCCAGGTCACATTCACTTGCCAGGCAAGGTCGGTATCGTTTCCCGTTCCGGCACCCTGACCTACGAAGCTGTGAAGCAGACAACTGACGCCGGTTTCGGTCAGTCGACTTGCGTCGGCATCGGTGGTGACCCGATCCCGGGTTCGAACTTCATCGACATCCTGAAGCTGTTCCAGGAAGACCCGAAGACCGAAGCGATCGTGATGATCGGTGAGATCGGCGGTTCGGCTGAAGAAGAAGCGGCTGCCTACATCAAGGCACACGTGACCAAGCCGGTTGTTTCCTACATCGCTGGTGTGACTGCTCCTCCGGGCAAGCGCATGGGCCATGCTGGCGCAATCATCTCTGGCGGCAAAGGCACTGCAGACGAGAAATTCGCTGCTCTGCAAGACGCAGGCGTTAAAACCGTGCGTTCGCTGGCAGACATCGGCAAGGCCCTGGCCGAGCTGACCGGTTGGGCTGTCAAGTAAGCCTCGCGCTTAGCTGACGCTTCACCAAACAAAGGCCACCTTCGGGTGGCCTTTGTCGTTTGTGGCTGATCGTTCCCACGATCTGGGTCGGGGCGGGAAAATTAAGTATGTAAACGCGACATGGAAACGTCGTGTATCGGATAGTTCGCCCTCAAACAGTGCGTTTGTCGCCCAAATTCGTTAGGCTACGCGCCATTTTTGCGTCCGCGCCCACAAGGCTGCAACGCGCTTAAAGGGTTGGCCCCATACGGACCGACAGCATTTCCCTCACCCATAGGGAAATCCCTCTCTAAATTCCGATTCAGTAGTGTGGTATTTCCTTAATGAAAGTGTTGAAAGGCCAGGACATCCTGGCACTTGGTTTTATGACGTTTGCCCTGTTCGTCGGGGCTGGCAACATCATCTTCCCGCCTATCGTCGGTTTGCAGTCCGGGCCTCATGTCTGGATTGCGGCACTGGGCTTCCTGATCACCGCAGTGGGTCTGCCCGTGGTCACTGTCGTTGCCCTGGCCAAGGTCGGTGGCGCCATGGATGCGCTGAGCAGCCCGATCGGCAAGATCGCCGGTGGCTTGCTGGCAGCAGCGTGCTACCTCGCTGTCGGCCCGCTGTTCGCCACGCCGCGTACCGCTACCGTGTCCTTTGAAGTCGGCCTGGCACCCCTGACCGGCGAAAGCCCACTGGCGTTGTTCCTCTACAGCTCGGTGTACTTCCTGGTGGTGTTCTTCATTTCGCTCTATCCGGGCCGCCTGCTGGATACCGTCGGGCGTTTCCTCGCACCGCTGAAGATCATCGCTTTGGCCGCGCTCGGCATCGCTGCGTTCGCTTTGCCCGCCGGTGATATCGGCCATGCTACGCCTGAGTACGTGGCGGCGCCGTTTTCCCAGGGGTTCATCAATGGTTACCTGACCATGGACACCCTCGGTGCGCTGGTGTTCGGCATCGTGATCGTCAATGCCATTCGCTCGCGCGGCGTCGAGTCGCCAGCGCTGATCACCCGCTACGCGATCATTGCCGGCTTGATCGCCGGCGTGGGCCTGGCGCTTGTCTACATCAGCCTGTTTCGCCTGGGCTCGGGCAGCCATGAAGTGGCGGCTGGCGCTACCAACGGCGCGGCGGTCTTGCACGCCTACGTACAACACACCTTCGGTTCGCTGGGCAGCGGATTCCTTGCGGTGCTGATTTCCCTGGCGTGCCTGGTGACCGCTGTTGGCCTGACCTGCGCCTGCGCCGAATACTTCAGCCGTGTGCTGCCACTGTCCTACAAGACGCTGGTGATTATCCTCGCGGCGTTCTCGCTGCTGGTGTCCAACCTGGGCCTGACCAAGCTGATCGCGTTCTCGATCCCTGTCCTGACCGCGATCTACCCGCCGTGCATCGCCTTGGTGGCCCTGAGCTTCTGCAAGGACTTCTGGCATGAACAAGGGCGCATTGTCGGCCCGGTGATGCTGGTGTCGTTCATCTTCGGCCTGATCGACGCGCTTAAGGGCGCGGGTCTGGCGGACTGGATGCCGACGCAACTGGCGCACTTGCCACTCAGCGAGCAGGGCCTGGCCTGGCTGGTGCCTTCGGTGATGACCCTGGTGGTTGCCGTGGTTTGCGATCGCCTGCTGGGCAAGCGCGAAGAAGCGTTGGCTTAAGCTTTACCGGCCCGCCACAAGCGGGCCTGTAAACGACACAGAAATGCCCCGTATCAATCGATACGGGGCATTTTTTTATGGGGTGATGCGGTGTCTTTTCTTCTGCGCTAACGTCGAAAGACTGCGCAATCCCCTGTAGGAGCGAGCATGCTCGCGAAAAACCTGAGAGCAACGCGTGTATTCAGTAAACACGCGCCATAGTTCGCGACCTTCGCGAGCATACTCGCTCCTACAAGGGGTACGGTGTTCCGCCACCACATCACAAGGACCTGCATGTCGTTCATCCAAGCCAACCTGATCCACATCCTCGCTGCCATCTGGTTCGTCATCTGCTGGGGCGGCTACACCCGCTATGCGACCTGGAAAGGCCGAGATACCGCCTGCCTGGCCAGCGTGCTGCATCTGTATCGCGAAGACTGGATGCGCCGCATGCTGTTGCGTGATAACCGCATCGCCGATGCCAGCGTGATCGGCAACCTGGAACGCAATGCGTCGTTCTTTGCCTCCAGTACCCTGATTATCCTGGCCGGTATTCTCACGGTACTTGGGGCGTCCGAAAGGGCGGTGTCGTTGCTGGCGGATATCCCGATGGTGCAACAGGCTTCCCAGGGGATGTCCGAGATCAAGTTGTTGTGCCTGGCACTGGTGTTCGTCTACGCGTTCTTTACCTTCAGCTGGTGCATGCGCCAGTACAACTTCGCGGCCATCCTGGTGGGCTCGGCGCCCATGGTCGGTGAGCGACATGTGTCGGAGCTGGAGCGCAAAGCCTTTGCCAACCGTGCTGCCCGGGTTAT
This sequence comes from Pseudomonas umsongensis, assembly GCF_012647205.1. NCBI lineage: Bacteria > Pseudomonadati > Pseudomonadota > Gammaproteobacteria > Pseudomonadales > Pseudomonadaceae > Pseudomonas > Pseudomonas umsongensis. The sequence goes on from NZ_CP051487.1 coordinate 1,896,642, forward strand.
TTCCATGGCCGCCAACCAGTTCAACTTCGGCCTGCGTTCCTACTATTTCGGCATGACCATGTTGGCCTGGTTCGTCAGCCCCTGGTTGTTCATGTTGATGAGTGCCGGCGTCGTGTTCGTGCTGTACCGCCGTGAGTTTCACTCCGACGTTCTCGATGTCATGGTCTATACCCCTACAGAGGCACCGTTGCCCGAGGCGAACAAAGAGGCCGCTTGATGAGTATTCCATTCTGGTGCGTATTTATCAGTGCCGTGCTGATTTACGTGGCGCGCATGCCCGTGACCACGGCGATGAAACAGCAGGGGGGTTACAACAACCACCTGCCGCGCCAACAGCAGGCGCAACTTACAGGCCTGGGCGCGCGCGCGGTGGCGGCCCATCAGAACAGCTTCGAAGCTTTCATATTGTTTGCGGTGGGTGTGTTGATGGCCCACACCACGCAAACAGCGGGATGGCTCATCGATTTGCTGGCAATTATCTTTGTGGTAGCGCGAGTTATCTATCTGGTGTGCTATTGGAAGGACCTGGCCTGGCAGCGAAGTCTGGTGTGGCTGGTGGGTTTGATCTGCTCGTTGTTGTTGATGATTAGTCCGACTTTTCGAACGATTTTGCTCTAACGAGTCAATCGCCGATAAAAGAAAACCCGCACTTGGCGGGTTTTCTTTTATCGCAGCGAGAAGCGGCTTATTGCTTCTTGGCAGCTTCTTCTTGTGCTGCTGCGTTCGATTCAGCCTGAGCTTTGGCAGCTTCGGCGTTTTCTTTCGCCGCATCGTTCACTTTATCCTGAGCTTCGCTCATTTTTTCCTGGGCTTGCTCAGCATGTTGGTTGGCATCTTGAGCTTTGTCCTCGGATTTTTTATCGCAGGCAGCGAGACCGAGGGAAGCGGTCAACATCAAGGCAATAGCTAAAGTCTTACGCATGGGGTGTTTCTCCTTATGGAAATTATCTACTGGCCTTAAGAGCACAGCCAACAGGGTTAAGTTCCTCAAATCCCAGAGATATATAAGTTTGTTCTAACGCGGAACTTTTACCTGGGCCCCGACTTCACTGAAGCACTGTAAACAAGAGTCTTTATCAAATGGCTGAAAATCCCGTTTTTGAGCGTGCAACACGATTTTTGTCGGCGCTGCGGCATTGCCAGGTGCTCGGATTACGAGTTCACAGCGCCAGTGCCGACGGGCTCACCGTGGTGCTGCCTTATAGCCCGCAGATCGTCGGCAATCCCCTGACGGGCGTGATTCACGGCGGCGTCCTGACCACATTGATGGACACCGCTTGCGGCATGTCTACCCTCTGCGTGCTCCCGGAGTTCGAAGTTTGCCCCACCCTCGATTTGCGCATCGACTACATGCACGCAGCCGAACCGAACAAGGATGTCTACGGTTTCGCGCAATGCTATCGGGTGACCACTGATGTGATCTTTGCCCGCGGCTTTGCCTATCAGGATGATCCCGAACAGCCCATTGCCCATGTCGTGGGCACTTTCATGCGCATGGGCAAGGGCATCAAAGGCACCAAGGGTTTTGGCGGCACTATCGCCGGAGGTGCGGCATGAGTGAGTCGTTCAAGGAGCAAGTGCAACTGGCCCATGAGCGGGGAGAGTACGCCCCGTTGTTGAGCCTGATTCCCTACGCCAGTTTGATCGGTGTCGAATGTTCGCGGGTGGGGGATGAGTTGTTGTTTCGCCTGCCGGCCAACAAGGACAACATAGGTAACCCTTTATTGCCGGCCATCCATGGCGGCGTAATCGCCGGGTTCATGGAATTGTCCGCCGCGCTGCACCTGTTGGTGGCCACCGGTTCGCCTTGCGTGCCAAAGATCATCGACTTCTCCCTCGATTACCTGCGCGCCGGGCAGTTTCGCGATACCTGGGCCCGCTGCCAGGTCTGTCGCCAGGGACGCCGGGTCGCCAATGTGGCGGTAACCGCGTGGCAAAGCACTGAAGCCGAGCCCATCGCCACGGCGCGGGCGCATTTCAAACTCGATGAGCCCTTGAAATCCTGAATGGAGCCCCCAACTCTGATGACAACCCGCCGCCGACCCTCATGGTCGCGGCTTATGCCATCTGATTGGAGTTTGATGACCATGAGTGTGGAAACTCAAAAGGAAACCCTGGGCTTCCAGACCGAGGTGAAGCAACTGCTGCACCTCATGATCCATTCGCTGTATTCCAACAAGGAAATTTTCCTTCGCGAACTGATCTCGAACGCCTCTGACGCTGTAGACAAATTACGTTTCGAAGCGCTGGCCAAGCCGCAATTGCTCGAAGGCGGCGCTGAGCTGAAAATCCGTGTGAGCTTCGACAAGGACGCCAAGACCGTCACCCTCGAAGACAACGGCATCGGCATGAGCCGCGAAGACGCGATCACCCACTTGGGCACCATCGCCAAATCCGGCACCGCCGATTTCATGAAGCACCTGACGGGCGACCAGAAGAAAGACTCGCACCTGATCGGTCAGTTCGGTGTTGGCTTCTACTCGGCCTTCATCGTCGCCGACAAAGTCGATGTGTACAGCCGTCGTGCGGGCAGCGATGCCAGCGAAGGCGTGCACTGGTCGTCCAAAGGTGAGGGCGATTTCGAAGTCGCGACCATCGACAAGGCCGAGCGCGGTACCCGTATCGTCCTGCACCTGAAATCCGGTGAAGACGAGTTCGCCGATGGCTGGCGCCTGCGTAACATCATCAAGAAGTATTCCGACCACATCGCCTTGCCGATCGAGTTGCCCAAAGAAGTGGCAGCTGTCGAGGGTGAAGAGAAGCCTGCCGTTGAATGGGAAACCGTCAACCGCGCCAGCGCCTTGTGGACCCGTCCGCGTACCGAAATCAAGGACGAGGAATACCAGGAGTTCTACAAGCACATCGCCCACGACTTCGAAAACCCGCTGAGCTGGAGCCACAACAAGGTCGAAGGCAAGCTGGAATACAGCTCGCTGCTGTACGTGCCGGCCCGTGCTCCATTCGACCTGTACCAGCGTGAAGCGCCGAAAGGCCTGAAGCTGTACGTGCAGCGCGTGTTCGTCATGGATCAGGCCGAGTCCTTCCTGCCGCTGTACCTGCGCTTCATCAAGGGCGTGGTCGACTCCAACGACCTGTCGCTGAACGTGTCGCGGGAAATCCTGCAGAAAGACCCGATCATCGACTCCATGAAGTCGGCACTGACCAAGCGCGTGCTGGACATGCTGGAAAAGCTGGCGAAGAACGATCCAGAGCAATACAAGGGCTTCTGGAAAAACTTCGGCCAGGTCATGAAAGAAGGCCCGGCAGAAGACTTCGCCAACAAAGAGAAAATCGCTGGCTTGCTGCGTTTTGCCTCGACCAATGGTGATGACGGCGAACAGGTTGTCGGCCTGACTGAGTACCTGGCACGCGCCAAGGAAGGCCAGGACAAGATCTACTACCTGACCGGCGAAACCTACGCGCAAGTCAAGAACAGCCCGCACCTGGAAGTCTTCCGCAAGAAAGGCATCGAAGTGCTGCTGCTGACCGACCGTATCGACGAGTGGCTGATGAGCTACCTCAGCGATTTCGACGGCAAGGGCTTTGTCGACGTGGCACGCGGTGACCTGGACCTCGGCAACCTGGACTCGGAAGAGGACAAGAAAGCCGCTGAAGAAGTCGCCAAGTCCAAAGAAGGCCTGGTTGAGCGTCTGAAGACTGCACTGGGCGAATCCGTTGCTGAAGTACGGGTATCCCATCGCCTGACCGATTCCCCGGCGATCCTGGCCATCGGCGAGCAGGACCTGGGCCTGCAGATGCGTCAGATCCTCGAAGCCAGCGGGCAGAAGGTTCCGGATTCGAAGCCGATCTTCGAATTCAACCCGGCTCACCCACTGATCGAGAAGCTCGACAGCGAGCAGAGCGACGAGCGCTTCGGCGATCTGTCGCACATCCTCTTCGATCAAGCGGCCCTGGCGGCCGGCGACAGCTTGAAAGACCCGGCGGCCTATGTGCGCCGTCTGAACAAGCTGCTGGTTGAGCTGTCGGCTTAACGGCGTTGTAGAAAAACCCGCTTCGGCGGGTTTTTTCATTCTGGTGTTTAAATAATCAGGAGTCAGATATGAGCCAAATCACTGTACGTTCTGTTGCTTATCAGATTGACGGCCAGCCGTACGAAAGCCGCCTGGCCTTCGACGCTGATCACAAGGGCCCGCGTCCGGGTTTGTTGATGGCGCCGAACTGGATGGGCGTGGGTGCCGGTGCCGAGGAAATCGCCAAATCGGTGGCGGCCAAGGGCTATGTGGTGCTGATCGCGGACCTCTACGGCCAATCGGTGCGCCCGCAGAACAATGATGAGGCAGGCGCGGCAATGATGCCGCTCAAGAATGACCGGCCGTTGCTGCGCAAGCGCATGCAAGTGGCGTTCGAACAGTTGCAAAGCCAGGGTGAGGCCGCTGTCGATACGTCGAAACTGGCCACGTTCGGTTTCTGTTTCGGTGGCTGCTGCGCGCTGGAGTTTGCCCGTACGGGTGCGCCGGTGAAAGCGGCTGTCTCGTTCCACGGCACGCTGGATACACCGAATCCGGCCGATGCGAAAAACATCAAGGGCAAGGTGCTGGTACTGCATGGCGCTTCCGATCCATTGGTGCCTAAAGAACAGCTGCCCGCGTTTGAAGATGAAATGAACGCGGCTGGCGTGGATTGGCAACTGCTGAGTTACGGCGGTGCGTTCCATTCGTTCACCGATCCGCATGCGAACGTGCCGGGCATGATGATGTACGACGCGAAGGTCGCCGCACGCGCGTTCACTTCGATGCACAACTTGCTGGATGAAGTGTTCAAGGGCTGATTGCGGTAGTTTTGCTTCACCTGGTTGGTGTTAGTGCCGGCCTCTTCGCGAGCAAAAGCCCGCTCCCACATTAGAATGCGGTCAACTGTGGGAGCGGGCTTGCTCGCGAAGGCGGTGTAACTGCTAAAAAGAATTTAAGGCAGTTCAATCCTCTCAACTTCCCCCGGCACCGTTGGCCAATCCCCGGCCGCCCAGCGCCGCCGCGCTTCATCGATAGCCGCCGGGTCGCTTGCCACGAAATTCCAGTTGATCCGCCGTGGCCCGTCCAGCGGCGCGCCACCGAACACCACAGCATGACAGTCGCTCTCGGCGAACAATGTCATCTCTTCCCCGGGCGGCAACACCACCAGCGAATGCGGCTCTATCGATTCGCCATCCAATCGCACTTCACCGCTCAACACATACAGCGCGCGCTCTTCATGCTCAGTGGGAATCAGCAAGGTCGTCGCCGTTTGCAGGTGCAGTTCGGCATACAGCGTAGGGGAAAGCACCGGCACTGGCGATTCCAGGCAAAAGCCCGAGCCTGCGATCATGCGGATCTTCACCCCAAGGTTCTCGCTGACTGGCAAGGTGCTCGCCGGGTGATGACTGTAGTGTCCCGGGCCCTGCTCCCGGTCTTTTGGCGACGCCAGCCAGATCTGCAGGCCGTGCATCGTAAAGCCGCTTTCTTTCAGTGCCTGGGGTGTGCGCTCGACATGGGCGATCGCGCTGCCGGCGGTCATCCAGCTGACATCGCCGGCGCTCACCACCTGATCCGAGCCAAGGCTGTCCTTGTGCTGCAGCTGGCCTTCAAAGAGGTAGGTGAGGGTGGACAGGCCGATGTGCGGATGCTGGCGGATGTTCATGCCTTCTCCCGCGGCATAGCGGGTTTGCAGCATGTGGTCGAAAAACACGAAGGGCCCGACATTGCGGCATTTGGCTGACGGCAAAGGGCGAAGAATCGGTTGGCCTTCGACATCTTCGGCGCGGGGGCGGATCACGAGCGGAGTGTTCATGGTGCGTTCCAGGCTGAGCGGGTGATGCGGTCGAGCATAACCCGCTTGCGCAGCCGTTGCCGCTATTGGCTGAACGCGCCTTCGGACAGATGGGTTTCGATGCTGACTTCACTGCTGGTCATCAGCTTGTGTACCGGGCAGCGGTCGGCCACGCGGTGCAGCTCTTCGCGCTGGGCGTCGGTGAGTACACCCTTGAGGGTCAGTTTCACATGCAGGGCATATTTGCCTTTCTGCTCTTCACTGTTGTCGCGTTTGACCTCGACGCCAACCCCCGTCAGCGGAATGTCCTTTTTCTTCGCATACATCTTCAAGGTCAGGGCCTTGCATGCGCCCAGTGCGGCATCGAAGTAATCGTGTGGCTCCGGGGCCGAGCCTTCGCCGCCTGCGGTAACGGGCGCATCGGCAAAGAGTTCGTGATCATCGATCTGTACGGTATGGCGCAAACCTTCGGCGGAGACGGTGTTGACGGTGACAGTCATGGGAACCTCGCAAGCGACGGGAAAGGTCATTCGATCAAAAAAGGCGTTGAAGGTATAGAGCCTTGCTCCGATGGTGCGTTCCAAGAAAAAGCCCCGCAATCGCGAGGCTTTTTCATGTCGGTGGGCTCAGCTACCTTTAACCGGCTTGCCGTTGACCGTGCCGTCCAGGAGCATGATGTTGTACTCCTTGCCGTCGGTCTCGACCTGTTGCAGGCGGACCAGCAGGTAATCCCAATCCTTGGCGAACCACAGGACGGTGATGCGCTTGCTTTGTGTCGGGTCGCGCACGCGCTCGACCTTGATCGCATCGATCTGGCCAGCCTTGGTGTCGACTTTTTCCGCACCCAGCACGCGGAAGTCATAGGTATCGACTTCGCCATCATCGACCACCTGATAGCTCATGCTTTTCTTGCCGGCGGCCACGTCATGCTGCAGCGCCAGCTGGTAGGTGGATTTGTCGAGCATGCCGCGGTTCAGCGGGATATTGACCGCGTCACCACGATCGGTACCGGTAACCTTCTTGGCGGTCCAGTCGAAGTCCAGGTCGGCCTTCTTGGCTTTGCCCAGGCCTCCGCGTTCGAAATGGTAGGACTGTGGCAGCAAGGTGTCCTTGTCGACGGTCAGGGTGCTTTCTTCGGACAGGCTGGCGATCATCATCGACGCCTTGAAGTTGAGCTTCCAGACGCCATTGGCTTGCTTGGTCAGGCTGCGTTCAGCCGTGCCGCTCATGGGCAACTGTTTCCAGTCGGCGGTGTAGCTGGCGGAGAAGGGTTGAAGGTCTGCGGCCTGTGCGAAGGGCAAGGCGAGCAGAGCACAAGCGAAGAGCAGGGCGCGACGCATAAAATCTCCTAGGTTCGAATCAAGTGGCCGCTGGGCGCAAGCAGCTGTCCATCCAGTAAAGCACCTTGTTCACTGAGCGATAGCCGGCCTTCGGCAAACCAGCGTACGGCCATGGGGTAGATCAGGTGTTCCTGTACATGGACTCGCTGCGCCAGGCTCTGCGGCGAGTCGTGCAACTCTACCGGTATTACTGCTTGTACGACCAGTGGTCCGCCATCGAGTTCCTCGGTGACGAAGTGCACGGAGCAGCCGTGTTCGGCGTCCCCGGCCTCCAGCGCGCGCTGATGAGTGTGTAACCCTTTGTATTTGGGTAGCAGCGAGGGATGGATATTGAGCAGGCGACCCGCGTAGTGGCGTACGAAATCAGCGCTGAGAATGCGCATGAATCCGGCCAGTACCACGAGTTTGGGATTGAAGGCGTCGATCAGTTCGATCAGCGCGGCGTCGAAGGCCTCGCGGCCTTCGAAAGCCTTGTGATCCAGGGTACGGGTTTCGATACCCGCGTCCCTGGCGCGTTGCAGGCCATAGGCGTCGGCGCGGTTGGAGATCACCGCAGCGACGCGGACCGGGCTGTCGCCGGTCTGCGTGCTGTCGATCAAGGCCTGCAAGTTACTGCCGGTGCCGGAGAGCAGCACCACAACATCACAGGTGGCTGACATTAATGAGCCTTGAGGTTCTTCAGTTCAACCTGGGCTGCGCCTTCGGCAGCGGTGGCGATCTGACCGATGACCCAAGGCTGCTCGCCGGCTTCACGCAGCACGTTCAGCGCGGTTTCCACGTGCTCTTGAGCGACGCAGATAACCATGCCTACGCCGCAGTTCAGCACGCGGTGCATTTCGTTTTCGTCGACGTTGCCTTTTTCCTGCAGCCAGTCGAACACCGCAGGGCGAGTCCAGCTTGCCACGTCAACCACCGCTTGTGCGCCTTTTGGCAGGACGCGCGGGATGTTGTCCAGCAGGCCGCCACCGGTGATGTGGGCCATGGCCTTGACCGCGCCTGTTTCCTTGATCAGCTTGAGCAGCGGCTTCACGTAGATACGGGTCGGGGCCATCAGCAGGTCGGTCAGCGGCTTGCCGTCGAGTTGGGTGTTCTCGATGTCGGCACCGGATACTTCGATGATCTTGCGGATCAGCGAGTAGCCGTTGGAGTGCGGGCCGGAAGACGGCAGGGCGAGCAGGGCATCGCCAGCAGCGACCTTGGAACCGTCGATGATCTCGGCTTTTTCCACGACGCCAACGCAGAAGCCGGCCAGGTCGTAGTCTTCGCCTTCGTACATGCCAGGCATTTCTGCGGTTTCGCCGCCCACCAGGGAGCAACCGGACAGTTCGCAACCAGCGCCGATGCCAGTCACGACCTGGGTCGCGGTTTCGACGTTGAGCTTGCCGGTGGCGTAGTAGTCGAGGAAGAACAGCGGCTCTGCGCCGCACACCACCAGGTCGTTGACGCACATGGCAACCAGGTCGATGCCGATGCTGTCGTGCTTGTTCAGGTTCAAGGCCAGGCGCAGCTTGGTGCCGACGCCGTCAGTACCGGAAACCAGCACGGGCTGCTTGTAGCCGGCCGGGATTTCGCAGAGGGCGCCAAAACCGCCCAGGCCGCCCATGACTTCCGGGCGCGCAGTGCGCTTGGCGACGCTCTTGATGCGTTCGACCAATGCTTCACCGGCGTCGATGTCTACACCGGCGTCCTTGTAGCTCAGGGAGGGTTGCTTGCTCATGATCCAGGCCTTTAGGGGGGATTTCTGGGTAACGACCGAGTCCAGCGGGACCGCCGACATCGACGAAGGTGATTGCCTCACGCGATATTCGAGGGTGCCCGGCTGTTGCCGGTCTGCGAAGGCGCGCGATTTTATCAGGCTTGAAGGGCAGCGGCCATCCTCACGCCGACGGCAGGGGGCATATCGGCCGAAAAAAACTGCCATTAGTTGGTGTGGATGACATCCTGCTCGCCTGTACGGGGTGTCGTCATTAACCGTCTATCGTTAGCACAGTGCGAAAACTTACCCAGGGCGTGTGAATGTTTTGCGTTCGGCAATGGTCACAGCCTTGCCCGATCGCCTTCATGCGGTCTGTTCCAGCCGCCTTTGTCTTCAGGAATATTCCATGGGTTTTTGTAAATTCTTGTTTGTGGGCTGTTTGTCACTGGTTAGCCTGACCAGCCTGGTAGGCCATGCTGAAACCGTCAAAGGCCTCTATCAAGTGCGCGAACCGGTCAACGGCCAGTCGCCAGAGGAGCGTGAGCAAGCCACGCAGCGAGCGCTCGATACGCTGGTCTTGCGCCTGACCGGCGATCCCAAGGCGCCGCAGAATCCCGGGTTGGCGGCGATTCGCAAAGACCCGCAGCAAATCATCAGCCAATACGGCTTTGAGGCAGGCCCGCCGGAAGTGTTGAAAGTCGATTTCGACCCGGGCACCACCGATCAGGCCCTGCGTCGGGCCGGGTTGGCGATGTGGGGCGCCAATCGGCCGTCGATACTGGGCTGGTGGTTGAACGATTACACCGAGGGTTCGAGCCTGGTGGGCGATGGTCAGGCCGGTGCGACACCCCTGCGTCGCGCCGCGCAGCACCGTGGTTTGCCCCTGCGTCTGCCGCTGGCGGACTTGAACGAACAAATCGTCGGCACCGGGCCGAATCTGGAAAGTGCCGATCCGTCGGCACTGCGCAGCGCGTCACAGCGTTACAATGCCGACGCCTTGCTGGCGGTCCATGCCCGTGAAGAGGGCGGCCAATGGCAAGCCAAGTGGCAATTGTGGCTGGGCGACCAGAAAGAGGCCGGCATCGCCCAAGGCGCCGATCAAGCCGCATTGGCGGACGCGGTAATGCTAGCGGTCAACCAGCGGCTCGCGCCTCGATTTGTCGTAAAGCCTGGGGCCTCGGCCGCGCAGTTGCTGGAGGTCCAGGGCATGAATCTGGAGCGGTATGCGACCCTGGGGCGCCTGTTGGAGCCTTTCGGCGGTCGTCCGCAAAGTGTCGACGGCGACCGGATTCTTTATCGGGTCAATGGCAGTACCGATCAACTGCGAGCGCAATTATCGCTGGCCAGGTTGCAGGAGGTTGCGGGGGAGCCGGCGCCGGTGCCCGCGGCGCCGGTCCAGCCTGTCGCCGGTGGTTCGGTTCCCGCGGTAGCGCCCGCACCGGCACCGACGCCGCAATTGCGTTTCCGCTGGTAGGATTTTCTTTCTTTATATAGAAGCAATGGAGTGGTTCATGGCCGATACGCGGCGTTGGTTCTGGTTGGGTGGAGTGCTCTTGCTCTGCGCGTTTGTCTGGCTGTTGCACCCGATCCTCACGCCGTTCCTGGTGGCGTTGTTGTTGGCCTATCTGTTTGACCCCCTGGTGGATCGGCTGGAAAACGCCGGACTGTCCCGGACCTGGGGCGTGATTGCGGTATTTGCGTTGTTCACCCTGATCTTCACCACGCTGTTGCTGGTGTTGGTGCCGATGCTCGCCAAGCAGTTGTTTCGCTTGTATGAACTGGCGCCGCAGATGCTCGATTGGCTGCAGCACACTGCATTGCCCTGGGCGCAATCGAAGTTCGGCCTGTCGGAGGGCTTCTGGAAGTTCGACAAACTCAAGGCCGCGATCAGCGAGCACATGGGGCAGACGACCGACATCGTTGGCGTGGTGTTGAGCCAGGCGACGGCATCTGGTTTGGCGTTGATCGGCTGGCTGGCGAACCTGGTGTTGATTCCGGTGGTGAGTTTCTACTTGCTGCGGGACTGGGACCTGATGATGGCCAAGATCCGCAGCCTGCTGCCGCGCGATCGCGAAGAGCGCGCAGTGGCGCTGGCCGCGGAGTGCCATGAAGTGCTTGGTGCCTTCGTCCGCGGGCAATTGCTGGTGATGGTCGCGTTGGGTGTGATCTACGCCGCGGGTCTAATGCTGGTGGGCCTGGAGTTGGGCTTGTTGATCGGGATGATTGCCGGTCTGGCGGCGATTGTGCCGTACATGGGCTTTATCATTGGCATTGGTGCGGCGCTGATTGCCGGGCTGTTCCAGTTTGGCGGCGATCTGTACCCCATGATGGGTATTGTCGCGGTGTTCATGGTCGGTCAGGCGCTCGAGGGCATGGTGCTCACGCCCTTGTTGGTGGGGGACCGCATCGGCCTGCACCCGGTGGCAGTGATCTTCGCCATTCTGGCCGGGGGCGAACTGTTTGGTTTCACCGGTGTGTTGCTGGCGCTGCCCGTGGCGGCGGTGATCATGGTGCTGTTGCGCCATGTGCATGATTTGTATAAGGATTCTGGTATGTACAGTGGTGTGGACGAACCACAGCAGTAGAAGGGGTCGCGGGCAGCCCGGATTGACGCCCGGTGGCTGCCCATGGCGCCAGAGAATCTGTCATAAAACCGGTGCGCTAACGCAAACCTTTGATTTTGCTTGTGGTCTGTCGCATTGTGCGGTCGGCTTCACGGGTATAAACTTCGCAAACTTTACACAGAGGCCACTAACGGTTCCTTTGGAACTGTTCAGTCAGCATGAAACCGATTCAGCTGCCCCTAGGTGTGCGTCTGCGTGACGACGCCACCTTCATCAACTACTACCCAGGCGCCAATGCCGCTGCACTCGGCTATGTCGAGCGGCTGTGCGAAGCCGACGCCGGCTGGACCGAAAGCCTGATCTACCTGTGGGGCAAGCATGGGGTAGGGCGTACGCATCTGTTGCAGGCCGCGTGCCTGCGCTTCGAACAGATGGGTGAACCAGCGGTGTACCTGCCGCTGGCCGAGCTGATGGATCGCGGCATCGAGATTCTCGACAACCTCGAGCAATACGAGCTGGTCTGCCTGGATGACTTGCAGGCGGTGGCGGGCAAGGCTGACTGGGAAGAAGCGTTGTTCCACCTGTTCAACCGCCTGCGTGACAGTGGTCGGCGCCTGTTGATTGCCGCGTCGACTTCGCCACGCGAGCTGCCGGTAAAGCTGGCGGACCTCAAGTCGCGCCTGACCCTGGCGCTGATATTCCAGATGCGCCCACTCTCCGACGAAGACAAGTTGCGCGCCCTGCAGTTGCGTGCATCTCGCCGCGGCCTGCACCTCACCGACGAGGTCGGGCACTTCATCCTGACCCGCGGTACCCGCAGCATGAGTGCGTTGTTCGAACTGCTTGAGCAACTCGACCAGGCCTCTCTTCAAGCGCAGCGCAAGCTGACCATCCCGTTCCTGAAAGAAACCCTGGGCTGGTAGCCAGGTCCCGTAAATTCAAGGCTTGCAGCGAATTTCGACAGATTCAAGGCGTCAGAAAATCCGCTTTCCTGATGGGGGCAGGCTGCGCAAGTGTCTGGAATGGGCTTTAGCGCTTAGATGTAATCGGGAAACCAAGAAGTCACAAAAAGTTCGATTGAATTTGCAAATGAGGATGATAGAAGGCATAGTCTCGGCTCTTGAAAACCATTCAGCCACGGTCGTGCCCATGCTAAATCGCTTTGCACCCCTCGTGCCCCTCGCACTCGTTACCCTGTTGTTCGGTTGCGCTGCCCACACGCCAGTGTCCGAGCAAGCGCAACAACAGCAGGTTCAACATTCCGGTTCCGCCCAGTCTTCCGCTCTCTATAAGCAAGCGTTTGAACTCGAAGAAGCGGCTACTGAAAAAGAACTGGCCAGCTTCGCCGATGGTAAGTCGTACCAGCTTCCGGTTCTGGCCGACAGCATCCTCGAACGCGGCATGTCCCTGATCGGTACCCGTTACCGTTTCGGCGGTACCTCCGAAGCCGGTTTCGATTGCAGCGGTTTTATCGGTTATCTGTTCCGTGAAGAAGCGGGCATGAACCTGCCACGCTCCACTCGCGAAATGATCAACGTTGATGCGCCGCTGGTATCGCGCAGTAAACTTGAGCCAGGTGACCTGCTGTTCTTCGCCACCAACGGTCGTCGCGGTCGCGTCAGTCATGCCGGGATCTACCTGGGTGACAATCAGTTCATTCACTCCAGCAGCCGCAAAAGCGGTGGTGTGCGCATCGACAACCTCGGTGATAGCTACTGGAGCAAGACCTTCATCGAAGCCAAGCGAGCACTCGCCATGGCTCCTGCAGCGGCGCCAATCGTCACTGCCCGCAAGTAAGCGCACATTTCGTAAGGCGAACTTAAAGTCTTACTTGAAGTTTGCCTGATAAGCGCTAAAATTCTGATTCATGAATGATGGCAAACCGCCTGCGTGATCCGCAGGCGGTTTTCTTTTCTGCGCTCCCGCAGAAATTAGCCGCAGCCTGATCAGGATGCTCTGCTTATGACGATGTCGGCCCGCCTCGCAATCATGTTGTTCGCAGCGCTGCTCAGTGCCTGTGCAAGCCGTACACCGCCGCCTGCGCCGGTGGTTCTCGCGCCCATCGTGTTCAATTCCTCCCAGGACTTTTCGCCTGAAGCGCAAGACGTGCTGTTTCGCGCGTTGGGGCTGGTCGGCACGCCTTATCGCTGGGGCGGTAACACGCCGGACTCCGGATTTGATTGCAGTGGCCTGATTGGCTACGTCTACCGTGACATGGCCGGTATTTCCCTGCCCCGTACCACCCGCGAAATGATCTCCATGCAAGCGGCCAATGTCGGCAAGGAAGGCCTGCAAACCGGTGACCTGATTTTCTTCGCCACCAACGGTGGTTCCCAGGTCAGCCATGCCGGCATCTACGTTGGCGAGGGCCGTTTCGTGCATGCGCCGGCTACCGGTGGCACGGTCAAGCTCGACAGCTTGTCCAAGGCTTATTGGCAAAGAGCCTACCTGAGTGCCAAGCGCGTCCTGCAACCCGAGCATTTGGCGCGCAACCCGTAACCGCCAGAGGGTGTTGTCATGACTGCCCGCACGCTCAATCTCGACGATTCGCTCTATCAGTACCTGCTCGACGTCTCCCTGCGCGAAACCCCGCTGCTCAAGCGCTTGCGCGATGAAACCCAGGCGCTGCCCATGGCGCGCTGGCAGGTGGCGCCGGAACAGGGGCAGTTTCTTGCGTTGCTGGTGAAGCTCACCGGTGCGAGGCGTGTGCTGGAAGTCGGCACGTTCACCGGTTACAGCGCCCTGTGCATGGCAGCGGCATTGCCGACTGACGGTTCGCTGATTTGCTGTGACATTCCCGGGGATTACAACGCCATCGCGCACCGCTATTGGCAGGAGGCCGGCCTGTCCGGGCGAATCGATCTGCGGCTGGCGCCTGCGCTGGAAACCCTGGGCGCGCTGGATCAGCCAGGCCAGTTTGATTTGATTTTCATCGATGCCGACAAGGCCAACTATCCGGCGTACCTGGAGCAGGCGCTTCGTCTGTTGCGCAACGGTGGACTGGCGGTGTTCGATAACACCCTGTGGAGTGGCCGGGTGCTTGAGGACAACCCCGAGAGCGCCGATACCCGCGCCATCCAGGCGCTGAATCGCGCCCTGAAGGATGACGCGCGGGTGGATCTGTCGCTGTTGCCGCTGGGGGATGGGCTTACCCTTTGCCGTAAGCGCTGATCTCTCGCGTTTGTACCCGATCCAAACTGTAGGAGCTGGCTTGCCGGCGATGGCGGTCTGACAGCCGGCCTATGTTTTGTTGACTGTGTACATATCCATTCCTGCGGTAACGGCCACCTAGGGTTTCGCCCTTACGGCGAGTCACTTGGAAGAGCCTGTAGGAGCGAGCATGCTCCGGGCGGCGTTCCGACGATGGTCGTCAACGATGACGAGGGCTATCTGAATGCCCGTGTTGTTCTGGCGTTTTTCGCGAGCATGCTCGCTCCTACAGGGGTCGCCGCGATGGGCCATCCTTGGCCCAGCGCGGCTAAACCGGCATCCATGCCGGTTTACCCACTGCGCAGAACCTCCACTCGGCCTCTCGATGTGGCAAGAAAATCAAAAGCCAGATCAAGATCAAACGCAAAAGCGAGGCGGCCTGACAGCCGACCTGATCGGGAGCCGTACGCATTCCCTTGTAGGAGCCAGGCTTGCCGGCGAACCAGGCGCTGCGGTGTGTCTGTTGTACCGTGTTATCGTTCTTCGCCGGCAAGCCTGGCTCCTACAGGGGATTGGGGGTATCTGCACAAGCCAGGTCGGCTTTAAGGCCGCCTCGCTTTGGCTTTTGATCTGAGTGCCCCGTTAACCACGATGGCCGAACGCAGGCATTGCGCAGTGGGGAAACCGGCAGGACGCCGGTTTAGCCGCGCTGGGCCAGGGATGGCCCATCGCGGCGACCCACGGAGCAATGCCGGAGAGAGGGCATGCCGAGCCCTAGCGAGGCACCAAGTGGTGGGGCAAAGCCTTTTGCTTACTTTTTGGCGTTTGAAAAAGTGAGTCGCCGTAAGGGCGAAACCATAAGTAGCCGTTACCGCAGCAACGGATATGTACTCAGAAAACAATCTCCCACAACAAGCTTCGATGCGGCATGGATCAACGTTGGTAGAGGCCCCGATGGACGTCGTCACAGGTTGACGGACAGACTCAGGGTGTGAGGGGGCAAGAAAATCAAGATCTAAAGCCAAGCAAAAGCCAAAGCCAAAGCAAAAGCCGACCGGTCGGCCTGTTTTTCAAGTGCAGGTTAATGAGCGGCCGACACCCGCCACACCTTATTCCCCACATCATCGGCCACCAGCAAGGCGCCTTGCTGATCGATCACCACGCCCACCGGCCGACCCATGGCTTTTTCCTCATCATTGAGGAACCCGGTGAGCACATCCACCGGTTGCCCGCTTGGCTTGCCACCGCTGAAGGGCACGAAAATCACTTTGTAACCGCTGTGCGGCTTGCGGTTCCAGGAGCCATGCTGGCCGATGAACGCGCCTTCCTTGAACTGCGCCGGCAACCTGTTGCCTTCGGCAAACGTCAGGCCAAGTGAAGCGGTGTGAGGCCCCACCGCATAGTCCGGGGCGATCGCCTTGGCCACCAGGTCCGGGTTTTGCGGGTCGACACGCTCGTCGACATGCTGGCCGTAATAACTGAATGGCCAGCCATAGAAGGCGCCGTCTTTCACCGAGGTGATGTAGTCCGGCACCAGGTCGCTGCCGATTTCGTCCCGCTCATTCACGGCCGTCCACAGCGCACCGCTTTGCGGCTCCCAGGCCATGCCGTTGGGGTTGCGCAGGCCTGAAGCGAAGATCCGGTGGTTGCCGGTGGCGCGATCCACTTCCCAGATCGCCGCGCGCCCTTGCTCCTGGTCCATGCCGTTTTCGCCGACGTTGCTGTTGGAGCCCACCGTGACATACAGCTTGCTGCCGTCCTTGCTGGCGATGACGTTTTTGGTCCAGTGGTGGTTCAGGGTGCCCCCTGGCAAGTCGACGACCTTGATCGGTTTGTTCTGGATTGCCGTGTCGCCGTTCTCATAATGGAAGCGCAACAGCCGGTCGGTGTCGGCCACGTACAGGTCATTGCCGACCAGGGTCATGCCGAAGGGCGAGTTGAGGTTTTCCAGGAATACCGTGCGGGTTTCGGCAACGCCATCGTGGTTGCCATCTCGCAGCAGGGTGATGCGGTTCGGGCTCGGCACGCCGGCACCGGCGCGCCCCATGACTTTCTTGGTGATCCAGCCCTTGATGCCTTTGTTGTCATCGGGTTTGGGCGGGGCATTGGTTTCGGCAACCAGCACGTCGCCATTGGGCAGCACATAAAGCCAGCGTGGATGATCGAGGTTCTCGGCAAATGCGCCGACATGAGTACCGCTGGCCGCGACGGGTTTTGCGCCGTCCGCCCAGCCAATGGCCGGGGCGATGTTCATTGTCGGGAACAGCGTCTTGTTCGGTTCCGGTAGCTTGGGGGACGGCCCGATGCCGTCGGTGACTTGCAAGCGGGCGGTTTCGCCACAGGCGACGAGCCCTCCCGCTAATGCGATGACGAAAACCAGCTCGGATGTGCGCATTGCTGACCTTCCCTATGAATGCAGTGACTTAAATCATAGAGAAGCGGCAAAGCCCGATGGTTCAACCTTTAGCCGCGAGCTTCCTTGAGCAACACGGCAATGCCTGGGTGATAGTGACCGGCTTCATTGCGCAATTTGCGATAGGCATAGGGGAAATACCAGGCCACGGCGCAGCAATGCTCCTTTTGCAGGTCATCGACCATGTCCTGGAGTTCCTCCGGGGTGGCGCCTTGCTGGCTCTTGTGGGGAGCGACGAACAGGCAGCCGATTCTCAGGTCGCTGGCGTAGCTGATTTTTTTCGCGTCACTGGTGATGTCCAGCAAGGCCTGGGTCAGGTTCAGGCTGTTAACGCGTGGCCAGCGCTGCGTGGCCTGCAGCCAGGCGCGATCTTCGGTGGTGGCGATAAACAGGTCGGCGCGGCCGTTGCGTTCGCCTTCTTCGGTCTGTTTGCGCGTGGGCGATTGTTGCAGTGTGACCATCTCAGCCATCCAAGCCGCGGCAGAAAGCAGGCCGAGGTTGGCTTTTTCATCGAGCCAGTAGGGTGTCTCGTTGTCGCCGCGAACGGCGTTATAACGATCGATACAGTCGAACCAGCGCTCCAGCACCGGACGCAGGAATTCCAGCTTCGGATTACTGATGATCATGCCTTGCATAGGGCTCACCTTATTATTGTGTTGTGAGATTGTGGCAAATTGATATCGCTGAAGTGAGTGTGACACAAGATTGACGTCATTTTATGAATGGTTGGCAGTTATTCGTTCCGGCACCCTGTCTTCAATTGACGCTCCACCCCCAACCCTCTAACCTTCGCCGCTTGTTTCAGGTGCTCTGTGGCTTGGGTCGACAGAGTGAAACAGGGAAGCCGGTGAGTGAGCGCTTCAGTCGATGAAGCCCTGCGATCCCGGCGCTGCCCCCGCAACGGTAAATGAGTGAAAACTGCGCTTGAAGCCACTGCGTCGATCCATCGATGCGGGAAGGCGCGCAGCGAGGCGTCACGCCGCTCATGAGCCCGGAGACCGGCCTGATCCATCCAAGCGGCATCACGGTGGGCGATGCCAGGCTTCTTGCCGTCTATTCTTGTGCCTGCCCGCCGTTAATCCTGCCTCAACGGAGAGCTCCCCCATGTCTGACAATCCTGATCGTGACGAACGTCACCTGGCGCGCATGCTGCGCAAAAAGGCCGTGATCGACGAACGCATCGCCAATTCCCCAAACGAATGTGGCCTGCTGCTGGTGCTGACCGGCAATGGCAAAGGCAAGAGCAGTTCGGCGTTCGGCATGCTGGCGCGTGCCATGGGGCATGGCATGCAGTGCGGCGTGGTGCAGTTCATCAAGGGGCGTAACAGCACCGGTGAAGAGCTGTTCTTCCGGCGCTTTCCCGAGCAGGTGCGTTTTCATGTGATGGGCGAGGGCTTCACCTGGGAAACACAGGATCGCCAGCGCGACATCGCGGCTGCCGAAGCGGCCTGGGCGGTGTCGCAGCAACTGCTGCGCGACCCGTCCATCGGCCTGGTGGTGCTGGACGAACTGAACATCGCCCTCAAGCACGGCTACCTCGATCTCGATCAGGTGCTCAGCGATTTGCAGGCGCGTCCGCCTATGCAGCACGTGGTGGTTACTGGTCGCGGCGCCAAGCCGCAGATGGTTGAACTGGCGGATACCGTCACTGAAATGGGCATGATCAAGCACGCCTTCCAGGCCGGTATCAAGGCGCAAAAAGGCGTGGAGCTGTGAACCAGCCTCGACGTTGCCCGGCGGTGCTGATTGCTGCGCCGGCGTCCGGCCAGGGCAAGACCACCGTGACCGCTGCGCTGGCCCGGTTGCATCGTAACCAGGGCCGTAAGGTTCGCGTGTTCAAGTGCGGCCCGGACTTTCTCGATCCGATGATCCTCGAACGCGCCAGCGGTGCGCCGGTGTATCAACTGGACATGTGGATGGTCGGCGAGCTGGACAGTCGCCGCCTGTTGTGGGAGGCCGCTGGCGACGCTGACCTGATCCTGATCGAAGGCGTCATGGGGCTGTTCGACGGTACGCCGTCCAGCGCTGACCTGGCGCGGCATTTCGGCGTGCCGGTGCTCGCTGTGATCGACGGCACCGCCATGGCCCAGACCTTCGGCGCACTGGCCCTGGGCCTGGCGCGTTATCAGCCGGACTTGCCGTTTGCCGGCGTGCTGGCCAACCGCGTGGGCACCCTGCGCCACGCGCAACTGCTCGAAGGCAGCCTGACCGAAGGCCTGCGCTGGTATGGCGCCTTGTCACGGGAGACCGGGATCGAATTGCCGAGTCGACACCTTGGCCTGGTGCAGGCCAGCGAGTTGAATGACCTGGATGTGCGCCTCGATGCGGCGGCCGAGGCCCTGGCCGGCAGTTGCGAAGTCGAACTGCCGCCGGCGGTGGAATTCGCCGCGCCCGATGTGGTGACAGTCGAGCCCTTGCTGGCTGGCGTGCGCATCGCCGTGGCCCGTGACGAAGCGTTTGCCTTTACCTATGGCGCCAGTCTCGATGTGCTGCGGGCGATGGGCGCCGAGCTGCGGTTTTTCTCGCCGATCCGTGATGCAGGTTTGCCAGAGGCCGACAGCCTGTACCTGCCGGGTGGCTATCCGGAATTGCACCACGTGGCATTGGCGCAGAACACTGCCATGCTCAGCGCCATCCGCGCCCACCACGCGGCAGGCAAACCCTTGCTGGCCGAATGCGGCGGCATGCTTTATTTGCTCGATTCGCTGACCGATGTCGAGGGCACTCGTGCCGAGCTGGTCGGCTTGTTGAAGGGCGACGCGGTGATGCAAAAGCGCCTTGCTGCATTGGCTCTGCAAGCGGTTGAGCTGCCGGAAGGTTCTTTGCGCGGGCATACCTATCACCATTCGTTGACCACGACCGAGCTTGTTCCGATTGCCCGTGGCCTGAGTCCTAACGGCGGGCGTGGGGCCGAAGCGGTTTATCGTGAGGGGCGGATGACGGCCTCTTACGTGCACTTTTATTTCCCGTCCAATCCATCAGCGATTGCCGCTTTGTTTGCGCCTGACTGGACGGACGCCTTCGCGAGCAGGCTCGCTCCCACAGGGGAACGCATATCAAATGTGGGAGCGAGCCTGCTCGCGAAGAGCCATGACTGACAACGCCTTCAGCCAGGCCGAACGCGACGCGGTCTACCGCGCCATCGGTGAACGCCGCGACATGCGTCACTTCGCCGGCGGCACGGTCGAGCCCGAGCTGCTGCGACGCCTGCTCGAAGCCGCGCATCAGGCCCCAAGTGTCGGCCTGATGCAGCCCTGGCGGTTCATCCGCATCAGCGATCGAGCCTTGCGTGGCCAGATCCAACAGCTGGTGGAGCAAGAACGTATCCGCACCGCCGAGGCCCTGGGTGAGCGCACCGACGAATTCATGCACCTCAAGGTCGAGGGCATCAACGATTGCGCCGAAGTGCTGGTCGCCGCGTTGATGGACGATCGCGAACGGCACATCTTCGGTCGTCGCACCCTGCCGGAAATGGACCTGGCCTCGTTGTCTTGCGCCATCCAGAACCTCTGGCTGGCGTCCCGCGCCGAAGGGCTGGGCATGGGCTGGGTCTCGCTGTTCGAACCGCAAGCCTTGGCGGACCTGCTGGGCCTGCCGCCTGGTGCCAAGCCCCTGGCCATTCTCTGCCTGGGACCGGTCAAGGCCTTCTATCCGGCGCCAATGCTGGTGCTCGAAGGCTGGGCGCAGGCGCGTCCGTTGAGTGAGCTGCTGTACGAAAATTATTGGGGAGTGAGTCAATGAGTGTGGCGTTGTTGAGTGTCGCCGCGGTAGCGCTGGATGCGCTGCTGGGTGAGCCCAAGCGCTGGCATCCGCTGGTGGCGTTTGGCCGTTTCGCCGAGCGCATCGAGCAACGTTTCAATGGTGGCGGTCGCGGCTGGCGCAGCCATGGGGTCACCGCGTGGGTGATCGCCGTAGTGCCGCTGACCCTGTTGGCCACGGCGCTCTCATGGGCGCCGTACGTCGGCTGGATCGTCGAGATTCTCGCGCTCTATTGCGCCCTGGGCATGCGCAGCCTCGGCGAGCACGTCACGCCGGTGGCCAAGGCCTTGCGCAGCGGTGACCTTGAAGAAGCGCGCCAACGCGTGAGTTATCTGGTCAGCCGCAAAACCAGTGATCTGGATGAAACCGCCGTGGCCCGTGCCGCCACCGAATCGGTGCTGGAAAACGGCAGCGACGCGGTGTTCGCCGCGCTGTTCTGGTTTGCCGTGGCCGGTGCGCCCGGCGTGGTGCTCTACCGTTTGAGCAACACCCTGGACGCGATGTGGGGCTATCGCAACGAACGCTTCGAGCGTTTCGGCTGGGCGGCGGCCAAGATCGACGACGTGCTCAATTACATTCCGGCGCGCCTGGTGGCGCTGACCTATGCACTGTTGGGCAAGACCCGACTGGCGTTGAAATGCTGGCGTACCCAGGGGCCAACCTGGGACAGCCCGAATGCCGGTCCGGTGATGGCGGCGGGTGCCGGTGCGTTGGGCGTCGAGCTGGGCGGGCCGGCGATTTATCACGGTGAACTGCATCAGCGCCCGACGCTGGGCGAGGGCGTGCCGGCGGATGCCGACGCCATCGACCGCGGCTGGCAACTGGTGCAGCGTGGGGTATGGTTGTGGCTGCTGATTCTGTGCGTGGGGTCTGAATTTTATGCTTGAGCACGGCGGACGACTGCGCAAGGCGGCGCACGATTACGGCATCGATGAAGCCGATTGGCTTGACCTGTCCAGCGGCCTGGCCCCCTGGCCGTTTCCAGTGCCGGACATCCCGCAACGGGCCTGGGCGCGATTGCCGGAAACCAATGACGGTCTGGAGCAGGCGGCCTGCGACTACTACGGCACCTTGCAAGCGTTGCCGGTCGCCGGTTCGCAGATGGCCATCCAGTTGCTGCCGCGTTTGCGGCGGGCGGGCAAGGTCGGCGTACTGTCACCCTGTTATGCCGAACATGCCGAGGCGTGGCGGCGCAATGGCTACATCGTGCGCGAAGTGCTGGAGCAGGAGGTCGACTTCTTCGTCGATAGCCTCGACGTGCTGGTGGTGGTCAACCCGAATAATCCAACCGGGCTGAACCTGACGCCCGCCCGGCTGCTCGACTGGCATTCGCGCCTGGCCCCGCGCGGTGGCTGGCTGGTGGTGGACGAGGCCTTCATGGACAACACGCCGCACCTGAGTGTGGCGCCGTTTGCCCATCAGGTAGGCTTGATCGTGCTGCGCTCCTTTGGCAAGTTTTTCGGCCTGGCCGGCGTGCGCCTGGGTTTTGTCCTGGCTGAGCGCAAGTTGCTCAAGTTGCTCGCCGAGCAAGTAGGGCCGTGGGCGGTCAGCGGGCCGACCCGAGTGCTGGGCCAGGCGTGCCTGCGCGACACCGAAGGGCACGTTCGGCAGCGCGAGCGCGCCGATGAGGCCAGTGCGCGGCTGGCCACCCTGTTGACCCGGCACGGCTTCCAACCCCAAGGCGGGTGCGCCTTGTTCCAATGGCTAATCACCGAGCGCGCCGAAGTACTGCACGAGTTCATGGCCCGGCGCGGCATTCTATTGCGCCTGTTCACCCACAACAGCAGCCTGCGTTTCGGCCTGCCTGGCGATGAAGCCGACTGGGCCCGCCTCGACTGCGCGTTCGACGCCTTCACCAGGGAAAGCCAATGACCACGCTAATGGTGCAGGGCACCACATCCGACGCCGGTAAAAGCACGCTGGTGACGGCACTGTGCCGCTGGGTTACGCGCCAGGGTGTCAGCGTGGTGCCGTTCAAGCCGCAGAACATGGCGCTCAATAGCGCGGTGACTGCCGACGGTGGCGAGATTGGTCGCGCGCAAGCCGTGCAAGCCCAGGCTGCTTTTCTTGAGCCCCACACCGACATGAACCCGGTGCTGCTCAAGCCCAACAGCGATACCGGCGCCCAGGTGATCATCCATGGGCGTGCAGTCACCACGATGAATGCCGTGGCCTATCACGACTACAAATCCATTGCGATGCAAGCGGTGCTGGCGTCCCACGAACGCTTGAGCTCAGCGTATCCAGTGGTGATGGTCGAGGGGGCGGGCTCACCGGCCGAGATCAACCTGCGCGCTGGCGACATCGCCAACATGGGCTTCGCCGAAGCGGTCGATTGCCCGGTGGTGCTGATCGCCGACATCAATCGGGGCGGGGTTTTCGCTCACCTGGTGGGCACCCTGGAACTGCTGTCGCCCTCCGAGCAGGCGCGGGTCAAAGGTTTCGTCATCAACCGTTTTCGCGGTGACATCGCCCTGCTGCAACCCGGTCTCGACTGGCTGGAAACGCGCACTGGCAAACCGGTGATCGGCGTACTGCCGTACGTGATGGACCTGCACCTGGAGGCCGAGGACGGCATCGACCAGCGCCAGGCCGACAAGGCCGGGCAGCTGTTGAAGGTAGTGGTGCCGGTGCTGCCGCGCATCAGCAACCACACCGATTTCGATCCACTGCGCCTGCACCCGCAAGTGGACCTGCAATTCATTGGCCCCGGCCAGGCGATTCCAGCGGCCGACCTGATCATTCTGCCAGGCTCGAAAAGCGTGCGTAGCGATCTGGCCTATCTGCGCGCCAATGGCTGGGACGCCGCGATCTCGCGACACCTGCGCTATGGCGGCAAAGTCCTGGGTATTTGCGGTGGCCTGCAGATGCTCGGCGAGCAGGTGCATGACCCGCTGGGACTTGAAGGCGCGCCGGGGTCCAGTGATGGCCTGGGCCTGCTGGCATTCACCACGCAGCTCGAAGAACACAAGCAGCTACGCAACGTGCGCGGGCGTCTTGCACTGGAGAATGCCGAGGTCTGCGGCTATGAGATTCACGCTGGCGTTACCACCGGACCTGCCCTGGAAAATGCCGCCGTGCAGTTGGACGATGGTCGTTGCGATGGCGCGCAGAGTGTCGATGGGCAAATTTTCGGCACCTATTTGCATGGCCTGTTTGAATCCCCGGCGGCGTGCAGTGCGCTGTTGCGATGGGCGGGTTTGCAGAATGTGCAGGAGGTGGATTACCACGGCTTGCGCGAGCGGGATATCGAGCGCTTGGCGGATCTGGTTGAAAAGCATCTGGATACCGGGCTGTTGCGCGAGCTCTGTGGTTTTTAAGTTGGCCGTGCTGGCCCCATCGCGGGCAAGCCCGCTCCCACAGGGTTACCGGGTGTACTTAAGTTTTGTGACCAACCCAAACAACTGTGGGAGCGGGCTTGCCCGCGAAGGGGCCCGTCATGACACTGCACATTTTATGGAATAAACCATGCTCCAACTGATCCTCGGCGGTGCCCGCTCTGGGAAAAGTCGCCTGGCGGAAAAACTCGCCAGCGACAGCGGCCTTCAAGTGACCTACATCGCCACCAGTCAACCCCTGGACGGTGAAATGAACGAGCGTGTCGCCCATCACCGCGCCCGCCGTCCGGCCGAATGGGCGTTGATCGAAGAGCCTGTGGAACTGGCCCGCATCCTGCGCGAAACCGCCAGCAGCGAGCGCTGCCTGCTGGTGGACTGCCTGACGTTGTGGATGACCAACCTGCTGATGCTCGATGACACCGAGCGTCTGGTGGCCGAGCGCGAAGCCTTGCTCGAATGCCTGGCGTCGTTGCCGGGTGAAATCATTTTTGTCAGCAACGAGACCGGAATGGGCGTCGTGCCGCTGGGCGAATTGACTCGCCGCTATGTCGATGAAGCCGGTTGGCTGCATCAAGCCCTGGCCGAGCGTTGCCAGCGTGTCGTCCTGACCGTTGCCGGCCTGCCCCTGACTTTGAAAGGAACTGCTTTATGAGCCCAACCTGGTGGCTGAACCCCTGCCAACCGATCGACGCCCAGGCGGTCGAGCAGGCGCAAGCCCGTCAACAGCAACTGACCAAGCCGGCCGGCTCACTCGGTCAGCTTGAGTCGGTGGCGGTGCAACTGGCCGGACTGCAGGGGCAGGTGAAGCCGAGTCTGGAGCGGTTGTGGATCGCGATTTTTGCCGGTGACCATGGTGTGGTGGCCGAGGGAGTGTCGGCCTATCCCCAGGAAGTCACCGGGCAGATGCTGCTCAACTTCGTCAGCGGCGGTGCAGCGATCAGTGTGTTGGCGCGGCAGTTGGGCGCCTCCCTGGAAGTGGTCGACCTGGGCACCATCACACCGTCGTTGAACCTGGCGGGTGTGCGACACCTGAACATCGGGCCCGGCACGGCGAATTTTGCCCAGGGGCCAGCGATGACCGCGGCGCAAGGCGAACGCGCGTTGCAGGCCGGTCGCGACAGCGTTGAGCGCGCCGTTGCGATGGGTGCGCAACTGTTCATCGGTGGCGAAATGGGCATCGGCAACACCACGGCGGCCAGCGCCCTGGCCTGTGCCTTGCTCGATTGCCCGGTGGTGCATCTGGCCGGGCCGGGTACGGGGCTGGATGCGGCGGGTGTCAGTCGTAAAGCGCAAGTGATCGAGCGCGCGCTGGTGCTGCACGGCGCTCAACGTGGCGATGCGCTGCAGACCTTGTTCAATCTGGGCGGTTTTGAAATCGCGGCACTGGTGGGCTCCTACCTGGCGTGCGCCCAGCAAGGCATTGCAGTGCTGGTGGACGGGTTCATCTGCAGTGTCGCGGCCTTGGTCGCGGTGCGGTTGAATCCGTCGTGCCGCCAATGGCTGTTGTTCGGTCATCGCGGAGCCGAGCCGGGCCATCGTCATGTGCTGGAAACCCTGAAGGCCGAACCCTTGCTGGACCTCGGCTTGCGCCTGGGCGAGGGCAGTGGTGCCGCGCTGGCCGTGCCATTGCTGCGTCTGGCCTGCGAGCTGCACGGGCAGATGGCGACGTTCGCCGAAGCGGCGGTGGCGGACCGTCCGGCATGATCTTGCATCTGGACTTGTTGCGTCACGGTGAAACAGAACTCGGTGGCGGCTTGCGCGGCAGCCTCGACGATGCGCTGACCGACAAGGGCTGGGCGCAGATGCGCCAGGCGGTGGCGGGGGAGGGGCCCTGGGATCGCCTGGTCAGCTCGCCTTTGCAGCGCTGTGCGCGTTTCGCCGAAGAACTGGCGATGCAGGCAGGACTGCCGATCGAGCTGAACAAAGACCTGCAGGAACTGCACTTCGGTGCCTGGGAGGGACAGAGTGCCGTGGCACTGATGGAAACCGACGCCCAGGCCCTGGGTTTGTTCTGGGCTGATCCGTATTCGTTTACCCCGCCAGAGGGTGAACCGGTCGCGGAGTTTTCAGCGCGAGTACTCGCGGCGGTCGCACGCCTGCATGGGGCGTACGCCGGAGAGCGTGTGCTGCTGGTCAGTCATGGCGGGGTCATGCGTTTATTGCTGGCCCACGCCCGGGGCTTGCCCCGCGAGCAACTGCTCAATGTCGAAGTGGCGCACGGCGCGCTGTTCTCCCTCTTGGTCGAGCCCGGTGGTGTCTTGAGGGAAGTGCGCTGAACATGTTGCCATTCTGGATCGCCCTGCAATTTCTCAGCAGCCTGCCGATTCGTCTACCGGGCATGCCAACGCCTGAGGAACTGGGGCGCTCGCTGCTGTTTTATCCGCTGGTGGGTGTGCTGTTCGGCGTGATTCTGTGGGCGCTGAACGGGCTGTTGCTGGGCACGCCACTGCTGCTCCATGCCGCACTGCTATTGACGGCGTGGGTGCTGCTCAGTGGCGCGCTGCACCTGGATGGCCTGGCCGACAGCGCCGATGCATGGCTGGGCGGATTCGGCGACCGCGAGCGCACGCTGACGATCATGAAGGATCCGCGCAGCGGGCCGATCGCCGTGGTCACGCTGGTGCTGGTGTTGCTGCTCAAGTTTGCCGCGTTGCTAGCGTTGATTGAGCAGCAGCACAGTGTGCTATTGATCATCGTCCCACTGATTAGCCGCAGCGCGTTACTGGGGTTGTTCCTCACCACGCCCTACGTGCGTCCCGGTGGATTGGGCCAGGCGCTGGCCGATCATCTTCCGCGGTTGGCGGGCAAGCAGGTGTTGGCGGTCAGTGCCTTGTTGTGTGTGCTGATCGCTGGGTTCAACGGCGTTTGGGCGCTGCTGCTGGCGGCGCTGATGTTTGCCTGGCTGAGGCAGGTGATGCTGCGCCGATTGGGTGGCACGACAGGTGACACGGCAGGGGCGTTGCTGGAGCTATTGGAAGTAGCCGTGCTGGTGGGCGTGGCGCTAATCCTGTAGGAGCGAGCATGCTCGCGATGGAGGTACAAGCACCGAGGGGTGTCAGGCAGTCAGCGTCATCGTTGACGTCCATCGCGAGCATGCTCGCTCCTACAGGTAGAGGGGTTTGGTGTAACATAAATTTGCTTTCATTCAACCACGGGTATATACACGCACCATGCTCGAATCCCAATGTTTATGCATCAACCTGCGTCGCGCCGCCCGTGGCGTCAGCAGGCATTACGACGGCGCTCTCGATGGCTTCGGGATCAACGTTGCGCAGTATTCTTTGCTGTGCAACCTGCAGCGCCTGGATCAACCGAGTATCTCCACCCTCGCCGAAGCCATGGGCCTGGATCGCAGTACCCTGGGGCGCAACTTGCGTGTGCTGGAGGGTGATGGCCTGGTGACGCTGGTCGAGGGCGAGGACATGCGCAATCGCATCGTCCTGCTCACCGAAGCGGGCGCCGAGCGCCTCAAAGCCGCCTTGCCCGCCTGGGAGGCGGCGCAACAGCGCTTGGTCGATCGCTTGGGCGCGGAAAAGCGTGAAACGTTATTGAAGTTGCTGGACGAACTGGCTTGAGGTCAGTTTTTTCGATTTTAAGCGGGTATATACCCGTAAATGGAGAACAAGAATGACCTCGATGTGGCGTACGTGCGGTTGGGTTTTACTGGGAAGTGCGCTGATCCTGGCGTTGTCCCTCGGGGTGCGACACGGTTTCGGGCTATTCCTGGCGCCGATGAGTGCCGAGTTCGGCTGGGGGCGTGAAGTCTTCGCCTTCGCCATCGCCCTGCAGAACCTGATCTGGGGCCTGGCGCAACCCTTCACCGGCGCCCTGGCCGACCGCTTTGGCGCGGCCAAAGTGGTGCTGGTCGGCGGCGTCCTGTACGCGGCGGGGTTGGTCTGCATGGGGCTTTCCGACTCGGCGGTGACCTTGTCCCTGAGCGCCGGCCTGCTGATCGGGATCGGCCTGTCCGGCACCTCCTTCTCAGTGATCCTCGGCGTGGTCGGGCGTGCGGTGCCGCCAGAAAAACGCAGCATGGGCATGGGTATCGCCAGTGCCGCCGGTTCGTTCGGCCAGTTCGCCATGCTGCCGGGCACGCTCGGTTTGATCGGCTGGCTCGGCTGGTCGGCGGCATTGCTGGCGCTGGGTGTGCTGGTGGCACTGATCGTGCCGCTGGTGAGCATGCTCAAGGACAAGCCGCTGCCGCTGCTCGGCCACGAACAGACCCTTTCTGAAGCGTTGCGCGAGGCGTGCTCCCATTCGGGGTTCTGGCTGCTGGCATTCGGCTTTTTTGTCTGTGGCTTCCAGGTGGTGTTCATTGGCGTGCACCTGCCAGCGTACCTGGTGGATCAACATCTGCCGGCGACGGTGGGTACCACGGTGCTGGCCTTGATCGGCCTGTTCAACATCTTCGGCACCTATACCGCCGGCTGGCTCGGCGGGCGCATGTCCAAACCGCGTCTGTTGACTGGCCTGTACCTGCTGCGCGCCGTGGTGATCGGGTTGTTCCTGTGGGCGCCAGTGACGACGACCAGCGCCTACCTGTTCGGGATGGCCATGGGGTTCCTATGGTTGTCGACCGTTCCCTTGACCAACGGCACCGTGGCCACCTTGTTCGGCGTACGAAACCTGTCCATGCTCGGTGGGATTGTTTTCCTGTTTCACCAGCTCGGGTCATTTCTCGGTGGCTGGCTGGGCGGGGTGGTGTACGACCGGACCGGGAGCTACGACTTGATCTGGCAG
This sequence comes from Pseudomonas umsongensis, assembly GCF_012647205.1. Classification (NCBI taxonomy): domain Bacteria; kingdom Pseudomonadati; phylum Pseudomonadota; class Gammaproteobacteria; order Pseudomonadales; family Pseudomonadaceae; genus Pseudomonas; species Pseudomonas umsongensis. The sequence continues at coordinate 1,925,405 of NZ_CP051487.1, forward strand.
GTGGCGATCCTCTTGAGCCTGATGGCGGCCGCGCTTAACTGGCCCGTGCGTGAGCGGCCCGTGGCGCGTCTGCAAAGCCAGCTGAGTGCGACATGAACAGCCTCTGGTCGCGGATCGTGATCGCCGCTGTGTGCGGCTTGCTGCTGGCCGTGGCCTGGTGGGGCTGGCATCAGGGCGGCCTGGCGTTGATGCAACTGGGCATGGGGGCGTGCTAGAGGGCGGCATTCTTCAAGGACGCTTGCTAGCAGCAAGTGAGGGCGAGTAACTTCAATCTCACAAGAACTCTCAAGGAAGCACCGATATGCTGATGCGCTGGCTGGCGGTTCCCGTGTTACTGGTAGCGTTTACCGGATTGGCCCAGGCGGCAGAGTGCCCGGCGCTGCTCGAAGGCTCGTTGCCCAAGCTGCGCGCCAAGGAATCCATCGATCTGTGCCAGCGTTTCGCCGGCAAGCCGCTGGTGGTGGTCAATACCGCCAGCTTCTGTGGTTTTGCGCCGCAGTTCAAAAGCCTCGAGGCGCTCAATCAGCGCTACAAGGAACAGGGGCTGGAGGTGATCGGTGTGCCGTCCAATGACTTCAAGCAAGAGTCCAAGGACGGCGCCGAGACCGCCAAGGTCTGTTACGTGAACTACGGGGTGACCTTCACCATGACCGAACCGCAGAAAGTTCGTGGTGACGATGCCACGCACCTGTTCCAGGTCCTCGCCAAACAAAGCGGCGCGCCGAAGTGGAATTTCTACAAGTACGTGGTCGATCGCCAGGGCAAGGTGATTGCCAGCTTTTCCAGCCTGACCAAGCCCGATGATCCCGAGTTCATTGAGGCCGTGGAAAAAGCCCTGGCTTCGCCACCATTGGCCTCCACTCCTTGATCTGTGGGAGCGAGCAGGCTCGCTCCCACAAAAAAGCCCCGCCTCTGTGTAAGAGCGCGGGGCTTTTTTTGATTCAGGCGGCGAGCCTTTCAAACTCCCTGACGGTCATCAGAAGCGGTAGGTCGCACCGACACCGAAACCGTTCGCCCAGTTTTCATACTTAGAGCTGTAGGCTTGGCGGCCGTTGTTATCGTTGACCTTGACCGACTCTTCATGCAGGTACGAATACGCAACGTCGATGGTCAGGTCGTCGGTCGGGCTCCAGCCGGCACCCAGGCTGAAAATCTTGCGATCGCCGGTGGGGATGCGTGGAGAGCGGTTTTCGTTGTTGGTTGGCGCCTGGTCAACCGACAGACCGGTACGCAGTACCCACTGCTTGTTCAACTGGTAGGAGGCACCGATGGCGTGAGCCCAGGTGTCGTGCCAGTTCTGCTCTTCGGTGATGGTGCCAAACGCTGGGTTCAAAGCAGCAGGCACGCCACTGTTCTCGACGGTGATTTCTTTCAGGCGGCTCCAGCGAGTCCAGGTGCTGCCTGCGTAGAGGGTCCACTGGTCGTCCAGTTGATGGGTGACCGAGAAGTCGACCGACTCAGGCGTGGTGATGTCCAGTGAAGCGTCGTACTTCTGGTTCGGGTTCTGACGCAGGTTCGTGAGGAAGCCGTAGTTGACCTTGGTGTCACCCTCGAGCTTGTACTTCACTTTCGAGTGGTAGGTCAGGCCGACGCGAGTGCTGTCGGTGGCTTGCACCAGGATACCGATGTTGTAGCCCAGAGCGGTGTCGTCACCCTTGATCTTAACTTCGCCGTCCGGAGCCGCCGGGTTCAGCGAAAGGTTCGATTCCAGCTTGCCGTCGATGCGGTTAATGGTAGGACCGAAGCCGATCGACACCTTGTCGTTAAAGGCGTAGCTGACGGTTGGCTGCAGCGTCACGATGGTGACTTCACTCTTGCTGCCGAAGTAACGGCCGGCAAAGCCGTTCTCGTAGTCGGTCACCAGGCCGAATGGCGCGTAGACGCCGAAACCGACTGCCCACTGGTCATCGAGTGGCTTGACGTAGTAGCCCATCGGCACGCCCATGAAAGGGACCATGTCACCTTTGTTGGTGCCGCCATTGGGACGGGAGCTGGCATCGCTGATATCAGCGTGCGCGTCGATGAATGCAACACCGCCAGTCACTTGTTCGCGCTTGAGGCGCGACATGCCAGCAGGGTTGCCAAATACGGTGGATGCGTCGTCGGCAGCGGAAGATCGCCCGGCAAAACCTGTCCCCATCCCGCTGATGCTTTGTTCGTTGAGGGCGAAACCACTCGCGAAGATCTGGGTGGATGCCAAGGCAACGGCGAGGCTAATGGTGGTTTTGAGCATTACTTTTTTCATTATTAGAACTCCTGGTGATCACCGGGGCGAAAATTACCAACATTTTCGTCCCAGCGCCATAGGCTGTAATGCTTGATTTAGAGCGGTTTTGTAGGACAATCCGACCAAATTCGCTGCCAGTTGAGCGATCTTTGAATTCGGGGCAGTCAGCAGGCGACCTGATTCAGCGGTGCAACACAGGTTTGCCAGGCGCAGGTGAAATCTCTCAGGCGTCCCTGGGGCTGGAAGGTCTGGCGCCAGATTCGGGCCATGCCCAGCAAGTCGTCTGGTTCGGGGAGGGGGGTATTCTGTTCTTCGACCAGCAGCCAGGCGATGGCGGTGGCGTAACGCAGGTTGACGGTCAATTCCAGGTGCGGGCCGCTGAGGAATGCATGTTGGCTGGCCAGGCCACGCACCAGGCTGGCGCGTTCCGGATCGAGTGCCAGGTAATGGTCCCAAAGTGCCTGGTGGCGGGGTTCGGCGATTCGATACAGGCCGTGTCCACGGCGGTCATGCAGGGCGGAACCAAGGGCTGACTGGCTGGCGGCGATGCCTAGCAGCAGGGATTCGGCGGTTGCGCTATGGCGTCCAAGGTAGATCAAGGTCGGACGGATTACATAACGGCACAGTTCGCTGGCAGCGATACCCATAAAACCCTCGATGCATCAAATTGGCGACGAACCTGAAAGGCTTTGGCAGCGGTGAATCGACTCAGGCTCGTCGGAAGCGGATCAAGCCGCTTGAGTTGAAGTCTAGTGTCATATTCACCGCGTAAAGGACTGTTTTTAAAATATTTCTGCCGGCGAGTTATAAACGTTATATCTATCCGTGCTTAGTCATCGTGAAACCTTGCGCAACAAAAAGCCCCGCTTTTCGGGCGGGGCTTCTGGTGTTTCAGGCTTGCTGGCGTATCAGGCGACCAAGGCCTGACGCGTACGCTCGATGACCGCCTGCAGCGGTTCGGCGCTGGAATACTGGTCGGGGTACAGGCGTTCGCTGTGACGGGCGATGCCGTGTTCGTTGACCAGGGTGAAGCTGAAACAGCCTTTGCGAGCGGCCATGATCAGGCAGTTCATTGGTGCAAAAGCGTTGGTTAGGGTGCGGATGGCATCCTGGGTGTGGATTTGAGTAGACATAGTCATTGGGTGTTCCTACAAGCGACACGGATAAGAGCCGTGCAAAATTAAAACGTTCCAGTAACGACGACCACCGTTGGTCGAACGAAGAACCCTGACTGGAACAAAGCAGCCAGTTTGAAGCGCTGATAAATTGGCGCGCTTGGGCTGGCAGGTAGGTACTTAGGAGGGCAGGCAACACATCAAGGGCAAAGGTTCTGGGCCCGGGGTGAAGATCCTGATCAATTTGCAGGCTGGTTCGGTCAGCGTAAATGAGCTTGGCAACACCCTTCGTTTATTCAAAGGCTGTATTGGCGCAAGATTTACCTGGAAACCATCGAGGTGGTCGATCCCGCTTTTTCGGTAGCGGCTTCCTGTGGGAAGGCTGCGCCGGGGGGATTTGTTCGACCAGAATTGACTTTCAGCTTGGTACTAACGCCGCGGATAGTAACGGATTGAAAAGGCAAAGGGAAGTGTGCTGGCAAAAAATTCCTGGATGTTCGCTTGGCGTCATCCTTCGCCTACGCTTCGACGAGCCTTGGAAATTGTTCGATCATCGAGCGTAATCCGACCGGCGGTCATCGCTGGGAGCTGCCTGGAGCGCGGGTTTTACGGGGGGTTATCCCCAACGAGCAAGAAAATTGCGCCGAAAAAAACCGGTGATATAACCATCCAGAAGGTAGTTGTGCACATTAGTTGCGCAGACTGTCACCCTGCTGTCATCCAGCCTTCAAACGCAGTGGGTGCCTGTAACCAAAATTTAAGTCAATGAAAAATATCGTCTTTTTTAACTGGTGAAAAAATCGTCAGTTTGACTGCAGGCCCCATTCCATAAGCCTTTGCGCGAGTTCAATGGCGGTTGTCCACTGAGTTATCCACAGCTTCTGTGGATTGTCCCGAGCGCTTGCTCTAGGACGGGCGTGCCGGGTTTTTTTCGGCTTTACCTGTAAGAAAAAGAGAGTAGAGTGGCGCGCCTTCCGATCTGCCCACAGTGCTTTATGAAGTTTCGTACACCACCTCCTTCCTCTTCCGCCAAATCGTCCACGGTAGCCTCACCCAAGCGCTTTTCGATGCGGGTGGCCGAGTGGTTGCTGGACAGCCCGCGCCTGGGCGAAAACTCCAACGTCAAACACATCGCCGGACGTTTACTCAAGCAACCGGCCCGTGAAGGCGTCGTCGCCGCGCAAAGCCGGTTGGGGCAACTGATGTGCCGTGAGTGCGGCAATGCCCGGGATCGCCGGATTGGCCAGGATCTCTTGCGTCAGGCCGCGCGGGCAGGGGACCTGCGTGCGCAACAGGAACTGGGCCTGATCGAAGACTGAGCTGTCCAAGACCTGACGCCTTGGTTAACCTTCAGGCTTTATTTCAATGGCAGGAGTGGCTATGGCTATGGACTTGACCAGCGCATTGCTGGGGCTTGCGGGCGCGGCGTTGCCATTTCTGGTGTTGGCCTGGCAACTGCAGCGCCGGGCGAGCACCGCCCAGGCCCAGGCATCGTTGCTGGAAGAGCGCCTGGCCACGGCGAATCTGGCGCAGGATGGGGTGAATGCGCAACTTGAGGCCTGTCGCGATGAAATCGCCGATCTCGGTCAAGCCAACGCAGCCAAGCAAGCGGACCTCGCCGCGGTGCGCCGTGAGGTCGAGCTGCTGCAAATCGAGCGTGACGATGCCCGCGATGCTGCTCACGCCTGGAATATCGAACGCGCTGGCAAAGAAGTCGAACTGCGCCGCCTCGACGCCCTGGCCGCTTCTCTCAAGGCCGAGCTGCGCGAGCAACAGGAAAGCCATCAGCAGCGCCTCAACGACCTGCAGGGCTCACGGGACGAGCTGCGTGCGCAGTTCGCCGAACTGGCCGGGAAAATCTTCGACGAGCGCGAGCAGCGTTTTGCCGAAACCAGCCAGCAGCGCCTGGGGCAATTGCTCGATCCGTTGAAAGAGCGAATCCAGTCTTTTGAAAAGCGCGTCGAGGAAAGTTATCAGGCTGAAGCCCGAGAGCGCTTTTCCCTGGCCAAGGAACTGGAGCGCCTGCAACAGCTCAACCTGCGCCTGAGCGACGAAGCCACCAACCTGACCCGCGCCTTGAAAGGACAGAAAACCCAGGGCAACTGGGGCGAGTTGATTCTGGAACGCGTGCTTGAGCATGCGGGGCTGGAGAAGGGGCGCGAGTACCAGACCCAGGTCAATCTCAAGGGCCCGGACGGCGAGCGTTTCCAGCCGGACGTGATCATTTACCTGCCCGGCGACAAGCAGGTGGTCGTCGACTCCAAGGTCAGCCTGACGGCCTATCAGCAGTACGTGGCGGCCGAAGACGAAGCCATCGGCCAGATCGCCATCAAGCAACATGTGGTGTCGCTGCGCAACCACGTCAAGGGCTTGGCCGGCAAGGACTACAAACGCCTGGACGGCTTGCACAGCCTGGACTTCGTCCTGTTGTTCGTACCGATCGAAGCGGCGTTCTCTGCCGCGTTGCAGGCGGAGCCCACACTGTTCCAGGAAGCCTTCGACCGCAACATCGTGATCGTCAGCCCGACCACGCTGCTGGCGACCCTGCGTGTCATCGACAGCCTGTGGAAGCAGGAGCGGCAAAGCCAGAACGCCCGGGAAATCGCCGAGCGGGCAGGATGGCTGTACGACAAGTTCGTGTTGTTCATCCAGGATCTGGACGAAGTCGGCAATCGCTTGCAGCAACTGGACAAGGCCTACAGCTCGGCGCGCAACAAGCTGACAGAAGGCCGCGGCAACCTGGTCAGCCGCAGTGAGCAGCTCAAGCTGCTGGGCGCGCGGGCGAGCAAGAGCCTGCCAGCGGACTTGCTGGAGCGGGCGATGACCGATGTTGACGGGTTGGTCGAATTGCCGGAATAGGCGAGCCTGCCCGCGATTGTTGATCGTTCCCACGCTCCTGCGTGGGAATGCATCCCGTGACGCTCCGCGTCACCTTGCACCCGACTCAAGCCTTGCGTCGATAGCGGAACGCGGAGCGTCCCCGGCGGCATTCGCACGCGGAGCATGGGAACGATCGGTGCGCAGGGACCGCAACGCCGCCGATTGATCGTTACCACGCTCTGCGTGGGAATGCATCCCGTGACGCTCCGCGTCACCTTGCACCCGACTCAAGCCTTGCGTCAAAAGCGGAACGCGGAGCGTCCCCGGCGGCATTCCCACGCGGAGCATGGGAACGATCGGTGCGCAGGGCCCGCAACGCCGCCGGTTGATCGTTCCCACGCTCCTGCGTGGGAATGCATCCCGTGACGCTCCGCGTCATTCTTGCACCCGACTCAAGCCTTGCGTCGATAGCGGAACGCGGAGCGTCCCCGGCGGCATTCCCACGCGGAGCATGGGAGCGATCGGTGCGCAGGGACCGCAACGCCGCCGATTGATCGTTCCCACACTCTGCGTGGGAATGCATCCCGTGACGCTCCGCGTCACCCTTGCACCCGACTCAAGCCTTGCGTCGAAAGCGGAACGCGGAGCGTCCCCGGCGGCATTCCCACGCGGAGCATGGGAACGATCGGTGCGCAGGGACCGCAACGCCGCCGATTGATCGTTCCCACGCTCTGCGTGGGAATGCATCCCGTGACGCTCCGCGTCACCGTTGCATCCGACTCAAGCCTTGCGTCGAAAGCGGAACGCGGAGCATGGGAGCGATCGGTGCGCAGGGCCCGCGGGCTAAAGCGAAAGCGTTATAGCGGCAAATGCCGACTCAACAACGCCCGCAATGCCGCCGGTTTCACTGGCTTGGCCAAATAATCCAACCCCGCAGCATGCACCTGGGCCACGGTCTCGGGGCGCCCGTCGGCGCTGATGACCACGCCGGGTACCGGCTCGCCCAGTCGGGTGCGCAGCCAGGCCATCAGTTCGGTCCCGGTTTCGCCATCGTCCAGGTGGTAATCCACCAGTGCCAATTGCGGGCGCAGGCCATCGCTGAGCAGAGCCATGCATTCCTCGCGGTTACGCGCGGTCCAGACTTGGCAGCCCCAGCGGGTGAGCAGGCTGTTCATGCCGATCAGGATGCTGTCTTCATTGTCGATGCACAGTACCTGGGCGCCGCTGGGCAGTTTGCCATTGAGTTCGGCGGGCTGGGCCGGCAGCGCGGCTTGCGCGCGGGCCAGGGGGACGCTGACGCTGAACACGCTGCCGCGTCCCGGCCACGAGCGCACGCGTAGCTTGTGCCCCAGCACGCGACATAATCCGTCGGCGATCGCCAGCCCCAGGCCAAGCCCTTTCTCGGCGCGGGTCTGATGGCTGTCGAGGCGTTTGAATTCTTCGAATATCACCTGTTGCTTGTCTTCCGGAATGCCTGGCCCACGGTCCCACACTTCAAGGCACACCTCACCCTGGCGACGGCGCACGCCCAGCAGCACCGGCCCCTTGGCATAGCGGAAAGCGTTGGTGAGGAAATTCTGCAGGATGCGGCGCAACAGCTTTATGTCGCTGTTGATGCGCAGCGAACTGCGCCTGACGCGAAATTCCAGGCCCTGGTCCCGCGCCAGCGCCTTGAACTCGGCACCCAGGGTGTCGAACAACTCATTGAGCGCGAACGGCTTGGCATCCGGGTTGATCTTGCCGTTTTCCAGGCGGGAAATGTCCAGCAAATCGCTGATCAGGTCTTCGGCCGATCGCAGCGAGCTGTCCAGGTGCTGGACCAGTTTTTGCGCCTCGGCGGACAAGCCGTCGTCCTGGTGAGTCAGGGCGGCGGAAAACAGGCGCGCGGCGTTCAACGGTTGCATTAGGTCATGGCTGACCGCCGCCAGGAATCGGGTCTTCGACTGATTCGCGGCCTCGGCGGTGCCCTTGGCTTCGGTCAGGGCTACGTTGAGTTGCGACAGCTCGTGCGTGCGCTCCGCGACACGCTGTTCCAGGCCCTCATTGGCCTCGGTCAACGCCTGCTCGGCTTCGCGGAACGCCGTGATGTCGGTGAAACTCATGACGAAGCCGCCGCCGGGCATCGGGTTGCCGATCAGTTCGATCACCCGGCCATTGGGGAACAGCCGTTCGGACGTGTGCGCCCGACCTTGGCGCATCCAGTGCAGGCGACGCGCGACGTGCACTTCCGCTTCACCGGGGCCGCACAAGCCGCGCTCGGCGTTGTAGCGGATGATGTCGGCAATCGGCCGGCCGACGCTGATCAGGCCATCCGGGTAGTTGAACAGCTCCAGGTAGCGGCGGTTCCAGGCCACCAGCTTCAGCGACTGGTCGACCACGCTGATGCCCTGGGTGATGTTCTCGATCGCGCCTTGCAGCAGCGCGCGGTTGAATTGCAGGACTTCGGAAGCCTCGTCGGCGATGCGCACGACGTCTTCGAGTTGCATTTCACGGCCTTCAATGGCGGCTTTTACCACCGCACGCGTCGATGAAGCGCCCAGCACACCCGCGAGCAATCGTTCGGTGTGGGCGATCCACTCACCATCGGCGTTCTGGTTCGGATTGAAGCCCTTGCCCTGGCGGTAGGCAAAACGAATGAAGCTCTGCCGCGCGCGTTCTTCACCGACGAAGCGCGCGGCCAGTTGCAGCAGATCGTCGATCTGTACCGCGAGCATCGAGCGGGCGCTGGGTCTGGCACTGATTTCCTGGCCGATGAAGCGCCCGGCCTGCCAGTGCTCCGACACGCGGGTGCGCGACAGCACCGAGACCCAGGCGAACAGTGTGAAGTTGCCCGCCAGCGACAGCACCACGCCTTGGGTCAGCGGGGTGATCGGCAGGTTCAGCGGATTGCTGTGCAGCCAGGCCAGGCCCGGAAAACTGTTCAGGGATAAACCCAGGCTATGGGCGGCAATCGGCAGGACCAGTGTGTAGAACCACAGGAATGTACCGGCGGCGAGTCCGGCAAATACGCCGCGGCGGTTCGCCTGTTTCCAGTACAGCGCGCCGAGCATCGCCGGTGCCAGTTGCGTCACGGCGGCGAAGGCGATCTGGCCGATGGTTGCCAGGCTGGCGGTCGATCCCAGCAGGCGATAACTGACGTAGGCCAGCAGCAGGATGACCACGATGGTCACGCGGCGCACCGACAGCATCCACTGGCGAAAAACCTCGAATGGGCGCTCGGCATTGTTGCGGCGCAGCAGCCAGGGCAGCAGCATGTCGTTGGAGACCATGGTCGACAGCGCCACGCTGGCCACGATCACCATGCCCGTGGCCGCCGATGCGCCGCCGATAAAGGCCAGCAGCGCCAGGGCAGGATGAGCCTGGGCCAGCGGCAGGCTGATGACAAAGGAGTCCGGCAGCACGGAGCTGGGCAGCAGCATCTGGCCCGCCAGCGCGATCGGCACGACAAACAAGGCCGCCAGGGCCAGGTAGGCCGGGAACACCCATTTGGCCAGGCGCAGATCCTGCGGGTCGATGTTCTCGACCACGGTCACGTGAAACTGCCGCGGCAGGCAGATGATCGCCATCATCGCCACGCCGGTCTGCACCACCATCGATGGCCAGTTGATGGTCTCCTTCCAGTATTCCTCCAGGCGCGGGGCGAGCATGGCCTGGTCGAACAGGTCATCGAAACCGTCGTAGAGGCCGAAGGTCACGTAGGCGCCCACCGCCAGGAAAGCGAACAGCTTGACCAGCGACTCGAACGCAATCGCCAACACCATGCCGCGGTGGTGTTCCGTGGCGTCGAGGTTGCGCGTGCCGAAGACAATGGTGAACAGCGCCAGTACGAGGGACACCACCAGCGCAGTGTCTTGCGCGCGAACCCCCATGGCATCGGCGCCGGCACCGATCAGCAGGTTCACACCGAGCACGATGCCCTTGAGCTGCAGTGCGATGTAGGGCAGCACTCCGACCAGGCAGATCAGCGCCACCACCACCGCCAGGGACTGCGATTTGCCGTAGCGGGCGGCAATGAAGTCGGCAATCGAGGTGATGTTCTCCTGCTTGCTGATCATCACCATTTTTTGCAGGACCCACGGCGCACCGAGCAACAACAGGATCGGCCCGAGGTAGATCGGCAGGAAGGACCAGAGCTGCTCGGCCGCCTGGCCCACCGCACCGAAGAAGGTCCAGCTGGTGCAGTAGACCGCCAGCGACAGGCTGTACACCCAGGCCCGCATCCGCGGCGGCAAGGGCGCGCTGCGACGGTCGCCGTAGAAGGCGATGGCGAACATGATGGCCATATAGGCCAGGGCGACGACGGCAATCAGCCCGCTGGACAGCGACATGGGAACTCCAGGCAACCAAAGACACCCGGACCTCCCGCCCGGACAGACAGTCTCGCACGATGGCCGGGGTTAGTCAGTGTCGACCAAGGTCGTGGCGTGGCGGGGTGTCGCAGGGTTGTGCGCTGTCAGATCTTTGGTGTCTGTGCGGTCCTCATTCGCGAGCAAGCCCGCTCCCACATTTAATCCGTGTACGACGCAGATCCAATGTGGGAGCGGGCTTGCTCGCGAAGGCGGCCTCACTGCCCCAACGCAATCTCGATCAACCGATGCAACTCCTCACTCTCCAGCGGCGCCTCGGAGAACAGGATACGAAACACAATGGGTGCCGCCACCATATTGATCAGCCGGTCGACGCCAGGCTTGGGCTGATCCGGGTAGCGATCCAGAATCACCTGCAATTGCCCGCCAATGATCGTCGCGCAATAGCTCGGTTTCAGGCTCGATTGCACGTCGCGCAGCATGTTACGACCGGGCGCGGAGCTCATCTCGTCCAGGTACTGATCCGCCCAGGCTCGCACATCACCCAGCAGGCTGCCGGTATTGGCCGACTCGGTCTCCGGCTGCATGCGGGCCAGGGCGACGTCCGCCAGCAGCGCCGACAGGTCTCCCCAGCGCCGATAAATGGTCGAAGGCGTGACCCCCGCGCGCGCGGCAATTTGCGGCACGGTGACGCTGGCGCGGTCTTGCTCTTCAAGCAGTTCGCGCACGGCGGTGTGGATCGATTCCTGAACCCGGGCGCTGCGGCCGCCGGGGCGTAGAGTGGGCGCTGTCATTGCAAATGTCCTGTTTTACGGGGCTCTGTAGGGCCATGCCGGACCTTAACACAAAGAATTTGCTTTAAGCGCCAGCCGGTAGCACACTCCGCAAAAGCAAAAAATTAGCTTTTGCGGAGCGTGTCCATGCCCAATTCCCATCCGAACCGTGCCAGCCTGTGGTTCCTGGCTATCACCTTGCTCAGTTTCCTGGCGGCTTCCACGGCGCCGACGCCGGTGTATCACTTGTATCAGGAGCAGCTGCAGTTTTCCGCTGCCATGCTCACCCTGATTTTCGGCGTGTATGCCCTCAGCCTGTTGGCTGCGTTGCTGACGGTGGGTTCGCTCTCGGACTACCTGGGGCGCAAGCCAGTGATTTTCACTGCTGTCGTGCTCAATGGCGTGGCGATGCTGCTGTTTATCTACGCCGATAGCGTTGCCTGGCTGATCGGTGCCCGGGTGCTGCAAGGTTTTGCCACCGGCATGGCGACCGCCGTGCTCAGTGCCACCTTGCTGGATGTCGATCGCCAGCAAGGGCCGCTGATCAATAGCGTTGCGCCCTTGCTCGGCATGGCCATGGGCGGCATGGGCTGTGGCCTGCTGGCGGAGTTCGCCCCCGCGCCCCTGCAATTGACTTACTGGCTGCTGCTCGCCCTGTTTGCGCTGCAGGCGGTGTATGTCTGGCGTTTGCCGGAAAGCGTATCGCCACAGGCCGGGGCCTGGGCATCGTTGCGCCCGACCCTGCATGTGCCCGTACAAGCACGCTCGACCCTGTGGCGGGTATTGCCGCTCAATGTGGCGACTTGGGCGCTTGGCGGTTTTTACGCATCATTGGCGCCGTCGCTGGTGCGTACGGCCACCGGTTCGACCTCGAACCTGATCGGCGGAGCAACGGTCGCAGCGTTGACATTGACCGGTGCCGCGATGATTTTCACCCTGCGCAACCAACCCGCGGGCAAAGCGCTGCAGCTGGGCACAAGTTTACTGCCGGCGGGTATCGTGCTGATCCTGTTGGGCGTGCACAGCGCGAGTCTGCCACTGTTTTTCCTTGGCACCCTGGTGGCCGGCTGTGGCTTCGGCGCCGGTTTCCTGGGTGCTGTACGCAGTCTGGTGCCCTTGGCCTTGCCCCATGAGCGGGCGGGATTGATGTCGGCGTATTACGTGCTCAGTTACCTGGCGTTCTGCCTGCCGTCGTTCCTGGCCGGAAACCTGACGCATACGTTCGGCCTGGTGGCGACTGCCGATGGCTATGGGGCGGGGCTAATTATTCTCGCTGTCGGCGCCTTGCTGATGTTGTGGCGGCAGCGCACAGCCCGGGCGTGTGTTGCGGGCGAATGATTTTATATCTGCAAAATAGATAACAGTTAGAGATATTACCCGTTATATAGATATTCTATCTGGATCTAAGATGGACTCCACCTCACGAGAGGACAGGAGTTCGCCATGACATGCCCCAATACCCTCAATCCCGGAATCAAACCGTTCAGCCATTTGCAGCACCCGCGCGAAGTCATCCGCCAGTTCACCCCTAACTGGTTCGCCGCCACCATGGGCACCGGGGTGCTGGCCTTGGCGTTGATGCAATTGCCCGTTGCCAGTCCAGTGCTGCACGCCATTGCCGAAGGACTTTGGCTGTTCAATATCTTTCTGTTCCTGTTGTTTACGCTGCTGTACGCGGCACGCTGGGTGCTGTTTTTCGATGAGGCGCGGCGGATTTTCGGCCACTCCACGGTTTCGATGTTTTTCGGCACGATCCCCATGGGCCTGGCGACCATCATCAATGGCTTTGTAGTCTTCGGCTTGCCGCGCTGGGGCGAGGGTGTGATTCACCTGGCAGAGGCCTTGTGGTGGCTGGACGTGGCGATGTCCGTGGCGTGCGGGGTGCTGATTCCCTTCCTGATGTTCACTCGCCAGGAGCACAGCATCGATCAGATGACCGCTGTATGGCTGCTGCCGGTCGTGGCAGCGGAAGTCGCGGCCGCCAGCGGTGGCTTGCTGGCGCCACACCTGGCCGATGCGCATGGGCAACTGGTGATGCTGGTGACCAGCTACGTGCTCTGGGCATTTTCCCTGCCGGTGGCGTTCAGCATCCTGACGATTTTGCTGCTGCGCATGGCGCTGCATAAACTGCCCCACGAAAACATGGCGGCTTCGAGTTGGCTGGCGCTCGGGCCGATCGGTACCGGTGCACTGGGCATGTTGCTATTGGGCGCCGATGCGCCGGCAATTTTTGCCGCCAACGGTTTATCGGGTGTCGGTGAAATTGCCGCGGGGCTGGGCCTGGTCGCCGGGGTCACCCTGTGGGGATTTGGCCTGTGGTGGATGCTGATGGCGGTGCTGATTACCTTGCGTTATCTGCGCGCCGGCATTCCTTTCAATCTCGGCTGGTGGGGTTTCACCTTTCCGTTGGGCGTCTATTCTCTGGCAACGTTGAAACTGGCCAGCACGCTGCACCTGGTGTTTTTCAGTGTCTTTGGTTGTGTGCTGGTGAGCCTGCTGATCGTGATGTGGCTGATCGTCGCCAAGCGTACGGTGCAAGGCGCCTGGCGCGGCGAATTGTTTGTCTCGCCGTGCATTGCAGGATTAAAGAAATAACCGGCAAAGATTAGGTAATGTGTGGCCTGGATCGACGTGCGACATTCCAATGACGGTATCCACGCCATTCGTTACCCACTCACAAGCTTCAGGGACACATGGAAGATGAGTCACCCTTCACAGTTCACCTTGCTGCGCACCCGGCGTTTCCTGCCGTTCTTCGTGACCCAGTCCCTCGGGGCGTTCAACGACAACATCTTCAAGCAGTCGTTGATCCTCGCCATCTTGTACAAGTTGTCGATCGAAGGCGACCGTTCGATCTGGGTCAACCTGTGTGCGCTGCTGTTCATCCTGCCGTTTTTCCTGTTTTCGGCGCTGGCCGGGCAGTTCGGCGAGAAGTTCGCCAAGGATGCGCTGATCCGCCTGATCAAGCTGGGGGAAATCGTCATCATGGCGGTGGGGGCGGTGGGCTTCCTGTTCGATCACCTGTCGTTGATGTTGCTGGCCCTGTTCGCCATGGGCACCCACTCGGCGCTGTTCGGGCCGGTGAAGTACTCGATCCTGCCCCAGGCCCTGCATGAAGACGAACTGGTGGGTGGCAACGGCCTGGTGGAAATGGGCACCTTCCTGGCCATTCTCGCCGGGACCATCGGCGCCGGCATCATGATGTCGTCCAGTCATTACGCGCCGGTGGTTTCCACCGCGATCATCGCTATCGCCGTGCTCGGCTACCTGGCCAGTCGCGGCATTCCGAGGGCCGCGGCGGCCTCGCCGGAAATGCGCCTGAACTGGAACATCTTCAGTCAGTCCTGGGCCACCCTGAAGCTGGGCCTGGGGCAGACGCCGGCGGTATCGCGTTCGATCGTCGGCAACTCATGGTTCTGGTTTGTCGGGGCGATCTACCTGACGCAGATCCCGGCCTATGCCAAGGAATGGATGCACGGTGACGAAACCGTCGTGACCTTGATCCTGACGGTGTTCTCGGTCGGCATTGCCGTGGGCTCGATGCTTTGCGAAAAACTCTCCGGGCGCAAAATCGAAATCGGCCTGGTGCCGTTCGGCTCATTCGGGTTGACGGTGTTTGGCTTGTTGCTGTGGTGGCATTCCGGCGGGATTCCCGACAGCGACGTGGGCCATGGCTGGCTCGAGATCCTTGGTTTCGGCCACGCCTGGCTGGTATTGCTCGACATCCTCGGCCTGGGCGTGTTCGGCGGTTTCTACATCGTGCCGCTGTATGCCTTGATCCAGTCGCGCACCGCCGAGAACGAACGGGCCCGGGTGATCGCCGCCAACAATATTCTCAACGCGCTGTTCATGGTGGTGTCGGCGATCGTCTCGATCATCCTGCTGAGCCTGGTCAAGCTGTCGATTCCGCAGTTGTTCCTGGTGGTGTCGTTGCTCAACATCGGCGTCAACGCCTACATCTTCAGGATCGTCCCCGAGTTCACCATGCGTTTTTTGATCTGGCTGCTCAGCCATTCCATGTACCGCGTAGAGCATCGCAACCTCGACATGATTCCCGATGAGGGGGCGGCGTTGCTGGTGTGCAATCACGTGTCGTTCGTCGATGCCTTGCTGATTGGCGGTGCGGTGCGTCGACCGATCCGCTTCGTGATGTACTACAAGATCTATAACTTGCCGGTGCTCAATTTCATCTTTCGCACCGCGGGGACGATTCCGATCGCGGGTCGTCATGAAGACATCCAGATCTACGAAAAAGCCTTCACTCGCATTGCGAAATACCTGAAGGACGGAGAGTTGGTGTGCATCTTTCCCGAGGGCAAATTGACCACCGATGGCGAGATCAACGAGTTCAAGGGTGGGCTCACGCGCATTCTCGAAGAAACTCCGGTGCCGGTCATTCCCCTGGCATTGCAGGGGTTGTGGGGCAGTTTCTTCAGCCGCGATCCGGGCAAGGGGCTGTTTCGCCGCTTGTGGTCACGGGTGACGCTGGTGGCGGGGCCGATGGTGGCTGTTGAGGCGGCGCAGCCGGCCCGGTTGCAGGCAATGGTGGGTGAGTTGCGGGGTGCGGTGCGGTAGGTCCGAGAGAAAATCCTGAGGGAGGTGGCTTGTCGAGTCGCCGCGTCGCAACGATGGCGGCATTAAAGCCGACCAGTCGTTCGCAGCTGTACCCGATCTACTGTAGGAGTGAGCCTGCTCGCGATAGCGGCCTGACAGCGTACATATCCATTCCTGCGGTAACGGCCACCTAGGGTTTCGCCCTTACGGCGAGTCACTTGGAAAAGCCCCAAGTAACCAAGGGCTCTTGCCCCTGGCGTTCGGTGCCTCGCTGTGGCTCGGCATACCCTCGCTCCGGTCCTGCTCCGTGGGCCCGCCGCGATGGGCCATCCTTGGCCCAGCGCGGCTAAACCGGCATCCATGCCGGTTTACCCACTGCGCAGAACCTCCACTCGGCCTCTCGATGGGGCAAGAAAATCAAAAGCCAAAGCAGATCAAAAGCGCGCGAGGCGGCCTGACAGCCGACCTGATTTCGCGGATGTACTAATTCCCCTGTAGGAGCGAGCCTGCTCGCGATGGACTTCCAGACAACGCGTTCATCCAGACAGGGCGCGTTATCGTTGACGTCCATCGCCAGCAGGCTGGCTTCCACAGGGGATCGGGGGTATCTGCAAAGATCAGGTCGGCTGTCAGGCCGCCTCGCTTTGGCTTTAGATCTGGGCGCCCCGTTAAACCACGATGGCCGAACGCAGGCATTGCGTAGTGGGGAAACCGGCAGGACGCCGGTTTAGCCGCGCTGGGCCAGGGACGGCCCATCGCGGCGACCCACGGAGCAATGCCGGAGAGAGGGCATGCCGAGCCCAAGCGAGGCACCGAGTGGTGGGGCAAAGCCTTTTGCTTACTTTTTGGCGTTTGAAAAAGTGAGTCGCCGTAAGGGCGAAACCATAAGCGGCCGTTACCGCAGCAATGGATATGTACTCAGTCAACAAGCCCCACAGGCTTTGACGCGGCATGGATCAACGTTGGTAAAGGCGCCAATGGAGGTAGTCACAGGTTGCCGGACAGGCTCAGGGCGTGAGGGGGCAAGAAAATCAAAAGCCAGCCGTGCGGCGACCCGACTTGCCGACGAAGGCAGCTTTGAATCCTGCATCGAATTCGGGATCTCACCCCGCCATTGTCAGCCGATTACGCCCCTCGCGCTTGGCGACGTACAGTGCGCTGTCGGCCCTGCGCAACAGGCTCTCGGCGGATTCGCCGGGCAGCAGGGTCGAGCAGCCGAGGCTGACGGTCAGCTCCACCGTGCGGCCATCGGCTGGATAATCCTCGGCCTGCGCTGCGCACCGCAGGCGTTCGCCGACCAGGGCTGCCGCTTCCCGGCTGGTGTTGGATAACAAGATCAGGAACTCTTCGCCACCGTAGCGAAACACCATGTCGACGTTGCGCAGCTGATTCTTGATCGAGGCGGCCACCGCCTTGAGCACGTCATCACCGGCGCTGTGGCCATGGGTGTCGTTGACCCGCTTGAAGTGATCGATGTCCAGCATCAACAGCGATAGGGGCTGCATATGACGTCGCGCCAGCTCGATTTCCCGCTGCAGCGTCTGGTCCATGGCGATGCGATTGCCGGTGTCGGTCAGTGGGTCACGCAATGCACTTTGGGTGGCGGCGCGGTACAGCAGGGTATTGCGCATAGGGTAGAGCAACGCGGCCAGCAGAGACTCGAGGTTGGCCTGTTCCTGTTCGCTGAAGCGCTGGTTGCGGCGAAAGATCAGTTCGCCCAGGTGCTCGCCTTCGTGGCTCAGGCTGTAGCTGATCGAGTGGTGGCCCCGCTGGCCGAATTCCAGGCGCAAGTCACTGCTCTTGTGCTGGTAGATCAAGGCATCAAGGGGGACCAGTCGCTGGATTTCGCGGTAGAACAGCCCGAGTATGCGTTGCGGCTCAAGGCTGGTTTGCAGCTGCAGGTTCAATTGCTGGCGCAGTTGCGCAAGGCTGACGGGCCTCTCCAGAATCGGTGGCTGCTGACCAAAGCCCAGGCGTTGCAATTTGGCGCTGTCAAAGTCAATTGCGTTGGTCTGGGAAGGTGATTTCATATGGCGTTCGCCCTTGAGCAGTAAGGCTGTCTTACAAGCTGGGTGCGAGCGCTTCTTGGCTACGCCTCATACTGGTCCGTCAGTCCCTTAGGACATTTCGTACAAGCTTAATCTGCTTTATCGCAGATTAGTAATCGGCAATTTGGTCTTGCGCACTCTGCTTTCCCACGGCCTGTTCAGGCAAATGCTCAGCGAAAGTCGTGCCAATAGGCTGAATTGTATTAAATACCGTTACCAATCAATAGGTTGATAAGCGATAAAGGTGGCGAAGGGAACTGCGCGACGGTTGTTTGACTGAAAGCATGTTCTAACGGGCATGCCGCGTCGGGAAGCCGACGCGGCACAAAAGCGACAGACGGTATTACTGGGCGTTGAATGCCTGGCCGTTGATTCCGGTGCTGTCCGGGCCCATCAGGTAGAGGTAGACCGGCATGATCTCCTCAGGCGTTGGGTTGTTCAGCGGGTTTTCGCCCGGATACGCCTGGGCGCGCATGCTGGTGCGAGTGGCCCCTGGGTTGATGCTGTTGGAGCGGACCGGCGCCACGCCGTCGACTTCGTCGGCCAGCGTTTGCATCAGGCCTTCGGTGGCGAATTTCGAGACACCGTAGGCGCCCCAATACGCGCGACCCTTGCGCCCGACGCTGCTGGAGGTGAACACCACCGAGGCGTCCTGGGACAGCTTGAGCAGTGGCAACAGGGTACTGGTCAACATGAACATGGCGTTGACATTGACCTGCATGACGCGCATGAAATTTTCCCCGGACAGCTGTTCGATCGGGGTGCGCGGGCCGATGATCGATGCGTTGTGCAGCAAGCCATCCAGATGGCCGAATTCGCTCTCGATCATCGCCGCCAGCTCATCGTATTGATGGGGCAGGGCGGTCTCGAGGTTGAACGGGATCACGGCCGGTTGCGGATGGCCGGCGGCTTCGATCTCGTCGTAGACCTGGGTCAGGTTGGCTTCGGTCTTGCCCAGCAACAGGACGGTGGCGCCATGGGCGGCATAGGTTTTGGCGGCGGCAGCGCCAATACCGCGACCGGCACCGGTGACCAGGATGACCCGGCCTTTGAGCAGATCGGGGCGGGCGGAATAATCAAACATGAAAAAACCCTCTACATAATCCATCAATAGAGCTGAAAAGATCGCAGCCTGCGGCAGCTCCTACAGGATGCACATCGATCCCCTGTAGGAGCTGCCGAAGGCTGCGATCTTTTGACGTTAATCAGCAGCCACATAGGGCGCTATCAAGCACCTTGCGCAACTCCAGCGGATGATCGACCACCACGTCCGCTCCCCAATGCCGCGGATTATCGTCCGGGTGGATGTAGCCGAAAGTGACGGCGGCCGTCCGGGTGCCGGCATCACGCCCGGATTCGATATCGCGCAGGTCATCGCCCACGAACAGCACGCTGGCCGGATCGAGGTCGAGCATCTTGCAGGCGAGGATCAACGGCTCCGGGTCCGGCTTGCTGTTCTTCACGTGATCCGGGCAAATCAGCAGGGCCGAACGCTCGGCGAGCCCCAGTTGCTGCATGATCGGCTCGGCGAAACGCAGCGGCTTGTTGGTGACCACGCCCCAGATCAGGTTGGCCTTCTCGATATCGGCCAGCAGTTCGCCCATGCCGTCAAACAGTTTGCTGTGAACCGCGCAACCCACTAGGTAACGCTCGAGGAACTCCAGGCGCAATGCCTCGAAACCCGGGGACTCCGGGTCCATGGAGAAGGTCACTGCGACCATCGCCTTGGCACCGCCGGAGATTTCATCGCGGATGTGCTTGTCGTTGATCGGCGGCAAGCCGCGGTCGGCACGCATCGCCTGGCAAATCGCAATGAAGTCCGGCGCGGTGTCGAGCAGGGTGCCGTCCATGTCGAAAAGAACTGCTCTGATACGCATCGGCTTACTCCTCGCGCAGGGTCTGGATCATGTAGTTGACGTCCACGTCGGACGCCAGTTTGTAATGCTTGGTCAGCGGGTTGTAGGTCAGGCCAATGATGTCCTTGACGGTCAGGCCGGCCATGCGGCTCCAGGCACCGAGCTCGGAAGGACGGATGAATTTCTTGAAGTCGTGGGTGCCGCGTGGCAACAGCTTCATGATGTATTCGGCGCCGACGATGGCGAACAGGTACGCCTTCGGGTTGCGGTTGATGGTGGAGAAGAACACCTGGCCGCCCGGCTTGACCATGCGGAAACAGGCGCGAATCACCGAGGACGGGTCCGGTACGTGCTCGAGCATTTCCAGGCAGGTCACCACGTCGAACTGTTCAGGCATTTCCTCGGCAAGGGCCTCGGCGGTGATCTGCCGGTATTCGACGTTCACGCCCGATTCCAGCTGATGCAGTTGTGCCACCGCCAGTGGCGCTTCGCCCATGTCGATACCGGTCACGGTCGCGCCGCGCTGGGCCATGGCTTCGCTGAGGATGCCGCCGCCGCAACCGACGTCGAGGACCTTCTTGCCGGCCAGGTTGACGCGTTCGTCAATCCAGTTCACGCGCAACGGATTGATGTCATGAAGCGGTTTGAATTCGCTCTCGCGGTCCCACCAGCGATGGGCCAGGGCTTCGAATTTGGCGATTTCGGCGTAGTCGACGTTGCTCATGGTTTAAGTCCTCTAAAACTTGAAAAATCCTGTAGCCCCGGTACTGAGTCCGGGGAGGCTTACGATTCTTTGCGGCCGCTGATGCGCTGGCCCCAGGCCTTGGCGATGGCGACGAGTTGTTGTTCATCCATGCGTGTCAGGCGGCGGTCGTCGAGCAGTTGCTTGCCCGCGACCCAAAGGTGTTTCACGCAATCGCGGCCTGACGCATATATAAGCTGCGATACCGGGTCATAGACCGGTTGCTGGGCCAGGCCCGAGAGGTCGAACGCCACAATGTCGGCGGCCTTGCCGATTTCCAGCGAGCCCACCTCGGCTTCGATCCCCAGTGCGCGTGCGCCGTTGAGGGTGGCCATGCGCAGGGCGCTGTGGGCGTCCAGTGCGGTGGCCGAACCCGCGACGGCCTTGGCCAGCAGGGCGGCGGTGCGGGTTTCACCCAGCAAGTCCAGGTCATTGTTGCTGGCGGCGCCGTCGGTGCCGAGGGCCACGTTGACCCCGGCCTGCCACAAGCGCTCCACCGGGCAGAAGCCGCTGGCCAGCTTCAGGTTCGACTCCGGGCAGTGAATGACATGGGTGTTGCTTTCTACCAGCAACGCCAGGTCTTCGTCGCTGACCTGGGTCATGTGCACCGCCTGGAAGCGCGGCCCCAGCAAGCCCAGGCGCGCCAGGCGGGCCAGCGGCCGTTCACCCTGCTGTTCGACGGCTTGCCGCACCTCGAAGGCGGTTTCATGCACATGCATGTGGATCGACGCATCCAGCTCTTCGGCGATCACCCGGATCTTTTCCAGGTTTTCATCGCCCACGGTGTAGGGGGCATGGGGGGCGAAGGTGATTTTAATGCGTTCGTGATGCTTGAGATCGCCGAACAGCTCGACACCCTGGCGAATCGCCTCGTCCGCCGTGCTGGCGCCCGGGATCGGGAAATCGAGGATCGGAATCGCAATTTGCGCGCGAATGCCGCTGTTGTGCACGCACTCGCTGGCAACCTTCGGGAAGAAATACATGTCAGAGAAGCAGGTGATGCCGCCCTTGAGTTGCTCTGCGATGGCCAGGTCCGTGCCGTCGCGGACGAAATCCTCGTCGACCCACTTGGCCTCGGCCGGCCAGATGTGGTTTTCCAGCCACGTCATCAGCGGCAGATCGTCGGCCAGGCCGCGAAACAGGGTCATTGCCGCATGCCCGTGGGCATTGATCAGGCCGGGGCTGAGCAGGATGTCCGGCAGTTCACGCACTTCGATTGCGTTAAGCTGCAGGGCGTTGCGGCGCGGACCGATGAAAACGATGCGCCCGTCGCGGATGCCCAGGCCATGATCCTTGAGCACGACGCCAGCGGGTTCGACGGGTACCAGCCAGGTTGGCAGCAACAACAGATCGAGCGCAATGGCAGTGTTCGGCATCGAGGATCGGTTCCAGGGCTTTTGTAAAGGATGGCGAAGTATACCCGAGCGTCTTCGCCGGGGGATCGCTATAATCGGCGGCTTTTGTTTCTGACTGCGGGGTGTGGGATGCGCGATCGACTGTTGGCTGCTGAGAAGGTTAAGGCCATCGATTGGCGTGATGGCACCCTGTACCTGCTGGATCAGCGTGTTTTGCCGTTCGAGCAAACCTGGATCGCCTGCACCAGTGCGGCGGGCGTGGCGGAAGCCATTCGCTCGATGGTGGTGCGCGGCGCGCCAGCCATCGGCATCAGTGCGGCCTATGGCGTGGTGCTGGCGGCGCGGGCCCGATTTGCCGAGGGTGGCCATTGGCAGGAAGCGCTGGAAGAGGATTTCGCGCAGTTGGCCGCCACCCGTCCGACCGCCGTCAACCTGTCCTGGGCACTCGGTCGCATGCGCGAGCGCCTGGCTCGGCTGAAAAAGCACGCCGACCCTTTGTCCGTGCTGGAGGCCGAGGCCCTGGCCATCCATGAGAGCGACCGCGAAGCCAACCTGACCATGGCGCAACTGGGCGTCGACCTGATCCGCAAGCACCAGGGCAATGCCCAGGCGATCCTGACCCACTGCAACACCGGCGCACTGGCCACCGGTGGCTTCGGCACGGCGCTGGGGGTGATTCGCGGCGCCTTCATCGAGGGGATGGTCGAACGTGTGTATGCCGGCGAAACCCGGCCATGGCTGCAAGGCTCGCGACTGACCGCCTGGGAGCTGGCCAACGAAGGCATCCCGGTGACCCTCAGTGCCGATTCCGCCGCTGCGCACATCATGAAGACCAAGGGCGTCACCTGGGTCATCGTCGGGGCAGACCGCATTACCGCCAATGGCGACGTGGCCAACAAGATCGGCACCTACCAATTGGCCGTCAATGCCATGCACCACGGGGTGCGCTTCATGGTGGTGGCGCCGAGCTCGACCATCGACATGGACTTGGCCAGCGGCGACGACATTGTGCTCGAGGAGCGCGATGAGCGCGAACTACTGGAGGTGGGTGGCCAGCGGCTCGGGGCCGATATCGATGCGTTCAACCCGGTGTTCGACGTGACCCCGGCAGACCTGATCGACGTGATCGTCACCGAAAAAGGCATCGTCGAGCGCCCGGACACGGCGAAGATGGCGCAGTTGATGTGTCGCAAGCGCCTGCATTGATGATCTCTGGTGCCTGATAAATTGCCTTCGCGAGCAGGCTCGCTCCCACAATATTCGCGGTGTGGCCGCAATGGGCGGCGCAATGACGAATCATTGTGGGAGCGAGCCTGCTCGCGAAGGGGGCCTGAAAGCATTAAAACAGCGTGAATCTGCCCCTGGTTCTCCATTCAGCACTGCTCTAAGCCCCTCTGATCCCCTTCAAGCCTGTCATCGGTCAACTAACTATGCTCCATGCGCATCAGGGGGATAGGTGCGTGGCGGCTCTTGTGATAACATCCGGCGGTTTCCAAGGTTGCCCCGCGGGGTGACCTTTACTGCGCAGATCCATGGCATAACTCGTTGATTTGTCGTAAGTCGGTGCATGGCACTCAGCCTGCAGCGGCGAGCTTCGTTCGTCCCATATGGATGAGACGAAGTTTCACCAGAAAAAGGAATCAGGCTTCTCATGGGCGAACTGGCCAAAGAAATCCTCCCGGTCAATATCGAAGACGAGCTGAAGCAGTCCTACCTCGACTACGCGATGAGCGTAATTGTCGGGCGGGCACTGCCGGATGCGCGCGATGGCTTGAAGCCCGTGCACCGGCGCGTGCTGTTCGCGATGAGCGAGCTGGGCAACGACTTCAACAAGCCGTACAAGAAATCTGCCCGTGTTGTCGGTGACGTGATCGGTAAGTATCACCCGCACGGTGACACCGCGGTGTACGACACCATCGTTCGGATGGCGCAGCCATTTTCCCTGCGCTACCTGCTGGTAGACGGCCAGGGCAACTTCGGTTCGGTGGACGGCGACAACGCCGCGGCCATGCGATACACCGAAGTGCGCATGACCAAGCTGGCGCACGAGCTGCTGGCTGACCTGCACAAAGAAACCGTGGACTGGGTGCCGAACTACGACGGCACCGAAATGATCCCGGCGGTCATGCCGACCCGTATTCCCAACCTGCTGGTCAACGGCTCCAGCGGTATCGCCGTGGGCATGGCGACCAACATTCCGCCGCACAACCTCGGTGAAGTCATCGATGGTTGCCTGGCGCTCATCGACAACCCCGAGCTGACCGTCGACGAGCTGATGCAGTACATCCCCGGTCCGGACTTCCCGACCGCCGCGATCATCAACGGTCGCGCCGGCATCATCGAGGCTTACCGTACCGGTCGCGGGCGCATCTACATGCGCGCCCGCTCGATGATCGAAGACATCGACAAGGTCGGTGGCCGCCAGCAGATCGTCATCACCGAACTCCCTTACCAGCTGAACAAAGCCCGTCTGATCGAGAAGATCGCCGAGTTGGTCAAGGAGAAGAAGCTCGAAGGTATCACCGAGCTGCGCGACGAGTCCGACAAGGATGGTATGCGCGTCGTGATCGAGCTGCGTCGCGGCGAAGTGCCTGAGGTGATCCTCAACAACCTCTACGCCCAGACCCAGCTGCAAGCGGTATTCGGCATCAACATCGTCGCGCTGATCGACGGCCGTCCACGCATCCTGAACCTCAAGGACCTGCTGGAAGCCTTCGTGCGTCACCGTCGCGAAGTCGTCACTCGTCGTACCGTGTTCGAACTGCGCAAGGCGCGCGAGCGTGGGCACATCCTCGAAGGTCAAGCGGTTGCCCTGTCGAACATCGACCCGGTCATCGCCCTGATCAAGGCTTCGCCGACCCCGTCGGAAGCCAAGGAAGCGCTGGTCAGCACCCCTTGGGAGTCCTCGGCGGTAGTGGCGATGGTTGAACGTGCCGGCGCCGATTCGTGCCGTCCGGAAAACCTCGACCCGCAGTACGGCCTGCGCGACGGCAAGTACTTCCTGTCGCCAGAGCAGGCGCAAGCCATCCTGGAACTGCGTCTGCACCGCCTGACCGGCCTGGAACACGAAAAGCTGCTGGCCGAGTATCAAGAGATCCTCAACCAGATCGGCGAGCTGATCCGCATCCTCAACAGCGCCACGCGCCTGATGGAAGTGATCCGCGAAGAGCTGGAAGTGATCCGTGCCGAATACGGCGACGTGCGCCGTACCGAAATCCTCGATGCGCGTCTAGACCTGACCCTGGGCGACATGATCCCGGAAGAAGATCGCGTGGTGACCATTTCCCACGGTGGCTATGCCAAGACCCAGCCACTGGCGGCGTACCAGGCCCAGCGTCGTGGCGGTAAAGGCAAGTCGGCGACCGGTGTCAAGGATGAGGACTACATCGCTCACCTGCTGGTTGCCAACAGCCACACCACGCTGCTGCTGTTCTCCAGCAAGGGCAAGGTGTACTGGCTGAAAACCTACGAAATCCCTGAAGCCTCCCGTGCTGCCCGTGGTCGTCCGCTGGTCAACCTGCTGCCGCTGGATGACGGTGAATACATCACCACCATGCTGCCGGTCGAGGAATACACCGAAGGTCACTTCATCTTCATGGCCACCGCCAACGGCACCGTGAAGAAGACCCCGCTGGAATCCTTCAGCCGTCAACGCAGCGTCGGCCTGATCGCGCTGGAGCTGGACGAAGGCGACGTGCTGATTTCCGCGGCCATTACCGATGGCGAGCGCGAAGTCATGCTGTTCTCCGACGGCGGCAAGGTAACGCGCTTCAAGGAATCCGACGTTCGTGCCATGGGCCGTACCGCTCGTGGTGTGCGCGGCATGCGCCTGCCAGAAGGTCAGAAGCTGATTTCCATGCTGATCCCGGAAGAAGGCAGCCAGATCCTCACCGCTTCGGCGCGTGGTTATGGCAAGCGTACGGCGATCACCGAGTTCCCTGAGTATAAGCGTGGCGGCCAGGGCGTGATCGCCATGGTCAGCAACGAGCGCAACGGCCGTCTGGTCGGTGCGGTCCAGGTGCTCGACGGCGAGGAAATCATGCTGATTTCCGACCAGGGCACCCTGGTGCGCACCCGTGTCGACGAAGTGTCGAGCCTGGGGCGTAATACCCAGGGCGTGACCCTGATCAAGCTGGCCAACGATGAAACGCTGGTTGGCCTGGAGCGCGTCCAGGAGCCTTCGGAAGTCGAGGGTGAAGAGCTGGAAGGCGAAGAAGGTGCTGTGTTCGAAGGCACTGCAGTGATCGACGACATCGTCGAAGACCAGCAACTCGACGCCGCCGCTGACGAAGAACCACAGGAATAAGCGGGTAAACAGGGGGCGGATGAAAATTCGCCCCCTTGTTGTTTGTCCGAGAGGAAAATGTCGACACCCATGGATATCCCCTGTGGGAGCGAGCCTGCTCGCGAAGCAGGCGCCGCGGTATCTCTGAAACACCGCGGTGATGCATTCGCGAGCAGGCTCGCTCCCACAGGTGCCTGCTTCAGCAGGGCCCCTGTGTCGATTGATAATGTGATTTATTGCGTGATACCACCAAATCAGAGCGAGATTGGATGTGAGCAAGAGAGCCTATAACTTCTGCGCCGGTCCTGCGGCGCTTCCCGAAGCTGTCCTGCAGCGCGCCCAGGGTGAACTCCTCGACTGGCACGGCAAGGGCCTGTCGGTCATGGAAATGAGCCATCGCAGCGATGAGTTCGTGTCCATTGCCACCAAGGCCGAGCAGGATCTGCGTGATCTGCTGAATATCCCCTCGAACTATAAAGTGCTGTTCCTGCAAGGCGGCGCCAGCCAGCAATTTGCCCAGATTCCGCTGAACCTGCTGCCTGAAAGCGGCACCGCCGACTATATCGACACCGGTATCTGGTCGCAGAAAGCCATCGAGGAAGCGTCGCGCTTCGGTAACGTCAATGTTGCCGCCACCGCCAAGCCCTACGACTATTTCGCCATTCCTGGCCAGAATGAATGGCAGCTGTCCAAGGACGCGGCCTACGTTCACTACGCGCCGAACGAAACCATCGGCGGCCTGGAATTCCAGTGGGTTCCCGAGACCGGTGACGTGCCATTGGTGGCCGACATGTCTTCGGACATCCTCTCACGCCCGATCGATGTCTCGCGCTTCGGCATGATCTACGCCGGCGCCCAGAAGAACATCGGCCCGAGCGGTATCGTCGTGAACATCGTTCGCGAAGACCTGCTCGGTCGCGCCCGTTCCATTTGCCCGACCATGCTCGACTACAAGGTCGCGGCCGACAACGGCTCCATGTACAACACCCCGCCAACCCTGGCCTGGTACCTGTCCGGCCTGGTGTTCGAGTGGCTGAAAGAGCAGGGCGGTGTCGAGGCCATCGGCAAGCTCAATGACGTCAAGCAGCGCACGCTGTACGACTTCATCGATGCCAGCGGCCTCTACAGCAACCCGATCAACAAGTCGGACCGCTCGTGGATGAACGTACCGTTCCGCCTGGCCGATGACCGTCTGGACAAGCCGTTCCTGGCTGGCGCCGACGAGCGTGGCCTGCTGAACCTCAAGGGCCACCGCTCCGTGGGCGGCATGCGCGCCTCCATCTATAACGCCGTCGACATCAACGCGATCAACGCGCTGGTGGCGTACATGGCAGAGTTCGAGAAGGAACACGGCTAATGTCTGAGCAAGAACTCAAGGCACTGCGCCTGCGCATCGATGCCCTGGACGAAAAAGTCCTGGAGCTGATCAGTGAGCGCGCACGCTGCGCCCAGGAAGTTGCGCGAGTAAAGATGGCTTCGCTGGCCGAAGGCGAAGTGCCGGTGTTCTATCGTCCCGAGCGCGAAGCTCAGGTGCTCAAGCGTGTCATGGAGCGCAACCAGGGGCCGCTGGGCAACGAGGAGATGGCGCGGCTGTTCCGCGAAATCATGTCCTCGTGCCTGGCCCTCGAGCAACCGTTGAAAGTCGCGTACCTGGGCCCTGAAGGTACCTTCACCCAGGCGGCGGCCCTGAAACACTTCGGCCACGCGGTGATCAGCAAGCCGATGGCGGCCATCGACGAAGTGTTCCGCGAAGTGGCGGCCGGTGCGGTGAATTTCGGCGTTGTCCCGGTGGAAAACTCCACCGAAGGCGCGGTCAACCACACCCTCGACAGCTTCCTCGAGCACGACATGGTGATCTGTGGTGAAGTCGAGTTGCGGATTCACCACCACCTGTTGGTCGGTGAAAACACCAAGACCGACAGCATCAGCCGCATCTACTCCCACGCCCAGTCCCTGGCCCAGTGCCGCAAGTGGCTGGACGCCCACTACCCGAATGTCGAGCGCGTGGCGGTGTCCAGCAACGCCGAAGCGGCCAAGCGGGTCAAGGGCGAGTGGAACTCGGCGGCGATTGCCGGCGACATGGCGGCCGGTCTCTACGGGCTGACCCGATTGGCCGAGAAAATCGAGGACCGTCCGGACAACTCCACGCGCTTCCTCATGATCGGTAACCAGGAAGTGCCGCCGACTGGCGACGACAAGACCTCGATCATCGTCTCGATGAGCAACAAGCCGGGCGCGCTGCACGAATTGCTGGTGCCGTTCCACGACAATGGCATCGACCTGACGCGAATCGAGACCCGTCCGTCGCGCAGCGGCAAATGGACCTACGTGTTCTTCATCGACTTCGTCGGCCACCACCGCGACCCGCTGGTAAAAGGTGTGCTGGAAAAGATCAGTCAGGAAGCAGTAGCACTCAAAGTGCTGGGTTCCTACCCGAAAGCAGTTCTCTAAGGGGCGGTAGCAAATGAGTGGCAATTTCCTCGCTCTGGCACAGCCGGGCGTGCAACAACTTTCGCCTTACGTTCCGGGCAAACCCGTGGACGAACTGGCGCGTGAGCTGGATCTCGATCCGGCCAGCATCGTCAAGCTGGCCAGCAACGAAAACCCGTTGGGCGCGAGCCCCAAGGCCCTGGCCGCCATCCGTGATGCCCTGGTCGAACTGACCCGTTATCCAGACGGCAATGGTTTTGCGCTCAAGACCCTGCTGGCCGGACAGTGCCGCGTCGAGCTGAACCAGGTGACATTGGGCAACGGCTCCAATGACATCCTTGAGCTGGTCGCACGCGCCTACCTGGCGCCGGGCCTGAATGCGGTGTTCAGCGAGCATGCGTTTGCGGTCTACCCGATCGTGACCCAGGCCGTCGGCGCCCAGGCCAAGGTTATTCCGGCCAAGGACTGGGGGCATGACCTGCCGGCCATGCTGGCGGCCATCGACGCCAATACCCGCGTAGTCTTCATCGCCAACCCGAACAACCCAACCGGGACCTGGTTCGATACCGAGGCGCTGGATGAATTCCTCCAGGACGTGCCGGAGCACGTGTTGGTGGTGCTGGACGAGGCCTACATCGAATACGCCGAAGGCAGCGACTTGCCGGACGGCCTGGACTTCCTGGCGGCTTACCCGAACCTGCTGGTGTCGCGCACGTTCTCCAAGGCCTACGGCCTGGCGGCATTGCGCGTCGGTTATGGCTTGTCCACCGCCGTGGTCGCCGATGTGCTGAACCGCGTGCGCCAACCGTTCAACGTCAACAGCCTGGCCTTGGCCGCTGCGTGCGCTGCGCTGCAAGACGCCGAGTACCTGGCGGAAAGTCGTCGCTTGAACGAGTCGGGCATGCAGCAACTGGAAGCGGGTTTCCGTGAGTTGGGCCTGAGCTGGATTCCTTCCAAGGGCAACTTCATCTGCGTTGATCTAAATCGCGAAGCGGCCCCGGTGTTCCAGGGCTTGCTGCGCGAAGGCGTGATCGTGCGTCCGGTGGCCAACTACGGCATGCCGAACCACTTGCGCGTTACCATCGGTCTGCCGGCGGAAAACAGCCGCTTCCTTGAGGCGCTGGCCAAGGTTATGGCTCGTGGTTGATGTCACTGTGCCGCAATCTGCTGAGCCGTTGATCGGGCGCCTGGTGGTGGTCGGCCTGGGGTTGATCGGCGGTTCGTTTGCCAAGGGTTTGCGCGAAAGTGGCCTGTGCCGCGAAGTGGTCGGGGTCGACCTCGACCCGCAGTCGCGCAAGCTGGCCGTTGAATTGGGCGTGGTGGATCGTTGCGAAGAAGACCTGGCGGTGGCTTGCCAGGGTGCCGACGTGATCCAGCTGGCTGTGCCGATCCTCGCGATGGAAAAAATGCTCGGCCGATTGGCCGGCATGGACCTGGGGCA
The DNA here is from genome assembly GCF_012647205.1 of Pseudomonas umsongensis. Lineage (NCBI taxonomy): Bacteria > Pseudomonadati > Pseudomonadota > Gammaproteobacteria > Pseudomonadales > Pseudomonadaceae > Pseudomonas > Pseudomonas umsongensis. Next base: position 1,955,358 of record NZ_CP051487.1, read on the forward strand.
GGCGATCCTGACTGACGTTGGCAGTGCCAAGGGCAACGTCGTGCGTGCGGCGAGCGAAGCCTTTGGCGGTATGCCGGCGCGTTTCGTGCCGGGCCATCCGATCGCCGGTTCCGAGCAGAGTGGGGTGGAAGCCTCCAATGCCGACCTGTTCCGTCGCCACAAAGTGATCCTCACGCCGCTGGATCAGACCGATCCGCAAGCCTTGGCCGTGGTCGATCGCCTGTGGCGCGAACTGGGCGCCGATGTCGAGCACATGCAGGTCGAACGGCACGACGAAGTGCTGGCGGCCACCAGTCATCTGCCGCACTTGCTGGCATTCGGCCTGGTCGACTCGCTGGCCAAGCGCAATGAAAATCTTGAGATCTTCCGTTACGCTGCGGGCGGCTTCCGCGATTTCACAAGAATCGCCGGGAGCGACCCGGTCATGTGGCATGACATCTTCCTCGCTAACCGCGAGGCTGTCCTGCGCACACTCGATACATTTCGCAGCGACCTCGACGCCTTGCGCGACGCGGTCGATGCAGGGGATGGGCACCAATTGTTGGGCGTTTTCACGCGCGCCCGGGTTGCCCGCGAGCATTTCAGTAAAATCCTGGCCCGTCGGGCCTATGTGGACGCTATGAATTCCAACGATCTGATTTTCCTGGCTCAACCTGGTGGCCGCCTGTCCGGTCGGATTCGCGTACCAGGTGACAAGTCGATTTCCCACCGTTCGATCATGCTGGGCTCCCTGGCCGAAGGCGTCACCGAAGTCGAAGGTTTCCTCGAGGGCGAAGACGCCCTGGCGACCCTGCAGGCGTTCCGTGACATGGGCGTGGTCATCGAAGGCCCGCACCATGGTCGTGTGACCATCCACGGCGTCGGCCTGCATGGCCTCAAGCCAGCACCGGGCCCGATCTACCTGGGTAACTCCGGCACCTCGATGCGCCTGTTGTCCGGCCTGCTGGCCGCGCAAGACTTCGACAGCACCCTGACCGGCGACGCTTCGCTGTCCAAGCGCCCGATGAATCGCGTGGCCAACCCGCTGCGCGAGATGGGCGCCGTCATTGAAACCGCTGCCGAAGGTCGTCCGCCGATGACCATCCGTGGCGGCAACAAGCTCAAGGGCCTGACCTACACCATGCCGATGGCCAGTGCCCAGGTTAAATCCTGCCTGCTGCTGGCGGGTCTGTACGCTGAAGGCAAGACCACCGTCACCGAACCTGCGCCAACCCGCGACCACACCGAGCGCATGCTGCGTGGCTTCGGCTACCCGGTGAGCGTTGACGGTGCAACGGCCTCGGTCGAGTCGGGTGGCAAGCTGACCGCGACCCATATCGAAGTGCCGGGCGACATCTCGTCGTCGGCGTTCTTCCTGGTGGCCGCATCGATCGCCGAAGGTTCGGAGCTGGTGCTCGAGCATGTCGGCATCAACCCGACCCGTACCGGCGTCATCGACATCCTGCGCCTGATGGGCGCTGACATCACCCTGGAAAACCAGCGTGAAGTAGGTGGTGAGCCAGTGGCTGACCTGCGTGTGCGGGCAGCTAAACTCAAAGGTATCGAGATTCCCGAAGCGCTGGTTCCGCTGGCCATCGACGAATTCCCGGTGCTGTTCGTGGCTGCCGCCTGTGCCGAAGGGCGCACCGTGCTGACCGGCGCCGAAGAACTGCGGGTCAAGGAGTCGGACCGTATCCAGGTCATGGCCGATGGCCTGCTGGCACTGGGTGTCAAATGCCAGCCGACGCCGGACGGCATCATTATCGACGGCGGCCAGATCGGCGGCGGTGAAGTGCACGGCCACGGCGACCACCGGATTGCCATGGCTTTCAGCGTCGCCTCGCTGCGCGCCACTGCACCGATCCGCATCCATGACTGCGCCAACGTCGCGACCTCGTTCCCCAACTTCCTCGCGCTGTGCGCGCAGGTCGGTATCCGCGTTGCCCAAGAGGCTCAGTCGTGAAGCGCATTGCACCGGTCATCACCATTGATGGGCCAAGCGGCTCGGGCAAAGGCACCATCGCCGGAATCCTGGCTCGGCGCCTGGGCTGGAACCTGCTGGATTCCGGTGCGCTGTACCGTCTGCTGGCCTTCGCCGCGCACAACCACGGCGTCGACCTGACCAATGAAGAGCTGCTGAAGAAACTCGCCGCTCATCTGGATGTGCAATTTATCGCGGCGACCGAAGGTCAGCTGCAGCGCATCATCCTGGAAGGTGACGAGGTCAGCGACGTGATCCGTACCGAAAGCGTCGGCTCGGGTGCCTCCCAGGTGGCGGCATTGCCCGCGGTGCGCGAGGCGCTGCTGCAGCGCCAGCGCGCCTTCCAGGAAGCGCCGGGCCTGGTGGCCGATGGTCGCGACATGGGCACTGTGGTGTTTCCGGATGCGCCGCTGAAGATTTTCCTGACCGCCAGTGCCGAGGAAAGGGCGCGTCGTCGATATTTGCAGTTGAAGGGCAAGGACGAGGATGTTAGTCTGTCGAGTCTGCTAGATGAGATCCGTGCACGCGATGAGCGTGACACCCAGCGAGCGGTAGCCCCGCTTAAACCGGCGGCTGACGCCATACAGCTGGATTCCACGGAGTTGTCCATCGACCAGGTGCTGGAACGCATCATGAGCGAGATCGCCATTCGCGATATCGCCGGGTGACCAAGAAGGCCGCAGGGGACCAGTCATAGTCCTGTGGCGCTTCTTTTAAATGAAACTAACCCACACCGTCTGGGGTGTGGAGATGGGCGTATCCTTCGCCCTCATTCACAGGAATTAAAATGAGCGAAAGCTTTGCGGAACTCTTTGAAGAAAGCCTAAAAACCCTGAACCTTCAGGCAGGCTCCATCATCACCGGTGTTATCGTTGATATCGATTACCAAGCTCGCTGGGTAACCGTTCACGCTGGCCTGAAGTCTGAAGCACTCATCCCGCTTGAGCAGTTCTACAACGACGCTGGCGACCTGACTATCAACGTCGGTGACGAAGTTCACGTTGCGCTGGACTCGGTTGAAGACGGCTTTGGCGAAACCAAGCTGTCCCGTGAAAAAGCCAAGCGCGCTGAATGCTGGATTGTTCTGGAAGCAGCCTTCGCAGCCGAAGAAGTGGTCAAGGGCGTTATCAACGGTAAGGTTAAAGGCGGCTTCACTGTCGACGTTAACGGCATCCGTGCGTTCCTGCCAGGTTCTCTGGTTGACGTCCGTCCAGTGCGCGACACCACGCACCTGGAAGGCAAAGAGCTGGAATTCAAGGTCATCAAGCTGGACCAGAAGCGCAACAACGTTGTCGTTTCCCGTCGTAGCGTCCTGGAAGCCGAGAACTCCGCCGAGCGCGAAGCTCTGCTGGAATCCCTGCAGGAAGGCCAGCAAGTCAAAGGTATCGTCAAGAACCTCACCGATTACGGCGCATTCGTCGATCTGGGTGGCGTGGACGGCCTGCTGCACATCACCGACATGGCCTGGAAGCGCATCAAGCATCCTTCCGAAATCGTCAACGTTGGTGACGAAATCGACGTTAAGGTTCTGAAATACGATCGCGAACGCAACCGTGTTTCCCTGGGCCTGAAGCAACTGGGCGAAGATCCATGGGTTGCTATCAAAGCCCGTTACCCAGAAGGCACTCGCGTTACCGCTCGTGTAACCAACCTGACCGACTACGGCTGCTTCGCTGAGCTGGAAGAAGGCGTTGAAGGCCTGGTACACGTTTCCGAAATGGACTGGACCAACAAGAACATCCACCCTTCGAAAGTCGTACAAGTCGGCGACGAAGTGGAAGTTATGGTTCTGGACATCGACGAAGAGCGTCGTCGTATCTCCCTGGGCATCAAGCAGTGCAAATCTAACCCATGGGAAGATTTCTCTGGCCAGTTCAACAAGGGCGATAAAATCTCCGGCACCATCAAGTCGATCACCGATTTCGGTATCTTCATTGGTCTGGACGGCGGCATCGACGGCCTGGTTCACCTGTCCGACATCTCCTGGAACGAAGTGGGCGAAGAAGCTGTTCGTCGCTTCAAGAAGGGCGACGAGCTGGACACCGTTATCCTGTCGGTTGACCCAGAGCGCGAGCGCATCTCCCTGGGTATCAAGCAACTGGAAAGCGATCCGTTCTCCGAGTACGTTCAAGAGAACGACAAAGGCGCAATCGTTAAGGGCATCGTGAAAGAAGTTGACGCTAAAGGCGCCATCATCACCCTGGCCGACGATATCGAAGCGACTCTGAAAGCCTCCGAAATCAGCCGTGACCGCGTTGAAGACGCGCGCAACGTTCTGAAAGAAGGCGAAGAAGTAGAAGCCAAGATCATCAGCGTTGATCGCAAGAGCCGCGTAATCCAGCTCTCGATCAAGTCGAAAGACGTTGAAGACGAGAAAGAAGCTATCCAGAGCCTGCGCGACAAGCCAGTAGCTGGTGACGCTCCAGTAGCCACCACCCTGGGTGACCTGCTGCGTGCTGCACAAGCGGAAAAACAGAACTAAGTTCTGACTTTCTGTAAAAAAAGGGCGACTTCGGTCGCCCTTTTTTGTGCCTGGAATTCGGCTCTCCGTCGTGGATGCGATCTTCTGCGCGCTAACCACGAAACATTCCCTCGCCAAAACTGTCTCTTTCCTTAGCAGGATCAATCGCTTATTTGCAGCTAGTCTTAGCGTGGGGTAAGCGACAGCCGGGCGTTCTGCCTGGCATAAGGAATCAAATGAAGAGGCTCGTTGTCGTGATGGCAGTGCTGGCATTGGTGGTGGGTTGTACAACTAATGCAAGAACGCATGCCGTGCGTGGGGTCAGTGGTATCGAGATCGATTGCTCAGGGCTGGGTTCGGGATGGGAGAGGTGCCAGAAGCGTGCAGGTAAAGAATGCAAAGGCGCGGGCTACAAGGTCGTGGCCAGGTCCGACGACGCCAAGGAAGAGCAAGAATTTCTCTTCGGTTTCAACCCCGCGGGCTTTAGCACTCGGACGATGCTGGTTATCTGCAGGTGAGTGGGCGGGTAGGGCATCAGAGTCTCGGGGGAGAAAAAGCAGGGTGCAGGATGGGGCTGTTCAAATTTGTCAGGGCATGCTAAAACCTTTGAAGCGCTGATCTAGCTGCTTGAAAAAGAAGGGAAAATTATGACGAAGTCGGAGTTGATCGAACGAATTGTCACCCATCAAGGGCTGCTCTCATCAAAGGATGTGGAGCTGGCCATCAAGACCATGCTTGAGCAAATGTCCCAATGCCTGGCCACTGGAGATCGCATCGAGATCCGTGGGTTTGGTAGCTTTTCATTGCATTACCGTGCGCCTAGGGTAGGGCGTAATCCGAAGACCGGCCAGTCGGTTAGCCTGGATGGTAAGTTTGTTCCTCATTTCAAGCCGGGGAAGGAGCTGCGGGATCGAGTGAACGAGGATGAGGAGGAGGGGGTTTGATAGTTACCGCCATTGAAGGGGCTGGGTATGCGTAATCTCAAGGGCATATTGCTTGCTGTGTTGATTGTGCTTTTGGTTTTGGCGGTATTGGCGTTCATTCTCGAGAATCAGCAATCGATATCCCTGCTGTTTTTGGGTTGGGCGAGCCCTCAATTGCCAGTGTCGGCGACTATCGTAATTGCGTTGCTGACAGGAATGGTGATCGGTCCTTGTGTTGGTTGGCTGTTGGGTCGAGCATCGCGAGTGCGTCGCAAGCCTCTGGTTTAATCCGCCTTGGTTTGTCGTATTCAAGGGGGGGAGGGGTGTTGGTGCAAGAATTGAGGGGGGGGCATATCCAGAAGTTTATCGGCTTGCAATGTTGCTGTCTGGTTCTTCTGTGATTCCCTTATTCTTTCGAAGCCGCGCAGCTGGGATAATGCCGTGTTCTATTGTGGTGATGTTCTCAAGCAATTCTTCGAGATGCGAACTTGTTGGAGGTTTAATGATGTGTGAAATGCTGATGTCATTGTGTAATGAATAATAATTCATTTTTATCCAAGTTTTTTTTGTATGTTCCAGTGAAGTTAATTCCCGCATTTATGGGAATATTTTTTGTATTTTTTCTTTATAAGTTTTTTCCTCAAGGGCAGTACGTTAGCTATTCTGTTTGTGTGACGTGTGCGTTGATTACTGCGCAGCTTTTTGCTGGGTGGGTTGGTAATTCATTTGTTTATCATTTTTCTAGCAGTGAGGATAAGAGGGTATTTTTCTCTAGCTCATTGGCGGTGATATTGTTGATAGCGCCAATTGCGGGGCTATTGGCGGCTTCAATAGGTATGTTTTTCGTTGATGATGATTTTGTTTTTTTAAATGTATGGGTTTTGTGCGTTAGCTATATATTATTTTTTTTTCTGTCGTCTGTTTGTCAGGCAGATTTTTTAGTTTGGCAACAGTTGAGAGCTGCTGTTCTTCAAGCCGTCGTACAGGGGGTATTGGTTTTCACTTTGTTTGATGGTTTGGGTGTCGATTTTCGTTATGCATTGGTAGCTCTATCGGTTGGTTATATTTCTGCTTGCATGCTTATTTTATTCAGTGTTGTCAGGAAGTTTGGGTTTTCCAATCCGATAATCTTTCGAGATAAATTCAGGCTGATAGTGAGCTCGTTGTATCAGTATGGAGCTGCTTTGTCACCTTGGATCCTTGGTATGTTGGTCATGGCCTCTGCAGATCGATTTGCAATTGGATACTATGAGATTGAATACGGCGACACCTATCTGTCTCTAAAGGATCTATTTGCAGGGGGCGCTGGTCTATTAAGTATGCCGCTGTTGATGGTAGTGCACCCGTTGGTCATCAGGCGGTTTAAAGAAAAGCGTTTTGCTTCTAGTGTCATAGAGAGTTCTTTTGCTTTTCTTATAGTCGCTTTCTCGCTTTTGTGGTGTGCTTTGCAATTCGTTGGATTTGATTTGTTTGAACGTTTGACCGGTAAAGCTATCGATTTATCGTTGTGGGTGGTGTTTTTTGCATTTGTGAGTGTGTTTCTGAATTCTTCCTCCGTGTATGTGCAGAAGCGATTGGAAGTGCATCGCAGGATGAGATTGTTGGCGGTCCTATCCATTGTTTCTGCGCTGGTTTCTATAGTTTTTTCATATGTGGGCGGGAAATTTTGGGGGCTTTACGGTGTTTCGGTCGGCTTAATGGTTGCCCAGAGTTTTTATTTTTTTCTGGTTATTTATAGCACCCGCAAAAAAATAAGTCTTTATCGCTGCATGGCAATACCGCTAATCGTTTCTCTTTTGACCGCGCTAATAGGCGCTGTGTATTATTACGCGTTGGGCGAATGGCTCGGAGTGGATGATTGGCGAATAAAGTCAATGATGTGGCTCGCGGGTTTTTCTGTGATCGGCCTTCTAGCGTTGTGGAAGGGGGTAAGGTGGAATGAATTTACCAGAGGGGTTTTGTAATGATCGCTTGTGTAAATGATTTGGTTTTATCTTGGGCGTTGTAGTTGATTGTCTGATTGAGTGGGCAGTCGGGGTTCGATAGCTAGTAACATTAGGCGGGCGGTAAATATGACTTTGTTAGATGATTTTAGAAGTTGGGTGTCTAGAAATTTGGCGCCGGTTATATTTCTTCTGGCATATCTTTTTACTGTAGTGCTGGGTAATGTGCTTTATAGCTTGCCTTTTGGGAGGGAAGGTTTGTTAAGAAGTGCATATACTGCGGATATCCTGAGCTTTGATACGCTTTTTAGTCCCGGATATTGGTTGCTGCTTTTTCTGCCGTTCCTGATAACTCCGCTTGTTGTCGTGTTGGTGAGGAAGGGGCTGGGGAGGGCCGTCCTTGCGCTGTCGAATTGTGTAGCTGAGTTTTCCAGAGCCGAATACATTTTCATATTGGCTGCTTGTTATGGCGTTGTGTTGTTCGCTTTGGTGCGCGCAGACGCATTTTCATTATTCTTGAATGGCGCTGATGCAGTCGCATCTGTCCTGGCGCGGTTCAAAATTAGAAGCCAGGTAGGCTTCTTTTCATTAATGATTTTGATGTCTCCTTTGCATTTTTTGTCTATCTATTCGCTGGTGCGATGGATGAGAGAAAGAAATTGGTTTTGGCTGGGGTTAAGCATTTTTAATGGCGTGGTCATGTCCGCATTTTTGATAATGTTGAACATGAAGTGGCCGATCCTCATTTTTTATGCCGGTTTGGTACTGGCCATTTTCGTCTATGCGAAACGACATGCATACTTGAAGACTGCGTTGGGTGGGGTTTTACTGATAACCGTTTACTTCCTGATTTCCGCATTCGTGTTTCGTCTGGCAACGATCGATCCTGCCAAGATGGTTCAGTCTACTGATGTGTCTGTAGTAGAGGCGCCCCTTACGCCCTATGTTTCGCGAACCAAAATACTCGATGTAGGTAACGCAGCAACAAAAAATGCACCAATGCTGGTATTTGCAGCCGTTAACCGTATGGCTATTATTTATCCCTACTACTATCAGGTCTTCACTCGAGAAGGCGCTGTTTGCGGAGGGATTCTAGCTCAGGCGAAAGTAGGGCCTGTTTGCCGTCCAAGTACCTTGATCTACACTAGGATGTTCAATGATGGTTTCAATGGGCGTGGCACCGCACCTGCCGCTGTTCATATTTCCGGATATGCATTGGGGGGATGGCCGATTGCGGTTGGTTTTCTTGTTTTTGCTTCTTTAGTGCTGGGTTTGTTCACCTGTCTTCCGCTGGAGTTGAATTCAGTGACGGGGGCTCTGGCAATAACGGGAGCTATTTCGGGGTATCATTATTCCCAGTTGCCCATTGAGGGTCCAATTATTTACGATCACGGATTACTTTGGGTTTTTCTTATGTTGTTCGTTTTTGTCATTTATCGTTATCTGCTTGGTCTGTTTCGGGGTGACTTTGCAGGTTCGAAAAAACAAAATTTGTGACCTGATGTTGCTCTGCGAGCCGTGTGTTATTTGGCGCGCTAAAATAGGGCTTCGGGATTAGAATTGTTTTCAAGGGGGCACTACGGGAGAAGGAATGAGTAAAAATGTCGCATTGTTAGGGTTCTATGTAGGGGCTCGGTACTTTGAGCGATACTCGAAAAACGACCCTTTTCCACAGGTGGCGGCTTTTAAGTTGGAAGGCCGTTTTCGCGAGGCGCTAAAAGTAGGTGGTGCCAGTGTCGAATCTGTCGCCAGTCTCGCTATTTCTACTTATCCACGAAATAAGAAGCTTTATTTTCCGGGGTCAAGTTTTATCGATGATATCGGTAGGGGGGTTGTAATCCCGCTGTTGAACTTGCCGATCCTTAAGTTGCTTTTTCGATTCCTGGGGGCTTTCTTCTCGCTTGATCGCTTCCGCCGCAAAGGTCTCGATGCGGTGTGCGTCTACGCTGCTCATACGCCAAATTTGCTCGCGGCTTATCTACTGAATAAGTTTTTTAAAGTCCCATTTTTTGTGTACGTGCCTGATCTTCCTTCTTATATGGACATGGGGATGAAGAGGTCGGCACTCTTGAAGTTTTTGAAGAGAGTGGATGCAGGTATCATTGATCGCCTCATGGGGGGGGCGTCAGGATTCTTTGTGATTAGTAAATATATGGTCGAGGATCATGCCTCGTGGTACAAGAAGCCTTACTTTGTGCTTGAAGGCATCGCTGGTAGGGCACCCATTGATAGTGAGCTCAAGCAGGTTTCCGCTTCTGTAGTCGCTGCCAAGAAGATTATTTTTTACGGAGGGGGGTTAAATCGTGCGTATGGCATTGCCGAGCTTGTCCATGGTTTTATCGAGTCAAACCTGGATTATGAGCTTTGGCTGTGCGGTCGTGGAGATCTGGAGGAATTTCTGGTCGCCACTTCTAAGCAGTATCCCGCCGTCAAGTATCTGGGGAATATCACACCGGATGAAGTTGCAGCTATTCAGTCTCGCTCTGCATTACTGGTATTAACTCGTGATCCTCAGGAAGCGTATACGCGTTACTCTTTTCCCTCTAAGTTACTAGAGTATATTGTCAGTGGTGTTCCGGTCTTGACCACCCGCCTGGGCGGTATACCTGACGAGTATTTTGATTTTTTCAATGTCATCGAGGATTTTTCGATTTCAGGAATCAGTGCTGCCTTGAAGGCCATTGATGCTGCAGATCAGCAGCTTTTGTTGCAGAAGGCGGCATGTGGTAAAATATGGGCTTTGGAAAATAAATCCAGCACCGCCGTCGGTCGAAAAATCGTAGGTTTTATGGAGAAATTTAGTTGACTATTTTTAGTAATAAGAAATTGTTGATTACTGGCGGCACCGGTTCTTTTGGTAATGCGGTGCTGAAGCGTTTCCTCGCATCTGATATTGCTGAAATCCGGATTTTCAGTCGCGATGAGAAAAAGCAGGACGACATGCGTAAACATTACGCCAGTTCCAAGCTAAAATTCTATATCGGCGATGTACGCGACTATCAAAGCGTTTTGAATGCTACCCGAGGCGTTGATTATATTTTTCATGCGGCGGCTCTCAAGCAGGTTCCATCCTGCGAGTTCCACCCCATGGAGGCAGTCAAAACCAACGTGATTGGTACTGAAAATCTGCTTGAGGCTGCGATTCAGAACGAAGTCAAACGGGTTGTCTGCCTTAGCACCGACAAAGCGGTTTACCCAATCAACGCCATGGGTATATCCAAAGCGATGATGGAAAAAGTCATGGTCGCAAAGTCGCGTAATGCCGATGATGATAAAACCGTCATCTGTGGAACTCGCTACGGTAACGTGATGGCTTCACGGGGTTCTGTTATCCCCCTGCTAATCCAGCAAATTCGCGACGGTAAACCATTGACGTTGACCGATCCGAACATGACCCGTTTCATGATGACGCTGTCCGACGCAGTTGATCTTGTTCTGTATGCCTTTGAACATGGCAACAATGGCGATCTGTTCGTGCAAAAGGCGCCTGCTGCCACGGTTGATGTCCTGGCCAAGGCCCTGACGCAAATGCTCAAGAAGCCTGATCATCCAATTCAGGTGATCGGTACCCGCCATGGCGAGAAGCTATTCGAGGCGCTGCTTAGTCGTGAAGAAATGGCGTGTGCCGAAGATCGCGGAGATTACTACCGCGTGCCGCCGGATTTGCGCGATTTGAACTACGCAAAATTCGTTGAGCAAGGTGAAGAAAAGATTTCGCGGACTGAAGATTACAACTCTCATAATACAGTACGCTTGGATGTCGAAGGAATGAAACAGCTGTTGTTGAAGCTGGATTTCATGCGTGCGATTCAGCGTGGCGAGCATGCAACACCGGAGGAATGATCGATGAAAGTATTGATCACGGGTTCAAACGGTTTTGTAGGAAAAAATTTAATAGCCCACCTCGCTGAGCGGGCGGACATCGAGGTTATTCCCTTTACTCGGGAAGATAGCGTTTCGCGCCTTCAAGAGCTGGTGCGCGATGCGGATTTCGTGTTTCATCTCGCCGGTGTGAATCGACCTCAAACTCCGGAAGAATTTATAACCGGAAATACCGATCTGACTCAGGCCTTATGTGATGCCATAGTCGCTAGTGGTAAATTGACACCCGTTCTTTATACATCGTCCAGCCAAGCGGAGCTGGATAATCCATATGGGAGTAGTAAACGCGGTGCTGAAAGTGCTCTGCTCGCGTTGAAAGAACAACACAACTCTCCAGTTTATTTGTTTCGCTTGCCCAATGTATTTGGGAAGTGGTCTCGCCCGAACTACAACTCTGCGGTCGCAACGTTTTGTCATAATATTATTCATGACTTGCCAATACAAATCAATGATCCTGAGGCGCTCATCAATCTTGTGTATATTGATGATGTCATTGCTCAATTTGTCGCTACTATGGATGGCCCGCTGTCCAATGAACTATTTGTCAACGTCGAGCCGCAATATCGGATCACTGTAGGTGCCCTGGCTGAACAGTTACGAGCCTTTCGCAACAGTCGCTCCAGTCTGATCACCGAGCCCGTTGGTGCGGGATTGGTTCGTGCTCTTTACGCTACTTATGTCAGCTACCTGCCACCAGCAAGTTTTACTTATGGTGTGCCAAAGTATGCTGATCCCCGCGGTACCTTCGTAGAGATGCTCAAGACCCGGGACAGTGGCCAGTTCTCCTATTTTACTGCGCACCCTGGCGTGACTCGCGGGGGGCATTACCACCATTCGAAAACCGAGAAATTTCTGGTTATCAGGGGAAAAGCCTGCTTCCGCTTCAGGCACATCCTGTCTGGCGAGTACTATGAGTTGTTCACTACCGGGGACGAACCGGAAATCGTCGAGACCGTAACGGGCTGGACGCACGACATCACCAATATCGGTGACGAGGAAATGATCGTTATGCTTTGGGCTAACGAAGTGTTCGATCGCTTGCGGCCGGATACCTATGCACGCCCTGTAGGCATTCAGGCGTAAAACTCGTGATTTAGGCGAGTAGATTATGGCTGGGCGCTAGACTTAAAAAGTGTGAAGCATCCAGATCTCCGGTTTCATGGATTAAGTAGAGTTTGCAATGAAAAAATTGAAAGTTGTCACGGTTGTAGGTACCCGTCCTGAAATTATCCGTTTGTCACGGGTGATGGCTAAGCTCGATCAGTATTGTGATCACGTGCTGGTTCATACGGGTCAGAACTACGACTATGAGCTGAACGAGATTTTCTTCCAGGACCTGGGTATTCGCAAACCTGATCACTTCCTGAATGCCGCGGGCGCTACGGGTGCTGAGACCATAGGTAACGTCATCATCGCGGTGGACAAGGTGTTGGCTACAGTCCAGCCCGAGGCGCTGCTGGTATTAGGTGATACAAATAGTTGCATGGCGGTGATCCCTGCCAAGCGTCGCAAGATTCCAACCTTCCATATGGAAGCGGGCAACCGCTGTTTCGATATGCGTGTGCCTGAGGAGATCAATCGTCGCATTGTCGATCACACTGCCGACGTCAATCTGACTTACAGCACGATTGCCCGGGATTACCTTCTTCGTGAAGGGCTGTCACCGGATATGGTAATCAAGACTGGCAGCCCAATGTTCGAAGTGCTCAATCACTATCGTGAAGGTATAGATGCGTCGGATGTGCTGGATCGTCAAGGGCTGGAGAAGGGCAAGTTTTTTGTTGTCAGTGCGCACCGTGAAGAGAACATCGACTCGGACACCAATTTCGGAAAGTTGGTGGAGGTGCTGAATACCGTTGCGGAACATTATGACTACCCTGTCATTGTTTCAACTCATCCTCGTACACAGAAACGTGTCGATGCGATGGGGGTGACGTTCCACAAAAATGTAAGGTTACTCAAGCCATTGGGTTTCAAGGATTACAACAAGCTTCAGCTTGAATCCAAGGCAGTGCTGTCGGATAGCGGCACCATCAATGAAGAGTCTTCCATTCTAAACTTCCCTGCATTGAATATTCGGGAAGCACATGAGCGGCCGGAAGGTATGGAGGAGGCCTCTGTCATGATGGTCGGCCTCGAGGTAGAGCGTGCCATGCAGGGCTTGCAGATACTGGAAGGGCAAGGGCGGGACCAGGAGCGCAGCTTGCGACTGGTGGGGGACTACAGCATGCCGAACGTAGCTGAAAAAGTGGTCAGGATTGTCCATAGCTATCGTGATTATGTAAATCGCGTCGTTTGGAAAAAATATTGAGTCGAGTTTGAGGATGACTGAGAATAAATTGAGGATCTTGGTGGTTACTCAATACTTCTGGCCGGAAAATATGCGGATTAATGATTTAGTTCGTGATTTCGCCGAGTCTGGCCATGAAGTGACTGTGCTTACCGGGTTGCCCAATTATCCCGAAGGCAGCATTTTTCCTGATTACAAGAGTAATCCTGCTGCTTTCAAGGAGTATTGCGGTGCCCGTGTGGTACGGGTTCCTCTTGTGCCTAGGGGTACGCGCAATCTTAGTCTGATTTTAAACTATCTTTCTTTTTTCTTTAGTGCATCAATATTGGGGGCGACGAAGCTACGTAATCAGAAGTTTGATGCTATTTTCGTTTATGCCGTATCTCCTATTATGGCTGCGATACCGGCAGTGATAATAGGGCGGATGAAAAAAGTACCGGTTTTCATCTGGGTGCTCGATCTTTGGCCTGAAACCCTGAGGGCGGTTGGGGTTGTTCGGAATCCATCTTTATTGGCCCTGGTTGGGCGGATGGTTTCGTGGATCTATAATCGCGCGGATTATTTGTTATTACAATCGAAGGGTTTTGGCGAGAATGTAAAACAGTACTGCACGAAAGACATTTGTCCAGAGCGACTCGTCTATTTTCCAAGTTGGGCTGAAGATGATTTTTCGTTTTCCTCGACAACTTCAGATTTGCTCGTTCGTGATAGTACCGTGTTTACCATTGTTTTTGCCGGAAATCTGGGTGAGGCGCAGGACTTTCCCGCCGTACTGGATGCCGCAGAATCATTGAGGGAGAAAGTGCCTGTGCGTTGGGTGATCGTGGGAGACGGGCGCATGAGCAAGTGGCTAAGCGAGCAGGTCGTAGCCAGGGGCTTGAGTAATGTACTGCTTTTGGGGCGGCACCCGTTGAGTGCCATGCCTGGCCTGTTTGCTTGTGCTGACGCACTTTTGGTTTCGTTAAAAACCAACGATGTCTTCGAAAAAACCATTCCCGGGAAAGTGCAGGCTTATCTGGCATCGGGCAGGCCTATTTTGGGCATGATCAATGGAGAAGCTGCGCGAATTATCGAAGAGTCGGGAGCGGGCTTCAGTTGCTCTTCAGGGGATGCCAAGGGGCTTGCACGAGTTACCCTGAAGTTGGCAACCACCGACGTCGGTCAACGAGATATAATGGGCCAGGCTGGTCGGTCCTACTATTTGAACCATTTTTCGAAGCCGGCGCTTATGACTCGGCTCGAAAAGCTTTTTCGCAATGCAACTTTACGCAAGGGTGCCAAGTAATGTCGCGCTCTGTATTTCTGACTGGGGCAACCGGTTTTGTGGGTGGAGCGACTTTAAAGCGGCTGATTGCCGAAGACTGCTCCGTTATTGCTGCCTTGCGTAATGTGCCCAGATTATTCGATGAAGATGTCAAAATCGTTCTTGTGGACCGTTTTGATGGTGATACAGCCTGGAAGGAAAGTCTTTGTGGTGTAGATGCCGTCATTCACGCCGCGGCTCGTGTTCACGTGATGAACGATACTGAGGCCGATCCTCTGGCAGCCTTTCGAAGGGTGAACGTAGAGGGCACATTGAACCTTGCACGAAGCGCGGCCGAGGCAGGTGTTCGGCGCTTCATTTTTATCAGTTCCATAAAGGTGAATGGCGAAGGTACTTCTCCGAGTTCCGCCTATACGCCAGAAGACGTACCAGCGCCTGTGGACCCCTATGGGATTTCAAAGCTGGAAGCCGAGGAGGGGCTGAGAAAGCTTGCTGTAGAAACCACGATGGAAGTCGTGATCATTCGGCCAGTGCTGGTTTACGGCCCCGGCGTAAAAGCAAACTTTCGGAATATGATGAACTGGCTGGACAAAGGTATCCCTTTACCTTTTGGGGCGATTCACAACAAACGCAGTCTTGTCGCTCTGGACAATCTGGTCGATCTGATCGTCACCTGTATTGACCATCCAGCCGCAGCCAACCAGACTTTTCTGATCAGCGATGGCGAAGATCTTTCTACAACCCAACTGCTGCGAAAAATGGCATCGGCACTTGGTCGGCCAGCGCGTCTTTTACCGATACCTTCCCGGCTAATAAGTGGTACGGCTGCATTGCTGGGTAGAAAGTCTTTATCAAACCGATTGTGTGGCTCATTGCAGGTAGACATGAGCAAGACACGCTCATTGCTTGGGTGGTCGCCACCGGTCTCTGTGGACGATGCATTGAAAGCAACGGCACAAAATTTTCGGGATAGTAAAAAATAATGATCTATTGGTGGCTGATTCCGGTGGTGGCTGGTATCTCGTTGGTATTGACTGCTGCTTTGCGCCGCTACGCTATGGCCCGCAGCATCATTGATATTCCTAACGCTCGAAGCTCTCATTCCATTCCCACTCCGCGCGGGGGCGGCGTAGCTATTGTCGTGGCGTTTTTACTGGCGCTTCCAGTTCTCGGCTTGGCTCAGCTGGTACCCGCGTCGGCATTGGTTGCAATCGGTGGCGCGGGTATATTGGTAGCGGTGATCGGGTTTATGGACGACCATGGTCATATTGCTGCTCGCTGGCGCTTACTCGGGCATTTTACCGCTGCAGCATGGTCCTTGTTCTGGTTGGGGGGACTACCGTCGGTTACGGTATTTGGTATCAGCCTGGACCTCGGCTGGATGGGCTGCATCCTGGCCGCGTTCTATCTAGTCTGGATGCTCAATCTTTACAACTTCATGGATGGCATTGATGGCATTGCCAGTGTTGAAGCGATCTCGGCCTGCTTGGGCGCTTGTCTGCTTTATTGGTTGGGCGGATTCGAAAGTCTGATTTGGGTGCCGGCTCTATTGGCCATGGCCGTGGGAGGATTTCTGTTTTGGAATTTTCCTCCTGCACGCATATTCATGGGTGACGCGGGAAGCGGGTTTTTAGGGGTGGTATTAGGTGTCATCTCGATTCAGGCCGCCTGGGTGTCCTCTCAGTTGCTCTGGGCTTGGCTGATCTTGCTGGGAGTTTTCATCGTCGATGCGACGTTCACTCTGATTCGGCGTCTTTTGCGTGGTGACAAGGTCTACGAGGCGCATCGTAGTCATGCCTATCAGTTCGCTTCCCGCAAATCAGGCCGTCATCTGCCTGTTACGCTTGGCGTACTGGTGATTAATCTAGTCTGGTTGCTACCCGTTGCGTTGTGCGTGGTCGTGTTGGGCCTTGATGGTCTGTTCGGCTTGATCGTCGCTTATATTCCTCTCATTTTGCTCGCTATCAGATATAACGCCGGCGATCTGGAAAAGGCATAATGGAATGCATTTTTCCTTGGTTATGACAGTTTTCGCGGTGTTTTAAATGTCTGGTGATCTGACATCAGCTATCGGTATCAGCAGCTTCAGGAGTGCGAACAGGTTTATGGATAATGTACGGGCATATTTGTTAAGCCTACCGCGTCGACACAAACGTTTCTTGCAAGTCATCACTGACTGCGTGCTCGTCTGGGTAGCCTTGTGGATGTCATTTATCGTTCGCTTAGGCATTGACGAAATGATCAATCCGCTTACCCAGCACCTTTGGTTATTTGTGGCTGCTCCGATCGTCGCGATTCCGCTTTTTATCCGCTTCGGCATGTACCGGGCCGTTATGCGTTACTTTGGAAACGATGCCCTGATTGCCATCATCAAGGCTGTCAGTCTCTCCGCACTGATTTTGGGAATGGTCGTATATTGGTATAGTAATCACCAGTATGTAGTGCCTCGTTCAATCATTTTCAACTACTGGTGGCTCAGTCTGATCATGGTCGGCGGCTTACGTCTCGCCATGCGTCAGTATTTCTTGGGTGACTGGTTTGCAGCAGTTCAGCATGTCCCCTTCACCAGTCGAGACGATGGACTGCCTCGCGTCGCCATTTATGGGGCAGGTGCCGCCGGCAACCAGCTGGTCGCAGCACTGCGCATGGGCCGCGCCATGCGTCCCGTTGCATTCATTGATGATGATAAAAACATTGTCGATCGAGTGATTTCCGGTTTGCAGGTTTATAAGCCCAAGCATATTCAACGCATGATCGACGTAACGGGTGCGCAGGAGATACTGCTCGCGGTGCCATCCGTGAATCGGGGGCGCCGCCGTGAGATTCTGGGCTTCCTGGAGAGATTTCCACTGCATGTCCGTAGCGTCCCTGGTTTCATGGATCTTGCCAGCGGGCGAGTCAAGGTTGATGACATTCAGGAAGTCGACATTGCAGATCTTTTGGGGCGGGATGCGGTACCGGCGCAGGAAGATCTACTGGAGCATTGCATTAAAGACCAATCGGTTATGGTTACGGGCGCAGGTGGCTCCATCGGCTCCGAACTTTGTCGCCAGATCCTGATTTTGAAACCAACTACGCTTTTGTTGTACGAGCACAGCGAATTCAATCTTTACAGCATCCTGTCGGAACTGGAGAGTCGCGTTGCACGAGAGTCACTGTCGGTACGCTTGATAGCCATCCTAGGTTCGGTACGTAACGAGGAAAAATTACTGGCCGTTATGAAAACCTGGCATGTAGACACAGTGTACCACGCCGCGGCTTACAAGCATGTTCCGATGGTCGAACACAATATTGCCGAAGGCGTGTGGAATAATGTGATCGGCACGTTGAATACCGCGCAGGCCGCTCTGCAGGCGGGTGTTTCGAACTTTGTGCTGATCTCAACGGATAAAGCTGTTCGACCCACAAATATCATGGGCAGTACCAAGCGCCTGGCTGAGCTGACGCTTCAAGCATTGAGTCGGGAGGTGGCCCCGGTGATGTTTGGAGACAAGACCAACGTTTCCCGGGTTAATAAAACCCGTTTTACCATGGTGCGCTTTGGAAACGTACTCGGTTCCTCCGGTTCAGTCATTCCACTGTTTCATGAACAGATCAAGTCCGGTGGGCCATTGACCGTTACCCATCCAAAAATCACGCGCTACTTTATGACGATTCCTGAAGCTGCTCAGTTGGTGATCCAGGCGGGCTCAATGGGACAAGGAGGGGATGTATTTGTGCTGGATATGGGAGAGCCGGTCAAAATTGTCGATCTTGCCGAGAAAATGATTCATCTTTCCGGGCTAAGCGTGCGCTCGGAGAAGAACCCGCATGGTGATATTTCCATACAGTTCACCGGGCTGCGACCAGGGGAAAAACTTTACGAAGAGCTGCTGATTGGCGATAACGTGGCAGCTACACCACACCCCATGATCATGACTGCCACTGAGGACTATCTCAGTTGGGACGTGCTTAAACTAAAGCTTGGCGAGCTACTGGCAGCTGTCGAACGCGATGATTACTCGCAAGTTCGCCATCTTTTACGAGAGACGGTCAGCGGCTACAACCCCGAGGGTGAAATTGTCGACTGGATCTATCAACAACGTCGTTTAGAACCCTGATTATTTAATGACGAGTCGCTTAAGTCCCAGAGCAATTCGGACTTCCTGTCAATACCGGTGAAAATCGTGTTATAACCTTACATGGTCGTGGCCGGCTAGATTCTGCTTTATTCTGTCCGAATCCGTATATTTGATAAAGATAGCGCATCGCAGCGGCTCCCCTGACTAAAAGAAGCCCGCTAATGGCGAGATGGTCCAACTTCAGGTTATGATTCATGCATCAACACGAATGGGTGAGACGTATGAGGCAATGGATTGCAGGTTTTGTCGTTGTAGCAATTTCAGGTTGTGGCACCTTCAAAACGCTGACCGACGAGGAAGGTGCTGCCGATAACCTGGCGAAGTGGAAGTCAAATTGCCACTCAATTCCCCGCGCTTACAGTGGCGCCGTCTATCAATTCTGCAATTTGGATGGACCTCCTAGGTCCGGTCCGCACTGGGATGTACCGTCGATTGCTCTCGACATGGCGATTTCCGGTATTGCAGACACAATTCTCATCCCATACACCGGTTATCTGCAGTATCAGAAAGGTGATATCAAAGTTCGCCGAAAGCAATACTGATTGTAAGCGCTCTGCGATTCCCACGTTTATCAGTATCCAACTTATCCTCGTGCTGTGTTCGCAATTTCGTTTCGGAGCCAGTACCTCATGATACGAACCGACGCCAAAGTCGAAAAGTCTATCTCTACGCCAAGACCGTGGACTTCCGAAGAGCCAACGATGGTCTTGCTGGGCCGTTTTGATCCGTGGGTGCAACCTTCCTTGCCAGATTTCCCCACATTACTCGGGGCATGATCTCTCTGGCCGACGACCTTCCTTATGACCGCGTTTTACTCGAGAAAATACTGCTTGAGGCACGCAATCGCAAGATGTTTGCGGAACACCCAGGCTCAAGTCTGTTCGTTTTAAGGAGGGTCGTGGATGATTTCGATGCGCGTCAGGTCGTCAGGCATTGGTCTGCGTACACTGTGACGCCTGGTCTTTGGGAATCGAGATCATGCTTAGGATTGCATCGAATCAGGTCTCGAATCGTGGCGTCAAATCTTGGTGAGTGCGGTTCAACCAGTGATCGAAACCCTCGAGCATCCAGTTGAGTACCTGGACAGTCAGGCGCGATCCTTCGTGTGAGGGTGGCAAATTATTGCAAGATGAAGTATTTGTGTCCCGTCGAATTTTGACGAGCAATATGATGAAATTACGCAAAGAACAGAGAGGGCGCGTGACGGTGGTTGTTTCCAACACGAGTGAAGGTGCGGTACTGCAATCTGGATGGGAGATTCAGACGGTCAGCATTTCCGCAATTGCACCTGCCTCGGTCAAGACCGGTAGATATGCGTCGGAGCAAGAGGCTATTGAAGCTGCTTTTCTTAAAGCCAAGGAGTTTGGTCTGGATTCTTGATTTCATGGAGGCTCTGGCCTGCTTTCGTATGCCGGCCCACTTTCTGTGATCGGATGCGACAAGGTGGCAATTTTCAGGTGGATGGGGTAATGAATGGTGACTGCCATAGGGGCCGGATGAAGGAGTGAAAATGTCGACTGATCGTGAAATTGCGTTGGAACTTGTAATTGCAGCACTTCTTAAGGCCGCTCGGCACGACAAGAACGAAATACTACTGCGTGCAAAAGGCCTTATTGCAGACGGGGCTCTTGATACAAGTGGCGGATTCGCTGACAGCGAATCAGTAGCCAACTCAGCTATCAGAGAGATTTCAGGGTACTTGCAACCATCGTCATTGAACGCTCGACATAGCGAGTAGCGAATGTCGGCTCAAACTGATGAGGCCGGAGAGGGGCCTTACACAGAGCTTCTATGTACTGCACCGCGATGTAGCGGTGGGCGTGGACGATGTGTCGTGGCGAGAATACGAGGAAGGTGTTTGCCTGCAGGGAATTGCGCTAATCGCCACCGATCTGAGCCGGTTCAAGTCGTAGGCCGATGGCTTGGCAGTGTAGCTGAGCCCTTCAACCTTTTTGATTGCACCATGTTGTAAGCCCCACCTGCTATTTTGCGCGGTGGGGCTTTTGCATTACTTGCTGTTGTTTCAGCTCAAATCTTCAAAAGACTTCGGCGTTGGCGAGTAAGACACCAAGCTGGTCCTTTCCAGACAAGATAGGCTCGCCGTCATATCCCCAATCGATGCCAATTGCAGGGTCGTTCCACATTATGCACCTCTCGCAAGATGGCGTGTAGACATCGGTTGTTTTGTAGAGGAATTCAGCCGTATCACTCAAGGTGATAAACCCGTGGGCGAATCCAGTTGGAATCCATAGCTGCCGTTTGTTGTCGGCAGAAAGAATCTCACCTACCCATTGGCCAAATGTAGGGGATGTACGGCGGATATCCACCGCCACATCAAAGACTTCGCCTTGAACAACTCGTACCAGCTTGCCTTGTGCGTGAGGGGGGAGTTGGTAGTGCAGTCCGCGCAGAACACCCTTTACCGACCTGGAATGATTGTCCTGAACAAAGCTGGGCTTGACATCCGTAGCCTCATAAAAGGCACCCGCGCTAAAGCTCTCATAGAAGAATCCGCGCTCATCCCCAAACACCTTGGGAGTAATCAATACGACTTCTGGAATCGCCAGTTGAACGCCTTGCATCAGTACACCTTGTCCTTCAGGAGGTTTTGCAGGTACTTGCCATAACCATTTTTAGCCAGTGGTTGCGCCAGGCGCAGTAAATGTTCCGCGTCAATCCAGCCAGATCGGAAACTGATTTCTTCAGGGCAAGCCACTTTGAGTCCTTGGCGCCTTTCAAGGGTTGCAATGTACTGGCTGGCCTCAAGCAAGCTGTCATGGGTGCCGGTGTCAAGCCATGCGTAGCCGCGGCCCATGATTTCGACATGCAGATTCTGTTGGTCAAGATACAAGGAGTTTAGGTCTGTGATTTCCAGCTCTCCACGAGGTGAAGGTCGCAGCTCTCTAGCCAGATCAACCACTTGATTGTCGTAGAAATAAAGGCCGGTCACCGCATAGCTGGATTTCGGCACGAGGGGTTTTTCTTCCAGAGACAATACACGGCCAGCCGAATCAAACTCAGCAACACCATAACGCTCGGGGTCGTGCACATGGTAAGCGAACACCGTCGCGCCCGTATTGCGTTGCATGGCACTGTTGAGAAGCGGTTGGAAATCATGACCGTAGAAAATATTGTCGCCAAGAACCAGTGCCGATGGATCGTTGCCAATAAAATCGGCGCCGATTACGAAAGCCTGTGCCAAACCATCCGGACTCGCCTGCACGGCATAGGAAAGATTAATGCCCCATTGGCTACCGTCGCCCAAGAGCTGTTCAAAGCGAGGGGTATCCTGGGGAGTAGAAATAATCAAAATATCGCGGATGCCTGACAGCATTAATGTACTGAGCGGGTAGTAAATCATCGGTTTGTCGTAAACCGGCAAAAGTTGCTTGGAAATCGATAACGTCGCGGGGTGCAGTCGAGTGCCCGATCCACCAGCCAAAATTATTCCTTTACGTGCCATGTTGCCTCCTAGTTGATTATTTCATTCAGCATGCGCGTGACGCCGATTTGCCAATGTGGCAGTCTCAAGTCAAAAGTCGACTCCAGCCGTTTGCAATCAAGGCGTGAATTTCGTGGTCGTTGTGCTGGCAGTGGGTATGCCTCGGTCACGATTGCGCCGACTTGTGCGGCGCCGACCTTGAGAGGGATGCCGGCCTTTTCAGCATGCTCCAGCACATGGCGTGCGAAGCCGCACCATGAGGTTTCGCCCTTGGCCGTCAGGTGATAAATCCCTGCAAGGGCGTGGCTGTCGTTTGACATCAGTGAGCGAATGGCATGTGCTGTCACATCAGCAATCAAGTCTGCGCCGGTCGGCGCGCCGATTTGATCGTTGACGACGTTCAATTGTTCGCGTTCCTGCGCCAGACGAAGCATGGTCTTTGCAAAGTTGTTACCGCGCTCCGCGTAGACCCAACTGGTCCTGAACACAACGCTTTTGGCACCCGAGTCGAGAATAGCTGCTTCACCCGCATGCTTGCTGCTGCCGTAGACGGACAATGGGCCTACATTGGTGGTTTCATCTTTGGGCTGGTCACCGCTGCCATCAAATACATAGTCAGTAGAGTAATGAACCAGCCAGGCACCAAGAGCCGCAGCCTCTCTCGCGAGGAGGCCTGGAGCCTCAGCGTTGATACGAAAGGCGATCTCGGGCTCGCTTTCGGCCTTGTCTACGGTGGTGTAAGCCGCTGCGTTGACGATGACTTGGGGCGATACTCGTCGAACAGTGGCGGCAAGCCCATTGAGGTCTGCCAAGTCACCGCACAATCCATCCTGACCCTGGCGATCGAGCGCAATCACCTCGCCCAAAGGGGCGAGTGCACGTTGGAGTTCCCAGCCGACTTGACCATTTTTGCCTAGTAATAGGATCTTCATGCGTGTTCGGTCTTGTATTGCAGTTTTTCCCATTCCCGGTAACTGCCGTCGAGCACGCCGTTCACCCAGGGCTGATTCGCCAAGTACCAATGCACTGTTTTGCGGATACCCGTCTCGAATGTCTCGGCGGGCAACCAGCCCAGCTCACGCTCGATCTTGCGCGCGTCAATGGCATAGCGACGGTCATGGCCGGGGCGATCAGTGACGTGGGTGATCAATTCTTGATAAAGTTCAACAGGGGCATCGGTCAACGCATGGCGAACACCCCGCCCTGCTGCCGGGGCCAACTCGTCCAGCAAGTTGCAAACGGTGTGCACGATGTCGATGTTGGCCTTCTCGTTCCAGCCGCCGACGTTGTAAACCTCACCTGGAGTCCCTGCTTCAAGAACTCGGCGAATGGCTGCACAATGGTCTTCAACAAAGAGCCAGTCACGGATCTGTTGCCCGTCACCGTAAACAGGCAGCGACTTGCCGGCGAGTGCGTTGACAATCATCAACGGGATCAACTTTTCCGGAAAGTGGAAAGGACCGTAGTTGTTGGAGCAATTGGTGGTCAGCACTGGCATGCCGTAGGTGTGGTGATAAGACCGCACCAGGTGGTCGCTTGCGGCCTTGCTGGCAGAGTAGGGGCTGTTAGGGGCATACGGGGTTGTTTCGCTAAATGCGGGATCATCCGCACCTAGTGTTCCGTAGACCTCATCGGTGGAGACGTGAAGAAAGCGGAAGGCGCTTTTGGCTTCAGCGTCGAGGCCCGACCAATAGGCCCGTGCGGCCTCCAGCAAGCGGAACGTACCGTTCACGTTGGTTTCGACGAATGCCTCCGGGCCGTGAATGGAGCGGTCCACGTGGGACTCTGCTGCAAAATGAACCACTGCGCGGGGGGTGTACTCGGAGAACAAGCGTGCGAGGAGCTCGGCGTCCAGGATATTGCCATGCACGAAAGTATGCTGTGGCGAATTTTCTAACGACTGTAGGTTCGCCAAATTCCCTGCATAGGTCAGTGCATCCAGGTTCAGAATAGGCTCGCTGCTATGTGCACACCATTGCTGAGCGAAATTGGAGCCGATAAACCCGGCTCCGCCTGTGATTAAGATCATCCGTAATATCTCTTGGCGGTTAAAGTCTGAAATGCCTGCTTATTATTGCAGATTAAGATGTGATTTGTAAAAAAAACATACGGATGTAGGTTGCGAGCCATGAGATTAAGATTACCTTTTTAAGGTTTAGCTTAAGGCGTCTATTGAAGAGGAGCTGGATGAATTCTGTTGCTAGGCATTGTTATCGGAAGTTGTGTTGATGCACGCCGTTCCAATGAGGGCGTAGTAATGCAGGGCTAGCTATCGGGCAGTGGAGTTAAGTAATGATATGAAGATTTTGCTGATATCCGAGTGATGTAACTTTTCTAGAGTTAGTGCGAATCTTTATTTGCGTCATGATTAGTTGGGGGGGGTAGTTTTCTCGTTAAAAGTAGGTGGGGGCTACACTGGAGATAAAAAGCATCATTCTTTAAAGTTGCTATGCGCTCTGTGATCCTCTTTGTGGTGGGCGGT
Organism: Pseudomonas umsongensis; assembly: GCF_012647205.1. Taxonomy (NCBI): domain Bacteria; kingdom Pseudomonadati; phylum Pseudomonadota; class Gammaproteobacteria; order Pseudomonadales; family Pseudomonadaceae; genus Pseudomonas; species Pseudomonas umsongensis. Next base: position 1,980,126 of record NZ_CP051487.1, read on the forward strand.
TGATAGAATTTTATAATGCTTAGACGTCAAATTGTATTCTGGTGTTTTCATACTTCCTCAATTGAGCGCTGTAATCTGCAACCTCGATACTGTCCTCTCGAATTGACTCCGAAGTGCGCCTTCATAATAGTGCTTGGCGCAAAATTTGTAGGCTCTACATCATCCCATAGTGGATTCTCTAAATTTTTTGCGACCTTTCACTACAGGCACCCAATCGAACGGATTAGGTTTGACGCTACGAGGGTCTGAGTCGGTATAATCCTAGGCATGCTTCGAGGCCCTGCAACCTCCAGGTGATCCAATCCTGCTCAAGCTATTGAACGTAATGGCCTGTAAGCATTGGATGGATCGAAAGTTAAAATGGACAGTTTATTCGGCAGTGCCCACCCGCTCTAATCGAGAAAACTAGTCGACACCGAGCTTGGTTAAATTTTTCAACGGGATCTTACATGCCTATTACTGTAATTGACTCAGGACTAAACAATAAAATATCCATTGACAGTGATTCGAATGCTAAATCGAATGCTAGAATTTCTGTCAGTGGTAACGACAATGTTGTAATGATAGATAGTGGTTGTGTATTCAAGGAGGCATCAATAAGAGTTGGTAACAACTGCAGTATAACAATTTCCAAGAATTGCAGTATGAACAAGGTCGATATTTACTGCGTAGATTCAGCACAGATTAAGATTGGTGAAGGAGTTTCATGTACCTTTCAATCTAAAATTTATGCACATGAGCCTGCATCAATCACCATTGGCGAAAAGTGTCTGATCGCTAACAATGTGCTAATGATGGCAAGTGACATGCACACGATTTATGATATAGAGACTGGAGAGCGAATTAACCAAGCCGGCGATATCAAGATAGGAAACCACGTTTGGCTAGCTGCTGGGGTAAATGTTATGAAGGGAGTAACCATTGGGCAGGATTCGGTGATCGGGGCGGGATCTATCGTTACAACTGCAATACCTAACAATTGCGTTGCGGTGGGGTCACCCGCACGAGTCGTTAGAACAGGGACAAACTGGAGACCTGATCTTATTTAAATTTGAAAAACAGACGGGATCTCTATCCCGTCATTTTCGCCGTGCGGTAAAAACTATATTTGCCAAACACTCGCAGCAAGGCTTAGAAGCAAAATTTCCCATAATAATAAGAACAAGCACTGAAGAATATTTTCAGCATCACAATTGGTTGGCGAAAGGGCACGATATGAGTTTTTAGTTCCGGGGAATGGGCGGCAGCCAGAAGCAATTTTTTGAATGTAGAGTTTGTGGATCGCTAACAGCCAACCTCTCAGGGTCGGGAGAGCAGGCGGTGCTGGAAATCGGACGGGCCCTGCGCATAACCTCTTCATGAGATTGGACGCACAAGATGTGCGTTCAAAAAGATAAATAAGTTCCACTCAATTCACTATCAATCTTGACATTGGGCAAGTCCCTGACGTTTCCGTTTAAGCTATACAATAGACCGAATTATAAGATTTTATTTAGTTAGGGGGTTATAAATAGTATGTATTCATAGGTCCTGCTAAATAGGTGTCTTGACTTTTTTTATAAATGTTTCATTGTTAATAAAAGGTTTTGGAGGCGTAGCAATAAATCGTTGGTTGGTTTGAAGTATAACCAAGTCCGGTGAAAACTTCTCAATGATGCTCTTGTCAATGGAGCCCGTCGAGTGCACAAACATGACCTCTCCAAATAGATTGGCAGCATGGGGTAGCATGAAATTAGCCGAGCTGCCGCCAAAAATCAAAAGTTTTTTATACGAATTGGGGGCGCTATTCTTAAAAAACTTTATGTTTCCATGATTCACAATTTTATTATCTGAAATTAATGCCGCAGAGTTAGACATGACTGTTTTAAGTCGAACTGACCGAACTGCAGGAGTGACTTTATCCCCTAGGTCTCCTCTGGTAGAAACTACAATGTATGTTGCGTTTATATCACTTAGATAGTTTTCGTCCATGTCTGCCAAGCAGCTGGATAATGCTATGTTGGCGCCATGGTCGGTCCAGTGTGTTTCTGCCATATCGTAACAAAGATACTTCTGATCTTTCAGCTTTGCAGCAGGCCATGTGATGTGGTCACCAAAATTCAGTGTCAATTTTTCAGTCAAAGTTTCTTTAGTTCTGATATATGGGTATTCTTCTTGGAGAACTTCCTCTTTAGAGGGGGCGAGAAGAAAAGTGTATTTACAAAATCCATTCAGGTATTCTGAAGTAGATGTAAAGTAGTAATTCCAATCGCAGATCCAGTTTTCCGTAACCTTTTTCTCTCCAAGGAACTGAGGAACACTCTCATTTGTATCGTTGTCGAGAAAAATCCATCCCGTTGCACCAATCAAAGTATCTGGCTTTTTGGGTTTGATATTGGCGGCCCAATACGTTTTGTGATTTATTTTTACGCCAAGCTTGAAAGTTTCCTGGCTAAAATCAATGCTGACTCTAAATCCACATTTCAGATGCGGTCTATAGCCGCCAGTTTCATTATCGATCGGGTAGAATTTATTAATTACATCTGGTCGCGATACATTTAAAGGGAATTCTAATGTTTGGTTTTTTTTCTCAATAATTATTGAATCGGCCGTGTGGCTTTCGTCCCCAATAACCCAACCCTCAATTATTGTTTCACCTTGCTGTAATTTGTCAGTATCGAATTTGATCGAATCTAAAAACCATCGCAGATCAAAGTCTTTATTTTTCTCAATACTGAATGTCACACCACTCATAATTCACCTAAGCAATCAACTTATAAAAAGCATAAAATTTGCGTGCCTAACCCAATATGGCACTTTTAGCTGTAAAATACAATATTGACAATGGTGACTCTCAAAGGTCGAGCCTTTGGGAGGCGGTTATCTGCCAATCAGCGCACTCCATACCTGAGAACTATTACATACGGCTCCTATCTCAGACATGGACGCTTATACACGTGTTTCCAGTTGCTGGGATTTGGCGTCCATGTCTTTTTCGCACCGTTCTCAATGTGCCCTAGCACCGCTAGGTTAAATCGTATTAATACAAAATGTGCTGTTTGTCGCAATTATCAACTTTAATAGATGTTGTCAAATTTATAGTATTCTGATAGATAGCTTTGGTATGTTTTGCCAGTGGTTATCTTAACTTCAGGTAGGGACGATAATTCAACTATTTTCAAACAAATTTCCTTATAATCATCCCCTAGCTCTACAACACTGCCGCAGCCGGCTGGCAATCGCTCCGCTGGTGCACCCATGTTGAAAGTTATAATTTTTAAGCCGCACTCTAAGGCTTCGCTGAATGTATAGCTAAAAGTTTCCGGCCATACGCTCAAGATTGCTGCTATGCGACACCCTGATTTTTTTAGCAAATGGGGGAGTTCAGATCTCGTATACTGCCCATGCAAAACTACATTCGGTAGCTTGCAAACTTCTTCGTCGTCTTTCGTGTATCCAATAACGTGGAATTTAATGGGGAGGTTTTTTTCAGCAGCATAGTTTGCACATCCCAATAGATAATCATAGCCTTTGTGAATTCCAATGGCTCCAAGAAAAGCTACATTTATTGGCTCTGCTCTGGATGCACCTTTTATCAGTACATTTTTTACAGGTTCGGGGTGTGGTCGAACCGTGATTTCTAAGTCTTTAAAGTACTTGTTAAGGCGTTTACCAACGTCGTTGCTTGGCACAAAAATTTTTCGAGCACTACTGAACTGTTGCTCATAAAACTTCCGCCATTGATTAATGTCAGAATTGAAATCAGAGATCTGCAGGAGAGAACTTTCGTGAGCGCCATTTCTATTGATGCACGCATTGCAATCGACAGTAGTCGGCTCTCCACAGTATGCTCGGGTATTGTCTATGAGATTTACCCGTGGGCAAATTGAAAGATAGTCGTGAACCGTGACGTCATACTCGCAGCCTAATTGGTGAGGCAGGTCCCAAACATTTTTGCTAAATTCAATTGTGTTGTGGTAGTTGATGTGCCATACACCCAGCGCTTTCAGGTCATTGATCAGTTCTGCGTTTTCGTATGGGTTCTTGTAATCTAAGTATATATCCCACTTGGTATGCGACAGCCGCCAGATATCTGCTCCGGGCGAGGTCAGCATAAGAGTTGGGGCACCCTCTTTTGTCAAATGTTTTGAAAGCTCGTCAGTTGCTACCTGGGTGCCGCCACCTATAGTAAGTGAAACAAAAAGCACAAAGTTTCCAGGGGTTTTTGAGTTGATTTTTAATCTATTTATTTTATGGAAAAGAATATCCCTGGATACAGTATTTCTATATTTTCGTACTGGGTCGTTTTCGATAAACTGAGATACCCTGGCAGCGTAATCCGGGTAAATTCCATTCAATATTTTCAGGTTTTTACGAACGAACTCCTCGGTGTTTGAAGAGAAAGATACCGAACCCAAGTGCTGAACAAATGTGTCAACAGCGAGTACGTTCCTCCATCCGTGTTGCTCCGCTCGGAGCGAGAAGTCATTCTCTTCTGCGTACCCTTTCCCCCATTTATGTTCATCAAAAACCCCCACCTCGTTGATGACGGAGCGTTTAATGAACATGCAGAAACCATGAGCTGTGGGCAGGTCTAAGACCTTTCCGTTGTTCAAGCCATGGAATACGGAGTTTAGCGAATTTACATCATGGCCGATCGGTAACGTGTTGTCCTGGCAAAAGTTCGGGTAACTGCAAATGGTTGCGTTATTCGAGAATGGCGTGACTGTACCGATGATAGGATCTGAATATGCAGCAGATACCAGTTGGTCTAACCACCTGTCAGGTACTAACGTGTCTGAGTTTAGTAGAATGACATCATTCTTATCGGCAAGGCGCATGCCTCGATTAACGGTGCCGACGAATCCTAGATTGTTTTTGTTTTCTACTAGCTCATACTTGTGGTGTTGTGAGTGACGTCTCAACTTTTGGGTGAGTTTTTCGTTGGGGCTACAGTCGTTGATTACGGTCAGTTTGTAGGCGTGCTCATTCTTTGAAGATAAAACGCTATTAATGCAATTTAGTGTTTCCTCATATCCTTCATACACGGGAATTATTACGCTAACAATATCAGATTTAGGCTGTTTTAAGTAATTGTGGTTCCTGGATTTTGATGGTGATTTCTCTACTTCCCCTTTTCGCGTTTTTTCCATAAGTTTCGGGATGAGGGTCGAAGACAGCCAAAGCATTGATGGGTCTGAGTGTGTGGCCAATTCCCTTTTTATGATTTTAGCCAGCTTTGAAATGCCAGCTACTTGTGCTGACAGCAGGTTTACTTCGATGATTTGGGAGAAGGCCAAATCTGTTGTGCCTGATACGTAAATACGTAACTCTGCAAATCCGACCAGATTGGTATGTTTACCGTGCTCTAGCTTAAATCCGCACTTGGCTTTGCCTCCGGCGTTTTCGACGTCAGTTCGGATCATCTCTGCTTTCGTCGTTGCTAGCTTTATGTTGTCGGCATAAAGGTCCAGTTGTACACATTCATCCAGGGTGTTTTGGTCGTAAATCCACCCGTGAACGAAATTCTGGTCCACTACGTCGATATGTCCCCTCAGACCAGGTTTAATTGTTGTGCTTGTTTCGATTAGCGAGAATTGAACATTTGTTGGTGGTGGGGGAGGGGGGGCGTTCTCCACTGTTGCTTCCGCCTGCGAGGGGGCAGTGTGAACTTTTACTTCAGGCGCGGCAGCTTGCGCAAATGTAGGGGATTTTTTTTCTACTTTCGCTGTGGCCTGCACGGGCACAGGATGTTCTTTTACTTCAGGCCCGGCAGTTCGCGCAAATGCAGGAGATTTTTTTTCTATCGTCACTGTGGCCTGCACTGGCACAGGTGATTCATTTTCCGACTTCAATACGGAAGATAAAAGTGGCTGGGATTGCCTTTTTAATCGATTTTCAGCCAAGGCAATATTAAAGTTAACCTGTTCACTGAGTGAGGCATTTTCTTTAATCGCGGATTTATACAGTGATATAGCTGTAGAGTAGTTTTTTTCTCTCATTGCCGCGTTGGCTAATGCCAATAAACTTAGCTTGGTTTCACTATTCATGAGGGTCCTGATTCTTTATGTAGAGCAGTCTTTGATTATGGTTTAAGCCGTTTTTTTGTTGCGGCGCATGCGTGGAATCGTATTATAGGCAAGATTGGTTCTGAGCGATTCCGCCAGTACAATCCAGTCTATAAGTGGATTCTCATCACTTGTCTTTTTATTCTTGTGCTGTGATAGCATGCGAGGCATACGGCTTATTAGTGCTGTAATCAGAAGTTGATCGGGGCTTTCCAGTGAGTTCCAGACTCGCATGTCCATTATGTTGGGCTGCGCAAATCGCAATTCAAATCGCTCGCCGTTTTCATCTTTTTGTTCTGCGTACCAACTGGACAAAACATTTTTCGAACTGGTGGCTGGGAACTCTAATCTGGGGTTGGTCCCGAATGTCATACTAAGGTCATCGACTGTAGATAGTATGTAGTTTAGTGATGGCCAGTGTTTTTCTCCGAAGCTTAAACCTGTTAGATTGAAATTCAATCCTGTATAGTTGGCGCGCCCGTCTATTTCTTTAATGCTGACGTGGTCATACCGCAGTTGTAAAGGCCAAGATTTAAGCGTGTTATATAATTTTTTCAGACCGCTCAGGAAGAACGAGTGCTTGATAATTTCAGGCGCGCTTTCAGATGGGTTTTGAGCAAAATCCATTAGCTTTTTAACAAGGTCCAGGAGGAAAACCCAGTCGGATGCGCCCAGTTCAGATATTGCTGCGTTTGTCCCCTGGTTACTTGTTCCCGCTATCGGCATACAAGGAAGCGTGTCGTCAAGAGCAAATGACTCTGGCCAGCGTAGCAGAGGGCAGGGGTGATTGCTGCCACGAACCGAGCGCTCAATTCGGAGGTTTACATGAGTTTCTATCAGTTCGGTCGTAAAATTCAGCTGTGGAAAAAATCGCTCTCCAAGGTATAGATTACGAAATCTCCACTCTATTGTTTTTGCAGTTTCTGTGCCGCTAGTGTCCTTAGTCTCAAAGCTTTCCGCTTCCCAGAAACTGGAAAGTTTGGCTGTTAGCTTTTGAAGTCGTACGGTTTGTAGTCTGTGTTTTTCCTTAAGAAGTTCTTTGTTCGACAGGGTCGCTTCAAGAATTTCTTGAGTGTTTAACAGTTGCGTGGTCAAAAGTTCGTTTTCGGCTTCGAATTCTTTAACCAGAATTTTATCGTGTGCGATAGTGCGGGATTCAGTGCTAGATGAATTGTTATTTGTTTCTAAGTTCTCTAGCTTTTCTTGCAGTTCAAAGATTTTGTTCAGTAATAGGTCGTTTTCGAGAGTTGTCTCACATATCGCTTTTTCAGGTGCAGCGAATTTAGCGCCGTTTCCATTGTTTTTTTGTTTAATTTGCTCTTGAGGTTCAAAGAATTTGTTTGATGATGTGCTGATTTCAAGAGCTATTTCTTGTGCTGTTTGTTCGGAGAGAAGGACTTTTGAGTCCGATTGACTAACGTCACCAGTAGCTGCGCCCGCGATTTTCATCACGCCATTTCCTTATGAATGTGCAAGGAGTTAAAAAATTGCTGTTCCATCTGAAGTACTTTTGGACGAATTAGTCGAGGAGCGCTTTCCCGAGCCAAGTACGTCCTTGGTGGTATCGCCAAGCCTCCATACGGTCCACTCTGATAATCCAGGCTTAATGCCGGATGGTAGTGCGGGTCATGCTGGCCTGCCAAAGACCAGCGCTCAATAAACCCTTGTTGCTCGCGCTGGGCGCGGGCTAGTTTTTCCCGGGTTTGGTCTTTGCCACGACTGGCAGACTCGGCATGTATGAGTTGTGCAAAAGGAGTCCATATCAGGTGCAATCCGCTTTGCTGGATTTTCAGGCACAAGTCGACGTCGTTAAAGGCCACGGGGAAGGCGCGCTCATCCAGTCCGCCCAGTGCCAGGTACAGTGGTTTATGTAGCAGGAGGCAGGCGGCGGTGATCGCGCTTTGTTGCCGTGCCAGTTGGTTCATGCCCAGGTAACCTGGATCCTCCTGATGGAGGTTATTACCGGTGTGCGCAGCCAGGCCGTTGATACCGACTACAACTCCACCGTGCTGCACCATGCCATTGGGCCATAGGAGTTTTGCACCGACGGCGCCGACGCCAGGTCGAATCGCTTGGCTGACCATTTCTTTCAACCAATCAGGCTCGATGATCTCGATGTCATTGTTGACAAGGCCAATCAATTCGCCGTTTGCAAGTTGTACTGCGCGGTTGTTGATAGTGGAGTAGTTGAACGGGTAGGGGTGTGCCAATACCTTCACGCCAAGCGCCGGTAATGTGGCGAGGTACTCGAGCGCGGCCGGGTCGCTGGACTGGTTATCCACCACGATGATTTCAAGGTCAGGGTAATCGGTATTGCTCAGCAGGCCTTCTATGCAGGTGCGCAAGAGGCCGACCTGATCGCGTGTAGGTACGATCAGGCTGACTTTTGGCAGTGTCCGCGGCAGTGGCCAATGGGTGCGCAATAGGCCAGGGTAGTTCGGTAATGATTGTACGCGGGCACCCCGCGCCAGCCCTTGGCTCAGCCATTCCATCGCGTCGCGGCGATCCGGCGAGGCGGGTGCGTCGGCGGGACTTGCCGGTGAATGGCAATGACGGTGGTAAAGTACCTTTGGCAGGTGCACCACCCTTGCCTTGCGCCGCTCGCTGGCCAGGGCAACAGCTGCAAGGAAGTGATGCCAATCCAGTACCTGCAGGCCATGGTCCGGGGTGAGTAACACCAGTGCGTGCTGGATTATGTCTGCACTGAAAGCCGCACCAGGGCTGAACAGGTCTGCGCCGATAAACAGATCGACATCCCACACCGGTTTCAACCAGGGCAGGCTGCGCTCCCTTGAAGGCCCGTCGCGATCACAATCGGCAAAAGCCCAGGCACTGCCGCCACTCAAGGCCGCATGCAAATGGTCGATCGCGTGACGGGGCAAGTGATCGCCACCCTGGACCGGGATAATGGTAGTGCAGCCAGTGCTCAGCAGCGTGAGCAGTGCCGGCAGGATGTTCTCAATGCGGCCTTCGGCGACTTCACTGACGGCCATGCGTTGCTGGTGGAGACTGGCTAGAGTGACGGCATCATCGGACTGGTTACCGGTACTGATCAACAACCCACCGACCTTGCCCGGCGGCAATTGGGCCGGCATAGGCTCGGCGTGCTGAAAGCACTCGAACCACTGCGCGTAATGGTGGAAGCCGGCACTTTTGGGTGCCCAGCGGTTTTGTTCGCCGGCCAACTGAGTGATCAGTTTCAAGGTGTTGGGATTGGGCGACTTTGCGTGATCGTGCAGAAGTCCTTCCAGGCCCTGGGGCCAGCAGCACAGCGTGACTGGGCTTCCGGAGACTGCCTGGCCCAGATCGTTTTCGATGTGCAAAACATGGGGCTCACCGTCGGCCAGCAACCAAGGGAGCTCGATAGTGAAGCCATGGTCAGCGCTGCTGCGATTGGCCAAGGCTGCATGGCGCTGGTCGCAAGTCACACGAGCATGGACCTGGCTTTCTTCACGCACAATGATCTGCATGTGCCGATGGGGTGCTTGCGGATCCCAGCTCCAGCCGCTGAGGCGCAATCCACCGTTGTACCAGACCTGGGAGGCGATGGCAGCTGGCTCGTTGGCGGGTTGGCCGGGCAGCTGCAAGCTCCCTCCGAGCAGATCGATTTGGTTGGCGACCTTTATGTTGATCCGGCTCGCGTTGTTCAACCAGGCGCCTTTCAGTTGTACGGCAAAGCCGTGGAACTGATCTCCCAAGGTTGCGTCGGGTTGGAACTGATCGGCCCGAATCAGGGCCACGGCTGCGCCGTCTACCAGTACCTCGATCACCAGGCGTGCATCAGGTTGGGCTGTGTCCAGAGCCCAACCTTGTAGCACGTCGCCGTACAGCCCGGTGATCTCGCCTTGGTATTCGGAGTGCGGAGTGAGGGTCATGCTATTCATAGGGCATCCACTGGCGCGGGGGCTGGGGTCGAGAAAATGGACAGTTGAGCCACTGGCAAGGCACCGGCTTCCAGAGCGACATCACCAGGCTCGGCGTATAGGGCCAAGCCATATTCGTTAGCCAGGGCTGCTGCGGTCCAATCAGATCCAGGGGCTGGGTCCAGGCTGAGTGCTGCGGTGCACCCCGCCAAAGCAAGGGTTTCGGTAATGTTCAGGCCCGGAAGTTGAGCCAATGCCTGAACTGCACCGATCGACAGCAGAGTGCTCAGCCAGGGACTTTCGCCGACCACCAATAGCAGGCACGGGTGTTGTTCGCGCTTGATGCTTTGGCCAAGCTTGAGCCAACGCTGTGCCACATCGGCGTTGTTCAGCCGGTCGGCGATCAAGAGCGTGCCGAGTAAAGTGCGGGTTTTCATAGGGCGGGGGGCTGGTGGGGCAAAACTCTGTACTTTCGCTTGGGGAAACGCGGCGCTATACCGTGCATGCAGTGCTGGCCAAGCCATTTGAACGCTCTGCGCCCGATTGGCGAAGCCCCGCCAGTACAGGTCACCCTGCTCGGCAAGCAAGCGGTCGTCGCGGCAGTTAATCCGGTAAGGCCGTTGCAGCTGGGCCGTTAAAGCACACAGTTCTAAGGGGCAGCCGTCGAGTTGCTGATAGGTCAGTTGCTGGAGTGGCAGTGATTGCAGATCGGCTAGCAGTTGCGTTGCGTCATTTGGCAGCCGGTATTCCAGCGACAGGGGCAGGCCGGGTAGCGCTGCAAGTAGCGTCACCTCAGAGTATTGACCGCGATTTAGGTATTTCAAAGCCAGGGGTGCGATCGAGGGGTGCTCACTCCCGATAAAAAGGTCTCGTGTACCCGAGAGCCCTTTCTCGCAAGACATCCAGCTGCGCAACTGCTCCAACCGGGCTCGCTGAAGTGCCTGGCGAGCGGGCTGCAATGGATCGCGCAGGCAAAAGGCGGTGTAACGCGATTCGGCATCGGGGTATCGCCGCCTTAGAATGGCGTTGTTATGTGCCACCCGCAGGATCTTCTCATCGCCAAAAGAGATGCCACCCTGGTGTGCGACGAATACCCGAGGGGCACCCATATGTCGCCAGCCGAAGTTGCGGGCACGCAGGCACCAGTCGGTTTCCTCGCCGTAGCCGCGCGACAGATGAACCTCATCCAGGTAGCCCACTTCATCCAGCGCGCTGCGCTTTATATACAGGCAGAACCCGCAGCCTGTTTCGATCTCGACGGCGACGCTGTCGGTCTGGCTGGCCAAGTGGTCCAGTTGTGCCTGTTGCTCGGCGCTGGGCATGGCCTGGCTGACGCGGCTGAGCGGGAAGCTCATCAGTTCGCCGTTATTGGTAAAGGGCGTGACCGAGGCGATGTCTTCTGCTTCGTATGCCACTGCGCGGAGGCGGTCTAACCAGTTTCCGTTGACGCGGGTGTCGGCGTTCAACCAGACCACGTCTCGCTCCGGGCTCAGGGCCATGCCGCGGTTGGTGTTGCGAATAAAGCCCAGGTTGGTCGGGTGGCGCACGTAATGGATCTGGCCGCTGGCGGCCAGATTCTTGAGAGCTTGGCTCAGGGCCCGATTCGGGCTGGCATCGTCCAGCACTACCAGCCGATGTTCGGTCTGGTTGAGGCTGCGGTTGCGCAGCACGCTGTCAATGCACTCCAGGGTTTCGGCAAGGCCTTCGTACACGGGGACCAGCACATCAACGGGTTGTTGCCGGGCAACGTTCCCGGCCACTGGCGTTGGCGCAATGAAGGGGGGAAGTACCGACAGTGGGCTGCCTAAAAGAGCGGCGCCATCCTTGAATCGGATTTGCAGTTCCGGGGTCGGCTGCGAGACCTGGAACTGTATGCCGCCATGGTTCGCACTGATCCCTGCCTGCTGCAGCAGGGGGTGAATGGAGTCGGCCGCAACCTGTGTCGTGCGTCCGTTGGCTTGCAGTTGCAGGCGAAGGGGCGTTTGCGGTGAGCGCACGTTCAGTGCCCAGCCTCGGATCTCCCCGCACTCGGCATCGTAGCGCACCACACCCACGTTTTTGGGGGCATGGGGTAACCCGGCCAGCAGGCCAAGCACGAGTTTCAGTTCGTTGCCGTCGTTGATTTCGGGCAGGTGGGCCAGGATCAGTTGGCAGAGTTTTGCCGGCTGTTCGGACTGGCTACGCGCTTGCCAGAGTGCCATGCGCAACGTTGGGTCGTGGGGTTGGTCGCGCCACGCGGCGCTGAGCAACCGGGTCGCCGCATTGGCGTTATTTTGCGCCAGAAGGCTGCGTGCGAGCAGTGCGCGAACGTCGGTACGCTGAGGCAGCTGATGGGCTGCGCCACTCAGGTAGACGAAGGCGCGTTGCGGGTCTTTATGTTGCAAGGCCTCGATCCCTTTCCAGATCAGGGCCTCGGAACGATATTCGGGGGTATGCAAGGCACGTTCGAGGTGGACCTCGGCACTGTCATGGAGACCGGCTTGGCGGTCGCGATGGAAGTGATCCATAAGCGATCCCGGCTTATGGTCTATATGTCTTGACATGATTATCTGGGTTTCGCTGTGAAAACAAAAAAGAGGGCCCCGAGAAGGAGCCCCTTTTCAAAGACCCCCAGCCTTTCGGCTGGAGATATTCAGGCTTGTTGCAAGGAGCAGCGTTACGCGACGCCGTGTACTACAACCACGTTGTCGTTGTGCGCAACACCTTCGTCGGAACCGACGATACCGATGGCCACTTCAGCCTGGGTATAGCCGTTCTCCAGAGCGGCGGTCCATGCAGCCTTGCCTTCTGCTTCTGCAGAGCGACCCAGCGCGTTGTTGTATAGCTCATCGATGAAGTCCGATGCCGACTTGGCAGTGGACTCTGCCGAGTTGGTGAAGCCTTGTGCAATGGAAGCACGGTCAGCACCGGCAGTCAGTGCAGACACCCAGGTGTCCAGGCCTGCGTCATCAGCGTCACGACCCAGTACGCTGGTGTACAGCGCCTTGACGTAATCGGTGTTATCAGCAATTGGAGCTGCACCCTGGCCTTCATTGGAGCCGGTGATACCAGCAATGACGTCGGCACGGCTTGCACCCTGAGCCAGCAGGTTCAGCCAGGTGCTCTCGCCATCAGCGTCCGCAGTGCGACCCAGCAGGGTCGAGTACACGCTATCAATGAAGTCGCTGTTCATGTTGTTCTGGAACTCGCTGGAGCCCAGGAAGCCTTGCGCGATTTCAGTCAGTGCAGTGCCGGTAGCAGCATTGCTCCAGGTCTCGGCGCCATCTTGTTCAGCGTCACGACCCAGCAGGCCGTTGTAGAGGCGCAGAGCAGATGCTTCTTCATCGGTAGTAGCAACAACGATCGACTCGTTGTTGTCGAAGCTGATGAATTCGACATTCGAAGTGCTGAGTGCGTGATCACCACCGTTCAGGTTCAGCGAATTGCCCGATACGGAAGCTGTGAAGTCGGCACGCGAGCCTGCAACATGCGCCACGTCGAAGCCTTCGCCAGCATCGACGGTGTCGTTGCCAGTGCCGGTATAGATGGTGTCGCGGCCAGAGCCAGTGTTGATCAGGTTGTCGCCGCTGTTGGCAATAACCACGTTGTCACCGTTGCCCAAGGTCACGGTATCGTTGCCGGTGCCAGTGTCGACAGTAGTGTTGCCGTCGCCAACGGTGATGTGGTCGTTACCGTTGCCGCTGACGATTACGCGATCGATGTCATCGGCTGGGAGATCAGCGGTGAGCAGGTTGACGACTGGAGATGCGGTGAAGTCCAGGGTCAGGTTGGCGTCGCTGGCGAAGACAAATGCCTTGGCGTCCGCCAGGCCTTCGGTTGTCAGGTCAACAGTGACGTCAGTACCGGTAGCGCCAGCGATGTCAGCGAAGATCGCCTGGGCGTTGGAACCGGTTGGGGCAACGACGCTGCCCACACCATCCCACGAACCGATAGCGACGGTCTCTGCGTTATCCAGGTTGAGGATTTGCGAGATGGCGTCGGCGGTGGTGGCGGAGATGCTGGTGTTTGCGGTCAGGGCGTCTTTAACGTCGCCGGCCAAGAACGGGTTATCGTATTGCATGCTTCAATTCCTGTAGATCAGGCCAATTGGCCCTCATGGCTATATGGTTGCGTAGTCGCAAGGTTTTCCCAGGGAGACTTATAGCGGGGAGCGTTGATCTCAGGATGGGCGAAGATGGAAAGCTTGATACCAACCAGGGGTTCCTGGCCGCTGGGGCCGAAAAACATCTGGTCAACAACAATGGGTTGCGGTTCGGCGCCTGCGAAGGCGACCTCGCCAGCCAGTCGATAATGACTGCTATTGGGGCCGGTCAGGCTGAAGCCAACAGCGATCAGGGGCGTGGCCTTGCCACGGGTACCGCAATAGTGACCGGAAAGAATTTTGGGGCTGGGGCCTGAGCCGGCGACAGTACTGGTGTACACCAGGTCAACGCCATCGGGACGGTCTGCCCAGTCAACCAGGAAGCCTTCAATGCCGGTCGTGCCCTGGCGCTCACCGAGCCACTCTTGGGTGGCAGTGACATCGCCGCGGGACTGAATATGGCCGATCAATTTTAATGTCCCTGGCGCAACCGCAGGATGTAACGCGCTGCTGGTTTCTTTGGCGGGGGCGGGTGGCGCGAAGTTGCGCATAATGGCGGCGGAAGTGTCGATTCGGTCGATACGCAGATCAACAGGATCAACCTGGACATTGGCCAAGTGGTATTCGGTAATGAGTACGGTAGTTACGCCGTTTTTGACGCGACCGATGATGCAGTCACCCAGTTTGGTTAGCATGTTTTTGCTAACACCCTCGGCTGGGAAAAAATCAATAAGACCTTTGCCAAGGGGTGCTTGTTGAAGCGCTATGCAAACAGTTTTGTCTGTACTGGTTTGTGAGGCATAACGAAAGATATACATCCCTGGCTCAAGAAGAGTGACCCGGGAAGTGATCTTAAGTCCATCAGTGCTTTGCGAAGACACGCGGTAAAACTCCTTCAATCCTTGAACTGGATAATCCATACAGGGTTCGACAGATATCTGTTGAACGCATGTAGCCTATATCATTAAAGGCTAGTGGCGGATTGGTGGCTTCCTTGACGGCAGGGAGATTAAGCTATCTGGGTTTTTTAAACAATCCTGTCTCGAAACAATTTTTTCACAGCCAGGGATGCGGTCAGTTTTTCGGCTCGAGCCGATGTTTGAGTCGCGTCACAAACCTTGTCTGGACCCCGTGAATTGCGGCATCCGTCCCCTCGCTGATCGACGCAATCGCCCATCTGTCAGGGTGCAGCGGACGATAATTTGCTTTGCGCTTTCGTAGCCTGGGTGTGGTGTTTGGCTGAGCAAAATCTTGCGCGACAGGTAGGGGTAGGCCGAAAAAATGTTGATTGACAAGCAGTGTGTTCATCGTTTTAGGGGGGGGAGGCAGGTCATGCGTTTTTTTGGGGGGGCATGTAAATTGGCCGCTATGGTAAAGGCAAAAAAAACAAACGTCTTCACCGGTAGTCGAAACGGTATTTGCTTTGTTAAAAGTTTGTTTTTTGTGCGATCTGAAGAAAATGGATGTGCTGCCAAGTGTTTCAATGCTGTAGACCAGCTAGTGTAGGGGTAGATTGTTACACTTGATCAATCTCGTTGAGGGCTGTGTCGGTGGTGGCGGGGGGTAAGGCGAGGCATTAATTCGGACTGACATCATCCGTTGCTTCCATCATTAAACTTCCGTTAAGGGGTATTTTTCTGGCTGCCGGTGCTGGAGGTGGATGGTACACTTCCGCGCTTTACGCCTTCCCACTCAGTATGGATGCTATGAGTCGCCTACCCGAAAACAACTTGCAAGCCGCCTTGAGGGTTTGCAAGAGCAGCTTTATTTCCGTCGGTTTCTTCAGTCTGTTCGTTAACGCGCTGATGTTGGTGCCGACGTTCTTCATGATCCAGGTTTCCGGTCGCGTAGTGCCCAGCAGCAGCGTCTCCACGCTGGTGATGCTGACGCTCATCCTGACGGTATTGATGTTGACCCTGGGTTCACTGGAGTGGGTGCGCTCCCGGATCATGGTGCGTATCAGCAACCGGCTTGATGCCCTGTTGAGTCATGACGTGTATCGAGCCAGCTTCCGCAGGGCTTTGAACAGCGGCGGAATGGATGCTTCGGCCCAATCGCTCAATGACCTCACGTCCCTGCGCCAGTTTCTGAGCGGGAATGGTCTGTTCGCATTCTTCGATGCGCCATGGTTGCCGATTTATGTCGCGGTCATGTTCATGTTTCACCCTGTATATGGCTGGGTCACTGTTGGTTGCGCAATCGTACTGATCTGTCTGGCGGTGTTGAACCAGCGCTTTACTGGCAAGGCGTTGGTGGAGGCCAACAAGGAAAACGTTGCAGCCTCGCTGCACACCACCAAAACCCTGCGCAATGCCGAGGTCATCGAATCAATGGGGATGCTTCGCACCCTGATGAGTCGCTGGGCTCAGCGCCAGCGCAAGGTATTGAGGCTGCAGTCGTATGCCAGCGACAAGAGCGGCATCATTACGTCCGTGTCCAAGACGTTTCGTCAGTGGACTCAGTCCATGATGCTGGCGCTAGGTGCGTATCTGGTGATCACCCACGAGATAACACCAGGCTTGTTGATGGCTGGCTCGCTGTTGCTCGGACGCGCCTTGTCCCCTATAGATCAGATGATCGGCAGCTGGAAGGGTTTTGTCGGTGCGCGGGTGCAGTACAACCGTCTGAACGAAACGCTGGAAAAACTCAGTGCAGAACCTGAGCGCATGAAGCTGCCTGCGCCGCAAGGGCATATTCAAGTCGAAAACCTGATCGTGACCCCGCCGGGTGCGAAAACTCCGGTGATTCGTAATATCAGCTTCGTCGCCCCAGCCGGTACCGTGGTGGGCATTGTCGGGCCGAGCGCGGCGGGCAAGTCGACACTCGTTCGGACGTTGATGGGGGTATGGGCGCCACAGCATGGCGTGGTACGCCTGGATGGTGCGGATATCAGTGCCTGGGACAAACATGAACTGGGTCCGCACGTGGGTTACCTGCCACAGGACATCGAGTTGTTCGAGGGCAGTATCAGCGAAAACATTGCCCGTTTTGAAGCCATTGATGCCGAGAAAACCGTGCATGCCGCTAAGGTCGCTGGCGTGCATGAGATGATCCTGATGCTCCCCGACGGTTACGACACGGTCATCGGCAGTGACGGTGTCAACCTGTCTGGCGGTCAGCGCCAGCGTATTGGCTTGGCTCGGGCACTCTACGGTAGCCCGCGACTGATTGTCCTGGATGAGCCCAACTCCAATCTTGATGATGTCGGTGAGCGTGCCTTGGGTGTCGCCTTGCAGAAAATCAAGGAAACTGGTGCCACGGTTTTCATCGTCTCCCACCGCCCCAATATTCTTGCCCGGCTTGATCGTGTGATGGTGCTGAGTGCCGGCACCATCAGTCTTTATGGGGCGCGTGAGCAAGTTATTGCCGAGTTGGCGGCCCAGCAAGCCAAGACTCAGCAGAGGGTCGCCCAGGCGGCCGCTTCAGATGCGGCTTCGGCCGGCGCGTGAAAGGAATCCATTGATGACCCGTACTACCCTGATAACCCTCAACGATGATGATCTCGATGAGGTGCCTACTTCTGACCGAAATATACGCCGGCTCGGCCTGGGAATCGTGCTTCTAACCTTTGGTCTGTTTGGCGGCTGGGCCGCCTTCGCTCCGTTGGATAACGCTGTATTTGGCAGTGGGCAGGTCACAGTACAAAGCTATCGCAAGACGGTTCAGCATCTGGAGGGTGGCATCGTCAAGGAGCTGCTCGTGCATGATGGTGATCTGGTGCGCCAGGGCGATCCGCTGATTGTGCTGGATGAGTCGCAGATCAGTGCCGAGTACGAGTCTACCCGTAGCCAGCTGATTGCCGCCAAAACCAGGGAGGCCCGCTTGCGAGCCGAGCGCGATGACTTGCCGGCGTTGCCGAGGGTGTCGATTGATGGCCCTGATTCGCAGCGCGCGCAGGAGGCATTGGAGGGCGAAACGCATGTGTTCAATGCTCGGCGTGGTTCGCGTCTTGGGGAAGTAGCGGTCAAGAAAGAGCGTATCGCTCAGCTCAGTCAGCAGATCACCGGCCTGGAGGCGATGGTCCGTACCAAGGTGGGGTTGGAGCAGTCCTACAGCGGTGAGATCACCGAGCTCCAGGAGTTGTTGGCCCAGGGGTTCGTCGACAAACAAAGGTTGTTGGAGCAGGAGCGCAAGCTGGACATGCTCAGGTCGGAGGTGGCCGACCATAAATCGAATATCCTGACCACCCGTTTGCAGATTAACGAGACGCAACTGGAGATTGTTCAGCTCACCAAGAACTTCAACTCCGATGTGGTGAAAGACCTTGCCGATGTGCAGAGCCAGGTCTTTGATCTCCAGGAGAAAGTCAGTGCACTCAAGGACAGGCTCTCGCGGATTGTCATCCGGGCCCCAGAGGGTGGCATGGTGCTGGATATGAAAGTGCATACCGTTGGTGGTGTGATCAGTCCGGCAACACCCTTGATGGACATCGTGCCTGAAGCCTCTCAGTTGGTGGTTGAAGCGCGCGTCGGCACCAATGATATTGATCGAATTTCCTTGGGCAAGACGGCAGACATTCGCTTCACCGCATTCAATTATGCGACCACGCCGGTGATCCAGGGCGAGGTCAGTCGAATCTCCGCGGACCGCTTGACCGATGAGCGTTCCGGTGACAGCTATTACCTGGTGCGAGTGACACTCACCGACGAGGGTGCGAAAAAGCTTGGCGAACGCAAGTTGTTGCCAGGTATGCCGGCTGAAGTACTGATCAATGCGGGTGATCGAACCATGCTGCAGTACCTCCTGAAACCGGCTCGCAACATGTTCGCCAAGTCGATGATCGAGGAATGATTGTGCGTTTGTTACCCGTTGTGCTCCTCGGTTTATCGGTTTTTCAGGTTCAAGCGGCACCTATGCAGGAAAAGACCGGTGTCAGTGCCAATGATTATTCGGTTGACCTGCTGGCGCTGTATCACGAGTCACGGTTGGAAGACCCGCGCATCATCTCGGCCTACGCCAAGGCTCGTTCCGCGTCCGAGCAGCAGCGCGCCGCGCTGGGTGGTTTGCTCCCGCAGGTCTCGGCCAACGGCGGGTATAACCGCATCTTGCGCAAGGACGACGCCTCGCGGGAAATCTATGACAACTCCAACTATGGCTTGAGCCTGACCCAGTACATCTATAACAAGCAGGCTTGGGAAAGCTGGCAGAAGTCCAAAAGCGTCAGTCGGCAAAAGGTCTCCGAAGCCGATGAGGCTCAGGCTGAGGCTACGGTGGATCTGGCCAAACGCTATTTCGTTGCCTTGGCGGCCGATGACGACCTGGAGTTGGTCATGGCCGAGCGCCGGGCGACGCAAAAGAATCTCGACCAGGTTAATGCGTTGTATGCCCGGCACATGGCCAAGATCACCGATCAATTGGACCTGCAGGCACGGGTCGATAGCCTGGCGGCCCAGGAAGTCGAGTCGCGTAACCAGGTGCGCCTCAGTCGCGCGGCACTGGCCGAGCTGGTTGGGCGACCCATCAACGAGCGCTTGAGTCGCGTGCGCAGTGATGTGGAGTTCCAGGCGCCTATGGAAAGCCTGGATAACTGGTTGCAGTTGGCAGAGAGCGGTAACCCGGCCCTGAAGGCTAGCCAGAGCGGTGTCGAGGCGGCCGAAGCAGCGGTGCGTGAAGGCAAGGGGGGGCATTATCCGTCCCTGACTTTCAGTCTGAGCGGCCAGCAGAGCGATGTGGGGTATGACAATACACAAACCCCGCGCAGCGACAGCTACGTCGCCACCCTGGGTGTGAAAGTGCCGTTATACAGCGGTGGCTCCACCTCGGCGCGTGTTCGTGGCTTGTATGACGATCAACAAGTGGCAGAGGAGCAGATGGAAGGCGTAAGGCGCCAAGTGGTTAAAGAAACCACTAATGCTTACCTGACCGCCCAATCCAGTGTCGAGAAGATCCGTGCGAGCCGAAATGCGCTGTCTTCGGCCAGCCAGTCCAGCATTGCCGCGCAGAAGGCGTTCACCTATGGCGTGGTGAACGCTGTGGATGTATTGGCCAGTGTGCAGAACGAATTCAAGGCGCGCCGCGATCTGCTCAAGGCCCAATACGATTTTGTCATAAGCCTGTTTGCGCTCAACCGTTGGGCTGGAAAGCTCTCGGAGGGTAGCGTGGCCAGTGTCAATGCGTGGCTGAGTGCGGGCGATATCAATGTCATTCGCCCTGATGCGCCTAATCCCAAGCAGGTCAGTCGCTAATGTGCTGATGGCTGAATACGTTTTCCTTCTGCGAGCAGTCGAGCACTTGCCTTGAGACGTTCGCTTCATTGCTGCGCAAAAGACACGGCGTTGATTTGGTGCGCACCTGTATCTGCTGAGGGGAGGAGGGGCTGGCATGTGCGTGTTTTCATTGGGTTGCAGCCTTGACCGAGGTTCTCTGATATTCTTGCAGCCCTGCCCGCATTGGCCTTGAGGCCATTAAGCGGCAATGACGCAGGGCTCAAAAAATTCATTCAGTAGATTGGTAGCTTTTGGCTGCCTGGCTATTGGAAATAATGACTTGGCCAGCTTGGATTTAATTATTCGAGTGGCGGTATAGGATCCAATATATGGAATTGATCCCGGTAATTCTGTCCGGTGGTGTGGGAAGCCGTTTGTGGCCTGTTTCTCGTGAAGCACATCCAAAGCCGTTCATGACTTTGCCTGACGGGCAGAATCTGATCCAGAAGACCTTCCTGCGAGCCTCCAAGCTTGAAAGCGTGGTAGAAGTGCTCACCGTCACCAATCGTGAGCTGCTGTTCAAAACCGAAGATGAATACCAAGCCATCAATAGCGCCGGGCTGGCGCAGGGCTATATCCTCGAGCCGTTCGGCCGCAATACCGCTGCGGCCGTTACCGCTGCTGCGCTGCAGTTGAAGGAAGTTCACGGCGCAGATGCCCAAATGCTGGTGCTGGCCGCTGATCACCTTATTCAAGACGAAGGCGCGTTCGCTGCAGCCGTCGCCAAAGCGGTCAAACTGGCCTCGCAGGGCTGGCTGGTGACCTTCGGTATTCAACCGCAGTACCCGGAAACCGGTTTCGGTTATATCGAGACCGCCAAAGGCGCATCCCTGGATGGTGGGCTGAAGGTGGAGCGTTTCGTTGAAAAACCAGACCTGAACACCGCTGAATCCTACATCGCCGCCGGTAACTACTACTGGAATTCGGGCATGTTCTGCTTCCGCGTCGGCACCGTGATCGAGGAGCTGGAAAAGCACGCTCCAGACGTCGTCACAGCCGTTACCAAAACCTTGGAGCAATCTCGACGCACTACCGCCACCGGCTATAGCTGCCTGGCGTTGCACGCCGAGACTTTCGCCAACGTCCCGGACATCTCCATTGACTACGCCTTGATGGAGCGTTCTTCCAAGGTCGCGACCATTCCGTGCGATATCGGCTGGAGCGACATCGGGTCGTGGAATGCTGTCAGCGATCTGACCGGGCCAGACAGTGATGGCAACCGCTTCGAGGGTGAGGTGATCTCCCACGGATCGCGGAACAACTACGTGAATAGTGAAGATCGCCTTACCGCATTGGTTGGTGTGGAGGATCTGCTGGTAGTTGATACTCCGGACGCTGTTTTGATCGCTCATAAGGATCACGCCCAGGATGTCAAGCATATTGTTGGGCAGTTGAAGTCGAAGGGGCATCATCTGCACCTGTTGCACCGTACCGTGCACCGTCCATGGGGTACCTACACCACACTGGAAAACGGCGAGCGTTTCAAAATCAAGCGCATCGTGGTCAAGCCGGGCGCCTCCCTTTCGTTGCAAATGCACCACCACCGAAGTGAGCACTGGATCGTCGTAAGTGGCATGGCTGTAGTCTTCAACGATGATAAGGAGTTGATGCTCGACACCAATGAATCCACCTTCATTCGTGCAGGCCACAAGCATCGCCTCAAGAACCCAGGGGTCATCGATCTGGTGCTCATCGAAGTGCAGAGCGGTGATTATCTTGGTGAAGATGACATCGTGCGCTTCGAAGATAACTACGGTCGCGTTGATAAGTAGTCAGTACTGAACTAGATGCGATTTCCTCGCCCTAACAGGGTGCGCGCGCCAGGGTGTCATGCCTTGGCGAATCCATTTGCCGCAGCGGCCTTCTAGCCGCTGTGTTTATTCAGTAAGTGAGCAGAATGTACCTACCAATTCAGACCCATTGCTTCAAGGCCTACGACATTCGCGGCCAAGTGCCTGCGCAACTCAATGATGACATCGCCTACCGGATCGGCAGGGCATTGGTGGCTGAACTGAACGGTAAGTCGTTCGTAGTGGGTCGCGATATGCGCCTGGAAAGCCCGCTACTTGCAAATGCGCTAATTCGCGGTATCACTGAGGCCGGTGCCGACGTCATCGATATCGGCCTTTGTGGTACTGAAGAGGTTTATTTCGCTACCAGCCACTACAAGGTCGATGGTGGTGTCATGATTACCGCCAGCCACAACCCCAAGGGTTACAATGGCATGAAGCTGGTCAGGGCAGAGTCGCGCCCGATCAGCGGGGATACAGGTCTCGATGCCATTCGCGATCGTGTGGATAGAGGGGACCTGGGTGAGCTGGCGATGTCTGCAGGCCAGGTAAGAGAAGCTTTCGACAAGGCTGCCTATCTAGAGCATCTGCTCGGTTATGTCGACGTCAAGTCGCTCAAGCCCCTCAAGTTTTTGGCGGATCCGGGGAATGGTGCCGCAGGCCCTGTCATCGAGGCGCTGCAAAGTCGCTTGCCGTTGCAGTGGGTTCTGATCAACGCCGAGCCCGATGGTATCTTCCCTAACGGCGTACCAAATCCACTGCTGCCGGAAAACCGCGAGTTGACGCGCAAGGCACTGTTGGATAACGGGTGCGATCTGGGGCTGGCCTGGGATGGCGACTTCGATCGCTGTTTCTTCTTCGATGCTGACGGTCGATTCATCGAAGGCTACTATCTGGTCGGACTGCTGGCCGAAATGCTGCTCAAGCTGCATCCCGGTAGCAAGATCATCCATGACCCGCGACTGACCTGGAACACTATCGAGCAAGTTGAGCAAGCTGGCGGTATTGCCATCCAAAGCAAGACTGGCCATGCCTTTATTAAGGAGCGCATGCGTGCCGAGGATGCGGTATATGGTGGCGAAATGAGCGCCCACCATTACTTCCGCGATTTTGCCTACTGTGACAGCGGGATGATTCCTTGGTTGCTGGTTGCAGCGTTGATGTCTGAAACCGGGAAGACGCTTGCGCAACTGGTTGATGAGCGGATCGAGGCGTTCCCGTGTAGCGGTGAAATCAATTACAAAGTCGACGATGTCAAGGCAACGCTTTCCAGGATTCTGGCCCATTTCCAGCCTCTGAACCCAGTGCTGGATGAGACGGACGGAATCAGCCTGGCCTTCCAGGACTGGCGTTTCAATCTGAGGGGGTCCAATACGGAGCCACTCCTGCGCTTGAACGTAGAAAGCCGGGGAAGTAGAGATTTGGTGTCCAGGTACGTAGAAGAAATTGAGACGTTGATCCGCCGCTGATGGCATATTGCACGGTGCGCACGGCAGGCGGCGATTGAGCTGTCACCGGGTTGACACCAAATTGGGGCGACCCTTGGTCAAGGGGCCTGAAACGGGAGGGCAAGATAGCCCTCCCGCTCGACTTTTCTGAAATAGAGCATCGTTTACACAGGCTAATTTGTAGAGCTGCTCGCTGGGTAACCATGAAGAACAATTTGACGCTGCACCCAGAATCCGTATCGGCGCAACAGCGCTGTGATCTCAAGGACCAAAAGCCGATAGTGCTATGGCTGACAGGTCTCAGCGGCGCTGGCAAATCGACCATAGCCAATGCGCTTGAGGTCGAACTGCATGCCCGCCAGCGCCACACATACTTGCTCGATGGCGATAACGTCCGTACGCGCCTGTGCGGCGACTTGGGTTTTAGTGAGGAGGATCGGCAGGAGAATATCCGCAGAATTTCCGAGGTGTCCCGACTGTTTGTCGAGTCGGGCCTGATTGTCATTACCGCGTTCATATCCCCCTCTCTGCGTGACCGGGCTATGGCCAGAGAAATCATCGGAGAGAGTGCATTTGTTGAAGTGTACATTGCGACGCCACTTAGTGAATGTGAGCGCCGGGATCCCAAAGGGCTTTATCGCAAGGCTCGAGAGGGTCTGATCAAAAATTTCACCGGTATTGATGCGATTTACGAAGCGCCCGTTAACCCTGACATCACGATTAATACCGTTGATGAGAGCCTGCACGAGTCAATTGGTAGAATTATCCATTATCTCGACGAAAAGTTTTCCCGTTGAAAAAGGTCGTTGCGATTGTGGGGGCAGGCTTCAGTGGTTCCGCGGTTGCTATTCAACTGCTTGGGCAACTGCACAGCGCTGCCAGCGTAATCCTGATTGATTCGGCGGCGACGTCGGGCGGAGTTGCGTACCGTACATCCCATCAAACGCACCTCTTGAATGTCCCCGCCGGCAATATGTCCGCCTTGCCTCAGGATCCGGATTCGTTTGTCGAATATTGTCGACGCAGTCTGCAGGATGTCGAGGGTGGGACATTTGTTCCTAGGGCATTGTACGCGAGGTACCTGACGTATCTGTTGGGCGATGCTAGTGAGCGCAATACTTGCGGGGGCACGCTCACACGGTTAACTGCTCGTGTTGTCGGCATGGATCTTTCGGGTGCAACAGGTGTGCTTACACTCGCAAATGGCGAGCGCATTCAAGTCGACCACGTAGTGCTGGCGACAGGGCATTTGGTGCCCAATACACCTTCGCAAGCTTTGCAGGTGTTGAGTCATGTTCATTATGTTAGCGACCCTTGGACGGGGAACCTGGACAAATTGGCTCAACGTAGTCGAGACGTGTTGCTGGTAGGAAGCGGGTTGACAAGCCTGGACGTTGTGCGGCAACTACGCGCTTGCGGCCACCGAGGAACCATTTTCATGGTGTCCCGGCGCGGCCTCATGCCTAACGCTCATCGAGATGCGTTGCCATTGCGCCAGCATCATGAGGAATTCCTGGGCAGCCTCCTCGTCAGTACTCCTTCCGTTTCTGAATACCTGCGGCTAGTCCGGCGCTACATCGGCAAGGGTAGGGTAGAGGGTTGGGATTGGAGGGATGTAATTGCCGCGCTTCGGCCAATAACGCCTCAGCTTTGGCAGCGTTTGAATCGCGAAGAGAAATTGCGATTCCGGCGCCATCTCCAGGTGTTCTGGGATGTTCATCGTCATCGTATCGCTCCGTGTGTTTCTGATGAGCTGCAGCATCTCAGGGGCCTCGGAATCATAAAGCCAGTAGCAGGAGCTATTGTTAAGGTTTTGCGCGATGGCGACGGTGTCAGGGTTTTTATACGGCTGCGAGGTGACCGGGGTGAGTTTCAGTGTCATGTAGCCAGGGTCATCAACTGCACCGGGCCAGGAACCGATGTTGCGCGCGCGGGGGATGTACTTGTTGAGCAGCTGGTTTCAGAGGGTGTTTTGCAAGACGTCTTGAACGGAATGGGCATTCGAGTGGATGGCATGTATCGGGTGGCCTCAGGGTTGGATCAAGTGAGTTACATCGGGCCATTGTTAAGGGCTGAATATTGGGAGGCTACCGCAGTTCCGGAGTTGCGCCAGCACGCGTTTAATGTCGCAAATATAATTTTTGATCGTATAGGCTAGAGCAGGACTTCAAGTTTACGGTGTGTGTTGTTTTTGATAGGCAATGCTGTAAATAATTAGCAATGACTGATTAAAGTGGGCTTAGGGTGGCAAATGTTCGGAATGTTTAAAAATCTGTGGCGCTATAGAGGTTTTGTGGCTTCTTCTATAGCTAACGAGTTTTCAGTGCGTTTCGCTCGCAGTAAGTTAGGTGGATTGTGGATGGTGATTCATCCACTAACACAGGTTGCGATCTATGCTTTGATCCTTTCGAATGTGTTGTCGGCCAAGCTGCCAGGCATTGATAATAAGTACGCCTATGCCATTTATCTGGTGGCCGGGATGCTGGGCTGGAGTCTATTTACAGAAATCGTCAGCAAGTGTCTCACGCTGTTTACCGATCAAGGAAATCTCATGAAAAAAATGATATTTCCTCGTATTACGCTGCCCGCGATTGCCGTGGGTTCCAGTTTGGTCAATAATCTTTTCTTATTTGCTGCAGTCATGCTCGTTCTCGCTTTTCTTGGTAATTTTCCAGGCGACACGATTCTATGGCTTGTCCCACTGTATGCGCTTTTAGTCTCACTCGCGGTCGGTGTGGGTCTTATTTTTGGAGTGCTTAACGTTTTTGTGCGGGATGTCGGCCAGGTTGTTCCTATTTTTCTGCAGTTATTGTTTTGGTTTACACCTATCGTTTATCCAATCAAGGTCATCCCGGAGGAGTTGCAACAGGTCGTGATGATGAATCCGCTCTACCCAATCATTACCAGCTTTCACAATGTTCTGGTTTATCATAGGGCACCGGATTTTGACTGTTCGATGTTGACGTTGTTTGCCTGTTCCTTGGGCTTGCTGATTTTGGGGTTGTTTATTTTTCGTCGTGCCGCGCCAGAAATGGTGGATTCATTATGAGCCTTTTGCTTGTTGAGAACCTGGGAAAGTCGTACCGCACTTATCGCTCGGAATGGCAGCGCTTTGCGCGTTGGTTTGGCGTGAGTGTCAAGCCGCATACAGAACATTGGGTATTGCGTAACATCAGCTTTTCAATCGACCCAGGTCAATCCATTGGTGTGTTGGGGAAAAATGGTGCAGGCAAAAGCACCCTGTTGAAGATGATCACTGGGACGCTACAGCCAAGCGAGGGGAGAGTTGCCCTGAATGGTCGAATTTCCGCGATTCTTGAGTTGGGCATGGGATTTAATCCTGAATTGACTGGCCGTCAAAATGTCATGCATTCAGCGGGGTTGATGGGCTTCTCGCGAGATCAGATCGATCAGGCACTCCCAGATATTGAAGCCTTCAGCGATATTGGTGAATACTTTGATCAAGCCGTACGCACATACTCGAGTGGTATGCAGTCACGTGTCTCCTTTGCTGTAGCCACTGCGTTCCATGCTGACATCCTGATCGTTGATGAGTCTTTGGCTGTTGGGGACGCCGCCTTCCAGAGAAAGTGTTTCCGTCGATTGGAAGACATGATCGAACTCGGAACCACGCTGTTATTCGTAAGTCACGATATCGAGAGTGTTAAAAAGATATGCAGTAAAGCGCTACATATCAATAATGGCGGTTTAGTCGAGTTTGGCGATGCCAAATCAGTGTGCGACAACTACGAGCGCACACTGTTCAGCAAGCCGGTAGTGGATGGTGGTGATGAGGTCGAACATGTCGCCATTGATCTCGCTCTGCAAACGGATTGCGAAGTCACCTACGGTGACGGGCGTGCGTTCATTCAGGCCATTACGTTGAAGGATCAGGATGGAAATCCAGCCAACGTATTGAAAAATAACGAGATAATGAAGATTCATTATAGCGTCAAATTTTTCCAGGCGGTTAACAACCCCGTTTTTACCTGCCTTGTCAAAACGCGCGAGGGGATCGCCGTTTCGGGTACTGATTCGATGTTTTTGAAAGAGCGCGTGGGGAAGGTCGAGCCGGGGCAGACCGTGGATGTCGAGTTTTCCTTCAATGCAGCATTGGTTCCTGGCATATACTACGTCAATTGCGGGATCCGTGATGCTGAAGGTGAGGGTGTGGATTTCATCCATCGACGTGTGGATGCGGCTATTTTCAGGGTTACCAGCAATCACAAGACCACTGCACTGGTCGGATTCGTCGATCTGCATACGACATTGAGTATTGGTGTTGGCCATGAATAAGTCGCCGATTTTCATCCATTCCCTTTATCGTTCTGGCAGTACTTACTTGTTCAACGTCTTTCGCCGCGCTGGCGATGCTTATTGGTGTTATCAGGAGCCAGAGAATGAATGGCTTCTGGCGCTGGATGAAAGACCTGAAGAGCTACTTTTGGTGGGTGGTGGTGACACCAAGAAAGCAAATCACCCAGATATAGGTAACCCTTATTTTTGGGAGTTTGTTCAAGTTGGTGAAGCGCTGAAAGGCCTGTTTCGCAAAGAGTTTTGTTTTCGAGATATTTTCCTCGATGAACTAAATACCGATCAGTATGTGTACTTCAAGGCGCTTGTTGAACATGCGCGTGGCCGTCCATTGCTGCAGTTCTGTCGTAGCTTCGGGCGGGCTCGTGCGCTCAAGGACTCTTTTTCCGGGACGCACCTGCATTTGTGGCGCGAACCGCGCAGCCAATGGTGGTCGTTCAAGATCAACAATTACTTTGACGCGGCTACGCAGTTGATCTTCAGTGCTGACCGGCTGCCCGCGGTCCTGGTTGAAGCGGCTCGACGTTCAGGATTGATTGCTCCCGCCCTTGATCGCTTTCATTCCCTTCATGATGCGCGTATCTACGCCGAGCGTCATCCGCTGGGCGCGACTGAAAGTTATTTTGTATTTTTTGCGTTATGGGTTTACTCCAATATTCATCTCGAGGACGAAGCCGATATTTCAGTGTGCATCGATGAGTTGAGCCTGAGCCCTCAGGCAAGAGAGTCTTTCTCTCGAGAATGCCTTGCGAAAGGGGTGGAGGGTATTGATGTTGCCGATTGCAAAGTGCCGCATGTTGCTATTGGCGGTGGCGAGCTTGGCGAGTATGAAGTCGTAGAAGAAGACGTGATTAATCTCTTCCTGGATTTTTACCCCGCAGACATTGTGTCTTCGATGCGAAAAAGACTGCAGCGTTCATTTTCAGTCTATAGCGGAACCAGTGAGGGCAGTCATGCGGGTGCCGAACAGGCTCGACGGATAGCTAGGCGCTTAATGGATAATGCTGCTGAAAGCTCGTCAATTGCTCAGTCGGAAAATGAAAGTCTTCATTCTCGTATGCTTGAGATTGATCAGCTGTGTACGAGTCAATTCGAGGCATTGGCTATTCAAAAGGAGCATATTGGCAAGAGTGAAGCTTATCAGCAGACCCTGCGGGATGCCCTCGATATAAAGGACAGGCACATAGAGCAAATAGAGGCGCATCTTGGCAAGAGTGAGGCTTATCAGCAGAGCTTGCAGGATGCCCTGGATACAAAGGACAAACACATTGAACAAATAGAGGCGCATATTGCTCGGTTGGATGCAGTTCTCGCGGAAAAAGCGGAATATCAGGCGCGGTTGGAAGCGCAGCGCGACGAGTACGACCTGGCATTGACCAAGACGACGAAGTACGTCGCCGTAGTAGAGGCGCAGCGCGACGAGTACGATTTAGCATTGACCAAGACTACGCAGTATGTCTCTCAAGTAGAGGCGCAGCGGTCTCGCTATGATGAGGCTTTGGTGTCAGCTGTCGCGTATTTGCGCGGTTTGGAACTTCAGCTTGCCGGGCTTGAAACCTCGCGTGAACCTGTGGAGGTGGCTGACTTGGGGGCGAAAATCGGAAAATCTGAAGCGATTTTACGCAAAGCAGTGGGCTACGTTGAAGAGCTGGAGTCTCTGCTTATTGATGCGAGAGGCGGCGGTTGAAAGTCGTCACCTGGTAGCCACGCCTTTGCCCGGTCGACTGGTAGTGGTGTCAAGGTTGAAACAATGCTAAGTTTCGCCCCTTGAAATTGGCTGTAATAAGTAATTTTTTGCGGTTAAGTATAATGTATGGATTTGAACGGACGGAAGAAGTGAATAATCGAACAATCTGGATAGATATTACTACGTCTCAGCAATGGACGGGTGGAGTGGTTGGTATCGTTCGCGCAGAGTTGGAAATCGCTGCTTCGTTGAATAAGCACTATCCTGATATTCGCTTCAGTAAGTTCGACAATGGACACTTTGTTGAGGTGGATAAAGGTTCGTTGCCTTGGTTGCGTGGTGAGGTGAGCGTCGCGGAAGCTTATCTGGCGGGCAGAAGCGCTGCTACAAGCGCTCCACAGGTCAGCGAAGGCAATCGATCGAAGGTCGATGTCTACCTCGATAAGCTGGCCTCGGAAATTCCGAGCCGCTCGCGTCGCCTTCAGCACGGCATGCTATTGGCAGTTAGTTCGTTGCCTGCGCGCCATCAAAAACTTGGGATGTATTTGACTTGGCTGCCTCGCAAACTGTTGGGCGCCGCAGTTCGATTGAGATCCTTGTTTCCGGCACAGACGATACCCAGGGCCGCTTCATATAGTCCCCAAGCGGTATCTCCAGTCCTGTCTTATCCATATCAGAAGGGCGATATGGTGGTTGCCATGGGTTGGCTGGACAGCGGTAAAGAAGCGTTTTATACCCGTCTTAAGGCGCGTGACCCAAGCATCCAGCTGGTCTATATGGTCTACGACACCATCCTCGTTGGTGAGAGCACTCATCATTTGTATCGTCCGCAAGAGGAGGATAGCTTTCGTTCGTATTTTCATTGGATCTCCGAGACGTGCGACTACATCTTGTATGCGGGCAATAATCCGCAGGAGGATGGCATTGCGTATCAGGAGAAAATGGGGTGGCGCACTCCACCAAGCCTTTCGGTTCCTTTCGGGGGCACGGATCTTTCAAAAGAAGAATCCACTGCTGATGACGCCCGAATTTTAAAAGGCCTGGGTATTACTGGCCCGTTTATCCTTACTGTTGGAACAATCGAAGTTCGAAAAAATCACGACACCTTGTACAAAGCGTACGTGTCATTGATCGAGGGTAAGTCAGAAAATATTCCGCAGCTGGTCTTCGCGGGCAAGCCTGGCTGGCGCACCGCTGATTTGATTGACACCATCCGTCGAGACCCACGGGTTGCAGGGAAACTGCTGTTGTTGACCCCGACAGATGGGGAATTGACTGCACTCTACCGGAATTGCCGCTTCACGCTGTTGCCGAGCTTTTATGAAGGCTGGAGCCTTCCAATGCCTGAAGGACTCAGCTATGGAAAGCTGTGTCTGGCTTCTGACGTGGCGCCGCTACGCGAGATCGGCCAAGAGTTCCCTGAATATATCCACCCGCTCGACGTTATGGGGTGGGCGAACAAAATCGAGTATTACTGCAATAACGATGAAGCTCTTGAGGCTAAAGAAAACAATATCAAGAACAACTGGCGTGGCACTACTTGGGATAAGTGCGGGCAGGATGTGCTCGATTCAATACGAGATTTCGCGGGCCGCGAGCTCCCTGCGACTGACGGACTCAGTCTTTGGGTCGATCTGACGCTGTCTTACGCCGTTTGGCGCGGTGGTGTAACGGGTATTATCCGTAGTGAGTTGATTTTGGCTCACTACCTGGAGAAGCTCGTTCCAGGTGTCAGGTTTTTCGGTTTCCATGAAGGCAAGTTCTTTGAAGTGCCTCGTGATCGTCTGGAGTGGTTGTTCGCTTCGACTGATGTGAATAAGCAGTACGCCGAGTTTCAGCGTTTCTGGGCAGATGCTGAAATGCGTGGCTTGGGTCATCGAGTCCCTACGCACGTATTTTCGCAGCCGTCGTCCCCGGCTGCTCCTGCTCAGATTCCACTGCTGGCGTCTGTAGCACCTAATACATTGTCGAAAAAAGAGAAAATCAGGAACTCGGCAGGCTATGTCCTGAGTGCGCTCCCGACCCAGCTGCAAAAAATGCTGATAAGCCTGGCGGTGCGTAGTGGAGTGGTAGGGCGGCTCTCCAGCGCGGGAGTCGTCTCGAGTGGCGATTTTGTGCCTCATTTGAACGAAGATAATGTCCCGGCCATTTTTGAAGAGCCACTCAAGGGTATTGCGCAGGATCTTCCATTTGGCATGAACGACATGGTTTTTTCTGCGGGAATCAACTGGGATCAACAACCGTTACTAGAACTTATCAAGGCCAAGCGCAACTCATCGTTCCATGTTGCGCAGATCATTTACGATATGACGCCCTTGATCACTCCGCATCTTCATGCCAAGGAAGCCTATAACTGGTACCAGCGCTTCTTTTATCTTGCAGGTTTGGCCAGTGACAAAATCATCTACGGCGGTGAAACAGCCATGCGCGACGGCCAGAAATGGCAACGCGAACATCACTGGCCTGCGACACCGGGGTTGCCGATCAAGTTTGGCTCTGATATCGCCCCTCAGACCGATCACAGCATGGATGAACAAATGCTGTTGGAGATGGGGGTCACGGGACCGTTCATGCTTTCAGTGGGGACCCTTGAGGTTCGGAAGAACCATGAGACTCTTTATAAGGCATATTTGAAGCTGCTCGAAGAAGGTTGCCCTGATTTGCCTCAAATGGTGTTTGTGGGCGGCGCGGGTTGGAAAGCTCAAGATCTATTTGACATCATTACCCGAGATAAACGTGTTGTTGGCAAGATTTTGATCCTGCGTACAACTGATCCACAGTTGGACGTGCTGTATCGCCATTGCCAGTTCACCTTGCTTTCGAGCCTTTACGAGGGCTGGAGTTTAACGCTGCCGGAAAGTTTGGGTTATGGGAAATTCTGTCTCACCTCAGACGTCGATCCGCTGCGGGAGACTGGGCGAGATCTCGTTGATTATATTCATCCTTGGGATGTTTCCGGATGGGCAGACAAAATCAAGTTTTATTCGTCTCACCCTGAGGCACTGGCTTTACGTGAGGCCAAAATCCGCGATGAGTGGGCAACAATCACTTGGCAGAAGTGCGCCGAGGGGTTGGTGGAATCTCTGAGCGCTATTGTTAAAGAATCCAAAGGGCATTGAGCATGAACGGTACTCGTGTATTAGTTACTGGCGGCAGCGGCTTTATCGGTCGATATTTAATTGAAGAGCTGAAGGCCCGGGGCGCTACGGTTTTAGGTACCTGTATTGGACAAGCTACAGAAGGGTTGGTGGCGGTATCACTTACCGATAAGGCCAAACTGACTAGTATCATCGAAGAGTTTGCTCCCGATTGGATCGTGCATCTGGCTGCCATCGCGCTGGTTACTCACGGTGATGTCCAGCAGATTTATGGCGTTAACGTACTGGGTACGGAGAATCTCTTTAATGCTGTAATTGACGCTCAGATTCCACGGCCTACGATGCTGTTGGCTAGTACAGCCGGGGTATACGGCAATCAACAAAGTGAGTTCTTGCACGAAGGACTCGAGTACAAGCCGGCGAATCATTATTCCTACAGCAAGATGGTCATGGAAATGCTTGCCCGGCAGTACCAAGACGATATCAAGGTGCATGTTGTCCGCCCGTTCAATATCATAGGCTCGGGGCAGTCTGAGTCGTTCCTTATTCCGAAAATAGTCAGGCATTTCTACGATCGCGCGCCTGTGCTGAAGTTGGGCAACATCAGCTCTGTTCGCGATTATGTAGAGGTCCATCGGTGCGCTTGGATGGTGGCGGAGCTAATGTCCAAGCAGCATGATTCGCCGTTCACTGTGAATCTCTGTGCGGGTAGGGGTTGGACAGGCTACGACGTGCTGGATTGCCTGACTGACATCAGTGGGTATCGACCTGATATTGAGGTGGCTGATCAATTTGTCCGGAAGAATGAAGTATGGAGACTGGTTGGCAGTCCTGAGCGGCTACATCAACTTCTCGGCACCGACCCACAATTACCGGATTTAAGTAAAATTCTTGAGTCTATGTATAAGTCTATGAAGTAAGGGATGCTTTGTGGCGGCTGAACTATTTTATTACGTGTTGTTGGGTGCGTTATTTCCCCTGGGGTGCTGTTACCTGCTTTTAATTAGTCGAAAGGTTGGTATTGAGCAAACTCACTTGGTCGGTTTTTCCGGTTCATTGGAGGCGCTCCGGGGCGTTGCTGCTTTCCTGGTATTTGGTGCGCACTCAAGCATGTATTTTGGGTTTGCTCCTAAACAGGTGGCAGCCGCTTCAATGGGGGAGATTGGAGTTCTGTTGTTTTTCATGTTGACGGGGCATCTCTTCTGGGGCCAGATCAAAGCCGGGAAGTTCGATGGCAACACGTTTTTCATTAAGCGAATTAGAAGACTTTTTCCCATCATGTTGGTGGTGATTGCTACATTCACGCTACTTGATTGGATCAAGGCAGGATTTGTCGTTCCCTCGGCTTCCCAGGTGCTTGCCGGGTTTCGAAATTTTGGATTTGCTTTTGGTAAGGTAGTTAATAGCGTAGGTGATGTGAACGATGTCTTCACCAAAGACATGTATCTCAGAATCAACAATATCTGGACTTTGCGGTGGGAGTGGTTGTTCTACCTTTGCATGCCGCTTTTGGCAGCACTGGGCAGCTTCCCAAAGGTCACTGCTTTTGCCATAGCGATCATTCTGTTGTTCATGGATCCATTCCAGATTCTGCAAGGTTCCACAGACGCAGTATTTGTCTTGGCATTCTGGTTGGGTGGGATGAGTCGATCCCTGGAGGATTTCAGAGCAACCAAGCTTGCAATCCTGTTCTCCCGCAAGGTTAGCAGTTGCCTGTTATTGCTTGGTATTCTTGCAACGGGCGCCTACCTATTTGGCGGCGAATTGTCGCAGAAAAATGTTCGTGTGCCGGTATTGATTTTTCTGGTGTTCCCTATCTTTTTCTACTTTGTAGCGAGCAAGCATTTCCCCGATCGCCTCGGGTCTAAAGGTATGCAGTTAATGGGTAAAATTAGTTACTCGTTTTACCTTTGGCACCTAGGGGTTAATTACTATGTGGTGCGTTGGGTGGCCAAGTTTTTTGAGGACTCCCAATCGCTCACTTGTTTTGTAGTTAGCTGCATGGTAATGATGATCGTTGGGTTGACTCTCGCTTCATTCACCTACCGGTATGTAGAAGAGCCGTTTCTCAAAAAAAGCACACACAACACGATTTGATTAAGTTTTGTCAGGAGGGATGTTAGTTACCATGAAAACAGCAATTATTACAGGTATTACCGGTCAGGACGGCGCCTATTTGGCAGAGCTTCTGCTGGAAAAGGGCTATACCGTTTATGGTACGTTCCGCCGCACCAGTTCTGTGAATTTTTGGCGAATTGAAGAGCTGGGTATCAATAATCACCCTAATTTGCACCTGATCGAATACGATTTGACCGATTTGTCTGCCAGCATTCGGATGTTGCAAACCACCAAGCCTGTTGAAGTCTACAATCTGGCGGCGCAAAGTTTCGTGGGTGTCTCTTTTGATCAACCCATCACCACGGCGGAAATTACCGGCGTTGGCGTGGTCAACCTGCTCGAAGCCATTCGCATTGTCAATCCGTCCATTCGTTTCTACCAAGCCTCTACTTCTGAGATGTTTGGTAAGGTCCAGAGCATTCCTCAGAAAGAGGATACGCCTTTTTACCCCCGCAGCCCTTATGGCGTGGCGAAGCTTTACGCTCACTGGATCACGATCAACTATCGTGAAAGTTACGGGATCTTCGCTAGCAGCGGGATTCTGTTCAACCACGAGTCGCCTCTTCGTGGTCGTGAGTTTGTGACCCGTAAAATCACGGACTCGGTTGCGAAAATCAAACTTGGCAAATTGGACGTCCTCGAGTTGGGTAATCTGGATGCGAAGCGTGACTGGGGCTTCGCCAAGGAATACGTTGAAGGCATGTGGCGCATGCTGCAGGCTGACGAGCCTGATACTTTTGTTCTTGCTACCAATCGCACCGAAACGGTTCGCGACTTTGTGAGCATGGCCTTTAAGGCCGCTGGCATTACCGTTCGTTTCGAGGGTCAAGGTGAGAACGAATTCGGCCTGGATGCGGATTCCGGCAAAGTGATCGTTCGGATCAATCCTAAGTTCTATCGCCCTACCGAGGTCGATCTGCTCATTGGCGATCCTGCTTATGCTAAAAAGGTCTTGGGCTGGGAACCAACGACCCAACTTGAAGAACTTTGCCGAATGATGGTGGAGGCGGATTTGCGTCGCAATGAAATCGGCTTTTCGTTCTGATGTACTCGCGCACCTCTGATCCAGGGGTGCGCTTTTTGAAGTAAGCGCTCATGAAAATCATATTGTCGGTTGAACCTGTACGGTTTCCATTGACGGGCATTGGACGTTACACCTACGAACTGGCAAAGGAATTGCGTCTGTCCGATCAGGTTGATGACCTGAAGTTTTTTTCCGGAAGCCGTTTTCTCCCGGCGCTACCGTCAGCAGTTGGCGAATCGAACAAGATTCATGGAATTAAACGCGCAATGCAGAAAAGCGCGTTGGTGCTGGAAGGCTATCGGTTAGTGATGCCTTATCTTCGTCAACGTAGTCTGCGTGACTCAAAAGAGTACCTCTACCACAGCCCTAACTATTACCTTCCGCCATTTACTGGTCGCAGCGTTGCGACTTTTCATGACTTGTCGCCGTTCACCATGGCTCATTGTCACGCA
Source organism: Pseudomonas umsongensis (assembly GCF_012647205.1). Lineage (NCBI taxonomy): Bacteria > Pseudomonadati > Pseudomonadota > Gammaproteobacteria > Pseudomonadales > Pseudomonadaceae > Pseudomonas > Pseudomonas umsongensis. The sequence goes on from NZ_CP051487.1 coordinate 2,016,254, forward strand.
CCCAAGCTCGTTCGCTATTTGCAGAAAGAACTTAAAGCTACATTGGTGCGAGCCGACGCGCTGATCACTGATTCCGAATACACTCGCAAGGAGCTGGCAGATTATTTCGCCTGGCCCATCGAGCGTATTTATACCGTTCCCCTGGCCAGTTCCGGAGAATTTCATCCGCGTATCCCGGAAGTCTTGCGTGACACATTGGTGCGCCACGGGCTGAAAGTGGGCGGTTACAGCCTTTTCGTTGGCACTATCGAGCCCCGCAAAAACATTGAAACCTTGCTTGACGCCTACAGTCGATTGCCCGAGGCGGTCCGCTCTCGCTGGCCATTGATCCTGACGGGCTACCACGGCTGGCAGAACGATGCGATCAATGCCCGTCTGGAGACAGCACGCCGTGAAGGCTGGGCGCATTACTTGGGTTTTGTTCCAAGTGAAGACCTGCCGCTATTGTTTGCTGGTGCTCGTCTGTTTACCTTTCCTTCTCTTTATGAAGGATTTGGCCTGCCCGTGCTCGAAGCCATGAGCTCCGGTGTTCCCGTGGTGTGTTCTAACAGTTCGTCACTTCCGGAAGTTGCCGGCGATGCTGCACTGATGTGCGAGCCAATGGACGTTGATGCGTTGACGGCCCACTTGTTGCAAGGTCTTGAAGATGAGTCTTGGCGCAACCAAGCAATAGAGCGAGGCTTGCTGCATGCGGCAAAGTTCACATGGGAACGTTGTGCTCACGAAACGATTCAGGTCTATAGAAAGGTATTACAAGGCTAATGAGCAAAGTCCTTCACTTTTTCAAGACCTACTATCCCGAAACTATGGGGGGGATCGAGCAGGTTATCTTTCAGATTGCAGAAGGCTGTGCGATTCATGGCTTTGACGCCGAGGTACTCTATCTCAGTGATAGAGGTGCTGCGCGTAACGAGCGGGTGGGCCATCATGTGACCCATCGCGCGAAACTTGATCTGCATGTTGCCTCGACGGGATTTTCGCTTTCGGCGTTCAAGGACTTTGCCGAGTTGGCCGAGCAGGCTGACATCATTCACTACCATTTTCCATGGCCCTACATGGACCTTGTGCACTTCGCCACTCGCTTGAACAAACCAACTGTAGCGAGTTATCACTCTGACGTTGTTAAGCAGAAGTACCTGTTGAAGTTGTATCAGCCTTTGATGAATCGCTTTCTTTCCAGTGTTGATTGCATCGTGGCGTCCTCACCAAAATACGCGCAAAGCAGCCCGGTGCTTAGACGCTTCGAGGAGAAGGTGCGGATCATTCCGTACGGTCTGGATAGGGGCACTTACCCAATCCCTTCGACTGCGATGCGGAAACACTGGCATAGTCTCTTGGGAGAGCGCTTCTTTTTATTCGTAGGTGCGCTGCGTTATTACAAAGGCTTGGATTACTTGCTGGAAGCGGCCAAGCATACTCAGTTGCCTGTGGTCATTGTTGGTGGTGGGCATCTGGAGGATGAGTTGAAGGCCCAAGCGATCCATATGGGCCTTACCAATGTGCGCTTTCTTGGGGTTTTGCCGAACGAAGACAAAGTCACCTTGCTGCAGTTGTGCTATGCATTCGTCTTTCCATCACACTTGCGTTCTGAGTCGTTTGGCATCTCATTGTTGGAAAGCGCGATGTATGGCAAGCCGATGATCTCCTGTGAGATGGGCTCGGGGACCACATTCATCAATATTGCCGATGAAACGGGATTGGTCGTGCCGCCTCGGGACGCAACAGCGTTGGCTCGCGCGATGGAGGCGTTGTGGCAGAATCCCAGGCGTGCTGCCGAAATGGGTTTGCGTGCAAAGGAACGCTACGAAGAGGTATTTTCCGCAAATGTCATGGCTGAGTCTTACGCCAACTTGTATCAGGAATTGTTGAGTGGTTCACCACGCCAATAATTGCGTTATTAGTTCATAACCGGTAACGAACACAATTTTGACATGCTCCATCTATCACCTAACGTTGAGGAAGCAGCTGCGGAAAAGCTGCTTTCTCAACCGATGTCATGGAGCGTCATTTATGCGTATAGGCTATTTCTACTCCCTGGTTTTTGCCCTGCTCACCAGTGCTTCTATCACCGCCAATGCAGCGCCTGCGGGCAAGCCGGAGGCATCCAAGGCTCCGGTGGCTATGGAGGCTTCGGCGGGTGTGCAATCAGGCAAGGTGAATCTCAATAAGGCTGATGCGCCGACCTTGCAGCGTGAGTTGTCCGGTGTGGGGGAGGCCAAGGCTAAGGCGATTGTTGCGTATCGTGAAGCTAATGGGCCGTTTGCCTCCCCTGAGGAGTTGCTCGAGGTGAAGGGGTTCGGCAAGGCGCTCCTGGATAAGAATCGCGAGAAGCTTCAGGTGAACTAAGCTTGTAAATCTGCCTTGGAAGGCCGGTCATTGACCGGCCTTTTTGCCATCTGGCGTAGGGTGAGCGGTTTTGCCTTTCGTCGCCGGCCATAAAATTACGACTATCATATGATGCTTAAATTATGGCTATAATAAATACGATTTCCATGTCGGCGCGCTGACAACCTTGGCGCGTATCCTTCCCTCTGGCATCTCCCAGGAGCAATCATCATGACTTCCATCCAGTCCCAAGGCACAGCCCTCGTCACCGGCGCTTCCTCCGGCATCGGTGCTGTCTACGCACAGCGTTTGGCTGCGCGTGGTTTTGATTTGTTGTTGGTCGCCCGTGATCAAGAGCGGCTTGAAGCGGCGGCGAGTGCGTTGCGTGATGCCCATGGTGTTCAGGTTGAGGTGTTGAAGGCGGATTTGACGCAGAAAGATGACGTGCTGAAGCTTGAGCAGCGTCTTCGCAGTGATTCGAGTATCAGTCTGTTGCTGAACAATGCGGGGATAGCGGCGGATGGGTTGTTGGCCAATGCCGATCTGGACCAGCTGGAGCGCATGATTCAGCTGAATATCACGGCGGTTACGCGTTTGGCGTCGGCGGCGGCGGCGAGTTTTGCCAAGGCGGGTCGGGGCACAATTATCAATATTGCATCGGTGGTGGCGTTGTTTCCCGAGCGGTTTAATGCGACGTACAGCGCGAGCAAGGCTTATGTGCTGAGTTTGACTCAGTCGTTGAACGCCGAACTCGACGGCACCGGTGTCAAGGTCCAGGCTGTGTTGCCAGGGGTAACACGCACGGAGATCTGGGAGCGTTCGGGTATCGATGCTTCGCAGATTCCGGAGGATATGGTGATGGAGGCGGGGGAGATGGTCGATGCGGCGCTGGCGGGACTGGATCAGGGTGAGTTGGTGACCATTCCTTCATTGCCGGATGCTGGCGACTGGGATGCATTTGTGGCGGCGCGTCTGGTCATGGCGCCTAATCTTTCCAAAAGCAAGGCGGCTGCGCGTTACAAATGACGCGGGCGAACCGGTGTGAGGTGGTGGCGGTATGAGTGATCGTCGAGTGGTAGTGACAGGCATGGGGCTGGTGTCTCCGCTGGGTAGCGGCGTGGAGGCGGTCTGGGCGCGCTTGTTGGCGGGGCGTTCCGGGTTGCGCAATTTGCCGGATGAGGTGGTGGCGGATCTGCCGGCCAAGGTCGGCGGGGCGGTGCAAACCGTTGCGCAGGACCCGGAGGCAGGTTTTGATCCGGATCGGGCCACGGCGCCCAAAGAACAGAAGAAGATGGATCGGTTCATCCTGTTTGCCATGGAGGCGGCGCGTCAGGCGATCGAGCAGGCGGGGTGGCAGGCACAAACAGCGCAAGCCCAGGAGCGTACGGCAACCATCATTGGGTCCGGCGTCGGTGGTTTCGGGGCGATTGCCGATGCGGTGCGTACCACGGACAGTCGTGGGCCGCGACGGTTGTCGCCGTTCACCATCCCTTCCTTCCTGGTCAATCTGGCCGCGGGGCATGTGTCGATCGAGCATGGCTTCAAGGGCCCGCTGGGCGCGCCGGTCACGGCCTGTGCGGCTGGCGTCCAGGCGATTGGCGATGCGGTGCGATTAATTCGTTGCGGCGAGGCGGATGTTGCGGTGTGTGGGGGCGCAGAGGCGGCGATCGATCGGGTCAGCCTTGCTGGCTTTGCGGCGGCGCGTGCGTTGTCCAGCGCTTTCAACGACACCCCGGAGCGCGCTTCGCGTCCGTTCGATCGCGACCGCGATGGCTTTGTCATGGGTGAAGGGGCTGGCCTGCTGGTGGTCGAATCCCTGGAACATGCCTTGGCCCGTGGTGCTCAACCCCTGGCAGAGGTGGTCGGTTATGGCACCAGCGCCGACGCCTATCACCTGACCGCGGGCCCTGAGGATGGCAGCGGCGCACGCCGGGCCATGTCATTGGCATTGGCTCAGGCGGGGATTTTGCCGGAGCAGGTCCAGCATTTGAATGCGCACGCCACTTCGACACCAGTGGGCGACCTGGGGGAGTTGGCAGCCATCAAGGCGCTGTTCGGTTCGCAAAACGGCATTGCAGTGACCTCGACCAAATCGGCCACCGGGCACTTGCTCGGTGCTGCTGGCGGGATCGAAGCCATTTTCACTTTGCTGGCGATCCGGGATCAGATCGTGCCGGCGACCCTTAATCTCGATAATCCGGACCCGGCCAGCGAGGGTGTGGACATTGTCCGCGGCCAGGCACGACCCATGGCGATCGAGTACGCGCTGTCCAACGGGTTCGGGTTTGGCGGGGTGAATGCCAGCGTGCTATTCAAGCGCTGGGTTGGCTAGTTGTCAGGCTGATTAAGGTGGGTGCGTGTCACCTCGAGGATCTCGGCAGCCAGCTCGGGGTTCTCGACGCTGCGCGATAACAGCAGCGCGCCAATCAGTGTGGACATGATGACGATGCTGCGTCGCTCGATGTTTTCGCCCTCGAGGGTGCCCTGGATCTGGCGAAGTCGTGCATGGAGCACCGCGTCTGATGTAGGGCTTGGCTGGCCGCGCATGCCGAGTTCCGAGGACATGGTCGGCAGTGGGCAGCCTTCGTGGGGCGAGGTCTGGTGCCATTCGGACAGGTAGGCGTTGATGAATGCCTCCAGCGGGCGGTCTTGGGAAAATAGCTCGGCGCAGGTGACGTCCACTTGATCCCCGGCGGCCTGCAGCGCTTTTTCCACCAACTCGTCCTTGGACTTGAAGTGTGAATAAAAGCCCCCGTGGGTCAAGCCCAGCGCTTTCATCAGCGGTTGCAGGCCGGTCGCGCCGATGCCGTCACGGCGAAATCGCACGGAAGCTTCCTTGATGATGCGTTGGTGGGTCTGGGCTTTATGGTCCTGCGAGTAACGCATCTGATATCTCCGCATCAATGCGCCATATTAACCAATGAAAATTGGATGGTGACTGTACTTCTATTTCTAAAAAGCATGCAGATGCGTCGAACTTGATCGAACCCCAATGAAATATGGCACGAATAGTGATTACTCATTCACCAACGATTGTTGAACAATCCGGGGTAATGAGTATGAACAGCGGGCTGTCATTGGCCGATCAGATCACACTGGAGTTACGTGGCGACATCATTGGTGGGCGATTGCTGCCGGGCATGTCCCTGGTGGAAAGCGATTTGGTGGCCGCCTATAACGCGTCGCGCAATACCATTCGGGAGGCCTTGCACCGCTTGGGGCAGGAGGGTTTGACCCGCTATGTGCGCAACAAGGGAGTCATGGTGCGCCGGCTGGGGATTGAGGATGTGCGGGACCTGTTCCGGGTTCGACGCACGCTCGAATTGCAGGCCATCAGCGCCAGCCGGCCTCTGCGCGAGTATGAGTCCGACCGCATGCTCGAAGCCCTGGAAGCCGCCGAGCTGGCCCGGGAGCGCGAGGATTGGCGCGCCGTCGGCACCCATGGCCTGGCCTTTCACCAACACATTGTCGGGTTGTTGCGCAGTCCTTTGTTCGACGCGTTCTTCACCAACGTCGTCGCGCAATTGCGCCTGGTGTTCTGCAGCGCTCCCGATGAAGCGCGTTTCCAGGCGCCCTGGCTGGCTCGCGATCGGCAAATCCATGAGCTGCTTGCCGAGGGCGACAAGCGCGGCGCCGAAGACGCCATGTGCCTGTATCTCGATGATTCCGAACATCTGCTGTCGCAATTGTTTGCCACTGCTTCCCATCACTGATCGAGGGTGTGTGCCATGTACAAAGACTATCCGGCGGCTTATCAAGTCAGCAAAGGTTCGGCCTTGCAGGTGGACAAGGCTTTCTACGAGCGGGTTCGCGACGCGAAGGACGGGCGTACCCTGATCGAGTCATTCGAAGTGCCGATCCGTACTGGTCGTGCCTGGAAAGTGCCGGCCGGGCACGTGTTTCGCGTGACCACGCCGGTCGGGCCGCAGGTGGGGGATTTCAATGTCTGGAACGCCAACGATCCGCGCGAACGCTTGTGGGCGGCGCGGACCCGGCAGTTGCAGGGGGCGCACGTCAGCATCCACGATCGGCTCTGGTCGAACCTGCCATTCTTGCGGCCGCTGGTAACCATCACCGATGACAGCCTCGCCGCGTACGGTATCGACGAACATGGCGGGCGCCTGCACGACTTGCTCGGTACCCGCTGCGATCCGTACGTGAACAAGATGCTCACCGGCGAGGACTTTCACCATCACTGTCATTCCAACCTGACCCGTGCGGTGCTGCCTCACGGCCTGACCGAATTCGATGTGCATGACGTGCTGAACATTTTCCAGTGCACGGGGCTGAACCACGACGACATGTACTTCATGAAGGCCTGTCCGGCGCAGAAGGGCGATTACCTGGAGTTCTTCGCCGAAATCGATTTGCTCTGCGCACTGTCGACCTGCCCGGGAGGCGATTTGTCGCTGGCCATGTGGGGGCCGGATGCGCAGGATCCGCTGAGCGTGTGCCGGCCGCTGGGGGTGGAGGTTTATCGATTGGATGATGCGTTGCTTGAGGGTTGGAGCCAGCCGGAGCGTGCGGCGTACCAGGGGTTGCATGGGTTGCACATTGCTAAGGCCGATTGGGAAAAGTAGGCGGTGGCTTGCCGGTGAATCAGCTGCCACGCGTTATCGTTGGCGACCATCGCGAGCAGGCTGAACTGGCCTAATAATTCCGGACACCTCTTAAGGGCGATATGATTTCGCCAACTTGGAGGTTCCATGAACGAAAGAAAGGTCTATACCCGCGAGTTCAAGCTGCATGCTGCCAGCATGGTGCTTGATGATAACTGCTCAATTCCAGATGTTTGTGCATCGCTGGATATCGGGCCTACGGCTTTACGGCGCTGGGTCGATCAAGTCCGCAAGGAGCGCGAAGGCCAGCCAGTCAAGGGCACCAAGGCGATTACCGAAGATCAGCGCCAGATCCAGGAACTGAAAGCCAAAATCAAGCGCATGGAGATGGAAGCCGAGATCTTAAAAAAGGCTACCGCTCTCTTGATGTCGGATCCCGATCGTTTTCGATGATCGCGGAGCTAAGAGAGTTATTCCCGACGGCCGTGGTATGTCGTGTTTTTGGTGGAAGCGCAGCAGCTTTTATGAGTGGATTCAGCGGCGAGCCCAACCACGGATCAGACGCGAAGAACTCAAGCTCAAAGTGGTTGAACTGCATGGCGAAAGCCGTGAAGCCATGGGTTCCAGAATGATTAGCAAGGGGTTGAAGTCCCAAAACATTCCCGTTGGACGCAGCCTTGTCAGAGCGCTGATGAGGGAGGCCAATATTGTCAGTAAACAACGCCAGCCTCACCCATTCAGATCCAAAGGAGTGGAAGCATTTGTCGCGGCCAAAACGCAACTTCAAACCGACTGCAGTCGATCAGGTTTGGTGTGGCGACGTGACGAGCTTGATGGTGGGCAAGCGCTGGGTTCATCTGGCCATCGTGATTGATTTATATGCTCGTCGGGTCATTGGTTGGGCCTTTTCTCTGGTCAATGACGCCAACTTGGTCAGCAAGGCACTACGCATGGCGACAGAGGTACGCACGTGTCCTCCTGGGCTGATGTTTCACTCAGACCAGGGCTGTCAGTACACCAGTCGCAAGTTTCAAGAGGAACTGAAGCGCCACGGCATTTTGCAAAGCATGAGCCATCGCGGGCAGTGCTGGGACAATGCTCCAACAGAGCGTTTTTTCGGCACGCTGAAGTCAGAGTGGGTGCCGCGTGGCGGCTACAGCCTGATTGAAGAAGCTAAAACCGATATGGTGCGCTTCTTCATGTACTACAACCGCACCAGGCTCCATAGCTACAACAACTACCTGTCGCCAATAGCCATGGAGCAAAAAGCGGCATAAACACCGTAACCGGTGTCCGGGATTACTTGACCAGTTCAGGCTCGCTCCTACAGGGGATTGCATACGGCTCCCGATCAGGCCGGCCGGTAAGCCGCCTCGCATAAGCTTTGATTTGGCTTTTGATTTTCTTGCCCCCCTCCCATCGCGGCGGGCCCTGTAGGAGCGAGCATGCTCGCGATGGTCGTCAACGATGACGCTGGGCACCTGACACCCCTCGGTGCTCTCAGGTTCATCGCGAGCAGGCTCGCTCCTACAGGCTCTTCCAAGTGACTCGCCGTAAGGGCGAAACCATAGGGGGCCGTTACCGCGGGAATGGATATCTACGCCGTCAAGCTTTTCAAGCCCATCGCATGTCCTTGAACCCGCTCATTTTTTTTAATCCACTCGAACGGTTGTAACTTCGTCCCAGATAGGTACAATGGCGCGGCTCGCCGTCAGGTGAGCGTCGTTATGGTGACCCCATCGGTCCCCCCGCAACGATCAGCCGTGAACCCGGTCAGGCCTGGAAGGGAGCAGCCGCAGCGGTGACATTGTGTGCCGGGGTGTGGCTGGTGGGGTTACCACCTTAACGAACCGCGAGACCCTCTCTCGCGTAATCAATCAAACCAGTTTCCTGTACCGCCATGGCGCCTGCCCATCGCGGCTTTTTGTCGTCTGCGATTTGGTGGCGACATAAAAAAGGAGCTCGACCTGTCGGACGCGACACGTCGATCATCGTTCTTGCTGGCTCTAAGGCTTGGACAAGGCCTGGTCAACCGCTGCAATCAGCTTTCCCAGATCCTTTGGGGGGGCTTTATGTATGACATCGAACAGGTACGCCCGTTGTTCGTCCTCATCGCCAGGGTCGGCGAAAAAGGCTTTCAGCTTCACCCCCAGCACATTGGCAAACATGAACAGTGCGTCCACGCTGGGGGTATAGGTACCGGTTTCGAAGCGGCTGATGGTTTTGGGGTCAAAACCGGTTCTTTCGCCAAGTTCAGCCTGAGTAAGCCCCGCGACCTTGCGGTACCGCCGGATGGCTGGACCCAAACTTGAAATGTGCATCGCTTTAATTCCCATTTAGAATCAAGAACTTAACGATTGATGTAGTAATAGGCAACTGCATTAACCATCACCTTGCTTTGCAAAATGTGATGCATTTCGTAGAATTGCCGTCCAAAAGCGACATTGAGTGAGCTTGTTTCAGATTATGGAATAATATGAAAAAGCCACTATTGCGTAGTTACGCAAGGCGGCGAAAGCCACTTGCAGTCTTGCAGAATATTACCAGCATCGGTGTTGCTGCCTTGAACGGGTTCCACCGCCGGCGACAACGAGCCTGACTCATGGATGAGAAATACCGCAGGGCGGTGGATGCCGCCGCGATTTTTTCCGAGACCGACCTGGGCGGCCGGATCACCCACGTCAATGAACAGTTTTGCGCAGTGTCCGGGTACAGCCGTGAAGAGTTGCTTGGGCAAAACCATCGCATGCTCAATTCCGGTATGCACGCCACGGACTTCTTCGTCGACATGTGGCGCACCATCTCCCGGGGTCATATCTGGAAGGGTGAGATCTGCAATCGTGCCAAGGATGGCAGCCTGTATTGGGTCGAAAGCACGATGGTGCCGGTGATCGAGACTGCCACGGGGCGGGTAGAGCGGTATCTGTCGATTCGCTTTGACATCAGCGAAAAACGCCAGCTCCTGCATTCCCTGCAATGGCGGGTCGGTCATGACGTGCTGACCGGGCTGCCCAATCGTGCATTTCTTTCGGATCTGCTTGATCAGGCGTTGGAGTTCTCCCGGCAGGAGAGCATTCCGCTGGCAGTGTGCATGCTCGATCTCGACGGCTTCAAGGCGATCAATGACGGCTACGGGCATGCCACCGGCGATCTGTTGCTGGTGGAGGTGGCCAAGCGCCTGCGCAACGTCGTGCGTGGCGAGGATGTGGTCGCGCGGCTGGCCGGCGACGAGTTCGTCCTGGTGTTGCGCTACGTCCATGACCTGCCGAAATTGCGGGCCGCGCTGAACCGGATACTGGGGGCGATATCGGCACCGTACTCACTGCACGGCAAGGACATCAATGTGTTTGCCAGTATTGGCGTCACGCTCTTTCCTCACGACAACGAAGATGCCGGGACCTTGCTGCGTCATGCCGATCAGGCCATGTACGTGGCCAAGCAGAGCGGTCGCAAGCGCTTTCACTTGTTCGACGTGAGCCGCGATCGCGAGGTCAAGGCCACTCACGAGACGGTCGAACGGGTGCGTCAGGCGCTGGATGCCGGAGAGCTGCGCCTGCAGTTCCAGCCCAAGGTCAACATGCGCCGTGGCCAAGTCGTTGGCTTTGCGGCGGTGCTGCGCTGGGAGCACCCGCAAATCGGCTTGATGCCTGCCCGGGATTTTTTGCCTCAGGTGGAGGAGACGGACCTGATCATCGATATCGGTGAGTGGGTGCTGGACCGGGTGTTGGCGCAGCTGGATCAATGGCGCCAGGCCGGGCATGACTGGCCGGTGAGCATCAATATCGCGGCGCGGCATTTTCAGCGGGCGGATTTCGTCGAGCGCCTCAAAAACCTGTTGGCGCGGCACGAGCGAGTCGCCCCGCAGCGGCTTGACCTGGAAATCGTCGAGTCGGTCGCGGTCGAGAACATCCAGCATGTCAGTGCCTGTTTGCAGGCTTGCCAGGCGCTGGGGGTGCAGTTTTCCCTGGGGGATTTCGGCACCGGCTACTCATCCCTGAGTTACCTCAAGCGCCTGCGCACCCAGGCCATCAAGATCGACAAGTCCTTTGTGCGCGGCATTCTTCATGATGGCGATGACTTGGCATTGACCACGGCCGTGATCGGCCTTGCCCGGGCATTTGGCCGCCAGGTGATCGCCGAGGGGCTGGAAAGTATCGAGCACGGTGAGTTGCTGTTGCGCCTGGGGTGCGAGGTGGCCCAGGGCAATTTCATTGCGCAGCCGATGCCTGCTGACGATGTGCCCGGCTGGGTCGCGGGTTTTGTCGTGCCGGCGCAATGGCGGGCGGCAGATGCCACCGCACAAGGTCATGGCCTGGGTTCAGTCTTGCCTCCGACATAAAGGGCAATGATGTCGTCGATCTCCCCGGACATCTTCATGCGCAGCAGGGTGCGCAGGATGCGCTGCACCGGCACCTTGGGGTCGTTGCGCACGTAGCAGCCGACGCGTTGCTCCTGCAGGAGCGCCACGCTTTGCAGTTGCTGCTGCGGCAACAAGCGCTGGTTGAACCAGTCAAGGGTCCATTGGTTGCTGACCGCATAGCGGTTGCGCCCGGCATGCAGCTTCTCCAGCACCTGTTCCTGGTTGCGGGCATCGTCGCGATACAGCCGGTTGGCGTCGAACAGGGGTTGCAGGGTTGGGTAACTGTAGCCCAGGACCGTCCCGATCGATTGATGGGGCAAGTGTGTTGGCGTGACGGAGGTGTTCGCATCGGGACGGCTGACCAGCAGGTCGGGTTGAGTCCAGAGCGGAATGCTCCAGATATAGTCGCCGGACTGGTTCGGCGTCCAGGACTGCGCGGCGTAGCAGCGTATGTCGACCTCGCCCTGTTCCATGGCGTTTTGCACCCGGCCGCGGGGCAATACGTGGAACTGCGCCGGCACGCCGACCTGGGTCGCGAGGCTGAGCATCACGTCATACAGGATGCCCTGGGTCGGCCGGCCACGTTCAAGTTGCACCATCGGCATCGCCCAACTGTCAGGCACCACGAAGCGCAACGGCGCATCAGCGGCCGTTCCGTCCAGGCTTAACAACAGCAGTGCCCCCCAGGCTAACCGCATAAACGCTCCGCTAACTTTGACGCAAAAAGCCCGCAAAATGCAGCTTAGCCAGATTAGACGAGCGCACCGGATGCAATTTGTGCCTTGCTCCGCTAGCATTAGCCGCTTCTGCTTCCTTCGCTGCGACGGTTTTCGATGAGTTATCAGGTTCTTGCACGTAAATGGCGTCCGCGCTCGTTCCGCGAAATGGTCGGCCAGACCCATGTGCTCAAGGCTCTGATCAATGCCTTGGACAGCCAGCGGCTGCACCACGCCTACCTGTTTACCGGTACGCGCGGGGTCGGCAAGACCACTATCGCGCGGATCATAGCCAAATGCCTGAACTGTGAAACAGGTATCACTTCAACGCCCTGTGGCGAGTGTTCGGTGTGCCGCGAGATCGATGAAGGCCGCTTCGTCGACCTGATCGAGATCGACGCCGCCAGCCGCACCAAGGTCGAAGACACCCGCGAGTTGCTCGACAACGTGCAGTACGCCCCCAGCCGCGGGCGTTTCAAGGTCTACCTGATCGACGAAGTGCACATGCTCTCCAGCCATTCTTTCAATGCGCTGTTGAAAACCCTCGAAGAGCCGCCACCCTACGTCAAGTTCATCCTGGCCACCACTGATCCGCAGAAACTTCCTGCAACGATTCTTTCGCGTTGCCTGCAGTTCTCCTTGAAGAACATGACCCCGGAACGGGTCGTTGAGCATTTGAGCCATGTGCTGAGTGTCGAGAACGTGCCGTTCGAAGACGACGCGCTGTGGTTGCTCGGTCGCGCCGCCGACGGTTCGATGCGCGATGCCATGAGCCTCACCGACCAGGCGATTGCCTTCGGTGAAGGCAAGGTCATGGCCGCGGACGTTCGGGCGATGCTTGGCACCCTTGATCACGGCCAGGTCTATGACGTCCTGCATGCGCTGATCGAAGGCGATGCCAAGGCCCTGCTCGAAGCGGTCCGCCACCTGGCCGAACAAGGCCCGGACTGGAATGGCGTGCTCTCGGAGATCCTCAATGTGCTGCACCGGGTTGCCATTGCCCAGGCCTTGCCGGAAGGCGTCGACAACGGTCATGGCGACCGAGACCGGGTGCTGGCCCTGGCCCAGGCGTTGCCGGCCGAAGACGTGCAGTTCTATTACCAGATGGGCCTGATCGGCCGCCGCGACTTGCCGCTGGCGCCGGATCCCCGTGGCGGCTTTGAAATGGTGCTGTTACGCATGCTGGCATTCCGGCCCGCGGACACCGCGGACGCGCCGAGGCAACCGCTAAAGCCAGTGGGGATCAGCCAGGCCACGGTTGATTCCGCCAAATCAGTGGCTGCCACGCCGGTCGTTGCAAAGGTCGTCGCTGCACCGGTTGCACCTGTCGCGGCGGTGGCTCCGGCACCCGCGCCGGTTGTCGCTGAACCTGTACCTGAACCTGTACCTGTACCTGTACCTGTACCTGAGCCGGTGGTCGAGGCGGTCGTGGTCGAGGAAGTGGTCGACCTGCCATGGAACGACCCGGTCGAGCCAGAAGCCGTTCAACAGCCAGCTGTCGAGCCGGTGCTGGAAACCGCCAGCGAGCAGCCTGAGTTGCCGCCCATGCCGTTGCCGACCCCGGACAGCGTGGTACCGGACGCGCCGGAGTGGGCCGCCGCACCCATTCCGGAACCGACGGTGGCGCAAGTCGATGCCGCTACCCCAGGCATGGACCTGGATGACGAGCCGCCGCTGGACGAAGACTATATCGAGCCAGACATGGACTCGGCCTACAGCTACCTCGACGAATTGGCCAGCGAACACACCGCCGAGCCTGCCGCGGAGCCCGAGCCTGAGCCCGCCGCAGCGCCGGCCACGGGCCTGGCCCTGCAATGGCTGGAGCTGTTCCCGAACCTGCCGATTTCCGGCATGACTGGCAGCATCGCCGCCAACTGCACGCTGATCGCGGTCGATGGCGACAATTGGTTGTTGCACCTGGACCCGGCCCACAGCGCCTTGTTCAACGCCACTCAACAACGTCGTCTCAATGAAGCGTTGAACCAGTATCACGGGCGGACCCTGACCCTGACCATGGAGCTGATCAAGCCCGAGCAGGAAACCCCGGCCCAGGCGGCGTCCCGTCGGCGTGCCGACCGTCAGCGCGAGGCCGAGGAGTCGATCCACGGTGATCCGTTCATCCAGCAAATGATGCAGCAGTTCGGTGCGGTGATCCGTAACGATACTATTGAACCTGTCGAGGCCCTGGCCAGTCAGGGCTAATAACTGAAGGCGCTCGCCCGTACGGGTTGGGCGTCGTTTAATCCAAGTACTTTTGAGGTGATTCCCATGATGAAAGGTGGCATGGCCGGCCTGATGAAGCAGGCGCAGCAGATGCAGGAAAAAATGGCCAAGATGCAGGAAGAGCTGGCCAACGCCGAAGTCACCGGTAAAGCCGGTGGCGACATGGTCACCGTGGTGATGACCGGTCGTCACGACGTCAAGCGCGTGACCATCGACCCAAGCCTGGTCGAAGGCCTGAGCGAAGATGACAAGGAAATGCTCGAAGCGGTGTTCGCCGCGGCTGTCAACGACGCCGTGCGCAAGATCGAAGCCAACAGCCAGGACAAAATGGGCAGCATGACCGCTGGCATGCAACTGCCACCGGGCATGAAACTGCCATTCTGATTCGCCTTCGGGCGTTGGATGAGCTACAAAAAATGCCAGGCATCGCGCCTGGCATTTTTGTTTCTAGTCACACTGATCGTTCCCATGCGCAGCAAAGGAATGCCTAATGGACGCTCCGCGTTCCAGCTTCAGAAAGGGACGCGGAGCGTCCCGGGCTGCATTCCCACGCAGAGCGTGGGAACGATCATGTGCCAGGAATAAACATCGAACGCCGTACCGCCACCAAGGTCTGCTCCCTATACCCCCGAATTCATCGATCACAGGAGACGCTGACATGTCCGACCCCATGACCCTCAACCAACGTATCGTCCTGGCCTCGCGCCCTGTCGGCGCACCGACGCCGGAGAATTTCCGGATGGAGCGGGTCGCGCTACCCGACCTGGCCGAGGGTCAGGTGCTGCTCAAGACCCTCTATCTGTCGCTGGACCCCTACATGCGCGGGCGCATGAGTGACGCGCCGTCTTATGCCGCGCCGGTGGAAATCGGCGAAGTGATGACCGGTGGTGCTGTCAGCCGGGTTGAGCGTTCGTTGCATCCCAAGTTCCACGAAGGCGACCTGGTGGTCGGCGCCACGGGATGGCAAAGCCATAGCATCAATGACGGTCGCAGCATCATTCCAGTGCCCTCGGGCCTGCCCAGTCCCTCCATGGCCCTGGGTGTGCTGGGCATGCCGGGCATGACCGCCTACATGGGCTTGATGGACATCGGCCAGCCCAAGGAAGGCGAGACCCTGGTGGTCGCGGCGGCCTCTGGCGCCGTCGGTTCGGTGGTGGGCCAGGTGGCGAAGATCAAGGGCCTGCGCGTGGTCGGTGTGGCGGGCGGGGCGGAAAAATGTCGTTATGTCACTGAGGAGCTGGGCTTCGATGCCTGCATCGACCACAAAAGCCCGGATTTCGTCGACGAGCTTGCCAAGGCGTGCCCCAAGGGTATCGATATCTATTATGAGAATGTCGGTGGCAAGGTGTTCGACGCCGTGTTGCCGTTGCTCAACCCCAAGGCGCGGATTCCGCTCTGTGGCCTGATTGCTTCCTACAACGCGAGCGAAGCGCCGAGCGGCCCGGATCGCCTGCCGCTATTGCAGCGCACGCTGTTGACCAAGCGTGTGCGAATCCAGGGCTTTATCGTGTTAGACGATTACGGTGACCGTCAGCCGGAGTTCATCAGCGCGATGGCGCCGTGGGTACGTGATGGCAAGGTGAAGTTTCGCGAAGACGTGGTCGATGGCCTGGAGCAGGCGCCCGAGGCGTTCATCGGGCTGCTGGAGGGGCGCAACTTTGGCAAGCTGGTGGTGCGGGTCGCGCCCAACGACTAAATGACGCTGTGAATTGACGCTCAACAGAGGCGCGGGTATAAACCGCGTCTCGTTGTTTTCGTCGGACTTTTCCCCATGAGCTTCAGCCCTTTGATTCGCCAACTGATCGACGCCCTGCGAGTTTTGCCAGGTGTGGGTCAGAAAACCGCCCAGCGCATGGCGTTGCAGTTGCTCGAGCGTGATCGCAGTGGCGGCTCGCGCCTGGCACTGGCCCTGAACCAGGCCATGGATGGGGTCGGTCACTGCCGTCAGTGCCGCACGCTGACCGAAGACGACCTCTGTCCGCAATGCGCCGATACCCGCCGCGACGACACCTTGCTGTGCGTAGTGGAAGGGCCGATGGATGTCTATGCCGTGGAGCAGACCGGTTACCGTGGCCGCTACTTTGTGCTCAAGGGGCATCTTTCGCCGCTTGACGGGCTGGGGCCGGAGGCAATCGGCATCCCGCAATTGATGGCGCGGATCGAAGAGGCGGGCACCTTTACCGAAGTCATCCTCGCCACCAACCCGACCGTGGAAGGCGAGGCGACTGCGCACTACATCGCCCAGTTACTCAGCAGCAAAGGCCTGATCGCTTCGCGTATCGCCCATGGGGTACCGCTGGGCGGCGAGCTGGAGTTGGTGGATGGCGGGACGCTGGCGCATTCGTTTGCAGGGCGTAAGCCGATAAGTTTGTAATTTGTGTTGTTTGGGCTGACGTCTTCGCGAGCAAGCCCGCTCCCACAGGGGCTGCGCTGAGCCTGTAGGAGCCGGCTTGCTGGCGATCCAGGCGACTTGGTCCAACTGATTCACTCATTCCTGTTGAAAACCAAGCAAGCGCTCGGTTAACTTCGCTGAACCCTTCAGTGGAGCTCGCCCATGCCTGCCTTTGAGGAATACTTCGACCCCAACCACCAAATGGTCCGCGACAGCGTCAGGCGTTTCGTCCAGCGCGAGATTCTTCCGGACATTGATCAATGGGAGGAAGCCGAAAGCTTTCCCCGCGCGCTCTACCTCAAGGCCGGTGCGGCGGGGATTCTCGGCATTGGCTACCCGCAAAGCCTGGGCGGCAGTCACGAAGGGGATGTATTCGCCAAGATCGCCGCCAGCGAAGAGCTGATGCGCTGTGGCTCGGGCGGCCTGGTGGCGGGGCTGGGCTCCCTGGACATTGGCCTGCCGCCGATAGTCAAGTGGGCCAGGCCTTGCGTACGGGATCGGGTGGTGCCACAGGTATTGTCCGGCGAGAAAATCAGCGCCCTGGCCGTCACCGAGCCCGGCGGCGGTTCCGACGTCGCCAACCTGCAAACCCGCGCCGTGCGTGAAGGCGACTTCTACCGGGTCAGCGGCAGTAAAACGTTCATCACCAGCGGCGTACGCGCGGATTACTACACCGTCGCGGTGCGCACCGGTGAGCCGGGTTTCGCCGGCATCAGCCTGTTGTTGATCGAGAAGGGCACCCCGGGTTTCACCGTGGGGCGGCAATTGAAGAAAATGGGCTGGTGGGCGTCGGACACGGCCGAATTGTTCTTCGATGATTGCCCAGTGCCTGTAGGCAATCTGATCGGCGGCGAAAACATGGGTTTCGCCTGCATCATGGGCAATTTCCAGAACGAACGCCTGGCCCTGGCCTTGATGGCCAACATGACCGCGCAGCTTGCCCTGGAGGAGAGCCTTCAGTGGGCGCGTGAGCGTGAAGCCTTTGGCAAGCCGATCGGCAAGTTCCAGGTGATCAAGCATCGCCTGGCGGAGATGGCCACGGCCCTCGAAGTCTCACGGGAGTTCACCTATCGGCAGGCGGCAAAAATGGCGGCGGGCAAGAGCGTGATCAAGGAGATTTCCATGGCCAAGAACTTTGCCACGGACACGGCGGACCGGATTACCCACGATGCCGTGCAGATACTGGGCGGCCTGGGTTACATGCGCGAGAGCCTGGTGGAGCGGTTGTACCGGGATAACCGGATTCTGTCGATTGGCGGCGGGACGCGGGAAGTGATGAACGAGATCATCAGCAAGCAGATGGGGCTTTGAGACTTGCGGTGTAGCGATTGACGCTTTCGCGAGCAGGCTCGCTCCCACAGGGGATTTTCGCTGTACACATATTTTGTGCACCACTGTGGGAGCGAGCCTGCTCGCGAAGGCATCGGTGAAGTCGCCGCTTATTTATCGGAAAGGGCAAACTGCGTCAGGCAAAACGTCGGAATCCCCATATCTTCCAAGCGTTGCGACCCACCCAGCTCCGGCAAATCGATGATCGCCGCCGCTTCATGCACCCGCGCGCCCATGCGGCGAATCAGGTTCGCCGCCGCAATCAGGGTACCGCCTGTAGCGATCAGGTCATCGAACATCACCACAGAATCGCCTTCGCACAGACTGTCGGCGTGCACTTCAAGAAACGCTTCGCCGTATTCGGTCGCGTAGCCTTCTGCCAGGACGTCGGCCGGCAACTTGCCTTGCTTGCGAAACAGCACCAGCGGCTTGTTCAACTGATAAGCCAGCACTGAGCCAATCAGGAAACCCCGGGCATCCATGGCGCCAATGTGGGTGAAGTCCGCCTCGACATAACGGTGGGCGAAGCTGTCCATCACCAGGCGCAGTGCCGTGGGCGACTGGAAGAGCGGGGTGATGTCGCGAAAGATCACACCGGGCTTCGGAAAGTCGATCACGGGGCGGATGAGGGATTTGATGTCGAAGGAATCGAAGACCATCGAAGGAGTCCTGGCAGGCTGCAAACGACACAGTATAACGGCGGCTGAACCGTTTCGCTCAGCCGCGATCCACCGAATCAGCCTTCGAGGGAGCCACCGGCCAGGGCGCAGAGCTGGATCGGGTCGAGGATGCGGATTTCCTTGCCCTCGGCGGCGATCAGTTCGTTCTGCTGGAAGCGCGTGAACACCCGCGACACGGTTTCCACCGCCAGGCCCAGGTAATTGCCGATTTCGTTGCGCGACATGCTCAAGCGGAACTGATTGGCCGAGAAGCCGCGGGCACGGAAGCGTGCCGACAGATTGACGAGGAAGGTGGCGATGCGCTCGTCGGCGGTCTTTTTCGACAGCAGCAACATCATTTGCTGGTCGTCACGGATCTCGCGGCTCATCACACGCATCAGCTGACGGCGCAACTGCGGCAGTTGCAGGGCCAGTTCGTCGAGACGTTCGAAAGGGATTTCACACACCGAGGTGGTTTCCAGCGCTTGCGCCGACACCGGGTGTTTTTCGGTGTCCATGCCCGACAGCCCGACCAGTTCGCTCGGCAAATGGAAGCCAGTGAGCTGTTCTTCGCCGGCATCGCTCAGGTTGAAGGTTTTCAGGGCGCCGGAGCGTACGGCGTAAACCGAGTCGAACTGGTCGCCCTGGCGAAACAGAAACTCACCCTTTTTCAGCGGGCGGCCTCGTTTGACGATTTCGTCCAGCGCATCCATATCTTCCAGATTCAGAGAAAGTGGCAAACACAGTGGGGCCAGGCTGCAATCCTTGCAGTGGGCTTGAGTGTGAGCGCGCAGTTTTACTGGCTCGGACATTTCTTCAATCCTTGTGGGAAAACACACATAAGACGTAAGGGTAACCCACTGCAGGACATTGAAGCCAGCGCACGGCGGATTTGTCGCAGGGTCTAGATCACTCGGGAGAACCGTTGGCGATTGTGTTGTTCCAGGTAAGCGTCAAATACCATGCACACCGAGCGAACCAGCAAGCGACCTGCCGGCAGTACAGTGATGCGTTCGCTGTCCAGCTCAATCAGGCCATCTTTGGCCATGCCCTGCAGTTGCGGCCAAAGTTCGCCGAAATAGCCTTGAAAATCTATGTTGAAGGCTCGTTCGATCTGGACGAACTCAAGGCTCAAATTGCAGATCAACTGCTGGATCACCGCCCGCCGCACGCGGTCATCGGCATTGCACAGCAGGCCGCGGCTGGTGGCCAGCTGCGCCGACGCCAAGGCGTTCTGATACTGGTTGAGGTCGCTGTTGTTCTGGCAGTACAGGTCGCCGATCTGGCTGATTGCCGACACGCCAAGGCCGATCAAGTCGCAATGGCCGTGGGTGGTGTAGCCCTGGAAGTTGCGCTGCAGGGTCGATTCCTCCTGGGCGATCGCCAGCTCGTCATCGGGCAGCGCGAAGTGGTCCATGCCGATGTAGCGGTAGCCAGCGTTGGTCAGCTGTTCGATGGTGCGCTGCAGCATCTCCAGCTTTTGTGCTGGCGTCGGTAACTCGTTACTGTTGATCCGCCGTTGTGGCATGAAGCGTTCCGGCAGGTGCGCATAGTTGAACACCGAGAGCCGGTCGGGTTGCAGGTTGATGACTTCGTCGACGGTGCGGGCGAAGTTTTCCGGGGTCTGCTTGGGCAGTCCGTAGATCAGGTCGATGTTGATCGAACGAAACTGCAGTGTCCGGGCGGCGTCGATGACCGCACGGGTTTCCTCCAGGCTCTGCAGGCGATTGACCGCGCGCTGTACGGCCGGGTCAAGGTCTTGCAGGCCGATGCTGACCCGATTGAAACCCAGTTCGCGCAGCAGGCCCATGGTCGACCAGTCGGCTTCGCGAGGGTCGATTTCGATGCCGTAGTCACCGCTATCGTCATCGAGCAGATTGAAATGTTTGCGCAGGTGCGCCATCAGCTGGCGCAGTTCGTCGTGGCTGAGAAAGGTCGGCGTGCCGCCGCCAAAATGCAGTTGCTCGACTTTCTGTGCGGGGTCGAGGTGGCAGGCGATCAGCTGGATTTCCTGTTCCAGGCGCTGCAGGTAAGGCAGCGCCCGGCCGCGATCCTTGGTGATCACCTTGTTGCAGGCGCAGTAATAGCAAATGTTCGCGCAAAATGGCACGTGCACATACAGCGACAACGGGCGCACGGCCTTGCGGCTGTCGCGCAGGGCATGCAGTAGGTCGAACGGGCTGATCTGGCTGTGGAATTGCACCGCGGTCGGGTAGGAGGTATAGCGCGGTCCCGCCAGGTCATAACGGCGGATCAGATCGGTGTCCCAACGAATGGCGTCGAGCATCATGCGGGCAATTCCCCGGATAGGCTGGCAGTGTTGGCGAGTCTAGGGGGTGGGGCGTTTGGGGATCTTGATTTGCGTCAAGGGTGCAGAGTTGTGTTGTCGGTTCGGGCCTCTTCGCGAGCAGGCTCGCTCCCACAGGTAGGAATGCTTTCAATGTGGGAGCGAGCCTGCTCGCGAAGGGCGCGCCGCGATCTAATGCCCCATGAGCCAATGCTGATGCGGCCCCGGCAAGGTCCAGATGCCGAACAACATCACCAGCAATCCGCCCGCCATGCGCACGCTGCGTTTGCGCAACAACGCCGTCACCCGTTCGGCTGCCAGCCCCGTAGCGAGCAGCACCGGCCAGGTGCCCAGTCCGAACGCCAGCATCAACAATGCGCTGTCCAGCGCATTGCCCTGACTGGCCGACCACAGCAGGGTGCTGTAGACCAGCCCGCAAGGCAGCCAGCCCCAAAGTCCGCCCAACAACAACGCCCGGGGCAGGCTCGACACCGGCAGCAGTCGGTTGGCGACCGGCTGGATATGCCGCCACAGGCCGCGACCGAGGCTTTCGATGCGGGTCAGCCCGCTCCACCAGCCGGCCAGGTACAGGCCCATGGCGATCAGCAGCAGGCCCGCGAGCACGCGCATGAACATCGCCGCCGGGCTGTTGGCCACCGCCCAGCCGGCCAGGCCGATCAACAGGCCGGCGGTGGCATAGCTGAGGATGCGCCCCAGGTTGTAGGCCAGCAGCAGGCGAAAGCGGCGACTGCGTTGTTCCTTGGGAATGGCCAGCGTCAATGCGCCCATCAAGCCGCCGCACATGCCCAGGCAATGACCGCCACCGAGCAGACCGAGGATGACCGCCGACACCAGCAGCGGCGCCAAATCAAGCATGGGGCGGCGCCTTGTCGTCGGGTTTGGGCGGATGGCCGCTGGCCTCGTCGACCGCCGCGGTGTGGTTCGGGTCCTGATCGTCGAACAGGATGCTGTGGGCCGGGCCGTCGAGGTCGTCGTACTGACCGCTGTCGACGGCCCAGAAGAAGATGTAGACAGCAATGGCCACGATCAACAGCGCGGCCGGAATCATCACGTAGAGAGCTGGCATCTGGACTCCATGCCCGCGCGGCTCAGGCCGGCAGCGGGCGGGTTTCTGGCGTGGTGCGTGCAGCCGGCGCGCTCGGCAGGCGAGTCAGGCGCAGGGCGTTGAGCACCACGGTCAACGAACTGAGCGACATGCCGACGGCTGCCCACACCGGTGTGATCCAGCCAAGGGCGGCGAACGGCAACATGAGTCCATTGTACAGCGCGGCCCACAGCAAATTCTCGATGATCACCCGGCGGGTGCGGCGCGCCAGGTTGAACGCTTGCACCAGGGCATCGAGGCGGTTGGACAGGAGTACCGCGTCGGCGCTGGTTTTCGCCAGGTCAGTGGCCGAGCCCATGGCCACGCTGATGTCGGCGGCGGCCAGTACCGGCACATCGTTGACCCCGTCTCCGAGCATCAACACCTTGCGACCTTCCTTGTGCAGTTGTTGCAGGACTTGCAGCTTGTCGTCCGGACGCAAGCCTCCACGGGCTTCATCGATGCCCAATTCAGCCGCGACACTGGCGACCATCGGCGAGCTGTCGCCCGACAGCAACAGGGTGCGCCAGCCACGGGCCTTGCAGGCCGCCAGTAGATCAGGGGCATCGGCGCGCAAACGGTCGTCGAGAACCAGCCACGCCAGCGGGCCCTGGCTATCGCCTAACAGCAGCCATTGCCCGGCTTCCTCCGGTATGGAGGGCACCGTGGCGCCGCTGAGTGCACAGACAAAACCGGGTTGACCGATGCGCAGGCGTTGCTCGCCCACCAGTCCTTCGAGGCCCAGCCCCGGCGTGCTGTGAACCTCTTCGGCGGCCACCGGCGCGCGACCAAAAGCGCGGGCAATCGGGTGTTCTGAGCGGTTCTCCAGTGCGGCGGCGAGACTCAGGCATTGATCGCTGGCAAGCGCGCCGAGGGGGCGGATCGAACGTAGCGCCAGGCGGCCTTCGGTGAGGGTGCCGGTCTTATCGAAGATCACCGTGTCGATCTGGTTCAGGCCTTCGAGCACGTGACCGCGGGTCAGCAACAAACCCAGCTTGTGCAAGGTGCCGGTGGCGGCGGTCAACGCGGTCGGCGTGGCCAGGGACAGGGCGCACGGGCAGGTCGCGACCAGCATCGCCAGCACGATCCAGAAGGCGCGAGACGGGTCCAGCTCCCACCACAACAGTCCGATACAGGCGCAGGCGATCAGTGTCAGCAACAGGAACCATTGCGCGGCACGGTCGGCGATTTCCGCCAGCCGTGGTTTTTCGGCCTGGGCGCGGTCGAGCAGGCGCACGATGGCCGAGAGGCGGGTGTCATGACCGAGGGCCAGGACTTCGACAGTCAACGGGCCTTCCACATTCAGCGTGCCAGCGGTGACGGCGTCGCCCGGGGTGCGTGGCTGCGGCAGGTATTCGCCGGTCAGCAGCGACTCGTCGATGCTCGACTGGCCTTCGAGGATCTTGCCGTCGGCCGGCAAAATCGAACCCGGATGCACCAGCACGTGATCGCCCACCCGCAGTTCACTGAGCAGGATGCGCTCGCTCTGGCCGTCGACGCTCAGGCGCAGGCAGGAAGCGGGGAGCAAATTGACCAGTTGCGCGGTTGCGGCGGCGGTGCGCTCCCGGGCTCGCCGCTCCAGGTAGCGCCCGGCCAGCAGAAACAGGGCGAACATGCCCACGGCATCGAAATAGAGCTCGCCGACCCCGGTGATCGAGGTCCAGATCCCGGCGATGTAGGCACTGCCAATGGCCAACGACACCGATACGTCCATGGTCAGGTGCCGTGTGCGCAGGTCGCGCATGGCGCCCTTGAAGAACGGCGCACAGCTGTAGAACACGATCGGTGTGGTGAGGAACAGCGCGACCCAGCGCAGGATGGCGTGCAGCTCGGGGCTGAGGTCGATGTTGAATTCCGGCCATGTCGCCATGGTTGCCATCATCGCCTGGAACCACAACAGCCCGGCCACGCCAAGCTGGCGCAGGGCCAGGCGATTTTCGCTGGCCAGTTGTTCGCTGGCACGATCGGCTTGATAAGGGTGGGCGGCGTAACCGATGTGGCGCAATTCGGCGAGCACCCGGCTCAGGGGCAATTGCCCGTCGGCCCAGCGCACGTGCAAGCGATGGTTGGACAGGTTCAGGCGCGCTTCGGCAACGGCCGGCAAGGTGCGCAGGTGTTTCTCGATCAGCCAGCCGCAGGCGGCGCAACTGATGCCTTCCATCAGGAGCGTGGTTTCGGCCAAATCGCCTTCGTGGCGAACGAAGGGTTGCTGTACGTCGGCGCGGTCGTACAGCGCCAATTCATCGACCAGTTGCACCGGCAGCGCCTCGGGGTTGGCCGAGGCTTCGCTACGATGCTGGTAATAGCTTTGCAAGCCACCTGCGACAATGGCCTCGGCCACGGCTTGGCATCCCGGGCAGCAGAATTCCCGCGGCTCCCCGAGTACGACGGCGGTGAAGCGGCTGCCGCTGGGGACGGGCAGGGCGCAGTGGTAGCAGGGGGTCGGGGTGGTGGTCATGAGGTGTTGTCCGATGATCGTTCCCACGCTCCGCGTGGGAATGCCTCCCCGGACGCTCCGCGTCCGCTTCGGCTGGAACGCGGAGCGTTCCTGGCTGCGTCCCCACGCAGAGCGCGGGGGCGATCAGGTAAGGCTTATTTTTTCAGGTCTTCCGCGCCTTGCAACGGTTCATCACCGAGCAGCAATTCCTTGTCATGGTTGACCAGCTCTTCCTCGAACATGCGCCAGATGTGGTCATCCTGGGTGCCGAGCAGTTCGATAAAGCGGCGGCCTTCGATCTTGTCGCTCAGTTGGCCGATATAGCGGCCCTGTTCGGTGTCGCTGCGGGTGAGGGTGATCTTGCGATCCTTCTCCGGTTGCGTCGGCGAGATCAGATTCAGCTCAAGCGTGGCAGGCTGGCTATTGCCGCTCAGGCGCAGGTCGACTTCACCGGTCACGTCATCCAGATGAATGCTGGCGCGCATCAGCAGGGTCTGCGCCAACAGTTCACGGTCCAGGGAGCGGTTGATGCCCTTGCCGGCCTCGTAGTAGTTGTCGTTGACCAGGTTGTCCGGGTTCTTCACCGCGATGGTCACCATGGACAAGGTCAGGGTCACCGAGCAGGCCAGGATCCCGATGATGATCCACGGCCAAAGGTGCTTGTACCAGGGACTTGCGGCAGTTGCTGCGGGCATGATCACTTCTCTCAACGATTTTGTGGGCCGATGAATCGGCTCTTGGCTTCAACGTGAATGCTGGCGTCATCGGCGTCCCTGAGGATGAATTTCACCTCGTTGGTGCTCGATGGCAATTGTTCCGGGGCCACGGACAGTTCGACCGGCTGGCTGACGATATCGCCGGCCGCAACCTTGATCTCGCGCCGGCCCTGCAGCTTGAGGTCCGGCAGGCCGGCGGCCTCGAGCAGATAGGTATGGTCGCGCTGGTCCTTGTTCATCACCTTCAGGCTGTAGACGTTCTCGATCCGGCCTTCGGCGTTCTCACGGTACAGCACGCGGTCCTTGCTGACGTCGAAACCGACCAGCGAGCGCATGAAGAACGCGGTCACCAGCACCCCGATCATTGCCAGCAGTACCACGGCATAGCCAATCAGGCGCGGGCGCAGTTTATGGGTTTTCTGCCCGGACAGGTTGTGCTCGGTGGTGTAGCTGATCAGGCCGCGCGGGTATTCCATCTTGTCCATGATGGCGTCGCAGGCATCGATGCACGCCGCGCAGCCGATGCACTCGATCTGCAGGCCGTCGCGGATGTCGATACCGGTCGGACAGACCTGGACGCACATGGTGCAATCGATGCAGTCACCCAGGCCCTGGGCCTTGTAGTCGATGCCTTTCTTGCGCGGGCCACGGCTTTCGCCACGGCGCGGGTCGTAGGAAACGATCAGCGTGTCCTTGTCGAACATCACGCTCTGGAAGCGTGCGTACGGGCACATGTAGATGCACACTTGCTCACGCAGCCAGCCGGCGTTGCCATAGGTGGCGAGCGTGAAGAAACCGACCCAGAAATAC
Organism: Pseudomonas umsongensis; assembly: GCF_012647205.1. Taxonomy (NCBI): domain Bacteria; kingdom Pseudomonadati; phylum Pseudomonadota; class Gammaproteobacteria; order Pseudomonadales; family Pseudomonadaceae; genus Pseudomonas; species Pseudomonas umsongensis. The sequence continues at coordinate 2,042,172 of NZ_CP051487.1, forward strand.
GACCAGCCATCGGCTTCACCGGTGAAGAACTCGATCACCAGCTCGCGAATCGGCGTGAAGTAGCCGACGAAGGTCATGCCGGTGACGAAACCTATCAACAGCCACAGGCTGTGCTTGCTGAATTTGCGCAGGAACTTGTTGGCGCTCATCGGCGCCTTGTCGAGTTTGATGCGCTGGTTACGATCGCCTTCGGTGATCTTCTCGCACCACATGAAGATCCAGGTCCAGACGCTCTGCGGGCAGGTGTAGCCGCACCAGACCCGACCGGCGTACACGGTGATGAAGAACAGGCCGAAGGCGGCAATGATCAGCATGCCGGACAGCAGGATGAAATCCTGAGGCCAGAAGGTGGCACCGAAGATGAAGAACTTGCGCTCCGGCAGATTCCACCAGACCGCCTGGTGCCCGCCCCAGTTGAGCCACACCGTGCCGAAATACAGCAGGAACAGGAAAGCGCCACCCGCCATGCGCAAGTTGCGAAACAGGCCGGTGAAGGCGCGGGTGTAGATTTTTTCCCTGGAGGCGTAAAGGTCGACGCTGTTGTTTGCGTTCTTGGTGGGCGGGGTGACGTCGTGTACCGGAATCTGGTTGCTCATCATTGCATCCCACGGCAGTGGAAAAATGCCTCGGTCAGTACGTGCCGACCGCGGTCAAAAAGAGGTGTTGCAGTAGCGCAATGATACGCCTGTCGCTCTAGCTCAAGGGTGCGACCTTTGGTCGCGTTGGGGAAAAAACCCGAATGGTGTAGCGAATGTAACAAAACATGATGCAGGTCAATTGACTATAGCTCAACGGTAGAGCACGACCGAACTGTCGGGGGCGTGGCTTTAGAGCGCAGCGGATGTCCGCTGCGCTCATGAATCACCGCTTAAAGGATATTTCCCCCGCCCAGGCCGTCGAGCCCGCTGCCGGAAAAGTTGGCACGACGCGGCGCAGTTTCCTCAGGTTCAGGTTCTTCGGGTATTTCGCACTCGGTGATGAGGCGCTCGACTGCCGGAACGATTACTTCCTTTGCAGGCTCAGGCAATACTGGCCCCCTACAGTCGTCAACGATGTGTTCTTGATCAGACATGGTATGCATTCCTTGTGTAATGACGATTAACTTCCTTGTCCTGGCCAACCCGCTTCATGCTGGTTGCCAGGTCAGTCGACGTTACCCCTGACCGGCCCGCAATCCCATCGAATATAGGTTTCAGATTATGAAACCAGCGCCCATGACAAAACGGCCCCGCCAATTCTCATTGGCGGGGCCGTTCGTTACTGCATCAGGCGTATGCCTTACTGGGCGTCTGCCACTGGAGCCTTCTCGCCATGCGACAGGCTGTAGACGTAAGCGGCCAGCAGGTGAACCTTGTCGTTACCTTGCAGCTGTTCCTGGGCAGGCATCTGGCCCTGGCGTCCGTAACGGATGGTCTGCTGCAGTTGCGCGAAGCTCGAACCGTAGATGAACGCGCCCGGGTGGGTCAGGTTAGGTGCGCCCATCGCTGGGGTACCTTTACCTTCCGGACCGTGGCAAGCCACGCAGTTGGCCGCGAACAGTTTCTGCCCGGCAACCGGGTCAGCCTTGGCGCCTTCCGGCAGCTTGCGGCCATCGAGGTTGGTCAGGACGAAAGCGGCAACGTCCGCAACGCCTTGCTCGCCGATCACATCAGCCCACGCCGGCATCACCGCGTGGCGACCGCCCATGATGGTGGTCTTGATGGTTTCCGCTTCGCCGCCCCAGCGCCAGTCGGCGTCGGTGAGGTTAGGGAAGCCGTAGGCACCCTTGGCGTCGGAGCCGTGGCAGACCGAGCAGTTGGAGGCAAACAGGCGGCCGCCCATTTTCAGCGCTTGAGGGTCCTTGGCGACTTCTTCGATCGGCATGGACGCGAACTTGGCGAAGATCGGACCGAACTTGGCGTCCGAGCGAGCCATTTCCTTTTCCCACTCGTGAACGCCGGTCCAGCCGGTCTGGCCGTTGGCGAACGCGGTCTGCTTTTCGTTATCGAGGTAGTTGTAGCCTGGCAGCAGGCCTTTCCAGTTGCCCAGGCCCGGGTACAGCACCAGGTAACCCAGGGCGAAAATGATGGTGCCCACGAACAGCATGAACCACCATTTCGGCAGGGGGTTGTCGTACTCCTCGATACCGTCGAAGGAGTGGCCAACCGTCTCTTCGGTCGACTCGGTGCGCTGGCCCTTACGGGTCGACAGCAGCAGCCAGGTCAGGGAAAAGATCGTACCGAGACTGAGGACTGTGACATACAGACTCCAGAATGTAGTCATTCTTTGTTACTCCTAGAAGCTTGCTCGACGTGCTTGATGGCTTCGGGATCATCCGCAAAAGGCAGCAAGGTCGCGTCTTCGAACTCCGACTTGCGCTTGGGACTGAACACCCACAACGCCAGACCGATGAAGGCCACCATCACGACAACGGTGCCCAGGCCACGAATCATCCCGATATCCATTTAGATCACCGTTTGCTTTTGATGATGGTGCCCAGGCCTTGCAGATAGGCCACCAGCGCGTCCATTTCGGTTTTGCCCTTCACGGCATCCTTGGCACCGGCGATGTCTTCGTCGGTGTAAGGGACGCCGAGCGCGCGCAAGACTTCCATTTTCTTGGCGGTGTCCTTGCCGTCGAGCTTGTTTTCCACGAGGAACGGGTAGGCCGGCATTTTCGACTCAGGCACCACGTTGCGCGGGTTGTACAAGTGCGCACGCTGCCAGTCATCGGAGTAACGACCGCCGACACGGGCCAGGTCCGGACCGGTACGCTTGGAACCCCACAGGAACGGGTGGTCCCACACGCTCTCGCCGGCGACCGAGTAGTGGCCGTAACGTTCGGTTTCAGCACGGAACGGGCGGATCATCTGCGAGTGGCAGCTGACACAACCGTTGGCGATGTAGACATCCCGGCCTTCCAGTTCAAGGGCAGGGCGGGGCTTCATGCCCTCGACCGGCTTGTTGGTGACATCCTGGAAAAACAGCGGAACGATCTGGGTCAGGCCGCCGACACTGACGGCGATAACCATGAAGAAGGCCAGCAGGCCAATATTCTTCTCGACTGCTTCATGCTTCATCAGTGAGCTCCAACTACAACGATCTGTTCGGCAGCTTTAGCCTCTGCCGGGTGCGAGGCACGTACGGTACGCCATACGTTGTAGGCCATGAACAGCATGCCAGTGGCGAAGAACGCACCGCCCAGGGCGCGAACGATGAAGCCAGGGTGGCTGGCTTGCAGCGCTTCGACGAACGAGTAGGTGAGGGTGCCGTCGTCGTTGATTGCACGCCACATCAGGCCCTGGGTGATGCCGTTGACCCACATCGAAGCGATGTACAGCACGGTACCGATGGTCGCGAGCCAGAAGTGCGTGTTGATCAGGCCGATGCTGTGCATCTGCGCGCGACCGAACAGTTTCGGGATCATGTGGTAGATCGCGCCGATCGAGATCATTGCTACCCAGCCGAGTGCGCCGGCGTGTACGTGGCCGATGGTCCAGTCGGTGTAGTGCGACAGCGAGTTGACGGTCTTGATGGCCATCATCGGGCCTTCGAAGGTCGACATGCCGTAGAACGCCAGGGACACCACCAAAAAGCGCAGGATCGGGTCGGTACGCAGCTTATGCCAGGCGCCCGACAGGGTCATCATGCCGTTGATCATGCCGCCCCAGCTTGGCGCCAGCAGGATGATCGACATGGCCATGCCCAGCGATTGGGCCCAGTCCGGCAGTGCGGTGTAGTGCAGGTGGTGCGGACCGGCCCAGATGTACAGGGTGATCAGCGCCCAGAAGTGCACGATGGACAGGCGATAGGAGTAGATCGGACGCTCGGCCTGTTTCGGCACGAAGTAGTACATCATCCCCAGGAAACCGGTGGTCAGGAAGAAGCCTACGGCGTTGTGGCCGTACCACCACTGGATCATCGCGTCGGTCGCGCCCGAGTAGGCCGAGTAGGACTTGAACAGGCTGACCGGCAGCGACATGTGGTTGACGATGTGCAGCATCGCGGTCACGACGATGAAAGCACCGTAGAACCAGTTGCCCACATAGATGTGCTTGGTCTTGCGCTTGGTGATGGTGCCGAAGAACACCAGGCCGTAGGTAACCCAGACAATGGCCAGCAGAATAGCCAGAGGCCATTCCAGCTCAGCGTATTCCTTGGTGGTGGTGTAACCCAGCGGCAAGGTAACGATGGCGCCGACGATCACCGCTTGCCAACCCCAGAAGGTGAAGGCCGCGAGGCTGTCGGAAATCAGTCGCGTTTGGCAGGTTCGCTGCACGACGTAGTAGGAAGTGGCAAACAGTGCACAACCACCGAAGGCGAAAATCACCAGGTTGGTGTGCAACGGGCGCAGGCGTCCAAAGCTCGTCCACGGCAGGCCGAAGTTCAACTCCGGCCAGACCAGTTGCGAGGCGATGAAGACACCGAGCCCCATGCCAAGGATCCCCCAGACCACCGTCATGATGGCGAACTGGCGGACTACCTTATAGTTATAAGCAGTCGGACTGATTGCTGTGCTCATTCTAAGGTTCCACGGTTTGGGTGTTTTATTAGGATTAAAAATCGGCCGCAAGTATGGAGAAAGCAGGGGGTCATTGCAACGCGCCATGACCTGGGTCAATGCGTTCAAATGCTGATTCTGCGGCCTTTCCATGCGCCGCGTAAGGACAAAAATGGCCTCGGACAAAATGTCGCAGTGAACGGAAAAAGCGAGGGGGTTCAGGTCGCTTGTAACAAGGTGTGTTGAAAAGGCCTGGTCGGCGACCGACGGTATTTGGCTCGACAGCCGGTATCTACCAGCGTTTGCGGCCTGTCAGTCAGTCGACGGGGGCGAACACATCGCGCAAGGATGACCTGGAACCGGCACGGGCCAGTCCGCATCGATCAAGCGTAGACCCGAATGCGGGGATTCGAAAGGAGGACTCAGGAAGGGTGTGACAAAAGGAAGCAGCCTGGAGCGTAAAGCTGCAAGCTTCAAGAGTGATCTCGTCGCTTGCAGCTTCTTGTTTTTACTTTTCGCTTGTTGCTTGAAGCTTGCCGCTCAATTGCTCATTCCCTTTCGAAAGGCTGAACACATAAGCCGCGAGCAGTTGCACTTTATCGTTGCCCAGCAACTCATTCTGCGCCGGCATGTGACCCTGGCGACCGTGGCGGATGGTCTGTTCGAGCTGGGTCAGGCTGGTGCCATAAATGAACCCGGCCGGGTGCGTCAGGTTCGGCGCGCCCATGGCTGCGGTGCCCTGGCCGTTTGCCCCGTGACAGGCGGTACAGGTGGTGCTGAAGGCTTGCTGTCCGGCTTGCAGGTCGGCCTTGTCGTCCGCCGGCAATGGCAGCCCGGCCAGTTCGTGGCGTACATAGGCAGCAACGTTTTTCACCCCTGCTTCGCCGAGGATTTCCCCCCAGGCGGGCATCGCCGCCATGCGCCCACCGAGGATGGTGGCCTTGATGGTGTCGGCGTCGCCGCCCCAGCGCCAGTCACTGTCCGCCAGGTTGGGGAAGCCGAACGCGCCCTTGGCATCCGAGCCGTGGCACACCGAGCAGTTGGAGGCGAACAGGCGCCCACCCATTTTCAGCGCTTGCGGGTCCTTGGCCACTTCTTCCACCGGCATGGCGGCGAATTTGGCGAAGATCGGTCCGAACCGGGCGTCGGCCCTGTCCATTTCCTTTTCCCACTCGTGCACGCCGGTCCAGCCGTTGGCGTAGCCGGGCAGGATGCCTTTCCAGTTGCCCAGGCCGGGATAGAGGATCAGGTAGCCGACGGCAAACACCAGGGTGCCGGCGAACAGCATGAACCACCATTGCGGTAACGGGTTGTCGTACTCCTCGATGCCGTCGAAGCTGTGGCCCATGGTCTGGTCGACGCTGCCCTTGGTTTCGCCCTTGCGGGTGCCGATCAGCAGCCAGGTCAGGCCAATCAGGCTGCCGATGGTCAGTACGCAGATCCACGTACTCCAGAAAGTGGTCATGGCCGGGTGCTCCTTGTGGCGGATTCTTCGGGGGGCTGGGCTTGCGGCTCGTCGGCGAACGGCAGCAGGCGCGCTTCGGCGAATTGCGCGCTGCGCTTGGCGTTGAACACCCACAGCGTCAGGCCGACGAAGGCCACGAACACCACGACGGTGCCCAGGCCGCGGATCATTCCAGTACTCATTTCAACGACCATGACTCACCTCTTGCTCTTGATCGCAGTGCCGAGCACTTGCAGGTAGGCGACCAGCGCATCCATCTCCGACTTGCCCTTGAGCGACTCGACGCTGCCTGCGATGTCCTCGTCGGTGTAGGGCACGCCGAGGGTACGCATGGCGCGGAGCTTGGTTTCGGTGTGGCCGCTGTCGACCGCGTTGGCCACCAGCCACGGGTACGCCGGCATCTTCGATTCCGGTACCACGTTGCGCGGGTTGTACAAATGCGCGCGGTGCCAGTCATCGGAGTAGCGCGCGCCGACCCTCGCCAGGTCCGGTCCCGTGCGTTTCGAGCCCCAGAGGAACGGGTGATCCCAAACGCTTTCACCGGCCACCGAGTAGTGCCCGTAGCGTTCGGTCTCGGCGCGAAACGGGCGGATCATCTGTGAGTGGCAACCCACGCAGCCTTCGCGGATATAGATGTCGCGGCCTTCCAGTTGCAGTGCGGTGTAGGGCTTCATGCCTTCCACCGGTTTGTTGGTCACGTCCTGGAAGAACAACGGGACGATCTGGGTCAGGCCGCCAATGCTCACGGCCAACACCATCAGCAGCATCAGCAGGCCGACGTTTTTCTCGATTGTTTCGTGTTTCATGGCGGACTCCTCAGGCCATCTGCGCGGCAGCGACGGCGTCGGCAGGCTGCGAGGCCCGCACGGTGCGCCAGGTGTTGTAGGCCATCAGCAACATGCCACTCAGGAAGATCGCCCCGCCTACCAGCCGCACGACGAAGCCCGGATGGCTGGCCACCAGGGTTTCGACGAAGGAGTAGGTCAGCGTGCCGTCTTCGTTCACCGCGCGCCACATCAGGCCCTGGGCGATGCCGTTGACCCACATCGAGGCGATGTACAGCACGGTGCCGATGGTGGCGAGCCAGAAGTGCGCGTTGATCAGGCCGATGCTGTGCATCTGCTCGCGTCCGAAGACTTTGGGGATCATGTGGTACAGCGCGCCGATGGAAATCATCGCCACCCAGCCGAGCGCGCCGGCGTGCACGTGGCCGATGGTCCAGTCGGTGTAGTGGGAGAGGGCGTTGACCGTCTTGATCGCCATCATCGGCCCTTCGAAGGTCGACATGCCGTAGAACGCCAGCGATACCACGAGGAAGCGCAGGATCGGATCGCTGCGCAACTTATGCCAGGCACCGGAGAGCGTCATCATGCCGTTGATCATGCCGCCCCAGCTGGGCGCCAGGAGGATCAGCGACATCACCATGCCCAGCGACTGCGCCCAGTCCGGCAAGGCGGTGTAGTGCAAATGGTGGGGGCCGGCCCAGATGTACAGGGTGATCAGCGCCCAGAAGTGCACGATCGACAGGCGATAGGAATACACCGGGCGCTCGGCCTGTTTGGGCACGAAGTAATACATCATCCCGAGGAAACCGGCGGTGAGGAAAAAGCCCACGGCGTTGTGGCCGTACCACCATTGCACCATCGCGTCGGTGGCGCCGGAGTACAGCGAGTAGGACTTGGTGAAGCTGACGGGCAGTTCCATGTTGTTGACGATGTGCAGGATCGCCACGGTGATGATGAACCCGCCGAAGAACCAGTTACCGACATAGATGTGCTTGGTCTTGCGCTGCATCACCGTGCCGAAGAACACCACGGCGTAGGCGACCCAGACGATGGTGATCAGGATGTCGATCGGCCATTCCAGCTCGGCGTATTCCTTGGAACTGGTGTAGCCCAACGGCAGGCTGATGGCCGCCAGGACAATCACCAGCTGCCAGCCCCAGAAGCAGAACGCAGCTATTTTCGGCGCAAATAATTGCGTCTGGCAGGTGCGTTGTACCGAATAGAACGAACTGGCGAACAGGGCGCAGCCACCGAACGCGAAGATCACCGCGTTGGTGTGCAGCGGGCGCAGGCGGCCGAAGCTGGTCCAGGGCAAATTGAAGTTGAGTTCGGGCCAGACCAACTGGGCAGCGAGAAAAACCCCGAGCCCCATGCCGACGATGCCCCACACCACCGTCATAATGGCGAATTGGCGGACCACCTTGTAGTTGTAGGCGGTACTGATAGAAGTGTTCATGGTTCCCCATCCACGGTTCAGCCGCTGGCTGCACAAACGGTGCACCCTGCGCCTGGAGTTATAGGCAGACTAAAAGCGAGGCAAGCATGGACAAACAGCACATGGCCGGTATTGACGGGGATCAATGGGCGCAGTGCGTGCGCGAAAAGGGATGGTTGTGGGATGCGGCTTCGGGCAAGGCCTCGGCAACCCTGATCCTGGCCCACGGCGCTGGAGCGCCAATGGACAGCGACTGGATGAACGACATGACCGCACGCCTTGTGGCACAAGGCGTCAACGTATTGCGCTTTGAGTTTCCGTACATGGCGCAGCGGCGTGTCGACGGTAGCAAGCGCCCGCCCAATCCGATGCCAAGGCTGCTGGAGTGCTGGCGCGAGGTGTATGACCAGGTGCGACGCCATGTCACTGGGACGCTGGCCATTGGCGGCAAGTCGATGGGCGGACGGGTCGCCAGCATGCTCGCCGATGAGTTGGGTGCCGATGCGTTGGTGTGCCTGGGTTATCCGTTTTATGCCGTGGGTAAACCGGAAAAACCGCGGGTGGAGCATCTGGCGGCGTTGAAGACGCGCACGTTGATCGTGCAGGGCGAGCGGGATGCGTTGGGCAATCGCGAGGCGGTCGAGGGCTACGCGCTGTCACCGAGTATCGAGGTGTTTTGGCTGGTGGCGGGGGATCATGATTTGAAGCCGTTGAAGGCGTCGGGGTTTAGCCATGAGCAGCATCTGGCGTTGGCTGCAAAGCGCGTTGCGGATGTTGTTCGCGCTGTTAGCTGAAGATTGTGAGTTTGAAATGAGTTTTTAGAAAGGCGGGCACAGGGGTGCCACGCCTTCATCACCAGGTCAGGGGATTTTTCGTTCGAAAGAGAACTTGCCTTCGGGCGATTGATGAATGCCCAGGAAGACTGTTTCGAAATAGCCCTCGCTTTGTCCGGTTTTCGGGTCGAGTTTGATATGAACCGTTGCTGACTGCGCACGGGCGACGCCGAGCTGTCCATTCCCGGTTGAAAAAGCATAATCAAAGGTCAGTTGATCTACGCCGAGAATGAAGCGGCGGTCTATGACTTCAGTGTCTACATAGGGGATGGAGAAGTCATAAAAAAAGATATCGTTGGTGTCATGAGAGCCGGTCCAACCCTCCCATACCCAGTAAAACTGGCCTGGCCTGCCTTCCCATAGGTATGCACCTGTATCACTTGCCTCAATGAATTCGCCTTCAGCGTTGAAGCGCCACTTGAAGATGTCATTGGTTTTTAGAGAGCGCACTTTTTTTAGGGTTTGCAGTCTGCGTTTGTTGTTCATTGTGAATATCCCATTCCTTGAGGTTGATTGATGAAGGCGTTGCCTTCCAAGGCCAATCTAAGCTCAATTGGAATGGTGGGTAACTGTCAAAAGTGACAGTTGCGAAGCCTGTTATCGCAGCGACGCCATTCGAAAGATCGGCGCAATGCCAGGCACCGCTGTAACGCAGAGCGTCACGGGCTGCATTCCTTTGCTGCGCGTGGGAACGATCATCAGGGGTGGCTTTACCTTCGCGTAGACATTTCCCACTGCCACCGCAGACTCGTCCCCTATCGCGTCTGCATCGTCGGCCGCATCATGATCGTTCCCACGCGCAGCAAAGGAATGCATCCAGGGACGCTACGCGTTCCATCCCGCCGCACCGCAAGATTCAAGCACGAATCCCATGGGCCGAAGCCGTTACTCCATCACCGAGCCTGACAAACCCCACTTCCTCACCTGTACCCTCATGGAATGGCTCCCGCTGTTCATCCGCCCCTATATCGTCGACCACCTGCTGGACTGCTGGCGTTACCAGCAAACCCACCACAGCCTGCAGCTGTTTGGTTATGTGGTCCTCGAAAATCACCTGCACTTCGTTGCCCAGGCACCTGACCTGGGCAAGTCCCTGAGCCAGTTCAAATCCTATACCGCGAGACAGATCATCAACGACCTGCAAAGCAAGGGGGCGGATAGAGCCCTACAGCGACTGCGCTTCAGCAAGCGGGCGCACAAGCAGGATCGGGTGTACCAGTTGTGGCAGGAAGGCTCGCACGCGGAAATGGTTTTCAGTGAGTCGGTGATGCGCCAGAAACTCGATTACATCCACAACAACCCGGTGAAGCGGGGGTATGTGGACTTGCCGGAGCACTGGCGTTACTCGAGTGCGAGGAACTACGCGGGGTTGGACGGGTTGATCGAGATTCAGCGCTGGTATTGACGCGCACCACTACATACTGCGGCGCGACTGGGACGCGGAGCGTCCCGGGCTGCATTCCCACGCAGAGCGTGGGAACGATCAAGATCAACAGCCTCGCACCCCGATCATTCCCACGCGCAGCAAGGAATGCATCCAAGGGGCGCTCCGCGTTCCGCCTTTGCGGCCAGAGGGAACGACGCGCCCCCGATCGTTCCCACGCTCTGCGTGGGAATGCATCCAGGGACGCTCCGCGTTCCGCTTTTTGCTGCCCGTGGGAACAACGCCCCCCGATCGTTCCCACGCTCTGCGTGGGAATGCATCCAGGGACGCTCCGCGTTCCGCTTTTGCTGCCGTGGGAACGACGCACCTTGATCGTTCCCACGCACAGCAAAGGAATGCCGCCCGGGACGCTCCGCGTTCCGCTTTTTGCTGCCCGTGGGAGGGAGGGGCAGGTCAGCGGTTAAACCGCTCCACCAACGAGTACTGGGTATTCGCGGTCTTGGTCAGCTCTTCGCTCAGCAATGCCGAGTTCTGCGCCTGTTCCGAGGTCTGGTCCGCCAGTGCCGAGATGTTGCTGATGTTGCGGCTGATTTCTTCGGCCACGGCGCTTTGCTCTTCGGTCGCGGCGGCGATCTGGGTGGTCATGTCGGTGATGTTGGCCACCGCTTCGCTGATCCCCACCAGGGCCTGGTCCGCTTCCAACACTCGTGCCACACCTTCTTCGGCCTGGCGATGCCCGGCTTCCATGGTCTGCACCGCGGTGCCCGCGGTTTGCTGGAGCTTGGCAATCAGGGCGTGGATCTGCCCGGTGGATTCGCTGGTGCGTTGGGCCAGTTGGCGAACTTCGTCCGCCACTACCGCAAAGCCACGCCCCATCTCGCCGGCGCGCGCCGCTTCGATGGCCGCGTTCAGTGCCAACAGGTTGGTCTGGTCGGCGATGCCTTTGATCACATCGACCACGCCGCCGATTTCGTTGCTGTCCTTGGCCAGTTGGGTCACGGTCAGGCCGGTTTCGCCCACCACCACTGACAGGCGCTGAATGGCTTCGCGGGTTTCCCCGGCGATGTCGCGGCCTCGACCGGTCAGGCGGTTGGCCTCCTGGGTGGCGTCGGCGGTGCGCTGTACGTGGCTGGCGACTTCCTGGGTGGTGGCAGCCATCTGGTTGACGGCGGTGGCCACCTGTTCGGTCTCGACGCGTTGGCGTTCCAGGCCGGTGGAGCTGTTGTGTGCCAGGGCGTCGGATTGCTTCGCCTGGTCGGTCAGGTGCTCGGCGGTGTCCTGCAGTCGGGTCAGGCAGGTTTTCAGGCGGGCTTCCTGGCTGAGGATCGACATTTCCAGGCGTGCCTGGGCACCGCGGCTGTCGGTGTACATCTGCGCGATCAGCGGGTCGGACGTGGTCTGCTCGGCCAGGCGCAGCAAACGCTTGATGCCGCGTTGCTGCCAGCCCAGGCCCAAAAGGCCCAGTGGCACCGAAAGAGCGGCCGCCAGGGCAAAGCCCCACTGCGAGTTCAAGGTCGCACCGATCATGAAGCTCAACTGGCTGACCAGAATGAACGGCAACCAGTCCTGCAGGACCGGCATCCATTTATCCGAAGAAGGAACGGCCGACTTGCCCTGGTTGATGCGTTGATAGAGCGCTTCGGCGCGGCGAATCTGTTCGGCGGTGGGCTTGACCCGCACCGACTCGTAACCGATCACCTGATTGCCTTCGAAGATCGGCGTCACATAGGCGTTAACCCAGTAGTGGTCACCGCTCTTGCAGCGATTCTTGACAATGCCCATCCATGGCAAGCCTTGTTTAAGTGTGCCCCACATGTGCGCGAAGACTGCCGCGGGAACGTCGGGGTGACGCACCAGGTTGTGCGGCGCACGGATCAATTCCTCACGCGAAAACCCGCTGATCTCGACGAAGTCGTCGTTGCAGTAGGTGATCATGCCCTTGGCATCCGTGGTGGAGATCAACCGTTGCTGAGCCGGGAAGGTCCGTTCGCGTTGTGTAATGGGCTGGTTATTACGCATGGCTTATATAATCCGCAAGGCTTTGACAGGGTGTCGGCCCTGCAGCGGTTTTATTGAATTTATTTTTTTGCCGAGCGAGAGGCGTGGATCAAGGCGGGGAATACGACGACGGGTCGCAATGTAACGGTTTGTAAGGGTTTCCCTCGGGGGGCGCTCAGCGTATGATTTTGCGCCCCCGGCGCTGGCGCTTTAGTGGAGCGGTGCGTAGTCCATTTGCCGTAACAGTGAATCCACCATCCATCGGACGCCATTCAAGAGACCTTGGCGTAAAGGTCCAGCATGAAAAGCGTGAATACATATCTCATAAAGTCTGAGATGCCATTTTTATCAGATTACCGAAAATACAGCCCGCAGCACTGGCGGCTTATCTTTTGACCGGCGGTCTGACGGTTTCCAGTGTACGCCCGAGAAATACGCAATGGAAAGACATGAGATTGCGACGACCTTTACCTAAGGCGGCGCCCATTGCAGGTCGACTCGACGATGAAGATAGCTTTGCTGCTAAGAAGTAATTTGTATGGCATTTCCCAGGTGGTCAAAACAAAATTGACCGATGTCGTACTTCGGCTGGGCACTTTACAGAACTCGGCGTTGGATGCTTCGCTTACATCTATTTAAGCTTACCACCTAACCAAGGATCCTTGGCTTTCCCATGAATCACCTTCCAATTGCTAAAGATGCACTCAACGCACAGTCGCAAGCCATCAGCCAACTCGCAACACGCCTCGACACTCAGTTTCAGCGTGCAGTGGAGCTCATCCTTGATTGCAAGGGCCGCGCGGCAGTCTGCGGCATGGGTAAATCCGGACTTATCGGTCAGAAAATGGTCGCTACTTTCGCCTCTACGGGTACGCCAAGTCTTTTTCTGCATCCGGCTGAAGCCTTTCATGGTGATCTTGGCATGCTCAAGCCGAGCGATGTGCTTATCCTGATTTCTTACAGTGGCGAAACCGAAGAAGTCGTTAAGTTGATCCCGAGCTTGAAGTCATTCGGCAACAAAATTATTGCCATGACCGGTGACGGCGAATCCACCCTAGCTCGGCATGCCGACATCTGGCTAGATATATCCGTCGAGCGTGAGGTGTGTCCCAACAACCTCGCTCCGACGACTTCAACGCTCGCGACCATGGCCATGGGTGATGCGCTTGCTGTCGCGCTGATCGCTGCGCTCGACTTCAAGCCAATGGACTTCGCTCGCTACCACCCTGGTGGCAGCCTTGGTCGCAAACTCCTGACGCGCGTCAGTGACGTGATGCACACCAATACCCCTAAAGTGACCCGCAACACTTCATTCCACAACTGCCTGCTCGTTATGACATCAAGCCGCCTGGGGCTCGCCCTGGTGATGGAGGACGAAAAACTCATCGGCATCGTCACCGATGGCGATCTACGTCGTGCGTTGCTGGGCAATCCAGGGGTTGTCAACGAAACCGTCGACTCGTTCCTAACCTTAAGTCCGCACACAGTGAAAGCGTCTGCACAATTGTCCGAGGCCGAGGCTTACATGTTGGATCACAAAATTCGGGCTTTGCCGGTTATGGATGACGATAGCGGTGAAGTGGTTGGCATTGTCGAGATTTTTGACTGAAACGGATGACATTAGCGTTGGCTTTTGTCGTTCAGGTAATCGGTCAGTTGGTCAGCATCGGGTAAGTGAACAATACAAAATGCAGTAGATTCAAACCAAAGTGAGTAGCCATGGCGGCTGCCAATCCGCCAAATCGATATGCGAGCCCATAACAAGCGCCTGCCAAGGTCGCCAACATTACCCACTCCCAACCGGCCCCCCAGTGCGCCAGCCCGAATAATAGAGAAGCGATTAACAGGGCAAGGTGTTCGCCGTAGTGCAGGTGTTGGAGGCGCCGGCTCAAGCCACCTTGTATGTAGCCGCGAAATAGCGCTTCTTCTACTAGCGTCACCAGTAGCAGGTTGTTGTTTATCCACAGCCATGCCTGCGGCGGCCATTTCGGCGACCATTCTACGATTCCCAGCAGCGATGCTCCCCCGAGCGTAACGAGTGCCGTTAGGGTGAGGGTCAGGGCGCCTGCTTTTATCGCTTGCATAAATGAGTGGCGGCCGATGATCCATGGGCACACGAGTAACAGCCAGAAGCCTATCAGCGGTTTATCCAGGTTGAGATACATCGAGAACGGCACGGCGTTCTCGGTGAAGCGCTCCTGATCGATCATCCTGGCGTTTTGAAACCCCGGCCACCAATGCAGAGCGAGGGTGAGGGCCAGGAGGATGAATACGGCATGACCAAGATAGCGGACGTAGCGGGCGTGTTGTTGCTGGGCGGCGAAACCGGTGAGCAGCAACAGGATGATGGCGATGCTCGCCTGGGCGGTAATTTGCCCATAGGTGAGGGCCAGGACATAGCCGGCAGAGAGGAGTGTCAGGTATGGCCAGGGCATGACGAGCATGAACGTTTCCTTGTTTCGGGTGAGCTCGCTTTAATGTGGGGCATTTAGGCAGATATGGCCGTGCTTCTGCAATTGTGATGCTGTGTCTTAGTGCGTAAAACAGAGTGCGTGACTATGTTTAAAGGTGCCTGAAGTTCGTTTAAGGGCGCGTTGCCGAATCCTGCTGGAAAAAGGGGAAGCATATGACAAGTTGGCCCGTGATCGCTGTGACGTTGTTGATGTTGATGCCTCTGATGGCCCTGGTTACTTCGATAAGGGGGTGGGTCATGCATTTCAAGATCGAAGGTGATACTGAGTATTAGTTGCGGTTTGACGTAGTACCGGTCATTTCTATAACGCGAGTATTGAGCACAGGGATGTGGTCCCCCACAAAGTCAGCATTTTGTGGATAATGCTGTTCCCTTCAGAGAGTATGGGCTGAACAGCCAGCGCATAAAGTGTGGGTGACATAGGGCTGTCGCGCCGGCGATGGCGGGCTTGAGCGGTGCGTTGGACTTTCGGGAGGTTTCGCCGGCAAGTCAGATCTCCGCACCGCTGGCTCCTACAGGGAGCCGCGTGCATTCGACATCAGGTTGTCCGGTGGCCGCTCGGCCAGGCTGCGACGGCGGGCTATCGGAAAGCAAATCGCAGATGCTGCTGGGATGCGTCAGCACGTGCGCGAGGCTCAATGAACGGCCGAGGACCTTGGGACGGGGACGCGATCAAACTTGGAAACCTCTTTGATCCAGAATCGACGGTACTCCGTTTGATCCGGCGCTAACGGCTTGTGATTCGACCAGGCGTGTCCTGTTTTCAAGGCTTCGCGATACGCCTCCCACTCTTTTTCCTCGGCGACTTCCTTCGCCCTTTTCTCATCATCGAACCAACCAAGAACATACACTTCGCCTTGATCGATGCCGTGCTCGATCAATAGATAAATCTCTTTCATACGCTAAACCCATAACGACACATTTCTAAAATACCCTACCACAGCGTATTGCCCTTATTATCGTCTTATCGGCAGGGGTTTGCATTTCTTGAGCTTATGGGTTGGGGCAGGGCTACGAAATATTGTTTTGGGTTCAGTTATCAAGCTTTCCAAGTAGTCAGGCAGGTGCTTTTTTCGTGTGTCACCTGTAAGGCGGTCATTGGTTGTGAGTACGCATTCGCCGGCAAGCCTGGCTCCTACGGGGGGGATGCGTATGGCTTCCGATCAGGCCGGCCGGTCGGCCGCCTCGCTTTTGATTGTGATCTGGCTTTTGATTTTCTTGCCCCGTCGAGAGGCCGAGTGGAGGTTCTGCGCAGTGGCTAAACCGGCAAGGATGCCGGTTTAGCCGCGCTGGGCCAAGGATGGCCCATCGCGGCGACCCACGGAGCAGGACCGGAGCGAGGGCATGCCGAGCATTAGCGAGGCACCGAACGTCAGGGGCAAGAGCCCTTGGTTACTTGGGGCTCTTCCAAGTGACTCGCTGTAAAAGCGAAACCATAAGTGGCCGTTACCGCAGGAATGGATATGTACGCGGTCAACAAAATCCAGGTTGGCTATTAGGCCGCCATCGCTGCGATGCGGCGGCCCGACAAGCCAGCTCCTACAGTGGATTTGGGTGTATTCGGAAGTGATGGGTTAGCTGTCGGGCCGTCATCGCTGACAAACCGGCACAGGGGGTATGTGTATGGCTTCCGATCAGGCCGGCCGGTCGGCCGCCTCGCTTTTGATTGTGATCTGGCTTTTGATTTTCTTGCCCCCTCGAGAGGCCGAGTGGAGGTTCTGCGCAGTGGGTAAACCGGCAAGGATGCCGGTTTAGCCGCGCTGGGCCAAGGATGGCCCATCGCGGCGACCCACGGAGCAGGACCGGAGCGAGGGCATGCCGAGCATTAGCGAGGCACCGAACGCCAGGGGCAAGAGCCCTTGGTTACTTGGGGCTCTTCCAAGTGACTCGCTGTAAAAGCGAAACCATAAGTGGCCGTTACCGCAGGAATGGATATGTACGCGGTCAACAAGCCACAGGTTGGCTGTCAGGCCGCCTTCGCAAGCAAGCCCGCTCCCACAGTTGATCGGGTATGGCCGCGGGAGATGGGTTGGCTGTCAGGACGCCTTCGCGAGCAGGCTCGCTCCCACAGTTGATCGGGTAGGGGCGCGGGAGATGGGTTGGCTGTCAGGCCGCCTTCGCGAGCAAGCCCGCTCCCACAGTTGATCGGGGAGGGCTGCGGGAGATGGGTTGGCTGTCAGGCCGCCTTCGCGAGCAGGCTCGCTCCCACAGTTGATCGGGTATGGCCGCGGGAGATGGGTTGACTGTCAGGACGCCTTCGCGAGCAGGCTCGCTCCCACAGTTGATTGGGGAGGGCTGCGGGAGATGGGTTGGCTGTCAGGCCGCCTTCGCGAGCAAGCCCGCTCCCACAGTTGTTCGGGTCGGGCCGGGAGATTGGTTGGCTGTGATCATTCCTTCGCCGTTTCAAGCCTGGCTCCGCATGGTGGGCAGGTTGTAGGGGGGGCGTCAGGCGCCGCTAACGAAGAACGGCACCTGAAGCATCAACAGCTATAGCCACGCGATTACGAGGCAATCAACTGCCGCAACACGTAATGCAAGATCCCCCCCGACTTGAAGTATTCCACCTCATTCAGCGTATCAATCCGACACAGCACTTCGATTTTTTCCTGGCTACCGTTTTCCCGAGTGATGACCAGGGTCAAATTCATCCGTGGTGTCAGCTCAACGCCCGTCAGCCCCAGGATGTCCAGGGTTTCCCGGCCAGTCAGGTTCAGGCTCTTACGGTTCTGGTCGAGCTTGAACTGCAACGGCAATACGCCCATGCCTACCAGGTTGGAGCGATGGATGCGTTCGAAGCTTTCGGCGATGACCGCCTTGATCCCCAGCAAGTTAGTGCCCTTGGCGGCCCAGTCGCGGCTGGAGCCGGTGCCGTATTCCTGGCCGGCGATCACCACCAGCGGGGTGCCGGTAGCTTGGTAGCGCATGGCGGCGTCGTAGATCGGCAGTTTTTCGCCGGTAGGGATGAAGTAGGTGTTGCCGCCTTCCTCGCCGTGGAGCATTTCGTTACGGATGCGGATGTTGGCGAAGGTGCCGCGCATCATCACCTGGTGGTTGCCGCGGCGTGAGCCGTAGGAGTTGAAGTCGCGCGGTTCCACGCCTTTGTCGCGCAGGTAGTGGCCTGCCGGGCTGTCGGCCTTGATGTTGCCGGCGGGGGAGATGTGGTCGGTGGTCACCGAGTCGCCGAGCAGGGCGAGGATGCGTGCGCCGCTGATGTCCTTGACCACCGGTGGCGGACCGCCGATGTCGTCGAAGAACGGCGGATGCTGGATGTAGGTCGAGTCGTCCTGCCAGACGTAGGTGGCCGCTTGCGGTACTTCGATGGCTTGCCATTGTTCGTCGCCGGCGAATACTTCGGCGTATTCCTTGTGGAACATGGCGGTGTTGACCTGTTCGACCGCTTCGGCGATTTCCTGGCTGCTGGGCCAGATGTCGCGCAGGTACACCAACTTGCCGTTCTGGTCTTCGCCCAGGGGCTCTTGGCTGAGGTCGATGCGCACGGTGCCGGCCAGGGCGTAGGCGACCACCAGCGGCGGCGAGGCCAGCCAGTTGGTTTTCACCAGCGGATGGACCCGGCCCTCGAAGTTGCGGTTGCCCGACAGCACCGAGGCCACGGTGAGGTCGGCTTTCTGGATGGCTTGTTCGATGGGCTCCGCCAGCGGTCCGGAGTTGCCGATGCAGGTGGTGCAGCCATAGCCGACCAGGTCAAAGCCCAGGGTGTCGAGGTACTGCGTCAAGCCGGCCGCCTTGTAATAATCGGTGACCACTTTCGAGCCTGGGGCCAGGGAGCTTTTCACCCAGGGTTTGCGGCTCAGGCCTTTTTCCACGGCTTTTTTCGCCACCAGCCCCGCCGCCATCATCACGCTCGGGTTGGAGGTGTTGGTGCAGGAGGTGATGGCGGCGATCACCACCGCGCCGTTTTTCAGGCGAAGGGTCTGGCCTTCGTACTCGTAGTCCACTTCACCGGCCATGTCCGCGTTGCCCACCGCTACGCCGCCACCGCCTTCGCTTTCCAGGCGGCCTTCTTCCTTGCTGGTGGGTTTGAGATGCAGGCCGACGAAGTCGCTGAAGGCTTGCGCCACATTCGGCAGCGCGACACGGTCTTGCGGGCGCTTGGGCCCAGCCAGGCTGGCTTCGACGCTGGTCATGTCCAAGGCCAGGCTGTCGGTGAATTGTGGTTCCTGGCCTGGCAGGCGCCACAGGCCTTGCACCCTGCTGTAGGCCTCGACCAGTTTCACCGTGGCCTCGGGGCGGCCAGACAGGCGCAGGTAGTTCAGGGTGACGTCGTCCACCGGGAAGAAGCCGCAGGTGGCGCCATACTCCGGCGCCATGTTGGCGATGGTCGCGCGGTCGGCCAGGGGCAGGTCGGCCAGGCCGTCGCCGTAGAACTCGACGAATTTGCCGACCACGCCTTTCTTGCGCAGCATCTGGGTGACGGTCAGCACCAGGTCGGTGGCGGTGATGCCTTCCTTGAGTTTGCCGGTGAGCTTGAAGCCGATCACTTCGGGAATCAGCATCGACACCGGTTGGCCGAGCATCGCCGCTTCGGCTTCGATGCCGCCGACGCCCCAGCCGAGTACGCCGAGGCCGTTGATCATGGTGGTGTGGGAGTCGGTGCCGACCAAGGTGTCGGGGAAGGCGTAGGTGCGGCCGTCTTCGTCCTTGGTCCAGACGGTGCGGCCCAGGTATTCGAGGTTGACCTGGTGGCAGATGCCGGTGCCCGGCGGCACCACGCTGAAGTTGTCGAAGGCGCTCTGGCCCCAGCGCAGGAAGGCGTAACGCTCGCCGTTGCGCTGCATTTCGATGTCGACGTTCTGTTCGAAGGCGCTGCTGGTGGCGAACTTGTCGACCATCACCGAGTGGTCGATCACCAGGTCCACCGGCGACAGCGGGTTGATGCGCTGCGGGTCGCCGCCGGCCTTGGCCATCGCCGCGCGCATGGCGGCCAGGTCGACCACGGCGGGCACGCCGGTGAAGTCTTGCATCAGCACCCGGGCCGGCCGGTACTGGATTTCGCGGTCGGAGCGGCGCTCCTTGAGCCAGGCGGCGATGGCCTTGAGGTCGGCGCCGGTGACGGTCTTGGCGTCTTCCCAGCGCAGCAGGTTTTCCAGCAGCACTTTGAGCGACATGGGCAGCGCGTCCAGGTCGCCGAGGCTTCTGGCGGCCTCCGGCAGGCTGTAATAGTGGTAGAGCTTGTCGTCGACTTGCAGGGTTTTAAGGGTGTTCAGGCTATCGAGGGACGGCATTACGATCACTCCTTTGAGTCCGCACGGCGGCGGACTGAGGGGACGGGCAGAGCATTAAACCTAGCCCTGTTTTACGTAGCTGGCTAATAACTGGACTCTATGGGCAAGTCCGAGGTTCCGAAGTCGGCTATCATGCGCCGGTTTTCGTGACAGACATTGCGTTAGCGCAAGTCTGGGCATCGCGCAGGGGTTGAATGTCTCGCCCTCTGCCCAGGAGTAAGAATGAACACCCTTTTCATGCATTGCCGGCCGGGCTTCGAAGGTGAAGTCTGTTCCGAGATTTCCGACCTGGCCGCACAACTGAACGTGGCCGGTTATGCCAAGGCCAAGGCCGCCAGCGCCTGCGCCGAGTTTGTCTGCACCGAAGAAGACGGCGCCGAGCGCCTGATGCGCGGGCAGCGTTTTGCCAACCTGATCTTCCCGCGCCAGTGGGCCCGGGGGATTTTCATCGACCTGCCGGAGAGTGATCGCATCAGCGTGATTCTCGCGCACCTGGCGGATTTTCCGACCTGCGGCAGCCTGTGGCTGGAAGTGGTCGATACCAATGATGGCAAGGAGCTGTCGAACTTCTGCAAGAAATTCGAAGGCCCGTTGCGCAAGGCGCTGATCGGCGCCGGCAAGCTGGTGGACGACGCGAACAAGCCGCGCTTGTTGCTGACGTTCAAGAGCGGCCGTGAAGTGTTCGTTGGCCTGGCAGAGTCGAACAATTCGGCGATGTGGCCGATGGGCATTCCGCGTTTGAAATTCCCGCGCGAGGCGCCGAGCCGTTCGACCTTGAAGCTTGAAGAGGCCTGGCATCACTTCATTCCGCGCGACCAATGGGACGAGCGCCTGCACAGCGACATGACCGGGGTCGACCTGGGTGCTGCGCCTGGCGGCTGGACCTGGCAGCTGGTCAACCGAGGCATGCTGGTGACCGCCATCGACAATGGCCCGATGGCTGAAAGCTTGATGGACACCGGCTTGGTGCAGCATTTGATGGCCGACGGTTTCACCTTCAAGCCCAAGCAGCCGGTGGACTGGATGGTCTGCGACATCGTCGAGAAGCCGGCGCGTAATGCGGCGATGCTCGAGGAGTGGATCGGCGAGGGGCATTGCCGCGAGGCGGTGGTCAACCTCAAGCTACCGATGAAGCAGCGTTACGCCGAGGTGAAGCGCTTGCTGGAGCGTATTGCCGAAGGCTTCAAGGCCCGGGGCATTCGCGTGGAGATCGGCTGCAAGCAGCTGTACCACGACCGTGAGGAAGTGACCTGCCATTTGCGCCGGCTGGACGTGAAGAAACCGAAATCCCGCTGACCTTGCGTACCGATCGTTCCCACGCTCTGCGTGGGAATGCCGCCAGGGACGCTCCGCGTTCCGCCTTTGGATGTGACGCAGAGCGTGGGAACGATCAGTCAGCGGTGTACAATGCCGGCAAGTTTCAGGAGTTAATCATGAGTGAAATGCTTGATAAGCCGGTAGACGGCACCCTCGACGCCACCGGCCTCAACTGCCCGGAGCCGGTGATGATGCTGCACCAGCACATCCGTGACCTGGTGCCTGGCGGCCTGCTCAAGGTGATCGCCACCGATCCGTCGACCCGCCGCGATATCCCCAAGTTCTGCGTGTTCCTCGACCATGAACTGGTAGGGCAGCATGAATACGCGGGCACCTACCTCTACTGGATCCGCAAAAAATCCAGCTGACCCACAAAGCCCTTGTAGGAGCGAGCATGCTCGCGAAAAACCCGAGGGCGCCGCGGGGTGTCAGGCTCCCCGCGTAATCGTTGACGTCCATCGTCGGAACGCCGCCCGGAGCATGCTCGCTCCTACAGGCGAATCCGCTTGCGTGCACTGCGCGTCAGGCGGATCGACAGCATCAGCGCCGCGCAGCTCAGGCCGACGATCAGGCCCTGCCACAGACCGCTCGGGCCGCTTGGCGTGCCCAGCCAGTCGGTCAAGCCCAGGGCGTAGCCCACCGGCAGGCCGATGCCCCAGTAGGCGAACAGGGTCAGGATCATCGTCACCCGGGTGTCCTGATAGCCGCGCAACGCGCCAGCCGCCGTGACCTGGATCGCGTCGGAAAACTGGAACAGCGCCGAATACACGATCAACATCGCCGCCACCTTGATCACCGTCGGGTCCGCCGTGTAGATCGTCGCGATGTGCTCACGCAGCAATAGCATCATGCTCGCCGACAGGCAGGCGTACGCCAACGCCGTGCCCATGCCGACGCCTGCGGCGAAACGCGCTTCACGGGGTTGCTCGCGCCCCAGCGCCTGGCCGACCCGCACGGTCACGGCCATGCCCAGGGAGTAGGGGATCATGAACACCAGCGAGCTGAAGTTGAGGGCGATCTGGTGACCGGCGACCACGGTGGCGCCGAGGCTGCCGATCAACAGGGCGATTACGGCGAAGATGCTCGACTCGGCGAATACGGCAATGCCGATAGGCAGGCCGATGCCCAGCAGGCGCTTGATCACCGACCATTGTGGCCAATCGAAACGGCTGAACAGCTGGCTCGATTGATAGGCTGGCGCCCAGCGCTCCCAGCCGGCCATGCCCAGGGCCATCACCCACATCACGATCGCCGTGGCCCAGCCGCAACCGACGCCGCCCATGGCCGGCACGCCGAAGTGGCCATAGATGAACACGTAGTTCAGCGGAATGTTCAGTGCCAGGCCGCACAGGCCCAGGACCATCGCCGGGCGAGTGCGGCCCAGGCCGTCACTGAAGCAGCGCAGCACATGGTAGATCGCGACCGCAGGCAGGCCGCTGGCGATGCCGTGCAGGTACTGCATGCAGGGGCCGATCAGCTCGGGATCGACCTTCATCACGCGCAGGACCGGCTCGGCGCCCAGCAGCAGGCCGGTCGCGATCAGGCCCACCACCAACGCCAGCCACAGCGCCTGACGCACGATCGGGCCGATCTCGCTGTGGGTCCCGGCACCAAAGCGCTGGGCGACTTTCGGCGTGGTGGCCAGCAACGTGCCGGTCATCAACAGGAACACCGGCACCCAGATCGAGTTGCCTAGCGCCACTGCCGCCAGGTCGCGCGGCCCGACCCGGCCAGCCATCACCGCGTCGACAAAGCCCATCGCCGTGGTGGCCAGTTGCGCGATCATGATCGGCAAGGCCAGGCCGAGCAGGTTTTTCAGCTCCAGGCGGACCCGGGCGGGGCGGGAGAGGGAAGGGCTGGCGGTGTGGGGAGTCACGGAATTCAAGGGCAAAGCGTCCAAAGATTGTTCATGCGCGGCTGCGCATTCTACGCGTTGACGCAGCGGTCAGGAAAAGACTGTGTTGGGGATTTGTAATCCCACCCCTCCCTCTGTAGGAGCGAGCATGCTCCGGGCGGCGTTCCGACGATGGACGTCAACGATGACGTGGGAAAGCTGACACCCCGCGGCGCTCTCAGGTTCATCGTCGGAACGCCGCCCGGAGCATGCTCGCTCCTACAAGGGATCGGTGATCAGTGATCGATGATCGGGGAGGGCATCGGCGCTAGGCGCAAGACATCAACTACGCCTACACTGCCGGTCCGCCAAAGGAGCCTGACATGCTGATCGTTGCCGACGAAAATATCCCCCTGCTCGACGCTTTCTTCCAGACATTCGGTGAAATCCGCCGGGTGCCGGGGCGTTCCATCGACCGCGCCACCGTCGAACAGGCCGATGTACTGCTGGTGCGTTCGGTCACCCGCGTCGACCGTGCATTGCTCGAAGGCAGCAAGGTGCGTTTTGTCGGCACCTGCACCATCGGCACCGATCACCTGGACCTGGAGTACTTTCAACAGACCGGCATCACCTGGTCCAGCGCGCCGGGATGCAACGCCCGGGGCGTGGTCGACTACGTACTCGGCAGCCTGCTGACCCTGGCTGAAATCGAAGGCGCCGACCTGACCCAACGCACCTACGGCGTGGTGGGTGCTGGTGAGGTCGGGGGACGACTGGTCAAGGTCCTGCAGGGGCTGGGCTGGAAGGTGCTGGTCTGCGATCCGCCACGCCAGGCCGCCGAGGGTGGCGACTACGTCAGCCTTGAACAGATCATCGAGCAGTGCGATGTCATCAGCCTGCACACCCCGCTGACCCGCAAGGGCGCCCAGCCCACCTGGCACCTGTTCGATCAACGCCGCCTGAACCAGCTCAAGCCCGGCACCTGGCTGATCAACGCCAGCCGTGGCCCGGTAGTGGACAACACCGCCTTGCGAGAGGTGCTGCTGCAGCGCGAAGACCTGCAGGCGGTGCTCGATGTCTGGGAGGGCGAGCCCGAAGTCGATGTGGCCCTGGCCGAACTCTGCGTGCTGGCCACGCCGCACATTGCCGGGTACAGCCTCGATGGCAAGCAGCGCGGTACGGCGCAGATCTATCAGGCGTACTGCGAGTTCCTCGGGCAAGCGCCCCAGGTCAGCCTCGGCGACTTGCTGCCAGCCCCGTGGCTGTCGCAGGTGACCTTGAGCGGGGATACCGACCCGGCGTGGGCCCTGGCGATGTTGTGCCGTGGCGTGTACGACCCGCGCCGTGACGATGCGGATTTTCGCCGCAGCCTGGTCGGCCGTGTGAGCGAGCAGCGTGCGGCGTTCGATGTGTTGCGCAAGAACTACCCGTCACGACGGGAGATCGACGGGTTGCAGGTGCGTATCGACGGGGATGCGCCAGCGTTGCAGCAGATCGTGGCGGCGCTGGGCGCGACGGCTGTCTAGAGACCGAGTAGGCCCCTTCGCGAGCAAGCCCGCTCCCACATTAAACCGCGCCTGCCTGAACAACTCGGTCAATGTGGGAGCGGGCTTGCTCGCGAAGGGCCACACCGCAAATCTTGCAGAAAAAACCCATAAAAAACCCGGCCCTCAAAGGGCCGGGTCAATGAAGACGGTGGTTACATCACTTCTCTTCGGCAGGCTTGACCAATCGCTTCTCCAGTTCTTTGCACGCTTTCTGGATCATCTTTTCAGTGATCGGTACTTCGCGGCCCTGTTCATCGATTATCGAGCACCCCAGAGACTGGTCTGGCTGCGTGCGGATCACTTGAATCTTGTCATCGCTGCGTTGTTGCAAGGACATGGCCTGTCTCCTCATCAGGTTGTGTGCCTAGATTAAAACCGTCAGGTGACCAGGCTGTGACAACTCCCTGCGATCGCTCCTGAACGGCATCGCCAGTCGACCAGAAATATCCCGACATGGCTACCCGAACTTTAGACCAATACTGTCTAGGCACTAGACTGCATGGTCATAATTAACCTGACTCATTCTGATTCAGCCATTGCACCTTGTTGGTCGGTGTACGCTGGTCCTGTTTATGGCTCCTTTCTGGATGATGCCAATGCTCACTGTTCGTCACCGTCGTGCGCTCCGCCTGGCCGGTCGTTTCATCGCACCTTACCGCTGGCAGGCACTGGGCGCCCTGTTCGCGCTGGTCGTCACGGCGGGTATTACCTTGTCCATGGGGCAGGGCATTCGACTGCTGGTGGACCAGGGTTTCATGACCCAGTCGCCGCATTTGCTCAACCAGTCCATCGCTTTGTTCATGTTGCTGGTAATCGGTCTGGCGGTCGGCACCTTTGCGAGGTTTTACCTGGTGTCGTGGATCGGCGAGCGTTGCGTCGCCGACATCCGTCGCCGGGTGTTCAACCATCTGGTGTACCTGCACCCGGGTTTCTACGAGGACAACCGCAGTTCCGAGATCCAGTCGCGCCTGACCGCCGATACCACGCTGCTGCAATCGGTGATCGGCTCGTCCCTGTCATTGTTCCTGCGCAACTTGCTGATGGTGATTGGCGGGATTGTCCTGCTGTTTGTCACCAATCCAAAACTCACCAGCATCGTGGTGGTCGCCTTGCCGTTGGTGATCGCGCCGATCCTGATTTTTGGCCGGCGGGTGCGCAGCCTGTCGCGCCTGAGCCAGGACCGGATTGCCGACATCGGCAGCTACGTGTCCGAGACCCTGGGCCAGATCAAGACCGTGCAGGCCTACAACCACCAGGCCCAGGACGAACAGCGGTTCGCCGTCACCGTGGAGGAGGCGTTCGACACCGCGCGCAAGCGCATTTTCCAGCGCGCCTGGCTGATTACCCTGGTGATCGTGCTGGTGTTGGGCGCCGTCGGCGTGATGCTCTGGGTTGGCGGCATGGACGTGATTGCCGGGCGGATTTCCGCGGGTGAGCTGGCGGCGTTTGTCTTCTACAGCCTGATCGTCGGCAGTGCGTTCGGCACCTTGAGTGAGGTGATCGGCGAGTTGCAGCGCGCAGCGGGCGCGGCAGAACGGATCGCCGAGTTGCTGCGGGCGCAGAACATCATCCAGTCGCCGTCCACTGGCCTGGTGACCTTGCCCGAGCGGGTGAAGGGTGACCTGGTGTTGCAGGATGTGCGCTTTAGCTATCCATCGCGCCCTGAAAGCTACGCCGTCG
Organism: Pseudomonas umsongensis; assembly: GCF_012647205.1. Lineage (NCBI taxonomy): Bacteria > Pseudomonadati > Pseudomonadota > Gammaproteobacteria > Pseudomonadales > Pseudomonadaceae > Pseudomonas > Pseudomonas umsongensis. Next base: position 2,068,645 of record NZ_CP051487.1, read on the forward strand.
ACGGCCTGAGCCTGACCATCCAGGCCGGGGAGACCCTGGCGTTGGTCGGGCCCTCCGGGGCGGGCAAATCGACGGTGTATGACCTGCTGCTGCGCTTTTACGACCCCGCCGAAGGGCGCATCCTGCTCGATGGCGTGCCCCTGACCCAACTCGATCCGCTGGACCTGCGGCGCTGCTTTGCACTGGTGTCGCAAACCCCGGCGCTGTTTTTCGGCAGCATCGAAGACAACCTGCGCTACGGCAACCCGACGGCGACCTCGGAGGAGGTCCGCGAGGCCGCAAAAATCGCCTATGCCCACGACTTCATCGAAGCCATGCCCAACGGCTACCAGACGCACCTGGGCGACGGCGGCCTCGGCTTGTCCGGCGGCCAGCGCCAGCGCCTGGCCATCGCCCGCGCGTTGCTGGTGGATGCGCCCATCCTGCTGCTGGACGAAGCCACCAGCGCCCTCGACGCGCAGAGCGAGCACCTGATCCAGCAGGCATTGCCGAGCCTGATGAAAAACCGCACCACCCTGGTCATCGCCCACCGCCTGGCCACCGTCAAAAACGCCGATCGCATTGCGGTGATGGACCAGGGCAAGTTGGTGGCAGTGGGCACGCACCAGTCGTTGATTGCGAGCAACGCGCTGTATGCGCGGTTGGCGGCGTTGCAGTTCAGTGATAAGCGTGAGGTTTCGTGAGATGGAGTTGTTGAGCGACCCAGTAACCGACCCAGTAACTCACCCGGTAACGGCGCTCTGAAATATGCAGAAATTGCGCATATCAGCGGTCTCATCTCAGTGGGCTAATCTTGTGCAATCCGCATATTCAGGGAGGGCAACGGAATGCCCATCGCCGCAAATGGGTGTCGCCTGCGCAAGTCCAGATTTGCTGAACAGGGTCGCCTCTATCTGCTGACAGCAGTCACTCATCAGCGCCAGCTGGTATTTGCTGATTGGCGTTTGGGTCGTCTTTTGGTGGATCAACTGCGCTGCGCTGATGAAAGCGCGTCGGTCACTTCCATGGCCTGGGTCGTAATGCCGGATCACCTGCATTGGCTGATTGAATTGAAAAATGGGTCCCTGGCGGAGTTGATGTGCCGCATCAAATCCAGAAGCAGCCGTTCGATCAATCTGGTGCGCGGTGAGCAGGGGCGATTGTGGCAGCGGGGGTATTACGATCGCGCGTTACGGCGTGATGAGGATATCAAGGGAGCTGCGCGGTATATCGTCATGAATCCGTTGCGGGCCGGGTTGGTTTCCAGGGTTGGCGAATATCCCTTGTGGGATGCCATTTGGATTTGAGAATCAGAATCAAAAGATCGCAGCCTGCGGCAGCTCCTACAGTGGGACGGTGTACACCCCGTAGGAGCTGCCGCAGGCTGCGATCTTTTGATCTTGCCTCAATCAAACTCACTGATCGTCGAAATACCGCTCATGCCAATCCACCAGCGGTTGCGGCGAGTTGAGTTTCTGGCCGTAGATCACTGAATACGACAGCACGTTCTGTACGTACTGGCGGGTTTCGTCGAACGGGATGCTTTCCACCCAGACGTCGAAGCTCAGGTGATCGGCACCACGCAGCCATTGGCGCACGCGGCCGGGGCCGGCGTTGTAGGCGGCGGAGGCGAGGACGCGGTTGCCGTTGAACTGGCTGTGAACCTGGCTCAGGTAAGCCGCGCCCAGCTGGATGTTCTTGTCCGGGTTGAACACCTGCTGCGGCGAGGCCAGCGGAATGCTGAACTTGCGCGCGGTTTCCTTGGCGGTGCCCGGCATCAATTGCATCAGGCCGCTGGCACCGACGCTGGAGCGGGCATCTTCCATGAAGGCGCTTTCCTGGCGGGTGATGGCAAATACCCAGCTGGAATGCAGGCCACGGACCTTGGCTTCACGCACCAGGGTGTCGCGGTGGGCCATCGGGAAGCGAATGTCCAGGTCGTCCCAGTACTGCGCCTGGCTGATGGTGCGAATCGCCGGGAAATACCATTTCAGGTCGTAGGCCAGTTTCGCCTGGGCAACCATTTCATCGCGACTGAAGTGGCGGCTGACGTGATACCACTCGCGGCGACCGTCGACGATCTGTCCGCGGGCATGAAACTCCAGGGCGCGGCGTATGCCAGGGGTGTTACGCACCTTGTTGATCAGTGCCTGGCTGAGCACCAGCGGTTTGTTGTTCAGCGAATACGGCGACTGCGAACGGTCGGCGGCGAGGAAGCCGTAGAAATCGCGCTCGCGGGCCAGGCTCTTATAGAGATTGAGTGCCTCGGGGTTTTGCGGCTGCGCCAGTTCCAGGCTGCGGGCCTGCCAGTAGCGCCAGCGGTTGGTGGTGGCCAGGTCCTGGGGCAGGCGGCGAGTCAACTGGTAGGCATCGTCCCAGCGCGCCAGGCGCAGCAACAAACGCATGCGCCACTCAGACACCGTGTTGTCGCGCAGTTCCGGGTCGTATTTGGTCATCATGTCCAGCGCGCGGCTGTCGAAACGTCGCGCCAGGGTCAGCCCGATTTCCCGGGCGATGGCCACTTTTTCGTCGCGCGAGAAGTGCATGCTGCTGGCGTAACCGTCGAGCAGGGCCATGGCCCTGTCCGGATCCTGACGGGCTAAGCGGCGCAGGCCGAGGCTGACAATGTCCGACATCGGTTCGTCGGCCGGGGCGAAGCGCGACGGCGAATTGAGCAGCTCGGGATTCTGGGCCACATCGACCAGCAGGCGACCACGGGGGGCCAGGGTGGTCAAGCCATTGACCAGGCTGTTGGCCAGTGGGTAATTGCGTGCCTGGGCGGCGAGCTTGGCGCGTTCCCAGCGCTTCTGCTCGGTCAACTGGCCTTCGGCAGCCCACATGCCGAACAGGGCATCACAGGCTGCCGGTTGCGTTTTACCGCTCAGCCAGAGCTTGTTGGCGTTGGCGTAACCTTCGGTCTTTTGGTTGTGGCTGATCTGGTACTGCGCGTTGAGGCAGTCCAGTTCGGTGAAATTCATCTTGGGGTCGTAGTACTTGACGAAGGTCGCCCAGTCGCCGCGTTCCGCCAGCCAGCGCAACCAGCGCAGCTTCATCCAGTTGGCCTGGGGCAGGTCACCGTGTTCGGCGAGGAACTTCTCAATCTCGGCATTGCTCGCGGTTTTCAAGCGCGCGGTCAGCTCGTCGTAAGCCAGGTACGGCTCCAGCGGATAGTCGGCCAGGGCCTGGCTGTAGCGGAAATACGGTCCGGTGTCGCCCTTCGCCAGGGCGCGCTTGGCTTCATCGTAGTATTGGCGTTGGGTAGACAGGTCCACCGCCTGTGCGGATTGAACGGCAGCGGCAGAAAGTAGAAAACATGACAAAAAATTGAGAAGGCGACTGCGCATGAGACGTCCGGACAGAAAAAACATGACAAGTGCTGGCAATGCCCGCACTGATTATCTGTAGCTTAGCCTTTTGCCAGCAACGGGCGAAAGCTTTGCCGACCGGTCTGCATCAGTTCGCAACATTTGTTGTGCAGAGTGCTGCGAAGGTGAAATTGCCGGCCTGCTGGAGCCCCGTTTCAGGTAGAATGCGCGCCCGGTTTTTGGAGAAGCTCATGACCCTGCTCAAATTCAGCGATGTGTCCCTTGCTTTCGGCGCTATGCCGTTGTTGGACAAGGTGTCCTGGCAGATCGCCCGTGGAGAGCGGGTGTGCATCATCGGCCGCAACGGCACTGGCAAGTCCAGCATGATGAAGCTCGTCAAGGGCGACCAGAAGCCCGATGACGGCTCGGTTTGGCGCGCACCCGGCCTCAAGATTGGCGAATTGCCGCAAGAATTGCCGGTAGCCGACGAGCGGACAGTGTTCGACGTGGTTGCCGAAGGCCTGGACGGTGTCGGCGCGTTGCTCGCCGAATATCACCACCTGAGCCAGAACATCGTCACCGATGCCGACCTGGACAAGCTGATGCACGTCCAGCACGACCTCGAGGCCCGCGACGGCTGGCGATTGCAGACCCTGGTCGACAGCACCCTGAGTCGCCTGCAGTTGCCGGCGGACAAGACCCTCGCCGAATTGTCCGGTGGCTGGCGTCGTCGCGTGCTGCTGGCCCAGGCCCTGGTGTCCGAGCCAGACCTGCTGTTGCTCGACGAGCCGACCAACCACCTGGACATCGGTGCAATCGCCTGGCTGGAAGAGGCGCTGAAGGATTTCCAGGGCGCCGTGCTGTTCATCACGCACGACCGTTCCTTCCTGCAGAACCTGGCGACCCGCATCCTGGAACTGGATCGCGGTGGCCTGATCGACTGGAACGGCGACTACGCCAGTTTCCTGGTGCACAAGGAAGCCGAGCTGGCCGCCGAAGCCACCGCCAACGCGCTGTTCGACAAGCGCCTGGCCCAGGAAGAAGTGTGGATTCGCCAGGGCATCAAGGCCCGTCGTACCCGTAACGAAGGCCGCGTACGCGCGCTGAAAGCCCTGCGCGTCGAGCGCAGCGAGCGTCGTGAGCGCACCGGCAAGGCCAACATCCAGCTGGAAACGGCCGACAAGTCCGGCAAGCAGGTGATGGTGCTCGAGAACGTGAGCTTCGCTCACCCGGGCGGTCCGTTCCTGATCAAGGACTTCTCCATGGTGCTGCAGCGCGGCGACCGTATCGGCCTGCTCGGCGCCAACGGCACCGGCAAGACCACGCTGCTGAAATTGATGCTCAGTGGCCTGCAGCCGACCAGTGGCAAGGTGGAAGAAGGCACCAAGATCGACGTCGCCTACTTCGACCAGTTGCGCCATCAGTTGGACCTGGAAAAGACCGTGATCGATAACGTCGCCGAAGGTCGCGACTTCATCGATATCGACGGCCAGAGCCGCCACGTGCTGAGCTACCTCGGCGACTTCCTGTTCAGCCCGCAGCGTGCCCGCACGCCGGTCAAGGCGCTGTCCGGTGGCGAGCGTGCCCGCCTGTTACTGGCCAAGCTGTTCAGCAAGCCGGCGAACCTGCTGGTGCTCGACGAACCGACCAACGACCTCGACGTTGAAACCCTCGAACTGCTCGAAGAAGTGTTGCTGACCTTCAACGGCACCGTGTTGATGGTCAGCCACGACCGGGCATTCCTCGACAACGTGGTTACCAGCACCCTGGTCTTCGAAGGTGAAGGCAAGGTTCGCGAGTATGTTGGCGGTTATCAGGACTGGCTGCGCCAGGGCGGTTCACCGCGCTTGCTGGGCGTGACCGAGAGCAAGTCCGGCAAGGCCGACCTCAACTCCGCCGTGGTCAAGGCCGAGCCCGCGCCTGTTGCAGCCGCCGTCGAGGCGCCAGTGGCGAAGAAGAAGCTCAGCTACAAGGTGCAGCGAGAGCTGGAAGCGTTGCCTGGGCAGATCGAAGCCATGGAACAGCAGATCGTCGCGGTTGAGGGGCAGATGGCCGATGCGGGCTTCTACCTGCGTCCGGCTGCGGAAACCGCCGCGGTGATTGCTCAGCTTGCGCAGTTGCAGGCTGAACTCGACATCATGGTCGAGCGCTGGGCCGAGCTGGATGCCTGATTGATCCGGCAATAAAAAAGCCCGGCTTCACGCACGTGAACGCCGGGCTTTTCATATGCAACGCAAATCCTCCCCTGTAGGAGCGAGCATGCTCCGGGCGGCGTTCCGACGATGATCCTGAGAGCGCCACGGGGTGTCAGGCTCCCCCGCGTCATCGTTGACGACCATCGTCGGAACGCCGCCCGGAGCATGCTCGCTCCTACAGGGGGCGGTGTTGTCAGCTTTTGCTTTGCAGGCGCACTGCAAGCACATCGCAAGGCGCGCCGTGCAGCACGTCGTTGGCCGTAGAGCCCAGCAGCAGTGCCAGGCCATGGCGGCCGTGACTGCCGACCACGATCATGTCGCACCCTTGCTCCTTGGCCAGGTGGTGGATTTCCTGGCGTGGCTGGCCGTAGGTCAGGTGGCTGTATTCCCTGGAGAGCTCAGGGTATTTCACGATCAGGCGATCGAGTCGCTCCTTGGCCTGGTCGAACTGCTGTTGTTGCAGTTGTGACAGGTCCATTGGCACATCGCCACCAAAGGCCATGGCCATGGGCTCGACGATATGCACCAGGGACAATTTCGCCCCGTTGCTCACCGCCAGCTCGCGAGCACGGTGGATGACAGGGTCGCACTCTTCGGTCAGGTCTACAGCGACCAGAATGTGGTTGTAGGGCATGAGGTGCTCCTCCTGAGGGTTGCAATATTGGTAAGTATGGCTGGTTTCAAGCGCAGTGTTTCCAAAGTGACTCAATGCGCTCATCAAGAATCGGGAGTACAGATATGACGGTCTGGATAGTGGTGTCAATCCTGCTGGTGGTGTTGAGCCCCTTGGCATGGCTGCGACCCTCGCGCCATCAGAGTGGTCGCATGGCCCTGCGCATGGAGGCGCGACGCATTGGCCTGGCCATGCAGCTGGCGCCTCAGGAATGGCCGCACTGGCTCGCCCAGGAACCGCCAAACCCTTGTGCGCAGTACCACCGACCACGGCGGGGCAATCAACCGGCGTGCTGGAGTTACTGGCAAAAATCACCGGGTTTGTGGGTCAACCAATGGCAGGAACCCTGCGAGGATCGGGCACTGCTAAATCATTTCGAAAAATTGCCAGACAACGTCTACAAGGTCGAGGCTGACAAGCAGATGATCACCCTGTATTGGGGAGAGAAGGGCGACGCAGCCGTTTTGCAAAATATCGATGCTACCCTCAAGGCGCTGGCCTAAACCCCGCAGACACCCCCATCCCCTGTAGGAGCTGCCGCAGGCTGCGATCTTTCGATTTTTTAAAAGCAAGATCAAAAGATCGCAGCCTGCGGCAGCTCCTACAAGGGCGCGCGTGGGTTTTTGCAGGCAATAAAAAGCCCGACAACGTCATCGGGCGGGTTGGCCAGGCAGGCCGGTAATTCGGTTTGGGCTGATCTTACGCTGGGCATTCGCCAAAAGCGTTCAGTTTTTTCCCCAGGTTTCGCCAGCGTAGCTTGTTAAACAAAGGCTGCAGTGAATTAGGGCGAATTTTCTAAAGATTGATTCTATGAATGATTGCTCATGCAACCTCGTGTTGCAGGCCTTCGTCCTACAGAAATGACCGCCAAGTCGCCTCTCAACCCACACTTTGGGCGATTGACAATTGTCGGAATTTCCGTGAAGGTGGCGTACCCAAATCAAACGGGCGTATGAAATGAGCGTTTGTACGACAAACAGCTCCTACAGAATCCCGACTATCGCGTTGGCGGGTGTGCCGGGTGGATAGGCGTAGCATCGACGAGTGACGTCCCTGCCAGCCATCCGCCTGCGTCCGGCGTGTACTGTTCAGCTTCCATATCGTGGAGATCAGTTGATGATTTACGAAGGTAAAGCCATCACGGTTAAGGCTCTTGAAAGTGGCATCGTCGAACTGAAGTTCGACCTCAAGGGTGAGTCCGTCAACAAGTTCAACCGTCTAACCCTGAACGAACTGCGTCAGGCCGTGGACGCCATCAAGGCAGATGCTTCGATCAAGGGTGTGATCGTCAGCAGTGGCAAGGACGTGTTCATCGTCGGCGCCGACATCACCGAATTCGTCGACAACTTCAAGCTGCCGGATGCAGAGCTTGTGGCTGGCAACCTCGAAGCCAACAAGATTTTCAGCGATTTCGAAGACCTCAACGTCCCGACTGTCGCCGCGATCAATGGCATCGCGTTGGGCGGTGGTCTGGAAATGTGCCTGGCAGCGGACTTTCGCGTCATGTCGACCAAGGCCAAGATCGGCCTGCCGGAAGTCAAGCTGGGCATCTACCCGGGCTTCGGCGGTACCGTGCGCCTGCCGCGCCTGATCGGTACCGATAACGCCATCGAGTGGATCGCCGCCGGCAAGGAAAACCGTCCTGAAGACGCGCTGAAAGTCGGTGCCGTCGATGCCGTGGTTGCCCCTGAAAAGCTCCAGGAAGCTGCGCTGGAAATGATCAAGCGCGCCATTTCCGGCGAGTTCGACTACAAGGCCAAGCGCCAGCCGAAGCTTGAAAAGCTCAAGCTGAACGCAATCGAACAAATGATGGCGTTCGAAACCGCCAAGGGTTTCGTGGCCGGTCAAGCGGGCCCGAACTACCCGGCCCCGGTCGAAGCGATCAAGACCATCCAGAAAGCCGCGAACTTCGGTCGTGACAAGGCCCTGGAAATCGAAGCCGCCGGCTTCGTCAAGCTGGCCAAGACCGCCGCTGCACAGAGCCTGATCGGCCTGTTCCTGAACGATCAGGAACTGAAGAAAAAAGCCAAGGCCTACGACGAAATCGCCAAGGACGTGAAGCAGGCCGCCGTACTGGGCGCCGGTATCATGGGTGGCGGCATCGCCTATCAGTCGGCGTCCAAAGGCACGCCGATCCTGATGAAAGACATCAACGAGCACGGTATCGAGCAGGGGCTGGCCGAAGCCGCCAAACTGCTGGTTGGCCGCGTTGACAAGGGCCGCATGACCGCCGCGAAAATGGCTGAAGTGCTCAACGGCATTCGTCCGACCCTGTCCTACGGTGATTTCGGTCACGTGGACCTGGTGGTTGAAGCCGTCGTCGAGAACCCGAAGGTCAAGCAAGCTGTTCTGGCCGAAGTCGAAGACAAGGTCAAGGAGGACACCATCCTCGCGTCCAACACCTCGACCATTTCCATCACCTTGCTGGCCAAGGCCCTCAAGCGTCCGGAAAACTTCGTCGGCATGCACTTCTTCAACCCGGTGCACATGATGCCGCTGGTGGAAGTGATCCGTGGCGAGAAGTCCAGCGAGCTGGCAGTGGCCACTACCGTTGCCTACGCCAAGAAAATGGGCAAGAACCCGATCGTGGTCAACGATTGCCCGGGCTTTTTGGTCAACCGCGTGCTGTTCCCGTACTTCGGCGGTTTCGCCAAGCTGGTCAGCGCCGGTGTGGACTTCGTCCGTATCGACAAGGTCATGGAAAAATTCGGCTGGCCGATGGGTCCGGCGTACCTGATGGACGTGGTCGGCATCGACACCGGCCACCACGGTCGCGACGTGATGGCTGAAGGCTTCCCGGACCGCATGAAGGACGACACTCGCTCGGCCGTGGACGTGCTCTACGAAGCCAAGCGCCTGGGCCAGAAGAACGGCAAGGGCTTCTACGCCTACGAAACCGACAAGAAGGGCAAGCAAAAGAAAGTTGCCGACCCGTCGGTTCTGGAAGTGCTCAAGCCAATCGTCTTTGAACAGCGCGAAGTCACCGATGAAGACATCATCAACTGGATGATGATCCCACTGTGCCTGGAAACCGTGCGTTGCCTGGAAGACGGCATTGTCGAAACCGCCGCCGAAGCCGACATGGGCCTAGTCTACGGTATCGGTTTCCCTCCATTCCGTGGCGGTGCGCTGCGCTACATCGATTCGATCGGTGTGGCAGAGTTCGTTGCCCTGGCTGACCAGTACGCTGATTTGGGCGCGCTGTACCACCCGACCGCAAAACTGCGTGAAATGGCCAAGACCGGCCAGCGGTTCTTCGGTTAAGCGTCCCAACTTTTGAGCGAGAGTGAAATTTTATGAGCTTGAATCCAAGAGACGTCGTGATTGTCGACTTCGGTCGTACTCCGATGGGCCGCTCCAAGGGCGGCATGCACCGCAATACCCGCGCCGAAGACATGTCGGCGCACCTGATCAGCAAGCTGCTGGAACGCAACGTCAAGGTCGACCCAGCTGAAGTCGAAGACGTGATCTGGGGCTGTGTGAACCAGACCCTGGAGCAGGGCTGGAACATCGCGCGCATGGCGTCGCTGATGACCCAGATCCCGCACACCTCGGCCGGCCAGACCGTCAGCCGCCTGTGTGGCTCGTCGATGAGTGCCCTGCACACGGCTGCGCAAGCGATCATGACCGGTAACGGTGACGTTTTCGTGGTTGGCGGCGTCGAGCATATGGGTCACGTGAGCATGATGCACGGTGTCGATCCGAACCCGCACATGTCGCTGTACGCGGCAAAAGCTTCGGGCATGATGGGCCTGACCGCGGAAATGCTGGGCAAGATGCACGGCATCACTCGCGAACAGCAGGACGCTTTTGGCTTGCGCTCCCACCAACTCGCCCACAAGGCGACCGTGGAAGGCAAGTTCAAGGACGAAATCATCCCGATGCAGGGCTACGACGAGAACGGTTTCCTGAAAACCTTCGACTACGACGAAACCATTCGTCCGGAAACTACCCTGGAAAGCCTGGCGGCTCTCAAGCCTGCTTTCAATCCAAAGGGTGGCACCGTGACCGCTGGTACTTCGTCGCAGATCACCGACGGTGCCTCGTGCATGATCGTGATGTCGGCGCAGCGTGCGCAGGACCTGGGCATCCAGCCTCTGGCGGTGATCCGCTCGATGGCAGTGGCAGGTGTGGACCCGGCGATCATGGGCTATGGTCCAGTACCGGCCACGCACAAAGCATTGAAGCGTGCGGGTCTGAGTATCTCCGACATCGACTACTTCGAGCTCAACGAAGCTTTCGCCGCACAGGCCTTGCCAGTGTTGAAAGATCTGAAAGTGCTCGACAAGATGAACGAGAAGGTTAACCTGCACGGCGGCGCGATCGCCCTGGGTCACCCGTTCGGTTGCTCCGGTGCGCGGATTTCCGGCACTTTGCTGAACGTGATGAAGCAGAATGGCGGCAACCTTGGGGTAGCCACCATGTGCATTGGTCTCGGCCAAGGCATCTCCACCGTCTTCGAACGCGTTTAAGCGTTGCGTTGACGGAAGCCGGGGCCAAGTGCCCCGGTTTTTGTTTTTGCGGATTTTTTTATTTTTTATTTCAAGCTGATTTGAGTGAGGGCCGAAGCATGCCGATACAACCTGGGCTCTACCAACATTACAAAGGTCCGCAGTACCGTGTGTTCAGTGTCGCGCGGCATTCGGAAACCGAGGAAGAAGTGGTCTTCTACCAAGCCCTGTATGGCGATTACGGCTTTTGGGTACGCCCCTTGAGCATGTTCCTGGAGTCGGTCGAGGTTGACGGCGAACAGGTGCCGCGGTTTGCTTTGGTGCAAGCCGAGCCAAGCCTTTTTAACAAGCCATAAGCTGAGTGCGCGCAAAACCCTGCGCTTGACCTCACCTTGCAGCCACTATATATAGCGGTGCCGCGTCAGGCGCCAACCGCCTTTCACTTCTAGAATTCAGGAATTTTCTGATCCATGGGCAAATCGCTGGTCATTGTGGAATCCCCGGCTAAGGCCAAGACCATCAACAAGTATTTGGGCAACGAATACGTGGTGAAGTCGAGTATCGGCCATATCCGAGACCTGCCCACCAGCGGTTCGGCTAGCGCCAGCAAAGAGCCAGCCGCCAAGCGCGGCAAGGCTGCCGCGGGCGAAGCGCCGGCCTTGTCGCCGAAGGAAAAGGCGCGCAAGCAGCTGGTCGCGCGCATGGGTGTCGATCCCGATCACGGCTGGAAAGCCAAATACGAGATCCTTCCGGGCAAGGAAAAGGTCATCGAGGAGCTGCGCCGGCTCGCCAAGGATGCTGACACCATCTATCTCGCAACCGACTTGGATCGCGAGGGGGAAGCCATTGCCTGGCACCTGCGCGAAGCCATTGGTGGTGACGACAGCCGCTACAAGCGCGTGGTGTTCAACGAAATCACCAAGAAGGCGATCCAGGAAGCCTTCTCCCAGCCAGGCGAGCTGGACATCGATCGGGTCAACGCCCAGCAGGCGCGTCGTTTCCTCGACCGCGTGGTGGGTTACATGGTGTCGCCGCTGCTGTGGGCCAAGATCGCCCGTGGCCTGTCCGCCGGTCGTGTGCAGTCGGTTGCCGTGAAGCTGGTGGTGGAGCGCGAGCGTGAAATCCGCGCGTTCATCCCGGAAGAGTACTGGGAAGTCCACGCCGACCTCGGCACCGCCAAGGGCGCGACCGTGCGTTTCGACGTGGCTCGGGAGAAGGGCGAAGCCTTCAAGCCGCTCAACGAAGCCCAGGCCATGGCGGCGCTGGAGAAGCTCAAGTCTTCCAGCTACAGCATCGTCAAGCGCGAAGACAAGCCGACCAGCAGCAAGCCGTCGGCCCCGTTCATCACGTCCACCTTGCAGCAGGCCGCGAGTAACCGCCTGGGCTTTGGCGTGAAGAAAACCATGATGATGGCCCAGCGTCTGTACGAAGCCGGCTACATCACCTACATGCGTACTGACTCCACCAACCTCTCGGCCGATGCCGTGGCGATGGCGCGTACCTATATTGAAAGCGAGTTCGGCAAGAAGTACCTGCCGGAAAACCCGAACGTCTACAGCAGCAAGGAAGGCGCACAAGAGGCTCACGAAGCGATTCGTCCGTCTGACGCCAACACTGAGCCAAGCAAGCTGTCGGGCATGGAGCGTGATGCAGAGCGCCTCTACGAGCTGATCTGGCGCCAGTTCCTCGCCTGCCAGATGCTGCCGGCGCAATACCTGTCGACCACGGTCACCGTCGGTGCCGGCGACTTCGAGCTGCGTGCCAAGGGCCGTATCCTCAAGTTCGACGGCTACACCCGCGTCATGCCGCAAATCGCCAAGCCGGGCGACGACGACGTGCTGCCGGACATGGCCCAGGGCGACGCGATGAAGCTGATCAAGCTTGATCCGACCCAGCACTTCACCAAGCCACCGGCGCGTTACTCGGAAGCCAGCCTGGTCAAGGAAATGGAAAAACGCGGCATCGGTCGTCCTTCGACCTACGCGGCGATCATTTCGACCATCCAGGACCGCGGCTACGTGGCGCTGCACAACCGTCGCTTCTATTCGGAAAAGATGGGCGACATCGTCACCGAGCGCCTGGCCGAAAGCTTCTCCAACCTGATGGACTACGGCTTCACCGCCGGCATGGAAGAGCACCTCGACGACGTGGCCCAGGGCGAACGCGACTGGAAAAACGTGCTCGATGAGTTCTACGGCGACTTCAAGAAGAAACTCGAGGTAGCCGAGAGTCCGGACGGTGGCATGCGCGCCAACCAGCCAGTGATGACGGATATTCCGTGCACCACTTGCGGGCGTCCGATGCAGATTCGTACCGCGTCGACCGGCGTATTCCTCGGTTGCTCGGGCTACAGCCTGCCACCGAAAGAACGCTGCAAGGCGACCGTCAACCTGGTGCCGGGCGATGAAATCGCCGCAGACGACGAGGGTGAGTCGGAATCGCTGGTGCTGCGTGGCAAGCACCGCTGCCCGATCTGCAGCACGGCAATGGACGCCTACCTGCTGGACGAGAAGCGCAAGCTGCACATCTGTGGTAACAACCCGGATTGCGATGGTTATGAAATCGAAGAGGGCACCTATCGCATCAAGGGCTATGAAGGTCCGAGCCTGGAATGCGACAAGTGCGGCAGCGAGATGCAGCTCAAGACCGGCCGTTTCGGCAAGTTCTTCGGTTGCACCAACCCGACCTGCAAGAACACCCGCAAACTGCTGAAAAGTGGTGATGCGGCGCCGCCGAAGATGGATCCGGTGAAAATGCCTGAGCTGAAATGCGAAAAGGTCAACGACACCTACATCCTGCGCGACGGTGCGTCGGGCCTGTTCCTGGCCGCCAGCCAGTTCCCGAAAAACCGCGAGACCCGCGCACCGCTGGTGCTCGAGATCGTGCCGCACAAGGATGAGATCGATCCGAAGTACCACTTCCTGTGCGAAGCGCCAAAGAAAGATCCGGATGGCCTGCCTGCCGTGATCCGTTACAGCCGCAAGACCAAGGAGCAATACGTACAGTCCGAAGTCGACGGTAAGCCGACTGGCTGGAAGGCGTTCTACGACGGTGGCAAGTGGAAGGTCGAGGACAAGCGGCCGGCTGCGAAGGCGTAAAAGTCGCCAAACCGAAAAAGCCGCATGAGAACCTTCGGGTTTTCATGCGGCTTTTTTGTGCCCGTTGTCTGCGGAGTTTCGGGTTGCCGGCGAAGGCGGCCCGCCAGCCGACCAATCCCTCGCGGACATACCCGATTTACTGTAGGAGCCCGGCTTGCCGGCGAAGGCGTCCTGACAGACGATCTATTGTTTGTTGACGCGTACATATCCATTCCTGCGGTAACGGCCACCTAGGGTTTCGCTCTTACAGCGACTCACTTTTCAAAACCGGAAACACCAAAAAGTAAGCAAAAGGCTTTGCCCCACCACTTGGTGCCTCGCTAGGGCTCGGCATGCCCTCTCTCCGGCTTTGCTCCGTGGGTCGCCGCGATGGGCCATCCATGGCCCAGCGCGGCTAAACCGGCGTCCTGCCGGTTTACCCACTGCGCAATGCCTGCGTTCGGCCATCGTGGTTAACGGGGCACCCAGATCAAAAACAAAAGCGAGGCGGCCTTAAAGCCGACCTGACTTTTACGGCTGCACCTAATTCCTTGTGGGAGCCAGCCTGCTGGCGATGGAGGTCAACGATAACGCGCCCTGTCTGGATGAACGCATTGCCTGGTAGTCCATCGCCAGCAGGCTGGCTCCCACAATGGGATCGCGGACAGCCCTGCAATCAGGTCGGCTTTAAGGCCGCCTCGCTTTCGCGGTTGATCTTGATCTGGCTTTTGATTTTCTTGCCCCATCGAGAGGCCGAGTGGAGGTTCTGGGCAGTGGGTAAACCGGCATGGATGCCGGTTTAGCCGCGTTGGGCCAAGGATGGCCCATCGCGGCGGGCCCACGGAGCAGGACCGGAGCGAGGGCATGCCGAGCCTTAGCGAGGGGCCGAACGCCACGGGCAAGAGCCCTTGGTTACTTGGGGCTCTTCCAAGTGACTCGCTGTAAGAGCGAAACCCTAGGTGGCCGTTACCGCAGGAATGGATATGTACTCAGACAACCATTTCCCACAGGCTTTGACGCGGGGTCGGCCGCCCTGATCGGGAGTGGTGCACTTTTTCTGCAAGGAGCGGTTTCATTCACAAGGATGGTGGCAATTTATTGAGTGGGAGTGTCATTCGGGATCAGACAATGCTTGCGGGAGAAGGAGTTGATCCACGACACTGTCTGACCTGCGTGAAGCAATTATTTCGTTGTGGAGGCTGCCGTCATGGCCCACGAACTCTATACCCGTACCAACCAGAAGATTTATTTCGCCGGCCTGTCGCTGGAAGCGCTCGCCAAGGCCGAACAGGGGCGGGCGATGAATGCCTTGGCGCTGATCCAGGCGGAGCGAGAATCGGCGTTGTTTCATCTCTACGGAGCCTTGTTGGGCTTGTGTCACGAAATCGCCGGTTTCTATCGTTTGCCCCAGGCTAATGCTTCCCGGGCCGAATCGTTGCTGACCCGCGAAGTGCTGGAAAGTATCGCCATTCCGGAAATGGCCGAGATGGTCGAGCTGGCCAACAACCCGGAAACCTGGCTGGCCAAGTTGCTGGCCGCCCATGCTGCGTTGTTCCAGCCGCCTCGAGCGCCGCGCAAGCCTAAAGGTGATGTGACGCAGCCGTTGATCGTGGCGGTAAATCTCGATGAAGAAGAGGCACCTCAGGAGCTGGGTCGTGAGGAGCTGGAGAGCTGGCGGCAAAACCTGAAAAGCCTGGCCATCCGTTTTCGCGAAGGCTTGAACGAGTGCTGATCAACTAAACAGCGCAGCAGGCGACCCTTGGGGTTGTTTGCTCGGCTGCCGAGTCATTTTTGCAAGGGTATCTGGTCAAGATCCCGAGCGAAGCTTGGCTGATGCCTATATAATGCTCGCCTTCCGTGGAGAACAGACCTTTATGCCAACGTCCTTTCTAGAAATTGTCGAGTTACCAGACGGCCGAATCGAACTGCGCAGGGCAGAGGACGAGGGTTCTCTGGTTACTTTGGATTTCTCCGAGGATGCCAAGGCGTTCCTGCAAGGCCAGCACGTGGAAGTCGCCAAGGCGATGTTGAGCGTCGGTGTGCAGATGGCGGGACGTATGGTTGAAGGTGAATTCGAGAAGGAAGAGGGGCCGCGGGTCCTTCATTGATCTCCGCCTGTCGGTTTTTCCGGCACTGCCTTCAATAGGCTTCTCTATCCTTGCAGAAGCCACTCGCGTTCAGCGTGTGCCGTTAACCCAGTCGAATATTCAGGCTTTGAGCGTCCCCGGTCCGGGCGGCGCTGATCAGTTGTTGCCGTGAGATTTTGCTCAACGGGTTGAGCCAGCTGACCACTGTGTGGCTGCGACCAAGGCGAAGGGCTTCGCAAGTCAGTTGCTGGGCGCTTTGGGCGCCACGGGGTTGTAGCAGCAGGATGCGTTCGCGATTGAGTCCGGCATCCCTCAGCCAGGCCTGGGTCAGGCTGGCAGGCGGGGCGATCAGGGTCAGCCAGCGAGCATCCTGGTCCTGGCTGAGCTCGCGCAGGATCGGCGCCAGAAGGTTCAGGCAGTTCCCGGCTGCACCACGCAAAGACAGTTCACTGAACACTTCGGGTTCGGCGCTCCAGGGCGACTCCACTTCCTTCAGGATTGGCGCCATTGGCTGTGCCATGAATGCCTCGAACTGAAGCGGCAGTTGTGCTTGCTGTGATGTGTAGGGGAACTGCATAAAGCCTCCTTTAGCGGCGAATGACGCCGACGCTCAAGCCTTCGATCACCAGTTCCTGATCTTTCAGGTTCACTTCGATAGGGGCAAACTCGGGGTTTTCAGCCAGCAACCAGACTTTGCTACCGTCGCGCTTGAAGCGCTTGACGGTGACTTCGTCGCCGATTCGCGCAACCACGATCTGGCCGTTGCGGGCTTCGCGGGTGGTGTGGACGGCCAGCAGGTCGCCGTCGAAGATACCCACATCCTTCATGCTCATGCCGTGCACGCGCAGCAGGTAATCGGCGCGTGGGTGGAAGAACGCAGGGTTGATGTTGCAGGACTCTTCAACGTGTTGCTGGGCGAGGATCGGCGCGCCAGCCGCGACGCGGCCAATGATTGGCAGGCTGGAGTCGTCGGCCTTGGCCTCGAAACCGGGAATGCGAATACCGCGCGAAGCTCCCGGAGTCATCTCGATCGCGCCCTTGCGGGCCAGCGCCTTGAGGTGTTCTTCTGCCGCGTTAGGCGATTTGAAACCCAGTTCCTGAGCGATTTCCGCGCGGGTCGGCGGGTAGCCGTTGTCTTCCAGGCAGCGTTTGATAAAGGCCAGAATCTCGGCTTGGCGTGGCGTCAGCTTTAGCATATTGATCGCTCTGTCTTTTTATACAGTGACTGGGATTATATACAGTGGAACGGTCTTGGCAATGCCCCTTTTTTTGTGCGCCGCCAGACGGTCGCTCAACCGGCTGATGGAAGCTTTGCGGTTGTGTGGTTAAATGCATGACCGACCATTCCCGAAACGAACTGCCAGACTTGACAACGCACGGGCTGAAACGTATGTTTCAAACAAGTGTTTGTCAGGCGGAGTAGCCATGGCCCAGTCGGAAACCGTTGAACGCATTCTCGATGCTGCCGAGCAGTTGTTCGCGGAAAAAGGTTTCGCCGAAACCTCGTTGCGTTTGATCACCAGCAAAGCGGGTGTGAACCTGGCGGCGGTGAACTATCACTTCGGTTCCAAGAAGGCGCTGATCCAGGCCGTCTTCTCGCGCTTCCTGGGGCCATTCTGCATCAGCCTCGATAAAGAGTTGGAGCGGCGCCAGGCCAAGCCAGATAACAAGCCTTCGCTCGAGGAATTGCTGGAAATCCTCGTCGAGCAAGCCCTGGTGGTGCAGCCACGCAGCGGCAACGACCTGTCCATTTTCATGCGATTGCTCGGACTGGCCTTCAGCCAGAGCCAGGGGCATTTGCGCCGCTACCTGGAAGATATGTACGGCAAGGTGTTTCGCCGCTACATGTTGCTGGTCAACGAGGCTGCCCCGCGCATCCCGCCGATCGAACTGTTCTGGCGCGTGCACTTCATGCTGGGTGCGGCCGCGTTCAGTATGTCCGGTATCAAGGCCTTGCGCGCCATCGCCGAAACCGACTTCGGGGTCAATACCTCCATCGAGCAGGTCATGCGCCTGATGGTGCCGTTCCTGGCAGCCGGCATGCGTGCCGAATCCGGTGTCACCGACTCGGCCATGGCCACCGCGCAACTGCGTCCTCGTAGCAAATCGACACCGGTTGCCGCCAAGGTTTAGCCGCTCATGGGTGGGCGCGGCAGCTGACATCCGATAAGCTAGCCGCCCATGCCGACTCTCGTTTTGAACCCGTTCCCACCGATGATCGCCGACCTCCCGGGTGCAGCCCAGGGCGGCGTATCGTTGCGAGCCGGGTTTATCGTTATCAAGGAATTGTTATGACTGCTGGCCTGCAAGGCTCGTTGATGGTGGACGTCGCCGGTACCTGGCTGACGGCGGAAGATCGCCAATTGTTGCGCCAGCCCGAAGTGGGCGGCCTGATCATTTTCGCCCGCAACATCGAACATCCGCGCCAGGTCCGCGAGTTGAGCGCGGCGATCCGCGCCATTCGTCCCGACCTGCTGCTGGCGGTGGATCAGGAGGGTGGGCGGGTCCAGCGCCTGCGCCAGGGTTTCGTGCGACTGCCGGCGATGCGCGCCATTGCCGACAACCCGAACGCCGAATACCTGGCCGAACAGTGCGGCTGGATCATGGCTACCGAGGTGCTGGCCGTTGGCCTGGACCTGAGCTTTGCCCCGGTGCTGGATCTCGATCACCAGCGCAGCGCCGTGGTCGGGACCCGTTCGTTCGAAGCGGATCCGCAGCGTGCCGCGCTGCTGGCCGGTGCGTTCATTCGCGGCATGAACAGCGCGGGCATGGCCGCCACCGGCAAGCATTTCCCTGGCCACGGCTGGGCCGAGGCGGATTCCCACGTCGCGATCCCCAATGACGAGCGCAGCCTCGAGCAGATTCGTGCCCATGACCTGGTGCCTTTCGCCAAGTTGAGCAAACAGCTGGCCGCCGTCATGCCTGCCCACGTTATTTATCCACAGGTCGATACCCAGCCGGCGGGCTTCTCGCGGCGCTGGCTGCAGGACATCCTGCGGGGCGAACTGCAGTTCGACGGGGTAATTTTCAGCGACGACCTGTCCATGGCCGGTGCCCACGTGGTGGGCGATGCCGCCAGCCGTATCGAAGCGGCGTTGACCGCCGGCTGCGACATGGGCCTGGTGTGCAACGACCGCGCAGCCGCCGAACTGGCCTTGAGTGCTGCCCAGCGTTTGCAGGTCAAGCCGTCGGCGCGCATTGCACGGATGCGCGGCCAGGCGCATGCGAGCACCGAATACCGCCAGGACCCGCGCTGGTTGGCGGCCGTCGGTGCGCTCAGGGATGCACAACTTATCGATTGAGAAGGGGGCGCCATGACGGTTTACGCGATTATCGGCGGCAGCGGCCTGACCCGGCTGGAAGGCCTGCAGATTCGCCAGTCATTGGCGCTGGACACTCCCTACGGCGCGCCGTCTGCAGAAGTGCAGATTGGCGAATATGCCGGCAGCGACGTGCTGTTTCTCGCCCGTCATGGTCACCCGCACCGTTTTGCGCCGCACCGGGTGAATTATCGCGCCAATCTCTGGGCGCTGAAGCAGGCCGGTGCCGAGGCCATCCTGGCAGTCAACGCAGTGGGCGGCATCAACGGGGCGATGGGTACCGGGCATTTCTGCGTGCCGCATCAATTGATCGACTACACCAGTGGTCGCGAGCACAGCTACTTTGCCGATGACCTGGAGCCGGTGACCCATATCGATTTCACCTACCCCTACAGCGAATCGCTACGCCAGCGCTTGATTGCAGCGCTGGTGGCCGAAGGCGCGGGTTTCAGCGATCGGGGCGTCTATGCCTGCATGCAGGGTCCGCGGCTGGAAACCGCCGCCGAGATCCTGCGCCTGGAGCGCGATGGTTGCGACATCGTTGGCATGACCGGGATGCCCGAAGCGGCCCTGGCCCGCGAGCTGCAGCTGGATTACGCCTGCCTGGCGCTGGTGGTGAATCCGGCAGCGGGCAAGTCGGCATCGGTGATCAGCATGGCAGAGATCGAGCGAGCGTTAGGAGAGGGGATGGTCAGGGTGAGGTCTACGTTGGCGCGGGTGCTCCGGGCTGACTAGCCGATATACCGAGTCGCTCCCTTCGCGAGCAGGCTCGCTCCCACAGGTTCGGTGACATTCCTGTGGGAGCGAGCCTGCTCGCGAAAGCAATCTACCCGGCGCCGCAGTTTTCAGCGCTTCTCCAGCTTATCCGGCAACGGCGCAAACAGCGCCTCGATGTCATCGCTCTGCAACTTCCAGTCCCCGGCCTGCCGCCCATCCAGCACGCCCGCAGCCAGGTCGGATTTTTCCTTCTGCAGGTGCTGGATCTTCTCTTCCACCGTGCCGCGGGCGATCAGTTTGTAGACGAACACCGGCTTTTCCTGGCCGATGCGATAGGCGCGGTCGGTGGCCTGGTTTTCCGTTGCCGGGTTCCACCAGGGGTCGTAATGAATCACGGTATCGGCTTCCGTCAGGTTCAGGCCAACACCACCGGCCTTCAGGCTGATGAGAAAGATCTGACGCTTGCCGCTCTGGAATTCCTTCACCGGTGTGCGACGGTCGCGGGTCTGTCCGGTCAGTAGCGCGTAGGGCACGCCGCGCTTGTTCAGTTCTTCTTCGATCAATGCCAGCATTGAGGTGAACTGCGAGAACAATAGAATCTTGCGGCCTTCCTCGAACAGCTCTTCGAGCATTTCCATCAGGCTGTCGAGCTTGCCCGAGGTGCTGCCCCGCGCCGGAAGGGTGGCTTCATTGACCAGGCGCAGATCGCAACACACCTGGCGCAGCTTGAGCAGCGCCTCGAGGATGATGATCTGACTGCGCGCCACGCCCTTGCGGGTGATTTCGTCGCGGACTTTCTTGTCCATGGCCAGGCGCATGGTTTCGTACAGGTCGCGCTGGGTTTCGTTGAGTTCGACCCAGTGGATGATCTCGGTTTTCGGCGGCAACTCGGTTGCCACCTGTTCCTTGGTGCGACGCAGCAGGAAGGGTTTGATCCGGCTGTTGAGGTGTTGAAGCCTGACTTCGCTGGCGCGCTTTTCGATGGGTACCCGGTAATCACTGTTGAAGCTTTTGACGTCGCCGAGCCAGCCCGGCAGCAGGAAGTGAAACAGTGACCACAGTTCGCCCAGGTGGTTTTCCAGTGGCGTGCCGCTCAGGCACAGGCGCTGGCGGGCATTGAGCTCACGGGCAGCCTGGGCGGCCTTGCTGTTGGGGTTCTTGATGTATTGCGCTTCGTCCAGTACCAGCACGTGCAAGGGCTGCGCCGCCAGGCGTTCCACGTCTTTGGGCAGCAAGGCATAGGTGGTCAGGATCAGGTCGTAATCGGCGAGGTTGTCGAAATGTTTTTTGCGACTGGCGCCGTACAGTGCCAGTACCTTGAGTTGCGGAGTGAAGTGCGCCGCTTCGTCGATCCAGTTGGGAATCAGGCTGGTGGGCATCACCACCATGCAGGGGCGATCGAGGCGACCGGCGTTTTTCTCGCTGAGGATGTGCGCCAGGGTCTGCAGGGTTTTGCCCAGGCCCATGTCGTCCGCGAGGATGCCGCCGACTTCCAGTTGGCGTAACGACTGCATCCAGCTCAGGCCCTCGAGCTGATAGGGGCGCAGTGTCGCGTTCAGGCCGTCCGGCGCCGAGGCGGTGTAGTCCTTGATGTCGCGCAGGCGTTGGGCAAAGCTGCGGATCTGCTCGCCACCTTCCCAGAGCAGTGGCAGGTCTTCCAGCGAGTTGAGACGCGTGGCGTCGGCCTTGCTCAGGCGCAGCGTGGTTTCGCCAGGTTCTTGAAGGTAGAACTCTCCAAGCGTCGCCAATACCGGTTTCAGGCGGCCGAAGGGCAGGGCGACTTGCAGCGGGCCGTGCTCGGCGTTCGGCCGGCTGGGTATGTTGACCAGGATCAGCTCGTCGTCGCGCCGGCGAGCGAGGCGTTCCGGATTGAGCAGTTCGGTGTGGGAACGCATCAGGTTCAACAGGATCGGCAACAGGCTCAACCGCTCGCCATTGACGATGATCCCCAGCTCCAGGTCGAACCAGTCGCGCTCCGGAACCTGTTCGACCGTGGCGTACCAGTCGTCCACGGCCGTCAGGTCGAAGCCGAAGTCTTCGTTGATCTGCAGCTCCCAACCCTGGGTGCGCAACTTTGGCAGTTCATTGAGGGTGAAGGTCAGCCAGGCGCTGTCGTTGACCATCTCGAACAGTTCGCCAGCGCTTTCCGGCAGGGCCTTGCTTTGCCGGGTGGCGATCTTGAAACCGAGGATTCGCAGCTGCTCCCGGTAGGACTGTTCGACGTCCGGGTGGCGTTTTATCCGCAGTGTCTGGGTCTCCTGGCGAATCAGGATGTCGGCATTCTTCTGGCCTGAAACGTACTCGTCCAGGTAACCGAAAGACAACGCCGCGCGATGCTGGATGTAACGCTGCATCCGCCCGTTGCGCGGTTCGAAGGCGCTGAACTCAATGCTCGCCAGCCACAGGCGCGGTACCGGTTGCACGTTGTCCACCAGCACTTGCGGTGGTGCCTTGGGGCTGCGGTTTTCCAGCACCGCCTGGAGTTTTTCCAGGAGTTCGGCGTCTTTGGCGGCGGCGGGGTAGTCGAGGGTTTCCTGGATTTGCAGGAGCACCGCCGCGCAATGTTTGCAGTTGCTGTGCACCGGGCAGGAGCAGGTGGCATCGACCATCAGCAAGGTGCCTTTGGCCGACTCGCGCAGGCGAATGGTCTGACGGTAAACGTTACCGCCAGAGCCTTCGCACGCCGCGGTGATCGTCGCGTCGCCGACCTCGACGATCCTGACGCGATTCTCCAGGGCATACCGGCGACCGCGCTCCAGGCTCTGTTCCTTGAATCGGCTGACCCAGGAAGGTGCCAGGGGTTTGCTCAGGGTCGCGGACATGGGGGGCTCGATCAGTCCGGGACGACTTCAGGGGCTTCCCGGGGAGCGGGCGCCGTCAATGAGGTGATCTTGATCAGCAGGCCCAGGTGGCCGTTGTCGAGGAAATTGAGCTGGCCGTTCTTGGTATGGCTTTCCTGTTTCAGGCGTTCGCTGGCGGTCACCAGGCCGTCTTCGTTGAACTGGTTGACCCAGAAATCGGCATCTACATCGGTGAAGCGTCCCAGCGTCAGGTTCAGGGTGCCTTCGATCGGGTACTGGCCGTACTGTTCCTTGCCGTCGCTGACCGCCACCTTGACCGGTGTCTCGCCGAGCGTCTGCTGCCACGCCTTGTGCAGCAGCACGCTGTATTCATTGCTGGCGGTGAGTTTTTCCACTTCGTTGTTGAGGCTCGGCGTGCGCAGGCTGTCGGGGCTGACGGTTTGCGCGCCTGCGGCCCAGTCTTCCGGAGCGGCACGGCTGATAATCGCCGGCACGGCATTCTGCCGCACCAGAATCATTTCAATCTGATACAGGTCATCGGCAAACACCGAAGGGGCGACCAGGGTTATCAACAAGGTCAGTGAGCGAAACAGGCGCATGCGGCGTCCTTCAAGCAGTTTTCGGGATAAGACGCTCAAACAGCGCCTCTACAGTATTAAAGCGTTCTTCCGGGCGCTCCATCGGGACCTGGAATTTAAACATCGTCGCGCCTTCGAATTTGTAGCGCTTGGGCTGGCTCTGGATCAACTTGATCAGGGTCAGGGGGTCGACCGGGGTTTGTGTCGCGAATTCGATTCGACCACCCTGCGGGCCGCCGTCGACTTTCTTGATGCCCAGCAATTCGGCCTGCAATTTCAGTGCGGTGATGCGCATCAGGTTCTTGGTCGGCTCGGGCAACAGGCCGAAACGGTCGATCATCTCGACCTGCAGGTCCTTGAGGCCGTCCTCGTCGGTGGCCGAAGCGATGCGCTTGTAGAGAATCAGGCGGGCATGGACGTCCGGCAGATAGTCTTCGGGAATCAACGCCGGTACGCGCAGGTTGACTTCCGGACCACCGCCCAGCGGTTGATCGAGGTTGGGCTGTTCGCCCTTGCGGATCGACTTCACCGCGCGCTCGAGCATTTCCATGTACAGCGTGAAACCGACCGCCTGGATCTGCCCGCTCTGGCCGTCGCCAAGCAATTCGCCGGCGCCGCGGATTTCCAGGTCGTTGGTGGCGAGCACAAAGCCCGCGCCGAGGTCCTGGGTGTTGGCGATCGCTTCCAGGCGCTTTTCCGCGTCCGCGGTGATCTGCTGGCGCGGCGGCGTCAGCAGGTAGGCGTAGGCCTGGTGGTGACTGCGACCGACCCGACCGCGCAGCTGGTGCAGCTGCGCCAGGCCGAACTTGTCAGCGCGCTCGATGATGATGGTGTTGGCGCTCGGTACGTCGATGCCGGTCTCGATGATGGTCGAGGCGATCAGCACGTTGAAGCGCTTGTGGTAGAAGTCGCTCATCACCTGTTCGAGTTCGCGCTCGCGCATCTGCCCGTGGCCGATGCCGATCCGCGCTTCCGGTACCAGTTCGGCGAGGTCGGCGGCGCATTTCTCGATGGTCTTGACGTCGTTGTGCAGATAATAGACCTGGCCGCCGCGCAGCAGCTCACGTAGCAGGGCCTCTTTAACCGTGCTCTTGTTCTGCTCCATGACGAAGGTGCGCACCGACAGGCGACGGGCCGGCGGCGTGGCAATGATCGACAGGTCGCGCATGCCCGACACGGCCATGTTCAGCGTGCGCGGAATCGGCGTTGCGGTCAGGGTGAGGATGTCGACTTCGCTGCGCAGCGCCTTGAGCTGTTCTTTCTGGCGGACACCGAAGCGGTGTTCTTCGTCGATGATCACCAGGCCCAGGTTTTTGATTTTCACATCGTCGGACAGCAGCTTGTGCGTGCCGATGACAATGTCGATCTTGCCTTCGGCCAGGTCGGCGATCGCCGCGTTCACCTCTTTGGCCGACTTGAAGCGGCTCATCACTTCCACGCTCACCGGCCAGTCGGCGAAGCGGTCGCGGAAGCTGTTGTAGTGCTGCTGGGCGAGCAGGGTGGTCGGTACCAGGATCGCCACCTGGCGACCGCCGTGCACCGCAATGAACGCTGCGCGCATGGCCACTTCGGTCTTGCCGAAGCCGACGTCGCCACACACCAGGCGATCCATCGGCTTGGGCGCGAGCATGTCTTCGCGCACCGCTTCGATGGTGGTTTGCTGGTCTGGCGTTTCTTCGAACGGGAAGCCGGCGCTGAAGGTGGCGTAATCGGCTTTCGGGTCGGCGAAGGCATACCCTTCACGCGCGGCGCGGCGTGCGTAGATATCGAGCAATTCAGCCGCGACGTCGCGCACCTGTTCAGCGGCCTTGCGCTTGGCTTTTTGCCAGGTCTCGGAGCCCAGGCGATGCAACGGGGCGAGGGCGTCGTCGCTGCCGGTGTAGCGGGCGATCAGGTGCAGGTTGGCCACCGGCACGTAAAGCTTGGCGTTTTCCGCGTATTCAAGGGTGAGGAATTCGGCGGCCTGGTTGTCGATTTCCAGGATCGTCAGCCCCAGGTAGCGGCCGACACCGTGATCGATGTGCACCACCGGCGCGCCTTCGCGCAGCTCGGTGAGGTTCTTGATGACCGCGTCGTTGTTGGCGTCGGCGCGCTTCTCACGGCGTCGGCGCTGCATCACGCGCTGGCCGAACAACGGGCTTTCGGCGACCAGCGCCAGGGCCGGATCATCCAGCAGCAGGCCTTCGTCCAGCGGCGCGATGGTGATCGCCAGGCGCTCCTTGCTGGCGACAAAGTCCGGCCAGCTGTCGACGGTCTTCGGTCGCAGCTTCAGGCGTTCCAGCAGTTCGAGCAGCACTTCGCGACGGCCCGCGGATTCGGCAGTGAACAGCACGCGCCCAGGGAACTCGTCGAGGAAACCCGAGAGCGCCGCCAGCGGCTGGGTGGCCTTGGCTTCGATGGCCAGGTTCGGCAATTCCCTTGCGGGGAAGCGCTCGCGGCCAGCGCCGGACTCCACATCCTGTTGGCTGGCGACCACTCGCGGCCAGTTTTTCAGGCGGGCGAAGCAGTCTTCTACTGGCAGGAACAACTCGGCAGGCGGTAATAAAGGACGCGAAGGATCGACGCGCCGCTCTTCATAACGATTGCGCACGTCGTTCCAGAAATTTTCCGCGGCCTGCTCGATGCCTGGCAACGAGAACACTTGCGTGTCCTGAGGCAGGTAATCGAACAGCGTCGAGGTTTCTTCGAAGAACAGCGGCAGGTAGTACTCGATGCCGGCGGGGGTAATCCCGCTGTTCAGGTCCTGGAAGATCGGGCAGCGCCGGAAGTCGACATCGAAGCGCTCGCGAAACCGTGCCTTGAAGCGGGTGACGGCTTCTTTCTCCAGCGGGAATTCCTTGGCCGGCAGCAGCTTGACCGAATCGACCTTGTCGATGGAGCGCTGGTTTTCCGGGTCGAAGGTGCGCAGGGTTTCGATTTCGTCGTCGAACAGGTCGATCCGGTAAGGCAGCTTGCTGCCCATCGGGAACAGGTCGATCAAGGAGCCGCGCACGGTGAATTCGCCATGTTCGTACACGGTATCGACGTAGCGATAGCCTGTGGCCTCGAGGCGGGTGCGCATTTGCTCGACGTCTAGCTTCTGGCCGACGTCCAGGACCAGGCTGCTGCCGAGCAAAAATTTGGTCGGCGCCAGGCGGTGCAGCGCAGTGGTGATCGGCACCACCAGCACGCCATGACTCAGTTCCGGCAATCGATAAAGCGCCGAAATGCGCTGGGAAATGATGTCCTGGTGCGGCGAGAACAGGTCGTAGGGCAGGGTTTCCCAGTCGGGGAAATGCAGCACGGGCAAATCCGGGGCGAAGAAACCCAGCTCCTGTTCCAGTCGTTCGGCACTTTGGCTGTCGGCTGTGAGCAGCAGGGTAAAGCGCTTGGCAGCGCTGGCGGCCTCGGCGATGGCCAGGCTCAGGGCGGCACCGGGCAGGTTGCCCCAGTGCTGTTTACCTGCCGCGGCAGGGAGAAGCGGTAGACGCAGAACGGGCACGGAAGGTTGAGCTCCAAGCGTTGCGACAAAGTCGGTAATTGTAGCGGTCCCGGGTGCCGGCTGTCAGTCGCAGATGTGTCTATTACGCGGGTAAGGAAAAATGTAGTGGTAAAGACAAAATCGCGGTGTTTTTTACCGGAAATTAGCGATTATGTAGTGGCAAAACCAACCGGTGTTACGGATGGTTACGGATAAGGTTGCGCTGTCCCCAAAAAATTGACGAAGCTGGAGGCCCCGGTTTCATTGGGTTTCAGCGGTGCGCGATTTTTTTGAAAGGGATTTTGTTACTGGCGGTGCGACAAGCGCGCATTGCTACACGAGGCGCGCGGCGGCATAATGTAGCCCCTTTTTTCTGCCCCTACATGTGGAAGGTTCCCGTGACTCAGAAGCCCGACCAGTGTCTTGGTGAATGGATCGACCGTGAAGCACTCGCAGAAGCGATGATTCCGCTTATCGGTCAGCTTTACCGCAATAACAATGTGGTGAGCTCGATCTATGGCCGCAGCCTGATCAATCGTTCAGTCATTGCGATTCTCAAAGCTCACCGCTTTGCTCGTCACCGTCAAACCGACGATACCGAGCTGTCCGTCCACGAAACATTCCCGCTGCTCAAGGCGATGAGCGAGCTCAAGCTCGGCGCCGCTTCGGTAGACCTGGGCAAGCTGGCAGCCAAGTTCAAGGCTGAAGGCAATGGCCGTACTGCCGAGCAGTTCGTGCGTGAAGAACTGGCCGACGTGGTTGGCCAGCAGAACGCTTCCGCCCGCAAAGGCACCGACGTTGTCCTGTACGGCTTCGGTCGTATCGGCCGTCTGCTGGCGCGCATCCTGATCGAAAAAACCGGTGGCGGCGACGGCCTGCGCCTGCGCGCAATCGTCGTGCGCAAGGGCGCCGAGAACGACCTGGTCAAGCGTGCCAGCCTGCTGCGTCGCGACTCGGTTCATGGCCCGTTCGATGGCACCATTACCATCGATGAAGCCAACAACACCATCACCGCCAACGGCAACCTGATCCAGGTTATCTACGCCAAGAGCCCGACCGAAGTCGACTACACCCAGTACGGCATCGAGAACGCACTGATCGTCGACAACACCGGTGTATGGCGTGACGCCGACGGCCTGGGCCAGCACCTGGCCTGCCCGGGCGCTGGCCGCGTGATCCTCACCGCACCTGGCAAGGGCGCGCTGAAGAACATCGTGCACGGCATCAACCATGGCGACATCAGCCCTGACGACAAGATCATCTCGGCCGCTTCCTGCACCACCAACGCCATCGTGCCGGTGCTGAAGGCTGTGAATGACAAGTTCGGCATCGTCAACGGCCACGTCGAAACCGTTCACTCGTTCACCAACGACCAGAACCTGATCGACAACTTCCACAAGGGCAGCCGTCGTGGCCGCGCCGCGCCGCTGAACATGGTAATCACCGAGACCGGTGCCGCCACCGCAGCCGCCAAGGCACTGCCAGTGCTCAAGGGCAAGCTGACCGGCAACGCGATTCGCGTTCCTACGCCAAACGTGTCGATGGCCATCCTGAACCTGAACCTGGAAAAGGCCACCACCCGCGAAGAGATCAACGAGTACCTGCGCCAGATGGCCATGCACTCGGACCTGCACAAGCAGATCGACTACGTCAATTCGCAGGAAGTGGTTTCCACCGACTTCGTTGGCTCGCGCCACGCAGGCGTCGTGGACGCTGAAGCGACCATCACCCAGGATAACCGCGTTGTACTGTACGTCTGGTACGACAACGAATTCGGTTACAGCTGCCAGGTGGTTCGCGTGATGGAAGACATGGCCGGTGTAAACCCGCCAGCTTTCCCGCGCTAAGCTCCTTTAGCTGCACGTGAAAACGCCCCGACCTTGGTCGGGGCGTTTTTGTTTGTGCGTGAAGACTTTTTCTTACGGAATAAATGCTCTTTAGAAAGACTCTTGTAGGAAAAGGATTGTTTCTTTCGGCGAAACTTCTGAATCGTCTTTTTGACCCTGCCGTGAGGCTCGCAACGCTGTTAGCGTCCGCTGCATTATTTCTGAACACCCTTCCAAGGATAAGGAGTTTGAAATGAATGCACCCTTTCAGTTCTTGTGTGGCAATGCTGTTTCCCCAGAATACCTCCGCAGCCTGGACACCCCGCACTTCACTGAGCAGCACATTGCGCGATTCGATGAGGAAACCCAGGCGACTGTTCGCGAACAGCAGGCATACCTTGACGCTCATCCCGCCATCGCCATCTTCCGCTTTGCCACCGAGGGCAGCCATACCCGTAACGGCGGAGTGATCCAGCAAGGGACCGGACTGCAGTAGTTCAAGCTGGAAAATGGACAGTCGGTGCGTGGAGCGCGCAAAGGCGACTACGTCATGTATGTCGATGGCAGTACGGCGCAGATCATCACAGGCGCCGGGCAGGTTCACAATGATGTGGCGTTGGTCGGCAGCTTGCTCAGCAATGGCGACGAGATCATCAATACGCCACAGGGCGGCTACGTATTTATTGCGCGCGAAGGTGTCTCGATGGTCGAAGATTTTCTGCCAGCTATCGCGCACTGAACGATCAAGTCTGGCGCTGCCCACGGCCGTCTCAGTGCGGCGTTGCTTGAATGCTGACGCAGCTGACGGTAGCAACCCCTCGTCGTAAACCTTCTGGGCTCTACCGGAAGTCATGGAGAAGAAGTTCAATGAGAGAAGGACATTTCATCGGTTTGAATGACCGAACCACCTGTGGCGGCACAGTTCTCGATGGTGACACCCGGATCATGATGTATGGCGTTGCCCACGCCTGCGATGGTGATCGAGTCACCTGTGGAAAGGACAGAAAGACCTATCGGATCGTCGGTGGCATCTCGTACATGACCAGTCATGGAAGGCCCATGGCTGGCACCTTGGATAGCTACAGTAACTGCCCTTGTAGAGCCGGTCTGATCCCCTCGGTGCTCACGGCAACTTACACGAAAGCGGATGCTGCACCGCCGGTGTCCAGAAAATCGGCTGAGCCGACCGCCCCCGTCGCTAGCACTCAGCCGGCAGTGCCACGTCAATCCGGATTCGCCCCTTCAAGTCATCCGGCTCCAGCCGCATTCAACAAAGCAGACCTACCGGAACCCGGATTCTACGTTGTCCCCAACAGCATGACCCGCGAACAACTCGAGGCTGCTCTTTTCCCCTCTCGGCAACACGCCACCATGAGCAAGTTCCAGGCGCTCAACCCTGATCGAAGCGATCTCAAAGCCGGTTCAATGATCGTGCTGAGCGATCCGAGCAACACTTCCTGTACCTACCAGGAAGCCCAACTCATGCAAACCGCTCAACAGGTCAAGGCAGCCCTCGATCCCCTGACGCCAGCAGAAGCGGAATTCATGTTTCGCCACGGCGCCGAAATCGCCAGTTTTACCGGCGAGACTTCGACCTGGCTCGGTGTCAGTTCGGCGGTGATGGAAAAACACCTTTCCCGACTGCGTGACACCCTTCAAGCGATGGAACGTCTGCATCAAGCAACCTATCGCCAACACGGCCATCTTAAATCACCGCAATTCTTCGCCGAGCGCCAGCGCCTGCTCGCCCAGCTGGAAGCCCATCTACTGAATTCCACGCGCCTTCGTGGGGTGACCACATTGGGTGATCATCCCAAATTGAAGACTGCCCTCGGCATTTCCAGTCGTAGCCTGGTGCACCACTGGGACAAGGCCGGGGCGCCTGGGCAGATACCGGGTTATGCGACTCATGTGAATACGGTCAGTCGGGCTGCCAAGTACATGAGCACTGGTGGATACATCGGTATAGGAATTGGCGGGGTTTCTTCATTGTTGGCCATACAGGCGGTTTGTGTCGGGGATTCTGGCGCTGCTTGCGAGAAGGTTAAGTTTACTGAAGGGGGGAAATTTCTAGGGTCCACCGGTGGCGGCATTCTGGGCGCACGGCTAGGCCTGGTTGCCAGTGGTCCAATCTGCCTGGCACTTGGAGTCACTACTGGTATTGGAGGGGTTGTCTGCGTCGCTACGCTTATAGGTGTTGGGGCTTGGGTGGGTACGACCGATGGAGGTGAAAGGGGAGAGGTCATCGGTGAGACACTGTATGAGGCTATGCAGCCATGAACAGCAGTTGGCCTGTCTGGGCGGTTCTGATTTTCAATGGCGGGCCAATACTGCTGGGATTTGTGAGTTTCGCGTACGCCCTATACCTGGGACGTCACCTGGATGCCATGATGGAGGCTTTGAAGAACAGTCGTTGTATCTATATTTGGGGGCCAGGTCTGCGGAAACAGGGTTGGTTTGGGTGCTTTCTCTTAGTGACCAAAATTACCGGAGTGGTAATGATGCCAAAAACGTCAATCCGCCTCGGTGAACTGGACCCTGTCGATATTGAAAACTTTCCTCCATATCTAAAACGACTTCTGCAAGTTGATGCGGTGATACTGGTTGGTGGTGCAATTTGGCTGGTGGTTGCATGCTTACTGGTAAAAATATAAGGAGCTTGGTGGATATTCCAGTCTCTACAGGTATAGGTGGTGTCGTTTGTGTCGCAGCAATAGTTGGGGTTGGCGCGTTGGGGGGGACGACTGTTGGCAGTAAAGGAGGTGAGCTAGCAGGGGAAATACTCTATGAGAAAAATTGGCCATGACCTCCGAAGAATTTTGGGCGTCTTGGCTAGCTTTTTGGCTTGTGGCTGGCCCAATCCTTCTGAGTTACGTGAGCTTTTTTTACAGTCTGTACTTGAGTCGCTGTCACTTGGAGCGCCTTGTTGAGGCCTTGAGCGGTAGTCGCGATATCGTTATTAGCGCTGCAGGATTGATGCGAGGCGGATGGCTGAGTCGGATTATGTTAGTTGCAAAGATCACCTTTGTGGTGATGTGGCCTGGGCCGAGACTTCGTGCAGGGGATCTTGATCCTGATGATTTCCGTAACTTTCCTTTGAACTTGAAGCGACTGCTAAAAGCGAAGGCCATTCTGACGTGCGTCATTGTGGTTTGGGGAGCGATTGCGTTTGCACTAGTGGAGCTTAGGTAATTTAATGCTTGGCCATCCCATGCTGGAATCGGCCCAGGTAAATTTCAGTAAAAATCTGGCGTGTCCCAGGGGAGATCTGTTCGCCAAGCCAATAAGCGCAGAAATGTGAACGGCACCATAAGGTGCCGTTTTCATTTGTACTTGATTCCCTTAAACGCACCAACGCCTGAATACAGGTTGTTCTACAAGCCGATCACGGGTGACTTATATCGTTTTAATCTCTCCACTAAAAATTTAAGAATTATCTAGAAATCGATACAAAGTTCATTTCGCAATAAAAAATAAAAATCACTAGTAAAAATAACAGCTTGGCAATCAACTTAGCTGAAACGGCTTATGTGGATCCAATCATCGGGCCGCTACATATTTGACGCCATTTAATTGCTCCATTCATTTACTTGACACCCCAAGGCACTGAATCTAGTGTCGCCAATGACACCGCCCGCTCTGCCTCGGGCAACACGAAAGTCACGCTCCACAGCAACTCTCCAAAAAGACGGGAATCCCATTCCCGCTCACCTCACAATAAAATCATATCAATCAGCGTCGGCTTAATTGCCGTCCAGCGATCAATTGCGTTTGCTCACCCTGCCAAAAGTGTTTTCGCAGTCAGGCCTGCTATGGCCTGGCTGTTATGCGGTTGGTCTATCGGGAGAGTCGAACATGGCGCAAGAACGCTCGAAGTTGTTATCGCTGTTACCGCGCCTGGTGGGATTGGGTGTGCTGGGGTTTATCGTCTGGCTGTTGCTCTCGACCTTGCTCATGCCGCTGGTGTCGGCCTCCGCCACCCGGGCGATTTTGAATGCGCCGGTGATTCTGTTGACCACGCCGATCGATGGCGTGGTGAGTTCCCTGGCGGTCAAGCCCGGGGTGACGTTTAGCCAGGGCCAGAAGATTGCCGTGGTGGAAAACCCGCGGGCGAACCAGGAAACCTTGCTGACCCTGCAAACCCGGCGCCTGACCCTGGAGCAACAGCTGTCGTCTTCGGCCAGTCAGGCCGAGCACGATCAGCGTTATTACGAGGAGCTGGAGAAAACCAGCCAGCGTTACCAGGCCGCGTTTCACACCCGCCAGCTTTACACGCAAAAAGCCTTGAAAGCCGAGAACAGTGCCGCCAGCGCGCGGTTGATCGATGCCCAGGAAACGGTCGAGCGCAATCTCGAGTTGTTCGTCCAAGGGGCGGTCAGTGGTGCGGTGGTGGCTTCGTCGAAAGCGCAGCTGGCTTCGTTGCAAGGCGCGGCCGAGTCGGTGCGTTCGCAGTTGCGGATCACCGATGGTGACGTCAGTGCCGCCAATAAACAGGTGTACCTCGATCCCGATCAACTGCGCATGTTCGATCTCAGCGCGCAAATGACCACGCTGAAACTCAGCCTGGAGAATCAGGCGCGCAACCGGGTGACCTATCAACAGGAACTCGACAATCTCAACCAACTGATCGAAACCGAGCAGAACCGCGTCCG
The DNA here is from genome assembly GCF_012647205.1 of Pseudomonas umsongensis. NCBI lineage: Bacteria > Pseudomonadati > Pseudomonadota > Gammaproteobacteria > Pseudomonadales > Pseudomonadaceae > Pseudomonas > Pseudomonas umsongensis. Next base: position 2,101,766 of record NZ_CP051487.1, read on the forward strand.
GATGATGGCCGGCTACGACGTCGTGGCGTATTCGCCCGGTACTGTCCAGGAACTGCTGGCGCCCCAGGGCACGCTGGTGCAGGCCGGTTCGACCTTGCTGCGGGCCACGGATTGCGCGCAGAGCTATGTGATCGCGGTGTTCCCCGAGCGCATGGCCAGCAAGATCGACCGCGACAGCGTGCTCACCGTGAAAATCCGCGGCCTCGACCAGCCCCTCAAGGCCAGTGTGGTGCAGTTGTTGTCCAGCGCCTCGGACATCCGCGCCAATACCTACAGCGTGCCGTTCCCCTATGCCGAGCAAAATTCCGTGTACGTGGTCGGCACCTTTGCTGCGGACCTCACGGACAGCCAGCGCGCCATGACCTGCAACCCGGGATTGTGGGCCAGTGCCGAGGTGTCGCGGCCATGAGCATTTTATTGCGAGCGATGGTGGGGCTGATGTTGATGATCGGCACGGCAAGCGGATGGGCTGCACAAGCCCAACCGCAACTGGCGGCAATGACCTGTGCGGCGCTGGATCAGGCCGTGACATCGCAGCCGGCGGGGCCGGTGCTGGTAGCCAGTTATCCGCCGCTGGATGGCCAGCCTGCGCCGATCCTGGCGTTGCGCGGCGTGGCGTTCACCTACGACAACGCACTGGCGAGCATTGCCTTGTTTGCCTGCGGCAAGGCCGGGTCGGCGCGGCGGATCGCCGATGCATTGGCGTTCGCCACAGGCCATGACCCGGAGTACCGGGACGGACGCCTGCGCAACGCCTACGCCGCCGGCCCGGTGGCGGCGCCGTCGATGAAGTTGCCGGGCTATTGGAGTGTCGAGCGCAATGCCTGGAACCAGGACGCCTATCAAGTCAGCAGCGCCACCGGCAATCAAGCCTGGGCGGCATTGGCGCTGCTGGAAGCATTTCGCCAGAGCGGTGAGGCGTCCTACCTGGAAGCCGCGCGAAAAGCCCTGCAATGGTCGCAGCAAAACACCTACGACGGGCAAGCGCCCGCCGGATTCAGTGGTGGCTATTACGGGTACTTTGACAAGCAGGTCCAGCAGAACTGGAAATCCACCGAGCACAATGTCGACCTCGCGGCGGCGTGGTCGGCACTCGACGCGGTGGCCCCAAATCAGGAGGCGGCAAAGCAAGCGCAAATTGCCCGGCAGTTTGTCTCCAGCCAATGGGACGCCGGGGAAGGGCGTTTCCTGATCGGCACGGGCGCGGACGGCCAGACCTCGGACCGCGTGCGCTCGGGGCTGGATGCGCAGATCTGGCCGTTGATCGCCCTGCATGAGCCACCCAAGGACTGGCGGCGCGTTTTCGCCTTCATCGACCGCGCTCACCGTGCCGGCGAAGGTTACGGTTTCAACCGCGACCCCGATGGCCTGTGGACCGAGGGCACCGCCCAGGCCGCCGCCGTGGCGCGCTTGAGCGGGCTCAGTGACAAGGCGCAACCGTTGTGGCGCGTGCTGCTGGCCCAGCAGGCCGGCAACGGCTGGCTGTTCGCAACACCGGCAGAACGCATCAGTACCGGGCTGGCCATAGGCCCGGACTCGGTCAGCAACGATTTTTTCTACTACCACCTGCCTCACCTGGGCGCTACAGCGTGGGCGGCGATTGCCGCCACCGGCGTCAATCCCTTTACCGGTTTGCGAGAGGCTGACTGACATGCAGGCACTGGACTCGCTGCAACTGCTGCAAATCAATTTCTGGACGCTGGCAGCGGTGATTCTGTTCACCTGCCTGACCCACCGTGATCAATGGGCCGCGCGGGTCGGTTTCGGTGCCATCACCGCCTTCCTGCTGATCAATTATGCGGCCTGGCGGATTCGCGACACCTTGCCCGATGGGCATTCCGGATTCGCTACGGTGTGGGCTTACACCTTCCTGTTCTTCGAGATGCTGGCGATTGGTTACACGCTGTTTTCCATTGTCGTGATGCTCTGTCGGACGGATCACCGCACAGATGCCGATGCCGGTGAACGCCGGCTCAGAGAGCAAGGCAGCGCGGTCCCTGCGGTGGACATCTTCATCGCCACCTACAACGAAGGCCTGGAAATCCTCGAAAAAACCATTATTGCCGCCCAGGCCATCGACTACCCGAACTTCACCATCTGGGTACTCGACGACACCCGCCGCGACTGGCTGCGCGACTACTGTGCGCAAATGGGCGTGCAGTACGCGCGGCGCCCCGACAACTCCCACGCCAAGGCCGGCAACCTCAACAACGGTCTGCGTCAGTCGGCGGCCCTCAGCAATGCGCCGTACATCCTCGTGCTCGATGCCGACTTTGCGCCGCAGCAGCCGATCCTCTTGCGCACCCTGGGGCTGTTCGACGACCCCAGGGTCGGCCTGGTGCAGACGCCACAGTTCTACTACAACCCCGATCCGATCCAGCACAACCTCGGCACGTCGGCCTGTTGGGTGGATGAGCAACGGGTGTTCTTCGATGTGTTCCAGCCGGCGAAGGATGGCTGGGATGCGGCGTTTTGTGTTGGCACGTCCTTCGTAGTGCGGCGCGATCTGATTACCGAAATCGGCGGTTTTCCTACAGGCTCGGTGTGCGAAGACATCTACACCACTTACCGTTTGTTGCAAAAAGGCTATGTCACCCGCTGGTTGAATGAGCGTCTGTCCATTGGTTTGTCTGCCGAAGGCTTGACCGAGTACATCAATCAACGTGGGCGCTGGTGCCTGGGCACGATCCAGGTGGCATTGCTCAAGGAGGGGCCGTTGCGCGGCAGCGGCTACACGCTCAATGACCGGCTGCACTATGTCCATGGGCTGATGCACTGGTTTTCCAAACCCTTCATCTTGATGATGCTGGTGTCGCCGGTGCTGTACTGGTACTTCGGCATCGCTGGGTTCTACGCCAATCCGCTGGATTTCCTGGCGTTCGGCATGCCGGCGCTGATTGCGTTCTGGGGCTATGGGACCTGGGTGACGGACCGGCGGACCTTGCCGATTTTTACCGAGGTCACGCAGATCGTTGCCTCGCTGGCGGTCACTGCCACCATCGCCAGCGCCATGATCCGACCGTTCGGGCGCCCGTTCAAAGTCACCGCCAAGGGCCTCGACCGGACGAAAACCATGGTGCATTGGAAGCTGTTCGGGTTCTTCCTGGCCTTGACCTTGCTTTCGCAGTTTGGCGCCTATATCGCCATCAGCACGGCAGCCTCGTTCGACGGCAACATGCTGTTCAATCTCTGCTGGACGGTGGTTGCGCTGGTGTACAACCTCGCGACCCTGGTGGCCTGTGTCGACCGCCCACGCTTGCATGGCGAAGAGCGCTTTCCATTCGATAAACCCACCGGGTTTCGTTTCGGCGGCAAGGTCCTGGCGGGGCGCCTGGTGGATATGTCCCTTAGTGGCGCGTCGCTCAATTGCGCCTTCGCTGCCTCGATCAAGCCGGGGCTGTGCGGTCAGATCTGGATCGACAAGCTGGGTTGGCTCGATGTCGAAGTCATGCGCAATCACGGCGAGGACCAATTGGGCCTGCGTTTCGCCGACCTTGATGAAGGGGTGCGCCAGCGCCTGATCGCGCGGTTGTTCAGCGACGCGACCATCAATGTCGTCAGCAAGGCCGAGCCGGCACAGGCCTTTGGCACTTTGCTGCAGCGCTCGCTACTGGGCGAAAAAAGTCTGGCGCCGCGTTCCATCAAGCCGCTCAAGACGCCGAGCCATGTCTCGCCGCCTCGGTGGCGGCCGATCAGTGTTCCTTCGCGCAAACCGGCTGTGCCGCACATCAGTGTCGAGCGGTCGGGTCTGTGGTCGTTGCTTCTTTCCCCCTTGCGAGCTTTGCTCGGCCAACGTTTTTAGGTGCACGCCATGAACCATTGCCTACCCACCTCATGTTTCATGACCTTGTTTTTGCTTGGCGGTTGCTCGCTGGAACCGACCTACGAGAAACCCGAGGCACCGATCGACCAGCAGTGGCCGGCGAACACGGCCGGTGAATGCTGTAACGGCAAGCAGGCGTTCGATAAGGATTGGCGCGGTTTTGTGGTCGACGAGCGCCTGCGCCAGTTGATTGACATGGCCCTGGCCAACAACCGCAGCCTGCGACAGTTCGCGGCCAGCGTCGAGGAGGCGCGGGCCGGGTATGACAGTGCGCGCTCAGGGCTTTTTCCTACGATCGGCATCGACACTTACGCCGGTCGCAGCAAGTTACCGCCATTGGTGCGCACACCGGGAGGCGGCGATACGGCGGGCAGCATCGCCAACACCTATCAGGCAACGGCCGGCTTTACCTCCTACGAGTTGGACTTGTTCGGGCGTATCCGCAGCCAGCGTAATGCCGCGGGGGCACGGTTCGAAGCGTCCGAGGCGGATTACCAAACGGCGCGGCTGGCGCTGATCGGCGAAGTTGCCAGCACCTGGTTGAGCCTCAAGGCCAATCAGCATTTGCTCGACCTTGCGCAGAACACCTGGCAATCCCAGGACCGCTACGGGCAGCTGTTGCGCAAAAGTTATAACCTCGGTTCCAGTGCGCGGATCGATGTCCACCAGGCAGATGCACAAACCAACACGGCGGCGGTGCAGGTCAACACCTATCGCATGCAAGTGGCGCAGGACATGAACGCGCTGCGGGTGCTGGTGGGGCAACCGGTACCGGTGGGGTTGCTGCCGACCGGCGCGCTGGGTGAGCAGTTGGCGACCCTGGACGTGCCGGCGGGTTTGCCTTCGGCGCTGGTTGAGCGACGGCCCGACATCATGTCGGCCGAGGCGCAGTTGCGTGCAGCCAACGCGGATATCGGCGCGGCCCGTACGGCGTACTTCCCGACTTTTTCCCTGACGTCGGCGCTGGGCAGCCTGACCGGGGAGTTTTCCCAATTGCTCAGTGGTCCGGCCGAGTTCTGGTCGGTGGCGCTGGCCGGCTCGTTGCCCTTGATCGACGGGGGCGCGCGGCGGGCGCAAGTGGACGCCAGTCATGCCCGCTTCGCCGGCCAGGCGGCGGCCTATGAAGCGACGGTGCAGAATGCATTTCGAGAAGCGGCCGATGCCTTGAACGCCCGGCAGGAAATGCTCACCCAGGTCGAGTTCCAGAAAAAACTGGTCGGGGATTATCAGGAAGCCTACCGCCAGTCTCGCCTGCGTTTCGAGTCGGGGCTGGACAGCTATTTTTCTACCATGGATGCCCAGCGCTCATTGTTTGATGCGCAGCAGAAGTGGGCGCAGCTGGAGTTGGCGCGGGAGATCAACCAGGTGACGTTGTACAAGGCGCTGGGGGGAGGGTGGAGTCAATCGTTGAAGATGGCGGATCGTTGAGGCGCGCGATACCCTCACACCACAAATCCCTTGGGGGAGCGGGCTTGCTCGCGAAGGCGGTGTGTCAGACGGCATTGTTGTCATCTGGTGCACCGCCTTCGCGAGCAAGCCCGCTCCCACATTTGTATCGCATAATGGCTGAGCCTGGCGTTGTGTCCGGGAATGATTGGGGGGAGATTTGTTGACCTGGCGACGGTATGGTCTTTTGGTGCTGATCGGCACCTTGTCCGCCTGCGGCAATGGCGATTCCCTGGAAAGCTTCGGCGGTCCAACCATGGGCAGCACGTATTCGGTCAAGTACGTGCGTCACGCCGGTCTTCCTGCCCCGGCAGACGTCCAGGTCGAGGTCGAGAAGATCCTGGCGGAGGTCGACCGGCACTTATCGACCTATCGCAGCGACTCGGACATCGCGCAATTCAACGCATTACCGGCCAACCACTGTCGGGTAATGCCTGCGTCGGTCCTGCAATTGGTCCGCGTCGGCGAGCAGCTGTTCATGCAAAGTGCAGGCGCTTTCGATTTGACGGTCGAGCCGCTGCTCAATCTCTGGGGGTTCGGCCCACAGGCCCGTGAAGAAAAAATCCCCACTGCACAGGCGCTGGCCGAGGTGCGTCAACATGTCGGTCACGATCATCTGCGCATTGACGGCGAGCAGCTATGCAAGGACGCCGCCGTGGAAGTCGACTTCAACAGTATCGCCGCCGGTTATGCGCTGGACACGATTGCCGCGAAGCTCACGGCCATGGGCATCCACGACTATCTTGCCGAAGCCACCGGTGAACTCAAGGCCGCCGGCAGGAAACTCGACGGCACCGCCTGGCGCATCGCTGTGGAAGAACCTCGCGACGATCAACAGGTGGCCGAGCGCATCATCGCCATCGACGGTTATGGCCTGTCGACTTCGGGTGACTACCGTAACTATTTCGTGCAGGGTGGCCAGCGCTTTTCCCACACCCTCGATGCGCGCACAGGTTTACCGGTCTCACACAACCTGGCGTCTGTCACGGTGATTCATCCTTCAGCGTTGATGGCCGATGGCTTATCGACGCTGTTGCTGATTCTCGGCCCGGAGCAGGGTTGGGACTACGCGGAAAAACACGACATCGGCGCATTTTTTGTGATGCGTGCCGATACAGGTTTCGTCACACGCAGCAGTCACGCCTTTGAGCGTTTGAGTGGCAGGAAAACCGAGTGATTGCGGCGATTCGGGCATTGAAACCTGGCGTTGTAGTGCAGGCAAAACTAGCCTACGACGCGACCAAGGGTTAATGTGCGCGGCGTTGACGCTTCTATAGACTGTGTCCGGGTTCTGCATGGACCCCAAATTGTTCCTTCATGCCACAGATTGGCGTGATTTAGCCGCAGGTGCCGCTGGTGCCGCGGCCTGTTCTGAGGAGTACGCATGGCTGTCTACAACTACGACGTGGTGGTGTTGGGTTCCGGCCCGGCGGGGGAAGGCGCGGCAATGAACGCCGCCAAGGCAGGGCGCAAGGTGGCGATGGTCGATAGCCGTCGCCAGGTCGGCGGCAACTGCACTCACTTGGGCACCATCCCGTCCAAGGCACTGCGTCACTCGGTCCGGCAGATCATGCAGTTCAACACCAACCCGATGTTCCGGGCCATTGGTGAGCCGCGCTGGTTCTCGTTCCCGGACGTGTTGAAAAGCGCCGAGAAAGTGATTTCCAAGCAAGTCGCCTCGCGCACCGGCTACTACGCCCGTAATCGCGTCGACGTGTTCTTCGGCACCGGCAGTTTCGCCGACGAGCAAACCATCGAAGTGGTCTGCGCCAACGGCGTGGTGGAAAAACTGGTGGCCAAGCACATCATCATCGCCACCGGTTCGCGCCCTTATCGCCCGGCCGACATCGATTTCCATCACCCGCGTATCTACGATAGCGACACCATCCTCAGCCTCGGCCACACCCCGCGCAAACTCATCGTCTACGGTGCCGGCGTGATTGGTTGCGAATACGCATCGATCTTCAGTGGCCTGGGTGTACTGGTCGAGCTGGTGGATAACCGCGGTCAGTTGCTGAGCTTCCTCGACTCGGAAATTTCCCAGGCCCTGAGCTACCACTTCAGCAACAACAACATCACCGTTCGCCACAACGAAGAGTACGACCGCGTCGAAGGCGTGGACAACGGCGTTATCCTGCACCTCAAGTCTGGCAAGAAGATCAAGGCCGACGCCTTGCTCTGGTGCAACGGCCGCACGGGCAACACCGATCAGTTGGGCCTGGAAAACATCGGCGTGAAGGTCAACAGTCGTGGCCAGATCGAAGTCGACGAGAACTACCGCACCGGCATCCAGAACATCTATGGCGCGGGCGATGTCATCGGCTGGCCGAGCCTGGCCAGTGCCGCCCACGACCAGGGCCGTTCGGCCGCTGGCAGCATTGTCGACAACGGCAGCTGGCGCTTCGTCAATGACGTGCCGACCGGGATCTATACCATTCCGGAGATCAGTTCGATCGGCAAGAACGAGCAGGAGTTGACCCAGGCCAAGGTGCCGTACGAAGTGGGCAAGGCGTTCTTCAAGAGCATGGCGCGGGCGCAGATCGCCGGCGAGCCGCAAGGCATGCTCAAGATCCTGTTCCACCGTGAAACCCTGGAAGTGCTGGGCGTTCACTGCTTCGGTTACCAGGCGTCGGAGATCGTGCACATCGGCCAGGCGATCATGAACCAGCCCGGCGAGCTCAACACCTTGAAGTACTTCGTCAACACCACGTTCAACTACCCGACCATGGCCGAAGCCTATCGGGTTGCCGCGTACGACGGCCTCAACCGGCTTTTTTGAGCGGCTCCGGCCGGTGGCCTGAGCCGGCCGGGGAGACCGATTTCAGCAATTCTCGAGCGTGGCAGTGGCCAAACCGGGAAAGTCTGTAATCAGGCTGTCAACGCCGAAATCAGCGAGCCTGCGCATCAGCGCGGGTTCGTTGACTGTCCACACCGACACATGCAGCCCCTGGCGCTGCGCCTTCTCCAGGCGTTCCGGCGTACACAGGGTCCAGTTCAACGCGAGGATCTCGCAGCCATAGCCTTGCGCAACCTTCAACGGGTCGAGCCAGGCGTATTCGGCCACCAGTCCGCGGGACACGTCCGGCACCAGGTCCAGCGCCGCCTTCAATACTTCCCGTGAACTCGACGTGATGGTGATCTTGTCCAGCAGGCCATGTCGTTGCGCCATTTCGCGAATCGCCAGCACCGTTGTGGCGGCGCGGGTGCGTGACGCGCTCTTGACTTCCAGCTGCCAGTGCTCGAAATCGCATTTCTCGAACAGCTCTTCCAGGGTTGGAATCGGGCACGGCGTGATCCAGCCCGGTCCACCCTTGCGCGCGTCGTAGGTCACCAGCTCTGCCGCCGTGTGCTCCACGACCTTGCCGCGTCGGTCGGTGGTGCGCTTGAGCGTCGGATCGTGGATGACCATCAGCTCGCCGTCCATGGACAGGTGCAGGTCCAGTTCACAACGGCGCACGCCGTGCTTGAGACATTGCTGGAAGCTGGTCAGGGTGTTTTCCGGTGCTTCGCCCTTGGCGCCGCGGTGGCCGTAGATGAGGGTCACGATCGTTCCTTAATTTAAATGCCTGATTCGTTCAGTTCGCGGGCCAGGCGTCGTTCCTGGGCCTGCCTTTGCAAAATGTAGCGCGCCAACAGTTGTCGCTGGGCATCGGTCAAGTGTTCGAATTCGGTGCCGACATCAAAGCCCTCGCCCTTGCGGTCGCAGTGGGTGACGCGTGCGCGCAGCAACAGGCCCAGGGCCTGGGGCATCAGCACCAGCTTGATCGACAGGCGCGCGTCGGCGGCGATGGGGGTCGGGTGCTGGAAGTCGATGCCGCCTTCGGAAATGATCACCGGCTGGGGGACGCCGATCTGCCCGAGCACGGTGATGGCGATCACCTGGCTGAGCAGGTCGATGCGCTTGTTCTGGGATTTGAGGAACGCCGCGAGGTTGCGGTCGCGCTCGCTGATCTGGCGCAGCAGGTGTTGCGACTCGAATTCGCTCAGGTGCAGTTCGCTGAGCAGATTGAATAGCGGGGAAGCATCCTGCAACACTTCCTGCCCTGCGGCTTCAAGGGCGGACAGGGGCCGAATTTCCAGTGCGATCATGTCCTCGATACGGTAGTATTCGCGGCGATCTTCTTCATCTAATGTCGACATGGCGAACCCATGGTAGCGGCGGTGGTCTGAGTGTAAAGCTGGTTATCGACCCCCGCCACAAGGACGTTCCTTTTCCCTCCGAACAAGCCCCGACATGTTCAGACCTCTCTTCGTATTTATCGGCACGCGTTATACCCGTGCAAAGCGTCGCAATCATTTTGTGTCATTCATTTCCCTGACCTCGATGATCGGACTCGCCCTTGGCGTGGTCGTGATGATCGTGGTGCTGTCGGTCATGAACGGCTTCGATCATGAGATGCGCACCCGCGTGCTGGGCATGGTGCCCCACGCGACCATCGAATCCGGCGAGCCGATCAGCGATTGGCAAGGCCTGGCCGCCAAGATCAAGCAGAACCCGCAGGTAGCGGCCGTGGCGCCGTTCACGCAAATGCAGGGGTTGCTGACCAACAACGGCAAGGTCAACAAGATCCTGCTCAATGCCATCGACCCGGCGCAGGAACGCCAGGTGTCGATCATCGACAACTTCATGCTGCAGGGCAAACTCGACGACCTGGCGCCGGGCGAATTCGGCATCGTCATCGGTGACAAGGCCGCGGCCAAGCTCGGTGCGGCCGTGGGCGACAAGCTGACGTTCGTGGCGCCGGAGGTCACTGTGACGCCCGCCGGGATGTTCCCGCGCATGAAGCGCTTCACCGTGGTCGGCATCTTCCATGTCGGCGCCGGTGAGCTTGATGGTTACGTGGGCATCACCAACCTGCAGGACCTGGCGCGCTTGCATCGCTGGAAACCGGACCAGGTCCAGGGCCTGCGGCTGAAGTTCGACGATCTGTTCCAGGCGCCGCGTGAGGCGTGGAGCATCGCCCGCGAGCTGGGCGAAGACCGCTACTACGCCCGCGACTGGACCCGCACCCACGGCAACCTGTACCAGGCCATCCGCATGGAAAAAGCCATGATCGGCCTGTTGTTGTTGCTGATCGTTGCGGTCGCCGCGTTCAACATCATTTCCACGCTGGTGATGGTGGTGAACGACAAGAAAGGCGATATCGCGATCCTGCGCACCCTCGGCGCCACGCCGGGCACGATCATGCGCACCTTCATGGTCCAGGGCACGGTCATCGGCGTGGTCGGCACGGCCATCGGCGCGGTGGTCGGGATTTTCGCCGCGCTCAACGTCAGCGCAGCGATCTCGGCGCTTGAAGGCCTGATCGGCCACAAGTTTCTCAATGCCGACGTGTATTTCATCGATTACCTGCCGTCGCAAGTGCAGAGCCAGGACGTGGTCATGGTCTGCTGTGCGGCGCTGGTCCTGAGTTTCCTCGCCACCCTGTATCCCGCCTGGCGTGCCGCGCGCACCCAGCCGGCGGAGGCGCTACGTTATGAGTGAGTCGCGCATGAGTGATAAAGCAATCTTGAGCTGCCGCAGCCTGGGCAAATCCTACGAGGAAGGCCCGGAGTCAGTGGAAGTGTTGGCGGGCCTGCAACTGGAGTTGCACCCGGGCGAGCGTGTGGCGATCGTCGGCAAGTCGGGCTCGGGCAAGAGTACCTTGCTCAACCTGCTGGGCGGCCTCGATACGCCGACCAAGGGCAGCGTCTGGCTCGACGGTGAAGAACTGTCGGCGCTGAGCGAAAAGAAGCGCGGCCTGCTGCGTAACCGTGCCCTGGGCTTCGTGTACCAGTTTCACCACCTGCTGCCGGAATTCACTGCCCTGGAAAACGTCTGCATGCCGCTGCTGATCGGCAAGACCGCGATTCCCGAGGCGCGCAAGCGTGCCACGGCGTTGCTGGAGCGGGTTGGCCTGGGCCATCGCCTGGAGCACAAGCCTGCCGAGCTGTCCGGTGGCGAACGCCAGCGCGTGGCCATCGCCCGTGCCCTGGTGAACAACCCCGGCCTGGTGATGCTCGACGAGCCGACCGGCAACCTCGACGCCCACACCGCCCAGGGTATCCAGGACTTGATGCTGGAACTCAGCACTTCGATGCGCACGGCGTTCCTGGTGGTAACCCACGACATGAACCTGGCCCGCCAGATGGACCGCGTCCTGCATTTGCAGGAAGGTTGCCTGACGCCTATCTGACGGGTTGAAACCCGACGGCACTGAAAAGTCCGTCGGGTCTTTTATTTTTATACGGTGCCCCAGCGAATGTTCAGACCGTTATCGATCTTTATCGGCACGCGCTATACCCGCGCCAAGCGCCGCAATCGCTTCGTTTCCTTCATCTCGATGACCTCGATGATCGGCCTCGCCCTGGGCGTGCTGGCGATGATCGTGGTGCTGTCGGTGATGAACGGCTTCCAGCGCGAAATGAGCTCGCGCATCCTCGGCATGGTGCCGCATGCGACCATCGTCGGCGTTAATCCGATCGACGATTGGCAGCCGGTGGCCGCCGCCGCGATGAAAAATCCGCAAGTGACCGCCGCCGTGCCGTTCACCGAGATGGAAGGCATGCTGTCCTACAAGGGCACCATGCAGCCGATCCAGGTCAGTGGCGTCGACCCGGCGCTGGAAGGCCAGGTGTCGATCGTCGCCAAGCACATCGTCCAGGGGCGGCTGGATGCCCTGAAACCGGGTGAGTTCGGTGTGGTGATCGGCGAAATCACCGCGCGCCGTTTTCGCTTGAACGTGGGCGACAAGATCACCCTGATCGTGCCGGAAGTCAGCAACGCGCCGGGCGGTATCACCCCGCGCATGCAACGGCTGAACGTGGTCGGCGTGTTCAAGGTCGGTGCCGAACTGGACGGTTCGATGGCGCTGATCCACCTCGCCGATGCCGCGCAAATGCAGCACTGGGAGCCGAATCAGGTGCAGAGCGTGCGCCTGGCGGTGAAGGACATGTATGCGGCGCCGCAAGTGTCGGGCGACATCGCAAACGCCCTCGGCGCAGCCTACAAGGCTGACGACTGGACCCACACCCAAGGCAGCCTGTTCAGCGCCATGAAGATGGAAAAAACCATGATTGGCCTGTTGCTGCTGATGATTGTCGCGGTGGCCGCGTTCAACATCATCGCGACCTTGATCATGGTGGTGAACGACAAGGGTGCGGACATCGCGATTTTGCGCACTATCGGCGCCACGCCACGGCAGATCATGGCGATCTTCATCGTGCAGGGTACGGTGATCGGGGTTGTCGGCACATTGATCGGTGGGGTGTTGGGCGTGATTGCGGCGTTGAACGTCAGCGCCATGGTCGGCTGGGTAGAGCGGGTCAGTGGCCAGCACATCTTCAGTTCCGACGTGTATTTCGTCAGCAACCTACCCTCTGAGTTGCAGGGCGCGGACGTGGCCCTGATCTGCACGGCGGGGTTTGTCATGAGCTTCTTGGCCACGGTTTACCCGGCGTGGCGGGCGGCGAAGGTCGAGCCGGCTACCGCATTGCGCTATTCGTAAGCCGTTACACCGCCTTCGTCGGAACGCCGCCCGGAGCAAGCTCGCTCCGGGCGGCGTTCCGACGAAGGGGGTCAGGACTGCTGGCCTCATTCTCCCTTTGGTAACTCAATCACAAACCGCGTCCACCCATTTTCCGATTCACAACGAATCTGCCCACCATGGGCGCGGACAATCGACTGGGTAATCGCTAACCCCAATCCCGCATGCTCGCTGCTGCCTTCATGGCGCGCCGGGTCTGCGCGGTAGAAGCGATCGAACAGGCGTGGCAGCAGATCTGCCGGAATTCCTTCACCGCTGTTTTCCACCGACAGGCTCAAGCTTTTGGCCTGGTCGTTGATCCGCACCCGAACCTCACCCCCGGCCGGGGTAAAGCGCAACGCATTGTCCAGCAAGTTGGACAGCGCCCGGCGCAACATGTTGCGGTCGCCTTGCAGGCGGGCATCGCCATCACGGCTCAACGTCACTCGCGCGTCTTCGGCCAGGGGCGCAAAAAACTCCAGCAACAGGTCCACTTCCTCTGCCAGCTCCAACGGTTCGCGCTTGGGCATCAACAGCCCGTGGTCGGCCTTGGCCAGGTAAAGCATGTCGTTGACCAGTTGCGCCATCCATTGCAGCTCCTCGAGGTTACTGTGCAGCGCTTCGCGGTAATCCTCGAGGGGGCGGGGGCGGGTGAGGGTGACCTGGGTGTGGGTCAGCAGGTTTGACAGCGGGGTGCGAAGTTCATGGGCAATGTCGGCGGAGAACGCCGACAGGCGCTGGAAGGAGTCGTCGAGACGCCCGAGCATGGCGTTGAAATGGTGGGCCATTTCCGCCAGCTCCGGCGGCATGTCTTCTTCCGGCAGGCGTGCGTTGAGCGATTGCGCCGAGACACCACTGGCGACTGCGCTCATGCGGCGTAACGGTCGCAGCCCGCTGCGTGCGGCCCAGGCACCGAGCAGGGCGGTGGCCAGGGCGGACAGGCCGACGGTCAGCCAGATCAGGTGTTGCATGCGCTGCAGGAAATGCTGGTGATGGGTGATGTCCAGCAGCAAGCTCAATTGCGGCGAATCGGGTGTGTCGGGGTACAGCGGTGCGTTCAGCACGCGGTAGTCGGTGCCATCGTGGCTCACCGTGGACAGTCCGGGCTGGTGCGGCAAGGTCTGCGGCAGGTTGGAGGAGCTGTCATACCAGCGGCGGCCATCGCTGCCACTGATGCGCAGTGAAAGATCGGCCTGCCGGCTCAACTCGTCGGCCAGCCGGGCGTCACGCTGGCTTGATTGAATGTCCGGCAATGCCCGTCGCAAGCCAATCAGCTTGTCCTCGAGCAACTGCTGGTCGAGCTCGATGAAGTGCGCCTCGCTGGCGCGGCTGAACAGCAGGCCGGCGAACAGCGAGACCACGGCGGTGCATGCGGCGAATAACAGGGCCAGGCGAGCGCTCAAGGACAGCCGGCGCATCAGCACTGGCGCTCTTCGAGCACATAGCCCATGCCGCGCACGGTATGGATCAGTTTGTTCGGGAACTCGTCGTCGATCTTCAGGCGCAAGCGGCGGATCGCGACTTCGATGACGTTGGTGTCGCTGTCGAAATTCATGTCCCAGACCTGGGACGCGATCAGCGATTTGGGCAGGACTTCGCCCTGGCGGCGCAGGAGCATTTCCAGCAGGGCGAACTCCTTGGCGGTCAGGTCGATGCGCTGGCCGCCGCGCTCGACCCGGCGGCGGATCAGGTCCAGGCGCAAGTCGGCCAGTTGCAGGCTGGTTTCCTGGTGCGCGCTGCTGCCCCGGCGCAACAGGCTGCGGACCCGGGCGAGCAATTCGGAGAAGGCGAATGGCTTGACCAGGTAATCGTCGGCGCCCAGTTCCAGGCCATAAACCCGGTCCTCGACGGCGTCCCGGGCGGTCAGGAACAGCACCGGCGTGTCGAGGCCGGCGCTGCGCACCGCTTGCAGGATCTGCCAGCCGTCGCGGCCGGGCAGCATCACATCGAGAATCAGCAGGGCATAGTCGCCACTCAAGGCCAGTTGCTGGCCAGTGCTGCCGTCGGCCACCAGTTCCGTATTGAACCCGGCCTCGGTCAGGCCCTGGCGCAGGTAATGGCCGGTTTTCGGTTGGTCTTCGACGATCAGCAGTTTCATGGGCGACTCGGGCTAAATGGAACGACAGCGTTATACCGTGGGCGACGAGGCTGCGGGCCTTGCTGACAAAGTTGTAATTTGGCTGTCAGGTAAAGGGCAGCGGTGACAGTTTAGAGTTTTCCACAGGCTGAACCTTAATCTTGTTGGAGTACTTCGATGTTTTTGCGTAAATCCGTGTTGCTGGCCAGCTGTCTGTTGGCACTGGGTTCGCCGGTTTGGGCGGCTCCAGAGGTTACCTATGATTTTGGTCAACCGGCCCCGGCAGCCAAGGCGACCCGTAGCGTGGAGGTGGTCATGGCTGACATGACATTCACCCCCAAGTCTATCGAGATCAAGGCAGGGGAGACCGTGCGTATCGTGCTGGTGAATACAGGCCAGTTGCTGCACGAATTCAACCTCGGCGATGCAGCGATGCATGCCCGGCACCAACAGGAAATGTTGCAGATGCAACAGAGCGGCATGCTTACGCCTACCGGCATGAAGGCAATGGACCACGGCGCCATGGCCGGAATGGACCACGGCGCCATGGCCGGAATGGGGCATGCCATGCAGCACGACGACCCCAATAGCGTGCTGGTGGCGCCTGGCAAGACCGCCGAGCTGACCTGGACCTTCAGCAAGGCCGCTCGCCTGGAATTTGCCTGCAACATCCCCGGTCATTACCAGGCCGGCATGGTCGGCAAGTTGACTGTCAGTCAGTAAGCACTCAAAGGCTGCGGCAAAGGCTGGTAGAATCCGCTGATTCTTCAGTCAGGTTTCCGCCATGCATCCCGCAGCCGAACACTCGCCGCTGGGCAAATCCAGCGAATACATCGCCACTTACACGCCGTCCCTGCTGTTCCCGATCCCGCGTACCGCGAAGTGGGCCGAGCTCGGCCTGACGGCTCAGACACTGCCGTACAAGGGCGTGGATTTCTGGAATTGCTTCGAACTGTCGTGGTTGTTGCCATCGGGCAAGCCGGTGGTGGCGATCGGCGAGTTCAGCATCCCGGCGGATTCGCCGAACATCATCGAGTCGAAGTCGTTCAAGCTCTACCTCAACTCCTTGAACCAGACGCCGTTCGCCGACACCGCGAGTCTTGAAGCGACCCTGGCCAAGGACCTGTCGGCCGCGGCCGGCAAGCCTGTGGGCGTGCGCATCCGCAGCCTGAAAGAGGTCGAGGCCGAAGGCGTGGTGGCGTTGCCCGGCGTGTGCATTGACGATCTGGACATCAGCGTCAGCAACTACGAGCACCCGCGCCCGGAACTGCTGCGTTGCGATGAGTCGCGCATTGTCGAGGAGAGCGTGCACAGCCATTTGCTCAAGTCCAATTGCCCGGTGACCAGTCAGCCGGACTGGGGCAGCGTGGCGGTGGAGTACCGTGGCGCGGCGCTGGATCACGCAAGCCTGCTGGAATACATCGTCAGCTTCCGCCAGCACTCGGACTTCCATGAGCAGTGCGTGGAGCGGATTTTCCTTGATCTGCAGCGGTTGCTGAAACCGGAGAAATTGACGGTGTATGCGCGTTATGTGCGGCGGGGTGGGCTGGATATCAATCCGTATCGCAGTACCGAAGAGGTGCAGCTGCCGAACCATCGCCTGGTCCGTCAGTAACGATTCATTGTGTAGGAGCGAGCATGCTCGCGAAAAACCAGAGGGCAACGCGGGGCATCAGGTTTCCCGCGTTATCGTTGACCTCCATCGCGAGCATGCTCGCTCCTGCAGGGGATTTCTGCGTTTGGTTCAGATTCCCATGCTGTGCAGGGCCGTGCCAATCTGGCGCAGCGTGCTGGCGAGGGTCGGGTGTTCGAGTTCGAAGCGATCGACAGCCAGGTTGACGTTATCGGCGAGGCTCGAGTCCTGTGTCTTGGTTTCGAGCTCCAGCTCAAATTCGATCTTCTGCATCAGTTCGCGCAGGTCGTCACGCTCTGCGTCGGTCAGCGGAGGATTCTGTTCCAATTGCTCGCGCAGGGCATTGAGCTGTTCTTGCAGTTCGCGGGCAGACATGGCGTTCTTCCTTTTATCGATAGGCACTGGCATAGACCGCGACGGCGCGCCAAAGGTCTATGGCTTACCTTTAGATTAATCCACCCGCGCGTAACCTGCATGATTTGAATCAGGGCTTTTCGCCCTTGAGCCGACGCAAGCTGATGTCGGCCAGGCAAGTGTCGAGTTCACCAAGGTGATCGATTACCGAATGCACGCCCAGGCCGAACAGCTGCACCGTTGCCTTGCTGCGCTTGATGTCGCGCTCCTGCGCGGACAATGCCTGCCATTGCTCGGGCGAAAGCCCGCAGAGCGAGCCACAGGACGCCAGGCCGATGGTCCACAAGCCGGCATTGAGTCCCGATTGCAGCAGTCGTGGTTCGCCGCTGACCAGCACGCAGCCATCGAGTCTTTCGATGTCCAGCGCCATCAACGCTTGCCAACACGCATCGGGCGCCGGCCAGGGTTTGATTGTTTCAGCGTATTGCGAAGGTCTTATCCATTGCGGCAGGCCGCCGGCCAATGCCTGGCTGATGGCGGGGGAGAGCTCATCGAGCCAGGCGCAGGGGATTTGCTGGCGCTGCAGGCTGATCAGACTGTCCAGGGCGCCGGGGGTGGCTTGTGCGTGATCAGTGCCTGGGTTGCCCTGAAGGCGCGTGCGGGCACCGAAATCCACCAGGCAGCCACTCAGCCCGAACAGCACGGCAGTCAGGTTCGGCGCATTTTGCGGGGTGGTTTCGGCGTGCGGCATATCAACGTCCCTGAAATAGTCTCAAGGCTAGAGGGCGACGGTGACAGTTGAGTGACACTGTTGTGAATTGCTCGCATTCTGCCAAGATCGTGCGCGGGGACGGGCCCCATGCTGCCTAAAGTGGCCGAATCGTCTTATACTGGCAGCCTTTGCGCCGGGCCAAGCGTCCGGCGACGGTATAGTCCAAGGAGTTTTTTTATGCGCTGGAGCAATCCTCTCGCTCGGCTTTGTGTATGCGCCGGTGCGCTGCTGATTCCGTTTGCTGCGCAGGCAGCCTCGGAAGATGATCCTTGGGAAGGCATCAACCGTCCGATCTTCAAGTTCAACGACTTCGTCGACACCTATGCCCTCAAGCCTTTGGCCCAGGGCTATCAGTTCGTGACACCGCAGTTTCTTGAAGATGGCATCCACAACATGTTCCGCAACGTCGGCGACGTGACCAACCTCGCCAACGATATCCTGCAGGCCAAACCCACCGCCGCGGGTGTCGACACCGCGCGACTGATCTTCAACACCACCTTCGGCGTGCTGGGCTTCTTCGACGTGGGTACCCAAATGGGGCTGCACCGCAACGACGAAGACTTTGGCCAGACCCTCGGTTACTGGGGCATGGGCAGCGGGCCTTATGTGATGCTGCCGCTCCTGGGGCCTAGCACCGTGCGTGATGCGCCATCCAAGTTCGTCGATAGCTACACCGGTCCTTATCCGTACATCAACGACGTGCCGGTGCGTAATTCGATCTTCGGCCTGAACATCGTCGATACCCGGGCGGACCTGCTGTCCTCCGAGAAGTTGATTACGGGCGACAAGTACACGTTCATCCGCAACGCCTATCTGCAGAACCGCGAATTCAAGGTGAAGGATGGTCAGGTCGAAGACGATTTCTGATCCACAGCGGTAAAAAGAAGGCGGCCATCGAGCCGCCTTCTGCATTTTTGTCGTTCGCCAGGACCTTTCATTGGGTTTCGGTCAGGACGGTTCTTATAACTCCCGGTGATTTCAAAAGTGCCGGCGCCAAGCGACCATCGGCGTGAGCTTGAAACGCCTCGCGGATGGGAGTACCGTCTGCGCCTTAGAAGGGCACCTCTGGTGTACGTGTGGATCGGGTAAATGCTCGAAAACAGTGCGCCAGAGAGGCTAGAAAGCGAATCCAGTAGTCAGAGCCGGGCCAAAATCCGCGCCGCTACGCCAACCTAATTCTGGCGCCGTTTGCCCACATGCCAAAAACCAGTGCCACGCTGCTGATAATCGATGATGACGAGGTAGTGCGCGCGAGCCTCGCGGCCTATTTGGAAGACAGTGGTTTCAGCGTCCTGCAGGCCAGCAACGGTCAGCAGGGTCTTCAGGTATTCGAGCAAGACAAGCCCGACTTGGTCATCTGCGATCTGCGCATGCCACAGATGGGCGGACTCGAACTCATCCGCCAGGTCACCGAGCTTTCGCCGCAAACACCGGTGATCGTGGTGTCGGGCGCCGGCGTAATGAATGATGCGGTCGAGGCCTTGCGCCTGGGCGCGGCGGATTACCTGATCAAGCCTCTCGAAGATCTGGCCGTGCTCGAGCACTCTGTGCGTCGGGCCCTGGATCGTGCGCGCCTGCTGATGGAAAACCAGCGCTATCGCGAGAAGCTGGAGAAGGCCAACCGCGAGCTCGCCGCCAGCCTGAACCTGCTCCAGGAAGACCAGAACGCCGGTCGCCAGGTGCAGATGAACATGCTGCCGGTCAGCCCCTGGGCCATCAACGACTTCAAGTTTGCCCACCAGATCATCCCGTCGCTGTACCTGTCGGGGGATTTTGTCGACTATTTCCGGGTCGACGAGCGCCGCGTGGCGTTCTACCTGGCGGATGTTTCCGGGCACGGTGCTTCTTCAGCCTTTGTCACTGTGCTGTTGAAATTCATGACCACGCGCCTGTTGTTCGAGTCCAAGCGCAGCGGTACCTTGCCGGAATTCAAGCCGTCTGAGGTGCTTGGGCATATCAACCGGGGCCTGATCAGTTGTAAGCTGGGCAAACACGTCACAATGGTCGGTGGAGTCATCGACGAGGAGACAGGTTTGTTGACCTATAGCATCGGTGGTCATTTGCCGTTGCCTGTGTTGTACACACCCGACAGTGTCAGTTATCTGCAAGGGCGTGGTCTGCCGGTAGGCCTCTTCAATGAAGCCACCTACGAAGATCACGTGCTGGAGTTGCCGCCGACGTTCAGCCTGACGCTGATGTCAGATGGCATTCTGGACCTTTTGCCAGAACCCACACTCAAAGAAAAAGAAGCTGCGTTGCCCGAACGGGTCAAGGCGGCGGGCGGCAGCCTGGATGGCCTGCGGCAGGTTTTTGGATTGGCCACGCTAGGGGAGATGCCGGATGATATCGCCTTGTTGGTGTTGAGCAGGAATCTTTGATGAGTACCGGTAGAATCCAGTTCGCCGAACAGGACGGCACCTTTGTCCTGAAATTCGTCGGTGAAGTTCGCCTGACCCTGTGTTCGGCGTTGGATGCGACTATTGATCGGATCTTCACCGCGTTGAATTTCAACGCGATCGTGATCGACCTGACCGAGACCCGCAGCATCGACAGCACGACTTTGGGCCTGTTGGCCAAATTGTCGATCCTGTCGCGGCAGAAGGTCGGGCTGCTGCCGACCGTGGTCACCACCCACGAAGACATCACCCGTCTGTTGCAGTCGATGGGGTTCGAGCAGGTGTTCAACATCGTCGACCAGCCAGTGCCATGCCCGGAATGCCTGGACGACCTGCCTGATCAGGATCAGTCGGAAGAAGTGGTGCGGATCAAGGTGCTGGAAGCGCACAAGATCCTCATGGGGCTGAACGACTCCAATCGTGAAGCCTTTCATGACCTGGTGAATGCGCTGGAGCGGCATTGATGGTTGGCCGGGCTGGCCCCTTCGCGAGCAGGCTCGCTCCCACAGGGGAGCGAGTTACGTAATACGAAGGACATTGTGGGAGCGAGCCTGCTCGCGAAGGCGTCAGAAAGATCGCCACATCCAATCAGGACGCACAAAAAAGGGCGAACCCACCAAGGTTCGCCCTTTTTGCAATTCGCCGATTCAGATCACAGCTTGGCCTGCAACAACGCCTCCAGCTTCTCCTGGTCACGGGCGAACTGGCGAATGCCCTCGGCCAGTTTCTCGGTCGCCATGGCGTCCTCGTTGGATAGCCAGCGGAATTGCGCTTCATTGAGGTTCAAGCGCGCTTCACCGGCATTGCCCGGCGCCAGTTTGCGCTCCAGCTTGCCGGTGTCTGCCGCCAGCTTGTCGATCAGGTCCGGGCTGATGGTCAGGCGGTCGCAGCCGGCCAGTTGCTCGATCTGGCCGAGATTGCGGAAGCTTGCGCCCATGACCACTGTCTTGTAGTCATTGGCCTTGTAATAGTTGTAGATGCGGGTCACCGACTGCACGCCTGGATCGTCCGCGCCGACGAAGTCGTTACCGGTGGCTTTCTTGTACCAGTCGTAGATGCGGCCCACGAACGGCGAAATCAGGAATACCCCGGCGTCGGCACAGGCAGCGGCCTGGGCAAACGAGAACAGCAGGGTCAGGTTGGTCTGGATGCCTTCCTTTTCCAGGATCTCGGCAGCGCGGATGCCCTCCCAGGTGGAGGCGATCTTGATCAGCACCCGGTCACGGCCGATGCCGGCGTTTTCGTACAGCTCGATCAGACGATGCGCGCGCTTCAAGACGGCGTCCGTGTCGAACGACAGGCGTGCATCCACTTCGGTGGAAATGCGGCCAGGAATCACCTTGAGGATTTCCTGCCCCACCGCGACGCCAAAACGGTCGCTGGCCAGGCCTACATCGCCCTTGCAGTCGCTGACGCAGGCGTTCAGCAATTCGGCATAAGCGGGAATCGACGCCGCCTTGAGCAGCAGCGACGGGTTGGTGGTGGCGTCCACGGGTTTGACGCGAGCGATTGCTTCGAAGTCGCCGGTATCGGCAACAACAGTGGTCATCTGTTTGAGTTGTTCCAGCTTGGAAGTCATGGGCGTGCTCTGTCCTATGGGTCTGATGACATTACCCGAGCGCTGACAGCCACTCAAGGGCATGTAGGTGTATCGACGGCCCCAGTGGCAACAACCGCGAAACGGCTGTTTGAATGGTGGGGCGCGGTATCGGTAGATTCGATACCGAAACGCCGCGCAGGTTCCAGGCAACTGACCGGTTGTGCGGATTCATATAGACCTGTGGGAGCGAGCCTGCTCACGAAAGCTTTATATCAGCTGACGTATACGTTGGCTGACACACCGCTTTCGCGAGCAGGCTCGCTCCCACAGTTGATGGGGGGGTGGTTAGACGCGGAACTGGTCCATCAGGCTCTGCTGTTGATTGGCCAGGCGATTGAGCGACTGGCTTACCCGCGCCGACTCATTGGCTTGCCCCGACAGCGATTCGGTGACGTCGCGGATGGTCGCCACGTTGTGGTTGATTTCCTCGGCCACGGCGCTTTGCTCTTCGGCGGCGCTGGCGATTTGCAGGTTCATGTCGCTGATCACGGTGACCGCGTCACCGATCTGCTGCAGCGCCGTCACGGCCTGGCCAACCTGTTCGACACTGTCCTGGGCCTGGCGGTGGCTGTTGCCCATCGAGCCGACCACGTCCTGGGTGCCGCTTTGCAGTTGTTCGATCACCAGGCGGGTTTCTTCGACCGATTCCTGGGTGCGGCGCGCCAGGTTGCGCACTTCGTCGGCCACCACGGCAAAACCGCGCCCGGCTTCACCGGCACGGGCGGCTTCGATGGCGGCATTGAGGGCCAGCAGGTTGGTCTGTTCGGCAATGGCGCGAATTACTTCCAGGACCGAACCGATTTTCTCGCTGTTGGCCGCCAGGCCTTCGACCTGGACCATTGCCGCGCTCATGTCGGCGGCGAGGTTGTCGATGCTGGTGGTGGTGCGGTCGATCACGGTCAGGCCCTGGCGGGTGGCCTGATCGGCATCCCGTGCCGCCTGTGCCGCTTGTGCGGCGCTGCGGGCGACGTCCTGGGCGGTGGCACTCATTTCGTGGGAGGCGGTCGCCACCTGGTCCACCTGGCGGTATTGCTGCTCCATGCCGGCGCTGGTCTGGGTGGCAATGGCGGACGACTGGTCCGCCGTGCCGCGGGCGTCCTGTACCGAGCGCTTGACCTCGGCAATGATCGGTTGCAGCTTGTCGAGGAAACGGTTGAACCAGCCAGCCAATTGCCCCAGCTCATCCTGCTTGTCATAGGCCAGGCGGCGGGTCAGGTCACCTTCGCCACTGGCGATGTCCTGGAGCATGTGCGCCACGCCGAGAATTGGCCGGGTCACGCTACGTGCCATCAGCCAAACCAGCAGCAAGCCGATCAGCGCCGCGAGGATGCCCAGGCCGAGTTCGGTCAGCGTGCCGGCGGTGTTGCTGTCATCCAGTTGTTTTTTCAGGGCCTCAGCCGGGCCGACGAGGACTTTTTCCGGCACATCGAGCAGCACGCCCCAGGCTTTGCCGCCGGGAATCGGCTGGAACGGCGCCAGCACTTTCAATTGCTGATGGCTGTGCAGGCTGGCGGTCTTGCTGTTGGTGGTGAGCATGTGCATCAGTTCGGCGCCGGTGGTGGTGTCCACCGCTTCCAGGCGCTGACTGAGTTTGCTGGCATCCAGGCTGTAACCGGCGAGCAGACCGGCCGGGCTGACGATGCTGACGCTGGTCTGGCCGTCATAGAGCTTCTGGCTTGCGCTCTGGCTGATCGCCTGCAGGCTGTTGAGGTTGATGTCCACCGATAGCGAGGCGATGACCTTGCCATTGACCATCAGCGGGAAAACGATGCTGGTCATCAGCACGTTCTGTCCGTCGATCATATAAAAGTACGGCTCGATCACGCAGGGTGCGAGGCGGATGCGCGGGCAGGTGAACCAGGCGTTGGCCGGTTCGCCGCTGGGGCCGGTGCGCGTGTCGGCGATGTCGCTTTCGGGCAGCGCCATGGACGTCACCTTGCCCGGTGTCGGTTGCGACCAATAGAGGGCGAAACGGCCCTTGTCGTTGCTCCCCAGTTCGGCCTGGCCGCTGAACAGATCGTCCTTGCCGTCCAGTGCGTTGGGTTCGAAAACCAGCGATAGGCCCAGCAGCTCGGGGTTGGCTTGCAAGGCCGACTTGACCTGGCGGGTCAGGTCTTCGCGCAGGTCGAAGGCATCGAGGAAGCGCTTTTCCGCCTGCTCGCGCAGAAACAGCACCTGGCGCGAAAAACCGTGGCCATATTGATAAGCGTCCATGAACTGCTGGCGGATCATCAGCGCCTGGTTTTCACCCTGGGACTCGATCCGGGCCTGGGCGGCTTCGGTCAGCATCTCCATGCTCGAGGCTTTCACCAGTGCGGAGCTATGCTCCATGCGATACAGCGAAAGACCCACCAGCAGGGTCACGATGCCCGCCAGGCATAACCCGGCCAACAGGGTGATTTTCCATTGGATGGAAAGTTGTCTGAGCGACATGGACGCGTCCTTATTCGATAAATATCTGCGACTTTGCTCTGTAACGGCCGCGATCGGCCTTTCTTTACGCCGCCCCACAAATATCGAATTATCCCCTGTAGGAGCTGCCGAAGGCTGCGATCTTTTGACTTTCAACCTCCTTGAAGGCGCTGAAGATCGAAAGATCGCAGCCTTCGGCAGCTCCTACAGGTGCAGTGTTGGCTTTGACAAGGCGGCAGCCGTCCGGCAAAGTGCGCGCCCTCTAATAAAACCCATTCCTTTATCCGTAGACGGCGCTCGCAGACTGCCGGCCGGACTCTTTTCGCTTGCCCAGAGGTAACGACAATGAATGCAGTAATTGCCGCGGTCGGCATCATGCTGATACTCAGCCTGTCCCGCGTGCATGTGGTAATCGCTCTGATCGTGGGGGCGCTGGTTGGGGGGCTGACCGGTGGCCTTGGCATCGACGCGACGCTCAAGGCGTTCAACAGCGGCCTGGGCGGTGGGGCAACGGTGGCATTGTCCTATGCGTTGCTCGGCGCGTTTGCGGTGGCGATTGCCAAATCCGGACTGGCCCATGCCTTGGCGGACAGGGCCTTGGCGATGGTCGACCGGCAGCATGCCAGTGGCGGTGGCCAGGTCAAATGGCTGCTGATCGGCCTGTTGTGGATCGTGGCCATCGCTTCCCAGAACATCCTGCCGATTCACATCGCGTTCATTCCGTTGCTGGTGCCGCCGCTGCTGTATGTGTTGACCCGGCTGCAACTGGATCGTCGATTGATCGCCTGCGTCATGACCTTCGGCCTGATCACCCCGTACATGTTCTTGCCGGTGGGCTTTGGCAACATATTCCTCAATGAAATCCTGCTGGCCAACGTCGCCCGCAGTGGCGTCGATATCAGTGGCATCAACGTGACCCATGCCATGGGTATCCCGGCACTGGGCATGTTCGTGGGCCTGCTGATCGCGTTTGTCAGTTACCGCAAGAAGCGCGTCTACGACCTGGAAAAGATCGAGCAGGTCGAGCAGGTCGCGGTGCAGTACAACCCCCTGAGCCTGATTGTCGCTGGCGTGGCGATTGCCGCGGCATTCATCATTCAGTTGCTGCTTGATTCGATGATCATTGGCGCGTTGGTGGGCTTCCTGATTTTTTCGGTGTCGGGCATCGTCAAGTGGCGCGACACCGATGACCTGTTCACCGAAGGCATGAAGATGATGGCGATGATCGGTTTCATCATGATTGCCGCTTCCGGTTTTGGCGAAGTGATCAAGGCCACCGGGCAGTTGCAGACGCTGGTCGAGACCTCGGCCTCGTGGATCGGCCACAGCAAGGCCGTCGGCGCCTTGCTGATGTTGCTGGTCGGGTTGTTGGTGACCATGGGGATTGGTTCGTCATTTTCCACCGTGCCGATCCTGGCGGTGATTTTCGTGCCCTTGTGCGTGCAGCTGGGCTTCAGCCCGATCGCTATCGTTAGTATCGTCGGGACCGCAGGTGCATTGGGCGACGCCGGATCACCAGCGTCGGATTCGACCCTGGGCCCGACCTCTGGCCTGAACATCGACGGTCAGCATCACCACATCTGGGACACCGTGGTCCCGACTTTCCTGCACTACAACCTGCCATTGCTGGTGTTTGGCTGGATAGCGGCGATGGTGCTCTGATTTCACCCATCGCCTCGCCAGCAAGCCGGCTCCTACAGGTCCCAATAGGGGACTTCGCCAAAGCATTCGACAAAGAAGTCGATCACCGTCCTGACTTTCACCGACAGGCGGCGGCTGCCGGGCCAGAGCACGGCGATCTGCTGCGGCTCAAGGCTGTTGGAGACCTGGTAGTCCCCCAGCACCGGCACCAGCGTGCCGTTGCGCACCGCCTCGCCGATCAACCATGACGGAAACATCACCAGCCCCAGGCCCTGCACGGCGGCCTGGGTCAGGGTGTCGGCGTGGTTGCCGGTGATCGGCCCTTTCACCGCATAGGGGGTCCATGGCAGCTGGCCTTTGCGGAAAAACCAGCGTTGCAGGCCTGCCACCCCTTTGTAGGCCAGGCATTGATGGGCGGCGAGATCGTCAGGGTGTCGCGGCGTGCCGTAGCGTTGCAGGTACGCCGGGCTCGCCGCGACCTGAAAGCGCTGGGGCGCCAGTATTCGCCCCTGCATGCTGGAGTCGTGCAGGGGGCCGATGCGAAACAGCAGGTCGGCGCCTTCCTGCAGGGGGGCGACGTAGCTGTCGGTCTGCTGGATATCCAGTTGCAGTTTCGGATAACGCGCGCACAACTGCCCCAGCCACGGGGTCAGATGCCGCTGGCCGAACACCACCGGCGCGTTGATCCGCACCAGTCCGCTCGGCTCGCTTTGCTGTTCCTGCAGGGCCTGTTCGGCTTCTTCCAGTTGCACCAGTACCAATCGCGCGTGTTCTCCCAGCAGCCGTCCGGCCTCGGTCGGCGTGACGGCGCGCGTGTGGCGGTAAAGCAATTGCTGGTTCAGGGCCTGTTCCATCAACTGGATCTGGCGGGAAATCGAAGAGGGCGCCACGCCCTCGCGGCGGGCTACTTCGGAAAAGCTGCCGTGGTCGAGCACCGCGACAAATAGCCGGAGTGCCTTGAAACCCAGTTCGTTGAGGCCGTGCATCGTTAGTCCTGCTGTGCGCGTTGCGCAAAAGTGTTGTCCAGATGCTCCCATTTATCGCACAGAAGTGACAATCGATAATGCGCGCCATGTTTCCTTGAACGGAGTTTTACCGTGCAGTCTTCTTCTCTCGACAGCGTCGCTGCCGTTGCAACGCCGACCGCTCGGCCAGGGCTGCGCCTGTTGCTGCTGCCCCTGGTGATCCTGGCGGGCATGGGCCTGTCCGTGGAGGCCGGGTTGCTGGGGCCGTTGGGCATTCAGGTCGGTCATTTATGGGCGACCTTGAGTATTTTTGGCGTCGGCTCGGCGATTCTGTTTTTCCTGTTGCTGCTCAGCGGCCCGCAACAGGGCCCGGCGCTGAGCCAATTACCGCGCTGGCAATTGATCGGCGGTTTTCTCGGGCCGGTCTATGTCGTGGTGCTGACGCTGGCCACACCGCACATCGGCATTGCGATGACGATGATCGCGATCCTGTCCGGGCAGGTCGGCAAAAGTGTGCTGATCGACCATTTCGGCTGGTTCGGTACCACCCGCAAGAAAGTCAACGCTGAGCGCTGGCTGGCCTTGCTGCTGATTGTCGCGGCACTTGTCCTGATTGCACGGGGTTGATGATGAGTCTGATTATTTTGTTGGCGCTGGTCGTGGCGGCCGGTGCGATCCTGAGCGTGCAGGCGGCGATCAACGGGCGCCTGGGTGAAACGGTTGGCGTGTTGCGCAGCAGTTTGCTCACTTTCGTGGTGGGGACGGTGCTGACCGGGTTACTGATCGTATTTTTCGAACCGGCTCACGCCGTGAGCCTGCTGGACGTGCCGAAGTGGCAGCTCGGCGGGGCGCTGTTCGGTGTGGTCTACATGATGGTGATGGTGGGGGCGGTGCCACGGGTGGGCACGGCGGTGGCGACGGTGGCGGTGATCGTCGGGCAACTGGGGATGGGGATGCTGATCGATAATTTCGGCTGGCTGGGCAATCCGGCGATCGAGTTGTCGGGGAGTCGGGTGCTGGCGATGGTGCTATTGGGCCTGGCCCTGGTATTGATGTATCGCAGCAGCAGTCGGGTAACGGGTTGAACGCTTGAGGCGGCCTGCCTCCTGATCAACTCCTACACTGGTACAACGGGCTGCTCATCCAGCCCGCCGACGACCACTGCCAAAGGAGTCTGCGCCATGACCGATGAAAAAAGCATCTGTGACTGTCCGAAGTGCAACTGCAAGCTCGGTGAACATCCTGTCGTGCGTCACGGCAAGCATTACTGCTGTGAAGCCTGTGCCAAGCACCACGAGCACGGCGAAGAGTGCGCCCATCAAGGCTGCAAGTGTGCGCACTGACCCTTGTGCGCAGGAACGTGGGGCCTAGTCGGGCTCCACTTCCAGTTTCAGGCTGTCGTCATCCTGCCGTTCGCTGTGGCGCACGGTGCCCGCCAGGCGTCGACCATCGACCCTGACCACCACCGTCTTGGCCTGCTCCAGATCTTCCGGCAAAGGCGCCGGGACTCTCACTGCAAAGCGCGTCGGATCACCTTCGACCTGTTCCAGGCCGACCCGGCACTCGGTGCTGCGGGTGACGCGGCCGAACAACGTATCCAGACCGTAGTCCAGATGTGCAGGGCTGCTGACGAGTGTCGAAGTCATTTTCTTCCCCCCCAATCCTGATCGCTGCCCGGCTAGCCGGCCGGGCGCCACTTGACGTTCTCCACGCCGAATTTTTCTGCCATCGGTTTGCTGGTCTTTTGCACTTTTTCACGGCCAAAGCGAGGGATGCGTCCAATCCCCGCGTCGCAGCTTGCCCAATGCCAGGCCTCCGCGTTGTCCATTTTGTCCAGACGGATGATGAACGACTTGGGGACGCCATGAAGAGTGTATTCAATGACGAACAGTTTTGCGTTGTTCATAGAGCCTTTGTTCCTCCCTGTTGTACATAGAGGGATCGTTGGGCGCTGGGAAAATTCATTCGGATTGTCCGACGGTGCATGTCATCCGCGCATTCCGGCAGGCGGCGCCCACTTGGGCAGTGGCGGCTCTGGTAGAATCGGCCCCATTGATCCCAAGAGGTGCCCCCATGAGCGAGCCGATCCGCCTGACCCAATACAGCCATGGTGCTGGTTGTGGCTGCAAGATTTCCCCCCAGGTGCTGGAAGTGATTCTGGCCGGCAGCGGGGCGCAGAATCTTGATCCGAAACTGTGGGTCGGCAATGCCTCGCGTGATGACGCGGCGGTTTACTCCATCGATGAGGAACGTGGCGTGGTGTCGACCACCGACTTTTTCATGCCGATCGTCGATGATCCTTTCGATTTTGGCCGCATTGCCGCCACCAATGCCATCAGCGATATCTACGCCATGGGTGGCGATCCATTGATGGCGATCGCGATCCTTGGCTGGCCGGTCAATGTGCTGGCGCCAGAGATTGCCCGGGAAGTGATTCGCGGCGGGCGCTCGGTGTGCGATGAGGCCGGGATTCCCTTGGCGGGCGGGCATTCGATCGACGCACCGGAGCCGATCTTCGGTCTGGCCGTCACCGGTTTGGTGCAAAAGCGCCACATGAAGCGCAATGACACGGCCACGGCCGGTTGCCTGTTGTACCTGACCAAGCCCCTGGGCATCGGCGTGCTCACCACGGCCGAAAAGCAGGGCAAATTGCGCAGCGCCGATGTGGGCCTGGCCCGCGACTGGATGTGCACCCTGAACAAACCCGGCAGCCGTTTTGGCAAGCTGGACGGCGTTACCGCAATGACCGATGTCACCGGTTTCGGCCTGCTTGGGCACCTGGTGGAAATGGCCGATGGCAGCGGCCTCACCGCCCGCATCGACTATGAACGGGTGCCACGCTTGCCGGGCGTCGAGTATTACATCGACCAGGGCTGTGTGCCGGGTGGCACATTGCGCAATTACGACAGCTACGCCGACAAGCTCGGGCGTCTCCAGGAACTGCACAAGCGGGTGCTGTGCGACCCGCAAACCAGCGGTGGCCTGCTGGTTGCCGTGACGCCCGAGGGCAACGCCGGCTTCCTCGCGGTTGCCGCCGAATTGGGGCTGAGCCTGACGCCAATCGGTGAACTGGTCGAGCGACAGAGCCGCGCGGTCGAGGTGTCGTGATGCCCGTCGACTGTACTGATTACCGCGACATTTTTCTCAACGACCGGCCAATGATGGACGCTCGTGCGCCGGTCGAGTTTCTCAAGGGCTCGTTTCCCGGCGTGGTCAACCTGCCGCTGATGAATGATCAAGAACGGCAGCGTATCGGTACCTGTTACAAGCAACACGGGCAGCAGGCGGCGGTTGAGCTGGGCCATCAGTTGGTGTCCGGCACCCTCAAGGCCGAGCGCATCCAGGCCTGGGCGGATTTTGCCCGGGCTCATCCTGATGGCCTGTTGTATTGTTTTCGTGGTGGCCTGCGCTCGCAGATCGTCCAGCAATGGCTCAAGGACGAGGCGGGCATTGACTATCCGCGGGTAGGCGGCGGCTACAAGGCCATGCGCACCTTCTTGCTGGAAACCCTGGACCAGGCCGTGGCCCAATGCGATTTCGTCTTGTTGGGCGGCATGACCGGCACCGGTAAAACCGAGCTGCTCACGCAACTGGACAACGGCCTGGACCTTGAGGGACATGCCAACCATCGCGGTTCCAGTTTCGGCAAGCGCGTAACTGCCCAGCCGTCGAACATCGACTTCGAAAACCGCCTGGCCGTGGACGTGCTGAAAAAGCGCGCCCGCGGTTTCGAACAGTTCGTGCTGGAAGACGAAAGCCGCGCGGTCGGCAGTTGTGCACTGCCACTGCCGCTGTACCAGGGCATGCAGCAGTTCCCGATGGT
The DNA here is from genome assembly GCF_012647205.1 of Pseudomonas umsongensis. NCBI lineage: Bacteria > Pseudomonadati > Pseudomonadota > Gammaproteobacteria > Pseudomonadales > Pseudomonadaceae > Pseudomonas > Pseudomonas umsongensis. Next base: position 2,132,213 of record NZ_CP051487.1, read on the forward strand.
CTGGCTCGAAGACAGCCTGGAGGGGCGGATCGAGCGAATCCTGCGCGATTACGTGGTGGACCTGTGTGCAGAGTTTATCGCGGTGCATGGCGAGGAAGGTTTTGCGTTGTTTTCCGAGCGCTTGCTGGCGAGCCTGGACAATGTGCAAAAGCGACTGGGCGGCGAGCGGCACCGGCGCATGCTGATCCTGATGGAAGAGGCTTTGGCCGAGCAAGGGCGCAGTGGTGCGGTGGATTTGCACCGGGGCTGGATCGAGGGCTTGCTGGTTGAGTATTACGACCCGATGTATGCCTTTCAGCGGGAGAAGAAAGGGGCGCGGATCGAGTTTGCCGGGGAGCGGGGGGCGGTGTTGGAGTATTTGCGCGAGCGGGGCATTCAGCGCGGGTGAGGGTGGTCTTGCCGGCCCCTTCGCGAGCAGGCTCGCTCCCACAGTAGATCTTCAATAAACGCCGAATTTGTGTACGCCGAAGATTTACCGTGGGAGCGAGCCTGCTCGCGAAGGCGTCCTGTCAGGCACCCCAAAATCAGGTCGGGCAACTCTCCTGCCCGTTATCCAGCCCCTGCTTGTAGCTATGGCTTTGCAAGCTGGCCTTGCCGTTGTGCCAGGTCAGGGTCAGCACGTACAGCGAGTCATAGTCGCTCGATTCCCAGTCCTCGGTGATCTTCTGTTTATTGCCGACGGCTTCACCGGCGACCTTGTTGATCAGTTCTGGCAGATAGCCGTGGGACCAGGCCGTATAGATGACCGAGTTGTGGTACTTGTCGTGGAGCAGTTCATCGGCCAGGTCACTGGTGTCGTTGGCCGAGAAGTTGATGTTCACCGGCAAACCGAGCTTGATCGCGCTGGGGCTGATGGTCATCAAGGGGCGGATGTAGCTGTAGGAGTTGTCCAGTTCGCCTTCCTCGACATTGCGCGTCGGGTTGGCGGCGAACACGTAGTCGGCCTTGCCGAATTTTTCTGGCAGCAGGGTGGCCAGGTCGATGGCGCGGTTCAAGCCCTGGCAATTGAGCTGGCCCAGGCCGCCCTCGGGCTTTTCCGCATGGCGCAGGAACACCAGGGTCTGGGTGCCATCCACCGGCTGGGCGCGGCTTTCGCTGGACTCCAGCACCAAAAACAACGTGCTGGCTGCCAGCAAGGCGGGCAGGAGCAAATACGCACGATGTTTAAAGTGTCGGGTGAATTTCAAGGGATTGATCATTGAATAAAAGGTTCTTCAGCGCATTGGGTTAAGGCTGACAAACCTTTGCACCGCGACTTTCCTGCGTCGGGTGTTTTCCATGTCGTGGAGCCGTTCCGTATCAAAGGGACATTACTCAGAGTCCCCTGAAGCCCGTTTGGTTCGATTCCGGCCGAGAGCGCAGCACTCTACCGATAACCTTTGGCGGGTTGCAGCAAAGGTTATCGACAGGATGTTGCGAAATTATGGACACCCTACACGAGCGGTCAGACAAACACAGTTATCTCGCTTGATCTTGACCATCAGCGATAATCATGGCGCCAGGCGCCGCAGTCCGGGTCATCTCCTTTATGATCGGCATTCTCAATTTCTCGTGGAGGCTCCCATGACCGATTTGTCTGCGTTCCCCATCACCCGCAAATGGCCGGCACGCTACCCTGAGTGGATTCAACTGTATTCCTTGCCGACCCCCAATGGCGTCAAGGTTTCGATCATGCTCGAAGAGATCGGCCTGCCCTATGAGCCCCATCGCGTCGGCTTCGACACCAACGACCAGCTGTCGCCCGAGTTCCTGTCGCTGAACCCGAACAACAAGATCCCGGCCATTCTCGATCCCCATGGTCCGGACGACCAGCCGTTGCCGCTGTTCGAGTCCGGGGCGATCCTGATCTACCTCGCCGACAAGAGCGGGCAATTGCTGGCCCAGGAAACGGCGGCGCGCTACGAGACCATTCAGTGGCTGATGTTTCAGATGGGCGGCATTGGCCCGATGTTCGGCCAGCTCGGTTTCTTCAATAAATTCGCCGGCAAGGACTACGAAGACAAGCGACCGCGTGACCGCTATGTCGAGGAAAGCCGACGCCTGCTCAGTGTCCTCGATGCACGCTTGCAAGGGCGCGACTGGATCATGGGCGAACGCTATACCATCGCCGATATCGCGACCTTCCCGTGGGTGCGCAACCTGATCGGTTTCTATGAAGCCGGCGACCTGGTCGGCATCCAGAACTTCCCCAACGTCACGCGGGTGCTGGAGAAATTCCTGGCGCGGCCGGCGGTCAAGCGCGGGCTGGAAATCCCCAAGCCAAACGATTCGATCTGATCAGGACCAGGGACGGCCATGCATTCATTCAATTTCAAGCAAGTCGATGTCTTCAGTCGCGTACCACTCAAAGGCAATCCGCTGGCGGTGGTGTTTGCTGCCGACAAGCTGAGCGATGAACGCATGGCGGCGTTCGCGACCTGGACCAATCTCAGCGAAACCACGTTCATCCTGGAACCGCAGGATCCCCGTGCCGATTATCGGGTGCGGATATTCACCACCCTCAAGGAGTTGCCATTCGCCGGACATCCGACCCTGGGCACTTGCCATGCCTGGCTTGAAGCTGGCGGTGTGCCCAAGGGCGAAGAGATTATCCAGGAGTGCGGTGTCGGCCTGGTGCGGGTTCGTCGGCAGGGCGCGGAGCTGGCGTTTCTCGCTCCGCCACTGCTCAAGACCGGGCCGGTGGACGCCACTCTGATGGCGCGTGTGTGCTTGGGTTTGGGGCTGGAGCCGCAGGCGATTGTCCGCGCGCAATGGGTTGATAACGGTGCGGGCTGGCTGGCGGTGTTGCTCGCGGATCGCCAGCAAGTCCTGGACTTGCGACCGGACCATTCGCACATGCTCGGCCTCGCCGTGGGTGTCATCGCGCCGTGGCATGCGGAACGCGATGGCGATGAAGCGCAGTTTGAAGTCCGCGCATTCATCTCCGGTGACGGTATGCCCGAGGATCCGGTCACGGGCAGCCTCAACGCCGGGATTGCCCAATGGCTGCTCGGTGAAGGGCTGGCACCGGCCCGCTACGTGGTCAGCCAGGGATTGACGATGGGCCGCGCGGGGCGCATCCAGGTGGAACAGGTGGGGGATGAAATCTGGATCGGCGGGGCGGTGGTGACCTGTATCGACGGCACGCTGGCCCTTTGATTGACCCGACCTGTGCAGGAGCGATTATTGCGGGTGCGGTAAGGGTAATTTCTCCCGGGTGATTTGTGCCCTGCACCTTGCAGGGCATAAGCTTTGCCCCCTCTACGACTTTCATCTTGTTTTTCGTTTTTTGAGGCATCTCCATGTCCAGTCAGTTCCCCGAAGCACGCCCACGCCGTCTGCGCCGCAATGCAAGCCTGCGCAGTCTGTTCCAGGAAACCGAGTTCAGCTTGAACGACTTGGTACTGCCGATTTTCGTCGAAGAAGAAATCGACGATTTCGTGCCGATCAAGAGCATGCCCGGTGTGATGCGCATTCCGGAATCGAAGCTGGCGGGGGAGATCGAGCGATATGCCCGTGCCGGGATCAAGTCGGTGATGACCTTTGGCGTGTCCCATCACCTGGACAGCAATGGCAGCGACACCTGGAACGACAATGGCCTGGTGTCGCGCATGTCGCGCATCGCCAAGGACGCCGTGCCGGAAATGATCGTGATGTCCGATACCTGTTTTTGTGAGTACACCGACCACGGGCATTGTGGCGTGATGCACAACCTTGAGGTCGATAACGACCAGACCCTGCTCAACCTCGGCAAACAGGCGGTGGCTGCTGCCCGTGCCGGTGCTGACGTGATTGCCCCATCGGCCGCCATGGACGGGCAGGTCCAGGCTATTCGCCGGGCGCTCGATGCCGCCGGGTTCACCCAGACGGCGATCATGGCCTATTCGACCAAGTTCGCCTCGGCGCTCTACGGACCGTTCCGCGAAGCTGGCGGCAGCGCGCTCAAGGGCGATCGCAAAAGCTACCAGATGAACCCGATGAATCGTCGTGAGGCGGTGAGGGAGTCGCTGCTGGACGAACAGGAAGGCGCCGATGCGCTGATGGTCAAGCCGGCCGGAGCGTACCTCGACATCATCCGCGACATTCGCGAAGCCTCGCGCCTGCCCTTGTCGGCGTATCAGGTGAGCGGGGAGTACGCGATGATCAAGTTCGCCGCACAGGCCGGGGCTATCGATGAAGATCGCGTGGTGCGCGAAAGCCTGGGCGCCATCAAGCGGGCCGGGGCTGATCTGATTTTCACGTATTTTGCGATGGACCTGGCACTGGCGGGGATCTGAAAACAACCACAACCCTTGTAGGAGCCAGGTTTGCCGGCGAAGAACGATGACGCGGTCTAGGGGTACATATCCATTGCTGCGGTTACGGCCTCCTATGGTTTCGCTCTTACAGCGACTCACTTTTTCAAACGCCAAAAAGTAAGCAAAAGGCTTTGCCCCACCACTCGGTGCCTCGCTTAGGCTCGCCATGCCAGAACGAAGGCATTGCTCCGTGGGTCGCCGCGATGGGCCGTCCCTGGCCCAGCGCGGCTAAACCGGCGTCCTGCCGGTTTACCCACTGCGCAATGCCTGCGTGGTTAACGGGGCATCCAGATCAAAATCAAAAGCGAGGCGGCCTTAAAGCAGACCTGACTTTTCCGGTTACCGCCAATGATCGTTCCCACGCTCTGCGTGGGAATGCATCCTGTGACGCTCCGCGTCACATGTGCGCAGGACTCAAGCCTTGCGTCGTCAGTGGAACGCGGAGCGTCCCTGGCGGCATTCCCACGCAGAGCGTGGGAACGATCAATGCGCACGGCTCCCGATCAGGTCGGCTTTAAGGCCGCCTCGCTTTGGCTTTTGATCTTGATCTGGCTTTTGATTTTCTTGCCCCATCGAGAGGCCGGAGCGAGGGTTCCCCGAGCCCCAGCGAGGGGCCGAACGCCAGGGGCAAGAGCCCTTGGTTACTTAGGGCCGGGCGGCGTTCCGTTTTTCCAAGTGACTCGCCGTAAGGGCGAAACCCTAGGTGGCCGTTACCGCAGCAACGGATATACACCCAATCCAAATACCCCAACCTAAAATCAGGGCGCACCAAAGTACGGTCGGATCCCGCGGTCGCGAAAATACCGTTCGATCACCTTCGGGTCCGAACAGGTTTCGGCAATCGCCACGTATGTATCCGGCCGTAGCAGGTAGAACCCGTTGCGCCCAAGGCCGGCCGTTTCGAATGCCGGGCGCCAGCTGAACACATGCAGCGGCAGATGGTGCTCGTGGCACCAGGCGATCATCTCGTCGCTGGTGTCGCCATACACATGCACCTGCCAGGTCGGGCATTTGAGCGATTCAAAATTGTCACCTTCACCGTCGTGCGCCCAAGGCAGGCGGTCGCCACCATGCACCTGCCCGGCAACGCCTGTGCTCAAGGGCATGGCGCGATAGTTCAGGGTGATTTGCGACACGGTGCGGAACAGGAATTCGCGGGTGGTTTCGAACGAGGCCATTTTCGGAATCAGCAAGGGCGCCAGCCGCGTGCGCAACACATCCGCCATGGGCCCCTCGGCGGTGACGAACGTGAACACCCGGTCGGTGGTGGCCACCAGTTTGCGGGCGAAGGCGATGCGTTCGGTTTCGTAGGTGTCGAGTAATTTCGCCTCGGCGCCGCCGCTCAGTACCGCCGCGAGTTTCCAGGCCAGGTTGATGGCATCGCCAATCCCGGTGTTCATGCCCTGGCCTCCCGCGGGGCTGTGCACGTGGGCGGCATCGCCCAACAGGTAGGCGCGTGCGCTGCGAAAGTGATCCGCCACCCGATGATGCACGCGGTAGGTCGAGAACCAGTTCAGTTGTTCGACCTTGACCTGCATATGCTCGATGGCCCGACTGCTCACGTCGTCAAATTGCAGGGTTTGCGCCTGTTCGGCGCGTTCGTCGCGCACGGTGCCGATCAAGCGTGCCCGGCCGCTGCCAGCCAGTGGGAATACCGCGAGGAAATCCGCCTCATCCAGGTCCACATGCAGTTCGCCATTGAACGCCGGGCCGCTGGCGTGCACGTCGGCGACGTAGAAAACCTGCTGGTAGGTGCCGCCTGGAAAACCGGTGTCCAGGGTCTTGCGAACGATCGAACGGGCGCCGTCGCAACCGGCCAGGTAGCAGGCCTGGCAGGTTTCCTGTTGGCCGTCGGGCAAGCGCAGCGTGGCGCTGATGCCGTCATCGGTTTGCTCGAAACCTTCGAGCTCGGTGTTGCGTTCCACCGTGATGCCGAAGGTTTGCAGGCGATCGATCAGCAGCCGTTCGTGTTCGTCCTGCGGGAATATTTCGAGGAAGGCGTAGGGCGTCAGGCCTTCACCGACGCGGTTCAACGGCAGGCGCGCCACGGGCTGGCCTTTTACCCAGAAATTGGCGGCCGCGACCTGATGACCGTCGCGTACGATGGCGTCGGCCAGGTCCAGCTGGCGATACAGCTCCAGCGTGCGCGCCTGCACCGCCAGTGCCCGTGAAGTGGTGCCCGGTGCAGAAGTCTTGTCGACGATCCGCACGCGAACCCCCAGTTTGCTCAGCCATAGCGCCAGCACCAACCCCGTCGGGCCGGCGCCGATGATCAACACATCGCTACGCTGCATGACCCCGTCCTCTTGCCGTGTGCTGCAAGTATGGTCCAGCCTTGCGCAGCGGCCAGCGTTTTTCATCGGCACCTGAGGAACAGCCGGGTTCGCGCCACGGTCATAGCCTGCGCCATGCATTGATCGTATGGTTAACCCGGTTCAACGAACGCCCTGGAGCAACATGCAAGCCCATCGATTGATCATGAGCATCACCGCGTTACTGGTGGTGGCCGGTTGCAGCAGTCAGCGACCCCAGGAAACCGCGGCGCGCAAGCCCGCCGAGGTCAAGGCGCAAATCGTGCGCTTGCTGCCGGCCAAAACCGTCGATCGCCAAGGGTGGGCCACGGACATCTACGCCGCGTTTGCTGCGCAGAACATCGCACCGACCACGCAAAACCTCTGTTCGGTGCTGGCGGTCACCGAGCAGGAGTCGACTTTCCAGGTGGATCCCGGTGTGCCGGGGCTGGGCAAGATCGCCCGGGATGAGATCGATCGCCGGGCGGCCAAGGCGCATATCCCGCAACTGTTGGTCAGCGGTGCACTTCGGGTGAGTTCGCCCAACGGCAAAACCTACAGCGACCGGCTGAACGCCGCCCGCAGCGAAAAGGAACTGAGCGCGATTTTCGATGACTTCATTGGCATGGTGCCCATGGGCAAGACCCTGTTCGCAGGCTTCAACCCGGTGCACACCGGCGGGCCGATGCAGGTCAGCATCGACTTTGCCGAACAGCAGGCCAAAAGCTATCCGTATCCGGTGGAAGGCTCGATACGGCGTGAAGTTTTTACCCGCCGCGGCGGCATGTACTTCGGCATCGCGCATCTGCTCGGTTATCCGGCGAGCTACAAGCAGCCGTTGTACCGCTTCGCCGATTTCAATGCCGGTTGGTACGCCAGTCGCAATGCTGGCTTCCAGAACGCCGTGAGCCGGGCCTCGGGCATCCCGCTCGCGCTGGATGGCGACCTGGTCCGCTACGGTTCGATCATGCCTGGCACCACGGAGCTGGCGGTGCGCACCTTGGGCAAGCAGTTGGGCATGCGCAATCCGACGATCAGGGATCAACTGGAGGAGGGCAACACGCTGGCGTTCGAGGACAGCGAGCTCTATCAGCGGGTTTTCGCCTTGGCTGAACAGGCCGAAGGTCGTTCCCTGCCGCGCGCGGTACTGCCGGGCATCGTGCTGCAAAGCCCGAAAATCACCCGCAAGCTCACCACTGCCTGGTTTGCCAAGCGCGTCGATGAGCGTTACAAGCGCTGCATGGCGCGGGCAGGCTGAAGATATTGGCGAACGTCCACACGCTGTATGACTTTCGAGTTTTAACAGGCATGAAAAAGCCCGGCTGATCAGGCCGGGCTTTTTGTGGGTGCGGTGAAGCGAAGGGGTCAGGCGACGGTGTTGCCTTGCAGACGGTCGGAGCCATCGGCGGCGACGGTGTTGCCTTGCAGGCGGTCGGAGCCATCGGCGGCGACGGTGTTGCCTTGCAGGCGGTCGGAGCCATCGGCGGCGACGGTGTTGCCTTGCAGGCGGTCGGAGCCATCGGCGGCGACGGTGTTGCCTTGCAGGCGGTCGGAACCATCGGCGGCGACGGTGTTGCCTTGCAGGCGGTCGGAGCCATCGGCGGCGACGGTGTTGCCTTGCAGGCGATCCGAACCATCGGCAGCCACGCGATTCTCGATCAAGCGATCCGAACCACCCTCGGCCACCCGGCTTTCAATCAGACGATCCGAGCCACCTTCAGCCACGACAGGCTGAACAGAGGTAGCGGCAAAAGCGTTAACTGCGAAAACCGAGAAAGCAATGCTGAGGAGAGTTTGGCGTTTCATGATCGTGTGCTCCGGGGTGTAGTTGTTTGGTATGGAGCTGATGTTACGCCGTGGATTTTTTTAGAGAACTTCATTGACGTGATGGTGAACATCGACGCTATTGATAGGGGCGGTGCGGTACCGTTCGTGGGCGTGATGGTGCAGTCGTCGGACGCTCGGGTCGTGGTCGATGGCGCCTTCTACACTGGATAGCTGGTGCTGATCGCGGCCAACCAGGAGGTATGTATGTATCAACTCTACGGACACCAGAACTCGGGCGCGGCTGCGATCGAGGCCGCCCTGGAGCTGTGTGAGATCGCCTATCGCTTCATTGATGTCGAAACGTCCCCGCAGGCGGCCCAGGCACTGGAGAAGCTCAATCCGCTCAAGCAGATTCCGACGCTGCAACTGCCCGACGGCAGTGTCCTCACGGAGAGCGCGGCGATCCTGATTCATCTCGGGCTGACATTTCCCGAGTCGAACCTGTTGCCGGCTGACCCTGCCGAGCGTGACCAAGCCATTCGGGGCCTGGCGTTCATCGTCAGCAATTGTTATGCGGCCATCGGCATCATCGATTACCCGGAACGCTGGCTGGCCAATGCTGATGAAGCCTCGCGGCAAAACCTCATGGCCGGTACCCGGCAGCGCTTGCATTGGAGCTGGGAAGTGTTTGCCGACCAGTTTTCCGCTGAGCTGTACCTGGGTGAAGAGGCTCCGGGCGCGCTGGATGTGCTGGCGGCCGTGGTCACACGCTGGGGCGGCAGCCGCGAGCATTTGCGCCGAACCCGGCCGGGCTTTTCCGCCTGGCTGGAACGCATTGACCGGCATCCGATATTGGCGCCGGTCTTTGCCAGGCATTGGCCTGCCTGATCACCACAAATTAATAATGTGGGGGGATTTGCAGTGTACCCGTACTATTCGCCGCGAATGTACTGCTCCAGCTGGCGAATCAACTCGGCCTGTTCGGCGATGGCTTCCTTGACCAGGTCGCCGATCGACAGCAGGCCGATCAACTTGCCGTTTTCCACCACCGGCAGGTGACGCAAGCGTCTGTCGGACATGATGCCCAGGCAGGTGTCGACGGTTTGATGGGTGTCCACGGTGATGACGGGCGATACCATGATGTCGCGTACCGGCGTGCCCACAGAGGAGCGGCCATGCAGCACCAGTTTGCGCGCGTAGTCGCGTTCACTGATGATGCCCAGTACCTCGTCATTCTCCACCACCAGCAAGGCACCGACGTTTTTTTCGGCCATCTTCATCAGCGCTTCGAGCACCATGTGATCAGGTTTGATCTGGTGCACTTCCTGGTTCTTCTGATCTTTCAACTTGAGCAGTTGCGCGACGGTTTTCATGGCGGTTTTCCGGGTGTTGTCGTTGTCCTTGAAGAATCGTAGACCCAGGCGTTCAGGGCAAGGGCAAAAGCGGCAGATAGCACACAAAAAACGTCATTCGGCGGATTTTTTCCGAACCCGAAAAAATCGCAGCCTTTGTAGGAGCTGCCGCAGGCTGCGATCTTTTGATCTTGCTCCTGTAAATCAAAATCAAAAGATCGCAGCCTGCGGCAGCTCCTACAGGTGTGGATGACGCGTAGAATTACTCGCTTGAACAAAACCCGAGGTCTGCAGTGGTGGATTTACCCCAGGGCTTCGTCCTGACCCGGCATTGGCGCGACACGCCGGCGGGCACCGAAGTCGAGTTCTGGCTGGCGACCGATAGCGGTCCCCGGCGCATCCGCCTGCCGCATCAGCCGTCGGTGGCGTTTATCCCGGCCGATCAGCGCGAGCAGGCCGAGGCGCTGTTGCGCGACGAAAAAAACGTCGAGCTCAAGCCCCTGGCCCTGCAGGACTTTGAACATCGCCCGGTGCTCGGCCTGTATTGCCAGCAGCACGGGCAACTGATGCGCCTGGAAACCGCACTGCGCAGGGCGGGCGTCGAGGTGTACGAGGCCGATGTGCGCCCGCCGGAGCGCTACATGATGGAGCGGTTCATCACCGCGCCAGTTCGCTTTGGCGGCACGCCGGGGGGCGATGGCCTGCTGCTCGAGGCGCAGATGAAACCCGATCCCGACTACCGTCCCAGCCTGAAACTGGTGTCCCTGGACATTGAAACCACCGCCCAGGCCGAGTTGTATTCCATTGCTCTTGAAGGTTGCGGCGAGCGTCAGGTGTATATGCTCGGCCCGCCCAATGGCGACCACGGCGCGGTGGATTTCAAGCTCGAATACTGCGAATCGCGAACCCTGCTGCTGAAGAAACTCAATGAATGGTTTGCCCGCCACGACCCTGACGCGATCATTGGCTGGAACGTCGTGCAGTTCGACCTGCGGGTCTTGCATGAACACGCCCGACGCCTGGCCGTGCCGCTGAAACTGGGGCGAGGCGGCGAGGAAATGCAATGGCGCGAACACGGCAGCGGCAATCATTACTTTGCATCCGCCGCCGGCCGGCTGATCATCGACGGCATCGAGTCCCTGCGCTCGGCGACCTGGAGCTTCCCATCGTTCAGCCTGGAAAACGTCGCGCAAACCCTGCTGGGCGAAGGCAAGTCGATTGATAACCCGTACCAGCGCATGGATGAAATCAACCGCATGTTCGCCGAGGACAAGCCGGCGCTGGCCAAGTACAACCTCAAGGACTGCGAGCTGGTCACGCGGATTTTCGCCAAGACCGAGCTGCTCAAGTTCCTGCTGGAGCGGGCCAGTGTCACCGGGTTGCCGGCCGATCGCATGGGCGGATCGGTGGCGGCGTTCACCCACCTCTACATGCCGTTGATGCATCGCCAGGGCTTCGTTGCGCCAAACCTGGGCAGCAAGCCGGCACAAGCGAGCCCTGGCGGATTTGTCATGGACTCGCGACCGGGGTTGTACGAGTCGGTGCTGGTGTTCGACTACAAGAGCCTCTATCCGTCGATCATCCGCACCTTCCTCATCGACCCGGTGGGCTTGATCGAAGGGCTCAAGCACCCCGATGACGTGGACTCGGTACCGGGTTTTCGCGGGGCGCGGTTTTCCCGCACCCGGCATTGCCTGCCCGCCATTGTCGCCCGGGTCGCCGAAGGCCGGGAAACCGCCAAGCGTGAGCACAATGCGCCGCTGTCCCAGGCGCTGAAGATCATCATGAACGCGTTCTACGGCGTGCTCGGTTCCAGTGGCTGCCGCTTCTTCGACACGCGCCTGGCGTCATCGATTACCTTGCGTGGCCACGAGATCATGCTGCGCACCCGAAAGCTGATCGAAGACCAGGGTCATACGGTGATCTACGGCGACACCGACTCGACCTTCGTCTGGCTGCGCCGCGCCCACGGCCAGCAGGAGGCCGCGCAGATCGGCCGCGCGCTGGTCGACCACGTCAACCAGTGGTGGCGTGAGCACGTGCGTGAAGAGTACGGCCTGGAGAGCGTGCTGGAGCTGCAATTCGAAACCCACTACAAACGCTTCCTGATGCCGACCATTCGCGGCGCGGAGGAGGGCAGCAAGAAGCGATACGCCGGATTGGTCACGCGCGCCAATGGCAGCGACGAAATGGTCTACAAGGGCCTGGAAACCGTGCGCACCGACTGGTCGCTGCTGGCCAGGCAATTCCAGCAGGAGCTGTATTCACTGATCTTCCACCGCAAACCCTATCAGGACTACGTGCGCGAGTATGTGCGCAAGACCCTGGCCGGTGAGTTCGACGACCGCCTGATCTACCGCAAGCGCCTGCGCCGCACGCTGGACGACTACCAGCGCAACGTCCCGCCCCATGTACGGGCGGCGCGGATTGCCGACGATTACAACGATCGCCAGGGCCGCCCGCGGCAGTACCAGAATGGCGGCTGGATCAGCTACGTCATCACTGTCGCCGGCCCCGAGCCGCTGGAGATCCGCAGTGCCCCCATCGACTACGACCACTACATCACCCGGCAACTGCAACCGGTGGCAGACGCTATCCTGCCGTTTGTCGATGACGATTTCTCAACCCTGGTGGGGGGGCAACTGGGCTTGTTTTGAGTCCATCAGCGACAGGGTCCAGTCATCCAGAATGCCGTGAAAGTATTGGTTCAAGGCTTGATGAAAGAGACTGTCGTCGTCCGCGACCTGGGCGAACAAGGTCATCGAGGAGCGAAATTTCAGGTCGTCGGGGTGGCCGAATATCGCTGCCACCGAGCGCTGCTGGATGTTCAGCACCTGTTGGGTACACGTGCGCAGCCGGACACCCAGCAGCGGGTGTTCAAGGTAGGCCTGCGCTTCTTCCCGGGAACGGATCGCGAAGCGCCGGGACATTTCGCTGTCACCCAACCCGGCGAACTGCGGGAAAACGAACCACATCCAGTGACTGCGCTTGTGGCCGGCTTCGAGTTCGGCCTGGACCCGGTCGAACACCGGGTTCTGCGCCTGGACGAAGCGTTGCAGGTTAAAGGCGTCCGGTTGATCGGTGCTTCTCATGTCGAAGCCCTCTGACACCGCGATGGCTTAGACCATGGCCAACCGCTGCTTGCGTTTGGGCGCCTGAAACGCTTGGTCCAGCGCCTCCAGATCCCCAGCCTCCAGCTTCAACTGCGCCGCTTGCGCATTGAGCCGCACGTGTTCGGGGCGGACGGCCTTGGGGATGGCGATCACGCCGTCCTGGCGCAGCAGCCAGGCCAGGGAAACCTGGGCAGGCGTGGCGTCGTGGCGGGCAGCTACTTGTTTGAGCGTAGCATTGGCCAGCATTTTCCCTGCCTGGCCGATCGGACAGTAAGCCATGACCGGCATGCGTTGCTCCTTGCACCAGGGCAATAGATCAAATTCTATGCCACGTTCCTCCAGGTTGTAGAGCACTTGATTGGTGGCACAGCCCTCTGTCGAGAGCTCTTGCAGGTCGTCGAGATCAAAGTTGGACACGCCCCAACGGCCTATCTTGCCGGCTTCACGCAGGCGTTCGAAGGCTTCTACCGTTTCTTCCAGGGGATACTGGCCGCGCCAGTGCAACAGGTACAGGTCGATGGTATCGGTCTTCAGCCGTCGCAGGCTGCGCTCGCACGCCTGGGGAATGCCCTGGCGGCTGGCGTTGTGCGGGTAGACCTTGCTGACGAGGAAGACCTGGTCGCGCTGGCCGGCGATGGCGTCGCCCACCACTAGTTCGGCACCGCCTTCGCCATACATTTCGGCGGTGTCGATCAGAGTCATGCCCAAGTCGATGCCCAGGCGCAGTGCGGCGACCTCCTCTTGATGGCGGGCAGGGTCCTCGCCCATTTGCCAGGTGCCCTGGCCGATGACCGGTACCCGGGTGCCGGCCAATTGCTGGGTACGCATGCTTTGCTCCTTCTGGTCATTATTTCTGTTGGCATCAGGATAGCCCCTCGGGTTCCATCCGGGTGGCTGTAGGAGCGAGCATGTCGAATCGTCGCACCGGCGCGATGGACGTCAACGATGACGTGGGAAACCTGACACCCCCACGGCGCTCTCAGGTTCATCGTCGGAACGCCGCCCGGAGCAGGCTCGCTCCCACAGGTGCCGGTGATCGATTGGCGACGCTCGTCACCGCACTTTTGCGCAACTTGCGGCTCTATCCATTGCCAGCCGACGGCGATCCCCCCGTCGGCCCATGCCAAGTTCATCACCCATGGCTCGAGTTTCACCCCACATCATTCGCTCAATCGGCCTGCTACTGGGTGGCCTGTCGCTGTTGCTGGCCAGCGGTTGCAGTCATCAACCAGGCAACGACCTGTTCACCCAGATACGCGATGGCAAACCCCAGGAGTTCCTGCAGACCAGTGTCGACCGCATGGCGACGCTGGCCATGCGCGATAACCTCGACAGCCTTTACCTGCTGATGGGCAAGCTGTACCTGCGCAACCCCGAGGAGTTGAAGAAATCCGGCTTCCTCGATGCCCGGACCGCGGGCAAACAGGTGCGCATGGCCATTGAGCAGCAGCAGCCGTTGCCTACGCTTGGGGGCAAGAGGGATCTGGCGGCGCTGCGGTTTGCCATGAGCCCGGAGTTTCTCGGCGATCGCGTCGGTGCGTTCATCTATGCCATTGGCAGCATGCTGGTCACCGCCCACGGCAATCGCCTGGAGTTCTACATGACGGACGCGATCAACCCGACGTTCGTCAGCAACGCCGCGCGCAACATTGAAATCGCCACCTGGATTCTCAGCCAGCGGCAGACCAAGGACGGCCAGCCCATGCTGTTCTCCAACGAAATCTCGGAGGAGGGCAGCAACCTGAGTTTCGCCGTGGAGTTTGGCAAGATCGTCGCGCGACTGGACCTTTTGACCCAGATGCTCGACGAGCGCTATCGGCGGATCGGCTTGAACTATGCCCAGAGCCTGCTGTTCCTGAATTTTCTGCCGGTGCAATGACTGTTCCGCTCGGCGTCGCGACGAATGACCACCTGAGCTGCCGCAGGCTGCGATCTTTTGATCTTGTTTTTGAAGATCAAAAGATCGCAGCCTGCGGCAGCTCCTACAGGGCGGAATGCAGGATGCAAACAGGGCGGGATGCCAACAGGGCATAAAGATAGATCGCATCGATATAACTGGTTATAAGAAATATCGCTATGCTGCGGGCCAGTTATTTCCTGCAGTTTTTGTGGATGTCTCAATGGATTTGTTGAATATCGGGTTGGTCGTGGCCGGGCTGGTGGTCGGCTTTATCGTCGGCATGACCGGCGTGGGTGGCGGTTCATTGATGACGCCCATCCTGCTGTGGTTCGGCATCAACCCGGCCACCGCGGTCGGCACCGATTTGCTGTACGCGGCCATCACCAAGTCCAGTGGCGTGCTGGTCCACAGGAAGAACAACAATATCGACTGGTCGATCACCGGATGGTTGACCCTCGGCAGCGTGCCGGCGGTGATGTTGACGTTGTGGTTCCTCAGCAGCCTGAACGAAGCACCCGACGCGATGAACGCGATCATCAAGCAGGCCTTGGGTTTTGTCCTGTTCGCCACGGCGCTGGCGATCCTGTTCAAGAAGCGTCTGCTCGACTTCGCCCACAAGCGCGCCGGAGGCAACTACAAGCCCAGCGGCTCGCGCCTGAATGTCCTGACCGTAATCACCGGCCTGGTGCTGGGCACCATGGTCGCGCTGACCTCGATCGGCGCGGGTGCCCTGGGCACCGTGGCGTTGTTTATCCTCTATCCGTTGTTGCCGACCCGCCGCCTGGTCGGCACGGAAATCGCCCACGCCGTGCCCCTGACCCTGGTCGCCGGCCTTGGCCATGCGAGCATGGGCAATATGGACTGGCACGTGCTTGGTTACTTGCTGGTCGGTTCGTTGCCGGGGATTTACCTGGGCAGCCACCTGACCGGGCGCATCTCCGATGAATGGTTGCGCCCTTGCCTGGCGACGATGCTGGTACTGATCGGCTACAAACTGGCGTTCTAATCGTTCTAATAATGTAGGAGCGAGCATGCTCGCGAAAAACGTCAACGATAACGTGGGGTGTCAGGCTTCCCGCGTCATCGTTGACCTCCATCGCGAGCAGGCTCGCTCCCACAAAAAAAATGCAGTTCAAGGCAGTGCATACACCTTGAACAGCTTTTTCATCGTCTCGTTGATCCCGCCCAAGTACTTGTCGTAAGCCTGCTCAATGGCGCCGGAACGATAGGCCTCGCTCAGTGCCATATCCACCAGCAGGCGGAAGTCCTCGTCACCGCGTTCGACGATCATCGCCACCGGGGCGTACTCGAAGATGCGGTCCAGGACCATCAGGTCCTTGTTGGCGCCGCCTTTTTCCACCTGGTTTTTCAGAAGCATGCGCTCGGCAAAGAACGCATCGGCCTTGCGTGTGGCCACCAGCCCTGCGCCTTCTTCTATGTTGGCCACGGTCACCAGCGACGCGATCACGCCGAGCATGCGCATCCGTTCGCGAATCCAGTCTTCGGTCACACCGCCCTCGATGGCGGCGTAGGTCTGGTTGGCCAGGCCACGGTTGATCGTCGCTCGCCAGGTCGGGCCAGGATTGGCCTCCCTGCCGTTGAGCGCGTTGAGCAGCGGTTCGGCGGCATCCTTGCGCACCAATACCGAGAGGCCGGCGGTGTAGACCGGAATCGAGTAGCTGATGGTCTTGCGCCGTTCGAGGGTCGGTGGGGTCGGCGTACAGAGGATATCGACCTTGCCCAGTTTCACCGCGCTGGTATCTTCGGCCATGGTGACGGGCTGGTAGCGTACTTGCAGGTTGGGCAGGTTGAGCTCGGTCTTGAGCTTGTCGGCGATCTTCAGGCACAGATCGATGGCATAACCGCTGGCCTTGTCGCCCTGCGCAACGCTGAAGGGCGCCAAATCAGGCACGTAACCCAGGGTAAAGGCGTTGCTGGCGCGTATGCGCTCCAGGGTGTTGGCACCCGCCACCATGGGCAGCGCGGTAAACACCAGGGCGAGCAGCAGGCGTGTGGTTTTTGCAAAGGGTGCGTTCATGTCCGGTTCCCCCGTGTAGGAATGTCGGTGCAATCCTGGTTGCGATGCCTAAACATTGCCGGTCCTGGCCTGGACGGCGGCTGGCACGTCGACGAAACGCTTGGCGAGGAAACCATAGAGCAGGTAACCCAAGGCGAGCACCAGTGTGCCGCCAAATACCGCATCCTTGCCGCAGGCATACAGGGCGTACAACGAGTAGGCCACCGCCACCAGCAGCACCACCAGGTTGCGCGAGTACACCGCGGGCCCCACTTGGGCTTTGTGCATGATCACCAGCAAGCCGGTCAGCGCCGTTATGTAGGGGATCAGGTTGGTCACCGCCGCCAGGCTGACCAGTTTGCTGAACTGCGCAGCGGCATCGGGTGAGATGGTCGACACGGCCATGACTGTCTGCAACACGCCGCAGACGATCATGCCGATCACCGGTGCGTTGCTGGCGTTGACCTTGCTGAACAGCTTCAGGAACAGGTTCTGGTCGGCGGTCATCTTCGCCGTTTGTGCCAGGGTGAATTGCCAGCCCAGCAGCGAGCCAACGCAGGCCATGATCGCCAGGGCCATGACGATGTTACCCACCAACGGGTTGAACATCTTGGCGTAGACCAGCGCGAATGGTGCCGAGGAATTGGCCAGCTCGGCATTGGGAATGATGCCCTGGATGACGGTGGTCGACAGCACATAGACCGTGGCGGCGCCCAGGGTGCCGAACAGGCAGGCCAGCGGTACGTTGCGCTTGGGGTCTTCCACCGCATCGGTGGCCTGGGCTGCCGACTCCATGCCCAGGAAGGCCCACAGGGTCAGGGGGATGGCCTTGCCGATGGCTTCGGAGATGGCCAGGTCGTTGGGGTTCCAGGCGGCTTCCAACAGTTTGGCGTCGAACCAGAACCAGCCGATGATACTCAGGCCCGCCACCGGAATGATCACGCCCCACACGGTGAAAGCACCGATCTTGCCGGTGATGCTCGGGCCGCCGAAGTTGGCGATGATGGTGATCCAGATCAGCGCGACCGTGCCGACGAACAGCGGGATGGCACCACCGCTGAGCCAGGGCAGGAAGGCGCTCATGTAGCCCACCGCCGAGATCGCGACGGCGACGTTGGCAATCGCCAGGGACAGGAAGTACAGGTACGAGCAGAGGAAGAACCCCGACTTCGCATGGGCTTCCTCGGTGTAGGCGGACAACCCGCCGGAACGTGAGCAGAACACCCCGCACTGGGCGAAGCAATAAGCGATGGCCATCGAACCGATCGCCGTGAAAATCCACGACAATAGCGAGACTGCACCGAGTTGGGCCATGTTGGTGGGAAGCATGATGATGCCTGAACCCATCATGTTGACCGTGACCAGCGTGGTGAGCCCCATCAGGCCCATTTTCTTGCTTGAATCAGCCATCGCACACTCCTTGCCCTGTTCAAGTGTCGCGGATCAGGTCTTGAGCACATACCCATAGGCACGGGTACGGCCACCTTGCTCTTGCAGATACACGCCTTGCAGTTCCGGGGTGAACCCGGGCAAAGCGTTGATGCCTTCTTCCAGCGCCAGGAAATACTTCAGGACCGCACCCCCCCAGATTTCCCCCGGCACCACGCACAACACGCCGGGCGGGTAGGGCAGCGCGCCTTCGGCAGCGACTCGGCCATCGGCATCGGCCAGCGCGACCAGCTCGACATTGCCACGGATGAATTCGATTTGAGCCTGTTGCGGGTTCATGGCTTTTTTCGGGAAGTGCTCCTTGCGGAACATGTCCTTCTGCAATTGCTGCACGTTATGGCTGCGGTAGAGATCGTGCATTTCCTGGCAGAGCTGGCGAATCGTGTAGTTGCGATAGCGGTCTTCAAAGCGTGCATAGATGGCCGGCAGTACCCGGCTCATGGGCGCGTCATCGCTGAGGAATTGCTCGAAGCGGGCCAGTTGCGCGGCCAGATGGCTCATCTTCGCCCAGTCTTCGGCGGGCGTGAGCAGGAACAGGATCGAGTTGAGGTCGCACTTTTCCGGAACGATGCCGTTCTGGCGCAGGAAGTTGGCGAGGATGCCGGCGTGAATGCCGAAGTCGGTGTAGCTGCCGTCAATCGGGTCAATGCCGGGAGTGGTAAACAGCAGCTTGCAAGGGTCGATGAAGTATTGCTTGTCGGCATAGCCGGGGAAGGCGTGCCAGCGATCCTTGGGATGGAATTCGAAGAAGCGCAGGTCGCTGGCGATGGCGTCGGTGGGGTGATCCTGCCATGGGCGCCCGTCGATGGTTTCCGGCACGAACGGGCGCACCAGGGTGCAGGCTTCCAGGATCAACTTGCGCGCGTTGATGCCGAACTTCACGCAGTCTTCCCACAGGCGCAAGCCACTGCGCCCGGCGTGGATACGCGCGTTCACATCCAGCGAGGCGAACAGCGGGTAGAACGGGCTGGTGGAGGCCTGGGCCATGAACGCGTTGTTCAACCGCGCGTGATTGCAATAGCGCGGCTGGCCCTTGATGTGGCGGTCCTTCTTGTGGATCTGCGACGCCTGGGAGAAGCCGGCCTGCTGTTTGTGCACCGATTGAGTGACGAAAATACCCGGGTCGTCTTCACCCAGTTCGAGCAGCATGGGCGAGCAATCCTTCATCATTGGGATGAACTGTTCGTAGCCCACCCACGCCGAGTCGAACAGGATGTAGTCGCACAACTTGCCGATGCGGTCGACCACCTGGCGAGCGTTGTAGATGGTGCCGTCATAGGTGCCCAACTGGATGATCGCCAGACGAAATGGTCGCGGTAGCCGGGCCTTGTCCGGGGCGACTTCATTGATCAGTTCGCGCAGGTAGTTTTCCTCAAAGCAGTGGGCGTCGATGCCGCCGATAAAGCCGTAGGGGTTGCGCGCGGTTTCCAGGTAGACCGGCGTGGCACCGGCCTGGATCAATGCGCCCTGGTGGTTGGATTTATGGTTGTTGCGATCGAACAGCACCAGGTCGCCAGGCGTCAGCAGGGCGTTGGTGACCACCTTGTTCGACGCCGATGTGCCGTTGAGCACGAAGTAGGTCTTGTCCGCGTTGAACACTGTCGCGGCATGCTTCTGCGCCTGCAGGGCCGGGCCTTCGTGGATCAGCAGGTCGCCGAGCTTGACGTCGGCGTTGCACATGTCGGCGCGGAACAGGGTTTCGCCAAAGAAATCGAAGAACTGGCGGCCGGCGGGGTGCTTGCGAAAAAACTGGCCGCCCTGGTGACCGGGGCAGGCGAAGGTCGCATTGGCGGCCTCGGTGTAGTGCTTGAGGGCGTCGAAGAAGGGCGGCAACAAGTTTTCTTCGTAGGCCTTGGCGGCGGTTTCGAGTTGGTTGCCGTAGTACTCGGCGTTGTAGCTGGAGAGGTCGAACACACCGTTGACCAGCAGGATTACCTCGTGCAGGCGCTTGTAGACATCCAGTGCCCGATTGCCGGCACCGCCGCGAGGCACCACCAGAAACAGCGGGATGTCGAAGCCTGTTCGTTGAATGGCATCCAGCGCGCCACCCATTACATCGTCTACGGTCAGCACCGCGGCGGCGACATCGGTAAAGTCGGTCTGATCCAGGGCAACAATCGGGCGAGAGGTATGGAAACAATTCAGGACGGCATCGCTTGCAGCAACTTTCAAAACATTCATGCCCAGTGGCTCCTGGTCTGTTTTGACGATCTGTCATGGCAGGCAAACTTGCCCAGTTGGGTATAGTTCATTTTTTTTAAGCTGAAAATTTTAATGATCTTTATAAGTCCGTGGCTTGACTGGTCGATTGACGAGTCGAACACGGCATGAAGGGGCGTTGCCTCGGGAACTTCATGGCGATAATCGGGTCAACAGGGGCCCTGTATCGGAGTTTCCGAGCAGTGCTGGTGGCCTGCTTTCATGGCGGTGCCGTCCGAGATCAGCTGAGTCTGCCCCTGATGCCAACCAAGCGTTTTCTGCCGAGCCTCATCCTGGCGTGCTGCGCCATCGCGTCGCTTTACTCGCAGGCTGGCGAGCGAACAGCGCCCGCGCAAAGTAACAGCGCATCCACCACCCTGATCGAAACCGCCTCTCGCCAGTACGAAAATGGCCAGTTGGACCAGGCCGCAGCCACGCTGGAGCGTGCCCTGCATATCCAGCCGAACAATCCCGCGACCCTGCATTACCTCGGTGTGCTGCGCCTGCAACAGGGGCAATATCAGCAAGCTGAAACCCTGGCGATGCGCTCGAACATGCGGGTTGGTGGCAATGTCCAGTTGCGCAACCGCAACTTCCAACTGATCCAGGCGGCGCAGCAGGCCCAGGCTTCGGGGACCCCACCCAAGGCCCAGGAGGACCTGCTCGCCTTGCAGAAGGCACGCGAGGAGGAGGCGCAAAGTCGCCGCGAAGCAGAACTCGCCGCGGCTGGACCAGCCTTGGAGAACACGGGGCCGCTTGCCGGCAATTTCGCTCGGGTGGCCGACTCTGCGGCGACTGCCACGCCACGGCCAGAAGGACAATTTCAGGTGGCTGCCGCCGAGCCAGGGCCCGTGTCCGATGAGATCGCAATTCCACGCGGCCATTGGCCACCGCCGGGTCAATGCCGCATCTGGTTTCCTGATCGCCCACCGGGCCACCAGCCCCCCGCCGGTAGCTGCAAGAAGCTGCGAAAACGGGTTCCGCCAGGCGCCTTCATGATGCAGGGTTGAGTGGCCGCCAGGGAAGGGGCCTCATTCGCGGGTGAAGATCTCCAGTAGATGCCCATCCGGGTCGTCGAAATACACCCGCCGTCCTCCGCCATGGTCATTGATTTCATTTGGCCGCCGCTTGCCTGGATCGGCCCACCATGGCTGCCCGTTTACCTGCAGGCGAATGAACGCCCGGTCGAAATCGTCGTCGCCGAGCAGGAACGCGTAATGCTGCGAGGCGATCGGTGGATCGTTGTCGTAGAAGTCCAGCGACACCTGGTTGTCGAGCCTGACGATCAGCATCGGCCCGAAAGGTTCTGGAGGCGGCAGGCCGAGGAGTTCGGCCAGGAAATGTGCCGACCTGTGCTTGTCGCGGCACCAGACAATGGTGTGGTTCAACCGGGCGCTCATGACGGTCCCTCGCATCGATTCAGGACATGTTTTCAGATTAGTCCAGCCTGTTGCGCAATGACCGCCCTCGCCTAAGCTTGGAGCAAGGCGAAACACATTTGCCGAGCGTCACCGGAACGAACGCCGCGATGCGCAATCATTAGAGCGTGGATATCAAAAGGAGATGCGCATGCTCATCAGGTCACTGACCCTGGCTACCTTGCTGGCGATTGCCGGCCCCTTGTTCGCCGCCGATGGCGATTCACCTCTGGATATCGACAAGGGCAGGGCCCGGCCGCTGATCGTGATTGCCCCGAGCACCGTCGACCCCGTCTGGGTCAACCTGAAAAAATCGCTGGAAGATCCCGCCAACAAACAGGGTGTCGCTGACCGCAACATCAGGGTGTACAGCGTGCTGAACATGTCCGGCCAACTGGACGGCAAGGACCTCGGCCAACAGGACACCATGGCGTTGATCCGTGCGCTGAAACTGGGGGCCGGCGCCTTGCCCAAAGTGATCCTGGTGGGCAAGGACGGCGAGAAGAAACTTGAAAGCTCAGGGGAAGAATCCAAGTCGGTCGACCTGAAGAAAATCTTCGCCACCATCGATGCCTTGCCGGCGACCGAGAAGGAAGCCGCGGCCCCCACGCCTCCGCCGGTTGCCGAAACCCCACCGCCCAAAGGGGCTGCCAAGGCCGCCAAAAACGCCAAGCCGGCAAAACCGGCCAAGCCACCGGAAATGCCGGATGATTAGTCTGGGTGGCGCTGGAAACAGGTTTTCCAGTGGGTGGGGAGTGACTGGTAAAACGGGCGCTGGACAACATCGCCCCCCCGCAATAGCGCTAATCCTCTGTAGGAGCGAGCATGCTCGCGAAAAACTCGAGGGCGCCGCGGGGCATCTGGTTTTACGCGTTATCGTTCACGACCATCGCGACCATCGCGACGATTCGACGATTCGACGATTCGACATGCTAGCTCCTACAGGGCCAAAGCGCTCAGAATCTGATGAGCAATCTTCACCCGCTCTGCATTCGGATAATTTTTATTCGCCAGAATCACAACCCCCATCCCCTTCGCCGGTACATACGCAACGTAAGCCCCGAACCCACCCGTCGACCCCGTCTTGTTGACCAGCACATTCCCAGTCTGCGGTTGCGGCGGATTCAGCCACTGGACCGGGTGCGCCTGCATAGCCATCTCCGTCGAATTACCCGCCAGCAAGCGATCAAGCGTGACCGGGTAACGGTACATCTCCCACCCCAGTCCCTGGGTCATATCACCGACGCTGTAGTAACCGGTATGGGTCAAGGCGATGGCCTGTTGCAAGGGTTTGTCCAGGCTTGCCGGTTTGAGGTTGGCCTGAACAAAACCAATCAAATCCGCAGCGCTGGTTTTCACCCCGTAGGCTTCGGCATCCAGCGCTCCCGGCCCGACCCGCACGGGTTTGTCCGCCTTGTCGTAGCCCTGGGCATACCGCGTCATCTGTTCCTGCGGCACCTTGGTCCAGGTGTGTTTCAGCCCGAGTTGGGGCAGCAGGGTGTTTTCCATGGCGTCATCGAAGGGCTGACCCATGGCCTGGGCGGCGAGGTAGCCGGACAACCCGATGCTGGGATTCGAATACAGCCGTTGGCTGCCGACGGGATATACCGGTTTCCATTGCTGGTAGTAGCCGAGCATCTTATCGGCCGAATCCGCCTCGGCAGGAAATTGCAGGGGCAACCCGCCGGCGGTGTAGGTGGCTAGCTGCAACACACTGATGTGGTCGAACGCGCTGCCGCGCAAAGCCGGCAGCACCTTGCTGGCCTTATCGGTCAAGGCCAGTTTGCCGGTGGCCTGGGCGTAGGCGATGAGGGTGGCGGTGTAGGTTTTGCTGACCGAGCCAATCTCGAACAGGGTGTCTTGCGTCACCGGCTTGCCGGTCTCTTTTGACGCTATGCCATAGTTGAAATATTGCTGTTTGCCGTTGACGGTGACGGCCACGGCCATGCCGGCAATGCCCTGGGCGTGCATGACGGGGCGCACGGCGTCGCTGACGATCGATTCTAGGTGATCCTGCGCGAGCGACTGGCCTGCCGCCAGCATCGCGGCACAAACCGCTAACATCTTCAATCTGCCTGGATTGAGGGTGTCCGTCACGGGTTTCACTCCTTTGGTTTGTCGCGCCGTATCGGAAAGTAGGGCAGCAAGCGTTCGGTTTCTCTCTTGACCACGGCGTAACATTCGCAACTCAGCTCCTCCAGACGAGCCCTGTCCAGGACCTTGATGTGTCCCCGAGTATATTCGATGACGCCCAGGCGCTGTAGCTTGCCGGCGGAGTCGGTCACGCCTTCGCGGCGTACGCCAAGCATGTTGGCGATCAGTTCCTGGGTCATGGTCAGTTCATTGCCCGGCAGGCGGTCGAGCGACAGCAGCAACCAGCGGCACAGCTGCTGGTCGATGGCGTGGTGACGATTGCACACCGCCGTCTGGGCCATCTGCGTGATCAGTGCCTGGGTGTAGCGCAGCATCAGCAGCAGCATTTCTTCATGGCGGTTGAACTCGTCCTTGAGTTGCTGGCCGGGTAGCCGGAAAGCTTGCCCGGCACTTTGCACAACGGCTCGACTGGGTGTGCTTTCGCCGCCCATGAACACGGCAACGCCGATCAGGCCTTCGTTGCCGACCACCGAAATCTCGGCGGAGGCGCCGTTCTCCATCACGTACAACAGCGACACGATGGCATCAGTGGGGAAGTAGACATGCCGAAGGGCGCCACCGGACTCATAGAGCACTTCGCCCAGTGACAGTTCGACAGGCTCCAGGTGGGGGAGCAGGCGTTCCAGCGCTGACGCCGGAAGCGCTGCCAGGAGGTAGTTCTGTTGTGGCTTGGGTACGACAGACATATTCAGCCACCCTTCGAGGGAGAATTCCCTGAGGGGGGCAGGTTACTCCAAAGCGCGCGCCATCAGGGCCCAGGCGTTGATACCTGAACCCGGGTGGGTCAAGCGCGCGGCACCTCAGCGCTCCAGATCGGCTTCGACGGTTCTGTCGTACCCTGGCAATGGCGGCTGATGCGCTTTGACCGGGCAGGTCACCAGCACCTGGTGCTCCCTGCCGTCATCTGACAATTGCAGCGCGTCCTGGCCCAGCAACTCGCCGTCCAGCATGATCGCAAGCGTGGTGGTCGTGCCGGGTCGCACTTCAATATGGTAAGTCGTCACCCCATGGCGGTAGTGCAGCGTGTAGCCCGCCCAGCCCGGCGCCAGCAGCGGCTCGATATGCAATGAAGTCCCGACCCGCTGCAGGCCGAGCAATGACTCGACGATGAAGCGGTATGTCCAGCCGGCGGAACCGGTGTACCAGGTCCAGCCCCCGCGGCCCGCATGGGGCGGGGTGCCGTAGACGTCGGCCGCCATGACATAGGGCTCGACCTTATAGGTTTCCAGCCGTTTGGCGACTTCATGGCCCGCGGGGTTGATCATGTCGAGCAATCGCCAGGCCCTGGTGTTGTCGCCAAGTTCGGCGAAAGCCATGCCGGCCCAGACTGCGGCGTGGGTGTACTGGCCACCATTTTCCCGTACGCCCGGCACATAGCCCTTGATATAGCCGGGCTCCAGCACGCCTGCGTCGAAGGGCGGATCGAGCAGCAGTACCGCGCCTGTGTCGGGGCGTACCAAGTGCTGCTCCAGTGATGCCATGGCCGTGCGGCGCCGCGTTTGCGAGGCTGCCCCCGAGAGTACCGACCAGCTTTGCGAGATCGAGTCGATGCGGCATTCGTCATTGTTGGCCGAGCCCAGAACCTGGCCGTCGTCAAACCAGGCGCGCCGATACCATGAACCGTCCCAGGCATGCTCTTCCAGGCTGGCCTGCAGCAAGGCAGCCTGCTGGGTGCAACGCTGTGCGAAAACAGGGTCGCCATGCAGTTGGGCGGTGATGGCGAACTGTTGCAGCACCTCGAAGCCGAAGAAGCCCAGCCACACGCTTTCCCCACGGCCCAGATGGCCGACCCGGTTCATCCCGTCGTTCCAGTCGCCCGTGCCAATCAAGGGCAGGCCGTGGCTGCCGCGCTGCAGGCTGTGTTCGATGGCGCGTACACAATGCTGGTAAAGGCTTTCTTCGAGGTGCGACTTGCCCGGCAGGTCGTAATAGGACTCCTCCCCGGCATTGAGCGGGCGGCCTTCAAGGTAACCCACCGGTTCAGCCAGCACGCTGAGGTCGGCAGTGACGCTGACATAGTGGCTGGTCGCCAGCGCCAGCCACAGATAGTCGTCCGAACAGCCGCTGCGCACGCCCCGATCGAGCGGCGGGTGCCACCAGTGTTGCACGTCGCCTTCGGCATATTGATGGGCTGCACACAGCAACAAATGGCCGCGCACGCTGGCGGGATCGGCATGGATCATCGCCATGCTGTCTTGCAGTTGATCGCGAAAGCCGATGGCCCCGCCGGACTGATAGTAGCCACTGCGGGCCTGGAAGCGGCAGGCGATCACCTGGTACATCAGCCAGCCATTGACCATGACGTTGATGCTCGGGTCGGGGGTCTGGACCTGGATCACGCCCAGCTGCGAACGCCAATGCTCGCGAACCGCCTCGAGTTGCGCGGTTGCCGCTCCCAGGCCGCGGTACTGTTGAACCTGGCGCAAGGCTGACGCCGTGTCCCTGGCTGCACCGAGCCGGAAGACCACGTCCTGGTCGTCACCGTTGTCCAGGTCCACGGCAACCTGTATCGCCGCGCAAGGGTCGAAGCCGCCACCGGTACGGCCCGACAAGCGTGCCTGCTGCAGTCCTGCAGGGGCCTTGAGGCTGCCGTTGCGGCCGATGAACTCGGTGCGATCGCCGCTGATGGTGGTGTCGGTCGAGTCGGTATCAAGGAACGCCACCCGTTCGCAAAACTCGATCGAATAGGCGTTCCTGGCGAATAAGGCGCCGCTTGTGGGGTCGGCTTCCGTCACCAAATGCATCGCCGATTTGCTGCGCAAGTCGCCCAGCACCCACTCGACATAACACGTCGTCGACAGGCGTCGGGCGCGGCCCGAGCGATTGCGAACCTGCAAGTGCGAGAACTTGATCGATGCGTCCAGCGCCACATACACCCACAACTCGGTGTGGATACCGTCTTCATCGTGCTCGAAGACGCTGTAGCCGAAGCCATGTCGAGTGCGGTACGCGCCAGTGCCGGGACAAGGCTGTGGCGTCACGGACCAGAAATGCCCGGTTTCTTCATCACGCACATAGATCGCCTCGCCGCTGGCGTCGGTGAGCGGGTCGTTGTGCCAGGGGCTCAGGCGAAATTCGTGAGCGTTTTCCATCCAGGTGTAAGCGCCACCACTTTCGGAAATGACCGTGCCGAAGTGCGGGTTGGCCAGCACGTTGGCCCATGGCGCCGGTGTCGGCCTGCCAGGCTGCAAAGTCATGACGTATTCGTTGCCATCGGCACTGAAGCCGCCATAGGCATTGCCCAGAAGCAAACCTTCGACAACGGGCAGGGCAGCGGCCGGCTTTGCCTGGCGCTTGAGGAGGGGGACCAGCGCCGGGTATACCGGGCTGGCATGACGCCGCTGAATCTGTTCGGCAATGCCGCCTTTGTCTTCGCTCAGCACCAGGCGCGCCACCGACAGGATCAGCGTGCGATCCTCATTGGACAACTGCTGGGCCGGACGCACGAAAATGCCCCCGGGATGGTCGATCAGCGAGGCTTCGCTGCCGGATGTCACCACGCCCATGATCAGGTCCTGGAGTTGCTGGCGATAGCCGGCCTGGTCTTCGTTCCAGATCACCAGATCCACTATCAGCCCCTTTTGCCGCCAGTAGGCATGGGCCTTGACCAACTGGTGGACGAGCTCGATGTTCTCGACGGTGGCGATCTGCAGCAGGACGATGGGCAGGTCCCCGGAGATCGCCTGTCCCCAGAGGCTCGACTGATTACGTCGATTGGCCATCAATACGCTGTTTTCCGCGCGCAACGCGGCATTGGCGTAAAGGATTGACGCGGCCATCTGTTCAAACAGGCGGGCGTCTTCCTGCGATACATTGAGTTGGCGCAGCAACACCTGGCTGTGGGTCCATGCCAGGTCGAAAACACGATCGGCGAGGTGCCGGTCGCGGTATTTATTGATCAGGTACAGACAGCCCTCACGGCTGTCCGCGATGCCGGTCACCAGGTCGATGGTCGCTGTTTGCCCGGGTTCCAGGGTGATACGGCAGCGGATGGCCACGATCGGGTCAAGCACCGAGCCTGCGCTGCCGGACAACGTCTTGACATTGCCATCGAGCGCCGCCGGTGCGGCAACGTTGCGTCCGCGACCAATGAACCGGGCTCGATCGGTCTCGTAGGAAATCGCGTCGATGTCCACGCCATGGGCGGCCAGCAGGTGGCACATCCAAGGCACGGCTTCCTCACTGGAACGCCGCCTGCGAGTACACACGATGGCCTGCAGCGCCGGCACCAGTTCGGTCTGCACGAACAGATTGCTGAAGACCGGGTGCATGGCATCACTGATGGCCGGTGCCAGTACCACCTCGGCGTAGGTGGTGATCTCCACGCTGCGTCTTACGCGGGCGCGGTTGGTGATGTGCAGCCTGCGCAGTTCGATATCGTCTTCGGGAGACACGACGATCTCGGTGTGCGTATCGAAGTCGAGCTCGCGCACACGAAACTCCGCCCGGGCATCGCTGAAAATCGCCTCGTGGCTTTCTGGCTGGTGCAGGGTCGGCTGGTGGGCCGAAGACCAGAATGCGCCGCTGCTGACATCGCGCAGGTAGCAGAACATGCCCCAGTTATCGCGGGTCGCATCTTCATGCCAGCGGGTCACGGCGATGTCGTTGCAGCGGCTGTAGCCGCCGCCGGCACTGCTGAGCATGACGTGGTAACGGCCGTTGGAGAGTAGCTGGACGGCGGGGCGCTTGCGCCCGGGATCGGCGAACACGCGCAGCCGGGTTTCCTGCGTGCCGTTTTCCCCGTTGGCAGGCGCCTGGGTCGCATGCAGGTACGGCGCGGCGGTTTTCGGTACGCGCTCCTGCAGCAGCAGGACGGTCGCCTGGAAGGCCGGGATCGATTCGAAACGTCGCTGCATGGGCCGGTCCAGCAACAGGCTGGTGAGGGCCAGCAGGCTCATGCCTTGATGGTGCGCCATGAACGAGCGCACGACCGCATAACGCTGGCCGCGTGGCAAACGTGCCTCGGTGTAGTCCACCGCCTCGTACAGGCCATAGCGGCCGGCCGACCCCTGGGCCGCCAGGCGTTGCAGGTTGCGACAGGCCGCTTGCGGCTCGACCATCAGCGCCAGGGCGCTGGCGTACGGCGCAATCACGGTGTCCTCGGCCAGCCCGCGCTTGAGGCCAAGGCCTGGAACACCGAACGCCCGATACTGATAATTGAAGTGAGCATCGAGGGTGTTGTAACCCGACTCGGACACGCCCCAGGGGATGCCCAACTGGTGGCCATGTTCGATCTGCAAGGCGACGGCCGCGCGGCAAGTCTGCTCCAGCAGCGTCCCTTCATAGCTGGGCATGATCAAGTTAGGCATGAGGTACTCGAACATCGAGCCGGACCAGGAAAGCAGTACCGGCACGCCTCGATTGTTACTGAGCAAGCGCCCAAGGGTGAACCAGGCCTGTTGCGGCAACTGGCCCTGGGCGATGACCACGAAATTGGTCAGGCGCACCTCTGACGCGAGCAAGTCGTAGTAGCCGTTGTCCAGCCGGCGTTCGTCGGCGTTGTAGCCTATCGAGAAGAGGTCGCGTTGTGCATCGTAGAGGAACGTAAAGTCCATGCTGGCCAGTGACGCGGACAACTCGGCCAGTTGTTCAAGGTGGATGATGCGTGCGCGAGCCAGGCGTTGTACCACCTGCACTTGCGCCTGATCAGCGGGCGGCCACAGCGTGCAATCGAGCTCGGCCAGTTGCCGCAGGCTGCTGGTTGATGTCGTCGGTGTCGGTTTCGCTGCCTTGGCCTGGGCAGGTGCCGGCGGCAGCGTGAAGCGCAGTCGTTCTGCCCGCAGCTCAGTGCACTGTGCCTGTAATGCCTGGAGCCAGTAGTGGACTTCTTCAGCAGAGGGGGGCGCAGTGTCGATGGCCAAGGCATCTGCCTGATCGAGTACTTGCAGGAAGCTGTCCGGGGTGTCCTGGACAATCGCCGAGTCCACCTTCGCGCGCAGTTCAAGCACGGTGCGGTCGTCGAGGTTCGCGTCTTGTAGCGCCTGTTGCAGCACATCCAGGGTGTCGGCCAGACCGCCAAGGGTGCGCTGATCGAACAGAGGCGTGTCGGCCAACCCCAGCAGCCCCGGTCGCAGGGTCAGCAACAGGCCCACCAGGTTGCCGCTGTCTACGGTAGACACATACCGAGGCGCCAGCGGCTGCAGTGTCTGGGTGTCGTACCAGTTGTAGAAATGCCCTTGGTGACGCTCAAGACCGGTCATGCTTTCAAGCATGGCAGTGATGCGTTCAAGCAAGCGCCCGGTACTCAAATAGCCGAAATCGTGGGCCGCCAGGTGAGAGAGCAAGGCCATGCCCATGTTGGTCGGTGAGGTTCGATGGGCAATGGTCGGCTTGGGGATCTCCTGGACGTTGTCCGGTGGCAACCAGTTGTCCTCGGGGCCTACATAGCGATCGAAGAACGCCCAGGTCTGGCGTGACAGCATGCGCAGGAATCGCAGGTCCTGTGCTGACGGATTAAAGCCGACCGGTGTAGTCGGCAGGCTGATCCACCAGGCAATTGCCGGGCTCGCCAACCACACCAGCAGCAGGGGTGCCGCCAGTGCGAGTACGGCGACGGAGGGGAGCAGGGCAGCGAACAGGATCAGCGCCAGCGCCGGGGCAATCCACATGCTTTTATACATGCCCGGCAGAGTATTGCCACTGGAGCGCTCCACTTCACGAGAAGGTTGCCATTGCAGCAGGCGGCGTTTGCTGACCAACATGCGCCACAGTGAGCGGCCAATCGCATCCAGGCTCAACAATGCATCGGAGGGCAACCAGACAATCGATAGCAGCGCACGCATGAAATGCTGGCCCGAGGTCCGCAATGCCGCACTCAGGTGTTGTCCCAATGGAATATCGGCAGGTTTCTGTACCAGCGCCAGTACCGATTGCAGCAAGGGTTGGAGAAAGACCAGGATGACCACCGCCAATGTCCAGGAGGCGGCTTCGTTGGTTTCCAACCAGCCCCAGGCCAACATGGCCAGGAAGGCGGCTGGTTCCAGGCTGCGGCGCAGGTTGTCAATGATCTTCCAGCGAGCAAGGTTGCTCAGGCGGTTGGGTGCGAAGCCTCCCTGGGGTTTCGGTGCCCACGGCAAGGCCCAGTACAGCACTTGCCAGTCTCCGCGAATCCAGCGATGGCGGCGTTTGGCATCGGCGCTGTAGCGCGACGGGTACTCCTCATACAGCTGAACATCGCTGAGCAGCCCGCAGCGGGCGTAGCAGCCTTCGATCAAGTCATGGCTGAGGATGCGGTTGTCGGGCAGGCAGCCTTCGAGTGCCTGTTCGAAGGCGTCGACGGCATAGATGCCCTTGCCGATGAAGGAACCGTTGCGGAACAGGTCTTGATAAACATCAGAGACGGCGCGGGTATAGGGGTCGATACCCGCATCGCTGCCAAACAGGCGGGCATAGGTGGAACGTGCCGTGCTCGGCAGGCTGATTCCCACGCGGGGTTGGAGGATGGCGTAGCCACTGACGATCTTGCCGCTTTGTTCATCGAAAACCGGATGGTTCAACGGGTGCATCATGGTACCGATGCACTGACGCGCGACATCCCGGGGCAGCAAGGTATCGGTGTCCAGGGTGATGACGAAGCGCACCGCACTCAGCGGAGCGATATCCCCGACGATCAACGCAAAACGCTCCTGCCCTTTGCCCCGCAGCAAGGCGTTGAGCTCGGCGAGCTTGCCGCGCTTGCGTTCATGCCCCATCCATACCCGCTCGGTGGCGCACCACTGCCTGGGCCGGTGCAGCAGGAAGAACCGGTCGTCCTGGCCATCGGCATACTTGTGGTTCAGCGCATCGATCAGTTGACGCGCCAGTTCAAGCAGCTCGGCGTCCTCGGGCATCACTTGGGCAGGGGCGTCCATTAAGTCACTGAGCAGGGCGAAATGCAGATTGGCATCGCGATTGGCCAGAAACCGCACTTCGAGGCCTTCCGCGAGGGCCTCGATGTCGCCAGCGTTGGCAAACAGCGTCGGCACTACGACCAGCGTCCGCGCGTCGGCCGGTATGCCCTTGCTGTAATCCAGGCGGGGCAGCAACGACGGGGCGACCGTGAGGGTCACCAGCCAGTTGACCAACCCGATCGCCAGACGACTGGTCATCAACAGCGCGGGCACGGCGAGCAGCACCAGGCACCAGATGGGCGTGCCGCTGTAGTAAGCGCTGCTGAGAAATGGCCAGGCCAGCAACAGTGTCAGCAGCAGTGCAGGGCCCAGGTAGAACTTCAGCGGGGCGCTCTGCAACAGCCGCTTCCAGCGCTCGAGCAGCGACACGCTGGCGTGCAGCGCCTGCTCAAGGTGGGGCAACCCTTCAGCCACCAGGTAATAACCCACATGCCCGGTCACGCGGCCCGTGGACTGTGGGGTCGCGGCCAGTTCGATGGCCGCGTCTGCCACCATGGTTTCTGACTGCACGCAATGCCGGGCGAGACGTTCGACCACATGGCGGTAACGATCGCGGGTGGCGAAGTCCATGTTCGCGTAGACGCCTGCCGGGTCCGTGCACAATACCTGTTCGACATGACTGAGCAGCTCGACGAACTCGCGCCAATCGGTCGCTGCCAGCAAGCGCAGGCTGGCGATGCTGTTGCTGATGGACACCTGGTCACCGGATTGCTGCTGGGCATCCATCTGCACCAGGCGTTCGACGGTGAAGCCGGACTCGCTCAGCGTTTGTTCAATCCATGCCATGGGCAATATCAGCGCGGCGCTTTGCCCTTGCAGGCGGCGGGCCAGTTCCGCAACGAATGAGGGGGTCATCGGCGGTGCCGAGCGCGCCATGTCGGCAACGGTCAACACCACGCTCTTGGCGTCGCGCTCGGCAATCTCGATCAACCGATCGGCCCAGTCATCGGCGAGGTTGCGGTCTTCCCGGTTGGCCATTACCCGGGATGCCACGCGCCGCAAGTTCTCGATCAGCGCCAGTCGTAGCATGATCGGGATTGCCCAGAGCTCGCCCAGGGCCAACGGCGTGATGGTCTGATAAGAGGCGATGAAACAATCCAGGCTGGGCGCGTCGACCCGCCCATCGCCATGCGCGATGGTTTCCAGGGCGATGTCGTAGACCCGCGGCAGGCCTGCCGAAGGGCCTTCGGCCAGGCGAGGCAGTTCGCGACTATAGCCATCGGGCAGGTGGGTCCTGGCGGTACGGATGTTTTCTTCGATCAGGTAGAAGTTGTCCAGCAGCCATTCCGCCGCAGGGGTAGGACGTCGGCTGGACAGTTGCACGGTCTTGAGCGCCGCGCAGCTACGTTCCAGCAGCAGCTGGTTGTCAGTCAGGCGGCCCAGCAAGGCATCCTTTCTTGAAAGACGCCCAAGCACATGTTGGCGGGCCAGTACGATGCCGTGATCTGCCATCTGCTGCGCGTTGAACAGGTCGGAGCGCAGGATGGGCTCGTACTCGAACTTGTGTCGCGCGGCACTCCACCTGAGCCAGATGGCCGGTGAGCGCCACAGGCTGGACAGCGTGCGAGTCAGGATATTTTGCATGAAATCCTTCGTACGACCCGCGCAGCGCAGATCGCATATGGAATGAAGGCGGTTCTACGCCAGGCCAGGTGTGCGGGCGTTGCGCCGCCGGGCGCAGCATTCCAGTGATGAGTGTGGGGTGTTCAGCGGCGCGAAGTCTGTTCGGTAGCGAACATAGGCAGTGTTGGAGGCAGGCAGCGGTAGGGTCGGCGCAAGAGAAAATCGGCAGGCCAGGTATCTGCGACGGCGATGACTGTGGCCGAAGACAAGGGACCAGCCGTTGATGACTGATCAGTTCTGTTTGCGACCGAACACGGGTCCCGTGTCGAGATCAGGTACGGAGGTGGCGTGATCAGGTAATTGATTTGGCGGAAAAGCCGGGTAAGGTGGCGCATCTTTTGCCGCGGTGCCCACAATGACAAGCCCCAGTTTCAAGGATTCGAACGGCCAATTGGCGCAGGGCTTCAAGCCTCGTCACGTCACCATGCTTTCCATCGCCGGCATCATTGGTGCCGGCCTGTTCGTCGGGTCGGGGCATGCCATTGCCGCCGCTGGCCCGGCCGTCTTGCTGGCCTATCTGTTCTCCGGCCTGCTGGTCGTGCTGGTCATGCGCATGCTCGGGGAAATGGCGGTGGCCAATCCCGATACCGGATCGTTCTCTACCTATGCCGACCAGGCCATCGGGCGCTGGGCCGGGTTTACCATCGGTTGGCTTTATTGGTGGTTCTGGGTCCTGGTGATTCCCATCGAAGCCCTGGCGGCCGGCCATGTGCTGCACCAGTGGTTTCCCCAGGTCGATGCCTGGCTGTTCGCCCTGGGTTCGATCATCGCCCTGGTGGTGACCAATCTGTTCAGTGTGTCCAAGTACGGGGAGTTCGAATTCTGGTTCGCCATGGCCAAGGTCGTGGCGATCATCGGTTTCATCGGTGTGGGTTTTGCCGTGCTGATGGGCTGGGTTCCCGATCGCCAGGTCAGCGGCTTGAGCGGCCTGATGGCCCAGCACGGCGGCTTTGCCCCCAACGGCTTGTCCGCGGTGGTCGGCGCTTTCATCACCATCATGTTCAGCTTCATCGGTACGGAGGCGGTCACCATCGCCGCTGCCGAATCGAATAACCCCGCGCAAAACATTGCCAAGGCCACTCGCTCGGTGATCTGGCGGATCGGGGTGTTCTACCTGTTGTCGATTTTCGTGGTGATCTCCGTGGTGCCCTGGAATGATCCGCTGTTGGCTTCCGTGGGTTCCTACCAGCGCGCGCTTGAGCTGATGAACATTCCCCACGCCAAGTTCATGGTGGACGTGGTGGTACTGATCGCCGTGGCCAGTTGCATGAACTCCTCGATCTACATTGCCTCGCGCATGCTGTACTCGCTGGGCCGTCGTGGTGACGCACCGAAGGCGCTCAAGGCGACCTCCTCCGAAGGCGTGCCGCGGGCCGCCGTCATCGCCAGCACGGTGCTGGGCGCCGCGATCACTGTCTGGAGCTACTTCATGCCCGCCGGCCTGTTCGAGTTCCTGCTCGCCAGTTCCGGCGCCATCGCCTTGCTGGTGTACCTGGCCATTGCCGTGTCGCAGTTGCGCATGCGGCGGATGTTGCGTCGGCAGAAGGTCGAACTGGCCTTTCGCATGTGGTTGTTCCCAGGGCTGACCTGGTTGGTCATCCTGTTCATCTGTGCGGCGCTGGCGGTGATGATGATCACGCCCGAGCACCGCACCGAAGTGAGCGCGACCATCGGCCTGGCGTTGGCGATTTCCTTCATCGGCCTGGTGACATCCCGTGAACCGGCGCGGGCTGCAAGGGCGACGTCGGTGGGATAGCTGGCTAGACTGCTTGTCGGGCTCTTAAGTATGTGGCCGATGGTTATGGTGGTGATACGGCCAGGAGGATGTCGTAGTGTCTGCCGATGTACCGTGTGATGGGGCGGCCAGTTCCTCCAGGTGGGTAATGATGTCGTCCGGTTTGAGCACCAGTACGTCGCTGTCCAGGGTGTCCAGGATCATCTCGGCGGTGTTGCCGATCAATGCGCCAGACAGTCCGGTGCGGGCCACACTACCGATCACTGTGAGCACCGCTTCGAGCTTGTGCGCGATGTACGGGATCAGAACCTCGGCAGGACCTTCCTCGATATGCAGGCGTTCGTCGCTGACGTCGAATTCGGCCTGGAATGTCTTGCACAGTTCGCGATAGAGCGCCTGAATACTTTCCTTGAGCTGGAATACGGAGTCGGCCGCCGACAGCATGGGGTAGGGGTGGGCACTCAACATGTGCAGCGTGCCCCCGGCCAGTGTGGCGATGTCATAGCCGTGGCTGACGATGCCGGAATGCAGGACGCGATGTTCCATGTCACTGCTGCCAGCATCGATGGCCGCGAGAATGGCGCCACCGGTCCAGGGCCTTGTGGTTTTTACGATAAGCACCGGGCTGGGGCAGTATCGCAGCAGCTTCCAGTCCTCGGGGGTAAGCAGGGCCTTTATCAGCGGGTTGTCGGGCAGGTGCTGCTTGATCACCAGGCCGCAGCCTTGCGCTTGCTGGGCGGCGATGATGGTCTTGTACGGACTCCCTTGCCAGGCCTGCTGGGTACTTACACTGTAACCCTCCTTTACCAGGGCGCCTTGCATGTCGTTCATGTAGGAGGAATGTTGATTGCCTTTGTCGCAAGCCAGCAGGTGCAGGTGCGACTGGGTAGCGCTGGCAATCATTTTGGCCCGGTTCAGGATCAGGTCGCTGGACTGCTGCCAATCCACCACCACCAAGGTGTTGCGAATGGTGTGCATGAGAGTCTTCCTGTGCGTGAGTACAGTTTTTTATTGGGGCGGCGGCAAGGGCGTTCTTGGCCTTACCCGCCCGTCAACCGGAAGCTCACTTACCGACTTCATGCACGCGACAGCTAATTGCGAATCCTGCCAGCCAGATTGTTGACGCTAGATCGCGCTGGCATTACTTACTGGAACGGCTGCTGATCGCTCATGCAACTGCGTAAGTTGACTCCATATCACTGGCGCTGTCTTCCATGGCATCTATATTAAGTTGTAACGCGGCCGATACACTGCGTGTTGAATGACCTGCGTTAGTTCCTGGTGGTTGCGTTGCCGGCAATGAAGCGCGTGAGCATCTGCCACGTTCAATGCCATGCCTGCCTGCGCCTTTCCGTCCGCACCAATGTAACGCGCAGAGGAATACCTCCAAACTTGGTGAAGTAAATCGAGTTGCCTTATTGCGTTTTCTTGCCCGCTCAACTCGATTGCTAAGTATGCGGGATATATTGTTTAAAGTTCAGTTAGCCCGTCGCTTGAGTTAGTTGATTTTCACCTAAAGATCCTCCGGGCAAACCCTATTCGATCTGATGAAAACGCGCCGTATTGCAAATGTTCGCACTGGACTCGCTCACCCTGCAGTCCTGCCATACTGTTGAGCATGACCAGCGCAACCTTCCGCTTCTACGAGGAGCTCAACGATTTCCTGCCGGCCGAGCGGCGGCGGCAGTCATTCACCTGCGAGTGCGCGCGAGGGGCGACGGTCAAGCACATGATCGAGGCGCTCGGGATACCGCACACGGAGGTCGAGTTGGTGCTGCTCAACGGTGAGTCGGTGGGCCTGGATCGGGTGATCA
Source organism: Pseudomonas umsongensis (assembly GCF_012647205.1). Lineage (NCBI taxonomy): Bacteria > Pseudomonadati > Pseudomonadota > Gammaproteobacteria > Pseudomonadales > Pseudomonadaceae > Pseudomonas > Pseudomonas umsongensis. Next base: position 2,169,211 of record NZ_CP051487.1, read on the forward strand.
TCGATGGTGACCGGCTGGCGGTGTATCCCAAGTTCGAAGCGCTGGACATCAGCCCGCTGCTGAAGGTGCGTGCGCAGCCTTTACGGGTGTTGCGCTTTGTCGCAGATGCGCACCTGGGCGGCCTGGCCAGCCTGTTGCGCATGAGCGGCTTCGACACGCTCTACGACAATGGCTTCGAGGATGGCGAGATCGCCGAGATCGCAGCAACGCAAGGGCGCATCGTGCTGACCCGTGACCGCGAGCTGCTCAAGCGGCGCATCATCAGCCACGGCTGTTACGTGCACGCTTTGAAGCCGTCGTTGCAGCTGCGTGAAATCTACGAACGCCTGGACCTGGCGCGTAGCGCTCGACCGTTCAGCCTGTGCCTTCATTGCAACCTGCCGCTGCACGAGATCAGCGCGGAACTGGCCCGCTTGCAGGTGCCGCCACGGGTTGGCGCGCTCTATTCGCACTTCCTGCGCTGCGACGGCTGCCAACGGATTTACTGGGAGGGTTCGCACTGGCGGGGCATGTGTGCACTGCTGGCACCTTTGCTGGATCGATAACTGAACTTGCAAGCCAGACGAGCACTTTTGCGCTGCTATGCTGATTACATCTGTTTCCATACTCGAGACGAGTAGCATGGCAGCACAAGGCAAGCATTCTCCGTTCATGTTCAAGGCCATGGCCTACCCGGCGGGAATTTTCCTGGTCGCCGGGGTTGCCATGACGCTGCTCGACACTTACTTCGACCTGACGTTGCTGACAGTTACCACGGGCTGGCTGCTGTTTTTTTGGGATTGGCTTTTACAGGAAACGCCAATGCCGAATTGGTCGCTGCTGATGATTATCGCGATTTTAATCGGTACGCTGTCTGTCGCGATTTTCTACGCCCGCATCACCGATGGCATTGACGGCGAGCTACACGAGATAGAGCGAAAAGTTTACAAAAAGAACAATCCCCAGTTCCCACGGCTGACGGAAAACCAGACGCTGTTGATGGAAGCTTTGGCCTATCATGCGAACTTTCGAAAAGTCGCAAATTTAGACTCCGTCTGCAAGCTTGTCTCCCTCAGCACGCTGGAAGTCGAAACCGGTCTGAAGCAACTCCAGGCCAAACGTCTTGTGAAGCAAAAAGTCACAAGGGGGACGTTCGGCTCCACCATTTTTGAACTGACCCTGGCCGGCAAGGATTACGCGTTAGAGCGCTTTGAGCTGACGTAGCCTGCACAGCCCCGCTGCAAGCCTCGCATCATGGCTTGAGGTTCAAGTGCGCATGTGCGCTCTTCGGATCGACAAACCAGTGCTGCGCATTGTGATCACTTGAAGTCAGGTCGGCCCTCAGGCCGTCTATTGCGATAATGCGCAGGACGCAACCCGTGAGTAGTTCCGTCAGCTGCCGTTCAGCAATCTCCAATTCGTTCCCCGAAACCATCAACGCCGATTTGCTTGCTTTCGTGCGGGGTTAGGCAACCGGGGAGGGGCGGGTAAAACATCCTGCCCCTCTGCATTTTACCGGCCTCACTCCCTGCTCAGGTTACTGCGGTCTCCATATCAGGACTTAACGTTCCCAACCAGGCCACCAGCCCCACAATCAACACCGCTGCCGATAACTCGACCAACACGCTGCGCCTTAACGCATTAGCCGCCACTCGATACTCCCCCTCCCGCAACGACCGTTGCAAAAGCGGGCCAAGGTGAAATCGGTTCAACGCGGCCAGCACCAACATCCCGGCAAACAACATCACTTTGATGAGCAGCAAAGTCCCGTAGGTGCTTAGCAGCACGGCATCGAGTTCTGGACCCACGATGAACAGGTAGTTCACGACGCCTGTGACCGTGATCACGACTACGATCAAAGCGCCCACCGATTCGAATCGGTTGACGACCCGGGCCAGCAACTTGATGCTTTCTGCTGTTTGCAGCGTGTCGAGCATTGCCATCCTGGCAAAGGCGACCAATGCACCCAGCCAGGCGCCTGCCGCCAGCAGGTGCAGTATGTCCATCGCAAAATGCCAATAACGACGACTGCCCTCATCCATCGCCCCATGACCGCTCCAGGCTAGACTGGCCAGGGCTATACCACCGGCAATAGTTGCGACTGACAAGCTAACGACAGGTGCACGTTGGTGGAGCAGCACCACTGAACCGCCAACAACCAACGCGATGATGCGCACGACCCAGGCAAAGCCTACGTCCGTCTCCAATACCATCATTTCAATATGCGGGTGCAGCTCGGCGAAGTCAGACTCCCCGCTCATGGCGCTCGCCATCAGTACCATGCTGGCGACAGACATGAGTACACCCAGCACCGTCGTCCCCGCCAGCATGGACCGAAACGGCAACACGGCCCCCGACACTCGCTCTCGTCCTTCAAGGCTGTACAACCCGAAAAGTGCCATGCCAAAGAGCAGCATGAAATCCATGTACAAGCCGAAGCGCAGGGCAATGCTGGCCCAGTCGCTCATCAGTTATTTCACTTTGAACGAAACGTTGCCTGTGATCGGATGAGTGTCCGACGACACCGCGCGCCAATCGACTTGGTAGCTACCAGCGGGCAATGGAGAGAGCGGCGTGATAACCATGGTTTTCGGGTCGCTGCCGCCAGAGACTTTGGCCTTCATGGGCATCGGGGCATGGGCCATGCCCGGCATTTCGGTCATGACCAGTTTCGCGCCAGAGAACTGGGTCATGAGGTTTTCGGAAAAGTGCAGCTCGATCTTGGCGGGGGCCGGGCCGACCGCGCCTTCCTGCGGGGTGGAGGAGAGCAATTTCGGGTGCGCCTGAGCGAAGGTGCTCATCAGCAGCGCGCTGGAAAGTGCGATGGCAACAGCGTTGGTTTTGATCAATCGCATACAAGGCCTCTCACCGCTTCAAGCGGTCATTTTTTTGATTGTAGTTAACGTGTACTAGAACCACAGCCGAACACCAAGGACCAGGCGTGCCTCACTGCGATCCTCGCCTTCTTCCCTGGCATAATCGGCTGTCTTGCCGTAGGTGCGGTTCCAGGTCACGCCGATGTAAGGGGCAAGCTCCCGGCGGATTTCATAACGCAGGCGCAGGCCCGCTTCAGTGTTGGACAGGCCGGAACCGATGCCTCGTTGCGGGTCGTTTTTGCCGTAGACATTAAGTTCGGCGGTTGGCTGCAAAATGAGTCGGTTGGTCAGCAGGATGTCGTAGTCGCCTTCCAGGCGCGCGGCGGTTTGGCCACCTTCACCGATGAAGGCCGTGGCTTCGGTCTCGAAGTTGTACAGGGCCATGCCTTGCACGCCGAACGCCGCCCAGGTTTGGGGGTCGCCGGGTTTGAAATCCTGGCGAACGCCGCCCACTACGTCCCACCACGGGGAGATGGCGTGGCCCCACAGTGCCTGGACCTCCGCATCTTCAGTCTTGCCGTTGGTGCGTTCGCCTTCCGAGCGCAGCCACAGGCGGTCGATATCGCCGCCGATCCAACCCGAGATATCCCAGGCCAGGGTGCTGCCATCATCAGCGTCCTGCCATTCGAGCTTGTCGGCAAGCAAGTAATAGTTGAGTGCGGAGTCATGGACGTTATGGCCATGGGGGCTGACGAACACGGCGGCGCGGTCGGCATCGGTCAACGCCGGAATCGGCGTGCGGCTTTCGGCAGGCGCGGCAGGCTGCATCTGGCCGTCGTCCATGCTTTGCATCTGGCTGTGGTCCATGCCCTGCATTTGGCTATGATCCATGCCCTGCATCTGGCTATGATCCATGCCCTGCATATCGTTTGTGGCGGCCATTGCCGATGACAGTGTCAGGCTCGCGGTCACGAGCGCCAGAAAAATCGGAGTAATCCTGATCATGGGTAGCGCCTCATTCTTCCACGCGAACTTCACGGAACATGCCCATTTCCATGTGGTACAGGAGGTGGCAGTGATAGGCCCAGCGGCCGAGCGCGTCGGCAGTCACCCGATAACTGCGCCGTGAGCCTGGCGGCATGTCGATGGTGTGTTTGCGCACCATGAACTCGCCGTTCGCGTCTTCAAGGTCGCTCCACATGCCATGCAGGTGAATGGGATGCGTCATCATCGTGTCGTTGACCAATACGATGCGGATTCGCTCGCCGTACTTGAGGCGCAGCGGTTCAGCGTCGGAGAACTTCACGCCGTTGAACGACCAGGCGAACTTTTCCATGTGGCCAGTGAGGTGCAGTTCCACGGTGCGGCCGGGGTCGCGGCCGTCCGGGTCTGCGAAGGTGCTGCGCAAGTCGGAATAGGTCAGGACGCGACGACCATTGTCACGCAGGCCGAGGCCAGGGTCATCGAGTTTGGGTGAAGTGGTCATGGCTTGCATGTCCACCAGCGGATTGTTGTTTTCGGTCGCGGGATGGGACTGCATTTCGCCCATGCCGGTCATGCCGCTGTGATCCATGCCGGCCATGCCTTGCATTGAGCTGTGGTCCATGCCGGTCATCTGACTGTGATCCATGCCCGCCATGTCGCCGCCCATGCTGCCGTGATCCATACCGCCCATGCCCATGTCATCCATGGTCACCAGTGGTCTCGGGTCTAGGGCAGGGATCGGCGCGGACAAACCCACCTTCGCCGCCAGCGTGCCGCGGGCGTAGCCGGTACGATCCATCGACTGGGCAAACAGGGTGTAGGCATCCTGGGTCGGCTCGACGATCACATCGAACGTCTCTGCCACCGCGATGCGAAACTCGTCGACGCTCACCGGTTTGACATGCAGGCCGTCCGCTGCGACCACCGTCATTTTCAGGCCGGGAATGCGTACGTCGAAGTAGGTCATGGCGGAGCCGTTGATAAAGCGCAGGCGCAGTTTCTCTCCGGGACGGAATACACCGGTCCAGTTCATGTCAGGCGCCTGGCCGTTCAACAAATAGGTGTAAGTCGCGCCGCTGACGTCGGCCAGGTCTGTGGGATTCATCTTCATTTCGGCCCACATCTTTCGATCTGCGACGGTGGAGCCCCAGCCTTTCTCGCTGACGTCGTGGATGAAGTCGCCCACGGTGCGCTTGTTGTAGTTGTAGTAATCCGACTGTTTTTTCAACGTCTTCATCAAGCCGACCGCGTCTTCGTCGGTCCAGTCGGTCAGCATCACCACATAATCGCGGTCGTACTCAAACGGCTCCGGCTCCTTCGCATCAATCACCAGCGGGCCGTAGACGCCTGACTGCTCCTGAAGCCCCGAATGACTGTGATACCAGTACGTGCCGTTCTGCCTGACCTTGAATTGATAGACATACATCCCACCGGGTTCGATGCCGTGAAAACTCAGCCCCGGTACGCCGTCCATGTTGGCCGGCAACAAGATGCCGTGCCAGTGAATGGAGGTATCGGCATTGAGTTTGTTCCTCACCCGCAGCGTAACCGTGTCGCCTTCGCGCCAGCGCAGCAGGGGGCCGGGAATACCGCCATTGATGGTCATCGCGGTGCGCCGGTTGCCGGTGATGTTGACCGGGGTTTCGCCGATGAACAGGTCAAAGTCGGTACCGGCCAGGACATTCGCCTCGCCCGGGCTGGTAATCGCCCAGACAGGTGTGCGCCATAGCCCGAGGCCGCCGAGAATCCCGGTGGCGGCGAGCCCCTTCACAAAGGTTCGTCTAGAAGTTTCAGGTCGCATGACGCTGTGTTCCCTGTCAGTCGGATGACGGAGCAATCAGGAGATGTTGCCACGTTCGATGAAGAGAGTAATGGGTGTGACCTTTCAGAAGACTGAGCTGAAGATTACGGTTTTGTCAGCTTCACCCGTGACCTCGAATTGGATCCTGTCATGCCAGACTTTGCATACGTCGCACCGCCTCGTCGGGCCGCGAAAGGGCCGACAGCGTCTGTTCAAAAAAACCGAGTTGTTCGAATTTACCACTGCTTCGGCGTTTTCTGGAGTGGATGCAAAAAGATTTGGGGCATGACTTCAGTTACTGATTTTGCGCTACTTCATCATCAACTCGGCCAGCTCACCTTCGCGCCGGGTGACTTCCTTTTCCACCGCCCGCACTTCGCGCATGTAAGCCTCGACGGCGGGCGGCAGCGAGCGCTCCTTGAGGGAGATAAACCCATAATGGGCCTGTGACGCCTGATCGTGGAGCGGCAGCGGTACGATTTCACCCGCCAGCAACTCGCGCTCAAAGGCCGTCAACGTGCCGATTGCCAGCGCGTTGCTGTTCGCCACGATTTGGACGATCTGCATGGGCACGTCAATTTCAATCGCCGGCACAAAATCGCCAGTCACTGTGTCATAGGCGCCGGCGCAGCCTAACGCCGCGCGCGGCAGAAGGCCGGCCAGGCGCGACGGAATACGCGATGCCACCCAAGGGTAATCGAGTGTTTGCGCGCGCTTCAGAGTGCGTTGCGTCAGCAGCGGATGCCCGGGTCGGCAAAACAGGCGCCCCTGATGTTCACCCAACAGCTCGCAATTGAATTCTTTTTCGCCTTGCAACGCGCTGATTTCAGCGATCCCCAGATCCACCACACCGTTGGCGACCTGCTGCGCAACTTCTCGCCAACCGGCAACATGGGCCGTCACCTTGAGGTTGGGATGGCGGGCGTGCAAGCGAGCAATGGCGCGATAGCCGCTGATGACACTGGGGTACGGCCCCAAGGCCACCTTGAGTGTGCCGATGTCGCCCACTGCCAGCAGGGCGATGTCCCGCCGAAGGTCCTCTTCAGCCATCAACAAGCGCTGGCTTTTGCCCTGCAGCACCTGGCCGAACGCCGTCAGGGTCACACCGTCGGTGCGCCGATCGAACAGCGTAACGCCGAGCTCCTGTTCCAGCAGCTGGATACTTTTGCTCAGCGCAGGTTGCGAAACGCCCAACGCTTTGGCCGCCTGACCAAAATGGGCATGTTCGATCAGTGCCAGGAATTGACGTAGGCGGCGCGGGGTCATGTCATAACCTTAATGTTATCGATATCAAGTAAAACGGAATTTTTCGTAATCAAATGAATATGCTATTCCTTGCCAGGCGGGTCAAGACGAACAAGAGCAAACCCGCGCCATCAAGGCATCGATACTCTGGCGAAGGAACATTTCATGAACAACAAGACCCTCAGTTGCGCGCTGGCCATCGCACTGTCCACGGGCTTCAACCCCAGCATTTTTGCTGCTCAGACAACTGCCGTACCGGCCGCGATTGAGCATGTCGATAACCATTTCGACAACAAGGGCAAACCGCCCTCGACCTACACCGTCGAATTTCAGAAAGGTGTGCGCAACACGCTTCCTTTTGCAGACAAGCGCGATTTTGAAGAAGCCAAGAAAGGCTTCATCGCAGCGCCGGCCTACAACAAGATCATGGCCGATGCGGGGAACGTCGCCTGGAACATGGGCAGCTATGATTTCCTGCTCGCGGGCAAGGACTTCGACACGGTCAATCCCTCGTTGCAACGGCAGGCCGTGCTCAACATGGCCTATGGTCTGTATGAAGTGGTTCCAGACAGGATCTATCAGATCCGCGGCTTTGACCTGGCCAATATCACGTTCATCAAGGGCGACACCGGCTGGATCGTTTTCGACACCCTGACCTCGAAGGAAACCGCCAGGGCGGCGCTGGATTTCATCAATGAAAAACTGGGCAAGCGCCCGGTCGTGGCCGTGGTGATTTCTCACTCCCATGCGGACCACTTTGGCGGTGTCCGTGGCGTAGTCGAGGAAGCGGACGTGCGCAGCGGCAAGGTCGCGCTGATCGCCCCCGTGGGCTTCATGGAGCATGCGGTCGCTGAAAACGTATACGCCGGCAATGCCATGAATCGACGCGCGTTCTTTCAATACGGCCTGCTGTTGCCACGCAGTCCCTACGGTCATGTCGACATGGCGATCGGCAAAAACGCCGCCTCCGGCAACATCGGCTTGATCGAACCTAATCGATACATCGAAAAGGATTTCGAAAGCGTGACAATCGACGGGGTGCAAATGGAGTTCCAGAACACGCCAGGCACCGAAGCACCGTCGGAAATGAATACCTGGTTCCCGCAGTTCAAGGCGTTCTGGGCGGCCGAGAACGTCACCGGCACCATTCACAACATCTACACCCTGCGCGGTGCCTTGGTGCGCGATCCGCTGGTGTGGTCGAAGAACATCAACAACGCCCTGTATCGCTACGGCCAGCAGGCGGATGTGATGCTTGCCGCGCACAATTGGCCGCGCTGGGGCAATGAACGAATCCAGGAAGTGATGCGCGCGCAACGCGACGCCTATGCCAACCTGAACAACGCCGTCCTGCATGCGGCGAACCAGGGCGTCACCATCAACGAGATCCACAATGTCTACAAGTTGCCCGAGAGCCTCAAGAACACTTGGGCGACGCATAGCTATCACGGCTCGGAAGAACACAACAGCCGCGCGGTAATCAACCGCTACCTGGGTTATTGGGATGCCAACCCGGCCACGCTGATGCCGCTGTCACCGAAGGATTCGGCTCCGCTGTACGTTGAAATGATGGGCGGGGCTGCAAAGATCATGACCAAGGGCAAAGCCTTGTACGATCAAGGCAAATACCGTGAAGCCTATGAGATTCTCAATAAGCTGGTGTACGCCGAGCCGCAAAACACCCAGGCCAAGGACCTGCTGGCGGACGTCTATGAGCAGGTGGGCTATCAGAAGGAAAGTGCCGGCGTGCGCAACAGCTTCCTGGCGGCGGCCTATGAGTTGCGCAACGGCATGCCCAAGGGCCGGGCGCCAAGATCTGGCGGGCCGGACTTTATCCGCGCCATGAGCACGGAGTTGTGGCTCGAATATCTCGGCATTAGCCTGGATGGCAGCAAGGTTGCGGACTTGCATTTCGTCCTGAACCTCAAGACCCCGGACAATGGCGAACAATTCGTGGTGGAGCTGAGCAGTTCAACGCTGACCAGCATCAAGGGCCAGCAGGCAAAAAAACCCGACCTGACCCTCACCCTCGATCGCTCGGCGCTTGAAGGCGTGATGGCCAGGCAGACCAGCTTCGATCAGCTCGTCGCGGACGGCAAGGCAACCTTTGAAGGCGATCGCAAACCGTTCGCCCAACTGATGGCCGCAATGACCCCATTCACCCCGGACTTTGAACTGCTGCCGGGGACGAAGCCGTAATGGCGATGGCGCGGTAGACAGTTAACCTGGCGCGTCTGTGGCTTGGACGCGCCTGTTAAACACCCGCTGGCTGGAAAGCTCCCGCCGCCGTGAGCTTCCCCTTGACCCCTGTCGTCATCAAGGAAGGGCATAGAGGTTGAAAAACATTCGGGAGGTATCACTGACGCCTCCCAGGTGTTTGTCATATTGGCGCTCAATCTCACCACTGCGATACATCTCGCTTAGCGCGCTATCAACTAACAGTCGGAAGTTTTCATCATCACGATCGAGCATCATCGAGGTCGTTGAGTACTCAAAGATGCGATCAAGCAATACGAGATTTCCGCTGACGTATTGGTCGGTGAGCTCATGTTTGAGCATTGTACGTTCAGCGAAGAAAACATCTGCCTTGCCATCGGCAACACGCTTGAGACCCGCGGCCGCGTCTTGCACCGTGACGAGTGTGGCGACCACGCCCAACGATCGTATCTGTTGATTGATCCACTGCTCGGTGACGCCGCCAGCAATCGTGGCATAAGTCATGTTGGCCAATGCGCGATTGACGTCTGTACGCCAGGTTGGGCCGGTTTTGACCACGTCGCCTTTCAGCACCTTGAGTAGCGCATTAGGCGCCTTTTTGTTGACCACGGCCGATAGGCCGGCCGTGTAGACAGGAATGGAGTAGCTGACTGTTTTTCGACGTTCCAGTGTTGCCGGCGTCGGGGTGCAGAGAATGTCGACTTTTCCAGTGCTGACGGCGCTGGTTTCTTCGCCCAATCCAACGGGCTGATAACGAACTTGTAGTGAAGGCAGGTTCAACTCGGTTTTCAGTGCGTTGAAGATGCCCTGACAGAGATCGATCGCATATCCGCTGGCCTTATCACCGTCCTGGGTACTGAACGGTGCGAAGTCAGGCACATACCCCAGCACTACCGAGTGACTGTTGCGCACCCGTTCAAGCGTGTCGGCTCCCGCGACGGCGGATACCAGGGAAAGCAGGCAGACAAGAAGCAGGTGGGCGGCTTTAATCGGTTGAGCGCTCATTCCTCTTTCTCCCGTCAGGTGTTTCTTCTGATCGGCAAAGATCCATCCTTCAGATGTCTTCGGGTGAAATCACCCACACGCTGCAGGGCATCTTGTACAGCAGATGTTCCACAGTGCTGCCAACCAAACGCTCCATGGCGCCGTGGCCGACGCGCCCCATGACAATGACATCAGTGTCATAGGCCCCGACATAGCTGGAAAGCACCTTGGCCGGATTGCCCATGATCATGTGCTGGCGCTCCGGCCCAATACCGTTGCGCTGAGAAAGCTCGCGGAACGCTTCAGCTTGCGCATCGAAAAGGGTTTTGGCTTTGCTCGAAGAAAAAAATGCCGAACCATTACTGAAGCCAAATTCATCTGCGCTGATCGATGAAAGATCGTGGGCGTAGACCACGTCGAGCTCGGCGTTGCAAATGGCGGCCAGTTTTGACGCCTCGCGCAAAATCCTGTCGTTGAAATCTGCATACTGGTCATCACGATGAAAAGGGTCGACTGCAGCGACGATTTTGCGCGGCAAAGCATGGTGCATATGGCTGACAAAATGCAGCGGCACCTTGCATTCACGCAACAGGTGGATATCCAGTGGAGTAAACATCAGGCGTGACAGCAGGGACTCATGTTCGAGTGCCTTGATCAATACGGCCATCGGCTGTTCCTTGAGGTGGATGAGGATTTCCTGCAAGGGCCTCTCCACCCAGACCACTTCCGTGGTGACGTGAACGCCAATTTTGCGCAGTGGTCTAGCCTGGTCCTCAAGCCATTGGCGATGGCGCTCGACATAACCCAGCCGCATCTGTTCCAGCGCCTGTTCGTTGACCATTCCAGCCGTCGCCAGCCCCTCGAGGTAATCGAACGCTACGATGTGCAGTGCCGCGTCCGAGGCCTTGGCCAATGCGGCGGCCCGGTCGAAGGCAGGGCTGTTTTCCATCAACGGTGAAACGATCAGCATGAAACGTGATTGATCAGACATGACGGATCTCCGGTCGGTAATCGCGCGTTGGCTTGCCCCAAATAACCGAGGCCTTGGGCAGTTGAACCTTGCAATCATGGTGCTTGCGGCCGGGAGGGTGGACTTGATCTTTGTCAAATGAGAGGGGGACGGACGCTATCGCTCGACGTGCGGTTGCCCAAAGCCGCGTCCAGTGAAGAATTAGTTGACCATTATCAATCCTTCTCCTGTCACGGCGGTGCAGTCTTTGGATTGCGTGCTGGTGCCGGACGCCATTGCCAATTTGTGCCCGATTGCGCACGGGGTGATTCTCGTTGTCGGATGGAGGTATTTATGTTCATTGATATCACGGAGAAACCCGCCAGCCATTGTTGGGGCGTGTGCATTGATGCCCTGGAAGTGAATTTCAATAGCCTGGCGCAAGCGCAGGCATTCGTTGATCAGCTCAAGGCACGTATCGAAGCCCCCCATGTCTGGCCGAATGCTCGAGACTCGGCAGCCCGTGCCAGCCGAATACCGCAGGCTCGCACCGATCTCGTGTAGTCAGCAGGACGTGGGCCAGCACGGGGCCGGGCTTGTGCAGGTGACAACCTAATGAATGAAACCTTCGGGATGGCGGGTGCCGCTGCTGCGCTGGGAATTGGCATGCTCATCGGCCTTGAGCGCGAACGGCACAAAGGGCAGGAGGAGAACCGTGCGTGTGCCGGTTTGCGCACCTATGCGATCACTGCATTGCTGGGTTATGTGGCGATGCAGCTCGGTGGCAACCTGCTGATAAGCATCGTCGCGATCATCCTCGGCGTGCTCTTCACCGTAGCGTACTGGCGCAGCGTTGGCGACGATCCCGGTGTGACCAGTGAAGTGGCCCTGCTCAGTGTCCTGATACTGGGTGGGCTGTGTGGTGCCTGGCCGACGCTGGCGATTGCCATTGGCGTGGCCATTGCGGGATTATTGGCCTATCGACAGAAATTGCACTACTTCGCCCGCAGTCAATTGACCGATGCCGAGCTGGGTGACGGCCTGATCCTGCTGACCGCTGCGCTGGTCGTGCTGCCCTTGGCGCCGGATCGTTTTATCGGGCCCTACGCTGCGATCAATTTGCGCACCATTTGCACACTGACCGTGTTGCTGATGGCAGTGGGGGCGATTGGGCATATTGCAGTGCGTACCCTGGGTATCCGCTACGGTTACCCCATCAGCGCCATTGCCTCCGGGTTTGCCTCCAGCGCAGTGACGATCGCCGCCATGGGCCATCTCGTCGCCCGGCAGCCCGACGACATAAAGCTCCTGAGCGCGGCCGCGATCCTGTCCAACATGGCCAGCGTTACCCAGGTCGGCCTGATCCTGGGGGCGGTCGACACCGGTCTGCTGCGCCACATGTGGGGGCCCCTGATCGGCGGCGCTGTCGCGGCAGCGTTATATGGCTTATGCCTGATGCTCCCCAAGCCGACGGCCGGCGCCAACCAGCCGATCAAGGTCGGAGGTGCGTTCAACCTCAAGCTGGCCCTGATCGTCACGTTGGCCATGACCGGTATCACCTTTGTTTCATCCATGATGCTTAGCCATTTTGGCCAGCTGGGGGTCATGCTCACCGCCACGATCTCGGGTTTTGCCGATGCACATTCCTCGACGGCGTCGATTGCCACGTTGGCCAAGTCCGGCCGTTTACCGTTCGACGCTATCGTCGGGCCCCTGTTGATAGCGATCAGCAGCAACTCAGTCAGCAAATGCGTGGTGGCGTGGGTCAGCGGCGGACGTCGTTTCGCCGCCTACGTGATTCCGGGCCAGGTGTTGCTGACACTGGCAATGTGGGCGGGGATGAGCCTGAACTGACGGACATCGTGCGTATCACTGACAAATATCAAGGGGGCGCAACAACAATCGATCAATCTGAGCATCTACTACCGGATTGAAATGGCCGCGCGCCGAGGTGCCCCATGTCGCAGACTCAACGTTTACTCCTGATCGCCCCTTCAACCATGAAGCATACCCCGGCGTTCGACCGGGCCGCGGCGTTGGCGCAGGCGATGCATTTGCCGTTGCACATCGTGGCGTTCGACTACTCACAGGCGTTGGCGGTAGCCGGGTTGTTTGCCCCGGAGCAATTCAGCCTGGCCCGGGATGGCTATCTGCAAACTCATCGGCAATGGCTCGCGGATCAGGCCGGATTGATGAGCAAGCATGGCGTCGAGGTCACCAGCGAGGTGGTGTGGGTACAGGATCCTTATGCAGAGATCCTCAACTTTATCAACGAGATGCCACTGACGCTGATCATCAAGGACGCCCATGAAGAATCGGCGCTCAAGCGCGTGTTTTTCACGCCGCTGGATTGGCAACTGCTGCGTGATTGCCCGGTGCCGGTGCATCTGGTGACCACGCCGCTGAATCCGCGGCCGCGTCATGTGCTGGCCATCATCGATGTAATGCGCGATGAGGATCAGGACCGGGTGTTCAACGACCACATTATCGACGCAGCGGCGAAACTGGCCGCGATCTGCGATGCCGATCTTGACCTGCTGCATGTGTATGACTGGACGGTTGTATATGCCCAGGACATGGGCTTTGGCGCATTGCAACTGGCTAACGGGGTGTATGAAATGTTGGGAACGGCTCAGCAGGAGGCGTTTGCGGCCATCGCTGAACGCCACGGCGTGCCTGTGCAGCATCGTTTCTTCAGGGAAGGCGCGCCCGTGCCCAGTATCTGTGAGTTTGCCGCCGAACACCGCACCGATGTCATTGTCATGGGCACGGTGCAGCACAAGGGTTTGAGCAAGTTGCTGGGCACCACGGCCGAGCACCTGCTGCATCAGGCACCGTGCAGTGTATTGGCGATCAAGCCGCGACAAATGCTGCAATCCTGATGTGGGGAACGCCCCGCGGTGAGCCGTTGGCCGAGACATCGCGGGGCGACTTTTCTACAGGTGAAGACGATGGATGACCTGGCGGCAGTCGTCGGGATCACACTGCGTCTCGAAGCCAAGTGCCTTGGCCAGGTCGCGCATGGGCGCATTACTGGCGGCGTCCACGGAATACATCTGGCGAAAGCCGTTGCGGCGGGCGGCCTCGATCAAATGCGTCATCAGCAATGTGCCCAGGCCCAGGTGCGTCCACAGATCGGCGACCGTGACGGCGCATTCACATTCATGTTCCCCGGTGGCCGCATAACGACTGACGCCAACCTCGATCAGTTGCCCGTTATCGTGGACCAGGGCGATATAGGCCACGCGCTGTTTGTTGTCGGTGTCCATCAATTGGTTGAGCATCGTCGTGCCGGGCTCGTTGATCTGTGCGAGAAAACGCATGTGCCTGGATTCGGGAGACAGCCGCTTGATGAAGTCATATTCACGGTCGCGGTCCTGTTCCGTCAGTGGCCGGATCAACACGTGGCGGCCGTCCCTGAGTGCTTCAATCCAGTATTGGCCATCGACGGCGGCATAGGCGGCTGCAGCCCGATCATTGTGGTCTTTGACAGTGAGCATGGGGTATTCCTCCAGTGCAGTTTCAAGGACGTGCGGGCGGCAAAAAATCCGCGCTCGAGTTCTTTTTACCCTGCTGTCCAGGTTGGAATTTGATCTGGATCAGAGACAGGCGTCAGGCGCGTCAGTGCGTGCGGGTTGATTTACATCAAGCACGCGAGAGGGATCAGGGCGCAGTGTTGAAGCATGCCGGCGAGTGATGACCGGGATCGAATGGAGGTGTGTGATGAGTCAATATCAACGGTTGCTGCTGATCGTCGATCAAAACCTGCAACGCTCTCCCGCCGAACAGCGTGCCGTCGCGCTGGCCAAGGCCGCCGGCGCAGTCCTGGATGTACGGGTGTTTGCCGAACCGGTGCCAGTGGTTCATTTGTGGGCCGAGAAAGTCGACGACACAGAGCATCAACGCTATATGCGTCGCTACCGCCGCTGGGAGGCCGAAGAGCTCGATCGGCTCAACGATATGGGGCTGGATGTGACAGTCAAAGCCGTCTTCACCACCCATCCGTTGCTGGACATACTGAAAACGGTCGAGGATCTGAAGCCCGACCTGCTGATCAAGGATGTCAGCCTTGAACCGGTGCTCAAGCGAGTATTCATCACGCCACTCGATTGCCACCTGTTGCGTGAGTGCCCGGTCCCCGTGCACTTGGTCAACCATGTCCGCTACAGCTTGCCGCATCGAATCGTGGCAGCCGTGGACCCCTTCGATCCAGCGACTCAAATCAGCGGCTTGAATGACACCATCATCCAGACCGCCAATGCCCTGGCCTTGCAATGCGACGCGCCGTTACACCTGCTGTACGCCTATGACCTGTCACCCCTCTTCAACAGCGATGCGCCACTGGCCGGGGGAGGGTGGGGCGTGGACGTTATCGAGGAGCTGCGTCAGTCCTTGCACCAGGCGTTCGTGACATTGGCGGAGCGCTACGGCGTGCCGCCGGAACGACGCCATTTCGTCATGGGGTTGCCTGTGCCGGTGATCAGTGAGTTCGTCGAGGAGTATTTGGCTGACGTGGTGGTGATGGGCACTGTGCATCGGGTTGGGATCGACCGGCTGATCGGCAGCAATACCGAGCGGGCGCTGTACTCGGTGCCAGGGAGCATCCTGGCGGTCAGGCAGCGCGTCAGGGTATGAGTACGATTGCGCCGTTGAACTGCCCGCTCCGCAACCGTTCCAGCGCTTGATTGGCATCGTCCAGGGCAAAACAGGTGACGTCAGAGTGAACGGGCGTGTGCTGCAGTGCCTCGAAAAACGCTGTGCCATCTTCACGGGTCAGGTTGGCGACCGATCGAACGCTGCGCTCGCCCCACAACAGCCGATAGGGAAAGGCGGGAATGTCACTCATATGGATGCCGGCGCAAATCACGCAGCCTCCCTTGACGGTGACCGCCAGTGCCAGTGGCACCAAGGCACCAACCGGGGCGAAAATCAGGCTGGCATCGAGCAGATGCGGCGGAGGCTGATCCGAGGGCCCGGCCCATTCGGCACCCAGCGACCGGGCATAAGCCTGGCCTTCGCTGTCGTCTGGACGGGTGAAGGCGTACACCTTCTGTTTACGTCCACGGGCGATCTGAATGGCCAGGTGTGCCGCCGCGCCAAAACCATAGAGGCCCAGATGGTGGGCGCCTCGGGCCATTTGCAGGGCCCGAAAGCCAATCAGCCCGGCGCACAGCAGCGGTGCGGCCTGGGTGTCGGAAAGTGCCTCAGGGATCGGGAAGCAAAAGCGTGCGTCGGCTACGGTGTACTCGGCATACCCTCCGTCCAGATGGCAGCCGGTGAACCGGGCCTTATCGCAGAGGTTTTCTCGTCCCGAACGGCAGAATACGCAGTGCCCGCAGGTCCAGCCCAGCCAGGGCACGCCTACCCGCCGGCCAATCCACTCGGCAGCGACGTCGGCACCGACGGCCGTGACTTCGCCGACAATTTCATGCCCCGGCACGCGTGGCAGCCGCGCTTGGGGCAATTCGCCATCCACCAGGTGCAGATCGGTGCGGCACACGCCGCACGCCAGGACCTTGATCAGCAGCTGCTGTGAGTCGGGCGTGGGAATGGGGCGCTCTTGCAATTGCAGTGACTGGCCGGGGCGATGCAGGACCATGGCACGCATGAACACACTCCAGGCGGCAGGTTTCAACTCAGGTGACGATGACAGCCCACTATCAGTTGCTTGAGTCCATCCATGTTCTGAATGTTGACGTCGCGGCCGGTTATTTCCACCAAACCTTGGTCACGCAGGTGAGCGATGCCCCGACAAACGGTTTCAAGGCGCAGGCCCAGATAAGAACCGATTTCCTCCCGGCGCATTTTCAGCACGAAATTGCGCGACGAATAACCACGGGAATTCAAGCGTTGCGACATATTCAGCAAAAAAGCGGCCAACCGTTCGTCCGAGTTCATGTTGCCCAGCATCATCATCATGTCGTGATCACGCACGATTTCCCGGCTGAGGATTTTGTTCAGGTTGTGCTGCAATGAAGGCAACTCTCGGGCAAGTTTTTCCAGGTGGGCAAAATGGATGGGGCAGACCTCGCTGTCCTCCAGGGCAACCGCATCGCAGGTATGCTGATCTGTGCTGATGGCGTCCAGGCCGAGCATTTCACCTGGAATCTGAAACCCGGTGACCTGCTCGCGACCGTCGATGGAAAGCACGCTGGTCTTGAATGAACCCAGTCGTACGGCATACAGCGAACGCAATGGATCGCCTGCGCGGTAGAGTGCCGAGCCTTTCTTGACCTTGAGCCGTTGAATGATCAGCGTGTCCAGGCGCTCGATTTCCACACCGGTCAAGCCTAACGGCAGACACAGTTCCAACACGCTGCAACTGGAGCACGCCGTTTTGAGATGTTGATCGCGATACGATCGAGTTTCAGTCACGTGGAAGCCCTCCATATCAGCTTATTGAGCATAGTGTTTATTGCTGTTTGACGTTTAAAAAAGACGCCTGAAACTGAGTGATCAGACGAATGGATCCTGATCCGGCTTTGTTACAGATAAGTATTAGAGCTTCGTTGAAACTTGAGGTAAATCAAGTTTCAACGCTTGCAGACCCACAGAATCAACCTATTGATCGGTGTACGGGATACGGCTGGAGAATTGCGATGAGCGACTTTCTGAGTACCGAGCAACTGGAAGGGCTGGATGCCTATTGGCGAGCGTCCAATTACCTGGCGGTCGGGCAGATTTATCTCAAGGACAACCCGTTGCTGAAGGAGCCGCTGGCCCTGGCGCACATCAAGCCACGGTTATTGGGCCATTGGGGCACGACGCCGGGCTTGAACCTGATCTACACGCACCTCAACCGGTTGATCAAGCAGCACGACCTGAACATCTTATTCATCGCCGGTCCCGGCCATGGCGGGCCGGCGGTGGTGGCGCAGACTTATCTGGAAGGCACTTTTACCGAGTGCTATCCCTCGGTAGAGCGCAACAGTAATGGCCTGGTCCGTCTGTTTCGGCAGTTTTCCTGGCCGTACGGCATTTCCAGCCATGTATCGGCGCAAATACCAGGGTCGATTCATGAGGGCGGCGAACTGGGATATAGCCTGGCCCATGCCTACGGTGCGGCGTTCGATAACCCCGACTTGATCGTCGCTTGCGTGATCGGTGATGGCGAGGCCGAAACGGGGACGCTGGCGGCCAGTTGGCACTCCAACAAGTTCCTCAACCCCGCGCGTGACGGCGCGGTGCTGCCAATCCTGCATCTGAACGGCTACAAAATCGCCAACCCCACGGTGCTCTCCAGAATCAGCGAGGACGAGCTGTCGGCGCTGATGTATGGCTATGGCTACGATCCCTATTTTGTCGAAGGCGATGACCCCATGGCGGTGCATCAGGCGCTGGCCAGGACACTGGACACGATTACGCTCAAGATTGCCGAGATTCAGCGCGTTGCGCGCCAGCATCCGCAGGATGAGCCATCGGAGCGCCAACTCTGGCCGATGCTGGTACTGCGCACGCCCAAGGGCTGGACCGGGCCGAAGTTTGTCGACGCTCACCGGGTCGAGGGGACTTGGCGGGCACATCAGGTCCCGCTGGCCGATTTCCGCCAGGCGCTGCACCTGCGCCAGCTGGAGGAATGGCTCAACAGTTACCGGCCTGATGAATTGTTCGATGTCAACGGCACCTTGCTCCCCGAACTGGCCGCCCTGGCGCCCACCGGACAGCAGCGCATGAGCGCCAATCCCCATGCCAATGGCGGCCTGTTGTTGCGACCCTTGAACCTGCCGCGTTTTACCGACTATGCGGTGAAGTTTGACGCCCCCGGCACCCTGCGGGCCGAAGCGACACGGGTCATGGGCACCTACCTGCGCGACGTCATGAAAAACAACCTGGGCGCCAGCAACTTTCGGTTGTTTGGCCCGGATGAAACCGCCTCGAACCGACTCGATGCGGTCTATGACGTCAGCGCCAAGGCGTGGATGGACCCGCTGGAGCTTGAGGACCTCAATCTGGCGGCCGATGGTCGTGTGATGGAAATTCTCAGTGAACAAGTGTGCGAGGGTTGGCTTGAAGGGTATCTGCTGACGGGACGCCATGGATTGCTGTCCTGTTACGAGGCCTTTATCCACATCGTCGATTCGATGGTCAACCAGCATGCCAAATGGTTGAAAACCGCCGCCGAGGTGCCATGGCGTAAACCGATCGCCTCGCTGAATTTTCTGCTGACCTCCCATGTCTGGCGCCAGGACCATAATGGGTTCTCCCACCAGGACCCGGGCTTCATCGATCTGGTGGCGAACAAAAAATCGGACGTGGTGCGCATCTACCTGCCGCCCGACGCCAATTGCCTGCTCTCGGTGGCTGACCACTGTCTCAGAAGCCGCGACTACATCAACGTCATCGTCGCCGGTAAACAACCGGAATGGCAGTGGCTGGAAATCGACGCTGCCCTGCGCCATTGCCAGGCGGGTATCGGCCGATGGGACTGGGCCTGCCACGAGGACGACGACCCGGACGTCGTGATGGCCTGCGCCGGCGACGTGCCAACCCTGGAAACCCTGGCCGCAGTGACTTTGTTGCGCGAGTACGTACCGGATTTGCGGGTGAGGGTGATCAATGTCGTCGACTTGATGGTGCTTCAGCCTTCCTTCCAGCATCCCCATGGTTTACCGGACACGGCATTCAACGAACTGTTTACCGTCGACAAACCGGTCATCTTCGCCTTCCATGGCTATCCCGCGCTGATTCACCGGTTGATTTACAAGCGCACCAATCATGAGAATTTTCATGTGCGGGGCTTCATTGAGGAGGGCGCGACCACGACGCCGTTCGACATGGCAGTGCTCAACAACCTGGATCGTTTTCGGCTGGCGCTGGACGTCATCGAGCGGGTGCCCCGGTTGCACGATCAGTTGCAAGACGCGCGCTCACGCTATTGGTCGATCCTGGAAAAACACAAGCTCTACCTCATTGAGCATGGACAGGACATGCCCGAAATCCTCAACTGGCAATGGACACCGAGAGTAACCAACTGACTGGAGGTCGGCGACAAAACCATTACTTGCGCTTCCAATACTTCTGCATTTCAAGAAACAGAAAGGATGCGGTCCACGTGATCAGCACCAACCCGGTCAGGGCCTGCAAGCCGGTCAAATACTTGAGGTTGCCCACCGGTGAAATATCGCCGAAGCCGATCGTCGTGTAGGTCGTGAAGGAAAAGTAAACGCAGTCCATCAGCGTACCGTCGAAGTTGCCCGTCAGGCCGCCCCATTGGCCGGAGTGCACCATCAGGTAATAAACCAGCGCGAAGCACCAGACCTCTACCGCATGGGCCAGCAGGGCACCAAATACCCCGACGACAATTCTGAAGCGGCTCCACAGCTTGAGCCGAGGCAGCCAATCGTTCAAGCGCAACAGACATTCGTAATGGATCACTACAACGATGATGACCACCAGCGTATTGATCAGCGTGACTGCCAGCATGGCAAGACTCCATTTTTACGGGGTATTTAAGATGAATCGGGAGGACGCTGTACAGGTATGAGCGCTGGAAAGTCTTCAGGCGACAAGGTTTCCTTTTCAAGCAACAGATGGGCACCGGCGTCCAGATCGGCTCGACGACTTTCGAGCAACGCCTTGGCTCGTCCATAGGCTTCATCGAGCAGGGCGCGAATACCCAGGTCGACTTCCCTGGCTGTCTGTTCCGAATAGTCTTTATCACCCTGCGCCGGCATGCGTTCACCCAGGTACGTGGTGTTTTGTCGCTCCAGCACGGACTGTCCGAGCTCGGCGCTCATGCCAAACCGGGTGATCAATTGCCGGGCGATATCTGTTGCGTGGGCCAGGTCATCGGCAGCTCCAGTGGAAATCTGGCCATAAGCGAGGTATTCGGCAGCGCGCCCGGCCATCAGGACAACGATCCGGTCCTTGAGCATCTGGCAACTGATCAGGAAGTGATCTTCGGTTGGACGCTGTAGGGTATAACCCAGCGAGCCAATCGCGCGAGGCACGATAGACACTTTGTGCACCGGATCCATGGCCGGAAGACTGCTGGCAGCCAGGGCATGCCCCATCTCATGATACGCCACCACCTGGCGTTCCTCGGGGCGCAGCACACTGCTCTTGCGTTCAATCCCGGCAACGATGCGTTCCACGGCGGCCGTAAAGTCGTCGAGACCGACCGCTTGCGCTCCACGACGGGTGGCGACGATGGCGGCCTCGTTGACCAGATTGGCCAGGTCGGCACCGGTAAAGCCGGTGGTGAGGTCGGCAATCTGTTCGGCATTGATCGCGGGTTCCACAGTGATTTTTTGCAGATGGACCTTGAGGATTGCCTGGCGGCCTTTTCGATCGGGGCGATCGATCAGCACCTGCCGATCGATCCGTCCGGCCCGCAGCAGCGCCGGGTCGAGAATCTCTGGCCGGTTAGTCGCGGCCAGCAGCACGACGCCCTCACGGGGGTCGAACCCGTCCAGTTCTGACAGTAATTGATTAAGGGTCTGCTCTTTTTCGTCATTGCCACCAAACGCACCGACGCCGCGCATTTTGCCCAGTGCATCCAGTTCGTCGATGAAGATGATGCAAGGTGCCGCCTGGCGCGCCTGTTCGAACAGGTCATGCACTCGGGCGGCGCCTACGCCCACGAACATTTCGACAAACTCGGACCCCGATATCGAGAAAAAAGGCACGCCGGCTTCACCGGCGATGGCTTTGGCCACCAGGGTCTTGCCGGTTCCCGGAGGGCCGACCAACAAAGTGCCTTTGGGGATATGCGCCCCCAGGCGTGAGTATTTGGCTTTGTCCTTGAGGAAAGAGACGATTTCCACCAGTTCGGCCTTGGCCTCATCGATACCGGCCACATCGGCAAAGGTCACGCCGGTCTCGCGCTGCACAAATACCTTGGCCCGGGACTTGCCGATGCTCATCAATCCTCCGACACCTTGCTTTTCCGCCAGCCCGCGAAACAGGAAATGCCAGATCACCATGATCAGGACAAAAGGCAGCAGCAAGCCCAGCAGGCCATTGAGCAACGTGTTTTCGTTGACCCCGGTGAATCCGACGCCCGAACGACCCAGTTCCGCCGCTAACGCCGGATCCACCCGCACCGTGGAAAACTGGTTATGCCCGTTGATAGGCTCTTGCAGTTTGCCGCTGATCTGATCTTTCTCGACCCGTAGATCGCTGACCTTCTGCTCGCTGAGCAATTGCACAAACTGACTGTACGGAATGCTTTGCACGACATTGCGTTCGAAAAACACAATTTGAACCAGGGTCAGCACGACAAACGCTATCGCGAAGTAAGACAGGTTCCATTGGTGATTCTTTTTCATGGACGTGGCTCTGCGTCGTGGCATCGACCAGGGACGAACGATGATGGCCGGTCAGTCTTTTTCTACGCCTGGGCGCAGGAAAATCGTTGAGGTAAATCAACAATCTCTCCATGAGCACGGGAAGGGCGTACGGCCAGCGATTTGTTTGACAAAAATCAGTGCTCCCAATGTGTACCGCCCGATACTTGGGTCACTGCATTTGCAGTAAACGTTTCAGGGAGAGGCACGTGATGCTCAAACTCAAACGCATTCTGTTGATAGCCCCCGGCGAAATGACCCTTACCCCGGCGTTTGAGCGTGCGTATGCACTGGCCTGTGCGACCGGTGCCTTTTTGCATATTGTCGCGTTCGATTATGTCCCGGCACTGGCGGTGGCGGGTCTGCTCGACCATGATGCGATGGCCCAAGCGCGGGAAGGGTATCTGCAAGTGCATCGGCAGTGGCTGGAGCAGCAAGCCCGCTTCAAACGATGCATCGGCATGCAGGTGACCACCGAAGTAGTCTGGGCCAGATCGAGCCTGACGCACGTGCTTGAGTACGTGAATGACTTTCATCCGGATCTGGTGATCAAGGATACTCATTACGTGCCGGCACTCGACCGGGCCTTTCATCGACCTTTGGACTGGCACTTGCTGCGCGCATGTCCTGCGCACTTGCACCTGGTGACCAGTGCCGCGCACCCCAAGCCGTTGAAAATCCTCGCAGCGATCGATCTGTCCCATCTGGAAGAGCTGACGCAGGGCCTCAATGACCGAATACTCGATGTGGCGTCTACCTTAGCGGCAAGCTGTGGTGCCGCGCTGCACGTACTCAACGTCAGCCATTGGTCTGTAATAAGCGATGCACCATTGAGTGTGCCGATAGACAGTCTTGATGACAGTTTGAGGGACGCGATCGAAGATGCGCAGCAAGAAGCCTTCGAAGCGCTTGCTGAGCGCTATTGCATAAAAGAAACGTGCCGACACTCGCTGACCGGTATCCCCCACAAGGTCATCGTGCTTTTCGCGCAACAGAATGCATTCGACGTGGTGGTGTTGGGCACCGTTTATCACTACGGCAAAGACCCGTTCATTGGCAGTACTGCTGAGCGTGTATTGAACAGGGCCCCGTGCAGTTTGATGATCGTCAAGCCATCACCCCCACCGGACTGAAAGGGGCACTGTCGCTCACAGTTGATAAAAATCAACTTGCCTGGGTGCAAAAGGCGCGATCAATAGCGCTCCCCTGCAAGCGCAAGGAAACGGCCATGCGAATCACATTTCTGGGTGCCGCGGGCACGGTCACGGGCAGCAAGTACTTGCTGGAACATCGTAACCAACATGTGTTGATCGATTGCGGTCTGTTCCAGGGCTACAAGCAACTGCGATTACACAACCGCGACCCGTTCCAGCTTCCGGTCAACGACCTCGACGCCATTGTGTTGACCCATGCCCATCTTGACCACAGCGGCTATCTGCCCGTACTGGTGCGCAATGGTTATCGCGGCCCGGTCTATGCCACGCCAGCGACCTGTGAGCTGGTGAAAATCCTGCTGCTGGACAGTGGTCGGTTGCAGGAAGAAGAGGCTGAGTTCGCCAACCGGCATGGCTTTTCAAAGCACAGCCCGGCATTGGCGCTTTACACCGAGCAAGATGCTGAGCATGCACTGAAGTTGTTACGGCCGGTGGAGCTGAACCACAGTGTCCAGATTGTCCCTGACATGACCATTGAGCTGCGGGGCGCCGGGCACATTCTGGGGGCCGCGACGGTGGAAGTGATTGCCGATGGCCAGACCTTGGTGTTTTCAGGGGATTTGGGCAGACCTGACGATCCTTTGATGTTCGCTGCGCAAACCGTCGAACGGGCGGATTACCTGCTGGTGGAGTCGACTTACGGCGACCGTAGACATCCAGACGAATCGCCGCAACAGCAATTGGCTGAGGTCATCAACCGTACCGCGTTGCGCCGGGGTATTACGCTGGTGCCATCCTTCGCGGTGGGACGCGCCCAATTGCTGATGTACCACCTTTATCAATTGAAACGCCAACGTGCGATTCCTGATATTCCCATCTACCTGAACAGCCCGATGGCCACCGACGTCACGGGCCTGTATCAGCGGTTTCGCAGCGAGCACAGATTATCCCTGGAGGACTGCGAGGGTATGTGCCATGTGGCGCAATTCGTCCGCACGGTCGAGGATTCGAGAGCGCTTGATCAGCAACGCACCCCGGCGGTCATTATCGCCGCCAGCGGCATGGCGACCGGCGGGCGCGTTGTCCACCACCTCAAGGCGCTGGCTCCCAATCCGCTTAACACGCTGTTGATGCCGGGCTTTCAGGCCGGTGGCACTCGGGGGGCACAAATTGTAGCGGGCTCTCGAACGGTGCGTATCCATGGCAAGGAGGTGCCGATAAACGCTGAGGTGGTGCCGATGCAAACGCTGTCGGCGCATGCTGACGCCGATGAAATCATGCAGTGGTTGCGTGGCTTCAAGCGCCCGCCCAAGCACACATTTGTGGTGCATGGCGAGCCAAACGCATCGGATGCGCTGCGCCGCCGTATCAGCCTGGAACTTGGGTGGTCGGTGTCGGTGCCGGAGTATCGCGATAGCGTCGACCTCACACCCGGAGTCGAATCATGAGCCAGTATCGACGGTTGTTACTCATCATCCACCTTGCCTTGGGTCATTCTCCGGCCATCACCCATGCTGCGGCATTGGCCCGGGCCAGTGGCGCAAGGTTGCATATCGCGGCCCTGGTTCCATCGTTGAAATTGTTGTCGCTGCTCGAAGATAGCGACCGGGAAAAGGCCCGGGAACGTTACCTGCAGGACCATCGCGATTGGCTGAAGGATCAGGAAAAAATACTGCGCGGCAAAGGAATCGACGTGACCTGCGAGGTGGCCTGGGCTGATGAAATGAAGCAAGGCATTCTGGATTACGTCGCAGAATTACAGCCCGACCTGTTGATCAAGGAAATCCAACATGAATCCGTGCTCAAACGCGCGCTCTTCAACTCGCTGGACTGGCGCCTGCTGCACCAGTGTCCAGTACCGGTTTATCTGGTAGGCGGGGCCGGTCACGCCTTGCCCCGCAAGGTGGTGGCGGCAGTGGACGTGTCGGCTGGCGAATCCGGGCACAGCGAACTCAATGGCCGCATCATTCAACAGGCCTCCAGCCTGGCCATCCAGTGTGATGCCGAATTGCACCTGCTCTATGCCCATGAAATGTCAGAAGACTACCTGGAAGAGTTGAGCGACAGCTTGAAGTTGTCAGCGTTGAGTAAAGGGGTGCGCAAAGCGTTGGAAAAGTCGTTTCTTGCATTCGCCAGGCAATACGGTGTGCCCGCCGACCGCCGGCATTTCGTCTTGGGTCACCCCGTCACGGCACTCAGTGAATTCGCCAGCCAGAATCATGTGGATGTGATTGTGATGGGCAGAGCCCAGTACCAAGGCCTGGAGCACCCTCTGGGCAGTACGACCGAACATATCCTGTATCAAGTGCCCTGCAGCGTACTGGCGGTTTGAAGTCGTCTCGGGGTTCCGCTCGCCTGGTGGGGCGGGCAAATGCTCAGGCAGGATCAAAAGCAGCATTTTCCGCCAGCAAGGCGGCGGTCAGGGCCGTGCTGTCGAGTATCTGCAGGTGACGCGTGGCACAGTCAGGCGGCAGGCGAAACGGCGGCACGGAGTCAGCGATCGCAATGTGTTCAAAAAGAGGCCGGTCGAACAGCCGACTGCCTGCGGTAAACAAACCATGGGTAGCGGCTGCGAACAGTCGGGCGGCACCCGCCGTTTGGCAGGCGAGGCCGGCATGCGTCAGCGTTTCACCCGTGCTGATCAGGTCGTCGAAAACAATGGCTGTCTTGCCTGAGACTTCACCGATCAACAGAGTGCCCGTCAGCGTGGCGTGATCGCGGTGCTTTTCCATCAGGGCACTGCCAACCGGACGCCCCAGTTGCCGTTCCAGGGCTTGACGAAACTGCTCGGCGCGCTTGCTACCCCCTGAGTCGGGGGAAACCGCAACCACTTCGGCGTCGCCGACCAGCCCGGCGAAATGCCCGGCGAACAATTCGGTGCACTGCAGGTTCCTGGTTGGAATGCGGAAGGCGTTGTCAAACGCTGCCGGATTGTGCACGTCCAGGGCGATCAGGCGATCCACGCCACTGGCTTCAATAAGGGCGGCTACATAACGCGTTATGGTCGGGTCCTGAGGCTGGTTGCGGCGATCCTTGCGCCCGTAGCACAAGTAGGGCGTCACCACTTGCACATGACGAGCGTCGGCATCCTTGAGCGCACCGCAGAAGAACAGCAAGCGACACAGCTTATCGTTTGCGCTCTGTTGGCCATCCCCATACAAGGAATGGAACACCACGACGTCACGACCGCCAACCGGATCCAGTGGGCGGCATTTATGTTCGCCGTCTTCGTAGTCACGCTCTTCGTGGCGTGCCAGTTGGCAACCAAGCCGTTGAGCGACGCGGCCGGCGTAGATTTCAGTGCCTTTGAGGGCAAAAAGAAGCGGGGGCAGGGTCAGCATGCAGCGGCTCCTTGGAGGCGGGATAGGAAATGCGCCTTACCTGAAACTTCGAAAAGAAAGCGCATGTACCGTGACCTCGGAGGCAACCGCCGGATGAAGGTGTATTCACGCTCAGCTTACGCCAATCCTGATGCACTGGCGTACAAGGGTCGTGGTCAAGCGACCGAAGAACAAACCCCCCGGCCGGTTTCCCGGCAGGGGGGCAGCTACGCGGTCAATCGGCCTTGATCGGCACGACCTTGTCCGCCTTCATGGCTTCGGGCTTTTTCGGCAACGAGATGCTCAGCACGCCTTTGCTGAAACTCGCTTCGATCTTCTCGGCATCGACCCCTTTGGGCAGGCTGAACGTGCGCTCGAAGGAACCATAGTGACGTTCGCTAAGATGATAGCCCTTACTTTTCTCCTCCTTGTCCTCTTTCTTTTCCCCCTTGATGATCAGGTTGCCGTTGGACAGTTTGAGCTCGATGTTCTTTTGATCCATGCCGGGGAGTTCGGCAGTGATTTCGAAGCTCTTGTCTTTCTCGGTGATGTCCACGGCAGGCAGGCCATGGCCGCTCAGTTCGCGCCGCCAGAAGGGCTCGACATCAAACAACCCACGGCTGAAGGGCGATAGCCCAGAACCGCGATTGAACTCGTCGAACAGGTGATCGACCTGTTGCCGCAGTTTTTCCAGGGGCCGCCAAAAGTCTGAGGTCGCTGGATGCTGGCTTGATTTGTCTTCGGTCTGGATCGGCATTTTTTTCACGGAATTGCTCATTTTTCACGACTCCTCTTGGTTAAAGGGCAGGCTCAAAACAGTCCGTACACCCGTCCGCCCTGAAAAAAACAACCCGGCGCTGACCTTGCAAAGCCAGCGTCATTCACCCCATGCGATGGTGCGAACGCTGACTCTAATGTCCATGGGAATGCCCAAAACTCGCTTGATATAAATCAGAAAGAGGGCAAAAACGGTTTGCTCCGATACCGCTGTCACCTCGTCACTGGCCAAGGCCTCTGCCCATCAACCAAAACGGACACGATAGACAATCGAGACCTAAGCTTTACCTCAATGGGCCACGGGCGTTTTTGCTTCGACAACGTGAATTGCCCTTCGAGGAAATCACCTCCATGTTCAGTAAATGGCTGGATCCCGCGCTGCTCCTGCTCAGCGCCCTGACGCTGTTGGCGGGGGGTGTTGCACACCTTTGGCAAAGACCGGATTGGGCGTCGATGTGCTGGGCCGCAGGAAGCGTGGTGATGGCCTTGGTACTGTTGGTCGAGATCGTCAGGCGTCTGGCCCGGCGCGAGGCCGGTGTAGACATGATCGCGTTGCTGTCGATCACCGCCGCCCTGGCCTTTGCGCAGACACTGGTGGCAGCGGTGATTGCCTTGATGCTCGCAAGCGGACGTACCCTGGAGTTTTTTACCAGCCAACGCGCCGAACGTGAGCTTCGTGCCCTCATCGACCGGGCGCCACGTTTTGCCTGGTTGCAGGAGGCGGGCGGGTTGCGCGAGATCCCTGTAGAACAGATCCAGCCCAATCAAACATTGCTGGTGCGCCTGGGGGAGGTGGTACCGGTCGACGGGCGCCTGCTGAGCCCCACCGCCGAACTGGATGAATCGGCACTCAGCGGCGAATCGTTGCCCGTCACTCGTCGAGAAGGCGAGCAACTGCACAGTGGTGTTTCCAATGTCGGTGCACCCCTCCTGCTGAGCGCCACGCGAACGGCCGCACAGAGCACCTATGCCGGGATCGTTCGGCTGGCCGAGGAGGCGCGACGTTCACGCGCGCCATTCGTGCGCTTGGCCGACCGTTATGCGTTGTTCTTCATCCCGTTGACCTTGCTGATTGCCGCAGCGGCCTGGCAACTGAGTGGCGATCCCTTGCGAGCGCTGGCGGTATTGGTGGTGGCCACGCCGTGCCCGTTGATACTGGCGGTACCGATTTCGATCATGTCAGGTATTTCGAGGGCGGCGCGGCGCGGAATACTGATCAAGGACGGCGCGACCCTGGAGGCGTTGGCCGGTGTCAAACAGGTGTTTCTCGACAAGACCGGAACACTGACCAGCGGCCATGCCCGTCTGCAATCAATCGAGGTCAATGGACTTGCCGACCCCCTGGGTTTGCTTGGCCTGGCCGCTTCGCTGGCGCAGGCCTCGACGCACCCCATCTGCCAGGCCATTGTCGACGCCGCGCACCAGCGTCAATTGCCTCTGAGCATCCCCCGACAGGTGGATGAGAGTCCGGGCGCCGGCCTTTGCGGGGTGGTCGATGGCAGGCGGGTGCGTTTCGGCACGTTGTCTTTTGCTCATGCCGACGCACCTGCATCCGATTGGGGTGCAGCCATGTTGCGCCATATGGATTACCTGGCGTGCAGTGGAAGCTTTATTGACGTGGATGGAGAACTTGCCGGCCTGCTGGTGTTTTCGGACAACGTGCGTCGAGAAACGCCGCAAACCCTGCGCCGCCTGCGCGCCAGGGGCATAGAGAGGATCGTCATGCTCACTGGCGATCGCCTGGAAACCGCCGAAATGGTTGCGCTGTCCGCCGGGATTGACGAGCTGCGAGCAGGGCTGATTCCCGAGGACAAAGTGCGAGCGGTGCAGGAAGGGTGTTTGCGCGCCAGCACCTTGATGGTCGGCGATGGCATCAATGATGCCCCCGCGTTGGCGGCGGCCAACGTCGGCGTGGCCATGGGGGCCAGTGGTGCCACGGCTTCTGCACAAGCCGCGGGTGTGGTGCTGCTGGTAGACCGTCTCGATCGTCTGGTGGAGGCATTGGACATTGCCCGCCAAACCCGCCACATCGCCCGCCAGGGTGTGCTGGTCGGCATGGGCATGTCGTTGCTGGCCATGGTGGTGGCGGCCCTGGGTTATCTGCCGCCGCTTATCGGTGCCGTTGTGCAAGAGGGCATTGATGTGGCGATCATCATCAACGCCTTGCGTGCATTGGGGCCACTGCGCGGAGTGCGCCAACAAAGGCTGGCAGCGCAACAGATCGATCACCTGCAGGACGAGCACAAGGCATTGTCTTCAGTACTCAGCGACCTGCATCAACTGGCCATTGATTTTGCCCGGCGTCCATTGGCACAAGCACAGTCGGATTTGCAGGCGCTGGTCAACAAGCTGCAAACAACCCTGGCACGCCATGAACGTGAAGACGAAAACACACTGTATCCGCAACTGACGCAAAGCATGCCAGGCGAGGATCCCATGTCAGCCATGAGCCACGCACACCGGGAGATCTTTCGCCTGATCCATCTGCTGGCGCGCATGAGCCGTGACTTCTGTGCCGCCCCCGAAACGGCATCGGCAGATGAGATTCAGCACCAGTTGATTCGGCTGGATACGCTTGTGCGAATGCATTTTGATCAGGAAGAGGAGCTGTTTCGCTATCTGGATTGGCGCTGAATCAACGTCTGGGCAGGATGCGGATCAACGTGTTGTCACCCACCCAGTAATGATGAATCAACCCGGTCGCCGCGTGCAGTCCGATCAACCAATAACCGGTGCTCCCAAGCAGTTCGTGCCAGTGCTTGAACTGCTTGGCCAATGACGGATCAACTTCTATCGGCGAGGGCAGGAAAAAACCGAAATAGGGCATCGGTTTGCCTTCTGCCGATAGCAGCAGCCAAGCCAATAGGGGTGTGGCGATCATCAGTATGTACAGCATCGTATGCATCAAGTGTGACATGCCGGTTTGCCAGGCGGGCAAAGCCGGTGCGATAGGCGGGCGCGGCGCAAGACGGCGTGCGAGCAGACGAACCCAGACGAGGGCGAAGATGCTCAGGCCGAACAATCCATGCAGCCCCAGAAAAAAACTCCTCAAATGGCCACCGCGTGGCATCAACCCCTTGATTTCGATACAAGCGTATACACCGACAAACAACAGCAGCATTAGCCAGTGCAGGGTGATCGACAGTTGTCCGTAGTGCTGTGGCGTTGAGTGGCGTGTCATGGTGGCCTCGACAGATGGATGCTTCGAAAGAGCCAGTAACCTGCCTGCCCAGCCTTAAGACAATCTGAAGAAGCAATGGGTCGATCTGTTCAACACAAAGCATCGGTGCGGGCCTCGGCCGCTACTTGACCTCATCGACCTCATAATTCACATAACCGAACTCGTTGCTGCGAGCCGCCATATATTTGCCGTTTTGCTCGAATACCGTGGCCTCGAAGGGTGTGCCGTCAAGTGTTGTCACCAGATGCCCGTCCTTGATTTCATACTTGGCCGGCACGCCAAACTGGCCGTCATGCAGCATGTTCAGGTATTCCCCTTCCGCTGGCGGCTTACCATCGACGCTGGTGATCAGGCGTTGGCCGTCGGTGCCATAGACGATCTCGAACGTCTGGCCAGTGACCGTGTTGCGCACCTTGATGGTCTTGCCCACCACGTAGGCTTGCAACTGCTCGTTGGTGAGTGCCTTGGCACCTTCGGTCTTCAGCTGGTCGATGGTTTTTCCACCGGCGATAGCCTTGCTGTCCTCAGTCGTCGGCGTGTACCAGATCGGCGAGGTCCACGCGCGTTCCTGGACAGTGGCCGAGACGTCGGCCGGCGGCGGCACTTGTAACTTGGCCGCGTCATAGGTGCTCCAGCGTGGGGTCGGGATCTGTAGCACGCGGGCGTAGTAGAACGCGTGCTGGGTCGGATCGAAATCCGGATCGACCCAGACTTTCTTCAGCTCGGTGGCACCAATGGTGTTGGTGTAAGTCGCCTTGGACACATCGACCGTGGAGCCCACCGGCGGGATCTTGCCGGTAGCCTGGTCCGGTTGGCGATCACCTGACCAAGCGACGTCATGGATCTTCTCGAAGGTCTGGCCGTTTTTGGTCCAGCCCTTGATGATCTGGATTCGGTCGAGGTTGCCATCGTCGGCATCCTTGACCGCCCACACCACGAAGGAGGGTGCTTGTTTGCCCGGTTTTGCCGGCAAGTCGCCGCCCATGGGAACGCCCTTGGCGTAAGCGGCATGCACCCAGTCTTTTTCGTTCCACAAACTGCTGTCGAAGCCCCAGCCACCAAACAGGCGCACCGGGATGCGCACGCCGCTGGTGCCGTAGACTTCTTTACGCTTCATGGCATCGAAGATCGATTCACGGGTGTTTTCTTCAGCCCACACGCCGGCTAAACCGGACGTGCTGGTCTGCAAGGCCACCATCCCCGAGTTCTGTTTGCCGGAAATACGCGCTTGCGGGGTGCTGTCGGTGAAACCGTGGGAGCCGAAGTTGTTGTCCTGCGAATAGGGGATCACCCCGTTGTGCGAGTCGCTGGCCCCGACCACCCCCATTTTATAGGGGTTGTAGCCGCGGGCTTCCTCTAAGGCCATGCCGTTTTGCCAGGCTTGCCGGATGTAACTGCCATTGATTTTCGATGTGCTGTTGTCCATGCCAAGCAGGAAACTCATGATTTCATAATTGGCGAATTCGTCGGTCGGCGACAGCTCGGGGTGGGTTTCGGAGGTACCTTTTACCTGGTGGATTTCGGTGAGGGATTCATTGCGCATCCGCGTCTGCGCCCAGGCGGCATCAATGGGGCGACCACGCTCATCGACGTCCACCGGAAACATCAGGCCGTTACTGAGGTTGGCATTGTGGGAGATCGCCAGTACCTCGTTGCCCTTTTTGCGTTGATCGTCCATCCAGGTCCATAAGTCCTCCGGCTTATCCGAGTCCAGCGCCGTAAAGGGCAGGTCCGGCACCTTCTTCGAGTCGCGGAAAAACACATTACGGTGCATATTTTGATTGTTGGGGGCCGAGGTCCATTCATACGCGACAAACGTGGTGAATTGGCCGGGCTTGTTGTACTTGTCAGCGATGGCGATGTTCTGCTGCCAGATGTTGCCCGCCACCTTCGGATCAATCAGCTCCTTGATCGGATGGCTCAAGCTGCCGGCGATCCATTTGAACACCCGGTTGAAATCTTCCGGGGTTTTGACAATCAGCTTTTGCGCGATGGGCAGTTTGCTGAAGTCTGATTTCGGATCGTTGGCCAGGGCGATCACGCCCACATATTCCGAATGATCGGTCACCCCATGGAAATCCAGCGGTCGGCCCTTGAGCTGCACTTCAAACCCCATCGGATGCTTGACCGGCATCCCAAGTGAGAATTGGTAGGCTTGTTCGGGATCGACCTGATGGTTGCCGATCAGGTAGGCATCGATCGACCAGGAACTGTGCGAGTGCGTCTGGCCAAAGTAAACCTCGCGATCCGGGTTGCCCTCTGCCAATGACAGCGTGCTGACGGCAAGTACGGCGCAACCAAACAGTGACTGCGCGGTGAAGTGTGTTGGGAGGGTCATATTCCACGTCTCCGGTATACGACAGTGGCAGGGGGCAACTCAGGACCAGAAGCTTGAGACTCGTTCAAAAAACCAAAAGGCAGCCAGCGTACCCAGCCCATAAGAGGCTATCGGTCGGGCATACAGCCGTGCGGGCGCTGGCAGTCGACAACGCAACAACAGTGCGCGAAGGCTCAATACCACGGCGACGAACACCAGTTGACCGATCTCGACGCCGACGTTGAAGGTGAACAGCGCCAGCGGCAGGTCGTGCTTCGGCAAGCCGATATCCGCCAGCGCACCGGCGAAACCGAAGCCATGCAACAGGCCAAAACAGAACGCCACGACCCATGGCCATTGAACGGTGAAACTGACTTCACCACGGTTCTTGCGGGCGATTTCCATTGCCAGCAACAGAATGCTCAGCGCAATGGTCGCTTCCACAGGCGGGCCGGGAAGCCGCACCGCACCCAATGCTGCGAGCGCCAGGGTGATGGAGTGGGCGAGGGTAAACGCGGTGATGGTTTTCACGAGCATCCAGCCGTTACTCACCAACAGTAGAAGGCCGAAGACGAACAGCAAGTGATCGAAACCGCCCAGTATGTGTTGGATGCCGTGGACCAAAAACGCTCCGGCCACCGAGTGCGCTCCCGGCGTGGCAGCGATCTCTATCCAGGGTTGTGAGGGATGGACGAGGGTGGTCGTCAGGCTGCCGTCCAGGCGCGAGACACGCACCAGCACATCCGTGATGCTCGCTTGCAGGCCGATGAATTCAATACGTTGCCCTGCCAGTTCTGCAGGGCCGGCATCAATGACCCGGCGCTCGATCAGTGAATCGTTCAGTTCGCTTTCCATGGGTTCAACGACGGTGCGCATACCTTCGGCAAACCGGAGCGCAATGGGCAATCGCATGCCTGAAAGCACCGGCGTACGCCACAGTACGTCGTAGCGCCCGACGGCCGTTTCGTTGAGTTCCAGGTAAGCGGGGCGCGACTCATGGGCCATGGCCGTCAGCCCCGTGAACCAGAGCAGCAACAGCAGCCAGGCTATGCGCCTCATCACGGCCGCTCCGTTTGTGTGGCGACAATCGCACCCGTGGAAGCCGGCATCGTCACCACGACCTCATAGCGCGCTTTCAGCGCATCGAAACTTGCTCGTTTCGATTCGCTGCGTTGTTCGGACAACCAATCGGACGTGACCTGCTGGGCTACGGTTTCGAAGGGCAATGCCGGTGGTCTGGCCAGCGCATCTATCCATACCAGATGCCAGCCAAAACCCGACTCTAGAGGCCCCACCCAACGCCCCGGCGTTTGCTTGAACAATGAATTGGCGAACTTTGAACCAAATACTCGCGCCACCTGATCCTGGGATTGTTCGGTGTAGGCGTTTTTAAACATGAACGCATCGCCTTCTCCACTGTTCTTGTCAGTCAGCCTGCTTAACGCGGCCTGAGCCTGGGTCTGCGCATCTGCGCCGCGTTGGTCCAAGCCGAAAAACAAATGATGAAAGGTGGCCAATGGCGGCGGGGCATATTGGACCTGATGTTGGTTGTACCAAGTCTCAAGTTCGCCGGGTGCCGGTTCACGAATCGACGCTACATCCTCGGCGAGGAAATCCATTTTTTGCGCCAATCTACGGCGAATGATGGTGTCGTCTTTATCCAGGCCAAGTTTCAATGCTTCGCGATAGAGGATTTCCTCTTTCACATATTGATCAATCAGGCCCTGCAACTGTTGCTCCGATGCGGGGCGCTGCCATCGTGCCAACCACGAGATTGCGATGCGCTGAACAACGTCCGGGGTAATTTCAATGCGTTGGGGGTCTTGGTTGACGGTGGAGCGATGTAACCCTGCGAACAGCATAAAGAGTGCAAAGCCGGCGATTAAAAAGTGCAGTAATGGCTGGCGAAGGCATCGCGTGAATAACGAAAGTCGAGAATCCTTCGCGTCGCTGTCACCTGCATTCATGACTTATTACCCCACGCTAGACTGGGTTTTTTTCAGCAGAGTGAAGTATTGCTGTTGTATCGGAACTTTCCACCGAAGCTAATCACGATAAGTACTAAGGCTTAGTAGCAATCGGATTAACCAACTCTCCTGGGGGCATGCACTTGCGCAGCTCAAACGGGTAAGTAGTTGTGTGTAACTCAGAAGAGTGAATATTAAGGCTTACCAGCACTGCTGAGGGTTCGGAGCCAGGGTAATGGTTTTTAGAGTCGAGTGACTCAAGATGTTCAACGACTGCTTTTCGCCGATTTTTGCCCAGGGTCACAGCGTCATATGGGGCGAAAATCAGCGCCCTGGGCCGGCAGGGCCCAGGGCAGGATGACTGCCTGGCATTCACAAAATCGGTCAATGCTGCAGGCAAGTTGAGGGCTTAGTTAACGATCACTTCGTCCAGTGCTTGCTCGAGGATGTTGACCGTGCGCTCGATATTGTTCAGCTTTTCGAGTCCGAATAGACCGATGCGGAAGGTCTGGAAGTCGGCCGGCTCGTCGCATTGCAACGGCACTCCGGCGGCGATCTGCAGGCCGTGGTTGGCAAATTTCCTGCCGCTCTTGATGTCGGCATCATCGGTGTAGCTCACCACGACGCCAGGGGCCTGGAAGCCGGCGGCGGCCACGCTCTTGATGCCTTTGCCGGTCAGCATGGCGCGCACCCGATCGCCCAGCGCCTGTTGTTCGTCGCGGACCTTGTCGAAACCGTAGGCTTGCGTCTCTTTCATCACTTCGTTGAATCGCGCCAGGGAGTCGCAGGGCATGGTTGCATGGTAGGCATGTCCACCCTGTTCGTAGGCCTGCATGATCTGCAGCCACTTTTTCAGGTCGCAGGCGAAGCTGCTGCTTTGCGTTTGCTCGATGCGCTCGAAGGCCAGGGAACTGAACATCACCAGGGCGCAGCAAGGGGACGCGCTCCAGCCTTTCTGCGGTGCGCTGATCAGCAGGTCGACGGCGCATTTGTGCATATCGACCCAAAGCGTGCCAGAGGCGATGCAGTCCAGCACGAATAGGCCACCCACCGCGTGCACGGCGTCGCCGACGGCCCGCAGGTACTCGTCGGGCAGGATAATCCCGGATGAGGTTTCAACGTGGGGGGCGAAGACAATCTGCGGCTTTTGCGCCGCAATGGCTGCCAGCACTTCGTCCAGAGGGGGTGGGGCGTAGGCAGCCTGGCGACCCGTCTCGACCGGTCGGGCTTTGAGCACCGTGGTGGCTGCCGGGATGTTGCCCATCTCAAGGATCTGGCTCCAGCGATAACTGAACCAGCCATTGCGTATCACCAGGCACTGCTGGTCGGTGGCAAACTGTCGCGCCACCGCCTCCATGCCGAATGTGCCGCTGCCCGGGACCACCGCAACAGCCTGGGCGTTGTAGACCTGTTTCAGGGTCTTGGAAATGTTCTTCATCACGCCTTGAAACGACTGCGACATGTGGTTGAGCGAGCGGTCGGTGTAGACCACTGAGTACTCGACCAGCCCCTCAGGATCGATACTGGGATATAGCTTTGACATGAAGTGACTCCTTTGGCAGAGATGTCATTGGTATCGACCCTGCCCTAAGCCTTGGCAAATGACAAGATTGCCGGGGATTGAATGGCGAGTCCTGTCGAGCCGCAGGCATCAACCCATAGCTGTCAGGCTGACTCCACTCACAGGCATTCGCGACTAGAATTTCACTTTCGACGCTTCTAACGCCAGGTCAGATTTCCACCGTGCAGCGACAGGCCCCAAGCGTTGCTTCGGTCTATGGGAAACATCTATGACGAATCCGCAAGATAAAGGCGAATCCGACGAGGATTTAGGTCAGATGGTGATAGGGCGAGGACCCTGTACCTATCTATTGCTGCTCCTACTAGGATTGATCCTCCTGTTTCCCTTTCTTGAGGACGGTATAGTTGCTCGCACCTTGCTCGGCACTCTGTTTTCAATCGTGCTGCTCGTGGGCGCTTTCGCCACCAGGCAGACGCGGCGGGGGTTCATCCTCAAACTGGGCCTGGCGTTGCTTGGGGTTGGTCTTCAATGGTCCGCGTTGTGGGCCGGAAGTATCGCGATTCTTTTCGTTGCCGGGATAGTGTATGCGGCGTCTCTTGCCGTCTCGTTCACCGGAGTGCTTCGCTATATCCTCAAGCGCGGACCCATTACAGCCGACAAGCTGCATGGCGCGCTGGCGGGTTACATCATGCTGGCCTTCGTCTGGTCCTTCGTCTATGCCCTGGTCGAGATCTCCAGCGCTGGCTCATTCGGCCCTGCCCACCTCGACTTCGAACAGCCCGGCACTTTTTTCAAACTGATCTATTTCAGCCTCACGACGCTCACGACCACAGGTTTCGGTGATGTGCTCCCGTTGACCAACCACGCCCGCTCACTGGTGATGGTCGAGGAATTTTCAGGGGTCTTCTACGTTGGCGTGGTGATAGCGCGGCTTGCCGGTCTCTATCCGACGAACCAGACCCAGTGACTCTCGCGTTGCCTGGGTCGTATTTTATTCAGTTAGCACCTGCGACCAACTGCCAAGGCCGATTTTTGCATGTCACGAAGGGCCGCTCCTGATTGTGAATTCAACCGGTCGATGCGACAGATTGGGTTTGATCGTTCCCACGCGCAGCAAAGGAATGCCGCCAGGGACGCTCTGCGTTCCACTGACGACGCGTTAATTGAGCCGTGCGCGACGGTGATGCGGGGCGTCACAGGAAGCCCTGTGTGAAATTGGTTGTCGGAGTGCATATCCATTGCTGCGGTAACGGCGGCTTATGGTTGATCGTTCCCACGCTCTGCGTGGGAATGCCGCCAGGGACGCTCCGCGTTCCGCTGACGACGCATTAATTGAGTCGTGCGCAACGGTGATGCGAAGCGTCACAGGAAGCCCTGTGTGAAATTGGTTGCCTGCGTACATATCCATTGCTGCGGTAACGGCGACCTATGGTTTCGCTTTTACAGCGACTCCCTTTTTCAAACGCCAAAAAGGAAGCAAAAGGCTTTGCCCCACCACTCGGTGCCTCGCTAGGGCTCGGCATGCCCTCACTCCGGCATTGCTCCGGGGGTCGCCGCGATGGGCCGTCCCTGGCCCAGCGCGGCTAAACCGGCGTCCTGCCGGTTTCCCCACTGCGCAATGCCTGCGTTCGGCCATCGTGGTTAACGGGGCGCTTGCGATCAACAGCAAAGCGAGGCGGCCTTAAAGCCGACCTGACTTGACGTGAACTCGCTGATCGTTCCCACGCTCTGCGTGGGAATGCCACCAGGGACGCTCTGCGTTCCACTGACGACGCGTTAATTGAGCCGTGCGCGACGGTGATGCGGGGCGTCACAGGAAGCCCTGTGTGAAATTGGTTGTCGGAGTGCATATCCATTGCTGCGGTAACGGCGGCTTATGGTTTCGCTTTGCCGCCAGGGACGCTCTGCGTTCCACTGACGACGCGTTAATTGAGCCGTGCGCAACGGTGATGCGGGGCGTCACAGGAAGCCCTGTGTGAAATTGGTTGCCTGCGTACATATCCATTGCTGCGGTAACGGCTGCTTATGGTTTCGCTTTTACAGCGACTCCCTTTTTCAAACGCCAAAAAGGAAGCAAAAGGCTGTGCCCCACCACTTGGTGCCTCGCTTAGGCTCGGCATGCCCTCTCTCCGGCATTGCTCCGTGGGTCGCCGCGATGGGCCGTCCCTGGCCCAGCGCGGCTAAACCGGCGTCCTGCCGGTTTCCCCACTGCGCAATGCCTGCGTTCGGCCAGCGTGGTTAACGGGGCGCTTGCGATCAACAGCAAAGCGAGGCGGCCTTAAAGCCGACCTGACTTGACGTGAACTCGCTGATCGTTCCCACGCTCTGCGTGGGAATGCCACCAGGGACGCTCTGCGTTCCGCCGACGACGCATTAATTGAGTCGTGCGCGACGGTGATGCGGGGGCGTCACAAGAAGCCCTGTGTGAAATTGGTTGCCTGCGTACATATCCATTGCTGCGGTAACGGCGGCTTATGGTTTCGCTTTTACAGCGACTCCCTTTTTCAAACACCAAAAAGGAAGCAAAAGGCTTTGCCCCACCACTCGGTGCCTCGCTAAGGCTCGGCATGCCCTCTCTCCGGCATTGCTCCGTGGGTCGCCGCGATGGGCCGTCCCTGGCCCAGCGCGGCTAAACCGGCGTCCTGCCGGTTTCCCCACTGCGCAATGCCTGCGTTCGGCCAGCGTGGTTAACGGGGCGCCTCAGATCAAAAACCAAAGCGAGGCGGCCTTAAAGCCGACCTGCTCCACGGCTGTACCTGATCCCCTGTGGGCGAGCCTGCTCGCGAAGAATCTCCGGGCAACGCGTTCATCCAGGCGCCGCGCGTCATCAACGCTCCATGACATAGGTGCCAGGTGCGGGGCAGAGGGGCGGGTATTTGCGCGAGCCAAGTTTCTTCGGCGCCGGCCGGCTTTCGCCTGATCGCTGGCCGATCCATTCGCGCCAATGCGGCCACCAGCTGCCTTGCTGGCGCTCGCCCGCGTTTTGCAGCCAGGTTTCCGGGGTCTCGGCGGCGGCAGGTGCGGCGTAGTAGAACGACTTCGGGTTGCCCGGCGGGTTCACCAGGCTTTGCAGGTGGCCGGCGTTGGACAGTACGTAGGTGGCGTCCTCGCCAAACAGTCGGGCGGTGCCGTAGCAGCCCTGCCAGGGTGTGATGTGGTCGGTGGTGCCGCCGATCACATAGGCGCCGACCTTCACTTGGGTCATGTCGATCGACTCGCCGGCAATCTCCAGGGAGCCCGGGTTGCTGTAGGGGTTCTGCTGGACCAGGTCGAGGTAGTCCGCGTGCAGTTGGGCGGGTAGTCGCGTGGTGTCGTTGTTCCAGGCCAGGATGTCGAAGGCCGGCGGCTTGTTGCCCAGCAGGTAGTTGTTGACCCAGTAATTCCAGATCAAGTCGTTGGGCCGCATCCAGGCGAACATGCGGGCCATGCCCTGGCCGCTCAGTACGCCCTTGCGCCGGGAGCTGGCCTTGGCCGCGCGCAGGGCCGACGGGGTGGTGAACAACCCCAGGGTGGTGTCGTCCAGTGCCGAAGGCATGTCCAGCACGCACACGGCCCAGCTGGTATTGGCCACCTTGTGGCCTTCGCCACGGGCCGCCAGCCAGCCCAGGTAAGCCGCCAGGGTGATGCCGCCCGAGCAGGAGCCCCACATGTTGACGTCCGGGCTGCCGGTGATCTGGCGTGCCACGTCCACCGCCTGGTCGAGGCACAGCGCGTACTCGGCCAAGCCCCAGTCGCGGTGCTCGCGGGTGGGGTTGCGCCAGCTGATGACAAAGAGCGTCACGCCGCTGTCCTGGATCCACTTGATCAGGCTTTTCTCCGGCGACAGGTCGATGGCGTAGTACTTGTTGATTTGCGGCGGCGACATCACCAAGGGCCGGGCATGGACATTTTCAGTGGTGGGGGCGAACTGCAACAGCTCGAACATCTCGTTGCGAAACACCACTTGGCCCTTGGCCGTGGCGATGTTTTCGCCAACCGTGAACGGCGTGCTGTCGACCTGTTTTGGGAGCCCACGGTTGTTCAGCATGTCATCGCCGAACTGGCGGATGCCCCTGGCCAGGCTCATGCCCCCGGTGTCCACCAGCTTGCGCAGTGCCGCCGGATTGGTCAGCGGCGAGTTGCTCGGTGCCACGGCATCGGCCAGCAGTTCCGCGACGAACCGGGCGCGGCTCTTTTCCAGCGGGGCAAGGTCGGTGGATTCGATGAAGCGGGTCAGTTCACTTTGGCCGGCCAGGTAGCTCTGCAGCAGCGCGCGCAGGAAGGCGTTGGATTGCCAGGCTGGATCGGCAAAGCGTTTGTCCTTGGGGTTTGGCGCGATGCTGGAATTGCCGCCGACGATGCCGCGCAGTTCCTTCAGGTAGCCACCCAGATGGGCGCCAGCCTTGAGCGGCGACAAGCCCACGGCCTTGAGCAGGTAACCGGCCGAGCTGGCCAGGTCCGCCGCGCGCACGCTGACCAGCGGATTGGCCGCCAGGGTCTGGTTGGAAGCCGTGCCGATCAGCTCTTGTTGCTGGGTGTCGCCAGCGGGATCACCCTCCTTGCGAACGCGGCGCTTTCGGCCGGTTGCTGGGGGGCGCTGGGTTGGAGTTACGGACTCGCTCGTTCGGGTGGATCTGCTCATGTCGGCTCTCTTTTATCCGGGTGCTGAGCCCGGTTGTTATTTTGCTCCGACTCTAGGGTGTAGCAGGGGGCGACCACCTCGCATTGCACGACAGCGAATTTTCATTTCATGACACGGGGAGCGCAGGCCGATGAGTTGAACGTGAGCGCCTGCAGGCATGCATAGCGGAATTGAAAGCGGGTTTGACCCAGCGCGCTTGAAGCGCGCCGGCACTCATTTCAGGAGTGTGGGCAGCTTGGTGTCTGCCCACGCCGCGTCAGAAGTCGAAGAACACCGTTTCCGCTTCGCCTTGAAGATGAATATCGAAGCGGTACGCCAGCTTGCCATCCACGGTGCAGCGCCTGGCGACCAGGGATTCGCGCCGATGGGGCTGTTCGATCAGGTTCAACACCGGATCCACGGCATTCGCTTCGGGTTCGTCGTCGAAATACAGGCGGGTCTGCAGGTGAATGTTGATGCCCCGGGCAAACAACGCCACGTTGATATGCGCCGCCATGGTAACGCCCGAGGCGTTTTTCAGCCTGCCGGGCTTGACGGTCTTGATCGTCCATTCACCGGCATCGGTGGTCGCGGTACGGCCAAAACAATTGAAGGGTTTTTCCAGGTCGAACGCGCTGTCGTAGACGCCGTCGTGGTTGGCTTGCCAGCACTCCAGGAAGGCGTCGCGAATCAAGTGGCCATTACCGTCATACACGTGGCCCACCACTAGAATATGCTCGCCTGGCGCGCCAGGCCTGGCCATCTCATTCCAGATTTCCTGCTCACGCGGCGCGTTGCCGGCGGCCTCTAGCGCCAGGCCGATATGCACATAAGGCCCGGCGGTTTGCGACGGGGTTTCAGGCAGAAGTTGAACGGGCATTCGCAGGCCTCCTCAGCAGTTTTCGAAGTGGGTCTTGCGCTGGCCGCGCAGGACGATGTCAAAACGATAAGCCAGGCAATCCATGGGATTGGCCATGCCCATGTCCAGGCGGGCGATCAAGCTCTGCACCGCTTCCGGGTTGGCGATCGACTTGACGATCGGGCACATCGGGATGAGCGGATCACCTTCGAAATACAGCTGGGTAATCAGGCGCGTGGCAATCGAGGGGCCACTGATGGAGACATGGATATGCGCAGGTCGCCAATCGTTGGGGCCGTTGCGCCATGGGTAGGGGCCGGGCTTGACGGTGCGGAAACTGTAGTTGCCATCGCGGTCGGTCAACGCACGGCCAACGCCGCCGAAATTCGGGTCGAGGGGGGCCAGGTAACTGTCTTTCTTGTGCCGGTAACGACCACCGGCATTGGCTTGCCACATCTCCACCAGGGTGTGGGGAATCGGCTTGCCGTATTGATCGCAAACCCGGCCCGCGACGATGATGCGTTCGCCGATGGGCAGGCCGCCGTGATTGAAATTCAACAGCAGGTCGTTATCGTGCCGACCCATTTGCAGATGGGAAAAATCCGGGCCGCTGGTTTCGGATAAAGACTGGGGGATGCTCACCAATGCCTGGCGAGGGGAGCGCAGGATCGAGGTCTTGTAGTCAGGCGTCAGGGCCTTGGGATGCCAATTACGGTCACGAATGACGAAACGGCTGTCGTGCGCATCAGACATGTCGTTTTTCCTATTGTTATGGTGGGACGGAGGCACTGCGTTGGCAGCGACTGGTGGCCCAGTGTCCTCTTGTACGTCCCAGCGCAAAATTGAAAAAATCGACCTTATGCATATCCAGATGGTTATGGATACTGGCCTTCGCGATACTCCTGACCGACCTCGCGCAGTGCCTCCACGCACCACTGCGCCGCCGGCGATACCGGTAACGCGGGATTGGTGCACAGCCCGACGGAGCCACCCGGCTCACGCATTCCAAGGTCCAGCTCGACCAACTCACCCTGTCGCAAATCCTGCCTGACAGCGTCGAGAGGGGCGACCCAGATAGCCTGGCTGCACAGCACGTAGCGCCGACTCAGGGCCACCGACAAGGTTTCCAGGCGTTGGCGCGATGGTGTTATTCCGTGCTGGACGAACAGGCTGTCGGCGAATTTGCGGATCGTCGTCCCCGCCGACGGCAATACCAGCGGATAGTCTTCGAGGTTTTTCTGTCCCGACGGATCGTTGAGCACCGGGTGGCCGCTGCGGACCACCAGGGTCATGGATTCGCTGTACAAGTGCTCGAACGCGAGCCCTTGTATCAGTGGGCTATCGGTCATCCGGCCCACCACCAGGTCCAGCTCACCGACCCGCAGTCGGGACAGCAAATAGGCACTTGGGCCAGTCACGACACTGACCACCAACGCCGGGTGACGGTCGTGCAGGCGGCAGACTACTTCCGGTACCAACAGGCTTTCGACCGTGGATAGCACGCCGAGCTGCACGGTAATGGGCTCATGCACGCCCGAGCGCAAACTGTTGACCCCGTCGCGCAGCGCTTGCACGCTCGGCCCTGCGTATCGCAGGAAGGCCACGCCGGCTTCGGTCAGCGTCGAGCCCTTTTTACCCCGTTCAAACAGCCTGGCATCGAGCAGGGTTTCCAGTTCCTTCAAGGTTTTGGAAAGCGCTGGCTGGCTGATCGCCAATTTGTCGCAGGCACGTGCCAGGCTGCCCTGGCGTGCCACCTCGAGAAAACACAGCAGATGCCGGAATTTGATTCGGTTATCGATGTTCAAAAGGGGGCTCTGCCTTGGTGGTTTGGCCTCTATTATTGTTGGATTTGCAGTGGTTGTGTGGTTGTCCCGGCCATTTTTTGGGGGGCATATCCATTGCTGCGGTAACGGCGGCTTATGGTTTCGCCCTTACGGCGAGTCCCTTGTAGGAGCGAGCATGCTCGCGATGAAGGTCAACGATGACTCGGGAAGCCTGACACCCCGTGGTGCTCTCAAGTTTTTCGTCGGAACGCCGCCCGGAGCATGCTCGCTCCTACAGAGGTCGCCGCGCTGGGCCGTCCCTGGCCCAGCGCGGCTAAACCGGCGTCCTGCCGGTTTACCCACTGCGCAATGCCTGCGTTCGCCATCGTGGTTAACGGGGCACCCAAAATCTAAAGCCAAAGCGAGGCGGCCTTAAAGCCGACCTGACTTCAAGCGAACACATTCCCCCTGTAGGAGCGAAGCTTGCTCGCGATGGACGTCAACGATA
The DNA here is from genome assembly GCF_012647205.1 of Pseudomonas umsongensis. NCBI lineage: Bacteria > Pseudomonadati > Pseudomonadota > Gammaproteobacteria > Pseudomonadales > Pseudomonadaceae > Pseudomonas > Pseudomonas umsongensis. The sequence goes on from NZ_CP051487.1 coordinate 2,213,442, forward strand.
ACGCGCCCTGTCTGGATGAGCACGTTGTCAGGACGTTCATCGCGAGCAGGCTCGCTCCTACAATTGGATCGGGAGCAAATCTGCGATCAGGCCACAGCCCGCACACCTGCACCTTTCCCCTCCGCCTGCACATCATGCAGGGAGATCCGTGACGTCTCCGGCAACGCGAGCCCGCCTGCCAACGCCAGCAAGGCAATCGCGATCAGGTAAAACGCCGGCGACAGGTTGCTGCCAGTGGTGCTGATCAACCACGTCGCCACCAACGGGGCCGTCCCGCCGAAAATCGTATACGCCATGTTGTACGTGATGGCCGAGGCGGTGTAGCGAGTTCGGGTGGGGAAGGTTTCCGAGAGCAAGGCCGCGGTGACCACGCCACACAACACCGCGCCAACGGCGAGGAGCATGACGCCTGCGACCGACGCTGCGAACGAGCCGGAGCTGGCCATCAGGAACGATGGATACACGGCCACGATCAACAAGGCGCACGCCGTCATCACCGTCATCCGGCGCCCGACCCGGTCCGAATACAGTCCGGCCAACGGGCAGATTGCCGCTGCGAACAGCAAGGCAATCAACGACACCAGCAACGCCGTTGCGCGACTCAGGCCCCCCGCGACCTGCAGGTAGGTCGCAAAGTAGGTGGTGAACATATAGAACGACAGCGCCGTAAGCGACACGAAGGCGCCCAGGCAGCAGATGGCCGCGCCATGGTTGCGCAAGGTTTCCTTGAGTGGGGAATGGGCGACCGCATGTTCCTGGGTCACCGCCTGGAATGCCGGTGTTTCATCGAGCTTCCAGCGCAGGTAAAGACCCACCAGGCCCAGCGGTGCGGCAATCAGGAACGGCAGGCGCCAGCCCCAACTGCCCATTGCTTCAGCCGATAACGATGCCTCGAGCGCGTAGGCCACCACGGCGGCGGCGGCGAAGGCGGAAAATGTCGACACTGGAATGAAGCTGCCGTACCAGGCGCGTTTATCACTCGGCGCATGCTCCATCAGGTAAGCACAGGCACCTGCGTATTCCCCGCCGGCGGAGAAACCCTGGGCACAACGGATCAGCGAAAGAAGGATCGGCGCCGTAACCCCGATGGCGGCATAAGTGGGCAATACACCGATCAAGGTCGTCGCACCGGCCATCAGCAGAATCGTCATCGCCAGGGTGCGCTTGCGCCCGATCCGGTCTCCCAGCATGCCGAAGAAAATCCCCCCAAGGGGCCGGAACGCAAACGCCACGGCGAATACCGCAAAGGTCTTGAGCAGCGCGGCACTGGCATCGCCGCTGGGGAAAAACTGCTGGGCGATGGTCGTGGCCAGGAAGCCGTAGACGGCGAAGTCGAACCATTCCACGAAATTGCCGATGCCGGCAGCCACGATCACTCTTCTCAGTGTTTTCGGGCTGACTTGTTCCGTTGTTGTGCTCGTCATGCTTGACCTCGACAGTTCGTCAGTAAGCTATCGATTATCGAGGCAGGCGCTAAAGCTGTTCACTTCAAAAGTGTCATCCACGTAGTCAGTACCGACTTCGCCCGCATCAAGTGTTCGAAAGGTTGGGCATCACTGCATGGCCTCAATGGATCCATTAATCTGCATTTATCTGTAAAAAGCTTGACTGTTGTCGGTTTTATTCGATTCAATGGATCCATAAAAACAAGCCTGTCCCGGAGAACCCTATGTATCCGAAAAACACCTGGTACGTCGCCTGCACCCCCGACGAGATTGCTTCCAAGCCCCTGGGGCGGCAAATATGCGGTGAGAAAATCGTCTTCTATCGCGGCCATGAAGGGCGCGTTGCTGCCATCGAGGATTTTTGCCCCCATCGTGGTGCGCCTCTTTCGCTGGGTTATGTCGAAAATGGCAACCTGGTCTGTGGCTACCACGGACTGGTGATGGGCTGTGACGGCAAGACCGTCGAAATGCCAGGCCAGCGCGTACGCGGCTTTCCGTGCAACAAGACTTACGCGGTGCAAGAGCGTTACGGTTTCATCTGGGTCTGGCCCGGGGAGCAGGACAAGGCTGATCCTGCGTTGATCCATCATCTGGAGTGGGCGGTCAGCGATGAGTGGGCCTACGGCGGTGGGCTGTTCCACATCAATTGCGACTATCGCCTGATGATCGACAACCTGATGGACCTCACCCACGAAACCTACGTGCACGCCTCGAGCATCGGCCAGAAAGAGATTGATGAAGCGGCGCCGGTCACCACCGTCCAGGGTGACGAGGTGGTCACTGCGCGGCACATGGAAAACATCATGGCGCCGCCGTTCTGGCGCATGGCCCTGCGTGGCAACAACCTGGCCGACGACGTGCCGGTAGACCGTTGGCAGATCTGCCGCTTCACTCCACCCAGTCATGTCCTGATCGAGGTCGGCGTGGCCCACGCCGGCAAGGGCGGTTACGACGCCGAGCCGCAACACAAGGCCGCGAGCATCGTGGTCGACTTCATTACGCCGGAAACCGAGACGTCGATCTGGTACTTCTGGGGCATGGCGCGCAATTTCAATCCCCACGACGAAGCCCTCACCGCCACCATCCGCGAGGGCCAGGGGAAGATTTTCAGCGAAGACCTCGACATGCTCGAACAGCAGCAGAAAAACCTGCTGGCCAATCCCGAGCGCAACTTGCTCAAGCTCAATATCGATGCCGGTGGCGTGCAATCCCGGCGCGTTCTGGAACGCCTCATTGCCCGTGAGCGAGCGCCGGCTGCCGAGCTGATTGCCGCGGTCAAATAGCCAAGGGCAGCGCCCTTGGGCGCTACGCCAGTCCACCCCCATAGATCCTGTTCGCGGCCACTGCGGTGGCCGGCCTTGAAGGTGCGCCATGATTGAAGTCGTCGTGACATCCCGCAACAACGAAGCCCTGGATATCTGCAGCTACGAGTTGGCCTGCGCGCAAGGCGGGGCATTGCCCGGCTTCAGTGCCGGGGCCCATATCGACGTGCACCTGCCCGGCGGATTGATTCGCCAGTACTCACTGTGCAATCACCCGCAAGAGCGCCATCGCTACCTGATCGGCGTGCTCAAGGACGCCGGCTCGCGCGGTGGTTCCCAGAGCCTGCACGAGCAAATCAACAGTGGCGATCGGCTGCTCATCAGTGAACCGCGCAACCTGTTTCCGCTGGTCGTCGAGGGGCGGCGCAGCCTGTTGTTCGCAGGTGGCATCGGCATCACCCCGATTCTGTGCATGGCCGAGGAACTGGCCCACAGCGGCGCCGATTTCGAGTTGCATTACTGTGCGCGTTCCAGTGAGCGTGCGGCTTTTGTCGAGCGACTCAAAGGCGCTTCCTTTGCCGATCGCGTGCACCTGCATTTCGATGAACAGGCCGATTCGCGCCTGGACGCCGCCAGGGTGCTGGCCAATCCGGGGCCTGACGTGCACCTGTATGTGTGCGGCCCTTCAGGTTTCATGCAGCATGTGCTCGACAGCGCCAGGGGCCAGGGCTGGAGCGAGGGGCAATTGCACCGTGAATACTTCGCCGCAGCGCCGGTGGACACCGCTGCCGATGGGGCATTCCAGGTCAAGCTGGGCAGTAGCGGGCAGGTGTTTGACATTCCGGCGGACAAGACGGTGGTCCAGGTGCTGGAGAGTCACGGTGTCGAGATTGCGCTTTCCTGTGAGCAGGGCATCTGCGGAACCTGCCTGACCCGTGTGCTCGAAGGGGTGCCCGATCACCGCGACCTGTTCCTGACCGAGGAAGAGCAGGCGGCCAATGATCAGTTCACGCCCTGCTGTTCGAGGGCCCGTTCGGCGCTGTTGGTGCTGGATCTCTAAGCGAGCCGATCATTCGCCGCGCGAGATCACTTTCACCCGCTCGCCATGGCTGATTGCGCCGAAGACCTCGGCGTAACGCAGCGTCGCATTGGCGTGTTCACGCATGATGGCTTCAGCGCGTGCGCCCTGGCGACTGACCAGCGCGTCGAACACCGAGTGGTGTTGCATGTGCGCAAAGTTGAAGCGCCGGTATTCGCGCGCCATGTCTTCACGATCGATCGCCAGCGCCGACACTGAAGCGAAGGGGCGATGGTCGTTGCGCGCCAGGGCTTCGGCAATGGCCGGGTTGGCGCTGCTTTCGACGATGACCTGGTGAAAACGCATGTTGAGGTCATGGAACGCCTCAAGGTCTTCTTCTGTCACGTAGCCTTTGTCGAACAGTGCATCGCCTTGCACCAGGCATTCACGCAGCGCCGCCTGCGCCTGTTCGCTCAAGCCGCGTTCGGCGCTCTGGCGCGCCGCCAGGCCCTCCAGCACCCCGCGCACCTCCACGGCACCGGCGATATCGTCGGCACTGACCGAGCGTACCTGATAGCCCCGACCGCCATGGCGCACCAGCAAGCCTTCCTGTTCAAGGGTCACGAAGGCCATGCGCACCGGCATCCGCGAGACGCCGAAACGTTCCGCCGTCGGAATCTCCATCAGCCGTTCGCCGGCTGCCAGTTCGCCCGAAGCGATCATTTTGCGCAGTGCGACCAGCACCATTTGACCCGGTTTGCTCATGCAGGCGACTTCCAGAGGTTGGTTCGCCATAGTAACGCAAGGAGGGGACGGATGCAGGGGCGACAAGCGCCCCTGGGGGGAGGGTCAGAGGGACAGTGGGTAGCTGACGATCACGCGGGTCTGATCGAAATCGCTGTTGAAACTGCGACGGTTGGTGGCGTTGTTGACCCGCACGCTGAGGTTTTTCAGTGGGCCACTTTGCAGGGTGTAGCTGACCTCGGTGTCACGTTCCCATTCCTTGCCGTTGCTGCCGGCCTTGGTGGTGGCGTTCTCGCCGTGGCCGTAGCGGGTCATGAGCAATAGGCCGGGGAGGCCGACGGCGGCGAAGTTGTAGTCATAGCGAGCCTGCCAGGAACGCTCATCGGCGTTACTGAAGTTGCCATTGAACATGTCATTGCCCAGGGTGCGGCCGCTACTGCCATACACGGACATCCAGGCGGTATCGCCGCTGACCTTTTGCAGCCCCAGGTACAGGGTATGGCCACCCAGGTTGGCCGAGAACAGCCCGTAGGCGGTATGGCTTTGCACGTTACCGATCAGGGCGCTGCCGTCATCCTTGTCGACGAAATAGCCCAGGTTCGCGCCGAGGGTCCAGTCGCCGAACTTCTGTTTATGCAGCAGGTTCAAATAGCTTTGCTGGTAGATGTCTTCGAGTTGCGAATGCCAGGCGCCGATCAGGGTCTGTTGTTCATTGAAGCGGTATTCGGCGCCGGCATAGTTAAAACCGTCCGACATGACGGTAGGCGCCGCCCAGGCCGAAAGGTCCTGCATGTTCGACGAATTGCGCAGGCTCACGGCGGTGTATCGACCTGCCTGCAGGTTCAGGCCAGGGAGCTCGCGGGACACCAGCATGCTGCCTTGGAAGGTCTGTGGCAGCAGGCGACCGTCATCGTAGCGCAGCAGCGGAACGTCGGGCATCAGTTCGCCCAGCATCAGCTCCGTCTCGGACAAACGCATCTTTGCCGCCACCCCGGCGCGCCCGTAGTTGTCGGCGGAGTGACCATCGTCGTGCACCGGCAGCAGCTCCGAACCGCTGCGCTGAGGGCCGCTGTCGAGCTTGACGCCAAGCATCGCGATACCGTCCAGGCCAAAGCCGATAACGCCAGGGGTGTAGCCGGAACTGAACTTGAGGATCGCGCCCTGGGCCCATTCTTCGATCTTGCTCTTGCTGGCGCCGGGATCGTTGAAGTCACGATTGAAGTAGTAGTTTCGCAGCGTCAGGCTGGTCTTGGAGTCTTCGAAAAAGCCGCCGCTCTCGGCTTGTGCCGGAGGTAAAAGGGCAAGCGCCATTGCACCGCCGAGCAGAGCCCGGGGAGGGAGAGAAAGGTAAGTCATTATTGTTGTTTTCCTGGAGGTGTAGTCGGCAGCGAGGGCAGGGCCTCGCTACCTCTTTTTTGTATCGGCTCAGGCCTGGCTGAGTGCGCTGCCCGGTTGTGCCTGGACCTTGGGTCGCAGTTGCAGCAACACGACGGCGGCCATCACGAACACCACGGCAAACACCCCATACAGGTGCAGTGGCTGCCAACCGCTGTCGAGCAACAGGCCGGCGACAGTCGGCGAAAGGATGGCGCCGATGCGGCCGATACCGATGCCCCAACCGACCCCTGTGGTTCGCACCGAAGCGTCGTAGACAATCGGTGACAGTGCGTACAAACCTGCCACGCAACCGTTGGAGAACAGCCCGATCAACAGACCCAGGCCGAGTGCCATCGATACCGATGAAGCGGAGCCGACGAACAGCACCAACAGCCCTGCGGTGATCAGCATGAACAGCGACAGCACCCGGGTCAGCCGCCAGCGCGAGGCCAGGCCGCCAATCAGCGCGGCGCCGAAGATGCCGCCGACACTCAGCAGCACGCCGCCGCTGATGCCTTGTTGTGCCGATAGACCTGCCGAGACCAGCAGCTTCGGCGTCCAGCTCATCACGAAATAGAAGCCGAACATCACCAGGAAGAACAACAGCCAGATCAGCAGGGTGGTGCGCCGTGAATCAGGCGAGAGCAGTTGCGCCAGGCGCCCTCTGCCTGAAATCGGCGCAGAGTGGGCGGCCGGCAGTTCGCGCAATGCGGGCTGGCCGAGTCGAGCGGCCAGTCGGTTGATGCGCACCAACGCGTTTGCCGGGCGGCGGGCGATCAGGAAGTCCAGCGATTCTGGCAAGTACAGCAGCACCAGGGGAATCACCGCCAGGGTCACGGCGCCCCCGAACAGGAACACCGAACGCCAGCCAAAGTGCGTCAGCAACCACACTGACAACAGCCCGCCCAAGGTCGCACCCAAGGCATACCCGGTCGATTGCAGGCTCACCGCCAGCCCGCGCCAGCGCTTGTTGGCGTATTCACTGGCAATCACGTTGCTGCTGGCCAGGATCCCGCCGATACCCAGGCCGGTCAGCCCACGCAACAGCGCCAGTTGCAGCGGCGTCTGGCTCAGGGCCGACAACAACATGCCGGCCCCCGAGAGCAGCAGGCACAGCAGGATCAATGGCCTGCGACCGTAGCGATCGGCCCACGGTGCAATGAACAGCGAGCCCGCCGCCATGCCGAACAGCCCGGCACTCAACAGCAGCCCGATCTGCGCGCCGTTCAAGCCCCATTCGGCGGACACCGAGGAGGCCGTGAAGGCCATCACCAGCACGTCGAAGCCATCGATCATGTTCAGGACAATACAGATGCCCACCGCCAACCATTGGAAGCGCGCCATGGGACGTTCATCTACCACACTCTTGAGATCGACACTCATGGCTGCCCCTCGAGAAGAGGCTGGGTAAAGGCAAAGCGAGAAAGGCACGCGTTGGTGGGTGCAAGCCGAAGCTTGAGCCCGATTGAGAAGTTATTCATCCCGACACCCTTGTTATTTTTATGAGCGGGCAGGCGCTGTACCTGACACCGTGCAGTGCCAGTCAATCAAGATATGGATCCATTGAAAAGTGGGTTTGACTGGATTTTTATCGAGATGTTTTTATTTTTTGAATAAATCACATAAAAATCAATGAGTTAATATGATTTATAAACTGTTCGATTATCGGTCATCTTCATTGGTTTTTATTAAGGGATCCATTGATGGCGGATGCGAAGCTGTCGGTTGCAGAGCATGTCCGGCCACAACAGCTATTTCTCCTGCGACTTCATTTCCGTTCTTATTTGCGTCTCAGGCCCGAAAAACTGATTGGGATCATCGGCCTTCTCCAGGTCAACCCAGGCTCGGCAAATGCAATGGGAGAATTGTTCCCGCACCTTTTCGGTGTCTTGCCAGTCCATGGGTGATGCCTGGGTTTTCTGTCCCTCGACTGTTTTATAGCAGACGCAATTGTCGAGTCGGGTGACGCCGTTATCGCTCTGGCAAGCAGTGGTAAGCAAAGAGATCGCGATGAGCATGACGATGCGTTTCATTGGCTCCTCTCCGAGGCTGTTGTGAAGGGCCGGACCTGAATGGACCGCCCCACAGTAGAAGAAGCTTAGCTGTCATTTTCCATCGCTCCATCCACTGCCAGCCTTTGGTAGCGGCCCCTTTAACTCACGGATTTCGAGGAAGCTCTGGCGAGGCTACGCTGGCTCTCAGCGCCTTGGCGACTTGGGTTTGAATCTCGTAGGCAGGTGCCTCGACGGCGCTGTAGTCACGGGTGTAGCGAGTGGCAAACTCGCTGACGCCCCATTGCTGGTACTGCTGCACGTGCTTCAACTCATGGGCCCATAACGCGACGTTGTTCAGTGCATCGTCCTGGCTGCGAAAGACGATGATGTCGACAAGGGTGACGGCATTGACATCGGGGTTCTGCAGCATGGTGTTCGCGGCGTTGAGCTCTTCGTCATCGCCGATCTTGTAGCGGGCCGAGTCGAGCACCTGTATGTCGTAGTAGGGTTCAAGCTGGGCGCGAATATTCAGCGGGATGGTTTGAACATTGCCGGTTGCCGCGGTGTTGCGCGATTGAACAATCCAGCTCTGTAATCCTGCGGCCGCTATCTGGTTCATGTTTTCGAAGAGCTCCCCGCTGTCCTCCCTGGAACCTGGAGCACAAAAACAGGCAACCACACACACCTGGTACTGACCTTGCGGGCAGGCGAGAGCCGTAGACGAAGTGCCAACGCACAAGAGTGGAATCGCCAGGCGCAAGGCTTGACGTAGAAAGACGGCTGACAATGGGGACTCCCGCAGGCAGTTATTTGGGCAGGAGCATGCTGTCCTGCCACGAATTCGACCGTTGTTACTGCGTTCGATTCCCTTGATCCACGGTTTTTTCGTACCATTGCCCGCAAAAATACGAATGAGAACGCCTATCAAAAGCTATTGATACGGTATACCATGCGCCGCGAAATTATTGGCATGTATGCCGTCCCATTTGGCTATTCTCTCAAGGCTTCCTAGATGCGTCGTACCCTGCTGTCTATCTGTGTGCTCCAGGCGTTTTCCACTTCCACCTGGGCTGAGCCAGCGACAACCGCTGCAACCGGCCTGGAGTTGCAAGCGACCGACATCGTTGGCACCGCGGACCTTGAAACCGCCACGGGGCCAGTGGATGGCTATCGCGCAACCCGCTCTGCCAGCGCAACCCGAACCGACACGGCGATCCACGAAACCCCTCAGTCCATCAGCGTAGTGACCAAGGATGTCGTCGAGGACATCAGTGCCACAAGGTTGCAGGATGCGCTCGATTACGCCGGCGGCGTGGGACGGGCCAACAATTTCGGTGGCCAGGGGCTGACCACCTTCACCGTGCGTGGCTTTACCACCGGTGAGTTCTATCGCAACGGCTTCCCGATCAACCGTGGTTACCCGAATATGCCGGATGCGAACACCATCGAGCGGCTTGAGGTATTGCGCGGCCCGGCGACCACGCTTTACGGCCGGGGCGATCCCGGCGGTACGTTCAACGTGGTCTCCAAGCAACCGCTGGCCGAACGCACCGTCACGCTGGGCAGCCAGCTCGATGATCAGGGAATGAAGCGTGGCACCCTGGATGCCTCGGGCCCGCTCGACGAAGAGGGTCGCCTGGCCTATCGCCTGAACGTGGTGGGCGAGGGCGGTGACACCTTCCGCGATCACGTGGAAACCGAACGCTATGGCGTGACGCCGGTTATTTCGTGGCAGGCCAACGATGACACCAAGGTGATCTTCGAAGGCGATTTCATGCGCAACAATCACCCGCTGGATCGCGGCCTGACGCGCTATCCGAATCAGATTGGCACCGCGTCACGCGACACTTTTTTCGGTGAAAAAGACGTTGGCAAGTTGCACAACGACAACAACATGGCCCAGTTGCGTTTCGAGCACTTCCTAAATGACGACTGGACATTGGGCGGTGGCTTCCAGTGGCTCGATGGCACCTTGCAGGGCAATGCCGTTGAAGCCAATGGCGTGGCGGCCGATGGACGCACCCTGGGGCGCAACTTCAACTACCGCAAGCTTGAGTGGACAGACAAGGACACCCAACTCAATCTCACCGGGCATTTCACCGCGCTCGGTTTCGATCACACCTTGCTGACTGGCGTCGAATACGAGGATTACGACTACAAGTCGATCATCCAGCGCTCCAGCGGTGCAGTGAGTGCCTACCCGATCGATATCTTCGACCCGGTGTATGGCCAGCCTCGCCCGGCCCTGACCCGTACGCCGACCGACGACAAGGAAAACCTCAAGACCTACGCCGCCTTCGTCCAGGATCAGGTGGCGTTGACCGAGCGCTTGAAAGTCCTGGCGGGCGCCCGTTTCGAGCGCTTCGAGCATGACTACGAAACCTTCGTGCCGGGTGGCAGGAGCTGGGAAGCGAGCGATAACGCGGTGACGCCACGTCTCGGCGTGCTGTATGACCTGACCGACACCGTGGCGGTGTATGCCAATACCGCGCGCTCATTCAAGCCCAATAGCGGGGCCAGCCGCGAGGGGGGTGGTTTTGACCCGGAGAAGGGCAAGTCCTATGAGATGGGCATCAAGTGGGAAGCGCTGGATCGCCAGCTGAGTGTGGACGCGGCGATCTACCAGATTGAAAAACGCAATGTCCTGACCACCGACCCCGTGGACTCGACCTACAGTGTGGCGGCGGGTGAAGTGCGCAGCCGTGGCTTTGACCTGAACGTGGCTGGCAATGTCACCCCTGAATGGCGGGTGATTGGCGGCTATGCCTATGTCGACGCCGAGGTTACCCAGGACAACGTGATCGAGTCGGGCACCCGGTTGATGAACATTCCCAAGAACAGCTTCAGCCTGCTCAACGTCTACGAGTTCCAGGAGGGCGCGCTCGAGGGGCTGGGGCTGGGCACCGGGCTCAAGTACGTCGATGAGCGTGCGGGGCAAACGGCGAATACGGCGTTTTCGATGGGTAGCTACACCGTCGTCGACCTGCTGGGCTTCTACAAGGTCAACGACAAGGTCAGGCTCAATCTCGATGTGAAGAACCTGTTCGACCGGGATTATGAAGAAGGCGCCTTTGGTAACGTCTATGCCTACCCGGGTGCGCCGAGGACGGTTCAGGTCGGTATTTCCTACACCTTGTAGCTCGATGGGATGTAGCTGTTCACTCATTCGCCCGCCGCGTCGCAGGGCGAGTGAGTGAATGGGTCACGGGATCTTCTTCAGTCCCTTCAAGCGTATAGTCGCCCTTTGCACCGCGGCCATTTTTTCAGGCCGCTTCATGCGCTTCCACTTCCTGATGTCTTCCTTACTACGCCCGCAGCTCACGCACAGATCGCCGCGCAGTTGGCATACGGAAATGCATGGGTTTTCGATGTCCTTGGCCATCGTCAATGGCCCCTCGATGCCAGGCGTTTTTGCCAATCGCCATCATGAGCGCGTTGGCATTCCTCCTCAGAGTCGAATCGGACAGTGTGATCCGAAGGCTCCAGATCGATGCCTGCCTCATCCAGCGCGATGGCCGTCAACTCAAATACCCGCGCTTTCGCGCCAGCCTGGGCGAGTTTTCTGTCGGACAGGGTTTCGAACACCCAGGTCACCTTCAGCGTCTGGGCAAACGCGTTCATGTCAGCCGTGTGGGTGAGCCAGGTAAAGCCTTTGATTTCAGATTTTGCCGTTTCGCAGGCGTCGGTCAGTGTTGCAATCAAACGGCGCTCGATTCGCGCAAGTTCACGTTTGCCCAAGGGCATGGCGGGCTCCTTTGTGAGAAGTCGTGGGGGTTCCCTGTCGGGTAAATCAGACAGGTCGAAACTCGACAGTCAGATGGCTGATTTCGTGAACCGGCTTCAGGCGTTCACGAATGCTTTCGGTGTTTGCAGTGGCTTGGCCAATGACGCTGACGATCGCTGCATGCGCTTGCGGCCCAATCCGCCAGACATGCAGGTCGGTGATGGTTGCATCGCCGGGCCGTTCAACCAACTCGCGAACTTCCTCTGCAACGTGCTCATCGGTTTGATCCAGCAGGACGCTCGCGGTGACACCCATCAAGGTCCATGCCCATCGCGCGATGACAACGGCACCCACGATGCCCATTGCAGGATCCAGCCATACCCATCCGAGGTAGCGGCCAGCGAGCAATGCCACAATGGCCAGGACGGACGTCAGCGCGTCCGCGATGACGTGGGCGTAGGCTGAGCGCAGGTTATTATCGTTGCCGTGATGTTGGTGGTCATGATGATCGTGATCGTGATCGTGATCGTGGCCATGACTGTGACCGTGGCCAAGCAGCAGTGCACTGACAATGTTGACGATCAAGCCGACAATCGCAATCAGCGTGGCGGCTCCGAACTGGACCGTTGTCGGCTGCAACAGCCGCATGACGGACTCTACGCCGATTGCCAGCGCAACCATGCCGAGAATGAGCGCTGAGGCAAACCCACCCAAGTCTCCAACCTTACCGGTACCGAAGCTGTAGCGCCGGCTGGACGCATGGCGCCTGGCGTATCCATACGCGGCCACCGCGATGCCCAATGCACCGGCATGGGTTGCCATGTGAAAGCCATCGGCAAGCAGCGCCATCGAGCCGGTGATATAGCCGACGCTGATTTCGCCCACCATCATCACCAGGGTCAGCGCCACGACCCAAAGCGTGCGTTTGGCATTTTCTGCGTGTGCAGGCCCAAGGAATACGTGGTCGTGTACATGTTTGATGTTGGTGTTGCTCATGAGCCGGTACTCCTTGAGTTCACTTGGCGTAGCGGCGAATGGCTTCAAGCAGTTCTTCAACACCCTTGTTGCGTTCATCTTCACTGAGGGCAGGGTTCGCGACATGCTCGCGAGCGTGATCCTCGATGATTTCTTCCATCAAGCCATTGATAGCCCCGCGTGTGGCAGCGACAAGATGCAATGTTTTCGCGCAGTCGAGCTCCGATTCCAGCGCACGCTCAACGGCCTGGATTTGTCCGGCAATGCGTTTAACGCGCTTGAGAAGATCGTCTTTGTTGGCAGCAATATGACTCACGGGATACCCCCTTACTTTCGTTTGGGGAGTATAGGTATACCCCCTATACCTATACAAGCCTCTTTCGTCCTTGAAAGTGAATGCCGGCTTTCAGGAAAGGGGGGCAGCTGTCAGGCCGCAGTAATGGTCTTGTGCGTATCAATCAAATGCTGCACCACCCCCGGATCGGCCAGGGTGGAGATATCGCCCAGGCCATCGTACTCAGCGGTAGCAATCTTGCGCAGGATGCGCCGCATGATCTTGCCCGAGCGGGTCTTCGGCAGCCCCGGTGCCCACTGGATCACATCCGGCGAGGCAATCGGGCCGATTTCCTTGCGCACCCAGTTCTTCAGCTCCAGGCGCAGTTGCTCGCTGGTCTCTTCACCAGCGTTCAGGGTGACGTAGACATAAATGCCCTGGCCCTTGATGTCGTGCGGCACACCGACCACCGCCGCTTCGGCGACTTTCGGGTGGGCGACCATCGCGCTTTCGATCTCGGCGGTACCCATGCGGTGGCCGGAGACGTTGAGCACGTCGTCGACGCGGCCGGTGATCCAGTAGTAACCATCGGCATCGCGACGGGCGCCGTCACCGGTGAAGTACATGCCACGGAAGGTCTTGAAGTAAGTGTCGACGAAACGGTCGTGATCGCCATACAGCGTACGCGCCTGGCCTGGCCACGAATCGAGAATCACCAGGTTGCCTTCGGCCTCGCCCTCGATGATGTTGCCCAGGTTGTCCACCAGCGCCGGCACCACGCCGAAGAACGGCCGCGCCGCGGACCCCGGCTTCAAGGCATGGGCGCCGGGCAGCGGGCTCATCAGGGTGGCGCCGGTCTCGGTCTGCCACCAGGTGTCGACGATCGGGCAACGGGATTGGCCGACGTTCTTGTAATACCAGTCCCAGGCCTCGGGGTTGATCGGCTCACCCACCGAACCCAACAGGCGCAGGCTGCTGCCATCGGCGCCTTCGACGGCGGCCGTGCCCGCCGCCATCATTGCGCGAATCGCGGTCGGCGCGGTGTAGAGGATGTTGACCTTATGCTTGTCGACGATCTTCGCCACCCGGGTGATGTCCGGGTAGTTCGGCACGCCTTCGAACAACAAGGTGGTCGCGCCGTTGGCCAGCGGGCCGTAGACAATGTAGGTGTGGCCGGTGACCCAGCCGACGTCGGCGGTGCACCAGTAGATTTCGCCCGGGCGGTAGTCGAACACGCGCTCGTGGGTCATGGCCGCGTACAACAGGTAGCCGCCGGTGGTGTGCTGCACGCCCTTGGGCTTGCCGGTGGAGCCGGAGGTGTAGAGGATGAACAGCGCTTCCTCGGCGCCCATCTCTTTCGGCGCGCACACGGTGCCCGCCACTTTCATCAGGTCTTCGTACCAGATGTCGCGGTGCTGGTTCCACTTGATGTCGCCACCGGTGCGCTGGCACACGATGACTTTCTGGATGCTGCTGGTTTCCGGGTTGGTCAGGGCGTCGTCGACGTTGGCCTTGAGCGGGATCTTCTTGCCGGCACGGATGCCTTCGTCGGCGGTGATCACCACCTTGGATTTGCAGTCGATGATGCGACCGGCCAGGGCCTCCGGCGAGAAACCGCCGAACACCACCGAGTGAATCGCGCCGATCCGGGTGCAGGCCAGCATGGCGACCACGGCTTCGGGGATCATCGGCATGTAGATGGTCACCACGTCGCCGCGGTGCACGTCCTGGCCACGCAGGGCGTTGGCGAACTTGCAGACTTGTTCGTGCAGTTCGCGGTAGGTGATTTTGCGGCTTTCGGAAGGGTCATCGCCTTCCCAGATGATCGCGACCTGGTCACCACGTTCGGCCAGGTGACGATCGAGGCAGTTGTAGGAAACGTTGAGGGTGCCGTCGGCGAACCACTTGATGTCGACATGGTGATCGTCGAAGGACGTCTGCTTCACCGTGGTGAAAGGCTTGATCCAGTCGAGGCGCTTGGCTTGCTCGCGCCAGAAGCCGTCCGGGTTGACGACTGACTGCTGGTACATGGCCTTGTAGGTCGCCTCGTCGGTCAGGGTGTTGGCCAGAACCTCGGGACGAACGGGATACAGGGAAGCCGCACTCATCTTTCTTACCTCGGTGGAATAGTTGTTTTTGTGATCTGAAATTGTGTTGCTGTGCACTTCAAATCCTGAAGCGGCTGAGCAGTCTGTGCTGCTCGCCTACCTGTTCCCCCATCACGGAACATTGGCGGACCTGCTTGGCGGCACTGCCGGTGACTTCGAGGCTGATGTCGCGGATGTTGGACGTATTGCGATTGATCTCCTCGGTCGTGGCGCTCTGTTCTTCAGCCGCCGCGGCGATTTGCAGGTTCATGTCATTGATGCGGTAAATGGCTTCACGGATGCGCTCAAGGGTTTCATTCGCCGCGTTGGCATCCAGGGCGGTCTTGCTGGCGGTGTCGCGGCTTTGCTGCATGCGCACCTGGGCGTGTTTCACCCCCATCTGCAGTTGGTCGATCATCTGGCGTATTTCCTGGGTGGATTGCTGGGTGCGCGAGGCCAGGGAGCGCACCTCATCGGCAACCACGGCGAACCCGCGTCCCGATTCGCCAGCACGTGCCGCCTCGATGGCCGCATTGAGCGCGAGAAGGTTGGTTTGATCGGCGATGCTGGTGATGACCGCGACAATCGATTCGATGCCTTGACTGAGCGTGGACAATTCATTGATGGCCTGGCCGGTGTCGTCCATCTCCTCGGCCAAACGCTTGATAGCCCCTGTTGACCTGGACACCAGGGCGACACCGTCTGCGGTTTGCCCGGTGGCAACGATGGCCGCCTCGGCAGCCGCTTGGGCATTGCGCGCCACGTCCTCGGCGGTCGAGGCCATCTCAGTCATGGCGGTGGCGAGTTGATCCAGTTCCTGCAGCTGAATTTGCACGCGACTGGCGGCCTGGTCCGCTTCAGACGACGTTGTGGTGGTGCTCTCACGGACGTGTCGAGCGCTGTTTTTCACATCGCCAATCAGCGATTTGAGGTTTTGCAGGAACTGGTTGAACTCCCTGGAGACCTGCGCAATTTCATCATTGCCAGACACGGGTAATTGGTGGGTGAGGTCACCGTCTCCGCGGTTGATGTCTGCCAGTGACGCCTTGAGCCGATCCAGCGGCCAGAGTAGTCGCCGGACCAGCAAGCCCAGGACCAACAGGCTGAGCAGCACACCCAGGCCAGTACCGATCACGGCTCGCCAGCTGAGGATGCGGGCTGCGGCCATGACGATGTCCTGGTCCAGCACCACACCGATGTACCAATCCATGCCCTTGAGATCGGTGAGCGGAATGAAGGACACCAGGAGCGACTTTCCACCGCCGCTGGCTTCTTGAAGTTGACCGGTCAGCGGCAGGGCGCTACCGGCGAAAAGCTGGCTGTAGGGTTGACCATTCAGCCCGGCGTCCGGGTGAGAAATGATGTTGCCACTTTTACTCAGCAGGAACGCATACCCGGCGCCGCCGAAATCCAGGGTGTTGATGGCATCGGCCACGGTGGTCAGGCGGATGTCACCACCGAATACCCCGAACGGTTGACCCGCGTCGCTGATCCGGGCCACCGCCGAGATCAGGATTTCGCCGGTGGTGGAGTCCTTGTAGGGTTCGGTCAAGACCGCTTGGCTGCCTGCTTTACCCGTCGCATACCAAGGGCGGGTGCGACCGTCATAGTCGGGTTTTGGATTCCAGGGTGAAGCGTTCTTGATGGGTTTGCCGTCGGACTCAAGGGCACCGAATACCAGCTTGAATTCGTCTTTCAAAATGGCTGAGTCGATGATCCTCTGGGTCGCTTGCGCGCTGTACTGACTGTCGATCGCCTGGGCGGCCAGGTCCATCAGATGAAGTTTGCCGTTCAGCCAGTTTTCGATCTGGCGTGCCACGGCGTTGCTCGATTCAAAAATGCTGGCCTCGACCTGGTTACGCAGAATCGTTCGTATCTGCCCTACCTGAACCAGCGACAGGAGGCTGGTCGTCACCAACAGCACAGCAGCAGCCACAAGGCTCACCTTGTAACGGATTTTCATCGGGGATTCACCTGCAGATACGGCGTGATCCTTGTAGGAGCGAGCATGCTCCGGGCGGCGTTCCGACGATGGTCGTCAACGATGACGCGATTAGTCTGGCACCCCGTGGCGTGCTCAGGTTTTTCGCGAGCATGCTCGCTCCTACAAGGTGGTTGTGTTGTTAGTGCGAAATCAGAAGAAGCCCAGCGGATTGATGTCGTAGCTCACCAGCAGGTTCTTGGTCTGCTGATAATGGTCGAGCATCATCTTGTGGGTTTCACGACCGACGCCGGACTTCTTGTAGCCACCGAACGCGGCATGCGCCGGGTACAGGTGGTAGCAGTTGGTCCACACGCGCCCCGCCTTGATCGCCCGGCCCATGCGATAGGCGCGGTTGATGTCGCGGGTCCACAGGCCGGCACCCAGGCCGAACTCGGTGTCGTTGGCGATGGCCAGGGCTTCGGCTTCGTCCTTGAAGGTGGTGATGCTCACCACCGGGCCAAAGATTTCTTCCTGGAACACGCGCATCTTGTTGGTGCCCTTGAGCAGCGTCGGCTGGATGTAATAGCCGCTCGCCAGGTTGCCCTCGAGTTTTTCCACCTTGCCGCCGGTCAGCAGCTCGGCGCCTTCGCCCTTGGCGATTTCCAGGTAGGACAGGATCTTGTCGAATTGCTGCTCGGACGCCTGGGCGCCGACCATGGTGTCGGTGTCCAGCGGGTCGCCGCGTTTGATCGACAGGACTTTTTTCATCACCTCTTTCATGAAGTCGTCGTAGATCGATTCCTGCACCAGGGCGCGGGAAGGGCAGGTGCAGACTTCGCCCTGGTTGAAGAACGCCAGCACCAGGCCTTCGGCGGCCTTCTCGATGAAGGACGGTTCGGCCTGCATGATGTCTTCGAAGAAGATGTTCGGCGACTTGCCACCCAGCTCCACGGTGGACGGAATGATGTTCTCGGCCGCGCATTTCATGATGTGCGAGCCGACCGGGGTCGAGCCAGTGAAGGCGATCTTGGCAATGCGCTTGCTGGTGGCCAGGGCTTCGCCGGCTTCTTTGCCGAAGCCCTGCACTATGTTCAGCACGCCGGGTGGCAACAGGTCGCCGATCAGCTCGACCAGCACGGTGATGCCCAGCGGGGTTTGTTCGGCAGGCTTGAGCACCACGCAGTTACCGGCGGCCAGGGCCGGGGCGAGTTTCCAGGCGGCCATCAGGATCGGGAAGTTCCACGGGATGATCTGCCCGACCACGCCCAGGGGTTCATGGAAGTGATACGCCGCGGTGTGTTCGTTTATTTCGGCCGAGCTGCCTTCCTGGGCGCGGATGCAACCGGCGTAGTAGCGGAAGTGGTCCACGGCCAGCGGGATGTCGGCGTTGAGGGTTTCGCGCACGGCCTTGCCGTTGTCCCAGGTTTCGGTGACGGCCAGCAGTTCCAGGTTCTGTTCGATGCGGTCGGCGATTTTCAGCAGCGCTAAAGAGCGGTCCTGCACCGACGTCTTGCCCCAGGCATCGGCGGCCGCGTGGGCAGCGTCCAGGGCTTTGTCGATGTCTTCAGCCGTGGAGCGCGGGAATTCGGCAATCGGTTGGCCATTCACGGGCGAGGTCGTGGTGAAGTACTGACCCTTGACCGGTGCGACGAACTCGCCGCCGATGTAATTGCCGTAACGGGACTTGAAGGAAACGATGGCACCGGGGGTGCCAGGGTGGGCGTAGTTCATGGTGGCGTTCTCTTGTTTTTTTTGGATGTGGCCGTCCTTGGGACGGCCACTGTCAATTGCGCAAGCCGACAGGGTCAGGAACCCTGAGGGGTTTCCCCACGTGCCAGACGCGCATTGATGTCTTCGATGACCGCCGGCAAATCAACGATGGTGTCGATCAGGTAGTGAGGGCGCGAGCCTTCGAACATCTTGACGATGCGCGCGCGTTCCTCGGCCAATGCCTCCAGGGACAAATCCTTGAATTGGTCATAGGTCAGGCCCAGTGCGTTGCCGGAGCAGGTCAGCGCCACCGTCCACATGCCCGCGCTTCGGCCTTCGAGAATGCCCGGCCAGGTGTCATCGACCTTCACGCAAGCGGCGACGTCGCTGATGCCCAGGGCAATGACGTTGGCCAAGGCTTGCGCCGGGTGCGGGCGTCCATTGGGCACTTCGTCGGTCGCCACCACGTGGTCGGTGACATAGCCGTTCTTGCGCGCCAGTTCCACGACCTTCTCCATGACCACGGCCGGATAGCCGGAGCAGGAGCCGATTTTCAGGCCCTTGTCGCGCAGGCCGTTGATGGTCTCGAGCGCACCGGGAATCAGCGCCGAATGCAGGGCGATTTTCTCGATCTGCAGCGGCATGAAGCGCTCGTAGAGGGCGGTGACATCATCGTCGGTTGGCAAGCGGCCGAACACGGCGTGGTAGCGGTCGGCAATCTGTGGCTCGTTGCACAGCGTGCGGATGTGGTCCCACTTGCCCATGCCCATCGGCCCGCGAGCTTCTTGCAGGGACACCGCGACGCCGAACTCGGCAAAGGCCTCGACGAAAATCTGCGTCGGTGCGAAAGAACCGAAATCAACGACGGTGCCGGCCCAGTCCAGAACCACGGCTTGCAACTGAGAAGGTTGTTGGTAATTCATGATGATTGCTCCAGTGATAATTGATAGATGGGTTCGGGTTCAGGAGTTGGTGCCAAGTACGACCGGCTGCACCGGCGTCGAGGACAGCACCGGGCTTTCCACTGTTTTCGGGCGGCTGTTCCAGAAGGGCACCAGCATCAGGCTGGCCAGGAGTGCAGCGCCGGTGAACACCAGGAACACGGTGATGGTGTCGAAGTAACCCGGCAGCAAGCCACCGAGCACGGCACCGACCGAGCCACAGCCATTGACGAAGCCTGCGGCGGAGGCCGCGCCGTCCTTGCTGCCGAAGTCGATCGCCGCCGAGCCGCTGAGCATCGAGTCCGGCCCGTAAAGAGACAGGCCCATCATGAACAGCAGGCCGACCACGATGTAGAGGCTGCCGCTTTGCATGGCGGGAACGAACAGCGCAAGACAGGCAGTCAGGATCACCAGGCTTAGGACACAGACGGGAATACGACGGGCGCCGAAATACTTGTCCGAGGCGATACCGATGAGGATCGGTCCGATCAAACCGGCCAGTTCAAACGAGGTGGGAACGATGGCTGAGGCCACCTTGCCGATCTCGGGCATGCGCTCGTAGATGATCACCGGCCCCCACAGGAGGATGGCGTAGCGCGCTGGCTTGAGCATGAAGTAGGCGAGGCCGAGCACCAGCACGGTCCGATTTTTCATCACGGTGCGCAAGCCGGCCCACATGCTTTCACGCGGTACCACGACGTTGCTGACGGGCTCGATTTCGATCTCCACCGGCGGCAGGCCGACGTCTTCCGGCTTGTTGCGTTGCAGGAAGAAGAACAACACCGCCACCACCAGGACCACCACGGCGCTGCTGATAAACGCGAGGCGCCAGTCGTGGTAGTGGTTGTAGGCCCACCAGCCGGCAAACGGCGTGGCGACCAGGCCACCGAAGGCGTAGGAGGTGCTCCAGAAACCCAGCACGCGGCCGCGCTCGCTGGTGCTGAAGAAACTGCCGACGTTCTTGCACAGCCCCGACCAACCGGTGGACTGGGCGAGGCCCTGGACCAGCATGCAGGAAGCGAAAATCGGCAGGGTCGCGTAAGTACCCATCAGCAGCGCGGCCAGCGCCGAAATAACGAGCCCGCTCAGGACCACGACCCTGGGGCCGAAGCGGTCGGAGAAGTTGCCCCACAGAAACTGCCCCACGGCATACGCGGTCAGGTAGAGGGCGTCGAGATTGGCCATCATGGCCTTTTCGAGCATGAAGTCCGGGTCTTCGCCAATACCCAGCTTGGCAACGGAAAACGCCTTGCGGGTGAAGTAGAAGGCGGCATAGGCCACCCAGGTGATGAGGAAAACTTGCATGCGCCAACGCTGGAGCGATTTCCAGCCAGTGGCGAGAGGACTTGTAGCGTTCTTGTTCATGGTGTTCTGATCCCGTATGTGGTGCCAGACAGCGCAAATAATGAGTTTTGTTTTTGTTTTCGGTACAGAAAGACTGTCCACGCACACGGCATCGATCAGATGGCCGTGAGATGGCATCAGGCTTTAAGCATTAAATTGACGCGATCGCTGACGGCTGCCCGGCTCTGCCTGGCGATCAGTCAGCGAATCCATGTTTAAAAAAAGATCCCTGTCCAAAGGTGCTACCCATTGCACCCGTGCTCGAATTGACAAAGACCTTTAAAGGGGCGGTCAGCCTGCCGGTAGATGCATGTCGACGTTCATCGCCACAAGACTGTCGGCGATGGCGCGCAGCAATTGATGGACGATGTATTCGTCGATCTGGCCGATACAGCCGATGCGGAAACTCTCGGCGACGGTCAGTTTGCCGGGGTAGATGATGAACTGGCGGGCCTTGAGTTCATCGTAGAAGCGCTTGAACTCAAAGTTCGGATGTTCCGGACTGAAGAACGTGGTGATGATCGGCGACAGCCAACGGTCTTCCAGCAACGTTTTGAAGCCAAGCTTGCGCATGCCGGCGACCAGTACATCGCGATTGCGAGTGTAGCGGGCCAGGCGGCCATGCACGCCGCCTTCGGCAGTGTGTTGCTCCAGGGCTTTATGGAAAGCCACGACGCTGTGGGTCGGAGGGGTGAAACGCCATTGGCCGGTGCGCTCCATGTACACCCACTGCTCGTACAGATCCAGGCTCAAGGAGTTGGCGCGGCCTTTGGCGGCCTCCAGCACGGAGCGGCGGATGATGA
This sequence comes from Pseudomonas umsongensis, assembly GCF_012647205.1. Lineage (NCBI taxonomy): Bacteria > Pseudomonadati > Pseudomonadota > Gammaproteobacteria > Pseudomonadales > Pseudomonadaceae > Pseudomonas > Pseudomonas umsongensis. The sequence goes on from NZ_CP051487.1 coordinate 2,235,064, forward strand.
CGAAGCCGAACCCCGGAATGCCCTCGATGCATTTGTTGGCAGAAGACACCACCACGTCGAACGTGATGTCCTTGACCGTCAACGGCACGGCGCCGAAGGAACTCATGGCATCGATGATCAGGCTCTTGCCATGGGCCTTCACCACATCGGCGATTTCGCGCAGCGGATTGAGAATGCCGGAGCTGGTTTCGCAATGGACGATGAAGACGTTGGTGACGTCCGGATTGTCCTTGAGCAGGGCGTCGACTTCCTCGGGCTGTGGCGGCAAATAGTCGCCTTTGTCCAGGGTGATGAAGTCGCGACCGAGGTACTCCAGGGTCTTGGTGGCGCGTTGGCCGTAGGCGCCATTCATCAGCACCAGCGCTTTACCGTCACGGGGGATGGCCGTGGCCAAGGCGGCTTCCACCGAGTAGCTGCCACTGCCTTGCAACGGCACGCAGGCGAAGCTGTCGTCCGCGACGCCGGCCATGCTCAGCAGGTTCTGGCGAACCTCGGCCGTGACTTGATTGAAGGAAACGTCCCATGAGCCCCAGTCGCGCAGCATGGCTTCCTTGGTGGCCTTGGACGTGGTCAACGGCCCTGGGGTCAGCAGGTAGGGTTCACCCAAGGCTGGGGTAGCCAGCGCCTGTGTGGTCGGGAATTCAGCTTTGGTCATGATCTTCTCCGGCGGTGTTGTTCTTGTAGGGGAGTGATGCATGTGCTGATCAAAACACCTGCGGAAAAATAACTGAAATCGATTTATCACATGTCACAAACAAGCTGGGCTTATAAGTGGAAACTGGGCGCATTGATCGATATCGGCACGCCGCAAATCTTCGCTCGCGGCTCAATTGAACGGTTGAAACCAGGAAACCCCGCCTGGCAAGCGCCAGGCAGGGTTGATCACCCAAACAAATATCGCAGACCTGACGCTGCGCTATGCCTTGTCCGACTTGCCCGCCGCCGCGGCGAACTTCGCCAGGCGCACGTCCAGTCGACGGGGGCGCAGGTTGCGGTCCTCGGCGTGCTCTTTGCGGCGAATGGCGTTGCGCACCATCAGCGAGCCCAGGTAGCGGATCGGCTCTGGCGGAAACAGGCCGAGCGGTCCTTGCACCAGCGGCGAGCGTGTCCAGGGGTTGTCCTGCCCCAACACCAGCGATGAAAGGATTTGCCCACCCATATGACAGGGACCGACGCCGCTGCCGGAATAGCCGAAGCCATAAAACACGTTGCCGCTTGCGCCCATTCGGCCGAAGAACGGCAGCCCGGTGACGGAGCGATCGGACGGGCCGTTCCACGTGGCGGCAATGCCGACATCGGCAAAGTCCGGGAAGAACTCGGCCAGGGTCTTGCGCAACAAGCCCTTGTAGGGCGAAGGCTGGTCGAATACTGGCAAGATGCGACCGCCGTAGGCGAAGGTATTGCCACCTTTGCCGAGCATGATCCGGCCGTCTGGGGTGTTGTGGTAGTAGTGCACGAAGATGCGCGAGTCGAGTACGGTGACCCCGCTGGTCAGGCCGATTCGTTCCAGCAGGTCGGGGCGCGGTTCGGTAATGATCATGTCGCTGGAGACGATGGCCACCGAGCGCGAAAACTCTGGAAAGGCACGGGCCATCCAGGCGTTGATGGCCATGACTACGCGCTTGGCCACGACTTTCCCGCCCGGCGTGTTGACGGTGGCCGGCAGCCCGTGTTCGAGGCCGGTCATTGGCGAACCCTCGTGGATCCGCACGCCCAGGTCGAGCGCAACCCGGCGCAGGCCACGCACCAGCTTGCCCGGTTGCACACTGGCCGCCGCCGGTGAGAACCAGCCTTCGACGTGACGGGTTGAACCCGACATGCGTTGCACCTCAGGGAGTGCGCGTTTGGTAAAGGAGTTGATGCCATTGCGCTCCAGCGCCGCGATCACCCCGTCCGTCGAACCGACCTGGGCGCGGTTGGTCGCGGTGTAGAGCGTGCCATCGAGGCGGTAGTTGGCGTCCACCGCGTATTTTTTGCAGAAGGCGCCGATGGCGTAGATGCTCTGTTCCGATTCCTTGACCAGGCGCACAGCCTCTTCGACCCCGAACAAGCGTTCCAGGGTGAAGAACTTGGCCGACCAGGACAGCGCACAACCGCCGTTGCGTCCACTGGCGCCGGCACCGCAGATGTCCGCTTCGACGATGACAACGTCCAGTTCGGGGTTCTGTTCCTTGAGCATGATGGCGGTCCAAAGGCCGGTGTAACCACCGCCGACGATGCAGACGTCGGCGTGGGTGTCTTGGCGCAATGGCGGGCAGGGCGTATCGGATTGGCTTTTCAGGGCCTGGTCGAGCCAGAAGGGGCGCATGGGGAGTCTCCGTTCGAAAGGTTGCGGGGTGGCATTCAGGACGCAATCAGCCGCAGGCGGCGACCACGATCATTTCCACGCGCCAACCGGGGTCGATCAGGTTGGCCAGGGTACAAGCGCGTGCGGGGGCATGGCCTTCGGGGAAAAATTCGTCCCAGACCCTGTTGAGCCCTTCATAGTCCTCGCGGTGAGCCAGCAGGATGCGCACCGAAAGCACCCGCGTACGGTCGCTGCCGACACTGAGCAACAGCTGCTCGATGGCGCAAAGAACCTCGTGGGTCTGTGCCTCGATATTGCCACTGAGGTCCGTGGCAACCTGGCCCCCGATGTAGAGGACGTTGTCATGCCGGACCATGTCCGAACGGCGTTTTATCGTGGCGAAACGTTCGATTTCCATTAGGCATTCCTGATTGATCCAAGCAGCGGCTCGTTGGCCAAGGCATTTGCGAAATCCATCCTTGCAGTTCATTGTTCATAAATAAAATCGATTTATCGTATGTATGAATAAGTTGAAACTATAGGTAGGCCCCATGACGATCTCCCATACCCAGCTCAAGGCTTTCCACGCCGTGGCAATCAATGGCAGTTTCACGCGCGCGGCCGAACAGCTGTGCCTGTCCCAGCCGGCGGTGTCCGACCAGGTGCGCAAGCTTGAGGAGTACTACGGCGTGATGGTGTTTTTCCGAGACAAACGCCTGGTGCGACTGACGGAAGTGGGCGAGCGCTTGTTCGGGCTGACCCAGCGCCTGTTCGATATCAGTGTCGATGCCCACGACATGTTGATGGACTACCGCACCCTGTCGACAGGGACCCTGAACCTGGCCGTGGACGCGCCCGTGCATGTGCTGCCTTACGTCGCGCGCTTCTGTGCTCGATACCCGGGCGTGGATGTGAAAGTGGAAACGGCCAATACCGATGAGGTCCTGCAGCGGCTGTTCGGCCACCAGGCAGACATCGCCCTGCTGGGGCGCAATATCGAAGATGACCGACTGCTCAAGCTGCCCCTGCGCAGCGATCCGATGCTCGCCTTCGTCGCCCATGACCATCCCTGGGCACAACGAACTTCCATCTGCCTCGCCGACCTGGACAACACGCCCCTGGTATTGCGCGAGCAGGGCTCGGTGACGCGACTGTCCCTGGAGGAGGAGATGGCAACCGCGGGCTTGCGCATTCGCAAGGCCATCGAGGTGGAGGGGCGTGAAGCGGCCCGTGAGGCCGTCGCCATCGGTATGGGCGTCGGCGTTGTTTCGGCGGCCGAACTCGGTGCGGATTCGCGGATTCGCGGCTTGCCGATCGTCGATTGCCAGCAACGCTTCACCGAGACCCTGGTTTGCCTGCGAGCGCAGAGTTCCCGGCGCATCCTGACGACGTTCTTTGACATTGTCAGGGAGATGGCAGGGGCGTGATCTCCGTGAGGGCTTGAGCTCGTCAGATACCGCCTTTCAACGCTGACCATAGCGGTTATTAGCTGTACAAAATAAAAATTTGGTATAGCTTTTAAAGGCGTCCCTTGAGTCTTATCGAGGCCTTTGCACGTTATGCAGACAGACCGCTTTATCCGCCACGTTGTCTGTCTTGTTCTGATGCTCCAGAGCCCAGGACTGTTGGCTGATTGGCGCGAAGCCCTGCCCGATGCTCGTCGGATAGGGGGCGGCGAGATGCGAATATTCGGTTTTTCCATCTACAGCGCGCAATTGTGGAGCCCACGCCTGCTTGCCGGTGATCTGCCAGGCGCGGATGTGCCTTTTGCGCTGGAACTGACCTACCGTCGCGCGATCAGTCGCGAGGATCTGGTCGAGGCCAGCATCAAGGAAATCCGCCGCCTGTCGCGCACCCCGCCGAATTCGCAATTGATGGCCCGTTGGGAGCGGGAGATGCTCAAGGCCTTTGTCGATGTGCGCGCCGGTGACCGCATTACAGGCGTCTATGTGCCCGCACAGGGCGCACGTTTTTACGTCGGCGAGAATCTACGGCATGTGGTGAAGGACGAGGCGTTCGCCGAAGCCTTCTTTTCCATCTGGCTTGACCCTCGAACCCGCGACCCGCAACTGCGCGCCCAATTGCTGGGCATCGCCAAACCCTGAAAACATCGAGGAGATATGCATGCTGAGGATATGGCTATTGCTGCTGTGCATCGGCCTTGCAAGTTGTAGTCGGGTGGATGTGCAGACCTACAGTCAGGAAACCCCCAAGCTTGATTTGCGCGAATTTTTCGAGGGGCGGGTTGAAGCCTGGGGAATCTTTCAAAAGCGTTCAGGCGAGGTCACCAAACGCTTCCACGTAGAGATCAATGGCCACTCTGAAGGTAATCAGCTGATCCTCGACGAGTCATTTACGTACAGCGACGGTACTCGGCAGAAACGCGTGTGGACGCTCACCCCGGCCGGACCTGGCCAATGGCGTGGAACCGCTGGCGACGTGGTGGGCGAGGCGCAGGGTGAGGTGGCAGGTAATGCATTACGCTGGCGATATGTGCTGAGGTTGCCGGTGGAGGGCAAGGAGTATGAGGTTCATCTGGACGACTGGATGTACTTGATGGACGAGAACACCCTGATCAATCGCTCGTACATGTCCAAGTTCAACGTGGAGGTTGGCCAGATCACCTTGTTCTTCCGCAAGCAATCTTGAGTCAACGAGCAGGCTGTCCGGCCAGCCAGTGCAATGCCGGCATCAACATCGCCCAAATCAAAGCGAGTATCAGAATGCTGGGCCAGGTACCCAGCGGCAGGCCGACATCAGCCAACCTGGCACCTCCCCAGTAAGAGAGAGGCCCGCCAATAGCCCCTAGCAGGCTGCCTATCCACCAAGGGCGCTTTGTCCAGCTCAGGCTGTGACGCAAAGTACTGGCGAAAAGTAGCCAGAGGATTGCCAGCCAGGGCGGCAAAATGAGTGTGGCACCGGGAAACTGGAATACCCCGAGATGCAATAGAGCACTGTCCAGGACCCAGCCGCAGGCTGACACCTTCAACAGATAACGCCACTCATCAGGGGTGTTTGCAATCCATAGCAGGTGTATCGCCAGGCAGGTCATTGCCAGCAGCAACAGCCACGGCCGTTGCGCACCCAGCACACAGGCGAACCAGCCGATCTGGAAAAGTCCTGCGTTGAGCAACAACCGGCCTCGCACGTTCACGCCTCCAGGCCGAAAGGCTGCGGCCGTGCCCCGGGTTTGGCGAGTAAAAGGTGCGCGGTGCCGATGCTTCGTTCCAGGAAGCCGCCCTCGCAGTAGCACAGGTAAAACTCCCACAGGCGAAAAAACGCCTCGTCATAGCCTAACGCTTCCAGGTTGTGCCGGCTGCGTCGCAGGTTCTCGTGCCACAGGCGAAGGGTGCGTGCGTAGTGAAGCCCGAAGTCCTCCATGTGATGAAGGTTCAGGTCGGTGTCGCGACTGATGGTGTGCAGCATGGTGCTCACCGAAGGCAAGGCGCCACCCGGGAAGATGTAGCGCTGGATGAAGTCGACGGTTTTTTTCGCCTGCTCGTAGCGCTGGTCTCGAATGGTGATGGCCTGCAATAGCATAAGCCCGTGTTCCTTGAGCAGGTGCGCGCACTGTTTGAAGTAAGTGGGCAGGAAGCGGTGGCCGACGGCCTCGATCATCTCGATCGACACCAGCTTGTCGTATTGACCCGTCAGGTCACGGTAGTCCTGCAGCAACAGGGTGATGCGGCCTTGCAGGCACTGCTCTTCGATCAGGCGCTGGGTGTAGGCAAACTGCTCACGCGACAGCGTGGTGGTGGTGACCTTGCAGCCGTATCGGGTGGCCGCATAAATGGCCATGCCGCCCCAACCTGTGCCGATTTCCAGCAGGTGGTCGCTGGGTTTGAGATCGAGCTTTTGGCAGATGCGCTCCAGCTTGTACATTTGAGCTTGTTCAAGGCTATCGCTGCTGGACCGGAACATGGCTGCCGAATACATCATGCTGGGGTCCAGCAGGTGTTCAAACAGCGCGTTGCCCAGGTCGTAATGCGCAGAAATGTTGCGTTGCGAGCCTTGGCGTGTGTTGCGGTTGAGCCAGTGCAACGCTTTTGCCAGGGGACGGCGTAGACGTGCCAGGCCGCGCTCCATTCCATCCAGCACGTCGAGGTTGGCAACGAATACGCGGATCACGGCCGTCAGGTCGGGGCTGCTCCAGTAACCGTGGATATAGGCCTCGCCGGCGCCAATTGAGCCATTCACCGCCACCATTGGCCAGAGCGCCGCATTATGCACTTCTATCTCGCCATGCGGTGCCGCGCCAGGCTGGCCGAAGCTCAGTGGCTCACCGTCGACGATGATGACCAAATGTCCGTGGCGCAGGTGCGCCAGTTGATGCAAGACGCCTTTTTTCAATACACGGGCGCCTATCCCGTTGGCAGCAGAGCCACACGTCATTGGGGTCAGGCTAGGATTCGTCATGGCGAGACTCCAGGTTTGCGGTGCGGTATTCACCGGCGGCGGGTTGATGGGAAACCAGGGGCAGACGCTTGAGCAGCAGGCGCAGAGCCTGCGAGTAAATGCCGAGCAGGGTCTTGGCGGTCATCCAGGGAAAGTCCAGAAGGTGGCGATGCAGGCTTTGGCGCGTCAGTTCGACGCGCTCCAGACCCAGGCCGGCTTCAAATATTTTTTGCTCACCCTGCCAATCCTGCATGTTCACGTGCAGCGTTTGGCCGGGAGCGGAAAAACGCATGCGGTACTCCAGGTCACGAGGCAGGAAGGGCGAGACGTGAAAGCTCTTGGCGACCCGGTGGCATGACTCACCGGTTGCATGGGTCGGCAGCACATAGTGGTAACGCTCTCGCCAAGGGGTATTGCTGACTTCGCAGAGAATGGCGGCCAGGCTGCCGTCGGATTCGAAGCAGTAAAACAGGCTGACCGGATTAAAGGACAGCCCCCAGCTACGGGGCTGGGTGAGCAGACAGATGCGTCCCTGCGGCGCGTGACCAAGGGCCTGTTCCACGCGCTGGCGCACTGCATCGCTCAGGCTCATACCCTGGCGCGTTGCAAGCGGCAGGTAGTCAGTTTCGCGGAAGGCGAAGGCGGCCCAGCGCGAATGTCCGGCGAACCAGGATAAGGCCAGCACCTGCGATTGTTCCGCCAGATCGAGGTAGAGCATACCCATGCGGTAGCGAAACCCATGGGTGCGCGGCAGCAGCCGTCGGTGGCTGACCCAGCCGCGGTACAGTGCACTGTTCACAGTTTTTCTCCGAAAGCGCTCGCCACGCGCAAGGCGCTTACCACGCCGTCCTCGTGGAAACCGTTGGCCCAGTAGGCGCCGCAGTAGTAGCTGAACTGGGGCCCCTGTAATTCTTGCCAACGCGCTTGTGCGGTCATGCCTGCCTGGCTGTATTGCGGATGGGCGTAGCGGAAGCGGTCGAGGATTTTGCCGGGGTCGATGGCTGCGGTCTGGTTCAGGCTGACGCAAAAGGTGGTGTCGCTCGAAAGCCCCTGGAGGATATTCATGTTGTAGGTAACAGCTGCCAGGTGCTGGGCTGAGCCGCCGAGGCGGTAGTTCCAGCTCGCCCATGCTCGGCGACGGTTGGGCAGCAGGCGGGTGTCGCTGTGCAGCACCACATCGTTTTCGGCGTAATGCAGTGCACCGAGTATCTCTCGCTCGGCTTGGCTTGGAGCGGCCAACAGGCGTAGCGCCTGATCGCTGTGACAGGCGAACACAACGTTGTCAAAACGTTTGCTTCCGGTCGCACAGTGCAGGGTGACCCCGCCCAGGTCACGTTCCACGCGATACACCGGGCAGTTAAGGTGGATACGCTCGACAAAACCGGCACTCAACGCCGTTACGTAACGGCGCGAACCGCCGCTGACCACACGCCATTGCGGCCGGTGGGTGACGGACAAGAGGCCGTGATTTTTACAAAAGCGTACGAAGAACTGCAGCGGAAAACGCTGCATGTCGCCCAGTGACATCGACCAGATCGCCGACCCCATAGGGACGATGTAATGTTCGATAAAACGCTGGCCGTAGCCGTTTTCCCGCAGGTAGGCGCCCAGCGTGGTGTCGGCAGTGATGCGCTGTTCTTCCAGATCACGTGGGGCTTGGCGGTTGAAACGCAAGATCTCGCGCAACATGCCCCAGAAGCCAGGTGAAAGCAGATTGCTTCGCTGGGCAAACACTTGGTTGAGGTTGCCGCCGTTGTATTCAATGCCGGTGTGCGGGTCCTGGACCGAAAAGCTCATCTCGGTGGGTTGCGAGGCCACGCCGAGTTGATCCAGCAGGCGGATGAAGTTGGGATAGGTCCAGTCGTTGAAGACGATAAAACCCGTATCGATGGCATGGCGTTCGCCCTTTACTTCAACGTCGACCGTATGGCTATGGCCACCGATCCAGTCACTGGCTTCGAACACAGTGATGTCGTGTTTGCGGTTGAGCAGGTAGGCGCAGGTCAGGCCGGAAATACCGCTGCCGATGATGGCTATTTTCATGAAGACTCTTCTGTGACCGGACGCGCCATGCGTCTGCCCAGCGTCAGTTGCAGGCGTTGGGGCAATAACGCTAATGCGCGCAGAGCGGCAATGAATGGCCAGGGAAATGCAATGTCCAGGGGACGTTTTTCCAGGCGGGTGGCGATGTAGGAGGCAGCTTTGCCGACCGGCCAACGCATCGGCATCGGGAAATCGTTTTTTTGCGTGAGTGGCGTATCGACGAAGCCCGGGCTGACGAGCGTGACGTCGATACCTTCGTGAGCCAGGTCGATGCGTAAGGACTGAAACAGGTAGCGCATTGCCGCCTTTGAGGCGCCATACGCTTCGGCGCGCGGTAACGGCAGGTAGGTCACCGAGCTGCACACGGCCACCAGATGCGGCCGCTGAGCCTTGCGCAACAGTGGTAGGGCGGCTTCCACGCAGTAGGCGGCGGAAAACAGATTGGCCCGCATCACGCGTTCAATCATGTCGGCTTCAAAGACGCCTGCGTCCACATACTCGCAGGTTCCAGCGTTGAGGATGACCTGATCCAGATGGCCCCAGACTTGCCCGATTCGCTCGCCCATGACTTGAACCTGGCGTGGATCGGTCAGGTCGCCCGGCAGCAGAAGTACCTGCTGCGGATGACCCCTGTGTAACTTTTCCAGGGCCGTTGCATTGCGTGCGCTGACGGCCAGGAAATGGCCTTGGGTCAATAAAATTTCCGCCAGGGCGGCACCGATGCCGCTACTGGCTCCAGTGAGCCAGATGCGTTTCATGCCAATCTCCCCTTTAGCCAGCCAATCGCACTTCCCATTAGAGGCAAGTGCTCATAGAGCAGAGCGCCTGCATCAAAGTAGTCGCGATGCTGATACACCTTCTTGTGCCAAAGCAGGTGCGAACAGCCAACCACCTCTATGAGTTGGCCATGTCTCAAGCGGGGATGGCGATAATGCAGGGTCCAGCGTAGATAACCGGCGCCGTCTTGCACCTGGTCATAGCCGTGGAAGGTGAAACCAAGCTCGCTGACGTTGGCATACAGCTCAGTAAAATATTCTTCCAGCGCTGTCAGGCCCTGGATCTCATGGAGCGGATCACTGAAGCGTACGTCGTGACTGTACAGATGCTTGAGATTGTGCAGATTGCTGCCGTCCAGCGCTGCAAATTCGCTGGCAAAACATCGCAAGAAATCAGCCACGTCGTGTCTCCATTGCAGGCAGGCATGGAATTTCCCCGCCTCTTTTTCTTGTACAGGTGCATTGGGTTTGTATAGTTATTTGAAGAATAGGACGTTGCCTGTACAAGTCAACTTTTTTGTACAACTTTTCTGAGGGGGAGGGATTTTCATCAGTTCATGAGCGCGTCAGGTACCCGCTGTCAACGTTGATCGGCTGGTATCGGCTGAGCCTATGCACACCTGCGAATTATCGATTTGTGCGGTTAACCTCGGGCCGTGAGTATGGCGCCACGTCTTACAACAACAAGTAGAGGACCGCCATGATCGCCCGATTCCATAATCCTGTTGACACTCGTCTGGGCTACAACAGCCTTGTAGAACTTGCCTCGATCACCGAAAACCAAAAAGTTGCCCTGGTGATCTTTCCCGAAGCGCGTGGGTTGGGACTGGTCGATCGCATTCAGGATTTGCTCGGCGAGCGGCTGATATACATCGTCGAAGATGTCCAGCCCAATCCCGATGTCGCTCAATTGCGTGGCACCTATGAGCGCTTCTGGCAGGAAGCGGGCGATTGTCAGACAGTCATCGCCGTTGGCGGAGGCAGCGCCATCGATACGGCCAAGGCATTGATCGTGGGGACGCAGTCGGGTCGCTTCGATGAACTGGTCGCCTTGTTGGCAACGGGCAAGCCCTTTGTTCCAGCCCACAGCAAAGCGCTGATTGCGGTTCCCACCACGGCAGGCACCGGCAGTGAGGTCACCCCATGGGCGACAATCTGGGATACCGAAGGACAGAAAAAATACTCGCTGCACCTGGATTGCACCTGGCCCAAAGTGGCGATCGTCGATCCCGGTCTGATGCTCACTGTTCCAGCGGGTGTCACGGTTTCAACCGGTCTGGACGCGTTGTCTCATGCGCTGGAGTCCATCTGGAACATCAACGCCAATCCGGTTTCGGACACCTTCGCGATCTCCGCGATCGAAGACATTCTTGAGTGCCTGCCGCTGTTGCGGCATGACCTGGGCAGCAAGGAACTGCGTTCACGCATGGCACTGGCCGCGCTCAAGGCCGGGCTGGCCTTTTCCAATACCAAGACGGCGTTGGCCCACTCGATTTCCTACGAAATGACGCTGCGCCACGGCCTGCCCCATGGCATCGCCTGCTCCTTCACCTTGCCCCTGGTCCTGGGCCTTGCTTGGGGACGTGACGAAGCGCGCGACAGGGTCTTGAAACGGGTGTTCGGCAAAGACCTCGACGAAGCGCAGGCACAGCTGCGCAATTTCCTCCACAGCCTCGATGTAAAGACCGAGTTTGCCGACTACGGCGTTACGCAAGAGGAAGCCCGGGAGATGATCGAGTTCGCACTGCAGGGCGCACGAGGCAAGAACTTCATCGGTGCACACGCCGCCTGACACGTGCCCCCCCCCCTGTAGGAGCGAGCATGCTCCGGGCGGCGTTCCGACGATGGTCGTTAACGATAACGCTGGCAACCTGACACCCCGCGGCGCTCTCAGACTCATCGCGAGCATGCTCGCTCCTACAAAGGTGCGCCCTCCGATTCGCCTGGAGGGTACGAACAATAATAAGGAAAAGATCATGAATCGTGCCCAAGCTTTACCGAGTCTGGCAGTCTCCACGTCCTCGTTCCGAGTCGCGCAATGGCGCATGCTGTTGGCGGCGATGTTCTGCTACCTGTTTTTCTACACCGGTCGACAAACGTTCGGTTTCGCCATCCCGGGCATCCAGGCAGAGTTCGGTTTTACCAAGGAACATCTTGGCTGGGCATCGGCTGCCATGTTGTGGGCGTATGCCATCGGCCAGGCAATCAATGGCAATCTTGCCGACAAGTTCGGTGGGCGCCGCATCATGACGGCCGGTGCCGTGTTGTCGTGTGCAGCCAATTGGATCACCAGCTTCGCCGGTAGCTTCGTCGCGCTCATTTTACCCTGGGGCATCAATGGATACTTTCAGGCATTAGGCTGGGCGCCAGGCAGTCGGCTGATCTCCAATTGGTGGAGTACCGGCGAGCGGGGCAAAGTCTATGGTTTTTACGTGTTCGCTGCCGGTTGTGCCTCTGTCCTGTCCTACGTGACCTCAATCGTTGTGCTTGAAGTGCTGCAACTGGAGTGGCGCTGGATCTTCCGCCTGCCGGTTTTGCTGATGCTGGCAGGGGGCATCGTGTTTTACCTGGTGGCGCGCGAGCGACCGCAGGACATGGGCTTCGAGCCGCTCGCCGATACCGGTGTGGCCAATGCCGATGACAAGAATCACGAAGTCGCCCACGGCGAACTCGAAACCTCGGCGCAGCGCTACAAAGCCGTGCTGAAAAACTACCGCTTGATCATCGCTGCAATCTCCCTGGGGTTCCAGAATGCCGCTCGCTACGGTCTTATCGTCTGGGTGCCGGTGCATTTTCTGGGCGCCGACTGGAAAAGCGGCGACAGCCTGATCGATCCCAAGTGGATCACGGTTGCCCTGCCGGTGGGCATGGCCATCGGTGCGCTCAGCAATGGCTGGATCTCGGACAAACTGTTCGGTTCAAAACGCTACCTGGCGATCATGCTCTACATGTTCCTCGGCGCAGGCACCAGCCTGTGGATGTGGAGCCTTGCGCCTCACAGTGCCGTCGGCCTCGTGGCGTTGTTTCTCTGCGGGTTCTTTGTCTATGGTCCGGCGTCGAGTTTCTGGGCACTGTGCCCGGACCTGGTCGGCGCCAAGCGCGCGGGCACCGCGACCGGCATCATGAATTTCTCCTCATACCTTTTCGCAGGCCTGGCGGAACCGCTGATCGGCAGTATGCTCGACAGTACCGGCAACACGTCGTTGATCTTCATCGTGGTCACGTCTGCCTGCCTGTGCAGCGCAGCGGTCGCCTTGTTCATCAGGCGTTGATTGCTGTTTACACCGGTGTGAATCAGGGCTGCGGCTCAGGAACAGGATCTTTTCATGTACCAGTACCACAAGTGGCTGCGTTCCTTTCATGCGGTGGCCAAGACCGGCAGTTTCACCCTGGCCGCCGAGTACCTGAGCGTTGGGCAACCGACAGTCAGTGAGCAGGTCACGGCGCTGGAAAAGAAGTTTTCCGTGGAGCTCTTTCATCGACGCGGGCGCATCGTCGAGATGAGCTCGGCGGGACACAAGCTGTATGCCATCACCCAGGGTCTCTTTGGCCAAGAGGACGAAGCCGTGCAACTTCTACAGAGTTTCAAGCAACGTAAAACCGGGATGTTGCGCCTGGGTGCCGTCTCGCCGCCCATTGCAATGAACCTGACGTACGAGTTGATGCAGCGGCATCCGGACATTGAGTTGGAAACATCATTCTCGCCGGAAAAAGAGACCCTGGACCGCCTGTTCAATTTCGACATCGACGTGGCCATCCTGGCGCTGTCCGAATTCGACCAGCGTTTTGATACGCAGCTTTATCGGCGTTATCCCATCATTGCTGTCGTGCGCGACGATCACCCCTGGGCTGCGCAGAAGGCGGTGCACGTTGAACAGATCAGCGACGAGAAGTGGGTCCTTCGGGAAAAAAGCTCCCGCACTCGCCAACTGGTGGAGGAGAGTTGCGATCGCCTTGATGTCGACCTGAACTGCGTCATGCAATTGAACAGCCGCGAAGCCATCGTTCACGCCATCGCCAAGGGAATCGGCATCGGGTTCGTATCGGCTGTCGAATACGCCGAAACGCCGGGAACAAAGCCAATCACCTTTGTCGATCATCCGTTTTTCATTGATTACCACCTGTGTTGCCTGGGTATTCGCAGAAACCGGCCGATGATCGCCGAGCTGTTCGATTCCAGTCCGATCCCGGCCACCTGATCGCCTGATCCGTATCAAGCCTCAATAACCTTACCTCCTGGCGACAGGAGGGACGGGCACCCCTTAGCCAAAAATGGAGACTCACCATGCATTATCAACAACCTTCCCAATTGCAAGCCGTGGTCCTGGACTGGGCGGGCACCGTCGTGGATTTCGGTTCCTTCGCACCGACGCAGATTTTCGTCGAGGCCTTTGCCGAGTTTGGCGTCGCGGTGTCCCTGCAAGAAGCCCGCGGGCCGATGGGCATGGGCAAGTGGGACCACATCCGCACGCTGTGCAACGAGCCGCAGATCGCCGACCGCTACCACGCTGTCTTCGGCCGCTTGCCAACCGACGATGATGTCACCGCCCTCTACGAGCGTTTCATGCCGCTGCAGATCGAGAAAATCGCCCTGCATTCGGCGTTGATTCCCGGTGCACTCGAGACCATCAACGGCCTGCGCGACAAGGGCCTGAAAATCGGCTCCTGCTCCGGCTACCCAGCCGTGGTCATGGAAAAAGTCGTGGAGCTGGCGCGCCAGAACGGCTATGTCACCGACCACGTGGTGGCCACCGACGAAGTGCCCAACGGACGCCCGCACCCGGCGCAAGCCCTGGCCAACGTCATTGCCCTGGGGGTCAGCGACGTCGCTGCCTGCGTGAAAGTCGACGACACCTGGCCGGGCATTCTCGAAGGTCGTAGCGCGGGCATGTGGACGGTGGCGCTGACCTGCTCCGGCAATGCATTGGGCCTGACCTATGACCAATACAAAAACCTGTCAGCCGACGAACTGAGCGAAGCGCGATCACGCATTACCCGGATGTTCGAAGGTTCGCGCCCGCACTACCTGATCGACACCATCGTCGATTTGCCGGCGGTCATTGAAGACATCAACGCTCGCCTTGCTCGCGGCGAGGTACCTCAATGCTGCTGATGGTTTTTTAGTTTTTATCGCTACCGGCTTGTTTTTGCACATCAGGGCAGGCTGGTAACGACTGTTGGATTCTACGGTTGAGCATGTTTCACCGGGACCACGCGGTGACGCTTCGCCGCCCAGACCACACCCACCACCAGCAACACGATCGAGATCACTTCCATCAGGCCAGGCACCCGCTGGCTGAACAGAAAACCGTAGACACAGGCAAACAGCGTTTCGAACACGATCATCTGGCCGCTCAATGACGTGGCCATTCGACGCGAGCAGGCATTCCATAGCCCATTGGCAAGCCACGAACCACACAGTGCCAGGAACAGGCACACCCACAGCAAAGCCATCCAGCGACTGCTTTCAACCTGAGTGGGGACCAGGTTCGGGAATAACATCAAGGCGGCGATGCCGAACACGACCGCCACGATACCAGTCACGATGCCCACCAGCGTGGACCATTCGCTGCTGTTGAAATGGCTCTGCTTGAGATAGCGGGCATTGCGGGTCGCGTACCACGACCAGCAGACGACAGCGCTGAAGCCACAGGCCAGGCCGAGTAGACGGGAAGACAGCGAAGTACTCGCCGCTGGCGCGCCTGAGTGTTCCAGGCTGACCGATACGATGCCCAGGAATACCAGCAACAAAGGCAGCTTGAGCTTAGACAGGGGCAGGGACCCAGGATCACCACGCCCCAGGAAGGTAATGGCAACCGGCATCATGCCATTGATCAGGGCGGCAGCCGTCACCCCGCTCAGTTGTACGGAAGCACCCAACAGGGCGTAGTTCAGGACGTTGCCAGTCAATGACAAACGCAACAGCACAAACACATCGTTGCGCGTCAATCGGGCGAGCAGGCTCGATGCAATCGGCAAAGCCAGCAGAAGCGAGATCAGCCCATAGAGGGAAAACCGCACACTGCTGATCAGCACGGCATTGAATTCTGGCAGCAACGAAGGGCCGATAATCACCCCACCCCAGATGGCGCCTGCCAATATCGCAAATACGATCCCACTGTTCATCATCTCGGCTCTGGCAGGCTGTTTAGCGGCATTCTAGCCATGGTATATAAGCGCCACCTGCGATAAATATTCGGCCACCCATTCCGCAGGGGAATGTCGGGTCGCAGTCGCCAGCCAGGAGAATCCTCATCAACCGTTACCTGCGTACCTTGCCCCCACTGGAGACCCTGATCACATTCGAGGCCGTGGGACGGCACAAAAGTTTCACGGGTGCCGCTGGCGAACTGTTCCTGACCCAGAGCGCCGTGAGCAAACAGATGCGCCAGCTCGAGGACGGCATGGGCGTGGCGCTGTTCGAGCGCAAGCCACGGGGTGTCGCGTTGACCGGCGCAGGCGAGGAGCTTCTGATGACGGTCAACATGCTGCTCGCCACGATGTACCAGAGCGTCACGCGAATCCGCAATGTCCATCAGTCCAACGCCGTCTCGGTGCTGGCGACCCATGCCCTGGCCCAGTTCTGGTTGTTCCCCAAGTTGATCGAATTCAACAAGGCGTACCCCGACATCGCCGTGCACGTTCACGCGATCAACGAGTTCGACGAGGCCAGCCTCAATGATTTCGACGTGGGCATTCTCTACGGTTCTGGCCAATGGCCCTCGCTGGACAGCGATTTCCTGCTACCGGAAATCGTCTATGCCGTGGCGCATCCTTCACTGGATGTCTCGGGAATCAAGACGCTGGAACACTTGGTGCAAGCCAACCTGGTGCAGATCGACACCTGCGCCTGGCAATGCCTGGACTGGCGCCAGTGGTTCGGCCACTTTGGCATCGACTACGTGGCGCGGGACAAAGCCCCGGTCTTCAACCAGCTGACATTGGCCTATCGTGCCGTCCAGCAAGGCATGGGTATTGGCCTTGCGTGGACGTTCATGGCGGATGAGGCGCTGGCCAAGGGCGAATTGCAGCGGGTTACACCGTTCGAATGTGTGACCGGCAATGGCGAATTCCTGGTGTCGCTCAAGCATCGCAAGCGCTCTGCCTGTGCCGAGATTTTTTGTCAGTGGCTCCTTGGCTCGCTGGGCGACTGAGTAAGGTACGGCTCAAGGCACCTTGAAGAATTCTTTCAGCGCACGAAGGATATCGAGATGGGGTGCGCAAGATAAACACCCACGTGGACACGCCGGAAAAATCGCCACATCCGACGTGAACCGACTGAAAATGACTACGGGTGGTTCATCGAGTCGCGTGCGCAATATCGCCTCAGAAAATATCGGCGCTGCCATCTTCGGGTGATGTACGCACGACAACCGAGTACTTAAGTCAGTTGGTGACTAACAGTTCCGGGCCCAGGTAGTTGTTGATGTGGTCGATATCGTCGTCGCCCAGGCTACCCACCGAAGAGGCCAGGCGCAGGCGCGACATCAAGTAGCGCAGTTTTGCTTCGAACAGATCGTGGCGCGCAACGAAGAGCAGCTCTTCAGCATTGAGCACGTCCGAGTTGGTGCTGGTGCCTCCTTCCTTGAAGCCCTTGCGCGTCGAAGCCAGTGAGCGTTCGTTTGACGCCACTGCCTTCTCCAGTGCGTGGATACGCTGAGCGCCGCTCTGTACGCCTTGATACTCGCGGGTGGTACCGGTGATGACTTCCTGGCGCGTGGCGTCGAGCTCGTCCATGGCCTTGTAGCTATTGGCACTGGCCTGGCGTGCCAGAGCGCTGGTTCCTCCACCGCTGTACAACGGGAAGTTGACTTCCAGCCCGATTGAACTGTAGCGGTTGCGTTGATTCAGCTCGGAGATTGACTGGCTATCGCCTGCGGTATATCCGGCGACGAAATCCAGTGTGGGCCAGTGGCCGGCCTTGGCGCGCTTCACTTCTTCTTCGGCAAGGGCGCTGCTATGACGGCGCGCATGGATCAGCGGGCTATCGGCCTGGGCTTTGACCAGCCAGTCCTGCAGATTGCTCGGTAGCAGCGGCGGTGTAGCGAAATTCGGCTGCAGGGTGGTCAGCGATTCGGGGGGTTCACCTATATATTCTTCCAGCTTGCGGCGCGCATTGACCAGGTTGTCCTGCGCTTCAATCAGTTCAGCCTCGGCGAGATCGCGGCGAGCGACCGACTCGTCAATGTCGGTGATGGTGCCGGCACCCAGCTCCATGCGGCGTTTCGCCGAGGCGAGTTGCTCTTCGAAGGCGTTCAGCTTGGATTTGGCCAGGAGGATGGTTTCGCTTGCCAGGAGCACGTCGAAATAGCTCTCGGCCAAGCGCACGGCGGCGTCCTGGCTCTTGGCATCGAACACCGCGACGCTGTAGTCGGCACGTTGCTTGCCCTGGCGGTACTCGGCCATCTTCTGTTTGTTGAACAGCGGCTGGCGCAGGCGCACGTTGGCGCCCTTGGAGTCGTAGTCCAGATCCCTGTCGAGGCCGTTCTGGCGTTGAGTGCCATTGACCTTGTTGTCGTAGGCCGAGGCATTGACCTGCGGCAGCAGGCCGGCCTTGCCGATGGCGCGGTTTTCCTCGCCGGCGGCTTTTTCATGCACGGCGGCGCGGTAGATGGGGCCTTGGTACTGCAACAGATCCCAGGCTTGTTTGAGGTCCATGGCGCTGGCCGGCAGGGACAGCCCCAGCAGGCAGAAGACTATGCAATGACGGTCCATTTCATTGTTCCTTAAAGGAGCTGTCCACGCGTTCGAGCATCGGTTTGAGCAGATAGCTCATCAAGTTGCGCTCGCCGGTCTTGATGGTGACGCTGGCGGGCATACCGGGGCGAATGTGATTGCTGCCAAGCAGCCTCATGCCATCGGAAGTGACTTCCACCTGGGCCAGATAGAACGGTTGCTTGCTTTCCTCGTCGAGCAGGCGATCGGCGGAGATGGTCTTCACGCGGCCGGGAATGTTTGGCGTCTGGGCATGGTTGAAGGCCGGGAAGGCAATATCCACGGGCAGGCCGGGGACCATCTTGTCGATGGCCTGCACGGGAATCATTGCGTCGACCTGCAGCGGTTCGTTGACTGGAACGATTTCCATGATCTTGAAGCCGGGCTGAATGACTCCCCCGACGGTGGCAATGCTCAGGGACTGGACCATGCCGTCGATGGGCGACCGTATCACCGTGTGGGTCACTTCATAGTCCAGCGCGCGCAAGCGGTCGGCCAGGGTGGTATTTTCCTTGGCGGTTTCAGTCAGCTGTGATTCGACTTCCTTCAGGTAATCGTGCTGGCGCTGCAGGATGCGCAACTTGATTTCGGTAGCCTGGCTACGCACGCGAGCGATGTTGTTGAGGTTCTCGGCCTGGCCGGCCGAAAGGTCGGCGTTGCTGCGTTCCAGCTCAAGCAAGCGGTTGCGCGGCACATAGCCTTCGGCCGCCAGAACTCGGGTGCCTTGCAGTTCCTGGTTGAGGAAGTTGATTTGCGAGGTGCGGGCGCCATAGACCTGCTGCAGGCCCTTGAGCTGCACCTGCGACGCCGCCAGGTTTTCCTCCAGGATGCTGATTTCACCCGCCAGGCCGGCACGCCGGGTGTCCAGTAGACGCTGTTGCAGGTCCATGGCGGCTACCAGGCGGTGGTCATTGCCGAAGCGTTTGAGCAGTTCGGGATCGAAGATCACCACATTGCGCGCGTCACGTTCCGCTTCCAGCCGGTTTTCCACCGTCTTGCTGACGATGTACTGGGCGCCAACCGCACCCTGTTCGGCAGCGGCACGTAACGAGTCGAGGCGCACCAGCTCCTGGCCCTTGGTCACCACATCGCCTTCGCGAACGAGAATGGCCTCCACAGTGCCGCCACTCAAATGCTGCACGGCTTTGCGGTTGCTGGTGACTTTGACCGTGCCAGTCGCCACCACGCCGGCATCCAGCGGCGCCAGCCAGGACCACAGGAGGAAGCCGCCGAAGCCGGCAAGCACCAGCCACACGCCCCAGCGCGCGGGCTTACCGACGTCCAGGTCTACCACGCTCCTGGGATCGGCTTGAATCATCTCGGTGTGTTGGCTCATCTGCATGATCGGTCACTCCCGTGCTTTGACGGAGGCCAGCGGGGTCGGCGCGCCTGCAGGCATCACACTGGCCTTGCGCAGCGCTGCGAATACTTCGTCACGCGTGCCGAGCATCTGCACGCCGCCGTCACGTAGCATCAGTACCTTGTCGACGGCGCACAGTACGTTGGGACGGTGGGAAATCAGAATGACGGTGGCACCGCGGGCCTTGAGTTCGGCCAGGGCATCGACCAGGGCCTTTTCGCCGACGTCGTCGAGGTTGGCGTTAGGCTCATCCAGCACGATCAGGTTGGGCTCGCCATACAGCGCGCGGGCCAACGCGATGCGTTGCTTCTGGCCACCCGACAGCGGGCTGCCATCGGTGCCCAGTCGAGTGTCATAACCCTGGGCAAAGCGCAGGATCATCTCGTGCACGCCAGTGCTCCTGGCAGCGCGAATAACCGCGTCGCTGTCCACTTCGCCAAAGCGCGCAATATTGTCGGCGATGGTGCCTTCGAACAGCTCTACGTCCTGTGGCAGGTAGCCGAGCCAGGGGCCAAGTTCCCCCTTGTTCCAACTGAATATGTCCGCGCCATCCAGGCGCACTTTGCCAGCCTGCGCCGGCCAGACGCCAACCAGCAAGCGGGCGAGGGTGGATTTGCCCGAGGCGGATGGGCCGATCACGCCAAGGCTTTCGCCGTGGGCAAGGCTGAAACTCACTCCGCGCAGGATTGTGTTGTTGGTGGCGGGGGCACCGGCATACACATTCTCCACCGCCAGCATGCCCAGCGGACGCTGTAATGGCATGCTCGGTGGTCGGCGCGGATAGTCGTGCAGCATCTCGTTGAGCCGGCCCCAGGCCGAACGGCAACCGAGCAGTTGCTTCCATGACCCGATAACCTGTTCCACCGGACCCAGTGCGCGGCCGGTGAGGATCGAACAGGCAATCATCATCCCCGGGGTGATCTTGCCTTCGATCGCCAGCAGCGCGCCGGCGCCGAGGATCAGCGACTGCAACGTGATACGCACGAAGCGCCCGGTGCTGCTGATGAGGGCGGCGCGGTCGGAGGCCAGGGTCTGCATTTCCAGTATGCGCAAATGGCTTTGGTACCAGCGCTTACTGATCGACGGCAGCATGCCCATGGCCTCGATGACTTCGGCATTGCGCAGGTTATTGTTGGCGTAAGTGGCGGAGGAGAGGGCGGCCTGGTTGGCTTCGGCCAGTGGCTTTTGCGTCGCCTTCTCGGTGAGATAAGCCAGGCCCACCAAAATCAGCGAGCCGATCAGTGTGATCAGTCCGAGCAGCGGGTGGATCAGATAGGCGACCAGCAGGTAGATCGGCGTCCATGGCGCATCGAAGAAAGCGAACAGGCCATTGCCGGTGAGAAACTGGCGAACTTGCGAGAGATCCTGCAGGGCCTGGGCCGGATTGCCGCCGGCGCGGCTCAGGTTGCGCTCGAAAGCAGCGGTGAAGATGCGCCGGTTGAGGTCCATGTCGAGGCAGTTGCCGACCCGGATCAGTACACGGGTGCGGACCATTTCCAGTGTGGACATCAGCAGGAACAGCCCTATCACCAGCAAGGTCAACATCGTCAATGTTGTGACATTGCGACTGACCAGGGCCCGATCGTAGACCTGCAGCATGTACACCGCTGGCGTCAACATCATGACGTTGATAACGCCACTGAACGCTGCCAGCGAGTAAAAACTGCGGCGCAGGCGAAATATCGCGTCGGACAGTTCTGAGCGAGCGCTCGACTGCTTGTGCATTTGCGTCCTCCCCACCGAAAAGCCAGGTTGGCCATGCGGCGCACCCGCTACCGGTAAATGTGATTGACTATCAGATAGATGTAGATCTCCAGGTAACTCGTCGGCTTGAGCAGTCGTTCTTTCGAAATTCACATGCAGCAGCGTAGGTGGCGTTTGTTTCTCTAGCGATACAGTTTTAAATAACATTTCGCTCTAATATTGCTTAGAATTTTCTATATATCCTTTAATAACAGTAGGTTGGCAGATCCAATGCCGGTCGTCTGTTTTTGCGGCGTAATATTGACAGTTTTTTGCTATGGAACTTTAGTCATGTTCAAAGATCGCCCCCCGGAAGCCAGCCAGAACTTTGGCATTGCAAGGCGGTGATTTTCCCGAGGGAGCAAACATGTCGATCCATTTGATCTTTTGCGCAGTGACACAATCGTTCAGGAAGTTCACTTCGACTTCCCAATTCCATGGCCCACCCACAGCTCGGGATCGCTCTGCCTGATCGCTCGGCGACCCATCCATTTCGCGAATTCCAGGCGCGCATTTCACGGGCGCCGGGGGACGGCTTTGCCTAACCCACGCCTGCTCTCGCCCTGCAACTGAACCAACGAACTTCGCAAGCCAGCACCTGACTGGGCGTGGGAGGATTGTTTCGTCCTGTGCCTTTCCCCCAGAGAGATCGAGGACAATAAAAATGGCCAATTTCAACAAGTCGGACCTGGAATTCATACTCAAGCAAATCTTCATCGCGGAGGCGCACGCCGACGGCACCAGCCTCAGTGATTTGCTGCCCAACAGCCAAGTGCCATTCGGCCTGCGCACCGTCGATGGCAGCTACAACAACCTGGTCGCCGGGCAAAGCGAGTTTGGCGCCGCGGACAATTCCTTCCTGCGCCTGCTTGATGCCCAGTATCGGGCGGCCTATGCCGCGTCAGGGAATGTGGTCGACCCGCAGCCACGGATAATCAGTAACCTGATCGTCGACCAGACCGCCAACAACCCGGCCGCGGTGGCGGCGAATGGCGGCGCCGACCCGGTGATCAGCCCCGGTCTGGATGGGGTGTTCGGCACGGCCGACGACAAGGAAGTGTTTTTCATTCCCAACGTGTCACCTGATGCTGGCCTTACCGCCGGCTTCAACTCGTGGATGACCTTCTTTGGCCAGTTCTTCGACCACGGCCTCGACCTGGTCACCAAGAGCAGTACCGACTTCGTGTTTGTTCCGCTGCAGCCGGACGATCCGTTGTTCGTACCGGGCAGCCCCACCAACTTCATGGTGCTGTCACGTGCAGTGCATTCCGCTGGCGCGGACGGAATAGTCGGCACTGCCGATGATGGCCAGACCAACACCACCTCGCCGTTCGTGGACCAGAGCCAAACCTACAGCTCGCACCCCTCGCATCAGGTGTTCCTGCGTGAGTACGCCCTCAACGCGGCAGGCAACCCTATTGCAACGGGCCGCTTGATTACCAACCGTGATCTCGGCGCCGATGGCAAGTTCGGCACGGCCGATGATGGCAATGGCGAAAATGGCGGCATGGCGACCTGGGCAGTGGTCAAGGCCCAGGCCCGCGACATTCTCGGGATCAACCTGACCGATGCCGATGTGCACAGCGTGCCGCTGCTGGCAACCGATGCGTATGGCAACTTCATCCGCGGACCGAGCGGCATGCCGCAGGTGGTGATGCGCGTCAGTAACGGTGCCGACGGTATCGGCGGGACGGCTGATGACGTCACGCAACTGGTCGAAGGCAATCGGGATGCGCCGATCAGCCTGGCCAATGCCGTGAGCACCGGGCATGCCTTCCTCGACGACATCGCCCACAATGCCGCGCCGGTCGTTGTTGGCGGGGTGCTGCAGGCAGATGCCGACACCGCTATCGGCAATGCGCAGGACGTTGGCCCCGGCGGCAACAACCTGACCTATGACAACGAACTGCTCGACGCCCACTACATTGCCGGCGACGGCCGGGTGAACGAAAACATCGGCCTGACTGCTGTGCACCATGTGTTCCACGCCGAGCACAACCGCCTGGTCCAGCAATCCAAGGACACCATTCTTGCTGCCGGCGACCTGGCTTTCCTCAATGAGTGGCTGGCGGACGATGTGACCGCGATACCGACGACCCCAGCCGATATCGCAGCGTTGGTATGGGACGGCGAACGCCTGTTCCAGGCCGCCAAGTTCGGTACCGAGATGCAGTATCAGCACCTGGTGTTCGAGGAGTTCGCGCGGACCATTCAGCCGCAGGTCGACGAATTTCTTGCCCCCAACGGTTATGACACCTCGATCAACCCGGCCATCCTCGCCGAGTTCGCCCACGTGGTGTACCGCTTCGGTCACTCGATGCTGACCGAAACCGTCGATCGCTTCGACCCTGAGTTCAATCCGCTCCTCACTGACCCGAACAACCCGGACTCGCAAATGGGGCTGATCGCGGCCTTCCTCAACCCGCTGGCGTTCGCCGGCAGCGGAGCGACATCGGACGAAGCGGCAGGGGCGATCATTCGCGGTGCGACCCGCCAGTTGGGCAACGAGATCGACGAATTCGTCACCGAAGCGTTGCGCAACAACCTGCTCGGCCTGCCGCTCGATTTGCCGGCCCTTAACCTGGCGCGCGGTCGCGACACTGGCATTCCCACGTTGAATGAAGCGCGCCGTGAGATGTACGCAGCCACCGGCGACAGCCAACTCACGCCGTACATCAGTTGGTCTGACTTTGCGGACCACCTCAAGCACCCCGAATCCCTGGTCAACTTCATCGCCGCTTTCGGCACCCACAGCGCATTGATCGCGGCCGATGTGGATACGCTGGTCGAAATGCGTGCGGTCGCCGCGGCCCTGGTGTTTGGTGGCAGCGCGGTGATCAACGCGGGTACTGCCGAAGAGCGTACCTTTACCGCCAATCTGGCCGATCGCCTGGCATTCCTTAACAGTACGGGCATCTACGCCATGGTCAATGGCGTCACCACCACCGGTGTGGACGACATCGACTTCTGGGTCGGTGGCCTCGCCGAGCAGAAGATGCCGTTCGGCGGCATGCTCGGCTCGACGTTCAACTTCGTCTTTGAAACCCAGATGGAGGCGTTGCAGAACGGCGACCGCTTCTACTACCTGTCGCGCGTCGCAGGCCTGAACTTCGGCACTGAGCTTGAGAACAACTCCTTTGCCAAGCTGATCATGCTCAACAGCGATGTCACCCACCTGTCGAACACCGTGTTCCTGACGCCGACGTTCACCCTCGAAGTCAATCAGGCCAATCAGTTCACCAACCTGGGCGTGGACGGCAAAGCCGATCCGACTGGCGGCATCATGATCAACGGGGTGGAAATCGTGCCGCTGGTGATCCGCGACAATCCCGACACCGAAGGGCTGGACAGTAACTATCTGCAGTACACCGGTGAAGACCATGTCGTCCTGGGTGGCACCGCCGGCAATGACATCATCATCTCCGGCGAAGGCGATGACACCCTTTACGGCGACGGCGGCAACGATCGCCTCGAAGGCGGTGCCGGCAATGACGCGGTACTCGGCGGCGCGGGCGATGACATCATCACCGATTCGTTCGGCGACAACCGCCTGGAAGGCAACGCCGGTAACGACGTGATCATCGCCGGTAGCATGCTGGCTGGAGGCAACCTGATCCTGGGGGGCGACGGCCAGGACTTCATCGTCACCACCGAAGACATCACCACCACCTTCGGTGGCCAGGGTGACGATTTCATCCTCGGTGCCAAGACCAATCTGCCACCTACCGGCAACGAAGGTGACGACTGGATCGAGATGGGCACCCAGGATGGTGCGCCTGGCGATAATTTTTCGCCGCTGCTCAATGACGATGTGATCGGCAACGACATCTTTGTCGGCGGTGGTGGCTTCGACGAAATGATCGGCGAGGGTGGCGATGACATCTTTGTCGGCAGCGATGCCCAGGACAATATGGACGGCATGTCCGGTTTCGACTGGGTGACCTACAAGGATGACAAGGTGGGCGTGACCGTTGACCTGACCATGGCCGAGCTGGCGCAGCCACACGGCAATGCGCCAAACCAGAACAATGGCGTGTTCAATCCGGTCGGTGCCTCGCCGGCCTCTATTCTCGACCGTTTTGCCGAGGTCGAGGGCTTGTCCGGTTCGAAGTTCGCCGATGTGCTCAAGGGCGATGATGTGGATGCGGACACCATCATCAACCACGGTGGAACCACGGGCAGTGCGCTGACCAATGTGGCGTTGATCCGCGGACTGGAGCAGTTTCTGGCCGATGCCGGTTTGCCAACCACCGGTTTTGCCACGGGCAACATCATCCTCGGTGGCAATGGCAGTGACCTGATCGAGGGCCGCGGGGGCGACGACCTGATCGATGGCGACAAATGGATAAACGTCAGGATTGCCGTCTACAGCGCTGACGACGTCAATCATACCGGGCCCGAGATCGCCAGCTTCGACAGCATGGTCGATATGATCCCGTTCATGCTCGATCGCACCTATAACCCGGGGCAGCTCAAGGCCGTGCGGGAAATCCTGCCCGGTACCTCGACGGGCGGGTCGGCCTTCGACACCGCCATATTTTCCGGGGTCCAGTCTGAATATGTGGTGACCCAGGACACCCGCGGCACAGCCAATCTGGCAGACGATGTCTGGACGGTGGCAGATACCGTAGCCGGTCGTGACGGCACCGATACGCTGCTGCATATCGAACGCCTGCAGTTTGCCGATACCCAGCGAGTGCTGGTGCAAGGGCTCAATGCTCAACCGGTTGGCAGGCCGACCCTCAGCGATGGCAACGGCGGCGCGATAACGGTAGGCGACACGCTGAGTGTCAGCATGGCCGGGGTGCGCGATGCCAACAACGTCTCGGTGGGCAATCTCCAGGGGTTTATCAACAACGCCTCGGTGTCCTACTTCTGGCAGTTCGAGGCGGATCCGGGGAGCGGTGTGTTCGAGGACATCATCCTGTTGCCGGCCGGCGACGTGGCGTTCCAGAGTGCCGATGGCACCGCCTTCAAGGTTTCGCCTGACCTTGCCGGGTTGTCGTTGCGTGTCAAGGCGATCTACCAGGATGGTCATGGCACGACTGAAGTAGTGTTCTCGCAGCCGACTGCCGCGGTGGTTGCCGGGGCGCCGGTTGTGCCGACTGCGCAGGCACCTGTCGTCGATGCCACGGCCGGTGGCGAAGGCCTTCACATGGTCCGCTCCGACCTCAATTTCATCCTTGATCAGATCAAGATTGCCGAGGCTGACGCGTCCGGGCAGGACATCCTCTCGCTGATCCCGAACATCCGCGCGCCGTTGGGCCTGCGTGCGGTCGACGGGTCGAACAATAACCTGATGAACCTCAACGGCATCAACAACACCGAGTTTGGTGCCGCCGATAACACCTTTCCGCGTGTGAGCGATCCGGTCTTCAATCCGGCGCAATCGGGAACGTCTTATGCGCAGAACAGCGGCTTGGTGATTGACTCGCAGCCGCGCACCATCAGCAACCTGATCGTCGACCAGACATCGAACAACCCGGCAGCCTATGCCACGGCTTACGACCCGGGTGCCGACGGCGTGCTCAACTTCGGCGCGGATGGCAACGACGACGTACTCAAGGATGGCGTACGGATTGTCGCCAGCCCCGGCATGGACGGGCAGTTCGGTACTGGCGACGACCACGATGTATACCTGTTCGAGAACACCGCGGCGGATGCGGGGCTGTCCGCGCCGTTCAATGCCTGGATGACCTTCTTCGGGCAATTCTTCGATCATGGGCTGGACCTTGTCACCAAGGGGGGCTCGGGCACCGTCTTCATCCCGCTGCAACCGGATGATCCGCTGTACGTGCCAGGCGGCAACACCAATTTCATGGTGATGACCCGCGCGACCAACCAGCCAGGGGCGGATGGCGTTCTCGGCACGGCCGACGACATCCATGAGCACACCAACACCACCACGCCGTTCGTGGACCAGAACCAGACCTACAGCTCGCATCCATCGCACCAGGTGTTCCTGCGCGGGTATGTGCTGACCGAGGACGGCCCCATCGCGACCGGCCGGCTGATCACCAACCGTGACCTGGGGGCGGATGGCAAGTACGGTACCGCTGACGACACCGAAATCGGTGGCATGGCGACCTGGAAAGTGGTCAAGGCGCAGGCCAACGATGTCCTGGGTATCCGCCTGACCGATGCCGACGTCGAGAACGGCCCGCTGTTGGCGACCGACGCCTACGGCAATTTCATCAAGGGGCCGAACGGCTTCCCGATGGTCGTGATGAAAGGGGCAGACGGGCTTGGCGGCACCGCTGATGACGTCCTCGTCGAAGGCAATCCGCTAGCCCCTATCAGCCTGGTCAATGCAGTGCGCACCGGCCACCAGTTCCTCGCCGACATTGCCCACAATGCAGCGCCGGTGTTCAGCGCTGGTGTGCTGGTTCCCGATGCCGATGACGACATTGGCAACGCGGTGCCGTCGAATCCGCAGACCGGGGCCAACCTGGCTTACGACAACGAGTTGCTGGATGCGCACTACATCGCCGGCGACGGCCGGGTCAACGAGAACATCGGCCTGACCGCGGTGCATGCGATCTTCCACGCCGAGCACAATCGGCTGGTGGCGCAGACCAAGGACACCGTACTCGATTCGGCTGACGTGGCCTTCCTCAACGAGTGGTTGCTCACTCCGGTGGATGCGTTGCCAGCCAGCCAGGCCGAGATCGATGCACTGGTGTGGAATGGCGAGCGGCTGTTCCAGGCTGCCAAGTTCGGCACCGAGATGCAGTATCAGCACCTGGTGTTCGAGGAGTTTGCGCGGACCATCCAACCCAGGGTCGAC
Organism: Pseudomonas umsongensis; assembly: GCF_012647205.1. NCBI lineage: Bacteria > Pseudomonadati > Pseudomonadota > Gammaproteobacteria > Pseudomonadales > Pseudomonadaceae > Pseudomonas > Pseudomonas umsongensis. The sequence continues at coordinate 2,263,170 of NZ_CP051487.1, forward strand.
CTGTTCTTCGCGCCGACCCAGGTCTATGACGTCGACCTCGATGCCTCGATCGTCGCCGAGTTCGCCCACACCGTTTACCGGTTCGGCCACTCGATGCTGACCGAGACGGTCGATCGATACGACGTCGACTTCAATGTAATTGGCGATCCGAACAGCGCTGATCCCGATCAGCAACTGGGCTTGATCGCGGCGTTCCTCAACCCATTGGCGTATGCCGCCAGCGGGGTGACGCCAGAGGATGCGACCAGTGCGATCGTGCGTGGGGTGACGCGCCAGGCCGGTAACGAAATCGATGAGTTCGTCACCGAGGCGCTGCGCAATAACTTGCTCGGCCTGCCGCTCGACCTGCCGGCGATCAACATCGCCCGTGGCCGCGACGTGGGGATTCCCTCGCTCAACGCGATTCGCCGCGACATCTACAGCCAGACCGGTGATACCCAGCTCAAGCCGTACAGCAGTTGGGTCGACCTGGTGCAGCACCTCAAGCATCCGGAGTCGCTGATCAACTTCATCGCGGCCTATGGCACCCATGGCACCGTCCTGGCGGCGACCACGCTGGAAGGCAAACGCGCTGCAGCCTTGGCGCTGGTATTGGGGGGTGATGATGCGCCGTCCGACCGCCTGGACTTCCTCAACAGCAGCGGTACCTGGGCCAACGTGACGCGCGCCGGCAAGGATGGGGTGCTGGGTACCGCTGACGATCTGAAGGGGGTGACGATCACGGGCGTCGATGCGATCGACCTGTGGATCGGCGGCCTGGCCGAAGCGAGGACCCCGTTCGGCGGCATGCTCGGCTCGACCTTCAACTTCGTGTTCGAGAACCAGATGGAAAAACTCCAGGACGGCGACCGCTTCTACTACCTGGAACGTACCTCTGGCCTGTCGATGAACGCGGAACTGGAAAGCAACTCGTTCGCCAAGTTGATCATGGCCAACACCTCGGCAACGCACTTGCCGGGCCTGGTGTTCTCGGACCCCGGGTTCTATCTGGAAGTGGACAAGACCAAGCAGTACAACGATGGCCTGGGCAATGCCGATCCGCTTGGCGAAAACGGCGAGCAGGTGGTGTTCCGCGACAACCCGCTGACCGACGGGCCGGACACTCACTACATCAAGTACACCGGTGCAGAGCACATCGTGCTGGGCGGCACCAACAGCGCAGACATCCTCGTCTCGAGTGAAGGGGACGACACGGTCTGGGGTGACGGCGGCAACGACCGCATCGAAGGTGGTGACGGCAACGACCAACTGCGCGGTGGCGCCGGCGACGACATCATCACTGACGCCGGTGGCGACGATAACATCCAGGGTGGTGACGGCAACGACGTGTTGCACGGCGGCAACGGCGTCAACCTGATCATTGGCGGGTTCGGCAATGACTTCATCGTGACCGGCGAGGACGCTTCCGAAGCCATTGGTGGCCAAGGCAACGACTTCATCCTGGGCAGCAAAGCCAACGAACAGGACATGGGTAACGAAGGCGACGACTGGATCGAAAAGGGCACGTCGGACGGTGCACCTGGCGACAACTTCGACCCGGCTGGCAATGATCCGGTGATCGGTCACGATGTGTTCATCGGCGGTAACGAGAACGATAAGTTCAACGGTGAAGGCGGTGACGACATCATGGTCGGCAGTCTCGGCATGGGTGACCGCTATATCGGCGGCTCCGGCTATGACTGGGCGACCTTCAAGGGGCTCGCCCAAGGCGTGACCATCGACTACACCGAACGCTTCTTCGATGTTCCATCGATGCCGGGTTCGGGTGCTTCAGCGCTGGTGCGTTTCGACATCATGGAAGGTTTGTCGGGTTCCTCGCACGGTGACTTCCTGCGCGGTGATAACGAAGATGCCACATCGCTGCCCACTGCGGGTGCAACCGGCAGTGTGCTGACCAACATCAACCTGATCAACGGGCTGGCTGACTTGCTGGTAGACGGGGCGACGTACTTCGACGGCGGCAACATCATCCTCGGCGGCGGCGGCAGCGACCTGATCGAAGGTCGCGGTGGTGACGACATCATCGATGGTGACAAGTGGCTGAACGTGCGCATCAGCGTACGGGAAAATGCCGATGGCACCGGCGAGGAGATCGCCACGTTCGACAGTATGGAGCCCTTGGTGCCGTTTATGCTGAACGGTACTTACAACCCGGGCCAGTTGGTCATCGTGCGGGAGATCCTGAGCGGTGATGACAGCTTCGACACCGCGTTTTTCTCCGGTAACCTGGGGGAATACGGAATCGAGATCGATGGCGACACGGTCATTGTGACCGACTCGGTAGCGGGGCGTGATGGTGTCGATCGCTTGACGGGTATCGAGCGTCTGCAGTTCGCTGACGGGGCGCAGTCGTCCGGCGTGGGCACCGCGCAAAACAGCGACCCGTCGGGTCATCTGGCAATCCTCGATGCTGGCACCGGCCTGCGTGACGAAACGCCGGTTGCCGGCCAGTTGCTGCGCGTCAGCGGTCAGGCGGTACGGGACGCGGACAGCCAGAGTGTGGCCAACCCGACCGGTGCGATTACCGGGGCGGTGGCTTACTACTGGCAGGTCGAGAACATCGCGGGTTCAGGCATCTATGAAGACATCACCGTCATCGCCGCTGGCGAGGCATCGCGTGCCACCGGCAGCACCTACCGGGTGACGGACGATGTGGCGGGCCTGAACATCCGTGTCCGTGCGGTGTATCAGGATGCCAAGGGCACGCTGGAGATCGTCGATTCGTCCGGGAACAGTACGCCGACCGAAGGGCCGACCGTAACCGGGCTTGCAGTACAGAACCAACTGTTGACCGCTGACCCGGCGAGCATCATCGACGCCGATGGCGTGAGCACGACGCAGTTCACCTACCAGTGGCAGGCGAATGACGGGCTCGGCTTCGTCAACATCGCCGGTGCTACCGCCAGCACGTTCGCGCTTGGCCAGGCCCAGGTCGGCCAGGAAGTTCGCGTGGTCATCGGTTACGTGGATAACTTCGGAGTGGCCGAAAGCGTTGCGTCGAACATCCTGGGGCCGGTGGACAACGTCAACGATGCACCGACCCAAGGGCCGACCGTTACCGGGCTTGCAGTGCAGAACCAGGTGTTGACCGCCAATCCGGCGAGCATCATCGACGTCGATGGCCTGAGCAATCCGCAGTTCACCTACCAATGGCAGGCGAACAGCGGGACCGGCTTCGTCAACATTGTCGGCGCAACTGCCAGTACGTTCGCGCTTGGCCAGGCTCAGGTCGGCCAGGCAGTGCGCGTGTTGATCGGTTATGTGGATGACTTCGGTGCGGCCGAAAGCGTTGCGTCCAACATCCTGGGGCCGGTGGCCAACGTCAACGATGCACCGACAGGCGCGTTGCTGATCAGCGATACGACTCCGGATCAAGGGCAGGTGCTGACCGCGCTGACGGGTGGAATTGCCGATCCGGACGGGCTGGGCACCTTCAGCTTCCAGTGGCAGCAAGAGGTCGGCACGTCCTTCACCGACATCAACGGCGCGACTGCTGCGACCTTCACCCCCGGTGCGGCGCAGGCCAATCTGCAACTGCGGGTGATCGTGCGCTACACCGATGCCTTCGGCACGCTGGAGTCGGTGACTTCTGCGGCGACGGCGGCGGTGGTTGTGGCACAAGGCGTGGTACTGCAGGGCGATGCCTTGGCAAACATCCTCACCGGCACCGCGGCTAACGATGTGCTGCTTGGCCTGGGCGGGAACGATACGCTCAATGGCCTCGCCGGTATCGACCAGTTGTTGGGCGGCACTGGCAACGACATCCTCAACGGCGGCGACGACAATGACGTCCTCAATGGCGAGGACGGCAACGACACCCTCAACGGCGGGCTCGGCGCGGATGCCATGAGCGGCGGCCTCGGCAACGACACCTTTGTGGTCGACAACGTCGGTGACCTTGTCACCGAGGCGCTGGGTGCTGGTACCGATCTGGTGCAAACCAGCCTGACCACCTACCTGCTTGGCGCCAACGTCGAGAACCTGACCTATACGGGAGCCGGTAACTTCACCGGTACCGGTAACGCGTTGGCCAACACCATCACCGGCGGGGTGGGTAACGACGTCCTCAACGGCGGTGCAGGTGCCGACCGGTTGGTGGGGGGCGCCGGCAACGATAACTACGTTGTCGATACAGCCGCAGACGTCGTGGTCGAGGTCGCCGGTGGCGGTACGGACACCGTGCAGACGTCGCTGGCCAGCTACACGCTGGGCGCTGAGGTCGAGAATCTGACCTACACCGGAGTCGGCAACTTCGTCGGCAACGGTAACGGGCTGGATAACGTCATCAACGGCGGGGTGGGTAATGACACCCTCAATGGTAATGGCGGCAACGACACCCTCAACGGCGGAAGCGGGGTGGATGTCTTGAACGGTGGAGCAGGCAACGACACGCTGTTCGGTGGTGACGCTAACGACACCTTGTTGGGAGGGATCGGTGATGACTTTATCGATGGCGGTACTGGCAATAACAGGGTCACAGGTGGTGCCGGCAACGACACCCTGGTTGCCAGCAGCGGCAACGATATCTTCGTGTTCGCAGCGGGCTTCGGGGCCGATCAGATCATCGGCTTCGATGCCGACGCGGCAGGAGGCCAGGATCGGCTCGATATTTCCTCGTTCGGCGTCAATGCTGTGACCTTTGTCGGCAACGTCATCATCACCGATGTCGGTGCGGATACCTTGATCAGCTCCGCAGGCGCTGAATCCATCCGCCTGGTCGGAGTGGCCGATGCGACAACCATAACGGCCGCAGACTTCATTCTCGCCACTTGAGGTCCTGATCAGTACGTTCGCAGACGCGTGTAAAGCGCAGGGGAGGGCATGGAAGCCCTCCCTTTTCTTTTGAAAAAACGGGTCGTTGGTCAAGCGAGGAAAAAAGGGCACCCGGCCTCGAAGAGTTCAGCTTCCCGGGTCATGGGCGGTCAAGGTGATGAAGGATTTTCCCTGATTCCTAACTGCAGAACAGGAAGATGTGACTCCAGGCGACCCCTGTCGAAAAAATGAAAACCATGAGTGCTAGCGTGAGGATTATGGAATCGTTCCGCATGGTAGTGACCCCTCGCAGGCTGGCGGCTGATCTGCGGCGCAGGTGTGTTATCCAGGCATCGATTGCACGTCTGCGAGTGCCCCTGGAGCCGTTAGTTTACCCAGAGCATTCTCTATGCCAAAGCTCCGGCAACCCGCTGTACCCCGGCGCGAAAGCGGCCTGATTGCGTGGACAATTTCTCCAGCTGAAAAGTTGATGGCGGGTGTGGGTAATACTGCCCATTTATGTGGAATTGCTCCGAATGTGGGTACTGTAAATCGCCGCTGGAGTGAGGTTGTAAAGGTACCCCCTGAATTGGGTGTGAACTTTCCCCGAGAATGGGTGTCAATCCCCAGTCATTTTTTCGATAATCGCATGTTAGTGTTTGTAAGTTATTGTTTTATAGTGTGTTAATGTTTTTATAAGGCCGTTGCGTTTGGCCGGCTCCTTGCACTGTCCCCACTACCCCCTTCACACATTCGAGGCGGCTGGTGATGGACACAAAAGCGCGTTATCCCTTCAAATGGTCTGGCCTGTTGACGCCATTAAGCATCGCTTTGTCGATGACACTCAGCACAGGGAACTTGCGCGCCAGCCCCATCGACGATGAGCGACAGCCGCAGCCAACGGACCCCTCTGCCTATCACGATGAAGCAGCTGACAAAGCGGCGGCGTTGAACGCCATTTTGACCATGCCTGATGCCAACATGGATTCCTTCGATCTGCCCGGTGGCGTCAAAGGCAGCAAAGACACCACGCGGGTGGAAAACATCCTGCCGCCAACGCTGCAGACCAGTTTCAACTACCCCACCAACGGCAAGCCCAGCCCACTGTACGGTGCGCTGCCGTTCACTCAGCCACTGGTACTGTTCGAAGAATTCGGCCTGGAAAAACTCGACCCTACTACCCCGGCTGCACTGTTGCCTTTTCCACCCGCCGCCATCGGCCCGCTGCCGCAACAGGATCCCACCAGCGTGGCACGCAGTGCTCCGCCGAGTGCAGCGCTCGATGCGTTCTTGCGTCAACCGGGCTTGACTCCGTACCCCAGCCAGTATTCGAACGTGGTCGACCGCAACCCTTGGCAGAAGCAGATTGAGTTTTTCCTCAACCGCCGTATTGGCTCGTCGGCTGAAGGCCGTCCGCCAGGAAAAGGCTGGTCGCACCAGCGCTGGAACGAGTTCTACCCGCAGGTTGCCTACAAGACCGTGCAAACCGGTGCACGGTTGAATACCGGTTTGCGTGATAGTCGGCAGATGCACCGCTATGCCATGGGCGAGTTTGGCCCCGGTGGCCTCTATTACAATGTGGCTGGCGTGCCGGCGACCGCGGGTACCTCCAAAGGCGCTGAACCGCGGTTTCACCCGAAAATGCCAGTGCAGAAACACAACTCGCTGTGGACCTTCGACGGCACCTTGCCGCCCAAATTGCTGATGGTGCGCTACGGGCAGCCCGTGTTGATGCGCCATTACAACGGCTTGCCGATCGACCCGTCGGCGAACATGGGCTTTGGCCTGCACACCATCAGTACCCACGAACACAACGGCCACGTGCCAGCGGAAAGCGACGGTTATGCCAACGCGTTTTTCTTCCCGGGGCAGTTTTACGACTATCGCTGGCCGATCCAGTTGGCCGGCTACGACAGCATCAACACCAAGGCCGAGGATCCGCGTGCAGCGTTTCCGTGCTCGCCGGGTGAGACCCTGTGGACCAATGACATGAGCCCGGGCCGCAAGACCTGCGAGAACGGCACGATCAAGATCCGCGGCGACTGGCGCGAAACCATGAGCACCCACTGGTTCCACGACCACATGCTCGATTTCACCGCGCAGAACGTCTACAAGGGCAACGCGGCGATGATGAACTACTACAGCGCCCTGGACCGCGGCAATGAATCGGTGAACGACGGCGTCAACCTGCGTTTGCCCAGTGGCAGCGCCTTGCCCTGGGGTAACCGCGACTACGACGTGAACCTGCTGTTTGCCGACAAGGCGTGGGACAAGAACGGTCAACTGTGGTTCAACCCCTTCAACACTGCCGGCTTCCTCGGTGACCAGGTGCTGGTCAACTGGAAGTGGAAACCGACCCTGGATGTGCGCGCCCGCAGCTATCGCTTGCGCATGCTCAATGGCTCGGTGTCGCGTTACTTCAAGCTGGCGCTGGTGCGTGAAATCAAGGGCACCACGGGTGAGTTCCCAGGGCCCGTCGGGTCAGGAGTGTCCTATGCCCGTGTGCCGTTCCACATGATTGCCAACGACGGCAATATCATGGAACACAGCGTGCCGTTCGACGGCACCATGGACCTCGACGCCGACGGCGACAAACAGAACCACAACGCGATCCTGCCCACCCTGGGCATCGCCGAGCGTTTCGACATCATCGTCAACTTCGCGAAAAACGGGATCAAACCGGGCGACAAGCTGTTCTTCGTCAACCTGCAGGTGCATGAAGACGGCAAGGGCCCGGAAGAACCCGCCTCCCTGGCTGACGTGTTGTCCGAGAAATACCGGGCGATCCTCAAGCAAACCAGCAAGGGACCGAAGTGGGAGGAGGGTGATCCGGCGGTGGGCAAGGTGTTGCAACTTAACGTCAAGGCCTACACCGGGCAGGACCTGGCCATGGACCCGGCCGCCTATGAGCCGGCCAAACCGGGCAAGGCTGAAGGCCTGGTGATGATCCCGCTGAAGATTCACCGCGACAATCTTGCCGACCAGGCGTTGCTGGCCAAGGCCCGTCACCGCACCTTCACCTTCGGCCGTTCCGACGGCACCGATGAAGCACCCTGGACGGTCAAGACCGATGGCGGCTTCGGCTTCCAGATGGATCCACGGCGCTTGAGCGCCTCGGCTCAGTTGGCCAGTGGCCCCACCGATGCCGGTGCGACCGGTTTCGGCACCCTGGAAGTCTGGAACATCAAGCTCGGCGGCGAAGGCTGGAGCCACCCGGTGCATGTGCACTTCGAGGAGGGGATCATCCTCAATCGAGGCGGCAAGGCGCCACCGGAATGGGAAAAATGGGCACGCAAGGACGTGTACCGTATCGGCCCGGAAAAGGACGGCCTGGACAACGTAGAAATAGCGATCAGCTTTCGCGAGTTCGCCGGGACCTACATGGAGCACTGTCACAACACCCAGCACGAGGACAACTCCATGCTGTTGCGCTGGGACGTTGAGAAACCCGGGCAATTCCAGCTGATGCCGACACCGCTGCCAAGTTGGGACGGTGTGCGCTACGTGAACTCCGCCGCGCTGCCAACCTTCCGCACTGGCGACGGCAACGGCCCGCAAGCGGTGGCCAAGCCATGAACCGCGAGGGAGCCCGGCCTTACAATGTATGCGCCGTGCTCCCGCGCCCTGGGCATCCACATGATTTTGCTGCTGGTCACCTGCCTGCTGGCCCATGAGGGAGCATTGTCGCCGAAAGAGTCGGCGACGCCCTGGGGATTGCGTTAGCGTAATCGTCAGTTCGGTGGTCATGGCTAACGGTGGCACACTGTCGTTCTCAGTCTTTCCTTCGTACCCATGAGTACAGGATGAAAAAATGAGTAGCGAAAGTCCGCGCACCGGCAATGATCGTTCTGGCATTCCCCGCACGATCTGGGCGTTAGGCTTTGTCAGCCTGTTCATGGATCTTTCGTCCGAGATGGTACACAGTCTGCTGCCCGTGTTCATGGTCACTACATTGGGGGCCAGTGCATTGACCGTCGGGGTAATCGAGGGGGTTGCCGAGTCGACCGCGATGCTCATCAAGGTGTTCTCTGGGGCTATCAGCGACTTCATTGGGCGGCGCAAAGGATTGTTACTGCTTGGGTATGGCGTAGCGGCTCTGAGCAAGCCCCTGTTTCCCCTGGCACACTCGGTGGAAGTGGTCTTCACCGCACGCTTTCTGGATCGAATCGGCAAAGGCATCCGGGGTGCACCGCGAGATGCCCTGGTCGCAGATATGTCGCCGCCGCCAATCCGTGGTGCCTGTTTTGGGCTGCGCCAGTCGATGGACACCGTAGGCGCTGTTCTTGGCCCTGCCATGGCCATCGTGCTGATGTTATGGCTTGCCGATATCCAGCTTGTGCTGTGGTTTGCAGTGATCCCGGCAATAGTGGCGGTGGCGCTCATCTTCGTGGGGGTCAAGGAGCCCACGCCTGTCTCCAGGGAGCGAACGTTCCGATCTCCCATTCATTGGCGAGTCCTTCCCGGCTTCTCCCGTGGCTATTGGTGGGTCGTCGTTATTGGCGGCGTCTTTACACTCGCCCGTTTCAGCGAGGCGTTCCTGGTTTTACGGGCGCAGCAGACAGGCCTATCGGTCGCCTGGGTTCCGCTGGTGATGGTAGTCATGGCCATTTTTTATGCGTTGTCCGCTTATCCCGCCGGCTGGCTGTCTGATCGCATCAGCCGTACGAAGCTGCTGTGCATGGGCATGGGATTACTCATCCTGGCGGATCTGGTGATCGCTGGATCCGGTTCGATCATCACGATGATGCTGGGTGTCGCGTTGTGGGGGCTTCATATGGGATTCAGCCAGGGCATTCTTGCCTCGCTGGTAGCGGATACCGCGCCCTTGGACCTGAAGGGAACCGCCTTCGGTATTTTCAATCTGGTCAGTGGTGTATGCATGCTGATCGCCAGCGTTCTGGCGGGTGCGATATGGCAAGGCATGGGCTCAGTCAATACGTTCCTCGCGGGGGCATTGTTGGCCGCGACAGCCCTGTTCTTGCTGATTGCTGTTGAACGCAGCAGGGGCCGAGCAAGCTAGGGCGTAACGCCCTGGCGGATAGCGGATGTCACTGTTTCTTTTTCGCCGGCTTGTCTGCCTTGTCTTTCTTGTCGGATGACTTCGAAAGAGCCGAGGCCGCAGCGGGTTTCCTTTGTTTCGAAATCGACGACCCTCTCCAATTGGGGGGGGAGAAACCAGGGAGTAGGGAACACAGTGTTTGCTCATCGACAGCGGGTAAAGGCACCCGTGATGCAACAGACCGACCCGGCTTGCGTTTCGTTGAGCGGTTGTAATCGAGTGAGGTCGGTGCATTGCGCAGCCTGATTCGCAACAAGACGATCGATGATCGCTTGGATAATCGAAGGAGAGAGAGATGTCAGGAACCTCCAGGGCACTGGGACAGATGCTGCCAATCGCAATGGCTGCGCTGCTCGGCACCGCCGCACCCGTTGTGCTCGCCCAGGCAGAAGCCGTGCCCTCGCAAGCGCTGGTACTGCCTTCAGGACCAGCCGAAAATACCCGTATTACCGAAGCATACGCTCGCCTGGTGGCGCGTGATGCCTGGTTCTGGGCCTGGCCGATGGTCAACATGTACAATCGGCGCCTGGCTTACGCCAAAGCCCCCGAGCAAGGGCTCATTGGCGGCACGCTGCCAATCGCACCTCACAATCGCCTGACCATGCTCAGCGATTACATCAAGCCGGATCAGCGCTCCATCGCCTGTCCCAACCAGGACGTCGTTTACGGCGCTGGTTACCTGGCGCTCAATGACAGCCCGGTGGTCATCCAGATACCTGACTTCGGCAAACGATTCTGGGTCATTCAACTCTCCGATCTACGCACTGAAAGCATCAATGGCCTGGGCGTAATGTACGGAACCAAACCCGGTTTTTATCTGGTCGTGGGGCCGAACTGGCAGGGTACGGTGCCCAAGGGCATTACCCGAGTGATCCGGACTCAATCCAATGCCGCCTTCGTCGGCCCACGCGTTTTTCAAGATGACACGCCGCAGGACAGGCAAGCGGTGCAAGAGGTCATCCAAGGCATCAACGTCTATCCAGTCGCCGAATACGACGGCACCCTGAAACGCCAGGACTGGCGAAAGCTGCCTGTTTTCCCGAAGCGCGATGACGCCAGGGGCGAAACCCGCTGGGTGCGTCCCGACGTCTTTTTCGATCAGTTGCCGGCCGTATTGGACCTGGTACCGGCGGTGGCTGGAGAGGCGGCGCGTTATGCGCAAGTATTGGCCGTGATCGCCGCTGCGCAGAAAAATCCGGAACTGAAGCAGGCGATGATCGACGAGGCGGAAAAAGCCGATCGGGAACTGATCGACCCATTGCTACAGTTCCGCAACTGGGGCATTGAGCTACCCCATCACTGGTCCACCATCACCAATGGGGCACACTTTGGCACCGACTATTTCACACGCACCGCCGTGGCGAAATCGAACATCCTGGTGAATGCACCCAACGAGACACGGTACTTCTATCAAGACCTCGATGCAGCCGGCATGCGTCTCAACGGTGCGAGTGCTTACACGGTCACCTTCGCGAAAGGACAACTGCCGCCAGTGAAGGGCTTCTGGTCGCTCACTGCGTATGACTCTGCGCACTTTTTTGTGCCCAACCCGCTCAACCGTTACTCGCTCGGCACGAAAAACCAGGATCTGAAGACCAATGCTGACGGCTCGCTGACATTCTATGTACAGGCCGAGTCGCCAGGCGCGGACAAGGAAAGTAATTGGCTACCGGCACCGAAAGGGGCGGACTTCTCCCTCTTCCTGCGAGCTTATTGGCCGGATGATGCAATTACGAAGGGCCTCTGGACACCCCCGGCAATCGAAAAGCGTGCAGTCGATACCTCCAGCTGACAGATCGCCAGCGAGCGGGAGAAATCCCGTTCGCAGAGGCTTTTTTTTCATCGCAAGGGGCTGCCATCATGGTTTTCGATGTCGTCGACTTGCGGGCTGGTCGTTAGTGGCTGACAGCGTATGGTTGGTGCTGTCTGGATGTCTGCTCCTGGCCGATTCTGTTGAAAAAGTCGGTCATGGTTTGCGCATCAGAATAGTACGCGTTCGAGATTGAAATCTTTACTTTTGGCAGAGGCTTTTGGACTCGGATTTCACATAGCCGCGTGCAAAAAAGGCGCTTTCACCAGTCAATGATCAGGCAGTTTGGGCAGACCGACTTTTTCAACAGAATCGGCCGATTGCTGCCTGTCGCCATGGGCAGAAACGACCCATTGCTTACCCTCTCTTTTGAAGGTGGGAAAGCTTGGCAGCCGGGGGATTCTGTGTGGGGTGTATCGAGCTATTCGATGTTTATAAGCAGTAATTATTATTTTTTTTCGATAGGTTATCGAGGCAATAATCCATCCACGATTGAACTGAAAAGGCTAGCGGGATGGCAAAAGTAGAGAGTTACACCAGTACTGCAAAGTGGCTGCATTGGGGGATGGCGTTGCTCTGGATCGGTGCCTGGTTCATTGGCATTCTGGCCACTCACTGGCGTGATGAGTTCAATGCGCATCATGAGCTGACATTCCTGCACAAAGCGATGGCGAGTACGCTGCTGTTTTTGATTGTCGTGCGTATCGCATGGAGGCTTACTCACCCCGCGCCGGCATTGCCCGCGGCGATGAGCCCGTTAATGAAGCGGGGGGCTTTCTTTGGTCACTTGATGCTTTACGCAATTGCGCTAATCGGCCTACCACTCTCTGGCTGGTATTGGAGCTCTGTGGCAGATAAACCCATCCTCGTGGCCGGGCTTTTTCAGTTACCGCCTATGGTGGGTCCTGACCAATCGCTTTATGACTTGGCAAAATCGATTCATACCTATGTTGCTTGGCTATGCGGAGCCTTGGTGGGAGGACACGCCCTCGTGGCGCTCACGCATCACTTCGTTGAAAAAGATGAGGTGTTGAAAAGCATGCTGCCTGGTCCTAACTCGTAAGCGAGTCCAGGGAATAGAGTCACAGCGAATAGAGGCCAGATTTTTATCTCCTCTCAAGCGACTGGTTCTGGCCGTTTTTTGCCCGTCGCGACCGGCTGAAAACGACCCAAAGCTGACGGTCGAATTCATCATTCTGGAGCTTGCAGGCATTGATCAGGCGCTATTGATAACTGTTGTTGACGCTCATTCGGACAATTGACGCGTGCATGGACATGCACATATAGTCATCCGCATGACAAACCGAACCTCTACACGTTCCCGTGCAATTGATGCTGCCATCGACTCTCTCGATGGAGCCTTCTTCAAGGCTCTGTGCGAGCCGTCGCGGGTAGCTGTGCTCAAGCGAGTCATGCAACTGGGACGAGCAGATATCGGTGAGATTGCCGAAGGGCTGCCTCAAGAGCGTTCAGTGGTCTCCCGTCATCTGCAAGTGCTATTAGAGGCTGGCATTGTCCGCGCTACCAAAGTCAGCAGGCAGATGTTTTACGAGGTGGATGGACCGGCAGTGGTGACACGGCTCGAAGCCATTCTCCAGCACATGAAGAGCCTGGCCCCGTTTTGCTGCCCTGGTGCGCCAGAGTAGTTTTTTTATTATCTCGATATATGCATGAGTGCGCACGCATGAACATAACTAATGAGCCCAAGGATGTCATCGTTATTGGTGCGGGCCAAGCTGGGCTCGCGTGCGGTTGGCATCTGCGGCAGCAGAATCTCAGTTTTCTCATACTGGATGCTGAGAGCCAGCCAGGTGGAAACTGGCGCAATTACTACGACAACCTGAGATTATTTTCTCCTGCTGCTTACTCGTCTTTACCTGGGATGCCTTTTCCAGCTGAAGCTAAGCACTATCCGCTACGCGATGAAGTCGTACGCTATTTGGAGCAGTACGCGGACGCTTTCCAGCTACCCATCCGGCAGAACATACGAGTCCAGAGCGTGAGTAGGGAAGATGGCCTCTTTTTGCTTCAGGCATCTGATGGTCAGCGTTTCTACTCAAAAGCATTGATCGTTTGCACTGGCGGATTCAATCAGCCGTTCATTCCTGACATTCAGGGGCTGGAGAGTTTTCGCGGGCAACGTTTACACAGTGCTGATTACCGAAATGTCGACGGCTTCAGCGATCAACGAGTAGTGGTCATAGGTGCTGCCAACTCAGCTGTACAAATTGCCCATGAGTTGGCTCAAGTCAGCAGCGTCGTATTGGCGACAAGGAAATCGATTCGGTTTTTTCCGCAGAAGATCCTCGGTGTGGATTTTCATGCTTGGCTCAAGTGGACAGGGATGGAGAAGACTCGTTGGCTGAATGACCAAAGTACCCCCGTACTGGATGATGGTACCTATCGTCGAGCCATCAAGCAGGGACTTTTTGAGCGCAAGCCGATGTTCACGGAGGTAACGTCAACGGGCGTGATCTGGGCTGATGGGCAGTACACTGACGTGGACAGTTTGGTTTTCGCGACCGGGTTTCGACCGAACCTTGGTTTTTTGGCAGGTCTGCACGTGGCAGGCAATGAAAGCCTGACCCAACGCAACGGGAAGGCGGAGCACGTACCGGGTTTGTATTTTGTGGGGTTACCGAAGCAGCGCAACTTTGCTTCGGCAACCCTTAGAGGCGTTGGGCCAGATGCTTCTCACATCATCCCTGGCTTGATGCGCTTCATTCACAATGCATCGTACCCAGTGTTGGCTTGATGCCAGGTATCGACTTTCTTCTGTTCAACACTGCATTACTGGAACATCGTAATTACCTGCCTTTTTGCGTAATTGGCAAACGCCAAGTGGCGATGAAGCACAGCAACAGAAACCCGCACATCACGCTAAGCAGTACCGATGCTCCGAAACTGTCCAGAACGTAAGCGGCGGCGATGGGGCCGCAGGCTTGAGCGACAAGGACAGGCCTTGCGAGCAGTCCCATGCGTGCGCCATATCCTTGAGGTCCAAACAGCGCCAATGGAAGCGTGCCGCGAGCGATCGTGAGGATGCCATTACCTGCACCGTAAAGTGCAATTGCCACGAAGGCCAGCCAGGGCAGGCCTGAGATCAGCAGTCCAAGTCCGACCAAACAAAGCAACACACCGGCTCGTGCGGACCACGTTGGATGGAGGTTCCTGCCTATGGAAAACTCAGCCACCCGTGCCAGGACTTGCGAAGGACCAATCACCATGCCGATGGCCAAGGCCACGGCAGTCGCGATTCCCAACTGCTTGAGGACATTGAGCAGGTGTACTGAGATACCTGATACGACCAATGCCAGAACCGTCAGCATGGCGGCAATCAACAGGAACAGCTGGTTGGTGGCCCTAGGGCGAAGCTCGGATACATTGGGTGATTCTACTATTACGGGATGGGGCGGTTGCTTTGTGCTTCCAGGAATCAACAGCGCATGAATGGGCAATCCGATCAGCAGATGAGCTGCGGCGATGGTAAAGCAGGCGTTTCTCCAGCCGATCCAGCTCTCCAGTCCCGCTATCACCGGCCAACCTACAGTGCTGGCGAAGCCACCCAACAGGGTCAGCCCGGTAATTGACGTTCGAGCCTCCTCTCCGAAAAGTCGTCCCAGGGTTGAGAAGGCTGCGTCGTATAAGCCTGCCGCCATGGCAACGCCGATCAGGGTCCAGGCGGCATAGTAGGTGGCAATGTTGCCCGCGAGTCCCATCAGTAGCATGCCGAGAGCCAGCAGCAGCGAACTGGCGGCTAGGATGGAGCGTCCACCATGGCGATCAATCTGACGACCAACGGCCGGCGAGGAGGCTCCCGCTATCAGCAACCCCCAAGACAGGCCGCCCACCACACTGGTAATGGACCACCCCGTCTCTTTGGCTATCGGAGACGCAAGCACTGCGGGCAAGTAGTAGCTCGAACCCCAGGCGAGAATCTGAGTGAGCCCCAGGGCCCATACGAGCCTGGAGCGATCGATCGGGAGATGGATCTGCTCTGGAAGTGTCACGACGGGCGTGCTCATCTTTTTGTTGTCAGTGACAACAAGCTAGCGCC
Organism: Pseudomonas umsongensis; assembly: GCF_012647205.1. Classification (NCBI taxonomy): domain Bacteria; kingdom Pseudomonadati; phylum Pseudomonadota; class Gammaproteobacteria; order Pseudomonadales; family Pseudomonadaceae; genus Pseudomonas; species Pseudomonas umsongensis. Next base: position 2,278,848 of record NZ_CP051487.1, read on the forward strand.
TTCCTTTAGCTATCGTCAACCGAGAGATCGGTGTTGACGCTTTCGGGATATCGGGATTACTGTTGCGACTACCAACTATTTTGTGACGGTCATGACGAAGCGTAAAAACGATCAACTGACTCAGGACTCCGAGGACTTGTATGAGGCGTTGAACCAGCTTGTTCGCGTCCATCAGTTCCGTGATCGTGATCGGATTTGCTGTTACGACGTATCTGTAACCCAATGCTATGCGGTCGAGACGCTGGTCAAGAAGGGCGCGTTGCGCCTTCAAGTCTTGGCTGAAGAAATGTTCTTGGACAAGAGCACAGCGAGTCGCGTGATCGATGCCCTGGAACGTAAAGGGTATGTGTCCCGCGTTGAGGATGATGAAGATCGGCGTGCAGTACGAATCCAGGCAACGGAAGCTGGGCGTGAGCTATACGAAAAAATCAAAGCTGACCTGATTGCTGAGGAGCGAGCAATGATCGAGCACCTGTCGGCTGAAGCCAGGCAGGGAGCGCTCAGTTTGCTCAGACAGATTACGCGGGCTACGGAGATCCGTTGCGGACTCGTGAGTGAGTGCTGCCCAGCCGTGAAGAGCAAGGATTGAAAGGGGCTAACTTCCCTTTTTTTGCCAGTAATGTTGTTACTAACAACGTAATGGGGCTCCAACAATGCGAGTTCGTTTAGCTGAACCCAAAGACACTGTTTCAATAGCGGCCATCTACAACCAGGGGATCGAGGAACGTAGCTCTACGTTTGAAACGACTCCTCGAAGCTCGGCAGACATGCTTGATCGCATCAACTCAATGGAGCGCTATCCAGTGTTGGTCATGGTCGACGAGGCAGATCAGGTTGTTGGCTGGGCAGGACTCAGTCGTTATCGCGCTCGTACCTGTTACGACGGCATTGCGGATTTTTCCATTTACCTGGACCGCAGTGTTCGCGGCCAAGGGCTCGGCAAGCAGTTACTACAGTCACTGTTGGAAGAAGCCAAAGCCCGCGGATTCTGGAAAGTCCTTTCACGCATTTTTACTTTCAATCACGCCAGCCTCGCATTGTGCAAAGCCTGCGGTTTCCGCCAAGTGGGGGTGTATGAAAAACACGCCTGCCTGGAAGGACGCTGGCTCGACTGCGCGATTGTCGAGCGCCTGTTTCCGGTCAATCAGCCAGTCTGAAGAAGGAATCGATCATGGACAACAATCACCTTCCCGTCGGCATCATTGGAGCAGGGCCAGTGGGCCTCGCCGCAGCCGCTCACCTCCTGGCCAGAGGTATCACTCCACTGATTCTGGAAGCTGGTCCGGAAGCTGGGTCCAGCATCGAAGAATGGGCGCATGTGAAGATGTTTTCGCCCTGGCAGTTCAATGTGGACAAGGAGGCGGCCAAACTTCTGCTGGCCGATGGTTGGACTCCACCACCGCAGAACGAGTATCCAACGGGGCGCGAACTGCTGGACCGGTTTGTTCGACCTCTCGCTGGCCTCGAGCAGATCAAGCGTCATTTGCAGCTCAATACCCGTGTTCTGGCAGCCACTCGCGTTGGTCAGGATGTGATGACGACCCAGGGCAGATCGGCAGCTCCTTTTTTACTGCGTGTCGCAGGGCCAACGGGTGAACAGGATGTGCTGACCAGTGCTGTCATTGATGCCTCGGGCACCTACCTGACACCAAACTGGATGGGCGCCCATGGCATCCCTGCCTTGGGCGAGATCGAGCATGCAGCGCACATTGCGTACGGCATTCCGGAGGTGCTGGGTCGTGCGCGGAATCGCTATGCCAACAAAAGTGTGCTGGTGGTGGGTGGTGGTCACTCCGCGTTTAACGCCCTACAGGATCTGGTGCGTCTGATTCAGGAGGCACCGCAAACCAGAGTGCTCTGGGCGATCCGGGGTAATTCTCTTGAGCGCATTCTGGGTGGTGGTGCGAATGATCAATTGGAAGAGCGCGGAAAGCTCGGCCTGAAGATTCGCCAATTGCTGAATGACGGCGTGATCGAGCTGTTCAAGAACGTCGCTATCGATCAGGTTGTAGGCAATGGTCAAGGGTTGGTTGTGAGGGCCGGAGACCAGATACTTCCACCTGTGGACCAAATCATTGTGGCGACTGGATTCCGACCTGACATGAGCCTGCTCGCCGAGTTGCGTATCGCACTTGATCCCGCAACTCAAAGCGCAGTGTTGCTCGCTCCAATGATCGATCCCAACGCGCACAGCTGCGGTACGGTCAGGCCTCATGGCGCGATAGAACTTGCCCATCCTGAGGAAGGTTTGTTCATCGTTGGGATGAAGAGCTATGGTCGGGCACCTACGTTCTTGTTGATGACCGGGTATGAGCAAGTTCGCTCTGTCGTCGCGGCGCTGGCGGGTGATTGGGATGCGGCCAAAAGGGTTGAGCTGATCCTTCCGGAAACGGGCATTTGCAACTCGGATTTCGATGAAGTCGATGATCGCTTGAAGGCCTCGGCAAATCAGACGTCTTGTTGTGGCACCGGAGAGACAATCCTTGAGGCCGCGCCTCGTACCTCGCCGGGGTGTTGCAAAGCCTAGTGCGCAGCAACAGAACCCGCCCTCGATGACCGGGGCGGGTTAAGGGCGACCTTCTTATTTTCTTTTGCACGTCCGGGTAGTCCTTGAACCAAGGAGCGACCTGTTTCTGCGTGAGTGACTGATTCATTACAGAAACCGTATATACACTACCGCAGATATTTGAAGAGGCACGGATGGCGGGCTAGCGCCGTAATACGCAGCTTTCATTGAAGGTGCTTAGCGGAGTCTAATCGTTTTGATGGATTAATGGGGCATTGGCTCTTTACCTTGCATGCGGAAAAACATATATTCGTTAAGCCGCATATGAGCTGAGACTTCACAATGACCCGTAAAGCCCGTGTCCTGTTCGTCTGTACTGCCAACGCTGCACGCTCCCAGTTGGCCCAAGCGTTGCTGAGGCATACCGATTCGGAGCATTTCGAGGCGTTCAGCGCCGGCACAACTCCAACTCAGGTAGATCCGCGCACCTTCGAGGCGCTTTCACACATCGGTGTGAGCACCGAAGGATTACGTAGCAAGTCGATAGACGAGTTCGGTGGTGAGCGTTTCGATTACGTCATCACCTTGTGTGATAAAGCCGCAGCGCAATGCCTGTCTTTACCTGGAGCGGGGGAGTCATTGGCCTGGAGTTTTGAAGACCCGGTCACCAGCACCAAGCCCGATGCCTTCCGTCACACCCTTCACGAAATTCATGAGCGCATCAAGATGTTCGTCTTGGTCAAAAACAAACACTGAGAAACGATATGGCTGACCATCTGACACCGACCACTGTTTTCAAATGCCTGGCCGACGACACTCGGGTCCGCACGATGATGCTCATCACCCGTGAAGGAGAGCTATGTGTTTGCGAGCTGACCTGCGCGTTGAACGAGAGTCAGCCAAAAATCTCCAGGCACCTGGCGCAGCTGCGTACTTGCGGCCTGTTGTCGGACCGTCGGCAAGGCCAATGGGTGTATTACCGACTGCACCCGAATCTCCCTGATTGGGTTCATCAAGTACTGACCACCGTGCTGGAAAGCAACAAGCACTGGTTGAGCCCTGATGCCAAACGCCTTGATGAAATGGGTGACCGTCCTGAACGGGCAGCCGTGTGCTGTGAAAGCAAAATCGCCTGATTCCGCCTTCGACCACGAGATCACTCGATGAAAATCCTGTTCCTCTGCACTGCCAATAGCCTAAAACCCGTATTGAAGCCTTCCTGGCATTACCGCTTTCCCAACTGAGTGCCGAACAGCTCAAGGCAGAGCTGGCCCTGATTGGCACGTTGTAACCACAGGAGCAATGATCATGAGTAAAAGCCGCCTTTCCTTCCTGGACCGATACCTGACCCTGTGGATTTTTCTCGCCATGGCCTTGGGTATCGGTTTGGGGAGCCTGTTCGAAGGCTGGCCGCAATGGCTTAACAGTCTTTCTGTGGGCACAACCAACATCCCCATCGCTATCGGCTTGATGGTGATGATGTATCCGCCTCTGGCAAAGGTTCGTTATGAGGAACTGCCGGAAGTCTTCAAGGACAAGCGCATCCTCGTTTTGTCTTTGGTCCAGAACTGGGTCATCGGCCCGGTGTTGATGTTCGCGCTGGCGATCATCTTCCTTCGAGACCAACCGGAATATATGACGGGCCTGATCCTGATCGGGTTGGCTCGTTGCATCGCGATGGTGCTGGTCTGGAATCAGATCGCGGGAGGCAACAATCAGTACGTCGCCGGGCTGGTAGCGTTCAACAGCATCTTCCAGATCCTGTTTTTCAGTGTGTATGCCTGGGTCTTCCTTGGTCTGCTGCCGCCGCTTTTTGGGTTGGAAGGCAGTGTGATTGAGACCAGCTTTGTCAGCATTGCCGAGTCGGTCCTGATCTACCTGGGTGTGCCGTTCCTGGCAGGCTTCCTGACCCGCAGGATCCTCATTGCCCGTAGAGGTGAAGCTTGGTTTCAGGAGCGCTTCATTCCAAAGATCAGCCCGCTGACACTGGTGGCACTGTTGTTGACCATCGTGGCCATGTTCAGCCTCAAGGGTGATGTGGTGCTGCAATTGCCGCTGGATGTATTGCGTATCGCGGTCCCTCTGACGATTTACTTCGTGGTGATGTTTTTCGTCAGCTTCTGGATGGGCAGGCTGCTCAAGGCTGATTACCCACGTACCACCGCACTGGCGTTTACAGCCGCGAGCAACAACTTCGAACTGGCGATTGCCGTGGCTATTGCCACCTTCGGCTTGGCTTCCCCGGTCGCCTTCGCCACGGTGATTGGCCCGTTGGTGGAAGTGCCAGTGCTGATTTCCCTGGTCGGTGTGGCCCTCTGGTTGAAACGCCGCTGGTTCGATGACTCCAAGAGCGCCATTGCGCAGGACAAAGACTATGTTTGATGACCCTATCCCCCAACTCGAAACCGAACTGGTTGATCTCCCCTCGACAGACAAGCTCGGCATCGAAAAGACCTCCATCCATAAGCCGCGCATTTTGCTGCTGTACGGGTCGACCCGTGAGCGCTCCTTCAGCCGTCTGTTGGTGGAGGAAGCCGCTCGACTGCTGGAGCACTTCGGCGCGGAGACGCGAATCTTCAATCCGTCAGGTTTGCCGCTGCCAGATGACGCCCCTGACGATCACCCCCGTGTGAAAGAACTGCGCGAGCTGATGCTGTGGTCCGAGGGGCAGGTCTGGTGCTCTCCTGAACGTCACGGCTCCATGAGCGCAGTGTTCAAGGCACAGATCGACTGGGTGCCACTGGCCATGGGCGCGGTACGCCCGACCCAGGGCAAAACCCTCGCGGTCATGCAGGTTTGCGGTGGCTCGCAGTCGTTCAACGTGGTCAATCAGCTAAGAGTGCTGGGACGTTGGATGCGCATGTTCACCATCCCCAACCAATCCTCTGTGCCGAAGGCCTATATGGAGTTCGATGATCACGGCCGGATGAAACCTTCTCCGTTCTACGACCGTGTCGTCGATGTGATGGAAGAGTTGGTGAAATTCACGCTGCTGCTTCGTGACCGCCAGGACTATCTGGTTGATCGTTATTCCGAGCGCAAAGAGTCAGCGGAAGCACTCATGAAACGTGTTAATCAGCGCTCCATCTGAGGATTTTTCACCTTGACACAACACCCTTATTCCGTACTGCCTCTGGCACAGTTCAATGGCCAATTGATCTTCACCCCGTGCCCCGGCACAAAGGGCACCAAGCCTTTCGAGGCGTTGCAAACCCTCAAGGACGCAGGCACATCGGCGTTGCTGACGCTGATGCCGACCGAGGAGTTGCTTCAGAACGAGATCGACCTGCTGCCCGAAGAGTGCCAAATGCTCGGCATCGAGTGGTTTCACCTGCCAATAGAAGACGATCAAGCGCCTGGCGAAGCATTCAAATCCGCATGGGAACAGCATCATCCGCGACTCCAGCAGCTGCTGACCGAAGGGAACACGATTGCTATCCATTGCAAGGGCGGCTCGGGTCGTACGGGCTTGGTCGCCGCTCAGTTATTGATCGAGAGCGGTGTGCCATTTAGTGATGCCATCCGCGATGTCCAGTCGTTGCGTCCACGCGCCATTCAGCATCCTGCCCACATTGAATACATCGGTCAGTTCGACACCCAGTCGAACTCCCTCTGACAACAGATACAGAGCACATCAACATGACTATCAAAGTTGGCATCAATGGTTTTGGTCGGATCGGTCGCCTCGCGCTGCGAGCCGCCTGGAGCTGGCCGGAGTTTGAATTCGTGCAGATCAACGATCCGGCAGGCGATGCAGTAACCCATGCGCACCTGATCAACTTCGACTCTGTGCACGGTCGTTGGCACAGCGAAGCCAGCGCAGAGGGCGATCATGTAGTGATCGGCGGCAAGCGCATCAAGGTGACTGCGAACAAAGCGATTGGCGACACCGACTGGTCGGGTTGCGATCTGGTGATCGAGGCCAGCGGCAAGATGAAAACTGTGGAGGTGTTGCAGGCCTACCTGGATCAGGGCGTTAAACGTGTGGTGGTCTGCGCTCCGGTGAAGGAAAAAGGCGCATTGAACATCGTCATGGGCGTCAACCATCAGCTGTTCAACCCGGCTGAACATCGCATCGTCACCGCCGCTTCGTGCACCACCAACTGTCTGGCGCCAGTGGTGAAAGTGATCCACGAGAAGCTGGGCATTCGCCACGGTTCGATCACCACCATCCACGACCTGACCAACACCCAGAGCATTCTCGATCAGCCGCACAAGGATCTGCGCCGTGCGCGTGCTTCCGGCATGAGCCTGATCCCAACCAGTACCGGCTCGGCCACTGCCATCGCCGAAATCTTCCCGGAGCTGCGCGGACGCCTGAATGGTCACGCTGTACGCGTGCCGCTGGCCAACGCTTCGTTGACTGATTGTGTCTTCGAGGTCGAGCGAGCCACCACTGTGGAGGAGGTGAATCAGCTCCTCAAGGACGCTTCCGAGAAAGAGCTGAAAGGCATCCTCGGTTTCGAGGAGCGTCCATTGGTGTCCATTGACTACCGTACCGACCCGCGTTCATCGATCATTGATGCGCTCTCGACCATGGTCATCAACGGCACCCAGGTCAAACTTTACGCCTGGTACGACAACGAATGGGGCTATGCCAACCGTACCGTCGAACTGGCCAAAATGGTCGGCCTGGCAGTCTGAGGAGCGATCATGAAAGCGTTGTCAGCCCTCGCTCCGGAAGTGCGGCAGTATCTGCTCGTGACGGGCAACTACTGGGCCTTCACCCTCACCGACGGCGCTTTGCGCATGTTGGTGGTGCTGCACTTTCACGCGTTGGGCTACAGCCCACTGCAAATCGCGGCGTTGTTCCTGTTCTACGAACTCTTTGGCGTAATCACCAATCTTGTGGGCGGCTATCTCGGTGCTCGGCTGGGTCTGAACCGAACCATGAACATCGGGCTGGGCATACAGGTCGCGGCGCTGCTGATGCTGACAGTGCCCTCGGCCTGGCTGACCATCCCCTGGGTGATGGGCGCTCAGGCGTTGTCGGGGATCGCCAAAGACCTGAATAAGATGAGTGCCAAAAGCTCCATCAAGCTTCTGGTTCCTGATGGGCAGCAGGGCAAGCTCTACAAGTGGGTGGCGATTCTCACCGGCTCGAAGAACGCACTCAAGGGTGTGGGTTTCTTTCTGGGCGGAGCCTTGTTGGCACTCATCGGCTTCAAAGGTGCCTTGCTGGCCATGGCGGGTGTCTTGGCGCTGATCTGGATCAGCAGCTTGATCCTGTTGAAGAAGGACCTGGGCAAAGCGAAAGCCAAGCCTAAGTTTCGCGACATCCTGTCCAAGAGCCGGGCGATCAATATTCTTTCGGCAGCACGGATGTTTCTGTTCGGCGCCCGCGACGTTTGGTTCGTGGTGGCCTTGCCGGTTTACCTGAGCAGCGTTTTCGGCTGGGACTTCTGGGAGGTTGGCGGATTCCTCGCAGCCTGGGTGATTGGCTACGGCATTGTGCAATCCTTCGCGCCCAACATCACCGGCAAGAAACGAGGGCACGTACCGGATGGTCGTGCGGCGTTTCTGTGGGCACTCGCACTGGCAGGCTTGCCTGCGGCAATCGCTCTCGGGCTGAACACTGGTTTGTCGCAGCAGATGGTGCTGCTCGGCGGATTAATGGTCTTTGGCGCGCTGTTCGCGGTGAATTCGTCGCTGCACAGCTACCTGATTGTCTCTTACGCCAAGGAAGACGGCGTGTCGCTGGACGTGGGGTTTTATTACATGTCCAACGCCATGGGGCGGCTGATAGGCACGGTGCTGTCCGGCTGGGTTTATCAGGTGTATGGGCTGGAAGCATGCTTGTGGATATCGAGCGCATTCGTTCTGCTCGCTGCATCGATTTCTATCGGGCTGCCGAAGCATGCCGAGGCGATATGAAACCGTCAAACAGGATGCGGTGGGGACATGGTTTATAGGAGAGTGGCGCAGTAACCAGGCAGATGCTTCAGCGCTACCGTCACTTCGACTTTCCGCCGACAGGCTGCAATGGGGGGATTGCACGGTGGAGTTTGGCAGCCTGATTAGCCGCGATGAGAAGCGAGCATCCTTGGCGGTGAAAGAGGGCAGCAACTGTCCAGCCAACAACCAAGGACTGCTGAAGGATATCCTGCTTCTGCGCATAAACGACTGCGTGGTCAGTGTCCAACTTTACGCTTCTGCGGAAGATGTCAGGCAAGGCTCTCCGCAACAGTCAGCGGTATACACCAAGGCCGATTGCAGTCCGCCTCAGGCGGACTGACCGGCGAGAAAGGCTACGATCTCATTGACAGTGCTTCGTGCTGTTCGTGTCACACCGATCAGTGTGGCGGACGCCGAACCTGTCCACTCACCGTAACCAACCAACCACAACCTTGGCTCTTCGGTCGAGTGGGTGCCTTCGACCTCAACGCGGCCCTCGGCGTTGACCAGCCCCAGTGATTCAAGATGCTGTAGGGCTGACCTGAAACCGGTGCACCAAATTACCGCGTCCACCTCAGATTCGGAACCATCGCTCCAAATAACCCCGTTGCGAGTGAAACTGTCGAAAGGTCGTACAGACTTGAGAACATTGCGCTCTCGGGCTTCGACAACTGGCGGCACCATGACGATATCGCCCAGCCCACCAACTGGCTGCTCGATGGTGCGCCCCTCCAGTTGGGCTTTCCAGCGCTCAGTTGCACGCTCGAACAGTACCCGCCCATCCACATCGTCAGGCAAGAACATCGGTTCAACGGGGGTTACCCACGTGGTCTCAGCGACCTTTGATACTTCGGCCAGAATCTGTGCCCCTGAATTACCGCCACCTACCACCAACACCTTCTTGCCCGCGAATGCTTGTGCTTCGACATAGTTAGCGGAATGTAACTGCCGACCGGCGAATAGCTCGGCATTGGGGTAGTGAGGGATGTAGGGATTGCTCCAGGTGCCTGTAGCGCTGACAACAACCTTGGCATCCCAATGCTTGTCTTCAGAACGTACACGCAGGCCAGATTCCGTTCGCTCAACAGAAGTGACCCGAACCGGGCGCTCGACCGGGAAATGGTAGCGCTGTTCGTATTGGTTGAGGTATTCGATCACATGATTTCGTGAAGGATAGCCATCTTGCGTGGGTGGCATCATCCAGCCAGGTATCGAACTCCAGGTGGCGGGCGAGAATAGACGCAGCGAGTTCCAGCCATGTCGCCAGGCACCACCGGGTTCTTCCTCTGAGTCGAGGATGACGAACGAAAGAGGTGTGCGGCGCAGGAAATACGCTACAGCCAAGGCTGATTGCCCCCCGCCGATAATGACCACGTCTAGTTGAGCGCTGAGCGAATCAGTCATCGGACGAACCTTAGGTCGATGCAAGACGGTCCAGTATAGCGATTCAATTTTGACGCCAACTGATCTAGCTCATATGGAGTGGATGCTTCGAATTTTCTGTTTATTGACGTTATCTGCCGATGCGAAAAAAAAGGGGAGGAAGTAGGCGCTCAGCCGTTCATCTAATGTTGGGAAGACAGTTGGGGATGCCGCTTGCCCAATGAAGGCAATTAGCCATACGCTGCGAAGCGTGAGATACCTCACGGATAAAAAAACATGAGCATGGAGCAAGCCCTGATGAAACTGTCCGCCATTTTGATCGCCGCTTTACTTTCGATTACGTCCGTTGCTGTCTTGGCGCACAGTGGCGGTACTGATTCAAAAGGTTGCCATCGCAACCATAAAACGAACGACTACCACTGCCACTAAACAGCTAGAGCACACCTTGCGGCTGGGCCGCAAGGTGGCTTTCTCACATTTGTGGAGGCCAGTTAAAGAAAGGCTTCTTTCATGCGCTTCAGACTTTAAAGTGAAGGGCTGCTCTTGGCCGATTCTGTTGAAAAAGTCGGTCCTTCCAGACTGCGCTCGCACTGATAGCTGAAAATGCCTTTTATTCGCGCAGCTACGCGAAATCTGAGCCCGGAATCCTCTCCTCTAAATGAAGATTTCAATCTCAAGCGCGTACTTTACTGCCGTGGAAACCATGGCCGACTTTTTCAACAGGATCGGCCGATTGTTGCCTGTCCCGAAGGGTTGAATGGACGGGGCGGGTCATACATGTCTCCGGTTTATCCGGTCACTGGCGTTTCCTCTGCGAATCCCGCTACAGCGGCGCGCGACTTGATATCCGGGAGACGGTGATCCCCACTAGGTGCGTTTGGTATGGCGCGCTGGAGGGAGAGTTTATTCGCGTTTCTGCTGAAGAACGCCAACAGCAACCTGAAGTACTTCAACATGCCGCTGAGCAAAGTGATTGAACTGGGAACTCAGGTAGAAATGTAACGGATCTACGGCCTTTTCATCCAAAGGCTCCTGGTCAGATCACTTTAACGGCCCGGCCAATGAACTGCACCGGTCCTGTGGGTTTGCCGGTCTGCGATCCATTGGGATTCTCGAGAGTCAGTTCAAAGAGCTGGTTGGGTTCCAGCGGTGGTAATTTATCCAGCGGGACTGAAAGCGTCTGCCCGGGTTTGACCAATCCAAGGGACACCGGTCCTTGCCAGCCGTCCGCCTTGGTCCAGAACTCAAGTGCCTTGTCGGTTGGGACTTGCGCTACCCCCAAAGGTATCAGTTGGATTTCCTTCGGGTTGCTCGCTTGAATCACCCAGCCGGGTGCCTGGTTTTGCGGAGCCACTAGAACGACCAGGTAGGTGGTCGGATTCTCCGGCGCGGTTCGTGTCAGCATGACTGTTGCTAGCACAAGCGTTGCGACAAGACCCGCTCCCGCGAGCCCGCGCCATAGTGCAAGCAGGTTCCACCAGGAGATTGGCTGCGCGGCAGCCGTCACGCGTGGTGCTGGCTGTTCATTGCTACTCAGGCTGCGCTCGATTCGCCCCCAGAGCTGCGGAGTAGGGGATTGCGGTTCAGCCAGTTCAGTCAACGCAAACAATCGTTGTTCCCACGCATCTACAGCAGCTCGCAAATCGGCGTCTTCAGCGAGACGCTTTTGTATCTCGATGCGTTGCTCGGCCGGCAACGTGCCTAACACATACTCACTCGCCAGCTCGTCAATAGTGTCGGGGGTGTCTCCTTCCGGGCTTGAGGTCATCCCATGCACTCCCGCAATGCCACCAGGCTGCGTTTGATCCAGGCTTTGACGGTTCCCAGCGGGGCGCCCAGTTTCTGTGATATTTCTGAATGCGAGTAGCCGTCTACGTACGCATGAAGTATGCAGTTGCGACGTGCCGGTTCCAATTGCTCAAGGCACAGATAAATCCGTCCTGAACGGGCTCGACTATCGAAGGGGTCTGCACTCTCTACCGATGTCTCGATGGACGCTAAAGCTTGCAGTGCCATTTCGCTGTGCTCGCTAACTTGAACCTCCCGGGCGTTATCTCGCATGAAATTGAGCGCCAAATGCCGCGTGACGCTGAAAATCCAGCCACGCGCACTGCCTCGTGTCGGATCGAAACTGGCGGCACGGGTCCAGATCCTGATAAAGACATCGTGCACGATGTCTTCAGCCAAGGCGTTATCGCGAGCGATTCGCTTGGCGACTCCTAGAAGACGAGCACTTTCCTGCTGATACAAGTCCCGCAACGCTTGCCGCTCGCCTCGGGCGCAAGCAATCAGGCAGGCTTCATAGTCAAAATAGGGCTCTGGTAAGGACAAGGTTTTCAGCCGCCAGCAGGTGGTCAATACCCCAGCCATGGGCTGGGGTTCCATCGGAGCAGAGTAGACGAGTTTGTGCGCTGACAGCCTGTTTTGATCGTTGGCTTAATTGGCGGCCCAAAAAATATAGTCGGCCTGATATTTGACTAACTCGCGATTACCTTTGTTTGCGGCGGTGCATTCGATCTTGGGCGCTACGCCACCTTTAACGGCCACCCGCTGGATGTAGCTGACGCCGTTCATCGCGCCATTGCCTTCAGCAGGGTTGGCCTTGACCAGCTGATAAGGGAGGTCACCGGTACTTGAGGGTGCAACAGCCAGTTGTGTCCCGGTGATTTTAGAGCCGTCTTTGGCTTGCCAGGTGGCAGGTGGTCCGAAGTAGGTACCCACCTGTTTGCCACTGCGATCATTCAGCACCGCTTTAGGCCCGACAAAAAACCATTCAGTCTGGCCGGCGGAGTTTGCCTTGTCGCGACACTCATACGTGATTTCGCCCACGCCCACGGTCTCCAGCGCGACCTTATGACCGTCCGGGACCTTGATGCTGTCGGGCAGATCTGTTTGCGCATAGGCAGCCGGCACTGTGACCAACAAGCAGGTGGCAGTAAGCGTAGTACTGACAATCCCCAAGAATCGTTTAGCGTTCATGTAAATCTCTCCAGAAAGGTAATCAGTTCAGCAGCTGTGGCTACTACCTGTACTACCCGCTGGAGGACGAACTGGATGCAGCTGATTGAAAAAATATCAGTACAGGAAGGGTTGAAGCGTTATCGCTAGATCATTTGACTGTGCTTAATGTCAGCTCATGGCCGATTTCTGCCCGTGGTGAGGGGCTGAGTGCGACCCGAAGCTGCCATTCAGGTCTAACTGACCTACTTGAGGGTGATCCATTCAATCCCCTCAAACTTGTCACCGTGCGGCCGATAGCCTGATACCCCTTCTGCCTCAATGCCTAGCGATGTACCTCATGCCTGAACACCCACCTTCTGTCCTTGGCCTAGCGCACCGTCGCTCAAGTGTGAGCATCATTCGTGTTTCACTGTTCAAATTCGTTGGCTTGCTGACGGGGGTGTTTTTCCTCGCCGGTTATTTGATTCTGTACCTGGCGCACGACCTGGATCGCAACGAGGAAACCGAAAGCGCGTTCTATACCAGGAAAGCCGTGCGAGCCCTGGAGAAGTCCATAAGCGCCACGGTCAAGGATTACGCGTTCTGGGGCGATGCCTATAAGCATCTGCACGCGAGGGTCGACACCGATTGGGCCTACGTACGGCAGAATATCGGGCCCACGCTTTATACCGACTATGGATTCCAAGGCATATTTGTCGTCAACGCCACCGATCAGACGGCGTATTCCGTAGTCGATGGACAACTGACGTCGAACGATGCATCCGGTTGGCTCAAGCAAGCGCTCCCCGACATATTGCTTAAAGCCCGGGCGGGTGCCGAAGCGGAAACGCCGACGACCCTTTTCATCAATATCGGTGGTCGACCCGCGCTGGTGGGCGCGGCCGCGATTACCCCCGGCACAGATCCGACGGTGACGCCCGATGACAAGCCGCCTTCGGTTTTGATCTTCGTTGACATCCTCGAAGACGACAGGCTGGAAACACTGGGCAAAGACTACGGGGTGGATGAACTACGCATCGCTACGGCCTCCGAACTTCAGGGGCGTTCAGTCTTGGCGCTCGGCGAAAACGGCGTTGCCGGGAGCTTGCACTGGGAGCCGCCAAAACCGAGTGAACGCCTGCTAGGCCTCGGCTTGCCCTTGATCGGCATTGCTGCACTGCTGGTGTGCCTGATGGCCTGGGCGATATTGCGCCGCACGACTGCCAGTGCTCAGGCGCTCGATGCCAGTTACGACTCGTTGCAGCGCAGTCAGTCTGCGTTGGCCATCAGCGAGGCGCGCTTTCGAGACGTAGCAGAGGCCAGTACCGATTGGATCTGGGAGATTGACAGGCAGGGGCGATTTACCTATTTGTCCGAGCGATTTGAATGTGTCTCGGGTCTGTCCAGGCATGACTGGCTGGGCGCACCCATGGATCAACTGCTGTGCACTGAACTTGGCACGGTGACCCAGTGGCTTTGTATCCCGAATCGTCGCCCGGATATAAGCGTCCAGTGCCGCTATGTCGACACCAAGGGCCAGCACCGCATTACCCGCCTGTCCGCCAGAGCGATGGCTGACAAGGGATTTCGGGGCACGGCGACAGATGTCACTGAAGAAGTCGAGTCGCGTCGACGCATTGAATTTCTCTCCCAACATGATTCGCTTACGGGGCTGCCGAACAGGACTCGGCTCAGAGAGTTTCTCGATGGCAAACTCAAGACGCAGCCCACAGCCGAGCGGCCGTTGGTTATGCTCAGCCTCGACCTTGATCGATTCAAGCCGGTCAATGACCTGCTGGGCCACGCGGCGGGCGATGCGGTGTTGAGCGAAATCTCTCGCCGTCTTGCCAACCGCGTTCGCCATGGGGATCTGGTAGCGCGTATCGGCGGCGATGAGTTCGTGCTGATTTTGACGGATCTCAAAGGTCAGGACGAAGTAGAAGCGTTGTGCCAGCGCCTGATCGAATCGATCGAACGTCCGATTCAGGTCGGCGAGCAGGAGGTGTTCGTGAGCGCGAGCATCGGTATCGCGATGGCACCCACTGATGCCACCGAAGCCACCGAGTTGCTTCGCTACGCGGATATCGCGCTGTATGAGGCTAAGTCGGGTGGTCGCAATACCTGGCGATTCTATGCTGGCGACATGAACTCGAAGATCGTCGAACGCCGCCGCCTGGAGAGCGATCTGCGGTTCGCCATCAAGCACGGTGAGCTGCGCTTGCACTTCCAGCCGCGATTTCGTATTGCGGACGGCAAAATGGTGGGCGCTGAAGCGCTGGTGCGCTGGCAGCACCCGGAACGTGGCTTGATTCCCCCTGATACTTTCATTCCGATTGCTGAAGAAACAGGGTTGATTCTGGCCTTGAGCAACTGGGTCTTGGAGACCGCTTTGCGGTACGCCTCCAGCTGGCCTGATCAGCTGTTTGTTTCTGTCAACCTTTCTCCCACCGAGTTCAAGCGCGGCAGTCTGGTTGAGCGCGTGCAGCGGGCATTGCACCAGTCGGGAGTTGAGCCTGGGCGGGTGGAGCTTGAGATCACTGAAAGCGTTATGTTGGAAGATCCGCAGGGTGCTCTGGAGATCATGCGAACGCTGAAACGCCTGGGCATCCGCATCGCCATGGATGACTTTGGCACAGGGTATTCATCACTAAGCTACCTGCGCACGTTCCCGTTCGACGGACTGAAGATTGACCGAAGCTTTTTGTCTCGATTGGGAGCTACCGACGACGACAGGTCCGTTATCGAAGCGATCGTAGGCCTGGGTCACGCTCTTTCGCTCACCGTGACCGCCGAGGGGATCGAGACCCAGGAACATCTGTCATTGTTGAGGTCTGTGCTATGCGATGAGGGCCAAGGCTACTTTCTTAGCCGCCCTTTGGATACGGATGGCTTCAGCGCTCTGGTTCGGGTGACCGAGGGCGCTGCGGTGACCGTTAAACCATGAGCGGAACATCGGCGGTTGATTGGACCGCTTTTGCGAAGAAGCGCCTTCCGATGCTGACAGTTCAGTTGGAAGAGTTGTTCAACTGCTGAAGCTCAAGTTGCTTGGCGGCACTGGCTTCGAGGTTTGCACGCTCTTCATCCAGATACCGATAAATGCTTTGGAGGTTGGCGATTTTCTGTTTGATTTCCGCCATCTTCTTTTCAATTAGCTTAGCGCCGTCAGCACAATCGATCAGTTTGTTGCGCTGCGCATCCAGAATCTCGCCTATTTCCCCCAGGGAAAACCCCATGCTTTGCGCGCGCTGGATAAAGTCCAGATCCTGCAGAGTTTGCGCTGTGTAAACACGATATTTGTTGGCTTGCCGCAGCGGTGAGATCAGGCCGATTTGCTCGTAGTAACGCAGCGTATGACGGCTGGCGCCGCTGCGGGCTTCGAGTTCGCCGATTTTCATGAAAACACCGCTTGACTATAGAGTTGGGTCGATAGTTTACGCTTGATTTTTCACCTTGAACAAGGAGCAGGGAAATGAGCGTGGAGTGCTTTGTCACGGGGGGTACCGGCTTCATCGGTCAACACTTGGTGGCGAACCTGAGTGCAAAAGGTCACACCATTCGGGTGTTGATGCGTCGCCCAGAGCGACTAGCTGCACTGCGGGAGCAAGTCGACAATTTGGGCGGGTGCGCAACCCGGGTATTTGCCGTAGCTGGCGATCTGGAACGGGACAACCTCGGGCTGAGTCTTGCTGACCGAGAAGTGCTAAGGCACGCCAGTGTCATATTCCACCTGGGCGCCCACTTCGCATGGGGGCTTTCAGTGGCGCATTCTCGTGCTGTGAATGTGGAAGGGGCAAAGCGCGTGGCGCTGTTGGCGGCTGAACAAAAAAGCCGGCTAGTGATGATCGGCGGCTACATGCTGAAAAATCATGAACATCTGCAACGCATCGGAATTGATCCTCGTTATCCGCAGCTGACGAATTGGCCTGCCGTCTACCGACGTGTCGGTGGTTACGAGGGGAGTAAGCTGGAGGCGCATTTTGCGACCCTGGAGGTCATGTCCGCCAAGGGCGGGGAGATGACCGTTGTCCACCCCGCGACGGTTTGTGGCCACAGCCGCACGGGGCATATCCTTGACGGTCAGCCGCTGGTAGAGCTGATACGCAACCTTGTGCAGGGAAAGCTGACTGCAGTGCCCGGTACCGCCGAGCACTGGCTGCCACTGGTCACCGTGGATTACCTGGTTGAGCTGGTGGCGGTTTGTGCTTTTGATCCTGCCATGGTGGGCCAGGAACTACTGGCGCTTGATGACCGAACTCCCAACTTGCGAGAACTCCTGGTACAGGTGGCAAAACCTTTGGGCTTAAAGTCTCCCAGGCATTACATTTCACTCCGATTGCTGAAGTGGCTACTGAGTATTCCTCCCGTCGCGCGGTTTTTGAATACAAAACCCGAAGCCTTGGACTTTATCCAGACCACTCGTTTTGATACAGCGGCGGTCGAGCAATTTGCCAACAGGCATGGAATAGCCAAACCGGATATACGTCAGTCGTTGCAGCACACTGCAACGTTCATCAACTCGTATTGCATAACCAAGGGCCAGGCCCTCTGACTTCTACCTTGGGGGTGACAAAGTCGTTAGCCCCGCCATTCCATCGAACGACAATTCAGCGACAGGGATCGTCATCAATGCAATCTACTTTCAGCAAAGGCGTCATATTTGCACTCTCCGCTGCGGCACTGAACGCAACGATCGGTGTACTCAGCAAAGTACTCATGAGTCATGGTTTCACCGCTAGCAGTGTCGCTGTCATCAAGACCGTACTGGGTTGCGTGCTTCTCTCGATCTTACTGTTTTTCCTCAAGCGCCCGGCGGCGTCGACCAAATGGACTCAGGCGGCTATCTGCGCATTCCTTGGCATCTTCGTGCTGTTCCATTTCGAAACGGCCGCCTATCGACACTACGCTGCAGCAGGTGTGGTGGTGGTGCTGATGGCCAGTGCCTCTATTTCCTCGATCATCCTTGGGCGCATTGTCCTCAAGGATGCCATCACCGCGAACGCTACCGTTGGCGCCGCACTGGCCATCGCCGGGATCTCGGTGATCTTCGGCGGCGACCTGCAGCAGGGCTTTACCCTGCAAGGTGCTGCGCTCGCCTGCATGGCCGGCTCCGGCTATGGAGCCTTTTCGGTTGCCATGAAGCGTATGGGAGTGTCGGGCGGGCTGCATTTCACCCGACAATTGTTGTTCTTTGGCAGCCTGTACCTGCTGATGCCGGCTGCGGCCGATGGTTTCGCGATAGGCGAGCTGTCGCCGCTGGCAATCGCCGCGCTGCTGGCGTTGGCCACGCTGCCGACAATCCTGGGCTTCTTCTGCACCACCAAGGCCATCGAGTATCTCAAGCCATCCCAAGTGCAAGCGCTGGAGCTCACCGAGCCACTGTTCGCCGCGCTGCTGGCGTTTGTGGCGCTCAATGAAGTACCGCGCGAAAGCCTGTACGCGGGAGCGGCACTGATCATCGTCGGCCTGTGTTTCTCCAATGAACTAATCCGCTTGGGCAGAAGAGCATCCGTCCCTTCGACCGAGTGAGCTATTTTCGGATTCTGTTTACTTTGGCAATCAGTGGTTTTTAAGTGGCTTGAGCGATTGACCGGTTCTGGCCGTTTTCTGCCCTTTGCGACAGGCAGAAATCGGCCAATATCTGCCAGCGAGCCAGGGGTTTGTCAGTATTCTCACGAACTACCGTCCGGCACTGTGGCCGCTGCGATTACTCCGTGCGCGGAGAGGATGAGATCTGCTGCTCGTTCGCCGATGACGACGCACGGCGCCATCGTATTGCCAATGGTAATTCGCGGCATGATCGAGGCATCCGCAATGCGCAGCTTATCGATCCCATACACACGCAGTTGATGGTCGACCACTGACATTGCATCTCGGCCCATTTTAGCGGTGCAGCACTGGTGCCAGTAAGTCACGGCAGAGTCGCGGATGAACTGCTCCATAGCGCGATGTTCTTTCGGCCCGGGCACAACTTCGCGTTTGACCAGCCCATTGAAGGCTTCGCTGTTACCGAGTGCCCTGCACAGCTCGATCGACGCATACGCCGCTTTCATATCCTCGGGCGCACTCAGGGAGTTCGGCTCAATGAGTGGGGCATTCAGCGGCCCGGCGCCCGACAGGCGCAAGCGTCCTCGACTGGCAGGCCTGGCCAGCCCTGCGAACATTGTCCAGCCATGTTGTGGCGGCTCAATTGCGACCTCAGGCGGAGACGGCACCGCAAACGCCAGCTGACACTGCAACAGGTCCGGGACTTCCAGGCGACTGTCGCTTTTCCAGTACAAAGTGGTTTCGCACCCGCCGCTACCGACTGCCTGGGGTTGCATGTACTCCCACGTACAGCCAAAGGCCAGATGGTCCTGTAGATTCTCGCCCACGCCGGGGAGGTGATGGATCGGTGCAATGCCGTGGTTTCGTAGTTCGTCTTCCGGGCCGATTCCCGATTGCATGAGCACTTTGGGTGTTTGCACCGCGCCCATGGACAGGATGACCTCGGCTGCGGCATGGAAGCACTGCCGTTCGCCTGCGATCACCACCTCCACACCGATTGCCCGTGTACCGACAAACAATACGCGGGTCACCAGTGCTCTTGTCAGAACCGTCAAGTTTGGATAGTGCAACCGTGGCCTGATGTAGGAGTCGTAAACGGATTCGCGCTTGCCCTGCTTAATGCGCAGGTCGGTAATGGCGACCCCGCCCGGGCCTTCCATCATTTCCCCATTGGGACTGTCGAATCTGGGGATGCCCAGACGGCTGGCCGCCTCCAGCGTTGCCCACGCGAGGGGCTGAGGTGTGGCCGGCTGTTCGACATGCACCGGTCCACCTGAACCACGCCGAGTGGCATCAGGGCTGCCTTGCCAGTTCTCGATCCGGCGGTAGTAATTGAGTACCGAGTCGTAGCCCCAGGCCGGGTCGCCGGACTCGGCAGCGAAATGGTCCCAATCGGAGCAGTGCCCTCGCGACCAGACCATCACATTGATGCTGGAGCCACCGCCGAGTCCCTTACCCATGCTTAGGGGTAGCCGTCGACCATTGAGGTGTGGATTGGGTTGCCCCTCGAATGCCCAGTCGCGCTTTGAACCGAGATTCATCGGCCATAGCGCCGGTTCGGCAACCTCGGGGCCCGTGTACTCTTCGCCAGCCTCAATCAGCAAGACGCGTGCGCTTTTCTGATCGGCAAGACGGGCAGCGACCACGCAGCCCGCCGTACCTGCACCACATACAATGAAGTCATAGTGTTGATCATGTAGATTTTTCATGCGCCCGCTCCGTATCGATGCAGCGATCACTGCTCGCCAACGCTGTGCACTGCCTTGAGAATCACTGCGGCGACCTCAGCGGGCTGCGACTGCTGGGGAACATGGCTGGTGTGCACCTCTGAAAGGGTGGCACCGATACGCTTGGCGGCAGAGCGCTGGACGTCGGGGTGAATCATCCGGTCTTCTGTGGCGAGCAGATACCAGGACGGTTTGGCCTTCCAGGACGACACGGTCGTTTTATCTTCGAAGGCAGATGCCTTGATGGGACCTTGGGTGGCGGTCATGACGGCTGTTTGCCCTGCCGGGAGATCCTGGGCGAAATCCTTGGCCATGCCTTCAGGCGTCAGGTATAGGAAGCCGTTGCCGTCTGCCTTGATCTGACTGATGCCAGGGGGCGTGGGCGCGCCTTTACCTTGTTCGCCGCTGGTTTGCCCCGCCTCTGGCGCGAAGGCGGCGACATATACCAGCGCGCTGACCTTCTGGTCGCTACCGGCCTCGGTAATCACAGTACCGCCCCAAGAATGCCCGACAAGAACTACCTTGCCCTGCTGGTTGCTCAACGCGCGGCGCGTAGCGGCAACATCGTCGGCAAGCGAGGTGAGCGGGTTTTGCACGACCGTAACGGCCACTCCTTTGGCCTGAAGCAGTGGCACCACTTTGGCCCAGTCGGAGCCGTCGGCGAACGCGCCGTGTACGATCACCACGGAAGGCGTTGTATCCTGCGCGTGGCTGGCGCTTGCGATGAAGGTACCAGCGAGTGCGAAGGCGACGGTAGCGACTTTCGATTTGAATGTTTTCATTGGATGAGCTCCTGTTCGGGAGTTCAAATTCTGCTGACTGGCCTGCGTTGAGGGCATCGGTCAATTATCCGACCCCGGGACATTTTTCATGGATAGTGCGTTGCAACTGGACATCTCCCTGGACGGGGCACTGGCGACGATCGCCCAGATCGGTGATCTCAGCATGGGCCAACCACTCGGTCATTCCCGGCGCGTTGCCGCACTGGCGCGGATGCTGGCGCAGGCCCGGCACGGCGACGGTGAGCACTTGAAGGTAGCGGAACAGGTTGCCTTGCTGCGCTGGTCCGGTTGCACCGCCAATGCCGAAGGCTTTGCGGACCTTCTGGGCGATGACGTCGATGGCCGCCGCGCGATGCTCGACTTGACGCTGGGCAATGAGCAAATGAACGCGGTGCATCAGGCGACCCCGCTTGCCGTCGTGCACTGTGAGGTATCAGGAGCAATCGCTAAAACGCTCCAGCTCGGTGCCGCCGTCGAGGCGGGTTTGTGTCGCGTGTTCGAAACCTACGACGGCACCGGACGGCCGCTGGGTCTGACCCATGAGCACATTCCAGACGTCGCCTATCAGGTAGTGCTGGCAGGCGATCTGGATATTCTCAGTCGCGCACACGGCCCGGACGCGGCGCTACGCTGGATCAGAGAGCAGTCGGATCGGCGCTATCCAGCGTCGCTGGTATCGTTGCTTCTGGAGAACGCAAAGGACTGGCTGGCGAGTTTGGAAACGCTTTCGAAAACGGTTGACCACGCACCTGAGCAGCGTTGCGTCTCACTGACGCTGGTGGGAGACATAATCGACTTGAAGCTCCCTTGGTTGGCAGGGCATTCGCGACAGGTAGCGCATGTCGCCGTGGAAGCTGCACGCCTGTGGGGGCTGCGTGAACCCATTTTGACAGAAATTGGTAAATCCGCGTTCATCTACGGTCTCGGCCGGGCAGCCGTTTCGAACCACCTTTGGAATACCGCAGGGACGCTGCCATACGGCGCTTCGGAGCGGGTGCGCCTTGTCCCTTACTGGACGCAACAGGCCCTCAGACCTATCACTGAACTGGCCGTGCCCGCAGAGATTGCAACCCATGCTTATGAGCGGCTCAACGGCAGTGGCTATTTTCGAGGCGTGGCGGGTGATGCGCTGTGTGCCGAATATCGCCTGTTCGCCACGTCGGTCGCCTGGGTCGCGTTAAGGGAAGCCAGGCCTTGGCGGCCTGCCCACGGCGAAGCGGATGCAGCCAGGTTACTCAAACACGATGCGGACAGTGGTTTGTTCGACAACGATGTTTGCGAAGCAGTCATTGCCGCCGCAGGTGGCGAGCGTCGGATGCGTCAACCGAAGGCTTCGATACTGACGACTCGCGAATGCCGCATCCTGCTGGAGATCAGCCGGGGCGCCAGCAACAAGCGGGTGGCGCAGCTGCTGGACATCAGTCCGAGCACGGTTCGTACGCACATGGAAAGCATCTTTCGCAAACTGGAATGCTCCACCCGGGCAGCCGCCACCTTGAAGGGGCTGACACTGGGATTGATTGCCTGAGCTACGTCCGGGTTACGCCTTAATCATGCGAGCCCGTCCTGATCGGCTTGATGGGCGCGTGCCAGTTCGATGAATGCCTTGGCTGCCGCAGAGGGGTTGCGGCGGTTCGGGTAGTACAGGCACAGCTTGTCTCTGGGCGGTGTCCATTCTTCGAGAACCCGCACGAACTGTCCGGCGCGGATTTCGTGGTGAACGTCCTGTTCCATGAAAAAGCCGAGCCCCATGCCTTCCTGCACCGCCACCTTGACCAGACTAGGTTCATCCAGCGTAAGCGGCCCGCTCACATCGAGACGCGTCACTTCTGCGTCTCGCTCGAAATACCACGGGAAAATCCCCCCATTCGGTAGTCGGACGCGAATGCACCGATGCTGGAGCAGCTCGGATGGAGTTCGCGGTTTGCCGTGTTTTTCAAAGTACGCCTGCGAACCGACCACGGCGTACCTTTGTGGCGGGCCGAGGGGGATCATAATCATGTCGTTCGGAACGAGACTTTCCGAGCGCACGCCGAAATCGAAGCAGTCAGCAACGATGTCCACCAGACGACCTTCGGTGACGACATCGATGTGTATTTTCAAATGATGCTGCAAGAACTCCATCACCAGGGGCATGAGCGCTGATCGGGCAGCGCTGGCAAACGCATTGAAGCGCAGCGTGCCCGAGGGCCCGGCATTATGCGATCGCACGGCATCGAGTGCGGCACGCAAATCCTGCAAGGCGGGCCCCACCTGTTCGAGAAATATCCTGCCCGCTTCTGTGATGGCCACGCTACGGGTAGTGCGATTGAACAACCGCGATTCGAGGCGGGCTTCCAGTTGCGCAATGGTGTTGCTCAACGCGGTGGTGGAGATGTGGAGATCGATCGCGGCTTGCCGAAACGACCCCCTGCGGGCGACCGCTATAACTGCGTCCAGCTCGCTAAGGCCAAAACGGTCGTGTGACATGGATTATCCTGAATTTCGGGATTGGTCATAAAGGTTTGTCCCAGTTGAACAAACTATCCGTCAGGCAGCAAGATCGCTGCAGGGAATCCATCCAGGAGATCAGCGAATGAGCCTTCAGCCTGTCAGCAGCGTCGAGACGTACTTTGACATCGTCAGCGGAAGCGATCTGGTTGCTGCTGAATTCTCGCCACCTCAAGCATGTAATGCGTCGCTGAGGCTGGCTGCGCAGGGCGAGCAGCAGATTCAGCAGCCGGGTGGGCTTTTACTCACTGGGCGCGAGCGTCGCATTCTCAGGGAGATCAGCGATGGCGCCAACAACAAGAAAGTGGCGAGGTTACTGGAAATAAGCCCGAGCACCGTTCGCACGCACGTGGAAAGTATCTTCCGAAAACTGGAATGCTCGACCCGAGCGGCGGCCACCTTCAAGGCAGCGAAACTGGGATTGATCTCCTGATGCTCGACCGAGATTGAGGCCTCATTGCATCAGGCTCGTTTAATAAAACGCCCAAGATCGCTTCATACAACCAGATTCAGGAGAACGAAAACATGACCCTCCAGCTTCCCGACGTCGTGCAGATGTACTTTGCGGTCAGCAATGGTGGCGATGCAGCACAACTTTCTAGCTGCTTCTGCTCTGACGCCACGGTATGCGATGAGAGAAAAACATACGAAGGAATCGCTGATATCAAAGCCTGGCAACAGGATGCCCGCAAGGCCTTCAATTATCAGGTCAAACCAATCCAAGCCCTGCAAGGACAGAGCAGACTGATGGTCATTGCGAACCTTGTCGGGAATTTCCCCGGTAGCCCGGTTCAACTGAGTCACGCCTTCACGCTGGAAGGCCGTCGAATCCGTTCCCTGGAGATCACGCCATGCTGAATCCAGGTTTGACTGGCAAGCGGGTCCTGGTCACCGGTGGCACCAAAGGCATCGGCAAGGCTGTCGTCGAGTTACTACTGGCCGAGGGCGCGAAGGTAATTACTTCGGCCAGGCAGGTAGACGTTGAACTGTCGGGCGCTCTTCTGATTGCGGCGGATCTTTCGACCCGGGAAGGTTGTGATGTGCTGATCGCCGCGATCCAGGAGCGGTTAGGCGGCGTAGACATAATGATCCACGTCCTCGGTGGTTCGTCGGCACCTGGCGGCGGTTTTGCCGCGCTGGACGAGGAGCACTGGCAACGAGAGCTCAGCCTGAACCTATTGCCGGCGGTGCGCCTTGATCGCGCTCTGCTCCCGGGAATGCTCGAGCGCAAGGAAGGGGTTGTCATCCACGTCACCTCCATCCAGAGTCGGCTGCCACTGCCGGAATCTACAACAGCCTACGCGGCGGCCAAGGCAGCGCTTTCGGCATACAGCAAAAGTTTATCGAAAGAGGTTTCGCCCAAAGGCGTTCGCGTAGTGCGGGTTTCGCCGGGCTGGGTTGAAACCGAAGCGTCGGTCGCATTAGCCGAGCGACTCGCACAGGAGGCAGGTACTGACTATCAAGGAGGTAAGGACATAATCATGAAAGCACTTGGAGGTATCCCGCTCGGACGCCCATCGACGCCCTCCGAAGTTGCTGACCTGATCTGTTTCCTGGCTTCACAGCGTGCGGCATCTATCACGGGAAGTGAGTTCGTGATCGATGGCGGAACAGTACCAACGGTTTAGCCAACTGTTTGCACGGAAGGCGACAACTAGTGACCCTATCGGCCATCGTGTCGACGCTTCTGGCCGTTTTCTGCCTGTCGCGGTGCCGCTCACCGATTCTGCATGAACACCGCCTGCACCAGGACAACATCCAGCCACAGCCAGTAAACTGCGGGTCGTAGCTGGATCAGGGAGGAGCGTCACATGTACATAGGTGAACTGGCCAGGTTGTCGGGGTGCACTGCCAAAGCCATTCGCCGCGCACGTGTTGCCCCCAGGCGAGCAGTGCCCGGACCAGGGTGTTGCCCAGATGCCCATTGGCACCTGTGACCAGCGATAGTGTATTCATCGATTGCCTTATCCGCTGACGGCGGAACCTGAAATGGACAAGGCAGGGTAGGGGTTGCCCCAAGGGACAGAGTCAAGCGTTGGCGCCAGGACCAGGCACTTAAAAGTTCATCGGTTTTGTGAAATCACACCGCCCATGTATTGATTCAAATCGCGCAGATCCTTAACGCTCCATGAGTGCGGCGATAGCTTTACACCATTCTCGCGCAAGGTTCTTGGAATCAAGTCGCCATTTGGGCGAAGTATTATCGAAGAGACAATCACCCCCGGATAATCATCCAATCGTTTTTTGAAAGCGGACGTTGTCAGATCGGGTGTAGGCGGTTTGCTTTTATTCGCCTTTCATTGTTTTTATCTTCCTTGATGGGATCGGCGTCAATTGGACGCGATTTGGAGCGCGGGGAAGGTATCAGCCATCGCGTCGACACACACAGTTATTTCTGATGCCCATTAACCAACACGTTTTCCCGACGCATCAATCGTATGCGTCCGGCGAACACACCTTCCTGACCCCGACGCCAAAGGGCGATGGTGTGCACTTAAATTTAAGTGGACACCATTTCTAGCCTTTTAAGCGGGTCTTTCATGCAGCCACAACGCCGTTCCTACTCCAAATCATTCAAAGCTGGAGTCATTCAAGAGTGCTCCGAACCTGGCGCCTCGATTGCCAGCGTCGCGCTGGGCCGCAACCTCAACGCAAACCTCGTCCATAAGTGGATTCGGCTGCAATCGCAAAAAACTATTGCCCTGCAACCTGCCTTTATTCCGCTGACATTACCGTCGCCGACGTCACGATCAGATATCAACTCTGCGACTATTTGCCTCGAAATCCCACACCCTCGCGGCACCGTCAAAGTAAACTGGCCGACTGAAAACGCGGCGGCCTGTGCGACCTTTCTGCGAGACCTGTTGCGATGATCCGCATCGACTCCATCTGGCTCGCCACCGAGCCCATGGACATGCGCGCCGGCACCGAAACCACGCTTGCGCGGGTAGTCGCGGTGTTCGGTGCGGCGCAGCCGCACTGTGCTTATCTGTTTGCCAACCGCCGCGCCAATCGCATGAAAGTGCTGGTGCATGATGGGCTGGGCATCTGGCTAGCGGCCCGTCGCCTGCATCAGGGCAGGTTTCTCTGGCCCGGTTCTCGGCACGGCTCGCAGATAGAGTTGGCCGCTGAGCAACTGCATGCTCTGGTGCTGGGTTTGCCTTGGCAAAGAGTCGGGCCAGGCTACGCGATTTCCATCCTGTAATCTCTGCCACCTCCAGCCTTGCCGTGCAATTGTCCAATCAGCCTGTCGTCGGTTTTCGTCCGCTCTGGCAAAATCGGCGGGATGACTTCTCTGCCCAATCTCGACCACTTAACTCCTGAACAAATGCGCACTCTGGCAGCGCAGCTGATGCAGCGTGTGGAATGTCTCGATCAGACAGTCGAGACAATGGGCAAAAAGATTCACCGCGACCAAACGGTTATCGAGAAACTGACCACTGAGATTGCGCAGCTCAAGCGCTTGAAGTTTGCCAAGCGTAGCGAACAGATGAATCCGCAACAGGCCAGCTTGCTGGACGATTTGATTGATACCGATATCGCGGAGGTTGAAGCAGAGCTTCAGGCCTTGCAAACACCTTCGCCTGCAATCGAGAAAAAGCAAAAGCCCAAGCGCTCGGCGTTGCCGCCGGAGTTCCCACGCACGCTGATCCACCATGAACCGGAAAACACTCATTGTCCTTGCGGCTGCGCACTCAAGCGTATCGGTGAAGATGTCAGCGAAAAACTGGACTACACGCCGGGCGTGTTTACCGTCGAACGCCATGTCCGTGGCAAGTGGGTCTGTGATGACTGCGAAACGCTGATTCAAGCGCCGGTGCCGGCACAGGTCATCGATAAGGGTATCCCGACAGCCGGGTTGCTGGCCCACGTCATGATCGCGAAGTATGCCGACCATTTGCCCCTTTACCGTCAGGAATCGATTTTTGGTCGCGCCGGTTTGGCCATCCCACGTTCAACCCTAGCGCAATGGATTGGCGTGAGCGGTGTGCAGTTGCAGCCTCTGGTCGACGCACTTCGCGAGGTGGTGCTTGGGCAGAACATAATCCATGCCGACGAAACGCCGGTACAGATGCTCACCCCAGGCGCGAAGAAGACCCATCGCGCCTATGTCTGGGCCTACGCCACCAGCCAGTTCACGGGGCCGTACCCATTGACAATAATTGGGCCGAGAACCAAATTCGGCCGTGGGCGTTGGGTCGCAAAAACTGGCTCTTCGCAGGGTCACTACGCAGCGGCAAACGGGCGGCGGTGATCATGAGCCTGATCCAGTCGGCGCGACTCAACGGGCATGATCCGTATGATTATTTGAAGGACGTCCTCACTCGCCTGCCTACGCAGCGAGCCAGTGAGATTATGGAGCTGCTACCTTATCGATGGGTGCTTGCTCAATGAGTCCGTTTTTTAACGGAATTTTCGAAAACTTTTCCAGGAGGGATCAATGGTAGATAAAGCGCACGAGTACGAAGTTCAGGTAACTTGGGCCGGCAACAACGGGACAGGAACGTCATCTTATCGGGGATACAGCCGGGCGCACGTAATCGCAGCTAACGGCAAAACACCAATAGAGGGGTCGTCCGATCCCAGTTTTCGAGGAGACCCCACGCGCTGGAATCCCGAGGAATTGCTCTTGGCATCCTTATCTGCGTGTCACAAGCTTTGGTACCTTGGCCTTTGCGCTGAGGCAGGGATCGTTGTGGTGGCCTACGAGGACAACGCTCAAGGAACAATGGTCGAGGAGAGCAACGGCGCTGGTCAGTTCACCTCAGTTATTTTGAGGCCAAAAGTGATCCTGGCATCGGGTTCTGAAATCGCTAAAGCTCAGACGCTGCACAAAATAGCTCATGAAAAATGCTTCATTGCTCGTTCGGTAAACTTTCCAGTCAGCCACGCACCCGAAATATCGATAAGCCCAGGCGCCTAGTTAGCCAGAGATGGTGTCCGCATAGTCGGGCACCCTCTCAAAGTCTACGTAACTGCCTAGACGACATTGCCGGACGCTTACCATCAATCAGGCTCCTTGTCCGTTGTAGCGCTCAAAGGGGTAGCTCCCAGGATGTAAAACATTCCCCCTGCAACAATGAAGAGCGCAAGCATGTAGAAGATGTAGTGGGGAGGCTGAGTCGCCAATACGACTCCGCAAAGCACCGGTCCCAGTGCCGCGCCGAGATTGGACAGGTTTTGTGCTCCGTAATACATGCCGCGCAGGTTGTCCGGAGCGATTCTGTCGATGAACATGTACTCGACGGGGAATACGATGATCTCGCCGACCGTGAAAATGGCCATGGAGATGACCCAGAGCAGAATAGAGGTCGACTGGGCAAAACCCGCCAGGCCCATCATGAACATACTCAGCCCTGCGGCCAGCCACAGATTCAGGTGTCTGTGAGAGATCCTTCTGCCTATGGCGTATTGCAAGCTGATCACCATCAGCGCATTGGTCGCCACAACGGTACTGATGATCTGGTAGGTGGATTCTGGGGTAGCAATGACCACCAGATACTGCGAGAGATAGGCGGTGAACTGGCCAAAGACCACTGCACTGAGTAGCCCTCCAAGGGTGAAACACACCAACCGATAATCCTGCAGTAACAGTTTTCCCACGGCCAGAAACGGTACTGGTTGCTGAACTTCATCGGTAGCGTTCAGGTATCTGTTGCCCCAAACGAAATAGATGAAGAAGAATCCCGCTCCAAGCCCGGCAGACAACAGGAATGGCAAGCTGATATCCAGCTTGGCCATGGCAGCGCCAAGAAACGGGCCGACGGCATACCCGATATTGGTCAGGGTATATTTGATCGAGAAAACTTCGCTGCGATCAGTGACGGGAAGCAGGCTGCCAAATCCTGATTTGACCGCGATATCAATGACCGCATAAGCCAGGTTGATCAGTACCAGGCAGCTGTAGAACAGCCAAAGATCGCGAGCCAGGAACGTCCCGAGAAACCCCAGCGTGAACACCCCACTAAAGCCCAGGATCAGCCGGTAACTGGACATCTTGTCGACAAGAAAGCCACCGTAAAGACTCAATAACGAGTCGATGATCAGTGTGCTGCCCACAACCAGGCCGATATCGGCGACGCTCAAGCTGAAACTGCCGGAAAGGTAAATGACCAGATAGGGCAGGGTGATTGCTCGCGCCAGGGTCAATATCAGGGATGTTGACAGCAGCAAATTTATTGTCGTCGGATAATTTTTTAGCGTGGTCAGCATCCTTGCCTCATCGTTCAGCAGGTTGTTTTTAGGGTGTTCGTCAGTCGCACAGTGTTGATTGATGCGCGAATCTAGCTTACTGGGGAATTGTGTTCTGATTTATGATGTTTTTTATCCTGTCGACAGAACTCAATTCATGAATGCGGGCGTCCATGTTTTCCTCCGAACGATTAAAGGGCATTGATGTATTTGTCTGCGTCGCCGACTCCGGCAGTTTCAAAGGCGCTGCCGAGCGGATGAACCTGACGGCTTCGGCCATCAGCAAAGGGATCGCTCGATTGGAGAGCAGGCTTGGGACTCGGTTGTTCCATCGCACAACTCGAAGCTTGTCGCTGACAGATGCGGGGATTGCGTTCTATCGCACATGTACAGGTGTGCTGGCTGACCTCGAAGAGGCTGAACTGTCCCTACTTGCCGAAAACACTGAGCCTCGCGGCAGGATTCGCATTGACCTTCCAGGTGCATTCGGCCGCCTCCAGGCACTTCCGGTTATTCTGCAATTCGCCCAGGAACATGCGCTGCTGCTCCCGCATATTTCGTTTTCCGACCGTTTCATCGACCCTATCGAGGAAGGTGTCGATATCGTCGTACGCATCGGCGGTTCGGACGTTTGGCCCGCCGCATTGGAGCACCGCTACCTGGGCAGTGAGTGGCATATCTTCTGTGCGTCTCCCGAATATTTGAGTAAGCACGGCACACCTGTGACCGATCGCGATCTGGAACGGCATCAATGCATCGCTTACGGCTGGGCGGATGGAACGGTTAGCCCTTGGAGTTTTTCGGGAAAGCACCCGGGCGAAATTGAACGCAGGGCGATAGCTGCAAAGTTCGTTGTGGGAGATGGCGAAGGACTGGTGATCGCGGTATCGGCGGGATGCGGGATCGCGCAGTTACCCACATGGTTGATCAAACGTCAGCTTGAAGAGGGGACATTGGTTGAAGTGCTTCCCCACTTGGCCACCGATGGCCTGGCGATCAATCTGATTTGGCCAAAGAGCCGTCAGGCGCTTCCCAAGGTCAGTGCATTATTGGAGGCACTCGCCGCTGGTTTGGTGCCGTCTGCCAGCAAAATCCAATGACCTCTTTTGGCCCAGAGTGTGTAAAAACGGGGCTCTTACCGGACTGCTGTATGTCCGCCAGTCAGTCGACTGCAGATGGACGCAGGCAACCGATGGCCATGGCGACCAGGCTGTCGAGCAAGGCCGGATGCTCAAGCTGCGCCGGCATGTCTTCCAGTATCGAGCGGATCACACTGCGCAACCCCTGCCCGAGCAGATAAGCCGCCAGGGCAGGGTGCTCCGTGCTGATCTCGTGCTCATACAGATGCAGGAGCGGCAGCCAGGTCGCTTCGATGAATTCACCCGTCGTGCGGTAAGGGCCACGCCACATTCCCAGATGAAGGGCACAGTGGTAGCGCAAGTGAAAGGCCTTGTTCAATTTGAACAGGCGCGTTTCGACACGAATGATGTTGGCCAGAATATCGCGCAGTGCCGACTTCAATGGCATGCCAACCAGCCGTTCGCGCACCCTCAGTAGCTCCTCCGATTCCTCGTCGAGAACACGCTCGTACAGCAAGGCGACAATCGCGTCCTTGTTGGGGAAATATTGGTAGATCGAGCCAACGGCGACCCCTGATATTTCCGCGATGCGGGCGACAGTCAGCGCTTGCTCCCCGGCCTCATCCAGAATCCGCAGGCACGCCTGCTCCACGGCTTCGACCAGTGCGCGAGAGCGTGACTGGGTCGGACGCTTGCGTAACGCGGGAAGCTGCTCCGGCGAAGCGTGTGGGGCCATCCTGGTATCAGGGCCTTTCTTGTTCATGGAAATCCGAGTGTTGTATTTCGCGCGGTACTAAAAATTCAATATTTATCAATTTAATCAATAAGTTAATTTGGTTTTTAGGCGCTTCCGGAATGCGAATATTCCAGCAGTCGCGACCTGAGTATGATCGTTTTCGTCGATCAGACATCGTTCAAACGCGTAGTGATGCGCCCATGAGATCGGATGTTCCAACCTACCGGGAGATTGCCCATGTCTTCATTTTTCACCGTCCGGCCCCTTGGCCCAAGCCTGGGTGCCGAAGTGCTTGACCTGGATCCGGCTTCAGTCGTTTTGCCAGAAACGCTGGCGGCGCTCGAGGCCGTACTCATCAAGCATGAAGCCGTCGTGTTGCACGTCCCAGGGCTTAAGCCGGAGCAACATCTGGCGATTGCACGGTATTTCGGTGAGCCGGAAGTACACACCTTCTACCCGAACCTGGGTGAGGGCTTTGAACAAATCACCGTGATCGACTCCAAACTGGGCGATCGAGCTGATATGTGGCACCACGACGAGAGCTTCCTGCCCAGCCCGCCGATTGTCACCATGACTCACGCCCAGATCCTGCCGCCGTGTGGTGGCGACACCTGCTGGATCAGCATGACCACGGCCTACGACGCGCTGTCCGAAGGCATGAAGCACTACCTCGAAGGCCTCAGCGCCTGGCATGACATGAACGGGCCCATGACGACGGCGCTGCGCCAAAACGTGGTCACGCACGAGCGCTATGTCGAGGTCATCAAGGCAAACCGACGACACCTGCATCCGCTGGTCACTCGGCACCCGGTGACAGGACGCAAGGCGCTGTACCTGAGCCCCACCTACACCACCCACATCGACGGCCTGGCGGTCCCCGAGGGCGACGCCATCCTTGCCTACCTGCATGCGCACTGCCAACACGTTCAATTCGGTTTCCGCCATCGCTGGCGCGTCGGTGACATGGTGCTCTGGGACAACCGCAGCGTGCTCCACAACGCCATCCTGGACTATCAACCGCACCAACGGCGCATGCAGCGCACCTCGGTATTCGCTCGCGGACCTTTCCACGGGTAATCCATTGTTGGGTCAATCACAGCTTTTGACAGTCGCAGAAGAGGAAACAGCTATGTTGAAGGACACGCTGAACAAGGAATTGCTGGCCCGCTACGCGCCCAAGCCGGGTCGCCATGCGCTGCTGCCCGAATTGACACCGCACCAGGCCGTGGCATTGCTGTGCCGGGTGTTGTATCGCGAGGGTTATAACGACCACATCGCCGGCCACATCACCGTTCGCCAGGACGACGGCACTTACCTGGCCAACCCATGGGAGCTGACCTGGGGTGAAGTGACCGCCTCGGATATCGTGCGCCTCGATCCACAAGGCACGGTGATCGAAGGGCAGTGGAACATCACCCCGGCCATCAACCTGCACATTGATGTACATAACGCCCGGCATGATGTCGGCGTAGTGATCCACAACCACCCACAGTGGGGATCGGTGTGGTCGGCGGCCGGGCGTGTTCCACCGATCTATGACCAGACGTCCGCCTTGGTCGACACGGACCCAGTGCTCTACGACGAGTATCAGGGCACCGTTGAAGACACAGAGCGAGGCCGTGCCGTCGTGGACGCTCTTGGAACGCAAAAATGGGCGTTGCTCGCCAACCATGGCGTACTGGTGGTGGCCAACGGCATTCGCCAGGCACATTTGCGCGCCATCACCCTGGAGTGGCGCAGCCGCTTGGCCTGGCATGTCGAAATGCTCGGCGGCGGCTCACCGTTGCCCGCCAGCGTCGCGGTTGCAACGGGAGGGCGCACCGATGCCAATGGGTTTCCATTCCTGTGGGAAGCCATGGCTCGCGAGGAAATCCGGCGCGATCCAGGCGTTCTTGAGTAAGCCTTCCTCTCCAGTCGCGGCGGCATGGCGGACGCCCATGCCGCTGGTGCCTTGAACCTTGTCGAGAGTGACCACGCGATGAAACCCACCTTGCTACTGCTGTCGCGCTTGCCCGATAGTTTGATCATCCGCCTGCGCGAGCATTTTGACTGCCACTCGTATTCGCTGCTCGACGAAAAGGATTGGCAGAGCAGTGGCTTTGCGAGCCCAGGCGTTCGGTATGAGCATTGCGTATACGGGGCGCACGCGAAAGGCTGATGTGCCCTATCGCTGGTGTAACGATGTACAAGCACTGGCGGCGAGTGTCGATTATCTGGTGGTGTGCGCGAGCGGTGGCTCCGACACTCGCGGCCTGATCAACGCGGCTGTGCTGGCAGAGCTTGGCAGATACTCGATCTTCACTGACATGATCATGTCTCCAAAGCGTGATCCAAGGGTTAAAAGTGGATTTCAGCGGTCTTGAGGCCCAGGTCTCGAAGCTCGGCGATCAAGTCATCCAGATGCCCAAAAGACTCGACCTCCTCGTTGTCATCAACCAAGAAATAACTCCTGCCAGCGTCCTTCTTGAAGAACACTATCCACTCCTTGGGGTTGGTCGGGTTTGCGATCACATGGGTGTCGAAGGTCACGCCTTCGGCATGTTTGGTTTGCACAGTTTTACGATTCATGTCGGTCACCACGCTACGCGCGCTCTCAAAATTCTCTATTTGCAGTGCATGCCCGCCCAGCTCCATCTGAGCTTTCACTATAAACATCTCCAGCCGCTCGAAGCAGTGGATCTAGGGCATTTGAATTATCACTGTATGTTAATATTATGCACATGCATCCACTGAGGGGCTAGCCATGATTGCGATAGGTGAGGCATGGAAGGCGGGGTTGTTGGGGCGAGAACACTGGCTTCGAAATATGGTGTCTGGCGTGATCGTCGGGGTCGTGGCGCTCCCTCTGGCAATGGCGTTTGCCATTGCATCTGGCGTCAAACCTGAGCAAGGCATTTACACCGCAATCATCGGTGGTCTGCTGGTTTCACTCTTTGGGGGAAGCCGCTTGCAGATCGCCGGACCGACAGGTGCGTTCATCGTGATTCTGGCGGGGGTCACGGCCAAGCATGGCGTTGACGGTCTGCAAATCGCCACGATGATGGCGGGGGCCATCTTGTTATTGCTGGGGATGGCACGGCTCGGTGCGATCATCAAGTTTATCCCCGACCCGGTGATTGTCGGATTCACCGCGGGCATCGGTGTGATCATCTGGATCGGGCAGTGGAAAGACTTTTTCGGTTTACCGACGATCAGTGGAGAGCATTTCCATGAAAAGCTCTGGCATCTACTACAGGCCCTGCCGGATCTTCACATGGTCACCACCCTGCTGGCGCTACTTAGCCTTTTCCTGGTCATCACCGCGTCCAGAATTCCCGGTCTCAAACGGGTGCCTGGGCCGCTGGTCGCAATGGCGGTCGCTACAGCAATACAGTCAACCTTTCATTTCGAGGGGGTAGCCACGATTGGCAGTGCATTCGGTGGTATACCTCAAGGCTTGCCAGCGTTGAGCCTGCCTGAAATCACGCCGTCCCGCGTCATCGATTTGATTGGTCCGGCGTTCACTATCGCCATGCTTGGAGCAATCGAATCACTGCTGTCCGCGATGGTGGCCGATGGCATGGCGGGCACCAAGCACGATTCCAATCAGGAGCTGATCGGTCAGGGGGTCGCCAACCTGGTCACACCATTGTTTGGCGGCTTTGCAGCTACCGGGGCCATTGCCCGTACTGCAACCAATATCCGTAACGGCGGTACGAGCCCGCTGGCCGGCATTACGCATGCAGTCACCTTGGTGCTTATTGTTCTGTTCCTGGCACCTCTAGCCTCAAACATCCCACTGTGCGCCCTGGCTGCCATTCTATTCGTGGTCGCATACAACATGAGCGAGTTGAAGCATTTCAAACGCATGGTCCAACGAGCCCCACGCGCAGACGTATCCATCCTGCTCATCACTTTCAGCCTCACGGTGTTCAGTGACTTGGTGATCGCCGTGAATATCGGCGTCATTCTTGCGATGCTGCACTTCATGCGCCGCATGGCCTCATCGGTGGAAGTGCAACAGGTCGTGGAGCACGAGCTTGAAGAAGAGCTGAGGACCAATGGCCATACTCGCCTACCGCCAGGGCTTTTGATTTATACGATTGAAGGGCCATTGTTTTTTGCTGCGGCCGAGACCTTCGAGCGTGTGATAGCTCAGACCCACACTGACCCAAACCTGCTGATTATCCGTCTGAAGCGCGTACCGTTTATGGATATCACGGGCTTGCAAGTGTTGGAGGAGGTTATTCAGCAGCTGCACAAGCGGCATATCGTGGTGAAGCTCTGCGAAGCGAACACGAAGGTGCTCAACAAGCTCGATAGAGTGGGTATCCTGCAAGAAATTGGTCCGGAGCATTACCACGCCGACTTCAACACTGCGTTGGCTAAAGCTGTCAGTCATGTAGAGGGCACGTCGACTCTCTAGAGACTACTGTCCGTCGTAGTTATGACTTGGTGCTGGTGGCATGCTTGCTCTTGGTCGAATAGCTGGCGCCGTGAGTGTCCAGGTAGTCACGAATCAGTTGGCGGACCACCTGCGAAGACGTCAGGTCTTGTGCTGCACAGAGGTCCTCGAAAGCTTTTTTCTTGACGGGATCAATGAGCACAGTGAGGCGCGCAGTCTTGCTTTCCATGGGGTATTCAATCGCTCAAGTCGCTGGATGTTAATCAAATTGTAATTGCCTTGTCCGGTGCTGTCACTGTTGCGGCGGTGGGTTGTTCGGTACCTCCACTTAACACACTGGAAAGCCCGCTCAAAAGGCGCTCTGGTATGAGCGTCTCCCGCGGGCTGTGGATTCAACCGGCTGCCCGCTACACAAAAGGTGGAACAGGGTCACCGGCCAACTCGCGAAGTAACCATGTTCCTATTTAAGCGCAGCGCCAATGCGGCTTACGCGGCCTTGAAGCAGTAAGCCGCCAGCTTGTTACCGTCCAGGTCCCTCGCGTAAGCCGCATAAGCGTTAGGCGCCCAGCCTCGCGGACCCGGTGCACCTTCGTCGGCGCCGCCACTGCCAGCGGCGCGCAGCGACAGTACGAGCGGCGCCATGCGCAAGCGGTCGAGCACTTTGAAACGGAGTGGGGCGGGGGTGCTGCCGGCGCGCTACCTGGCGGCCTATGGCGCTCAATTGTCCAGCAACACCGCGCACGCACCTGGCGGCTATGGCTCAGTGGCAACAGCAATGCGGCTTCGATGACCCGACCAAAGCGTCGCGGGTACGTGATGTCTTGCGTGGCATTCAGGCGCTGCGTCCGCAACCGATCAAGCAGGCGCAAGCGCTGCAGTTACAGCGGCAGAGGCGTACATCGAGGGTCTGGGCGGGTAACTGACTGCCGATCAGTTGGCTATGCGGTTGCGCGCGCGCGGGACCAGACGTTGCTCCTGCACAGTTGTCGCGTAGATCGCTGTTGCACGTAAAGGGAAATTTCGCCGGGTCATCGAGGAATTCGAGGTCGTCGGGGGCGCACCGGCTTCGGCGAAACGCTTTCGATAAAGCGCAAGTTTTCGAAGGCATGACGGAGGCTCCAGCGCAAACGACTTAGTTGGTGTTGACGTGGCCGTTTTCATGTAATCAAGCGAAATTAGCGAATTTATAAGAAGCCTGATTGATTATTTATATAAGGGGCTGTCTCCGATTTCCTGGGCACTATTGCTGTGCAAGCACAGATTGCAACGTCAGTTCGAACCCTGCACGCCGTCGAACTTGATTGTATAACGGCCATCAAGGTAGGTCGCGGGCTGCTTCTTCAT
This sequence comes from Pseudomonas umsongensis, assembly GCF_012647205.1. Taxonomy (NCBI): domain Bacteria; kingdom Pseudomonadati; phylum Pseudomonadota; class Gammaproteobacteria; order Pseudomonadales; family Pseudomonadaceae; genus Pseudomonas; species Pseudomonas umsongensis. The sequence continues at coordinate 2,315,850 of NZ_CP051487.1, forward strand.
TTGCCCCAGAATGCCTGGGGTAACAGTGTCAAGCCTTGCGGCGCCTGGAGGGTTAGCGTGCCCTCGAGGGCTCTGCAAGTTGGATTTTTCGCGACAAGCTTGCTGGCAATAGCCGAGACTCGCTACGTTTGGTCGCCAAAGGAGAGAATATTTTTAACAGGATACAGCGAGCGCGCCAATTGGAGCTACCCTCTGAGGAGGCATGTGGGTGTCCTGCGAGAATAATTATCAAATGAAAAACTCCGCCAAAATTATCGATTACTCATCTAAAATACTAAAAGCAGAATGGCCAAATTTAGTACTGTGGTCATATCTGCTTTCACCGTTGATTGTTAGAACGCTAACAAACTATCAATACTCTAAAATTGATTTGTTGGTCTTTTACACCCTTGGCATGTCGGTGTTGTGGCTTTTGGCGATTAGATTTATTTCATCCAATCAATTCAAAGTTCACATCATTCTGCTGCCATTTTATTTGCTGGCAGCTGTTGATCTCTTTTTGGTTTTAAATTTCAACTCGAAATTAACAGCGGCCTATATGTTTATTGGCTTGACAAACCATAAGGAGGCCAGCGAATTTTTACCGACCTATTGGCAGTCCATCAGTATCGTTTTGGTGATCTTTGTTATTTGCTATGGGGCTGGATTAATAGGCCTGCATAAGCGCGAATTATATAAAAACAAAGGTATTTTTGTTCTGGTTGTTAGCGCCTTGCTAGTGGGGTATGGGGCGTATTTTTATAAAACCGTCAAACTTAATTCTCTCGGGAAATCTGCAGTCATGGATCTCCTTGCAAAAGATCAAAGCACGCCAGTAGGTTATTTATCGCAAATGGCCCTTACTGCAAACTTGTATTTGGGGACGGAGAAACTTATCAAGCGCCGTCGAGAATCTGATGTAAAAATAACCAGCATGTCGAATCAATCAAATATAGAAACCATTGTTTTTGTGATCGGTGAGTCATCACGGCCGCACAACTGGTCCCTCTACGGTTATAACAAGGAAACAACCCCAAATCTCGGTAAGCAGGCGGGGATTTTCAAGTTTAACAATATTTGCACGACAGCCCCATATACCTCGTTCGCGGTTCCTTCAATGCTGAGTCTTGAGCCTATATGGGATTGGGAATCCATTGTATCAACAAAATCATTGGTGAGTATATATCGCGCAGCCGGGTACATGACCTATTGGTTGTCTGTACAGGAAGTTGATAGTTTTGGAGGAATAATTCCACAAATAGCTGCAGAGGCACAGTACCGTCAATATTTCGAGAGAAGCTATGATGGAGCATTAATTTCAGAATATGAAAAAATACTAAAAAAAAGCGATACAGAAAAGAAAGCCATATTTATTCATGTCAAGGGTAGTCATTTTGAGTATTCACGCCGATACCCAGAACATTTTGATAAATTCCAGCCGTCAACAAACAGCTTCAAGGACAAAATTACCGCAGAATATGATAACAGTATTTTATATACGGACTGGCTATTAAGCGCAATTATTGATCAATTGAAGTTAAGCAAAAAACCATCTGTCTTGTTTTATTCATCGGATCATGGTGAAAACATGATGGATGACAGTCGAGGGCTCTTGGGTCATGGAATTGGCAATAAATATGACCTCCCGGTTTCGGCATTTATCTGGGCGTCCGATAATGTTTCAAGCCAGCAATCGCTCAAGCTTTTAAAGCTGAGGGAAAGAGAGAGTCAGAAAATCAGCATATCATCCTTGCCACATACTCTTTTAAATATCACTGGGGTTTTCACGAGTCGGTATAAAAGTCCGGATGATTTATTAAGTGATGATTTTGTGTCGTCGAAGTGTCCACATCTGCTCGGCGCAGGCTATGTTCCATCGTTTGATTTTGACACCCATTAAATAGCCCTCGCTGAACAACGCCGCAAGGCGTTGATCCATCAGGTGAAAAAGACGAGGTGTGGAAAGGCATGCTGCCTTGTCGTAATTCGCCTGCCACGAAGGGCCGAAGCCGACCCGGGGCGGACATCGAATACGAGCGCCCAATAATTGATAGCAATCCGGTATCAAGTGCAGCAATCGGTTCAAGGTTCAGTGTGCCGTCAGCAAAACAGCTTCTGGTAGAACATTCGGGTATGTCCCGGCGGATAATCCGTCAGGCGCCCAAATTCGCAGTAGCCCAGCTTTTGATAAAATCCCGGTGCCTGAAAACTGAATGTCTCCAGCCAGATACCTATGCAGTGCTTTTTCTGCGCGATGTCTTCGGCCATGTGCATAAGCCGTTGTCCAATGCCCTGGCCCCGCATCGACTCGGGCACACTGACAAGATCGATGAGCAGCCATCGATAGGAAACCTTTCCGTATAGCCCGCCAATGATTTCATTGCTGTCAGGATCTCGCAGCAACAGGGCAAAAGTTTCATGGGCGTCGTCTCCACCCTTGGCCAGATTGTGGGCCAGCAACGGAGCCAGAATGGCTGACCGCTGTTCTTCCGTTGGATGTTCCGACAGCAGGATGTCTAAAGGCATGGCGCTCTCCCTGAGCAATGAATCAGTGGGTCGACAAGGCAGTTCTGGAACTCATGAAATCAGCGTCCGGGTTCGGGTCGCCCGCCAGGTGAATCACGGTGTGGATGCCTGCGCAGGCTTGAAGACAGCTGGCTTGATCCCTGATGTCGAGAGCAAAACGTTGTGCGGAATCTGGAAGTCTTGATTCGTCCATATCGGCCAGGCGTAAATCCATGTTGGAAACCGATAGGGTTGTCGCCAGCGAATGCAGATGTATTCAGGCAAAAAAGGAGCAGGGCGCCAAGCACTGTTTTCATCTTCCTTGATGGGATCGGCGTCAATTGGACGTGATCGTGTGCGCGGCAAACATATCAGCGATCGTGTCGGCCTATACAGTCATTTCCGAGGGGCATTGAATTGCCCAGCGTTCGCGCAGATGGCTGATGCCGATTAGCTAGACTCAGCTCTGCAGGGGAATTTTACGTAAATTTTACGGCTAGCCCTGTTGACTCAATTGATACTGTGCGGCGCTCATCAGCCAGGCGTTTTTTATGTCCATTGCAGTACTGCGGCTTATCGGATTTATCCTGGGTATTTTTTTGATCACGTTGGCCGTGAGCATGGTTATTCCCATGTTTACACTGGTGGTTTATGACCGCAGTGATGATCTGTCGGCGTTTCTCTGGTCGGGCCTGATCACCTTCGTCTGTGGGCTGGCGCTGATTATTCGCGGGCGTCCAGAGGTTGCCCAACTTCGTCCACGAGATATGTACCTGTTGACCACGGCCAGTTGGGTTGTCGTCTGCGCCTTTGCGGCTTTGCCGATGGTGCTCATCCATCACATCAGCTATACCGATGCATTTTTTGAAACGATGTCCGGCATCACCACCACCGGCTCGACGATTTTGACGGGGCTGGATACCGCGTCACCAGGATTGTTGATTTGGCGCTCGATGCTGCACTGGCTCGGGGGAATTGGTTTTATCGGCATGGCCGTGGCGATTCTGCCTTTGTTGCGAGTCGGCGGCATGCGTTTGTTCCAGACAGAATCTTCAGACTGGTCAGAGAAAGTCACACCACGCTCTCACGTCGCGGCGAAATATATCCTGGTGCTCTACCTCGGGCTGACCGGGGTGTCCGCTCTGGCGCTATGGGTCGCGGGAATGACACCTTTCGAAGCGATAAATCATGCAATGTCATTTATTTCAACGGGCGGCTTTTCAACCTCGGATGCCTCCCTGGCGCACTGGCCTCAACCGGCTATTCATTGGGTATCCGTGGTCGTCATGATAGTGGGCAGCCTGCCTTTCACCTTGTATGTCGCCACACTGCGGGGCAACAAAAGTGCATTATTAAAAGACCATCAGGTGCGAGGGTTCATTGGATTTCTAGTGATTACCTGGCTGCTATTTGGTACGTGGTTGTGCATTAACAGCGACTACAGCTGGTGGGAAGCGTTTCGTATCGTGGCCGTCAATGTAACCTCGGTGGTCACGACCACGGGGTTAGCCCTCGGGGACTACACCTTATGGGGCAGCTTTTCTGTTCTGCTGTTTTTCTATTTGACCTTCGTCGGCGGCTGCTCTGGGTCTACGGCGGGAGGGCTTAAAATATTCCGCTTTCAGGTCGCCTCCTCCTTGCTGATGGGCAGCTTGAAACAACTGATTCATCCTCGTGCGGTGATTCGGAAAAAATACAACGGCCATCCCATTGACGAAGACATCGCACGTTCGCTGCTGACCTTTTCATTCTTTTTCACCATCACCATCGGTGGCATTGCCCTGGGGTTGGCGCTGATCGGTCTTGACTGGACGACAGCCTTAAGCGGTGCTGCCACCGCAGTGTGCAACGTGGGTCCCGGCCTGGGGACGATCATTGGTCCAGCAGGCAACTTCTCGACCTTGCCGGATGCGGCAAAATGGCTGCTGACGGTCGGCATGCTCTTGGGAAGGCTGGAGATTCTGACGGTGCTGGTGCTGCTCACACCTGTCTTTTGGAGGTACTGATCGAGTCGATAGCGACGGCCTGGCAGCCCGGGTTCAGAATCAAATCAGAGCCAACAACTTGGCGTTACTGGCTCATCAACTACTTGGCAACAGCATCATGGGCCGGCAAGGAAGTCGCATCGTTAGCCACGTTGGCGGCGGCGGGATGGCTGGCGAACCGCGCTATCACGACCTCGGCCTTCGGATCAACATACAGTGCCTGGCCATAGACACCTCGGGCCATGAAGGCACGATGCTCATTATGGGTTTGCCACCACCTGTCGTGATAGCTCCAGCCAGCCAAAGACCTGTCGTTCGCTCAGATTGCCGAAGGTACCGGCCTACCTATGGCCTGATAAACATTCCACGATATCTGAAATTCAGGAAAACATAACAGATCATGGTGGCTGTCAGGCCGACCAATATGTACTGGACGCGGGGCAGGAATATAACCAGCCCACCCAAAGACAACACGATCAAGGTGTTTTGTATTATGTATTTCCTTATTTTGGGCACGGCTACGAAATAGCCATATTGCTTGCCTAGGAAAAACAAGGCCATGCCGATGATTGACATAATCTGGAAATCGCGTATCGCAATGTCATTCAGGATCGCATGCCTGATCAAATTGGCGAGGAGTGCTAGCCCCATAAACAGAAAAAGGTGCGAGTAGATCAGGGAGTGCCCACTCATACTGCTTTCTTTGTTGCTCAGCAGGTAAAAGCTTTCAAAATAGATCCACCAGATACTGCAAACCATGATAAATCCGGTGATTGCCGTCATTACGGTATAACGATCCCATTCAATGTTGGATAAACCTGCAGAAAGGCTAATGACTGACTCGCCCAATAAGATGAGGGTGAGCAAGCCCAGTCGTTCAACCAAGTGTTCTGTATGTGCTGGCAATGGCTTTAGGTTGCTCCCGACAATTACAGGCAAGAGAATGTCAAGAAAAATTCCAAGGTAAGCAACAAGGTAACGCATGGGTGGGTCAAAAAGAATGGATGAAAGACTAATAACTGCGCTGACTAACAGGGCGAAGCCAAGCCTGGCGGAGAATTTGCCACGGTCATCGTGTTTTCTTCTGGACGATATGTACAAAATGCTGATGATGACACGTATACCAAAATAACAGGCCATAACAAGCGGATAGTTTACTTCTGGTATTTTCTCAATCAGTGCAGAGAGCACAATGAGCAGCAACATCATAAACAATGTTGCCAGGCGGTGAGGGTTACTGTCTGTATCAAACCTGTTGGCGTAAATCGTGTGACTAGACCAGATCCACCATAATGGAACAAAAAGCAGTAAAAACGTCCATACTTGCTCAGGCTCAAAGTGCCCGTGATGAACATGACCGAGAATGTGCGTAACCTTGCCAATTGCAACAACAAAAATCAGGTCAAAAAACAACTCTAACCATGTGGCGTGTCGATTTTTGTCATAATACTTCAAGGACTTCATGCGCTGCTGGCTCCGTCTGCACCTCTTTAATGTAGAAGGAAACTAACGGATAAGCGAACGGGTGGCCGGGAATAACTAGCGATTGTTACGATAGCGTTCGGTCAAGGACTGCACGAGGGTGACGTAGGATTGCGTCTCGGCGTAGGGAGGCACCCCATTGTGCTCGACCACAGACGCTTCGCCAGCGTTGTAACCGGCCAACGCCAGCACCTGGTTGCCGTTGAAGCGCTTGAGCAGCCAGGCCAGGTAGCGCACGCCGCCACGAATGTTCTGCCGGGCGTCGAACGGATCGTCCACGGCGAAGCGCTCGGCGGTGGCGGGCATCAATTGCATCAGTCCCTGGGCGCCGGCTTCGGAAATGGCGTTGGGGCGAAACGCCGATTCGGCATGTATCACCGCGCGGACCAGCGCTCTGTCGACGCCATATTGACCCGAAGCGGCTTCGATCTCCCGCCGATAGGAACGGGTGTCCAGGCGCAGTGAGGCGACCTTGAAATCCTTCGGCGCCCTGCACAGATAGCAACCCTTGATGTAATAGACTTCAAGGACATCGACCCGCGCGGAAATTCCTTCCGGGCGCCGGCTCACATATTGACGAACACCCTTGTGGATGAAAGTGAACACCCGAATCCGCATCGCGCCGGAGTCGTCGTCTTGCACAAGCCGTGGCAAGGCCTTGGGCTTGGCGCCGACACCGGCGCCAGCCATGCCATCCACGCGAGTGCAGCGGGCGCTGGCGATGGCTTGACTGGTGTAGCTGATGGCTCCGTCCCTGGCTTGGCACTTGAACATGGCGCTGGCGTACAGTGGCGTGACCAGCAAGGCCAGCTCGATGCCGCCAATAAGGCTCTTGCGAGCCCATCGCCATGCCCTGGAATTCATCACATCGCTCCGCGCCGCAGGCGTCGATCAGGTGGGGGCGCCTGACCCGGACGTTGCCTTTGGAGGGCCTGGGGGGACCCGCCTGCTGTTTCTGACAGTTATACCCCTTGTAGCCGGCGCTGGGACTTGCGTTGACGTACGGACTGGAACCAGCCCCTCAGCAACCCCACCAACGTAATCCCAAACACACCATCAACGTTATATTGCTACTAAAAAGTTATTAGCTAATAACAAGAGGCTTATAGCTTTTATCTGGATTTAATAACGGGACAGGTATATCGGGCTTAATCTATCTTTAGAATAATTTGTGATTAGTCATCGCTGCTTTTATGACTTTATGATCTGTCCCACAACAACTCGTGAGACAGGAGGTAGCTCGATGACTATTCAAATCAAACCGGTCGCCGGTCGAATTGGGGCACAACTGGAAGGCGTAAAGTTGGGGGGCGGCATCAGCGCCGAGGCATTCGATTTCATTAATCAGGCACTGTTGAAATATAAAGTGCTGTTCTTTCGCGACCAACATCTGGATGACGCCGAGCACGAGGCTTTTTCCCGCCGCTTCGGCGATCAGGTCCCGCACCCGACCGTGCGTTCCGCTGAACAAGGCGCTGCGATCCTGCATTTGGACGCCAAGGAAACCCGCGCCAATTCCTGGCACACCGATGTGACCTTCGTGGCCAACTACCCGAAGATTTCCATCTTGCGTGGTGTTGTAATTCCGCCCTTTGGCGGTGATACGGTATGGGCCAATACTGCAGCAGCCTATGCTGATTTACCCGACCCGTTAAAACAATTGGCCGATAATCTTCGCGCATTGCACACCAACGTATATGACTACGCGGCGCCGCGTAATACCGACGAGTCGGGACTCAAGCGTTATCGTGAACAGTTCACTGCTGAAGTCTACGAAACCGAACATCCATTAGTGCGAGTCCATCCGGAGTCGGGTGAAAGAAGTTTGTTGTTGGGGCACTTTGTTAAACAAATTCAAGGTGTCAGTAGCAACGATTCCAAACAACTGATTCGCCTTTTTCACGACCGTATCACCCATGTCGACAACACCGTTCGCTGGCGCTGGCAGGAGGGCGATGTGGTGATCTGGGACAACCGCGCCACCCAGCACATCGCGATCAACGATTACGGCGATGCCCCGCGCATCGTGCGCCGTACCACCATCGACGGTGATGTGCCGGTCGGGGTGGATGGTCGCTTGAGCCAGGCGCTCAAGCCGAGCCCCGAGGCGCGTTCGCCGAAAACCGAAGCCGACAAAAAACACCTCGCCGCCTGACGAGCGACTCTCATTGGTACAAGGAAGGCTGACATGAAGCTCAATGGCATTCGCCTGTTTAAAAAAGGCAGCATCGCTGCAGCGCTGGCTGCGGTTCTTGCGGTATCCGGGGCCGAGGCCGATGTCTTGCGCATCGGTGTCGCCACGGCCGGTGGCGGTGACCCGGTGACCTTCAGCGGCTCGCCTCTGGGCATCGTGCGCAATCAGCAATTGCTGGAAAAAGCCTTCGCCGGAACCGGGACCGAAGTGCAGTGGTTCTTCTTCAAGGGGGCAGGACCTGCGGTCAACGAAGCGTTCTCCAACCAGCAACTGGACTTCGCCTACCAGGGCGATCTGCCTGCAGTTGTCGGGCGCTCCAACGGACTGGACACCAAGTTGTTGGCGGCGTTGGGTGTGCGCGCCAACCTCTACCTGGCGGTGCCCAAGGGCTCCCCCCTCAAGACCATCGAGGACCTCAAAGGCAAAAAGGTCGCGATCTTCCGCGGTACCAACGGCCATCTGGTGATGATCAATCTGCTGGCGGAGCACGGGCTGACCGAGCGCGATATCAAGGCCATCAACCTCGATACCGGCAGCTCTCAGGCCGCATTGATTTCCAATGGCGTGGATGCCGCATTCGGTGGGCGTGAGTTGTTCAAGCTGCGTGACAAGGGCCTGATCGACATCGTTTACGACAATCCCGAGCAGGACGTGCGCTACACCCGGCAGACGGCGCTGGTGGTTCGCGGTGAATATGAAAAAGAGCATCCGGACAAGGTGCAAAAGGTCGTCGACACGCTGGTGGACGCGGCGAAGTGGACATCGGACGAGAGCCATCGCGATGACGTCTTCGCTGAATGGGCCAAGAGCAATGACCCCGCCGATTCACTGCGTGCCGACTTCACCGGGGTTCCTCTAAGGGACCGGGCCTCGCCTCTGGTCGACAACTTTCTGATCAGCCGCTATCAGGCCGTGGCGGATCAGGCCAAGGAAGAAAAACTCATCCGTCGCCCGGTCAGTATCGATGGCTGGTTCGAAAGCAGTTATCTGCAGAAATCTCTCAAGGCCAAGGGACTGGAAAACTACTGGACGCCCTACGGCCCGGATGGCAAGCAACCGGCGGGTAACGCGGTAGCGGCCACGACGACCAGCAAGCAAGGGAGCTAGGAAAATGGCCAGGGCACAGACCGCAAGACTCGAGAAGTATGGGGCGCCGGCATTGCCGAGCGACAACGTCAAACGTCTTCCACCGTCGCCCGCTCGCCCGGTCCGCAAGGTCGAGGTACCGCGCACTTCAGCCTGGTCCGTGAACCTGGGTGACAAGGCCTTGCCCTGGCTGTTGCCGTTGCTGTTGCTGGGTTTGTGGTACCTGGGGGTGGAACGCGGCTGGCTTTCGGAGCAGGTGCTGCCACCGCCAGCCTACGTTTACCAGGCGCTGTCGGACCTGGTTGTCAGCGGGGATCTGGGGCTCAACGCAGCGGCCAGCCTGCAGCGGGTTGTCGTCGGGTTCAGCCTCGGCGCATTGCTCGGTGTAGCGCTGGGCCTGGCCATGGGACTGTCCCGGACGCTGGAGGATTACCTGCTGCCGACTTTCAACGCACTGGTGCAAATACCAGTATTGGGCTGGCTGCCGTTCGCCTTGCTGCTGTTCGGCATCGGCGAGACGCTCAAGTATGTGCTGATTGCCAAGGCCGCCCTGGTGCCAATCACCCTGTGTACCTTGCAGGCGTTCCGCCAGGCGCCCAAGGGCTTGTTGGAAGTCGGCCGGACCTACGGCTTCAGCCGTCGGCAAAGCGTCACCTCCATTGTCCTGCCGGCGGCAATCCCGACACTGTTTACCGGGTTCCGCCTGGGCTTCACCAAGGCCTGGCTATCGCTGGTGGTGGTCGAATTGGTGGCCTCGAGTGAAGGGCTGGGCTACCTGATCGTCTATGGACGCCAGCTGTTTCAACTGGACCTGGTGATGGCGGCCGTCGTGATAGTGGGTGCGCTCGGCCTGCTGATCGACCGCAGTTTCGATTACGCGCAGAAACGTCTAGATCGCGGACGGCCAACGGTTGGAGGGCGTCAGTCATGAGTGCGGCTTTGTCATCAGGTAGCAGTAGCCACCGGTATCGCGGTTGGGTCTTGCCAATCTCGGTGATTGCCCTGTGGTGGTTGGCTTCGAACCAGGGCTGGAGTGAATCGGGGCTGTTCGTTTCGCCGGAAAAAGTCGCGGCGACAGCCTGGGATCAAATCACCTCGGACAAATTCTGGCGGGCGATTTCGGCGAGCCTTGCGCGCAACCTCAGTGGCTTTTTCATCGGCACCGCGCTGGGCTTGGTACTGGGTTGCCTGCTGGGTCTTTCGCGGCATTTCGAGCGCTTGGTGGGGCCAAGCTTCAACACCTTCAAGCAAATCTCCCTGTTCGCCTGGATCCCGCTGATCTCGGTGTGGTTCGGCCTGGGCGATGTGGCCAAGGTGGTGTTCCTGTCACTGGCCGCACTGGTACCGGTGGTGGTCAACACTTGCGATGGGCTGCGCAACGTCCCACCCAACTTGTTGGAAGTGGCGCGGGTGTACGGCTTCACCCGTTGGCAAACCATTATCGGGGTGATGCTGCCTGCTGCCTTGCCGTCGATTTTCACCGGGCTCTACCTGGCGCTGGTCTACAGCTGGCTGGCAACCATCGGCGCCGAATACCTGCTGGTATCGGGGGAGGGGATCGGCAACACGCTGATCGATGGCAGCGAGCATTTCATGATGGACCTGGTGCTGTTTGGAATGGTGGTTATCGGCCTGGTGGGATGGGGCCTCAACGCCCTGGCCCGGACACTTGAGCGGCGGATGCAGCGCCTGTATGGCATCACGACTAACTGATTGCCACATTGAAAAGGATCGCAACATGAGCAACGGCCTGACCCTGGAACACATCAGCAAGCGGTTCATCTCCAAACCTGGCAGTTCGACGCAATTGCAGGTACTCGACAACATCCACCTCGACATCGCCCCTGGCGAGTTCATCAGCATCGTCGGCGCCAGCGGTTGCGGCAAATCCACGCTGCTGCGGCTGATCCTCGGCCTGGACGAGGAATTCGACGGGCGCATCCTGCTCGGTGGCACACCCATCAAGGGCACGGGCCTGGAGCGCGGCATCGTGTTTCAGGACCACCGATTGTTCCCCTGGCTCAACGTCGAGCAGAACGTCGCCGTGGGCCTCAAGAATTCACCGCTGAGCGCCGGGCAGAAGCGCGACACCGTGCGCGAGCACATTGAACTGGTCGGCCTGCAAGACTTCATCGAGTCCTACCCGCATCAGATTTCCGGCGGCATGGCCCAACGCGTGGCCATCGCCCGCGGCTTGGTCAATCGTCCGAGCGTGCTGCTGCTGGATGAACCACTGGGCGCCCTCGACGCCTTGACCCGCGCGCGGCTGCAGGGCGAGCTGCAGAACATCTGGGCCAAGGAAAAAATCACCATGATCCTGGTCACCCACGATGTGGACGAGGCGGTATTCCTCGGCGACCGGGTGGTCGTGATGCAACCCAACCCAGGGCGCATCCGGCGCATCGTCGACGTCGATCTGCCGCGTCCACGCAATCGCAGTGACAGCCGTTTCATCGCCCTGCGCGATGACGTGCTGAGCGACTTTGCAGAGCTGCATTGAGTCGCGTGCTGTCCCGCCTGTTCAGGTTTTTTCAGGCTCTCTATTTCAGGCTCTCTAATTTCAGGCTCTCTATTTTCAGGAGAAGGGAAATGTCCGAACGTCAGCTCAGCCTCAACCTCTTCATCTACCCCAATGGTCATCACGAAGCCGCCTGGCGTCACCCACAGTCGGTGCCGGAAGCGTCCATGGACATCGCTCACTACCAACAGCTTGCACTGAGAGCGGAACGGGAAAAGCTCGATGCGATCTTCTTTGCCGATTCGCCATCCCTGGCCGAAAGCGATCGCGAAGGTGTGCGCATACGTTTCGAACCAGTGACCTGGCTGGCGGCCATCGCGGCGGTGACCCAACGCATCGGCCTGATCGCCACGGCCAGCACCACCTACAGCGAGCCATACAACCTGGCGCGTTCGTTCAGTGCGCTGGACCATCTGAGCAAGGGCCGCGCCGGCTGGAACATTGTCACCACGTCCCTGGCGGCCGCCGCCGCCAACTTCGGCCTGGACCAGCATCCGTCGGCCCATGACCGCTATGCCAAGGCCGAAGAATTCGTGCAGGTGGTGGGTGACCTGTGGGACAGCTGGGAGGACGATGCGCTGGTGCTGGACAAGGCCACCGGGGTGTTCGCCAACGGTGCGAAAGTGCACTCGATCAACCACGTGGGTACGCACTACCAGGTCAAGGGCCCATTTAACTCACCACGCTCTCCGCAAGGACGGCCGGTGCAAGTGCAGGCCGGCTCGTCCGAGGACGGCCGTGATTTCGCATCAAGGCATGCCGAAGCGATCTTCACCGCGCACCAGACCCTGCAAAGCGCGACCGAATTCGCCAACGATATCCGCGGGCGGGCGAGGGCAGTGGGGCGCGACCCGCGCCAGCTGAAAATTCTCCCGGGTATCAGCCCCTACATCGGCAGCACCGAAGCGGAAGCCCAGCGCAAGTTCGATGAACTCAACGACCTGGTACTGCCGCACGTTGCCCTGGGCCAGCTGCGCCGACTGCTGGGTGTCGACCTGTCCGGTCAGGATCTGGATGCGCCTTTCCCTCGTCATTTGGTCAACTTTGAAGGCAGTGAGAGCCAGGCGAGTCGCTTCAAGCTGGTCATCGATATAGTCGACCGCGAGCAACCGACCTTGCGCCAACTGATCAACCGCCTGGCCGGTGCTCGCGGGCATTGGGTGCCGGTAGGCACGCCGGTGCAAATCGCCGACCTGATCGAACAGTGGTTCCGCAGCGGCGCCGCCGATGGTTTCAACGTGATGCCGCCGGCATTTCCCGAGGGCTTTGAAGTGTTTCTCGATGAAGTGTTGCCGATCCTGCGCAAGCGCAGGCTGTTTCGCGAGGACTATACGGGTACCACGCTACGCGAGCATTACGGTCTGAGTCGCCCGGTTTCGCGGTTTGCGTTGAAGTCTGCCTGAGGGCGCGCAGCGATCGGGGGATTGTCTGAATGTACGCGTTCAAAAGCCAAAACGAGGCGGCCTTAGAGCCGACCTGATCGCAGATCTGTCCGCGTTGCGATCGTTCCCACGCGGAGCATGGGAACGATAACAACGCGGACAGGCCGCCACGCTCTGCTTTTGATCGCGAGCGCCCGTTAACCACGATTGCCGAACGCAGGCATTGTGCAGCGGTCTGATAAAACCGCACACGCATTAGCCGAGTTGCTCCGCAAGCCCGACGATGATGCCCTCAGGCCCACGAACATAGGCGAGCCGGTACGATGTTTCGTACTGCATCTGGCCAATCAATTCGGCGCCATGGGCTTGCATCTGTGTCACGAGCGCATCGATGTCATCGACGGCAAACATGATGCGACGAAGACCCAGGGCGTTCATTGGCGTGTTCACGGGGCCGAACCGGACGGCGTCCGGGGTGTGGAACTTGTCCAGTTCAATGCCCTGTCCGTCGGCGGTGCGCAGCATCGCGAGGGTGGCTCGCACGTTGCCCAGTCCAATGAGGCTGCCGACAGCAGCCCCTTCAACGGTGGTTTGGCCTTCGAGCGTGAGACCCAACGCGATAAAGAATGCCTTCACCGCTTCGAGATCGTCGACAACGATCAGGACGTTGTCCATGCGCTTGATGGTCATGTCCTTCGCTCCCTGTTTTTAAACGAAGTCGCGTAGCCTGGCGCTAGCGACGATAGTAGCGGCGATCGTCGTCGTAGCGGTAGCGCGTGTCCCGGTCGCGGTGGCGCTCCCAATAGCGGTGGCGTTCGGCTTCCCGGCGGGCTTGCTCTCTGCGCCACTGGGCCCTGCGCCATTCGTCTCGACGCCATTCGTCCCGGCGATCATGCCAACGACCGTCGTGCCAGTATCGATCGTCATGGGCAAGCAACGCTCCTGGCTGCTTGTCGGCCGTGCTGGCCAAGGTCGGCCAGGGGGTGTCGGCGGCCCGCACGGGCGCCTGGACGGCTGTGACTGGGGGGGCGAAAACAGGGGTTGAAGTCTTCATCTGTGTTGCTGATGCCGAGCCCATTGCCGCGAACGCGAACAGGCCGAGGAGCACCATCCGTGGGACATGGAATTTCATGAGCGAAGACAACCTCTGATTGGCAATTGGACGTGTGGCCATCTGGCTGCGCGAAGCCTGCGGGTTCGCGCCTACCGAGCGGATGAGCCTATCCAAATAGACCGACAATCAAGGAAAAGTTCTAGGCAGGCGTTGCAATTAGTGCAACGCCCGCCAGAGCGCCATGGCGTCGCTCAATCAGAATTGTTCAGCGCGCAGGCCATACAACGAGTCGCTACCTGCCCGAATGGATTGCTCAAGGCTCAAGGTGCGTGGAAGCAAGCGCTGGAAGTAAAAGTCGGCGGTGGCGATTTTCGCGTCGTAGAAATCTTCGTCTTCGCTGCGTTTTTGCCGCGCAACCTGAGCCATGCGCGACCAGAGCCAGGCGTAGGCGACGTAACCGAACAGGTGCAAATACTCCACCGACGCCGCGCCGACTTCGTTGCGGTTGCTTGCCGCTCTGTCGTGGAGCCAGTCGCTGATGTCCTCCAGCCGCTGCACGACATCCAGCAGTTGCGTGGCATAGGGGGCGTCAGGCTGTGCCGCGAAGCGGCGGATCTCGCCGGTGAACTGGCGCAGTGCGAGGCCTTTGTCGGCGAGCACTTTGCGCCCGAGCAAATCCAGTGCCTGGATGCCATTGGTGCCTTCGTAGATTTGCGCGATGCGCACATCACGGACCAATTGTTCCTGGCCCCATTCGCGAATGTAGCCGTGGCCGCCGAAAACCTGCTGGCCATTGATGCAGCTTTCCAGGCCGCTATCGGTGAAAAATGCCTTGGCCACGGGCGTCAGCAGCGCGACCAGGACCTGCGCACTGTCGCGCTCGCCGGCATCTGCGGAAAACTTCGCCAGGTCCAGTTGTTGCCCGACATAGCTGGCGAACGCGCGGCCGCCTTCGGTCATGGCTTTCATGCCCAGCAGCATGCGCCGCACATCCGGGTGAACGATGATCGGGTCGGCCGGTTTGTCCGCCGCCACGGCGCCCGTGGGGGCCCGACTCTGAAGGCGTTCACGCGCGTAGGCGACGGCACTCTGGTAGGACGCCTCGGCGCAGCCGATGCCCTGAATGCCGATGGACAGGCGTTCGTAATTCATCATGGTGAACATCGCCGCCAGGCCTTTGTTCTCTTCACCGATCAACCAGCCACTGGCACCGTCGAAGTTCATCACGCAGGTGGCTGAGGCCTTGATGCCCATCTTGTGTTCGATGGAACCGCAACTCACGGCGTTGGCAGCGCCAAGCGAGCCGTCGGCATTGACCAGCACTTTAGGCACGACGAACAGCGAAATGCCTTTCGGACCCGCCGGTGCATTCGGCAGTTTGGCCAGTACCAGATGAACGATGTTTTCGGTCAGGTCCTGGTCGCCCCCGGTGATGAAGATCTTGCTGCCGGTGATCTTGTAGCTGCCGTCAGCCTCAGGTTCGGCGCGGGTGCGGATCAGCCCAAGGTCGGTGCCCGCATGGGCTTCGGTCAGGCACATGGAGCCGGCCCAGCGGCCTTCGTACATCGGTGGCAGATAGAGATTTTTCAGGGTGTCGCTGGCGTGGGCATCCAGTGCCAGGCAGGCGCCGGCGCTCAAGGCCGAATACAGCGCAAAACTTGAGTTGGCGCCATAGAGCATCTCTTCGAATTGCACGGCCAGCATTTTTGGCATGCCCATGCCACCGAACTCGGCGTTGCCGGACAGTCCTACCCAGCCGCCTTTGATGTAGGTTGCGTAAGCCTGTTTGAAACCGCTGGGGGTGCTGACTCGACCCTCATGCCACTGTGCGCCTTCTTCGTCGCCGCTACGATTGAGGGGCGCAATCAGGTGCGCGGTGACTTTTGCCGCCTCCTCAAGAATGGCATCCGCGGTGTCCGCGTCGATGCTGTCGGCCAAGGCGGGCAGGCGCGCCCACAGGGCCGGGGCCTCGAACACTTCGTGCAGCACAAAGCGCAAGTCACGCAGGGGGGCTTTGAATTCTGGCATAACGTAAACCTCGTTGGGACGGTTGTGTCACGGGCACAGCCGAATGTGGCCTGCACGACCCCCAAGCAGCAGGTGCAGACCTGCTGCTTGATGCAAGCATGGTAGAAGGGATTAGAGCGCCTTGGCCCGGTCGCGCAGCACGTACTTCTGGATCTTGCCAGTGGACGTCTTGGGCAAGAGCGTGAAGATCACGGTGCGCGGGACCTTGAACCCGGCCAGATGCTCACGGCAGAAAGCGATGATGTCAGCCTCTCGAACGTCCTGGTGATCCGCCTTCAAGGTGATGAAGGCGCAGGGCGTTTCGCCCCATTTCTCATCGGGACGGGCGACCACGGCGGCTTCCATCACAGCGGGATGGCGATAGAGCACGCCTTCGAGCTCGATGGTGGAGATGTTCTCGCCACCGGAGATGATGATGTCCTTGAGTCGGTCCTTGATTTCGACGTACCCGTCGGGATGCCAGACCGCCAGGTCACCGGTGTGGAACCAGCCACCTTCGAACGCTTCGGCAGTGGCGGTCGGGTTCTTCAGGTAGCCCTTCATCACCGTGTTGCCGCGCAGGAAAATCTCACCGATCGTCTGGCCATCGCGCGGGGTTGGTTCCAGCGTTGTGCAGTCGCCGACCATCACGCCTTCCAGTGTCGGGAAGCGCACACCCTGTCGCGACTTGATTTGCGCCCGCTGCTCCAGGGGTAACTCATCCCATTCGGCGTGCCAGGCGCAGACCGTCACCGGGCCATAGGTTTCGGTCAGGCCAAATACGTGCGTGACCTTGATGCCCATCTCTTCGACGGCACCGATCACTTTGGCCGGTGGCGCAGCGCCCGCGACCAAGGCATTGACCGGGTGATCGATGGCCGCTTTCGCCGACTCCGGCATGTTGACCAATGCATTGAGCACGATCGGCGCACCGCACAGGTGAGTGACCTGATGCTCGCGGATCAACGTGAGGATTCTCTGCGGGTCGACCCGGCGCAGGAACACGTGCACGCCTGCCAGGGCCGTGATGGTCCACGGGTAGCACCAGCCGTTGCAATGGAACATCGGCAACGTCCAGAGGTACACCGGATGATTGCCGATGGCCCAGGTCATCTGGTTGCCAAGCGCGCTCAGGTAAGCGCCGCGATGGTGGTAGACCACCCCCTTGGGATTGCCGGTGGTGCCTGACGTGTAGTTCAGCGAAATGGCCTGCCACTCGTCGAGCGGCCATTTCCAGTCAAACGCCGGGTCGCCTTCGGCCAACAGCGCTTCGTAATCCAGGTCGCTCGCGGCCTGGCCTTCGCCGTATTCCGGGTCATTGACGTCGATCACCAGGGGTGGGTGATCGAGCATGCCAAGCGCCGCCTTGATCACGTCATGGAACTCGCGGTCGGTGATCAGCACTTTGGCTTCGCCATGCTGGAGCATGAATGCGATCGCTTCGGCATCCAGCCGGACGTTGAGCGGGTTGAGCACGGCACCGATCATCGGCACGCCGAAATGCACTTCCAGCATCTCGGGAATATTGGGCAGCATCACCGCCACCGTGTCGTCCTTGCCGATGCCGCGACCGGCCAGCGCCGAGGCCAGGCGGCGGCAACGGGTGTAGGTCTGGGCCCAGGTACGGCGAATCGAACCGTGGATAACGGCAGGGTGGTTCGGGTAGGTACTGGCGGTGCGCTCGATGAAACTGAGCGGCGAGAGGGCAATGTGATTGACAGCCGAAGGGCCCAGGCCCTGGTCATAGATAGACATGTACGGATACTCGTTGGCTGATTGTTAGCTCTATGGCTGACCTTGCGGCGTAGTCGCCGAGGTCACCTTCTAAGTCCGGATGACGTTATATAATATTTTGTCTGTTATATGGAAATACAACCTAAGCACTATAGTATATGTACTATATGTACTATATGTGATTCTTCTGATTCTGAGTCGACGCCACCGACCTTCCAAGTTGGTATAGGCTTGGTTTCCCTGACAAAGTGGGCGCGTAATGACCGTTACTCCCGTTCGATTGCACAGTTGGTTGCGCCTGCAGCGCGAGAGTGTGTCCCTGGCCGCCCGGGCTGATGCGTTGTGTCTGGCGCTGCAGGACTGTCCCGAAGTGCAGCGGGCGGTGTACCTGAGTTGGCAGCCGCCTTCGCGAATCTACCGCCATGAGGGCACGGCCCAGCAGTTTCCACCGGGACTTGGCGACCCTGCGCTGGCCAGCGACCAATTGCTCTTCGATCTTCTGGCAGACACAGGGCGCCTGGCCCTGGCTGAAGTGCGTCAACTCGATTGCTGGTTGTCCGGCCGGTTGCGCCGGGCCGCGATCAGCCATGGCCAGGTGTTCGACCTGGCCTTGACGCCCGGGCAGCCGGGCTTGTTGCTGGTGCAAGTGCGCGAGGGTGTGAGTCTCGATTGGCTGGGCTGGGTCCGGGATTTGCTGACGACGCTGCTGAGCAGTGTCAACGGCATGCTGCGCGGTTCGCCTCTGCTGGGCCTCGACCCGCAACCGAGCCTGTTGCTCGACGCGCAAGGTCGACCGCTGGAGTTCAACGCGGCACTGATGGCGCTGCTCGCGGAAAAATCGCTGGGCGATGTGCTGGGTTTTTTACCGGTCAATCACCGAGAGCTGGTGCGTGCCTGCCTGACCCAGCAACGTGCTGTCGAAGGCGTCGAGGCTCAGTTTGAGAAACAGGTCCTGATCTGGACCTTCATCCCCGACCCACAGGAAAACCGGGTGCTCGCCCGTTGCCGCGACGCCACGGCGCAGGTGCTGGCAGAGCGTGAGGCGGCCACTGCACGACGGCTTTACCGGCTGATCATCGAAAACACCACCGACCTGATTTCCCGCCACACACCGGATGGGCGTGTGATCGATGCGTCACCGGCCTCCTGGACCTTGCTCGGCTATTGGCCCGAAGCACTGCGCGGGCAAATGGCCCAGGGCCTGTTCCATGGCCAGGACCTGGCCGGTCTCGTGCAGCGTGCGCGCGATGCGCTGGAGCAGGATGGTTATCACACCATGACGTACCGCATCCGCCATCGCGACGGCCATTACCTGTGGTTCGAAACGGCCAGCCGGGCGATCCGGGAAACCTACACCGGCGCGGTGGTTGAAATCGTCTGCGTGTCCCGTGACGTTACGGCCCGCGTGCAGGCCGAGGAGAACAAGCGACGCCTGGCCGAAGTGGTCGAGGCCAACATCGATCCGGTGTTGTTCATCGCTCCCGGGGGCCTGGTCACTTACCTCAATCCAGCCGCACGCCGCATCCTCGGGATTGATGAGCAACAACCCATGCCGGCCCTGGCTACGTTGTTCGCCAGCGCAGACCTTGCGCGCCTGCAGCGCGACGGTTGGCACAGCGCCGAGCGCGACGGTGTATGGAGCACCGATGCGCGCCTGCAACCACCGGACGGCGGCACATCGGTGCCGGTGTCGCTGGTGTTGCTGGCGCACCGTTCCGCCAGCGGCGAGCGCTATTACTCAT
The DNA here is from genome assembly GCF_012647205.1 of Pseudomonas umsongensis. NCBI lineage: Bacteria > Pseudomonadati > Pseudomonadota > Gammaproteobacteria > Pseudomonadales > Pseudomonadaceae > Pseudomonas > Pseudomonas umsongensis. The sequence continues at coordinate 2,335,518 of NZ_CP051487.1, forward strand.
TGGTCGCGCGTGACATGACCGAGCGCGAACTGCGCGAAGCGCAACAGCGGCGTCATCAGGATGAACTGGCGCACACCGCACGCCTGGTCACCCTGGGTGAACTGGCTTCGGGAATCGCCCACGAAATCAACCAGCCGCTGGCGGCCGTGGTCAATTATGCGAACGCGAGCCTGCGCTACCTGCAGACACTGGACTCCAATCCTCAAGCGGCAGCAAGAGTGACCCAGGGCCTGGAGCGCATTACCCATCACGCCACCCACGCCTCCGAAGTGATTCGGCGGCTACGCGCCTTTTTACGCAAGGGACAACGTCGCATGCAGGCGCTGAACCTGACTGACGTGGCCCGCGAAGCTGTGCGTTTATGTGCCTGGGAGGCGAGCAATTGCCAAGTGACAATCGAGGATCGACTGCCGGATAATCTGCCGCCCGTTTATGCCGACCGCGTGTTGCTGGAACAGGTGCTGCTCAACCTGTTGCGTAACGCCATCGATGCCAACCGTGAGCAACATCCCGGGCAGCCTTCGGTGATCGTGATGACCGTGGGGCAGGGCAGTGGCACGTGCGTGGAGATCCATGTGCAAGATCAGGGGCCGGGCGTCAGCGAACCGCAACTTCAGCAGATCTTTACCCCCTTCTACACCAGCAAGGCCGATGGCCTGGGGCTCGGTCTGTCCATGAGCCGCAGCATCATCGAAGGTTTCGGTGGCGAATTGAATGCCCGGCGCCAGCCTGTCGGGCTGCTGATGTGTTGCCGCTTGCCGCTGGCCGGCCTAACAAAACAACAATAGGAATCAGGTAATGGCAGGTGTAACGGAGCAGGTGGTGTACGTGGTCGATGATGACCAGGGCATGCTCGAGTCGACGGTCTGGCTCCTGGAGTCGGTCGGGCTCAAGGCCCTGCCGTTCACCAGTGGTGTCGCATTCCTCGACGCCTGCGATGCGAGCCTCGACGCCTGCGTGCTGCTGGATGTGCGCATGCCCGGTATGGGCGGCTTGAACGTGCAGGAAGAAATGCGCGTGCGCCAACTGAACCTGCCGATCATCTTTGTCAGCGGGCACGCGGATGTGCCGATCGTGGTGCGCGCGTTCAAGGCCGGCGCCCATGACTTTATCGAGAAGCCTTACAACGAACAGCTGTTGCTGGACAGCGTGCAACAGGCACTCAGCAACTGTGCCACCCACCGTTCGGGTAACCAGGGCCACGAAGCCTTGCAGGCGCGCTTGCTGACCTTGACCCCGCGCGAGCGCGATATCCTGTTGCCGCTGGTGCAGGGTTACACCACCCGCGAAATCGCCGAGCAACTGGGCGTGAGTGCAAAAACCGTCGACCTGTATCGCGCGCGCGTCATGAAACGCATGCAGGCCAATACGTTGCCGGACTTGGTGGGCATGGCCATCGCGGCGCAGATGGTCGATCCGCTGAAGTTGCGTTGAGCCCTCGCCCTGGCCGGCATCTGCTTGATGTTGCACTCATTGACCCGCCGCTGAGCCTGCCAGTGTTCTTCCTGCAATGTAGCCGAACGTCATGCCCGGCCCGAGGGTAATGCCGCCGCTGGGGTAACGGCCGTTCATGATGCTGTTCATGTCATTGCCCACGGCGAACAGTCCTGGAATCGGCGCTTGATTGTCGTCCAGCACCCGGGCACAGGCGTCGGTGTGCAGCCCGGCGAAGGTGCCGAGGCTGCCAGGCACCAGCTTCACGGCGTAGAAGGGGGCTTGGCGCAGGCTGCCAAGGGACGGGTTGGGACCGTGGAGGATTTCCCCCTGGTTTTTGTTGTACAGCGACTCACCGCGACGAAACTGCGGATCGCAGCCTTTCTCGGCAAACTGATTGAACGTATCGACCGTGGCCTGCAGTTGCTGCGCATCGATCCCACACTGGCGTGCCAGTCCTGCCAGGGTCGAGTCCTTGAACAGGTAGCCCATGCGCACATAGGACGCTGTCGGGAAGGGAAAGGGCCTGGACCAGCCCAGGCCATAGCGCCGCTGGGCGCGATGGTCGCAAATCAACCAGGACACCGGGGTTTCTCCCGGTCCGCAGGCATCGAACAGTGCGCACATATAGTCATGGTAGGAGTCTGCTTCGTTGACGAAGCGTCGACCATCCCGGCGCACGGCGAGAAAACCCGGTTTCGCCCGATCCATCAGATGGGGAAAGCCACTGAAGCTGCCGTCTTCGCGCGGCACGCGAGACACTGGTGCCCACGCAGCGGCCTGCGCCAGGTCGCAGGCGACGCGAGCGCCGACGCTTTCAGCCAGGCGCAAGCCATCGCCGGTATTGCCCTTGGGCGCAGCGCTCAAGTGTGCGCTGCCATCAGGGGCGTGGGCGAACTGCTGGGCAATACGTTGCCGGTCGTGGGGGAAGCCGCCGCAGGCCATCACCACACCCCGTCGTGCACGGATCTCGAGCAGGCCTGCGCCGCGGTCGATACGCGCGCCGACCACACGTTGGTCCTCGCGCAGCAGCTCACCTACCTGTGTATCGGTCAGCAGGCGGACGTTGCGATCCAGGGCGCTTTTCAACAGCCGGGCGACCAGGGCATTGCCGTTCACCAGGTGCATGCCCCGGCCGTGGCACATCAGGTCCCGGGCATGGCGCAACAGGCGTTTGCCGACATACAGCAGTGAGCTTGCCGAGCGGGTCGCATTGAGGAAGTGGTTGAGATCGGCGCCGCCGGCAATGCCCATTCCGGCGAGGCTGATGAGGTCCAGCGGGCGCCGAAGCTTGTCGATCCACGGACCCAGTCGACGACCATCGAATGGCAGGGCGCAGAGCGAGCGGCCGCCTCGGGCATGACCTTCGCTGGCATGAAAGTCAGGCATCTTGCTGCCGGAGAAAAACTGCACTTCGGTATGGCGCTGAAAAAACTCGACCATCTTCGGGCCCTGCTCGAGGAACATCTCCATGCGCGGGTCGAGCACATCGCTGTGCAGCTCGTTGCGCATATAGATTCGCGCCTGTTCGAGCTCTTCTACGACGCCTTCGGCGACTGCCAACGGGTTGCGTGGGACCCACAGCCAGCCGCCCGACCAGGCACTCGTGCCGCCGAGCACCGGCTCTTTTTCCACCACGATGACGTCGAGGCCGAGCTCGGCACAGGTGACGGCAGTCGCCAGGCCCGAGGCGCCGGAACCGATGACCAGGACATCACAGATAAGGTCGTCGACATTCATCGACGGCAAGACGCTCATGGCGACCTCCATATTTGGGCTTTTCACTGTAGGAGCATGCTCGCTCCTACAGGGGACGGTTATTGCAACGGTGAAAAGTCGGTCGGGCGCAGCAAGCGCGACTCCAGCGTCACCACGGCGTCGAGCGCCTTGTTCTGCCTGGCGAAGTCCTGCCAGCGCGGATCGGCGGCCATGGCGTTGCGGCGGTTCATGCGATCGTCGAGGCTGGTATAGGCCCAGATGTGCACCACCTGGTTGACCTCGCCGATTTCGGTGGTGAAGAAACCGACCAGGTTGCCCAGGTGCTCTTGTTGCACGGCCAGTGCCGCGGTTTTGTACAGGGCCAGCCAGTCGCCAAGGCGGGTCGGTTTAATCGTGTAGGTGCGCAGTTCGTAGTACATGCGGAGCTCCAGTTTGGGCGTGTGGGTGTGTGTTGTGCTCAAGACGGGCGGCGATATCACTGGCGGCGAGGTAGCCGAAGGTGATGCCCGGGCCGAGGGTGATGCCGGGGCCTGGGTAGGTGCCGTCCATGATCGAATTCATTTCATTGCCGGCGGCGTACAGGCCGGGGATCGGTGCACCGCTGCGGTCGAGCACGTTGGCCTGGCCGTTGGTGACCAATCCGCGGGCAGAGCCGAGGTCGCCGGTAAACAGGCGAATGGCGTAGAACGGCGCCTTGTGCAACGGCTTCAGGCACGGGTTGGGTCCATGGAGCGGGTCACCCATGTAGCGGTTGTAGGCGCTGCTGCCTTTGCCGAACTGCCGGTCGACGCCAAGCACTGCATCGGCGTTGAACTGCGTCAGGGTCTGCTCCAGGGCCGTGGCATCGATGCCCGCGATAAGGGCCAGTTCGGCGAGGCTGTCTGCGCGCAGCAGGTAACCGGCTTCGATCAATGCGCTGTTGTCGACCGGCCGCGGACGGGCCAGGCCCATGCCGTATCGGTTCAAGGCTTCGCTGTCACAGATCAGCCAGCAGGGCGCATTCGCGCCGCCGTTGGCGAACATGCCTTGGACGAAGCAGTGATAGGAGTCCGACTCGTTGACGAAACGTCGTCCGGCGCGGTTGACCGCGATCACACCGGGTTTGGCCCGATCGGTCACCAGGTGCGGAAAACGCTCGAGGCTGCCGTCGGCCTTGCGCAGTACCGAAACCGGCGCCCAGAAGAAGTTTGCCGACAGGTTGTCGCCAATGGCCGCGTTGACCGCAGCGGCCAGTCGTTGTCCGTCCCCCACATTGGCCGCCGGGGACATGCTCCAGTGTTCCGAGTCGGTCGCTGGCCGCTGCGCCGCGGCTTGGGCGCCGGCGGCAAATCCGCCCATGGCCAATACCACACCGCCCTTGGCCAATACCTTGCGGGTTTGTCCGCGCCAGGTGATCTGCACGCCCTCTACGCGTCCCTGTTCGATCAGCAGCGCGTCGGGCGTCGCCTCGAGCCACAAGTCGACGCCGTTGGCGAAGGCGGTGGTCGCCAGCCGGGCGATCAAGGCATTGCCTACGGTCAGGCGCGTACCGCGTGGATGGCTGAGGCGATCAATAGCATATCGGCCCATCAGTTTCAGGCAGTGCCAGAGCGATTGCGGCGAGCGCTTGAAGCTGAGGAAGTGCTGGATGTCGACACGATTGACCATCATGCCGCCGAACAGCAGCATGCCGTCCGGTGGCCGCTTCAGGTCGTTGAAGTGCTCACCGAGCTTGCGCCCGTCGTACTCGTCGATTTCCAGGGCGCGACCGGTTTGCGTGCCACCGGGCAAGTCCGGGTAATAGTCGGGCGACAGTGGCCGCAGGCTGTATTTGAGTTCGCTGTGGGCCTGCAGAAAACTCAAGGCTTCGCGGCCATTGTCGATGAAGGCGTCGATCAGCGCTGGGTTGTAGCCAGCCCCGATCACCTCCTTGAGGTAGCGGCGCATTTCGTCGGCGCCCAGGTGATACCCGGCGGCCCGGGCCTGATCAGTGTCGTGCAGCCAGATCGCGCCACCGGAGATCGCCGAGGTACCGCCGAAGGTTTCGGTCTTTTCCACCAGCAAGACCTGGAGGCCGCGGCAACTGGCGGTCACCGCCGCGGCGAAACCGGCGGCGCCGCTGCCCAGGACAATCACGTCGTAGACCCGGTCGGCACCGGCAGGGAGCTGGGTAGTCGTCATGTTCATCGTCTATCGCCTGTTAAGGACACGGCCGCAGATCAGATCTGCAGCGGTGTTACGCCCATGAAGTGGCCGAGGTTGCTCAGTTGCGCCAGGGCCATTTGCGGGCCGGTCTGGATCGCACAGCCACGCCCTTGGGCGAAGACGAGAAACGGCGTCAGCGCTGGCGAAGTCACGACATCGGCAACCAGCGTCGACGCTTGCAAGCTTTGCATCAGGCCTTGCGGCAATGGCAGCGGACCTTCCTCGCTGGTGGCGCCCATGCCGACCGGCGAGGCGTTGACCACCAGATCGAACTGCTCAAGCGAGGTGGGATTGGCGCTGATCACTGTCTCGGGAAACGTGTCGCGCAACAGTTCGCCGAGCATCTCGACGCGCTCCGCGCTCAAGTCGCTGATGACCAGATGACGGATCCCGGCCTGGCACAGTGAATAAGCAATCGCACTGCCGACACCGCCGGTGCCGATCACCAGCGCCTGTTTGTCTTGCGGATTGAAACCCTGCTGGCGCGCCGCACTGAGAAAACCTTCGCCGTCGACGATATCGCCCACCAGCCGGCCGTCGGCCTCGCGCCGGATCACGTTGACCGAACCCAGCGCCGCCGAGCGCGCACTGACACTGTCCAGGCGGCCGGCCAGTAGCTGTTTGTAGGGGACGGTGACCACGCAGCCGCGCAGGTTCTGCCAGCCACGCAAGGTCTCGACGAAGTTCTGCAGGGCGCTCGGCGCAAGGTCGATGGCCAGCATGGCAACGTTTTGCCGGTGCCCAGCGAACCATTGGTTGAAGTTTTCCGGTGATTTGACCTGTGTCACAGGCGAGCCGACGATGGCGACCAGTTCAGTCGAACCCTGAATCATTTGATGTACCCGCTTATTGGCTGTGTTGTGGGGCCGATAGTGCGAGCGGGGAGGGGAGCGGACAATCAGGCCGGCGGGCGTTTAAGTTGATAATCGCAGCATCAATGCGATAATCGCATTGCTTGCCTGAATTAGAGTCGTCGCGATGAAGCAGCCCACCATCCATCAACGGGACCTGATCGTCGGCCTGCAAAAGGGCCTGGCGTTGTTGCAACTGTTTTCCCAGGAACATCCACGCCTGAGTGTGCCGGAGGTGGCACGCATGGCCGACATGACCCAGAGCGCCGCCCGACGTTTCCTGCTGACGCTGGTGCATGACAACTTCGCGCAGACCGATGGTCGTTTCTACTGGCTGACCGCCAAGACCCTGCGCATTGGCCAGGCCTATGTCGATTCGGCGGTGCTGCCGCGCATGCTGCGGCCGATCGTCGAACAGGTGGCGCGAACCACCCAGGAGCATGTGTCGGTGGGCATTCGCGACGGGGATGACATCGTGCATGTGGTGCGCAGCCGCTACAGCCACATCACCTCGATGTCGATTCGGCCTGGCTCACGGGTGCCCATGTATTGCACCGGCAGTGGCCGGCTCTGGCTGGCGAGTTTGTCTGGCGAAGCGCTGGACGGGTATTTCGCACGCAACCCGCCCCAAGCGATTACCCCCTACACGCTCACCGATGAAAAACAGATCCGCGCCGAAATCGCTTTGGCGGCGCAGCGTGGCTACGTCCTGGTGGATCAGGAATACGAAGTGGGCATGCGGGTGCTGAGCGTGCCATTGATTGATCGCGAAGGGCAGTTGCAGGCCACCTTGACGCTCACCACCCATGCATCGCGAATGACCGTGGAGCAAATGCGCGAACGTTATTTGTCTGCATTGTATGAGGGTCAGGCGTTGCTGCGGCCGATCATGACGTTGTAGGGCGATGGTGTTGCCTGTGGGGAGGGTTGCGATTGATCCGGCTTGGACGGTTGATAAGGGCAACAAGCGGCCAGAAGCGGAAGCTCGTTGCCAGCGTTAAACCCCAATAGACAGCGGGCCGCAATACATCAGGGTGTTGCACACCACCATCTGGGCGACCGTGAATCCCAATGCAGTTCCCAGAAAGCCAACGCCCGCGACGATCCAAGGCAAACTTGCTTTCACGCGGTACCTTAACAGCCAGGCCGACGCTGCTGCGCCAACCAACATGCCGGGCATGGAGAACACGTGCCCGAGCCCAAACAACCCTTCGGGGTGGTCGAGGCTGGCCATGATGTTCATGTAGATCAACAGCGTGGCCACCGCCGCGGCTGTCGTACCCGTCAGAAACAGGGCGGGCGTTCGGATAATCAAGCCCAGTACAAACACCGCCGCAGGTACTGCGACAAGGTACCCACTGCCTGTATACAGCGGGTTAGCACCTATGCTGGCGTAAAGGAGAACAGGAGTGATTAACAGGATGGAATAGGCAATATCATCTCTGCGACCAACTGTCATTCCTAGCCTCGCTTTCAGCATCGTGCTTGGTGGAATAGCGTAGCCGACGGGAACGTTCTTGCTCGGCGGGTCCACTTTGGGGCGACCGCGGTCCTTGCAATAGGCAGAAATCGGCCGATTCTGTTGAAAAAGTAGCTCCCCTGTCTGGCCTGCGGCAAAATCTCTACATTGGCCAGCAGGGAAGCACGCAGCATGATGGGACAGTTATCGAGTGGGCAGGAACGGCTGTTTGCCAGCGCTCGTGCCTTTGCCATTGACTGCCAGCGCTGGCAGCGCACTGATCTGTTAACGCATACCGCGCATCACTGCTGTTCTGTAAAGGGCGCTCGTTTGGCTAGCGGGCGCACTTTGTTTTTGGAAGCCCCCCGCTAGACCACCGCGCCAAACAAGTGCCCCACCAGGGCCGTAATGCCCATGGCCAGCGCCCCCCAGAAGGTCACCCGCCAGGCCCCGGTGATGACCTTGGCTCCGCCAGCCTTGGCGGCGATGGCGCCCAATGTCCCGAGAAACACCAATGACATGCCCGATATCCAGGGCACCACACTGTGCTCCGGCGCGACAAATGTCACCGCCAGCGGCAACGCGGCACCCACCACGAAACTGGCGGCGGAGGCGAGGGCGGCCTGCAACGGTTTGGCGGTGAGAGTGGCGCTGATGCCCAACTCGTCCCGGGCGTGAGAGCCCAGTGCGTCATGGGCCATCAACTGATCGGCCACTTGATGGGCCAGTTCGGGTGATACGCCGCGATGCATGTAGATGTTGGCGAGTTCAATGTGCTCGGCATTCGGGTCGCTGGCCAGTTCTGCCCGTTCGCGGGACAGGTCGGCCCGCTCGGTATCGGCTTGGGAGTGCACGGAAATGTACTCGCCAGCGGCCATGGACATGGCCCCGGCCATCAGCCCCGCCATTCCGGTGACCAGCAATGTGGCATGGCTGGCGTTGGCGGCCGCGACGCCGATCAGCAGGCTGGCGGTAGAGACAATCCCGTCGTTGGCCCCAAGGACGGCGGCGCGCAGCCAGCCGATACGATCGCTTCGGTGTGCCTCGGTGTGCCTGTGCATGAATTTCATTGTTTAACAGGACTCCCTGTCATTAGGCGGTTCACGTCGAACGGGTTCCGAGCGGGCCGGCAATCGGCGTCAGCGGGTTTCAATTTGCGCCTGCAACTGGCCGCCGACAATGGATATTTCTTTGAATTGTTCACCCTCGCGCAGCACGAACAACGCGTCCATCCCGCGTTCCTGAGCCAGACGTGGGCCCTCGGTTTCGCCCAGGACCATCAGCGCCGTGGCCCAGGCATCGGCGAGCATGCACGAGGCTGCCACCACGGTGACGGCGGCGAGCGGGTTGCACAGCGGCGCGCCAGTGGCCGGGTTCATGGTGTGAGTATAGGACTGACCCGCCACGTCGACCCAGTGTCGATAGTCCCCGGAGGTCGCGATTGCGGCATCGCTGAGTTCCATCACGCCCATGACTTCACGCACGCCCCGGTTGGGCTTCTCCAGGGCCACGGTCCAGCACTGGCCGTCAGGTTTGACGCCCCGGGCGCGCATCTCGCCATCGATGCCGACCAGGTAACGGGTGATGCCCAATCCCTCAAGGCAACGGGCCAGTTCATCCACGCCAAAACCTTTGGCGATGCCACTCAAGTCAAGGTTCAGCGGCACGCGTTTGCGCACCTGATTGCGTTGTGGCTCAACCACCAATGCGGCGCTGGCTAACAGCCGGGCCCGCGGCGCAATCGTGCCGATCGCCTGCTCTGTGACCGTCTGCTCCCCGGGGCCGAAGCCCCAGGCGTTCACCAGGTCACCGACAGCGATGTCGAAGGCGCCGCCGGATTGCTGACTGACGCGCAGTGCAGTAGACAGCACCGTGGCCAGTTCCTTGGGCACCGACACCCATTCCTGCTCGGGGGCGGCATTGAGGCGGTTGAGGTCCGAGTCGGGTTTCCAGGTGGACATTTGCTGGTCCACCCGGGCCACGGCGTGGGCCAGGCGCTGGCGAGCTTCGTCGGTATCGATCCCGGTCCCGGCATAAAACAGGGCGGTGTAGCGGGTGCCCATGGTTTCGCCGTTCAGGCTATAGCGCTGCAACTCAGTAGACATCTTCACGGTAGCGTCCTTGTGCCTTTAGGGTCAGCACACTCAGGTTGAGAGGCGCCAACACTTCATCAAGGGCCTGCATCACGCCTTTGGCCATCTCGCGACTGCCACACACCAGCACTTGGGCACCTTTTTCAATCAGCCGGCGCAAGGCCAGGGCATCGCTGATCAGCCGGTCTTGCACATAGCTGCGGTCCTGAGCCTGAGAGAAGGCGGCGCGCAATGCCGTGAGGCGGCGGTCCGACAAGTATTGGTTGAGCTCCGGCTCGTAGAGAAAATCCGAGGCCGGGTTGCGCCCGCCCCAATACAAGTGCATCGGGTGTCGGGCCTTGTTGTTACGGATAAACCCGGCCAGAGGACCGATGCCGGTGCCGGCACCGATCAGGATCACTGGGTGCGTGCCCGACGCCGGGCGAAATTGTGGGTTGGGTTGGATAAACGCTTCGATCGATGCGCCGATGTCCAGGTCATGAAGGAATTGCGAGCATATGCCACCGTTGTGTTTACGCACACAGATCTCCAGCACGCCGTCCTGGGAACCGCTGGCCAGCGAATAGAAACGCGGGATCGGGCTGCCCGGCGGCACAATCCCGACCAGGTCGCCGGCCAGAAAGGCCGGCAGCTCGCCGCAGGCTTTGAAGCGCAATATGTGGGTTGGCGCATTTACCTGTTCACCATAGGCAATCCGCTCTGTCAGCTCCAATGGATGGGTGCGCGGATGCTGCGGGGTGTGAACCAGCGCCAGCTCCTGCCCCAACACGTCGCCCAATGCGTGGCCCCAGCGCGCAAACTCCTGAGGGGACTGACGGTTGACGGTTTCTAGCCCCAGCAGTGGCGAACCACCGGCCCGCAACATGGCGTCCTGCACTTGAAGGGCGTACTGACAGAACTGCGCAAACTGGCGGTCGCCCATGCCCAGCACCGCAAAGGGCAGGCCGGGCTTGAGGCCGGTTTTGGCCAGTCGCGCCAGGAACTGCGAAGCCGAGGACGGCGCATCGCCGTCACCGTGGGTCGCGGTGAGGATGAACACCCGTTGGGCATTGCGGTAATCGCCCACCCATTCATTCATCGCCGCGCTGTGCACCTGATGGCCACTCTGGTGCAAGGCGTCGTGCAAGGTTTTGGCAAAGCCCCAAGTGCTGTTATTTTCACTGCCCACCAGAATCACGCTGTCGGCGCAGTGGGCAGGGCTGTTGTGGCGAATGTTCGGGCCAGCCTTTCGGCGGCGCCACCACAACAGAATGCCGGTCACGCTCATCAACGGTATGCAGAGGGCGCAGAGCCCGAGCGGTAGGCCCAGCCACCAGAGGCCTTCGCCGGTGTGCAACTGATAGATCAATTCGTAGAGGTTGTGCATCAAGTCGTGGGCTTGATAGGACAGCAAGGCACCGCTGGCCTGATCCACGTAGCCGTCGCCCTGGGCCGTGCGCAGGGAAAACACATCGCGCGGGTTGCCGGGGCTCGGGTAGACCAGCTCGCGCAGGTCGTTGAGGTCGGTGGCCTGCAAGGCTTGCAGTGTAGCCACCGGCAAGGCCGGGCCGGCGCTGACGTGGGCGGGGAAGGCGGGTTCACTTTGACTGCCGTCGGCGATAAACCCAAAAGTGGTGGCGGACATGTAGAGCCCGCTCAATGCCGACAGCAGCAGCCCGGGCAAGGCCAGTCGCCCAACTTCAGCATGCCAGCGCTGGCTGACAGTGCCCCGTAGCGGCCGCAGCAGGTTGCGCCAGCCACCCAGGCGCCGGGCGAGCAATAGCGCGCCAGACACCGACAACATCAACATGAACAGCGCGCCGACACCCGATACTCCATGGCCTGGTGAGCCGAGGAACATCGAGCGGTGCAGCTCTTTCACCCAACGCGTGAACGCGGAGGGTGCATAGGGTGCCAGGCCTTCGCCGGTCAGTTGATCGACCGTTTCAACCCCGGCCTGACCGTTCTGGTTGTAGTAGACGATGACTGTCCCGGACGCTGTGCGCTGGATCTGCTCCACGCCCGGGAAGTGATTGGCCACACGTCCGGCCAATTGGCCGACGTTGAGTTGCCCGGTGGCGGTGCTGTGCAAGTGTTCCAGCGCCGGGTCGACCGACAGGATCGCACCACTGATGGCCAACAGCATGACCAACAGGGCCGCGATCAGGCCGGGCAGGGAATGGGACTGGCGAAGCATGTTCAGCCTCCAGAAATGGCAGGTGCTACAGATCGTAAGTAAAGGACTCGACATAGGTGCTACCGGTCACCGGCTGGCCTGCGCCCTTGGACGTGAGCGGCACGCTGACATCGGCGCGTGCGTCACGTTTGTCCTCAACGGCGCTGTCGATGCGGATCTGATACCCGGCATCAATCAGGGTGTCTGCCAGTTCGACGCTGACTTTGAGCGTGCGCCCACTGCCGACACTGGCGCCGCTGACCCCGTCAAACTCACTCGGGTTCATCCCGCTGCCACGGGCCCAGTCGCCCAGGTGTTTGTAATATTTGGCCTTCTTGCCGGCTACCCAGAGGGTTTTCTGGTATTGGCCATTGGTGTCGGTGACGTAGATCGCCAGGTAGGCATCATTGCCGCTGTAGTCCTTGAGCTGCGTGGTCAAGGTCACTTCACGGGCCTGGGCCAGCCCCGGCAGGGCAATGGCGCCGGCAAGGCAGGTGGCTGCGATGATCTTTTTCATGAGGGTGTCCCTTTGATCGTTAGGTCGAGAGCCTGGACCTGCTTGCTGACAGCAACCTGAAGCGCAGGAAAAACTCATCGACAGGTGAGGCGTCATTCGGTGAGCGGGCTGCCGAGGTAGTCCCTGACATCGCCGTCGTCGCGGAAATGGATCTCGAGTGTGCGCAAACGCAGCGAGGCCGGTGAGTAGCTGGCTTCGATGGCGTTGCCTTTTCGATCCAGCCCCTTGAGCTCATAACAACCGTCGTCGACCTTGATGCGTTGCACGCTCCAGCCGTATTGCCGCTCGACCTGCTGACGCAAGGTTTCGCGCGGTTGCCAGTCGCTCACCGGGTCGCTGCAATCGTCATCGGCCAGGGCGTAACCACTGAGCAGCAAGCTCAACAGCGTGGCATTGGCAATAAAACCTGTTTTCATGATCTGTCTCCTGCCGAGGTCGGCGCCTGTGGCATACCCTAAGGAGCATTCCTGACAACCAGCTGAATCTTCAGATTCACGTCAGGTAAGGCGATTAAGGTGCTGCACGACAACCATCACAGGAGGCGCCAGATGCGGGTCTTATTGGTCGAGGACGCTCAAGGCTTGGGGGAAGCGGTGCGCGAGCAGATTGCCGATGACGGCCACGCCGTCGATTGGGTGCAGCGTCTGGACCACGCGCGCAACAGCGTACGCACCACGCCTTACGACCTGATCCTGCTGGACCTGATGCTCCCGGACGGTCGCGGGCTGGATTTTTTGCGTCAGCAACGTTCGGCAGGGGACGTGACCCCGGTGATTATCCTGACTGCCCAGGATCAGATTTCCGATCGTATCGCTGGCCTCAACGCGGGCGCCGACGACTACCTGGTCAAACCGTTCGACCTGTTCGAGCTCTCGGCCCGTGTGGCGGCGGTGGCCCGGCGCTACAGCGGCAACCCCAATCCACAGATCAGACTCGGCGACTTGCAGGTCGACATGAGTGCCCGCACGGTGTTGCGGGCCGGTGCGACGGTGGACCTGACCGCGCGGGAGTGGGCGCTGTTCGAGGCGTTTGTGCAACGCCCCAGCGCGCTGCTTTCCAAGTCGCAGCTTGAAGAACGGCTGTATGCCTTCGGTGCCGAAATCGAGAGCAATACCATTGAGGTCTACATCAGCCGTCTGCGTAAAAAACTCGGGCGCGACCTGATTGAAACCGTGCGGGGCATGGGCTACCGGTTGATGTCCGCATGAAGCCGTCTTCGAGCCTGCAAAAACGCCTCGGCCTGGGGCTGACGTTGGGCACGACCTTACTATGGCTGGCGGCGACCGTTGGCGCCTGGCTGGTGGTGCAGCATGAATTGAACGAGGCGTTCGACAGTGCGCTGGAAGAGACTGCGCAGCGCATCCTGCCTCTGGCCGTGCTGGAAATCAGCAACCGTGAAAGTCCTCGTGACGCCCAACACGTCGCCACCCTGAAAATGCACAAGGAATACCTGACGTACCTGGTGCGCGATGCCAAGGGCGAGATCCTGATGCAGTCCCACGACGCCAACCCGAAGATCTTCAACCAACAACCGGCCGAAGGCTTTTCAACCACAAAAAAATACCGTCTGTACGGCGCCAGTGCGCTACGTGAAACAGTGTTTATCGAGATTGCCGAACCTCTGGAACACCGCCGTGAAGCGGCACGTGAAGCGTTGCTTGCCTTGTTGTTGCCATTATTGGCGCTGATTCCCATCATTCTGTTGGGAACGTGGTTGTTTGTGCGCATCAGCTTGCGCAGTGTATTGGCCTATCGTCGTGCCGTGGAGACTCGTGGGGTGGGTGATCTGTCGCCGATCAGCGGGGCGCGATTGCCGGCGGAAATCGCACCACTGGCGGAGGCGGTCAATCATCTGCTGGAGCGCTTGCGCAAGGCCTTGGAGAGTGAACGCAGCTTTACTGCCAACAGCGCCCATGAACTGCGTACGCCACTGGCGGCGACCCTGGCGCAAATCCAGCGACTCCACCATGAGGCGCCCGAGGGCCCGTTGCGAGTACGTGCGGCGAAAATCGAAAACGCGTTGCGCGACCTGGCGCGGCTCTCGGAAAAACTCATGCAACTGGCCAAGGCCGAAGGCGGTGGCCTGTTGTCCGAAACGCCTCAGGACCTCATTCCGTTGCTTGCCCATGTGGTTGATGAGTGGAACAACCGCAGTGGGCACCGGATCAAGTTGCAGCTGCCAAACCAGTCCTGCTTGTACTCGACCATTGATCCGGACGCCTTTGGCATCCTGTTGCGGAACCTGATCGAAAATGCGCTGAAGTACGGGGCAGCGGATCAACCGATCGAAGTCAGCCTCACCGAACAGGCACAGCTACGGGTGGTCAATAGCGGCCCGGCGGTGCCGCAGTCGGTATTGCAGCACCTGACTGAGCGTTTTGTGCGCGGTCACAGTGAGATCAGTGGTTCAGGACTGGGCTTGGCGATTGCCAAAACCATAGTGCAGGGGGTAAACGCCAGAATGAAATTGTTCTCCCCGGCAACAGGTCGACAAGATGGGTTCGAAGTCTGCGTCTGGTTACCGCTTGCCCCATCATAAAAGACTGAGGGGCTCGCCAACGTTCTTTTATCGATGTGAATCTTGCAGCCATTACCTGGGCAGAATGGTGTTCAATGCACAGAATGCCGATGGTTTTGTTCTAAAGCATTGAGGGCGATAGAAAAATACGCTGTCTCATGCATTTGATGACAATCTGCCTTAGTTGTGAATTTGATTGAATAGATTCAATGCAGTGACTGCTTTTGGCCGATTCTGTTGAAAGAGTAGGCTCTGATTTCCACGGTAGAAAAGTACGCGCTTGAGATTGAAATCTTTACATTGAGCAGAGGATTTCGGGGGCAGATTTCGTGTAGCGGCGCGCAAAAAAACGCATTTTCAGCGGTCAGTATGTGGGCGGTCTGTAAGAACCGACTTTTTCAACAGAATCGGCCGATTGCTGCCTGCCGCGATGGGCTGCAAGCAACCCCGAAGTCGACAGTCGGTAGTGCCACGACTTAGAGCCGGAGAGATGAAAAACCTATGTCATGGCATAAATGAGTGTGGGGCATACCGGCTTTGCAACCTAACGCTAAAGTGCACGAGTTCGATCGTCAGACGAGACCGTTTAGTTTTTTTTCTTGATTAGTTTATTGATGTAGTATTTTAGGCTCAAACGATCTTTAGGCCTTGGTTTGTAGTGGGTTTTGTTTCTTTGTGTGGGATCGATCGACATGGTTGCGGCGGTGTAATAGTAAAGCGCTATAGACCTGCGGCTGATGTGCTCTGGAGTAGTCAAAGGTTCTGGGTGCCCATGATTGCTGTCTTTGTCTGTGTTGAAAATGACGCAGCGATTGTAAACGGGTAGGACTTTCTTAAGGCAGATCCTCATGCCGGCATCCCAAAGTTCTAAGTTGCCGCCGTATTCTTCTCGCCAATCTTCATTCAGATAAATAATGACATTCAGTCTGCGCTCGACGTTCAGCTTTTTGTTGAGCCTGAAGTCCGAGTGCACGCCCAGAAAACCACCGCTTTTCGTTTCATGCAGGCCGCCACCGGTAAAGTAGGGGTCGGGTATCAAACCGTGAATGCCTGTGAGATTTTCAAGAAACTGCAACATGGGCGCCGAGTTAAAGGCGTTGAAAACAGTCTTCAAAAAGGGGGCACATTCGTTGGGGCTTATTTGACGTTTTAGTTGACCTTTATAGCCGCGCTCGTAGAGCATTTCATTGTTGGTCGGCTCGATTGGGAAGTGCGAGCAGATACTCGAAATCAGCTCTTCATGCAAGAAGTTGTCGATGACTATGTGCGGAAATGGCGCAGCCTGGACATAGTGACTGGTCAAAGAGTCGCCAAAGGTGCTGGCAGCGTTTTGGTCGAAATCAAGCTCCGGGGACAGGGTGAAAGGTAGTGCTTGAGTGATGGGTGCCATTACCGCTCCAATAACTTAATATAAGACTTGTGGGGGGCTTGAAGCAGCCTTGAGCAGGCTGCGTCTGCTCGTCGCTTAGCTTTTTCTGTCATCCTTGTTCAGGCGCTTAAGGATGTTGTTGTACATTTTGGTTCGTCTATGAGTCTTGTCATAGCCGCCAGCCGCTGCGACAGTGCCGGCTTGAATGTGATCCAGATAGCTGAAGATTTTACGCGGTGATAACATTTCTACGACATAGCCGAGCTCTGTCATGCGGTCTTGAAGAGTATATCCTGGTACGCGTTCATCCATGGAGAAATGCATGTTATTTTGCTTGATAAGTTTGCAGTTCCATAATGTGCAGAAACTTTTTAAGTAGACTTCTCTGTAAGGTTTTGGCTCTCTAGAGCGTAATCCCATAGAGAGTTTCAGGTGTCTGTAATGATGTTTGAATAGTCGTGAGCTAAAGCGCCAAAGCGTTCTTGCGGTGCCACGGTTGATTTGCTCAACACAACCCACTGCCACGGCTTTCGGGTTATTCAAGCACTTATTCAACATCATTGGAAAAACATTTTTGTCGAAAACAAATGTATCTGTGTGCATCAGGAATAAATAATCAGTTTCAACTTGCTGCAAAACTAGATCCAGTGCCTTGCCATGTGCGATGTGGCCAGGTTCTGGTTCAGGGGCAGAGCGCTCGATCAAATTGATCCAATCGAGAGTTCGTAAGTAGTCAGTGCTTTCATCGGCAGAATTGTTGTCAACTACCCATATTGGGACGTTGTCGCTGCCTAGGTGTTGGTGTAATAAATCCAGGCATATCTTGGTGATTTCGGGTGTTTTGTAATTCACTATGACTATGCTGAAGGGTTTAAAACTTTCAGCTGGAAAACCCGGATTGATCATTGTTCATGTGCTCATGGTGTTGTATTTATTTTTAGAAGTAACTTAACCTGCTTCCGGCTTGTGCTTGTTCTTTCGCGAAAAATCTTGCGCGGCTATAGAGCACAGTTTGTCAGTCGTTTTGTCATGCATAATAGTCGTGGTTCACCCAAACCTGAAGGAGAGTGAATCGGACTGCATCCTATAAGGATCTGCTCTACAGGTAAATATCCATGACTTGAATCGTTATATCAGTAGGCGGTAGGCCGCATCAGTGAATGCAGCCTCAGTTGTAGACACTGGCAGGGTCAGCTCCTGGCCGTTTTCTGCCTGTCGCGTCCGGCTGAAAACGTCCCAAAGCTGACGTTGGTGACAGGCATAAATCGGCCAGTAGCGGCCGCATCCGGCCGTTTGTACTGAATGAGCTTTAGAGCACCAAGAACTATTCATTCACCAACTGGATTACCGTCTTGCCCTTGCCGCGACCTTCCGCGACCTGGCGAAACGCCTCGTTGACGTCTGGCAGCTCAAAGTGCCGTTGATCCACGCGGATAGTCAGTTGACCAGCGTTGGCCAGCGCGGCGGCCTCGCGAAGGATAGCGCCGTGGTGTTCGCGCCCCTTGCCGGTGAGCAATGGCGCTAGGGTGAATACGCCGGAATAGGTTGCACTTTTGAACGACAACGGTGCCAGGCTGTGCTGCCCCCAACCCAGGCAGCTCAGCACGTGCCCGGTATAAGGCTTCACGGCCTTGAATGACGCATCCAACGTGCTGCCGCCTACGGTGTCGTAGACGATGTCGAAACCTTCACCAGCCGTATAATGCTCGACATAGTCCTCTACGCTCTGTGCCTGATAGTCGATGGCCGTAGCCCCCAGCGAGCGAATGAAGTCGAGACTCGCCGCCGAACCGGTGGCGTAGACATCGGCACCGCGAGCCTTGGCCAGTTGCACAGCCACTTGGCCGACCCCACCCGCGCCGCCATGAATCAGCACACGCTGACCGGCACGGACATTGGCACGATCTACCAAACCTTCCCATGCGGTAATGAATACCAAAGGCAATGCAGCTGCCTCACGCATGTCGAGAGTGTGCGGCTTTGGCGCGATGAGCCGGACATCCACGGCAATGTATTCGGCCATAGTACCCTGAGCACCGCCGATCCCGCCGGGCATACCGAAGACTTCCTGGCCTTGGGTGAAACTCTCAACCGCCTCGCCCAGTTCGATGACCGTGCCGGCGAGATCAAGGCCGAGCACTGCCGGCAGCGCCTGGCGGGCGTGAGCCCCTGCGCCGGCGGCGATCTTGGTATCGAGAGGGTTTACCCCTGCGGCGTGAACCCTGACCAGCACCTGTCCCTTGCCGGGAACGGGGCGATCGATTTGGCGGACAGCCAGAGGGGCCTGGGCGGACTCGGCGATAGCGGCGAGCATGAAGTGATTCATGGCGGGGAACCTTTGATTGAGTGGACGCTTACAGATTGCCGCGCTTTCATCATTCCGATAAGAAACTAAATTTGCATATAACTTATTCCACAAAGAGGTCTAATCGCAGATGGACTTGTTCGACAGCATGCACATCTTTGTACGCGTCGTGGAGCGCGGGTCGTTTTCTGCGGTTGCTCGCGAGCTGAACATGGGGCAGCCGGCAGTGAGCAAGCAGGTTCGCGCTTTGGAGCAGTATCTGGGCGGGCCATTGTTCGCCCGCAGCACCCGGTACCTGGCCCTGACCGACCAAGGGCAACGCTTCTACAGCCACTGCCAGGAAATTCTCGGCCACCTCGAAGCCGCCACGCGCAGCTTTACCAGCGGTCAGGAGCAGATCGCCGGCCCTCTGCGAGTCGCCGCACCGGTCAGCTATGGGAGGTTGTGCATAGCACCGCTGATAGGGCCTTTCTTGCAACGCCATCCAGAGGTCCGGATTGATCTGCGCCTGAGCGATCACAACGAAGACCTGCTCAAGGAAAATATAGACCTGGCTATCCGGATTGGCGTGGTGAAGAGCGAGGGATTGGTGGCAGTGCCACTGGGTACCAGCACGCGGCGGGTCTATGCCGCGCCCACCTATCTGGATCGACACGGCCTGCCATGCGAGCCCCATGAACTGACAGGCCACAACTGCATCGGTTTCACATTGCTGGAGCATTACGACAGTTGGCACTTCACTAACGGTGCGAAAGAGCTCGATGTGGCCATCAAAGGCAACGTCACCAGCAACAGCAGCGAGGCCATTCGCGAAATGGTCCTCTGCGGCGTGGGTATTTCCCTTTCTCCAGAATGGCTCTTCGCAGCTGACGTCGAACAGGGCAGCGTTCGTATCGTGCTCGACGATTATCAGACCACCGCGCTTCCTGTCAGCGCTGTGCTCAGTCGGGAGCGGCGACGTTCAGCGCGGACGATGGCCTTCATCGATTTTCTCCGCGAGCGCTTAATGTAAAACCGCCTCGTCATCCACCGTCCGCTCTTGGTGGTCGCAGTTCGACCCAAAGCGGCCGGAGACAGGCCGCAAGATTCAGTCCATAGAGGGCAGCATCAAACGCAGGCTGATAGTCACGAATGTTGAAAGAATCGTTCGGGTCGGCATGGGCCAAGGGAAGGAGAAAGGTTGTCGTCGATGATTTTCTCGCGGGTGATGAGCGTGAGAGCCGGGTCGTTCGCAGGGTGATGCAGCGGAAAACGCAGCGGCCAGTGCAGTTCGAGATTACTGAACGAACACGGTCATCAATGATCACGACTGGCCAGCCGTGCAACCCATGGATTGGCACTCAGACCATGTAATAGCACACTGAGTAAAACGGTACAGACAGCAGTAGCCACCAAGGTACGACTTGCTTGCAGGGGGTAGGCCAATATCATGACGGCGAAGACAATACTGGCCAGGCCTCGCGGGCCGAACCAACCGATGAAGAGGCGAGTTTCGAAATCGAAGCGGGTTCCGACCAGGCTGATCAGCACGGGCAGTATGCGAATCATGGTCAGGCTGAGCACCGAGTAAAGCCAGATGTTGAGGGTGAGGCTGCTCCAGGCCCAAGGGATCACCAGTGCGCCAAATACGACCCAGGTAATGACCGATAACAGACTGGCGAACTCTTCGCTGGCCTTGAGCATCTGGTGCTTTTGCTCGGTAAACAGAAAACTTGCAAGCAACCCACCGACGAACGCGGCGATAAACCCGCTACCGCCTAGTGTTTGCGCTGTGGCAAAGCACAGGATGGCGAGCCCGGGCAGGGTCAACTGTGACCACACTGGCGTTTGCCACTGGTGTTTTACGGAGTAGCGCTGCAACCGCCAGGCGATGAGCGTCAGGGTAATACCGATGAGTGCACCGATGCCCAGTTCCTCGATCACTAACTCTAATGCCAGTGAGATAGGGGACCGTGTCTGTTCTTCGACCAGCAATGCCAAAAACATAAGCAACACTGGAACGCAGATTCCATCATTCAGCCCGCTCTCAACGTTTAACCCTTCACGCACGGACGCGGGAACCTGAGGGTTGCTCACAACCGCCTTACCGAGCGCAGCATCGGTGGGCGCCAGAAGGGTTGCCAGTATTGCCAGTTCCAACGGTGGGACCTGTGGGAACAGCCAGACGCCGACTAGCCAACCACCCGCTATGGTCAGCGGTAGCCCTATCATCAACAAGCGCAGTGGAAGCCCTTCATTGGCCCGAAGGACCTTCAGATCAGCGTTGGCCGCATCGCTGAACAGAACAATCGCCAGCGTCAGCTCAGCCAAGAACTTTAGGCCCTCCCTGTCAATCCGGAGTTGCAGAACGCCCAGGAATGCCGGGCCGAGAAGCAGGCCGGCAAGCATGAACATAAGCGGGCCATTAAGCAGGCGTGACTCGAAGCGCCCCGCAAATAGGCTGTAGGTAAGAAGGAAGGCGGCAAGCAGCGCCAAGTTCTGATACATCGACGACCTGCCTGTTAAGGGTGGGCAGATGTAGCACGCGACCTTGAAGTAAACACCTTCAGGGTAGCCCCATTTGCAGTTTCGTGGAGAACACCGGAACAATCGCAATGGTTCAGGTACCGACCCCGGACGGGGCTATCGGCTATTCGGGCCAGGCACCGATTGAAGGAATGCCTGGCAGCGGTGCGCCAAAGGGAGCGCCTACCGGGACGCTCTACAAAGAAACTGACTTAAAGTCGATGTTTTCAGACGTTCAAATCGGCACGGCTAAAACCGTTGCGCTGATAAAAGCGCTCCAGCTCACGGGCTTCCGGCTCCCTGCCGGTGAAAATCTTCAGGTACTCGGGGATGTAGCGCATCCGCTGGGCCAGGGGCTCCCGGGTTTTCATGCTGATGTAGCCGATTTGCGTGAGGTAGATCGAACGGGCGCGGGTTATCGCCGCATCGTGTTCAAAGCCGAAACGGTCGAACATCTGCCGCAATGCCTCGACGCGCTGCTCGTCAGCCTCGCCGATTTCCTGCGCCACTTCCGGTGATTGCAACGCCCAACTGCGCATGGCGAACTCGAACTGCGAGTCGAACAAATCGCTGTTCAGCCAGCAGTCGAAGACGTTGAGAATCGCCTCGGTGATGGACTCGGCATAGGCTTGGGATTTGGTCACCAGGTTGAAGGTGTTCTTGTTTTTCCATTGCTCGATCAAGGCGACGAGCAGGGCATCGCGGTCTTCGAAAAACCAGTAGAAGCTGGTGCGCGACAAATTCAGTTTTTTCGCCAGCGGCATCACTCGCACGGCATCGACGCCTGACTCGGTCAGACTTTCGTAGGCCGCATTGAGCCAGGCTTCCAGGGAGCCTCGGCCTGCCGGTTCCGCCGTTGAGGTGGTTGCTTTCATGGGCATTTCTTCCCTGCTGAAATTTGCTTTTCGTGGTCAACTGTACACCAGTGTCAAGCCTATTGACACCTGTGTACACAGGGGCATATTGTCGGCGTGCCTGATGACCTGTTTGCGAGACCGATATGAAAAACGATCCGCTACTTCAGCCTTATCGCCTCAAGCATTTGACCCTGCGCAACCGCATCATGACCACCTCCCATGAACCGGCATACCCGGAAGACGGGATGCCGAAAAAGCTCTACCGGGCCTACCACGTTGAACGTGCCAAAGCCGGTGTAGCCATGACCATGACCGCGGGCTCCGCCGCGATCTCCCGTGACAGCCCGCCCGTGTTCAACAACATTCTGGCCTACAAGGACGAAGTGGTCGGCTGGATGAAAGACCTGACCGACGAGTGCCATGAACATGGTGCGGCGGTGATGATCCAGCTCACTCACCTGGGCCGGCGTACCCGCTGGGACAAAGGCGACTGGCTACCGGTGGTGTCGCCCTCCCATAATCAGGAACCCGCACACCGCGCCTTCCCCAAGCAGCTCGAACAGTGGGACATCGACCGCATCATTCGCGACTACGCCGATGCCGCCGAACGCATGAAAGCCGCCGGCCTGGACGGCATCGAGCTGCAAGCCTACGGTCACTTGATGGATCAGTTCTGGTCGCCGCTGACCAACGAACTGGAAGGGCCGTACGGCGGCTCGCTGCAAAACCGCCTGCGCTTTACCTTCGATGTGCTCACGGCCATTCGTAAACGCGTGGGCGCGGAATTTATCGTAGGCATTCGCTATACCGGGGACGAAGTCCTTGCCGGCGGCCTGCAAAAAGAGGAGGGGTTGCAGATCTCCCAACTGTTGAAAGACAGTGGCATGATCGACTTCCTCAATGTGATTCGCGGCAACATCGCCACCGACGCCGGGCTGACCGACATCATCCCGATCCAGGGCATGCGCAATGCGCCGCACCTGGATTTTGCCGGCGAAATCAAGGCGCTGACCGGCTTCCCGACCTTCCATGCAGCGAAAATTCCCGACGTGGCCACGGCGCGTCATGCCATTGCCTCGGGGCTGGTGGACATGGTCGGCATGACCCGCGCGCACATGACCGACCCGCACATCGTGCGCAAGATCATCGAAGGCCGTGAAGACGATATCCGCCCTTGCGTGGGCGCCAACTATTGCCTGGACCGCATTTACAACGCTGGCGCTGCCTACTGCATCCACAACGCCGCGACCGGGCGTGAAACCACCATGCCCCATGAAATACCCAAGGCTGCGCACAAGCGCAAAGTGGTGATTGTCGGCGCCGGCCCTGGTGGCCTGGAAGCGGCACGGGTGGCAGGAGAGCGCGGCCACGAGGTGGTGGTGTATGAGCTGGCGGACAAACCCGGCGGACAGATTCGCCTGACCGCGCAGTCCGAGCGGCGCAAGGAAATGATCAGCATCATCGATTGGCGCATGGCGCAATGCGAGCGCCTTGGCGTGACGTTTCACTTCAACACCTGGGCAGACACCGCGATTGTTCTCGATGAAAATGCCGACGTGGTGATCGTGGCGACCGGGGGCCTGCCGCACACCGAAGTGCTGGAACGCGGCAATCAATTCCTGGTTTCAAGCTGGGACATTATTTCCGGCGACGTGAAGCCTGGGCGCAATGTGCTGGTGTACGACGATGCGGGTGACCACGCCGGCCTGCAAGCCGCCGAATTCATCGCCCGCAGTGGCGCCAAGACTGAAATCATGACCCCCGACCGCTCGTTCGCGCCGGAAGTCATGGGCATGAACCTGGTTCCCTACATGCGCTCGTTGCAGCAACTGGACACCACCTTTACCGTCACCTACCGGCTCAAGGCTGTGGAGAAACAAGGCGACCAATTGCTGGCTACGATCGGCACCGATTACAGCGACCTGACCAAAACACGCCGGGTGGATCAGGTGGTGGTCAACCACGGCACCCGGCCGCTGGATGAGCTGTATTTCGAACTCAAGCCCTTGGCCAGCAACGAAGGCGCCGTGGAGTACATGGACCTGATTGTCGGCAAGCCGCAAACCGTTTCGAGCAACCCCGAAGGGCGCTTCCAGTTGTTCCGCATTGGTGATGCCGTGGCGTCGCGCAATACCCATGCGGCCATCTACGATGCCCTGCGGCTGGTCAAGGACCTCTAGCTGCCGTGTGTCGCCCACAACAATAAAGACAGCCGTCACCTGATTTAGAAGCCTTTAGTTACTGCCCCAACAGTTGGACTGATTGAATTTGATGAACATCAAACTCTTCCCAGCGGAGGTTGTTGCATGCATACGGGTTCTGATTCCATTGAGCTGCTCACGGCGTTAACCGAACGCGACCTGCGCTTTCGCAGCGATGCCAAGGTCACTGAACATGCCCTGGCGCCGGTCGACACGGCGTTACTCGATGAGTATTGCGCCATCGACCGCAAAGCCCTGCGTCATTACCGCCTGGAACGCATTCGCGAGCAACTGCGTGCCCAGGATTACGCCGGCATTCTGTTGGCCGATCCGATCAATATTCGCTATGCCACCGACACCAATAACCTCGGTTTGTGGGTGATGCACTCGCCCAGCCGCTATGTGTTCGTGGCCACCGACGGCCCGGTGGTGCTGTTCGAGTTCACCAGCAGCCGGCACAACAGCGAGCACGTGGAAACCATCGATGAAATTCGCCCGGCGATTCCCTGGCTGTATTTTCTTGCCGGCCCCCGCGTGCAGGAAAAAGCCGAGCGCTGGGCCCAGGAAGTGGCGGACCTGATGGCCCGCCACGGTGGCGGCAATCGCCGCTTGGCGGTGGACCGTTGTGACCCTTGGGGCGCGCAACGCCTGACGCATAAGGGCATTGAGCTGTTCGATGCGCAGCCGTTGATGGAGCAGGCACGCTTGATCAAATCGGCGGAAGAGGTGGCCAGCCACCGGGTCTCCATGGGCGTGTGCGACCTGGCCATTGCCCGGATGCGCACAAGCCTGGTGCCGGGGGTTACTGAAAACCAGCTGTGGAGCATCATGCACGGGACTAATGTCGCGCACGGCGGAGAATGGGCCGAAAGCCGCTTGCTCAGCTCCGGGCAGCGCACCAACCCGTGGTTCCAGGACGCCACCGACAAGGTCATCAAGGCAGGCGAGATGGTCTGTTTTGACACCGACATGGTCGGGCCCGGTGGTTACCTTTCGGACATCTCTCGCAGCTTCGTCTGCCCCGGCAAGGCGCCGACAACGGCCCAGCGCGACTTGCTGGAAATCGCCTCGCAGCAGATCAATCACAACGTCGAACTGCTGCGCCCTGGCCTGTCCTTTCGCGAGTTTGCCGAACACTGTTGGCCTGTGCCCAAGCGCTTTGAGCACAACCGCTACATGATGATGCTGCACGGCGTCGGCCTGGTGGACGAGTACCCCAGCGTCGCCTACGCCGTGGATTTCGCCGAGTGGGGTTACGACGGCCTGTTCGAGGAAAACATGGTGGTGTCGGTGGAAAGTTACATCGGAGAACAAGGCGGTGGGGAAGGGGTGAAGCTCGAAGAACAGGTGCTGATCAGCGCCAACGGGCCGATAAAACTTTCGCGCACGCCCTTAGTCGACGGCGATCGATAGCTGGAGCAAAAACATGAGCAGTATGACCGTGATCGAATCCGCGCCCTCCTTGGCACCGCGCCCAGTGGCCAGCGCCGAACCGTTCTTGCGCCTGGAGGGAATTCATAAGCAGTTTGGCCCCTATCCCGTCCTGCACGACGTGTGTTTTGAAATGAGCAAGGGCGAGGTGGTGGCCATTATCGGGCCCAGTGGTTCGGGCAAGAGTACCTTGCTGCGCTGTATCAATCAGTTGGAGCCGCCAACCCAGGGCCGGGTCAGTATGGATGGCGTGCACATCGAAGCTGGCAAGGCGTTACCCCGTACAGAGCTGCTCAAGCTACGCCGGCGCATTGGCATGGTGTTCCAGTCGTTTAATCTTTTTCCGCACCTGACGGTACTGCGCAATGTCAGCCTGGCGCAAATCCGTACCTTGGGCCGCAGCGCCAAAGAGGCCGACGCCCGCTCCATGCAACTGCTCGAACGCGTGGGGTTGGCCGACAAGGCCCAGCACTATCCGGCGCGCTGCTCCGGTGGCCAGCAACAACGGATCGCCATCGCCCGTGCCCTGGCACTGGACCCTGAATTGATGCTGTTCGATGAGCCGACCTCGGCGCTGGACCCCGAGCTGGGCCTGGAGGTGCTGGCGGTGATGAAAGAGCTCGCCTGCGAAGGCATGTCGATGATCGTCGTGACCCACGAAATGCACTTCGCCGAAACCGTGTCCGACCGCGTGGTGGTGATGGCCGAGGGGCGAATCATCGAGCAGGGGCCGAGCCAGCAAGTGATGCGTCAGCCCGAGCATGAACGGGTGATCCAGTTCCTCCAGGCCGTGAGGAATCGCTGATGCAAGACATCCTGATGATGCTGTTGAACGGTGTGCCGTGGACCATTGCTGTCACCGTGCTCGCCTTCTGCGTCGGCGTGGTGCTGGGGTTTCCGATCTGTGCCCTGCGCCTGTCCAGGGTCAAGCCCCTGCGTTTTCTGGCGGCCATGCTGGTGCTGACCCTGCGCTCCATTCCGCCGATTGTCTGGCTGTTTTTCATCTTCTTTGGCATCGGTGGCGGCTATATCAGCCTGTCGCCGTTTACAGCGGCAGTGGTCGGCCTGGGGCTGATCACGGCGGCGCACATGTCCGAGGTATACCGCGGTGCTTTCGCGGCGATTCCCACCGGGCAATTCGAAGCCGCCTATGTGCTTAACCTGTCGGCATCGCAACGGTTTTTCGATGTGGTGTTACCGCAGTTGGTGCGCATCGCCATTCCCACCTCGGCCACCTACGCCATTGGCCTGCTCAAGGATTCGGCCGTGGCCTCGACCATTGGCGTCGGCGATATCAGCTTCCAGGCCTATCAAGTTTCACAACAAACCTTTCAGGGCCTGAGCGTCTACAGCGCGGCGGCGGTGGTTTACCTGGTGCTCAGCGTGCCGGTGGCCTTGTTCTCCCGTTGGCTCTCGGCGACGTTGAAACAGAGGATTGCCCGATGAGCGAACTGCTGACGATGTGGGCCCAATGGCTGCCGGAGTTGTGGAAGGGCTTTGTGTTGTCGATGCAGGTCACGGCGGTGAGCCTGGGCCTGGGCATTGTACTGGGGCTGGTGCTGGCACTCGGTGTCTCGGCCCCGAGCCGCTGGTTGCGTTACCCGTCTCTGGTCATCGTGGAGTTGGGGCGCGGTGCGCCGGCGTTGATCCTGCTGCAGTATTTTTACTTTGGCCTGCCCAGCGTCAACCTGACCTTGACCTCGTTCTGGGCTGCCGCGCTGGCCATGGCGTACTGCACGGCGGCCTACACCAGTGAAATCATTCGCGGTGGCATCGAGGCCGTGGCCCCAGGGCAAACCGAGGCCGCTGAGGTGATCGGCCTCAACCGGTTCGACGCCCTGCGCTTTGTGATCCTGCCTCAGGCCTTGCGGGTAGCGCTGCCGTCGCTGCTGGGGTTCTCGATCATGATGTTCCAGGCCTCGTCGCTGTGTTTCACCATCGCCCTGCCAGAAATTGTCAGCCGGGCGTCCTCCATAGGTTCCTCCACGTTTGAGTACATGCCGGTGCTGATCCTGGCCGGTTTGATGTATGCCGCTGTCTGTGCTCCGGCAACCCTGGGCGTGGCGGCGCTGGAAAAAAGACTGGCACCCAGCCAGCCATAACAACAAATGCCACTCACGCCGTTTTCGGCTGCTGCTCTCTTATTGCAAAGGTGACGTCATGACTCGCTCATTCAAACATTTTACCCGTTGGATGTTCTTGTGTTCGACCCTGGCTGGCGCGCCATACGCCCTGGCCGAATGCACCCCGGCGAACCAGTTTGAAACCATTACGCCGGGTGTGCTGACCGTGGCGGCGTACGTCTTCCCGCCTTACTCGATACCGGGACCGAACAACCAGTTGAGCGGCGTGGATGGCGAGATCATCAAGCGCATCGCCGAGCGCGAATGCCTGAAGGTCAAGACCATGGTGGTGGACACCGCAGCGGTGGTGCAGGCGGTGGTGGCAAAGCGCGCCGATGTCGGCATCGGTGACTGGTACCGCACGGCAGAGCGCAGCAAGGCGTTGGGGTTGTCGGCACCGTTGTACCTGGACGTGATGGGCATTATTTCGGATGAGGGCTACACGAAGATTTCCGAACTGGACGGCAAGCGCATCGGCACCGTGCAGGGCTACCTGTGGGTGGACGATTTGAAGAAGACCTTTGGCGACAATCTGGTGCTCTACCCGAACCCGGTGGCCATGGCGCAGGACCTGGCGTCCAAGCGCATCCAGGTCGGTGCGGACAGCTTCGCGGTGGGGGTCTCTTCGCAGCAGAAGGGCGCGTACCCCGGCAAGAGCATCAAGGTGTCCGAGCCCGATCAACGGGTCAAGGCCACGCTTGAGCCTGGGCAGAGCGCCTTCCCGTACACCAAGTCCAACGCAGCCTTGGGCGAGGCGCTGGGCAAGAACATCCAGGCCTTGCATGCCTCGGGCGAAATCGCTGAAATCCTCGCCTCGTTTGGCCTGGACCGCGAGGCTGCGAAGGTGGGTGAACCGAGGATGATCCAGTAAAGATAATCAACTGGACGAGCAGGAGCGGCCAGCGCCGCTCCTGCAGGTTCTCAAGCTGCGGCACACCTACAATCCGAGAATACTGAAGCCACCATGGACGACGACAAACCCCACAAGCGCCTGTCTCTGGCCGAGGCCACCACCTTCGCACAACAGCTCTGCCTGGCCCACGGCACCAGCCACGCCGTGGCCTCGGCGCTTGCCAACGCCACGGTATCAGCCCAGGCCCATGGCCAACACGAGGTCGGTTTCGGTCATTTGCCTGACTACCTCAGCGGCTTTGCCACCGGCCGAATCGCCAGGGCTGCCGAGCCCTTCGTGTCCCAGGTCGCGCCGGCCATGATCCGCTGCGATGCGGCCCAAGGCATCGCGCAACTGGGCTTCGATCGCGCTTTCCCAGTGCTGTGTAGCAATGCGCATCAACTGGGTATTGCCCTGTTCGCGCAGTTCAACGCTTTCACCTGTGGCGAATTGGGCTATTACACCCGTCGCCTGGCGCGCGAGGGGCTGGTCGCGTTGGCGTTCACCAATGGCTCACCGCTGCTCACCGTGGCTGGCCAGAGCCGGCCGCTGTACTCCACCAACCCCATCGCATTTGCCGCCGCCAGTGCTGCAGGTCGTTTACTGGCGATCGACCAAGCCAGCAGCGCCACGGCCTACGTAAACCTGCTTCGGGCCGCTGAAGCGGGGGAGGCGATACCGCCAGGCTGGGCGGTTGATGCACAAGGCAATGAAACGCGCAGCGCGCGGGAGGCACTGCGCGGGACGTTGCTGGCGTTCGGGGGCGGGCGCGGCGCCAACATCGCGTTGATGGTCGAGGTGCTCGCGGCGGGTTTGACGGGGGCCAATTGGTCGTTGGATGCAGCCGATTTTCGTTCCGGCAGCGAATCCCCAGGGGCTGGCATGCTGGTGATTGGCATTGCTCCCAGGTTGCTGGACGAGTGCTTTGCCTCACGTCTGGGCGAGCAGATGACGCGGCTTGAAACCTTGGGCGTTTACCTGCCGGGCAAGGCCAAAGAGCAAGCTTATGCCCGTGCGGTCCGCGAGGGCATCAGCCTGCCGTTATCGGCGTACGACGCGTTCAAGGCGCAGGTGGAATAGTCAAACCCTTCGCCACCGCCGGCCGCGGCAGAAAACTTTCAAGCGCAGCGGTCACGCTGGGCCGTGCTTGCCCAGCTGCTGTCACTGCGCTACCGGCCAGGCATTGCCACGGCCGATCATGAGGCTTTAAGCCCGGGAGCCTGCAACGCCCCCTGCAGGGCGCCCATGACCATGTCATGCAGCAGCTTGCGCCGTGTTCCCTTGCCGGCCGGCGACTCTGCAATCCAGGCCGGCAGTTGGTTGAGCAGGGACACGATGCCGCTCAAGGTAGAGCGCAGGGGGACGCTCGCCGGTTCACCGGTGAGCTGTTCAATCGTGGTCACCAGGTGTTCCTCGTAGCGCCTGCGCAACGCCAGGATCGAGCCAAGCTGTTCGCTGTCCAGGCAATGGAGGTCATGCTCGGCCAGGCGAAAATGCGCCGCCATGCGCTCGTGCAGCAGCAGGTGCGCCTCAAGCAAAGCCTGCAGTCGTGCCGCGGGGCTGGATTTGCGCCGGTTCACCAGGTTGGCGCCGTGCAGCAACTGTTCGTAGAGTTCCTCGATCAACTCGAACAGCAGTGCCTCCTTGCTGTCGATGTGGTTGTAGATGGAGCCGGCCTTGATCCCCAGATAAGCCGCCAGGTCGCGCATGCTGACCCGGCTGAAACCACATCGGGCAAACAGCTCGAGGGCTTTTTGCCGGGTTTCCAGGTAGCGGGAGTGGTGCACCTGGTCGATGGCCCCCGCAAACGAAGAGCCGGGGCGGGAGGCAATGGGTTGCGAGGCTGTCATCTAGGCGATACCTCCATCGTTGCTGATCCATTTCAAAGGCGAAACTGCCCCAATAGCCGATTGAGCTGGCCCGCCAACTGCCCCAGGTTCTGGCTGGCCTCGTTGGACTGGTCCGCCGCCAGGGCATTCTCGTGGGCCAGCGAGGCGGCGTGGGTGACATTCTGGTTGATGTCCTCGACCACGTGGGATTGCTCCAGGGTGGCACTGGCAATCGAGGCGTTCAGTTCCGTGAGATTGCGCAGCGCGGTGATGACCAGGTGCAGGCTTTCACCGGTTTCGCGGGCCTGTACCACGGTTTGGCGAGCGGCCTGGCTGCTGGCATTGATGACATCGACCGCCGCTTCGGAGTTGCCCTGCAGGCGTTCGATCATGCCCTGGATCTGCGCGGTGGACTGCTGGGTGCGCTGCGCCAGCAGGCGCACTTCGTCTGCCACCACGGCGAAGCCACGACCCTGTTCACCCGCGCGCGCGGCCTCGATGGCGGCGTTCAGCGCGAGCAGGTTGGTCTGTTCGGCGATGGCGCGGATCACCTCCAGCACGCTGCCGATCTGCGTGCTTTCCTGCGCCAGGCTCTGGATCACTTCGACAGCCTGGCCGATGGTCTCGGACAACTGGTCGATCTGGCGCAGGCTGCTGTCGATGTTGTGCTGGCCCTGGCGTGCCTGCTCATCGGCCTGGCGTACTTCATTGGCAGCGTGTTCGGCGTTCTTCGCCACGTCCTGCACGGCATAGGACACTTCGTGGATGGCGGCGGCCACCAGTTCCATTTGCTGGGATTGCTGTTGGCTGTGGCGCTGGCTGTTGCTGGCAATCTCGCCCAGCGATTGCGAGGCCTGGTCCAGGTTGCCAGCGGTCTGCATGGACTGGCCGATCACAGCGCGCAGCTTGTGGGTGAACGCGTTGAAGTGGCTGCTCAGAGCGGTCAGTTCATCGCGCCAGCGACTGTCCAGGTTGTGGGTCAGGTCGGCTTCGCCGCTGGCGATGTTCTCCATGGCATTGACCACCTGCGCCAGGGGCAAGGCGATGCTGCGGGCAATCAGCAGGATCAGCGCGCTGAGCAGCAGGGCGATGGTCAGTACGATGACGAAAGCCTGTATCAGCTGGCGGCGGAACTCCACTTGTACGTCGTCGATGTAGATGCCCGAGCCGACGATCCAGCCCCAGGGCTTGAACAGTTCGACGTAGGAAACCTTCTCCACCGGCGCGTCGGAGCCCGGCTTTGGCCATCGGTAGTGCACCAGGCCGGAGCCGTTGCGGTTTGCCACGGCGACCATCTCGTCGAACAGTGCCTTGCCGTCAGGGTCGCGGGTGCCCGCCATGCGCTTGCCCTCGAGCTTGGCATTGGGGTGCATGACCATGCGAGTGTCGAGGTCTTCGATCCAGAAGTAGTCGTCGTGGCCGTAGCGCAGGTTGCGTATGACCGCGCTGGCCTGTTGTTGCGCTTGCCCACGCTCGAGACCCTGGCCTTCCAGGGCCTGGAAATGACGCAGGATGCCGCTGACGGTCTCGACCACGTGACGGGTTTTCAGGGCCTTGGCCGCATAGAGATCGTCATGGTTCTGCTTGAGCATCAGGCCGGCGAGAATCAGCAGCATCAGGATGGACGTCAGCAAGATCAACCACAGGCGGCGGCTGATGGAAAAATTACGCAGGCCGAGCATGGGCAACTCCAGAAGGGGCAGGCAAGGGGGCAGCCGGCGCGCAGGGTGCGGCCGGCCAAGGGCTCAGAGCGCGTAGTGGGCCAGCTCGCGTGCGATCAGCAGGCGCTGCACCTCGCTGGTGCCTTCGTAGATCTGGGTGATGCGCGCATCGCGGTAGTAGCGCTCCACGGGGTAATCCTCCAGGTAGCCATAACCACCATGGATCTGCAGGGCGCTGGAGCACACGCGCTCAGCCATTTCCGAGGCGAACAGCTTGGCCTGGGACGCTTCTGACAAGCACGGTTGCCCGGCGCTTTTCAGGCGCGCGGCATGCAGCACCAGCAGGCGGGCAGCATTGAGCCGGGTGTGCATATCGGCGAGCAGGTTGGACACGCTCTGGTGTTCGATGATCGGCTTGGCGAACTGGATGCGTTCGCGGGCATACCCCAGCGCAGCCTCGAAGGCGGCGCGGGCGATGCCCAGGGACTGGGCGGCGATGCCGATGCGACCGCCTTCAAGGTTCGACAGGGCAATGGCCAGGCCCTTGCCGCGCTCGCCGAGCAAATGGTCCTGGGGGATCGTGCAGTTATCCAACGTAACCGCGCAGGTATCGGAGGCCTTGATCCCCATCTTGTGTTCGCTGCGATCGACCACGAAGCCGGGATTGTCGGTGGGCACCAGGAACGCCGACAGGCCCTTCTTGCCCAGTTCCGGATCGGTGACGGCAAAGACAATGGCCAGCTTGGCACGCTTGCCGTTGCTGACGAATTGCTTGGCACCATTGAGTACCCACTGACCGTCGCGCAGTTCGGCGCGCGTGCGCAAGTTGTGGGCTTCGGTGCCCGCCTGTGGCTCGGTCAGGCAGAAGCAGCCAATGGCCTGGCCGCTGGCCAGGAGCGGCAGCCAGGTGTCTTGCTGGGAAGGGCTGCCATATTTGAGCAGCGGGCCGCAGCCCACTGAGTTGTGGATGCTCATCAAGGCGCCGAGGGCGCCGTCGCCGGCCGAGATTTCCTCCACGGCCAGGGCGTAGGCCACATAGTCGGTGTAACTGCCACCCCAGGTGTCCGGCACCACCATGCCCAGCAGGCCCAGTTCACCCATCTGCGCCACCACGGCATCATCGATCCAGCCGGCCTTTTCCCAGGCCTGTGCCTGCGGGCCGACTTCGCTGCGGGCGAAGTCGCGTGCCATGTCGCGGATCATGCGTTGTTCTTCGGTCAATTCGATATCGTGCATTGCGAGTCTCCTGCCGTTCAGGCGGTACGAAGGGGTTTGCCAGAGGCCGGGCGAAAGTCGCTGAAGAAAGCCTGCACCCGCGCTGGCACCAGTTCCGTCAGGGTTGGCGGGTTCCAGCGTGGGGTCTTGTCCTTGTCGATGATCAGTGCGCGCACACCCTCCATTAGGTCGCCTTTGTCGAACCACTGGTAGTCCAGGTGCAGCTCCAGGGCAAAGCAGTCGGCCAGGCTCAAGTATCGACCGCGGCGCAACAGTTCCAGGGTCGTAGCCATTGCCAGTGGCGAGCGGCTGTCGAGCAGCGCAACCGTCTGTTCGGCCCAGTCGCGCAGCTCGGGACGTTGCTCGCGCTGCAGCGCATTGCGAATCGCCGACACATCAGGCAGGGAGAAATAGTCATCGATCACCTGGCGGTAAGCCTTGAGTTCCGATCCGGCAATACGCTCGGCGGCCAGCCCCGCCAGCAGGTCTTGCAAGTCTTCTGCGGGCGCACGGGTCCAGTTCAAGTGATCCAGGGCGGCATCCAGTTCGACCAGGCGCTCGCTGGGCAGGTAGTAGTCGGCGAGGTCGGCATAGAGCGCATCGGCGGCCCGTACCTGGCAGCCGGTGACGCCCAGGTAGATACCCAGCTCACCGGGAAGCCGCGGCAGGAAATAGCTGCCACCGACATCGGGGAAAAAGCCGATGCCGACTTCCGGCATGCCCATGCGCGTGCGCTCGGTGATCACCCGCAGCGAGGCCGCCTGCGCCAGGCCCATGCCACCGCCCAGGACGAACCCGTCGAGCAGCGCCAGCACCGGTTTGGAGTAGCCATGCAGGTACTCGTCCAGGGCGTATTCCTCTTCGAGAAACAGCTCGTGCAGGTTGTCTCCGGCCTTGTGACTGTCGTACAGCATGCGGATGTCGCCACCGGCGCAGAAGGCTTTTTCCCCGGCACCACGCAGGGTGACGGCGACGATGTCCGGGTCTTGTTCCCAGATCCACAGGTACTGGCAAAGCAGCTTCACCGTCGGCAGGTCGAGGGTGTTCAGCGCGCTGGGCCGGTTCAGTGTCAGGTGGCCGATGCGGTTGCGCACACAGGCCAGCACCGGGGCTTGCTGCTCGCTCATGCCTGGGCTTCCCCTTGGAACAGTTTGATGATGGCGGAGAAGTCCAGGCCGCCATGACCTTGCAGGCTGAAGGTCTGGTACAGCTGCTGGGCGGCAGCACCGAGCACCACCGGCTGACGCGCGTGTTTGGCTGCTTCGGTAGCGAGGCTGAGATCCTTGAGCATCAGGTCGGTGCCGAAGCCGCCACTGTAGCCACGGGAGGCCGGAGCATTTTCCAGCACGCCCGGGAACGGATTGTTGATCTCCGAACTCCAGCAGCGACCGGTGGAGGTGCCGATGACACCGGCCAGCACCTTGGCGTCCATGCCCAGGGCCACACCCAGGGCCATGGCCTCGGCGACGCCGACCATGGAGATGCCGAGCAGCATGTTGTTGGCGATCTTGGCCACTTGGCCGTTACCGGCTTCGCCGCAGCGCACGATGTTCCTGCCCATGGCCGAGAGGATCGGCAAGGCCTGGTCGAATACGCTGACGGGGCCGCCGACCATGAACGTCAGGGTGCCTGCCGTCGCACCGCCGGTGCCGCCGGAGACCGGCGCGTCGAGCATCGAGTTGCCTTGGGCGAGGGCGAGTCTGGAAACTTCGCGCGCACTCAGCGGGTCGATGGTCGAACTGTCTATCAACAGCACACCTGGGCCGATGTTGGCCAACAGGCCGTCCTTGGCGCAATAGACCTGTTTCACGTGGTGTGCGGTTGGCAGCATGGTGATGATCACTTCCACCCCGGCCTTGGCCACGCCTGCGGGTGAGTCGGCGGCGCTGGCGCCGGCCTCCACCAACGCGGCGACTGCCTGCGCGAAGGGATCGAAGACGGTCAGGCTGTGGCCCGCCTTGAGCAGGTTGCGGGCCATTGGGCCGCCCATGTTGCCGAGGCCGAGAAATCCGATATGCATGATGGCTACCTTTTGCGTGTGTGGTGGCGAGGGGATCTACCGAAACGTTGCACCGCCCCGTTGGGTCGCGAAGCGGCCCCAATCCAGACAACTCGGTCTGTTTGAACGGTCGCTGGGGCTGCTTCGCAGCCCCAGCGGGGATGAATCCCCTCGCCACAGATCATTTGAGGGTGATAGTGGTGTTCACCGCGCCAACGTCGTCGTCCTCGTCGAACCAGCGTTGGGTGATCGTCTTGGTCTGGGTGTAGAAGGTCACCACTTGCTTGCCGTAAGGGCCCAGGTCGCCGAGCTTGGAGGCGCGCGAACCGGAGAAGGAGAACAGCGGGACCGGTACCGGGATCGGCACGTTGATGCCCACCTGGCCAACGTCGATTTCCTCCTGGAAGTGACGGGCCGCCGCGCCGGAGCGGGTGAACAGGGCGGTACCGTTGCCATTCGGGTTGGCGTTGATGATCTCGATCGCCTCGCTCAGGCTGGCGGCCTGCATGACGCACAGCACCGGGCCGAAGATTTCTTCGCGGTACACGGACATTTGCGCAGTGACGTTGGAGAAGATGGTCGGGCCGACGAAGTTGCCGTCCTGGTAGCCAGGCACGCTCGGGTTGCGGCCATCCAGTTCGAGTTTGGCGCCTTCTTCGATGCCACTGGCGATCAGGCTGTTGACGCGATCCAGGGCAGCGCAGGAAATGACCGGGCCGATGTCGGTGCCAGGTTCGGTGCCGCCATTGATCTTGAGGGTTTTGGTCCGCTCGATCAGGTCCGGCAACCAGGTCTGCGCTTCACCTACCAGAATCACTACCGGCAGGGCCATGCAGCGCTGGCCAGCGGCGCCGAAGGAGGCGCCCAGCAGGTTGTTCAAGGTCTGCTGCTTGTTGGCATCGGGCAGGACGATGGCATGGTTCTTCGCGCCCATCATGCACTGTGCGCGTTTGCCGTTTTGCGTAGCGCGGTTGTAGACGTGAGTGCCGACCTTGGTCGAACCCACGAAGGACACGGCCTTGATGTCCGGATGATCACAAATCAGGTTCACCGCATCGACGCCGCCGTGGATGACGTTGAGTACGCCCTTGGGTACACCGGCCTCCAGCGCCAGTTCGACGAGGCGCATGGTCACCAGTGGGTCTTGCTCGGACGGCTTGAGGACGAAGGTGTTGCCGGTGGCGATGGCCATCGGGAACATCCACAGTGGGATCATCGCCGGGAAGTTGAACGGGGTGATGCCAGCGCACACGCCCAGCGGCTGCATCAAGGTGTAGGTGTCGACGCCGTTGGCGACGTTGTTGGCCAACTCGCCCATCTGCAGGTTACCGATGGATGTGGCGTGCTCGACCACTTCCAGGCCGCGGAACACATCACCTTCGGCATCCGGCAGGGTTTTGCCCTGTTCGGCGGTGAGCAGGGCGGCGAGTTCCTTGATGTTCTCGCGGATCAGCTGCTGGTATTTGAAGAAGATCCGCGAGCGGGCGCCGATCGGGGTCTTGCGCCAGGTCTTGAAGGCTTCCTTGGCGCTGGCCACGGCGGCATCCATTTCCTCGGCGGTGGCGAATGGCACACGAGCGAGGACTTCCTGGGTGGCCGGGTTGACCACGTTACGCCACTCGGTACTGCGCGATTCGACGAACTCGCCGTTGATGAGGAGCTTGACGCTTGGAACGCTGGATGAGGTCATTTTCGGGTCCTGTCTGCTTTCTTTGAGTCGAGAGTGGCCCCTCGGCCTGGTTGGCCGAGTGGTCGGAGGTGAGTTCAGGAGGGCCGGCGCACCGGCCCGGATTCAGCCCTTGAGCTGAGGGAAGTCTTCTTCGAAGTACTCTTGTGCGCCGCGCGCGTCACTCTGCCGACGCTGCACTTCCATCTGGCGCAGCTCCACCCGACGGATTTTCCCGGAGATGGTCTTGGGCAGCTCGGTGACGAACTCGATGCGTCGCACTCGCTTGTACGGCGCCAGGTGCTCGCGGGCGAAGGCGAGGATATTGCCGGCGAGCTCGGCGCTGCCGGGTTCGTCATGGGCCAGGATCAGGAACGCCTTGGGCACGGCCAGGCGTAGCGGGTCGGGGCTGGGGACCACGGCGCATTCCATCACCGCCGGGTGCTCGATCAGAGCGCTCTCCAGTTCAAAGGGGCTGATGCGGTAGTCGGAGGCCTTGAACACGTCGTCGGCGCGACCGACAAAGGTGACGTAGCCATCATCGTCAATCTGCGCGGTGTCGCCGGTGCGGTAGTAACCGTCGCGCATCACCTCGGCGGTTTTTTCCGGACTGTCCTCATAGCACAGCATCAGGCCAAGTGGGCGCACGTCCAGCGGCAAGGCGACTTCGCCCTCATTGCCAGGTGCCCCGTCGGGGTCGAGCATGGTCACTCGGTAGCCCGGCAGCGGACGACCCATGGAACCGGGCTTGAGCAATTGGCCGGGCGTATTGCCGACCAGGGCGGTGGTTTCCGACTGGCCGAAACCGTCGCGCAATGGCAAGTCCCAGGCATGCAGGATCTGCTCGATGATTTCCGGGTTGAGCGGCTCACCGGCGCCCACCAGTTCGCGCAGGCACAGGCGCTCCTTGTAACTGGCCAGGTCCTCCTGGATCATCATGCGCCAGACCGTGGGCGGGGCGCACAGGCTGGTGACGCCATAGCGCTCCAGGGCACCCAGCAGGGCAGGGGCGCTGAAGCGCGCGACGTTATGGATGAAGATGCAGGCGCCGGCGTTCCAGGGGGCAAAGAGGCAACTCCAGGCGTGCTTGGCCCAGCCCGGTGACGAGATGTTCAAGTGCAGGTCGCCCGGCTGCAGGCCGATCCAGTACATGGTCGACAAGTGGCCGACCGGATAGCTCTGATGGCTGTGCAACACCATCTTTGGCTTGGAGGTGGTGCCGGAGGTGAAGTACAGCAGCATCGGGTCGGTGGCCAGGGTGCGACCCTCGCTGTCGAACTGCTCGGAGTATTCGCTGGCGGCGCTGTGGGGTGTCCAGCCGGCGGGGGCCGGGCCGACGCAGACGCGGCTGCAGCCTTCACCCAGGCCGTCGAACTTGTCGACATGGGCGGCACCGACCACCAGATGGCGAACCTGGCCACGTTCGATACGATCGGCCAGGTCATCGCAAGTCAGCAGTGCGGTGGCAGGGATGACCACGGCGCCCAGCTTGAAGGCGGCCAACATGGTTTCCCACAGGGCTACGTCGTTGCCGAGCATCAGCAGGATGCGCTCGCCACGGCGCACGCCAAGGGCACGCAGGTGGTTGGCCACCTGGTTGGAGCGCGCGGCCAGTTGCTGGAAGCTGTAGCGCTGCTCGCTGCCGTCTTCTTCGACGATCCACAGGGCGTTGGCCTGGTTACCTTCGGCCATGGCATCGAAGTAATCCAGCGCCCAGTTGAATTCACTCAGTTGCGGCCACTGGAAGTCCCGTGTGGCAGTGGCGTAGTCGGTACGGTGGGCCAGCAGGAAATCACGAGCTTTGATGAAGGGTTGGCAGTTGCTGTTCATTGGAGTCTCCATCGATCGCGGGGGCGATCGGCGCGGTAACGGGTACGGGATGGTCAGGCGGCGAGGGGCGCTTCGCTGCGGGCGGCGATGCGTACGTGACGCGTGCGGGTACCTGAGAGCGGGGAGACGATGGCAAGCATGGATGTCTTCACGGTGTATGCCCTTGTTTGTTTTTGTTGGGTCTGGCCCGGATCATGACCGGTGCTTGAGTCCAGTATATGCATGCAAAAATGAATTAAAAATGCTCATAAAAGCCGGTGCGTTGTGCAGAAAAGTCATAGCTGTGGTGCGTTGGATGGCAGGCCAATCGCACTGTCAGGTAATGCGGGTCGCCCTTACTGTAGGAGTCAGGCTTGCCGGCGAAGGCGTCCAGGCGGCCAATGGAGATTTTGTGACTGAGTACATATCCATTGCTGCGGTAACGGCCACTTAGGGTTTCGCTTTTACTGTAGGAGCCAGGCTTGCCGGCGAAGGCGTCCTGGCAGACGATAGTTGTCTTTCAGGTGTACATATCCGTTGCTGCGGTAACGGCCACTTATGGTTTCGCTTTTACAGCGAGTCACTTTGAGAAGCGGAACGCCGCCCGGCGCAAAGTAACCAAACGCTCTTGCCCCTGGCGTTCGGTGCCTCGCTCCGGTCCTGCTCCGTGGGTCGCCGCGATGGGCCATCCCTGGCCCAGCGCGGCCAAACCGGCATCCATGCCGGTTTACCCACTGCGCAGAACCTCCACTCGGCCTCTCGAGGGGGCAAGAACATCAAAAGCCAGATCACAATCAAAAGCGAGGCGGCCGACCGGCCGGCCTGATCGGAAGCCATGCGCGTACCTTCTGTAGGAGCGAGCATGCTCGCGATGAACCCGAGAGCACCGCGGGCTACCAGGTGCCCCGCGTTATCGTTGACGACCATCGTCGGAACGCCGCCCGGAGCAGGCTCGCTCCTACAGGGGATCGAGGTACACCCGTCAAAGTCAGGTCGGCTGTCAGGCCGCCTCGCTTTTGTTTTTGATCTGGGCGCCCCGTTAACCACGCTGGCCGAACGCAGGCATTGCGCAGTGGGGAAACCGGCAGGACGCCGGTTTAGCCGCGCTGGGCCAAGGATGGCCCATCGCGGCGACCCACGGAGCAATGCCGGAGAGAGGGCATGCCGAGCCCAAGCGAGGCACCGAGTGGTGGGGCAAAGCCTTTTGCTTCCTTTTTGGCGTTTGAAAAAGGGAGTCGCCGTAAGGGCGAAACCATAGGAGGCCGTTACCGCAGCAATGGATATGCACGCAGGCAACCAATTTCACACAGGGCTTCTTGTGACGCCCCTGCATCAACGTTGCGCACGGCTCAATTAATACGTTGTCAGTGGAACGCAGAGCGTCCCTGGCGGCATTCCCACGCAGAGCGTGGGAACGATCAAAACCATAAGTGGCCGTAACCGCAGCAATGGATATGTACTCCGACAACCAATTTCACACAGGGCTTCTTGTGACGCCCCCGCATCAACGTTGCGCACGGCTCAATTAATACGTTGTCAGTGGAACGCGGAGCGTCCCTGGCGGCATTCCCACGCAGAGCGTGGGAACGATCAAAACACAGGCATCACCAAAAGCAGGTCGGCTGTCAGGCCGCCTCGCTTTGCTGTTGATCGCGAGCGCCCCGTTAACCACGATGGCCGGAGAGAGGGCATGCCGAACCCCAGCGAGGCACCGAGTGGCGGGGGGGATTTACCAGAGCGCCAGGGTATAGCTGAGGATCAGTCGATTCTCATCCAGGTCACTGCCGAAATGGGTCGAGCGCACCGTCGCGTTGCGCCACTTCACGCCGACATTTTTCAGCGGCCCGCTCTGTACGACGTAACCAATGTCGGTATCCCGTTCCCACTCCTTGCCTTGCGGGCGGTTTGCGCCCAGATCGATGTTGTCGCCGCTGAGGTAGCGGGTCATGAAGGTCAGGCCCGGCACGCCAATGGCCGCAAAGTTGTAGTCGTAGCGCGCCTGCCAGGACTGTTCGTCCTTGCTGGCGAAGTCGCCAATCTGCACGAAGTTCACCAGGAAGGCGTCGGTGCCGTTGACGTAGGCGTAGCCGGTGTCGCCGCTCATGCCTTGATAACCCAGGCCCAACGCATGCCCACCAAGGTTATAGGTGAACATTGCGCCAATGGCGTTGTTATCGACATTGCTGCCCCCATCGTCCGTTGAACGGGCGAAGCGCAGATCCGTCTTCAACGACTGGCCGGTCGTCACTGGCAACACGTAGGTCAGGTTGACCAGGTGCTGGCTGTAGAAGTTGTCGAGGTGACCGTAGCTATAGCCGGTGGCGAGGTTGCTGGTCCATTTGTAGTTCAGGCTGGCGAAATCGAAGCGGTCGCTGTCGATGTGACGTGTGGTGATGCCCTTGGCGCCGGTTCGGGTGATGCCCATGTCCTCGTAGTCCGAGGAGTCGCGCTGATTGACCTGCGTCAGGCGCCCGGCGTCCACGGTCAGGCCTTCGAGTTCCAGCGACGTCAACTGACCGCCCTTGAAGGTTTGCGGCAACAACCGTGAATCGTTAGCCAGTACCGTCGGCAGCTTCGGCAGCAACGTACCGAGTTTCAGTGTGCTTTTGGAGGCGCGCACTTTGGCGGTCAGGCCCAGTTCGCCGTACTCGTCCTGCGCACCCTTGCTCGTGTCGCGATGGCGTTTGAGCAGGCCGGAACCTGCGCGATCAGGGCTGGAGTCGAGCTTGACGCCGACCAGTCCGATGGCATCGAAACCGACACCGATCAACCCTTCGGTGAAGCCCGATTCATAGCGCAGCAGGAAGCCTTGGGCCCATTCCTCTTGTTTGGATTGGGCGGCGTTGGCCTGACGATAATCTCGGTTGAAGTAAAAATTGCGCAGCTCCAGGCTGGCCTTGCTGTCTTTGATGAAGTCCGCATGGGCCTGGGTGGCAAGGCTGGTGCCTGCGAGGAATAGACTGAAAAGGGTAGGTTTCATGTTTGTCTCTTGTTGTTATGGGCAAGCCGATCCCGCACTGGCCGTGGCCGGTGGAGGGAAGGCTGGTTGGCGGTGCCCTGGCCGGGCGGCGCAGGGCGGGCGTAAAAAAGCGCGAAGCCAAGGGGCGCACTCGCGCTCGAGGCATTGGCCCCGGAAAAACTGCAGCGTCAGTGACTGCTGGCCATGGCAGCGCCCAGGCCGGTCTGGGCGCGCACGAACTGATCGGCATAGGCCGCGCGTTCACGATCGGCACGCTCGCTGCGGTCCAGCCTGGACACCACCACTATGACCAGGAAGGCCAGGGGCATGGAGAACAGTGCCGGCTGGTCGTAGGGGAAGATCGCCTGGGCATGGCCCAGTACACCGACCCACACCGACGGCGAACCGATGACTAACGCCAGGGCGCTGACCAGGCCGGTCAAGCCGCCGTAGAGGGCGCCGCGGGTGGTCAGGCCACCCCAGTACATGGCCATGATCAGTACCGGGAAATTTGCCGAGGCGGCGATGCCGAACGTCAGGCCGACCAGGAAGGCGATGTTTTGGCCTTCGAACAGAATCCCCAGGGAGATTGCGACAATGCCCAGGCCGACAGTGGCGATGCGCGACACGCGCATTTCCTGCTTCTCGTCCGCCTTGCCCTTCTTGAATACCGAGGCATACAGGTCGTGGGAGATCGCCGAGGCGCCGGCCAGGGCCAGGCCGGCTACCACTGCAAGGATGGTGGCGAAGGCAACGGCGGAAAGGAATCCCAGAAACAGGTTGCCGCCCACCGCTTTGGCCAGGTGCATGGCTACCATGTTGCCGCCGCCGATCATGGCACCGCCGAGCTTACCGTCGACGTAGTACTGCGGGTCTGTGCCAACGATGACGATGGCGGTGTAGCCCAGGATGCAGACCACGAGGAAGAAAAAGCCGATGAACACCGTGGCAAACAACACCGATTTGCGCGCCTCCTTGGCATTGGGCACGGTGAAGAAGCGCATCAGGATGTGCGGCAGGCCGGCGATACCGAAGACGAGGCCCAGGGACAGTGACACCGCGTTGACCGGATCGGCCAGCAAGGTGCCCGGGCCCATGATCTGCACGCCGCTGGCATGCACCGCTACGGCCTGGGCCGACAGCGTCTCGAAGCTGAAACCGAAGCGGCTCAGGGCCATCAACATCAGGGTCGTGCCGCCCGCCAGCAGCAGGACCGCCTTGGTGATCTGCACCCAGGTGGTCGCCAGCATGCCGCCGAAGATCACATAGACCAGCATCAGCAGACCGACCACCACCACCGCCGTACGATAGTCGAGGCCGAACAGCAGCTTGATCAGTTGGCCGGCACCGACCATCTGCACCACCAGGTAGCAACACACCACCGTCAGCGAGCCGAGGGCGGCGAAGCTGCGCACGCGAGTCTGGTCCAGGCGCAGGGAGACGATGTCGGCGAAGGTGTAGCGGCCCAGGTTGCGCAGGCGCTCGGCCATCAGGAAGGTGACGATGGGCCAGCCGACGAAGAAGCCGATGATGTAGATGAAGCCGTCATAGCCCTTGGTGAACACAAGGCTCGAGAGCCCCAGCAACGTGGCGGCAGACATGTAGTCCCCGGCGATCGCCAGGCCATTCTGGAAGCCTGTGATACCGCCTCCGGCGCTGTAGAAGTCGGCAGCGGAACGCGTACGACGGGACGCCCACCAGGTGATCAGCAAAGTGGCGAGGACGAAGACGAAGAACATGCCGATGGCATGCACATTGAGCGGTTGTTTCTCGGCAGTGATGGGGGCGGCGGTGGCCAGCAAGGGGCTGAAGGCGAGCAGGGCGAGTAGGGGTTTCATGCGCGGGTCTCCTGCAGGATCTGCGCGCTGAGCGCGTCGAAGCGGGTGTTGGCGGTGTGCACATACCAGGCGGTCAACAACCAGGACAGCAGGATAATCGCCACGCCAATCGGCATCCCGAGGCTCAGGTGGCTGCCGTCGTACATTGGCAAGTGCAGCCAGGCGGGTGCAAAGGCCACGACCATGATGAAGCTGTAATAAACGGCCAGGACCACGGCGCTCAGGGACCAGGCCAGCAGCGAACGCTGGCGCGTAAGGCGTTGGAAGTTGGGATTGGCCCTGACCTGGGCGCAGATCTGGACATGGTTCGGATGGTCAGTCGTCATCGTGAGGCTCCGCTTTTTTAATTGTTGTTTGTCGGCCTTTTGAGGGGCGTACGGGTACCCGGGCGACGTTCCGAAACGGAGCGTCACCTGAATGCTGCTGGAGTCGTTGCTGCCCTGGCGATCTTCCGGAGGCGAGGGGATGTTGATGGCGAAATCGGGTGCCAACAGTGGGCCCGCCGCATGAACCCGCGGTGGGTACGAATGCGACAGATTGCACTGCCGCGCAGTTGCCTTTTTTCGCCTTGAAAACAGGCTTTTGAGCCTGCATTCAGGCCGTCAGCCCTGATTGAAATCAGGGCCTTTCCGCTTGCGAAATGCTGCTGGTAAAACCAGGCTGGATGCGAGTATATGTTGGCTAATTTCCAATAAGAATTGGCAGAAAAGCCTGATGAATATGCAAAATCGCACAACGCAAAACCAAGTGAATTGG
Source organism: Pseudomonas umsongensis (assembly GCF_012647205.1). Classification (NCBI taxonomy): domain Bacteria; kingdom Pseudomonadati; phylum Pseudomonadota; class Gammaproteobacteria; order Pseudomonadales; family Pseudomonadaceae; genus Pseudomonas; species Pseudomonas umsongensis. The sequence continues at coordinate 2,379,863 of NZ_CP051487.1, forward strand.
GACGATATGCGTTTCTTTCTCGAGGTCGCCCGTGCGCGCACCGCCAGTGGCGCAGCACGCCGCCTGGGGGTCGACTACACCACGGTGTCGAGGCGCATCCGCGCCCTTGAGCAAAGCCTTGGCGCACTGCTTTTCGAGAAGTCCCGTGCGTCGGGTTTTGTCATGACGGTCGAGGGGCAACGCCTGATCAGTCACGCCGAATCATTGGAAAGTACATTGCTGGCAGCGTGCGAGCAGGTATCGGGAACCACCGCGGGGCTCGCCGGGCATTTGCGCATCGGCTGTACCGAAGCGTTCGGCTCCTGTTTCATCACCACGCAGATGAGCCATTTCATCATTCACTATCCGCACATCTCAGTGGACATCCTGCCGGTCCCGCACTTCGTCAACCTGTCGCGACGCGAGGCGGACATCGCCATCACCCTGGAGCGTCCTGAACGGGGGCCCTACGTGTGCTCGCGCCTGTGCGACTATCGCTTGCGCCTGTATGCGACACCGCAGTACCTGGCCGATCATCCACCGATTACCAGCAGCGAGGATTTGGCCAGTCACCCGTTCGTGACCTATGTCGAGGACCTGGCCTTCAGCTTCAAGCTGCTCTACCTGAACGACCTGCTGCCCGGCGCGCACAGCCGCCTGCGCAGCACCAGCGTAGTCTCCCAGTACCATGCGGCTTTGGAAGGCCGCGCGCTGGCCATTTTGCCCTGCTTCCTCGCCGGTCCCGACCCGCGCTTGTGTGAAGTGCTGCCGGATGAGGTCGAGGTCACTCGACAGTTCTGGATGTACTACAGCGAGGATCTGCGCAAGCTCAAGCGGATCACTCTGGTAGCCGACTATTTGCGTGCCTGCGCGGAACTCAATCAGCCGCTGCTGATGGGCGAGTCCCGTGTGATGGCGTACTTGCCGTCGCCCTGAATCCTGGGTTAACGCATTCAACCGTTCTTGACGATCAGGCGTGAGTTTCGTTCATTGCGAAAGGCCAGTTGTTCAATGGTCTGGGTCGCGTGCTCGGCCTCTTCGCGGGCCTTGAGGATCACGCCGTGATGAGGCGACTTGCTGCACACCGGGTCCGCGTTGCGCGCATCCCCCGTGAGCATGAAGGCCTGGCAGCGACAGCCGCCGAAGTCCTTTTCTTTCTCGTCGCAGGAGCGGCATGGCTCCGGCATCCAGTCGTAACCGCGAAAGCGGTTGAAGCCGAACGAGTCGTACCAGATGTGCTGCATGCTGTGCTCGCGCACGTTGGGAAACTGCACCGGCAGCTGTCGGGCGCCATGACAGGGCAGGGCGGTGCCGTCCGGTGTGACCGTCAGGAAGATACTGCCCCAGCCGTTCATGCAGGCTTTCGGGCGTTCTTCGTAGTAGTCCGGGGTGACGAAAATCAACTTGCACGGATGCCCTTCGGCTTCCAGTTTGGCGCGGTATTCGTTGGTAACGCGCTCCGCACGAACAAGCTGTTCCCGGGTCGGCAGCAGCCCCACCCGGTTGAGTTGCGCCCAGCCGTAGAACTGGCAGGTGGCGAGTTCGACGAAGTCGGCCTCCAGGGCAATGCACAGCTCGATGATGCGGTCGATCTTGTCGATGTTGTGCCGATGGGTCACGAAGTTCAGCACCATCGGATAGCCATGGGCTTTCACGGCGCGGGCCATTTCCAGCTTTTGCGCGAAGGCTTTTTTCGAGCCCGCCAGCAGGTTGTTCACCTGCTCGTCGCTGGCCTGGAAACTGATCTGGATGTGATCGAGACCGGCCTTTTTGAAATCGCTGATTTTCTGCTCGGTCAGGCCGATGCCGGAGGTGATCAGGTTGGTGTAGAACCCCAGCTGGCGCGCTTCGGCAATCAGCTCGGCGAGGTCCTGGCGCACCAACGGCTCACCACCGGAAAAGCCCAGCTGCGCCGCGCCCATCTCGCGTGCCTCGCGGAACACCTTGATCCACTGCTCGGTACTGAGCTCCTGGCCTTGTTCGGCAAAATCCAGCGGATTGGAGCAGTACGGGCATTGCAGCGGGCAGCGATAAGTCAGTTCGGCCAGCAACCAAAGAGGCAGGCCGATCTCGGGCTTGGGCGGCACTTGCCTGGATGAATCAGGCAAGTTCGATCCAGTGCTGTGCACGGGCAACCTCCATGAATTGCTCGATGTCGTCACCGAGCTCAGGCACATCGGGGAACTGCTGGTTGAGTTCCTTGATAATCGCGGCGACATTGCGCTCGCCATCGATCAAGCCGCCAATCAGCGCCGCGCTTTCATTGAGTTTAATCATGCCTTCCGGGTACAGCAGCACGTGGCCTTTCTGTGCCGGTTCGTACTGGAAACGGTAGCCAGGACGCCAGGTCGGGGTCTTGCTGCGATCGAAACTCATAGGGTGATTCCTTTGTGCCAGACCCGTTCACTCGTCACCGTATGGTAGGGCGGGCGGTTCAACTCATAGGCCATGCTCATGGCATCGAGCATGCTCCAAAGAATGTCCAGTTTGAACTGGAGAATTTCCAGCATGCGTTCCTGGCCTTCCCGGGTCGTGTAGTGCTCGAGGGTGATGGCCAGGCCGTGCTCGACATCGCGCCGCGCCTGGCCCAGGCGCGTGCGGAAATACGCGTAGCCGGTGGGGTCGATCCACGGGTAGTGCTGCGGCCAGCTGTCCAGGCGCGATTGGTGGATCTGCGGGGCGAACAGCTCGGTCAGCGAGCTGCTGGCCGCTTCCTGCCAACGGGCGCGACGAGCGAAGTTGACGTAGGCGTCGACAGCAAAACGCACGCCGGGCAGCACCAGTTCCTGTGAACGCAATTGGTCCGGGTCGAGACCGACGGCCTGGCCCAGGCGCAGCCAGGCTTCGATACCGCCGTCTTCGCCGGGGGCGCCGTCATGGTCGAGCAGGCGTTGAATCCATTCGCGACGGACCTCGCGGTCCGGGCAATTGGCCAGGATGGCCGCGTCCTTCAGGGGGATGTTCACCTGATAGTAAAAGCGGTTGGCGACCCAGCCCTGGATCTGCTCGCGGGTGGCCCTGCCTTCGTACATCGCCACGTGGTAGGGGTGGTGGATGTGGTAGTAGGCGCCCTTGGCGCGCAGGGCGGCTTCGAATTCGGCGGGGGACATGGGGGTGTCGGTCATTGCGGTTCTCCAACGAACAGCCGTAGAAATGAGGCGTTATTACCGGCCTCTTCGCGAGCAGGCTCGCTCCCACAGTAGATCGCCTTCCCCCTGTGGGAGCGAGCCTGCTCGCGAAGGGGCCATCGGTTACAGCACAAGACTCATGCCGTCACTACAGGGTCACCGGTTGGCGAAGTACATCGTGACTTCGAAGCCAATGCGCAGGTCGGTGTAGGCAGGTTTGGTCCACATGATCGAGTTCCTCATTGTTTTTGGGTTGGTTAGTTGCCCGGCAGGGTGGCGAGCGCGGTCATCCGGACTCGCCACTTTTACGCTACGTCTACGGCGTGGCCTTGGCCGCAACCGGTTGCTGTGCCTTGAGGTAAGCGGCGTACTCCTGGCTCATGATGTAGTGCTTGATCTTCTCGACATCGGCGGGCTCGAGGCTGTCCTTGAAGGAGGGCATGCCTAGCGGCCGCAGTACGCCGTCCAGGACAATCTGCTGGAACAGGTGGCGGCGCGATTCATCGGACTTGCGCAGATCGGGGATCAAGCCACCACTTTGCGCGCCCACCCCGTGGCAGACGGAGCAGTAGGCGCCGTACAACTGCTGGCCGGCGGCGATATCCGCGGCGGGAGCGTCGACCGGTGTTGGCGTGCGGTTCACCGCCACCACGGCTTTTTCCGGCAGTGGCGGAAGGGAGGCCTTGCCATCGAGCTTGAACACCAGCAGGCGGCTGAGGTTACCGGCTCCCGGCGCGACGGCGGCATCGCCTCCGATCAGCGGGGCGACACCGCCCCAACCGGCCATCACGGCGATGTACTGCTCACCGTCCAGGCTGTAGGTGATGGGGGCGGCGACGATGCCGGTCTGTGCGCCGAACGACCAGAGTTTTTTTCCCTTGTCTGCGGAATAAGCGACGAAGTTGCCGTTGGCCGTACCCTGGAACACCAGGTTGCCGGCGGTGCTGAGGGTGCCGCCGTTCCAGTAGTGATCGTAGGGTACGCGCCAGGATTCCTTTTGCTTGACCGGGTCCCAGGCCAGCAATGCACCGGAAACAGCCTCGCGGGGAATCTCGGTGGCGTCGGAGAAGCCCGCGCCGGTGTTGAAGCCCTTGCGCTTTATGAAGTCCTTGCCTTCGTTGCGATAGACACCCGGGATCTCCTGATAGGGAATATAAACCAGGCCGGTTTGCGGGTTGAATGACATCGAATGCCAGCCGTGCGCGCCGAAGGGGCTCGGCCACATGACGATGGGCTCTTTCTCGTAGCGCACACCGGGTGCCTCCACCGGCTTGCCGGTCGCCAGGTCGATCTTCTCGGCCCAGGTGACCTTGCCGAATTTTTCGGCAGAGAGCAGCTCGCCGGTCTGGCGGTCGATGACGTAGAAGAAGCCGTTTTTCGGCGCTTGCATCAGCACCTTGCGCGGCTTGCCGCCGATCTCCAGGGTCGCCAGGGTAATCTGCTGGGTGGCGGTGAAGTCCCAGGAGTCGCCCGGGGTCACCTGATAGTGCCAGGCCAGCCGACCGGTGTCCGGGTTGAGCGCGAGGATCGAGGACAGGTAGAGGTTGTCGCCGCCACCGGGGCTGCGCAGCTCGCGGTTCCACGGCGAACCATTGCCGGTGCCGATGTACAGCAGGTCCAGCTCAGGGTCATAGGCCATGCCGTCCCATACCGTGCCGCCGCCCCCAAGCTTCCAGTACTCGTCACCCTTCCAGGTCTTGGCCGCTTCGGCCAGCTCTGGGTGTTCGTAGGGCTGGTTCGGGTCGCCGGGCACCGTGTAGAAGCGCCAAGCCATCTTGCCGGTCTCGGCATCATAGGCGGAGAAGTAGCCGCGCACGCCGTATTCGGCGCCGCCGTTGCCGATGATGACCTTGCCCTTTACCACACGTGGCGCGCCGGTAATGGTATAGGGCTTGCTGTTGTCGGTGGTCTGCTGGCTCCACACCTCTTTGCCGGTTTTTGCATCGAGGGCAATCAGTCGCCCGTCCAGGGTGCCAATGAAGACCTTGCCGTTCCACAGCGCGACGCCGCGATTGACCGCGTCGCAGCAGGCGTCGCGGGCTTTTTCGCGGGCGATCTGCGGATCGAAGGTCCAGAGCGTCTTGCCGGTGCGCGCATCCACCGCCATCGCGCGGCTCCAGGACAGCGATGTGTAGAGCACGCCGTCGGCGAAGAGCGGCGTGGCTTCCAGGCCACGGTGGTTATCAAGGTCGAGGGACCAGGCCAGGCCCAGCTTGTCGGCGTTCTTCGCGGTGATCTGGTCCAGGGGGCTGAAGCGCTGTTCGTCGTAGGTGCGGCCATGGCTGAGCCATTGGCTACCGTCTTGCTTGCTGGCAATGATGGCGGCCTGGTCGACCTGTGCGGCGACGGCCAGCGGCGCCAGCAAGGCGAAGGCCAGGCCAGCGAGAATTCGGGATGCAGACTGCGTGTTCATAGACGCAGGACTCCTGTTATTGAAATTGGAATGAGACCCTGGCGAGCGGCAGTGGCTAGAACAACTGCAGGATGCGCAAGTTGATGCGGCTGTCCTCCTCGAAGCCGTTGTCCACCGCGATGTCCTGCCCGTAATTGACCATCAACTGAGTGCTCGGGGTGACGAAGTACGACGTGCCGACTGTGAATTTGCTGGTGCCCGGCTTGTCGTCCATATCTATGTCACTGATGTTGCTTTCACCGCCCCAGAGCTTCGAAACGCCCGCGCGCACATCGAAACGCTCGGTGAAGTTGTAGCGTAGAAAAGCCTGGCCCTGATAGAGAGGGTCCTGCTTCTGGGTTTCGCTGGCTCTACCGAAGTCGTCGTTGTGGCCAAAGAACGTCACGTCGCCGACCAGATCGAGGGTCAGCTTTTCGGTCAGGCCGGTGATATAGCCCGCTTGCAGGGCGAGCTTCCAGCGGTTCTCGCCGAGGTTGATCGCGCGGTCCTTGTCGTAGCTCCCAGTGGGTACGTAGAGGAACGGGGTGATGCCGAAGTAGCGGCGATTTTTCGGTTCATTCAGCAGCCAGACGGTGGCGGCAAGGATCAGGTCGCCAGTGCCGCTGTCGTTGCCCAGGTCTTGCAGATCATCCTTGGCTCGCAAGTTGCCGAACGGCAGGAGGAACTGCGGGTCGACGATGTAATCGCCAATCTTGGTGAAGTGCACGCCGCGCAAAATACCGATGTCGGAATCCAGGCCGGCATCGATCGGTACCTTGTGGCCGTCGGAGTAGAGGGCATTGCGTTCGGCATGCTGGTAATAGACCAGGCCCAGGTTGGTGCCTTCGGGAAGTGCGGTGTAATCGCCGGCATCGACGTCCACCGCCAGGGTGCTGCAAGAGAAACCGGCCAGCAGGCCGAAGAGCGAAGCGTGCAACAGATGGGCCAGGCGAAACTTGTGTGGTGGCCAGCCCGGGCTGCGAGGAGCCGGCTCTGTGCTCATTTTCATGACATTACCTTTATTGTTTTTGTTTATGATCAACTTAGTGCCGGAGCGGTTATCCGGACTAACGTGAAGTCATTGAGCAGAGCTTGTGCCAGCTTTTTCTGGATTAATAAAAAAGCTTTTAAATCAATGGCTTGAGTAATAATAAGAAGTGTCGAAGGCCGTGCGGGAAGAGTCCCGCTGTATCGCTGGCTCAATTTGAGACAGTGGCTTGGGGTCGAGCTGGCCCACTTCGAGACATTCGGCCGCGAGACGCATGCCATGCCCAAATCCAACAGCCCCGCGACACCCCCTTCGCGCAAGCGTTTCGTCGACTCACAAATGATCGAGAGATCCTGGCAGCGCTCGCAGAATTACGGCCTGTGCCAGCGCGACAATCTGCTGTTTGACGCGCCGGTGGTTGCCAGTCGCGAGCAGATCGCTGAAAGCAATCGCCTGTTGCTGACCTGCGCCGCTCCGGAGATGGAGCAGCTGCACGCCGCCTTGTCGCCGAAAGACTGGGTGCTGGCCTGCCTCGATCTGGAAGGCGTGGTACTCAGCAGCCTGGGCCGACTCAGCCCGGACAACCGCGAGTTGAATCAGGTGTTCCGCGTCGGTGCGCAGATATCCGAACAAAACGTCGGCACCACCGCACCAAGTTGCGTCCTCACCGAGCGCGACTCGGTATTTTTTGTCGGCGAGGAGCATTACCTGGAGGAGGCTCGCCAGTTCTCCTGCCTGGCCACGCCGATCTTCGGCCTGGATGGCGGCATAGTCGGGGTACTGGACGCCAGCAGCAAACATGGCGTGCCCTCGGTGTACACCCTCGATTCCCTGGTGTTCGCCGCGCGTGCCATCGAAAACCGCATGTTCGCCCAGCTCGGCGATGTGCTGCTGGTGCACTTGCACCATCGCCTGGACATCCTCGGCACGCCACTGGAAGGCCTGCTGGCCTTCGATCCTGCCGGCAAACTGCGCTGCGCCAACCGCATCGCCGCACAGTTGTTGACGCTCGGCGAGATCCAGGCCGGCCTGGACTTCGCCGAACTGTTCGACATGCCCTTCGTTCATGCCACCTGTTACTGCCGCCACGACCTCAGCGCGCCGTTGCGCCTGCGCAGTCACCACCGCGGCGAACTGCATGCTTGCATCACGCTCGGCCCCGGGCAGAAACCGATGCGGGGACAGCCTCCGGTACTCTCGCGTGCGAAAACCGCCGAGCCGCTGCCACCGCCGCAAGCCGGCCCCTGTCTGCAGGATCCGGCCCTGCAGGAGGCTCTGGCCCGCGCACGCAAGGCCTTCGCCCGCGACATCCCGGTATTGATCAACGGCGAGACAGGCACTGGCAAGGAGGTCTTCGCCCGTCTGTTGCACGAAGGCAGCAGCCGCGCTGGCGAAGCCTTCATCGCGATCAACTGCTCGTCCATTCCGGCCAGCCTGATCGAGTCGGAATTGTTCGGCCACGCCGAAGGTGCCTTTACCGGCAGCCGCAAGGGCGGCGCCAGCGGCAAGATCGAGCAGGCGCACAAAGGCACCCTGTTCCTCGACGAGATCGGCGACATGCCCCAGGAGCTGCAGGGTCGCCTGCTGCGCGTGTTGCAGGAGCGCAGCCTGACCCGCCTTGGCAGCAGCGAGGTGATCAAGGTGGACTGCGCGCTGATCTGCGCCACCCACCGCGACCTCAAGCAGCTCAGCGCCAACCATGGATTCCGCGAGGATCTCTACTACCGCATCAACGGCCTGCGCGTGGTGCTGCCAGCGTTGCGCGAACGGCACGATCTAGTGGAACTGATCCAGCACCTGTTGTGCGCCGAAAACACCGCACAGCAGGCGCCCAGGCTGAACAAGGCGGCGCTGCAGGCGCTGTTGGCCTATCGCTGGCCTGGCAATGTCCGCCAGCTTTACCAGACCCTGCGCCTGGCCGCCGCCCTGGCCGAGAATGAAGGCGAGATCGGCCTGCAGCACTTGCCGGACGACGTAATGGAGGTTGGTGATACCCCGGCCTCGCCAGCGGCAGGCAGGCCGCAGTCGCAGCCGCAGGCGGGGGATACCCTGCAGGCCTCCAAGCAGCGTGCAATCAAGGCGGCGGTGGAGGCGAGCGGCGGTAACCTCTCGGCTGCCGCGCGCAGCCTGGGGATCGGGCGCGCGACGCTGTACCGCAAGCTCAAGGGGATGCAGGAAGATTAACGCCACGGGCAAGACCTCGCTCCACGAGGAGCGGCGGCCTTGCGCACGAGGTCCTAGCGGGCGGTGTTCGCGCCGATGATATCGAGCACTTCGGCCACGCTGTTGGCCGGGAAGCCGCCTTGCTCGGCATGTTCGCGGATCAACTGTTCGTTAGCCGCGATGTACTGGCAGTAGACCTTGTCGCCTGTCACATAACTGTGGAGCCATTGGATGTGAGGCCCCATGGTGCTGAGCACGGCACAGGACTTCTGCGAGATGGCCCGGAGTTCCTCGGCCGAGAGTTTTCCAGCTCCCGGGATTTCCCGTTCGATGACATATTGAGGCATGACAGTTCCTTCAAATGAGTGGTGAGCGATGACGCATCACCCGAGATTAAAAAGGCAGAGACCGCGCAAGCCGGCCCCAGCCTGAGAAGGGGTTACAGCTTGATCATCACCGTCTTCAGTTCGGTGTAGTGGTCGATCGCTGCCGCACCCAGTTCACGGCCGACGCCGGAGAGCTTGTAGCCGCCGAAGGGCAGCACCGGGTCGAGGGCGCTGTGGCAGTTGACCCAGACCGAGCCGGACTTGATGCGCGGTATCATGCGGTGCACCGCGCTCATGTCATTGGACCAGATGCTGGCCCCCAGACCGTAGCTGTTGTCGTTGGCCAGGTGCACGGCCTGGTCGATGTCGTCGAAGGGCATGGCCACCAGCACCGGGCCGAAGATTTCTTCCTGCACCAGGCGATGCTGCTGGTCGACGTCGACGATCACCGTGGGTTGGACGAAGTAGCCGGGGCCGAACTTCTCGCCGCCGCAGGCGATGGTGGCGCCCAGTTCGCGGCCCATCTCGATGTAGTTGTGCACCCGATCCTGTTGCTTGGCGGAGATCAGCGGCCCCATGGCCACGCTGGGGTCCAGGCCGTTACCGAGCTTCATGCCATTGGCGATATCGACGATGTCGCCCACCACCCGGTCGAAATGCTTGCGGTGCACATACAGGCGCGAACCGGCGCAGCACACCTGGCCCTGGTTGAAGAAGATCGCGCTGGCGGCACCGGCCGCGGCCACCTGCAGGTCGGCGTCCGCCAGGACGATGGTTGGCGATTTGCCGCCCAACTCCAGGGTCACGCGAGTCATGTTGTCCATGGCCGCCTTGCCGATCTGCTTGCCCACTTCGGTGGACCCGGTGAAGGTCAGCTTGTCTACTCCCGGGTGATTGCTCAGTGCCGCGCCAGCGTTAAGACCGGTGCCAGTGACCACGTTGAACACGCCGGTGGGGTAGCCGGCTTCCAGCACAAGCTCGGCCAGCTTGAGGGCACTCAAGGGTGTCTCGTCGGCAGGCTTGAGTACCAGGCTGCAACCGGTGGCCAAGGCCGGGCCGAGTTTCCAGCAAGCCAGCATGAAGGGAAAGTTCCAGGCAACGATGGCGCCAACCACCCCAACCGCCTCGCGGCGGATGAAGGCGTGGAATTGGCTGTCCGGCATCAGCGGCAGGGACGGGTCCACAGTAGTACCCGAGACCTTGGTGGCCCAGCCGGCCATGTAGCGCAGGGAGTCGATAGACAGTTGGACGTCCACCAGGCGTGCCATCTGCACGCTCTTGCCGTTGTTCAGGCATTCCAGCTCGGCGATCACCTGGGCGTCGCGCTCGATCAGGTCGGCCAGCCGCCACAGCAGGTTCTGCCGCTCGCGTGGGCGCATGTGGCTCCAGGCGGAGTCATCGAAAGCGCGTCGCGCGGCTTGCACGGCGCGATCCACATCGACATGGTTGGCGGACGGCACGTCCAGCAGCAGCTTGCCGGTGGCCGGATTGCGCACGGCCATCGTCGCGCCGCTGGCGGCGTCCATCCATTCGGCGCCGATCAGCATGCGCGATCGTCTGGAGAGGAATTCAACGGTCTTGGGATGCAGTGGAAGGTGTTCCATGGGCGAGGCCTCGTTGTTGTGATTTTTGTCCCAAGCCCCGGAGCAACGCCTGTGCCAGCCTGCTAAAAACGCCGTGGCGCCGGGCGTGATGCGTTGCCAATGAGCATTGCGCACAGGTATGACGAAGGCAGGGCTGTATCGAACCCGTACAACTGTTTCAGAACGGGACAGTCACCATCAAAAAGCTCTTTACGCAGGGTCACTGGCACCGGATGATCCCAGTCCAGCAAGAGCATTCACCCGACCCTAGAAAAATAAAAAACAGGTGTCTTCATGCTTCTCGACCATGCGTTGTTAACAGATGTCAGCGGCAAGCCGATACGCCAGCAGCACAAAGTTTTTTCAACCGAGTGGGATGAAATCAGCGCCTGGTCGGATCGCGTTTACATGCCCTATCGTGTCACCCCCAAAGGGCAAGCCATCAAGCCTCGCGCCACCATGCATTCATCCAGGATTGGGGAGTTGACGCTGACCCGTTTTGGTTATGGCGTGGCGGTGAGCGTCGATGATTTTTCGCCTGAGGCGGGGAATGCCTTGCTGCTCACGACCATTGGCGGCAATGCCCGGCATTGGACACAACGTTCAGACACTGAAGATACGGCAGTGGGTGAGTCCTTCATTGCCGATTGCAGTCGTGTCGAATACCGGGTTGACCTGGATCCGGATCACCTGCAACTGAATCTGACCCTTCCACATGCAGTGTTGGAGCAGATGGCGCAGCAGTGGTTTGGGTTCGTGCCCGACGATCGATTCTGGAGGCATAAGTGCATCATCGGTGGGGTCGGTTCGAGCTGGCTAAGTCTGCTGGAGTACACGGTTCGGTGTGTTGCCGAAGCTGGCGAACACATGACTGAGGGACGTATGGGGGCTCATCTGCAGCAAGCGCTGTGCGTTCATCTGTTGCGAGAGTGGGCTGGCCGCGCCGCACAAGCCGGACTTGATTTCAACAGTCCAAAGAACCGGATTGCGCCCCGCTACGTGAGGGCTGCCGAAGAATTCATGAGTGCCAATGCAGCTAGCCTGCCGACGATGGCAGAGGTTGCCAGTGCGGTCGGGACCAGTGTGCGGGCATTGAGTGGGGCCTTCTCGCGCTTTCGCGGTATGACGCCCGGTGCGTTCCTGCGCGAGCAGCGGCTACAGGGGGTACACCGCGATTTATGGGTGGCGGATCCAGAGTCGGGCGCGACAGTTTCTGCCATTGCCTTTCGATGGGGTTATCTGAACCTGGGTGATTTCGCGGGGCTCTATCGCAAGCGTTTCAGTGAACTGCCGTCACAAACCTTGCAGCGCCGGTTGCGCTAGCGGCTTGATGAAAAAAAGGGCACCGAGAGTAACGTCAACGCCACTCTCGGTGCCTACCAACCCAGCCAATCGCAGCGGGTCAGAACACCCACAGCAACCGTAGGTTAACCCGCTGTTCTTCCTTGAAACCATTGTCGACCGATACGTCCTGGCCGTAATTGAGCAGGGCCTGGAAGGTCGGGGTCATCCAGTAGGATCCTCCGACACGATACTTGCTGGTACCGGGTTCATCGTTCTGGTCCTGGCCATCGATGCGCGTCTCGCCGCCCCAGAGTTGAGACGCGCCGACGTGCACCGACAGCTTGGGTGTAACGGCGTACCTGAGGTAGGTCTGGGCTTGCCATAGCGGCTTCTGGCGCAACGTCAGGCCTTGACTCGTGAGGTCGTCATTCTTGCCGAACAGCGTGACGTCGGCGGTGAGGTCCAGGGACAATCTGTCAGTGAGGCCGGTCACATAACCGGTCTGCAACGTCATCTTCCAACGGTTTTCACCGAGGTTGAGTGCATCGTTGCGGTCATAGCTACCGGTCGGCACGAACAGGTAGGGCGCAATGCCCCAGTAACGGTTCTTCGCCGGATCGTTCACGAGCCACAGGGTCGAGGCCAGAATCAGATCACCCGTGCCACTGGTTTGTCCCAACGCGTCGTTGTCGCGTGTTCCTTCCAGGCGACCGAAGGGCAACAGGAACTGCGTATTGATCGTGTAGTCACCCAACTGCTGGTAATTGGCGACGCGCAGTATGCCGATATCCGAGTCGAGTCCCGCTTTGATCGCAACCTTGTGACCGTCACTGTAGAGCGACCGCCGCTCGGCATGCTGCAGGTAGAGCAAGCCGATATTGCTGCCGGCTGGAAGCGCAGCGGCGTATTCGCCGGCGTCCACATCGATGGCATGGGCGTTGCCGGCCAGGGTGGCCAGCAGCAATGCGGCACCGATCATTGAAGTATCCAATGCGCAAGCTGAGAAACGAGCGCGCGCAGGGGTACGCGTGGAGATCTCCATGAGTCACCTGTTTTTGTTTTTGTAGGTTTTAGAGAGGGGTGAATCAGGAACCGGCTCAGCGGCTCAGGTTGCGGTAGGCCGCCGTTTCGAAATCCAGATAACCCTGGGTCGATACAGGGTCTACGAATGGCAGTATCTGGGTGGCCCAAAAGCCACCGATGCCATTCTTGCGATCGATCCAATAGAAGAGATTGGCCAATCCAGCCCACGCCAAGGAGCCCGCAGGGCGACCGGTGGGAGCGTCTTGTTCGTTGATCATGAAACTCAACGCCCACGACTTTGGCATGCCGGGGAAGAATTCCGCAGTATGGGAAATACTCGGAATCACGCAGGGAAGGGCTTTTATCTTCAAGTTGTCGAGGCCGTTTTGCTCGGCGAAACGAATCGTCTCCGGCTTCAGGATCCGTCCGTGATCGCCTTGTCCATCGTTCAGCCAGGCGCGGATGAACAGGCAGTAATCCTTGACTGTCGAAAACAGGCCATGGCCTCCCATATGCACTTCGGGTTCCGGCGGGAGGAGGGAGCCTTCGACCGGGCTCAGCGATCCATCCTCTTCACGCTGGTGCATGCCAGCCCGTCGCTGGAGCATTGACGGGGTCATGGTGAAGGCCGTGTCGGTCATGCCCAGAGGCTCAAAAATACGCTGTTGCATGACTTCACCCAGGCGCTTGCCGGTAATGGCCTCGACCACCAGGCCGGCCCAGTCCATGTTGGAACCGTATTCCCACTGCTCACCCGGCTCGAACAGCAAGGGCGTTTTCAGGGCAGCCAACGATCCGCTGATGATGCTGGGTTGTCGTTGCTCCTGGACCAGCCTGTTGTAGTGTTCGTTGAAGAATTCGTAACCCAGGCCTGCGGTGTGAAGCAGGAGCATTCGGGTGGTGATGTGATTTTTCGCAGGGCGAAGCCGTGGGGTGCCGTCGCTATCAAACCCTTCGAGCACCTTGAGTTCGCCGATCATCGGCAGGTAGTCCCTGGCGGGCGCATCGAGATCCAGTCGGCCTTCCTCGACCAACTGAAGCACGGCCGTGGCGGTTATCGCCTTGGTCGTGGAAAACATCGCGAAAACACTGTCGGTCGTCATTGCCTCTGGTTGACCGAGCGTTCGTTGCCCTGAAGCACCCTCGTAGAGCAAACCGTCTCGCCCGGTGACGGCAGCAACGACGCCTGGGACGCGCTGCTGCCCAACGGTGACGGTTTCGAGTATCTGGTCGAATGCTGATGTAGAACCTGGATTCATTATTCTTATTCTCCTTAAACCCAACCCTGGTGCGCTTGGCTAGCGCCTGGAGCGGGATGTGCAGTGACAGGACTGATTGGGCCGACGTGAAGCGATGAACGTCGGGCCAGGGGAGATTAAGAAAATAAAACCGGAGCGTTTGTCGGCTGCCGGCAGAGGGTGTCGGAATCCGGCATTTATCCAATTACCTGCTTCGCCTAAGGGAAACCTTTAGCCGCACGGGAGATTTCCCCCCTTCGGATGCTGTTCATCTTGATACCGGCGCGGCGTCTACTCGCTTACCTTGCGCACACAGGAAGCGTGTCGTCGTAGCGGACTGTTCCATTGAGCTCGCCTTGCGCTTACCCCATAACAATAAGAATGGAGATATCAGGTGAAGCAATCTTGCCGTGGGCTCGGTATTGCCAGTGTGATCGGGGTTATCTGTTCGCCATTGGCAGCTCATGCCGATGTGATCGATGACAGTCATTTCAAAGTGGATACGCGTAACTTCTACTTGCACCGAAACTACACCAACACCCATGCACCGGTGTCTGAAGTGCACAGTTGGTCTCAGGGTTTCGATGCGCAATTTACCTCCGGCTACACCGACACGGCCTTGGCCATTGGCCTGGATGTGGATGCGCAATACGCCGTGCGTCTGGATTCCTCGGGCAACGACGGTTCGCTGCCGTACAGTGTGAGCGATCAACAGACGGCCAATGACTACAGTCGCGCCGGTGCGACCTTCAAGATGCGCTACAGCAAGACCGAGTTAAAGGTGGGTGACCTGCGCCCGCAATTGCCGGTGGCGTTCGATGACCCCAGTCGACAGCTGGATACCATCTATCAAGGGGCCGTGGTCGAGTCCAAGGAAATTGACGGATTGACCGTGACCGGTGGCCGCTTCTGGTCTGCCGTGACACGGGAGTCTTCCAATCACGAAAAGCTCTACAAGTTTGGCTCCACCGATAATCTCGACAGTGACGGCCTGGATTTTGGCGGCGTCACTTACGACATCAGCAAGACGTTGCAAGCCAGTTACTTCTACGGCGTCCTGCACGATATCTACCAGCAGCACTATTTCGGCCTGATGCACATGGCTGACCTGGGCAATGGCTACAAACTTAAAACCGACTTGCGCTACTTCAATAACAATGAAGACGGCAGTGCCTTGAACGGTGAAATTGACAACCGCTCCTACGGTGCCCTGTTCAGCTTGCTCAAGGGGGCGCACATGTTCGGCCTCAGTTACCAGCGCATGCTCGGTGACAGCGTGTTCCCGACCATGAACGGCTATATCCCGCAACCTTACCTGGTGCACTGGTCGTCCCTGGGTTTTGTCCGCCCCGATGAAAAGTCCTGGGGCGCGCGCTACAGCTATGACTTTGCCGGGATGGGCGTGCCGGGGCTGAAATTCTACACGCGCTACATCAAGGGCACGAACTGGGACCGCGGCGGCAACTTGAGCGACAACCAGGAAAGCGAACGCTACCTGGGGCTCAATTACGTGGTACAGAGCGGGGCGCTGCAAGGCCTTGGACTGGACCTGCGTAACATCGATGTGAAACAGAAGTACGGCTACGACTACAACGAGTTCCGTGTCGCCACGACCTACACGTGGAAGTTCTGGTAAGCGCATTGACTCCATAACAATACAAATAGGAGCAAAGACTAGTGAATATACAGGTCGATAACCCGGTCCTGCAGCGCAAGAAAACCTACGTCTACGAGTGGTACGTGGTGGCGCTGTGCATGATCGCCTACATCTTTTCGTTTGTGGATCGGCAGATCCTGGCGCTGATGATCGAACCGATCAAGGCCGACCTGCAGATCAGCGACACCCAGTTCAGCCTGCTGCACGGGCTGGCCTTTTCGTTGTTCTACGCCTTCATGGGCATGCCCATCGCCTATCTGGCTGACCGCTTCTCCAGGCCGAGGATCATCGCCGTCGGCGTGGTGTTCTGGAGCCTGGCGACCGCAGCCTGCGGCCTGAGCAAGAACTTCCTGCACATGTTCCTCGCGCGCATTGGCGTCGGCGTTGGCGAAGCGGCCCTGTCGCCCTCGGCCTACTCGATGTTCAGCGACATGTTCCCCAAGGAGAAACTCGGTCGCGCCGTGGGCATCTACTCGATCGGCTCGTTCGTCGGTGGCGGCCTGGCCTTCCTGGTGGGTGGCTATGTGATCGCCATGCTCAAGGACATGAACACCATCGAGGTCGCCTTTCTCGGCGCGATGAAAGCCTGGCAACTGGCGTTCTTCATTGTCGGCCTGCCCGGTATCGTGGTCGGCCTGTTGATCTGGCTGACCGTGCGCGACCCAGCGCGTAAAGGCCTGCAGGTCGATGCCCAGGGTCGAGCCAAGAAGGTCGCCATGAGCGATGGCTTGCGCTTCCTGGGTCGTCACCGTGCCACTTTCACCTGCCATTACCTGGGCTTTTCGTTCTACGCCATGGCGCTTTTTTGCATGATGAGCTGGAGCCCGGCGTTGTACATCCGAAAGTTCGGCCTGTCGCCGATGGAGGCCGGCTACATGCTCGGCACCGTGCTGTTGGTGGCCAATACCGCCGGCGTGCTGTTCGGTGGATGGCTCACCGACTACCTGGCCAAGAAGGGTCATCAGGACGCGGCGATGCGCACGGGTGTCATCGGTGCCCTGGGCATGGCTGTACCGGCCGTGCTGTTCCCGCAAGCCGATCAGCTGTGGCTGTCGGTGACCCTGCTGGTGCCAGCCATGTTCTTCGCCTCGTTCCCGATGCCGGCATCCACGGCGGCGATGCAGATCCTCGCGCCGAACCAGGTACGCGCACAGGTCTCGGCGGTGTTCCTGCTGATCAGCAACCTGCTGGGGTTGGGCCTGGGCACCACGCTGGTGGCGCTGTTGACCGACCGCTACTTCGGTTCGCCGGCAGCGGTGGGCTCGTCGATGTCGTTGGTGATCGCCGGTGCGTCGGTGTTGACCGTGTTGTTGCTCTGGCGTGGTTGCCGGCGTTTCCGCGAAAGCTATGCGCGGGAGTATCCGAGCCGCGCTTGATTGGTCATAGTTCATGATCGGTGCCTCGGCCCCGCTGCGTTTGTATGCAGCGGGGCTGAAGCACTTCCAGGCCAGGAGAATCCCGATGTTGAATGACGTACACCTACTGGAGCGGCATAGCCTGCTCAGCTCGGCCGATTACCGCGAGATCAAGGACAAGGTCAGTCATTACCTGTGTCCGCACAGTTTCAACGTGCTGCGTGACGAGCCGATCCATACCCGGCTCAACGGCGTATTCTTCGGTACTTCGGCGCTGCTCGACCTGCGCTATGGCGCGCCGGTGGAGATCAACATCGGCGACATTGCCGATCAGTACCTGTTTCGCATCACCTTGCAGGGGCATTGCGAAGTGGCCCACGGCCGGCGAAGTGCGGCGATGCAGTCGGGCTGCCTGAGCGTTTCCTCGCCGTTCGCGCAAAGCCGCATCGTCACCGATGGCGAGTGCCGCAACCTGATCCTGCGCGTCGACCGTGATGCCCTGCAGCTGCAACTGCAACGCCTGCTCGGGCGCAGCTTGCGGCAGTCGGTGATCTTCGATGTCAGCGTCGACCCGCTGGGCGCCGGCGTGGTCAGCCTTTATCACACCCTGGACTACATCTGCCGGCTGTACGGCAGCGGCGTGGACGGATCGCGGCTCGCCAGCGGCTTGTCCGATTACCTGATGCAACTGCTGCTCACCCAGCTGCCACATAACTACTCGACGGATCTGTTGATCGATTCGCGCGCGCCGCTGCCGCACCACGTGAAGAAGGCCCGTGACTACATCGAGGCGCACCTTGGCGAGTCGATCAGCCTGGCGACCCTGAGCGAGCTCTGTGGCGTCTCGGCCCGCACCTTGCAAAACGGCTTCAAACAGTTTCTGCAGCAGGCGCCGGTCGAGTACATCCGTGAGCGTCGCCTGGCGGTGATCCACGAATCGCTGCAACAGGGTAATACCTGCGAAAGCGTCACCGATATCCTGTTGCGCCACGGCATCAACAGCTTCGGGCATTTTTCCAGTGCCTATCGGCAACGCTATGGCTGCCTGCCGTCGGACACCCTGCGCCGACACAAGCATTAAGACTTCTGCGTAATCCGTCAGTCGGCTGCGCAATCGGGAAAGTCCGTGGCGGTGCAGCCCGATAGCATCGAGTCTCTTACAAGAGGAGCAACTCGATGAATATTACCGTGCTGGGTGGGGGACATGGCTGCTACGCCGCAGCTGTCGAGATGGCTGAAAAGGGGCATCAGGTCCGCCTGTGGCGGCGCGACTCGGCAGCGCTCAAAGAGTTGCTGGCCATCGGCAGCCTGACCATCAGGGACTATCGGGGTACCCGTCAGCTGTCCGTCGGCAAACCGGGCGACAAACTGTCGTTCACCGACGATTTGGCCGAAGCCCTGGGCGACGCGCAACTGGTGATCATCCCGCTGCCATCGACCTCCCACGAAGACCTGGCCAGGCATGTGGCGCCGCATCTGCGCGATGGCCAGGTGGTGTTCCTGCCACCGGGCACTTTCGGCAGCTACGTGTTTGCCAAGGCCATGGCTGATGCCGGTAACCTGGCCAAAGTCGCCTTCGCTGAAACCGGTACGCTGCCGTACCTCGTACGCAAGCATGGCGCCAGCGAGCTGGTGATCAGTTGCTACGCGACCCGCCTGCCGACTGGCGTGTTCCCCAGCAACCTGTCCGAGCACGCCTTCACGGTATTGCGCGAGGCCTACCCGAGCGTTGAACCGATCGAAGACGCCTTGAGCGGTGCGTTGATGAACGCAGGTCCCATCATCCACCCACCGCTGATCATGATGAACGCAGGTCCCCTGGAGCATTTCGAAGCCTGGGACATTCATAACGAAGGCACCCAGCCGTCGATTCGTCGCGTGACCAACCAGCTGGACGCCGAGCGCATGGCCGTGCGTGAAGCACTGACCTACGGCGCACCGCACTTTCCCCTGGCCGACCATTACAACACCAGCGAAGGCGAGGCGTGGATGTACGGTCGCGGTGCCCATGGCAAGCTGACCGACAGCGGTGACTGGCGCGAAGACATCGACCTGCAGACCCATCGCTACATGCTCGAAGACACCCGCCTGGGCCTGTCCTTCCTGGTGTCCGTTGGCCGTTGGGCCGGTGTGCCGACCCCGGTTGCCCAGGGCCTGCTGAGCATCGCTTCGGTCGTTGCCGAACGTGATCTCTACGCCGAAGGCCGCACCCTGGAAAACCTCGGTCTGGCCGGGCTCGACCGCGAACGGATGACCGAACTGCTGACCAAGGGCTTTCAATCATGAGCATTGAATTGCCTCAGGTCAGCGTGGTCGGCGCCGGCCGGATGGGCGAGGGCATTGCCCTGGCCTTCATCCATGCGGGCTTGCCGGTTACCCTCATTGACATCAAGGAGCGCGCCGAGGATGAGCGCGACGACTACTTCGAGCGCGTGCGCAATAACATCCGCGGCGAACTGCTCATGCTGGTTCGCCTCGGAGTGCTCCAGCCGGAACAGGCGGACATCGCGCTATCGCGCTTGACCCTGCAAACCCGGGACCGGGCCTGCGAGGCGTTGCGCCGATGCGAGCTGGTGTTCGAAGCCGTGCCGGAAGTCATCGAGGCCAAGCAACAGACGTTCGCCTGGGTCAGCGAGCATGTCCCGGCGTCGGCGATCATCGCGTCGACCACCTCGACTTTCCTAGTTACCGAGTTGAGTGAAATGGTCAGCACGCCGGCGCGCTTCGTCAACGCGCACTGGCTCAATCCCGCGCACCTGATGCCGCTGGTGGAAGTCAGCCGCAGCGCCGCGACCTGCCCACAGGTGGTCGAGCGGCTGCTGCAACTGCTCAAGCGCATCGGCAAGGTGCCGGTGGTGTGCAATCCGGTGGCGGGCTATATCGTGCCGCGCATCCAGGCACTGGCGATGAACGAAGCCGCACGGATGGTGGAAGAGGGCGTGGCCAGCGCAGAGGATATCGACACAGCCGTTCGCATTGGCTTCGGCTTGCGCTTCTCGGTACTGGGACTGCTCGAGTTCATCGACTGGGGTGGCGGCGACATTCTCTACTACGCCTCGCGTTACCTCAGTGGCGCGCTGGCGCCGCGCTTCGAATCGCCACAGGTGATTGCCGACAACATGCACAACGGCCGCAACGGCCTGCGCGACGGCCAGGGTTTCTACGATTACCGTGAACTGGACGTGGAGGCCTACAAGCAGCAGCGGATGGGAGCCTTTGTGCAAAAGCTGGCGTCGTCGGGGTTGACGCCAGCGTTCGATGGCGCGTTGGCTCAGGCCTGAGCATCAGGGCCCGGATGCCGGGCCCTGACTACGCGACGTTTGAGTTGATGTCGTTGCCCACGACTTCGACGATGCGCCGGGCAATATGGTCGACGTGGGTCTCCAGGGCGAAGTGGCCGGTATCGAGCAACTCGACCACCGCATTGGGGTTGTCGCGCTGATAGGCCTCGGCGCCCGGTGGAATGAAGAAGGGGTCGCCTTTGCCCCAGATCGCCAGCGTTGGCACCTGGGTGTCGCGAAAGAACTGTTGGAATGCCGGATACAGCTCGAGGTTGTTCTGATAATCAAGGAACAGGTCGAGCTGGATGTCCTTGTTGCCGGGCCGCTCCAGCAGAAGCGCGTCCAGATGGTACGCCTCGGGTGCGATCACCTCGGGATGACTCACGCCCTCCACATACTGCCAGCGCGTGCCTTCCAGATGCAGGATGGCATCCTTGATCACCTGGCGATTGGCGGGCGACGGGTCGGCCCAGTACTGGCGGATCGGCGCCCACGCATCCCCCAGACCTTCGAGATACGCATTGCCGTTTTGCGAAACAATCGCGCTCACCCGATCCGGGTAAGCCAGCGCCAGGCGCAAGCCAGCGGGGGCGCCGTAGTCGAAGAAATACATCGCATAACGCTGGAGTCCCAGTACATCGACAAACTGGCGCAGCGTCTCGCCGATCGCATCGAAGGTGTAGACGTAGTGACGTTCAGCCGCCACTTCGGTGAAGCCGAATCCGGGCAGGTCCGGCGCGATGAGGCGGTATTTGTCCGCCAGCAGCGGGATCAGCTCGCGGAACTGGTGCGACGAGCTGGGAAAGCCGTGCAGCAGCAACAGTACCGGCGCGTCGACAGCGCCGGCTTCGCGATAGAACACCTTGACGCCGTCGGCTTCGACGAATTTGTAGGCAACGTTGGTGTGTCGGGAAGTGGTCATTGTTCATTGATCCTGTAACTGTATAAAAGTGTTTTTACGGGTTACTTGAATCTATTCTGCATGGATTATGTAACTGGTCAAACTATTTTTATGGGTTACAATCTGTCTGGTTATTCCCCGGAGATTTCCATGACTGACAACGTCCCCCCCCTTGAACTGCCTGCGCCGCTGCTACTGGCCGATCACCCGGCACTGGACCTGCTGAACACCCGCATGATGGTCGATGGTCAGCGGCAAGACTTGCTCGGCACCGATTCCGATGCGGCGTCGTGGCTGCAGCAGTCGGGGTTCGGGTGGGTGACAGGCGTGGAAGGGAGCGACGGGCATTTGCTCGCCCGATTGCGCAAGCTGCGCGACAGCATCGAGGGCCTGGTCGCAGCCCGCCGGGAAAATCGCCTGGCGGATCCGGCAGCGTTGAATGCATTTCTGTTGGCGGCGGTGCCGCAACTGGTGTGGGAGGAGGGCGGCGCGCCGGTACTGGATCGCTTCCGTCAGGGTGATGCCGCCAGCCAATGCCTGAGCCGGCTGGCTTATGCCGCTGCCGAGTTGTTGGCTGAAGGCGATTTCAATCTGGTGCGCAAATGCGAAAACGCGGAATGTTCATTGATGTTCTATGACCGCACCAAGGCGCACAAACGGCGCTGGTGCAGCATGGCGCTGTGCGGAAACCGGCATAAGGTCGCCGAGTTCCGCAAGCGGCGCCAGGGTGCAACTTAGGGTTAGGGCACCTGGCTGTGGACCTGTCAGTCAGCGCACCAGGCAAGGTTGCTTGTTGTTGAAGCGCCAGCCCGGAATCAGGAACTGCATCGCGACGCTGTCATCCCGCGCGCCAAGACCCATGCCTTTGTACAATTCGTGAGCCTTGGCCACCGCGTCCATGTCGATCTCTACGCCCAGGCCATGTCGGGTCGGAACCTTTACGTAGCCGCCTTCGATCTTCAGCGGTTCCCGGGTCAGGCGCTGGCCGTCCTGCCAGATCCAGTGCGTGTCGATCGCGGTGATCTCTCCCGGTGCGGCGGCTGCTACCTGGGTGAACATGGCCAGGGAGATATCGAAGTGGTTGTTGGAATGCGAGCCCCAGGTCAGGCCCCATTCGTGGCACATCTGGGCAACACGCACTGAGCCTTGCATCGTCCAGAAGTGCGGGTCGGCGAGCGGGATGTCGACCGATTGCAATTGAATGGCGTGGCCCATTTCGCGCCAGTCGGTCGCGATCATGTTGGTGGCGGTCTTCAGTCCGGTGGCACGGCGGAATTCGGCCATGACCTCGCGGCCCGAGTAGCCGTTTTCTGCACCGCACGGGTCTTCGGCGTAGGCGAGGACGTGATGCTGATCGCGGCACAAACGGATGGCTTCTTTAAGCGACCATGCACCATTCGGGTCAAGGGTGATCCGTGCGTCAGGAAAGCGTTCAGCCAGCGCGGTGACCGCTTCGATTTCTTCATCGCCGCTCAACACACCGCCCTTGAGCTTGAAATCGTTGAAGCCATATTTTGCGCTGGCTGCTTCTGCCAGGCGCACGACGGCTTCGGCGGTCATGGCTTTCTCATGACGAATCCGGAACCAGTCGTCTTCAGCGTCGGCCTCGTTACGGTAAGCCAGGTCCGTGACATGGCGGTCGCCGATGTAGAACAGGTAGCCAAGCATCTTCACCGCATCGCGTTGCTGCCCTTCGCCGAGCAATGCAGCCACCGGCACCTCGAGGAACTGACCCAGCAGGTCGAGCAGCGCGGCTTCCATCGCAGTCACCGCATGAATGGTGATGCGCAGGTCGAAGGTTTGCAGGCCGCGACCGGCCGCATCCCGGGATGCAAAGGTGCTACGCATCTGGTTGAGGATGCGTTGGTACTGGCCTATGGGCTGGCCGATCACCAGGGCGCGAGCGTCTTCGAGGGTCTCACGGATGCGTTCGCCCCCCGGAACTTCGCCCACGCCAGTATTACCGCAACTGTCCTTGAGAATGACAATGTTGCGGGTGAAGAATGGTCCGTGGGCGCCGCTCAGGTTCAGCAGCATGCTGTCGTGGCCCGCGACGGGTATGACTTGAAAATGGGTGACGACAGGTGACTGGGTGGCGTTGGCAGAATGTTCAGCGTTCATGGCAAGTTCCTACGAGTATGGTCGTTCAACGAACAATGGAGTCAGTGCGCTTTGACTGTCGCATGCGTTGAAGCAGCGTTCGGTGGTGTCAGCACGGGTGATGGCTTGGGTGAGGTCCTGGCAAAAAACACCAGTATCGCGGCAAGAACCGAGGTGCCGGCCAAGCCATAGAGGCCGCCCTGGATCGACCCGGTCGTCTGTTCCAGGAAACCGAAGGTCGTGGGTGCCACGAAACCGCCCAGGTTGCCGATCGAGTTGATCAGTGCAATGACGGCGGCGGCGATGCGTGCATCCAGGTAGCCCTGGGGAATTGGCCAGAACAGCGATGACGCCGACTTGAAGCCGATGGCGGCAAAACAGATGGCAACGAACGCGAAGATCGGCCCGCCGGTGGTGGACAGGAACATGCCGGCAGCTGCAATCAACAAGGCAGTTGCAACCCAGGCTTGCTGAAACTTGAACCTGCCCGACAGCGCAGCGAAGCTGTACATGGCGATGATCGAGATCAACCATGGGATCGAGTTGAAGAAACCTACCTGTACATCACTCAGGTCACCCATCTTCTTGATGATGCTGGGCAGCCAGAAAGTCGCTGCATAGATCGTCAGCTGGATGCAGAAGTACAAGGTGCAGAACAGCAGGATCTGGCGATCTTTCAGGAGTTTGCCAATGGTCGGTTTTACGCTGGTCAGGGCTTCACGTTCGCGTTGCTCCTGATCGATGGCGCCGACCAGCGCATCCTGCTCCTCGCGTGTCATCCACTTGGCGTCATGGGGTTTGGAATCAAGCCAGAACCAGACGAAGAAACCGAGGAACACCGAGGCCAGGCCTTCTATGGCGAACATCCATTGCCAGCCGTGAAAGCCAAAGCCTTCGATTTGCAACAGGGCACCCGACAGCGGACCGGAAATCAGCGAGGCAACGGCTGAGCCGCTGAGGAAAATGGCGATGGCTTTGCCGCGCTCGACGCCTGGCAACCAGCGAGTGAAGTAGTAGATCACGCCTGGGAAGAAGCCCGCTTCGGCGACACCCAACAGAAAGCGCAGGATGTAGAAGTGGGTTTCGTTCTGGATGAACGCCATCAGCGTGGCGACGATGCCCCAGGTGAACATGATGCGGGTCAGCCAGATCCGGGCGCCGACCTTTTGCAGCAATATGTTGGAGGGCACTTCGAACAGTGCGTAGCCAATGAAGAAGAGGCCTGCGCCCAGGCCATAGGCGGCAGCGCCAATCCCGAGGTCATGTTCCATGTGCGTGCGCACGAAACCGATGTTGACCCGGTCGATGTAGTTGAGGATGAACATGATCACGAAAAGCGGGAGCACATGTCTCTTCACTTTGCTCACGGCGCGCGCGAGAACCGAATCATTTTCTGGAACGACAGATGCGTTGCTTGAATTGTTCACAATTCAAATCTCCCACTGATTATTTTTATGCGGGTTTGAGCGTGATAGCGGCGGCCTGGCTGCCGGTTATTGCTGTCGAGTTACCAGGCACCGAGCGCCTTGATCAGGGTCGCGTCGGGGTCGGTCAAAGGAAAAGGCAGGGAGGTCTTGCGAGAGGAGGGACTTGAGTACTTGAGGATTCATGGGATTCGCCTGCATCGATGGTTTTTGTTTAGATGTCTGGAGCGGGTTAAGTTGATAGACATCATACAAGTGGTTTTTTGAGGCTGCAATGCGGCGGATGGTGTTTTGTGTGCATAACGACGTGAAAAAATAATGTATTTGGTTATTTTATTCAGTATTTATAGGGGTTTAACTGCAGCATTGTGCCGGGTCTGAGAGGCTGGACCTGTCATTCAGCTGGAAGGTGTCCCGAATTAATCAGTTCTTTATAGATGTGTTGTCATACAAGTAGGAGTCTTTTCTAACCTGGTGTAGCGGGGGTGCATTCGCATTTCGCCAGAGAATCTCCGGTGGGTGTTAAGCTCTGTGAAGCAAAATTCCGTGGACTCGAACCTATGCAAATTGAAAGCGGAACCCCTGTCCGCAGACGCTCCAATAATCTGGCTCAGGGCGTGGTCGAAGCACTGACCCAGCGCATTTTGCTCGGCCAATTGAAGCCAGGCGAAAAGCTGCCT
Organism: Pseudomonas umsongensis; assembly: GCF_012647205.1. Lineage (NCBI taxonomy): Bacteria > Pseudomonadati > Pseudomonadota > Gammaproteobacteria > Pseudomonadales > Pseudomonadaceae > Pseudomonas > Pseudomonas umsongensis. The sequence goes on from NZ_CP051487.1 coordinate 2,405,365, forward strand.
TCGGAATCCACCATCGTTCTCGAACATGGCGTGAGCCGCACTGTTGTCCGGGAGGCTATCTCCAAGCTGCAAGCTTCGGGGCTAGTCGAGACACGACACGGAATCGGCACATTCGTGCTGGAGCAACCCTCCCAGCCAGGGCTGCGCCTGCATGTGGATACCGTTGCGAGTGTCCGCAGCATGCTGGAGCTGAGATTGGGCCTGGAGGTGCAGGCGGTTGCACTGGCCGCTATGCGCAGAACCGACGATCAGCTCGCGCGTATGCGTCAGGCCTTGAGTGATTACCAGGCTTCGCTGGCGAACAACGATAGTTGCGTCGAGCAAGACAAGCGCTTTCACCAGATCATTGCCGAGGCGACCGGTAATACGTTTTTCACGGAAATCATGCAGCACCTGGGCAATGCCATGATTCCTCGTACCCAGGTGAAGGCCGACGAACGTGGAGGCGCCGACTTTTCGCAATTGGGGCAGCTGGCGAATCTGGAGCATGAAGCGATTTTCAACGCGATCAAGCGACAGGATCCCGATGCGGCTCGAGCAGCGATGGTGCTGCACCTGACCAACAGTCGGGATCGGTTTTCGGGGAGTTGAAGGGGGGCTGAAACCGTGGCAAGGGAGCTTCCACTCCCTCACTGATGTCTTACCCCCGACACTCCACCAGGCTTTTCACCTGTCCAGAATCCGTCTGGTTCTCATCACTCAACCAGCGTTCGAACCCTGCGCCAATCGCCGGCCATTCCGAATCGATGATCGAATACCAGGCGGTGTCGCGGTTCTGCCCCTTGACGACCATGTGCTGGCGGAACACGCCTTCGAAACTGAACCCCAGGCGCTCGGCCGCGTACTTGGAGCGGGCGTTGGCGTTATTGCATTTCCACTCAAGGCGCCGGTAGCCGAGGGCGAAAGACTCCTTGGCCAGCAGATAGACGGCCTCGGTGCTCTTGGGTGAGCGTTGCATCGGCGCGCCGAAGGTCACGTGGCCGATTTCAATGCGGCCCTGGGCCGGGACGATCGACATCAGGCTGAGGATCCCTTGTACTTCGCCGCTGGCGCGGTCGATCACGCTGAAGAAGTAGGGATCGCTGCTGGCGGCGTGGTTGTTCAGCCAGTCGTTGAATACGCTGCGCTGCGGGAAAGGACCGTAAGGCAGGTAGTCCCACAGTTTCGGATCGGCACCCGGGCCTTGCAGGGCGTTGAACAAATCGTCGCCGTGGCGCGCCGGGTCGAGTCTTTCCAGGCGGATGAAACGTCCTTCGATCAGTTGGGCTGTCGGGGCCGGGACGCCTTTCCAGTCGGCGAGTGAAGTCGGCATGCTGTTCTCCTTGAACGTTAAATGGCTTTGCGAAACTGGATGAAACCCGGACGCTCAGCGATGCGCTCGTAGAGCTGGATCGCAGTGGCGTTGGTTTCGTGGGTCAACCAATGCACCTTGTTGCAGCCGTCGGCCTTGGCCGTGGCGTAGACGAATTCGATCAGCTGACGGCCAACGCCGGTGCCGCGGGATTCGGGTGTTACCAGCAGATCCTGCAAGTAGCAGGCGTTTTCAATGCTCCAATTGGAGCGATGGTAGATGAAGTGCACCATGCCCACCGCTTTGCCGTCTACCCAGGCGAGGGCGGCATGGGTGGGTTCGTTTGGGTCGAGCATGCGTTGCCAGGTGCTTTGGCTGACGGTTTCTGGCAGTTCCGTGTTGTAGAAACGCAGGTAGGCCTGCCACAGCGGCAGCCAGTCGGCGTGGTCGTCGGCGCTGACCTGGCGGATGTCGATCTGGTTCATGTTCATTCCTTTGGCATCAAGTGGGCGAGGGCCTGGTCGTGTGCGTCGGCGCTGGCGGCCAGCCCTTCGCGCACGCCGGCAATGTCGGCGGCGTTGCGGTTCTGGCTGAGCTTGCGTTTGCCTTCCAGGCGCTGGATCGGCAGGGCGAAGCCGACGATGGCCTTGAGCATGCCGTCGATGTAATCGGCCGGGGCATCGGCGACTTTCCACGGTTGCGCGCGACCGGCTTCATGGCGCTCGGTCAAGGCGCTGACCAGTGAGCGCAGGCGCTCGGCATCGGTGAACACCTCAGCGCTGCCATAGGCGTGCACGGCCACGTAGTTCCAGGTCGGCACGACTTTGCCGTCCTCGGCTTTGCTCGGGTAGAACCCGGGGCTGACATAAGCCTCGGCGCCGGCAAAAATGACCAGCGCTTCGGCGCCGTCCTGCAGTTCTTTCCACTGTGGGTTGGCCTTGGCGAAATGGCCATACAGGGTTCCGTTCGGACCCTCGTCGGTATTGAGCAGCAAAGGCAAATGACTGGCTTGCAGGCCTTGTTCGCCATGGGTAACCAGCAGGGCGAGGCGAGTGCCGAGCATCTGTTGCTGCAGCTCATGCAAATCGTTGAAGGCAAAGGCGCGGGGCGTATACATGGAAATATTCCTTGGCGAATGCCTGCATCCTAGGCAGGCTATTGGTCTGTTGTAAGAGCCATTAACGATAAATTTCATAGGTCCATTGTCATGAAGGATACGCCGCTGTCCTTGTCCTTCAATCCGGCGGGTATCGAGCTCGACCGCCGCCAGGGCTTGAGTCGCCAGCTTTATCAGGCCTTGCGGGTTCGAGTGCTCGACGGGCGCCTGGCCAGCGGCACGCGATTGCCGGCGAGTCGGGACCTGGCGGCGGCCCTGGCGATTTCCCGCAACAGCGTGGTACGGGCCTACGACCAGCTCTACGCCGAAGGGTTTATCGAAGGGCGGGTGGGTGACGGAACCTATGTCGCACAATTACCCCAAGCACCGTTCCCCGGCAGCAAAACAGCGCCGAAAGCCCCGCCAGGCACCTCTCTCAAAGGCCTGGATGTGCCTGTGTTGGCGGCCGGTCAAGTCGCTCGCAGCGGCGCATTGGCGCGGGTGGAAAACAATCATTTGCCGACGCCTCCGAGCGGTCCGCCGCGCGCTTTTCGGGTCGGTGTGCCGGCATTCGATCTGTTTCCGTTCGAGGTGTGGGCCAAGCTGAATGCTGCGTTCTGGCGCAAACCGGATCTCCAGCAGTTGTGTTACGGCGCACCGCAAGGTGATGCGCGATTGCGCGGGATGATCGCGGCGTATTTGCGCAGTTCCCGCGGCATGCAGTGCGCGGCGGAGCAAATCGTCGTGACCAGCGGCGCGCAGCAAGGGATCAGCCTGTGTGCGCAGTTGCTGGTGGAACCGGGGGACGGTGTGGCGGTGGAAAACCCCGGGTATCGGGCGGCCGGTCATGCGTTTGCGGTGGCGGGTGGGCGATTGCACGGCATCGCCGTGGACAGCGAGGGCATCGATTGCAGCGAGCTGGCGCGCCTGGGCGATTGTCGTCTGGCCTACGTGACGCCCTCGCATCAATACCCCTTGGGCGTGGTGATGAGCCTGGCGCGACGCCTCGAATTGCTGGCCTGGGCCGAGCGCAACCAGGGCTGGATCGTCGAGGACGATTATGACGGCGAGTACCGATACAGCGGCGCACCGCTGGCGCCGTTGGCCGCGCTCGATCGTCACGGGCGGGTGCTCTATGTCGGTACGTTCGGCAAAGTCGCCTTTCCCGCTCTGCGCCTGGGCTACCTGGTGTTGCCGCCAGCATTGGTCGAGGCATTTGCCCAGCGGCGTGCGGTGGATGTCCGGCATTCCGAGGTAAGCACACAGGCGGTGATGGCCGAGTTCATGGCCGCCGGGCATTTCCAGCGCCACGTGCGGCGCATGCGACGTGCCGCGTTGAGCCGCCGCAACACGCTATTGGCCAATTGGCCCGCGGATATCGCCGGTGTGGGTCACCTGCCAAGTGTGGCAGCCGGCTTGCACATGACGGTGATGGTCGACTCTCTGGCCCGTGAGCGTGAACTGATAGAGGCTGCGTCCAGCGTCGATGTCGAGATCAATGGCCTGAGCAGCTATTGGCTAGCGGATTCGAACAACACGCCCGATCAACGCGCCGGGTTGGTCCTGGGCTTTGCCGCGGTGCCGGAGGAGGCGATCAGCGCGGCACTCGAACGTTTGGAAAAGGTCTGGCGCAGGACTCGCTGAAGCGCGAATCCTGGCGGGTGCGGGTTGTCTCTCAGGAACTCGAAGCGGCTTGCTTGATCTTTGACAAGAACAATTCATCCGCCAGTTTCGGACTGATTTCGCTGCGATAAACCGCGATCAGCTCGTTGTAGGAGGCCGATGTGCGCTTATCCAATGTACTGCCGAGCAGGCGTTGGGATACGGTTTTCAGGTGGGCAGCGGTGTAGGTTTTGGGGGCGGTGTCCGGGCCTGAATAGTGAAAGTGGGCGTACCAGAGCACCTTTGCAGTGCCATGTTCGCGTATCTCGTATTCTTCGAGAAAGTCGTTTTTATGCCCTTTGAGTCGCCGCCGACCGGGTGTCTTGGCGATGGTTATCAGTTTTTTGCTCATCAGCCATTCAACGCGCGCGGCGGTGGGGGGCTGTTCCTTTGTCATGCGGATTCGGGTCCGGCGACCTTTATCAAAGAGCTCGGTCGCGCCCTCATTGAGCTGTTTGGCCAGCAGTACGGCTGACGCCGGCCCGCCGTCAGTCGCATTATTGTCGGTGAGGGCTTCTTCGATCGTATCGCTCGCTTCTTGCAGTCGCCTGGCGTACTGGTGAAACATTTCTTCTATTTCCGTGGGATTGCGTCCCGCTACCTTCGAGTGCCCTTCGGTGCGACGGATAAACGGCTGCAACTGATCCACCAGCGCCTGCCCCTTCTGGACGCTGATTTGCAGATCAGGTCGCACAGGGGCAGGTGCCTGCTCCGGCGCAGGTTCATGTTCCACCCAGACGCCCGGTGTTTTCTCATGGAATGTCGCGGTGACCTTGTTGGTCAATGGGGATATCACGTCGACCCATTCGGTGTTGTCCGCCGCCGTGCGCACACGTGGCTTGCCAACTACCGTGCCTTTGTAACGGGTCTTGATGATGCGTTTTGAGACAGGGGCGGGGCGAGAAGGACCCGGTGTCGGTTCGAGTGATTTGCGTTCTTGCAGAAGACCAGCGAGGTGCTTAACGCTGAGCTCCCTGAAGGTTTCGATGCGCTCGCGCATGAGGTCCAATGGGGGTTGCAGCAACTGCCGCGGAAACTCGTCAGGCAGGTCCTGTATCCGCAGGTCGAGGATGGCGAACTGTTCCACCAGCTCACTGAAACCGTCGATTCGCTCAGGCAGGGGCAGTGCATTGTCTTGTTCGGCAAGCTCCAGTGAAGACTGGACGGTCAGGCCCGTATCCTCGACAAGTCGTGTCATGGCTTGTCGGGCTGGCGCCGTATCCACGGAGGCGCTGTCACTCAAGCAAAGTTCCTGGGCAAGGCTGATCTGGAACAGTTTCAGATCCTGCAGCGCGTAACGGGGCAGCACTGCCTGACTCTCTCGCGCCACTTCGGCCGCTTCCTTGCCCAGTTGTTTCAACTCTTCGATGCGTGCCTGGGCAAACTCGATCTTGTCGATGAAGCCCTGGGTCAGATCGCTGGTGAGCTGGTGTGTCTGGCGCGGAGTCTGTGTGCCGTCCCCCGGCTCGTTATCCAGCAACGCCAGGGATTGGCGCATGTGTTCGCCAAACACTCTGTTTTGCTGAATGAACCACTGCTGCGTGAGGGACAACTGATGATCCAGGCAGTCGACCAGGACCGCACGGTAGTTGGGGATCGATTCAATGCTGTTGTAGGTCTTGAGCTGTTCGATGAAGGTGCCGAATTCCGCCACATGCGCATCCAGGGTTTCGATCAGGCGTTGCCGATTCGGGTCGACAATGTCCGTGGTAGGCGCTGTTACTGCCTTCTGCACGGCATCGAGCTCCTTTGTCAGCTGGGTTTTGCGACTTTCAAACGCGCTCAGTTGCAGTTTCAGCGTGGCCTTGCGTTGCTGGTTTTCCAGGGCTAGCGCTTTTCGGCTGCGGCCTCCGCCGCGCAATCGCAAGCGCGTATCGATGAACCATTGTCCCCCTGCCGAATGAATCAGCAGCGGACCCCGGCGTGACGGAGTGATGCGCGAGTCGATGATTTGCACATCGCCGTCGTCGTTGAGCCAGGCTTCGAACCAGCGCTGGCCCACCTGGGCATACCACTTTTGCTCGAGCGGGCTCAGATAGCGGTGAGGGCCGGGTTCGTTCGACGGCTTTTCGAGCCCGGTGGGCTTGGCGATAGCCAGCCGGTCCAGCACGGACGCCAGGCTCGCTTGCGACAAAATGCCGAAGGTATGCAGGGGTGTCGGGTGGTTGTCGGGCAGCAGGTGAGCGACGACATCGGGCATCTGCGTCACAGTGATGGCCGCGACCGGTTTTTCGAGCGTTGGGGTAGCGCTCTCAAGGTGTGGGGCACGTGGTTTGTTGCGCGTGGCGGCGTGGTGCGCCAGGACCATGCCCAGGGACAGGAACAGGTCGGTCAACGCAGTCCATTCATGCTCGGAATCATCCGCTTCCCGGGCTTCGCGCGCCTCGTCCAGATCGTCCATGATTTGCCAGATCCAGGCCGCAGTCGCCGCCGTACGCCCGAGAAAAGGCAACGTTACGTTGAACAGCATCCAGGCCGCTTGCTTGAGGGTAGCCCAACGGCTTTGCGCATTGGACACCGACTGCCGGTCGGCCAAGGTGACCAAGGCATTGGCGTTGGCGCTAAATAGTACCGGCAAGGCGGGTTGCAGCACCGGCGACGAACCCAGGTTCAAGGCGCCCATCATCCCCAGTATCGAAGTTGAATCAACCAGCAACTGGGACAACGTCCAGACGGAGGGCAACTCGCCTGGGAACACGTACTGCGAGTAGTTAAAGCGCACGTCATCCGCTAACCAGGCCAGCACCGATTGGCGCAACGCCCTGTTGTGCTTGATGGCGTAGAGCAGGCTCGCTTCGCCGGGGTATTGCAACAGTGGATGATCGAGCAGTGGCCGATACAGCAGGCACGGACCTTTTTCGACTTGTCGCGGCCCGATCACGAACATGTTGGCGACTTCGTCAGCCTTGCCATCGTTGCGTCCGCCTGGAATAAAAGCCAGAGGGCGGATGATGATTTCCAGACCCTCGACATAACGATCCGCGGCCTTCTCCTGCAAGGCCGCGACGACATAGCGATAGCCCAGTTCATCGATCCCGGCCTCGCCACGGATCTTCGCTTGCAGCGTTTGCAGCGGTAGCTGGATGCGCAGGTCTTCGGCGTAGAGTTGCTGGCGCCGGGCCTTTTCCTGCGGGTCGTCGAGCAGTGTGCGCTTGATCAGCCTCGGGTAGTTTTCGCCGATGTTCACGGCGCTCACCAGGCTGTCCAGGTAGGTCGGCGTCAGCCATGGCGCAACCGCTGAACCGTCGCGGTATTGCACGGTTTTTTCACCCCAGGGCAGGGCTGTGAGGTTCTGCAACGCCAGATCGACGAGTGACAACGTGACGGTTTCGGTTTCGCCCGGCACCGCGAATGTCCCGAGGATCACAGGGTGAGTGCTGCTGATTTGAATGTCTTCCAGGTGCGGCAGGGACGCTTGCGGGTGATCCTTTGTCATCTGGTCTTGCAAGGCCTTCAGGGTAAATTCGCGTAACGCAGCAATGCCATCGTGAAACGATTTCCCGGCGTGCTGCTCGCGTACCAACGCCAGGTCCATCAAGTGCCGACCGTAGCGAGTAAGATCTACTGTCGAAGCATTCAGCAACCAGTCCGGTAAAAGACGCTGGATCTGGTTGAAACGGGTGGGGCGCTGTTGCACCCGCTTTTCGAATTGTCCAGCCGCTGCCGCGATCCGTGGGGCCAGCGTCGACACCGCCATCTCGTTGAGCGAGCCAATGGCCTGGATTTCCAAGGCGATCAACGCACAGGCCTGCTGGTCGAAAAAATCGCCCGTGGGTTCGTAGAGGCACCACTGCAACTGTTGAGCATTTTCCGATGGAGTGACGCGTCGGCGAAGAACTTCGCCCAATGCCGCCAACGAATCGTAGTGCCTGAATCCTTCGATGATCGAATGAGTAACGATCAGCGTGCGTTTCTCCAGCGTGCCGACAATGACGGCGGTGTCCATCAGCTGCCGGTGTTCGCTGTGTTGTTGATCGAGATGGTCGATGTCGATCAGGCAGGCGCGTGTCTGGTATTTGTCGTGGGCCTGACGATCGGCCTGTTGCGGGTAGTTGTAGACGGTCAGCGCCAGGGCCAGTTGGTCTTCGTCCCAGTCTTTGGGTTTGTCGTCGTTCCAGAGGCTGTGCAGGGCTTCGCTGATTTGATGCCAGCGGGGCTTGTTGGGGGCGATGGCTTCATTCCAGTAGTCCAGCTGTTGCTCCTGATAGGCCACGAACAACAAGCGCGCCAGGCGATTGAGCAGGCAGCCGATGGCATCGATCTTCACCGGCAGCTTGATGCCTGGCTCCACACCCGGTTGCCGGGTCAGGAAGTGTTCCCCGTCGATGTAGGTGGCTGTCGCGCCAGACAAGGTGAGCCGTACCAGCGCGTCAGTCAGGGATTCGAACCGGCTGTTGGCGGGCAAGACCTGGTTGTCGCTGATGGTCCAGGCGGGTGTAACCACCACGGTCAGGTTCGGATCGATGTGCAGTTGCGGATACTCGGTGTCGAGGGCGGTGCGGATCGAGGTCGAAGCGACTTCCCTGAGCGAAGGGCCGGTCACCAATTGAGTGAGTATGTCGTCGGGATTGTTGGAGGGTATGGCGGGCATGGCCGTTTCCTGTGTCCGGTGAAGCGCTTGGGACAGCGCGGGTTCGGGCACGGTAGAGGGCCGGTGGAAACAGGAGGTGGTAGATAGTTATCGCAGTAGGAGCGAGCATGCTCGCTCCTACAGGGGATTTCGTTTTATTCAGTTCCCTGCGCCGCGTTTCAAGTCCCCGACTTGATCTTGGTCCACGCCCGGGTCCGCGCACGTTCGGCATCGCGTGGCAGCGGTTGCAGGGTGTAGAGCGTGCCCATGGCCGCTTCAGTCGGGTACAGGTTCGGGTTGTTGCGAATCGCCGGGTCGACCAATTCCGTGGCGTCCTTGTTCGGGTTCGGATAGCCCACGAAGTCACTGACCGGCGCGATCACCTGGGGTTGCAGCAGGTAGTTGATGAAGGTGTAGGCGTCTTGCGGGTTCTTCGCGCCCTTGGGAATCGCGAGCATGTCGAACCAGATCGGCGCGCCTTCCTTGGGCAGGCGCATGTCTACGACCACACCGTTCTTGGCTTCCTTGGCGCGGTTGGCGGCCTGGGAGAAACTGCCGGAGTAACCGACGGCGACACAGATGTCACCGTTGGCGATGTCGGCCATGTACTTGGACGAGTGGAAGTAGGTGATGTGCGGACGGATCTTCATCAGCAGCGCTTCAGCCTTGTCGTAGTCCGCAGGCTTTTTGCTGTTGGGGTCCAGGCCAAGGTGTTGCAGGGCCAGGGGCAGGATCTCCGAAGGCGAGTCGAGCAGGGCGACGCCGCACTGCTTGAGCTTGCTGATGTTCTCTTCCTTGAAGATCAGGTCCCAGCTGTCCACCGGCGCATCGGCGCCCAACGCGGCCTTGACCTTGTCCGGGTTGAAGCCGATCAGGATGGTGCCGTACATGTACGGCACGGCGAATTTATTGCCCGGGTCGTTGGCTTCGATCAGCTTCATCAGCTTGGGATCGAGGTGGTTCCAGTTCGGTAGTTTGCTGCGGTCCAGAGGCTGGAACACACCGGCTTCGATCTGCTTGGCCAGGAACACGTTGGACGGCACCACCACGTCGTAGCCGGAGTTGCCGGTCAACAGCTTGGCTTCCAGCGCTTCATTGGTGTCGAAGATGTCGTAGACCAGTTTGGTCTCTGGGTTCTGGGCCTTGAAATCTTCCAGGGCCTTGGGGGTGATGTAGTCGAACCAGTTGTAGACGCGCAACGTTCGTTCTTCTGCATGTGCGCCGCCACCGAGCACCGTGGCGCAGAGGGCAGGAACAATCAGGCGCTTTAGATTTTTCATTGTCATGCGATTCCCCGTTAAGCGTTTTCAAAGCCTTCAAGCACGTTGACGGCGTTGATGCCGATTTCTTCCACCGCGTAACCGCCTTCCATAACGAACAGCGTCGGCACACCGAGCCTGGCGATGCGTTGACCCATGGCCAGGTAATCGGGGCTGTCGAGCTTGAACTGGGAGATCGGGTCGTCCTTGAACGTATCCACGCCCAGGGAGACGACGACGATGTCGGCGCCATAGGTCTCGATCTCGTTGCAGGCTTGCTCCAGCGCAGCGCTCCAGGTATCCCAGCCGCTGCCGGCGGGCAAAGGATAGTTGAAGTTGAAGCCTTCACCGGCGCCTTCGCCGCGCTCGTCCTCGTAACCGAGGAAGAACGGGAACTCGGCTTCCGGGTGGCCGTGGATCGAGGTGAACAGCACGTCGCTACGCTCGTAGAAAATCGACTGGGTGCCATTGCCGTGGTGGTAGTCGACGTCGAGAATCGCGACTTTTTTGTGGCCCTGATCGAGAAAGGCCTGGGCGGCGATGGCCGCGTTGTTGAGGTAGCAATAACCGCCCATCAAGTCGCTGGCGGCGTGGTGTCCCGGTGGGCGGCACAGGGCAAAGGCGCTGCGGGCACCGCGCTGGATCTCTGCTTGCGCGGTGAGTGCGACCTGCGCCGCGCTGTACGCTGCTTGCCAGGTGCCGGCGGTGATCGGTGCGCCGCCGTCGAAGCTGTAGTAGCCCAGTTCGCCGTGCAGGCTTGCGGGCTTGACGCGACGCAAGGTGCGGGCCGGCCAGGTGTAGGGCAGCAAGTCACCGTCGGTGTTGAATTCGGTCCAGCGCGCCCAGGCACCTTTGAAAAAGTCGAGGTAGTCGCGGCTGTGGATACGCTCGATTGGCCCCAGGCCAAAATCCTTCGGTGCTTCTACGGGACCCAGGTTCTGCTTTTGCACACGTGACAGCACATGATCGGCACGCGAAGGCATTTCAAAGCAGGGCTTGAGTTGCCCGTCGATGAGTTCGCAACGGCCGTGGTGCAGGTGGTGATCATCCGAGTAGATCGTCAGCATTTTATTGTTCTCCGCAGGCGGTTTCGGTTGCACACAGTCTTGCGGCGCGGACGATTTCGGAGAACGGCAGGAAAGGCCAAAAGGGGATTAATGTGGCCAAAATAATTGACCGAAATTCGCCCCTTCCTGGATAAAAATCAAAAGCCAAAGCAAAAGTAAAAACGAGGTGGCTTGTCCGGGATGTGATCGTTCCCATGCGCAGCAAAGGAATGCCGCCAGGGACGCTCTGCGTTCCACTGACGACGCATGACGTGAGCCGTGCGCAATGGTGACGCGGAGCGTCACAGGATGCATTCCCACGCAGAGCGTGGGAACGATCGGCGTATTCACTTCAAGTCAGGTCGGCTGTCAGGCCGCCTTGCTTTGCTTTTGATCGCGAGCGCCCCGTTAAACCACGATGGCCGAACGCAGGCATTGCGCAGTAGGTAAACCGGCAGGAGGTGTTCTTCAGGGCCGGAACTGGCTAGGCGTCACACCACTCCAGCGCATAAACGCATGGCGGAAACTCGCGGTCTCGCTGAAACCCAATGCTTCGGCGATCCGGTAGATCGGCATCTGGTCTTCACAGAGTAAAAGCTTGGCCTGCTCGAACCTGAGCTCATCGAGCAATTCCTGATAGCTGCACCCCAGGTCCTTGAGGTGCCGTCGCAAGGTGCGTGCTGAACAATTCATCTGCTCGGCCAATCCCTCGAGTCCCGGTGCCGCATGCAATTGTGCCCTGAGCAGCTGGCGGATCCGCCCCAGCCAGGCCTGGCGCCCGGTGAACTCGGTATTCTGCTTGCGGCAACGCTCGGCCATGGCCTGGTGGGTGATGGCATCGGCCAGGGGCAAGGGTTGGTCCAGCCAGCGCCGGTCGAAGGCGAAGGCGTTGTTGCGTGTGCCAAAGTGCAGCGGGCAATTATTGAAGTGTTCGGCGTAGTTAACCTGGTAATCGGGCGCGGCATGTTCGAAGCGTGCAGCCAGCAGCGGCAGGGCGTGCCCGAGCAGGTCATCGCAGATGACTTTCAACGACACCAGGCAGAACTCGGCGTTGAACACCGCCAGTGCCGGATTCTCCCGGTAATCGGCGGCGACAAACCAGACGCGCTCGTTGTCCTCTTCCAGGCTCAGCTCGAAAAGTGTTCCCAACAGCGCCGGATAACGCATCGCAAGGCGCAATGCGTCACCAAAGGTGGCACTGGTGAGCAGGGCGTAGCCGAGCAAGCCGTAGGACGAAACATGCATGCGTCGGCCCAGTTCCAGGCCGATATCGCGCTTGAGGGCGACGGCGTTGGCGCAGACCTGCATCTCTTGATTGGTGGTGATGCGCGTGTCCGCCCGGGCCAGATCCGCGGCACAGATGCCGCTGCCGGCGAGCAGGGGGGCGCTGGGCAGACCTTGGGCCTTGAAGGTGTCGAGCACCAGGGAAACGGCGTTAAGGGTGGTGAGGTGGGAGTGGAGCATGCTCGATTCCGGCGTGGGGGTGCCAGAACCGAGCAACTTGTGTGCCGGTTTGCGTCAGAAGGCCTTAATGACCGCTGAGCAAGGACGCAGCCCCGGCTCCACCGAACAGTCCGGCACTGACCCGGTTAAACCAGCTCTGGCCCTTGCCGCTGCGCAGATACCGCGCCGCGCCATGGGCACCCAGGCCGTAGGCCAGCTTGCATAGCAGGTCCAGTACGGTCCAGGTGGCGATCATCACCAGCAATTGCGGCAGGAACGGTTGCCCGGCGCTCAAGAATTGCGGCAGAAACGCGGCGAAGAACAGGATGTCCTTGGGGTTGCTCGCGCCCAGCATGAAAGCGCGCCCGAACAGTGCGCGAAAGCGTGGCACTGCGGCGGCCTGAGGCACTTGCGCACCGTGGGACGGTTGGCCCGACTGCTGCCAGCTCTGCCAGGCGAGGTAGAACAGGTACAGCGCGCCGACGATTTTCAGTGCGCTGAATAATTGTTCCGATGCCAGCAGCAGCGCGCCCAAGCCCAGCGCCGAAGCACTCAACAGGCAGATCGAGGCAATCACGCCGCCAAGAAACGCCGGGTAGGAACGGACCAGGCCGTAATTCAAACTGTTGCTGATCATCAGCAAAGACAGTGGCCCCGGGATCAGGATCACTACCAGCGCAGCGCCGCTGAACAGCAGCCAGGTTTCCAGACTCATCACTTTCCTCCATTTGCACAAAAGCCTCACCCGACGGGGTGAGGCTGGTTTAACGCGCGTACCGCCGAGATTTACAAGAAGATGAACTTGGCAATGAAAATTGCGCAGAGCACCCACAGACTGACGGAGATTTCCTTGTACTTGCCAGTGCCGGCCTTCAGCGCCACGTAGGTGATGAAGCCCAGCGCGATGCCGTCGGCGACCGAGAAGGTCAGGGGCATCATGATTGCCGTGACGATCGCCGGAATGCTGTCGGTCGCCTCGTCCCATTCGATGTGGGCCATGCCGCCCATCATCAACATGGCCACATAGATCAGCGCACCGGCCGTGGCATAGGCGGGGATCATCCCGGCCAGCGGCGCGAAGAACATGGCCGCAATAAATAGCACACCTACGGTCACTGCGGTAAGACCAGTCCGACCACCCGCCGCTACGCCCGCGGCACTTTCCACGTAGCTGGTGACCGGCGGAACGCCCACTACCGCACCAAAGACACTGGAGGCACTGTCGGCTTTCATGGCTCGCGAGAGGTTTTCGATGCGACCGTCAGCGCCCACCAGGTTGGCGCGCTGGGCCACCCCCATCAGGGTGCCGGCGGTGTCGAACATGTGCACGAAGAGGAAGGCCAGCACCACGCTGATCATGCTGACGTTGAACACGCCGGCAACGTTCATCGCCATCCAGGTCGGGGCCAGGCTCGGCGGGGCCGACATGATGCCCTCGTAGTGCACCAGGCCCAGGCCCCAACCGGCCAGGGTCACGGTGATGATGCTGATGAGGATCGCGCCGAACACCTTGTGGTAGCTGAGGATGGCGATCATCAAAAAGCACACGGCGGCGAGCAGCGGGCCAGGCTCGCGCAGGGAACCGAGCTTGATCAAGGTGGCCGGGCTATCGACGACGATGCCTGCGGTTTTCAAGCCGATCAGCCCGAGGAACAGGCCCACACCAGCGCCCATGGCGTAGCGCAAGCTGACGGGGATGCTGTTGAGCAGCCATTCGCGGATGCGCGAGAAGGTCAGGATCATGAACAGCACGCCGGAGACGAACACCGCGCCCAGTGCAGTTTCCCAGTTGTAGCCCATGGTGCCGACCACGGTGTAGGTGAAGAAAGCGTTCAGGCCCATGCCCGGTGCCAGGCCGACCGGCCAGTTGGCGTACAGGCCCATCAACAGGCAGCCCAGGGCGGCGGCAATGCAGGTGGCGACGAACGCCGCGCCATGGTCGATGCCGGCATCCGCCATGATGTTGGGGTTGACGAAGATGATGTAGGCCATGGTGATGAAGGTGGTCAGACCGGCAATCAACTCGGTCTTCACCGTGGTGCCATGCAAGCTGAGTTTAAAGATGCGCTCCAGCCAGCCATTGCGTAAAGGCGGCGAGAGATCCAGCGTCGATGCTTCGGATTTGCGGCTTTCCACAGCGAGGTACTCCTCAAGAGTTTTATTGTTATTTCCAGGGCCGGACCCATGAGGGTGGCAGCGGCCCTTTGAGGCACTTGCGAATTTGTTGACCAATAGGTCAGGAACTCGCACGAAGTGGATTATGATTTTGTATACAAATAATGCAAATAATGTTTTTGATTTTGTAGACGAAAAGTTTGGCAATAGGGATATATCGCCCGCTCTGGTCCCTTCGCGAGCAGGCTCGCTCCCACAAGGGACCGCATTCCCCTGTGGGAGCGAGCCTGCTCGTGAAGCTTTTGTGGTACTCAGATTTTTTGCTGGTTCTCACCAAGCGCCATATTCACCGCCAGCCACCCATTCACCGCCGTCTCACCCGCCTCGGCAAACACCCGCTCCAACAATTTCACCTGCTCACGACGCAGCGATTGTTCAAACCGCGCGCCGTCCTCGGTCAACTCCAGCAGCCGCTTACGCTTGTCGGTCTCGGACGCCACGCTGTTGACCAAATGCATCTCCAGCAGTTGGCGCAAGGGCATGTTCAACGCCTGTTTGCTCACGCCCAGCAATACCAATAACTCCTTGACGCTAAGGTTCGGGTAGCGGGCAATGAAAAACACAATGCGCTGATGCACCCGACTCAGGCCGCGGCGCTCGAGCATTTCATCGGCCTTGGCGGTGAAGGCCTGGTAGCCGAAGAAAAACGCTTCCATGGCCTGCTGTTGAGAAATCGGGCTTTTAAGGTCAATCATGTTGACGTATCCGTTGGTGATGCCGTAATTTCGGTCAATAAGTTTGACTCATTTTTCCCTGGCCTCGCTACTGGTGACCCCCATGGCTTTTTCCGAACGTGTCTCGCGCCTTAAAAGTTCCTTGATCCGTGAAATCCTCGCTGCCGCCCAGCGTCCGCAAGTGATGTCGTTCGCCGGGGGCTTGCCGGCCGAAGCCATGCTGCCGAAAGTCGAATGGGCGCGGATGCCGGTGTCCATGGGCCAATACGGCATGAGTGAAGGCGAACCGGCCTTGCGTGAAGCCCTGGCGCAACAGGCTCGAGTGCTGGGTGTGCCATGCGAGGCGAGTCAGGTGTTAGTGGTCAGTGGTTCACAGCAAACCCTCGATCTGGCCGCCAAGCTCTATATCGACAAAGGCACCGAAGTGCTGCTCGAAGCACCGACCTACCTGGCGGCACTGCAGATCTTCCAGCTGTTCGGCGCCGATTGCCTCACGGTGCCGCTGGAAGCCGACGGCCCGAACCTGGCGCAGCTGCGTTCGCGCCTGGAAACACATCGTCCGGCGTTCATCTACCTGATCCCGACCTTCCAGAATCCATCGGCGGTGCGTTACAGCGAAGCCAAACGCGAGGCGGTCGCCGGATTGCTGGATGAGTTCGGCGTGACCTTGATCGAAGACGAACCCTACCGTGAGCTGACGTTTGACGGCGGCAGCGCCAAACCGATTGCCGGACGCCTGAAAAAATCCAGCTGGATCTACACCGGCACGGTGTCGAAAACCTTGCTGCCGGGTCTACGCGTGGGTTATCTGATCGCCAGCCCGGATCTTTTCCCGCACTTATTGAAACTCAAGCAGTCGGCGGACTTGCACACCAATCGAGTCGGCCAGTGGCAAGCGTTGCAATGGATCGGCAGCGAGTCTTACCAGCAGCACCTGAGTGAGTTGCGTGGTTTTTACCGCGTGCGTCGCGATGCATTCCAAGCGGCGCTGCAAACGCATTTTGCCGATCTGGCGGATTGGAACGTGCCCCAGGGCGGGCTGTTTTTCTGGTTGACGCTCAAACAGCCGCTGGATACCCGTACGCTACTCGATGGGGCGTTGGCCAACGACGTGGCGTTCATGCCGGGCGAGCCGTTCTTCCCTGAGCCGGATAATCATCACGGGCACATGCGGTTGAATTTCAGCCACATTGACCCGGCGCGGCTGGAGGAGGGGATCAAGCGACTGGCGCAGGTGGTGCGACAGGTGCAGGCGGCGCAAGCGGCCTGAGGGCTGGGCAGAAATGAATAAACCGGCCATTGGGCCGGTTTATTTTTGTCTGGGATTTGCAGTGTTTGTGCCGGCCTCTTCGCGAGCAGGCTCGCTCCCACATTGAATCTGTGCAACCAGTTCCCTGTGGGAGCGAGCCTGCTCGCGAAAGCGTCAGTCAGAACACCACAAATAAATCAGGCTGCAGCGAAACGCTTATCCAGATAATCAATGATCACCTTGGACTCATACATCCAGGTAGTCTGGCCATTTTCTTCAATACGCAAGCACGGCACCTTGACCTTGCCGCCGTGCTCAAGCAGGGCCTGGCGATCCTGTTCGTTGTTTTTCGCGTCGCGCAGGGCCACCGGCACGTTCAGGCGGCGCAGGGTGCGGCGGGTTTTCACGCAGAACGGGCAGGCATGGAACTGATACAGGGTCAGGCCCCTGGCGGCAGCTTCGACCTGGGCCTGAGCGGCGGCAGGGCGCTGCTTCTTGCCTGGACGGGTAATGAAGTCGATGAAGATGATCAGTTGGCCAAGGCCGACACGAAGCGCTTTTACGAACACGTTGAAGCCTCACGGTGCTAATGAGAAAGGCGCGCAGCTTACCTGATTTTTTCAAGACGAAAAAAAACCGGCGATGAAAGCCGGTTCTCTTCGTACCGCCAATTACTTGATCAAGCTGAGAAACTCGCTGCGGGTCGCGGCGTTCTCACGGAACTCGCCAAGCATCACCGAGGTGATCATCGTCGAATTCTGTTTTTCCACACCGCGCATCATCATGCACATGTGCTTGGCCTCGATCACCACGGCAACGCCCAGGGCGCCGGTGACCTGCTGGACTGCATCGGCAATCTGGCGGCTGAGGTTTTCCTGGATCTGCAGGCGGCGGGCGTACATATCGACGATACGCGCGACTTTCGACAAACCCAGTACCTTGCCGCTCGGGATGTAGGCCACGTGGGCCTTGCCGATGAACGGCAGCAGATGGTGTTCGCACAACGAGTACAACTCGATGTCCTTGACCAGCACCATTTCGCTGTTGTCGGAGCTGAACAAGGCACCGTTGGTGACCTCTTCCAGTGTCTGTTCATAACCGCGGCAGAGGTACTGCATGGCTTTGGCGGCACGTTTTGGCGTGTCGAGCAGGCCCTCGCGGGAGGGATCCTCGCCCAGTTGGCCAAGGATCGCGGTGTAATTCTGTTCCAGGGACATGAAACTACCTGTGGGATTTTACGCAAAGGGCAAGGGTACGGTGGCAGACACGGCGCTGCAAGCGCGGCGCATCAGGTTTACTCGTCGCGACCTTCCATCATGGTGCGTTTGAGCATCACATAAACGGCTCCGGCACCGCCATGCCTGGCCTGGCACGAGGTGAAGCCAAGTACCTGTGGATGCTGGCGCAGCCAGGTGTTGACGTGGCTCTTGATCATCGGCCGCTTGCCGTCCAGGCGCACGGCTTTGCCGTGGGTGACACGTACGCAGCGGATTTCGAATTTTGTCGCTTCAGCCAGGAATGCCCAAAGGGTTTCCCGGGCTTTTTCCACGCTCATGCCGTGCAGGTCAAGGCTGCCCTCGAACGGGATCTGCCCGATCTTGAGCTTGCGCATCTGGCTTTCCTGCACGCCGTCGCGTGCCCACATCAGTTCGTCTTCCGGGCCGACGTCGATGACGAACTGATCGGACAGCCCGTCAACAGTGGTGGCATCGGTACGCACGGTGGCGGCTTGGCGCAACGTGGCGATGTGCGCGCGGTCCGCCTTGGGCTTGCCGGTTTCGGCGCGATCGTGCTTGATCGGCTTGACGCCTTGGATCGCACTTTTGAACAGGGAAAAATCGTCGTCTTGCATGTCAGCCTCCGCGAAGGGTGGCCAGTTTACCCAACTCGAAGCGAATCGGGCGCGAGAAAACGTGCGGCATCGCGCTGCAACTTGCGCTTAGTCGTGTTTTTTCATCAGGTGCGGGGAGATGTTCAGTGCGTTCGACTGACGCGAGCGGCGGCGGCAGCGGCGCCACAGCCAGATGCCGAGGTACAGCACGAACAGGCCTATCACCAGGATCACTGCCGCGCCCGCCCGGTTGGTGTTCAACTCGCCCAGGGCCGGAGCATGGCCGAACAGGCTGGCGGTGCCGGCCATCGCCAGCAGCACGCCGCAGGTCGCCAGCAAGGCAGCGAAGGCTGCGCCGATTCGAAAACGCCAGTTGCTTTGGCCTTTGGGCCGTAAACGGCGAGCGTCAAAACCATCGGATAACTTCATTCCGACCTTCCTCAATGGGTATCGGCCCTTCGACCGGAAGTTGACCGGGATGTTCCTGAGGCTAAGACATTTACGGCATATGAGAGGCTTTTGCGGATGAGCGGCGGCATGGACCGCTCATGAACCGCCGATCAGACCAGGTCGTTGGTCAGGGCGAGGGCGGCAAAGTTGTCCGCCATGATCGCCATTTCGGTCTGCTGCACATGCTCGGCACTCAGGACGCCGCCTTTGTACGGCAGGTCTCGGGTGGCGCAGGCGTCTTCCACCAGGGTGCAGCGGAAACCCAGGTTCTTTGCTGCCCGCACGGTGGTACTGACACTGGAATGGCTCATGAAGCCGCACACCACCAGATCCACCGAGCCCAGTTCTTCCAGGCGTTTTTTCAGGTCCGTGCCATGGAACGCACTGGGCAGGATTTTCTCGATCTTGATTTCCCCGGCCAGCGGTTCCAGCCCTGGAATGAACTGGCCGCGCTCGCCGCGTGGATCGAACAGCCCCCCAACGGTGCCTAGGTGGCTGACATGCACGATCGGCCGGCCGGCCGCGCGGGCGGCAGTCACCAATTTCTTGATGTTCGCGACCGCCGCATCCATGCCGCTCAGGGCCAGGGGACCGCTGAGGTATTCTTTCTGGGCATCGATGATGATCAGGGTCGCATGACTCAGTTTGGCTGCTGCATAACCGCGGCCGCTGAGTTGAAACATCGTTTGTGGAACGGACATTCTGGGGCTCCTTCGGGTGGGGCTTTTGCGACATTGTCCTCTGGCTGAGCGCTTCTGTGAATCGCTACCATCGTAGGCACCGTCGTTACTGGCTTACAGCGTTGTCAAGTATTGAGTTTTGTTCAATAGCCGGCGATAAAACCAGATAATTCCTACATTTGTCCCGGTGTATTTCCTGCGTCGTCGGGACGCCGTTTGACTGGTAGAATCGCCCGTCGATTTTTCTGGAGTTTACCGTCGTGATCACTTCCCGCCTTCGTACCCTGCGTGACCATATCCGTTGGGCCGTCAGCCGCTTCCATGGGGAGGATCTGTTTTTCGGCCATGGGACCGACAACGCCTGGGACGAAGCCCGTCAATTGGTGTTGGGTGCGCTGCACTTGCCGTGGGAAATCTCCGACAGTTACCTGGACTGCAATCTGGAAGAAGACGAAGTGGCGCACCTGCAGAACCTGCTCAAGCGCCGGATCGAAGACCGCGTGCCGACCGCCTATCTGTTGGGTGAAGCCTGGTTCTGTGGCATGTCGTTCATCGTCGATGAGCGCGTATTGATTCCTCGCTCACCGATTGGCGAACTGATCGAAAACCGGTTCACACCCTGGCTGGGCACCGAGCCTGCGCGAATTCTCGACCTGTGCACCGGCTCCGGCTGCATCGGTATCGCTTGCGCCTACGAGTTCCAGAACGCTGAAGTGGTGCTGGCCGACCTGTCCTTCGAAGCGCTGGAGGTGGCGAACCAGAACATCGAGCGCCACGGAGTCGACGAGCGTGTCTACACCGTGCAAGGCGATGGTTTCGATGGCTTGCCAGGGCAGCGCTTCGACCTGATCGTGTCGAACCCGCCGTACGTCGATGCCGAGGATTTCGCCGACATGCCGGACGAATACCAGCACGAACCGGAACTGGGCCTGGCCTGTGGCGATGACGGCTTGAACCTGGTGCGCCGCATGCTCGCCGAAGCGGCGGATCACCTGACCGAGAAGGGCTTGTTGATTGTCGAGGTAGGTAATAGCCAGGTGCACGTCGAGACGTTGTACCCGGAGGTCGACTTCGCCTGGCTGGACTTCGAGCGTGGCGGGCATGGCGTGTTCATGCTGACGGCTGAGCAGTGCCGCGATCATCAGGCCCTGTTCGCCTCCCGCGTCTGACCTGCACTCAGATCGTTCCCACGCTCTGCGTGGGAACGATCAGCCGCTACCGGTGCGTAGCAATCCAGATCAGTAACCCCGCCTGAAACACCGCAAACGCCACCAAACACGTAATGGTGAAGCGCAAACCGGCGTCTTCACGCTTGTATTTGCTGACCTTCTCCTCGTGTTTCTTGAGTTTGACTTCCTGCTCGGCCAGGTTCTGTTCGGCTTGCTGGAGCATCTGCGCCGCCTCGAGAATTTCCACGACTTGGACTTTCTCGGTGTTCCAGTCACTCAACAGGTCGCCGACCCTGACCTCCTTGACGCTGCCCTTCAAATGCTGGGCATCGGCATAGACCACGTCGAACCCGTGCACCCGCAAAAAGTGATCGCGACGCAGGCGCGTGTCTTCGTTCAGCGCGTCCTTGTTGTTGAGGTCGGTGCCGTCGACGGTGTAGCCAGGCCATCTTTTTTTCGCCCAGTTGATGCCGTGGGCGGCCATGAAGCGGCCGATGCCGCGGTTCAGTGGTTCGATTTGCAGGCCGCTGTCGGGGCCGAAATGCACGCGTTTTTCCGCGTGGTCGACCCATACGTCCAAATGATTCTGTTCCTTGCGTACGCGTTGGCCAGGCAGGGAGATGCTCATGCGCATCAGGCTGCGCAGCTTGTCGTTGCGCTCGGCGTAGCCGAATTCGACAAAGCGCAGGGGCCGGCCACCGGTATTTCGGTCCGTCTGCAGCGGCGCCAGACGGAGCATCTTGTGGTGCTCGACGTGGACGTCCGCCCAAGGCAGCTCGACCGCTGGCGGTACGTCTTTTTCAGCGGTAGTGTCGGGTGAAGTCTGGGTATCGGTCATAACGGCGAGATCCTGTCCAAGCTCGACTGCCGCCAGCCAGTACGCTGGCGACAAAGGCTTATCGGCCGTTTTCGACAAGACTGGAGAGCAAATTAGCTGGAGCGAAGCCCGTCAATGAATCCGAGGATGCGCGCGCCCAGCTCCGCCGCCAGTGGCAAATTCGGATCCTTGTAGGAGGCCAACTGGCGTTTGACGTCGTTGGGCACGATGCGCATCACGTGGTTCATGCCTTCGATCAGCGCCAGTTCGGCGTCCGGTTTGGCCGCCTTGAGCAGTTTGGCGTCATTGACTCCAACCTGGATGTCATTGCTGCCCTGGATGATCAGTGCCGGCATTTTCAACTTCGCGAATGCAGCGGCGGGGTCCTGGCGGAACAGCGAAATCAGGTACGGCTGCACACTCGGACGGAATATCACTTGCAGTTGCGGTGGCACGTTGTCGTCGGTTTTCCCGGCCTTGAGACTGTCGAGCAGCTCATTGCTGCGCAACATCAGCAGAGGAGGCAGGCGATTGCCCAGTTGCTGGCGCAGGACCTGGTCGATCGGTCGGGCGCTGCCGGACACGGAAATCACCGCCGCCGCATCGACGCTGGGCGCCGCGAGGCTGGCGATCAAGGCCCCTTCGCTGTGGCCCAACAGGATCAGCTGGCCGAAGCGCGGATCGGTCTTGAGTTTTCGCCCCCAGGCTTCGGTGTCGGCCACATAGGCTTCCACCGACAAGTTGCGTTCGTCGGGGGTGGCCGCCAGGCTCGCCGCGACGCCGCGCTTGTCGTAGCGCACGCTGGCGATGTTGTGTTTGGCCAGCACCCAGGCCAGGCGCTTGAGGCTGTCATTGCGCCCGCCTTCGGGGTTGTTGCCGTCACGATCGGTCGGGCCGGAACCGGAAATGATCAGGACAACAGGCACCGGGGTGTCGGATTTAGGCAGCAGCAGCGAGCCGAAAAGCTCGCCGGTGCCGGTGTCCAGGGAGATTGGCCGCTGCAGGACAGTGGCCTGGGCGAAGCCGGAAATCAGGGTAAGGCTCAAGGCAAGAACTCGCAGCATTGTCGGGCCATCATCAAAGGGTGCCGGTTGGACTCGCAGGCAACCATAAGGTTCGAGGATGAACTAGTTGGATAGCCTGCGTATACTGGCGCGCATTACGTATTCAGGTTCATTTCACGGAGCGTCCTGCATGTCCGGCAATACCTACGGCAAGCTATTCACTGTCACCACCGCTGGCGAAAGCCATGGCCCGGCGTTGGTCGCCATTGTCGATGGCTGCCCGCCGGGGCTGGAGATTTCCCTGGAGGACCTGCAGCGCGACCTGGATCGCCGCAAGCCCGGCACCAGCCGTCACACCACCCAGCGCCAGGAAGCCGACGAAGTCGAAATCCTCTCGGGGGTATTCGAAGGTCGCACCACCGGCTGCGCCATTGGCCTGCTGATCCGCAACACCGATCAGAAGTCCAAGGACTACTCGGCGATCAAGGACTTGTTCCGTCCGGCCCATGCCGACTACACCTACCACCACAAATACGGCGAACGCGACTATCGCGGCGGCGGCCGCAGTTCGGCCCGGGAAACCGCGATGCGCGTGGCTGCGGGTGCGATTGCCAAGAAGTACCTGGCGACCCAGGGCATCGTCATTCGCGGCTACATGAGCCAGCTTGGCCCGATTGAAATTCCGTTCAAGACCTGGGACTCGGTGGAGCAGAACGCGTTTTTCAGTGCCGATCCGGACAAAGTGCCGGAACTGGAAGCCTATATGGACCAGTTGCGCCGCGACCAGGATTCGGTCGGCGCGAAGATCACCGTGGTCGCCGAAGGCGTGATGCCAGGCCTGGGCGAGCCGATTTTCGACCGTCTCGATGCGGAGCTGGCCCATGCGCTGATGAGCATCAACGCGGTCAAGGGCGTGGAAATCGGCGCCGGTTTCGCCAGCGTCGCCCAGCGTGGCACCGAGCACCGCGATGAAATGACCCCGCAAGGTTTCCTCAGCAATAACGCGGGCGGCATTCTCGGCGGCATCTCGTCCGGCCAACCGATCGTCGCGCACCTGGCGTTGAAGCCAACGTCCAGCATCACCACGCCGGGCCGTTCCATCGATATCCATGGCAACCCGGTGGACGTCATCACCAAAGGCCGCCACGATCCCTGCGTCGGCATCCGTGCCACGCCGATCGCCGAAGCCATGATGGCCATCGTGCTCATGGACCACCTGCTGCGTCACCGTGGCCAGAACGCCGATGTACGTGTGAGCACGCCGGTGTTGGGCCAGATCTAAGCCAGCGGTGACGGCGCTCCCGTACTGGCGGCTGTCCAGCTTCTATCTGTTTTACTTCGCCCTGCTCGGTTCGACAGCGCCTTTTCTGGCGCTGTACTTCGATCACCTGGGATTCTCCGCGGCGCGCATCGGCGAACTGGTGGCCATCCCGATGCTGATGCGTTGCGTAGCGCCGAACATCTGGGGCTGGCTCGGCGACTACACCGGGCGGCGCCTGGCCATCGTGCGCTTCGGCGCCGTGTGCACGTTGCTGACGTTTTCGCTGATTTTCGTCAGCCAGACTTACGCCTGGCTGGCGATGGTCATGGCCTTGCACGCGTTCTTCTGGCACGCGGTGCTGCCGCAGTTCGAAGTCATCACGCTAGCGCACCTGCAAGGCCAGACCTCCCGCTACAGCCAGATTCGCCTGTGGGGCTCGGTTGGTTTCATCATTACCGTGGTCGCGCTGGGGCGCTTGTTCGAATGGCTCAGCCTGGACATTTACCCGGCGGCGCTGGTGCTGGTCATGGCCGGGATCGTGCTCAGCAGCCTGTGGGTGCCGAACGCCCAGCCGGTCCAGGGCGAGCGATTGAGCGGCGATGGTTTCCTCGCGCAACTGCGCAGCCCCGGGGTGTTGGCGTTTTACGCCTGCGTAGCGCTGATGCAGATGAGCCACGGGCCCTATTACACTTTTCTCACGCTACACCTCGAACGACTGGGCTACAGCCGGGGCGTTATCGGCATGCTCTGGGCCGTCGGCGTGGTCGCTGAAGTGCTGATGTTCATGGCGATGAGCCGCATTCTTGCGCGTTTCTCGGTACGGCGCGTGCTGCTGGCGAGTTTTCTGCTGGCGGCGTTGCGTTGGCTATTGCTCGGTTCGCTGGCCGAATTTCTCTGGGTGCTGTTGTTTGCCCAGGTGCTGCACGCGGCGACGTTCGGCAGCTTTCATGCCGCGGCCATCCAGTTCGTGCAGCGCAGCTTCGGCCCACGCCAGCAAGGGCAGGGCCAGGCGCTCTATGCCGCACTGGCCGGCACCGGTGGCGCAATGGGCGCGCTGTATTCCGGTTACAGCTGGACGGCCCTTGGCGC
Source organism: Pseudomonas umsongensis (assembly GCF_012647205.1). Taxonomy (NCBI): domain Bacteria; kingdom Pseudomonadati; phylum Pseudomonadota; class Gammaproteobacteria; order Pseudomonadales; family Pseudomonadaceae; genus Pseudomonas; species Pseudomonas umsongensis. The sequence goes on from NZ_CP051487.1 coordinate 2,430,131, forward strand.
CCCCTTAACCTTTAGTATTGCCAGCCTCGCCGCGTTGGCCGCAGCCGTTATCATTGCCACACGAATGCAAGAGGACACGCGTTCCCTCTTGAACCCTTAAGGAGTTGTCCTGATGAGCAGCCTGTCCGTTTATCACGTTTCCAGTCCCGACGTACCCAACAAGGTGCTGACTCATTTCGAAGACATTGCCTCGACCCTCGCCGAGCAAGGCGTACGCTTCGACCATTGGCAAGCCACGGCGAAAATCCGCCCCGGTGCCAGCCACGAAGATGTCATCAGCGCCTGCCAGGCGCCCATCGATACACTGATGACCCAACACGGGCTGCGCGCGATCGATGTGATCAGCCTCGACCGCGATCACCCGCAAAAAGAGTCGATACGCGCGAGTTTCTTCGCCGAGCACCGCCAGGACGAAACCGAAGTCATGCTGTTCAGCGCGGGTAGTGCATTGTTGTCTGTATACATCGACGACTATGTCTACGCCGTGCTGTGCGAGAAAGGCGACCTGATTGTGCTGCCGGCCGGCACCCGGCAGTGGCTGGACATCGGCGAACAGCCCTATGTGGTGGCGATTCGTCTGTCCAGCAGCCAACCCTGGGTGGCCAATTTCACCGACGTCGACAACGCGGGGCGATTTCCGCGAATGGATGATTGAAAGCTGTTGGCTGCCCACACAACTCAGGCCGTGAAGCGAAAGCTTGCACGGCCTGTTGGTTTACCGCGGCGCGACCTTACAGCGAATGATAGGTCGGCAGGGCAAAGCGCTGCTGGCTTTGCAGCAGGGAGATTTGTGGCAACTCGCTAGCCTGTTCGGCCAGGTCGCGGCGAATGGCGCTGATGACCCACGAAAGTTGATCGCCATTGTGCAGTTGCTGGTAGGAGATCGAGCGTTTGAATTCCCTACCCTCGCAGCGCAGGGTCAGCAGGATGCCGCCATCAGGACGGTCCTGGGTGGTGACGTCGAAGTTGGAGAACAAGGAGGAAAATTTTTCTTGGATGAGGCTCATGTCTGTCAGCTCCGTTAGCTCTTGAATGGCAAGCATGGGGAGACTGTTGCAGTGATTGTGCCAGTATGTCGCTTTCTAAAATAATCATATAAAACAATGACATATAAAAGATGATGATTTTTGGTTTCGTGCAATCTGCATGAATGACTATCGTGCATCCTGCATTTTGCGTGGTCGTCGGCGCTTCAATGGAACCATTTGCCTTATGCGCGCTCACGATTTCAAACGTGGGTGTCGCGGATACAAAACATTTCAAAAACCGCGTGTACAGCCGCAGAACCGTTGACGTATTTTCGGGGTCAATCAATGCCGCCCGACAATAAGAAGAGCCAACGGGATCAGCCATGAGCCGCACGCAGCACGACACGATCACCTGGGGCATGATGCTCCGCAAGCTGCCTTCCATTGCCAAAGCGATTCCTCGCGTGGTCAAGGGCATGAAGGTCGCCAACGTCAAGGAGCCGACCCAAGCGTGTGGCCTGGGCTGGAGCTTCGAGCAGGCTACCCTGCGTAACCCCGAAGGCCCGGCCTTGCTGTACGGCGAGGTGCAGCTGACATATGCCCAGGTCAACCGTTGGGCCAATCGCATCGCCCACCACCTGATTGCCCAAGGCATTGGCAAGGGTGACGTGGTGGCGGTCTTCATCGAGAACCGCCCGGAATTGCTGGTGACCATCCTGGCGGTGGCCAAGGTCGGTGCCATCAGTGCTTTGCTCAATACCTCGCAAACCCGCGATGCCCTGGTCCATAGCCTGCACCTGGTGACACCGGCGGCCATCGTTGTCGGTGCGGAACTGGTGCCGGCCTACCTGGCGGTCCGAGAGCGGGTGCCGATCGAGATGGCGCGTACCTGGTTCGTCGCCGACCAGGACACTTACAGCCATCCCGGCATCGCGCCCGACGGGTTCGTCAACCTGATGACAGCCAGCGTCGATGCCTGCAGCGACAATCCCGCCAGTAGCCAGCAGATCTTTTTCGACGACCCTTGTTTCTACATCTATACCTCGGGCACCACCGGGCTGCCCAAGGCCGGGGTTTTCAAGCACGGGCGCTGGATGCGCAGTTGCGCAAGCTTCGGCATGATCGCATTGGATATGCACCCTGAAGACATCGTCTACTGCACGTTACCGCTGTATCACGCCACCGGCCTGTGCGTATGTTGGGGCTCGGCCATCAGCGGGGCGTCGGGGTTTGCCATCCGCCGCAAGTTCAGCGCCAGCCAGTTCTGGAACGATGTACGCAAGTACCGGGCGACCACCCTGGGCTACGTGGGGGAGCTGTGCCGCTACCTGGTCGACCAGCCTGCCAGTGCCGACGACGGCAAACACGGCGTGACCAAGATGATCGGCAATGGATTGCGTCCCGGCGCATGGGGCGAATTCAAGACGCGCTTCGCGGTCGGGCACATCTGCGAGTTGTATGCCGCCAGTGACGGCAACATCGGCTTCACCAACATCCTCAATTTCGACAATACCGTGGGCTTTTCCCTGATGTCCTGGGAACTGGCCGAGTATGACCACGACAGCGGTGTGCCGATCCGTGGCGCCAATGGGTTCATGCGCAAGGTCGGCAAAGGCGGGCAGGGGTTGCTGCTGGCCAGGATCGACGACAAGGCGCCGCTCGATGGTTACACCGATCCGCATAACACCGAAAAAGTCGTGCTGCATGACGTGTTCGCCAAGGGCGATCGATACCTCAACACCGGCGACCTGTTGCGCAACATCGGTTTCGGTCACGCACAGTTTGTCGATCGCCTGGGCGACACTTACCGCTGGAAGGGGGAAAACGTGTCGACCACCGAGGTCGAGAACATCCTGCTGCAGCACCCGAACATTTCCGAGGCCGTTGCCTATGGCGTGGAGGTGCGCAACACCAATGGCCGGGCCGGGATGGCGGCGATCACGCCAGCGGAATCCCTGGCAACCCTGGACTTCGGCGAGCTGCTGGCGTTCGCCCGACAGCACCTGCCGGCCTACGCGGTGCCGCTGTTCCTGCGGGTGAAGGTGAAAATGGAAATCACCGGGACCTTCAAATACCAGAAGACCCGGCTCAAGGACGAAGCCTTCGACCCTGGCAGGACCGGCGATGACCCGATCTACGCCTGGTTGCCGGGCACCCAGACCTATGTGCAGGTCACCGGGCAGGTGCTGGCGGACATCCAGGGTGGCAAGCATCGTTATTGAAAGAAGCGTTATTGAATTGGGCTATGGCCGCGCAACAGAAAAAACAAGTGACAGTGGCGAGCACCGTCGGGAAACTATCGGCTTTGCGAAAAACTGAAAGTGGAGCGTTCAATGTCTGACAAAAGCCGCCAGATGACCCCCGAAGAAGCCGCCGAGTTTGCCGAACAGGTCTTCAACAAGGCGCGCGAGGGTGATGCGGCCATGATGGCTGCGCTGCTGAGCAAGGGCCTGCCGCCGAACCTGCGCAATCACAAGGGCGACACCTTGCTGATGCTGGCCGCTTACCACGGCCACGTGGACACGGTAAAAGTCTTGCTTGAGCACAAGGCTGATCCGGAAGTCCGCAACGACAACGGCCAGAGCCCGATTGCCGGCGCGGCATTCAAGGGCGACCTGGCCGTGATCAAGGCCCTGGTCGAAGGCGGTGCCCAGGTCGAGGGCTCGTCATTCGACGGCCGCACCGCGTTGATGATGGCCGCGATGTTCAACCGTGTCGAAGTCGTCGACTACCTGATCAGCAAAGGCGCCGACCCGAAAGCCAAGGACGCCAATGGCATTACCGCGCTGGATGCTGCCAAAACCATGGGCGCCGTCGACACCGTGGCGCAACTGGAGAAATTGCTCGGCTGATGGCGTTTCGGGCCAGGTTCGATTTGCGCGAGGACCTGGCCTGGCAGCCTTAGTAGACCCAGACCTCGACCCGCCGATTCCTGATCCGTCCTTCATCCTCGCTATTGGCCGCCACCGGCATTTCGGCGCCAAAACCGCGAATGTCCCGCAGTACCACGCCGCTTTTCACCAGTTCGCGGCGCACCGCCATGGCCCGCAGCTTCGACAGCAGGTCGGCGCGTGCCGGATCGAGCTTGGCATCGCCGAACCCGACCAGCGTTACCCGGCGATCGGTCTTTTCGTGCTGCTTCATATAGTCGAGGACCCGTGACAGGTCCTGTCGGGCCTTGTTGTCCAGGCTGGCGCTGCCTTCCTCAAAGCGAAAGTTCACTGTCAGGCGCATGGCGTGGCGGCTCAGTGCCTGGTAGCCCTCGGGCATCAACGCATTCGGCGTGACGCTCATGGCCTGGATCGTCTGGGCGACGAAACCGTTGGCCGCGACGATCGCCTGGCCTTTCTGACTTTGCGCGAAGGCCACCAGTGCTTCGGCCCAAGGGTTGTAGCGCTTGGGTGGCAGGTAAAAAAACAAGCGTCGGGACAGCGGGTAGTCTTCCGTGGCAATCAGGCTGTTGAGCGGCAGCATGGCCATGGACTGGCCGTCGGCAATTGCCACGGCCTTGGCCGAGCGCACGTAGGGCAGGCCGATAAAGCCGATGCCGTGCGGGTCCTGGCTGACTGCGTCGGACAATTGTTCGCTGGACTCGAATCGTTTTGCGTTGCCGCTCAGGGTTTTGCCATGACCACTGAGCACCAGTTCCCTGAACGTATCGTAGGTGCCGGACTGATCGTCGCGCGCATAGAGATGGATGGCCCCGCCGTGGCCACCGAGCTCCTCCCAGGTTTTCACCTCACCGCTGAAAATGCGCGCCAGTTGTTCGGTGTCGAGGGTGTTCATCGGGTTTTGCGGATGGAGGATGATTGCCAGCCCGTCGATGGCGATGACTTGTTCGGCGTTGGCGCTTTTCAGGTCGCCCAAGGGTTGCAGGTTGACCAGTTCGCTGTCCTTGATCGGCCTGGAAGAGGCGGCGAGATCGGCACTGGCCGCTTTCAGCGCGCTGAATCCGGTACTGGAGCCATGGGCCGCCAGTTGCACTTCGACCCGGCGGCCTTGTTCGGTTTCACCGACGATACGTGATTCATTGGGCTGGTCCGTCGCTTCGCTGTGCACCTTGAGCAGTCCCTGCTCATGCATCAGGCCTTCGACCAGCGCCGGCCCCAGTGCCGCGCCAATGGTGTTGGAGCCCTGGATACGCAGCACCGGACCTTGCCCGGGAATCGGCAAGGTGCTGGCCGCCACCGACAGCGGCAGCCAGGTGCAGAGGATCAACAGGAGCAAACCGCGTAGCGACATGCCGGCACCTTTCAAGACCAAGGGAAGTGCCGGGAGAATAAGTCAGAAAGATTTCCGAAAGATGACAGCTCTGTCTGCCACCCATGCTTTGATCGTTCCCACGCAGAGCGTGGGAACGATCAAACAGGCAGCGGTTTTTAACTCAACTCCAACCAGATCGGCGCGTGATCCGAAGGTTTTTCCATGCCGCGCAGTTCATAGTCCACGCCTGCGTCCTTGATCCGTGGCAGCAGCCCGTGGGACGCCAGGATCAGGTCGATGCGCAGCCCGCGCTTGGGCTCGTCTTCAAAGCCACGGCTGCGGTAGTCGAACCAGCTGAAGCGATCGGCAACATCCGGGTTGAGGTGGCGGAAGCTGTCCACCAAGCCCCAGTTTTTCAGCCTGAGCATCCACTCGCGCTCTTCCGGCAGGAAGCTGCACTTACCGGTTTTCAGCCAGCGTTTCATGTTGTCCGGGCCGATGCCGATGTCGCAGTCTTCCGGGGAAATATTCACGTCGCCCATCACCACCAGTGGCTGGTCGTTCTTGAACTGGCTTTCCAGCAGCGCCTGCAGGTCGCTGTAGAAACGCTGCTTGGCCGGGAACTTGGTCGGGTGGTCGCGGCTTTCTCCTTGTGGGAAGTAACCGTTCATGATGGTCACGGGCACGCCATTGGCGTCGGCAAAGGTGCCCCAGATAAAGCGTCGCTGAGCATCGTCTTCATCAGTGGCAAAGCCCTTGTACAGTGCCAGTGGTTCCTGACGGGAGAGCAGGGCGACGCCGTAGTGACCCTTCTGCCCATGGAAATACACGTGGTAGCCCAGAGCCTTGATTTCTTCGAGTGGAAACTGATCATCATGGACCTTGGTTTCCTGCAACCCGATCACATCGGGCTGATGCTTTTCGATCAGCGCCGCCAGCTGATGCGGGCGAGCGCGCAGCCCGTTGATGTTGAAGGAGACGATCTTCATGCTCGGCAGTCCTGGCAAAAAGGCGATGCTAGCTGACATGTGCAACGGGAGCCAGTGCGCGGTGGGACGAACGGGATTTCATTGCCTACACTGATTTGCGATCAGCAAGGAACTGCGTCAGCCCAAATGAGCTCGTAACATCAAGAGCGCAGCCGTGCGAGCTGCGCCAGGGAGAACGACCGTCATGCCTGAAACCTCGACCGCCATTGCCGATATCCACATGCTCGACAGTGGTTACTCCCGTGAAGCCCGCTCGCTGCTATACCAGGCCTATCGCCACGAGCCGACGTTCAGCTATCTGTTCGAAGCCGAGCGTCCCGGCTATGAACAACGGGTGCGTGCCACCGTGCGCGAGTTGGTCAAGCAGCATTTTTTCCAGGAGTTGCCGGCCATCGGCCTGTTGGTCAATGACCGGCTGATCGGCATTGCCCTGATCGCGCCACCGCAACGGCGCCTGGGTGTGACTGAAAGTTGGGCCTGGCGCCTGCGCATGGTGCTCAGTACCGGTTTTCGCTGCACCCGCCGCTACCTTGAGTACCACGACGCCGTCGCTGCCTGCGTGCCGAACGACTCGGTGCACGTGCTGCCGTTGCTGGGGGTTCACCCACAATTCCAGGGCAAGCACTTTGGTGAGCAGCTGCTGCAGGCGGTGCATAACTGGTGCGCGGTGGATGAAAATTCCCAGGGTGTGATTCTCGATACCGGCAACCCTCGTTACCTGGACTTCTATAAGCGCCAGGGCTATGAAGAAATCGGTGAGGTCGCCGTGGGGCCGATTCGCGAGCACGTGTTTTTTCACGCCAATCCGCAGGTATTACATACCGCAACAGCTTGAGGTCGAACTTTCCGTGCACGCCAGGCTCTATCACGCTCCACGCTCGTGATAGCATCCGCGCCTATGAAGTTTCCAGGAAGAATTACCAGTGGCGTGCTGATGCTGATTACCAGCTGCGCGGCGCTGGCGCAAAGTGAATTGGATGTGCGGATCAAACCGTCCAACGATGCACTGAAGGCCAATATAGAGGGCTATATTGGCAGTCTCGGCGATCGTGACGAAGAGGCCTTGCTGCGCTTCAGTCGTGGCGCCGAGGAACAGGCGCGCAAGGCTGCCCAGGCCTTGGGTTACTACCAGCCGCAAATCGACAGCGAAGTGAAGGCGGGCAAGACACCGCGCCTGGTGCTGACCATCGAGCCCGGCGAGCCGGTGCATTTGCGCAACGTCACGATCCGCGTCGACGGCCCGGCGGCCAGCCTCAAGGCCTTTCGCGTGCCCAAGAGCCATGCCCTGCAAACCGGTGCGGTACTCAACCACGGCCAGTACGAGGACGCCAAGCGCCTGATCCAGAACCAGGCCTCGCGCTATGGGTTTTTCAGCGGCCACTTCACCCGTCAGAAGTTGTCGGTCGACCCGCGCGCTGGCGTGGCCGATATCGAGCTGGTCTACGACAGTGGCCCGCGCTACTCGCTGGGCAAGGTCAGTTTCGAAGGTGACACACCGTTCGACGAAGACCTGCTGCAGCGCATGGTGCCCTTCAAGGCGGGTACGCCGTATGACTCCGAACTGATCGCCGAACTCAACCAGGCGCTGCAATCAAGCGGCTATTTCGAAGGCGTGCGGGTCGACGCAGCGCCGACCGCGTCCAAGGACGAAGTGATCCCGGTGGACGTCAAGCTCGAAACCCGCAAGCCACGCACCATGGGGCTAGGCCTTGGCTACTCCACCGACGTCGGCCCGCGGGTGAAGGCCAACTGGACTCGGCACTGGGTCAACCCACAGGGTCACAGTTATGGCTGGGAGACCGAAATCTCGGCGCCGCGGCAAAACGTCGGGGTGTTCTACGACATTCCCCTGGACCCGCCGCTGACCGACAAACTGCGCTTCGCCGGTGGTTATCAGAACGAAGAAATCGCCGACAAGGACAGCCTCAGCAAGTTGCTGACCGTGGGGCCTGAGTGGCACAGCAAGTTGCCCAGCGGCTGGCAACGGGTGGTTTCGCTTAAGTGGCAGCGCGAGGAATACCGACTCGGCGACGATTCCGGCCTCAGTACGCTACTGATGCCCGGTGTGAGCTACTCGTACCTGAAAAGCGACAACCGCATCGACCCGCACAACGGTTATCGCCTGCAGTTCGAAAGCAAGGTTGCCAAGGAAGGCCTGGGTTCGGATAACAACTTGCTGTACGGCACCGCGCTGGTCAAAGGCCTGACCACGGTATTCGACAAGCACCGCTTGCTCGGCCGGGTGCAGGTCGGCGGCAGTGCCACCAACGGCTACAAGTCGATCCCGCCTTCATTGCGCTTTTTCGCCGGTGGCGATCAGAGCGTGCGGGGGTACGACTATCAAAGCCTGTCCCCGGAGAACAATCAGGGTGATCGCATTGGTGGGCGCTACATGGTCACCGCCAGCGCCGAATACCAGTATTCCGTTGCGGAAAAATGGCGCGTTGCGACCTTCGTCGATCAGGGCAACTCCTTTAATACACTTGAGCTGCCAAACCTCAAGACCGGGGTCGGTATCGGCGTGCGCTGGATCTCTCCGGTGGGGCCGATCCGCCTCGACCTGGCCCATGCGCTGGACGACGATGGCGGCATTCGATTGCACTTTTCCATGGGGCCCGAGCTGTGAAGCGTGGCTTGAAAATAACGCTGCTGGCCGTTCTGGCGATGCTGATGCTGGTGGTTTTGACAGTGGCCACGGTGCTGGGCACGGCGACGGGCAGTCGCTGGGCGCTCGGGTTCGTGCCAGGTTTGAGCCTGGACAATTTCCAGGGTCGCCTGGGTGGGCAATGGAGCGCCGATCATGTGTTGTGGCAGCAAGACACCAGCCGGGTCGAACTGGATAAGGTCATCTTCGCCTGGTCGCCGCTGTGCCTGACGCGCATGACCTTATGCATCGGGCAATTAAAGGCTGATCGGGTCAGCCTGCAATTGCCGCCCGACGCGCAAGAGGAGAGCAGTGGGCCGATCAGTCTTCCTGACTTGAAACTGCCCCTGGCGCTCGAACTGGGGGATATCCAGGTTGGCAGTCTGCTGTTCAACGGCAGCGAACAACTCAAGGGCTTACAACTGGCGGCACACTGGACAGCCAACGGCTTGCAGATCGACTCAGTGCAATTGCAGCGCGATGAGCTGAGCCTGCACTTGTCTGGCCTGCTGCAACCGACCGGCAACTGGCCGCTCAAGGCCGAGGGCAAGCTCACCCTGCCCGCACCCGGCAGCGGACCCTGGGCGCTGGCGCTGAAGATTGACGGTGACCTGCTCAAGACCCTTAACCTGAAAGCCGACAGCAGCGGCTATCTCAGTGGCCAACTGACCGGCCAACTGCAACCCTTGGTGGAAAACCTGCCGGCCACCTTGCGTATCTCCGCTGACGGCTTCAAACCCAGCGCTGACTTGCCAGACGCCCTGCAACTCAATCAGCTTGAACTGACCGGCGCCGGTGACCTGAAAAACGGTTATCAATTAGTCGGCAAGGCCACGTTGCCTGCCGAGCAAGGTCCGGTCGGGCTGGCGCTGCAAGGCAAGGTCGACGCCAACGGCGCGCAAATCGCCGCGCTGGACCTGACCGCCAACGACAAGCAAAGTCTCAAGCTTACCGGCCAGTTGGACTGGAGCAAGGGCCTGAGCGCTGATGCCAAAGTCGCCTGGCTGGATTTCCCGTGGCACCGTCTTTACCCGCTGATCGACGAACCCCAAGTGGCCCTGCGCAGCTTCAACGGTGACGTCTCCTACACCGACGGCAAATACCTGGGGCACTTCGATGCGACCCTGGATGGCCCGGCCGGGGCGTTCAGCCTGACCAGCCCGTTTGCCGGCGACCTGACGAAAATCTACCTGCAACAGATCCAGCTCGTCGCAGGGCAGGGCAAGGCCGAAGGGCACCTGAACCTGCAATTCGCCGACGGCATCGCCTGGGATACCGCGCTGGATCTTTCCGCGATCGACCCGGCGTACTGGGTCGCGGAACTGCCGGGCACCCTGGCCGGACCGTTGCGCAGCAAAGGCGAGATGAAGAACGAAACGCTCAGCCTGAGCGCCGACCTGGACCTGAAGGGCAAGTTGCGTGGGCAGCCAGCCGTCCTGCAAGCCAAGGCCGATGGCAGTGGCGAGCAATGGAACCTCAAGGCCCTGCAGATTCGCCTCGGCGACAACAGCATCAACGGCAAGGGCAGCCTGCAGCAGAAACTCACCGGGCAGATCGACATCAAGCTGGCGCGACTGGCCCAGCTGTGGCCGCAATTGCGCGGCCAGATCAATGGCCGGGTCGATGTCGCCGGCACGCTCAAGGCGCCGCAAGGCAAGCTCGGGCTGCAAGGCACGCAATTGGCTTTCCAGGACAACCGCCTGCAAAGCCTGAACCTCGATGCGACACTCGACAGCGCGCAACGGGCGAAAATCGACCTCAAGGGCAGCGGCATCCAGGCGGGCGATACCTCGCTGGGCACGCTGACAGCCAGCGGGCAGGGCGACATCAAGAATCAGAAATTGAGCCTCGACCTGCAAGGGCCCAAGCTCAAGCTCGCGCTTGGCCTCGACGGTGCACTGGACAAAGGCAACTGGCGCGGACGCCTGGCCAGCGGCGATATCCAGGCTGGTGGCCAGGACTGGAAGCTGCAGGGGCCGGCGAAACTGGAACGGCTGGCGGACGGCAAAATCAATTTCGGCGCCCATTGCTGGGCATCTGGCCCGGCCAGTCTGTGCGGTGAAGACCAGCGCCTGATGCCCGAGCCGAAGTTGCGTTACCACCTCAAGCAATTCCCCATCGACAGCCTCGCCCAGTGGTTGCCCAAGGATTTCGCATGGCAAGGCCGGCTCAACGCCGACGTGCAACTGGACCTGCCGGCCAGCGGCCCGAACGGTGTGATCAGTATCGATGCCAGCGGCGGCACGTTGCGCGTGCGCGAGAAAGATCAGTGGCTGGACTTCCCCTACCAGACGCTGAAACTCACCAGCCAGCTGACGCCCAAGCGCATTGATACCGAGCTGGATTTTGTCGGTGGCAAGCTCGGAGAATTGAGGGTGCAGGCGCAGATCAACCCGTTGCCGAAGAACAAGCCAATGACCGGCACGTTCCGCTTGAATGGCCTGGACGTGTCCGTGGCGCGACCCTTTGTGCCCATGGTCGAGAAGCTGTCCGGTCGCTTGAATGGCAGCGGCACGATTTCCGGTGGCCTGCTGGCGCCGCAGGTCAATGGCAATCTGTTGCTCAGCGATGGTGAAGTTTCCGGCGCCGAGTTGCCGATGGAGATTCAAGCGTTGCAATTGCAGGCGCTGATCGCGGGCGAATCCGTGCAGCTCAACGGCAACTGGAAAAGCGGCAAGGCCGGGCAGGGCAGCCTGAATGGCAATGTCGCCTGGGGCCAGGCGCTGGTGGTGGACCTGGCGCTCAAGGGCTCGCAGTTGCCGGTCAGCGTCGAACCCTACGCCAAGGTCGAAGTGGCCCCGGACCTGAAAATCTCGATGAAGGGGGATGAACTGGCCATCGCCGGCAAAGTGCGGGTGCCCAAGGGTGACATCACCATTCGAGAATTGCCGCCATCGACGGTCAAGGTGTCCGATGACACGGTGATCATCGGGCAGCAGACCGAAGAGGGCAAACCACCCCTGGCGATGAAAATGGACATCGATGTGGTGGTCGGCGAAGACAAGCTGAGCTTTGCAGGGTTTGGCCTGACTGCCAATGTGCAGGGGCATGTGCACATCGGTGACAACATGGACACCCGTGGTGAGCTATGGCTCAACGACGGCCGTTACCGCGCCTACGGCCAGCGGCTCACGGTGCGTCGGGCGCGGTTGCTGTTCGCAGGTCCGATCGACCAGCCGTACCTGGACATCGAGGCGATCCGCCAGACCGACGATGTGATCGCCGGCATCCGCTTGAGCGGCAGCGCCGAGCAACCGACCACGCAGATTTTCTCGGAACCGGCCCTGGCCCAGGAACAGGCGCTGTCCTACCTGGTGCTGGGGCGTCCACTGAGCAGCAACGGTGAGGACAACAACATGCTCGCCCAGGCTGCGCTCGGCCTGGGCCTGATGGGCAGCTCCGGGGTGACCGGCGGCCTGGCGAAGAATCTGGGCATCGAGGATTTCCAGCTCGACACCGAGGGCAGTGGCAACGCCACCAGCGTGGTCGCCAGCGGCAACCTTTCCGAGAAGCTCAGCCTGCGTTATGGCGTCGGTGTGTTCGAACCGGCCAACACCATTGCCTTGCGCTACAAGTTGAGCAAGAAGGTCTACCTTGAGGCCGCGGGTGGCGTGGCCAGTTCGTTGGATATCTTTTATAAGCGCGATTTCTGATCCGTGCGACGGCTCCTGCAGGGCGCGTATCCCTGTGGGAAATTCTATGGTTGAGTGCATGCCCTCAACTGGCTCTTGATCGTTCCCACGCTCTGCGTGGGAATGCCGCCAGGGACGCTCCGCGTTCCACTGACGACGCGTTAATTGAGCCGTGCGCAACGGTGATGCGAAGCGTCACAGGAAGCTATATGTGAGATTTATTGTCGGAGTACATATCCATTGCTGCGGTAACGGCCACTTATGGTTTCGCTTTTACAGCGACTCCCTTTTTCAAACGCCGGAGTGCCGGCCCAGCAAAAAGGAAGCAAAAGGCTTTGCCCCACCACTCGGTGCCTCGCTGGGGCTCGGCATGCCCTCTCTCCGGCATTGCTCCGTGGGTCGCCGCGATGGGCCGTCCCTGGCCCAGCGCGGCTAAACCGGCGTCCTGCCGGTTTCCCCACTGCGCAATGCCTGCGTTCGGCCAGCGTGGTTAACGGGGCGCTCGCGATCAACAGCAAAGCGAGGCGGCCTTAAAGCCGACCTGACTTTTGCAGGTGCACCTGGATCCCCTGTGGGAGCGAGCCTGCTCGCGAAGGCGGCAGCACATTCAGCATTGATGTCGACTGACCCCACACTTTCGCGAGCAGGCTCGCTCCTACAAGGGATAGTGTTGTCAGAACTGCGTGGTTTGCCTGAGCATCCGCGCCGCCGGCGTATCCGCCGGGCTGACCATCGCATAGTTGTAGCCACCACCCGACCAGTACTCGGCCTGTAAGCCGCCATCACTGCGGCTACCCCGGGGCAGCAAAAAGTTCTTCGGTCCCGGCGGGCGCACATAAAAGCTGATTTTCTGCCCGTTCTGATCCTCGTAGACCACCATCGCCGCCGGGCCTTGCTCAGTGCTGAGTAAACGCCCGCTGGCCGGTTTGAAGCCTGCGCCGGATAAATCAGGCAGGCGATTGGCCTGGGTGAAATAACGGTCGAGCCAGCCCTGCATGTCTGCGTCGTCGCCAGCCTTGTAGTCGGCTGGCAGGATGCCTTGCTGGGCAATCAGGCGATAGGCCTGCAGGGCATCGGTCATCGGGGCTGACGCGCCGGCCAGGGTCATTTCCCGGGCTTGCCAGCCGCTGAAGCCGCCGACGCTGACAGCAATCAGCAACATCGCGGCGCTGGCCAGGTGACGACGGGACTGGCGTTGGAGGCGTTGGCGAATGACTGCCGGTTCCAGATCGGGGTTGGTGGGCTGCTGCAAGGCGCCGCCGAGGGCTGCGCGCAGGTGCTGGGCGTCCTGCTGCCAGCCGCGAACCTGCGCGGCCGCCTGTGGGTTACTGGCCAGGAAGGTCTCCACCAGACGCCGGTCTTCCTCGTCCAGCTGATGGTCGACGTAAGCGTGCAGGTCGCGCTCGCTGGGGGGCATGCTGATCATTTGAGTCTCCGCAGGGCAGGGCGGTTGATTTCGCCATCGCTGAGTTGGCGCAGGGCTTGGCGAGCCCGAGACAGGCGGGACATCACGGTCCCGGTGGGTACGTCGAGAATCTCGGCGACCTCTTTGTAACTCAGCCCCTCAACCGACACCCACAGCAGCAGCGCGCGCTGTTCGGTTGGCAGTTGATCGAAGGCGTTGAGGGTCGATTGAGCGATCACGGTCCGCTCCACCGAAGGCTGCGCATCATCGCGTCCGGTAAAGAATTCAAGCATTCGCGCGTAGCGTCGGGAGCGACGGTGAGCATCGAGAAACTGTCGATAAAGAATCGAGAACAACCAGGCGCGCAAGTCGCCCTCGACGCGCTTGTCGCCCCAGCTTGATAGCGCACGCTCAAGACACGACTGCACCAGATCATCGGCGCTGCTGGAATTGCGCGTCAGCGATACGGCGAAGCGGCGCAACCTGGGAATGATTTCTCGCAGTTGTTCGTCGATATCGTTCATGAATTTCTGGTTTCTCACTACGCTTTGAACCAGGAAGACGCTTGGCATGGGAGGTTATTCCACACCCGGAAAAATAAACACCGGTCGATGGAATAAACCGCCGCGAGGTTCGTCTGCCTGATTCTTTTCACTTGTGGCCGATGGCCCTGGAGTCTTTCATGGTAGATCGATCATCACCGCCACCCTTGAGTGCCGCGAGCCTGATGTTGCGTCTGGCCGGCATTGCCGTGGTCGTGGCTGCAGTGGCTGGGGCGTTTGCCTACGTCAATGGCACCTTTGACCCACAGCGCCTGACCCCGAAAAAGCTGGTCAATGTGCTGGAAACCAACAACGGCGTGCACCCGGGATTTCGTCGTAACCACGCCAAAGGCGTGTGCGTGATCGGCCATTTCGAGAGCAGTGGCGAGGCGCGCAGCTATTCCACCGCACAGGTGTTCAATCAGGCGCGGACCCCGGTAGTCGGTCGTTTCGCCTTGCCGGCGGGTAATCCCTACGCGCCAGATAGCGCCGTGCCGATACGCAGCCTGGCGTTACGTTTCACCCAGGCCAACGGCCAGCAATGGCGCACCGGAATGAACAGCATGCCGGTGTTCCCGGTGGGCACGCCCGAGGCGTTCTATCAATTGCAACAGGCCCAGTCGCCGGTTCCCGCGACGGGCAAACCGGACCCGGCGGCGGTGCCGGCGTTCTTCGGCTCGCACCCGGAAGCCGCACCGTTCCTGGCCTGGATCAAGACCGCGAAACCCTCGGCCAGTTACGTGACGGAAACCTACAACAGCGTTAACGCGTTCTATCTGGTCAATGCCGCCGGGCAACGTCAAGCCGTGCGCTGGAGCATGGTGCCAGCGGTTCAGGACGCGCCGGGTGCCACCGCCCCGCAAGGCAGCGATTTCCTCGAGAAAGACCTGGTTCAGCGCATCGCCGCCGGTCCACTGCGCTTTCAGTTGAACATCACTTTGGCCAACCCCGGTGACCCGGTTAACGATGCGAGCAAGGCCTGGCCCGAGGGGCGCAAGGTGTTGAACGCAGGCACCCTGGTTCTTGAAAGCACCCAGCCGCAACTCAGCGGTGAGTGCCGCGACATCAACTATGACCCGCTGGTGCTCCCTGCAGGCATCGAAGGTTCCGACGACCCGCTGCTCGCCGCTCGTTCAGCCGGTTACGCCAATTCCTACCTGCGTCGCACCAGCGAAGTCAGCCAGTTGCCCGCCGCCAAACAGGAGGCCCAGCAATGAGCAACCAACCCAACCACTTCGCTCCACTGGCGCGCCTGCTGCACTGGCTGATGGCGCTGATGATCATCGCCATGCTGTTCATTGGCGCGGGCATGGTTGCCTCGGTGTCCGAGCGCCATGAATGGCTGATCCACCTGCACAAGCCCTTGGGCATTGCCATCCTGTTGTTGGTAATCGTGCGCCTGCTGGTGCGCTTTTCGACCACCCAACCACCATTGCCCGCAGACCTGCCGGGTTGGCAAGTACTGGCGGCCAAGGCATCGCATGTCTTGCTATATTCCCTGATGCTGGTCTTGCCGTTGTTGGGCTGGGCAATGATTTCAGCGTCCGGCGAACCGGTGATGCTCAGCAGCTCATTGCAGTTGCCGTCGATTGTGCCGGCCAATGCGCAGGTGTTCGCGTTCCTGCGCAAGGCACACGGGTATCTGGCGTATCTGCTGTTCCTGACCGTGCTGTTGCACCTGGCTGCGGCGTTGTTTCATGGCTGGGTGCGGCGCGATGAGGTGCTGGACAGTATGTTGAGGGGCAAAGACCGCGGGTGATCGCCGGCATCATTGACACTTAAAACCTGTAGGAGCGAGCCTGCTCGCGAAAAACCGGAGGACGCCGTGGGGCGTCAGGTTTCCCGCGTCATCGTTGACGACCATCGCGAGCATGCTCGCTCCTACAGGTATCGCGCGATAGATCAGCGCAAAACGCCAACCATATCCGCCACCGTCGTCAACACATCCTTGCCCAATTGCTTCGACCGTTTGCCCGACCACCCCGTCAATGGATTCGGGTGGTCGTCGTGGTCCTTGAACGGCATTTCCAGGGTCAGCGACAGGCAATCGTATTTCTGCCCGACACTGTTGCACGCCAGGGTCATGTTGGCTTTGCCCGGTTCGTCACGGGTGTAGCCGTGCTTGGTCTGGAAGTCCTTGGTAGTGTGCTTGAGGTGGTTGCGGAAGTGTTCCTCGAGTTTTTCGATCCGCGGCGTGTAGCCTGGATTGCCCTCGCAGCCAGCGGTGAACACGTGGGGGATTTCCTCGTCGCCATGGATGTCGAGGAACAGGTCGACGCCGTATTTTTCCATCTGCTGCTGGACGAAAAAGACTTCCGGGCTGAGTTCCTCGCTGGCGCTTTGCCAGGCGCGATTCAGGTCCTGGCCCATGGCGTTGGTGCGCAGGTGGCCGTGGAAGGCTCCGTCCGGGTTCATGTTCGGCACCAGGTACAGGTCGGCACTGGCCAGCAGCTTGTTCAGCACCGGGTCGTCGTGTTTCTCCAGGCGCTCGATCACACCTTCCATGAACCACTCGGCCATGTGTTCGCCGGGATGTTGCTGGGCAATGATCCACACCTTGCGCTGGCCTTCGGCGCCAGTGCCTTTGCGCAGCAGCTGGATGTCGCGACCTTCGACGCTCTTGCCGGTGGCCAGCAATTCGGTGCCGGCCTTGGTCAGTGCTTGCTCGATCAACCAGTCGTGGCGGCCACGGCTGTAGGGTTCGAAGTAGGCAAACCAGGCGTGGGTCTGTTCAGCTTCGAGGCTGAAACGCAGGCAGTCGCCCTCGAAAATGGTCGGCACACGGAACCAGTTGACGTGGTCGTAGGACGCCACCGCTTGATAGCCGGTCCAGGCCTTGTTGTAGGAGGACTGGCTGGCATTGTTCAGGCGAAACCAATGGTCCTGGCCGACATGCAGGCCGCTGGCCTTGAAGTGGAACCATTGGAAATGGTTGCTTTTGCTATCGGGACGGATGGCCAGCAGGGGTTTGAGCGGGTCGCTGACATCGATGACCTGGATGTTGCCGCTGTCGAAATTGGCACTGATGTCGAGAGTTTTAGCCACGGTCAGGGTTCCTGATTGAGATTTTTATGGCGGTACTTTACACGCAAGCGTAGCGGGCTGGCAGGGCAGATAAAACGTTTCACTGACGGTGTTACCACCCGCCCCCTGTTGGGGCTTTTTGGTTACACCCTGATTCATTTCAACTCGTTATCCCCCGACGTCGATGGGCGCTAACAGCCTTGCCGATTTCAGTTATATCAATCGAATCATGCACCTGAGCAGCGTATGGCGAAGCTGGCACGCAACGTGCTTTTTTGGCTTTATGGATAATTGGATACAAAAATACAAAAGGTGCATTTGATGAAATTCGCCCCTGCCTATACAGAGCGCCAACCTGTCACCGCTGAGGAAGAGGCTTACAACTTTCTCCTGGAGGCCATTTGCAAAGGTCGCTACCGCACTGGCGAGCGCCTGATTGCCGAGGACATCGCCGGTGAAATCGGCATGAGCCGCATGCCGGTGCGCGAAGCCTTTCGGCGCCTGGATGCCGATGGCCTGGTGACGTTGCGGCCCAATCGCGGCGCGATCGTGCGCGGCCTGAACATCGAGGAAATGCGTGAGGTGTTCGAGATGCGCAGCGCTCTGGAAGGTCTCGCCATCCGTGTTGCCGTGACGAAACTCACCGAGCGCCATTTCAGCCATCTGGAGCGCCTGCTCGATGAGATGGACGACTACCGTGAGGACGGCGCCGAGTGGGTCAGCCGCCATCGCGCCTTCCATGAATACCTGTGCAGCCTGAGTGAACGTCCGCGCCTGATGCGGCAGATTTCGGCGCTGTATTCGGTGATCGAGCCGCACATGCGCCTGTGGCTGCAACACGCCGACAAACCCCGCAGCGCCCGCGACGAGCACGCCTCGATTATTGCCGCACTGCGTTCCGGCGACCCGGACAAGGCAGCCGCGGTGGTGTGCGAACACATCGAAGGCACCATTCCGAGACTGATTCAGTTCCTCGAAGCCCATCAATAGAAGAACCCCACATTCCACTGTAGGAGCTGCCGCAGGCTGCGATCTTTTGATCTTTAGAAACAACATCAAAAGATCGCAGCCTGCGGCAGCTCCTACAGGGGACTTACGTTGCAGCCACTTGGAGTTTTGCCATGCACAAGCCTTGCGCGTTAGTTGCCGTGTTCACCTTGAGTCTATGTTCGCAATGGGCGCTCGCCGCCCCCGAGTTACCCGAGCGATTGAGCAAGAGCGAGAAAATCGTCTATTGCTCCGGCATGGATTCACCGCCGTTGGTGTCCTTTGACGTGAAACAGAAACCGGTTGGGCTGCAGGTCGACATGGGGGAGGCGATTGCCCAGCGCCTCGGTGACAAGAAAGTCGAGTGGCGCATCTCGCCTTTCGCCGGGCTGATCCCGGCGCTGCTGGCGCAGCAGTGCGACATGATCGTCGATCAGTTGTTCGACAAGCCCGAACGCCGCGAGGTGATCGACATCGTCAATTTCATGTATTCCAGCCAATCCATCGTAGTGCCCAAGGGCAACCCGAAAGCGGTGAACACCCTGGAGGACCTGTCCGGGCTCAAGGTCGCGGTCAGCAACGGTTCGACCATCCGGGTGCTGTTGGGCAAGGAAAACGAAAAGCTCGAAGCGGCCGGCAAGGCGCCGATGAAACTGGTGGTGTACAACGTCGACGCCGACGCCTTCCAGGCCTTGCGCATCAATCAGGTGGACGCGTTCGGCACCACGGTCGAATCCGCCGGCCATTATCAGCAACTCGCGCCTGACCTGTTCCAGTCGGCGGTGCCGGCGTTCAACCGCATCCTTACCGGCTTCGGCGTGCGCAAAAGCGACCCGCAGCTGACTGTGGCCTTGACCGAGGTGCTGCAAGGCATGCGCGCCGACGGCAGTTACGCCGCGCTCCTCAGTAAATGGCATGTCGACAGCGACAAACTGGACTGAGGGCAAAGCGGATGAATTTCAATTGGGATGTGTTCTGGCAGTACCTGTTGCAGCCCAGCGATGTCTACCTGACGGGGCTGTGGCTGACCTGCCTGATCAGCGTGTCGGCGATGTTGCTAGGTTGCGTCCTGGGGTTGATCGCGGCGTTGATGAAGCTGTCGAGCAACCCGCTGTTGCAGTACCCGGTGCGTTTTTATGTCTGGCTGATGCGCGGCACGCCGCTGCTGGTGCAGATCGTCTTCCTGTACACGGCACTGGCGGCGGGGGGCATTTTCCGTTTTGAGGACCTGGATCTCGGCTGGTTCATCGTGCCGGGCAACATCCAGGCGGCGATCATTGCCCTGGGCCTGAATGAAGGCGCGTATATGGCGGAAATCATCCGCGCCGGTATCGGTGCGGTGGACAAGGGCCAATACGAGGCCGGGCGCTCCCTGGGCATGACCTTTGCCAAATTGATGCGGCGCATCGTCCTGCCCCAGGCGTTCCGGGTGATCGTGCCGCCGCTGGGTAACGAGTTCAACGTGATGTTGAAAAACACCACGCTGGTCAGCGTCATCGGGGTGCAGGAGTTGCTGCTTAGCACGCAAATGGTGACCTCGGCGACTTTCCGTGTGTTCGAGCTGTACCTGGTCGTGGCCATCTACTTCCTGGCCTTGACCACGCTGTGGGGCTTCTTCCAGCGCTGGCTGGAAAAACGCTTCGGTCAATCCGATCGCCCGGCACCGGCTGCCAGCCGGATGTTTGGCCGCAACACCATGAAACTGCTGAGGGGGCGTTGAGATGGCGCACATGAGTGAAGAACTGGTGATCGAAGCCCTGGATGTCCACAAGTCTTTCGGTGACCTGGAAATTCTCAAGGGCATTTCACTGCAAGTGAAACGCGGTGAAGTGGTGGTGCTGATCGGCGCTTCCGGTTCCGGCAAAACCACCTTTATCCGCTGCATCAACCTGCTCGAAGACATTCAGTCCGGGCAGATCCGTGTCGGTGGTCGGCCAATGGGCTACCGCACCCGCGCCGATGGCAGCCTGGCCCGCGACTCGGAACGCAACATTGCGCGTCAGCGCCGGGACATCGGCATGGTGTTCCAGCGCTTCAATTTGTTCCCGCACATGACCGCCCTGGAAAACATCATCGAAGCGCCCATCCAGGTGCTGGGCGTGCCTCGTGCTGCGGCGGTGGATCAGGCGAGGGCGCTGCTCAAGCGCGTGGGGTTGGCGGAGAAAGCCGATCACTATCCTTCGATGTTGTCAGGTGGTCAGCAGCAGCGAGTGGCGATTGCCCGGGCGCTCGCGATGAAACCCCAGGCAATGCTATTCGACGAGCCTACCAGCGCCCTGGATCCGGAGACGGTTGGCGAAGTACTGCAAGTGATGAAGGAGCTGGCCGAGGAGGGCATGACCATGGTCGTGGTCACCCACGAGATGGGTTTTGCCCGCGAGGTGGCCGACCGCGTGGTGGTGCTCGATCAAGGTGAACTGATCGAGCAGGGGCCGCCCGAACAGATCTTCAGCCAGCCGAAGCATGCCCGTACCCGAGCGTTTCTCAGTCGCGTGCTTTGAGTCTGTCCAACCCATTTGTGTGAGTCCTGCCATGTTCAAGTTTTCTGCCCATGAGTATCCCTACGCGTCGCAACGTCAAAGTGTCTTCGCCAAGCGCGGCATGGTCGCCGCCTCCCAGCCACTGGCCGCCGAAGCCGGAATTGAAATGATGCGGCGCGGAGGCAATGCCATCGATGCGGCGATTGCCACGGCTGCGGCCCTGACGGTGGTCGAACCCACCGGTTGCGGCATTGGCGGCGACGCCTTTGCGTTGGTCTGGACCCAGGACAAACTGCACGGCCTGAATGGCAACGGTGCAGCCCCGCAAGCCTTGAGCATCGAGGCGGTGAGGGCGGCCGGTCATGAAAAAATGCCGCTGCATGGCTGGACGCCTGTAACGGTGCCGGGCTGTCCATCCGCCTGGGCTGAGCTGTCCACGCGGTTTGGTCGCCTGCCCTTTGCCGATCTGTTGCAGCCGGCGATCAGCCTGGCGCGGGATGGATTTCCGGTATCGCCGGTGGTTGCCTTGCAGTGGCAAACCGCACTGGAAGATTTCACTCCTGATCGTAGCGACGTGCTCGACAGCTGGTTCGAAACCTTTCTGATTGACGGCCGTGCACCGCGCGCAGGCGAACTGTTTCGCAACCCGGCCCAGGCACGCACTTTGAGCGAGCTGGCGGCCAGCGGTTGCGAAAGCTTCTATCGCGGCGCATTGGCGCAACGCCTGGACGCTCATTCGCGCGCCACCGGCGGCTACCTGCGTGCCAGTGATCTGCAAGACTACCGCGCCCAGTGGGTCGAGCCGATCAAGGTTAACTACCGCGGTGTCGACGTCTGGGAGATTCCGCCGAGCGGCCAGGGACTGGTGGCCTTGATGACGCTGAAGATTCTCGAAGGATTCGCATTCGACCACCGTGACAGCCAACAGACCTGGCACCGTCAACTTGAAGCCATGAAGCTCGCCTACAGCGATGGGCTGCACTACATCACAGACCCGCAGCACATGCGGGTTGCCGTGGACGATTTGCTCAGCGACGCCTATGCCACCCACCGGCGGGCACAGATCGGCGAACGCGCGGCGGCACCGAAGCCGGGCGATCCCCATGCCAGTGGCACCGTCTACCTGGCCACCGCCGATGCCGACGGCAACATGGTGTCATTCATCCAGAGTAATTATCACGGATTCGGTTCCGGCGTGGTGCTGCCCGACAGCGGTATCGCCCTGCAAAACCGTGGCGAAGAATTCAGCCTTGATCCCAGCCATGCGAATTGCCTGGCACCTGGGAAAAAGACCTTCCATACCATCATTCCCGGGTTTCTCAGCAAGGACGGTGAAGCGCTGGGACCTTTCGGCGTGATGGGCGGCTACATGCAGCCCCAGGGGCATGTGCAGATGGTCATGAACCTGGTGGATTTCGGGCTCAATCCACAAGCGGCCCTGGACGCACCGCGCTGGCAATGGTTGGGCGAACTGAAGGTTGGCATCGAGCAGGACGCCTCGCGAGACATGGCGGCGGCACTGGCACGGCGCGGGCACGAAGTCGAGGTGGTGTGCGATCGCACGAGTTACGGGCGGGGCCAGATCATCCTGCGCGATCCTGACACCGGTGTACTGTGTGGCGGGACCGAGCCGCGAGCGGACTCGCATATAGCCGTGTATTGATAGGCTGAGGGGGCGTCTTCCTTGACGCCGTCGCAGCTTAGAGAGTATGCGATTGATTCTCAAGTGCTATTTGCCATTAGTTTGCCCCCTCGACAGAAGGCTTCTCTTGCCAACTAATGTTGTTTTGATATGATCCGCGCCATCGAATTTGCGACACATCAAGACTTCATTAGCCTGAAGCCATAAGCCAGAAAACTGGCAAAAAAAAGACCCGGCAAAAAGCCGGGTCAAAAACCGTGATTAGCCTGATGAGGAGATAGTCCAGGCGACCGACCTAAGGTCCCTGGTCCATCGACTGATCTCGCGATCAGCTGATGCAATAATAATCATTCTCGTTTGCAAGTCAAACGATTTTGGCTGCGCGTCGGGAAAATTCTTTCCTGTCCTTCTGTCCCGGTACTCCTCCAACTAGCCTTTCTGGCCGCCCTCCAGGGAGCGGTTCACCATTGCCTTTGCCATGTCGATCATATGCACGGTCGAGAGCGCCAGGTCCCGATGTGCCCCGTGCAAATGACTGGCTGACTCGTAGGCAGTGGCGGCCGCACAACGTAGCAGCCCTGAAGCATGCACCAGGGCTTCTTCGATGCTGATATTTCGGTTTACGTCAAAGAGGCGCTCCGGCGCTGCTTCCTCTGCAATAGCTGGTTTCAAGTAATAATCCAATGCTCGCTGTGCGGCGGCGGAGCCCTGGGGTGAGTTGAGGGACGTGTCGATTTGCATGTCGGGCAAGTCGTTGCTGGGTGGATTCATGGTCAAGGCGAACTCCGTGATAAATTCAGATCCGTTTACCCATCCTAATACGTTACGTATTTATGACAATTCTATTAATACTACATTTTGTGTTTTGTCGACCGAGGTCCCCCACGTATCGTGCCGCACATGGATAAATGGATAGCATTGGTCAAGGCCAAGATGAGTGAACTCAAGATCACTCAGGAAATACTCGCCGACCGCCTCGGGATGTCCCAGGGTGGCATCGGGCATTGGCTGACAAAACGCCGTCAGCCTGGCATCGACGACATGAATCGCGTGCTGCAGGCCCTGGGCCTGGATTTTCTCGAAGTGGCGCTGGTGATTCGCGAACATGGGCAGGAACAGGACGATGAGGTCTGCCTGACGCAAAAGTACAACCCGTACTTTCGCTACCCGGTCAGTGACTGGCGGGACACCGTGCAGGTGCGCGATGGCGAGCGGGCGCCGTACCGTTTCGAACTGTCTGACTACCACGCTCGAGGCGCGGCGTTCTGGCTGACGGTGGTTGGCGATGCCATGACCGCTCCCAGCGGTCCCAGCGTTGCCGAGGGCATGTTGATCCTGGTGGACCCGGATGTGGACGCGGTGCCGGGCAAGCTGGTGATCGCGCAATGGCCGGACAGCAGCGAGGCGATTTTTCGCAAGTTGAGTGAGGAGGGCGGGCAGCGTTACCTGGTCCCGCTCAATCCGACCTACCCGAAAAGCCTGTTCACCGACGAGTGCCGAATTATCGGCGTGGTGGTCCAGGCAACCGTGAAATTCTAGCCAGGCCGGCCCGCGTCATGCGCGGGGCCGGCCTGCCTGTCAGGCTTCTTCCAGTTCGACCAGGGCACTGCCTTCGCTGACCATCTCGCCTTCCTGGCAATACAGCGCCTTGATCACACCGGCGTGGGGTGCGCGGATGCTGTGCTCCATCTTCATGGCCTCCAGCACCACCAGTTGCGCCCCGGCCTCGACCGTTTGCCCGGCCTCCACCAGCACGCGCACGATGCTGCCATTCATGGGGGCGGTGAGCCCGCCGTGATGGGCGTGACTGGCTTCTACGGCGGTGATCGGGTCGTAGGTCTCGATGCGGCGCAGTTCGCCTTCCCATTGCAGGTAGACACAGTCGCCACGGCGGATCGCCCGGTGCTGGCGACGCACGCCTTCGTGCTCGGTCAGCAACTGCTCGCCCTTGAGTCGGGCGCTTTGGGATTGGGGGTTGCCCAGCGTCAACGCGCGGTCCTGGCCCTCGCAACTCAGGTGCAGGGTGATTTGCGCGGGCAAACCGGCGCGCATACCGTTGCCGATAGCCCACGGCGAGCTTGGGTCATCGCTGCGCGATGGGCTGTGCAGGCTCTGGGCGAATGCCTGGGCGGCGGCTTGCCAGAACGCGTCGCTGAGTGCCGCAGGTTGTGGCAAAAGCTGTTCCTGGTAACGGGGGATGAACCCGGTATCGAGTTCGGCCTGGGCAAACGCCGGATGGCCGATGATTCGCCGCAGGAAGTTGATGTTGGTCTTGAGCCCGCCAATCGCGAATTCGTCGAGCATGGCCAGCAGTCGCAAGCGCGCCTGCTCACGGTCCTCACCCCAGGCAATCAGCTTGCCGAGCATCGGGTCGTAGAACGGCGAAATCTCATCGCCTTCTTCAACGCCGCTGTCCACCCGGCGACCCGCACCCGGCGCGGATTCGCGATACAGTTCCAGGCGACCGGTAGCGGGCAAAAAGTCATTGGCCGGATCTTCAGCGTATAAGCGCACTTCAATCGCGTGACCGTTCAGCGGCACCTGGTCCTGGGTCATCGGCAAGGCTTCGCCGCGGGCCACACGAATCTGCCAGGCCACCAGGTCGAGGCCGGTAATGGCTTCGGTTACCGGGTGTTCGACCTGCAGGCGGGTGTTCATCTCCATGAAGAAAAATTCGCCGCGGGCATCCAGCAGGAATTCCACGGTGCCAGCACCGACGTAACCGATGGCCTGTGCCGAACGCACGGCCGCTTCGCCCATGGCGCGGCGCAGTTCAGGGCTCAGGCCGGGCGCCGGCGCTTCTTCGACGACTTTCTGGTGCCGACGCTGAATCGAGCAGTCGCGTTCGTTGAGGTACAGACAGTTGCCGTGTTGATCGGCGAACACCTGGATCTCCACGTGGCGGGGTTTGAGCAGGTACTTCTCCACCAGCATCCGCGAATCGCCGAACGACGATTGAGCTTCACGTTGCGCCGAGGCCAGGGCTTCGGCCAATTGGCTGACGTCCTCGACCACTTTCATGCCCTTGCCGCCGCCACCGGCCGTGGCCTTGAGCAGCACCGGGTAGCCGATGCGTTCGCAGGCGTCGCGGAAGGTCTCGAGGTCCTGGGCTTCACCGTGATAGCCCGGTACCAACGGCACACCGGCGGTTTCCATCAAGGCCTTGGCCGCGGATTTACTGCCCATGGCGTCGATGGCCGAGGCGGGCGGGCCGAGGAAGATCAGGCCAGCGGCTTCGATGGCGCGGGCGAACCCGGCATTCTCGGAGAGGAAACCGTAGCCGGGATGGATCGCCTGGGCACCGCTGGCCTTGGCGGCGGCAATCAACTTGTCGATTTGCAGGTAACTGTCGGCGGCCTTGCTGCCGCCGAGGTCGACACGGATATCGGCTTCACGGCTGTGTCGGGCATCGCGGTCGGTGGCGCTGTGTACAGCCACGGTGGTCAGGCCCAGGGCTTTGGCGGTGCGCATTACCCGACAGGCGATTTCGCCGCGGTTGGCCACCAACAGGGTAGTGAGGACAGGTGCGCTCATCAACGCGGCTCCTTGGTGGTGGTTGCGGCTTGCCAGCTCGGCGGACGTTTTTGCAGGAAGGCGCGCAGGCCTTCCTGGCCTTCCGGGCTGACGCGGATGCGGGCAATGGCGTTCTCGGTGTAGCGACGCAGGGACGGGGTCAGCGTGCCGTCGCCGACTTCACGCAGCAGGTCCTTGCTGGCGCGCATGGCCGCCGGGCTGTTGAGCAGCAGGTTGTCGATCCACTGTTCGATTTTCTGTTCCAGCTCGGCCGTCGGGTAACTCTCCGACAACAGGCCGAGCTCCCGTGCCCGTTGCCCGCCGAAGCGCTCAGCGGTCAAGGCATAGCGTCGGGTGGCGCGCTCGCCCATGGCTTGTACCACGAACGGGCTGATCACGGCCGGTGCCAGGCCGATACGCACTTCCGACAGGCAGAACTGCGCGTCATCGGCGCCGATGGCCATGTCACAGCAACTGATCAGGCCCAGGGCGCCGCCGAACGCCGCGCCTTGCACCACGGCCAGGGTCGGGATTTTCAGCTTGGCGAGGTTGTACATCAACTCTGCCAGTTCTCGGGCGTCGTCGAGGTTGGTGGCGTAATCGAGTTCAGCCGATTGCTGCATCCAGGCCAGGTCGGCGCCGGCGCTGAAGTGTTTGCCGCGACCACGCACCAGCAGGAAACGCACGTTGGCATCGCTGGCCACCTTGTCCAGGGCGAGGATCAGTTCGCGGATCATCTGGGCGTTGAAGGCGTTGTTCTTTTCTTCACGACTGAGCCACAGCGTGGCAAAGCCACGCGGGTCGGTCAGCAGTTCGAGGGTGTTGAAGTCGCTCATATTCATCCTTCTCCACGGTCTTTGTGGGAACTGGCTCGCTCACGATTGGTGGCGATTGCTGCGCAATCGAACGGGGATAAATCCCCTCGCCACAAAAGCCCGTTCCTACAAAAAAATCACATCCGGAACACGCCGAAGCGGCTCGGTTCGATGGGTGCGTTCAACGACGCGGACAAGGCCAGTGCCAGGACATCGCGGGTCTGGGCCGGGTCGATGACGCCGTCATCCCACAGGCGAGCGCTGGAATAGTAGGGGTGGCCCTGTTCTTCGTACTGGTCGAGGATCGGTTGCTTGATCTCCGCTTCCTGCTCGGCACTGAAACCATGACCACCACGCTCGGCCTGCTCGCGCTTGACCTGCACCAACACGCCGGCTGCCTGTTCGGCACCCATCACGCCGATGCGCGCGTTCGGCCACATCCACAGGAAACGTGGATCGTAGGCCCGACCACACATGCCGTAGTTACCGGCGCCGAAGCTG
Organism: Pseudomonas umsongensis; assembly: GCF_012647205.1. Lineage (NCBI taxonomy): Bacteria > Pseudomonadati > Pseudomonadota > Gammaproteobacteria > Pseudomonadales > Pseudomonadaceae > Pseudomonas > Pseudomonas umsongensis. The sequence continues at coordinate 2,457,476 of NZ_CP051487.1, forward strand.
CCGCCGATGATCACGGTGAACTTCGGCACCTTGGCGCAGGCCACGGCGGTCACCAGTTTCGCCCCGTGCTTGGCGATGCCGCCGGCTTCGTATTTTTGCCCGACCATGAACCCGGTGATGTTCTGCAGGAACAGCAGCGGGATGCCGCGCTGGCAAGCCAGCTCGATGAAGTGCGCACCTTTCTGTGCAGCTTCGGCAAAGAGAATGCCGTTGTTGGCCAGGATCGCGATCGGGTAACCGTGCAGGTAGGCAAAACCGCACACCAGCGTGGTTCCGAACAGCGCTTTGAATTCGTCGAACACCGAGCCGTCCACCAGCCGTGCAATTACTTCACGCACGTCGAACGGTTGCTTGGCATCGGCCGGCACGATGCCGTACAGCTCGTCGCTGGCGTAGAGCGGGGCGATCGGTGCGCGTTGCTGCACTTCACCCAGCTTGCGCCAGTTGAGGTTGGCAACGCTGCGGCGGGCGATGGCCAGGGCATGTTCGTCGCTTTCGGCGTAATGGTCGGCCACACCGGAGATCTTGCAGTGCACATCGGCCCCGCCCAGGTCTTCGGCGCTGACCACTTCGCCCGTCGCGGCTTTCACCAGCGGTGGGCCGGCGAGGAAGATGGTCGCTTGCTCGCGCACCATGATTGCCTCGTCGGCCATGGCCGGTACATAGGCACCGCCCGCGGTGCAGGAGCCCATGACCACGGCAATCTGCGGGATGCCCTGGGCGCTCATGTTGGCCTGGTTGAAGAAGATCCGCCCGAAGTGCTCACGGTCCGGAAACACTTCATCCTGGCGCGGCAGGTTGGCGCCGCCGGAATCCACCAGGTAGATGCACGGCAGGCGATTCTGCTGGGCGATCGTCTGGGCGCGCAGGTGCTTTTTCACTGTCAGCGGGTAGTACGAGCCACCTTTTACCGTGGCATCGTTGGCGACGATCATGCATTCGACGCCTTCCACGCGGCCGATCCCGGCAATCACGCCAGCGGCGGGAACGTCTTCGCCGTACACCTCGTAGGCGGCCAACTGGCTGATCTCCAGAAATGGCGAACCCGGGTCGAGCAGGCGGTTGATGCGCTCGCGCGGCAGCAGCTTGCCCCGGGAGGTGTGGCGTTCTTGCGCTTTCGGGCCGCCACCTTGTGCCACCTGGGCAAGCAGGGTGTGCAAGGCATCGACCTGTTTGAGCATCGCCGCGCTGTTGGTCGCGAACTCCGCGGAACGGGGGTTGAGCTGGGTATGCAGGATAGCCATGGACAGCTCCGTTTAGCGGGTTTCGTTGAACAGTTCGCGACCGATCAGCATGCGACGGATCTCACTGGTACCCGCGCCGATTTCGTACAGCTTGGCGTCACGCAGCAGGCGCCCGGCCGGGAATTCGTTGATGTAGCCGTTGCCACCGAGAATCTGGATCGCGTCGAGGGCCATTTGCGTGGCGCGTTCGGCGCTGTAGAGGATCACGCCGGCAGCGTCCTTGCGCGTGGTTTCGCCGCGCTCGCAGGCCTGGGCCACGGCGTACAGGTAGGCGCGGCTGGCGTTGAGCTGGGTGTACATGTCGGCAACCTTGCCCTGGATCAGCTGGAACTCGCCGATGCTCTGGCCGAACTGCTTGCGGTCGTGGATGTAGGGCACGATCAGGTCCATGCAGGCCTGCATGATCCCGGTCGGGCCGCCTGAAAGCACGACGCGTTCGTAGTCGAGTCCGCTCATCAGCACCTTCACGCCGCCGTTAAGCGCGCCGAGGATGTTTTCTTCCGGCACTTCGACGTCATCGAAGAACAGCTCGCAGGTGTTGGAGCCGCGCATGCCGAGCTTGTCGAACTTGTTGCTGCGGCTGAAGCCTTTCCAGTCGCGCTTGACGATAAAGGCGGTGATGCCGTGGGGGCCTTTTTCCAGGTCGGTCTTGGCGTAGATCACGTAGGTGTTGGCGTCCGGACCGTTGGTGATCCAGGTCTTGCTGCCATTGAGCACGTAGTGATCGCCGCGCTTGTCGGCACGCAGCTTCATCGAGACCACGTCGGAACCGGCGTTCGGCTCACTCATGGCCAGGGCGCCGATGTGCTCGCCGCTGATCAGCTTGGGCAGGTATTTGGATTTCTGTTCGTGGTTGCCATTGCGGTTGATCTGGTTGACGCAGAGATTGGAGTGCGCGCCGTAGGACAGGGCTACAGAAGCCGAGCCACGGCTGATTTCTTCCATCGCAACCACGTGCGCCAGGTAGCCCAGGCCGGCGCCGCCGTACTCTTCCGGCACGGTGATGCCCAGCAGGCCCATGTCGCCGAATTTACGCCACAGGTCAGCGGGGAACAGGTTGTCGATGTCGATCTGAGCGGCGCGCGGGGCGATCTCCTTGGCGACGAAGGACTGGACCTGATCGCGCAGCATGTCGATGGTTTCACCGAGGGCAAAGTTCAGGGATGGGTAGCTCATGGGTCACCTTTTGGCTTTTTTGTTGGGCGGGGAGGGCAGTGTTTTGGCTCTCACCTTTACGTTAACGTAAACCTGTGACGAATGGCTGTCAATCGCCCTTTACGTTAACGTCAACTTGAGCGAGAGTAGAGGCAGGTTCCTGTAGGAGCAGCCGGTCGACGCTCGAATGCTCGCGATGAACGCAAGGCTGAAGCGTTTATTCAGAAAACACGCGTTATTGTTGACGACTTTCGCGAGCATTCGAGCGTCGACCGGCTGCTCCTACAGGTATCCGTCGGTAGCCCATCAATAAAGACAATAGGGGTCGTCATGGATCAACCCAGTGCAAGCCCGCAACGCAGTTACACCCGTGGTTCCCAGGACAAAGCCTTGCTGGCGATGACCATCGGCCAGGCGTTCGACAATACCGTGGCAAAGTACCCGAACGGGGAAGCGCTGGTCGTGCGCCATCAACAGCTGCGCTACACCTGGCGACAATTGGCCGATGCGGTAGACCTGCATGCCCGGGCGTTATTGGGGCTGGGCCTGCAGGCCGGCGACCGCCTTGGCATCTGGGCGCCTAACTGTGCCCAGTGGTGCATTACACAGGTCGCCACCGCGAAGATTGGCGTGATCCTGGTCAACATCAACCCGGCCTATCGCAGTTCCGAACTCGAATACGTGTTGAAGCAGTCCGGCTGCCAATGGCTGGTCAGCGCCGGGTCTTTCAAGACCTCCGATTATCACGCCATGCTGCAGGGCCTGGTGCCGGAGCTGGCAGGGCAAGCCATCGGCAAATTGCACAGCGAGCGCCTGCCGGAACTGCGCGGCGTGATCAGCCTCGACGCGCAGCCGCCGCAGGGTTTCCTGCCCTGGTCGCAATTGACCGGGCTGGCGGGCAGCGTATCGGTCGAGCAATTGCATGAACGCCAGGACAGCCTGCACTTCGATCAGGCGGTGAACATCCAGTACACCTCCGGCACGACCGGCTTCCCAAAGGGCGCGACCCTCAGCCACTACAACATTCTCAATAATGGCTACATGGTCGGCGAGAGCCTGGGCCTGAGCGCCGTCGACCGTCTGGTGATCCCGGTGCCGTTGTACCACTGCTTCGGCATGGTCATGGGTAACCTCGGTTGCATCACCCACGGCAGCACCATGATCTACCCCAGCGACGCGTTCGATCCGCTGCTGACCCTGCGCACTGTCGCCGAAGAAAAAGCCACCGCGCTCTACGGTGTGCCGACCATGTTCATCGCCATGCTCGATCAGCCACAACGCGCCGAGTTCGACCTGTCGAGCCTGCGCACCGGGATCATGGCCGGGGCGACTTGCCCGATCGAGGTCATGCGCCGGGTCATCAATGAAATGCACATGAACGAAGTGCAGATTGCCTATGGCATGACGGAAACCAGCCCGGTGTCGTTGCAGACAGGTCCCTCGGACGATCTCGAGTTGCGCGTGACCACTGTCGGCCGTACCCAGCCACAGCTGGAAAGCAAAATCATCGACGAAGCGGGCAATCTGGTGCCCCGTGGCACCATCGGTGAGCTCTGTACTCGCGGCTACAGTGTGATGCTCGGCTACTGGAACAACCCGCAAGGTACGGCGGAAGCCATCGACCAGGCCGGCTGGATGCACACCGGCGACCTGGCCAGCATGAATGAAGAGGGCTACGTGTGCATTGCCGGGCGCAACAAGGACATGATCATTCGTGGTGGCGAGAATATTTATCCGCGCGAGCTGGAAGAGTTCTTCTTCACCCACCCGGCGGTGGCCGATGTGCAGGTGATCGGCATTCCGTGCTCGCGTTATGGTGAAGAGATCGTTGCCTGGATCAAGTTCCACCCCGGCCATAGCGCCACCGAGCAGGAGCTGCAAGCCTGGTGCAAGGAGCGCATCGCGCACTTCAAGACGCCGCGCTACTTCAAGTTCGTGGATGAGTTTCCAATGACCGTGACGGGCAAGATCCAGAAGTTTCGGATGCGCGAGATCAGCATCGAGGAGCTGCGTAGCAAGCAGGGCTGATGATTAACCCTTTGGGAGCGGGCTTGCCCGCGATGACGGCAGCACATCCGATGTATTTGTCGGCTGAACCACCGCCATCGCGAGCATGCTCGCTCCTACAGGGGGCGGTGAAATCGTGAATGCCAGACAGCACAAAGGGGAGCCGAAGCTCCCCTTTAATTTTCGTTGCGCGTGCTCTTTTTTTATTATTGAGGGGCGGTTTGTTTTTGTTTTTGGTAACCGTGGCCCTTTACCGCTGTTTTTGTCGATCCCCATCCGGGATCAAGAGCAAACGTATTTTTTTGAGCGCTGATCTACTTTTTCGCTTAGCGATCCAACCAGTTCGGGAGCTACCTGAAGGTAGTTTTATTGTTCTCTGCCCGGTTGCGGGTAACTCCGAAAAGCACCCTGAAAAGCACATCTTCTCCAAAAAAATCTGTTAGCTGCGTCTCTGCCGTGTTGTTTTTGTTATGTCAGAGTCGTTACGTCTTGTTTTTATTGGGTTTGCCGCAATTTTTTTATTCTTGTTATGCGATAGATATAGCAGAAGCCGTGCCAACTTTTAAAAAGCCTTTAAAAACAAGCACTTGGTTTTTTGTAGGGTTTTCGGCATCAGGGAAAACCCTACGTTTTGTTTCCGTGTTACTCGTTTGTGGCCACGCTTTTGTGTCTGCGGTAACACCCCGACACAACCGCACACTCAGTGTGCGCTGCGCGCCTTCGCTACACGGGAACCGGTGGGGCGCCCCAGCACGGTACAAATTTGCTGGCCGGCCAGGATCAGTGCATCCAGGTTGATTCCGGTTTCGATCCCGAGGCCGTTGAGCAGGTAAACCACGTCCTCGGTGGCGACGTTGCCGCTGGCGCCCTTGGCATAGGGGCAGCCACCAAGGCCGGCGATGGAGCTGTCGAACACCGAGATACCTTCCAGCAGGCTGGCGTAGATATTGGCCATGGCCTGGCCGTAGGTGTCGTGGAAGTGCCCGGCGAGTTTTTCCCGGGGCACATCGGCCGACACCACGTCGAACATCTTGCGTGTGGCGCCCGCGGTGCCGGTGCCGATGGTGTCGCCCAGCGACACCTCGTAGCAGCCCATGGCATAGAGTTCCCGTGCGACCCGTGCAACTTGCTCGGGTGCGACGTCACCCTCATAGGGGCAGCCCAGCACGCAGGACACGTAACCGCGCACGCTGACGCCATGCTGCTTGGCGGCCTCCATGATGGGGGCGAATCGCTCCAGGCTTTCACTGATCGAGCAGTTGATGTTGCGCTGGGAAAACGCTTCGGACGCCGCGGCGAACACCGCGACTTCCTTGACCCCGCAGGCAAGGGCATCTTCAAAGCCGCGCAGGTTGGGGGCGAGAGCGCCATAGGTCACGCCGGGTTTACGCTGGATCTGCGCGAACACCTCGGCGGAACCCGCCATCTGCGGTACCCACTTGGGCGAGACGAAACTGCCGACTTCTATATAGCCAAGGCCCGCCGCCGTCAGTGCGTCGACCAACTGCACCTTGTCGGCAACGCTGATGGGTTGGGCTTCGTTTTGCAAACCGTCGCGAGGGCCGACTTCGACAATGCGTACGTGGGTTGGTAGGGACATAAGAATCACCTGAAGTATTGGGTGAGCGGTGATCTAATGTGGGAGCGGGCTTGCTCGCGAATACGCCAGTTCAGCCCACATCAATGTTGAATGACAAATCGCATTCGCGAGCAAGCCCGCTCCCACATTCGATTTGTGTGGATCTATTGAACCGATTCCTGATTCTTGAGGGTTTGTTCCAGCGCCTGCACACAGCGCTCTTCAGCCGTATCAAGCTCCAGTTTCATCTGCTCGATATCCAGCATCTGCTGTTCCAGTTGTTCCCGACGCTCGCTGATTTTCGCCAGCATGCTGTGCAGTTGCTTGGTGTTACCGCTGGAAGGATCGTAGAGCTCGATCAGCTCGCGGCACTCGGCCAGGGAAAAACCGATACGCTTGCCCCGCAGGATCAACTTCAGGCTGACCTTGTCGCGGGGTGAGTAGATGCGTTCCTGGCCACGTCGCTCGGGGCTGAGCAAACCTTGTTCTTCATAGAAGCGAATGGCCCGGGTGGTGATGTCGAGCTCACGGGCGAGGTCGGAAATGCTGTAGGTCTGGCTGCTCATGGGCGCGCTCGCAAAAGGTCATGGCGCTAAGCTAATGGCAGGTTGACGTTTACGTCAAGGGGCAGGGTTTTTCAGTAACCTCGCTGGCCCCATCGCGAGCAGGCTCGCTCCCACAGGGGATCTCTGTCTGACACAAATATTGTGTTCACTGGAGACCCATGTGGGAGCGAGCCTGCTCGCGAAGAAGGCGCTGCGGTCCAGCGTCCTACACCTTCTCCAGCTTCTTCTCCTGCGCCGTCACCTGCTGGCACAACTCGATCATCTGCTCGCGCATCCAGCGGTTCGCCGGGTCCTGGTCAGTGCTTTCGTGCCAGTAAAGGTGGGTTTCCACCGGGGGCACATCGTTGACTGGCAGATAAAAGGCGTGCAAATCGTTGCGGCGCGCGAAGCGTTCCGGCACGGTCATGACCATATCGGTCTGCTGCAGCACCTGCGAGGCCATCAGGTAATGCTGGGAGCGCAGGGCGATCTTGCGCTGGATGCCCATTTTTCCGAGGGCCAGGTCGACATAACCCAGGCCGCTGCGACGGCTGGAAATGTGGATGTGGGTCAGTCCCAGATAATCATCGAGGGTGAATTTTTCCTTGCCCGCCAGCGGGTGCCCTTTGCGCATGGCGCACACGTAGCGATCCTCCATCAACTTGACGTGACGCACCTGCGGGTCGGTGTTGAGTGGTGCATCCACGGCGAAGTCGAGTCGGCCCGCGGCCAGTTCCTTGGTGGTCTCGCGGCGCTTGGACAAAAAGCTTTCGATGATGACCGTCGGCGCAAGGCGGCGCAGGCGCTGGAACAGCGGTGGCAGGATCACGGCTTCAGTGAGGTCGGTCATGCTGATGCGGTAGGTCTTGACCGCCTGCAATGGATTGAAGATGCGGCTTTCCTGTACCGAAACGCGCAGCAGTGACAGCGCGTTGCGCACCGGGCCGATAATGTTTTGCGCCATGGGTGTTGGCACCATGCCTTGGGCGGTGCGCACGAACAATGGATCGTTGAAGGTCTCGCGCAGGCGGGCCAGCGCGTTGGACACCGCAGGTTGGGTAATCCCGACGATCTGGCCAGCACGGGTCAGGTTGGCTTCGGTGTAGATCGCGTCGAAGACGATGAAAAGGTTGAGGTCGACCTTGCTCAGATTCATTTACGCGGCTCTCTTATTGTGTGGACGGTAGCCTTGGCTATCAGTCGATCATATATCGGTGATGAATGTTTATACACGCCGAGAATAGGCTAGGTAAATTTTCATGGCTGTTCTAGCATCGATTGCATGACCTAAACAACCTCCCGCAAGAAGGTAGCTGCCCATGGATTTCGCTTATTCGCCCAAGGTGCAAGAACTGCGTGAGCGCGTGACCGCGTTCATGGACACCTATGTCTATCCCGCCGAAGCGGTATTCGAGCGCCAGGTCGCCGAGGGCGACCGCTGGCAGCCGACCGCGATCATGGAAGAACTCAAACTCAAGGCCAAGGCTCAAGGCCTGTGGAATTTGTTTCTGCCTGAGTCCGAGCTCGGCGCTGGCCTGACCAACCTTGAATACGCTCCGCTGGCGGAGATCATGGGGCGTTCGCTGCTGGGGCCTGAGCCGTTCAACTGTTCGGCGCCAGACACTGGCAACATGGAAGTACTGGTGCGCTACGCCAACGAAGAACAGAAACAACGCTGGCTCGAACCCTTGTTGCGGGGCGAGATTCGCTCAGCGTTCGCCATGACCGAACCAGACGTTGCATCCTCCGACGCCACCAACATGGCCGCCCGTGCCGAGCGCCAGGGTGACGAGTGGGTGATCAACGGCAAGAAATGGTGGACCTCCGGCGCGTGCGATCCGCGTTGCAAGATCCTGATCTTCATGGGCCTGAGCAATCCCGACGCACCGCGCCATGCGCAGCACTCGATGATTCTGGTTCCGGTGGACACCCCCGGCGTGAAGATCGTGCGTCCGTTGCCCGTGTTCGGCTATGACGATGCACCTCACGGCCATGCTGAAGTGCTGTTTGAAAATGTCCGGGTGCCGTACGAAAACGTCCTGTTGGGTGAAGGGCGCGGCTTCGAAATTGCCCAGGGTCGTCTTGGCCCGGGCCGGATTCACCACTGCATGCGTTCGATCGGCATGGCGGAACGTGCGCTGGAACTGATGTGTAAACGCTCGGTGAACCGTACCGCGTTCGGCAAACCCCTGGCGCGTCTGGGCGGCAACATCGACAAGATCGCCGATTCGCGGATGGAGATCGACATGGCTCGCCTGCTGACGCTCAAGGCGGCGTACATGATGGACACCGTCGGAAACAAAGTGGCGAAGAGTGAAATTGCGCAGATCAAAGTGGTGGCGCCAAACGTGGCCTTGCGCGTAATCGACCGGGCGATCCAGATCCATGGCGGGGCAGGGGTGTCCAACGATTTCCCGCTGGCCTATATGTATGCCATGCAACGCACCCTGCGCCTGGCTGACGGCCCGGATGAAGTGCACCGCGCGGCGATCGGCAAGTTCGAGATCGGCAAATACGTGCCCAAGGAAATGTTGCGCAGCAGTCACTAAGACCGCAGTCGTAGCGTGGGCCCGATCCGGGCCCGCGTTCAATCCACGCTGGGCAGCCCGTAGAACGCCCGCGCGCACGCCGTACTGTGGGCGGCCAGGTCTTCCTGGCTTTCCCCGCGGTGCAAGGCCACCTCACGTAAGACTTCCGTCAGATACGCCGGCTCGTTGCGACCGTTTTTCGGTTTGGGCCGAAGGCTGCGCGGTAACAGGTATGGCGCATCGCTCTCCAGCATCAACCGCCCACGCTTGATCTCCTTGACCAGCGGGTGCAAATGCGTGCCTCGGCGCTCATCGCAAATCCAGCCGGTGATGCCGATGTGCAAATCCATGTCCAGGTAACTGAACAGGGCTTTCTTTTCGCCGGTGAAGCAATGCACCACGGCGGCCGGCAATTGATCGCGGTAGTCGCGCAGGATTTCCAGCAGGCGCTGGCTCGCATCGCGTTCGTGCAGGAACACTGGCATTTGCAGTTCTACCGCCAGCGCCAGGTGTTCTTCGAGGACTTTCTCCTGTTGTGCGCGCGGTGAAAAATCGCGGTTGAAATCCAGGCCGCATTCACCAATCGCCACGATGTTCGCTTCCTTCAGCAGGCTGCGCAGGCGACGCGCACTGTCGGCATTCCAGTCGCTGGCCGCGTGGGGATGAACGCCGGCGGTGGCAAACAGCCGTTGCGCTGTTTCGTCCAGTTGCTGGCACAACTCCAGTGCCTGCTCACTGCCCTCGACACTGGTGCCAGTGAGCACCAATTGGCAGACTCCGGCGGCATAGGCGCGGTCCAGTACAGCCTGGTGCTTGTCGGCAAAACTGGGGTTGGTCAGGTTGACGCCGATATCGATGAGTTGCATGGTGCTACCTCGGGCCCAGGACCGCAAAGCATACCAGAGCCCAGGATTTATAAGAAAAGCCAAGAACTACAACAGGTTATCGCTGTCTCTTAATGCCGCGAAGAAGTCTGGGTGGTGACGCTGCCATCATTGTGCCAGTCTTTCGCGCGTTGCCAGCGCTTCAGGGCGCTCTGTTTCTGTCGCTTGATTGCGTGAAGCCATTCATGCAGTCGACCTGAATTCTTTGCGGAGAGTGGATGATTCGTCCCTCGATTTTGCTACTGCTGTGTTGCTCGCTGCTGCTGCCGATGTCGGCGGTTGCGCGTCTGCCCGGGCCGCTGCAAGCCGTACCGGCGACCAAGGTGCGTGACCTGACGGACATCCGCAGCAGCCGCGTGCTGCGCGTGCTGGTCAATCAAAGCCGTAACAGCTCCGGCGAAGTCCAGGGCCAGGCCATCGGCGTCGAATACCATCGCTTGCGTGCTTTCGAGCAATACCTCAACGGCCATGCCCGCGACGGCCAGGAAATTACCCTCAAGATCATTCCCAGAGCCAAGGATCAACTGCTCGGCGCATTGCAGCGTGGGGAGGGCGACCTTGTGGCTCCCGGCGAGTTGCTGGATTTGCAGCCAGGCTTCGCCGTCAGCAGCAGTGAGCCCGTTGCCAGTAACATCCCGTTGGTGCTGGTGGGGATCAAGGGCGAACGTCGCTATACCCGTCTTGAACAACTGTCGGGTAAAACCCTGGCGTTGCCCAACGGCAGCGCCGCCGGTGACGCCATCAGCCAGATCAATCAGAAGCTGGCGCTGCACAAATTGCCGCCGGTCAAGATCGAGTGGGTCGACCCGAGCCTGGCGGTCGAGGATGTGCTGGAGATGGTCCAGGGCGGGATATTTCACCTGACCATCGTCGAGCAACCGATCGCCGAGCGCTGGGGCAAGATCCTGCCGAAATTACGAGTCGATCGCCAGGTGCTCATCAGCGAGCCAGGCGAAGAGTTCTGGTTCGTGCGCCGCGATGCGTCAATGCTGCGCGCCAGCATCGATCGTTTCCTGGCAGGCTATAAAAAGCCGTCGGACCAGGATGCTGCGTTCCTGCGGATCTATCGACGCCAGTATCAGGTCCACTATCCCCTGGCCAAGGCTGACCGCCAGCGCCTGGAAAAGCTGCGGCCGGTGCTGCAGAAACATGCAAGTGCCCAGGACATGGACTGGCTGAACCTGGCGGCGCTGGCGTTCAAGGAGTCCGGCCTGCAGCCCTCGGCACGCAGTGGCGGTGCGCCAACCGGCCTGATGCAGATCACACCGTCAGCGGCGCAGCGGGTGGGCGTCAGCAACATTCATGAGCTCGATGCCAATGTGCAGGCCGGGGCCAAGTACCTGGCGATGATCCGCCGCAAGTTCTTTGCCAGCCCCAAGCTCAATGAGCGCGAGCGCATGGCCTTTGTGCTGGCGGCCTACAACATCGGCCCGGAGCGGGTGCAAGGGATGCGCGCGGAAGCCAGGCGTCGCGGGTTGAACCCCAACCAGTGGTTTTTCCAGGTGGAGCGCATCGCCATGGAGCAGGTGGGAATGGGACCTGTCAGCTATGTTAATAGCGTGAACAAGTATTACCTGGCGTTCGATCGGGAGCGGGAGTCGTTGGAGCCCCAGGGGCAAAAAGTTGCCCTTCGTAAATGATCGAATAAACTGATTGTTATGGCGGATTTTTTACGCTTTTAACATGAGATTTACTGATTAATATAGCGGCCAACCAACACACACTCTTTTAGGGATGACACAGCATGAGCACACTGATCAACAAGGTACTGTTTACCCGCGCTGGCTACGGCCTGACCGTTTTGCGGATTGTTGTCGGCATCATCTTCGCCGCCCACGGTTCGCAAAAACTCTTCGGGGCATTGGGTGGCTATGGCCTGGCGGGCACCGCGCAGTACATGGAAAGCATCGGCCTGACACCGGGCTACCTGATGGCGACGCTGGCGGGCGGTACCGAGTTCTTCGGCGGCCTGGCATTGATCATCGGCTTGCTGGTACGTCCGGCAGCATTGGGCCTGACCTTCCTTTCACTGGTGGCGATCTTTACGGTTCATATCAGCAACGGCCTGTTCATGGCCAACAACGGCTATGAATTCGCCCTGGCGTTGCTCGGTGGCAGCATTGCGGTGCTGATCGAAGGGGCTGGCAAACTGTCGGCGGACCGCGCCATCGCTGGGTAAAGGCTTTGTGAGCAAATAAAAAATGCCCGTATCAGCAGATACGGGCATTTTTTTAGCGCATTAGAACCCGAGTTTGTCGCGCAATCCGTAGTACCACGCACCCAGCGCAGCAAACGGGGTGCGCAACAGTTGCCCACCCGGGAACGGGTAGTGGGGCAGGTCGGCAAAGGCGTCGAAACGTTCTGCCTGACCGCGCAATGCCTCGGCCAGGACCTTGCCCGCCAGGTGCGTGTAGGTAACGCCATGGCCGCTGCAGCCCTGGGAGTAATAAATGTTGTCGCCCAGTCTTCCGACCTGAGGAAGACGTGACAGGGTCAGCAGGAAATTACCGGTCCAGGCGTAGTCGATTTTCACATCCTTGAGCTGCGGGAACGCCTTGAGCATCTTCGGACGTATGATCGCTTCGATGTTCGCCGGGTCTCGTGCGCCATACACCACGCCGCCGCCGAAAATCAGGCGCTTGTCGCCGCTCAGGCGGTAATAGTCGAGCAGGTAGTTGCAGTCTTCCACGCAATAGTCCTGGGGCAGCAGGCTTTTCGCCAACTCATCGCCCAAGGGTTCGGTGGTAATCACCTGCGTGCCGCAAGGCATCGATTTGGCCGCCAACTCCGGAACCAGGTTGCCCAGGTAGGCGTTGCCCGCCACGATAATGAACTTGGCCCTGACTTTGCCCTGTGGCGTGTGGACAACCGGGCTGGCGCCGCGTTCGATGCGTACTGCCGGCGACTGTTCATGAATGGTGCCGCCCAACGACTCCACGGCCGCCGCTTCGCCCAGCGCCAGGTTGAGCGGATGGATGTGCCCGCCACTCATGTCGAGCATGCCACCGATGTATTGATCGCACGCCACGACCTCGCGGATGCGGCGCTGGTCGAGCAACTCCAGCTGCGTGTGCCCGAATCGCTCCCACAAGCGCTTCTGGGATTCCAGGTGGCCCATCTGTTTGGGGGTGATGGCGGCAAACACGCCGCCGTCCTTCAAATCGCATTGGATGTTGTACCTGGCCACCCGATCACGAATGATCCGCCCACCTTCGAACGCCATCTGCCCCAGCATCTGGGCCTGCCGGGGGCCGACACTGCGCTCGATCACATCGATATCGCGGCTGTAGCTGTTAACGATTTGCCCACCGTTGCGCCCCGACGCACCGAAACCCACCCTGGCCGCTTCCAGCACCGTCACCCGAAAGCCGTGCTCCAGCAGGAACAACGCCGAGGACAGTCCGGTATAACCGGCGCCGATCACGCAGACATCAGTCTCGACCTCGCCTTGCAAAGACGGGCGCGGCGGCACCGCATTGGCCGATGCGGCGTAATAGGACTCTGGGTAAGGGGTGTTCGCCATCCTGCAGCCTCTGTTTAATAAATTTAACGATTGCGTCGATCCTACCCGAGTTGAAAAACCGCCGCCAGCCACCGGAAAATCTTCTTCGCCGCAGCAAAATTAAATATTTTGCATATTCATAGGGTTAGCTCGAAAAAAGGTGTTGACACCCTCCCGGAATTCCGTAGAATGCCGCCTCACAGCAGGCACGTAGCTCAGTTGGTTAGAGCACCACCTTGACATGGTGGGGGTCGTTGGTTCGAGTCCAATCGCGCCTACCAAACAAAATCCGCTCTGCTGGGCGGTCTAGAAGGGCTCACCGAAAGGTGGGCCCTTTTTTGTTGTCCGGGATTTGAGCTGTGGTTTCAAAACTCGCACCCAAAGCGCCAAAGCGCCAAAGCGCCAAAGCCCCAGGCATTACTGAACTGCTTCAGCCCCGCCAAGCCGCAATGAAAACCAATTCGTCTCGCATTGAACTGCCTGCAACCAATTGCATCAAAGCAGGACAGGCAACCGGACTATTCGTGGGTTCACTGAGGCGGGAGGGTAATGATGGGGAGGCGGGCAATGATCAAGTTCTTTGCGGCTTACCTGTCCATTTGCCTCTTGCTGCAATGGACGATGGTCGAAGCGTCCTCCTGGATAGCCAGCCACGTGCTGCTGCGGTGGATTTTGTAGTGGCCCATCTGCAAGTGACGGCCGTCCCTTGCTACTGCAATTCAGGCGTAATATAGGCAGTGTTATCTCATCTGAAGGAGTCGCATATGATCTCCGACCAAATGAACAGGCAGGCGTCCGATCACAAGGCTGTGTGGGATCAATATTTCTGCGCCGCGTTGATTGCCGAAAGCCATCTAACGGCGCCCGTTGTCGGCGCGGTCACGCATGAAGACCGGCAGAATCTGTTGATTGAAAGGGCCAAGGCGCTCGCGGACAAGATGATTGAATGCAGGAAATAACCTGAGCCCAGCCTTCGCGCTGGGCTCTTCACATCGGCTACATGGCAATGATGGCTGGACGATTCAGGCAACCAGTTCGACTTTACCTGTCGCCAGGCGATAAATGCCCCCCACTATTTTCAGCTGGCCCTTGCTGAGCGCATCAGTCAGCAGGGGCGTGGCTTGCTTGAGGCGTTCGATCGAGTTCTTGATGTTTTGCACGGTCGCGTTTTCCACCAGGTCACCTGGACGACCTTTGACCTGCTCGACAGAGGATTTGAGTGCATCCGTCAGTGCAGGGATCTTCCCGGGGAACACCGTGTGCTCCTTGACGGCTTTAACGCCAGCCTCGATGGCGCCGCAGCGCTCATGGCCCAATACCAGGATCAGCGGTGCGCCGAGCACGGCCACGCCGTATTCGAGGCTTGCAAGGCCTTCGTCGGTGACGAAGTTGCCGGCCAGGCGTACAGCGAAAAGATCGCCCCGAGCGGTATCGAATGCGTATTCCGGGGCGATGCGCGAGTCAGAGCAACTCAGCACCGCCACGAAAGGGTTCTGACCGGAAACCAATGCTTCTCGTTCATCCTTGAAGTCGTGCGTTTCGGAATTACCGCTGACATAGCGTTCGTTGCCCGCCATCAACCTTTTCAGGGCCTCATCCGGGCTGATGACGTTTTTGGGTTTTGGAGGGGCGGCGGTTTTCTCGGCTGCCTGGATTATTGAGCTCGGCAGCGCACCGGCCAATAGCAGGGCGCCTGCTCCCAATCCGGCAAGGCGAAGGAAACGACGACGCTCGTGGGTAGTTGCTGTTGAGTTTGAATCACATGATTCACACATGATGTTGTTTACTCAGGTCACTTCGGTGGGAATGACAGCGGTTGGGGAGTGCCTCGAAGAGCCTCGGCACTGGAGTGTTGGAGTCTAGTAGACCTGTAACATTATGTTTTTGCGGCAAACCCCGGGTTCATGAACTACTACTGACAGGCTGATTCAACTTCGTCCTTACAGGAGTTTCCCGATGCTGACTCACTGGTTGCTCGCAGCGATTCATCTTTTGGCGTTTGCGCTTGGATTCTGGGCTGTCCTGGTGCGTGGCACGGCTTTTCGGCGCCTGGCTGTCGGCGCAGGCGAGGCTCGTGATGTATTGATCGCAGACAACATATGGGGCATTTCTGCCCTTGTCTTGCTGGTTACCGGCGGCATGCGGGCCTTTGGCGGTTTCGAGAAAGGCACGGATTACTACCTGAGCCAGCCGTTGTTCCATCTCAAGATGACGTTGTTGGTGGTTATTCTGCTACTGGAAATTGCGCCCATGGTGACGTTGATCAAATGGCGGGTTGCACGGTCGCGTGGCGCGGCTATCGATACCTGGCGTGCAACGCTATTTGCACGAGTCAGTCATATCGAGGCGGTGCTGGTGTTGCTGATGATGGTGGCGGCGAGCGGGATGGCGCGGGGTTTCACATTCGGCTGACAGAAAGTGAAGGGAAAGCGCAGGCGTGTTGCGCTGGAATCTTTAGCCAGCCGTCGTTGCGGGGCGAACGGGCTGGCTACTGACTACGACAGGATTCAGGTTTGTGGCTTTTCCGGAGCGGTCAGGCCGGCCTGAATGCGCTGGTAAATTTCTTCGCGATGCACTGCGACGTCTTTGGGGGCATTGATGCCAATCCGGACTTGCTGGCCGCTTACGCCCAGGATGGTGATCGTAATGTCATCACCAATGTTTATGCTTTCACCGACTTTGCGGGTGAGTATCAGCATGGTCTTCTCCTTGATTGCTTCGTGGGGCACCTGATTCGGACAGTGCAGAGGTCGGTGTTATGTATAGATTAGTGCGAAGTCTCACGGTTTGGGTGCCTCTTTCTGACGCGCAGATACAGCATTAATTCCCAAGGTGTAACTATACAGAGGCCGTCACTATCATTCTCGTTGTTTTGCGCCCATTTTACGGCACTCGCGAAGTATTCATGAATGCTAAAATCCCCCGCTTTAAGCATTCAGAGGGAAACGCTGTGCGCAAAATGGTCTTGGCAATCGCGGTATTGGCTCTGGCGGGATGCGGTGAGGGCAAGCGCGAGGAGGCACCAAAGCCGGAACCTGCAGCGGCGGCGACGTCGGCGCAGGTGGCGGGGCCACAGTGGGATCTCGAAGTACGGGGCGAAACGCCCCAGGCCGTCAGCGATCTCAGCGGCTGGCTGATCGAGCACAGCTTCATGTCCAACGTGGTCAGGGAAAATGGCAAGACTCGCATCCTGATGGGGCCTTACAACTCCAGGGCAGAAGCCGATGCCAAACAGGCGCAGGTAAATGCCGCGCTCATCAAGGCGAAGAAACAGAACATCGAAGTGCTGGTGCTGGAGCGCCCGACGGCTCAGTAAGGGCCCAGCCGGGCGGCTAAAAAAAAAGGCCTGGGGTGTTCAACCCCCAGGCCTTTTTTTACCGCTGGCGCTCAGCCGCAGGCTTTCATGTCGACCGGGCCGACGAACTCGTTGCCGCGCCCCATGACACACGCCACGCTCTGGTTGCGCTGGCGTTCCCAGGCTTGCACCGGGTAGGTCTTGTCCCACGCCTGGTACAACTGCTGGTCCTGTTTCGACAGGCGCAAACCATATTGCTTGCTCATGTAGAAATAGGTTCGGGCGATCATGCCGCGAATGGACGGGCGGGGCATGACTTTCTTCGCCTTGAAGTCGATCTGGGTCAGGCACGAACCGTATTGGCCCGATTGCTCCGGTAGCCAGCCGAAACTGAAGTTGCTGCGGTCACCATTAACCTCGCCAATGCTGGGCACCAGGTTGTGCAGGTCGGCTTCGGCCTTTTGGTAGGTCGGGTCGTATCGCGTACAGTTTTTACGCCCGCCCTCCTGCCAGCACTGGCGCTGATGTCCGATTTGCCACGCCGGGACAATGTGTTCCCACTCGATGCGGGCGGCACGCTTGGCGTTTTTGCGTGGCACATACCCGCACGCCGCGAGGTTCACTTTGTTACCGGTGTATTTGCAGCCGCAATAAAACTCGGTGGACTGCGGTGCATACAGCTTCCAGGCGACTTTCTTGGCCTCGCTGAACGTGCGTGGCGCATCAGCCTGGGCCCCCATCGCGAACAACAGGAGCAGCAGGGCAAAACAACGGACACTCATCGACTCAGTCTTCCTTCGGCACTACCCAGAAAATCTGCACACCACCATCGTCGCGGTGGGCGAGGGTGACGTTGTCGTTCTCGTCGATTTCTTCGAGCAGGCGTTCCCATTCATCCACGGGCTCGTCTGGAAGGCGGAAGATCAGGGCTGCCCTGGCTTTTTGAGCGGTTGGGCCGTTGATGATTTTCTGAACGCGCAGGCCCATGCGTACATAGGTGTCTGGTGAGGCGGAGGTGGTGTCCACAGGATTATCCTTATTAAGCTGTACGTGCATACAGTATTTAACTGTAGGCATTTTCGCAACTGCTTAAAATTCAAGAGAATCCTCTGACAGTGTTTTTTGCCGATTGGTGTAGGAGCAAAAGAGTTTTTTTGTCAGGCGGGAGTGATGAGAGATGCCCGACCGGAGTCGGTCGGGCGAGGGGCGAATCAATATTCCCAGAACATCCGTTGCAGCTCTTTGCTGTCATTGGTCTTGGTCAGCGCGACCATCGCCAGGATTCGGGCTTTCTGCGGGTTCAGGTCATGCGCCACCACCCAGTCATATTTGTCGTCAGGCTGTTCGGCGTTACGCAGGACAAACCCACCGGCATTGACGTGGGAAGAGCGGATGATCTGCACGCCGTCCTTGCGCAGGGCCTGCAAGGCAGGCACGACCCGGGAAGAGACCGAGCCATTGCCGGTGCCGGCATGGATGATGGCCTTGGCACCCGACTGGGCCAGTGCCTTGTAGGCGGTGTCGCCGACGTTACCGTAGGAGTAGGCAATTTCGACGTCAGGCAAGCTCTGGATGTTCTTGATGTCGAATTCCGAGTCCATGGTGTGGCGCTTGGACGGGAGGCGGAACCAGTAGGATTTGCCTTCGACCACCATCCCGAGGGGGCCCCAGGCGCTTTTAAACGCTTCGGTCTTGATGTTGATCATTTTGCTGACATCGCGACCCGACTGGATTTCGTCGTTCATGGTCACCAGCACGCCCTTGCCACGCGCGTCCTTGCTGCTGGCCACGGCGACGGCGTTGTACAGGTTCAGCATGCCGTCGGCGGACATTGCGGTACCCGGGCGCATGGAGCCCACGACAATGATGGGCTTGTCGGTTTTTTCCACCAGGTTGAGGAAATAGGCGGTTTCTTCCAGGGTGTCGGTGCCGTGGGTGATCACGATGCCATCGACGTCCTTGCTGTCCGCCAATTCGGCAACACGACGGCCCAGTTGCAACAGGTTGTCGTTGGTGATGCTTTCGGAGGCGATCTGCATGACCTGTTCGCCGCGGACATTGGCCAGTTCGCTGAGCTGCGGTACCGCGGCAATCAATTGCTCGATGCCGACTTTCGCTGCTTGATAGGTGGCGCTGTTGGCGGCGCTGGCGCCTGCACCGGCGATGGTGCCGCCGGTCGCCAGGACCACGACATTCGCCAGTTTCTGTTGGGTTTCGACTTCTTTTGCCTGAAGGGCGGCGGGCACGAGCAGCAAGAGGGCCAATGTGCCCGGAATAAGGTTTTTCAAAGCAGATGTCATTATTTTTCTCTCTTGTAGTGACGGTGCTGATGCAGGTTCATCTAGATGCGCCCCCAAACGGATCTGAACCCGTGGGGTGCTGAAGAAAGAGCACGTCCCGTACCAGTTACAACTGGAATCAAAAAAAATTCCTAACCTATTGATTTGTTTATCAATTTAAACGAGTTGTTGAGCGGCGACCTTCCTGTGTTGTCCGGCTTTCCGACTGTGCGTGGATTTTTCATTCGGCTTTCCGAAAAGGATTTCGATTCCCCTTTAAATATCGGCGTTAAAGAAACCGGTCGGCAGGTCGATGCTTCAGTGAAGAATCATCTACAGGGAGTTCACATGTCGTTGACGGTCGGTTTGCCACATTCAGCGGTTGTTAATATCGGCGGGAAATCAGCGGCTGCCGTCGACACCTTGAGTGACACGGCATCGGTGCAGCAGTCCGGTGAGCCCGTGCAGGATGAAAAGCCTGTCCGAATGGATCAGGGCGCGCAGGCGAGTGAAGACGCCGAAGGCGCTGGCAGCCAGCAAAGCGTTGCGGCGCAATTGCTGCTCAAGCGCATGCAGGAACTGCAAGAGCAACTGCGTGAGCAACAGCAACAACTGGCGGCTGCCCAGGCCGCGTCTTTTCAGTCTGAAGAGGCCAAGGCCGTGGCCGTGATGGCGCTCCAGTCACAGATTGCTGATACGTTGTCGGCATTGATGCAGGTGGCCGCCAGCCTGGCAAAAGAGTTGACTGGTTCCGGCAGTATTGTCAGCACTACGGCGTGACCTTGTGTGCTGGTGGCTATACGCGCAACCTGCGGACGGGGTATGACGGCCGTTGACAAATTCCGGCAAGATTCGCATAGTCAGGGTTCGCAAACGTTTGCGACATCTCTATATGCCGCCCCGACGTTGCTCACAATAATCATAAGATCGGAGTGAACCCATGAAGCTGCCATTCGCTGGACGTCTTCTTGCTGTCGCAATACTGGCTGGCGCAACCGCCACGCTGCCTGTTTCTTCGGCGTTCGCCCAAACGCCTGAAAAGCCAAAAGTCGCGCTGGTGATGAAGTCCCTGGCCAACGAATTCTTCCTGACCATGGAAGACGGCGCCAAGGCGTATCAGAAAGATCACTCCGACGAGTTCGAGCTCATCTCCAACGGCATCAAGGACGAAACGGATACGGCCAACCAGATCCGCATCGTCGAGCAAATGATCGTGTCGAGGGTCAATGCGCTGGTGATCGCGCCCGCTGATTCCAAGGCCATGGTGCCGGTGATCAAAAAAGCCGTCGACGCCGGCATTACCGTGATCAACATCGACAACCAGCTCGACCCGGCCGTGGTCAAGAGCAAGAACATCAGTGTGCCGTTCGTAGGCCCGGATAACCGAAAGGGCGCGCGCCTGGTGGGTGAGTACCTGGCCAAGAAGCTCAAGGCCGGTGACGAAGTAGGCATCATCGAGGGGGTGTCCACCACCACCAATGCCCAGGCCCGCACCGCAGGCTTCAAGGATGCGATGGAGGCGGCGCAGATCAAGGTCGTGTCCGTGCAATCGGGCGACTGGGAAATCAACAAGGGCAACCAGGTGGCGTCCTCGATGCTCAGCGAATACCCGAACATCAAGGCCCTGCTCGCCGGCAACGACAGCATGGCGGTGGGCGTGGTGTCTGCCGTGCGTGCCGCGGGCAAGGCTGGCCAGGTCCAGGTGGTCGGTTACGACAACATCAATGCCATCAAGCCGATGCTCAAGGATGGCCGCGTCCTGGCCACCGCCGATCAGTTTGCCGCCAAGCAGGCGGTGTTCGGCATCGAGACCGCGTTGAAGATCATCAAGGGCGAGAAAGTCGACAGCGGCGCCAACGGCGTGATCGAAACTCCGGTAGAGCTGGTTACACAGTAAATTTCCGGCGACGCAATGGCGCTCGCCATCCCTGCGAGCGCATGGAGAGTCTTATGTCTGTTAGCGCCCCGCACGCTGTCCTCTCGGTCAGCGACATTGGCAAGACTTACGCGCAGCCGGTCCTGGCCGGCATCAACCTCACGCTCATGCGCGGCGAGGTGCTGGCACTGATCGGCGAGAATGGCGCCGGCAAAAGTACGCTGTCGAAGATTATCGGCGGGCTGGTCACGCCGACTACTGGCCAGATGCAGTTTCAGGGGCGCGATTACCGCCCGGGCAGCCGCACCCAGGCCGAAGAGCTGGGGATCCGCATGGTCATGCAGGAGCTCAATCTGTTGCCGACCCTGTCGGTGGCGGAAAACCTGTTTCTGCACAAGCTGCCCAGCACTGCTGGCTGGATCAATCGCAAGCAACTGCGCCTGGCTGCGATCGAGGCCATGGCTCAGGTCGGGCTCGACGCTATCGACCCGGACACCCCGGTGGGCGAGCTGGGCATTGGTCATCAGCAGATGGTCGAGATCGCGCGCAACCTGATCGGTGATTGCCACGTGCTGATCCTCGATGAGCCGACCGCGATGCTCACCGCCCGTGAAGTCGAAATGCTCTTCGAGCAGATCACGCGCCTGCAGGCCCGTGGCGTGTCGATCATCTATATCTCCCATCGCCTCGAAGAGCTTGCGCGGGTGGCCCAGCGCATTGCGGTCCTGCGTGATGGTCACCTGGTGTGTGTCGAGCCGATGGCCAACTACAACAGTGAGCAACTGGTCACGCTGATGGTCGGGCGCGAATTGGGTGAACACATCGACATGGGGCCGCGTGACATCGGCGCTGCGGCTTTGACGGTCAAGGGCCTGAGTCGTGCCGACAAGGTGCGTGACGTGTCCTTCGAGGTGCGGGCTGGCGAGATCTTCGGCATTTCCGGATTGATCGGAGCAGGGCGCACCGAGTTGCTGCGCTTGATTTTCGGGGCTGATACCGCGGACAGCGGCACGGTGGCGCTAGGCTCACCCGCCCGAGTCGTGAGTATCCGCTCGCCGGTGGACGCGGTCGGGCATGGCATTGCCCTGATCACCGAAGACCGCAAGGGCGAGGGCCTGCTGCTGACGCAATCGATCGGCGCGAACATTGCGCTGGGTAACATGCCGGTTATTTCCAGCGGTGGCCTGGTCAATCCTGGCGCTGAAGCGGGGCTGGCCCAACGGCAGATCGACGCCATGCGCATTCGCAGTTCCGGACCGGCGCAGTTGGTGTCCGAGTTGTCCGGTGGCAACCAGCAGAAGGTAGTCATCGGTCGCTGGCTGGAGCGTGATTGCTCGGTGCTGCTGTTTGACGAGCCGACCCGGGGCATCGATGTCGGCGCCAAGTTCGACATTTATGCGCTGCTCGGTGAGTTGACCCGTCAAGGCAAGGCGTTGGTGGTGGTGTCCAGCGACCTGCGCGAATTGATGTTGATCTGCGACCGCATCGGCGTGCTCTCGGCGGGGCGTCTGATCGACACCTTCGAGCGCGACAGCTGGACCCAGGATGATTTGCTTGCCGCCGCGTTCGCCGGCTACCAAAAACGTGATGCGCTGCTCAACGAAGCGGCGCCTAGGGATCTTCAATGAAAACCGTATCTTCGGCCGGCCCACGCAGCGGCAATTTCTATGGGCTGGGCACTTACCTGGGGCTGGCCGGCGCCTTGCTGGCCATGGTCGTGCTGTTCTCGGTCCTGAGCAGCCATTTCCTCTCCTACAACACTTTCAGCACCCTGGCCAACCAGATTCCGGACTTGATGGTCCTGGCGGTCGGTATGACCTTCGTGCTGATCATCGGCGGTATCGACCTGTCGGTGGGTTCGGTGCTGGCGCTGGCCGCGTCGACGGTCAGCGTGGCGATTCTCGGTTGGGGCTGGAGCGTGCTGCCAGCGGCTTTGCTCGGCATGGCGGCTGCCGCGCTGGCGGGGACCGTCACCGGTTCGATCACCGTGGCCTGGCGCATTCCCTCGTTCATCGTGTCCCTGGGTGTGCTGGAAATGGCCCGCGGCGTGGCGTACCAGATGACCGGTTCGCGCACGGCCTACATCGGCGACGCCTTTGCCTGGCTGTCCAATCCGATCGCCTTCGGAATTTCGCCCTCGTTCATCATCGCCTTGCTGATCATTTTCATCGCCCAGGCCGTGTTGACCCGTACCGTATTCGGGCGCTACCTGATCGGCATCGGCACCAACGAAGAGGCGGTGCGCCTGGCGGGGATCAACCCCAAGCCCTACAAGATCCTGGTGTTCAGCCTGATGGGGTTGCTGGCCGGTATTGCCGCGCTGTTCCAGATTTCTCGCCTGGAAGCGGCGGACCCCAATGCCGGCTCCGGGTTGGAGTTGCAAGTGATCGCTGCCGTGGTGATTGGCGGCACCAGTCTGATGGGTGGGCGCGGCTCGGTCATCAGCACCTTCTTCGGCGTGCTGATCATTTCGGTATTGGCGGCCGGCCTGGCGCAGATCGGCGCCACCGAGCCGACCAAACGCATCATCACTGGCGCCGTGATCGTGGTGGCGGTAGTGCTGGATACTTATCGCAGTCAGCGCGCAAGCCGGCGGACCTGAGTCATGGCAACGATCAAGGATGTAGCAGCACTGGCGGGGATTTCCTACACCACGGTTTCCCATGTGGTGAACAAGACCCGGCCGGTGAGTGAAGAAGTACGGGTCAAGGTCGAGGCCGCAATCAAGACCCTCGATTATGTGCCCAGCGCCGTCGCCCGGTCCCTCAAGGCCAAGACCACGGCAACCATCGGCCTGCTGGTGCCCAACAGCCTCAACCCGTATTTCGCCGAGCTGGCGCGGGGTATCGAGGACTACTGTGAGCGTAATGGCTACTGTGTGATCCTGTGCAATTCGGACGACAATCCGGACAAGCAGCGCAGTTACCTGCGAGTATTGCTGGAGAAACGCATCGACGGCCTGATCGTCGCCTCGGCCGGTGGTGACGGCGGGTTGGCCCAGGGCCTGGCGGCCGTGCGCACGCCGATGGTGATCGTCGACCGAGGGCTCGAAGGCGTCGACGCGGACCTTGTGCGCATCGATCACGAGTACGGCGCCTACCTGGCCACGCGGCATCTGCTGGAGTTGGGGCACCGGGATATCGCCACCATCAGCGGCCCTGCAACCACCAGCGTGGCGCAGATGCGCTTGGCCGGCTTTTGCCGGGCCCTTGAAGAGGCGGGTATCCGTGTTGCGCGCGGGCGCATGCTCGAAAGCGATTTCACCAGCACCGGTGGCTACAGCGCCGCCGCTGTGCTTCTGGAAAACAATCCGCCCAGCGCGATCTTTGCCGCCAACGACATGATCGGTATCGGTGTGCTGCGTGCCGCCGCCGAGCGCAATATCCGCGTGCCGACGGACCTTTCCGTCATCGGCTTCGACGACATCCAGATGAGCCGCTATGTCTATCCGGCACTGACCACCGTGGGCCAGTCGATCCTGCAACTGGGCGAAATGGCGGCCGGGGTGCTGCTGCGCCGGATTGCCAAGCCGGACCTGGCAACCGAACAACGCATCGTGACCCCCAGCATCGTCTTGCGCGAATCGACCGCGCCGTTGGCCGGGGTGTTCGCACAGTATCGTTAAATGAAAAGCATCGCTAAATCCCGAGCAGCGCTGAAACAGTCTTGATGAGTAGTAATGTATGTCAGCAAAAGTAGTGGTAGTCGGCAGCTTGAACATGGACCTGGTGACTCGGGCGTCGCGCTTGCCCCGTGGTGGAGAAACACTGATCGGCCAGTCGTTTGCGACGGTCTGTGGCGGCAAGGGGGCGAACCAGGCCGTGGCGGCTGCGCGCCTCGGTGCGCAGGTGTCGATGGTGGGCTGCGTGGGCACCGATGCCTACGGCCAGGTATTGCGACAGGCGTTGCTGGACGAGGGCATCGATTGTCGGGCGGTCAGCGCCGTGGAAGGTACCAGTGGCGTGGCCTTGATCGTGGTCGACGACAACAGCCAGAACGCCATCGTGATTGTCGCCGGGGCCAACGGCGCGCTGACGCCAGCGGTGCTCGGCTGTTTCGATGCGGCGCTACAGGAGGCGGATGTGATCATCTGTCAGCTGGAAATACCGGACGCAACGGTTGGCCATGCGCTCAAGCGCGGTCGTGAGCTGGGCAAGACCGTTATCCTCAACCCTGCGCCGGCCAGTCGACCGCTGCCGCAGGAGTGGTATGCGTCCATCGACTACCTGATTCCCAACGAGAGTGAAGCAGCAGCGCTCAGCGGCTTGCCGGTGGACTCTCTGCAAACGGCGCAGATCGCGGCTACTCGACTGATCGACATGGGCGCCGGCAAGGTCATCATCACCCTCGGCGCCCAGGGGTCGTTGTTTGCCGATGGCAAAGGCTTCGAACATTTCCCGGCGCCGAGCGTGAAGGCGCTCGACACCACGGCGGCCGGCGATACCTTCGTTGGTGGCTTCGCCGCGGCGTTGGTGGCCGGGATGAGCGAAGCGCAAGCGATACGTTTCGGCCAGGTCGCCGCCGCATTGTCGGTCACCCGGGCTGGCGCGCAACCCTCGATTCCCACCCTGGCCGATGTGCAGGCGTTTAAAACACCATGAAAAAGACCCCTCTACTCAATGTCGCGCTGTCGCGGCTTATAGCTTCCCTGGGCCATGGCGACAAGGTGGTGATCGGCGATGCGGGTCTGCCCGTACCGCCAGGCGTCGAACTGATCGACCTGGCCTTGACCCAGGGCATTCCGGATTTCGTCACTACCCTGAAAGTCGTGCTCAGCGAAATGCAGGTCGAAAGCCATGTGCTGGCGCAAGAAATCCTCGAGAAACGGCCGTCGGCACTGGCGACCCTGGACGCACTGGAGGTCGAGGGTGCGCTGGGACGGCGCGAACTGCTCAGCCATGAGCGATTCAAGGCTCTCACTCAACAGGCGCGGGCGATTGTGCGCACCGGAGAATGCCAGCCTTACTGCAATATCGTGCTGGTGGCCGGGGTAACGTTCTGATGAGTAACACCACCGGCTCCCAGTCGGCACAACCGATCGACTTGATTATCGATACCGATCCCGGTGCCGACGACGTGATTGCCTTGCTGTTTGCCCTGGCGTCGCAGCAAGAGCTGAACGTGCGCGCATTGACCACCGTCGCCGGCAACGTACGCCTGGACAAAACCTCGCGCAATGCACGGCTTGCCCTCGAGTGGGCCGGGTGTGAGCACGTGCCGGTGTATGCCGGGGCATCCAAGCCGCTGGTGCGCAAGCCTGTCTATGCCGAGCACGTCCACGGCGAGGAAGGTTTGCCGGGTGTTGCGGTCCATGAGCCGAAGAGGGGGCTGGCCGAGGGCAATGCGATCGACTTCCTGATCGACACGTTACTGGCCGCCAGGCCCCATAGCATGACCATCGCCATGCTGGGGCCGCAGACCAACCTTGCCCTGGCGCTGCTGCGCGAGCCGCAGATTGTCCAGGGCATCAAGCAGGTGGTGGTCATGGGCGGTGCGCACTTCAACGGCGGTAACATCTCGCCGGTGGCCGAATTCAACCTGTTTGCCGATCCGCACGCGGCCGAGGTGGTGCTCAAGAGTGGCGCAGACCTGGTCTACCTGCCGCTGGACGTGACCCACAAGATTCTTACCAGTGAAGCGCGCCTCGAGCAGATAGCGGCGTTGAACAACAAGGCCGGCAAGCTGGTGGGCGATATCCTGCAAGCGTGTATTGGCGGTGATATGGCGCGCTATGGCATTCCCGGTGGCCCGGTGCATGACGCCACGGTCATCGCCTACCTGCTTAAGCCGGCGCTGTTCAGTGGCCGTTCGGTCAACGTGGTGGCCGACAGCCGCGAAGGTCCGACGTTTGGCCAGACCATCGTCGACTGGTATGACAGTCTCAACGCGCCGAAGAACGCCTTCTGGGTTGACAGCGGTGACGCCCAAGGCTTCTTCGATCTGTTGACCGAGCGCCTGGCGCGCCTGTAGGAGCGAGCATGCTCGCGATGAACGTCCAGACAACGCGCTCATCCAGGCAGCCAACGTTATCGTTGACGACCATCGCGAGCATGCTCGCTCCTACAGGGTAGCGAGTGCATCCGCGAAAACGCCCAAAGGCTTTCTCTCACTGCGAATGCCCGGTGCGCGAGTGTTTTTCGAAGATCTGGTCGATGAAAGAGCGTGCCGCTTCGGTGCCCAGATCCTTGACCAGCAGGTCGATACCGATAATGGCCAGCTCTTCCGGGCTACCCGGGCTGTAGGAAATATGGCCGTCTGGCCATTTGATCTTGATGTCGGCTTCGATGCTCACGGTGGTCATGACAGGGCTCGGGAGTCAGGGGGAATGGTGAGTGTCGAGTTAATCACTTTGCGATGCTTTTGGCACTGCGACTTAGGCATGGGCGCAGGGCTATGCGACACTTGGTCTTTGATGGCTAATCCAGGATTGTGCTGTGCAGATCGATTTGAACACTCCCGATGGCTTGACCCTCGAAGCGGTGCGCCAGATGTTAGCCGCAGCCAGCGACGATGAGCACACGCAATTGCGCGTGACCAAGGGCGGCATCGCCTATATTTCTTCGGGTGTCGTGGGTGGCAGCGATATCGACGGCTTGCTGTTTCGCCTGGAAACCTGGGCGAAAGGGTCTGGCTATGTCGGGCGGGTGGCGGCCAGTGACGAAGTCTGGGTCATGCAAATCTACAATGCGTTGAAGGATAACTGGCCAAAACCGGCCTTTGACTACATTGACGTTTATTGAGTGCCGTTCATATTCAGTCACGATTGAATGATGAAGGGCAGGGCGTTGCTCAGGCAAACTTGCCGTTTGTCCGTTGTGAAGGGCGGGGTGCCTGGCTCCCCGTGAAACCAAACGCCGAAATGGCGGTCGCAAGAATTCAGCTAAATCATCGAATAAGGAGGCGTCATGCCTTGGAAGCTCGCGTCATTGGGTACTGTGCTGGCTGCTGCCATGCTGGTCGGTTGCAGCACGGGAACCACCGAGCCGACTGACCCGGCCACTACCACTGAGTCTGGTCATAGCCGCTGCGAGGCCAAGGCGGCCGAATTCGCCATCGGTAAGCAGGCGTCGCCCCAGTTGCTGGAGCAGGCGCGCACCCGTGCAGGCGCGCAGAATGCGCGATTCCTGCAGCCAAACGACATGGTGACGCTGGAGTACCGCTCGGACCGCCTGAACCTCAACACCGATGCCAATCGTGTCGTCACCCGCGTCAACTGCGGCTGATCGAACACGCTTTATAGCGCCCACAAAAAACCCCGTCACATGGACGGGGTTTTTTTAGTGCGCCTGGAAATTACTCTGGGCGAACTTGAGCAGCTTGCATACCCTTTTGGCCTTTCTCAGCCACGAAGGAAACAGTCTGGCCTTCTTTCAGGCTTTTGAAACCGTCGCTTTCGATAGCTTTGAAGTGTACGAACAGGTCGTCACCGCCACCTTGAGGAGTGATGAAGCCGAAGCCTTTTTCATCGTTGAACCATTTAACGGTGCCGGTTTGGCGATTAGACATGGTGTATCTCCAAGAAACATATATTTTCAGTAGTACTGTGCTGCTCAGGCCAACTGGGCACACCCGAGTATCATAGTCGAAATGTTCGCTTTGGGAGCCCCCCACAGCGGTTGTTTGCCCTACAGTCGCACATTCTTTGTTCGCTGATTGGGCTGAAAGCCCCGTATTTAAAGGCTTTTAGCCCAAAGTAAAGGTGAGAAAAAAACCTGTAAAACCTGCACAATTTGTAGGAAAAAGCGTTTCCCCGAGGGTTTTCACCGGCAGAAAACGCTTTTACAGCACGTTTTCAGGCTTATTTTTTCGCCGCAGGGGCGGCCTTGCACTTGGCTATCTTGCCCAAGGCCTCTTGTTTCAGTGTGTCGCTGGCCTGGTTGTCCATCAGTGCCTGCAGGTCCTTGGCCGGGTACGACTTGATAGCGTCGGCGCCGCAGGCGCAGTGGGATTTTGCCGCTGCGGCGCCGATCTGTGGCGTGGCGGCCTGGGTGCACTGGGCCATGTACTTCTCGCGCTCACCCTTCGGCCAGTCGGCGTGGGCGGCCAGCGGAAGCAGCAGGACGATGGGTGCGACTACAGCGAATAAACGATTCAGACGCATGCCGGGATGCTCCTTATGGGGGAATGTCTTGTTATCTGAGGGGTAAAACGCGGTTCAAGTTCAGCACTCTGGCACAAAAACCGCAGTTTCGCCTCGACGCAAGGCCTCGACGCCGCCATGACCGTTCATCTGTGCTAGCATGCCTCGCTCGGGCGTTCGCAGGCGCCGGTCGACCTTCAGTCCCGGCCGCGGCAGATGCCCGAATAACCCTGATTTGAATCCCAGTCACTCTGGTTCGATTTTCCGGTTGGCCGCAAGGCTCCTGCCGCTGTAAGGCAGGCGTTCGTCATTGAATGGCCTGGATCGGATCTTGTACTGGCTCATCCCAACCCACGTGACCTTTGGTAGGGGTCACCACTAGGAGAGGAGGCGCCATGCCAACTATTACTCTTCCCGACGGCAGTCAACGTTCATTCGATCACCCGGTTTCCGTAGCCGAGGTCGCCGCATCCATTGGTGCCGGCCTGGCCAAGGCCACGGTAGCGGGCAAGGTCGATGGCAAGCTGGTCGACGCCAGCGACATCATCAGCAGCGACGCCACGCTGCAAATCATCACGCCAAAGGATGAAGAGGGGCTGGAGATCATTCGCCACTCTTGCGCCCACCTGGTCGGTCATGCGGTCAAGCAACTGTACCCGACGGCCAAGATGGTCATTGGTCCGGTTATCGACGAAGGCTTCTATTACGACATCGCCTTCGAGCGTCCTTTCACCCCGGACGACCTGGCCGCCATCGAACAGCGCATGCAGCAGCTGATCGAAAAAGATTACGACGTGATCAAGAAAGTCACTCCGCGCGCCGAAGTGATCGAAGTGTTCAAGGCTCGCGGCGAAGACTACAAGCTGCGCCTGGTCGAGGACATGCCGAACGAGCAGGCCATGGGCCTGTACTATCACGAAGAATACGTCGACATGTGCCGCGGTCCGCACGTGCCGAACACGCGTTTCCTGAAATCCTTCAAACTGACCAAGTTGTCCGGCGCCTACTGGCGTGGCGATGCCAAGAACGAGCAATTGCAGCGCGTCTACGGCACCGCGTGGGCCGACAAGAAGCAGTTGGCCGCCTACATCCAGCGCATCGAAGAAGCTGAAAAGCGCGATCACCGCAAGATCGGCAAGCGCCTGGGCCTGTTCCACACCCAGGAAGAGTCGCCGGGCATGGTGTTCTGGCACCCGAACGGCTGGACCTTGTACCAGGTGCTCGAGCAGTACATGCGCAAGGTGCAGCGCGACAACGGCTACCTGGAGATCAAGACGCCCCAGGTCGTTGACCGCAGCCTGTGGGAGAAATCCGGGCACTGGGCCAACTACGCCGACAACATGTTCACCACCCAGTCGGAAAACCGCGACTACGCCATCAAGCCGATGAACTGCCCTTGCCACGTGCAAGTGTTCAACCAGGGCCTGAAAAGCTACCGCGAGCTGCCGATGCGCCTGGCCGAATTCGGTGCCTGCCACCGTAACGAGCCATCGGGTGCGCTGCACGGCATCATGCGCGTGCGCGCATTCACCCAGGACGACGCCCACATCTTCTGCACCGAAGAGCAGATGCAGGCTGAATCCGCTGCGTTCATCAAGCTGACCATGGACGTCTACGCCGATTTCGGCTTTAAAGATGTCGAGATGAAGTTGTCCACTCGTCCGGAAAAACGCGTGGGTTCCGACGAACTGTGGGATCGCGCCGAAGCGGCCTTGGCTGCAGCCCTTGATAGTGCTGGCCTGCCGTATGATCTACAGCCGGGTGAGGGCGCGTTCTACGGTCCGAAGATCGAATTCTCGCTAAAAGATTGCCTTGGCCGTGTCTGGCAGTGTGGTACTCTGCAGCTCGATTTTAACCTGCCTGTGCGTCTGGGTGCCGAATTCGTCTCCGAAGACAACAGCCGCAAGCATCCGGTGATGTTGCATCGGGCGATCCTGGGCTCCTTCGAACGTTTCGTTGGAATCCTGATCGAGCACTACGAGGGTGCATTCCCTGCGTGGCTAGCTCCGACCCAGGCAGTGATCATGAATATCACTGATAAGCAGGCAGATTTTGCCGCTGAAGTGGAAAAAACTCTCAACGAAAGCGGGTTTCGTGCCAAGTCTGACTTGAGAAATGAAAAGATCGGCTTTAAAATCCGCGAGCATACCTTGCTCAAGGTTCCTTATCTCTTGGTTATCGGAGATCGGGAAGTCGAGATGCAGACTGTCGCTGTGCGTACTCGTGAAGGTGCTGACCTGGGCTCTATGCCCGTCGCCCAGTTCGCTGAGTTCCTCGCGCAAGCGGTTTCCCGGCGTGGTCGCCAAGATTCGGAGTAATTATTATTAAGCGTGAAATGAGACAAGATAAACGAACTGCACCGAAAGCCCCGATCAACGAGAATATCTCGGCACGCGAGGTTCGGTTAATTGGGGCTGAAGGTGAACAGCTCGGGATTGTGTCAATTGAAGACGCGCTTCTTAAGGCTGAAGAGGCCAAGCTGGATCTGGTGGAGATTTCCGCCGATGCAGTACCACCTGTTTGCAAACTGATGGACTACGGCAAATCGATCTTCGAGAAGAAGAAGCAGATTGCTGCGGCCAAGAAAAACCAGAAGCAGATTCAGGTTAAAGAAATCAAGTTTCGTCCAGGGACGGAGGAAGGGGATTACCAGGTAAAACTGCGCAACCTGGTACGTTTCCTGAGTGATGGGGACAGGGCCAAGGTATCCTTGCGATTCCGCGGCCGTGAGATGGCCCACCAGGAGCTGGGGATGGAACTGCTCAAGCGAGTTGAAGGTGACTTGCTGGAGTACGGTTCGGTCGAACAGCATCCTAAGATGGAAGGACGCCAGCTGATCATGGTCATCGCCCCGAAAAAGAAGAAGTAATCAACAGGGCACGGCAGGCCTTCTGATTATGTTTATCAACTGAATGCGGAGTATCCGAACATGCCAAAAATGAAGACCAAAAGTGGTGCTGCTAAGCGGTTTCTGAAAACTGCTAACGGTATCAAGCACAAGCACGCTTTCAAGAGCCACATCCTGACCAAAATGTCGACCAAGCGTAAGCGTCAACTGCGCGGTAGCAGCTTGCTGCATCCGTCTGACGTGGCAAAAGTCGAGCGCATGCTGCGCCTTCGTTAATTTTAGTCAAGAATAGAGGAAGTAACTCATGGCTCGTGTAAAGCGTGGCGTCATTGCCCGTAAGCGTCACAAAAAAATTCTGAAACTTGCTAAAGGCTACTACGGCGCACGCTCCCGCGTATTCCGTGTTGCCAAGCAAGCGGTAATCAAGGCAGGCCAATACGCCTACCGTGACCGTCGTCAGAAAAAACGTCAGTTCCGCGCTCTGTGGATCGCTCGTATCAACGCTGGTGCTCGTATCAACGGTCTGTCCTACAGCCGTTTCATCGCCGGCCTGAAAAAAGCGTCCATCGAGATCGACCGTAAGGTTCTGGCTGATCTGGCAGTGAACGAAAAAGCGGCGTTTGCTGCGATTGTCGAGAAAGCTAAAGCCACCTTGGCTTAAGTACCCCCGACAGTCACCGGGCCTCACCTCTGTGGGGCCAGGTGTTAAACGTCATA
Organism: Pseudomonas umsongensis; assembly: GCF_012647205.1. NCBI lineage: Bacteria > Pseudomonadati > Pseudomonadota > Gammaproteobacteria > Pseudomonadales > Pseudomonadaceae > Pseudomonas > Pseudomonas umsongensis. The sequence continues at coordinate 2,490,015 of NZ_CP051487.1, forward strand.
AATAGGGGAAGAGCCTTCAAGCTCTTCCCCTATTTTGTATCTGGAGTCTGTACATGGAAAACCTGGATGCGCTCGTCTCTCAAGCACTAGAGGCTGTGCAAAGCGCTGAAGATATCAATGCCCTGGAGCAAATCCGGGTTCACTACCTTGGCAAGAAGGGCGAGTTGACTCAGGTGATGAAGACCCTGGGGAATTTGCCGGCAGAAGAGCGTCCGCAAGTCGGCGCCCTGATCAACGTTGCCAAGGAGCGTGTCACAGAGGTCCTCAATGCCCGCAAGGCACTGTTTGAAGAGGCCGACATGGCCGCCAAACTGTCTGCCGAGTCCATTGACGTGACCCTGCCTGGCCGTGGCCAGGCCTCGGGTGGTCTGCATCCGGTTACTCGCACTCTGGAACGTATCGAACAGTTCTTCACCCATATTGGCTACGGCATTGCCGAGGGCCCTGAGGTCGAAGACGACTACCACAACTTCGAAGCGCTCAACATCCCTGGCCATCACCCGGCCCGGTCGATGCATGACACCTTCTATTTCAATGCCAACATGTTGCTGCGCACCCATACCTCGCCGGTACAGGTCCGCACCATGGAGTCGAAACAGCCACCGATCCGCATCGTCTGCCCAGGCCGTGTGTACCGTAGCGACTCGGATATCACCCACTCGCCGATGTTCCACCAGGTCGAAGGCCTGCTGGTCGATCGCGACATCAATTTCGCCGACCTCAAAGGCACCATCGAAGAATTCCTGCGGGTGTTCTTCGAGAAAGAACTGGCCGTGCGTTTCCGTCCTTCCTACTTCCCGTTCACCGAGCCGTCGGCCGAAGTCGACATGGAATGCGTGATGTGCAGCGGTAAAGGTTGCCGCGTCTGCAAGCAGACCGGCTGGCTGGAAGTGATGGGCTGCGGCATGGTTCACCCGAACGTGCTGCGCATGTCCGGGATCGACCCGGAAGAGTTTTCGGGCTTCGCCTTCGGCATGGGCGTCGAGCGTCTGGCCATGCTGCGTTACGGCGTGAACGACTTGCGTCTGTTCTTCGACAACGACTTGCGGTTCCTCGCGCAATTTCGCTAGTCGTAACGAATTCTTAGGAGAGCAGGATGAAATTCAGTGAACAATGGCTGCGTGGCTGGGTAAGCCCGCAGGTAAGTCGCGACGAGCTGGTTGCCCGTCTGTCGATGGCCGGTCTTGAGGTCGATAGCGTGACGCCGGCCGCCGGCGAATTCACCGGTGTGATCGTTGGCGAGGTGCTGAGCACCGAGCAGCACCCGGACGCCGACAAGCTGCGCGTTTGCCAGGTCAGCAATGGCTCGCAGACCTTCCAGGTGGTTTGCGGCGCGCCAAACGTGCGCCCGGGCCTGAAGATCCCGTTCGCCACCCTCGGTGCCGAACTGCCGGGCGACTTCAAGATCAAGAAAGCCAAGCTGCGTGGCGTCGAATCCAATGGCATGCTGTGCTCGCAAGCCGAGCTGCAAGTGGGCGAGGGCAACGACGGCCTGATGGAACTGCCGGCGGATGCGCCGGTAGGCCAGGACATTCGTGAATACCTGGGCCTGGACGATGCCAGCATCGAAGTCGACCTGACGCCGAACCGTGGTGACTGCCTGTCCCTGGCCGGCCTGGCCCGCGAAGTCGGCGCGCTGTATGCCGCGCCGGTCACTCGTCCGGTAGTCGCCACTGTCGCGGCTGTGCACGATGAAGTGCGTTCGGTGGAAGTGCTGGCCCCTGCCGCCTGCCCGCGTTACCTGGGTCGCGTGATCCGTAACGTCGACCTGTCCAAGGCAACTCCGCTATGGATGGTCGAGCGCCTGCGCCGTGCCGACGTGCGCAGCATCGACGCCGCCGTCGATATCACCAACTACGTGATGCTGGAGCTGGGTCAACCGCTGCACGCCTTCGATCTCGCCGAAATCAATGGCGGCATCCGCGTGCGCATGGCCGAGGAAGGCGAGAAACTGGTTCTGCTCGACGGCCAGGAAGTCAGCCTGCGTAGCGATACGCTGGTGATCGCCGACCATACCCGTGCCCTGGCAATCGCCGGCGTCATGGGTGGCGAGCACAGTGGCGTGAACACCGCGACCACTCGCGATATCTTCCTGGAAAGCGCGTTCTTCGATCAGATCGCTGTCGCTGGCAAGGCCCGTTCCTATGGCCTGCACACCGACGCATCGCACCGTTACGAACGCGGTGTGGACTGGCAGCTTGCCCGTGAAGCCATGGAGCGCGCCACTGGCCTGCTGCTGGAAATCACCGGTGGCGAAGCCGGCCCGATCATCGAGACCGTCAGCGAGCAGCACCTGCCGAAGATTGCCCCGGTCACCCTGCGTGCCCAGCGCATCACCCAGATGCTGGGCATGGAAATGGATTCGGCCGAAGTCGAGCGTCTGCTCAACGCCTTGGGCCTGACCGTTACTGCCGATGGGGCAGGGCAGTGGCGCGTAGAAGTGCCAAGCCATCGTTTCGATATCAGCCTGGAAGTCGACCTGATCGAGGAACTGGCTCGCCTGTACGGCTACAACCGCCTGCCGGTTCGTTACCCGCAGGCGCGCCTGGCACCGCAAGCCAAGGCCGAAGCCCGTAGTGACCTGCCTGAGCTGCGCCGTCTGCTGGTCGCCCGTGGTTACCAGGAAGCGATCACCTACAGCTTCATCGATCCGAAACAGTTCGAGCTGTTCAATCCAGGTGTCGAGCCGCTGCTACTGGCCAACCCGATCTCGAACGACATGGCCGCCATGCGCTCGTCCTTGTGGCCAGGCCTGGTCAAGGCGCTGTCGCACAACCTGAACCGCCAGCAGGATCGCGTTCGTCTGTTCGAGAGCGGCCTGCGTTTCGTCGGCCAGCTCGAAGGGCTCAAGCAAGAGCCGATGCTCGCCGGTGTCGTGTGCGGCAGCCGTCTGCCGGAAGGCTGGGCGCAGGGTCGCGATACGGTCGACTTCTTCGACGTCAAGGCTGACGTGGAAGCGGTGTTGGGCTTTGCCGGTGCTCTGGATGCCTTCAGTTTCGTGCCGGGTAAACACCCTGCGTTGCACCCGGGTCAAACCGCGCGCATCGAGCGCGAAGGTCGTCTGGTCGGTTTCGTTGGCGCCATCCACCCAGAGTTGTCGAAAACCTTGGGCCTGGATCGTCCAGTCTTCGTTTTCGAGCTGGTCCTGGCGGAAGTGGCCTCGGGCAAAATGCCTAAATTCCAAGAGTTGTCGCGCTTTCCTGAAGTGCGTCGTGACCTTGCACTGATTGCGCACAAAGACGTCGCTGCCGCGGCAGTACTCGACGTAATCCGTGAAAATGCAGGCGAATGGCTGACAGACCTCAGGCTATTTGACGTGTATCAGGGTAAAGGCATTGATCCTGATAGAAAAAGCCTCGCAGTTGGCTTGACCTGGCAGCATCCATCGCGCACTCTTAATGACGATGAGGTGAATTCTACGACGCAAAACATCCTCACCTCGCTCGAACAAAGGTTGGACGCCACGTTAAGGAAGTGACGTATGGGGGCTTTGACGAAAGCTGAGATGGCGGAACGTCTGTATGAAGAGCTGGGCCTGAACAAGCGGGAAGCCAAGGAATTGGTAGAGCTGTTTTTCGAGGAAATCAGGCACGCTCTTGAAGACAACGAGCAGGTCAAATTGTCCGGTTTCGGCAATTTCGACCTTCGGGACAAACGCCAGCGGCCTGGCCGCAACCCGAAAACGGGGGAAGAAATCCCGATCACGGCTCGCCGTGTGGTCACCTTTCGTCCAGGGCAGAAGTTGAAGGCCCGAGTTGAGGCTTATGCTGGAACCAAGTCATAACGACGAACTTCCCGTCATCCCAGGCAAACGCTACTTCACCATTGGTGAAGTCAGCGAGCTGTGTGCGGTAAAACCACACGTGCTGCGCTACTGGGAGCAGGAGTTTCCTCAGCTCAACCCCGTCAAACGTCGCGGAAACCGCCGGTATTATCAGCGCCAGGACGTGCTGATGATCCGGCAGATCCGTGCGCTGCTGTACGATCAGGGTTTCACCATCGGCGGCGCACGCCTGCGCCTGTCCGGCGATGAAGCCAAAGACGACACCACCCAGTACAAACAGATGATCCGGCAGATGATTGCAGAGCTCGAAGATGTGCTGGTTGTCCTCAAGAAATAAATTTCTGCTTTTAAATACTTCCAGTTTTCAAAAGCTTGCGATATATTCTTGAGCGTTCCTCGAGGTGAGGAACAGGTTACACGCCTAGTCGGGGCGTAGCGCAGTCCGGTAGCGCACTAGCATGGGGTGCTAGGGGTCGAGTGTTCGAATCACTCCGTCCCGACCATTATTCCTGAGTAACATCAGACACTTAAGCCGATCAACCAGATCGGCTTTTTTGTGCCTGCGCAAAGCGCGCGCAAAACTGGCGCAAAACTCATTGAGGAAATGTCGTCTGATAGGGGCTGTATGGTCAATGTAGAGTTCAGCAAGAAACACGACGAACGATTTGAAAAGCACTTTTCGTCGCAGATGGATGACATAACACTCATCTTGAAATGTCATCTGATGTTGGAAGAAATGCTTCGCGATTTCTGCTCTGAGATGGTTCCCCAGCCCCAGTTTTTGAAAGACTCTCGCTTTACGTTTGCTCAGATCTTGGACCTCTCCCGGGCTTTGTACCCAGCGGAAATAAAACTTGGTGGCATGGTTGAGCTGTGGTCACTGTGCGAGAAGATCAATCGAATTCGCAACATCATGGCCCATGCGCTGGACCCGGACTCTTCCAAATTGGATAACCATAAGGCCGCTATCATTGAGGCTGTCAGGTTGCGAGGAGAGGGGAACACCTCTGCATTGGAGTTCGTGGGATGCCTCACACACGTCTTGGGTGCGTTTAGCCTGATACTGCAGGTTGGTGTTACACACAACAATGGCGAAGACTTTCGGGAAATTCCAAAAAAGTAGTTATGTGCCGGCGATCTCGCTAATGTCTAGATCTGGAATTGCCTCAGACCATACGATTTCGGCGTGATCCCGCTGGTAGTTTTTGGTCATGCTCTCGCTGGCGTGCCCGGCGATCTTCTGCCCGTCCTTTCCGGCTTTCTGATACAGATGCAGCGACAATGCTCGCACTTCGTGGAAGCCCGGCATTTCCTCTTCCTTCCATCCCTTGTAACACTCCGCCGCCTCCCGAGCCGCTTTGAAGGCCCGAGTCAAATATCGCTCTTCGACCTGCGTCCAGTGATCTTTTGTCTGCGCCTGTTTCTGCTTCTTGCGATCAGGACGGCGATGGACCAGGTACGGCGAGACGATGTCATCCCGGCATCGGCTGATCACCGCCTGGAGCTCATCGGTCACTTTGAACCGGATCCAGGCCGCATCAGTGGCCTTGGCCGTCTTCTGCTGCACCACATACAGAAACCCCTCCCGAACCCCATCGAATCGCATGTTGAGGATGTCGGTGCGTCGTTGCGCGGTGATCAGTGCCAAGTCGATTGCGTTCTGCAGCCAAGCCGGCGACTTTTCCCGAATAGCCTTCAATCCCTCGATGGTGTGTCGCTTGCGCTGTTTCTTCTCGATCCGGTTGATGGTACTGGTCGCCGGGTTATCCGGGCACAACCCCTTCGCCGCGGCGTGATTGAATATGTCGATGAGCAGGGCGCGGCACTGGTTGGCAGTGCGAGGGGTTAGGGCGTCCAACATCTCCGCGATCATGCGGATCGTGATCTGGTCCACGGCCTTGTCTTCGAAGTGCTTCCGAAAGCGCCGGAAGTGCACCGCATATAATCCCAAGGTGCCTTTGGCCAGATCTCGCGGCGGCAGGACGTCGCGCTCGTAAATGTCGAGAAACCCGGTGAACAGATCTGATGTCCTGCCCATGACGGCGCCAACCAAGTCGGCGCCACGCATGAATTCAAGGTTCAGTTGTTTCGCGGCATCAATAGCTTTGACGCGGTCGGCGCCGAATGGAAACCACTTCCCGTCGGTAGGCCGTCGATAGCGATAGGTCGAGCGCCGCGCGTCGTAGTACAGGTTCTGCGGAAGCCCCTTGTTTGCAGGATTGCGCGGCCGTGGCACCATCATGCAGCTCCTTTCAATACCATTGCGACCAGGTCGTTGCCGTTCGAGCGACTGAATGCGGCCCAGTCAACGTACCAGAGTTTCCCGATCTGCTCGCCGGGCACAATGCCATTGCGGATATGGTTGCGAATAGCTTGGGGGCATTGCGGGGTTCCGTTTTCTCCCCAGCGCCGGCGCTGAAACTCACTGATCTTAATCAGTTCTTTTTTCATAGGATGCTCCTTGCCGCGCGTGGCGGCAGAAGGTGGTTAAGATTTATTAGCGACCCACTTGATTAACTCCACTTCATCGTTCGGTCGAACCTTGAGATCACCCCAACTGAGCTCGCGCACGATTCCGAGAATTTCGCAGGCTGCCATTCCAACGCGTTCGGCGAGGCGTTGCAGGAATTAGCTATGATTTCGCAATGCCTGCTTTTCGTAGGGCAAAATCAGCCGCATAGGGTTCGACTTTTGGCGCACGTCATGCCCAGCATGCTTTCGAAAAGCATTGAGAATCCCTCGCCCGCGGTTCACCGGTAGGCATGAATGAATGGGGAACGTGGAACGGTGTGAGGCCTGTTGTTCTTTTTGCAAGGAGAGTGATGGTTCTTTTTTTTGTCACTGCTATTTGAGAAAAAATCTGAGGTCCTATCGTTGTAGGTTTGGCTGTGCCATCATTGGAAGGTTTGAATTTGTTCAGGATGAGCGATTGAGGGCTTGTGCATGAAACTTGTTTCATTGGAATACTCAGAATTTCTCGGAATGGGTGTTGCAAAAGCTCACTCTTGGCCAGAAAAACTTAATTGTTGGTCGAAATTCAACAGGTAAAACCCGGACTTTACATGTCCTTGCAAGTCTCGCTAGGGCCCTATCTAGCCCTCAAAGTGTGATGCCTCCGTCAGGTAATTATTACTGTGAATGGGATGGTTCAGGCGGGCAATCGTATATCTACGAGTATGTTGTGGAGGGAGGGGTCGTCAAGTCAGAGAAGCTGGCTATCGACGGGAAGATATTACTTGATAGAAAAGAGGGCGGTATAGGCGAAATTTTCTTCGAACAGGTCAACAACGGTCAGTTTTTGCCGTTTCAAACGCCTGTAAACGAATTTGCAATTACGATGCGTCGAGATACTTTACAACATTCATTCATTGAGCCACTTCACCAATGGGCTGCAGAAGTAAGGCATTACTATTTCGGTAGCTCGCTTGGGAAGGAACATCTAGCGATCTTTGCTCCAAATATGCCACCTGTTGATGAAAGAGATCCAAACCAGGTTGTTGGCTTATTCAAAAATGCAGTGAGAGATTATGGTGATGAGTTTGTAAATGCTGTGGTCAGCGATATGCGCTCGCTAAACTATAATATTGAGACTGTTGAAATTGGGTTTCCAGTTTCGGTGATACCTTCGGCAGTGCCTCCCGGTATAAATTGTGTGCGCGTTAAGGAGACTGGTGTAAGAGGTTATGTTGATCAGTTGACGATGTCACAGGGGATGTATAGGGTTCTTGCTCTGTTGATTAATATAAATTACCTTGTGGTAAAGAAGTCCAGTACTTGTCTTATAATCGACGATATTGGTGAGGGATTGGATTTCGAAAGAGCGTGTGGCTTGATTGGTGTGCTCAGGAAGAAAGCAGACGAGTCTGATATCCAAATCATTATGTCTACTAACGATCGGTTCGTGATGAATGAAGTGCCGCTGTCTGAATGGACCATACTGCATCGCGTTGGATCGACTGTCAGCGTAAGTAATTACATTAATTCTAAGGAGAAGTTTGATGAGTTTAGATTTACTGGGCTGAGCAATTTTTCTTTTTTTGAAATGGATTATCTGTCTGAAAGTGGAGAGGTGGAGAAATGAGGCGGCTGGCATTTTTTGTAGAGGGATATTCAGAAATGCTTTTCGTCGAACAGCTACTTTTGGAGATAGCGAATAGGTCCCAGGTCAGGATCGAGCAAAGGAGTATCAAAGGAGGCAGAAAAGTCCCCAGGAGCATGATTACCGTTAAAGCGGCGGCTCCCGACGAGGGGCAACAATATTTTGTGCTGATTTTCGATTGTGGAGGCGATCATCAGGTTCGCACTCGGTTAAAGGAAGAGCATCAAGGCCTCACGGAAGCGGGCTATGAGAAAATAATTTGTATTCGTGATGTCCGGCCTGACTTCAGTCGTGCCGAAATTGCCCAATTAGCGGCTGGTCTCGAGAAGGGGCTAATCCCAGGATTGGTGCCTGTAGACTTTATTCTATCTACGATGGAGCTTGAAGCCTGGTTCCTTGCTGAGTTTAACCATTACGTTAAGATTGATCCGTTGATCACAAATGAAGCAATATTCGCGGCAATCGGATTTGACCCTGCTATAGATGATCCGGCTACAAGAGATGAGCCAGCTAACGATTTGAGACAGTGTTATGCCCTCGGCGGGAAGACCTATGAAAAATCAGAGTCTGGCAGAACAATTAGTGCGCTAGATTACGCTTATATCTACACTAATTTGGTTTGCAGAATCCCCGAAATCCAACGAATTGCAAATCATATCGATGAGTTCCTGACTCCGGCTTAGAAATGGTACCTTCTATGTATGCGCAGCAGGCAATAGGGATAGAGTGTAACTAAGTTCCATCGTTACCCTGAGCCACTTAGAGCAATCATTGAGGGTGGATCAGGCCGGTTGCCCGGCCTGGAGCACTTGCACTTACTTTGGATCGAATGCACCCAGGGATAGAGCAGCGGCATTGCCGATCTTTTTCTGAAGCACCGTCTTGAACTCTTGGGCGATGTCCTCGCGCTGAACTTCTTCACCAACCCAGCGCAGTTTCAAAGCCGGTTGCGAGCTGCTGGTGATGACAGAAATCCGTAAATTGATCCGCTGCTCGGTCAAACCCTCGTACGGGATAGTGCTGAATAACAGGGCAGCTGGCAGCGTTTCTTTGCTTCGGGCCTCGATTTGATCCATGGCGCTACGGCTTGCGCTGGTATCGCCGACAGTGGTTTCGGATTCGTTGGTGGCCTTGATCGTGATCGTGCGTACAGCAGCGATGGCCCGGGCGACAGGAATTTCTTTGCCTTCGTCATCAACAGGGGTCAGGTACTGATGCCAGTCTTCGATCCAATCGCTCAGATCCTTCTGCGTCATGACCCGGCCACCAATGCCTTGAGCGGCCTTGTAGCCTGCCGACGGCTTCAACTTCAGAATCGCGCGGTCATCTGCGTGCCCTGGCAGTGCATCGGTGCCCAGGTTGAAGAGCAAAGTGCAGGTCATTTCGTCCTGGTCGATGAAGCCCTTGGCGGATGGGATTGCCCGGGCGGCGACATACGCGCTGAAGTCGGTCAGCGAATGGGTCGAGTAAATGCCACGGAAACGGCTGCGCCCAGCCTGCCATTTTTCCAAAGTGACCACCTGGCAGCCTTCGGGAAGGACGATGGCTGGGGTTTGAGTTGCCAACGCTTTACCGCTCGCTTCGAGCGCGGTGTCGATGATGAGCTGGATCGCTTCTTTGGTCAGAGACATTCTTCAGTTCCTTAGTGGTCGATCGATTAAGTGCGAGGGGTGATAGGCGCTTGTTCGCGGCTGAAGAGCTGATCGTGTTTCTCCGCGAAGAGAGTGATCTTGCCGCCGGAGCCGACATGCATCGGCGTGTCCAGGCTGGTGTTCTCGCTACGGGTACCGCGTTTGGTCGGCACCTTGTAGTCGAGCTTGTGCTTGATCTTCACTTGGCTGGATTCGCCGATCTGGCTGAAGTCCAGGGTGATCACCAGTTTGCCGGCCTTGCCGTGGTCAACAACCCCGGAGGCTACTTCGGACAGGGCGTGGCCGATTTGGCTGGCGAAAGCGCCGCCATTCAGTTCTTCAAGGAACTCGGCGGTATCGGTTGGGATTGGCATGGCTGTTTCTCCGGAATGGCCGACAGGCCGCTGGTTGAAGGTCGAATTGCGTCTGACGAAGGCGCTGTCGCACCTGGTTGCAAATGCGTCTCACGGTGGCCCCGGGAACTTGATGTTGTTCTCGCGGGAGATGAGCCTGGCGCGCTTGGTTTCCATGCCCATGGTCTTGGCGGCTTCGATGACGGTGTATCCGGCGTCGGCCAGTACCTTTAGGCGCGGCGCCTGCTTGTTGCGTTCGATGCGCAGCTTGTTGCTGTGGGAGGTGCCGAACATGGCCTCCTTCTCACCAGTTACGCCGGCGGCAATCTCCTGCGCTGTGCGGCCGGCTCCGAAGAATTGATCGAGCTGCTGGTTCAGGTTCGCAATGAGCGAGTCCCGCGGGTTGGGCATTGGTACGCCGATCATTTCCGATCCTCTGACAGTGAGACCTTGATGCTGTCGGCGCGCGCTTCCAGTTGCTGGGCGAAATTCACAGCTTCTTTCCAAGTCCAGCGGAAACCCTTCACCTTGCGGGTGGCCAATTCGATGATGTGATACGCCTTGCCCTTGGTGACGACCTGGTAGCGGATCTTTTGCACAGGCAGCTCCCTGCCGATCATTGAGTAGAATTCGGACGTCGCGATGACTGAGCGAAGGCGCAGGGCCTGAAGACCGGCGAAGCTCTGCTGCATGAGTGATTGCATGGCTTGTTCCTCGGTAAGGGTTGCGTGTATTCGTCAGCACTCGGCCGCCTGCTGGTTGCCGTTGGGCGTAGGGGAGAGTGCTGACGGATAAAGGCGGGCAAAAGAAAGGCCCGTGGACGTTCGGGCCTTTCGCAGATGCAGTGATTTTCTGGCTTTGGTCTATTTCATGGCGGTAGCCCTCTTGCGGGAGAAGTGGAAAAACTATTCCGGTTAGGTGCAATTTGTTTCCGGTGCCGCCGGATGCAGGGGGCCGCATTGCGCAGTGCAGAATCATCCGCATCCAGCAGGTATCAGCGGGCTGACGTGGCTCCGGGTCTTACCCGTGAGTGATGGATAGATCAGTAATCACGCAAATCGAACCATCCTCAGGATCGGTTGATTCGGAGTAGTCGATCTGGTTGTACACGCCGCCGTGGAAGGCGAGCGTTTTCGTGTCCCAAGTGTTGTCGAGGCGCATGATCGCGGAGGTGGATTTGGCGCCGTTGCAGCTTGCAGATACCGATACAGCGCCGCTCGAATTGGCGTGAATGTTGATCTTGAAGAGTGCGCCGAGCGGCACGTTTTCCAGTACTGTCGAGTTGACCGGATCGTCTTGCAGGTAGCTCGACCGGAACCCCATGGTGATTTTGCCTTTGTTCCAGAACACCTTTACTGGTGGGCGTTCAGAGCCCTGCACATGAATTTGGCCGATCACGACCTTCTGCAACGAATTGACCTTCGTCAGCCGCATTTCTTGACGGCACCAATGGTCTGCGGCACTGGCAAACAGCCAATAGCCAGGCTCTTTCCATTCACAGCGAGTCCGATGGACGCTTTTACTGGAAGCGCCAAGTGTGGGCGCTGTCATCTGCAGCGATCCGTCGGGAAGCATCGATATGACGCTTGGGCATTCGATCAACGCTCGCCAGCCGATCAAGTCCAGGGAGATAGGGTTTGTGTCGGAAATTGGAAGTGGGGTGGCGATGATGAAATTGCTGATATCTACAGTCATTGTCGATTCCTTATTTCATTTGATGTCACCTGTGCTCTGTTGAGCCCTTCGCTGATGTAGGCCTACATCCCGCTGCACCCTGTCGCCAAGGTGCAGAAGTGATGCTGTCCAATCAGCGATGGCGTCGAATTGATGAAGGGAGGCGGTCATGGAGGATCTGAATCCGTTCTTCATCGAACCATTCGGGCTCCAGCACCACATTGGCGCCTTTGGGGCTTGGCGGTTGAAGCAAGTAACGGTCGCAACCAGTGAGATACGTGGCCCGTGCGACAATGGTTCCGTAAAACTCGGTGACCTTGTCTTCGGCTTTCTGTCCAGGTCGATCATGACTTTTCCTTTGAGGTGAGTTACGCCGCGCGCTCCAGCGTTTCAGCGCGACGGGTGATTCGTATCTGGGCGATTCGAACTGAAGGCGGCCGGCGGTCGCGGCGGGCTGGTTCGACTGACTGGATGTTGGTCACAGCGTTCATGGTCATCAACGTGGCCAGGACAAAGCACATCGGGGAGATGATCTGCCGGCGCATTGCTTCAGCGACCAGAGCTGCCCGGCGGGTGACGCCGAGCTTGAACATTGCGTTGGTAAGGCGTTTCGCAACAGTGGCCGGCGAGATACCGGCCTCCCGGGCGATTTCCTTTGCAGTCAGCCCAAGGGCAACCCAAAGCAGGAACTGCAATTCTCGCGGTGCCAGGCCACGACCGAGGTGACCCTTCCATGCGCCATTTACGATTTCTGTTTCCATCGTCGTGACTCCCGGTTGTTTTCCCAATGCACCCGGCCAACCAGGTGCATCAGTGAAACTTTCCGTCCTATTGCCGCCGGAGGGGCGGGGCGCATTGCTTGCCGGGTCATTCACACGGTTCTGGCGTTTCACCATCGAGCAACCGTCCAGGTTGGTCCTGTCGTGGGCAGGCTTTCGGGTCTGTCTGCTCGCCGGTCGCCGGTAGAGGCAATGCGGTCTGTTGGTTTGTTGCGCTGACTGTTAAAGAGCGGCGGGTGACTTGACCCTTTGCTTCCGGTCCCGATGTGGGGACTGGGTTGCGATGGATGTAGTTAACCATCGGTATATTTTAACGTCAATACCGATGGTTAATTTATTTTCGGATGGTGTAGGATATGCTCCGCAACAACTGGATATGCATACAGCAATAGGGGGCAAGAATGGCGAAGCCGAAAAAGCAATCTCAACCAGTAGAGCGTCGTGAAATCAGCGGAATTGAAAGGCTTGGATTGCGCGTGTCATCGATGATCAACCACCCTGTGGCGCAGACCCAGCGATGGGTGACGATCCATCGTTTGGACACTGACGGAGACCGGGAGTGGGAGGAGGTGATGGGCTTGTTGTCCGAAACGGACGGCATAGACATGACGTTCAACGACGATGAGTCGGTGACACTGAGGTGGGAGGCGAGTACTGAAGAAGACCGGTCCGTGGCGGTTGCAGAAGAGGCTGAGGAGCCGGCCCCTTTCTGACAGGCACGAAAAAGCCCGCTCAATGGCGGGCTTTGAAATTGACTGGGTTTAACTCGTTTCGCCGTACGTCGCCAACGCTGAACACAAATTCTGCCTGTCCCTCTACCGAAGTAGTCGATAGAGGATGCTCACATGGTTGACGATCGAAAAAAACAAGCGCTTACCGATTGGCTGAAGCTTCTTGCTCAGCCGGAGATTCGTATGGACGCTGAAGAGCAATATGACGAGTTACTAAAGATGGCGGATGCAATGGAGCGGGAAGGGCTGGTTTCGGAAGTGGAGTGGCGACAGCTAATCAGGGATGCGGGCGTTGTTTTTGCGCAGGCAAGGGAAGGCCTGGAGGGCGGGACCTAGGGCACAAACCAAAAGCCCGCACTGGGCGGGCTGTTTTTTCTCACACTGGTCGCTACTCCTTCAGCTGAAGTCAGCATAGACCGTGTCTACGGGGTTGCAACTCTGAAACGAAAAGCCCGGCACTTCGCCGGGCTTTGATGCAGGTGGCCACATCAGCGGGTATGAGGACTTCATCAAGGACGAAGCTTTAAGTCATGCAAGACAGGAGCTTGGGTTGTTCAAAAAACGTAAAAAATCGAAACGCTAGGGTATGAATACAACGAGGAAGCTCTAGCTGCTGGTGAGTATGATGAGCTCCTGATCGAGGAATGAGGCCGGCGAAGGGGCAGGAGTCATTCTTGGCCCTTGTGCTTTACGCCCCAGCCCCTACAACTAACTCAGCCTTCTCCCGAAAAATCCCTTCCGCCCTAATACTTCGCATTTTTATCAGGAGGCAACTCTTGTTTCTTGATGAGCAATAGCTCGGCTTCTTCGTACTCTTGCTCCGTCATCGGCATGTTGCCCTCCGGGAGGAGAGGGGGCGCTGGCTCGTGAGCGCTGCAGCCAGCAAGCAAGGTCAGCGCAAAAAATGTCATCGCGTTTGTCATATCTATCCTTGGAACCAATAAAGCTCCTTGTTTTACAAATCTCTGCCACGCCTACTCAGGCTAGGCTCGCGTTATTTGCCCAGCCTTCATCTCTTCCACATATATTGTCAGCTTGTCGTCAGCCTCCTGAATGCTCACCGCAATTTTCATGAGCTCCCGAGAATCGTCTTCCTGAACCGTACTCTGACAGCTTGGTGGCAACTTTAAACAGGTCGACACCCGACCACTTCAGCAGATCCGCTGCCTGCTTGAGATCGTGCCACAGTTCTTGAGTCGGTTTGGTGAGTGCCATGCGGACCTCAGGCTAGCGACTCAGGATTTCGGGTGGATATTTCCGCCGATCGAGCATTAAGTCTTGCTTCGCCAGCTTTGAAAATAGTGATCAGGTGATGGATGGCCTGAGCGTCGATCTCATTGCCGGCCAGACTGAGCCGCTCAGCAATACGCTTGAGTTCCACCGCTGACCACTTTAGGTCAGAGGCAATGCCCTGAAGGTCGCGCTTTAGGTCTTGGTCTGGCTTCTTCAACGTCATATAGTCACACCAGGTTAGCGTTCCACACGAGCAGCACGCGCGCCTGGATGTAGGTGTCTTCTGCCTTGATTGTTTGAGGCGGATGCCGAGGGTTATCAGAGAGCATATTGATCTGTTCGTCTCCCAGCCACTGAAGCCGCTTGATGTAGAGATGTCCTTCCCAAGAGAACATGTAGATCCCATCACCAGTGAACTCACGGATGCTGATATCGACGAGGAGGGGGTCGCGGTGCTTGATCGTTGGCGCCATTGACTGACCCCACCCGGTCACCATCTTGAGATGGAAGTGCTCCTTGAAATCAACTCCCATCTCGCGAAGATGTTGCGGGCTCACCCTCACATCCTGGAGCATCTCCGGATAGTCGTGTGGAATTTGCCCGCCACCCATTGCAGCGCGCACATCGTAATGTGCGATCCACACCTCATCACCCATTACCCCGGGGCGATAGTAGTCGATCTCGATTGCGCCACCGCCTTCTTCAGCCTCGGCGACGGCAATTAAGCGTCTGCGAGCGTCTTCAGAAAGGTTTTTCCCGCTTCGACTCAGCATGTCCCGGATTGCGTCAGCCGCTGTCGCGCCGGAGGTATCGCCAACACTGGGGGCCTTGGTGACCGGGGCCCCGGTCAGGTTTCGAATTTCTTCGGCCAAGCGAGGACTGAAGGCCTCCACTGGCTCTTGAATTAAGCGCGCCAATACCGCCGCAAATTGAGCGTTTAGCGGGTTTATGCCTTTGAAATACAGGTTCACAGCTGCCGGTGTCATGCCAGCTGCATCAGCGATCTTCTTTTGGCTGAGCTTTAGCTCGTTCTTCTTTGAGAGGAACAGAGCATGCGCGGCCTCGCACTCCGCCATTCGGTCTGGAGGCAATATTCGTTTCTTTGTCATCGCGCGAATGTATACCAACGGTTAAAAATAAGAAGAAACCATCGGTATTGATTAAAAATTAACAGATGGTTAATATCGGCCTCATATATAACCCGAGGCTTGATCATGAATGAGACCCCCCTCGACAAGTTTGTTGCTGAAAAAGGGCAGTCCGAGGCCGCAAGGCTCCTTCGTGTGACCGCTCCGGCAATCCACAAAGCACTTAGCGTTAAAAGGGACATCCGTGTCCTTGAGCTTCCTGACGGCAGTTTTCAGGCCAAAGAGCAGCGCCCGTTCCCATCGCAGAAATCAGCCGCCTAACCCAGCCCTGTCACCGAATGCGGAAGTGAACCTATGGCCTACGACGATAAAGCCCACCGGCACGAGCACCAGGTGAAGGTGCGCCTCGATGACGAAGTCTTTCAGGAACTGAAGGACGTTGCTCGCGACATGAAGCTGCAACACAGCGTGCTTAGCCGAGAAATCATCGAGGCCGCGCTAGAGGTCAAGCGAACGCTCGGAGAGCTGCCGTTTGAACTGGAGAAACGACGCGCCTGAGAAGGCGACGGAGGGGGATTCATGCCCAGTGCAGTAGTTGACTTACGGAAGGGCGACACGGAGGACCTGGCGCGATGGGCGTCGGAGATCGGGATCACCCCGGATGCATTGGCCTCGCAGATTTTGCGACTAGCCATGCCGGGACTGAAAAAGGCAGCAAGCGACAACGTCCCAATCGACAGCAACGTGGTTGCCTTCAGTCCCAAGCGATGAGTACCGGCCCTTATTAGGGACCGCACGGTGCGGAAGGTGGACCGGTTGCAGATTTCAAGATTGGCGCTGGTCCCTGTTTCGGGACTGGAAGAAGAAATGGTCATGGGGGTCGTCCCTGATCGAGCTGTTGAAGCAAGTATCGCGGGAATAGGGCGGCACGGGCAGAACATCGGATTAGCTGTTGATTCATCCAGTGCTGAAATGACAGGCACAAAAAAGCCGGTGGCTAGACCGGCTTCTTCAAAACGCAAAACACTGAGGGGCCATTATGAACACGATCGTCGCTCCAAGCAATACGGTCACCATGTCGAGCCGTGAGATCGCCAATCTCACTAGCAAGCAGCACAAGGACGTCATTCGCGACATCCGCGTGATGCGCAAGGCGCTGTCGGATGATGGCGCAGATCTGCGCCATCTCCGGGAAGTGAAGGACGGGCGGGACTACACCGCTGAATTCCACCTTGATCGCGTCCTTACTGAAACCCTGTTGACCGGTTACAGCATCCCACTTCGTCATCGTGTCGTGACACGTTTAGGCGAACTGGAAAACCTGTCGCGACAGGTTGTCTCGATCCCTCAATCTCTCCCAGAAGCCCTCCGACTTGCCGCAGATCTCGCAGACAAGAACGGCGAGCTTCAACTTGTCATATCAAAGCAGGCCCCGAAGGTCGCCGCCATCAACAGGCTCGCTGCAGCCGGTGGCGCGATCTGCATCACTGACGCAGCCAAGCTGCTCAGTATGGCTCCGGCGCGCCTGTTCGCTTGGCTGGAGCAGCACCGCTGGATCTTCCGGCGCCACGGGTGCAAGCGCTGGGTTGCCTATCAGCCGCGCATCACCTCGGGTCACATGACCCACAAAGTTACAGCCCTCAAGCCGGATCCTGAAACCGGAATCGAGCGAGCTGCCTTCGACCCTATGGTCACCCCGAAAGGCCTAACCCGCCTCGCTGAACTTCTGCAGGAGGCCGCGTAATGGCCGGCGACTGGATCAAATTCGAACTCACCACCCTGGACAAGCCTGAGGTTTGCCAGATTGCGGACTTGGCCGATATCGACCCCGACGCTGTTGTCGGCAAATTGATGCGCGTGTGGGGATGGTTCGACCAACAAACCGAAAACGGTAACGCTCCGAGCGTTAGCAAAAAGTTACTTGATCGTCTCGTCGGCGTTATCGGCTTCTGCGAACACATGAAGTCGGTCGCCTGGATGATCGAGGCCGAGGGTGTGATCAGTCTTCCGCATTTCGAGCGGCACAACGGGAAGACCGCTAAAAACAGGCTTCTCACGGCAAAACGCGTTGCGAATCACAAGGCGAGTAACGGTAAAAGTAACGCTGCGAACGTTAGCGGTGCGTTACCTAAAGAAGATTTAGAGAAGAATAAAGAACCTCTCTCTGCGCAGGAGGCCGTCGACCCTCGCATGCCCAGCGAAATGACCCTCGACTGGGTACCGGATCAAACGCTGCTGAAAACCTACGCCTTGCACCGCGGGTTGTCCCTTGACCTGTTCACTGAGCAAGTTCGCGTCGCATTCACTGGTCACTACGAGCCTCAGCACCAGGTCAACACCCAGGCTGAATGGGTGGGCATGCTGGTCAAGTGGGTGAACAACGACAAGGCCCGGGCTGCTGCCGCTTCGAATGTGAAGCAATTCAAGCCGAAGCAGGCGCCTGCATCAGACTTTGATGATGACGACACCGAATGGCAGAACGGGGTGAACTCATGAAGACCGTCTCTGTGATTGCTCAAGACCTATGGGCGAAAGCCCAATCCGGTGAGTTCATCGCGGCGGGCGATGTACCTCCGGTGGCGAATGGAGCCCATAGCACGTTGGTGACAGCCATCAACGAGTTGTTCAAGGAACTGCGCTCCATTCGCTCGGCGTGGCGCCAGGCATGGCCCGACAAAGAAACCTACCGTGCTTCTAAGCGCCAATGGTTTCAAGCATTTCTCGAGGAAGGCATCTGCACTCAGGGTCAGATCGACTTCGGCATGACTCAGGTTCGCAAACAGCCCGGTGACTTCATTCCAAGCCCTGGCCAGTTCATCGAATGGTGCAAGCCAACCCCCGAAATGCTTGGTCTGCCACCGCTCGCTGCGGCGCACCGCGAGGCGTGTCGCAATGCTCACCCGGGCATGGCTGGCCAGGGTAAGTGGTCGCATGATGCGGTGTGGCACACCGCCAAGGAATGCGGATTCGAAAGCCTGAATAAGCTCGATACCCCGCTCAGCTTGAAGCTATTCGAACGCAACTACACGATCACCATCCGCCGATTGCTTGCCGGCTTGCCACTCCAGGCGATGCCCAAGGCTCTACCTGCCCGTGCCGCAGGAAGGGCGACGCCAGAAGTTGGCCAAGGAGCTCTTGCACAGTTGCGCGCGAAACTGGGAGGTGCCCGTGATTAATCCGTATCTCGCACCTACCGACCCGGTCGAGTACCGGTATGCGGTGCACTGCTGCGCCTACAAGTTGGATCTCACCGATAAACCAGATCGCGCTGTAGCGCTGTTCGAGCATCGCTCTGCTGCCGAGAAGTTCGGCGGTCTGATGTGGCCGAGCACTTTCGAAGTAATCGACATCACCACA
This sequence comes from Pseudomonas umsongensis, assembly GCF_012647205.1. Classification (NCBI taxonomy): domain Bacteria; kingdom Pseudomonadati; phylum Pseudomonadota; class Gammaproteobacteria; order Pseudomonadales; family Pseudomonadaceae; genus Pseudomonas; species Pseudomonas umsongensis. Next base: position 2,508,744 of record NZ_CP051487.1, read on the forward strand.
GGAGAGAAGGCATGAACGACATCCTGCTTCATCTGTACATCGCGTTCATGACGGTCGCCGCCGTCGGCCTTTGGTGGGGCATCCGCCGTCTCGAGCGCCGTGCCCGAATCGCGCGGGGTAATCGCGAATGACGCCCGTCGTAATGAAGCAGTTCAAGCAGAAACCGGTACGCGCCAAGTCTATCGACCGCGAAGGGCAGGAACAGGCCGCGCTGATGACCGAGCTGCGGATCCGTATGCCGGATGTCGCTGACCTGATCTTTCACGTCCCGAACGGCGGGCATCGCGTGAAAGCCGTTGCTGCGAAGTTGAAGGCTCAGGGTGTGAAAGCCGGCATACCTGATCTGGTTCTGCCGATGGCTCGCGGCGGGTTCTTCGGTCTGTACATCGAATTCAAGGCCACGCCACCAAACGACGCCGCGATTTCGTCCAGCCAGCACGAACGCATTCGCAAGCTCAATGCTCAGGGTTATCTGGCGGTGGTGTGCCGTGGGCACTTCGACACGATGGAGCAGATCCGCGCCTACCTGCGGCTCGCTCCTACAGTGGTGGCCGCATGACCAGCGCCGCCGTGAAGATGTCCGACGCCGAAATCAAACGGCAGGCTTCCGGCAATGTCCGGGATTTGCGCGACGTCGAGAATCGCGGCCTGTACCTGCGTTTCACCAAGGCTCGTGCCCGGGCGTCCTGGTACTTGGTGACCAAGGGCGAATGGAACCTGATCGGCAGCTATCCCGACCTCAACACCAAGCAGGTGGTTGCTGCGCTGCCGGCCATCCGCCTGCGCCTGGAGGCCGGCACTGGCGCGAATCTGTCGAAGTGGGTCAATGTCGGCGAGCTGCTGACCTGGTACGCCGAGCGCATGTCGCGCGACCGCAACCTGTCGAGCAAGCGCAAGAAGACCGGCGCCTCGGCGATCAAATGCCACCTGATTCCACGCCTGGGCGAGCTTCCACTGACCGGTATCGACAAGGCAACACTCGACAGCCAGCTCATGTGGCCGCTGCAGGAAAGCATTTCCATCGACTACGTGCGCTCGGTGTTTCAGCTGTTGGCCCTGGCCTTCCGGCAGGCGTTCAAGCTGGGGCTGATCTCGGCCAACCCGATGGCGACCATCAAGTTCAGCGACTTCTCGAAGGCCAAGGTCGGGATCAAGCCGTCGCGCCTGCGTGGGGTTCAGCTGTCGGGGCTGCTGGAGCAGCTGGCCGCTGTCATGGAGCCCGCGCCGCTGGACGCCATGCTCGCCTTGATGATGCTCTGCCACGGCACGCGCATCGGCGAAACCCGGCAGGCGCGCTGGTCGCACATCAGCCTTGCTGAGCGTGAGTGGTTCATTCCAGCCGAACACACCAAAACCGGTGTTGAGCATCACCTGCCATTGACCGAGCAAGTGTGCGCGCTGCTCGTCAGTTATCGCGAAGGCCAGTACGCCAAGGGCTACGACGGCCAGTTCCTGTTCCCGGCGCGCAACGGCAAGGCCCTGAGTGAAGGCCAGGCCAGCGCCGTGTTCGTGCGGTTGGGGCAGGGCGAGTGGACCAGCCATGACCTGCGCAAGGTGGCCCGCACCGGTTGGGCAGACATCGGCATCGACTACCTGATTGGTGAGCTGCTGATCAACCACGCCATGGTGCACAACGTGAAGGTGTACATCCAGTCGGACGTGATGAGTCGCAAGCGTGATGCCCTAGAGCAGTGGCACGCCCATCTAGACCAGAAGGGTTTTGCCCTGATTCACGGATTGACCGGCTTTAGAACGGGAGATTCCGGTAATGCGCTGGAAGCCGCAGAACATAAGGGCTGCGAGGCCAATCAAGAATCAACCATAGGCGAGGTTTAAAAATGATGATTCAGGGTGATTTTCCGGACCTCGCCGAACTGCAACGGCTCGCCGAACTTGTGCCGGCTCTTGATGAGCGCCGCTGTCTGGTGGATCCGGAAGAGCACGGCCGGCGCTTTGTCGAAGAGGTCGTTCGGTTGTTCGATACCGATTACGGCATGGCAAAAGCGTTTATTTCTGAGGTCGAACGCCTCCAGGCCGAGAACGAGGCGCTGCGCAAGGCTGTGAACTTTTCGGTGGAGATGTTTGGAAAAATTACGAGCGGTGACGGATCTGGGCATGCCGATCTGTCGCGGGCGGTGCTGCGCATCGCCGGAGCCGCCCTGGCTGGTGATGATGTATTCCGCAAGGACGCCGAGCGGTATCGCTGGCTCCAGCGCCGCCTGATAGGAGTGCTGAAGGATTGGGATGATCGAGGGAAGGGCATGCTGGGGTTGTCCTTCATGATTCCGGGTGATGCATGGCGCACCTGCGACGAAAACATCGACGCCGCAATGGCGGGGGGCGGGCGGTGATGAAAAAGAACCACGGTCCAGCGTTTCGTGCCGCTCAACTCGATCTGGCTCGTTGCCCTGTCTGCAAGGGTAGGGCAGTGGTGAAGGGTGTCTTCCACGACTTGGCCTGCGTGCAGTGCAACGCCTCCGGTTGGATTGCTGCCGAGACTGGTGAGTCGCTGCCGCTGGAGATCCTGGTAACGCAGCTGAGCATTCGACTCCAGGCCGCAGATCAGCAGATCGAACAGTTGAAGAGCGGGTCGCTGATGGCCGGCCCGGCAGCGCAGTACGAACACAATAACCGTCGCGGTGCCGGCGGATCGAATTACACAGGGGATTGATCAATGGCCAGAACGAAGAGCTTCACCGAGCGCACATCGGAAGACCTGCTGGAGCATTGGGGTCGCTGGGTTGTACTGGGCTCAGGCGTATCCTGCTGCGCCTCTCGCGAGAACACCCTGCATACGCCGATGATCACTGATGACGACGCCTTGATGATTGACGGCCTGATGGGTCGTTTGTTGAAACGATACCCCGAATGCGGAAACGTGCTGATGAAGTACTACACTGCCCGGGATAAGGCGCTGGTCGATGTGGGCAAGAAGTTGGGTTTCGGTGAAGAGAAGACCCGGCAACTCTGGAAGGCTGGCATTGCCTGGATCGATGGTGCTTTAGATTTTCGTCGTGCGGCCGCTTGACAGGGCCGGGGGCGAGCTATAGATTTCAGTTACTTTGCGGTTTTTCCGCGAGCAAAGCCCGACTCATAGGTCGGGCTTTTTCGTTTCTGATACTCGTCAGATCCGAACAGCGAGTTCGCCGGTCGCAACGATTTCGTACTCCGTTTCGCTTTTTTTGTTCGCATTGCCGCCGCCAGCTACTTTGTATTGCTTCATTCCGTTGGCCCAACCGTTGTCCGCAGGGTTCAGGAATTCTTGGTAGATCTGGTGCGTGAACTCAGCTATGCCATAGACCTTTCCCGATTCGGTTTTGACTTTGAAAGCGTCTGTTTGCTGTTGCCGTTGTTTCATTGCTTCTTCCTTGTGGGTTGAGATAGAGAGGCGACGATAGTACTTAGCTGTTGCTCATTTGAGCCAGCCCACTTTTTAGTCAAAATTTCCATAGCCTCGGCATTTGCCGGGGCTTTTTCGTTTTCGGCCCACCACACCCATTGCTCCGAGCTGGGAGTGCCGCTGGGGCTGATTCAATCCTGTCATGCAGTCGGAGTCGAGCGCATGGATCTTCTGCACCGCCTGTTCGACAAAGCTGAGTGGCTGGTCGCGGGCCTGATTGGTGCCATCGTCGCAAGTTGGTGGCACAAGGACGACCTCACTGATTGGCGAGCCTGGGCAATATTCTTGGTCACTGGAGTGGCCTGCTCTCTGTATCTGACAGGCATGGTCAGCGCATACCTCGGTGTGACTGAGCCGAGCATCGTCGCCGGCATCGGTTTTCTACTTGGCACTTTCGGCGGCTCCCTCCTGGCGGCGATCAATCGCGCCATTAAAGCCGCGGATCTTTGGGCGCTCATCCGCCAGAGGTTCGGCGGAGGTAATCCACCATGAATTACGAATTGATCAGCTCCATCGCCTGTGGGGTGATAGCGCTGTGGGCAACCTGGTGTGTGCTGAGTGGCAGGGTCAGGGATGGCATCCTCGGGAAGCTGATCTACTCGGCGATCGCCATCAGTGGTTTCGTGGTGATGACCCGAAACCAGAACATCTTCATCGGCCCGACGACTGCCGGCCTGACGCTGCATGTGTCTCTGGCGTTGGCCGGGATAAGGCATGTTTTCATGGTTATCTGGTGGCAGAGAGTCAAGGCTTGGCTGTGCCGCACATTGAATTGCGAGCATTGCCTGGGCTGCAATAAAGGCCATGCACCAGATGACCGCCATAAAAGCTGAGGTGCAACATGGTCAGGATCGATGCCGGCACCAATGTGGAAGAGCTTTCGAAGGCCTTGCGCACATTGGGCGCCAAGCAACTGCCTTTCGCATTTGCGCTGATGGCTACAAAGTTGGCCATGCTGGTGAAAAAGGGCGAGCTCTCGGTAATGAGAGAGAGGCTTGATCGACCGACCGCCACCACACTGAACAGCCTTTATGTGAAGGCCGCCAAGAAGGGCAATCCCGAGGCCCGCACTTTCTTCAAAGATGCATGGACGTCTGGCGTTCCTGCTGACACCTATCTGCAACAAGCAGTAAAGGGTGGTCGTCGGCCTCACAAGCGTTTCGAGAAAGCCCTTATCGCGAAAGGTCTGATGAACTCGGGGCAGTACGCAATCCCAGCACCATCGGCAGTCAACCAATTCGGCAACGTCCCGCGCGGCACGATCATGAAGATCCTGTCGGGCCTCGGTGCGGCCGAAACGGTGAGTGGTGTGCAGGCCAACGCTACTGGCAGTAAACGCAGTAAGCGCAAGGGCAACGCCGACAAGTACTTCTCTGGTGATGTCGATGGTACCCAAGGTATTTGGGAGAGGAAGAAGACGGCGTTCGGTGATGCTGTTCGCCCTGTCTTCATCTTCAGTGACAGTGAGCCTGGGTATCGAGTGATCGTTCCGTTCTACAAGATCGCAGACAACATCGTGAAGGCGAACCGTGAGCGTGAGTTCGCCAGCGCGATGGATCAGGCGCTGTCCACAGCCCGATGATGGCCGGCAGGGGGAGGGGTACCCCCCCTTTGGGTCCTTCCCGGACCCCCAGCCCCATGCGGGTAATTCGGGCCCCGCCCATCAAATATGTATGACCTTTTTTCAGAGGTTGGTTGTTGTTTAATCATGGCCAAAAACGAAACAACCAAACAGCGCGGGTGGTTGAACAAATCCGAGATGGCCTCGAGCCTCGGGATTTCCCCGCAAGCCTTTGACAAATGGGGAGTTGCGCCCGTCGCACGCATCGGTCGAGAGGCGTTCTACACCGTGCAAAACGTGGTAGAAAATCGCGTTGACCACTCACAACGGAAACAACAACCGGCGGGTGAGGGAACCGAAGGTGTCGATCCGATGATCGAGTACAAGCTGCTCGAAGAGCGTCGAGGCCTGACCGCTGCCCAACGGATCGCCCAGGAGAAGAAGAACCTGGTGCTGGATAAGCAACTGGTGCCGGTTCCATTCGCCACATTCGCACTCGCCAAAATCGCTGCACAGATCGGCTCGAAACTGGACACCGTCGGCAAGACCGTCACTCGGCGTCACCCGGAGGTTGACCCTCGGATCATCGAGTCGGTGGAGCGGGAGATTGCGCTTGCTCGAAATATTGCTGCCAGCTTTGGTGAGCAACTTCCGGAATTATTAGATGAGTACGTTGAGTCCATGGCTGAATGATCTGCGTAAGTCGATCAAGCTAGGACTCCAGGCGCTCTACAAGGAACCACCGCAAACCGCCGTCGAGTGGGCGGATGCAAATTTCTACATGTCTGCCGAGTCCTCCTACAACGAGGGCAAGTGGACGACCGAGCCGTTTCAGGTTGCGATCCTGAACAGCATGGGCAACGACCTGATCAACGTCGTCAACTTCATCAAGTCGGCGCGGATCGGTTACACCAAGCTGTTGATGGCGAACATCGGCTACAAGATCCAGCACAAGCGCCGCAACGTCATGATGTGGAGCCCGACCGACCCGGACGCCGAGGACATCAGCAAAAGCCACGTCAACGGTATGATCCGTGACGTTCCTGTGCTTGGCGACTTGGCTCCTTGGTTCGGCCGCAAGCACAGCGACAACACCCTGGACCAGAAGATATTCGCCAACCGGCGAACCCTCTGGATTCGCGGAGGCAAGGCTTCGCGCAACTACCGTGAGAAATCCGCTGACGAGGTGATCTACGACGAGCTCTCGAACTTTGACGAAAGCGTCGAGGGTGAGGGCGCGCCGATCACGCTGGGCGACAAGCGACTCAACGGTGCGATCTACCCGAAGTCGATTCGTGGCTCTACGCCAAAACGTGTCGGCTCCTGCCAGATCACCAAGGCCGTCGAAGAGTCACCGTACCTGCTCAAATTTCACATTGACTGCCCGCACTGCCGGCAAGAGCAGACGCTCAAGTGGGGCGGCAAGGATTGCGAGTTCGGCCTGAAGTGGGAAAAGAACGCGCTGGGTGAGGCCGAGAAAGCCTGGTACGTGTGCGAACACGCGGCTTGCATCATCTGGCACAACGAAATGGTCGAGGCGTCCAAGACGGGCCGGTGGATCTGCGAGCACACCGGTATCTGGACCCGCGACGGCATGGACTGGTTTGGGGCGGATGACGAAATCATCCGCACGCCACGCTCGGTCAGCTTCAGTATCTGGGCGATCTACAGCACCTGGAGTACCTGGCTCAGCCTGGCCGAGGAATGGCTGAAGATCAAAGGCGATGTGTCGAAGCTCATCACCTTCATCAACACGACCCGCGGCGAAACGTGGGACGACGACCAGGGCGAGAAGCTTGACTCGGAAGTTCTGTACGGTCGCCGCGAAGTTTTCCCACAGGTACCGGCCCTCGGTCTGGTCCTTGTCGGTGGTATCGATACGCAGGACGACCGTTTCGAGGGTCGCGTATGGGCGTTCGGTCCCGGCGAGGAAGCCTGGTTGGTCCATCGTTTCATCTTGATGGGCGACCCGGCCAGCGAAGAACTACGCCGCAAGGTGGGGCTTGAGTTGCACCGGCAGTTCACCCGCGTGGACGGCACCATCATGAAGGTGGAGCGCTGGACCTGGGACGCCGGCGGCCACTATGCCGACGAGGTCTATGCGGAGAGCCGCAAGCACGGCGTGCACTGGGTTGTTCCAATCCGTGGCGCGACTGTCTACGGCAAGCCGATCGCAAACTTCCCGCGCACAAAGAACAAGGTGCACAAGGTCTACCTCACCGAGGTCGGTACCGACAACGCCAAAGAGCTGCTCTACAGCCGGATGGGGCTCCCCGTCGATACGGCTGCGTCCCAGGCGGGCATGTCTCAGCCCGGGGTGGTTCACCTTCCGGCCAACGACGCGATCTGCGACGAATCGGAAGTGAAGCAACTCACCTCTGAAAAAAAGAAAGCAGCCATATCCAAAGGCAAGCGCGTGATGCGCTGGGACAGCGGCGGCCGCCGAAACGAGGCTCTCGACTGCTTCGTGTACGCGCTCGCCGCGCTGCGCATCTGCCAGCAGCGGTTCGGGCTTGATCTCGATCTGCTGGTTGCAGCTGTAACTGGCGGCAATGAACCGGACGCTGAAGAACGGCCGCGGAAGAAATCAACCTTCTGGTAGCGAGACTTATGGCTTTCACAATCGAGCAGTACCAGGCCTTGCAAGCGGCCATCGCCGAAGGCGCGTTGTCCGTCCGCTACGCCGACAAGAGCGTCACCTACCGGTCACTCGACGAGATGATCCGGATTCTAAAGCTGATGGCCAATGATCTCGGGCTATCCGCGAACAACGACGGCGGACGCCGCTTCACATCATTCTCGAAAGGATTTTACCCATGAGCATGCTCGACAGCTTGTTCCCTGGGTACGCCGCGAAGCGCTCGGACGCGCGACTGAAAAAGCTGCGCACCGAGATGACGATGGACCTAATTAAGCGTCGGTTCGAGGGCGCGGCCGGCGGTCGCAGAAACGATAGGTGGCGTGCCACTGGCGCCGATGCGAACGCAGAGAATGCACCGGCTCTTGCGAAGCTTCGCAATCGAGCGCGCGACCAGCGCCGTAACAACCCGTTCGCTGAGCGAGCTATCACCGGCATCGCTGATAACGCCGTAGGCGCCGGTATCGTGCCGCTGCCATTGGCCAAGCGCGACCGTGATGGTCTGCGTTTGATGGACTTGTGGAAGGCTTGGGCAGAAACCACCTGCTGCGATGCTGACGGCCTGGAAGATTTCTACGGCCTGCAACACATGATCATGGAGGCCGTCGCTGAAAGCGGCGAATGCTTGATCCGTCGCCGGCGTCGATTCAGTTCCGACGGTCTGCCTGTCCCGGTTCAACTCCAGGTTCTTGAGGCTGACTTTCTCGACGAGAACAAGGCAGCAATCCTTGGCCTGAATGAAGTCATTCAGGGGGTCGAGTTCGACGCCCTAGGTCGCCGAGTGGCTTACTGGTTGTTCGATAAACATCCCGGCTCCAATGCGACATGGGGCTCCCTGCAGTCCACGCGGGTTCCCGCCGAAGATGTCATTCATGTGTTCTTGCGCAAGCGGCCAGGCCAGGCCCGTGGTTACACCTGGCTGGCGCCGGTGATCCAGCGCATGAGTAGCTTCGACGAGATGGAAGATGCCGTCATGGAGCAGGCGAAGATAGCTGCCTGCTTTGCGGCGTTCGTTACCAAGGACCCTGAAACCCATACGGGTGTGAAGAAGGGTCCTGCGCTCATTGATCGAATGGAGCCTGGGATTGTTCAGGAATTGTCGATGGGGGAAGCGGTTAGCTTCGGTACGCCGCCCACCTTCAATGGATACACAACCTATTCCTGGCAAGCGCTTCATGCCATCGCTGTCGGCCTTGGCGTCCCTTACGAGCTGCTGACCGGTGACCTCAAGGGGGTCAACTTTTCCAGCGGTCGTATGGGGTGGCTCAACTTTGCCCGGCGCGTAGACGTCTGGCAGTGGCGAATGCTGATCCCTCAGCTATGCGATCAGGTCTGGCGTTGGTTCATGGAGGCTCAAGTTCTGCTGCCCGGCGGCGTCACTGATGACGTCAAGGCTTACTGGGTTCCCCCTCGGCGCGACATGGTCGATCCGAAGTCGGAAACCGAAAACGTTATCACGCGAGTTCGCAATGGACTCACTACCTGGCCCGACGCTTTGCGGGAATTGGGCATCACAGACCCGAAACGGCACGCAGAGCAAATCCAGAAAGCCAACGAAATGATCGACGAATACGGCCTGGTCCTGGATTGCGACCCGCGCCGAGTCGCGGCCGCCGGCTCACCCAGTCAGCCGCCAACCAACGAAGAGAAACCAGACGATGCCAACTCCGAATCAGGCGACGACAAACAAGACGCATGAAACACCAATGCTCAGCCTGCGCGCCGCCGTTCGTGCGGGATCGGTAGACGTTGACGCGCGTACTGTCGAACTTACCTGGACTACTGGCGCAAAAGGTCGGCGCTGGTCTTGGGATGTTGGCAGTTACATGGAAGAGCTAGAGGTCAGCGAAGACGCTGTCCGGCTGGATCGCCTTAATAATGGTGCACCGTTCCTCAACGCCCATAACTCCTATGAGCTGGACGCCGTGATCGGTGTCGTCGAAAAGGCCTGGATCGAGGGCGCTGAAGGGCGTGCTCTTATCCGCTTCAGCCAACGGGATGACGTCGAAAAGATCTTCAAGGATGTTCAAGACGGAATCCTTCGCAACATTAGCGTCGGGTATGCGGTGCACCGATACGAGGTGACCGAAAGCGCCGACGACAAGCTGCCGACCTATCGCGCCGTCGATTGGGAGCCCATGGAAATTTCCTTGGTTCCGATCGGCTTCGACGACGGCGGCAAGTTCCGCAGCGCCAAGACTGCCGCTGATTACCAGGGCCAACGCTTCAACACCATTTTTGAAGTTCGCGAGGCTCCACAGCCTCCCGACCAACCGGCCGCCGTGGCCAACACCACCGAGGAAAACCCGATGACTGAAGAAGAAAAGCGCGCGGCCGAGGAGCAGATCCGCCGGCAAGCGGAAGAGGCTGAGCGCAAACGCAGCCTGACCATTCGCCAGATGGCGAAAAAGGTTGGCCTAGGTGACGATGTCGCTGATGACCTGGTAGCCCGCGGCGTATCGATCGCGGATGCCAGTGCTGCCCTGATCGACAAAGTGGCCGAACGCCAGGCTGGCAGCCAGACCGAAACACGCAACAGTCAGCCTACCGTCGTCGGTGGTTTGGATCAGACCGTTCTGACTGCTAAACGCGAAGCGATGCAGAACGCGTTGCTCAACCGTTGCAACCCAACCATCGCCCTGATTGATGGCGCCCGCGAGTTCCGCGGCATGCGCTTGCTCGATCTGGCGCGTGAGTGTGTAGAAACTGTCGGCGGCAATGCGCGCGGCATGCTTCCACAGGAAGTGGCGCGAGCAGCTCTCGGTTGTGACCGCACCGCCATGCGGGCCGCCGGCATGCAAACCACCAGCGACTTCCCGATCCTGCTCGGCGGTGGCGTCACTCGAACCCTTCGCGACGCATACGCCCAAGCTCCACAGACCTGGCGCCTGCTTGGGCAGCAGACCACTGTTCCCGACTTCCGTGCTACAACCCGGGCTGCCCTGGGTGATATCGCTGCACTGGAAGAGGTCAAAGAACACGGCGAGTACAAGTACGGCAAGCTCGAAGAAGAAGGCGCACCGATCCGCGTCACCAAATTCGGCAAGATCATTGCGATCACCTGGGAAGCGGTTATCAACGATGACTTGGGTGCACTCACCCGCATTCCTCGAGCGTATGGCCTGGCCGCAGCTGAGACTGAATCCAACCTGGTTTGGAACCTGATCCTCAGCAACCCTAACTTCACTGACAACAACCCGATCTATGTTGCTGCTCACGGCAACTTGGCTGCCAGTGGTGGCGCGATCAATACCACTACCCTGGGTGCCGCTCGCGCCGCAATGCGCAAGCAAAAATCCAAGGCTGGCGCCTTCCTCAATGTCGAGCCACGTTACTTGGTAGTCGGCCCTGACAAGGAGTTGGAAGCCTTTCAGTTCACCAGCTCTCAATATGTTCCGGCTAAGAACTCCGACATCAACGATGGTCGTAATACATCGCTGGTCGTCATCGTGGATGGCCGTATCACGGGTAACCAGTGGTACCTGTTCACTGAAGCCGGCCTCATTGACACCTTTGAATACGCCTATCTGGAAGGTGAGCCGGGCGTCTTCACCGAAACACGCGAAGGCTTCGAGGTCGACGGTATGGAAATCAAGGCGCGCCTGGTCTTCGGTGCGGCATGGATCGACTGGCGCGGGACGTACAAAAACCCAGGCGCTTAACCGCGTATACGCAGACCTAAAAGGGCGCCAGATGGCGCCATTTTAGTTTTCCAGTTTCAGTCTCGAAAGGGGACCTTGCATGAAGACTTTCATCCAGCGCGGCGACTGCCTCACCGTTATTGCACCGGCCGGGGGCACTGTCTCCGGTGAGCTTTATAAAGTTGGTTCGGTCATCGGCGTGGCAGCCACCACCGAAGTTGCCGGCGCGCCTGTGGTGCTCAAGCTCGAAGGTGTTTTTGGCCTGAACAAAATCAGCGCCCAAGCCTGGGCAGTGGGCGACCTGCTGTACATGAACACCACCTCCCGAGTGCTGACCAACGTCTCTGCCACCGGCCTGGTGCTGGTCGGCATGGCCACCGAGATTGCGGCCAACCCGAGCGCGACCGGTGCCTGCCGACTCAACGGCGTATCTGCTCCGGCACCGGTGTAATGGGCTGGGCCTCAATGGCCCAGCGCATGCTTGGCGTTTCGATCCGCACCTTCAGCGAACCTTCAGCGACCCTCGACCCTGAGGGCGCTGTGTACTGGCTGACTGATGGGGTAGAGCCTGGTGTGCCTCTGGCCCAAGCCGTGTTCGATACCGCACACATCTCCGTTGACCCCGAGACAGGTGCGCCGGTGTCGAGCCAAAACCCAATCCTTGGCATTCGCCTGGTCGATCTACCAAACAACCCAACAAACCGTGACCGGGTTCGAGCTCGCGGTGTGTTGTACATGATCAATGAACCGCAGTTCGATGGCGTGGCCGGCGTGACGATCCCCCTTCACGCCCTGAGCCTGTCCGTCAACCTGAGACTACCTCCATCGGCGCCTCTACCAACGTGGATCCACGCCCCGTCAAAGCCTGCAAGTAAGCCTTTTCGTCATAGTAGGTGCTGGTTTTCCAGCACCTATAGACGATTCTGATCCACTTGAAAGCGAGTGCTCTCAGGGTCGCCTGGTATGAGCAGCCTTTAGCCCGCTGCTGCCGATAATAAGCCTCGGCCCACGTTGATTGAGTGATGCTGTGAGCGGCCCATTCCACAAAGGTCTGACGCAAGAAGGTTGAGCATTGGTAGCGCCAATACACCACTGTCTTCTTGCCGCTACGCTGGGTCACGGGTGCGATTCCGGCATATCGCTGCATTGCATTGGCGTCGCTAAATCGATCACGCTGTTCACCAAAAGCCACCATCAGACGCGGTGCAAGATGTTGGCCGGCGCCAGGGAGTGCCTTGAAGATCGGGTAATCGGCCAAGCTGTTGGCCGTTTCTTGAATCTCGCGATCAAAATCCTTGAGGGTGCAAATGAGCCCTTTGAGTTGCGACGCCAAGGCTGTTGCGTACAACTGCGAAGGACGTATTACCCCCGGGTCCTGCGTCAAGGGCATCGCTTGGGTGATGATTTCCCAGCGCGTTTGATTGAGTTGAGCGTGACGAGCGTTGTGCTCGTTAAAGAACTTGAGAAAAGTACTCTGGCGAGAGCGCTTGAGGTGTTCAAGCGTGGGCCAGCGCATCAGAAAGTCACAGAACACCACGCTGTCATGATTGCTAAACAGCTCCAGGGCCGCTGGATAGTACTGTTTGAGCGTACAGATCAGGCGGTTGCTGACCTTTACTCGCTCATCAACCAGTGCCCGTCGATGTTCTGTCAGGCTGGCCAAAATACGCATCGCCGGGCTTTGCGGCATCAGCTGCGCAAACCGTTGGGGATAGGTGAGCAACAACTCAAGCGCCCATTGCGCATCGGTCGGATCATCCTTGGCACCGCTGCCGACAAAGGCTTTACGGTGTTTGGCCAAGGTACTCGGATTGATGGGGAACAGGCAAAAGAACTCGTACTTTTGCAGGGCCGCCACCAACGGGCCTTTGTTGAGCTCAAGAGCAATCGCAATCGGAGCGCCGTAGCGCTCAAATAACGATTTCGCCCAGCGATCAATCGACTGGGGCGTGTGGTCGATCACAGAGAAGTGCCGCCGGGATTCCCCCGCGACCTGCAAACACACGTCGTGCTTGGTATCGGCCCAATCTATTCCGACATAAGCAGTGAATCTCTGAGACAGGAGCGTTTGCATCAACAACCTCCACCGGCGCTAAAGTACATGCAGGGACATGCATGCTTGCGTCCAGCGAAAGCGATATAGAGAGCCGTGTCGGGCTTTCCCTGAGTATTCGTTAGAGGGCGCAAGCGCACCTGTGGGCTCGAAAGTGAAGGGGTAATCATCACGTGCTTGGGAGGCATATTCGTAGCCCACAGGTGCATGTTCCTTCCTTGATAAAACTGACTTCCAGACGCTGAAGTATGGAAGAAGAAAGGAACGGACAACCTATATCGGAAGGCATGACCATGGCACACCCAAGAGAAATGATCCGAAAGCAGGCCGTTGCGGTGCTGCTGGGCGCTACCAATGTCGGGGCAAGCGTTTATGCCAGCCGTGTGAGGCCGCTCATTTCCAACGGCTGGCAGAGCGAGCTCCCGGCGATCATCGTTTACACGATGGACGAGTCGGGCGAGATCTTTAATCAGGCGCCTCGCGAGTATCGGCGCCGCGTTGAGTTGGTGGTCGAGATCCACGCCGAAGGCAACGATGCGCTGGATGACACTCTTGATACGCTGGCCCGGCAGGTCGAGCGCTTGTTGCTCATGGACGACACCCTCGGCGACACCGCGAATGACCTGCAATACGTGCGTTCTCGCATGGTGCTGCTCGATCAGTCGGAGCAACTCACCGGCGCCTGCCGCCTGATCTTCGAGGCCGAGTACTTCGATCGTCACCCTGACGACCTGTTCAACCAGAGCTTGCCGGACCTGAACACGGTCACGACCGAGTACAGCCTGAGTAACGCGCAACCCAATCCGGCGGATCGTGCCAAAACGATCATCGAGGACCTGAACCCATGACAACGCAACAGCACGTTAAACCCGCCGTCGGCTGCCTGGTGCGCGACCCGGATACTTATGAGGCCCTGCCTGTGGAAGGCAAGCTGGTTGAAATGAACAGTTACTGGCTCCGCAAAGAAGCGGCCGGTGACATTGAAATCGTCGAGCCTGCCGTGCAGGACCTGAAACTCAAGGGTGACAAACAATGAGCATCGGATTTAACACAATCCCGGGCCCCGGCGCCCTGCACAAGCCAGGCGTGTACAGCGAGATTGATAACAGCCAGGCGGTGAGTGGCCCTCAGGCTGTGACTTATCGTCGTCTGCTGATCGGGCAAAAGCTCGTCGCCGGCCTCGCGCCTGCGGGCGCTTTGATCCGTATCACCAGCGCTGCACAAGCCGACACCCAGTTCGGTGCGGGGTCGATGCTGGCCGGCATGGTCCGTGCGGCCTTGGCCGTTGATAGCTACACCGAGCTGCAAGTCATGCCATTGGTCGATAATGCCGCCGGCGTTGCGGCGACCGGTACCCTGGTATTCACCGGTACCGCCACCGCGTCGGGCACCATTGAACTGATGATCGCTGGCCGGCGTGTCTCCGTTGGTGTGATCAGCGGCAACACTGCCGCGATCATTGCCACTGCCGTCGCCGCGGCCATCACGGCTGCCGCTGACATGCCGGTTACCGCTGCGGCCGCTACCGGCACGGTCACGCTCACCTGCCGTCATAAAGGCGAAGCTGGCAACAGCATCAACGCACGGGTGAATTACTACTCCGGTCAGGCTCTCCCTGCGGGGGTGACGCTTGTCATTACCGGGCTTGCCGGCGGCACCAGCAACCCTTCGCTGGCCACGGCACTCGCTGCTATCGGTGATGAGTGGTTCCACGCCTGGGGCGTCGCGTATTCCGATGCCGCTACGTTGGCCGAGCTCAAAGTAGAGTTGGATAGTCGCTTCGCGTGGGGTCGTGAGATTGAAGCGCATGCCTTTACGGCTGCACGCGGTACGCAGGGTACGCTCAGTGCTCTGGGGCGATCCCACAACAACGAACACCTGGTCATCGCGATGGCCAACGACGAGCCGATGCCGGCTTACGAAAAGGCCGCTGAAACGATGGCGATCGCTGCGTACTACGCGGCCATTGATCCAGCTCGCCCGATTCAGAACCTGCCTTACGTGTGGTGCCTGCCACCGGCAGCCGCCAATCGGTTGACCAACCAGGAGCGCAACCTGCTGCTGTTCGACGGCATCGCGACCACGAAGGTGAGCTCCGATGGCGTGATGCTCGCCGAGCGTTTGATCACCACCTACAAAACCAATGCAGCTGGCGCATCGGATATCAGTTACTTGGACAGCGAAACGCTGTTCACCCTGATGTACATCCGCCACGACTGGCGCGACTACATCCTGCGCAAGTACCCGCGCCACAAACTCGCCGACGACGGCACCCGTTACGGCATCGGCCAGGCGGTGGTCACCCCGGTCGTAATGAAGGCCGAAGCCATCGCCAAGTTCCGCGAGTGGGAGGATTTGGGCCTGGTCGAGAACATCGACGACTTCAAGGCCAATCTCATTGCCGAGCGCAATGCCAGTGACCCGAACCGGATGGATGTGCTCTTGCCGCCGGACCTGGTCAATCAACTGCGGATCGTCGCCAACAAAATTCAGTTCCGCCTGTAACGGCGGCAGCCAGGAGAAATAGAACATGGCAGGCAAAAACCGCATCGGCGGGATCATCGCCTTGAAGCTCAACGGCGACATGTACTTCGCCAAGGGCAACTTCACCTACAACCTCGGCAAGCCGAAGAAGGAAGGTGTGGTCGGTAGCGATCGCGTCCACGGCTACAAGGAAGTGCCGCAGGTTCCTTTCATTGAGGGCGAGATCACCGACCGCAATGAGTTGAATCTGGAAGACCTGGTCACCCTTGATGACGCCACTGCCACGCTGGAACTGGCGAACGGCAAGGTCATCATGCTGCGTGAAGCCTGGTACGCCGGCGAGGGCACCGGCAACACCGAAGAGGGCAACATTGCTCTTCGTCTCGAAGGCATGTCGGCTGAGGAGGTTCGCTAATGGCAAAGGAAAAAGTAATCCAGTTGGTCGAGCCTGCCGAGTTTGGCAAGCAATCCTTCACCGAGGTCACCGTCACCCGGAAGTTGAAGTACCTGCGTGGCCACGCGCTGCGCATTACTTCGGACGGTAAGGGCAGCGGCGGCGTCGACATGGACTTCGCCACCCTGATTGACCTCGCGGCCAAGATGGTTGGCCAGCCAACCGCCATGATCGAAGAGCTCAGCGAGGATGATCAGGCGGTCCTGATTCAAGAAGCCCGAGATTTTTTACTGAAGCACCTCGGGGGTGGGAGTCAGGAGTGACTGTCGTCGTCAAGGTGATGGGCGTTCAGCCCACGGAAGTCATGGAAATGGATTTCGAACAGCTGGACTGGTGGCTTGAACGCACTGAGGAATGGGTCGGATGGCAAACAAAGGATACTCCCTAGACGTCGTCATCAAGGCCGTCGACAAGCTCACCGCTCCATTGCGCGGCATGTTCTCCAAGGTTAAGCAAGCCAGTGCCGGTGTGACCGGCGCACTTGATCGTACTGGTCTGCCAGTGTTCGCGAACAGCCTTAAGGGTGTTGGTGGCGCTATTGGCGGAATAGGTACTGCCGTCAGTTCCAGCGCAAAGAAAATCCTGGGGTTAGGGGCGACACTGGGCATCACCGGTGCCGCCTTGAACTTGTTCTTCCAGGGTTTCGCTGATGCCACTGGCGCGATCGGCGACACCGCCGAGCGCACGGGTATCAGCCGCGAGCGGTTCCAGGAGCTAAGCTTCGCGGCGAAGCTGACGGGGTCGTCTGCCGAGACCTTGGGCGGTGCGCTGCAAAAAATGCAGATCAACGTCGGTAAGGCGACAGCAGGCTCGAAAGACCTGAAGGAGATGTTCAAGGGGCTGGGCATCAATATCAAAGACTCTTCAGGCAAACTGAAAAGTACCGATGCTTTGTTCGACACGTTCGTTAACCGAATCTCCAAGATCAAAGACCCGTCGTTGCAGGCGGAAGCAGCGGTGAAAATCTTCGGCAAGAGTGCTACTGAGCTGCTGCCACTGATTCGTGGCGGTGGCGCGGGTATCAAGGACATGGCGGACGAAGCTCGTCGCTTGGGTATCGTCATCTCCGATAGCGCCGTGCGCGAGGGCGAGACCTTCGGTGACACGCTGGACACGCTCCATACCGCTCTGAGCGGTGTTGGCAACTCAATAGGCAGTTCGCTGGTGCCACAACTGAACATTCTCGGTTCGAAGTTGATCGACAACATCGTCAAGTACCGACCGCAGATCGAGGCGTTCGCGACCAGCTTTGCTGAAAACTTGCCCGGCAACATCGAAAAGGTCACTGGCTTTATTAATGACCTTTACGACGGTATCCAACCAGTGATTAAGGTGATTGGCGAGCTAAGCGACACATTCGGCGGAGCAAACATCGTGTTAGCTGTGCTAGGTGCATACATCGGCGGCGGATTGCTTGTAAGCCTCGTGAGCCTGGTTGGAGCAATTAAGACTGTCGGTGTAGCTTTGCTGACAACACCTGTGGGTTGGTTCCTGCTAGCCGTTTTAGCGATTGGTGCAGCGGCGTACGTAATCTACAAAAACTGGGACGGCCTGGTCGCATTCTTCACGGAGAAATGGGCCGGCGTGAAAGCGGCGTTCAGCGACGGCATCATCAACGGTATTGTGAAGCTTTGGCTTGAGTACAACCCGGTCACTTTGATGATGGAGGCTTTTAACGGGCTGGTTCAATATCTGACCAGTTGGGACCTCAGTGCAATCATCGGGACCAAGTTCAGCGCTATTGTTAAGGTTTGGAACGAATACAATCCGGTCGCCTTGATACAGGTGGCGTTCAACGGGCTGGTTCAATACCTGACCAGCTGGGACCTCAGTGCAATCATTGGGGCCAAGTTCAACGCCATTGTTAAGGTTTGGAACGAATACAACCCGGTTACGTTGATGCAGGAGGCATTCAACGGGTTGGTCCAATTCCTCAGTGCCTGGGACCTTAGTGCAATCCTTGGAACCAAGTTCAGTGCCATCGTGAACGTTTGGCTCGAGCACAACCCGGTCAAGTTGATGATGGAGTCCTTCGGCGGGCTGATCAAATATCTGACCGGATGGGACCTGGGAGCAATCCTCGGTTCGAAAATATCGGATGCCGTCGCTGCGTTAAAAAACGGTTTACCCGATTGGGCGAAAAAGCTGCTGGGTATTGACGGTGCCTCGATGGGTGACGTGACGGGTGCTGATCCTGGAACCTCCAGCGTCGCCGCAGCCTTGGCCACCGATCCAAACGCCGCACTTGGGCCGCGCCGTTCAGTCACTGAGTTGGGCCAGCGCGCAGCTCAGGTTGGTCAGACCGCTGCGCAGGCAGTCGAACAGCCAGCGCAGAAAGTGTTGGTGCAAGTCGACATGAACAACCTGCCGCCAGGCACCAAGGTTAAAACCGAGGGCAGCCAGGGCGCGACGTTCGACACCGACCTCGGTTACTCAATGATGGCCCCCTAACCGGAGTTTTCCATGACTTGGCGAGACACCTACCGCGCCGCGACCTTTCGCGGCGTGGCCTTTTTTGTGGAAAGTGCGGACAGCAGCCACGGTCGGCGTCAAGCCGTCCACGAAACTGCACAGCGCGACACTCCGTACACCGAAGACCTGGGTCGGAAGTCCCGTGAGTTTTCGGTTGTCGGCTATCTGCTCGGTAAGGACTACCACCTAAACCGGGACGAATTGATCAAAGCCTGCGAGGTCGCCGGCCCGGGTGCTCTGGTTCACCCGTATCGCGGGGAAATGAACGTTGTTTGTCGCGGCCTGAACATCAGCGAGACCGCGGCTGAAGGTGGAAAGTGCACTATCGCACTCACATTTTTGGAAGCGGGGGAGGCGGCCTACCCATCGGCAAATGTTGATAGCGTCAATGCGATCAGCGCCAAGGGCAACACCGTCACCGCTGCAGCGGAATCAAGCTTTTTGTCTGACTTCCTGACCACAGGATTTCCCGCCTACGTGGCGGAATCTGCTGCGTCAGGGCTGGCAGGCCTTGGTGAGTACATGGCGGCGCCGGGCTTGAATTTCTCCGGTGACTTGAAGGCAGCATCTGACTTTTACCTGCAAGCGCGTGGGCTTGTTTCCGACGCTTCAAGTTTGGTCCAGAAGCCATTGAATATGGTCAGCCGTATCACCGGTTTGATCGGTTCGGTTCGCTCCGCTTTTGGAGCAAACGCTTTCAGCATGCTGACCAGTTTGTTTGACCGTTCGCCGAGGACCTATACAGGCAGTACCGCAACGCCAAGCCGCCAGCAGCAGGCCACCAATGCAATTGCGATGAATGCACTGGTGCGCCAGGTGGCTGTAGCCGAGGCCGCCAAGGCTGCGGTCGTTACGCAAACCCCGGTGGTTACGACGACGGCTGTCACGCAGGCATCGACAGGAGTACCTCGGACGGCACTGGGTATTCCGCAGGGATCGAAAAGAGCAACGCAGACGGCGCCTGGTGTTACGCAAACGCTCCCTGTTCCAACCGTTTACGACAGCTATCAGGCAGCAATCAAAGTCCGAGAGGATCTGGTCGACCGTATAGACGCCGAAAGCGAAGTCACGCCGAACGATGAAGTGTACGTCGCACTGTCTGATTTGCGTACCAGTGTGGTTCAGGCCGTGCCCAACCCGGAACAAAACCTTGCCCGGATTGTTCAGTACGTGCCGCGTGAAACGCTGCCTTCCTTGCTGGTGGCTTATCAGATCTACGGCGACGCCGGACGCGCCGATGACATCTCGAACCGCAATTCAGCGCGACACCCGGGTTTTTTAATGGGCGGACAACAGCTCGAGGTACTCGCAGATGGATGACTTGGAGCTGTTGGTCAACGGTATGAAGTACGCCGGCTGGACTTCTCTTGGTGTCACCCGTGCGATCGATGCGGCAACCACGGCCTTCACGGCATCGCTCACCGAAAAATGGGAGGCGGGAAACCGATCGCTGGCACAAGTAGAGCCCTGGCCGATTCTCCCGGGTGATGCGTGCGAGGTCAGGCTAGCCGGCTTTCCGATGGTGATCGGCTACGTGGATATTTTCAAACCGTCCTACAGTGCGAACGACCACACGATCAACGTGCAGGGCCGGGATAAGGTTGCCGACCTGGTGGATTGCAGCGCGGTGCACGCGCCGGATGAATGGAAAAACATCGACCTGCTCAAGTTTGCGCAGATCCTCGCTGCTCCGTTCGGGGTGACGGTGAAGGCGGATATAGCCGTTGGTGAGCCGTTTCAGGTCTGCAAGCTTCAACAGGGCGAAACAGCCTTCAAAGCGATTGAGCGCTACGCCCGGCAACGCAAGGCGCTGTTAATGCCTGACGGCGCTGGCGGGTTGTTGATTACCCGTGCAGGCGTTCGGCGCGCCACAACTGCTCTGGTGCAGGGTGAAAACATCCTCAATGCCAGCGGCACCATTGATCACAGCCAGCGGTTCAGCAACTACCAGGTGAAAGGTCAGGCAAGTTACAGCCCCGACAGCACCGGAGAAACCGAGGCTCACATCGAAGGCAGCGTTACCGACAGCGGCATCAAACGTTATCGACCAATGCTACTGGTCGCCGAGATCGGCGGCACAACTGCAAGCCTGCAGGATCGCGCCACGTGGGAGGCGAACAGCCGAATTGGCAAGTCCGCTGCTGCCAGCGTTTCAGTCTATGGATGGCGGCAAAGCCCAGGCGGAGCGCTGTGGGAACCCGGCATGCTGGTCTACGTCCGATCGTCCTGGCTTCGCATGGATGGTTGGATGCTAATCCGCCAAGTCACTTACGAGCGCGGCGAAGGCGGGACCACGGCCAAGCTTGAGATCGTCAGCCCGCAGGCCTTCGACCCAGAGCCACCCGACGGTAAGAAAGCGAAAAAAACAAAGGCCGGCAAAAAGGGTCAGCGCAACATTTGGGCTGAAGCCATCGGCGAAGAGGATCCACCGAAATGAGGGAAGCGCTCCGCGAGATTGGCAGCCGCGTAATGATGATGTTCTCCCGTGGCGTGCTGCGGGGCGTCAATGATTCCGGCCCCAGGCAACAGGTGCAGGTTGAGTTGCTCAAGGATGAACTCCGCGATGGGCTTGAGCACATGCAGAACTACGGATTCACCAGTCACCCGAAAGGCGGTGATGTTGCGGTCGCTTTTCTGGGGGGCAACCGGGAGCAGGGGATTGTCCTGGTTGTCGATGACCGCCGGTACCGCATCCCTCTGCTCGCCGGTGAGGTGGCCATCTACGACGACTTGGGCAACAAGATCGAGTTGCTGCGCGAGATGGTGAAGGTGACGGCTGTTCAGCACCTGGAAGCAGTGGCGCCGACGATCAAGCTGGTGGGCGATCTTGAAGTGATCGGCAACATCACCAGCACCGGCACCATCAAGAACAACGGTAAGGACATCGGTAGCACCCATAAACACAACGGGGTTACTGCCGGTAGTGGAACCTCAGGAGTGCCGATCTGATGGCTGATGCCGCAATGGTAATGACTGAAAACGGCGGAGAGCTGTTGTTGTCGGGCTTCGATTTGGCGCGAGATGACGGCCTAGAGACGGCAGTCATCATCAGCCTCTTCACCGATCGCCGGGCTAGCGCCGAGCAGCTCCCCGTGGAGCTGCCGCAGGATGATCTGCGTGGTTACTGGGGCGATATCGGTAACGCCACACCGTCGGACCAGACCGGGTCGCTGCTCTGGCTGCTGGCGCGAGAAAAGCAACTTCCGCAGATCCTTGGGCGTGCTCAGCAGTATTGCCGGGAGGCATTGGCCTGGATGGTGGAGGACCTGGTAGCAACTCGCGTTGAGGTGAAAGCGGAGTTCGTTGCCCAAGGCTGGATGCTGATTCTCGTCGATATTTTCCGACCGACCGGTTCGCCGGTTCGCTATCGCTTCAATTACGAATGGGCGGCTCAAGCCGCGAAGAGGCCTGCCTGATGCCATTTGCTCGACCAACACTCACCGAGCTCATTGACCGCGTGATCACCGACATCAGCAGTCGGGTGACCGGCGTCGACAGTGCGGTGCTTCGGCGATCGCTGCTCGGGGTCATCGGCCAGTCCGAAGCCGGGGCTGTGCATATGCTGTACGGCCACCTGGACTGGATCGCCAAGCAATCGGTTATCGACACCGCTGATACGGAATACCTCGAACGTTGGGCTGCCATCTGGAAAGTCGTTCGCAAGACTGCCGGTTTTGCCAGTGGTTCGGTTGCCTTTTCCGGTACTGCCGGTTCCACCATTCTCGATGGGACCATTGTGCAGCGCCAAGACGGAGTCCAGTACAAGGTGCTCGGTGACGCCGTATTCGGCAGTGGGCCATTGGTAGTGCCGGTTCTGGCGCTGGAGGCTGGTGAAGCCGGCAATTTTGGCTCAGGGTTGCCGATCTTCCTGTTGTCACCGATCGCTGGCATCCAGTCGACAGGGACAACAGCAACCAAGATCGAGAACGGTGTCGACACGGAGTCGGATCAACGGCTGTTGGCCAGGTTGCTGGCGCGAATTCAGCAGCCTCCACACGGCGGCGCAGATTTTGATTACCAGATGTGGGCTTTGGAAGTGGCCGGTGTCACCCGGGTCTGGGTATACCCGCGCCAGATGGGCGCCGGCACTGTAACGGTCCTGTTCGTCTGTGATGACCTTCCGGACATCATTGCAACACCGGCCAAGGTGGCGGAGGTGCAGGCCTATATCAACGCCCGTGCGCCAGTGACTGCCGAGGTCTTTGTCGCAGCGCCAATCGCCGATTCCTTGAACCTGACGATCAAGCTCACACCGAACACTACAACCGTTCAAAACGCTGTCCGCGCGGAATTGACGGATCTCATCGACCGCGACTCCGCACCTGGTGGGACGATCCTGATCAGCCGCCTACGCGAAGCCGTGTCGCTTGCCGCCGGCGAGAACAACAACCAGATCGTCACACCAACTGCTGACGTGGCGCACGCCACCGGCCATATGCCAATTCTAGGCACCCTTACTTTCTCCAGCTTCTAGGAGGCGCAATGTCGACAGCTGCTGAATACAGGGAGCAGCTTAAAGCGCTGCTTCCACCTGGACAGGCATTCCCCCGCGACCCTGGTACCACACTGCACGATCTTCTTGATGGGATGTCGCTCGAGCTGGCTCGTGTTGATGACCGTGCCAGCGCGCTACCGCAAGAAGTGAATCCGAATACGACCTTGGAATTGCTCCCAGACTGGGAACGCGTGGCGGGTCTTCCAGACAAATGTTCGGGAACCCTTGAGGAAACGTTGCAGGGACGGCGCAACGCCTTGCTGGCAAAACTTACCAGCACCGGCGGGCAATCGGCGGATTACTTCATTCAGCTTGCAGCATCCCTTGGATACGCCGTGACGATCGAAGTGTTCCGCCCATTTCGCGCGGGCAGCTCCGTCGCAGGCGATGTATTGAGCAATGGCGACTGGGTCTTCGCCTGGCGTATACATGCCCCGGATGTGACGGTGATTCCCTTTCGGGCCGGCCTTTCTGTTACCGGTGAGCGTCTGCGTGTTTGGGGCAGCGACACTCTCGAGTGCAAGATCCGTCAGCTGGCACCGGCGCATACCATCCCGATCTTCGCCTATGGCGACGCCACGCTCGACCTCAACTTCGTGCAGGACACCTATCGGTCAGGCGCAAATAACACAACTTTCGCTGGCCTGATCACGTTCACGCGGTCGACGACTGCCGGGCGTTTCAACGCAGCAGGCCTGTTCGAGATGGTACCGATCAATCAGCCCCGGTTCGATTACGACCCGCTGACGTTGGCACCTAAAGGTCTGCTAATGGAGGAGGCGCGTACAAACCTACTGCGGTTTAGTGCTCAGTTCGATAACGCCGCGTGGATCAAGTTTGAGACAACGGTATCGGCCAATGCTACGGCCGCGCCTGACGGCACTTTAACTGCAGACAAGATGGTGGAAAGTACAAATACGACCTCTCACACTGCGGACCAGCAGATTAACGGGACCTACACCGCCGGGCAGGTTTTCTGCGCGTCGTGCTTTCTAAAGGCCGGAGAGCGGTCATCCATCCGGATGAACCTGTATTACGCCGTGGGTAGCACTGGCGGGCGACAGATTGTTTTCAACCTTGCCACAAAGTCCATCACCTCGAAGGATCCGGCCATTCCGACTGCTGGGGTGGAGGACGTAGGCAACGGATGGCTACGCTGCTGGTTTACTGGCGTCGTGGATACTCCTGCGGAGACGCGACTGCTAATGCGCGTCCAACTGGCCATCGGAACCACGACAACCTATGCCGGGGACGGGACTTCGGGAGCATATTTTTGGGGGGCGGACATTCAGGAGAGTGCATCACTGCTTTCCCATATCCCGACAACTACTGTACCGGTTACGCGCTCTGCCGATGTAGCGGCGGTGAACACGCTGACGCCTTGGTTCAGCCCGGCACGCGGCACCCTCTATTCCGAAGCGACAAACGTTGGCCCGTCGGGTACCACCATTGCTCAGCTGGGCAGTCTTTCTGATCGAATCCTGACGTCGGTAGCGCCTTCGGGAATAGCGGGGACTGGCGGAGCGACGATTGTCGGCTCGGTGAACCAAGCGAGCATGCAGTCAGCAGTGGGCGCTCCAGGGCAGAAAGTCGCCTTCGCCTACTCCACAGATGACTTCGCCTGCGCCACCAACGGGGTTCTTATCGGGACGGATACGTCTGGCTCACTGCCTAGCGTGTCATCCCTGTTGTTGGGTCGGAATGGGGCATCAACGACCAACTGCCACATCCGCCAGATCACCTACTCACCGAAACGGCTCAGCAACGAACGCCTGCAGGCTATGACTGCGCCTTGACCATCCACTACGGAGAACAACCATGCATCGTATCGACGGCCCTGGTGCCACGGTAGACAAAAAGTTTACAGAGGGCGACCCCACGGGAGGGGTGCAGGCCACGGTATTAACTGACGATTGGCTCAACGACGTGCAGGAGGAGCTTATTACGCTGCTCACAGTCGCTGGAATCACGCCGGTTAAGGGCACGCAAAATCAGATTCTTGCAGCTATTCGCAATCTGAAGGGCGTACAACGATTCACTGCGAGTGGTTCTTTTACTGTGCCGCCTGGCGTGACCACTATTTATACCTCTGGCGTAGCCGCGGGCGGCGGCGGTGGCGGTGGGGGGAGCAGCAATACGGCGGGAGCTGCGGCTTCTAACGGCGGTGGTGGCGGTGCGGGTCAGTCCACTCAGCGCACCCCACAAACAGTTACTCCGGGGCAGGTCATCGCTATTACTGTCGGTGCGGCAGGTGCAGCCGGAGGTGGGGGAGGTCAAGGCTTTGACAACGCCACTGATGGCGGAGCGGGCGGCAACACTGTGATCGGGTCATTAATAACCCTCATTGGAGGTAGCGGTGGCGGCCGAGGTCGTGCCGCTACTGCAGGTGGTCCGGTAGGTGGCGGCGCAGGCGGTACAGGCTACCCTAACGGCGGTTCAGGTACTGATGGTGCTGGTTCTAGCGCAGCTACTGCAAACGGTTGGCCAGCCACCTCCGGTGCAGGTGGTAGTGCGCCTTTTGGTGGTGGCGGCCCTCCACAACGCTCCGGAAACTCTGGCGGTAATCCTGGCATTCCTGGGAATTTTGGTGGCGGCGGCTCGGGCGGTACCGGTCCATACAACTCCGGCGGGGCCGGCGGGGTCGGCGGTCAAGGTGGTCAAGGCATCGTAATCATTGAATGGTGAGTGTTATGGATCGATATGCTCTGATTGAGCTTTCTACTGAACTGGTCGTAAACGTTGCCATCTGGGACGGAGAAACGGAATGGGCGCCTGAAGAAGGCGTCATCGCTATCCAATCGGATTCTGCTCAGATTGGACACAGCTATGTCAAAGGTGAATTTATCGCGCCTCCGGCGCCAGAAGATCCCCCGCTGACACCTGAAGAAATTCTTGCCGTTAACGAAAAGACGAAGGTCAATCTGATGGCGCAGGCATCACAGGCAATGACCCCATTGCTTGTATCCCTTCAACTGGGTAATGCGACGGACGCTGAAACTACTTCAGCCCAAGCCTGGCAGGCGTACTGTCGAGCTCTGAATTTGGCTGATCTCACTATTGAGAGTCCTGCCTGGCCAGTTGTGCCTACGTGAGGTCGTAGTCGTTGAGTAGTTTCAGATACGGTCATGAAGTCATCAGGGGGTCTGGATTGGCGCTGGCAGGTCTACTTCCGAGCGAGCAGAATCGCGAACTCGATTTCTGATCTTATTGATTGGCTGGTCGACAAACTTGACGATCAGGGCGCTTGCGAGGATGGTCACCGGGTATGCGATTGCAAAAATCACCCACCCTCGTTGTTCGCCACCGAACAGCCTCCAAACAAAAAATGCATAAATAAAATGACCAAGAAACATTGGATAAGCCAAGTCGCCCAGGTATTTATCGATTCGTCCAATTAATCCTGTCATTCGAGCTTTGTTCACAACTACAACTGTCGCGAAGGCCAGAGCCATATTTGCATAGTAAGACCAGTGGTTGACAATCAAAGTGCTAGTTGTGATTGAGTAATACCAGATTGCCGTAAAGGTTATGAGACATGATGCGAATATCGATGCCTGAAGTTTTTGGTTTTGGCTTATTTGCCTAAGAATTTCGGAGTGCCTTGAGATAAAATAAGCTATTGCCCCTAGTGAGAAAGGTAGCATTGCAGCGGGGACAGGGAAATATTTTAAAAGTTGATCTGTAACGTAGTATGTTATGTAGATGTACCAGATGGCAGCGAGTGCGGCAGTTGTCATTGCTGTTTTTATGTTTCTGGCCGTGAAGAGCACTAGTATAGCGTAGCAACATAGCTCGACACCTACAGACCAAGAAGATGGTATTACCCGAAATTGATGAATTGTAGTGCCAGACACTAATCCCCATGGGAATATCAGGGCATTCCCGAGTATATCTAAGGGCGATCCTGTTATCGTCCAAACGTGATGGAATGATTTGAAGGACTCAGAGAGGGATATGCCCAATCCTACGGCTAGTGTCACAAGGTAGGCGGGATAAAGCCTGAGTACTCTGTTTTCAGTGAATGCTTTGACTTGGAATTTGTACGTCTCATTTAGTACGAGAGTTATTAGGTATCCGCTGATAGCGTAAAAAAACACTACTGCCAGCATTCCGATATTTGGAACGGACTCAGTCAAATGGAATAGCACCACACAGCTAGCCATGAAAAACCTGAGCGTGCCCATCATCTGAGTATGATCCATTTAAATTCAAATCAAAGAATTATGCCCATTGGAGACTGTTATGCCAATAACAAAGCAGCAGCTGCTGCAAATCCTCCCGAACGCCGGCAAACAAGCCGGCGTTTTTGCGTCTGCGCTGAACCTGGCCATGGACCGCTTTCAGATCAATACCCGGATGAGGGTGGCAGCCTTCATCGCCCAGGTCGGGCATGAGTCGGGCCAGTTCCGATATGTGCGCGAACTTGGCGGTGACCAGTACCTGAGCAAGTACGATACCGGTCCGCTGGCCAAGCGACTGGGCAATACGCCCGAGGCAGATGGGGACGGCCAGACGTACCGCGGGCGCGGCCTGATTCAGATCACCGGGCACGACAACTATCTGGCTTGCAGCAAGGCGCTGTTCTCAGATGATCGGTTGCTGCGAACACCGGAGTTGCTCGAGCAGGCCGAGTGGGCGGCGAAGTCGGCGGCGTGGTTTTGGCATTCACGCAACCTTAACGCTCTGGCCGATGCAGGCGACTTCGTAGGTGTCACCCGGCGCATCAATGGCGGTACGAATGGAATGGTCGAGCGCCATTCGTTCTACAGCACGGCGCTGAAGGTACTGGCATGAGGGCGATGCTGAGGATCCTTCCCTATATAGCTGCGGTGCTGCTGGTGGCGGCCGTGCTGTTCGGCGTCTATCACCACGGCGTGACCGTCACGGATGAGAAGTGGCAGTCCGAATGGAACAGCCGCGACACCCATGACGCAGCGGCGAGGGCGCTCAATGAGGCAGCTGAGCGCACCAAAGAGCAGGCCTACCAACAATCAATCAACAAGGCGGTTCAAGATGGCCAACGCATCATCGATCAAGCGACGGCTGATGCTGCTGCCGCTCGCACTTCTGCTGACAGCCTGCGCGGGGCAGCCGACGCCCTTGCCAACCGACTCGCAGCCAGTGAAGCCAGCGGCGATTCCTGCACTGCCGCCGCAGGCCAGGCAACTGCCCACTTCGCAATGGTGCTTGCCGACGTGTTCAAGCGCGCTGACGAAAGAGCGGGCGAACTGGCTGCAATTGCTGACCAAGCCAGAGCCCGGGGAGCGGCTTGCGAGATGGCTTATGACGGAGTTGCCAACGGATCGATCAGCGCAGGGCCCTGATTGCGCACGTTGCCGACGGCACGGTCCACCTTGAACCACTCGAACGCCTCCGTTGGCTCTCCCTGATGCATCACCATCTGTTCGGCGCGTTCTTTCGGCGTGGCCGGGTCGAGCCATTCCCGGGCGAGCTCTGGCGATAGCGTCACAGGCCGTCGGTCGTGGATATCGACCATCCCACCGGCGCTGTCGGCGGTGATTATCACGAAGCCATCGTGCACGCTTGGCTCATGCTCGGCGTTCGGGTATTGGCCGATCGCTGCGCACAGGATTGGCGACCGGTCGCGCCGGCGGATGAGGTAGGGCTGCTTTTTCGGTCCGCCTTCATCCACCCATTCAAACCAGTTGTTGATGGCGATGATTGCCCGGTGCGGCCAGATGTCACGGAAGAACGGGCCGTGGGCGACTTTCTCCACTCGGGCATTGATCGGTGCGACGCGGTCCTTGGCCCAATGCGGGCGCCATCCCCAACGAACCATGTCAGCGTGTAGATATTCGCCTTCCTGGTGAAAAATGGCGAGCTGGGTTGTCGGGGCAGCGTTGTAACGCTCGAACGGCCGGTCACCAGTGTTGTTCACCAGAGGGTTGGGCATGCTGAGTGCCGCCACGAAGTCGTGAATGCCATCGTATTGGGAAAGTCGTCCGCACATGTTCAGCTCCTCTGAATGCCAGCTTGCAGCTCGCAAATGATCCTTTCTTTTTGATCAAGAACCAGTGTCAGGCTTCGGATCTTGAAAAGCTGGTCGGTGGTTTCTGCCTCCAGGTTCGCCATCCATGCCAGCTTCTTTTGGAGTTCGGTCGACAGCTGGTCGTTCATTTCCACCAACGTGGAAATATTTTCCTTTGCCGCCTGCAGCTGACGCTTTAGATCCTGGACGTCTTCCTCAAGCATGCTTGCGTAATGCGTCACGGTTTCTAGCCTGGTCGGGCTGCCGAGCCATTCGCCGGTGTCTTCGATTTCGTAGGGGTCCACGGTTACGCCTTACGGGTACTGTTTGGATATACAGTAAACGAGACGGGGCGCTATGGCGAATGCTGGCGACGGAATGCAAATCAGTCCGGGGTCATCAGCACGGCGAGGGTTAACTTGATGAACTCTTCATTTTTGTCGATCGTGTCCAGGGCGCCACGCACGTTATCGGCGACGTCGGCCGCGCCGCGCTGCTCAACCCACTTAGAAAGCTCTAAGATGGCGGCTTCGAGCGCCAGTTGGTTTTCGTTGATCTTGAAAAGCAGCGAAGGCAGTAGATCAGAATTGGACATCGTGAACTCCCCGAAAAGATTTCAGCGTAGCACTGAACGGCGCTGATATTCGGTCGACGAAGGCGGATGTTGACGCCGCAACTAAAACGTAAACGTCCAGGTGATGTTTGGCGAATGATTTACTCGACCTTTCTGTGCGTCGTAGTCGGATCGCAGGATAATGATCAGTATGCGCTTACACATAATGTCGAGTTATGCTTAGAGTGTGTTATGGAAGTGTTCTTAGAGCAAATAGTGTGACGATATGAGTTCGCCAATCTTGATGAGGTGGGACTTGTCCTGTATCGTTACTGCAGGTCTTGAGTGGCGGGCTCCTTCTGGCCAAACTCTCCCGTATAATCTATCTCGCAGTTCTATTTCGGGCATGAGCTCTTCGTTCATTTCATGCGTGGAAGATCCGATTATGGAGAATAAAGCATGGCCTATGTTTATTGTTGTTATGTGGAATGAACTCTCAGGCTTTCCTGGGAGACCTGCTCTGTAATATCTAAAATATGTATTCTGGTTAAACGCGGTGTGGCAATACCATACGTAAGTGAGTGGTGGTGGCTTCAGTTGTGTCTTCATTATTGCATAATGGTCGATTGGAAAGCCGGGTAGATTATCACGATGCTTCAAAGCATTTACTGCAGCGGTCTTTGCTGCCCAGAAAGCTAATGTTTCTAAATTATCGTCGCTAGGGAAATTGCGTCGCGCATAAAATAGCTCAACAAGGCTTGATTCTGCATGATTCTCTAGAGTGTTCATCCATCCAGCATTGCACTCATTGCAAACGGAGTTTACCGTGCTGTCAAAAGGGCCGTGAGGAATAACAATTGGCTTTATATTAAAGCCGCCGTCTGATCTCCGAGTTTTGTTTTCCCAAGTAATGTGACTTGGCGTTTCCGGGAATAGTGAATTGAATTTATCCCTCAGAATATGTTCTTTTGTGAAATGTATGTCTGGGTGGGACTTGCTGCAAAACGGGCAGGCCTTCTTGAGTTTCATATTTTATTTCTCAGTGGGGTAGAGTTGTAAAATTTAGATTTTTTCCGCCAGTGATATACGATGATCGTATCATGGTTATATATTAGGGTTGAAGTGCACACTGCCAAGCTTGATATAAGCGTTACTGTCATGCAGCGCCAGGCAGGCACCAGACAGTAATTGCAGGGAGAGGATAAGGCCCATACCAATTCTTTTTCCTTATTTTTTATCGATGGTGTCTCAAAATCCGCGCACGTTGTTAGCGACCTCTGCCGCACCGTGATGCTCACCCCAGTTCGAAAACTCCAAAATGGCAGCTTCTAGGACGAACTGGTTTTCATTGATCTTAAAGAGCAGGGAAGGGAGCAGGTCTGAGTTTGGCATTACGAATCCTCCGTGAAGAGGTGAGCGTAGCATCATAAGGTGCGGGTGGATGCCGGGTAGGAAGGCTCAGAAAAAGCAAAGCCCCGAAGGTTCGCGGCTCCGGGGCTTCTATTTTCACCCGCATCCCTTAATGCCTGGCGAACGTGGCGGCGAGAATACCAGCGTTGAATCGGGGACTCACTATTGCGATAGGTGGTTTGTGTTCAGTCGGCAGAACGCCGTAAGGGTTGTGCGCAAAACCTCCTCTGGAGGCCGCGTGTTTCCGTTTGCATAAGCACAAAAAAGAGGATGTTTTGCCGCTACCGGAGAGGGCAGTTAGCCTTATAAAACAAGCACTTAGATCGCTTTAGTCCCCAGCATGGGGTGCTAGGGGTCGAGTGTTCGAATCACTCCGTCCCGACCATATAATTCAATGACTTAGCCCAACTTTCGCGAGTTGGGCTTTTTCATGTGCAGGGACTTTTGCGGGGGTTCATCCCGTTTTCCTCCTCAAGATTGTCAGAGCCGGTCCTCTCGAATCGGTCGCTGATACTTTGTTTGCCGCCTCAATCAACTGCTCGAGCTCTGCGGTAGAATAGTGGCTCGTAACGCTGCCATTCTTGTGCCCCAGAAGCGCCTTCCGATCCTCCAGTGTCACGCCCGCTGCACGTAGCCTTCTGCCAAAGGTGTGCTTGAGGTCGTGAATCCTGATCGATCTGAACCCGGGGTGTGCCGGTGACTTGTGCTCCACTTCCCACTTCGCCGCCGCTCGCACCCTGGCCTTCTTCCACGCTGTGTCATTCATCCGGTGCATCGGGGTCGGACCGTGTTCGTCCGGCTGCCCATACGGGAAGACATACTTCGAATGCAGCCCGCGCTGCCCGTCGATGACCGACATCGCCACCTTGTTCAGCACCACCAGCCTCTCGTCGCCATTCTTCACGCCAGACTTCTCATGCCTCCCGCCAAAGTCAGCAGGGATCAGGAATACACTCGCTCCCAGTTCCGGCACTCGGATTTCCCAATCCCACTGAAGCTTGCAGACTTCCTGCTCCCTGCAGCCCGTGTTCACTTTGTAGAGCGACATCCTCAACAGGTGGTCAGGTATTTCCGAGAACAGCATCGACTGCTCTGCCCATGACATGGGGTAGGGCTTCCTGCTCGACTTCCTCTCCTCCAGCATCGAGATCATCGGCACGCTATCCAGCCACGGCCGTTTCTCTGCGTCTCGCCACTTCCTGTGGCACAGGTTCAAGATTCGAACGACGCGCTGCAAGGCGATGTTCACCGTCCGGTTCGACACGCCTGGCTTTACCTTCCCTTTTTCAGTTTTGGCTGGCTTCTGCCGGTCCCGCTTGAACGTGGCCAGCGTCCCGTCATCTATGTGGGTGATCGGTAAATCGCCGATGTACGGGTCCAACTGCTCAATGTGCGAGGCCGAAAGGCCAATTGAGGCCTGGTCTTTGAACTCCACCAGAAACCTGGTGGCCGCCTCACGCCAGGTTCGCACCTGGCGCACACCGTAAACCTTTTCCTGCCTGAGCTTTTCCAAACGGTGGATCAGGTACTGCTCCGCTTCCTGCCTTTCGCTTGCTCCAGTGCTTTCTTGAAGTCGCTGACCTCGGACGACTTTGTCGATGTGCCAAATTCCGTTCCTCTCGTAGAGGCCGGAGATTGTTTTTCGCGCCATTTATTGACTCCTTGGCGCCCACTGCGGGGCTGATTGTTGTCCTGATTGGCGGCCTTTTCAATTGCCATGGCTTCGATATAGGCATCCGCCCACTGGTCGAGCTCTATCCGGTCGAAGCCAATACCCTGTTTCCCGATCGGGAATTCGCGCACGTTGGGCCGGACGGTTTTGTTGAATTCATCTCTGCACATGCCGAGATAGCCGTAAGCCTCGCCGGCGCGAATGAAGCGCGGAAGGATGGGCACGACCTGGGCCGCGCTGCGATTGGACATAGCGAATCCTCGCCCGCCGTCGCCGGCAGGCTGGTAAGTGGGAAAGGGTGAGTTGTCATTTTGTTTCTGAGTTACAGTCTGCGATGCGGCTCAGATGGAGCTCGTAGACGAAATCAAGGAGATGGGAATGGATTCAAAAGAAGGTGCTGCAATAATTGACGCATTGGCTGAAAGCATTCGAAGCAACCCTGGTCAATTTGTAATCCAATTGAAGGTGGTTGGTCAGAGCTTTGTCACGAATGGGGGTATCGGGGCGGTGATTAGCGCCACCGGTGGAGCGGCGGGATCGACGACGATTGGTAACCAAGTCCGAGTTGATGGTTCATCTGTAGACATTGCTCAAGGTGTCGCTGACAAAGCTGTTGTCGCCCAAATGAATGGTTTGGCTGAGGGGCTGGCGGAAATTTCTCGCCAGCTGACGAGCGCGAATCCGAATAAGGGATTGGTTGCAGAGATCCTTGATTCATTCAAAAATTCCTGGGTGCCTACAGCAATTACTGCTGTTGTTTCTACGGTTACCACGGGACTCTTGGGCGTTTAAATTAAGTTTGCGAGCCTGCGTTAGCGTAGTGCTCGCCTTTGGCTTCATCACCGCGGCCCCTTGTAGCAGTACACGTAGGCGAACAAGGCGAGGGCGATCATGGCGTCACCTTCTTGAACTCGACGACCCACACCCATGGATTGGCGGCCCAGTCGCCGCCGACGGATTCCCAAATATCGCGGAAGGCCTCCTTGCGGGTGGGCCAAGGCGTCACGTACCGACCTGGACCTTCTCTGCCGACCAGCGCACCACTGTCGTCACGCATAGCCCGCACACCTTCAGCCGCGCATTGCTCTTCGCTGATGTCCTGCAACCGCTCGACTCGGACGGCGGTGATCTCTAGCAGGATGCGGCTGTCGCGGCGGAACATGTGGATGCCCGGCTTCCAAGGACCGCCGTAGTCCGTGCGGTTATCGCTCTCGCGATACACCACCCATTCTTGATCCGGGGCCTGAGCAATACCAATTCGCGCCCAAGTTTCACGCACCCACAGCCGTTCGCCTGGTTGGCCAAACGGACTGTTGTCGCGGACCTCGACGGGGCCAATTTCGTTGCCGGCCAGCCAGCGGCCGGTTGCCTTGTCTTTGAGCGGGAACTTCACTGCACGCCGAGTGACCGTCTTCCGGCCTTCCACGATGGCGCGCACCATCGGGGCCGAGAACAGGATTGGCCGTTCTTTTACCTGGCTCATGGCGTCACCTCGCGACGTGCCCACTGCACATACGGGCCATTATCAGTGTCGAAAATGCCGAGCAGGAACCAGCCATCATCGGGCGGCGGCTCTAGTTCCCAGCCGAGGCAGTGGCAGGCTTCATCATCCCAGTAGGGATGGGCTTCCAAATCGGATTCCATGTGCCAGCCGATCACCTTCAGACCCTGGGTTTCGAGCCACGCTTTCCATGCTTCGGCGTCTTCATCGAATTCGGGGATATCCGGGTGATACCAATACCCGTCCGCGTCGCGCGTGACTTCTACCGGGCCAATCAACTTTTCTGCAGGCATGACTTCGTCCTTGCCGCTATAGCGGCTGACTTTGAAGGGGGAGGGAGTTCTATTGGAAGTGTATAAAATGAAAGGCCTGAATTTAGACCCGCCAAGAAAACGTATTACTTTTACTCCATCCTAGATACTTTGGCGGGTAGGCTCCATCTTCTATCATTAACAAAATCAGAGCTAAAGGTGGCTAGCTCTATTGCAGTTGTTAGCAGCCTCCGAGTTTGGGTTCCTCAATAAAGTTAGCTGTCATTTCTGGGAGGCTTTGGAAGTTGTATTGGTCATAAACTATCTGCGCAAGTGCTTTTGCTTCTTCATAGGTGCTGACATGCACGTTTTTTGAAAAGACAACATATCGATGTCCATCAGGGGAGGAGCGGGAAAGTCTAATGCACCAAGTCTGATCCCCCGCCACCCATCTATAAAGCGGCACAGTTCCATCGGAGCCAAGTGGAAATACGTAGCACGAAATTCCTTCTGCCACATATCCTGAGGCCGGACCAAGCTCACCATCCTTATCTAGGGTGTATAAGTGATCACCCGTGTTGGGGTTATACCAGCGGTAGAGAGGAATTGTTCCGGGAACGCCTGGGTTAGGTACATAGCATTCAATTTTTTCAAAGACATATCCCGCGGCTGGCGCTGCTTCTCCGTTAGGGTCGGTGGTGTAAAAATGCAGATTACTTTCAGGGTGTCGCCAGCGATTGAAAGCCGAAGCGTCTTCAGTTTGGTGATTTAGTACATTGGCTGTGATGCCTTCAGAAACATAGCCGGCAGCAGGTTCAGTAGTACTAGTGGTATAGAAGTGCATAACGTTCATTTTCTGCTCATCTCATAGTGATCAAACTAGTAATGCTCCTACTCCTGATTGAGCAGAAGCGTTATCCAGTGTAGATCAGTAATAAATCTCCATCCGGATGTGGGGCTGTGATTACGATGGATAAACGCGAACACTTTACGAGTTACAAAGGAGCGCGGAATCGACCTAAGCCGCCTCTGCCTGCCGGTCAGAGACACGCCAAGGGTCATTCGCCCTTGCAAGAGCTGCCATTGGAGGAGGGCTGACGCTGTTGCCGCACATGTGCACCTGCTGAGTCTTCGTGAACGGCTTGCCGTCGGCACCGTGGCTGATGATGTAGTCGGCGGGAAAGCCCTGGGCCTTGTACAGCTCGGCCGGTTGCAGCATTCGCAGGCAGATGTCGACGATCACGTACGGCGTGCCCTTGATGGTGACGGTGACCAGGCCGAGGCGGTCCTTGGTAGTGATCGTTGGTGCGGGCGCGTCGGCGGCGCTCATGTTCTCGGTGCCGTAGTAGCTGATCAGGAATGCCGCGACCCTCAACGCGCCGGCTTCAACTTCTGGCGAGAGCTGGAGCTCGACCAGCGAACTCTTTCCGCCACCGCCGGCAGTGATGGTTGGTGCCGGTTCGTTCACGGCCTTGCCGACGCTTGCGCCGAACTGGCGCTCCATGAATGCGGTAACTAGACCGTGGTGAGTGCCGCCGGCGCTGATCGTGTGCAGTGGGTCAGCTGCGTCACGCGCATCGCAGTTGCCGCGCAGGTGCACCAGGTTCGCGGTCACGAGCTGCTGCTGGCTACCTGTGTTCGTCACAGTGGTCATCGGGTCTTCGATGCTCTTGGCGGCCGTGGTGTTGAATCCGCCATTCATCTGAGCCATGAACACCGTGGAGATGCCCATGGCGTGGGCGGCGCCGGCCGGGCGCTGGTAGTTTCCACCGCTGGTGATGGTTGGCAGCGGCTCGTCGAGCGCTTTGCCTTCGTCCGTAAACCGGAATTTCACCAGGTGCGCAGCGGCAATTGAGTGCCCGCCACTTGCTGTCACCGTGCCAAGTGGGTCACCGGCAAACTTGCTGCCATCGCCCCAGCGCTGGACACCGCCGGGCTTTCCTTCGCCGTGTGCCGCGGTAACCATCACTGGGCTGATTAGCGTCAGCTCGCCGCGGTTGGCGCAGGTTACCGTCGGCAGCGGGGCGTGCGGATCGTTGATCCGGTCGCTGCCCTGGTGCGTAGCTGGCGCAATGATCGGGCTGGCCATGGCGAACGAACCGCCGCGAGGCCAGGAGGTCACTGTGCGCAGCGGATCGTGCGCTGACTGCACACTGTCGCCGGACCAGTTCGCGATCGGCACAATAAACGGGTCAGCGGCATCGATGACGAACTTCTTCATGCCCTTGGCGATCCGCCGCAGGGTGGCCGGTGCCAGCGGCTTTGGACGATCAAAGATGCTTTTACTCGGGATCGTCCAGTCGATGCACTCGGCGGCGGTGCGCCACTTCTGCTGGCCTTTCACCGGGTGCTTGGCGTGTGTTGGGGCTGGCCAGACAATCGGCTGACCATCGCATCGAGCGATCATGAACAGGCGTTCTCGGCTGGTTGGAGCACCAAAGTCACACGCCTTGATCACCCTCCACTCCACGACGTAGCCCAGGTGCTGCAGCTCGGCAACAAACACAGTCCAGGTCTGCCCGCGGCGCTTTGGGTCCGGTACCAGGAATTGCTGGTGCACTGGAACCACCTCGCCCTGTTCTGCCACGCCGCCGCCCAGCTTCACAACCCGGCCGGTCGACTTGTCACGCTTGGCGATCAGCGGCCCCCACTGAAGTATCTGCTTCACGTTTTCCAGGCTGATCACGCGGGGCTTCTTCTTGCCGGCCCACTTCAGGCCAATCCATGAAAGATTGCGTATCTCGCGCTTGCGCGGCTGGCCGCCGGCGGCCTGGCTGTGGTGCGTGCAGTCCGGCGACATGTGGAACCAGCCCACGGCCTTGCCGTCGCACTCGGTGTCTGGATTGCCCTCGAATACATCGGTGGTGTAGTGCACTGCGCCCGGGTGATTTACGGTGTGCATGCTGATTGCCTGGGGGCTGTGGTTCTTCGCGACATTCACCGCGCGGCCCAGGCCCATTTCCAACCCGGTACCAGCACCGCCGCCACCACAGAAGAAGTCGACAACGATCTCATCGTCCTGAGAGCTGAAGCCAAGTCCATACTGGGTTTTGAAATCGAAGGGGTGTTTCTTCTGTTGTGCGGACATAGAGGATCCTCGCCGGCTGGCGTGATTCGTTGAAGTGGGGTATTTGTGTCAGCCCGGCATGGAGCCGGAGGGAGAGACAGCAAGTGAGCGATGAGTTCTACAAAAGGCTATTGGGCATACCAAAGCAGAATCAACTTTTCTCGGGTAACTCGATTTTCGGTATTACGACAGGGGAAGACATTCTGAATTTCTCTGAATTGGATGCAGCAGGCAGCACTGTTGCTCACTACCGCGTGGTCGAGCAGCGAATTGGTTACTTAGGGGAAGGCGGCTCAATTACCTGGCACAGAACAGAAGTCAAATCCAAACAGGATTAAAACCAACAGGTGAAGGCGGGTCAGGCGAAGATGGCGAACTGTGCGGCCTTGCACTCGAGTTCGCCATGCGGCAAGCGTGTGATCTCTTGTCTGGCCGCGGCTACTTCGCCGGTGTGGCGACCATGCTCGGTATTGATGCTTACCGTTGAACCGTCTGGTCGGCGAATCATGCGTTCGCCGCGGGGGCCACGCTCAACTGCGTAGCCCAGTCGCCGCCATAGCCCGTTTGGACTTTCGAATTGTGGGGGCACGGTTGTCTCCAGTCAGGCGCCGCCCTCCGTCCAGAGCGTGGCATAGCGGTGAGTATCAGGCGGCTGCGCGCTTGAGTTGGTCAGTGAGCTGGGTCGGCAGACTGCGCAGCGTCAGGGTGCCGCCAGCTTCGTCGAACTCGATTTTCGAGCCGAGGAGGTGCTGTTCAAAGCTGATCGACAGGCCATCGATGCGACCGGTGAAACGCCTGAATTTGTTCAGGGTCTTCTTGTCGGCGGGAATGGTTGCCGACAGGCCGTAGTCCTTTTCGCGGATGAAGGCGGCGAACATCTTCGGCTGGTCCTCATCGATCAGCTCGGACAGTTCGTCGATGGTTATCGGCTCACCCAGCTTGGCGTGGGCCATGGAATAACTGACCAAGGCGTGAGTCTTCTCGCGGGCCGACTCTTCCCCCAGGTCTTCGCTTTCCACGAAGTCTCTGAACGCCTTGAGCAGGGTACGGGTTTCGCCCGGGCCGTCGACACCTTCCTGACAGCCAATGAAGTCGCGGAAGTAATCGTTTGCCTTTCGGCCGTTCTTGCCCTTGATGAACGATATGTACTGCCGTGATGCTGGATTGCTCTTCCACTCGCTGAGGTTGATTCGGGCCGCCAGGTGGATGTGATCCAGATCCAGGCGCCGAACGGGTAGCAGCGTGAGCGCGTCGGTCATGACCACCGCTTCGGTTTCTTGCACCAGGGCGATGATCAGGTAATCGGTCAGGCCTTGCTGGTAGTGGCAGAACAGGGCGTTGCCACCGACTGAGAGGTTCGACTCTTCCATCAGCTTCGTCAGGTGTTCGACGGCGTTGTCGCTGAAAGAAACGAAACCATCGTTGCCGGCCAGGTATTTGCCGAGCCAACCACTGAATGGGAAGGTGCCGGATTCTGCGTGGAAGAGCCCCCAGGCCTTGCCTGCCTTGGCGTTGTAGCTTTCGTTGAACTGGTTGATCAGCTCGTCGCGGGCTTGGCTCTCGACCAATTCGGCGCCGCTGTAGTGCAGAACTGCAGGGCTGCCGTCGGGCTTCTTATCGATCTTGTGGATGATGCTGTGGAGAACAGGCATTGCGATTACCTCGGGTAGGCGCCGCCCTCCGTGACCGGATGCGACAGTAGGTGATTTGGTTGGTTGTCACGCGTGGTTGTCACGAAATGCTAATGTGCGCACCGAGTTCTTCGTCGGTCATTCGGTCGGCAGCATGGATGAAGCGTGAAATCAGATCCTGCTCTTCGTCGATGCCGGTTCTTGCCATTGTTCGAATAAGAGCGGCGTCATCGTTGTGATAAAGCAACGTGACAATCTTTCGTGACAGGAGGCGAGCCAACCTTTCTTGCTCGGTCAACTTGTCGCGTTCTCGCTGATCGCGCTTCCTCTCCGTTGGCGACTTGGCCATGGCCTGCCTCTTCAATTTCGTGGGTGCTTGGTCCAGGCATGCTGCCAGCGACGTAAGCCTCTGTCAGATGCCGTTATAATGGCGGATGTGGTGTAGTGGCTATTTAGATGTTCTGTTAGAATCTTTAAAAAGCGTATGGATTTTTGTAAATGCGTCGTTCTCAATTGAAACTGGGTGTAAAGATTCTTAAGTTATTTCAGGGGAATGCAGAGCAGCTCGCGGGATTGTTTACGTCGATATATATTAGCGCTGCAATAATAATCGTTAGTTTGCGAGCGAATGAAATTTTCAATTTGCCTTTAAATGAGCTTGGCGATTTTCTCGCGGGCGTATTTGGGCCGCTCGCTGTTCTTTGGCTAGTACTTGGTTACTATCAGCAAGGTCGCGAACTGAAAATTAGCTCTCAAGCTCTTGTCGCGCAATGTGTTGAACTTTCGAACTCCGTGAGTCAACAGCGGCAAGCCCTGGAAGTATCTACTGGTCAGATGGAGTTGGCAAAAGCAAAGCATGAGCTGGAGATGTTGGAGATTGAAGAGTCTATTCGCCCTAGGGTTGATGTGGCCTATGTGAACTCCGGTATTTCTAATTCCGGTGAATGGCTCAATTTTAATTTTTTGATTATTAATGCAGCTGCCTATGGTCTGAGAGTTTGTTGGTCTGATGGAAGTGCAGAATATGAAGTGCTGACGGCAGGGTATGTCGGAGCGCAGGCTAGAGAAAAATTCCAAGTTAATTTTCCAAAAAATGATGTGGATGTAAGTTTCAATATAACTGTATCCTGCAAGAATGTTCGGGGAAGGCCGTATGCCTACCAGTTCACGTATGATTCATCTGTGGGGAAGGGTTTGGTTAAGGCGCACGAGCCATCGGCCCCCAAATTGGTTAGTTAGA
Organism: Pseudomonas umsongensis; assembly: GCF_012647205.1. Lineage (NCBI taxonomy): Bacteria > Pseudomonadati > Pseudomonadota > Gammaproteobacteria > Pseudomonadales > Pseudomonadaceae > Pseudomonas > Pseudomonas umsongensis. Next base: position 2,549,256 of record NZ_CP051487.1, read on the forward strand.
TGTCCTCATCCTGTTTCTTATGCTGATTCAACCAGAGCAGTAATGCCTGTCTGTGCGCAGTATTGTCTTTTCTCCGGCCCGTTTCGTTACAACGGTGTTCGCTGGTCGTTTCTATCGACTCTTGGCCATGGTCTATTTCTTCTATGCCGCTGGCCGGTAATGTCAGCCAGGCTTGTCGTTTGCGTTGTTGCACGCGTGCCATCCTGCGCATCAGGCTGATGCCGGGAAGTCGAGCGAGTAGTCGGCGATCAGCCTGCGGCATAGCGTTTCGCTGATGCCGAGGTGCTTGCTGGCCTTGTACCGTGTCATGCCGGCCGCTTTGCACTCCACCAACTGAGCGGCCAGGGCGGCTTTTTCGTCGTCGCTGATGAGTCGCCCGCGCTTGCTCTTTGGCGCCTCGATGTTCCGATAGCCGTACGCCGGCTTCGGGATTTGATCGACACCAGGGCTGTCCTTGCCAAGCCCTGTCGGGATCAGCTGCGCCTGACCCCCGGATGCAAAGAAGGCAGCTTTCGCCGCCTCCAGTCCACATTGCCGCTTTGCGGCTTCTTCAATTGCTTGGTCCATGTCAGGCACCGTTCAAATAGTGGAGGGGCGCGAAAGGGATGTCATCGTCGAAGCTGTCGGGCGGTGCAGCCTGCTGGTTCTGCGCTGGCCGGGATGCCGCCTGCTGCCGGGACTGTTGTGGCCTGGATTGCTGCTGCGGTTGATTGGCCGCCTGAGGCGGTGAGCCGACGAACTTGATCAAGATGATCTTGCCCGTCAGCTTGAAGCCTTCACCGCCGCCGGTCTTGGTGTAGGTTTCGATATGAGCGTCGTCCATGGTGAAGTACACCTGCTGACCTTTGAGCAGGTAGGGCGCCATGGCTTCGGCCTGCTTCCCCCAGAGGGTGGCATCGACCCACTGAGTCGGCCGCTTGCCATCTTGACCCTTTCGACCGTAGTCGCACGCCAGGGCCAGATTGACCACAGCGTCGCCGCCCGGGGTGTAGCGCAGTTCAGCGTCACGGCCAATGCGGCCGACGTCGGTAAGTGTTGGCATGGAATGTCCTTAAGCGGCGATGCCGAGCACGCGGTTCATGCGCTCGTCGAGGATTTCGTAGAAGGTTTTGACGCGCTCGTTCATCTTGCGAATCATCACTTCGTCGCGGTAGGCACGCTTCACAAACAGCTTCATACCCGGCCAGTAGCTGACGAAGTCGATCCACTCGCGATCCGACACCCACAAGCCGCCCTGGCACTGCGCGACATGCTCCTTGGGGATCTCGCCGGACAGGATCACTTCCACCTGAAACTTCGGCAGCTTGGTCTTGATCTCGCACAGGCCGTCTTCGCCGATTAGCGAGTCTGGCGAGTAGCCGATCCCGTGATTCAGGATGATGCCGACCTGCTCGGTGGTGACGTCCAGTTGCGACTGGTACAGGCCGCGGGCGATGCCCTCATATTCATGGCCGCGCTCGGTGTGGCGGTTACCCTGGAACGGATCGGCAGCTTCACCGGTGATGCGCTCGCCGATCAGCGTATTCATGTAAGTGAATGCGCCGGCGCCGAAGCCTGCTTCACCCTTGCCGTTGACCAGCAGGGTGTCCAGCTCCGAACAGGTCACGATGCCCAGGCGCAGATCCAGCCACTCTTGAGTCCCTTGCTCAACGTTACTGATGATTTTCATCGTCTTTCCCTTCGGTGGTTTTGCTGTTTTGGGTGGCTGACTTGGTGAGCATGGCCAGCACCTGGTCAAACATAGATTTCTCGACGGAGGTCGGTGTGCCGTGGATGCCGGCGAAAGCGGATTTCGCTTTGTCGCTGCACTTCTCCAGCAGCATCGCGAGCTGCGCGGCCTGGGCGGAGGTGACGCGCGGTGTGATTTTGGCAGCCGGGCCGTTGCCGTCGTCGTCTTCGCCAGTAGTGGTGATGTTCAGCAGCAGGCCCGCGGTGTAGCGCTTGCCGTAGCTGACGCTTGATGCCACGGCCTGCACGCCGTTTTTGCTGCCCGATGCGTCGACAGGCAGGACGATCGAGGTGATTTCTCGGTGCCCGGCGCGATGGCTCAGCACACCTTCAACCTCGATACCTCGCTCGTTACGCGGGGTGCGGAAGGTGAGGGCAAAGCCATGCTTGGCCATCACAGGCTTGATCATCTCGTTGATGTCTTCCCAGAGCGCGTAGGTGCTCTGGATCCGGCCGCTCTTGTCCTTGATGCCGCCGCGTTCGCCGATCACCGGCATTTCTTCCTGCATCTGGGCCAGCGCATCGTCGTACTGCTGCTTGGCCTGCTGGGCTTGGAAGCGCTCATGCATCGCCATCAAGCGTTCCATCTTGTCGATGTCTGCGTCGGGGCTCATGGCCACCTGCTGGATGATCGACATGATGGTCGCCGACTCGGTTTGAATGGCCGGCAAGCGCTCGACTTTTTCTGTCACTGCAAGATTGCTCATGGCGACCTCAGTACTTGATGGAGATGGCGGGGATGAAGCCGCTGGCGATCAGCATTACAGCCAGTCGAGCGCAGTCTTCGGTCATTCCGTGCTGCATGAATGCCTCTTTCGAAGCCTTGTAGATGGCGCCCTTGTGAACCCTGTCCGCCTCGCGCAGCTTTTCTTGGCGCAGGATCTCGTCTGCGGCTTTGTTCTGGCGGGCGATCTCATCAAGTCGAGCTTGCTCAACCGCTGCGGCCTGACGCTGCTCGGCTGCAATTCGGTCCTGCTCGGCGCGGCGAATGGATTCGACCCGATCCGCCTCGGCTTGCAGCTTCTGGCGCTCGGCCTGTTCGGCGGCCAGCTTCAGCTGCAGGGCCTGGTTAGCAGCGGCAGCCTCAGCCTCGCGGACTTTGCGTTCGGCGTCGCGCTGAGCCTGTGCGGCCTGATCAATCAGCGCCTGCTCACGCTTAGCGGCCGCATCGCGCTCGGCCTGGGCCTTTTCTTCGGCTTCGCGCTGAGCTTTCTCTGCCGCTTCCCGGGCGATTGCTGCTTCATGGTCGGCCTTGGCTCGCGCCTCTGCTTCAGCGCGCAGCCTGGCCAATTCCGCTTGCTCAGCTTCATACTTCTGGCGGGCGGTCAGGGCAGCGCGAAGCACCGTCAGAGCCTTGTCCTTGGCGCGGGCCGCTTCCGGCTCGAACTCTTCCCAGACATCGCCCAGGGCAACCGCTTCAAGCTGTGCGACTCGGTCGGCCAGGTCTTCGGCGGTGATGCCGTCCAGATCCACGGCCAGCAGTCGGATACGCTCGATCGCGTCGTTGTGCTTATCGACCCGGGCATCTTCGGCGGCCTGCCACTCATTCAGCGGGCGGCGAACCTCTTCCTGCCATGAGTCCAAAGTGTCGCGAACGCGTTTGCGCTCAGCATCGATCTTCTTCGGGACTTCCTTCAGGTCGGCGACCAGCTTCTTGCCGACGTCGTCCAAGGCCGTCTTGGAGCGGGCGACTGCATAAGCCATTGAGGCGATCGCATCGCGGCCCTTGCGGGTGCTGATGTCCGGCGTGAAGCCATCGATCTTGGAGCGGATCACCTGGAGCCAAGGTTCAAGGCCCTTTTCAGCGCTGTAGACGGCGAGGGCGGTTTCTTGCGGCGGCACTACGGCCAGTTCGGTTTTTGCGGACATGACGATTCCCTGCCGCGATGCTCGCAGCGTTTGAAGGTAGTGGTTATTGAGTGAGCTGGCCGGAGTAGGCGCTTGCCAGCATCCAGGCAGTGAAGAGCAGAAGGGCGACGGCTAAGCCACGCCAGGTGTGTATGCGCTTGGCGCGCTGATAGGAGGTCAAGGCCGAATCCTTACCGCGATCCGGCCGCCTTTCATGGTCGGAGCCAGGCGCTGCGGCAGGTTGGCGACCAACTCTTCGCGCTTGCGGCCGATCACCTCGTTGAAGGGTAAGCCGAAGCTCAGAATGGCGATGCGCTGCTCGATACCTTCGAGCTGCTCGTCGATCAGCGTTTTTACCGGCGCTGTGCTCATGACAACTCCTTGCGCTTCCGGCTGATCTTCAGCAGGCGAGCGCTGTAGTGGTGAAATTCTTCAACGGTGATGTCGCCGGCGGTGAAGAGTCTTACGAGCAGCCCGTTGGCGAGGCTGTCGTCGATGTCGCGGCTGCCGGGGTGCTCCAGGGCTTCAAGCGCCTGATCGATGGTGATATGCGGGCTCAAAACCCGCACTCCGTTTCTGCTCGATCCTGCTCGCACTTGGCGTCGAAGTAGGCGTCGGCGTTACGCTCGGCCATTTCCCGGGCCAGTCGAGTCACCACACAATCGTCGCTGTAACCCAGGGCCCCGTGCGCCAGTTTGTAGAGCCGGCTTTCGGTGTCGCCGCAGCTCACTATCTCGATGAGGATCTGCGCGACGTTCCGCTCGAAGTCGGGAGTCGCTTGCAGATGCTCGTCAACGTCTCGCGCCAGATGCTCTCGGCTCGCGAGGGTGGCGCCGCGCCCATAAGGGCTGGGTGCAACAATCGGGTGCCCATCGATGAGGCCCTGAGTAGCCTCAATCACCCATTCCTGAGCTTCGGATGTCTCAAGGACGCTGTCGCCATCATCCGGAGGCAACCTTGAGTCGTATGCAGCTTGTGCTCTTGCGAGTGCGTTCATGGTCGCCTCCAGGGTGGCGCGGTGTTGATCCAACATAACTCGGCTGCACTCATCCATTCCGCTGGTTGCCGTTGGGCGCGGAGGGGAGTGCATGCGGGTGGTGTCGGGGAAGAGATTTAGCTGCTTGCTATGAACCCAAAAGAGCAGAATGCGCTACCGCCCTAACTATGGAGACGATGGCAATTGCACTGGTCGATGGGCTTTGTGAGGATGAACTTACAGAGTAGGGGCACTGAATTGCATTTGGAGGAGTATTCGCCTTCTGGCGCAGCCGGTGTCTTAACCGGATTGGTGCATGGTCCGACCGCCGTGGCGGTGATGTCACGGCAGTTGACTAGATCGCAGGACTTCAGAGTCGATTCAAATTTTTCAGCTGCGGTCGACTAAGGTCATTCTGGTTGCAGGAGGGATCGGGGTGATATGGTGGCGGTATGCATCTGTAACTTCGTTAATCACGAACCCAAACCGTACTCCGATTGCCTTAAGTGCTGGGATTGATAAGGCAATTACCTGGTTGTTAAAGGATGCCGAGACACTATCAATGCCGGTTGCCTTGAAGACGGAGTCAGAATTGCTGCTCCATGCACCAACTACATTTTCGATGGAGCCATCGCGCATCGTGAAGCTGCCGCCACATGCCCCGTCGCTTCCTGCGGAGCAAAAATTAATTAGTCCTTCATTTTGAGCAATGTAGAAGCTCCCAGTCCGATCGTAGATCAGCCCCCGTGCAATCCTTGCAAACCCTTCCGCGCTACCGCTCAGCGAAAGGTTCCAGCGGTCGTTGGACCAATAAAGCTCGACGTGTTCAATGATTTCAACAATTTTCATCTAAAGCCCTCAGTTGACGTGGTGTTTGGCCCTGTCTCCAAGGCCAGCTAGTGACAAATATTTGCCGTAGCACGCTACTGGCGTCGCACAGGCTATATCAAATTATTCCACCGGTCGCGGCTCAGCCCACCAGAAAACTGTTTGCGGTGCTTTACGCTGCACACCCGGGTCAGTTGCCAACCCTCTGAACCGTTGAGGCCGGTTCATCGCTGCCTTTCAATCTGGGCCGGTGTTGATCCGGCAAGGTGAAGCGTTAGATCTAAAGAGCGGTCAGGCCCTTTGAGGCCCTTCGCGCTGGCGGTCCCTTTCGGGGGACTTGGTTGCGATGGCTGCACAATACCGCCGGTATTGTATGCAGGTCAATACCTCCGGTCATGTTTTTATCGCGCCCACAAAAAAGCCCGCTCAGTGGCGGGCTGGATCTGTCATTAGGACTATTCGCGGCGTAGCGTCGGAGACCGTCCGTATTTCGTTTCGTACTTTTCGACCATCATCTGGCAAGTGCCGCGAACGAATCTGCGAGTGCTCAGGGATTGGAGCTCATCGTCGACGCCTTTCCAGCAAAGATCAATCGCTGAGCGGGCCTTTGTCTTTTCATCAGGCGGCCCTGACATGGCGCCGACGACCATCAGCGTCCCAAGGATTAACAGTGGAGTCAGGATGATCCATGGCCAGATCGGCTTTTTGGATTTTGGTGGCGGGGCGCCGTCAGCTGTACCAGTGAGCAGGCTCACCTGGCAGTGTTTGCACCGGATCGCTTCCGCCTTGATGGGTTCGGCGCAGAAAGGGCAGTTCTTGTCAGGGGCGTCCAAGGATTGATCTCCATATCAGGGATTGTAATCCTACCATTCTGGCCCCGTGCTATCACCACTACAAAGCCCGGCATTTGGCCGGGCTTTCCAATCACGTAACCAACTCCTTTTGGCTGACCGTATTGTGCAGGGTGGAGATGACGAAGGTGGACAGGGCGGAACAGAGAACTTGCACTAGGTTCCGCTACTCTTGTTCGCTTGATAATGTCCAGCCGGCTACGTATAAAATATGAGATGAGGGTGATTTCTCGGGCAATTGTGTGTGACTATCGATCTTGAGCTCTTCGCGCCGGGTCCGTTGAGGTGGAGCGAGAATACTTTTCACCCCTAAGCCTATTTTTGGAGTTGAGTTTCTTTTTCGTGCAGCCTCCTGAGAAGAGTCAGAGAATGATGCATTTCCAATAAATAGACCGCAACGATTTGCTTTACGCCGCTTTTTCCTGGATATGGCAATCGATACGAACGCCTCACCCTCGGCCTCAATGGTTTTCTGATAGTAGCTGATGTGCGCAATAAGCCTTTTTGCCAAGGCTTCAAAGCCATCGCCCTGTTTCGCTTCCCACATCACCTTGTACAGCTGGCAGAGCTGGTGCCATTCCTTGCTGTCAACATGCGCAGGCCTGTGAAGGCCCAGGACACTAAGAAGTGCTGTAAATTTCTTAGGTAGCGCCATTCGCTGTAAATCTGTTGGGGTTGGCAATGCCATGATCTTCTCCTTGATATCCAATTTCCTGTGGAATCGGACTTTTCGTGAGAGCGCTATCTTCGATCCTTCCTAGCCCCAACCAATCTGATAACGATCAGCTCATCAAGAAACGAAAGGCCCGGCATTGTGCCGGGCTATTCCTCATCAACGCTATTTGTCCAGCTTTTTGAATTCTTTGCTCGAAGCCTTGAGGTCGCTCTTAACTTGTTTGAGGTCTCGCGCGAGAGGAAGACTTTCAGGTGCATCTCCACTGATCTCAATCATGGTTTCTCGTACCTTCCTACCGACCGCTTCTGCAGCTCGCTCAGCAGCTTTTTGGCCGCGTATTCCTTCGTTCTCCATTTTTGCTTCAGTCTGGGTAACCCGGAAAAGGTTGGCAGCAAGCTCCTGCTTGCCCATGAAGTCCAGTAGGGATCGGCTAGACTCTTTGCCAATCAAGCCTTTTCTATTTTTTAGGTCAGACATATTCATGTTATACAGTCCGCGGTATCCCGCGTTCTGGAAAAAATGGTACTCGGTGACACCGGCCTGCTTTGCCACTCCACTCAAAGACTTCTCGTGTAGCGATATCTCATCGCGTATCAGTACGCGTTCAACATCCTCTGCCTGATCGATGTAGCGCTTGAACGTCTCTGCTACGGCAGCAAAATACGCTTGAGCTCGCGCAACTTCTGGCTTTTTCCCATCACCATTCATTGCTGTCAAATAGCACGCGAAACGCGAAAGCTTGTAATCTCGCTCAATTTTTCCGTCAATTTCTCGATCGACCTGCTGGAAGTTTTCCATGATGTCGATGCCGAGGGTAGTGCAAGATGCAATTGCTTTTTGGACGGCCTTTTGAAAGCTTGAAAAGGTTTGATAACCAACCATTTTCATGAAATCACGGGCATACCAATACGTGATGCCGTTTTTCCGACACAGGCCATCGAAATGTGGCCGAGAGTCGTCGAAGTGGAAAACGTCTTGTTCATTCATCGGTATGGCCAGGTCGAGTTGATAACCCTCAATTTTACCCATAGATCGCGTTCCTTGCCTTCGGTTTGTCAAAAAAAGTAGTACATGGTTTTGTTGGTGCAGACGCTCAGACTCGACCGAGTGGGTCTTCCCCGCACAATCCTTCCCGCCTTCACCTTATCTGCATAACACGCCAGCCGACCCTGTGGGGCTCAGCCCGCCCCAACGATTCTCAATGCAATCGCAGCCTCAAGAATTTTGTGTGCCTGAGACAAGACAGATTCAGACAATTCGTCACTTCCAGCTTCTTTTAGAGCGTCCACCACATCAAGCAATCTAGCTACCTCGGCCTCAATGATGCGGATGGAATCGCCAATCTGGTATTGAAGTGAGTGCGCCATCTCAATCCACCCTCAAACCACAACGCCTATAAATCCCCACCGCGCCAGATGACCTGGCCGATGATGCGATGCTCGTTGATTTCCTTCCGAGAGAGGATCAGGTCCGGGTGCTCATCTTTGTTCTCATTGTCGCTTCTGATGATCCAGCCGCCCAAGGTCGTCTTTATTAGTCGCTTCACAATCGCGCCTTTGTCTGCACTGGCCAGTACAAAGACTTGTCGGTCGATCGGATCGATCTTCGACCTGTCGATCAGGAGAACGTCGCGATCGTTGATCGTGGGCCACATGCTCTCGCCATCGGCATAGATGACGACCAACTGATTAGGATTAACCCCCTTAACCTTCAACCACTCGCGCTTGAATGCCAGGGTAGAGCGAACCTCTACATGCGGGTTCTCATGACCGATGCCTGCTGCAGCTTTAGCATCGTATTGAGGAATGAAGGCGTATCGGTCGTCAAGACTGTGATTGACGTCATCGCCAGCGGGAAATGGCGTATTGGCGGCGACACCACCTACAAGCTCTCTCGCCATTCCCTGCTCATGTGAAGGGGTTAACGATGAACTGAGTTTTCCTAGTTGCTCAGCAAGTGTAGGACTGAAGTCGGATACCGGGACCTCAAGCATGCGCGCAAAAACCGCAGCAGCCTTCAGACTCAACGCGGTGCGACGATTCATGAAGTGGCTGACAGCGCCTTGCGTAACACCGTCACCAAGCTCTGCAGCGAGCTTCTCCTGGGTGAGTTTCAGCGCGCCGCGTTTCCTCTGAAAAATTTCTTTCAGGCGGTCGCTGTCTTCCAATTGCCATTCGGCAAGCGGCAGTCTTCGAGAGTCTTTAGTCATCGGCAAATCATATTACCTGCGGTATTCACTCAACCAATATCGCCGGTATTGACTGATGATAATACCGGCGGTCATAATTGGCGCGAAAACTATGTAGAGGACGTCGCTATGCGCCGTATCCCGCTTTCCGAATTTGCAAAACAGCATGGCCATACGAAGGCCGCTCAAATGCTTGGCTGCACGCAAGGCGCCTTAAGCAAGGCGATCCGTGTTGGTCGTGATGTGTTCGTGACCCTCGGGGATGACGGCAGCTTGTCGGCCCTAGAGCATCGTCCGTTCCCGTCTCAAAAATCTGCCGCCTAATCAATTTCAATCGCAAGGAGCAAGACCTGCATGTACGCCAATCCCAAGCACCTACATGACCGGGAGATCAAGGTCCGGGTTGATGAGGACACGTTCGAGTTAATCCAGGCCCTGGCCAAGTTTCACCGCACTCAGCGAGCGGTTTTGTGCCGTGAGCTGCTGGAAGCGCAGCTTGCTGCATTGGCTTCGGAGAATACCGACGAACACCAAGTGGCTTGAAGGCCCAAAGGAGGCCCCATGCCTATCGAACAGGTCCAGTTGGGCCAGCGAGAGATGGAGCAGCTTGAGCGAGAGGCAGAGAAGAGGGGGATAACCCCCGAAGAACTTGCAGCCGAGTTGATGCGTCGAGAGCTGGCTCAACGGACAAAACCCCGAAATCCGCGGGGAGCAGTAAAGCCTTTCCGAAGAAGGGACTGAGCAGGCCCTGAAGCGTAACCGCAAAGCTCATCCAGACCACACGATCACAGAAGCAAGCAGGGGAACACCTGATGGCCTATGACGACAAAGCCCACCGCCACGACCACCAGGTCAAGGTTCGTCTGGATGACGAAGACTTCCATGAGCTCAAGGGATACGCCCATGAGCTCAAGGCGCAACACAGCGTGCTGGCGCGCGAGATCATCCTCGCCGCCCTGGCATTCAAGAAAGAGCACGGCTACCTGCCGTTAATTAGCGAGAAAAAGCTCAGGGCCTGAATAGGTCATGGGAGGACTGATGCCAGCAGCAAACGATGCAACGCCAATCCGTGAGGTTGAGGTCGCGCAGTTTAGGAAGAACGACTTCGAGGACCTGGAACTTTGGGCCTCGGAGATGGGGTTAAGCACTGATGAGCTGGCATCGCAGATCTTGCGCAAGGCCGGTCGGTTTCTCTCGCGGAGAGGGAAGCCGGCAGCGGGCGACAACGTAGTCCAGTTCGGACCGCGAAGGTGAGCTCTCAGTCTCTTATTAGGGACTGAGGAAAAAGGTCCCTTTAGAGGGACTGAGGTTTTCAGTAGGCAAAAAAAAGCCGGGGTAGTGACCCGGCTCTCTTCAACGCTTGTGGAGCGAATCATGCACCATTCAATAGAAACCAGCAATCCCCAGAACCATGTCGCGACACGTTTTATGCAATCGCAAAACGTGTCGCGGACTATTTCGAGCATCGAACTTCGCGACATGGTCAACGAGGCGCGCAGCCAGGCTGGCGAGCCGAAAGTCAGGAACGACCAGTTCATTATTCGAGTGCAAGACGAGCTCGGTGATGAGTTGGGGGAGTGCAAAACAATTGCACACCCGCAAAGCCGCGTGGACATGGCCAGCTACGACCTGACCCTTGATCAATGCATGCTCGTCGGCATGCGCGAATCGAAAGCTGTTCGCCGATCCGTGCTGCAAAAGTTGAAGGAGCTCGAGGGGCCGCGAGTCATTGCCACGCTCCCCGACTTCTCCAATCCCGCCGCCGCTCGTGCCTGGGCTGAACAGTTCGAACTGCAGCAGGCTGCCAATCAGGCCTTGATTGAGGCAGCTCCGAAAATAGCCTTCGTTGAGAGGTACGTCGATTCGACGGGGCTCAAGGGCTTTCGCCAGACAGCCAAACTTCTAAAGGCCAACGAGTCGCGGTTCCGCGAGTTCCTGATCGACAAAAAAATCATGTACCGCATGGGCGGCGAATGGCAGGCCTACCAGTCTCACATCGACGCAGGGCGCTTTGAGGTCCGGGCCGGCACCACTGACGGCGGTCATGCCTTCAACCAGTCCAAATTCACTCCCAAGGGCGTCACTTGGGTAGCTGGCTTGTGGGCTCAGTACAAACTCCAGGAGGTCGCATGATGGCCGCGCTCCCTTACATGCAGTTCTACGTCGCCGATTATCTGGCCGATACCACGCACCTCACTGCGGAGGAGCATGGTGCCTACATGCTCCTACTGTTCAGCTATTGGCAGACAGGCAAGCCTTTGCGCATTGATCGGCTCGCCACGGTTGCACGGATTCCCAACGAGCGTTGGCCTTCCGTTGCCGAAACGTTGAATGAGTTCTTCCATGTCACCGAAACTCACTGGGTTCAGTTCCGTGTAGAGGCTGACTTGGAGGCGGTCAACAGCAAGGTGGTTACCGCATCGAATGCCGGAAAGGCCTCAGCGAAGGCGAGAGCACTCAAAAAACAACAGGAACTCAACGACCGTTCAACGATCGTTGAAGATCCGTTGCAACGGAATGCCAACCATATAGATACAGATACAGATACAGATAAGAATAGAAAAGAGCACCCCCTACCCCCTGAAGGGGAGGACTTGTTCGCCACGTTCTGGAGGCTCTATCCGAACAAAGTCGGGAAGGCAGCCGCGCAGAAGGCCTGGAAGAAACTCAAGATCACTGGCGACCTGTTCACCCTGATCGCCGACGGCCTTGCCAAGCAAGTCGTGTCGACTGCCTGGACCAAGGACAACGGCCAGTTCATCCCGCACCCGTCCACTTGGCTCAACGGTCAGCGCTGGGAAGACGAAGTGCCCTCGCCGGCGCTGGCGAGCAATGTCCATCAGTTCGCCCCGCGTCGTCAGGCCAATGGCCCAGATTTTGACGACAAGACCTGGGCTGATGACTTGGGGGTACTGTGATGAAGACCCCGAATCAGCTGATGCAGACCCTGGGTAACCTGCCTTCCGTGGAGGCTGCCCCGCTCAAGGTCGACACCGGTACCGCGGATGTCGTGAACTCGCTGTTCAAGGAATTGCAGGCGATCTTCCCTGCGTGGCGGCAGGCATGGCCAACCGATGAAGCCCTGATGACCGCCAAGCGTACCTGGGTGAAGGCGTTCATGGCCGAGGGCATCAAACAGATCGAGCAGATCCGTTTCGGCCTGCAGAACTGCCGCAAGCTCGGAAGCGACTTCGCGCCGTCGGTAGGCAAATTCATCCAGATGTGCCAACCGACCCCAGAAGCGCTGGGCATTCCGTCCCACGAAGCGGCCTACGCCGAATCCGTCGCCAATGCTCACCCGAGCATGGCAGGCGGCCGGGAGTGGTCGCACCAGGCCGTGTACCACGCTGCCAGCCAGTGTGGCTTCCACGCGCTGAACACGATGAAGGCAGAGGTCAGCCGCAAGATTTTTGACCGCAACTACGACATCACAATCCACATGATGCTGGCCGGTGAGAGCCTGCGGAACATTCCGTTGGCCCTGCCGGAACGGGTCGACGGTCGCGTTACGGCGGCGATCGGCAACAAGGCCCTGGCTGACTTGCGCAAGAACCGGGGAGGGCATGCCCATGGGTAAGCCGAGGAGCAACAAAACCATGACCACGCTGGCCTGCACCATGGCTGGCTTCTCCATCGGCGTGTTCTGCGTCCTGATCACAATGGCGGTGACGTCATGACCGACAAGATCAGCGTCAACAGCCAGGCCAAGCTTTCCGAGGCCATCACCAGCCTGACCACCATGTACCGTGACAAGAAGTTCGTCGTTGTGTCGCTGCGTCCAGGCAAGGATCGCACCCTCGACCAGAACGCCTTGTGGTTCTCGCTCTACCAGCGCATCGCTGCGATGACGCAGATCGGCGACGTCGACGATGCACGCCGGTACTGCAAGCTGCATTTCGGGGTCCAGATCCTGCTGAACGAGGAGGACGACTTCCGCGCGGCCTGGTACCAGACCATGCGTCACCTGTCCTACGCGCAGAAGCTCGACATGATGGGGGGCTGCTCGCTGTTTGGTCCGGACGGATTCCCGGTAACCCGGTTGTTCAGTCGCGCCCAGGGCATCGCCTACACCGATCGCATCGTTGCCGACTTCACGGAGCGCGGCGTGGTGTTCACGGATCTGCTGGGCGAGGTAGCAGCATGAGGGCAGCCATCAAGGAGAAGAAGGCACCGAATCTGAAGAAATGCCGAGTCGAATCCTGCAGGGCCTCATTCGTCCCGGCGCGCCTGGGGCAGGCGGTTTGTAGTCCCACCTGCGCAATTCTGGATGCGCCGAAGAACTTGGAGAAGGCGCGGAAGGCTCTGGATCAGTTCGAGCGCAAAGAGATCAAGGTCCGTAAGGAGAGGCTGAAGAGTCGGGCCGATTACCTCAAAGACACGCAGATCGCCTTCAACGCTTGGGTACGCGCCCGTGACGCCCAGTTGCCGTGCGTTAGCTGCGGCCGGCACCACCAGGGTAAGTACGACGCAGGCCACTACCGGACCGTCGGGAGCAACCCCGCATTGCGTTTCGAGCCGCTCAACTGCCACCGCCAGTGCTCGCCGTGCAATACCCGACTTTCCGGGAACATCGTCAATTACCGGATTGAGCTGGTGAAGCGGATCGGCGCCGAGTCGGTCGAGTGGCTGGAAGGCCCGCATGAGGCCAAGAAGTACACCATCGAAGAGCTGAAGGCGATGACTGCCGAATACCGGGCAAAGACCAGAGAGCTGAAAGGGAGAGCAGCATGAAGATCAATTCTGCACGCCAGGCATGGCATGACTGCACGTACAACCCGGCCCCGGGCCAGACCTCCGACGCCGCCGAGTTGGGTGTAGTGGTCCAGGGCGCTGAGCGCGGGCCAACAGCGAATCACGCAGTGCACGGCGCATTGGCTGGCCAGATTCAATCGGCGATCGCGCGCCTTCACCGCCAACTCCGCGCATTCGGCAACGCCATGTATGCGGCCGAGCCGACCGATGATGACCGGGAAGAGGCGGAAGAGGCGGTGTTCAATCTGGCATGCAGCCGGGCACCGCGCATGACCGCCGACAAGAGAGAGCGAGCCGAGTACGTGGCCAAGGGGGTGTTCCGTCGCTACCGCTACATGCACCAGGGCGGCCAGTCGGCAAATGATGACCCGTTGATCAAGCCCGAGCTGTTCAGGACCTGGATGAATGCCGAGTACGGGATCAAGCTTCCATCCGCTGCCTGGGGCCGAGACTGGGAGCCATTCGTGCAGCTCTGCTTCGACGCGTGCTACGACATCGACGCGAAGGCGCTGAGCCCGATCGGAGGGGTGATTTACAAAATGAAAGAGGCCGCTTGACTTCCCGCACGGCTGACGGCATTATTTCGCCACTGTTAGAGTTTTGCCTTCGGCAACTTACTCGAAACTGACCCAGAACCCCGCCACCGAGCGGGGTTTTTTGCGTCTCCAGTTTCTCCCCGCGCCATGGAGCGGCAATTCGTCTCGCCCCAATAGGCCCTCATTCGGACCTCTGCATTCGCAGTGGTCTTCCCGTATCTGGCACCCATGCCCCCGTCTTTGCTCTGAGCGGATGAGGATGGTGTGGAGCGCCAGACCAATCTCGCTCCCCGCAAGGGAGGAAGCTGGATGTCACATATGCCAGAGAAGAACCCAGAAACCTGGCTCATCATCATGGCCTGGCTTAGCCAGAACTCACCGATGCTCTATGCCGCGGCGCTGTCGTGCTGGATCGCCTTCTTACGAGTCATCTACGGCGGCGGGGGGAGGCGACAGGCCGTGCTTGAGTCCTGCCTGTGTGGAGCGATCACAGCCGGGGCATTCCCGCTGCTCGAATACTTCAACCTCCCATCAAGCCTCGCAGCTGCCGTCGGCGCCGGCATCGGCACCCTCGGCGTGAAGAAGGTTGCCGCCCTGGCCGACCGATTCACCGATTTCAAATTGCCCAAGCGGCAGGAGTGACTCATGCAACTGATCGACAACTGGAAACAAGCGCTGAGCATGACCAGCGTGCAGGCGGGTGGCGCAATCGCTGCCCTGGGTATCGCCGAGCAGCTGATGCCGCAACTTCAGGCAGTGCTGCCACCGGTGGCCTACGGCGTGTTGGGTCTGCTGGTGATGATCGCTCGAGTGGTCCTCCAGCCGAAGCTGAGCAAGTAACCAATCCCGCGACACAAAACAAGCATCGCGAAAACGTGTCGCGGAATAGGACCTAATTATGACCGAGGCAAAACCACGAATTAAGATCAAGGCCGTGATGGTGCCCACCACCGACAGCCTCTCGAACCTGGTAGCCAATCTCGGGACCGGTCGAGACAAGCGCACGCACAACTCTTTCGGCTTCGAGTTCGTCAATCAGTTCGAGCTGGAAGCGGCGTATCAGTCCAACTGGATCGCCCGCCGGATCGTGGACAAGCCGAACGAGGATGCATTGCGTGAGTGGCGTAAGTTCAGCGGCAAGCAGTCCAAGCAGATCGAATCCGAAGAGCGTCGCCTCGGTGTGCAGCAAGCCTATCTGGATACCTGCTGCTGGGCTGACCTGTACGGCGGTGCGGCGCTGCTGATGGTTACCGGCCAGGACCTGAGCAAGCCACTGGACCTGAACAAGATCAAGAAGGGCGGCCTGAAGAATCTGGTCGTCCTCGATCGCTGGGACATCCAGCCGATTAAATTCAACCTGGAAGACCCGCTTAAGCCGAACTGGATGCAGCCTGAAAGCTACATGATGGTCAATGGCACCCAGGATATTCACTACAGCCACATCGTCCGCCGCACTGGGGCTCGCCTGCCGCGCCGCATGCGCATGTTCGAGCAGGGATGGGGCGATAGTCGCCTACGCCGCTGCATGTCGGACCTGCGCGATGTGGTGGCCACCAAGGGCGGAATTGCCTCCCTGGTACTGGAAGCCAATGTCGACACCATCGGCGTGAAGAACCTGCAAGGGGCCCTGGCCAGCGCGCAGAGCAGTCAGGTCACTGAGCGATATCGCCTGTTCGGCATGCTCAAGTCGATCGTGAACCTCGGCCTGCTGGACATGGACAACGAGAAGTACGAGCGAAACAGCATCAGCTTCTCCGGCCTCAGCCAGATCATGGAGCAGTTCATGGTGTGGACGGCAGGCGCCGCTGAAATGCCGGTGACCGAGTTGTGGGGCCAGTCAGCAGCAGGCCTCAGCTCAACCGGTGAGGGCGACCTGAAGACCTACCACGGCACTATCAAAGGCAAGCAGGACGGCCAAATGCGTCTCGACCTTGAGGCGCTGGACCAGGTGCTGATCCGCTCAGCGCTGGGCAGGTACCCGGACGGCATCGAGTTCGAGTGGAATCCGCTGTCGCTGCCTTCGGGCAATGAGCAGGCTCAAGAAGACCTTGCCGACGCTCAGGCGGATGCGGTGAACATCGAGAGCGGTGTGATCCGCCCAAGCCATGCCATGCGCCGCGCACAGGGTAAAGGCACCTACGCCATCACCGATGAGCAGATCAAGGCTCAAGAGCAGATCGAAAAGGACCAGGACAATGGGCTTGGCGACGACGGCAAAGACCTCCCCGGTTTCTCCCTTGGCGAAACTGACGGCGACAAACCAGGTGCTGATGGAAAAACGCCGGAAAAAGCCGAAGGGGCCTAAACCGGTCATGCCCAGCAAGGACGCTGAGCGCTACTACCTCGGTCAGATGCGCGCATTGGTCAGGGCGATGGCGACCGATCTGATCGCTTCGCTTGAGCCCGCGCTGAAGCGCCTGAAGCCCGACTACATCGCAGACAGTCGCGTGACACTGGATGGCAGTTGGACCGACGAAATCCTCAAGTCGATTCGCAGCGTGTCCCAGCGCTTCACCTCCCCACTGTTCGAGGCGCAAATCCAGCGGGTTGCCGCAACAACCATCAGTCGTGCTGACGCCGACAACGCCGAAGACTTCCGCGACTCGATCAACAAGGCAGTGGGCATCGACTTCCAGCTGGTCACCAAGCCCAAGGGCATGACGGATTTTCTGGAGGCCTCCACCGCCGAGAACGTCAACCTGATCAAGTCCATCCCGGCCGACTACTTCAAGAAGGTCGAGACGATTGTGCTGGGGGGCATGAAGGACGGCCTCGCACCGACCACCATCGCCAAGCAGATTCAGGAAGAGACCGGTGTCAGTGCGCGCCGGGCAAAGCTGATTGCGCGTGACCAGGTGTCACAGCTCAATTCAGACCTGACCCGGCAGCGCCAGACCGCAGCCGGAATCGTGCACTACAAGGTCCAGGATGCTGACGACGTGCGGGTATCCGGTAACCCGTCCGGCAAGTACCCCAACGCGAAGATCAGCTGCTGGGGTATTGCTCGGCAGGACATCGGCTACGGGCCTGGGGTTTACAAGGTGGCGGAAGGGGCGACCTGGAAGGGTGTCACTAACCTGCACCCGGGCAAGCACCACCCGCTTTGTCGCTGCATCGGCATCGCCATGATTCCCGGCGTGAACTATTTCCCCGACAAAAACGGGTAACCCATGAAGAAAATGTCTCTCGACGAGGCCTTCAAGCCTACGTCGCGCACCGTCACGCCTGAAGGCTTCCTTTGCGTGAAGGGAGTGGCGGCTCGTACCGGTGTTTATCAGTACGTGTCGACTGAGCTGGACCTCGACGGGCCAGAGCGCATCGTCAACGTCTACCGCCCGCCGGCTCAAGTGTTCGCCCCTGAGTCGATGGCGACGTTCCCCGACAAGGATGTGACCAACGATCACCCGGACGACCTGGTCGACTCGACCACGTTCAAGGAAGTGTCCGTGGGCCACGTCCGCGGAGTCGAGCAGGACGGCGACAACCTGGTGGTCGACCTGATCATCAAGGATCAATCAGCCATTGACGACATCCAGTCCGGCAAGGCTGAGCTCTCCCCCGGCTACCTCGCCGAGTACGTCGAAGCACCGGGCATCGACCCGGTATCCGGCACCGCCTACGAGTTCGAGCAACGCGACATCCAGATCAACCACGTCGCCGTTGTAGAAGCAGCGCGAGGCGGCAAGGTCGCCCGCATTTTTGACCACAAACCGAAAGGTGTACCAATGGCACAACGGAAAGTCTTTTTAGACTCCAAGAAAAGCCGCTCCATCACAGTAGACGAAGAGGTTGCTCTGGTAGTCGAAGACGCCGTTGCAGCCCTTCAGAAGTTCGCTGATGAAGAGTCGGAACGCGCAGACAAGGCCGAAGCCACCAAGGACGAAGCCGAAGAGAAGCTGGAAGAGGCCAAGAAGGAAACTTCTGACGCTGCTATCGGCGCTCGCGTGAAGTCCACCCTCGACACCATCGCCCTGGCGGCCCGTGTCGTGAAGTCGTTCGACGCGAAGGGCCTGGTGTCCCCGCTCGAAATCAAGCGCGTCGCTATGGCGCAGCTCAAGCCAACCCGCGACTGGGCAACCAAGTCCGAGGCCTACGTGCTGGCCGCCTTCGACGCCGCTGCTGACGAAGCAGAGGAAACCAAGGACGAAGACGAGGACGACGACAAGTCGAAAGTCAACGACAGCCTGAAGCGCTTCGCCGAGGACGCAGCCAAGCGCGGCCTGAAGCCAACGCAGGACGGTACCGACGCTTACAACAAATACCTGCGGGGTGAAAAGTAATGGGCGTAGCAATTGATACCTTCGGCCAGTACGCCGGCAAGGCCTACGAGGGCCAGATCAATGACCTGTCTATGGCGGACGTCACTTCCGCCGTCGCCTCGGTCGCCATTCCGTTCGGTCGTGCCGTTGTCTCTGACACCGCAGACCGCTCGGGCAAGCTGCCTGCCGCCGGTGCCGGTTTCTTTCTCGGTATCTCGGTGCGCAAGCCAGTCGGCGTGAGCGGCAGCTACCTGACCGGTCAAGTGTCGGATAGCGGCAACGCCGTCGGCGGCTACCGCGCAGGCGAAGAAGTCAGCCTGCTCTCGCATGGCCGCATCTGGGTCAAGACCCTGGCCGGTGCCGTCAAAGGCGCCAAGGTTTATGCCCTGCCAACCACCGGCGAGATCACCAACGCCGCCACCGCTGGCAACCATGAATTGGTCGGCTGCACCTTCCTGACTGCCGCCGCCGCGGGCGAGCTGGTACTGGTTCAGGTCAAGGCTGTCGCAACCACCACTCTCGCTGCTTAAGGACTGACTAATGCGAACTTTCGACTCTTCCCCCCAGGCGCAACTGGGCTTCCTGATTGGTCAACTGACCTACGTTGAACAGGAAGTCCTGCGCCAGCCGTACCCCGAAATCAAATACCCGTCGATCCTGAACGTGGATACCTCGGCCCCGGATTACACCGAGTCCATCGCGTTCAAGGTGCTCGACTACAAGGGTGAGCCGGCGCCAATCGGTGATAACTCCCATGACTTCCCGCTGGCTGAGATCGCAGCCAAGGTCGGTGGCGTGGACGTGATCCAGGGCGGCCTGGGTTACAAGTACACCCAGATCGAAGTGGGCAAGGCTCAGGAAATGGCGAACGCCACCGGTTTCGGCGGCGCCATCAATTACTTGGCCGAGAAGCCAATCGCTGTCCGCACCCTGACCGAGCAATGGTTGGATCGTGTGGCAATGGTCGGTGATGCTCGCTGGCCTTCGCTGGCCAATGGCGGCCTGCTGAAGTACCCGGGCGTTCCTGTTGTGGCGACCGGCACCCTGCTCGGCGGCGCGAACAAGACCATTGCGGCCATCCTGGCCGGTGGCGGTGAGACTGCAGCAAACGAGATCCTGACCCTGCTGAACAACGCGATCCTGCGTGTTTACAGCACTCAGACCAACTCGATTTTCCGCCCGACTCACATCCTGCTGCCGCTGACCGAGTACGGCCTGCTGACCACCTTCCGAATTCCGAACACTTCGGAAACCTTGGTGAGCTACCTGGAGCGCGTGCTGAAGATCACCATCGAGCCAATCCTGCAGGCGGCAACCGCCGGTGCTGGTGGTGGCAACCGCATGATGGTCTACACCAAGAATCCGCAGTTCGCCAAGTTCCACCTCCCAATGCCTTACACCCTGAATGCGCCGATCCCTGCGCATGGCGGTCTGGTGTTCGAGGCAGCAGGCGTGGTCCGCACCGCTGGTACCGAGCTGCGCGTACCGGCATCCCATCTGTACGTCGACGGTATCTAAGGGGGTTACATGGCAACTCTGACCAATGCCAGCGTTCACCCGCTGGTACTGGCTGATCTGACGATCCAGCCAGGCGAAGTGATCGAAGACTTCGACGACAAGGCCGCTGAAGAGCTGAAAGACAGCCTGTTCGTCAAGGCTAAATGGCTGAAGATCGAGCAGGCACCAAAGCCTGATTCGAAAGCCAAGTAAAACCGATAGCCCCGCCCAGTGCGGGGCTGTTGTTTTCTGGAGGTTGCACCGTGGCTGAACTGACCATCGACGTGACGCCGGCGATCATTGCTGACTTCCGAGCGTTCTACGAAGAATTTTCCGACAGTGCCGCCTGGTCTGATTCCAAGATCACCAAGGCGCTGTACATCGCACGCGGCGAGCTCGATGCCTGCCGCTGGGGCGACTACAAACCCTATTCGCTCCTGCAGCGCGGATGGTTCGCCCTGGCGGCCCATTACCTGACCTGGAACACGGCAACGACCGACGCCACTACGGCAGGCGGCAGCGCCTCGACACCCTACGCGGTGGCCAGCAAGGGCGTGCGTGACGAATCGGTGTCCTACGCCATCCCGGCGGCGAACGCCAACCTGACGACGTGGGAAGCGGCTCTGGCCCTGACTCCCTACGGCGTCGAGTACCTTCACCTGCGGGGTCGGGCCGGTATGGGGGCCGTCTGCGTATGATTCGGCCGACCGTTAGCCTGATCGGCAAGCAGCAGGTCGAGCAAGCGATGAAGCAACTGGCCAAGAAGCTGGAAGGTGATGCTCGCGTGCTGGCCGGCGTTCCGAAAGGCGCCGGCACTTACGAAGACGGTCTGACCCTGGCGACTATCGCGGCGGTCAACAACTTCGGCTCTGCTGACGGCAAGATCCCTGCGCGCCCCGTGCTTGGCCCGGCCATCGAGAAAGGCACCCCGCAATACCTGCGGCTGGCCGAGGTGATGATTCCCAAGGTGCTCAGCGGTGAAATGACCATGAGCATTCTGCTCGAGCAGATGGGGCAGCTTGCCGAGGGGCACATCAAGCAGGAAATCACCGACCTGAAGGATCCGCCCAACGCAGCATCGACGATTGCCGGCAAGGGTTCCGACAACCCGCTGATCGACACCGGCGCCTTCCGCCAATCCATTCGCTACGTCATCGCCGAGGCAGGCGACCCAATCGAAGAGGGCTTGTGATGGGCTTGAACATGCGCGGCCACGTCAGCGGCCCCTTCGTGACGCACAAGGGCGTTGTCCTAAATCGCTACACCAGCGAGGTCGTGGACTTCGAACCGGTCCTGGCCCTGACCTACAACGACACCTTCAACGCGAACGTGCAGCCGGTCAGCGACAAGGAAATCGAATTCCTGCAGATCGGCGCCGAGCGAATCAACGACGTGCGGGTGATCCACCGCAATGACGGCAAGGGCATCGAGGTTTCGACCCCAGGCAAGCTTGCCGACATCCTGGTGTTCGCCGAGACGCCAGACAAGCCGGTCACCTGGTGGAAGTCCATCGCCACTGATTTCAGGCCCTGGCACAACTTCTGCCGAGCTGTGGTGGCCAAGCTGGACCCGGCCGAGATCGCCACTCTGGAGGCGCACACCGATGCTTGACGAAAAAGCGCTGTCGAAGGCTGTGTGTCGCATCGTTGTAGCTGCGACAGGCCTTCCGGCCAACAAGGTGATCCTCGCCGACAACAACACGGCGGCCCCTGCAGGAAGCTACTGCGCGGTACGCCTGCAAAACCCCGAACAGTTCGGCCAGGCGCTCAACTCGCAACGCAACGTGCCGGCCGAGGATGACCCGCAATACACGGACATCATCGCCAAGGTCGCCACCCAGTTCACCCTGGGATTCAGCATCAACTTCTACCGCTCTGGCGCGATGGGTTACGCCGCAGCGATCTGCGAGGCGAATAAGCGCGAGCCGATAAAGGCCCTCCTGCGAACCGCAAAGCTGGGCTGGTCCCGCGTATCACCGATCAACAACCTGACCGGGCTCTACCAGGCGGCGATGGAAGAGCGCGCCCAACTCACCCTGTACCTCTACGGCGAATCGATTGCCGAAGACCGTGTGCAGCGCATCTATCGCGTGGGGTTCTCCGCGCAAACCGAACAATCTGGCGCCACTGCGCAAGGGGAAGTAAATGGCTTATCCGGCTGAAAGCATCATCAACATCACCACGCTGATCAACTCAGCCGGGCTTGGGACCTCCAACTTCGGCGCGGGAATGGTGTTTGCCGACTTCGATTCGTCGAGTGACGCGACCTTTGCTGAAGGCTCGTTCCGTGACTACGGCTCGCCATCTCAGGTGGCCGCCCAGTTCAACATCGCCTCCGACCCTTACGCCGCAGCGCTGGCATGGTTCTCGGCGGTACCGAAGCCCAAGACCCTGCGCATCTACCTGCGCATCGAGGAAGACACCCCGGTCGAATCGTTCAATGACGCGATCAACAAAGGCATCTGGTTCTATTGGTACGAGTTCGAGACATCGATTCGTGCTGACGATGCTGTTGTGCTGGCCTTGGGTGCCGCTGGTGATGCCGCTGGCAAGTTCTTCGCGTACACGACCAATCAGGCGACGGTGCGTGATCCTGCGGCCACTACCGACATCGTTAGCAAGGCCGTGACCCAGGGCTCGCGCCGTATGCTCGTGGCCAGCCATGCGACCGAACTGTATGAAGGTTTCGAGATTGCCGCCGTGTTCAGCCGCGTCAATTTCAATGCAGCGAACTCGGCCATCACCGGCGAGTACAAAAAGCTGCCGGGCATCGACGCCGAAAGCCTGACCCCTACCGCATACGGTGCCATGAAGCAGAAAGGAGCGGTGTTCTACACCGTTGTCGAGACTGGCGGCGAAAGGGACGCGGGGCGAATCATCAACTCGAAGACCACATCGGCCAACGGCGAATACATCGACGACGTCTTCAACCTGGACGCCTTCACCAACGTCATGACGGTGGCCCTGTACAACGCGCTGACCAAGGTTCCGACCAAGCTTCGTCAAACCCCAGCGGGCCAGCAGGTCCTGATCGACGCTGCCGCTCAGGTCGGCGAGAAATTCATCGGCAATGGTTACCTCGGCGAGCGCCTGTACATCGACGAAGAGACAGGAGAAGAAAAACTGAGCCGCGGCTACCAGATCCTGACCAAGGCTGACGACATCCTGCTGATTTCGGACGCTGAGCGCGCTGCTCGCGGCGCTGCGCCGATCGTCATGCGCATCTTCCGTGCCGGCGCCATCCACACCGTCGACCTGACGGCCAACGTTGAATAAGGGGCGCTAGAACATGGCACTGACTGATCTTTCTGTAGAAAACACCATCGTCGTCATCACCACCGTCGGCGTGATTGACGACTGGGGCCGCACTGACCCGCCCTTCACCGTGGAGCAGATCGACGACAAATCGACCCTGAGCCGCGGCCTGGGCGGGAATGCGGTCAAGTTCACCCGCAAGAACCCGGGGCTGCGCCTGACTCTGAACCTGATGCCGGGGAGTCCGCAGGCTATCGCCCTGCAAGCCATGGTCAATGCTGGCACCGAAGCGTCTGGTTCATATGCCTCGATTGCCGGCCTGGAGGGTGCCGTATTTGCTGAAGGCGTGTTCACTCGCGGCAAGTCGATGGCGCGCGGCGGTCCAGGTATGAACGACGCTACCTTCATCGCCGAGTTCAACAAAGAGGCGATCGTATGAGTGATGCCGCATCGCATATCCGCTCAATCGAGCATGACGGCGTGACCTACCGCTTCGCCATGCCCAGTGCAGAGAAGCAGCGCGCCGTGCTGTTCCGGCTGGGCAAATACGGCGTCGAGCCGATGATTCGCGGGCTGGCCTTGGCCGAGGTTGGCGCGGCGTCGTCCTTCATGGTTGCCGGCGGCATCGTCGGTACCATGCTGTCGCGCATGCCCGAAGATGACTTCAACTTCGTCTGCGACTCCATGCTGGGCAAGCTGTTCAAGGAAGGTTCAGCCACCCCCGTGACCATGGAAGACTTCTCGGGCCGACTGAAGACCTACTTCACCCTGGTGGTGATGGCTCTCGGTAACGTCTTCGAGGATTTTACCGGTCTCCTGACCCTCTTCCAGAAATCTACCGATTCAGCCGAGGTGGTGGGTTCGAGTCAGGAGCCCGGCTAAACCCGGCGGTCGACTGGGAGCTGTGGCGACCATGCACCGGCATCCCCGGCCTGTGCCCGCCACTATGCACCTACAAAGACCTGCAGGACGGCACCTATTCGCTCGGCTGGGTCAAGCGGGCGAATCTGGTCATGGATGAAATGATCTACGCCCGCCACCTGGCCGAAGCCAATCGCCAAAACTAGCCCTGCACTCGCGGGGCTTTTTTATTTCAAGGAGTCGGCCGTGAAGGTCTTGGAATCGTTTCTCATCGCGCTCGGCCTCAAGGTCGACGAAAAGTCGTTCCAGGCGGGCGAGACGGCGTTTGGCAGCCTGACCAAATCAGCCCTGCAGCTTGGCGCTGTGCTGGCGAGCAAACTGGCCATCGACAAAGTGGTCGGCGACTTCAAAAACGCCGGCACCGAACTGAACAACTTCAACAAACTGACCGGGCTCAGCACGCAGAACGTGCAGGCACTCGGTCAGGCGCTCACGGCTCAAGGCGGTAGCGCCTCGGACGCCTTTGCAGCCATGCAGAAGATGCAAGATCTGATGGCCTCGCCAATCACCGGGAACACCGGATGGTTTGGTGACGTGGCAAAGCTTGGGCTCAATCCCGACGCCATCATCGGCGCGCAGGACACGGCCGAGGCAATGGCCAACATTGCCGGCGAGTTCGAGCACATGAGCGAGCTTAATCAGCGCCTGGCTGGTCAGGCCCTGGGGCTGGATGATTCAACCGTGCGCCTGCTGATGCGCGGCCGTGACGAGGTTGAAAAGCAGCTGGATTCACGCGGGAAGCTTGCCGTGATGACCCAGAAGCAGATCGACGATTCGGCCCGCCTGACCAAGGTGAGCAGTGAACTGGACCTGGTATTCACCGACATCGGCAACACCATTGCCGACGAGCTGGCACCGGCCTTTGCCGACATGGCCGAGGACTTCGTCGCCTTCTACCGCGATAACAAGGACCTGGTCGACTCGGGACTGAAGGAGTTCTTTGGCGGCCTGGCCGACAATATTGAACTGGTATCGATCGCCATGGCGTTGTTGGGTGGCGGTGCTGCACTCAAGGGCTTGGCGGCGTTGCGCGCGCTTATCGGACTGGGTGGCTCTGGTGCAACTGCTGGTGCTGCCGCGGCGGCGGGTGGGGCCTCTCTGCTGGCGGTTGCCGGTGGCAGTGCGGCGGCACTGTTCTATTCCCGCAAGCTCAACGAGAACGAAGACATCGAGCTGCTGAATAACAAGCTGAAGAAGGGCGGCACGGAAGCGGCTGGCGCGACAATTGACTTCTTCAGGTCCAAGGGGTGGACGGAAGAGCAAGCGATGGGCATCACCGCCAACATTGAACAGGAAAGCGGCTTCAAGCATGACGTTGAGGGTGACGGCGGCCAGGCTTACGGCTTGGCGCAGTGGCATCCAGATCGTCAGGCGGACTTTGCCAAGTTCTCCGGCAAGGACATCCGCCAGGCCTCGGGCGCGGAGCAGCTTGAGTTTATCAATCACGAGCTCACTCGCGGCAAAGAGAAGGCGGCAGGTGAAAAGCTCCGGGTGACCTCTACCCCTTCCGAAGCGGCGGGAGTCGTATCGAAATACTACGAGCGGCCTGCGGATCACGAAGGTGAAGCTGAGCGTCGCGGTGAAATGGCTGACACCTACGGTCGCTCAGCCCCTAAAGACACTCAGGCATCCAGTGCGCCGGCTGTTGATCTAAGCGACCCCGTTGTTTGGGCCAGGGTCCAGAAGGAGCTGAAGCAGTCTGGAGCGCCGCAAGAAAGCATGCTGGACCAAGCGAAAACATGGCTTGAGTCTCATCGAAAGACGTCTCAACCCCAGCCGGCATACGGCGCGGCTGAAGCATGGAATCCAGCCCAGCGTGAAGCGCCTCGGGAATACACGGTGAATGCGGTTGTTCAATCATCACCCCAAGCGCCCATCACTCCGGCGCAAAGTCAGGCGGCGCCGACTGCCCAGCCATCCTACGTCGACAACCGCCAGTTCAACATCCACGGCGCCGACACCGAGAAGGTCAAGCAGCTCTACACCGAGCAACTGAGCAAACTCACCGAGCAAACGATGCAGGACTTCAGGAGCCCTGAAAAATGAGCCTGATGAGCATCTTTACCAAAACGCTGCCGAAGATCGGACCGCTGGAGTTTGACGCCAAACTCGAAGGGGTAACCAGCAAGTCGGTATACCTCACGCAGTTTCCGGTCGAGTTCGGCGCCAACATGAACGACCACGCGATCCTCCTGCCGAATCGCTACCTGCTGACGGGGGCTGTCTCAAATACCCCTCTCGGCCTGGACCTGAGCGACATTGGCATGATGGGCGTTGGCGCGGTGGCCACTGCGGTTGGTGGCATTGGTGGCGCCGCGATAAGCGCCGTCTCTGCCTATTTGCTGTCAGGCAGCGAAGAGACCAGGGCATCGACGGCCTGGGCATCGCTGACCGCCATTCTGGAAGCCCGCGCCAAGTTCGACCTGGACACTGGCAAGGAAATCATGCGCGACATGATGCTGATCCGCTTGGACGAGCGCACGCGCCCAGAGAATGAAGACGGCCTGGTGTTCATTGCCGAGCTTCAGCAGGCACGCATCGTCCGCTCGAAGGTCGGCCAGGGCGTCACCTCGGCGGATCAGCTCATGAAAAACGACACCGTAACCACGCAGGGCGCGCCAATGGTCACCACCGGTGAAGCTTCGGTCGAGGTGATCCGATGAGCCGATACAAGGTAGCAATCCAGGCATTGCCCGCGCAGACGTTCAGCGCTCGACTGGGAACCAACACGCTGACCATTGAACTGCAATGGATGGCCCGCTTGGAGGTGTTCCGCGTGAACATCCTGACCGCCATAGGCTCAACCCTGACCGCTGGGCGCTTTCTTCTGCCTGGCGTCGACCTGCTCGCCGGCCTGTATCCGCCGCCAGAAATCACTTACGGCTCCCTGACGCTGGAGGGAGAGCAGCCGACCCCTGAAAACCTGGGGGTCGCCAACTTACTGGTGTGGTCCGATGAGTGATGAACTGTTTCTGCGCAGCTACCGGCTGAAGGTTGGGCGGGTCACAGGTTCGCGAGTTTACGAAATGCGGACCGGCGAGATTGTCCCGGGTGACAACGACGGCCTGCGCATCACCTTTCAGGCCACTCACTTCGCCGGCAATGCGCTCAGCGTGGCCGAGATCACCATCTACAATGTGTCCGCCTATGCCGAACGCCAAATGCTCGGCGATGGCGTCACCAAAAAATACGAGTTTATTTCGCTGGAGGCGGGCTATGCCGGCCAGTTTGGCGCGGTATTTGTCGGGCAGATCGTCAACGTGCAGCGGCATCTGGAAGACGGAGGTGCCACTAAAGGCATCCGTTTCTTCTGCAAGTCGTCAGCCAAGGAGCGCGATCAGAACCTGATCAACCTCACCCTGTCGCCTGAAACCGACCCGGTGCAAATCATCGAGGCCTGCGCCGAGCCGTTCGGGGCG
Organism: Pseudomonas umsongensis; assembly: GCF_012647205.1. NCBI lineage: Bacteria > Pseudomonadati > Pseudomonadota > Gammaproteobacteria > Pseudomonadales > Pseudomonadaceae > Pseudomonas > Pseudomonas umsongensis. The sequence goes on from NZ_CP051487.1 coordinate 2,576,989, forward strand.
GAGATCCAGTTCTACGGCGACTTCTCCGAACTCAAGCGCCGATCGCGCGGCACCGTCCTGCAAGGCAGCCCCACCGCCTGCATGAACGAACTGGCTGAGGCATTCCAGTTCGACTGGATGGTCGAGAACGGCGCCCTGAAGGTTATCAAGCGCGAATTCGCCCTGGCTAACCAGGTGTACGTCATCAGCGCCGGCACCGGGATGATCGGTTCGCCCGTGGTGACTGATACCGAAGTTGGCATCCGCTACGCGCTCAACCCCAAGATCAAGCTCGGCGACACCATCAAGCTGGAATCGATGGCGCCCCGTTTCGAGTTCTCCGGGGCGTTCTTCTACGACATCCCCCGCACGATTGGCGAGGGCTTCTACAAGGTCAACTCACTGGTGTTCGCTGGGGACTCCCACGGCGATCAGTGGGAGGCCCAACTCAGCTGCCTGCGCCTCAGTGCGGCGGCACAGGCCGGTATTTCCCAAAGGGCTACCCGATGACTGATCCGCTCGCCTCAAGAACGCAGGCAGAGTTCACCAAGATGCTGCGCGGCGTTTTTGGCGAGTACCTGAAGGACAACATGCACACCAGCGTTCCGGGGCATGTCCTGAGCTTCAACCCAGTGACCCAGCTGGCTGAAGTACAGATAGGCTTGATGATCGAGGATCACCAAGACAATCAGGCAGCGCGCCGGCCAATCATCTGTGTGCCCGTGCAGTTCTGGGGTGCCGCTGGTGGGACGCTGGAATGCCGTGTTGCCAATGGCACCGAGGGCGCTCTGTTCTTCTCTAAAGAGTGCATCGACTCGTGGGTCGATCAGGGCGGCGTAGCGATCAAGTCCGAGCCGCGGCGATTCTCGATCAATGACTGCTACTTCATCCCTGGCATCCGCTCGATCCCTGGCGCTATCACCAATTTTGCCAACGACGGCATTCGCCTGCGCAGTAATGACGGCTCGGCCTACATCTGGATTCACGACAACAAGACACTCGAATTCGATGGCGTGTCGGCAAATTTCAAGTGCCCAGTCAATTTTGAACAGCCGACCAACTTCGAGCAGGCCGTCACCACCGAGACCACCATTCACAACCAGGGCGTCAGCATCGGCCTCGAGCACGAACACATCGGTGTTGAAGTTGGCGACGACATATCAGGACCGGTGAATCCATGACGGTACGCAAATTAGACACAGACGGTGACCTGGCCATGGGTCCACAGGAATTCCTGACCGGCTACAGCGCCGAAGAGGTCGCGCAAAACGTGCTGACCCGCCTCAAGTTCTTCCTGGGCGAGTGGTTTCTCGACACCGCCGACGGTACCGACTGGTTCGGCAGCGTCCTTGGCAAAGGCTCGGCACTTGCATCGCGTGAGTCGGTGATTCGCCGCCGAATCCTGTTGACCCCAGGCTGCGCTGGCATGACGGCCTTCAGCATGACCACGGACATTGCTACGCGGCAACTCACCGTGAGCGCCTCAATCGTCAGCAGCTCAGGCGACAGCGCCGAAATCAATTATGTGCAGGCGGTTATCTAATGGCAGAAATCACCGATCAAGGCATCACCGGGCGATCGCTCAACGAGTACCTGGCCGACATCAAAACAAGAACGCTGGCGATTGATCCGAACTGGAACATCGACCCTGACTCGCCGGACGGTCAGCGCATCGGCATCGACTCCGAACTACTGACCAACCTGGACGAGGCTGTCATCGCTGCCTACCGCAGCAAAGACCCCGACAGCGCAACGGGCGAAGCCCTGCGCGACATCGGCAAGATCTCTGGCGTGCCGATCCGTGATGCGACCTACTCTGTCGCACCGATCACCGTGGGTGGGCCTGCTGGAGTCGGGATTCCTCAAGGCTCCCAAGTTCGCAGCCGGGTCGATAACACCGTATGGCTGACCACGGCCGCTATCGTCATCGGCGTCGGCATGACGGCCACAGGGTTTGCCATCTGCTCAACCCCGGGCCGCGTCTTGGCGTCGGCCGGCGATCTGACCATCATCGGCACGCCGTTCCCGGGCTGGTCATCGGTCACCAATTCCGAAGCTGCTCCAGGCGACGACGCCGAGTCGGACGAGGAGTTTCGTGCGCGTCGCAATCGTTCGGTTGCCCTGGCCGGCAGCAACATGCTCGACAACATGATCGGCAATATCGCAAACGTGGCCGGAGTGACTGACGTTGTAGTTCTGCAAAATACTAGCGTCAACCCATTCGACGCTGACGGGGTTCCCTATTGCGGCATCGCGGTTATCGTCAACGGCGGGTCGGATGCTGACATTGGTCTGGCCATGTATGAGAAGCACAACCCGGGAACGCCGATGTTTCCGCGCTACAACACCAAAACCAATACGTGGGTGGATGCACCAGGCTCTAGCGGCGTCAAGGTCGACGTGACGTCTCCGGTCACCGGCAATCGAGCTGTTATGACATTCCAGCGCGCTGTCGGCCTGGCGGTTTACGTGGCTGTCAACGTGAAGAAAAAAGGCGATCTTCCAAGCGACATCGCCGCGCAGATTCAGCAGGCCATTGTGGCCGACTCTACGAAAGGGCTGTTTTCCGGCGAATCAACGATCGGCTTCAACAAAAACGGCTATGACATCGGCGAAGTGGTGCCGGTGGGCCGACTCTATACGCCGGTCAACAAAGTGCTTGGCAAGTATGGCGACAGCTACATCGTCACGCTGACAATCGGCCTTAGCGCCGGCGCACAGGGATTGACGCCAATTCAACCTACGATTGCCCAGCTCGCCACCTTTGATGCCGGCAATATCGCAGTGACGGTGACGCCATGATCATGGATCACGTCGCGCGAGCCAGGTCGCGCATCATCAACGAATACCGAGACAAGCCACGCATGGAACGATGGCTAACGATAACGCCCGAGATCGCCAATAAGCACCTTGAGTCGCCGCTGAGTCAGATCTACGCCAGCTATGACGTAGACACCGTAACGGGCGAGCGTCTAGACATCATCGGGCGAATCGTTGGGATGCCCAGGCCAATTCTGCGCGGCGCCGCGTATGACGTGTTTGGCTACGCAGGCAACGATACCTACACCAACTACAACATCTCGCCCTATATCGGCGATGGCGCCATGGTTGACGCGCCGCTGAACAACGATCTGTACCGGAAGCTGATCAAGGCCAAGATCGCCCGCAATATCAGCGACGGCACCGCAGACAGCATCATCCAGCTGGTCGAGATGATCATCGATGTCAAGGTGACAGCGCTGATTGATAACGGCGACAAATCATTTGATATAGGCATCGCCTCGGAACTAGACAATACGACCGAGTACCTGCTGAACAACTTCGACATCATCCCGTGCCCGCAAGGCGCGCGCCTCAACTCGATATTCGTCCTGCCGACCAACATCAGCGAGATCGAGCAAACCTCGCTGCGCGTTTACACCTTCGCAAACGTCACCCTCCCTGGAGATTTAGCCTGATGGCAAGACAGCCTTTCAATACGCGCTGGGCTCAGGGCGTGGAAACCGAGGACAGCCTTAACTCTTTCAAGGCTCCTGGCGATGTTCGCCTTTCAACGGGCTGGGAGGGCGGACAAGACAAGGATGCGCCGCCGGCCGGCCAGGAAAACTGGTGGCACAATCGGGTCGATAGCGCACTGCAGGATCTGGAGCGGCGGGGTGTCATGACCTGGCACCCTCAGGCGATATACGACAAGGGCGCGCCATGCTACGCCGATGATGGCTACTACTACGAGTCGCTTTCAGACCTTAATTCCGGCCATAACCCATTGTCCAGTTCGGCCTTCTGGCGTCAGCTTGGCCAGTCGCTGTACTCGAGCTTCAGTGTCGGCGAGTACAAGGATGTTGCGCACAACGGAACACCCGACTCTGGCTGGCTCAAGTCAAACGGCGCGCTACTGTTTCGCACGGCGTACCCGAAGTTGTTCTCAAAAATTGGAACAACCTACAACGTCGGCGGCGAACTGAGTACGCAGTTCCGTCTGCCGGACTGGCGCGGCGCCTTCCCGCGCTGCCTGGATGACGGGCGCGGGATCGATGGCGGCAGAGGCCTGAACAATACATTGCAGCCCAGCCAGAACCTTTCGCACGCGCACTCAGCCAGCAGCTCGAATGTAGGTGATCACGCTCACAGTGCTAGCAGCGCTGGAGCTGGCGGCCACGCTCACAGCGCTAGTAGCGCTGGAGCTGGAGGGCACACGCACGACACCGCAATCAGTCGCGAGCGAATTACGGCAGCCTTTGTTCCGTCAGGCGGCAACGCAGTGTTTGGCGACCAAGAAAGCGATGGCACGAATACCTTCACTAGCTCCTCGGCGGGCAATCACGCTCACGGGATCACCGTGGATGGCGTAGGCGATCACGCTCACGGGATCGCTGTTCAGCCGGCCGGCTCGCACAGTCACACGATCAGCATCGGCTCCAATGGCGGCGCCGAAGCCCGCTCAACCAACCTCGCGCAAGTTCGATGGATTCGATACCTATGAGCCAAAAGACGGTTTATCAATACGACGCCAGTGGCTGGTACATGGGCGAGACGCTGGCCGATGCCGACCCGGTGGTGGTCGGCAATTGGCTGCTTCCGGCCCGAACCACTGAGGTCAAACCACCATTGTTCACCGGCGGCAAGATGCCGAAGTGGGCCGGCTACAAGTGGAAACTCATCAACCCGTAGGTGTAGATATGGAAAGACCTCGCAAGCGCCGCTTCACCGACAAGATGGAGGCGTTTTGCCTCGTCTACATGGAGACGAACAATGCTTCTGAGGCCTACCGTCGTTCCTACAACGTCACAAACATGGCGGACAAGACGGCTGCTCGAGAGAGCTGGATCGTCCTGCAAAAGCCGCAGGTTCAGGCCCGGATCGCCGAGCTAAGGGAAGCAGTCATGGATAGGCACCAGATCACCGTCGATACGTTGCTGGCGGAACTGGAGGAGGCGCGCACGGCCGCCCTTGCTGCCGAGACACCTCAAACATCGGCCGCCGTCTCGGCCACCATGGGCAAAGCCAAGCTGCTCGGCCTGGACAAGAAGATCGTTGAAATCACCGGCAAGAATGGCGGTGCTATCGAGACGAAGTCCCGCGTCACGGTCGACAAGAAGACCCTCGAATCTGTGCTCGATCGCCTATGAGTGCGCTTCTCGACTGGGATTCAATGAGTCGGGAGGAGAAGGAAGCGTCAAAACTGATCAGCGAGCATTCCCCGCTTGCCTTCATGCGCGTCTTCTTCCAGATTAACCAGGGGATGAAGTTTCTTTGCAACTGGCACCACCGCTACATGGACTACACGGCCAAGCAGGTTCTGGCCGGCGAGCTCAAAAACGTCGTCTTCAATATGCCCCCAGGCGGCACCAAGACTGAATACTGGTCGATCCACCTGCCAGCCTACGTAATGACCAAGTTCGACCGTACGCGCAACCTGAGCGTGTCCTACTCCAAATCTCTGGTCGAAGAGAACTCCAACCGCATCAAGTCGATCATCACCAGCTCCGAATACCAGGAGCTGTGGCCCTGCGAACTGGGCAAGGCCGACGTGGCCAACTGGATCATCACCGACGAGAACGGGCGCAACAAACACCAGATCTTCAGCCGCTCCACCGGTGGACAGATCACTGGTGTGCGTGGCGGCTATATCTCCGAGGGCTTTACTGGGTTCATCAACCTGGATGACCCGGAAAAGGCCGACAGCGCATTCAGCGCGACCATGCGGGCCAAAGCCCAGCGCATTGTCACCAATACCCTGCGCAGCCGGCGCGCCTCACCTGACACGCCAGTGATCTGCACCCAGCAGCGCCTGCACACGGATGACGTTTCGGGCTTTCTGCTCAAGGGCGGCATGGGCCTGGACTTCAGCCACATCAAAGTCCCGGCCCTTGTCACCCGCGACTATATAGAAGGCCTGCCCGCAGAGATCCGCGAACACGCTGAACGTGACGTTTTTAGCGGGCCCTCAATCGTCCGTGGGGGCGTCGAATACTGGTCCTACTGGCCAGCCAAGGAGACGGTCGCCGATCTGATGGCGCTTTGGGATCGCGACCCTTATACCATGGTCAGCCAGTACCAGCAGGAGCCGGTGGCGCTGAGCGGCGGCATGATCGATGCCGACTGGTTCAAGACCTACCAGCAATTGCCTTACCTGGTCTGGCGCGGAGTGTACGTCGATACCGCGCAGAAGACCGGCGAGCAACACGACTACTCGGTTTTCAGTCATTGCGGCCTGGGTGTCGACGGCAACCTGTACATCATCGAGGTGTACCGCGGGAAGTGGGATGCTGGCGACCTTGAGACCGAAGCTCTGCGCGTTTGGCAGAAGTGGAAGGATTGGGATCAGTTCCGTCCGGCAGCTCTGCGTTACATGCGTGTCGAGGACAAATCGAGCGGCACCGGCCTGATCCAAACCATCAGCAAGAAGGGTGGGATACCGATCGAGGCCCAGCCGCGCGGCCCGGCGGCCAACAAAGTCACCAGGTGCATGGATGCTGTGCCCTGGCTCAAGTCGGGCCGGGTGTTCGTGCCAGCCATCTACGACGATCAGGGTTGCAAGATTGAGCACGTTCGCGACCACCGTGGCGAGATCGTAGCCTCCACCGATTGGGTTGCGCCTTTCCTCACAGAGGCCTCGGCCTTCACGGCTGACGATACCCATGCGCACGACGACCAGGTCGACACCATCTTCGATGCGGTCGCTGACATGTTGATCAGCAATGGCGGCGAATTCTTCTCCAGTAACTGGCTGTAACCCCAACCGAAATCTTTCGCGGACCAAACCTGGTCGCGCTCATTAAATTCGCCCCAAGGAAATACACATGGCAGACCAGACCCAGCGGCTAGATATTGCCACGGTAAAGGCTGAGATCGGCAGCGATATTCTTTCGCGGTTTTCGAATGACGCGGTGACGGCTGACCCTATCTCTACGGACTCGGGCACCATCCCGAACCTGAAACAGGTCATCGTCAGCATCCAGGAAGGTGGCGCGGAAAAGATCAGTTTCGCCTCGACCATTTACTCGACGACCGCCGCCGGCATCGCTGCAACCACAAACGGGGCGATCTTCCTCGTGAAGTCTGATGAGGCTGACGAAATTTATGCTGTATGGCAGAACTCCAGCGGCGTAGCGACTGATACCGGAAAGCGCGCCATGGCGGCGCAGGCAATTCAAGATGCCATGCAATCCGCAACGGAGGCAGCACAGGCAGCAGAGGATTCCGCTGATCTTGCTACGGGACGAACCGCTCGCTTCCTAGTGTCGGTTGCTACGCCTCCGGTCATCCGCGACGACGGCACGCCTTTGCAGCTTGGCGATCGTTACGTCAACACCGAAAACCAGGCTGAGTACATCTATAAGTCGTCCGGCTGGATTGTGAATGAAAGCCTTGAGGCCATTGCGGCAATCAAGGACGACACCGATCCAGCCAATGGCGCGGCGCAGGTTGGCTGGGACGGAGAGACTGTCGGCGCCCAGATGAGCCTGTCTAAGAAGATTGCGGACTATGCCGCGTTGCGGGTTTATACAGGCACAGCAACTGGCTTTAAAATCACCGATGCCAACTTCTCCGGCAATTTCATTTTAGATCCTTCTGACACGGTCTCAGCGGATGACAAGTCCACAGTCATTGTTGGGGCAGCAGGTCGCCGCTATAAAAGGATTTATGATGGAAGAATACAGGCGGCATGGTGCGAAGGTGCAAGCGATTCTGCAATAATACAGGCGTCGATTGATGCCGCTCTGCGCGAGGGAAAATCAGAAGTAGGCATAGACAGGGATTACATCTGCGATACTGCGCTGACAAATCGGACCAATATACGGTTTGTTGGGGCTGGATCGTTATCAGGGGATTCCTGTTATCGAGTGAGAGTTATGCCAGAATGGGCGCCTACTGGGCGTGAGCCTTTCCAAGATCTGATCCCTGCTCAGCACCTGCGTGCCTTCTCAGCAGCTCCGGCACCCACCGTGGTTATCGTCGGAAGCTCTACAGGTGGATGGGCTGCCGACTCTATCGACACTGGAGGCGGTGTCACGCCAATGCTGCAAAGATTGCTTGGCAAATACAATCCAGAAAAAAACATCAGCTTTTATAACCGATGCATTGGGTCTCAGACCTTCGCAGCCCTTAATAGCAAGCCAACGTCTTTTCCGTCCTGGTACACGGACACCGGGCGAGACTGGCTTCAGTACATCGCGGATCTTGCGCCAGATACCGTGTACATCATCTGCGGGAGTAACGACAGCTCTTCGGCAGAGCGCCCCGTCATCAAGTCCATCCTTGATAAGTTGGCTGCGTTCGCCAAGTCGCCTGATGTTGTTTTCTTCACACAGCCGTCAGTGTGCCCGGACCCTGACCCAGCTTTTGCATCGAGCGGAACACGCGCCAGTCAAGAAGGTCGCGACTACGCTGCGGGTCTGGTTCGTAGTATGGCGCGGTATTACAAGAAGGGTCTGATCGACGCCAACCGTATGGGCGGCATCGTGCTGGATGGACGCGACATTCTCGACAATGCGTCGATGCGCATCCTTCCATCAATTCCGGTTACATCGGGTCGATTCGCCCCCGGTCTGTCAACGATTGATTTCTCAATGAGCCTTAATTTCAACGGGAGCGCCGCGGCCAATGACGCAGCGTTTCTCGTTGGCGCCACCAACCCTGTTTTCGTCAAGACGGGGGCGGTCGGCGCGAACTCGGACTCGGGGGATATTGCCTACATCCAAAAAACCGCTGAGGGTTTCCTAAGAGTCCAGCTGTACAGCGACGGCCTTTACCAGACGCTCACTACCGGTGTGGTATTCCCTACAACATCTTTCACGCTGGACGTGATCAAGGTTGGCAACGTACTGACCTTGAGCTTCAATGGCTCGGAGGACATAGCGCGAGTCAGCTTCAACATCATCGCGGCGGGCGGCGAGATGTATCCGCGAACCGGTTACTACAACCTGACTTCTGGGCCGTGGACGTCGGTGGTACTCAACGTTGGCCTGCCAAAGCTGTACAAAAAACTGCTTACCTCGCAAGAGGCGTGGGGCCTGCCAAATCCTGCGGCGTCGCGGCAGATGCCTTACGGTGGCAACGGTTTGAATCACCTAAGCAGCCTGGGCACTCGCGAGATTTACGGGCGAGTCATGGACACCCCGGCGCTGAGGGGTGTGAACACGGACTTTGGAGAATATAGCCCTGGGCTTACCCCAGGCACTGGGACGCCGACAGTCACAGCGCCAGTAACCTGGGCGTGGACGCGAAACGGGAATATCGTGCATGTAGACGGCGTAGTGTCCGTTTCGCTGGCTTCGGGGAGCACCTGCTCGTTTTCGGCAACACTGCCAATAGTCCCTGCCGTTCTGAATCAAGACAAGACTATCGCCTTGATAATGTCAACCGGTGCAGGGCAGACAGGCGCCGGCTTTGGCGATCCAGCCAACAAGGTTGTGCAGATAACGCTACAAGGAGCATCGCCGACAGCTGCAAAGTACCGCGTGATGCTCTCTTATCGGCTTTCCTGATTGAGGCTGACAGGAGGCCAATCGTACAAAGTGCCTAGCTCGATTTGACCCGCCGCAACAACCAGCCGCCTTAAGCGGCTTTTTGTGCCTGAAGAATGCCCGCCACTGCGCGGGCTTTTTCATGCCTGGAGAAAAGGAATGCCCATAACCCAGCAGCAACTGCTGCAGATCCTCCCGAACGCCGGCCCAGTTGCCGGCGTTTTTGTGTCCGCGCTAAATGGAGCGATGGCGCGCTTCAATATTCAAGGTCGGTTGCGTGTTGCCGCGTTCCTGGCGCAGATCGGTCATGAGTCCGGCCAGTTGCGCACCCTGGTCGAAAACCTGAACTACAGCGCTGATGCTTTGATCAGGACTTGGCCGAAGCGGTTCAACCTGGTGACGGCAACCAGTGTTGCTCGCAAGCCCGAGAAGATAGCGAACATCGTCTATGCCTCGCGCCTGGGCAATGGGCCTGCCGTGACAGGCGATGGTTGGCGATATCGGGGTAGGGGGCTGATTCAGATCACCGGCTGGGTTAACTATCAGGCGTGCGGCTCGGCCCTGAGCCTGGATCTGCTGGCAAAACCGGAACTCCTGGAGCAGCCGGCTTATGCTGCGCTTTCTGCCGCCTGGTTCTGGTCGAGCAACGGCCTGAATGAATTGGCGGATGCTGGCCAGTTCGAAGCGATCACACAACGCATCAATGGCGGGCTCAACGGGCAGGCGGATCGCCTGAAACTTTGGGGTAAGGCGACCGCGGTGCTGGCATTGCAGGCGGCGGTGACGAACCGAACCCCCACCGCTTAAGATTGAGGTCCCGGCCTACTAATGCAGAGAACTGAATCGATGACTAATGAATATATTTAAGACCTCCGCGACCTGATCCAAAGCTACGCCGCCGGCACGACCCTGGGCGAGTCGCAACATGACTACGGCTAAGTCGGCGGCCAGCTTTACGGGTACTTTCACCTAGACAAAATTGACTCCGATGCCTACTACGCGCTTCGCAGCGAGGCCAAGGCGGCCTTTGAGCAGGCGGGCGCCCAGCTGAATGCCGACGCGTAGTGGCGTCACTGTCGATAAGATGATTTATGTTGAATAGATGCCTCCCGTATCGCAGGGAGCGGGGGTCCTTTTTGAGGTCGCGACACCCAAATTGTCGGATTTGGGCGACCAAACCCGCTAAAGTAATTTCGACGCCCCCACCCCTCACTGCAATGCGGAGCCTTTGCTTGTGCCTGACTCGTGCCCTAACTACCTTGCCAAGATGTTGCCTTCGTTGAATCCCGCAGAAGCGGCAGAACTTGTTCCCTCGGTCGGCGCGCTGAAGGCACTGGGATTGGAGGACAACTCCCAGTTCACCGCCGCCCTGTATCTGATGGAAATGCTAAAAGCCACCACCGAAGCTGAGCTGGATATGCATATGAATCAGGGCAAGGGATTTGCAGAGGGGCTTTCATGCGCCAAGCAAATAAGCAGTTCGATGTGTGTGTCGCTATGTGACCTGTTCGATGAGGCCGCCCAACGTGGCCGGCTGAGGATAGCGGCATGAGCAAACCCCTGTCCTACCGTGGCCTGGCCGACCTGACCCTAATCTTCGGCGAGACGTCTGAGCTCGGCTGCACGGTCGAGCGCCGAGGCGTCGACGTGGTGGTTAGCCGTCACAGCGCCGGCGCGCCGGTGTCGGTGCTGGTCGACCGGCAGCTGGGCGCCGCCCTGTTCGAGGCGCAAGGCATCCGCCGTGCCGCTCTGGTGCTGTCGGACGGCACGGTGTTTGCCGGCCGGGTGCTGGAGGTTGCTGAAACGGGCGATTACTTCGAGATCGCCGCCGGCTCGCTTGCGAGCCAGGTGGGACGTTATGCGTAACGACAAAGAGCTGCTGCCCGGGCTGGTTTTGCCGCCGGCGTATCAGGCGGCGCTGCGCAAGTGCCTGACCGATATTGACTAGGCCGAAAGCGCAATCAATTGCTTGATCACACGGCGCGCCAAAGGCATGGTGGAATACTTGAAGGGCGGCGTTGTACCGTCAAACGAGTGGTCACTGGTGTTATTGACCAGAGAGTTGGGCATGCGGGAAAGACGCCAGCACATGTTCAGCTCCTCTGATTGCCTGCTTGCAGCTCGCGAATGATCCTTTCTTTTTGATCCAGGACCAGTGTCAGGCGTCGGATCTTGAAAAGCTGGTCGGTGGTTTCCGCCTCCAGGTTCGCCATCCATGCCAGCTTCTTTTGGAGTTCGTTCGATAGCTGGTCGTTCATTTCAACCAGGGTGGAAATATTTACCTTTGCCGCCTGCAGCTGACGCTTTAGATCCTGGACGTCTTCCTCGAGCATGCTTGCGTAATGCTTGACGGTTTCCAGCCTGGTCGGACTGCCGAGCCAATCGCTTGTGTCTTCAATTTCGTAGAGGTCCACGATTATGCCTTACGGATACTGTTTGGATATACAGTAAACGAGCCCGGGCGCGATGGCGAATGGCGGCGACGGAATGCAAAGTAGATCAATCAGGCGTCATCAGCACTGCGAGCGTCAGCTTGATGAACTCTTCATTTTTATCGATCGTGTCCAAGGCACCGCGAACGTTATCGGCGACGTCGGCGGCGCCACGCTGCTCGACCCAGTTGGAAAGCTCCATGATGGCCGCTTCGAGGGCGAGCTGGTTTTCATTGATCTTGAAGAGCAGGGAAGGGAGTAGGTCTGAGTTGGGCATCGCGAATCCTCCGTGAAGAGGTAAGCGTAGCATCATGAGGGGTGGGTGGATGCCGGGTAGGAAGTCTCAGAAAAAGCAAAGCCCCGAAGGTTCGCAACTCCGGGGCTTCTATTTTCGCCCGCATCCCTTAATGCCTGGCGAACGTGGCGGCGAGAATACCAGCGTTGAATCGGTGATTCACTACTGCGATAGGTGGATTGTGCTCGATCGGCAGAACGCCGAAATGCAGGGGCTTTCTGGTCGAAAGCCTGTAGGGACTTTTGCGGGGAAATGTAAATCACGGTTAAGTACGGTACGGCATCGATTGCAGTGGGCGCCGTTCCAAAGGGCTGATCTGTAAAGCTTTTTAGCGCCCTTGCAAGCATGGGGTGCTAGGGGTCGAGTGTTCGAATCACTCCGTCCCGACCATTTATTCTTTAAGAAATCCAGTCGCTTAGCGGTGACTGGATTTTTTATGGCTGATCGTTTTCTCGCGGAGCTGATTTTTGCCCCACTTTTTGCCCCACTGAGGATTTAGATCATCCGTTGGTGTGAGTTCACGCCGCTTTTGGCCCTTTTTCGCGCCGCCTTTGGCACCAGTCCTGTCTGATATTTTTCTTCCTTTCTCAGTTTTTTCGCATGTCAGATAGCCTTGCCAAACGGCCTGTTTCCGGGCGATTAGGGCGTTTTTCCTCACCTGCGCGACGCGAAACCCTGGAAGCTCAGTTCCGATTCTTCGTTCTTAAAGGTCACCATCCAAAATCAGCGAAACCGGCTGTACGTCACGCGGGCCGTGCCTTTGAAGACAAACGGAAGCAGCGAAAGCGGGACTTCCGATTGTGCGCTAGGGAAACGGAACAGGGCGCGGGGAGGCGGGGAGGGTGGTTGGGCAATCGCCAGGTCTGCGGAAGGTCTCTAGTCGCCGGCCGAGCCCTTTGATTACAAGGCCCAGGGGCCGATCTGGAATCAAACCATCGCGTCCGCGAGCCTGACTCATACCTCCAAATTCGACGTTTTTGGGCGCAAACCGCAGTGCCAAACAGACCGCAAATTCACCCGACTTTTTGCTGTTTTGGTGACAAACCATTTTGCAGGTAGTTGGCACCGATTGAGTGCCGCTGAACCCTCGAAAGATCCGTCGGCCGCGGCTTCTGGCGGTCAGCTCGGAATCTCTTGCAAGGTCCTGGTCGGTGCTAAATCCGCTGCTAACTCACAGCACTTCGTGAAAGCCCGGCATTTCCTCTTCTTTCCATTCCGCATAACAGCCAGCAAGTGCCCGCGCCTCTTTAAAAGAGCGCGTTAGAAAGCAATCCTCAACCTTCGTCCAGTGCTCTTTAGTCTGCGCCTGCTTCTGCAGCGGTCGTTGCGGCTTGCGATGAATCAGGAAAGGGGAGGCGATGTTGTCCTGGCAGCGGGTTATGACGGTCTGCAGCTCGTCAGTCACCTTGAAACGAATCCACGCAGTATCACTGGCCTTGGCAGTTTTCTTTTGTACCAGGTACAGGAAGCCATCCAACACCGTCAAAGCGCATGTCCAGAATATCGGAGCGACGTTGAGCAGTGATCAGCGCCAAGTCTATGGCGTTGCGCAGCCAGGGTGGTGCCACCTCCCTGACGCAGACCAGTTCGACAAGATCACCCGGCGCATCAACGGCGGCCAGAACGGCGCGGTCGATCGGCAAGCGCTGTACGCCTGGGCGCTCAAGGTGTTGGCGTGAAGATCGATGCGGTGAAGTGGGGCGGGGTGCTGCTGTTCATCCTGGTCCTGATGGCTGGCAGCGCGTGGGCCGCATGGGCGTGGCAGGTCAACGCCTACGGTCAGCAGTTGGCCGCCCAAGAAACCGCCCGCCAAACCGAGCGCACCCATCTGGCCAATGCCAACTCCGCGCAAATCCTTGCAGAGCAGGGCAAGCGTCTCGCCCTGGAACAGTGGCTGGCAGCCAGTGACCAATCCCATTATCGAGCCCTTACCGATGAGAAAACGAAACAGGCACGCCTACGTGATCGTCTTGCTACTGCTGACCTGCGGCTGTCAGTCCAACTCGACGCCGCCACAACTGGTGGTAACGCAGTGCAAACCACCACCTGCACCAGCGGTGTGGTTTATGGCGCCCATAGAGCCAGACTTGACCCAGCGCATGCTCAACGAATTATCGGAATCACCGGCGACGGCGACCAAGGATTGATCGCGCTGCAGGCCCGTCAGGCCTACGCAAAAGAAGTCTCAGGTACGAAATAAAAGGAGTGGTCTAATTTGGATACACCCACTATGTGAATCAAGGAATACTCAATTGAAGTACTGTCGATCCAGTATATGTGCCGGGTGGCTTAAGCCCCTTGTAAGAAGCATCTATCCATACTGGGTTGGAACCGCGTACATCAAACGTTGCAGAAGATCCTTCGCCGGCGAGGCCCAGCACTACTGTGCCAGCTCCATTCAAATCAACCTCACCCTGTTTTTGGATCTCTAGACTAACAGTAGTGTTTTCGCTGCATTCGATATAAGTATAAGCTCCGCCGGCTTTAACTTCGGTGGTTGTGCCTGTCAAGTATATGTTAGCAGCAGTTGCTGAGCATGTGACAGGAGGTGGGGTGGGAGGGGTAGTAGCCATATCGTATGAGATATCGAACCAACCATAGTATCCAGGTTTTACGCAGCGGAAGTCGAGAGACTCTCGAGTGTTTACAGGTGCACTGCTCCGACGAATAGAAGCACCAACTAGGCGTTGAATCATAGATCTTGCCTCGGATTCATTACGGCAAACGTAGCTAAGGCGAGGGCAACCCAAGCTGCCACTTACATCACATGCTAAGTACGCGAAGGGGCGCGAAAGTCTAAAAAATTGATAGCTAGGTACTGGGTTGTTACTGTTATGTTCTTTGATGTCCCCGTTCATTATATCTATAGATAAAATGGTGCCGGTACATATGCCTCCGTTCATTGGTTTTCCACATCCAGGCCCTGTCTCCGATACCTGAATGGTGGCTGCTATTGACTGCAAAGGTGCGAGTAGTACCATAATTGATGCGGTGGCTAAGATTGATAGGCGCATTAGTGTCCTTGGCTTATAATAAAAAATTAGTGTGATGTGTTTGTTTGTAGTTGCCTTGTCGCGGCATATCGTCTTAATTGTCGTTGTTAAATATATTTGCATTTTGTTCTATGCTTGGAGGGCAGTCGAATTGCATGGTGAAAGTTTCTTTTTTTTGTCGGCTCACTGATTTGGATTTGAAGTAAGGGCAAAAATTTTGCCCCCATTTTTCAAACGCTGGGATCGGCATCGCTTGGGCGCACAGATAACCTTGGCCAATCTGCACTCCCATTTTATACAAGTGATCGCGCTGAACTGTTGTTTCAATGCCCTCCACTACCAATTCCATATCGAGGTCGACAGCCAGCGCCAAAGTATTGCGGATGACTGCAGGATAGTGGCCGGGTCCTTCAATTAACTGGGTGAACTCCTCAGCCAGTTTTATTTCACTGAACGGTACTTGGCATAGACGTAAAAGTGACGAATAGCCAGTACCAAAGTCATCAATCGATAGGCGTATTCCTAACAAGTGCAGGCGATTCAGCTGTTCAATGTTGGTAGCACTTGCTCCGATAGGACCGTCCTCGGTAATCTCGAAAGTTAGTGACGAAAGCGGCAGAGGGTGATGGCGCAAGCGGGTTTCCAGATGTTCGACGAGTTTTCCGTTAATCAATTGAGCAAGGGATAAATTAAATGCCATACCTACCAGTATACCTTGCTCGTAAAGCCTGAGCTGACAGTCAAGGCTCTGTTCCAGAAGTTCGAATAGTAGCATGTCGAGACATTTGTCACGTTTCATCACCGGAATGAAGGTTGCTGGGCTTAGCACCCCCATCGCGGGTGATGCCAGCGGGCTAGGACTTCTGCCGAGTTGACTTGGCCCGTACGTAAATCGAATTTGGGTTGTAGGTATGCAATGAACTCTCTGCGTCGTAGGCCCCATTGCACATCATCGGTACTGGGTAGTTGGACTAGTGTTTTCGATACATTTAAACTACCTGGTTGCCGTAGCTGTGGTTGCTGTTGCTGGTAAATAGAGTTCGATAAGAGCGCGTTCAAGGAGTTTATTCGCATGGTGGTAGCCTGAATTGGTATACCCCACAAGCTTATGTGAACTCACCTTGGCAACACGAAAGACGAATCTGTATTCTATTTTAGAATTTTCTGGAAAGGTGTGCAGAAATTCCTTGCCCGCTTGCCCGCTTGCCCGCTTGCCCGCTTGCCCGCTTGCCCGTCGAATCAGTTCGACTGTAATGACTCGTTGATTGTCTCCAGTGACTGGATCAGGATCGTAACCGCTTCAATTACATTAATGGACATCATGCCTTCGACGCACAAATCCTCCACCTCGATGCACTGTTCCAGCATCCCTGATTGGTTGAGCAGGTACGCGGTACCTTTGAGCTTGTGCGCAACGCGGGCCATTTCCTCCAAGTCTTCTTTTTCCAGAGCAAGTTCCAAGGCTACCCGTTCACTGGCATTGCTATCGATCACCTGCTCGGCCATGTATGCATGGATAGTGCTCATCGACGACGAACTTTTGAGTTGTTGGTAGTCTGTATTGAGCTTGGGTATCCAGCGGTTGAGGTCGGCTAGGGTGATCGGCTTGCTCAAAGCATGATCCATGCCGCTAGCCAGGCAGCGCTCAAGCGCTTCGCGTTGTGCATCCGCGGTTAGCCCAATGATGAGGCACGGGCGGACACCTCGGGATTGCTCCAGCCGGCGGATGCTTTGGGCCATTTCGAGACCACTCATCTGCGGCATATTGCTGTCGGTGAGCACAATGTCGATTTCATGCTCTTGCCACGTCGCCAGGCCCTCCAGGCCATTGCTGACGGTAACCACGCGATGACCCAGATAAGAGAGCTGCTGGTACAACAGATACTGGCTCGGAAGATGGTCTTCAGCAATCAATACGGTCAACTTCACATCCTGGCTCAGACCGACAGTTCCTCCTGGAGCAGCAGTGAGTATGTGGCTCTCGGTGCTGACGCAATCAAGCACGATACTGAAGGTCATCTGAGTGCCGAACTTCGTATCGCTCGCCACCTCCAGGCGTCCCCCCATAAAGTCGCTTAGCTCCTTACAGATTGCCAGGCCCAGGCCAGCGCCAGCATTGGGATCGCTGGTTGCATCTCGGGTAATAAAAAATGGTTTGAAAATCTGATCAATCTGCGCTGCGGGGATGCCAGCGCCGGTATCACTAACACTGATAAGTACGTGCAGAGAAGTCTTGCTCGCAGGTGTTACGTGGCAACGAATATCTATACCGCCTTGTTCCGTGAATTTGATCGCATTGCTCAGAAGGTTGGAGATGATTTGTTTGACTTTCAGTGCGTCCACCCAAACCAGTTCAGTGGCCAGTGGGGATATATCCAAGCGCAGGTACAAGCGTTTCTGGCGTGCCAGGCCAGAAAATATATTGCTAGTGGTTTCCAGTAGCTCCTTGATGCGGGTAGGTTCGGGCGACAAGCTCAGCTTGCCTGACTCGATGCGTGATATGTCCAGGATATCGCCAATCAGGGCTAACAAGTGGTTCGCCGAGTCGTAGGCGATGTGCACCGACTGTGTGTTGAGTCCAGCGTTGCCCTTGCGGGTGAGCACCAGTTCCAGCATGCCAATGATCGCATTAAGCGGGGTGCGGATTTCGTGGCTCATGGTGGCCAGAAACACGGATTTGCTTCGGCTGGCCTTTTCCGCGGACTCCTTAGCTACCTGCAGTTCGTCCAGTAGTAATTGCCGCTGCTCAAGGTCGTGGCGCTTTTTCACAATGCGCCGGCGTTGAACTACGATAAGAAGGCCGGCTACCAAAAGCAGGGCGCCCAACACCTCGAAGGAACGCCATATTGTAGAGCCGATTCCTTCCCAGTATTTTTCATCGGTAGCAGAGTTGGCACGCCAGCGTCCTATTATCTGTAGGTTCTTGCGCGGAGGGATTTCAATCATTGCCTTGTTAAAGATCGAGATCAGTTCTGGCTGATTTTTAGGAGCTGCGAATACGATCTTCGCATCCTCAACATTGAGGATGCCGCCGATTTTTAGGCTTGATTCGTATTTGTAGGATAGGTAATAGCGTGCGACGTTGGCAGGTGCTAGGACATAGTCCGCTCTACCGTCCCGGACAAGATTGAACGCTTCGCCCATGGTTTCGGTGTTCAGGATCCGGACATGGGGATATTGGCGGGTAATCAGCGCATTTTGCAGATAGCCTTTTGCAACGGCGACGGATGCCGTGCTTTGTGCTTCCAAGAGCACCTTATGGTTCTGGTGCATCACGAAAAGGTAGGGCGCTACGGCAAGGGACCGGGTATGCAGATAGGGTAGAGAAGACTGACTGGCTTCGATCAGTATGCCAATACTTGCCTTGCCATTGTCCAGCAAAGCGTTGACTTCGCTCAGCGAGCTAACACGGATAATCTTGAGGTGAATATCGGTCTTTCGCCGAATGATGCCTAATAGATCTGAAGCAATGCCATTCAAGCGACCATTACTGTTAAAAAAAGCGTAGGGGGCAAGATCTTCACTGATCGCAAGGTTGACGACCCCGGCATTGTTAATCCATGTGCGTTCCACGTTGGTGAGGTGGAGGCGAAAATCACTTAGCTCCCCGCTCTCAAAGTCACCCCAAAAATACTGGGCGTCGGTCATCTGGCGGTACTTGATGCTACCCAGTCCACGCTTCAGGAGGCCAGCTAGTATTGGATTATTGGCGGCAACGGCAAAAGAAAGATCGACCTTGGGCAGGCGTGTGCTCTGGTTGATTTCAAAGTGAATACTGAATAACTGGCTTGACAAGTAGTAGGTGGAGAGCGTATCGCCGAGGTAAACGTCATTATCGCCGGTCAGCACCGAGGCCATCGCAGCAAGGGGGGTGTCATACATGATGAACGCCCCTTTACCGCCATTGCTCTTGTACAACGAGAGCGCAGCCCTGTTAGCCACTGCGATACGCAATTGGGGATCATTTATGCTGTATTCGTGAAGATCCCCTCCGTCAGCGAAGAGGGCAAGCTCTGACTGCCCGTAAGGTGGCGTAAGTTGCACGCCAAAATCGTTGGCCTCCTGGGGGGTGGCGGTGGCCAGCAGATCTATCTGTCCCTGGCGTAGGGCGTCAAAGGCTGCTTCGACCGTGGTGAGCGGGCGCACCTTGATCTCAATCGTCAGTTCCCTCTGCAGTGCTGCCAAGTAATCCGCGGTGAGACCTTCAAAGCTATTGTGTTCACTAAAGATGCGGTACGGCGGCAAAGAGTCGCTGGTTACGCCGACTATCAGCGCTTTCTTTTGGTCGAGCCAAGACCGCTCTATATCGTTAGGCTGAACTTTCACGCTATCGAGTTGTTGTCGCGCGATGGGCTGAAGATCGTTCGTATCGGCCCTGACCGGTACGCAAAACAAACTCATGAGCAGAACGAGAATGCTAAGTCGGGAGATTGTCGATTTCACGTCAAGGTCAAATGATGTTGTGCTGTTTGGCGATGTTGGCCAGCTCGACCACAGAGGTCACGCCGAGCTTCATCAGAAGTTTAATCTTGTGGCCGCTGACTGTTTTGCTGCTTAGGCTGAGTGTAGCAGCGATGTCACGGTTGGAGCCCCCTTTAGCCAGCAATTTTAGAATCTGCATCTCGCGATCTGTAAGATTATCTAAGTCTCCCGATGCCCCGTCTTGAGCTGCGCCAGAGAGGAACGGCATAGAATCCTTTGGGAATAACACGTAGCCGTCGGCGATGGCTTTGACCGCCTTGATTAATTGGGTAATGGGTTCGTGTTTGCTTACAAAGCCGCTCGCGCCAGCTTGAAAGCAGCGTGTGGCGTAGGTTTCTTTCATCTGTGAGGTGAATACGAGCACCTCGGTATCGAGCTTATCCCGGGAGATTCGCTGTAACACTGCAAGGCCGTCCATTTTTTCAAGACCTATATCCAGAATCACTATATCAGGCGTTAGGGCCTCGATCATTTGCAAGGCGTCCATCCCATCAGCTGTCTCGCCAATGGTCTCATATCCAATCTCTTCTAAAGCTTTACGGATGGCCAAACAAATCACCGGATGATCATCGACGATCAATACTGTTTTACTCATGAGTCTTAGCTCTCTTTGGTATGGATCGGGATGACAGCAAGGGCCAGTGACAGCCACCGCTCTACCCACGCGGCCTGAACAACACTTGGTGGAGTATTAATGAGTTCTCCGGGTGTCCGAAACTTTTTTCTCTGTCACTGCAGTCATTATTGCAGGAGATTGTCCCTAGGGGAACAAGCTCGATGCTGACAGACGGCACGAATTTTCTAGAAGAAAGGCAAGAAATTTCTTGTATTGGGAGGGGGGTGGTTGCTCGGAATAATCAAGAATAATCTATGAAGTAATGGGAAATATCTCGTAGAAAAGCTAATGGATGAACGCTAGGGTCTTCTTTTCTTTTAGGAGCAGGATGTGCTTAAGGGTAGGAGCCGTGTTGTTGTGCTCGGCAATAGTTCCGGTTCACATTTCGGGTATGCAGAGACTCTCAATAAGCTGGGATATTACTCAGTTAGCTTGTGCTCATGCGTCGGAGAGGTGATTTGCTTACTGGAGGTAGGGATTCGTTTCGAGTATTTGGTCTACGACGGATTTGACTTCAGAAAACATGCTGATCATTTAAAGAAGCTTGTTAAGTATAATGGGATCGGTTTAATCATTGCAGTTGCTGATGTGAACTCCCGAGAATGTAAAAAAATTTTTCTCTGGGCAAAAGACAATGGGGTCCCACTTGGGGGTATTTTGCAAGCGCCACTTCGCTCAAACGAGCTCTATAAGCTGATATGGTTGAGTTCCCCTAACGAGGAACCTCTCTTGTGACACCTTAGGGGGGTCATAAGTACAAAAAATTTTCTAAGAGGTAATCCATACAGAACAAGAAATTTCTTGCTCATATTCAAGAGGTGTCTTGATTACATTTACAGTTAGAGCCCCTATAGTTATCCCACCTCAACGATATAGAGATATCGGGGGCTTTAGCCGTATACCATTCTGCGTCCCTTTCATGGGGTGCTGCGTCTATTAAAGGATTTTAAATAGAGGCATGGTCGCAAACTTATAATTGTCATAAAGGAATCCTTAAATATGAAACTTAAAAAAAGCGCTCTGGCAGCCGCGCTGGTGCTCGGTACTATCACAACGGTACAGGCTGCAGACGAAGGTAATGGCGTAGTCCGGTTTACCGGTTCTATTATTGATGCGCCTTGCTCTATTGATCCGAACTCTGTTGATCAGACGGTCGAGTTGGGTTCGGTCTCTAACGTGTTACTGGTTGATGGTGGCAACTCAGCCCCGAAACCTTTTGAAATTCGCCTGGAAAAATGCAGTCTGGATACTGCAGCCACGGTCAAAACGACCTTTAACGGTGCAGCAGGCCAAGGTGGTTTGCTCGGTATTACCGGTGACGCTCGTGGTGCGGGTATTGCGTTGACCGATGGTAACGGCACTGCGATCACCTTGGGTACAGCCACTGCTGGTCAGTTGGTAAGTATCGGGGCCTCCAATGCCACTCTGGCCTTCAGTGCCTACCTCAAAGGTAACGGTGGTGATGCTACGACCATCATTCCGGGTGAGTTCAGCAGTGTGGCCAACTTCATGCTGACCTACAACTAACCGGCTCCCGGGCCCGGTTTGGCTATGCATGTGGGCGCATTCCACATGCATTTTTGATCTGAATAATGAGCTTTACCAACTACAGGGCTTGGCGGAAGGCGCGGTGTTTGAGCGACTCTCGGCATTGACTCGGTAATCAACAAAAAGTACGAGCTGAGACGTTTAATCAAGTCCTGTGCTTTTTCGTGGGTGGTGGTTGAGTGAGCGTCATGTCTCGTAAGTGGCTGGCGTACTTTCCGGTGTGAATATAAATGATATGGGCTCCTCAGTTGTGAGTGCACCGAACTGGGCACTTGCGCCTTTTCGTCCGCGTATATTGGGCGTTTCCATAACCTGTGCATTCAGTTGCGTCGGGTATCAAGCCAGCGCACAGGAAGTGCAATTCAATATTGATGTTCTGGATGTTAAAGATCGCGAAAATATGGACTTGGGCCATTTTTCCCGTGGCGCTTATATTATGCCGGGCGACTACACGATGCTCGTACGTATTAACAGGCAGGAACTGCCTGAACAGTCTGTGGTTTTTTATCCCTCAGAACAGGTTGCAAATGAGAGTGCGGCCTGTCTCAGTCCGACGCTGGTGGAGCAGTTTGGTTTGAAACCGGACATCAGCAAAAAACTCACGTGGTGGCACCAGGGGCAATGCCTGTCACTGGACAGTCTGCCGGGTGCAACAGCCCGTGCTGAATTGGGCACTTCCAGCCTGATGGTAAACATACCGCAGGCTTATCTCGAATATGCCGTAGACACTTGGGATCCGCCGTCGCGCTGGGACGAAGGCATTCCCGGGCTGTTCGTTGACTATTACATGAATGGCCAAAGCCAGCGCCAGGAACAGGGCGGTGGTACCTCTTACAACCTGAGCGGTAACGGCACCGTGGGGGCTAACATGGGCGCCTGGCGGCTGCGTGCCGACTGGCAAACGCGGCTGGATCATCGGAGCAATGGTCAGGGCCCGGGCAATAGCTGGGACTGGAGCCGCTACTACGCCTACAAGGCTATTCCAACCCTTGGGGCGCAGTTTTCCCTGGGTGAAAACTTCCTGTATTCCGACATCTTTGACAGCTTTCGCTTTACCGGCGTCAGCCTGATCACCGATGACAGCATGCTGCCGCCTAACCTGCGTGGTTATGCCCCCGAAGTGGCAGGCGTGGCACGAACCAACGCCAAAGTGGTGATCACCCAGCAGGGCCGGGTGCTGTATGAAACCCAGGTTGCCTCGGGGCCGTTCCGTATTCAAGACATTAACGATGCCGTTTCCGGGCAACTGGATGTACGGGTAGAAGAGCAAGATGGCAGCGTGCAGACATTTACTGTCGATACTGCCAGCGTTCCCTACCTGACCCGGCCAGGGGCGGTGCGTTACAAGGTCAGCAGCGGTCGGCCTTCGGACTTCAGCCACAGTACCGATGGGCCCATGTTTATCACCGGTGAGGCTTCGTGGGGGGTGAGCAACGGCTGGTCGATTTACGGCGGCGGTGTCGAAGGAGGTGATTACAAAGCCTTGGCCCTGGGGGTAGGGCGGGACCTGATGGCCTTTGGGGCATTGTCATTTGACATTACCCAGTCGCGGGCCCGACTGCCTCAACTGGCGCAAGACACACTTAGCGGTGCTTCTTACCGGCTGCGCTATTCGAAAAACTTCGACAAGTACGACAGTCAGGTGACCTTTGCCGGGTATCGCTTCTCGGAGAAGGACTACATGTCCATGAGCGATTATCTGGATGCCCGTAACTTCGGCACCCGGAATGAAAACAGCAAAGAACTGTACAACATCAATTTCAGGCAGAACTTCAGCGACAGCGGAGTGAGCACCTACCTCAACTACGACCACCAGACTTATTGGGATACCCAGGCCAACGACCGGTACACCTTTACCTTGTCCAAGAGCCTCAACTTCGGTCAGTTCAGGGGTATAAGCCTGTCGATAACGGCGTACCGCAACAAGTACAGCGGTGCCAATGATGACGGTATGTATGTTTCATTCTCAATGCCACTGGGTGGCGGCAGCAGTTCCGTCAGCTACAGCGGCAGCTATGACCGCGATGCCAACAGTCATCAGGTGGGCTACTACGATCGTTTGGCAAATGGCGACAGCTATCAGCTCAATGGCGGCAGAAATAGTAACGGCACCACCGCTAGTGGTTTCTACACCCATGACGGAACCCTGGCGCGGGTCAATGCCAACACCAGCTACCAGGAGGGGGGGTATGCCTCGGTGGGTATGTCGCTGCAAGGCGGGGCAACGGCCACCTTGAAAGGCGCTGCGCTGCACCGCTCGAACATGGTTGGCGGCACTCGAATCCTGGTCGATACCGACGGCGTCGCGGACATCCCGATCTCGGGCTACGGCTCGGCCATCCGCACCAACAGGTTTGGTAAAGCCGTGGTCACCGACGTCAACAGTTATCACCGCAACCAGCTCAGCATTGACGTTAACAAGTTGCCGGAAAACGCCGAAGTAGGGCGCTCGGTGACGCAAGCCACCTTGACCGAAGGGGCTATTGGCTATCGACGGTTCGAGGTGGTGTCCGGTGAGAAAGCGATGGTGGTGATCCAGTTGCGCGATGGTTCAAGCGTTCCGTTTGGAGCCACGGTGAAAAACCACAAGGACCAGGAGGTGGGCATCGTCAGTGACGATGGCAACGCCTACCTCAGCGGCATCAACCCTGGCGAGCAAATGAGCGTGCACTGGAATGGCCAGGCGCGGTGTGCGCTGCAGATGCCTGCGCAGATTACCGAGGGCAGCATGGCAGAACTGGTGTTGCCGTGCACCCGGATACCCGCTGGCAATTCGCCAGAGAAAGCAGCGGGTTGACTGCTTGCAACAACTACACCGGTTGCCCTGTGGCAGGCCATTGCGACCTTCTTTTTAGCGGCCCGCCTTTGAAGTTTTTACAGAGATACAAACAGTGAGTAATAAACGATGAATATTCGTAGCAATCCTCTTTTCTGCGTGACTGGCGGCCTGCTGTTTGGCCTGCTGGGCCTGCAGCAGGTGCAGGCGGCCGTGGCGCTGGATCGTACCCGGGCAGTGTTTAACGGTGGCGAAAAGTCCATCAGCCTCAGTATCAGCAACGACAACAAGACACTGCCTTACCTGGCACAAGGCTGGGTGGAAGATGCGCAGGGCAACAAGATTACCAGCCCGTTGACCGTACTCCCTCCGCTGCAGCGTCTGGAGCCGGGGGCACAAAGCCAGGTCAAGATTCAGGCCTTACCGGCCGTCCATCAGTTAGTGCAGGACCGCGAGACGCTGTTCTATTTCAACCTGCGTGAAATCCCGCCCAAGAGCGAAAAGCCCAACACCTTGCAGCTGGCACTGCAGACGCGCATCAAGCTGTTTTATCGGCCCAAGGCGCTGGGCGCAACCATCGGGATGGTGCCCTGGCAGGAACAACTGACGTTGAGCAAGCAGGGCGAAAAATACCAGGTGAATAACCCGACCCCGTATTACGTGACGATAGTCGACGCCGGCAGCAAACCCGGCCCCGCTGGCGCCGTGGGGTTTGAGCCCGTGATGGTGGCGCCACAGGGAAAAGAGATTCTGAACCTAGGGGTTTCCGTGCTGGGCCTGAACCCGGTGCTGACCTACGTCAATGACTACGGCGGTCGCCCGCAACTGCAGTTCACCTGTAGCGGAACTGAATGCAAGGCCGAGCCCGCCAAGAAAGAATTTTAACCGGCGTAACGGTGTCATGACCCGATGAAGGAGCCAGACATGCAACAGCAAACTAAAGGCAGTACCGGCGTGTTGCGTGGGTATGGTGCGTTGACAGACAGTTCCCGGACACTGGAGATGGGCTTGGCAAACCAGGCTGTTCAGCCGGAAAGCATGGACGCCACCCGGGTCGCGCAAGCGAGGGCTGGTATGGCCCGACTGAGCATGCGATATGAGTAACGGGAGCGCTATGGCCAGTGAAAAGTCATGCCGGTATACGTGGCGTGTCCTCTACGTTGCCCTGTACGCCGCTCTGCTCGCATTGGGGACGACAGCTCACCCGGCTATGGCGGCCTCATCCAGCACCATCAACGTTACGGTAACCCTCACGGCAGCGCCGTGCGAGATCAACAGCAACATTCTTATGGAAGTCAACTTCGGCAATGACGTGCTGACCACGCTGGTAGACGGCAACTATAAAAAAATGCCGGTGCCGTACACGGTGAAGTGCCCGCCTGGTGCACCCAGTGCGATGAATATCCGCATAGAAGGCACGGGCGCGGCGTTTAACCACGACGTATTGACGACCAACATCACCGACTTCGGCATTGCGATATCAAGTAACGGGACCGCCCTGCCAATCAACAGCTCGAAGGGCTTCACCTACCCGGACTGGCCGCAAATTGAGGCGGTACCAGTCAAGCGTCCAGGCGCCACCCTGAGTGGTGGTGTTTTCTCAGCGGGGGCAGTCATGAAGGTGGAGTACCGGTGAACAGGCGCGACGTGATGAAGCTTTATGCAGGCATGCTGCTGTTACTGGCTAGTAGCGCATTGAGTGCGCCGGGCATGGCGGCGGACAACATGAAATTCTTCGGCACTCTGATTGAGCCGCCACAATGCGACATCAATAACGACGGCCAGGTGGATGTTGATTTTGGCAACCGGGTGGGTGTGAAAAAAGTGGATGGCGTTAACTATCTGCAAGTGATGAATTACCAGATCAAATGTGATCCCAGTGTGAGTGCCCGGGACATGACCCTGGAAATCATGGGTACCCCCGCGGATTACGATGCAGCGGCAGTGACCAGCAACGTGACTGACCTGGCGATCCAGATCAAGCAAAACGGCGTGCCCTTTGAATTGAACAAGCCGATCCCCATCAGGCTGGCCAGCCCGCCGGTTCTGTCGGCCGTACCGGTCAAACGGGCAGGAGCAACGCTGATAGAAGGGCCGTTTGAGGCCACTGCGACCCTGCGGGCGGTGTACCAATGAACTGGCGCAACAGATATCTGTATACACTGGCTCTGGCGCTGGCTTTGCTGCATACCCCCTCGGCGCAAGGCGAGAATGTTCGGCTGCATGGCGCCTTGGTGGCGGAGCCTTGCGTCATTGCGCTCGGAGGCGAGAACGTGACACTGGACTTCGGCACTGTGATCGACAAGTACCTATATACCAACCAGCGCACCCACGGCCAGCCGTTCGATATACGCCTGACAGAGTGCGATGTAAGTCTTGGTAAAACGGTTAAGGTGACCTTCAGCGGTATTGAAAATCCGCATTTGACCGGGTTGCTGGCAATTGATGGTGCTAGCCAAGCCAGCGGCATTGCTATTGGTATGGAAACCCCGGCCGGCCAGAAACTGCCTTTGAATAAGCCTGGCCAAGGTGTCCGGTTGATCAACGGTAACAACACCCTCACGGTGCAGGCTTATGTGCAGGGCGAACCGGATGCAATAGCCAACACGGCTATTGAGCGCGGGCCGTTCAGCGCCATCGCCACCTTCAACCTTGAATATGAATAAGGCCGGGAACGAATGGTTTGCGGCATATGACTGGTTGTGTAAACGCCGCCGTGCTGCGCAATCTTTATGGGTGGCCTCGGCCCGAGCTACATTCAGAGTATTGAATTTCACCTCAACGAAATACGACCGAATGAATACCCCCAGCTTCGTAGACATCTTCGAGAGGCTGCTGCTTATGGCGAAAGTAGACGATCACCCGGCACTGCCAGTTCTGAGTATCTGGAAAGAAAGACTAGGGTGGGGGGCATATCAAAAACTGCGCAAAACCTACCCTAGAGACCACGATTTATCGTTTGCCAATGCACGAAAAGCCGTTAACTCTGACATCTGTTATTAAGATTTTTATTGTTTAATTACAATGACTTATGGCGATTTAAGATCGAGCATGGGGTGCTAGGGGTCGAGTGTTCGAATCACTCCGTCCCGACCATTTATTCTTTAAGAAATCCAGTCACTTAGCGGTGACTGGATTTTTTTATGGCTGATCGTTTTCTCACGGAGCTGATTTTTGCCCCGTCTTTTATCCCACAGGGTCAATTGCATCAACATGGTTCACCTCATGGCCAATGGCAGTAGATGACAAGACTGCACAGAGCCGATTGCGTCACTTCGTAACTCGCAGCGTTCCACCTGGCGGTTGGCGAAAAGCTGTTTTTGGCTGATTGCGGGCTCTTGCGAAGGGCGGCGGTCGACTGTCACCAGAAACTGGCTGTTTTTTGCCCGCCGCGAAGTCTGCTGCGCGTGGCCACCTTGGTCGGTTACGACCGTCACCAGCCCTTAGGACGTGACCGTAAAAGAAAACTGAACACGGCTATGGAGTAAAAAATTCACAGATAAGTGGTATTGAAATAAATAATCCACTGATTTACTCTCGATCCCACGTTGCACGAGATCAACCGCTGTTAGCACCTAAAAAAACAAACAATCGGGAGCAAACATGAAAGCGAAAGTGATGTTGGGATTGTTCATGACCGCCGCAGTTTCACTGCCGGCCTGGGCCGCGGACTGGACGGTAGGTGCCAACGTTGGCAACGTGCCCTGGGAGTTTCAGGATTCCAAGGGTGAGTTTGTCGGCTTCGAGGTCGATGTTGTAAAAGAGGTGGCCAAGCGCGCCGGGAAAAGCGTCGAGTTCATCAATATTCCATTCAACGGCCTGTTCAGTGCCGTGCAATCCAAGCGTGTCGAGATCGCTATCTCCTCCATCACCATCACCCCTAAACGCCTTGAGTCAGTCGCCTTCGCACAGCCTTATTTCGACAGCGATCAGTCCCTTACTGCGCTGACCACGTCCAAGGTCAAGAGCCTGGCTGATATGAACAATAAGGTCGTTGGCGTCGATACGGGTTCGACCGGTGACATGTGGATTGGCCAACACATGGACGAGTACAAGTTCGCCGACGTCTCGCGTTATGAGGGGCTATCGCCGGCCATGCTTGATTTGGCTTCCGGGCGCATCGATGGCTACCTCAGCGACATTCCCGCGGTGCTCTATTACATCAAGGACAAGCCGCAATACACCATCGTCGCTCGCATTCCCACCGGTGAGCGCTATTCGCTGATGCACGCCAAAGGCTGGGCGATGAGCGATCAGGTCAACGACATCATCAGCAAGATGAAAGAAGACGGCACACTCGGAAAGATCCACAAAGAATGGTTCGGCACCGACGCGGCTAAAGACTCGAGCACTCTGCAAGTGACCGCTGTTCTCAAGTAAGCCTTGCTGCTGTTGCATGAAAGTGGCGACGCCCGTTCGCCACTTGTATTGACCGAGGTATCCCATGGATCTTTTGCAGACATTTTTTAATTGGAATGTGCTCATCGAGTCACTTCCGCTGATGATGCGTGGTCTGGGCGTCACCATTCTGCTTGGAGTGGTAAGTATTGCCCTGGGCCTCGTGGGTGGGCTGTTGCTGGCGCTGTTGAGGTTGTATTCCTACGCACCCGTTCGGGCGCTGGCACGTATCTACATCGATATCATGCGCTCCATTCCATTGCTGGTTTTGCTGGTACTGATCTATTACGCACTGCCTTTTGTGGGTATCCGACTGTCGTCTTTTGCGGCCGCTGCCAGTGCGCTCTCGCTTGTGTCCTGCGCTTACAGCGCGGAGATTTTTCGGTCGGGTATCGAGGCCATTCCCCGTGGCCAGTTTGAAGCCTCGGCATCTCAAGGCATGAGCTTTTTCAACACCATGCGCGACGTCGTTTTACCCCAGGCCATACGCATCGTAATGCCGCCCATGACGAGCAATTGCATCAACGTCATGAAAGACACGGCGCTTGCCTCGGTGGTCGCAATGCCTGACTTGTTGAAACAGGCAACCCAGGCGCAGGCGTTGGCTGCCAACCCGACACCGCTGGTAGGAGCTGCCTTGCTGTACCTGTTGCTGCTGTTGCCGTTGGTGCAAATGGTCAGCTGGGTTGAGCGCCGTAATGCCTCAGGAGGAAAAACCGCATGAGCACATTGATCGACATCGAAAAGCTAGACAAGTACTACGGCAGCTTCAAAGCGTTGAGTGATATCAACCTGCAGGTTGAAGAAGGTGAAGTGGTGGTCATTCTTGGCCCGTCCGGCTCGGGGAAATCGACCTTGATCCGCTGCATCAATCTGCTTGAAGACTATCAGCAAGGCCATATCCGTGTGGCAGGTGAGCGGGTCGAAAACGGACCCCGACTGGCCGCCATCCGCAGCGAAGTCGGCATGGTGTTTCAAAGTTTCAACCTCTATCCGCACCTCAGTGTTCTCGACAATGTGTCGCTGGCGCCGATTCGGGTGCGGGGGTTGAGTCGGCGTGATGCTCATGCCCGGGCCAAGGAATTATTGGTCAAGGTCGGCATGGCCGATCATGCGCACAAATACCCCAGCCAATTGTCTGGCGGCCAACAGCAGCGTGTGGCAATCGCCCGCACCATGGCTATGGAACCTCGGGCGATTCTGTTCGATGAACCGACTTCCGCGCTGGACCCGGAAATGGTTGGCGAGGTGCTCGATGTCATGCAAAACCTCGCTCGCTCCGGTGTCACGATGGTCGTGGTCACTCATGAAATGGGCTTTGCCCGTCGGGTCGCCGATCGAGTCATTTTCATGGAAAGCGGACGCATTGTTGAGCAGAACATCCCTGAACCGTTTTTTACCGCACCTAAGGAAACACGCACACAAGCGTTCCTGCAGGCCATCCTGCATCACTGAATCCGGCTGGAGAAAGTAGAGTGAATCCTCTCGATATCGATTACGTTCGCAAGCAATTTCCAGGTCTGGCCGGTGGCTTTGCCTACATGGATAACGCCGGTGGTTCGATGGTGCTGAGCTCCGTGGCGCAAAGGGTCAGCGATTATCTGCTCAACAACAGTGTGCAATTGGGCGCGTCCTACCAGGCTTCCGTCGACGCTGGCGAGCGAGTGATGCAGGCACGTCACTCGGTCATGCAATTGATCAACGCCGAGCATCCCGAAGAAGTGATCATGGGCGGATCGACCACCCACTTGTTGCAAATCCTGTGTCGCGCCATCGCCCCGTCAATCGTCCCGGGCGATGAAATCATCGTCACCAATTGCGATCACGAAGCGAACATCGGTCCATGGGTCAAGTTATGCGAAAGCCGTGGCGCGACCTTGCGTGTGTGGCAAGTCAATCCCGACAGTTGTGAACTCGAGCTGGATGACCTGCAGGTTTTGTTGAATGACAACACCCGCTATGTGGCGATGACCCACACCTCGAATATTCTTGGTTCAGTCAATCCGGTTGCCGAAGTGGCGCGGCGTGTCCATGCAGTGGGCGCCAGGTTGTGCGTGGACGCCGTCGCTTATGCGCCACACCGACTGGTGGATGTGCAGGCCAGCGGTGCCGATTTCTACGTCTACAGCTTCTATAAAACGTTCGGCCCGCACTTTGCCGTGCTCTGGGGGCGTCGTCATTTGTTGCTTGAGCTGCCGAGCCTGAACCACTTTTTCATCGGCCAGGACGTGGTGCCTTACAAATTGCAGCCGGGCAACGTCAACTACGAGTTGTCATTCGGTTGCATCGGTATCACCGACTACCTGCTCGACATCAGCACCCGTCTTGGCGCCCAAGGCAGCGAGCGCAAGTGCATGCAGGCCGCGTTCGATGCCTTCGAGGTGCAGGAAGATTTGCTTGCCGAGCGCTTGCTAGCGTTTTTGCGCCAGCGCGAGGGCGTTCGCATTATTGGCAAGGCACATATCCGCAATCGGGTACCTACGATCAGTTTCGTGGTTGAGGGGGTTCAGTCGGAGGCCATTGTGCGCAGGGTCGATGAGCACCGGATCGGCATTCGCTTTGGTGACTTCTATGCGCGACGGCTTATCGAAGCCCTTGGGCTTGATCGGTTTGGCGGGGTAGTGCGTGTGTCGTTGGCGCATTACAACACGCTGGAAGAAGTCGACCGTCTCATCACTGCGCTGGATCAAGCAATCGATGCGTTGCGTTGACAGGCCTACACCCTTCTAATTTGACGAGCCTTCATCATGGCCTTACCTGAAACCCTTGCAGAGCTGCGTGACTGTATAGCGGCACAGCACGAACACCTGACCGGTCGCTTGCGCGATGCTGCCCGATTCCTCATCGACAACCCGCATGAGATCGCACTCAACACGGTAGCCGAACTGGGTAAGCGTTCGAGTATCGCGCCCACCGCTTATATCCGGCTGGCTCAGGCCCTTGGCTTTGCAGGTTTCAAGGATTTGCAGCGGCTGTTCCGTGCACCGCTGCAACAGGCTGCCGACTCCCAAAGCGAACGCAGTGAGCGCATTCGACACTACGGCGGTGAGACGTTGCTGGAGGACCCGAGTGACGTCGGCGCGATTTTGCGCGAATTCAGTCAGGCCAATATCGTTTCCCTGGAACACCTGGCTGAAGGGGGGGAGCAGGCCAATATCGAAGCGGCCATCGCTCATCTGCAAGTGGCGCGAACCACCTTCGTTATCGGCATGCGTCGCGCCTTTCCGGTGGCGGCATATCTGAGCTACGCATTGAGTCGTGTGGGCCGCAGAACCGTGCACATCAGCGGTGCTGGCGGCACCTTGCCTGAGCAGGTCAGCGCCATTGCCGATGATGATTTATTGATAGCTGTGAGCTTTCCGCCGTACGCCAATGACACCGTTGAGGCTTGTCGCCAGGCGCGCCAGGCTGGCGTGACGCTGGTGGCGATCACTGACAGCGTTCTGAGCCCCATCGGGCAGATGGCCGATACCGTGATTGAGGTTAACGACGCTGAACTGCTGGGCTTTCGTTCGCTTACCGCGTCGTTCTGTATTGCGCAATCCCTGGCCATGGGGCTGGCCTTTAGCGAGTGGCAATCGGATAGCACCTTCAGTCATGACCGACTGAAAGAGATCGACTGCTAAGTCGCTACCTTCGCTACGTACTTTTTAACCAGTCACTTCAGGAGACGATCCCGATGGTTTCACCTGCACGCGATTTAGTGGGTTACGGTAGAAAACGCCCGCAAGGCACCTGGCCGAATGGCGCACGATTGGCCATCAGCCTGGTGATCAACTACGAAGAAGGCTCCGAACGCTCGCTCGCCATGGGCGACCCGGACCAGGAGTCCATGACCGAATGGGGTAGCTATTCAATACCCGACGGCACACGCAATCTGGCGATGGAGTCCATGTATGAGTACGGCTCGCGCGTGGGGATCTGGCGGATTCTGGATATTCTCGATCAGCAATCGGTAAGAGCAACGTTTCATGCCTGCGCTGTCGCCTTTGAGCAGAATCCCGATGTTGCTCGCGCTGCAGTGGCCGGTGGTCACGAAATTTGCAGTCACGGGTATCGCTGGGAAGAGGTGTTTCGCCTGACTGAAGAGCAGGAACGTGAACACATGCGCTTGGCCATCGAGTCCTTCGAGCGCACCTGTGGCAAGCGTCCTGTTGGTTGGTATTGCCGCTATGGCGCCAGCGTCAACACACGGCGCCTGGTCGCCGAGGAGGGCGGTTTTCTTTACGATTCCGATGCCTACAACGACGATGTTCCCTACTTCGTCGAGGTCGAGGGCAAGCGGCACCTCGTGGTGCCTTACACCGCTGATGTGAACGATTTCCGCTACTGGAATTCTCCAGGGCTTTCCCAGGCATCGGACTTTTTCGAGTACATGAAAGAAAGCTTTGAAGTCCTGTATGAGGAATCCGCTGAAGGGCCACGGATGATGTCGATCGGGCTGCACCCGCGCATGGTAGGCCGTCCCGGGCGGGTAAGGGCGATCAAGCAATTCATCGAGTATGCCAGGCAACACGGTGGTGTCTGGTTTGCCACGCGGGAAGAGATCGCCCGTGCCTGGCTTGAGCGCGGTTGATTGCGTGGCAATCACGCTCGCTCAACCACAGTCATTTCAAGGCGGCCTGATATGCAATTTTTCGATACGGTGATTCGCAACGCCCGCGTGGTAACCGCCGCGGACACGTTTACCAGCGATATCGGCATTCGGGATGGGCGCATCGTCTCCCTTGGCCTGGACCTGCCGCCAGGTCACCAGGAAATCGACGCGGCAGGCCGGCATGTCACCCCCGGTGGCATCGACAGCCACGTGCACCTCGACCAGCCGACCGGCGACGGCTCGGTGATGGCCGACGACTTTTTCAGCGGCACGGTTTCGGCGGCCTGCGGTGGCACCACCACCGTCATCCCGTTCGCCTGTCAGCAGAAGGGCGAAAGCTTGCGTTCTGCCGTCGATGACTACCATCGTCGGGCGGGGAACAAGCCGGTGATCGATTATGCCTTCCACCTGATCGTCACCGATCCCACCCCGCAGGTGCTGCGTGAAGAACTGCCGGCCTTGATTGCTGAGGGCTATACATCGTTCAAGATCTACATGACCTATGATGCGCTGAAACTGGGCGACCGGGAGATTCTCGAGACGTTGTCGGTCGCGCGCCGCGAGGGCGCCATGGTGATGCTCCACGCCGAGAACAGCGATTGCATCGCCTGGCTGACCGAGCGGCTACTGGCGGCCGGGCTGACTGCGCCGCGCTATCACGCCGCGTCGCGGCCGATGCTGGTGGAGCGCGAAGCGACCCATCGCGCCATCGCCCTTGCCGAGCTGGTGGATGTGCCGATCCTGATCGTGCATGTGTCGGGTCGCGAGGCCGTGGAGCAGATTCGCTGGGCCCAGAGTCAGGGGTTGAAGGTGTACGCCGAAACCTGCCCGCAGTACCTGTTCCTGACCGCCGCCTCGCTGGGGTGTGACGACAGCTTCGAAGGTGCCAAGTGCGTCTGCAGCCCGCCGCCGCGCGATGCCGCCAACCAGCAGGTGATCTGGGATGGCCTGGAGAACGGTTCGTTCGAGATTTTCTCGTCAGACCACGCACCCTTTCGCTTCGATGGCCCTGATGGCAAGAAGGCTCACGGTGAAGAAGTGTCGTTCGACCAGATCGCCAACGGCATTCCCGGTGTCGAAACCCGCATGGCATTGCTCTGGTCCGAAGGCGTGCGCAGTGGGCGCATTACCCCGCAAAGCTTTGTTGCGCTGACCTCCACTAATGCCGCCAAGATGTATGGGTTGTATCCACGCAAGGGCAGCATCGCTATCGGTGCCGATGCCGACCTGGTGATCTGGAACGAAGGAGAGTCGGTGCACCTGTGCAACGAAATGCTGCACCACAACGTCGATTACACGCCTTACGCCGGCATGACGCTGAGCGCCTGGCGGGCCATGACCCTGTCTCGCGGTGAGGTGGTCTGGGACGGCGAGCCACGCGGTGAGGCGGGTCGGGGCCGGTTTCTGCCGTGCGAGCGCCCGGCGCCGGCGCAAGTGCGCCGTCGCAAGACTGAGTTGCCATTGTGAGTGCGGTCGCGCAGGTCGCCGCCACCCTGATTCGTGGTTGGCGTGAGGGGCGCCAGCAACCGTTGCCAACCATGGAACTGGCTAACGAAGCCCAAGCCTATGCCGTGCAGCATCAGGTCGCGGATGCCCTCGGCTGGTTCGCCGACGGGCCGCCAGCGGCCTGGAAACTGGGCGGCGCACCGGGAGGGCTGATCAGCGCCGCCGGGGTACCTGCAATGGCGATACACCCCTGCGGTTGGCAGGTTCCGCCGGGCGATGCCTTTGGTTTCGGGATCGAGGGAGAGCTGATCGTGCGCCTGTTGCGCGACCTCGACCAGCACACGGATCTGGCCATGGCACGTGCGGCGGTCGATGTCTGGATGCCGGGCATCGAACTGTGTGGTACGCGCTGGCTGCAGGGCGCTCAGGCCGCGCCACTGCTTCGGCTGGCCGACCAGCAACTCAACCGCGCGCTGGTACTCGGTGCACCGCAAACGATGGGGGAAATGCCGGATTGGTCAAGACAACAGGCGGTGTTGCGGGTAGACGGGAAGCCTGAGTTCGTCGGCGTTGGCAGCCATCCATTCGGTGAGCCGCTGAGTTCGCTGCCGTGGTTGGCGCGTCACGCTGCGGCATTGGGCAACCCTTTGCGAGCCGGTGACCTGGTGGCTTGTGGTAGCTGGACCGGTATTTACTGGGCATCGGCCGGGGTGCAAGTGGAAGTCGAGTTTGCCGGGATAGGGCGGGTTGCCTTGTCGACTTGATTTTAAAAGGTCACTTTTGGCCCCTTTTGGCCGACAGCTGCGACCCTGCACGGAGCTATCCCGGCCACCTAAGGGCCTGGCTTGGCTGGAACTAGGCAAGTCAAGTCGGGCTCTTTGACCCCGTTCCAGTTTTGAAACGTAAGTTCGACTGCTGACCCCTGCCAAGTTCTTCCGAGACAGCCCTCGAGCCATCTTAATGAGTTCTTTTTCATTGAATGCTCCACGCCGCGCACGGCGGTCGGCATTGGGTTGAACAGGGGGGAGTTAACCGTTCGTCAGGGCTCACGCACGATCAGCCAATTGGCAAGTCGATGAAGTAGCCCAAAAAAAGAAAGGTTCCTTATGCGACCGCTAATCCTCGATTTGCCGAATGGGCGTGAGCTCGCAAATGAACTTGATCTTGCTATTGAGCAGATGATGGCCATCTCGGTCGAGCTAATCGGTGGCGCAGAGTGGATCGCGGCCTCCACCAGGCAGCAGCAAGCCTTCCAAAAATGGCGAGAGTATCTTCAGCTGATGGCTTATGGGAGAGTGCATGTCGACTCATTAAAGGTTGCCTGAATTTACGGCTCCTTGTAGCTGAGCCAGAGCAAGTTGAGCGGAGCTGCTGCTTGAGTTGGATGCTTCAACTACAAGCATGATGCTGCTGGTTTCATCACGAGACATGGCGGGGATCGATTGGGATCTGGCCGTTCAGAGGCATCGCGATGTTTGTGAGGCCTGGAACTCATTCATCCATCAGCCAGTCCCCAAGGCGAACATTTGAACGCAAGGCGTAGCCTAAAATGAACGACAGACGCCGTGAGGATCAGGTGTTGAGTTCAGCTACATTTGAGCAATCAGCCAAACAGGTGAAGCTCATGACTTGCTTGATTTGCAACGGGCCTGCAACGGCAATTGATGCTGATGAAGATTATCTGGAGAGGGCCTGTCCGAAGTGCGGGCATTATCGAATCACCGGTGCGGCGCTTGTGCTGATAAAAGTCCACGGCTGGCACTTTGACGTGGAGCTGGCCAGGAAGTGGATCGCGGACAATCAGGCATCTGGCATGATTCCAATCATCGATTCGCACCAGGCACCTCGCTTGATCGACGTTTAGATTCACTTCATGTTGCTTTTTCGACAGTCCGGCGAAAGACGGGAAGGGCAACTGCCTGTTCACGCCCAGTCGTCCTGCCCGCTTTGTCGTAACCCCAGAGGTTGCTGCCGTCGAACCGCTCAGGGCCGAGGTAACCGAGATGCAGTGGTTCGACGGTGCAGCGGTAATTGCGCTGTTCTTATTGGCCGGGCTTGGCTGGCGGCTGCCCCTGCATGTAGTTTTGATGCCACATCATGTGATCCATCATCATCTGTTGCATCCCGGTGTACCTTTCCATCATGTACTGGCGTTGACTCTTTTGCTCCGGGGTCAGGTTTGAGTAGTCGTGCCAGCCCATCGTGTGGCCAGCACCCATCATGTGGTCGCCACCCATCATGTGTTTTTTGCCCATCATTCCCGGCCCCCACATGCCATTCATCATGCTCATCCCATGTTGCATCGTTTCCCAATGCTCCTGAAGGAGCTTTTGCCGTTGCTGGGGATCCTGGGTTTGCTGGATTTTCTCCATCTGTGCCTGCATCTTCTTGAAGGTGTCTTGCGCCTGAGCCATCTGTTTATCGAACTCGGCAACATTTGGCGTTTGTTGCTGCGTCTGGGTCGGTTGAGATGGCTCGGCTGCCAGGGCCCATGCGGGGGTTAGGGATGCGACGAAGAAAAGCACGGCCAATTTGCTATTTTTCATGTATGGCTGCCTTGGGTGGGGGTGAGCTGAACCCAATTCTGAGTTAACCGATTGCGGAATTTGCGTTAGCCCGCATTCGCCAACATGACGGATTTCAGCATGACGATCGCCTGTGACCCTTCACTAGTTAACAGGGCTGTCAAAAACAACCTTGATATTTATCAGATACCGAAGGGGTTCTATGGCGAACGCATCTTCCCGCCGGCCAACGCTGCAGCAGTGGTCGCGCCACCGACCGTTCATGGCAGCCAACCGATCAATGGCTGCGCCGGGACTCCAGCGCAGTGAACAACAGCATGCCAGCCAGCATGGCTAGCATGAATACGATGGCTTGCCAGTGCCCGGTCAGCAGTATGACTACAGCAGGACCTGGACAGATCCCGGCGATTCCCCAACCAATGCCGAATAACAGGCTGCCGCCAATCAGGCGTGGGTCCAGTTCACGCTTGACCGGTAGCTGCATTGGCCGTCCCAGCAGCGAGCTGGATTGTCGGCGTGCCCAGGTCAGGGGGGCAATGGCGACGCCAATCGCTCCAACCATGACCAGCGCCAGGGAAGGATCCCAGGCACCGGTCAGATCCAGGAACGCCAATACTTTTCCCGGGTTGGCCATGCCTGCCAACAGAAGGCCGAAGCCGAACAGCAAGCCGGCAATGAATGCGCTCAGTTTGATCATGTTCAGCCCCCCAGCAGATGACGCAAGACATACACCGTGGCGAAGCCACTGAACATGAAGCACGCAGTGGCAACCATCGATCGCCGCGACAGGCGCGATATGCCGCACACTCCATGGCCACTGGTGCAACCGGAACCGTACCGTGTGCCGATGCCCACCAATGCACCGGCAATAATCAGTCCGAACCAGCCGCTGTGGAACTCAATTCGCGGCAGCGTGGCGAACAAGCCCCATAGCAGCGGCGCGATGAGCAGGCCCAGGAGAAACAGTGCTTTCTCACTCACCCCCTCGCTTCTACGCTGTAAAAGACTGCCGATCAGACCGCTGATGCCTGCAATACGCCCGTTGGCGACCACGAACAGACTGGCCGCCAAGCCGATCAAAGCGCCGCCTGCGAGGGATGACCAGGGGGTGAAGTTGAGCCAGTCGATAGTCATGAAGTTTCTCCGGCGCAAAACGTAGGCAGAAGCGAAGGGTGCCAAGTGTTAATGTTTGGAGCGGTCATGCATTTTCGTACTGATCAATAAACGAACTCAACTCAGTCGGTCTGAACATGGCTGATCGGCACAATCCAGTTGACGACTTATCGCGTTACCCAAGGCTTTATGCAAGGAGGCATGATAATGACATCCATAAATTTCCATTTCATCGACGCGCGCGGCGCGCTTATCGATCACCGTGATTGGCTTCACACCCGCCTGTTAGCAACCTACGCAAAGGCAAGTGCGTTGATGCCGTTGCGCCCACTTGATGTGATCGTGAAAGCTGGCACTCATGTCATTCCAGAAAAGGGGCATCTGGGATATACGCCGGAACCAGGCCTTATTTTTTTGACCGTAGATCCTGCAAGTGACATTTTCAGAGCCAACCAAGAAGCGTCGCTCGAACGAATGTTTGCACATGAGCTACACCATGCCGCCCGATGGGATGGGCCAGGTTATGGATCGTCTTTAGGTGAAGCGCTTGTTTCGGAGGGACTGGCGGGCGCTTTTGCACAGGAAGTCTGTGGTGGTTTACCTGAACCATGGGAGCGCCTCGATGTGTCTGACATTCGACGCCATGTCGCAATGGCGGCAAGCTACTGGAGTCGCAAGGATTATGGCCACGACGCGTGGTTCTTCGGTGCATCTGACCTCCCAAGATGGTTGGGCTATTCCCTTGGATTTCAGCTCGTCAAACGATTCCTGCTGGAGCATGAGGGCAGTACATCTTCCAGTCTCGTGGAGATGGAGGCCGAAGCGTTTCGTGGAGTGCTCGCAGTTATCTAAAACGTTCGGGCTTAGGTCATCAATCGATCTTCGAACTGTGGACACGCCTCGTATTGTGCATCTAACCAGGCGTTCAAGCCGACGCCCTGGCTCTGCGCACCTGGCTTCATGGCATTACGCACAGACGTTGAATCGTCATGCAGGGCGATCGGGATATTTCGTCTGATTATCGGGTAGACCATCGTGCGCCTCTTGGCCATTGCGAGCGCTGGTGTGCTGATGTCCACAGCAATTGGCATGTTCATTACTCTCACCGTGTTTATGTCCGCCATGCCCACGATGCATGAAAAAATGCATCAGTGGACAGGCCAGTAACAGTAGGAATGGCAGATAGGGAAGGACGTGAGCCCTGTGCTCGGCAAACAGGAAATAGCCGGCGATGGCCAGGAAGCCTAAAAAGTACCAGTGGGTGCCCCTTGCGCGGTGCTGGGGCAAGTTATGTTGATTCATGATGGCACTCCTTGCAGGGAACGGGAGAGAGGGTCATGACGCAAGGCCACTTCCAATTTTGCTGAAGCGCTATCGTAGGTGTGAGCATAGCGAGCCAGAGCATCGGTTTACGTGTCCAATGCGTCGGAAATTCAGGGTGGTGAGTCGCATAAAGTATCAAGGCAGATTCTTCCTTTTCAGTTGCCGATTGGCCCCGGCCATGTCCTTGTCGAATTGGCGGACACCTCGGAAAAGTTGCACCCCGACCACGACCGGGCACAGCAGGAAAATCGCTGCTATGACAAACGATTTTCCGGTCAACCCCAGCAGGTAAAGCACGGTGGCGATGCCCACAACACTCACCAGGAGGCAGATAATCAGAACTTCGCGATTCATTATGTAACCTCCTGACTCAAGCCAATACGGGCACGTTTCAGCAGCGCGGAGTTGGCGATTACCGACAAGGAACTGAGCGCCATAGCGGCGGCAGCGATGATGGGATTAAGCAGGCCAAAGGCCGCAATTGGAATGCCGATACTGTTGTAGATGAATGCCCAGAACAGGTTCTGTTTAATCTTGACCATGGTTGCGCGCGACAGCTTGATCGCGGTGACCACGTCGCGTACATCGTTCTTGAGCAGGATGATGCCGCCAGTTTCCTTGGCGACATCGGAACCCGAGCCGATGGCGATGCCGATGTCAGCGGTGGCCAGGGCAGGTGCATCGTTGACACCGTCGCCAACCATGGCCACGACCTGCCCTTCGCTTTGCAATTGACGGATCATTGCGGCCTTGTCGTCGGGCAAGACCTCGGCAATCACTCGCTCGATGCCGACCTGCCGCGCGACCGCTTCGGCAGTCCGGTGGTTGTCGCCGCTCAGTAGCACGACCTTGATGCCGCTGGCCTGCAATGCCGCAACGGCTTCAGCCGCTTCAGGTTTTATGGTATCGGCCACAGCAATTACCCCGAGCAAGCGGTCGTCGACCCCGACCAGCATCGCGGTCTTGCCATCGGCTTCCAGGCCGATGAGGTGCTCCTCGGCAGCCTCGGTCGAAATGCCTTGGCGGGCGAACAAACGTCGGTTGCCCAGCCAGATTTTGCGACTGTCGATACTGCCTTCGATGCCGTGACCGGCGATCCCACTGATGCCGGTCGCCTTCGGCAGGCTGATGCCGCGATGCCGTGCGGCGCGCACTATCGCTGCGCCGAGCGGATGTTCTGAACCGGACTCCACGGCGGCGGCGAGCATCAAGACCTCGTTTTCCATCGCGGTCCCAAGCGAGATCACATCGGTTACGTTGGGTTCTCCTCGGGTAATGGTGCCGGTTTTGTCGAACACTACCGTACTCAGTTTTTCAGCCCGCTCTAATACTTCACCGCCACGGATAAGGATGCCGTTATCGGCGCCCTTGCCAACACCGACCATTAACGCGGCGGGCGTCGCCACGCCCAATGCGCAGGGGCAGGAAATGATCAGGACCGCGATAAAGGCCAATAACCCCTGCGGGAAATTCCCCACAAGAGACCAGCCGACAAGGGCCAACAACGCGACCGCCACCACTGCTGGCACAAAGTAGCCGGTAACCTGGTCAGCCAACCGCTGGATCTGTGCCGTAGTGGTCTGCGCCTCCTCGACCATCTTGATAATCTGCGCCAGTGCGGTGTCGGCACCGATCCTGCTCGCCTTGAAAGTGAGCACGCCACTGCCATTGAGCGTACCTCCGATTACCGGGCTGCCCGGGTGTTTGTCGACCGGCATCGACTCGCCGGTCAGCATGGACTCATCGACCGTTGACTGACCCTCACTGACATCGCCATCGGTGGGGATCTTCTCGCCAGGCTTGACCACCAGAAACTCGCCGACCATGACGTTTTCAGCGGGCAAGTCGACCTCCTGTCCATCACGAATCACGTGCGCAATCGCAGGCTTGAGATCAAGTAGGCGTCGTACTGCGGCTGAGGATTTTGTCTTGATGATCTCCTCCATGTACCTGCCCAGCAGCACGAAGGCGATGATGACCGCCGACACCTCGAAATAGACGTCACGTTCGGACACCTTGACCGGCAGGACGTCTGGGAAGAACAACACCGCGACGCTATAGAAATAGGCGACGGACGTGCCGAGGGCGATCAGAAAATCCATGTTGATGTTTAGGGTGCGAATGGCGTTCCACGCCCCCTTATAGAAACCCCAGCCACCGATGAACTGCACCGGTGTTACCAGCAGGAATAGCCATATACCCCATGTGAACCAGGGGAGTGCCGGGATCGGCGCCCAAGTCAGCAGTGTGGCACCAGCGGCGAGTGCAATGAAGGCGCCTGCACGCAGCAGTGCCAAGGCCAGTACCCCG
Organism: Pseudomonas umsongensis; assembly: GCF_012647205.1. Classification (NCBI taxonomy): domain Bacteria; kingdom Pseudomonadati; phylum Pseudomonadota; class Gammaproteobacteria; order Pseudomonadales; family Pseudomonadaceae; genus Pseudomonas; species Pseudomonas umsongensis. The sequence goes on from NZ_CP051487.1 coordinate 2,619,292, forward strand.
GTCAGGGCGATAGTCACGCGGGTTTTCATCGCCTTCAGTTCATTTTCCGGCGACTCGAAGGTGCGCAGGCAGGTATCGCTGCAAAAGTAATAGCTGCGCCCGCCACGTTCTCGTGACAACGCGGTGGTCTTGTCCACCATCATCCCGCAGATCGGATCTTTTGCCATTTTTCCTGATGCCAGCGCCTGTTGGTGCTGCATGTGTGATTGGTTCATCACGGCCTCCTGATTCGAAGCGCCTATCAAGGCCTGCCATGGAGCTTGGCGGACAACCACGCAAACAAGGTGCCGACCATCGCTCCCCATACACTCAAGACCAGCAGCGGCCCGACGAAAGTCGCCACACCGTAGTCTTGCGGAGCTTGCAAGCGACCGAAGTCGAGTCCATGGAACAAGGCGTTGAGAAAGGCGATTCCCTGCACCGGCCATAGCGCATAGAGCAGCGCACAGATGCTGTAGGAAATGGCCATGGTCAGGGCCAAGGAAATGCCGGTTTTCCAGGGGGCGTTCATGGCTGTTTTCCTGAGTTCGGAGGGGCGCCAGTAGGGGAGGGACTGCGGCGGGCTGACCAAGGCAGGAATGCCTGTGTCCGTTCACGGTAAGTGCGGTAGGCATCGCCGAATCGTGCAAGCATCTCCTGTTCTTCCCGCTTCGCCAGCTTGATGTAGACCAGTAGGAGAATTGGGAACATTACCAAGGTGATCAACGTGGGCCATTGCAACAAAAAGCCAAACATGATCAGCACGAAACCGACGTACTGCGGGTGACGGATCCGCGCATAGGGCCCGTCGACCGCTAGCTGCCCAGTACCTTGGGCCTCGTAGAGCACACGCCAGGCGGCTGCCAATAACCAGAAGCCGCCAGCGATCAGCAGGTTGCTGAAAATGTGGAATGGCCCCCAATGCGGATTGACCTTCCAGCCCATCAGTGTTTCGAGCAGATGCCCAGCGTCGTGCGAGAGGAAGTCGATGCCAGGGAAGTTACGAGCGAGCCAGGGCATCAACAGGTAGATAGTCAGCGGGAAACCGTACATTTCGGTAAACAGTGCCACCAGGAACGCCGAGAACATGCCAAAGGAGCGCCAATCGCGGCGCGTCTTGGGCCGGGTGAAGCTGAAGGCGAACAAGATAAACACTAATGAGTTGATAATGACCAGCGACCAGAGACCGTAGGCCGATTCAGTATGGCTCATGGTTGGTACTCCTCACTTGCCTGGTGTGTTTACCGTTCGTGCCTTTGCTGATGATCACCTTGGTCGTGGGGCATAAACAGTTGCACAAGTGGGCAGGCTGCTAGTTACAAGCAGGGTAAGGCGCTCTGTACCTGAGTTGTTAGCTCAATTGGCTGCAAGGAACTGTAAAGCGCCCATGGCCCAGAACATTCCGCGGCTCTACCGCACATTTACTTTTTCATTGGCATTTCCATCATGGACGACTGTTGCTCCATCATCTGCATCATCATGTCCATCATCCCTTTGCCTGCGCCGTCCTTCGCACCAGACATGCCCATGCAACCCATTGCACTGTGTTCCTTGCTCATCATGGACATGCTGTCCTTCATCGCTTTCATGCCTTCTTGCAAGGCGGCCTGGCGCTCAGCTGGCGTTTCAGCCGCTGCCGCTTTGTCATGTGCAGCCTGCATTTTTTGCATTTGCTCGGTCATGGCATTGTTCACGGCCGTCGATGCCGGAGCAGTGCTCACGGTTGAGTCGGCCGGGTGATGGGCATCCTCGGCAGAGACCATGAATGCACTGCTAGCCAGGACGGCAGCCAGAACCCATTTAGAATGCACTTGCATGATGAACTCCTGAGATTGTGAGGGATAAGTAGAATGGCTTGGTCGCGAAAAAGCGCCGCAGCAGGGCAGAGCAACCTGTGCTCTGCCACTCTGAGACAGGGGGGGCTAATCGTTGAAACGGACGAATGTCAGCCGTACCGGGCTTTTTGGTGGCGCGGGACGTTTTAGTACAAGGGTGGCCAGAGAGGATTTTTGCTCAGGATCAAGCACCAATATCAGGACTGCCGCTGTTAGCAGTAACAGGGCGGCCCAGTGGACAGGATCCGCTGCTGGCGTCTGCAATGAAGGTTTTATCGCCGTGGCAGTGTCTTCACAGTTTTGAAGGCAACCATTGGCGTGGAGCGCATGACCATCCACCACATACTGCTCGATAGTGTGTGGGGCGGCCAAATTGTGAATCGGCTGTACCAGACACCCCTGGATTGCCATCACGGCCACAGCCAGCACCCATACCGCGAGGGTAAGGTGCAATAGGCTGCGGCGGTGACGATGGAACCAGTACATGAAGTACAACCTCGACTTATTACGTCGTGTTGATTTTCAGTCTAGCTGGCAAAGCAATGGATAGTTTGATCAAAATCAAACTCAGGTCACTTGTGAAGGCTCCCCAACAACGCCAACACGGGGATGGGCGCAATGCCCAGATGTATGACCCGACGCTTGATTTACTCACCTCAAACTCTTCAAATAAGCAATAAGATCCTGACGACTCTGCCTGTCGGCCTGCCCCGCAAACATCATCACATTGCCCGGCACCAGGCTGGCAGGACTGGTCAGCCACTTGTCCAGATTGGCGTCGTCCCACTTCAGGCTGGCGCCTTGCAGGGCGGCGGAATAGGTAAAGGCTGGAGCCTGGGCACTGGTGCGATCGAATACGCCGTGCAGGCTCGGCCCCATCAGGTTCTTGCCCGCTTCGGGGCTGTGGCAGAAGCCGCACTGAGTCTTGAACAGGGCTTGGCCCTGAGCGACGTCGCCTTGGGCCAGTGTCAGAGGGGCGGCCAGCACCAGCGCGGCGGCCACCAGAAATTGTGTGTAGGTCATTGTGTTCCCTGTCGATAAAAAGCCCCGCCAGGACAGTCCTGGCGGAGCCTCAAGCACAATCAGAATGAGTTGGCGAGGTCGATGCCCGACTTGCCCGGTGCCAGGATGTTGTTCGGGTCCAGCGCCCGCTTGATGGCATGTTCAAGCTTGCGTTTGACCGGGCCGTAGCTCTGCGCCACCCGCTCCTGGAAAGCGGTGTTGACGCGGTAGACGGCGTAGCCTTCCTTCTCGAACACATCCAGCAACTCGGCGAAGCAGGCGTTCGCGCGCTGTGTCTCTTCAGGGTTGGTGCGGTCATATAAAACGTCGATGACGTGGTGCATGTCGCGCCAGCCGACGATGAACTCGCCGACGTAGTCCAGGCCGTGTTTGTTGAGGGTCTTCTTGGCCAGGGCCTGTTGTTTGTCGCACTCGCTGCCCCGGGCCTGGCTCACCGGTGCGAACCACATCGAGCCGCCGCCACCACGCCAGTTGTACAGGCCGAATTCCTGCAGGTTAGGCACGCCTGACATCAACTGAGCGCGGTACTTGAACGGCTGGGTATCACCCGCTTCTTCCTGGGTGACGATCCGGCCTTTGCCCAGTTGCTTGAGGGCGCCGGTGACGATGTTCCAGTTGACGTCGACCTGCTCCTTGGTGCCATACAGCGCGGCGTAGACGTTCCAGGCGCCGAGGTTCTTGTCTTTCTGGATTTGCTTGAGGATCGCGTCGGGGGTCGCGCCCGGCTCGCTGGTGTAGTCGGAACGGCGGGTGTTGCAGGTGGAGGCTTCCCAGAGTACGCCAGCGATCACTACCGAATTGGGAATGACTTGGGCAATGCGCAGCGGGCGGATGAATTCGACGATCTCGGCGATGTCCGATTCGTTCTCGAACTTGATCTCGAACGGTTTGAATACCGGAGGTTTTGGCATCAGCCAGAAGCCCATCTTCGTGCAGATGCCGTAGTTGGCCTGGGTGAACATGCCATCCAGGGTCGGGCCATAGCCCCACTTGAATACCTGCCAGGCGTTGTCGCCTTTTACGCCGCCCATGCCGGTGCGGTACACATCGCCGTTGGCCAGCACAACCTCCATGCCGCACTGCATCAGGAAGTGTTCGCCGTAGGGTGTGTAACCCACGCCGCGATCCATGGTGTTGCCCAAGGGACCGGCGATGGCCGACGGCGCGGAGAACGACAGCATCAAGGGCAGGTTGTGTTCCTGGATGTAGTCGTAGAGCTGCTGATAGGTCACGCCCGGCTCGACCAGGGCGGTACACAGTTCAGGGTCGACGTGGAGGATTTTGTTCATCTTCTTCAGGTCGAGAATGATCTGTCCGCGCTGGCCTGGTGCTGCCGAGCCGTAACCGAAGTTGCGACCGGTGGAGATGGTCCACACCGGGATCTTGTGTTCGTTGCAGATCTTCACCACGCCCTGCACCTGTTCGACGGTGGTGGCGGTGACGGCGGCAGATGGCGTGTGCTCGGCATTGTCCACGGCCATCATGATCTTGGCGTAGGGGATCAGTTGATCGTCTTTGACCAGGACGTTGTCATCGCCCAGCAGTTTGCGGAACTTGGCGATGGCTTGCTCGAAGTTTGCGCTGTCGACGCCGCGCGGGAGCAGGGTCTTGTTGATTTGCTCAGTCATTTGATTAGCTCCTTCAAGCCTCGATCGAAAACGAAACGAAATTGCCGGTAAGCGGCACGGGTCGGCGGGCAATCAGTGGTGCCTGCCGGTCGCTGGTGGTGCCAAGGGCTGCAAGGGTGTAGCCCAGCGTGGCGGCCCATTGGTCTGAGCTGTCTCTGTTGCGGGCGGTGGCAGACGCTTGCAACGGCGCTTGCAGGCTGTGCATACGCTGTTCGGTCAGGCTGAAGCCGCTGCCACAGGCGTTCAGGCTCAGGCCCAGTTGGGGGGCGCAGCCGCTGGCGGCTTCGGCGCTGAGCAGACGGTGCTGTGAAGCGTGGGGCGTGGCGCGGTGCTGGCCGAGCCACTGCACGCGCGCGCCAGCGCTGCGTGCCAAGTCGACGATCAATGCGGCGCTGGCATCGTCGACCAGGCCGATGATGCGTTGCGGCTGGCCGCTGCGCAGGCGTTTTTCAAAACCCAGGATGAAGTCCAGGCTGAGGTCGGTACGCTGTACCTTGACCTGCTTGCCCCCCGGGCTGGCGTTGACGCCCTGGAGGAAGACCGACTCGGCCACCTCATTGTTGACCAGGACCAGGGTCGGCAAGACAGGCTGGGCTTGAGCGCCCAGAACACTACCGGCCATGCTCAGGCAGGAGCTGGTCACGGCTATGCCGGCCAGGCTGCTCAATGCCAAGCCCTTCAGTACCGTGCGACGTTCGACGTTCATGGCAGGCTCCTCAAGGCTTGGCCGCCGGGGCAGGCGTTTTGGAAATGTACTCGGCGACCTGTTGCAGCGAGTTATCGTCGATGAACGAGGCAGGGAAGGCCGGCATGGCACGAAATCCATTGCGCACAATTGCAGTGATGTACTGCGCTGGCAGCTGGCGGCCGGTGATTTGCGGGCCGACCTGTTTTTCGTGGCAGTGGCCGCACACCTTGGCATAGACGTTTTCCCCGCCTTTCCAGACGCCGTCGCCATCGGCGGCGGCGTTCCCAGCCAGCACGATCAAGGGCAGGGCAAGGCAGGCAGACAGGGTCCGTTTCACAGCTGAGCTGTTGAGGAGTGAAGACATTTCGTACTCCATTTTCTTATTGGCAGGTGGGTTCATGGGAGGCGTCATGCAGCTCAGAACGGATACGCCCTTGGCGCATGTTGCAAGGTGATCCAGTGGTCAGTGGTGAACTCGTCGATCGCCCAATCGCCGTTGAAGCGACCGAGCCCGGAGTTCTTCTCACCGCCGAACGGCGCGTTGGGTTCGTCATTGACCGGGATGTCGTTGACGTGGGTCATACCGGCGTGGATGCGTCGGGCGAACTGCACGCCGCGCTCCAGGCTGGAGGTGAATACGGCGCTGGAGAGTCCGTATTCGCTGCTGTTGGCCAGTTCCAGGGCATGCTCGGCGTCACGGGCAGACTGAATGCCGACCAGAGGGCCAAAGATTTCTTCATGGGCGATGTCCATGTCGGCGGTGACGTTGCCGAACACGTGCGGCGGCAGGACGTTGCCGTGGGCTTCACCGCCAACCAGCAGCGTGGCGCCTTCGGCTTGGGCCGTGGCGATCTTCTCTTGCAGGCCCGCCAGTTGCTTGCTGTTGATCACCGGGCCTATCACCGTTTCAGCTTTGTTCGGGTCGCCGTAGGGCAGCGCCTTGACTCGCTCGACGAATCGCCGGGTGAAGGTTTCCAGCAGCGGCTGTTCGACGATGATGCGGTTGATCGCCATGCAGATTTGCCCCTGGTGGAGGAATTTGCCCACCACGGCGGCACTGACGGCCTGTTCGACGTCGGCATCGGCCAGGACCACGAACGGACTGTTTCCACCCAGTTCCAGGGCAACGTGCTTCAGATGCTCACCGCCGCTGGCGATGCGGCCGATGTTGCGGCCGACCTGGGTCGATCCGGTGAAGGAGATGAACGCCGGGACCGGGTGCTCGACGAAGGCATCGCCGATTTCCGCGCCGGAACCGACGACGACACTGAGCACGCCAGATGGCAAGCCGGCTTCCTCGAAGATGCGCGCCAGCAACAGGCCGCCGGTGACGGGGGTGTCACTGGCCGGCTTGACCACTACGGCGTTGCCCAGCGCCAGGGCCGGTGCGAGGGAGCGTGCGGTCAGGTGCAAGGGGAAATTCCACGGGCTGATCACACCGATCACGCCCAGGGGGGTGCGGTAGACGCGGCTTTCCTTGCCAGGGATGTTGGAGGCAAGAATGCGCCCATGCACGCGGCTGGGCAGGCTGGCTGACTCCAGGGTGATAGCGCGCGCGGCGCCCCATTCGATCTGCGCCTTGATGCGCGTACTGCCGGACTCGCGGATGATCCAATCGATGATTTCTTCACGACGCTCGTCGAAGATTTTCACCGCGTTGAGCAGCACCTGGCCCCGTTCGGCCGGCCCTTTGGTGGCCCAATCGAGCTGGGTGACGCGCGCCTTGCGGTAGGCGGCATCGAGGTCTTCGCGATTGGCCTGGGTGATCTGCAGCAAGCGTGTCTGAGTGAAAGGGTCGAACACGTCCAACGTTCGACCGGCGCTGCCGGCGCGCCATTGTCCGGCGAGTGGCTGCAATTCAAGGTTCTGGTAGGCAGGGCGAACGAAAGGGGTAGTGGTCATGACGAGGTCACCTCTTTTTTTATTTATGTGCAGAGGTGCCTGTTAACATTTATCGTGCCATGTCTGTTTAATAGGTATATTTCCTTAATAAACAATAAGTTAAGTTGTACTGTGGTCGCGCTGAATCCTGCCTGTGGCTCGGACTGGAAGGCAGTTGTGCGCAAATTTATGCAGAGAAAATCGCACGCTGTTGAAAGCTCGACGCCAGGTGAGCGTCATCAGAAACTGTGCGGTTATCGAGCAGGCGGACGACAAGGAGCAGTGGAGTCGATCGCAAGCGGATTGACCCCGCTGGAGGGCTGGGCATACTCACAGGTTACCTACCTGCCTCTTGTTGACTGCCCATGACTCGTACTACGCACACCAAGACTGGTCGCTCTGCCGGTGAGGATTTTCTCAAGCAGATGCTTGGCCGGCAGAAGCGCCTGATCGTCGACCGCGCCAGCCAGTTTGGCAGCAGCGGCTTTCCCACTGCTGAGCAGTTGGCGGAAACGGTGGCCTTCGCTCCTCAAGATGGCAGCGTGTGGTTGTGTGGCCAGCGCATGATGCTGCTGCAAGGTTCTGCGTTCGGGGCCATCCGCCGCGAGCTGATCGAGGCGCTGGGGTTCGACAAGGCACGTGGCCTGCTTACGCGGATCGGCTGGCAAGCCGGCGCGCGTGACGCTGCCCAGGTCAGCGAGCAATGGCCGGAGGGTGATGACACCAGCCTGTACAGCGCCGGACCACGGCTGCACATGCTCGAAGGCATGGTCAATGTCGAGGTGGTGCGTTTCGAAATCGACTCTGGCATTGGACACTTCTATTCCGAGTTCCTTTGGCACAACTCACTCGAAGACGACGAGCACATTGCAGCCTATGGCCTGGGCGGCGAACCGGCCTGCTGGATGGAGATCGGTTATGCCAGCGGGTACGCCTCGTCGTTGCTCGGCCGGCTGGTCGTCTTTCGCGAGCAGGAGTGCCGCTCGATGGGTCACCCGGCCTGCCGTATCGTTGGCAAACCGGCCGATCAGTGGGACGACATCGATGCCGACCTGGCCTATCTGGACCCGAGCGACTTCCTCAGTCGCAGCACCTACGCCTCGGGGACCGAGACCACCATTGCCGAGCTGGAGGAGCCGGCCGATGGCAAACCGCTGGTGGGCATTTCGGCGGCGTTCGTGGTTGCCACTCAATTGCTGCAAAGGGTCGCACCGACTCAGGCGACGGTGTTGTTGACCGGGGAATCAGGGGTCGGCAAAGAGTTGTTCGCCCGCTCGCTGTACCAATCCAGTTCGAGGCAGCACAAGCCGCTGGTGGCGCTCAACTGCGCGACCTTGCCGGAGAACCTGGTGGAGGCCGAACTGTTCGGGGTCGAGCGCGGCGCCTTTACCGGCGCTGAGCGTTCGCGTCCCGGTCGTTTCGAACGGGCCCATGGCGGGACGCTGTTCCTCGACGAAATAGCGACGTTGAGCTTCAGTGCGCAGAGCAAGATTTTGCGCGCCTTGCAGGAAGGTGAAATCGAGCGCGTGGGTGGCACGGCGCCGATCCGGGTGGATGTACGGGTCATCGCCGCGACTAACCTGGATCTGCGTCGCGAGGTTGAGGCGGGACGTTTTCGTGAAGACTTGTTTTACCGACTGAATGTGTTCCCTATTCATCTGCCACCGTTGCGCGAGCGCCGCGAAGATATCCCGCTGCTGATGAGCTACTTCCTGCGTCATTTCAGCCAGCGCCACGGACGTCGGCTGGCGGGCTTCAGCACCAGACTGGTCAACGCACTGCTGACTTATCGGTTTCCCGGCAATATTCGTGAACTGCAGAACCTGATCGAGCGTGGCGTGATATCCGCCGGTGATGGCGAGGTCATTGATATCGTGCATCTGGCCGAGATTGGCGCGCCGTTGATGGCAATGGCCATCGGCCTGACGCCAGAGGGGCGCTTGTCGGCTGGCGAGCGCCGTGATGAGGGGGCCGGCAAGGCAGGGTCACCCATCGAAGAGGGCGGTACCACAGACGCACTTCGCGAGCCGGTATTGGAAGGCCTGCAGGCCTTCGTTTCCGGGAGCCAACGGGTGCTCAATACACCCCTGGCAGAAATCGAATTGCACCTGGTGCGCCTGGCCATGGAACGCTCCGGTGGCAACATCACGGCGGCGGCGCAGATGCTTGGCATGAGTCGCGCCCAGGTCAGCTATCGCCTCAAGGGAAGCTAGCGCCGGGTTGAACCCAATGCCCCGAGGCTCGATGCTCACGGGGCATTTTTGTTGGCGACAGGGCTCAGAGCGGGACAGTGAACTTCAGCCAATAGGCCTGGCCATCGGTACGGTTGCGAACACCGGATTCATCTTGCCATTTGGCGCTGAGGAACCAGCCGTCCCGGCTGGCGTATTGCACCGCCGGGCCGATGGAGAAGGAGCTGCCACGGTTGCCATCGGCGGCATCGACCTGGGCTGCGGCGGCGCAGTTGGAAGCGCTGCACTGGTCATCGCTCACCTGCTTGTAAGCGTGGCCACCGACGCCGAGGACCCAGCCATTGCCCAAACCCCAGCCAAGGGTATAGTCGGCGTGCAGTTCGCGGCCGGACTGATAGTGGGTGTCCTGATTTTCGAAGTTGTAATCGTACATCAGGCGTACATCGGCGTTGAAACCCTTGGGGTCCATGTAGGTCATGGCATACACCGCTTGTGCGGTGTAATAGTTGGTGCCGAGGTTAATCAGGTCGTTCTTGTCATATTCGCTGGCGGTGGGCAGAACGAAGTCGATACCCACTGCGGTGTGGAACTTGTCACTGTGGTGGAACCCGACCACCGGGCCGAGGTGAGCGTCGCCGATGCCGCGCTTGTGGTCGTGCGGGCCGTTCTTGATGTTCAGCCGCATGTCATTGAGCGGTAGCAAAGCGTGGAAACCCAGGCTGCCACCCAAGACCTGCTGTTCGGTGACCCAGATGAACCGAGGCACAATGGTGGTGACGCGCAGGTCGATGTCGGCCACCTTGTCGCCCGCGTTGTCGCGAAGGGTATCGGCCAGGTAGTCGCCGACGAAAACCTGACCGTAGGTGCCAGGCGGCGGCAGGATACCCATGCCGTAGATTTCAATGCCCAATGGCCAGGACGACACACCGCCTTCGGTAGCCTCGGCCAGTGAGGCGCTGCCGGCCAACAACAGGGCTGCGCTGAGCGAAAGGGGCGTGCAGCGGGGGAGTCTGTGATGCATGGGAGGACAACCTTATTGTTATGAGTGGTGGACCGCAGTTGTTGCCTGCGCAAGGTTGTCCTACTCAACTATTGTGCCAGCTTGGATTTTATTGTTATTCCTTTTAAATCAATAAGATGGATTATCCCTGCTAATGGTTGCAGCGACCTGTGACGCTTCTTGTTAAGAAAATTCGACTGAGTGCGCAAAGTTCGTGACGGTTCACGCGCCGCTTTGCTCGACGCCGTGGCGGAAGGCATTCGGTGTCTGGCCAGCGAGACGGCGAAAGAAGCGTGAAAAATAGGTCGGGTCACTGAAGCCCAGGCTGTCGGACAACTGATTGATGCTCATGTTGGTGTAAGTCAGATTACGCTTGGCTTCCAGCAGCAGGCGCTGGTGAATGATCTGCAGCGCGGTTTGCCCGGCCAGTTCGCGGCACAGGGTGTTCAGGTGCACGCTGGAGAGACCGATGCGCTGGGCGAACACCTCCACCGACAGATGCTCGCGGTAGTGCTGCTCTACCAACTTGATGAAGCGGCTGAGCAAGTGCTGGTCGCGTTCGCCACGATTGCTTGGCGGCGTGCTGAGTTGACTGTGGCGGCTGGTCCAGACCATCAGCACACTGACCAATGAGTGCATCAGCACGTCGCGCGCCGGTGCGCTGCTTTCGTATTCCTCCAGCAGGGCGGCAAACAGAGTGTTGATATAGCGACGATCGCGCCCAACCGGGTAGCACCCGCAAGACGCCAGGACGGTCAACGGCGCGCCCAATTGCGACTCCAGTTTGGCCACCAGTGGCGCGCCGAGGGTGAGCACATAACCCTCGATTTTTTCCGAGAACTGAAAACCATGCACGGTCAGCGGCGGAATGACCTGGATGGCCGCTTCCAACACGTCACTACGCTTGCCCTCGATCTCGACCACTGCCTGGCCGCGTTGCACATAGAGCAACTGGAACAGGTCGGCATGACGGTGCGGCTTGATCTCCCAATGGTGCAGGCTGCTGCGTTTGGGTATGGATTCACAGTGCAGCAAGTCCGGGGTGGACCACGCCTTGTTTTCACCATACAGCTTGAACACCGGGATGTTATTGACACTTTTTTTCATCGTGTTCGGCACCCTTGAGGACGGAAACGTACAGTGTGTGTGGTCGTTCGATAATCGAACCAAATTTGTAAAAGTGCAATTTTACCCTGAAAAATCACCTTTTATTGCAAGTTTCATCAGTAAAAATGCAGGAGGTAAATAAAACAAAATAATCCGGCCGCCATCTGCAAACGGTTGGAAATCGCATATCAGAGATTAAAATAATGAAAACTCAGGTTGCTATTATCGGCGCTGGTCCTTCCGGACTCCTGCTCGGCCAATTACTGCATAACGCCGGCATCGACAACGTCATCGTCGAACGCCAGACACCGGACTACGTCCTCAGCCGAATTCGTGCCGGGGTGCTGGAGCAAGGCACCGTCGACCTGCTGCGCGAAGCAGGTGTATCCGAACGCATGGATGCCGAAGGCCTGGTCCACGAGGGCGTCGAGTTGCTGGTGGCCGGCAAGCGTATTCATGTCGATCTCAAGACACTGACCGGTGGCAAGACTGTCATGGTCTATGGGCAGACCGAAGTCACGCGCGATCTGATGGAGGCCCGCAGCGCCCTGGGTGCCCCGATCATCTATTCGGTCGAAAACGTGCAGCCCCACGACATGAAGGGCGACAGCCCCTACGTCACCTACGAGAAAGATGGCCAAACCCACCGAATCGACTGCGATTACATCGCCGGGTGTGACGGCTTCCACGGGGTCGCCCGCAAGAGCATTCCTGACGAAGTGCTTACCCACTACGAGCGCGTATATCCTTTCGGCTGGCTGGGACTTCTATCCGACACGCCACCGGTCAACCACGAGTTGATCTACGCCCACCACGACCGGGGTTTCGTGTTGTGCAGTCAACGCTCGCTGACCCGCAGCCGTTACTACCTGCAAGTGCCGCTAACCGACAAGGTCGAAGAATGGTCCGATGAGCGTTTCTGGGGTGAACTCAAGGCACGTCTGCCACACGAGGTGGCGGACAAGCTGGTGACCGGCCCTTCGCTGGAGAAGAGCATCGCGCCGCTGCGCAGCTACGTGGTCGAGCCGATGCAGTACGGCAAGTTGTTCCTGCTCGGCGACGCTGCCCACATCGTGCCGCCAACCGGTGCCAAGGGCTTGAACCTGGCCGCCTCGGACGTGTGCTACCTGTATCGCATCCTGGTCAAGGTGTATCGGGAGGGGCGTACCGACCTGCTGGAAAAATACTCCGAAGTGGCACTGCGCCGTGTCTGGAAGGGCGAGCGTTTCAGCTGGTTCATGACCAACCTGTTGCACGACTTCGGCGAGCACAAGGACGCGTGGGACCAGAAGATGCAGCAGGCCGACCGCGAGTATTTCTTCAACTCCCACGCAGGGTTGGTCAACATTGCCGAAAACTACGTCGGGCTGCCCTACGAAGCTATCGAGTAGAACGCCTGCAATACCTGCGCTGCGCAGCTAGTCGTCACGCGCAGACGATAACGGCCTGTGGGCTGACTGCGGATACTGAACCTCTACAACAACAATAAAAATGTGTAGAGGTGTCCATGAATCCTATGCACGCGGCTGTGCCGCGGTCCGCTTACTCTGCTGCAAAAAACCTGAAGGCCATGGGGCTGATCGGCGTGATGATGCCGTTGGCTGCGCAAGCTGACTTTGTCGAAGACAGCCAGATGAACCTGGGATTGCGCAACTTTTATGTCGACCGCGACTTCAAGGGCGACAACCCGAGAACCTCGCGCGATGGCAGTTGGAGCCAGGGCTTTGACCTGCGCTTTACCTCCGGTTACACCCAGGGGCCGCTGGCGTTCGGTCTCGATGCGGCCGCGCAATACGCCTATCGCCTTGACGGTGGCGGCGGTCGTGGCCCGGACAGTGTCTTGCCCTATAGCCAAAGCAGCCGGGAGCAGGCCAAGGATTACGGCCGGGCGGCACTGACCGGCAAAGTTCGCTTCTCGAAGACCGAGCTGAAAGTCGGTGAACATCGGCCGACGTTGCCGGTGGCCTTCCAGGACGACTCACGGCAGTTGGTGACGACCTTCCATGGCGTACTGGTCAAGTCCAACGAGATAGACAACCTGACCCTGACTGGCGGGCGATTCACCGAGATCAGCAGCCGTGAATCCTCCAACAGGGAAAAGATGTACCTGTTCACCAAACCTGGCGGGCCGCGCTACACCAGCGACGGACTGGACTTTGCCGGTGCCACCTACGCCTTCGGTCCCAACCTTTCGGCCAGCTACTTTTACGGGCAGTTGGAGGACATTTACCGGCAGCATTACCTGGGCCTGACGCTCAACTCGGACCTGGGTGGCGGCTATCGCCTGAAGACCGATTTGCGCTACTTCAACAACAAGGAAGCGGGTCAGGCCCTGTACGGCGAAATCGACAACCACTCCTATGGCGCCATGATTACCTTGAGGAAGGGTGGGCACGGTGTTGGCGTGGGTTATCAACGCATGTTGGGTGACAGCACGTTCCCGACCCTGAATGGCTTCGCGCCGCAACCTTATCTGGTGAACTGGTCGGCCGTGGCCTTCATCAAACCCAACGAGAGTTCCTGGCAGGCGCGATACGACTATGATTTCGCGGCCATGGGCGTGCCCGGCTTGACCTTGACCACCCGTTACCTGCGCGGCACGGGCATCGATCGCGGTGGTGACCTCAGCGACAGCGCTGAAAGCGAGCGCGATCTGTTTTTGGCGTATGTGATCCAGAGTGGGCCCTTGAAGAATGTGGGCATGGAATGGCGGAACATCAACGCCCAGTTCAAGCATGGCAATGACTATGATGAAAACCGAGTGATGACCACCTATACCTGGAAATTCTGGTAGGTCATGGTGACGGTCGCTCTGCCTGGAGCGACCTGGCCGCCATGACTACGTATGGACGCAGTCGACGTAAAACCTCAAGCCGGCCTGGCCAGTGTTTGCGATGGCAACTCACCAAAGGCCTGCTTGTAGGCCGCGGTGAAGTGGCTGGGTTGCGCAAAACCCCAGTGAAACGCCAGCGCCGATAACTGCAGGTCTCCAGGTTGGTGGCTTAGCAGTATTTTGCGTATCGCCTGCAGCCGGCAACTCTGGATATAGCGTTGCGGGCTGGTCCCCAGGCCATTGCGAAACGCCTGTTCCAGGCTGCGTCGGCTGGTACCGCTGATGGCTACCAGCTGTGTGATGTCCAGCGGTTGGTCGAGATGGGCATGAATAAAATCGACCACCCGTTTCACGGTGCCCGGCAACAGGCGACGTTGTGGCTCCGTATGCAAGCTGGGGATCAGTTGCAGCAGGTTCTCGCAAAACAGGTGCTGCACATGAGACTGGCTGGTTGGGTTGGCCAGCAACCCCGAGGTGTTGCCGGTTTCGCTGTCCACCAGGCGCAGCAAGCTGCCAAGGCTCTGCAGGGCGCGATGGTTGCTATCGAACAACAGTGTCCGGGTCGGGAGCCGCAGCTCGTGGGTCTGATGGTGGCGCTCCAGGTGATCGAGCAGTAATGCAGCATCCAGGGCAATGACGATTGCCTTGGCCCCCTCATGCCAGATGACATCCACCTCATGCCCAGGGCTGAATACCAGAAGCTCTCCGCCATTGGCTTGCAGGCCGTCGGGACGACTGCTGATGGTACCTTGCAAGGGTAAAATCCCATGCCAGCTGTTCAAGGGGCTAGAGCTCACGCGGACTTCACCGCCCCATTGCGCCCCGAACAACTTCATCTGCGGCAAGGACTGCAAGGTGAAAGCAATGTCCAGGGTTCCTCGTCTTCCGAGGCTGATCCGACGTTCTTCAAGATGGTTGTTGAGCAGCGCCTCGGCATCTTCGATATTGCGCGAGCGCAGTAACGGCTCCGCTGCAAACGGAATGTTCCTGGCAGGGCAAGCCTCGCTCCTTGAAGGAGGCGGGCCGCTGATAGAGGGTGTATTCATCAGCGTAACCTTTATTCTTGTTTGTCCGGGTTGCCCCGTCTGGTTAATGAGTGCTGTATCAACGGTGTCGTTGTTGCGGTACATGGACAACAGGCTCGACAGCGGGTGTCCCGTGCCCCCGCCAAGGCAGGGATGATGAACGATGGCTGACCGGTTCCCCAGCTGTCGGGGCAAATAACGACGCGGCTGGATAAGCGCTTGCGCAACCGCGTTAGCGGCCGGCGTCGGGCTCTCGGCATACTGGTGGCTCAGCCAATAATAACAACTGAGGAACCGCGCGTATGAGCTGGATGACCCATCTGACGCTTGCCCTGATGGTTGCCGTTTGCAGCCCCGCAGCCATGGCCGCAGACGAGCGCCCGAACTTCCTGATAATTGTCGCCGATGACCTGGGTTACAGCGACCTGGGCAGTTTCGGCGGTGAAATCAGCACCCCGAGCCTCGACTCGCTTGCCCGGGACGGTGTGCGCCTGGGCAACTTCCATACGGCCCCCACCTGTTCGCCGACTCGGGCGATGATGCTCTCCGGTACCGACAGCCACGTGGCTGGCCTGGGCAACATGGGCGAGCTGCTTCAGCCGTTCCAGCAAGGCAGGCCTGGTTACGAAGGTTACTTGAACGAACGCATGGTCACGGTCGGACAAGTGCTTCAGGACGCGGGCTACAACACTTATACCACCGGTAAGTGGCACCTGGGTCGCACCGAAGAAACCAGCCCGAAGGCACGTGGTTTTGACCGCTCCTTCATTCTGGTACAAGGCGGCGCCAGTCATTTCGATGACCAGCACGCCATCATCGCGAAAGACCCGAAAGCGATTTATCGCGAAGACGGCAAACAGGTGGAAGTGCCCAAGGGGTTCTATTCCAGTGAGTTCTACACCAATCGGCTGATTGACTACATCGAAGCCGACAAAGCCAGCAACAAGCCGTTCATGGCCGTCTTGTCGTATACCGCCCCGCATTGGCCGCTGCATGCTCCGGATGACTGGCTGGATAAATACAAGGGCCGATACGACGCAGGCTATGAACCGATCCGCCAGGCACGCCTGGAGCGCCAGAAACAGCTGGGTATCGTCGCGGCGGATACGACGCCCAACACACCCATGGCCAAGGGTCTTCCAAACTGGAGCCAGTTGAGCGATGAGCAGCGAAAGCGTGAGGCGCGCAACATGGAGATCTATGCGGCGATGGTGTCCAACATGGACTATCACATCGGTCGACTGCTCCAGTACCTGGAGAAAACCGGCAAGCTGGATAACACCTTCATTGTGTTTATCTCCGACAACGGTGCCGACGGCAACAGCCCGCTTGACCTGCCAGGCAACAAGGAGTGGTTCGCCAGCGAGTTCGATAACAGCCTGAAGAATCTCGGTCACAAAGGCTCGTATGCCGACTATGGTGCTCAGTGGGCCCAGGTCAGTTCCACTCCGTACCCACTGTTCAAGGGCTTCACCAACGAGGGCGGAATTCGTGCGCCGGCGATCATCAGCGCGAAAATGCTGAAAAAGGCCCACCTGCAAGGCACCGTCAATAAAGACATGGTCCATGTGATGGACCTGATGCCGACCTTGCTGGACCTCGCCGGCGTACCGGCACTGGGCAAAACATTCCACGGCCGTCCGGTGCAAACCATCAGTGGCAAGAGCATGCGCCCGTTGCTGGAAGGGCAAGCGATGGCCGAACGTCAGATTGGCTGGGAATTGTTCGGCCGCAAGGCGCTGCGCAAGGGCGATTGGAAAATCACCCTGGTCAACCCACCCTACGGCACCGCCAACTGGCAGCTGTACAACCTCAAGGCCGACCCTACCGAAAGCCGCGACCTGTCCCAGGCCGAGCCGGCAAAAATGAAGGAAATGTTGGTCGCGTGGGACCAGTATGCGAAGGAAAACAACGTGCTCGATGGCAAGTTCGACCTCAAGTATGGGTTCGAGACGTGCCTCTATGAATATTGTTTCAAGTAAGCGGGTGCCCTGAAACCCGCTATGTGAGCGGCGACAACGTGAAACTGAACACTGGCAATACCGGCAATTAGTGGGAGCGCAATGGCGAAATCAAATAGGAGAAAATCAAAAGCCAGAGCGAGGCGGCCTGACAGTCGACCTGATTGCAGGTCTGTCCGGGATCTGATCGTTCCCACGCTCGGCGTGGGAATGCCGCCGGGGACGCTCCGCGTTCCGCTGACGACGCATGACATGAGCCATGCGCAACGGTGACGCGGAGCGTCACAGGATGCGTTCCCACGCAAAGCGTGGGAACGATCATCTCACCGCAGAAGAAAAAGCCCGACACTGGGTCGGGCTTTCCAATCACGTGGCCAAATCCCTTTGGCTGACTGCAGTGTGCTTGCCAAGTGTTACGAAGGCGTGACGGGAGTGTGCCCATCACGTGAAGCCCGGCATTCTCTCAATGGAGCGTCTTTCGACTCTCTCCAATCCTGATCCGGTCAAGCGCCCGGTTTAAGGCGTCCAGGGCATTGAGAAGGGCTTTTGCCTCAGCTTCCCGGCCATCTCCCCATAGTCGTTCAGCCATTTTGTTCAGGGCCTGGATAGATCGTTCAATGTCCGCAGCGGATGCTGGAGGGGTGTTTGTCTGCTGCTTCTTTGACATGCTCAACATTTCTGAAGTGATGGAGTAACAGTGCGCAATCAACCTGACAAATACAAGTGAGCAATGGTTGGCGATCATCGAACGCGCCGTTACAAGCGCCGCTGCAGTTACAGTACCCTATGCGCAGTTCAGCCAATGCAGGAAATGTAGATGAGCGATGAGATTGATATTCCAGAACCCGAGCACGACCATCTGCTCGATCATGAATTCCACGATGAAGAAGCATGGGTTGAACAAGACGCTCAAGGCATTCTTGACGATGAAGAAGATGAAGACGAAGAGGATGATGACCTTGATTATCTAGATCAGATAGATCAAGAAGACGACTGATCATGGCAGGTAAATTCGAGAAAAAAGAAAGCCCGCACTGAGCGGGCAACTGGAATGAACCTGACAGATTCAGGCACCTGATTCAGGGTCGCTCGCGGGTAAGCCGCGAGCCTCCTGGTCATTTTCGTCCTGAGCGCTTGTGCCTGCTTGCGGATGCTCGCTCGACACCGAGTTATTGGCCGCCACATCTGTCATATCGTCATCGACAGGCGCTTCATCGTTCGGCGGCAGCGGCACCTGCGGCTGATCTTTGCGGGGATCGTGGCCGGTTTCGTTGTCCGTTGTTCGCGTTACGTCCTGCTGTGACATGTTGCCAACTGCATTTTCGTCAATGTCCATGCTGGCTCTCCGTTCTGAGGCGCAGGATGCCCGTGCTTTTACATGAGAGACAGCGGCGCATCGTGAGTGCCGGGCTTTGGACGAACGGCGCGTCAGGCCTGGTCGAAACCGGGTTCCGGATCGATTGGCGGGATGCACTGCAAGGTGGTGAGATCCAGCAGTGTGAAATAACCGTCCAGCCAGCCCGCGGTGTCGACGTGGTACACATTGCCCAGCACCGCAGGCTGCCTGAGTGGCGTATGGCCAACTACCAGGGCGCGAAGTCCATGGACGCCGCGGGTATCGCCCGCCTGAATCCGGGTTCGTGACCACATGCAGCGCAGCAGTACGGCTCGCAGTTGCTTGTCACTTTCAGGCGATTGCAGTTCGGCGCGAAGTTGGTCCCATGAGGACACTGGGCAATCGGCGTGAATAATCCCGACCAATCCGCCAGGCGTCTCTATCTCGATAGCAATCGGTAGTTCGGCGAACTGCAGCGCGAACGCTTGCTGCTCAGGTGGCGATAAACCGGTGAACCATGAGCCGCCATTGCAGATCCAGCTAAAGACGTCACACGTATCGAAGTGAACCACG
Organism: Pseudomonas umsongensis; assembly: GCF_012647205.1. NCBI lineage: Bacteria > Pseudomonadati > Pseudomonadota > Gammaproteobacteria > Pseudomonadales > Pseudomonadaceae > Pseudomonas > Pseudomonas umsongensis. The sequence goes on from NZ_CP051487.1 coordinate 2,638,353, forward strand.
AAGTCGTCATGGTTGCCGCGCACGGGGTGAAACCATGGCTTGGCCAGCCAGTCCAGTGCGTCCCGGCATTCAGGTCCACGATCAATCAGGTCTCCGACGCTGAACAGGCGGTCGACAACAGGATCGAAACCAGCCGCTTCCAGCGCGGCTTGCAATCGGCTGAAGTGCCCGTGAATGTCACCTGCCGCGAAATCCCGACCCGCAGTGTTTGCAGCAAAGCGCTGGATGCGCGGCACCTCGATGGTTGTGGTCATGGGGTACTCCGGTACGGCAGGACGTGTTGCTTTGTTGCTGGTCGATCACCGCTTAAGCATGCGCCAGGGTTGTGGGCCGTGTCACAACCGTTTGTTTAAAATTTGGCATGGCTTCGCCGCGAAGCGTATACATTCCAGGGGTACTTCCTTTCTGAGAGAACGGATATGTTCAGATATCGCTCGTTTGTTGCCGCTATTGCCTGTGTTGCATTGGTTTGTGCCTCGACGCTGGCATTGGCCGATCCTGGGAATGGCAAGGGGCAAGGAAACGCAAAGGGCAATTCGCAAGACAGCCAGGAGCATGGCAACCAGGGCAACCAGGGAAAGCATTCAGGGGGCGGTGATTGGGATAATGGCCCAAGCATCAATCGGGGAAGCGTTCTTGGCATTGTGGACGGGTATCGGGACTACTGGGCCCCTGGACCTGCGTTACCACCCGGCATTCAAAAGAACCTCGCCCGCGGTAAACCGCTTCCGCCGGGGATTGCCAAGAAGCTCGATGGCCGGCTGATCGGCAGGCTGCCGCATTATGACGGGTATGAATGGCAGCAGGCGGGCACCGACTTGATACTGGTGGCGATCGCTACCGGTCTGATCTATGAAGTGCTTAACGGCGCTTTCGATTGATTCTTGCTGGCGCCTCCGTCCGTCGCGGGACTTGAACTGTCAGGGGGTTTACGCGTCATAAAATACGCGTAATCAACCCTCACGGAAGCAATCATGCTTTTAAAAAACAAGAGTCTCGTTGCTGTAATGTCATGCGCCCTGATGCTTGCAGCCGCCCCGTTACTCCCTGCTGACCTGTCCATCATGAACGCCGCCTATGCGAAAGAAGGTGGCGGTGGTGGTGGTGGTGGTGGTGGTGGTGGTGGTGGTGGTGGTGGTGGTGGTGGTGGTGGTGGCCACGGCGGCGGAAATGGTGGCGGAAACGGCGGTGGCCATGGCGGTGGTAATGGCGGCGGTAACGGTGCCGGCCACAGTGGTTCGGGTCATTCCGGCAGTAACGGCCACGGCAAGGGGTTGAGCAGTGATCATGCGGGCAAGGCCGTTCGCGACCACGGCATCAGTGGCAATCATTACGGCAGTGATCGTAATAGTGACAAGGGGCACGGCACCACGACTTCAGGCATCGCACACTCCAAAGATACGCGCGGCTTGGACAAGGCCAGGGCCATTTCGGAATCGACGCCGGGCGATCACAACTCGAAGGGACTGAGTAAAGCCGGCGCGCCAAAAAAATCCCACTGAGCAGAAACTGCCAGGCAAGCGACTTTCTAGCGGCCAGGCTTCTACAAAAAAATCCCGGAGACGTCTGTTTCCGGGATTTTTTTTGTACTGCAGGTCGGTAAGCGTTTTACCCAGCGCTCTCGAGGATCAGCAATAACAATAATCAGCTAGTCTTCAACTTGGTGTTGCAGGCGCTTTCCGTGTGGAGAGGAGACTGCTTTCCATCGCAGGAGCACAGCGTATGTCCAGAATTTTCTTTTTGATGTTCGCCGGCATGGTCATGTGCGTCAGCCAGGCTATGGCGGACCCCCTGAAGATCGGCGTCATCGGTTCCGGTAACGTTGGCGGTACGCTGGGTACGCTCTGGGTAAAGGCCGGGCACTCGGTCATGTTTTCCTCGCGCCACCCCGAGGAGCTGACGGATCTGGTCAATAGCGCTGGCCCAAACGCTCAGGCGGGCTCGGTGAGCGATGCCGCCACATGGGGCGATGTGATCGTGTTGAGTGTTCCCTATGGCGCGATGCCAGAGCTGTCCGAAAAGGTCCAGGGCAAGTTGGACGGCAAGGTAGTGTTGAGCACCAGCAACCCGTTCGGCGGCCGTGACGCAGAGGTCGGGCGCAAGGCGCTGGAGATGGGTGTCGCCTCGGCGGACCAGCAATATCTGCCCGGAATACACCTGGTGCGTGCGTTCAACGCCATAGGCTATGCATCGATGAAAGACCAGTCGGGCAAAGACAAGGCGATTGCAGTATTCGCCGACGACGCCCAGGCCCGGGACATGGGTGCCCGGTTGGTGCGCGACGCCGGTTTTTTACCGGTTATTTTCCCGCTGGCGCGAGCCAATGAAGGGTTGCCGGGCGGCCCGCTCAGCGGCCTTTGGAACGAAGCCGAACTCAAGCGCAAAGTCGGTCTTTAGGAGAAATCCACCATGGCTTCCGCAAATCTGTTGGCCATTGCCTGGAGTGTGTTGTCTTGCACGGCAGCGTTCGGTCAAGGGGCGGCCGACACCGATCACCCACCGGCAATATTGCCATTGGAATCCGAGACGACGCCAAGGCTCATTGCCTATCCGCCGCTCGCCGAGCCGCTCGCCCGCGGGGTCGTCATCATCCAGTATCGAACAGAGCATGCCAGGATCATGCCAGTATTCGGTAAGGCGGCCGCCGATGTATCCCCACGACTGGGCCACCTTCACGTGACTGTCGACGACTGGAAAGGTACATGGGCGCACACCAGTGAAGATCCGATCATCCTGGTCGGACTGACCCCCGGCGCCCACAAGGTTCTGCTTGAAGTAGCCGACCCGACGCACAGGATCCTCACCCATACGACAGTGAGTTTCACTGTTCCGCCGAAGGGGCCATCCGTCGCCCCTCACACTGGCGCAGGTCCCGCGGTAAAACCGTAACTGTTGAGTGGTTAGTCGCGTACGTTCTGGTACAGCATCAACCGTGAGGTTTCGTGCATGGCGCGGGTCAACCGTGACAGTCGCTTGAACTCCTCGGGGTTTTGCTCGGCCACGTTGTCCAGCGGCGTCGGTGAGGCCAGGTCATGCAGGGTTGGCGAGCTGCCGTCGTGTTCCATCTGCACCATGTAGTGTTGCGTCACGCCGGCAATCAGCGGGAAGGTGCCTTCACGCAACACCAATGGCACCACACGTTCGCCTTCGGGCGCGGGCTGCTGGATATCGCGGCCCATGCCGCTGTTGCGAAACTCCAGGCCGGCCATGCCTGCCACGGTTGGCAGCAGGTCCACCAGGCCGACAGCTTCCTCGACCTTGCGTGTTCCGATCAGGCCTGGCGCGTGGATGATCATCGGCACCGCGTTGCTCTCCAGGCCCAGTTGCTCGTAGGCCGGGGCCAGGAAGGGGATCTGGGCGATACGGGTGTTGTGATCGCCAAACAGCACGAAAATGGTGTTTTCGTACCAGCCGCCGGCCTTGGCGATTTCCATCAGGCGTCCGATGTTGAAGTCCAGCAGGCGTACGGCGTTGTATTGCTCGACGCTACGCGAGCCGGCGGCCTGGACTTGCTCCAGGGTAGGGTGCTTGACCTCGAAGCCGTCATTGCTCTTTGGAATGGTGAATGGGCGGTGGTTGCCCGCCGTTTGCACATAGGCGAAGAACGGTTTGTCCTTGGGCAACGCTTGCAGGATCTGGTCGGTTTCCTTGAACAGGTCCAGGTCCGAAATGCCCCACACATCCACCACCGGGGATTTCCAGTCGCGCTCGTCGAACAGGCGAACGCCGTCGATGCTTTGCCGGATCAGGGCATTCATGTTGGCCCAGCCGGAGTTGCCGCCAATGGTGTAGATCTTGTCGTAGCCGGTGAAGGCATTGACCAGCGTGTTTTGCCGGGTGATAAGTGGATTACGCGTCGCGGTTTCCTGTCGAGTGACGTCAGGTACCCCGGTAATGCTGGCCCAGACGGTTTTGGCCGTTCCCGTGACCGGCACATAGAAGTGCTTGAAGAACCAGCTCTGCGTGGCCAGGCGATCGATGTTGGGCGTTGGATTGATCGGGTTGCCATAGGCTCCGACGGCGCTGGTGCCCAGCGACTCGAGCATGACGAACATCACGTTAGGTGGTCGCGAGCCATTGATTTTATAAGGTTGTGGCGTCTGGTGGCGGACGAAGTCGAGGGCCTGCGGATCAGGTTTGTCGACGCCCAGATAGTGAGCCATGACCGCGTAATGTTCGCGCACCTGTGCCTCGTCATAGCGTGACTGGCCGACCTTGACGGTGTCGTAGAAAAAAATCACCGGGTTCAGGCCCAGTGCGGCGACCTGGTTGTTGCCCGAGAAGAACGCATCGCTCCAGCGCAGCGGCACGGGGTTCTCGATGTTCAGGTGTTCGACACGGCCCAGGATACCCAGCAGCACCAGCACCACCATCACTGCACCGCCCCATGTCGCGCAGAGCGGGTGAATGGTTTTGCGTGGACGGTCCAGCGTGACGCGCTCCAGACGCACCAGGGCCAGTGCCGCGATTGCGACGGTTGCCAGCCAACCCAGTGAGATCCAGATGACCGGGTAGGTTTGCCAGACCATGTCACGGGATATTTGCGCATCCTCGATGAAGCGCAGCACTGTGGCGTTGATCCTCACGCCGAGGTAGGCGTAGTGGCCAAAATCGATGATGTAGATCAGCAGCGCGACGCTGAGGGCGGCTACCAGGTACAGGCGGGCGATGCCGCGCAGGAGGCGGCTGCCGACAAGGTTCCAGCGCGGGATCCAGGCCAGCAATACCAGCGGCAGCATGATCAGGATGGCCAGGCGCAAGTCGAAACGAAAGCCGATGCCCAGAGTTGTCAGCACATGTTCGTCGCCCAGGGCTTTGGCGTCGAAACCGGAAAAGCCGAAAAAGAACACCACCCGCAGTAGTGCGAACAGCACGAAGGCGATCGCTGTTGCACCCAGCCAGTAATGCAGACGTCTCGATTTCAGCCAGCCCATGCCCGTTTCCTTATTGAGATTTCATTGAAGTTCAAGCGCCGCGCAGGGTGATGAGCCGGCGATACGGCCGACGCGCCGCCAGCATCAGCAGTGCCACGCAGCAATACAGGCCCAGCAACGGATCGACCAGGTAATCCCAATAGTTGTGGGAGGGTTTGATCCCGACGAGGAAGGCCAGGGTCGCACAGGTCAACATCACCACGGCCAGGTAATGGCGCAGGTAGAACAGGCCGAGCGTCATCAGTGCGACGAACAACAACAGGGGGCGCGGGCTGTAGCCCCGCCGGTAAGGGTCCAGGTCACTCAGGCCCAGGGTTGCGGGGTACAGCACCAGGGCCAGCGCGGCGAAGAGGATCAATACGCTGGTTTGACCCTGCCGCTCAGGCGGCAGCAGACCTAGCCTGCGCAAACATCCCCAGGCCATGAACACCATTGAGGTGATCGCAAGGTCGTCGATATGGCTGCGCAGGTAAGCGGCCAGCGACAACCCGCCCAGCGGTATGAAGCTGGCGGCCAGCAAGGCAAGCAGCAGCGCGATGCGCCAGGTCCTGCCCAGGCCAAAAGACGGCAGTAACAGGAAGAGGATCATCGCGAAACTGGCATGGGCCTGCCACAGATTAATCATTGGAGACGCTCGGCCAGCCAGGCATCGTTGAAGGTGACGTGCTTGATGAAGGTGTTGTTCCAGGAATAGACCAGGTGATACATCCCGTCGGGACTGCGGAGGAAGTAGGGGTATTCATATTCAAACTCACATTCCTGGCGTTTACACACACGTTTGTCGAGGTTGGCGAGGAATTGCGCCTCCAGCGTCTGGCGCAGCTTGCCACTGGAGCCACGGAATTGTTTGCCGATGATTTCCTTGTAGACCAGAGGGGTATACGGATCGCCCTCTGGATCCGGTGATTTGTCCAGGTCGTGCAACAGGCGCCAATCGTCCATTTTCGCATCGGTGCCATACAGGCTCAGCTTGAAGCGTCCATCCTGCAGGTCATTGAGCGCTACCAGCAACCCGCGGTCCGGCGTCGCAACAGCTGCCAACGAGGAGTTGGGGTTCGAAGGAACCAGCGGATAAGGTTCGCTCCAGCTTTGTCCGGCGTCTTCCGTGCGGCTCGCCAGGACCCGGTGGTGGGTGTCACCGGCATAACGCAACAAGGCGATGCCGCGTTGGCCATCCAGCGGAACGATCGCCGGTTGCAATGAATTATTGCCATGGCTGATGCGGAATTTATCGATCACATCACCGTCTGCGCTCAAGTACAGGTACTCGGCAAACTTGCCGAGGAACTCATGGTAGACCGGCAGGCCGATGGAACCGTCGGCATGGAACACCGGTGCCGACCGGACCAGGGTGCTGATGTTCAGGAACGGTGAAGTGATCAATTGGCGTGGTGCCGACCAATGCCCGCCAAAATCGTCTGAAACCATCACATTGACCGCGCTACCGGCCCATCCGCCCATGGACACGGAAACGTAGAACAGCCACAGGCGGTTGTCCGGCGCGAGGGCAATGACCGGGTTACCCAGTTTGCGGATGTACTTTCGCGTGCTTTGCTGGGTCGAGTCCCGGGTCGCCATGACCTGTTCCTCCCCCCACTCGCCGGTACTCAGGTTGAAACGGGCGGAGCGCACCTGAACATCGGCTGCGCCTTCGCGGGTGCCGGCGAACCAGACCGCCATCAGGCTACCGTCAGGCAAGGCAGTGACCGCCGCCGAATGCACGAAGTCCACCAGCCCGGAGGAGGCGAAACGGCTGGTATAGATGGGTTTAGCGTCCTTATCCGCCACCGCCGAGGCCGGATTGATCAGGGCAAAGGGCGAGTGCTCGGGGGCCGGGTGGGTGATCCATGCAGCCGCGAACAGGCAAACAAGGGCAATGTAGATGCCGAATGCAGGAATGCCGGAAAATTTGATGCGCATGATTGGGCCTTTGGCATTTCAAGACCCATTAAAACACTCAACCCCTTACTTTAGTACATAATTGGATTGTAAGAATTTTTGTTTTGCGGGATGTTGATTGAAAATTTGGCTGAGCGCTCCAAGGGCGACTTTTTCAGGGCGTGGAGCGGGTGGGTTCATGACCGTTTCCAGCCGACCCGTTTTCTGCTCGTCGGCACGTTGAAAAGAGGCTCAAGATCGGTTCGTTCGAGCCGATGGGGTGGGAGCTGACGGCTTCAAGCAGTTCATTAGCCCGCAATGAAGAAGCCTGAGGCCACCAGCGTGCCCATCCGGTTTATGACCTGTGGGCGGTGGCGGCACTTGCGCCGATCACCGAGCAGGATGTGGTGGTGATTGCCAACCAGCATTTCCCAGGCTAAACCACGCCGAACCGGGGCTCGCGCCACGGGCGTGCCGGCCAGTTTTATTTGCCAGCGGAATCATTGAGTTACTGAATGGTCAAAGACAGGGTTTCAACACCGTGCGGGATTTTCCAGCGGCTGAAACCCTCTCACCCCCCCCCACCTTCAGGATGCTCAAATGAATCGCGCAGTAATGATGACCCTGGCCATTTCCAGCCTGCTCTTGCTGGGAGGCTGCGGACCTCACTGGGAAGACGGAGAAAGGTACGGTCGATATCAAGATCATGATCATCGCCGTGGCTATGACCGGGATGATGACCGAGGGTATGACCATCGATACGATCGTCGTGACGATGATCGCGACAACCGTCGTTATCGCGATCGTGACGACCGGGACGACTGATACATCCGGGGCTTTTGAAAAAGGGGTAGAGGTTGGTCAACTGCCAGACTTGCTACCCCTTTGATTCTCCCCGTCGTCCTCCGATGCTGCGTCTTTTTTTATGGAGTGCGCGTCGGCACCGGCGTTTGAACCCGCTGCTTCCTCGCCCTTTTTATCTGCCTTTTCTTCGTTGGATTCCGGCTGGTTGAGCCCGGGAAGTGCCGAAGGTGGAATCGTTGCATCCTCGGTGGTTTTCTCGGCGGCCTGCACGTAAAGCGGCGAAGCCGACAACAAGCCCGTGAGCATGAGAGTGACAATGGTGATGTTCATCGTTTGAGTCTTCCGTGCAAGGGGATGTACGGTATTTGAAGCACGGCTCACAGGAAGGTGCGCAGTGGCAGACGGGCGGCAGATCCGAAGTGTTGCAACGGGCGCCCGGGAACCATCACTTTTTCGGCGATTTGTTGCTTGTGGGGATGTGCAGGTAAGACATCACGCTTTCGGTCAGTTCGGTGGCCAGCTTCACGGCTTCCTTGTTGCGAGCCATCACGCCTGCCACCAGTCCTTCGATCAGGGCAAGCACGGCAATGTTGGAACTGGTCAACACCGGATGGTCAGCCGGGGCAAACAGCACGTGTTCGGCAATGGCGGTGAGCGGGGAGGCGGGTGAGTCGGTGATCGCCAATACCGAGGCGCCGCGCGCGTTGGCAAAACGTGCAAGTTGCAGCGTATCGAGGGAGTAGCGCGGCAGGGAGATCGCGAGCAGTACGTCCTCATCAGTGATGGCAGCCAGCCGGTAAGCGGCGTTTTCGTTGCCGCCCTCCATGCTGATGGCGGTTGCGTCCGCGCAGAAGGGCATCAGAGTAGAGGCGGCGAGACCGGCGAAGTAGACGCTGTTGCCAAACCCGAGGATGTAGATTTTCCGCGCCTCGATCAGGCGAGTGACAAAGGCCTCGAAGGTCTCGGCATGGTTGTTGGTCGCCGCCGTGGCGAGATTGCTGCTGGCGCTGTGGATTTGCTCATGCAGGCCAAATGCACCACCCGGTCGATGGGCCAGTTCGTTGCGCAACTTATCGACCGGCGACACCATCTGCTGCAACGTCGCGACCAGCTCGGCTTTCATGCCGGTGTAACCACCCAGGTTCAGCGCCTTGGCCAGTCGATTGACCGCTGCTGGCGAGGTGGATGTCTCTTGAGCCATTTCTTCGATGGTCAACGTCGCGGCCCTGAGCGGGTGACGCAGGACAAAGTCCGCCACTTTGCGCAGTGACGGCGGCAGGTCGGAAACGATTTCCGCCAGTTTGCGCATCACTGGCGCGGCATAGACCGTGGTGTCTTTCGAAGGGGTTGGCATATCCGGCTCAACATGTCCTGAGGGTTGGAGGTGGGGTGGGGCGAATGACCCGTAGGAGCGAGCATGCTCCTACAGAGGTCTTGCTCGCGAGTGTATCCGAAGCCGACCCTCGCTGTGCGCAGATGACTTATTTCAAGCTACTCGCGCCTGAAGTTGCTGCAGTACTCAGGCTTCACTACGACCATGCAACAAAGTCAGCGAAAACTCCTACAAAATATAAAGAAAGATCTCTCGAGTCATCCACATACAAAAATTAATCGAAGCCTGGCACGGTGGCTTGGTTTATCGAATCCGCAATCACCCTGAGAAAAAATTAACTTACTAAGTTAGTGAAGTTATCGGTGTGTTGGAGCGGCGTTGAAATAGTAAAAAAACCAACATTCGCTCTGGAAGACAAATGACAGAATACTTACTCGTTTTGTTTATCGGGGTCATTTCAGGCGTCGTCAGTGGGGTAATCGGTACGGGGGCCTCGATCATGCTTCTGCCTGCGCTCGCCCTTTGTTTCGGCCCCAAGCAGGCGGTGCCGATCATGGCGGTGGCAGCAATCGTCGGCAATATTTCAAGGGTTATTCTTTGGCGAAAGGATATTCACTGGAAGGCGTTTTTAGCCTATTCGGTGACAGGGGTACCCGCAGCGGCTCTTGGTGCACACACACTCTGGAGCCTGAAAGCAACCTGGATTGATATAGCCCTCGGGACGTTCTTTCTGCTCATGATTCCCTATCGCCACTGGGCAAAATCAAGAAATTTCACTCTTTCGCTTTGGCAGCTCTTAATCACAGGGGCTTTTGTCGGCTACCTCACGGGTATTGTTCTTTCTACCGGGCCGCTGACCATTCCAATTTTTTCTGCATACGGGTTATTGAAAGGCCCATTGCTCTCAACCGAAGCAGCCGTCTCGTTTGTTATTTACTTGAGCAAGACAATTACCGATGTTTCAGGCGGTTCCGTGAAGAACTTTTTGGGTGGGCAACATCCCGGCCGGAGCGTTCCGAAGCCGACCCTCGGTGTGCAGCGACGGGCCAAGAGTCGGTGTGCGCGGAAGGCTTATTTCAAGCTGCCAGCCAGGAACTGCTGGAGGCGTTCGGACTGCGGGTTGACCAGCACCTCGCGCGGGTCGCCACGTTCCTCGACCTGGCCCTTGTGCAGGAATACCAACTGGTTCGACACCTCGCGGGCAAAGCCCATTTCGTGGGTCACGACCACCATGGTCCGGCCTTCCAGCGCCAGGTCCTGCATGACCTTCAACACTTCGCCGACCAGTTCGGGGTCGAGTGCCGACGTGGGCTCGTCGAACAGCATTACCTCCGGTTCCATCGCCAATGCCCGGGCAATCGCCACGCGCTGTTGCTCACCTCCGGACATATGCGCCGGCCAGGCGTCCATGCGGTGTGCCACGCCGACCTTGTCCAGGTAGTGCTCGGCCTTTTCCCGCGCCTGTTTCTTGTCGATGCCCAGTACATGCACCGGTGCTTCCATGACGTTTTCGAGGGCACTCATGTGCGACCAGAGATTGAAGTGCTGAAACACCATCGATAACCGCGAACGCATGCGTTGCAGCTGCCTGGGTTCGGCAGCCTTGAGCCCGCCGAGCTTGTTGCTCACCAGCTTGAGCTGTTCGCCATTGAGCACGATGTCGCCGGCGTTGGGTTGTTCCAGCAGGTTGATGCAACGCAGGAAGGTGCTTTTGCCCGAGCCGCTCGAGCCGATGATGCTGATGACGTCACCGGCTTTCGCCTCCAGGGACACGCCCTTGAGTACTTCATGGGTGCCGTAGCTTTTGTGCAGGTCCTTTATTTCCAGCTTGTACATGGTTCTGACTCTCTGTTATCAGTCGCTGAGCAAGCGGCCTTGGCGAATGGGGGTACTGCCGGCAATTTTCGCCAGCCACAGGCCGGGCTGGGCAAAGCGCAGGCGTTCGCGGGCGTAAAGAATGCCGTCGGTACTGGCACGCACCACGCTGTGCTGGTCGGTGAGCGGATCAATCACTTCGAACAGCGGATCGCCGACCTTGACCCGGGCCCCCAGCGGTTGCAGATAACTCACCACCCCCGGGTGTGGCGCGTAGGCGTACTGCGCACCGGCGAACGGTGTCGCTTCACACCTGCTTGGTGGCGACGCAGGCCAGTCACCGCTGATCAGGCCTTGCTCGGCGAGATAGCCGAGAATGGCTTGCGCGCTGTCGACGCACGTCTCGCGTTCGGTGTCAGCCATGCCGCGCAATTCAATAGTGGTGGCTACACATGCCAGCGAAATATTGGCTTCAGGGAAGCGCTTGGCCAGTTGCAGCCAGGGGAGTGCGCAGGCTTCATCGAATGCGCTGCCGCCCGCAGCCTCGGCCAACAGGGCAACGCCGGCGTCCAGGCGGGCGGCCAGCGAGCGCAGGCGTGGCCAGTTTTGCGGCATGGCATACAACAGCATGATCGACTCGAAGTCGCAGTGCAGGTCCAGCACCACATCGGCGTCGCAGGCATGCTGCAGCAACAGGCGACGCAAACCGTCGAGCTCCGAGGTCGCTGCCGGCAAGTTGGCGAGGGCATCGCCCATGGCGCGGCGGATCAGGGCGACGTTGGCATCGGCATCGTCGCCCAATTGACCTTCCAGTCGCTGCGCGACTTCCTTGCCGAGTTCCGGGAAGTCGCGATTGAAATTCTTCCCGCTGGAGAACTCGAAGCGACCTTGGTGCGTGGCCTGGAACATCTGGGCGATACCGATCGGATTGGCCATTGGCACCAATTCGATCACCCCGTTCAGGCGACCTTGCTCTTCCAGCGCCTGCAGGCGGCGCTTGAGTTCGACGGCGACGCGCATTCCCGGCAATTCATCGGCGTGCAGGGAAGCCTGGATGTAGGCCTTGCGCGCGCCGCTGCCAAAACGGAACAGCGAGAGCTTTCGTTCTGTGCCCGAGGCACTCCACGGCAACAGGTATTGAATGTGTTGCATGAGACTCCTTAGTGCTTGCGCGGTGCCAGGTAGGCCAGCCAGCGGCGCTCGGCCAACTTGAACAGACGAACCAGGATGAAGGTCAGGGCCAGATAGATCAGGCCCGCGGTAATGAACGCCTCGAACGGCAGATAGAACCGTGAACTGACCGTTCGCGCGGCTCCCGTGATATCGACCAGCGTGACGATCGACGCCAGGCTGGTGGTTTGCAGCATCATCAGCACTTCGTTGCTGTACTGCGGCAACGCCCGGCGCAGGGCCGACGGCAGGAGAATCCGCCGGTACAGGGTCAAGCGCGACATGCCCATGGCTTTGGCGGCTTCGATCTCGCCGTAGGCGGTGGCCTTCAGGCTGCCGGCCAACAGTTCGGCGCTGTAGGCACTGGTATTGATCGCAAAGGCCAGGCAAGCGCAGAAAGTTGCACTGGACAGGTACGGCCAGAGCGCGCTTTGGCGTACCGCTTCGAACTGCGCCAACCCGTAATAGATCAGGAACAATTGCACCAGCATCGGCGTGCCGCGAATCACGTAGGTGTAGAGCCAGGCCGGGAAGTTGAGCAGCGGCGAACGGGATACGCGCAGCAACGCGATGGGAATCGCCAGCACCAGGCCAATGGCCAGGGAAATCAGCAGGACTTTGAGGGTCACCAGCGCGCCATTGAAATACAGCGGCAGGTTTTCCCAGATCAGGTTGTAGTCGAGAATCATGCCTGTGCTCCCCGTTACAGTTCGGCGGCTTTGACGCCGACCGAGTAGTGTTTTTCCAGATAGCGCAGCACCAGCAACGACACGCTGGTCAGCATCAGGTAGAGCGCGGCAGCGGTGAGGAAAAACGTGAACGGCTCATGGGTGGCGTCCGCCGCGTTCTTGGCCTTGAACATCATGTCCTGCAAGCCGATCACCGAGATCAGCGCAGTGGATTTGGTCAGCACCAGCCAGTTGTTGGTGAAGCCGGGAATGGCGAAGCGAATCATCTGCGGCACCAGGATCCGCCAGAACACCTGCAGGCCGCTCATGCCATAGGCCGCGCCGGCCTCGCCCTGGCCCTTGGGGATCGCCATGAAGGCGCCACGAAAGGTTTCCGAGAGGTAGGCACCAAAGATGAAGCCCATGGTGCAGACGCCCGCGATAAACGGATTGATGTCGATGTAGCGGGTGTAGCCCAGTGCGAGGGCAAGGCGGTTCACCAGATCCTGGCCGCCATAGAAGATCAGCAGGATCAACACCAGGTCGGGAATCCCGCGGATCAGGGTGGTATAGCCTTCGCCCAGTACCGCCAGCCATTTGAACGGCGACAACCGGAAGGCGGCGCCGATCAGGCCCAGGGCAATGGCCAGGGTCATGGAGGTCAGGGCAAGGTTGATGGTCAGCCAGGCGCCATCGAGAATGCTCGATCCGTAGCCGTGGAGCATGTTGAAGTTCCTCAAGCGAGCGCCGCAAGGCGCACGAGACAAGCCACAAGTGGCGCCTGCACAGGCCTGCGCCAGGGTCTGGGGTAAAGGCTTATTCGCCGTAGATATCGAACGCGAAGTACTTGGCCATCACTTGCTGGTACTTGCCATTGCTGCGGATGGCGTCAATCGCCGCACTCAGGCGCGCAACGTTCGCGCTGTCGCCTTTACGCACTGCAATCCCGGCGCCTTTGCCGAAGTATTTGGGGTCGTTGATGTCGGGTCCGACCAGGGCAAAACCATTACCCAATGGCGTCTTGATGAAGCTCTCGTTGGTGTTGACGACGTCGGCGAGGGTGGCGTCCAGGCGACCCGCCGCCAGGTCGAGGAAGGCTTCATTCTGTGAGGAGTAGCGAACAATCGAGGCGCCGGCTTTCTCAAGCTGCTCGGTGGCGAAACGGTCATAGGTCGAGGAACGTTGGACGCCGACTTTCTTGCCCTTGAGATCGACCAGCGGGTCGTTGATCACGTTGCCGGCCTTCATCGCGAACTTGCCCGGCGTGTGGTAGTACTTTTTGCTGAAGTCGACGGATTTCATGCGGTCCTCAGTGATCGACATCGACGACAACACGGCATCGATCTTGCGCACTTTCAGTGAGGGGATCATGCCGTCGAATTCCTGGATGACCCATTCGCACCTGACCTTCATTTCTTCGCACAGCGCGTTGCCGATGTCGTAATCGAAACCACTGACATTGCCCTCCGGCGTCTTGAAGGAGAAGGGCGGGTAGGCGGCTTCGATACCGATGCGCAGGCTGTCGTCGTCGGCATGTGCCAGCAAGCTTGCGGCGCACAGTGCCAGAGTACCTAGAAGTTCTGTCTTGTTCATATTGTTGACTCCCTGGATGAGGTGTTTGGGTGTTGCGCGCAGCGATCGTCCGATCTGTCGAAGGGGACCGCTCCGTGGATTTTCGAGGCTATAAATGGCACATAAAATTTCATAAATCAAACAAATGAAAAAAAACATATCAGTGCCGGGCGAAAAATGCCGGAGCGTCACTGTCACTATTGGCAGGTCAGGCCCAAGCAAGTCTCACGTGCAAACACGCAGGCGGGCCTGATTGTCGATAGCCGTTTTTTCTAGATCTGGGGAGGGGACAGGGGTGGTAAGCGGACACGAATGCGACCGCTGACTCGCGGGGAAACTGCGCCCCGCGTTGTCAATTTCAGCGAAAAAAAAGCCTGCTGTTCACTTGTACTTGATCACGATCCCTTTGAGTTTGCGGCCATTGACGGTCTGTACGTCGCGAGCCCATAGCGGCCCGTTGAGATAGGCACCTACCGGCTGGATATGGTCATAGACCACCACCACGGCATCGCCACCGAGCTTGGCGGCTTCTTCGCGCAGTTTCTGCTCGACCTCGGTAATGGGCGGGGCCGGGTCAACACTGGCGTCGATCAATATTTCGCCCAGCCGAACGTGTGGGCGCAGGGGCTCGGAGCGCAATACGACGATTTCACTGGGCAGTGTCGGTGCGGGATGTTCCACGCCAACGTAGGCGGTGGTCTGGGCATCGACTGTCGCGCAACCGCTGAGTGCCAGCAGGGCGGCGGCGAGCCCTCCTGCCAGCAGCGACAGTTTTAGACGGGTGGACCATGACGGGTCATGGGTGTGCATGGTGGTTTCCTCCGAAGGGCCGCTGTCACACGGGTGGCTTGTTGACGGTAGCAGACGGCCCGGGAGTTGCCAGAGTGCCCGACCGTTCCAGGCCGGAGCTGCTCGAAGACTTGAACAGCGGCGCTGTGCGCGATCCTGTTACTGGTCCTTTTCGCAGTTGATCATCCACGACACGCCAAAGCGATCGACCAACATGCCAAAACGCGCGGCCCAGAAGGTGGCCTCGAGCGGCATTTGCACCTTGCCACCTTCGGACAGGGCTGAAAACACCTGTTCAGCCTCCTTGATGCTGTCGACATTCAGCGAAATCGAACAACCGCTCATCTCATCGGTGGGGCGATCGGGAGTGGTGTCCGAGCCCATGATCGCCTGGTCCCCCACGGCCAGCCGGGTGTGGATGATCAGGTTGTGCAGATCCTTGGGGACGTGCTCGGCGGCAGGTGTTTCGCCGAAGGTCAGCATGGCTTCGAGCTGGCCCTTGAGGCTTTCGGCATAGAAGGTGAATGCGGCTTTGCAGTCGCCGTTGAAGATCAGGTAGGGATTGATTTTCATGATTGCGCTCCCGGTCAGTGGAAGGTACACATCGAATTGGACGCTGGGTGCAAGCGCGAATTCCGATGGCATCGACTGGGCAAGCAAAGCGCTAAAACGCGGAGGCAGCCTGGGTATTTTTAGATATTTTCTCGATAGGGCGCGCCAGGCTTATAGCCTCGCTCGTGCGCCTCGGCGCGAGCACGCGCTCGATGGCACCGCCGACCAGGTTCTCCAGCAGTTCATCGTGCTCGCTTTCGTCCAGCGAATGGGCGGTCAGCCAGCTGGGTGCGCTGTTAAGCAGGGCGGCGATGGCATGGCCGGCCGCCAGGAGACCTGATTCACTGAACCTCGAACGAGCGCCGAGCAGGACCATCAACTGGCGCTCGTATTGCTCGCGCAATTTTTGCACCCGAGCCTGCTGCTCTTCGTTCAGGCAACTGCTGTCTCGCTCCACCAGGCGATAATGCCAGGGCAAGTCGCGATGTAAATTCAGGTGCGCGCGAATCAGGCTGTTGAGTCGGTCGCGCTTGGCCGGCGCCTGTTGCTTGATGCGCCCCAGCGTGGCCAGCAGCTCTTCGTAGAACTCTTCGATCAAATCCAGCAACAGGTGCTGTTTGCTCGGGTAATGGTGATACAGCGAGCCCGGGGAAAGCCCCAGGCACGTCGCGAGCTCGCGCATGCCCACCTGACCGAAACCCTTGCTGGCGAACAGCTCCAGCACCTTGTCCCGGTATTCGGCGAAACGCGAGCAACGCTCAGGCATAGGCATGGAAGCCGCGCCCCGTCTTGCGTCCCAGGTAACCGGCGGCGACCATTTCCTTGAGCAATGGCGCCGGGCGGTATTTGCTGTCGTTGAAGCCCTCGTAGAAGGCTTGCATGATCGCCAGCAGCGTATCCAGGCCGATCAGGTCCGCCAGGGCCAGCGGGCCGATAGGCTGGTTGCAACCCAGGCGCATGCCGGCGTCGATGTCCTCGGCGCTGGCCAGGCCTTCCTGCAGTACCAGGATCGCTTCGTTGATCATCGGCACCAGGATCCGGTTGACCACGAACCCCGGGCGGTTGCCGGCGGTGATTGCGGTTTTGCCCAGGCGGGTCGCCATGTCCAGCGCCAGGGTGTGGGTTGCATCGCTGGTTTGCAGGCCGCGAATGACTTCGATCAGGCCCATCACCGGCACCGGGTTGAAGAAGTGCAAGCCGATGAAGCGTTCAGGCTGGCTGACACTGGCCGCCAGCTGGGTGATCGACAGCGACGAAGTGTTGGAAGCGATCACGCACTCGGCGCTGACCTGCGCGGCAATCTGTTGCAGCACCCGCAGTTTCAGGTCGAGGTTCTCGGTGGCGGCTTCGATCACCAGTTGCGCATCGTGCAGGCTGCTGTAGTCGGTGCTGGTGCGGATCTTGTCGAGGGCGGCGTTTTTTTGCTCGACGCTCAGGGTTTCCTTGGCGACTTGCCGGTCAAGGTTCTTGCCGACGGTGGCGAGGGCTTTTTGCAAGGCAACCTCGCTGATGTCCAGCAGGGTCACGTTGAAACCGGCCAGGGCGCAGACCTGAGCGATACCATTGCCCATGGTGCCGGCGCCGATCACCCCAATGTTTTGCAGATTCATGTTGCCGTCCTTTCGATAAACCTTGCGATACCTTGGCCGTCGTGATGGCCGAAAGCGTACTATTGCCGCGAGTCTAGAGCCGGCGCAGTGGTTGGCCTATGCCGAAACTGTTCAACGGCACTGATGTTTTTTGCCATTTCGGGTGATGGGGAGCGAAGCGTTCGCATGCGGGAAAAGGACTCGGTAGCCGCCTACTTCGTGCAGGCGATGATCCACGGGCTGGGGGACGATCCACAGCGAGTGCGGGCTGTGCTGGAACAGGCCGGTATCGATCCGGCGCTGATGCAGGACCCCACCTCGCGGGTGTCGGCCAATGCCTTTGCGGCGTTGTGGCTGATTCAGATCCGCGAGCTGAATGACGAGTTCTTCGGGCTCGATTCCCATGGCATGCCGCCGGGCGCATTCGCCCTGATTTGTCGCGCCTTGATCCAGGAGCCGGACCTGCACAAGGCCATGCGCCAGTGCCTGGCCAACTTCGCCCTGTTCCTCCGGGATTTTCGCGGCACGCTGACCGTGCGCGGCAAGCGGGCGGTCATCAGTCTGGACAGCCAGGCGGCCAACGAAGACGTCAGCCGATTCGGCGAAGAGACGTTCCTGGTGTTGATGATCAGCCTGCTCTGCTGGCTGGGTGGGAGGCGCATCCCGATCGACCGCGCGGACTTTCGCCATGCGCGCCTGTCACTCAGCGATGACCGTTTGCTCTGGGGGCCGAACCTGACCTTTGGTGCCGAGCGCACCGAAATCGAGTTCGCCAGTCATTACCTGCGCCTGCCGGTGGTCCAGGACCTGGCGTCGCTCAAAGTGTTCTTGCGCACCGCGCCACAATGGCTGGTGATCCGCTTTCGCAACCAGCACGGCCTGGCGTCGCAGGTACACCAGCGCTTGCGCAACAGCCATTACAGCCAATGGCCGACCCTGCAGGCCTTTGCCCTCGAACAACACCTGAGCCCCAGCACCTTTCGCCGAAAACTCGAACGCGAAGGCTGCTCCTATCAGGAGATCAAGGACGAAGTGCGACGCGCGGTGGCATTCGAACAGTTGCGCGGGAGCCAGGCCAGTATCGGCGATATCGCCGAACAACTGGGTTTCCAGGAGCCGAGTGCATTTCACCGGGCCTTCAAGAAGTGGACGGGAGAGAGCCCGGGGCGGTATCGGGCGCGGTTTCAGGAGGGGCGGCTCGAAACCTCGGCGGAGTCTGACAGGTGAGCCCGATGTTTGACCGTGTCACCTCGCTTCTCGACCAGGCACGCCGTGCCTTGCTCCTTGTCTGGGGTACATCCCGGGGGCTGTTTCTGGGGCTGGTGCTGGCAACGCTGGTCGCCGGTGTACTTCCGGCGCTGGCGGCATGGCTGGGCCAGCGCATTGTCGACGCCGTGGTCTTCGCCATGCAATTGCACGCGCAGCAGGGCAGTGCGCCGTTGTGGCCGGTGCTGCGCTACGTGCTGTTGGAAGCGGGTGTGCTGGCCTTGCTGTCCGCCACCCAGCGGGCGCTGTCGGTACAGCAGTCGCTGTTGCGGGTGCAGCTGGGGCAGAAGGTCAACACGATGATTCTGGAAAAGGCCCAGACGTTATCGCTGGTGCAATTCGAGAATTCGGAGTTCTACGACAAGCTGGTGCGGGTTCGGCGCGAAGCCTCGACCCGGCCGTTGGCGTTGGTGATGAAGTCGCTGGGGCTGATCCAGAACCTGATCGTGCTGATCAGCTTCGGTGTGTTGCTGGTGCATTTTTCACCTTGGGCCCTGGTGTTGCTGGTGGTCGGTGCGTTGCCGGTATTTTTTGCCGAGGCGCACTTTTCCGGCGATGCCTTTCGCCTGTTTACCCGCCGCGCACCGGAGAGCCGGCAGCAGAACTACATCGAGACGTTGCTTTCCCATGAGGGCTACATCAAGGAGGTCAAGCTGTTCGGTTTCGCGCCGCTGCTGTTGCAGCGTTACCGCGACACCTTTGCCAGGCTTTACGCCGAGGACCGGCGGCTGACCCTGCGTCGCGATGGCTGGGGATTTGCTCTCGGCCTGCTGGGCACCGCGGCGTTCTACCTGGCCTATGCCTGGGTGGTGGTCGACGCGGTCCACGGCAGTATCAGCCTCGGCCAGATGACCATGTACCTGGTGTTGTTCAAGCAAGGACAGGCGGCGGTGAGCAGCAGCCTGAGCGCCATCAGTGGTTTGTACGAGGATGGCCTCTACCTGTCGAGCCTCTACGAATACTTGGCCGAACCCGTGGTTGCCGACACCGGTCATCTGACCGTGGGCGCGGTGCCTGGCGACGGCCTGCGCTTCGAGAACGTCGGCTTTCGTTACCCGGGGGCCAGTCGCGCCGCGCTGACAGGCATCGACCTGCATCTGGTGCCGGGGCACAGTGTGGCGTTGGTGGGGGAGAACGGTTCGGGCAAGACCACGCTGATCAAATTGTTGACCCGGCTGTATCGGCCCGATCAAGGACGCATCCTGCTGGATGGCAGCGATCTGCAAGCCTGGGAGGAAGACGCGCTACGCCGGCGGATTGGGGTGATCTTCCAGGACTACATCCGCTACCAGTTTTCCGTCGGCGAGAACATCGGCGTGGGCGACACGTTGGCGTTCAAGGATGAGCAGCGCTGGCAGCAAGCCGCCGCCGAAGGCATGGCTGCGCCGTTCATCGAGCGCCTCGATCGCGGCTATGCCACGCAACTGGGGCGCTGGTTTGCCGGAGGGCTGGAGCTGTCTGGTGGGCAATGGCAGAAAATCGCCCTGTCGCGCGCCTACATGCGCCGCGATGCCGATATCCTGATCCTCGACGAGCCGACCTCGGCACTCGATCCGGCGGCGGAAGCGGCGGTGTTCGAGCATTTCAGCCAGCACACCCAAGGTCGCATGACCCTGCTGATTTCCCACCGTTTTTCCAGCGTGCGCAACGCCGATCACATCATCGTGCTGGATCAGGGCAGCATCCTTGAACGTGGCGATCATGCCACGCTGGTCACGGCCGGGGGGCGTTATGCGCAGCTGTTCGACCTGCAGGCCCGGGGTTATCGATAACACTCAGGAATCCTGGGCACCCCGTGACACCATGCCCCGTGAACCCTTAGCCCCGGCTATCTGCGGTTTTGCCCGCATCAGGCCTTCGAGCGCCTGGCGATACTGGCTGCCGCCCAGGCTCATGCTGTTGTTGTGCGTGCCGCCGGGTATCAGCAACAAGCGCTTGGGTTCATTGGCCGCATTGAACAACTGCTGACTGAACCGCGACGGCATGAACCGATCGGCCAGGCCATGGACCACCAGCAACGGCATGTCGATGTCGACGATCTTGTCGATGGAGTCGAACTTCTGCGACAGCAACCAGCGCACCGGCAACCAGTTCTCCGGCAGGTTGTTGCCCGCGACTTCAGTGACGGCATCGCCCAGGGAGGTGAAGGTGGACTCGATCACCAGGCCGCGCACCGGGACCGGGCGTTTTGCCTTTTTCGCCTGGGCGGTCAGGTCTGCCGCCAGGTCGATGGCCACCGCGCCACCCAGGGAGTGGCCGTAGATCAAGCGCTTGCTGGCATCCGGTTGCATCGCGGTGAAACGATCCCAGGCGGCCCGGGCATCTTCGTAAACGCTGGCTTCCGACGGCAGGTCGCCCTGGCTCTGTCCGAATCCGCGATAGTCAATCGCCAGCACCGAGTAGCCCATGGCTCGCAACTGCTCGATGCGAAAGGCCTGGCCGGTCAGGTTCCAGCGTACGCCGTGCAGGTAGAGAATCGATGGCGCGTCACGGCGCGCGGCCGGCCACCACCAGGCATGCAGGTTTTGCCCGGCCTTGAACTCGACGGGCTTGATGTCGAATTCCTGCACGTCCCCAGGCAAACCGCGATACCAGCGGGCCGTGCCCGGTTCAATGCGAAACAGCAACTCGCGCTCTTTGTACTTGAGTGCGCCGCAACCCACGGGCAGGCCGACGACCAGCGCGGCCATGCACAGCAGCGGCAGCCAGCGCAGGCGCAGGCGAGTGAGGAGGGCAGTGGCCATCGGGTGGTTCACCGGTATGGACATGAAGTGCGCGTTTTAACAGATGCGCGCGCGGGGTGGGGAAAAATGCGACTTGTGGGAGCGGGGTTGCTCCAGGCGGCGCTGCGACGAAGGCGATGGCACAGTCGACATTGATGCTGTCTGACACACCGCCATCGCCAGCAAGCCGGCTCCTACAGGTCCACGCGCAGCACGATTTTGCCGATGTGGTCGCCGGCTTCCATCCGCGTATGGGCTTGTGCCGCCTCGGTGAGCGCGTAAACCTGGTCGATCATCGGCAGGCAACGCCCGGCCGCAAGTACCGGCCAAACATATTCGCGCAGCTGTTCGGCGATCGAGGCTTTTTCTTCCCGGGTGCGCGAACGCAACAGCGAACCGGTGACCACGGCGCGCTTGGCCATGATCGCCAGCAAATCGACATCCTTGCCGAAGGCACCGCCGAGGAAGCCCAGCATCACCAGTCGACCTTCCATGCCCAATGCCGCGATATTCTGGTTCAGGTACGAGCCGCCCATGATGTCGAGGATGACATTGACGCCTTTGCCGGCGGTTTTTTCCGCAATGACCTGGACGAAGTCCTGATCGCGATAGTTGATCGCTTCGGCGCCCAATTGGCGGATTACCGCACACTTTTCCTCACTGCCCGCCGTGGCGAATGCCTTGATGCCGAACTCGCGGCACAACATC
Organism: Pseudomonas umsongensis; assembly: GCF_012647205.1. NCBI lineage: Bacteria > Pseudomonadati > Pseudomonadota > Gammaproteobacteria > Pseudomonadales > Pseudomonadaceae > Pseudomonas > Pseudomonas umsongensis. The sequence goes on from NZ_CP051487.1 coordinate 2,660,154, forward strand.
AGCGCGGTGGTGCCGATGCCGCTGGTGCCGCCGTGGATCAACGCGCGCTGGCCTTTGCTGGCGCCGCCCATGTCCAACAGATTGGCCCACACCGTAAAGAAGGTCTCCGGGACCGCCGCCGCGTGCACCCAGTCCATGCCTTCGGGTATCGGCAGGGCCTGGCTGGCCGGGACCACGCAGTACTGCGCATAGCCGCCGCCATTGGTCAGCGCACAGACCTTGTCGCCGACGATAAAATCACTGACTTGCGCGCCAACGGCGACCACTTCACCGGCCACTTCCAGTCCCGGGATCGGGTTCATGCCGGGTTTCATCGGGTACTTGCCGGCGCGCTGGATCACGTCGGGGCGATTGACCCCGGCGGCGTGCACGCGGATCAGCACTTCACCGACGCCCGCCGTGGGCAAGGGTACCTGGCGCGGTTGCAGGACTTCAGGAGCGCCGGGTTGGGTGATTTCAATCAAGGTCATGTCTTTAGGCAAATTCATTGCATATACCTACCTGTGTGGAAAATCAAAAGATCGCAGCCTGCGGCAGCTCCTACATGGGAATGCAGACACCTGTAGGAGCTGCCGCAGGCTGCGATCTTTTGACCTTCATGGGCAACTGGCCTGAACAACAGGGTCAGGTCGATTCATCAAACGCACCGCCAACTCCAGCAACAACGCCACCACAATGGCTCCGGCCGCAATCTCGAACATCAGCCCATATTGGCCGCCGATGGCATTGAACAGGGCCGAATACGCGAAACCGGAAATGGCCTGGAAGGTGGCGAAGGACACAGTGGCGCGACTCCAGACCACCTGTTGCTGATGATGCCCTGGGACCAGTTCGTGAACCCGTGCCAGTGCCAGCGGCACGATGCCTGGGGGGAATGATCCGAGGATCAGCGCCAGCACGGCCAATGAGGCGAAGGCGCTGGATACCGACAGCGCAGCCACGGCAATCGCCTGCACCAGCAACACCATGCGGATACTGCGCTTGGCGCCCAACTGATCCGCAAGAAAACCATAGCTCACCGGCCCGACAATCGCGCCGAGGCCGTACATCACCCAGATCAGTGCGCCGACATGTTGCCCGGCGCCGAGGCCGCGAGCCACGTAATCCACCAGGAACACCATGGCCGGCACCAGCCCCGCCGCCATGAGTGCGTATTGGGCAAACAGCAGGTAGACACCCGGGTGGGTGCGGGTCGGCGCGCCATGGTGCGTCTCTGTCGTCATTGCCTGGTGTGCAACTGACGGCCAGCCAAACCAGCTGATGGCGGTCAGGATCAGTGCCAGCAAACCGAGGCCGAGCCAGGTTTGCTGCAGGCCCAGGCTCAGCAACGGCGGAACGATCGTTCCCGAACCGGCAATGCCCAGCCCTATGCCGAGAAAGATCGCGCCACTGGCCAGGCCTCTGCGCGAGGCGGGCACATGCGGCAACACCGTCGACGCCACCAGCACCATGATCGCGCCGCCGGCGACACCCGAGAGTAAACGCCAGCCGAAAAACCAGCTCACCGACAAGGGGAACGCACAGGCGAAGAACGACAGTGTGACCGCCAGCATCATCAGCCGCAGTGCGCTTTTGTTGGACGTGCGACGTGCCAGCGGCTGGCCGATCAGTGCACCGATCAGGTAGCCCACCAGGTTGGCGGCACCGAGGTACACCACGTCGCTGGCGGAAAACCAATGGGCCTGGATCAGCGAGGGAATCAACGGCGTATAGGCAAAACGTGCCAGGCCAATGCTGACCAGGCTGGCGCACAGGCCGGCAAGGATCGGTAGCCAGAATGCATTGCGTGGGGTGTTCGAGGGAGTGAGCATAAACGCTCTCCTGCAGATTTTTACTGGTGATCAGCTTAACCAACTTCTGTGATGCACTAATGCAGCTAATTCGCGTTATGGTGATGCATAAATGCATCTTATGGAGGACCCAATGAATTGGGATGACGCACGGGTGTTTCTCGCGGTCTGCCGCGAATCAACACTGCGCGGTGCCGCGCGGGTATTGGGTGTCGATCAGGCCACGGTGGGGCGGCGCATCACTGCGCTGGAAAAATCATTGAACGCCACGTTGTTCCTGCGCACCAGCGATGGGTATGCGCTGACAGCCGTGGGCGAAGCGGCGATGCGCGCGGTTGAGAAAATGGAGCATTCGGCTCTGGAACTGCAGCGGCGCATCCAGGGCCTCGACGACCGGCTGACGGGCATTGTGAGGGTGACCACCACCGACTCCCTGGCCATCGACTTCCTGATTCCGGCCGTCGCCCGCCTGCATCAACGTCACCCCGACGTGCGGGTGCAACTGGACGCCTCGACACAAATCCTCAGCCTGGCCAAACGCGAAGCCGATATCGCCGTGCGCAATACCCGGCCGGACAACCCGGACCTCATAGCCCGGCGAATCGCCCGTTGGCCGGTGGGCCTGTTCGCCTCGCAAGCCTACGTGGATGCCCACGGTATTCCCTCGCCAGGATCGGCATTCGAAGGGCATGACCTGGTGGTTTACCAGCCGTATTTGCAAGGTGGAAAGGACATGACACTGGTCAACGAACCCGTAGTGCGCGGGCGGATTGCCGCGAGCCTGAGTTCCAGCCTGCTGGTGCGGCGTTCGATTGCCGCAGGCATCGGGATCGGGGAGATTCCCGTGTATGTGGGGGAGAAAGATGGGCTGGTCCGACTGTGGCCGGAGCGCACGCGGCCGTTGCCGTATGACGTGTGGCTGGTGACCCACGCGGACCTTCGGCATACCGCGAGGGTCCGTGCGGTGATTGATGAGATTGTCGAAGGTTTTTCCGGGAACCTGTAGGAGCATGCTCGCTCCTACAGGGGCTGGTGTAGGCCTGTTATGGCATTTCTGGCAGTTCTTGCGGGCGCAAGTCGAACACCAGCACCTCGGCATCCACCCCATTGCTCAAGGTCAGCAACTGTTCCTCGCGAACCCGCACACCGTCGCCTGCCTGCATCGGCACGCCGTTGAGTTCGACGCGACCGCGAGCCACATGCACGTAGGCGTAGCGATTGGCGGCCAGTTCCAGAGTCGCAGTTTCCTTGCCATCGATCAGGCCGGCATACACTCGCGCATCCTGGCGCACTTTCAGCGAGCCCTGGGCGCCATCGGGGGAGATAATCAATTGCAGGCGACCGCGTTTCTTCTGCGTGCTGAAGTGTTCTTGCTGATAGCGCGGTTTGGCTCCGCTGACGTCAGGGACGATCCAGATTTGCAGGAAGTGCACGGGCCGCGAGTCCGAGTGGTTGTACTCGCTGTGCGCCACGCCGCTGCCGGCACTCATCAACTGTACGTCGCCGGGACGGATCACCGAGCCAGTGCCCAAGGTATCCTTATGTTCCAGCGCACCCTCGAGCACGTAGGAGAAAATCTCCATGTCGCGGTGCGGATGCTGGCCGAAACCCTTGCCGGCTGCCACGCGGTCATCGTTGATCACCAGCAGGTCGGAAAAACCCTGTTCTTTCGGGTTGCGATAGCTGGCGAAGGAAAAGGTATGGAACGACTTCAGCCAACCGTGATTAGCCAGGCCACGATCCGATGCTTTGCGAAGGGTCAGCATGATGAAATCTCCTGTGGGGACGTCAATTCGTCCGAGTGAGGAGAAGGTTAATGTTTATCGATTGATGCAATAAGTAGCTGAAAATTGAAATACTGTCTCGTTCAAGTTGACAAAAATGCGTCTGAGGGCGCGGTACCCTGTGGGAGCGGGCTTGCTCGCGAATGCAGTGTTACATTCAATAATTTTGGTGACTGACAAACCGCATTCGTCGGAACGCTGCCCGGAGCAAGCCCGCTTCCACAAGTGCCTGTGCGCAGTACATATCCTTTTTTTCCAGTGATGTTGAACCCATGAAAACCGTAGCAATGGTGCTGTTCCCCGACTTTCTCCTGCTCGACATGGCCGGGCCCATGGAGGTGTTTTCCATTGCCAATCGTTATCTGAAACCCGATGACCACTATGTACTGACGACCCTTGGCACCGAGCCCGGCGCCTTGAGGGCGTCCAATGGCGTGAAGGTGCAGGCAGACTTGCCTGTCGATCAGGCCTGTGATGGCTTCGATTTGCTGCTGGTGCCCGGTGGGCCTGGTGCCTACAACCAAAAATATCCGCCCTTGCTCGAGTGGCTCAAGCACAACGTCAGTCGATCGAAAACCTATGGTTCGATCTGTACCGGGGCGTTTGTGCTGGGACACGCCTGTTTGCTCGACGGCTATCGCGTGACCACCCACTGGCATTACACCGACCGGTTGATCAAGGCATTCCCCAAGGCGACGGTCGAGACCGACCAGATTTATGTCCAGGACCGCAACCTCATCACTTCCGGCGGCGTCACCGCCGGCATTGACCTGGCGCTGGCGGTGGTCGCCCAAGACCATGGCAAGAAGGTCGCCCAGGATGTGGCCAAGGTGTTGTTGGTGGTCATGAAGCGCCAGGGTGGCCAGGCGCAGTTCAGCCCGTTGATGGCGGCAGTGGCTCCGCACGAAACGGCGATTACCCGGGTGCAGAACCATGTGCTCGAACATCTGGACGAAACTTTCAGCATTGAGCGCATGGCCGGCCTCGCGAATATGAGCCCGCGGCATTTCGCCAGGGTCTTCGCCCGGGAAGTGAGCATGACACCCATGGAGTTTCTGCAAAGCGCACGTATCGACTGCGCCAGGAGCCTGCTGGAATCCGGTGACTTGCCGCTCAAGACGGTAGCGTTCAAAAGTGGATTCGGCAGCGTGCGGCACATGCGTTTCCTGTTCGGTGAAAAGCTTGGCCTGACCCCGACCCAGTATCGCGAGCAATTCAGCTAGCGCCCTTGTCCGTCGTGCGCACCCTAATGGCCGTGACGCTCCCCCCGTGGCTGTTGTACCGTCACCTGGGCCTGCCAAGATACCGCTGAGCTCATTGCAATGAAGGTACGCAGCGCCTGGATGGTTGCGCGTGCCGAGCAGTTTTCCAGCGGGTGACAGTGGATGAACAGCCTTACAAACGTAACCAGCGACACGGTGTTGCACTTCGGTCCCTACGCGTTCCACCTCCAGCAGCGACTGGTCCTGGAGGGTGATCAGCCGTTGCGCCTGGGCGGGCGCGCGTTGGATATCTTGCAGGTGCTGGTCGAGCGTGCAGGCTCGGTGGTCAGCAAAGACGAACTGATTGCCCGGGTCTGGCCAAGGTCGGTGGTCGAGGAAATCAACTTGCGCGTGCACATTGCGGCGCTGCGTCGGGTTTTTCGTGACGGACAGGGCGGGCGTGACGGACAGGACGGGCATTGCTACATCGCCACGATTCCTGAGCGTGGCTACAGCTTTGTCGCGCCGGTGCGACAGGCGCTGGAGGTGACTCCTTTGCCCTGCGACGCCTTTGCGAGCCCGGCGCACAATTTGCCAGCACGGCTTACGCCCATTACTGGTCGCGACGCAGTTGTCGGCAGTCTGGTGCGCCAGTTGCCGGTGCGCCGTTGCATGACACTGGTCGGGCCCTGTGGCATCGGCAAGACCACCGTTGCGCTGCGTGTCGCTGAATTGCTGTTGCAGCACTATCGCGATGGCGTGTGGCGGGTGGATCTGGCGCTGATCGATGACCCGGCGCAACTGGTCGAGCATCTGACGCGCACCTTGCCGCTGGGCATCGGCGCGGACGTGGACGCGCTGGGGCGCTGGCATGCATTGCTGGTCCTGGACAATTGCGAACACCTGCTGGAAGGCTGCCGGACGCTGGTCGAGACGTTGCTGACGTCGGCACCTCGGCTGTCGATCCTGGTCACCAGTCGTGAACCGCTGCGGGTCACCGACGAAGTGCTCCTGCCTTTACCGCCGCTGTTGGTACCCCCTGCGTCGGCATTGTGCAGTCTCGATGAGGTCATGAGCTATTCGGCGGTGCAGCTGTTCGTCAGCCGCGCCCGAGCTCGCCAGCAAGGATTTGCCCTGCGCGAGCAGGACCTCAAGGCTGTGCGCGAAATCTGTCGGCGACTCGATGGTTTGCCCTTGGCCATCGAGCTTGCCGCCGCGCAGATCGATGCGCTGGCGCTGGTGGGACTGCAGGCGCAACTGGATAACTGCTTTCAGATGCTGACCCAGGGGCGACGCACGGCAGTCCCGCGGCACCAGACCCTGAAAGCGGCCCTGGACTGGAGCTATGAGCGGCTGGCACCGATGGAGCAAACCGTGTTGCAGCGTCTGGCGGTGTTCAAGTCGGCGTTTACTGACGACGCGGCGCTGGAGGTGATCAGTTGCGCAATGCTGCCGCCGTCGAGTCTGGCCAGCATCATGGAGAGTCTGGCGCTCAAATCGCTGGTGTCGCTGGAGCAAGTCCGCGGTGTGACCCGTTATCGCTTGCTCAATACGACCCGCTGCTATGCCCTGGAAAAACTCGAACAGAGCGGGGCCTTGCGCACCTACGAAATGCGCTACGCCGGCTACGTCAGTCACAGCCGCCGACCATCAGCCAGGCACGTGGCCCTGCAACTCTGCGAGTAACCGTTGTACAGCGACCAGGTCCGGGGTGGCATGGCCTTCGGTAAACCGCTGGTAGACCGGCGACAGCAAGTCCCGGGCTTGTCGGTAGCGGCCCTGGCGTTGCCAAAGCCGCGCCAGCGAGGTGGCGCTACGCAGCTCCCAGGCCAGGGCACCCTGGGCTTTTGCTATGTTGAGCGCCTTGATCAACAGGGTCTCGGCGGTACAGTTTTTCACCGGGCAATCGGCCGCCAGCAGCGCATTGGCCCTGGCCCGCAGAATCTCCGCGGTGCTCCAGCCTGCCGCGCCGGTTTCGGCGCGTTGCAGTAAATCGTCATCGACCAGGCCGCTGTCGAGGGTAACCATGATTTCCTTGATCAAACCCGCACCCGGACGAGGTGACGCCTGGGCGTCGGCACTGTCGATGACCTGCGCATAGTGTCGAGCCCAGGTATAGAACAACAGCACCGAGTGCTTCTGCGCTTGTTCCAGCAGCAGGCGCAAGAGTTCGCGAGCGGTTTGGTTGTCGCCGTTGTAATGGGCGATCAGGCAGCCCGACAGGGCCAGGGTGTAGCAGATCGATGTGCCATGGTTGATCTGCAGCGCAACGTCCAGCGCCTGGCGGGCCGTACGCCAGGCTTGTTCGGGGTGGCCTTGAATCCAGAGGATGCGGGCCAGGATGGTCAGGGCGGCGACGCTCTGGTCGTATTGCACGCCAAACCCATGGGTGAAGCGATTGAGATGACCGCTGTGGGCCATGCGCTGGATCACCTCTTCGGCGTTCATCCGCGCCCGTTGCTGGTCGCCGGCAAAGTGCAGGGTCAGCACGCGCAGGCGATGGGTGCTCAAGGACAGCGCGGCGTCATTGTGCAGCCCCAGTCGGTCGAATTGCTCGCTCTGTTCCAGGGCCATTTGATAGTGGCCGCAACTGAGGTTGACGGCCAGGTGCCCGGAAATGGCGCGCAACTGACCGGCCACATCGTTGCACTGAATGGCCAGGGCCCGTGCGCTGACGAAGGCTTCGACGGTTTGCGCAGTGCCGCCCTGGGCGTGATAACTGGTACTGCCCAAAGCCAGTTTCAGCAGCATTTTCAAGCGCGGACAGGGCTCGGGCGCTGCATCGAGCAGCGTCAGGGCCTTGCGCACATAACCGCCGTACTCGTTCAGTAGCGACAGTTCCTGCCACAGTGGCGTGGATGTCGCGGTCAGGCGGATCGCCAACGCATGCGGGCCTGGCGCAGACAGCCCCCAGTCGAGCGCCGCGCGCAGGTCTTCGAGGCTGCGGGCATACCGCTCGATCCACTGCCCGGTGGGAATATGCTCCCAGTCGTTTTGCGCCTGCTGCATCAGTACCAGGCATCTCTGGGCGTGGCGGTCGCGGGTGGCGGGCAATTCAGCGCTTTGTTCGAGTTTTTCCAGGGCATAATTGCGGGTGGTGTCGAGCAGGCGGTAGAAAACCGCTTCGTCACCGACGTCCACGTTCAACAGCGACTTGGCCACCAATTGCGTGATCGAGCCAAACACTTCGCTCGGTTCAATGTGTTCACCCACGATCACCGCCGCCGCCGATTCAAGGGTAAAGCCACCGCGGAAGATGCCCAGTCGACGCAGGCAGGTTTGTTCGCAGGCAGTGAGCAGGTTGAAGCTCCAGTCCAGCGTCGTGCGCAGGGTCTGGTGCCGGCCCAGGGTCGTCGGGTTGCTGTGGGTCAGTCGGCCAAAGCTTTGCTGCAACTGCGTCAGCAAACCCTGCAGGCCAAGGTTCGCGACCTGCGCGGCCGCCAGTTCCAGGGCCAGCGGAATGCCGTCCAGGCGCCGGCAGATATCGATCACCAGCGGCAATTTGGCGTCGGTCAGCTCAAAGCTGTCGTGGTTGGCCATGGCCCGCTCGACAAACAGCTGCAGTGCGGAAAAACCCAGCGCCTGGGTATGGTCCAGCACGGCAATGGGCGGAGGGCAGTCCAGTGATTCCAGGCGCTGCACGTATTCACCTTCGGCTCGCAGGCTCTCGCGGCTGGTGGCCAGGATATGCACCTGCGGCGCGCCACGCAGCAGGCTTTCACACAGCAATGCCACGCTGTCGATCAAGTGTTCGCAGTTGTCGATGACCAGCAACATATGCCGTTCGCGCAGGAACGTGGCGAGGCTGTTCATCGGTTCGCTGTCGTGCAGGGACAGTTCCAGCACTGTCGCCAGGTGACCACAGACCATCGCTGGATCGTTGATCGGTGCCAGGTCCAGCAGGCGGATGCCGTCTCGGTAACGGCCGATCAGTTGCTCGGCAACGCGCAGGGCGACGGTGGTCTTGCCGATACCGCCGGGGCCTACGAGGGTGATGAAACGCTGGCGTGGCAGCTGCGCCACCAGGTTGTCGACCAGCACCTGACGACCGATCAGACGGGTGCTGCGCAAGGGCAGGTTATGGCCACTCAATTTCCCGGCGTCGCTGTGTAGGTCTTGCCCGCTGTGCTCCAGCGAGCACGGTGCAACAAAGCTGTAGCCACGCTGGGCCACGGTGACAATGTAGCGCTGGCCGGCCTGACCGTCGCCAAGGGCTTTGCGCAAGGCTGCCATGTGCACCCGCAGGTTGATCTCTTCCACCACGCTGTCGGGCCAGACTTGCGCCATCAGGTCCTGCTTGCTGACAACTTTCCCGGCGTGCTCCAGCAGGATCAACAGGATGTCCATGGCACGTCGGCCCAGGCGCAGGGGCCGTTCGGATTCCATCGCCAGACGTCGTCCGGGGTAGATCCTGTAGGGGCCGAAATGCACAGCCTGTTCGGGGGCGAGGGTCAACGGTTTACTCCTGTATGCATGCGTCTGGGACGCGCTTTTCGAGCATATTCCTCAGGTTTTTGCCGCCTTGCAATGCGCTGCGCGGATGACTGTTGCTCAAACGCATTGAATGTCGTGTATCAGGTAATGGCGGGCGGTCCCGTGAACATTGGTCGAGGCAGCGTTAAATCCGGGTCGCCGGGGCTTTTGGCGTGCCTGGGAAAATTAACAACGTTTAACTCGTCGTGCGTCCGGTCTACGCCAAGACTGCGAACCCTAAATGGATTCTACATGTCTGGAGGACGCCGGAGATGAGCAGCGTGGTGGTGGTCTATCACAGCGGTTACGGGCACACCCGGGTCATGGCCGAAGCCGTGGCCCAGGGTGTGCAACGGCACGTGGGTAGCACCTGCCGACTCATTGCCGTCGAAGACGTGGACGAACACTGGGCGTGTTTGCACCACGCCGACGCGATCATTTTCGGTGCCCCGACCTACATGGGCAGCGCTTCGGCAGCCTTCAAGGCCTTCATGGAGGCTACGGCGGCGTTTTACCTGGCGCAACCCTGGCGCGACAAGCTGGCTGCCGGCTTCACCAATTCCGGCTGCCTGTGCGGCGACAAGCTCAACACCCTGCTGCAGATGGCGGTTTTCGCGGCCCAGCATTCGATGATCTGGGTTGGCCTCGACCTGCTGCCCGCACGCTCCGCCACGGGCGAGTTCGACGGCCAGATGAACCGGCTGGGCAGTTCGTTGGGCGCCATGGCCCAGTCGAATGTCGAACAGTCCCCCGACCTCGCACCGCCCGCCGAGGACCGCAGCACCGCGGCACACCTGGGCGAGCGCGTGGCGCGGCTGGCCGAGCGAATGCGCCGCACATCCGATTGATTGACCTCAACCCCACGTAAGGAACACGCCCCATGAGTACGTTCACCACCCGCGACGGCACCGAGATCTATTTCAAGGATTGGGGGAGCGGTCAGCCGATCGTCTTCAGCCACGGTTGGCCGCTCAATGCCGACAGCTGGGAATCGCAGATGTTGTTCCTGGCCACCCAGGGCTACCGCGTCATTGCCCACGACCGCCGTGGACATGGCCGTTCCAGCCAGCCATGGTTCGGCAACGACATGGACACCTACGCCGATGACCTGGCGCAATTGATCGAACACCTGGACTTGCACAACGTCGTGCTGTTCGGTTTCTCCACCGGTGGCGGTGAAGTGGCGCGCTACATCGGTCGTCACGGCACCGAGCGGGTGGCCAAGGCCGGGCTGATTTCCTCGGTGCCACCGCTGATGCTCAAGACCGATGCCAATCCCGGCGGCCTGCCGATCGAAGTGTTCGACGGCATTCGCCAGGCTTCGCTGGTGAATCGCTCGCAGCTGTACAAGGACCTTGCCAGCGGCCCGTTCTTCGGCTTTAACCAGCCAGGCGCCACCCCGTCCCAGGGCATGATCGACTGGTTCTGGATGCAGGGCATGGCCGCCGGCCACAAGAACGCCTACGACTGCATCAAGGCATTCTCAGAAACCGATTTCACCGAAGACCTGAAGAAATTCGACGTGCCGACGCTGGTGGTGCACGGCGACGCCGATCAGGTGGTGCCGATCGAGGCCGCGGGTATCGCGTCGGCAGGATTGGTGAAAAATTCGCGGCTGTTGGTCTACCCTGGCGCGCCCCATGGCCTGACAGACACCCACAAGGATCAGCTCAACGCCGATCTGCTGGCATTCCTCAAGGGTTGATGTATGCCGGCGATGGCATCCGTGAAGTCGCCATCGCCGGCTCCAGCAGGTTTGTTTGTGCGGGTGAGGCGGGAAGGGCGCGTACTGTGCGGCAACGCCAGGCAAACGGATTGATGCCTTCACTGCGGGTGAACATGTGGCAGAAATGCGCCTGGTCGCAGAAGCCGCATTCGAGGCTGATTTGCGTCAGGCTCAGGTCAGTGTGCTGGATCAGCAGCTTGGCCCGGGCGATGCGTTGTTGGCGGATCCATTCCTGGGGTGAGCAACCGGTGCTGCACTTGAACGCCCGGGAAAAATGACTGCGCGACAGCGAACAGGCCTGGGCCAGTTCGGTCACTTGCAGGGTTTCTCCGAGGCGCTCGAGGATCAGCCGTTTGACCAACCGCTCGCGCTGCGGACTGAGGCCGCTGGTGCTTTTGCCTTGTGTTTGTGCGACTGCCGCGCGGGCGGCGCTTTGCTGCAACTGAGCCATGGCGAATGTCCGTGTCGGTAGGCTTCATTCTTGAACTCCAGGGCTCTGGGTTGCGAGTTAAACGTTGTTAATTCCTCGTCCATGACGGGCACTCTTGCGTAAAGTCAGACACAATCGCTGCCTCGCGCCTGGCTCAACACAAAAAGGAACCGTGCCTATGAACCGTAACGATCTGCGCCGTGTCGACATGAACCTTCTGGTGATTTTCGAAGCCTTGATGTTCGAGAAGAACCTGACCCGCGTCGCGGAAAAACTGTTCATGGGCCAGCCTGCCGTGAGCGCGGCCCTGGGACGGTTGCGCGATCTGTTCGATGACCCTTTGCTGTTGCGCAACGGTAGAAGCATGGAGCCGACGGCGCGGGCATTGGCGATTCTCAAGGAGTTGCAACCGGCGATGGATACCATTTCCGGCGCGGTAAGTCGCGCCAAGGAATTCGATCCTGCGACCAGTTGCGATGTGTTTCGCATTGGCCTGTCGGACGATGCCGAGTTCGGGTTGTTCCCGCCACTGCTGAGCAAGCTGCAGGAAGAAGCACCGGGCATTGTCGTGGTGGTACGCCGGGCCAATTACCTGCTGATGCCGGCCTTGCTGGCGTCGGGGGAAATTTCCGTGGGCGTCAGCTACACCACCGAGTTGCCGGCCAATGCCAAGCGCAAGAAACTGCGCGATATTCCCTGCAAAGTGCTGCGCGGTGACAAGCGACCGGGAACGCTGACCCTGGATGAGTATTGTGCGCGTCCCCATGCGATGGTCTCGTTTTCCGGGGACCTGAGCGGCAATATCGATCTGGATCTGGCGAAGGTTGGTCGTACCCGTCGAGTGGTGCTGGGGGTTCCGCAGTTCAGTGGTTTGCGCGCGTTGCTCGCCGGGACCGAGATGATTGCCACGGTGCCCGATTATGCAGCTTGTGCGTTGGTGGAGGGGTGTGGCTTGCGCGCTGAAGATCCGCCGTTCGAGATTGCAGCGGCGCAGTTGTCGATGGCGTGGAGTGGGGTGCATGACAATGATCCGGCGGAGCGTTGGTTGCGGTCGCGCATCAGTCAGTTCATGTCTGAGCCTTTGGCTGTTCTGGCTTGACCTTGGCGGCCTGGTAGCCGACCAGGTTGCTGGTTGTTTGAGTACATATCCGTTGCTGCGGTAACGGCCGCTTAGGGTTTCGCCCTTACGGCGAGTCCCTTTTGTCAAACGCCACAAAAGGAACCAAAAAGTCTTGCCCCAGCGTCCGGCCCCTCGCTGAGGCTCGGCGTTCCTTCGCTCCGGTATCCATCCGGGGACACTGCCCTCCGGTTGGCTTCGCTGCACCTACATGCAGCGTGTTCGACTGCGTCGAACGGCGCTGCGCGCCACTCCCCGGATGAACACCGGAACGAGGCCTCCCGATAGGGGCGGGCAGATCAAGATCAAGAGCTGAAGGCGAGCTAACGCTCGGCCTGATGAGTGGTGAAGAGCGGGGTGGTGTACGCCGCTTTGCTTTTGCTTTTCTGTAGGAGCTGGCTTGCCAGCGAAGGCGGCCTTACAGCCGACCTGTTTCCTGCAGATGTACACGTACCCACTGTGGGAGCGAGCCTGCTCGCGAAGGCGGCCTGCCAGCCGGAATATATCTAGCAGTTGTACCCACCCCCTGTGGGAGCTGGCTTGCCAGCGAAGGCGACCTTTCAGCCGACCTGTTTCCTGCAGATGTACACGGACCCTCTGTGGGAGCGAGCCTGCTCGCGAAGGCGGTTCGTCATTCAACAGCTATATTCACTGACACGCTGCGCCATCGCGAGCAAGCGCGCGACCACAACGACCCCTGTTGTCCCGTGGCTGCGCGTCCCCTCGCAAAGACAGCACGTACATTCAATTTTTTTCTTCTCCGCAACGGCACTATCCAACTCAATAGCGGCGATCAGCTCCCGTGGTTGTCTGTTCGCCCCCCCTATCGTTTCGCCGGAGCCCTGCGTCATGCCTGATTCCAACGTGCCCGACTCGCCTTTCGAGGAGGTCGTGACCCTGGTTATCAAACACCGGGTCAAAGCCGGTTTTGAAGTGCCCTACGAGGCTTGGCTGCGCAATATTGTCAGTGTCGCCGGACAGCAGGAAGGGCACTTGGGTGTGGATGTGATGCGCGGCAAGAACGCCGGCCTCGACATGTACACCTGCGTCTTGCGTTTTTGTTCCCCCGGCGCGATGCAGCGCTGGCTTGATTCGCCGCAACGCCAGGCGTTGGTCAAAGAAGCCACGCCGATGCTGGCCGACGGCGACCAGACCGAGGTCAATCCGGTCAACGAATTCTGGTTCGCCCCGCAGGCCGAGACGGGCTCGCCGCCGCCGCGCTGGAAGCAGGCCGTGGTCACGCTGTTGGTGATTCTGCCGCATACCTTGCTGGTGCCGTTGCTCTGGGGGCCGTTGTTGCAACTCAACGCTTTTCTCTCCCAATACGTGGTCGCGACATTCCTGATCACCCTGACCATCGTGCTGTCGGTGGTGTACCTGTTCATGCCGATGGCGACGCGCTTGTTCGCGCCCTGGCTGTCCTCATCCACTTCGCCCAAGGAAACGCGATGAACGCCGATCTGATTCTGTTCAATGGCCAATTTCATACCGTCGACCGAGAGAACCCACACGCCAGTGCGGTAGCCATCCGTGATGGCCGCTTTGTCGCCGTGGGGAGCGATGCCGAGGCCATGGCATTGCGTGGCTCGGGCACGCAAGTGATCGACCTCAAGGGCCGTTGCGTGATTCCCGGGCTCAACGACTCGCACTTGCACCTGATCCGTGGCGGCTTGAACTACAACCTCGAACTGCGCTGGGAAGGTGTGCCGTCGCTGGCCGATGCACTGCGCATGCTCAAGGAGCAGGCCGACCGGACGCCAACGCCGCAATGGGTGCGGGTGGTCGGGGGCTGGAATGAATTCCAGTTCGCCGAAAAGCGCATGCCGACGCTCGAAGAGCTTAACCAGGCCGCGCCCGATACCCCGGTGTTCGTCCTGCATTTGTACGACCGCGCCTTGCTCAACCGTGCGGCGCTGCGGGTTGCCGGCTACACCCGCGATACGCCGAACCCGCCGGGTGGCGAGATTGTGCGCGACGCCAATGGCAACCCCACCGGCATGCTGGTGGCGCGCCCCAACGCGATGATTTTGTACTCGACGCTGGCCAAGGGGCCGAAGTTGCCACTGGAGTATCAGGTCAACTCGACGCGCCAGTTCATGCGCGAACTCAATCGCCTGGGACTGACCAGCGCCATCGATGCCGGCGGTGGTTTCCAGAATTATCCGGACGACTATCAGGTGATCGAGCAGTTGGCCAAGGACCAGCAGCTGACCATTCGCATCGCCTACAACCTGTTTACCCAGAAACCGAAGGAAGAGCTGGCGGATTTCCAGAACTGGACCGGCAGCGTCAAGTTGCATCAGGGCGACGACTACCTGCGGCACAACGGCGCCGGGGAAATGCTGGTATTTTCGGCGGCGGATTTCGAGGACTTCCTCGAACCGCGCCCAGACCTGCCGCAAAGCATGGAAGACGAACTCGAGCCGGTGGTGCGCCATCTGGTCGAGCAGCGCTGGCCGTTCCGTTTGCACGCCACCTACGACGAATCCATCAGCCGCATGCTCGACGTGTTCGAGAAGGTCAACCGTGACATTCCGTTCAACGGTTTGCCGTGGTTTTTCGACCACGCCGAAACCATCACCCCCCGCAACATCGAGCGGGTGAGGGCGTTGGGTGGCGGCATCGCGATCCAGGATCGCATGGCGTTCCAGGGCGAATATTTCGTCGAGCGCTACGGTGCCAAGGCGGCCGAAGCCACGCCACCGATCCAGCGCATGTTGGCCGAAGGTGTGCCGGTCGGTGCCGGTACCGACGCGACGCGGGTGTCGAGCTACAACCCCTGGACCTCGTTGTACTGGATGGTCAGCGGTCGCACCGTCGGTGGCCTGGCGTTGCACGCCGAGGGCTTGTCGCGACAGACTGCGCTGGAACTGTTCACCCATGGCAGCGCCTGGTTTTCCTCCGAGCAGGGCAAGAAAGGCCAGATCAAGGTTGGACAACTGGCGGACGTGGCTGCATTGAGCGCGGACTTTTTCAGCGTCGAGGAAGAAGCGATCAAGTGGATCGAGTCGGTACTGACCGTGGTCGGCGGCAAGGTGGTGTATGCCGCCGGGGATTTCGAGAAGCTGGGACCTGCCAGCGTGCCGGTGCTGCCGGACTGGTCGCCGGTGGTCAAAGTACCGGGGCACTGGCGGCCGAGCTTGCCGTTGCAGGCGCAGGTTCACCAGTGCAGCGGTCCTTGTGCGGTGCACTCGCACAGCCATGAACGGGCGCGTCTGTCGAATGCACCCGTCAGTGATTTTGCCGGTTTCTGGGGCGCCTTCGGCTGCTCGTGCTTTGCTTTTTGACGAATACCCATAAGCGCCGACCTCCTGGTCGCGCGCAGCAAGCGACAACCATCCACCAAGGAGTTTATTCATGAGCAACGTACCGTACTCTCGCTTGAACAAAGACGACGCTGTTGTGCTGCTGGTCGATCACCAGACCGGCCTGATCTCGCTGGTGCAGGATTTCTCGCCTAACGAGTTCAAGAACAATGTGCTGGCCCTGGGCGACATCGCCAAGTTCTTCAAGCTGCCGACCATCCTCACCACCAGTTTCGATAAAGGGCCTAACGGTCCGATCGTGCCGGAGCTCAAGGCGCAGTTCCCGGATGCACCGTTCATTGCCCGTCCGGGCCAGATCAACGCCTGGGACAACGAAGATTTCGTCAAGGCCGTGAAGGCCACCGGTCGCAAGCAACTGATCATCGCCGGCGTGGTAACGGACGTGTGCGTGGCGTTCCCGACCCTGTCGGCCATTGCCGAAGGTTTTGAAGTGTTCGTGGTGACGGACGCTTCCGGCACCTTCAACACCACCGTGCAGCAGGCTGCCTGGGCCCGTATGTCGGCCGCCGGTGCTCATCTGCTGAACTGGTTCTCCGTGGCCTGCGAGCTGCAAGGCGACTGGCGCAACGACATGGAAGGCCTGGCCAACCTGCTGTCCGAACGTCTGCCGAACTACCGCAACCTGATCAACAGCTACACCACGTTCACCGCCAAGTAAGAACGTCGGCCAAAACGCTAAACCTTGTGGGAGCAAGCCTGCTCGCGAAAACGGTTTGACAGACACTGCAACAGTGTCTGGCCTGTCGTCTTCGCGAGCAGGCTCGCTTGTATGGTAGGACTTGAAGGGAGGAGGAGGGACAAGGCTCGATTCTGACTGTTGACGCAGTACAGACTGTGGGAGAGTTCGCCCCTCCTCCTTTCACCCAAGCGCCGATAAAGAATGCATCTGGCCTAGACCGACGATAGGAACAAGCCTGCGCCTCTGGGTGAGCCCTTCAAGTGCTTAAAACCTTATCCCGGAGGAAAACCTATGGCAATGCCGGTTTCTGTTTCAAAGCCGATCGTGGGCGTGGATGTCGCCAAGAAAGAATTGGTGATTTATCACGCCGAACTGGACCTGCTTGAAGAGATTCCCAACAACAAAACCAGCATCAACAAGTGGTTAAAGGACTTGCCGGGGAGTGTGGCTATTGCTATTGAAGCCACCAACATCTACCACCTGGAGTTCGCTGACCTGGCCTTTGAGGCCGGCTGCGTGATTTACATGGTGGGCGGCTATGAGCTCAAACATTACCGAGAAGGTGTGAAGGTCCGTGCCAAAACCGATGCACTGGATGCCAAACTGCTTGCTCGCTATCTGAAGAACGAGCATGAAGAACTTCACCCATGGACGCCGCCGACACCGCTGTATCGCCAACTCCTGAGTCTTTTTCGCCGCCGGGCGGCCTTGGTCCAGGCCAGGGTCGGCCTAGTGCAAAGCTGGTCGAATGAGCCCTTGCTGAAGGCTGCTTTTTCCGAGCAAATAAAGTCCATGCAGCAGCTTGAGACGCTGATCGAAAAGACGATCAACGATCAGCTGAAAGAAGCCGGTTTGCTGGGGCAGTTGAAGCGTTGCTTGAAAGTTGAAGGGGTTGGATTTTTGACTGGCGCGCGCTTGCTCACGGCGTTCCAGCGCGGAGACTTCCGAAACGCAGATGCCTTTATCGCCTTTCTTGGAATGGACTTGCGGGTGTCAAAATCAGGGCAAAAAGATGGTCGCCGGAGTTTGACCAAGCGAGGCGATCCAGAAGCCCGCCGCCTTCTGCACAATGCGGCTATGTCGGCGAGTCGAACCGAAGCCTGGAAAGGGTTTTACCAAGAACAAAGAAATCGGGGTTTCAGCACCACTCAAGCCCTGGTGATGCTGGCTCGCAAGCTCGCTCGTATCGTATTCGCCCTGCTGAAGGGGCAGAGTGAATACCAACCGAAAACCAGTTGAGGGCTTCCCCTCAACCATAGAATCTCCCACATTGTTATGCGGTAGGGTGATAAAAAGGGGAGAAGTCGCTATAAAGTGCCTGACTGTCAACCAAAGGCATGACAATGAACCCGTTCGAAGATATGCGAATTTTTTGCCAGGTGATGGACTCCGGCAGCTTCACCGCCGCGGCCGATCAACTGGGGTTGTCCAAGCAGTTTGTCAGCCGCCGCTTGATGCAACTCGAGGAGCGACTGGGCGTGCGCCTGCTCAATCGCTCGACCCGGCGGCTGGATGTCACGCCGCTGGGACAGAGTTACTACGAGTCGGCCTTGCGCTTGCTCGGTGAAGTGGAGCAGGTGGAGCAAGGTATCGCCGGGCAGACCACCGAACCGCGCGGCACCCTGCGAGTGAGTGCGCCGCTGTCGTTTGCGCTGGCGCACCTGGGGTGTCTGCTGCCGCAATTTTTGCAGCGCTATCGGGATGTCACGGTGGAGGTGGACTTGAGCGATCGCCCGGTGGATCTGCTCGGCGAAGGCTATGACCTGGCATTGCGCATCGGAGTCTTGGAAGACTCGACGCTGATCGCGCGGCGCATCGCCTCTGTCCAGCGTGTCTATTGCGCAAGTCCGACTTACCTGGCGGAGCGCGGCACGCCGCTCAAACCCGATGATTTGCACCATCATGACTGCCTGCCGTATGGCCACGGGCGTCAGGTGCAATGGCGCTTCGAAGGGCAGGGCAAGCCGCTGCTGGTCAATGTCACCGGGCGCATGCGGGTCAACAATGGCGAGGTGCTCAGGGACGCGGCGATTGCCGGGATGGGGATTACCTATTTGCCGACGTTCATTGTCGGTTCGGCGATTAAGGATGGACGGTTGGTGCCGGTGCTCGATGAGTTTCGACCGCAACCACTAACGTTATCCGCGGTGTATCCGCAGCATCGGCAGTCCTCGCGGCCGGTGCAGGCGTTGATCGAGTTTTTGCGTGACCGCCTGGACCCCTTGTAGGAGCGAGCATGCTCGCGATGGACGTCAACGATGACGCGGGCTGTCTGAATGCACCCGTTGTCTGGACGTTTATCGCGAGCATGCTCGCTCCTACAGGGGGTGAAGCAGGTCAGTTGACGCGTTTGTCGTCACCCGGTTCGCCACCGACGTGGACGCCACGATCGTCACCTGGCTCGCCGGCGGCATGCAGGCCGCGATCATCGCCGACTTCGCCGGCACGGTGCACGCCATGGTCGTCGCCTACCTCGCCGGAGCGGTGAACGCCTTTGTCGTCATGCCCGGCCTGATGAACGCCATGGTCGTCACCCGGTTCGGCATGGGTGCCGCTGCGGCCGGAGTTCGAGGCTGTGCTGCCGGAATGTCCCGAAGCATGGTCACTGCCGCCATGACCGCTGCCGGCGCTATTGCCGCCGTGGCCACCGCCATTACCACCGCCGCCACCACCACTGCCTCCACCGTGACCGCCGCCACCACCACCGCTGCCTCCACCGTGACCGCCGCCGCCGCCACCACTGCCTCCACCGTGACCGCCGCCACCGCCACTGCCGCCGCCGTGACCGCCACCTCCACCTCCACCTCCACCGTGGCCACCGCCGCCGCCACCACTACCGCCTTCTTTAGCTTGAGCGCTCGAAACCCCCGACAAGTTGTCCGGAATCAGTACGGTAGACGCTGACAGAACTGCGCCAATAGCCACAGCCAACAAAAGCTTGTTCATGTGCATATCGATCTCCGTCTTCTTTTTTCATTTGCAACGTTGATAAACCATGCCGCGTGCTGCTTCGTTCGGTCGGGAAAATCCAGTAGGTACGTCGGTTAACACCTCAACTTGAAATTTTATTCGGTGCAACGTTGATAAATCCTGCAACAAACCGCCAGGCCCCGTCCCAGAGGGCTCAGTGAATGCTGGAAGCCAGCTCGAATATCGGGATGTACATCAAAATCACGATGACCCCGATCAACAGGCCGATGAAGGTCATGAGCAAGGGTTCGAACAGGCGCACGAACCATTCGATCCAGCGGCTGATTTCTTCGTCGTAGAAGTCGGCGCTGCGCTCCATCATCTGTCCGAGGTTGCCGGACTGCTCGCCGGCGCGCAGCAGGCGTAGGGACACCGGGGTCACCAGGTGATTGAGTTCCAGCGCCGTCGACAACGACTGCCCCTCGCGCACCCGTTCGCAGGCCTGGTCCAGGCGCAATCGGGAGGCCGGGGTGAGCAGGTTGCGGACCATGCCCATGGCGGTGACGAGTGGAATGCCGCCTTGCAGCAGGATCCCCAGGGAACGGTAGAAGCGCGCCAATTCGTACATGAAGATGCGCTGGTGCACCGCCGGGAGTTTTTCGATCAGGCGGTCCAGGCCTCGACGAAAGGCCGGTTGGCGCTGGAGGAAGGCGAGGGCGATGACGATCGTCGCCAGTGAGCCAAAGAATTCGCCCTGGTGGGCGTGCAGGAACATCCCGCTGCTCATCAGGATCTGCGACAGCCACGGCAGGTTCGACCCCAGTCCTTCGAACACCAGGCTGAAGCGCGGCACGACATAACCCATCAAGAACAGCACCACGCCACCGCCCACCACCAGCAACAGCATGGGGTAGATCGACGCGCTGACGATCTTCTGGCGAACCTCGTCCATGCGCTGGCGATAGCTGACATATCGACCCAGCGCATCGCCCACGGCACCGGTTTTCTCACTGGACTGGACCAACGCCACATACAGCGGCGGGAACACCGCCGACAGTTGGGCCAATGCCTGGGAAAACGATTTGCCTTCATAAAGCAGGCGCACCAGTTCGCTCAAGGTCTTGCGGGCTTGCGGCGCATTCTCTTTTTCCGCCAGGCTTTCCAGCGCATCGATCAACGGCAGGCCGGCATTGAGCAGTGTGGTCAGTTCCTGGCTGAACAACACCAGGTTGAAGGTTTCACGCTGCTTGACGCGCAATGCCCGCCAGTGTCGTTCGGCGTGCAGGCTGACCACCCGCAGGCCTTGGTCTTCGGCGATGCGCCGGGCTTCACTGTCGCCCGGCGCTTCGACCGTCATCGAAACCACACCGGCCTTGCCTACCGCCTTGAGGTGAAAACGCATGGTCGCCATTCCCCATCATTGCCAACTGGTGACTTCGGCGTTTTCGCCTTCACCGCCGGGTTGACCGTCCTTGCCCATGGACAGCAGGTCGTACTCGCCGTTTTCACCAGGGTAGCGGTAGGTGTAGTTACGGCCCCACGGGTCCTGCGGGAGTTTTTTCTGCAAGTACGGGCCGGTCCAGCGGGCTTCATCGCTGGGGGCGGTGACCAGTGCCTGCAAACCCTGCTCGGTCGACGGGTAGTGGCCGACCTCCAGGCGGTACAGGTCCAGGGCCTTGCCCAGGCCTTCTATTTGCGCCTTGGCCACCTTCACTTCGGAGCGGCCCAGTTGCGCGAAATACTTCGGCGCGACGATGCCGGCCAACAGCCCCAGCACCACCAGCACCACCAACAGTTCTAGCAATGTGAACCCGCGCTGCGTGCGCAGGGCGAAAGCATGTCGCTGTTTCATGATGACCTCACACATTCGGCAGAAGGGTCGCGATAGAGGCTTATGCAATTGCCATGCACATGGCGGACAAAGGCTTGGGCATCCTTCTGTACTCCCCGTGCCACGGGCCCTGGCGCTTTCGGCACAGTGCTTGCGTATGGCTGCTACACGACCGGCAATTGGGGCATTACCCCCATTTTTCGGGGCAGGTCAGGGGAGGTAGAACAATGAAAACTCTCACCACAGGATTGCTTGGCATGA
Source organism: Pseudomonas umsongensis (assembly GCF_012647205.1). Lineage (NCBI taxonomy): Bacteria > Pseudomonadati > Pseudomonadota > Gammaproteobacteria > Pseudomonadales > Pseudomonadaceae > Pseudomonas > Pseudomonas umsongensis. The sequence goes on from NZ_CP051487.1 coordinate 2,681,683, forward strand.
TGCTGCTGGCCGGCGTTGCGCAGGCCGATGTCTTCGTTTCCAGGGACGCCAAGGGCGACTACGTCTTGTCCAACGTCCATCGCCCCGGCCGCCAATATGAACGGGTGGTCCGTGAGGTCGAGGCGGCGGTGGTCAGCCTCGACCGGCAGCCGCAAATGATCGCCGCGCGACCCTATGCCGAGCTGGTCTCCAAGGCCGCCATGGACAACCAGTTGCCCGCGGCGCTGCTGCACGCGGTGATCCAGGCCGAATCCCACTACGACGCGGGTGCCGTATCGCCCAAAGGCGCAGGCGGGTTGATGCAACTGATGCCTGACACCGCCCGGGAGTTGGGCGTGAAAAACGTCTACGACCCCAAGGCCAACATCCAGGGCGGGGCCAAATATCTCAAGCGCTTGATGAACCTGTTCGACAACGACATCGCCCTCGCCGTGGCCGCCTATAACGCAGGGCCTCAGGCGGTCATCAGCCGTGGCGGGGTGATCCCGCCATTCGCCGAAACCCAGCGTTATGTGCCCAACGTCTTGAACCAATACCGGCGTCTGCAGGGACTGGCCGCCGATGCGCCGTTGTGATCGCAGACAGGGGATGGTTTCCCCAACATTGGGGGATGGTGGCCCCGGCAAAAAAGTGGGGAATTAATGGGGAATATCCCCCGATGAATTAAATGGCTGTTCTAACTTACTGATAGTTATAAAGAATTTTTATGGCATACAGATTGCTCAAAGGATTTTGTCGAGAATTATTCCTGTGAGCACCCACAGTGAGGCCCGTGATCATGACCGGCATTTTTCACGCTCCATCCGTCCTTCCATGGCTGTTGATGGCCGCATCGATGTTCGGCATCGAGCTGGCCGAAGCGGCAGCACGTTGTGAACGCAACCTGGTGGCCAACGTCGTGGCGCTGGACCAGCCGCTGATGTTCAACCGCCTTGGTGCGCAGAACGTCAACGGCATGATGTTCGCCCTGCGCCGCGATGTGGTCGATGACCATGACATCTCACTGGCACAGGGCGGTGCGGCGGTGCCGGGCAAGGTGTCGCTGCGTCCCGACAAGCGTCCGCGTCCGCTGGTGCTGCGGGTGGCCGCCGGTGACTGCCTGACCATCAACCTGCAGAACCTGCTGGCCTATCAGGCCAACCCCGGTTCCCACGACGGTGGCGAGGAAGTGGAGGGTGAGGAAGAAGGCATCCAGGTCGGCAATAACGAAAACTTCAAGGTCGACGAACAGGTCGCCGACCGCCATGTCGGTTTCCAGGTCAACGGCATGCAAGCAGTCAACAGCATCGATGACATCGCTTCATTTACCGGACGCAATGCCAACAGCTTGATCGCGCCGGGTGCCAGCCGCTCCTACACCTTGTATGCCGAACGCGAAGGGGTGTTCGCCGCCAGCAGCCGTGGCGCAACCTTCGGTGGCGAAGGTGCGGCCGGCAACGTGGCCAACGGTCTGTTCGGCCAGGTCGTGGTGGTGCCCAAGGGTGGGCGCACTTACCGCAACACCGTGACCGAAGAAGAAATGCGCCTGGCGACCACCGGCCGCACCCCGGCCGGTCAGCCGATCGTCGATTACCAGGCGCGTTACCCGCAGCGCGAGCCGTGGATCCGTGAAGGCAAGGCCGGCACGCCGATCATCAATATGGTCGACGGCAATGAAATCATTTCCAGCGAAAGTGACGCGATCGTCATGGGCAGCAATGCCGATGGCAGCTTCCCGCCTTCGACCTATCCACTGGAAGCCTTGGGCAAACGCAACCCGGCGCTTCCCAATCGACTGGAACCATTCCGCGATTTCGCCTCGCAGTTCCAGGATGAAACCGCCGCGACCCAGGCCTTCCCGGCTTACTGGGCTGACCCAGTGATGGCCCATGTGCTGGAGCCGACCCGCGATTCGTTCATGATCAACTACGGCTCTGGCGGCATGGGTGCAGAAGTCGTGGCCAACCGTCTCGGCGTAGGCCCGATGCACGATTGCCTGTCCTGCGCCTACGAAGAGTTCTTCCTTAGTTCCCACACCGTCGGCGACGTGGCGATGCTGGTGGACGTACCGGCTAACGCCGGCCTGGAAGGCATTACCCCCGGCCAGACACCGAACGCCGATCAGGTGGGCGTCAAGGCGACCATGGCGCTGTATCCATCAGAGCCGTCCAACGTCAGCCACAGCTATATCGGTGACTTCGTCAAGTTCCGCAACACCCACAACGGCCATGAACAGCACATCTTCCACCTGCACGGGCATCAGTGGCTGTTCAACCCCAACGATGACAATTCCGACTATGTGGACGCCCAGGGCATCGGCGCGGGTGCAGGCTACACCTATGAAATTGCCAACGGCGGTTCGGGCAACCGCAACCGTGTAGCGGGCGATGCGATCTATCACTGCCACTTTTACCCGCACTTCGCCCAGGGCATGTGGGCCATGTGGCGGGTGCACGACGTGTTTGAAGAAGGCACCAAGCTTGAAGTCTCGCATCAAGGCTCCGACGGTTTCCACAGCGAGCCTTATGCCCTGCGCAGCGGTAAACCCGCTGCTGGCGCGCGCGCCTTGCCCGATGGCGAGATCGTTGCCGGCACGCCGATCCCGGCGGTGGTGCCGCTGCCCGGCAAAGCCATGGCACCGATGCCTGGCAAAGTTGCGGTCGTACCGAAAATCGGCCAGACCCTGGTGGCCGCAAACGACGATGACGACGATGAAGAAGACGACGATGACGGCGAGCACCATGGCGGCAGCGGTGGTGCACAGGCCATCGGTTCCCTGGCGCTGGTGGATCGCAGCGAAGCCAACCGCAATGCCGATGGCACGCTGAAAAACCCTGGCTATCCATTCTGGATCGGCGGCATGGAAAGCTCGGTCGGTCAACGCCCGCCGACTCCGCCGCTGGACATGCTCGACGCCGCCACGGCGCAGGCCTTGAAAGCGACGGGCAAAGCCTTGTGGGCCAACCTTGACCCGGCGCAGTCCGGTGGCTGGGACGGTGGTTTGGGGCGCCATGCGCTGGACGGCGTGTCTGCCGGTGGCGAGGCCGAGACCATTACCACGTCACTGGATTTCTCCAAGACGGTGACCCGCGCCAAGCCGATTTACCTGCCGGAAGAGGGCACCGAAGTCGAGCAGGCGGCCATGGCATTCCACGCCAAGAAGGACCACCCAAGCTTCGCCCTGCTGCCGGGCAATCAAATCGTGGCACGGGCCTTCCGCACCAACGGTGCCTTGCCGATGGCCGGTGCGCCGTTCTACGAGCCGTGCATGGACGACCGCCAGAAACGCCTGAGCAGCAGCGCCGGCACCGGTGAATTCAACAGCGGCGAGCGGCTCGACGGCATGTCTTTCATCGGCTCCTCGAGCTTCACCGCCGACCGTCCGCGCATCTACAAAGCGGCCAACATCCAGTTCGATGCGGTGTACAACAAGGTTGGCTACCACTTCCCGCAAGCGCGCATCCTGGCGCTCTGGGAAGACGCCTGGCCGGTGATCACCAAGCAGCGTCCGCCAGAACCTTTGGTGATGCGCATGAACACCTTCGACTGCGTGCAGTACCAGCAAACCAACCTGGTGCCGGCCACCTATGAGATGGACGACTATCAGGTGCGCACGCCGACCGACGTGATCGGCCAGCACATTCACCTGCCGAAGTGGGACCTGGTGGCTGCCGATGGCTCGTCCAACGGCTGGAACTACGAAGACGGCGTACTCTCTCCAGGCGCGGTGCAAGAACGCATCCAGGCCATCCGCGAGTTCAACCAGTGCCAGGGCAGCGACCCGCGTGATGGCACGCCGGCTTGCCCGAAAGCCAGGAACCACCCGTACTTCGGCCAATTTGGACGGGCCGATTGGGTGGGGGCACGTTCGGCGATGCAGCGCTGGTTCGTCGACCCTGTGGTCAACGCCAAAGGCGTCGACCGTGGCCTGGGCACCATCTTTACCCACGACCACCTCGGCCCATCGACGCACCAACAGATTGGCCTGTACGCCACCGTGCTGGCCGAACCTGCCGGTTCCACCTGGTTCCACGCCGAAACCGGCGAGCCGTTGTACAGCGGCGGGCGCCAGGACGGCGGGCCGACTTCGTGGCAAGCGGTGATTTCTACCGGTGACATCGATGGCGACGGCAAGAACGACAGTTTCCGTGAGTTCTTCCTCGAATACAGCGACTTCCAGCACGCCTACGAAGCCGGCGTGTACGTGGGCGCCGGACCTGACGGTAAACCCGATGCGCAAAGCTTCCCGGCCACCGCCGACAGCTTCCGCTACGCGATCAACCCACCAGTGCGCAACAACGCCAGTACCCTGTTGGACGGTATTATCGAAGTGCAGGGCGGGATACTTCCGGGTTGCCCGAGCCGGCCATGCCCGCAAGCCATCTCGGTCGATGACCCTGGCATGTTCGTCGTCAACTACCGTAACGAACCGCTGGCCCTGCGGGTATACGACCCGAACAAGGTCGGCCCGGACGGCAAGCGCGGCATGCAGGCCGACGGCCTCGGCGGCGACCTGGCGTACGCCATGCAAAGCCGTACCGACCGTGCGATCCCGGCGATGAACCTGGCGCCGAACCTGATCACCTCGGCCACCGGCCCCACCGGCGGCACCACGCTGTTCCCGCCGCACATCAACAAGGGCGGCGCCGAACCTGGCGATCCGTTCACCCCGATGCTGCGTACCTACACCGGCGACAATGTGCGGCTGCGGGTGCATGCCGGCGGACACGAAGAGGAGCATAACGTCACCCTGCACGGCGTGAAGTGGCTGCAAAGTGGTTCCGGTTTCGGCAACAGCTCCAACTCCGGCTGGCGCGCGTCGCAGATGATCGGCATCTCCGAGCAGATGGGCTTCATTGCGCCGGTCTCGATGCTGTCCAGTTCGGCTGCGACCACCGGGGATTACCTGTACTCGATGGACGCTTCGATTGAAGGCTACTGGAGCGGGATCTGGGGTGTGATGCGCAACTACACCACCCAGCGCAACGATCTGTTTGCCTTGCCGACCAATCCGAAGCCGACGGGTATGCGCAACACCGTGGCCTTCGACGGCGTTTGCCCAAGGTATGGCGCCAACCCCAATGGCATCGGCACCCGGCCGACTCCGCAACGCAATTATGAAGTGGTCGCGGCGCTGGCCAACGACATTCTGACCAATCCGCTCGGCCTGACCATTGGTGATCCGGCGGGGCTTGGACAGCATGTGGGCGGGCCGCTGAATCCAGCCGGTGGCACCCTGGTGTTCAACTCGCGGACTGTGAGCATTCCCCAGGTCACCGTCACCGACCCTGAAGACGGTGAAACCATCACCATCGGTGGGCAAAGCGGGCCGCTGCATGACCCGACCGCAATCCTGTATGTACGCAAGGCCGACCTCGACCCAACCACCGGCAAGCTCAAGCCCGGTGTGTCTGTCGAACCGCTGGTGCTGCGCGCAGCGGCTGGTGATTGCATCAACATCACCCTGGAAAACCGGCTGCCGAGCGTCATGCCGGACCTGACCCAGACAGCGGTGATGCAAGGCATGGTCAAACGCGATCGTAACAGCGGCAGCGGTTCGACCACCTTCAGCAACAACCTGATGCGGCCGTCGAGCCACGTGGGGCTGCACGCGCAACTGCTGGCGTACGACATCACCAAATCCGACGGCACCAACGTCGGCGCCAACCCGACCCAGACCGTGCCACCGCGTGTCGGCAGCAGCGGGGCCTACCCGACCCGTACCTACCAATACTACGCCGGCCACCTGGAGCGTGAAGGCAAACCGATCACTCAACTGGGCCGTAATGTCGACAACATCAACGCCACGGCGATCGAGTTCGGCGGCTTGAACATCACCCCGGCGGACGTGATCAAACAGTCGCAAAAAGGCCTGGCCGGGGCGATGAGCATCCTGCCGGTGGGCGCCACCTGGGTGGAAGACACGCGCAAGGTCAATGCCACCGTCACCGCACCTGGGCAAACCAGCTACCGCGACTTTGCGATGGTCTGGCAGAAAGCCTTGAACATTCGCTGGGCCAATGGTCGGCCGGTGGAAGGGATTGCGGCGGAAGGGTTCGGCGTGCCGAACGATCCGCAGGACAACTCCAGCATGGCCATCAACTACAAGACCGAACCGATGTGGTACCGCTTCGGCCTGGCCCCGGATGCACCGTTCGGCCGTGCCGACGGCGCGGGCTACGGCGACATGGTGAATGCACACATGGCCTACAGCAACGCGCTGGTGGGCGGTGACCCACAAACGCCAGTGCTGTACGCCAGACCGGGACAACCGTTCCGCACGCACATCCTGATGCCTACCGGGGGCAGTCGCGGCACCATCTTCCAGCTTGACGGTCACGTCTGGTCGACCAACCCGTTCCAGCCAGAGAAGAGCGATACCGGTGGTTATCCGATGGGTACGCCAGGGGTGGGTTCGGTGCGGTTCGGCTACAACCCGATGTCGATGTACATCGGCGCCCGCGAGAGCGTCCTGCCGGCAGCGCACTTCAGCTTCATGCTGCCGAGCGCCGGGGGTGTCAACGCGATACCGGGTGACTACCTGTTCCGCGACTACGGCGCCTACGGCAATACCTCCGGGTTGTGGGGGCTGTTGCGGGTGACCAACGATCCGGAGCCGGCGCCGTAGGGCGGGAAACAACGCAATACCTGTGGGAGCGAGCCTGCTCGCGAAGGCGGAGTGTCAGACACATCAATGCTGGATGTGCTGGCCTCTTCGCGAGCAGGCTCGCTCCCACAGGGGGACGCGGTGAAGCAGGCATAGATCTGAAGGGGAGATGTGACATGAACAGGACCATCAAAATCGCCAGTGTTGCCCTGGTCGTAGGGGTTGCGCTGATCTGGCTCGGGGTGTGGCGCACGTCGCCACCGACCCTGCTTGGCGACATCGCGCTGCCCGACACCTGGACCGGCCAGACGCTTGAACGTGACGGCGTGTCGGTGGCCCTCGAAGTGCGGCCGCTGGCTGCAGACGGCGTGTTGCGCGAGGGTGAATTTGCCGATGTGCGTTTCAATGTCACCGACAAGGCGTCGGGCCAACCGCTGGCGGGCGTTGCCCCCGGCGCCTGGATCGACCCAGAGACCGTCGCCGCTGACCAGGCCCAAGGCCGCGAGCAGAGCTGCAAGGCGCGGGTCGGGGTGTTCCTTAAATCAAGTATCGGCGCACGGCCGCTGCTCGACCTCAACAGCTACTTCCTGATGGTGATGAACCGCGATGCCAGCGTCTCGGTGGTCGACCCCTCGGTCTCGGTGGGCGGCATCACCAGCACTATGACCCGCATCGATATCAAGCAACCGCCGATGGATTGGGTCACCCCCAGGGACAACAAACGGGTGTTCGTGTCGATGCCCACGGCGGGTGAAGTCGCGGTGATCGACAGTGAGCAATTCAAGCTGCTCGACTCGGTGGCCGCGGGCAGCAATCCGGTGCGCGTGGCCTTGCAACCGGACGAGCGCCTGCTGTGGGTCGGCAACAATGCCCCGTCGGCCGAGCTCTCCGGGATCACGGTGATCGACACCGCCAGCCTCAAGACCCTCAAGCACCTGGCAACTGGCAGTGGCCACCACGAAATCGCCTTCAGCAAGGACAGCCGCTTCGCCTTTGTCACCAACCGCGACGACGGCACCCTGAGCATCATCGATGTCGCCACCTTGACCATCGCCAAGCAGCTCAAGACCGGTTCGCACCCGCTGTCGGTGGTGTACTCGACACTGTCCGGCGCGGCCTATGTGGCCGATGGCAAGGACGGCACGGTGACCGTGGTCGACGCGGCGAACCAGTCGGTGCGGCGGGTGATCAAGATCAAGCAGGGCCTCGGCCCGATGGGTTTCAGCGCCGACGGCCGTTTCGGCATCGTGCTCAATACCCTGGAGAACCAGGCCGCGGTGATCGACGCCGCCACCGATTCGCTGATCCATGAACTGGACGTGTCCGCCGAACCCTATCAAGTGGTGTTCACCAAGGCCTATGCCTACGTGCGCGGACTGGCCTCGCCCAAGGTCACGATGATCAACCTGGCGTCCCTCGGTGAAGGCCGCAAGCCGATCAGCCAGGGCTTCGAAGCCGGGCCGCAACCGCCGCGCCTGGCCGGCGACTTGCCGCTGGCGTCGAGCCTGGCGGTGTCGCGGGACGACAACGCGGTGTTTGTGGTCAACCCGGTGGACAACACCACCTACTTCTACGCCGAAGGCATGAACGCGCCGATGTCCGGCTACCCCAATCGCGGGCAAGTGGCGCGGGCGGCGCTGGTCATCGACCGCAGCCTGCGCGAAGTCGAACCGGGGCTGTACAGCGCGCGGATCAAGCTGCCGGCGGCGGGGCGCTTCGACGTGGCGTTCCTGCTCAACCAGCCCAACATCATCCACTGCTTCAGCGCCGTGGTTGAGCCGAACGCAAGCCTGGGCCCCGTCGCCGGCATCCCGAAAGTCGAGTTCATGCTCGACAAAACCACGGCCGCCCTGGGTAGCCCTTATGTCGTGCGCTTTCGCATCGTCCAGGGCAAACAGAAGGTCCAGCGCAGCGGGGTCAAGGACGTGCAGGTGCGCTACTTCCTGGCGCCCAGTTCACGGCCCCAGTACGTCGCGGCACTGGACGTCGGCAATGGCATCTACGAAGCCCCGGTCACCCTTGACCAGCAAGGCGCCTGGTACCTGCACGTGCGTGCGGCGTCCCTGGGCGCGAATTTCGACGACCAGACGTTTGCCAGCGTTCGGGTGACCCCCGGCATTGCTCATTGAAGAGGACATCGACATGAACCGACTCGCACATCACGGACTGCTGACGCTCTGCCTGTTGACTGCCAGTATCGGCCAGGCCCTGGCCCATTCGGCCGATGAACATGCTGGCCACAACATGGCCGCCAAAAGCACCAGTTCCGAGACCGCTCAGGTCAAGTTCGCCGACGTCGCGCTGGTGGACCAGAACGGCAAGACCGTGCGCCTGGAAAAAGACCTGGTGGCCGACAAGATCGTGGTCATGAGCTTTATCTACACCAGTTGCACCACGGTCTGCCCGGTGGTGTCCTCGATCATGGGTAAGGTGCAGAAACAGCTGGGGGCACGGGTCGGCACCGAAGTGCAGCTGGTGTCGATCAGCATCGATCCGCAGCGCGATGACGCCAAGCGCCTCAACGATTATGCCCGCTCCTTCCAGAACGGTCCGGGCTGGAGCTGGCTGACCGGCTCCACGCAGTCGGTCAACGAAACCCTCAAGGGCCTGGGCAGTTTCAGTGGCGACTTCAAGAATCATGCGCCGCTGATCCTCGTCGGGGATGGCAATAGCCGCCACTGGACCCGCTACTACGGCTTCACCGACCCGAGCATCTTGACCCGCCAAGTGGAGAAGCTCAGCGGTGAACGCAACGCCCACGCCAAACACACCGCCATCGCCATGGAGCATCAGCCATGAGACTTCTCGACTGGATCGCCCTGAGCCTCTGCGCCTGCCTCGCCAGCTCCTTGGCCTTGGCCCATGAAGGGCATGAACAAGCGGCGCCGGCCTCCGACACGGTGGCCGCCACCGCGCAACCGGCCGGTGGCACCCGCGATGCCAGGACCTGGTTCACCGACACGCCGTTGCAGGACCAGAACGGCAATACCCTGCGTTTCTACAGCGACGCGCTGCACAACCGCGTGGTGCTGCTCAATGTGATTTTCACCAGTTGCACGGACGCCTGCCCGTTGATCACCCAGAAGCTCAAGCAAGTGCGCGAAGTGCTTGGCGACAAGGCGGACGGCATCACCTTTATCTCCCTTACCAGTGATCCGCTGCGGGACACCCCGGCGGTACTCAAGGCTTACACCTTGAAGCAGGGCGTCGATGAGCCCCACTGGCTTTTTCTTACCGGCGACAAAGCGCAGATGGACCTGGTCCTTGGGCGCATTGGCCAAGTCATACCGTCCCCCGAGCAGCACTCCACCCAGTTGATCGTCGGTGACGTGGCGAACAAGCGCTGGAGCAAGATCCGCCCCGATGCCCCGGCCACGGGCATTGCCCAGCGCTTGCAGCTGCTGGCAATGCCCGTGGCCGGTCGCTGAGTCCGGGCCATGAAAAACGCCCTGATCCTCAGCCTGCTTCTTCTCGGTGGCATCAGCCTGAACACCCAGGCGTTGACGCTGACGCCCAGTGAAAGCGCCGGCAAACGGCTGTACCGCGAGGGAGTATCGGCCAGTGGTGAGCCGATCATGGCCCGGATCGGGGCAGCGGGCATGCTGCTGCCGGCCACCAGCCTGCCGTGCGCCAACTGCCACGGCAGCGATGGCCTCGGCCGCCCGGAAGGCGGGGTGCGCCCGCCGGATTTGAGCTGGTCGCGGCTGACCAGTATCTACGGTCAACAGCAGGTCAACGGGCGTGCCTACCCGGCCTATACCGAGGGCACTTTGGCCCGTGCGGTCCAGGAGGGACGCGATCCGGGCAACAACCGGCTGGACGCGGCGATGCCGCGGTTCGTGCTGTCGATGAGCGATCAGCGCAACCTGACGGCCTACCTCAAGCGCCTGGCCGATGAGCGCGATCCGGGCCTGAGCCCCGACAGCCTGCACCTGGGCACCTTGCTGCCGAGCAGCGGGTCGCTGGGCGAAGAGGGCCTCACCGTGGCGGCGGTGCTCAGGGGCAGCGTGGCGCGGATCAACGAAGCGGGGGGGATTCATGGCCGGCAGTTGCGCCTGACCATCATGGATCCCGGTCCCGACCGTGCCAGCGCCGAGCAGGCGCTGGACCAGTTGATCGAGCAGGAACAGGTTTTCGCGCTGGTCGCACCGCTGGTGCCGGCGCTGGGTGCCGAACTGGCGCCGCGTCTGGAACAGGCCGGCGTGCCCCTGATCGGGGCGCTGTCATTGCAAGGTACGGCCCAGGCCAGCCGGCAGATTTTCGAACCGTTGCCGGGGCTGCGCGAACAGATGATCGCGCTGGCCAACTATGCCGCCACCAGTCTGCGCGTGCTGCAAGGCCCGACGTTGATTGCCTATCCGAACGAACCTGGCCAACGCCTGGCGGCCGAGAAACTTGCGCAGTACCTGCAGGACAACGACTGGCAGAAAGTGCGCCTGCAACCCTACGAGTCGGCGCAGGACGAGTTGCCACTGGGCTCGCGCTCGGTGTTCTACATGGGCAGCAGTGGTGGTTTCAGTCGCCTGGCCGAGCGGCTGCAGACCGCGGGGCAGGTGCCGTACCTGTTCGCCGCCTCGAATCAGGTGGCAGGGGATCTGCTGCAGGTGCCCAGTGATTTTTCCCGACGGGTGTTCCTGGCGTATCCGTTCGTGCCAAGCGACTGGACGATGACCGGGCGCATCGCCCTGATGCAGCTGCGCGAGCGCCAGAGGCTCGGTGGCGAACACGCGGTGCTGCAGGTCGGTGCCTACAGTTCAATGCTGTTGCTCAGCGAGGGCATGAAACAGGCGGGACGCGATGCCAGCCGGGAAAAACTGATCAGTGCCCTGGAAGGCCTGCATGACTTCGACACCGGCCTGACCCCGCTGATCAGTTTCGGGCCGGGTCGACGCCTGGGCCTGAACGGCGCCCATGTGGTCACCGTGGACCTGCCAGACCAGCGCTTCTATCTGGTCGCCCCCTACAAACCTATTGCCGCCATGCCCTGATCCGGAGGCCGAACATGAAACTCATGACTGTGCTGGTGCTATTGATCCTATGGGTGCCCGCTGCGTTTTCCAGTAATGGCCCGGCGGTAGCAAGGGTCAATGGCGAGGAAATTTCCCAGCTGCGCCTGGAGCGCTATTTCGCCGAATATCTGGAGGATCAGGGCCGGGCGGTCGCCAGCATTCGCAGTCCCAGCGCCTACAAACAGCTGCGCAAGGCGGCGCTGGACGCCCTGATCGACAAGGAGCTGCTCTGGCAGGAAGCGGTCAAGCGCGGGGTGGTGGTCAGCGATGCCACGGTGCAAGACCAGGTGGCCCGGACCCGCCAGGCCATGGGGGGCGCACAGGTGTTCGCCCGGCGCCTCGAAGACGCCGGTTTCGATGAGGCCGCCTACATCGAGTACACCCGTCGTGACCTGGCGGCGCAGCAGATGTTTGCCGAACTCACCAGGGCGCAACAGCCGGACGAAACACAGGTGCGGGCGTTTTATGAGGAACACCGCGCCGAGATGAATCGGCCCGAGGAAATCCAGGTCAGGCATATCCTGATCAAAGTCCCTCAGGGTGCGGATGCTTCCACAGTCGAAGCCGCGAGACTACGATTGCAGGCAATGCGTACCTCGATTGATCAGGGCGCCGATTTTGCCAGTGTGGCCCGTATCGGTTCCGAAGACGCTTCGGCCAGTGCCGGCGGCGATCTGGGTTACTTCACCCGTGGGCGCATGCTGCCGGAGTTCGAAGCGGCGGCTTTTGCCCTCAAGCCAGGGGCCGTCAGCGAGCCGGTGCGCACGACGGTTGGCTGGCATTTGATCTTGCTGCAGAACCGATTGGAGGCTGCCGATGTCCCAGAAGAGCAGGGACTTGAAATGGTTCGGGTCTACCTTACCCGACAGAAACAGGTCCAGGCACGTCTACAGGCGCTGGCTCAGCTGCGCGCAAGCAATCGAATCGAACGCATTGACGACGAATGAGCTTTCCCCAACAGTGGGGGAAAGCGTCGATACACATCCGTTCGCTTTTCCCCGCTTTTGGGGGGTGGGGCATGTGGACGCAAAGGCATTGCTTTTAAATTCAAGGACATGAATACATAAAATTACCGGCTCTCAGCCTGGCATGAAGTGTGCGTTAGTCCTATCAAGGACGCGCACTCCACCAGGTTCGGAACTCGGATCTGCGGTTTCAAGGAGTCCACCTTGTTAAACAAAGTACTGGTTGTCGATGACGAACAGCTGCTGGCGGAAAACCTCCAGGGTTACCTGCAGGCGCAAGCGCTGGAAGTCCGGATTGCTCACGACGGTGCGCAAGGAATCGTAGAAGCTGACGATTTCGCACCCGATGTGATGGTGTTCGATTACCGCTTGCCCGATATGGAAGGCTTTGAGGTGCTCGATGCCGTCCGCCAGAACAGGAAGTGTCATTTTGTGCTGATCACGGGGCACCCCACCGCAGAGGTTTGCGAAAGGGCCCGGCAACTGGGAGTCAGCCATATCCTGTTCAAACCGTTTCCGTTGGCGGAACTGGCGCGTGCAGTACTTGACCTTCTGGGGCGCCAGCGCGAACCCAAAGCGGGTGTGAGCAGTAGCGAAGGCTTTGTCGAACGACGCCAGAGCAGGAACGAGAGTTTCCCGCTGCAGTTGTACGACGGTAGTTGGGTGCTTGCAGATCGCCGACGAAGTAACACGGCCTCCACAGCGCCAGACGACGAACGATTGCTCACCGGGGAGTAATGGCGCGACAAGAGGTTACGGCATCCGCCGCAATTGCTCGCCGCGCCGACAGGGCTCTAAGCCCCGGGTGTTGGAGAGCAAGCCATGGACCGTCTTTCCCTTGTCGTCGATGTGCCAACGCGCGATTGTGTACCGACTCGATTCACCAGTGAGCAATTGGCCCAGGCTCGCTCCCGGGCTGGCAGTTCCGGCGAACGCATGCTCGAAGCCCTCGGGGCGCTCTGCGAACTGGCTCCCATGCCCTTTATCCAGTGCCTGGGCGCGACCCTGCACTACCCGGTGCTCGACACCGACAGCCTGTTTCAAGCCACCCCGGTGTTCGACCGGGTCACCCTGGCCCAATGCCTCAAGCGCGAATTCATCCTGCTGCGTCACGACGATGCGGTCATCGGCGTGTTTGCCGACCCCTTCGACAGCGCTCGCCTGGCCTGGATCGACGACTGCCTGCACGGCGCGCCGCTGTACCTGGTGCATGCCGACGACCTGAAAGCCTACCTGGCACGCCACGAAGAGAGCTTCCACGCAGTGGAATCGCTCAACGCCCAGGCTGATGGCAACACCGAGACCGACACCCTGCAGAGCCTGTCCCTGACCAGTATCAGCGAAGACTCGAGCGTGGTGGTCAAGCTGGTCAACTCGACCCTCTACGACGCGCTGAAGATGCACGCCAGCGATATCCACCTGGGCACCACCGGCAGCGGCCTGGTGATCAAGTACCGCATCGATGGCGTGCTCAACAACATCAGCAAGATCCAGGGCAGCGAGTTCGCCGAACAGGTGATTTCCCGGGTCAAGGTCATGGCCGAACTGGACATCGGCGAAAAACGCGTGCCCCAGGACGGTCGCTTCAAGATCGGCATCAGCGGCCGGCAGATCGACTTCCGGGTGTCGATCATGCCGAGCATTTTCGGCGAGGACGCTGTGCTGCGGGTGCTCGACAAGCAGGACCTGGCCGACAAGGTCTGCGGCGTGCAGCTGCAGGCCCTGGGCTTTGAAGAGGAAACCCTGCGTCAACTGCGCCGCCTGGCTGCCGAACCCTACGGCATGGTGCTGGTCACCGGCCCCACCGGCAGCGGCAAGACCACCACGCTGTACGCGATGATCACCGAGATCAACCACGGCGTGGACAAGATCATCACCATCGAAGACCCGGTGGAGTACCAGCTGCCCGGCGTACTGCAGATCCCGGTCAACGAAAAGAAAGGCCTGACCTTCGCCCGCGGCCTGCGCTCGATCCTGCGCCACGACCCGGACAAGATCATGGTCGGCGAGATCCGCGACCCCGACACTGCCCAGATCGCCGTGCAATCGGCACTCACCGGGCACCTGGTGTTCACCACCATCCACGCCAACAACGTGTTCGACGTGATCGGCCGCTTCACCCAGATGGAAATCGACCCCTACAGCCTGGTCTCCGCGCTCAATGCGGTGCTGGCCCAGCGTCTGATCCGCCTGGTTTGCAGCGCGTGCAGCACGCCCTACGCACCGACCGAAGAAGAACTGCAAAGCTCGGGCCTCGACCCGCATCAGGTCGCGCACTACCACTTCGTCCATGGCAAGGGTTGCGGTCATTGCCGTGGCACCGGCTACCGCGGACGCAGTGCGATTGCCGAGCTGCTGCACCTGGACGACGAGCTGCGGCAAATGATCGTCGAGCGCCAACCCATTTCGAAAATCAAGGCCCACGCCTGCAAACGCGGTTTGCGCCTGCTGCGCGAATCGGCGCTGGAACTGGTGCAACAAGGCCGGACCACTCTCGAGGAGATCAATCGTGTCACTTTTATCTCGTGAGCGTTATGTCGCCGTGCTCGGCGCCAGTGGTGTCGGCCTCGGTCAACGCCAGGGTGGCGACACCCTGTGGCTGGGCAGCGTCGGCTTCATCGATGAAGGGTTCATGGCCTGGACGGTCGCCCTGGAAACCCTCGACCGCCTGCTGGGCGAACATGCCCGCGCCGGTGCCGAGTTGACTGTGGTGGTCTCCGGCCACTTCAGCCGCTTTTGCCTGGTGCCCTGGAGCGAGCAGATCAGCAGCCCCGACGAACTGCGCGGGTTTGCCCAGCTGTGCTTCGAAGACCTCTACGGGGCGGCCAACCAACCCTGGAGCCTGGTGCTGTCGGCCGAACCCGCCGGCTACGACCGGATCGCCAGCGCGCTGCCGCAAGACCTGATCGAACGCCTGCGTGCCCTGGTCAGTGGCCGTGGCTTGCGCCTGCGTTCGGTGCAACCGTACCTGATGGCGGCGTTCAACCACTTCGACAAAAGCTTCGACGCCGGCGACTTCCTGTTCGTGGTCGCCGAACCTGTGCGCAGCGTGATGTTGCTGGCGCGCGAAGGTCGCTGGACGGCAGTGCGCTCGGTGGGCAGCAGCGACAGCGATGCCGCACTGAGCGCGCTGGTCGGTCGCGAATGCCAATTGCAGGCTTCCATCAGTGAGCGGCCACTGAACATCTACCTGCATGCGCCAGCGCGTATCGACTCGCACCCTGAAGTGCCAGGCGTACAGCTGCGCACCCTCGAAGAAGGCCGGACCAGCGTACGCGACAGCCTGTACGTCATGTCCCGGACGGTGGCCTGACATGCGCCCCCTGATGCTCGACTTTCAGCCGCGCCGCCGCTCCAGTCCCCTGGGCTGGAGCCTGCTGGTCGGTGGCGTGGTGCTGGCGCTGATCTGCATCGTCATCCAACAACAAGTAAGTGGTGAGGCCGAACAACAGCAAGGTCACCTGCAAACCACGCAACGGGTACTTACTGGCGACACCGGCAGCAAGGTCAGCCTGACCCCGGCCGAAACCCGCGAGCAGGCGCAGAACCTGGCCGAGATGCGCAAGGTCTCGCAGCAGTTGCGCCGCCCTTGGGAGCGCCTGTTCGCCACCCTGGAAGCCATGCCGCGCGACAACATTGCCTTGCTGACCCTGACCCCGGATGCCCGCAAGGGCCAGGTGCGGATCAGCGCCGAGGCACGCGACCTGGACGCCATGCTCGACTTCCACCGCCGCCTCGAAGCCTGCGACGAGCTTTCCGACGTGTCGTTGCTCAGCCACGAAATCGTCGCCAACGTGCCGGAGCACCCGGTGCAATTCAACTTGTCGGCTACCTGGGAGATTGGCGATGCAAATCCCTAGATTGATCGTCCACGAATACCTGCAAAGCCTCGGCGTCCCGGGCCTGGCAGGGCTGGCCCTGCTGGTGCTGGCGCTGGCCTACGGCCTGTTCGGCTTGTTGCCGGACTGGCAGGCGCTGCAGCACCTGAGCCAGCAGACCCAGGACGCCCGCGAATACCTGGCCAAGGTCGAGGAGGGCTCGATCGCCGCTCCGGTCGTGCCACAACGCCAGCTCGATGACTTCCGCAGCAAATTGCCAACCCAGCCCCAGGCCACCGTCGCCATCGACAAGATCTACGCGCTGGCCGCCCAGGAGCGCATCACCCTGTCCAGGGGCGAATACTCGCTGGGCATCGACCCCAAGACCCACCTGGCGCGCTATCAGATCCTCCTGCCGGTGCGGGGCAGCTACCCGCAACTGCGGCGCTTCATGCATGCCTTGCTCGGCCAGTTGCCGGCGGTGGTGGTGGAGGACCTGGAGCTTTCGCGCAAGAAGATCGCCGACACCGACCTGAACGGGCGGATCCGCATGACCCTTTACCTGTCGAGGTCATGATGAACAACAAACGTGCGGTGGGTTGGGTGGCGTTCCTCGGTGTGGCCGCGGCGCTGACCTGGGTGCCCGAATACTTTAAACAGGCTGACGACAGTGACGTCGAAGTGGCCGCTGTGGCCACGCCAGTCAAAGGCAAGCAACGCGGCGCCTTGCCAGCCGCGCAGGCCTCTGCTGCGCCCGTGGCGATCAAGGACCTGAGCCCGGCGGGCGACCTGTTCGCCGCGCGCAGCTGGAAGGCCGCACCCACCCTGGCCAGCGTCACCGAACAACCGGTCAACGTTGCACCGGTGGTGCAGGTCCCCACTGCACCGCCCATGCCGTTCCAGTTCATCGGCCGGATGGACGATCGCACCGACCTGCAAGTGTTTTTGCAAAACGGCGAAAAGATCTACGTCGTGCGTAAAGGGGATGTGATTGACGAAACATGGAAGATCGAGGGCATTTCCGATCTGGAACTGAGCCTGGTCTATTTGCCTCTGCATTTGTCCCAGACCTTGTCTGTGGGGAGCGCGCAATGAACAAGTCCCGTTTGCTGATGAGCCTCTGCCTCTGTGCAGGGCTGGCTGCCTGCAGCTCGGCGCAGGTGGCCAAGGAAGAAGCCTCTGAGCTGATCGAACAGGGCCAGTACGAAGCCGGCCTGGCCCGGATCGAGGAGGGCCTGCGGGAAAACCCTCGCGACACCGAACTGCACATTGCCCTCAACAGCGCTCGTGCCCGTGCGATCACGGCGCTGCTGACCCAGGCCGACATGGATCGGACCCAGCGTGATTTCGCGTCCGCTCGCATGGGGTACGGCCGGGTGTTGACCATCGAACCGAACAACCGCCGCGCCCAGGACGCCTTGCGCCAGCTCGAACACATGCGCAGCCTCGATGAAAAACTCGAACTGGCCCGTGGCGACCTGCGCCGTGGCGACATCTACGGCGCCGAGCGTCAGGTCAGGCAGATTCTCGAACTGGACCCCAACAACGAAGGCGCCCTGGAACTGCAAGGCAATATCCGCCTGGTGCAGAGCCGCAACGTGGTGGCCTATCCGCAACTGCGCACCAAGCTGGACAAGCCGGTAACCCTGGAATTTCGCGACGCCAATCTCAAGACCATCTTCGAAGTGCTGTCCCAGGTCGCCGGCCTGAACTTCATCTTCGACAAGGACCTGCGCCCGGACATGAAAGCCACCATCTTCGTGCGCGACGTGCGCATCGAAGACGCCGTGGCACTGCTGTTGCAACAGAACCAGCTGCACCAGAAAGTGGTGAACGAAAACACCCTGCTGATCTACCCGGACTCGCCGCAGAAGCTCAAGGATTACCAGGAGCTGGTGATGCGCACCTTCTACCTGACCAGTATCGATGCCAATACCGCGCTGAACATGGTCAAGACCATGCTCAAGACCCGCGACGTGTTCGTCGACGAACGCCTCAACACCCTGACCATGCGCGACACCGGTGACGCCGTGCGCATGGCCGAGAAGCTCCTGCAATCGCAGGATCAGTCCAACCCCGAAGTGGTGCTGGAAGTGGAAGTGATGGAGGTCGCCACCCAGCGGATTCTCGACCTGGGCCTGCAATGGCCGAACACCTTCGGCGTGGTCAACAGCGACGGTTCGGCGGTGACCCTGCTCGATCAGCTCAAGGGCATCAATTCCAGCCGGATCACCATCCAGCCCTCGCCACAGGCCAAGATCAATGCCCAGGACAAGGACATCAATACCCTCGCCAGCCCGGTGATCCGCGTCAGCAACCGCGAACAGGCGCGCATCCACATCGGCCAGCGCGTGCCGATCATAAGCGCCACGTCGGTGCCGTCGACCCAGGGACCGGTGATCACCGAAAGCGTGACTTACCTGGACGTCGGTCTGAAACTGGAAGTGCAGCCCACCGTGCACTTGAACAACGAAGTGGCGATCAAGGTGGCCCTGGAAGTCAGCAACGCCACGCCACTGGAACCGACCCGCCAGGGCACGATTCCGGTCCAGGTCGATACCCGCAACGCGCAGACCACCCTGCGCCTGCATGACGGCGAAACGCAGATTCTCGCCGGCCTGATGCGCAACGACCATGGCAGCACCGGCAACAAGATTCCCGGTCTTGGCGATATTCCTGGCCTCGGCCGCCTGTTCGGCAGCAACAAGGACGACGTGAGCAAATCCGAGCTGGTGTTGTCGATCACCCCGCGGATCGTGCGCAACCTGCCGTACCAGAGTCCATCGGACATGGAATTCACCACGGGCACCGAAACCAGCATGCACATCCAGGCACCGGATCGCTCGAAGGTCGAGGTTGAAGAGGTCAAGGCCAATGGCATGGGCGCACCGATCGCTACCACCGTTACTGTTGGGAAGCCTTGATCATGAACGCCTCGCAACGCGGTTTTACCTTGATTGAAGTCGTGGTGACGCTGTCGTTGATCGGCCTGCTGGCCGGCATGGCCGCGCCGCTGACCGAGACCGTGGTGCGCCGGGGCAAAGAGCAGGAACTGCGTACCGCGCTGTACCAGATCCGCGATGCCATCGACGCCTACAAGCGTGCTTTCGACGCCGGGTACATCGAGAAATCGCTCAACAGCAGCGGCTACCCGCCGAACCTGCAGGTGCTGGTGGAAGGGGTGCGCGATGTGCGCAGCGCCAAGGGTGCCAAGTTCTATTTCCTGCGCCGCGTACCCCATGACCCGCTGGCACCGGTCAAGCGCGACGACGAAGGTGGCTGGGGCCTGCGCTCCTACGACAGTACGGCTCAAAACCCGCGGGAAGGCCAGGACGTCTTCGACGTCTACTCCAAGGCCCGGGGCAAGGGTCTCAACGGCATCGCCTACCGGGAGTGGTGAGCATATGCGTCGGGAAAGGGGTTTTACCCTATTGGAACTGATGGTGGTCATGGCAATCATCGCCACCCTGATGACCATCGCCTTGCCGCGCTATTTCAACAGCCTGGAGGCCTCCAAGGAGACCACCCTGCGCCAGAGCCTGTCGGCGATGCGCGAAGCACTGGATCACTACTACGGTGACACCGGACGCTATCCCGACTCCATCGAGCAACTGGTTGAACAGCGCTACCTGCGCAATCCGCCGATGGACCCGATTGTCGAACGCAAGGACGCCTGGGTCTTGGTTGCACCGCCTGACGGCGTGGCCGGCGGTGTCGCCGATATCAAGAGTGGTGCCACAGGGAGGGCGCGTGATGGCAGCCTTTATTCCGAGTGGTAAGCCTGCGGCACAAGGCGGCTTCACCTACCTGGGTGTGCTGTTCCTGATCATGGTGATGGGCATGGGCCTGGCCAGTGCCGGCGAGTTGTGGTCCACCGCTTCGCGGCGCGACCGCGAACGCCAATTGCTCTGGGTCGGCACCCAGTACGCCCAGGCACTGCGCAGCTATTACCGCAGTTCGCCAGGCCTGGCCCAGTACCCCAAGGAACTCGCCGACCTGTTGCAGGACGAGCGTTTCCCCAGCGCCAAACACCATATACGCCAGCTGTACCCGGACCCGATCGGCGGCGGTGAATGGTTCCTGATGCGCGGCTTCGACGGACGCATCACCGGCATCAGCAGCTCGTCCACCGACAAGCCGCTCAAGCAGGCGGACTTCCCCAGCCAGTGGTCGGACTTCAACGGCATGGCCAGCTACAAGGACTGGCAATTCGTGGCCGAAAAAGCCTTCCTCGATGGCACCTCGGGCCCTGCCAAAGGCCAGTCCGCAGTGCCGGAGGGATTGCAGCCATGAAGCGCTTCTGCCTGGCGATGATCCTGCTGTTGAGCACCTGCGTGACCTGGGCCGCTGAAGAGGACGAGATGCTCGGCTTCATCGTCGACGACACGATCTCGCACATCGGCCACGAATTTTATTACTCGTTCAGTGAACGCCTGCGTGCCACCAGCCCGATGGATTTCAACCTGGTGGTACGCGAACGACCTTCGGCTCGCTGGGGCAGCCTGGTGACCGTGGAATTTCAACAACGCCTGGTTTACCGGCGCTTCCTGCCGCCGAACACCGTGGAGCTCAAGGACGAGGCCTATGCCGCCGCCGACTGGGTACGCGGGCAGATTGTCCAGCGCAAGCTGGAAGCCTTGTTGCAGGACACCACGGACCTTGAGAGGGACGAACTATGAAAGCGAAAACGTTTTTGCAGCGCGCCGGTGGATGCATGCTCGGCCTGGGTGCTTGCGCCATGGTCCAGGGCACGGAACTGGTGTACACGCCCGTCAACCCTTCGTTTGGCGGCAACCCGTTGAACGGTACCTGGCTGCTCAACAACGCCCAGGCGCAAAACGACTACGACGATCCCGACTTGAAGGATCGTACCTCGGCGGCCGGGACCTCAGCCCTGGAGCGCTTCAGCGCCCAGTTGCAATCGCGCTTGCTGGGTCAACTGCTGGACAACATCTCCACCGGCAACACGGGGAGCCTGTCCACGGACGCTTTCATCGTCGACGTGGTCGACGACTCCGGTGCGCTGACGATCAACGTGACCGACCGGGCCACGGGCGAAGTTTCGGAAATCCAGGTGAATGGACTGGCCCCTTGAGGGGAATCGGGACAATGGGGAGTTAAGGACATGAAAAAAATAATAGCGCTAGGGCTGATGTTGGCGGCATTACAAGGGTGCAGTCTGCGCGAGCCGATGCCGGCCGAGCAGGACTCCAAAACCCCGACCCTGACCCCAAGGGCCTCGACCTACTATGACTTGATCAACATGCCACGACCCAAGGGCCGGTTGATGGCGGTGGTCTACGGCTTCCGCGACCAGACCGGGCAATACAAGCCGACCCCGGCCAGCTCGTTTTCCACCAGCGTCACCCAGGGCGCGGCGAGCATGCTGATGGACGCCTTGCAGGCCAGCGGCTGGTTCGTGGTGCTCGAGCGTGAAGGGCTGCAGAACCTGTTGACCGAGCGCAAGATCATCCGCGCCTCGCAGAAGAAACCCAATACCCCGGTGAACATCCAGGGTGAGCTGCCACCGCTGCAAGCAGCGAACATGATGCTCGAAGGCGGGATCATCGCCTACGACACCAACGTACGCAGCGGCGGCGAAGGCGCGCGCTACCTGGGCATCGACATTGCCCGGGAGTATCGCGTCGACCAGGTCACGGTGAACCTGCGGGCGGTGGACGTGCGCAGCGGGCAGGTGCTGTCCAACGTCATGACCAGCAAGACCATCTACTCCGTGGCCCGTAGTGCTGGCGTGTTCAAGTTCATCGAGTTCAAGAAATTGCTTGAGGCCGAGGTGGGCTACACCACCAACGAACCGGCGCAGTTGTGTGTGTTGTCGGCGATCGAGGCGGCGGTGGGGCATATGCTGGCGCAGGGGATCGAGCGACGTTTGTGGCAGGTGGCGGGGGACAACTCCCAGCCTGCGCAGAATGAGACCCTGGATCGCTACCTGACGCAGAACAGGGTGGTGCCGGAGGGAGAGGGGGAGGATGAGTGAGCCCCGGCGGCCGACAGCCGACCAGGCTCCTGCAGATGCACCCGATCCAAAACCGTAGGAGCCAGGCTTGCCGGCGAAGGCGGCCTGACAGCCGACCCATCTCTCACGGCTGTACTCGATCAACTGTGGGAGCTGGCCTGCCAGCGATGGCGGCCTTACAGCCGACCCAGCTCCTGCAGATGTACCCGATCCAAACTGTGGGAGCTGGCTTGCCAGCGAAGGCGACCTGACAAACGACCTGGATTTTGTTGACGGAGTACATATCCATTCCTGCGGTAACGGCCACCTAGGGTTTCGTCCTTACGGCGAGTCACTTGGAAGAGCCTGTAGGAGCGAGCATGCTCCGGGCGGCGTTCCGACGATGGTCGTCAACGATGACGAGGGCTATCTGAATGCCCGTGTTGTTCTGGCGTTTTTCGCGAGCATGCTCGCTCCTACAGGGCCCGCCGCGATGGGCCATCCTTGGCCCAGCGCGGCTAAACCGGCATCCATGCCGATTTAGCCACTGCGCAGAACCGGAAAAAGGGGACAACCGGAAAAAGAGCGGAAAAAGAGGGAAAAAGGGGACCGGGAAAAAGGGGACAGATTTATATTCGGGAAAAGGAAAAAGGGGACAGATTTATATTCGAGCAATGTAAACAAATCATGAAAATAAATCTGTCCCCTTTTTTCTTCTTTTTCAAACGCCGGAGTGCCGGCCCAGCAAAAAGTAAGCAAAAGGCTTGGCCCCACCACTCGGTGCCTCGCTAGGGCTCGGCATGCCGTAACGAAGGCAATGCGCCGTGGGTCGCCGCGATGGGCCATCCCTGGCCCAGTGCGGCTAAACCGGCGTCCTACCGGTTTCCCCACTGCGCAATACCTGCGTTCGGCCATCGTGGTTAACGGGGCACCCAAATCCAAAGCAAAAGCGAGGCGGCCTGACAGCCGACCTGACTTTTGCAGATACCCCTCAATTCCTTGTGGGAGCCAGCCTGCTGGCGATGGACGTCAACGATGACGCGCCCTGTCTGGATGATCGCGTTGTCAGGTCGTTTTTCGCGAGCAGGCTCGCTCCTACAGTGGGATCGCGGACACACCTGTAATCAGGTCGGCTGTCAGGCCGCCTCGCTTCGGCTTTTGCTCTGCTTTGGCTTTTGATTTTCTTGCCACATCGAGAGGCCGAAAGGAGGTTCTGCGCAGTGGGTAAACCGGCATGGATGCCGGTTTAGCCGCGCTGGGCCAAGGATGGCCCATCGCGGCGACCCACGGAGCAGGACCGGAGCGAGGGCATGCCGAGCCTTAGCGAGGCACCGAACGTCAGGGGCAAGAGCCCTTGGTTACTTGGGGCTTTTCCAAGCGGCGTTTTTCAAGGTAGTTGTCGCGCCAACTGTTTTGCTATGCCGCTTTCTTACCGGTCTGCTGTACCCGATCCGGGTTCAGCAGCACCGTTCCTATCGGCTCCCAGTTGCGTGTTTTTCCAGACCATCGTTCAGGAGTTTTCTGGCGTGCCCGTTCATACAACTGGTGCCGCAGCACCAGGATCTGATGATCTTGCCCGCGATGGCGCTCTGACGGTGTGACGAAGCGGATCCGGCTGTGCCTGTGTTCGGTGTTATACCAGCGCATAAAATCCCTCACCCAAGTCCGTGCAGCGTCCAAGCTGGCGAAGCCTTCTAAGGGCCATTGCGGGCAGTACTTCAGTGTTCTAAACAGTGATTCCGAGTACGGGTTGTCATTGCTTACGCGCGGCCGACCGCGAGAGGGTGTGATCCCCAGCTCATACATTTTGCTTAACAGCGTCACCGATTTCATCGGCGCTCCGTTATCAGAGTGCAGCACTAACGGCTCACGCAGGCACTTCTCGCTGATCACGCTGCGCTGTAGCAGTGCAGCCGCTTTCTCACCACTTTCTTCTTCATAAACCTCCCAGCCCACCGCCTTGCGGCTGTAAATATCCTCGATCAAATACAGGTAGTAATACTTGCCGCGGATCGGCGATGGAAGATACGTGATGTCCCACGACCACACCTGGTTGGGCTTCTCAGCCGCATGTGTTGTCGGCATTACAACCCGCCGGGGTCGTCGGCTGCGGCCTCTATGGTGCTGTTGGCCGGCTGCTCGCAAGACGCGATAAAACGTAGTTTCCGACGCCAGATATCGCGCCTCGTCGGCCAAGCGCGGAACGATCTGGCTCGGAGGCAAATGGGCGTATGTCGGGCTGTTGCACAGCGCCACGATGGCGTGTCGCTCGATTTCGCTTAACGCATTACGCGGCTTGGGCCGCAAAGTGGTGGTGCGCGCATCGGCTTGCAGCTCCTGCGGCTGGGTCCAGCGCTGCAAGGTTCTGAGCGATAGTCCGACCTCTTGGCAGGCCCGTATTTTTCGGGCTCCCGCTACGATCGCTTCGATCAACCAGCCCACCAACAACTGCCGTTCCGGCAAAGAGGTCAGTTGTCCTCGTCGTCGGTCCCCCAGTAATCGTTGAGCTTTTTTCGCAGCACTAACAACGCTGCGGTTTCGGCCAATGCAGCATCTTTACGGCGCAGTTCACGCTCCAGTTCCAGGATCCGTTTCTTGTCTTTGCGCGTCTGTTCATGATCAGCCATTTTTTGCGCCTGAACAGCTTCTTGACCGCTGATACAGGCCTGACGCCAGGCATTGAGCTGTTCGGGGTAAAGGCCGTTTCGACGGCAATATTCGCCCAACTCAAGCTGAGTCAGACTGGCCGTTTCAAGGACAGCTGCAAACCGGGCTTCAGCAGACCATTTATCAGAAAGCAGTATGTCGTCGGGCACTTTACTTCCTTGGTTGGCCATCTTGCGCCAGAGGTACATCGATACATCGCTGACCCCTTCACGTCGACAAACTTCGGCCACGGTCAGGCTCAGCGGGGGAAGCAACATCTTGAGCAATGCAGCTTTACGTTCGGGTGAATAGTACGTCACAACCTATCTCTTTCCGCCCTCGGTGTGCTTTTTTGGGGGTAAATCCGCAGAGGCGACAACTATCCTGACACCGGGGGCAAGTGACTCGCCGTAAGGGCGAAACCCTAAGTGGCCGTTACCGCGGGAATGGATATGTACTCAGTCAATAGATAATAGGTCGGCTGTCAGGCCGCCATCGCCGGCAAGCCAGCTCCTACAGTAGATCGGGTACAGTTGCGAGAGAATGCTCGGCTGTAAGGCCGCCATCGCCGGCAGGCCAGCTCCCACAGTAGATCGGGTATAGCCGCGAGCGATTGGTCGGCTTGAGGCCGCCATCGTCGGCAAGCCTGGCTCCTACAAGATTGTGACGTCCAAAAAAAGAAGGTGTGAACGCCTGTCTGTAGCCACAAAAAAACCGCGACCCTCCCTCAAGAGCCGCGGTTTTTCACCCCATGCAGTTACTTCTGCAACACAGTCGCACTGTTAGCCGAACCAAACTGCTGCACGTTCGCCATCTGGGTCATGCCACTCTGGTCGACATTGGCAATGTTGCCAGTCCCGCCCTGGGTCACATAGGCGACGTTCATGGTGTCGGTCTGCTTGATGGTGATCATGTTGTCTTCGCCATACAGCTGCGTGGTGAACGCCTGGTTGCTGCTGCCTTCCTGGTTGACGTCGGTGGTGTTGTGGGTGCCGGTGCTGCTGCCCTGGGCCAGGTTGTTGGTGCCGCGCTGGTCGGCGATGAGGATGTTGTCGGTGCCGTTCTGGTCGAAGTACAGCTCGTTGTAGGAATCGGCTTGGGTGACCGTGGTTTTGTTGCCGTAGCCGGTCTGGTTGGTGGTCATGATGTGGCCGGTGTTTTTCTGGGTGAAGTTGGCGACGTTGCCGTTGCCGTTCTGGTTGACGGTGGCGCGTTGGTTGGTGCCGAACTGGCCGCCCATTTGCGTGGCCGGGCCTTTCCAGTTGCTGGCGTAGACCTTGTTGTCGTTACCCGTGGATGTGGCGTTGAGCACATGGTCGGTGCCGGTCTGGTAGGTGAAGTGGATGTTGCCGATGCCCTGTTGATTGAGGGTCACGGTCGAGCCCATGGACTCGAACTGGTCGGCATAGATTGCGTTGAGATCACCGACCTGAATCACCTGGGCAACGTTGTGGTCGCCGAAGCTCTGGTCGACGATGGCTTCGTTGGTCTGGCCGTTCTGGTCGATGGTGGTTTTGCTGGCGACCTGGGTGTCCTGCCAGACTTCGCTGCCGTTGCCGTCGCCATACTGGTTGATGGTCAGGTTACCGCCTTCGCCATTGCGCTGATCACCATAGGCATAGTTGGTGCCACCGGACTGGTTGATATCGATCTGGCCGTTCATGTGGTTGATCTGTTCGGCGGTGGCGTAGTTGGCGGTGCCGTACTGGATGATCACCGCGTTGTTGGCCGTGCCCACCTGGATCTGTTCGATGTTGGCTTCGTTGCTGTCGCCGTACTGGTAGGTTTTGCCGGTGGTGTTTTCCTGGCTGTCCTGGTAGATGAACGAGAAGTTACCGGTGCCTTCCTGTTGTTGCAGGACCTGGCCACCGCCGATCCCGATCGACTGGCTGGCGTGGCTGATGTTGGTGTCACCGCTCTGGTTCTGGATGATGCTGCTGTTGTTTTCGAACAGTTGCTCGGCGTAGCCGGCGTTGTAGTTGCCGCTCTGGTTCTGCTCGATGGTGCTGGTGGCGTTGTCCTGTACGGAAGCCGCGTCGTTGCCGGTGCCGGACTGGTTCTGGGTGGCGGAGCTCATCGGTGCCGCCGTCTGCGTTACATTGGCGATGTTGGTGTCACCGAACTGGTTCTGGGTCGACACGCTGTCATTGGCCAATGCTTGAGCACTGACTATGACCAGGATGGCGGCGGTGAGGGGCGTCAATTTGAACATGATGAAACCTCCAAGTGGTGCAGTGCTTTAGCGATATTGAGTGACCGATACGCTCATTCCATTTCCTGCTTGGGTCACAGCGCTTTGCTGCCCCGTGCCGGCCTGGACAATGCTGGCGTCGTTGTTGTTGCCGTTCTGGGATATCTGCGCGCGGTTGTGGCTGCCGGTTTGGGTGATGGACGCGGCGTTGCCGGAACCTTGCTGGTTGATCAAGGCCATCAGGTCGCTGCCTTGTTGCAGGATGTAGGCTTCCTGATTGCTGCCCGACTGCACGATCTGGCCGAGCAGCGACTGGCCGTTCTGTTGCAACAGCGCGACGTTGGCCTGGCCGTTCTGGTCGATCAGGGCTTGCTGGCCCACCGGTGGTGGCAGCTCGCCGAGGTCGACACCGGGTGCAATGTCGTCGTTTTCCATCAAGTCGTCGGCGCGCACGCCCGCGCTGCTGCAGAGCAGAAGCAGGCAGAGCAGGGCGGCGGTCGACGTTTTCATTGCATGCTCCTTTTGCTGGAGGCCTGCCCCATCAACTCAGCGAGTCGATGGGGCACGGACTCAGTTCGAGATCACCTGCACCGTGCGCACGGTGCCTTGGGACGAGGTGATGGTGGCGGTCGGGTTGGCCGACGGAATCACCGTGGTGCTGTTGCTCACTGTCAGCCTCCAGCGTCCGGTCAGCGGCACCGTGGTGCTACCGAGCGTCACCAGCCCGGTTGGCGTGGTCACCTGGACGGTGATGGTATTGCCGGTGGTCACCGATGACGTCCCTGTGAAGTCCCAGTTGAAGCGGTTGTTGGAACGGGCTGTCACCGTGGCCGCTGTCACCGCGAAGGTTTCCGCAGCAGGCCGTGGCGAGACTTGCACCGTGACCGTGGCCGGCGCCGTCGACACAGCACCGAAGCTGTCCCGGGCGAAGTAGTTGAAGGTCGTGGTGAAGGCCGTGGTGACGGTGGCCGGTGGGTTGTAGGTCAGGACCGTACCGTTACTGGTGACGCTGCCGCGACCGGTCGGAGGTTGAGTGAAGCTGGCGACTGCAAGCGGAACGTTGCCTTCTGGATCGGTGTCGTTGGCCAGCACGTTGATCGGTATCGACACACCCAGGGTCGCGGCAGCGTCAGCGACGGCCGTTGGCGGCTGGTTAGGCGCAACGGTGATGGTGACGGTCGCCGCAGCAGTCGAAGCTAGGCCTTTGATGTCTTGCGCCTTGTAGGTGAAGGTTGTGGTCAGCGGCACGGTCACCACGGCTGGTGGCGTATAGACGACGGCCGTGGTTCCACTCAACGCCACGGTGCCCTGGCCGGTGGCCGGTTGGGTCAGCTCGGTGATGCTCAGCGGTGTGTTGCCGTCCGGGTCGCTGTCGTTAGTCAGCAGGCTGAGGGTAATCGGGATCCCGAAGCTGGTGCTGCCGCTGTCAGCGACAGCAATCGGCGCCTTGTTCTCGCCGGTGTCTGGTGCAGTGCCGACGACGACCACTGGCTCGGTGTCACTGCCGCCGGAGGCGGATTTGATTGTGACGGTGGCCGGTGGCTGCGGCAGGTCGGCAACCGTCAAGGTTTGCAGGGTGCCGGACTTGGTCAACCGTCCGTAGCCTTGGGCGACCATGTCCGGTACCACCACTTCGTCAGACGAAGTGGCCGCGATCAGCAGGCTGTGATTGTCCCAGCTGTAGCGCGCGGTCTGGACTTTCACCACGTCGCTGACTTTGCTCGATACTGCCGTAGGCCGGGTGGCACCAGTCGGGTCGGTAGCGGTGAGCACTACGACTGGAGGCACGGCGGTACCCGTCAGGCGGTGACCGAAGAACAGACCGGTGTTGTCGCCGAGCATGCTGGTTAGGCACGGTGTCTGCGGTGGTCCCGGAACCAGGGCCACGGTTTCGCGGAAGCACAGGCTCGAGCCGTTGACCGACTTGCCGAAGACTTCTACCCGGGTACTGCTAGTGCCTGGACCCGATGAGGTGCGGCGATACGTGGCGCGGCTGACCTCCACAGGGGTTTGCGCCCGGTTGTCGAGGACTTTGCCGGACAGGTTGAACAGGCTGGTCTCAATGGTCCCGGCCGGGCCCTGGATACGCAGGAAGTTGGTGTTGTTGGGGCTGCCGGTGACTGCTTCGGTGAGATTCGGGTCGCCGACGTAGGTCTCGATGGCGCCGGTGTCCGGATTCACTTCGGTGTAGGGACCGTTGACGCTGCGCAGGAACGGCCCAATGTCACCATTGACTGCGCCAGAGAAATTACCGGGTGCGCCGATGCCGATATCTCTGGTGATGTTGATCGCACGACGGCCCGGAGCGGTCACGTTGACGACTTCCACGCCGTATGGGTGGGTGATGGTGTAGGTCCCGGCGATGGGGATGTTCACTCGGATACGAATCCGCGCGAAGCTTGCCTGGTCGCCGTCGACAGGGTTTTCCGAAGCGAATGCCGCTTCAATCCCGGCCACGTAGGCATCCACGCCGTAGCCTGCGGCGTTGTCGGGGATGGCCGTCTCGGCGAGGAACCAGAACGCTTCCGGTGGCCAGTTATCCGGAAATACCATCGGCAGGGTGTCGTCAAAGATTCCCGGTTCGGGCAGCAGGATGCACATGTAGGAGGGGGCGCCAGGCGTGCTCGGTACCCGCGAACTCACGGCGCGGGACTGGCACAGTTCCATCGACAGCAGATTGTTGTCCTGATACCACAAGGGGAATTTCCCCGTGGCAAAGGTGTAGGGGCCGGGGTCGACGGCAGCGAGTTGCGCGAACGCACTGCCGGACAGCGAAAGAGTCAGCCCGAGCGCGTTGAGCGCGAAGCGTGGCCACTTGTTCATGATGCCTCCTGATGCGGATCTGGGCATGAGAGCGTTCATTGCACGATGACCACTTCTTCGGTGTCAGTGCCGCCATTGGATGACGTCACCGTAACCTTGGCCGGTGGAATCGGCGTGATGCCGGTCGACAGGATTTTCTCGGCGCCATCGCCGCTCAGGGCGCCGATGGCGGCACCGGTTCCGGAAGTGGCGGTGAGTACGGGGGGCGAGGTTTCATCGCTGGTCGAGGCCACGATGGTGAGTTGGCCGCTGTTGAGGCTGTACTGGGCCTGCGAAATCACCACCAGGTCGGTTAACGGCATGGACAGGGTGGTCGGCGTGCTGCTGGGGATGGCCAGGTGGTTGTCGGCGGTCACCTGCAAGCTGCTCGGCAAGGTCGGGTTTGTGGAGGATTGCGCGTACCAGTGGCCGGTGGTGTTGGCCTCGGTCAGGTTCAACACCGGGCTATTGCTGTCCAGGGTCACGGTGGCCGGTGGTGGCGGGGCCATCACGAATACATCCTGCTGTGCAACCGGTGCGCTTTCCCCGGCTTTGCGCGAATAAGTGCTGCGCTCGGAGATCATCGGAGTGGGCCGGACCACCGTCGACAACTTGCCGGAAATGGCCATCACCGTCGTGCGCAAGTCCAGTCCGTTAGGCCCTTCGATGCGGATGTAGTTGGTGTTGAACGGGCTGCCGGTGAAGGCTTCCGACAGGTTCGGATCACCCACGAACTGCTCGGCTTGACCGGTGACCGGGTTGGTTTCGGTGTAGGGACCGTTGACGCTGCGCAGGAACGGTCCGATGTCGCCCTTGAGTGCGCCGTCGTAGGTTTTCGGCGAGCCGATGCCGATGTCGCGGGTCATGTTGATTGCGCGACGCCCGGGGGTGTCGACGTTGAACACATCAACCCCGTAGGGGTGGGTGATCACATAGGTGCCGGGTGTGGGCACGTCGACCCGGATACGAATACGGGCGAAACTGACCTGGTCACCCTCTTTGGGTTCTTCGGCGGCGAAGGCTGCTTCGACGGCGCTGACATACCCCAGGTCGATGCCCCGGGCCGCGTCGACGATGGCGCCGTCGCCGGTGAACCAGAACGCTTCATCGGGAAAGTTGGTCGGGAAAACCACCGGCTGCGTGTCGTCGAAAACGCCGGGAGCCGGCAGCAGGTTGCACATGTAGGTCGGTGCGCCGGGAGCGCTTGGAACCCTGGAACTGACAGCTTTTGACAGACACAAATCGAGTGTCCGGCCATGGCTGTCCTGATACCAGGAGGCGAAGCCACCATTGTCTGGCAGGTAGGGGCCAGGATCTACAGCAAACAGCGCGGCCTGGGCAGCGCCTTGGGCCAGAGCACTCACGATCAGGGCGATCGCGGTTTTGGACAGTAAAGGGTGCATGAGTATTCCCTCTATCAGAGTACCTGCCCCTTGGGATATGGGTCAGTTGTGAGCACTTCGGCAACTCCCATGCCAACCTCCGAAAATGTCGGCCAGGGCCCCGGTACACAGGCGTTTGCGCTGCGCTCGTCGATCGAGCGGTGAATGATCGGGCGGGCCTCTTTCCCCAGCTTTGGGGGTAGATCGGGGCAGAGGGGGAGTGGGGGGATGGGGAAGGAATGGCCCCGATGACGGGCAAACGGCTAGCGGTGCGCTATAAACCTATAGGGGGTTCGCGGGAACACTATCCATGACCACGCTTGCAAAGACACTGGCGTCCGACCAGGGTGAAGTTCGCTTGAGCTCGCGCAAACAGCCGTTCAATCTGCTGCGCTGGTTTTCGCTCATCAGCATGGCGGTGATCGGCACGGTGGCGGTGGCGTTGGGTTCGGTGTCGACCAAGTTCGTGATTACCGAAAGCGTGCAGCGCGATGCCCTGTTGACGTCGCAATTCATCCAGGCGATTGCCTCCGCCGAGGTGCGCCATGTGTCGATCCCCAATGTGCGGACCATGGGCGAGCTGCTCGACCCGCGCAAGGACCGCGACTTTCCCGACGTCGACCCGATGGCCCGCGCCAACGCCCGGGGCGAATTCCTCGACCACATCGAACATTTGCCGGATGTGATCCTGGCGAACATCTATGCCCCCGACCGCATGATCATCTGGTCGACCAACCCGGCCCTGATGGGCACTACGATTCACGCCGACGAAGACCTGGACCAGGCCTTTGCATTGAAGACGCCCGTGTCGGCCAGTTATCACGATGTCGACAAGGCTCGCATGGAACAGAAGTTCGTCGCGCCGCCGGAATACATCTTCATTGAAAACTACATTCCACTGTTCGATGCCGAAGGCAAGAACGTCACGGCGATGGTCGAGATCTACAAGGAACCCAAGGACCTGATCAACCGGATGGAGCGCGGCCTGGTGTTGATATGGATGGCCACGGCCCTGGGCGGCGGCCTGATTTACCTGGGGTTGTACTGGATCGTGCGGCGGGCGGCGATCCTGCTGGCCACGCAACAGAAGCAACTGATCGTCAACGAAACCTTCGTCGCCCTGGGCGAGATGTCGTCGGCCGTTGCCCACAGCTTGCGTAACCCCCTGGCGACCATTCGCTCAAGCGCCGAACTGGCACTGGAGTTCGACAGTGGCCCGGCGCACAAGAACATCAACGACATCATCGGCCAGGTCGATCGCATGTCGAAGTGGGTACGGGAGTTGCTGCAATCGTTGCGTCCGCTCAATGACGACGTCGAGCCGGTCAACCTGGTGGCGGCGCTGCACGACAGCCTGATGGCTTTCGAGCAGCAGATCATCAAGGGTCGGGTCAATGTGCTGTTCGAACCCAAAGGCACGCCCATGGTGCTGAGCCAGCAGGTGCAGCTGACGCAAATCCTCAACAGTTTGCTGGCCAATGCGCTGGAGGCCATGGACGAAGGTGGTACCTTGGCCATTACGATGGCCCCTGTCGATGCCCAGCGTGTTCGCGTGGTGGTCAGCGATACGGGCAAAGGCATGACCGAGGAGCAACGCCTGATGGCGTTCCGGCCGTTTTTCACCACCAAGCGCGGCGGGCTCGGTGTCGGGCTGGTGTTGGTCAAGCGCATCATGGAGCGCTTTGGCGGGGCGGTGGCCCTTGAAAGTCGTGAGGGCGAGGGCACCCACGTCAGCCTGACTTTCAAACGGGTTCCCTGAAATTGGGTGGGAACTTTCCCCGGTAGCGGGTGCCATTCCCCAGTCGTTTATTTCGGTCATGGCACATTGATGTTGATAAGCCATTGTTTTGCTGAGTGTTAATACCTTTGTATAAAGCAGTTACAAATTTGGCCGACTCCTTGCAA
This sequence comes from Pseudomonas umsongensis, assembly GCF_012647205.1. Classification (NCBI taxonomy): domain Bacteria; kingdom Pseudomonadati; phylum Pseudomonadota; class Gammaproteobacteria; order Pseudomonadales; family Pseudomonadaceae; genus Pseudomonas; species Pseudomonas umsongensis. The sequence continues at coordinate 2,714,943 of NZ_CP051487.1, forward strand.
AACCCCCATCACCCCCTTCATATATACGAGGCGGCTGGTGATGGACACAAAAGCGCGGCACCCCTTGAAATGGTTTGGTCTGTTGACGCCATTGAGCGTCGCCTTGGCGATGATACTCAGCACAGGGACCTTGCGTGCCAGCCCCATAGACGATGAGCGACAGCCGGAGCCGACTGATCCCTCTGCCTATTACGATGAACCGGAAGACCGGGCAGGGGCGTTGAACGCCATCCTGACCATGCCCGATGCCAACGAGGATGCCTTCGATCTGCCCGACGGGGTCAAGGGCTCACGCGATACCGAACGGGTGGAAAACGTCCTGCCGCCTGCCATGCAGACCAGTTTCAACTACCCCACCAACGGTAAGCCGAGCCCGCTGTTCAACGCCCAGCCGTTCACCCAGCAACTGTTGTTGTTCGAAGAATTCGGCCCGGAAAAACTCGACCCCACCACACCGGCGGCACCCTTGCCGTTTCCAGCGGCGGCCATCGGCCCGTTACCGGCGCAAGACCCCAGCAGCGCGGCCCGCAGCGCACCACCGGGACCTGCGCTTGATGCCTTCCTGCGGCAACCAGGATTGACCCCGTTCCCCAGCCAGTACGCCAACGTGGTGGATCGCAACCCGTGGCAGGCGCAGATCGAATACTTCCTCAATCGCCGTATTGGCTCATCCGCTGAAGGTCGTCCGCCAGGAAAGGGCTGGTCACATCAGCGCTGGAATGAGTTCTATCCGCAAAACGCCTACAAGACCGTGCAGACCGGCGCGCGGATCAACGGTGGCTTGCGTGACGCCCGGCAGATGCACGGCTACGCCGTGGGCGAGTTCGGCCCCGGTGGCCTGTACCACAACGTCGCCGGCGTACCGGCCACGGACGGTACGGCCAAGGGTGTCGATACACGCTTTCACCCCAACATGCCGGTGCAGAACCACAACTCGGTCTGGACCTTCGACGGCACGCTGCCGCCCAAACTGCTGATGGTGCGCTATGGCCAACCGTTGCTGATGCGCCACTACAACGGCTTGCCGATCGATCCGTCGGCCAACATGGGCTTTGGCCTGCACACCATCAGCACCCACGAACACAACGGCCACGCGCCAGCGGAAAGCGACGGTTATGCCAACGCGTTTTTCTTCCCCGGGCAGTACTACGACTATCGCTGGCCGATCCAGTTGGCCGGTTACGACAGCATCAACACCGACGCCCATGACCCGCGCGCGGCGTTCCCTTGCTCGCCGGGCGAAACCCTGTGGACCAATGACATGAGCCCGGGCCGCAAGACCTGCGAGAACGGCACGATCAAGATCCGTGGCGACTGGCGCGAAACCATGAGCACCCACTGGTTCCACGACCACATGCTCGATTTCACCGCGCAGAACGTCTACAAGGGCAACGCGGCGATGATGAACTACTACAGCGCCCTGGACCGTGGCAACGAGTCGGTGAACGACGGCGTCAACCTGCGTTTCCCCAGCGGCAGCGCCTTGCCTTGGGGCAACCGTGACTATGACGTGAACCTGGTGTTCGCCGACAAGGCCTGGGACGCCAATGGCCAGCTGTGGTTCAACCCGTTCAACACCGACGGCTTCCTCGGTGACCAGGTGCTGGTCAACTGGCAGTGGAAACCGACCCTGGATGTACGCGCCCGCAGCTATCGCTTCCGTATGCTCAATGGCTCGGTGTCGCGCTACTTCAAACTGGCGCTGGTGCGTGAAATCAAAGGCACCGGCGGCGAGTTCCAGGGGCCCAAGGGTTCGGGTGTGTCCTATGCCCGCGTGCCGTTCCACATGATTGCCAACGACGGCAACATCATGGAGCACAGCGTGCCATTCGACGGCAGCATGGACCTCGACGCCGACGGCGACAAACAGAACCACAACGCCATCCTGCCGACCCAGGGCATTGCCGAGCGCTTCGACATCATCGTCAACTTCGCGAAGAACGGCATCAAGCCCGGGGACAAGCTGTTCTTCGTCAACTTGCTGGTGCATGACGATGGCAAGGGTCCGAAAGAACCGGTGTCGCTGGCGGACGCGCTCTCCGAAAACTACAAGGCGGTGATCAAGCAAACCAGCAAAGGGCCGATGTGGGACAAGGGTGACCCGGCGGTGGGCAAGGTGTTGCAACTCAACGTCAAGCCGTACACCGGCCAGGACCTGGCCATGGACCCGGCCGCCTACGAACCGGCCAAACCGGGCAAGGCTGAAGGCCTGGTGATGATCCCGCTGAAGATTCATCGCGACAACGCCACCGACAAGGCGTTGCTGGCCAAGGCCCGCCATCGCACCTTCACCTTCGGCCGCTCCGACGGCACCGATGAAGCGCCCTGGACGGTCAAGACCGATGGCGGCTTCGGTTTCCACATGGACCCTCGGCGCCTGAACGCCTCGGCGCAGTTGGCCAGCGGTCCGACCGATGCCGGGGTCGCGGGCTACGGCACCCTGGAAGTGTGGAACATCAAGGCCGGCGGCACGGGCTGGAGCCACCCGGTGCATGTGCACTTCGAGGAGGGGATCATCCTCAGCCGCGGCGGCAAGGCGCCACCGGAATGGGAAAAATGGGCACGCAAGGACGTGTATCGCATCGGCTCGGAAAAGGATGGGCTGGACAGCGTCGAGATGGCGATCAACTTCCGTGAATTCGCCGGGACCTACATGGAGCACTGTCACAACACCCAGCACGAGGACAACTCCATGCTGCTGCGTTGGGACCTTGAGAAGCCGGGGCAATTGCAGCTGATGCCGACGCCGCTGCCCAGTTGGGACGGAGTGCGCTACGTGAACTCTGCCGCGCTGCCAACCTTCCGCACTGGCGACGGCCTGGGGCCGAAAGTGACGGTCAAACCATGAACCGCGAGGGTGTCGACATGAAATTGCCTACCGCACGTGCGCAAGCACTGGGCATGCACCTGGTGCTGATTCTGGTCACCGGGTTGCTGGCCAGCCAACTGGTGGTCTCCAACCAGGCAGCGTCGACACCCGCAGCGGTTTCCCCCGCTTCTGTTTCCGAATCCGCCACCCCATGGGGTGGCGACTATTTCCCCAACACCTTGTTGACCGACCAGGACGGTCGGCAGGTGCATTTTTTCGATGACCTGATCAAGGGCAAGGTGGTGGTGATCAATTTCATCTTCACGTCGTGCAGCGACTCTTGCCCGCTGGAAACCGCGCGCCTGCGCCAGGTGCAGAAGCTGCTCGGCGACCGGGTCGGCAAGGACATCTTCTTCTACTCCATCAGCATCGACCCCTTGAGCGATACACCCGCCGTGCTCAAGGCCTACGCGCAACGTTTTCAGGTGGGGCCAGGCTGGCAGTTTCTTACCGGGGAGTTCTCCGACGTCACCGAGTTGCGGCAAAAGCTCGGGTTGTTCATCGAAGGCGTCGACAACGGCCGCACCAAGGACCACAACCTGAGCCTGATTGTCGGCAACCAGCAAACCGGTCGCTGGATGAAAGCCTCACCCTTCGAGAACCCCTGGATCCTGGCCGACCAATTGGCCAACACCTTGCATAACTGGAAACAGCCGAGCGTTGGCGAAAGCTACGCCAATGCCCCCGAAATCCGCCCGCCGAGTAACGGCGAAGAATTGTTCCGCACCCGTTGCGCCTCGTGCCACAGCCTCGGTCCGATGGACGGGCAGGGCATCGGCATGCGCAGCATCGGTCCGGATCTGGTTGGCGTGACGCGCCAGCGCGATCCCGCCTGGCTGAACCGCTGGATTCGCGAGCCCGACCGCATGCTGGCCGAGAAAGACCCGATTGCCACGGCGTTGTTCGAGCGCTTCGACAAGATCCCGATGCCCAACCTGCGCCTGGATGAGCGCTCGGTACAGTCGATCATCGAGTTCCTGCAGGCAGAAACCGACCGCCAGCAGCCGTTGCTCACACCGCTGACTGTCGGCGCCGAGGAACCGCAACATCAACAAGCAATCGCGGCACCCGACAAGGCGCGGGTGCAGTAGTGGCGAAATAGTTTTATTGGGCAGCCAGTGACGGTCAATGCCACCTACACTGATCGGGAATGCGGCTGGAAAACGCTTGATTCAAGCAACCGGGACCTCCCATGCAGATACTGGAATCACCACAAGTACCTGCGCCGGTTACGTCGGCGACAGAGGGCAAGGATTGGCGATCGCCATTCAACCTGGTGCGCTGGTTTTCCCTGGCGAGCTTTTTCATCATTGCCGGCGTGGCCTTGGGGCTGGGCTACATTTCCACGCGCTTTGTGGTCGAGGAGAGCATCGAGCGTGACTCCATGCTGACCGCACAATTCGTGCAAGCCATTGGCGCGGCCGAAATTCGCCACGCCTCGATTTCGCCGAACCGAACCATGGGCGAAATGCTTGACCCACGCGCTGACGCGGCCTATCCCGACGTCGATCCGGGCGCTCGCGCGGCTGCCCGTATCGAGTTCCTCGATCATGTCGAACACCTGCCAGACATCCTCCTGGCCACGGTTTACGCCCTGGACCGCACCGTGGTCTGGTCGACCAACCCCGAGCTGATCGGGGTGCGCATCGACAACGACGAGGAACTCGACGAGTCCTTTGAAATGAAGGCAGCGGTGTCCACCAGCTACCATGAGATCGACGAGGAGCGCCCCGAGCAACGGCTGCTGCATGAACCGCAATACCTGTTCGTCGAGAACTACATTCCGATGTTCAACGCCGATAAAAGCAAAGTGGTCGCCATGGTCGAGGTCTACAAGGAGCCGGTGGACCTGGTGGAGCGTATCCAGCGCGGGTTCAGGGCGATCTGGCTGACCACCCTGCTCGGCGGAGCGGTCATCTACCTGGGATTGTTCTGGATCGTGCGGCGTGCGGCCCTGCTGCTGCACAGCCAGCAGAAACAACTGGTGGCCAACGAAACCTTCGTCGCCCTGGGGGAAATGTCCTCGGCGGTCGCCCATAGCCTGCGCAATCCGCTGGCGAACATTCGTTCCAGCGCCGAGCTGGCCCAGGAAATCGCCAGCCAGACCGCGCAGAAGAACATCGGCGACATCATCAGCCAGGTCGATCGCATGTCGCGCTGGGTCCGTGAGTTACTGGTGTCCTTGCGCCCGGTTAACGACGACCATGAAACCGTCGACCTGGTGCTCGCCATTGACGACACCTTGAGCGCCTACGCCCCGCAGATCCAGCGTTCGAACGTCGAGGTGCGCTTCACGCCGATGACGGTTCCACCGGTCGTCAGCCAGCAGGTGTTGCTCACGCAGATTCTCAATAGTCTTTTCGCCAACGCCCTGGAAGCCATGCCCAAGGGCGGCGTATTGAGTATCGACGTTGAAACACCGGCATCCGGTCAGGTGCGCATGATTCTCAACGACACCGGCAAGGGCATGACCAAACAGCAACAGCAAATGGTCTTCAAGCCGTTCTTCACCACCAAACAGGGCGGGTTGGGCGTGGGCCTGGCGCTGGTCAAAAGAATAATGGAGCGATTCGAAGGCTCGGTCGAGTTGACCAGCCAAGAGCAGGAAGGAACCCGCGTGTGTCTCAATTTCAAAGTGGCAACGGGAGGGGAATATGGAGCACAGCATACTGCTGGTCGAGGATGATGAGCTGCTCGCCGAGAATATCCAGACCTACCTGGAGCGTAAGAACTTCGAAGTGACCGTCTGCCACTCGGCCGAAGACGCACTGTCGCAGTTGAGTACCTTCGTTCCGGATGTCGTGCTGACCGACAACTCGTTGCCGGGCATGAATGGTCACGACCTGATCCAGAAGCTGCGCATCAGCGCGCCGGATCTGAAAGTGATCATGATGACCGGCTACGGTAACGTCGAAGACGCCGTGGTGGCGATGAAAGAGGGCGCGTTCCACTACGTCACCAAACCGGTGGCCTTGCCGGAGCTCAAGCTGCTGCTGGACAAGGCCCTGGCCACCGACCGGATGGAGCGCACCCTGTCGTTCTATCAGGAGCGTGAAGCGCAGAAATCCGGGGTGCAGGCCTTGATTGGCGAATCGGCGCCGATGGTCTACCTCAAGGGCACCATCGCCCAGTTGCTCGACGCTGAGCGGCGCATGGCCAACAGCGACCTGCCGCCGGTGCTGGTGGAAGGCGAGACCGGCACCGGCAAGGAACTGGTCGCGCGGGCGCTGCATTTCGACGGGCCGCGCAGCAAAGGGCCGTTCATCGAGTTCAACTGCGCTTCGATTCCTTCCAACCTGGTGGAGTCGGAGCTGTTCGGGCACGAGAAGGGCGCCTTCACCGATGCCAAGGACCGTCGCCTGGGGCTGGTGGAAGCGGCCGATGGCGGCACACTGTTTCTCGATGAAATTGGCGAAATGGACCTGATACTGCAGGCCAAATTGCTGAAACTGCTGGAGGACCGGACCATCCGCCGGGTGGGTTCGGTGAAGGAGCGCAAGGTCGACCTGCGGGTGATCAGCGCGACCAATTGCAACCTTGAGCAAATGGTCCAGCAGGGCAAGTTCCGCCGCGACCTGTTCTTCCGCCTGCGCATTATTTCGATCAAGGTGCCGCGCCTGTATGCCCGTGGCGAGGACATCCTGCTGCTGGCCCGGCACTTCCTGGCATCCCATGGCAAACGCTACGGCAAGCCGCACCTGCGTTTCAGCGACCAGGCCGAAGAGTTGCTGCTCAACTACACCTGGCCGGGTAATGTGCGTGAACTGCGCAACATGCTTGAACAGACGGTACTGCTGGCGCAACACGACACCATTGCTGCGCACCAGTTGAACGTGTGCCTGAGCCTGGTGGATGAGCCGGCGATGTTCACCCACGAGTTGCAGCCGATCGAACCTCGCGCGTCCCATAACGGCACTGAGTCGATGAACCTGCCGGAGGTAGAGCGCGACATGGTGCGCAAGATGCTCGACAAAACCGACTGGAACGTCACCAAGTCCGCACGACTTTTAGGCCTGAGCCGAGACATGCTGCGTTACCGGATCGAGAAACTCGGCCTGGCGCGCCCGGACAAACGGTCGTGGTAGAGGAGCAGTCGCAGGGCAGGCACGGCCTTGCTACAAGGCTGGGTTCTGACCGCTGCGGCAAGCCAGCATGCACGTCGGATCGAGGACCTCCTGGTTCACATAGACGCCGTGCTCGGCGTCATAGGTGCGAATGAACACGCGAACGGTGGTATCGGCCACCGTTGGCAATCGGGAATCGGAAAACACGTGCTGGCTCGAAACCGGGGTGAATGTCTGGGGCGAAGTCGGGATGTAGGATCCCGGCGGTACCGTGCTCAGGGTCGGAGGCACCGGATGGGCAAAGGGCTGGTCCGCTCCGTAGTAATTGAATTCACTGCTGGATTCTTCGGTTTGCATCGCACTGTCGTCCGCCTGTGCACAGCTGGCAGCCAGGCACAGGGCAAGCAATAGCGTGGGTACGGTTGTGTTCATGGCAGCACCTGCGGTGTCGGTTTTCGCGCATTTCCCCAAGGGTACTAACTATAGCGTTCCCGTGGGCGAACGTCGGCGCTGCGCGAGTTACAAAAACGCTACACAGCGGCGATGGGGGCGTTTGCAGGCGTGATCTAGACTCGGCCACTCGATTCAACAACGAATGCCGGAGCCTGCAATGGAAATGCCGACAAAACACCAAGCCATCGCCAGCAACCGCGATGCCTGGAATGATTCCGCCCGTCACCACAAGGACAGCCCTGAATGGCAGGCGCACTGGCGCGCTGTGGAACACGCGGATTTTTCCTGCCTGGATGAAACCCTGACCGGGGTGCTGAACCAGGTCGGCATCGCAGGCAAGGACGTGGTGCAATTGGGCTGTAACAATGGCCGCGAAAGCCTGTCGCTGTTCGCCCTGGGGGCTCGACACGTGGTGGGGGTCGACCAGTCCGCGGCGTTTCTCGAACAGGCGCGGGAACTGGCTTCACGCTCGCCCCATGGGCCTGAGTTCATCGAGGCCGACATTCACCACCTGCCACAAACACTGCAGGGGCGTTTCGACGTGGCCCTGGTCACCATCGGCGTGTTGAACTGGATGCCGGACATCGGCGAGTTCTTTCGCCATGCGGCGCAAACCCTCAAACCCGGTGGCGCCCTGGTGATCTACGAAACCCACCCGTTCCTGGAAATGTTCGACCCCGAGGCAGCCGATCCCTACAGCCTGGCCAGTTCGTACTTTCGCCGCGAACCCTTTGTCCAGAACCAGCCAATCGTCTACGAAGGCAAGGTCGAGCAGCAGGCCGCCCCGTCCTACTGGTTCGTCCACACCTTGGGCGCGATCTTCAGCGGCGCCATCGAAGCGGGGCTGCAGATCAGCCATTTCAGGGAGTATGCGCATTCCAATCGCGAAGAACTCTATGATCGCTACCAGGGGCAGGAGGCGCAGTTGCCGATGTGTTTTACCTGGGTGGCAGTAAAGCGTTGAACCGGGGTTGGCGCGGTGTATGCGAAAGCACTAAAGGGGACCACTTCAGCGCCTGGTAGCAACACATCCAGCTCGTATTTGGTATTGACGAGCACTTAGGGGTCGATATCTGACACATCTTGATGGCTCCTGACGCCGACAATCAGGTGAATTCCTGACACCTCTGAAGCGGCACGGAGATCGACGATGGCTATCAGTGTTTTTGACTTGTTCAAGATTGGAGTCGGCCCCTCCAGTTCCCATACCGTCGGCCCAATGCGTGCGGGGGCTCTGTTTGTCGAGGCCCTGCGCGAACGGAAAATGCTGACACAAGTGAAGCGTATCGAAGTGCGGTTGTATGGTTCGCTATCGGCCACGGGTATCGGCCATGGCACCGATAAAGCGGTGATCATGGGGTTGATGGGGGAATGGCCGGATAAGGTCGACCCGCTGCTGATCGAGCCACGCTTGCTGGAACTGCGCGAGACGCAATACCTGCTATTGGCCGGCGAGTTCCGTGTGCCTTTTATCTGGCAGAGGGACATGCGATTGCTGGAAGAAAACCTGGAATACCATCCCAACGCCATGACGTTGAGCGCATTTGCCGATGACCAACCCCTGTTGTGCGAAACCTACTACTCCATCGGCGGTGGCTTTGTCGTTGATCAACGGCAAGCCGCTACTGGCGAGCTTGACCAGGACAAGAGCGAGCTGCCCTATGATTTCAGCACGGCTGCGCAATTGTTGAACCAGTGTAATGTCCATGGGCTACGGATATCCCAACTGATGCTGGCGAACGAACGGGTGTGGCGCAGCGAAGAAGACATCCGCGAGGGATTGGGCCAGATCTGGCAGGCCATGCGTACTTGCGTGGATGCCGGACTCACGCATGAAGGCGTCTTGCCCGGTGGGTTGAATGTGAAGCGCCGCGCGGCGCGTCTGCACCGCAGCCTGCTGGAAATCGGCAAGCCGAATGTCATAGGTTCGACGTTGAGCGCCATGGAGTGGGTGAATCTGTTCGCCTTGGCAGTCAATGAAGAAAACGCGGCCGGCGGGCGCATGGTGACCGCCCCCACGAACGGCGCGGCAGGGATTATTCCGGCGGTATTGCAGTACTACATGAAGTTCTGCCCCGAGGCCAGGGACAGCGATGTCGTGGACTACTTACTCGCCGCTGCCGCGGTGGGCATACTGTGCAAACGCAATGCCTCGATTTCCGGGGCTGAAGTGGGTTGCCAGGGCGAAGTCGGTTCGGCTTGCGCGATGGCCGCTGCCGGCCTGGCAGAAATTCTCGGCGCCAGTCCCGAGCAGGTGGAAAACGCTGCGGAAATTGGTCTGGAACACAACCTTGGGCTGACCTGTGACCCTGTCGGTGGCCTGGTGCAGGTACCCTGCATCGAGCGCAACGCCATCGCAGCGGTGAAAGCGATCAATGCCGCACAGATGGCGTTGCGCGGTGACGGTACGCATTTCATTTCGCTGGACCGGGTCATCCGCACCATGCGCGATACCGGTGCCGACATGCATGACAAATACAAAGAGACCTCCCGTGGCGGATTGGCGGTCAGCGCCATCGAGTGCTGAGTGACCTTGATCGACGGGAGAGCAGGACATGCTGCAATTGACTGAATCCGAACGGCCACGACCGCCGATGCTGCGTATTGGCTTCTGGTTGACGGAAGCCTTTGATATGTACACCTTGGCCAATGCACTGGAGCCACTGCGCCTGGCCAACCAGTTGGCAGGGTACGATGTTTGCCAGTGGCAAATGCTGAGCCTGGACAGACAGCAACTGAACGCCAGTAACGGCATCGCAACCGCCGCCGCTCGACTGGGTCAGTGGCAACCGTTCGATGTGTTGATCCTCTGTGGTGGCGATAACCTGCGTCTTGATCCAGACATGCGCCAGCAGTTGAGCCACTGGGCGGCGCAACCGATCAGCCTCGGGGCATTGGGCGAGGCAGGCTGGCTGCTGGCGCAAATTGGTGCCCTGGAGGGTGTCCGTTGCAGCTTGCCAAAGCCCGCTGCATCACTGGAGTTTGCCGCTTTCAGCAAGTTGACACCGGTGGCTGCGCCGTTCTGCGTCGACCGCCAACGCCTGACGTGTGTCGGCCCGCAGGCTGTTCAAGGGTTGATGCACGAGCTTCTCGCAAGGTACCACGGTCGTGGCTTGATACTACGGATGGCAAAGCATGCAGCACGCCAGGCCCGGCCCCTACTGCCCGTGCAGGATGCCCCGGAAAAACTTCAGGCAACCCTGGCTTTGATGAGCGAGCACTTGAGCCGAACGCTGGGTATCGATGAACTGGCCGAGACCATGGGCATTTCCCGTCGCCATCTGGAGCGGCTGTTCAAGCGTAGCCTGGGTTGTTCGCCATCCCGACACTACTTGGACTTGCGGCTTCAACAGGCGCGGCAGTTGTTGCATGCCGGCGAGCGGTCGCTGTCGGATGTCGCCAGGGCGTGCGGTTTCGTCTCGCTGCAACATTTCTTTCGCTGCTATCGCCAGTACTTCGGTGCGCATCCTCGCGACCATATGGGGGTGAAGGCGCCGAGTCAGCGGGCATCAATGTTGAATGCGCCGGCCTCATCGCGAGCAGTTCCAGTCGTCCTGCCGTCGTTCCCTCACTGACCGCGCTACCCATTTGCCAATGCCCCCGCCAAGCGGCTTTTACCGCGCTTGCCGGGGGCTTTTTTGTGCGCAAAACCCCGAGGGGACGCTTTCGCAAACAGCGGATATGACCAATTACAGGTCGGATTCGCGCAAAAAACCTCACCTTGCATCTGTTCGAATGATCTTCAGCGGCCCGCCAGATTGGCGCCTCCTGTAGCTCAATCAATGACAAGGATAAATGACATGCAAATGCCGAAAACCATCCAGATCAAGAACGGCGAAAAGGTAAGTCCGACGTTCTCGGCCCAAGAATATGCCAACCGCCAAGCCAAATTGCGGGCTTACCTGGCGCAGAACAATATCGACGCGGCCGTCTTCACGTCCTATCACAACATCAACTACTACAGCGATTTCCTGTACTGCTCCTTCGGGCGTCAGTACGCGCTGGTCGTGACCCAGGACAGCGCGGTGACCATCAGCGCCAACATCGACGGCGGTCAGCCATGGCGCCGTACCGTCGGCACTGAAAATATCGTCTACACGGACTGGCAGCGCGATAACTACTTCGTCGCGATCCAGCAGGCCTTGCCCAAGGCCGGGCGCATCGGTATCGAGTTCGACCATCTGAACTTGCTCAATCGCGACAAGCTCGCCAGCCGCTATCCGCAGGCTGAACTGGTGGATATCGCCGCACCGTGCATGCGCATGCGCATGATCAAGTCCGCTGAAGAACACGCGATCATTCGTCATGGTGCACGGATCGCGGACATCGGTGGTGCCGCCGTCGTCGAGGCATTGCGTGACCAGGTTCCGGAATACGAAGTGGCCCTGCACGCTACCCAGGCCATGGTGCGAGAAATTGCCCGCACCTTCCCGGATTCCGAGTTGATGGACACCTGGACCTGGTTCCAGTCCGGCATCAACACCGACGGCGCGCATAACCCGGTGACATCGCGCAAGGTCAACAAGGGCGACATTCTCAGCCTCAATTGCTTCCCGATGATCGCCGGTTACTACACCGCGCTGGAACGTACGTTGTTCCTGGACCATTGCTCCGACGAGCATCTGCGCTTGTGGGAAGTTAACGTCAAAGTGCACGAGGCCGGTCTGAAGCTGATCAAGCCGGGCATGCGCTGCTGCGATATCGCGCTGCAATTGAACGAGATCTTCCTGGAGCACGACCTGCTGCAATACCGCACCTTCGGTTACGGCCACTCCTTCGGCACGCTGAGCCACTATTACGGCCGCGAAGCCGGACTGGAACTGCGCGAAGACATCGACACCGTGCTGGAGCCGGGGATGGTGGTCTCCATTGAGCCGATGATCATGTTGCCCGAGGGCCTTCCAGGTGCCGGCGGGTATCGTGAACACGACATCCTGATCGTCAACGAGCAGGGCGGGGAAAACATCACCAAGTTCCCGTATGGCCCGGAACACAACATCATCAAGAAGTAAGGCCCTGCGCCGCACAGTGAAGCTGTGCGGCGTTTTGCTTTGACGATTGGCGAAAAATCTTCCCGGTGGCTGAGATAAACCGGAAAAAAATGGCGCATGCGTGCCCAAGAACGCGCAGCATCTACCGAGCCTTAACCCTGCCAAGTAAAACAATAGAGGGTTTTGTCATGTCCTACGTCCCGACCTTTCATTTCGATAACCGCACCTCTACCACCGGAGGTGCACAATGAGCACCCAAACCTCAAGCCTGACGCCAACCATGGCAGAAAAACTTGAACAAACGGCCGAACGCAAGGCCCTGCGGCGCGCAGCCAGTGCCAGCTTCATGGGCAACTTCGTCGAGTGGTTCGACTATGCGGCCTACGGCTACCTGGCAACCGTCATCGCCCTGACGTTTTTTCCGCAAACCGACAAGGCGACCGCGCTACTGGCGACTTTTGCAGTGTTCGCGCTGTCGTTCATCGTCCGCCCGCTGGGGGGACTGGTCTGGGGGCATTTCGGTGACAGATACGGGCGGCGCAGTGCGCTGTCCTGGTCGATTCTGATCATGTCTGTCTCGACCTTTTGCATCGGCATCCTGCCGACCTACAACCATATCGGCTTGTGGGCGCCGGCCTTGTTGCTGCTGATTCGCTTGTTCCAGGGCTTTTCAGCTTCAGGTGAGTACGCCGGGGCTTCGGCCTTTCTCGCCGAGTATGCGCCCGAGGGCAAGCGCGGTTTGTACACCAGCATTGTCCCGGCGAGCACGGCGGCGGGTTTGCTGTTTGGTGCGGTGTTTGTCGCCGGCCTGCATGCGTGGATGAGTGTCGAGGACCTGCACAGCTGGGGCTGGCGTCTACCCTTTCTGCTGGCGGCGCCATTCGGGCTGGTGGGGCGCTATATCCGCATGAGTTTGCAAGACACGCCCAAGTTCCTGGAGATGGAAAAACGCCTTGAAGCGAAGGAGTGCGCGACCCATGCTCCGGTTCGCGAATTGCTGACCGTGCACCGACGCAGCGTTATGATCGGGATCGGCGCTACCTGCCTGAATGCCGTGGCGTTTTACCTGTTGCTCAGCTACATGCCAACCTACCTGTCCACCGAAATGGGCATGAGCGAAAGTGATTCGTTCCTGGCGTCGACGGTGTCACTGGCGACCTATATCGGGTTGATTTTCCTGATGGGCAAGCTGTCGGACCGATTCGGCCGCAAGACCATGCTGGTGACCGCTTCGGTATTGTTCCTGGCGCTGACATTTCCGCTGTTCGGGATGTTGGAGAATCAGCCCCTGATTGTAATTCTGATGATCCAGATTGCGTTTGGCGCGATCCTGGCGATGAACGACGGCACCTTGCCGTGCTTTCTCGCCGAGATATTCCCCACTCGCGTACGCTTCAGCGGCTTTGCCTTCAGCTTCAACATCGCCAACGCGGTGTTCGGCGGCACCGCGCCGTTTATCGCGACCTGGCTGATCCAACTGACCGGCAACAAAATGGCCCCTGCCTGGTATCTTCTGGCGGCTGCGGCGGTGGCGTTGATTGCCATGCTGGCGAGTCGGGAGACGGCGCATAAGGCTTTGCAGGACTGATGTCTTGAGTGTTCTTGAGTAAGCCATCGCGAGCAGGCTCGCTCCCACAGTTGACCGAGTTGTCCAGGAGGACGCGGTTCAATGTGGGAGCGAGCCTGCTCGCGAAGGGGCCAGTCCAGCCAACATCAATATTGAATCAGTGCACCGCAGCCACCTGCTTGCGCTCACCAATAGGCGATACACCGAAGAATCGGCTGTAGCATTTGGAGAAGTGCGCCGGCGAAACGAAGCCGCAGGCGAGGGCGATGTCACGTACCTGCGATTCGCTGCGCAGCAACAGCTGTCGCGCCCGTGCAAGGCGCAACTCCAGGTAGTACTGACTCGGCGTGCGTTGCAGGTGCTTGTGAAACAAACGTTCCAGCTGGCGCACCGACACCTCGTTCAACCGTGCGAGCTCCTCAAGGCCCACCGGCTCCTCAAGATTGGCTTCCATGATCGCCACTATCTGGCTGAGCTTGGGCTGCGAGGTGCCCAGCTTCTGCCGCAGGGGCACACGCTGTTGTTCCTGCGCCCCCCTGATCCGATCACACAAAAGCAACTCGGCGGTGTGGGCAGCGATGTCCCGACCACCGGGTTCGCGGGCGATCAACTGCAGGGTCATGTCCATGGAAGCCACGCCACCGGAGCAGGTATAGCGATCACGGTCCAGCTCGAACAGCTGGTTGGAAATGATGATCCCCGGGAAGCGTTCCTTCAGTGCTTCGATGTCTTCCCAGTGAATCGTGCAACGATAGCCCTTGAGCAGATCGGCGCGGGCCAACAAGTGGCTGCCGGTGCAAATCCCACCCAGTGGCACCTGATCATGCGCCAGCTTGCGTAGCCAATTGAGCAGTGGTCGGCTGCTGTGATTGGAGACGATCGGGTTTGATCCGACAACGAAAAGCATGTCCAGCTTTGGTGCATCGGTGATGCTGTGGTCGGGCAGGATGCGCATGCCGTTGCTGGCCGCCACCGGGTCCAGGCTGGCGGCGATGATGACTGTACGAAACATCGGTTTGCGCGCGGCCAGGTTGGCCATGCGCAGGGTTTCCACGGCGGCGGCGAAGCCGATGGTTGTGAAGTTGGGGATGACCAGGAAACCCACGGTCTTCACTGGCTGTTGTTCATTCGCCGAGCGTCCTGCGGCGGGTTTCGCCACCTGGAGTTTCGCCATTATTACCGCTCCTCAACTGCATCAGTGACGTGCTCCGCGGCAAGCTGCCGTTACGGGAAACGTCATCTCGTTCTTGTGATTGTAAGCCCTGTCTACAGGCTTCAGGATTTTACACCGAGTGTCCGGTCAACAGGCCGTGACGAAAGAAATATGCACGCAAGATGCCATGAGTCTGGATTGTCTGAAGGGGGCGCGGAAAACGTGGGGAAATAAGGCATGGGTGATCAACAAAAAAAACCGGTCCGCTCCGTGGTGGCGAGCGGCCGGAAAGAGGTGAACGAGGATGAGTGTTGCTATCGGGGATTGCGCTTAAGCATTTTCGGTTTGCGCAATGTCGAGGACCTGCACGGTCTTCTTCCTGGCGTTAAAGATTGCACCCATACAGACGATGGACAGGGTCAGCGCACCCGTCGCAATAACCTCCATGCGGTGCTGCGGCAAGATCAGCATGACCACCAGGATACTCAAGATGCAGGCGATGACCAGGTAGCTGAGCCAGGGGAAAAACCACATCTTGAAGGCGATCGGTTGTCCCGAAGCATTCATCTTTTTACGCAGTACCAGTTGCGAAACGGCAATCACCAGATAGACCAACAGCGCAACAGCCCCGGAGCTGGCCAGGAGGAAGGAGAACACCTCATTGGGTGCAAAGTAATTGAGTGCCGTGGTCAGGAAACCTACCGCCGTACTGGCCAGCACCGCCACAAAGGGCACTCCAGAAGCAGAAGTCTTCTGCAGTACTCGCGGGCCATCACCGCGTTTGCTCAGGGAGTAGACCATGCGTGACGCGGTATAGATGGCTGAGTTGAGGCAGCTGGCTACAGCAATCAGCACGACGATATCGACGATCATTTTCGCGTGTGGAATGTTCATCAACTCGAGCGCTCTCTGGTACGAACCGACTTCCATGAGCATGGGGTCGTTCCAGGGGACAATGGAGATGATGAGGAACACCGAGACGATATAGAAAATACCCATTCGCCAGACGACGGAGTTGGTCGCGCGGGTGATCTGTTTTGAGGGGTTTTGCGATTCGGCAGCGGCAATGGTGACAATTTCCGTGCCCATGAAGCTGAACACCGTGGTGAGCATCGCACCGACGACAGCGGTCATGCCATTGGGCATGAAACCGCCAAACTCATGGCTTAATTGAACGACACCACTGACCGTCGTATCCGGTAATCCGCCCACCAGGGCAAGCGCGCCAAGCGCGATAAACCCCAGCACCGCGATGACTTTGAGCATGGCGAACCAGAACTCGAACTCTCCGTACCGGGCGACACTGAACAGGTTGGTCAACGTCAGCAGGCCGGTGACTGCAATCGCGAACTCCCAGGTCTGAATGGAGGGAAACCAGGCATGCAGGATGGCGGCAGCGGCGATGGCTTCAATCGGAATGACCAGCACCCAGAACCACCAGTACAGCCAGCCGATGGTGAAGCCGGCACTGCGTCCCATCGCCCGCTCGGCGTAGGTCGAAAACGATCCTGTATCGGGCGACGCTACGGCCATCTCGCCGAGCATGCGCATCACGAGCACGACCAAAGTGCCGGAAAAAATATACGCCAGGATGGCGGCGGGGCCCGCCGAGGCGATGGCGTGTCCTGAACCGATGAACAGGCCGGCGCCAATGGCACCGGCAATGGACAGCATGGTGACGTGACGCTGCTTGAGGCCTGGGGCCAAGGTTGAGCTGCTGGACATGAGACTTACCCTTTTTATTGTACTTGGGGAGGGGGAAGCATTAACCGTGGATACTTGGTTCGGCACGTCCGTATGTTCGTCAGGTGTCCAAATCAAAAGCTTCGCGCACAGCGGTGCTGATGCCCGAGACGCAGACTTCGAGAATCAGCTCGCCTTTCTCGCGACTGGAGCCTTTGGGAGATGACAGTGTTCCGCAGGCGGGTGTGCGCTCCGGGATGACGGGGAAGACGTCGTAAGGCGGGAAGGTGGCGGGAGGGTGGTCAACCGCGCGGTTCAAATCGACCTTGTCGGGGTGAAGGGCCAGCATCAGCGACGTTTCGAAAACACCGCCATGTTCGATATCCCAGCCGAGGAATCCATCGGGGTAGAGCTTTTCGATGACGGCCGGATCGTTGACGAAGTCCCAGTAGGACAGTACGACTACCTTGAAGTCACTGATGCCACCGTAGCGCAGTTCTCGCAGGGCAAGGTCTATGCCCTCGACAATGAACATCGAGTTTTCGAAGTGACCGTTCATCATCACCAGTTTGCGGGCACCATGGCGTGCAAGTTCGCGGATGATGTCCTGCACGGTACTGGTCAGCGTGGCGCCATCGAGGCTGGTGGTTCCAGGAAAATGGTTGCCGCCGCCTGATTTCTGCTGGGACTTGTAGCCGTAGGCCAGGGCAGGCAGCACCAGGCCGTTGACCTGTTGCGCGACTGCCTTGCAGATCGCGGTAGGCAGCAGTACATCGACCTCCATGCACATGTGATGTCCATGCTGCTCCAGTGCTCCCACTGGCAGAAAGATAGGGCAGCCAGTGGCGACCTTCTCTGCGTACTCCGGCCAGGTGAGTTCTCCAATTACGACACTGTTGTTCATCTACAGACCCTTGGAAAGTGGTTGATGGCTTGCTGGTTGTTAGCCGCGGGATGGGGTGTTTACCTGCCGTTAAAGCGGCCCTTTGGCTTGCAGGAATCGAAGGCGGTGCATGCAGCAATTCGATCAGAGGGTGGGGGCACCGAATTGTCTAAATCCGACCCGTAAATGACAAAACACCCTATGGTTTGTCATTTATGTCCGATTATCGGATAGGGGTGTGCCGCTTTTGATGGGGATGGAGGTCGGATCTGACAAAGTCCAGGTCGGGCGCGCACAAAAATGGGTGATGGCGAACTGCTGCAATGCATTCAGCCAGCAAATGATGAGTGGGTTGGCAGTGATAGCAGGCAATCGACAGCGCACTTCCATCACCCGGGAGAGACAATAATGAAAAATCGCATCGACCTTTCACGCCGTGCATTCCTCAAGACCACCAGCCTATTGGCTGGCACCGCAGCGCTGTCCGGCTTGCTGCCCTTGAGAAGCATTGCCGCAGCGGAAAAGGAACTGGTCATCCTTGCATGGGCCGGACACGCCGAGCCGGACATCGTCGCCGATTTCGAGCGCATGTACGGGGTCAAGGTCCGGGCCAAGTACTACACCGGTGGGGACAACATGCTGGGGCTGATCTCGCAATCCCCGCCCGGCACATTCGATCTGATTTTGTCCGACGCCGAATACGTCCAGCAACTCAATGCCGCCGAATACATCGAGCCACTCGACCCCGCTGACTACCCCTTCGATGACTTCTACCCGGAGTTCCAGCATTTCCCTGGCCATTGGCAGGGGGACAAGCTCTACTCGGTGCTGATCCGCTTCGGCTTCCTCGGCATCGCCTACAACACCCAACAGGTTCCCGAAGCCAAGGTGCAGAGCTATGACGTGTTCTGGGACCAGAGCCTCAAGGGCAAGGTCGGCCACTTCGACTGGCACCTGCCTAACCTCGGGCAGATCAGTTTGATGGGCGGTAATGCGCGCCCGTACGATATCGATGTCGCGCACTGGCAAAGCGTCCAGCAGAAGATGATGAGTCTGCGCCCGCAGGTCGGTGGCTTCTTCGATTATGGCGGGACTTTTTCTTCGCTCAAGAACGGGCAGATCCATGCCATGTGTGGCATAGGTGACTGGATCACCGGCGTTTTACAACGCGCCGGCGCACCGGTGAAAACCGTGCTGCCAAAGGAGGGCGGGTTGCAATGGACGGAGTCTTACTGCATCGCCAGGAAAGCACACAGCCCGGATCTGGCGAAGAAGTTCATCCAGTACATCACCTCACCGGAAGGCCAGGTCAAGTCGGCGAAGATGGCCGCCTACCCAGCGCTCATCCCGAGCAAAAAAGGCTGGGAGCTGCTCAACCGCACCGATCCCGACGAAGCCAGGCGCCAAGGCATGGTGCTCGGTCAGCGCAATGTCATGGACGACATCCGCGATGGTCGCATCAAGTACCGCGAACTCCCGGTCCAGCAAAGCCTGGATGAGTGGAACGACTTTTGGTCGCAATACAAGGGTGCTTGACGAGCCGCGCGGAGGTGGTCCCCATGATTTCAGACAAGTTGAAGACTTCGCCGTCGGAGCTCTCCGATAACGCGCGCGCCGAAACGCGCCGCGCCACCAGCAAGAGGGGGTGGCGCTTACCGTGGTTTGGCCTTTGTGTCTCGATGCCGATCCTGATCTGGCAATTGATTTTCTTCGTATTGCCGCTGGTGTTTCTGGTGGCCATCAGCTTTTGGCTGGTACGCAATTTCCGGATGGTGCCGACGTTCGAGTGGCAGAACTGGAGTTACATGCTCAGCCGTGGCTTCTTCTGGGATGCGTACGTCCACACCCTTGCAATGGCGGCGGGTGCCACGGTTCTGGTCAGCCTGGTGGCTTTTCCCTGCGCTTATACAATCGCCTTCAAGTTCCGCGAGTCGGCAAAGCAGTTGCTGGTGTTGCTGCTGGTCACACCGTTCTTCACCAGCTACCTGGTGCGCACCTATTCATGGCAGGTGTTTCTCAGCGACAACGGTATCTTCAACGCCGCGCTTGGCCTGGTCGGCCTGGAGCCCTTTGCCATGCTGAACACGGCGTTCGGCACCTATGTCGGCTATTTCACGCTATGTCTGCCATTGGTGATCTTGCTGCAATTGTTCAGCCTGATGTACGTCGACCGCTCGTTGATCGAGGCCGCGCACAACCTCGGCTGCGGACGATGGCGAACGGTGTTGCTGGTGGTAGTGCCGTCGGCGCGGATCGGTATCGTCGTCGCGGCGCTGTTCTGTTTCATACTGACGTTCGGCGATTTTGTAAGCCCGCTTTATCTGGGCGGTGGTCAGCCGCCAACCCTGAGTACGCTGATCACTGACACCACCAAGTCCGGCCAGCAATGGCCACGGGCGGCGGTGATCGCAACGATGATGATCGCGACGTTGCTCCTCTCGGCTTTTGCCGCGGTTCGCTTCGCTTACCGGAGGCGTGCATGAACGAGCATCGGATGATCAATTTCTTGCTGCGCAGTTTTGTCGTACTGGTGTTCATCTTCATCTTCATGCCCATTGCCGGCAGTTTCGTGTTCTCGTTCAACATCGACCGCTTCCCCTCCTTGCCACTGGGGGGCTTCAGCCTGCACTGGTACGAGACGATCGCCTCCGACCCAGCGGTGTGGCAGGCCTTCAGGAACAGCCTCACGGTGGGTGTGGTCGTGTCGGTGATATCGACCCTGCTCGGCTTCACTGCGGCTTACACGGACTTTCGTTACGGGTTCTTCGGCAAGTCGATCTACATGGCGCTCGCGCTACTGCCGCCCACCATTCCGGTGGTGATCATGGGGCTGGCGATGTTGGCATTCCTGTCGCGAATCGGGCTTTCCGGCGAGATTTACGCCGTGATGATCAGCCACATCGTGATGTGTGCCCCCTTCGCAATGGCGGTCATCCGGATGCGTCTGGCGCAGATGGACCCCAACATCGAGGCTGCGGCCTGGAACCTGGGGGCCAATCAGTGGAAGGCCATGCGCTATGTAATCTTGCCGTTCACGGCGCCGAGCATTTTCGCCGCGCTGTTCGTGACCATGGCCGTTTCCTTCGATGAGTTCGCTGTCGCCTGGTTCGTATCGGGACTCAACGAGACGGTACCGGTGCGCATCCTCAACACCTTGCAAGGGCAGGTGAGCCCGACCATCAACGCGATCGGCACGATCGTGTTCATCACGACCATGACCCTGGTGATTCTCGCGCAATTGCTGTTGATGCGTCGGCGCAAGCCCGCGAGTGCCTGATACCACCCTTGAAAAATCATCCGGACACGAAGGATTCAGACATGACTCAACCGCTGGTGGTATTCGACAACGTGGTCAAGCATTTCGGCAGCTACCAGGCTGTCGAGCGCATGAACCTGGAAATCCATAAAGGTGAGTTCGTTGCGATCATGGGATCGAGCGGCTGTGGCAAGACCACGACTCTGCGCATGCTCGCGGGGTTGGATAAGCCCAGTGAAGGGGAAATTCGCCTTAACGGTGAGCGCATAAACGATCTCTACTCCTGGGACCGGGAGACGCCACTGGTCTGGCAAAACCTCGCACTCTTCCCGTTTCTGAACGTGCTGGAGAATGTCGAATTCGGCCTGCGCATGAGAGGAATGGCCAAGGCAGAGCGACGCAAGAAGTCGCTTGAATGGCTTGAGCGACTGGGATTGCAAGAGTTTGCCACGCGCGACATCAGCCTGCTCTCCGGTGGCCAGCGTCAACGGGTGGCGCTGGCGCGCTCGCTGGTCACCGAACCGCCAATCCTGCTGCTCGACGAGCCGCTGAGCGCACTCGACGCTCATCTGAGTGTGCGCATGCAAGGCGTGCTGACTGGACTGCAGAAGGACCTGGGTATCACCTTTGTCTACGTCACTCACAGCCAATCCGAAGCCTTCGCAATGGCCGATCGTGTGATGATCATGAGTCGAGGTCGGGTCGAACAGATAGGCACGCCGCAGGAGGTTTTCCTTGAGCCTCACAATCGCTTTGTTGCCGAATTCGTTGGCGGTAAAAACATCCTTGATGCCACTGTCGTTGGCTTCGACGATTGCGGGCTGGTTTGCCTGGATACCGAGCACGGTGGATTCCTGGCGCGGCTACCGGAGGGTAAAACGGTTGTTCCCGCTGAGCGCGTTACGGTCTGCGTAAGCGCCGAGCATATCGACTTGACCGCGCAGCCTACGCGACGTAACCGGTTGAACTGCACCGTCGTCGGTGAAGAGTTCATCGGATCGATGGTCAACATCTATCTCGAAGCCTGCGGCGGGATTGAGTTGCAGGTGCAGAAACGGCATGCCGATTACAACTTGCTTGGCGTGCGCTCCGGGCAAAAGATCTTCGCCGAGTGGGAGGGGGCGCATGCGCTGATTCTGCGCGGGGACTGACTCGTAGGCTTGCAACCAGGCACTCGGGCTAAAACAGCCGGGTGATTTCATTCAAGATCCGATCCTGGGTTTGAGTGCTTGGCCTTTTGCGATAAGCCACTGCAAAAAATGCAACGCCTTCATAGTCGCAGCGAATCGAAAAAGTCATGCCTTCACGCAACCCATAGACTGATCTTTCTCCTGCTTCAACAAAATATCTCGCTTTTGTCAGGGCCGCTCTGGCGCGCTGCAGACAACCAGTTTGGCTAAGTGAGTGTTGTAGCCAACTCGTCGTGATGCGCACAGACGACGTTTCGCTGTCATCGATAGGGGGCCGAGTTATTTCATTGGCGGCTTTCTCATCGCTGGTGCAAGCAGTCAGCCCCATTGAGATAACACCCAGAAGAAAAACAGATCGAGCTCTCGAATGCTTGAGTGGATTTCGCATCGTGGGGCGTACCTGTGACGATTTGCAATGAATGAAGGGCAATCACTAACGTAATAGCGGGTTTATGATCTTTTGCTACCCGGGTTCAGTAATTGCGACGAGAAGCGTCGTTCGGTTTCATTCGAAACGGCCGCGCAGGGCCGCAACCGGCAACGGACAAAAACCATTGCGGGCCGCTATCCTTGGCCCACGCTCATTGAACGGGTTCTGCCATGCTTGAAGTCCAGGATGTCTTCAAAAGCTACGCCACCCCACAAGGCCCGTTGCCGGTGCTGCAAGGTGTCAACCTGACCCTCAAGCCCGGCAGCAGCCTGGCGTTGATGGGTGAGTCGGGCAGCGGCAAAAGCACCTTGTTGCATTTGATCGCCGGGCTGGACAAGGTCGATCGCGGCAGCATCCGCAGCGGTGAACATCGCCTGGAGCAGATGAGCGAGGGGCAACTGGCGAGCTGGCGGCGCACTGAGATTGGCCTGGTGTTCCAGCAGTTCAACCTGATCGGCAGTTTGCGGGTGGAGGATAACCTGGCGTTTCAAGCACGCCTGGCCGGGCGCCATGATCCACGCTGGCAGGCGCATCTGGTGCAGCGGTTGGGCTTGAATGATTTGCTGCGGCGTTATCCTGAACAGCTTTCCGGCGGCCAGCAACAACGGGTCGCATTGGGCCGCGCACTGGCGTCGCAACCGAAACTGCTGCTGGCCGACGAGCCTACCGGCAGTCTCGATGAAGCCACCAGCGACGAAGTGCTGAAGTTATTGCTGGAGCTGCTCGATGACAGCCCGACGACCCTGCTGATGGTCACGCACAGCCCCAGCGTGGCAGCCCGCATGGCTGAAAAGGTGGTGCTGCACGGCGGCCGGCTGGCGCCCGTGGACGAACGCTGAGATGCGCATTTTTCGTGAAACCCTGCGCGCACTGCTCAGCCATTGGCGGCAGCACCCGGTGCAGTTTTTCAGTGTGCTGACCGGGTTGTGGCTGGCCACCAGCCTGCTCACCGGTGTGCAAGCACTGAACAGTCAGGCGCGGGACAGCTATGCCAGGGCCAGTCAGCTGATCGGCGGCGAACCTCAGGCCAGCCTGAGTGCACCCGGTGGCGGGACCTTTTCCCAGCAGCTGTTTGTTGACCTGCGCCGTGCCGGTTGGCCGGTGTCGCCGGTGTTGCAAGGACGGCTGACGCTCAAGGGCCACGAGGATCAGCGCCTGCAACTGATGGGCATCGAGCCCGTGTCGCTGCCGGCCGGCTCCGAGGTGGCGGGGCAGGCACTGGCCATCGAACAGGTCGTGGAGTTTTTCACCCCGCCAGGCAGTACCTGGATCGCGCCGCAGACCCTGCAGGCGTTGGGATTGGCGCCGGGCGAGCGGCCGCAGGCGTTGAACGGCCAGGCATTGCCGCCCCTGCGCGCCGAGGCTGACATGGCGCCGGGTGTGCTGCTGGTGGATATCGGTTTTGCCCAGCAGATACTCGGTTTGCCCGATCAGCTATCGCGCTTGCTGCTGCCCAAGGATTTCACCGCGACACTGCCCGATTCGTTCAAGGGCCAACTTCAGCTTAAGACCAGCGACGAAGAAAATAATCTGGCGCGCCTGACCGAGAGCTTTCACCTGAACCTGGACGCCTTGGGGTTTCTATCGTTCGTGGTCGGCCTGTTCATCGTGCATGCCGCGATCGGGCTGGCGTTGGAACAGCGTCGAGGTTTGCTGCGGACCCTGCGCGCGTGCGGCGTCAGCGCGCGGATGCTGATCGCCTGCCTGGCCGTCGAGCTGGGTGCTCTGGCCTTGATCGGCGGCGTGGCGGGTGTCGTCAGCGGTTACCTGCTGGCCAGCGTGTTGCTGCCGGATGTCGCCGCCAGCCTGCGCGGGTTGTACGGTGCCGAAGTGGCGGGGCAGTTGAGCCTGAGCCCGCTGTGGTGGCTCAGCGGTATCGGCCTGGGCCTGCTCGGCGCCGCGCTCGCGGGAGCCAACAGTTTGTGGCGTGCAGCGCGTTTACCGTTGCTGGCCCTGGCCGACCCCCAGGCCTGGCATCAGGCCCATGCGCGCTGGCTGCGCCGCCAGGGCTGGGTCGCGGCGATTGCCTTGGGCATCGCGTTGCTGGCGTTGTTGCGCGGTGACAGCCTGGCCAGCGGATTCTTGCTGATGGCCACGCTGTTGCTGGGCGCCGCGTTAGCGTTGCCGGTGGTACTCAATGCCGTGCTCAATGGGCTGACGCACCACAGCTCGTCGGTACTCGGTCAGTGGTTTGTCGCCGATTGTCGCCAGCAACTGCCGGCGTTGAGCCTGGCGCTGATGGCGTTGTTACTGGCCCTGGCAGCCAACATCGGTGCCGGCAGCATGACCGCCGGTTTCCGCCACACCTTCAGCGACTGGCTGGAACAGCGGCTGACCGCCGAGCTTTACCTCAATCCGCAAAACCCGGCCCCGGCCCGGGAGATGTACGGCTGGCTCCAGCAACAACCGCAACTGACGGCGGTGTTGCCCAACTGGCAGGTGTCGATTCAATTGCAGGGCTGGCCGGCGGATGTGTTTGGCGTGATCGATCATCCGACCTATCGCCAGCATTGGCCGTTGCTTGAGGCCGTGGGCGACAAGCCTTGGGACAGCCTGGCGGCGGACGACGCGATAATGCTCAGCGAGCAACTGGCGCGGCGCTTGAAGGTCAGGCTCGGCGATCAGGTGGCGATTGCCACGCCCAACGGTCCCTGGTCGCCACGCATCGTAGGGATCTATGCCGACTACGGCAATCCCAAGGGCCATCTGCTGGTCAACGTCAATCACTTGCTGCGTGGCTGGCCGCAACTGACACCGAATCGCTTCAACCTGCGTATCGAGCCGGCATTGATCACGCCGTTCGTGACCGCGCTGCAAGCGCGTTTTGCCCTGGAGGACAGTCGCATCGTCGACCAGGCCCGGCTCAAGGGCTGGTCGACGCAGGTGTTCGAGCGCACCTTCGCCGCCACCGCCGCGCTCAATAGCCTGACCCTTTGCGTGGCGGGCGTGGCGTTGTTCATCAGCCTGTTGACGCAAAGCCAGAGCCGTCTCGGGCAGTTGGCGCCGTTGTGGGCGCTGGGCGTGACGCGCCGCCAACTGATGCTGCTCAACCTCGGGCAAACCTGGCTGCTGGCGGTGCTGACGTTGGTACTGGCGTTGCCGCTGGGCATTGCGTTGGCCTGGTGCCTGGACACCGTGATCAACGTCCAGGCGTTTGGCTGGCGTCTGCCGCTGCGGGTATTTCCCTTGCAATTGCTGCAGCTGATGGGGCTGGCGTTGTTGGCGACCTTGCTGGCGTCGGCGTGGCCGCTTTATTCGCTGTATCGCACACAACCGGCGGACCTGCTGAGGACCTTTGCCCATGAGGATTAAGCGTTGGGCGTGGCTGGTCGTTGCGTTGCTCGCTGGTTGCGATCAGCCGGCGCCGGTCGAGAAGGGTTTTGCCGGCCTCGGCAATCAAGCGACCGCCTTTACGCCGGTGGTGCCCGGTAGGGTGTTCAGCTTCCCGGCGGATCACGGCCCTCATGACGGCTTTCGTATCGAATGGTGGTACGTCACCGCCAACCTCAAGGATGAGCAGGGACGCGAATTCGGCGTGCAGTGGACGCTGTTTCGCAGTGCCTTGAAAGCGACACCCGAGGCGACTGGCTGGGCGAGCCAGACGATCTGGCTGGGCCACGCGGCGGTGACCTCGGCCTCGGTGCATCACGCCGCCGAGCGTTATGCCCGCGGCGGCGTAGGGCAGGCCGGCGTGAGCCTTGCGCCCTTCAATGCGTGGATCGACGACTGGCGTTTCAGCAGTCAGGCAACGGGGGCCGACCCGTTGGCCGATCTGCAACTCAGTGCCCGTGACAAGGCGTTCAGCTATCAACTGCGACTGACCTCGAATGGACCGCTGGTGCTGCAAGGGGACAAGGGATTCAGTCAGAAATCCGAACAGGGCCAGGCTTCCTATTACTACAGCCAGCCGTTTTTCCAGGCCAGCGGCCTGCTTGAGATCGACGGCGAGCGTTTCCAGGTCCGTGGCCCCGCGTGGCTCGACCGGGAATGGAGCAGCCAGCCCCTGACCGCCAACCAGAGTGGCTGGGACTGGTTTTCCCTGCATCTGGACAGCGGCGACCAGGTGATGCTCTATCGCATGCGGCAAAAAAGCGGCGAACCTTACCTGACCGGAACCTGGATCGACGCCCAGGGCCAGGCGCAAATGCTCAGCGCCGACGACATCCTTCTCACTCCACAGGACACCGCCAAGGTGGCCGGGCGCACGATGCCGGTGCGCTGGTCGATCCGGATCCCCGGCAAACACCTTGATATCGTCATCAGCGCCCTGAATCCCAAAGCCTGGATGGATCTGCGCATTCCCTATTGGGAGGGGCCGGTGCGGTTGAGCGGCAGCCATGGTGGGCAGGGGTATCTGGAAATGACCGGTTATTAGCGTCTAAAGATCGCAGCCTGCGCCAGCTCCCATGGGAAATCGCATTGCGTGCAATCAACCGGAACTCCGCCCGGCGTCCACCTCTCTACCGTACGAACACCCCCGCAGGAGTCCGACATGCGCGAAGACCTCACACCGCCCGACCTTGACGCGTGGCAGCGCCTGTTTGAAGACGAGGCTTATTGGCAGCAGTCTCCTGACTCCTATTACATGGACTTGCAGCGCCTGGCTGACGATTTGCTGGGGCAGGGCGCCATAGATCTCGAACAATGGCAGGCGCTCAAGGCCCGGGCGGAGCAATCCCACAAGGACTCACCGGCGATCAACGTAACCCGGGAACTGGATGATCCTGAAGCATGACCGCCAGCGGCGGATCGACCGTACAAGAAACTGCGAACACTCCCGGATCAGCGTCTATGCTCATCCCACACACGGCGTTTGATCTTGTTTCGGCGCCGTTTGTCGTCATTCATCACAGGGAATGTTCTGCCTATGAAACTTCATGCACTGACCAAAGCTGTCACCCTTGCTACCTTGTTGTCCGCTGCCAGCCTCAGCGCCGTTGCCGCAGATATCCCGTTGTCTGCCGTCGTGGAGGCTGATCAAGTCAGCACCAAAGTCGTGTCGGTCGATGCCGCCAAACATCAAGTGGTGCTTGAAGGGCCGGAAGGTCGTCAGGTCCACGTGCAACTGACCGAAAAGGCAAAAAACCTCGGCCAGCTGAAACCCGGCGATCAGGTCGATATCAAGGTCACCCGCTCCGTCGCGGCCTACCTCGACACCGATGTCGACAAGGGTTTGCCGGGCAGCTCGGAGCGTGCCGGCGAAGCCCGCAATGCACCTGGTAGCGTGCCTGGCGGCGAAGCTTATCGTCAGGTTCAAGTCCAGCTGCAAATCACCGACATCGACCTGAAGAAAAACCAGGTGTCCTTTAAAAACCCGGCGGGGCAGACCAAAACCATCACTGTCGAAAAACCGGAAGTTCAAGCCAAGTTGAAGGACCTGAAAGTCGGACAAAGCGTTTACGTGACTTACACCGACATCCTGCAGGTGACCAGCAAGTCCGGAAGTTGAGTGATTTTTCACTGATTGTTCCTATACAACTTTTGTGTGGGAACAATCAATTTTGGCCGAACTGGTGGGTTTAAATTGTTGGTTTTAATGGAATTTAAATCGACATCCAATCGAATATGTATCGGCAAATTTCATGTTTAAAGCACGGACATATCCATAAACATCTATTAAAATACACCCCGTTCGCCCAGTGTCAGGGTTCTTTACCAGTGCATGGATTGCCGAGGCCATAGCGCTGGGCGAACACTTTTTCAAAGTACGACTGCACTTTCAATCGAATGAGGGGCGCGGGCTTAAACTTGTAACTAAGTGTTATATGTTGTTCTTGCAGTTCCGAGATGGAGTGACGACGACATGAAAATCCTGATGGTTCTAACGTCCCACGATCAGTTGGGTAACACCGGCAAGAAAACCGGCTTCTGGCTGGAAGAATTCGCTGCACCCTATTACGTTTTCAAGGACGCCGGCGCGCAACTGACCCTGGCCTCGCCCAAGGGCGGCCAGCCCCCGCTGGACCC
Source organism: Pseudomonas umsongensis (assembly GCF_012647205.1). Classification (NCBI taxonomy): domain Bacteria; kingdom Pseudomonadati; phylum Pseudomonadota; class Gammaproteobacteria; order Pseudomonadales; family Pseudomonadaceae; genus Pseudomonas; species Pseudomonas umsongensis. Next base: position 2,743,449 of record NZ_CP051487.1, read on the forward strand.
CAAAAGCGACGAGCCGGATGCGCAAACCGATGCCACCCGACGGTTTCGCCAGGACCCGGCGGCTCAATCCGCATTGGCCTCGACCGTCATGCTGGGCACGGTGAAGGCCGGTGACTACGACGCAATTTTCTATCCAGGCGGCCATGGCCCGCTCTGGGACCTGGCGGAAGACCGTGATTCGATCGCCCTCATCGAAGCGTTCTACAACGCCGGCAAGCCGGTCGCGGCTGTCTGTCATGCGCCCGGTGTATTGCGCCATGCCAAGGACGCCGACGGCCAACCTCTGGTCAAGGGCAAGAAGGTGACAGGGTTTACCAATAGCGAAGAAGAAGCGGTGCAACTGACCAAGGTCGTGCCGTTCCTGGTGGAGGACGAGCTGAAGGCCAAGGGCGGGATTTTTTCGAAGGGGCCTGATTGGGCGAGCTACGTGCTGACCGATGGCCTGCTGCTGACGGGGCAAAATCCAGCGTCTTCACAGGCCGCGGCCGAGGCTTTGCTATCAAAGTTGAAATGAACATCCTGTAGGAGCCCGGCTTGCCGGCGAAGTCGCCCGATAGGCCAACGCCATGCTTAAGGACGCCTTAGCCGGCAAGCCGGCTCCTACAAGGGTCGTCAGGTTGGTTTAGTGACTCAGGGCGGCCAGGCACTGCTCGATCGAGCGCTGTTGCGTTTGTGCGTACAACTGCAGTTCATCAATCGTCGAACGCCCCAGGGCTTTTTCGAACGCCTGCTGGTTGGAGTGCACGCCGTAGTGGGTTTGCGCCGCATCGCCCAGGTTTGACTGAAAGATCCCGGCCGCGCTTACCGGCAGGAAATCCTCGTAGACCAGCGGTTCAACGCGCAGATACCCGCCGCTGACCAGACCTTCGAGCGTCAAGGTTTTCAGTTCAGCCGCAGCCAGGCCTTTTTCCGTCACAAAGTAGCGAAAGAACGCCAGTTCCTGTTGGCGCATGCCCTCATAGGTGTCGGGAAACTCGCTGAAGTGTTGCGCCATCAAATCGTTGTAGCGGGCGGCATTGGCTTCGTTGGGGAAGTCCTTGAGCTCGTCCCGGGCGGCATTGAGCAAACGGTCGTACAGCGCCCGGCCCTTGGGCGTCAGTGCGGCACCGCGTTGTTCGATTTCACCGAACCGGGCGCTGTGGCTGCCGCGAGTGTCGGATTGATCGGTGAAGGCAACGGGCTCGTCAAGCGCCTTGAAACTGGTCTGGCGCAGCAGGATTGGGCACTGGCGGCGGGGCGGGCCTTCGATCACCGCTTTGGGGGTGATGCCGTGCACTGGCATCTGCGCCTGCACGATGTCGATGTCCAGGGTGCGTGGCGTCAGGTGATTGATGTGCGGTCCCTTGAACGCCACCACGTCGGCAATCAGGCGATGCTGGGCGCTGAGTTTCTGATACTGCTCGGCGGTAACGGTGGCGCTGTGGTGCCAGCGGAAAGTTTCCAGGGCCTGGTCGACGAACTCATCGGCCTCTTTTTCGCTAAGGCCGCCTTGGGATTCGGCGCGTTCGATCAGCGTAAGCGCGGCGGCGGTGAAGATTGAACGCTGATCCAGCACCGACTGGGCAAAGGCCCGCAGCTCCAGGTCTTCGATCAATTCCAGGCGCAGCAGCGAGGTGAACACCCGGAACGGGCTGACCTGCAAGGACGCTTCATGCACCGCGCGAAACGCCGTGGAATGCACTGGCACCCCGGCCGGGGTCAAATCGTAATAACCCACCGGCTGCATGCCCATGACCGCGAACAGGCGGGCCAGGGTGGCCAGTTCAGCCGCGGTGCCAACGCGGATCGCGCCGTGGCGCTCCAGGTCCAGGCGCTCGATTTCACCGGTGCTGTTCAACTGCTGGGCCACTTGCGGGTCGTTGTCCAGCACGTGACGGTTGGTCTGTTCCACCAGTTCCATCAGCGCGCCGTACAGCGGCACTTCTTCGCGGTACATGTCGGACATCGCTTTGGAGAAGCGTTGGCGGATCAGGTCGGGGCTGATGAAGCTTGGCTGGCTCATGAACAAAATTCCTGGCGCGTTGACGAGAAGGATGGGCGAAAAGATCGCAGCCTTCGTCGACGCCGGCAAACGAAGTTTCTGACGGACTTCATTCTGCAAAGGACTGCCAGTTCAGTGCAGTCGTTGATCCTGAGGGCTTTCCGAGCGCAGCGATGCCAAAAACTCCCGATACAGGCGTGCCGAACCGGCGGGTGCTTCGAGCATCGGCATGTGCCCGATGCCTTCCCATATTTCCACCCGCAGGTCCGCCAGGCCCTTGCTCCAGATCGCCACGCTGCTGACATCGATCAAGCGATCCTTGCGCCCCCAGAGCAACAGTGCCGGCGCCTTGATCGCTGGCAGCCTGGGTTCCATTGGCGGGCTGGCGCGAAAGTCGCGGAAGATTTCTTCCAGTTCGTCACGCGACTGTTGGTAGCGATGGGCGACGGCATCCAGCACCACGCGCGGCACCCAAGGTGGTTCGGCCATGGTCATGCCATAGAAGTATTTGAATTCTTCCCGTGAGTGGATCAGGAACGGGTTGTGGCCCCTGGCCAAATGCCGCTCCAGGTCACTGGGTTCTGGCGCGGTCACCCCGGCAGGGTCGAACAGGGCGAGCGAGGCAATGCGCTCCGGATAGTTGGCCGCCAGCCAGGCCGCGATGTAGCCGCCCATCGAGTTGCCGATGACATGGACCTTATCGACCCCGCAGACATCGAGCAGCTGGATCATGCGTTTGGCTTGCAAGGGAATGTCATAGCCGCCACCCGCCTTGAAGCCGGTTTCGCCATGGCCGGCGATGTCGGGGATGATCACCCGGTAGTTGCCGACAAAGTGCCGGGCAAAACGCAGCCAGAGGTTCTTGTCGGCACTGAAGCCGTGGAGCATCAACACGTTGCTGGACGCCTCATACGGTCCGCCTTGCCAGGTCGAGACGGTCATTTCGGCGATGGGCACGACGATCTTGTGCAATTTGTACAACTTGGCCTCGACGGCCACGCTCAAGTCGTACAGCCAGTACCCGATGGCCGGGTAGCTCAACCAGCTCCAGGCGGCAAATACCGCGATAGCGACAACCAGTAAAAGCATCAGCGTCTTCCTTCTATCTGATCAGGACACGATGTGGTCCGCCGGTTTCAGGGTTCGGGTCAAGCGATGAAAGCTGAAACTGAACCCGGGAAACATGGCAATCACATGACCGCTCTTGCTTTGATACCAACTGTGGCAGCCTCCTGACTTCCACACTGTGCGTTTCATCTCTCTATGGATCATTTCAGTGTAGGTACGTTCTGCCTCGGGGCGTACTTCGATGCTGCGCAAACCGCGTGCTTTTATCGTGCGGATGCAATCGAGGATGTAGTTCATTTGCGATTCGATGATGAACAGTGCTGATGTGTGGCCGATTCCAGTGTTCGGCCCGGTGACGATAAACAGGTTGGGGAAGGCCGGCAGGCTGGTGCCGAGATAGGCGCGCGGATATTGTGCCCAGACGTCCTTGAGGCAGATGCCGTTTTTTCCCGTGACGGGGTAGGAAATCACCCCGTCGGTAGCGTCGTAACCGGTGGACCAGACGATCAGGTCAAGGTCGATGTGCTGGCCGTCCTGCATGAGGATGCCGGTTTCATCGATGGCCTTGATGCCCTGTTCGCGGCTGTGCAATGTCACGTTGGTGCGACTCAGCGCGGGGTAGAGCGTGCTCGACAGAATTACCCGCTTGCAGCCGATCGTATAGTCGGGCGTCAGTTTACGCCGCAGTTCGGCGTCCGGCACTTGGCGTTTGAGAAAGCGCAGTGCCTGATGCTGCACCATGCCGATTGCCGGCTTCGAGTATTTGAAGGCAATCACCCGGGTTTCGAATTGCCAGTAGATCATCCAGCGCAGCAGCTTGTAGGCCGGTTTGAGGCCGAGCAACCAGCGCTGGAAGCGGCCAAAGGTGCGGTCGGCCCTTGGCAGTACCCAATGCGGCGTGCGCTGGAACACATGCAGGTGCTCGACATCCGGGGCTATCGCCGGAATCACTTGGGCTGCGCTGGCGCCACTGCCGACGATGGCCACACGCTTTTGCCGGTAGTCGTAGGAATGATCCCAATTGTTGGTATGAAAAGATTTGCCGCTAAAGCGTTCCTGACCTTCGAAGTGTGGGATCACCGGTTGGCTCAAGGGACCGGTGGCATTGATCAGGAACTGTGCATAAAAAGCGCCCTTGGTGGTGTGAACCGCCCAGCGTTTATGTTCTTCGTCCCATTCGACACGCTCGACATTGGCCTGCAGTTCCACCTTGTCCCGCAGGCCGAAGTGCTCCACCACGTAGCGGGTGTAGCAGTGCAGTTCAGCCTGTTCGGCGAACATCTGCGTCCAACGGTAGGGCGCGAACGACAGCGAATAGAGTGGCGAGGGCACGTCGACTGCGGCGCCCGGGTAGGTATTCTGGCACCAGGTGCCGCCGAAGAAATTCCGTCGTTCCAGCAGGCGAAAATCGTCGATGCCGGCCTTGAGCAAATTGATCGCCGCGCACTGGCCGCCAAAACCGCTGCCGATGATCAGCACTTCGAAGGTGTGCATGGGCCTCCTGTTCAACGTTGTGATTCAGTCCTTCACTTCATGTATAGCCGTTTCTGCAGATTCAACGATTTGCAGGCGACGGGAGTTCGTCCCGCCAGCCGGTGATGGCTATTTGCCGTTGCCCTGTTAGACTTCGGGCACACCCTGCAATCGCGGTGTGAACAGGTTCGTTCTGTGGTGCAGAGGTCCCAATGGGAAAGACGGGAGGAAAAGGACTTTCACTGGCCAAGAGGCTCTACACGTCGCGCATCCTTGGCCTGGTGTTAGGTTTGATCTGCGTGAGTGTGGCGATGTATCCCCTGGACCCGGCTCCCTGGGTATGGGGGGTGATGCTGTTCAACGGCTTGCTTTGGCCTCACCTGGCCTATCTGTGGGCGCGACGTGCCAAGGCCGCTTATCACGCCGAACACCGCAACTTGTTGATCGATGCCTTTATGGGCGGCTTCTGGGTCGCCGCCATGCAATTTAATCCGCTGCCCAGTGCCACCACCTTGTCAATGATGGCCATGAACAACGTCGCCATCGGCGGTTTGCGTTTTCTCCTGGTGGGCAGTGTGGCGCAGCTACTCGGCGTGTGCGTCGGCTGGTTGATCTTCACCCCGGCCTTCATTCCAGAAACCAGTCAGCTGCAGCTTTACGCCTGCTTGCCCTTGATGTGTTTTTATCCCATCGCACTGGGCTGGATCTGCTATCGCCAGGCCTATACCCTCGGCAGGAAAAAGCGTGAACTGCTGGCCCTGAGCCGCACCGACAGCCTGACCGGCCTGCTCAATCACGGCGCCTGGAAGGATCAGTTGGAGATTGAATTCCAGCGCTGCCAACGCCAGCAGCAGGGCGGGGCCATTGCCCTGATCGACATCGACCACTTCAAAAGCATCAATGACACCTACGGCCACGTTGCCGGTGACATCGTGCTGCGGCAACTGAGCAAGATGCTCAAGCAGAACCTGCGGGTGAGCGATGTGGCCGGGCGTTATGGCGGCGACGAGTTCTGCGTGATTCTTCCCGACCTGCCCCTGGGCAGTGCAGCTGCGGCCATGGACGCCTTGCGCGACCGCTTCGCGACCCTGGGCTACGAGCAAAACCCGTCACTGAAAGTCAGCTTGAGCATCGGCCTGGCAGCCTTCGACGTACGCCACGCTGACGCGACCCTGTGGCTCAACGACGCTGACCAGGCGCTCTATGAGGCCAAGACCACGGGGCGTAATCGTGTTATCTGTAGCAGTAATGACCGGCCTCACCACGAGTTGCTTGACTCGGTCTGACCTTCTGCGCCGCCCCCTGTAGGAGCTGGCTTGCCAGCGATGACGACCTGAGAACCGAGCAATCTCTCGTGGCTATACTTGATCTATTGTGGGAGCTGGCCTGTCGGGCCGCCGCATCGCAGCGAAGGCGGCCTGAGAGCGGACCTGTGTTTTGTTGACTGTGTACATATCCATTGCTGCGGTAACGACGGCTTATGGTTTCGCCCTTACGGCGAGTCCCTTTTGTCAAACGCCCTCCGGTTGGCTTCGCTGCACCTACATGCAGCGTGTTCGACTGCGTCGAACGGCGCTGCGCGCCACTCCCCGGATGAACACCGGAACGAGGCCTCCCGATATAGGGCGGGTGGATCAAGAGCAAGAGCAAGAGCAAGAGCAAGAGCCGGCCAGAGCCAACCCTTCAGCCCTTACTCTTTAACATGCATGAACTCCTCCGCCCAACGGATGTATTCCTCTGGCTGGGTGTAGGTATGCGTCAGTTCGGTAGCGCTGAGATCTGCCGCCTGGGTAAATATCTGGCGCTGTTCGCGCAGGCTGTCGTACGTCGCCTTGATGGCGGCGAAGTAGGCGCCGTGGCCGTCGATGACGACTCGCACGCCCAGTTCGGCGAGGCGTTTGTCGTCACGCAACAACGGATTGCCGTAGGTCACCAGCATCAGGGGCACGCTCAGGTGTTCGGCGATCTGCTCTAGGTGGTCGAAATCCTTTACCCCCACCATGCAGATGCCGTCCGCGCCGGCGGCTTGGTATTGCTTGGTGCGGCTGATGATTTCCTGGACCGGCAGGATGCCTGCATGGGTGCGGGCGATGATTGCCATTTCCGAGTCGCACCGGGCTTCCAGTGCCGCGCGAATCTTGCCGACTCCTTCGGCGACCGTGATCAGGTCCGTGGATTTTCGACCAAATTGTGCTGGCAGCAAGGTGTCTTCGATGGTCAGCGCGGCCACGCCGGCACGTTCCAGCTCAACGATGGTGCGCATGACATTGAGCGCGTTGCCGTAACCGTGGTCGGCGTCGGCAATCACCGGCAATTGGGCGACGCGGCCGATACGGGTGGCCTGTTCGGCGAATTCGCTGAGGGTGATCAACGCAAAGTCCGGGGCGCCCAGGACCTGCAAAGACGCGACCGACCCACCAAGGATCCCCACCTCGAAACCGAGGTCAGCAGCGATGCGTGCCGACATCGGGTCGAAGACCGACGCGGTGTGATAGCAAGTGTTGGAGGCGAACAGTTGGCGAAAATTGCGGCGCAAATCTTGATGAGAAAGCCTGGACATATGAGTTCCACCAATGGAAATGGAAAGGCTTGAGCAAAAGTGTCAACGCCGAAGAAGTGGAAGGCTATCACGTGGGCCGGTCTGAAATGATGACGAATTTGCAGGTTTTCCGGCCAAGACGATCTGTCTTACGGCACAATTGTGCAATGACTGACGGCCAGGCACTGATTTTCCTATTTATCCCAAAGAGTGATTTTTTTCGTGCAGGCAACCCGTTTGACCTTGATCTGCCACGCTCGAACCCAGGCACAGAAACTGGCGCGCTTTCCTTTGGACGAACCCCTGGAGATGGATTGGCAATCGGCGCGTGGCTCTCGGGGCGCTCGATTCTCGCAGGCATCGCGCCTGCTGTGTGCTCCAGAGTTACGTACACGACAGACCGCCGAGCTGTTCGGTACGCCCGTGGAAATCGTCGACGCCCTGCGCGATTGCGACTTTGGTCATTGGCGCGGCATGCGAATCAGCGACCTGCAAAAAAACCAGGACGAACGACTTCAGGCCTGGCTTGCCGACCCACGTTCGGCACCCCACGGTGGCGAGTCGGTGGCGCAAGTCGGCAAACGCGTCGCCACCTGGTTGAAAACCCTGGAAGCGCAGCCCGGCCATGTACTTGCCGTGACCCATCCATTCGTCATGCGTGCCGCATTGATGCACGTGCTGCAGGGTTCAGCCTTCAACCTGATCGATGTCGAGCCGCTGTCGACGATAGACCTGCAGTTCCATGGTTGCTGGCGGCTCCAGCTGTCGTGCAACGATAACGAGAGAATGCCTTGATGAAAAAACTGCTGGTCATCGGCATCGGCGCCGGCAACCCTGACTACATCACCCTGCAGGCCGTGAAGGCGCTGAATCGGGTGGATGTTTTTTTTATCATGGACAAGGGCCAGAGCAAGGATAAGCTGATCGACCTGCGCCGCGAGCTGTGCGAGCGCCATATCACCGATCCGCACTACCGTTTTGTCGAAGCCTCGAGCCCGGAGCGCGAGCGTGGCGACGTCGACTACAGAACCAGCGTCGATGCGCTGAACCTGGCCAAGCAGCGAACCTTCGAGGGGCTGATCAATGAAGAACTGGCCGATGACCAGTGCGGCGGTTTTCTGGTGTGGGGCGACCCGGCGTTGTACGACAGCACCATTCGCATCCTGCAGGCGATCCTGGTTTCAGGCACCTGTGCCTTCGAGTTCGAGGTAATTCCCGGCATCACCAGCGTCCAGGCGCTGGCCGCGCAGCACAAGGTGGCGCTTAATCAAATAGGCCGCTCGGTTGAAATTACCACCGGCCGGCGCTTGGCCGCGGGGCAGGTGAGTGATGCCGACAGTCTGGTGGTGATGCTCGACGCCCAGGATGCTTATCAGCATGTTGAGGATCGGCAGACAGAGATTTACTGGGGCGCCTACCTCGGGACGCCGGATGAAATCCTCATCAGCGGCAAGCTCGAGGAGGTAGCGCAGCAGATCGAGCGGGTGCGCAAGGCGGCCCGGCAGGCCAATGGCTGGATCATGGACACCTATCTATTGCGCAAGCCCTGAAGCACCCCTCAGGAGATGCGCTTGTCCGTTTGCCCAAACCGTTCCCGGTACACTGACGGCGGCAGGCCGACCACATTGCGAAATGCCACGCGAAAGCTTTCCACTGAACGATAACCACACAGCTGGGCGATTTGCTCGGTGTGCTGGTCGGTGCTTTCCAGCAATTCCCGGGCACGCCCCAGGCGCTCATGTTGCAACCAGGTCTTGGGCGACTGACCGCTGGCTTCGGTGAAACGGCGCAGGAACGTGCGCTCGCTCATGGCGGCTTCGCTGGCCAGGTCGCGAACCTCCAGCGGTTCGTGCAAACGCTCGCGTGCCCACTGCATGACGCGCGAAAGATTGCTACGCGGCGTAGGACTGACCGGCGTCGGAATGAACTGTGCCTGGCCCCCGGTGCGTTGCGGTGACATCACCAGGCGCCGCGCCACCGAGTTGGCGACCTGGGTACCGAAGTCCCGCGCCACCAGATGCAGGCAGGCGTCGATACCGGCTGCGCTGCCGGCCGAGGTGATCAACTGACCCGAGTCGACATAGAGCACGCCTGGGTCCACCAGGATATTCGGGAAGCGCTCAGCCAGTTCCGCAGTGTAGCGCCAGTGAGTGGTGGCGCCGCGACCGTCGAGCAAACCGGTAGCGGCCAGTACGAACACCCCCGAGCAGATCGACAGTAACCGCGCGCCCCGCGCATGGGCCTGGCGCAGGGCCATCAGCAATGCCTCAGGCACGGCTGCATGACGATCGCGCCAGCCGGGAATGATCACGGTCCGGGCTTGTTCCAGCAGCTCCAGGCCGCCATCGGCCAGTACTCGGATGCCGCCCATGGCGCGCATCGGGCCTTGATCGACGGCCGCGATCTGATGGCTGTACCAAGGGAAATCGAACTCTGGCCGCGCCAGCCCGAAGATCTCCACGGCGATGCCGAATTCGAAGGTACACAGGCCGTCGTAGGCCAGGATCGCGACCAGCCCTGGAGAAGCATGCATTTGGCGGAAAATTCCCGGTGAGTGTCTTGTGCGCCACTTTAGCCCCTGGCGCCGCGTAGATAAAGTCTGTTCACACCCACTGACCTTCCGGAGCCCTGCCCATGACCAGCCTCGTGCGCGAAATACCAGCCGCCCCTTCAGCCATTGCCTTGATGCATTTCAGCAACCGCCTGACATTCGAAACCGACTGTTCCGACGTCTACGCCAGCCAACAGGCCGGTGAAGTCGATTTTGTCCTGGTGGATGTGCGGGGGTCGCTGGCGTTCGACCGGGGGCATGTACCCGGCGCGATCAACATTCCCGGGCGACTGCTCACCGCCGATGGTTTGCGTGACTACCCGAAAACCAGCCTGTTCGTGGTCTATTGCGCCGGCCCCCACTGCAACGGTGCGAACAAGGCAGCGGTGAAACTGGCGGCGCTGGGTTACCCGGTCAAGGAAATGATCGGCGGCGTGACCGGGTGGCTGGACGAAGGGTTCACGTTGAGTGCGGCGAGTGCCGCTGTCGGCTGTGCGTGCTGACCCCCTGTAGGAGCGAGCATGCTCGCGATGCACCTGAGAACGCCGCGGGGTGTCAGGTACCCCGCGTCATCGTTGACGACCATCGCGAGCATGCTCGCTCCTACGTGTCGGTGGCGACCACGGATCGACGTCTCGGCAAACCTCGTCCTTTGTAGGAGCGAGGTGGTTTTCTATCGGACGTTGCACCGCTTTAGCGCATGCTGGATTCGCTTGCGCGTCGCTGACCACTTTCCGTAAATATTTGTCGCCTCCAAATAATTTACCCTGTGAAGGCCGCTCTAGACTGCCGGCCACTTCGGTTTCCCGGCCACAAGCTACCGACCGAAAGCTATCAATAAAAGTCTCCGCACACAGGAGTTATAAATGAAAAAGCTAGTGATGTTCGGTGCCCTGGCACTGTCGATGTTGTCCCTGACCGCCGTGGCCGCGGATACCAAGCCCATCCGCATCGGTATCGAGGCCGGTTACCCGCCGTTCTCGATGAAAACCCCTGACGGCAAACTCACCGGTTTCGACGTGGACATCGGCGACGCACTGTGCGAGCAGATGAACGTCAAGTGCACTTGGGTCGAGCAAGAGTTCGACGGCCTGATTCCTGCGCTGAAGGTCAAGAAAATCGACGCCATCCTCTCGTCCATGACCATCACCGACGATCGCAAGAAAAACGTCGACTTCACCATCAAGTACTACCACACCCCGGCGCGTTTCGTGATGAAGGAAGGTTCCGACGTCAAAGATCCGTTGACCGAGCTCAAGGGCAAGAAAGTCGGTGTCCTGCGTGCCAGTACCCATGACCGTTTTGCCACCGAAGTGCTGCAACCGGCAGGGATTATCCTGGTGCGCTACGGTTCCCAGCAGGAAGCCAACCTGGACATGGTGTCCGGTCGCGTCGACGCACTGCTGGCCGATTCGGTCAACCTCGACGACGGTTTCCTGAAGACCGACGCCGGTAAAGGTTTCGCTTTCGTGGGGCCTGAGTACAACGACCCGAAATACTTCGGCGGTGGCGCCGGGATTGCCGTGCGCAAGGGCGATACCGCCTTGGCCGAGCAGTTCAACAAAGCCATTACCGAGATCCGCGCCAACGGCAAGTACAAGCAAGTTCAGGACAAGTACTTCAAGTTTGACGTTTACGGCGAGTAATCGAGCCGTTCAAAAAAATGGCCCCGTTGACGCGGTGGCCATTTTTTTATGCTCATGATTTATCCTCCCTATCACATTGCTCACTGTAGGAGCTGCCGCAGGCTGCGATCTTTTGATCTTGCTTTTAAAAAATCAAAATCAAAAGATCGCAGCCCGCGGCAGCTCCTACAGAGAATCGGAGTCTTCCCATGCAACGCATCGACCATTCACTGCCCTGGAGCCACCTGGGGACCGAGCGCACCCTCAGCGTGTTTCGATATGGCGCAGGCACCCGCAAAGTCTATATCCAGGCCAGCCTGCACGCTGATGAACTGCCAGGCATGCGCACGGCCTGGGAGCTCAAGCAGCGCCTGGCGGAACTGGAAAGCCAGGGTCAACTGCAAGGCCTGATCGAACTGGTGCCGGTGGCCAACCCCATCGGTCTCGATCAGCACCTGCAAGGCAGCCACATGGGTCGCTTCGAACTGGGCAGCGGCAAGAACTTCAACCGCTCGTTCGTCGAACTCAGCGCACCGGTAGCGCAGCGGGTGGGTGATCGTCTGGGCAGCGATGCCGAGGCTAACATCGCCTTGATTCGCCAGGCCATGGGCCAGGTACTCGACGACCTGCCGGCCCCGGCGTCGCAACTCGAAGCAATGCACCGCCTGTTGCTGCGCCACGCCTGCGACGCCGACATCACCCTCGATCTGCATTGCGACTTCGACGCGGCAATCCACCTCTACGCCTTGCCGCAACACTGGCCGCAGTGGCAATCGCTGGCGGCGCGCCTGAAAGCCGGGGTGGCGTTGCTGTGCGAAGATTCCGGCGGCAGTTCCTTCGACGAATCCTGCTCTTCGCCCTGGTTACGCCTGGCCAGGGCTTTCCCCGAAGCCGCCATCCCACCGGCCAACCTGGCAACCACGCTGGAGCTTGGCAGCCTGGGCGATACCCGGGTCGATCAGGCCCGGGCCAATTGCGAGGCGATCCTGGGCTTTCTCGCCGAGCAGGGGTTCATCAAGGGCACCTGGCCCGTGGCACCGAGCGAGTGCTGTGAGGGCATGCCGTTTGAAGGCACTCAATACCTATTCGCACCGCATCACGGCGTGGTCAGCTTCCTGCGCGATGCCGGTGAATGGGTGGAGCAGGGTGATGCACTGTTTGAAGTGGTCGACCCGCTGAACGACAAGCTCACTACCGTGCGCGCGGGCACCAGTGGCGTGTTGTTCGCGATCGATCGTGGTCGCTATACGCAACCGGGCACCTGGCAGGCGAAAGTGGCGGGGCGCAAGCCGATTCGTGTTGGGAAGTTGATTAACGATTGAGGGGAGATTCATTGCACGCCTCGTGATCGGTGGATGCCCAAGGTGATGAGGTAGCGTTCTTCAGTGGGGTGCTTGACGTCCTTGAAACGGCCAACCACCAGCATCAGTTGGTACTTGTCACCTGCTCGCCAGTAAGCTTTTTCGACGTTTTTTACACCTTGCAATTGGGCACGCCATTGCGGGGTGTCGGCGAATGAGGGGAAGTCCTTGACCCGGATGGGTACCCAGCCAGCGTTGCGCCATTGCTCCTGCAGATCCAGCACAACCTTGAGGGTGTCGTCGAGTAATAGCGGCTCGACTTGCGGAGACATGCGGACACCGTCAATCCGTTCATCGCGTCCAAAACCTACCGTGAAGAAACGGGCCAGCGGAGTCACAAAGCCAAACTCAGGATCTGCGAAGCGCAGACGGGCATCAGACTTGGGAACATTGAACCAGGAGTGCCCTGGTATGACTGGGTCGATTCTTGCGCTGGAGCGCTGGCGCATGGCCTCGTACGGCTCGCCAATCACGAGAGCGATTTCCGGCTCATCCGAAAGTTTTTGAATCGCCGCCAGCGTCAGGAGGGCGGCGACCGCCATTACCAACGCACCACGTCGCGAGCCCACGCGTTGCAACAGGCTCATCGCACGCCACCACCCAGGGCAATATCCCGAATCGACCGCTCAATCTGCTCGCTCTGGTCGCTGTGCAGCAGATCATCAAACTGCTTCGCTGCCCTCAGTACGAAGGCCATGCGCTGATTGATATCGGCCAGGTTGGCAAAGGGGGTGTTGCTGAAACCAATGGTGCGTCCATCATCGATGCGGCGGCACTGACTGGCCAACGTCAATTCGATGGCTTCGGCGGCACCGGACGGAAAACCGACCAGGTAGGAAAGATGATTACTGTACAGCAATGAATTGAATCGCCAGTCGCTGTACATCGCTGGTTGCAGAATATTGACCTGTTCGTGTTTGGCCAGATGCTCAACACTTTCGGCGATGTTACCCGCCTCAATCGCCTCGAAGGCCAGGAGAATTTCCTCATGGTCAATCCCGAACTCTAGAGTTTTCTGCCCGACCGGCCACAGCACGGGATGTTGGCCATGCCCATAAATGTTGCTACGTGAACCCAGACAATCCTTCATCGCCTCCAGCCCCCGCTCCCGGTAGAACACATGCAGCGGATATACATCCAGAAACAGCGTGGTATTCCCCATGGCCAGCATTTCGTACACAAACCGGTACATCCGTTGCGAGTAGGACAAGGGAAGGTCGGCCCCCCAATGGGTGAAGCCCCACACCGGGTTGTCCCGGTTGGCCTCTTCATACTCGCGTTGGCGCTGCTCAAACGCGCGAATGGTCGCGCGCTTTTCCCGCTCACTGGGGCTGAGCAAACCTCTCAATCCTTGTCTGGCGCTGTCCTTCAGTTGCTGTATCGTTTCCTCTTCCGCCTGAATTTTCTCGATCGTGTCGGCCGCGTGCAGCAATCCACAACCCACCTGTTTCGAGGCGAAGGCCGCCAGCCCGGCCCACTGGAAACGCGGGTCGTGGCGCCACAGCTGGGCATAGGCGGCATTGATCGCCTTGTTGCGCGCCTTCGGGTCGGCGATCAGCTTGCCGTTCGGTGCCACGACGTTTTCGACCCGCTGCTGGTAGCCGCGCCAATGGTTTTCGCAGGCCGTTCCTGGCCGTTCGCTGAGCGTCGGTGAGGGTGCCCGCGCCGAAGTGAAACTGGATTGTCGCGGCGTCACCGGGTTGCTGGGGGCCACTGGCGTGGCCTCCTGTTGAGGGGCACTTCTCGCGGCTGGTGGCGCAGCACCCTGTCGGGACTCATAGGTGGCGGTGGTAAACGAGGGGACGAGCCCAGCCTTGCAGGGACAGCCGCTGCGGCTGTCCAGCGAGCCCGCCACCAGGCCCCCGTGACTGCCAAAGAACGCGATGCCACCCTCGATTTCGTAGGTTTCATCATTTTTGCCACAGGACACCGGATCCCCTGCGCGAGCATGGGCGAAGCCAAACATCATGACGCGGGTATCGGCGTCCAGCACCTCGCCACCACAGGTGGTCTTGTCACCCTTGCGAATGAAATATCCCTTTGCCATTGCTTGAACTCCTTGTCTGATGACGATCAAATTGCTCCTGCTCCCGATGGGACGGAGGAGTGGCAAAGTGCCGCGCACAGGGTTCACTACGAGGCTGTCGTGCGTAAATCAGACGTTTCCTTGTCTGCTGTAGTCCGATTCCGCAATCGTGCCAATGTTGGGAGTCGCTCCAACGAAGGTGCTAGGCTCTGTCCTGAATCCTGCGCACGGTGAAGGAAGGTTTATGCTGAAGTTTCTCGCTCTGTTCACGCTGCTGGCATCCGCCACTGTCCACGCTCAACCCGCCCTGCAAACCGATCTGCCGCTCAAGTACATGGAACAGGTCAACCGCGATTCCAGCGGGCAGCCGCTGGTGATTTTTCTCCACGGCTATGGCAGTAACGAGCAGGATCTGTTCGGCATCAAGGATGACTTACCCAGCGAATACAACTACCTGTCGGTGCGGGCGCCGATGGTGATGCAAGAGGGAAGTTACCAGTGGTTTCGCAAGAAAGGCGAAGGTGCCTACAACGGCGAGACAGATGACCTGAAGTCCAGCGGCCAGTTGCTGCTGGAGTTCATCGCACAGGCGACGAACAAATATCACACACAACCGCATAAGGTGTTCCTGGTGGGTTTCAGCCAGGGTGCGATCATGTCCTACGAAGTCGCCCTGCGTCATCCCGAGGCGGTGGGCGGGATTGCCGCGTTGAGCGGGCGGATCCTGCCGGTGCTGCAGTCCGAGCTCAAACCGGATGAAAAGCGCCAGTCGCTGGCGATTTTCATCGGCCATGGCACGGCGGACCAGCGCCTTCCCTTGAGCGATGGCACCGAAGCCAACAGCCTGTTGCAAAGCGTATCACTGGAGCCCGAGTTCCACGCTTACCAAGGTGTTGGCCACAGCATCAGTGCCGAAGAACTGAAGGACTTGAGCGCCTGGCTGCAGCGCCTCAATCCCTGAGGCTTATTTGCCGCTGACGATCTGCTTGATCAGGGTTTCGTGGGCCGCCATGTCGCCGGGGCGGGAGATGACCTGAATCACGGTCATGTGGTTGCCCGATGCCGCCATCAACGTGGTGTTGAGGGTCGTGCCGCCGCCCTGGGTGGCGGTGCTGTCGACCTGGCGCACGCCCAGTCCTGTTGCCTTCAGGGTCAGGCTTTTTTCGCTGAGTTTGTTGTAGTCCGGCAGGGCTTGGTGTTGCGCCGAGTCGAAATCGGCCGCGGTGCCGTCGAGAAACTCGCCGTCGTTGTCCTTGACCTTGACCCCCTCGGGCAGGCTGTTTTGCGCAGCGATCACCACGGTCTTGGTGGTTTCATTGGCGTACATGGTGCCGCTTGCGCCCGTGGGGCTGGCTGGCAACGGGTTGGCGATGAAACCCTTGGGCAGGGTGAAGGTGAACTTGCCGTCGAGCATCGAGACCTTCTGCCCCTGCACCGTCTCTTTGGCGGGGGCCTTGGCCGCCTGCACAGTCAAAGCCCCCAGGCTGGCAGCTGCTGCCAGCAACAGGACAACGGCTTTTTTACTCAACAGTGACATTCGAAAACTCCAGGGATGGTCGCGCGGTGGGGGCGCGATCATCCCATGGAGGTCGTGACGCATTCCAGTGCGGGCTAACGGACGGTCACTCACTCCAAAGAGCAGGCGCCCGCCGTGATCACTCATTTTCATCACCTTCGAATGTCGTGAACGTCTTACCGGGCCTGGTTCTGCGGGAACAGGTTACGGCGAGTCTCTTCGTCGAATTCGGCCTTTAGCACCAGCTTCTCTTTCAGGCCCAGGGCTCGCTGGGCCGCCGGGCGGGCGCTGATTTCGTCAAACAGGCGCTTGACGTTGGGGTAGGCCGCCAAGCCGTTTTCGCCAAGGATATACGGCGCATAGTTGGCCCAGCCCCAGAGTGCCATGTCGGCGATGCTGTAGCTGTCGCCAGCCAGGTACTGATGGTCGGCCAGACGCTGGTCGAGTACGCGATAGTGGCGTTCGATTTCCTTGAGATAGCGATTTTTCGCGTAGGGCAGGTCCTCTGGGGCGTGATGCAGGAAGTGCACGGCCTGGCCGGAGAACGGCGACAGGCCGGTGGCAATGAACATCAACCACGACAGCAGCTCGGCGTTGCCGGCAGCGCTGCTGGGCAGGAAACGCTCATGCTTTTGCGCCAGGTGCAGCAGGATGGCCTGGGAGTCGAAAACCGTCGCTTCGCCATCAACCAGGGCCGGAACCTTGGCGTTCGGGTTGATCGCGAGGAAGGCTGGCAAGTGTTGCTCGCCCTTGAAGGTGTCGACGCCGATCAACTCATAGGGCGTTTGCAGTTCTTCGAGCAGCAGGGCGACTTTCATCGGGTTAGGCGAAGGATGGAAAAAGAATTTCATGGTGTAGGCCTCAGTCGGGATTGGTTTGGAACTGAGGCTGATGGTGGAGCAAACCTGTTCGATTGACGTACGAGGATGTTGCGCTACTCGTTCGAAATGGTTGAACGTGTTGCCTGGGGAGCGGGTTTCGCCAGCAACCGCCTGGTGACGCCGAGCATGGCTACCGAGACGGCCACGCCAACACCAAAACCCATCATGCCCATGCTGGGCAAGGTCAGCGTGACGACCAGGCAAAAAGCGGAAAATGAATACATACCGGTGGCCGTTGCCCGCAGTAACGCGGCGGTAAACGCCGGGCCTCGGGTTTGCTGGGAGAACACCGCCATCACACTGCCCAGCACCGGGAACACGGCGAGCAGGCCGCTCCAGCGGTCGCCAACGGTGCTCGCGAGCCACGTGACAGCCAGCGTCAGCAAGGCGCCGGCAATCATGCGCAGCAGCAATTTATCGGACTTTGGCGCCGGGCCTGAAACGATCGGCTGCACGGCCGGGAATAAGTGTGGCGCGGCCAGCAGTGCAGTGGCGGCGGCAATCACCGAGAGGGGGAGTGACGGTGGGAGCAACGACAGGACCACGGCAACCAAGGCCCATACCAGGAGCGAGATCGTCAATGCCAGCGGCCATTTTGCGCGTTGCGCGACCTGCGCATAGGTCACGCAGAAGGCAATCATCGCGAACATCGCCGACAGTGCGGCCATGGCCGACTGGGCGGCGAATGCCTGGCCTTGCTCGATGGCAAGGAACAACAGGATAGGTCCGACCACCACCGGCAACCCCGACAACCAACCCGCCACGCTTGGCCCCCAGCGTTTGCCCGCCAGGGAGATCAGTAGCAGAAAGCCAGGAATGACCAGCAATTTGAGCATCAACACGCGCACGTCTCCGACCTGTGTATGGGCGGCAACGTTAGCATCTGGCGGGGTGATTTGCTCTAGTGTTGAACAATTTTTGTATACAAAATGGAGTGCCCGCTGGCTCCTACAAGGAGGACGAGCCGTTCAGCCAATAAAGAAACCCGGTACGACGTGAATCGCACCGGGTGTTTTGCCAGGCGGCGGCGGATCTTCGTGGGTCCCCGCGCCGTCTGTTAAACGCTGTCGTCTTAAGCCCGTTCGAGCGCCAAGGCCACGCCCTGACCACCACCGATGCACAGGGTGGCGAGGCCTTTCTTGGCGTCTCGCTTGATCATTTCATGCAGCAGGGTCACCAGGACGCGGCAGCCCGAGGCACCGATCGGGTGGCCGAGGGCGATAGCACCGCCGTTGACGTTGACCTTGTTCAAGTCCCATTCCAGGTCCTTGGCCACGGCCAGCGATTGTGCGGCGAAGGCTTCGTTGGCTTCGATCAGCTCAAGCTGGTCGATAGACCAGCCAGCCTTGTCCAGGCAGCGGCGAGTGGCCGACACCGGGCCGATGCCCATGATTGCCGGGTCCACGCCAGCGTTGGCGTAAGCAGCAATTTTTGCCAGTACCGGCAAGCCCAGGGCCTTGGCTTTTTCGGCACTCATCAGGATCACGGCCGCGGCGCCGTCGTTGAGCGACGAAGCGTTGCCAGCGGTCACCGAACCGTCCTTCTTGAAGGCCGGCTTGAGCTTGCCCAGGGACTCGGCGGTGGTGCCGGCCCGTGGCTGCTCGTCGGTGGCGAAGGACAGCGGATCGCCCTTGCGCTGTGGGATCAGGATCGGGGTGATTTCATCGACGAAACGCCCGGCTTCGATGGCGGCCACGGCTTTCTGCTGGGAAGCGGCAGCGAAGGCATCCTGCTGCTCGCGGCTGATGTCGTACTTCTGCACCAGATTCTCAGCGGTGATGCCCATGTGGTAATCGTTGAACGCATCCCACAGGCCATCGCTGATCATGGTGTCGACGATTTGTGCGTTACCCATGCGCAGGCCGGTGCGGGCACCGGGCATGACGTAGTTGGCCAGGCTCATGTTTTCCTGGCCGCCAGCGATGATCACCTCGGCGTCGCCGCAGCGGATCGCCTGGGCGCCCAGGTGCAGGGCCTTGAGGCCCGAGCCACAGACCTTGTTCAGGGTCATGGCCGGCACGGCAAACGGCAGGCCTGCCTTGATGGACGCCTGGCGCGCGGGGTTTTGCCCGGCACCGGCGGTCAACACCTGACCCATGATCACTTCATCGACTTCGGCCGGGTCCAGACCAGTTTGTGCCAGCAATTGACGGATCACCGCCGCGCCCAGGTCAACGGCGGAAACATTGGCCAGGGAACCCTGGAAACTGCCGATCGCGGTGCGCGTGGCGGCAACAATGACGACTTCTTGCATGGAATGGTTCCTCACTGGTCAGCGAACTGCATTTCCGGAACGTGGTCCGGGACGATCAGTTTACCAGCGGTTTTGGCGACGATTTCTTCAACGCTGACGCCAGGTGCGCGTTCCTTGAGGACAAATGCGCCATTCTCGATTTCCAGGTAAGCCAGGTCCGTCAGAACGCGCTTGATGCAACCGGCGCCTGTCAGTGGCAGGCTGCATTGGGACAGCAGCTTGGACTCACCGTCCTTGGACGCGTGGGTCATGATGACGATGATGTTGTCTGCGCCAGCCACCAGGTCCATGGCACCGCCCATGCCCTTGACCAGCTTGCCGGGGATCATCCACGAGGCGATGTTGCCTTGCACGTCGACCTCAAAGGCGCCCAGCACGGTCAGGTCAACGTGGCCACCGCGGATCATCGCGAAGGACTCGGCCGAGGAAAAGATCGAGGCGCCGATACGGGCGGTCACGGTTTGCTTGCCGGCGTTGATCATGTCGGCATCGATGGTTTCTTCAGTTGGAAAAGGACCCATGCCCAGCAGGCCGTTTTCCGACTGCAGCATGACTTCCATGCCTTCGGGGATGTAGTTGGCGACCAGGGTCGGAATGCCGATGCCCAGGTTCACGTAGAAGCCGTCCTGCATTTCGCGGGCGACGCGTTGAGCCATTTGTTCGCGGGAAAGTGCCATTGTTGTTATTCCTTCATTCGGTCCGGGGGCAGGGGATCACTTACGTACGGTGCGCTGTTCGATGCGCTTCTCGAACGTGCCGCAGATGATCCGGTCGACGTAGATGCCAGGGGTGTGGATCTGCGACGGCTCCAGCTCGCCGGGTTCGACGATCTCTTCGACTTCAACTACGGTGATCTTGCCGGCGGTGGCAGCCAGCGGGTTGAAGTTCTGTGCGGTGTGGCGATAGATCACGTTACCGAAATGGTCGGCTTTCCAGCCTTTGACGATGGCGAAGTCACCGGTGATGGATTCTTCCATCAGGTACTTGCGGCCATGGAATTCGCGCACTTCCTTGCCGTCGGCGACTGGAGTGCCGACGCCGGTGGCGGTGAAGAAGGCCGGGATGCCGGCACCGCCTGCGCGCATTTTTTCAGCGAGGGTGCCTTGCGGGGTCAGGATGACTTCGATTTCGCCCTTGAGCAGTTGCTCCTCGAACAGCTTGTTTTCGCCGACGTAGGAGGCCACCACTTTGCTGATCTGGCGGTCGGTCAGCAGCACGCCGAGGCCGAAACCGTCGACGCCGCAGTTGTTGGAAACGACGGTGAGGTCGCGAGTGCCTTTGCGCTTGATCTCGTTGATCAGGTTCTCCGGGATCCCGCACAGGCCGAAGCCGCCGGCGATCACGGTCATACCGTCTTCAAGACCGGCCAGGGCTTCCTCGTAGGAACTCACGCGCTTGTCGAAACCTGCCATATGCACCTCTTTTATTCTTTGTGGGCGGCTGGCTAGCCGAATGGGATTGAGTGTCGCGCGACAAGATTCATTTGTTAAGTTGATTTTTAATGTTGATTAATGGATAAAACTCAACAATCTAACGCGTTGGAGACAGTGACCATGACAGTCAAGCAGATCCGCGCCTTCCTGGCTGTGGCCCAAAGCCTCAGTTTTGCCGTGGCCTGCGAGCGCCTGCACCTGTCGCAATCGGCCTTGAGCCTGACCATCAAGGCATTGGAGGAGGGCCTGGGCGGGCGATTGTTCACCCGCAACACACGCAATGTGGCGTTGACCGCAGAAGGCGAAACCCTGGTGCCGCTGGCGCGCCGCCTGATCGCCGATTGGGACAATGCCGAGGATGAGTTGCGCCAGCGCTTCACCTTGCAGCGTGGTCGAGTGACCCTGGCGGCCATGCCCTCGTTTGCCGGCAACCTGCTGCCGCCGATCCTCAAGACATTCCGCGTCCGCTATCCGAAAGTCAACGTCACGGTCAACGACGTGATCAACGAGCAGGTGCTGGAAATGGTTCGCGACCGCCAGGTGGAACTCGGTGTGGCGTTCGAGCCGACCATGAGCTCATCGCTGCAATTCACGCCACTTTACATGGATCGCTTCGTGGCAGTGGTGCCTCAAGACTCACCGCTGGTCGAGCTCGAGGAAATCGACTGGCAGACCTTGCTCGAGGAACCGTTCATTACCTTGCAGCGCCCGTCGACGGTGCGGGTGATGCTGGAAGAGCATTTGCAGGCCCGGGGCATGAAGCTGCCGGTGGAGTTTGAAAGCCATCAACTGGCGACGGTCGGGCGGATGGTTGCCAGTGGGTTGGGCGTGAGCGTGGTTCCGGCCTTGTGTGTGGGTCAGATGCGTGAACTCGGAGCGCATTGCATTACCTTGCGTGACCCGGTGTTGGAGCGGGCCATTGGCGTGCTGACCTTGCAGGGAGGGGAGTTGTCGGCGGCGGCGCAGGCATTATTTGATGTGCTCAAGGCGCAGGATTTCGCAGTGTTATGAAGTGATCTCCGATCTCTGTGGGAGCGAGTCTGCTCGCTCCCACAGGGGATGGGGTGGTGTCAGGGGTTAAGGCGCTGTGCCAGCAAAGGCAGTAGTTGCTCGCAGGACATTTCTATTTTCAGGTCCAGCATGTCATCCGCCCGTGTCTTGCCCAGGTTGATCGCCAGCAGCGGCTTGCCCTGATCCACCACCGCCCGGCACAGGCGAAACGCCGAGTACGCCATCAGCGACGAGCCAACCACCAGCAACCCGGCGGCCTTTTCCACCGTGGCCAGCGCTTTCGCCGCCGTGTGCTGTGCAACGTTCTCACCGAAAAAAACCACGTCCGGTTTCAACCGTTCGCCACTGCAATGCGGGCAGAGCGGAACCTGGAAGCGTGCCTCGAAGGCCGGGTCGAGCAAGGTGTCGCCGTCCGGCGCCTGCACTGCGTCCACGCCTGCGAGGTAGGGGTTTTGGGTTTCCATCAGCTGCTGGATCGAATCGCGCTCGCTGCGTCTTGCGCAGTCCAGGCACAGTACCCGGTGCAGGCTGCCGTGAAGTTCGATCACATCATGGCTGCCGGCCTGGTCGTGCAGGGTATCGACGTTCTGCGTGATCAAGCCGCCGATCCGTCCCGTGCTTTGCAAGCGGGCCAGGGTGTCGTGGGCCACGTTCGGTTGCGCCTGGCGCACCCGCGGCCAGCCAAGCATCGCCCGCGCCCAATAGCGCCGCCGGGATTCGGGTGCCGAGAGAAACTCCTGATACATCATGGGCTGGCGGCCACGGCGCACGCCCTGATTGTCACGGTAGTCCGGAATGCCCGACGGGGTACTGATACCGGCACCGGTCAGGACCGCGAACGGCTCGTCGGCGATGAGCTGTTGGAGCTGGTCGAGTTGTTCGTGGATAAGGCTATCGAGCATCTCAATACCCCGCAAACCTGTAGGAGCGAGCACGCTCGCGATGGACGTCAACGATAACACTGGCGGTCTGACGCCCCGCGGTCTTTCGTCTTCAATCGTCGGAACGCCGCCCGGAACATGCTCGCTCCTACAGGGGGGGGGCGTGTTACTTACGTGCCTCCAGAATCAGGTTGAACGGTGTCTCCGTGGCCCGTCGGAATGTGCTGAATCCCGCCTCACTGAACACCTTGCGCAACCGTGCTTCACCTGCTTGTGCGCCAAGGCCCAGGCCGACTTCCTGGGACAGCGAATTGGGCGTGCAGATGAAGGTGGAGGCGGCATAGAACAGCCGGCCGACCGGGGTGATGTTGTCGTCCAGCGAGTCGTTGGCGAACGGCTCCACGAGCAATACCGTGCCATCCGGCTTCAAGGACTCGTACGCGTGCTTGGCCGCGCCCACCGGGTCGCCCATGTCGTGCAGGCAGTCGAAGTAGCAGACCAGGTCATAGTCGTTGCCGGGATAGCTCTTGGCCGTACCCTGGAAGAACCGTGCCCGGCCGGACACGCCACCTTCTTCGGCGCGCTGGGTGGCGACGGTGACGGACGGCGCGTGGTAATCGAAACCAACGAACCGCGAGTTCGGGTACGCCTGGGCCATGATCACCGTCGACGCGCCGTGACCGCAGCCAATGTCGGCGACCTTGGCGCCTTCCTCCAGTTTGGCTACCACACCGTCCAGGGCCGGTAACCACTCGGCGATTAGGTGCGCCTTGTAGCCGGGCCGGAAGAAACGTTCGGTGCCGCTGAACATGCACGGGTGGTGATCGCCCCACGCCAGGGCGCCATCGCCACGCATGGCCTTGACCAGTTTGTCCTTGTCATGAAAAAACGATGCAACTACGCCGATGCCACCCGCCACATAGACCGGCGAGTCTTCGACGGCCAGTGCCAGGGCTTGTTCTTCGGGCAGGCGGAATTGACCGTCGCTGTGTTCCATATAGCCAGAAGCTGCGTGGGCGCTGAGCCATTCGCGCACCAGGCGAGGGTTGCAGCCGGTCTTCTCGGCGAGAGCTTCGGGCTTGACTGGCTGGCTGTCTGCCATGGCCCGGTACAGGCCGAGCTCTTCACCAAGGATGACGTTAGCCAGCATCGCCGCGCCGCCCATGTCGCCTACCAGTTTGCCCATGAAATCGTTGAGTTTGGCCTCGTCCATCACGTGTGCTCCTTTTGCAGGATCAGAGTCCAGTGGCGGTGTTTATCGAGGCGTTCGCCCCTGGGCGGTGGTCGTGGAATGGACAGGACGATCAACTCGTCCTGTGTGGATTAAGTTTAGTTCTCAGGGGCTGTGGCGCCGTCCCAAGCGACGAAAGCCAATGTCCCTGATTGACGCAGCCCCCTGTGGGAGCGAGCAGGCTCGCTCCTACAGAGAGGGTGTTTGGCAGTCCCTATGCATGTATCCCAATGTATCCAGACTGTTTCTCGATACAGTCCCCGCCAATTCAAGGCCACCCCCGAACACAGACCAGATACAAACCTGCGCTGAACTGTGAGGACCATTCGCTCCTGACTCCGATGGGGATCATCATGACAACGCTTGTGCCTCAACCCACTCTCAACGCCGCGCCGGTCGATCGCCTGCGGGTCGATCGCTACACCAATGGCATCATTGGTCCGAGCCAGCCGATGCTCGGCCCGCTGGCCGATGGCGGCACCCTGGTCACCGGAACACCGCCAGGTTGCTGGGGGCCGATGATCACGCCCGCTTTCGAGGGGGGCCATGAAGTGACGCAACCGGTGGCCATCGCCGGGGCGCAAATCGGCGATGCCGTGGCGATCAAGATCAACAGCATGCGCGTCACGTCGCTGGCCACTTCCTCCGGGGTCATGAGCTTTGTCGAGGGGCGCTACAACGGCGATCCGTTCGTCTCCAAGTTCTGCTCCAAATGTGGCACCGAGCATCCGGCCAGCCATGTCGAAGGCATTGGCGAGGACGCGATTCGCTGCAACCACTGTGATGCCGAGGTCAGCGCATTTCGATTCAGTCATGGCTACGTGATCGTCTTTGACGCGCAGAATCAGGTCAGCCTGACGGTCAACCAGGACATCGCCAACCGATTGGCCGGCAATGCCTCTGAGATGTCGGCGCTGCCGGAATTCGCCGCACAGCATTCAATCCTGTCCCTGGCCCGCGCCGATATCCCCGGGGTTGCCGCGCCTATGCGGCCGTTCCTTGGAAACATCGGCACCCTGCCGTCCCGAGACATTCCCGACTCGCACAACTGTGCCGACTTCGGCCAGTACCTGATCAATGCGCCGCACCGTTTCGGCATGACCCGCGAAGAGCTGCACGCGGCCAAGACCGACGGCCACATGGACACCAATTCGGTCCGCGAAGGCTGTGTGTTGATCTGCCCGGTGAAAGTTCCGGGGGCCGGCGTTTACATGGGCGACATGCATGCGCAACAGGGCAACGGCGAGATCGCCGGCCACGCAACCGACTGTTCCGGGGAAACCGAGGTGGTGGTGCAAGTGGTGAAAAACCTGACGCTGGAAGGGCCGATCCTTCTGCAAAACCTTGATGATCTGCCACCGATGGCGCGCCCGATGGATGCCGGGCAGCGCGCTAAAGTCCGGGAGCTGGGAGAGCGCTGGGGCCAGCACGAGATCGAACAGAGTGGCCCGATCACCTTCATCGGCAGCGGCGAGAACCTCAATCTGGCGGTGGAAAACGGCTTGACCCGAGCCGCCACCGTCACCGGCCTGCCTTATGACGAAGTGCTCAATCGCGCCACCATCACCGGCTCCATCGACATCAGTCGCCTGCCAGGCACTGTGCGCGTGACCTTCCTGTGCCCGATGGATGTGCTCGATCGCATGGGCATCGGTCATCTGGTGCGCGAGAAGTACGACCTGGCGTAATGCCTGGATGCGGGTTTGTACCAGAGTGTGTACAGACCCGCTGGCGATACAAGCGTTGCTGTTTTCCGTCGACCCGCCACACAGGCCCGATACATCCCTTCGATTAACTGTGATGACATTCTGACAACCCTTGGGATCGACATCATGCAAACCCCTGTCACATCAGCACAGGCCAGCGTCGGGCTCGGCCTGCGTCGCGGTTTGATCAAAGACCTGCTGGCCGCCCCGGCCGGCCATTTCGACTTTCTTGAAGTCGCGCCGGAAAACTGGATCGGCATCGGCGGCGCCCATGGCCTGGCGTTTCGAACCCTGGCCGAGCGCTACCCGTTATCCTGCCACGGCTTGTCCCTGTCCCTGGGCGGGCCATCGCCGCTGGATGTCGAATTCCTGAAAGAGGTGCGGGTCTTCCTCGATCACCACGACGTGCCGCTGTACAGCGAGCACTTGAGCTACTGCAGCGACGACGGTCACCTGTATGACCTGTTGCCGTTGCCCTTTACCGAAGAGGCGGTGCATCACGTCGCCGCGCGCATCCGTCAGGCCCAGGACATTCTCGGCCGCCGCCTGGCGGTGGAAAACGTCTCCTACTATGCCGCACCGCAGCAGGACATGGACGAGGTGACGTTCACCAACGCCGTGCTGCGTGAAGCCGATTGCGACCTGTTGCTGGACGTCAACAATGTGTACGTCAACTCGATCAACCATGGTTTCGACCCGCGTACGTTCCTGGCCGGGATCGATGCGAATCGTGTCGTGGCCATGCACATCGCCGGGCATTTCGATGAGTCCGACACCTTGAAAATCGACACCCATGGCGCTTCGGTGAAACCGGCGGTGTGGTCGTTGCTGGCCCAGGCCTATTCCCGATTTGGCGCGCAACCGACTTTGCTCGAGCGCGATTTCAACTTTCCGGCGTTTTGCGAACTGGTCGCCGAGTTGCAGACCATTCGCCGGTTGCAAACCGAGGGGGTCAACCGTGGTTAAGCGCACCCTGCAAGAGCAGCAAAACAGTCTGGGGCGCTACGTGCGCGACCCCGAGCGTTACGCGCCACCGCCGGAAATGGACCCGGCGCGGGCCCAGGTATATCGCGACCTGGTGTTCGCCAACTTGTCGTCATTGATCGGCGGCACCTTTCCGGTATTGGTGAAGATTCTCGGCGACACGCAATGGCGGGCGCTGGTGCGGATTTTCCTGCGCGACTACCGAGCCCACACGCCGAAATTCGGCGAAATCGCCCAGGAGTTTGTCGAGTTTCTGGCCTCTGAGCCTGCGGCGCTGGCTGCTGGCCCCTGGCCGCCGTTCATGGTCGAACTGGCGCACTACGAATGGGTGGAAATGGTCCTGCAACAATCCGAAGCCGAGCCGTTGCCCGGCGGCGATGTCGATGGGCTGCTGGATTGTCCGTTGCAGGTTTCGCCATTGGCCTGGCCCTTGGCGTATGCCTGGCCAGTGCAGTTGGTCGGGCCGCATCATCAGCCTGATGCGCCACCGGATCAGCCGACATTGCTGCTGGTGCGTCGGGACCCGGATTTCAGCGTGAAGTTTTCTGAATTGAGCCCGTTGGCGTTTCGGTTGTTGCAGCGTATCGAGGAATTTCCCGGGCAGACCGGACGTGCGCAGTTGCAGGGATTGGCGGCGGAGGCGGGGATGACGGAATCGACGGTGTTTATGGACAGTGGGCTGGGGTTGTTGCGGCAGATGCACGGGGAGGGCGTCGTAGGCGTCGTTGCTTGATGATCGTTCCCACGCTCTGCGTCACTAGTGTCCGGTAAAAACCGAAGGGGGAGCTTGCTCCCCCTTGCTGTTGGCGGCCGTCAGTCATAATCGGATTTTTCAGACTCGATTTTGGCTCATGTTTACCAGCACCCGTTTAGCCCACCTGCTCAGTGCGATCCCGCGCCAGTTCTTTCGGCAATCCACCGAAAGGCACCAGGCTGATCGCTACGTCAAACGCTGCACGTCCTGGCAATTGCTGGTGACACTGGTCAGCGGTCATGTAACCCAAGCCTTAAGCCTGCGGTCCTTGGCGACTTTCTCCGAAACTCTAAGCCCGCATAGCTACCATCTTAAAGCGGGTCCCGTCGCCCGCTCGACCCTGTCGGATGCCTTGAACAAGCGTGACTACCGGCCATTCCAGGACCTTTGCGAGTTGCTGTTGCGCGGCATCAGCCGCCAGCAGCGCAAAGAAGTCGGTGCCATGGTTAGCCTGCTTGATTCCACGTCGATCACTTTGCGCGGACCTCACTTCGATGGCTGGACAGCCGCCACGAAAACCCGCATTACGCAGGGCTTGAAAGTACATGTCGGGCTAGATTTGGCACAGTTGGCCCCGGTGTACGTCAACATCACTCCTGCCAACGTCAACGACCTGAGCGATGCACTGGAAATGCCGATTCAGGCCGGCATGACGTATGTCTTTGACAAGGGCTATTGCGATTACAACTGGTGGCACCAGTTGCAGACCAAAGGCGCTTTTTTCGTCACCCGCCTGAAGAAAAACGCCAATATCAAAGTGCTGCACAAGCACTCGACCGTAGCCGAGCAAAGCCCGGTCATGACCGATGAAGTCATTCTGTTCGGCAAAAAGCATCTGGGCGGTAAGCGTCTGAATGACTACCGAGAAACGCCGGTAAGACGCGTGGTGGTTGAGCGCGAGGGACATGCCACGCCATTAATCCTAGTGACCAACGACTTCGCAAGAACAGCTGAAGAAGTCGCGGGCTTGTACAAAGATCGCTGGAAGATCGAGCTGTTTTTCAAGTGGATCAAGCAACATCTGAAACTCAAACGCTTCTATGCCTTCTCTGAAAACGCCGTGCGCCTGCAGATTTACAGTGCCTTGATCAGCTACTTGTTACTGCACCTTTTCCATCGTCGTTCAGGATTTACCGGTTCGTTGTTCGAGCTGACGGTTCGCATATCTCACGTCCTGCACGAACGGCCCGCTACTCCAGAACTGAGGGATCGACGAAGGCAGGAGCGAGAAAAGCTGAAGGCTGCCCAAGGCAGCCTTCAGCTATGAAACATGTTTACCGGACACTAGTGACGCTCTGCGTGGGAATGCATCCCGTGACGCTCCGCGTCACCATTGCGCAGGACGCCAGCCTTGTGTTGTTAGCGGAACGCGGAGCGTCCCTGGCGGCATTCCCACGCAGAGCGTGGGAACGATCAGCAGGTGTCACCCACGCAACTTGAGTTCGGCACACAAGCCACCACCCTCGCGATTGCTCAAGGTCAACGATCCCCCGATCGCCAACGCCAGCTGTTGCGCGATGGCCAACCCCAACCCGGTACCGCCAGTGCTGCGGTTGCGCGAATTTTCTACGCGGTAGAACGGCTGCATGACCTGGGCCAGTTCCGCTTCGGCGATGCCCGGGCCGCGGTCCATGACCTTCACCGACACGCTGCCATCGGCTTTCTTCTCAACCAGCAGTTCCGCAGCGCCGGCGAATTTGAGCGCGTTGTCCGTCAGGTTCACCAGCACTCGCCGCAGGGCGTGGGGGCGGGTGTCGATGACGATGGCGCTTTTGCCGCTCAGTTGCACCTGCTTGCCCATGTCCTGGTAATCGAACACCAGGCTGTCGAGGAACGAGTCCAGGTCGGTGCGTCGACTTTCTTCGGTGGCGCCGTGGACGCTGCGGGCGTACGCCACGCCTTCTCGCACCAGATGTTCCATCTCGCCCAGGTCGTTCCACAGCTTGTCTTTCTCAACTGAGTCGTCCATGAACTCGGCGCGCAGTTTCATCCGGGTGATCGGTGTCTGCAGGTCGTGGGAAATCGCCGCCAACAGTTGCATGCGTTCCTTGAGGTAGGCGGCGATGCGTGCCTGCATGGCATTGAAGGCCTTGGCGGCGTGGGCCACTTCGGTCGGGCCTTTTTCGTCCAGCAGCACCGGGTGGGTGTTGGGGTCGAGGGTGTCCACGGCTTCTGCGAGGCGGGTGAGGGGGCGGATGGCGATCCTCACGGCCAGCCAGGTGCAGGCAATCATCAGCGCCAATTGCCCGAGCAGCACCATGGGCAGCCAGGGCGACAGCGGCACCATCGAGGGCCGCACATCGATGGTCAATGGGCTGCCGTCGGACAGCTTGAGGTGCACCTGGAAGTGCTTCGCAGGCCCGGGAATATCGCTGAAGGTCATCGGGTAGTCCTTGCCGATGGAATTCTTGATCGAGGTCATGGCAATCGGTGCCTCGAGCATGTCCGTGTCCATGGCGGTGCCGGGTGAACCTTCATTGAGCAGATAGCGGTAATTGCGCCGATCCAGTTGCTGCAGCCAACTCGCACGCTCTGGCGCCGGCAGGCGGTCGAGGATGGCGATGGAGGTCGAGACGTCGGTTTCCAGGTTGCCGAGCATGGTGTTTTTCGAGCTTTCATAGCGCTCGTAGTACTGCGCACCGAAGGACAGCGCCTGGGCGAGGATCAGGCCGATCAGGAAGATCAGCGACAGTCGCGAAGCCAGGGTGCGGGGCCAGCGCAGCGACAGGTTCATGCTGGCGCCCCGACGATTTCCACCGGCAGGGAAAACACGTAGCCCTCGCTGCGTACGGTCTTGATGTAGGCCGGCTCGCGGGCGTCGTCCAACAGGCGCTGGCGCAGGCGACTGACCAGCAGGTCGATGGAACGATCGAACAGGTCGGCGTCGCGGCCCTGGGTCAGGTTGAGCAATTGGTCGCGATTGAGCACCCGTTGCGGATGATCGAGGAACACCCGCAGCAACCGATATTCGGCACCGCTGAGGGCGACCATGGTGCCGTCGCCATCGAGCAGGTGCCGGGCGGACGTGTCCAGGCGCCAGCGACCGAAGGCCAGCAAGCGGCTGGATTCGGTCACCACCAGGTTCGGTGGCAACATGCGCGTGCGGCGCAATACGGCGTTGATCCGCGCCAGCAGTTCACGGGCGGCGAAGGGCTTGACCAGGTAGTCGTCGGCGCCCATTTCCAGGCCGATGATGCGGTCGGTTTCGTCGTTGCGCGCGGTGAGCATCAACACCGGCGTGGCCTTGTGTTTGCCGGCGCGCAACTCGCGGCAGAGCATCAGGCCGTCGTCGCCCGGCATCATGATGTCCAGCACGATCAGGTCCACCGGCGTGGATTCAAGGAAGCTGCGCATCTGCCTTCCATCGGCCACGACCGTGGTGCGCAGGCCGTTTTTCTTCAGGTAGTTGCCCACCAGCTCGCGTATCTCGCGGTCATCGTCAACGATGAGAATGTGATCGACGTGCTCCATGGGGACTTGCCTCTGTCAGTGGGGGATATCGCACAGTCTATCGAGCCTTGGCCCGCTCGCCCGCCGTCCTTTGTATTGCAGTGTATCTGTCCTGTCAGCGGATACATACCGAGGCAAAAACGGCCATTTCCAGGGGTTTTGTATCCCTCTGTATCGCGCAGCGGTCCAGATACTTACCGATTTACACGCGCCGGTTCCCGACACATACGGGATACCTCGCAGGCTTCTAATAGGTTCCATCGAGGCAAACCCAAGCGCCTCTACCCACAAACGATGAACCTTGAGGAAACCGCCATGAACACCAAAGCCATCTACGCCGCTTGCCTGTTTGCCGCCCTGAACATATGCACCTTGTCGGCCCGCGCCGAAGCTGATGTTACCCCGATGAGCTACAGCTATGGCTCGCACCTGGACATCAAGAAAGTGCTGTCGCTGAAACAGGACTCTGCGCCTTCCTGCGGTGTGGTGAATGCCCAGTTGACCTACCTGGATTCCCAGAGCAAGACCCAGGTCCTGGACTACCGCAAATTGGCTGACAACTGCAATTCGGACAACTGAGTCCGGCGAACACCCATTGCCCTTTGAAGACAGGAACACAGCCATGAACACCATCAGCCGATTCTTGACCGCCATTGCCTTTTCCGTCGCCGGTGCCGCGGCCCATGCCAACGCCGCAGTAGAGCAAAACGCTTGCGGCAGCAGCACCTGCTTTCAACTGACGCCGGTGGCGCAGAAGGGCGCTGACGCCTTCCTCGCCGAGGACGGCTACAACCGCACGCCTCAGGGGCAAGTGGTGGCAGAAAACGGCGCCAGTCACACGTCTCAGGGCAAGTGGCTGGAAGAACACAACGCGTGAATCCAGAACACCACCGATCCATGTGGGAGTGAGCCTGCTAGCGAAGGCTGAGGGTCAGTCGGCAGCGATTTTGAATGTGCTGACCTCTTCGCGAGCAGGCTCGCTCCCACAGGGGACAGGTGTGAATTGCCCCCCTCTATTTGCAAGGTGATCTCCATGTTACTCATCGCTTTCCTGGGCGGCATATTGACCGTCCTCAGCCCGTGCATCCTGCCGGTCGTTCCCTTCCTGTTCGCCGGGGCCGACCGCACGCGTTCCTCGATCCTGCTGACCCTGGGTGGCATGGCCCTGACGTTTGCCCTGATCTCCAGTCTGGCGGTGGTCAGCAGTGAATGGGTGATCCAGGCCAGCAACACCGGCCGTCATGTGGCACTGATCGTGATGGTGGTGTTCGCCCTGTCGCTGATTTCCGCACGGGTCGGCGACTGGTTGGCGCGTCCATTCGTGGCGCTGGGCAATCGCATCGACCCCAACAGCCGCACAATGTCCGGCCCGCTGAGTTCGATCATGATTGGTGTCGCTACCGGCCTGCTCTGGGCACCCTGCGCCGGGCCGATCCTCGGGGTGATTCTCACCAGCGCAATGCTGCAGGGCGCGAACGCCGGGACCAGTCTGTTGCTGGTGGCCTACGGCCTGGGTAGCGCGTTGTCGTTGGGCACCTTGATCTTCGCCGGTCGTGGCCTGGTCAATCGCTTGAAACCGTCGATCCCGGTCACTGGCTGGTTGCGTCGCGGTGCCGGTGTGGCGGTGTTGGCCGGCGCAGCGGTGATTGCCACCGGAGCAAATGATGTGCTGCTGGCCAACACCTCGTCGCAAGGTATCAGCAGCGTCGAAAAAGGCTTGTTGGAAACCGTGCCGAAAGTCGTCGATTACTTCGTCAGCAAGGTCAAGGCCGAGTCCATGGACAACGCCCAAGGCGCGATGCCGTCGCTGGCCGGTGCGGTGGAGTGGATCAACTCGCCAGCGCTGACCAACGAATCGCTCAAGGGCAAAGTGGTGCTGGTGGACTTCTGGACCTTCGACTGCATCAACTGCAAGCACACCCTGCCGTACGTCAAGGACTGGGCGAAGAAGTATGAGAAAGACGGCCTGGTGGTTATCGGTGTGCACACCCCGGAGTACGGGTTCGAACGCATCATCGACAACGTCCGGGACAAGGTGAAGGAATACGGCATCACCTACCCGGTAGCGATCGACAACAACTATGCGATCTGGCGCAACTTCGACAACCAGTACTGGCCTGCCCACTACCTGATCGATGCGAAGGGCCAGGTGCGGTACACGCACTTTGGTGAAGGTAGTTATGACACTCAGGAGAAGATGATCCAGCAATTGCTTGAAGAGGCGAAGACCGCTGTTCCAGCGGCTTGAAGTCAAAAGATCGCAGCCTGCGGCAGCTCCTACAGAGTATGCGTTCACTGTAGGAGCTGCCGCAGGCTGCGATCTTTTTGCGATATCAATGGCTCACCTCACCGTGAGCCATTGATCGATTGCCCTGACTACGCCGCCACGCCGCCGGCGGCGCGCCATACTCACGGCGAAACGCGCGACTGAATGCCGTGTCGGTCTGGTACCCCACCTCTTCGGCGATGCGCATCAACGAGCTGTTACTGCTGCGTAACAGGTTGGCCGCCAGCAACATCCGCCATTGCGTCAGGTATTGCATCGGCGTGACCCCCACCAGTTGCGCAAAGCGTTCTGCCAGGACCGATCTAGAGGTGCCGGCGGTGCGCGCCAGCTCATCCAGCGTCCAGGCGTGGCAGGGTTTCTTGTGCAAGGCGTTGAGGGCCGCGCCGACGATCCGGTCGCTTACACCGGCCAGCCACCCGGTCCGCCCCTCGCCATGTTCGTGCATGTACAGGCGCAGTACTTCGATGAAGAGCACCTCGGCCAGTTTCGCCAGCACACCTTCGCCGCCGGGCCTTGGCGATCGCGCTTCGGCCAGGGCATAACGGACCGAAGATTCCAGCCAGATGCCGGCGTTCGAACCGCGCACATTGACCCTGACCACCGGCGGCAGACCTGCCAGCAACATGCCGGCCAAACGCGTGTCGCAGGCCAGGTAGCCGCACACCAGGCGTGTCACTGCACCACCACCGCCATAACTCAACTGCCGCGGGCGCCGCGCCAGCACCTCGTCGAGCCGCGCACCGCTGGCGGGCGTCAAACCCGGTCTGGAACTCATGCGATGGGCATGGCCCTGGGGGAATATCACCACGTCGCCGGGGTTGAGCAGCAGCGGAGGATCATCGCCCAGTTCGACGTAGCACTCGCCTTCGGTGATCAAGTGGAAGATCACCACCCGTTCGGCGCCGGGTTCCAGGAACGGTGCCGCCGTGTCGGCGCTCGGCGACTGATAGCACCAGGGGGCGGTGAACCTGGCGTTGATGAAAATCGCGCCGACCAGGCGGACGACGCGCAGGGTCTGTGACAGGGCGTCCATGGGCGTTTTCCCGTGCGGGAGTTTC
This sequence comes from Pseudomonas umsongensis, assembly GCF_012647205.1. Lineage (NCBI taxonomy): Bacteria > Pseudomonadati > Pseudomonadota > Gammaproteobacteria > Pseudomonadales > Pseudomonadaceae > Pseudomonas > Pseudomonas umsongensis. The sequence goes on from NZ_CP051487.1 coordinate 2,777,519, forward strand.
TGATTGTGAGCGCGTCACGGCCCAAGGTGAATTCTCCGGACGATCGGGCAGTGTTGGCCGACGATCGGACAGGACGCCGATCAGCGACGGAGAGATAGTTTGCACACAGGGCCACCTGGCTCTGTCATCAATAAGAAAAAGTGAGGTTGCCATGCCCAAGTTCGTCATTGAACGCGAGATTCCAGGCGCCGGAGCACTGTCAGAAAGGGATTTGAAAGCTGTCTCGCAAAAATCCTGCAAGGTGTTGCGCGATTTGCCAGACCTGCAATGGCTGCAGAGTTATGTCACAGGCGACAAACTGTATTGCGTGTACATCGCGCCAAACGAGGAACTCATCAGGGAGCATGCCCGGCAGGGCGGTTTCCCGGCTAATCGCATTTCCCAGGTCATGAACATCATCGACCCCACCACGGCTGAGTGAGCGTGTGCCCGATCCTGTTCCAAACCAGAGATTGCCTCCATGAGTACACCCATTGATCTTACTGCCTTGAAAACCCGCCAAATGGCCGCGTGGGCCAGTGGCGACTATGCCGTGATCGGCACTACCTTGCAGATCGTCGGTGAGCAACTGGCCGAGGCCTGCGACCTGTTGTGTGATGAACAGGTGCTGGACGTTGCCGCCGGCAATGGCAATGCGACCCTTGCCGCCGCGCGTCGCGGTTGCCGGGTGGTGTCCACCGACTATGTGGCTGCATTGCTCGAGCGTGGCGAAGACCGTGCCCGTGCGGAACGCCTGAACGTGACCTTCCAGGTGGCTGACGCCGAAGCGTTGCCTTTCGCCGATGCCAGTTTTGACGCCGTGCTCTCAACCTTCGGTGTGATGTTTGCACCCGATCAGGTCAAGGCCGCCGCGGAGCTGGCGCGAGTGTGTCGCCCCGGCGGCCGGATCGGCCTGGCCAACTGGACGCCGGAAGGTTTCGTCGGCCAGATGTTCAAGACCCTCGGCCGGCACATGCCACCACCGCCCGGTGCGCAACCGCCCTCGCAGTGGGGCACTGAAGCCTGGCTGCACAAGCACTTTGACGAGCGCGACTTCCTGGTGCAGGTGACGCGCCGGACCTTCAACTTCCGCTATCGCTCGGCCGAGCATTTCATCGATACCTTCCGCAGCTGGTACGGTCCGATCCACAAGGCCTTCGCGGCGCTGCCCCCTGATGGCGCCAAGGCCCTGGAAGACGACCTGACCGAACTGCTCAACCGCCTGAACCGGGCGGGCGACAGGTCGATGGTGGTGCCCAGTGAATACCTGGAGGTGGTCATCACCAGGCGTTGAAGCTGCAGGAGCCGGCTTGCCCGGCTCCTACGGGGCGATACACCGGGCGGTCATTCATCCAGCCGCTCGGTGTACACCACCCACACACTGCAGGGCATTTTGTATAGCAGATGCTCCACCGTGCTGCCGATCAGGCGCCCCATGCCGCGATGGCCGAGACGGCCCATGACGATTACGTCGACATTGAACGCATCGGCAAAGCGGGTCAAAACCTTGGCCGGGTTGCCCATGATCATGTGCCGTTGCGCTTCGGCGATGCCATTGCGTTGGGCCAGTTCGTTGAAGGCTTCCAGCTGCGCGTCATACAGCGTCTTGTGCTTGGTCGAGGAAAAAAACGCCGAGCCGTTGTCAAAGCCGAACTCGTCCGAACTGATGGACGAGAGGTCGTAGGCGTAGACCACATCAAGTTCGGCGTTGCACGCAGTCGCCAGTTTCGTGGCTTCGTGCAGGATGCGGTCGTTGAAAGTCTTGTAGTGATCATCACGATGGAAGGGGTCGATGGCTGCGACCACTTTGCGCGGTAGCGCGTTGATCGCGTGGCTGACGAAGTGTAACGGCACCGGACACTCACGCAGCAAATGCACATCCAGCGGGGTGAAGATCAGCCGCGATAGCAACGACTGGTGCTCCAGCGCCTTGATCAGCACGTCCATCGGCTGTTCCTTGAGGTGAATCAGGATTTCCTCCAGCGGGTTTTGCACCCACGTTACTTCCGTTGTGACGGTTACGCCGATTTTGCGCAAGGGCCGGGCCTGGTCTTCCAGCCACTGACGGTGGCGATCGACGTAACCCAGGCGCATCTGTTCCAGCGCCTTCTCATTGACCATGCCAGCCGTGGCGAGGCCTTCCAGATAGTCGAAGGCCACGATGTGCAACGCCGCGCCCTCCGCCTTGGCCAGCGCGGTCGCCCGGTCGAAAGCAGGGCTGTGTTCCATCAGCGGCGAAGTCACCAGCATGAAGCGAGATTGACCCGACATGACAAACCTCCCGTTGGATAGAGACGACGGTTGTTTGGCTTGGCTTCAATCCTTGAGTATTGACCATGATGGGTGGGGGTGTAGTGGATCAAGTTAACAGACCTCTTGATCTTCTTGCGTCCTTACGCCCTGAGTTTGTCCGTCAACGCCTGTGGGAGATTGTTGTCTGAGTACATATCCGTTGCTGCGGTAACGGCCACTTATGGTTTCGCCCTTACGGCGACTCCCTTTTTCAAACGCCGGAGTGCCGGCCCAGCAAAAAGGAAGCAAAAGGCTTTGCCCCACCACTCGGTGCCTCGCTTGGGCTCGGCATGCCCTCTCTCCGGCATTGCTCCGTGGGTCGCCGCGATGGGCCCTCCCTGGCCCAGCGCGGCTAAACCGGCGTCCTGCCGGTTTCCCCACTGCGCAATGCCTGCGTTCGGCCAGCGTGGTTAACGGGGCGCCCTCGATCAAAAGCAAAGCGAGGCGGCCTTAAAGCCGACCTGCTTTTGGTGATGCCTGTGTTTTGATCGTTCCCACGCTCTGCGTGGGAATGCCGCCAGGGACGCTCCGCGTTCCACTGACGACGCATTAATTGAGCCGTGCGCAACGTTGATGCGGGGGCGTCACAGGAAGCCCTGTGTGAAATTGGTTGCCTGCGTACATATCCATTGCTGCGGTAACGGCCACTTATGGTTTCGCTTTTACAGCGACTCCCTTTTTCAAACGCCGGAGTGCCGGCCCAGCAAAAAGGAAGCAAAAGGCTTTGCCCCACCACTCGGTGCCTCGCTTCGGCTCGGCATGCCCTCACTCCGGCATTGCTCCGTGGGTCGCCGCGATGGGCCGTCCCTGGCCCAGCGCGGCTAAACCGGCGTCCTGCCGGTTTACCCACTGCGCAATGCCTGCGTTCGGCCATCGTGGTTAACGGGGCGCCCGCGATCAAAAGCAAAGCGAGGCGGCCTTAAAGCCGACCTGACTTTTACGGGTGTACCTCGATTGATCGTTCCCACGCTCTGCGTGGGAATGCCGCCAGGGACGCTCCGCGTTCCGCTGACGACGCATTAATCGAGCCGTGCGCAACGGTGATGCGGGGCGTCACAGGAAGCTATGTGAGATTTATTGTCGGAGTGCATATCCATTGCTGCGGTAACGGCCTCCTATGGTTTCGCCCTTACGGCGACTCCCTTTTTCAAACGCCAAAAAGGAAGCAAAAGGCTTTGCCCCACCACTTGGTGCCTCGCTGGGGCTCGGCATGCCCTCTCTCCGGCATTGCTCCGTGGGTCGCCGCGATGGGCCCTCCCTGGCCCAGCGCGGCTAAACCGGCGTCCTGCCGGTTTCCCCACTGCGCAATGCCTGCGTTCGGCCATCGTGGTTAATGGGGCGCCCGCGATCAACAGCAAAGCGAGGCGGCCTTAAAGCCGACCTGGTTTTTCCGGATACCCCTGGATCCCCTGTAGGAGCGAGCATGCTCCGGGCGGCGTTCCGACGATGGTCGTTAACGATAACACGGGGCACCTGGTAGCCCGCGGTGCTCTCAGGTTTTTCGCGAGCATGCTCGCTCCTACAGGAGGTATGCGTATGGCTTCCGATCAGGCCGGCCGGTCGGCCGCCTCGCTTTTGATTGTGATCTGGCTTTTGATGTTCTTGCCCCCTCGAGAGGCCGAGTGGAGGTTCTGCGCAGTGGGTAAACCGGCATGGATGCCGGTTTAGCCGCGCTGGGCCAAGGATGGCCCATCGCGGCGAGCCCACGGAGCAGGACCGGCGTTTTTCAAGGTAGTTGTCGCGCCAACTGTTTTGCTATGCCGCTTTCTTACCGGTCTGCTGTACCCGATCCGGGTTCAGCAGCACCGTTCCTATCGGCTCCCAGTTGCGTGTTTTTCCAGACCATCGTTCAGGAGTTTTCTGGCGTGCCCGTTCATACAACTGGTGCCGCAGCACCAGGATCTGATGATCTTGCCCGCGATGGCGCTCTGACGGTGTGACGAAGCGGATCCGGCTGTGCCTGTGTTCGGTGTTATACCAGCGCATAAAATCCCTCACCCAAGTCCGTGCAGCGTCCAAGCTGGCGAAGCCTTCTAAGGGCCATTGCGGGCAGTACTTCAGTGTTCTAAACAGTGATTCCGAGTACGGGTTGTCATTGCTTACGCGCGGCCGACCGCGAGAGGGTGTGATCCCCAGCTCATACATTTTGCTTAACAGCGTCACCGATTTCATCGGCGCTCCGTTATCAGAGTGCAGCACTAACGGCTCACGCAGGCACTTCTCGCTGATCACGCTGCGCTGTAGCAGTGCAGCCGCTTTCTCACCACTTTCTTCTTCATAAACCTCCCAGCCCACCGCCTTGCGGCTGTAAATATCCTCGATCAAATACAGGTAGTAATACTTGCCGCGGATCGGCGATGGAAGATACGTGATGTCCCACGACCACACCTGGTTGGGCTTCTCAGCCGCATGTGTTGTCGGCATTACAACCCGCCGGGGTCGTCGGCTGCGGCCTCTATGGTGCTGTTGGCCGGCTGCTCGCAAGACGCGATAAAACGTAGTTTCCGACGCCAGATATCGCGCCTCGTCGGCCAAGCGCGGAACGATCTGGCTCGGAGGCAAATGGGCGTATGTCGGGCTGTTGCACAGCGCCACGATGGCGTGTCGCTCGATTTCGCTTAACGCATTACGCGGCTTGGGCCGCAAAGTGGTGGTGCGCGCATCGGCTTGCAGCTCCTGCGGCTGGGTCCAGCGCTGCAAGGTTCTGAGCGATAGTCCGACCTCTTGGCAGGCCCGTATTTTTCGGGCTCCCGCTACGATCGCTTCGATCAACCAGCCCACCAACAACTGCCGTTCCGGCAAAGAGGTCAGTTGTCCTCGTCGTCGGTCCCCCAGTAATCGTTGAGCTTTTTTCGCAGCACTAACAACGCTGCGGTTTCGGCCAATGCAGCATCTTTACGGCGCAGTTCACGCTCCAGTTCCAGGATCCGTTTCTTGTCTTTGCGCGTCTGTTCATGATCAGCCATTTTTTGCGCCTGAACAGCTTCTTGACCGCTGATACAGGCCTGACGCCAGGCATTGAGCTGTTCGGGGTAAAGGCCGTTTCGACGGCAATATTCGCCCAACTCAAGCTGAGTCAGACTGGCCGTTTCAAGGACAGCTGCAAACCGGGCTTCAGCAGACCATTTATCAGAAAGCAGTATGTCGTCGGGCACTTTACTTCCTTGGTTGGCCATCTTGCGCCAGAGGTACATCGATACATCGCTGACCCCTTCACGTCGACAAACTTCGGCCACGGTCAGGCTCAGCGGGGGAAGCAACATCTTGAGCAATGCAGCTTTACGTTCGGGTGAATAGTACGTCACAACCTATCTCTTTCCGCCCTCGGTGTGCTTTTTTGGGGGTAAATCCGCAGAGGCGACAACTATCCTGACACCGGGGGGGACCGGAGCGAGGGCATGCCGAGCCTTAGCGAGGCACCGAACGCCAGGGGCAAGAGCCCTTGGTTACTTGGGGCTGTTCCAAGTGACTCGCTGTAAAAGCGAAACCATAAGTGGCCGTTACCGCAGGAACGGATATGTACACCTGAAAGACAATCACCGTCTGCCAGAACGCCTTCGCCGGCAAGCCTGGCTCCTACAGTAAAAGCGAAAACCTAAGTGGCCGTTACCGCAGCAACGGATATGTACACCTGAAAGACAATCACCGTCTGCCAGGACGCCTTCGCCAGCAAGCCTGGCTCCTACGGTAAAAAGCGAAATCCAGCCGTTACCGCAGCAATGGATATGTACTCAGACAACAAATAACAGGTCGGCCGTCAGGCCGCCTTCGCGAGCAGGCTCGCTTGTATGGTAGGACTTGAAGGGAGGAGGAGGGACAAGGCTCGATTCTGACTGTTGACGCAGTACAGACTGTGGGAGAGTTCGCCCCTCCTCCTTTCACCCAAGCGCCGATAAAGAATGCATCTGGCCTAGACCGACGATAGGAACAAGCCTGCGCCTCTGGGTGAGCCCTTCAAGTGCTTAAAACCTTATCCCGGAGGAAAACCTATGGCAATGCCGGTTTCTGTTTCAAAGCCGATCGTGGGCGTGGATGTCGCCAAGAAAGAATTGGTGATTTATCACGCCGAACTGGACCTGCTTGAAGAGATTCCCAACAACAAAACCAGCATCAACAAGTGGTTAAAGGACTTGCCGGGGAGTGTGGCTATTGCTGTTGAAGCCACCAACATCTACCACCTGGAGTTCGCTGACCTGGCCTTTGAGGCCGGCTGCGTGATTTACATGGTGGGCGGCTATGAGCTCAAACATTACCGAGAAGGTGTGAAGGTCCGTGCCAAAACCGATGCACTGGATGCCAAACTGCTTGCTCGCTATCTGAAGAACGAGCATGAAGAACTTCACCCATGGACGCCGCCGACACCGCTGTATCGCCAACTCCTGAGTCTTTTTCGCCGCCGGGCGGCCTTGGTCCAGGCCAGGGTCGGCCTAGTGCAAAGCTGGTCGAATGAGCCCTTGCTGAAGGCTGCTTTTTCCGAGCAAATAAAGTCCATGCAGCAGCTTGAGACGCTGATCGAAAAGACGATCAACGATCAGCTGAAAGAAGCCGGTTTGCTGGGGCAGTTGAAGCGTTGCTTGAAAGTTGAAGGGGTTGGATTTTTGACTGGCGCGCGCTTGCTCACGGCGTTCCAGCGCGGAGACTTCCGAAACGCAGATGCCTTTATCGCCTTTCTTGGAATGGACTTGCGGGTGTCAAAATCAGGGCAAAAAGATGGTCGCCGGAGTTTGACCAAGCGAGGCGATCCAGAAGCCCGCCGCCTTCTGCACAATGCGGCTATGTCGGCGAGTCGAACCGAAGCCTGGAAAGGGTTTTACCAAGAACAAAGAAATCGGGGTTTCAGCACCACTCAAGCCCTGGTGATGCTGGCTCGCAAGCTCGCTCGTATCGTATTCGCCCTGCTGAAGGGGCAGAGTGAATACCAACCGAAAACCAGTTGAGGGCTTCCCCTCAACCATAGAATCTCCCACAGAAAATCAGGTACAGCCGCGAGAGTATCTAGACAACCACCGCCCCCCGCGCCTCAAGCAACTCACGCAACACCGAGCGATGACAATGCGCTTCGTCCTCGCAGTAACACCCCACGGCCAGGGAAGTGTTATGCGAAAGGGCCGCCAGCAGATCAAGCAACTGGCTGGGGGCAGGGTGGTTCATTTCGGCCTTGAACTTGCGCCTGAACGCATTCCAGGCCTTGTCGTCCTCAGCGGCCTGGGCCTGTTGTACCAGCTCCGGGCTGGGCGACAGCAGTGGCTGCCACACATCATAGAAATCCCGGCTGGCAAACTCGGCTTTCGGTACGCCACGGGGTGGACGGCGCACCGTACCCAGGCGCAAGCCTTCGTCGGGTTTTCGCGCAGAGCCGAGGCGCACGATATGAATAGGCATGGCGCTACTTGAGCCGCGATTCGTCGAACCACTCAAGCGCCGTGCGCCAGAAGCAGATCCCCAGGAAGTACGCCGACATCAACAGCCAAAGCCCCATGACCATGGGATTGATCACCGGGTGGTTGATCACCAGCGACAGGCTGCACAGCAGCCAGATCGCCGTCACGGCAATGTTGATCGGCATAAAGCGGCGCACGCGGAACGGGTGCAGGAATTTCATCCGGGTGAGCGTCAACAGGGCCAGGCCGATCACGGTGAGGAAGGTGATCCAGGGTGACGGCGCGATGATGTAGAGGCACAGGGCGACCACGTTCCAGGCGGCGGGGAAGCCCTGGAAGTAGTTGTCCTTGCTTTTCATGTTGACGTTGCAGAAACAGAACAGCGACGACACCAGGATCAGCGACACGGTCAGCAGCAGTGTGTAGTCCGGCAACGGGATGTAGCGATAGATGAACAGTGCCGGAATGAATACGTAGGTCAGGTAGTCGATCACCAGGTCGAGAATCGAGCCGTCGAAACTCGGCAGCACCGACTGTACGTTGACCCTGCGCGCCAGTGCGCCGTCCAGGCCATCGACGATCAGGGCCACACCCAGCCACAGCAGGCAACTGGTGGGCTGGTTATCGAGCAGGGCGAGGGTGGCGAGGAAGGCGGTGACCACGCCGGTGGCGGTAAAACCATGGGCGCCCCAGGCTTTGAGCCTGGCGATGTGTAGGGTCGATATCACGGGGGCGTTCTCCAGAAAGTGAAGCAAGCCAGTCAACGCCCTCATCTGGCGGGCGGCGGCAAACCGGGTTGGGTTGCAAGTATCGACCGGGTATCCGGGAATAAGGTTCACCACCCATGAATCTTAGCTGCGCCGTAGAAAAATACGGCGGATAAATCGGTAATGTGTCAGCCAGACGGTGGTAGCACATTTACGCGCGAGGGCTATCGTTGTCTGACTGGATCACTCCCATCGATGAGGACGTCGTCATGAACACCAGCGATCTGCTCGAACAATTACTGCGGGCCGGCCAGGGCTCGATGGCGCAACGGGGCGGCGGTGGGGCGTCGGCACAGGGTGGCCTGGGTGACTTGGGTGGATTGCTCGGCGGCCTGTTGGGCGGTGGTGGCACCAGCCGTTCGGGCGCTGGCGGCATGGGTGGCCTGGGCGGCTTGCTCGGTGGCTTGCTGGGCGCAGGATCGCCAATGGGCGGTGCGCCGCAATCGCGCTCCGCCGGTGGTACCAATTATGCTGCGCTGGCTTCGCTGGGGATGATGGCATTCCAGGCCTTTCAGGCCTGGCAACGCAGCCAGGCCACGCAGCAACAGCAGGCGCCGCAGCAGGCGATGCGTACGGTGGACATGCTGGCGGGCCCGGAAGTCGAGGAACACAGCCACGCGATCCTGCGGGCGATGATCGCGGCGGCCAAAGCCGATGGCCGCTTCGACGACGCCGAGACACAAATGATCAATGCCGAAATCGCCCGGCACACCGATGATCCGCAGTTGCAGCAGTGGCTTGACGAGGAAGCCGCCAAACCGCTTGACCCTGCCGAGGTGGCACAATCGGCAACCGACCCCGGCATCGCCGCCGAGATGTACCTGGCCAGCGTGATGCTGGTGGATGATCAACAGGATGCCGAGCGCAGTTACCTGGATGAACTGGCGGCGGCGCTGGGCATCGAGCCGGACTTGCAGGTGCATCTGGAACAGCAGGCCCACGGCACAGCCTGAAGGCCTCTGTAGGAGCTGCCGCAGGCTGCGATCTTTTGACTTTTGCGCCTGAAGAATCGCTGAAGATCAAAAGATCGCAGCCTGCGGCAGCTCCTACAGAGAGCGAGGTCGGTCGATCAGGAAATCGGCGGTTCGGGCACCAGGAAGGTCACGCCAAAGCGCTCCGCCACCTCAAATATCCGCGGAAGATCCTCGGGTACCTTGAACCGGTCCATCGCCGTAAAAAAAAGCCCGCCTCGCGGATCGGAGACCACGCCGATCATCTTTGCCGTGGGGCTGACGTTCTTGTAGGCATGAATCGACCCGGCAGGAATATGCACATAGCCCCCGGCCGAGACAGTGGTGGAGGTGCCTTCGACGGTCACTTCGACCTGACCGTCGACCACGTAGAACGCTTCGTCCCATGGGTGAAAGTGCGGGGGCGGGCCGCCACCTTGAATGCCTTCCTGGATATGCATTTCAAACGGTTTGCTGAGATCACCGCCAGCGAGGACAGTAATTTTTTCGCCAACGACATTGACCGATGCCGGTGGGGACTGGAGGACGTGAACCGTGCGCATGATGGCTCTCCGCAGATGAGGCAGCATCCGCCGATTGTAGGCGCTTTGAACGCTGGCCGGCAGCCGCGGTACGGGGCCGTCCGTCCGGGCAATTTCGACGGCGATGGAATTTTTTTCGCCAAGGCTCGCTCTGCTGAGAGAGGGACGTGCTGATTCAGCGCCCTGCAGCGAACCGCGGGTGAGCCATGAACAAAAATCTCGATGACTACAACCGCATGCGCGATTTTTCGGCGACGTCGGAACCCGTCGCCGTCAAACCCAAGGGCAGAAAAAAAACCAAGGATCATGCCTTGCAGTTTTGCATCCAGAAGCACGATGCTTCGCGCCTGCATTACGACTTTCGCCTGGAGCTCGACGGTGCGCTCAAGAGTTGGGCGGTGCCCAAGGGACCGTCGCTGGACCCCAAGGTCAAGCGTTTGGCGGTACATGTCGAAGATCATCCGCTGGATTACGCCACCTTTGAAGGCAGCATCCCCGAAGGTCACTACGGCGCGGGGGATGTCATCGTCTGGGACCGTGGCGTGTGGATTCCCCAGGACGATCCGGCGAAGGCCTATGCCAAGGGCCGGCTCAAGTTCGAACTGCAAGGCGAGAAGCTCGGCGGCCTGTGGAACCTGGTGCGCACGCACATGCCGGGCAAGCAGGAGCAGTGGTTCCTGATCAAGCACCAGGACGGTGCCGCCCGGCCGGAAAGTGATTACGACGTGGTGGTCGCCGAACCCGACAGCGTGCTCAGCGAACGGACTCTCGTCGCCAAGACACCCAAGACACCCAAAGCATCCAAGGCCACCAAAGCCAAGTCCATCAAGCAGCCCGCGTCGCCTGCACGCAAAGAACAATCCGCACCACTCACAGGCGCGCGCAAGGCCGAACTGCCTGACCAGATCAAGCCGGAGCTGGCGACGCTGGTGGAAAAGGCCCCGGGCGGACAGTGGAGTTATGAAGTCAAGTTCGACGGCTACCGCATCATGGCGCGTATCGACCATGACGAGGTCAAGCTCTTCACTCGCAACGGCCACGACTGGACCCACAAGCTGCCCGACCAGGCCAAGGCGCTGGCGGGGCTGGGCCTGGAATCGGCCTGGCTCGACGGTGAAATGGTGGTGGCCGACGAGCAAGGCGTACCGGATTTCCAGGCCTTGCAAAATGCCTTCGAAGCGGGCCGCAGTGGGAATATCCTCTACTACCTGTTTGATTTGCCCTATCTCAATGGAGTGGACCTGCGCGAAGTGCCCGTCGAGGAGCGCAGGGCGGCGCTCTCGACCGTGCTCAAAACCAGCAAAGACCCATTGCTGCGCTTCTCCGACGCCTTTGGCGAAGACCCGGAAGCCCTGCTCAATAGCGCCTGCCAGATGCAAATGGAAGGCCTCATCGGCAAACGCCTGGGGTCGCCCTATGTATCGCGGCGCAGCAGTGACTGGGTCAAACTCAAATGCAAGCATCGACAGGAATTCGTCATCGTCGGCTTCACCGACCCCAAAGGTTCACGCAGTGCCTTCGGTGCGTTGCTCTTGGGGTTGCACGACCGCGACAGCGGTGAGTTGCGATACGCAGGCAAGGTCGGCACCGGGTTCACCGAGGCAACGCTCAACAGCATTCATCAACAACTCAAGCCCTTGCAGACGAAAAAAGCCGCCGTGGTCAACCCGCCCAGCGGTGCCGAGTTCAAGGCTGTGCATTGGCTCAAACCCAGCCTGCTGGCGGAAGTGGCCTTTGCCGAAATGACCAAGGACGGTTCGGTGCGCCATGCGGTGTTCCATGGTCTGCGCGATGACAAGCCCGCCAAAGACATTACCGAGGAGCGACCGACTGCCGTGAAAACTACCCCCGCGAAAAAAACCGTCGCCAAACCGACGACCTCGAAGAAGAAAGTCGAACCAGCACCCTCTCAAGTCGGTCTTGAGCAGGGCAAGGTACGCATCACCCACCCCGACCGGGTGATCGACGCCAGCACGGGCGCGACCAAAGTGCAGCTGGCGCAGTACTACGCCAGTGTTGCCGAATGGATTCTGCCTCAGCTCAAGGACCGACCCGTGGCGCTGGTGCGTGCACCGGATGGCATCGCTGGCGAACTGTTTTTCCAGAAAAACGCCGAACGCCTGGCGATCCCCGGCATCACTACCCTCGACCAGCAACTCACAGGCCAGCCGATGATGGTGATCAACAACGCCGAAGCCTTGATTGGTGCGGTGCAGATGAGCACGGTCGAGCTGCACACCTGGAACGCCACCACCGACAACCTCGACAAACCCGACCGCTTCGTCCTCGACCTCGACCCGGACCCGGCGCTGCCATGGAAGCGCATGGTCGAGGCCACTCAGTTGACCCTGACGGTGCTCGACGAACTGGGGCTCAAGGCGTTCCTCAAGACCAGCGGCGGCAAGGGTATCCACCTGGTAGTGCCGCTGACTCGCAAGCACGGCTGGGATGAGGTCAAGGACTTCAGCCACGCCATTGTCAGCCACATGGCCAAGATGCTGCCGGAGCGTTTTTCTGCTGTTTCGGGGCCGAAGAACCGGGTAGGGCGGATCTTCATCGACTACCTGCGTAATGGCTTGGGCGCCACGACCATCTGCGCCTACGCCGTGCGTACCCGCGAAGGATTGCCGGTGTCGATGCCGATTTTTCGGGAAGAAGTCCCTACGCTCAAGGGCGGCAACCAGTGGAACATCCACAACGCGCATGAACGCCTGGCCGAAGTGGGCGATGAGCCTTGGGCGGACCTGAAGAAAACCCGGCAGACGATTACAGCCGAGATGCGACGGCGAGTGGGAATGAAGTAGGAGCTGCCGCAGGCTGCGATCTTTTGATCTTGAAAAAACAGAATCAAAAGATCGCAGCCTGCGGCAGCGCCTACAGCACTTGCGTTATTTTATGAAGGCCTGGAAGTCGCTACCCAACTTGTCGATCGCCGCCTTGAAATCCTGCGCGGTGATTTTCTGGCTTTCGTTTGACAGCTGTTTGCCGAACACCTTGCGCACCACCTTGGCCACGGTCTGGTTGCTTTTCGCGTCGATGAACTCTGCTTCGATAAACAGTTCGGTGTCCTGGTCCCGATGACCGGTGGCGGCCTGTGTCGCACCGACGACGGCGGCGATGGGCACTACCTCATACCATTTCATCCCTTCGTTGGAAGCGCTCACACCGGTGATGGCGGCGCGCATGACCAGGGTTTTCGCTCCCTTGGGTGCGGCGCTTGGACTGGAAACCACGCGGTACTTCTGCCCCAGTGTCGACTTGGCTTTGCTGGTCATGTAGTTCTGGATGTCATTGAGGGTCTGCTGGTTGACCCGCTCGTTGGGCTTGGGGGCCGGGTAGAGCTCCAGGCGGTTGAACGCCACCGTGTCATAGGCGTCGGGGTTCCACGATGGGCTGACCCAGCGCATCGCCGTGCCACCGCTGGGCGTTTCGACTTCCTGAAGGTTGTTGTAGTTGGACAGGTAGCCGGAGTACTGCTCCCGCTCGGTGACTTTCGAGGTACAACCGCCGAGCAGAAGCCCGGCCAAGGCAGTGCCGACAAGCAATTTACGGGACAGGTTCATAGTGCGGTGTGCTCCTTGGGTAATTCGTCTAAGCGTAGTCAGATAATCAGAAACGCCAAGTCATGTTCCCGGTCACGGCTTGAATCCAGGTATTGTCGAATTGACCGGAAATTCTATTGCGAGACAGGTCCTTGCTCTGGTCAACCGGCATGTCGCCCATCCAGACCATGGCCCAACTGAGGTTGACGTCGGTGTCTTTGTTCAGCGCATAGGTGGCGCCCGTCGCAATGCGCCAGGATTCGGCCATGGGCACGATCACCGAACGCTTGCTGTCGGACACGGCACTGCTGTCGTAAGCCACACCGACGTTCCACAGCCACTGCTCGGTGGCCTGGTATTGCGCGCCGAGTGACAGGTGCCAGGTGTCCTTGAAACCGGCGTCGATGTTGGTGGATCGGGCATCGTTTGCCGAGGTGTCGACCTGGACGCCGATATCGCCGAATTCCGACCAGTCCTGCCAGTTGATCGAGGCCAGCAGCGCCCATTGCCGGTCCAGTTGCTGGAACAGGCTCAGGGTCACGGTTTGCGGCACGGTGATATCAAGTTCGGTGTTGGTACCATCCAGACGTTGCAGTAGCGGTCCGTTTCCCTTGATGTCCAGCCCGTCCTCGAACTCCAGGTCGACCTTGCTGGTGTAGGTCAGGCCAATGCGGGTACCAGGTTGCGGGGCGTAGATTACCCCGACGTTGGCGCCGAAGCCCCAATCCTTGTCCTTGTATTTGAACTGGCCGTCGCCGCGTTCGGTGAAGCCGAAGGGCGAGCGGTCAATCGCGGTCTGGGCCTGGAGCATGCCGTACATGGCTTTGACGCCGACACCCACCGACCACTGATCGTTGAAGCGGTACGCCACGCTGGGCACCAGCGACAGGCCGAGCAGGCTGGAATTCTGCGAAAAGTAGCGCCCCGACCAGTCATTGTCGTAATTGACCGCCAACCCGAAGTCGCCGTACTGGCCGAACCCCACGCTCCAGTGGTCGTCCAGTTCATGGCTGACGAAAAAACTGCCACCGGGCAACGGATCAAGGGCGTTGCCGCTGCCACTCCCGGAGACGTTGGTGCCATCGTCGCGATCGAACGATATATCGCCGTAGAGCACCTGCAAGCCGGCGGTGATCTGCGTGCCTGGCAAGTAGCTCATGCCCGCCGGGTTGCTGGCGATGGTGGAAGGGCCCTGGGCCCGGGCGGCGGCACCGGCGTTGGCCAGGCCGACGTTATCGGTGCCGACTTCGTAAAGCATGATGCCGCCAGCCTGTACCTGCTGGCAGCACAGAGCGAGCAATGAGACGGCGGGTAGGGCGCAATTTTTCAGCTGCATGGGGTCACCTTTGTGCATTCCCATTACGGACACCGGTGGCTGTCGCCATCGACCGGTGTCAACTCCCCTGAGAGCAGTCCACTGACTGCCATGAAATTTGTTTCCCACGCGAAAGAGCGTAGGTAGGTCTCGTGAAATATCCAGTAATTAGTGAGTTAAAACCGATAGTTCAGGCTAAGGCTCAAGAAGCGCTTCCAGGGGACTCAACGCGTTCTGCCGCATCGCTTCGAATCGAGGCGGCGAGCAGGTCTCGCCGCCTCGAGACCATTACCTGCCGGCAGCGGTTGCCAGCAACGGGGCTATCTGTTCGTCAGTCAGTGCCGCCTGGACCTCCATGGTCATCAGGTCGCTCCATTGCAGCACCCACTTTTGGATCAGTACCGGATCATTGGCCTCGGCCACGCCAAAACCGGCCGCGCCACCCACTGCGTGCCAGCGTCCGAGCATCTTGACGCCTTCCGGTGGCGCGCCACCGGTCTTGAGAAAGCGCTCGATCGCGCTGTTGCGATTGGCCGAACTGATTTTCCAGCTGACGATGAACAACATCTGCCACCTCCTTCCAGGGATTGGCACCTGCCTGTCTTCGCGCACCGGGTTGGCGCCGGGACCTCGGTCACGTTTGCCTTGCCAGTGTCATCCTGTCTGGCCTGAAACGATTGCTCCCTGCAGAAGGCATAGCAGCGCCACGCACTTCACGTACGACCGCCGATCCTCTTTTACAGGGGGTGTATGGCAGCTGTCTCAGCGCTGAAACAGACGATCAGGTGTCACGCAACAGGTCGTTGGCGTTGAGCAGCTCGAAGGCGATTTGCGGGCGCTTCTCCATGGCCCGGCGAATCGCCGCCGGGATCGCTGCCCGGGTCTTGCGGCACAACCCTGGCAGTTCGTCGATGTGAATGCCGATGCCGCGCATGGTCCGCACTTCATTGAAACCGGGAGCGATGTTCACGCGAATGCCCAACTGCTCGAACATCCGCCGTTGCAGGTGTTCGAGGTCCTGGAGGCTTTGCAGGTTTTCCAGGCGTTCGACCAGGCGCTTTTCTTCCGCGCGGGTCAGGAAAAGGATGCGCACGTCCGCACCCGGTGTTTCCAGCAGCGGGTCACGCCCGCAGTCGCAGGCGCCGGGCGGGCAGGGTTGGCGGATCGGGGCAGAGGTGATCATGGGATTCAATCATAGAGCGCAGTGATCGAATTTGCCCATAGGTAATGTGATCCCTGTAGGAGCGAGCCTGCTCGCGATGGACGTCAACGATGACGCGGGCTGTCTGGATGCCCGCGTTGTCTGGACGTTATTCGCGAGCATGCTCGCTCCTACAGGGGGTTTGCGGGTCCCTGTTATTTCAGTACCAGCATCCGATAAACCCCGGCCTCGGCTTCGATCCCGTGGGTGTCATGGGTGAACCCCGGGAAGGACCTGTCGAAGGCTTCCAGTGCCTTGAGATAGGCCAGCAGCGGCCCGTCGGCAGCCCCGGCGTTCTCACCCGGCATCAGCAAGGGAATGCCCGGCGGATACGGCACGATGCCGGTGGCGGCAATGCGCCCGGCGGCTTGTTCCAGGGTGACCAGTTCGATGTCGTTGCGCACCAGTTTCTCGTAGGCCTCCACCGGGCTGAAGACGGCTTGCGGCAGCGTGCCGAACGCCTGGGCCATGGCCGAGGTGGTCTTGTGTAACTTCATGGCGGCGAAGATTTCGTCCGCCAGGTCCTTCAGGCCCATGCCGGCGTAACGGGTCTGGTTACCGGCCAGCAGGTCAGGCAGGCACAGCTCCAGTTCGACGTTGTCGTCATAGTCGCGCTTGAAGTCCAGCAGCGCGTTGACCAGCGTGCCCCATTTGCCCTTGGTGATGCCGATGGAGAACAGGAACAGGATTGTGAAGTCGGTGGTTTTCTCGACGACGATGCCCTGGCGTCCGAGGTACGCCGTCAGTACACAGGCCGGGATGCCCGTGGCCAGCAGGTTGCCGTCGTCGCCCATGCCAGGGCTGAGCACCGAGACCTTGATCGGGTCGAGCATGCAGTAGCCTTCCTCGATGTCGCCAAAGCCGTGCCACACCTCGTTGGGGTGCAGGACCCAGCATTTGGGCTCGGTCTTGAGCAGCAGCGGATCGACTTCGTGGAACGGCACCGTGGCATTGCCCACTTGCACGGTGGGTGGCTGCCAGCAGGTGAAGAACCAGTCGTCCTTGCTCGACATCTCGTGGTGCATGCGTGAGATGACCTGGCGGAAAGACACGGCCTCTTCTATGGATTCGCTGGTGAGGATCTGCCCGCTGGGCGCTTCCATCATCGCCGAGCTGACATCGCAGGAGGCCATGATCGCGTAGTTGGGCGAGGTCGAGGCGTGCATCATGTACGACTCGTTGAAGCGTCCGTGCTCGATCGGGTTACGGCCGTTGCGCACGTGAATCATCGAGGCCTGCGACAGGGCCGCCAGCAACTTGTGGGTCGACTGGGTGGCGAATACGGTCGGCTTCGAAGCATCGTGGTCGTCCGGGCTGCCGTGCATGGCGTGGCGGTCTTGGTACAGCGGGTTGAAGCGCGCATAACCGTACCAGGCTTCGTCGAAATGCAGGCGGTCGACACTCTGGCCCAGCAGTTCTTCGACGCGGGTGACGTTGTAGGTCAGGCCGTCGTAGGTGGAGTTGGTGATGATCGCGTGGACCGGCGTCGGATCGATGCCTTCCTTGACCAGTGGGTTGTTGGCGATGGCCGCTTTCACCCCTTCCGCGCTCAGGGTTTGCGGGAGGATCGGGCCGATGATGCCGTAGCGGTTGCGCGTCGGGACCAGATAGGTCGGCAGCGCCCCTGAAAGGGTCATCGCATGCTCGGCGGACTTGTGGCAATTGCGGTCGCACAGGGCGATCTGGTTACGCGTGACGCTGGCCATGAGGATCACGCGGTTGGACATCGACGAACCGTTGGTCACGTAATACGTGCGATGGGCACCGAACACCTTGGCCGCATAGCGCTCGCCCTGGCCGATGGGGCCACTGTGATCGAGCAGCGAACCGAGTTCACCGACCGAAATCGACAGGTCGGAACGCAGCAGGTTTTCCCCGAAGAACTCGTAGAACGCCCGTCCCGCCGTGCTTTTCAGAAATGCCGTGCCACCGGCATGACCGGGGGTGTGCCAGGAATATTCATAGGACCGGGCAAACTTCACCAGTGCGCCGAACATGGGCGGCAGGGCGGCCTGGCGATAGCGTTCGATGGCCGCCAGGATACGTCCGCTGAGGAAGCGGCTGGTGTCTTCCGGCAGCCAGATGAAGTCGTCGGCGTGTTGCATGACCAGGAGCGGAATGCTCGACGCGGTAGTGCGGTCGCTGATCAGGAACACCGGCACGCGCGTGTTGCGCTCGCGCAGCTTGACCAGCAATTTGATGCAGTCTTCGTGACCTTCGCTGGTGTCCATTTCCCAGCTGATCAGCACGCATTGAACGGCCGGGTCCGAACGCAGGATCGACGCGGCATCGCTGAGGCTTTCCGAGGCCAGTACGCTGACGCCACGTCCCTCTACGTCACTGACCAATTGAGTCAGGGCGCGACCAAACACCGTGCGCTTGTCCGCTGGGTTGCTGACCACCAGCGCGAGCATCCCGAGTGAGTGTTTATATTCCGTCATGCGTGAATCTCCAGAGTGGCTTTTTTCAGGCTATTCACCGGCACCGGTTGGCCAGTGATGTGCTGCGCGCTGACTGTTTGTGTCGGCACGCTGTTGTTGAGTGCTTCAAGGCGAATCAGGCGGTTGTTGACGAAACCGAACAGGGTGTAGCCGAAAATGGTCGCCACACCGCCGAGCATCAGCGCCTGTTCGCCGGAACTGTAGAGCGCCAGGTAGCTGTAGGCCGCCGCCACCCAGGCAATGATGTTGGTAGCCAGCGCCTTGCCGGCGGGTACGTTGGAGACCTTTTGCATGGTCATCAACGCGGCCATGGAGAGGATGTACGGCACCAGGTTGGTGACCACCGCGAGGTTGACCAGGGTGTCGAACTGTTTACTGAGGTCCGGGCTGATGGTGAGGAAACCCAGGGCCGTCTGCGCCGCCAGCAGCACCAGCATGCCGACGATGGGCGTCCCGGCCTTGTTGGCCTTGGCGAAGATCGACAGGAAGTAACCGGTGTCCGCCGAGCTCTTGTAGACCTGGGCAATGGTGAACTGCCAACCCAGCAGCGAGCCGATGCAGGCCAGTACCATCGCTGCCATCACAATGTCGCCAACCAGTGGGGTGAACATCTTCGCGAAGACCAGGCCGAACGGTGCGGTGGAGGCGGCCAGTTCCGGGTTATCGACGATGCCGGCAATCACGTTGGTGGAAACGATGTAGATCACTGCCGCACCCAGGGTGCCGCCGAGCACCGCAATCGGTACGTTCTTCTCGGGGTTTTCCACCGCATCGGTGTTGGCACATGCTGACTCAAGGCCCAGGAATGCCCACAAGGTGATCGCCACCGAGGCCCCCGCGGCGTCGTACCAGGCCATGTTGTGCGGGTTCCAGCCGGCGGCATACACGCTGCTGTCGAACCAGAACCAGCCAATGGTCGACACCAGCACTACCGGCGCAATCACGCCCCATACGGTGACTGCGCCAATGCGACCAGTAATTCGCGCACCGCCAAAGTTGGCGAACGTGGTGATCCACAGTAATGCGATGGTCGCCAGGCCCACTTGCAGTGAGTCCAGTTCAATGTGGAACAGTTCCTGGATGTAGCCGACCGCGGTAATGCTGATCGCCACGTTGGCAATCAGCAACGAGAGGCCATAGGTGTAGTTGGTGATGTAGTTTCCGGCCTTGCCGAAGGTGTACTCGGCATATCCCCCCATGCCGCCGGTTTTTCGACTGAGCATCCCGCATCGCGCAAAGGCGTAGGCCAATGCCAGTGAACCGGTGGCTGTAATCAACCAGGAAAGAATTGAAATCGACCCGACTTCCGCCAGTTTCGACGGTAGTAGCACAATGCCTGAGCCCAACATGTTGACCGCGGTCAACATCGTCAGTTGCCCCACACTCATTTTCTTTGCGACTGACATTCCGTTGCCTCATTAGTTGGCGGTGAGAGCTTAGCTATAGCAAAGTTCTGAAATGTCGCAAGAAAATGACTTTCGTTTACTGACGCGAGTCAATCAAATGCATAGAAGGCATTATGGTGGCCCCCAGATTTCCCGTTTGTTGCCAGAATCGCTTTATTTTCAGGCGGTTAGGTGGAATGCAAATGCGCAATGTCTGGGTCGCGCTGATCTCTTTCAGCGTTGCGGGTCTTACAGTTTCTGCCCAGGCCAGGGAACTGAAGCCCGATGATACTTATATGTGCAGTTGGGGCGCGGGTACGGCGGCAAGAGCCCAGGAACTCAAGTTGTCCGGAGTTTCGCTGTATGCGGCACGGCAAAAAATCCAGTCGTACAAGTTCGCCAAGTCATGGATGCGGATGATGGCAATGGGCATTACCGAACAAACTTACGACAGCCCGACACGGCTCAAGCCTGCGGCGGTCCGGCAGAGTTTTTATGATGATTGTGTGAAGTACAAGTTGGCGAGTAGGCGCGAGCATGCTCGCGAAAAACTTTAGAGCACCGCGGGGTGTCAAGCTCCCCGCGTAATCGTGGACCTTCATCGCGAGCCTGCTCGCGCCTGCAAAGTTTGCGTGTTGCAGGAGGGCCTTTGTCGGAACGGGCGCTGAGTCGGGCACCGCCGTCTATATTGAATGCCTGGCACCAAGCCGGAAGACTGATTCACCTGACAATGCATAAACCTCAATTCAATCAGGAGATCATCATGACCCAGCTCGACAAAGTCCTGTACACCGCAAAAACCCATACCACCGGCGGCCGGGACGGCGCCTCGCGCAGTTCCGACGGCATCCTGGACATCAAGCTGTCGTCGCCGGGCGCAGGCGGCGGTGGCACTAATCCGGAGCAGTTGTTCGCCGCCGGTTGGTCAGCCTGCTTCATTGGCGCGATGGGCGTGGCTGCCAAAGAACT
This sequence comes from Pseudomonas umsongensis, assembly GCF_012647205.1. Lineage (NCBI taxonomy): Bacteria > Pseudomonadati > Pseudomonadota > Gammaproteobacteria > Pseudomonadales > Pseudomonadaceae > Pseudomonas > Pseudomonas umsongensis. Next base: position 2,798,283 of record NZ_CP051487.1, read on the forward strand.
GAAAGTGGCATTGCCCAAGGACGTGGCCGTCGATGCCGAGGTGGACTTGGGTACCAATGAAGGCGGCTATCTTCTGCAGGCCCGGCTGAATGTGAGCCTGCCGGGACTGGATCGCGAAACCGCACAGAAACTGGTCGACACCGGGCACAAGTATTGCCCGTACTCCAAGGCCACCCGCAACAACATCAACGTGACATTGAAGTTGGTCTGATTTGAGATATAAAACGCGCTTGGCGACTGCTTGGAGAAGCAATGTCGCCAAGACTCAATAAATATTAAATGATCAACAATGGGTTGTTAGTGTCGCAATGTTTGGAGGCTAAGTTGACCCGGAGAGCACAGGGATCTTCCTGTGCCCGGGATGCTTGAAATCGACAAGCCCTGAAAATAGTATGACTGTTTGTTGGCGGGCGATATCAATCAGCCCTCTCGCGATTGCCCCCGCTTTTTTCTCCACGACAACTAGTGGATCCAATTATAAGTGTCAATGCTCATGTAATCCAACGAACTCAGCTGTCATGGGCCTAAACGCGTAAGTTGATGACCGATCATCCATGTCGGTGGCGCCGATGCCGCTACCGCTTGTCGGTGCTGTGGTTAAAAAATGAACATTTGCGCGCTGTAGGCCTCAGATCCTGCAGCACGGCATCCATGGCCGGCTCTCGCAATCGAAAAAAAGAAGCGGAATTAGAACCTCAAATGCAATTAATGCAGATGGGGATTTTTTTACCCGAAAATTGAGAGGTAGTAACTAAGATGTCATCAACTCCCTTACTGATCCAATAGGATATCAATAATAATCTATTGGTCGGTTTTCCTGTATGAGCAAGGTCGAGCGGAAAAAGCCTGCTGACTGACCGATCTGTACTGTCGAATAAGGTGGAGAGATACCCGTGACGATAAATACAATTATGAGCCTGATCGAACATAAAGAATTCATGGAGTTTTTGCGGCTGGGCGTTGTTTACGTTCATTTGCTCGCCTGTTGTGTGGCGATAGGTTTGGTGTTGACCAGTGATATTGCAATGGTCAGGGATATATTGAAACGCAAAGTGTTCACTGAACATGACAATGCACACATGGAGAGTCTTCAGAAATCTGTCGTGGTGGCATTGATCTGCTTATGGGTGACGGGCACTGCCATCATCGGCATCGACTACCTCGGCAAAGGCACGGAATACTTCATGAATCCGAAGCTTCACGCCAAGGTGATCATTGTCGTGCTGCTGACCTATAACGGCGTCCTGCTGCACCGACTGGTATTGCCGGCCCTGCAAAAGGCAGGCTCCTTGCTCGAACTCGGATTCAGCGCCCGGATGCTTGCCCTGTTTTGTGGGTCACTATCGGCGGTGTCGTGGCTGTATGCCGCCATGCTCGGCGTCGGCCGTCCCTTGGCCTGGAAATATTCGCTCTCCGATCTGTTGATGGCGTACCCGGTTCTGATCATGCTCGGCTTCTTGACGATGCTGGCGCTGACTCAGCGAGCCAAGCGCCACAACACGACCGTCACGCCGCAATGGGCGGCTGCCGGCATGCAATGACTGGGTGACGCGCGAGTGCCTGGTTCGTTGGCGCTGAAGTGAAGACGGTCCTGGCGGCAGATTTTGCGGAGTATCGTCGCCAGGACCTGAAAGCATCCGGCGCACAGGCCTTGAGTGAGGGTGTTTTTTGCCGCTGTGCACCTGCAACGACAGGGGCTAGACTGCCGCGATAAAACCAAAATAACGACGTGACCTGCCTCGTATGAAAATCCACCCTTTACCGCCACTCAATAGCCTGGTCGCGTTTGAAGCGGCAGCGCGCCATTTGAGTTTTACCCTGGCCGCGCAAGAATTGAACGTCACCCAAGGGGCAATCAGTCGACAAGTTCGCCTGCTTGAAGATTATCTGGGCAAGGTCCTGTTCGAACGCACCACCCGCACGATTCACCTCAGCCCCGCAGCCAGCCAGTACTATGAAACGGTCCGTGCGTCATTGCTGCATATTGCCCAGGCCACCGGTGAAATTCGCCATTGGCAGGGCGCCGAGCAAGTGACGGTCGCCACCAGTACCGCGATGGCTTCACTGTGGCTGTTGCCGAAAGTGAGTGAGTTTCAACGGGAGAACGAAGAGATCGATCTGCGGATCATCGCCCATGACCAGGTCAAGGATTTCTCTCGCCTGGACTGTGACCTGGCCTTGTATTACTGCCGGACACCGCCCAGGGACATGCAGGTCACACCGTTGTTTTCCGAAGAAGTCTTCCCGGTGTGCAGCCCCGCTTACCTGGCCAAGCACCCGGCCTTGAACCAGCCCGAGGACCTGGCCGCCTGCACCTGGCTGTTCCTCGACGACCCGCAGCGTGACTGGATTGGCTGGCCCGAATGGTTCCGCAACCTGGGCCTGAAAAACGTCGAGCCCAAACGCCGGATCAATATCAATAGCTACTCGATGTTGATCCAGTCTGCTATCAGCGGACAGGGTATCGCGCTGGCCTGGTCCAACCTGGTCGACGATTACCTGCATACGGGGGCCTTGGTGCGACCGCTCGACACGGTTTTGTGCACCGATGCGCAGTTCTGCTTGCTGGAGCCCTTGGCGCGTGGCGGTATGCGGCAGAGTGTAAAACGCTTTCGCAGTTGGCTGATGAATCAACTTCCAGCGCCGCAGGACACGAAGTAACGAAGCGGTCATGGCTAACCGTCAGCCGAACTGAATCACCTTTAGTTTTAATCCCTCGAACCCTCGGTATTTTCAATGCCGAGCGGCCACATTGCATGCGCTGACTTCCCGTTTATTTATGACATAAAGTCATGAATGGCGCCGGAAATATCGTTTGTCGAGACCCCCTCTGTTTTCCCAAACTTGCTGCCAGCGGACCTTGGCCCATGTGCCTGCCGACCCTTCAATACCGTGCCCAGCAGGGGAGAACAATAATGAGCAGCATCCAGCAAATTCCTGTGCATCAACTTGAAACTGTCCTTAATCCGATTCATGAAGCGACTGGCCTCGGCAACGAGTTCTACACCGAACAACGCTACTTCGAGCTCGAGCGCGATCAGGTCATGGGTAAGACCTGGGCGTGTGTCGGTTTCGCCAGTGACCTGGGCAAGGCCGGTTCGGTCAAGCCTGTCGATTTCATGGGGTTGCCGTTGCTGCTTATGCGTAACCGTGAAGGCCTGGTGCAGGTGTTCCATAACGTTTGCAGCCACCGCGGCATGAAGCTGGTGGAGGAGGCCGGTGAGGTACAAGGCGTCATCCGTTGCCCTTACCATTCCTGGACCTACGACCTCAACGGCGGCCTGCGTGGCACGCCCCATGTCGGCGGCATCGACCAGCACAAGGATGAACGCTTCGCCTGTGAAAAACATGGCCTGAAAGCCATCCGCAGTGCGATCTGGATGGACATGGTGTTCATCAACCTGTCCGGCGACGCACAACCGCTCGAAGACATGCTGGCGCCCCTGACCCAACGCTGGACGCAGTTTCTCGGCGAGGACGGCATGAACCTGCTGCGCCGCCGCCCGGGCCATGACGCCACGACGCTGGACATCAACTGCAACTGGAAACTGGCGGTCGAGAACTACTGCGAGGCCTATCACCTGCCATGGGTGCACCCGAGCCTGAACTCGTACTCGCGCCTGGAAGACCACTACAACATCATTTTCGACCAGCATTTCGCCGGCCAGGGCAGCTACGCCTACAACCTGTCGGATGTCGCCGGTACGCATCTGCCGAAATTCCCCGCCTGGCCGCTGGATCGCCTGCGCAACGCCGAGTATGTCGCGTTCTTCCCTAACGTCCTGCTCGGCATCCAGGCTGACCATGCGTTCGCCATGCAGCTTGAGCCGGTTTCGCCGGGGCGCACGATCGAACATTTGCGCCTGTTCTATGTGGGTGATGACGCGGCCACCAGCGAGGAATTCAGCGCTTGCCGCGAAGCGATCCTGGAGTCCTGGAAAGTGGTGTTCGCCGAAGACATCAGCTCGGTCGAAGGCATGCAGAAAGGCCGTCATTCCCCAGGCTACAAGGGTGGGGCGTTCTCTCCGGAAATGGACATCCCGACGCACTTCTTCCATCAGTGGGCCGCCCGTCAACTGCTGGCCACCACGCCGTCTGCCTGAGGAGGTTGTCCCATGTATCCGATAGCCTCCCACTGGCTCAATTACATCGACGGGCAATGGAGCGACAGCATCCAGCGCCTGACAGTGAACAACCCCGGTACGGCCGAGCCGCTCGCGACCATTGCCCAGGCTACCGTCGACGATGCCGAGCGTGCGCTGCTGGCGGCGCGCCGCTGTGCCGACAGCGGTGAATTGACCCGTGTGCGTCCGGCGCAACGCGTCACCTGGCTGCTGCGCATTGCCGAGGAAATTCGCGCAGTGGCCGATGAGGGCGCCTGGGTGCTGTGCCAGGAAAACGGCAAGCGCCTGAGCGATGCCCGGGACGAGTTCATCGAGGCGGCGCGCTACTTCGAGTATTACGCCGGCATGGCCGACAAGATCGAGGGCACGTCGATCCCGTTGGGCAACGGCTACATGGACTTTACCCTGTACGACCCCATGGGCGTTTCGGCACAGATCGTTCCGTGGAACTTCCCGGTGTCGATCTGCGCCCGTTCGCTGGCGCCGGCCCTGGCGGCTGGCAACGCGGTGGTCATCAAGTCCCCCGAGCTTTCACCGCTGGGCATGTGCGTGCTGATCCGCGCCATTGCCAAGGCCGGCTTGCCCGACGGCGCGGTCAACCTGATCTGCGGCCGCGGCCGCGAAGTCGGCGCGTATCTGGTCAGCCATCGCGCTGTCGACCAGATCGTGTTCACCGGTTCTGTACCAACGGGCCAGTCGATCCTGTGTGATGCCGCGCAGCATGCGATTCCCAGCGTAATGGAGCTGGGCGGCAAGTCCGCGGCGATCGCCTTTGCCGATGCAAACCGCGAGCAACTGCTGGCCAGCGTCCAGTCGGGCATTTTCTTCAACGCCGGCCAGGTCTGTTCGGCAATGTCGCGGCTGCTGGTGCAACGCGACATTTATGAAGAGGTAGTCGAGGCCGTGGTCGCCATGGCCGAGGGGCTCAGCGTCGGTCTGGGCCAGGACAACGCCGACCTCACCCCCGTGGTCAGCGCCGGGCAACTGGCGGGCATCGAAGCCTTGTGCCGCCGCGCAGTGGAAGACGGCGCGGTGGCGGTTACCGGCGGTGAAGCATTCGCTGACCGGGCCGGGCATTTCATGCGCCCGACCGTGTTCCGCGACGTTACCCCGCAGATGTGCATTGCCCAGGAAGAAGTGTTCGGGCCGGTCCTGGCGATCCTGCCGTTCGACACCGAAGAAGAGGCGATTGCCATCGCCAATGGCACTGAATTTGGCCTGGTCGCCGGCGTGTTCACCCAGGACATCAGCCGCGCCATGCGCTGCACGCGCCGCCTGAAATCCGGCCAGGTGTTCGTCAATGAATGGTATGCCGGTGGCATTGAAACGCCTTTTGGCGGCGTTGGTTTGTCGGGCTTTGGTCGGGAAAAGGGCCAGGAAGCCTTGTACAGCTACGTGCGCACCAAAAACGTGGCGATCCGGGTCGCCGGGGAGTGAATAGCATGTTCAAGACTTGGCTTTGCATCGTGTGTGGCCTGATTTACGACGAAGCACTGGGATGGCCGCAGGACGGCATCGTCGCCGGCACCCGCTGGGAAGATGTCCCCGAAGACTGGATGTGCCCTGAATGCCACGTGAGCAAGGCAGATTTCGAGATGCTCGATATCAGTGAATACGCCCAGGCGGCCACGGTCGCCACGGTGCCGGTCACTGCGCCGCCGCTGCCTGTTGCCGCACCGTCGCCGCGCCAGCCGATCGTCATCATCGGCAGCGGTTATGCCGGTTACGGCCTGGCCCAGGCGTTGCGCAAGGCCGACCCCAAGGTCGAGATCCGCGTGCTGACCCAGGAGTCCGGTCACCTGTACTCCAAGCCTGCGCTTTCGATCGGGTTGTCCCAGGGCAAGAGCGCCGAGGCCCTGTCCGGCGAAACACCGCTGGCCATCGAGCAGCGTCTGAACCTGCGGGTTTATCCGCACTGCAAGGTGCTGGGCATCGACAGTTCAGCGCGTCGCTTGAGTACCAGTTTCGGTGAGATGGAATACGGCCAGTTGGTCCTCGCCAGCGGTGCGCAACCGATTCGCTTGCCGATCGAGGGCGATACGTCGGCGCTGATCAGCGTCAATAACCTGCACGACTATCAGGGCTTCCGCGAACGCCTGGGCGGCGTGCGGCGTGTCGCCATTCTCGGCGACGGCCTGATCGGCTGCGAGTTTGCCAACGATCTGGCCCATAACGGGTTTAGCGTCGATGTCATCGGCCTGGGCCGCTGGCCAATGGAGCGCCTGTTGCCCGCCGAGGCCGGGCAGATGCTGCAATATACGCTGGGTGAACTCGGGGTGCGGTGGCATTTGCAGAATACGCTGCAGGCCATCGACGCCAGCGGGCAGGGCTATCGCCTGACGCTCGCCGATGGCCGCACCCTCGAGGCGGACCTGGTGTTATCCGCCGTTGGTCTGCGCCCTGACCTGAGCCTGGCCGAGAGCGCTGGCGTGGCGGTTGGACGCGGCATTCAAGTCAACGCCCAACTGCAAACTTCAGTACCGGGCATTTATGCCCTGGGTGACTGCATCGAGATCCGGGGACAACTGCTGCCTTACCTGGCGCCGATCAACCAGGGTATCCAGGCCCTGAGCAAAACCCTGCTCGGCCAACCGACCGCCGTCGACTACCCCTTGATGCCCGTCACGGTAAAAACCCCGGCCGCGCCGCTGTGTCTGCTGGCGCCTGCCAGCGCCTGCGAAGGTGAATGGCGCTGCACGCCGACCGAGGATGGCTTGAGCGCCGGTTTCTACGATGCCCGGGGCCAGCTCAATGGTTTTGTCCTGCTCGGTCGCCAAGCGCAAACGCAACGCAGCGCATTGCTGCAGTCCTGTCAGCACTCTCAGCAGGCAGTTGCCTGAGGCCAGACACATGAAAAACACGATCAACCTGCCTTACGACGATGCGAGTTGCGGCTGGTATGCAGCATTGCCCGAGCAACCGGCCTGCAAGCGCTTGTCCGGCGAACAGCGTGCCGACTACGCCGTCATCGGCGCAGGCTTTGCCGGCCTGGCGGCAGCACGTCGCCTGGCCGAGCATCATCCGCAAGCCCGTATCCTGTTGGTGGATGCGCAACGGGTCGCCCATGGGGCCTCGGGGCGCAACTCGGGATTCGTGATCGACCTGCCGCACAAGTTCGCCCTCGAGCATCCGGACCCCGCGCACAAACAGCGCTTGCTATCGCTCAACCGCGCCGCGATTGCGCAGCTGCAAGGCCTGGTCGAAACCCGTGGGATCGATTGCCAGTGGTCCCATGCCGGTAAATATCAAGGCGCCGTCGGCGAGCGTGGCCTGGCTTACCTGGATCATTTCGAACGCCTGATGAGCGACCTCGGCGAACCGTTTCGCCGGGCCGATAGCGCGGAGCTGGCCAAGGTGTTGGGCACCGGCCATTATCGCGGCGCCATCTACACTCCCGGCTGCTACCTGATGCAACCGGCGGCGCTTGTCACGGGCCTGGCCCGGACCTTGCCGGCCAACGTCGAATTGCTGGAAGAATCACCCATCCAGCGGCTGGAGCGCGACGGCCGTGGCGGCTGGATCTTGCACGGCACGGCAGGGCAGATACGTACCCCGCAGTTGCTCCTGGGCACGAGCATCTTCACCCAGGAGTTCGGCTACCTGCGCAATCGCCTGTTGCCGGTCATGACCTTCGCCAGTTGGACCCGTCCCCTGACCGATGCGGAGCTGGCGACCTATGGCGGCCAACTGGACTGGGGACTGACCCCGGCGGATCACGCCGGCACCACCGTGCGCATGACCCAGGACCGCCGCCTGATTATCCGCAACACCTACAAGCACGTGCCCAAATACGGTCGCAGCACCAGCGATGCCATGCGTTCGAAAGTGCAGGATTCGCATCGCAAGGCCTTCATGGCGCGCTTCCCGCAGTTGGCGCAGGTGCCTTTCAGTCATACCTGGGGCGGCGTCTACGCCATCTCGCGTAACTTCACCAACTTCTTTGGCGAACTGGAAAACGGTGTCTACGCGTCGGCGTGCGACAACGGCGTCGGTGCCGCCTGGGGCACCATCTCCGGGACAATGCTGGCTGATCTCGCGGTGGGTGCCGAATCTGCCCAGCTCAACGATATCCGTGCGGTGACCGGCATGCCGTCGCTCAACCCGCCAGAACCCTTCCTTGGCCTTGGCGTTCGTTCGCGCATTCGCCTGGCGGCCTGGAACAGCCGGAGCGAGCTATGAGCCCGGCGGATAAAGGCAGCCGCCGGGTGCTGCGCATCGACCATCGGGACCTGGACTTTACCGTTCGAGGTGGCCCGCCAGGCGCCGCGTATGTGGCGCGAGCCCTCAGCAACGAAGTCTCGCCGAACATCGGTGTGGGTTTTGCCCGCTGGGAAGGGGCGCAAGTGGCCTGGACGGTGCTGTATGACGAGGTGATTTTCGTCATCGAAGGCTGCTTCGAGTTGCAGGTCGGCGACGAGCTGTTTGCCGTCACACCCGGCCAGTTGCTGTGGATTCCCGAAGGCACCGAACTGGTTTACGGCGGACACGCGTTGTTCGGGTATGTGGTTCACCCGGGCAACTGGAAGCAACTGCACGGTTTGGCTTGAACCACCTTTATTCAGGGAGTCGGTACGGTGATAACACTGACAAGAACCTTCGGCGCCCTCTACCTGGCCAGCTTGTTGATGCAATTGGGATCGACCTTGCTGATGACCTATCTGGCGCTGCGCCTCAATGCTTTGGGTGCAAGCGAAACGGCGGGTGGCGCGTTGATGGCCGCCAATGCCCTGGGGATGGTGCTGGGTGGCTGGGTCGGGCGCAGCCTGATCGCTCAGGTTGGGCACATTCGCACCTACGCGGCTTGCGCGGCAACGATTGCGGCGGCGGTCCTGGCCCATGAGTTCAGCACGTCCCTGGCCTTCTGGCTGGTACTGCGGGCGCTGGTGGGACTGGCCATGATGTGCCAATTGATGGTTCTGGAAAGCTGGCTCAATGATCAGGCCCGGACCGAGCAACGCGGCGGAGTCCTGGCGCTGTACATGGTCGCCAGCTACGTCGGCATGATGCTCGGGCAATTGGCCCTGAGTCTCGACGAGGGGCTGGGCATCCGTGCGCTGTTGGCGGTGGCGATGGTGTTCGCCCTGTGTTCCGTGCCGGTGGCGCTGACTCGCAGCGCGCATCCCGTGGCGGTGCCCGTGACCTCGATTGACCTGCGCTTGTTCCTGCGGCGCGTTCCACAGGCATTGGGGACGATCCTGGTGTCGGGCATGCTCAATGGCAGCTTCTACGGCCTGGCTGCGATCTATGCGAGCAAGCAAGGATTGGGCACGGCGCAGGTCGGTCAGTTCCTGGCGTTGACCATCGGTGCCGGGCTATTGGCCCAGTTGCCGTTGGGCTGGCTGTCGGATCGGCTGCCCCGGGCGATCCTGATCCGCGCGGTGGCGGTATTGCTGGTACTCATCAGCCTGCCGCTGGGGTTCGCTCAAGCGCCATCGTTCACGACATTGCTGTGGTTCGGTGCCGGCATCGGTTTTCTGCAGTTCTGCCTGTACCCGCTGGGCGTGGCGTTGGCCAATGACAACATGGAGCCATCCTTGCGCGTTTCGCTCTCGGGCATGCTGTTGATCACCTTTGGGGTCGGCGCCTGTATCGGGCCACTCATTGCGGGGGCGCTGATGGAAGGCTTCGGCGCGTCGAGCTTTTACTTTTTCCTCGGGGGCAGCGCCGTGTTGCTGGCCCTGTTCGTAGGGCAGGCGAAAGTCACGCGCTTGAGCGAACAGGGGGCCTGCGAAAGTACCCTGGAAACAGGCGCTTGATTGCGTCGTATTGATGCGTTTTTCTCATGAGTCGGTGACGAAAAATGGTTTGAGCGCTGGTCAGCTTTAAACGATCTTGGTGACGCTGCCAAAGGCGTAATAAACCGGAATTTACCTGCAGATGAAACCGTCCTGGTGTCAGTCGATTCCAGGCGATAGGCGAACTGCGGAACATATCCAAACCCTTAAACAAAAACAAAAGGGGAAAACAATGCGTGCTCAATCCGGCCTGTTGAAAGGCCTTAATCCGAATGTGACCGTGGCTTCGATATTAGCGGTGATCATATTTGTCGTGTTCTGTGCATTTAAAGACGAGCAGGCAGCCAAGGCTTTTGAAATGGCTTCGGTGTTTATCCTGCATAACTTCAAATGGTATTACATCGCCCTGATCAGTGGCGTGCTTGGCGTACTGCTTTATATATCGATCAGCCGTTTCGGCAACTTAAAACTTGGCACCGAACAGGATATTCCCGAGTTCAGTTTCGCTTCATGGATTGCCATGCTGTTCAGCGCGGGAATGGGCATCGGACTGATTTTCTGGTCCGTGGCCGAACCCATGCTGCACTACGCCGACAACCCGTTTTCCAAGGGCTTGACGGACGAGTCCGCGACCCTGGCGATGCGCATCACCCTGTTCCACTGGGGCCTGCATCCATGGGCGATCTTCTCCATGATTGGCTTGAGCCTGGCGTACTTCGCCTACCGTAAAGGTTTGCCGCTGGCCCTGCGATCGCTGCTTTATCCGCTGATTGGCGATCGTATCTACGGCTGGATCGGCCATGTGGTCGATATCATGGGAGTGGTCATCACGGCCTTTGGCGTGTCCCAGTCCCTTGGCCTCGGTGTGGTGCAGATCAATACCGGATTGCATCAGGTATTCGGTATTCCGGTCAGTGTCGGCTTGCAGTTATCGATCATTCTGTTTGTCAGTATCGTTGCTTGTATTTCGCTGTTGGCCGGACTGTCCAAGGGAATGAAGCGTATCTCCACGCTCAATATGTACCTGTCATTCATCCTGATGCTGGCCGTGTTGGCAATTGGTCCCACCCGTTACATTCTCAACCTGATGTTTGAATCCACCGGCGACTATGTGCAAAACATAGTTGGCCTGAGTTTCTGGATGGACACGCAAAAAGACAGCGAATGGCAAAACTGGTGGACGGCGTTCTACTGGCCATGGTGGATGACCTGGGGGCCTTTTGTCGGCCTGTTCATCGCGCGCATTTCCAAAGGCCGGACCATCCGCGAACTGGTGATCGGGGCGCTGGTGGTGCCGACCCTGGTGACCATCCTGTGGATGTCGGTGTTCGGTGGCGCGGCGCTGAAAAACGAACAGCAGGACAGGCAGGCCTACCAGGCGTCCGTCGCCAGCCAGGTGGTGACCCAGGAGCAGCCGAAGTTCGAAGGCGGCACCGTGTTGCTCGCCACCAAGAAAGAAACCACCGCGGCCATGTTCACCTTGCTGCAGTCGCTCGATGGCCAGGCCATGGGTGCCGCGCTGTCGATACTGGTTTGCGTGTTGCTGGGTGTGCATTTCGTCACCACCGCGGATGCCGGCACCCAGGTTCTGTGCACCTTGTGTGCGTTGGGCAGCACCAATCCGCCGAACTGGATCAGGCTGCTCTGGTGCATTCTTGAAGGTGCCATTGCCGCAGGGTTGTTGCTGGCCGGGGGACTCAAGGCCATTCAGATGGCGAGTATCGCGGCCGGTTTGCCGATCGCCATGTTGCTGCTGGTGATGTCCTATACGCTGATCCACAGCTTGCGCAAGGAGATGCCGAGCGTGCCGGCCTGGGCCCCGGCGCTGGATCGCCTGCCGCAGCAGGGGCGTTCTTCACAAGAGGGGCGTGAAGCTCTGGCGGCCACTGCCGCCTGATGAGCCTCGCTGAGGCATGCGTGAACATACCGCAACCGTCTGCTGCCAACACAGCTGACGGTTGCGGTTTGATGACCTCCTGCAGATTTCGATCCCTGCATTCCTACGCATTCTGTTCACAGTGTTTATCCGCCAGGGCGCTGTTTGGCGCCCGGGCAATCCCCTAGCATCGTCTCTACCGAAGGAACCTGGGCCAAGGGTTCCAGAGGTACTCATCCACCCTGAACGAGACGGTGAACCCCATGAAAAGAATCGCGATTTTGCTTGCACTTAGTTGCATCGGTGCCCAGGCCTTTGCCGAAGAAAGCCATGCCAGAATCTCGGCCAATAAGCCACCGATCGAGACCTACACCTACGGTTCGAGACTGGACATCAAGAAGGTCATTTCCGTGACCGATGTCGCGCCAGAGTGTGGTCCGGTTTCGGCGCAGATGACCTACGAAGACTCCCAGGGCCTGCGCCATGTCATGCAGTATCAAGTCATGGGCACTGGGTGCTCGAACGGTTGAGTACGGCGGTGACGGTGGAGGGTCGACACTCCATCCTCAGATGTTTGCAGGGCGTCTTGATGAACGGGCAATTTTGTCATCGTCAGCCAGCAACCCGGGCAGGTAGTCCTTGAGAAACTCCACCCAGGTTTTTATTTTTGCATCGACGAATTTTCGTGAAGGGTAGATGGCAAACAGGTTCAACTCTTCAAAATGGTACTGCGGCAGTACCCGAACCAGGGTGCCTGCCTTGAGGCCGGCCACGGCGGACGCGATCGGCTGGATGCCAATGCCCATGCCACGGGTGATGGCGACGGTCATGGCATCGGCGGTATTGACGTGAAACGGCGACACCGGTGTGTTGACGGCCTCCACGCCTTCGGGCCCCTCGAATACCCAGTGCTCGGCCGGCATTACCGTGTTGACGATTCTCAGGCAATCATGTGTGCCAAGCGAACCCGGCGTGTCGGGTATTCCGCGTTTTTCAAGGTACGTGGGCGATGCGCAGAGAATGCTGTAGGTGATGCCCAGCCGCTGGGCGACGAAGCCTGAGTCGGGCAGGTCGCGCGCCAGCACGATCGACATGTCATAACCTTCTTCCAGTAGATCGGGCAGCCGATTGGTCAAGGCCAGGTCAAACAGGACCGAGGGGTGTGTCTCGCGGTATTTGGCAATGGCGTCGATCACGTAGTGGTTGCCGATGGCCGACATCGCGTGAATCTTCAGGCGGCCCACGGGGGTGACCTGTGCGGTGCCTGCTTCCTCCTCCGCATCTCGCAGTTCTTCCAGAATCTTCTCGCAGCGTTCCAGATAGCGCGTGCCGGCTTCGGTCAAGGCCAGGCGCCGGGTCGTACGGTTGATCAGGCGGGTTTGCAGGCGGGCCTCGAGACTGGAGACCGCCTTGGAAACGTTGGTCGTGGTGGTGTCCAGCAAATGCGCGGCTGCGGTAAAGCTGCCGCTCTGGGCGACCGCCAGGAAAAATCGCATGCTCTGGAATACATCCATCGTTGTCGCCTCTTGGGTCAACTGGAAAAAAAGGACGGCACATGACCGTCCCCTCGAGGCCTGTCATTGTTTGCGCGGGATGAACCCCGGTACTCCGGTTTCCACCACGGAATTGAAGCGTATCCGCGTTGTGATCTCCTGGCGAATTTCCAGCATGGCCCTGTGGGGCAGGGTGGTGATATCGAAGTTTTCCTGGATATGGGCGGGTGTCGCCGAGGTGGTCAGGAACGCGACACCGCGCTGTACCGCCCAGGCCAGTGCGACCTGGGCCGGGGTTCTTTGCAAGTGCCGGGCGATGCCCAGGATCACTTCGTCCTCCAGCACGTTCGGTTCCATGCCGTGGCCCAGCGGCGCGAAGGCCAGGAGGATGATCCCGTGTTCCTTGCAGTACTCCAGCAATTCCCATTCCGGCAGGTACGGGTGGGATTCGACTTGCACCACCGCGGGTTTGATTCGCGCCACGGCGACGATTTCTTTCAGCGCCTCCAAGGTGATGTCCGACAGGCCGATGGACCTGCAACGACCTTGATCGACCAGTTGCTCAAGGGCCCGCCAGGTGTCGATCAGGGTTACACCAGAGTCGTAGAGGACATGGCCGAAGGCATCCCTGGGGTCCTGGTCGTCCCCGGCCTGGAACGCGAAGGGCGTGTGGATCAGATAGCAATCGATGTAATCCACCTGCAGCCGTCGGCAACTGGCTTCAAAGGCCGGCAACACCCGTTCGGGGCGGTGGTTGGTGTTCCACAGCTTGGTGGTGATGAACAGGTCTTCGCGCCGGGCCTTCCCCGCGTCCATGAAAGCTTGCAGGGCAACGCCGACCGATTCCTCGTTGCGATAACGCTCGGCGCAATCGAAATGACGGAACCCGGTTTCCAGCGCGTGGGTGATCGCCTGGGTGGTGACGCCGAGGTCCTTGAACAGGGTGCCGAAACCCACGGCGGGCATCTGCGCCGAACCGTGATTGAGGGCAAACCGGGTATCTCGCAGTTCATCGTGAAAGGCTTCGTAGGACATGTCTTGACTCCAATTACCGAGGCCGCAGCCTCTACTGATACGAACGTTGTGGTGCCTGGCGGCTGGCCAACCGTTGCTCGAACACGCCGACGGAGTTGCCGCCGAGGGCTACAAACAGCTGCACGGTGTCGAGGTATTGCGCGGTCTTGACGCGGATCTGGCTCAGCAGCGCCTGTTGATAGGCGCGCTCGGCTTCGAGCACCTGGAGCGTGCTGTTCTCGCCCAAGGCATAGGCTTGCCGGTTCAGACGCAAGCTGGTGTCGGCCGCTTGCAATGCATCCTCCTGGGCGCGAAATTCCTGCGCGTCGTGGTTGATTGCTTGCAGCGTATCCGCAACCTGGCCGAACGAGCTGATGACGGTCTGCTGGTAGCCAGCGAGCGTGGCGTTGTAACCCTCGACGGCGGCCTGTTGTTCCGCCTTGAGGGTGCCACCGTTGAAGATCGGCCCGGCGATTCCCGCCGCGAACCCCCAGAGTGCGGCGCCGCCATTGCCTGATGCGGCCTGGGCCAGGGAGGCGGACAACGTCACCCGCGGATAGAGATTGGCGGTCGCCACGCCGACCGCGGCGCTGGCGATGTGCAGCTCGGCCTCGGCCTGGCGCACGTCCGGACGGTCGTGGGCCATTTCCGAGGGCAGGCTGACCGGCACGTTCGACGGCAAGGCAAATTCGTCGAGGTCAAAGTCCGGCGCAATCCAGTCAGCCGGGCCATTGCCCGTCAGGATCGACAGCGCATGGCGCGCAGCATCCCGTTGCTGGGCCAGGGGCGGTAGCAACGTGCGGTCCTGGGCAAGCCGGGTCTCTGCCAGCGACACGTCGACCTGGGTGGTGCTGCCGCTGGCATGGGCCGCGCGCACCAGTTCGAGGTTGCGGGTGTCGTTGTCCAGCAAAGTCTCCACGGCCTGCATCTGCGCATTGGCAGAAGCCACCAGCAACGCCTGGCTGGCGACCTCACCGGTCAGGGTCAGGTACGCGGCTTCGTAACGATGCTTTTGCAAGTCGCTAAAGGCTTGCTGCTGTTCGACGAGCCGCTTGTTGCCACCGAAGACATCGAGGTCGAAACCGACCCGTGGCCCGATCGCATAGAAGTTCGAGACCGAGGGCTCCTTGGCGTTATGCACCCGTTGGCGACCCGCTGCCGCAGCGAAGTCGACCTGCGGATACAGCGCACCTCGTGCCGCAGCCACCGATTGTGATGCCTGCCGTATCGTTGCATCGGCAGCGACCAGCTCCAGATTGCCGTCGATGGCCCGGCGTACCAGTTGGTCGAGCTTGGGCGAGCCAAAGGCGGACCACCATTGCCCGGTAACCTTGTTGCCCAGGGCAATGCGCTGCGAACCCCCCTGGCCAAGGCGCTGCTCGGCCTGTTGATCGTAGTGTTGCGACTGGCTCACCGGCGGGGCCTTGAAGTCAGGGCCGACGGTGCAGGCAGAGAGCAAGACCATTGCCGACACTGCCGCGATTTTCGTTGGGAACAGACGACTGGATTTCATTGCACAGACTCCACGAAAATTAGTTGGCCGGTATCGGTTTGCGTAGAAAGACCACCAGCGGGCTGACCACCAGCATCGCCACCAGCAGGATCTTGAACTGGCCGATAACGGCGATGAACGCGGCCTGGTGGGTGATCATGTGGTTAAGCCCTTCGAGTGCCGGCAACGACATCGACGCCGTGCCCCCCTGCGCGGCAGCGCGATAGGACGTCACATTGGCGGCCAGTGCCAGGTGCATCGCCTGGGTATTGTTGAAGAAGAAAATCTGCACAATCGCTACGCCCAGGGTGCTGCCGTAGACCCGCGAAAGATTGAACAGGCCGGTCCCCTCCGCCCGAAGTGCGGGGTCAAGGGTGCTGAACGCGACCTTGGTCAGTGCCGGCATCAGCAGGCCGATGCCGATGCCCTGGATGGCCCCGGCAACCGCCACCGGCGACCAGTCCATCAAGGGCGAATAGTCGAGCATCAGTCCGTTGGCAAAGATCACCAGGGCCACGCCTGCCGCCACGAACAGCCGGCGATCGAAACGCTCGGGCACCCAGCCCATTAGCACAAACGCACCCACCAGCCCGATGCCACGCGGGATGGTCAGGGCACCGGTGGTGTCTGGCGGGTAGCCGAGAATTTCATCGAGCATCGGCGAGGTCAGCGCCATGGTCGACAGCAGCACGAAACCCACGGCGAAAAAGATCAGCGTCGACAGCACGAAATTGCGATCACGGAACAGGCGCTTGTTGAGGAAATGCGTCTTGCTGGTCAATACGTGCACCATGAACAAGTACAACCCCAACCCACAGGCCAGTGCCTCGATCCAGATTTCCGGCGAATCGAACCAGTCCAGGCGTTCGCCGCGGTCGAGCAGCATCTGCAGGCCGATCAAGGCCAGGGTGAAACTGCCGAAACCGAAGAAGTCGAAAGAAGGCGCTTTCTCGGGTTTTTTCTCGGCCAGTAGCAGGGCCACGACCAAAAAGATGTACGCCGACAACGGCAGGCTGATGTAGAAGATCGGGCGCCAATCGAAATGCTCGGCGATCCAGCCACCGATGCTCGGGCCGCTGACGATGCCCAGGAGCACGATGGCGGTCCAGGTCGCACCAAATTTCATGCGCTTCTCGGGCGCCAATGTCTCCATGGCAATTGCCATCGACAGGGGCGCCAGCACGCCACTGGCCAGGCCCTGGATGATCCGCGCACCGATAAATTGCAGCGGCGTCGTGGCCACCGTCGCGAGCAGCAAGCCGAGGACGAAGACAGCCAGCGCGGCTTGATAGACAAGCTTCAGGCCAAGACGCCCGGCAAGCCACTGGGCAATCGGCAGGGTAATGGCGCTCGCCGCGAGGTACGCCGTGAAAATCCATCCGGCCTGGTCGTCAGTCATCGACAGGGTGCCTTGAATCAGCCGCAGCACCGCATTGGGCAGCGGCAGGTTGGCGGACTGCATGTAAGTGGCGAGCAGCACCGCCAATCGAAGCGAGTGCGCACGGCCCGGATCCGCGGATGTCTGTGCGTGGGCGTTCATCAGAAGTTACCTGCGGTCAGCAGCGACTTGAGCGGGTGCCACCATGGCGTGCGATGTCCGGTATCGACCTCGACCGTGGCACTGGTGCCGGAAAACAGTGGCAGGGCAGGGTCCGCGTCATCCAGTTCGAGGCGAACCGGTACCCGCTGGACCACCTTGACCCAGTTACCGGTGGCGTTTTCCGGCGGCAGCAGGGCGAAGTCCGACCCGGCGCCAGGGCTCATGCTGGTCACGTGGGCCTTGAACACGTGCCCGGGGTAAGTGTCGATGCTGATGCGCGCTTCCTGACCTGCTCGCATGTGCGTGACCTGGGTTTCCCGGAAGTTGGCCTCGACCCAGATCTCATGGTCGCTGATCAACGCGAAGGCGGGTGCGCCGCTGTTGAGGTAGTTGCCCACCTGCAAGTCGTCGACCTTGGCAACTATGCCGTCAGCAGGCGCATAGACCGTGGCGTAGGAAAGGTACAGCTGCGCTTCATCGAGCTGCGCCTTGGCTTCCCGCACCGAAGGGTGACTGTCGGCCTCGATGTTCGGGTTGCCGTCCAGGGCGACGACGGTGCTGGCGATCTGTTGTTCGATCGAGGCGATGCGTTGCCGAGCGATCTTCAGGTCGGTTTCCGCGCGCTCATAAATGGCCCGGGAAACAAAGTCGGTCGCAACCAGCGCTTTCTTGCGGGCGAATTCCTTCTGGTCAAAGTCCGCTGACTCTTTGGCCGATTGCAGTTCTGCCTGCTGTTGACGGTAGCTGGCCTTGAGCCCATCGATGCGCAGCCGCGCGACACTCAGTTGCGCTTGCGCACGATCGATTGCGATATGCAGGGGCTTGGGGTCGAGGCGAAACAGCACTTGGCCCTTGCTGACCTTCTGGTTGTCCTGGACGGCGATGTCCACGACCTGCCCGGAAATCCGTGCATTGACCGAGGCCTTGGCCACCCGGGCGTAGGCGTTATCGGTGGTAACGAAGGGTTCGCCAGCCACGTAGTACGCATAGCCAATGACAGCGAAAAGGGTAGGCAGGCCCACCATGAGCCAAGGCCGCAGCTTCTCCTTCAGGGGTTTGTTGATCGGCGATTGGGCCTCATAGGCCTGCGAAGCCTTGATGTCGATGGATTGAGTCATGATCGAATGCACCTTTAACCGGGAAGGCGGGCCTGCAGCAATCGCCTGGCACCGACGTCAATGAATGTTGTGGTAAAGCAAACCCGCAGGTGCTTGGGAGGATCGCTCCGGCACCGCTGTTTCGTCGCTGCAACACCCGGTTTGAGCTGCGCTTGAACAAACATGAATCAAGGAATTTGTGGTTCCTTATTTTTGTGCGATTGTGTAAAAATATCCCCGCATCCACCTTCCTGCAAGGATTTTATACGACATGGCACAAAATAAAGTGACAGCGGGCAAAGGCCGCGGCCGACCCCGCGCGTATGACCCGCAGACAGCGTTGCAACAAGCGCTCGGTGTGTTCTGGAGCACTGGCTATTCCGGCGCCTCCCTGGACAGCATCGCCACCGCGGCCGGGATGAATCGCCCCAGCCTCTATGCGGCCTTTGGTGACAAACATGCGCTGTACATCAAGGCGCTCGAGCAGTACTGGGAGTTTGCCGCCGCCGACATGCAGGCCGCGCTGGCCGACAACCAACTGACGTTGTGCCAGGCGCTGATGCGTTTCTACGAGGGACAGTTGTCGATCTACTTTTCGGGCGACGGTCAGCCACGTGGCTGCTTCGCGATTGGCACGGCGACCACCGAGGCTGTCGAGGATCCGCAGATCCGAGCGGTGCTCAGTGATCGCCTGAGCAGGTTGGATGCCGATCTGGAGGCGCGCCTGCGCAGGGCCATTGCATCTGGCGAATTAAAAGACGATGTCGATGCAGGAGCCCTGGCGGTGCTCGCTTCATCGCTGCTGCACAGCATTTCGATCCGTGCGCGAGCCGGCAAGTCGCGTGAGGAATTGACGGCGCTCGCACGTAATGCGGTCGGTGTGATCTGCGGTGAGTGAAGGGCTCGACGATATACTGGCGCCACAATTGGACGTGGTTTTTTGCGGCATCAACCCAGGCGTGACTGCCGCGGCCCAGGGGCATCATTTTGCCGGTCGGGGCAATCGTTTTTGGCGCACATTGCACCTCGCCGGTTTTACGTCACATCAACTTCAGCCGGAGCAAGACCAGGACATTCTGCGCCATGGCTGTGGTTTGACCGCCGTGGTCCAGCGGCCGACGGCGCGGGCGGACCAGCTGTCGGCCCATGAATTTGTCGCGGCCGCGGCGGCTTTCGAACAAAAGATCGCCGGTATTGCGCCACGTTTCGTGGCGTTTCTCGGTAAGGCGGCGTACTGCGCCTTGTCCGATCAGCGCGACGCTGCCTGGGGACCGCAGCCGAAGACATTCGGCAATGCCGCGGTCTGGGTCCTTCCCAACCCCAGCGGGCGAAATCGTGGCTTTTCCCTTGAGCAATTGGTCGCTGAGTACAGCCAACTGTATGTTGCACTGGGCGCGCGCCTGTTTTAGCGCGAGAGTCCAGAAAAGTCTTGGGTGTGCACCAAGGACGCGCCTGACGCCATTTTTTCCGGCCCTGAATATCGCTCGCCCAGACCCGTTCCGTGGCTCTGTGTGGCAGTGATCGGCTGTCCGATGGGAGGCGATCTACGCCGACGCTCGACGGCATCTTCGTTGCATTGGTTTATTTGTGCGATGGGTGATTTGACGGCGTTTTTATAAGAGGCCACTGCATGCATAAACACTTGCTGTCTCTGACAATTCACTTAGGCTGCTTACGGCGTTTTTTTGACGTTATCCGCCGCCGTTTTATATTTCTATTTATTATTGTGACGTGCTATTGACGTACTGGCTATCTGCTTATAGGCTCCATTTAGCCTGATTCAGATTTCCTCAATCGACTCATCCCAAACCCTCAGCGCAGGGAGGCGGTTATATGCGGACGACAGTTTTCATTAAGTTGATTGTGTTATTTGCGACTCTGAATGGAGTAGCCGTTGCCACTGCCCAAGCAGCCAATTTGCCCTATGAAATTAGTCGCATAAGTAGCGCTTGCGAGGGTGCAAGGACTCAGGCAGCCGTGGCTTCGACCGAAGCTGCGACTGCGGCGTCGACGAGCCTTGGTACAGTCCATGGTGGCTCTTCGCTAGATGCCAAAAGTGCCAAAATTTCCAACGCTGATAATGGATCCAAGTCGGGAGTAAATGCTTCCGTCAATAGTTCAGCATGCGACGGTTTAATGACGGAAGTTGCCAAGCAGCCGTTCGCGATTAATTCAGTACAAGACAAGGGGCTGGCGGGTGATTCGGCGTTTCACGACACTCAGCCCAATGCAGTCCCGGTCTCTGCGGTTGTATGGTTATTCTCTTCCGCACTATTAGGTTTCATCGTTGTCGCCAATCGGCGCAAGATTTAAGTGTGAGTTTTGCGAAATGGTTTTTCTTGTGGGTGCTACAGGCCTAAAGAGGACGCTGATTGTAACGGTTGATCCTCATTAGATGAGCTAACCAGGCGGAGGATTCCAGATGCTGCGTTTAATGTTACCTGCACTGTGTGCGCTGGCGATCTTGCCCGGCGTGGCCCGTGCCGCCGAAGACAACTCCTATCTCCTGAACGCTGGAGACAAGGTTGAAGTGTCCATTTGGGGCGAGCCAGCGGAAAAAATAGAGCGCGTAGATGTGCTGCCCAATGGCTACATCACTTTGAAGCTGGCGGGGCCGGTCAAGGTCAAAGGGCTTGATACGGCTCAAGCTGAAAAGATAATCACTGAAAAACTCACGAAATATTATCCCGATCCGGTAGTCAGCGTTGTGGTAACCGAGGCCAAGGGCAATGTCGTCTATGTCCAGGGCAAGGTAATCAAGCCCGGCAAGGTGCAGATGAACGGTGAGACCGATGTGCTGCAAGCCTTGAGCGAGGCTGGCGGGTTGGACAAGTTCGCTGACAAGGACGAAATCAAGCTCTTGCGGCGCGAAGGGAAAAAACAGAAAGTACTGCTCGTCAACTACGACGATCTGATCGCCGGACGTGACATGTCCACTAACTTTGAACTTCAGGCCGGCGATACGCTGGTCGTTCCCTGACATTGCGCGATGCATTAAGGATTAACTTGCGTTCATTGCAAACAACCGGAGTGGTGATGGCAATATTGACTTTGCCATGTTCCGGCATGACCTACGCCGGCGCCTGGCAGTCGGCAGTTGCGCTGCCCATGACAGTCGAGCACGACAGCAATCCATTGCTCTTGACGAGTGACGAGAAAGCGATCACGCGAACGATCATTGCCCCCGATTACACGCTGGTGGGTAATTTTGATCGGGACCAGTGGAAGTTTGGCCTCGGTGTCAATGTGGAGCGCTCGTCCGATACCGACGTCGTGTCCAATCGAGAAGACCCGAGGCTATCGTTTGGTTGGCAGCGTGAGACCGAAAAGGGTGGCTATGGACTCACGGCGAGATACATCGAGAGTTCGACGCTTTCCACTGAAGTCCAGCAAACCGGTGTCACAGACTCGACCGATGGCACGCAAAAGCTCTCGAACATCGGCGGTAACTGGCGATCCGCGGTGACCGAGCGCAGCAGCCTGGTCGACGAAATCGACCTCACCCATGTCGAATACGACACCGCCTCGCTGACCAACTACGATGAGCTGACCAACCGTCTCAGCTGGCTTTATCAATGGAATGAGCGGGTCGAACTGTTCACCCGATTCGAAGCGACGCGTTATGAGCCCAAGGACGACACCAGCACCCTGGGCTCCTCGAACAGCTACACCCCGGTGGTCGGCGTGAACTACCAGATCTCCGAGCGGTTTACGGGATCTGTGTACGGCGGTATGAACAAGGTATCCAACAGCAACAGTGGTCCCACTGGCCAGGGTGGCGTGAGCCTGCGTTACACCGGTGAGCGTGTCGAGACCAATGCCGAAGCCAGTCGCAGCACGATCGCCAACGGGGAGAACGGCCTGGTCGAGTCCGATGAGCTTCGGGGTAACTGGAGTTATCTACTCGACGAGACCAGTCGTGTCGGTGTTGATGGCTCCTGGCAAAAAACCAAAGGGGACGCGCCCAGTACCTTTCGCACATACGGCGCGTTTGTGAGTCGCGAGCTCTCGCCTTTTTGGCTTGCACGCCTATCCTTCACCTACAAAGAGCGCGAGCGAGACGGCTTGCCAAATGCCGATGCCAACATCATAGGGATGACCTTGATCTATAGTCACCCCGACTTCTGACCTTCAGCAGCGTGGTATTTATGTCCTCTGAATACGAAATGTCGGTCAACGACTACATTGCAGTAATCAAGCACCGGGCCTGGCTGTTGATTGTGACGGGGGCCGTGATAATCGGGGCGGCTGTATTGGTGGCGACCTCCATGCCACCGATCTATCAGTCGTCCGGAACTATCCTGGTGGAATCTCAGCAGATTTCGCCGGACCTGGTGGCGGGGAACAATAATACCTTTGCTGACGAGCGCATCGAAGTCATCCGCCAGCGTGTGATGACCCGTGAGCACTTGGAGGCGATCATCAACAAGTACAATCTTTTCGAAACGGGCAGCCGGCGCCTGACCCTGACCGAAAAGATCGAAGAGATGCGCAATGCGATTTCCGTCGCCCTGGTCAGTGCGGCGGTGAAGGGGCGAGGCGAGGTAACGATTGCCTTCCGCCTTGCCTTCGAGCACAGGGAGCCAGAAGTCGCGAACGAAGTGGCCAACGAACTGGTGACGCTGTTCCTCAATGAGAACATCAAGCAGCGCACCGAGCGCGCCAGTGAAACCACGGAGTTCCTGACCCAGGAGGCGAACAAGCTGCGCACTGAACTGGAAGTGCTGGAGAACAAGCTGGCGGACTTCAAGCAAGCCCATGGCAACGCGTTGCCTGAGCATCAGGAACTGCGCATGAACATGTTGTCGCGCTCTGAACTCGAGCTCAAGGATATCGACCGTGACTACAAGGCGGCCAACGAGGATTTGCGCTTCCAGGACCTGGAACTGTCGGCGGCCCATGCCGGTCTATCGATCAAGCAGGGCACGGCAGGTGCGGCCGCTGAACCGGTAGAGGATCTGGCCAGCCTCAAGGCCGAGTACGCCCGGCTGCTGACGATCTACACCGAAGCCCACCCGGATGTTCGGACGGTCAAACGCAAGATCGCCGCCATGCAGGCCAGTCAAGGTCGCGGCGGTTCCGTCACGCCGGTCAGCCTGGACGTTGCCAGGGTCCAGGCGCGCATTGCCGCCTCGGAACAGCGCATGCGATCGCTGGCCGCGCAGAAGCAGCAGTTGTTGGACAAGATCGCGACCCTGGAAAGCCAGATTCTCGAGGCGCCGCAAGTGGAACGTGGCCTGGTCACGCTGATGCGCGACCATGAAAACGCACGCAAGAAATACGAAGAAATTCGCACCAAGGAGATGAGTGCGAAGATTACCGAAAGCCTGGAGCAGGAAAACAAAGCCGAGCGTTTTGTGCTGCTCGAAGCGCCGCTGATGCCGGAAAAACCGGTACGGCCGAACCGCAAGAAAGTCGTGGCCCTGGGCTTTGTCCTTGCGCCGGTAGGGGCGGGTGCACTGGTGATGTTGCTGGAGATGCTGAGCCAGCGGGTACGGGGTGTCGACGCGCTAACCAGTGTGCTGGGCAGGCGCGTACTGGTTGCCATTCCCTACATTCATACCCAGGCGGAACTGGCTCGTCGCAAACAGTGGCGAACGATACTGGTGCTCTGTGGCGTCTTGATGATCGTGGTCTCTCTGGTGCTCCTGCACTTCTTCTACATGCCACTGGATCTGCTGATGTTCAAGGCTCTGGCGCGGTTTGAATAAGGAATATTGCGATGGAAATTATTAAGCCACCTCTGGGTAAGGGCGAACAATCGCCTTCGTCAGGCCTGGTGCTCTCTTCATCCGGACAGCCTGCACCGCTCAATGCGCTCAGTTACGTACAAACCAAGGTTGTACCGTTGCGGGCCGAGCACCTGGAGCGCCATCGCATTGTCGCCTACAACAAGAATTCGAACATGGGCTGGGCGTTCGATCTGCTGCGTACCCAGGTCTTGAAGGCCATGGAGGAGAATGGCTGGCGCACGCTCGCCATCACCTCGCCGACGCCGGAGGCGGGCAAGTCGGTGTTGGCGATCAACCTGGCAATGAGTATCGCGCACCACACGACCAAGACGGCGCTGCTGGTGGATTTCGATCTGCGTTGTCCCAAGGTCGGTAGCTACCTGGGGCTGCCGATGGAAAAATCGCTCAATGAATTCCTGACCAACGAAGCAGAGCTGCAAGAAGTCCTGGTCAATCCGACCTTGCCGCGCTTTGTGGTCTTGCCGACGCGCGAACCGATTCCGCTCTCCACCGAGGTGCTGTCTTCGCCGGTGGTGGGCGATTTGATCGTTGATCTGCGCGAACGCTACAACTCTCGAGTTGTGATCTTCGATTTGCCGCCGGTGCTGAGTTCGGATGATGTGATAACTATCCTGCCCAAGTTCGACTGTGTCTTGCTGGTGGTTGCCAATGGCATGAATACTAAGAAAGAGATCGAGGAGAGTCTGCATCATCTGGGCAGGGCGAATCTGATCGGTACGGTGCTGAACAAGTCGGGGCCGGCGAAACGGCCTTACTAGGAATTGCCGCACGGCTCGCGGTTGTCCCCGATCAACTGTGGGAGCGAGCCTGCTCGCGAAGGCGGCCTGACAGCCGACCTGTTATTTGTTGACTGAGCACATATCCATTGCTGCGGTAACAGCCACTTAGGGTTTCGCTTTTACTGTAGGAGGCAGGCTTGCCGGCGAAGGCGTCCTGGCGGCCAATGGGGATTTGTGACTGAGTACATATCCATTGCTGCGGTAACGGCCGCCTATGGTTTCGCTTTTACAGCGAGTCACTTGGAAAAACGGAACGCCGCCCGGCCCCAAGTAACCAAACGCTCTTGCCCCTGGCGTTCGGTGCCTCGCTAAGGCTCGGCATGCCCTCGCTCCGGTCCTGCTCCGTGGGTCGCCGCGATGGGCCATCCTTGGCCCAGCGCGGCTAAACCGGCATCCATGCCGGTTTACCCACTGCGCAGAACCTCCACTCGGCCTCTCGAGGGGGCAAGAAAATCAAAAGCCAGATCACAATCAAAAGCAAGGCGGCCGACCGGCCGGCCTGATCGGAAGCCATACGCATACTCCCTGTAGGAGCGAGCATGCTCGCGATGAACCTGAGGGCACCGCGGGCTACCAGGTGCCCGGCGTCATCGTTAACGACCATCGTCGGAACGCCGCCCGGAGCATGCTCGCTCCTACATGGGGATCCAGGTTCACCCGTAACAGTCAGGTCGGCTGTCAGGCCGCCTCGCTTTGCTTTTGATCGCGGGCGCCCCGTTAACCACGATGGCCGAACGCAGGCGTTGCGCAGTGGGGAAACCGGCAGGACGCCGGTTTAGCCGCGCTGGGCCAGGGATGGCCCTTCGCGGCGACCCACGGAGCAATGCCGGAGAGAGGGCATGCCGAGCCCAAGCGAGGCACCGAGTGGTGGGGCAAAGCCTTTTGCTTCCTTTTTGGCGTTTGAAAAAGGGAGTCGCTGTAAAAGCGAAACCATAGGAGGCCGTTACCGCAGCAATGGATATGTACTCCGACAACCAATTTCACACAGGGCTTCCTGTGACGCTTCGCATCAACGTTGCGCACGGCTCAATTAACGCGTCGTCAGTGGAACGCAGAGCGTCCCTGGCGGCATTCCCACGCAGAGCGTGGGAACGATCAAACACCCGTAACAGTCAGGTCGGCTTTAAGGCCGCCTCGCTTTTGTTTTTGATCTGGGCGCCCCGTTAACCACGATGGCCGAACGCAGGCGTTGCGCAGTGGGTAAACCGGCAGGACGCCGGTTTAGCCGCGCTGGGCCATGGATGGCCCATCGCGGCGACCCACGGAGCAATGCCGGAGTGAGGGCATGCCGAGCCCTAGCGAGGCACCGAGTGGTGGGGCAAAGCCTTTTGCTTCCTTTTCGGCGTTTGGAAAAGGGAGTCGCTGTAAAAGCGAAACCCTAAGTGGCCGTTACCGCAGCAATGGATATGTACGCAGGCAACCCATTTCACACAGGGCTTCCTGTGACGCCCCGCATCACCGTTGCGTACGGCTCAACTAATGCGTCGTCAGCGGAACGCGGAGCGTCCCTGGCGGCATTCCCACGCAGAGCGTGGGAACGATCAATCAACAGGCTCAGGGCCCGAGGGGACTCTTGATTAGCTGCCCACCGCAATAGGCCTTAAATAATCAGTGCGCCCCAGCAGCCTTGTTCAAATCACTCTCAGCCCATTCGGTATAAACACAGGCATCGGCAGTCGCCCAGCGCACACGCACCGGATCCCCCGCCTTCATGGGCATGCCCGCCGCGGAAAGCGCCTTGACGGTCATCGACGTACCGCCCGAAGTCACCACGCTGCACGTCTGGCTTTCCCCCAGGAACAACACTTCCACCACCTTGGCCGTCACTTCATTCCAACCGGCGGCCAACGGCTCTTGAGCGGCTTGTTCGATACTCAAGGCCAGCGCCTTTTCCGGCCGTACCATCAGCAACACATCCTGATTGGTTTGCAATCCCGCCGTCAGGCGGATCGACAGCGACTGCCCCTCAAACGTTGCCACGGCGTTGCCCTGGGCCTTGAGCTTGAGGAAGTTCGAGTTACCAAGGAACGAGGCGACAAAGGCATTCGGCGGATTCTGGTACAGGTCGTAACCGCTGCCCAGGCCGACGATCTTGCCGTGGCTGAAGATGGCGATGCGCTGGGACAGGCGCATGGCTTCTTCCTGGTCGTGGGTCACGTAGACGATGGTGATGCCCAGGCGCCGATGCAGCTGGCGCAGTTCGTCCTGCAAATCTTCACGCAGTTTCTTGTCCAGTGCGCCCAGCGGTTCATCCATCAGCAGGATGCGTGGCTCGTAGACCAGCGCCCGGGCGATGGCGACCCGTTGCTGCTGGCCGCCGGAGAGTTGCGAAGGGCGGCGATGGGCGAATTGCTCAAGCTGCACCAGCTTGAGCATCGCATCGACCCGGCGATCACGCTCGGCCGGGGCCAGTTTGCGGATGGCCAGCGGGAAGGCAATGTTGTCGCGCACCGACAGGTGCGGGAACAGCGAGTAGCGCTGGAACACCATACCGATGTCACGCTTGTGCGGCGGCACATTGACCAGTGACTGGCCGTTGACCAGGATCTCGCCGCTGCTCGGGGTTTCGAAACCGGCGAGCATCGACAGCGTAGTACTTTTTCCCGAGCCGCTGGAGCCGAGGAAGGTCAGGAATTCACCGTCCTTGATGTCCAGCGAGATGTCGTCCACGGCAGCAAAGTCGCCGTAGTATTTATTCAAATTGCGCAGGCTCACCAGGGGCTTGTCATTTTGCTGCGCGGTATCTTTGATCAATGCACTCATGTCGTACTCCTGCGCGCTCAGGCGCTGATTTCATTGCGCCGGCGCAGTGCGGCGGCGATCACCATGACCAATACCGAGAGGCCGATCAGCAGCGTCGAGGCGACGGCGATCACGGGCGTCAGGTCCTGGCGCAGGGTGGTCCACATTTTCACGGGGAGGGTTTGCAGGGTCGGGCTTGCCATCATCACGCTCAGCACCACTTCATCCCACGAGACAAGGAAGGCGAAGAGGGCGCCGGCCACCATGCCCGGGCGAATCGCCGGAAAGGTCACCTTGAATACCGCTTGCAGGCGCGAGGCGCCGCAAATCACTGCGGCATCCTCGATCGACTGGTCGAACAGCTTCAGCGAGTTGATGATCGAGATGATGGTGAACGGCAACGCGACGATGACGTGGCTGACCACGAACGCGAACATGGTTCCGGTGTAGCCCAGTTTCAGGAACAACGCGTACACCGCGACCGCAATGATCACCAGCGGCACGATCATCGGCAGGGTAAACAGGCCGTAGAGCATTTCCCGGCCCGGAAAGCGCCCGCGTACCAGGGCGAAAGCGGTCGGCAGGCCCAGGGCCACGGCAAAGAACGTGGTCAGTACCGCGACCTTGAGGCTGGCCATGGCCGCGTTCATCCAGTCGGCATTGGAGAAGAACTGGCCGTACCATTTGAGCGTCCAGCCCGGTGGTGGGAACACCAGCCACTGGGATGAGCCGAATGACAGCAGGACGATGAACACGATCGGTAGCAACAGGAACAGCCCGATCAGCCCGGTGGTGGCGTACAGGCCAAGGCGCATCCGGCGGCTCATGGCATTGGGGGTCAGGAGCATGACGGCTTACCTCGCGTTGCTGGCGCCAACCGGGGATTCCGGCTGAAGCTTCAGGTAGAAGTAGAACAGCACCAGCGTGATGACGATCAGCAACGCGGCACCGGCGCTGGCCAGGCCCCAGTTGAGGAACGACTGCACCTGCTGGATGATGAACTCGGGCAGCATCATGTTCTGCGCACCGCCCAGCAGGGCCGGGGTGACGTAGTAACCGAGCGACATCACGAACACCATCAAGCCACCGGAGAACAGCCCCGGCCGGCACAGCGGCAGGAATACCCGGAAGAAGTTGGTCCACGGACTGGCCCCGCAGATCGAACCGGCCTGCAGGATCATCGGGTCGATGGCCTGCATGGTCGCCTGCAGCGGCAGCACGATGAACGGGATCATGATGTAGCTCATGCCGATCACCACGCCGGTGAGGTTATGCACCATCTCCAGCGGCTGATCGATGATGCCCATGGCCATCAACGCCTTGTTGATCACCCCGGAGGCTTGCAGCAACACCAGCCAGGAATAGGTGCGGGCGAGCAGGCTGGTCCACATCGACAACAGCACGATGTTCAGGATCCAGCGACCCCAGCCACGGGGCACCAACGTGATCGCCCAGGCCAGCGGGAAACCCAATAGCAGGCTGAACAGCGTCACCAGTCCAGCCACCGAGAAGGTGTTGAGCAAGACACGGGCATACGCCGAGTTGGCGAACAACTGCTCGTAGTTGCCCAGCCCCGGAGTCGGTTCCAGCACGCCGCGTAGCAGCAAGCCGATCAGTGGTGCGAGGAAGAACAGGCCGAGGAACAGCAGGGCGGGGATCAGGTTGCTCGATCCGCGCCAGCGTTGCGCCAGGGTCGGGGTTTGCGTCATCGCAGCCGCCTTGCCGGCAGCGCCGGAGGCGCTCCCGACCGGCGTGGATGGACGGGACGCGGTTACCGTCATTTTCATTTGACCAGCCATTCGTTCCACCGTGTCGCGATAGCAGGACCGTTCTTGGCCCAGTACGCGAAATCAAGAGTGATTTGATCCTTGGCGTAGGCAGTCGGCAGGTTGGGCGCCAGGGTCGAGTCCAGGCGCGCCACGCTGTCGACGTTGACCGGGGCGTAGGCGGTCAGGTTGGAGAAGTCGGCCTGGCCTTTGGCACTGCTGGCATTGGCCAGGAACTTCATCGCCGCGTCCTTGTTCTTCGAACCCTTTGGAATGACCAGGATGTCGGCCATGACCAGGTTCTGTTTCCAGCTCACGCCAACCGGCGCACCGTCTTCTTGGAGGGCATGAATGCGGCCGTTCCAGAACTGGCCCATGCTCGCTTCACCGGAGGCCAGCAGCTGTTGCGACTGAGCGCCGCCGCCCCACCAGACGATGTCTTTCTTGATGGTGTCGAGCTTCTTGAAGGCGCGGTCCAGGTCCAGCGGATAGAGCTTGTCGGCGGCGACGCCATCGGCCAGCAGCGCCAGCTCCAGCACGCCAGGACTTGGCCATTTATACAGGGCGCGTTTGCCGGGGTAGGTCTTGGTGTCGAACAGCGCGGACCAGTCCTGGGGTTTGTTGGCACCCAACTTGCCTTCGTTGTAGCCGAGGACGAAGGAGAAGAAGAACGAGCCGACGCCGTGATCGGAGACGAATCGCGGGTCGATCTTGTCGCGATCGATGACTTTGAAATCGAGGGGTTCGAGCAGGCCTTCGGAGGCCGCGCGCAAGGCGAAGTCAGCTTCGACGTCGACCACGTCCCACTGCACGTTGCCGCTTTCGACCATGGCCTTGAGCTTGCCGTAGTCGGTGGGGCCATCCTGGACCACGGTGATGCCGCTGGCCTTGCTGAACGGATCGGCCCAAGCCTGCTTCTGTGCATCCTGGGTGCTACCGCCCCAGCTGACGAAGTTGACGCTTTCAGCAGCCGTTGCCACATGACTGACCGTGGCCAACAAGCCTGCGAACAGTACTGCGGATGCACGTTTGTTCAACACCATTTTCACGCCCTCATTTGTTGTGTTTTTGAGCGGGCTTGGTAATGCCCGCCTATCGGGAGCAGTAGGTCCATCTGGCCTTGAAAGGCGACCGTGCCAAGGGCTGTTGTGAGTGCTTTCCCTCGCGGGTGCGCTTGGCTAAAACGTCCGGTCTATGGAATATCATATTATGGTATTCCAAACTTTGTGCAAGCACTTTGCCTTACCGGCTATCAGCCAAAAATGCATTTTTTTCGAGCTGCGGGGCGTACCCGGTACCGCGCAAACATCGCAATCCTTGTGGGAGCGAGCCTGCTCGCGAAGAGGGCGTGTCAGTTGACACACATGTTGCCGGGTACATCGCCTTCGCGAGCAGGCTCGCTCCCACAGGGGACTACACAAATCCGAGGATCACTGGGTGAACGGGATGCTTTCCACCACTTCCAGGTCATACCCGGTCAAACCTGCATATTTGAGCGGCGGCCCCAGATGCCTCAGCTTGCCCACGCCGAGGTTCTGCAGGATCTGCGCACCGGTGCCGACTTCCGAATAGATCCGCGACTGCGAACGGCTGAACTGCCGCGGCGCCTGGGTCAATTGCGGCACCCGCTCCAGCAACGCTTGCGACGATTCGTGGTTGGCCAGGACCACCACGACGCCGCGACCTTCCTCAGCCACTCGCTGCAAAGCCGCCCACAACGTCCAGTTCGAAGGGCCGCTGTATTCGGCGCCGACCAGGTCGCGCAACGGGTCGATGACGTGCACGCGCACCAGCGTCGCTTCCTCGCGGCGCAGATCACCCATGACCATTGCCATGTGGACACCGCCTTCGATGCGATCCTCAAAGGTGATCAGACGAAAGGTGCCATGCACCGTCGGCAGCTCGCGCTCGCCGATGCGCACCACCGTGTGCTCGGTACTTAAACGATAGTGGATCAGGTCGGCGATGGTGCCGATCTTGATTCCGTGTTTTCGCGCGAACACTTCCAGGTCCGGGCGGCGGGCCATGGTGCCGTCATCGTTCATCACTTCGACGATCACCGAGGCGGGGGTAAAACCGGCCAGGCGCGCCAGGTCGCAACCGGCTTCGGTATGGCCGGCGCGGGTCAATACGCCACCCTCCCGGGCACGCAGGGGGAAGATGTGGCCGGGCTGCACGATATCGGCGGCACTCGCGCCATGGGCAACGGCAGCGGCCACGGTACGCGCCCGGTCGGCGGCGGAGATGCCGGTGGTCACGCCAACAGCCGCTTCGATCGATACGGTGAATGCGGTACTGAACACGCTGCCATTGCTGGGCACCATCTGCTCGAGGCCCAAGCGCTGGCAATGCTCGTCGGTCAAGGTCAGGCAGATCAGGCCGCGCGCTTCACGGGCCATGAAGCTGATGGCTTCGGCGCTGCAGCGGTCGGCGGCCAGCAGCAGGTCGCCTTCATTTTCCCGGTCCTCGTCGTCCACCAGGAGCACCATCTTGCCTTGGCGGTAGTCTTCGATGATTTCTTCGATGCTGTTGAAGGCCATTTGGGGATTCTCGATGTTTGATGGAGACATATTGTGGTATACCATAATACAAAACAAGCAGAGAGGTCACTATGAAGGCGTACTGGATTGCTCACGTGGATATCACCGACCCCGATCAATACAGCCAATACACCCAGCGGGCACCCCAGGCGTTTGCCCAATACGGTGGTCGGATATTGGCGCGTGGCGGGCGCAGCGAAGCGATGGAAGGTCGGTCGACGCCGCAGCGCAGCGTGGTGATCGAATTTGATTCCTACGAACAGGCGCTGGCCTGCTATCGA
The DNA here is from genome assembly GCF_012647205.1 of Pseudomonas umsongensis. Lineage (NCBI taxonomy): Bacteria > Pseudomonadati > Pseudomonadota > Gammaproteobacteria > Pseudomonadales > Pseudomonadaceae > Pseudomonas > Pseudomonas umsongensis. The sequence goes on from NZ_CP051487.1 coordinate 2,830,515, forward strand.
TCCGATCTGTATCAGGAGGCGAAAGGGCACCGCGAAGGCGTGGCGCGGGCTGAGGTGATCATTGTCGAAGGAATCGCCCCGGCATAACCCTGTAGGAGCTGCCGCAGGCTGCGATCTTTTGATCTTGATCTTGATCTTCGGGCAGCCTTCAGGGCGCCAAAGATCAAAAGATCGCAGCCTGCGGCAGCTCCTACAGTGATTGTGTCGCGTTCTGTCAGCGAATGAAGTGAATCTTGCCGCTATCGTCGTTGCCGATGTAGATCCCGTAGACCCCGGCCTGCCGCTCCTCGATGTAGCGTTCGAGAATCTGCCGGATTGCCGGGTAGTAGATGCTGTCCCAGGGAATGTCCTCGGGCGCGAAGAATTTGTAGTCGAGGGTTTCCGGTCCGTACTGCCCGGTGATCTCCAGCGCGATGGCGCGGAAGATGATGTACACCTCGCAGATTGTAGGCACGCTGAAGATCGAGTAGGGCGAGAGGATTTCCGCGCGCACGCCGCTCTCTTCCCAGACCTCGCGCAACGCCGCCTGCTCGGTGGTCTCACCACCTTCCATGAAGCCCGCCGGCAAGGTCCAGGTGCCGGGGCGCGGAGGGATTGCGCGTTGGCACAGCAAGTACTTGCCGTCCTGCTCGATGATGCAGCCGGCAATGATTTTCGGATTGACGTAGTGGATGTAGCCGCAGCCGCGGCACATCAGGCGCTCGTGCGTATCGCCCGGTGGCAACTGTGACTTGAGGTCATTGCTGCCGCACCTTGGACAATAGCTCGGGCTGAACATGATCAACGACCTATGCGGGGTTCTTTGAGGGCGATGGGCTGGGTGATCTCGGGGATCGCCCCGGTTTCTTCCTGCTTGCGCTTGAGGTAATCGAGGGCGACGGTGGCGGCGGCCCGAACGTGGTCGACGCAAGCCTGGTGGGCGGCCAGGGGATCGCCGCTCTTGATCGCTTCGACCATGCGTTCCATTTCCTGGTTGCTGGCGCCGCGACGGTTTTCCTGGGACACCGAAGTCGCGCGCAGGTAGCTGATGCGCGCCTGCAGTTGACGCAACTGGGTCGCGGCGACATGGTTGCCAGAGCCTTCGAGCAGGACGTCGTAGAAACCTTGCACGGAGTCGATGACCTGTTGCAGTTCGCCTTCCTTCAAGGCCTGGCGGTTTTCTTCCAGGGCCTTTTCCAGGGCCTTGATGTCCTTGGCCTTGGCACGCAGGGTGAACAGTTGAACGATCAGGCCTTCCAGTACGCAACGCAGCTCATAGATATCGACGGCATCGGCCAGGGTGATGATCGCTACCCGAGGGCCCTTGGCATCGGCGAACTCCACCAGGCCTTCGGATTCAAGGTGACGCAGCGCTTCGCGCACCGAAGTGCGGCTCACGCCCAGGCGATCGCACAGATCGCGTTCGACCAGTCGATCTCCCGGCAGAAGCTGGAAGTTCATGATGGCGCTTCGCAGTTTATCCAGCACGATTTCGCGCAGGGTAACGGGGTTGCGATTGACCTTGAAGCTGTCGTCGAGTGGCAGGCGTTTCATGGGGTCCGCTCTGAATGTGGCTGTCCATGCAAAAAGAGCACTTTGATCGTAATAATCCTAGTGCTCGTTCAGTCAGATAGCCAAGGGTTAACTGGAGGCCTCGGCATCGGCTTCGGCGAACGCTTCACGGGCGAGCCGGAAACTGTCCACGGCCGCGGGGACACCGCAATAAATACCGACCTGAAGCAGAATTTCGCGTATTTGTTCACGACTCAGCCCGTTACGCAAGGCACCACGCACGTGCAGCTTGAGTTCGTGAGGCCGATTGAGGGCCGAAATCATCGCCAAGTTTATCATGCTGCGCTCTTTAAGCGACAAACCCTCACGGCCCCACACGTGGCCCCAGCAGTACTCGGTGACCATTTCCTGCAGGGGGCGGGTGAAGTCATCGGCGTTTTCGATGGAGCGGTTCACATAGGCTTCGCCCAGCACCTGGGTGCGGATCTTCAAGCCTTTTTCGTACTTTTCGTTACTCACTTCAGAGCCCGCCCATTAGTGTGTATTTGAGTTCCAGATAATCCTCGATGCCGTACTTGGAGCCTTCACGACCCAGGCCCGAGGATTTGATCCCGCCAAACGGCGCGACTTCGGTGGAAATCAGTCCTTCGTTGATCCCGACCATGCCGTATTCCAGCGCCTCACTCATGCGCCAGGCGCGGCCCAGGTCGCGGGTGTAGCAGTAGGCAGCGAGCCCGAATTCGGTGTCGTTGGCCATCTGCACGGCCTGCGCCTCGCTGGTGAAACGAAACACCGCGGCGAGAGGGCCGAAGGTCTCATCCCGGGCAACTTTCATCTGAGTGGTGATGCCGGCCAATACCGTAGGCTGGAAAAAGCCGTGGCCCAGCGCATGACGTTCGCCGCCGCAAACCAACCGGGCACCTTGCGCCAGTGCGTCCTGCACATGGTCTTCAACCTTGGCCACGGCGCGCTCGTTAATCAGCGGACCCTGTGTGACGCCGTCAGCGAAACCGCTGCCCACCTTGAGCTGCGACACCCGTTCGGCCAGGCGCGCGACAAAGGCGTCGTGTATGCCGTCCTGCACCAGGAAGCGATTGACGCAGACACAGGTTTGGCCGGCGTTGCGAAACTTGGCAATCAGCGCGCCTTCTACCGCACGCTCAAGGTCGGCATCGTCGAAGACAATGAACGGTGCGTTGCCGCCCAGTTCCAGCGACACTTTCTTCAGCGTCGGCGCGCACTGCGCCATCAGCAACTTGCCAATCGCCGTGGAGCCGGTGAACGATAGTTTGCGCACCAACGGGCTTGCCGTCAGCTCAGCGCCGATGGCGATGGCATTGCCGGTGATCACGTTGAAAATACCGGCAGGAATACCGGCCTGTTCGGCCAGCGCCGCCATGGCCAGCGCCGAGAATGGCGTCTCCGGTGCCGGCTTGACGATGCACGGACAACCGGCGGCCAGCGCCGGGCCGGCCTTGCGGGTGATCATCGCTGCGGGGAAGTTCCACGGCGTGATGGCCGCGACGACACCGATCGGTTCCTTGCTGACGACGATGCGCGCATCGCCCTTGTGGCTGGGAATCGTGTCGCCGTAGATGCGTTTGGCTTCTTCGGCGAACCATTCGATGAAACTGGCGGCGTAGAGGATTTCACCCTTGGCTTCGGCCAACGGTTTGCCTTGTTCTAGGGTCAGGATTTCAGCAAGGGCTTCGGCGTTTTCCAGCATCAGCGCGTGCCAGCGCTTGAGGGTGTTGCTGCGCTCCTTGGCGGTCAGGGCGCGCCAGGCCGGCCAGGCGTTGTTGGCGGCAACGATGGCTTGGCGGGCGTGCTCGGCGCCAAGGTTCGGCACGCTACCGATGAGTTCGCCGGTGGCGGGATTGAAAATGTCCTGTCGCGCCCCATCGGGCGCATCCAGCCACTGGCCATCGATGTAGGCCTGCTGGCGGAACAGTTGCGAGGCTGCTGGGCTCATGCCGGCTCCTGGAGAAACATAAAAGACCTACGCGGGCCCCTGTGGGAGCGGGCTTGCTCGCGAAAGCGGTGGGTCAGTCAATATTGATGTCAACTGACACTCGGCCTTCGCGAGCAAGCCCGCTCCCACAGGGCATTGTGTAGAGCCATCAGGCCAGGGCGGGCAGGGGGCCCAGCTTGCCTTTGTGGTAGATCATCGGCGTCACCGGTTGCTCGGGCAGGATCAGGTTCTTTACCGCGCCGACGATGATGGCGTGGTCGCCGCCATCGTATTCACGCCACAGTTCGCACTCGATGATCGCCGTGGCTTTGCGCAGCAACGGGTTGCCCAGTTCGCTCAGGTGCCACTCGATGCCATTGGCCTTATCCTTGCCCTTGCCGGCGAACGCATAGGCTTCGGTGGTCTGGTCGGCGGACAGCAAATGAATTGCGAATTGCTTGCTGTCGCGCAGGATCGGGTACGTGTCAGAGGCGTAGTTGGGGCAGAACAGCACCAGTGCCGGATCGATCGACAGCGCACTGAAGGCGCTGGCGGTGATGCCGACGATGCCGCCGTCCGGGTCCAGGGTGGTGACCACCGTGACCCCGGAAGGGAACGAGCTCATGACGTCTTTGTAAATGCCGGGTTCGATCATTTCTCAGGACTCCTAGCGCATCACAAACGGATCAGGCATCGGTGCCTGGGAAAGATTGATCCACACCGTTTTCAGCTCGGTGTAGGCCAGCACGGAATCGATGCCGCTTTCGCGTCCATAGCCACTGTTCTTGAAGCCGCCGATCGGCGCCATGGCCGACACGGCGCGGTAGGTATTGACCCAGATGATCCCCGAACGCACGTCCCGGGCCAGGCGATGGGCACGGCCCAGGTCGCGGGTCCAGATGCCGGCGGCGAGTCCGAACTGCGAGTCGTTGGCAATAGCCAGGGCTTCGGCTTCGTCCTTGAAACGGATGACCGAGGCCACCGGACCAAAGACTTCTTCCTGCATGATCCTCATCGAGTTGCGGTCGCATTCGAACAGGGTCGGCTCATAGAACCAGCCTTCGCCCAGGTTCTGCACACGCTTGCCACCGAGGCGCAAACGCGCACCTTCGGCAATGGCATCCGCCACCAGGCCTTCCACCACGGCCAGTTGCTGGGCAGTGGCCATCGGGCCCATTTCACTGCTGTCTTCCTGCGGGTTGCCGATGCGGATGCGCTGGGCGCGTTCCACCAGGCGAGCGACGAATTCGTCGTAGATTTCGTCCTGCACCAACAGACGCGAACCCGACACACAGCTTTGCCCGGACGCGGCATAGATCCCGGCGATGGCGCCGTTGATCGCGCTGTCGAGGTCGGCGTCGGCGAAAATGATGTTCGGCGATTTGCCGCCCAGTTCCAGGGACAATTTCGCGAAGTTCTCGGCACTGCTGCGCACCACATGCCGGGCCGTGGCCGCGCCGCCGGTGAAGGCGATCTTGCGTACCAGCGGATGGCGGGTCAGGGCGGCGCCGGTGCTCGGGCCGTAACCGGTGACGACATTGACCACTCCCGGTGGAATCCCGGCTTCCAGCGCCAGGCGCGCCAGTTCCAGAATGGTCGCCGAGGCGTGTTCGGACGGCTTGATCACGATGGTATTGCCTGCCGCGAGGGCCGGCGCCAGTTTGATCGCGGTCAGGTACAGCGGACTGTTCCACGGAATGATCGCGGCGACCACGCCCATGGCTTCGTGCACGGTGTAGGCAAACAGGTCCGGCTTGTCGAGGGGCAGGGTGCCGCCTTCGAGTTTGTCGGCCAGGCCTGCGGTGTAGTGGAAGAACTCCGGCAAATAGCCGACCTGGCCGCGGGTCTCGCGGATCAGCTTGCCGTTGTCGCGGCTTTCCAGCTGCGCCAGTTGTTCCTTGTTTTCCGCGATCAGGTCGCCCAGGCGCCGCAGCAACTTGCCGCGTGCGGTGGCGGTCAGACCGCGCCAGGCCGGGCTGTCGAAGGCGCTCTGCGCCGCCTGTACGGCGCGCTCGACGTCGGCTTCGTCGGCATCGGGCAATTCGGCCCAAGGTTCGGCCAGGGCTGGATTGAGGCTTTCAAAAGTCTTGCCGGACAGGGCATCGACCCATTCACCGCCGATGCACATCTGGAAGCGTGAGAGAGTCATGCAACGATCCCCTTAATCTGGTTTGGTCGGGCGTGCGCCGTGTCGAGGAACTCCAGCAACAGCTGGTTGACCAGGCGCGGCGATTCTACGGGCATCATATGCCGCTGCTCGCCGAGTACGGCAACCTTGGCGCCGGGAATGCGCCCGGCCAGTTGCTCGGCCATTTCCGGGGTCGACCCCGGATCGAGTTCGCCGGTAGCGACCAGCGTCGGCACCTGGATGCTGGCCAGGTCATCGGCGCGGTACATGTCCTGGGTGGCGAACAATTCATAAGTAGTCAGGTAGCCCTGCGGATCATTCTGCGCGAGCGTCTGGCGCAAAGCGGCGATCTGCGCCGGATTGGCTGCCTGGTATTCGCGGCTGAACCAGCGCGACAGTGCGGCTTCGGCGTTGGCATCCGGCCCGTGTTCGGCCGCCTGGGCTGTGCGGGCGATGACACCGGCGCGTTGCTCGGCGGTGCGATTGAACACACTGTTGAGCACCACAAGGCTCTGCAGGCGCTGCGGGTAATGCAGGGCAAAAGCCCGCGCCACCAGGCCGCCCATGGAGAAACCGATCACTGCCGCCTTGGGCAATTGCAAATGATCGAGCAGCTCCAGCAACTGGTCGGCGTAACCGAGCAGCGGCGTGCCGCTTTCCGGACGCGGGCTGGCGCCATGACCGAGCATGTCGTAGGCGATCACGCGGTATTGGGTGGCCAGGCCAACGATCTGGCCGCCCCACATTTCTTTGTTCAGGCCCACGCCGTGGATCAAGACCACGGGCTGGCCTTGGCCGGTCGCCAGGTAACTGGTGCCAGCCGGGGTGCGTTCAGCGGTGAGCCGAATCATGGAGCGCTCCTGCATACCTTTTTGTTGTAGTGACCGACCGGCTTACTGGGCTTTTTCGGCGGCCAGTTCTTCCAGGTCGATGTAGCGATTGCCGATGCGTGGGTGCAGGCGGCCGCCATCGGCGCAACCCAGGACCACGACGATTTCGTCGGCACGCGGCGCGTCTTCGATCTGCATTTCCAGGGTGATGTAGTGCGAACGCAGGCCTTCGTCGTCCTTGTGCATCATCGGGATCTGGATGGAGGTGCCCGGGCCGCCGCGCTTGTTGGTGAAGCTCAGGTAGCTCTTGGCTTTCACCGCTTCGCGGTAGTGGTTGCCGAAACGCAGGGTGTGGATCACTGCGGAGGCGTGTTCGATTTCACCGTCGGCGCCGACCACGGCGGCCTTGCCGTACGCTTCGATTTTCTCGGCACCGCCGATGATGCCCACCAAGCGCTCGACCATCAGCGCGCCGAGGTCGGAGCAGTTGGCGCGGATCTGCGGCTTGAGGTCTTCAACGAAGCCGTTGCCCACCCAAGGGTTCTTCATCACCACGGCCAGCCCGACCATGGTCACGGGCTTGTCGGTGGCCTTGCCGCCTTCAATGAAGGTTTCTTCGACATAGCTGACGATCTTGCGGATTTCGAAACTCATGAGCTGCTCCGTATCAGGGTGAAAAAGTGTCTGTGCGTATGATGGTATACCATAATACTGGATGCGCAATACCCTGAAAGGAGTTTCTGGTCGGATGGTGATGAAAACTGTAGGAGCGAGGCTTACCCGTGAAGGCGGCCTGACAGCCGACCTGTGTTTGGTTGACTGCGGACAGACCAGCAATCCGGTCGGCTGTCAGGGAGTACATATCCATTGCTGCGATAACGGCCTCCTATGGTTTCGCTTTTACAGCGACTCCCTTTTTCAAACACCAAAAAGGAAGCAAAAGGCTTTGCCCCACCACTTGGTGCCTCGCTTAGGCTCGGCATGCCCTCACTCCGGCATTGCTCCGTGGGTCGCCGCGATGGGCCATCCCTGGCCCAGCGCGGCTAAACCGGCGTCCTGCCGGTTTACCCACTGCGCAATGCCTGCGTTCGGCCATCGTGGTTAATGGGGCGCCCGCGATCAACAGCAAAGCGAGGCGGCCTTAAAGCCGACCTGACTTTGACGGGTGCACCTGGATCCCCTGTGGGAGCGAGCCTGCTGACGATTGATCGTTCCCACGCGCAGCAAAGGAATGCCGCCAGGGACGCTCCGCGTTCCGCTGACGACGCATTAATTGAGCCGTGCGCAACGGTGATGCGAAGCGTCACAGGAAGCCCTGTGTGAAATGGGTTGTCGGAGTACATATCCATTGCTGCGATAACGGCCACTTATGGTTTCGCTTTTACAGCGACTCCCTTTTTCAAACGCCAAAAAGGAAGCAAAAGGCTGTGCCCCACCACTCGGTGCCTCGCTGGGGCTCGGCATGCCCTCTCTCCGGCATTGCTCCGTGGGTCGCCGCGATGGGCCGTCCCTGGCCCAGCGCGGCTAAACCGGCGTCCTGCCGGTTTCCCCACTACGCAATGCCTGCGTTCGGCCATCGTGGTTAACGGGGCGCCCGCGATCAACAGCAAAGCGAGGCGGCCTTAAAGCCGACCTGACTTTGACGGGTGCACCTGGATCCCCTGTGGGAGCGAGCCTGCTGACGATTGATCGTTCCCACGCTCTGCGTGGGAATGCCGCCAGGGACGCTCCGCGTTCCGCTGACGACGCATTAATTGAGCCGTGCGCAACGGTGATGCGAAGCGTCACAGGAAGCCCTGTGTGAAATGGGTTGTCGGAGTACATATCCATTGCTGCGATAACGGCCACTTATGGTTTCGCTTTTACAGCGACTCCCTTTTTCAAACGCCAAAAAGGAAGCAAAAGGCTTTGCCCCACCACTCGGTGCCTCGCTGGGGCTCGGCATGCCCTCTCTCCGGCATTGCTCCGTGGGTCGCCGCGATGGGCCATCCATGGCCCAGCGCGGCTAAACCGGCGTCCTGCCGGTTTCCCCACTACGCAATGCCTGCGTTCGGCCAGCGTGGTTAACGGGGCGCCCGCGATCAAAAGCAAAGCGAGGCGGCCTTAAAGCCGACCTGACTTTGACGGGTGTACCTGGATCCCCTGTAGGAGCGAGCATGTCGAATCGTCGCACCGTCGCGATGGTCGTCAACGATGACGCGGGGCACCTGGTAGCCCGCGGTGCTCTCAGGTTCATCGCGAGCATGCTCGCTCCTACAGAGGGTATGCGTATGGCTTCCGGTCAGGCCGGCCGGTCGGCCGCCTCGCTTTTGATTGTGATCTGGCTTTTGATTTTCTTGCCCCATCGAGAGGCCGAGTGGAGGTTCTGCGCAGTGGGTAAACCGGCAAGGATGCCGGTTTAGCCGCGCTGGGCCAAGGATGGCCCATCGCGGCGGGCCCACGGAGCAGGACCGGAGCGAGGGTATGCCGAGCCTTAGCGAGGCACCGAACGCCAGGGGCAAGAGCCCTTGGTTACTTGGGGCCGGGCGGCGTTCCGTTTTTCCAAGTGACTCGCCGTAAGGGCGAAACCCCAAGTGGTCGTTACCGCAGCAATGGATATGTACGCCTGAAAGACAATTATCGCCTGCCAGGACGCCTTCGCCGGCAAGCCTGGCTCCTACAGTTAAAGCGGAACCCTGAGTGGTCGTTACCGCAGGAATGGATATGTACACCAAGGGAACGGCTCGGCTGTCAGAGCTGAAACCTGCCTCAGACACCAATATTCGAAGACGCAGCCAACCGAAACCCACTGCGCACTTCCCTGGCCGTACACCCAAAGTGCTGGCGAAAGCTTCGGGTAAATTGCGCCTGGTCGCTGAAGCCCCAGCGCATGGCCAGCTCGCCGATCGACAGGTGGCAGTTGGGGTCGCGCAGGCCTCTGTTGACCGCCTCAAGGCGGCGCAGGCGAATCCATTCCCCGAGGCTGTAGGGCGTGGTGCTGAAGAGTTTATGCACATAGCGTACGGACAGCCCACAGGCCTCTGCGATCATTGGCGGCGCCAGGTCCGGGTTGCCCAGTTGCTGGTCGACGTATTGCTCTATGCGTTGCAAATGCAGGGCGGCCAGGTTCGAGCTTTCGCTGCTCAGCACCCGCTCATCATCACGCAATGCCATCAACAACGTCGAAAGGGCCTGCTCCAGCAGCATATGCCGGGCGGCCTCGTCGCACTCGTCGAAACGTGCGGCGCACATCGCCAGTTGGTCGACAAAGACCCGCCCGAGTGCGCGCCTGGCGTCGAAGCACAGGCGCGTGTAGCGTTCGGCTCCGCGCAATTGGCCATGCAGCGCGCGTTCGGGGAGCTTGAACACCCACAGATCGTTGTCGCTGGCATAGTGAAAGCGGTAGGGCGCGTCGCCCCGTTCGAAGATGAAACCACCCGGTTGGCAATGCAAGGCGCGGCCGTCCTGTTCGAAATGCACTTCGCTGCGCCGCGGTACGGTGACGAGGTAGCAGGCTTCGTGGTCTTCGCTGACCTGGGCTTTGCTGCGCGAATAGCCCAGTTGGCTGGAGCGCAAGCGAGAAAGGGTTAGCGCGGTGCTGCCGGTTTCCCAGATCTGCAGGCTGCCGCTGAAAGGGCGGTCAGGTGCGAATTCCAGGGACAGCGGAAAGTAGGCACTGCCAATGGCCTGGGCCCAGAGCGGCTGGCGTTGACTGTCTGGCCAGGAGCGTGTGGAGAGTTTGTAGGCCATGGCTGCCCTCGTATCTTTTTTATTATGAGGACGGTGCCGACGCAAAAAAAGCCGTCGGCACCGTTGGGTTGCCATCATTTGCCAATGTCTACGGGCGGTCAATCACCGGGTGTCAGCCGGTAGGTGGCCGATGGCGCGAGCGTGGCCTGCCAGCCAGGAGGGACAACGATGTTGGTGGTCGCCTCTTCGATCACGCAGGGGCCTTTTACCGTTTGCCCCGATTGCAAGCGGTCACCGTTGTACACCGGCGTTTGCTGCCAGGACGACTGGGCGCTGAACAACATCGACCGATGATCGGTGGCCTTAGGCGCGACATCATCGATAGCCGGCGGTAGTTCCGGCATGGGCGGACGTTGCAGGCGCGCAATTACCGAGCACTCGAGGTTCACCAGTTCTACCGGGCTCTCGGTTTCGCTGTAGGAGAACAGCGCCTTGTGCCGGGTATGGAACGCCTCACGCAACGCAACCAGGCCCGACTGATCCAGCTGATCGCAGGTCAGCTCGACGCTGCACTCGTGAATCTGACCGAGGTAGCGGATCTCCAGGTTGTAGAGGCACTGGACGTTATTACCAGCGCCAAAGCCATCGTCGCGCAGGTTTTTCATCCCGCGCTCGCGCAGGTCACGCAAGGTCTGGTTGAGCAACGGCAGGTCGACCAGTTCGTCGTCGAGGCGCATCGGCAGCGTGGTCAATTGGTCGTAGCGGATATCGGAAAGAATCTGCCCGTAGGCGCACAGCCCGGAAGCCACTTTCGGAATCAGCACCACCTTGCTGCCGATTTCTTCGGCCAGGCGCATGACGTGCATGCCCGCCGCACCGCCCGCGCCGATCAGGGCAAAGTCCCGTGGGTCATAGCCGCGTTCGACCGACACCCGGCGAATGCCACTGACCATGTTCAGGTTGACCAAGGTGATGATGCCGATCGCCGCGCGTTCGAAGCTGATGCCCAAGGGTTCGGCGATTTTGCTCCGGATCGCCTCTATGGCGGCCTGGCGATTGAGCCGGATGCTGCCGCCCAACAGCGCGCCGTCGGCCAGGTAACCCAGGGCCAGGTTGGCGTCGGTCACGGTCGGCTCGGTGCCGCCCTTGCCGTAGCACACCGGTCCCGGGTTGGCGCCGGCGCTGCGCGGGCCGACCTGGAGCATGCCGAAATCGTCGAGATAGGCGATCGAGCCGCCTCCGGCGCCGAGGGTTTCCACCTGGATCATCGGCACGCCGATGCGATAGCGCAGGAAGTCAGTGTCCTTGCTGAAGTTGGTGCGTCCTGACTTGCTCAAGGTGATGTCGAACGAAGTGCCGCCCATGTCCACCGTGATCACGTTGTCTATGCCGAATGGCTGCGCCACGCACAACCCGGCTTGCGGCGCGGACGCGGGCCCTGAGTTGATCGCATTCACCGCGCGTTCGCGCATCACCACACCGGGTGCCAGGCCACCGTTGGATTGAAAGTAGCGCGTGGGCTGCTGCGCGCCGAGCTCTTCGAACAAGGCGTCGATGCGTTCGATGTAGCGGCCCATGACCGGGCTCAGGTACGCGTTGACCACGGTGGTCGAGGTGCGGGTGTATTCGCGGATCTGCGGGAACACTTCGTTGCCGGTGCAGACGAATACACCCGGCAATGCCGCGCGCACCCTCTCGGCGGCGCGTTGTTCGTGGCTCGGATTGCGCACCGACCAGACGAACGAGATGGCCACGGCCTTGACGTCCTGTTCGCGGAAATACTCGATTGCTTCAGCAATCGCGTTTTCGTCGAGGGCGGCGTATTCGCTGCCGTCACTGAGGATCCTGCCGCCGATGGGGCGCCGCAGATGACGCGGCACCAGCATGTAGGCCGGCGGGTAGCTGGCATCGTAGCGATGGCCGTCTTCCTTGTGGCCCAGGCGGATTTCCAGGCTGTCCTCATGCCCTTCGGTGCACAGCAGGCCAACCTTGACCCCGGTTTTCTCGATCAACGCGTTGAGGGCCACGGTGGTGCCGTTGATGCACAGGTCACAGTCGCCAATGATTTCGGCGGGGGTGCGGCCGATGGCGTCAGCGATTTGCGCCAGCCCGTTGCGGATGGCGATCGTGCCGTCCTGGGGCGTCGACGGTGCCTTGAACAACTGCACGTTGCCGCTGCGATCGGCCAGGATGAAATCGGTGAAGGTGCCGCCGGCGTCGATGCCCAGGCGATATTGTTGCTTGCTCATGATCAGGGGTTCCAGATAGCTCAAAGGGGGGCGATCAATGCGTGGCGCGGCACGCACGAGTCGCGGCGTCATCGACCTGGCCGTTGCCGTCGATCACCACGCCGTATTCCAGGCGGGCGCCTTCGCGGGACACCAGGCCGTTGCGTACGTCGTCGGCCACGCTGGCAACCGGGCGCCGCAGGGGATCGCCATAGCCACCGCCGCCAGGGTTGATGTTGATCACCCGTTCGCCCGGTTGCGCGATGAGCTGCGCGTTGTAGATAAAGGACTGCTCCTCACCGTCGTTCTTGCGGTGAATCAATCGGCCCAGCTTCGGTTCGAGCAGGACGTTGTTCGCGTCCGCGGCACCAGACGTCGGCAGTTGTCGACCCTCGCCAAAACCGACCACGGTCATCGCGTGATCCAGCGGTTCGATTTCGATTCGCGTGCCAGAACCACCGCGAAATTCGCCGGCACCACCGCTGTCAGTCATCAGGCTGTAGCGATGGATGAGGATCGGGTAGGCGTACTCCAGCAACTCGATATCACCGGACATCAACGCGCCGAAACAGCACAACGGACCGCACGCCGGCCAACCGTCCATGGCCTTGTTCGCACCGGCACCGGAAATGATCGAGGCGAGCACCATGGTCACGTACTCGTCGTTGCCATTGCGCGGATCATGGCCGGCAATGTTGATCCCGCTGGCGTGGCCCCAGGAGGCCGTGACCCGATCGGGGGCCGCTTGTTCCAGGGCCTGGCGCACCGCGTCGGCCAGGGTTTCCATCGGTGTGGTGGTGCTGTTGACGTGGGGCGCCGGTTCCTGGGCGTTGCACAAGGTGCCCGGCGGGCCGAGGTCGACCGTCACGCAGCGGTACAGCCCTTCGTTGTACGGTGGCGGTACCTGGGCGAACATCATCAGCCCCAGGTACACCCCGGACACCGAGTTGCCGGCGTAGGAGTTGATGAAGTACGGCACCTGCGGCGGACTTTTGATCAGGATGTGCGCCTCGTCGCCGCGAATTTCCACTTGCGCGGTGATCGACAGTTCACCCAGCCCATGGCCCGAGTCTTCCAGCACGGCAGTGCCGCTGTAGAGGCCATCCGGTACTTCTCGCAGCAAGGCCCGCATGTGCCGGTCCGCCATGTCTTTCAATTCGGCGATACACGCACGCACCTGCGCCACGCCATAACGATCGAGCAGTTCCAGCAAATGCCGTTCACCCACATTGCAGGCGCCGTACTGGGCGTTGAGATCGCCTTCCTGATAGGCCCGGGCGCGCATGTTGGTCAGCAGCAGGTTGATCACGTCTTCACGGCGCTTGCCTTGGGACCAGAGCTTGACCGGCGGGATCCGCAAGCCTTCGGCGTAGATTTCCCTGGCATCCGGGTTGTAGCCGGCAGGCACCGGTCCGCCGATGTCGGTCAGGTGACCTTTGCACACCGCCCAGAACACCAGCTCGCCTTGGTAGAACACCGGTTTGTACATGCAGCAGTCGAGAATATGGCTGCCCATGTAAGCGGGGTCATTGTGATAAATCACATCGCCTTCCTGGACGTCATCGCCGAAGAAACCGGCCACGCATTTCATCGCCGGAATCAGCGATCCGAGGTGAATCGGGATGTCCTGGCCTTGCAGGATCATTTCCGGAAGGTGATCGAAGAGTGCGTTGGAGTAATCGTGGGCCAGGTTGAAAACGCTTGAACGACCGGTTTTCTCAAGGGTGATGGTCATTTCCCGTTGCGCGGTTTCGAGCGCGCCACGCACGACTGCCAGGGTGATCGGATCTACTGTGCTCATGGGTCACCAGAAATCTTGTTGTTATTCAGGTGGAGGTCAGGACGAACGTCTAACCCACGACACAAAACTACGCGCTCGAACCAGGGGCTGGCTTGGCGCAAAGTGCACTGGTTTTTGATTGTCAGTGCACTTGTGATGGCGGCCTGACAGCCGACCAGGATGTTGGTGACTGAGTACATATCCATTGCTGCGGTAACGGCCGCCTATGGTTTCGCCCTTACGGCGAGTCCCTTTTTCAAACGCCAAAAAGGAACCAAAAGGCTTTGCCCCACCACTCGGTGCCTCGCTTGGGCTCGGCATGCCCTCTCTCCGGCATTGCTCCGTGGGTCGCCGCGATGGGCCGTCCCTGGCCCAGCGCGGCTAAACCGGCGTCCTGCCGGTTTCCCCACTGCGCAATGCCTGCGTTCGGCCATCGTGGTTAACGGGGCACCCAGATCAAAAGCCAAAGCGAGGCGGCCTTAAAGCCGACCTGACTTTTTACAGATACCCCCAATCCCCTGTGGGAGCCAGCCTGCTGGCGATGGACGTTAACGATAACGCGCCCTGTCTGGATGAACGCATTGCCTGGTAGTCCATCGCCAGCAGGCTGGCTCCCACAATGGGATCGCTGGCAGACCTGCAATCAGGTCGGCTTTAAGGCCGCCTCGTTTTGGTTGTTGATCTTGATCTGGCTTTTGATGTTCTTGCCCCCTCGAGAGGCCGAGTGGAGGTTCTGCGCAGTGGGTAAACCGGCATGGATGCCGGTTTAGCCGCGCTGGGCCAAGGATGGCCCATCGCGGCGGGCCCACGGAGCAGGGCCGGAGCGAGGGTATGCCGAGCCTTAGCGAGGCACCGAACGCCAGGGGCAAGAGCCCTTGGTTACTTGGGGCTTTTCCAAGTGACTCGCTGTAAGAGCGAAACCCTAGGTGGCCGTTACCGCAGGAATGGATATGTACTCGGTCTACAAAATCCAGCTCGGCTGTCAGCCCCCTATCGCAGGGGCCTCAAAGATGATCCGCATCAATCACCGCCTTGGCGAACGCCTGCGGATCTTCCTGTGGCAAGTTGTGGCCGATGCCGCCGCTGATCAGGCGGAATTCGTACTTGCCGGTAAAGCGCTTGGCGTAATCCTCGGGGGCGGGGTGCGGTGCGCCGTTGGCGTCGCCTTCCAGGGTGATGGTCGGCACGCTGATGGAAGGTGCGGTGGCCAGTTTCTGTTCCAGCGCTTCGTAGCGGCTCTCGCCCTGGACCAGGCCTAGGCGCCAGCGGTAGTTGAACACGGTGATGTCGACATGGTCGGGGTTTTCCAGCGCCTTGGCGCTGCGGTCGAAGGTGGCGTCATCGAAGGCCCATTTTGGCGAGGCCGTTTGCCAGATCAGCTTGGCGAAGTCATGGGTGTTTTTCTCGTACCCGGCGCGGCCGCGGTCGGTGGCGAAGTAGAACTGGTACCACCACTGCAGCTCGGCCTTGGGTGGCAGCGGGTTCTTGCCGGCGGCCTGGTTGCCGATCAGGTACCCACTGACCGAGACCAGTGCCTTGACCCGTTCTGGCCACAGCGCCGAAACGATGTCGGCCGAGCGTGCGCCCCAATCATAGCCACCGAGCACGGCTTGCTTGATTTTCAGCGCGTCCATGAAGTCGATGACGTCGCTGGCCAGGGCGGCCGGCTGGCCGTTGCGCAGGGTTTTTTCGGAGAGAAAATGCGTGTCCCCGTAGCCGCGGGCATAGGGCATCAACACGCGATAACCCTTGGCCGCCAACAAGGGCGCGACTGCGTCATAGCTGTGTATGTCGTACGGCCAACCGTGCAGCAGAATCACCACCGGGCCATCGGCCGGGCCCGTTTCGGCGTACGCCACGTTGAGCAGGCCGGCGTTGACATGCTTGAGCGGGCCAAATGGCAAATCTGCCGCCTGCGTGACGCCAGCCGCTGTCGCAGCAGGCTGTAGGGTAGCGGAGGTTTGTCCGTGAGCGGCTCCCAGGACGCCGAACAGACTCAGCGCGAGGATCGAAGCGCTGATCAGACTGCGGCGGGGTTTACCGGTGTTGTCGTTCTGCTGTGCCATTTTCATCGTGATCTCTCCCTTGCAAACCGCTGGCCAGGGGACCCAGCCGATCCCCTTCAAACCCTGCCTGCATTTGAGCACGATGACGTATCTGGCCTGTGTCGAAGAGCGGGACCGGTGCAAGCACCTGTATCCCGCCGTTGTCCAGATACACAGTGATACACAGCGTCGGATCAAGCCTGCGCTGCGCTTACCTCACCACTGACCATGGACTTCCTGCGCACCGATTGATACAGCAGGCTGGACACCATGAAGCCAATGATCGCCAACCCGCTCATCAGGCTGAATACATAGGTATAGCCTTGCTCGCCAGGGAAGTGGTCGAGGATCGCGCCGTAGATCACGTAGGCGAACATGCCCGGTGCATAGCCAATCAGGCAGCCGATGCCGAAGGCCGAGCCGGTGATGTGTTGCGGGATGCCGACTTCACCCATCGGCGCCCAGAACACGCCGCGCATGGAGAACACGATCAGCGCGAAGGACAGGGTGGCGGCCATGCCGGCATAGATGAAGCTCGGGTTCTTCGGAATCAGCAGGATGATGCCCATCAGCGGCAGCAGCGCGAGGAACGCCCACTTCAGGTAGCGGCTGGTGCTCTTGAACTGCTTGTCGGCGATGAAACCGCCGGCAGGGCCACCGAGGATCTTCAGGAAGTACTGGTTGATGATGCCGTAGGCGCCCACCAGTGCCACCGGCAGGCCGTACATTTCCTTGAGGTAGGGAATGAAGTAGGTCAGGCCGCAGTAGACGATGTAGACCATGAACACGTTGAGGCTGACCAGCCAGATGCCCGGCACCTTGATGGCTTCGAACAGGTTGGCCAGGCCGTTGCCGGGCTTGGCGGTCGTTTTTGTGCCACCGCTCTTGAGCAGGAACCAGGTCAGGGTCCCGGCCAGAATGTCGATCACCGAGTAGAACAGGATCGCCGATTTCAGGCCGGCTTCACCCGACCCCATGGCGACGAACACGCCCAGCGCGCAGAAGGCCACCAGGGTATCGACGACACCACGTCCACCTTCCAGCAGGCCGAACAGCCGACCCTGCTCCTGATCATCCCCCAGGTTGCGGATGGCCTTGAGCAACGAGGGCCAGAAGAGGCAGTCGGCACACACCGCCAGCAGGCTGAACACGATCAACAGGTTGTTGAAGGGGGGAAAGGTTGCCAGGTACAACCCAAGGCTACCGGTGCCGATCAGGCCGAGGGGGATCAGTTTGCGCGTGTCGTAGCGATCGGCGAGCAGGCCGCCGACCACGAACAGCGCAGTGGCGATGATCGCGTTGGCGCTCAGCAACAGGCCGATTTCAGTGTGGCTCAAGCCCATGAATTGCTGCATGGGCACATAGAAGGCGTCCTTGAGGTTGGCCAGTTTGTAGATGGTGCCGCCACCGAGGATCAGTATCAGGAATCTGAGCCATTTGGCCTTGTTTTGAGTTGTCATTATTGTTCTCCGGGTGTAATCGGTTCGAAGCGTCGGGTTCAGGCTTGGGTCTTATTGGGCAGGGTCAGGCCAGGGTCAGCTCGGCCAGGGTGCGCAATTCGGCCAGCACACCGCGTACATAGGCCACCTGGTTGTTCGCCCAGCGGTGCTCGTCGGCCAGCATTCGCTCCAGCGAGAAGCCCGCGGGCAGCGGTGTCTCACTCATTTCTCGATAGGCGATGAAGGGGTCGGCCGCCTCGACGGACTGGCGGAACGCCGGCGCCACGTAGTGGTTTTCCTGTTCGAGGATGAAAGCGATCACCTGCGGGGTCGTGTCGCCCAGCATCAACAGCTCGAACAGCAGGCGGGCGCTGGGCAGGTCGTCTTCGGTGCTGCCTTGCAGCACGCCGTAATGGCCGAAGCCGTTTTGCTCGGGGACAATGCGCACACCCTTGAGGTGCGCCTGGCGGATGTGCGGCGCCAGGTTGCGCAATGCCTGCAGGGGTTGTTCGCAGGCATTGATCATGTTGCCGAAGTCGAAAAGGGCATGCAGGCGAGGGTGGTCGAGGCGCTTGAGCAGTTGCGCGATCTCGTTGCTCTTGAGCTCTTCATGCTGCTCGAAGTCGAAGTACAGGTCGTGCTCATCCGCCTGCTGCGCCAAGTAGCGCAGATCGGTTTCGATCAGGTCCATGACCCGCGACAGCGTTCCCTCGTAGCGCGAGTAGACGCGGATGTTGCGTACGCCCAGGGCGCGGGCGATGGCGATCACCTGGTCGACATCTTTCTTCTGTGTGCTGCTGATTTCCAGATGCACGTCCAGTCCCAGGGCGCGGGCCTTGTCGGCAAACACCTGCAGTTGCGCGGGCGTCATCTGGCTCAGGCTGTTGGCTTCGCCGTCGAGCAAGTGCAGGCTCAGGCCTTGCAACTCGTGGCGATAGGCGAAATCGAGCAGGTCGACGGGGGTGACGCGACCCTGGGTGAGGTTGGTCAGCAGCGGATAGGCGTGGGCAAACAGGCGCAGTTGCGCCAGTCGTTCGAGCAATTGCCGGGCCAGTGCGTCAGTCAGCACGGGCGCCGTGTCTTCCTCGACCACGTTGTGGCAAAGCAAAGCGTTGAATCGTTCCTGGATCTTATTGTTCATTCGAGTCGTTCCTGGTTCAGACACCGGGTCTTGCGGCGCAGCCTTTATCGCGCCAGCCAGGAACTCTCGATAGATCCATTATCAGTTAATTGATAAGACCACTTGTTGTGCTCAAGTGGCCTGCGTCAGGCACCCCATCGCGTCCAGGGCCCGGGTCAGCGCCTCGACGCGCTCCCGGGCCTGGTGTTCGGGGGTGCCGGCAAAGCCGATCAGCAGGGCCGGCGGCAGGATGTGCTCGATGCAGTAGTCGGAGAGGGCGTAGGTGTGGATGTTGTGTTGCGCCAGTTGCTTGGCAATGGCGTCGTCATCGAGCTCGGGAGGCAGCCAGGCGATCAGGTGCATGCCGGCGTCCACCGGGGTGATTCGCAAGAAGTTGCCGAGTTGTTGTTGCAGTTGCTCGACCAGCGCTTGCTGGCGGGCCTGGTACAGCGCGCGCATACGGCGAATATGGCCGAGAAAGTGACCTTCGCGCATGAAATCCGCGGTCACCGCCTGCAGCAGTGTGGCGGGGCTGCGATCCATCACCGCACGCAGGGTGCAGAAGGGCTCGATCAAATCCTGCGGCAGTATCACGTAACCCAGGCGCAACGAGGGGAAGAGCACTTTGCTGAACGTACCGACGTAGATCACCCGAGCCCGTTGATCCATTGCATAGAGTGCCGGCAACGGGCGGCCGTTGTAGCGAAACTCACTGTCGCAATCGTCTTCGATGATCCAGCTATGGTGGTGTGCAGCCCAATCGATGAGTGCCTGACGCCGCGCATAGCTCATGGTTACGCCCAGGGGATGCTGGCGAGACGGTGTGGTAAAAGCCAGGCGAGCTTCAGGGCAGCGGCTCAGTCCTTGCTCGACATCGATGCCCTGTTCATCGATACGCACCGGCACTACTTGACCGCCTTGGGCCTGGAACGCGATTCGCGCGGCGATATGCCCCGGGTCCTCCATCCACACGCTGTCCTGGGGGTTGAGCAACAGCATGGCCAGCAGGTTGAAGGCTTGTTGGGCACCGGAAACGATCACCACCTGTTCGACACTGCAGTCGATGCCACGGGCGTCGAAAACGTATTCGGCAATGGCCTGGCGCAGGGCCAACAGCCCTTGCAGTTCGCCATAGCCGAGCATGGCTTTGCTCGGCTTGTGCAGGTGGCGGTTCATCAGGCGTTTCCAGACCGGTTGCGGGAACGCGTCGTAGGCGCTGTGGCTGGGCAGGAATGAAATGGGCGTTTGCGCCGCCCAACCGGTATAGGAAACGCCACGAAAATGCCGGCTGCGCAACGACAGCATGGACTGGCTCAGATCGGACAAACGAGGGGGCTCGGGCTGCTGCGGTTGCTCGGCAATGCCTCGACTTTCCCACTCAGTGCCGACGTAGGTCCCGGCCCCGGTCCGCGACGCCAGAAAGCCCTCGGCAATCAGTTGATCGAATGCATTGAGAATGGTGATCCGCGACAGTTCCAGCTCCTTGCTCAAGGTGCGGGTCGATGGCAGGCGCACGCCTCCCTGAATCCGCCCCCCGAGAATCTGTTTGCGAATCTGCAAGTAGAGTTGGCGGTAAAGGGGGATGGCGCTGGCACGGTCCAGCTCGATGCCCGACAACAGCAAACCTGCGGAGGATTTCATTACATGCTCGTCTGGATGGAGTGTGTTTGACCTGGAACGCCGTCAGGCACCCCGTAAGGGTAGCGAGCGACACTGGAGAAGTCATCCACCGCCGTCATCGCCACAGCGAGCACTGTCATGAAATGAAAAGCCATTGTCGTCTGATGAGAAGCGGCTCACCAGGCAGCATCCTACAGTCCAATCAGCGCAAATCGACGCAGCAGCCAATATTGCAGACTGGAGAATAAGAAAAATGGCCAAGGCCGTACGCTTCTACGAAACCGGTGGTCCCGAAGTCCTTCGCTACGAGGATGTCGAAGTCGGCGATCCCGGTCCAGGCCAGGTTCGACTGCGTCATGTGGCGGTCGGCCTGAACTATGCCGACACCTACTTTCGCAATGGCACCTACCCAATCCCGATGCCCAACGGCATGGGGGTCGAGGCGTCCGGTGTGGTCCAGGCCATCGGCGAAGGCGTGACCAACGTCCAGGTGGGGGACCGCGTCACCTATACCGGTTTCCTCAACACCCTTGGCGCCTACAGCACCGAACGGCTGATTGCGGCCGCGCCGCTGATCAAGCTGCCGGAAACCATCAGCTTCGAAACGGCGGCGGCGATGACCATGCGCGGCCTGACGTCTTCGTACCTGATGCGCCGCATCTACGACTTCAAGGAAGGTGACAGCATTCTGCTGCACGCCGCCGCTGGCGGTGTCGGCCTGATCGTTTCGCAGTGGGCCAAGTTGCTCGGGCTGAACGTGATCGGCACGGTGTCGACCGAGCAAAAGGCCGAGATCGCCCGGGCTCACGGTTGCGACCATACGATCAATTACAGCCATGAAGACGTCGCTGCACGCGTTCGCGAATTGACCGACGGCGTGGGCGTCAATGTGGTGTTCGACAGTGTTGGCAAGAACACCTTCATGGGTTCGCTGGATTCGTTGAAACCCCGTGGCCTGATGGTCTGCGTGGGTACTGCATCCGGGCCGATCCCGGCGTTCGACCCGGTGATGCTGGCGATGAAAGGTTCGCTGTACCTGACCCGTCCGGCCCTGGCCAACTACATCAGCGACCCGGCCGAAAAAGCCGCCCTGGCTGGTGAGTTGTTCGATCACGTCGGCAGTGGCCGGATCAAGATCGAGATCAACCAGCACTACGCCTTGCAGGATGCGGTACAAGCGCATCGTGACCTTGAGTCGCGCAAGACAACCGGTTCGTCGATTTTCGTCATTTAAGGAGCGGCCAGCCATGAAAGTCGAACAATTGACCTATAGCATCGGCGCCGAACTGATCGGCGTGAACCTCGCCGACGCGGTGCATGACGACGGTCTGTTTGCCGAGATTCGTGCCCAGTTGCTCAAGCATCGGGTGGTGTTCCTGCGCGACCAGGACATCACTCGCGCCGAACACGTGGCCTTCGCCCGGCGCTTCGGCGAACTGGAGGACCATCCGGTGGCCGGCAGCGATCCGGAGCACCCGGGGCTGGTGCGCATCTACAAGAACCCGGACCAGCCGATGGACCGCTACGAAAACGCCTGGCACACCGATGCGACCTGGCGCGAGGCACCGCCGATGGGTTGCGTGCTGCGCTGCGTGGAATGCCCACCGGTCGGTGGCGACACCATGTGGGTCAACATGGTCGAGGCCTACGCGCGCTTGCCTGAAGACGTAAAGCTGAAGATTGCCGACTTGCGCGCCCGCCACAGTATCGAAGCGAGCTTCGGTGCGGCGATGCCGATCGAGAAACGCCTGGCGCTCAAGGCCATGTACCCGGACGCCGAGCATCCGGTGGTGCGCACGCACCCGGAAACCGGCGAGAAAGTGCTGTTCGTCAACGCCTTCACCACCCACTTGAGCAACTACCACACCCCTGAACGGGTGCGCTTCGGCCAGGACGCCAACCCCGGCGCGAGCGATTTGCTGCGCTACCTGATCAGCCAGGCGTATATCCCCGAGTATCAAGTGCGCTGGCGCTGGAAACCCAACAGCATCGCCATCTGGGACAACCGCAGTACCCAGCACTACGCCGTCATGGATTACCCACCGTGCCATCGCAAGATGGAGCGCGCCGGGATCATCGGCGACAAGACGTACTGATCGACCCTTTCTGCATACGCACTCGTAAACACGCCTGCCCGGCACGCATCCGGGTGGGCGGGACAATCATAAGAACTGGAGTAACTCATGCAATTCTTCGACGATTCCCTGCACCCCGAAAACATGGAAAAAGTGGTCATCACCGTGGCCCCGTACGGCCCGGAATGGATGCCGGAAGACTTCCCGGAAGACATCCCGTTGACCATGGACGAGCAAGTCCAGAAAGCGGTCGATTGCTATGAAGCCGGCGCCACGGTCCTGCACCTGCATGTACGTGAACTGGACGGCAAGGGCTCCAAGCGCCTGTCGAAGTTCAACGAGCTGATCGCCGGTGTGCGCGAAGCCGTGCCGGACATGATCATCCAGGTGGGTGGTTCGATTTCCTTCGCCCCGGAAAGCGATGGCGAAGCCGCCAAGTGGCTGTCCGACGACACTCGCCACATGCTGGCCGAGCTGACGCCAAAACCTGACCAGGTCACGGTGGCGATCAACACCACCCAGATGAACATCATGGAACTGCTGTACCCGGAATACCTGGAAGGCACTTCCCTGGCCAACCCGCTGGTCCAGGCTGCCTACAGCGAAATGACCGTACCGGCCGGCCCAGCCTGGGTTGCCGAGCACCTCAAGCGCCTGATGGACAACGACATCCAGCCGCACTTCCAGCTGACCGGCATTCATGCCTACGAAACCCTGGAGCGCCTGGTGCGCAAGGGCATCTACAAAGGCCCGCTGAACCTGACCTGGATCGGCATCGGCGGTGGTTTTGATGGTCCGAACCCGTTCAACTTCTTCAATTTCATCCACCGTGTTCCGGATGGCTGCACCCTGACCTCCGAATCGCTGCTCAAGAACGTGCTGCCGTTCAACACCATGGCGATGTCCATGGGGCTGCACCCGCGCGTTGGCAACGAAGACACTATCATTGATCACAAGGGCGAGCGTTTCGGCTCGGTTGCGCAAATCCAGCAAACCGTGCGCATTGCCCACGAACTGGGTCGCGAAATCGCCACGGGCAAAGAAGCCCGCGAGATTTATCGCATCGGCGTGAAGTACGACAGCATCGAGCAGACCCTGCTGGCCAACGGTATGTCGCCCAACCGCAAGGCCGGGCAAAAAGGTGTGCCGCAACGCGGCTGACCCGTGGTGCGCACGAGAGGCCGTGACCCCTCGTGCGCACTGCAAAACGCTTGATAACAAAAATAAATAAAAGCTTTGAGGAGGCTGCATGGCCTTTCACCCAATCGCCGACGATGACGACGCTGGTTGCGTCAACGTTGCGCGTAAATATGCCTGGATTGTCTTCGCACTGACGTTCGGCCTGTTGATTTCCGACTACATGTCACGCCAGGTGCTGAACGCGGTGTTCCCGCTGCTCAAGGGCGAATGGGCCTTGAGCGACGGGCAGCTTGGCCTGCTCAGTGGCATTGTCGCGCTGATGGTTGGCCTGCTGACATTTCCGCTGTCGCTGATGGCTGACCGCTTTGGCCGGGTCAAGAGCCTGGCGCTGATGGCGATGCTGTGGAGCCTGGCCACGCTGGGTTGCGCGTTGGCGCAGGACTATCAGCAAATGTTCATCGCGCGGTTCATGGTCGGCGTCGGCGAAGCCGCCTACGGCAGTGTCGGCATCGCGGTGGTGATTTCGGTGTTTCCGAAACACATGCGGGCGACCCTGGCCAGCGCGTTCATGGCGGGCGGGATGTTTGGCTCGGTGTTGGGCATGGCGTTGGGCGGTGCTATCGCCGCCAAGCTTGGCTGGCGCTGGTCGTTCGCTGGCATGGCGCTGTTTGGTTTGCTGCTGGCAATCCTGTACCCGATCATCGTCAAGGAAGCACGCATTGCGCCCAAGCGTGCAGCCCAGTTGGCGAACAAGGTAGCCGCGGCCAAGCGTCCGCTGCGTACGCTGTGGTCCAGTCGTTCGGTGGTGGCTACCTACATCGGCAGCGGCTTGCAGCTGTTCGTCGGCGGCACGGTAATGGTGTGGATTCCCAGCTACCTCAATCGCTACTACGACATGCCCACGGACAAGGCTGGCGGCATGGCCGCAATCATCGTGCTGTGCAGTGGTACCGGGATGATCCTGTGCGGCATGCTCAGCGATCGCCTGTGTCGCAACTCGCCGGAACGCAAGGTCAGCCTGGCCATCGCGTTTTGCCTGGGCAGTTGCCTGTTGCTGTCGGCGGCGTTCGCGCTACAGGCAGGGCCGTTGCAGCTGGCACTGATCTGCCTGGGCATGCTGATTGCCACCGGTACCACCGGCCCGGCTGGCGCGATGGTTGCCAACCTGACCCATTACTCGGTCCATGGCACGGCCTTCGCCACGCTGACATTGGCCAACAACATGCTGGGACTGGCGCCAGGACCGTTCATCACCGGAAGGGTGTCGGACCTCATCGGCCTGCATGCCGCTTTTCAACTGGTGCCACTGGTCAGCCTCGCGGCAGCGGCCGTGTTCTTCTACGCCAAGTGTCATTACCACAAAGATATTGCCCGTCTTCAGGGTCAGACCGTGCCTGACCGCGTCAGCCAAGCCGGGTTAGAGGTGAAGTTGTGAGTCGTCGTCTACAGATTGATGTGTTTTTCGATTTTATCTGCCCCTGGTGCCTGATCGGCAAGCGCCAGCTGGAGCATGCGCAGGTACAGTTTCGCAGTCGCCACCCGGATGTGCAGATCAGCACGCAGTGGCATGGCGTGCAGTTGCTGCCACAGTTGCCGGTAGAAGGTGAGCCTTTCGCCGATTTCTACCGCAAGCGCCTGGGCAATGCCGACGCCATGACCATGCGTCAGGCCCAGGTACAACGGGCTGCCGCGGCGGTTGGACTGAACATCGACCTGACCCAGATCGAGACGATGCCCAACACCGCCGATGCCCATCGCCTGTTCGAGCGGATCAGCGCATTGGGCAATGCTGCCCAGTGTGAAATGTTGCTCGAGCGGCTGTTCGCCGCTTACTTCCGCAAGCGCGAGAACCTGGGGTGCCACGAGACTTTGCTCGCCATCGCCCGCTCCTGCGGTTTCGATAGCGACGCTGTGCTCGATTGCCTGAAGGGCGATGCCACGCCGTTTGCAGGATCACCTGGTGCGACCAGTGGTGTGCCGAGCTTCCAGTTCGACCGGCGCATAACGGTGATCGGTGCACAACCTGCCCAGGCGCTGCTCAGCGCGATGAACGAAGCGCTCAAGGAACCTGAGCACGAGCGGCAGCCGGCATGACCCGGCGCATTCCCGTACCTGTCGGCAAACATCCGCAGGCCGGTGGCCGGGCGCTGTTCGAGTTCGAGGACAAAAGCCTGGCGTTGTTCAACGTCGACGGACAGCTGTTTGCCATCGACGACAGCTGTCCGCACCAGGGCGCCTCGCTGTGTGGCGGACGTCTCGAGGGGCGGGTGATCCAATGTTGCGCCCATGGTTTGCGCTTCGATTTGCACAGCGGCTACCTGCTCAATTCCAGGCAGGTCAAAGTCAACAACTACCCGGTCGAGATCATCGACGGCCAGGCGTTCATCGTCATAGTTCCTGAGGAGTCCGCGCCATGAGCGCCATCGCTCTTACCCGCATCCATAGTCGCACGCGCGAACTGGCCCCGGGCTTCATCGTCAGTCTGATCGTGGCTGCCGCCGCGTCGTTCTTGTCCGAGCACTACGGTGCGCCCGTCATGCTGTTTGCCCTGCTGCTGGGCATGGCCCTGAATTTCCTCGCCGGTGACGGCGTCTGCAAGGCCGGTATCGAGTTCACCGCACGCACCGTGTTGCGAATCGGGGTGGCGCTGCTGGGCATGCGCATCACCCTCGAACAGATGGCGGCGCTGGGCTGGAAGCCGGTGGCCCTGGTGGTGATCCTGGTGGTGGTGACCATCGGCGTGTCGGTAATCGCGGCCAAGGCGCTGGGCTTTCAGCGTTTGTTCGGCATGCTCACGGGTGGGGCTACCGCGATCTGTGGTGCATCGGCCGCATTGGCGCTGGCGGCAGCGCTGCCTAATCACCCGCAGAAAGAACGCGCGACCCTTTTCACGGTGATCGGAGTCTCGGCGCTGTCGACGTTGGCGATGATCGTCTACCCGATGATCGCCAATTGGCTGCAACTGTCGCCGCAAGTGGCCGGGGTGTTTCTTGGAGCGACCATCCACGATGTGGCGCAGGTGGTCGGTGCCGGCTACAGCATGTCAACCGAGACCGGTGACACGGCGACAGTGGTCAAGCTGATGCGCGTCGCCATGCTGCTGCCGGTGATCGTCACCGCCGCGATGATCACGCGCATGCAGGGCGCCGATCCGACCGGCAAGCGGCCACCGTTGCTGCCATGGTTCGCTGTCGGTTTCCTGATTCTGGCGTGCATCAACAGCACCGGGTGGATAGCCCCGGCGGTGCAGGGCTCGATCAATGAGCTGTCGCGCTGGTGCCTGGTGGTGTCCATCAGTGCCTTGGGCATGAAGACCCAGCTCAAGGAGCTGGCGGCGGTGGGCATCAAGCCGATCCTGCTGATGGTGGGGGAGACGGTGTTCCTCGTCGTGCTGGTGCTGTTGTTGCTGCACTGGGGCCTATGACTGCCGACGTAAATCGTTTTCTGGCAGAGGACCGCACCGCAGTTGGCTCCTAGCTGCGGTGGTGTTCTCGACCGGTGTCGATGACACTGGTTTTTCACGGCGACTGTACCAGCAGTCGCCGTTTTTTTTGCCCGGTGGGCCTGTTTGAAATTTTCTGTCGGAGTACATATCCATTGCTGCGGTAACGGCCACTTAGGGTTTCGCCCTTACGGCGACTCCCTTTTTCAAACGCCGGAGTGCCGGCCCAGCAAAAAGGAAGCAAAAGGCTTTGCCCCACCACTCGGTGCCTCGCTTGGGTTCGGCATGCCCTCTCTCCGGCATTGCTCCGTGGGTCGCCGCGATGGGCCATCCTTGGCCCAGCGCGGCTAAACCGGCGTCCTGCCGGTTTCCCCACTGCGCAATGCCTGCGTTCAGCCATCGTGGTTAACGGGGCGCCCGCGATCAACAGCAAAGCGAGGCGGCCTTAAAGCCGACCTGACTTTGACCGATGCACCTGGATCCCCGGTGGGAGCGAGCCTGCTCGCGAAGGCGGCAGCACATTGATCGTTCCCACGCTCTGCGTGGGAATGCCGCCAGGGACGCTCCGCGTTCCGCTGACGACGCATTAATTGAGCCGTGCGCAACGGTGATGCGGGGCGTCACAGGAAGCTATGTGAGATTTATTGTCGGAGTGCATATCCATTGCCGCGGTAACGGCCTCCTATGGTTTCGCCCTTACGGCGACTCCCTTTTTCAAACGCCAAAAAGGAAGCAAAAGGCTTTGCCCCACCACTCGGTGCCTCGCTAGGGCTCGGCATGCCCTCACTCCGGCATTGCTCCGTGGGTCGCCGCGATGGGCCATCCTTGGCCCAGCGCGGCTAAACCGGCGTCCTGCCGGTTTCCCCACTGCGCAATGCCTGCGTTCGGCCATCGTGGTTAACGGGGCGCTCGCGATCAACAGCAAAGCGAGGCGGCCTTAAAGCCGACCTGACTTTGACCGGTGCACCTGGATCCCCGGTGGGAGCGAGCCTGCTCGCGAAGGCGGCAGCACATTGATCGTTCCCACGCTCTGCGTGGGAATGCCGCCAGGGACGCTCCGCGTTCCGCTGACGACGCATTAGTTGAGCCGTACGCAACGGCGATGCGGGGCGTAACAGGAAGCTCTGTGTGAAATTGGTTGTCGGGGTACATATCCATTGCTGCGGTAACGGCGGCTGGCGGTTTCGCTTTTACAGCGACTCCCTTTTTCAAACGCCAAAAAGGAAGCAAAAGGCTTTGCCCCACCACTCGGTGCCTCGCTAGAGCTCGGCATGCCCTCACTCCGGCATTGCTCCGTGGGTCGCCGCGATGGGCCATCCCTGGCCCAGCGCGGCTAAACCGGCGTCCTGCCGGTTTACCCACTGCGCAACGCCTGCGTTCGGCCATCGTGGTTAACGGGGCGCTCGCGATCAACAGCAAAGCGAGGCGGCCTTAAAGCCGACCTGACTTTGACCGGTGCACCTGGATCCCCGGTGGGAGCGAGCCTGCTCGCGAAGGCGGCAGCACATTGATTGATCGTTCCCACGCTCTGCGTGGGAATGCCGCCAGGGACGCTCCGCGTTCCACTGACGACGCCTTAATTGAGCCGTGCGCAGCGGTGATGCGAAGCGTCACAGGAAGCCCTGTGTGAAATTGGTTGTCGGAGTGCATATCCATTGCCGCGGTAACGGCCTCCTATGGTTTCGCCCTTACGGCGACTCCCTTTTTCAAACGCCAAAAAGGAAGCAAAAGGCTTTGCCCCACCACTCGGTGCCTCGCTAGGGCTCGGCATGCCCTCACTCCGGCATTGCTCCGTGGGTCGCCGCGATGGGCCGTCCCTGGCCCAGCGCGGCTAAACCGGCGTCCTGCCGGTTTCCCCACTGCGCAATGCCTGCGTTCGGCCATCGTGGTTAACGGGGCACCCAGATCAAAAGCCAAAGCGAGGCGGCCTGACAGCCGACCTGATTTCAAGTGAGCACGTACCCCTGTAGGAGCGAGCCTGCTCGCGATTCATCGTTGATCGTTCCCACGCTCTGCGTGGGAATGCCGCCAGGGACGCTCCGCGTTCCGCTGACGACGCATTAGTTGAGCCGTACGCAACGGCGATGCGGGGCGTAACAGGAAGCTCTGTGTGAAATTGGTTGTCGGGGTACATATCCATTGCTGCGGTAACGGCGGCTGGCGGTTTCGCTTTTACAGCCACTCCCTTTTTCAAACGCCAAAAAGGAAGCAAAAGGCTTTGCCCCACCACTCGGTGCCTCGCTAGAGCTCGGCATGCCCTCACTCCGGCATTGCTCCGTGGGTCGCCGCGATGGGCCATCCCTGGCCCAGCGCGGCTAAACCGGCGTCCTGCCGGTTTACCCACTGCGCAACGCCTGCGTTCGGCCATCGTGGTTAACGGGGCGCTCGCGATCAACAGCAAAGCGAGGCGGCCTTAAAGCCGACCTGACTGTTACGGGTGAACCTGGATCCCCATGTAGGAGCGAGCATGTCGAATCGTCGCACCGTCGCGATGGTCGTCAACGATAACGCCGGGCACCTGGTAGCCCGCAGTGCTCTCAGGTTTTTCGCGAGCATGCTCGCTCCTACAGAAGGTATGCGTATGGCTTCCGGTCAGGTCGGCTTTAAGGCCGCCTCGTTTTTGATGGTGATCTGGCTTTTGATGTTCTTGCCCCCTCGAGAGGCCGAGTGGAGGTTCTGCGCAGTGGGTAAACCGGCATGGATGCCGGTTTAGCCGCGCTGGGCCAAGGATGGCCCATCGCGGCGACCCACGGAGCAGGACCGGAGCGAGGGCATGCCGAGCCTTAGCGAGGCACCGAACGCCAGGGGCAAGAGCCCTTGGTTACTTGGGGCTCTTCCAAGCGGCGTTTTTCAAGGTAGTTGTCGCGCCAACTGTTTTGCTATGCCGCTTTCTTACCGGTCTGCTGTACCCGATCCGGGTTCAGCAGCACCGTTCCTATCGGCTCCCAGTTGCGTGTTTTTCCAGACCATCGTTCAGGAGTTTTCTGGCGTGCCCGTTCATACAACTGGTGCCGCAGCACCAGGATCTGATGATCTTGCCCGCGATGGCGCTCTGACGGTGTGACGAAGCGGATCCGGCTGTGCCTGTGTTCGGTGTTATACCAGCGCATAAAATCCCTCACCCAAGTCCGTGCAGCGTCCAAGCTGGCGAAGCCTTCTAAGGGCCATTGCGGGCAGTACTTCAGTGTTCTAAACAGTGATTCCGAGTACGGGTTGTCATTGCTTACGCGCGGCCGACCGCGAGAGGGTGTGATCCCCAGCTCATACATTTTGCTTAACAGCGTCACCGATTTCATCGGCGCTCCGTTATCAGAGTGCAGCACTAACGGCTCACGCAGGCACTTCTCGCTGATCACGCTGCGCTGTAGCAGTGCAGCCGCTTTCTCACCACTTTCTTCTTCATAAACCTCCCAGCCCACCGCCTTGCGGCTGTAAATATCCTCGATCAAATACAGGTAGTAATACTTGCCGCGGATCGGCGATGGAAGATACGTGATGTCCCACGACCACACCTGGTTGGGCTTCTCAGCCGCATGTGTTGTCGGCATTACAACCCGCCGGGGTCGTCGGCTGCGGCCTCTATGGTGCTGTTGGCCGGCTGCTCGCAAGACGCGATAAAACGTAGTTTCCGACGCCAGATATCGCGCCTCGTCGGCCAAGCGCGGAACGATCTGGCTCGGAGGCAAATGGGCGTATGTCGGGCTGTTGCACAGCGCCACGATGGCGTGTCGCTCGATTTCGCTTAACGCATTACGCGGCTTGGGCCGCAAAGTGGTGGTGCGCGCATCGGCTTGCAGCTCCTGCGGCTGGGTCCAGCGCTGCAAGGTTCTGAGCGATAGTCCGACCTCTTGGCAGGCCCGTATTTTTCGGGCTCCCGCTACGATCGCTTCGATCAACCAGCCCACCAACAACTGCCGTTCCGGCAAAGAGGTCAGTTGTCCTCGTCGTCGGTCCCCCAGTAATCGTTGAGCTTTTTTCGCAGCACTAACAACGCTGCGGTTTCGGCCAATGCAGCATCTTTACGGCGCAGTTCACGCTCCAGTTCCAGGATCCGTTTCTTGTCTTTGCGCGTCTGTTCATGATCAGCCATTTTTTGCGCCTGAACAGCTTCTTGACCGCTGATACAGGCCTGACGCCAGGCATTGAGCTGTTCGGGGTAAAGGCCGTTTCGACGGCAATATTCGCCCAACTCAAGCTGAGTCAGACTGGCCGTTTCAAGGACAGCTGCAAACCGGGCTTCAGCAGACCATTTATCAGAAAGCAGTATGTCGTCGGGCACTTTACTTCCTTGGTTGGCCATCTTGCGCCAGAGGTACATCGATACATCGCTGACCCCTTCACGTCGACAAACTTCGGCCACGGTCAGGCTCAGCGGGGGAAGCAACATCTTGAGCAATGCAGCTTTACGTTCGGGTGAATAGTACGTCACAACCTATCTCTTTCCGCCCTCGGTGTGCTTTTTTGGGGGTAAATCCGCAGAGGCGACAACTATCCTGACACCGGGGGCAAGTGACTCGCTGTAAAAGCGAAACCCTAAGTGGCCGTTACCGCAGGAATGGATATGTACACCTGAAAGAAATTGGTCCGCTGTCAGGCCGCCTTCGCGAGCAGGCTCGCTCCCACAGTAGATCGGGTACAACCGCAAGCGACTGGTCCGCTGACAGGCCGCTTTCGCGAGCAGGCTCGCTCCCACAGTAGATCGGGTACAACCGCAAGCGACTGGTCGGCTGTCAGGCCGCCTTCGCGAGCAAGTCCGCTCCCACAACAGGCGTGATAATCAGGAGGGCTTGGGTGGGGCTGCATCCGACGGGGCTTTTGCCGAACCCTGCTTTTGCGCGCGCCACGTCGCCGGAGGCATGCCGAACTGGCTGATGAACCAGCGCGTAAACGAACTCGCCATTGAGTAGCCAAGCATGTCGGCAATGCGACTGAGCGAGTAATTCGGGTTGTCCAGGTAACGCAGCACCAGGTCGCGGCGCACGTCGTTGATCACATCGTTGAAGGCACATCCATCATCCTTGAGGCGACGTTGCAGCGTGCGCACGTTCATGCCCTGGCTCTGCGCGACCTGTTCGATGGTGGCACGGCCCATCGGCAGCAGCAGGTAGATGGCCTTGCGCACTTCGAACAGCATCGAAGTGCCTTGGTGGCTTTGCAGCGAATCGAGGTAGCTCTGGGCATAGCGCGCCATGGCAGGGTCGGCGTTGGGGTTGGTCATGTCCAGGCTGGCGCCGGCGCAGACGATGCCGTTGAACTCACTGCCGAACTCCAGGGTGCAGCCGAACAGGCGGCGGTGCAGTTGAAGGTTGTCGGGGGCCTGGTGGGTGAAGTTGACGCTGTAGGGGTGCCAGTGTGAGCCGAGCAGGGCGGCGCACAGGCGGAACATCACGCCGATGGCCAGCTCGGTGGCCTGTCGACAGGGCATCGGCGATTCGGTGACCACCTCTTCGCGAATGATCACCATCTTGCCGGCCTCTTCAATGAAGATGGCCAGCGAGTCATTCATCAAGTGCCGGTAATGCACCACCAC
Organism: Pseudomonas umsongensis; assembly: GCF_012647205.1. NCBI lineage: Bacteria > Pseudomonadati > Pseudomonadota > Gammaproteobacteria > Pseudomonadales > Pseudomonadaceae > Pseudomonas > Pseudomonas umsongensis. The sequence continues at coordinate 2,863,003 of NZ_CP051487.1, forward strand.
CTGCAAGGCATCGCGCAGCGTGCGCTGATGGCTGAGCAGCAGGCTGACCACGCCGAAGTCCGAGAGCTGGCGTGATTCGGCCATGCTCAAACCGAAGGTCTGGCAGCCGCTGGCAGAGGCTGAATCCTCCAGCAGGCGCACGGCGGAATCGATGGGGATGCGATGTTCCGGGGCCTGCAGCAAAGCCCTGGACAAGCCAACGCTGGCCAGCAAATCGCGTGGGTTGAACCCCAGGTATTGGGTGACCTCCAGGTAGTTGGTCAAGACGGCGGCGCGAACAAGCTTGGTCATGCGAAGGTCTTTCCTGGGCCGATTGCAATTCAAATGAGCGTGGCGACTATATCCAGCGCATCAGCAATTGCAACAGTTGTTAAGAGAGCGATTGCACCCGCCCATTGCTGTCCGATTTACCACTCTTGAACCTGCCTCATCGAGGCTCACCCATTGATTACAGTGACCCGCACGGAACTTGCAGAGATATTCGACCGGTGGTCGCACCGCGCCATCACCGAAACGTTTGTCATGAAAAGAAAAGTGCCTGACGTCCAATGAAAAGCGCCTGGGGTGGGCGCTCTTTAATGTCAGTCCTACAAAAAGCCCCTGGCGACAGAGCCAGTCGAGTCATCGAGAAAGCGTAGGTGTTGAAGTGGACAAACTGCAAACTGCCGCAACCGTTCTGATCGTACCGGGCCTGCGTGAGCACGTCGCCGAACATTGGCAGACGTTGCTTGAAGCCAGGCTGAGCAAGGTACGTAGCGTGCCGCCGCTGGAGGCCGACAAGCTCGATTGCAACAAACGCGTGCAAGCGATCCAGCATGCACTGGAACAGATCGACGGGCCGGTGATCCTGGTCGCCCATAGCGCCGGTGTCCTGATGGTCGCGCACTGGGCCGCGCAGCACAGCCGGCCGATCAAGGGCGCGCTGCTGGCCGCTCCACCTGACCTCGATGCCCCTTGGCCGTCTGGCTACCCATCGCCTGAAACCCTGCGTAGCCAGGGGTGGGACCCTCTACCCAAAGGCCCGCTGCCATTTCGCAGCCTCGTGGCCGCCAGTACCAACGACCACCTCGCCAGCCTGCAAGCCGTTACGCACCTGGCCGAAGGCTGGGGTAGCGAGCTGCTCAACCTGGGCGATGTCGGTCATCTCAATCCTGCTGCCGGGTACGGGCACTGGCCGCAAGCCGAAGCCCTGATCCTCGAGCTGGATCGCTAGTTCAGGCGCCGGTTGGCCCGCGCCATCCGGTATCCGCCCCTATCCTGAAAAACGTAAACCCCTGGAACAAGGGGTTACGCGGGGCCTGCTGCGCTTAAAACAAATACAAAAAGGCGGAGACAACGCTATGCACCACAACAAGAGTCACGGGTTCACCGCTTCACGCTACACCTTGCTGGCCTCGGCCATTCTCGCGGCAACGGTGCCGACGGCCCATGCGGTCGAGATCGAGACAGGTAACCCGGACTGGAACGTTCGCGTGGATAACACCGTCAAGTACAACTACGGCGTACGCACCGAAAGCGCGGACAAACGTATGTTGGGCACGCCCAACAACAACGACGGCGACTACAACTTCCGTAGGTCTGGCACCAACATCACCAACCGCGTCGACCTGTTGACCGAGATGGACGTGGTTTATCAGAACCACATGGGCTTTCGCGTAAGCGCCGCCGGTTGGTACGACAAGGCCTACGAGAACACCGGTTCCAATTCCAACCCGTTCGTCAACGGCAACGGTTCGACCTCGGGCCTGATCGCCAACGACCCGCGCCTGGCCGGGGTCACCAATGACAACGTCGGCAATGGCAGCCCGCACCTGAGCAACTATGCCCAGCGTTACTACACGGGTCCGTCCGGCGAAATCCTCGACGCCTTCGTGTTCTACAGCACCGAAGTGGGCGAGGAGTCGATGCTGAGCTTCAAGGCTGGCCAGCACAACGTGTTCTGGGGCGAGACCATTCTCAATCCGGTGCATTCGATCAGCTACGGCCAGTCCGGCCTGGACCTGGCCAAGCTGGCCGCGTCGCCGGGCACCGAAGCCAAGGAGCTGTTCGTACCGCGCAATCAGCTGTCGATGTCGTTCACCGTCAACCCTGAGTTGACCCTGGCGGCCCAATACTTCCTCGACTGGGATGAAGCGCGTCTTCCAGAAGCCGGCACCTACTACGGCGGTTCCGACCTGGTCGGTTTCGGCGCGCAGTCGTTCCTGCTGGGTAACACTAATGCTGTCGTGCCTGGCAGCCCTCTGGGTTGCGGCCTGGCGCCGTGCAACGGCTTGACCAACGTGCGTCGCGGGCACGACCTGACCCCGGACAAGCGCGGCGACTGGGGCCTCATGGCCAAATGGTCACCCGCCTGGCTGGACGGCACCCTCGGCGTCTATTACCGCGAAACCTCGGAAATCCTCCCGCAAGCCTGGCTCGATGCCCGTGGCCTGAGTTCGGCCAACCCGAACGGAACCCGGCCAGCCGGCCAGGTGCCCGCGGTCATCAATACGCTCAACTCGCTGAGCACCGCCACCTATCAGATGGCCTATGCCGACAACATCAAGATCGTTGGCCTGAGCCTGTCCAAGGACGTGGGCGGGGTGAGCGTGGGCTCGGACCTGAACGTCCGGCACAACATGCCGCTGGCCAGTATTCCAGCCGTCGTCAGCACCACCAGTCCCCTGGGCCTGGGCCAGGGGCTCGGCCTGCTGCCGGCGCGCACACCCGGAACCGGCGTGATCTATGACACCCCGGAAAAGGGCGACAGCATGGCCGCCACCGGCGACACCCTGCACTGGACGGTCAACGGTCTGATGACCATGCCGAAAACGCCCGTGTTCGATTCGGCGACTCTGCTCGCCGAGTTGTACTACAGCAACTTGCTCAAGCTCGATAGCAAGAACGAAGCGCTCTACAAAGGCAAGGACACTTACCACGGTATCGATCAGCCGACCCGTGACAACTGGGGCATCGCGGTCAACTTCACACCGACCTGGTACCAGGTGTTTCCCGGTGTCGACCTCAACGCACCGATGTCCGTCAACCTCGGTCTCGATGGCGTTTCACCGGTTTCCGGTGGCGGTGCCAAGGACACCGGTAACTACGCAGTCGGCCTCGGCGCCGTTGTGTACAACAAATACTTCGTCGACCTGAAATACGTGGACTCTTTCGGCAAGGCCGACAAGTGCAATGTCAGTGGCGTGAGTACTGGCCCGACCGGAGGTGACGGCGCTGCGCCGAATGCCTTCAGCGGCAACGAAAACTACGCCTGTTACGCCGGTGGCTATTCGTCCTTTTCCGGTGGTGGTGCCACGACTGAGGACCGTGGCGCTGTGTACCTGACGATGAAAACAACCTTTTGATGCACCACTGATTTGCTCAATGCAAGCAGGAGAATAACAAGATGAAATTCGTGAAAACCGTGTTGGCCGCTTCGCTGGCCATGGTCCTTGCCGCCCAGGTACAGGCCGCTGTTTCAACCCAGGACGCTGCCAAGCTGGGCACCAGCCTGACCCTGGTGGGCGCCGAAAAGGCCGGCAATGCCGATGGTTCGATTCCGGCCTACAACGGTGGCCTGACCACGCCGCCAGCCAGTTTCAAAGCCGGTGACAGCATGCGCCCGGACCCGTTTGCCAGTGAAAAACCGCTGCTGGTGATCGATGGCAAGAACGTCGACCAGTACAAGGGCATGCTCACCGCCACCACGGTGGAACTGGCCAAGCGCTTTCCGACTTTCCGTGTCGACGTGTTCCCGACCCACCGCACCGTTTCGCTGCCAAAAGCCATCCTCGATAACGGCGTGAAGAACGCCAGCGGCGCCAAGTCACTCGAAGGCGGGTTGGCCATCGACAACGTGCTGCCGGGCGTACCGTTCCCGATTCCGCAATCGGGCAACGAAGCGATGTGGAACTTCCTCTTGCGTTATCAGGGCGTGAGCATCAACTCCAAGTACGACTCCTGGAACGTTGACTCCGCCGGCGTGCCAAGCCTGGCCACCACCGGGCAGGCGTTCATCTCCTATCCGATCTACGAGAACCTGACGCAGCCGATCAGCAGCGCCGATGTGTACTACCAGATGAAGCTGTCCTACACCGGCCCGGCACGTCGCGCCGGCGAGGCGGTAATGCTCAAGGACGCGGCCAACCCGCTGCAGCAACCACGCCGCGCCTGGCAATACCTGCCGGGGCAGCGTCGGGTGAAGCTGGCGCCTAACCTGGCGTACGACACGCCGAACCCAGGGACTGCGGGTGCGGGCACTTATGACGATGTGTTCGTGTTCAACGGTGCGCTGGATCGCTACGACTGGAAGCTGGTGGGCAAGCAGGAAATGATCGTGCCCTACAACACCTACAAGCTGACCTACGCCCAGGATCCGAAGTCGCTGACCACCGCCAATCACCTCGCACCAGACTTCGTGCGCTGGGAAAAACACCGCGTATGGGTCGTGGAAGGCAACCTCAAGGCCGGTGCCCGGCACATCTATGCCAAGCGCCGCTTCTACCTCGACGAAGACAGCTGGAGCGCTTTGGCCTCGGATCAGTATGACGCCCGTGGCCAGCTCTATCGTGGTTCCTTCGCGTTCCTCAGCCAGAGCTATGACAAGCAGGTGCCGGACTCCACGCCTTTCATGATCTACGACCTGGTCGGTGGCTCCTACAACATCAACGGTGTAGTCGGCCCTTACGGCGGCATCAAGTACATCGATCCGCTCTCCAAGGCCCAGTGGTCGTCGGAATCCCTGGCCGGCAGCGGCATTCGCTAAGCCAACCGCAAAAATGTGCCCGCGCGGTCGACGCTGATCGTCGCGGGCGCCAGGTTCGAACGTCGGGCACACGGCTGTGTGTCCCGGCGCGGTTTTCCGAAGAGGACGCGGTATGTGTTCGTATAAGAATTTCAAGCACGTGGCGTTTGGCCTGGCGCTCGGCCTGTTGCAGGGCGTCACCCACGCAGCCGATTACGTTGATGTGCTGGACCTGCCTGCCAGGGTCAGTGCCTTGGCCAGCAATAGCCCGCTGTCCGGCATGGCCCGCGCCGGTGAGCGCGTGATCGCCGTTGGCCAGCGCGGCCATATCCTGTTTTCCGATGACGCTGGCAAGCACTGGCAGCAGGCTGCCGTACCGGTCAGCGCCGACTTGACCGCCGTGAGTTTTTCCGGCCCCACCCAGGGCTGGGCGGTAGGCAATGACGGTGTGGTGTTGCACACGAGCGACGCTGGCGCGACCTGGAACAAGCAACTCGACGGCCGCCAGATCGGCAACTTGCTGGTCAAGCATTACACGGCGCTGGCCAGTGCCGAGCCGGGCAACGAACAGTGGCCGCTGCTGGTCGCCGAAGGTCAGCGACTGCTGGAGCAGGGTGCCGATAAACCGCTACTCGATGTGTGGTTCGCCAATGACCAAGTCGGCTATGTGGTCGGCGTGTTCAACCTGATCCTGCGCACTGACGATGGCGGCATGAGCTGGACGCCGTTGCAGGATCGCACCGACAACCCGCAAGGCTTGCACCTCAATGCCATCGCCTCCACTGGTGACAGCCTGTACATCGCCGGCGAACAAGGCCTGTTGCTCAAATGGGATGAGCAGGCTCAACGCTTCGCCGCCGTGGAGACGCCCTATCAGGGCAGCTTCTTCGGTGTCATCGGCAAGCCTGGCGAAGTGCTCGTCTACGGCTTGCGCGGCAACGTGCTGCGCAGTACCGACGGCGGGCAGAGCTGGACCCCGTTGGACACTGGGCTGCACATCAGCATTACCGCCGGCCTCGTCGATGCCCGTGGCCATTACCGGCTGTTCACCCAGGGCGGGCAGATGCTGGTCAGCCAGGGCACAGGTGCGCACATGCACCTGGTGCAGCAACCGGCACGCACCCCGGTTGCCGGTGCCACCCAGTCCGCCGACGGCGCATTGGTGGTAGCGGGCAGCCGTGGCGCCCAGGTGTTAGCCGCCGATCCAGCCCTCGAACCCTAAGAGCGAGAACCCAGACATGGGCAATATCAAACAAGACGCCATGCCGGTGATTCGCGAGCTGCGTGATTTCGACCGCCGCTCCGGCAACCTGCTCGAACGGCTGGTGTTCAACTACCGTCCGCTGTTCATGCTGCTGATGGCCTTGGCCACCGTGGTCCTGGGCTTCATGGCGGTGACCCGCCTGGAACTGCGCCCCAGCTTCGAAAAAATGATTCCGCAGAGCCAGCCCTACATCCAGAATTTCCTGGAGAACCGCCAGTCGCTGCGCGGCCTGGGCAACTCGGTGCGGGTGGTGGTCGAGAACACCCAGGGTGACATTTTCGACCCTCAGTACCTTGACGTACTCAAGCAGGTCAACGACCAGTTGTTCCTCACTGAAGGCGTCGACCGTGCGTGGATGAAGTCCTTGTGGAGCCCGGCGGTACGCTGGACTGAAGTCACCGAGCAAGGCTTCCAGGGTGGCCCGGTGATGCCTGATACCTATGAGGGCAAACCTGAGCAAATCGAACAGTTGCGCCAGAACATTTCCCGCGCCGGCATCGTCGGCAGCCTGGTCGCCAGCGACTACAAGTCGAGCATGCTCGTCGTACCGCTGCTGGACAAGTCCGCCGCAGGTGGCCAGCGCATCAACTACCATCAGTTCTCGCAGATGCTCGAAGAGCAGTTGCGCGACAAGATCGAATTCGCCGGCGACAGCGCGGCGCGTAAATCCGGGGAAGAGGGCAAGGGCCCGTACAAGGTGCGGGTGATCGGTTTCGCCAAGCTGATGGGCGACCTGATCGACGGCCTGATCCAGGTGATGATGTTCTTCGGGCTGGCCGTGGTCACCTCGCTGATCATCATCTACGCCTACACCCGTTGTGTGCGCAGCACCTTGTTGGTGGTCGGCTGCTCGCTGATCGCGGTAGTCTGGCAACTGGGCATCGTCGCCTGGCTGGGCTACGCCATCGACCCGTACTCGGTGCTGGTACCGTTCCTGATCTTCGCCATCGGTGTGTCACACGCCGCGCAGAAGATGAACGGCATCATGCAGGACATCGCCCGTGGCACCCACAAACTGATTGCCGCGCGCTACACCTTCCGCCGCCTGTTCATCGCTGGCGTCACTGCATTGCTGGCTGACGCCGTGGGCTTTGCCGTGCTGATGCTGATCGACATTCCGGTGATCCAGGACCTGGCGATCACCGCCAGCATCGGTGTCGCGGTACTGATCTTCACCTCACTGTTGCTGATGCCGGTGGCGCTGTCCTACATCGGCGTCGGCCGCAAGGCGGCCGAGCGTGCGCTGAAAATCGACAACCGTGCCGAGCACCACAAGGGCTTCGGCAAACTCTGGGACCTGCTCGATCGTTTCACCACGCGCAAGTGGGCGACGGGCGCCGTGCTGGTCGCGGTGCTGATGGGCATTGGCGGCTTCATGGTCAGCCTGCAACTGAAGATCGGCGACCTTGAAAGTGGGGCGCCGGAGTTGCGCGCCGACTCGCGCTACAACCGCGACAACGCCTACATCACCAGCCACTACGCGCTGTCCAGCGACCTGTTCGCGGTGATGATCAAGACCGCGCCGGAAGGCTGCCTGAACTACAAGACCCTGATCCTCGCGGACCGCCTGGCCTGGGAGCTGCAGCAGTATCCGGGTGTGCAGGCGACGTCCTCACTGGTCAACGCGGTACGCCAGATCACCGCCGGCACCTATGAAGGCAACCCCAAGCTCAACAGCATCCAGCGCAACCAGGACGTGCTGAACTATGCCGCGCAGCAAGCCTCGGTCAACTCTCCGGAGCTGTTCAACAACAACTGCTCGCTGATGCCGGTGATTGCCTTCCTCAAGGATCACAAGGCGGAGACCCTGGATGCCGTGGTGGCGATCGCCGACAAGTTCGCCAAGGAAAACAGTACTGACGATCGCCAGTTCCTGTTGGCGGCCGGCAGTGCCGGGATCGAAGCGGCCACCAACATCGTGGTGCGCGAGGCCAACCGTACCATGCTGCTGTACGTCTACCTGGCGGTGACGCTGTTCTGCCTGATCACTTTCCGCAGCTGGCGCGCCACGCTGGTGGCGCTGCTGCCACTGGTGCTGACTTCGATCCTGTGCGAAGCGCTGATGGTGGTCATGGGCATCGGCGTGAAAGTCGCGACCTTGCCGGTGATCGCCTTGGGTGTGGGGATCGGTGTGGACTACGCACTGTATCTGCTCAGCGTGCAATTGCACTTCCAGCGTCAGGGCCTGCCGCTGTCCCAGGCGTACCGCAACGCCGTGTCGTTCACCGGCCGGGTGGTCGGGCTGGTGGGCATCACACTGGCCGCCGGCGTGGTGTGCTGGGTCTGGTCGCCGATCAAGTTCCAGGCCGACATGGGCATCCTGCTGACCTTCATGTTCCTTTGGAACATGCTCGGCGCGCTGATCCTGATTCCGGCCCTGTCGTACTTCCTGCTGCGTGAACGGGCACCGCAACCCGGTGCTGTTGCGGCAGCCGAAATCATTGAATCCACTGAACGTCCCGGCATGCCCCATGCCGTGACCACTTCCGAGTAAGTCAAGATGTCTGATTACAAAGCTCCCCTGCGCGACATGCGCTTCGTCCTCAACGAGGTCTTCCAGGTGTCCCGGCTGTGGGCCAGTTTGCCTGGCCTGGCCGACGTGATCGATGAAGAAACCGCTGCCGCCATCCTCGAAGAAGCCGGCAAGATCAGTGGCGAAGTCATCGCACCCTTGAACCGCGCCACCGACGAGCAGGGCTGTACCTGGAGCAATGGTTCGGTCACCGCGCCAGAGGGTTTTGCCGAGGCCTATCAAGCCTTCGCCGAAGGCGGTTGGGTCGGTGTCGGCGGAGATCCGCAGTACGGTGGCATGGGCATGCCCAAGGCGATTTCGGCCCAGGTCGAAGAGATGGTCAACGCGGCCAGCCTGTCGTTCGGCCTGTACCCGATGCTGACCGCCGGCGCCTGCCTGTCGATCAAGGCGCACGCCAGTGAAGAACTCAAGGAGCGTTACCTGCCGAACATGTACGCCGGCACCTGGACCGGTTCCATGTGCCTGACCGAGGCCCATGCCGGCACCGACCTGGGCATGATCCGCACTCGCGCCGAGCCCCAGGCCGATGGCAGCTACAAGGTCAGCGGCAGCAAGATTTTCATCACCGGCGGCGACCACGACCTGACCGAAAACATCATCCACCTGGTACTGGCGCGACTGCCCGATGCCCCGGCAGGCCCAAAAGGCATCTCGCTGTTCCTGGTGCCCAAGGTGCTGGTCAACGCCGACGGATCGCTGGGTGAAAACAATGCGCTGTCCTGCGGCTCCATCGAACACAAGATGGGGATCAAGGCGTCGGCCACCTGCGTGATGAACTTCGACGGCGCCACCGGCTGGATCGTCGATGCGCCGAACAAGGGGCTGGCGGCGATGTTCACCATGATGAACTACGAGCGCCTGGGCGTGGGCATCCAGGGCCTGGCGCAGGGCGAGCGTTCCTATCAGAACGCCGTCGCCTATGCTCGTGATCGCTTGCAGAGCCGTGCACCTACCGGCGCACAGAACAAAGACAAGGCCGCCGACCCGATCATCGTCCACCCTGACGTACGGCGCATGCTGTTGACCATGAAGGCCCTGAACGAAGGTGGCCGTGCGTTCTCCAGCTACGTGGCCCTGCAACTGGACATCGCCAAATACAGCGAAGACCCGACAACCCGCACGCGTGCCCAGGAACTGGTGTCGTTGCTGACCCCGGTGGCGAAGGCATTCCTCACCGACATGGGCCTGGAAACGACCCTGCACGGGCAGATGATTTTCGGCGGGCATGGCTACATTCGCGAGTGGGGCCAGGAGCAACTGGTGCGCGACGTGCGCATCACGCAAATCTACGAAGGCACCAACGGCATCCAGTCCCTGGACCTGGCCGGGCGCAAGATTGTCGGCAGCGGCGGGGCGCTCTACCGCCTGTTTGCTTCGGAAATCCGCAACTTCACCGCCAACGCCAGCGCCGAACTTGATGAGTTCACCCAGCCGTTGAACGCCGCCGTGGACACCCTCGATGAACTGACCGCGTGGCTGCTGGATCGGGCACAGGGCAACCCAAATGAAATCGGCGCGGCCTCGGTCGAGTACCTGCACGTGTTTGGCTACACCGCGTACGCCTACATGTGGGCGCGCATGGCCAAGGCCGTCGTCAGCGGCGATGCCGAGGACGATTTCTACACCAGCAAGCTGGCCACCGCGCGTTTCTACTTCGCCCGGTTGCTGCCACGTATCCACTCGTTGAGCGCATCGGCCAAAGCCGGAAGCGACTGCCTCTACGAGCTGCAAGCCGACCAGTTCTAAAGGACAAGGAACCTTAATCATGATGGCGACAAAAATAATTCCACCCGCCGAAGGCGCCTATGCCTATCCCTTGCTGATCAAGCAATTGCTGCTGTCCGGGGTGCGCTACGAACCGGGTCGGGAAATCGTCTACGCCGACAAGCTGCGCTACAGCTACCAGACCCTCAACCAGCGCATCCGCCGCCTGGCCAATGCGTTGACTGCGGCCGGGGTCAAGGCCGGGGACACCGTGGCCCTGCTTGACTGGGACAGCCACCGCTACCTGGAATGCTTCTTCGCCGTGCCGATGATTGGCGCGGTGCTGCACACGGTGAACATTCGCCTGTCGCCGGAGCAGGTGCTGTTCACCATGAACCACGCCGAGGATGACCTGGTGCTGGTGCATGACGATTTCCTGCCGCTGGTCGAGCAGATCCAGGGGCGGCTGACCACGGTCAAAGGCTTTGTGCAGCTCACCGATGACCAGGCATCCGATACTTCATTACCCGTGCAGGGCGAGTACGAGCAGTTGCTGTCGCAGTGTTCGGACCAGTATGACTTTCCCGATTTCGACGAGAATTCGGTAGCGACGCTGTTCTACACCACCGGCACCACCGGCGACCCCAAGGGCGTGTATTTCACCCATCGCCAGTTGGTCCTGCACACCTTGAATGCCGTGGGGACATTGGGCGTCTACCAGGGGACGCCGCTGCTGCGTTCCGATGACGTGTACATGCCGATCACGCCGATGTTCCATGTGCATGCCTGGGGCGTGCCTTACGTCGCTACCCTGATGGGCATCAAGCAGGTGTACCCCGGCCGCTACGAACCCAATAGCCTGGTCCGGCTTTATCAGGAGGAGAAGGTGACGTTTTCCCACTGTGTGCCGACCATCCTGCAAATGCTCCTCACCTGTGAGCAAGGCAAGTCCGCCGATTTCAACGGCTGGAAAATGCTCCTGGGTGGCAGTGCGCTGCCCTTGGGTCTTGCCAGCGAAGCCAGTGCAAAAGGCATGGTGGTGCACGCTGGCTACGGCATGTCGGAAACCTGCCCGCTGCTGTGCCTGACTTACCTGCGCGATGAAGACCGCAAGCTATCGGCCCAGGCGCAACTGCCGACACGCATCAAGACCGGTACCCCGGTGCCGATGGTCGACCTGAAAATCATCGATGCCAGTGGCAATGACGTGGTCCATGACGGCGAGTCCCTGGGCGAGATCGTGGTGCGCGCGCCCTGGCTGACACAAGGCTACTTGAAGGAGCCGCAAAAAGGCGCCGAGCTGTGGCAGGACGGCTGGTTGCACACTGGCGACATGGCTTCCATCGACCCGTTGGGCGGTGTGGAAATCAAGGATCGCATCAAGGACGTGATCAAGACCGGCGGGGAGTGGATCAGCTCCCTGGAGCTGGAAAGCCTGATCAGCGAACACCAGGCGGTGCTGTCGGTCGCGGTGGTGGGCATTGCCGATGAGCAATGGGGAGAACGGCCCATGGCCCTGGTGGTGTGCGAGCCGGGACAGTACCTGGACCGCAAGATCCTCGAGGCGCACCTGCAAGGGTTCGTCGAGATCGGCCGGATCAATAAATGGGCGATTCCCAAGCAGTTCAAGTTCGTGGCTGAGATTCCCAAGACCAGCGTTGGCAAGATCAACAAGAAGCTGATCCGGGAACAGGCGCTGGTCTGAGCAACCGTGACGCATAACCCACTGTAGGAGCGAGCATGCTCGCGAGAAACCCGAGAGCACCTCGGGGTGTCAGGTAGCCAGCGTCATCGTTGACGACCATCGCGAGCATGCTCGCTCCTACAGGGGGCCTTCGGCACGTCCGATTTCGATGAAAATCCCCCTGGTCGTTTTTCAAAAACCATGAGGTTGCGTACCTCATTGCGACAACTCTTATCCCTCTACGGAAATTACTTTCATCTCGTTTGAAGTTCGTGCCTCGAAATGTTCTAAGAGTTTCACAAATATTTCGACGTGACCCTCTTGAGGAGTACCGCATGTTCAAACGAGCAATTCCCGCCGCCATCCTGTTGTTCGGCGGTTCGATCGGCGCACAGGCAGCAGAGCCTGGCGCACGCGGCTTTCTGGAAGACAGCAAGGCCAGCCTTTCCATGCGTACCCTGTACTTTAACAGCGATAACCGCGACGGCAGCGCAGACCCTTCCAAGACCGAAGAGGCGGCCCAGGGTTTTGTGCTGCGTTATGAGTCGGGATTCACCCAAGGCACCCTGGGGTTCGGGCTTGATGCCCAGGCGTTGCAAGGGATTACCCTGGACAGCGGCGCCGGTCGCCACGTCGGCAGCGGCATGATTCCCTCGAAGGGCGACGGTGCGGCCGATGCCTGGAGCAGCTTCGGTCCCACGGCGAAGATGCGCATCGCCAAGACCGAACTGCGTTACGGCACGTTGTTGCCGAAGCTGCCGATACTGCTGTCCAACGATGCCCGCGTGCTGCCGCAATCGTTCACCGGCGGCCAGGTCACGTCAAAAGACATCGATGGCCTGACCCTGACCGGCGGGTTGCTGGAGCACGCAGTCGGTCGTGCCTCGACCGATCGAACCGGCCTGTCGGTTGCCGGTGGTACCCGGGACAGCAACAAGTTCTATTTCGCCGGGGGCGACTACGAGGTGACCAAGGCGCTGAAGGCACAGTACTACTTCGCGCAGTTGGAAGATTTCTACAACCAGAACTTCCTCGGCCTGACACACAGCCTGGCCATCGACAGTGCAAGCGCCATCACCACGGACCTGCGCTATTTCCGCACCACCTCCAGCGGTGCCAACAGCTCCGCCGCAGGTAGAGCTCAAGGCTATCGCGTCTCGGGTTACACCGATGACAACAACGGTGAAATCGATAACGACACCTGGGCTGCCATGGTTACCTATACCAACGGCGGCCATGCCGTGGCGCTCGGTTACCAGCAAGTGGGCGATGGCAGCAACTTCGTCCAGCCCAACCAGGGCAGCCTGGTGGATAAAGGCGCGGGTGGTGGCAGCGTCTACTTGCCCACCGATCGCATGATCCAGAGCTTTGCCCGCGCCGGGGAGCAAACCCGTTTCGGTCAATACACCTATGACTTCGCACCCCTTGGAATCCCGGGCCTGAAGGCGTCAGTGGCGTATCTCAAGGGCACGGATATCAAGGCGCAAAACGCTGCGGACCAGTCTGAGTGGGAGCGTGATATGACGCTGGACTATGTGATTCAGTCGGGTTCGCTCAGGGGGCTTGCCTTCAGCGTGCGCAATGGCAAGTCGAACACCGATGCCGGGCGCAATGTTGAGCAGAATCGCTTCATCATCAACTACACCCTGTCGCTGCTGTAACGCCCGTTACGCACTCACGGCGGAATGAAACCCTTGTAGGAGCCAGGCTTGCCGGCGATGGCGTCCTGGCGGCCAATGGGGGTTTGTGACTGAGTACATATCCATTGCTTCGGTAACGGCTACTTAGGGTTTCGCCCTTACGGCGAGTCACTTGGAAAAGCCCCAAGTAACCAAGGGCTCTTGCCCCTGGCGTTCGGTGCCTCGCTAAGGCTCGGCATGCCCTCGCTCCGGTCCTGCTCCGTGGGTCGCCGCGATGGGCCATCCCTGGCCCAGCGCGGCTAAACCGGCATCCATGCCGGTTTACCCACTACGCAGAACCTCCTCTCAGCCTCTCGAGGGGGCAAGAACATCAAAAGCCCCCCCGGTGTCAGGATAGTTGTCGCCTCTGCGGATTTACCCCCAAAAAAGCACACCGAGGGCGGAAAGAGATAGGTTGTGACGTACTATTCACCCGAACGTAAAGCTGCATTGCTCAAGATGTTGCTTCCCCCGCTGAGCCTGACCGTGGCCGAAGTTTGTCGACGTGAAGGGGTCAGCGATGTATCGATGTACCTCTGGCGCAAGATGGCCAACCAAGGAAGTAAAGTGCCCGACGACATACTGCTTTCTGATAAATGGTCTGCTGAAGCCCGGTTTGCAGCTGTCCTTGAAACGGCCAGTCTGACTCAGCTTGAGTTGGGCGAATATTGCCGTCGAAACGGCCTTTACCCCGAACAGCTCAATGCCTGGCGTCAGGCCTGTATCAGCGGTCAAGAAGCTGTTCAGGCGCAAAAAATGGCTGATCATGAACAGACGCGCAAAGACAAGAAACGGATCCTGGAACTGGAGCGTGAACTGCGCCGTAAAGATGCTGCATTGGCCGAAACCGCAGCGTTGTTAGTGCTGCGAAAAAAGCTCAACGATTACTGGGGGACCGACGACGAGGACAACTGACCTCTTTGCCGGAACGGCAGTTGTTGGTGGGCTGGTTGATCGAAGCGATCGTAGCGGGAGCCCGAAAAATACGGGCCTGCCAAGAGGTCGGACTATCGCTCAGAACCTTGCAGCGCTGGACCCAGCCGCAGGAGCTGCAAGCCGATGCGCGCACCACCACTTTGCGGCCCAAGCCGCGTAATGCGTTAAGCGAAATCGAGCGACACGCCATCGTGGCGCTGTGCAACAGCCCGACATACGCCCATTTGCCTCCGAGCCAGATCGTTCCGCGCTTGGCCGACGAGGCGCGATATCTGGCGTCGGAAACTACGTTTTATCGCGTCTTGCGAGCAGCCGGCCAACAGCACCATAGAGGCCGCAGCCGACGACCCCGGCGGGTTGTAATGCCGACAACACATGCGGCTGAGAAGCCCAACCAGGTGTGGTCGTGGGACATCACGTATCTTCCATCGCCGATCCGCGGCAAGTATTACTACCTGTATTTGATCGAGGATATTTACAGCCGCAAGGCGGTGGGCTGGGAGGTTTATGAAGAAGAAAGTGGTGAGAAAGCGGCTGCACTGCTACAGCGCAGCGTGATCAGCGAGAAGTGCCTGCGTGAGCCGTTAGTGCTGCACTCTGATAACGGAGCGCCGATGAAATCGGTGACGCTGTTAAGCAAAATGTATGAGCTGGGGATCACACCCTCTCGCGGTCGGCCGCGCGTAAGCAATGACAACCCGTACTCGGAATCACTGTTTAGAACACTGAAGTACTGCCCGCAATGGCCCTTAGAAGGCTTCGCCAGCTTGGACGCTGCACGGACTTGGGTGAGGGATTTTATGCGCTGGTATAACACCGAACACAGGCACAGCCGGATCCGCTTCGTCACACCGTCAGAGCGCCATCGCGGGCAAGATCATCAGATCCTGGTGCTGCGGCACCAGTTGTATGAACGGGCACGCCAGAAAACTCCTGAACGATGGTCTGGAAAAACACGCAACTGGGAGCCGATAGGAACGGTGCTGCTGAACCCGGATCGGGTACAGCAGACCGGTAAGAAAGCGGCATAGCAAAACAGTTGGCGCGACAACTACCTTGAAAAACGCCGCCTGACTGTTACGGGTGCACCTGGATCCCCTGTAGGAGCGAGCCTGCTCGCGATGAACCTGAGAGCACCGCGGGCTACCAGGTGCCCCGCGTTATCGTTGACGCCCATCGTCGGAACGCCGCCCGGAGCATGCTCGCTCCTACAGGGGATTGGATGTATCTGCGAAGGTAAGGTCGGCTTTAAGGCCGCCTCGCTTTGCTGTTGATCGCGGGCGCCCCGTTAACCACGATGGCCGAACGCAGGCATTGCGCAGTGGGTAAACCGGCAGGACGCCGGTTTAGCCGCGCTGGGCCAGGGACGGCCCATCGCGGCGACCCACGGAGCAATGCCTTCGTTCTGGCATGCCGAGCCTAAGCGAGGCACCAAGTGGTGGGGCAAAGCCTTTTGCTTCCTTTTTGGCGTTTGAAAAAGGGAGTCGCTGTAAAAGCGAAACCATAGGTGGCCGTTACCGCAGCAATGGATATGTACTCCGACAACCAATTTCACACAGGGCTTCCTGTGACGCCCCGCATCACTGCTGCGCACGGCTCAATTAACGCGTCGTCAATGGAACGCAGAGCGTCCCTGGCGGCATTCCCACGCAGAGCGTGGGAACGATCAATCGAGGTACACCCGTCAAAGTCAGGTCGGCTTTAAGGCCGCCTCGCTTTTGTTTTTGATCTGGGCGCCCCGTTAACCACGCTGGCCGAACGCAGGCGTCGCGCAGTGGGGAAACCGGCAGGACGCCGGTTTAGCCGCGCTGGGCCAGGGACGGCCCATCGCGGCGACCCACGGAGCAATGCCTTCGTTCTGGCATGCCGAGCCCTAGCGAGGCACCAAGTGGTGGGGCAAAGCCTTTTGCTTCCTTTTTGGTGTTTGAAAAAGGGAGTCGCTGTAAAAGCGAAACCATAAGCCGCCGTTACCGCAGCAATGGATATGTACTCCCCAAACAACTTCGACGTGGCATCGATCAATGTTGGTAGAGGCGCCGATGAAGGTCGGCACTGTCACCGACACCCACCAACCACTCAATAAACATCCCGCAAATAACGCTTCTGCTCACTCATCTGCCGCCAGTAATCAGCGGCGCCTTGCGAGTCCAGTCCACCGTGTTGCTGGGCGACCTGGCGCAAGGCCTGGTCGACGTCCTTGGCCATGCAGCTGGCGTCTCCACAGATGTACAACCGGGCGCCGTCCTGCAGCCAGCGCCAGAGTTCGGCGCCTTGTTCGCGGATGCGATCCTGCACGTAGATTTTCTCGGCCTGGTCACGGGAAAACGCCAGGCTCAGGTGCGTCAGCAGGCCATCGTGCTGCATGCCTTGCAGTTCGTCGCGGTAGTAGAAGTCGCTGGCGGCGTGCTGTTCACCGAAGAACAGCCAGTTCTTGCCCTGGTCGCCCCGCGCCCGGCGCTCCTGCAGGAAGGCGCGGAAGGGCGCGACCCCGGTGCCGGGGCCGATCATGATCATCGGCACATCACCTTCGTTCGGCACGCGAAAGTGTCTGGCTGGCTGGACGAAAACCGGTACCTCGGCGTCCTGCGCGCGGTCGGCGAGGAAGGTCGAGGATACGCCCTTGCGCTTGCCGTAGCGCACCGCCGCCACGGTGAGATGGACTTCCCGTGGATGCGCCTTGGCGCTCGAAGCGATGGAATACAGGCGCGGCTGCAAGCGCTTGAAGGTGCCCAGGAGCTCGCTCGCCGAGCAGTCCAGTGGATATTCCTGCAGCACGTCCGCCAGTTGCCGGCCCCACAACCATTCTTTCAACTGAGCCTTATGCTCAGTGCCCAGCAACTGTTTCAAACCGGGATTGGCGCTGCGTTCGGCGATGAAAGCCAGGGTGTCGCTGTTGGGCCGAGCGATTTCGAAGTGTTCGGTCAGTGCCTGACGTAACGACACCTCGGCGCATTGATCGACGCTCACCGCCGTCTCGCCATTTAACCGGGTCAAGTCGAGCAACTCGTCGACCAGTTCCGGACAATTGCGCGGATGGACGCCCAGCGCGTCACCCGCCTCATAACCCAGTCCAGAATCCGCCAGGTCCAGGGAAAACATGCGGGTTTCCTTGTGCGGGCTCTGGCGGTTCAGGTGAAGATTGGCCAGCAGCCGCGAAGCATGGGGCTTGGCCTTGCCGGGTGTCTGGGCAGCGCTGGCGGCAGTGTGGCTATGCGCGACGACCACAGCTTCGGGCCTGAGGGTCTTCTGCAATTGCGCCAGCCAGGTATCGGCGCGCTCCTCGAATTCGGTGTCGCAATCGACCCGTTCCAGCAGGCGGGTGGCGCCCAGTTCCTGCAGGCGCTGATCGAGCTGTTTGCCGTGCTGGCAGAATCGGTCGTAGGCCGGGTCACCCAGGGCCAGCACGGCAAAGCGCAATGACTCCAGACGCGTCTGGGCGGTGCTGAGGGTGTGCCAGAAACCTTCGCCATTGTCCGGCGGATCGCCATCGCCGAAGGTGCTGCTGATCAAGGCCAGATTCTGCGTGCTGGCCAACTTGCTGGCGGGGAAGTCGGCCATCGCGCTCAGCTCCACGGCGAAGCCGTCATCGCGCAGGCGCGCGGCCAGGCGCTCGGCCAGGGTTTCGGCATTGCCGGTTTGCGACGCCCAGAGCAAGGTCACCGCGAGGGCATTTTCTGCAACGGCGGGCGCCAAAGTTGCAGCCTGATCAGCTACACCCGCATCAACCCGACTGAACAATCCGCCCAGGAGTCCGTCCAGCCACAGACGAGTCTCGGTGGCCAACGGCGCGCTGGGCGGCAGCACCGGCACCCCAGCCGCCTGGCGCCCTGCTGGCGATTGCAGGCCACTGAGAAAACCGGCGAGGTAGGTGCGTTCACTGTCGTTCAATGGCGGGGAGGGCAGGCAACGGATGCCCGCGAGATCGGCAAAGGTCTCGATGCTCGACATGGCGAGTTCCTCTGGTAAGGGGGATGAGTCGACGGTGGCAGGCGCTGGCGTTTGCAGGAACTGATGGTCGATCAGTTCGACACGTTGCAGGGCGACCGCACAGAATTTGAATTCGGGCTGCTGCGAGATCGGGTCGACGGCATCGTTGGTCACGGCATTGATCGCCAGGTTCTCGCCAAACACATCGTTCCAGTGAAAAGGCGCAAAACAGTTGCCCTGGCGCACGCGGTCGCTCACCACCGCCGGAAGCACGGCCCGACCTCGCACCGAACGTACCTCGACCGGGTCCTTGTCCTTGATGCCCAGGGCGCTGGCATCCTCGGGATGGATCTCGACGAAGGGGCCCGGATTGAGCTTGTTCAGGGTCGCCACCTTGCCGGTCTTGGTCAGGGTGTGCCACTGATGCTGCAAGCGCCCGGTGTTGAGCACGAAGGGAAAGGTTTCATCGGGCATTTCCGCTGGCGCCATGTGCGGACGGGCGAGAAAGATGCCTTTGCCGCGCTCGGTGGGGAAGACGATCGTCGGCTGGCTGCCGTCGGCTTCGACCCTGAGTGCCTGACTCTCGCCATTGTTGAGGTAGCGAATCGGATTGCGATCCGCCGCGCTAGCGCTGGCGCAGGGCCATTGCAAAGGTTTGTTGCGCAGGCGCGGGTAGCTGGCGCCGCGAATGTCATAGCCGGTCTTGGGGTTCCAGGCGCGCTTGATCTCTTCGAACACCGCGTCGGCAGTGCTGTAGGTGAACGCCGCGGCGAAGCCCATCTCGCAGGCCACCCGCGCGATGATCTGCCAGTCGGGCAGCGTCTCGCCCGGGGGCTCCACGGCTTTTTGCATCAGCGTCAGGTTGCGCTCGGAGTTGATCATAACGCCCTCGGCCTCGGCCCAGAGCGCGCCGGGCAGCAGGATGTCGGCGTAACGGTTGGTCTCGGTGTCGAGGTAGGCGTCCTGGGTGATGACCAGCTCTGCCGCCTGCAGGCCGTCGATCACTTTCTGGCGGTTGGGGCCTGACGCCACCGGGTTGGTGCAGATGATCCAGCAGGCCTTGATTCGTCCTGCGCTCATGTCTTCGAACATCGACACGGTGCCGCCACCGGCGCTGCGCGGCAAGCGGTCGCGGGGGATGCTCCACAAATCTTCGATGAACGCGCGGTCCGCCTCCACCAGCATGGAACGCTGGCCGGGTAGGCCTGGCCCCATATAGCCCATCTCACGGCCACCCATGGCGTTCGGTTGCCCGGTCAGGGAAAACGGCCCGCTGCCCGGCCGGCAAATTGCGCCGGTGGCCAGGTGCAGATTGCACAGGGCGTTGGTGTTCCAGGTGCCGTGGGTGCTCTGGTTCAACCCCATGGTCCAGCAGCTCATCCACTGCGCGGCCTCGCCGATCCATTGCGCGGCCTGGCGAATGTCCGCCTCGGGCAGACCGGTGAGGTGTGCGACCTTGGCCGGCGGATAGTCCTCGAGAAATTCCGGCATGGCCTCCCAGCCTTCGGTGAACGCCGCGATGAACGCCGGGTCGGTGTGACCGTTTTTCACCAGCAGATGCAGCAAGCCATTGAGCAATGCCAGGTCGGTGCCCGGCTTGATCGGCAGGAACAGGTCGGCTTTGTCCGCGGTGGCGCTGCGCCGTGGGTCGACCACGATCAACTTCGCTCCGGCCTTGACCCGGTCCATCATGCGCAGGAACAAAATCGGGTGACAGTCGGCCATGTTGGCGCCGATGACGAAAAACAGGTCCGCCTGGTCGAAGTCCTGATACGAGCCCGGAGGGCCATCAGAACCGAGGGAGAGCTTGTAGCCGCTGCCGGCGCTGGCCATGCACAGGCGGGAATTGGACTCTATGTTTGCGGTTCCAACAAAACCCTTGGCCAGTTTGTTGATCAGGTATTGGGCTTCCAGCGACATTTGCCCGGACACGTAGAACGACAATGCATCGGGGCCGTGGCGATCGAGGGTGTCGCGCAGTCGGTTGGCCGTCTCGCTGATGGCTTTATCCATGGCAATGCGCACCGGATCGCGGCGGCGTTCCTGGCGCAGGTAGGCGTGTTCCATCCGGCCCGACTCGGCGATGGCCTGGCCGCAGGTGGTGCCCTTGGTGCAGAGCCTGCCGGCGTTGCTCGGGTGCTCCTTGTCGCCGCTGACCTTGACCACGCGGTTGTTTTCGACCTGCATGACGATGCCGCAGCCCACACCACAATAGGGACATACACTGCGTACGGTTTTGCTTGTCATCCTCGTCCCTCGAATCTTTTGCCGGCCGTTGCCGATGCCGGAAACAAAAAAGGCGCCATGCGGCCCACCGTCAGAAAAAACGGGGGACACACGGCGCCTTTGTCGTATGCATGCAATCAGCGTTGACTGCAGGGTTGAGGTGTTCCTAGCAAGTCACGCGCCAGAAATGCCCTTGAGGTCGCGATCGTTGTCGATACGCAGGCGGGCGGGGCTGCGAGCGCACGGCTTTGCCGGATGAAAAGCGCGGTCTTGTGCGGATCGTCGGCGAGGGGAGTGCAGGAGGGAATCGTTGAACAGCGGTTCAAATGAACGGTGCGCACCGGTTGCCTGCACTTTTATAAAGCGCCATGTGCACCCAAGTGCACCAGTCGGTGGCGGTGGCGGGACTGGCGCCTGTTCCGCTCCAGTCCCAACCGCATTATCACTTGCCCAGCGGTGGCGTGCGCGGTGGAATCAAGCGCTTCGAACCACAGGCCTCGAACGCCGACGCCAGGCGCAGCAGGCTCGAGTCGTCATAGGCGCGACCGGCAAAGGTCAGCCCCACGGGCATGCCGATATCCGGCATGACCCCCATCGGCACGGTGACCGTCGGCACACCCAGGTGACGTATCGCGAGGTTGCCGTTGGCCACCCAGACACCGTTGCTCCAGGCGATGTCCGCCGCTGCCGGATCAACGTCGGCATTGGCCGGGCCGACGTCGGCGACCGTCGGGAAAATCACTGCATCGAGCCCCAGCCCATCCATCCACTGCTCAAGATCGATCTGGCGGGTCTGTTCCAGGCCGCGCAGGCCATCAGGCACCGTCGGGATTTGGTCCCACGGGGTAATGCCGCGCTCGGCCATGCGCACGTACTCGTCCATGCCGGCGGCCAGGTCGCCTTCGCGGTTGGGCAAGGTGCCCGGGTCGTGCGGGAAAATCAGTGGCCCGTCGACATCCACCAAACGGTTCAATTTCGGATCGCCGTTGGCCTGCAGGAAATCGTCGAACGCCCAGGCCGTCAGGTCCCACAGCTCGTGATGCAGGAATTCCTTGGACACGATCCCGCGATTGAACACGGTTGGTGCACCGGGGCGATCGCCTTCACAGTTGGAGACGAGGGGAAAATCGACCTCGACGACTTCGGCGCCGGCGGCCTGCAAGGCCTGGCGTGCCTGTTCCCAGAGCCCGATCACCGAAGGCCGGGTGTGGATGCGCTGCCCGGTCGGGCCGCCGATGCCAGGGGCTTCACTGGTGCCGGCTTCAGGGTCGGCGTTGATGTACATGCGTGGTACGCCCAGACGCTTGCCGGCCAGTGCCGCGGCATTGGCGGCCAGGTCCTGGTAAGACGCGGGGCGGACCGAGGCGACGGGCGGAATCGGCACCCAGGGTTGCATGCGCCACAGGTCGCCGCGGGTGTCGGGGTCCTCGGCCACCACCACGTCAAGCACCTCGAGCAGGTCGGCCATGGTCCTGGCAAACGGCACGACGACGTCCATGGTCGGCGTCAACGGCCAGTTGCCGCGCACCGAGATCACGCCGCGTGACGGCGTGTAGGCACACAAGCCATTGTTGGACGCAGGGCCGCGACCGCTCGACCAGGTTTCTTCAGCCAGGCCGAAGGCGGCAAAACTCGCGGCGGTGGCCGTCCCTGCGCCGTTCGAAGAGCCCGAGGCGAAGGGGGCGGTGAGGTAGTCGGCGTTGTACGGGCTTTCTGCGCGGCCGTACACGCCACGCTGCATGCCGCCGTTGGCCATTGGCGGCATATTGGTCTTGCCCAGGCAGATGGCACCGCCAGCACGCAAGCGCTCAACGGTGAATGCATCGCGATAGGCGATCAGGTCTTTGAAAGCCGGACTGCCGGAGGCGGCGGTGAGCCCCTTGACCAGATAACTGTCCTTGGCCGTATAGGGGATGCCATCGAGCGGGCCCAGCGTTTGGCCCTTGGCTCGACGGGCATCGCTGGCCTGTGCCTCTTTCAAGGCGTCGGGGTTGCGCACCACCACCGCGTTGAGCGCGGTGGGCGTCTGGGGCGTGTCGTAGGCATCGATCCTGGCCAGATAAGCCTGGACCAGCTCAACGGCAGTGGTCTGGCCGGATTCGAGCGCAGCGCGCAGTTGGGCAATGGAAACTTCGGTGACTTCGATCATGCGGTGACTGCCGAGTGTTGATGGGGGATGCGCTGAGTGAGGCATCCGGGTACGCCCGTCATGTTAGCACCGCGCTCGTCGAAGTCAGCGATCGACTTGAAGACGCAGGCGCTGGTTCACCGGATTGAAACAGGTGCGCAAATGGTCGATGACTTGGTCGATCGAAGGCCCTTCAATGGCCGGTAGTTGCGAGTTCTCGCCAAATTCACGCCAGATGAACAGGGTCATTTCAGCGCCATCGGTCAGTGTACGCGCGGCGGCGCTGGTGCCGAAGTTTTCCAGCAGCCGGTAGCGCTCATCCTCCCAGAACTGGTCCTCGACCCACTGGTAGACCGGTATGTAATGAAAATGGATGGGGAAGCGTGGGTCATGGCCGAAGCGGCTGATATAGAGCCACTTGGGCTTCAACTCCGCTTGCAGGGTTTTCTGGATGCTGGCGAGCAGCACGCCCATCTCCACCAGGGCCTGCTCGGGCAGGTCGGACAGCGAATTGGCGTTGTGCCGGGTGCCCAGCACCAGATAGCCGGGGAGCGCCGAAGACATATGGTGGTTGAGGATCCAGTGGGCGGTTTCATGAATGATGAAACGGGGTGCGATGTCCATGGGTCTATGTCCGTTGGCGAAACTGCCGAAGGGGGCGAGTGGGGTGGCCACGATCGATTCTAAATCCAGCATTGCGCGGTGCGATACGCTTTTTGCGCCGAGTCCATGAGCAGGGCCCAAAGGGTTTATGGCACTGTGCCCTTCAGGTATTGGCAATGTAGGGGTAAACATTGCTCGCGACCACTGGACAAGGGTGTAGCAGGGTAATGCTTTGGTATGAGGCGGGCAGGGGCCGCCAGCCGAGCATGGCAACGGGTTTCACAGGTTCAGCTCGATCACATGGGCGGCATTGAATCGAGCATTTTCATTGACGCCCTCTTTGGCATAGCCACGGGCATTGCAGATGACCCGGGTGTCGCCGATCCGGTAATCGAAGCTGCCATGGGTATGGCCATGCAGCCAAAGCGCGGGCTGCCACGCCTCGATCCGCTCCTGCAGGTCTGAGACGAAACTTGCGTTGATCGGCGAATCGGCGAAAGCCGGGCTGATGCTCAACCGGGTCGGCGCGAAATGCGAGATCACTACCGTGGGGATGCCGGGGTCGGCGGCAAAACATTCTTCCAGCCAGGCGACCGTCTGCATGAACAGCATCTGGGAAAGGGCCGGCGTGAACAGGTCTGGGAAGTCAGGCGCAACCTTGATGCGGCTGAAGTCGCGGATCAGCCGGGTGGCCATGTCGATACCCTGCGCCCGATCTTCCGCTCGATCGAAGAGACGGTAGTCTGACCACAGGGTACAGCCCAGGAAGCGTACGCCGTGATGAACGTATGCGGTGCGTTCCAGGACGTGGATCGGAGTGCCTTGCGACAACCTGTGCAACTGCTCGTAGGTAGAGCTCAGGTCACTGCCATAAAATTCGTGATTGCCCGCCACGTACAACACCGGGGCCGGGCTTGACCTGGCCCAGTCGATGGCCGCGGCCGGTCGGGAAATGTCACCGGCCAGGACCACGATATCGGCCTCCACAGCCGGGAATGGCATGGCGTCTACGGACAAGTGGATATCGGAAAGCAAGGCGATGCGCATGGAACGGTTCCTGGCAGGATTGAACGTCGTCGGCTGGTTACTTGAGAGGATGACGCACCAGAATCGATTCGTCGATCCGGTCGATGGCGGTGACGCCTGTCAAGGTCATCGCCACGCGCATTTCCTTGGCGAAAATATCCAGCATGTTTTCCACCCCGCGTTGACCGTCGGCCGCTAACGCATAGGCCATGGAGCGTCCCAGGAGTACCCCCTTTGCTCCCAGGGCCAACATGCGCACCACGTCCAGTCCCGAGCGGATCCCCGAGTCGACCAGCACCTTGAGGTCATCGCCGACCGCTTGCATGATAGGCGGCAAGGCTTGGGCCGTGGAGAGCACACCGTCCAGCTGGCGGCCGCCGTGGTTGGAGACGACAATGCCGTCCGCGCCAAAACTCACCGCATCCCTGGCGTCCTCGGGGTCGAGAATTCCCTTGATGATCATCGGGCCCTTCCAGAAATCGCGAATCCACTCCAGGTCGCTCCAGCTGATCGAGGGATCGAAGTTGTTGGCCAGCCAGCCGATGTAGTCCTCGAGCGTAACCGCCTTGCCCAGATACTTCGAGACATTACCCAGGTCATGCGGGCGGCCCAGCAGGCCGACATTGAAGGCCCAGTCGGGTCGGGTCATGGCCTGCAGCATGCGCCGGGACGATGCGTAGGGACCGGACATGCCCGAGTGGGCATCGCGATAGCGGGCACCGGGCGTGGGCATATCGACCGTAAACACCAGGTTCTGCACGCCGGCAGCCTTGGCGCGCTCCAGCGCATTTCTCATGAAGCCCCGGTCCTTGAGGACATACAACTGAAACCAGATCGGCTGTTGAGTGTTGGCGCAGACTTCTTCGATCGAGCATACCGAGACAGTGGACAGGCACAACGGGATGCCTTTTTTCTCGGCGGCCTTGACCGCCTGCACCTCTCCCCGACGGGCAAACATGCCCGTCAGGCCTACCGGCGCCAACACGATGGGCATCGACAGTGGTTGATCGAACAGGGTGGTTTGCAGGCTCAATGCTTCGACGTTCTTGAGGATACGTTGGCGCAGGCTGACCTGCGTCAGGTCGGCGCTGTTGGCCCTCAGCGTATGCTCGGCATAGGCTCCGCCATCGATGTAGTCGAACAAAAAACGCGGCAGCTTGCGACGCGCTGCCTCGCGATAGTCGGATGCGGACGAAATGATCATAGGGCCGATGCCTCGGGCTGATGAGGGACGGTGACGTCTGTCGAGCGTGAAGGCAGATTAGCCCATGCAATCGCATCCCTGCAGAAAATGCCGTTCAAACCTTTTGTGGCTGCAACATGGACGAAACATAACGCGCCTATGATCCGGCTCAACCAAAACTCAGGGAACGACCCATGAATCGGCCATCAAGAAGCCTGCGCAAACTGCTCGACGCCGTCGCCACCAACAATGAAGGCGCGGCGTTGGATGTGATGCGTGCAGCTGAACAGCTCAAGGACGAAGTGTTGCGCCAACGCTTGCTCAACCTGATTCATCGGCTCAATCAGGACGCCACCGACTTGCGGATTGCGCGGGATGAGATTCAGGGGGGCAGGATCAAGTTGGCGTGAGGGGACAGCCGATCCAGGCCCGTCACTGATTCTTCGCGTTGGCCAGGAAATAGGCGACCAGCGCGTTGGCGTGGCCATGCCCCAAGCCGTGCTCGGTCTTGAGCCAGGCGACCATTTCCATGTGCTTCTTGCTGCTGACGGTCTTGAGCAGATCAAACCAGTGGGTGACCGGGTGCCCGTACTTTTTTTCGATTGAAGGGAAGTACGAGGCGGGTCCTTTCGTTTTTGTCTCTTCAGTCACGTTCAAAACTCCTTTTTTGCCGGGTTATCAGGGGATGTGCCGAGCGCTCTGCAAAGTCGGGGTAATGCTCCCAACGCAGCGCCGGTAACGTTACTTTTTAGCCTGCACTGAAGCTGCCGTCCACTTCTGGCACAAAGTGGGTCCTGCCCTGATAGCCGATGATTGTCTTTCAGGTGTACATATCCATTCCTGCGGTAACGGCCACCTATGGTTTCGCCGTCACGGCGACAAGCCTGTAGGAGCGAGCATGCTCGCGATGGAGGTCAACGATGACGCGGGGAGCCTGACACCCCGCGGTGCTCTCAGGTTTTTCGTCGGAACGCCGCCCGGAGCATGCTCGCTCCTACAGGGCCCGCCGCACTGCGCAGAACCGGAACGAAGCCTCTCGACGGGGTAAGCCGGCTCCTACAAATGCATGTCAAACGCCGTATGATGCTGGCTTCATTGTCGATAAGGACGTCGCCATGTCACCAAACAAGGCTTGCCCCGTCATCCTCTCGAGTACTGCCGGGCCCCGCATCCTTCTGTTTCGCCATCCGCTGGCAGGCGTGCAACTGGTCAAAGGCACCATCGAGTCAGGTGAAACACCCGCCGAAGCCGCGCTTCGTGAGTTGAGCGAGGAGGCAGGAATAGACGATGCCTCGATTGTCAGTGACCTGGGTTGCTGGAACGCCGGACAGACGGTCACGCTCGGGCCTCAAGCACTGGAGAGTTGATGCATGAACGCATTCAGAATTCGCGAGCTGAAAAGTACGGATACGGACGCCTTGCTGGCCTTCGAAATCCACAACCGTGCATGGTTCGAATCGCATATTGATGCGCGCGACCCTTCTTTTTACTCATCGCAAGGCGTCGCCGAACATATCGAAGGCTACTTGTCCGGTTTTGCCATCGGCACCTGGCATCCGTTTGTTATTGAGGACGGCAGCGGAACAATTGTAGGGCGGGCAAACTTGAAAGACATAAACCCATCGACTGGTTGTGCGGAGGTGGGCTATCGGATCGGTCGCGACGCGTGCGGGCAGGGCCTGGCGACACAGGCGCTCAGGCATCTGATCGAGCAAGCGCAGGCGCGTTGGCAACTGACGCAACTGGTGGCTTATGTATTCAAGGAAAATGTGGGCTCAAAAAAAGTACTGTCCCGGTGCGGATTCGTGCTTGAACAACCCCGCAGCAACGAAGAACCGGAAGTCGAATGCCGATTCGTCCGCGCGCTTGTTCCAGACACTAATGCACAGTGATCGCCCAGGTGATGAAACCTGCAATGGCCGTGGTACAGGTCAAGGCGATAAGAAAAAGAACGTCGACCAGTTTTTCCAGGAAATGATTGCGGTTCACGTTGCTGGTACGCAATGCCCAGTAGGACAGCCGCGTGGTAATCAAATGCAGGATGGCGTTCATCGCGAGAAAGTCATCACCCAGGGAGTCTTCACTTCTCAGCGTGGTAACCACCTGGAAAATACCGATCACCGTAATGCATACGCCCACCATGGCCGCCGAAGCAGTAAAGACATGCGCAGATATCGTGCTCGGGTTTTTCGCGAGCGTGCTCGCTCCTACTGGAATCGCGGCAAACGCATTTACAGCGATCTTGCCCGGGCCCCTGTAGGAGCAAGCTTGCTCGCGATGGTCGTCAACGATGACGCAGGAAACCTGATGCCCCGCGGCGCTTGGTCCAATGGCTGGAGGATAAGTTGGATTGGCACGCGAGCCCCGGAGTTTCATACGCGAACCGCGCAATGCAATCCTCAGAAATCAAAGCGGTTCGTTGCTGGCAAAGGTCAGATCGACCAACCGTATGCTGTCGCGTCCGCCACGCTTGGACTGGTAGAGCGCCGCATCGCCTTGCTCGATCAATGCCGCGAGGCTGGCTGGTGGATGGTCGAACAGGTTGGCGCCGATGCTCAGGGTTACCGCTTGCGGTGTGGCGAACGCTTGCGCGGCAGCGTGGTGGAACTGCTCACGCAGCGCGCTGCCCAGCCCGACGATTTGCTCATGCGATGCGTTGCCCAGCAGGATCACGAATTCATCACCGCCCAGCCGCGCCGCCAGTGCGCCTTCAGGCAGGACCGAACGGATCATCTCGCTCAGTGTGACGAGCAGGCGGTCGCCAGCCATATGGCCATAGAGGTCGTTGACCTGTTTGAAATTGTCGATATCGATCAACAGCAAGGCACCGGGTCTTGCCGTGGAGACGTTATCGAGCAGGCGCGCTGCTCGCACTTCTAGGGCGCGGCGGTTGTACAGGGCGGTCAACGGATCACGGGCGGCCAGCCGGGCGATGCGTTTCTCACGCCTGTAGCGTTCGGTACCGGTCATGGACAGGGCGATCAGCATGATCGCCATCGCGCCTTCGACCAGGGAAATCTGAATGATCTCGCCACGAAACGCGGCAAGGTCGATCAGCGTGCCGGGAACGATGGCGGTAATTGACTTGGCAAGATAGAACAACCCATGGGCCAACAGCACATAGCGCAGTTGCACCGCCCCCACGCTCAACGACTTGCCATGGGGACGCAAAAGGAAACTGGCCCTGAGTGTCACCAGGGCGACCAGCAGCGAATTGGCCAGCAGCATGGCCTTCGACCACGACGGCTCGTCCGGCAACAACAGCAAGGCCACCCAGGCGACGAAGATCAGGTACCAGGCACGCGACAGCCGCGTCTGCGTGAAGCGCGCGACGCCCAGCAGAAAACACCAGTGGGCCACCACCAGCAGGCCATTGGCGAACCAGATGCCAGCCAGCAAAAGGCCGGCCCCGCGCAGCAAGGCGAGGGTCGACCCCAGGGTGATGGTGGCGAAACCCGCGCTCCAGAACAGCAGCGAGGGTTCGCGAATGCTCCGCCATTCGATCGCCAGGTACAGCGCGGCGGCGGCTGCGAGGGCGGTCGAAATCGTCAACATCGTGGGAGGGTCGAGCGCCATAACCTGTAGAACCTTTCTGATCTGCGGTGAAAGGCGTGATTGTAAAGGCTGGGGCGGTTTTTCGCAGATTTCAGCGCATTGAAAAGTGAAGCCAGATCAGCGCGCCTGCCAATCGCGCATCCATTGCAACCCCTCGCTGGTGTTGCCGCGCGGCCGGTACTCGCAACCCACCCAACCGTTGTAGCCCAGTTGGTCGATGAGCTCGAACAGGTAGGGATAATTCAACTCGTTGTGCAGGTCCGGTTCGTGACGATCCGGCACTCCCGCGATCTGGATATGGCCGATGCCGGCGAAATCCCGGCGCAGCTTCGTCGCCACGTCCCCCTCTACGATCTGACAATGGTAGATGTCGAACTGGACCTTGAGATTGGCCATGCCGACAGCTTTGCAGACGGCCTGGGCCTGATCCTGCTGGTTGAGGAAAAACCCCGGCATGTCGCGGGTGTTGATCGGCTCCAGCAACACAGTGACGCC
This sequence comes from Pseudomonas umsongensis, assembly GCF_012647205.1. Lineage (NCBI taxonomy): Bacteria > Pseudomonadati > Pseudomonadota > Gammaproteobacteria > Pseudomonadales > Pseudomonadaceae > Pseudomonas > Pseudomonas umsongensis. Next base: position 2,892,669 of record NZ_CP051487.1, read on the forward strand.
GACCTTGGCCGCTTGCGTCGCCGCGTGGCTGAGGTTTTCCAGGTAAGTCGCGTGGTGTCGGGCACGGGCTGCTTCGCTCGCCAGCAGCCCGGCCATGACGTGGATGCGGTCATTGCCCAGGATCGCGGCATATTCCAGGGCCTGGTCGAAACCTTCGCGAAACTCCGCTTCACGGCCAGGCAAGGAGACGACGCCTCTTTCGCCTGCCGCCCAATTGCCGGGCGGGGCGTTGAACAGGGCCTGGACCAGGCCGTTGTCGTCCAGCCGCTGTTTAAGTTGTTGCGCGCTGTAGTCGTAGGGGAACAGGTATTCCACCGCCTGGAATCCATCGGCAGCGGCCGCGGCGAAGCGGTCGAGAAAATCGTGTTCCGGGTAGAGCATGCTGAGGTTGGCAGCGAAACGAGGCATGGTGACTCCTGAAATTAAAATACCAGCGTAGGTTCAGTTAAGCGAAAAAGTCCTTGTAGATGCGTAATGCTGTTCACTTTAAGTTGGGTGCTGCAGGCGCATATTTGGATTGGGTGTATATCCATTGCTGCGGTAACGGCCACCTAGGGTTTCGCCCATGCGGCGAGTCACCTGGAAAACCTGTAGGAGTCAGCGGTGCGGCGATCCGACTTGCCGGCGAAGGCGTCCTGACGGCCAATGCGGATTTTGTTGACTGCGTACATATCCATTCCTGCGGTAACGGCCACCTATGGTTTCGCCCTTACGGCGAGTCACTTGGAAAAACGGAACGCCGCCCGGCCCTAAGTAACCAAGGGCTCTTGCCCCTGACGTTCGGTGCCTCGCTAGGGCTCGGCATGCCCTCGCTCCGGTCCTGCTCCGTGGGTCGCCGCGATGGGCCATCCATGGCCCTGCGCGGCTAAACCGGCATCCATGCCGGTTTACCCACTGCGCAGAACCTCCACTCGGCCTCTCGATGTGGCAAGAAAATCAAAAGCCAAATCAACAGCCAAAGCGAGGCGGCCTGACAGCCGACCTGATCGGGAGCCCTACGCAATTCCCTGTAGGAGCCAGGCTTGCCGGCGAACCAGGCGCTGCGGTGTGCCTGTTGTACCGCGTTATCGTTCTTCGCCGGCAAGCCTGGCTCCTACAGGGGATTTGAGGGGACATCCGGAAAAGATCAGGTCGGCTGTCAGGCCGCCTCGCTTTGGCTTTGGATTTGGGCGCCCCGTTAACCACGATGGCCGAACGCAGGCATTGCGCAGTGGGGAAACCGGCAGGACGCCGGTTTAGCCGCGCTGGGCCATGGATGGCCCATCGCGGCGACCCACGGAGCAATGCCGGAGTGAGGACATGCCGAGCCCTGGCGAGGCACCGAGTGGTGGGGCAAAGCCTTTTGCTTACTTTTTGCTGGGCCGGCACTCCGGCGTTTGGAAAAGTGAGTCGCTGTAAGAGCGAAACCGCCAGCCGCCATCACCGAAGAAACGGATAAGCTCCCAATCCAATCCAATCCAATCCATACATATAACGTCAAGCTTAAGTAAACAGCATTGCTTGTAGGAGCGAGCCTGCTCGCGAAAAGCCTGAGAGCGCTGCAGGGTGTCAGGCTTCCAGCGTTATCGTTGTCGTCCATCGCGAGCAGGCTCGCTCCTACAAATGCATTTAGCGCAAGGCCCGGGGGGTTACCACCGCACGCCAAAAACTTCGCGCAGCTCATCCAGCGCGGCCTGGTCGAGCGGGGCCGGCTTGGGGTTGCTCATCAGCCACAGGCGTGCGGTTTCTTCCAGCTCTTCCAGGGCATAACTGGCCTTCGACACCGAGCTTTCCCACACCACCGGACCCAGGCGTTCGAGCATCACCCCGCGCACGCTGTTGGCCAGTTGCGCCACCCGCTCGGCTACCTTCGGCGAGCCGGGACGTTCATAGCCGATCAACGGGATATGCCCGACCTTCATCACCTGATAGGGCGTCAGCGGCGGCAGGATGTCATCCTGCTGCCAGACCCCGGCCAGCGTCAACGCCACCAAATGCGTGGAATGGGTATGGACCACGCCGCCGACACCCGGGTTGCGATCATAGACCTCACGGTGCAAGCCCAGGGTCTTCGACGGTTTGTCGCCGCTGACCCATTCCCCGGCCAGGTTGACCTTGGAAATGGCGGCCGGGTCCAGACGGCCCAGGCAGGCGTCCGTGGGTGTGATCAACCAGCCATCGTCGAGCCGGGCGCTGATGTTGCCGGCACTGCCTACCGTGTAGCCACGGCTGTACAACTGGCTGCCGACGTCACAGATTTCTTCGCGCAGGGCGTTTTCGTTGCTCATGCTTGAACTCCCGCCAGGTGTTTCAGAGCCTTGGCGAAGAAGTCAGGGCCACCGAAGTTGCCAGACTTGAGTGCCAGGGCCAGTGGTTCGCCGGGCGTGCTGACGCAAGCGGGCACCCCCGGATCAATTTGCGCACCGATCTGCAACAGCTGGATATCCAGGGCTTGCACCACGGCCCCGGAGGTTTCTCCCCCGGCGACCACAAAGCGCCGTATCCCGGCCTGGTGTAGCCCGCTGGCAATCCGGCCCATGGCCTGCTCGACCATATTCCCCGCGCGCTCGGTACCCAGTTCACGTTGTACGGCCTTGACCTCATCCGGGGAGCTGGTGGCGTAGATCAGTACCGTTTCCGCCGTGTCAGCGACGAAGGCCAGTGCCTGTTCGATGACCGGCGCTCCCGCCGCCAAGGCCAAAGGGTCGATCCGAAAGGCTGGGCGACCGGCCTGCAGCCAGCTCGCCACTTGCCCATTGGTGGCTTGCGAAGCGCTGCCCGCGAGCACCACTTCGCCGCCGTCGACTTTTGGTACCAGGGTGGCGTCCAGCTCGCGAAGTTTGCCAGCCCGTCGGAAGTTATCCGGCAAGCCCAGCGCCAGCCCTGAACCACCCGTCAGTAGCGCAAGACCGGCGCAAGCTTCGCCCAGCAGATGCAGGTCGGCATCGGTCACCGCATCTGCGATCGCCATGCGCACACCCTCGGCGCGAAGCTGCGTGATGCGCGTGCGAATGCTCTCCACGCCTTTGGACACCGTGTCATGGCGCAGCAGGCCGACTTTGCCCTGACTCTGCGCTTGCAGCACCCGAACAAGGTTCGCGTCTGTCATCGGTGTCAGCGGGTGATGCTGCATGCCCGACTCGCTGAGCAACTGGTCCTGCACGAACAAATGCCCACGAAAGACCGTGCGCCCGTTCTCCGGGAAGGCGGGGCAGGCCAGGGTGAAATCACTGTCCAGCGCTTCCAGCAAGGCTTCGCTCACCGGGCCGATGTTGCCGTCAGCGGTCGAGTCGAACGTCGAGCAGTACTTGAAGAAAATCTGTTCGCAGCCACGTTCGCGCAGCCAGCGCAGCGCTTCGAGCGACGCCTCAACGGCGTCGGCGGCCGGCACGGTGCGAGACTTCAGGGCGATGACGATCGCATCGGCGTCGAGGTGTTCGGCAACCTCGGCGCCGGGTATGCCGATGCTTTGCACGGTGCGCATGCCGCCGCGCACCAGCATGTTGGCAAGGTCCGTGGCACCGGTGAAATCGTCAGCGATGCAGCCCAGCAGAGGGCGGGCAGGGGCATTCAACATGTCGGGTTCCTCATCCGGGCAGATAATCAGTCATGTACTGCTTGATCACAGCGCGGAAATCTTCATCTGCGGTGAAGCCCAGGTCCCGGGAATAGGTGGCACAAAAGGACCCCGGCCACGAACCGACGATGCGCTCGATCGCCGGATTGCGCTCCAGGCTGATCCGCGCGGCCACTTCCGTACCAGCGACCTCGCGCAGGGCATCGATCATCTGTTCGACGGTAATCGACAGGCCCGGCATGTTGATCACCCGACCCTCGGTCATCTGCTCGCCGGCCAGCTCATGACCATGGATCAGGTTGGCGATCGCCTGCGCTGGCGACATCAGCCAGAGCCGCGTATCGAGGGGCACCGGACACACGCTGGGCTGGCCGTTGAGCGGTTCGCGGATGATCCCGCTGGCGAAGCTGGAAGCGGCCAGGTTGGGTTTGCCCGGGCGCACCACGATGGTCGGCATGCGCAGGCTGCGGCCATCGACAAAACCGCGTCGGCTGTAGTCGGCGAGTAGCAGGTCGTTCATGGCTTTTTGCGTGCCATAGGAACTCTGCGGTGCCCACACCTGATCATCGCGCACGCGTTCCGGCAGTTGCCCGCCGAATACCGCGACGGAGCTGGTCATCACCCATTTTGGGCAGGTACCGAGCAAGCGAATGCGTTCGAGCATGTTCTGGGTCGCGGTGAAGTTGATGCGCATGCCCAGTTCGAAGTCGGCCTCCGCCTGGCTGGAAACCACCGCAGCCAAATGGAAGATGCTGTCGGTGCTGGCGTCGATCAGGCTGTCCAGCACTTCAGGGTTGGCGATATCGCCACACACCACCGTTACCCGCGGATCATCGATGCCCTCGAGCGCGACCCTGTCGAAGGCGACGATTTGCCCGATGGGCTGGGGCTGGCCTGCACGGTCGGTCAGCGAGCCGCGCAGCAGCAGGGCTTCGATCAGACGGCGGCCAAGGAAGCCGGCTGCACCGGTCACGAGAATTTTCATGAGTTACTCCAAACGTCAACGGTTGACGAGTTTTCCGGGAATTCGGAAGACCAGCAGGGCGCCGAGGAACAACGCGCTTGCCATCACATACATGCCGATCGTGGTGCTGTGGGTCGTGTCCTTGAGGAAGCCCATCAGGTACGGCGAGACGAAACCCGCGAGGTTGCCCCAGGAGTTGATCAGGGCAATGCCGGCGGCCGCGGCGGTGCCACCGAGGAAGGCGGTAGGCAGGCTCCAGAACAGCGGCAGGGTGCTCATGGCCCCCATGGAACCCAGGGTCAGGCCGATCATCGAAATCGTGAAGTTGTCGCTCCAGGTGGCGGAGATGAACAGGCCGATACCGCCCAGCACCGCGGTCAGCGCCAGGTGCCAGCGACGCTCGCGCAACCGGTCGGCGCTACGCGACACCAGGATCATGGTCATTGCGGCGGCGGCATAAGGAATGGCGGTGAGCATGCCGACCTGCAAGACATCGCTGACACCGGCCTGGCGGATCAGCGTCGGCAACCAGAAGCCCACGGTATAGAAGCCGGCGATCATGCAGAAATAGATCGCCGTCAGCAGCCAGATGCGCGGCTGCAGGAACACCTCTTTGAGGCTGTGGGTTTGATGGCCTGCAGTTTCGGCGTCGATGCGGGTTTGCAGCAGGGTTTTCTCTTCCCGGGTGAGCCAGCCGGCACTGGAGATGCGGTCGCTGAGGCAGAAGATCACCAGGATACCGACGGCGATCGAAGGCAACCCTTCGAGAAAGAACAGCCATTGCCAGCCAGCAAACCCGTGGTCACCGTTGAAGGCGCTCATGATCCAGCCGGACAGGGGCGCACCGATCAGTCCCGAGAGCGGCACTGCCGTGGCGAACAGGGCGTACATCTTGCCGCGGCGATGGGTCGGGAACCAGTAGGACAGGTAGAGGATGACACCCGGGTAGAACCCGGCCTCGGCGATGCCCAGCAGGAAGCGCATGATGTAGAAGGACATCGGCGTACTGACCAGGGCCATGGCCGAGGAGATGATGCCCCAGGTGATCATGATGCGTGCGATCCACAACCGCGCACCGACGCGATGCAGGATCAGGTTGCTGGGAATTTCCACGAGGAAGTAGGCAATGAAGAAGATCCCTGCGCCGAGACCGTAGACGGCTTCGGAAAACTGCAGATCGTCGGACATCTGCAGTTTGGCGAAACCCACGTTCACCCGATCCAGATAGGCGACGAGGTAGCACAGCAGTAACAGCGGCAGGATACGCCACGCGGCTTTGCGATACGCAAGGTCCTCGAAGCGATCGGCGGGCGCGATGGCACCGGTTTGAATCACTGATTCAGTCATGTGTTTCCCCCATCCTTATTTTTGTAGTGGGTGACGTTGTTTTTGTCGGATTTACATGAGCAGCGGTTTTTTATCATAATACGTCATACGAATTCAAGGCGTAGAATCCAAAGAGGACGACGGGTCTAAAATGCAGTACCGTTCACCGATTTGAGCCCAGAGATGCCTATGCCCACTCCTGACAAATCCCCCTGTTCCGCCGAGGCACTGGCCGTTCTGAAGGACTCCGCCAAGGGCACGCTGTCCGATCAGGTGACGGCGGCCCTGAAGGCCTATATCGCCAACGGCGAAGTACTGCCGGGTGCTCGCCTGCCCACTGAGCCCGTGCTCTCGGAGCGTTTCGGGGTGAGCAGGACGGTCATCCGCGAGGCGATCTCGCGCCTGAAGTCAGCCGGCCTGGTCGAGGTCCGCCAAGGCAGCGGCACCGTCGTCAGCGAAGGTGCGCACATCAAGGCGTTCACCATCGACCTGGACGTCAGCGGCTCGATCGAGGCGGTATTGCGGGTCACCGAACTGCGTCGCGGTATAGAAGGGGAGGCTGCGGCACTGGCGGCACAGCGGCATTCGCCGGCGCAACTGGAGGCCATCCACCAGGCGCTCAAGGCCATCGATGCCGCCGAGCAGGCGGGGCGCGATGGCGTCGAGGAAGACCTGGCGTTCCATCACTCCATTTCCAGGGCAACGGGCAATCCGCTGTACCCGTCACTGCACGAGTTCATCGCGCAGTACATCAAGGAAGCGATCCGCATCACCCGCTCCAATGAAGAGCGTCGCCACGACCTGGCCAGGACGGTGCATGTCGAACACTCCGCCGTGTACGAGGCCATCGCCGCACGAGACCCCGAAGGCGCGCGCCATGCCGCGCTCAACCACATCAACAATGCGGTCGAGCGGCTCAAGAGTGCCGATCCCGCGTTCTGGCAGAATCCGGGGGCGAGAACCTCTTAGCCTGATCTGTAACGGCCCGGATTACCGGCGAAGGCTGCGTAGAATGTTGCGCTGACCTTTCGGCCCTCTTCGCCGGCAAGCCTGGCTCCTTCGGTATTTTGTTTGCACCGGGCGAGGCGTCGTGATCACCACTGGCCTGTAGGAGCCCGGCTTGCCGGCGAAGGCGACCTCGAATATTGCATTTACCTGTCTGGCCTCATCGCTGGCAAGCCAGCTCCTACAAAATCTGCTCAGGGCGTTGACTCATGGGTGCCGGATTTCCTGCCTATGTCTTACAGCAGGCTCCACGACACCCCGACATACACCCCCATACCTTCACCCGGCGTCGACCGCGCCGCGTCCAGCCCTTTGTCGTCGTAGCCCGGCGTGACGGTAGCGGCGTAGTGCTTGTCGGTCAGGTTGCGCATGTCCACCCAGGTCTGCCAGTCACCCTTGGGCGCGTTGTAGCCCAGGGTCGCGCCGAACAGTGCGTAGGGATCGGCGTAGTAGCTGTTGGCGTAGTCGACCGCCACCTTGGACATCCATTGCGTGTTGAGCGCGGCGAAGAATCCCTGGGGCCAGTCGTAGCGCAGTTCGCCCTGGTAGTAGTGCATCGGTAGGCCCGGCAGGCGGTTGTCGCCGAAGCGCTCGTCGTCCTGGTAATGGAAGTCACTGAAGGTGTAGCTCTGGCGCAGGCTCAGTTGACCGCCATCGTTACCCGACCACAGGTTGCTCGACAGGCTGGCTTCCACGCCTTGGTGGACGGTGGGGCTGGCATTGAGTTCGTAGGGCGTGGTGGCGTTGGCATCCGGTAACACCGAGAGCAATTCGTGGCGTACCTGGGCGTAGTACCAGGCCAGGCTCCATTGGCCCATCGCGCTGTCGCCGCGCCCGCCCAGTTCCAGGGTGGTCGCGGTCTGGTTTTGCAGCTCGATTGGGTCGCGCTGGGTGCCGGTAGCGGGGCCGCTGCCTGCCGGGAAGCGGATGTTGGAGCTGTAGATCAGCGACCAGGGGTGCGGCGCCTCGACCGAGCGACTGAGGTTGCCGAACAGTTGCAGGTCGGGTGTGAGTTGGTAGCGCAGCCCCAGGCGCGGGGCATAGTCCCAGTCGCCCTGACTGGTCTTGCCACCGCCTTGCGGGTAAGTCACCGCGCTTTCCCGGCGGGTGTAGATGGCTGCCAGGCCCGTGGTCAGCCATAGGTCGTCTGCAATCTCCAGGTCATTGCCCGCATGCAGGACGCTGTCCGAACCCTGGTAGGTGAAGTTGCGCATGGGCGTGCCTGGCGCATAACCGGCCGTGTTGCCGGTGGGGATGCGCACCTGCTCGCTGGCGCCGGCGTTGGGCAGGTGCTTGGTCACGCGCAGGCCCAGCGTGCTCTGGCTTTGCAGGCCCCAGAGGGTGTCGCGACGCTTGTAGTCGAGGGTGCCGCTGACATCCGTGTACGCCACCTTCAGGCGGTTGGGGCCTTCGCGCAAGTCCATGGGGTAGTCATGGTAGGCAAGGCCGGCCTGGATGCTCGAATCGTCATCGATGAACCAGGTGGTCTTGTTGCCGATAAAGGTGCTGCCCGGCTGTTCGCGGCGATCGTCGCGCGCCACGTAGGCAGGGTTGGCCGCGCGCGGGTCGTGCTCGATGGAGTGTTTGGTGACCCGGCCGGCGAGGTCGTTGTCGGTCTGGCGGTAGCGCAGGTAGACGCGCGTTTCCAGGTTCGGGTTGAAGCGATAGCCGAAGTTGGCGATGACGCCCTGGCTCTCGCTGGCGGTGTGATCCTGATAGCCGTCCGCGCGGGCGTCGGTCAGGGCCAGGTAGTAGTCGAAGTCCCCCAGCACCTTCCCGGAGCTGACCTGGCGCTGCTGATAACCGTGGCTGCCCGTGGCATAGCGTACCTGCAACCGTGGTGCGTTGTAGCCGGTATGGCTGACGTAATCGATGGCCCCGCCCAAGGCCAGGGCACCGCGGTCGAAACCGTTGGCGCCGCGCAGCACCTCCACATGGTCAAGCCATAGCGGCTCCAGCAGCTCATAGGGCGTGCCGCCGGGACCGGTCAGCGGCAGGCCGTCGAGCATGGCGTACAGGCCCGAGGCATGGGCGCCCGGCGCACGGTTGATGCCCGACCCGCGGATCGAGATCTTCACGCCTTCATTGCCTGCCGACTGGGCATAGATGCCTGGCTGATAAGCCAGTACATCCTGATTGCTCGCTACCCGGCCCTGCAGGGGGCGGCGCATGTCGACCACGTTGGTGCCGCCGGGTACTTGGTCGAGCCGCGCCTTGGCGTCCTCGATCCCCTGGTCCTCGTCACTCGGGTTGTCGGCCCCGATCAGCACTTGCCCCAACTCCAGGCCCTGGCCCTGGGCGATCGCCGGACAAACAAGGGCCAGGCCCAGCAACGCGGCGGACAGGGATTGGGGCGAGGGCATTGAGAAAACTCCAGACAGGGGGATACGGGCAGTGAAGTCTGCGACGTATGAAAGAACGAACGGAGCACATGATGATTTTGCTGTTGCGCCAGGAACAGGCTTATCGGCAGGGGCGAGCCTGGCGTGAAATGGTGACCGTCCATGTCGTCGCGCTGCGGGAGGGCGCCTACTGTCGAACAGGCGCAAGGTTCACTGTAGGAGCGAGCATGCTCGCGATGGTCGTGAACGATAACACGTTGAACCAGATGCCCCGCGGCGCCCTCTGGTTTTTCGCGAGCATGCTCGCTCCTACAGGTAGGCAGTCGCGGTTGTTTCAGCGTTTGTTCAACGCTGCTTCCGCCGCCGCGATTTCAGCCTGGCGCTTGAGGATCACGTCGCCCACCGGCGGTCCCTGGAAGCGTCGCGCTTCGAAACCGAACCAGACGATGGCCGTCAACACCAGGAAGCCGATGGTGATGTACAACGCCCAGTCGTTCGGTGGCTGGATGCCGATGACGAAAATGATCACCATCGACACGACCGAGAGCAGGGCGAACACCGTGTACCAGAAGCGCCCCATGTTCCACGGCCCCATGGTCGGCCATTTTGCGCTCCCGTAGGCAAACAGGCCCAGTACGATGGGAATGATGAAGGAGAAGAACAGGAAGATCACCGTGCAGGAGACCACGATGGTGTACACCGGCGTTTCTCCGATCGATATCACCGACGATCCCCAGACGAACAGCACCGCCAGTGTGGCACCGGTCCAAATGGCTGCCACCGGGCTGCGAAAGGTTGGCGAAACCGAGGCCAGGGCTTTGGAGCAAGGCAGGCCGCCGTCGCGGGAAAACGCGAAGATCATGCGTGAAACCGAGGTCACGGTCGCCAGGCCACAGAGCACCTGCGAGATGAAAATCGCCACGTACAAGCCGTCCTTGAGCAGCGGGTTAACTTGGGTATTCATGGCCCAGAAGAACACGCTCCAGCCTTGCTTGGCCGCTTCGTCCATGCTCGGCAACATCAGCACGAATGCGCTGAGCATCACCCAGCCGAACAGCAGCGACCAGACCACCGACATGACCATTCCCCGCGGCACCGACATGGCCGCATTGCGGGTCTCCTCCGAGGTGTGGGCAGAGGCGTCGTAGCCAGTGATGGTGTAGATCGGCAGCAGCAGGCCGAGCATGAAGACCCAGCTGTTGGAGACTTCCGGCCAGACACCGCCACCCGCCGCGCCAGAGTAGTTGCCGAAGGTCACCAGCCGGGAGAACTCGTAGCTGGGGGCTGATATCAAGCAGACGATGGTCAGCGCCAGTGCGGTGGCGAAGATCAGGTAGCCGGAGAAATCGGTGAGCCTGGCGGTCAGGCCGATCCCCAGGTGATTGCACAGGGCCTGGAGACCCGTGAGGATCGCCAGGAAAATCACCCGGGTCGTGGTGGTGTCTTCCATGCCCAGCGTGGGGCCAAAGGCGCCGAAAAAGAAGTAATAGGTGCCGACGTTGATCGCCCCGAGCACCGTGACCAGCCCCAGCAGGTTGAACCAGGCCGTGAGCCAGCCGGTAAAACGGTTGCCGAGGATCGAGCCCCAGTGATACAGGCCGCCTGCGGTGGGGTAGGCCGAGGAAATCTGCGCCATGGCCAGGGCGAACACGCCGGAAATCAGGCAACCAATCGGCCAGCCGATACCGATCGACGCACCGCCGGCGCCCGAGGTGCCCTGGGCCAGTGAGTTGATGCCACCGGAAAGGATGCAGATGATCGAAAAGGAAATCGCAAAGTTGGAGAAAACCCCCATTCTTCGCGACAACTGCTGGGCGTAGCCCATGCTGTGCAGGACCTTGACGTCATCGTCGTGCGCGTCGGTGCCGGGCTGGCTTGCTGGGTTCATTGTCGTGTGCCCCTTCAGGTTTTGATACGCAGCCATCCGGCGCTCCGGATGGATTGGCTTTCAACCCCTTGTCGTACTGCTCCTGTTTCCTATCGGTGAAACCTGCCAGCTTTTGTGTAGGAGCGAGCCTGCTCGCGATGGAGGTTAACGATTACTCGGGGCGTCAGGTTCCCCGCGTTATCGTTGAGGTTCATCGCGAGCAGGCTCGCTCCCACAGTCAGGTTCCCCGCGTAATCGTTGGCGTCCATCGCGAGCGTGCTCGCTCCTACAGAAGGCGGCCGTGGAGGGCCGTCTGGAAAATTTCCGCTACACCGGCCCGGGTCAAGGGCAGCGGGTTGCCGCCGGCCGACGGGTCGACCACCGCCATGTCGGCGATCAGGTCGGCTTGCTGGTCATCCACCCCCAGCTCGAACAGCGTATGCGGCACGGCGATGTCCTTGCGCAATTTGAGGACGAAGGCCAGGAAGCTGTCGAAGCCCGGGGAGGGCAGGTGCAGGTACGCCGCCAGGCGTGTGATGCGTTCCTCGATGGCCGGACGATTGAACTTCAGCACGTAGGGCATCAGTGTGGCGTTGGTCATGCCGTGGTGGGTGTCGTACAGCGCGCCGATCGGATGCGCGAGGGCGTGCATCCCGCCCAGGCCTTTCTGGAATGCAGTGGCGCCCATCGCCGCCGCCGCCAGCATTTGCCCGCGTGCATCGAGGTCCGAAGGGGTGTGGACGGCACGCACCAGGGCATTGCTCACCAGGCGCATGCCTTCGACCGCAATGCCATCGGCCATGGGGTGGAAACCAGGGGCGCAGTAGGACTCCAGGCAGTGCGCCAAGGCGTCCATGCCCGTGCCGGCAGTGACTTTGGCCGGCATGCCGACGGTCAGGGCGGGATCGCTGATGACCACGCGCGGCATCATTTTCGGGTGGAAGATGATGCGCTTGGTGTGGGTGCGATCGTCGATGATCACCGCGGCGCGACCCACTTCCGAGCCCGTACCTGCAGTGGTCGGCACCGCGATGACCGGGGCAATGCGGCTTTCATCGGCGCGGGTCCAGTAGTCGCCGATGTCTTCGAAATCCCAGACCGGGCGGGTCTGGCCACTCATGAAGGCGATGAGCTTGCCCATGTCCAGGCCGCTGCCTCCGCCAAAGGCCACCACGCCATCGTGGTTGCCCGCGCGCCAGGCGTCGAGCCCGCCTGCCAGGTTGGCTTCGACCGGGTTGGGCTTGAGGTCGCAGAACAGCGCGGCGCCCAGCCCTGCATCGCGCAAGGCGTCCAGCGCAGCCGTGGTGATCGACGCACGCCCCAGGCCGCTGTCGGTGACCAGCAGCGGGCGTTGAATACCCTGGCTGCGACAGACCTCGGCCAGTTCCGCGATGCGGCCGACACCGAAGCGGATGCTCGTGGGGTAGTTCCAGTTTCCAGTCAGGCTCATGGCTCAGATCTCGTGGCGCAGATGGAAGGATTTGGCACGGGTCAGGTGTTCGTATCCCAAGCGGGAAAGGGTCACGCCGCGGCCACTGTTCTTGACCCCGGTCCAGGCCAGGGCCGGGTCCAGGTAGTCGCAGCGATTCATGAACAGGGTGCCGGTTTCGATCTGCTCGCCCAAGCGTTCGGCGGCGGCCAGGTCCCGGGTCCAGATGGACGCGCTGAGCCCGAACTCACTGTCGTTCATCAAGGCGACGGCCTCGTCGTCGCCGGCAACCGGCATGATGCCGACCACTGGCCCGAAGCTTTCATCGCGCATCACCGACATCTGATGGTTCACATCCACCAGCACTTGTGGAGCCAGATAGGCGCTGCCGGGCACATCGGAGGCGAAGGCTAACGCGTCGATCAGCGCCCTGGCGCCCTCACTCAATGCCTCGGCGATCTGCCCGCGCACGAAATCGGCCGCTTGTGGATTCACCATCGGTCCGAGGGTGGTGGCGGGGTCCAATGGATTGCCCAGCACGTACTGGCGGGTCAATTCGGCGAAACGCTGGATGAAGGCCGGATAGATTGCCTGATCGACATAGATGCGCTCCACGGCGCAACAACTTTGTCCCGAGTTGAAGAAGCTGCCGTCCACCAGGTTTTCCACCGCGTGTTCGAGGTCGGCATCGGCCCGAACGTAGGCAGGGTCCTTGCCGCCGAGCTCCAGGCCTGTGCCGATGAAGCCTGTGAGTGTCGCCAGCTGGACGATCTTGCCGGCCTCCACCGAGCCGGTGAAATTCACCTGCTGTATGTCGCCGGAGACGATGGCCAGCGCAGTCGAGGCGTGGTCAAGCACCAGGTTCTGGAACAACCCTTCAGGCAGATGCGCCCGACGAAAAGCTTCGGCGAAACGCTCACCCACCAGCAGGGTTTGCGAAGCGTGTTTGAGGATGACGCTGTTGCCAGCCATCAGCGCCGGAATGACCGAGTTGACTGCCGTCAAATAAGGGTAATTCCACGGGGCGATCACCAGCACCGTGCCCAGCGGTTCGCGCTTGATATAGCGCTTGAAACCCGCGACAGGCCCGGGCTCCACCGCTGCCAGAGCTTCAGGCGCAATGGCGATCATGTGCCGCGCACGTTCTTCGAAACCACGCAGTTCGCCGGCGCCGAAGCGCACCGGTCGACCCATCTGCCAGGCCAGTTCCGGGACGATGTCATCCTTCATGGCCAGCATTGCGTCCACCGCTGCGCTGCAAATGGCCGCACGTTCGTTCAGCGGCCGGCGTTTCCACTGCGCCTGGGTATCGGCCGCCGCCGCCAGTGCCCGATAGAGCTGGCCGGTATCGGCGCAGGGACGTTCAGCATAAACCCGGCCATCGACCGGGGAGATGAGTTGAATCGTCTTGGTCATGGCAATCTCAATAGCGCTCGAAACCGCGCTGCAGTTCCCAATCGGTAATCCGCCGGTCGTACTCCTTCTGTTCCCATTCGGCGGTGTGCACGTAGTGATCGATGACCTCGTCACCGAAGGCCTCGCGCAACATGCTCGACTTCTGCAATGCGGCACTGGCCTCACGCAAAGTCTTGGAGACCTCGGGCAAATGCTCGTCTACGTAGGCATCGCCCTCGAAGGGCGCGGCGAGCTCGAGCTTTTCATCGATGCCCGCCAGCCCGGCAGCGATCAAGGCGGCGAAGGCCAGGTAAGGATTGAGATCGGCACCGCCAATGCGACATTCGATTCGGATCGATTTGCTGCCCTCGGCGCACAAGCGAAAGCCCGCGGTGCGATTGTCCCGGCTCCACACTGCGCGGGTAGGGGCGAAGGTGCCGGCCTGGAAGCGCTTGTAGGAATTGATATAGGGCGCGAGAAAGCAGGTGATGTCGTTGGCGTACTTGAGCTGCCCAGCCACCCAGGCACGCATCAGCTTGGACATGCCGAACTCGGCCTTGGCATCGAAGAACAGCGGCTTCTTGGCGTTCTTGTCCCACAGCGAATTGTGGATGTGGCTGCTGGAGCCGGCGGCGTCATAGCGCCACTTGGCCATGAAGGTGATCGCCTTGCCCTGCAGTTGAGCGATCTCCTTGCACGCATGCTTGATGATGACGTGATGGTCGGCCATGGTCATCGCGTCGGCGTAACGGATGTTGATTTCTTCCTGGCCCGGGCCCCATTCACCCTTGGAGTTTTCCACGGGAATGCCGCTGGCCTGCAGATGCTTGCGAATTGCCCGCAGCACCGGCTCTTCGCGAGTGGTCTGCAGGATGTTGTAATCCTCGATGTAGTGCCCGGCGGTTTTCGGCTTGTGGTAGTTGCGCTTGTGGATGGCCTCGTAGCTCTCGTCGAACAGGTAGAACTCCAGTTCTGAAGCGAACATGCCGGTGTAGCCGCGTTCACGCAGGCGCTCGACCTGTTTTTTCAGGATCGCCCGCGGGCTGTGGGGCAGGTCCTCTCGATGGTGATGGTCCAGCACGTCACACAGGACCAGCGCCGTGCACTCAAGCCAGGGCACCTTGCGCAAGGTGCGCATGTCGGGCTTGAGCACGAAGTCGCCGTAGCCTTTGCTCCAACTGGCGGCGGCATAGCCCGGCACCGGCTCCATGTCGATGTCGTCGGCCAGCAGGTAATTGCAGCAGTGGGTTTCTTCATGGCCGCTGTCGATGAAAAACTCGACCTGGAAGCGCTTGCCAACCAGGCGCCCCTGCATGTCGACCATGCACACCAGTACGGTATCGATCTCGCCAGAGGCGGCAGCACGCTTGAGTTGGTCAAAACTGAGGAACGGCTCGGTCATCACGGCAATCCTGCGCAAATTGTTTGGGCCTGTCTGAGATAGCTGTTGCAGACGCTCTCCAGATAAAACCAACAACTGCCGCCGCGAGCATCGTAGGCAATAAGCTGACGTAAGCTTAGCCTACTGTCGCTTTTCGCAAGTTTTTGCTGCGCAGGGTTTGTGAGCCTCTACAGTCGTTGAACGGCTACTTTCAAACTTTTGAAGAGGAGGCGAGGCATGCAACGATTTACTGGCGGCTGCCTGTGCGGCAATGTGCGGATTACGGCGTCGGGGCAGCCCTACCGGGTTGGCCTCTGTCATTGCCTCGATTGCCGCAAACACCACGGGGCGCTCTTTCACGCCTCGGCGATCTTCCCTGAGGACGCGGTGACGATCGAGGGCGAAACGCGCGACTACGCCGGGCGCTATTTCTGTCCGCGCTGTGGCTCGTCGGTGTTTGCCCGCAGCGACGACGAAATCGAAGTGAACCTGGGCTCGCTCGATGCCCCTGACCAGTTGCAGCCAACCTATGAAAGCTGGACGGTGCGGCGCGAGTCCTGGTTGCCGGCGTTCCCGCTCGCACGGCACTACAAGCATGATCGAGAAGGCACCGGCCGATGTGATGGCTAAATGATATGGCTTGTAGGAGCGAGCATGCTCGCGATGAACGTCAACGATAACGCTGGCAACCTGACACCCAGCGGTGCTCTCAGGTTCATCGCGAGCATGCTCGCTCCTACAGAAGATCAGCGTGTCGTCCTGTCCGTTAGGCGATATCTCCTGGCTTGTTAGCGTTAGCCGGCAATCAGGGCGCGCGCTATTGTGGTCGCACGTTCCCGGCCGCCTGGATGATCCCGATGACCCGCCCCCGTTTCTTGCCCGATAACTTCACCCTGACCCTGATCGGCGTGGTCCTTCTCGCCAGCCTCCTGCCCGCCAGTGGCCAGGTGGCCGTGGGCTTTGGCTGGTTGACCAATAGCGCTATCGCGCTGCTGTTTTTCCTGCACGGCGCAAAGCTGTCCCGCGAGTCGATCATTGCCGGCGCCGGCCACTGGCGCTTGCACTTGCTGGTCTTTGGCCTGACGTTCGTCCTGTTCCCGCTGCTCGGCCTGGCGCTCAAGCCTGTGCTGTCGCCGATGATCGGCGCCGACCTGTACATGGGCATGCTCTACCTCTGCGCGCTGCCAGCCACCGTGCAGTCGGCGATTGCCTTTACCTCGTTGGCGCGAGGCAACATTCCGGCGGCGATTTGCAGTGCGGCAGCGTCCAGCCTGTTCGGGATCTTTCTCACGCCATTGCTGGTGACCTTGCTGCTGGACGTGCATGGCGAGGGCGGCTCGACCCTCGACGCGATCGTGAAAATCAGTGTGCAGTTACTGCTGCCGTTCATTGCCGGGCAGATCGCTCGCCGCTGGATCGGTGCCTGGGTGGCGCGTAACAAGAGCTGGCTTAAATTTGTCGATCAGGGCTCGATCCTGCTGGTGGTGTACGGCGCTTTCAGCGAAGCGGTGATCGAAGGCATCTGGCACCAGATTCCATTGCGCGATCTGGCCGGGCTGGTGGTCGCCTGCTGTGTGGTCTTGGGGTTGGTGTTGCTGGCGTCCACCGTGCTGGGCAAGGCCTTGGGTTTCAACCAGCAAGACCGCATCACCATCCTCTTCTGTGGTTCGAAGAAAAGCCTGGCCACAGGTGTGCCGATGGCCCAGGTGCTGTTCGCCGGCAGCACCATCGGCGTGTTGATCCTGCCGCTGATGCTGTTCCACCAGATTCAGTTGATGGTCTGTGCGGTGCTGGCCCAGCGGTTCGCCAATCGCCCTGAATCGGTGCCTGAATTGATGGCACAGGTCGTTCCTTGATGGTAAGTCGCTGTTTTAAAATAAAATAATGATGCAGGGGGGTTCCCAGGCGGCAAGAAAGTTGATAAATTGCCGCCCATTCCTGCAGGGGGCCATCCACGGCTCTCCAGGTAGCCGCTACAGGGGCGTCGCCAAGCGGTAAGGCAGCAGGTTTTGATCCTGCCATGCGTTGGTTCGAATCCAGCCGCCCCTGCCATCTTTTGATCAGCCGCGCTCGTGCATTGCACGAGCGCGGCTGATTGCATTCTGAATATCCTCTCCCCGCAACAAAATACCTTCCCACTGCACAGTGTCTCCTTCGCAGGCTCACGACAGCTCGTTCGCTCGATCCCGTTTGCCCATGATGACGAGTGGATATCTGCAAGAAGCCGATTATGCTTCTAGAAACCTTGCAGCGATGCGAGGCCGTCAGCCTGTGTGCATGCTTTGCGCAATCCGTAATCCGATGACTTCAGCCCTAGGGCCTGGGTGCGGCTATAAGACAGTGGGTACTCCGGCCTATAACAAGAGCAAGACGGAGAAGACTCATGGCCGCAATCGACAACACAACCACGGGCAGCGCGCCCAACCGCGGGATCACCAAGGAGGAGCGCAAGGTCATTTTCGCCTCGTCCCTGGGCACCGTGTTCGAATGGTACGACTTCTATCTCTACGGCTCTCTTGCCGCGATTATCGCCAAGCACTTCTTTGCTGGCGTCAACGAGACAACGTCCTTCATCTTTGCCTTGCTCGCGTTCGCCGCAGGCTTCGCCGTTCGCCCCTTCGGCGCCATCGTGTTCGGCCGTCTGGGCGACATGATCGGGCGCAAGCACACCTTCCTGATCACCATTGTGATCATGGGTATCTCTACCGCCGTCGTGGGCTTTTTGCCCGGTTACGCGACCATTGGCGTGGCGGCGCCGATCATCCTGATCACCCTGCGCCTGTTGCAAGGCCTGGCCCTGGGTGGCGAGTATGGCGGCGCAGCGACTTACGTGGCCGAACATGCACCCAAAGGCAAGCGTGGCTACTTCACCTCGTGGATACAGACCACCGCCACCCTCGGCCTGTTCCTTTCGCTCCTGGTGATCCTGGCCTGCCGTACAGTCCTCGGCAACGAAGCATTTGAGGCCTGGGGCTGGCGGATTCCCTTCCTGCTGTCGATCCTGCTGTTGATCATCTCGGTCTACATCCGCCTGCAGCTCAGCGAGTCGCCGGTGTTCTTGAAGATGAAGGCCGAAGGCAAGTCCTCCAAGGCGCCGTTGACTGAATCCTTCGCCCGCTGGGAGAACCTCAAGATAGTGATCATGGCGTTGCTCGGCGGTACCGCCGGCCAGGCCGTCGTCTGGTACACCGGGCAGTTCTACGCGTTGTTCTTCCTGCTGCAAACGCTCAAGATCGACGCGCAGACAGCCAACCTGCTGATTGCCGGTTCGCTGTTGATCGGTACGCCATTTTTCGTCATTTTCGGCAGCCTGTCCGACCGCATCGGACGCAAGGGCATCATCATGGCTGGCTGCATCCTCGCAGCGGTGACCTACTTCCCGATCTTCAATGCGTTGACCCAGTACGGTAATCCCGACGTGTTCGTTGCGCAGGAGAACAACCCGGTCACGGTGGTCGCCGATCCCGACGAGTGTTCGTTCCAGTTCGACCCGGTCGGCAAGGCCAAATTCACCAGCTCCTGCGACCTGGCCAAGACCGTGCTGGCGAAAAGGGCCATCCCCTACAAGAACGAGAAGGCCGAACCGGGCACCGTCGCGCAGGTGCGCATCGGCGACAAAGTCATCCCAAGCTTCGAAGGCACCGGCATGCCGGCCGCCGACTTCAAGACCCGCAACGACGCCTTCGTCGCGACCCTCGGCACCGCCCTCAAGGACGCCGGCTACCCCGAGAAGGCCGATCCGGCCAAGACCAACTACCCGATGGTGCTTTTGCTGCTGACCATCCTGGTGATCTACGTGACCATGGTCTATGGTCCGATCGCCGCCTGGCTGGTGGAACTGTTCCCGGCGCGCATTCGCTACACCTCGATGTCGCTGCCTTATCACATCGGCAACGGCTGGTTCGGCGGGTTCCTGCCGACCGTGGCCTTCGCCATGGTCGCGGCCACCGGCGATATCTACTATGGGCTGTGGTACCCGATCGTCATCGCAGTGATGACGGCCATCCTGGGCACCTTCTTCCTGCCGGAAACCAAGGATCGGGAGATTCATCACACCTGAAACCTGGAATGCGCGGAAATATTGTAGGAGCCGGCGGTGCGGTGCATCTGCCGCACCATGTTATCGTTCTTCGCCGGCAAGTTGGATCGCCGCCTGCTCACTCTGTAGCAGCTGTCGCAGGCGGCGATCTTTTGACTTTCGGTGCTTACGCTTTCAAGGGGGCTGATACTGGCATCAACACCGTGCCCCACAGACCCGCCGCGGCAGCACCACCACTGAAGATGAATTGCGGTCCTGCGCCACGCGCAATCGCCTGCGTCCCAGTTGCGATGGCTAGCCAAGGTGACGCACAGCCTGGATGACCCAACATCGCATCGAGGTCGCACAATCCCGTTTTATTGACTGGCATGGGGACTTTACTCAGTACGCTCGCGACATCCACAGCCCGTTGCGCGTTGATACCCACTCGCCAAACCCGCTCGATCGATGTCGATTCAAGCGGCACCCAATCAAGGGCCTGGCGCGTGGCATAAAACAGGTCATCGGAGGAGGGCGTGCGCTCCTGTTCCGGGCGGTGAAGATAAGCTATCGGCGCTAAGGTGGTTTGCGTCAGGCGGTTGCCAAACAACAACCCGACGGCGGCTTCTGCCTTGCCTTCAGGCTGCTGCGGTGCAAACTGCACAGCCACCACCAACAGCAACGCCCGATCGCGGATACGCCGGTCGAGCCACAGGTCCATTGCAGTCAGTCCGCTGCCATCGACAGGGGTAACGAGCTGGCGAATACCGGATTCGCGCCACGCCTGCCGCCAGACTCGGCGCCACTGGCTCTCCGGCAAACCGCTGTCGACGTCCAGCAACAGGGCCAGCGGTTGATCAGCAGGCAATTGCGCCAACGTTGGCGCCAGGTCGGCGAGCGTCTGCGCCCATATACTCAGCAATAGCGCTTCCGGATTTTCATCGGCATCGCACGATAAACAACTATGGCGAAGTATTGCTCCATCCATTCTGGACGCTTGGGACTTCAACGCCGTCGTCCCACTCAGGAGAGCTTCCAGTTGTGTTGATGCCTCATCGCCAGGCTGCTGAAGCACCGTCTGCAAACTCACGCCCAACACCTGTTGCGAGCGGCGGCCCTGTCGAGTCTTGCGGATCAGGTCTTCTTCACGCGCTTCATCCCAACCTTCGGCGGCACCGTGTTCGCCGACGTATAACAGCGCTCGTCCGAAACCCAGTACAAACCAACTCAGGATTGGAAAGACCAAGGCCGCGCGCCAGAACTCCGTAGGCCGTTGAGGTAAGGTTTCATCGCCGAGCAACAGCGTTCCTCCTGTGCCCAGCAAACAGAACAGCAACAACAGGCTGAGCCAAAGCAAAAAACGAGGTGGTTGAGGGCATAGTGCGGGAGGAGGGAGTTTATCCAGTCTGATTGGCATGTTTTCACCTAACTCTCTGAAAAATTAATTGACTTGCACTGTGTCCATTTCGTGATTTTTTTTATTGTTGTTTTATATGAAACCCTGCACCATCCACCCCACGAATCCTCCGCTAAAACTTTGTCCCCCTTAATTAAATACATATTTGGCGCGTATTGTAGCAACGGCTCCGAGCCGCCCTCATAAAGATATGCTTTTTCCATAATGGAGCCGGTGATAATTTTGCCAGTATGGATGGCGTGAAACAAAGGCGAGCTTACCGTTTTCTCAACACTTTTTTTGTCTTTATACGGGTACGCATATGTTGTTCTTCCCTGCTTATCCACTTCATCTCCACCCAAATGAAAAAAACGAGTGAGCTTTTTGTCCAGAAGTAATGTGTCCGCCTCCAATCTAAAAACACTAACATCGTAAATATCGCTTGCCGGATCCCACGCCCTTGGTATTTCCATGCGATGTACGACGAACAATAGTTCTTCTCCCCCATCATCAACGGGAAGAAAAAATGCGTCAGTGATAACCCCTTCCGTACCCAAGTATGGAAATTCATAAACAAGCTTTGGGCTTTCAGATGGAATAACTGAATAAAGGGATATTCCATCAGGTTTACGGGTTGGTTTCGCATTGGCTTGCAAATCCGTTTTTGTGTAGACAATACATGCATTCACCCGTTCTACATCCATAGAGCTATAAGCTTCCCGAAGACCAATGCTGCTGCATTTATTCGCATCGGATATCTTTGTTGTGCCAAGTTCTACTGTTTGTATGCCTTGATACGCATCGTCGGTTAAATAGTCTAACCCAGGAAGGTCACAGTTTTTATTAAAAACTTTTTTGTCTTGTTTTCTGGCAACAACGTTGTAGCCGAAGGAGTTAAGGCTTTCGAATGAATAAAGGTATTCGCCACGTGCAAAGCGAAGAGCGACCCCGGTACTTTCAGAGTTGCTCGAATTGTAAATTGTGAATATTCCCTTTGGTGGTATTTTTTGCTCTGGATACTGCAGTTCTATTCTTGCCGGACCAACACCGTAGGACGGTTTTCCAAAACGATACTGTACATAGCCACTGTCAGGAGATGTATTGTTCTTCGCGCAAATGGAAGCAACCTTCCCCAAGTAGTTGTCTTGATCCAAACTGGAGTTGAATGCACAGCTAATGTAAACATCCTCACCCTTTTCACATAATGTTGAATTTTTGTCCACGTATCGATCCTTTGCCCAGGACTTAGGGTTCACAAAAGATCCAATAGCCAAACAAACTATCAGTATTTTTTTCAATTTAAATTCCCTTTTTTCAATAGATCAACAAAGTGCCCCCTTCTATCTGGGTGGCTTGCCGTATGTTTATTTACGACAGTGGTTATTGAATCCACAACCTCCAAAGCGCTACCTTTATCTGCTATTTTATATAACTCATTGTTCAGCCAAAAACTCGCAGCCGACCGAACCGCATATTTCACCTCCAACAACAAGTCAGGATTCACAACAAAGTCTGCATAATCGTTTGGCCACTGCGCCGAATGCTTTGTGTGCCAACGTTGAAATAGTGTGTAATTGTGCAATCCTGTCAGCTGTTTTAAACCTCGCCCTCTATACCTCCAACCATCCCCGCTTGAAATTCCTCGGCTGCCGAGTTCGGTGCGCCCCCCATATGCCCCATTGGCAATAGCCTCATAATCGGCGCGACCCATAGAGACACCATTTTCTTTGATTTTTCCTGTCTTGATTTTGTACCCGTATCGCCTTGCTTCTTCCGGGTTATTCCGAAAGTAACTGAACAAGTCAATCAATGTGCTGGATTTATATGCGAAACTCTCATCTATCGATAAAGCCTCCCCGGTTTCTTGTTTTATCTGTGCAAAAAAGTGAGCTCTTCGCAATGGAGTATTTAACTTGAAGAAGTCGAGGTTTGCGTTTAATTCGTCAGCGATTTTTTGCAAATCACCGTTTCGATCTTCACCAAGCTTCGGGTAAATGCTTTTCATAGTTTCAAGGGAAAACTTAAATCGGTCACCACTAAAACTCCCCATCAAACCAACCGGATGAAAGTGATAGGCACTCCCCCATGAAGGCAGCCCCACCTTTTCCGCGACGTCCCTCCACCACCCCAGCTCTGCAATCCGCTGCTTCTCCGCCAGCCAGTTCAAGTGCGGCGTCGAGCCGCTATGGCCGAGCAATTCATCCAGTGCGTCCCATATCTTCGGCTGCTGAAACCATTCGCTTTCCTTATACAGGATCATCTGCGAAATCGACTGCGCATGCGCTGGCAGCTCAAGGGCCGCTTGCAGTTCAGTGGCTGTCATCTTGCCGTCGCGGTTGCGATCGATGATCTCGTACAACCGGTTCTTCATCGGGCCTTTATCGTCTTTTTCGGCAAAGGGGCGATAACGCTCGCGATGCGCGTCGCTGAAACTGTCGATTGCGCTGAGAAAAGAGGCCATCAAGTGTTTGGGTCGGCTGTAGTCGATGATGACGTCATAGCCTTCCCAGGCCCAGGGACTGACCCAGGGCGTTACGCCAATCTCTTCACACACCCAGCCATCGAGAAGATTGTTGTCGGCGTCGTGAAGCAGGTTTTCCAGGTGATACCAGGTGCGCGCTTTGCGGGTCGGGTTCGCAGGCACCTGGATTTTTCGATCCGCCGGCAGGTCATCAAGCAGCTTCTTGGGGATCAACAGGTCGGCCGCACTGCGCGGGCTGGAATCACTGGCCATCTGCATTTGCGCAGCGGTATGTCCTTCTGGCGCCACCACGGGTGTGCCCTTGGCGAGCTTCAGCCAGGTCCTGTCTTTTTCCGGCAGGTGCTGCGCCCAAGCCCGGCTGGCTTCGATGAACGCCTCGACGTCATCACCGCTGAACGTTTCCAGGTGCAGCTTCTGTTCCGGCTGATCCGCGTCACAGTCCTGATACAGGCCGAGGTGGCCGATCAAGTCTCCGGCCTTGATCGCGACGGGGGTGTCGAGGACCATTATCCGATCTGTCGCCAGTGGTTCCAGCACGCTTTGCAGCGCAGCGAACTGTACCCACTGCGTGACCCGTTCCAGTTTGCGAAATTCGCCTTCACCGCTGACGGTGACGACCGTACCTTTGGGCAACTCGCTGATTTCCTTGCGGTGCAGGCTCGCTTCCGGGCGCACCTTGAGTGCATCTCTAGCCGTTTCGATGCGATGCTCGCCGTTCACCACCGACTGCAGGAACCGGGACGCGAGGTAACCGCGTAGCGAGCTATCGGCGTTGCTCAGGCTGGCCGGGCCCAGGCGGTTTTCCAGACGTCGGTACTCGCCGTCGCCGCTGATGCTCAGCTCGGCGCCGCAGGGCAAGAAGTCAGCGACCTTGTCGGACCGGGGGCGGTAGTAAACGTACACGCCGCGTTGTTCGGGATCGTCAGGATCGGGATCGTTCGCCGTGGCCTTGACCCGGTGCACTTCGCGCCAGAATCCCGGCCGTGCGAAGTTCGGATCGTCGTCATACTTCACCCAATCCTGCAGGTGCAAGTACAGGCTGTAGAAGATCAAGCTCGGTGGCTGATCGGTGCTGCCCTCAAGCTTCGGCGGCTGCAGGTGATGACGGACCAGCACGAAGTTGCGCGAGAAGGGTTTTTCAACTTCTTCATTGACGAAGTAGGTCGTTTTCGGCGAATACGTATCGATGCGGTAAGCCACCACTTCGCCGTCGGCCAAGCAGTGCACATGGGACTGCTGTTTCAGGCCCGCAGCGGTACCGCTGTCGAAATGCACGCCGCCGTGCCACAGGCCATTGCGGCCCAGAGGGTAGTAACCGGCGGTGGCGTTGGCCAGGTGGGTCAGCTGTTGTAACGGGTCGCGCGCGTCCTTGAACGGGTGGCACCAGTTTTTCAGCGGCGGCAAGCGTTCGGCTTCGGGAGTCGTCGCTGGCGAAGTGGGTTGGGTGGCAGGGGTTGGCCAGACCCTGGGGGTGCTTGAATCGTAGTGACGGCCAAAAATCCAGTCGAGCAGCGTTGCCATGGCGTGTACGTTCCTTGTAACGAAAGGGGAGCAGGCAGCGAAATGGTCAGCTTCAGAGGGCTGGCGCACGCACGGGCAAAAGGATTTTTATGAGCATCCGCGCGCGAGCCTCGCAAGCCTTCACGAAGTTGGGTCGAGGTGGAAATAGGACGTTTCTGATGGACGCGTAGGATGCTTCTGAGTGTTTGTAAGAAGGCCCTTACGCTAGTTCCCGAAAGCCACAGCGTCTTGCGTCGTTGCCTACGGTTACGCCAGAATCCGCCGGCTTGTGCGCCTTGGGGTCGCTCGGTAACTTGATTCGTGTCACTGCACATCAGTGATCGGGTTTAGCAGCCCGCGATAACCTAAGTCGCATGACGCTTTCATCAGTCAGGTTTACGCCTGCATTTTGATGGTGGCTGTGCGCAGGGCGCCCTTGGGCGCGCCGGCTTCTTAGGTTCCCCGGTCTGCTAACCTGCGTGCAGCTGCCTCCCTTTTCGTTTAGCAGCAGGAGGGTGGCATACCATTAGGAACCTGAGATATGTCCAAGGTCACTCCCGATCCCCCGCGTATTGATCCCACCGACTTAAACAATCGCAACGACCCCATCTCCTCAGCCGCCGACATCAACGCCACCCCACGCAAACCCTGCACCATGTTCATCGTCAACCCTGAACTCGAGACCGAAACCCTCCTGGCCCACGCCTGTGAGTCACTGGCTTCAGCTAATGTCATGGCCCTGGATCTGGCGGATCGCACGCAGGGGGCGAGTCGCAATGTCCTGTTGGGTATTGCGCAAGTCATCATGCTGGGGGAGTTGGCGGTGAACCGCGCGCTGGATCGAATTGATCCCCGGGAATAGAAGATCAAAACATCGCAGCCTGTGGCGGCTCAGGGGAACGCAAAACCTGGTGGAACCCGGCATGCCGACGAAGGCGATTTTCAATGACGCTTTCGCCGGCAAGTCGGATCGCCGCACCGCTGGCTCCTACAAGTGCACATGCCGCTCGTCTATTCGAACGCACACTTTCCCCTGGACACCTTCAAACCAGTACGGCCCGGAAAACCCGGAACTACGTGGTGAGGTGAAACATGTCCAGCGAAACGATCTTCCAGGATAAAGGGCAAGACCCGGACAAGTCACAGGGCGCTGTAAAACCTGCGTCGGACGATCCGGGTAAATACGATCCCCTGACCCAGCCCGACCTCGAAGATGACGACGGCGCGCAGGATTGGAATGAGCGCGACAGGAAACTTCCCGAGGCAGATGAACAAACACCTTTGTCCGACGACAGGCGATAAACGCAGGCGCCCGGCGATAGCCCGATGCACTGCCCAGGAGAACAGCCAATGACACTATTCACGCCCTTGTCGGGTTCGCCTTCGGCGCTTTCGGATGCCGGCGTCGATGGCCCTTACCGTGAACTCTATGGTTTGCTGTACAGCAACGACCCGCAAGCAGCCACGCGGGGCGAACAGTTCCTGCGCGAGCAACTGGCCCTCGCCGCCGAACTCCCCTGTGATCTGCCTGAAGAGCCAGGCCAGTTGTCGTCATGGACGGAACAACATTGTGCCGATGTGGCGCGTGACTATGCCCTCTATCTCGAGGCGCGCAAGCAGGGCGGGGCGCGTCGGTATTTCTCGAACAAGGCCCATGCCCTGTGTTTCCTGCAACGTGTTGCCCCGACCAAGGAAGTCGACGGTGCATGGCTGGCCGGGGTGCTGGAGCATTGGCAGGACATGCGCTATGACGGGCTGCTGAGCACCTATCTGGAAGAATTGGGTAACGGCGATGCGCGGCAGAATCACGTGGTCATCTACCGCAAGCTGCTGGCCGCCCACGACTGTGGCGACAGGCAGGGGCTGCTCGACGAACATTTTCGCCAAGGCGCAATCCAGCTGGCACTGGGGCAGTGCAGCGCGATGTTCATGCCGGAGGTGATCGGCTACAACCTTGGCTATGAACAACTGCCACTGCACTTGCTGATCAGTGCCTATGAACTGCGTGAGCTGGGGATCGATCCTTACTATTTCACCCTGCACGTGACCATCGACAACATCAGCAGCGGTCACGGGCGCAAGGCTATTGAAGCGCTGCTCGAACTGATGCCCATGGAGGAGGGGCGGGACGAGTTCTATCGGCGCGTTGCCGTCGGCTATCGACTCAATGACCTGGGGCCTGGCTCGACGGCGGTGATTGCAGGTTTCGATCTGCAGCAGGAAGTGATTGCCATGCTCGAGCGCAAACGTACCTATGGACAGCACATGCATTCCGATTACTGCCAGATCGAAGGCCAGACCGTCAATCAATGGCTGGCAACCCCTGGCCAGACCGAAGATTTTCTCGGCGCCCTGCAACGCAAGGGCTGGATAAAACGGCATGGCCCACCCGGGGAAAGCCGCTTCTGGCAGTTGATCGAGGGCGACACGGCGGCCATGTTCGGCGTGTTCAGTGGCTACGAAAAACAACTGCTGCACGACTGGATCGCCGGTGACTGGCAAGCGCCGCAACAGCAACGGGCGATACGCCGGGTGCCGTCCGATGATGCCTTCGCCGATGACGCCTGGGCGAACGATACCGAGCTCAAGGCCTTGCAAGACGCCCTGCACGACCAGTCACCGCGACAGCAATTGCAACTGCTGATCCCTTGGCTCTGCGCACAGCGCCATTGTCGTCCCGCCGGGCTCTATGCAACCCGTCGCTTTATTGAATGCGTGGCCCGTTTGCGCTGATTCCAGGAGTGTCATGCATGTCAGAACAACAGATTGCCGATCGTACTTTGCTGGAGCTCGGCAAGCGCCTGGCTGCCCAGGACTACCGTTTCATCACCCCGACGCCCTTGACCCATGAGCGCGTATGCCAACGCGTTGAACCGCCCTTGGCCAAGGACCGGCGTGACGTATTCGGCTGGTCGATGCCGTTCGAGCACACGCTGTTTCCAGCGCAGGAACTGGCTGACCTGGAGCAGGCGGCCATCGTCGAAAAAGACGGCTCGCTGTGGCGGAGCACGGTACGTTGGTCAAGCCTTGGTCCCTTGTTGATTGCCCACTCGGCGTACCCGACGATGCAGAGTGACGCGGTGTTTTTCGGGCCCGACAGCTACCGCTTCGCGCAATTGATCGAAGCGCATCTGCAGCAGCGCTCCGAGCCCGTGCGGCGCGCGGTGGACATTGGCTGCGGAAGCGGTATCGGAGCACTGGTCGTCGCCCGCGCCCGCCCGGACGCCGACGTGCTGGCGGTGGATATCAATCCACGGGCGTTGCGTTTGTCGGCGGTGAATGCCGAGCTGGCCCAAGCCAGGAATGTGAGCGCTTACCACAGCGACGTGCTGGGCAGTGTCGAAGGGCTGTTCGACCTGATCATCGCCAACCCGCCCTACATGAACGACAGCCAGCAACGGGCGTATCGTCATGGCGGTGGGGCGCTGGGGGAAGCCTTGTCGGTACGCATCGTGCGTGAATCGCTGCCGCGCCTGGACAAAGGCGGCAGCCTGCTGCTGTATACAGGAGTGGCGATGGTGGCCGGGACGGATCCTTTTCTCGAATCCATCCAGCCGCTACTGGGCGACGACAATTTCAGCTGGACCTATCGCGAACTGGACCCTGACGTGTTCGGCGAAGAACTGCTAAAGCCCGGCTATGAACGGGTGGAGCGCATTGCCGTGGCCGCGTTGACCGTCACCCGGCGCTATTGATGCACCGCCGGTTCAATTGCCATCCGCTACCTTGCGTTCGATCTCGGCAACTTTGCGCCTGAGGTCCTCGGCCTCCTCCTCGGTGGTTTCGGGGGGAGGGGTCGCAAGGGCGTCATCCTCTTCGTTGGACGGGGTGTCGGCAGGGGTGATGTGGTCATCGTTGTTCATGGTACTGGCCTCCGGTGTGTACTCATTGGATCGGGGCCTTCGCTACGAGTTCGAGATTTTCACCAGCCATGCCTGACGCAAGTTAGCCCTTGCACCAATACTCGCTGATCGCGCCGTGTGCACCCTGCACCGGATCCTGGTCGGGGAATGGCAGCGTTTCGATGTTTTGCAACTGCGCAGCGCTCGGCGCTTCTCGGCAAATGTCGGCATGCTGGCTCGGTGGATACGCGCCGACCACCAGGAAGTCGTCGCTGCAATCCAGGTTGCAATGCCCGGTGCCAGCCGGCAACAACAGCACATCCCCGGCACTGACCTGCAGCACGTGGCCGCCAGGTCCGCCCAACATCAGGCGGGCATGACCGCTGGCTATCCCAAGCACTTCATGGCCTTCGGTGTGATAGTGATGGAAGTCATAAATGCCGTAGCGCCATTGTGGTGGCCAGCCGTTGGCACTGAAGGTTTGTTCGAACAGGGCCGCCGGATCGTCGCCCTTGACAGCGATGGCCTTGGGATAGACCAGCACCGGCAGGCGAGGGTTGTTCGGCACCCAGCCATTGTGTTGGAACATCATTTGTTGCGCGGGAGCATCCGCTTTCGACCTGTTCATCTGTGACCTCCGTCTTTGCCCGGCGTTTTAAAGGCAGGCTATTGCAGGGACCTGTTGTTGAGTGACATTGCCTGGAAACGGGTGGTTCTAAAAACTCGCAGGTGCTTGCGCAATGAACTCCTGGAGGCTGCCCGGCTCAGAACTTCAAGCGCTGAATTTCAAGCTCTGAAGATCAAGAGCATTGAGTCGCGATCAAGGAGAAAAAGGGCCATGAGCAACGCGTTAACCCTCGAACGTCTGCTGCAACGGTTCGCCTGTCGGCCTTCGAAAAGCATCGCGGACGCTGCACTGCAACCGCTGATGCAGCAGCTCGTCAGCGATGGATTTACCGACCTGCCTCTGCCCGGGCAAGGCCGAACCCTGGATCGCTGGCGCACCCTGGCCGCCGTCTCGGCCAGCGATCTGGCACTGGCCAAGCTGTTCGAAGGTCATACCGATGCGCTGGCAATCATGGCCGAGCTCGAACCCGACGCGCCGCCGGCCGCGGGCACTTGGGGCACTTGGGCGGCCGAGCCGGCCTTTGCCCGGCTTAATATTGTCGACCATCAGGCCGGGACCGTGTACTTGCAGGGCCGCAAGGCCTGGTGTTCCGGCGCGGCGATACTCGATCGGGCGCTGGTGACAGCGTGGGATGAGCAGATGCAACCGCAGTTGGTGGCGGTCACGTTGCAGCAGCCGGCAATCAGGCTACTCGACGATGGCTGGCAAGCGGTTGGCATGGGCCGTACGGCCAGCGTCGACGTGCTGTTCGAGGGTGCGCAGGGCCGTTGTGTCGGGTCGCCTGGGCAGTATGTCGACAGACCTGGCTTCTGGCACGGTGGCGCCGGGATTGCCGCGTGTTGGTACGGCGCCGCTTGTGCGCTTGCCGATTACCTTCGCCAACATTGTACGCAGCCGTACTGCGACGCCCATGCCCAGGCGCATCTGGGGGCCGTCGATGCGGCATTGTGCTGCGCCCGGGCTGCGCTTCGGGAAACGGCCCTCTGGATCGATGAAAACCCCCGGCGCTCGGCGCAACTTCCTGTCCGCCGACTGCGTGCCCAAGTAGAAGCGGCCGTCGACAGCGTGCTTGCACATGTCGCACGCGGGCTGGGTGCCACGCCATTGTGTCGTGACAGTCACTTCGCCAGGCTCGCCGCCGACTTGCCGGTATTCCTGCGACAGAGCCATGCCGAAAAGGACCTGGCGCAGCTTGGGCAGCAGGTCGCCGCGCAGCCGCTCGATGGGTGGGCGCTGTGATCGCCGGGCCGGCTTCTCAAGAAAACCTGATTCAGGGGAAGGGGACAACACTGGCCGAATGGCAGGCCAGTGACGGGTTGGCGCAGGTGCCAACCATCACTCATCGACAACTGGTGCCTGCGGGGCGGCGCCTGGTCGTCGTCGCCCCGCATCCTGACGATGAAGTCCTCGGGTGCGCCGGCATCCTCGCGGGAATGCAGGGCAACGAGGCCGACGTCCTGATGATTGCGGTCACTGATGGCGAAGCCAGCCACCCGCAATCGCGGCACTGGACGCCGACACGCCTGCGACGGCAGCGCCCGATAGAAAGTACCCACGCGCTCGCCCGCATGGGGCTCGATGTCGATTTGCTGGACTGGCAACGCCTGGAATTGCCCGACAGCGCTGTAGAAACGCAGGAGGCTTGGTTGGTCGAGCGGCTGGCGGCATTGATTCGCCCAGGCGATCGTGTGATCACCACCTGGCGCCGGGACGGACACTGCGATCATGAGGCGACCGGCCGCGCGACCGCCTGCGCGGTAGCCCGCCACCAGGCTTGCCTGATTGAAGTGCCGGTCTGGGCATGGCATTGGGCGCGCCCCAACGATGCCCGAGTCCCTTGGGCGCGGGCGCACAAATACCTGCTGGCCCCACACGTGTTGGCGCGCAAGCGCCAGGCCATCGCGGCCCATGCGTCGCAGGTCAGCCGCGACGGTCAGACACCCGCGGTGTTGAGCGGTGAAACCCTCGAACGATTGCTGCAGCCTTTTGAACTGGTGTTTTTATGAGCGTATCCCCCGACTACTTCGAACAACTGTTCGGGGCCAGCGATGACCCCTGGTCCTTCCGGACCCGCTGGTACGAAAAGCGCAAGCGCGAGCTGACGCTGGCCAGCCTGCCGCGCCAGCGCTATCAACGTGTGTTCGAGCCAGCCTGTGCCAACGGTGAACTCAGCGTACAGTTGGCCGGGCGCTGCGACGCGTTGCTGTGCCAGGACCTGAACGCGAAGGCGGTCGACCTGGCGCGCCAGCGCTTGAGTGGACTGCATCATGTCCACGTCGAGCAGGCGGGTATTCCCCGGCAATGGCCGGACGGTGACTTTGACCTCATCGTGCTCAGCGAAGTGGGGTACTTCCTCGATGTGGACGAGTGGCACCAGGTCATCGAAAACACCTTGCGCAGCCTCGGCCCGGCGGGCGGCGTACTGGCCTGTCACTGGTTGCATCCGATCGAAGGTTGTTCGCAGGACGGTCGCGATGTTCATGCGGCGCTTGCCGAACGCCTGCACCTGCATCCTCTGGTGCGCCATGAGGAAGCGGATTTCCTGCTCGAATACTGGAGCCGGACAGCAACCTCGATCGACCTTGCCGAAACCTGCCAGTCGTTACCCGGCCAGTGACTTCAGGTAGTCGCCAAAGCCTTCCCGGCACCGGCAATGCTGGCGAGCGCTGGTGGTGACCGGGTTGCCGGCCGTCCACATGATGCGCGCGCCGCTGCGTTCCAGGTCGGCGACCAGCTGCACATCTTCGTGGGCGGGCAAGGCCTGGAATCCGCCCGCCTTGCGATACGCCGCAGAAGAGACGCCGAGGTTGGCCCCATGGATATGCCGATGGCCCTCAACGGGGTGGTAATTGGCGTGATAGCGCTCGCGCACTCGCTCCGAATGTTCGGACCAGTCGTTGACTTCGACCAGGCCACAGACCGCATCGGCGTTGAACCTGATCTGCTCAACCAGCCAGGAATCGGGCACGACGCTGTCGGCATCGGTGAAGGCCAGCCAGCGTGCATCCGCCGCCAGCAGGTGTTCGGCGCCTTGCGCACGGGTTTTTCCAACGTTGCGGTGGGTGCAGCTCAACGTCCACACGCCGTAGGCCTGGGCAATGTCCAGGGAAGTGTCCGTGCAGTCATCCAGGACGATCAGGATCCTGACTTCTTCACGGTCCAGGTCCTGGTGAAAAGCCGCCGCCAGCAGCGACTCGATGCATTCCTCAAGACGCTGTTCCTCGTTATGCACCGGGACAATCACTCCTATCATCTGCAGCTCTCCATGGGAGGTTCACCGTAACCTGGCTTTTCGATGTCGACCGGGATCAATGGCCATTGGTTGCAACTGTTTGTGCACAAAGGTAATCACCGATGGCGGGCAACCATCGATCAGGTGCCGTCGATGAAAAAATGAACCGCCGCATCTGTGCTGCGCCCTTAGTCATAAGCACTGGTAGAGGCAATGGGCGTGAACGAACGGACGATTTTCACCGGGTGTGCCGGCTGGAGCCTGGGCAGGGAGCATTCAGCCGCCTTTACAGCTGAAGGTACCCACTTGCAGCGCTACGCGGCGCGACTGAACTGCGCCGAGATCAACAGCTCGTTTTATCGCCCGCATCGCCAGCAAACCTACCAGCGTTGGGCGGCCAGCGTGCCGTCCGGCTTTCGTTTCAGTGTCAAGGTGCCCAAGCTGATCAGCCATGTGCAGCGCCTGCAGGCCTGCGATCTGGCGCTCGATGAGTTCGTGCTGCAATGCTCCGGCCTGGGTGATCGCCTGGGCTGCCTGCTGGTGCAGCTACCGCCGTCGCTGGCATTTGACGAGTCGGTCGTCGAAGCATTTTTCATCAGCCTCAGGCGGTGCTTTCCAGGACCTGTGGTGCTCGAGCCCCGACACGAGTCCTGGACCGGTGCCGAGGCACTGTTGGTGCACTATCACATCGCGCAGGTTGCGGTGGACCCTTCGCGTATCAGCACTGACTCGACACCACGGGGATGGCCGGGGCTCAAATACTGGCGCCTGCATGGATCGCCGCGCATCTACTACAGCCCTTATGAATTGCCACGCCTGGAACGCCTGGGGGTCGAGCTGCAAACAGCCACTGCCGAAGGACAGTCAGCCTGGTGCATCTTCGACAACACCGCCAGCGGCGCGGCACTGGGCAATGCCTTGACGTTGGCGCAATGCCTGGATCCGCACTAAACCCCTTTGGTGGACGGCAACAGGATCGTCAGGATGCCCAGCAGCGGCAGGAACGAACACAGCGTATACACGTATTCGATGCCGTGGATATCCGCCAGGTGCCCGAGCAGCGCGGCGCCGATGCCGCCAAAACCGAACATCAGGCCGAAGAAAACCCCGGCGATCATGCCGACGTTGCCGGGCACCAGTTCCTGGGCGAAGACCACGATGGCCGAGAAGGCCGAGGCGAGGATGAAGCCGATGACCATGCTCAGCACGCCCGTCCAGAACAGGTCGACATGGGGCAGGGCGAGGGTGAAGGGCGCCGCTCCGAGAATCGAGAACCAGATCACTTGCTTGCGCCCGATCCGGTCACCGATCGGCCCACCGAAGAAGGTGCCGGCTGCCACGGCGCCGAGAAACAGGAACAGGTACAGTTGCGAGCTGGCCACCGACAGGTCGAACTTCTCGATCAGGTAGAACGTGAAGTAGCTGGTGAAGCTGGCCATGTAGAAGTACTTGGAGAACACCAGCAATGCCAGGACCACCAGGGCAAAACTCACCCGTTGTCTCGACAAGCCATGGGTTGCCTTGGTGCCCTGCTTGAGCTTGAACAGGTTCAGATGGTTGCGGTACCAGCGGCTCAGGCCGTATTGCACGAGGATGGCGAATACTGCGAACAGCCCGAACCAGGCGACGTTGCCCTGGCCATAAGGGATGACGATGGCCGCTGCCAGCAGTGGACCAAAAGCACTGCCGGCATTACCCCCGACCTGGAAGGTCGACTGGGCCAGACCGTAGCGACCACCCGAGGCCAGGCGCGCAACCCGGGAAGTCTCCGGGTGGAAGGTCGACGAGCCAATGCCCACCAGCGCCGAGGCCACGAGAATCGCCCCGAAGCTGCCGACCATTGCCAGCATCAGGATGCCGACCAGGGTACAGACCATACCGGCCGGCAACAGCCACGGCTTGGGGTGGCGGTCGGTGTAGTAACCAACCCAGGGTTGCAGCAGCGAGGCGGTCAATTGAAAGGTCAGGGTGATCAGGCCGACCTGGGTGAAGGTCAGGCCGTACGTGGCCTTGAGCATCGGGTAGATCGACGGCAGCACGGCCTGGATCAGGTCATTGATCAGATGCGCCAGGGCACAGGCACCGATGACGCGCATCACCAGCGGGCTGGCTTGGCTGGCCACTGAAGCTGTCGCCGTGGGGGAAGTAGTGGTACTGATGGACATGGGATCCTTCCAGAAAAAACGTAAGACGGGGGCTCGGTGCCAGGCACAAAAGCGCTGCCCATTTCAGGGTTTGGCGTTATCCTAGGGACCGTCCAATTGCCTGTCTCGCGCAATTCGGGAGTCGACTATCGTAAAAAGGGCGTCATGATCAAGTCGCTGGAAGAATTCCTCAGAGAGATCGACGACCGAGTCTGCGATGTGAGCAGCAGCGCCACCGACTACCCGGAAAACTGGGTGATCGAAGCGCACTCCCATCAAGCCCACCAGTTGATCTACGCTATCGAGGGCGTGATGGTGGTGCACTCGGGATTGAGCCAGTGGACGGTACCGCCCAGCCGCGGGATATGGATGCCGAGCAGGCACATTCACTCGATTCGCTGCGTCGGCCCGTTGAAGATGCGCAGCCTGTTCGTGCGTCCCGAAGCGTTTGCGGACATGCCGACTGAACCCAGGGCGGTGAGTATTTCGGCGTTGCTCAGTGAGTTGATCAAGGTCTCGGTGGCTATCACCTCACCTTACGACGCGGATTCGCGCGAAGGCCGGGTCATGCGCCTGATCCTCGATGAACTGAGGATATTGCCCACCTTGCCGCTGCATCTGCCTCAGCCCTCGGACCCACGGATCAAGGTGGTGTGTTCAGCGTTGCAACGCGATCCCGGCGATTGTTCGACCCTGGCGCACTGGAGCGCACGCCTGGACCTCGATGAGAAAACCATCCAGCGCCTGTTCCGCAAGGACACCGGGATGACCTTCGGCCAATGGCGCCAGCAGGCGCGGTTGCTACTGGCCCTGGAGCGCATCGCCGTGGGCGAGAAGATCATCGACATTGCCGGGGAACTGGGCTACGACAGCCCCAGTGCGTTCACCAGCATGTTCAAGAAACAGTTCGGCAAGACCCCCAGTCATTTCTTCAGGTGAGGTCTTGCCGGTTTTTTCAGCCGCCAATGCACTCAGATGCTTTTGGCGCCAACGTGCAGAATGAATGGCAAGACGTCAGCCGTGGTAACGACATACCGCGGCCATCGGGTTTTTGCTGCCGGCCACAACAATCCCGCCCGCTTCTTGAATGGCCATGCTGTTGGTGTAATTGAGGATGCCGTCGATGCCGGTATCGGAGAGTCCATCAATACCGAATGTGCGGTCCATTAAACCCTGGGGCGTTACCCTTCCCACCAGGCCCAGTGCGCGGGTGTTCAGTTCACCGGCCACGACGATGGCCTGTTCGGCGTCCAGTCGGGCGCTTTTGAGGTGCAGACTCTGGAACGGGCGTTCAATGGTCACGGGTAGGGCATTGTTGAACGTGTTGTCCGGCTTGCCGTCGGCCAAGGTGCGTGTGACATAGCCCTTGCGGGTAGACGCCACCGAGAACCAGCCGACCGCAACCGGCTTGTCGTCCGGTTGCAGGAGCAGTTGCGTGAGTGTCACCGGCCCGGCAGCTTGTGCAAGCACGGCAAAACCGTCGGTTCCAAACGACGAATCGATTTGCCCGGTCGGGGTGAACGCGGCGAGAAAGGCACGATTGGGGGCAGTGCCGACAACAATGAAATTTCCGTTTTGCCGGACGGCGAGCCCGATGGATGCGGTGTTTTGCGCATCGAACTGGAAGAACACATAGCCCTGTTCGTTGAAGCGTGTGTCCAACTGGCCGGCAGGCGTCAGTTGAATCAACAAGCCTTGATTGGCGTAGGGGCGAAATGTCCCGCTGTTGAAGGCAAAGAGAATTCGGTCGTCGTTGGCGTCGACGACATAGACGCTAGCCCCATCGCTGGTTTGCTGTGGGGTGATATCCGATGATGGTTGCGCGGTGGGCAGTGGTTCCTTGAAAACATATACCCCGTCATTGCCGAAAAGAAGATCAATGGAGCCGCCAGCGTTGAAGCGAGCTACCGCAGGGTAGTAGAGGGTTGCCGGGCTTCCTTCTTGAACGTAGCCCGTCACCAGCAATTTATCGCCGCTCAGCTCAGTGATGCCGGTAGGGGTGGACCGGACTGGGCTGCCTGCGAACCCCCAACGCAGATATCCGCCTGTACCGAATGAGGTGTCGAGCAGGCCGTTTTTTTCCAATCGGAACAGTTTGAAGTCGTTGCCGTCCGCCAACACGCCAATGATTTTCCCTTGGTGAGGGCCGGGGGCTTTCAGGACGGCGATGGCTTTTACGTCGGATCCTTCCAGGATTGTCGTGCCGTCAGTGCCGAAGCTGCGATCCAGATGACCGGCAGGGGAGGTAAGAGTCGACATGATGCTTCTCCAATAGTGAGGCTCAAGCACCCCCGATGGGTACTCAAGCCCCAGCCATTTAATCGGAGATGAATCGGAGGGCCTACTGACACAAATGACAGGTTTGCGATGTTTCGCAGCCTATTTCGCCAGCGCCAGGCGACCCTGAAAACTCCTCCATGGCATCCAGCAACGCCGCGTGGAAGTACGCCTTCGATGCCCGGTCGCAGAGTATGAACAAGCGTGGCTGTTGCGCCGACGTGGCATTGACCACGATCACGTTGATGCGCGCCGCCGAGGTTTGCGCCACGGCACCGGGGCCGAACACCTGGGGGGTCATGTCGACGCCGCAGAGTTTGGCCATGACTTCGGGCAATTGTTCACCGCTCAGCTGGAACCAGGCATGGCTGTCCTGGCGTGGCAGCAGGTAGTTGGCTTGATGGTCCAACTCCCAGCGGGCCTCTTCGTCGGCGATGCGTTGGCCCTGGTCTTGCGCACTGCCCAGCAGCAGGTATTCGGTCTGGGACAAACGCACGGCGTAGCTGCCGTCAACCTGGGTGACGGCGTGGTTGGGCGCGTCTGGCAGCACGAAGTCCCGACTCTGCAAATAGCGCGCACTGTCGGCGCCGCGAAATCCGACCCGGGGCAGGTCGGTCAGATCCGTCAGCGCACAGGTGGGCAGGAGGGCGAGGGCCGGCTGCCCGGCGCTGTGTTGTTGTCTCAGGCTGGTCATGGCTCAAAGCTCCTGGCGCAGGTTGGAAGGGTCGAAAAAGGGCAACGGCACCACATCGGCATGGACCACACGCCCACCTTCGACACGGATCGCAATCCGTTGCCCAGGTGTGCTTTGGTCGATGCCGGCGTACGCCAGGCCAATGATCTTGCCCAGGCTCGCCGAGTACTCGCAGGACGTGACGTTGCCGCTGATGTCCGGGCCGTTGAGCACCAGATGACCTTCCAGCGGTTGCGCGCTGCCCTTGGGCAAGGTGAAACCCACCAATTTGCGTGTTTGCGGCTGGGCTTCGAGGATGTCCACCGAGCGCCGCCCGACGAAGAACGGCTTGTTGCGATTGACGGCCCAGCCCATGTCGATTTCCATGGGATGGGTCATGCCATCGGTGTCCTGGCTGATGATCACATGGCCTTTTTCCAGGCGCAGCAAACGCTGGGTCTCCACGCCGAAAGGGCGAATGTCATGGGCCTTGCCGGCTTCCATCAGCGCGTCCCACAGCGCCAGGCCATGGCGCGCCGGCACGTGGATTTCATAACCCAGTTCGCCGACAAAACCGACTCGCAACAGCCGCGCCTTGATCCCGGCCACGGTGCCTTGACGCACGCCCAGGTAGGGAAACGCTTGAGCGCTAAGTTTGAGGTCGGTGCAGACCTTCTCCAGCACTTTGCGCGAGTCGGGACCGGCGACATTGACCGCGCAGATCGCCGCCGTGACGTTGGCGACATCCACGTCCAGGCGCCATTGCGCGTTCCACTTGAGCATCTGCTGGTAGATGCGATCCACGCCGCTGGTGGTGGCGGTGACGTAGAAGTGATTGTCGGCGAAACGTGCGCAGACGCCATCGTCGATCACCACTCCGTGTTCATTGGTCATCAGCGCATAGCGGGAGCGACCGATCGGCTGCTTGAGGAAGGCGAAGGTGTACATCCGGTTGAGCAGTTCGGCGGCGTCCGGGCCACGCACATCAAGCCCGCCCAAGGTTGAGACGTCGATGATCCCGACCTTGTTGCGCACATGCAGCGCTTCGGCCTGCATGCATGCCTCGCGGTCCCGGGCATTGCCGTAGTAGGCCGGACGCTGCCAGATGCCGGCCGGCATCATCTTCGCGCCGGCTTGCAGGTGCCGGGCATGCATAGGTGTCTGTCGATACGGATCGAACGCGCGACCGGCCACATGGGCCAGTTTTTCCGCGACAAAGGGCGGGCGCGCGGTGGTCACGCCGGTTTCGCTGATGTTGCGCTGGGTCGCCCAGGCCACCAGGCGCGCGGTCGGCAGGGCCGAGTGACGCCCTTGCGAGGGGCCCATGCCCACGGTGGAATAACGCTTGACCAGCTGCACGTCGCGATAACCGATGCGCGTGGCATTGACGATGTCCGCCACTTGCAGGTCCTCGTCGAAATCGACGAAGTCCTTGCCCTTGGGGTGGGGGAAGATCGGCCAGTTGAAGTTGACCCGTACCTCGCTGCCCAAGGGCGCCCGGTGCACACCGACTGCCAGCCCCAGCGCAGCGGCGGCGTCGGCACCGGCGTTGACGCCGTCGGCGATCACGTTGTCGAGGCGGTGACGGCCATTCACCGAGCCTGCGACCGCAAGGTTCTGCGGCAGTCCGCTGAGGGTGAACTCGGCGCGCTGATCGTCGTAGGCCAGCTTGCCGCCTGCCTGGCACAGCAGTTGATAGACCGGCATGTAGCCGGCGGACATGCACAACAGGTCGCAATCCAGGCGTTGCCCGCTCTCGGCGACCTGGCCCTGGGCGGTGATCTTGCGCACGTCGACGCCATTGACATGGCGCAGGCCTTTTTCGTGCAGCGCTTCATACACGGTACTGTTGAGCTGGCAGGCAATCTTGCGTTGCGCCAGCGCGCCCAGTAGGGCCACGTCGCCCGGGCCTTGGCGCATGTCCACCACCGCGGCGACTTCGACGCCCTGGTCAAACAAGTCCAGCGCGGCGAGGTAACCGTCATCGTTGCCGGTCAGCACCACCGCGCGTTTGCCCGGCTTGACCGCGTACAGCTTCATCAGGCGCTGCGCGGCGCTGGTCAGCATTACGCCGGGCAAGTCGTTGTTGCGAAACACCACCGGCTGGTCGAACGCCCCGCTGCACACCAGGCACTGTCGGGCGCGCACCTTGTACATGCGTTTTCCTTGAATCACCGGCAGGTAATTGTCGGTGAACCAGGCGTTGCAGGTCGCCTCGGTGAGGATGCGAATATTGGCGTGCTGTTGCACCGCCGCGAGCAATTCGCGGCGCAAGGCGTCGGCGCGAATGCCGGCGATGTCGAAGCGGGCATAGGTTAGCGAACCGCCGAGGACCGGCTGTTGCTCGATGAGCAATACCTTGGCCCCGGCATTGGCCGCGGTCAGGGCCGCGTGCAGTCCGGCGGGACCGGCGCCGATCACGGCCAGGTCGGTGAACAGGTAGGCCTTGTCGTAATATTCGGGCTTGAACATCAGGTCGAGTACGCCCAGGCCGGCCTTCTTGCGAATGATCGGTTCCCAGACTTTCCACATGCCCCTGGGCTTGTAGAACGAGCGGTAATAGAAGCCCACCGGCATGAATCTGGAGAACTTGCCCAGATAAGCATCCCGGTCGTTGTCCAGTGAGCCGTTGACGTTCTGCGCCGTCACCTGCAAGCCGGCAACCAGCGCATGGGCATCGGCCAGTACGTTGGGTTCCTGGGGCAATTGCACCAGGCTGTTGGCGTCCTGCCCGGCCATGGTCAACGGGCCACGTGGGCGGTGGTACTTGAACGAGCGGGAAATCAGGAAGCGTCCGTTGGCGAGCAGGGCGCTGGCGATGCTGTCGCCCTGCAAGCCCTGATAGGGTTGGCCGTCGAAACTGAAATCGAGCGGCTGGTTACGGTCGATCAGCAGGCCCATCGGGGCGGGTAGGCGGTTCATCCGGCGATCTCCTTGGCGGCGTTGAAGTCGACGCGGGCAGTGAAAAATTCTTTAGGGTCGAAAGTGCGCAGGATTTCGTCGGTGACGGTGTGGCGTTCGGCGAGAAACCAGTAGCTCGACGGCGTGTGCATCCACCATTCGCGCACCACGCCGGCGAGGTTGTCGGTGTTGAACACGTAGTCGGCCCACTCGGCATCGCTGCAGCGCAGTGCATCGGGCATCGGCTTGAATTCGCCGCCATAAGTGAATTCGCTGATATTGCGTGGCCCGTTGAGCGGGCAATTGATGATTTTCATGGTCCGCTCTGCCTCAGTGACTGGCCGCCGTGGCGCCCATTTCGTTGACTTGCCGGAAGGTCGAGAAGCGCTCCAGGCCGAAGGGCTTGATCAACTCCGGTACCTTGCCGCCGCTGGCCACAAGTTCAGCCATGGTCTTGCCGCAGACAGGCGTCGCCTTGAAGCCCCAGGTGCCCCAACCGGCGTCCAGGTAGTAATTCTTCACCGGCGACAGGCCCATGATCGGGCTGTAGTCCGGGGTCATGTCGGTGATCCCGGCCCACTGGCGCATCAGCTTGGCGTTGGCCAGGAACGGGAACATTTCGATGGCGTGGGCCAGCAGGCTTTCCTTCAGGTCCAGGGTCGATCGGGTGTTGAACAGCGGGTACGGATCGGAGCCACCGCCGAACACCACTTCGCCGCGGCTGGTCTGTTGCACGTAGCAGTGCAGCGCCGACGAGCTCACCAGCGGATCGAGGAAGGGTTTGAAGGGCTGGGTGACCATGGCTTGCAGCGGGAAGGTCTGGATCGGCGAGCGAATCCCGGCCTTGGCCATCAGCAGTGAGCTGTGCCCGGCAATCGCCTGCACCGCGCAGCCACACTTGATGGTGCCGCGGTTGGTCTTCACGGCGGTGATGGCGCCGTTCTCGATGATCAGGTCCTGCACCTCGGTGAGCTGATGGATTTCCACCCCGCGCTTGGCCGCTTGCTTGGCGTAGCCCCAGGCCACCGCGTCGTGGCGCGCGGTGGCGCCGTCGATGTGCCAGAGACCGGCGATCACGGGCAGGTGGCCGGGGTCGAGGTTGAGGCTGGGCACCAGTTCGCGGATCTGCTGGCGGTCGATCATTTCAGTGCGACCGCCGAAGTGCTTGTTGACCTCGGCCCGCTGGCGGAACGAACGCACGGTGGCATCGGTGTGGGCCAGGGTCAGTTGGCCGCGTTCGGAGTACATGATGTTGAAGTCGAATTCGTTGGACAGGCCCTGGAACATTCGCACCGATTCGGCATAGAAACGCACGCCTTCGCTGGTCAGGTAGTTGGAGCGGATCACTGCGGTATTGCGCGCGGTGTTGCCACCGCCCAGGTAGGACTTTTCCAGCACGGCGATGTTGGTGATGCCGTGATACCTGGCGAGGTAATAAGCGGTGGCCAGGCCATGGCCACCGGCACCGATGATCACCACGTCATAGCTTGATTTCAATTCACGCGGCGGCGGCAAATCCACTTCCACCGGGTACTCGGAACTCAGCCCGTACTTCAAGAGATTGAATGGCATACGGCCTCCGATAGGCTGTGCTGTTGCATAAGGGCTGCGGTCACGGTGTTTTTCATCAGGAAGGCAATGGTCATCGGCCCGACACCACCGGGTACCGGGGTGATCGCCGCGACCTGGGGCAGGGCGCTGTCGAAGTCGACATCGCCGACCAGGCGGCTGCGACCGGCGTCGTCGATACGATTGATGCCGACATCGATCACCACTGCACCGGGCTTGAGCCAACTGGCATCGATCAATCGCGGACGACCCACGGCGGCAATCACGATGTCTGCCTGACGGCAGAGCGCCTGCGGATCGGGGCTGCGCGAATGCAAGACCGTCACCGAGCAGTCGGCCTTGAGCAATAGCGCCGCCATGGGTTTGCCGACGATGTTCGATCGGCCGATCACCACTGCATGCTTGCCGCGCAGATCGCCGCAGGTCTGCTCCAGCAGGTACAGGCAGCCACTGGGTGTGCAGGGCGCGAGCACGGTGCGTCCCTGGCTGAGGCCACCTACGTTTTCACTGTGGAAGCCGTCGACGTCCTTGCCTGGGACGATCGCCTGCAGTGCCCGCAGTTCATCGACCTGGGCCGGTAGCGGCAATTGCAGGAGAATGCCGTGGATCGAGCCATCGGCATTCAGCCTGGCGATCAGGTCAAGCAGCTGTTCGGTGCTGGTGTCTGTGCCCAGCCGATGTTCCAGGGAGCGGATGCCGACCTCTTCTGCGCGCAGAATCTTGTTGCGCACATACACCTGGCTGGCCGGGTCGCTGCCGACCAGGATCACCGCCAGGGCCGGCTGGATGTCTTGCGCGCGCAGGCGCTCGACGTCCTTGCGAACCTCGATCAACACCCGCGCGGCGGCGGCTTTGCCGTCAATCAGTCGGGGTGTGTTCACCGGAAAATCACCGTTCTGTCCTGATTGAGGAAAACCCGGTGCTCCAGGTGGTACTTGACCGCCTTGGACAGGGCCACGGTCTCGGTGTCACGCCCGGTGGCCACGAGGTCATCCGGCAGGTAGACGTGATCGACGCGCTGCACCTCCTGTTCGATGATCGGCCCCTCATCGAGATCGCTGGTGACATAGTGGGCGGTGGCGCCGATCAGCTTCACGCCGCGCTGGTACGCCTGGTGATACGGCTTGGCGCCCTTGAAACCTGGCAGGAACGAATGGTGGATGTTGATTGCCCGACCGGACAGTTGCCGGCACAGGTCGTCGGAGAGGATTTGCATGTAGCGCGCCAGCACCACCAGCTCGGTGCCAGTGTCGTCGACCACCTTCATCAGCTCGGCTTCCTGGCGGGCCTTGGTGTCCTTGGTGACTGGCAAGTAGATGAAGCGAATGCCCTCGCGCTCGGCCATGGGCCGCAGGTCGAGGTGGTTGGAGACGATGGCGGTGATGGTCATGTCCATCTCGCCCTTGTGGTAGCGGTAGAGCAGGTCGGTCAGGCAGTGGTCGAACTTGCTCACCATCAGCAGCACGCGCATCGGTTCGCGAGTGTCATGCAGTTCCCAGCGCATGTCGAAGGCCTGGGCGACATCGCTGAAACCGTCCTTGATCTGCTGGATATCCCCTGCGTGGCCATCGTTGAAACGGAACACCGCACGCATGAAAAAGCGCCCGCTGAAATCGTCGTCGAATTGCGCCATCTCCCCGATGTAGCAACTGTTGTCCGCCAGGTAGGTGGTGACGGCAGCGACAATGCCGGACACCGCGGGACAGGTGATCTTGATGATGAAATGGTTTTTTTCGTGTTGCATGACACGTCCTCGGGATGATGGCGGCAGCTCATCGCATAGCGAAAAAATGTCAGCGGACAGCGAGGCTCATTCCATGAGCGCGGTTTCTTGTCAGGAATAATATATTCCTGTTAGTGGCTTTATAGGGGAAATGCAGGGGGCACGTCCAGAGGTTTTGTGAAAGTTTTTTAACTGCTGGGAATTTTATTGGGCAACCCGACGTGCCCTGTAGGAGCGAGCATGCTCGCGAAAAACCCGAGAACACCGCGGGGCGTCAGGCTCCTCACAACCACCTTGGCCACACCGCTTGCGCGCATGAAATTAAACCTGTATTTTTTCATGAAATTAAAACTATAAAATTTCATGGAGCCGGTATGTTTCAGCAATCCACCCAGCATGTCGCCAGCTATTACGCCCATACATGCGCCGATCGCCTGGTCAATCGAGCGGCGTTGGAGGGCGAGCAGGACACCGACGTGCTGATCATCGGTGCCGGCTTCAGCGGTTTGCACACGGCGTTGCGCCTGGCCCTGGCCGGCAAGCGCGTGACACTGCTGGAGGCCAGCCGGGTCGCCTGGGCCGCGTCGGGACGTAATGGCGGCCAGGCCATACTCGGTTGGTCCTGCGACATGCCGCCGCTGGAAGCCGCACTGGGCCATGAGCGCGCGCGGCGGTTGTGGGACGGCATGCGCTGGGCGGCAAAAGAGGTGCGCGAATTGCCCAGGCGCCATGGTTTCGATTGCGACTACCGGCCCGGGCACCTCTGGACTTCGGTGATGCCACGGCGGGTGGGGTTGTTGACCGAGTGGCAGCACGAGGCCAGCCACAAATGGGGGCATGACGGTTTGCGCTTCATCGAGCGCGCCCAGTTGCCCGAATGGGTGGCCAGCGAGCGTTACCAGGCCGGTTTGTACGACCCCGAAGGCGGGCATTTGAACCCGCTGAAACTGGCACTGGGACTGGCCGCCGCGATCGAGCAGGCCGGTGGTGTGATTCATGAACAAAGCATGGCGTTG
Organism: Pseudomonas umsongensis; assembly: GCF_012647205.1. NCBI lineage: Bacteria > Pseudomonadati > Pseudomonadota > Gammaproteobacteria > Pseudomonadales > Pseudomonadaceae > Pseudomonas > Pseudomonas umsongensis. The sequence goes on from NZ_CP051487.1 coordinate 2,937,335, forward strand.
AATTATCGCGAGGACTCGAACGGCTACGTGGTGACGACTGAACGCGGACACATTCGCGCCGATGTCCTGGTATTGGCCTGCAATGCCTATCTTGACCGGCTCGACCCACAGCTATCGAGTTGCGTACTACCCGTTGGTACCTATCAGGTGGCCACGGCGCCGATGTCCGAGGCCCAGGCAGCCGCTCTGCTACCCAGCAATGTCTGCGTCACCGACAACCAGTTCGTGCTCGACTATTTCCGCCGCACGCCAGACAACCGGCTGCTGTTCGGCGGCGGTTGCACCTATCTGGGGGGCATGCCCAAGGACATCGCCGGTGCCACACGGCCGTGCCTGGAAAGGGTGTTCCCCCAATTGAAAGGCATTGAATTGGAGTTTGCCTGGGGCGGTCACATCGACCTGACGCTCAAACGCACGCCCGACATCGGTCGGCGCGGTGACTTGTATTGGTTGCAGGGCTATTCCGGGCACGGCGTGCTGCCGACCCTGGCCGGGGCACGGGCGGTGTCTGACGCTATTCTCGGCCAGCCGGATGAGCTGGGGCTGTACCAGGGTTTGACCAACCCCAGTTTTCCCGGCGGCAAATACATGGCAGCACCGCTGGAAGCCATCGGCAAAGCCTGGTACAGGCTGCGCGACAGCATTTGAATCGGCCACTTCTGGAAGCCTTTAGATGGACATGCAAGAAGAGATTTCGGCGCTGGCGATCCTGATCCAGGACCTGCGCAAGCACAAGAAGTACACCTTGAAGGATCTGGCCGACAAGATCGGCCGCTCCGTGGGTTTTCTTTCCCAGGTCGAACGCGGCTTGTCCCGCCCGACGGTGGCGGACCTGACCGCCATCAGCGAGACCCTCGGCGTGCCGACCACCTATTTCTATAGCCTGCCCAAACCCATGGCCCTACCGTGGGTGACCCGGCCGGATGAGCGCCGCACGTTGTATTACGCCGATGGCATCACCGACATCATGGTCTCGCCAAAGATGCGTGCGTCCTTTTCCATGCTCGAAAGCCAGCTGGAGCCCGGTGCCAGCAGCGGCGACCGGCACATGAAGGACAGCTCGGAGCAGGGCGGCTATGTGCTGGAAGGGGAACTGACCCTGTGGCTCGACCAGAACGAACCGGTGACCCTGCACGCTGGCGACAGTTTTCAACTGGCCAGTCATGCCCACTGCCGCTACGGCAACCTCTCAGACCAAATGACCCGCGTACTTTGGGTCTACACCTGATAAAAACAACAAGGAACAAAACGATGGATGCTGTGTGCTCTGATTTGTTGGCCGAAGTGCGTGGGTTTCGTCAGCGCTACCCCGATGTGCGCTTCGTCGACCTGATATCCCTGGACATTCCGGGGCATTTCTACGGCAAGCGCTACCCGATCGAAATGCTCGAAAAAGTCGCCGCCGGCAGCGCCCTCAAGTTGCCGCAAAACTGCGTGTTGCTCGGCACCCAGGGCGGGCTGTTCAAGATTGGCGACTACTGCTTCAACGATGGCGATCCGGACGCGCTGCGTCGCCTGGTACCGGGCACGCTCAAGTTGGTGAGTTGGGAGAAGCAACCGCTGGGGCAGATGTTGATTACTTCCGATGGCACGGAAAAACCGATCGTCTTCGAACCCCGTGAAGTCCTGGCGCAGGTGTTGGCGCGGCTTGGAAGCAAAGGCATTTTTCCGGTGGTGGCGTTCGAACTTGAGTTCTACCTGTTCGACAGTCGGTTGCGCGATGGCTTGCCGCAGTTTGCCCGCGACCCGCTGACCGGCGATGCGGACGATCAGCCGAACATGCACATTGAACGCCTCTCGCGATTTGCCCCGGTGCTCGACGAAATGGTCGAGACCGCGCGTGCGCAAGGCATCGATGCGACGGTGATCACCGCCGAATTGGGCCCCGGTCAGTTCGAGATCAATTTCGGTCATCTGGACGATGGTCTGCGCGCTGCCGACTGGGCTGCGTTGTTCTGCCGCAGCACGCGAGGCGTGGCACTCAAGCACAACTACCGCGCCAGTTTCATGGCCAAGCCTTACCTGCAGCACCCCGGCAGCGGCATGCATGTGCACGTGAGTCTTTACGACAAGGCCGGCAACAACCTGCTGGCGGCGAACGGGCAACGCGCGTTGCGCCATGCGGTGGCCGGTTGCCTGGATGTGTTGCCGCACTGCATGCCGATTTTCGCGCCAAACCACAACGCGTTGCGCCGCTTGAGCGCCACGGTCAACGTCGCCTCGCGCGCCAGTTGGGGTTTCGAGGATCGAGACGCATGCCTGCGGGTGCCGGAGTCTGACGCCAGGAACCTGCGGGTCGAACATCGCCTCGCTGGCGCCGATGCCAACCCGTATCTGGTGCTCGCCGCGATCCTGGTGGGCCTGGAACAAGGCCTTGAACAGGAGCGCGAGCCGATCGCCCCACTCAACGATGACCGCAACAGCGGCATCGACTTTCCGCTGGAAATGCTCGACGCCGTGCGAGCCATGCAAGGCCATCAAAAACTGCGTGAAGGTTTGGGCGCGGAATTCGTCGATGTGTATTGCGAGAACAAGCGGCAGGACCACTTGGCGTTCCTGAACGACATCAGTGCACGGGAATATCGCTGGTTCCTGTAGTTAAGGTTGTTTCGAGGTTAACCGTAAAAAATATCTGGTTATTTAACAGGTTACAGATTTTAGTAACTGAACGGTTAATCAAAATATCTTGTTACAGGGCGAAACATTGCGTAATATCCGCCCCGCGTTCACCACCACGGTTTATGCATTTTTAAGTCCCGGGCGTCCATCAGCTGCCCGGGATTTTTTTTGCCTGAAATTCGGTGTCATTCAGTTGGTTTCTCTGTAGGAGCGAGCATGCTCCGGGCGGCGTTCCGACGATGGACGTCAACGATGACGCGGGATACCTGCGGCGCAGACTTAAAAAAGCCCGGCTGATCAGGCCGGGCTTTTTGTGGGTGCGGTGAAGCGATGGGTTCAGGCGACGGTGTTGCCTTGCAGGCGGTCCGAGCCATCGGCAGCGACGGTGTTGCCTTGCAGGCGGTCAGAGCCATCGGCGGCGACGGTGTTGCCTTGCAGGCGATCCGAGCCATCGGCGGCGACGGTGTTGCCTTGCAGGCGGTCAGAGCCATCGGCGGCGACAGTGTTGCCTTGCAGGCGATCCGAACCATCGGCAGCGACGCGATTCTCGATCAGGCGATCCGAACCGCCTTCAGCTACACGATTCTCGATCAAACGATCCGAACCACCTTCAGCCACTCGGCTTTCAATCAGACGATCCGAGCCACCTTCCGCCACGACAGGCTGAACAGAGGTTGCGGCAAAAGCGTTAATTGCGAAAACCGAGAAAGCGATGCTGAGGAGGGTTTGGCGTTTCATGATCGTGTGCTCCGGGGTGTTGTTGGTTGGTATGGAGCTGATGTTACGCCGTGGAATTTTTAAGAGAACTTCATTGAGTTAATGGTGACTATTGACGCAGTCAATGATCGCTAGCGCGAAATGAGCCCGTGATCGATCGCGTATTTGACCAGCGCTGCCGGCTTGTCGATGTTGAGCTTGCGCCGAATGCTCAAGCGGTGTGTCTCCACCGTGCGCACGCTGATATCCAGTTCCCGTGCCATTTCCTTGTTGTTCAGCCCTTGCGCCATCTTCGACAAAACCTGGCTTTCACGGGGGGTCAGTTCGTTGTCGGTGTTTTTGTCGGCGATCAGCCGCTGGGCGATGTCGGCGCTGTAGAAGGTCCCGCCGCTGGAGATGGCTTCGATGGCCGCGATGATTTCCCGTGAAGGGGCATTCTTCAACACGTAGCCACTGGCGCCCGAGCGCAGTGATTCACTCACGTACTCATAGTTATCGTACATGCTCAGCACCAATACCTTTAGCGACGGGTACTGGCTGCGCAGCACGCGGGTCAGTTCCAGGCCGTTGATGTCCGGCAGGCTGATGTCGACCAGCAGCAGGTCGGGCTGGCAGCGTCCGACCATCTCGATGGCTTCGGCGCCACTTTCGGCTTCGCCAACCACTTCCAGGGGGGCCATGACGGACAGCAGCGCCTTTATTCCGTCACGGACCAGGGCGTGATCGTCGACCAAGGCGACGCGGATCGGGGAGGGCAGGTTCATTGCAGGCTTCACTCTTGTTTTTGGGGCATCAGCGTTTGCTGGCAGGCAGCTTCATCGGTAGCAGAACATCCAGCTCACTGCGTCCGGGCGTCGAGATCAGTTCGAAGCGGCCACCAAAATGTTCGACGCGTTCACGAATATTACGCAAGCCAATGCCGACGTGGCGACGTTCGACCTGGGCGACGTTGAAACCGACTCCGTCGTCGACCACCGTCAGCCGCACCGATTGTTCGCAGCCGCGCAGCGTAATGGATACGTGCCTGGCCCGGGCGTGGCGCTCGATATTGGTCAGGCCTTCCTGGACGATGCGAAACAACGAGACCGCTGCGCCGTCGACCAGTTGGCAGTCGAACTCATTGTCGTCATAGGTCACGGTAAGGCCGCTGCGCTGTTCGAACTCAGCGGCCAATTGACCGATTGCCGCCGACAGGCCGAGGGTATCGAGCAACGATGAGCGCAAGTCGTGGGAGAGGCTGCGCACTTCGCCAATCGCATCACCCAGGCGCGCGGTGGCATCCCTCAACGCGCCCAGGCCCTTGTCGTGGTTTTGCCCGCTTTCCAGCAAGTGGCTGGCGAGTTCGAACTGAAACTTGATCGAGACCAGCACCTGGCTGATGCCGTCGTGCAGCTCGCGGGACACCCTCGAGCGCTCTTCCTCCTGCAGGCTGACAATCCGCTGGGTCAGGCGCTGCAGTTTCTTGTCCGCCAGGCGATGTTCGCTGACATTGAGGGTCATGCCGGTGGCGAAGACAAACAGCACCGCCACCAGCGCCACCACGGCAATTGCCACCATGGTCTTGCGGATGCCCTGGGCCACTTCGGCTCGTGCTTGCTGGGTGGCGCGCTCGACATCTTCAAGGTAAATGCCGGTACCGAGCATCCAGCCCCAGCGATCGAGCATTACCACATAGGCCAGTTTGTCGGTCACCTGGCCGGAGGAGGGTTTGTTCCAGGCGTAGCGTTGGAAACCTTCGCCCGATTGCGCACTCTTGAGCAGCGCCTGGATCACCGGCAGGCCGTGCGGGTCTTTCATGTCCCACAGGTATTTGCCCACCAGTTCCGACTGTCGCGCGTGCATCAGGCTGCGGCCTTCATGGTCGTAGACGAAGAAGTAGCCATTGATGCCAAAGCTGAGCTTGCGCAGTTCCTCGAGCACCTGTTGCTGGGCGCGAGCGTCGCCCTGGCCGTTGTCGTACAGCGGCTCGATCAGGCTTTTCGCCATTTCGACGTAGTTTTTCAGCTCCGCGCGCTTGCTCATCAGGATGCTGTCTTCGATCAGCTGCGCCTGTTGATCACCCAGTTGGCGATTGAGGGAAATCACCAGGGCGCAGATGACGGCAATGGCCAACACCAGCGGCAAAATGCCGAGGGCGACGATCTTGTGTTTGAGCTGCATGGTTGCTCCTGCCCGCGCGAGGGGCCGGCATCATATGCCAAAGATACGCCAGACCTGTAGCGTTGCTGGACGGAATGACTGACGGGGGTAATCCACGATCTGTGGAAGCCTTTGTTGCGAGGGGATTTATCCCCGTTGGACTGCGTAGCAGTCTCGATTTTTTGGGGCCGCTGCGCGCCCCAACGGGGATAAATCCCCTCGCCACAAAGGCTCGCCACACAGAAAGATCGGCGGCGTCTACGTAGAACTACGTAGACGCCGCGTACGTAGTAACGCGGATTTATTTGTGGACGACATGCGCGGATATTGGCCCAGCTCCGCACAGCGGACACAATTATAAAAATTACCGCCGCAGTCACGAGCTGTCGGCAGGAGACCCTCTATGCCCCGTCTGGCTAAACACCTCGCCTGGTTTGCCGTGGCTGTCCTGGGAGCGATTGCGCTGAGTGTCGTGGCCCTGCGCCGCGGCGAAGCGATCAACGCCCTGTGGATCGTCGTTGCAGCCGTCGCCATCTACCTCGTTGCGTACCGCTACTACGGCCTGTTCATCGCCAACAAAGTGATGCAACTGGACCCCAATCGCGCCACGCCCGCTGTGCTCAACAACGATGGTCTGGACTTCGTGCCGACCAACAAGCACGTGCTCTTCGGTCACCACTTCGCGGCCATCGCCGGCGCGGGGCCGCTGGTCGGTCCGGTACTGGCGGCGCAGATGGGCTACTTGCCCGGCACGCTGTGGCTGATTGCCGGCGTGGTGCTGGCCGGTGCCGTGCAGGACTTCATGGTCCTGTTCATGTCCACCCGCCGCAACGGCCGTTCGCTGGGCGACATGGTCCGCGAAGAAATGGGCCGCATCCCCGGCACCATCGCGCTGTTCGGCTGCTTCCTGATCATGATCATCATCCTCGCGGTGCTGGCGCTGATCGTGGTCAAGGCCCTGGCCGAGAGCCCGTGGGGCATGTTCACGGTCATGGCGACCATCCCGATCGCGATGTTCATGGGCATCTACATGCGCTACATCCGTCCGGGCCGCATCGGTGAAATCTCGATCATCGGCGTGTTCCTGCTGCTGGGCTCGATCTGGCTGGGTGGGCAGATTGCTGCTGACCCGGTGTGGGCCAAGGCCTTTACCTTCACCGGTATCCAGATCACCTGGATGCTGATCGGTTACGGGTTCGTGGCTGCCGTTCTGCCGGTCTGGCTGATCCTGGCACCCCGTGATTACCTCTCCACGTTCCTGAAAATCGGCACCATCGTCGCCTTGGCCATCGGTATCCTGGTGACCATGCCCGAGCTGAGAATGCCGGCACTGACCCAATTCGTCGATGGCACGGGACCGGTGTGGAAGGGCGGTATGTTCCCGTTCCTGTTCATCACCATCGCCTGTGGCGCGGTATCGGGGTTCCACTCGCTGATCGCTTCTGGCACCACGCCAAAATTGCTCGCCAGCGAAGGTCATGCCCGGTACATCGGTTACGGCGGCATGCTGATGGAATCGTTCGTGGCGATCATGGCCATGGTGGCTGCCTCGGTGATCGATCCGGGCGTGTACTTCGCCATGAACAGTCCTGCGGCCATTGTGGGTTCCGATGCTGTTTCGGTTGCTCAGACCGTCAGCAGCTGGGGCTTTGCGATTACTCCGGAGGCGCTGCAAGCAGTGGCCAAGGACATCGGTGAAACCACCATCCTGGCCCGTGCCGGCGGTGCGCCGACGCTGGCCGTGGGTATCGCGCAGATCCTGCACCACGTGCTGCCGGGTGAGAACACCATGGCGTTCTGGTACCACTTCGCGATCCTGTTCGAAGCACTGTTCATCCTGACCGCTGTGGACGCCGGTACTCGTGCCGGGCGTTTCATGCTCCAGGATTTGCTCGGCTCCTTCGTACCATCGCTCAAGCGCACCGAATCCTGGACCGCCAACCTGATCGCCACCGCCGGTTGCGTGGCCATGTGGGGTTACCTGCTGTATCAGGGCGTGATCGATCCGCTGGGGGGTATCAACACCCTGTGGCCATTGTTCGGCATCTCCAACCAGATGCTGGCGGGTATTGCCCTGATGCTTGGCACCGTGGTGCTGATCAAAATGAAGCGTCAGCAGTATGTGTGGGTGACTCTGCTGCCAGCGGTATGGCTGCTGATCTGCACCACCACCGCCGGTTTCATCAAACTGTTCGATGCCAACCCGGCCATTGGCTTCCTGGCCTTGGCTAAAAAATACAGCGATGCCCTGGCCAACGGTCAGGTGCTGGCGCCGGCCAAGAGCATTGACCAGATGCAGCACGTGATCTTCAACGCCTACACCAACGCCACGCTGACCGCGTTGTTCCTGTTCGTGGTGTTCAGCATCCTGTTCTTCGCACTCAAGGTCGGTATCGCCGCCTGGGGCACCAAGGAACGAACGGACAAGGAAGCACCGTTCCAAGCGCTGCCGATGCCTGATCATGTTCAATGACCTGAGTCGCCTGGGCAAATACCTCGGTCAGGCCGCGCGCCTGATGGTGGGTATGCCCGATTACGACAACTACGTCGAGCATATGCAAAACAAGCACCCGGACAAGCCGGTGATGGATTACGAGGCGTTCTTTCGGGAACGCCAGGAAGCCCGTTACGGCAGCAAGTCCGGACCGAAGTGTTGTTGAATGAATGAATCAAGAAACCCGGCTGAAAAAGCCGGGTTTTTTGCTTGGGATTTCGCGTGTTCAGTTCAGATGTGGGTGCTTGCTCGCGAAGGTGGCCTGACAGCCGGACCTGTTATTTGAACTGTAGGAGCCAGGCTTGCCGGCGAAGGCGTCCTGGCAGGCGATAATTGTCTTTCAGGTGTACATATCCGTTGCTGCGGTAACGGCCACTTAGGGTTTCGCCCTTACGGCGAGTCACTTGGAAAAACGGAACGCCGCCCGGCCCCAAGTAACCAAGGGCTCTTGCCCCTGGCGTTCGGTGCCTCGCTAAGGCTCGGCATGCCCTCGCTCCGGTCCTGCTCCGTGGGTCGCCGCGATGGGCCATCCCTGGCCCAGCGCGGCTAAACCGGCATCCTTGCCGGTTTACCCACTGCGCAGAACCTCCACTCGGCCTCTCGAGGGGGCAAGAAAATCAAAAGCCAGATCACAATCAAAAGCGAGGCGGCCGACCGGTCGGCCTGATTGGAAGCCATACGCGTACCTTCTGTAGGAGCGAGCATGCTCGCGATGAATCTGAGAGCACCGCGGGCTGACAGGTACACCGCGTCATCGTTGACGACCATCGTCGTAACGCCGCCCGGAGCATGCTCGCTCCAGGGGATCGAGGTACACCCGTCAAAGTCAGGTCGGCTGTCAGGCCGCCTCGCTTTTGTTTTTGATCTGGGCGCCCCGTTAACCACGCTGGCCGAACGCAGGCATTGCGCAGTGGGGAAACCGGCAGGACGCCGGTTTAGCCGCGCTGGGCCAAGGATGGCCCATCGCGGCGACCCACGGAGCAATGCCGGAGAGAGGGCATGCCGAGCCCTAGCGAGGCACCGAGTGGTGGGGCAAAGCCTTTTGCTTCCTTTTTGGCGTTTGAAAAAGGGAGTCGCCGTAAGGGCGAAACCATAAGTGGCCGTTACCGCAGCAATGGATATGTACTCGGTCAACACAACACAACACAACACAACACAACTCAGGTCAGGTCAGGTCAGCGTCAGCTACAGACTGAACCGCTGCAACATAGCTCCCAGTCCTTCGGACATCGCCTTGAGCTCCTGGGTCGTTCGCACGATTGCGCTTTGGCCCGTTGCATTCTCTTCCACGCTTTGCGCGACCTTTTCCACATTGCTGGCGACATGATCACTCGCTGCGCGCTGTTCCTGCAATGACAGGGAAATGAAGCTCACGGCTGCAATGGATTCATCCAGCGCCCCCTTGATCCGCCCCATGGATTGCCCGGCGCTTGCGACCAGTTTCTGGCCTTGGGTCACACGCTCACAACCGGCAGCCATGCTGTCCTTCGCTTTGACCATGCCGTTTTGTATGGCATTGACCAAGGTCACGATTTCCGTGGTGGACTGGGCGGTGCGCGCGGCGAGGCTGCGCACCTCATCGGCGACCACGGCGAAGCCGCGACCCTGTTCACCGGCGCGCGCCGCTTCGATGGCGGCATTGAGGGCGAGGAGATTGGTCTGCTCGGCAATGCCGCGAATCACACCGACAATCAGGCTGATATTGTTCGACTGAATCGCCAGTTGATCGATGTCCACCGAACTCTGCGTCACCAGATCGGCAATCTGTTGCATTTCCTCGATGGACGCATGCATCACGGCCATGCCTTCGTCGGTGATTTCACCGGCTTTGTGCGCAGTGCTCTGGGCCTGGCAGGCATTGTCGGCGATGTGTTTGATACTCACGGAAAGCTCTTCCACCGTGGCGGCCATCGATGAAGCAGCTTCACTCTGCAGGGCGGCACTGCTCAGACCTTGTTCCGAGGACGCGGACAGTTGTAGCGTGGCCACTTCGATCTGTTCGGAGGCCTGGCCGATCTTGCCGATCATGTCGCTCAAGCTATGACGCATCGCCTGGACGGAATGCAGGACACCGGTTGAAGGTTCCTGCCGATCATCCTGGGTGCGTGCCAGTTTTCCATGGGCGATGTTCGAGCTGATAGCGGCCAGCTCAGCAGGCTCGGCACCGAGCTGCAGGCCCAGCCGTCTGGAAAAGAACCATGAATAGGCCGCGCCAGCCAGCGTCGCCAACAGGAGAATCAACAAGCAGAGCCGGAGATTGGCGGTGTAGGCGATATGGTTTTGGTCAAACTGGTTCCTGGCTTCCAGCAGTTGAACCTCGATTAATTCGGCAAACTTATCCGACAAGGGGTCGAACAGCGGGTACAACTGCTCGATCGAGAAACGTGCCAGACCCACGTCGTCGTTCTGGCGCAGCATGCCCAGCAGACTTTGCAACGGACCGCGGGTGGCGGCCATCAGTGGATCAATCTGCGCGATCAGTCGGGTTTCTGCGGCAATCAGTTGCGTCGACTTGTAGGCTTGCCACGTTAGATCGATTTCCTTTTGTGCCTGATCGATCCGGCTCATCGAGTCCGCCCTGGTGAAGTTGCCATTGCGCGCCTTGTGGGTGGCATCGACGATGTTCACGGCATACAGGTCGGCGATTTTCTTCAGGTCCCGCAAGGGTACGACTCGATCGAGATAGACGGTTTCCAGGCTGTGCACGGCCGATTGCATGCCCAGGAGTCCTAGGCCGCCGACGCACAACAATCCCAGTAATAAAGCGGTAGTCAGCAGTAGAAGGTGAGTCCTGATTTTCCAGCTTTCCATAATCCGGTATTCCTAAGTCGACTTGTCCAGTCAGCAATTGAAGTTGAGCGTTATGCTCCATCCTGTGCGCACGGCACATTGATATCGTGTGCTGGACCAGCCAGGAAAAGCACGGTGTTACCGGCCGGAATTGACGAATTAGAGCGGTCTGACAGAGCGCGCCGAAGGATTTTTCAGACAGGCAGCTTGCGGGTAACCGGGAACACTGGCCTGTGAGGGGCCGTGGTGTGCGGTTTCTGATCGGAACAAAAGCGGGATTGCAGGCAAACCGGGATAGCCGTTTTTCAGGCGTATCGGTATGCTCAGCGCACAGTCCGAAATGCCAATGATAAACGACCACAGTGACGACATGAGCTCATCAGAAACGCGTGCGAATATCCTAGCGCTGTATCCGGAAGACTCCCGCGAGGCGGCGGCCCTGCTCAAGCAGGCCGTGCCCCTGATGGTTCGCCATAACATCCCGCCCAATCCCGTGCACTACGCACTCTGGTACACCTACAGCAAGGGCCAGGACCCGGAACTCATTCGCCACCTGGACCGGGTGGTCAGAGACTTTGACGGTTGCCCGCCAGAGGCTGCGACCCGGCTGTTCCGCCAGTACATCATTCGTGACGAACTCGAGGATGCCCGCGCAGAGCAGCATCAGGTCATCAACCTGGTCGATGGCATGGAGCGCGACGTCTCGCGCAGCGTGCAGGGCAGTCTCACTTTCCAGAACCGCCTGGGGCAGTGCCTGGAAATGCTCGATGAACCGGCCAGCGACCGCCTGCCGGGCATCTTGAGCGAACTGCAGCAGAGCACCCGGTTGATGCAGAGCCAGCAGGAGCACTTCCTCGCGCAACTGCACTCGGCGCAGGATGAAATCAAGACCCTGCGCGACAAACTGCAACGCGCGCAACTGGCCGCGACCCTCGATGGCTTGACCGAACTGCTCAACCGCACGGCGTTCACCCGCCTGCTGGAGCAGGCGCTGGGCAAGGCTTCCCGCGGGGTGGCCCTGGTGATCCTGGATATCGACCACTTCAAGCAATTCAATGATCAGTACGGTCACCCGCTGGGCGACCGGGTGCTGCAGCATGTCGCCCAGGTACTGCGCGGCGCGTTGCCAGCCACTGCTTTCGCCGCGCGCTACGGTGGCGAAGAGTTCTGCGTGGTCCTGCCCGATTGCGCCGACCTGGGCAGTGCCTGCGCCTTCGCCGAGCACCTGCGCCTGAAGGTCCAGTCCTTGCGCATCAAGGCGCGTGGCACCGACACCGTGCTGGACACCGTGACCGCATCCTTCGGTGTCGCCCTCGCACAGACCGGTGACAACCTGGAAACCCTGCTGACACGCGCCGATGATGGGTTGTATCAGGCCAAGCGTAATGGGCGTAATCAGGTATTTGCCTTGCAAATTGGGGCCGTGACTACCTTATCCTGACCTGAGACTGATACCTCGAATTCGTTGCACGTCTTCTGGTTAAAATTACAGTGTCCTAGTCCATTTCCCACAATTTTTTGGGATCTCGCCGGCTTGTGAGAGCTGCCTTCCGTCTGTAATTTGCTAACTCGGCACAGGCAATGCGAAAGGGATTTTTATGCTCGACATTTTGCGTGGCACACCACTGTGGGTTTACGCAGTTTTCTTTATCGTGACGTATTACGGCGTCATTGCCTGCTTCAAGAATCGTGAAACGAAAAAATCGTTACTACTGACACCGGCGATATTTGTCGCTATTTCCGTAGCCTCGCTGAAAATCTCCCAAGGATTTGTGGTTCCTCTTTCTGTTTATGCGATGGGGTTACTGGTTGGCTGGTTGCTGGCTTTGCGTTTTTACTCGTTCCACAACGTAAAACGTGAGGGTGAGGGGCTGGTGCTGGATGGCACAATCAGAGTGCTGATTGTGTATTGGTGCTTCTTCGCGTGGCGTTACTACAGCGGATACCAAGAGGCGGTGCATCCGCAATTGGCCAACGAAATTGGGTTGGTGGCCTGGTCGTCACTGGGGTCCGGGCTTATCAATGGTTTGATCGTTGGACGAAGTTTCAGGTTATTACGTTTTTTCAAGTCCGATAATGTGCCAGCGGTATCTTCTGAATGACGGCCTATCTGGAGGTTTGCCGCCAATAATTGATTCGGAACACGGTCGATGTATTGGTGGAGCGGGTTTGCCCGCTCCAACATTAGATTTTTGCCAGGCGCGACAGCACTTAAAGACCGTCAATGCTACGCGGCACGCCGAGCGGGTTGCTGTCGCGCAGCGCCTCGGGCAGCAATGCATCGGGGAAGCCCTGATAGCACACCGGCCGCAGGAAGCGTTCGATGGAGGTCATGCCCACCGAGGTGAAACGGCTGTCCGACGAGGCCGGGAAGGGGCCGCCGTGCACGCTGGCGAAAGACACCTCCTGCGGATGGGCGAAGGCGTTGACGACAATCCGTCCAGTGCGCCGCTCCAGTATCGGCAGCAAGCGACGGGCCAGTCCCAGGTCCTCCTCTTCAAGGTGCATGGCGGCACTGAGCTGACCGCGAAGTGCACGGGCGACCGCGAGCATTTGCGCCTCATCCTCGACCTTCACCAGCAGGGCTGCCGGACCGAATACCTCCTGGGCCAGGGCTGTTTCGCTAAGAAAACGCTGGCCGTCAACCTCAAGCAAGGCGGCCTGGCCATCAAGGGTTGCCGAGGCGGGCAAGCCTTCGGCGACGGGCGCGGCATCGGCGCCTTGCAGCTTGTCGAGACCGTTCAAGTAAGACCCGTGGATGCCCGGCGTCAGCATCGGACGTGCCGGTGCCATCCCCACACGATTGATCATGGCAGCGCGCAAGGGTTCGAATCCGGGCCCTGCGATGGCAATCAGGATCGCCGGTTTTAGACACGCTTGCCCGACGTTGACCAGCATACGCTCGACAAAACCGTCGCCGATCTGTGCACCACGCACGGCCAGTGCCTGGGGCAGGATGAACGTGGGGTTGACGCTGGCCATCTCGGTGAACACCGGGATCGGCTCAGGGCGTAGTTGCGCCCGGCGATACAGCGCCATGCCGCCCTGTTCGGAGCCGGTGAAGGTCACCGCCTTGATCAATGGATGATCGACCAGGGCTTCGCCGATCGCGTTGCCGGCGCCGCGCACCATCGAGAACACGCCTTCAGGCAGGCCGCTGTCCTGCACCGCCTGGCGGATGGCCCGGGCCTGGATTTCCGAGGCGCCCGGGTGTGCGTTGTGGGCCTTGACGATCACCGTCGCGCCCGCCGCCAACGCCGCTGCGGTGTCGCCTCCGGCTACTGAGTAGCTGATGGGGAAATTGCTCGCGCCGAACACTGCCACCGGGCCGAGGGCGATACTTTGCAGGCGGTGATCCATGCGCGGGCGCGGCTGGCGCTCGGGCTGGGCCGGATCAATGGCCACCTGGAGGAAGCGGCCCCTGCGCACCACTTCGGCGAATTGGCGGAACTGGGTGGCGGCCTTGGCCGCTTCACCCAGCAGCTGGGCTTCAAGCAGGCCGGTTTCCAGCGCGGCCCGTGCCGCAAGCGGCTGGGCGACCACATCAAGATTGTCGGCGATGCGCTCCAGCAATGCCGCACGCTCGGCGAGCGAGGTATGGCTGTAGTGGTCAAAGGCGGCGTCGGCAAGCTGTGCCGCCCTGTCCACTTCGACCGCGCCACCGAAGGCGAAATCCGGTTCGATCAATTGATGGGTGGCAGGGTTGAGCGCTTTCATTGTCCCTGCGCTGGCGGGGACTTCGTTGGCGCCGAGTAACAGGTTTCCAGTCAATTTCATGTGCGTGCTCACGGCTTGAGGGTGGCGATCAGTTGCTCGGTCGTCACAATCGAATGGGCGAAGGTCGGGCCATTCAATTCATGGGCGGCGTGCATCATTTCCGGTTTGAAAGCGGCGGTGGCGTCGCGCACCAGGGTGACGTGGTAGCCCAGTTCCTGGGCGTAACGGGCGGTGGCCTCGATACAGGTATTGGCCAGTAGACCGACGATGATAACGTGGGTGATGCCTTTCTGTTTCAGGCGAAAGTCCAGGTCAGTATTGGCAAAACCGCTCGACCCCCAATGCTCTTGGACGACGATGTCGCCTGGCTGGGGCGCGAAATCAGGATGCCATTCACCACCCCATTCGCCGCGTGCGAAATGGTGCATGTGCTGGATCTTGCATTGGGTGGGACTCGGGTGATCCCAGTTCTCGTAGTCGCCTTGTTCCCAGCGCCGGTGCGGTACGATGAACACCGGCAGGTCAAGTGCGCGGACCGTACGGTCGAGGGCGCGCAGGTTGTCGAGCAGCCCGACTTGCCGGGCGATCGGCTCGAGCAGCGGGAAGATCTTGCCGCCTTCCGACAAAAAATCGTTGTAGGGATCGACCAGCAGGTAGGCGGTTCGAGCCAGGGGGTAGGACGTGTTGGACATGATGGATGCTCCAGTGAAATAGGCTGAGCGATGCCATGGGCTTGCCTTGGCAGCGTGTAGATATGATAATCATAGTTACTTGGAATGAGGCAAGCCCGTATGGCGCTAAAAAAGACTAGTCCTGAAACCTTGTGTCCGATTGCCCGGGCCGAGGACGTCGTCGGCGATCGCTGGACCGTGCTGGTGTTGCGCGAGTTGTTCATGCGCAATCATCGCTACGATGAGATCCAGGCGCAGACGGGCGGTACCCCGCAGATGGTCGCGGCTCGCCTGAAGAGCCTGGAGGCTGACGAAATGGTCGAACGCCGCGCCTACAGCGAGCGGCCACCGCGCTACGAGTACCATCTCACGGCGAAGGGGCAGGCGTTTTATTCCGTGGTCCTGGCTTTGCGTGCCTGGGGTGAGACCTGGTGCAAGACGCCGCAAGAGGGACTGGCCGTGCGCTACACCCACCAGCGTTGCGGGCAGCCTGCCGGGCTGGGGCCGCTGTGCGAACATTGCGGTGAATTGTTGCGGCGCGACGAACTGGTCAGCGAGCCGAGTGCAGCCTATGCCCTGGAGCGCCAGGAACGACGCGAGGCCTTGAAGCGCAAGCCGGTGGCCAAATCCGCAGAGTGAAGGCGACGTCTTTTACTATTCGTTGCACTGATAGTGATCATCATCCATCACAAGTTCTGTTGTGGCCGGCAAACAAGGAACATGGCGTGCATTGAGAACGCTTGTGGAACCCTGTGATGAAGATGTTGACTCGACTGGCGCTGATCGCCTCCTTGCTGCTGTCGGGGTGCGCCTCAGCCCCCAATGACCCGACGCTGACGCTGCAAACGAAAAAGGCGCCGGCGGATTACGCCCACTGTGTCTTGCCGAAACTGCAGAACAACGCGCTGAGCGCAACGATCTCGCAAACCCAGCGCAGCTATCGAATCGTCGTTTCGAGCAAAGTTGCCGCCGACGATGTGCTCGAGGCGTACAAGGCCTCGAACGGCGGCAAGGTGTTCCTGTACGAACGCACGTTGCTGGCCTCGACATTCGGGCCATCGCGACTCGAACGTGCGGCCCAGGAGTGCCTTTGAAAAGCCCCGTGGCGTGTGCACGGCCAGTACTGGGAAACCAATGCCTTCGATGACATCAAGGTTGAGCGACCCACATGGCCGCTCAATTGAAGTGGGTGTTAGAAGAGAACGAAAGCAGAGGCGGTTGTTTGATTCAAGTTGATGTTGCCGACTTCCAGTACTTCATATTCCGCGCGGATACCGATATTGCGAAATACATCGAATTCAACGCCGGCACCGTAGGTCAGGTCGACGCCCGTATCATCGTCGGCAGCATTGCCGTCCGCATCCCAGGCATGAGCACCGACACTGCCAAAGATACGCACCCGATCTCCCAGCGGAAAACCGACATGGGCACTGGCTTGGACGGATTTACCGTCGAAATCAAGTTCCTTGTCCTCGAACTGGCCGAGATCCACGAAGGCGCCCTCAAAGGCCAGATAGCTGTTGAGACGATAACCTGCGAAAACCTTGTAGCTGGAGTCGTCATCACTCAAATGGGTTTTATCGGTTTCAATATTGCTGACGCCAGCGCCGAGGTATAAACCTTTGTCATCAGCGAGCGCCTGAAAAGACAGCAACGAAAGCAGCGATACGAAGCCAAGATTTCGAAGTAGCATGTGAGGTGGGTCCTTATACGGGTTGTGGGTGGTGATGCAGGGCGTTAATAAGCGTCAATAATCCAGGCCAACGCGACGCCACATAAATAAGCGGCAAGGCACAGGATGATTTTCTGTTTGAGTGGCAGCGTACTTAATCGATAGCGCATGCTTATCCCCTTGAGTAGACCTAAGCAATCCTGGCCATTCAGTGGGTAGGTTGAAAATCATTGATTGTTATTTTTCTGGCGTTGCCAGCATTGCACGGTTGCGCCTGGACGTTTCCGAGGGCGTCTCGCCATAAGCGTCCTGATACGCCTTGGAAAATCGGCTCAGATGATGAAAATTCCAATGCATTGCTGTTTCAGTGACTGTAGGCCAGGTGTTGCGGATCAAGTCTCGGCGGACATGGGCGAGTCTCAGGTTTCTGATGTAGGCGATTGGCGAAGTGCCGAATGTTTCAACGAAACCATGATGCAAGCTGCGAGTGGTGGTTTGCAGTTGTTTTACCAGCACCTTCATGTTCAATGGCTTGTTTGTGTTTTGATGAATGTACTCAATTGCCTCTGTCGCGATCTTCCTTCTGGTCGGGGGCCTCAGTGCGGAGCGGCCAACGGGTGTCAGGGCCCGTATCAGGGCAACCAGCAATGCATCTTCATTACATGATTGTTCATGGCGTTTGCGCTGTTTCAACGGAGCTTCATGGGTGGAGGTCAAGTAAGCATTGAAGACGTCAATGGCGGATTGTACTAATTTGAAATTGGCAACCTGGAAGCGGTATGCCTGTCGATTTGCAAGGACGTCGATCAATGAATGGTTTGCGACGCACTGTTGGTAATGTTCTACATTTGTGGTCAGGGTAAACAGGGTTTCATTCGGCTCGCAGGTGTAGCGTACAAACTCGCCGCTATACAACACGATTATTTCGTTAGGCCGCAATTCACGGTTGTTGACAGTGGGTCGACTAACCCTGGTTTGGGATATGGCCAAGGTGACACAGTCATGAGGTACAAAGCCGATTAGCGTGACAGCTGAATCAAAGTGCAGTCGACTGCATTGGCGCCTGCAATCCTGCATGAGTTTATGCTCACTATTGCGTACTTCGTGCTTTGAGGGGGCGATGCTCATCACGTCGACGACTCCCGCATGAGCTCCAGTGCCGCAGCAAAAACGTACGTGTCGCTCGTGGATAACTCCACCAGGCTCTGAAGTTTGCACGGCGCTATTTTCGAGCCAAAGATGGCTGACTGGTTTGACGGGCCGAGGTCTGAGGCATTAAAGGCAAAGAAATCATCCACGCGATAATCGGTACAAATTTTGTAACTTGATTGTTCTTCGATCAGCTTGTTTTCGTTGCTTTCAATGCGCGTCAGGTTGGCCTTGTAGTGTTCCTTGTCGTCGGCCCAGGCCTTGAGCGAAAGCAATACACCAAAGGATACGCTTGCGAGGTTTTTAAGCAGCATTGAGGTGCTTTCCTTGTTGATGATTTTTCAGGCAGAGCAGTGTGTCTGCCGTATCACTGTCACGGCTTTGCCTTCGGATAGTCCTGTGCTGACGATGTTTGTTGAAGTCAAAAATTCATATTTTCAAACGGGAGTCAGCGAAAGCTCATCGCTCTCGTTGTCAGTGTTTTGCGAGGGGGGCAATGGGTCATCAACCGCGCTGTCACCTTGATTACGTTCATTTTCAGAATGGATTTTCAGGTGTTTCAACTTTATTTTTTCGTTCGGGCTCAGTTCTATTTCGTAGAACTCGATTTCCGTGCTGCCGATGGCGTATTCATTGTACGCCATTGAATGAAAAGGTAAGGCGGCTAGAAATAGAACTGCCAGGATCTTGGTCATCATTGATTTGACGGCTCGCGAACACGATAAAGGCGGGATCTTGGTGGGGGGAGGGTGCTTGATTCAAATCACTAATTATTATTTTTGTTATGGTGTGATTTGCTGAGGTGCCTCAGTGATTCATGCAGCGCAGGCGGCCGACATCATGCACATAAAAACACACGCTGTTTTTGTCGGCGGTAGGGAGTAATTCGTAGTTCAGGATAGTGCCTTCCTGAAGAATGAATTGACGCCTGAAAAACAGATCCGGAGTTTTTTCGATGGCGAATAATTCGTTGTCCTGGCTCAGTTTGACGTTATTGATTTTTATCTGGACGTGATGATTGCTTTCCCGGATAACCTGCGCCGAAATAGTCGCGTTACGAATTTTTCCGTTCAAGCTTTCCAGGGTGGTTTGTGTCAGTCGACCATGGCCGATAGTCAGATACTCTTCAGTGTTGAGCTGATTCGAATCCTCCAGCCATTGTCGGGTCATGGTTTGATAACTGATATTTTCCATGTAGTAAGAGGGTGAGTACATCAAGGAAAAGATACAGGCGGCGTTGATGATCGCAAGCACTATCCAATGTGCGGTCGAAGGTGTCATTGACTTCATAGGGTGACTTCCAAGCATTGCCGAATCATCAGTGCAAGGTCTTTTTGCTCGCTATTCAATTGCAGGTTTGCAGTGCTGAGATCTGGGCGAATGCACGAAACGGAATAGTTGGATTTAAAAAGGTTTAGCCAAACGTCGCCCTTTAAATTGAGCGAAAGTTGTTTGATCTGTGCGATCGAAAGATCCCTCAGTTCCTCTGCCTCCGCAATATTGTGGCCTACGGCATGGATGGACAACTCATTGTGTTTTACGCTGGAAACTTCAACTTTTGGTGTGTCGAAGCCGGAGTGGAAGCCGGTGTAGGCACACACTCCCAAGGTCAGGACATAGCCGATCAACTGGAATTTTGTAATGTAAGTTGATGCTCCGGTTTTCCCTGCAGGCACCGGCAGAGCATCTTTTTTCTGTGGCGCCAACGCTTCAAGGGCGGGCACGGGTTCCGCTTCATCTGAAGGTGTCGGCAACTCGGCCTGTGCATCCATTACATAGAGACGGTTGAAGCAATAACCTCTTCGCGGAACCGTCATCACTATTTCGTGATCACGACTGTCATTAAGCAGGTTTCTAAGAGAGAAAACGGCCTGGTTCAAACTGCCGGAGGCGACGACGCGGTCATTCCAGGTGTAATCGATGATTTCCTCACGGCTTTTGGTCTGGCCGGGGTCCATCAACAGCAGGTCCAGTAGACGCGATTCGGCTCTACCTATGGTAGAGCTTTGAACTTCTCCATGGGTTGTAGTGATGGTAAGCAAAGCGGTATCTGGATCGAAAAGGGCCATGGCACCGTTTTTCAATTTGAAGGCGTAGCGCATGGGTATCCTCCGTTCAGGTGGTTCGGGCTGAGTATAGAGACGGTTTTGACAGGCCGGATTTGACGCAGTGCGTTCTTGTCGGGGAGTGAACGGCAATGAGCGGGCAAGCGCGGGTAATCCACGGAGGCTCAATCGGGGGCGGTGATGATGCTCGAATCGCGCGATCTGCGCTATCCGAAAAATGCAAGGCAGGGGTATTGGAAGGTCTGTTACCGCGAGTTAAACGGTATTGCGAAACCCCATGCTCGATTGCATCGCATTGCAATCCCGTGACACTGGATGGCAGGGCACTCAATGTTGCGATGGGGTTTCGAGCGAGTTGTTACTGGCCGGACAGCAGTGCTTGCATGTCGTTCGTCATGTCTTTGAATGCAACCTTGAAATCGTTGGCGACAATTGGCTGGCTGGCATTTTTCACGGTTTCACCGAACACCTTGCGAACCACCTTGGCGACCGGCAAACCGGTTCTGGCATCTACCAGGTCGGCTTCCAGGTACAGTTCGGCGGTCTGATCGCGATGGCCGGTGGCAGCTTGTGTCGCCCCGACAATGGCGGCGATCGGCACGGCCTCATACCAATGCATGCCTTCGTTGTTGGCGCTGACGTGGGTGATTGCCGCTTGCAGGATCAGCGTCCGTGAATCGGCCGGTGCCCGCGGCACCTTTGATACAATGGTGTAGTAGGGGATCAAGGCAGATTTGACACTGTTGCTGGCCGCAGTCTGTACGTCCTGCAGGGTTTTCAGGTTGACGCGCTCGGACGGTTTCGGCGCCGGGTACAGCTCTACCTGCTCGAACACCACAGTGGAGTAGGCGTGTGGATCAAACCCTGGCGCCGTCCAGCGCAGTACCTTCTGTTCACTCGGTGTAGTCTGCTCTTGCAGCCCCTCGTAATTGGGGAGGAAGCCGGAGTATTGATTCGGCTGCGCCACTTTGGAGACACAACCGACCTGAAACACGCAGCTCAAGGCAATACCGGCAATCCATCCATTCGACATGCTCATGTGTTCTGTTCTCAAGTGATGAAAGTTATCGATCAGACTGCCTGCCGTGGCCGGATAATCCGAATCAATAACCGTCAACAACTCTCAAACCGGGGTCAATTTACATCAGGGATTGCGCCGATCAGCTCTGGCAGAACCGGATCCGGTTGCCGAACGGATCGTAGACTTCCAGGACTTGCCCCCAGCCCTGCTGGACAATATCCGGACGTCCATAGCCGTAGCGCTTGGCAAGTAACTCATCGCGAAGCAGTTCGATATTGTTCATCGGCACAAACACCGTCGAGCCCGGGCTGGCGTCGCCATGATGTTCGGAAAGGTGCAGTTGCAGGCCGTTGCGGCTGATGCCCAGATACAGTGGCAGGTCGGCTTCGAACCGGTGTTCGAATTCGATGCTGAAGCCCAGGAAATCGAGATAGAACTCACGGGCCTTGGCTTCGTCGAACATACGCAATATGGGAATGGGTCTGTCGAATGTAACTGTGGATACGGGCTGGGTGGCTGTGGGGGGAAGCATCGCAGACGCAGTGTTCCAGTCCTTGTAGCCCAGTTGCTGCGCGACCAGTTCCAACGCGGTGGAGTGAGACAGGCCCTGATTGCGTTCCTCCAGCGAGGCGCGCAACTGTTTGGCCATTTGTTTGGCTTGCTCGATTGAAAACATCATTGCTCCTGTAGCCGAGATGCCTTGGTGCTCGCGTTGCCAAACCTCGACCGTCAAGAGATACGACAGGGTTCGCACGAAAAAGCGATGCTTTCACCTTTCCCATCGGGAGCGAGCGGCGGGCAGCATTGGCCCGGTGCCGATGGTACATAGCCGCTCCTGTGACGGGAAGACCCGCGCCCGTGTATCGCTGTGTATCCAGCCCCCTCGAACGCAGACTGGCTTACAAATGCCCCTGCAACCGGATACATCCGGGATACACGGTTGCCGTCAAATAGCCCTGCCTTAGCGAGAAAGCAACCGCGCCTCGCACCACGGCTTATCGCCCTTTTGGCAATGACCCATGCGGCTCGACCGCCCACAGTATCCGGAGAATCACCATGTCCCGTATGTCAAACAAATCCCGTATTGGCCTGATCGCTGTTGCACTGGCCGGCAGCCTCAACCTCGCTTCGAACGCCTTTGCCGCAGACGCGCTGCCTCAGGGGTATCAACTGGCCTCGGCGGAAAAAACCAGTGAAGGCAAATGTGGCGAAGGCAAGTGTGGCGAAGGCAAGTGTGGCGCTGAAGAAGCCGGCGCCAAAGTGACCAAGGCCGGCGAAGGCAAGTGCGGTGAAGGCAAGTGCGGCGATGCTTCGTTCGCCCGTACCGACACCGACCACGACGGCCGCGTTTCGCTCAAGGAACTGCTGACCGTTGCCCCGCAGGGCGGCGAGGAGTTCAAGGCCATGGACACCAACAACGACGGTTTCCTCTCCGAAGGCGAAGTCTACAAATTCCGCACAAACCAGTTCACCTCCAATGGCAAGAAAGTGCCTACGGAGTTGTTTACCCAGATGAGCAAGGCCAAGAGCTGATTGGGAGTTGCATCGGTCAATAACCTCCCTGGGATTTTCCTGGGGAGGTTTCTGTGTACAGATCCATTGCTGCTGTAACGGCGGCTTGTGGTTTCGTCCATGCGGTGCGTCACTTGGACAAAGCCTGTATGAGTGAGGCTTGCCCGCGAAGGCGACCTGACAGCCGACCTGACTTTTACGGGGGCACCTGGATCCCCTGTGGGAGCGAGCCTGCTGGCGATTGATCGTTCCCACGCGCAGCAAAGGAATGCCGCCAGGGACGCTCCGCATTCCGCTGACGACGCATTAATTGAGTCGTGCGCAACGGTGATGCAAGCGTCACAAGAAGCCCTGTGTGAAATTGGTTGCCTGCGTACATATCCATTGCTGCGGTAACGGCCACCTATGGTTTCGCTTTTACAGCGACTCCCTTTTTCAAACGCCAAAAAGGAAGCAAAAGGCTTTGCCCCACCACTCGGTGCCTCGCTGTGGCTCGGCATGCCCTCTCTCCGGCATTGCTCCGTGGGTCGCCGCGATGGGCTGTCCCTGGCCCAGCGCGGCTAAACCGGCGTCCTGCCGGTTTCCCCACTGCGCAATGCCTGCGTTCGGCCAGCGTGGTTAACGGGGCGCCCCAGATCAAAAGCCAAAGCGAGGCGGCCTTAAAGCCGACCTGACTTTTACTGGTGTACCTGGATCCCCTGTGGGAGCGAGCCTGCTGGTGATTGATCGTTCCCACGCTCTGCGTGGGAATGCCGCCAGGGACGCTCCGCGTTCCGCTGACGACGCATTAATTGAGCCGTGCGCAACGGTGATGCGAAGCGTCACAGCAAGTTATGTGTGAGATTTATTGTCGGAGTACATATCCATTGCCGCGGTAACGGCGGCTTATGGTTTCGCTTTTACAGCGACTCCCTTTTTCAAACGCCGGAGTGCCGGCCCAGCAAAAAGGAAGCAAAAGGCTGTGCCCCACCACTCGGTGCCTCGCTTGGGCTCGGCATGCCCTCTCTCCGGCATTGCTCCATGGGTCGCCGCGATGGGCCGTCCCTGGCCCAGCGCGGCTAAACCGGCGTCCTGCCGGTTTCCCCACTGCGCAATGCCTGCGTTCGGCCATCGTGGTTAACGGGGCGCTCGCGATCAACAGCAAAGCGAGGCGGCCTGACAGCCGACCTGACTTTTACGGTTGTACCTGAATGTCGAAACCCTATAGCTGCGGCGTGACCCTCACTCGAAGGCGCTCCGGTAGGCAAACAGACCAGGCATGCCGCCGGTCATCACAAACAGCAGATTGCTGCCCGCCGGGTAATCACCCCGACGTACAGCCGCGAGCATCCCGGCGAAAGCCTTGCCACCGTAGACGGGATCGGTGAGCAAGCCTTCCTGGGACGCCAGCAGGCGTACCGCTTCGAGCATCGCTTCGGTCGGCGCGCCATAGGCATCTCCGCGTTGGCTGCCATCCACGCGAATCGAGTGGTCGGCCAGCGTCGTGGACCGGTCAAGTAGCTGTAGGACCTGTCGGGTTTTTTGCAGGGTCGTGGTCGTGGCCTGTTCCTCCGTCGCCAGCACCGAGTAGCCGAGGATTTGCGTCGAGGCGCCAGCCAGGGTGACGCCGGCCAATAACCCTGAATGCGTGCCGGCGCTGCCATTGGGCACGATGATTTGCTCGAAATGCATATCCAGCGCCTCCGCCTGGCGCAGGATCTCGCCTGCGCAGGCGGCATAACCCAGGCTGCCCCGAGGGCTGGACCCGCCGAGGGGCATCACGAAGGGCCTCTTGCCTTGGCCCTTGAGCGTGTCGACCAACTGCGTCGCGTAGGCATCGGGCAAGACACCCCGAGCCAGCCGATGGACCTTCGCGCCAAACAAGGCATCCAGCAGCACATTGCCGTTGTGGCAAAAGTCGTCATCGGTGCGCACGGCCGAGGGTGTCAGGATCAGCTCGCAGGCGAGGCCATGACGGGCCGCCACGGCCGCGGTCAGTCGTGCGTGATTGGATTGCAAACCGCCCCAGGTCACCAGTGTGTCGGCGCCTTCGGCCAAGGCTTCGCCGAGCAGGAACTCCAGTTTGCGCAGTTTGTTGCCACCGCCGCCAAGACCGGTCAGGTCGTCGCGCTTGACGTAGAGCTGACAGCCATTGAGTTCGGGCAAGTCGCTCAAGCGGGACAGTTTCTGTATCGGGGTCGGGCCTTCGAGCAGTGCGACCCGTGGGTAGGCGGCCAGCGCGGCATCAAGATGATTCAAGTCGTGGGGCATGAAGGTTCGCTCGTGGAGTGAAGGAATTTGAACGCCATCGACCACTGTAAAAAGCTCTGGTTCGAAGATATACCACCGGCAAGGAATTACAGTTGATACACCGTGTAATGAATGCGTGCATCTCTAATACAGATGTCATCGATCTTGATAAATCGTTTCACGAGATATATTGACGCGAGATAAGGTCTGCCGCATTCGCCTGCGGAGTACCTGGTCCCATGAATTATGCCGAGCGCAATCTTGCCTATTGGCGTCGCAACCTGGCTGTTTGTGTATTCGGCTCGTTCACCACATTGGTGAGCCTGAGCATGCTGTTGCCGTTCCTGCCGCTCTATGTGCAGCAACTGGGCGTCACTGAGCAGGCCGATGTGGTGCAGTGGTCCGCGGTAGCGTTCGGCGCGACATTCTTTGGCACGGCGATCACTGCACCGCTCTGGGGCCGCTTGGCTGATCGTTTTGGGCGTAAACCGATGCTGGTCCGCGCGGCCATCGGCATGGCGATCGTGATGTCGCTGATCGGGCTGGCGCGGGACGTTACCGATCTGGTGGCGCTGCGCCTGATCGCCGGGCTCATCGGCGGTTATGCCTCGGCTTCGATCGTGATGATCGGTTCCCAGGTGCCACGGGAAAAGGCCGGTTGGGCACTGGGCGTGCTGTCGACGGGGGCGTTGTCCGGCAACCTGATCGGGCCGCTGGTAGGTGGATTCCTCCCGCAGTGGGTAGGTATCCGTGGCACTTTTTTTGTTGGCGGCGCAATGATCGCCGTGGCGGCGATCACCACCATCGTACTGATTCGTGAGTCGTTCGATCGTAGTTCGGACGGGGCCCGACGCGCCAAAAAAATCCCGGTCGAAGGTGCCGGTTCTCGATGGCCGATCATTGGCGCACTGCTGATGACGGCAATGATGGTGCTGCTGGCCAACATGTCGATCGAACCGATCATCACTGTCTACATCGGTCATCTGGGCGTGGCCCTTGATGATCAGGCGCAGATTGCCGGCGTGGTAATGGCCTGTTCGGCGCTGGGCAGCATCCTGACTGCCGCCAGGCTGGGGGCACTGGCCGATCGAGTCGGCAGCTGGAATGTGATCATCGGATGCCTGGTGCTGACGGCCATCGTCATGGTGCCCCAGGCATTCGTTACGCAGTGGTGGCAACTGGCAGTGTTGCGCGCCCTGATGGGCATGACCATAGCCGGGCTGCTGCCGGCGATTGCCAAGCTGATCCGGCAATCGGTCGAGGACCACGACAGCGGAAGAATCCTTGGCTATCTGCAATCGGCACAGTTCTCCGGGCAGGTGATCGGGCCCCTGATCGGTGGCCAGATCGGCGCCCATTTCGGGTTGCACCACGTGTTCCTGGTGACTGCCGCGCTGCTGGTGTTGTGCGCCGGAATCAATGGCTGGGTGAGAAGTGAAGCGGGAATCCAAAGTAGTAAATTCACCAAAAGCGATCAGCCGGATCATTAATGATCATTTTACATGATCATCTGCCGGGCATAGGTTTAAGGGGCACAGATACCGCAGCCAGTGGCGGATCGAGTCTGAATCTGAGGCTGTGGAACAACAATAACGCTACCACTGCTACACGGAGTCAACGTGAACCATGCAACCGAATCAGCCAGAATCCGCAACCATCCCCGGTATAAGGAGCTGGTCTCGCGGCAGCGAACGTTCGTCGCCAGCCTGACCGCGGCAACCCTTGTCCCGTACTTCACGTTCATCCTCGTTGCCGCCTTCGCGCCCCAGTTGCTGGCGACGAAACTTTCCGCGACCAGCATCATCAGTATCGGTTGGCCTTTAGGTGCCGTGTTCATCGTCGGGGCCTGGTTGTTCACCGGGCTGTACATCCATCGCGCCAATGGTGAATTCGATGACCTGACCGCAGAAATCCGCGCGGGGGGCATCGTATGAAGCGCCTCCTCATGAACCTCATCCTTCCCGTCCTGCTCTGTGTATTTGCGGCTCGCGCCATGGCCGGTGACGTCATCCAGGGCGTCGAGAAACAGCCGATCAACATCACCGCCATCAGCATGTTCCTGGTCTTCGTTGTGACAACCCTCGGCATCACGTACTGGGCCGCCTCAAAAACCCGATCCATGGATGATTTCTACACCGCCGGCGGTGGCATCAGCGGCTTCCAGAACGGGTTGGCACTGGCCGGTGACTACATGTCGGCGGCGGCGTTGCTGGGGGTCACCAGCATGATCTTCTTCAACGGCTTCGATGGCGTGCTGTACTCGATCAGCTTCTTTGTTGCCTGGCCCTTGCTGTTGTTTCTGTTCGCCGAGCGCATCCGCAACCTGGGGCGTATCACCATCTCCGATATCGCTTCATTCCGCCTCGATCAAAACCGCATCCGCACGATGACGGCCTTCGGTTCGTTGACGGTGGTGTGCTTTTACCTGGTGGTCCAGATGGTGGGAGCAGGGCAGTTGATCCAACTGCTGTTCGGTCTGCCGTACAACTATGCGGTGGTTGCCGTGGGGCTGTTGATGGCGGTCTACGTCACCTTCGGCGGCATGGTCGCCACCACCTGGGTGCAAATCATCAAGGCCGGTTTGCTACTGGTGGGCGGGACGCTGCTGGCATTCCTGGCGCTGAGCAAGTTCGGCTTTTCCTTCGACCTGTTGTTTGAAAAAGCCGTGGCCGCGCACCGTGATGGCGAGCGGATCCTGCTGCCGAGCAAACTGGTGGCCGACCCGCTGTCGCTGATCTCATTGGCGCTGGGACTGGTATTTGGCACCGCAGGGCTGCCGCATATCCTGATGCGCTTCTTCACCGTGCCGGACGCCAGGCAGGCGCGTAAATCGGTGTTCGTCGCCACGGGCTTCATCGGCTTTTTCTACCTGATCGTGGGCGTGCTGGGCCTGGCGGCCATCGTGATCGTCGGGCAAGACCCGGCCTTCTACGAGTCCGGCAATCTGGCGGGCAAGCTGATCGGCGGCAGTAACATGCCGGTGATGCACCTGGCCAAAGCCGTGGGTGGCGACCTGTTGCTGGGCTTCATTTCCGCCGTGGCGTTCGCGACGATCCTGGCGGTGGTGTCGGGGCTGACCATGGCCGGCACATCGGCGATCTCCCATGACTTGTACGTGATGGTGGTCAGGAAGGGTAAGGCCGAAGCCAAGGACGAACGCCGCGTTTCGCGCATTGCCTCGGTGGGCATTGGCATCGTCGCGGTGGTGCTGGGGATTCTGTTCAAGGATCAGAACATTGCCTTTCTGGTCGCGCTGACGTTCGGCGTGGCGGCCTCGGTCAACTTCCCGATCCTGGTGCTTTCGATGTACTGGAAAGGGTTGACCACACGGGGCGCGCTGATTGGCGGTGTCGCCGGGCTGGTGAGTGCGGTGGGGCTGGTCATTCTTTCGCCGGCGGTGTGGGTCAAGGTGCTGGGCAATGCCGAGGCGATCTTCCCCTATGACTACCCGGCGATCATCTCGATGAACGTGGCATTCCTGTTCACCTGGCTGGGCTCGGTGACTGACCGCAGCCGTGGCGCGGTGCTCGAGCGCGAGCGTTTCGATGATCAGTTGATCCGCGCCCAGACCGGGCTCGGCGCCGCGCAGGCGGTCAACCACTAAGACCTTCGCGGTCCATCCTTTCCTGATTTGCGCATTCTGTAAAAGGAGTCAGCCATGCAACTACGCGACAATGGCCTGAGATTTTCACCCATCACCGTTGCCCTGCACTGGGTCGTGGCGATTTCGCTGCTGGCGATTTTCGGCCTGCAACTGTGGATCGGCCACGCCTCCAGCGAGGCGCAGCAACTGGCGCTTGTCCGGGTACAAAACCTGCTGGGGCTGATTCTGTTCCTCGTCTCGTCCTACCGGTTCTGGGCGCGGATCACCTCCTATCATCCGCTGCCGGTAGGCACGCCGAACCCGATCGAAGTGATCATCAGCCGTTCGGTGGCGGTGTCGCTGGCCTTGGCGATGGTGCTGTTGCCGATCGCGGTTTGGGCTTCGCGGGCCGCCGCCGGCGAGGTGCTGCAACTGCCCGGCGGATTATGGATTCCGTCGCTCCTGCCGGTTAACCCCACCTTGAAGCATGTGGTCGATGTGCTGTTCGCCATTGGCGCCTCCGCGTTCCTCGCAGGGCTCGCGCTGCATGTTTTCGGTGCCGCGAAAAATCACTTTCTCCTGAAGAACAACACGCTCAAGCGGATGCTTGGCAAACATGTGGAGCTGTGAGTCATGAAACAGGACAAAAACGTTTTTTCGGGTAATGTCGTCACCCGGCTCTGCGGCGTGAACTACCCGATCTTCCTCGGCGGCATGGCCGCCATTTCCGGCCCGCAACTGGTCGGGGCCGTGGCCAACGCCGGGGGCATGGGCGTGCTCGGTGGCTTGCGCCTGCCACCTTTGGCCTTGCGTCGTTGGATCGAGGAAACACGGGCACTGACCGACCAGCCCTTCGGGGTGAACCTGGTGCCGCAGTTCGGCGGGCCGGATGTGTTCGAAGCGCAGTTCCAGGTGATCCTCAAGCAAAAGCCCAGATTGCTGTCGCTGTTCTATGCCGAGAAATATGCCGCCGACATGATTCCCCGGGCGAAAGACGCCGGGCTGCTGGTGATGGTGCAAGCGGGGTCGGTGGAGCTGGCTCGCATCGCCATCGCCCAGGGCGCGGACATCATCATTGCCCAGGGCAGTGAAAGTGGTGGGCACCTCAATCGCGGCACGATCGGCATCATGCCGTTGTTGACGTCGATCCTGGCCGTCGCCGAGGGCAAGCCGGTGCTGGCGGCCGGCGGTATCGTCCACGGCGATGATGTGCGCGCACTGATGTCGCTCGGCGCGTCAGGGGTGGTGGTGGGCACGGCGTTCATTGCCACCGACGAGTCCAACGCCCATCCGCTGTACAAAAAGAAGATTGTCGAGGCGACTACCGATGACACGGAGTACCGCACCGGCTATTCGTTCGGTTGGACCTACGGCACGCCGCACCGGGTGATTCCCAATCGGGACAAGTGGAATCTGCTGCGCTTTATCGGCGGCGGGGCCCGGGCGATTGACAAGCCACGGATGGCGCAGAAGCTGTCGCTGTATGCGGGGCAGGGGGTGGGCAAGATCCACAGTGTCGTGCCGGCGGCCGAGCGGGTGGCGGAGCTGGCGTGCGGGCTGGATCAGTTGTCTGTAACCGAGAGAAAGGTCACGGACTACGCTGCGACAGGACGGTTCCTGAACGAGCAGAGAAGGACACTCGGCTGGCAGTGAACCCTGTGGGAGCGAGCCTGCTCGCGAAGGCGACAGCACATCCAGAATGGATGTCGACTGAACCACCGCTTTCGCGAGCAGGCTCGCTCCCACAGTGGTTGCCGATGTAGTTCAAGCCACCGCCGGCCGGGCGATCTGTTGTTGCGCCAGGCCGATGAACGCGCTCATCGCCGAGGTGATCATCGTGTCGTTGCGGCGGATGAACACCGTGGAGACATTGGCGAATTCCGCTGGCAGGGTGTGGCAGCGGATGGCATGGCGCACGCTGCAGTTTTCTGCGATGGCCTTGGGCAACAGGGTCACGCCCATGCCCGCCGCCACGCACGACAGGATGCCGTCGAGCGTGCCCAGTTCCATGATCTGGTTGGGCACAAGACCCACCTGGTAGAACCAGTTCTCCAGGGTCGAGCGATAGAAGCAGCCGGTGCGGAACACCAGCACGGTCTGCTGGGGCATTTTCTCGATCAACGCCGGCAACGTTTCGAACTGGCTGCTGCTGACCAGCACCAACTCTTCGCAAAACACCTCTTCCTGGGCCAGCGCCGAGTTCTGGTGAAAGCCGCCGACGAAGGCACCGTCGAGGCGATGGGCTTCAATGGCCTTGATCAACTCGACCGTGGTGCCGGTGAGCAACGACAACTGCACGTCGGGATACTGCTCGCGGTAGCGGGTCAGCACTTGCGGCAAGCGAATGGCAGCGGTGGTCTCCATCGAGCCGAGCCTGAGCAGGCCGCTCGGGCTGCCGGTGTCCATCAGGGCGCTGCGGCTCTCGTCGGTGAGTTGCAGGATGCGCCGCGCATAACCGAGAAAGGTCTCGCCCGCCGAGGTGAGTACCACGCCTGATTTCTTGCGGATGAACAGTTCGCGATTGAGTTCGGCTTCCAGTTCCTTGACGCGCATGGTGACGTTGGACTGCACGGTATTCACCTGCAACGCGGCGGCGGTGAAGCTGCCCAGTTCGGCCACGGCGCAGAAAATCTTCAGTTGGCGCATTTCCATTTGTTGTCACCATCTATCAGTAGAAGTGATCGCAGACATGCTTAACGATCACTTTACGGCCATTTCTGGTGATTAGTAAAGTGACTAAAACCCCCTGATGAGTGAAGGTCGGCCCATGACACTGATTTCGACAATCGACCATGTCTTCGCTGGAGGCCTGGCGGTATTGCAGCCTGAAGGGCAGCGCACGGGCATCTTCAAGCAACGCCAGGCAGGCCCGGTGCGCGTGGAGTTACAGGGGATCGTCGGCGACCAGCACGGCGACACCCGGGTGCACGGCGGGCCGGAAAAAGCCGTGCATCAGTATGCGGCGCAAAACTACCAGCGTCTGGCGCAGGCCTTTGCGCCCAGTGCCGCGCATCTGGTCGCGGGGAGCCTGGGGGAGAACATTTGCGCATTCGGGCTTTCGGAGCTCAACGTGCACATCGGCGACGTGTTCCGCATCGGCAGCAGCTTGCTGCAGGTCTCCCAGCCGCGCAGTCCCTGCTGGAAGATCAACCATCGTTTCGATGCCGAGCACATGTCGATGTTCGTCGCCCGGGAACGAATCACCGGCTGGTATTACCGGGTGCTCGAGCCGGGCTGGCTGCAAGCGGGGGACCGCATTGAATTGCTGGAACGGCATAACGAACGGTTTTCCATCGACCAGTTCTGGCAGGTGCAATTGGCGCACCGGCCGCTGATCGACGATTTGCTCGCGCTGGCGGACAGCGTCGGCCTGGCCGCGGACTGGAAGCGCCGCCTGGGCGAGCGGGCGAAATGGCTGCTTCATAAAATATGATCCATAAGATCATTAATCATCATTTTACATGATTTGTCGGCGGGCCTACCTTGGCCATGTCGGGAGCGCTCAACGCCCCGGCCTGACAACAACAAGAGATGGCTCTTATCCACCACCAGGGGACAACCCGCCATGAGTACCCAGCCTGCAGACATCGCACACTATATTCACGGTCGCCTGACACCCGGCACTTCCAGTCGCTCGCAGCACGTCACCAACCCCGCCACTGGTGTGGTGATCGGCAAGGTGGCCCTGGCCAGTGCCTCGGACGTCGACGCCGCGGTGCAGTCGGCCGCCGTCGCCTTTCCCGCCTGGTCGGCGACACCGCCGCTGCGCCGCGCGCGCATTCTGTTCAAGTTCCTCGCGCTGCTCAACGAGCACCGCGACACCCTGGCCCGGATGATCACCACCGAACATGGCAAGGTCTTCACCGATGCCCAGGGCGAAGTGACGCGCGGCATCGAGGTTGTCGAGTTCGCTTGCGGCATCCCGCAATTGCTCAAGGGCGACTACACCGAGCAAGTCTCGACCAACATCGATAACTGGACCCTGCGCCAGTCCCTGGGCGTGGTGGCCGGTATCACGCCCTTCAACTTCCCGGTGATGGTGCCGATGTGGATGTTTCCGGTGGCCATCGCCTGCGGCAACACCTTCGTGCTCAAGCCGAGCCCGATCGATCCTTCGCCCTCGCTGCTGATCGCCGAGTTGTTCAAGGAAGCCGGGTTGCCGGACGGTGTGTTCAACGTGGTGCAGGGCGATAAGGAAGCGGTGGATGCGCTGCTCGATCACCCTGAAGTCAAGGCCGTGAGCTTTGTCGGCTCCACGCCAATCGCCAACTACATCTACGAGACCGGTGCTCGCCACGGCAAGCGTGTGCAGGCGTTGGGCGGGGCGAAGAACCACATGGTGGTGATGCCTGATGCCGACGTCGAGCAGGTGGTCGATGCGCTGATCGGGGCGGCTTTCGGTTCTGCCGGCGAGCGCTGCATGGCGATCTCGGTAGCGGTGTTTGTCGGTGATGTGGCCGACAAGGTCATCCCGAAACTGGTGGAACGCACCCGCACGCTGAAGATCCTCGAGGGCATGAACCTGGCCGCCGAAATGGGCCCAATCGTTTCGCGCGTGGCGCACCAGCGCATCACCGGCTACATCGAGCAAGGCATCGCTGAAGGCGCCGAGATGCTGGTCGACGGCCGTGACTTCGATGGCTCGCAGGCCGGCGCCGATTGCGCCGGGGGCTTCTGGCTCGGTGGCACAATATTCGACCATGTCACCCCCGCGATGAAGATCTACCAGGAGGAAATCTTCGGTCCGGTGCTGGCGTGCATACGGGTCAAGGATTTCGCCGAGGCGGTCGATCTGGTCAATGCCCACGAATTCGGCAACGGCACCGCGTGCTACACACGCGACGGTCATATCGCCCGTGAATTCGCGACCCGCATCCAGGTGGGCATGGTCGGCATCAACGTGCCGATTCCGGTGCCGATGGCGTGGCACGGCTTCGGTGGCTGGAAGCGCTCGCTGTTCGGTGACATGCACGCCTATGGCGAAGAGGGCGTGCGTTTCTACACCAAACAGAAATCGGTCATGCAGCGCTGGCCGAACAGCATTGCCAAGGGCGCCGAGTTTGCCATGCCGACCTCCAAGTAGACCTTCACGCGCTTTCGGGTTGGAGGGTGTGCAGGCGCGGGCTTGCACGCTGTCCATTGTCCCAGGGGGCGGCTGTGCCTTTTCTCAACGGCGGCTTGCTCCCATTTTCTTGCCCAAGGTAAACCGCGATGCCATTGCTCAAGTTCGACATCATTCAAGGCCGTAGCGACGAACAGCTGCGCACTTTGCTGGAGGTGGCGCATCAGGCCATGGTCCAGGCGTTCGAGGTGCCCGCTAGTGATCGCTACCAGAGCGTGACGCAACACCGGCCGGGGGAGTTGGTACTGCACGACACGGGGTTGGGTTACTCGCGATCGGACAATGTGGTGTTGCTGACGCTGATTTCGCGTCCGCGCCCCCAGCAGCAAAAAGTCGCGTTCTACCGCTTGCTGGCCGAGCAGCTGCACGCCGAGTGCGGCCTGTCGCCTGACGACCTGATCGTTTCACTGGTGGAGAACACCGACGCGGACTGGTCGTTCGGTCGTGGCCGCGCGCAATTTCTGACTGCAGAGCTCTAGCGTTCACTTTCATTCATCAGGCCCAGGTGCTGCCATGTCCAATCCACTGTTGTCCCTATTGAACATCCAATGGCCGATCATTCAGGCGCCGATGGTGGGCGTCTCCACACCCCGTCTTGCGGCGGCGGTGTCCAATGCTGGCGGGCTGGGTTCCATCGGCATTGGCGCGAGCAACGTCGAGCAGGCGCGGGCCCTGCTGCGCGAGACGGCGGCGCATACCGACAAACCCTTCAATGTGAATGTGTTCTGTCACCAGCCGGCTGTCCGGGACACCTTGCGGGAATCCAGGTGGTTGCAATTTCTGGCAGGGTTTTTCGCCGAGTTTGGCGCCGAGACACCGGTGTCGCTGCGGGAAATCTACACCTCGTTCGTCGAGGATGCCGACATGCTGCAGATGCTGCTGGAAGAAAAACCGGCGGTGGTCAGCTTCCATTTTGGCCTGCCGCCACAACCGGCCATCGATGCACTCAAGGCCGCTGGCATTCTGCTGCTGTGTTCCGTGACCAGCCTTGCCGAAGCGTTGGCGGCGCAGGACGCGGGGGTGCATGCCCTGGTGGCACAGGGTTACGAGGCGGGTGGGCATCGCGGGGTCTTCGATCCGCGGCAGGATTTGCAGATGGGCACCTGCGCTTTGGTGCGTGTACTGGTCGATGCCTGTCGTCTGCCATTGATTGCCGCGGGCGGCATCATGGACGGCGCAGGCATTAACGCGGTCATGCGGTTGGGCGCCAGTGCCGCGCAGTTAGGCACGGCATTCATTCTCTGCCCGGAATCGTCGGCGAACGGTGCCTACCGCGAAGCGCTCAAAGGCCCGCGCGCGCATCAGACGCACGTCACCAGCGTCATTTCCGGCCGCCCGGCCCGGGGCATGGTCAATCGCAACTTCACCAGCCTCGAAGGGGCAGGCATCGAAATGCCGGACTACCCGCTCACCTATGACGCCAACAAGGCGCTTAATGCCGCGGCAGCGGCCCGGGCCAATAGCGATTTCGCCGTGCAATGGGCTGGGCAGGGGGCACCATTGGCTCGGGAACTGCCGGCCGCGGCGTTGGTGAAGCTGCTCGCGGCCGAGATGCAATCCTGAGTGCGGGCTTGTCATGGTTTTGTTGTAACTTGGGCGCCGGGACTGAATCGGTTTGCAAGGGAAGAACCATGACATTGACGGCCGAAAAACTGGTTGGCATCGCAATGACCAACCCGATCAACGTGCAATTGTCCTCACGCTTGCCAGCGCTTGGACTTGATCAATGCATGCTCACGGCAGGTTGCCTGTTCCAGGCGGTATGGAATCAAAAGGCACAACGAGATCCTGGCTGGGGCATCAAGGATTACGACGTTTTCTACTTTGACCCCGACCTGTCCTGGGAGGCCGAGAACGAGGTTATCCAGCGGGCTCAAGATGTCTTCCAGGACCTTGGGGTCAACGTCGAGCTCAAGAATCAGGCGCGCGTGCACCTTTGGTATCACCAGCGCTTTGGCGGGACTTACCCCAGGCTTGAATCGGCCAGGGACGGGATTGATCGCTACCTGGTGGCGGGTACTTGTATTGGTCTGGACGTTGTCACCGGCGAGGTCTACGCCCCCTACGGGTTGGCGGATGTAGAGCAGGGCTTGTTGCGTATCAATCCGGCAAACCCCAGGCCTGACTTGTTTGAGCAGAAGGCGAAGAGTTATCAGGTTCGCTGGCCTTGGTTGAGGGTTGTGTAAGGCGTGCCTGTCCGCGTTGTGATCGATGATGGTTCCCACGCTCTGCGTCACTGTTGCGCACGGCTCAGGTCATGCGTCGTCAGCGGAACGCGGAGCGTCCCTGGCGGCATTCCCACGCAGAGCGTGGGAACGATCAACGTGTTCGCTTGAAATCAGGCCGCCTCGCTTTGCTTTTGATCGCGAGCGCCCCGTTAAACCACGATGGCCCATCGCGACGACCCCTGTAGGAGCGAGCATGTCGAATCGTCGCACCGTCGCGATGGAGGTCAACGATGACGCGGGAAGCCTGACACCCCGGGGGCTCTCAGGTTTTTCGTGAGCGAGCTCGCTCCTGCAGAAAGGGCGAAACCATAAGCAGCCGTTACCGCAGCAATGGATATGTACGCCAAAAGAATCCAGCAAAAATAGCCTGGGTGGTTTCTCCCATCGAGTGCCGTCAGGCTACAAAGGCCGATACCTGGACGAGGTTGTTGTCCTGGGCTGCCGCAACAAGGTGCAAAGGCACATGCGGTTGCTCGACGGGGGAGGAGATTTCAATGCTTCCCACAATATGCACTTGTCGCTCGCTCAGTCCGGTCGACTCTAGTTCCTTTGCCTTAGCCATTCTCGCGTGGTTCGCTGCGATTTCGTTGAGAGTTGACACGTTACATCTCCGGTGACTGACCAAGCGTTTTGCTGGAGTCCTTTAGCGTTGATTGGATGGCCATCGCGTCAGTTTTATGTCGTTCGCGATGGCTAACGCGGGCCGGTGCAATCCCCACGCCAGAGAAGGCCGGGATTACCCCTGGCGATTTCATTTGCGACGAAAGGTTATCGGCCTCGGGTTAAAACACGATGCCGAGCTTTACGCCGTACTCGTCCCGGGTCTGCTTGTCGAAGTCGGTTAGCTGAAATTGACCGTCCAGGTCGTATTTGAAGCGGTTGTAGTAAAGGCTGGCAATCACCGGAATCGATCCCTCCTGGTTGAACAGCCAGCTCAGTTCGACAAATGGATTGGTGGTGTCCTTGAGGTCCTGTTCCTCGCTGTCCACGTTGTGGATTTCCAGCTGCGCATTTCCGTTGATGACCTTGCGAACGCCAGCTTCCAGGCGCAAGGTTGAGGTGCTGAAGGCGTGGTTGTAGCCGGCTGCGACTTTAGCGAAGGGAGTGCGATTGGTGAGATTGATGTCGTATTTGTGGAAATCCGGGTCATAACGGTTCCACTTATAGCCTGCTCCGATCAAAACGTCGAAAAAATTGTCGGCATCCAGGGCCATCCTCCAGCCCAGGTCCAGGTCGGCCTGGCCATCGGTGACGCGTTGATGCTTTTCTTCGGAGTACTGCCCGGTGATTTCTGCCTGATACACAAGGCCGCCCCGGCCCGTCATCTTGTTGCCGAAGTTGAGGAACAGTCCTGCTTCGGGAATATGCTCGGAACTGCTGGTCCTGCGGCCTGTAAACTCCAGCTCGCTGTAGCTTCCCAGCAGGCCGACGGAAAAAACAGGGTTTTCAGAAGGTGTTGCGCCAGCGAATGAGGGGGCGACGCCCGCCAGGAGGGAGGTGACAACAGCAGCAAGACTGGTTCTATTCATGAGAACTCCATCAGCGTACTAGGGTCCGAGACGGACCTGTCACTAACAACAATAGTCGGTTTTGGTACAACGTATGACCGGTCGTCGGTGAGTTCTCGAAAAAGATGGCAATTGGCCTTGGTGTCATCTTTTTGTCGTCCATGAGTGCGACTTTGCGGGGTTGCCGTGCGGATCCTTGTCCGACGAACTGCACTTCTGCTCTTTCGATATGTGGCCAGTGCGGGCACAATGCGCATCCTTTTTTTGGCTGGCCTTGCCGGAGGCCTCGAAATGATCAAAACGCCGTACTACCTCATCGATAAGCAAAAGCTGCTGGGCAACATGGAAAAGATTGCCTACGTGCGCGAGCAGTCCGGGGCCAAGGCCCTGCTGGCACTCAAGTGCTTCGCCACCTGGTCGGTGTTTGACCTGATGCAGCAATACATGGATGGCACCACGTCGTCGTCGCTCTACGAACTCAAGCTCGGTCGGCAGAAGTTCGCTGGCGAGACTCACGCCTACAGCGTCGCCTGGGCCGATGACGAAATCGAGGAGATGCTCGACAACTGCGACAAGATCATCTTCAACTCCATCGGCCAGTTGCAGCGCTACACGCAAGCGTCTGAAGGCAAGGTCCGTGGCCTGCGGGTCAATCCGCAGGTGAGCAGCTCTGATTACCTGTTGGCCGACCCGGCACGGCCGTTCAGCCGCCTGGGCGAGTGGGACCCGGTGAAGATCGAGCAGGTCATCGAGCAGATTTCCGGCTTCATGTTCCACAACAACTGTGAGAACGGTGACTTCGGCCTGTTCGACGACATGCTGTGCACCATCGAAGAGCGTTTCGGTCATTTGCTGCACAAGGTCGAGTGGGTCAGCCTCGGTGGCGGTATTCACTTCACCGGCGAAGGCTACGCGCTGGATGAGTTCTGCGCACGCCTCAAGGCGTTTTCGCAAAAGTACGGCGTGCAGGTCTACCTGGAACCAGGCGAAGCGGCGATCACCCAGAGTGCGTCGCTGGAAGTCACCGTGCTGGACACTCTCTACAACGGCAAGCACCTGGCGGTCGTGGACAGCTCTATCGAAGCCCACATGCTCGACCTGCTGATCTACCGCCTGAACGCCAAGCTGGCCCCGAGCGCGGGTGAGCACACCTACATGGTGTGCGGCAAATCCTGCCTGGCCGGCGATATTTTCGGTGAGTACCAGTTCGATCGTCCGCTGGCCATCGGCGACCGCCTGTCGTTCGTCGACGCCGCGGGCTACACCATGGTCAAGAAGAACTGGTTCAACGGCCTGAAGATGCCGTCCATCGTAGTGAAACAACTCGACGGTACTGTCGAGGTGGTTCGTGAGTTCGGTTACAACGACTATATGTCCAGCCTCTCGTAAGCTGGCTGAGAAGGAGAGAGAGAAAAATTGAAGAAGAACGTACTTATCATTGGTGCAGGAGGTGTCGCCAAGGTGGTGGCCCACAAGTGCGCGCAGCACAACGACGAGCTCGGTCGTATTGCTATCGCGTCGCGCAACATCTCCAAATGCCAGGCCATCATCGACAGCGTCAAGGCCAAGGGCAGCCTCAAACAGCCCGCTGAAATCAAGGCATTCACCCTCAATGCCCTGGACGTCGAGGCGACCAAGACGCTGATTCGTGAAACCGAATCGCAGATCGTCATCAACGTCGGCTCCGCTTTCCTCAACATGTCGGTGCTGCGTGCCTGCATCGATACCGGCGCGGCCTACCTGGACACCGCCATCCACGAAGAGCCGGGCAAGATCTGCGAGACGCCACCCTGGTATGGCAACTACGAGTGGAAGCACCTCGAGGAATGCCAGCAGAAGAACGTCACCGCCATCCTCGGCGTGGGCTTCGACCCGGGTGTGGTCAATGCCTATGCGGCACTGGCCCAACAACAGTATTTCGACAGCATTGATTCGATCGATATTCTCGACGTCAATGCCGGTTCCCATGGCAAATATTTCGCCACCAATTTCGATCCGGAAATCAATTTCCGCGAGTTCACCGGGCAGGTGTGGAGCTGGCAGGACAGCCAGTGGACCAGCAACACCATGTTCGAAGTCAAGCGCACCGACGACCTGCCGGTAGTCGGTTCGCAGAACCTGTACCTGACCGGTCACGATGAAGTGCACTCGCTGTCGAAGAACCTTGGCGTGCCTAACGTACGTTTCTGGATGAGCTTCGGCGAGCACTACATCAATGTGTTCACCGTTCTCAAGAACCTCGGCCTGCTTTCCGAGCAACCGGTCAAGACCGCCGAAGGCCTGGAAGTCGTGCCGCTCAAGGTGGTCAAGGCCGTGCTGCCTGATCCGAGCTCGCTGGCGCCTGGCTACACCGGCAAGACTTGCATCGGTGACCTGGTCAAGGGCACCAAGGACGGCCAGCCGCGCGAAGTGTTCATCTACAACGTTGCGGACCACGAGCAAGCTTTTGCCGAAACCGACAGCCAGGGCATTTCCTACACCGCCGGTGTACCACCAGTGGCTGCTGCCCTGCTGGTAGCCCGTGGCGAGTGGGACGTGCAGCGCATGGTCAACGTCGAGGAGCTGCCAGCCGAGGCGTTCCTCAAGGCTTTGGACGTGATGGGCCTGCCGACCCGCATCAAGGACGAGCACGGTGACCGTGCGTGGGACTGCAACGCCTGAGGTTAGGGACTTTGTGGGAGCGAGCCTGCTCGCGATGGACTGACGAGCGCTGCGTTTATTCAGTAAACCAGCGTCATCGTTAACGACCATCGCGAGCAGGCTCGCTCCCACATTGGATCAACTGCGCAGATTCGATCAGTGGCGATCCAGCCACACCGTCTGTGCATTGCAGAATTCGCGCACGCCAAAGTGCGAAAGCTCACGGCCGAACCCGCTTTTCTTCACCCCGCCAAAGGTCACGCGCGGGTCACTGGCGCAGTAGCCATTGATGAAGACCCCACCGGTTTCCAGTTCGCTGGCCATCTGCTGGGCCTGCTCGACATTGCCGGTATAGACGGTAGCCGCCAGACCGAACTCACTGTCGTTTGCCAGTTCCAGCGCATGCGCTGCGTCACGAGCGGTGATGATCGAAGCGACCGGGCCAAACAGCTCCTGTTTGAATGAAGTCATCTGGTCAGTGACACCCGCCAGCACCGTAGGCTCATAGACGTTGCCCGGGCCTTGGGCTTTCTTGCCGCCCAGCAACAAGGTCGCGCCTTCCTCCAGGGTGTCGCGCACCTGTTGATCCAGTTCATCGCGCAGATCGAAGCGGGCCATCGGGCCGATGTACGTCTCGGCGGACAGTGGATCACCGACCACCAGTTTGCGCGTGGCGTCGACAAAGCGCCGGGTGAATTCCTCGACTATGCCTTGCTCGACGATCAGCCGCTTGGCGGCCGCACAGACTTGCCCGGTGTTCTGGTAGCGACCGATCACGGCCGCCTGGACGGCGTCGTCGAGGTTGGCATCATTAAGCACGATGAATGGATCGGAACCGCCCAGTTCCAGCACGCACTTCTTCAGTGCTGCACCCGCCTGGGCGCCGATGGCCATGCCGGCTCGCACACTGCCGGTCAGGGTTACGGCGGCGATGCGTGGGTCGGCGATCGCCTTGGAAACGCCGTCCGGCGTGACGTTGATGACCTCGAAGACACCCTCGGCAAAACCCGCCTGCTTGAAGGCGTCCAGCAGCAGGTAGGCACTGCCCATCACATTGGGCGCGTGCTTGAGCACGTAGGTATTGCCGGCCAGGAGCGTCGGGACTGCACCGCGCAGCACTTGCCAGATCGGGAAGTTCCACGGCATGACCGCGAGGATCGGGCCCAGCGGGCGATATTCGATGCGCGCCTTGTTGCCTTCGACCAGGGTGGGTTCAGCACTGAGCATGGCCGGGCCATGTTCGGCATACCAGTCGCAGAGCTGCGCACATTTTTCGATTTCACCGCGGGCCTGGGCGATCGGCTTGCCCATTTCCAGGGTAATCATGGTGGCCATGG
Organism: Pseudomonas umsongensis; assembly: GCF_012647205.1. Lineage (NCBI taxonomy): Bacteria > Pseudomonadati > Pseudomonadota > Gammaproteobacteria > Pseudomonadales > Pseudomonadaceae > Pseudomonas > Pseudomonas umsongensis. The sequence goes on from NZ_CP051487.1 coordinate 2,978,549, forward strand.
CCTGGGCGTTGTCGCGCAATGCCTGGCCAAGGGCAATCAATCGTTGCACGCGTTGTGCAACCGGCTCGCGGCGCCAGGCGCGGAACCCGTTGGCGGAACGCGACAGGGCCGCGTCCATTGCCGCTGCGGATTCGAAAGGATAGTGGCCGATCTGTTCACCGGTCGCCGGGTTGATCGAAATGGCGTGGGTAAGGCTGGATATGTTGGTCATGGCACCGTCCTGCGGGTAAGAATGGGCTCAGGTTACGGTGCTGTATGTTTTCTTTAAACTGAATAATAATGAGCGTCTTGTTCACGTTTGGAGAATGAATTGGACCTGGTTCAGCTCGAGATTTTCAAGGCTGTCGCCGAGCACGGCAGCATCAGCGTCGCCGCGCAGCACATCCATCGGGTGCCTTCGAACCTGACCACGCGGATCAAGCAACTGGAGCAGGACCTGGGCGTCGACCTGTTCATTCGCGAAAAAAGCCGCCTGCGCCTTTCGCCAGCCGGCTGGAGTTTCCTCGACTACGCCCGGCGGATTCTCGACCTGGTCCAGGAAGCCCGCGCCACGGTGGCCGGTGAAGAACCCCAGGGTACATTCCCTCTGGGATCCCTGGAGAGCACCGCAGCAGTGCGGATTCCCGAACTGTTGGCGGCTTATAACCAGCAGTACGCCAAGGTCGAGCTGGACCTGTCCACCGGACCTTCCGGGACCATGATCGACGGGGTGCTGGCGGGCCGCCTGACCGCCGCGTTTGTCGATGGCCCGGTGCTGCACCCGGCGCTGGAAGGCGTACCGGCATTCGAAGAAGAAATGGTGCTGATTGCACCGCTCAACCACAGCCCGATCCATCGCGCTCAGGACGTGAACGGCGAAAATATCTACGCCTTCCGCTCCAACTGCTCCTACCGCCATCACTTCGAAAGCTGGTTCGCCAACGACGCTGCAGTGCCGGGCAAGATCTTCGAAATGGAGTCCTACCACGGCATGCTCGCCTGCGTCAGCGCCGGTGCCGGCCTGGCCCTGATGCCGCGCAGCATGCTGCAGAGCATGCCCGGCTGCAGCACGGTCAGCGTCTGGCCATTGTCGGAATCGTTCCGTTATTTGCGCACCTGGCTGGTTTGGCGCAGGGGCACGGTGTCGCAGAGCCTGACCATGTTCGTGCGGTTGCTGGAGGAGCGGTGTGAAGCGATGAGTTAGCGGTAAGCGGGGCTGGAATGCGGAGGGCGTGTTCAAAGAAAATTGGTTGGCGCCAGCGGGCGCCATTGCACTGCCCCGAAACGCCTCCACGCCTGCGCGCTTCCGACAAATGCTGGTAGCGGGGTTTGCTCCAGACCCCATAGGGTGACTCGTTCTGGCGGATGATAATGCAGTTGTGATTTGGCGCCCTCGTTAACCATCAACCCCCTGCGAGGGAATTTGCAGAAAACCACGAGGGCCTGAGGGGGGGCAGGGCGCTGAAGGTCGAGGTTCAGCGCCCTGGCAGTTTTTTGTCATCTTCAGACTTCGTTAAGAAATCCCTTTGATACTTCTCCCAATTGATCCGGGGGAGGTGTTTTTTTCATGTCCGAATTCAACTGGAATGTGCAGTTGCCGCTGTATTTCGGCCAAGCCGAAACACCGCCAATGAGTCTCCTCAGGGCATTGCCCGGCGACGAGCAGCGGACCGTCTTCGAAAGCTTCATCCAGCAACGTTTTCGCAAGGCCCACGGCGCCGACATCCGTCATTTCATGCCAGAGCTGTTTGGCATGAACGACGCGTACGGTGCCTTGTGCGCAGTGGCTGGCGTGCGACTGGCAGACACACAACCACTGTTTCTGGAGGGCTATCTGGACGGGCCGATCGATCCGCTGATCAGTGCCACGGCGGACCGGACCGTGGAGCGATCCGCCATCGTCGAAGTCGGCAATCTGGCGGCCGCCGACACGGGCAGCGCGCGCATGAGCATCATTGCGATGACCTATGTGCTGGCCATGGGCGGCCTGGAGTGGGTGGCGTTCACCGGCAATATTGGCCTGGTGAACAGCTTCCATCGCCTGGGTTTGAAGCCGGTGACACTGTGTGCCGCCGATCCTGCGCGCTTGGGCGAGGACCGCCATGCCTGGGGCAGTTACTACGAAAGCAAGCCCTGGGTCCACGTTGGCAATATCCGCAGTGGGTTTATTCATTTACGCAATATAGGTCTGTTCAGTCGACTGGGTTTGCCTTCGTCCATCGAGGGGTGTTGCCATGTCGCCTGAAGTGGAACGTTTCAAACAAACGCTGCGCGATCATGCCGCCCGCAAGGGCGATGGCATTGCCTTGTGGGGCGATCAGTTGAAACTGGACTACGCCTCCCTGTACGCCGAAGTGATCGAGCGCCAGCAGCGACTGCGCGATGAACACATCAAGGTGCTTGCCCTGGCGTTGGACAATGGTGTCGAGGCGATGCTCTGGGACCTGGCTGCGTTGTTCGAAGGCTTGACGTGTGTTGCGTTACCGCCTTTCTTCAGCCCCGCGCAGCGCAGTCATTGCCTGGAACAGAGCCAGGCCGAAAGCGTGATCGCTGAACCGCAACAGACAGCCGAACTGCAAGCGGGCGGCTATGAAAAATCCGGCGAGTTCTGGCGCCGTACCTTCAGTGGCTCGAACCGGATGCCCGAAGGCACCGCCAAACTGACGTTTACCTCCGGCACCACGGGGACACCCAAAGGCGTGTGCTTGAGTGCCGACAGCATCCTGCGAGTCGCCCGCGAACTGGATCAGGCCAGTCGAAGCTGCCATCCGCAGCATCATCTGGCGCTGCTGCCGCTCGCCATTTTGCTGGAGAACATCGGTTGTTATGCCGCGTTGTATGCCGGCGCGACCTTGAGCCTGCCCAGCCAGAAAACCCTCGGGATCCAGGGGGCCAGTGGCGTGGATGTGCCGCAACTGCTGGCGTGCCTGGCGAAACGATCGCCCCAGAGCCTGATCCTGGTGCCGCAGTTGCTGCTGATGCTGGTCAGCGCGGCCGAGCAGAAAGCCTTCGACCCACAGCACCTGCGTTTTGCCGCCGTGGGTGGCGCACGGGTTTGCGAAGATCTGTTGCATCGAGCCCAACGTGCAGGCGTGCCGGCTTACGAGGGTTACGGATTGTCGGAATGTGCGTCGGTGGTGTGCCTCAATACACCGCAAGCCTGCCGTCCTGGCAGTGTCGGCCGCCCCTTGCCCCATGTGCAGGTTCGCCTGGCCGACGACGGCGAAGTGCTGATCAAGGGCTCGACCCTGCTGGGTTACTTGGGGGAGGCACCGCACGCTGATGAGTGGTGGCCCAGCGGTGACCTCGGTGAGTTCGACGAGGAGGGATTCCTCTACCTCAAGGGCCGCAAGAAACATCAGTTCGTCACCAGTTTCGGGCGCAACGTCAATCCCGAATGGGTCGAAGCCGAACTGACCCAGCGCCGTCATATCGCCCAGGCCTTCGTCCATGGCGAAGCCCTGCCGGGCAACCATGCATTGCTCTGGCCGCACCGTGCGGACTGCTCGGACGAGCAATTGGCCGCCGCCGTGGCCGAGGCCAACGAGGCCTTGCCCGATTACGCCCGGGTCCAGTACTGGACCCGTCTGGAACAACCCTTCACCGTTACAAATGGCCTGCTGACAGCCAACGGTCGACCACGCCGCGACGCCATCGTCGAGCGATACCGGGCGCAGCTGACTGAGTCGGTACTATTCGAGGAACCCGCATCATGAGCTTTTTCGACACCCTGCAAGAGGCCACCCACCAGGAGCGCAGTACGCTGTTCAATCTGCCGATCATCGTCGATGCCCTCGAAGGCAAGGTCAGCCTGGAGAGCTACCGGGCCTTTCTGGCCCAGGCTTACTACCACGTGCGCCATACCGTGCCGTTGATGATGGCCTGCGGTGCACGCCTGCCGTCACGCCTGGAGTGGCTGCGCGAAGCCGTGTGCGAGTACATCGAGGATGAATACGGCCACGAACAATGGGTACTCGATGACATTCAGGCCTGTGGCGGCGACAAGGAGGCGGTGCGCGGCGGCCAGCCGTCGTTGGCCATCGAGCTGATGGTCAGTTTTCTTTACGACTTGATTGCCCGGGGCAGCCCGGTGGGGCTGTTCGGCATGGTCAATGTGCTGGAAGGCACCAGCATCGCCCTGGCCACCCATGCCGCTGGCAGCATTCGCGAGCGTCTGGCCCTGCCGCAAAGCGCCTTCAGCTACCTCGATTCCCATGGGTCGCTGGACATCGAGCATATGCAAACTTACCGCCGACTGATGAACAAACTGGACGACCCTGGCGATCAGGCCGCCGTCATTCACGCCTCCAAAGTGGTTTACCGGCTTTACGCCGACATGTTCCGTGGCCTGCCACACGACGGGGAGAACCCGCATGCGCCTGTCTGAGACTCGCGTGGTACTGACCGGTGCCAGCGGCGGCATTGGCCTGGCGATCACCACCGCCCTGTGCGCCAGTGGCGCCACGGTGCTGGCCGTGGCCCGACATCGGGAGGCGCTGGAGCCCTTGCTCGAACGCTATCGGGACAGGCTGTTCTGGGTGGGCGCCGACCTGACATTGCAGGCCGACCGGCGCAAGGTGCTGGCCGCCGCCGAAGCGTTGGGCGGGATCAACCTGCTGATAAATGCGGCCGGGGTCAACCACTTCGCCATGCTCGAACAGCTCGAAGACAGCGAAATCAACGCGATGCTGGCGGTGAACATCAGCGCGCCAATTTGCCTGACCAAAACCTTGCTGCCACTGCTCAAGCAGGCGGACAGCGCCATGGTGGTGAATGTCGGCTCGACCTATGGCTCGATTGGCTATGCCGGTTACGCCAGTTATTGCGCGAGCAAATTCGCCCTGCGCGGGTTTTCCGAAGCCCTGCGCCGGGAATTGGCGGACACCCGGGTCGGTGTGTTGTACGTCGCACCGCGCGCCACCCATACAAGCATGAACAGCCCGGCGGCGCAGGCCTTGAATGACGCTCTCAAATCCAGCGTCGACGACCCGCAGACCGTCGCCTCGGCGGTCATCCACGCCATCGCCGGCGACCGCCGCGACCTGTATCTGGGCTGGCCGGAGCGCTTCTTCGTGCGCCTCAACAGCCTGTTGCCCAATCTGGTGGATCGGGGCCTGCGCAAGCAATTGCCGCTGATTCGCCGCCTGAGTCAAAAACCAGACAACGAGAACCTCGAGCCATGAAAAAATTTGCCACGTATTTGCTGTTGGGAGCCTTGAGCCAGAGCGTCTGGGCCCTGGACGCCGCCGACCAGCAACGTCTTAATGGCATCCAGCAAAGCTGGGCGCATATTCAGTACGAGTTGCCAGAGGAGCAACGCACCGCCGCCTTCGAAAAGCTCGCCACCCAGGCGGCAGCGTTTACCCAGGAGCGCCAATCGGTGGCTGAGGCCTGGATCTGGTCCGGCATCGTCACCAGCAGTTGGGCCGGCGCCCAAGGGGGGCTCGGAGCCCTTGGCAAGGTCAAGGACGCGAAGCAATATCTGGAAAAAGCCCTGACCCTGGACCCCAAGGCCTTGCAAGGTTCGGCCTACACCAGCCTCGGCGCGTTGTATGATCGTGTGCCGGGATGGCCCATCGGTTTCGGTGACTCGGACAAAGCCGAGCAATTGCTCAAGGTCGCTTTGCAGATGAACCCCAATGGCATCGACAGCCTGTACTTTTGGGGTGATCACCTCTACCGTCAAAAGCGCTACGCTGAGGCCAAGGCAGCATTGCAAAAGGCCCTGTCGGCCGCCCCTCGGCCAGGGCGGGAAACCGCCGATGCCGGGCGTCGCAAAGAGATCGAAACACTGCTGGTGGATGTGAACAAGAAACTCGGCTGACAGGAGTCCGCGTGCGTATACTACTGATTGAAGATGACTTGGCCCTCGGTGAAGGCATTCATCAAGCCCTGGAGCGCGAAGGTTATACCGTCGACTGGTTGCGCGATGGCAGCAGCGCCTTGCATGCATTGCTCAGCGAAACCTTTGACCTGGCATTGCTTGACCTTGGCCTGCCGCGCATGGACGGGCTCGAAGTGCTGCGGCGCCTGCGCGACAGCGGTTCGAACCTGCCGGTGCTGATTCTCACGGCCCGGGATGCCACCGAAGACCGCATAGCCGGGCTCGACGCCGGGGCTGACGATTACTTGATCAAGCCTTTCGATTTAGCCGAACTCAAGGCGCGCCTGCGGGCGCTGTTGCGGCGCAGTGCCGGCCGCGCACAGGCGTTGATCGAGCACGCTGGCATCCGGCTCAACCCTGGCACCCAGCAAGTCAGCTACCAGGGCGAACCGGTGGCGCTCACGCCCAAGGAGTATCAGCTGCTGCATGAACTCCTCTCGCCCCCGGGCCGGGTCATGACCCGCGACCATTTGATGCAGTTGCTCTACGGCTGGAACGAAGAGGCTGAAAGCAACACCCTGGAAGTGCACATCCATCACCTGCGCAAGAAATTCTCCACCGACCTGATCCGTACCGTTCGCGGCGTCGGTTATCTGGTGGAGGAGCGTCGGTGACGTCGATCCGCCGTCGTACCCTGACGCTGATCATTGGCCTGATGCTCGCGGGCCTGGGTGTGATCAGCGCCTTGAACCTGTACGACAGCCATCACGAAATTGCAGAAGTCTACGATGCCCAACTCGCGCAAAACGCGAGATTGCTGCAAGGCGTGTTCCGCATGCCACTGGCCAGCAAGGAACACGCCGAGTTGTACCAGGCGTTCAACGAGGCCCTGGGCGAAGCGGTGCCCAGGGGTGACGGTCATCCCTATGAAAGAAAAATTGCCTTCCAGGTCTGGAATCCCCAGGGCGAAGTGCTGGTGCACACTGCCAGCGCTCCCTCTTTCACTGCTGCCCCCTCTACGCCCGGCTTTAGCGATGTAGTGGACCTGAATAACCGCCACTGGCGCGCGTTCCTGCTGGAAGACAAGCAGAATCACCTGCGGATCTGGGTCGGTGAGCGGGACGACGTGCGAGCGGACCTGGTCGACCGGATCGTGCGTCATACCCTTTGGCCCAACGTGTTGGGCAGCCTGTTACTCGCGGTGATGGTCTGGCTGGCCATCGGCTGGGGCCTCAAGCCGCTGGCGAACATGGCGGCGACCCTGCGCGCACGGCACAGCGGTTCATTGGAGCCTTTGCACCTGTCGCCACTGCCCAGCGAACTGGAGCCCATGCAAGCGGCGCTCAACCGCGTGCTCGCGCAGATCCAGGAAGTTCTGGGGCGTGAGCGACGGTTCATCGCTGACGCCGCCCACGAAATGCGCACGCCGCTGGCGGTGCTGAGGGTGCATGCCCAGAACTTGATGGAGGCGGAGAGCGAGGAGGAGCGCCGCGCATCACTGGAGCACCTGATCGCCGGCGTGGACCGTACCAGCCGACTGGTCAACCAATTGCTCACGATGGCGCGCATCGAACCCCAGGCAGCCATTCGACCACCGGAATACATTGACCTGGAGGCCACGGTTCGCGACAGCCTGATTCAGTTGACGCCCTGGCTGTTGGGTAAAAACCTGGAACTGGTGTTCGATGTCAGCGGCGACGTCAGCCAGGTCAGAATCGATCCCGCTGCCATCGACATTGCGTTGAACAATCTGGTGACCAATGCGGCGAACTTCTCGCCTGTGCACGGGGTGATCACCGTAAGGCTGGCCAAAACAGAACAGGGCTATGAATTGTCCGTGGAGGACGAGGGGCCGGGGATCAAGGAAGAGGACCGTGAGAGGCTGTTCGAACGATTCTACAGCCGGGCAAATGACGAGGGAGCAGGCTTGGGCCTGACCATCGTTCGGGCCATCGCGGATCGCCTGGGCGGGCAGGTCAAACTGGAGAATCGCTTAGAGGGGGGATTGCGCGCTTCGTTGGAAATTCGGCGCTTTTGACCTTGCCATGGACATGACGCAAAGTGCCCAGGTTACTCAGAAGAGCAACCACGCAAAAAAGCTTTGCCCCACCACTTGGTGCCTCGCTAAGGCTCGGCATGCGCCCAAATCTAACGCCAAAGCGAGGCGGCCTTAAAACCGACCTGACTTTTTCAGATATCCGCAATCCACTGTGGGAGCGAGCCTGCTCGCGAAAAATGTCCAGACAACGCGTTCATCCAGAAAGGGCGCGTTATCGTTGACGTCCATCGCGAGCAGGCTCGCTCCCACAGGGGATCGGCGACAGACCTGCACTCAGTTCGACTTTAAGGCCGCCTTGCTTTTGCTTTGGCTTTTGATTTTCTTGCCCTATATCAGTGGCTGGTTGGCTGACCATTTCGGCTCGCGCCTGGTCTTCAGTTCGGCGATCGTCCTGTTCATCCTGTTCGTATTGCAGCGTGCACCCGCCAAGGATTAGCGCGGTGCGTGGGTTCTCCTGTCCTGGACCCTGAAACTCAAGTGCACGCAGGTGCCCTGTTTTTCATCGATTATCAGGCTCGCATCGCCGCCAAAGCTTTCCATGATCTGCTTCACCATGATAAATCCGATACCCAGCCTGCCTTGTCGGGTGGTGTAGAACGATTTGAAGGCCATCATTTGCTGTTGCCGGGAAGATCCACCTCCGGTGTCGCCAATGGTCAGGTGCAGCCATTGATGGGCATCATCCAGGCGAGCCACGATGCTCAGTTTTCCTGCCGTCGGCATCGCTTCCATGGCATTGGCAATGACGCTGCCTAAAATCTGCGAGAGCAGCAGTGGATTGCTGATTACCCAGGGCGTGGGTTCATTTTTGAACTCGACCTGGATTTTCGATTGACTCAGTTGTGCGCTGAAACTGTTGAGTGTGAGTTGTATCATCTCCATCGGATCCACCCGTTGCGCCTCCCCGCGGATCGGACCCAGGCACAGGAGCAATTCCTGCACCCATCGCGACATCCGCTCCACCTGACTAATAATATCGTCGAGCTGCTTCTTTGCAGGCTGGCCCTGAGTGTCATTTGCCAATTCCGCACTTGAGCGGATGCAGGCCAGAGGATTACGCAGGCTATGGGCGACGGCAGTGGACATTTCGCCCAAGCCAACGTAGGTCTTGTTGGCAACGACTTGAGCCTCTTGCGAGGCCAACTGGATCGATGTTCGTCGGGCAATCCAGTAAATCCCGAAGTAAACAAGCAGGCCACCCATGGTGGACAACCAGATGATCCAGTGACCGTGGTTCAGGCGTTCAATCAGGTCGATGGGCTCCCTGTAGATTTCAACCACCGCCAGAATATTTCCCCGGTCATCGACCAGAGGGATGTAGCTTTCGATGAAGAACTTTTTCGGGGGGTACAGGAATTTTTGTTCACTGCGGTCCGCAGCGACATTGCTGTATTTGGTGGATATCCGTTCTTTGGAACTGAATGCCTGTTCAAGCTCGTCATTCAAAAATGCTCGGCCAACCAGCTTCTGGTTGGTTGACCAGACCACTGTTCGATTTGGGGAATAGATATTGATCAAGAGCGAGTTCGGAAGATGCGCAAGATAGTCCAGGAACTCGAAGCTGGCGGGCTGTGCGCTTTGTTTCTTTTCTTCTGGCATCGACTGGTGTTGAGCGTAGGCGAGCACCTCCCCGATCTGTCTACCCGCCAGCCCGTGGTGACGTATCTCACCTTTGGCAATGGTCTGGATGAACTGCGCTGTTATCAGCGCATCGCGTTCAAGGCTTTCGGCGACCAGAAATCTTGTCGACCACGAACCCACCCCGAAAGCGATCACGCTGATCAGTACGAAACTGACGATTGAAAACCAGCGCAGGAGATTGAATTGTTGAGTGGGTGCAATCGCGTCAACGGTTCCAGGGAGAAAGCGTTTATACAGCACGTCGATTGCAGGCATAGGGAGTACTCCTGGGTATGCTGCTTTTCAGCAGCTTCAACCTCTCAAGCAAGCCTTGGGTGAATAGCAGCATCCATGCCAATGCAACGCTGCGCTTGGGCGGTGCATCTTTCAGCCATTTCTCCAGGAAGAACGCCGGTGCGAAGCGGGTATTACCCCCCCATATATGGGGGTAGGTTCCCCGGGGCGAGTAATAGCGGTTGCGCTATTGGCGGGGGCTGATCAATCACTTGACGGGCGTTCGCCGGATATCAACCCGCGAATGGCGTTAATGGCGCGTTCGCGTGCGCTGGCGAGCAATTGCGGGGAAACCAAAGGCGCTTGCAAAAGCCCTTGTGGCAGGGGCATGACGCCAAGCGCGATGTGCGCCTGTTCGAATTGTCGTTCGCGCCTGATCAATCCGCCCGACACGAGCTTGAAATAGAACCTGCTGAAGCCCTCCTGCTGCTTGGGCGTGCCACGTACCCCCGTTGTCCGGTCGATGACCCCCAGTCGTTGCTCCAGTGAGTGGCGAAGCCGGGCCTTGCCCTTGCGTTGGATGGGCAGCGGAAATACCGCAACCGGACGCCCGGTCATGCAGGCCTCTGTGAGCATTGAAAGGCTGTCGCCGGTGACGATAAATCCATCCGCCAGGGCGAGAAATGCAGGGTAGGGATTGTCTTGCCTCTCACCGAATCGATACGCCCAGCATGGAACGTCAATGGCAGACAGCAACGCGTCGGTGGTTGTCGCCGATGAGCGCGGACTGGTCGATAACAGGATCGAGCCACCCAGGGCCTTGACCGCGGCATTGGCTTCACGGCCAAGTCGAACTTCTGATTCCGTGTCCATGCAATAAGGTGCGGCACTGGCTCCCACGAGGACGGCGATCCAAGGGCGAGGCAGCGAAGTGAAGCGCTGTCGCCATAGCTCCAGTTGCGCCTGATCCAGCGTACGCGGATTCATGTACGGGGCAGGGAGGTCCACTACGTTGTCTGCCAGGGCAAGCCCATATTGCGGGGTCGACAAGACCAGGTCGAAGCGCCACAACGGGAGCTGGGCACGTCCCACATGGGCCAGTTTTGCCGTGCCCTTGGAGCGATGCTTGATCCATTGGGCAACCTGGGCGCAGCGCCGTCCTGCGCTCAATACCAGGTCTGGCCAGGGCGCGCTCAGGCCCGGGACTGGCCGTATGGGCAACCGGGTGCCCAACAGGGCGTCGAGCAGATAAGGGCGTGGGGGTGTGGTGATCTGTTTGCATTCGTAGGGCCAACCCAGTGCGTCGGCCATGGCTATCAGCTGTGCATTGTCGCCGGCATGTTGACTCAGTAGCACCCAGACCTTGGGGTTTTCGGCCGCTTTGCGCCGTAATGCATAGTCCGCGACGAAGCGTTGCGTGTGGCCTTTTTCGTCCACGCAATCAAGCTGCCAGCAACGATCCGGATAGCGCCGCGCGATGCGCCGCAGCAGTCGTCGCCAGCCGCTGACAGAGCTGGTCATCGAACCATCACCGCTGAGCCTTGCGTGAATATAAAGCAATCGGGAAGCCTGGTTGAACAGTCGATCCATGACCCAGGGCAAGTCTTCCGGCGGCAGCTTTTCAAGACCCTGGGCCGCGATGAAATCCTGGGGAGGTAAATCGACCTGGCGAAGCTGCTCGATATCCAATTGCCTGACCGTTGGGCCGTGCGCCTCCGTGGGTTGCCAGCGCCCGATCAATCCGAGATTCGTACACTGCAGCTTGCGACTGAGCAGCCTGGCATCTTGCGGGATAAGCGCCGGTAGAGTGGTGGCTTCCCGACTGCAGTGGACGAATCGCGGACTGGGCTGTGCTGCCGTGTAGAGCTCATACCCACTGGCGTCCGCCGCTTCCTCAAGGCTGAGAAAAATTTCCGCGTAGGGATGAATCTGATAGCTGTATTGCGCCGGCAGAGGTCTCCAGGGCTGTAGATGCAGCGTCGTGTAATGCAGCAACCGGGACTCGCCGTGTTTGTATTCCAAGTCCCGAGCATGCCAGATGGCATCCAGAACGCCGAAGCAGCCCGGTATCTCGGAGGCGAGCGCATGCAGCTTTTTTTTGCTGGTCGTGGTGGCTGCTTGCATGTTCCAGCAGCAGCGCATCCGTTCGCAGTCGATGAGCATGACGGCCGTTTCCCTGGGCGCGAGCGCCAGATAGCCGTGCTCGCCCATCGGTTGGTCGAACAGTTCGGCCGGGTCGGCGGTGTAGAGTTGATCGACGTCGTTGTACAGCGCGCGACCGTGGCGCCCCGCCAGGTCCGGGATAGCGAAGCGGTAATTGGTGAAGCCGGTACGCCAGCCCGCCTGGTTGAAGCCGGGCAGGCCCGTCATGCGGTAGACCTCATAACGGCGGTCCGGGTTGCGCACCTGTTCCAGCGCATAGACAAACATGCGCTCAGCGCGATATTGGGCAGGTTCGGTACCCAGGAATATGCGCACGGCAGGTGCCTGCGGTGCCCCGGCTCGGGCTGCCAAGACGATCGGCTCGATGCGCGGTATCGCGATGTGTTCCCCAATGTCCCCTGGGGTAGCGGGGTCATAGGTACCGATGCTTGAGGACGACTGTGCTGAACCCTCCAGGCGCATGGGCGTTTCCTCGGAACATTAATCTCCACAGCATAGAGCGAAATACGCAAGTCGAGGATAAAGTTTGCGTGCGGTGTTTTTTTGAATCGAGGCGATGGGCGGGTGTCGAAAGGTTTAACTCAGCGAATGGATTGTTCTAGTCTTCCAACCATGTCTTTAAATGATCGCAGGGTCCTGCTCGTTCAAATCCTTAAATGGGAGCCCGGGAGAAATGGGTCTATTCGAACAACGCACCCGTACAGCTGCAATCTTGTTGAGCGCCGGCCAGGGACGACGGCTTCTTCCCTATACGACGAACACCCCCAAGTGCCTGATCGAGGTCGGTGGGCAGCGGGTCATAGAGTGGCAGATCGATGCTCTGATGGCCGCCGGGATAAGCCGGATCACCGCGGTCATCGGCTATGGAGCAGAGCAGGTCGAACGGGTGCTGAACGAACGTTACGGGCCTGGCGTCATTTCCACGATCTACAACCCGTTCTTTGAAGTTGCCGATAACCTGGCCAGTTGCTGGATGGCTCGCCAGATCATGCATGACGATTTCATCCTGCTTAATGGCGATACGTTATTCGACCACCCAGTCCTTGAGCGATTGCTTGATGCACCTGCCAGGGCGATTACGCTCGCGGTCGACAAGAAACTGGCGTACGACAGCGACGATATGAAAGTCCAACTGATCGGTGATCGAATCAGCGCCATCGGTAAACTGATTCCGCTCGATCATGTCGACGGGGAGTCTATCGGCATGATGCATTTTCAGGCCGGTGGAGGACCACTGTTTCGTAGTGCGCTGGAAGACAGCATGCGACGTCCTGAAGCCCTGCAAAGGTGGTACTTGAGCATCATCGATCACCTCGCAGGGACTACCGGGCAAGTGTTCGCGCAGTCCATCGAAGGATTGGGCTGGGCCGAGCTGGACTTTCCTGCCGATCTCAGAGCTGCGCAGGCACTGGTCAGGCCCTGGGTATGCCGCAAGCAAGGGACGGCAATTACCCTCGCGGAGGGAGAGTAGGGCTGCTCCTGAGGTTGGGGTTTCAAGCTCGTCTATCGACCAGGCGGGCAGTCACAATGAGACTCGATGCTGGGCTCAAAGGTGTCGCGCAAGGCAGAATATTCCCAGCGTTCGACGGTGACGCGCCTTGTTAGTTTGTCCAGATGGATTCGATTGAACGAATTGGGGGCATTGCCACGTAAACGTGACGAGAGGGTCGTTCCCGCCTGCACCCCCCATATTTCCTTGGACAATGCGCCGTATTGCGTGCTGAGTGCCAGCACATAGGGAAGATGGATGTGCCCCCCCATCACCAGGTCGAGCCCGGACGAGGCCCAGCGTTCCAGTGCAGCCCTTGCACCGATCTGCAGATTGCGTTGGTCGCTGGCGACGATTGCGCCGAACGGCTGATGAGCGACGACGATGCGCAGTTTTTGCGGATCGCATTTCTGTAGCCGTTCAGCCACTTCCTCGACTTGCCGGGCAGTGACCTTGCCATCTTTTCGGCGTGCCGGGTGGGTTGTGTTCAAGCAAATGATCAAGGCATCGTCATTCTCGAAAACGGGTGCGAGGTTGCTGTCGATGTACTTGTAATAGTTCCCGTAGGGTGAAAACAGGCGCGCGAACAGGTTGAACATGGGGATATCGTGGTTGCCGGGGATGGTCAGTACTTTCGGTATTCCATAGCCCTTGATGCGGTTGATGAATGCCTGCGCCGAGGCGAACTGCCCGCGTCTGGCGCGCTGTGTGATGTCCCCGGAGAAAAGGACCAGGTCGGCGCCGTGGGCCTTGACGTATGTTTCAAAGGCTTGCATGACGGGGAGCTGTTCGGTGCCGAAATGGGTATCGGAAATATGCAGGAGACGGGTCATCGTTGCTGGACATCCTCTATACCCGACAGGGCTTGGCGCTTAATTTGTCGTCCGTTGGTGCCACTGACCACGTTCTTTGCCACTGTTCATGGGGTGCCTCCATTTTTCGCATTGCGAGCAGCAACGTCTTCAGCGAAGCCGGCGGCTTTTGAGCAGGCGCCAGAGCAATGGCCAGCCGAAGAGCAGTGGAAAACGACGCAAGCGATGGGTCACGACGACAGGCTCACCCAAGTGGCGTTCCAGCTTCCATATGAGGTAGTCGACACCATTTTCGAAGGTGAAAAAGGATTTGACCAACCGCGCCACGTTCAAGGTTCTTCCCTGGACCCGCCGCCATTTCCACAGACGTTCATTACCTCGGCGCGTGGCCATCGGGCAAAGGTTGCGATATCTGTCTTCTTCGCCCGCGCAGGCCGCCATTTGCTTCACCGCAGGCGCGGCTGCCTGGGTGATGCGCGAATAATAGTCCATGTCATGCCTGACGAGCTGCCTGGGGCGATCAGCTGATTCAGGACGCAGCTCGGTCCGGTAGGTCAGCGACAAGGATTTCTCCCAAAGGGTGAAGCTGTCGAATCGATCCGGCAGCGTGGCGACACAGCGACCCATCAGGGTCATCACGGCTTGAGCCAGGGCGAAATGGATACGCTTGCGCGTTTCCTCGTCTTTGAAATAAACCAGCCGGCAGGGCTGGGCGAAGCGGGCCCAGAGGTAGCTTTGAAACCATGAACCGGTACCCGCCTCGAAGTCCTGCAGCGACAGGATGGCGCATTTGGCATGGAGTATTTGCCCATCGGCCGCCGCAGCCCTGACGAGGATCACCGTGGGTGGCAGCCAGGCATTGGCAAGCTGCTGCAAGCGCGAGTGATGAGCGTGAGCGTAGCTATCGACCAGCGCATACACATCGACCAGGCCATCGGTGAGATCGCCGTTGCGCAGGCATGAACCGTAGACCAGCAGCGCCACTAATGTATCGCCCAGGCGTGTGTGCAATGCCTGGACAATGGCCTGCACCTCGTCGGGCATCGGCTGCGTGCACTGCTCCCTGATCTGTTCAAGCAGCTTCGCAGGGGGCGGCGGGCAGGCTTCATGCATCATTGAGGCCCGAGCGGGGCGCGAACATCCGCACGATCAAGCGGTCGCGTTCAGCGCTCATGTCGATTCGGCTGAGCCAGGGCTGTGGCGGCTGGCCTCGGTGCTTCAAGACAAGGGCGGACATCGTGCGCACCCCCAGGATCAGCGTCGAGACGCAGGTCCAGACGGCCACCCAGATCAACGCCGTGTCATGGGCATCGAACGCCCATAAGCTGGTCAGTATGAGCAAGTTGGGGTTGCGCCGCGCGGTGATCAGCCGGTTGAGTGAGTCGAAGGGGCGCCAGAGAAACAGCGAAAAAGGCGCGGCCAGCTTGAACGCACCTTCGCAAACCCTGCCTGCGATATAGCCCAGGCAAATGGCCCAGAGCACAGGCTCGAGGGGTATGGCCGAATCCCAGGTCGCCTCGTAGCCCAATCCCCAGGCGATGTACCAGAGCGGCGGGTGAATCAGGTCCAGGCCATGGTCGAAAAGGTTTCCGAAGCGCGTGGAGGTCACGGTGACGCGTGCCAGCTTGCCATCGACCGTATCCAGGAACGTCATCAACCAGCCGGCCAGCAGGCCTGCGCCAAATAATCCATGCCAGAACAGAAAGCCTGCGGCGATGGCCAGGACATAGCTGGCTGCCGTGACCTGATTGGGACTGAGCCCCAGCCGCACGCACCAGACGGTGGCCCAGCGAGCAGGGACAGGCCAGATCGCCCGGGTGATGAAATCGGTGACGCCCTTGTAGGAGCCGTTGAACAGAGACTTCTCAAGATGCGCCTGGTTGGCGGCGGTGATCTGCGCGACCCAGGGAGGATCGAATTTGCGCAGTTGCGTCTGCATCGCGGTGGCCACGGTGCCGGGAACCACTTTGCGTAATCCGGCGACGGCGTCAGTGTCCAGGCTGGGCAAGTGGGCGAGCCGCTCGACACTGGCGTGGGCGGCGACAATGGTGCCGGTGCGCGGGTCCTGTAGCGCGATCTCAGGCGTTGCCAGCAGCCCCTGGAGCACGCGGTCGTCGTAAAGGTAATCCTCGCGCAGCAGGACCACCTCGCCTTGCGCCGGCAACGGATCGTTCGCGTTGCACAGATGGGCGTTGGGAAACTTTGCGAGCATACGGCCCACTCGCTCCCTGGAGGTCAGTCCCCACAGCCGCACCGGGCAGCTGCAGATCAGGTATACGGGAGTCTTCATGGTTGGTTGCGCCTGCGCCGAATCACATTGATTGAAGGAGCGGGCGCCAACGCCCTGTCCATTGAACAGCATGACGGTTTCAACGACTGCCCCGGTCCAGATACGCCACGATCACAATAGCCACTGCGAGCAAGACCAGGGCCGGCCCCAAAGTAGTGACCAGGATGTTCATTTTTAGCAGTAGACCGAGGTTTACGATGATCTGATTACTTACATAGACCATTAACCCGACCAGCGCACCCAAAGCCAGCCGTGCACCCAGGTTGGGCGAGCGCGGTTGTGCGAAGGCAAACGGGATGGCGAACAGGATCATCGCCAGGGTCAGGATCGGTCGCCCGAGCTTTTGCCACATCGCCATTTCATATTGTGCCGAGGGCTGGCCCGAGCCTTTGAGGTACGCGATGTAACGGTAGAGCTGGCGGGCAGACAGGCTTTCGGTCGGCAGCGTAATGTCGCCCAATCGCGCACTGCCAAAAATCGAACGCCAGGGCATTTGGTCGAGTTGTTGCGTCGTTTCAGCGCCCTGGTCCCACTGTTTCACCTGGACATTGTTCAAACGCCACTGGCCTGCGTCCAATATGTCCGCCGTCTCGGCAAAGATGTAGGAAACCAGTGAGCGGTCGTTATCGAACCTGAAAATCTCAATATTGACCGGCAACCGTTTGTGCGCAAGATTGCCAATACGGACGATCTGATCGTCCTGTCGAGCCCAGACACTGCCTTGATCGTTGCTCGCCTGCGCACCGGCGGCGATGGCTTCGTTGCGCAGCTCCAGGCCATTTTGCTGCAGGGGAGAGGCCACCCACTCATCCAGCGCCGCCCATGACAGCGCTAGCGCGAGACCGGCCAATGTCGCCGTGAACCCGATCCGGGCAATCGACAGCCCGGTGGCGCGCATGACCGTCAGTTCCCGGGTGGCTGACAATTGCCCCAGCGCGGCAATGCCACCCAGCAGGGCGATAAAGGGGCCAAGCTCGACGACACGGCGCGGCAGCGTCAGGAACACGACTTCGATGGCCTGGCTCAACCGATACCCGCCGGGCGCCACGTCGTCTAATTCACCCACCAGGTCGAGGGTGGTGAACAACGGTAGCAGCAGCGCTGCCGCGGCCGCAAAACCGAAGAACACATGGCGGGTAATGTAGCGATCGAGGACTTTCATCGGTAGCCGAACCGAAAGTTTGCCAGGTCGCGCGCCAGGAAAACCAGCAGCGCCAGGCTCATCAGCAGCGGCACTGTCCACAAGCCCGGATACAAGGGCAGGGTGCTGTTGCCCACCATCGTCTTGCAGATGTCCGCTGCGTAGTAGATCACCGCGAAGACGGCGGTCACGGGCAGCAGGGTCGCAAACCGTCCCTGCCTGGGCCGGGTACGGCTTAACGGAATGGCGAGCAATGCAAGGACCATGGCGCTTACACCCCGCGTCTGGCGCCATTGCAATTCAGCTTTGTCCGAGGGCGCGCTGGAAGCCTGCAGCACTTCGTTGGGGGCGGCCTTGCGCTTACCCTCGGCGGCCCGTTCGATGGGTAGCAAGTGCAGCCGCATATGCTCGAACTTTTCCGAAATGTCCCGAGAAGCACTGTGCTTGAGCAAATAGGAATGGCCTTGCGTCAACTCCACGATCGGATCGTCCGGATTCGGATCCAGGATCCTCGCCTGCCTGGCGCGAAATACACGGGTTTTCGAGTCACCCGGGTCATAGATCAGCACATCGTGGAGCCGGCCATCAGTCCGGTCAATGCGTTCTGCCAGGATCATCCTGCCGTTTTCATTGTTCAGGTTGAACCGTTGTGCCTGCAGATGATTGACGTCCAGGTCTGTTCGCGATTGCTGTTCCAGCACATAGGCCTGCGTATAAGCCCAGGGGCGCCCGTAGAGCGAAAGCATGGCCACCGCCAGCGAGATCGGAATGGCCAGCAACAGGACGGCCCGATAGATCCGCAGCGGGCTTGCACCCGAAGCGGCTATCGCAATGATTTCAGAATCATGGCACAGGCGTCCCACCGCCAGGGTCACCGAGGCATACAACGCCACCGGCACTAGCATTTCGAGGGCAATCAGTACCTTGTAGAACACCATCTCCAGTACCGCTTGCAAGGCGAGAGTGCCCTCGACGGCGTCAGCGAGATACCGCTCTACCGAATAACTGGCAAAGATGAACACCAGGATGCTGACCATCACGATCACCGGCCGCCGGATCTCGGCGATCACGTAGCGTTCGATCAGGAACATGCCCTGGATCCCGGCCGGTCGCCTTGCCCATGCCGCGCTGGGGCGATTGAGCATTCCTGCCGCCAGGATCCATCAGGTATCGCTCGGTATCGATTGATTTCTCTGGGCATGAATTCTCTCCACCATTTGATAATCCAGCGGCGAATCGACATCGATAGCGGCCTCCGGGAAGGGCATGACCACCGCCCCGAGACTCACCCCCAACCGGTTGGAAAGCTGTTGCAGCGCTTGTTCCAGGGTCAATCGACCCAACAAATATCGCAGTACTCCCTCGACGCCCAGAGCGCCGGCGATCACCCGCCTGGGATGCTTGCGATCGTGTTCGACCCGTTGCCAGTAGCTGGCGAGACGTCGCGCGTCCTCGGTCATGAAGGCGAACAGGTTGCTGCCGCAATAAGGACCGCCGCGAAGCCGGATGCTGGTGCGCCGGGTTCCTGGAAAACCCGCCAGCACCGTGTCCAGCGGCGTTACCGCCACCACAAAGTCATGGCCGCCTGAAGTCGCCTGCGCAAGGAAATAGTCGACGATCTGCGGACTGAGCAGCGCATGATCCGCCGTGGTCACCAACACGGGACTGTCTGCGGGTTGACGCGCCAGCGCCAGCGCCGCGCTGGCGCTGGGGGAGTTGGCAGGTTCCAGCCAACTGACGCTGGCGCAGTCCAGCAGTTGCGCCAACGAGGCATCTTGCGCCATTAAATTTCGCGCAGGCCCCACGAGTACGATCCGGTCGATCCGGTCACTGGCCGCCAGCGCCTCGACGACTCGACGAACCATGGGAACCCCCGCCACCGGCGCCAATGCCTTGCAGCAAGTCCCGGCCACGGCAGCAACGGGGTCGGCCGGCCCCCGGTCAGCAGCCAGGACCAGCGCGGTGAACGGCCTGACCTCAAATGTGCTTTTCATAGATCCGGTAGCGCTTGTAGGCGGTGGCGCCGATTTGTTCGAGAATCTTGCGCATCACCGCATTCGATTCCAGGATCCACGACATTTCCAGGGCTTCTATGCCGCGCTTGACGAAGGGCGGCTTGAGCGCTTCGATCAACAGCAGGGCGAGTGCAGGCCCCAATCGGCTGAACTGGTAAGCCTGCTTGACGCCCATCAGGGGCACGCGTGCAGTCCGCGCGCCTTTGACGTAAAGCCGCCACAGCAGGCGTATCCAGCCAAAGGGCAGCAAGCGCCCGTCGAGCGAGGCGATCGCCTCGTTGATGTTAGGCATGGCCACGATAAACGCGCAGGGCTCGCCATCGACTTCGGCGATGTACAGCAAGTCCTTGGGGACCAGCAGCCTCAATTGGCTGCCAAGCTCGTAGAATTCGGATTCGGTGAAGGGGACGAAACCCCAGTTGCGGCTCCAGGCGTCATTGAAGATTTCCCGCAGGATGCGCATGTCCCGCCGGAACTGACGCGGGTCCAGCGGCCTGATCACCACGCGCTTTCGCTCGCGCGCCATCATCGCAGACAACGCTGGCGGGAAATGCAATTGATCGGTGCGCATCCAGTAGGCGAGCAAATCCTTGGCTTGCCGGTAGCCAAGGGCGGCGAGCCTTTGGTCATAAAAACGCTGTCCGTGGCCCATCATGGCGGAAGGGGGATGATCGAATCCCTCTACCAGCAAGCCGCTTTCCTGGTTGATGGTCAGGTTGAAGGGGCCCGTGATGCGTGCAGCGCCATGTTCGCGCAGCCAGGCTTCTGCCGCTGCGAACAGGCTGTCGAATACAGCGGGATCGTCCACGGCTTCCAGCATTCCGAAGTGCCCTGAATCATGGCCGTGTAATTGCCGGTGAAGGCTGTCGATCTGTGCGGTGATCCGCCCCACCACTTCAGTTCCCGACCAGGCCAGCCACGCCTGCCACGTCAGGTGAGGGGAGGCTGGATTCTTTTGCGAAAGGAGTTCATGGCGCTCGTAATGAATCGGTTCGATCCAGCAAGGATCGTTGCGATACAGGGTGCCGGGGAAACTGATGAATGTCTTGAGGTCCAGGCTTGTGAGGACGGGTCGCGTAATGATTGGCAACTTCTTATTGATCATCGTTGGCCACAAAAGTCCGAAGCAGTTGAACTCGTATCCCTTTCTTAGTACCTCAGAGAGCGTAGCTGAAGTATTGGCGTAGGGCGTACGTGCAGAAAACAAGGGTGCCAGTGATCCAGTAAAAGCTCGGTAATCCGTGTAATGCTGTTCACTTTAGGTTTGGGGGTTGCAGGTGCATGTTTGGATTGGGTGTATATCCGTTGTTGCGGTAACGCCTACTTAGGGTTTCGCTTTTACTGTTGGAGCCAGGCTTGCCGGCGAAGGCGTGCTGGCAGACGATAATTGTCTTTCAGGTGTACATATCCGTTGCTGCGGTAACGACCACCTAGGGTTTCGCTTTTACCTGTAGGAGCCAGGCTTGCCGGCGATGGCGTCCTGGCGGCCAATGGGGATTTGTGACTGAGTACATATCCATTGCTGCGGTAACGGCCGCCTATGGTTTCGCTCTTACAGCGAGTCACTTGGAAGAGCCCCAAGTAACCAAGGGCTCTTGCCCCTGGCGTTCGGTGCCTCGCTAAGGCTCGGCATGCCCTCGCTCCGGTCCTGCTCCGTGGGTCGCCGCGATGGGCCATCCCTGGCCCAGCGCGGCTAAACCGGCATCCTTGCCGGTTTACCCACTGCGCAGAACCTCCACTCGGCCTCTCGAGGGGGCAAGAACATCAAAAGCCAGATCACAATCAAAAGCGAGGCGGCCGACCGGCCGGCCTGATCGGAAGCCATGCGCGTACCTTCTGTAGGAGCGAGCATGCTCGCGAAAAACCTGAGAGCACCGCGGGCTGACAGTTGCCCAGCGTTATCGTTAACGACCATCGTCGGAACGCCGCCCGGAGCATGCTCGCTCCTACATGGGGATCCAGGTTCACCCGTAACAGTCAGGTCGGCTTTAAGGCCGCCTCGCTTTGCTGTTGATCGCGGGCGCCCCGTTAACCACGATGGCCGAACGCAGGCATTGCGCAGTGGGTAAACCGGCAGGACGCCGGTTTAGCCGCGCAGGGCCATGGATGGCCCTTCGCGGCGACCCACGGAGCAATGCCGGAGTGAGGGCATGCCGAGCCCAAGCGAGGCACCGAGTGGTGGGGCAAAGCCTTTTGCTTCCTTTTTGGCGTTTGAAAAAGGGAGTCGCCGTAAGGGCGAAACCATAGGTGGCCGTTACCGCAGCAATGGATATGTACGCAGGCAACCAATTTCACACAGGGCTTCTTGTGACGCCCACCGCATCAACGTTGCGCACGGCTCATGTCATGCGTCGTCAGTGGAACGCGGAGCGTCCCTGGCGGCATTCCCACGCAGAGCGTGGGAACGATCAATCAATGTGCTGCCGCCTTCGCGAGCAGGCTCGCTCCTACAGGGGATTCAGGTGCACCCGTCAAAGTCAGGTCGGCTTTAAGGCCGCCTCGCGTTGCTGTTGATCGCGAGCGCCCCGTTAACCACGATGGCCGAACGCAGGCATTGCGCAGTGGGTAAACCGGCAGGACGCCGGTTTAGCCGCGCAGGGCCATGGATGGCCCTTCGCGGCGACCCACGGAGCAATGCCGGAGTGAGGGCATGCCGAGCCCAAGCGAGGCACCGAGTGGTGGGGCAAAGCCTTTTGCTTCCTTTTTGCTGGGCCGGCACTCCGGCGTTTGAAAAAGGGAGTCGCTGTAAAAGCGAAACCATAAGCCGCCGTTACCGCGGCAATGGATATGCACTCCGACAACCAATTTCACACAGGGCTTCTTGTGACGCCCCCGCATCAACGTTGCGCACGACTCAATTAATGCGTTGTCAGTGGAACGCGGAGCGTCCCTGGCGGCATTCACACGCAGAGCGTGGGAACGATCAATCGCCAGTAGGGGATCAAGGTACACCTGTCAAAGTCAGGTCGGCTTTAAGGCCGCCTCGCTTTGCTTTTGATCGCGGGCGCCCCGTTAACCACGATGGCCGAACGCCGGTTTAGCCGCGCTGGGCCAGGGACGGCCCATCGCGGCGACCCACGGAGCAATGCCGGAGAGAGGGCATGCCGAGCCCAAGCGAGGCACCGAGTGGTGGGGCAAAAGCCTTTTGCTTCCTTTTTGCTGGGCCGGCACTCCGGCGTTTGAAAAAGGGAGTCGCTGTAAAAGCGAAACCATAAGCCGTCGTTACCGCAGCAATGGATATACACCCCGTCCAATTCTTATCTACAACCCCACGCTTAAGTGAGCTGTATTACAGTAATCAGCGCACTTTGTGATAAACATCACGCTTGAGAACGAGAAGCTTTCATCGCGATTATTACTCGCCGGTCGTCGCTCATCCGGGAAAAAATTTGCGCTCATCCAGATGCCGATTAGTATTGCGTTAGGCTCTGTAAATAATTGAAAAGGCTGAGCCGGATATCCTTGGGGCCACGACTCCATGGAATCGGTTTTGAGGGCAGTAGAACGGCACGTGTTTTACTGGCGCAGGTGATAAATACGCTATTTGACTTGTCCTTACTTGGCTAAATGGATGGGTGTCTTCTTATGTCTGCGACCTTTTCAAACCAGGCACTTACCCAACGTCTAGCGGACTTTCCCACGCTGGTGGAAGCACTCGATTATGCCGCTTCAGGCCTGGGCGGGATGAACTTCTACGACAGACATTGCCGCTTGAATGCAGCGCTCGAATACTCAACGCTCAGAAGTAATGCTGTCTCGATTGCCCAGCGCCTACTTGGGCTCAAGTTGAACAAAGGCGATCGGGTTGCGCTCATCGCCGATACGCACCCAAGCTTTATCGAGTCGTTTTTCGCCTGCCAGTACGCTGGCTTGATCGCCGTTCCTCTGCTGGTTCCTGCCAGCCTGGGAAGCCATCGTTCCTATGTGGACAAGTTGAAGGGGCTGTTCGCCAATTGCACGCCGGCGGCCGTTTTGGGGGTGGAGGAATGGCTGCCCTATATCCGCGAAGCACTGGGGGACACCCGGCAGGTGTTCGTCGGGACGCTTGAGGCATTGGGCGAATTGCCCGCGTTGCAGACGTTACCCACGGTCGTGCCGGAGGACATCGCCTACCTGCAATACACTTCCGGCAGTACCCGCTTCCCGCGTGGCGTGATCATTACCCAGCGTGCGGTGATGGCCAACATCAGAGGCATCGTCGTGGACGGTGTTGGCGTTCGCGCAGGGGATCGGTGCGCCTCATGGTTGCCCTTTTATCATGACATGGGGCTGGTGGGTTTTGTCTTGGCGCCCATGGCGGCGCAATTGACTGTCGACTACTTGCACACCCGGGATTTCGCCACTCGGCCCGGGCAATGGCTCAAGCTTATCAGCCAGAATCGAGCCACTGTCTCGGTGGCGCCGCCCTTTGGCTATGACCTTTGTACCCGGCGAGTCCGGGACCTGGAAAAAACGCCGCTGGATCTCTCCTGCTGGCGCGTGGCGGGGATCGGGGCAGAACCGATTCGGGCATCGGTGTTAAGCCGTTTCGCCGAGTGTTTTCTCGACACCGGATTCGATCCGGCTGCCTTCACGCCTTGCTACGGTCTGGCGGAAAGCACGCTGGCCGTCAGCTTCGCCCGTCGCGGGGTGGGGGTGCAGGTGGACCATGTCGCGCGCTCGGTATTGGAGCATCAGCTCAGGGCGCAGGCGAGCGCCGCCGATGATCCGGCAAGCTGCGCTTTCACCAACTGTGGCGCCCCTTTGCCCGGCCATCGCGTGGAAATCCGCAACGCTGCGGGGCGGCAGGTTGCGGAGCGTGAGGTAGGGCAGATATTCGTCCAGGGACCCAGCGTAATGTCAGGTTATTTCAATGACCCACAGAGCACCTGGGCAGTCCTGGAAGATGGCTGGCTGAACACCGGTGACCTGGGCTACCTGTCCCAGGGTGAACTGCATATCACCGGTCGGAGCAAGGATTTGCTGATTGTGCGCGGTCGCAACATCTGGCCGCAGGATATTGAATACCTGGTGGAATCCGAACCTGAACTGAGGCCCGGCGATGCGATTGTGTTCGTCGTTCCCGTCGATGATGAGACCCAGGTCGTAGTCCAGATTCAATGCCGCATCCGTGAGCCAGAAGGTCGTGAACGCCTGGTCCGTACCCTGGTGGCGAAGATCACCAGTGAGTTCGGTCTCACTGCTGACGTGCACCTTGTGCCTCCTCACTCGTTGCCGCGAACCTCCTCGGGCAAGCCTTCCCGTGCCGAAGCCCTTGAACGATTTTTGGCCCAGGCGAACACCGACCTTCCTTATCCAGCGCTGGAGGTGACGTGAGTGCTCGCGTTGTTTCGCTCACTGGCGCGACTGGCTTCATAGGCAGTGTCCTACGCGAACGGCTCATCACCCGTGGCGTGGAGGTCCGTGCCCTGGCTCGCTCCAGGAGCGCAATGACAGCGGATGGAACAAAGTGGATCATCGGAACACTGGAAGATGAACAGGCCCTGGCCGAGCTCACCAGGGGGGCAGATACAGTCATTCATTGCGCAGGGAAGGTCAGGGGCAGGAATGCCCGAGACTTCGACGAGGTCAATGTGCAGGGCAGCAAGCGCTTGATGGAGGCGGCGCGAATGAGTGGGAGTTGCGAGCGTTTTTTGCTGATCTCGTCCCTTGCCGCTCGCTATCCGACATTGTCCTGGTACGCCGCTTCCAAATTCGAAGGGGAATGCCAGGTCAGGGAGGCGGCCGGGACGATACCCGTGTGCATTTTCAGGCCAACCGCCGTATATGGACCAGGCGACCGCGAGTTGCGCCCGGTGTTCGAGTGGCTCCTGCGGGGCTGGCTGGTCACGCCCGGTAAAGGCGATTCACTGCTTAGCTTTCTGCATGTCGACGATCTGGTCAGTGCCGTCATGCAGTGGTTGGATGCGCCTGTCATGCAATCGCAGACCTTTGAATTATGTGATGGCCAGGCGCAAGGGTACGACTGGGCAAGCCTGGCCAGCATCGCCACCGATATCCGCAATGCGCCGGTACGGCAAGCGGTAGTGCCTGCCAAGGTGTTGAAGGGGATCGCACGAGCGAACCTGGTGCTGTCGCGCTTCACCCGCCAGGCGCCCATGCTGACCCCCGGTAAAGTCAATGAGCTGATGCACCCTGACTGGACTTGCAGCAATGCCCGCATCAGCGCGGTATTGGGTTGGGAGCCGCAGATTCTGTTAGGGCAAGCATTGCGCAATCATCTGTACTGAGCGGCGAAGAACGACTGAACCCCAGGAGATCCACGATGATCACAGAAGAAGCGATACTCAAAAAAGTCATGGAGATCATCGAGCCGTTTGCACCATCTGGAATGGTAATCAAACCGAATTCCGATCTGACCGGAGACTTGGGGATGGAGTCGATAAAGGTGATGGACATGCTGTGGGTATTGGAGGACGAGCTCAAAATGTCGATCCCTCTCAATATCCTGATGGACGTGCACACTCCCGACCAGTTGGCTCATGCCATTCTTACCCTGACGGAGCGTAAAAATGGGACTGTTTGACAAGTTCGGCAAGCTGGCAGCTGAGCGCGCCAGTCTCTGTGGCACACAGATCCATCCTTTTGGAATTCGCATCGATGAGATGTATTCCCCCACCGAGGGCTGTATTGAGGGGCAAAGGGTCATTCTCGCCGGCACCAATAATTATCTTGGACTCACCTTCGACCCCGCCAGCATCAAGGCGGCGCAGCGCTCACTGGCGCTAGAAGGCACCGGCACTACCGGTTCTCGCATGGCCAACGGCAGTTACGCCGGACACAGCGCGCTGGAAGAGGAACTGGTTGATTTCCTGGGGCGAAGTTCCGTCATCGTGTTCTCGACAGGCTATGTCGCCAACCTGGCTGTCATCGGGACGTTGGCAGGGTCGCGCGAGGTCGTGTTGCTTGACGCTGACTGCCACGCGAGCATCTACGACGCTTGCAAGCTGGGAGGCGCGGAGATCATCCGTTTTCGCCATAACGATGTCGCTGATCTGGAGCGGCGCATGGTCCGGCTCGGCGAACGCGCGCGGGAAGCGATTATCCTGGTGGAAGGGATCTACAGCATGCTGGGCGACCAGGCTCCGCTCAGAGAAATAGTCGAGGTCAAGCGCCGCCTTGGAGGTTACCTGTTGGTTGACGAGGCGCATTCCTTTGGCGTCCTGGGGGCCAACGGGCGAGGCCTGGCCGAGGAGCTGGGTGTGGACTCGGAGGTGGACATCCTGTTGGGAACGTTCAGCAAGAGTCTGGGCGCCGTCGGCGGATTCGCCGCCTGTCACGACGCGCAAATGGACCTGCTTCGCTACGCCAGCAGACCTTATATTTTTACCGCTTCACCAGCCCCCTCGGCGATTGCCTCGGTAAGGACGGCGCTGGCGGCCATCAAGGAACGCCCGGAGCTGCGGCATCAGCTGTGGTCGAACGCCCGACGGCTGTATCAAGGTTTGGCAGAGTCAGGCTACCAGTTGGGACCGCAGGCCAGTCCAGTGATTGCCGTCATGCTGGAGTCGCCTCAAGAGGGCCTGACCGTTTGGCGGGCGCTGATAGAGAGGGGCGTCTATGTCAATCTGGTCCTTCCTCCCGCGACCCCCGGCGCCGTCACCCTGGTGCGTTGCAGCGTCAGTGCGGCCCATACACCTGAACAAATTGACCGGATCATCGAGGCCTTCGCTTCATTGCGTGGCGCGATGGGCCAGGTCACGGCGGGCGCTTGATGAGTGTCGTGAGCTGTCGGTGAGCTAATCTTTACCTACGTCATAGTGAACCACAGTCATGCGGATTATTTTTGCCTTTGGCCGCTCCTACCCGGCCCGCACCGTGCTGATGCTCCTGAGCCTGCTGCTGGCAGGGGTGGTTGAAAGCGTCAGTTTGAGCACGATGCTGCCCTTGATATCGGCCATGCTTGAAGACCAGCCTCATTCGAAGCTGGCGGTCTACGTCTTCGGGGCAATGAACTCGATCGGCCTGCAGCCGACGATCGCGAACATGCTGGTGGTCATTGTCGTGGGCATGACGCTGAGCAACCTGCTGATATTGTTGGGCAACCGTCAAGTGGGCTATACCGTGGCACACGTGGCAACCGACCTGCGTGTGAGCCTCATCAAGGCATTGCTGGGTAGCCGCTGGGAATATTACCTGCGCCAACCCTCCGGAGCACTGGCCAATGCCGTTGCAACCGAAGCCTTCCGTGCTTCCACGGCTTATGAGCATGCGGCCAATATGCTGGCGCTGGGTATCCAGGCGGCGGCCTATGCACTAATCGCGCTTTTTGTCTCGTGGCAGGCCGCGATCCTGTCACTGGTGATCGGCTTCGTCCTGCTGGCTGCCGTGCGAGGTCTGGTCAAGACATCGCGGCGTGTCGGGAAAAGCCAGACCCGCCTGATGCGCGAGTTGCTGGTCCACCTGACGGACACCCTTGGCTCGGTGAAACCGCTCAAAGCCATGGCACGCGATGACATCGCCGATTCCTTGCTGCGTCGTCACGCCGGCGAACTCAATACCGCATTGGAACGCGAAGTGATGAGCCGCGAAACGCTGAGGGCCTTGCAGGAGCCCATGCTGGCGATCCTTGCCGCGGCGGGCCTCTACGCGGGGCTGGTCATCGGCGGCATGCCGCTGTCTTCGGTGATGGTGTTGATCTTCGTGGTAGTGCGCATGCTGGGGTTGCTGCACAAGGCACAGCAGCGCTATCACCGGATGGCCGCGCAAGAGAGCGCCTATTGGGCCATTAACGAGTCGATCGACAACGCTATTGCCGATGCCGAGCCTGTCGGAGGGACTTGCACGCCTTCCTTGCAGCGGCATATCGCTTTTGAAAATATCAGTTTTGGCTACGGCGGGCGGCAGGTTCTTAACAACGTGTCGATGAATTTCCCGGTCGGTTCATTCACCACCATGATCGGTCCGTCCGGCTCCGGCAAGACCACCGTGCTCGACCTGATCTGTGCGCTGCTCGCGCCACAGTCCGGACGCATCAGGGTCGACGACTGTGACTTGCATGCCCTGGACAGGAAGGCCTGGCGCCGAATGATCGGCTACGTCACCCAGGAAACCCTACTGCTGCACGATAGCATCCTGGCGAACGTCACCTTGGGAGACAGGGCCTTGAACGCCGCCGACGCAGAGCGCGCGCTGCGTCAGGCCGGTGCATGGCAGTTTGTGCAGGAATGCCCTGGCGGACTGCAATCGATCGTCGGCGAGCGCGGGGCCAAACTCTCAGGAGGGCAAAGGCAGCGTATCGTCATCGCGCGTGCCCTGGCCCATCGCCCCAGGCTGCTGATCCTGGACGAAGCCACCAGCGCCCTCGATCCCGAGTCGGAGGCCGAAATATGCCAGGTGCTGAAGAATCTCACGCCTGGCATCACGGTCATCGCAGTGTCGCACAGGCCTGCCGTGATCCGCATTGCGGATCAGATTCTCGAGGTCCGAGACGGCAAGGTACTGGCCACGCACCA
The DNA here is from genome assembly GCF_012647205.1 of Pseudomonas umsongensis. Taxonomy (NCBI): domain Bacteria; kingdom Pseudomonadati; phylum Pseudomonadota; class Gammaproteobacteria; order Pseudomonadales; family Pseudomonadaceae; genus Pseudomonas; species Pseudomonas umsongensis. The sequence continues at coordinate 3,007,630 of NZ_CP051487.1, forward strand.
TGCCGTCGATCCTGATGGCACTCGGGCTGACGAGGCGAAAGCCTGAGAAAAGCGCAGGGGTAGGGGGCGTCCGGTCTGTAGGAGCGAGCATGCTCGCGAAAAACCTGAGAGCACCGCGGCGTGTCAGGCTCCTCGCAACATCGTTGACCTCCATCGTCGGAACGCCGCCCGGAGCATGCTCGCTCCTACAGAGATATCCGTTCATTCGCGGGAGCTAGCGTTTACAGGCTGCCGACCAGATGGCCGCCGTCCACTGCCAGGACCGCGCCTGTCATGAAGGCGCCGGCCTCGCTCGCGAGCAGGAGAAACGGGCCTTCCAGTTCCTGCAGGCTTCCCAGTCGTCGCATTGGCACGGTGTCGCGTATATACGCCTGGCCCTTTTCGCTGTCGAAATACTCATCGTTCATTTCGGTCTTGAAGTAACCCGGCGCAATGGCATTCACGCGGATCTGGTAGCGCGCCAGTTCCAGCGCCAGGGATTTGCTCAGTTGCACCACGCCAGCCTTCGCCGCGCAGTAGTGGCTGTAGCCAGTGCCTACGCGCAGCCCGAGCATCGAGGCGATGTTGACGATGCTGCCAGGTCGCTGTGCCTTTGCGAGGCGTTGCGCTGCACACTGGGCAACGCGCCAGACGCCGTCGAGGTTGGTCGACAGCATCGCCCGCCAATCGGCCTCGCTGATCTCCAGCACGCGCTGGCCGTTGCCGATGCCGGCATTGTTGAGCACTACATCCACCACACCGAAAGCAGCCTGGGCGGCGTCAAACGCTGCTTCGACGCTGTCGCGATCGGTAACGTCCAGGGCCACGGCCATAGCCTCACCGCCAGTCTGGCGAATTTCGTCTGCCAGTTGCTGCAAGCGCTCCACGCGCCGGGCGCCTAGCACTACGCGCGCACCCGCATCGCTGGCCACGCGCGCCAGATGCGCGCCAATGCCGCTGGAGGCACCGGTGACCAGTACCGTCTTGCCAATCAGGGAAAAACCGGGGTTTTCATTCATCGCATTGTTCCTGTCGGGGAGTGGATCGGCCGCCCATGGCGGCCGATCGGGACTCAGATTCGTTCGATGCGGGTCTTGCCGGCAGCCACCAGGTGTTCCAGCAACGGGGCAGGGTGGAACCACATCTCGCCGTATTCGCCGAGGGCCTTGCGGTAATGGCGGATACCGTCCAGCACCTTGTCCAGGCCGATCTGCTCGGCAGAATGCATCGGCCCGCCGAGCCACGCCGGGAAGCCGTAACCGTTGATCCACACCAGGTCGATATCGCCACTGCGCTCGGCAATGCCTTCGTCGAGCAGCTGGATGCCCTCGTTGATCAGCATGAACAGGCAGCGGTCATGAATCTCCTGCGTGGCGATCGGCCGGCGGCGGATGTCCAGTTCGCCGGCGATGCGTTCGGCCAGGGTGATGACCTCGAAGTCCTCCTTGCGCTCGCGACCCTCATAGATATACGCACCGCGCCGGGTCTTCTGGCCGAAGCGGCCGAGGGCGTTCAGTTCGTCAGCCAGGCGGCAATAGCTCGGATCATGGGCAATCGCTTCACGACGCGACTCGCGCACCAGGAAGCTGACGTCGATCCCGGCCAGGTCGTGCATCGCCATCACCCCCATGGCCAGGCCGAGGTCAGTCAGCACCTGGTCGATTTGCGCTGGCGTAGCGCCCTCCAATACCAGGCGATGGGCTTCGCGGGAGTAGGGTTCGAGCATGCGATTGCCGATGAAGCCGAAGCACACGCCGGACACTACCGGGATTTTTCCAATCGTCTTGCCCAGTTTCAGTGTGGTCGCCAGCACCTCGGGCGCGGTGAGTTTGCCGCGAACCACTTCGAGCAGGCGCATCACATTGGCCGGACTGAAAAAGTGCAGGCCGATGACGTCTTGCGGGCGGCGCGTAACCGCGGCGATCTGGTCGACATCGAGGGTGGAGGTGTTGCTGGCCAGAATCGCGCCTGGCTTGCACACCTCATCCAGGGTGCGGAACACCTGTTGCTTGATCGGCAGGCTTTCGAACACCGCCTCGATCACCAGGTCGCACTCGGCAATGTCGGCATAGTCAAGGGTGCCGGTGAGCAAGGCCATGCGCTGGTCGAGCTGTTCCTGGGTCAGCTTGCCGCGTTGCCGGCTGATCTCATAGCTGCTGCGGATTTGCCCCAGCCCACGCTCCAGCGCCTCGGGTTTGAGCTCCAGCAGCGTGACGGGGATGCCCACGTTGGCGAAGTTCATGGCGATGCCACCGCCCATGGTCCCGGCGCCGATCACCGCGACCCGGGCGACCGGACGCAAGGCAGTGTTAGCGGTGACACCGGCCACTTTGCCGGCCTCGCGCTCGGCGAAAAACACATGGCGCAAGGCCTGGGATTGCGTCGAGGCTTCGGCTTCCTTGAACAGGGCGACTTCGCGCTGCAGGCCGGCCTGCAACGGCAGCACGCAGGCCGACTCGACGGCCGCCAGCAACAGTCGGGGCGCCAGGCGGTTTTTCCAGCGCGGTTCGTGGCTGGCCCGATAGTCTGTGAAATACCCTTCGGGCAGGGCGGCGGCCGGGTTGGCGTGACGTTCTGCGGGGCGTGCCGGTGCGCTTTCGCGGATCAACTCCTGGGCGAAGTGACGTGCGCCATCGAGCAGGCATTCGCCGTCCCCGGGCAAGCGGTCGATCAAGCCGAGCTCAAGGGCCCTGCCTGCGCTGACAGGCTGGCCGGAGATCATCATTTCCAGTGCCGGTTCGGCACCGATCAGTCGCGGCAAACGTTGGGTCCCGCCCGCACCGGGCAATAGGCCCAGATTGATTTCCGGCAGGCCGAGGCGGCTGTCGGCAGCGCTGATGCGGTAACCGCAGGCCAGCGCCAGCTCCAGCCCGCCACCGAGGGCGAAGCGATCGATGCTGGCAATCAGTGGTTTGTCGATTTGGGTCAGACGCAACAGCAAGTCGGGCAGCGAAGGGGCGGCGAAAGACCCGGGAAGGCCGAATTCGCTGATATCGGCACCGGCGCAGAACAAGCCGTTTGCACCGTGCACGATGATCGCCGAGACGGCAGGATCGCTGGCGGCGCGCTCACAGGCGTCGAGAATGGCCGCACGCAGGGGTTGCCCCAGTGCGTTGACCGGCTTTGATGCCAGGCCGATCAGGGCGAGGTTGTCTTCGACGTGGTAGGTGACCAGGTTGCTCATGTTGATTTCCCGAAATTTATTGTTATCACGGCCCCCTGTAGGAGCGAGCATGCTCCGGGCGGCGTTCCGACGATGAACTTCCAAACACCGCGTGAATCCTGAAAGCACGCGTTATCGTTGACGACCATCGTCGGAACGCCGCCCGGAGCATGCTCGCTCCTACAGGGGAGGGGCATTAGAACCAGCGGTCCTGCATGTAGTAGGCGACATGGTTGGCTTCAGTGAGCAGCCGCCCCTGGGACTCCAGCGACGCCAGTTCCCAGGTCATGTAGTAATGCGCAGCCTGCAACTTGCCTTGATAGAAATCGGCGTCGCTGTCGCCGGCGCCCGAACCCAGGGCGCGGCTGGCCAGCAGGGCCTGGCGCAACCAGATCCACCCGACCACCACGCGTCCAAACAGGTCCAGATAGGGCGTGGCATTGGCCATGCCGAGGTTGGCATCGGCCGTCACCTGCGTTTGCAGGCTGGCGGTGACTTGCTCGAGTACGCGCAAGGCATCGGCCAGCAGTGCCGCGAGCGGCGCACAGTGTGGGTCGCTGTTGGCGGTGAGCAGGGTGGCAAGCACTTCGGCGGTGAACAGTCGATAGCCATCACCTCCGCGCGGCCCCAGTTTTCGACCCAGCAGGTCGATGGCCTGGATGCCTTCGGTGCCTTCATGAATCGGGTTCAGGCGATTGTCGCGGTAGTACTGTTCCAGCGGGTATTCGCGGGTATAACCGGCGCCGCCAAGCACCTGGACGCCAATCTCGGACGCGAGCAGGCCGTAGCGCGAGGGGTAGGTCTTGACCACCGGCGTCAGCAGGTCGAGCAATTCGCCGGCATTGTTGCGCGCCAGCGCAGTGGTCGCGGTGTGGGCATCTTCCACCAGGCTGCTGGCATACAAGCACAGCGCCAGGCTGCCCTCGGCGTAGACCTTCTGTTGCAGCAGCATCCGGCGCACGTCGGCGTGCTCGACGATGCGCACCTGGGGTGCCGCCGGGTTCTTGTTCCCGGGCAAGCGGCCCTGTGGCCGCTGGCGGGCGTAGTCCAGGGCGTGAATGTAGCTCTGGTAGGCGAGGCTGGCGGCCCCGAGGCCGACACCGATGCGGGCCTCGTTCATCATCTGGAACATGTAGCTCAGGCCCTGATGTTCCTCACCGACCAGGTAGCCCACGGCGCCGTCGTGCTCGCCGAAGCTGAGCACCGTGGACGTGGTGTTGCGATAGCCCATCTTGTGCAGCAGGCCGGCCAGCGCCACGTCGTTGCGCGCACCGACGCTGCCATCGGCATTGACCAGGAACTTGGGCACCAGGAACAGCGAAATGCCCTTGGTCCCGGCCGGCGCGCCTTCGATGCGGGCCAACACCATGTGCACGATGTTCTCGGTCAGTTCGTGGTCGCCACCGGAGATGAACATCTTCTGGCCGAAGATCCGGTAAGTGCCGTTTTCAGCCGGGCGTGCCAGGGTGCGCAGGTCGCCCAGCGCCGAGCCCTGGCCGGGTTCGGTGAGGGCCATCGTGCCGCTGAAGCGACCGTCGAGCATCGGCGCCAGGAAGCGTTCAAGCAACGGTGGACTGGCAAAGGCCCTGAGCAGATTGGTCGCGCCGATGCTCAGGAAGGAATAGGCGACCGTGGAAATATTCGCCGCGTTGAAGTAGGCCATGCAAGCTCGCAGGATCACTTCCGGCAATTGCAGGCCGCCATCGGCAAAGTCGTGGTGGGCGGCCAGGAACCCGGCCTGGGCAAAGGCGTCCCAGGCGACTTTGGTTTCGGCGATCATGTGAACCCGCTCGCCATCGAAGGTCGGTTCGTTGGCATCGCCCTTGTGATTGTGCGGGGCGAACAGCTCAGCGGCGATCTGGCGGGCGGTGGTGAGAGAAGCGTCGAACACGCCGCGGTCGTGCTCGGCGTAGCGCGGGCGTTGCAGCAACGCTTCGGTATCGAGCAGCTCGTAAAGCTGGAAGCGCAGTTCGCGTTCGTTGAGCAGCAGGTCAGTCATGGCATCTCTCGTCAAACAGTGTCGAGTGTGGGCCATGGAAGCAATTCTCGGCCCGTTACAGGCGTCCACAATAGTGTGATGTGCCGGGCTTTTATCCCCCTCCTTTGGGGGAGGCCCGGACGTCGTCAGGTGACGGAAACAGTGTCCTCGCCCGCAACAGGCGCGAAGAGAGAGCCTCGAAGGTTCCAGGCACGGGGCTTGCGTCGAAGCACCCACCGCCGATGCTATGATCTGAGCGTCTAGGCCTGGCCAAGAGATCGTCCATGGATCGCCTGTCTACCTTGTTTTCGCAGTTCGGCGTACGCGCAAACCTGTTTTACAACGGCAGGTTATGCGGCCTCGCGTCCTACGATGGTGCGCAAGGGCGTGGTTATGTTCATCTGCTGCAGGCGGGCAGCGTCACGTTGCTGGGCGCCGATCGCAAGGACTTACTGCTGACCCGGCCCAGCCTGATTTTCATGCCACGCCCCAGCCGACATCAGTTGTTTGCCAACGAGTCCGAGGGCGCTCAACTGTTGTGTGCCTCAATGGAGTTCGAGGGCGGAATCGATAATCCGTTGGCGGCTTCGTTACCCGATTGCCTGGTGTTGTCCCTGGATGAACTGCCCATGCTGGCCGATACGCTGAAGTGGATGTTCGGCGAGGCAGCGAGCGCGCATTGTGGCAGGGAGGCAGCTCTGGAGCGTTTATTTGAACTGCTGATCATCCTGTTGTTTCGGCATCTGCTTGATCACCAACAATTGCGCACCGGAATGATGGCCGGCCTGGCTGATCCGCGGTTGGCTCGCTCCCTGGTGCAAATTCACAACGCACCCGAGCGTGCCTGGTCAATTGCGCAACTGGCGAGCGAGTCGAATATGTCGCGCGCGGCCTACGCGGTGCATTTTCGCGACGTCATCGGGCAGACACCTGCCGAATATCTGTTGAGTTGGCGGATCAGCCTGGCGCAGAAACGCCTGCGTGAAGGGCGGTCGATTACGCTGATCGCCGCCGAGGTCGGCTATGAAAGCCCTTCGGCACTGGCACGTGCGTTTCGACGCAAGACGGGCTGCAGCCCGCGGGACTGGGTGAAAGACCTGGCGGGAGACGATGATGGGGCAATGGCCTGAAAGCATCGAACTGCTTCAGGCCATCGCGCAGGGTCGATCATCGGTTCAACGGCTTTGCAGCTAAGTCAGGGAGTGGCCGGCGATAAATATCGAGGCGGCAAGCAAGCCGATGTCCTTGAGCAGAAACTGCCCCGGCGCCACCGAGATGCCTGGAAAACCGAGGCCGGGTTCAATCACGCCGGGGGTCGAAAACATGAAGCTCAAGGTGGTGAAGAACAGTCCGGCAGACAGGGCTGCGCCGATCAATGAAAGCTTGGGTGACAGCAAGCGACCTGCAATCAGGACCCCGATCGAGACCTCCAGTATGCCAAGCAGGCTGGAGAAGGTATCGACACTGAAAATGTCGTAGACCCAACCCAGCAGAGGGCTGTTGCTCACCAACGGAACCAGCCCGACGGCTTCGTAGTGGGTGAACTTCATCCCGCCAAACCAGAAGTAAATGACGGCGAGTGCAAAGTAGGCACCGTAGGTGCCAAGCGCCATGGTTTTGATCCCGAGCGTGGAAGAGCTTTGTACGTTGGTGCTGCTGTTGTCGATGCTTAAGGTTTTCATGATCAAGGCTTCCAGGAGAGTGGTGAGGAACGCTAATCAACAACCCGGCGCGGTGTGCGTTGGGAGTGCGGACAGTGTTGCCTTGGATGCCATGCTCGTGGCGCCAGAACGTATTGCATTCAGTGCAGATCGTCTTGACTTGGCGACGAGAAAAACCACAAGACCAGAGCAGCAGCACTGATCGAGGCGCCCAGCAGGCTGACGGCCATCCAGCCCCAAAGCGCATAAACCTGGGTCGCTGCGGCGGCTCCCAGCGCGCTGCCGACCGAGTAGAAGCACATGTAGGCGCCGACCATGCGACTGTGCGCGTCGGGTCGTGCGGCGAAGATGATGCTCTGGTTGCCGACGTGTACTGCCTGCACCGCAAAGTCGAGCAGGACGACGCCGCAGACCAGGGCGACCAGGGACGTCTGGGCGAATGCAATGGGCAACCAGGACAGCGTCAGGAGCCCTAGCGAAATGCCGGTCACTCGTTGCCCCAGGCCTTGATCGGCCCAGCGACCGGCTCTTCTGGCCGCCAGGGCACCGGCGACGCCGGCCAGGCCAAACAGGCCGATAGCCGTGTGTGACAGCGACAGCGGCGGGGCGCTCAAGGGCAGCACCATGGACGTCCACAACACGGAAAAAGCGGCAAAGATCAGCATCGCCAACAGGCCTCTGGCGCGTAACGTGGGCTCGGTAATGAATAGGGTGAACAGCGAACGGATGAGCGTGAGGTAGCTGTCTTGATGCCTCGACACTGCCGTTACCGGCACGCTTTTCCACAGCACCGCCGCGAGCGTGAGCATCAGCCCTGAAGACACAAAGTACACGGCGCGCCAGCCCGCGATGTCCGCAATCACGCCAGAGGTAAACCGCGCCAGAAGAATGCCCAGGACAATCCCGCTGGTTACCGTCCCGACGGCTTGCCCGCGTTGCGAGGGCGTTGCGAGCGCGGCGGCGTATGCCACAAGTACCTGTACGACCACGGCCAGCAGGCCCATCACGATCATGGCACTCAACAGGGCCAGCCATTGCTGGGCAGCACCGACCGCCGCCAGCGCCAACGCCGACAGCAGCACTTGCGCCAGAATCAGCCGCTTGTGATTGACCAGATCCCCCAGCGGGACGATGAACAGCAGCCCCAGCGCGTAACCCACCTGGGTGGCCGTCACCACAATCCCGATCATAGATGAGTCCACGCCCAGACTCTGGGCCATGGAATCGAGTAACGGTTGCGCGAAGTAAACGTTGCCGACTGCAAGTGCGCAGGTGATGGAAAACAATAACGTCAGCGATGGTGAAAGCCCTGGAGAGTGTTCGAACCCGGTGCATTCGCCGATTTGCCCAGGCCGCCTGACCAGGCATTGGGCCGCTGAATCGGTATCTGCTGTCATGTGCGCCTCCGTGGCGTTAAACTGGTTGCAAATTAAAACCTGAATCTATTGTTGGCATGACAGGTTTCAAATTGCAACCACATTCCCGGGAGTAAAAAATGCTCGACGACGCTACGCCACAAGGCAACGAATGCCCGGTCGCAAGAACACTGGAAGCCATTGGCGATCGCTGGTCGCTCATGATCATCCGCGATGCCTTTGACGACATTCGCCGGTTCAGCGAATTTCAGAAGAGCCTGGGCGTGGCCAAGAATATTCTGGCTTCGCGACTGAAGACTCTGGTCGAGATCGGGATATTCGACATCCGACCGGCGTCGGATGGCAGCGCCTACAAGGAGTACGTGCTGACAGAGAAAGGACGGGAGATCTTTCCGTTGGTGGTCTGCATGAGGCAGTGGGGCGAACGATTCCTGTTCGAGCCGCAGGAGACCCGTTCTGTGCTGTTGGACAACGCGTCCGGCAAGCCGTTGATGCCGATTGAGGTGCGCTCAGCGAGCGGGCAGACGCTGCGGCCCGCTGATTGCCACAGGGTGAGACTGGTTGATGGCGAGTCGTGAATCGGCTGTTGTCATTCCAGAAGTGGTGAGGGCCAAGCAAACTTTCCATCATCGCCCAGGCTGCCATTGTGAGTACCCTGGCAGACCCTCCCCATTCAGCCACGCCACGTCCTGCTCCGTCCAGATGTGATATTCGGGCCTGGAACCAGGATCCTCGTCCAGCGTCGCCACGCGCACGATCATCGCGCTTGAGCCGTTACGCTCTGCCGCAAGGTGCGATCCGCAGTGCGAGCAGAAGTGTCGGATCTTCCCGGGAGTTGACTCGAAAGGCCTCAACGCGTCCAGGCCTCGTGTCCACCTGAAATGCTCTTTCAACACGCCAGCCGTGGAGACATAAGCAGCGGCATGGGTCTTGCGGCAGGTGCTGCAGTGACAATGGCTGATCGGCATATCAATGCTGTCGATCTCATAGCCTACAGCCCCACAAGCGCAGCTTCCTTTCATTTTGTCCTCCGGTTTGGGCACTGTGTGAAGATCACGGCTTTTTGCAGTCTGACGGCGTTTGCCAAGCGACAAGCTCGACGTAGCTCGACTCCCCACCTCCAGTCGCACCCGACAACCAACCCCATACGAAGGACAGGGTGGTCCGCCCCTCGTGATCAACGCCTACCGTGCCACGAGACCAGCCGGACAGAATCTCACCCTCCGTGGTCAGGCAATGAAAAAGCAGCTCGATGGTCTCGGGGCCTGTCACGCGGCCGACCTGATGGCCCATGCGGATCTTGCCGCCCTGGTAGGTACTTGAAATGGCATCTCCCTCGACCTGGTAGTGAAACACCGTGCCTGCACCGGACAGCCCGTGGGTATTGCCTGCTACCGTGAATCGGCGATTGTTCAAACGTTCGGTGACTTGAGAAAAGGGGCTTTCCATGAATGTTGCTTCCTTGTAGTGGAGAGGGTCCATCTTAGCGTTGGAGTACTGATTACTTTCCGGGGAGCGATGCGATCATTTGATCAAATGCCGTTACCGAATATCTCCCATCAAGGTTGCCGACGGTGGGCATTTTTGAAGGAAACCCGAATCGCACTCTGCCGGGAAGCACTTCATCCATGGCTGAGTACCAAGTCAGCAGCGCTTGTTGGAGGCGCACGTGTAGCTCGAATTTGCTGCGTCGGCGGGTGGTGTCTGCTTTGGCACGCGCGCGCGCGAGCTGAGGATCGATGCGGCCAACAATATAACAGTCAGCAAAGCCAATACGTCCTTGTGCGATCGTTTCTCTTGTAGCGTCCAACTCTACCCGCCACTCGGGTTCGCTCGCCTCGCCGATTTGCCAAAGGCTCCAGATGTAGTGGAGCTTGAGAGGATCACTGTCACATAAGGCCCACGAAGAGGTGTCTTCCATGGCCAACGTTTGTTGCCAGCGATCCACGTTTCGCTCTGCCCAAAAGGTGGCTGCTCCGACTGGATTCTTTATCCGGTCCGGCTCGTTATCAAAACGGCCGTTTTCGGGAATGACATGCTGCTTTCCATGCTCGGCGCACCAAGTGGTTTTCCCACTGGCGCTGATACCTTCAACAACCAGGATCATTGTTATGACTGCTCCATTAATTGCGTCATTGCGGCACGCGTCAAAACCTTCCCGTCAGCGGATACTCCACAGCCAGGCGTATCTGGTCGGTGTCCAGTTCTGCCTGTGCGGTATTGCCCCGATGCACATTGTATTGCAACGACAGGGTGGTGCCTTTCGCCGCGCCACCTTGCACCACATGGCGCACCTGCAGGTCACGCTCCCAATGTTTGCCGCCTTCGCCATAACCCAGGTAGGCGTAGCCGCCTTGCGGGTCGACATGGCTTCCATCGATCCGGCTGCCGCGCACATAGGCGGCGCTCATGGACAGGCCCGGTAACCCCCAGGGGCTGGCATCGAAATCGTAGCGGGCTTGCCAGGACTGTTCATGGGGAGCGTTGAAGTCCGACAGCTGGACGGCGTTGCTGATGAAGATAGCGCCACGGGTGACGTAGTCAAACGGTGTGTTGGCGTCCACCTTCTGATAGCCGAGGCTGAAGCCATGGGGGCCTTGGGTGTAAGTGGACATCAGGCTCCAGGTCGTGCTGTCGATCCTGCCGGACAGCGACTTGCCCTCATCCGTGGTGCGGTACAGGTTCAGGTTGATCGACAACGCGCGGGTTTCACCCAGCGGCTGGATGAAGGTGCTACCCAGGTAATGCTGGTTCCAGGTGTCCTCATAGCGCGATGTATAGGCGCTGACGGTCAGCTTCTTTGCCGGTGTGAAGACCACGCCCGCGAGATCGAAGGCATTGCCTTTCACGGCGTTGGAGTAGTTGACCACAAAGCCCTGGTCATGGCTGCTGGCGTTCCGATCGGTACTTTCGCTGAAATGACCAGCTACCAGCGTCAGCGCCTCGAACTCGTTGCTTGTGAGAAACACCCCGGTGGCGGTCTCCGGGAGCAGACGGCTATCGGACGAACTGAATACCGGCGTTTTCACGCGCTGTTCGCCATAGCTCAGCACGGTCGATGACCGGCGCAGTTTGAGTGCCGCACCGCCGCGGCTGAACGCATCCTTGGGATGTCCCTGGTTGTCGAGACCGAGCAATCGCGCTTTCCCTGCGCGGCCACCGCCGCTGTCGAGTTGTGCCCCGAGGTAGGCATGGGCATCCATGCCCACCCCGATCAAGCCCTGGGTGAAGCCCGATTGCACCGTCGCCATCAGCCCGTAGGCCCATTCTTCGGCGTAGCCATTACGCTCATCACGCGGTTTGTAGGCATTACGCGCAGCGCCATTGCGGGCGCCATTGAGGTACTCGCGATGGTCGTAAACCGTGCGATTGAGCACGCTCCAGGCGCTGTCCTGGATAAATCCCTTGGCTTGCGATTGAACTGAATCGGCGAGTGCGAGAGGGCTTGCCAGGGCGAAGAGAATGGCTGATCGGGTATGCATTCCGGGGTGTCCACAAACAAATCAGGATGAGCGCAAGCGCAGGATGTGCGCGCCGTCGAAGGGGTCAATGAGGTAGTGCGCGTGCACCCCGAAAGTCTCCAGCAGGCGTCGCGGGGTCAACACCTCGAGCGGCTTGCCAAGGGCCACCAAGCGCCCTTTTTCCAGCACCGCCAGACGATCGCAGGTGAGTGCCTGGTTGAGGTCGTGCAGGGCAATCACGGTGGTCACGGGCAATGCGTGAACAACGTGCAGAATCGCCATCTGGTGCTGGATATCCAGGTGGTTGGTCGGTTCGTCCAGCAACAGGATCTGCGGGCGCTGGGCCAGGGCGCGAGCGATATGCACGCGCTGACGCTCGCCGCCAGAGAGGCTACGCCACGTGCGCCTGCAAAGATGCGTCGCATCGACGTCGCGCAAGGCTTGATGGACGATGTCTTCGTCCGCCTTCGACCATGGACTCAAGGCCGACAACCACGGCGTTCGGCCCAGGGCCACGGCATCGAACACACTGATCGCATCCAGGGTGTCGGCCTGCTGCTCAACCACCGCCAGGGTTTGGGCGATGGTTCGCCGGGACAGGGCCTTGAGGTCTTGGCCGTTGAGATGGACCGCTCCCCGGCTGGGCCCACGCACACCGGCCAGCAATTTGAGCAGGGTGGATTTTCCAGAGCCGTTGGGCCCGACAAGGCCCAGGGTTTCGCCACGACGAATGTCCAGGTGAATCTGGTGCAAGAGTTCAACATCGCGGATATGCAATCCGAGGCTGGAACAACTCAGCACGGTTTCGTCGGTAACCGGCGCAAGCGCATTCATCGGGCATTCCTCCGACCGACCAGGATCAGCGCAAACACCGGCGCGCCGACCAATGCGGTAATCACGCCGACCGGAATCACCTGGCCCTTGATCAAGGTCCGCGACAGCACATCGGCGGCCACCAGAAACACCGCACCGCCCAGCGCACTCGCCGGCAACAGGCGGGTATGCCGAGTGCCCAGCAACAGCCTGGCGGCGTGGGGAATGACCAGTCCAACGAAACCGATAGAGCCGACAATCGACACCATCACCGCCGTCACCAGGGCGGCGCAACTGATCAACAGAAATTGCACGGGACGAACCGCAATGCCGAGTGAGGCCGCGGAGTCGGCGCCAAAGGTGAAGGCATCCAGTGCCCGCCGGTGCCACAGGCAAACCGCCAGGCCGGCCACCGCAACCGGTACAGCCAGCCACACGGAGGGCCAGCGCACGCCACTGAGATTGCCCAGTAGCCAGAACATGATGCCGCGAGCCTGTTCGGAACTGGCCGACTTGGTGATTAGGAACGCGGTGAGCGCATTGAACAGTTGTGAACCGGCAATGCCCGCCAGGATGATCTGGCCGGTACTGCCGGGCGAACCGCTGGCACGGCCCAGCAATACCACGACGGTGAAGGCGGCGACGGCGCCGGCAAACGCCCCGGCCGACATCGAAATCGCTCCGGCACCCAGGCCCAGCAACGCCACCAGCACCGCACCCGTCGAGGCCCCCGCGGAAATGCCAAGCAGGTAGGGATCGGCCAACGGGTTGCGCAGCAGCGATTGCAGGATCACCCCGCAGGTCGCCAGGCCCGCCCCGCAAGCCGCCGCCACCAACGCGCGAGTCAGGCGGTAGTTCCAGACGATGCCCTCATCGATAGGATCGAGGACATACCCGGCCATCCACATTTTATTGGCCAACACCTGGAACACCACGCCGGGTTCGATGCGGGTTTCACCGATGGCCACGCCGGCGATCACGGCCACGAGCAGCATCACCAGTGCAAGCAGAGTGCGAATCAGCGTCGCGGTCATTTTGGCAGGTCGTAGCGGTTGATGGCCGTTGCCAGCGATTCGAGACCGTCGAACATTCTCAAGCTGGCCTGCATGGCCATGGCGTCGAGGATAATGATGCGGTTGTTTTTCACCGCGTCCATGTTGCGGGTCACGGGATCGCTGCGCAGGAATTGCAGTTTCCGTTGATAGTCGTCAGCCGGGAAACGCCGGCGATCCATGCGGGCGATGACCAGGAATGTCGGGTTGGCCTTGGCGATGGTTTCCCAGCCAACGGTTGGCCACTCTTCGTCGGACTGCACCACATTGCGCACGCCCAAGGTGCCCAGCATGAAGTCGGGGATGCCCTTGTGCCCGGCGACATAGGGATCGATGTCCAGGCTGGCACTGGAAAACCAGACCAGCGCGCTGGTGTGCGTGAGGTCTTTGCCTTGCACCGCGGCAATGGACTTGGCCAGGCTGGCCTGCAGTTGCGCGTTCAGTTGCTGCCCGCGCGCCTGGACATCAAAAATCTCGGCCAGTTGGGTAATGCTTCTGTAGAGACTGTCAATGCGAAACGGCTGCAGGCGGGTGCCGTCGGCCCCCACCAGGTTGTCCTTGGATTCGCAGTCCGAGGGCATGAGATAGGTTGGAATCTGCAGTTCGTGAAACTGCTCGCGGGTAGCGACTGCGCCTTGCGGGCCGACCATCCACTCAAGTTCGACAGCGACCAGTTCCGGGCGCTTGCCGATGACCGACTCGAAACTCGGCTCGTTATCGGCCAGGCGTTCGATCCTGTCGTTTTGCCCCTTGTATTTGCCCAGCACATCATTGAACCACAGCGAAGTGCCGACCAGTTTGTCACCGAGTCCCAGGGCGAAGAGCATTTCGGTGCCGGCCTGGCCGATAGTCACCGCCCGGACAGGGGCGTGCGTGAACGTCAGTGTGCTGCCGCAGTTCTCGATCGTCAGCGGGTAATGAGTAGGGGAGGCACAGGCGAGGGCAGAAAGTCCCAGGCCGGTGACGAGGGTGAAAAAGCGCGGCAACAGCATGATGCAATCTCCATTTGAACCGTACACGCAGCCAGGGTGCAAGGTCTGGAAAACACATCATCGAGCGCTGCCGAAAACAGCAGTGCAAGGCCCATCACCTGAGTGACGCCCGCGCAGATGTCCTTCCCGGACACCCCGCCGGTTAGTGATTTGTTGCTTGGCCGGCAGGTCTCCTGACTGATGCGTCATGGCGTGCTCCAGCCTTCCCGGGAATCGATCCCAGTGGCAGTTCAGGAGCAGGCTCGGCACCTACAGTTGCGGGGGCAGTTCCGTTTGATGCGTTGGCAGCATCACGGATTCCCTATGAATCCCGTTTGGGAACCGGCGGCGGCATGGTAGTCGATCATGCCGCCCGAGGCGAACCCATCGCCTGATCAGAAGTATTTGAGCCAGGCGATATCGCGACGACGCGCCTTCAATGCGGCGAACCAGCGCACCGGTGGATACAGCGTTGCCGCCAGGAGCACGGCGATCAGCCATACGGCACCTATGCCGTCGAAGCCGAAGTAGTCGCCCTGGTTCAGGCCGAAAAATGCCGCGCTGAGCAGATAAAGCATTTTCAGCACATACAGATGGAGCAGGTAGAAAAACATCGGTGCCGCGCCAAATACCGCCAGGATGCTGATCCATTGGCGCTGCCGGGCCCGCTCGAAGCCAAGCAGCAGTAAAAGCCCCACGCCCAGTGTCAGGCACAGGAACAGCAGGGAAGGGGGGTACTTGGTGATGTTGAAGAAACTCATGAGGGTTTCTGTCGTGCTTTCATGAACCACCCACTGCGCTTCGCCATAACCGTTGACCAGGCGCAGGGCGATGAAACCGATCAATGCACAGGCACCTGTCAGCAACAGATAACGCTGACGCATTGCGAACGAGGTAGAGCGTGCGAACCACGGACCGATGCAGTAACCCAGGGCGATGACGCCGATCCACGGCAGCACGGGGTAGGAGGTGCGCAGGCGCAAGTGGTCGGAGAATTCGATCCAGCCGCGATCATGCAAAATCGCCCAAGGCAGGTGCAGCGCCGATCCGGGCGGGAAGTGCAGGGGATCGAGCAGGTTGTGCAAACCGACTATGGCCAGGCCCAGGACACACAATATTGGCCGAGGTAGCCAGGCCAATACAGAGAGGGCAATCATGCTGACACCAATCGCCCAGATCACCTGCAGGTAGATCACAGCAGGCGGGAACTGAAAGGTCCAGGCGAAATTCACCAGGGTGAATTCCAGCACAACCAGGAACAGGCCACGCTTGAACAGGAACATCGACGGCGTGCCCTGGTGCTTTTCACCGTACAGGAATGCCGACAGTCCAGTGAGCAGAACGAACACCGGCGCACACAAATGTGCGAGGGTGCGGCTGAAAAACAACGTTGGCTCCGTGCTGTCGACAAGCATCGGGTCGGTGACCTGGCGGTGCAGGAAGAACGTCTCGCGCACATGATCCAGCAGCATCAGAAGGATCACCAAGCCTCTGAGGGCATCTATGGATATCAGGCGTTGGTTCAGGCTGGTGGTGGGCGGGGTTTGAACAAGGTTTGTCATTGAAAGTCGCAGGCAGGGGGTGGGTCATGCTGTCGGTTAAGAACCGATAATCGTTATGTTGTTATAACGTAACATAAATAATTGATTGTGTGGGCGAAATGCTATTTAACTTTGCAGGAGCCGGCTTGCTGGCGATGACTTCGTTGAGATCAGCGCCGGGCTCGAGGGCCAATCGGGAGACTAGCGGTCAATTACGAGCGGGGCGTCAAGACGGCCAAGGCAACCGCCACGATGAAGAGCGCCGGCACGTCACCTGCCAAGTGCCCCATTTGCCCTGGCTGGGTAACCGCCTGGACGGCCATGATGCCTCCATGTACAGCGCTAGACCACACGGTGAACCAGATGAGGCTCAGATTGGCTAATGGATCACGTGCGGCCAGGATCAAGAAGACGCCAAGTGTGGCGTAGATGCCAACGATCATCATCGGGTAGTCCGAGTGACCGACGTGCCAAGCCCAGCCGGACGGCCAGAACAACATAAGTGGGTAGAGAGCAAGGCACGCGAGGCCAGCCAAAACTAGAGCGACGCGTAAAAACCTGAGGCGATCGACTACGGTCATGGCGGACTCCTCTTCGGGGCTGGCTCTAAATAATAGGCTGAGGCTGCGGCCAGCACTTGGACATATTGATAAGTACCTCTAATCAATTCTCTGCAAAATACATCGTTTGTTTCCCTGTTTTTGCAGACGTAGCATGCATGCCGAAGCAGAATTGAGAGACATACATGTCGACACGCCGCGAGTTCATCAAGCAGGTATCGGTAGTTGCCAGTCTCTCCATCGACGAATCCACGACAGAACAAATTCAGCAAAAAGAATCCAGACTTCGCCGCCGGCTACATCAATTACTTCGTGATCAATGGTGCGGTCATTGCGCCCCAGTTCGGTGATAAGGAAGCAGATACGAAAGCCTTTGACCTGTTGTCTGAACTTTACCCGGACCGCGAGGTGGTGCAGCTCAACATCGACGCAATCGCCGCAGGTGGTGGCGGCATCCACTGTGTGACCAGTCACCAGCCTTCGGTTTAGTCTGGATTATGTAAATCCTGAGATTCAAAGCCCTCCACCGAAGCGATACTGCCAGACGATGCCAACGGCATCGTATTCACTGCCGGTACGGGTATGCGCACCTTCACTCGCAAACAGCTTTAGCGAATTATTTCGGTTCAACGGCAGCGAGAGGGTACCCCCATAGCGTGTATTTTCCTGAAAGTCGTGGTTACCGATCCCATCGACTGAGGTACTCCCGCCAGCGAAGTAGGTCCCATCCAGCGAGGCCCAGACACCGTTACTAAAGGCATAGATAAGATGCACCTGTGCCTGGTAAATCGGGTTCTGGGAAAAAGTACGGTCACCAAGGTACTGGTTATTGTCGGTGTAAAAGGTTCCCGCAGCGGATAATTCCAGGGTCACGGGGCCCAGGCGCTTGGAAACCCCAAGTTCGGGTTTGAATGACCAGCGGTTGTTGCCGAGATTGACCAGCCTGCTGGAGTCGTATTGGCCAAGTGGCGCCGTAATTGCCAGGCTGGCGCCGATAATCACATCTTGTTGATAGCTGGGGAACTCAGCCAGGGACATCGCCGGGGCGCCCCACAAGTTGACCGAGAAGCGCAATCTTGGATCAATCAGCCCAGTGACATTTCGCTCCCTGGGTTCACCGGCAAACAGGGCCGAGCCCGTCAATCTGGCTTCAGGCACGACGATGTCGAACTTCCCGGAGCGGCCCCAGACGTCCAGGGACCTGGCGAAGGCAAATACGACCGTCTTGATGTGGAGTTTGGCATTCTGGAGTGGGACGGAGGGGTTGGCGGTCACGTTGCCATGGAGATCGCTGTAGCCCAGGAGCAGGAAATTGATACCGACCGGCGTATTGGCGTAGGACCTGGGTTCAAGATCCTCTGCGACGGCAGTGGTGGCTACCATGATGAGCGATGCGGATGCGACCCGAGCCAGCCTGGCGATGCAGAGTTTGTGTTTCATCCACATTCGCTCGCTTCCTGTCAGGATTTTCAGGGTTCTATGTGTTGTTGTAGCACTTCCCTGCAGGAGCGAGCATGCGCGCGAAAAACCCGAGGCCGCCACGGGGTATCAAGCCCCCCCGCGTTATCGTTGAAGACCATCGCGAGCATGCTGAACTGGTCAAGTAATCATGCTCGCTCCTACAGAAAAACGGGGTGAAATCCACGAAATCCGGGACCCACATCAAAACCCCACATCCAGCACCACACTGTCCAGATAAGTCCCCGCTGGCGGTGTCGCCTGATCGGTGTAGATCTTCGCGTTGTAATTGAAGACCTGGCTCCCCGTCCCCAGTCCATTTCCGGGATTGACCTCCGCGTCCGAACTGGCCCGACGTGCACTGCCCACGCTCCCCCAGCGGGTCGTGCCGGCACTTTTGAAAATGTCATAGGCCAGGTAATTGCCGCTTGAGATCATCCGTCGTCGCCCGCCGACACCCAGCGGGTTTTGCCCATCGCTCAGTCCCACCGTGTAGGCGCTGCCTTTGGTACAAGCCAGATTGATGGTCTGCCCGGTGACCGGGGCGAAAGCACTGACCACCGGCGCGCTGCCGAAGGTGATGTTCGGGGCGGTGATGGTGCAGTCGTTGGCAACCGTCAGGTTGATCGTCAACGTGGTGGTGCCGCTATTGATGTCGCGTCCCAGGCATAAGCCGCCAACGCCGATGCCCGAGCAATAGTTCCAGTTCCAGAAAATGCTCAGCGTTTCGCTATAGATCCCGGCCGCGACGTTGCTTCCAAGGGTGGTGCCGAAATACAAGGGCACGGTTCTTGGGACCGTGCCACCGAGCAGGCCAAGTGCATCGATGATGCCGTTGCGCGCGAAGTCGTAGGCGGTGCCGCGGGTTAGCGGGTAGCTGGTGCTGTTGTTGGCGTAGATCGTGTAGCCGATGACGTCGCCGGTGGGGCCGAGCAAACCGCTCTGGGTCGATGTGACCGTGGCCCAGAAGTGATCGTTGCTGCTCAGCAAGGACAACAGCGAGCCGGTGCAACTCAAGCCGCCGTTGAGCGTGGAACCGGGTTGCGAGGTGGTGCGCACGGCAATCGAACTCAATAAGCCGAAGGCCACTGGCGTAGTGCCGACCACCGAACACAAGGCCCAGGCGGGGGCCGGCAGACAGAGCGCCAGCAGCATCAACCACTTCATCGGCACACCAGCGGCCCGATCAGCGGGATCTGGTCCTGCGCCAGGTCGGCGGCAAACTGCACGTGGCAGGTCTTGCCATCGCCCAGCGTCACCCGCAGATCGTTCTGCGCCTGCAGGTTTTCCAGGTACACCAGGCCGTCCCAACCGACCACCGTTTGCGTGCCGCTCTGCTCATGCAGCACACCGCTGCCCAAGGGCAAATCCTGCTGCTGCACGTCCACCAGCACGATGCTCGCGGCGATCACCCGGCTTAACGGAAACTCCAACAGATAGCCGCTGCCACGCCGCACCGCAATGCGCTGCTCGACGTTAGGGCTGCGCACGTTAGCCGGCAGGTTGAGCGGATCGATCTCGTATTTGCCGCGGTAGTAGGCGCTGCTCCACGGTACCAACAAATGACCGTTGCGATCGGTCTGGCCCACCTGCTGGTTTTCGTAGCGCACCGGAATATCGGCGTAGCCGTCGGTGCTGACCACCACAAACGCATCGTCGATACGGTTCGCGGCAAACACCTGGCGGTCCATCCACACCAGTGAACCGCTGGCATCGGCCCAACGGGTTTGCGCATCGCTGGTGCCATAGACCCCGGCCTGCAACTGCACCGACTGCAAACGCCAGGTCAAGTCGGCCTGCCGGTAATCGGGTCCGTCACCCTTGGCGTAACCGAGATTGAAGCCCACCCCGCCCTCGGTCGGCACGGCACGGCTGTAGTTGACCCGCTGCTGCGATTGGCCGGTCTTGCTGCGTTCACTGCCGATGGCCAGGCTGCCACGCAGGTCGAACGGAATCACCAGTTGCGCCTGCACCGCCCAGTTGCTGTCGCCGATTTCGCGGTTGGCCGACAGGTAAAAACTGGTGTTGCGCCACAACGGTTTGCTCCAGGTCAGGTTAAGCAGGCGGGTGCGCGAGTCGTCCGCCGCGCGCACGTCGAAATAGCCGGCGCCAAGGCTGCCCCAGGTATCGAGATTGACGCTCAGGGTTGCCTGCTCGCTGCGTTTGCTGAGGGTGGTGTACGGACTGTCGACCACGGTCAGGTCGGCATATTGATCACGCCGTTGCAGGCGCTGCCAGGAAAAGCTGTAACGCTGGCTGCTGTATTGATAACCGAGGCTCAGTTGCTGACCGGTTTGCCCGTCGAAACGGCTTTGGCTGACGGCGCTGTTGAGCACGCCGAAATTGCCCAGCCGCACATTGCCGCCAACGCCGCCGAGCGCCAGCGTGTCCGAGGCTTCAGCGTGGCTTTCCAGGGTGAAGTTGTCACTCAGGCCGTAACGCAAACTGCCGGACGTGACGCCGGGGCCATAACTGAAATCCTGAAGGCCGTAGTCCTGGCGCAAAGTCCCGGCCGCCACGGAAAAGTCTGACAGGCCTTTTTGCAACAAGCTGCTGGTGACGTAGAACGGCACCGTGGTCGAAACCTGACGTCCCAGGGCGTCGGTGGTGACCACCACGGCTTCGCCGGCACCGTTAATGAACGGGATGTTGGTCAGTGTGTAAGGGCCAGGTTGCAGATCGGCACTGCTGGACTTGTAGCCGTTGATGAACAGGTCCACCGACGACGGCACCGCGGCTTCCCCGGCGAACTGCGGTAAGGGGTAGGTCACCAGGTCCGGGCGCACGCCGAAGTCGCGCGACAGTTTCACGCCGCCCAGGCGCACCGAATTGCTCCAGGGCAAGGCACCGCTGACCAGATCGCCTGCCTCGTAGGTCAGCATCCGATCATCGTCGGAATAGCGCCAGGTGGTGTCATAGCGCAGGTATCCATTGTTCAGCGTGTTGATCGCGTCCCCGGACAAAGTGCGGCGATATTGCCCGGTATTCGACAGCGTGCCCCAACTGTCGAACAACCGCACTTCGTTCCACGCGGCCAGGTAAGTGCCGGCATCATCGGTGTCGTTGAGGTACAGGTCATAGTTGAGGAGGGCGCCGAAGCTGCTCAGGGCCGGGGTACGCGGATAGACTTGGCTACGGCCGACAAACTGCTCCGGCAGCCAGTCGGGCGGCACATCCAGCAACAGGCGTTGGGCTTTGCTGTCGTACTCGCTGTGCAGGCCGGGCAGGGTGTCGAGGCCGACTTCAGCGCCGATGTCTTGCGGCAGTTTCATGCCGGTTTCATGCAGCGCACTGGCGGGCACAAAAAATCGCCCGTTGCGCTGCTCCACCGCCACGATCCGTCCGGTGTTCATCTGGTTGACCACCAGTTCCAGAAACAATTGTGCATCGGCAACAGCCTCCATGCCGCTGGGCGGAGGCGGCAGGTCTGCGGCCTCTGCGTGATGAATGACAACCAGGCAACACGCACAACCCATGGCCCTCAACGGACGCCGCAAACTGCGAGCCCACCCCTGGCTCATTACCGCTTTCTGTCCGTCAATGGACCTGGTCTCCTTTTACTCCCCTCGCCACGAAAAACTGACCAGCACTACGACCTCAGCGTGCCGGCGCAATACTCTGCACCTGCGGCGCACCATTGACCCGCACCTGCAACGCCGGGTCGCCAGCCATCGGGCCGGGTGCGGGCCAGCGCATGATCGCCCCGGGCAACACATACCCCAGCAATCCGTCCACCAACGGCCGGGTCTGGCTGCCTTGCTTGAGAGCCACATCGGTCAGGCGCGCATGAACCGCGCCCTGGTTGCGCACCTCGACATAAGGACGGCCGTCCACGGCCACCGTGCGCCAGCTCAAGTCCGGCAGGCCGACGCCTTTCGGATCGCGCTGGCGGGTGGTGTCTTCCTTGCTCCACAGACCCGCGCCATAGGCGAACAACGGCACCGAGTAGCGCATCTGAAAGCGAATCGCCGCCGCCGTCTTGCCGTCGTCCGCCGCGGGCGGTTTCGCCGAGGGAATTTCATCGATGATGATGCGGTACGCCAGTTCCTGACCCGGCGGGATTTCCCGCGTGCGGGTCAGGCGCACCAGTTGTTTCTGGCCCGGTTCGATCTTCGCCACCGGAGGGCTGCCGATCACGTCACGCTGGTTCTGGTATTGATCGCTGAAGCCGCTCTGGCTCCAGGAAAACACGCGTATCTGCAGATTGGCGGTCTCGCTGCCGCGATTTTCCAGCCACAAGGCACTGGCCTGTTGATCGGCCTCCAGCACCGGATCGATCGGCCAGATCAGCACCGAACTGGCTGCCTGCACCTTGGTTGCCCCCAACCACAGCAGTGCCAACAGCATATGACTGACGACCAACCGCCGTCGCGAAGGTGAATACATGTGCCTGCTCCTTTTTGCCCCTGCGGCTTGATCCGTTGGCCCCGTCACCACGACAACTGCACTTGCAGCACGTCGCCGTACGTCCCCCCGGGTTGATTGCCCGGTAACTGCACCTGGCCGTAAATCGGCAGGCTGATGTTGTTCGCATCGCTATACGACACCGCCACGCTTTGCCCGATCCCCAGGGTCTGGCTGTAGGCCGCATCGCGAAACAGTTGATACGCCACCCGGTTGCTGCCGCTGGTCAACTGCATGTGGCGGCCACCGCTGTTGTACTGTCCGCCATCGACGCTCATGTTCAACGTCACGCCCGGCGTGCATTGCAACTGCACGCCCCCGGTCAGTGCGACTTGCACCGTGTCCGTGGCGAGCGCCGAGCGGTTGCCGAAATTCAGGCTGCCGTAAGTGGAGACGCCGCCGACGATCAAGCAGCCGGCCGTCACCGTGGCGCTGACCTGGAAGCTCTGGCTGGTCGCCGCCGTGAGCGGCAGCGGCAAAACACCTGCACCCAGTAGGAGCAACCATGCACAGCCATACCGGCGCATGGCGCTAGAACGTCAGTTCGACAGAAATCGTGTCGGTGTAGGTGCCCGCCGGCAAACCGGCCTTGCCCACCGCTTGGCCGTAGATGTTCACGGTCTGCGCCACGCCGGTGCTGGCGGCGAGGTTGATTACCCCGTCAATCGCCAGGATCTGCGAGTGTCCGGCATCGGTGTACAGGTCGTACGGCACATAGTTGGCCACTCCGTCGTACAACGCCCGGGTCCCGCCCTCGGATTGGCCATCGTGGGCCCCGGCGCGCACCTTGACCGTTGGCGTGGTCCCAGCCGAGCACAGAATCGACAGCGCTCCGCCGCCTCCACCCAGCACTTGCCCGGTGGCGGTGGTGAACAGGCTGTTGGCGGTGCCGAAGTTCAGGGCACCGAAGTTCAGATTGGTGGAACCGCCACCCCCGTTGACCTGGCAACTGCTGATCAGGACCAGGCTGGAGGTGATCTGGCCGGTGACGGTGGTGGCAGCCTGGGCGCCGGACGCCAGCGTCAGGCCAAGCAATGACAAACCTATCCTTGATGCAAGCGTGCGCATGGTGTCCGTCCTCTACGGGGTTACCAGTCGAGCGTTACCGTCAGGGTGTCGGTGTAGATACCGGCGGGTAACGCGCGGGTGTTCGCCACCACCGAGCCAAATACCGGAATCGGTATCTGCGCCCCGCTGGTGACAGCGAAATTGTGTTGTTGGCCGATGCTGTAGCTGCGGTTGCCGGAGGCATCGAGGAACAATTGGTAAGCGATGGTCCGGCGGCCGTTGCTCAAGCGCCGGGTGGTGCCGTCGCCATGGGTGCCGCCATCGATGGTGACGGTGAAGCCCGTGACGGAAGGGTTGCAGGCCACGTTCAATTTGCCGCTGGCCTGGTTACCGATACGCGCCTTGATCGGGTTGTTCCAGGTCGGGCCTTGCTGACCGAAATCAAGGGTGCCGAAGTCGCTGACCGGGCTGTCGGGATTGCCGCCGTTAGTCACTTCGCAGCCGGCGATAAGGGTCAGCCGCGCCTGGATCTGCCCGCTGGCGGCCGCTTGTGCGACACCGGACAACAGTAACAACGCGCCCACGGCGAAAATCTTCCAGAACCTGGTCATGCCACCGATCCCAATTCCTTCAGGATTAAACATACGGTCGTTCGCTCACGAACGCCTCCTTCCCTGCACAACCCGGACTTCGCCTGGGTTGTTGATTGCTCATGCGATTACCAGGTGAGCGTCACCTTCACCAGGTCTGAATAGCGACTGACCTTGGGTATCTGTGCCAAGGGTTCGATGCGGGCGTACAACGGCAAATCCACCGAGCCGGTATCCGGCACGCGACCGCTCACCGGCACATCCACCGCCAGCGGAATTCGCCGTGCCGGGTCTTGATAGAGTCGATAAGGAATGGGCTTGCTGTGTTCGGCGCTACCAGCCATGTAACGAACGTCGCCGACGCCACCGTGCAGGCCGCCATCGACGCGTAGTTGATAAGGGGTATCGGGATTGCATTCGAGCCTTGGCAGGCGCTCGTTCATCAGGGCCGCCCCGAGCGGCCCCGCAGGATCGTCCAGGCGTGCGCTGCTGCCGAAGTCCAGCACGCCCAATTGCTCGACACCCGCGGTGCGTTGTTGCCCGACCAGTTGGCAGCCACGTTGCACATCGACCCGCACCTGCACCTGGAGTTCTGCGGCCGACAGGGTTGCACTGAGCCCTACGCTCAAGACTGCCAATTTCACTCGTCCATCCACGGCCCCACTCCTTGTGAGGGATGTCTTGTAGGACTGAGGTTAGCAATGCACGGGGAAATCGCCAGTGATCGGGGCAAATTGGATCCATAAAGCGCTGTTTTCTACACGCCCCAATACTTCAGTGCCCACAATGCGCCCATCCCGACCGCCAGCGTCAGCAAGGTACTTTTTGTTCGCCAGGCAACCAGGGCTGCAAGTAGCGCCGCGGGAATTTGTGGATTGCTCCAGTCAAACGCCGCGTGTCGATCCGGTAGCACCACCGCCGGCACAACCAGCGCCGCCAACACGCTCGCCGGTACGTACAGCAAGGCGCGGCGCAGCAGCGGTGGAATGCGCAAGCTGCCATAAAACTCGATAAACGACAGACGAATAGCGAAGGTGCCGGCGCCGATCAACAGGAACAGGCCCCACTGGGAAAGCTCGCTCATGTAGCCTCCTGTTCGGCGTCATTGTTATGTTCGCTGCCGTGGTCTTTTCGCAGGTGCTCGACGGTCAGCCCGACCAGGACCCCGCCAAGGGAGGCCGTCAGCATGCCCAGGTTGTAGGGTAAATCGACTGCCAGCACCGCCAGCGCACCTCCCGCCACGGCGGCACAGAGCGTTGCAGCATTGCGGATGCTGGGGATCAGCAGCGCCAGGAATGACAGCGGAATCGCAAAGCCCAATGACCACGCTTCGGGGATGCGCGCGCCCAGGATGACGCCCGTCAGCACCGCAAGATTCCAGCCAAGCCACATCGTGAGCGCCGCCCCGGTGTAGTAGTGAAAAGCGTATCGTCCCAGGTCGCCACAGGCCGATCGCAGGCTGAACAACGCAAACACCTGGTCGGCGAGCAGATAGGACATGGGCCAGGTCTTGCTTCGGGGCAAGTGGTGCAGGTGGGGCGCCAACGATGCGCTGTACATCAGGAAGCGAAGATTGATCACCAGTGCGGTGACCACCATGGTCACTGGCAGGGCGCCATTTTGCATTAACTGCAGCACGGCAATCTGCGCCGACCCGGAGTAGAAAAGCAGCGTCATGCCCATGGAACTGGTGAGTGACATCCCCATCCCGGCAGCGCTGACGCCAGCGATCAGGCCGAAGGGAATGACCCCGGTAGTAAACGGGGACGCGGTGTGAGCACCGTGCAGGAAGGCATGTGTCCCACTTCGATAGTTCATTTGAATTCCTTGAAAGTGGGGCCGAGTGCAATTCACTGCTTGTAGCCAATCTGCCGCAACAGGTTCTTGCGCCACAGGATGTCGGCGTCGCCTTCAATGTCGTTGGCGCAGAAGCCATCCACTACGCCCAGGATTGCTCGCCCTTGATCCGTCTCGGCGAGAATCACTTCAGTCGGATTGGCTGTCGCACAAAAAATGCGGCATACCTCTGGCACCGTTTTTACGCTGTTCAATACGTTCAGCGGATAAAAACCGTCACCCAGGAAGATGATGAAACTATGGCCTGCGCCGATGGCCTTGGCATTTTTCTGTGCAAGTTCAATCATGGCGGTATCGGTGCCGGACCATCGCACCAGGCATTCGCCCGAGGCCTCGCAAAAGGCCACGCCAAAACGGATACCCGGCACGGCATTGACCAATGCTTCGTGGATATCCTCGACCGACTTGATGAAGTGCGTCTGACCCAGGATGAAGTTCGTATCTTCCGGCTTTTCGATTTTCAACGTGATGAGTTGCATCTCAATCGCCTCCTTTCACGAAGTTGCTGGCAGAGCTTTTCAGCGATGGGTTCGTAGCCTGGGGTTTTGCGAGGGCGGTGATTTGTGCCACTCATAGCCCTTCGCGCTGAGTTGAAAGGCGTAATCGAACAACCGCTTCATGTACTCTCCATCGAATTTTTGAGTGCGCGCAACGTTAAAGTCAGAGCCGATGTACGCCAGGTTGAAATGCGCTCCATCCTGCTGCGCCATGCGGTAGATTCGCTCCAGGTCGCTGATTCCCTGGGTTTGAATCAATGCACTGATGGCTCGGCCGCCGATGCTCAATGTACGGCGCTTGGTCCCGGACCATTGCGGCTCCAGCGTCCCGTTGCGAATGACATAGAAATGACGTTCGAGACGCAAGGGTACGCCAGCGGCCCTGTTGAGCCCCACGAGCGTGCCAGGTGGGTAAAGAAACACTTGAGTGATGACCCCGCCGTCCACGTGCATTTCATGAAACTGCTTGCCATCGACCTCCACATCGATCATCACGGGTGAGACAGCACCCGGAATGCTCATCGACGCGATCATGATGTTACGAAACAGGTCGAGCGCTCCCGGTGCCTGGCTTGCGGCAATGGCGCCCATGTTCCAGGTGACGGGTCGGCCTGCATCAAGGTCAGTGGTGCCGATCAGCAGGATCCTGCCCTTGGCGTATTGTGCGGCGATCGCCGCCACAATCTGCTCGGTGACGTATTTTGTAATGAGCCGCGACAGTGGCTTGCTGTCCGCTATGCCGTCGCTGGCAAGACGGGTCAGCACGTTTCGCGAATGAAAAATGTCTTTTGGACCGATTTCATTGCAGACGTGCCGGATCACGCTGTCGTATTCCGGCCCCAGGTAAGCGAACGGGGCGACCAGGGCACCCGCACTAATGCCCGTGACGACCTTGAAGATTGGCCGTGTGCCATGGGTGGTCCATCCAGCAATCAGTCCCGCTGCAAATGCGCCTGCATCGCCGCCACCAGAAACGGCCAGCATGCTGGCCGGCGGCAGGATATCGCTCGGCTTACCGGCCTTGGCGAGCACCTCGCTCTCACGTTTGTTGGATTGAATCGCATCCTGGATGAACGGCGTCAGGTCATGGTCCAGCCTGTAGCGAGCATCGGGAATGCCCGGGATGACCGCTTTTTCCGTCAAGGTGGGCGGAACAGCGTCACGGCGGGGCAGGCACGCTTGAAGAAATACGTCCAGGGTCGAGGTGCCGGGTTTGAGCGGGAATGGTTTCAAAACGCCTCCTCCAGTCCCCAAAGTCGACAGCAAACGAGTTCATCGTCCCTTGGCCATGGCGCCCGATATGACTGGCACGCCCACTGGGCGAGACACGTCATTCGAACGCCAGGTAGCTCATTCTGCGCTCCTTTAAATGATAAGAAAACTCATTGGGCGCGCACCCTTCAGCGTTTGATCAGGGAAATCTTCGTGCCTTCGATACTGATGCCGGCCATCAGACCCTGTTGGTCGAAGATGAACGCGTACGCGTCGTCTTTCAGCGTCGAGCTGGACAGGTTCTTGGCAACCCCTTCATCCACCACGACCACGGTTGGCCCTACGCCGATTTCCCAGCCTTTGGTTTCAGTGATGTATTTCACCGCTTTGTCGGTCATCAGGAAAACCACATAGCCATATGACTGGGCGCCTGCCTGCAGTCCCCAGGAGCCGCTGACGGAGTTGTAGTAATCCACGACCTTCGAGCTCTTCATCAACACGCCTTCGCCGTAGCTGCCGCCGAATACCAGGCCGGCCTTGATGATTTTCGGAAAGACCAGAACGGCCTTGGCTTTGTGCGAGATGGTTTCGGAAAAGGGATTGGTCTTGTAGAGCGTCTGCAACGCTTGCCGGGAGTCGGTATTGAGATCCTCGGCGGTGGCGGCACCTGCAGTGTTCAGGAAACTGGCCGATGCCAATGCTGCAACCGCGAGCACGGTTGTCAGGAATAACCGTATTGATTGAGTCATGTGCGTA
Organism: Pseudomonas umsongensis; assembly: GCF_012647205.1. Lineage (NCBI taxonomy): Bacteria > Pseudomonadati > Pseudomonadota > Gammaproteobacteria > Pseudomonadales > Pseudomonadaceae > Pseudomonas > Pseudomonas umsongensis. Next base: position 3,035,967 of record NZ_CP051487.1, read on the forward strand.
CTCCGATCAGGGAGCATTGGATGGCAGCAGCAGTCAGCGCCTGTGTCGAAAGGACTGAACTCACTGAAGGTTATCCGGCGCGCCCAGGAATGTGTGAATTGTAAGCGCCGCGGCTGAAGGAAGCAGGCTTGAGGCCACATCAGTTGCGATGCCATCAATTGTTGTGACCACTGAGTGATGGCGGCGTTCAGCGTCAGCATTTTGCTGGGGGGGGCGCTCCTACAGTGCTCGCCGCCGTGAGCCGTGCGATCGCGCCTGCACATGAAACGCGTCTCGGACCTCCAGACGTGCACGATACCCTTCCGTTCTCAGGGTATGCGTGCCTTGGCTATGCCGATTTCGTCACCTCCTGCATCAAAAGGCATCAAGCCTCGTCGCTTCGAGCGGATCACCCTGACAGGTCTTTCCCAGGAGATGACCATGATTCGACTGACCCTGATCGAAGCCCGTGAACTGGCCGAATCGATCCTGTTGCACAACGGTTTTAATCTGGCCCATGCGCAAGCGGTGGCGGCGACGGTCATCGCGGGTGAGCGTGATGGCTGCGCCTCTCACGGGTTGTACCGGATTCTTGGATGTGTCAATTCCCTGCGAGCGGGCAAGGTGTCGGCCGATGCCGAGCCGAGGGTCATCGACCAGGCGCCGTCGATTGTGCGGGTGGATGCCGGTGGCGGGTTTTCGCAGTTGGCGTTTCAGGCGGGGCTCCCCCTGTTGACCGAGAAAACCCGTGCCAACGGGATTGCCGCGTTGGCGATCAACCACTGTGTGCATTTTTCCGCGTTATGGGTGGAGATCGAGCAACTGACGGAGACCGGCCTGGTCGCGCTGGCGTGTAATCCTAGTCATGCCTGGGTGGCGCCGGCCGGGGGGCACTTACCACTGTTCGGCACTAATCCCATTGCCTTTGGCTGGCCGCGCGGCGGGCAAGAGCCTTTTGTATTCGACTTTGCCACCAGCGCCATCGCTCGCGGCGATATCGAACTGCATCGACGAGCCGGCAAGGCGATCCCCGAAGGGTGGGGAGTGGATGGGCAAGGCCATCCGAGCAACGATGCGAGCGTGGTGCTCGACAGCGGCGCGATGCTGACGTTCGGCGGGCACAAGGGATCGGCACTCGCGGCGATGGTGGAGTTGATCGCCGGGCCGTTGATTGGTGACTTGACAAGCGCCGAATCACTGGCTTACGACGCGGGCAGCAAGTCATCGCCTTATCATGGCGAACTGATCATTGCTCTGGATCCGCGGCGCTTTTTGGGCGATGCAACCCAGGAACACCTGGCCAGGGCAGAAGCGTTGTTTCAGGGAATTGAAGGGCAGGGCGCGCGCTTGCCCTCGCAACGACGCTATGAGTCGCGGGCGCGCAGCCTGGTGGAGGGGGTGCAGGTTCCCGAGGCGTTGTACAGGGATTTGCAGGCACTGCTGGATTGAAAAGGAAACGGGCGCCCATGGCGCCCGTTCGGTTTACAGAGACTGGCGCTGGAGGATGCCATCGACCAGGCGATTGAGGCCCAGTGGGTTGGCGTTCTGAAGCGCTTCGGGCAGCAAGGTGTCGGGGCAGTTCTGGTAGCACACCGGGCGCAGGAATCGCTCGATGGCCAGGGTGCCGACTGAGGTGCCACGAGCATCGGAAGTGGCCGGGTAGGGGCCGCCATGTACCATCGCATCGCAGACTTCGACGCCGGTAGGGTAGCCATTGAACAGCACACGACCGACTTTCTGCTCCAGCAGCGGCAAGACGCCTGTGCAGATTTGCAGGTCGATGGTTTCTGCTATCAACGTGGCGGTCAGTTGACCGTGCAAGCTTTGCAACACTTGCTGCAGTTCCCCCGCATTGGCGACTTCAACCAGCACGGTCGTCGGGCCGAATACCTCTTCCTGCAGCAGCGCATCACTCTTGAGCAGCAGGCTGGCGTCGGCCTTGAACAGTTGTGGTCGGGCCTGGTTGCCCAGCTGTTCTTGACCGGCCAGGTGGGTCACCCCTGGATGACTGAGCAGTGCCTGTAGCGCTTTTTTATAGCTGGCAAGGGTTCCGGCGTTGAGCATGGTCTGGGGCGGTTGCTCGCTCATCAGACCACTGAGCAGCGCTATGAATGCATCGAATCGCGGTGACGAGATGCCGATGACCAGGCCGGGATTGGTACAGAACTGACCGCAGCCCTGGACCACCGATGCCACCAGCTCACTGGCGATTTTTTCGCCACGAACCTGCAAGGCTTGAGGCAACACCACGACCGGGTTGATGCTGCTCATTTCAGCGAACACCGGAATCGGTTGTGATCTTGCAGCGGCCATATCGCACAGGGCACGGCCGCCCTTGAGTGAGCCGGTGAAACCAACAGCCTGGATCGCCGGATGCTTGACCAGGATTTCGCCCACGCCGGAGCCGTAGATCATGTTGAACACGCCCTTGGGCATGTCCGTCTGCTCGGCGGCGCGAATGATCGCATCAGCCACCCGTTCGGCAGTTGCCATATGTCCACTGTGGGCCTTGAACACCACCGGGCAACCGGCGGCCAGGGCGGCAGCGGTATCGCCACCGGCGGTGGAGAACGCCAGGGGGAAATTGCTCGCGCCGAAAACGGCGACCGGGCCGACACCGATTCGATACTGACGCAGGTCTACCCGTGGCAGTGGTTGGCGTTCGGGCAAGGCGCGGTCGATGCGCGCTCCGTAGAAATCACCACGACGCAGGACTTGGGCGAACAGGCGCATCTGGCCGCTGGTGCGAGCACGCTCACCCTGTATGCGAGCGGTTGGCAGTGCCGTCTCGCGAGTGACCAGGGCGACAAACTCCTCGTCAAGCGCGTCCAGTTGCGTGGCGATGGCCTCGAGAAATTCCGCACGGCGGCTGGCCGGCAGGTTGCGAAAGGCCGGGTAGGCGGCTGCGGCGGCCTGGGCGGCGGCGTGCACTTCTTCTGCGGTGGCTTGCATGAACGAGAAGGGCAGGGCTTCGCCAGTACTTGCATCATGGCTTCGCAGCGCGATGCTGCCGTCGGCGCTGCGTGTACCGCCGATGTAGTTGTGACCGAGGATCTCAGGCATCTAAAAGGCTCCTGTCAAAAAAGGGGTAATTCAACTCCCCTGTAGGAGCGAGCATGCTCGCGAGGCACTCAAGGGCACCGCGTGAATCCAGAATGCACGCGTCATCGTTGACGTCCATCGCGAGCATGCTCGCTCCTACAGGGTTTACGCCAGTGAGTCGGCGCGACGTGGGGTCGTCGCAGGCGAGGCCAGCGCCGCAATCCGCGCAGCAGACTCGGCATCCACCGTGTGCAACGATTTGCCACGGGTTTCCCGGGTCAGCCCGACGGCCACGATGGAGATCAGCGAAGCGCCGACCAGATAGAGCGCGATCGGTGTCGAGCTGTGGTACTTGTTGAGCAGGGTGATCGCGATCAGTGGCGCCAGCGAGCCCGCGAAGATCGGCGCCACCTGGTAGCACAGCGAGAGTGCGGTGTAGCGCACGTGGGTCGGAAACATCTCGGCCATCAGCGCCGAGTAGGGCGCGTAGGTCATCGATTCGATGGCCAGGCCCAGGGTGATGGCCGCCATGATCAGCCAATTGTTGCCGGTGTCCATCATCGGGAAGCCGACGAATCCCCAAAACGCGGTGAGTACTGCACCCACCAGGTAAACCGGTTTGCGCCCGACCAGATCCGACAGATAACCCATCAACGGAATCAGGAAGAAGTGCAGCAAGTGAGCGCCGAACATCAGCAACAGAATCTCTGACGTGTCCTTGTGCACCACCAGTTTCAGATAAGTGATCGAGAAGGTCACGACGGTGTAGTAGAGGATGTTCTCGGCAAACCGCGCGCCGATACCGACCAGCACCGAACGCCAGTGGTGGCGCAGCACTTCGACCACGCCCAGTTGCTGATGCCTGGTCTGCGCCTGACGAGCCTGGGCCTCCTTGAAAATCGGTGCGTCATCGACACTGGTGCGAATCCAGTAGCCGATCAGTACCACCACGGCCGAGAACCAGAATGCTACGCGCCAGCCCCAGGCGAGGAATTGCTCCTCGGACAGGTTCGACGACAACAGCAGCAGGGCAACCGTCGCCACCAGGTTGCCGGCTGGAACACCGGCTTGTGGCCAACTGGCCCAGAAGCCTCGACGGTTGTCCGGGCAGTGCTCGGACACCAGCAAGATCGCACCGCCCCATTCGCCGCCAAAGGCGAAGCCCTGGATCAACCGCAACAGCACCAGCAACACCGGCGCGGCATAGCCGATCTGGTTGAAGCCGGGCAGGCAGCCCATCAGGAAGGTGGTGATGCCAACCACCACCAGGCTTAATTGCAGCAGGCGTTTGCGGCCGTACTTGTCACCGTAGTGACCGAACACCAGCCCGCCCAGCGGACGGGCGAGAAAGCCCACGGCATACAGGGCGAAGGCAGCGATGATGCCATCGATGGGGCTGTCGGTCTGGCGGAAGAACAACTGGCCGAAGACCAGTGCCGAAGCGGTGCCATAAAGGAAGAATTCATACCATTCGGCAACGGTGCCGGCCATGGCGGCGGCCACGACACGTTTGAGTCCCGAGGGTGTGGTTGCGCTAGACGGGTGTTGAGCGTTGGACATGCTGGCGTTTCCTGTAGATGCGCAAAAACAGGCAGCCGGGACGGGTCCGCGAAGACCCACCCGGCAATCACTCAGAGACCGACGTCCGGCAAGTGCGGACGGTTTGCCAGGGCCTTGGCCATGATCTGCTCGACAAAGACGCGATCGGCTTCCGGCAGGGCCAGGCGTGGCGGACGGGTCAGGGCGCTGCCGCGACCGGCGATGGCTTCGCACAGCTTGATGCACTGCACCAGGTCGGCACGGGCGTCGAGGTGCAGGATCGGCATCAGCCATTCGTAGATCGGCATGGCTTCGGCATAGCGTCCGGCCTTGGCCAGGCGGAAGATGGTTTCGCCCTCTTTGGGGAATACGTTGGACATGCCCGACACCCAGCCTTCAGCGCCCACGGCGAGGCTTTCCAGCACCACGTCGTCGAGGCCGGCGAACAACACGAAACGGTCTCCCACTTCATTGCGAATGTCGATGAAGCGGCGAGTGTCGCCCGAGGAATCCTTGAAGCACACCACGTTGTCGCAGTCGGCGAGGGCTATGAGGATGTCCGGGGTCACGTCGTTTTTGTAGATTGGCGGGTTGTTGTAGACCATCAGCGGCACGTCGGCGTTTTTCGCTACGTAGCGGTAATGCTCGGCGGTTTCGAATGGCTTGGAACCGTAGACCAGCGCCGGCATCAGCATCACGCCATCGACGCCGACCCTACGTACCGCGTTAGCAACCTTGGCCGCTTCCACGCTGGTGAACTCGGCTACGCCGCAAATCACCGGTACACGGCCGCCCGAGGCCGCGACCGCGACTTCGGTCACGGCAATTTTTTCGGCGGCACTCAGCGAGGTGTTTTCGCCTACCGAGCCGCAAACCACCAGTCCTGATACGCCGTCGCGGATCACGTTGGAAATGACCTCATGGGTTTTTTCCAGGTTGATGGAGAAGTCATCGTTGAATTGAGTGGTCACCGCTGGGAACACGCCACTCCAGTTAACACGCTTGCTCATTGTTGCCTCCAGATTGTTTATTGTATTTCGTATACGATATTGAAAGTGAAAAAAATCAGCCAGTGGTTTGTTTACGTTTTCGGGTTTTTTTTCGGGCCGTTGGTCGGGGATCAGCGATTGAGCATTCAGGCACCCGGCCAGGTGTCTGACAGTCGATAGCCTTGTGGCCACGGATCGCTTGGGTCGAGCAGTAATTGATGGGTACCGGTAATCCAGGCCCGCCCGGAAATGCACGGGTAGATGGCAGGGCGCCCGGCCACTTCGGTCAGCGAGTCAATGCGGCAGTGGAACGCTGAGCCGATGATCGAGCGACCGATAAATCTGTCCCCAACGCCCATCAAGCCTTTGGCCTGCAACACGGCCATCCGCGCGGAGCAGCCAGTGCCGGTCGGCGAGCGGTCGATCTTGCCCGGTTGAATCACCACCGCATTGGCACCCGTGGCAATGCCCTGCTCACGAACGATGGGCGCGGCGATCTGGCAAAAGGAAATGTGCGACCAATCGGGGTTCAGCGGATGGACAAAGCCCAATTGCTCATTGGCGGCCCGGGTGATTTTCAACCCAACCGCCACCAGGTCGGCCGCTTCATCGGGGCTGATTGAAAACCCCAGGTCCTGGGCATCGGCGATCACAAAGCTGTCGCCGCCGTAGGCGGTATCGACCTTGAGCGTGCCGACACCTTGCACTTCGATCCACGCATCGAGACGATCGGCGAAGGACGGCACGTTTTTGATTTCCACCCGTTCGACCTTGCCATCACGGCAATCGGCGACGGCTTCGATCAGGCCGCCGGGTGCTTCGAGCACCAGCCGGGTTTGCGGTTCGGTCATTGGCACGATACCGGTGTCGAGCAACACGGTGGCCACGCACAATGAGTTGGAGCCTGACATCGGCGGCGTGTCCGCTGGCTCCATGATGATCCAGGCCATCTGCGCCCGCGGGTCCTTGGCCGGCACCAACAGATTGACGTGTCGGAACACTCCGCCCCGGGGTTCGTTGAGTACGAAGTTGCGCAGGTTTTCGTCTTTGGCAATCCAGCGCGATTGTTCCCACACCGTGGCGCCGGGCGGTGGTGCGACTCCGCCGACAATGACGTCGCCGACTTCACCTTCGGCGTGGCAACTGACTACATGAATCACTTTCGATGAACGCATTCTCTGCTCCTTGTGTTGACTGTCCGGGCCCCTTCGCGAGCAGGCTCGCTCCCACAGGTTTATGGATTGGCTCGTGATTGTGTGTACACCACCAGATCCTGTGGGAGCGAGCCTGCTCGCGAAGGGGCCACCGGTTATTTCACCGATTTGAGAAACGCCGCCGTCTCGGCATGCACCGGATTGCCGATCACCTGATCCGGTGAGCCGATCTCATGCACCAGACCGTTGCGAAAGAACGCCACGCGGTCGGACACGTCCCGCGCGAAACGGATCTCGTGAGTCACCAGCACCATGGTCATGCCGTCCTCGGCGAGCATGCGCATCGTATCCAGCACTTCGCCGACCAACTGTGGGTCCAGAGCCGAGGTGGCCTCGTCGAACAGCATGTAGTCCGGTGACATGGCCAGGGCGCGGGCGATGGCCATGCGTTGTTGCTGACCGCCAGACAGCTTGCCGGGGAAGGTCTTGAGTTTGTCGCCCAGGCCCACGTGGGTCAGCTGCCGTACCGCCAGTTCCTCGGCGCAGGCCTTGCTTTTACCCAGCACTTTGCGCGGCGCCAGCATGACGTTCTCCAGCACAGTCAAATGCGGAAAAGCGTTCCATTGCTGGAACACGATGCCGATCTTCTGCCGCAGGCGGTTCAGGTCGGTGGCGTTGTGATGGACCTCGACGCCGTCGACCCGGATGTTGCCTTTCTGGATTGGCTCCAGGCCGTTGATGCACATCAACAAGGTCGATTTGCCAGAACCGGAGCCACCGATGATTGACACCACCTCGCCCTTGCTCACCGTGAGGTTCACTCCCTTGACCACTTCGAGATTGCCGAAGGATTTGTGTACGTTCTCGATCTCAATCATTTTCTTGCCACCTTCTTTCCAGACGAGCGCCCAGGCGTGCGACCACCAGGCTCATGACGTAGTAGATAAGGCCCGCGATGCATAGCACCACCAACGGTTCCTGGATGCGGGTCACGATGGTTTGCGAGGCGCGCAGCAGTTCGACGATGCCGATCCACATCACCAGCGCGGTGTCCTTCATCACGCCCAGCACCAGGTTCAGCCAGCCGGGAAAGGCCACGCGAGTGGCCATCGGCAGGACGATCCAGCGCAGGTCCTGCAGGAAGCTCAGGCCCAACGAACGACTGGCGCGGCGCACCGTGAACGGCACCGACAGCACGCCGCCGCGCACGATTTCGGTAAAGTACGCCGCGGTGTAGACCCCCAGCACAATGCAACCGACGCTGAAGGCGCTGATGTTCAGGCCGACGATGCTTTTGAGCGAGTTGAACAGGACGAACTGGATCAGCAACGGCACGCTGCGAAACACGTCCAGCACCCAGGCCAGCGGTAGGCTGAGCCGTGGGAACAGGGCGCGCAGCAACCCGAACAACAGCCCTGCAATGGAACCGAGAATGATCGCCCAGAACGTCAATTGCAGCGTGACCCAGGCGCCGTCGAGCAGGAACAACAGGTCATTGGAGGAAAACTCGGTGGAAAACATGGACAGCTCCTCAGTAACGGAACAACCGCCAGGCCATCAGCCGGGCTGCCGCGACGATCGCCTTGGCAATCAGGTAATACAGCACTGCTGCGATGGCGAAGTATTCGAAGGTGCGGAAGGTCTTGACGTTGTATTCCTGAGTCACTCCGGTCAGGTCATTGTTAAGGCCGACGATGACCCCCAGCGATGTCATCAGCACCGCCCACACCATTTGATTGGTGAGCGGATAGAAGACGATTCGTAGCAGTTGCGGGACGATGATCATGCGGTAGGTCTGGAAGGCACTCATGCCGAGTGAGCGCGCGGCACGTACCTGGGTGTGGGGCACCGCCTTGAGCCCGCCACGGAAGTTTTCCGCGAGATAACCGGCGTTGTTGAAAGTGATCCCGGCCAGTAGCGCGAGCCAGGAGCTGACATGCAGGCCCAGTGAGCCGAGGCCGAAGTACAGGATGTAAATCTGGAACAGCGACGGAGTGTTGCGGGCAATCGATACCCAGCCGTTGCCGATGCCACGCAGCAGCGGGTGCCTGGCTTCGCGCATGACCGTCAGGACCAGGGCAATCAGTACACCGAAAATCATCGACAGCGCAGCGGTCTCGAACGTAACCCACGCGCCGGTGAGCATGTCCGGCAAGGCGCGCAGCGCGGTGCGCCATTGGAAGGTGTAGTCAAACATGCGAGCGGTTCTCCATCGGCAAGGCAGGTTGCAACCAGCTCGGCAGACGCCCGCTGGCGGTGGCGGTGCAGGCGGCATCGACACATTCGGCCAGGCTGGCGAAATGCACGTTGCGCCCCACCAGGCCGGGTGCGTAATGGGCGTACTTGCCCGAGTTGGTCATTAAGGTGGTGGCGGCCCGCGGGATCACCGGTTCGCCGAGCATGCACCAGCAGGTATCGGTCACCAGCGTGGCGCCGAAGGTTTCAATGACATCGATGTACCCGGCGTCACGGGCCTGCTCCAACACCGCACGACCGCAAGTGATGGCGAGCACCACCTCGGGGTGCTTGACCCGGTCGCGACACAGCTGTGCCAAGCGGGCAAACTCGCTGAGCGAGAAGTGCGGGTTACCCAGCGAGACCACATCCACGCGGTTGTCCCTGGCGCTGTTGAGCTCACGCCAACTGACCAGCAGGTCCTCCAGGCGAATGGTTGCCACGGGCAGCGGAGTATCCGGCTCCAGTACCTGCGCCGGGTCGAGTGCTTCGGGGGTGACCCCGGCGATGTGGAACAGCGGCGCGGCGGACGTGGTGGCGAACGCCGCGCCGAAGGCTTTCAAGTCGTCCAGGTCTGGCTGGCGTTGTTCCAGGCCGAATATCAGCGGGATCCGGCTGCCCGCGAGTGCGCCGATGTGGTAACCGAGCAAGGGGTAGAACGCATCGTCGAGTTCAGCCAATTTCGGCAATTCAACGCGCAAGCGGGCTTTGCGTGGCGCGTCCAGATGGCAGCCGATCAGGGGCGCGCGGCCGGTCAGGGCGATGCAGATATCCAGGTAGTCGGGGTACTTCAGGGTGCGTGCGCCGAGCACGCTGTTGGCGTAGACCACCGCGTTGGATTCGGCCCAGACGATCTGGTCGCCGGCCTTCGGTGCGCTGTCGAGCAAATAGGGCGCACAGGTGAAACTGAGCTGTGCACCCATGGCCATGTAGGCGTCGCCCACGGCACTGGCCGGCTCGCCGAGCAGTGGGTCGATGCCCAGCTCGCGCCAACGACGCTGGTCTACGGATATTGAATTGAGGGTAGTGGGTATCCGAACCTTCGCGCCCCATTGCACCAGTTGTTGGGCAAAGCGCAGGCTCGCAGGTCCGGTGTAAATGCAACCGTCGATGTGCGCCTGGGTAACATCTATAAGACGCTGGGCACCTTGCAGTTCGGCCAGGCGCAGGACGATTTGCATAGCCATCTGCGCCGCTTTGCCATGCGCGCCGTCAAGCAACGCGTGGTCGAACTCGCTGAGTTCGATTGCTGTGCTGGTATCGCGAATCTGGATCGGCGTTTCGGATGGCTGCCAGTTGTCGACGGGGATGCGATCGAACACGGCCAGACTGGCACCGTCGATTCGGGCAAAGGCCTTGCCGCGCAAGGCGGCGAAGGCCTCGCTGCCGATGCAGAGCACCGGCAGCGAACGCTCGAAAATCATTTGTGCCACCAGCACGCCCAAGGTCAGGATCTCATCGGCTTCGGCCAGTACCAGCGCGGCTGGCGCATGACCGTTGCTGATCAGTTCCATCAGCACACTGCTGCCGGTACACGAACCGCGGCCACTGGGGATGGCGAGCACTCGACCGGTCAGGTATTCGCCGCTGAGGGGATGGTGACGGTCGATGATTTCACCCCGCAAGGGGTCGACTCCGCCCCAGAAGCTCAACCCGACATCGGCAAACAGCAGGGCACCCTGGGCAGCGCCCGGGACCAGGCTGCGAACGGTCAGAGAAGTGGGCCTAGGCATGCCGGGCACCTCAGTAGTAGACCTTTGGCACGGTCAGGTCGCTCGGCGAAATTTCGGTGCCGACCCATTTGGTGAACAACTCCTTGTAGCGACCGTTGCGTACCTGCTGGTTGACGAACAGGTTGAGGTAATTGAGCAGGCCGTACTCGTTGCGCTTGGTACCCAGGGATACATAGTCGATGGTGTAGGGCGCGTTGCCGGCGATCTTCAGGTTCTTGTATTTACCCGACTTGATCGTTGCGGCGGCGACGGTATTGGTGACCACCGTGGCGTCGATATGACCCTGGGCCACCGCCAGCAGCGTGTCGTTTTGTGACTGGTAGGCACGGAAGGTACCGGTACCCCATTTCTTCACATCGTTCTCCAGGGCAATGGCTTCATAGGTGCCACTGGTGTTGCCCAGTGCCTTGCCCTTGATGTCGTCGAAACTGTTGATGCCGGTGTTGTCGCGGGTCAGGACGACCATCTGGAAGGCGAAGTACGGCACGGTCAGGCCGACGGTCTTGGCCCGCTCAAGGGTGTCGGAGGTCGAGGCGACAATCACGTCGGCCCGCCCGGATATCAGGGCCGGAATGCGGTCCGGGAAGGGTGTTTCGACCACTTCGGCCTCGACCCCGAGGACCTTTGCCAGGTCGGTGCAATAGTCCACGTCAAAACCCGCCGGGGCGTTGCTGGCATCTCGAAAACCCATGGGCGGGAAGTCCAGCGTCACGGCACAGCGCAGCTTGCCGGAACCGATGATGTCGTCGAGTTTGTCAGCCTGTGCGGTGGCGATGAAGGTGGTACTGAGAACAGCGCTGAGGGCTACGGCAAATGCGGGGGTTTTCATAGAGGCCTCGTTGTCGGAAGTGCTGTTAGATATCGTATTGGGGATTTCGTATACGATATTAACAATAGCAACGGTTGTGCCGATTTGCCTTTTTACCGGCAAATATTTTCCAGCCCTTGAGTCAGGGCGGTTTACAAGTCGGGAGCAGGGCAGCGGCGTCGTGCCGCCGGGCAGGCAGGTGTTACAGAAGGGAGCACCCTGTGTGCGGGGCGCCCCTTAAAGGAACATTTAACGACCGCGATCGCGGAACTGGCTGGGCGAAAGGCTGGTGAGGGCACGGAACTGGCGGCTGAAAGCACTGTGGTCGGTGTAGCCGCAGCGCAGGGCGATTTCGGTGATGGGCAGGTCGCTCTCCAGCAACAACCGCGTACCTTCTTCGAGCCGGGACTTGTGGATCATCTGCCGTGGGGTGAGCTGGAACACCCGTTTGCAATGGCGTTCGAGTTGCGCAACCGAAAAACCCGCGATTGCCGTCAGTTCGGCAAGGCTGATAGGTCGAGCAAAATGACGACGGATGTGCGCGTCCACCGCTGCCAGTTTCTGGAACGCCGGGTGGTTGGACTGGGGCAACTGCAGGTCACGGGAAATGCCGGCCAGGCCGACGATCTGCCCATGTTCATCGCGCAGCGCGAGTTTATGGGTCAGGCACCAGACTGGCTGGTTACCGAAATACAGGTGCAGTTCGAGTTGGTCGGCCAATTCGCGTCCGGTGGCCAACACCCGTCGATCCTGTTCGGTGTAAATCGGGCCAAAGCGCTCCGGGAAGACACGGTCTGCTGTCAGCCCCAGCAGTTGGTCACTGTGCTTGAAGCTACAGCGTCGGACCAGGGTCTGGTTGACGAAAACGTAGCGGGCCTCGCAGTCCTTGATGAAAAACACCACGTCCGTCAGGGTATCGAGCAGCGTCGCGATGGCCTGCAAACTGTTCAGCAGCGTCGGCAGGTCGCAGGGTTTGAAATGATTGAGTGAGGGGAACATATCAAGAGGGGCCTGGTGGCGACTACCGGGACTATAAAGACTCGGCAGCGCCCCCGAAACCCCGAAGCGAGCGTTTACACCGGTGGCGTGTCATCCAGGCACATCAGGGTTTCGATGCGCGCCGGGTTGAACGGCGGCCGGGGCGCCGTGGGTTGCCAGTCGAACAGATACTGCAAGGCACCGCCACACACCCGGCCCTGGCAGGCGCCCATGCCGCAGCGACTGGCCAGTTTGGCCTCGCGCCAGCCAACGTGCCCGGACAGTGCCGAGTAGGGTACGTCTTCGCAACGACAGACCAGCGTGTCGGGTTGCGCCAGCGACTTGAGCTGCGGGTCGAGGCTGAAGGCGCTGTTCAACGCCTTGGCGAAACCCTGCCAGCGCGCGCGACGTGGCCACAAATCCCGTGCCGCCGCGGTGTTACCCACCGCCACATGCCCGGCGATTGCCCCTTCAACCAGTGCCAGCTCACTGCCGCCGAAACCGGTGCATTCGCCAGCGGCGTAGTGGTCGGTGTGGCTCGTGGTTTGCCAGGCATCCACGGCAAGCGCCGAGCCATCGAGCGCGCAGCCCAAGGCCTGACCGAGTTGGGTGTTGGGAATCAGGCCGAAACCACAGGCCAGGCGATCACACGCCAATTCGACGATTTTGCCCCGATGCCGCAATCGCACAGCTTCCAGCCGATCGTTGCCCAAGGCCGCCACGACATGGCTGCCGGTGCGGTAATGACGGTCGAACAGACTGAAAGATTGCACCAGCTTGCCCGGCCAGCGCGGCAGTTGCAGGGCGAATCCTGCGACCGCGACCGCAGAGGCCTGCTCGGCGATGCGCAGCACCTGGGCACCGTTGTGTTTCGCAGTGGCCGCGCTGGCCAGTAGCAACGGACCGCTGCCGGCGATCACCACACGCTCGTCCTGCACGGGCAGGCCACCCTTGATCAGCGCCTGAAGTCCGCCCGCGCCGGTCACTCCTGGCAGCGTCCAGCCGGGGAAGGGCAGCAGCAATTCACGGGCACCGGTACATAGAATCAGTTTGTCATAGCCGATCAACCAGCCTCGGTCGGCGTCTTCCACCAGCAATTGCTTGGCACCAGCGAGGGCAATTACACGGGTGCCGGCATGGTGGCGGATATTGCTGTTGGCCTGCAGGCGCTCGCGCATCTGCCGGGCCTGATTCGGCAGGCTGGCCTGTGGCCCGTCGCGCCAGATCTGGCCGCCCGGCAGCGGGTTGTCGTCGAGCACCACAATGCGCGCGCCACTGGACGCTGCGGCGAGGGCGGCACTCATGCCGGCGGGGCCAGCGCCGATGATCAGCAGGTCGGCGTATTCGTTCATGCTCGGGTCTGCACTTGCATGCCTTGCTGGCATAGCGTTTGGCAGGCCAGTCGGCGGCGACCGTCGATGGTCACCCGGCATTCCTGGCAGATGCCCATGCCGCACAGCGGTGCGCGGCGCTGACCGCTGACGGCAGTGCGACTGCAACCGTCGCCGGCCAGTGCCAGTGCAGCAGCCACCGTCGTGCCCGCGGCCACCTTCAGCGCGCGGCCATCCATGATCAAATCAAGCATAGGCGGCCTCTTCGAGAAAACGTTGCGGCAGATAGGGTTGTACCGCCAGAGGCGGCGTCTCATTGAACAATTGCGCGACCAGTAAATCGGCAGTCCCGGGCGCCGTGGTGACCCCCAGTCCTTCGTGCCCGACCGCCAGCCACAGGCCTTTGCGTTTGGGGTGCTGGCCAATCAGCGGCAGGCCGTCCGGGCTGGCGGCGCGAAAACCGGTCCAGGCGCGGATACCGTTGAGTTGAGCCAGGCCCGGCATGTATTCGGTGGCGCGCTTGAGCATTTTCGCGAGCATCCAACCTTCGACCTGCGGGTCGGTGGTGCCGAATTGTCGCGAAGCACCAATGAACAATTGCCCGGTGGGGCGGGGCTGAATGTTGCAGGCGGTCGACGGTCCCGTCGCATTGTGGGCGCTGGTGACGTAACCCAGCTCCACCAGCGTGTGGGTGACCTTGCCGGGGTAGCGGTCGGTGATCAGCAGGTGGCCCTTCTTCGGTTCGATCGGCAACTCGGGGCACAAGTCATTGGCCTGGATGCCGTTGGCCAAAATGACCGCTTCAGCGTTCAACCACTGGCCATCATCGAGTCGCACGCGGTTGCCATCGACCTCGCTGACCCGTGCCCGCCGTTGTTCGATGCCGGGGGTGTCGAGCATCCAGTTGGCGGTCGCCGGGGCATAGAGAATGCCGTCGCCGTTGATCAACAAACCACCCTCCAGGCCATCGCGCAATTCCGGCTCACGGGCATGCAAGGCGTTGCCGGTGATCAGCTCGCAGGTAACGCCCCGGGCTTGAAGGTTCATATGTTTGCTTTGGGCCACCGCCATTTCCTCGGCATTGGCCGCCAGCCACAATGTGCCATTGCTGCGATAAGAGCAGCTTTCGGGCAGTTGCGGGGCCTGTTCGCGCCAGCGTTGCACTGAGTATTGGCTCAGGGCCAGTTCGGCTGGGTTGTCATCGAGCACCAGCAAGTGGCCCATGCCAGCGGCTGTCGCGCCGTGCAGGCCAGCGTCCAGTACCAGCACGCGCAAGCCGCGCCGGGCCAGCGTCTGGGCACAAGCGGCGCCGATGATACCTGCACCGATCACGATCACATCGGCCACCAGGCCTTGGTTCATGGGCGAATGCCCCAGGCGAACGGGTCGGCCTGTTCAATGATCAGGCTGGCTTCGGCACTGATAAAAGCGCGGCCGCGAATGGTCGGTACGATGCGCTCGCCATGACGTTCGTAGGAGCCCTCGAACTCGCTGCCGATCACGCTTGCCTGACGCCAGATCTGTCCCGGTTGCAATTTGCCGTCGGCCGCCAGGCACGCCAACTTGGCACTGGTGCCGGTGCCGCAAGGCGAACGGTCGTAGGCCTTGCCGGGACAGAGCACAAAGTTGCGGCTGTCGGCCTGGGCGTCATCGGCGAACAGTTCGACGTGGTCGATCAACCCGCCGTCTTCACTGCGTATCCCCTGAATGTCCAGTGCTTGCTGCACGGCGTAGGTGTAAGCGGTCAACGTCTCCAGGTTGTCACTGTCGATCCGCAGGCCATGTTCGGCGATCAGGAAAAACCAATTGCCCCCCCAGGCGATATCGCCAACCACCTGGCCGATCCCCGGCACCTGCAAGGCTACGGCTTTGCGGTAACGATAGGCCGGCACGTTGCGCACGCTGACGGAGTAGTCGTCGTGCAAGGTGGCCTGCACGGTGCCGACCGGTGTTTCGATGCTGTGCACGCCCGGACCGATCTTGCCCAGGTGTGCCAGCGACGCCACTAGGCCAATGGTCCCGTGGCCACACATGCCGAGGTAGCCGGTATTGTTGAAGAAAATCACTCCGGCGCAGGCAGCGGGGTCGACCGGTTCACACAACAATGCGCCGACCAGCACGTCGCTGCCCCGTGGTTCGAGTACGCAGGCGGCGCGCCATTGATCATGGTGTTCAGCAAGTCGCCGAAGCCGTTCGGCCATGCTGCCGGTACCCAGGTCGGGAAAACCGCCGGTCACCAGGCGGGTGGGTTCGCCGCCAGTGTGGGAGTCGATCACGGTGATGCGTTTCATGACAGGGCCACGTCCGTTCAGATGAGTGAACGCAAGAGTGGCCCGTGCGAGGGTTTGGCGGCTTGATGGTTTTATCCTGCGCCGATGACGAAATCAGCACAATCAAGCAGACGGTCAAGGGTGGTGGGGCAGGTGCTCGAACAACGTTTTGCAGACCCCGGCGATGTGTTCGTCGAGCAGCTTCACTGCCCGGTCGACGTCACCGACGCGACAGGCTTCGACGATCTCCCGGTGCTCGTGGTCGGCCCGTTCCTTCCCGGAGGAGAGGCTCATCTGCATCCGCAGATAACGTTCCAGTTTGTCGTTGACCGAACGGATCAGGCTCACCAGAAACGGACGTTGCGCCGGTTCGTAGAGACAGGCGTGGAGTTCCCAGTTGAGCTCAGCCCAGCGTCCCACGTCATCTTCGCCGATGAACTCCTGGCAGATGCGTTCGGCGCGGGCGAATGTGTCTTCGGTCATGTTGGGAATGGCCAGGCGCAGCACCTTGTCTTCGAGCAACATGCGCACTTCGAACATCTGTGCCAGTTCGGCATCGGACACCCGAGTGACCATTGCCCCGCGATTGCGCTGGAACATCACCAGGCCTTCGGCTTCCAGACGCTTGAGGGCCTCGCGGACCGGGATCTTGCTGACGTTGAACTGCCGGGCGATGTCGTCCTGGCGAATAGGCTCGTCTTCGGCGAAATGCCCCGCGACGATGGCGTCACGCAGATGGCGAGTGATGATTTCCGATGTCGAAGGCGCATTGCCCAAGTCGGGTGCGTTAAATTTGGGTGAGTTCACGGCGGCGGTCGTTCGGATTGAGTTAGAGATATGGTATACGAATTTTGCGCCGAAACTCACTGGCCTGTGCCTTGACGCTGTTCGCTTGACTTAGCGCTACACGCATTTCACGCGTTCGAACGCCGGGGCGCGGATATCAGTGCTGATCTACAACGATGTACGTGTGCTACCGCAGACCGGTGAGGGTGGGGAATTAACGTTTTGGCAGGTAAATCGGGAGCGCGTGCAAAGTCCTATAGGCGTCAGCGGTGCGGCGATCCGATTGCCCGCGAAGAACGCGTTCGAGCAGGCACACCGCAGCAGTTAGCGCCTACAGCCACACGGCATCCCACAACGGATAGTCCCCAATTTTCTCGACCAATCCCGCTCGCAGCGGATTGGCCACGATATAGCGCGCCACCGCCGGCAGGTCTTCATCCCTGCGGATCGCTCGGTCATGAAAGCCATGTTGCCAGAGTGAACCATCGCGCTCGAGCGAACGATTCAATGCAAGTGTAATGCGTGATTTTGTCCTCGCCATTATGCAAGTAAGCGTGTTGTTTTTGAGCTCGAACAGCCAATGGAGATGGTCCGGCATGACAACCCAGGCCAGCGAAAGCACCAGCTCTTCTTCCTGCGCCTTCTTCAATGCATCGACCACGAGCCGGCCTTGCATGAAGTCCCTGAATACGGGGTCCCGGTTCTGAACGACGGTTGTGACCAGATAGATCTGCCCCGGCGCTGAAAAGCGCCCGGTGCGCAATCGATGCGCCTGGTGAATGGTTGGCATGGTGCATCTTCCTTGATCATGGCGTTGTCAGTTCAGGCTAGAACGTTGGGGAAATAGTGTTGGTGAACAGTTATTCCTGATGTGTCTGTGGGAGTGAACGGGCAGCGACTGGTTAGCCTGTAGGAGCGATGCTTGCCCGCGAAGAACGATGACGCGGTGCAACAGGTACACCGCGGCGCCCGGTTCGCCGGCAAGCCTGGCTCCTACAGCGCGAAGAACGATGACGCGGTGCAACAGGTACACCGCGGCGTCTGGTTCGC
Source organism: Pseudomonas umsongensis (assembly GCF_012647205.1). Taxonomy (NCBI): domain Bacteria; kingdom Pseudomonadati; phylum Pseudomonadota; class Gammaproteobacteria; order Pseudomonadales; family Pseudomonadaceae; genus Pseudomonas; species Pseudomonas umsongensis. Next base: position 3,053,861 of record NZ_CP051487.1, read on the forward strand.
CGGCAAATCGGATCGCCGCAAAGCGGGCCTATACATGGGGAAGGTGGGGGCGCCGTGACGTAGCGACCCCGCCAGGTGAATCAAAGCTTCGGCAACTGCCCGATGCGGCTCATCATCTCGGTCACGATTTGCAGGTCAAGCAGGAACTGCTCGGTGGTCTTGAACTCGTTGTCGTTGTGACCGGTGTATTTGACGTCCGGCATGGCCAGGCCGAATTGCACGCCGTTGGGCAGTTCGTGCACCGAGGTGGCGCCGGCGGAGGTGCCGAACTTGTGCTCCATGCCGAGGTTTTCGCTGGCCACGGCGAGCAGGGCCTTGACCCATTCACCCTCGGGATTGCGGTACATCGGCTCGGCGATGGAGAAGTCGAAGGCCGGTATAATGTTGCTGTTCTTGCTCCAGGCATCCAGTTTCGTGGCGATTTCGGATTTCAGTACTTGCGGGAATTTGCCCTTCGGTACTCGCAGGTTGACTGCAAGCTTGAAGGTTTTGTCATCCATCCCGACATAAGTCAGGGAGGTGGTGAGCGGGCCCATGAACTCATCGGCGAAACCCACTGCCAATTTACCCCCCAGGTAATCCAGCCCCCAGTTGTCGGCGGCGTAGCGGGCGGCGTCGGTGATGTGGTTGTGCTTGAGCGCGACCTTGCCGTCGAGGCTGTTGATGAAGTCCAGCATCCTCGCCACCGGGTTGATGCCGGACTCGGGTTCGGAGGAGTGGGCGGACACACCAGTGACGGTCAGCATGACGTCATTGCCGACCACCTTGGCGGCGACGTCGAAGTTGCCACCATTGCGCATGGCGTACTCTGTACCGGCCTTCTGCAGGCTGGCCGCCAGTTCTGCGGGATTGTCCGCCACCAGGGTGGCGACCGAGGTCGACGGAATCTGGTTGGTCGCCAGGCCGCCTGTCATCGCAGTGATTTCAGCGCCCTTGCCTTGAGCCTTGCGCTTGGCGAAGCTGGCCATGACCGTGCCGTAGCCTTTCTCGGCAATCACCACCGGGTAGCCGCCATCCAGCGCCAGGTTGTAGTTGGGCGTCGGGTTGCGTTCGAAATAATAGGGGATGGCGTCGCCCGTGGTTTCTTCGGTGGTGTCTACCAGCAGCTTGAAGTTCCTGGCCAGCGGCAGCTTCTCTTCCTTGATGACCTTCATGGCGTAGAGCGTGACCACGATGCCGTTCTTGTCATCTTCCGTACCCCGGCCATACATGCGATCGCCCACCAGGGTGACCTTGAATGGATCGAGACGGGTGCCATCCTGCAGCACCCAATTCTCTGGCGTCACCGGCACCACGTCGGCATGGGCGTGAATGCCGACGACTTCATCACCAGCGCCTTCCAGGGAAATTTCATAAACGCGGTTGTCGATGTTGCGAAAGCTCAGGTTGAACCCCTGGGCCAGGCCCTTGATCTTCTCGGCGATCTTGATGAACTCGGGATTGTCGTGTTGGGCAACGCCGTCCACGCGCACGGTCGGGATGGCTACCAGTTCACGCAGGGTTTGCGTAGCCGCGCTGCCGTATTTCACCCGTGTGTAGAGGCCAAGCAGGCGATAGATCTGGTTTTGCTGCTCAGGGGACAGTGTCTTGTTATCGAGGAAGGCACTGATGGCCGTGCCAAGATCGTCAGTCTTGGCGATATCGCGCTTGGCCAGGCTTTTCAGGAACTGGCGGAAATCCTTTACCGAGGTATCGCTGAACGTCTTGAGGATGATCGCATTCTGTTGCGGGGTGATGTTGGCCTGTGCAGCGTTGGTGAACGAGGACAGGCTGGCGACCACCAGGGTAGCTGCGGCCAGGTGCTTGAGTGAAAAGTCCATTGCTGGGGGCATTCCTTTGCAGGTGTCTTGTAGGAAATATCTGATCGTTAGATCAGAAACATCCGCAAGCTAACACTGCGAGGGAGAGGTGGGGAGCCCCTGAAGTGGGATCTGTCGCACAGAAATGCAAAAGCGGCGCAGATATGAAAACCGCGCATGACGAACCACCATCGCCCGCGAGACGGTTCCTACAGGGCCGTTTTTGTCCCACGTTTGCTGGTGCCTGCAGGCTTGCGCTTGGCCGGCTTGCGTTTGTTTTTCCAAGGCGTTGCACCGCGCCCGGCAGGGCTGGCGGGGCCGCTGATGGTGAGGCTCAGGCCGGCGCAGCGACTGACTTGCTTGCTCATCCAGGCAGCCTGTTTGGTGACGAACTCGTCCAGGCTCATTTCCCCGCTCTGCACCATGTCCAGGGCCTGTTCCCAGATGGCGGTGGTGCCCGGGTCGGCAATGGCCCGCGGTACCGCATCGATCAGGCTGAAAGCGGCCGGGGTCGCGGCAAGCGCCTTGCCGTTCTTGATCAGGTAACCACGGTCGAGCAGCCCCTGGATGATCGAGGCTCGAGTCGCTTCGGTGCCGATGCCGGTGGTGTCCTTGAGTTTTTGCTTGAGCAATGGATCTTCCACCAGTTTGGCGACGTTCTTCATGGCCTTGATCAGGTCGCCTTCGGTGAAGGGTTTGGGCGGTTGTGTCCAGAGGTCCTTGAGTTGCACGTCAGCCACCGCGCAATCAATGCCTTCCCTGAGGTTGGGCAGGGTTTGCGGCGCGGGTGCTTCGCGGCCCTTGGCGGGTGCAAGGGCTTCGGGCAAGGCGCGTTTCCAGCCAGGTTCGACGATTTGCTTGCCGACTGCACGCAAGGCCTCGCCAGCGCAATCGAAGTCGGCCTGGGTGCGGTCGAACTCGTGGTTGGGCAGGAACTGCGCCAGGTAACGGGCGCGGATCAAGGTGTAGACCGCGCGTTGCTTGCCTGCCAGGCGTTCGAGGTTTTTTGCCGCGGCGGTGGGAATGATGCCGTGGTGCGCGCTGACCTTGGCATCGTTCCAGGCCCGTGAACGACGCTGGGGTTCCAAATAATCGTGCAAGGCATTCAGTGCCGGGTCGGCCTGGCGTAGCGCCGCCAGGATGCCCGGTGCTTCGCTGTGCTGGCTGAGTGGCAAGTAGCCGCAGTCGCTACGCGGGTAGGTGATGACCTTGTGGGTTTCGTAGAGCGCCTGGGCGATGTCGAGGGTTTCCTGGGCACCGAGCCCGAGCTTTTTCGAGCAGACTTCCTGCAAGGTGCCGAGGTCGAATGGCAGCGGCGCCACTTCGCGCATCCGTTCGGTGCGCAGCTTGATGACCCTGGCGCTTGCGGCGGCAAGCATGGCCGCTGCCGCTCGTTGCGCCAGCGCCTGATTCAGGCAGCGATCCTGGTCGTCGCACACCTCGGAGGCGGCCCGCCATTGTGCCGTGAAGGCGGTGCCGTCGTGCAACAACTGCACCTCGACAGCCCAGTAGGGCACGGGCACGAAGGCAGCGATGCTGCGGTCGCGATCCACGACCAGGCGCAAGGTAGGCGTCTGCACCCGGCCGACCGGCAGGACACCCTGGTACCCGGACTGGCGTCCCAACAAGGTGAATAGCCGACTCATATTCATGCCGATCAGCCAGTCGGCCCGGGAGCGTCCCAGCGCCGAATGGTAAAGACTGAAGGTCTGCGCACCGGGCTTGAGGGCGGCGAGGGCCTTGCGGATCGAGGCATCGTCCAGCGCCGACAGCCACAATCGCTGGATCGGGCCGCGATAGCGGCAATGCTCCACCAGTTCCCTGGCGATCATTTCGCCCTCGCGGTCGGCGTCGGTGGCAATGACCAGTTCGCGTGCTTCGCCGAGCAGGCGCTTGACCACCTTGTATTGGCTGGCCGTGCGCGGCTTTACGGTCATCTTCCATTGGTCGGGAATGATCGGCAGGTCTGCCAGTACCCAGCGCTTGTAGCGCGCGTCATAGGCATCCGGGGGCGCGGTTTCCAAAAGGTGGCCGATGCACCAGGTCACTGTGACGTCCGTTCCCAGCCAGCAGCCGTCGCCACGTCGCCGCGCGCCGAGGACGGCCGCAATGTCTTTGGCCTGGGAAGGTTTTTCACAGAGGTAAAGCCGCATAACCACCATCGTCGATCAATGTGAGCAAGTGCACAGGATGGCGTGAGAGGAGCGCGAGAGCAATCTTTATCTGTATGGATGTACAGTTTTTACGTTGCGTTTGATTGCGCAGGCCGTTTAGCTGTGAGGCCATCGTTATCGGGGAATCTGAGTTATACCTGATACGTCGTAGTCTCAGGTTTTGGGGTCGCTGCGCGGCCCATCGCGGGCAAGCCACGCTCCTGCAGGTCAACTTCTGTCATGAGGATTGTTTTCCATGAAAAGCTCCGGTCCCAGCCCTGTCATCACCATCGCCGAGCAGCCAGGCTGCCTGTTGGTGAAGTTCCACGGTATCCAGGTGGCTGCATCTTCACGTGCGTTGGTGCTATTGGAAGCCAATTACCCTCCGGTGTACTACGTCCCGCGAGAAGACATCGACGAGAAATATTTCGCCCGCACCGACCACACCAGCTATTGCCCGTACAAGGGCGATGCCAGCTATTTCAGTTTGCAGGTGCCGGGACATGAAGGGGCTAATGCGGTGTGGAGTTACGAGAATCCGAAAGTCTCGGTTGCACAGATACGCGAATACATGGCGTTTTATCCAGATCAGGTGAAATTTGAGCTCGTTGAACTCGACGAGTGAGTCGCCATTGCCATTAAAAGATCGCAGCCTGCGGCAGCTCCTACAGGGGAACGCATTCCAGGGTAGGAGTTGCCGAAGGCTGCGATCTTTTGATTTTCAATCAGTTCTTATCCAGATCGACGTTACGTGTCTCTCGCAGGCACAACATCCCCACCACCAGGCTCACCCCGGTGATCAGCACCGGATACCACAGCCCATAGAAGATGTCGCCGGTGTACACCACCAGGGCAAATGACACGGTCGGCAGGAAACCGCCGAACCAGCCATTACCGATGTGGTAGGGCAGGGACATCGAGGTGTAGCGGATACGGGTGGGGAACAGTTCGACCATCAGCGCCGCCAGCGGGCCGTAGCACATGGCGGAGATGATGATCAGCGCGACGATCAGGGCCACGATCATTGGTTTGTTGATCTGCTGCATGTCGGCCTGTTGTGGGTAACCCGCCAGGGTCACCGCGCCACGCAGGGCGGCTTCGTCGAAACCGTCGATCTTCATGTCACCGACGCTGACCTGCACATCGCTGCCGGCCGGGGCTGCTGCGCTCTGGTACGGCAGGCCTTGCTTGACCAGGAAGGTCTTGACCTTGTCGCATGGGCTGTCGAATTTCGCCTTGCCTACCGGGTCGAACTGGAAGGTGCAGGTGGCCGGGTCCGCGAGCACGGTAATCGGCGCCTGGCGGCTGGCCTGGTCGATGGCCGGGTTGGCGTAGTGGGCCAGGGTCTTGAAGATCGGGAAGTACAACACGGTGGCGAGCAGCAGGCCCAGCATGAGTACCGGTTTGCGCCCGACCTTGTCCGAGAGCCAGCCAAAGAAAATGAAGAAGGGTGCACCGATGGTCACACTGACGATCAGCAAACCGTTGGCCACTGCGGGGTCCATTTTCAGGAACTGGGTGAGGAAGAACAGCACATAGAACTGCGCAGCATAGAAGGTCACCGCTTGCCCGGCGTTGATGCTGAACAGGGCGATCAATACCACCTTGAGGTTTTCCCACTTGCCGAAGGAATCGCGGATCGGCGACTTGCAGAGTTTGCCTTCCTCTTTCATTTTCACGAACGCAGGCGACTCGTGCAGGCTCAGGCGAATCCAGGTCGAGATGCCCAGCAGGATGATCGAAAACAGAAACGGAATGCGCCAGCCCCAAACTTCGAACTGATCGCCCGTGAAATAGCGGCAACCCAGTACCACCAGCAGCGACAGCAACAGGCCCAGGGTGGCGGTGGACTGGATCCAGCTGGTGTGGAAGCCACGTTTGCCCATCGGCGCGTGCTCTGCCACGTAGGTCGCGGCGCCGCCATATTCACCACCCAGTGCCAGGCCCTGGAGCATGCGCAGCACCACGAGGATGATCGGCGCGGCGATGCCGATGCTCGCGTAATTGGGCAGCAGGCCGACGCAGAAGGTTGCCAGGCCCATCAGCACGATGGTGGCGAGGAAGGTGTATTTGCGCCCGATCATGTCGCCCAACCGGCCGAACACCAGGGCGCCGAATGGCCTGACAATGAAGCCGGCGGCGAACGCCATCAAGGCAAAGATGAACGCGGTGGTGTCGTTGACCCCGGCGAAGAACTGTTTGCTGATCACCGCCGCGAGGGCGCCGTAGAGGAAAAAGTCATACCACTCGAAAACCGTCCCGAGCGACGAGGCGAAGATGACTTTCTGGGTTTCCTGGCTGGTGCCCGCGCTACGCACGGCTTCCAGGGGCTGAACGTGTTCTGACATATCGGTATCCCTCACAGTGATTGTTTTTGTTGTTCCACTGTCGGCGCTTTCCTTGTGGGCGGGCGCCGCGTTTATCCATAAATCGGGGTGTACCCGTTACCCGTAGGAGCGAGCATGCTCGCGATGCACCTGAGAGCACCGCGGGGTGTCAGGTTTCCAGCGTCATCGTTGACGGCCATCGCGAGCATGCTCGCTCCTACAGTGTCCGTGCAGGGTTCACGGGTGTGTGGCCAGTTCCTTTTCCGGGGTGAGGCTCCTTGTGTCGGGGTTGAGGATCAGTTGTGCAGCCTTCTCCGCGATCATCAGCGTAGGCGAGCAGGTGTTGCCCGAGGTGATGCGCGGCATGATCGAGGCATCGGCGATGCGCAGGCCGGGGATGCCGTGCACGCGCAGTTCTGCATCGACCACCGCGTCCGCGTCGTTGCCCATGCGGCAGGTGCCGACCGGATGGAAAATCGTCGTGCCGATCCGCGCGGCGGCTTCATGCAGCTGTTCCTCGCTCTGCAGGCTGTCGCCGGGCAGGTACTCGACCGGTTTGAACGCCCTCAGGGCCGGCGCGGCAACGATGCGCCGGGTCAGGCGGATGGCATCGGCGGCGACCCGCAAGTCTTCCGGGTGGCTCAGGTAATTGGGCTGGATCAGCGGCGCTTGTTGTGGATCGGCAGAGCGGATCTGCACCGTGCCCCGGCTTTGCGGACGCAGATCGCAAACCGATGCGGTGAAGGCCGGGAAGGCGTGCAACGGCTCACCAAAGCGCTCCAGCGACAGCGGCTGCACGTGGTACTCGAGGTTGGCCGAGGTTTGCTCGGGCCCTGAACGCGCAAAGGCCCCCAACTGACTCGGCGCCATCGACAACGGACCGCTGCGGTCATACAGATAACGCAGGCCCATGCCCATCTTGCCCCACAGGCTGCCGGCGATTTGATTGAGCGTTCGGGCATTCTCCAGCTTGTAGATCAGCCGCAGTTGCAGGTGGTCCTGCAAGTTGCCGCCAACGCCGGACAGTTCATGGACTACACCGATGCCCAGGCGCTGCAGCAGTGGGCGAGGGCCGATGCCGGAACGCTGCAGGATGCTCGGTGAACCAACGGAACCGGCGCACAGGACGATTTCCTTGCGCGCCTTGAAAGTCTTGGCCTGGCCCTGCCAGCGGGCGCTGACCGCCGAAGCACGAGCGTTTTCCAGCATTACGCGGTCGACCTCGACACCGGTCAGCACCGTCAGGTTGGGGCGCTGGCGGATCGGTTTGAGAAAGGCCTTGGCTGCATTCCAGCGGATGCCCGCCTTCTGGTTGACCTGGAAATAGCCGCAACCTTCGTTATCGCCCTGGTTGAAGTCGTCGATGCTGGCGATGCCGCTTTGTTCGGCGGCGCTGCGAAAAGCATCCAGAATCAGCCAGGACAGGCGCTGGCGTTCAACCCGCCAGTCGCCGCTGCCGCCGTGAAACGTTGATTCGCCGGCAAAATGGTTTTCGCTCTTCTTGAACAACGGCAGCACGTCTTGCCAACGCCAGCCAGGGTTGCCGTCAGCCGCCCAGCCATCATAGTCGCCGGCCTGGCCGCGCATGTAGATCATGCCGTTGATCGACGAACATCCGCCCAGTACCTTGCCGCGTGGGTAACTCAGGGTACGACCTTGCAAGCCCGGTTGCGCCTCGGTCTTGAAGCACCAGTCGGTTCGCGGATTGCCGATGCAGAACAGGTAGCCCACCGGGATGTGGATCCAGGCGTAATTGTCGCGACCGCCGGCTTCGAGCAGCAGCACGCGGTGTTGCGGGTTGGTCGACAGGCGATTGGCCAGTAAACAGCCGGCCGGCCCGGCCCCGACCACGATGTAGTCGTATTCATCAAGGGAAGCGTGCATCCCTGACCTCGCTTGTTGTTCTTGTTGGGGACCATCCTAGTTGTTAGCTTTCGTTAAAAGAATGTTAGTTTTTACCCAGCTACTGTTCGTTTTTAAACAACGCTGACCAAGGGATGGACGATGTTCGACTGGAATGACCTGCGGTTCTTTCTCGAGCTACAGCGAAGCGGGCGTTTGCTCACTGCTGCGCGCCGTTTGAACACCACCCATGCCACCGTGGCGCGGCACATCGAGGCCGTTGAAAAGAGCCTGGGCACCGCACTGTTCGTGCAGCATGCCCAGGGGTATGAGCTGACCCCGGCGGGCGAAGCATTGCTCAAGCACGCCGAGGCGATGGAGAACGTCGCGCTGCTGGCGCAGGAAGAAATCACCCAATCCACGGCGCCGCTGGGCAAGATCCGGGTGGGGGTGACGGAAGGGCTGGGCATCATGTTCCTTGCCAGCCGCATGAACGGACTGTTCGAGCGCTACCCCGGACTGGAAGTGGAACTGGTGGCGGTGCCGCGCTTTGTCAGCATCCTCAACCGCGAGGCGGAAATCAGCATCCACCTGGAGCGCCCGGCCGCCGACATGCTGGTCACGCGCAAACTGGCGGACTATCGCCTGGCGCTCTACGCCAGCCAGGACTACCTCGACCGCTCCCCGGCGCTGCGCAATCGTGAAGACCTGGGGCGCCATGCCTGGATCGGCTACGTCGACGATTTGCTGTTCAGCCAGGAATTGATGTTCCTCAACAGCTTCTGCCGCAACCCGCAGGTGGTGTTCCACAGCACCAGCGTCATCGCCCAGCAACAGGCCGCGCGCGCAGGTCTTGGGATCGCCGTGCTGCCGTGCTACATGGCCAGTGCCGATCCTGGCCTTGTGCCGTTGCTCCCCCAGGAGAGCATCCTGCGTAGTTACTGGATCAGTACCCGTCGCGAGTTGCACAAGTCGGTGCGGTTGCGGGTGATGTGGGATTACGTGGTGGAGTTGTGTGAGCGTGAGCAGGAGCTGCTGCTGGGCCCCAACCCTCCCGTGATTTAACGGTGCCTCGGATACCACTGTAGGAGCTGCCGCAGGCTGCGATCTTTTGATTTTTCAAGATCAAAAGATCGCAGCCTGCGGCAGCTCCTACAGAGGGAGACCGTGTTTCAGGCGAGGATTTCAAACGCCGTACTGGCCAGCCGCTCGCCATTCACCAACACATGTACCGCATGCTTGCCCGCGTAATGCCGGCGGGTGGTCAGTTCCTTGATGTGTTGGCCGCGGGTGATCGGTTGTGTGGCGTTGCCTGGTAGCGTCAAGGCCTTGAGCTTGAAGACCTTGGCCGAGGTGCTGCCGTTGGCCTTGACGTAGTCGATGGCGTAATCGATCACCAGGCGCTGGCTGTTGTGTACCGTGGACTTGACCGCAAAGGACAGGGTGATTTTTTCGCCGAGCCCGATCACCGGCGGATTGACCTGCACATCGATGATCTGGACTTCAGGTTTGCCGCCCGCGCCAATGATAGCCAGGGCGCGCAGGTTGCCCTGTTTGATCAGGCTGCGCAGGGCATGCCTGGCGATCCATGCGGTGTGCGGGTTGTCCAGCGACCAGCCCTCGATCAGGTCCAGTACCCACTCGGGCTGGTCCTTGGTGATGTCATTGAGGTGATTGGCCACGGACTTGCGCACGTAAAGGCTGGGGTCGGCCTTGAGATTGTCGAGGATCCCGGCGGCCAGTCGCGGGTCGGCCTGGACCGGCTCCAGGCGAAACGACCAGGGCAGGCGCGGCCGGCAACCTTCGCTGGCGAGGCGCCGGACATGTTCGTTGGCGTCCAGCGACCAGTCATGCATCAATTGCAGCGAGCGTTGCAAATCGTCGCGCAGGAAATGGCGGATGGCGAACTCCGAGGAACCGAATGCGGTGAAGTACTTGAGCGCCTCCATCGACAGTTCGAACCGCTCCGCGCCATAGGTCGCCACGTAATGCGGCAGGCACATGCTGACAAAACTGCTGTTGAGGCGAGGGGCGAGGGCGCGCAGTACTTCCAGCGATGCTTCATAACCCAGCGGCAATACCGCGTGCAAGCATTCGCTGACGCGGGCCAGGCGCCGCATCACCGACAATTCGGCCAGGCCATGGTTGGCCAGTTTCAGGAAACCCTTGGCGTCGAAGTCGGGATACACCGCCGTCATCTCGGCGGCGATGTGCCGCAGGCGCTCGGCGTTGAAGATTTCCTTGAGAGCGGTGTCGCCAGCCATGTTGGAGTCCGTGTGTGATAGGGGCGGGGTGCCGGCCAGGAGGCCGGCACATTCATCTCAACCGTTCTTCGCCTGCTCTTCCAGCTGGTCCGATTCGAATAACCGTGCCAGTTCCGCCCGCGCTTCCTGCGCCGTCTGCTTGACCTTCACCGCGTCGTCGTAGATCGCGTGCTGGGCTTCGAGCACCTGTTCGTCGTGATGCTTGAAACGCTTGATCCGTGCATCGGCCTGTTCGGGCGTCAGTCCCAGGCCGATCAATGTCTGCCGGCTCATTTCCAGACTGGAGTAAAAGGTTTCGCGCACGGCGTGGGCGCCCAGGTCCACCAGGCGATGCACATGCTGGCGGTTGCGGGCGCGGGCAATGATCTTGATGTGCGGATAGAGCTTGTGCACCAGTTCGGCGGTCTTGATGTTGGTGTCCGGGTCGTCGGTGGCGATGACGAAGAACTCGGCATCCGCAACCTTGGCCGCGCTGAGGATTTCCGGACGCATCGGGTCGCCGTAATACACCGGTACGCCGCCGAAGCTGCGCGACAGCTCGATGGTTTCCACCGAGGTGTCGAGGGCCACGAACTTGATGTTCTGAGCCCGCAGGATACGCGCGACGATCTGCCCCATACGGCCCATGCCGGCGATCACCACACGGGGCTCATCGGCGTCGATTGCGCGAAATTGCTCCGGAACCACCACCGGTTGCACCTTCGGGCTAACCAGTCGGGCGCACAACAACATCAACAGGGGCGTCAACGCCATCGACAGGGTGATCGCCAGCACCAGCAAGTCGTACAGGCGTGGATCGAACAGACCATGATCACGGCCGATCTTGAACACCACAAAGGCAAATTCACCACCAGCCGCCAGTACAATACCCAGGCGAATGGCGCTGATCTTGTTCAAACCGCCGGCCAGTCGGCCGACGACAAACAGCAACGGCAGTTTGACGGCGATCAGCAGCAGGGTCAGCCCCAGCACCACGATAGGCTCGCGCAGCAGCAGGCCGAGGTTGGCGCCCATGCCGACACTCATGAAGAACAGCCCCAACAGCAGGCCCTTGAAGGGTTCGATCTGTGCTTCCAGCTCGTGCCGGTATTCGGAGTCTGCCAGCAGCAGGCCGGCAAGAAATGCACCGAGGGCCATGGAAATACCGGCCAGGTCCATCAGCCAGGCTGTGCCCATCACCACCAGCAACGCGGTCGCGGTGGACACTTCCGGCAAGCCGGTCTTGGCGACCACGCGAAACACCGGACGCAGCAAGTACCGTCCGCCGATCACCACAATGGCAATACTGACGAGCACGCGAAGGCCCTGGTTGACATCGTCGACCGCGCTGACGTTTGCGCTACTGCCTGCCAGCAGCGGTACCATGGCGATCAGCGGGATTGCGGCGATGTCCTGGAACAGCAGGATCGCGAACGCCAGGCGGCCGTGGGGGCTGGTCAGTTCCTTGCGCTCAGCCAGGCTTTGCAGGCCGAAGGCGGTGGACGACAGGGCCAGGCCCAGGCCCAGCACGATCGAGGTGTTCAGCGGTTGCCCGAAGACATACAGCGCCAATACGCCCAGCAGCGCACCTGTCAGCAGTACTTGCGCCAGACCGACGCCGAACACCGCCTTGCGCATCACCCATAAGCGCCGTGGCGACAACTCCAGACCGATGATGAACAGCAGCAACACCACGCCGAGTTCAGAGATGTGCGCGACACTTTCCGTATTGCCGATCAGGCCCAGCCCCGAGGGGCCGATGATCACGCCGGCAAACAGATAACCCAGCACCGCGCCCAATTGCAGGCGCTTGGCCAGGGGAACGGTGAGTACGGCGGCGAGCAGAAATACGACTGCGGCTTGCAACAGACTGCCTTCATGGGGCATTAGAAAAACTCCATCAACTCGGTACGGCGGGTCGACAAGGATAAAGGCTGGCCTGGGTTCAAGGCTATCGCGCAAAACAGTTGTCGAGCGGACATCGCCGTCGCACTACAGCAATTCCCCCAGGTCCCAGAGCCGTACAAGCTCAGCGGGGGCCTGGTTTTCCGGCACTTTCAGCACCATTTGGTCGTCCTGTTCGCCTGCGCGGTAGTGCAGCTCGATCTGGTAAAAGCGCTGATCCCCCCCACCCGAGGCCGAGCTGGCCAGCGGCAGGCACCCTTCGAGCAGGCCACGGATGCGCGAACGCTGCTCGAGATCGCATTGCGCGAATTCGATTTCCCGGGGGCGCGTCAGGGCCTGGATTGCGGCAAAGCCACCTTGGCGAGACAGGCGCACAACGGCCCGGTCGTCCAGTGTCGGCAGGGTTTTCATGGTGCCTCCTGCGTCGTCTCGACGCCTACTTGTGACCAGCCGCGCTGCACCACCCGCGCTTCATTGGCGCTGAAGCGCCGACGCGCATGCTCCACGGTGAGTTTTGCAAAGGCACTGAATGACGTCTCATGACTCAAGCGCTTGTCACACAGTGCGTCGTACCAGATGAGCCCGGCTGTTTCCCAGGCGAATCCACCCAAGGCCTTGGCGGCCAGGTAAAACGCCCGATTGGGAATGCCGGAATTGATGTGCACGCCGCCATTGTCCTCCTGGGTGATCACGAATTTGCGCATGTGGTCCGGTTGCGGGTCCTTGCCCAGCAGTGGGTCGTCATAGGCGGTGCCCGGGTGGGCCATCGAGCGCAAACCGACGCCCTTGATCCGCGGGGTCAGTAAATCCGCGCCGATCAGCCAGTCCGCCTGGTCGGCGGTGTGCCCCAGCAGGTATTGCTTGGTCAGCACGCCAAACACATCCGACAGCGATTCATTCATCGCCCCGGACTGGTCGGCATACACCAGGCCCGCTTCGCTCTCGACCACGCCGTGGGTCAGCTCGTGCCCGACCACGTCCAGCGAGCGGGTGAAGCGCTGGAAGATTTCCCCATCGCCGTCACCGAAGACCATCTGCGATCCGTTCCAGAAGGCGTTCTCATAGTCCTGGCCATAATGCACGCTGCCGATCAGGGCGAAACCCTTATCGTCGATGGAGTCGCGGCCCAACACTTTCCAAAAGAAATCGTAGCTGGCCCCCAGCGCGTCGTAGGCCTCATCGACCGCCGGATCACCGCTCGGCGCCTGGCCTTCGAGGCGCACCGGCATGCCGGGCAGGAGCATCTTGCCCTGGGCATCATGCACGCTGCGCTGTACCTGGCCACGTTTGGAGGTTGCCGGCAGGATCGCGGCGGCAGCTGGACGCACCGGTGGGCCAGGCGTATGCCGAAGGGTACGCACATGGGCCAGTGTGCTCATTGCGCTGGAACGCTGGTGTTCAGATCCATGCGCGACGATACGGTGCAGAATGTAGGGCGGAATGAAACTGCGCAGGTCAGTCATCAGAGCATCCTTTCTGAGCGCGAAGTCGATACTTATGTGAGCGGCGCAGGGGTATTCGGTTCCGCCGGTTGCCATTGGCAGCAGTTTCTGCGAAAACCTGCGTCCGCGCCCGCAAGTCCAGGGCACTGTAGATGAGTTAAGAACATGAACGACGAACTGCAAATCATTGATCTTGAACCGGGTGACGGCAAGGCCGTCGTCAAAGGCGCACTGATCACCACCCAATACCGCGGCTGGCTGGAGGACGGTAGCGAATTCGACTCTTCCTACAGTCGAGGCAAGCCGTTCCAGTGCGTGATCGGCACCGGTCGAGTGATCAAGGGTTGGGACCAGGGCCTGATGGGCATGCAGGTCGGTGGCAAGCGCAAATTGCTGGTCCCGGCGCACCTGGCCTATGGCGAGCGTACGATGGGCAAGATCCCGCCGAATTCGAACCTGATATTCGAGATTGAATTGCTGGAAGTGCTAACGCGGGACGATTGAGTGCGGAACATGGAAACACGAACGCCGATCCGTTGAGACCGTTTGTATCCCTGTAGGGGAAAGAGCCAAAAAAAACGCCGCCCTCGAATTCGGGGGCGGCGCTTTTTTATTGCAGTGGACGTCAGGTCAAACCTTGACGATCCAGCCCGCTGGCGCCTCGACGTCGCCAGTTTGCACGCCGGTCAGCTCTTTGTAGAGCTTCTGGGTGATCGGGCCGACTTCGGTTTCGCTATGGAACACGTGCAGGTGGTCGTTGTAGCTGATGCCGCCGATTGGCGTGATCACGGCGGCGGTACCGCAAGCGCCGGCTTCCTTGAAGTCCGACAGCTTGTCGATGAACACGTCACCTTCGATCACTTCCAGGCCCAGGCGCGTTTTAGCCAGCTCAATCAGCGACAGGCGGGTGATGCCCGGCAACACCGACGGCGAGTTCGGGGTCACGAACTTGTTGTCGTGGGTGATCCCGAAGAAGTTGGCCGAACCGACTTCTTCGATTTTGGTGTGGGTCATCGGGTCCAGGTAGATGGCGTCGGCGAAGTGCGCCTTCTTGGCCTGGGAGCCTGGCATCAGGCTGGCGGCGTAGTTGCCACCGACCTTGGCTGCGCCAGTGCCTTGCGGGGCCGCGCGGTCGTAGCTGGAGATCAGGAAGTTGTGCGGGGTCAGGCCGCCCTTGAAGTAGGCGCCGACCGGGATGCAGAAAATCGAGAAGATGAACTCGGGTGCGGTACGCACGCCGATGTTGTCACCCACGCCGATCACGAACGGACGCAGGTACAGCGCGCCGCCAGTGCCGTAAGGCGGGATGAAACGCTCGTTGGCCCGCACCACATCCTTGCATGCTTCGATGAACTGCTCGGTGGACACCTGTGGCATCAGCAGGCGCGCGCAGCTGCGTTGCATGCGCGCGGCGTTCTGGTCCGGGCGGAACAGGTTGATCGAACCGTCCTTGCAGCGGTAGGCCTTCAGGCCCTCGAAGCATTGCTGGCCATAGTGAAGGGCCGTGGAGCCTTCGCTGATGTGCAGCACATTGTCTTCGGTCAGGGTGCCTGCGTCCCACTCGCCATTACGCCAGTGCGACAGATAGCGCTTGTCGGTCTTGATGTAGTCAAAACCCAGCTTGTCCCAATTGATGCTTTCGTTACCCATGACACCCTCTATCACTTAACAACCGCCGAAACGGTTCAATGTTTCTGACGTTTTCTGGATGGGGACAACAATACTTCATTCCGGACCCATTTCGCAGCCCGGATTTGATCGTTCCCACGCAGAACGTGGGAACGATCATGCGTGGGGGTCACAGATGCAGTGCGTGGCCAAGCGCCCGCAACGCCGCTTCCTGTACCGCCTCGCCCAGCGTTGGATGCGCATGAATAGTGCCGCCGATGTCTTCCAGCCGCGCACCCATTTCCAGGCTTTGCGCGAATGCCGTGGACAATTCGGAGACGCCGACGCCCACCGCCTGCCAGCCAACGATCAGATGATTGTCCCGACGAGCGACCACGCGCACGAAGCCGCTCTTGGACTCCAGCGTCATTGCCCGGCCATTGGCGGCGAACGGGAAGTTCGACACGATGCAGTCAAGACCTGCCGCCTTGGCCTCGTCCGGGGTCTTGCCGACCACCACCAGTTCCGGGTCGGTAAAGCAGACGGCGGCGATGGCGGCGGGGTTGAACTCGCGGTGCTTGCCGCTGATCAGTTCGGCCACCATCTCGCCCTGGGCCATGGCCCGGTGGGCGAGCATCGGCTCGCCACTGAGGTCGCCGATGGCGTAGACGTTGCGCATGCTGGTCTGGCAACGGTGATCGATCTTGATCGACGCGCCGTTCATCGCAAGGTCCAGCGTTTCTAGGTTCCAGCCCTCGGTGTTTGGCTTGCGACCCACGGCCACCAGTACCTGATCGGTCTCCAGGTTCAGGATGCCGCCATCCGGGTCGCGTACTTGTAAGGTATTTGCTGATGAATCAAAGCCTTGCACGCTATGCTTCAAGTAAAGTTTCACGCCAAGTTTCTTCAATTCGTCGTGCACGGGCTGGGTCAGTTCGCCGTCGTAGGCCGGCAGGATGCGTTCCTGGGCCTCGACCACGCTGACGTCGGCACCGAGCTTGCGATAGGCAATCCCCAGTTCCAGGCCGATGTAGCCGCCACCCACCACGACCAGGCGTTTGGGCACGGATCTCGGTGCCAGCGCTTCGGTGGAGGAGATGATCGGCCCGCCAATCGGCAGCATCGGCAAGTTCACGCTTTTGGAGCCAGTGGCCAGCACCAGGTGCTCGCACTGGATGCGCGTGTCGCCGACGTCGACGGTTTTGCCGTCGACGACCTTGGCCCAGCCTTGAACGACCTGGACCTTGTTCTTTTTCAGCAGGGCGGCGACACCGGTGGTCAGGCGGTCGACGATACCGTCCTTCCATTCCACGCTTTTGCCGATATCCAGGGTCGGCACCGAAACGCTGATACCCAGGGCCGAGTGCTGGTTGTGCTGTTGCGTCTGGTGGAACTGTTCAGCCACGTGAATCAGTGCCTTGGACGGAATGCAGCCGATGTTCAGGCAAGTGCCGCCCAGGGATTGGCCTTCCACCAGGATGGTCGGAATGCCCAGTTGGCCAGCACGGATCGCGGTCACATAGCCGCCAGGGCCGCCGCCGATGATCAGCAGCGTAGTGTGCAAAGTTTGCATGGTGCTCTCCGGCAAAAATCAGTCCACAAACAGGGTGGCGGGTTGTTCGAGCAGGCCACGGACGGCCTGGATGAATTGTGCCGCGTCCATGCCGTCGACCACCCGGTGATCGAAGGAGCTGGAGAGGTTCATCATCTTGCGGATCACGATCTGGCCTTTGATCACCATGGGCCTCTCGACGATTTTGTTCACGCCGACGATCGCCACTTCCGGCAGGTTCAGCACCGGGGTGCTGACGATGCCGCCCAGCGCGCCGAGGCTGGTCAGGGTGATGGACGAGCCGGACAGTTCGTCGCGGCTGGCCTTGCCGTTACGGGCGGCCGTGGCCAATCGGGCGATTTCAGCGGCACTGTCCCACAGGCTGCGAGCCTCGGCATGGCGAACCACGGGCACCATCAAGCCAATATCGGCTTGGGTGGCGATACCGACATGCACCGCGCCCAAGCGGGTGATGACCTGGGTTTCGTCATCGTAGCGCGCGTTGATCTGCGGGAAATCACGCAGGGCGACGACCAGGGCGCGCACCAGGAATGGCAGCAAGGTCAACTTGCCGCGGCTGGCACCGTGTTTTTCGTTGAGGTGCGCACGCAGTTCTTCCACGGCAGTGACGTCGATTTCCTCGACATAGCTGAAATGGGCCGCGCGTTGCGTGGCGTCCTGCATGCGCTGGGCGATCTTGCGACGCATGCCGATCACCGGGATCTGTTCTTCGTCGTTGCGCTGGGCGTAAGCGCTGCTGACGGTCGACGCATTCGACTGAGCCTGGGCCAGATAAGCCTCGAGGTCTTCGTGCAACACACGACCCGCCGGGCCAGTGCCACGAACCAGGCGCAACTGGATACCGAGGTCCAGCGCATGCTTGCGCACCGCCGGGGAGGCCAGGGGACGCTCATCGGCTTCGCGGGCGACCATTGGCCCCTGGCAGGCGGCGGCTTTCGGTGCAGCGGCAGCGACCGGTTTGGTCTCCACTGCGGTTTCGACTTTCGGCGCAGCGACCGTTGCTTCTTTTACCGGTGCCGGTTGCGCAGACTCCCTGACGTTGCCCGCGCCTTCGACTTCGATGCTGATCAGCACGCTGCCGACCGCCATCACTTCACCTGGCTGACCGCCAAGGGCAATCACCTTGCCATGCACCGGCGACGGAATATCCACCATTGCCTTGTCGGTCATGACATCGGCCAGCACCTGATCTTCGACGACCATGTCGCCGACCTTGACGTGCCACTGTGACAACTCAACTTCTGCAATGCCTTCGCCAATGTCCGGCATCTTGATAACGTGCGTGCCCATTCAGACCTCCATGACCCGTTTCAACGCCGCGCCCACACGGGACGGCCCTGGGAAATACGCCCACTCTTGCGCGTGCGGGTAGGGGGTGTCCCAACCGGTGACGCGTTCGATCGGCGCTTCCAGGTGGTGGAAGCAGTGCTCTTGCACCAGCGCCGTCAGTTCGGCACCGAAACCGCAAGTACGAGTCGCTTCGTGGACGATCACGCAGCGCCCGGTTTTCTTCACGGACTTGACGATGGTTTCCAGGTCCAGCGGCCAGAGGCTGCGCAGGTCGATGACCTCGGCATCCACGCCGCTTTCCTCGGCGGCCACTTGCGACACGTACACGGTGGTGCCGTAGGTCAGTACCGTGACGTCCTTGCCCGGACGGGCAATGGCGGCGACATCGAGCGGCACGGTGTAATAGCCGTCTGGAACCTGGGCGGCGGGGTGTTTCGACCAAGGGGTTACCGGACGGTCGTGATGGCCGTCGAACGGACCGTTGTACAGGCGCTTGGGCTCGAGGAAGATCACCGGATCATCGTTTTCGATCGAGGCGATCAGCAGGCCCTTGGCGTCGTAGGGGTTGGACGGCATGACGGTGCGCAGGCCGCACACCTGGGTGAACAGCGCCTCGATACTCTGGCTGTGGGTCTGGCCGCCGTAGATACCGCCACCGCAAGGCATGCGCAAGGTCAACGGCGCGGTGAATTCGCCAGCCGAGCGATAACGCAGGCGCGCGGCTTCGGAAATGATCTGGTCGTAGGCCGGGTAGACGTAGTCGGCGAACTGAATCTCCACCACCGGGCGCAGACCGTAGGCGCCCATGCCTACTGCAGTGCCGACGATGCCGCTTTCGGAGATCGGCGCGTCGAACACCCGGGAGGTGCCGTACTTGGCCTGCAGGCCTTCGGTGCAGCGGAACACGCCGCCGAAGTAACCGACGTCCTGGCCGAACACCACGACGTTGTCGTCGCGCTCAAGCATCACATCCATGGCCGAGCGCAGGGCCTGGATCATGGTCATGGTGGTCGTGGTCATGGCGGTATCCAGCTGGATATTGTTGTTGTGATCGTTCATGTCAGATCCCCAGCTCTTGACGCTGGCGCTTCAAATGCTCCGGCATCTCTTTATAGACATCTTCGAACATGGTCGCGGCGCTTGGAATCTGGCCGCCGGCAAGGGTGCCGTACTGTTCGGCTTCTTTCTGCGCGGAGATCACCTCGGCTTCCAGTTCGGCGCTGACGGCGGTGTGCTCTTCTTCGGACCAGTGGCCAACCTTGATCAGGTGCTGCTTGAGGCGCGCGATCGGATCGCCTAACGGGAAGTGGCTCCAGTCGTCGGCAGGGCGGTACTTGGACGGATCGTCCGAGGTGGAGTGCGGCCCGGCGCGGTAGGTGACCCATTCGATCATGGTCGGGCCGAGGTTGCGGCGCGCGCGTTCGGCGGCCCAGGCAGAGGCGGCGTAGACCGCATAGAAATCGTTGCCGTCGACCCGCAGCGAGGCGATGCCGCAACCGACGCCACGCCCGGCGAAGGTGGTGGCTTCACCACCGGCAATCGCCTGGAAGGTGGAGATGGCCCACTGGTTGTTGACCACGTTGAGGATCACCGGCGCGCGATACACGTGAGCGAAAGTGAGAGCGGTGTGGAAGTCCGACTCGGCGGTGGCACCGTCGCCGATCCAGGCCGAGGCGATTTTGGTGTCGCCCTTGATCGCCGAGGCCATGGCCCAGCCTACGGCCTGGACGAATTGGGTGGCGAGGTTGCCAGAGATGGTAAAGAAACCGGCATCTTTGACCGAGTACATGATCGGCAACTGACGTCCCTTGAGCGGATCGCGCTCGTTGGACAGCAGTTGGCAAATCAGGTCCACCAGCGGTACGTCGCGGGCCATCAGGATGCTTTGCTGGCGGTAGGTCGGGAAGCACATGTCGTCGATGTTCAAGGCGAGGGCCTGGGCGCTGCCGATGGCTTCTTCGCCGAGGCTCTGCATGTAGAACGACATTTTTTTCTGGCGCTGGGCGACCACCATGCGGTTGTCGTAGATCCGCGTCTTGAGCATGGCACGCATGCCTTTGCGCAGGATGTCCACCGGTACGCCTTCGGCCCACGGGCCCAAGGCATTGCCCTGGTCGTCGAGCACACGAATCAGGCCACGGGCCAGGTCTGCCGTGTCAGCCGGTTCAACGTCGATAGGGGGTTTGCGCACTGTGCCGGCGTCGGTCAGGTGCAGGTAGGAGAAGTCGGTTTTGCAGCCGGGGCGACCCGAGGGTTCGGGGACGTGCAGGCGCAGCGGTTCGTACGCTTGGTTCATGGCTTCTACGCTCGATCTTGTGAATTTCTTGTAGTGAGCTGACAGATTTCATTCGGTGGAAGAAATCTTGTCCTACAACAATCATAGGCCCGCCCAAGAAGAATATTTTTCTGTGTTTCGTTGCGTTCAAGGTCATTTCCAGATAAAAAATCTGCATAAACATAAAAAACAGGTGTTTTTGTCTCATGCGCAAACTGGACCGTACCGATATCGGCATTCTCAACAGTCTCCAGGAGAACGCACGCATCACCAACGCCGACCTGGCACGCTCGGTCAACCTGTCACCGACGCCATGCTTCAACCGGGTCAAGGCTATGGAGGAGTTGGGCTTGATTCGTGAGCAGGTGACCCTGCTGGACGCCGATCTGCTTGGGCTGCACGTCAATGTGTTCATCCACGTCAGCCTGGAAAAGCAGGTGGAGGAGGCGTTGCAGCATTTCGAAGAGGCGATCTCCGATCGGCCCGAGGTGATGGAGTGCTACCTGATGGCCGGCGATCCGGATTACCTGATTCGGGTGCTGGTGCCGACCATTCAGTCGCTGGAACGCTTCATGATGGATTTCCTCACCAAAGTCCCCGGCGTTGCCAATATCCGTTCGAGCTTTGCGCTCAAGCAGGTGCGCTACAAGACGGCGCTGCCGTTGCCTGCCAATGGCTTGACCTTAGGCACCTGATACGGTGCTCCTGCCTTGATCGTTCCCACGCTCCGCGTGGGAATGCATCCCGTGACGCTCTGCGTCACATCCGGAGCGGAACGCGGAGCGTCCCTGGCGGCATTCCCACGCGGAGCGTGGGAACGATCGAGGGGGGGGGTCAGAACTTGTTCAGGGGGATTTTCAGGTAGACCACGCCATTGTCCTCCGCCGGCGGCAGATTCCCCGCCCGCACATTGACCTGAATCGCTGGCAGCAGCAGCGTCGGCATGCCCAACCCGGCATCGCGTCGGGTGCGCATGTCGACGAACGCGGTTTCGTCGATGCCGTCGCGCACGTGGATGTTGCTCTTGCGTTGTTCGCCAACGGTGCTCATGCAGTGCGGTTCACGGCCCTCGGGCGGGTAGTCGTGGCAGACGAAGAGGCGCACGCTGGCAGGGAAGGCCAGCAGCTTGTGGATCGAGGCAAACATCTGATGGGCGTCGCCGCCAGGAAAGTCGCAGCGGGCGGTTCCGACGTCGGGCATGAACAGGGTGTCCCCAACCAGGATCGCGTCGCCGTCGACCAGGTAAGCCATGTCCGCCGGGGTATGGCCAGGTACATGCAAGGCGGTGGCCTTGAGGTTGCCGATGCGAAATGACTCGTTCGGGGCGAACAGGTGATCGAACTGCGAGCCGTCAATGCAAAACTCCGGCTCAAGGTTGAACAGGGTCTTGAACACGCCCTGCACCTTGCAGATCGACTGGCCGATGGCGATCTTGCCGCCCAGTTCCCGGCGCAGGTAAGGCGCGGCGGACAGGTGATCGGCGTGGGCGTGGGTTTCCAGCAGCCATTGCACCTGCAAGCGGTGCTCGCGCACGAAGGCGATGATCCGGTCGGCCTGCAGGGTGCCGGTCCGTCCGGCAGCCGGGTTGTAGTCGAGTACCGGATCGACGATCGCGCATTGTCCGCCATCGGTTTCGTAGATGACGTAACTGTAGGTTGACGAGGCGTCGTCATAAAAAGCTTCAATGAGGGCGGGCATGTGGGTTTTTTCTTCAGGGGCAAGTCATGAGGTTAGATTCATTTTCCCTGCGCTGACCAGCCCACGACACATTCAGTTGATGAAAAAAACGCTGCGGGCTCTATCCTGTCACTCTATCGATACCGGGCGTTCCCGGCCTTTGTCATGGATTACGAGCGTTCTATGTTGCTGGCGAGTTTTTTTGGTGTGGTCATGGGGTTGGTGCTCGGTTTGACCGGGGCCGGGGGCGGTATTCTTGCAGTGCCGGCGCTGGTGTTGGGACTCGGCTGGAGCATGACCACGGCGGCGCCCGTCGCGCTGTTCGCCGTAGGCAGCGCAGCGGCGGTCGGTGCCATCGATGGCTTGCGCCATGGCCTGGTACGCTATCGCGCGGCGCTGTTGATTGCCTTGCTGGGCGCGATGTTTTCCCCGCTGGGCATCTACTTCGCCCATCGACTGCCGGAAAAAGTCCTGATGATCCTGTTCAGTCTGCTGATGGTCATGGTGGCTGCACGGATGTTGCGTCGCGAGCGCAAGGACCAGGGGCCCAGCGATCATGGTCACGCCAACTGGGGCCAGAAGAACTGCATGCTCGATCAGCAGACCGGGCGCTTTTCCTGGACCGCCAAATGCACCGCGACCCTCGCGGCCCTCGGTGCGGTGACCGGTGTAGTCTCTGGCTTGCTGGGTGTGGGCGGCGGGTTTCTGATCGTGCCGGCCTTCAAGCAGCTGACCGACGTGCAGATGCGCGGCATCATTGCCACGTCCCTGATGGTCATCAGCCTGATCTCGGCCATCGGCGTGATCGGCGCATTGCATGCCGGGGTGCGCATCGACGGGTCTGGCATGGCCTTTATCGCCGCCAGCATCGTGGGCATGATCATCGGCCGAAAGCTTTGCGCGCGAGTGCCGGCGCGGGCGCTGCAGGTGGGATTTGCGAGCATCTGCCTGGCAGTCTCCGCCTACATGCTATTGCGGGCAGGTCTCTGAATTCTTGTAGGAGCGAGCATGCTCCGGGCGGCGTACCGACGATGGAGGTCAACGATAACGCGGGAAGCCTGACACCCCGCGGCGTTCTTGGGTTCATCGCGAGCATGCTCGCTCCTACAAAGGGCGGTAATGCAGTGTGAAGGTCAATTCTGCCGATTGGCCCTGCTCCAGCAAACGCAACCCGGGCCGACTTGGCAAGTGGTGCGCGTTGACCGGGTGGCTGACCGGTTCGATGCAGAAAAAACCCAGTCCTGGCGGACAATAGAGCAGGTAGTAATCGCTGCCGGTGGCCTGGCATTCCAGCTCGTAACCAAGGTCGGGTTGCTGAATCAGGCAGTGGCCATCCCAGTTGCAGAAACCGTTGTCGACCAGTGTCTGGGGCAGGGCCTTGGGCTGCTGGAAATCCCATTCGGCAGGTAATGCACTCAGCCCGGTTGGCAGTCTGGTGGTGTCGCACAGCCACACTTGCCCGGCCTTTGCCTGTAATCGCGTGCCAGCGCTTCGGGGCAGATAAGGGTGCAGGCCCAAGCCATGCCAGGCCGCGTGTTCGGCCAGATGGGTAACGCTCAACTCGATACTCAGCTTGCCTTTATCGAGATGGAAACGTTGGCGGGCGCAATAGGCAAAGGGCTCGGTGCTATCGAGTTGCAGCACCACGTCGTTAGGCGTTTTGGAGACTACCTTCCAAGGCTGCTGCCAGGCGCTGCCATGAATCGGCAGAGGATCGGTGAGGCTATTGGGCGCCAGGGCCAGCCAACCATCCGGGCAATCGAAGCCCCCTTCGGCAATGCGGTTGGACCACGGCACCAAAGGGAAGCAGCCCAGTTTGCCGGGAAGGCCCGTGTTCAATGCGTGCTCATCGGCGTGTCGCAACAACGGCTGGCCGGTGTGGTGCACGGACCAGTTGACGATGCTGCCGCCAAGTTCGGGGGCGAGGGTGAGGCGGGTGAATTCGTCTTCGAGTTCGAGCAATGTGGGTTTCATGTTCACCAGCGGTAAAGGGAATGCACGGATTGCCTTTGGAGGAGCCGGCTTGCTGGCGATGGCGCCCTTGAGAACGCCATCGCCAGCAAGCCGGCTCCTACAGTTCAGCGGTTGCAGGATCAGCCGGATTACAACACCAGATGCGGCAACCACAACGACAGCGCAGGAATGTAGGTCACGGCCATCAGCACCAAAAACAGCACGCCGTAGAATGGCAGCAGGGCCTTGACGGTTGATTCGATGCTGACCTTGCCCACCGCCGACCCGACAAAGAGTACCGCGCCTACCGGCGGTGTGATCAAGCCGATCCCCAGGTTCACCAGCATGATCATGCCGAACTGCACCGGGTCCACGCCAATGCCGAGAATCACTGGCATCAGGATCGGCGTAAGGATCAGGATCAAGGGTGCCATGTCCATCACGGTACCAAGCAACAGCAGCATGACGTTGATGCACATCAGGATCACGTAACGGTTGTCCGACAGGGTCAGGAACATCGTGGTGATCTTCGCCGGGATCTGCATCAGCGTCATGATGTAGCCGAAGCTGGCGGCGAAGCCGATCAGGATCATCACGATCGAAATCGTGCGCACCGTGCGGTGCATCAGTTTCGGCAGCTCGCTCCACTTGTAGTCGCGGTAGATGAACATTGTCACGAAGAACGACCACAGTACCGCGATGGCCGCCGACTCGGTCGCCGTGAATATGCCCGACAGAATGCCACCGAGGATGATCACCATGGCCATCAGGCCCCAAAGTGCTTCGCCGCAGATTTTCAAGGCTTCGCGCATCGGGATGACTTCGCCCTTGGGGTAGTCACGCTTCTTGGCGAAGATCAGGCACAGCACCATCAGGCACGCGCTCATCAACAGGCCCGGCACCACGCCGGCCATGAACAGCGAGGCGATCGACACCGTTCCACCTGCCGCCAGCGAGTAGAGTACCGAGTTGTGGCTTGGCGGCGTCAACAGGGCTTGCACCGAGCCGCTGACGGTCACGGCGGTGGCGAACTCACGGGGATAGCCGCGGCGTTCCATTTCCGGGATCAGCACCGAACCGACCGAGGCGGTATCCGCCACCGACGAGCCGGAGATCGCGCCAAAGAAGGTCGAGGCCATGATGTTGACCAGTGACAGCCCACCGCGCACGAACCCGACCAGCACACCGGCAAATGCCACAAGGCGCCGAGACATGCCGCCCTCGGCCATGATCGCACCGGCGAGGACGAAGAACGGAATCGCCAGCAGGGAAAATTTGTTGACGCCACCGGCCACCTGAATCATCAGCGCCTGGAACGGAATGTCGATCCAGAACGCGCCGATCAGCGCAGAGAGCCCGAGCGCGTAGGCGACCGGCATGCCGATCAGGATCAATGCTATGAAGCTACCCAACAGAATCACAGCGTCCATTCAGGCAGCCCCTTCGTTTTCTTCAACGATGTCGAAACGCACGACGCGACGATTGCTCTGGTCGCCGAGCAAGAGTTTTTCCAGGACAAAGATCAGCGTCAGCAGGCCGCCAATCGGAATCGGCATGTAGGTAATGCCTACGCGCAGGGTGGGCAGGGCGCTCATGAACTGGTTCCAGGTCGACAGGCACAGCTTGCTGCCCCAGATGGTCATGAACAACGCGATGGTTGCCATCAACAGTTGCGAGACCACGCCTACAGCCTTGCGCAGTTCGGGGGGCATGCGGTCGGTAAGCATGGCCACGGCCATGTGTGCGCCAGCGCGGTAGCTGGCGGCGGCGCCGATGAAGGTGAAGACCATCATCAGCAGAATCGCCGTGGGCTCAGGCCAGCTTGAGCCAGTGCCGAGGACGTAGCGGGCGAAGACGCCCCAGGGAATGATCAGGGCAATGGCCAGGACCGACAGGCCCGCGACCCAGATGCAGGTCATGTAGATCCTGTCGTTGATGCGCAGCAATAGATTCTTCATCGGGTTTCACCGTAACCGGGCGCGCACGAGCGTCTACCAACGAACGTCGCGCCGGGCCTTTCAAGAGAGCGGGAGAGTTACTGGACGGCTTCGATGCGCTTGATCAGGTCGGCGTAGGGTGCGCCGTATTTCTCGCGGATCGAGGCAGTCGCTTCATAGAAAGGTTTCTTGTCGACGGTGATGAACTCGACGCCGGCAGCCTTGAGTTTTTCTTCGCTGCTGGCCGATTTGGCATCCCACAGGGTGCGCTCCTGCGCCTGCGCCGCCTTGGCGGTCTTCTTCACCAGCACCTGCTGCTCGGGGGTGAGTTTGTTCCAGGTGATTTTCGACATCACGATCGGCTCGGGCAGGATCAGGTGCCCGGTCAGGCTATAGAACTTGGCGTTCTGGTAGTGATTGTGTTCGAGCAGGGTCGGCGGGTTGTTCTCCGCACCGTCGATCACACCGGTCTGCAGGGCACTGAAGATTTCACCGGTGTCCATGGCAATGCCGTTGCCGCCCATGGCGTTGATGGTTTCGATGAACATCGGGTTGCCTTGCACGCGAATCTTCATGCCCTTGAGATCCTCCAGGCTGCGCACCGGTTTCTTGGTGTAGATGTTGCGCGTGCCGCCATCCATCCAGGCGAGGGCGACGAGGTTGAATTCGGAGTTGGTGATCTTGTCGAGGATCTCGTCGCCGACTTCACCATCGATGACCTTGCGCATGTGCGCCTGGTCGCGGAACACGAACGGCATGTTGAACACGTTCACGTCCGGCACCACCGGGCCGACGATGCCGAGGCTGACCCGAGCCATCTGGATCGCGCCAACCTGGGCCTGCTCGACCACTTCTTTTTCCGAGCCGAGCACACCGCCGGCGAACATCTTGAAGGTCAGCTTGCCGTCGCTGTCGGCCACCAGTGTCTTGCCCAATTGCTCTTCAGCGACCACGGTGGGGTAGCCCGCGGGGTGGATGTCGGCAAACTTGATTTCCAGCGCATGGGCGGCGCTGCTGAGGGTGAAGGCCAGAGGGAGTGCTGCGGCGAGCAAGGTGCGTTTGAAGTCCATCGGGGGTGTCTCCAGTTTTGTTGTTTTTGTTATTCAGGGCACAGCGGTGTAGCGCCAACAGTTGCATTCATTGCTTGAAGTGCGGCTCGGGCAATCCCTTGACGCTGGGGTCCAGGGCGAACACGCCACCGGCCAGCGAATGCTCGTCGTGGTCGTCTCCCGGGCGAATCGAGGTCACGAACAAGGTGTCCAGGCGACTGCCGCCGAAGGCGCACATGCTCGGTTTTTTCACCGGTACGGCAAGGGAGCGGTCCAGTCGACCGTCGGGGGTGAAGCGGTGGACCAACCCGGCATCGTTGCCGCAGATCCAGTAACAACCCTCGGCATCGACCGCCGCGCCATCAGGGCGGCCGGCATATTGATTCATGTCGATGAACACGCGGCGGTTGGAAGGGGTGCCGCTGTCGATGTCGTAATCGAATGCCCAGACCTGCTGCACCAGCGGATGGGAGTCGGACAGGTACATCGTCCGGCCGTCCGGGCTGAAGGCCAGGCCGTTGGGCACGATCAGGCCGTTCAGTTGTGCCTGGAGCGGGCCTTGTTGCCCGGCGCCATAGCGATAGAGCGTGCCCACGGCGGCATTGGCGCCCATGTCCAGCACCATGCTCCCGGCCCAGAAGCGGCCCTGGCGGTCGCAGCGACCATCGTTGAGGCGCATGTCCGGGCGGGGGTGATCGACGTGGGCCAGGGGTGCGCTGTCGAGGCTGCCGTCGGCATGTGCATGCAGATGGAAGAACCCGCTCTCCTTGCCGGCAACCCAGCCGCCATCGGGGTGACGGGCGATGCAGGCGAGCATTTGCGGGGCTTTCCAGGCGTGCACATGACCGGTTTGCGCGCTCCAGCATTGCAGGCCCCCGGCGGGAATATCGACCCAGTACAGGGCGTTTTCCTCGGGGACCCAGACCGGGCTTTCACCCACCGTATTGCGCGCATCGACAATCAGTTCGGCTTGCATGGCAACTCATTCCCTTGGCTGTTGGTGGTTGGGCTCGTGGCCGGGGCGATCAGTCGCCGAACGGGCCGGCCACGCAAAAGGCACCGCCCTGGTAGATCCGCGCCGGGTCATCGGCGGCCGGCAGCGGCTGGGCTTCGACTTTTTCACGGAACACTTCGGAGCTGTCCTGCGGGGCATACCCCAAGGCCGTGGCATAACGGTTGTCCCACCAGACGTCCTTGTTGTCGGAGGCGCCGTAGACCACGGTGTGTCCAACGTTGGGGGTGTAGAGCGCGCGTTCGAGCAATTGGGTGAGGTCACCGAAGCTAAGCCAGGTGCTCATCATCCGGCGGTTTTGCGGCTCGGGGAACGAAGAGCCGATGCGCACGCTGACGGTCTCGATGCCGTAGCGATCGAAGTAGAACGTAGCCATGTCTTCGCCGTAGGACTTGGACAAGCCGTAGTAGCTGTCCGGGCGGCGAGGGGAGTGGGCGTCGATGACTTCATCCTGCTTGTAGAAGCCGATGACGTGGTTGGAACTGGCGAAAATCACGCGCTTGATGCCATGACGGCGTGCCGCTTCATAGATGTGGAATACGCCGCATATGTTGGCGCCGAGGATTTCTTCGAACGAGCGCTCAACCGACACCCCGCCAAAATGCAGGATCGCATCCACGCCTTCGACCAACTGATGCACCGCGTGCTTGTCGGCGAGGTCGCACGGCACGACTTCTTCGCGATCATCGATGGCGGGGGCGATGTCGGCGATGTCGGACAGGCGAATGACGTTGGCGTACGGGCGCAGGCTCTCGCGCAGGACTTTGCCCAGGCCACCGGCAGCACCGGTCAGCAACAGGCGATTGAAGGGCGTTTGGGCGGTTGCAGTGGTCGTCATGGGAATTCCTGGACAAGCAGTTATTGTTATTGGGTCGTTGTAGGTTGTCGTACGACTTTGCTGAAGTATCGGTAGGCTTTCCGGTTTTTGTCAACGCGACATTGGTGGAAATTGACGGAGGGTCACCCCGATCAATGCTCCGGTAAATCTCGATCCCACAGGGGCATGTGTTGATCCTTTGCTCTTACAACAACGAAATCGGGTAGCTGATGAAAATCCGGTTTTCGTCGAACTCGTTGGTGCTGAAATCCTTGCGGATGCTCGCATTGCGCCATTTGACGTTGAGGTTTTTCAACGCGCCGCTCTGCACCGTGTAGGCCAGTTCCGATTCGCGGCCCCATTCCTTGCCGTCGGTGATGGTGCCGGTGTGCACGTTGTCACCGCTGATGTAGCGGTTCATCAGCGTCAGGCCGGGAATGCCCAGGGCCACGAAGTTGTAGTCGTGACGCACCTGCCAGGACTTCTCCCTGGCGTTGTCGTAGCTGGAGTTGTAGCTGTCGTTGGCCAGGGTCCCGCCGCTGGTGCCGTTGACCCGCATCCACACGTCGTCGCCGCTGAGTTTTTGCAGGCCGACATAAAAGGTGTTGCCACCGTATTTGGCCGAGAGCAGGGCGAAGGCGGTCTTGTTGTCGAGGTCACCGGCCAGGGCGCTGCCGTCTTCCTTGCCGATGAAGTAGCCGAGGTTGGCGCCCAGGGTCCAGTCGCCGATTGGCTGACTGTGACTGAGGTTGAAGTACTGCTGCTGGTAGATGTCGCTGAGTTCGGCGTACCAGACGCCGACCTGGGTGCGTTTTTCGTTGAAGGCGTATTCACCGCCGCCGAAGTTGAAACGATCCGAGCTGAAGGCCGCCGACTTGCCGTTCATGAACATGTCTTCCATGCTCGCATCGTTGCGCGGGCTGTTCTGGCGGAACTGCCCGCCGTAGAGCGTCAGGCCGCTGATCTCGGTGGACGTCACCTGGCCACCGCGGAAGGTTTGCGGCAGCGAACGGCCGTCGTCGGAACGCAGGATCGGCAATACCGGCATCCATTCGCCGACCTTCAGTTCGGTTTTCGAGATCTTGCCTTTGAGTGCCACGCCCAGGCGCCCGAAGTTGTCGGCCGGGCGGCCGTCACCATGGACCGGCAGCAACTGCGTTCCCGTGGTGCCCTTGCCGCCGTCGAGCTTTTGCGAGTACAGCCCCAGCACATCCACACCGAAGCCCACCGGGCCCTGGGTATAGCCGGATTTGGCGTCGAGGATGAAGTTCTGTGTCCACTCCTCAGCCTTGCCCTGAGGGTAGGCCGGGTTGGTGTAGTTGCGATTGAAGTAGGCGTTGCGCAGGTTCAGCGTGGCTTTGGCGTCATCGGTGAAGCCTTCGGCCTGGCAGGTGAGGGGCAGGCTCAGGGCCAGGCTCAGGGCCAGGCTGGCGCAACCGTACAGGCTCAGTGTCTGCAAGCGGGTGATGGTTGGGCGTGGAGTACGGACGGACGAATCGAGGACGAGCTTGCTCACTTTGACGCTCCCTTGCTGCTTTTTTTGTTTTTATTTGTCATACGTCGTCGTACAACATTGGCGCAGATATTTGCGGGATTTTTGGGGGTTGTCAATCGGAAGTTATACGATGACTTGAGGTAATTCGTTCCCCCGGGGTTAAGGGGTTATATGGGTAGAGACCGCAGGCATGGTTTGAAGGTATGAAATGCGGTCAAGAGGTGCCCTTTCCATGCGCCGGAATCGACGGTCCCCTGTCGCCGCGCCGTAGAGCGGTGCTAGTCTTGTTTAATGTTGTTGTCAGGGAGCCCTCATGGGCAATCACAAGATCGAGATTCGTCGCAGTAACGTCGAGAAAATTCTGCTGGGGGCCGAGAAGGTCTTCGCCGAAAAAGGCTTTGGTAGCACCGCCATGGCCGACATCGCCGCCGAGGTGCAACTGCCGCGCTCCAACCTGCATTACTACTTCAGCACCAAGACCGAACTGTACAGCGCCGTGCTGTTGGACCTGCTGGAAGTGTGGAAGCAGGACGCGCTGTGCTTCGAGATGTTCGACGACCCCCGCGTGGTGCTCAGCAGCTACATCCGCGCCAAGATGAACCACTCGCGCAGCCGGCCCTACGGTTCAAAGGTCTGGGCCAACGAAATCATCCACGGCGCGCCGACCCTGGGCGCGAAGCTGGACGCGAGCCTGTATGACTGGGCCAAGATGAAAGAAGCGAAGATCCGCCAGTGGGTGGACGACGGGCGCATCCTGCCGGTGGAGCCTTCAAGCCTGTTGTACATGATCTGGGCTTCGACACAGCACTATGCCGACTTTGATCATCAGGTGAATATTTTGAATGATCATCAACCGTTGTCCGATATGCAGTTCGAGCGGGCGGTGCAGACGGTGACGAGTGTGATTTTGCGGGGGATCGGGTTGGAGCCCTGAGGCCTTCGGTGTTGCTGATGGCCTCATCGCGGGCAAGTCGGATCGCCGCACCGCCGCTCCCACAGGTTTTGGGAACGCCAGAAAAACCTGTGGGAGCGGCGGTGCGGCGATCCGACTTGCCCGCGAAGGCGTGAGTTCAGACGCCGCTGAACTCAAACCGCGACGTGATACGGATTCCTCGGATCATGATTCCAGTCCAGAAATGGCTTGCCGTTCTCCATCGGCACCATCTCGATACAGTCCTGCACCGGGCAGGTGATCTGGCACAGGTTGCAACCCACGCACTCATCATCGATCACTTCATACTTGTGGGTACCGTCCGCCTGCTTGACGCTGGCGACCGCCTGGTGCGAGGTGTCTTCGCAGGCAATATGGCAGCGCCCACACCCAATACACGCCTCCTGATCGATCTTCGCGATCACCTGATAGTTGATATCCAGGTACTTCCAGTCGGTGGTATTGCCCACCGCACGCCCGGAAAACTCGGCGATGTTGGCGTAACCTTGACTGTCCATCCAGCGGGACAGGCCGTCCTTCATCTCCTCGACAATCCGGAAGCCATGCAGCATTGCCGCCGTGCACACTTGCACCGAGCCGCTGCCCAGCGCAATGAATTCGGCGGCATCGCGCCAGTTGCCAATGCCGCCAATGCCGCTGATCGGCAGGCCCTGGGTCTGCGGGTCGCGGGCGATTTCGGCGACCATGTTCAAGGCGATCGGCTTGACTGCCGAGCCACAATAGCCGCCATGGGTACTTTGGCTGCCGACAATGGGATTGGCGACCATGCGCTCCAGGTTGACGCTGGTGATCGAGTTGATCGTATTGATCAACGACACCGCATCCGCACCGCCACGATGCGCCGCGCGGGCAGCGACACGGATGTCGGTGATGTTCGGCGTGAGCTTGACGATCACCGGCAATGAGCAATAGGTCTTGCACCAGCGGGTGACCTGCTCGACGTATTCCGGGACTTGGCCAACCGCTGCGCCCATGCCGCGCTCAGGCATACCGTGAGGGCAACCGAAGTTCAGCTCGATGCCGTCGGCACCCGTGGCTTCCACCAGCGGCAGGATGTGTTTCCACGATTCTTCGACGCAAGGCACCATCAGCGACACGATAAGCGCGCGGTCCGGCCAGTCCTTCTTGACCTGGGTGATTTCCCGCAGGTTGATCTCCAGCGAGCGATCGGTGATCAGTTCGATATTGTTAAAACCCAGTACCTCCCGATTAGCCCCGAAGTGCGCCGAATAGCGCGAAGAAACGTTGACCGCCGCCGGGTCTTCCCCCAGGGTTTTCCAGACCACGCCACCCCAGCCAGCCTCGAAGGCGCGGACCACGTTGTAGGCCTTGTCGGTCGGCGGTGCAGAGGCCAGCCAGAACGGGTTGGGGGACTTGATGCCAGCGAAGACAATCGACAGATCGGCCATTTATGCAGCCTCCACATTGAGCATCAGTTGAGCGTTGATCGCCTCGGCGGCGCGCTTGCCGTGCTGTACTGCCTGAACGGTGAGATCCTGGTCGAGGCTGGTGCAGTCGCCGCCGGCATACACGCCAGGAATGCTGGTGCGCAGATGCTCGTCCACCTGGATGCGATCACCCTCGCGCTTGAGTTCCCGGGCCAGCGGATCGCTGAGTGCGCTGCTGTCGAAGGCCTGGCCGATGGCCTTGAATATCGCGTCGGCAGCCAGCTCAAAAGTTTCGCCAGTGGTTTGCAGGCGGCCTTCAACCAGGTGGGTGCGAGCGAATCGCATGCCGCGCACCTGGCCCTGGTCATTGAGCAAGACTTCCTCCGGTTGGGCCCAGGTCAACAGGCGTACCTGATTGGCCTTGGCAATCTCCTGTTCATGGTGGGTGGCCCCCATGTCCTCGACACCACGGCGATACACCAGGTTGACGTCGTGGGCGCCGAGCCGGGCCATCTGCACCGCCATGTCGATGGCGGTGTTGCCGGCGCCGAGCACGATGCAGTGGTCAGCCAGCGGCAGCTGGGTCAAGTCGTCGGCCTGGCGCAGCTCGCGGATATAGTCGGTGGCGGCTACCAGGCCGGGCGCGTCTTCATGCTGTAGGCCAAGCTGTTTGCTGGCCGCCAGGCCGAGGCCGAGGAACACCGCGTCGAATTGTAGATGCAGGTCGCTGAGGCTGAGGTTTTCCCCGAGCCTGTGCCCATGGCGGATTTCGATGCCACCGATCTCCAACAGGAAGTCCAGCTCCTTTTGTGCGTAATCGTCCACCAGTTTGTATTTGGCGATCCCGTATTCGTTCAGGCCACCGGCCTTTTCCCTGGCCTCGAAAATCACCACGTCATGGCCGTGCATCGCACTGCGGTGGGCGCAGGACAACCCGGCGGGGCCGGCCCCGACCACGGCGATGCGCTTGCCGGTGGCGGCCGCGCGGGAGAATGGATGCTGGCTGAAATGCGCGTTGTCCACGGCATAACGTTGCAACAGGCCGATCAAGACCGGCGCGCACTCATGGGCGTTGTTGCGCACGCAGGCTTGCTGACAAAGAATTTCTGTCGGACAGACCCGGGCGCAACTGCCACCGAGGATGTTGGCGGAGAGGATTTTCTGCGCCGCGCCCTGCACGTTGTCCTGGTGGATGTTACGGATGAACGAGGGAATATCGATTTCACTCGGGCAGGCATTCACGCAGGGTGCGTCGTAGCAATACAGGCAGCGCGAGGCCTCCAGATGGGCCTGGCGATCATTGAGTGGCGGCGCCAGATCGGTGAAATGGCCGGCGAGGGCGGCCGCATTCTCAACGGGATGCGGGAGGTGGGTCAGGGTCTTGATCACGGTATTTGGCCTCACGGTAATTGAGGTGCTGCCTCTGTTGGGCATTACTCAGTGCTACGCCATCCCCTGTAGGAGCTGCCGCAGGCTGCGATCTTTTGATCTTGATCTTGGAAGCAAAATCAAAAGATCGCAGCCTGCGGCAGCTCCTACAGGGTTCGCATTCCAGATGTGGGAGCGATTGAAGGCCTTGATTTCAGCGTTTGACCGCCACCGGCTGGTTCAACTCGGCCCGTTTGCTCAGCAAATCGAACACCGCCGGATAAGCCGGCCGCTCGATGTAGCGCCCGGCACCGCGCTCAGCCCGTAGATCGCCATCGGCCCAGACCACGCGCCCCTGGCTGATGGTGTGGCTCGGTACACCGCGCACGGTCTTGCCTTCGAAAATATTGAAGTCGACCTGCTGGTGATGGGTCTTGGCGGAAATTGTCCGCGTACCTTGCGGATCCCACAGCACCAGGTCGGCATCGGCACCGACGCGGATCGCGCCTTTGCGTGGGTAGAGGTTGAAGATTTTCGCGGTGTTGGTGGAGGTCAGCGCCACAAATTGCTGCATCGAAAAACGCCCGGTGTTCACGCCTTCATCCCACAACACCGCCATGCGGTCTTCGATGCCGGCGGTGCCGTTGGGGATCTTGCTGAAGTCGTCCTTGCCGGCGGCTTTTTGCTCCGCGCAGAAACAGCAGTGATCGGTGGCGGTGGTGTGCAGGTTACCTGCCTGCAAACCGTGCCAAAGGGCTTCTTGATGACCCCGCGGGCGGAACGGCGGGCTCATCACGTAGCCGGCGGCGGTTTGCCAGTCCGGGTGCCGGTAGACGCTGTCGTCCAGCAGCAGATGCCCGGCCAGCACTTCGCCGTAGACCGGTTGGCCCTTGGCGCGGGCGTAGGTGATTTCGTCCAGCGCCTCTTTGGTCGATACATGCACCAGGTACAACGGCGTGCCGAGGGTTTCGGCAATGCGGATGGCACGGCTCGCGGCTTCGCCTTCCACCTGCGAGGGACGCGACAGTGGATGCGCCTCCGGCCCGGTCATGCCCTGGGCCATGAGTTTGCGTTGCAGGTGATACACCAGCTCACCGTTTTCCGCATGCACGGTCGGCACCGCGCCCAGCTCCAGGCAGCGCTCAAAACTCGCTACCAGGGTGTCGTCTGCCGCCATGATCGCGTTCTTATAGGCCATGAAATGCTTGAAACTGTTGATCCCGTGATGAATCACCAGCTCGGCCATTTCTTCGCGGACCTGTTCGCTCCACCAGGTGATGGCGACGTGGAAGCCGTAGTCGGACGCCGACTTCTCGGCCCAGCCACGCCACTGATGGAAGGCCTCCATCAATGACTGCTGCGGATTGGGGATCACGAAGTCGATGATCGACGTGGTGCCACCGGCCAGACCCGCCGCCGTGCCACTGAAAAAGTCTTCGCTGGCCACGGTGCCCATGAAGGGCAGTTGCATGTGGGTGTGGGGGTCGATGCCGCCGGGCATCAGGTACTGACCACTGCCGTCGAGTAACTCGGCACCTGCTGGAACGTCGAGGTCTTCGCCGATGGCCTTGATTACGCCGTCTGCGCAATACACATCGGCGCGATAACTTTCATCATGGGTAATAACGGTAGCGCCACGGATCAACAGAGACATTCCGGGTTCCTCGCAGGCATGACCGACTGATGCCGGTTCTAGATGTTTTGTATGACGCCAGCGTTAACCGGACTATTCCTGTCAGCGCTGTCAGGATTAAAAGCTAGTCTGAGTTATGGGAATGAGCAAGAATATTTTTTATAAGCTTATTACTGTTTTAACCAACTGATAAATAACGATAAAACACTGTTTTCACCAAAATGGTGAGGTCGCTCACCATTTTGACGCACTTGACAGGATCTAAATATGGTCAAGATTTCTTATGTGAAATCAGCCGTTTGAGGATGGTCTATGGTTGATGCGCGACCGTGAGAAAAATATCGATGCACCAGATTGAGTCCTGACTGTTCGGACAACTTGGCGCAGATCGTTTCCAGTGGCATGACAAGTCACCGAGGGTTACCTGGTTGATCCAGTAAAATTGATAAACATCAGTTGTTTACAGAGTGTTTATGGAACTGCCCGATGCGCAAGCGGGGCAACCGGCACGTTTATTGAAGCCGCCAGCCCCTGATGAGCAAAAATAATTCAAAGATCAGTGGAGCGGCCATGCAACAGATCAGATCGCAAGTGAACGAGCGCGACGGCTTGTTCGAGCTGGAAGCCGGTAGCGATGTCCTCGACAGTCCCCGTTACAACCACGACATAGCACCGACCAAGGTGCACGAACGAACCTGGAACAAATGGCACATCACGGCATTGTGGGTGGGCATGGCGATATGCGTGCCCACCTATACCCTGGGCGGAGTGCTAACGGCGTACTTCGGCCTGAGCGTCGGTGAAGCGCTGCTGGCGATTCTGTTCGCCAACATCATCGTATTGATCCCGCTGACGCTCAACGCGTTTCCCGGCACCAAATACGGCATCCCGTTTCCGGTGTTGCTGCGTTCGTCCTTCGGCATCTTCGGCTCCAACATCCCGTGTCTGATCCGCGCCCTGGTGGCGTGTGGCTGGTTCGGCATCCAGACGATGTTCGGTGGCCTGGCAATCCATCTGTTCCTGGGCTCGGTGTTCGAGGGCTGGAAATCCCTGGGCGGCACCGGCGAGGTCATCGGCTTCATGGTGTTCTGGGCGCTGAACCTGTGGGTGGTGATTCGCGGCGCCGAGTCGATCAAATGGCTGGAAACCCTCTCGGCACCACTGCTGGTACTGGTGGGGGTGGGGTTGTTGGTGTGGGCCATGCCCAATGTATCGATGTCCGAGCTGCTGGCGATCCCGGCCAAGCGTCCCGAAGGCGCGGGGGTGGCCAGTTACTTTGCGGCGGGGTTGACCGCGATGGTCGGGTTCTGGGCCACGTTGTCGCTGAACATACCTGACTTCAGCCGCTACGCGAAAAGCCAGAAAGACCAGATTGTCGGGCAGCTCATTGGCCTGCCACTGACCATGTTCCTGTTTGCCTCCCTGGGCGTGGTGATGACCGCCGCCTCGGTGAAGCTGGTGGGTGTGACGGTGTCCGACCCGGTGACCCTGATCGGCCATATCCAGAGCCCGGTGTGGGTGGCGCTGGCCATGGCGCTGATCATCATCGCGACGCTGTCGACCAACACCGCAGCCAACATCGTGTCGCCCACCAACGATTTCCAGAACATCGCCCCCAAGGCGATCAACCGGACCAAGGCGGTGATGCTCACGGGGCTGGTCGGGCTGGCGCTGATGGCCCATGAACTGCTGAAAAAGCTCGGCCTGATCGTTTCCGACCTGAGCCTGGAAACGGTCTATTCCAACTGGCTGCTCGGCTACTCCAGCTTGCTGGGGCCGATTGCCGGGATCATGGTGGTGGACTATTTCCTGATCAAGAAACAGCAACTGGATTTGGCCGGGCTGTACCGCGACGACGTGTATCCGGCGTGGAACTGGAACGGTTTCATCGCCTTCGGGGTGCCGGTGGTGTTGACGCTGCTGTCGCTCGGCAGTGATGCCTTCAGCTGGTTCTACAGCTATGGCTGGTTTACCGGCTCGGCCCTGGGGGGGGTGATTTATTACGGGCTATGCGCGATGCGCCCGAGCCCCGTGGTTGCCAAGTCAACCCTGTAATGATCGTTCCCGCGCTCTGCGTGGGAATGCAGCCCGGGACGCTCTGCGTCCCAAGCCTGGACGCAGAGCGTCCATGGATGAATTCCCACGCGGAGCGTGGGAACTATCAGATCCAAACAGCCTCAGGAGATCCCCATGAACGCAGCCGTAGACGTTCTGCAATCGACCCATCAGCACATCAACCGCGACCGTCTGTGGCAGTCGCTCATGGAACTGGCCAAGCTCGGCGCCACGGTCAAGGGCGGTGTCTGTCGCCTGGCCCTGACCGATCTCGACCGCCAGGCCCGCGATACGTTCGTGAGGTGGTGCGAGGACGCCGGTTGCACCGTCAGTATCGACGCCGTCGGCAATATTTTCGCCCGTCGCCCGGGGCGCAACCCGGACCTGCCACCGGTCATGACCGGCAGTCACATCGACACCCAGCCCACGGGGGGCAAGTTCGATGGTTGCTTCGGCGTGCTCGCCGGCGTGGAAGTGCTGCGTACCCTCAATGACCTGGGCATCGAGACCGAAGCGCCGCTCGAAGTGGTGGTGTGGACCAACGAAGAAGGCTCGCGTTTCGCCCCATGCATGATGGGTTCCGGCGTATTCGCCGAGAAATTCACCCTGGAAGAGACCCTGGCCAAGGTTGACGCCGAGGGCGTGACGGTGGACGAAGCGCTCAACGCTATCGGCTATGCCGGGTCACGCGCGGTTAGCGGCCACGCGGTGGGCGCCTATTTCGAGGCGCACATCGAACAAGGTCCGATTCTCGAAGACGAACGCAAAACCATCGGCGTGGTCATGGGCGCCCTCGGACAGAAATGGTTCGACCTGAAACTGCGTGGCGTCGAGGCCCACGCCGGCCCAACGCCGATGCACCTGCGCAAGGACGCCCTGGTCGGCGCGGCAGTGATCGTCGGTGCGGTCAACCGCGCGGCCCTCGGTCATCAGCCCCATGCCTGTGGCACTGTCGGTTGCCTGCAAGCCTACCCCGGCTCGCGCAACGTCATTCCGGGCGAGGTGCGCATGACCCTGGACTTCCGTCACCTGGAGCCGTCGCGACTGGACTCGATGATCGCTGAAGTGCGCGAAGTCATCGAGACCACCTGCGAAGAACATGGCCTGACCTATGAACTGACACCCACCGCCGACTTCCCGCCGCTGTACTTCGACAAGGGCTGCGTCGAAGCGGTACGTAACGCGGCGCAAGGGCTGGGCCTGTCGCACATGGACATCGTCAGCGGCGCCGGACACGACGCGATCTTCCTTGCCGAGCTGGGTCCGGCCGGGATGATCTTCGTGCCGTGCGAAGGCGGCATCAGCCACAACGAAATCGAAAATGCCGCCCCGGATGACCTGGCGGCCGGGTGTGCGGTGCTGTTGCGGGCAATGCTGGCGGCTTCGGCGGCGGTGGCAAAGGCAGCTCCGGCTGCCTGAAATGCAATAGATCGCAGCCTGCGGCAGTCCCTGCAGGCTGCGATTGTTTGATCTTCAAACGGTTGCCGTATTTTCAAGCTTTTCACTGACCACAAGATCCACCCGATGAATCGGTTTCCCGCGATTCCTGAGCATCCCGCCCTGGCGCTGGTTCATCACCGCCGTCATTTCGGCGAGTATTGCCAGCGCCACGCTCTGCGGCGCATCGCCACCCAGGTCGAGGCCCATCGGGTAGTGCAGTGCAGACGTGCTCGTGCCAATTTGCGCCAGCAGGCGTTCGGTGCGCTCTCTGGGACCGAGTTGGCCGATGTAGGCGGGCGCGGCTTGCAGCGCCAGCCCGAGCCAATGGCGGTCCTGGCGGTAGCTGTGGGTCATTACCGCGACGGCGGCGCCGTCGATCAGCGGGGCCAGGTCGAACGGGTTGTCGAGGCTGGCGAGGATAACGGCGTCGGCTTGCGGGAAACGTTCGGCGCGGGCGAAGTGGCTGCGACTGTCTACGACGCTGACGTGCCAGTCCAGCAACTTGGCCATGCGCACCAGCGGCTGTGCGTCGTGGCCGGCACCGATAATCACCAGGCGAGGCGGCGGGGCGATGTACTCGAAAAATACTTCGACTTCACCACGGGCGTTGCTGTAGAGGCGTATCGAGGACTTCTTCTGCATCAGGGTCTTGTGCAGACCACGGCGCATAGCACTGTTCAGTTGCAGGTTGCGCAGGCTGCCTTCGGTATTCGACAACAAACGGTCACCGACTCTGGCAGATGCATCGCGAGAGCTTGCAATCACCGTGGCCATGGCGGCAGGTTGTTGACTGTCGCGCACCCGTCGCAGCAGATCGATGGCCGGGGCAGGTGACTTTGCCCGCAGGCGTTCGAGCATGACGAATACCGTGCCGTTGCAACCCAGGCCAAAGGTCAGGGCGCTTTGCTCGTCGTCCTCGTCCTCGGTGGCGCCCGTGCTGTAGCGACGTACTACCGGTTCACCGGAATCGGTGAGCCACCAGGCTTTTTTCGCCAGGTCCTGCTCCAGGCAGCCGCCGCTGACGGTGCCAACGGTGCGGCCGTGTATGGGGATGAGCATCCGCGCACCGGGACGGCGGTAGGCCGAGCCTTCAACCTTGACCACGGTGGCGAGGATGGTTTCTTCGCCCTGGCGGGCGGCGGTGTCGATGGCTTGTAGAAGATCATTGAGGCCGGACATGGAATCAGTTCCTGAATACGAAGGAGACCCTGTAGGAGCTGCCGCAGGCTGCGATCTTTTGACTTTGCTTTAAGATCTAGATCAAAAGATCGCAGCCTGCGGCAGCTCCTACAGGAATGCGGGGTGGTGGATCAGTCGTCGATGTTCATCAACTGCCGGACCCCATCCCACGCCTCGGCCCGCATCCGCTGCACATCCAGCCCCGGAATCACGCCGTTATCGACCACCACCCGACCACCGACCAGGCTGTACTTCACTGCGATCGGCTCACCCGCCACCACCGGCGCGACGGCGCTGTCGTGTAAACCGAAGAACCGCGGATGGTCAAGACCGTAGACCACCAGGTCCGCCGCCTGGCCGATTTCCAGGGTGCCGACCGCCCCCAGCCCCAGCACCTGCGCGCCCCCGGACGTGCCCCAGTGAATGACATCTTCGACGGTGGTGGCCGAGGCGCCTTGCTGCGCCCGGTGAATCAGCCACGCGGTGTTCGCTTCGCCGACCATGCTGCCGGATTCGTTGGAGGCCACGCCATCCACCCCGAGGGAAATCGGCACCCCGGCCTCGAACATCTGCGGCACCGGCGCGACGCCGCTACCGAGGCGTGCATTGCTCACCGGGCAATGGGAAATGCCGGTGCCGGTTTGCGCGAGCATGCGGATTTCA
Organism: Pseudomonas umsongensis; assembly: GCF_012647205.1. NCBI lineage: Bacteria > Pseudomonadati > Pseudomonadota > Gammaproteobacteria > Pseudomonadales > Pseudomonadaceae > Pseudomonas > Pseudomonas umsongensis. The sequence continues at coordinate 3,094,936 of NZ_CP051487.1, forward strand.
CCGGGCTGCATGTGCACCGCATGGGCGAACCACACGTCCGGGCCGAGCCACTCGTGTTCGGCGACGAATTCCACCGGCAGGCAGTTGTATTTTTCACGGCAGAAATTCACGTAGTTCTGCGTTTCAGACAAGTGCGTGTGCAGGCGCAAACCGAGGCCGCGCGCGGTATGGGCCAGTTCACGCAGCAGTGTCGGCGGCAACGAAAAAGTCGGGGTGGTCGGCGCGACCACTACACGGCGCATAGCGTCCGGGGTGTCCTGGTGATAGCGGGATTTCAGTCGTTCGATGTCACCGACCATCTGGTCGAGGGTTTCCGGTTGCAGCGCGGTTTTAGAGAACCCCGGATGGGCGCTGGCCGACTCCAGCGCGCCGCCCCGGCACAAAACGAAACGCAGGCCGAACTGATCGGCCATATCGAACAGCAGGTCACCGGTCTCGGTGGTGCCGTTGGCATGGTAGAGGTAATGGTGATCGGCGCAGGTCGTCACGCCCGACAGCAGCAGTTCGGCCATGCCCAGTTGTGCGGCGATCCGCGCCAGTTGCGGCGTGAAGCGGTTCAGACGCGGGTAAGGCACACTGGCCAGCCAGCCTTGCAGGTCCTGGTTCAATCCTTCGGGCACGGCCTTGAGCAGGTTCTGGAACAGGTGGTGGTGGGTGTTGATCCAGCCCGGATACACCACCGCGTGGCGCGCATCGATCAGCCGTTCGCCGGGTTGCACTTGAAGGCCTGCGGCCATTTCGGCGATGCGCCCGTTGACGACGCGGATGTCCACGGCGCCGGCCCGGGCGCGCGGGCCACGCAGGCCGGTCATTACTGCCTGCGGGTTCTTGATCAGGATGTTTTGCAGTTGAGTCATGGTCGGCTCCAGTCAGAGGCTGTGGGTGGCGGATTTGCTGGCGGCGGCATCGGGCACGCTGACGCCGTTGAGGGTGGCGTTGAGCAACACCGACACCAGGCAGGCGATCACCACGCTGCTGTGCAGGAAAGGCTGCGACCACTCGGGCAATTGCTTGAACAGGGCCGGGGCCAGCACCGGCACCAGGGCGGCGGCGAGGGTGAAGCCGACGATCAGCACGTTGTAGCGATTACGCTCGTAGTCGACCTTGGCCAGGGTCTGGATCCCTGCTGCCGCGACCACGCCGAACATGGCGATCCCGGCACCGCCCAGCGCCGCAGTCGGCATCGAGGCGATGATCGCCCCGGCCTTGGGCACCAGCGCCACCGAGCACATCAGCAGGCCGCTGATGGCGACCACCCAGCGACTGCGCACACCGGTGAGGATCACCAGCCCGACGTTTTCCATGAAGGCAATGAATGGGAACGCCGCGAACATCCCGGCGATGGTGCTCGCCAGGCCGTTAGCGCGCAGGCCGTTGATCACCTGTTTTTCTTCCACCGGTTTATCGACGATGTCGCCGATGGCCACGAACAGCCCCATCGATTCGACCATCTGCACGATCATCACCACCACCATGGTGGCGATGGGGATCAGGCTGAAGGTCGGCAGGCCGAAGTAGAACGGGTAGGGAACGGTGAGCCACGGCGAGTCCTGCACGCTGTGAAAACTGCCCATGCCCAGCCCGTAAGCCAGCGCCGCGCCCACCAGCATGCCCACCAGCACCGCCATGTTGCGCAGCATCGGGCTGCCGTACCGGTTGACCAGCAGGATGCTGAGCAACACCACCGCCGCGACGGCCAGGTACGCCGGCGCCCCGAAGTCGGTGGCATGCCGTCCGCCGCCAACCCACTCATAGGCGATCGGAAACAGCTGAAGGCCGATTACGGTGACGATGCAACCGGTGACCACCGGTGGAAAAAAGCGCCGTAGTCGACCCACGAACGGTGCGATCAGCATGGTGAAAATCCCCGCGCCGATCACCGCTCCGCAGACCCCGGCGAACCCGACATCCGGGTTGGTGCCGATGGCGATCACCGGCCCGACGCTGCTGAACGCCACGCCTTGGAGAATTGGCAGGCGCACGCCGAATTTCCAGAAACCGACGGTTTGCAGCAGGGTGGCGATGCCCGAGCAGAACAGCGTGGTGCTGATCAGCACCACCGTGTCGGCCTGGGACATTTTCAGGGCGCTGGCGACAATCAACGGCACGGCGATGGCGCCGATGTACGAGACGGCCATGTGTTGCAGGCCGAGGGTGAGCATTTGCCGCACCGGCAGAACCCGGTCGACGGGGTGGATGGTGGGTGTTGCGGGGGTATTGGCTGACGACATGGGGAATCACCTCTAGCTGTTGTTATTCGGTACAGAGGGGTATTCGTTCTGATGTCCGTTCAACGGCACCTAATTCCTTGTAGGAGCTGGCTTGCCAGCGATAGCGGATTGTCAGTCGACAAATCGGGTGACTGTTAAGCCGTCATCGCTGGCAAGCCAGCTCCTACAGGGTTTGGGTCGTTCTGAAAAATGGGCACCAGTCATTCATGTGCCCGGAACCGCCATCCACCGGCTCCGATGCCTTTTTTCAGCCTGCCAGGCAGGCGGCAAAGCCCTGGTTCAGGGCCGCGCGGTCCAGGTCGCGGCCGATGAACACAATCTTGCTGGAGCGCGGTTCGGCGCCCCATGCGGTGGAGGCACGGAACTCGACGAGGCTGTGCACCCCTTGCAGCACGTAGCGTTGGTCCTGATCAGCCACCGCCAGTACGCCCTTCATGCGATACAGGTTGTCGGCCTGCTCGTTGCGCAACTGTGTGATCCAGCGATGGAAGTCGCCCAGGTTGACCGCCCCGTCCACGGTGATGCCCACCGACGACACGCTCGGATCATGGTCATGGTCGAGATCGTCATGATCGTGGTGATGGTCATCGGCGTGGTCATCGTGCTCGGCACCGATTTCCATGAGTTTCTGCGTGGACTCGAAGGCGCCGATGCCAAGGATTTTCGACAGGTCGATTTCGGCGTAGCTGGAGGTCATCAGGTCCGCCGTAGCATTGAGGCCCCGAATCTTGCCGCTCAGGGATGCCACTTCATCCTCGCTGACCAGATCGACCTTGTTGATCACGATGCGGTCGGCACAGACGATCTGGTCCACGGCCTGGTTGTCCACACCATCGAGTTGCAGGTCTTCCAGGTGCTGGGCGATGTGCCTGGCATCGACCATCGTGACAATGGCGTCGAGTTCCACCTCATCGGCGATCGGGTCATTGATGAAAAAGCTCTGGGCCACCGGGTAGGGATCGGCCAGGCCGCTGGTCTCGATCAGGATGTGATCGAGGCGCACCGGGCGCGCTACCAGTTCACGGACGATGCGCACCAGGTCTTCGCGAACCTCGGCGGTGCAGCACACGCAGCCGTTGACCATCTCGTAGATTTCTTCGGTTTCGGAACTGAGCACCAGGTCGCCGTCGATGCCGACCTCACCGAACTCGTTCTCGATCACGGCGATCTTGCGGCCGTGGTTCTCCTTGAGGATGTAGTTGAGCAGGGTGGTTTTGCCGGCGCCGAGGAAGCCGGTGAGGATGGTCACCGGGATTTTGGTGTTGGGGGTTGGGGCGTTGAAGGGGGTGTTCATGTGAGGCTCCTTGAATAACTGAAGGGTCTGAGTGCTATCAACTGTGGGAGCGAGCCTGCTCGCGAATGCGGCGTGTCAATCAGCGAAGTTGGCGGCTGATTCACCCCTTTCGCGAGCAGGCTCGCTCCCACAGGGGGTTGTGGGTTCTCGCCAGCGCGTTGCCGTGCCGGCATCGAGGCCGAACAGGTCGAGGACGCGACCGAGGCTGTGGTCGACCATCTGTGCCAGGTCTTGCGGGCGGGCGTAGAAGGCCGGAACGGGCGGCGCGATGATTCCGCCCATCTCCGTGACAGCCGTCATGTTGCGCAGGTGGGCGAGGGTCAGCGGGGTTTCCCGGGCCATCAGCACCAGCGTGCGGCGTTCCTTGAGCGTGACGTCGGCGGCCCGGCCGATCAGTCCTGAAGAGGTGCCGGTGGCGATTTCCGCCAGGGTGCGCATGGAACAGGGCGCGACCACCATGCCCAGGCAGCGGAACGAACCGCTGGCGATCCCGGCCGCTACGTCATCGGCGCGGTGGTAATGGCTGGCCAGCGCCGTGACGTCGGCCAGTTTGTAATCGGTTTCGTGGGCCATGGTCAGCAGCGCGGCGCGGCTGATGACCAGGTGGCTTTCAATGTCCAGTTCGGCGAGCAATTGCAGCAGGCGTACGCCGTAGATAAAACCCGACGCACCGCTGATGCCGACCACCATGCGCTGGCGGTTCATGATTGCAGGCCTGCGAGCAGTTGGCGGGCGCGGTCGACCGAATCCCGTTCAAGTTGCGCCTTGATCCCGTCGAAGCCTGAGCCGCGTGTAGCGTCCAGGCCCATGCGCGAGGTAGTGCCGTTGACGGACGATGACGGGTCCAGCGGGCTGCCAGGCAAGCCATCGATGACGAAGATGTCCTGGTGCGGCTGGAAGTGCGTGGCCAGCGCCCACAGCACTTGACTGTCGTCGCTGATATCGATGTCGCTGTCCACCGCGATCACGGTCTTCAGGTACGGGTCCCAGCCGAGCAGGGCCAGCATGATCTGTCGCGCTTCGCCGTCGCGGCTTTGCTCCAGCGCGACGTAGCAATGAAAATGGGTACCCGAATTCGGGTAGTGCACGGCGGTGACGGCGGGGAAGCGTGCCTTGAGCTTTTCGCTCATCTCCGCTTCCCGGGGCAGTCGCGCCAGGGTCAGGTGTTCGGCGTAGCGACCGCCGACCACGTCCACCAGCCAGGCGTCCTTGCGCCGCATCAGGGTATCGACCCGCAGTACATTGTTGGTCGAGCGATCCGAGGAGTAGCCGCTGAATTCACCGAACGGACCTTCTTCGGCATAGGCCGTTGGATCGATCGCGCCTTCGAGGACAAACTCCGCGCAGGCCGGGACGCCGATCCCGTAGCGCGGGGTCTTCACCAGCTCCAGCGGCGCGCCGAACAATCCGCCCGCCACGGCGCGCTCATCGCTGCCGAACGGCAAGCGTGCGGCCGCCGCGAGCATGAACAAAGGGTGCGCGCCGACCACCATGGCCACGCGCAATTCTTCGCCACGCTCGCGGGCGGTTTGCAGCATGCGCCACAGGTGACCCCGTGAGTGCAGGCTGGTGGCGAGGGTTTGCCGGGCGTGGCGCATCGAGCGGTGGTAGCTCATGTTGGCGATGCCGCTGACCGGGTCCTCGGCAATGATGATCGCGTTGGTGATGTAGGGGCCGCGATCACTGGCGAAATGCTTGAGCATCGGCAACAGCGCCAGGTCCACGGCTTCGCCTTCGTAGATCTCGTCCAGCACCGGGCCGCTTTCCACGTAGCGCGGGGCGATGGGGTTGTTGGCGCGTTGCTGGAACGTCTCGTGCAGTTGCGCCGGGGCAACGCCGAACATTCGTGCGATACGGGTACGGGAGGCAAACAGGTTGGTGGCCACTGGCACGCCGAAGGTGCCGACTTTTTCGCAGATCAGCAGCGGGTCGTGGCCCTGGTTGGCCAGGGCATCGACCAGGGCGGTGACGTCCTGGTCGGCTGAAAGGGATTGCCGGACCGTCAGCACATCGTCCGGGTATTGCCGGCGATAGGCGTCTAGAAAAACATGAAAATCCTGGGTATCGCCGAGCGTCGAGAGGGTCATGGTTTCACCTCGTGAAAAAGGGACAGCGAGGTCCCTGTGGGAGCGAGCCTGCTCGCGAAGAGGCCGTGTCAGGCGACATCCGTACCGCCTGACACTCCGCTTTCGCGAGCAGGCTCGCTCCCACATGGGGTACTACGGGTACGTCGTGGTCAGGCGAATGTCCGCCTCGGCCAGGTCCTTGGGTGGCGGCGTCGGTTCGATGCCGCACAACCGGGCGATGTTGTTGCCCAGGTAATCCTCAAGGTGGTCCTCGTCGATGCCCAGGCCTTGTGGTGCGGGCGAGCACAGCACCTCAAGCTCGCGCAGCCACATGCCCGGCTCGTTCGGCGGCGAGTCGGTGCCGAACACGATCTTGTTGCGTGGCAGGTCCTTGGCGAACTCGACAATCCGTGACTGGAAGCACCAGCCCGATTCGCAGAACACGTTCGGCGTGTCCATGGCCATCCAGAACGCTTCGAACGAGTAGTTGCCGCCGGTCTGGATACCGAAGTGGCCGATGATGAAATTGACCATCGGGAACTCACGGATGATCGGGTAGAACATGGTTGGAATGGTGTACGGGCCGTCGCCCGTGTGGATCAGCACCACGATGTTGTACTTGGCACACACCTTCATTGCCGGACGCAGCCAGTCCAGCGCCCGGTCGGGGCGATAACCGTGCATGTTGGCGTGCAGCTTGAGCATCTTGAAACCGTATTCCTTGATGTGGAACTCCAGCTCCGCCGCACCGTTTTCCGGCCCCCAGCGCGGGTTGAAGTTGAAATTGCCGATGAAACGGTCGGGGTATTTCACGCACAGTTCGGCGACGTAGGACATGTAGTCCCGCACACCCTCACGGCCACGGCGGTTGCCGTCGCGGTAACCGGTGTTGCCCGGCGGTGGCTGGATGAAACCCATGTCGATGCGGCGCGGCTTGCCGTTGATCATGTACGGGCCGTCCATCAGCTTGAGCATGCGCTCGCCGGTGAAGGGTTCGCCGGTGTGGCGCCAGGCCTCGTCGACCAGGTTGGTGGGGTGCAGATGGGTATCGATGATCATCGGTTCAGCTCCTGGCCAGTTGCGTGGTGACGGGACGCTTGAGTTGCGCCTCTGCTTCGGAAACGGAACGGGGTGGCGGCGTGGGTTCGAGGCCGATCATCCGTGCGGTGTTGTTGCCCAGGTACTCTTCAAGGGTGTCTTCGTCGAGGTTCAGGCCTTGCGGCGGTTCATGGCACAGCACTTCCAGCAGGCGCAGCCACATGCCCGGTTCGTTCGGCGGCGTATCGGTACCGAAGAGAATCTTGTGGGTGGGCAAGACCTTGGCGAACTCGACGATCCGCGATTGCAGGCACCAACCCGATTCGCAGTAGACGTTGGGCAACTCCATCGCCCATTGCATCGGTTCGAACACGTAGACGCCGCCGGTCTGCACGCCGAAGTGAGCCATGATGAAATCGACGTTGGGAAACTCCTTGATCATCGGCACCCATTCCGACGGGATGCTGTACGGCCCATCGCCGGTGTGCAGCTTGACCGGGATGCCCAGTTCGGCGCACTTCTCGAAGGCCGGGCGCACCCAGTCCAGGGCGCGGTCAGGACGGTAGGCGTGCATGTTGGCCTGCATCTGGACCATCTTGAAGCCGTGTTCCTTGACGTAGCGCTCGATGGCCTCGACGCCGTTTTCCACGCCGCAGCGCGGGTTGTAGACGAAGCAACCGATGAAGCGATCCGGGTAGGCCTGGACCATTTTCAGCGTGTAGGCCATGTAGGCGTCGATGGATTCGCGCCCGCTGAGTTCACCGTCGGTCCAGGTGTAGATGGTGTTGCCCTGCGGGGGCTGGATGAAGGCTTTGTCGATGCGGCGAGGTTTGCCGTTGACCATGTACGGGCCATCCATCATCTGCAGCAGACGCTCGCCGGTGAACGGGTCACCGTCATGCCTCCAGGCGAGGTCCACCAGATCGGTGGGATAGCAACTGATATCGATGATCATTGAAGTCGATCTCCTGATAGCGGGGAAAGGAACCCTTGCGGTTCGCTAGCAGCCACGTCCGGGCAATCGGCCATTTCTATGCGCAAAGACTCACGCATTCCCTCGCCTGGTCGCATCCGGCTCGGGACGCTGGCTGCTTGGGGAGGAGTATTGGAAGGGGGGGAGAGGTTCGTACAATATTAATTGGGTAGGGGTTTGATATGCGTTCGATATGGAGCATGAGTGGTGGGCTTTTCCGGCCTCTTCGCGAGCAGGCTCGCTCCCACCTTCAACTGCATTCCAATGCAGTCAACTGTGGGAGCGAGCCTGCTCGCGAAGGCGTCAGTGTTGTGTACGCAAAGCCAACTGCTTGACCGCCTCGACCACCGGCGCCACTCGCTCGGCCTGGCCCGGCGGCCACACCGCATACAGGTTGTAATGCGCCGCAATCTGCGCCTCGTTCAACATCACCAGCCGACCGCTACGCAACGCATCTGCCGCCAGCAAACCGCGCACCAGTCCCGCGCCAACACCGGCCTCGGCCGCCGCAATCAGATTGGCCGCGTTATCGAACACCACCCTTGCCGCAGGCTCGACGGGAGGCATTCCCGCCGCATCCAGCCAAGGAATCCACGACCGTCGCGTATACCCCAGCAACGGCAGTTCGAGGATCTGCGCCGGGCTCAGCGGTAACTGCAAACCGTGCCGCTCAAGCAATCGGGGCGACGCCACCGCCATCACCCGATCCCCGCAAATCTGCGTCATCTCGCAGTCGTCCCAATCGCCATAGCCGTAGCGCAGGGCCAGGTCCACGCGTTCAAACGTGCTGCGGTCCGAGCGCGGCATCGACAACAACACCACCTCATGCTCGGGCAACAGGTCCAACAACTGTGGCAAGCGCGGATTGAGCCAGCTCTGGGCCAGTTCGCTGTCTACGTCGATCGTCAGCCTCTGCGCCACACTGCGGTTCTTCACCGAAGACAGCGCCCGGTCGATTTGCGCCAGGCCGTCCGACAACACGCTGGCAAACAACTGCCCGGCGTCGGTCAGGTTGCTGCCACCCCCTTCGCGCACGAACAGCGGCTGACCGATGAAGTCTTCCAGGGCACGGATCTGCTGGCTGATGGCGCTGTGGGTCAGGTCCAGTTTGCGCGCGGCGCTGGAGAAACTGCCGCTGCGGGCGGCCTGGATGAAGGCACTCATGGACTGCACCGACGGGTATCGCTTGTACATGCTGTTAGTCCTACTTACACAGGATGGCAGAAATCGTCGCTGGCCCGATTTTCACCAGGCTTCCAATAATCGAGCACCAGGCCTGCACAAAGACGGGCCGCTCTCTTGGAGCCTGACAATGATCGAATTCACGGTAAACGGCGAACGACGCGAGCTGGTAGAGACGTCCCCCTCCATGCCCTTGTTATGGGTGCTGCGCGACCATTTGAAACTCACCGGCACCAAGTTCGGTTGCGGCATGGGCCTGTGCGGCGCCTGCACTGTGCATCTGGACGGTGTCGCGGTGCGGTCCTGCCAATTGCCGGTGGCCGCCGTGGCGGGGCATCGGATCACCACCATCGAAGGCCTGTCGCCCACTGGGCAGCATCCGCTGCAACTGGCCTGGGTTGCCGAAGATGTGCCGCAATGCGGTTACTGTCAATCCGGTCAGATCATGTCCGCCGCCGCGTTGCTCAGCACCGGTGCAGAAGTGAGCGACGACTCGATCCGCAATGCCATGTCCGGCAACCTGTGCCGCTGCGGCACCTACGGGCGGATCAACAAGGCGATCAAACGCGCGGCCAACGCGCCGAAGGAGGCGTGATGTCGATTTCACGGATGGATCTCTCGCGACGTACGTTTCTCAAGCAAACCGCGACCGCTGCCAGCGGCCTGGCCATCGCGTTTTACCTGCCCTGCGGCCTGTCTGCGACAGACCCCAAGGCCCCGACGCCGGCCAGTGACTTCGAACCCAATGCCTGGGTGCGCATCCTGCCCGACGGCACGGTGAAACTGGTGGTGCACAAGCACGATTCCGGCACCGGCACGCACACCGCGCTGGCCGCGTGCGTAGCCGAGGAGCTGGACGTCAACCCGATGTCTGTGCAGGTGATCTCGCCGGAAAATCCGTTCTTCGAAACCTACATTCACCCGATCTGGAAGGTCTTCTCCACCGGCGGCAGTACCAGCGTGTCGCTGGAGTACGAGCGCCTGCGCATGGCCGGGGCGACGGCGCGCACGTTGTTGCTCACCGCCGCCTCCAGGCAGTGGAAAGTCAGCGCCGACACCTGTACCACCGAGGAGGGGCGCGTCGTGCATGCGGCGACCCAGCGCAGCCTTGGTTACGGTGAACTGGCCGTGGTTGCCGCGCATCTGCCGGCACCGACCAAGGTCACGCTCAAGGACCCGGCGCAGTTCAAGTACATCGGCAAGCTGCGGCACAAGCGCGACGCCCAGGCCAAGGTCTGCGGGCGCTTCACCTACAGTATCGACGTGGTGCTGCCGGACATGCTGGTGGCGGTGATTCAGCGCGCGCCCGTGGTCGGGGCGAGCGTCGTATCGGTGGACAGCACGGCGGCGCTGCAGGTGCCGGGCGTGCGCAAGGTGATCAAGGTGCCGGGCCGTCCCGACGTACTCGGCGGTAACGTCGAGGGCGTGGCGGTGTTGGCGGACCATTACTGGGCCGCGCATCAGGGCCGCGCGTTGCTCGAGGTGCAATGGAGCGACTCACCGCTGGCCGGTTTCGACAGCGATGAGCTGCACAAGGCCCAGGCAGCTGCGCTGGCAGACGAGGGCGCACAACGGGTCCGTGCAATGGCTGCCGGGGACGTGAGCGGACAATGGCCGAACGCGGCGAAACTGTTCGAAGCCGAGTACCGCATGCCCTACAAGGTGCAGAATCCGCTCGAGCCGATTTGCATCACCGCACAGGTCAAGGATAACGCCATCACCTATTGGGGCGGCGTGCAGGTGCCTTCCTCGGCCCTGGAAGCGGCGAAAACGGTGTGCAAGATCGTCCAGGACAAGGTCACCATCCATGAGTTGGTGTCCGGCGGCAGTTTCGGCGCGCGCGAAGCCAAGTACTGGTTGTTCGAAGTGGCGTACCTGGCGCAGCAAACCAGGGTGCCGGTAAAACTGATGAACAGCCGTGAAGACGAAATGCGTTCATTGTTCATGCACCCGGCCACGCTCCATCGGGCCAAGGGTGCGCTGGACGCCCAGGGACACTTGACGGCGTTGCAGCTGGAGGCCGTGTCACCCGCCTCGCCAGAGCAGTGGGAACCGGGCTACTTCGAACGTCCCGATAAAATGGACTACAGCACCACCGAGGCCATCACCGCGTGGGATTTCGCCTATCGCCCGGCAAACCTCGACCTTGCATGGGTCAGGCACGAAACCCGGGTGCCCAGCGGCTGGTATCGCTCGGTGAGCTTCATCCCCAACGTGTTCGCCGTGGAGAGCTTCATGGATGAGCTGGCCCATGGCGCAGGGCAAGACCCGTTGGCCATGCGCCTGGCCAACATGCAGGATCGGCCACGGCACGTTGCGGTGCTCAAAAGCGCTGCCGAGCGCGCCGGTTGGGGCCAGCCCCTGCCTGAAGGGACGGCGTTGGGGATCGCCACCAACCAGGGCTACAGCAGTTTCATCGCGGTGGTTGCACGGGTGTCGAAACAGGATGGCGTAGTCAAGGTCGAGAAGCTCACCTGCGTTGTCGATTGCGGTCTGGCCGTTTCGCCTGGCGGCGTCGAAGAACAGATCTACGGCGGCCTGATGTGGGGCCTGGGGCACGCCTTGTTCGATCGCCTGGACATCAGGCAAGGCAGGGTGGTGCAAAGCAACTTCCACGATTACCGGGTAACGCGCATGTCGGACATGCCGGCGCTGGACATCCTGCTGGTCGAGGGTGATCCGGGCAAGCCCGGTGGTGTAGGCGAGCTGGGCAGCCCATCGGTGGCCCCGGCCATCGCCAATGCCCTGTTCAGCCTGACCGGCGTGCGCCAGCGCTCGACCCCCTTGAACCTGGGGTAGTTGTCATGGACTTGCGTCTGTTGCGCTACTTCATGGCGCTGGCCGAAGAGCTGCATTTCGGCCGGGCCGCCACCCGCTTGCACATATGCCAGCCTCCGCTGAGCCAGCAGATTAGGCTGCTGGAGGAGGAACTTGGGACGCCGCTGTTCGAGCGCAGTCATCACCGGGTCGAGCTGACCGCCGCCGGGCAAATGCTCAAGGAGCAGGCACCGCTGGTATTCGAACAGCTCAACCGTGCGCTCGACCTGACACGGCAAACCGGTCGCGGCCAGTTGGGCGAGCTGGAAATCGGCATGATCAGTTCGGTAATGGTCGGTGTGCTGCCTCGGGCCTTGCACCTGTTTCGTGAACGTTATCCGCAGGTGAGCTGGCGCCTGCATGAGATGACGCCGGCGGCGCAGGTCAAGGCGCTCAAGGAAAAACGCATCGATGCCTGCGTGTTTCGGGTCGGCTATGACGATCCGCAGTTGCGCAATGAACTGTTGATCTACGAGCCGATCCGGGTGGTCATGCCGGTCGATCACCCGCTGGCCGCAAAACAGCTTCTGGCACCCGCGGACCTGGCGCCCGAGCCGTTCGTGGCGCTGGAGCTCAAGCAATCGCGTTTTGCCGATTTTCTCTACCAGTGCTGCATCCAGGCCGGTTTCACGCCGCAGATTCGCCAGCAGGTGATCGAGGTGCAAACCTTGCTCAGCCTGGTCCGCGCCGGTTTCGGCGTGGCCTTGTTGCCGGCCTCCATCGAACAGCTGGCGCCTGCAGGCCTGGTGTTCCGGCGCCTGACCCCGGCGTTGCCGGAGGTGCCGTTGTACGCTACCTACCGAGCGGACGACGATTCGCCGGTACTCAAGCTGTTTCTCGATACGTTGCGTGAGCTGGTCCTGCAAGACCGGCCGGCTTAACGCACAACCTTGTGGGAGCGGGCTTGCTCACGAAGGCGGTGGATCAGTCCCTGAATCTGTTGAATGACACACCGCCTTCGCGAGCAAGCCCGCTCCCACAGGTTCTTTGCACTATCCGAAAAACAGGCGGTCGGAGACTTCACAGAGTCACCCAACTTGTGGAGTCGCAATGAGCCAGGACGTCCTGACCACCGAAACCAATCGCCGCCAGTTGCAGCAGATCATCGCAGGGCTGACCGACGGGGTTATTCTGCTCGACCCCGATCAGTGCATTCTCTGGGCCAATGACGCCGCGCTGGCGATGCACGGCGTCGAGCGCATCGGCGATCTGGGGGCCAATGCCAAGGAATATGCCAAGCGCTTCGCATTGCGGTATCGCAATAACCATCCGGTCCCGGCGCACAGCTATCCGATCAACCGCGTGGCTCGCGGCGAGACCTTCAGCGATGTGCTGGTAGAGGTGACGCCAGCGGCGGATGAAGAGACCATGTGGGTCCATCGCGTGCGCAGCCTGGTGCTGGCCGACAACCGTGGCGAGCCGGAATCGCTGGTATTGATCATGGACGATGTCACCGACTGGGCGAGCGCCGAGCAGCGTTTCGAAAAAACCTTTGCCGCCAACCCGGCGCCCGCGGTGATTTGCCGTCTCAGCGATTTGCGTTATATCAAGGTCAATCCGGGTTTCCTCGAGATGACCGGTTACGCCCGTGACCAGGTGATCGGCACGTCGACCTACGAGCTGGATGTGCTGGCACAGGCTGAAAACAGGGATCTGGTGAAACAATGCTTGCGCGACGGCACCACCATTCCCCAGATGCAGGCCGAACTGCAGTTGCCCGCAGGCGGTACCAAGCAGGTGATCGTCGCCGGGCAGCCCCTTGAGCTGCATGACGAAGCCTGCATGCTGTTTTCCTTCGTCGACATGGAGCCCCGGCGCAAGGTCGAAGTGGCCCTGCGCCAGAGCGAGGAGCGGTTTGCCAAGGCCTTTCGCCTGACGCCGGTGCCAACCTTGGTGTGCAGCGCCAGCGACCAGGTGGTGATGGATGTCAATGATGCGTTCCTCGATACCCTCGCGTACTCCAGCGAAGAGGTGTCCGGTAAAACCATCGCCGAGATCGAGGTTTTCCATGACAAAGGGGCACGCACGCGGTTCTTTACCACCCTGGAGAAAACCGCAAGGCTGGATCGCGTTGACGTGCGTGTGCGCAGGAAAGACAACGAACTGATCGATTGCGCCGTTTCCGCCGACACCGTGAACATCCAGGGTAGCCCTTGCTACCTGTTGGTGTTGATGGACATCACCGAGCGCAAACGCACCGAGCTGGAATTGGTGGCGGCCATTGAAGAGGTGATGAAAGATGCCTCCTGGTTCAGTCGCACGCTGATCGAAAAACTCGCCAACGTGAAGAACGTCAACGCACCGCAGTTGCCCAGCGTGTCGTTTACCGACCTGACAGCTCGGGAGCGCGACGTGCTGGAACTGATCTGTGCAGGCCTGGCGGACAAGGAAATCGCTGCGCGCCTGAAACTGGCGACGAATACCGTGCGCAACCACGTTGCGACCGTGTATTCCAAGTTAGACGTGCACAGCCGCAGCGAGGCGATTGTCTGGGCGCGCGAACGCGGACTGTTTTCCAGTGCATGGCGTCCAAAGACTCAAGGGTAAGGTGCAAATGCACTAATCGAGGGGGTGCAAACTCAGGTTCTGACAGGTAGGTGGCAAGCCTTAGGCTAAGAGCGGGCGAATGACGTTTACCGATCATTCATCCTCCCTGGGTCGTAAAAGGAACAGCCATGCTCGACGAATGCATTACCCACGCACTGGATGGCCGCGGTGGGCTGTCGCAATGATTTACATAGCGCAGCTGCGCACGCAGCTTGAACAGACCTTTTCGCCGCTGGCCTGTGAGTGCAATATCACTGGCGATCATACCTTGACTATCAAGCTCTATCACCCGGTGTCGGGACAAGTCGATCTGGTCGTCAGCGGATTGAACGTAACGATGCTGCAGACTCCCGAATCGGTGGCGGCGCTTATCGAAGAATTGAGGTATGAACTGGAATGCAACAGCCTGCAGCGCCCGGATCCGGTAGTGTAGGAATTGCCAGGTTTGTCATGCCCGGACGAGTGAATACGCGATAAGAAAGTACAAAAGTGATTTTTCTGCAGCCGCACCGTGAACTTTCCAGCGGTGTTCTGTTGTCACACAAACGTGTACATCCTTTTTCGCGGGTCAGCCTATGAAAAGTCTTGGGAAACGCGTTTTTGCTCCTGTGGCACTGTGTGCCGTGATTATCGGTGGCTGCTCCAGTCCGGCGCCACCTCCACCTGCTGCACCACCACCGCCGCCTGAAACGACCTGCCAGACCTCGGATAGTACCCAGGTAATGGGCGATATGCGGGCGGAAGGGGAGGTAAAACGCGAAACAACCGTGACGCGGTGCGTCACCCAGTAAAAACGTGAGCCCCCTGTAGGAGCGAGCATGCTCGCGATGGTCGTTAACGATAACGCTGGGAACCTGACACCCCGTGTCGTTCTCAGGTCCATCGCGAGCATGCTCGCTCCTACATAGGGGTGTATCAGATCAGGACAGGAACCCACCGTCGACGTTCAGCGAAACGCCCGTGGTGTAGCTCGATGCGTCGCTCGCCAGGTACAGCACGGCGCCGGCCATCTCGCTTGGGTCTGCCACGCGCTTGAGCGGGATCTGTTGCAGCGCAGTGTTCAAGATCGCCTCGTTTTTCACCAGCGCCGACGCAAACTTGGTATCCGTCAGGCCCGGCAGCAGGGCGTTGCAGCGGATGCCAAACTGCGCGCATTCCTTGGCAAACACCTTGGTCATGTTGATCACGGCTGCCTTGGTCACCGAGTAGATACCCTGGAAGATCCCGGGAGAGACGCCGTTGATCGATGCGACGTTGATGATGCTGCCGCCGCCGTTTTCGCGCATCAGTTTGCCGGCTTCCACTGACATGAAGAAGTAACCGCGGATATTGACGTCGACGGTCTTCTGGAAGGCGCTGAGGTCGGTGTCCAGCACGTTGCAGAATTGCGGATTGGTCGCGGCGTTGTTGACCAGGATGTCCAGGCGCCCGAACTGTTCCTTGATGCCGGCGAAGACCTGGCTGATCTGTTCCATCTCGCCGATGTGGCAGGCGATGGCGGTGGCTTTGCCCCCGGCGGCGATGATCGCGTCCGCCACGTGTTGGCAGCCCTCGAGTTTACGGCTCGAGACGATCACGTGGGCGCCTTGCTGGGCCAGCAGTTTGGCGATGGCTTCACCGATGCCGCGGCTGGCGCCGGAGACGAATGCGATCTTGCCGTCGAGGTCGAACAACTGAGTCTTGGACATGATTTTTCCTTTTTATGGAGCCGAAATCGCCTTCTGTAAGAGCCCGGCTTGCCGGCGAAGGCGTACCTGAGGCCGCCTTCGCCGGCAAGCCGGGCTCCTACAAGTGGGAGTGGTATCAGAGGCTGGATTTGTGGATGACCTGCAAGCTCATCTGCTCCAGGAGTTTGTTCATGTGAATGAACTGCGCGAAGCGTTTGTCCTGGGTCTGGCCATGGTAGAAGCGGTAGTAGATCTGCTGCACGATACCGGCCAGGCGGAACAGGCCGTAGGTGTAGTAGAAGTCGAAATTGTCGATTTCGATGCCTGAACGCTGGGCGTAATAGTCGACGAATTCGCGACGGGTCAGCATGCCCGGTGCGTGGCTGGGCTGACGGCGCATCAACTGTACCGGCGCCGGATCCCCGGCTTCGATCCAGTAGGCGAGGGTGTTGCCCAGGTCCATCAACGGGTCGCCCAGGGTGGTCAGTTCCCAGTCGAGCACGCCGATAATCTGCATCGGGTTGTTCGGGTCGAGGATGACGTTGTCGAAGCGGTAGTCGTTGTGCACGATGCTGGAGGTCGGATGATCGGCAGGCATCTTGTCGTTGAGCCAGGCTTTCACGGCTTCCCACTGCGGCGCATCGGGGGTCAGGGCTTTCTCGTAACGATCGCTCCAGCCTTTGATCTGCCGCGCCACGTAGCCTTCGGGCTTGCCGAGGTCGCCGAGGCCATAGGCGTTGTAGTCGACACGGTGCAGTTCGACGAACTTGTCGATGAAGCTCTTGCACAGCGCTTCGGTCTTTGCCGAGTCCAGCCCCAGTTCCGGCGGCAGTTCGGAGCGCAGGATGATGCCGTTGACCCGCTCCATCACATAGAACTCGGCGCCGATCACCGCTTCATCAGTACAGTGCACATAGGCCTTCGGGCAATACGGAAAACCGTCGCGCAGTTGATTGAGGATGCGGAATTCGCGCCCCATGTCATGGGCGGACTTGGCTTTGTGACCGAAGGGCGGGCGACGCAGGACGAACTCCTGTTCGGGGTACTCCAGCAAGTAGGTGAGGTTGGACGCACCGCCCGGGAACTGGCTGATCCGTGGCAGGCCGCTCAATCCCGGAATGTGGGCCTTGAGATAGGGATCGATCAGGCTGGCATCGAGTTCTTCGCCGGCGCGGGTGCGGGTGGATTGGTCAGTAAGCGTCATGCTTATCCCTTCTGCTTATTCTGGAGGCCTGAAACTATTGGCTAATCTAATGCGCGCACCCGGCACCCACAACCTCGAACAGCCCTTATAGGTGAGCGTGTTGCCGGGCAATCATTGCTTTTGATACACCCGTTTGAATTGCCTTACTGGACGGCTTGGGTAACCACACCCTTGGGCAACTCGATGGGGGTCAGCACGGGCTGGCCGGAAAAATACGCCACGAGGTTGCGCCCCACCAGTTCCACGGTGCCTTGGGTGGCCTCGGGGGAAAGCCCGGCCACATGCGGGCTGAGGATGACGTTCGCCAGGGCCTTGAGGGCATCCGGCACCTTGGGCTCGGCATCGAAGACATCCAGCGCAGCACCGGCGATCCGCCGCTGCTCAAGCGCGGTAATCAGGTCGGCTGTGACCACTACGCTGGCGCGGGCGATGTTGACGAAAAATCCGTTGGGCCCCAGGGCCTCGAGCACCTGCCGATTGATCAGGTGCTTGGTGCCCAGTCCTCCCGGGGTGGCGGCGATCAAAAAGTCCGAGGCACGGGCCAGTTCGGTGGGTGTCGAGCAGAACTTGTAGGGCACATCGCTGCGGTGCTGGCGGTTGTGGTAACTCACCGTCATGTCGAAGCCCGCGGCGGCACGTTTGGCGATGGCCATGCCGACCGCGCCGAGGCCGAGAATGCCCAGGCGCTTGCCGGCCAGGGAAGGGCGCATGATTTTTGGCCATTCACCCCGACGTACCGCGGCATCGCAGCGGGGAATATCGCGCACCAGCGACAGCAGCAATGACATGGCATGGTCTGCCACCGAAGAGGCGTTGACCCCGGCGCCATTGGTGACGGTGATGCCCCGGTCGGCGGCGGCTTGCAGGTCGACTTGTTCGTATCCCGCGCCAATCACGCAGATGATCTTGAGGTTGGGCAGGGCGGCGATTTCATCGGCGTATAGACCGAGAGGGCCCCGGGTCAGGACGGCGTCGATCTGGCCGCTGTGTCGGGTGACGGCCTCGGCGCGCTCGGCAGGCGTGGGCGCCAGGATCAGGTGAAAGCCCTGATGTTCGAGGATGGGCAAGTAATCATTGATGGTTTCAACCAGTACCAGAACGGTTGCAGGCATGCTTTGCTCCTGTGGGCAGCGGGCAGTCGGGCGCGAACGTCGGTCGAGAGTGCTGGTTGCGAACCTTTTTGGCAATCTCACTGGCGTCGCTCCTCAGTGTAGGAGCTGGCGAAGCCTGCGATCTTTTTAAGGCAGCGAATATTTTTGATGACGCCGAATATTCAGTCCGGGGCAGGGGACTCTGTCAGAAAATTCTGGGCCGCCTCGAGGATTTCCTCCGACAGGGCGTCACCCCGGGTGGCCCGCGCCAGTGTCAGCGCGCCGACCATCAGTGAATACTGCACCAGCGCTTGCTGCCGCTTTTCGGCGGCATCGTCCGAATCCATCAGTTCGCCCAGGGCATCGAGCAGTCGGTTCAGGCCGGCCATGAACGGCTCGCGCAGGCTGCTGTCGGCGTGCTCGTGGCACATGTCGCCGGCAAAGGCCACCACCGGGCAGCTTTCACCGGGGTTATCGCGGCTGTAGACCGACAGGTAAGGCTTGATCAGTGCCTGGCGCGCCGCCGCCTTGTCGTCGCCCTGGGTGATTCGTTCGCGCCATCGCGTACCCACTTCTTTGAATGCCCGCTCGCTGGCCTCCCTGGCCAGCGCTTCCTTGGACTGGAAGTGACCATAGAAGCCGCCATGGGTCAGCCCCGCCGCCGCCATCACGTCGACGACGCTGATCCCGTGCAGGCCGCGTTCGCGAAACAACCGTGTGGCGGCATCGACGATGATTTCACGGTTGAGGTCGGCTTGTTTGCGGGAAACGCGGGGCATGGGCGGCTCACAGGTCAATAAGTTGGCGATCAGAGTGCGTATTGGGCAATGCCATTGCCGAACGACCAGTTCTCTTTCTTCACTTCCACCAGATTAATGAAAACATCGTCCAAGCGCACGGCCAGTTGCGTATTGAGGCTTTCGACGATGGTTTTGTAGAGCAGTTTTTTCTGCTCCAGGGTTCGGCCTTCGCTCAGGGTGATCTGGATGACCACCAGGTTGTCGGTGCGCTGGATGCCTAGGTACTGGGGATCGAAGATGAAATGCTGGTCGTCGTGCTCGGCAAGAATCTGGAAGTTATCGTTTTCCGGCACGCCAATCGCACTGCGCAAGGCAGCGTAGATCAGTTGTCCGACACGTTTGGCGTAGGTGGGGTCCTGCTGTTTCTTGAGGTCGACGCGAACCAGGGGCATGGGGTGACTCCAGAGGGTTGACAGGTTCTTTAAAAATACATGATGAATAACCTTTATCAAGCGCACATCGTCGTCTGCCATTGATTGCGAGTCCTTGCAGGGGGGCAAAGGTGCAACCTGGTACCACCGTTCCTCACCTAAGTCTTTGCTTCTGTTCACTAATCCTCCAGAATCGCGCCCCTGTTTCGGCCAGGCGCTGCCTGTCGGGTATTCCGACGCGTCCTGGCCGGGTGGCAAGTGACCGGAATGTGGAGATCCCACCGGATGAATGATCAGGCCAATAGCGTTAACGAACGCTTTGTAGCAGCGACACCCGCAACTCTTACGAGCTGGAATCGCCAGGACACCACCTGGATGCTGGGCTTGTTTGGTACGGCGATTGGCGCGGGAACCCTGTTTTTACCGATCAATGCGGGCCTGGGCGGATTCTGGCCGCTTTTGGTCCTGGCATTGCTGGCGTTTCCGATGACGTTCTACGCACACCGAGGCCTGACCCGCTTTGTGCTGTCTGGCCGCGAAGGCGCGGACATCACCGAAGTGGTGGAAGAGCATTTCGGGCTCAAGGCCGGTGCGTTGATCACCTTGCTGTACTTCTTCGCGATCTTCCCGATCCTGTTGATCTACAGCGTGGCCCTGACCAACACCGTGGGCAGCTTCCTCGAACATCAACTGCACATCATGCCGCCACCGCGTGCGGTCCTGTCGTTCGTGCTGATCCTCGGCCTGCTGGCCGTGGTGCGCTGCGGCGAGCAGGTGATCGTCAAGGCCATGAGCCTGATGGTCTACCCGTTCATCGTCGCGCTGCTGTTCCTGGCGGTGTTCCTGATTCCACACTGGAATGGCGGCATCCTGACCACGGCCAGCACGCTGCCTGAGCCATCGGCGTTGCTGCGCACCTTGTGGCTGGCGATTCCGGTAATGGTGTTCTCGTTCAACCATTCGCCGATCATCTCGGCATTCGCCGTGGACCAGAAGCGCCGATACGGCGAGCACGCCGAAGAGCGCAGCTCGCAGATCCTGTCCCGGGCCCACGCGTTGATGGTGGTGATGGTGCTGTTCTTCGTGTTCAGCTGCGTGTTGACCCTGTCGCCGGCGCAACTGGCCGAGGCAAAGGCACAGAACCTGTCGATCCTTTCGTACCTGGCCAACCACTTCAGCAATCCGACCATTGCCTTCGCGGCACCGTTGATTGCCTTCGTGGCCATCTCCAAGTCGTTCCTGGGGCACTACATCGGCGCCAGCGAAGGCCTCAAGGGCCTGATCGTCAAGAGCGGCAAACGTCCAGCAGCCAAGACCCTGGACCGCATCGTCGCGGCGTTCATGCTGGTGGTGTGCTGGATCGTCGCCACGCTGAACCCGAGCATCCTCGGCATGATCGAAACCCTGGGCGGTCCGGTGATCGCGGCAATCCTGTTCCTGATGCCGATGTACGCTATCCGCAAGATACCGGCGATGGCACGTTATCGTGGCCAGGCGTCGAACGTGTTTGTAGTGGCAGTTGGGCTGGTGGCGATCTCGGCGTTGATCTATTCGCTGAGCGCCTGACCCCGTCACCTTGATCGTTCCCAAGCTCTGCGTGGGAATGCCTCAAGGGAACGCTCCGCGTTCCAGCTTTGGAAAGGGACGCAGAGCGTCCCGGGCTGCATTCCCACGCGGAGCGTGGGAACGATCGGTACAGGCATAAAAAAACGCCGCTCATCTCACGATGGGCGGCGTTTTTCATTGCGTTGAAACGTTAGGCTTGAACGACCGGGATGTTGGCGTTCGCAGCAGCTTCACGGAACTCGGCAATCTGGTCGAAGGACAGGTAGCGGTAGACATCGGCCGCCATGCTGTCGATCTTGCCAGCGTATTCCATGTACTCCTCGACGGTCGGCAGGCGACCCAGGATGGAAGCCACGGACGCCAGTTCAGCCGAAGCCAGGTAGACGTTCGCGCCGTCACCCAGACGGTTCGGGAAGTTACGGGTCGAAGTCGACACTACAGTCGAGTTCGGCTCTACACGTGCCTGGTTACCCATGCACAGCGAGCAGCCTGGCATTTCCATGCGCGCGCCAGCCTTGCCGTAGATGCCGTAGTAGCCTTCTTCGGTCAGCTGGTGAGCGTCCATCTTGGTCGGCGGCGACAGCCACAGACGGGTTGGCAGCTGACCCTTGACCTGTTCCAGCAACTTGCCGGCAGCGCGGAAGTGACCGATGTTGGTCATGCACGAACCGATGAACACTTCGTCGATCTTCTCGCCAGCAACGCTGGAGAGCAGGCGAGCGTCGTCCGGGTCGTTCGGCGCGCAGAGCACAGGCTCCTTGATGTCGGCCAGGTCGATCTCGATGATCTCGGCGTATTCAGCGTCTTTGTCCGCTTGCAGCAGCTCAGGGTTGGCCAGCCAGGCTTCCATCGCTTGAGCGCGACGTTCCAGAGTGCGTGCATCGCCGTAGCCTTCGCCGATCATCCAGCGCAGCAGGGTGATGTTGGACTGCAGGTATTCGGCAATCGACTCTTTGGACAGCTGGATGGTGCAACCGGCAGCCGAACGTTCGGCCGAGGCGTCAGACAGTTCGAACGCTTGCTCTACGGTCAGCTTAGGCAGGCCTTCGATCTCCAGGATGCGGCCGGAGAAGGCGTTCTTCTTGCCTTTCTTCTCTACGGTCAGCAGGCCTTTCTGGATCGCGTAGTAAGGAATGGCGTGAACCAGGTCACGCAGGGTGACGCCTGGCTGCAGTTCGCCTTTGAAGCGAACCAGGATCGACTCAGGCATGTCCAGCGGCATGACGCCGGTGGCCGCGGCGAATGCTACCAGGCCGGAACCGGCCGGGAACGAGATGCCGATCGGGAAACGGGTGTGCGAGTCACCACCGGTGCCGACGGTGTCTGGCAGCAGCATGCGGTTCAGCCACGAGTGGATGATGCCGTCGCCCGGACGCAGGGAAACGCCGCCGCGGGTCATGATGAAGTCAGGCAGGGTGTGGTGGGTGGTCACGTCGATCGGCTTGGGGTAAGCCGCGGTGTGGCAGAAGGACTGCATCACCAGGTCGGTCGAGAAGCCCAGGCACGCCAGGTCTTTCAGTTCGTCACGGGTCATTGGACCGGTGGTGTCCTGGGAACCCACGGTGGTCATCTTCGGTTCGCAGTAGGTGCCCGGGCGAACGCCGGTCACGCCGCAAGCCCTGCCGACCATTTTCTGCGCCAGGGTGAAGCCCTTGGTGCTTTCAGCTGGAGCTTCAGGCTTCTTGAACAGCGTCGAAGGTGGCAGACCCAGCTCGGTACGAGCTTTCTCGGTCAGGCCACGGCCGATGATCAGCGGGATACGGCCGCCGGCGCGCACTTCGTCCAACAGGACCGGGGTCTTCATTTCGAAGGTGGTCAGGACTTCGTCGGTGCCGTGCTTGCAGACTTTGCCAGCATGCGGGTACAGGTCGATCACGTCGCCCATGTGCATGTTGGATACGTCGAATTCGATTGGCAGTGCGCCAGCATCTTCCATGGTGTTGTAGAAGATCGGAGCGATCTTGCTGCCGAAGCAGAAACCGCCGGCACGCTTGTTCGGCACGTAGGGAACGTCGTCGCCGAAGAACCACAGTACCGAGTTGGTGGCCGATTTACGCGAAGAACCGGTACCGACCACGTCGCCAACGTAGGCGATCGGGAAGCCGGCGTTGCGCATTTCTTCGATCTGCTTCATCGGGCCGGTGACGCCTTGTGCGTCAGGCACGATGCCGTCGCGAGCCATTTTCAGCATGGCCAGGGCGTGCAGCGGGATGTCCGGGCGGGACCAGGCATCAGGTGCAGGGGACAGGTCGTCGGTGTTGGTCTCGCCAGTCACCTTGAACACACGCAGGCTGATCTTGTCGGCCAGCACAGGGCGTTTCACGAACCACTCGCCGTCAGCCCAGGACTGCAGCACGCCTTTGGCGTGTACGTTACCGTTCTTGGCTTTTTCAGCGACGTCGTGGAAGGCATCGAACATCAGCAGGGTGTGCTTGAGTTCTTCGGCCGCTACTGGTGCCAGCTCGGCGTCGTCCAGCAGGTTGACCAGGGTCACGATGTTGTAGCCACCCTGCATGGTGCCGAGCAGTTCAACAGCGCGCTTCTTGTCGATCAGGGGGGATTTGGCTTCGCCTTTGGCGATGGCGGACAGGAAGCCGGCCTTGACATAGGCTGCTTCGTCCACTCCAGGCGGAACGCGATTGGTGATCAGGTCAACGAGAAATGCTTCTTCGCCAGCCGGGGGGTTCTTCAGCAGCTCGACCAGGCCTGCAGTTTGTTCGGCGTTAAGCGGCTGGGGAACGATACCCAGTGCTGCACGCTCTTCGATATGTTTGCGGTAGGCTTCAAGCACAGTTATTACCCTCATCAGTGGTCCCAAATGGGTGTCCGGGACGCTCATCCCGAAATTGCCGTACTCATGCGCTGCGTGGCGTTGTGAGCCACTTAGCCAGAATTACCGACAATTCCTTACAGAAGCTGCTTTCAAAGTTTTACGCCTGCAGAACGGGAGCTGATGAGGGTTGGCGTTGGGCTTTTCCCCGCTGGAAAAACCCCTCGCCAACACCGCTCTGAAGGAACGACTGTGCTCGTGACGCTTTGAAAACAGCTTCTAACGGACATTGGCGCCTAAAAAGGCAGGCTGATTCTACGGCAAAAAAAAATTAAAGGTAAGTTGGCACCTGAAACTTTGAGGGGTGATCAATGTTAGACAAAGGGCTAACATGCCGTCCTGTTTTGCTTTTTCGCGTTTTGCCTACCTATGCCCAATCAGACCATCAAGACCCCCTGCGTCGGCCTTTGCTCCACTGTTTACGGTGATTTGGTGTGCCGTGGCTGCAAGCGTTTCCACCACGAAGTGATTCACTGGAACGGCTACAACGAGGAAGAAAAGCGCGCAGTATGGCTGCGTCTCGAGCAGTTGTTGTCCCAGGTGATGGCCGCCAAGGTGGAGATTTTCGATCCGGCGTTGCTGCGAACGCAGCTGGAACAGCGCAAGATCCGCTTTGTGCCGCATCAGTCCCAGTATTGCTGGGCCTACCAGTTGATCGCCAGGGGCGCGCGGGTCATCAACAACTTGCAAGCCTATGGGATGGTGTTGTTGCCTGAGTTTCGCGATTGGAACCTGCCGGAACTGCGCGACGCCATCGATCGGGAATTTTTCCTGCTGTCCGAGGCGCATTACCAGCGGTACATCGCGCCGGGGTTCCTCAAGGACGCGTTTGGCGGCTAGACCCTGAAAGCTTCGCGAGCAAGCCCGCTCCCACATTCAACCGCGTTCCTTCAGTTGATTTGCGGTTGAGTGTGGGAGCGGGCTTGCTCGCGAAGACGGCCTGGCAGGCGCTACGAATCTCAATGCTTGACCGCCAACTCCTCCAGGTGATCCTCGACTTCCTGGGGCTTGAGCACCA
Source organism: Pseudomonas umsongensis (assembly GCF_012647205.1). Taxonomy (NCBI): domain Bacteria; kingdom Pseudomonadati; phylum Pseudomonadota; class Gammaproteobacteria; order Pseudomonadales; family Pseudomonadaceae; genus Pseudomonas; species Pseudomonas umsongensis. The sequence continues at coordinate 3,119,631 of NZ_CP051487.1, forward strand.
GCACATCGCTCTCTACCGCATCGAGCACCACTTCCGCCGTATTGCCGATCAACGTCCCCGATAAACCACTGCGCGCCACGGTGCCGATCACTGTCACGGCCGCCTGCAGCTTGTGCACCATGAACGGAATCAACACATCCGCCGGGCCCTCGGCAATGTGCAGGTGTTCGTTGTCGATGTCGAACTCGGCCTGGAACGCCTTGCATTGTTCGCGATAGCGCGCCTCGATGGTCTCGCTCAGCTGCAACGTTGGGTCGGCTGCCGACAGCATGGGCGAAGGATGAGCACTGATCACATGCAGATGCGCCTTGGCCAGGCTGGCGATGTCGTAGCCGTAATCGATGATGGTGTTGTGCAGATGACGGTGTTCACTATCCATATTGCCAACGTCGACAGCCGCCAGGATCACCTTGTCCTTCCACGAACCGGCGGTTTTCACCAGCAGCACCGGGGTAGGGCAGTGGCGTAGCAGTTTCCAGTCCACCGGGGTCAGCAGGGCCTTTTTCAGCGAGCTGTCAGGGAAATGCTGTTTGATGACCAGCCCGCAGCCTTCGGCCTGCTGCACGTCGACGATGGTTTCGTGCAGGCTTTCATTCCAGGCCTGCTCGGTCGTGACGCTGTACCCGTCTTGCAGCAGGGCAGCCTTGAGCACGCCCAGCATGGCGCTGTGATCGTGCTTGCGGTCACACACCAGCAGATGCAGGTGCGCCTGGGTTACACCGGCGATCAGTTTGGCTCGTTTGAGTGCCAGGCTTTCCGAATGCTCGGGGTCGATGACCACCAGGATGCTGCGAATGGCTTGCATGATCGGGATCTCCTGAAAATGAAAAAGCATGGCGTTGCACAACTATAGTTCCTGTGCGGCAATCGGTGACTTGATGCATATCAACGGTGTGACTGGTGGTCTTCGGGCAGGCCGGTATAATCGGCGCCCTTCGTTTTATACCTTTTCTACCCTTTTTCCGTGAGCCCCATGATCCTTCCCGAAATTCACGAGTTCCTCGGCTGCCGCACCCCGGATGGCTGGGTTCAGGCCGCTTTGGCCGATCAGGACACCTTGCTGATCGACCACAAGAATTGCGAGTTCAAGGCGGCCAGCACGGCGCTTAGCCTGATTGCCAAGTACCACTCCCACGTCGACCTGATCAACATGATGTCGCGTCTGGCCCGGGAAGAGTTGGTGCACCATGAGCAGGTCATGCGCCTGATGAAAAAACGCAAGATCGGGTTGCGCCAACTGTCCGCCGGGCGCTACGCCTCGGGACTGCGCAAGGTGGTACGCAGTCACGAACCGGTCAAGCTGGTGGATACGCTCGTGGTCGGTGCGTTCATCGAGGCCCGCAGCTGCGAGCGTTTCGAGGCGTTGGTACCACACCTGGACGAGGAACTGGGCAAGTTCTACTTCGGCCTGCTCAAAAGCGAGGCCCGGCACTTCCAGGGCTACCTGAAACTGGCGTACCAGTACGGGGACGCCAAGGACATCGCCCAGGTGATAGACAAGGTGCGGGCCGCCGAGCAGGAACTGATCGAATCGCCGGATGTGGAGTTTCGCTTCCACAGTGGCGTGCCAGTGGCGGCGTAAAGATCAACCAGTCGCGGGCTTAACGGCTCAAGCCCAGGCGCTCATGCCACTCGGCGATCGATTCTTCGGGATAACCCTCGAACTGTTTATCGCCGGGCTTCACCTCGACCTCCACCCAGGAGGCCTTGGAGTCCAGCAACAAATGTGTGTGCTGCGGCGCCACGGGCAGCGGCGTGTCGATCGCCGAGGCGAATGGGTGGATCAATTCCGGCCATTCAGGGCTGAATAGCCACAAGCCCGAGCCGCACAGCGAGCAGAAATGCCGCTCGGCACTGCTGCGGTGGGCGCGCTGCTCGCCTTCGCCCTTGAGCAGCGCATGGTAGATCGCGATGTTCTTGCGCCCGCGCACCTTGAGGCTATGGGCGTCACCGGCAATATTGATCGCATAACCGCCACCGCCCTGGGTCTTGCGGCAGATCGAGCAGTAGCAGCGTTGATAGGGGTAGGGATGGGCGCTGGTCAGGTTGAACGACACCGCGCCGCAATGGCATGAGCCTTCGAGTTGCATGGGAATCTCCAGTGGCCGAATTGACTCGGTTCAGCCTAGAAGATATGCGGCGCGATTGCCGACGCCTTCGCGAGCAGGCTCGCTCCCACAATGATCCGCAAAGCCCACAAAACCTTTGTGGGAGCGAGCCTGCTCGCGAAGAACGATAACGCGGTCCCACTGGACGCCTACCTTCCACCGGGTCAGCATGGGCGCCTCGAAACCCGGACTCGACCCGATGCGCCGATTACCCTCCCTCGCAGCCCTCAGAACCTTCGAATGCGCCGCCCGTCACGCTCATTTTGGCCGGGCGGCGGCGGAGTTGTGCGTGACTGACAGCGCCGTCAGTCATCAGATCCGCCAGTTGGAAGAACAGCTCGGCGTTTCGCTGTTCGTGCGCGAAGGCCGGCAGATTCGTCCGACCGTGGCCGCCGGGCGCCTGATGCAAAGCTTGCAGCAGGCCTTTGAATTGATCGGTGATGCCTGCGACGAGCTTCGCGACCCTTCGTCCCTGGCGGTGTTGCGCCTGGCGGTCACTGCCGAGCTGGCGCAGAAGTGGCTGATGAGTCGCCTTTCGGATTTCTATGCGCGTTATCCGCACATCACCTTGCACCTCTACGAACAGCCGATCGATGCCACGGCGCCGGGAGAAGACATCGACCTGGCGATCACCTACGGCACGGGCCCGGTGGACAGCAGTGCGTATTTCGTCCGGCCATTGCCGGCGCTGCAGTTTTTTCCGGTGTGCAGTCCTGGCCTATTCAACCAGGGCACCCTGAAAACCCCCAGGGACCTGGCCCGCCATTGCTTGCTGCATGACGATCAGGACGGCAAGACCTGGACCGCCTGGCTCACCAGCCATGCCGGTGACCAGCGCCCCGAACGGCAACTGTACTTCGCCCATGCCGGATTGGCCCTGGAAGCCGCGGCCCAGGGGCAGGGCGTCGCCATGGGCGATAACCTGACGGCCCAGGAAGATTTGCTCAGCGGTCGCCTGGTCCGGCCATTCACCTCAAGCATAACGGCATTGGGGCAATACGCGCTGGTGTGCGAGCGGGTTCGCCTGGAGCGGCCTGCCGTGACGCAGATGCTCGAATGGTTCAACGATCAACTGATCGATTGATGAGTTGAATTCAAGTGTTCCGAAATAATCATCGTTGGCGAGGAGGGCGCTCGCGACCTTAGCCTGTGGTCATTCCAATCCCCGCTGATGAGGTTTGCCCATGGCACGTTTGCTCGACTCCACGCCCAAACTTGACGGTTTCCGGTTGCCCGGTGAATTCGAAACCAAGTCCGGCTGCTGGCTCGGTTGGCCTGAACGCACCGACGTCTGGCGCAATGGCGCCAAGCCTGCGCAGAAAGTCTGGGTGCAGATCGTCACCGCGATCTCCCAGAGCGAGCCGGTTACCGTCTGCGCTTCGGCCGCGCAATTCGCCACCGCTCGCCGCCAGTTGCCGCCGCAAGTACGCGTAGTGGAAATGACCTGCAACGACACCTGGTTCCGCGACAGCGGTCCGTGCTTCGTGGTCAACGACCAGAGCGGTGAAGTGCGCGGCGTGGATTTCGAGTTCAACGCCTACGGCGGCCTCGACGGCGGCTTGTACTACCCGTGGGACAAGGACGATCAGATCGCCAGCAAAATCCTCGAAATCGAACGCTTCAACCGCTATCGGGCACCGTTGATTGCAGAGCTGGGCGGTATCCAGAGCGACGGCCAGGGCAGCATTCTCACCACCGAGCAATGCCTGCTCAACCGTAACCGCAACCAGCATCTGGGCAAGGACGAAGTCACCAGGCGCTTGACCGATTACCTCGGCGCCGAGCAGGTCATCTGGCTGCCACGGGGCTGCAAGTTCGACGAAACCGACGGCCACGTCGACGATCTGGCGTGCTTCGTACGCCCGGGCGAGGTAGTGCTGCAATGGACCGACAATCGCGACGACCCGCAGTGGGAAATCTACCAGGAGGCCTACGACATCCTGCGCAGTACCCGCGACAGCCGTGGTCGCGAGCTGATCGTGCACAAGCTGCCACAACCGGATGTGCTGGAGTGGACAGCCGAAGAGGCCGAGGGCCTGGACCAACAGGACAGCACGCATGCTCGCCGGGCTGGCACGAAAATCTGCGCGTCCTATATCAATTACTACGCCGGTAACACCTCGATCGTTGTGCCGCTGTTTGGCGACCGCAATGATCAGGTGGCGTTGGCGACCCTGGCCGAACTGTTCCCGAGGCACAAGATCGTCGGCATCGAAAACTCCCGGGAAATTCTCCTCGGTGGCGGCAATGTCGCGTGCATCACCATGCCGCAGTACGCCGGTACTGCCTGCAACGAACAGGGAGTTTGATCATGGGCCTGCACAAACTGACCCAAGCGTTACTGCTGGTGCTTGCACCCCTGTGTGTGCAGGCCGCCGACACCGCCAAACCGGTGGTGAACCTGTACATCTGGGGCGAGTACCTGGCCCCGGACACCTTGACCAACTTCGAGAAGAAAACCGGTATCCATGTGGTCGTCGATCACTTCGATTCCCTGGAAACCGTCGAGACCAAATTGCTCACTGGTCGTAGCGGTTACGACCTGGTGCTGACGGCGGGGCAGCATCTGTCGCGAGCCATCCAGAGTGGTGCGATCCAGACCGTGGATAAACAGCAGATACCGCACTTTGCCGGCGTCGGCGAAGAGTTCCGTCAGCACATGGCCGTGTTCGATCCGGGTAACCGTTACGCCGGGATCTACGCCTGGGGAACCACTGGCGTGGGTTATCAGGAGGAGGCGGTCAAGCAGCGCCTGCCCGATGCACCGACGGACAGCTGGGCAATGCTGTTCGACCCGACGGTGGTTTCGAAATTCGCCGATTGCGGGGTCAGCCTGCTCAACGATCCGAACGAAGTGTTCGCGGCGGTCATGAAGTACCTGGGCCTGGACATCAACCGCCAGAACCTCGATGACCTGAAACTGGCCGAACAGCAGCTGGCGAAGATTCGCCCCTACATTCGCTACTTCGACAACGACCTGAACATCAGCGACCTGGCCAACGGCAATACCTGCGTGGCGATGTCGTGGAACGGGAACGTGGCCATTGCGGCGGGCCAGGCAAAAGCGGCAGGAAAGCCGTTTTCATTGAAGTACCGGATACCGAAAGAGGGCACGCTGATCTGGTTCGATGCCATGGTCATTCCCAAGGACGCGCCGCATCCCGAGGCGGGACTGGCATTGATGGACTACCTGATGACACCTGAAGTGATCGCGCCGATTACCGACACCATCCACTATGCCAATGCCATCACGGCGGCGGATAGCTTGATCGATCCGGCGATTCGCAATGATCCGGGGACTTATCCGCCGCAGGCGGTGCGAGCGTCGTTGTACAGCAAGAATGACAATGGCAAGGCGTTCAACCGCGCTTTGATTCGGGCGTTCAGCCGGTTGAAATCGGGGTTGTGATGGGCTTGGGCAGTCAAGCTCCAAGCAAACCTGTGGCGAGCTGGGCTGCGCAGCAGTCCCATTTTTTGGGGCCGCTTCGCAGCCCAGCGGGGATGAATCCCCTCGCCACAGTCCGTTTAACGGCTGGGCACCCGCCACAAATACCACGCTGCCACCGTCCGATACGGGCTCCAGGCCAACCCGATCTCGATCATCTGCTTGCGCGTCGGTTGCACCTGGAGCCCCTTGAGCCGTCGATAACCCTCGCGTACGCCAAAGTCATCGGCCGGCAAGATGTCCGGTCGCTCCAGGCTGTAGATCAATAGCATCTCGACCGTCCAGCGCCCCACGCCGCGCAGGGTTACCAGGCGTTCGATCAGTGCTTCATCGTCCATGGCCAGCGCCGTGGCGTAATCCGGCACCACGCCGTCCAGTGCAGCCTGGGCGATGCCTTGAATGGTTGCGATCTTGCTGGCGGAAAAGCCGCAACTGCGCAGTCGCTCAAAATCAGTCGCGACAATCTGCCCAGGCTGTGGAAACGCCACCGATGGGTACAGCGCCAGCAACCGGCCGATAATCGCATCCCCGGCCTTGGCGTGCAGTTGCTGGTAGGCGATCGCCCGCACCAGTGACTCATAGGGATCGCGGGCTGTGTGAGGTTGATGCAGGCACGGGCCGATGGCGTCGATGTGGCGACGCCAGTCGTCATCCAGGTTCGCCAGCCATTGGGTGGCCAGTGGGTAGGGGACAGGCATAGAGCATCCTTGGAGCGGCTGACGAACGCAGCCTGTGATCAAAAGGCCAGTTGCTCGGTAATCTGTACCGCCGCCTTCTCCAGCCTGAGCAGGAACGCCTTGCGCGGCTGGCCTCCAGCGTAGCCGGTCAGCGAGCCGTCGGCGCCGATCACCCGATGGCAGGGTACGACAATCGAGAGGCGGTTATGACCGTTGGCCAACCCCACGGCCCGACTGGCGCCGGGTTTGCCCAGGGTGGATGCGATCGCTCCGTAGGTGGTGGTCTGGCCGTAGGGGATGTGTGCCAGTTCGGCCCATACCTGGCGGGAAAATTCGCTGCCGGGCATGTGCAGGGCAACGCTGAATTCAGTCCGTTTTCCGGCGAAATATTCGCTCAGTTGGTCTTCGATTTGCTGCAAATGCCCGTTATGCCCTGGCGCCACGACGTAACCAAAGCGGTTTTGCAGCGCTTGCACTTCCCGGCTCAGGCTGGGCTGGTCGAGGAACTCCAGTAACACCAGTCCGCGACGTTCGGCCATGGCGATCATCGGCCCAAGCGGAGTGGTCAGGCGCGTGAACAGCAGCGGCTCACTGTTGGCGGCGCGGCCCGGCGTGATGTGGAACGACTTCTGGAATGCATCGCGAAAACCGCTGAGGGATTCGTAACCGGAGTCGTACGCGGCGCTGTCGATGGAGTGGCCCTGCTTGATCCCGCCCAAGGCCATGCCAAGGCGTCGGGTGCGTAGCCAGGCATGAAAGGTCATGCCCAAATGCTGCTTGAACCAGCGACGCAGTTTCAGCGGCTCGATGCCTTCAGCGATTAACTGGGCATCGGTCCAGCGCTGCTCGGGATCGGCGTCCACTGAGTTGAGCAACTGCTGGACCCAGTGCGGCGCTATCGCCGCGGCGTCCATGGGTTTGCAGCGCAGGCAAGCGCGGTAGCCCGCCGCCAGGCATTCATCGGCGTGGGCGAAGAACTCGACATTTTCAGGTTTCGGGCTGCGCGCGGTGCAGCCAGGACGGCAGAAAATACCGGTCGTCTTGACCGCGGTAAAAAACACCCCCTCGTAGGCGGTGTCTCGTTCGAGCATGGCGCGGACCATCTCGGCGTGGGGCGGCAGTAGCGTGTTTTGTAGGTTCATGGGTTGAGCTTAAGCGGCGGGGCAGAACCCCTCCACCGGAAAATCGACAGGGAATTGCCCGCGTTCACCGGCAGGTGCCCAAGGGCGCGCGATCCGCCAGTTCTTCCAGTAGATCAGCCGAGGGAGCGTAAAACAGGCCACCGGTAACTGCCGTGCTGAAATCCAGCAAACGGTCGTAATTACCGGCGGGCTTGCCGACAAACATGTTCTCGAGCATCTGCTCCAGAGGTTCGGGCGAGCGCGCATAGCCGATGAAGTAGGTGCCGAATTCGCCAGCGCCTGGCCGGCCAAAGGGCATGTTGTCGCGCAGGATCTTTACTTCTTCGCCGTCCTTGGTGATGGTCGTCAAGGCACTGTGCGAATTGCTCGGCTTGACCGAATCGTCGAGTTCGATATCGGATAACTTCGTCCGCCCGATAATCCGCTCCTGCGCCTCGACGGATAACGCGTTCCAGGCATCCATCTTGTGCAGGTACTTCTGCACCAGCACATAGCTGCCTGCGCTGAAAGAGGGGTCTTCATCGCCCACCATCGTGAAGCTGCCAGCCTTGCGACCGACGGGATTTTCGGTGCCATCGACAAAGCCGATGATGCTGCGCATGTCGAAATAGCGGAAGCCCTGGACTTCATCGACCACCGACACCGCATTGCCCAGCGCTGAGAGCAATTGCGTCGCCAGTTCAAAGCAGAGGTCCATCTGCTCAGCCCGAATGTGCAGCAACAGATCGCCTGGGGTGGAGATGGCGCGTCGTTCCTCGGGTCCGAATTCACGGAAGTTGTGCAGCGAGGCGGGACGCGGATGGCCAAACAAGGTGTCCCACGCCGCAGAGCCAAAGCCACAGATGCACGACAGGTTACCGGAGGGCACGCGTTTGCCTACCGAGCGTGTGAGGGCTGCGATGTCTGCGCACCAGCCCCGCACTTTGCTGGCGGCGTCACTGCCGGGAACCAGGGTTGCCACGATAAAAATCGCGCTGCGGGTAATGGGGCTGCAGATGGACTGTGCGTCCGGCGTTGATTGATCCATCGGCATGTGTCCCCATGAGCGGTAGTTTGGTCAGGCCCGACGCGCCATTAGCAACACTGAAGCCGCCGCCGACAGTAACCCTGCGCAGCAGCGATTGAACATCCGCTTGCCCGAAGGTTTGGCAAACCAGCGGCGCATGTGCAGGCCCATGTAAGCGTAGGCGCCGATAGCAATCCATTCCAGCATCAGGAACAACGCGCCCAACAGCGCAAATTGCGGTGCGATGGCATGGGTCGAGTCGACGAATTGCGGCAGGAACGCGGTGAAGATCAGGATTGCCTTCGGGTTGCCAGCCGCCACCAGGAACTCTTGCCGAGCCAACGCCAGCATCCCCACCGACGGGGCGCTCACCGCGGTTTCCGCGTCGGGGTGGGCACGCCACAATTGCCAGGCGAGATAAAACAGGTACGCGGCACCGAGAATCTTGATTGCGTAGAACAACAATTCCGAGGTTTGCAGCACCACCGCCAGACCGGCCGAGGCGAGGGCGATCATGCCGGCGAAAGCGAGCAGGCGACCCATGCCCGCCAGGCAAGCGGTGCGGTAGCCGTAGCGGGTCGAATTGCTGACCGACAGCAGGTTGTTCGGGCCTGGCGCCATGTTCAGGGCGAAGCAGGCTGGAAGGAAGAGGGTAAGGGTGGTGAGGTCCATGTTCGGCTCCAGCAGCAGAAGCCGTATTTTTATCACAGCTGCCCAGGGACTTGACCCGTACAGTCAGGGACACAGGCAGCGTACCAGTGGCTAGCGCGCGAATTTTTTCGCCCCTGCCACACACAGGATCACCGCCACGGTCACGCCCAGCATGGACAGGCTGACGTGTTCATGCAGCAAGGTGGCGGCCAGTGCCAGGCCGAAAAAGGGTTGCAGCAATTGCAGTTGCCCGACGACGGCGATGCCCCCTTGCGCCAGTCCGCGATACCAGAACACGAAGCCTATCAGCATGCTGAACAGCGACACGTACCCCAGGCTGAACCAGGCCGGCGTACTGATGCTGGCGAACGAGCCAGGCAACCGCCACAAGGTCAATGCAGCCATGGCTGGCAACGCAAGTACCAGCGCCCAGGAAATCACCTGCCAGCCGCCGAGTGTGCGCGATAGCTTTGCACCTTCGGCATAACCCAGGCCGCAAGCCAGGATCGCCAACAACATCAGGATGTCGCCTAGGGGTGAGGCCGTCAGGCCCTGGGCTACGGCGAACCCGACCACCAGCAGGCTGCCCAGCACCGAGAAGACCCAGAACACTGGCCGGGGGCGTTCGCCTGCGCGCAAGACGCCGAACACCGCAGTTGCCAGCGGCAGCAGGCCGACAAACACGATGGAGTGTGCGGATGTGATGTACTGCAGCGCCAGCGCAGTCAGTAGCGGAAACCCCACCACCACGCCCAATGCCACGATGGTCAGGGGCACAAGCTGATGTCGGCCGGGGCGTTTTTCCCTGAACAGCAACAGCAGGCACAGCGCCAGAATTGCGGCGAGGGTAGCGCGGGCTACCGTGAGGAACAGCGGATCGAATTCGAGTACCGCCACCCGCGTCGCGGGCAGCGAGCCGCTGAAGATCACCACGCCAATCAGGCCGTTGATCCAGCCGCTGGCATTTTTTTGCAGCGTCGGGTTTTGCAGGTTAGACGTCCGTTCCATGTGACTCACGCTCATTGTTTGATTGCACGAAACCATCCTATGGCTGACCATCGATACAATCAAAAAATTGTCATGGATACATTTGTACATGCCTCGATCCCGCTACAAAACGCTGGTTGACGCCTTTGCCGCTGACATCCGCTCGGGGCGTTTGCCTCCGGGTACACGCTTGCCGACCCACCGGCAACTGGCCACTGAGCACGGTTTGGCGTTGGTCACCGCGAGCCGGGTGTATGCCGAGCTTGAGAGCATTGGCCTGGTCAGTGGTGAAACCGGACGTGGGACTTTTGTCCGGGAGACTTCACTGCCGCCGGGCCAGGGCATTTCGCAATCGGTGGTCGCGGCGGGGATGATCGACCTCAACTTCAACTATCCGTCTTTGCCGGGGCAGGCTGACCTGTTGCGCAACGCCCTGCGTCAGCTCGCGTTGTCCGGTGACCTGGAGTCGCTCCTGCGTTACCAGCCTCACGCCGGGCGTCTGCATGAGCGGGCAGCGTTCGCCCGACATCTGGGCGAGCGTGGCCTGAACGTGCCAGCCGAACAGGTGCTCATCGTCAGTGGCGCCCAGCACGGCCTGGCAGTGGTATTGATGAGCCTGCTCAAGCCTGGCGATGTGATTGTTGCGGATGCCTTGACCTATCCGGGCTTCAAGACGCTGGCGGAAACACTGCATCTCGAAGTCCTGCCCATTCCCGTAACGGACAACGGACCTGATCTGCCGGCCCTGGATAAACTTTGCCGCACTCGATCAGTGCGAGCCGTGTATTCGATGCCGACCCTGCACAATCCGCTGGGTTGGGTAATGGACGCCGATCAGCGCCAGCATCTGGTGGCTATTGCACGCCGGTATGACCTGACGATCATTGAGGATGCGGCCTACGCTTTCCTGGCCGAAAGCGCACCGCCACCGCTGGCGGAAATGGCACCGGAAAGAACCGTGTATGTCAGTGGCTTATCCAAGAATGTCGCCACAGGCTTGCGCGTGGGTATTGTCGCCGGGCCGGCGCAATGGGTTGCCGGGTTTGAACGCACCATCATGGCGACCACCTGGAACACCCCTGGGGTGATGACCGCCATTGCCACGGCCTGGCTAGAGGACGGCACTGTCAGCCGGCTCGAGGCGCAAAAACGCGCGGACGCACAGGCCCGCCAAGCCTTGGCTCGTGAGGTGCTGACGGGACTGCGGAGCATCAGCCATCCGTCCTCGTATTTCATCTGGTTGCCCTTGGCCGAAGACGCCAGGGCCGATCAGATTGCCATGGCGCTGATGCGCGAGCAGGTGTCGGTGTCGCCCGCCGAACCCTTTGCGATTACCCAGCATGTTCCGCATGCGCTACGCCTGGCGCTGGGCTCGGTGGACATGGACGCGCTAAGCCAGGCATTGGTGACGGTGAAGAGGGTGGTCGGCTATTACTCATGACGGGCACATCCTTGGGCAGTTTTGTTCAATACGCGCACCATCAGGCTCTCTATCTTGACGCCTGGTTCAATTGACTGAGCAGGTGTGCGATGAGTTTGATCATGTCCATGGCGGCGTTTGCATTGGCCGCTTCAATAACGCCGGGGCCGGTGAATATCGTGGCGCTGGGTTCGGGCGCGCGCTTCGGTTTTCGCGCCAGTCAGCGGCATGTGGCCGGAGCGACGCTGGGGTTTGTGCTGCTGCTGGTCCTGATGGGGTTGGGTTTGCATGAGCTACTGCAATGGTGGCCGGCAATGACGCAAGTGGTGCAATGGGCCGGGGTAGCGTTCCTTCTGTACATGGCGTTCAGACTGGCCGCCGACAACGGCCAGCTGGAGGCCAAGGACAGTGGCCGCGCGCCATCGATGCTCTATGGCGCGGTCATGCAATGGCTCAACCCGAAAGCCTGGCTGGCCTGCGTGGCCGGCATGGGCGCGTTCGTCGCCGATGGCGAGGCCCACCTGGTGTGGCAGTTTGCTGCGGTGTACCTGGTGATTTGCTACGTGTCGGTCGGATGCTGGGCCTACGCCGGGACGTTCTTGCGTGGCTACCTGGACAACCCGACGGGCATGCGCGTGTTCAATCGGTTGATGGCGTTGTTGTTGGCGGTGAGTGCGGTGTACTTGGTGTTGCCAGAGATGCACTGACACGCCATTTTGTGGTGTGCAGGGTTACTCCGTGAGAGCTGCCCGACCCATTTCAAGGTGGTGCACAGAAACGTGACTTCAGGAAAGCTTCAGGCCCTGAGGGCCCCCGCTTCGGTATTTCGTGACAACGACTCATGATGAGCGAAATTTGCAATCATCAGCCAAGGGCTGTTTGGCATCCTGCGCCGGTCGAATTTTTTGTGGCGATTGTGGCGCGGTCGACCGTCGTCGTTCATGCGACCGGAGCCACTTCTCAATGCCTCGGGAAATGTCCAATCATAAAAGGAAAAATGAATGACGTTAATTACCCCGCGGCAAATCTCAGCAAGTATTTCGAACACCGGCGATAGGATTGAAAGTTCATCAGCGAGCCTCCCGCAACATTCTCAGCCAATAGACAGGCTCGCTGCACAAGTCATTAAAGCTTCAAATTCTTCAGTGCAGTTTTCAAAGGGATCTGCAAGTGGTGACGTCCATATCGGTATCATTTACCGGCCAGATAACTTTGGTGCTGGGCATGCTTTGTACGATAAACCTCCGGTCCGTACGATGAGTCAGTTGAATCCCATGATCGGTGAACCGATCACCTTGCCCAAGAGCCTTTCCAACATCAATTTTACTCGAAACAATAAAGACGATGCGCAGAAAAGTAAGGAGGTCATTCAACGCCGACAGGAGGCTTTTCAACAGCCAGCGCATGAACACAATAGCGGACTAAGTGAAGTGCATGGGCTGTTCATCCCGGGCGCCCCATCGGCAGTGCATAGTCAGCAGGGGGAAGCCATTAACATACCGAGCCAAAATAGCAAACATAAATCGAAGCGCAACGAACTGGATAGTCGTGCGCAGTTCGAGCACCGAAGTATTGCAGAGGCGCGGTTGCATGGGAAACCGGTATTGGCTATCTGCGCCGGAGCGTGGCGTTTGGCCGAAGCATATGGGGGCTGCACAGAGACATTTGGTGGCAGCGAGCTTAAAAAACACTACAGCCCAGGTGCTGATACCATGAATGTGGGTCACGACGTCGACATAACGCTTTCGCATACAAACCTAAGCGGTACGATGCCGAAAAAAGACGAGCATGGATATAACGGGCAGCCTTCTGCTATGCGAGATGACAAATTGGGGTGGGTGAACACTACCCACTGGGCTAGCGTGAAGGCGAACGAGGATGGCACCTTGGCCAGCGCACTCGAGACTCCAACCCCAACCCCAGCGCCAGGTTTACGCGAACTGCAGAATCAATCAAAGTTGCCGACAACCCCAAGTGAATTGATTATAACTGCAACTTCGGAAGGTAAAGTCGAAGCATTCGAAACCCGCCATGGCGCGCCAGTAATGGGTGTGCAGTGGCATCCAGAGGCGTATCTTCCTGGAATGAGTGGTCGAGATCCGATTTCTCAAGAAGTGATGGGGCTTCAATCTCCGAAAGAGTACGATGCCTATTTACGCAATCATGAAAGAACTGTCGCGCAATCGGATAATCTATTCAAGGCATTTGGACAAAGTGCAGCGGCATATCGAGGGCGTCAGGAAGTTAATCAAGAGATCAAAGAGCGCCAGCTGAAGTATGATCGCGATTAAACGGTGCGGATTGGCTGGGAATATCGAGTGTATTCACCAATATGCCATCAGGTGATCGGAGCAGGCGGCTCGTTGTGCAACTGCTCGTGTTCACCCCCGATACTGCCCCGGTGTCGCCGCCAGATGCTGCTTGAACGCCCGCTGGAAATGCGCCTGGTCGGCAAACCCCGCTTCCAGCGCCACGTCGGCGATCAGCTTGCCATTGCGCAGTTGATCCTGGGCAAACTGGATACGCCGGTTGACCAGGAAGGCGTGGGGCGTCATGCCGTAATGCTGCTTGAACGCGCGGATCAGGTAGGAGGGCGACAACTGCGCCGCTTCGCAGATATCTTCGAGCTTGAGCATTTGCGTGCAGTGCTCGCGGATGAAGTCGGCGGCGCGTTCGAGCTTGAAATTGGGCTCGTGCAGCGGTTGTTCGGCCGGGTTCAGGCGTAGTTGCACCTCGGTGAAAAATTCCACGGCCGCGCTGTGTTTACCCAACACGTCTTGCTGGGCATCGACCAGCACCTGATGCAACGCCTGCAAGCCAACGAACAAAGCACGGTCCGCGGTGTGGGTGGCCGCGAACCGGCGAAACGCCAGATCGTTGCCGAACCCGAGTTGATGCTGTAAATCGGTGAGCCACGGGGTGTCGACGTACAGCATCAGGTACGACCAGGGCTGGTCATCGATTGGATTGCAGGCATGGACATCACCGGGGTTCATCAGCACGACGGTCCCGGCGCAGACCTCGAAGTTCGATTGCTCATGGACATAGGTACTGCGCCCGGCGGTGATCGCACCGATGGAAAAGTGCTCGTGGGCATGCCGGGTGTAACAGACCTCGCGTCCGTCGGCGATGGAGCGGGCTTCGATGAAGGGCAGGGCATCATCGCGCCAAAAGCGCGGTGCCTTGTCGGTGTCCCTGGTCTTTGCGGGCTTCATGATCAATCCTTGGCAGATCAGCGCCTGAGTGTATTAGCTCTCGCCTTCAAAGGCTCGTTTCAGTTCGGCGATATCGAGTTTTTTCATGTGCATCATGGCCAGCATCGCGCGCTGGGATTTTACCGTGTCGGGATCCTTGATCATTTCCATCATCGCGACCGGCACGATCTGCCAGGACACGCCGAATTTGTCCTTGAGCCAGCCGCATTGCTGTGCTTCGACCGGCCCACCGGCAGACAGGCGTCCCCAGAAGTGGTCGACTTCTTCCTGGGTCTGGCAGTTGACCTGGAACGAGATCGCTTCGTTGAAAGTGAAGTTCGGGCCACCGTTGAGACCGGTGAAGGTTTGCCCGTCGAGTTCGAAGCTGACCGTCATGACCGAACCGACTTCCCGGCCGTGGAACTCTTTTCCAGCCTCGCCGTAGTGAGTGATGGCGGTTATTTTCGAATGATCGAAGATCGCACAGTAGAACTTGGCGGCCTCTTCGGCCTGACCATCGAACCACAGGCAAGGGGTGAGTTTTTGCACATGTAGCATGGCGGGTCTCCTTGGCAGGTTTTTGCAGGCTGGATTATCAGCGTAGCTAGCCTGGGGCGGCCTGGTCGTGCCGTAGATCGCCGAGTGTGTAAGGATTTTCTACAGAATGTTGTCAATATGACTGCGACCTGAGTCATGCTGACTACGCCTTTAGCGAGTCGTTGTGACCAGTACGTTCTCAGGGCCCTGATTTTCATGGGTTAATTGGGTGGCACGCGACTTGATAAGTCCAACGTACAACTGAACTGCTACAGGAGTACGGAAATGTTCCATGTCTTCAGCAATGCTCAGAATGTCCTGCACCTATCCAGCCGTGTGTTGGGCGTTGGCCTGGCGATGTTACTGGCCGGCATCTACGGCGCTTACCTCCATGCTGGCCATCTGTCGATCGTTGCACTGGTGTCGTTGCATGCCATGACCATCGTCGGACCGACCCTGCTGAAAATCGGCTACGTCATGCGCCTGCTGGCCCAACACCGGTTGAGCAAACCTCAGTTCGTGGCGCTGGCCTGATGCGTAAACTGTCCGCAGCTCCCGTCTTCAGCCTTGGTTTTAGACCGTTTTTTCTCGCGGGTGCCGCGTTTGCCGCAGTGGCGGTGGCCATCTGGGCCCTGTGGCTGTACGGGCGTTTGCCCGAAGCGCAACCGGTAGGAGGCATGCTCGCCTGGCATCGGCACGAGATGCCGTTCGGGTTCGCCGTGGCGATCATTGCCGGTTTTCTGCTGACGGCGGTGCCGAACTGGACCGGCCGCCCCGGGCTCAACGGTTGGCCACTGATCGGGCTGGTGCTGATCTGGTTGCTGGGGCGACTGGCCTGGTTACTGCCGATTTCTCCTGCAGGGGTGCTGCTTTCGCAACTGCCTTTCTTGCCGTTGTTGGCCTGGGTGCTGGGACGAGACCTGGTGGCTGCTGGCAAGCGTGAGAACTATCCGATTCTGCTGCTGATCACCTTGCTGGCCGGTTGTCAGCTCATGACACTGTGGGGGCTCTGGACTGATGACACAGGTTTGCAGCGGCGTGGTGTATTAGCGGCCTTATGGCTGGTAGGCGCACTGATGAGCGTGATTGGCGGGCGGGTAATTCCGTTCTTCATTCAACGCGGCTTGAACCGTCCGGCGACGCCTGCAGCCAATCCATTACCCACCAAGGTGCTGATGGTGAGCGGGTTGTTGGCGGCGGTGACGTTTGCCATCGGTTTGAATGACGTGCCCAGGTTTTGGCTGGCGGCGTTGTTTTTATTGATGGGCAGTCTGCATCTGTTGCGCCTGTGGCGTTGGCATGACCGGGGTATGTGGCGTGTGCCGCTATTGTGGTCGCTGTACCTGTCTTATGCCTGGCTGGTAGTGGCGGTGTTTGCCATGGCGCTGTGGCATCTCGGCCTGATGCCGCAACAGAGTCTGGCCACGCATTCGTTGGCGGTGGGCGGTATTGGCGGGTTGATTCTGGCGATGATTGCGCGGGTTAGCCTGGGGCATACCGGTCGGCCGCTGCTACCCTCGAAAGCAATCGTTGCGGGGTTTGCCCTGGTGCTGTTGGCGGCTTTGTCACGGGTGTTGCTGGTGCCGTTCGCCGGGTGGGGATTGGGGGTGTCGGCATTGCTTTGGTGTGTGGCGTTTGTGCTGTTTCTGTGGCGTTACACAGGTATTTTGTTCAGCCCGAGGGCGTAGGAGTCAGGCTTGCTGGTGAAGGCGTCCTGGCAGACGATAATTGTCTTTCAGGTGTACATATCCGTTCCTGCGGTAACGGCCACCTAGGGTTTCGCTTTTACTGTAGGAGCCAGGCTTGCCGGTGAAGGCGTCCTGGCGGCCAATGGGGATTTGTGACTGAGTACATATCCATTGCTGCGGTAACGATCACTTATGGTTTCGCTTTTACTGTAGGAGCCAGGCTTGCCGGCGAAGGCGTCCTGACGGCCAATGGGGAATTTTGACTGAGTACATATCCATTTCTGCGGTAACGACCACTTATGGTTTCGCTCTTACAGCGAGTCACTTGGAAAAGCCCCAAGTAACCAAGGGCTCTTGCCCCTGGCGTTCGGTGCCTCGCTAAGGCTCGGCATGCCCTCGCTCCGGTCCTGCTCCGTGGGTCGCCGCGATGGGCCATCCTTGGCCCAGCGCGGCTAAACCGGCATCCATGCCGGTTTACCCACTGCGCAGAACCTCCACTCGGCCTCTCGAGGGGGCAAGAACATCAAAAGCCAGATCACAATCAAAAGCGAGGCCGCCGACCGGCCGGCCTGATCGGAAGCCATACGCATACCTCCTGTAGGAGCGAGCATGCTCGCGATGAACCTGAGAGCACCGCGGGCTACCAGGTGCCCCGCGTTATCGTTAACGACCATCGTAGGAACGCCGCCCGGAGCAGGCTCGCTCCTACAGGGGATCCAGGTGCACCCATAACAGTCAGGTCGGCTTTAAGGCCGCCTCGCTTTGTTTTTGATCGCAGGCGCCCCGTTAACCACGATGGCCGAACGCAGGCATTGCGCAGTGGGGAAACCGGCAGGACGCCGGTTTAGCCGCGCTGGGCCAGGGATGGCCCATCGCGGCGACCCACGGAGCAATGCCTTCGTTCTGGCATGCCGAGCCCAAGCGAGGCACCGAGTGGTGGGGCACAGCCTTTTGCTTCCTTTTTGGCGTTTGAAAAAGGGAGTCGCCGTAAGGGCGAAACCATAAGTGGCCGTTATCGCAGCAATGGATATGCACTCCGACAATAAATCTCACATAGTTTCCTGTGACGCTTCGCATCACCGTTGCGTACGGCTCAATTAATGCGTCGTCAACGGAACGCGGAGCGTCCCTGGCGGCATTCCCACGCAGAGCGTGGGAACGATCAACGATGAATCGCGAGCAGGCTCGCTCCTACAGGGGATCGAGGTGCACCTGCAAAAGTCAGGTCGGCTTTAAGGCCGCCTCGCTTTGCTGTTGATCGCGAGCGCCCCGTCAACCACGATGGCCGAACGCAGGCATTGCGCAGTGAGGAAACCGGCAGGACGCCGGTTTAGCCGCGCTGGGCCAGGGATGGCCCATCGCGGCGACCCACGGAGCAATGCCGGAGAGAGGGCATGCCGAGCCTAAGCGAGGCACCGAGTGGTGGGGCAAAGCCTTTTGCTTCCTTTTTGGCGTTTGAAAAAGGGAGTCGCTGTAAAAGCGAAACCATAAGTGGCCGTTACCGCAGCAATGGATATGTACTCAACGGATATGTACTCCGACAACAAATAAAAGGTCGGTCACCAGGTAGCTTTTGTGACCGGTGGTCGATACACCTCGGCCTGCCGGACAATTTGCGCTTAGCTGTAGGGATAACCCCAAGGCGCGCGCAGGTTCCTGATCGCCACAGCGGCGCCAACTTCAGAACACCGTGAGTCTGAGGGCCGTCGCAATGCTGACCTTGAATATCAATGGCCAGGACCAGGAGCTGGATGTCCCTGCGGACATGCCGCTGCTGTGGGTCCTGCGCGATGTTGCGCACCTGACCGGCACCAAGTTCGGCTGTGGCATGGCCCAGTGCGGCGCCTGTACCGTGCACATCGACGGCACGCCTTTGCGTTCCTGCATCACACCGGCCACGGCCGTGGCCCATGGACAGAAAATCCTCACTATCGAAGGCCTGTCCACCGACGGCTCGCACCCGGTGCAACAAGCCTGGGCCGAACTCGATGTGGTGCAGTGCGGTTATTGCCAGTCTGGGCAGATCATGTCTGCGGCGGCCTTGCTGGCAAAGATCCCGCAACCGACCGACAGCGACATCGACCAGGCGTTGTCAGGCAATATCTGTCGTTGCGGCACTTACCCAAGAATCCGCGCCGCGGTCAAACGCGCCGCCCAATTGGGTTGATGGCCATGAACAGCAGCGATCCACTATCGCGCCGCGATTTTCTTAAGGGCAGTGCCATGCTGGGCGGTGGGCTGGTGATAGCGTTTGTCATCCCCGGGGGCCATCGCTTTGCCCGGGGCGCGGAAAACCAGGGCAACGTGTTCGCACCCAATGCCTTCCTGCGCATCGGCAATGACAACAGCGTCACCGTGTTGCTCGGTCATTCGGAAATGGGTCAGGGTATCTGGACCGGGTTGACCATGCTGATCGCCGAAGAGCTGGACGCCGATTGGTCGAAAATTCGCGTCGAGCACGCACCGGCTTCGGCCGCCGATTACGGTCTGGCCGGGTTCGGCGGCATGCAGATCACCGGCGGCTCGACCTCGACCTGGATGGAGTTCGACCGTTACCGTCAGGCCGGTGCGACGGCGCGTTTGCTGCTGGTCGAGGCCGCGGCCAAGCGCTTCAACGTCGCACCCTCGGCGATTCGCACGGAGTCGGGCGTGGTGATTGCCGGCGACCGGCACGCCACCTACGGCGAACTGGCTGACGACGCCGGCAAGCTGCCGGTACCGGACCCTGCGACCATCAAGCTCAAGGAGGCCAAGGACTGGACCATCATCGGCAAACCCACCAAGCGCCTGGATACGCCGGAGAAAATCACCGGCCGCGCCAAATTTGGCATGGACGTGCAGTTCGATGGCCTGATGACGGCGATGGTCGCGCGTTCTCCGGTGTTTGGTGGCAGCGTCAAATCCTTTGAAGGCGCCGAGGCGCTGGCGATACCCGGTGTGCACAAGGTGGTGCAGGTGCCGACCGGCGTGGCGGTGATTGCTGATCACTACTGGGCGGCGAAACTGGGACGTGATGCGCTGCACGTCGAGTGGGACCTGGGGCCGAACGCAGGGCTCGACAGCGAGCAATTGCTCGAGGAATTCCGCAAGCTCGCTGCCACGCCCGGGCTGCCCGTGAGCGAGGCCGGCGATACCCAGGCTGCACTGGCCAAAGCGACCAGGACCCTCGACGTCGAGTACAGCGTGCCCTACCTGGCCCATGCACCCATGGAGCCGCTCAACTGCACCGTGAGCATCACCCAGGACAAATGCGAGATCTGGACCGGTACGCAGTTCCAGACCCTGGACCAGATGATCGCCGGCAAAATCACCGGGCTCAAGCCTGAGCAGGTCGAGATCCATACCGAGTTCCTGGGCGGCGGATTCGGCCGGCGCGCCAATCCGACCTCGGACTTTGTCGCCGAAGCGGTCCAGGTCGCCAAGGCCGCGGGCGGGCCGGTGAAAACCGTGTGGGCGCGGGAGGATGACATCCGTGGGGGCTATTATCGCTCGGCGTTCCTGCATCAGGCGCGAGTCGGCCTGGGCGCTGATGGCCTGCCGCTGGCCTGGAAGCATGTGCTGGTCGGACAGTCGATCATGGCCGGCACCTCGCTTGAAGCGGCCATGGTCAAGAACGGCATCGACAAGACGTCCGTGGAGGGCGTGGCGGACGGTCCCTACCTGCAGGGGCTGGCTAATCATCAGGTTGAGCTGCATTCGCCAAACACCGGTATCAGCGTGTTGTGGCTGCGTTCAGTGGGGCATACGCACACCGCCTTCGTCATGGAATCGTTGATCGACGAACTGGCCGCGGCGGCAAACCAGGACCCGGTGGAGTACCGGCGGACCTTGCTCAAGGCGCATCCACGGCATCTTGGCGTATTGAACCTGGCGGCAGAGAAGGCCAACTGGAAGGCGCCGTTGCCGGACGGCCACGCCCTGGGCGTGGCGGTGCATGAGTCATTTGGCAGCTACGTGGCCCAGGTCGCCGAAGTCTCCCAGGATAACCTGGCGATTCGTGTGCATCGGGTGGTGTGTGCGGTGGACTGTGGGATCGCGGTCAATCCTCAGAGCATCGCCGCACAAATGGAGTCGTGCATCGCCTTCGGCCTGGGTTTCACCTTGCACAGCAAGCTGACGATCAAGGATGGCAGGGTAGTGCAGTCCAACTATCACGATTACCAGGTGCTGCGGCTCAACGAGATGCCGGTGGTCGAAGTGCATATCCTGCCCAGCAACGAAAAACCCGGTGGCATCGGCGAGGCCGGTGTTCCACCCACGGCGCCAGCAGTGGCCAACGCGGTGTACGCCCTGACCGGGCAACGCCTGCGTGAACTGCCGTTGCAACTGTCGGGGGTGTGAGATGAAACGACACCATTGGTTACTCGGCTCGCTGATACTGATTTGCCTTTTTGTCTATGCAACAGAGCTGTTCGCCGATGACAAGGAGGCGGTGAAGGCCTTCGACACCGTACAGAAGGTGTTCCAGAGCCCCCGATGCCAGAACTGCCACATTCCCGGGGACGCCCCCTTGCAGTTCGACGCCGGGCTACCCCATGCGATGAACGTGGTACGCGGCATGGACGGCAAGGGGGCTTCGGGGTTGCCTTGCGCCAGCTGCCATGCCGAGGCCAATCCACCCGCCAGTTACGGCGCCAATGCCCCGCCTGGTGCACCGCATTGGAGCCTGCCATCGGCGGCGCACAAAATGGCCTGGATCGGCCTGCCTCCGGACATGTTGTGCAGCATGATCAAGGACCGCGCGAGCAACGGTGATCGCGATTTTGCAGCGCTGATCAAGCACGTCAGCGAAGACAAACTGGTGTTGTGGGGCTGGAATCCTGGCGGTGATCGCGCGCCAGTGCCGGTGCCGCACGATGTTTTTGTCACACAGTTCAAGCGCTGGGCGGACGCCGGCGGGCCGTGTCCGGTAGTGGGTAGCTGACCAACGGCGAGTCGACATGGAGTCAAACCCGATATCGAGGACTCTAAAGAACATACCCACCTATGGAGTATGTGATGCTGATCTCAGGCAAACCGCACAAATCGTGTGTACGTGCAGGGACGCCACAGCAGGAGCGTGAGCTTTTGCGCGATCTGGCCCGCAAGGCAGAGCAAGAGCTGATCGGGGTACAGATGGCGAGCATGGATGAGTTGACGCTATTGCCCAACCGGCACGGTTTCCTCGCGTTGGCCCAATTGGGGCTGGACGCCTGCCAGCAACTGGACCGACCGGCGACGTTGCTGTTTTTCAATCTTGACGAGTTCAAACGCATCAACTACCTGTTTGGTCGCACCGAAGGTGATAAGGCGCTGAAAACCTTTGCCGATGTACTGCGCATCGGTTTTCGGGAAAACGACGTGGTCGGGCGGCTGGAGGGCGCCACCTTCGTGGCCTTGCTCACAGGTTCCGGCAGCGTGGACATCGAGGCGATCAAGGCGCGGCTCGAAGAAATGCTCGATGAACGCATGGCCACGGCGCATAGCGGGTATGAGATTCGTTTCAGTATCGGGCAGATTGAGCATGATCCTGTGGTTCATGGCTCGGTTGAAGAGATGCTGGTTGAGGCTGAAAAAGCGTTGGGCCGGTAGCATTGTGGTGCAATGACTGGCCCCATCGCGGGCAAGCCCGCTCCCACAGTTGATAGCATTTCAAATCGGTCAAGTGTGGGAGCGAGCCTGCTCGCGAAGGCGGCCTTGGAGGCCACGCCTGCCTTCATTTGGCAAACAACTGCCCAATATCCTTGAACGCCTTGAATTCCAGCGCATTCCCGCACGGATCGAACAAAAACATCGTCGCCTGTTCGCCCACCAGTCCCTGAAAACGAATCCCCGGCTCGATCACGAAACGCGTCTGCAGCGACTTCAATCGTTCGGCCAGTGCCTCCCACTCTTTCATGCCCAACACCACACCGAAATGCGGCACAGGCACGTCATGGCCGTCAACCGCGTTGGTATGGGCGGCCTCTTGCGCGGCGTTTTTTGGCGCGAGGTGAATCACCAGTTGGTGGCCGAAAAAGTTGAAATCGACCCAGTGCTCGCTGGAGCGACCTTCTTCCAGGCCGAACACGCTGCCGTAGAAGTGCCGCGCGGCGGCCAGGTCATAGACCGGAATGGCCAGGTGGAAAGGCGAGAGTTGCATCGGGCGTGCCTCGGTTATGGAATATTGACGCTGAGTTTAGCGCTGTGCTTTTTGATTGAAAGACGATAGTTTTTGCGTCGAGCTCAAATTTTTTCGATCAATCGGTGGCCCCATGCTTCGGGAACTGAAAACCTTCATCGCGGTGGCGCGCTACGGCACGTTCGCCGCAGCGGGCATGCACATCGGCCTCACGCAGTCGGCAGTCAGCGCGCAGATCCGCAACCTGGAACAGGCCCTCGGCATTCGCTTGTTCGATCGCACCGGGCGTCAGGCCTTGCTGAATGCGGCGGGGCAGCGCGCGTTGCCGATGGCCAGGGAAATGCTGGAAATCTTCAATCGAATGGCGGTCAGTGATGACGTCAGCGAGTACAGGGGCGAATTGAAGATCGGCGCCGTGGCCACGGTGCAGACCGGATTGCTGCCCCAGGCGCTGTTGCGATTGCGTCAGCAGGCGCCGCACCTGGAGCCAAAACTGGTGCCGGGCGTGTCCTTGAACCTGTTGAGCCAGGTGGACACCGGCGAAGTGGACCTGGCGATCCTCATCAAGCCACCGTTCGAACTGCCCAAGGAACTGTCGGCGCAAGTGATCCGCCGCGAGCCTTTTGTGCTGATCGTGCCGACGGATCTTGAAGGCGACGAGCCGCTCAAGTTGCTCGCCGAACATCCCCATGTGCGTTACGACCGCAATTCATTCGGCGGGCGACTGGTGACAAGATTTCTTCGTGAACAGCAAATCGACGTGCACGTTGCGTTGGAGCTCGATGAGCTGGAAGCCATTGTGAAGATGGTCGAGTGCGGGCTGGGCATTTCGTTGCTGCCCGAAGCGGGGCTGTGGCTTGAGCATGGGGCGAACGTCAGGGTGATTCCGTTGGGCGAGTTGACGTTTTACCGGGAGATTGTGTTGGCGCAGCGGTACAGCCAACGGACGCAGCCGATTCAGCAATTGTTTGCGCAGTGCCTTGTTTGAAGATCAAAGATCGCAGCCTTCGGCAGCTCCTACAGGTGTACACATATCCATCGTAGGAGCTGCCGAAGGCTGCGATCTTTTGATCTTGACCCAATAAAAAACCCGCCAAAAAGGCGGGTTTTTTAATGGCTAACCGAAGATCACTCTTCCAGATTGCCCATGGCCGTGGTGTTGAAGCCACCGTCCACGTACATGATTTCGCCACTGATGCCGGACGCCAGGTCCGAGCACAGGAAGGCGCCGGCGTTGCCGACTTCTTCGATGGTGACGTTGCGACGCAGAGGGGTTTGCGCTTCGTTGGCGGCCAGCATCTTGCGGAAGTTCTTGATGCCGGAAGCGGCGAGGGTGCGGATCGGGCCGGCCGATACGCAGTTCACGCGAGTACCGTCCGGGCCCAGGGAGCCGGCCAGGTAGCGTACGCCGGCTTCCAGGGAAGCCTTGGCCATGCCCATCACGTTGTAGTTGGGCATGGTGCGCTCGGCGCCCAGGTACGACAGGGTCAGCAGGCTGCCATTGCGGCCTTTCATCATTTCGCGGCCGGCCTTGGCCAGGGCCACGAAGCTATAGGCGCTGATGTCGTGAGCAATGCGGAAACCTTCACGGGTGGTGGCTTCGGTGAAGTCGCCGTCCAGTTGATCGCCCGGGGCGAAGCCTACGGAGTGCACGATGCAGTCCAGGCCGTCCCACTTCTTGCTCAGCTCTTCGAAGACTTTGGCGATTTCCGCATCGCTGGCCACGTCGCACGGGAAGCACAGCTCAGGGCTCGAACCCCAGCCCTGTGCGAATTCTTCGACACGACCCTTGAGTTTGTCGTTCTGATAAGTGAAGGCAAGCTCAGCGCCCTCGCGATGCATGGCGGCAGCGATGCCGGATGCGATGGACAGCTTGCTGGCGACACCGACGATCAGTACGCGCTTACCGGCGAGAAAACCCATGTGTTGCTCCTCTTTTCAGGTTATTGCGCAGTGGCTGGAACCAGGAAGGCGGCTTCCAGCAACTGCTGTGTATACGGATGTTGGGGGGCGGCAAAAATGCTTTGCGCGTCTCCCTGTTCGACCACTTGGCCCTGCTTGACCACCATCAACTGGTGGCTCAGCGCCTTGACGACAGCCAGGTCATGGCTGATAAACAGATACGTCAGGTTGTACTTGCTTTGCAGTGATCGTAACAGCTCGACCACTTGGCGTTGCACGGTGCGGTCGAGGGCCGAAGTCGGCTCGTCCAGCAGAATCAACGCCGGTTTTAGCACTAATGCCCGGGCAATGGCGATTCTCTGCCGTTGCCCGCCGGAAAATTCGTGGGGGTAGCGGTGCCGGGTTTCCGGGTCCAGACCTACCTCCTTGAGTGCTGCAATAATCGCTTGTTCCTGTTCAGCCTCGGTGCCCATCTTGTGGATCCGCAGGCCCTCGCCGACGATCTGGCTCACGCACATTCGCGGGCTCAGGCTGCCGAAGGGGTCCTGGAACACCACCTGCATTTCCCGCCGCAGTGGCCGCACCTGTTGCTGCGTCAGGCTGTCCAGCTGCTTGCCTTCAAAACGGATGCCGCCTTTACTGCCGATCAAGCGCAGGATCGCCAGGCCCAGTGTCGATTTGCCGGAACCGCTTTCTCCCACGATCCCCAGGGTCTGGCCCTGGGGCAGGCTGAAATTGATGCCGTCTACCGCCTTGACGTAATCCACGGTCTTTTTCAGCAAGCCTTTCTTGATCGGGAACCAGACTTTCAGGTCCTCGACCGTGAGCATGGGCGGGCCGACGACATTGGTCGCAGGCGTCCCGCTGGGCTCCGCTGCCAGCAGCTCCCGAGTGTACGGATGCTGCGGCGCGCGGAACAATTGTTCGCACGATGCCTGTTCGACGATGCAACCGCGCTGCATGACACATACGCGATGCGCAATTCTTTTCACCAGGTTCAAATCGTGGCTGATCAACAGCAGCGCCATGCCCAGGCGGGCCTGCAGTTCCTTGAGCAATTCGAGGATTTTAAGCTGAACGGTCACGTCCAGCGCGGTGGTCGGCTCGTCGGCAATCAGCAGTTCCGGCTCGTTGGCCAGGGCCATGGCGATCATCACGCGCTGACGTTGGCCGCCGGACAATTCGTGGGGCAGGGCCTTGAGGCGCTTTTCCGGCTCGGGAATGCCCACCATTTCCAGCAATTCCAGGGTGCGCTTGGTCGCGACCTTGCCAATCAGGCCCTTGTGGATGCCCAGCACCTCGTTGATCTGCTTCTCGATCGAGTGCAGCGGGTTGAGCGAAGTCATCGGCTCCTGGAAGATCATCGCGATCCGGTTGCCGCGGATATGGCGGATGGTTTTCTCTTTCAGGTTGAGCAGGTTCTGCCCGGAATATTCGATTGTCCCCGACGGGTGCCGGGCGAGCGGGTAGGGCAACAGGCGCAGGATCGAATGCGCCGTTACCGATTTGCCGGACCCGCTTTCACCCACCAGCGCCAGGGTCTCGCCACGCTTGATATCGAAGCTGACACCTTCGACCACTCGCTGGCAGCGCTCGCCAACGACGAATTCGACGGCCAGGTCGCGCACTTCGATCAGATTGTCCTGATTCATTTCACTTCCTCGGGTCGAAGGCATCGCGAGCGGACTCGCCGATGAATACCAGCAAACTCAACATCAACGCCAGCACCGCGAACGCGCTCATGCCCAGCCAGGGCGCTTGCAGGTTGGATTTGCCCTGGGCCACCAGTTCACCCAGTGACGGACTGCCGGCCGGCAAGCCGAAGCCAAGGAAGTCCAGGGCGGTCAGGGTGCCAATGGCGCCGGTCAGGATGAACGGCATGAAAGTCATGGTCGAGACCATGGCGTTGGGCAGGATGTGACGAAACATGATCGCGCCATTCTGCATGCCCAAGGCCCGGGCTGCACGCACGTATTCAAGGTTGCGCCCACGCAGGAACTCGGCGCGCACCACGTCCACCAGGCTCATCCAGGAAAACAGCAGCATGATCCCCAGCAGCCACCAGAAGTTCGGCTGGACGAAGCTCGCGAGGATGATCAGCAGGTACAGCACCGGCAAACCGGACCAGATCTCCAGGAAACGCTGCCCGGCCAGATCCACCCAGCCACCGTAGAAACCCTGCAGCGCGCCGGCGATCACCCCGATGAGCGAACTGAGCAACGTCAGCGTGAGGGCAAACAACACGGAAATGCGGAAGCCGTAGATCACCCGGGCCAGCACATCGCGGCCCTGGTCATCGGTGCCCAGCAGGTTATCGGCCGATGGCGGCGCGGGGGCAGGGACCTTCAGGTCGTAATTGATGCTCTGGTAGCTGTAGGGAATCGGCGCCCATAACACCCAGGCGTCCTTGGCCTTGAGCAGTTCGCGGATGTACGGGCTCTTGTAGTTGGCTTCCAGTGGGAACTCGCCGCCGAAGGTGGTTTCCGGGTAGCGCTTGAGGGCCGGGAAGTACCAGCCATTGTCGTAGTGCACTACCAGTGGCTTGTCGTTGGCGATCAACTCGGCACCGAGGCTGGCACCGAACAGGATCAGGAACAGCCACAGCGACCACCAGCCGCGTTTGTTGGCCTTGAACAGTTCGAAACGTCGTCGATTGAGCGGGGACAGGTTCATCTCAATGCTCCCGGCTTTCGAAGTCGATGCGCGGATCGACGAAGGTGTAGGTGAGGTCGCCGATCAACTTCACCACCAGCCCCAGCAGGGTGAAGATGAACAAGGTGCCAAAGACCACCGGGTAATCGCGGTTGATCGCCGCTTCGAAACTCATCAGGCCGAGGCCGTCGAGGGAGAAGATCACTTCCACCAGCAACGAACCGGTGAAGAAAATACCGATGAATGCCGAGGGGAAACCGGCGATCACCAGCAGCATGGCGTTGCGAAATACATGACCATACAGCACGCGTTGATTGGTCAGGCCCTTGGCCTTGGCGGTGACCACGTACTGCTTGTTGATTTCATCGAGGAAGCTGTTTTTGGTCAGCAGGGTCATGGTCGCGAAGTTGCCGATCACCAATGCGGTCACCGGAAGCGCCAGGTGCCAGAAGTAGTCGAGGATCTTGCCGCCCATGCTCAACTCGTCGAAGTTGTTCGAGGTCAGCCCGCGCAACGGGAACCAGTCCAGGTAACTGCCGCCGGCAAACACCACGATCAACAGGATGGCGAACAGGAATGCCGGGATCGCATAGCCGACGATGATCGCCGAACTGGTCCAGACGTCGAAGTGGCTGCCATGCCGCGTGGCCTTGGCGATCCCCAACGGGATCGACACCAGGTACATGATCAGGGTGCTCCACAACCCGAGGGAGATCGATACCGGCATCTTTTCCTTGATCAGGTCGATGACCTTGGCATCACGGAAAAAGCTGTCGCCAAAATCCAGGGAGGCATAGTTCTTGACCATGATCCATAAGCGTTCCGGCGCCGATTTGTCGAAGCCGTACATGTGCTCGATTTCCTTGATCAGCGCCGGGTCCAGGCCTTGTGCGCCGCGATAGGCGGAGCCGGCCACCGACACCTCGGCGCCGCCGCCGGCGATGCGGCTGGTGGCGCCTTCGAAGCCTTCGAGTTTGGCGATCATCTGTTCCACGGGGCCACCGGGGGCGGCCTGGATGATCACGAAGTTGATCAGCAAGATGCCGAACAGTGTCGGGATGATCAGCAGCAGTCGCCGAAAAATATACGCCAGCATCTGATTACTCCGTGCCCGCAGGGTCGGCTTGCAATTTGGTTTCGATCTCTATGGCCGGTTTCGCATCGGGCTTGATCCACCAGGTGTTGATGCCGATGTCATATTTAGGCGAGACCTTGGGGTGGCCGATGTGGTTCCAGTACGCCACGCGCCAGGTCTTGATGTGCCAGTTGGGGATTACGTAATAGCCCCATTGCAGCACGCGGTCCAGCGCGCGGGCGTGGGCCACCAGGCTTCTTCGTGAGTCGGCGTTGATGAGTTGTTCGACCAACTGGTCCACCACCGGGTCTTTCAGGCCCATGGAATTGCGGCTGCCGGGTTTGTCGGCGGCCGCGGTCATCCAGAACTCGCGCTGTTCGTTGCCCGGCGAATTGGACTGCGGGAAGCTGCCGACGATCATGTCGAAGTCCCGCGAGCGCACGCGGTTGACGTACTGCGAAACGTCGACCCGGCGGATCACCAGTTCGATACCGAGGTCACTCAGGTTGCGCTTGAACGGCAACAGGACCCGTTCGAATTCGGTCTGGGCCAACAGGAATTCGATGCTCACCGGTTTGCCGGTGGCGTCGACCATCTTGTCATCGACGATGCGCCAGCCGGCCTCTTGCAGCAGTTGGTAAGCCTTGCGTTGCTGGGTGCGGATCATGCCACTGGCGTCGGTCACGGGATTCTGGAACGCCTCGGTGAATACCTGCTCGGGGATCTTGCCGCGAAACGGTTCGAGGATTGCCAACTCATCGGCATCGGGCAGGCCAGTGGCGGCCATTTCCGAGTTCTCGAAGTAACTGCGGGTTCTTGCGTAGGCACCGTTGAACAGCTGTTTGTTGGTCCACTCGAAGTCCAGCAGCAGGGTCAGCGCCTGGCGCACGCGCACGTCCTGGAACAGCGGGCGGCGCAAGTTAAACACGAAGCCTTGCATGCCGGTGGGATTGCCATTGGGGATCTGTTCCTTGATCAGCCGGCCTTCGGTAACCGCCGGGATATTGTAGGCGTTGGCCCAGTTCTTCGCGGTCATCTCCAACCAGTAATCGAACTGCCCGGCCTTCAGGGCCTCCAGCGCGACCGTATTGTCGCGGTAGTAGTCGGTAGTCATCACGTCGAAGTTGTAGAAGCCGCGGTTGATCGGCAGGTCCTTGCCCCAGTAATCCTTGACCCGCTCATAGCGCACCGAGCGCCCGGCCTTCACTTCGGTAACCTTGTACGGGCCGCTGCCCAGTGGGACTTCCAGGTTGCCCTTGGTGAAGTCGCGGCTGGCCCACCAGTGCTTGGGCAGCACCGGCAACTGGCCAAGGATCAACGGCAATTCGCGGTTGTTGCTGTGCTTGAACTTGAACAGCACGGTCAGCGGATCTTCGGCGACTACGTCTTCGACATCGCTGTAGTAGCCGCGGTACATCGGTGCGCCATCCTTGACCAAGGTCTGGAAGCTGAACACCACGTCGTCGGCGCGAACCGGATGCCCATCATGGAAACGCGCTTCGGGCCGCAAATAGAAACGCACCCAGTCGTTGTTCGGGGCTTTTTCGATCTTGCCGGCGATCAGGCCATATTCCGTGAAAGGTTCATCCAGGCTCTGTCGGGCCAGGGTGTCGTAGATCAAGTCGATGTCGTTGGCCGACACGCCCTTGCTGATGAACGGATTGAGGCTGTCAAACCCGCCGAACCCGGCCTGACGGAATTTTCCGCCTTTGGGCGCGTCCGGGTCGACGTAGTCGAAATGTTTGAAGTCAGCCGGGTATTTCGGCGGTTCGTTGTACAGGGTCAGGGCATGTTGCGGGGCGGCGAAGGCCCATCCTGCAAACAACAGAGCGCTGGCCTGCAGGAGTAGCGCGCTTGCGGGTTTCATCGATCTTTCTCCGAAGATTTCAGCCACCACGCGCTCATGCCCAGGGTGTAGGGCGGCGTCGTGACGAAGCCAAACCGGTTACGGTAGGCCAGGCGGTGATAATTGAGGTACCAGTTGGGAATGATGTAGTGCTGCCACAGCAGTGTGCGGTCGAGTGCCTTGCCGGCGGCGACTTGTTCATCGCGGGTCTTGGCGGCGAGCAATTGTTCGAGCAGGTGGTCCACCACCGGATTGGCAATGCCTGCGTAGTTCTTGCTGCCCTTGACCGTGACCTGGCTGGAATGAAAGTACTGCCATTGCTCCAGGCCCGGGCTGAGGGTCTGGTTAAGGGTCATCAGGATCATGTCGAAATCGAACTGATCGAGGCGCTGCTTGTACTGTGCACGATCGACCGTGCGCAGCTTGGCGTCGATGCCGATGCTGGCCAGGTTTTCGACATAGGGTTGAAGGATGCGCTCCAGGTTCGGGTTGACCAGCAAAATCTCCAGGCGCAGCGGTTGCCCGGCCGCGTTCTGCAAGCGCTGGCCGTTGAGCTTCCAGCCGGCTTCGGCAAGCAGGGCCAAGGCTTTGCGCAGGGTATCCCGGGGAATGCCGCGACCCTGGGTCTGCGGCAGGCTGAAAGGCTCGGTGAACAACCTCGCTGGCAATTGCTCGCGATACGGCTTGAGTAACAGCCATTCGTGGCCGACTGGAAGTCCGCTGGCGGAAAACTCGCTGTTGGGGTAGTAACTCATGGCGCGTTGGTAGGCGCCGCTGAACAACGTGCGGTTGGTCCACTCGAAGTCGAACATCAGGCCCAGTGCTTCGCGAACCCTCGCTTGGGCGAACGTCGCGCGGCGGCTGTTCATGAACAGGCCCTGGGTCTGGGTCGGGATCTGGTGCGGGATCTGCGCCTTGATCACCTCGCCACGACGAATCGCCGGAAAGTCATAGCCGGTGGCCCAGTTTTTTGCCTGGTGCTCGATATAGATGTCGAACTCGCCGGCCTTGAACGCTTCGAACGCGACATCGCTGTCACGATAGAACTCGACTTCCATGCGATCGACGTTGTACTTGCCGCGATTGACTGGCAGGTCCTTGCCCCAATAGTCCTTGACTCGCTCGAACACGATCTGTCGTCCCGGCGCAACCGAGGTGATGCGATACGGCCCGCTGCCCAGCGGCGGCTCGAAGGTGGTCGCCTTGAAGTCGCGGCCTTTCCAGTAATGCTGCGGCAACACTGGCAACTCCCCCAGACGCAGGATTAGCAAGGGATTGCCGGCACGCTTGAACACGAACCGTATACGCAGGGGGTTGAGGATGTCGACCCGCGACACTTCCTGCAGGTTGGTGCGATATTGCGGGTGGCCTTCCTTGAGCAGCAGGCGGTAGGAGAATGCCACATCAAAGGCGGTGATTGGCGTGCCGTCGTGGAAGCGGGCTTGCGGACGCAAATTGAAGACGACCCAGCTGCGGTCCTCACTGTATTCCACCGATTGGGCGATCAGGCCGTAACTGGAGGTCGGCTCGTCACCTGACGGCGCGTATTGGCCAGTGCCGACCATCAGCGGCTCGTTGAGCTCGTTGATGCCGTATTGCAGGAAATTGGATGTTGCAACCGGGCTCGTGCCCTTGAAAGTGTAGGGGTTGAGCGTATCGAAGGTGCCAAATGCCATGACCCGCAACGTACCGCCCTTGGGCGCTTGCGGGTTGACCCAGTCGAAGTGGGTAAATCTGGCCGGGTACTTGAGCGTGCCGAACTGCGCATAACCGTGGCTTTCGCTGATCGTCGCGCTTGCGGTGGAACTCAAGGCCAGGCTGATCAGGAGCAGGAGGAGGGGACGCTTCAAATAAGGAATCCGATCCGGGCGGCTTGGGCATTGTGGATCGTACAGTAACAGCTTGTATGGACAGGAAAAAGACGGGGTTCGAAAGCAGTGTTCGGGTACAAAAAAGATCGCAGCCTGCGGCAGCTCCTACAGGGAAACGTATTCCCCTGTAGGAGCTGCCGCAGGCTGCGATCTTTTCGGCATCACATCAATTTTTAATGCGGACTGGAAACCGTCAACATTTGCCCCGGCTTCAACGCCTGGCCGACACGAGGATTCCAGCGCTTGAGGTGCTGCATTTCAACGTTGAAGCGCTTGGCTACCATGTATAGCGAATCGCCTTGCTGGACTTTGTATTGCGACTGCGGCTTCTGGGTCTTCGACTTGGCCGCGACCACGGTGTTGATGCGTCCCGAGTTGCGCTTGCCGGTGTCTTGCATGACCAGCGTCTGGCCAGGCTTGAGATTCTTGCCGCTCAACTTGTTCCAGCGTTGCAGGTCCTTGACGTCGACATTGTTGGCCTTGGCGATGGAGCCCAGGTTATCGCCGCGTTTGACCCGATAGCTACGTTTGGCGCTCGCCAGTTGCGTATCGTCCGCGCCTTCGAAAACCGGCTTGAGCTGCTTCTTGCTGATCAACTCTTCGGGGCGCATGGTCTGCAGGCTGGTGGTCAGCAGTTGTGCTTTGGAGGTGGGTACCAGCAAGTGCTGCGGGCCGTCGATGGTGGTGCGTTGCTTGAAAGCGGGGTTGAGCTGGAACAGTTCGTCTTCGTCGATGTTGGCCACCGCGGCGACCTTGGACAGGTCCATGCGCTGGTTGATTTCGACGACCTGGAAATACGGTTCGTTGGCAATCGGGTTGAGGTTCACGCCGTAGGCGTCCGGCGCCATCACCACCTGCGAGAGTGCCAGCAACTTCGGCACATAGGCCTGGGTCTCGGCGGGCAGGGGCAGGTTCCAGTAATCGGTTGGCAGGCCGAGTCGCTCGTTGCGTTCGATGGCACGGCTGACCGTGCCTTCACCGGCGTTGTAGGCGGCCAGGGCCAGCAGCCAGTCGCCGTTGAACATGTCGTGCAGGCGGGTCAGGTAGTCCATGGCCGCCGTCGTCGAAGCGGTGATATCGCGCCGGCCATCATAAAAACGGGTCTGGCGCAGGTTGAAGTAACGTCCGGTGGAGGGAATGAACTGCCACAAGCCCACTGCATTGGCCCGGGAATAAGCCATCGGGTTGTAGGCGCTTTCAATCACTGGCAGCAGCGCCAGTTCCAGCGGCATGTTGCGTTCTTCAAGGCGCTCGACGATGTAGTGGATGTACAGGCTGCCGCGATCGCCGGCGTTTTCGAGAAACGACGGGTTGCTGGCGAACCACAGTCGTTGCTGCTCGATGCGCGGGTTGACGCCCAGGCCATCCTGCAGCTGGAAACCCTGGCGCATACGCTCCCAGACATCCTGCGGGATCTGTGGGCTGGGCTTTTCAGTGAGGAAGACGGGTTTCTGCTTGGCGCGCGCGGCAATATTCGGTGCGTGTGCCGCATCGGTCTGCGGCACATGACTGGAACAGCCCGCCAATGTCGCGGACACAGCCACCGCTATGGCTTGCGCCAGGCGGGTCAGTGCGTCCGAATTGATGGCTTTGCGTATAGATGACGACATTGGCTGGAAGTAAGTTCCGGGCAAAAATGTCGGGCGATTCTAGAAAGCACACCCTCTGCGGTCAACCTTTCAGAGTTTTTGGACCATCGTGCAAACTGCTCAGAACGTATCTTTCCAGGCCCTTAGTGCAGCAAAAACCATATCGGGCGCGGAGTTATCGGTGCCGGTCCGTTCATCCGCTTTTTCTTTAACGGATGTTTCACCGGTACGCAAAAACGGATTTGTACGTTTTTCCAGGGCCACCGTGGAGGGCAGCGTGATGATGCCGGCTTCGCGCTGACGGGCCACGCTGGCCAGGCGTTCAAGGGTGTCGGCGTTGCCGGGTTCGACCGCGGCAGCGAAGCGCAGGTTGCTCAGAGTGTATTCATGGGTGCAATACACCCGGGTGTCCTCGGGAAGCGCGGCAAGGCGCGACAGCGAGGTGTACATCTGTTGGGGCGTGCCTTCGAACAGGCGCCCGCAACCTGCCGCGAAGAGGGTGTCGCCACAAAACAGCAGGCCGGGGTGATAATAGGCAATGTGGCCCAGGGTATGACCGGGCACCGAAATGATCTCGAAGTCATGGCCCAGCACATTGATACGATCGTTATCCTTGAGCGCGATGTCCCGCTTGGGGATGCTTTCGCTGGCAGGACCATAGACGGTCGCGTCCGTCGCTTTCTTGAGCTGTTCGACGCCACCGACATGGTCATGATGATGGTGAGTGATCAGAATATCGCTCAGGACCCAGCCCGGATTGGCCGCGAGCCAGGCGTTTACGGGCGCGGCATCGCCCGGGTCGACCACCGCGCAACGTCGGGTGTCGGGGTCTTGTAACAACCAGATGTAGTTGTCGGTGAAGGCGGGCAGGGCAGTGATCTGTATCATCGTCGGATTCGCCAAGCGGAAAACAATGGCGCATCTTAGAACTTCCTGGCGCGTTGGAGAATGCAATGACCGATAAAGCGTTCGCTCAGGCTGATCCTGACTGGCTGGCGTTGATCAGCGCAGCACGTGACTGGCTGTCCGGTCCCCTTGGGCAACTGCTGCTGGATGAAGAGCGGCGCATGCTCGAAGACGAGCTGGGGCGTTTCTTCGGAGGCTACCTGGTGCATTACGGGCCGTCGGCCCAGACCCCGCCGTCGGCGCCGCAGGTGCAGCGCAACGTGCGCCTGGGTGCACCGTTGCCCGGGGTCGAGATCGTCTGCGAGGAGCAGGCCTGGCCGCTGAGTGAGCATGCCGCCGATGTGGTGGTACTGCAGCATGGGCTGGATTTCTGCCTGTCGCCTCACGGCTTGTTGCGGGAGGCGGCGAGCAGTGTGCGGCCCGGCGGGCATTTGCTGATCATCGGCATCAATCCCTGGAGCACTTGGGGACTGCGCCATGTATTTGCCCACGACGGATTGCGCAAGGCACGCTGCATTTCCCCCTCGCGGGTGGCTGACTGGCTGAACCTGCTGGGCTTCGCGCTGGAGAAACGCCGCTTCGGGTGCTATCGTCCGCCGCTGGCTTCACCCACCTGGCAGGCTCGCCTGGCCGGCTGGGAGCGCAAGGCCGGTGACTGGCAATTGTCCGGTGGCGGCTTCTATCTACTGGTGGCGCGCAAGATCGTGGTAGGCCTGCGACCGGTCCGTCAGGAGCGCCGCGAACCGATGGGCAAGTTGATCCCGTTGCCGATGGCCAAGGTCAATCGTCGCAACATCGAACCGTGATACCTCCTTTTTCCGGCCGGGGTTACCCGGTCCTGGGCGTCGTCGATCTTCTATTGGCGGGCCACTGCATTTTCTGGATAGATTGGCATGAGCGATAGCGTAGAACTCTTCACCGATGGCGCCTGCAAGGGCAACCCTGGCCCTGGCGGCTGGGGCGCATTGCTGGTGTGCAAGGGCGTGGAGAAAGAACTTTGGGGAGGCGAAGCCAATACCACCAACAACCGCATGGAGCTGATGGGCGCGATTCGTGGCCTGGAAGAGCTCAAGCGTTCGTGCGATGTGTTGCTGGTGACCGACTCCCAATATGTGATGAAAGGCATCAACGAGTGGATGGCCAACTGGAAAAAACGCGGGTGGAAAACCGCAGCCAAGGAACCGGTCAAGAACGCTGACCTGTGGATGCTGCT
Organism: Pseudomonas umsongensis; assembly: GCF_012647205.1. NCBI lineage: Bacteria > Pseudomonadati > Pseudomonadota > Gammaproteobacteria > Pseudomonadales > Pseudomonadaceae > Pseudomonas > Pseudomonas umsongensis. The sequence continues at coordinate 3,155,640 of NZ_CP051487.1, forward strand.
GGACGAGCAGGTCAATCGCCACAACGTCACCTGGAAATGGGTACGTGGGCACATTGGCCATCACGGCAACGAACGGGCGGATCAACTGGCCAACCGTGGCGTGGATGAAGTGCGCGGCTTCAAACAGGCCTGAATTCAACGCCAAAGACATACTGTGTCGCTGCCTTCGCGAGCAGGCTCGCTCCCACATTTGATCTCCTTGAGCGCAAATTCTGCGTTCACCTGCGATCCAGTGTGGGAGCGAGCCTGCTCGCGAAGGCCGTGACACGGTGTATCTGAAAGACCCCGGCAAGCGTGTTAATATCGCCGCTTTTGCCCGATTGACCGATTGAGAGCTGAGCACCCGATGGCCACCAGATCCGTTGTACTCGACACCGAAACCACCGGCATGCCGGTGACCGACGGCCACCGGATTATCGAGATCGGTTGTGTCGAGCTGATCGGTCGGCGCCTCACTGGCCGGCATTTTCACGTTTACCTGCAACCGGACCGCGAAAGTGACGAGGGCGCCATCGGCGTCCACGGCATCACCAACGAATTTCTGGTGGGCAAGCCGCGTTTCGCCGAGGTGGCCGAAGAGTTCTTCGAATTCATCAAGGGCGCGCAGCTGATCATCCATAACGCGGCGTTCGACGTTGGCTTCATCAACAACGAATTTGCCCTGATGGGCCAGCACGATCGTGCGGACATCACCCAGCACTGCTCGATCCTCGATACCTTGATGATGGCCCGGGAACGTCACCCGGGGCAGCGCAACAGCCTCGACGCCTTGTGCAAGCGCTATGGCGTCGACAACTCCGGCCGTGAGCTGCACGGCGCCTTGCTCGACTCCGAGATCCTGGCCGACGTCTACCTGACCATGACCGGCGGCCAGACCAGCCTGTCCCTGGCGGGCAATGCGTCGGACGGTAATGGTTCCGGCGAGGGTGCGGACAACTCCGCCACTGAAATCCGCCGCCTGCCGGCCGACCGTCAGCCAGCGCGCATCATTCGCGCCACTGAAGAAGAGCTGGCCCAGCACATGGCGCGCCTGGAAATCATCAGCAAATCCGCCGGTGGGCCGGCGCTTTGGTTGCAATTGGCTGAGGCTGAGGCTGAGGCTGAGGCTTCGGCATAGGTCCGTTAACAAGATCGCAGCCTCGTTTCACTCGACAGCTCCTACAGAGTGAAGCGAGGCTGCGATCTTTTGATCTTCACGCCGATCAGTTGACCCATTTCAGTGCGTCGCACTCGCCACATCCGCTCCAACCCTCTACCCTGAGGTGATTGACAGGCTCTGGCCTGCCGCCTCAGGACACTGAGCCCCATGTATAAAGATCTGAAATTCCCGGTCCTGATCGTCCATCGCGACATCAAGGCCGACACCGTCGCTGGTGATCGCGTGCGGGGTATCGCCCGGGAACTGGAGCAGGAAGGTTTCAGTATCGTCTCGGCGATGGACTACACCGAAGGCCGGCTGGTCGCGTCGACCCATCATGGCCTCTCGTGCATGCTGATAGCGGCAGAAGACGCCAGTGCCCATTCGCATTTGTTACAGAATATGGCCGAGCTGATCGGGCTGGCGCGAGTGCGGGCGCCGGACCTGCCCATTTTCGCCCTCGGCGAGCAAGTGACCCTGGAAAACGCGCCCGCCGACGCCATGGCCGAGCTCAATCAGTTGCGCGGCATTCTGTATCTGTTCGAAGACACCGTGCCATTCCTCGCACGCCAGGTGGCGCGGGCCGCGCGCAAGTACCTCGATGGCTTACTGCCGCCGTTCTTCAAGGCGTTGGTGCAGCACACCGCCGATTCCAATTATTCCTGGCACACCCCCGGTCACGGTGGAGGGGTGGCGTATCACAAGAGCCCGGTAGGGCAGGCTTTCCATCAGTTCTTCGGGGAAAACACCCTGCGTTCGGATCTATCGGTCTCGGTGCCGGAACTGGGCTCACTGCTGGATCACACCGGGCCCCTGGCAGAGGCGGAGGCGCGGGCAGCGCGTAACTTTGGCGCCGATCACACCTTCTTCGTGATCAACGGCACCTCGACAGCGAACAAGATTGTCTGGCATTCGATGGTTGCTCGCGACGATCTGGTGCTGGTTGATCGCAATTGCCACAAGTCGGTATTGCACTCGATCATCATGACCGGTGCCATTCCGCTGTACCTGTGCCCGGAGCGCAATGAACTGGGGATCATCGGGCCGATTCCGCTGAGTGAGTTCAGCCGCGAATCGATCCAGGCCAAGATCGATGCCAGTCCGTTGACCAAGGGCCGGACGCCGAAGGTCAAGCTGGCGGTGGTGACCAATTCAACCTACGACGGCCTCTGCTACAACGCCGAACTGATCAAGCAGCAATTGGGCAATAGCGTCGAAGTCTTGCACTTTGACGAGGCCTGGTACGCCTATGCGGCATTCCATGAGTTTTTTGCCGGGCGCTACGGCATGGGCACGTCCCGCAGTGAAGACAGCCCCCTGGTGTTCACCACCCATTCCACGCACAAACTGCTGGCGGCATTCAGCCAGGCGTCGATGATCCATGTGCAGGACGGTGGCGCCCGGCAACTGGACCGTGATCGTTTCAATGAAGCCTTCATGATGCATATTTCCACGTCACCGCAGTACGGCATCATCGCGTCTCTGGATGTGGCGTCGGCGATGATGGAGGGCGGGGCCGGGCGTTCGCTGTTGCAGGAGATGTTCGACGAGGCCCTGAGCTTTCGCCGGGCGCTGGCCAATCTGCGCCAGCATATCGCCGCCGACGATTGGTGGTTTTCCATCTGGCAGCCGCCGTCGGTCGAAGGCATCGACCGTGTGGTGACCGAGGACTGGCTGCTGCAACCTGCGGATGACTGGCACGGCTTTGGCGAAGTGAGCGACGACTATGTCTTGCTCGATCCGATCAAGGTCAGCCTGGTGATGCCGGGCCTGACCGCGGGCGGTGCGCTCAGCGAGCGCGGGATTCCGGCGGCCGTGGTCAGCAAGTTTCTCTGGGAGCGCGGGCTGGTGGTCGAAAAGACCGGGCTGTATTCGTTCCTGGTGTTGTTTTCGATGGGGATCACCAAGGGCAAGTGGAGCACGTTGCTGACCGAGTTGCTGGAGTTCAAGCGCAGCTACGACGCCAACGTCAGTCTGGCCAGCTGCCTGCCTTGCGTGGCGCAACAGCACGGCGCGCGCTATCAGGGCATGGGCTTGCGAGACCTGTGCGATCAGTTGCACGTCTGTTATCGCAGTAATGCCACGGCCAAGCATCTCAAGCGGATGTACACGGTACTGCCACAAATCGCCATGAAGCCGGCGGATGCGTATGATCATCTGGTACGTGGCGAAGTCGAGGCGGTTTCGATCGATGCGCTGGACGGACGTATCGCCGCCGTGATGCTGGTGCCATACCCGCCGGGCATTCCGTTGATCATGCCCGGAGAGCGCTTTACCGAGGCGACCCGCTCGATCATCGACTACCTGGCGTTTGCTCGCACGTTCGACAGCAGTTTCCCGGGTTTCGTCGCTGATGTGCATGGATTGCAACACGAAGACGAGGGCAATGGACGGCACTACACCGTCGATTGCATCAAGGAATGAGGACCTTTCCCAGTATGCAACCGGTTATGAATCCGAATTACCCAGGGCTGTCGGTGCGCGTGGCCGACGAGGGCTTTGCCGCTTATATATGGGGCAGTGATTTCAGTTTTGAAGTCGCTGCCTACGGCGCTGCCGAAATCGGCCAGCCGGTAGAGAAGTGGCAGGTCACGCCCATCACCCCTTATCGCAAATGCTATGGCATCGATCCGGAAGAGTTCAGCAGCTTTCGCGATGCCGCCGACAGCGCGATTTTCATGGCGTACCTGGACGACGAACCTGTTGGCCACCTGGTGATCAGCACCAACTGGAACGGTTTTGCCCATATCGATGAGTTGGCGGTGCATGCGCCGGCCAGGCGACACGGTGTGGCCAAGGCGTTGCTGGATGTGGCGCAGTTCTGGAGTCGCAAGAAGAAACTGCCCGGCGTCATGCTGGAAACCCAGAACAACAACTTGGGCGCCTGTCGGCTTTACGAGCGTTGCGGCTTCATGATCGGTGGCATCGACCATCTGCGTTATCGGGGTATTGACCCAAATACTGCCGAAGTGGCGCTGTTCTGGTACCGATTGTTCGACAACCCGCTGGAAAGCCCCATCAGTTCGCCAACATCACCGCGGCTTGTTCCGTGATGATCGCCAGCAAAGCCTGAAGGGCTGGCGAGGGCTCGCCGTTTTTCAGGGTCAGGGCGTAGAGGGTGATCGGCACGGCCGGTGCCAGCGGGCAGGCGTCGAGCCCGGTCGATTTGGCGCCCAGGGCGGTGAAAGGGTCGACAATGGCCAAGCCTTCACCGGCCTCGACCATGCTGCGCATCATCTGGTGGGTTTGCACCCGCGTCTGTATCACCGGCGCCGGCCGCAGCGCATGCAGTTTGTTTTCAAGCGCCGGGCTCAGCGGGTCATGGCCTTCAAGCCCGACCATCGCCTGGCCGGCCAGGTCCTGGAGCGAGATGTACTTCTGCTTGGGTTGCAGCCAGCCGTGAGGGGCGAGCAGCTGCAGCTTGCCGTGAGCGATTGGCTGGCAATGAATATCGGCGTGATCGGGATCATGCAGGCTCAAGCCCAGGTCGCTTTCGCGAAGCAGCAGGCTGCGCACGATCTCGCGTGTGGGTTGGCTCAGGAGCGTACAGGGTGCGTCAGGCAAGCGTCGGCGCAGAGCGGCGATGCTGTGCGGCAACAATTGCTGGGCGAGGGGCGGGGTGCAGATGATGCGTAACGGCGCGGCCAGGTATTGCCTCAGGCTGCTCGCCAGGCGCTGCACCGGTTCGAGTGCATCGTAGATACGGGTGATTTCGACCTGCAACGCCCGCGCCTCACGCGTGGCCTGCAAGCGTCCGCGAACGCTTGCGAACAGCATGAAGCCCAACTGATCCTCGGCGTCGCGCAAAATGCGTTCGACTTCGGCCACCGGCAACTGCAGCCATTCAGCGGCGGTGCCCAGGTGACCGGTCTGCAGGAGCGCCTGGATCACTTCGATATGGCGTAAGCGCATGCGTGAAGTCCATGTTCAGCAGGTGAAGAAGGAGTCAGTGCCTGAATCCTAACCCAAGTCTGCGCATATGACTTCTGCTCATAACACCGAGTTATGAAGCGGCGATCGGTTCCGGTTCGCGGATCAGCGTTACACCCGTTTGCACCAATTGAAACTCGTTGTTATCGAGTTTGTTGACGCGGTCGCCAATTGCCAGTTTGTACGTGGTGACAGACGTGCCGTCAGCGGACTGGGTGGATTCCTGGAACTCATGTACGGAATAAACACGGCCTTCCGCATCTCTTGCATGGAACTGACCGACGAGTACTGCTGCCATCTGCTTAGAACCTCTGGAGATAAATCACTCAATGTGCGGTGGGGTAGACCGCCACTGGGCACGGTAAGTTTTCCTACGTAAAAAAAATATATCAGGACGCACAATACTGTGTTTATTGGCTGAACCGTCGCCTGATCATCTATAACTACAGGCTCCTCCCACGGACAATCGAGCGTCTTCCATGAGTAATGTCTATAACATCGCCGTAGTGGTCGGCAGCCTGCGTAAAGCATCGATCAACCGTAAGGTCGCCCTCGCGCTGGCGGATCTGGCGCCGGCCAACCTCAAGCTCAACATCGTCGAAATCGGGGATTTGCCGCTCTACAACGAAGACATCGATGGTGCTTCACCGCCGGCAGCCTACAGTACTTTCCGACAACAAGTCAGTTCATCCGACGCAGTGCTGTTCGTTACCCCGGAATACAATCGTTCGGTGCCTGCCCCGATGAAGAACGCCATTGACGTGGGTTCGCGCCCTTATGGCAAGAGTGCCTGGAGTGGCAAGCCGGGTGCGGTGATCAGTGTTTCGCCGGGTGCGGTCGGTGGATTCGGTGCGAATCACCACTTGCGCCAGTCCATGGTGTTTCTCGATGTGCCGATGATGCAACAACCGGAAGCCTACCTCAGTGGCGCCGGTGCCGCGTTCGACGAGGCGGGCAACCTGTCCGAATCCGTCAGGCCGTTCTTGCAGAAGTTCATCGATGCCTATGGCAAGTGGGTCGAGCAACACAAGAAGCTTTGATGCATCGGATTACGAACCGTTAGCCAGTCGGCTACAGATCATTGTTTCCATTTCCGACAACCATGCGGCGGTTTGCGCCGCCGCTGGTTGCGCGGTGACGCAATAACGCCGTCCGCCCCACGCCATGATGACCCAGGCATCGATAGTCGCCTGTGAGGGGGGTACAGGCAGATCGCCACAGGCTGCGATCGCTTCGCGCCATTTCTGCGACAGCTCGTCGAACAGCCTTCGATGGTGTTTGGGCTCGGCGATCTGGTGTTCGATGAGCAGCACGGCATGGTTGAAAAAGGGCTGGTGCTCATCGTCGGGGGTACAGGTCAGGCGGATGAGGCGTTTAATCCGGGTTGCCCAGTCCAGTTCATTGGCTTGCACAACCGCTTCATCCAGATGCTGCAACAAGGCATCCAGTCGATGTCGGATATAGCCGGAGAGCAGGGCTTCCTTGCTCGGGAAATAGTCGTACAGCGTGCCAATCGCAACGCCTGCTTCAAGTGCCACTTCCCGGGTGGTCAAGCCAGGCCAACCGTTTCTGCGCCAAATCCGAACAAAAGCCTGGTAAATCGCTTCGACGGTGAAAATCGCCCGGGCCTGACTCGGCCGTTTCAGCGGTTTTGCCCGGGGATTGACGTTGGGCGAGCCGCCCCTGGTGTTTCCGAACCCGCTCTTCATCGGCTGCCATTACTCTGGTGCTACCCGCCACACTAGCGCAGCAGGAGATTGAAGGATGCAAAGTTCATGTACGGTAACACGGCTGATAACCCGTAAAAATGCCTTGGACCAGAGTCGGATTGAACGGCAGCAGCGAAGTCTGATTCCGGCGGCCGGCGAGGTGATCTTGAAGATTGACCGTTGCGCGCTGACGACCAATAACATTACTTACGCCGCCTATGGCAATTCGATGAACTACTGGGGTTTCTTTCCTACAGGATTAGAGCAGTGGGGTCACGTCCCTGCCTGGGGCTTTGCCGATGTCGTGGCCTCTGACGTGGCTGGCATCAAGGTCGGGGAACGTTTCTACGGGTATTTCCCGATTGCCAGCCATCTGTGGATGCGCCCTGAACGGGTGACCGAACGTGGTTTCTACGACGGTGCCGAGCATCGACTCGGATTGACCTCGGCGTACAACCAATACACCCGCTGCAGCTGGGATTCGTACTACAGCCCGGAAACCGAAAACCTGCAGATTTTACTCAAGCCCTTGTTCCTGACCTCTTCCATGCTCGCGGACTTTTTGCAGGACAAGCAGTTCTTTGGTGCAACTCGACTGGTGTTCTCCAGCGCCTCGAGCAAAACCGCCTACGGCACCGCAGTCTGCCTGGGCAATCTTGCCGGCGTGGAACGCGTTGCGCTGACTTCAACCGGTAACAAGGCTTTTGTCGAGAGTCTTGGTTGTTACGAGCGAGCGGTGTCTTACGCGGATTTGGCGGACGTGCCCAATGATCGTGCAACACTGTATGTGGATTTTTCCGGCGACCTTGAGCTGCGTGACCAGGTGCACCGGCATTTCGCCGGGCAGCTGGCCTACAGTTGTTTCGCCGGCTCGGCACAAAGCACCGATGAGGCGCGATTGACAGCCATCGAGGGCCCGCAGCCGGTGTTCTTTTTTGCGCCGATCCAGATTCGCAAGCGTAATGCCGATTGGGGGCCGGAAGGGGTCAGCCAGCATATCGGCGAGGGTTTGCAGGCGTTTTTCCGGAAAGTGACGGCCAGTGAAGCGCCATTGCTGAAGGTGGTGGAAAGCCAGGGTTACGAAGCGGCGCAGTCGGTTATTTCACGCCTGTTCCATGGACAGGTCGCGCCGGTGGAGGGGCATGTGATTCGGTTGTGACTGAGGTGGCCCCTTCGCGAGCAGGCTCGCTCCCACAGTTAAAATGCATTCCCCTGTGGGAGCGAGCCTGCTCGCGAAGGGGGGGGAGTTCAGCCAGCGAAAAACTCAATACTGCCCCGGCACATTCGGCCAAAGATCCGACACCAGGAACAACCGTTCCGCTTCCTCCCAATCGCCGTGGGCATTTTCCGTCAGGCGTACCAGCAATTGCGCCGGCGCCAAAGGCTCCAGATCGCTGAGCCAAGCTTGCAACTGTTCATCGTCCCAGGTCTGCTCCGCGGGATAGTGCGCCGGTGCCAGCCAGGCATGGCGGGGCAGGGGTTGCCAGCGGCCGGGCGGACTCTGTGCGAAAAACCTCGTCCAATCCTTTTGATGCAGCCAGCGACCGCGCAAGTGCTGTGGGTGCGCGCCACTGGGCGAGGCCGCCTGTCCCGGCCATGGGTAGAGCAAATAACCGCCCAACCACAAATGCGCGCTGAACTCCCGGATATCCAGCGCCGCCAGCACCTCGCGACTCTCGGCACGCGCGGAAATTGGCAATTGGTGCTGGCTCAGGTGGGCCAGTTTGCGGTCCAGCCGATCGTGGCAGCCCGGACCGAGCCACTGCGCGGTGTCGTGCCCGTCGCCGTTCTGCGGGCCGAGGTAGAGCTTGATCGCCAGTTCCAGGTGATGCACGCCGTCGCGATCGCGCAGCAGCAGGTCCAGCTCGCCCAGGGTGTGACCTTCGCGGCGGATCGGCATGTTGGCGGCAATCAACTCGATGCCGGGCGCATGCTGCACGGCAAACTGCCAAAGCCGTTCATAATAAAGGCCCAGGCGTCGGGTGCGGGCCTGGGCCAGCCAGTGCAGCAAACCGTAACTGTCCCGGTCGAGTTTTCTAAGCCAGGTTTCCAGGTGTTCCGGTGCCTGCACCCAGTCACTGCCTGCCAATGGATGTCGCTGCGGCCAGGGCGTGGCGCCGAGCATCGGCGGGGCGAGGATGACCCACGCCAGGTCGCGCACTTCGGGGTGGCGCAACTGGTGGGGTAACTGCAGCAAATCTGGAAATAGGATCATCTTGCGAGCATAGCCCGAATCGTGGGTGCACCTTGAGGCTGAAAGGATTTTGTCTATCTCGCGCTTTCACCCATAATCGTGTTTTTCGCCGTCGCAGGCCCCCGCGTCCCCATAGGAGCCCCATGGAGCAATTTCGTAATATCGGCATCATCGGACGCCTCGGCAGTTCCCAGGTGCTGGATACCGTCCGCCGACTGAAACGTTTTCTGCTCGATCGTCACCTGCACGTGATCCTTGAAGACACCATTGCCGAAGTCTTGCCGGGCCACGGTTTGCAGACCTCGTCGCGCAAGATGCTCGGTGAAGTCTGTGACATGGTCATTGTGGTGGGCGGTGATGGCAGTCTGCTTGGCGCGGCACGGGCGCTGGCCAGGCACAATATCCCGGTGCTCGGCATCAACCGGGGCAGCCTGGGGTTTCTCACTGACATCCGCCCCGATGAGCTGGAAATCAAGGTCGCCGAAGTGCTCGATGGCCACTATCTGGTGGAGAACCGCTTCCTGTTGCAAGCTGAAGTTCGTCGCCACGCCGAAGCCATTGGCCAGGGCGATGCACTGAACGATGTGGTGCTGCACCCCGGCAAATCGACGCGCATGATCGAGTTCGAGCTGTACATCGACGGCCAGTTCGTCTGCAGCCAGAAGGCCGACGGCCTGATCGTCGCCACGCCCACGGGCTCCACGGCCTATGCGCTTTCTGCCGGTGGCCCGATCATGCATCCCAAGCTCGACGCCATTGTGATTGTGCCGATGTACCCCCATACCTTGTCAGGCAGGCCGATTGTGGTCGATGGCAACAGTGAGCTGAAAATCGTCGTGTCCAAGGATATGCAGATATACCCGCAAGTCTCGTGTGACGGGCAGAACCACTTTACCTGTGCGCCCGGCGACACCATCACCATCAGCAAGAAAGCCCAGAAGTTGCGACTGATCCACCCCCTCGACCACAACTACTATGAAGTGTGTCGGACCAAACTCGGCTGGGGCAGCAGGTTGGGTGGTGGAGGCGACTGATGCTCGATCCCGCGCGTAGCTACGACCTGATCGGTGACGTGCACGGTTGCGCTCTGACCCTTGAGCACTTGCTCGACCGGCTCGGTTATCACAAGCAAGCCGGCGTTTGGCGTCATGCCTCGCGCATGGCGGTGTTCGTCGGCGATATCATTGACCGCGGCCCACGGATTCGCGAGGCGCTGCACATCGTCCACGACATGGTCGAGGCAGGGCAGGCGCTGTGCATCATGGGTAACCATGAATTCAACGCCCTGGGCTGGGTAACCCCGGCATTGCCTGGCAGTGGCAAGCAGTTCGTGCGCGAACACACGCCGCGCCACGCTCGATTGCTGCATGAAACGTTAACCCAGTTCGAACATCATCCGGGTGACTGGCATGACTTCCAGCAGTGGTTCTATGAACTGCCGCTGTTTATCGATGCCGGACGCTTCCGGGTGGTGCATGCCTGCTGGGACGCCGGATTGATCGAGCCGCTGCGGGCATTGTTCCCCGATGGCTGCATCGACGAGCACTTCCTCCAGGCCTCGGCCGTGCCCGACAGTTTTGCCTGTACCGTGTTCGACCGCCTGTTGCGCGGCACCGACATGCGCCTGCCCCATGGCCTGACCATGACCAGCGGCGATGGCCTGACACGCTCGTTCTTCCGTACCAAATTCTGGGAAGACGATCCGCAAACCTACGGAGACATCGTGTTCCAGCCCGACGCCTTGCCCGACCCGGTGGCCCGAACGCCACTGTCGTCAACCGAAAAAAACAACCTGCTGCGCTACGGCGCCGACCAGCCGTTGCTGTTTGTCGGTCACTACTGGCGCAGCGGCAAACCGGCGCCGATTCGTCCGAACCTGGCGTGCCTGGACTACAGTGCGGTGCTCTACGGAAAACTGGTGGCCTATCGACTGGACCAGGAAACCCGGCTCGACCCGCACAAGTTTGTCTGGGTCGATGTCGAGCGACCGGAGGTGTTGCAATGAGCCGGGTCGCAGTCTTGCGCCTGCCGCTGGCGGTGGACCTGAGCGGGTTCGTCAAGTTGTTGCAGCGCATGCAGGTGCCGCATCGGGTCAGCGAGGAAGCTGGTGAACAGGTGCTTTGGGTGCCGGCCAACATCAGCGACGACGTGCGTGTGTTGTACGAGCGCTATCCGGAGGGCGATCCGGAGCACAAGCTCGATATCCCGATCGCGCAGTCGATTCGCCGGCCGAACTTCGCCGAGCAGGTACGCCATGGCAAAGCGACCGCGGCGGTGCTGTTGCTGAGCCTGGTCGTCGGCGCGCTGACACTGCTGGGCGATAACCTGAGTACGTTGCGATGGCTGACGTTTCTCGATTTTCGCGTGGTCGGCGAGTACATCCATTTCGTGCCATTGGCCGACAGCCTGGCAGCGGGGCAGTGGTGGCGCCTGGTGACACCGATGCTGATTCACTTCGGCTTCCTGCACCTGGCCATGAACGGCATGTGGTATTGGGAGTTGGGGCGACGTATCGAATCGCGCCAGGGCAGTGTCAACCTCATCGGCCTGACCTTGTTGTTCAGCCTCGTGTCCAACTATGCCCAGTTCGTGTTCAGCGGGCCAACCCTGTTTGGCGGATTGTCCGGGGTGCTGTACGGCCTGCTCGGGCACTGCTGGATTTTTCAGGTTTTGTCGCCCAACAGCGCCTATCGCCTGCCCCGAGGGGTATTGGCGATGATGCTGATATGGCTATTGTTGTGCATGTCCGGACTGGTCTCGATGATCGGTTTCGGCGAAATAGCCAACGCGGCCCACGTTGGCGGGCTGCTCGTCGGATGCTTGACCGGTTTGTTGGGTGGTTTGTACAACCGCCGTAAACTGGCCGTCTAAAACTGTTATGTGATTCAAAGAGCGCGGAGACCCAATGTCCTCTTTTAACGAAATGATCAAGAACATCACCCCGGATATCTACCAGAGCCTGAAACTGGCAGTGGAGATCGGTAAATGGTCCGACGGTGGCAAGCTCACCGCCGAACAACGCGAACTGTCGTTGCAGGCGATGATCGCCTGGGAAATCAAGAACCTGCCTGAAGAAGAACGTACTGGCTACATGGGGCCGCAGGAATGCAGCTCCAAATCGATTCAAGTACCCAATATCCTGTTCAAGTCGGATGCCATCCATTGATCGAGATTGGCCGCGGTGCAATCAGTAAAATGTCGGCGCGCCTGGACGGGCCGAATGTGCAATATGCCTTTCGCCTGGGCGATCTCGAGGTGCCGGTCAATCCGTTGATCGGCACCACGGTGCGCCTGGAATACCTGGGGGCGATCCACTGCACCCATTGCGGGCGCAAGACCAAGACCAGTTTCAGCCAGGGCTACTGCTACCCGTGCATGACCAAGCTGGCCCAGTGTGATGTGTGCATCATGAGCCCGGAACGCTGCCATTTCGACGCCGGTACCTGCCGGGAGCCGGAGTGGGGCCAGACGTTCTGCATGACCGATCACATTGTCTACCTGTCGAATTCTTCCGGGGTAAAAGTCGGCATCACCCGCGCCACACAGCTGCCGACCCGATGGATCGACCAGGGCGCCAGCCAGGCGTTGCCCATCATGCGCGTTGCGACCCGCCAGCAATCAGGCTTCGTCGAAGATCTGTTTCGCAGCCAGGTCGCCGACAAGACCAATTGGCGTGCCTTGCTCAAGGGGGACGCGGTATCGGTGGACCTGCCGCAGATCCGTGACCAGTTGTTCGACAGCTGCGCCGAGGGCCTGCAAGGCTTGCAGGAACGATTCGGCCTGCAGGCGATCCAGACTATTGCCGACGTCGAACCGCTCGAGATCCGCTTCCCGGTCGATCAGTATCCGGCGAAAATCGTCAGCTTCAACCTGGACAAGAACCCGATTGCCGAAGGCACGTTGATGGGGGTCAAGGGCCAATACCTGATCTTCGATACCGGCGTGATCAACATTCGTAAATACACGGCTTATCAGCTCGCCGTGCATAGTTAAGGACTCCAGCATGCGCACCGAACAACCGAAGATGATCTACCTCAAGGACTATCAGGCGCCTGAGTACCTGATCGACGAAACTCACCTGACCTTCGAGTTGTTCGAGGACCACAGCCTGGTCCATGCGCAACTGGTGATGCGCCGCAACCCCGAGCGTGGTCCGGGCCTGCCGCCGCTGGTGCTGGATGGCCAGCAGCTGGAGTTGCTGTCGGTGACCCTGGCCGACCGCGAGCTGGGCCTTGCCGATTACCAACTCACCGAGAATCATTTGACTCTGCAGCCGACCAGCACCACGTTCACGGTCGATACCAGCGTCAGGATTCATCCGGAAACCAACACCGCGCTGGAAGGCCTGTACAAGTCCGGCACGATGTTCTGCACCCAGTGCGAGGCCGAAGGCTTCCGCAAGATCACTTATTACCTCGACCGCCCGGACGTGATGAGCACGTTCACCACCACGGTGGTCGCCGAGCAGCACAGCTATCCGGTACTGCTGTCCAACGGTAACCCGATTGCCTCAGGCCCTGGCGAAGACGGCAGGCACTGGGCGACCTGGGAAGACCCGTTCAAGAAGCCGGCGTACCTGTTCGCGCTGGTGGCCGGTGATTTGTGGTGCGTCGAAGACACTTTCACCACCATGACCCAGCGTAATGTAGCGCTACGCATTTATGTCGAGCCGGAAAACATCGACAAGTGCCAGCACGCCATGAACAGCCTGAAGAAATCCATGCGCTGGGACGAAGAGGTCTATGGCCGCGAGTACGACCTGGACATCTTCATGATCGTCGCCGTGAACGACTTCAACATGGGCGCCATGGAGAACAAGGGCCTCAACATCTTCAACTCCAGCGCCGTGCTGGCGAAGGCCGAGACTGCCACCGACGCCGCGCACCAGCGGGTCGAGGCCATCGTTGCCCATGAATACTTCCACAACTGGTCGGGCAACCGCGTGACCTGCCGCGACTGGTTCCAGTTGTCGCTCAAGGAAGGCTTCACGGTGTTCCGCGATTCCGCCTTCTCCGCCGACATGAACTCGGCGACGGTCAAGCGCATCCAGGACGTGGCCTACCTGCGCACCCACCAGTTTGCCGAAGACGCCGGTCCCATGGCTCACGCGGTACGGCCGGACAGCTTCATCGAGATCTCCAACTTCTACACCCTGACCGTGTACGAAAAGGGCTCGGAAGTGGTCGGCATGATCCACACCCTGCTCGGCGCCGAAGGCTTCCGTAAAGGCAGCGACCTGTATTTCGAGCGCCATGACGGCCAGGCCGTGACCTGCGATGACTTCATCAAGGCCATGGAAGATGCCAATGGCGTCGACCTGACTCAGTTCAAGCGCTGGTACAGCCAGGCTGGCACACCTCGTTTGGCGGTGAGCGAGTCTTATGATGCTGCGGCGAAAACCTACAGCCTGACCTTCCGCCAGAGCTGCCCGCCGACCCCGGACAAAGTTCAAAAACTGCCGTTCGTGATTCCCGTCGAACTCGGCCTGCTCGACAGCCAGGGCGGTGAAATTGCCCTGCGTCTTGCCGGCGAAGCGTCGGCGCAGGGGACTTCCCGGGTCCTCTCGGTCACCGAAGCCGAGCAGACGTTCACCTTCGTCGACATCGCCGAACAGCCGTTACCTTCGCTGCTGCGCGGTTTCTCGGCGCCGGTGAAACTGAGCTTCCCGTACAACCGTGACCAACTGATGTTCCTGATGCAGCACGACAGCGACGGCTTCAACCGCTGGGATGCTGGTCAGCAACTGTCGGTGCAGGTGTTGCAGGAACTGATCGCCCAGCAGCAGAAGGGCGAAGCGCTGGTACTGGATCAGCGTCTGGTTTCGGCCTTGCGTACCGTGCTGTCCGACGAGACGCTGGATCAGGCAATGGTCGCCGAAATGCTGTCGCTGCCAAGCGAAGCGTACCTGACTGAAATCAGCGAAGTGGCCGATGTCGAGGCGATTCACACCGCCCGCGAGTTTGCCCGCAAGCAGCTGGCCGATGCGTTGTTCGAAGGTTTGTGGCTGCGTTACCAGGCCAACCGCGACCTGTCGAAAAAGACCCCGTACGTGGCCGAAGCCGAGCATTTTGCCCGTCGCGCACTGCAGAACATTGCGCTGTCGTACCTGATGCTCAGCGGCAAGCCCGAAGTGCTGGCGGCGACGCTGGAGCAGTTCGACGCCTGCGACAACATGACCGAACGCCTGACTGCGCTCGCCGTGCTGGTCAACTCGCCATTCGAAGAGCAGAAAGCCAAGGCACTGGCCAGCTTCGCCGATCACTTCAAGGACAACCCGTTGGTCATGGACCAGTGGTTCAGCGTCCAGGCCGGCAGTGTGCTGCCGGGTGGCCTGGATCGGGTCAAGGCATTGATGCAGCACCCGGCGTTCAACATCAAGAACCCGAACAAGGTGCGGGCCCTGATCGGCGCGTTCGCCGGGCAGAACCTGATCAACTTCCATGCGGCGGATGGCTCCGGGTATCGCTTCCTGGCGGATCTGGTGATCGAGTTGAACGGCTTCAACCCGCAGATCGCTTCGCGCCAACTGGCACCGCTGACTCGCTGGCGCAAGTACGACAGCGCCCGTCAGGCGATGATGAAAGGCGAACTGGAGCGCATTCGTGCTTCGGGGCAGTTGTCCAGTGACGTGTTTGAGGTGGTGAGTAAAAGCTTGGCTTGATGACCGTGTGAGCGAGTTTTTTCTCAACGGCTGTTGAAATACTGAAATGCCCGTATCTTGCGCTACGGGCATTTTTTTGTGGCTTATACGGTGCCGCGATTGAATGTAAGTTCCAGCGGGTTGAAGAGAGATCTGAAGAAGTCGTCGACTGTGCGGACGGCCATTTTGTCTTCCGAGGTCAACTGCGTTGACTTGAATCGCTCAATCATCTGTTGATCGATCGTTCGAATAGCTCTGACAACCGTTCCATGTTTATCCGCATCTTTGGGATGGTCCGCAGTCAACTTATCAGCGAACGTCGCCAGGCAATCCAGAACCGAGGAAAAAAACGCATCCGGGTAGAGGCCTGCATTACTTGGTAGATAAGCAGTATTAAACAAGTAATTCAGCGTGGTGGAAAACTCGCGAATAATGGCGAGATTATCGGCGAGCGTGGTGTATTTGGCTTCATCACAGAACGGGAATGATTCAATCTGAAATGGCGTCTCGCTGTTTATCTTGAGTTGTTGGGCATAGGTGTAGGTTTGTCGAAACACCGCGGCGGGCGTACCGCTGACAATCACCGAGCCGAGTGGTTTTCCATCCTGAATGTCACGGTTGATGATGTCCGCGACGTTAATTGCGTTTTGACCGCTGTTGGTCGAGAAGGGGTCAACTGTGATCCGTTGTGGGGCGATGCCTTTTTCCATCAGCAACTCTTTAAAGCGGTCACCTTCGGTTTTGTTGGTCGCGATGGCATGGCGATCCGTCGTGCCGTGGCCACCGAAGCCGCTGGTAATAAAGTTGATGTGCTTGCTGTCCGCGAGTTTGTCGGCGATGTATGAGACGTAGGTTTCGTCGTTGTTGCCGTTCAATACTATGTAGCTGCCCGGCGTGTCATGGCTTTTTATCCAAACGGCCATGTCGCTCTTGGAAGGGCTGAGTGAAGTGACCTTGCTGTTGTCGACGGTCAAGGCAATCGGTGAGGTGAGTACTGATAGACGACCCTTTGTAGCGTCGCCCAAGCTGGACTGAATGCGTGTGGCCAGTTCTATCTGCGGTGAGTTGCCTGCAGGTTTTAGTTCAGCGAGTTCATGCCCTTCCTTGATCAGGTTGCGCATGGTGAGCGCGGTGTTCAGGATGGTTTTCGCATTGGCCAGAGTCTGTTCGAGTGGCTTCGCCGCGCTGTCATTCGAATAAGGGCGCGCCACGGTGATTAGGCGTCCGGAGGTCAAGATATACCCATTGGGAACAGTGAATTGATTTAGCCGATTGTTCTTGGTCAGCACTAATTCAGCTTTTCCTTGGCATGCTTTATCCAACCCTTTTGAAACAGGTGTGGAGCCCGTTGGTTGGGAGCAGCGTTCGAGAGACTGACTGGATGAGGAGCCGTTTACCGAGGAAATCATTTCACGCCTTCATGGTTAGTAAATTTGAATCAAAATAGGGCGGGGGCAATTCGATATCTGTCAAAAAACGATCATGACTACAGTTCGGCGCTGCTGCTTTTGCTCTCGCATCGCGACGACTCTGTTCTTACGGGCGCCCCCCGGTTGGCTTCGGTCCCGCCGCAGACGAATCACGCCCCGGTTTTTCCTCCGGTAACTGCGCGAGCGCCACAAACTCCTCTTGTCCCTGGCAAACGAAATTCACCGCTTTCGCAATGGGTGTGGGGACTATCGGACGGTCGTTGTTTGCGAGAGGGCGGCTGGATGAGGCGCCAATTGGGAAGGAATCATTTCTTGCTGTCCATGGGGAGTCAATGCGCGCCACCATAGGGGAACGACAAGTCGGCTTCTGACAAAAAACGCTCATCGATACAGTTCGCTGGACTGCATGAGTCAGCCTGGCTTGATCCTGATGCCGCGCAGTGCCAGTCACTGCGCGGCGAACGGGTTACGGCAGCGAGAAAATTTTCTTGGCCAGTTCCTTGTCGATGTGGCCGCGATAGATGTCGATTTTCTGGTGAGCGTTTTGTGCCTTGGCCAGTGCCGTGGCATTGGTTTCAAAGCGTTGATCTTTGGTTTTCAGGCTGGCGGCGGTGTAATTGTCCTCGGCATCATTTGATGTGTTGTAATGAAAGTGCGCATACCACAATGGCCGATTGTTTTTGTTCATCAGAACGTATTCCTGCAAAAAGTCCTGGCGTCCGGTTTTCAGTTGTATGCGCTCGCCGATTTTTTGCGGGTGAATTTCCTTTTGACGCATCAGATACTCCACGGCTTCGCGGGTAGGGGCTTGGGCCAGGGATATCTGGACACGCAGCTGCGTTGCCTTTTCCTTGATTGTTCCAGCCCTGAGCCGTAGGTCTTTGACGAGGTCGGCATCCCTCTGCGAGTTTGACGGTGCGTTTTCGTGGCGTTCCAGGCGGTCCGCATAGTCGATCAGATTCTGCGCCGTGTTCTGCAAGCTCTCTTCGATTCCCTTTGGATGGCCCGCCCCTCGTGCGTAGCCATCGAATTTGTGCACCAGCTCATCGATTTTCGCCAACGCCTTTCGAGCATCGCCCTTGAGTTGCGGGTAGGGAGTCACGCGCGCTTTCGGTGCGGTTTTACTCGCTTCGACGATTTCCACCCAGGCATTCGATTTATCTTCGCGGAACGAGGCCAGTGGCTGGTCTTCGAAAGGGCTTCTGACGTCGACAATGTCTGTGCCCTGATTGGCAACTCGAGCCCGAACCTCTCCGATCAATGTGCCTTTGACAGTGTGGATGACCCGCTTGCGGGAGGGTGATGTAGCGGGAAGTTCGGCTTTCGATGTCGGGGACGGCGTTTCAGCGCTCTTCAGTTCATCAGCCAGACGGTGCTCGGCATCGTCGCGCAATTGTCCAACGACTTCGCACAGATGGGCGAACCGCTCCGGCTGCAATTCATCGGATCTCAGGATGCCAATACTGGTGAGCCCTACCATTGCGGTGTCGTAGTGTTTGACCAGGTTATCCAGTACGGCAATACGATCGTCGCTTTTATAGTGCTTTGAGATTTGAAGCTCAATATAGGACGAGAACAACAACTGCAGGGGTGCCATAACGTCAAGCAGTGCTGCTGACGTGTCGCTGCCAGGCTCCTTGGCGCCGAGAGAGGTCAAGGTGGTCAGTTGGCAGACCTTGGTACCCAGCACGCTAATTTCATTATCGGGTCTGTTGCTGGTCAATCGCTCCCAGGCCTCGGCCCCCTGGTGCGACATCCCTTGAAGTTGGCGAAGACGGCTCTCCACCTCCGTATGAAGCTTGATCAGCGTTTCGTAGATTTCGCAGAGTTCACCCATGTATTCCAAAAAACCATCCACTACGACAGTACCTTCGGTTAGCAGGGCTGTAGCGAGCTGCACCTCATCACTATTGGAATGGGTGTAATTGCATTTAGCTGCGTCGATATCCAGGCTTTTAATGGTGATTTGCGCACGAGCATTGTTGATCAGTTGTTCCAGCAAGTCGCAACGTGTTTGAGCGGCGAAAGAATCCGGCCTCAAGCCCGTCATTTCCTCGATGAAGCCCAGCATCGTGACATCGCCTGCGCGTTGAGCGTGTAGCTCGGTGAGGTAAAGTTGTTTGAACTTTGCCCGTTCCTGTTCGGAGCATGACGGATCGTTTGTTTTTTTCTGCATGACGTTGTAGGTGACACCAACGCGTTTTTTCGTCTGTATCAGTTGCGGCAGCAACTCCTTCAGATCTTGCCTTAGCTCTTCGAAGCGCTGCTGGTTTTGCTCTCGCATCGCGACCACTCTGTTCTTACGGCCACCCCCGATTGGCTTCGGTCCCGCCGCAGACGAATCACGCCCTGGTTTTTCCTCCGGTGATTGCGCGAGTGCCACAAACTTCTCCTGTCCCTGGCAAACGAAATTCACCGCTTTCGCAATGGGTGTAGGGACTATCGGACGGTCGTTGTTTGCGAGAGGGCGGCTGGATGAGGCGCCAATTGGGGAAGGAATCATTTCTTGCTGTCCATGGGGAGTCAATGCGAGCCACCATAGGGGAACGACAAGTCGGCTTCTGACAAAAAACGCTCATCGATACAATTTGCTGGACTGCATGGATCAGCCAAACACCGGCATAGACCGTCCATGGATAACACGATCACCCGCGGTAATACCCGACCATTCACCCGGGACGCATCGACCCGCGGTTAACAAAACATAACGTGCCGTCGATTGTCAGCCGTCGAAAAACACCGATAGGATAAGCCAGCTTCCGAAGGGGCTCTGGATTGCGGGTTTCAAGACTATGCTTTTGAAACAGGACGTCCCGTGAGTACCCCTTTCGGCGCCCTGAAAGGTTGAACGACCTAACAATAATAAAGGGGGAAGGTCTATGAGTGAGCCTGTCATGGGTGTGGGTATCTGCCGCCCGCCGGCATTGCGCAAATTCGCGTTGCTGGCTACAGCGCTCTCGCTGTTGGGCTGTGCCGTGTGGTCAACATCGGTGCTGGCCGCTGACGCGCCAGCGTCCAACGTCGTTTATTCCGTTGAATCGGCCAAGGCCAGCAAAAGCCTGGTGCTCGATGTCGTGCACGCCGGCAAGCGCCTGGTGGCGGTCGGGGATCGCGGGCACATTCTGTATTCCGACGACCAGGGTTCCACCTGGACCCAGGCCAAGGTGCCGACCCGCCAGTTACTGACTTCAGTGTTCTTTGTCGATGACAAGCACGGCTGGGCCGTGGGGCATGACGCGCAGATCCTCGCCAGCGAAGACGGTGGTGTCACCTGGACCAAGCAATTCGAAGATCTGAAACGCGAATCGCCGCTGCTCGACGTCTGGTTCCAGGACGCCAACAGCGGTTTTGCCGTAGGCGCGTATGGTGCGTTGATGGCCACCACCGACGGCGGCAAGAACTGGGAAGACGTCAGCGACCGCCTGGACAACGAAGACCAGTTCCACCTCAACGCCATCACGGCGGTCAAGGATGCCGGCCTGTTTATCGTTGGCGAGCAGGGCAGCATGTTCCGCTCGGCCGATTGGGGCCAGACCTGGGAAAAACTCGAAGGTCCGTACGAGGGTTCGCTATTCGGTGTGATCGGCACCGCGCAACCCAATACGCTGTTGGCGTATGGCCTGCGCGGCAATCTTTACCGCTCCACGGATTTCGGCAGCACTTGGGAGCAGGTCAAGCTCAAGGCTGAACGCGGTGATCTGGAATTCGGCCTGTCCGGCGGTACATTGCTTGACGATGGTTCCATTGTGATCGTCGGCAACGGCGGTTCGGTGATCAGCAGCAGCGACAACGGTGAAACCTTCAGCGTCTTCAACCGTCGGGATCGTATCTCGCTCTCATCTGTCGTCGCCGCAGGGAACGGCAATCTGATTCTGGCTGGACAGGGCGGCGTTCGCGCCACTTCGCCAAATGGCGCTGAGCTGGGCAAATGAGCCGGGTTAATAATAAGAAGGCGTAGTCATGACATCCTTAAGCACCCATCATCAGGACAAGGCGACGTTTCTTGAGCGCCTGATCTTCAACAACCGCCCGGCAGTGATTTTCATCTGCCTGCTGGTCAGTGTTTTCCTGTTCTGGCAGGCGACGCTGATCCGCCCGTCCACCAGCTTCGAAAAAATGATCCCGCTCGAGCATCCGTTCATCCAGAAGATGATGGAGCACCGTAACGACCTGGCGAACCTGGGCAACACCGTCCGCATTTCCGTGGAAGCCACCGACGGCGACATCTTCTCCAAGGAGTACATGGAGACGTTACGCCAGATCAACGACGAGGTGTTCTACATCTCTGGCGTCGACCGCTCCGGCCTCAAGTCGCTGTGGAGCCCGAGCGTGCGCTGGACCGAAGTGACGGAGGAGGGCTTTGCTGGGGGGGAAGTGATCCCGCAGAGCTACAACGGCTCCCAGCAAAGCCTCGACCTGTTGCGTAACAACGTGCTCAAGTCCGGGCAGGTCGGGCGCCTGGTGGCCAACGACTTCAAGTCGAGCATCGTCGACATCCCGCTGCTGGAGTCCTACCCGGACCCGCAGGACCAGGGCAAGTTGCTGGCATTGGACTATCGCAAGTTCTCCCACGAGCTGGAAGATAAGATCCGCGACAAGTTCGAGAAACAGAACCCCAACGTGAAGATCCATATCGTCGGTTTCGCCAAGAAAGTTGGCGACCTGATCGACGGCCTGGTGATGGTGGTGATGTTCTTCGGTGTTGCCTTCGTCATCACCCTGATCCTGCTGTACTGGTTCACCAACTGCATGCGCAGCACAGTGGCGGTATTGAGTACCACCCTGGTGGCGGTGGTCTGGCAGTTGGGGTTGATGCACTTCTTCGGCTTCGGGCTCGATCCCTACTCGATGCTGGTCCCGTTCCTGATCTTCGCCATCGGTATTTCCCACGGCGTGCAGAAGATCAACGGCATCGCCCTGCAATCCAGCGAGGCGGAAAACGCCCTGACGGCGGCGCGGCGCACCTTCCGCCAGTTGTTCCTGCCGGGGATGATCGCGATCCTCGCCGATGCGGTGGGCTTCATCACGCTGCTGATCATCGATATCGGTGTGATCCGCGAGCTGGCCATCGGTGCTTCCATCGGTGTGGCAGTGATTGTGTTCACCAACCTGATCCTGTTGCCGGTGGCGATTTCCTACGTCGGCATCAGCAAGCGTGCCGTGGCTCGCAGCAAGAAGGATGCGATCCGCGAGCACCCGTTCTGGCGCCTGTTGTCGAATTTTGCCAGCGCGAAGGTTGCACCGGTTTCGATTTTCCTGGCGCTGGTCGCCTTTGGCGGTGGCCTCTGGTACAGCCAGAACCTGAAGATCGGTGACCTCGACCAGGGCGCGCCGGAATTGCGTCCGGACTCGCGCTATAACAAGGACAACAACTTCATCATCAGCAACTACTCCACCAGTTCCGACGTGTTGGTGGTGATGGTCAAGACCAAGGCCGAAGGCTGCTCGCGCTACGAAGCCATGGCGCCGATTGATGAGCTGATGTGGAAGATGCAGAACACCGAGGGCGTGCAGTCGGCGATCTCGCTGGTCACCGTGTCCAAGCAGATGATCAAGGGCATGAACGAGGGCAACCTGAAATGGGAAACCCTGTCGCGTAACCCGGACGTGTTGAACAACTCCATCGCCCGCGCCGATGGCCTGTACAACAACAGTTGCTCATTGGCACCGGTGCTGGTGTTCCTCAACGATCACAAGGCCGAAACCCTGGACCGTGCGGTGCATGCGGTGCAGGAATTCGCCAAGGAACACAACACCGAGAACCTGGAGTTCATCCTGGCTGCCGGTAACGCGGGCATTGAAGCGGCCACCAACGAGGTGATCAAGAAGTCCGAACTGACTATCCTGATCCTGGTGTACATCTGCGTCGCGGTCATGTGCATGATCACCTTCCGTTCCTGGGCGGCGACCTTGTGCATCGTGTTGCCGCTGGTGCTGACGTCGGTGCTGGGCAACGCCCTGATGGCCTTCATGGGCATCGGCGTGAAGGTCGCGACCCTGCCGGTGGTGGCGCTAGGGGTGGGGATTGGCGTGGACTACGGCATCTACATCTACAGCCGCCTGGAAAGCTTCCTGCGTGCCGGCCTGCCGTTGCAAGAGGCGTACTACCAGACGCTGAAATCCACCGGCAAGGCCGTGCTGTTCACCGGCTTGTGCCTGGCCATCGGCGTGTGCACCTGGATCTTCTCGGCCATCAAGTTCCAGGCTGACATGGGCCTGATGCTGACCTTCATGCTGCTGTGGAACATGTTCGGTGCGTTGTGGCTGCTGCCGGCACTGGCGCGGTTCCTGATAAAACCGGAGAAGCTGGCGGGGCAGAAGGGTAATTCGCTGTTTGCTCACTGATCCCTGGTTGAAACAAAAAAGCCGCAACCTCAGGGTTGCGGCTTTTTTTTGTGCGTGAAGATCAAAAGATCGCAGCCTGCGGCAGCTCCTACAGGGGAATGATGTACATCTGTAGGAGCTGCCGCAGGCTGCGATCTTTTGATTTTGCTTTACGAGGGATCGCTACCCAGCACCACATTCAGCGCACTACGCGCATCGTCCAGCTGCACCAGCGTTGCATGCCGCGCACCCAGCGCATCGCGGTTTTCGATGGCCGTGAGAATCGCCTTGTGCCGCGGCAACGCCAGCTCATGCAGGTTTGGCCGCTGATTGGAATGCTTCAACGCTTCGGCAATCGCTACCGACAGCATGTTGCACAGGTTGGCCAGCAAGTCGTTGTGGGTGGCGTCGGCTATACGGCTGTGGAAATCCAGGTCCGGTTGCAGCAAGGCTTCCGGCGTCGGTGCCGCCTCCATGCGCTGGTAGGCTTCACCGATGGCGGCAATGTCCGCGTCGGTGGCGAACTGCGCGGCGAGGGCGGCGGCGGCCGGTTCGATGATGCTGCGCACACTGGTCAGCAGGTCGAAGAACTGGTTCTGCGGGCTGCTTTGCATCAGCCAATGCAGGACGTCCGGGTCGAGCATGTGCCATTCCTTGCGCGGCTTGACCACCGTGCCGACCCGCGGACGGGAATAGACCAGGCCCTTGGCGACCAAAACACGGGTGGCTTCGCGCAACACCGGCCGGCTGACGGCATACTCCTCACAGAGCAGGGCTTCGGCGGGCAGTTTGTCGTCCGGCAGGAAACGTCCCGAGACGATCTGCATGCCCAGTTCCTGGACGATGCGCGAGTGCATGCTTTTGCGGTCGGAGGGTTTGCGGTAATCCATGGGGAACGGCGCGGTCCTGTGCGATGGCGATGCCGCGCATGATAACAGGCGCGGCAAAGTCTTGAAGTGATCGTTCCCACGCAGAGCGTGGGAACGATCAGGGGGAGGGCAACGGAGTCAGTGGGAGTGGCGGGGTACCTCGGCGCCTCGGCAACCGACCAGGAAGTCAAAGTCACAACCCTGATCCGCCTGCAACACATGGTCGATGTACAGCTGGCGATAGCCGCCCACCAACAATTGCTGTGGCGGCTGCAGGTCGACCATGCGCGCCGCCAGTTCGGCATCCGGGATGTCCAGGTGCAGACGACCGCTGGCGCAGTCGAGTTCGATCCAGTCGCCTTCCTTCACGGCTGCCAACGGACCGCCAGCCGCTGCTTCCGGGGCGACATGCAAGACAACGGTGCCATACGCGGTACCGCTCATGCGCGCATCGGAAATGCGCACCATGTCGGTCACGCCCTGGGCCAGCAGCTTGGCCGGCAAGCCCATGTTACCGACTTCGGCCATGCCCGGATAACCCTTCGGCCCGCAATTCTTCATGACCAGGATCGAGTTGGCATCCACGTCCAGTTCCGGATCGTTGATTCGTGCCTTGTACATGTCGAAGTTCTCGAACACCACGGCTCGCCCGCGATGCTGCATCAATTCGGGTGTGGCGGCGGAGGGCTTGAGCACTGCGCCCAGTGGCGCGAGGTTGCCGCGCAATACGCAGATCCCGCCGTCGGCGCGGATCGGGTTGTCGAGGGTGCGGATGACTTCGTCCTCGCCATAGATCGGCGCGTCCTTGGTGTTTTCGCCGATGGATTTGCCGTTGACGGTCAAGGCATCGGGATTCGGGATCAGGTTGGCTTCGCCAAGGCGGCGTAATACCGCTGGCAAGCCACCGGCATAGTAGAACTCCTCCATCAGGAAGCGCCCGGACGGTTGCAGGTCGACGATGGTCGGCATGCCGCGACCGATGCGGGTCCAGTCGTCCAGGTCAAGCTCCACGCCGATGCGGCCGGCGATGGCCTTGAGGTGAATCACGGCGTTGGTCGAACCGCCGATGGCGGCGTTGACCCGGATGGCATTTTCGAAGGCTTCCTTGGTGAGGATCTTCGACAGCTTCAAATCCTCGCGCACCATCTCCACGGCACGCATGCCGGACATGTGCGCCAACACATAACGACGAGCATCCACGGCGGGAATCGCCGCGTTGTGGGGCAGGGAGGTGCCCAGTGCCTCGGCCATGCAGGCCATGGTCGAGGCGGTGCCCATGGTGTTGCAGGTGCCGGCCGAGCGAGACATGCCGCCCTCGGCCGCGAGGAAGTCGTCGAGGGTGATGGTGCCGGCCTTGACCTGTTCGCTCAGTTGCCAGACCACGGTACCCGAGCCGATGTCCTTGCCTTTGTGCTTGCCGTTGAGCATCGGCCCGCCGGTGACGACGATCGCTGGCACGTCGCAACTGGCCGCGCCCATCAGCAATGCCGGGGTGGTCTTGTCGCAGCCGGTCAGCAGTACCACCCCGTCGATCGGGTTGCCGCGAATGGCTTCCTCCACGTCCATGCTCGCCAGGTTGCGGGTCAGCATGGCGGTCGGGCGCAAGTTGGATTCACCGTTGGAGAACACCGGAAATTCCACCGGGAAGCCTCCAGCCTCGATCACTCCGCGCTTTACGTGTTCCGCGATCTGGCGGAAGTGCGCGTTGCACGGGGTCAGTTCCGACCAGGTGTTGCAGATGCCGATGATTGGCTTGCCATGAAACTGGTGATCGGCGATGCCCTGATTCTTCATCCAGCTGCGGTACATGAAGCCGTTCTTGTCGGCGGTGCCAAACCAGTGGGCGGAGCGCAGGGTGGGTTTCTTATCAGACATGATCGATTCTCTTATTGTATGACTATATTGTTCGGGCTGAGGCGTAACATAAGCGCAAATTCGCCTGTTTGGAAGTGTTGTTGGTTAAATAGTATTACTATATAGTCGTTTTCAGCGGAGGGATGGCCCTGACGGTTAGCCGTGAGAGGCGTCCCCCGAGGTTCTATAAAAACAACAATCGGAGACCGATCTCATGAGCCAGGAATTGCGGCTGATCCGCCGCATCACACTGAAACTGATTCCCTTCCTGATCCTGCTGTACCTGATCGCCTACGTGGATCGCTCCGCAGTGGGCTTCGCCAAACTGCACATGGGCGCCGACATCGGCCTCGGTGATGCGGCGTACGGGTTGGGCGCAGGACTGTTCTTCATTGGCTATTTCCTCCTGGAAATCCCCAGCAACCTGATGCTTGACCGTTTTGGCGCACGACGCTGGTTCGCCCGAATCATGGTCACCTGGGGCGCCATTACCATCGGCATGGCGTTCGTCCAGGGGCCGAACAGCTTCTACCTGATGCGCTTTTTGCTCGGTGCGGCGGAAGCCGGGTTCTTTCCTGGCGTTCTGTACTACATCACCCAGTGGTTCCCGGTGCGCCATCGCGGCAAGATCCTGGGCTTGTTCATCCTGTCCCAACCCATCGCGATGATGATCACCGGGCCCGTGTCCGGCGGGCTATTGGGCCTGGATGGCGTTCTTGGCCTGCACGGCTGGCAGTGGCTGTTCATCGTCATCGGCACCCCGGCGATCCTGCTGACCTGGCCGGTACTGCGCTGGTTGCCGGATGGCCCGCAACAGGTGAAGTGGATGGACCAGGCCGAGAAGGACTGGCTGAGCGGCGAACTGCAAAAAGACCTGCAGGCATACGGCCAGACCCGCCACGGCAACCCGCTGCACGCGCTCAAGGACAAACGCGTGTTGCTGCTGGCGCTGTTCTACCTGCCGGTGACCCTCAGCATCTATGGCCTGGGCCTGTGGCTGCCGACCCTGATCAAGCAGTTCGGCGGCAGCGACCTGGTGACCGGGTTCGTGTCATCGGTGCCCTATGTCTTCGGGATCGTTGGTCTGCTGATCATCCCGCGCAGCTCCGATCGATTGAATGATCGTTATGGTCACTTGGCGGTGCTGTATGTGTTGGGCGCCATCGGCTTGTTCCTCAGCGCCTGGCTGACGTTTCCGGTACTGCAATTGATGGCGCTGTGCCTGGTGGCGTTCGCACTGTTTTCCTGCACGGCGATTTTCTGGACCTTGCCCGGGCGCTTCTTTGCCGGCGCGAGTGCGGCGGCGGGGATTGCCCTGATCAACTCGGTAGGCAATCTCGGCGGCTACATCGGCCCGTTCGTGATCGGCGCGCTCAAGGAATACACCGGCAACCTGGCATCGGGGCTGTATTTCCTGTCCTGCGTGATGGTGTTCGGCCTGGTGTTGACCGGCGTGGTGTACCGCCAGTTGGAGCGCAAGCATGTGTTGCCGGCGGATGAGTTTGCCGCCAGTGCGCGTGGGGCTACCCGTACTTGAGGATTCACAACGATCTCCTGTGGGAGCGAGCCTGCTCGCGAAGGCGCAGCGTCAGCCAACAGATAGGTTGGATGTGATGACCTCTTCGCGAGCAGGCTCGCTCCCACGGGGACCTTCGTTGGATTTGAGATTTGTCACAGGAGAAAAATCATGCGTTTGGTTCAGTTCGAATTGAGTAACGGCGAGCGCCGTGTCGGCGTGGTCGAGGGGGCGCAGGTCCTGGAAGTTCGTGAGGCACGCACGGTTCGCGACCTGGCGCTGGCAGCGATCGAAGCGGGTGTCAATCTTGAGCAACAGGTGCAGAGCCTGGGCTTGGGTGTCAGCCACGACTATGCCGAACTGCTGGCGCAATTGCGCATCCTGCCACCGCTGGATCACCCGGATCCGGCGCACCTGCTGGTCAGTGGCACTGGCCTGACTCACCTGGGCAGCGCGTCGGCCCGGGACAAGATGCACCAGCAGGTCGGTGACGAAGCCGCGATGACCGATACGATGCGCATCTTCAAATGGGGCGTGGAAGGCGGCAAGCCTGCGGCCGGTCAGGCGGGCGTGCAGCCGGAATGGTTCTACAAGGGCGATGGCAGCATCGTTGTGCGCCCCGGCCAGCCATTCCCCTTGCCACCGTTTGCCGAAGACGCCGGTGAAGAGCCTGAACTCAGCGGCCTTTATGTCATCGGTCACGACGGCAAGCCGTATCGCCTTGGCTTTGCAGTCGGCAACGAGTTTTCCGATCACGTGATGGAGCGCAAGAACTACCTGTACCTGGCCCATTCGAAACTGCGCAGTTGCAGCTACGGTCCGGAGTTGCGGGTTGGCGAGCTGCCGCAACACCTGGCCGGCACCAGTCGCATCCTGCGCGACGGCCAGGTGCTGTGGCAGAACGAGTTCCTCAGTGGTGAGGCCAACATGTGCCACAGCCTGGCGAACCTTGAATTCCACCATTTCAAGTACAGCCAGTTCCTGCGTCCTGGGGACGTGCACATTCACTTCTTCGGTACCGCGACCCTGTCCTTCGCTGACGGCATTCGCCCACAACCGGGCGATGTGTTCGAGATCAGCCAGGGCGAATTCGGCGCGCCGTTAATCAATGGCATCGTTGCGGTCGATGCGGCGTTCGAACCCGGCACTGTCGGCACTCTTTAAGGAATTTCCCCATGCTTCGAATTCTTGGCCACAACTACATCGGCGGCCAGCGCAGTGCGCTGGGCAGCGTCAAATTGCACAGTGTCGACGCCGAGACAGGCGAGGCGTTGCCCCACGATTTCACCCAGGCCACGCCGCAAGAAGTCGATGCCGCCTCCAAGGCCGCCGCGCAGGCGTATTCGGCTTATCGCAATCTGAGCGCGGAGCGTCGCGCAGAATTTCTCGATGCCATCGCCAACGAACTGGATGCGCTGGGCGATGAGTTTGTCAGCCTGGTGTGCCGCGAAACGGCATTGCCGGCCGCACGGATCATCGGTGAGCGTGGCCGCACCAGCGGGCAGATGCGCTTGTTCGCCAATGTGCTACGGCGCGGCGATTTCTACGGGGCGCGCATCGATCAGGCGCAACCTGAGCGCCAGCCCTTGCCACGTCCCGACCTGCGCCATTACCGTATCGGTCTCGGCCCCGTTGCAGTGTTCGGAGCCAGCAACTTCCCCTTGGCGTTTTCCACCGCCGGTGGCGACACGGCATCGGCCCTGGCTGCCGGTTGCCCGGTGGTGTTCAAGGCCCACAGCGGCCACATGGCCACGGCCGAGCAGGTGGCCGATGCGATCATCCGTGCGGCAGAAAAAACCGCGATGCCGGGCGGCGTGTTCAACATGATCTACGGCGGCGGAGTCGGTGAAGCGCTGGTCAAGCACCCGGCCATCCAGGCGGTTGGCTTTACCGGTTCGCTCGCGGGTGGTCGCGCGCTGTGCGACATGGCAGCGGCACGCCCACAACCAATCCCGGTGTTCGCCGAGATGTCGAGCATCAATCCGGTGATCGTGCTGCCCCAGGCACTGCAAGTGCGCATGGAGACCATCGCTCGCGGCCTGTCGGCTTCGGTGGTGCAAGGCTGCGGTCAGTTTTGCACCAATCCTGGCCTGGTAATGGGTATCCGTTCGCCGCAGTTCACTGCTTTCCTCGAGTCACTGGCGGACATGATGGCCGATCAACCGGCGCAGACCATGCTCAACGCCGGGACGCTGGGCAGCTATGCGCAGGGCTTGCAAAAGCTCCTTGACCATCCCCGTATCGAACACCTGGCGGGTAAACCGCAACAAGGGCGTCAGGCGCAACCGCAATTGTTCAAGGCCGATGCCAGCTTGCTGATCGAGGCTGATGAAGTGCTGCAAGCGGAAGTCTTCGGCCCGACCACAGTGGTCGTCGAAGTGGCGGATCAGGCGCAACTGAGCGCCGCGTTGAACGGTCTGCATGGTCAATTGACCGCGACGATCATCGGTGAGCAGGCCGATTTCGAACAGTTCAGCGAACTGACGGGGTTGCTGGAGCAGAAGGTCGGGCGAATCCTGCTCAATGGTTATCCGACCGGCGTGGAGGTCTGCGATTCGATGGTGCATGGCGGGCCGTATCCCGCGACCTCGGATGCGCGCGGCACGTCGGTAGGGACCTTGGCCATCGACCGTTTCCTGCGCCCGGTGTGTTTCCAGAACTACCCCGACAGCCTGCTGCCGGATGTGCTGAAGAACGCAAACCCGCTGGGTATCCAGCGCCTGGTGGATGGCAAGCCGACTCGCGACGCCCTTTGACATGATCGTTCCCACGCTCTGCGTGGGAATGCAGCCCGGGACGCTCTGCGTCCCTTCCAGAGCCGAACGCGGAGCGTCCGTTGAGGTGTTACCACGCGGAGCGTGGGAACGATCAGTGGGTGCATGAGCTATCATTGCGTTTTTCCCATTCAAAGATTGACTCCCATGACTGCCGTAACAGA
This sequence comes from Pseudomonas umsongensis, assembly GCF_012647205.1. Classification (NCBI taxonomy): domain Bacteria; kingdom Pseudomonadati; phylum Pseudomonadota; class Gammaproteobacteria; order Pseudomonadales; family Pseudomonadaceae; genus Pseudomonas; species Pseudomonas umsongensis. Next base: position 3,186,182 of record NZ_CP051487.1, read on the forward strand.
TACCTTGCTCAACGCCCTCGAACATTGCGGGATGGTGGAAATCGATGGGCTGCACGCCTTCGAATTCGCCCTCGATGTCGACGACAACCTGCACATCGAATGCATGGACGGTCGAGCGGCCAGGCACTGGGAATTCACCCCGGCACAGATCCAGGCCGCGACCTTTGACACCACAGAGCAGAATTGGCTGATCCACGATAACGTCGGCGAACACCGTCTGGTATGCCTCGGCGACGTCATCAGCGGCGACAACGACGACGATGATGATGATCAACAGGATGCGTAACGTCTGGCCACTGCTGATCGCCGGCAGCCTCGGCGCCATGGGCGTCCAGGTGGCATCCGCCGATAACTATCAATTGCTCGTGGGTTCCTACACCGCCGGGCAAAGCCAGGGTATCTACCGGCTGAACTTCGACAGTGCGACCGGGCAGATCGACGCCAGGCCGCTGCAAGTGATCCAGAGCGAAAACCCGTCCTGGCTGACCCTGTCCAAGGATCAGCAGCGCGTGTTCGTGGTCAACGAAAATGGCCCGGGCCAGACCGATCCGGTCGGGCGGGTCAGCAGTTATGCCATCGACCCCAAGACCCTGGTACTGACCCTGATCAATCAGGTACAGAGCCTGGGCAACGAGCCAACGCATTCGAGCCTGAGCCTTGAAGCGAGCCACTTGTTTGTCAGCAACTACTCGGTGGCTGAAGATCCGGGCGGCACCTTGGCGGTGTTGCCGGTGGCGGCGGACGGCTCGTTGAAGCCGGTGGTGCAGATGAGTAGCCATCCGGCCAGCCGGGTCAACCCCGAGCGGCAGATGTCGGCGCACGTGCACGCGACGATACCGTCGCCAGACGGCCAATACGTGTTTTCCAACGACCTGGGGGCGGACAAGGTCTTTGCCTACCGCTTCGACCCAAAGGCCAATCCTGACTTGCCGTTGACCCCGGCAACACCGTCGTTCGTGCAGCTGCCGCCCGGTAGCGGGCCGCGCCATCTGCTGTTCAGTGCCGATGGCAAGCACGCCTGGCTGACCATGGAAATGAGCGCGCAAGTGGCGGTGTTCGATTACCGCGACGGCAAGCTTGAGCAAACCCAGTTGGTCGATCTGGCTGCCGGTCAGCCCGTTTCGGACAAGGCCGCTGCGGCCTTGCACGCATCCAGGGACGGCAAGTTCCTGTATGTCAGCAACCGTGGTACGGCCAACCAGCTGCTGGTGTTCGCTATCGACCCGGCGACGGGGCATCTCAAGGAACTGCAAAGGCGCCCGGTAGAGGGCGATCATCCACGGGAGTTCAGCCTCGATCCGAGCGGCAAATTCGTGCTGATCGCCAATCAGAAAAGTAACCAGATTGTCGTCGTCGAGCGCGATGCCATCACCGGCTTGCTGGGTAAAACCGTGCAAAAACTGCCGATGGATGCACCGAGTGACCTGAAATTCATGGTGCGTCAATAGGCCGCAGGCTCCGGTTGATGGGGCCTGCATCCTTCTATCAATGAGGGTGATATCTGTAAGTGTCACAAAGCATTTCAGGCTGATAACCCTCGAGGGTTAAGTTTGCTTCACGGCCCCACCGGGCAAGCAAGCCAACTGACTTCGAGGAATATCCGCATGAACTTCAATCTCTTCTCCGTAATCGCCGCTTCCGCCATTTCCGCCACCGTGGCCCTGCCAGCCAGCGCCAACGTTGAAATCAGCGACAAGAAAGCCCACGCCCAGAGTTACACCCAGAAATACCTGCAACAGAGCGCCAACTTCTACGCCGCCCTGGATCACAAAACCCAGCACTGAAAGACCCGACCAGCAGCCTTTTATGCAGGAGCGAAGACACTTGCCGATCGAAGCCCAGGCAGCGAAAGGCGTTGAAGTGATGTCGCTCCTGCATAACGCGTTTGCGACAATATCATTTAGCCATCGATGTAATGCTTGATATCAGGTGGCCATATCTCTAAATTTGACGCTGATTTTTTGACTCCTCCTTCTCAAGAAAAGGATTGCCAAAATGACGATGCGTCTTGCCGTGGTGCTGTTGTTCCTCTATTCGACCCCGATCCTGTCTGCTGCCGACCCCATTCCCGGCGAACCCGACGCTGCGCGCGAGCGCATGATCAGTTTTATTGAAGACTGAGATAGACTGGCTCAATGATCAACGAAGTTGATATTTGCTATGCATCAGACTCGTTGGTTACCGCTGCTTTTTTGATTGATTCTATGGACTCTGAAACATGTCCACGGAGTTCATCATGGCCAGCACCATCATCACCTCTGCCAAACACGGCGCCTACGTAGCAATCGGTCTCTATTTGGTCATGGTGCTGGTTGTCAGTCTTTCGCCGCAGTCGCGGCAAACCGTCGAGCCGCCGATTCACGTCGCGCACCCTGGCATCCAGTTTGAACATCGCGCACAACAGGCGATGGTCGATCCGGCCGAACTGGCGGGAGTGGCCGGAGCATGAACCGTTGCAAACTTTTGCTTATCGCCTTCCTGGCATTCATAACCAATGGCTTTTCCCTGCTGGGGATCGGGCACGGGTCAATAGGCGGGGTGGCACGGGCCATCGAGGCCAACCACAACATCGCGCGCAACATCGAGATAGCCAAGGCCATGGGGATGCTCGCGGGCAACCCGCCACACGAGCCCGATAGCGGGTTTTTCGGGCCGTTCCAGGTGGATTGCTCGGTGATTGGCATGTGCGAGGTATTGGCCTGAAACCCCGATTCCTGTAGGGGCGAGCACGCTCGCGATGGTCGTCAACGATTACGTGGGGTGCCTGATACCCCGCGGCGCCCTCGGGTTTATCGCGAGCATGCTCGCTCCTACAAGGATCGGGTTATTTCGCCATCACCGATGTAAACAACGCCGACGCCAGAAACCGCTGCAACCAGTCCTGCAGCCGTCGATAGGGCGTTTGCGCGAACCACTCGCGATCGACATGGGCGAATTGCCGTATGAACGGCATCAGCGCCACGTCGGCCAGGGTCGGGTGGTCGGCCAGCAGATAATCGCGACCGTCCAGCAACTCCTCCAGCCTACGCAAAAACACCTCACCCTCTGCACGGTAAAACGCCATCGGCTGTTGCGGATAGCGTTCAGCGTACTTGTAGCGGTTCAGATGCACCTTGAAGACCTGATCGTTCTCCTCGATCAACGCCTCGATGGCGAGCTGCCCTTGCGGATCATCCTTGAGCAGCCAATCCTGCGGATCATACTGTGACAGGGCCCAGCGCATAATCTCCAGGCTTTCATCGATGACCTGGCCGTCTATGTTCAATACCGGAACCGTGCCTTTGCTCGACAATGCGAGCATCTCGGCGGGTTTGGCCTTCAGGCTGACTTCGACAATGTCCACGGCCACTTCGCTGTAGCGTAGCGCCATGCGTGCCCGCATGGCGTAAGGGCAACGACGGAACGAGTAGAGGGTGGTCATTTCACCTCCAGGGTGCTCAAGCCATTGCCTTGGCGGCGGACCTGGATCTGCACCGGAATCCGCTCGTGCATTTCCTGCACATGGGAAATCACCGCGACCTTGCGTCCCTGGGCCTGCAAGCCGTCGAGGGCGTCCATGGCCAATTGCAGGGACTCCGGATCGAGGCTGCCGAAACCTTCGTCGATGAACAGCGATTCGATCTTCAGCGTGCTCGAGGCCATCGATGCCAGGCCCAACGCCAGGGCCAGCGACACCAGGAAGGTTTCGCCGCCAGACAATGAATGCACCGAGCGCAGTTCGTCGCCCATCTCGGTGTCCATCACCAGCAAGCCCAGCATGCTGCCGCCGCGCTTGAGGCGGTAGCGCCGCACCAGTTGGCGCAATTGCACGTTGGCGTGGTGCACCAGCAGGTCGAGGTTGTAGGCCTGGGCGATCTTGCGGAAGGTGTCGCCGGTGGCCGAACCGATCAGCGCGTTCAAGCGAGCCCAGCGCTGGTACTCGGTGTACGCGTCGGCGATCTGTTGCGCCAGGGCCTGATTGGCATTCTGCCGGCGTTGATCCTCGGCCTGTTCGGCACGCAGTTCGGCGCAACGTTGTTCGCTGACGGTGAACTGGTTCTGCAACTCAGTGAGCGCGTTGGCGAGTTGCTCGTCATCCAGGTCGCCGATGTGCTGCGCCTTGTGATCGAGCAAACGCTTGTCGCGTTCCTGGAGCAGGACATTGGCCTGCTCGATGGCTTTTTCGTTGTGCTGCAAGCGTTGGCGTAGTTCGCTCACATGGGCATCGTCGACCTGCAGCAGGTCTTCAAGGCCACCGTCATCCAGTTCTGGATGACGGGCGCGCCATTCGGCGATTTTGCCGCTCAGTTCGCGGTTTTCGCTTTCCAGTGTGTGCAAACGCTCTTGCTGCGCCTTGAGTTCGGCCGCGATTCGCACCCGTTGGGTGAGTAGGTTTTGCAGTTCCGTGGCCGTCGTGGTTTCGGCGTTACGCGCCTGTTCAACGTCCTGCTCAAGCTGCTGCTGCCACTGCTCGGCGCTGCCGTGCGAGCCGAGCAATTGTCCAAGCGCCTGCTGGCTGGCCTGTTGTTGTGCGGCCAGCGCATTGAACTGCTGCTCGGCGATTTGCAATTGCTGCACGCGGGTCTGCTGCCGATCCTGTTCCTTCTCAAGCTGTTGCTGACGCTGTTGCTGTTCGGCCAGCTCTTCCTTTTGCTGATCGAGTTGTGCCAGGCGCTCGGCGATCTGCCGATCAAGTTGCATGAAGGTCGCGGCGGGTTCAGTGCGAAGTGCTTCCAGGGTATCGGCTGGCAGCAGGCTGGCGAATGCGCTGAGTTCTTCGTCCAAGCGCTGACGGTCATTGCCCAGTTCACGCCGTTGATTGTCCAGGTGCTGGGCCGCGCTCTGATGCGCGGTTTCGGCGTGGCGCAATTGCTGGGTCAGACGCGCAGCATCCTGTTGCAAGGTGAGCAGGGCGGTTTGCCGTTGTTCGTCCTGGGTGATGCTCTGGTTCAACTGACTGTTTTGCTGGCTGAGCCAGGCGCCGCGTTTGTCGGCATCCTGATTGAGCAGTGTGGTGGCCAACGGATGCGCTTGAAGGCTGGGCGCCAGGGCTTGCTGCGCGCTCGCCAGTTGTTCCTGCTGTTGCAGCAATTCTTTTTGCTGGGCGATCAACCCGCCCACTTCGGCGCGCAGTTCGCCAAGTTTTTCCTTGAGCAGGTCGACCGCTTTTTGCGCAGTGGCCTGTTCGTTTTCATCAAAGCGACCCAAACTTTGCAACAGGGCTTCCGGTTGATGATAGGGATGCTCATGGCTGCCGCAGACCGGGCAGGGTTGGTCATCGTGCAATTGCGCGCGCAGTTCCTCGACGCTGGCGCTGCGGGCCAGGCGCTGGCGTTCCAGCAGGTCGCGGGTGACCGTCAGGGTTTGCTCGGCGACGGTAAGTTCAGCCTTGGTCTTTACCCCGTCCTGGGTCAGGCGCTCACGTTCCTGTTGCGCGGCGACCTGGCGTTGTTGCAACTCGGCGCCGCGCTTGTCCAGGTCTTGTTGGCTGTCCCACAGCCGGGTCAGATCTTCGATGGCACGCAGTTGCTTGCGGTTGTCCTGCAACAGGCTGCCAAGGATACCGATCTGCTCGGCGACGGCATCCGGCTCGGCGCCAGCCTCTTTGAACAGCACCTCCAGTTGCTGTTTCTGCGCTGCGAAGGCTTGTGCGGTGCGTTCGGCATTTTGTTCGAGGTTCGCCAGTTCCGCCTGGCCCTTGTTCAGTCGATTGCCGATCAACATCAGCTGTTGCAGGCGATCACGGTAGGCATTCCAGGCATCGCTCAACGGCGCCAGATGAGCGCTCTGGGCCAGCTCGGCCGCCATGCGTTGCAAGTGTTCGGTCGCCCGGGACTGTTGCTCGTGCAAGGTTTGAATCGCTTGCTGCCCTTGGGTGCAGGCCTGTTCGGCGGCCTGCCTGGCTTCGGCGCCCAGGGTCACGTCCTTGGCCAGGCGGGCGAGGGTGCTTTGTTCCTCGAAAGCCTGGCGCAACAGCGGCGCACATTCGGTTTGTCGTTGCTGTGCCTCGCCCAGGGCGATCCGCGTTGCCCCCAGTTGCTGTTCCAGTAGCGCCTGACGCTCGCTGAGTTCGCCATGTTGCCGGGTATGCTGGGCAATCTGCTCTGCCAAGGGCGTGAGTAGCGAATCGACCTCGGCCTTGCGGGCGAACTGGTGCCGCTGCGGGGCCAGCTGTTCGAGGCGTGTCAGCTTCAAGCGCTCGCCAGCCAGGCTTTCCCAAGTGTGTTGGGCAGTGTGCAGTTGTTCGGCGGCGGCCAGTTGCGCGTCATGCAAACGGCGCAGTTCTTTGAGCCAGGCGTCTTGCAGCTCGAGCTGCTTGAGCTGTGCCTGCTGCAATTTCAGTTGCTGTTGCGCGGCATGAAAGCGCTCATCGAGCTCGGCGCGCGCCTCAGGCGCCAGCGGCGTGACACCGCTGGCCTGATCCTGCAGCAGTTTGTGCGCTTCGCGGGCTTCCTTGGTCTTGTCGAACGCTCGACGGCCCAGGCGAGTGTAGAGCGCGGTGTCGGTGAGTTTTTCCAACAATTCGCTGCGGTCGTTGTCATCGGCCTTGAGGAAGGCACTGAACTCGCTCTGCGCCAACAGCACGGCCCGGGTGAACTGCTCGAAATTCAGCCCCAGCGCGGCCTCGAGCTGGGTCTTGTATTCACCTTTCTGGCTGGCCAGCAGTTGATCCTGATCGAGGTCGCGCAGGCTCTGGCGACTGACTTGCAGCTTGCCGCCGGCCTTTTCCCGGGCGCGATTGGCTTCCCAGCGCGCACGATAACGTCGGCCATCGATGCCGACGAAATCCACTTCGGCATAGCCTTCGCCAGTGCCGCGACGCAGCAGGGTGCGTGGGTCACCGGTGCCGATTTCGCCATCGGCGTCCGGCACCTTGGCGTCGCGCCCGGTGTTGTTCAGGCGCGGCACGGCACCGAAAAGCGCCAAGCACAACGCGTCGAGCAGGGTGCTCTTGCCCGCGCCGGTCGGGCCGGTAATGGCGAACAGTCCGGCACTGGCAAGGGGCTCGGCGGTGAAGTCGATTTCAAACGGACCGGCTAGTGAGGCGAGGTTCTTCAGGCGGATGGCGAGGATCTTCATGGCTGTTCGTCCTCCATCTGCACGTCTTGCAGCAGCTCGGCAAAGTCCTTGAGGGTTTGCTCATCGACCTCGCTGCCGTAGTTGTCCTGCCAGGCGCGGCTGAACAGTTCCTGGGGCGTGAGCTGGTCCAGCTCAATTAACCCGGCGCCGTTATCGGCGCCTTCGCGGCTGCCGTTGCCCGCGTATTCGGCGGCGATGCGTACCAGGCGCACGGCTTTGCCCTGCAGGGCGCTTTCCACTTGATGACGCAAATCCGGTTGCGGCTCGTCCAGGCGCACTCGCACTTCCAGCCAGGGTTGGCGCTGGTAGTCGGCCAACAGGTCGATGATGGGCAGGTCGGCCAGTTGCACCAGGATGTCTGCCAGGGGCGCAGGGCCGATACGTTGCAGGTTGACGGCACGGGGGATCAGTTTCGGTTCGACGCTGACCAGCGTTTCGCCATCGAGTGTGATGTCGAGAATCTGGTGCTGGTAGCCGATCTCCGAGAATGACAGGGGTATCGGCGAGCCGCTGTAGCGAATGCGCGCCTCGCCATTGACCTTCTGTGGCTTGTGCAAATGCCCCAGGGCGACGTAGCTGATGGTCGGCCCGAACAGGCTGGCGGACAGGGCTTCGGCGTTGCCGATGATCAGGCTGCGCTCGGAATCCTCCGACACCGAACCGCCGGCCATGTGCGCATGGCTGATGGCGATCAGCGCTTGACCGGGCTGGCGCCTGGCATTGGCCGCTTCGATCAGCCATTCATGAACCTGGCCGATGCCGCGCAGGTAGTCATCGCCCAAATGCGCGCCCGTCACTTCGGCTGGGCGCAGGAACGGTAGCGCCAGGCACCAGGCGGCAATTTCACCCCGGGCATCGGGCAGTGGCAGCAACAGGCGTTCGGCGTCCAGTTGCCCGTCATCCAGCCACAGCACACGCCCCAGGGCGTGAGTACGCAAACGGCGCATCAAGGGCGCGGGCAGTTCGATCCGCGAACCGGAATCGTGGTTGCCGGCGATCATCACGATGGTCAGCAACGGTTGCTGCTCATGGGCGCTGACGATGAAGTCGTAAAGACGTTCCTGGGCTTTGACCGGCGGGTTGACCGTGTCGAAGATATCGCCGGCGATCAGCAGCACATCCGGCTGATCCAGCTTGAGCTGACGCAGCAGCCAGTCGAGAAAACAGCCGTGCTCAAAGTCGCGATCCTGGCCGTGCAGATTCTGCCCGAGGTGCCAGTCGGAGGTGTGGAACAGACGCAAGGCGAACTCCGTAGGAAAAAAGGTGATGGCCGCGGGGAAAAATGACGACGGCGAAAGGGGGAGAGTTTACTGGCAAACGGGGTGGGTGTGGTCAGACACTGCGCGTAGACCTGTAGGAGCCGGCTTGCTGGCGATAGCGGTGGGTCAATGGACTTCGATGGTGCCTGACACACCGCTATCGCCAGCAAGCCGGCTCCTACAGAGGGGGTGTTACTTCGGATAAAGTGGCGGCAACCCACTGTCCCCAACCGGGTCCTGAACCCGTTCGGCTATCGGGATCGTACGAATCGCCCGCCACAGGTCTTCCCCTTGCCAGTGCTGGCCGGTTTCGCTGTAGAGCGCGCCGTTCAGGCCGTCGAGGGCGTCGGACAGAGGGACGAAGCGGGCGGCCATGTCGGCCAGGGTTTCCGGCTGCTGGCGGGCCCAGGCGTCGAGCGCCTGGCGGGTGGCGTGGGGGTCGTTGGCCTGGCAGGCACGCTTGAGGTCGTCGAGCACGGTACGGGGGCTCGGGCCGGTTTGCGCCGCACGCTGGATGGCCGGTTGCGAGCGCGCCCGCCACCAGAGGCCGAATCCCAGCAGGGTGGTGCAGGCCAGGATCAGGCTGCTGAGTTTCCAGCGCCAGAGGGTTTCGTTGCTGGCGCCGCTGTCGAGTGCCGAGGTGCCGGCCGGGGTGTCGACCAGCAAACTTGGATTGGCGGCCACCTGCAAGGTCCGGGCGGGCAGGCTGGTGTGCTCCAGATGGTCTTCGAAGGTGTTCCACCAGACCACTTCGACCGAAGGCAACTCTATGGCGCCGCTGCGCGAAGGCACCAGCGCTTCGCGGTCTTCGCGGCTGCCGACCAGGCCTCGCTCGCTGTTCTGGTTGCCCAGCACCGGTTGATCGGGATAGCGTCGCAAGCCACTGGCCTCGGTGCCAGGCAGCGGCGGCAGTTGCGAGCTGCCCAGGCCTTCGGCCTTCACCGTGAGACTGCGGGTGAGCGAGTCACCGACCTGAACGTGTTCCGGTTCCGGGTTCCAGCTTTCGCTGAGCGTCAGGCTGCGAGCCGGCAGCCAGGGCAGGTCGGCGGGGTAGGTGACGGGTTTCGCCTTGACCGTCAACAGCAGTTGGCCGGAACTGACGCGCATCAATTTGCCGGATTTCGGCGCCTGGGCGCTGGCGTCCTGGACGGGTTGCGCGTCTACCAGCGCGGCATTGAATATCTGCGCCGGGATGATCAGCTCGCCGCTGTGTTGCGGGTAGATCGCGTAGCGCATCTCGATGACGCCGTGGCGTATGCCGTTGATGTCTTTCTCGTAGGTGCGCGACTCGCCCAACTGCTCGATGCGGGCGTCAGGAATTTGCAAGGGCGGCAGGCTGCTGTCGTCGTACAGAGACACCGAATGGTAGATGCGCAAGGTCAGGATGGCCTGGGCCTGCACATACACGCTGGTTTGATCGAGGCTGGCGTCGATGAACACCGGCGCCTGTTTGTCCGGGTTCGCCTGTGGGACGCTCTCGATCACTTGCACGGTGATCGGCTGGCTCTGCACGTCGCCCAGCTTGAGCGCAGGGATCACCACGGTGCCATTTTGCAAGGGCAGCAGGGTGATGATCCAGCGGGTGGTGGCCTGGTTGTCGCCATTGAGCGTATTCAGCTGGTTGACCTGGCGGGTGCCACGCACTTCGAACAGTGGCTCAAGTGATGTGAGGTCGGGCTTGCCGAACTGGGTCACGTCGTTGGATTCCAGGGTCAGCTCGACCGTCTCGCCGGAATTCAGTCGAGCCCGGTCGACACTGGCAACCAGCTCGGCGGCCTGGGTCTGCACGACGCAGAGTAGCAAGGCGGGCAGCGGCACAAGCATGAAGGCGGTGAAGCGGGTCATCGAGTTTTTCCCTGATCCTGATGTTGTTGCTGTTCGTACCAGAATTTGCGCCGGAGCAATTCTCCCGGATCATCCGGAATTTGCCTTAGCCATTGCTCCAGTGCCTGCTGCTGCTCGCCGTCGATGCTGTCGCTGGCCGGGCGCATGGGCGCAACGGTGTGCTGTTCGTCTCCCAGTTCGCTTCCCGGAACCTCATTGGTGCCAGGGCGCGGGGGCGTGGTGGCGGAGGGCTCGGTGGTTGCCTGCGTTGGTTCGCCAGCCGTTTCGGGCTCACCGGCTTTCGACGGTTGCGCAGCGTCACTGGGTGGTGCTTGCTGCTCGAGATCGCTGGTCGCCTCATCGGCGGCTTTGTCAGGGGGTGGCGTTGCGGCCTTCTGCTTGAGCAGGCTCTCCACCAAGGCCTTGTTGGTCAGCGCCGGACGCAGGTCCGGTTGGCGTTCAAGGGCTTGCTCGTAAGCATCCAGTGCCGCTTCCAGCTCGCCACTCCTGGCCAGGGCGTTGCCACGATTGTAGTGAGCATGGGCGTCGTTGCCTTCGGCGAACCGCTGGGCGGCGCCACTGTAGTCGCCGGCTTCGTAGAGGGCAACGCCTTGCCACTGATGATCTTCGAAGTGCCGGGCAGCCTCGGCCGGGCGTTTCTGCTTGAGCAAGTGCAAGCCCTGCTGGTCGGGGCGCAACCACAGGTCCTGAAAGTCGAACGCATAGCCCGGTTGCGGCAGCATCAGCAACAGCGGCAGGCAGAGCAACCAGCCGCGACGACCGGCGCAGGCCGCCAGCAACAGCAGTGGCAAGAGCAACCAGTAGCCCTGGTCGGCCCAGGTATCGAGACGCAGTGTCTGGCCGTCGTTGCGCAAGTTGCGCGGACCGTCGAGCAGGCCGAGGGCGCGCAGGTCAGCGTCGCTCAGGCGTGCGTGGCGGTAGTGTCCGTCCAGGTCATTGAGGAAGGCTTTCAAGCCGGGTTCATCCAGGCGCGACACGAGAATCGCCCCCTGTTCATCCTTGAGGAAACTGCCATCTTCCTGGGTAATGGGCGCACCTTCTGTGGTACCGATGCCGAGCATCAGCAATTGCGTCGATTTGCCGCTCAAGGCGCGACTGATGCCCAGGCGCTCCTGTTCACTCAGGCTGGTGCCGATCAACAGGATCCGGCCGTCGCCCAGTGCTGCCTGTTCCAACAGTGCCAGTGCCTTGAGCACCGCCAGGTCGGCACGGTGTCCGGCTTCGGGCATCAACGACGGCTTGAGTGCATCGAGCAGGTTGCGGCTGGTGGACAGGTCGTCCGACAGCGGCACCAGGGTGTGGGCGCTGCCGGCGAAGACGACGATCGCCGTCTGTGCATCGTTGCGGCTCTGCAGCAGGTCGAAGAGTTTGCGCCGGGCCTGTTCCAGGCGGTTTGGCTGAACGTCGGTGGCGAGCATCTGCGGCGTCAGCTCAAGGATCACTACCAACGGATCGGCGGGTTTCTGGCTGATCTGCTCGACGCGGGCAAAGCTCGGCCCGAGCAATGCGAGGACAGCGATCAACCACGCCACGCCCAACGCAACCCACGGCAGTTTGCTTTCGCGGCCGCTGCCGCCACTGAGCAACGCCGCATGGAACGCCGGTGGCAGGATCATCTGCCAGCGCCCGGCGCGCTTCTGCCGATGCCACAGTTGCCAGAGCAACCAGCCAAGCAGTGGCAGCAACAGCAGCCACCACGGGCGGAACCAGTACGGCCAGAGTGCGCTCATCGGCGCCTCCGCAGGCGCAGCCGATTGAGGCGCTGGCGCCAGTCAGGCAATTGCGTTTGCAAGAACAAATCCTTGGTAAACAGTCGTTGCAGCGGGTTGTCCGGCCACAGCACGCGAGCCACCAGCAGCATGCTCAGCAACAACGCCAGCGCCAGTGGCCAGTGATACAACGCCTGGGCCGGGCGGGCCTGGGTCGGTTGCTGGGTCACAGGCTCGAGTTGGTCGAGGGTGGCCTTGATCGATTGCAATTGCTTGCCATCTTGAGCGCGGAAGTACTGGCCGCCGGTGGCATCGGCGATCGCTTTCAAGGTGGGTTCGTCAAGATCCAGGCTCGGATTGATCCCCAGGAAACCCGGTGTGCCACTTTGTTCCGGGTCGGCGCCGATGCCGATCGGGTAGATTTTCACGCCTTCCCTGGCCGCCAGGCGTGCGGCGGTGAGCGGGTCGATTTCGCCAGCGTTGTTGGCGCCATCGGTCACCAGGATCAGCACGCGACTTTGCGCCGGACGTTGCCGCAGGCGCTTGACGGCCAGGCCGATGGCGTCGCCGATGGCGGTGTTCTTGCCAGCGATGCCGATGCGCGCTTCGTCGAGCCAGACGCGCACGGTATGCCGGTCAAATGTCAGGGGTGCCTGCACGTACGCCCGGCTGCCAAAGAGAATCAGGCCGACCCGGTCGCCGTCGCGACTTTCGAGGAAATCGCCAAGTAAATGCTGGACCAGCGTGAGGCGGCTGACCTCATCGCCCTGCCACTGCATATCGGGAAAGTCCATCGAGCCGGACACATCCACCGCCACCAGCAGATCGCGCCCACTGGCAGCAATCGGTAGTGGTTCGCCGAGCCATTGCGGACGCGCAGCGGCGCTCAGCAATAGCAACCAGAGCAGCAGGAACGGTGCCTGTTGGCGCCAGGCGGGCAGGTTGGCGCGGGCCCGGCGGCGAGCGAGGCCTTCGAGGTCGCTGAGAAAGCTGACCTTGAGCGCCGGTTCGCCACTGTCGGCTACCGGCAACAGCACCCGCATCAGCCAGGGCAACGGCAGCAGGGCGAAGATCCACGGCCAGGCGAACTCAAACATGTTTGCGAATCCAGGTGTCGACTGCCTGGGTCAAGCCGGCGATGGCCTTGTCGTCGAGCTTGCATTCGGGCTTGTAGGCGCCTTCGACCAGCACCATCCAACGGGTCAGGCCGGCAGCGGGGCAGCGGTTATCGAGAAAAGCCAGCCATTTGCGACCATTGAGGGTATGGCTCTGGCTGTAGGGATAATGGTTGCGGCACAGGCGCTTGAGCAGGCCATTGAGCTGCTGCAGCCAGGCACCGGCGGGCGCACCGTCGTAAGGCTTGGGCATGCGCGCCAGTTCCGCCAGTGCGGCCACGCGCACCGGGTCCAGGGGTTGTTCGACGGGCGCGACCGGCGGCTTGCCTGGCCACAGGTGCCGCAGTTTCCACAGGCCGAAACCGATGGCCGGCAGCAACAGCAGCAGTAACCACCAGCCCGGGGCCGGTGGCCAGAAGTCCACGGGGGGCGGGAAAATCAGTGGCTGCAGTTGCTCGAGACCGTTCATCGACCTTTTCCCGGCTTCTGTGGGTTGAGGTACTCACGCAATTGCTCGACCATTTCACTTTGCGTGCTCAACGGCATCAGCAACACCCGCAGCTTCTGCGCCAGTAACTCCCAGCGGGCGATGCGGTCTTCGGCCTGGGCACGGTACGTTTGGCGCAGGTCGAAGTTGAGCGTGTCGAGTTCCAGTTGTGCGCCACGCTCGGCGAAGCGCAACAGCCCGGCGGCGGGCAGGGCATGGTCCAGCGGATCGGATACTGGCAGCAGCAACAGGTCGCAATGGCGCGACAGCAGGCTCAGCTGCTGTTCGGCGTTGCCGGACAAGGCACGCTCATCGCAGATCACAATCACCAGGCTGCCAGGACGCAATACTTCGCGCGCACGGCGCAAGGCAATGCCAAACGCATCGCGATCAGGCTCGCTTTCGGTGTGCAGCGACTGATTGACCCGTACCAGGCGGTTGAGCAACTGCAGCAGGCTCTGTTTGCTTCGCCTTGGCTTGATTTCGTAATGCTCGTTGTCGCCGAACACCAGGCCGCCGACCCGGTCGTTATGCCCCAGCGCGGCCCAGCCAATCAGGCTCGCGGCCTGGGCGGCCAGCACCGACTTGAACATCAGCCCCGAGCCGAAGAACAAGCGCCGACTTTGCTCGACCATGATGAAGATCGGCCGCTCGCGTTCTTCATGAAACAGCTTGGTGTGGGGTTCCTGGGTGCGCGCCGTCACGCGCCAGTCGATGGTGCGCACGTCGTCGCCGGCCTGGTAAACCCGCACCTGATCGAAATCCACCCCACGGCCCCGCAGCTTGGAGTGGTGCAGGCCGATCAGCGGGCTGCGCTGGCTCGGCGTGGAGAACAGCTGCACTTCGCGCACGCGGTGGCGCATCTCGATCAGCTCGGCGAGCGTGACGCGGATGCCCGGCTGGGGCGGCAGGAGGGCGTTCATCGGACTCAAGCGACAGCAACGACGTCGAGAATGCGCTGGACCACCCGATCCTGGTCGATCCCGGCAGCCTCGGCTTCAAACGACAGGATGATGCGATGGCGCAGCACATCGAACAACACTGCCTGAATGTCTTCCGGGCTGACAAAGTCGCGCCCGGCCAGCCAGGCGTGTGCCCGGGCGCAGCGGTCCAGGGCAATCGAGCCGCGAGGACTGGCGCCGTAGGCAATCCACTCGGCCATTTCCGGGTCGAACTTGCCCGGGGTGCGGGTGGCCATGACCAGTTGCACCAGGTATTCCTCCACGGCATCGGCCATGTACAGGCCGAGAATTTCCTTGCGCGCGGCGAAGATCGCCTGCTGGCTGACCCGGCGTTCAGGCTTGGTTTCGCCATTGAGGGCTTCGCCGCGGGCCTGCTGCAGGATTCGTCGTTCGACGGCGGCATCGGGAAAGCCGATTTTCACGTGCATCAGGAAACGATCGAGCTGGGCTTCCGGCAGCGGGTAGGTGCCTTCCTGCTCGATGGGGTTTTGCGTGGCCATCACCAGGAACAGCGGCGACAACTCATAGGTACTGCGTCCGACGCTGACCTGGCGCTCGGCCATGGCTTCGAGCAAGGCCGATTGAACCTTGGCCGGGGCGCGGTTGATTTCGTCCGCCAGCACCAGGTTATGGAAGATCGGGCCTTGCTGGAACACGAAGCTGCCGGTTTCAGGACGGTAGATCTCGGTGCCGGTGATGTCGGCTGGCAACAGGTCGGGGGTGAACTGGATGCGATGGAACTGCGCTTCGATGCCTTCTGCCAATTCCTTGATGGCCTTGGTCTTGGCCAGGCCGGGAGCACCCTCTACCAGCATGTGGCCGTCGGCAAGCAGGGCGATGAGCAAGCGCTCGATGAGTTTTTCCTGGCCGAGAATCTGCGTTGAAAGAAAGGTTCGCAGCGCGAGCAGCGCTTCACGATGTTCCATCGATGACTGTTCCTGGAAAGGGTGACCGAAGACGTTCATATAACGCCAGGGCTGGGGGCGTTACTTTAATCCATCGCGGGGGGCGGCGACTAACGGCATTTTGTGCAAAGAGTGGGAAATGACTGGCAAAACTGTACAGATCGTTCCCACGCTCTGCGTGGGAACGCCTCAAGGGACGCTCCGCGTTCCCATGGGACGCAGAGCGTCCCGGGCTGCATTCCCACGCAGAGCATGGGAACGATCAGTGGCGCAAGGGAAGAATCAGCGCAGTTCGCTGATATAGGTTCCGGTCCCTTTTAGAATGTTCTGCAAAGTTTCTTCCACTTCAGCCAGGTCCACCATGTCCGGGTTAAAGGTGATCTCCAGCACATCATCCCCATCCAACGCATCGGCATCCGCGGCAGCAATTTCGACCTTAAGCAGCGTAGGGCTGAGGGTGACTTTCACGCCGTCGAGGGTCGAAGGCTCACCATCGAGGGTGATTTCCAGCTCGTCCTCATCCGGGTAACGGCTCATCAGGAACATTTCGCCCTTGTCGCTGTGACAGCAGAGCATGGCCATGTTGTCTTCTTCGTCATCGCACGGGTTGACGATCAAGAGGGCGGTGGTCATTTGCATGGGTATTTCCTGGCTCGACGAGCGTTGTGAAGGCGATTAGGTGGTAATTCTGCCAGCCCACGCGAATTTCTGCTCGTTCGAGTGTCAGAGTCTGCTGTGGGTGAGGAAGGTGTTACCGGTCATTTCTGGTACGGAAGTCCCGTAAAACCGTCATTTTCCTCTGCGACTGCTAGTGTTGTTCGATGCGCATGCAAAGAGCAGCGTACCGTTGACCGAATATGTCGCAGCATCGCAAGCATGGGCCTTGCCGCACTCGTTAAGCTGCGCAACGGATGAGCACCCGTAAAGGCATTGCGTTGCCCGCAGCCCAGTCGCTTTTGCAGATGCCCATTCACGGAAGGTGAATGTGACCCGAGTGTCTCGTTTAGCTTCACCCACCTGTCACCCTGTTTCCTCTGCCCGAGAATCAGGAACAGGGTGACGGGTAGCCCCTGACAGGGGAATAGCACGCGACGCTTCCATCAATAACAAGCCCAAGCGGAGTACCACAGATGGCGTTCTTCACCGCAGCCAGCAAAGCCGACTTCCAGCACCAACTGCAAGCGGCACTGGCGCAGCACATCAGTGAACAGGCACTGCCACAAGTGGCGCTGTTCGCTGAACAATTCTTCGGCATCATTTCCCTGGATGAACTGACCCAACGTCGGTTGTCTGACCTCGCTGGCTGTACTCTTTCTGCGTGGCGCCTGCTTGAGCGCTTCGATCACGCGCAACCGCAAGTGCGCGTCTACAACCCCGATTACGAACGTCACGGCTGGCAGTCGACCCACACCGCGGTTGAAGTGCTACACCATGACCTGCCGTTCCTGGTGGACTCGGTGCGTACCGAGCTGAACCGCCGCGGCTACAGCATCCACACCCTGCAAACCACCGTGCTGAGCGTGCGTCGTGGCAGCAAGGGCGAGTTGCTCGAAATCCTGCCCAAAGGCACCCAGGGCGACGACGTGTTGCACGAGTCGCTGATGTACCTGGAAATCGACCGGTGCGCCAATCCGGCCGAACTGAACGTGCTGAGCAAAGAGCTGGAGCAGGTGCTGGCAGAAGTGCGTGTCGCGGTCGGCGATTTCGAACCGATGAAGGCCAAGGTCCAGGAAATCCTCACCAACCTGGACAACAGCCAGTTCGCCGTCGATGCCGACGAAAAGAGCGAAATCAAGAGTTTCCTGGAATGGCTGGTGGGCAACCACTTTACCTTCCTCGGCTACGAAGAGTTCGTGGTCAGCGATGAAGCCGATGGCGGCCACATCGTCTATGACAAGGACTCCTTCCTCGGCCTGACCAAACTGCTGCGCGCCGGCCTGAGCTACGATGACCTGCGCATCGAAGACTACGCCGTGAACTACCTGCGCGAACCGACCCTGCTGTCGTTCGCCAAGGCCGCACATCCAAGCCGTGTACACCGTCCGGCTTACCCGGACTACGTGTCGATCCGTGAAATCGACGCCAACGGCAAGGTCATCAAGGAATGCCGTTTCATGGGCCTGTACACCTCCTCGGTGTATGGCGAGAGCGTGCGGGTCATCCCGTATATCCGCCGCAAGGTCGCGGAAATCGAACGCCGTTCGGGTTTCCAGGCCAAGGCTCACCTGGGCAAGGAACTGGCGCAGGTGCTCGAAGTCCTGCCACGCGACGACCTGTTCCAGACCCCGGTGGACGAGCTGTTCAGCACCGTGATGTCGATCGTGCAGATCCAGGAACGCAACAAGATACGCGTGTTCCTGCGCAAGGACCCGTACGGTCGCTTCTGCTACTGCCTGGCCTACGTGCCGCGTGATATCTACTCCACCGAAGTGCGGCAGAAGATCCAGCAAGTGCTGATGGATCGCCTCAAGGCCTCGGATTGCGAGTTCTGGACCTTCTTCTCCGAGTCCGTGCTGGCCCGCGTGCAACTGATTTTGCGCGTCGACCCGAAAAACCGCATCGACATCGACCCGCAGCAACTGGAAAACGAAGTGATCCAGGCGTGCCGCAGCTGGCAGGACGATTACTCGGCCCTGACCGTCGAAACCTTCGGTGAAGCCCACGGCACCAACGTGTTGGCCGACTTCCCGAAAGGCTTCCCGGCCGGTTACCGCGAGCGATTCGCCGCCCATTCGGCTGTGGTCGACATGCAGCACCTGCTGAACCTCAGCGAAAAAAATCCGCTGGTGATGAGCTTCTACCAGCCACTGGGCCAAGTGGGCCAGCGTGAGCTGCACTGCAAGCTGTACCACGCCGACACGCCACTGGCGCTGTCCGACGTGTTGCCGATCCTGGAAAACCTCGGGCTGCGCGTGCTGGGTGAGTTCCCGTACCACCTGCGTCACAACAACGGCCGCGAGTTCTGGATCCACGACTTCGCCTTCACTGCAGCCGAAGGCCTGGACCTGGACATCCAGCAACTCAACGACACCCTGCAGGACGCGTTTGTCCACATCGTGCGCGGCGATGCCGAGAACGATGCGTTCAACCGCTTGGTACTGACCGCCGGCCTGCCGTGGCGTGACGTGGCGCTGCTGCGTGCCTACGCCCGTTACCTGAAGCAGATCCGCCTGGGCTTCGACCTGGGCTACATCGCCAGCACCCTGAACAACCACACCGACATCGCTCGCGAATTGACCCGGTTGTTCAAGACCCGCTTCTACCTGGCGCGCAAGCTCAGCAGCGACGATCTGGAGCAGCGCCTGGAACACGCGATCCTCACCGCGCTGGACGACGTCCAGGTGTTGAACGAAGACCGTATCCTGCGTCGCTACCTGGACCTGATCAAGGCCACCCTGCGCACCAACTTCTACCAGACCGACGCCAACGGCCATAACAAGCCGTACTTCAGCTTCAAGTTCAATCCGCACTTGATTCCTGAACTGCCCAAGCCGGTGCCGAAGTTCGAAATTTTCGTCTACTCGCCGCGCGTCGAAGGCGTACACCTGCGCTTCGGCAACGTTGCCCGTGGTGGCTTGCGCTGGTCTGACCGTGAAGAAGACTTCCGTACCGAAGTCCTGGGCCTGGTAAAAGCCCAGCAAGTGAAGAACTCGGTCATCGTGCCAGTCGGTGCGAAGGGCGGCTTCCTGCCGCGTCGCCTGCCACTGGGCGGCAGCCGTGACGAGATCGCGGCCGAGGGCATCGCCTGCTACCGCATCTTCATTTCCGGCCTGTTGGACATCACCGACAACCTGAAGGACGGCGCGCTGGTACCACCGACCAACGTCGTGCGCCATGACGACGATGACCCGTACCTGGTGGTGGCCGCGGACAAGGGCACCGCGACGTTCTCCGACATCGCCAACGGCATCGCCATCGACTACGGCTTCTGGCTGGGTGACGCGTTTGCATCCGGTGGTTCGGCCGGTTACGACCACAAGAAAATGGGCATCACCGCCAAGGGCGCGTGGGTGGGCGTACAACGCCACTTCCGCGAGCGCGGCATCAATGTCCAGGAAGACAGCATCACCGTGGTCGGCGTCGGCGATATGGCCGGTGACGTGTTCGGTAACGGCTTGTTGATGTCGGACAAGCTGCAACTGGTCGCAGCGTTCAACCACCTGCACATCTTCATCGATCCGAACCCGAACCCGGCGACCAGTTTCGCCGAGCGTCAGCGCCTGTTCGACCTGCCACGTTCGGCCTGGTCGGACTACGACACCAGCATCATGTCCGAAGGTGGCGGCATCTTCTCCCGTAGCGCGAAGAGCATCGCGATTTCCCCGCAGATGCAGGAACGCTTCGACATCCAGGCCGACAAGCTGACCCCGACCGAATTGCTGAACGCCTTGCTCAAGGCACCGGTGGACCTGTTGTGGAACGGCGGTATCGGTACGTACGTCAAGGCCAGCAGCGAAAGCCACGCCGATGTCGGCGACAAGGCCAACGATGCATTGCGCGTGAACGGTAACGAACTGCGCTGCAAAGTGGTGGGCGAGGGCGGTAACCTCGGCATGACCCAGCTGGGTCGCGTGGAGTTCGGCCTCAACGGCGGCGGCTCCAACACCGACTTCATCGACAACGCCGGTGGCGTGGACTGCTCCGACCACGAAGTGAACATCAAGATCCTGCTGAACGAAGTGGTTCAGGCCGGCGACATGACCGACAAGCAGCGCAACCAGTTGCTGGCGAGCATGACCGACGAAGTCGGTGGCCTGGTGTTGGGCAACAACTACAAGCAGACCCAGGCACTGTCCCTGGCAGCCCGTCGTGCCTTGCCGCGGATTGCCGAATACAAGCGCCTGATGAACGATCTGGAAGGTCGCGGCAAACTGGATCGCGCCATCGAGTTCCTCCCGGCTGAAGAAGCGATCAACGAGCGCGTCGCGGCGGGCCATGGCCTGACCCGTGCCGAGCTGTCGGTGCTGATCTCCTACAGCAAGATCGACCTCAAGGAGCAGCTGCTGGGCTCCCTGGTGCCGGATGACGACTACCTGACCCGCGACATGGAAACCGCTTTCCCGCCGACCCTGGTGAGCAAGTTCTCCGAAGCCATGCGCCGTCACCGCCTGAAGCGCGAGATCGTCAGCACCCAGATCGCCAACGATCTGGTCAACCACATGGGCATCACCTTCGTGCAACGACTCAAGGAGTCGACCGGCATGAGCCCGGCGAACGTGGCCGGCGCCTATGTGATCGTGCGTGACATTTTCCACCTCCCGCACTGGTTCCGTCAGATCGAAGCCCTGGATTACCAGGTGTCCGCCGACGTTCAGCTGGAGTTGATGGACGAGCTGATGCGCCTGGGCCGTCGCGCCACGCGCTGGTTCCTGCGCGCCCGTCGCAACGAGCAGAACGCTGCCCGTGACGTCGCGCACTTCGGTCCGCACCTCAAGGAGCTGGGTCTCAAGCTCGACGAACTGCTCAGCGGCGAGATCCGCGAGAACTGGCAGTCGCGTTATCAGGCGTACGTTGCAGCCGGTGTCCCGGAGTTGTTGGCGCGCATGGTGGCTGGCACCTCGCACCTGTACACCCTGCTGCCGATCATCGAGGCCTCCGACGTGACCGGCCAGAACCCTGCGGACGTGGCCAAGGCCTACTTCGCCGTGGGCAGCGCACTGGACATCACCTGGTACCTCCAACAGATCAGCGCCTTGCCGGTGGAAAACAACTGGCAGGCCCTGGCCCGTGAAGCGTTCCGCGATGACGTGGACTGGCAGCAACGTGCTATCACCATCTCGGTCCTGCAACAGGGCGACGGCACCCAGGACGTGGAAACACGGCTTTCCCTGTGGATGGCGCAGCACGAAAGCATGATCGAACGCTGGCGCGCGATGCTGGTGGAAATCCGTGCCGCCAGCGGTACGGACTACGCCATGTACGCGGTGGCCAACCGTGAGCTGCTGGACCTGGCTCTGAGCGGGCAAGCGGTAGTGCCTGTCACTGCCGCTGTCAGCGCCGAGCTGGAACCGGCGGCCTGATCAGGCGTTGAATGAAAAAGCCCCGCATTGAGAGATGCGGGGCTTTTTTTCGGCCGATGTTTTTGTCGTGTCTGTTCGGGCCCCTTCGCGAGCAGGCTCGCTCCCACATGGGTTTGCGGCGAACACAAAACTAATGTGGGAGCGGGCTTGCCCGCGAAGAGGCCTTCGGGGTCAATACAACTTCTGAACCTTGTTATCATCAAGCATCGACACTTTATCTGTCGGCCTGGTCAACAAATTATTGAGCGACTGGTCAAACTTCTGCAATGCCCTTACTTGCACATTCTGTTGTTCGTTAATGTCGGCGACAATCTCTTCGCTGCGTTTAAAGTCTGCCCATACAGGACTTAGAGCCTTCGCATCATACCCTTTTGCAGTGCCGATATAACTCAGGTTCTTATCGTAGAAGTCCACGCTGACATTGGCCTCGATGTCCGAACTGCGCGAGGTGATCAACTGGCTGCGGCTGTCGACGACGGCCACCACATCCGGTTTCGCCGCCTGCAGGCTTTGCATGTCCGGGTACACCGTGACCGATCCAAATTGCCGTTGCAGGG
Organism: Pseudomonas umsongensis; assembly: GCF_012647205.1. Taxonomy (NCBI): domain Bacteria; kingdom Pseudomonadati; phylum Pseudomonadota; class Gammaproteobacteria; order Pseudomonadales; family Pseudomonadaceae; genus Pseudomonas; species Pseudomonas umsongensis. The sequence goes on from NZ_CP051487.1 coordinate 3,208,100, forward strand.
AGGCCTTGACCCAGTCCACCGCCAAATCGGGTTTTGACGTGGCCACATAGGCATCATGGATCGACTGCACCAGCAGGCTCTGGCCGAAACCGGTGCCGGCATTGGCCTGGTAGTCCTGCAGGTAGGCGCGGTTGGCCTGGGTATTGCGGCTATAGACAATGCCAAGTGTGACATCGCTGCCGTTGGGTATGCGCGTTGCACTGCTGCGACCCACCGGTTGCGTAAAGATACCCTCCAGCGGAGTCACCGCTGAAGGTGCCGTGGGAATTGAGCAACCGGTTATCAGGACGGCCATGGTCAATGTACTGACGAACGCAAGTTTCATGGTGTTTCTCCAGTGAAACAACTTCGGTCGGAAAGTTACAGTTGCCGTATGAGGACGGCAGTCACTCCAGACTAAACCGTGTGTTGCTGATTGAAATAGCCAATCTATGCACTTATCCAATAGACAATAGTTTTGTTTGGTTTAACGGAGCGCGGTTAATTGCCTGAAGATATAAAGACGCCCAAATCAAGAGTTTGGGCATTTTTATTTATGGCTACAGGTTCGACGATCAGTTTTGCAAGGGGATCAACACTTTCTCGTCAGGTGACAACACCATGAACACCAACAGCTTCGCAGGTTTGGTTTTGCTGGCATTTTTCGAGACCAGATGTTCCGAACCGGCAGGTTCGTACCAATACTCGCCAGCCTTGTAAGTGACCTCTTTTTCGCCCTTCACCTGGGAAGTGATCGATCCCGAAAGCACATAGGCCATGGCGGTACCGTCGTGTTTGTGGGCGATGGACGCTTGGCCTGGCTTGTAGTCGACCTCAATCATCAAGGCCTTTTTCCCTGGGGCGTTTTTCAGCATTTGGTCTTGCAATACCGTGACCTTTTCCGATGGGTCACCGGCTTCATGGGCAAACGCCGAAGCGCAAACGGTCAAGGCAAGGGCAGCGAGAGAGCTGCGCAAAAGGTTCATGGTTCATCACCTGCAGTGGTTGGTTGTCAGGGACCAATCTATTGCGCCAGGGGCGATAAACAAACAGCCAATTTTACCGAAGGCCAGGGGACCAATGTGCGGCGCTGGAATGAAAAAGATCGCAGTCCCCGGAACGTTTGCAGAGGTACCCATACTCTGCAAACGCGGCCAAGGACTGCGATCTTTAACCGTGTCTTATCTGATCGGAAAGCTGTTGAAGTCGACGGCGTTGGCCAGCTGACAATCGATCAGGTCAATGAAGCCTTGCACCTGGGGGTTGTTGAAATGCGATTGCATTGCCGATTCCGATTGCCAGTGGGCGCTGACAGTCCAGCGATTACTGTCCTCAGGGCAGCGGTCGACCATATAGGATTCACAGCCCGGTAGTTCGCGCAGGGTATCGACAATCTTTTGCAATTTCTGACCCAGTTCTTCCGAGCGACCGGCAACGGCCTGCACCTGTACGGTATTGATCACTTTGTAGGACATTGGCTCACACTCCTCATTGAGGGATAACGCCTATGCAGGATAGGCCTGCACCTCCGGACCACCAATAGCCAATCGCGGGATAAAAACGCAGACCAATCCATCAGGCAACCTGCTGCAAAATGTCCCTGAGACGGTCCAGGGCGATGTCGATGTCCAGGGTCTCGATAGCGCCAAAACCCAGGAAAAACCCCGCCTGGGGCGCCTGCTGGTAGAAAAAACTGTCAATGGCATAGAGCCCGACTTCAACCTTTTTCGCCAGCTCGATCACCAGTGGCACGTCGATCGCTACCTTGCACAGCACCACCATGTGAAAGCCCGCTGCGGTCGGCACCGCTTCAAGCCAGGGTGCGAGATCACCGGCCATGCGCGCCAGGATCCGCTCACGCCTGCCCGCGTAGATCGTATGGCAGCGACGAATGTGCTTGAGCAGGCAGCCTTCGGCGATGAATTTGGCCAGCGCCCACTGGGGCAGGGTGGAGGTGTGCAGGTCGGTGAGTTGCTTGGCGCGCACCACCGCCTCGAGAATCGCCGGCGGCAGGATCGCGTAACCCAGGCGCAGTTCTGGCAAAAGTGTTTTCGAGAAGGTCCCCACATAGGCGACGATCCCGCGCTCGTCCATGCTTTGCAGCGAGTCCGTGGGGCGGCCTTCGTAGCGGAACTCGCTGTCGTAGTCGTCTTCGATGATGATCGCTCCCAGTTCATGGGCGCGAGCCAGCAGTGCAACGCGGCGCTCCTGGCTCATGGGCATGCCCAGCGGGAACTGGTGCGACGGGGTGACGTAGATCAGCCGCGTACCGAGGGGGATTTTCTCCACGACAATCCCTTCGGCGTCCACCGGCACGCCAATCACCGTGGCGCCATGGGTGCCGAACAACAGGCGCGCCGGCGGATAACCGGGATCTTCCATGGCGACGATGCTGCCCGCTCGTATCAGCACCCGGGCAATCAGATCCAGCGCCTGTTGCGCGCCATTGCACACCACCACGTCCTCGTCCTGGCAATTGACCCCGCGAGAAAAGGCTATGTGCTGCGCGATGGCATTGCGCAGCGCCGGCAGGCCCTCGGGCAGGCTGTAGAAGCCCTTCGACGCGGCGATCTGGCGCAAGGCGTGGGACGTGCAGCGTCGCCAGTCATCCTGGGGAAACTGGCCCTTGCTGGTGGCGCCGCCAATGAAGTCGTAGCGCAGCGAGCCTTCGAGCGTCGGATGACGCAGGAACACCGGCAGGCTACGCCAGGATTCGATCACCTCGAAGCCGGCCAGCTCCCTATGGCTTTGTTTGCGCTCGATTTTGGATACGCGGGCGTTGACGTAGGTGCCTTTGCCGATCACCCCGGTGAGGAAGTTTTCATAGGTCAGCTGGGCATAGGTATCGGAAATGGTCTTGCGCGAAATGCCCAGTTGTTCGGCCAGCAGGCGGCTGGGAGGCAGTTGCGTCCCGGCGGCCAGGCGACCCGATTCGATAGCGCTGCGCAGTTGCGTGTACAACTGGCCCGCCAGGTCCTTGCGTCCGTTAATGACAACGTGTAGTTCCATACCGGCAAGGCTCCATGGCGATTGAGGCGCGTGTGCGTTACGCCAGATTACCCTCAACTGGCGTTTATGCAGTAGTTGCGTGGCGTAAAAACCGCCAATTGGTCTGGGCCCAGGTGGTCCACGGAAATTTCGCGCAATTGGATATGTAACGCAGCGTTAACAACGTCTACCTTGGCGGCATATCGACGCCATATGAGGTCACGCCATGACCCTCCGCCTGGATTATTACAGCGCCTCGCCCAAGGCGATGAAAGCGCTGATCGCCATGGAAGCCCTGACCAGCAACCTGAGTATCGAGCCGGCGCTGCTGCACCTGATCAAGATCCGTGCTTCGCAGATCAATGGCTGTGCGTTCTGCACCGATATGCACTCGGTGGACGCACGGCGCCTGGGCGAAACCGACCGCCGCCTGTACTCCATCGTGGTCTGGCGCGACAGCAACTTCTTCAACCCGCGCGAGCGCGCCGCCCTGGCCTGGACTGAAGCGGTGACGCTGCTTTCGCAGGACCACGTGCCAGACGCTGTCTACGAGCAAGCCAGGGCTCAGTTCAGCGAAGGTGAACTGGTGGACCTGACCATTGCTGTCACCACCATCAACAGCTGGAATCGACTGGCCGTGAGTTTTCGCCAGACCCCCAGCGCCTGAACGGCTGTCACACGTCGTTCATGTACCTTGCGCAGGATGGTGCTCCCAGTGAAAGATCGACAGGGAGTCATCAATGTCATTCATGGAAACCCGGGGCGACCAGCCTGTAGCGCAATATCCCACACACCTCGATACGACCGCCTCCTGGCGCACCCGCGCGGCGCAGATCGATCCGCTGCTCGCGCAGTGCTTCAGCGTGATCGCCCGGTGCGGCTGCTTCATGCAGGCATCGCGGCGCCTCAACATCAAGGCAACCCGGTTGCGCAAGCATTTGGCACAGCTTGAAAAACAGCTGCGGTGTTCGCTGTTCAGCCCATCGGAGAATGGCCTGGTACTCAGTCGTGACGGCCTGCAACTGCACAAGCAGCTGACCGCCCTGGCGCATGAACGCGACCTGCCGGTGCTCGAGCAACCTGTGGTGCGCCTGGCGGTGGCCGAGACGATCCTGCACGACATCCTCGGTCGCGATCTGGTGGCGTTGCTGCGACGCAATGCCAGCACGCGCCTGGACATCATTACCCTCGACAGCGAATTGTCCCTGCAGGCGGTCAGTGCCGATGTCGTGGTATGGATGACAGGCATCGGCTCGCCAACGCCGGGACCGAGTTTTGCCGTCGACGAGCCCAGATGCCTGGCGCGGCTCGACTATCTACCGCACATCGCCAAACGCTATTCACGAGTCGCCGCGCGGCCGGCCGGTCTCGATGACCTGGCCGATTTCATGCTGGTGCAATGGCAGCATGATCGACAGATCGACAGTTTTCGGTCCTGGAACGACCTGGTCGACCAGCGCCTGGCCGGGGTCGTGCAGTCGCATTCCTATCCACTGATGCTGGAGATGGTCCGTTGCAGCGCCTGCATCGGCCTGTTGCCTGCCTACATGAGCTATTTCGACCGTGGCTTGATCGGTTTGCCGGGGTTGTTCAGCCAGCCGATGCAGCGCCAGGTGTGGCTGGCGGTGAATGCCGAGGCCGAGGGCGATGCGCAGGTGCAGACGATTGTCGAGTTGATCCTCGGCACCTTCGAAGAGCGGCGGGAATGGTTCCTGTAGGAGCGAGCATGCTCCGGGCGGCGTTCCGACGAAAAACCTGGGAGCGCCGCGGGGCATCAGGTATCCCGCGTCATCGTTGACGACCATCGCGAGCATGCTCGCTCCTACAGGGTGTTTTTCCATGTTGGATGCGTTGTAGAGTGAACGGCCATGTCTCTATCAAGGATGAATCACCCATGACCGGCACCGACGCTGTCATAACCCTCGAACGCCTCAATCATTCCCACGTCCCGGGCATCACCGCGCTTTACCACGAACCGGTCGTCGCCCGTCAGACGCTGCAAATGCCGTTTCCATCCTCCGAGACTTGGCAAAAACGCGTGGAGACGGACAATGAGCGGGTCGTGCAATTGGTGGCCCTGCATCAAGGGACGGTTATCGGTAGCATCACCCTGGAACAGTTTCCACGCATCCGCCGCAGCCACGCAGGCAGCTTCGGCATGGGCGTTGCTTCCCAATGGCAGGGCAAGGGCGTGGGTTCGAAACTGTTGGCGGCGGTGCTGGATATTGCTGACAACTGGATGAACCTGCGACGGGTCGAACTCAGCGTGTATGCCGACAACGAAGCCGCCATCAGCTTGTACCGCAAGTTCGGTTTCGAGACCGAAGGGCTGTTTCGCGACTATGCGGTGCGCGATGGCGTCTACGTCGATACCTTGAGCATGGCGCGCTTGCGCCGCATGCCAAAGTGCGATTGATCCATACCACTCGCGCTTTTAGTCGTACGCCGGCGGCGCGCATCTGCCATGCTCAATGTCCGCAGCACCGCTTCAATCAAAGGAACACCGCAATGGACGACGTACGGCAACTGGGCGAGATGCTTCGTCACTACGCAGACAGCGAAGCGCACAAAAAACAGCTGTTCGAGACACAATCGGCCGAGTGGGCCAGGCGCATTGGGGAGTTGTTCGATCAGATCCAGCAGTGGCTGGAGCCGGTTCTGGCACCGAATCTGCTGGAGGTGAGCCGCGAAGCGTATGTCGCGTCCGGGCCGAGTGTTCCGGTGGAGACGTCTACCTTCAAGACTGAAAAGCTGAGCATTACGATCGCCGGCAAACCGGTGGAGTTCGTGCCGGATGTGATGGGTGCCGGTGGGCAGATTTCCCTGGCAGTGATGGGCTTTACCGCTGCGCGCTACGGCAGTGTTTCACTGGTGTGCATGCCATCGTCCAATGGCTGGCAGTGGCGCAAGACCAATGGTCTTAAAGATCCGGATACCTTTGTCTTCGATGCGGATTTCCTGGCGCAGCAGTTGCAGAGCCTGATTCCGCGCGAACGCGGCTGAGTTTTCGCGACACTGTGAATCCCCCTGTGGGAGCGAGCCTGCTCGCGAAAGCGATGAATCAGTCAATATCGATGTCGACTGTCAGCCCGTCTTCGCGAGCGGGCTCGCTCCCACAATGAATGGGTTGTAGGTCAGATTTCGATTTTGCCCCAACCCGGCTTTGGCTCTTCTGGCGCGACCGCGTTTATCCGCTTGCCGGTAGCGGCCTCCACTCGCCGGGCGACTTCCGGGTCATCGGCAAACGGCACCAGGCTGGCATCGTCCAGGCTTTCGGCGGTCTGATGGCGCAAGCAGTATTCGATGGTGCACCACAGGAACACCACCCCCAGGATATTCAACAGGACTTCAGTCATCAGGCTATCTGCGCCTCACTTTCCGCCATCGCCACTTCGGACACCCGTACGGTACGCCACACGTTGTAAGCCATCACCAGCATGCCCGTGAGGAACAACACGCCACCGGCAAAGCGCACCACGAACCCCGGATGGCTGGCCTGCAAGGCTTCGACGAAGGAGTAGGTCAGCGTGCCGTCATCGTTGATCGCACGCCACATCAGGCCCTGGGTGATGCCGTTGACCCACATCGAGGCGATGTACAGCACGGTGCCGATAGTGGCGAGCCAGAAGTGCAGGTTGATCAGCGGGGTGCTGAACATCTGCGCGCGACCGAAGACCTTCGGCACCATGTGGTAAGTCGCGCCGAAGGTGATCATCGCCACCCAGCCGAGGGCCCCGGCGTGCACGTGGCCAATGGTCCAGTCGGTGTAGTGGGAGAGGGCGTTGACCGTCTTGATCGCCATCATCGGCCCTTCGAAGGTCGACATGCCGTAGAAGGCCAGGGACAGCACCAGGAAACGCAGGATCGGGTCGGTGCGCAACTTATGCCAGGCGCCCGAAAGGGTCATCATGCCGTTGATCATCCCGCCCCAGCTCGGTGCCAACAGGATCAGCGACATGGCCATGCCCAGTGACTGCGCCCAGTCCGGCAAGGCGGTGTAGTGCAAATGGTGCGGACCTGCCCAGATGTACAAAGTGATCAGCGCCCAGAAGTGCACGATCGACAAACGATAGGAATACACCGGCCGGTTCGCTTGCTTGGGCACGAAGTAGTACATCATCCCAAGGAACCCCGTGGTCAGGAAAAAGCCCACGGCGTTGTGCCCGTACCACCACTGGACCATGGCGTCGGTTGCCCCCGAATACACCGGGTAGGATTTGAACCAGTCCACCGGAATCGCCAGGTGGTTGACCACGTGCAGCATCGCAATCACCACGATGAACGCGCCGAAGAACCAGTTGCCGACATAGATGTGCCGGGTCTTGCGCTGCACCACAGTGGTGAAGAACACGATGGCGTAGGCCACCCATACCAGGGTCATCCACACCGCGCCGGAGAACTCGATCTCGGCGTATTCCTTGGTGGTGGTGTAGCCCAGCGGCAACGTGATGAGCATCACGACGATGACCGATTGCCAGCCCCAGAACGTGAAGGCTGCGAGCTTGTCCGAGAACAGTCGCACCTGGCAGGTACGCTGCACCGCGTAATAACTGGCGGCGAACTGCGCGCTGCCGGCAAATCCGAAAATCACCAGGCTGGTGTGCAGCGGGCGCAGGCGCCCGAAAGTGGTCCACGGCAGGTCCAGGTTCAACTGCGGCCACACCAGTTGCGACGCGATCCAGACGCCCATCGCCATCCCCACGACGCCCCAGATCACGGTTGCCACGATGAATTGGCGGACGACCTTGTAGTTATAAGCCTGTCCGATAGTTGTTGTGCTCATGCTCAATGCTTCCACGGTTGCAATGACGTGCACTGTAAAAACCGTGGCCAAAACAAAACAGACTCAGGAAAAACTGATTTATGCGGATCAGATCTGCAGCGAGTCAAATTGGACGCCTCTGATTCTGATACGGTTTTTTCATGGGTAGCTGAATCTGTAATGAAAACCGGCACGGGTCCATAGTCATTGCCTCGAAACGAGCCGCAGTTAATGCCGCCCAACCTGTGGGAGCGAGCCTGCTCGCGAAGCGTCCGGCACATTCAATATCGATGTCGCCTGGTACTCCGCCTTCGCGAGCAGGCTCGCTCCCACAAGGGTCGCGCCAGGCATTGGCAACAGAGCCCGATCACTCCTGATGAGGTAGCCAGATGTATCAGTACGACGACTATGACCGGGCACTGGTGTTCGAGCGGGTTGCGCAGTTTCGCGATCAGGTCGAACGCTTCATGGCGGGCGAACTGAGCGAGGAAGAGTTCCTGCCGTTGCGCCTGCAAAACGGCCTGTACATGCAAAAACACGCCTACATGCTGCGCGTCGCCATCCCCTACGGCACCCTGAGTGCCCGGCAGATGCGCACGCTGGCGAGCATCGCCCGGGATTACGATCGCGGCTACGGCCACTTCACGACGCGCCAGAACATGCAGTTCAACTGGATCGAACTGGCCCAGGTGCCGGACATCCTCGAACGCCTGGCCCAGGTCAACATGCACGCCATCCAGACGTCCGGCAACTGCGTGCGCAACATCACCACCGAAGCCTTTGCCGGGGTTGCGGCCGATGAAATGATCGACCCGCGGCCGCTGGCGGAAATCCTGCGGCAATGGTCGACCATCAACCCGGAATTCCTCTACCTGCCACGAAAGTTCAAGATCGCCATCTGCTCGGCCGAGCAGGATCGCGCGGCAATCATGATGCACGACATCGGCCTCTATCTTTATCCCGGTGACGACGGGCAAATGCTGCTGCGGGTCATTGTTGGCGGCGGCCTTGGGCGCACGCCGATCCTTGGCTTGCAGATTCGCCAGGGCTTGCCGTGGCAGCACCTGCTGTCCTACGTCGAGGCGGTCTTACGGGTGTATAACCGCCATGGCCGGCGGGACAACAAGTACAAGGCGCGGATCAAGATTCTGGTAAAAGCCCTGGGCATCGAAGCGTTCGCCAGGGAAGTCGAGGAAGAGTGGACGCATATCAAGGATGGTCCGGCACAACTGACCCTTGATGAGTTTGAGCGCGTGGCCAGTGCCTTCGTTTCGCCGCGATATCGCGAACTGGCGGATACCAGCCTTGAATTCGGCACGCAGCTGGCCCAGGACCCGGCGTTCGCCCGCTGGGTGCTGCGCAATGTACAGGCACACAAGGTATCGGGGTATGCCAGCGTGGTGCTGTCGACCAAGCCGGGCGGCAGCGCACCGCCGGGGGATGTCACGGCCACGCAAATGGAGGCGGTGGCGCAGTGGTCCGAGCATTTCGGTTTTGGCGAGATTCGCATCGCCCATGAGCAAAACATCGTGCTGCCGGACGTGCCAAAAGCCGACTTGTTCTCGCTCTGGCGCCTGGCGTGCGAACACAACCTCGGCTGCGCCAACGTCGGTTTGCTCACCGACATCATCGCCTGCCCCGGGGGGGATTTCTGTGCACTGGCCAACGCCAAGTCGATCCCCATCGCCCAAGCCATTCAAGCGCGCTTCGAAGACCTCGATTACCTGCATGACCTGGGCGACATCAGCCTCAACATCTCCGGCTGCATGAACGCCTGCGGTCATCACCACATCGGCAACATCGGCATTCTGGGTGTCGATAAGAACGGCAGCGAGTGGTACCAGATCACCCTCGGTGGCGCCCAGGGCAAGAACAGCGCGTTGGGCAAGGTCATCGGCCCGTCGTTCAGCGCTGCGCAAGTGCCTGGGGTAGTCGAACAGATCGTCGACACGTTCGTGCGTTACCGCGAAAGCGAGGAGCTGTTTGTCGATACCTTGCAGCGCATCGGCCTGGAGCCGTTCAAAGAGGCGGTTTATCCGTCAGCGCTGGAGGTGTCGGCATGAACAATCTGTTGTGTTTGCAAGAGGGCGGGGCACGGATTGTCGAGGATGATCCCTGGACGCTGGTTCGGGATCTTGAGGCGCCGTTGCCTGAGGGCCAGGTGATTTTGCCGCTGGCCCGCTGGCTGGAAAATCCGCAGCAAAACGCAATCTGGCTGGGACCTGATGATGAGGTGGAAGGCCTTGAGCTGTGGTTTGGCCAGTTGCGGTTGATTGCCCTGGATTTCCCGAGTTTTCGCGACGGTCGGGCCTATAGCCAGGCCTATTTGCTGCGCACGCGATTGGGCTGGAACGGTGAGTTGCGCGCCGTGGGTGATGTGTTGCGTGATCAGCTCAGTCATATGCGCCAATGTGGGTTCGACAGCTTTGCGGTGCGTGAAGACAAATCCGCCGAGGATGCGCTCAAGGGGCTGGCGGGGATGAGCGTGTCGTATGGGCGCTCGGTGATTGAGCCGCGACCGTTGTTTCGGCGGCGCTGACGTAAATTACGCATTGGCAGGGCTGACGCTTTCGCGAGCAAGCCCGCTCCCACATTTGATCCTTGGCATTCACAAAATCTGTGACCCACACAGATCCAATGTGGGAGCGGGCTTGCTCGCGAAGGGGCCATTGGATCAGCCCCCGATCACTTCAACGCCGGATCCCCGATGTTTATTTTCTTCCAGCCCTGCAACAGCACCTGGGCCTTCGGTTCCTGGCCGTTATCGAGGTAGTACTGGATCAGCGACAACCGCGCATTTCGGTCGGCTGGCTGCACTTTCAACAGCCTTTCCAGTTCTTCGCACGCGGCATCGATCTCGCCGCTGTCATGCAGGGCCACCGCCAGCACATAGCCGTATTGTCCGCTCTGCGGTTCCAGTTGCGCGGCCCTGCGCAGGAAGGGCATGGCCTGTGCGGGTTGGCCGGCACGCACCAGCGCCAGGCCCTGGGTGTGTTGCAGCAGAGCGGCGTCGGGGTGTGCCTTGAGGCTTTGCGCCAGCAGCGCTTGGGCTTCCTGGCCGCGACCATTGGCTTCCAGCCATTGCACCAGTGTCACCAGCGCCGGATAAAAGTCCGGGTCGCGCTTGAGTGATGTGCGCAGCAAGCCTTCGACTTCGCCACTGCGACCGCTGGCCTGATACAGCATGGCCAGGTTGAGGTTGGCTTCGGCGCGTTCGGCCAGGCTTTTTTGCACGTTCTCATATTCGGTGATGGCCGCGTTCCAGTTGTCTTGGGCCGCGCCCAGGCCATTGCGTGCCACGCTGAGCAAATCCCGGGCCGCGGCAATGCGTACAGCCTTCACCGGATCGCTCAGCAACGGTATCAACAGCGGCGCACGCTCCGGCGGTGGCAAGAACGCGCTGATCGCCCGTACGGCGCTTTCACGCACTTGCGGCGCCGGGTTGCTCAAGTCCCGGGTGGCCAGTTTCAGCGCCTGTTCGCTGGGGTACAGCGGTAATTCGGCGAGCAGTGTCGCCCGTTGAATCGCCGGCAGGTTGCTGCGTTGCAGCTGCTCGTACAGGGCTTCTGCGGCGCCAGGCTGGCCATTGCGGATCAGCCACAGGCTTTCGTCGTAACGCGGAGCCTGCGCGGCGGTGGAGGTGTTCCAGAGTTTGAACTGCTCGGTGACCTTGTCACCGGCCTTGCCCTGGTGACAAGTCAGGCAGGCGTCCGGCGTACCGAGTTTTTTCGCCCGCTCGGGGTTGGGGATGCTGAAACTGTGGTCGTGCCGAAAGTCATTGCCCATATAAAACTTGCCGGGCATATGGCAATCGATGCACTGCGAACCTGGTTGGCCCATGGTGTGACGGGTGTGTTCGATGGAGTCGTAGTTCTTCGCTTGCAGGCCTTTGCCATCGACACCTTCGACGGAGGTCTTGCCAGCCGTGTTGTGGCATTGCAGGCAAACGCCATTGCCCGGCGCCTTGAGTTCGGTGCTGTGGGGGTTGTGGCAGTTGCTGCAGCGCACGCCCTTGTCGAACATTTTGCTCTGGGCGAACGAGCCGTGTTCGAACACTTCATCCTTGATTTTGCCGTCAAGGGCATACAGTTCACGGGTCAGGGCGCTTGGCAGGTAGTCGTCCATCAGGCGCTTGCCAACGGTAAAACCGTCGCCCAGTGGCGCACGACGCGAGTGACAGCGGGCACAGGTTTCAATCTCGACGGTCGCGTTCTTGTCCTTGAGGTCGACGGCGAAACCCGAGTGGATCAGATCGCCTTTTTTCGCCGTCCATTGCAGATGATTGGAGGCCGGGCCGTGGCAGGCCTGGCAGCCGACGCCAAGGCTGTTCCACTGGCTGTCGAAGGTGTTTTTCGCGGCATCGAAATTGCGCTTGTATCCGGTGGTATGGCACTCGACGCACATGAAATTGGCGTTCTGGCTCGGCTTGCTCCAATGCAGCGGGTCCTTGAAGGTCACGCCCTGGCCTGGATAGAGATGAAACCAGCGGTGCTTCTCGGTATCCCAGGCGATGCCGAGGGCTTGCAAACGACCTTCACCGACCTCGATCAGGTATTGCTGCAAAGGGGCGATGCCAAAGGTGTAGGCGACCTTGAAGTCGGCATTCTTGCCGTCGATACCCGGCGTGTTGACCCAGAATCCGTCTTCCTTGCGCGAAAACCGGGTGGTTTCGTTTTCGGCCTTGAAGGTGACGTTGTTGAAGTCGCCGAGCATGGTCTGGGCGTTGGCCTCCTGCATCGCCAATTGGTGATGGGAACCTTGCCAGTCCTTGACCTTTGCACTGTGGCAGCCTTGGCATTGCTGTTCGTCAACCATCGTTGCCGGCGCCACGGCGACGGGTTGCGACGGCGGCTTGACGGGTTGCGCGACAGGCGTGTTGACCGGCGCATAGGTCAGCGGAGCGGGTTGGCTGTGCAGCAGAAACCAGCCGATGCCCGCGACCGCCAGCAACAAGACGCCGATGGTGACGGGGAACAGGTATCGGTGAATCAGGGTCGGTTGCGCATCAGGGTTTGGGTTTGCTGCTTTATTTTTATGTTTCGGCATTACGACTTCCGTAGTCCAGGTGCGTTTGCCGCAAGGCGCGCGTACAAGCTTGATGCAGCTTTGCTGGATGGCCGGCGTCTGTCAAATGGTTGCGTCGGGGCTGATGTCCTCTTCGCGAGCAGGCTCGCTCCCACAGTGGATTGTGTCTGCACACAAATCCTGTGTTGGACAAAGATCAAAGGTGGGAGCGGGCTTGCTCGCGAAGGCGGCCTGACAGGCGATACATTATTCCCCGACAAACCAGCGGAAATACGGATTCCCGCCATCCCCGCGCATCACCCAAAGTCAGGTCGGCAAAAATACACTGATCCCGGTGCTTATCGTTCCCACGCGGCGCATGGTCGCCGCATCCGGCCAGGACCACTGCGACAAACGTTCATTGCGGTCCTGCGTCACACTTTTTTATTGCACTTGCTCGGGTGTGGCGGCATCGAACGGATAGATCCGGCGCCATTCGGCAGCCATGTCGACAACGGTCCAGCCACGGGTTTTTGCTTCGTCCAGAGCCTTGTCCAGACGGCCGAACTGCGATTGGCGGTCGTAGGCCCATTCACGCTTGGCGTCGGTGTGATGCACCAGCCCCATGAAACGTTTGCCGGTGCCGGCCGCAGTCCACTGCAGCATTTGCAGGTCGCCGTCGGAGTTGCCGAACGCGAGAATCGGTCGACGCCCGATCACGGCGTCGATGCTCACCGGCTTGCCCGGCCCGTCGTCGTTATGCGCCAGTTTCGGGGTGCGCAGGATCGACGCTTGGCCATCCTTGTACTCAAACGAGGTGACGAATGTGGTGCCGATCACCTGCTCGGGGGGGATGCCGTAGACCTTTTCGGCGAAGGCGCGCATGAAGCCGGTGTCGCCACCGGAAACGATGTAGGTCTTGAAGTCCTGGCTGCGCAGGTAGTCGAGCATTTCCAGCATCGGCTGAAAGATCATTTCAGTGTACGGCTTGCCGGTTTTTGGGTGGCGGGCCTGGCTCAGCCACGTCTTGGCGTAATCGTCGAAGGCTTCGGTGGTCATGCCGGTGTGGGTTGCACCGAAGATTTTCATCATGCCTTCAAGGCCGCTGGCGGCCAGGGCCTGGTGATCGTTTTCCAGCACAGCCTGGAATGGCTGGGTGGTTTTCCATTCCGGATGCGCCGCCGCCGTACGCTTGACCTCCTCCAGGGCAAACAGCAATTCGAAGTACATCGGCTGCTCGCTCCACAAGGTGCCGTCGTTATCGAACACGGCGATACGGTCCTCGGGTTTGACGAAGTCCTTGCTGCCTTGATCGGTCACCGCCTCGACGAATTCGATGATGTTCTTTTTCGACGGGCCGTCATTCCATGACGGCAATGGTTCAGCGGCCTGGACCAGCATTGGCAGGCTCAGGGCCAATGCCAGCAGCAGCTTTAACCCGTGGAACTGGCGGTGTGCTTTCAGGCTCGTCATGGGAAATCCTTCTCGTGTACGGGGTTGAGTGGTCGTAGTGCGCTAGCAACTGATTCTTGATTGTTTTCGGCCTGACTATGCAGCGTAGCCAAGGATTGCCTGAGTTGGAGCAGTGCCGATGTTCTGGGTGAAACGCAGCCCCCGGCGCAGTTCATCGAAGTTCAAGCCACGGCACGCAGGCACGAGGCAAAGCCCTGACCATCAACAACTCCACTTGCTTGTTTTGTTTGAATCAACCCACGGCGTTATTCCACGGCCGTGATGTCGTCGAGTTTCCAGCTCTTGTCGAAATAGGGCAGGGTCGGGGCATACAGGCGGAAATAGCTGAACCAGTGTTTGCCCGGCAGGGTTTGCACCCAGTTAGCTTCAAAATCTTTGGGTGCGGTGGGGCCGAAATACAGGTCCACCGAGCCATCAGCGTTCATTTTCAGATCCTGGCGCGACGACAGGTCGGCCTTGCGCTGTGGGTTGTCGATCAGGCAGCGGCTGTCGATGTCGTACACGGTCATCGACCAGAACTGCTTGGCCGGCGGGTTGGCGCCGACGTGCAGCCGATAGTTCTTGGCGCCGTCGAGCCAGTTGCCCTTGGCGTCGGTATAGGCCCCCAGGTAGGTCTGGCCCAGCCCCGGGGTTTTCGACACCATGCCTTTGGAGTTGCCTACCGCCTCGTAGAACCAGGCGCTGCGTTCCCACAACTGGTCGTAATAGGCCAAGCGCTGGGACGGATCGGTGACGTTCAACACCTTGTCCCACTGGCGATCCGGCCAGTATTGGGCGCCGGGGAAACGCTTGGCGAAGGTATTGGCCTTGGCGATCAGCTCGCCGGCTTGTGCACCTTGTTCAAGTGCCTTGCGTTGATGGTCATCAGGGTTGAAGGGCTTGTCCTTCTCGATGCCCAGGCTGGCAAGCATGGCCATGTAGAAACGATCACGTTCATTGACCGGCTCCTTCTGTAGGATCTGGTGCAAGCGCTCCCAGTACGCCATTGCCCGTGGCTGGGTACCGGACCAGGCTTTGCCGCCGGGGGAGAGCAGTCTGGTCTGGCCAGGCTCGGCTCGCTTGGCGTAGGGGTACATCCTGAGTTGCTCGATCAGCGCCTTGCCTTTGGCGGGGTCGGGATCGAGCAAGCGAAATCCGACCAGCACGTTCATGGTTTGCGACTTGGCCAGGTAATACTTGCCAGCATCGGCCGGTGGCTCGGCGCCCGGTGGCAGCACCAGGTACTTGCCGCCCTTGCCTTTGTCCGGGCCGGTCTGGCCCATGTCGATGATCGCCCGTTGCCAGAAATCGCCAACACCGCCCGCGGTCGGTCCGGCGGGCAACTCGATCACCAGCGGACCGGTTTCATTGAGATCGACGAAACCAAGGATGTAGGGCGTGGTAGCGTTGGCGGTAATGACGCCGAGCTTGTCTTCGTAACTGTCGAGCATCATCAGGTCGCCACTGCGGGCACCCAGCTTGTCGCGGAACTCCTCCTGCCATTGCGCGTACGACACCAGCGGCAACGCCCACAGATAACTCTGCGTGGCTTGCTGGAAATCCAGTTCGGCATAGAGTTTGGCGATGGATTCATGGGCCGGCAGTTCACCTTCCATGACGATCTGGCCGATTCGGGTATCCGGGTCCTGGGCTCCGACCCCGCAACTGACGAACATCGTCATCAGGCTGAAACCGGCTGCGCGAATGGCTCCATGCATAGGGGGAGTTCCTTATTTGCCGAAGGTGGCGTTGAGGCCGACAAACAGCGTGAATTGCGGCATGCCATCGCCTTTCTTCTCGACGGTCCATTGCGGTTCGATGAAGGCGTTGAGGATATTGGACCCGTCTTTCCACACTTTGCCACCACCCAAGCCGAGTGGGATGTAGTGGGTGTCGTTCTTCAGGTCGAACGTCCAGATGCCGGTGGAGCGCAGGTACCAGCCCTTTTCCAGGTTATGGATGATGAAGGGTTGCATCGTTGCGCTTTCGACGTGGGGCCGGTCGTTGTCACCGGCGAACGAACTCTGGTATTGCACCAGCGCGCCCAGCAGCCCCCGTGGCGAAGAGTCGATGGCGATTGCAGCGAGGCCGCCTTGCCATTTGCCCGTGCCGAGCTCGTCCTGATCGGCAGTGGGGGCGGTTATCATCGGGCCGATGCCCAACTGCACGCCTTCAGTCTTCACCAGGAAAATATCGAACAGGTTCAGGTCACCTTCGCCGGTGCTGTAGCCACTGTTCGGGTCCGGGTGGGTACTGATTGGCGCCGTGGCGCGGATCAATTGCGGCACGCCGATGTAATCGTTGGGCGCAATCGGCAGCGTGCCGCGTATCAGCAGGTCATTGGTATGGATATTGGAGTCGTAGTACCTGGGCGTGTAGTAGTCCTGAGCGCTCATGCCTGGCGCGAAGTTCAGCGGGTTGTTGCTTTTGTTGGCGGTCTCGGCATTGTCCGCCTGGGCGCACACAACAGGCGCAAGCGAAGCCACCAAAAGACAGGCGTGGATCCCCATTTTGTTTGTCATGATTCCCCAATTCCATGGTGGCTCATTTGGACAACCCGGCACTTGGTGGCCGTTACGACGTAGTCTCTTTGCCATGAAGTCTGTAGGACACGTCTCTTGAAACTAGCAGCAAAATGGGGGTTAGCCAGTCCAAGGGATTAATTCTTTGGTTTCTTGTACTGAAAAGTTAATGCCAATCAATGGGTTGGAAAACACCAAGCCCGTCATCGGTATGAGCCAATGGCGGGCTTGTGGTTTTTTTGTAGGAAGTCGGTAGAGGTGGCGAAGGAGGATCAAGGTTATCCAGACTCCGCTACCCAGCTGTCATCATGAGGATCGATAGTGAAATCTCAGCATTTCTTCCCCAGCCCAAATGCCCGCTCTTCCTGCTCGCGCAACTCGGGCGTTAATTCCTCGCCGAAATCCTCCAGCTCGAACACCTGGCGAATCTCGATTTCGGCTTCGGTGCCTGGCATCGGGTTGGGGCAGCGCTTGACCCATTCGATGGCTTCTTCTTTGGATTTCACTTGCCACAGCCAGTAGCCGGCGATCAGTTCCTTGGTTTCGGCGAAGGGGCCGTCTATCACCGTGCGCTTGTCGCCTTCGAAACGTACACGGGCACCTTTGCAGCTCGGCTGCAGGCCTTCGCCGGCGAGGAGGATGCCGGCCTTGGCCAGTTCTTCATTGTAGTTGCCCATGGCCGTCAGCAGTTCGGTGCTGGGCATGATGCCGGCTTCGGAGTCTTTGCTTGCCTTGATGATGATCATGAAACGCATGGTGTAGTCTCCGCTGGAGTGGAATTGTTCACTTATAGTCGAAGGATCACCGGCTGAATCGACAGCGATGGGTCAACATATTCCTGGATACCCCACCGAACCCTGTAGGAGCTGCCGCAGGCTGCGATCTTTTGATGTTGCTTTTGAAAGGTGCATCGAAGATCAAGATCAAAAGATCGCAGCCTGCGGCAGCTCCTACGGGGAAGTGCGGCGTGCGCCGGGTTTGTGCACCGACACATGACAATTTGTATCCACCCCATAGGTCGCCGGAGCATTTCGTGGTTAACTTCTGCCTCTTCAAGATTCTCTACACCAACGTTCAGAAGGACTCCGTTCATGGCTCAAGTCACTCTTAAAGGCAACCCGGTTCAAGTCAACGGCCAACTGCCTCAAGCCGGTTCCAAGGCGCCAGCCTTTTCCCTGGTTGCCGGCAATCTGTCCGACGTCACCCTGAAAGACTTTGCCGGCAAGCGCAAAGTGCTGAACATCTTCCCAAGCATCGATACCCCGACCTGCGCCACTTCCGTGCGCCAGTTCAACGCCAAGGCGAGCAGCGTCGACAACACCGTTGTGCTGTGCATCTCCGCTGACCTGCCGTTCGCCCAGGCCCGTTTCTGCGGTGCCGAAGGCCTGGAAAACGTGCAGAACCTGTCGACCCTGCGCGGTGCCGAGTTCATCGAGAACTACGGCGTTGCCATTGCCGACGGTCCGCTCAAGGGCCTGACCGCCCGTGCCGTGGTGGTCCTGGACGAGAACGACAACGTGCTGCACAGCGAGCTGGTCAAGGAAATCGCTGAAGAGCCGAACTACGAGGCTGCACTCGCTGTCTTGAAATAAGTACGGTTTTACAATTGTTAACGGCCTGGCCCTGTCCAGGCCGTTTTCATTTGTGTTTCAGTGTCTTGGATATATCTCCTGTTACGTAAGCCGAAGGTAAATTGCCGGTAAAGGCGCTTTGCTTCAGACCCGCCAGTGCTTATCGTTCAGCCTCATGTAAAACAAGCCCACGCGCCCAATGGTTGATCACTCAATGCAATCCTCTGCTTCCCGTAGTCCCCGTCGCTGGCTGTTTGGCCTGCTTGTCCTGTTGGTCATCGCTGCCCTGTGCTGGAAGTTCTGGCCAGGCAGCGCTGCGCCGAAAGAGGGTGCGCAGCCAAAAGCCGTGGCCGGCCACACTGGCAGGTCAGGCGGGATGCGACCAGGATTCGGTGGCGCGGCAGGGCCGGTTCCGGTGCGCGTTGCGCCAGCGGTCACAGGGGATTTCCCGCTGTATTACAAGGCGCTGGGTACGGTGACGGCGCTGAACACCATCAACGTGCGCAGCCGTGTCGGCGGTGAGCTGATGAAGATCTATTTCGAGGAAGGGCAGATGGTCAAGGCTGGCGATTTGCTGGCAGAGATCGACCCGCGCCCCTACCAGAACGCCTTGCTCCAGGCTGAAGGTACCTTGCTGCAGAACCAGGCGCAGTTGAAGAATGCCCAGGTGGATGTCGAGCGTTATACCGGCCTGTACCGCGAGGACAGCATCGCGAAGCAGACCCTGGACACCGCCGTAGCGCTGGTCGGTCAGTTCCAGGGCACGGTCAAGACCAATCAGGCGGCGGTCAACGACGCCAAGCTCAACCTCGAATTCACCAAGATCCGCGCACCCATCACCGGACGCGTTGGCCTGCGCCAGCTCGATGTTGGCAACCTGGTAGCGGCCAACGACACCACGGCGCTGGCGATCATCACCCAGACCCAACCGATCAGCGTGGTCTTCACCTTGCCGGAAAACAGTCTCGATGTGGTGCTGGCACGCTATCGCAGCGGTGCCAAACTGCCTGCCGAAGCCTGGGATCGCGGTGATACCAAGCTGCAAGCCACCGGCGTACTGCAGAGCCTGGACAACCAGATCGACGTCACCACCGGTACCCTGAAATTCAAGGCACGATACGAGAACCGCGACCAATCGTTGTTCCCCAACCAGTTCGTCAATGTGCGCCTGCTGGCGGACACCCTCAAAGGCGTGGTGCTTGCGCCATCGGCGGCGATCCAGTTCGGCACCAACGGCACGTTCGTCTATGCCCTGGACGGCGACAAGAAGGTCAAGATCCGCCAACTGAAGATCGGCGCCAGTGACGGCGAAAACACCGTGGTCACCGAAGGCCTTGCCGCCGGTGATCGTGTGGTGCTGGAAGGCACCGACCGCCTCAAGGACGGCAGCGACGTGGAAGTGGTCAATGAGCCGCAGCAAGTCCCGACCAGTCCCGCAGGCCACCTGCAGGGTAAATCGGCGGCCAACGCGCCTGAGCCGGCTGTTGCGGACAAGGCGAAAAAGGGCGGCGCATGAATCTCTCGCGGCTGTTCATCCTTCGCCCGGTAGCGACCACCCTGAGCATGCTGGCCATTATCCTGGCTGGCGTAATTGCCTATCGCTTGTTGCCGGTGTCGGCCTTGCCTCAGGTCGATTACCCGACCATCCGCGTCATGACCCTGTATCCCGGCGCGAGCCCGGATGTCATGACCAGCGCCGTGACCGCGCCGCTTGAGCGACAATTCGGGCAGATGCCCGGCCTGACCCAGATGGCGTCCACCAGCTCCGGTGGCGCTTCGGTGCTGACCCTGCGTTTCAGCCTCGACATCAACATGGACGTCGCTGAACAGCAGGTGCAGGCGGCCATCAATGCCGCGACCAATTTGCTGCCCAAGGATCTACCGGCACCGCCGGTGTACAACAAGGTCAACCCGGCCGACACCCCCGTACTGACCCTGGCCATCACCTCCAAGACCATGCTGTTGCCCAAGCTTAATGATCTGGTCGACACCCGCATGGCGCAGAAAATCGCCCAGATCAGCGGCGTCGGCATGGTCAGCATTGCGGGCGGCCAGCGCCAGGCCGTGCGGATCAAGGTCAATCCCGAGGCCCTGGCGGCCAACGGCCTGAACCTGGCGGACGTGCGCACCCTGATCGGCGCATCCAACGTCAACCAGCCCAAGGGCAACTTCGACGGCCCGACCCGGGTCTCGATGCTCGATGCAAACGATCAACTGACCTCGCCCAAAGACTACGCCAACCTGATCCTGGCCTACGCCAACGGCGCGCCGCTGCGGCTCAAGGACGTGGCGGAGATCGTCGACGGTGCCGAGAACGAACGTCTTGCAGCCTGGGCCAACGAAAACCAGGCCGTATTGCTGAACATCCAGCGTCAGCCCGGGGCCAACGTCATCGAGGTAGTTGACCGAATCAAGGCCTTGCTGCCGAGCATTACCGACAACCTGCCGGCTGGCCTTGACGTCACGGTGCTCACCGACCGCACCCAGACCATTCGCGCTTCGGTCACGGACGTACAGCACGAACTGCTGATCGCCATCGCCCTGGTGGTGATGGTGACCTTCCTGTTCCTGCGTCGGGCCAGTGCCACGATCATTCCGTCGGTGGCCGTGCCGCTGTCGTTGATCGGCACCTTCGGCGTGATGTACCTCGCCGGCTTCTCGGTCAATAACCTGACCCTGATGGCCCTGACCATCGCCACCGGTTTTGTGGTGGACGATGCGATCGTGATGCTGGAAAACATTTCCCGGTTCATCGAAGAGGGCGACAGTCCGATGAACGCGGCGCTCAAGGGCGCCAAGCAGATCGGTTTCACCCTGATCTCCCTGACCCTGTCGCTGATAGCCGTGCTGATCCCGCTGCTGTTCATGGCCGACGTGGTGGGGCGGCTGTTCCGCGAATTCGCCATCACCCTGGCGGTGGCTATCCTGATTTCCCTGGTGGTGTCCCTGACCCTGACGCCGATGATGTGCGCGCGGCTGCTCAAGCGTGAACCCAAGGAAGCGGAGCAGGGGCGTTTCTATCGAGCCAGTGGCGCGGCAATTGATTGGATGATCGCAGCTTACGGGCGAAAGTTAACGTGGGTTCTCAAGCATCAGCCGCTGACGTTGCTGGTGGCCGTCGCCACCCTGGCGTTGACCGTGTTCCTGTACATGGTGGTGCCCAAGGGGTTCTTTCCGGTGCAGGACACTGGGGTGATCCAGGGCATTTCCGAGGCACCGCAGTCGATTTCCTTCGCGGCGATGAGCGAACGTCAGCAGGAACTGGCCAAGGTGATCCTGGCTGACCCGGCGGTGGAGAGCCTTTCGTCCTACATCGGCGTCGACGGTGACAACTCGACGCTCAACAGCGGCCGTCTGCTGATCAACCTCAAGTCCCACAGCGACCGAGACCTGAGCGCGATGCAAGTGATCGCTCGCTTGCAACCGGAACTGGACAAACTGGTCGGTATTCGCCTGTTCATGCAACCGGTGCAGGACCTCACCATCGAGGATCGGGTCAGCCGAACGCAGTACCAGTTCAGCATGTCGTCGCCGGATTCCGAACTTCTCACCCTGTGGAGCGGGCGCCTGGTCGAAGCGTTGGCCCAGCGGCCAGAACTGACCGATGTCGCAAGCGACTTGCAGGACAAGGGCTTGCAGGTCTACCTGGTGATTGATCGCGACGCCGCGTCGCGGGTCGGGGTATCGGTGTCGGACATCACCGACGCGCTGTACGACGCCTTCGGCCAGCGGCAGATTTCCACCATCTACACCCAGGCCAGCCAGTATCGCGTGGTGTTGCAATCGCAGTCCGGCGAGAAGATCGGCCCACAGGCGCTGGACCAGATCCACGTCAAGACCGGCGATGGCGGGCAGGTGCGCCTGTCCAGCCTGGCGCACGTCGAAGAGCGCCAGGCGCAACTGGCGATTACTCACATCGGCCAGTTCCCGGCGGTGATGATGTCGTTCAACCTGGCCCCCGGCGTGGCGCTGGGGCATGCGGTAGAGATCATCGAACAGGTGCAGCAGGACATCGGCATGCCGATCGGCGTGCAGACCCAGTTCCAGGGCGCGGCTGAAGCGTTCCAGGCGTCGCTGTCGAGCACCTTGCTGCTGATCCTGGCGGCGGTGGTGACCATGTACATCGTGCTGGGCGTGCTCTACGAGAGCTATATCCACCCGATCACCATTCTGTCGACCTTGCCCTCGGCGGCCGTCGGCGCGTTGTTGGCGCTGATCCTCAGTGGCAATGACCTGGGGATGATCGCGATCATCGGCATTATCCTGCTGATCGGTATCGTGAAGAAAAACGCGATCATGATGATCGACTTCGCCCTCGACGCTGAACGCAATCAGGGCATGGACCCGCAAACGGCGATCTACCAGGCGGCCCTCCTGCGTTTCCGGCCGATCCTGATGACCACCCTGGCGGCCTTGTTCGGCGCGGTACCGTTGATGCTGGCCACTGGCTCCGGCGCGGAACTGCGCCAGCCGCTGGGCCTGGTGATGGTCGGCGGCTTGCTGTTGAGCCAGGTGCTGACCTTGTTCACCACACCAGTGATCTACCTGTACTTCGACCGCCTCGGTCGACGTTTTGGCAAAACCGACGTTCAGGAGACGGCGGTATGACGGCATGCACAACCTGTGGGAGCGAGCCTGCTCGCGAAAGCGGTGGGTCGGTGAGCATCGATGTTGAACGTGCAGGCCTCTTCGCGAGCAGGCTCGCTCCCACAGAGGTGGGTCAATGAACCTCTCGGGACCTTTCATCAAGCGCCCGGTCGCAACCATGCTGCTGAGCTTGGCCATTATGCTCCTGGGCGGTGTAAGTTTCGGCCTGTTGCCGGTCTCACCGCTGCCGCAAATGGACTTCCCGGTGATCGTGGTGCAGGCCAGCCTGCCGGGCGCCAGCCCCGAGGTCATGGCCTCGACGGTGGCGACCCCGCTGGAACGTTCCTTCGGCGCCATCGCCGGGGTCAACACCATGAGCAGCCGCTCCAGCCAGGGTTCGACCCGGGTCATCCTGCAATTTGACCTCGACCGCGACATCAACGGCGCGGCGCGGGAAGTGCAGGCGGCGATCAACGCCTCGCGCAACCTGCTGCCCAGCGGGATGCGCAGCATGCCGACCTACAAGAAGATCAACCCGTCCCAGGCACCGATCATGGTGCTGTCGCTGACCTCGGACGTGCTGGAAAAAGGCCAGCTCTATGACCTGGCCTCGACGATCCTGTCCCAGAGCCTGTCGCAGGTGCAGGGCGTTGGCGAAGTGCAGATCGGCGGCAGCTCCCTGCCGGCGGTGCGCATCGAACTTGAGCCCCAGGCGCTCAACCAGTACGGCGTGGCCCTGGACGATGTGCGCAACACCATCGCCAATGCCAACGTGCGCCGGCCCAAGGGTTCGGTCGAAGACGATCAACGCTTGTGGCAGGTACAGGCCAACGATCAGCTGGAAAAAGCCAAGGACTACGAGTCGCTGATCATCCACTACGCGGACGGCGCAGCCCTGCGCCTGAAGGATGTGGCCAAGGTCAGCGACGGCGTCGAGGATCGCTACAACAGCGGCTTCTTCAATAACGATTCGGCGGTACTGTTGGTGATCAACCGCCAGGCCGGTGCCAACATCATCGAGACGGTCAACGAGATCAAGGCCCAGTTGCCGGCGTTGCAGGCCGTGCTACCGGCCAGCGTCAAACTGAACCTGGCCATGGACCGCTCGCCGGTGATCAAGGCCACGCTGCACGAGGCGGAGATGACCCTGCTGATCGCCGTGGCGCTGGTGATCCTGGTGGTGTTCCTGTTTCTCGGCAACTTTCGCGCCTCGCTGATCCCGACCCTGGCGGTGCCGGTATCGCTGGTCGGCACCTTTGCCGTGATGTACCTCTATGGCTTCTCGCTGAACAACCTGTCGCTGATGGCGTTGATCCTGGCCACCGGGCTGGTGGTGGACGATGCCATCGTGGTGCTGGAGAACATCTCTCGGCACATCGACGCGGGTGTACGACCGATGAAGGCGGCGTACCTCGGCGCCCAGGAAGTCGGCTTTACCCTGCTATCGATGAACGTGTCGCTGGTGGCGGTGTTCCTGTCGATCCTGTTCATGGGCGGGATCATCGAGAGCCTGTTCCGCGAGTTCTCCATCACCCTGGCGGCGGCTATCGTGGTGTCGCTGGTGGTCTCGCTGACCTTGACGCCGATGCTCTGCGCCCGTTGGCTCAAGCCGCACACGCCAGGCCAGGAAAACCGCCTGCAACGCTGGAGTCAGCGGGCCAACGAATGGATGGTCGGCAAATACGCCACCAGCCTTGACTGGGTGTTGCGCCACCGTCGCCTGACCTTGCTCAGTTTATTCGTGACAATTGGCGTTAATATTGCGCTGTATGTTGTTGTTCCTAAAATATTTCTTCCTCAGCAAGACACTGGCCAACTGATCGGTTTCGTGCGTGGCGATGACGGTTTGTCGTTCAGTGTGATGCAACCGAAAATGGAGACCTTCCGCCGCGCCGTGCTCAAGGACGAAGCCGTTGAAAGCGTCGCCGGTTTCATTGGTGGCAGCAACGGCACCAACAACGCGTTCATGCTGGTGCGCCTCAAACCCATCAAGGAACGCAACCTTTCCGCGCAGAAGGTCATTGAACGCCTGCGCAAGGAAATGCCCAAGGTTGCCGGTGCGCAACTGATGCTGATGGCCGACCAGGACCTGCAGTTCGGCGGTGGCCGCGAACAGACCTCGTCGCAATATTCCTACATCCTGCAAAGCGGTGACCTGGGGGCGCTGCGCGAGTGGTATCCAAAAGTGCTGACGGCGCTCAAGGCGCTACCGGAACTGACCGCGATCGATGCCCGCGAAGGCCGGGGCGCCCAGCAGGTGAAGTTGATCGTCGATCGCGACCAGGCCAAGCGCCTGGGCGTGGACATGGCGATGGTCACGGCGGTGCTCAACAACGCCTATGCCCAGCGGCAGATTTCGACCATCTACGACAGCCTCAACCAGTATCAGGTGGTGATGGAGGTCAATCCCAAGTACGCCCAGGACCCGATCACGCTCAAACAGGTGCAGGTGATCACCGCGGACGGCGCGCGGATTCCGCTGTCGACCATCGCCCATTACGAGAACAGCCTGGCAGACGATCGGGTTAGCCATGAAGGCCAGTTTGCCTCGGAAAGCATCGCCTTTGACATGGCCGAAGGCGTGACCGTGGAGCAGGGCAGTGCCGCCATCGAGCGAGCGATTGCTTTGGTGGGCCTGCCGGAAGACGTCATCGCGAAAATGGCCGGCACCGCCGATGCCTTCGCCGCGACCCAGAAAAGCCAGCCGTGGATGATCCTTGGCGCGCTGGTGGCGGTGTACCTGGTGCTGGGCGTGCTATATGAGAGCTACATTCATCCGCTGACCATTCTGTCCACCTTGCCTTCGGCGGGTGTCGGCGCGTTGCTGTCGATCTACGCCCTGGGCGGTGAGTTCAGCCTGATCTCGTTGCTCGGCCTGTTCCTGTTGATCGGCGTGGTGAAGAAGAACGCCATCCTGATGATCGACCTGGCGTTGCAGCTTGAGCGGCATCAGGGCATGGCGCCGCTGGAGTCGATTCGCAACGCGTGCCTGCAACGTTTGCGGCCGATTTTGATGACGACCCTTGCCGCGATCCTCGGCGCCTTGCCGCTGTTGCTGAGCCGCGCGGAAGGTGCGGAAATGCGCCAACCGCTTGGCCTGACCATCATCGGCGGACTGATCTTCAGCCAGGTGCTGACCCTTTACACCACCCCGGTGGTCTATCTCTATCTCGACAAACTGCGCCATCGCTTCAACCACTGGCGTGGGGTGCGTACCGATGCTGCTTTGGAAACTCCGCTATGACTGACCGTTCGCTATTCAACCTGGCTGCACCGCTGATCAGCGCTCGAGGGTCGCGGTTGCTGAGCTTGTCGCTGTGCGTCGCGATGCTCAGTGCCTGCGCCATCGGCCCGGATTACCAGCGCCCGCAAACCGCAGAACCTGCGCAGTACAAGGAAGCAGCCGGCTGGCGCCAGGCCAACCCGAGCGATTCCCTGGCTCGCGGTGCGTGGTGGGAGCTGTACGGCGACCGGCAACTCAATGGCTTGATCGAGAAGCTCAACAGCGCCAACCAGACCGTTGCCCAGTCCGAAGCCCAGTACCGCCAGGCCCAGGCCTTGGTACGTAGCGCCCGTGGCGCGTTTTTTCCGACGGTGGACCTGACACTGGGGAAAAACCGCTCCAGCCAGGGTACCGGCAGTAGCAGTTCCAGCCTGACCAGTTCGTCCAGCGGTATTCGAGACACCTACACCGCCCAGGCCGGGGTCAGTTGGGAGGCCGATGTCTGGGGCAAGTTGCGCCGTGGTCTTGAAGCCGACACCGCCAATGCCCAAGCGAGTTTTGCCGACCTGGCGGCGATGCGCCTGAGCCAGCAGTCGGAGCTGGTGCAGAACTACCTGCAGTTGCGGGTGATCGACGAGCAGAAACGCTTGCTTGAAGCGACTGTCGCGGCCTACCAGCGTTCGCTGAAAATGACCGAAAACCAGTACCGTGCCGGGGTATCCGGCAAGGACGCGGTGGCCCAGGCCCAGACGCAACTCAAGGGCACCGAGGCAGACATGGTCGATCTGATCTGGCAACGCGCGCAGTTGGAAAACGCCATCGCGGTGCTGATCGGCTTACCACCGGCCGAATTCAGCCTGGCGGAAACACAAACGATCCCAGCCTTGCCCGAGGTGCCGCTGAGCCTGCCTTCGCAACTGCTGGAACGCCGGCCTGACATTGCTTCGGCTGAACGCTCGGTCATCGCCGCCAACGCCAACATCGGCGTGGCCAAGGCCGCCTATTACCCGGACCTGACCCTGAGTTTGAACGGTGGCTACAGCAGCAGCACGTCGAAAGACCTGTTCAGCCTGCCGAACCGTTTCTGGTCGGTCGGCCCGCAACTGGCAATGACCCTGTTCGACGGTGGGCAGCGTTCGGCGGAAGTGGACCGTAGCGAAGCAGCCTATGACGAAACCGTGGCCAAATATCGCCAGACTGTACTCGACGGTTTCCGGGAGGTGGAAAACTATCTGGTCCAGCTCAAGGTGCTGAAGGACGAAGCCGTGGTGCGACAACAGGCGTTGGACGCAGCCCGTGAGTCGTTGCGACTGACCGAGAACCAGTACAAGGCGGGGGTGATCGCTTATCTGGATGTAGTGGTGGTCCAGGCCGCGGCTTTGAGCAATGAACGCAGTAACCTGGACCTGTTGCAGAGCCGCCTGATCGCCAGCGTGCAGTTGATTGCGGCCCTGGGTGGCGGCTGGGACGGGCAACTTCAGGTGACTGATAACCCCTGACGCCACCCCTCACTGTAGGAGCTGCCGCAGGCTGCGATCTTTTGACGTTGCTTTTCAAAAACAAGATCAAAAGATCGCAGCCTGCGGCAGCTCCTACAGGGATTAACATGTGCCGATGGAGTTAATGTAAAACCTTAAAACAAGCGTTTCATCGCCTTGCTGGCCTTTTGCTCATTTTGTGAGTGCGTTCTCATTTGGAATCAGTACAATCCCTCGGATTTACACCTTCGAGAATGGAAGCAGTACGGAGGTGATTGCGAGTCATCTCCATGCTCATCGGTAGCTTTTCCCCAACGCTGGTCATCATTTCGCTCTGTGTGGCAATTCTCGCGTCATACACTGCACTCGACCTGACCGGGCGCATTGCCACGGCCAAGGGCCGGGCGGTGCATTGCTGGACGGCCGGCGGTGCGTTCGCCATGGGCATCGGCGTATGGTCGATGCATTTCATCGGCATGCTCGCCTTCAAGCTACCCATCGACCTGGGGTACGACCTCTCTATTACCTTGCTGTCGCTGTTGATCGGCATCCTGTCCTGCGGCTTCGCCCTGTGGCTGGTCAGCCAGGCGCAGTTACCGGCCTGGCAGCTGGCGTTCGGTGCGCTGGTCATGGGCGCCGGGATCAGTGCCATGCACTACACCGGCATGGCGGCGATGCGCATGCAGCCGGGAATCGACTACGACCCGACGCTGTTCGGCGCATCCTTGCTCATAGCCGTAGTCGCCTCCGGCGCAGCACTATGGATTGCGTTCCGCCTGCGCCAGCACGCGCCTTATGTGCGCCTGATCCGCGGTGGCGCGGCGGTGCTGATGGGCATTGCCATTGTCGGCATGCACTACACCGGTATGGCCGCCGCGCAGTTCCCCGCAGGCAGCTTCTGCGGCGCAGCCGCCAATGGCCTGAGCGGCAACGGCCTCGACAACCTGGTGCTGATCACCACCCTGGCGGTATTGAGCATCGCCTTGCTGACTTCGATCCTCGATGCGCGCCTGGAAGCCCGTACCGCCAGTCTTGCCCAGTCGCTGACCGAAGCCAACCGCGAACTGACCCAACTGGCCTTGCACGACACCCTGACCGGTCTGCCGAATCGGATGTTGCTGGCCGACCGCATCGATCAGGGGATCTCCAGGGTCGACAACGACGGTGGTTGCCTGGCGCTGATGTTCATCGATCTCGATGGCTTCAAGCCGGTCAATGACGCCTTCGGTCACCATATGGGCGACCAGTTGCTGCGTGAAGTCAGCTTGCGCCTGCGCGAAGACCTGCGTGGCCAGGACACCCTGGCACGCATCGGCGGCGATGAGTTCGTGCTGCTCGTTCAATTGAGCGAACCGGATGACGCGATGAACCTCGCAGCCCGGCAAGTGAGCTTGATCGCCCGGGCATTCCGGGTGGCCGAGCATGATCTGCAGATATCCGCCAGTGTCGGCATCGCCCTGTATCCGGGCAATGGCCAGACGGCTCATGAATTGCTGATGAATGCCGATGCGGCGATGTATCACGCCAAGGGGACGGGAAAGAACGGCTACAGTTTTTTCGATGTCTCGATGAACAGCAACGCGCGCAAGCAGCTGCAATTGCTGCAAGACCTGCGCAATGCCGTGGACCAGAACGAGTTCAGCCTGCACTACCAGCCCAAATTCGACGCTCACAACGGCCGTCCGGTGGGCGCTGAAGCGTTACTGCGCTGGGAGCATCCGACCCAGGGCATGCTGCTGCCGGACAAATTCATCGAGCTGGCGGAGAAAACCGGGCTGATCATTCCCATCGGCGAATGGGTCCTCAACGAAGCCTGTCGCCAGATGCGCGAATGGTATGTGCTCGGCTACACCCACTGGCGCATCGCGGTTAACCTCTCGGCGTTGCAGTTTTGCCACGCGGGCCTGGTGCAGAGCGTCGCCAAGGCGCTGGCCACCCACCATTTGCCGGCCAACAGCCTGACCCTGGAGATCACTGAGACCACGGCCATGAGCGACGCCGATGCCAGCATGACGGTGCTGCAGGAGCTGTCGGATATGGGCGTTGATTTGTCCATCGACGATTTTGGTACCGGCTATTCGAGCTTGATGTACCTCAAGCGCCTGCCGGCCAACGAGCTGAAAATCGACCGCGGTTTCGTCCGCGACCTGGAGCGTGACAGCGACGACGCCGCCATCGTTTCAGCCATTGTCGCCCTCGGCCAGGCACTGGGCTTGCGGATTGTCGCCGAAGGCGTCGAAACAGGCTCGCAGCAGGACTTCCTGACTCAGCTCGGTTGCGATTCGCTGCAGGGTTATTTGCTGGGGCACCCGCTGCCGGCGGAACGCTTCATGAAGGAAATCCACCGCAGCGAGCAATTGGAACTGGCTTGATCTGGCGGGCCCGATGACGGTGCCATGCAAAATCCGCAAATGGCGGTTATTCTTCCCCCCGACTGCATAGGTTTGAAGGGGGAAGTGGGCATGGACAAAGTCATCGTCATCACCGGTGGAAGTCGCGGTATCGGTGCCGCCACTGCGCTGTTGGCCGCCAGGCAAGGTTATCGGATCTGCATCAACTACCAGTCCGATGAGCAGGCGGCGCAAACGGTGCTGGACCAGGTCCGCGCATTGGGTGCCCAAGCCATCGCCGTGCGCGCCGACGTCAGCATCGAAGACGAAGTCGTCGCTTTGTTCAACCGGGTGGACAGCGAGCTGGGTCGAGTCACCGCGCTGGTGAATAACGCCGGCACCGTGGGGCAAAAATCCCGGGTCGACGAAATGTCCGAATTCCGCATCCTCAAGATTCTCAAGACCAATGTGTTGGCGCCAGTCCTCTGCGCCAAGCACGCCATCTTGCGCATGTCGCCCAAGCACGGCGGGCAGGGCGGCAGCATTGTCAACGTATCCTCGGTCGCCGCGCGTTTGGGCGCCCCCAACGAATACGTCGACTACGCAGCCTCCAAGGGTGCGCTCGACACCTTCACCATTGGCCTGTCCAAGGAAGTGGCCGGTGAGGGGATTCGGGTCAACGCCGTGCGTCCGGGCTATATCTACACCGATTTTCACGCCCTGAGCGGCGATCCGGATCGGGTCAGCAAGCTGGAGTCGGCGATTCCAATGGCCCGTGGCGGGCGCCCGGATGAAGTGGCGGAGGCGATTGTGTGGTTGTTGTCGGATAAAGCGTCCTATGCAACCGGGACCTTTGTCGACCTTGGCGGCGGCCGGTAAACATCAAGATCAAAAGATCGCAGCCTGCGGCAGCTCCTACATGGGATTGCATTTCCTTGTAGGAGCTGCCGCAGGCTGCGATCTTTGCTTTTAGAAGGATCTTACAATCCGCCCCAGCGTCTCCATCGCCTTCTCCGAAGCCTCATCCCACGGGCTCCCATAATTCAACCGGATGCAATTCCTGAAGCGCTGCGTTGGCGAAAAAATCGGTCCCGGCGCAATGCTGATCCCTTGCGCCAACGCCATCTGGAACAACTTCAGCGAATCCATCTGCTCGGGTAATTCCAGCCAGAGGAAGTAGCCGCCAGCGGGTTGACTGACGCGGGTCTGCGCCGGGAAATAGCGGGCGATGGCCGACAGCATGGCGCTTTGCTGTTCCTCCAGGGCATATCGCAACCTGCGCAAATGCCGATCATAACCCCCGTGCTGCAGATAGTCGGCAATGGCTGCCTGGGCAGGCATCGAAGCGCAAAGGGAGGTCATGAGTTTTAACCGCTCGATCTTCTGTGCATACCGCCCGGCGGCGACCCAGCCAATGCGGTAACCCGGGGCCAGGCTCTTGGCGAAAGACCCACAGTGCATCACCAGTCCTTCGGTATCAAAGGCCTTTGCCGGTTTCGGTGCCTGCTGACCGTAATAGAGTTCGGCGTAGACATCGTCCTCGATCAACGGCACTTGATGGACGCGCAGCAATTCCACCAGTTCGCGCTTTTTCGCTTCGGGCATGGTCGCGCCCATGGGGTTCTGGAAACTGGTCATGCACCAGCAGGCCTTGATCGGGTGGCGTTCCAGGGTTTGCGCGAGCACCCCGAGGTCGATGCCGTCGCGCGGGTGCACGGGGATTTCCACGGCCTTGAGTTTCAAGCGTTCGAGCACTTGCAGGCAGGCGTAGAACGCCGGGGCCTCGATGGCTACCAGGTCGCCGGGTTGTGTCACGGCTTGCAGGCACAGGTTCAGCGCTTCCAACGCACCGTTGGTGATCAGCAATTCTTCCATGGGCAGCATCAAGCCGCCCACCATGTAGCGCAGGGCAATTTGTCGGCGCAATTGCGGGTTGCCCGGCGACATGTCGGTGACCACCATGCGCGGGTCCATGTCTCGGGCAGCGCTGGCCAGGGAGCGCGACAGGCGCTGCAGCGGGAACAGGGTCGGGCTGGGGAATGCCGAGCCGAAGGCTACGGTGTTCGGGTCCTTGATCGATTCAAGGACCGAGAACACCAGTTCGCTGACATCGACTTCGGTGGATTCATTGACCTGGCTGCTGATCCCCGGCTCGGAAAATGGCCGTGGTGCATGGGCGTTGACGAAGTATCCAGAGCGCGGTCGGGCGCGAATCAGGCCGCGACGCTCAAGCAAGTAATACGCCTGGAACACCGTTGACGGGCTTACCCCATGGGTCTGGCTGGCATAGCGCACCGACGGCACACGCTGGCCGGGCCCGAGAACGCCGGTGCGGATCAGTTCAGCAATGTCATCGGCGAATTTTTCGTAGCGTTTCATCGTATGCCCGGATTGGTGTCTTTCAGAAAAGACGAGGTGACTTCTTCGCGAGCAGGCTCGCTCCCACAAGAACGATGCGGCGTCTGCTCGCGAATGGCGCACTGCAGTCTAAGGGATCAACGGTTCATGGGTGCAACAAACCGGCTCTTGGCCTCGCTGAAGATGCCCGGCTCATCGCTGTCGACGATCTTGAAGGCGATGCTTTGCGAACTGCTGCCCGGCCGCTCCGTGGTCATCGCCACCGACACGGGCACATCAACAATCTCACCCGGCGCCAGGCTCAAGTCCGTCTTGCCCTGTAGTTGGAAACCATCGCCATCCACCAGCGTCAGGCGGTAGTCCTGGCGTTGCTGGGTCTTGTTGATGACCTTGAGGCTGTAGATGTTTTCGATCTGCCCCTGGCTGTTCTCACGGAACAGTCCACGATCCTTGCTCACGTCCAGCGACACCATCGGCCGTTCCATCAGCGCAACGACCAGCGCACCGATCATCACCAGCAACACGGCGGTGTAACCAATCAATCGTGGCCGCAACAGGCGGGTCTTGCCGCCTTGCAGTTGGTGCTCCGAGGTATAGCTGATCAGCCCGCGCTCGTAGCCCATTTTGTCCATGATCGAATCACAGGCGTCGATGCATGCCGCGCAACCGATGCATTCCATCTGCAAACCGTCGCGAATGTCGATGCCGGTCGGACAGACCTGCACGCAGAGCTGGCAATCGATGCAGTCACCCAGGCCGACCTCGGCCGGCTTGACCTCGCGCTTTCTTGGGCCACGGTGCTCGCCACGAGCCACGTCGTAGGAAATGGTCAGGGTATCCTTGTCGAACATCACGCTCTGGAATCGCGCATACGGGCACATGTGCATGCACACCGCTTCACGCAGCCAGCCGGCATTGATGTAGGTGGCACCGGTGAAGAACAGCACCCAGAACAGGCTGACGCCACCCATTTGCCAGGTCAGGAGTTCTTCGGCCAGCGGGCGGATCGGCGTGAAATAGCCAACGAAGGTCAGGCCGGTCAACAGGCTGATGGCCAGCCACAGGGTGTGTTTGGCCGAGCGGCGCAGCAGTTTGTTCAGTCCCCAGGGCGCCGCTTGCAGTTTGATCCGCTGGTTGCGTTCGCCTTCGGTGATCTTCTCGCACCACATGAAAATCCAGGTCCAGGAGCTCTGCGGGCAGGTATAGCCGCACCATACGCGGCCGGCGAACACTGTGATCGCGAACAAGCCGAACGCGGCAATGATCAGCAGCGCCGAGAGCAGGATGAAATCCTGTGGCCAGAACGTCGCGCCAAAAATGTGGAATTTACTTTCGGAAAGGTCCCAGAGCACCGCCTGGCGGCCACCCCAGTTCAGCCATACGGTGCCGAAGAACAGCAGGAACAGAAAACCCGCGCCGCTGATGCGCAGGGATCGGAACAGGCCGGTAAAACTGCGGGTGTGGATCAGGTTGTCGCTGGACTTGGCCTTCATCTTTGGACGCGAGGGCTCGAAAGTCTTGACTACGGGGGCGCTTTCCAGGGTTCGGACGGGGATTCTATCGCTCATGGTCTTTCGCTCATCAGCCTCCATCAGGCAGGAGCACTATGAGCGCCGATCTGTTTGCATAACAGACTCAGGTATTGCTTTAAAAACCGGATCAGATGGGCTCGCTACCCCCGCCTGCGACAAGTTGAAGCAGCTGGCGCTGCGGGGCCGGGGGACCTATGCCAGACGTTTTCGGGCTTTATTGATCCAGGGCAGTCAAATCACCGAATCACTGTCGGTCGCTTTCAAATGCCGGCGACCATCCACCGCACCTGCTACGGTCAATGCGTCCGCTTCTGCTTCGGTGATGTAGATGCGCTGGCCGTCGAGATCGACCGCCGACATGGCTTTTTCCCCGTCGGTGATGATAGTCACATCGGGACACAGGCGAATTTCCTCGCCGTTTGCGGTGATAAAGAAGCAAGTCTGGTTCTCAATGCGTACGGTCATGGCGTATTCCTGGTTTTTTACGATGGATGAAACATTAGGCTTTCGGCATCGAGCATCGTTCTGTGCAACTGATTAATGGTCGGCGCGGTCCATCCTCCATGACCCATTTGCAAAGCTCTCTACAAGGGAATTCGCCATGAATGCCTGGTGGCACGAAGTCTGGGTAACCCTGCAAGCCGAGTTCGCCGACATCGGCGATGCCTCGCAATTGACCCGCATCACCGTGCGCCTGTTGATGGCCGCGGTACTGGGCGGCATTCTCGGTTTCGAGCGCGAGCACAAGGGCAAGGCCGCGGGGGTGCGCACCCACATGCTGGTGGCGCTGGGCGCGGCGTTGTTCGTACTGGTGCCACAAATGTCCGGCTCCCAGGCGGATGCCATGAGCCGGGTCGTCCAGGGGGTGATCGCCGGGATCGGCTTCCTCGGTGCCGGCACCATCCTGAAAAACCAGGAAGGCGACGAAGGCCACGTTAAAGGCCTGACCACCGCCGCCGGTTTGTGGATGACTGCCGCGATCGGGGTGTCTGCGGGATTGGGAAAGGAAGCCACGGCGGTGTTGAGCACGTTGCTGGCGTTGGTGATTCTTGGCGTGATGCCCATAATCGTGAAGATGCTGGATAAAGACAAAGACCAACTGTAGGAGCGAGCACGCTCGCGAAAAACTCAAGACCGCCTCGGGGTGCCTGGCTACCAGCATTATCGTTCACGATCTTCGCGAGCATGCTCGCTCCTACAGTCGTGAAGTTCATGCTGGCTATAGTCGAAGTCACGATGGGTTAGCTGATTCTCCAGTTCCTTGAGTATCGAGCTTCTAGTGTCCTCTTGAAGACTGCGTTCGATATGGAAGCAGAGAAACTCGTAATTGAAGATTTTCAAAGTGAGGCCAGCCGTCGACGATGGGTTCACGAATAAGCGTGTTTTGCCGTGCGCTTGCTCTTTCGGTGAATCTGCTGCCGTCGAAAAAGGTGTTCATGGCTGGCCGTACTCAAGGGGGGTGAAGTAGTTGCTATGTAAAGCCCTGGGCAAATTCCCGTAAAGCGCCGCCTGGGCAAAAAAATCCAATTCAGGACCGGTACTACACGTTCGCCGGAAACGTCATTCGGACTATTCCTTCGATCGGTCCCCCAGCGCGGCAGGGGGACCGATCAACTGTCTTCATTCAGGGGTCACAATCACCGGTGGCATTGTCGTAGGCGGCTCTTCCCTGGGTGGCGGATTGCTCCCCGGAGGGTCCTGCTCAGGCACAGGCTGCGGATCGCTGGGTGGTATCACCGGGTTGTCGATGTTCGGATCGGGTGTTTCTGCCGGGAATGGATTGTTCATTGTTCATACCTCCAGTGGCACATGGCGTGAGTCGTGCTTAAGTTGGTTGACCACTGTGTAAAGGATTTGATTCCAGCCAATTGCCGATGAACTTTTCCCGACGCCCGTCGCTCGGAACCTAAGTGAGTTCATTCGGTGAGGGACTGACCGATGTGGATGACAATTGCAGACATGAGCGTCCTTGGGGCGTAAGGAGAGATGCTCGATGACGGCTGAAAAATCTGGTGAGTTGAGCTACAACCCGCACATTCCACTGTCACAAGCGTTGTTATTGCCGCGAATCGTAATCGAAAACACCATGCCGACCCTGGATGGCGGGCAGTTCGCCGTCAAGGCCGTGGAAGGCCAGGATGTGGTGGTGACCAGCAAGGTTTTTGCCGACGGTCACGACAAACTGGCCGTGCGGATACGCTGGCAGGCCGATGGCGATGAGGCCTGGCATAGCGAGGTCATGAGCGAGCTGGGTAATAATGGCTGGCAGGGGCAGTTTCGCGTGCAGGCGCAGGGGCGTCATGTTTTCTGTATCGAGGCCTGGATCGATCAGTTCGCCAGCTTTTGCTATGAACTGGAGAAAAAGCACACTGCGGGCGTGCCTGTCAGCCTGGAACTGCAAGAAGGTCGCCTTCACGTTCAGCAAGCCGCCGAACGCACCGAAGGTCAATTGAGTGAGCAATTGGCAGCCTTGCATCACGA
Organism: Pseudomonas umsongensis; assembly: GCF_012647205.1. Taxonomy (NCBI): domain Bacteria; kingdom Pseudomonadati; phylum Pseudomonadota; class Gammaproteobacteria; order Pseudomonadales; family Pseudomonadaceae; genus Pseudomonas; species Pseudomonas umsongensis. Next base: position 3,244,367 of record NZ_CP051487.1, read on the forward strand.
ACTGTCGGGGCTGCTCGAAACCGAGCAGGTTGCACTGTTTCTGCACCCTCGTAGCGCCGATTTGATGGCCCAGGCCAATCATCGTGCCTACCTGAGCCTGAGCCCGGAGTACCCGGTCGATGTGGAACGTGAGCTGGCGCAGTTCGCCAGCTGGTATGAACTGTTCCCGCGCTCGATCACCGACGATCCCGCGCGCCACGGTACTTTCAATGACGTGCATTCGCGGCTGGCGATGATCCAGGACATGGGCTTCAACGTGTTGTACTTCCCGCCGATCCACCCCATCGGTCGCAGTTATCGCAAAGGCCCGAACAACTCCCTGACCGCCGGTCCCGACGATCCCGGCAGCCCCTATGCCATCGGCAGTGAAGAGGGCGGGCACGAGGCGATTCACTCGCAGTTGGGCACCCGCGAAGACTTCCGCCGCCTGGTCGCAGCCGCGGCTGAGCATGGTGTGGAAATTGCCCTCGATTTTGCCATTCAATGTTCCCAGGACCACCCATGGCTGCAGCAACATCCGGGCTGGTTCAATTGGCGGCCGGACGGCACGATCAAGTACGCGGAGAACCCGCCGAAAAAATACCAGGACATCGTCAATGTCGATTTTTATGCCGTCGAGGCGATTCCCAGCCTCTGGATCGAGTTGCGCGATATCGTCGTGGGTTGGGTGCTGGAGGGCGTGAAGTTGTTTCGCGTGGACAATCCGCACACCAAACCGTTGCCGTTCTGGCAATGGCTGATCGCCGATGTGCGGGCGCTGTACCCTGACGTGATCTTCCTTGCCGAAGCGTTTACCACTCCGGCGATGATGGCGCGGCTGGGCAAGGTCGGTTATTCGCAGAGCTACACCTACTTCACCTGGCGCAACACCAAGCAGGAGCTGGCCACCTATTTCACCGAACTCAACGAGTCGCCATGGCGCGAGTGCTACCGGCCGAATTTCTTCGTCAATACGCCGGACATCAACCCGGCGTTCCTGCATGATTCCGGCCGTCCCGGTTTTCTGATTCGCGCCGCCCTGGCAACCATGGGTTCGGGGTTGTGGGGCATGTACTCCGGCTTTGAATTGTGTGAGTCGGCGGCGATTCCAGGCAAGGAGGAATACCTCGACTCCGAGAAGTACGAGATCCGACCCAGGGACTTCAACGCCCCCGGCAACATCATTGCCGAGATCGCCCAGCTCAATCGTATCCGCCGGCAAAACCCGGCGCTGCACACGCACCTGGGACTGAAGGTCTACAACGCCTGGAACGACAACATCCTCTACTTCGGCAAGCGTAGCGCCGATGGCAGCAATTTCATCCTGGTGGCGGTCAACCTCGATCCGCACAACGTGCAGGAGGCGAATTTCGAGTTGCCGCTGTGGGAGATGGGTTTGCCGGACGATGCCAGCACCCAGGGCGAAGACTTGATGAACGGCCATCGCTGGACCTGGCACGGCAAGTACCAGTTCATGCGCATCGATCCGGCGTATCAGCCGTTCGGGATCTGGCGAATTACCCCCTAGCCCAAGATCGTTCCCACGCTCTGCGTGGGAATGCAGCCCGTGACGCTCCGCGTCACTGGACGCAGAGCGTCCCTTGAGGCATTCCCACGCAGAGCGTGGGAACGATCCGCGTCAGGGCGTTCTTTCGTATTCAACAGGAGTTTCAAATGGCGAAGAAACCCAAGGCAGCCACCTTTATCAAGGACCCGCTCTGGTACAAGGACGCGGTCATCTATCAAGTTCACGTCAAATCCTATTTCGACTCCAATAACGACGGGATCGGCGATTTTCCGGGCCTGATCGCCAAGCTCGACTACATTGCCGACCTGGGCGTCAATACTATCTGGCTGTTGCCGTTCTATCCTTCGCCGCGTCGCGACGATGGTTATGACATCGCCGAATATCGTGGCGTGCACAGCGACTACGGCACCATGGCCGACGCCAAGCGCTTCATCGCCGAGGCGCATAAACGTGGTCTGCGGGTGATCACCGAACTGGTCATCAACCACACCTCGGACCAGCACGCCTGGTTCCAGCGCGCACGCAAGGCCAAGAAAGGTTCGGCCGCGCGGGATTTCTACGTGTGGTCCGATGACGATCAAAAGTACGACGGCACCCGCATCATCTTTCTCGACACTGAAAAATCCAACTGGACCTGGGACCCGGTGGCCGGCCAATACTTTTGGCACCGCTTCTATTCACACCAGCCCGATCTGAATTTCGATAACCCGCAGGTGATGAAAGCGGTGCTGTCGGTCATGCGCTACTGGCTGGACATGGGCATCGACGGGTTGCGCCTCGACGCGATCCCGTACCTGATCGAGCGCGACGGCACCAACAACGAGAACCTGCCGGAAACCCACGACGTTCTCAAAAAGATCCGTGCCGAAATCGACGCCAATTACCCCGACCGCATGCTGCTGGCCGAGGCCAACCAATGGCCGGAGGACACGCAGCTGTATTTCGGCGACACCGATAAAAAGGGCCTGAACGGCGACGAATGCCACATGGCGTTTCACTTCCCGTTGATGCCGCGCATGTACATGGCGCTGGCCCAGGAAGACCGTTTTCCGATCACCGACATCTTGCGCCAGACCCCGGAGATCCCGGCCAATTGCCAATGGGCGATTTTCCTGCGCAACCACGATGAGCTCACCTTGGAGATGGTCACCGACAAGGAGCGTGACTACCTGTGGAATTACTACGCGGCCGATCGACGGGCGCGGATCAACCTGGGGATTCGCCGGCGCCTGGCGCCGTTGATGGAGCGTGATCGCCGGCGCGTAGAGTTGCTCAACAGCCTGTTGCTGTCGATGCCCGGCACGCCGACCTTGTACTACGGTGACGAGATCGGCATGGGCGACAACATCTACCTCGGCGATCGCGACGGTGTGCGCACGCCGATGCAGTGGTCGATCGACCGCAACGGCGGGTTTTCCCGCGCCGACCCGGCCAGCCTGGTGCTGCCGCCGATCATGGACCCGCAATATGGCTACCTGTCGGTCAATGTCGAAACCCAGGCCGGCGACCCGCATTCGCTGTTGAACTGGACCCGGCGCATGTTAACGGTGCGCAAGCAGTCCAAGGCGTTCGGGCGCGGCACCTTGAAAATGCTCTCGCCGACCAATCGCCGGGTGCTGGCCTATACCCGCGAATACACCGGGCCTGACGGCAAGCATGAAATCATCCTGTGCGTGGCCAACGTTTCGCGCAGCGCCCAGGCCGTGGAGCTGGACCTGTCGGCATACGTCGGCATGGTGCCTGTGGAGATGCTTGGCGGTAATGCGTTTCCACCCATCGGCCAATTGAGCTTCCTCCTGACCCTGGCGCCCTATGGGTTCTACTGGTTCGGCCTCGCCGCGGAGAACCAGATGCCGAGCTGGCATGTGGAACCGGCGCAAAGCCTACCGGACTTCACCACGCTGGTGCTGAAAAAGCGCATGGAAGAGTTGCTCGAAGCGCCTTCACGCACCACGCTGGAGCAGGGCATCCTGCCGAACTGGCTGCAGAACCGCCGCTGGTTCGCCGGCAAGGACGCGGCCATCGAGAAGGTCAATCTGGCCTACGGTGTGCGATTTGGCGATGCGCAGCACCCCGTGTTGTTGAGTGAAATCGAAGTCACCGGTGGCGGCCAGACCAGTCGCTACCAACTGCCGTTCGGCTTTATTGCCGAAGACCAGGTCGGCACGGCATTGCCCCAGCAACTGGCCTTGTCACGGGTGCGCCGTGGCCCGCAGGTTGGCCTGATCACTGATGCCTTCAGCCTGGAAAACTTTATTCGCGCGGTATTGCAGGGCATGCAGAACAGCACGGTGTTGCCTTCCGATGGCGGTGAAATCCGTTTCGAACCCACCGCCGAGCTCGCCAAACTGGGCCTGACGGCAGAGTCGGATGTGCGTTACCTGTCCGCCGAGCAATCCAACAGTTCGGTGGTGGTCGGCAACAGCCTGGTGTTGAAACTGATCCGCAAGGTTGCGTCGGGCGTGCACCCGGAACTGGAAATGAGCGCCTATCTGACCGCTGCCGGCTTCGGCAATATCTCGCCGTTGCTGGGCGCGGTAGTGCGTCGGGATGCGGCAGGCGAAGATAACCTGCTGATGATCGCCCAAGGCTACTTGAGTAATCAGGGCGATGCCTGGGAATGGACCCAGAACAATCTGGAGCGAGCGTTGCGCGACGAACTCGCGGACGCCATGTCCGAGCAGGAACAGCATTACAACGCACTTGGCGAGTTGAAGGATTTCGCCGCCATGCTCGGCCAGCGCCTGGGTGAAATGCACCAAGTGCTGGCGGCATCAAGTGAAAATCCTGACTTTGATCCGCAGATCACTACGCAAAAGGATGCGTCCGCGACGGGCAAGGATGTCGTGGCACAAATCGAGCATGCATTGAAATTGCTCAAGCAGCATCAACATGAACTGAACCCTGCGGACAAAACCCTGGTCAGCCGTTTACTGGAGCATAAAAAGGCCATTCTCAGCCATGTCCAGGAGTTGGCCAAAAAGACCGCGGGTGGACTGCGGATCCGTGTACACGGTGATTTGCACCTCGGCCAGGTGCTGGTGATCAAGGGTGACGCGTACCTGATCGACTTCGAAGGCGAACCGGCGCGGCCTTTGCCGGAGCGTCGGGGCAAGCACAGCCCGTACAAGGATGTCAGTGGTGTACTGCGCTCTTTCGACTATGCGGCGGCCATGACCATCAACGTGCATAACGTTGATAACACAGCCCATGCCCAGGACGCTCGCCGGCGGGTCGGCGATCGCTATTTGAGTGAGGCAAGGCAGGCATTTATCCACGCTTATCGGCTGGCGGCAGCTACGCTTGGCCATGCGTGGCAAGATCCGGATGGCGAAGATGCCGCCTTGGCATTGTTCGGCCTGGAGAAGGCGGCGTATGAAGTGGCCTACGAGGCGGAAAACCGCCCCGGCTGGCTGCCCGTGCCGTTGCACGGTTTATATGGATTATTGAGTGGGCTTAAACCCTTTTCCGATCTTGGTGGAGAGTAGTCATGAGTTTCTCGAACAAGGAACAGGGTCATCATCACAGTGAAGCGCTGCTACCCAGGGCGCGGGATATCGATGCGCTGGTGCGTGCCGAGCATCGCGATCCCTTTGCCATTCTCGGCCCCCACGGCGATGGTGCCGGCGGACAATTCATCCGCGCTTATCTACCGGGCGCCTTGAGCGTGCAGGTGGTGGGCAAGGAATCCGGGGAGGAGCTGGGCAACCTGGAAGCGACCCAGACCCCAGGGTTGTTCGTCGGGCATTTCCCGCGGGCACAGCCGTATCTGTTGCGAACCCGCTGGGCCGGTGGCGAACAAATTTCCGAAGATCCCTACAGTTTTGGTCCATTACTGGGTGACATGGATTTGTACCTGTTTGCCGAAGGCAATCACCGCGACTTGAGCAGCGCCCTGGGTGCCCAGTTGAAGACCGTGGACGGTGTCGATGGCGTGCGGTTCGCCGTATGGGCACCGAACGCCAGGCGGGTGTCGGTGGTAGGTGACTTCAACGTCTGGGACGGTCGTCGCCACCCCATGCGCCTGCGCCATCCCACCGGTGTCTGGGAACTGTTCATTCCACGCCTGCAAGCGGGGGAGGCCTACAAATACGAAATCCTCGGCAAGGACGGAATCCTGCCGCTCAAGGCAGACCCCATGGCGCTGGCCACCAGCCTGCCACCGGACACCGCCTCGAAAGTCGCCCCACCTTTACGGATCGACTGGCAGGATCAGGACTGGATGCAGTCGCGTGGCGAGCGCCAGCGCCCGACGGCGCCGTTGTCGATCTACGAATTGCACGCCGGTTCCTGGCAGTGCGAGCTGGACGACCTGGGTGAAGTGGCCCGTCAATACACCTGGCCGGAACTGGCCGAGCGGCTGATTCCGTATGTCAAGGAGCTGGGTTTTACCCACATTGAGCTGATGCCGATCATGGAGCACCCGTTCGGCGGCTCCTGGGGCTATCAGTTGCTTTCGCAGTTCGCCACCAGCGCCCGCTACGGAACGGGCGACGAGTTCGCTGCCTTCGTCAACGATTGTCACGTGGCGGGAATCGGCGTGATCCTCGACTGGGTGCCGGCGCATTTCCCCACCGACACCCATGGCCTGGCCCAGTTCGACGGCACTGCGCTGTACGAATACGGTAATCCTCAGGAAGGCTTTCACCAGGACTGGGACACCCTGATCTACAACCTGGGCCGCACCGAAGTGCACGGCTACATGCTGGCGTCGGCGCTGCACTGGCTCAAGCATTTCCACGTCGATGGCCTGCGGGTCGATGCAGTGGCGTCGATGCTGTACCGCGATTACTCGCGCAAGGCCGGCGAGTGGGTGCCCAACCGCCATGGCGGTCGCGAGAACCTGGAGGCCATCGACTTCCTACGTCACCTCAATGACGTCGTGGCAGTGGAAGCTCCCGGGGCGCTGGTGATCGCCGAAGAGTCCACGGCCTGGCCCGGCGTCAGCCAGAGCACACAGCAGGGTGGCCTGGGTTTCGCCTATAAGTGGAACATGGGCTGGATGCACGATTCGCTGCACTACATTCAGCAAGACCCGGTGTACCGCGCCCATCACCACAACGAACTCAGTTTTGGCCTGGTGTACGCCTGGTCCGAGCGATTCATCCTGCCGATTTCCCACGATGAAGTGGTGCACGGCAAGCACTCGCTGATCGACAAGATGCCCGGCGACCGCTGGCAGAAATTCGCCAACCTGCGGGCCTACCTGAGTTTCATGTGGACCCACCCGGGCAAGAAACTGTTGTTCATGGGGTGCGAGTTCGGCCAATGGCGCGAGTGGAACCACGACCAGCAGCTCGATTGGTACCTGTTGCAATACTCCGAGCACAAAGGCGTGCAGAAGCTGGTGAGTGACCTCAATCGGCTGTATCGCGAGGAGCCGGCGCTGCATGAGCAGGACGACGTGCCCCAAGGCTTCCAGTGGCTGATCGGCGACGACGCGATCAACAGTGTCTACGCCTGGATGCGCTGGAGCAAGGACGGCCAGCCGATCCTGGTGGTTGCCAACTTCACGCCGGTGCCACGCGAGGGTTATCGGGTGGGCGTGCCGTTTGCCGGGCAGTGGAGCGAGATGTTCAACAGCGATTCGTCGATCTATGCCGGGTCCAACTATGGCAACAGTGGCGGGGTGACCGCCGAGCAAACGCCGAGCCATGGCCAGGCCCTGTCGCTGGCGCTGAACCTGCCGCCGCTGGCGGTGTTGATGTTGCGGCCGGCGGGGTAAGTCAGGCAGCCTGCGCTATCTCCGAATCGCTCTCCAGAGCGGGCTCGCCTCTACAGGGTATTGATCACGACATCAATCCACTCTGGAGGCGGGCCCGCCTGGATGTCGCCCATCAAAAATCCAGCCTCAGCCCGATTGTCGTCTTGCGACCATTCAACTCATTACTGTCAAGCTGGGTGTCGTAGCCTGCTTCGCCATACAGGCTCAAGGCGTCTGACACTTGCAGCGTCATGCCCATGCTCAGGTTCAGTGTCGTGGATTTCTGCTGGGTGTCGATCGCTGTGGTGTCATTGAATGTCACCCGGTCGGTGCCGGACAATGTATGCCAGACATGGGTGCGCACGTAGGGCTGCAGGGGCATATGGGCAACCTGATAAGTGCCGCGCAGTCGGGCACCGAAACGGGCTGTCAGGCTATTATCGGCATCGAAGGTGACATCGGAGATGCCGTCGTTCTGGCTATCCAGGGCGCGTTGCTGGTGGATAAGTTGTACTTGCGGCTCCAGGACCCAGTCGCCGGAAACCTTTAGCGGGTAACCGGCCTCAAGCGACAACGTAACGGCATGCCCATGGGTGTTGAGCTTGATCCCGCGGTTGGATTCGCTGTTGATATCCACACCCGTCCACATCAGTACAGTGTCGACGTACCAGCCGTAGGGGTCGATGAGCGTCCAGTACAGGCCCACGCTATCGCCACGCAGTGTGCTTGTACCGGCGTCCCGATGTTCGATTGCGCGATTGAATCCATCGATATCGCCTTGCGATTGGCTGTGACCGACGAAGATACCCAACTTTTGCGTCTGTCCATCGTCGCGGGTCCATCCATACAAATCACTGCCGACCTGGTAACCCGATATCGAGCCGTCCAGACGTGGGCTGACCGTGCCGGCAAAACCTTGGCGACTGTCACTGGCATACATCCGGCCCCAGCCTGCCGGGAAGGCGCCGGCCTGATGCTGTTGGCTTTGGTCGCCTTGGCGTTCATGGAAAGTACCGAGTGCATTGAGCAGCATCTGATTGATGGCAGGTAACAGCGCCGAATACACCGGGACTTCAGGGCGATAGGTCGGGATCGGCGGCTTGCCTGGTTCGATTTCCGGTAACTCCGGTCGAGTCGGCGGAAGCTCGTCTTCGGGGCTATCGATAATACCTGGCAGGGGCACGGGTGGATGTTCCGGCTCTGGCAATGGTACAGGCGGATTTTCCGGCTCGGGCAGAGGCACGTGTGGATCTTCCGGCCCCGGCAGGGGCACAGGCGGGTTTTCGGGCTCGGGCAGGGGCACCGGTGGATGTTCCGGCCCCGGCAAGGGCACAGGTGGGTGTTCCGGTTCGGGCAGAGGAGGTGCTACCACGGCGGAGCGCAAGTACCAGTTCTGCGCAGTGCCCGGGATGACCCCTCCCTTGTACAGGTAATACTCAAAGGCACCTGCGGAGATGGGCCCGGGGTAAGTGAATGCCCGGTCACTGCCTGTGGCGCCCTTGAGTGCTTCCACCACCAGGATGCCGTTTTCCCGGGTCAAGTCTCCGGGGCCGGTGAGGTTGGTGATGTGCAGTGCGGTGGAACCTTGCAAAGTGCCTCGCTCCACAACCAGTTTGTCGCTGGCGGCGTTATCACCCGCCAACACGCTGTGCAGCCGCAGTTCGCCCTTGTCGCCAATGTAGTTGCCCTCGACGGTAAGTCGATTGTCTGCACGGGCGTTGCCACTGGTCATGTCGATCAGCCCTTTGTTGTTCAAAGTGGCGAGCTGGCCAGAGTCATAAGGAGTGATGCTGCCCTGTTCGACCAGCAACACACTGCTGCCATGAATGTTGAGCGTGCCGGTGCCTGATACGCTGTCACCGAGGACGAAATTGCCGTCCAGGTTAAACCGCGAACCATTGTCCATGTTCACGGTTTCCCAGTGGGGATAGCGTGTGGGGCTCGCCGATTGGCTGTTGTCGAACGTCAGGGTGTCGCTGCCCAGGCCACCATCGATACTGGGAGTCGATGCCAGGCTGGTTTCCGTGTGATTGAGCAGTAGTGATTGATCGTCGCCGCCATTCAACAGCACAGCCGAGTGAATGAGCCCATGGGTGTCCCAGGTGAACAGGTCGTTGCCGCTGCCGGCACGGACCTGGCCATGGATCTCGCCGCCGCTGACCGTGATGAAGTTTGCACCGCCACTGACCATGATATTACCGCCGACGGTGCCGCCCTTGATGATGACGTTGTTGTTGTCGGTGCCGGCATCCAGATCACCGAGGATCCGACCGCCAAGCATTTCAAAGGTGTTGGCGTCCTGATTCATCGCGACCGCGCCAATCTGTCCTCCACTCATGAGTGCATGCTCGCCGTTTTCAAAAAGTCCGGTGATGACGCCGGTGCTCATGGTGAAGGTGTCATCGCCTGGCCCCTGGTTCACGGATATGAGGGTGCCACCGCTGATCGCCAATCGGTCGTTGCCGGCCCCCTGGTCGATAAGAGCTGCCGTACCGGCGCTGACCTGTGCGATGTCGGCACCGTCGCCCTGGCGGACCGTGCCACCAATGGTCCCATTGAAGAGTTGAAAGATGTTTGCGCCATCGCCCATGTCCACCGGGCCGAGGATGGCACCGGAGTTCATTGTCAGCAGATCATGGCCAGCGCCGAAAATAACAGGGCCATTGATGTTGCCGTTTCCGCTCTCGGGGAAAACCAGGCTGTTATTGCCGCTTGTGTCGGTGAGCCCTGGGCTGCTTCCGCTGCTGCAGGTGAAGCTGTCATCGGCGTTGGTGGGCACGAGCGTGCAGTCAGCATGGGAGGCCAGGGGCCAGAAAAACAGGGTAAAAATCGACAGGGCAATAGTGCCCGGGAGCCTGAAGGCTGAAAACGGATTGCTCATGATCCATCCTCGCAAGACGTGCTGCTCCCGCTCCTGCGGGGCAGGCCATGGCAACGTCAAGAGCGATACGGATCAGGAACTGCAGGTTTCCTGCGCGAAGTCATCGGGCAATGCAACCGGTCGACATGGTTTTTACGACTGCGCATTACAAGGCACAGTGTTTTCCCACGGTACCAACAGGTTGTTTGAGGCGCTACTGTCAGAAATAACAGGTGACGAACTATTGGGGCTGGCGAACCTCCGGTTCAGGCGTCATGGGGTAGCCGGCATTGCGGTGTGTCGGACACACCGCATAGTTGCCTTCACCAGCAAATTGGCTATCACCAGTGCGCGCAGCTGCTCACCAACGCATCCGCACGCCCAGGCTGCCGATCAAGCCATTCAAGTCATTGTCATCCACATCGCTGCTGTAGTCGGCGCTGACGTACAGGCTCACGGTCGGCGTCATTCTGGCCACCAGGCCCAAGCCCAGTTCGACCGTCGAGGAGTTTCGGCTGCTGCTGATCTTGTCGACCTGGTCGAGGGTTACGGTATTGCCGGTGTACACCGTGTGCCACAAATTGGTTCGCACATAGGGTTCGACGGGCAGACCGTTGATGTCGTAGCTACCCTTCAACTTGGCACCGACCCGGCCGCTCCAGGAGGAGAGGTCGCTGGAGGATGCATTCCCCGAACCCGCATAGGGCGTGTCCAGGGTGATTCGCTGGTTGATCAATTGCGCTTGGGGTTCCACCACCCAGTTCTCACTGATGCCAATCGGGAATCCGCCTTCGACCGAGAGGGTCACTGCGCTGCCTTCGGTGGCTTGCCTCGCGCCTTGTTCATTGCGACTGAAACCGTTGACCCGACCACCACTGGCCGACAGATCGACGTGCCAGCCTTGTGGGCCGGTCAGGCTCCAGTAGGCGCCGAGGCTCTGTCCCTGCAGGTTGAGGGTGTCGGTGTGCGGGTCCGATTGTGCGCGATTGGTCAGCAAGCCGTTGCCGGTGCCGTGGAACTCGGCGGTGCCGCCGATCAGGCCGACCCGTTGGGTATGGCCACTGTTGCTTTGCAAGGTCAGGATCGCCGGGCTTTTCAGTTCGCCGGAGCCGACAATGGAAAACCCCTGGGCCATGGCGTCGGTTTGCGCCTGGCGTGAAGCCTGGCCATACAGTTGATCCCAGGCTCCGGGTGCAGCCGCTTCGACGGTCAGGCTCGAGCTTCGCGTATCGGCAATCGGGCTGAAGCGGCCGGGATAGGACGTTGTTGGTGCAGACAAGGTAAGCGACGGGACGTCCTGGCGGTACCAGGGCGTGGTTTCTTCCTCTGTGGGGGAAGCCTGCACTTCCATGGAAGAACATAACAGCAGTGTACTGGAGACGGTGCAAACACTAATCCGGATCTCTTGAGGGGTGAATGAAGTTTTCATGGAGGTCTACCTTGCAATCGCATGCGGTATCTCGCTGTGGCGTCTCTCCTACCCCGAGTGAGGGGCGACCGAAAGAATTAGGGCAAGCCGACTCCCGCCCGTTTTTACGGGTAGTCATCGGATTGATCCTGGTGGTGGTTCCGGGGTAGTAACGTGAAGTCAAGAGGACCCCTGGCATTGCGTCAAGAAAATGGCCGATAAGTGGTAGAGGTATTTTAGATCATATAAGTGACTGATTTACGACGCATGCTTAAGTGCTTGTTTATTGGTTGAAACGTCAAAAAACTCTCGAGCTAGAGCCTTTGCTCAGTCTTACCAGCTCATCCTGATTCCCAGGTTACCGCTCATTCCCCGCAAAGGATTGCTGTCGATATTGCTGCTGTAATCTGCATTGGCGTACACGCTGACAGCGGGTGCAAGTGTCAGGATGGCACCCAAACCCAGATCCGCCGATGAGGAACGTTGGCGGGTGTTGATTTCGGTGCTGTCGTCGAAAGTCACCGTGTCGGTTCCCGACATGGTGTGCCACAGGTTCACGCGCAGGTAGGGTTCCAGCGGCAGGCCGGCGACGTCGTAGCGCCCCTTGAGCCGGGCGCCGAGACGACCGGTCCAGGCGGTGTCGGAATCGAACGACACCTTTGAAATGCCGTCGTCCTGACGCTTCAGGTCAACCGTTTGATTGATGACTTGCAGCTGGGGTTCGACCACCCAGTTGTCCGCCACGGCAACAGGGTAGCCGGCCTCGACGGAGAGGGTCATGGCGTGGCCGTCATTATCGATTTTCAGGCCGCGCTCGGAGTGACTGTCGCCGTTGAGCCAGGTGTACATCGCCACCGTATCGAGATACCAACCCTTGGGGTCGGTCAGGGTCCAGTAGAGTCCCAGGCTGTCGCCTTGCAATTCAATCTTGCCGGCACGTTTGTCCTGGAAACCCTGGTTGAAACCGTCGACATCACCCTTCAAGCGGCTATGGCCGACGAAGAAGCCGGTGCGCTGGGTTTGCCCACCGGAAGTTTGCGAGCCGAACAGGTCGTTGCCCACCTGAAATCCGTTCAGCGAGCCATCGAGTCGTGGCGTGACGGTGCCGGCCCAGGTCTGCTCGATGTTTTTGCCATAGACCCGGCCCCAGCCCGCGCCAAAGGCGCCGGTTTCTTTCAGCAGGCGTTGATCACCCTGTCGATCATGGAAGGTGCCGAGTGCCGTCAGGGCCAACTGCGCGACCGCCGGAGGCAACACTGACCAGACCGGGACTTCCTGGCGGTACAGGGGAATGGGCGCCGCACCGGCAACGGGCGTCGGCAAGGGTGGTGTGCCGACAGCCGCCACCGGTAACGGCACCAGAGGCACCAGGACGGGCGGCACGGTTGGATCGGGATTGGGCACTGCCGCTGCAACCAGCGGCGGCGCAACAACGGACGAACGCAGGTACCAGCTGTTTGCGCTGCCGGCAGTGACGCCCCCCTTGAATAGTCGATAATCAAACGCGCCGACCGACAACGGGGCTTTGAGTCTGAAGGCGCCACTGTCGCTGATGGCCGTGCCTTGGGCCTGGACAACTTGAATACCGTTTTGCAAGGTGGCGGCGCCCGTGCCGCCAAGGTTGCTGACGGTAATGGACGTGGACCCAGCCAAGGTACCGTCGTTGACCACCAGTTTGTCACTGGGGGAGCTGTCATCGCCCAGTACGCTTTGCAGCCATAGCTGGCCGCCGTTGCCCGCATAGTTGCCCTGTACTGTCAGGGTGTCGCTGGTGCGACTGTTGCCACTGCCAAGGTCGATGATCCCGGCGTTGTTCAGCGTCGCCCGCTGGCCTGCGGAGAAGGGGGTGAGGCTACCCCTGGCCGAGGTCACGACACTGCTGCTGTCAATGTTGAATACACCGCTACCGCTGGTGCTGTCACCCAGGACAAAGTTGCCGTCGAAGTCCAGTTGCGACTTATTGTTCAGGTTGACGGTCTCCCAATTGATGTAGCGAGCGACGCCGCTGGTGGTGGTGGTGTTATCGAAAGTCAGCAGATCGCTGCCGTTGCCCCCATCCAGGGTCGGAGTCTGGGCCAAGCGGCTGGCACTGAGATTGCGCAGGGTTGCCCGGTCATCGCCATCTCCCATCAGGATCGCCGAACGGATGATGCCGCCGCCATCCCAGGTCAAGCTGTCACTGCCCGCGCTGGCCCGGATCTCCCCGACGATTTCGCCTCCAGTCACCGTAATGCTGTCATTGCCACCGCTGACACTGATGTTGCCGCCAATCCTGCCACCGGACACGATGATGGTGTCAGTCCCAAACCCGGTGACCAGATTGCCGAGGATCTCGCCACCAGACAGGTCGAACAGATTGTCATCGAGCTTCATATCGACCCGGCCGATGCTGCCACCTGTCATTTTGGCGGTGTCACCGTCTTCGAAGGCGCCAATGATCGTGCCTGCGCTCATCTGGAAAAAGTCGCGACTGTCGCCCTGGGCCAGCGACTGGATAGTCCCGCCACGTATGAGGGCGGTGTCGACGCCATTGCCCTGGTTCACCGCCCCGGTGATCTGGCCGGCGTCAATGCTGAAAGTATCGCTGCCGTCCCCCAGTTGGACGATCCCGCTAATGACGCCGGATTTCATGTCCAGGGTATCGTTGCCGGCGCCGAACGTCACATTGCCTGTGATCGTGCCGGTGCCATTGGCGGGGAAGGCCAGGTTGTTGTTTCCCGTCAAATCAGTCAGCGGCCCGTTGTTGCCGCTGTCGCACACGAAGTTGTCGTTGCCAGTGGAAGGGACCAAGGTACAAGCCGCCTGGCCGGGCAGGGACCAGCCCATGCACAGCCAGATCGAAATGGCACAGGCGCTGTAACGGTAGCTGGGCAGTGCTTTACAAAGGTCCATGCGCGTCTCCGCTCAAGATTCGACACCCGATGCCTTGCAGGAACGGCAAGGTAGGGGGTGTATCTGCAGCGCGAGTCGCGAGACATCATCAGGAAGGCATAAGACCCTTCAGGCAACGACGGCTACGGGGCATGTCCATCCGAGTCATTCGAACGGACGAGAGCACCGTAGCAAGTGTTTTTGGATGTATCTACTGTCATAAATGACAGTTAGAGATCAGTTTTACGTGTTACAGGTGCACTTCAACCGCCAATGGCAAATGATCAGACAGGTGTGTCCAGGGCTTGTGGCCGAGGATTTTCGGATCGTGGCTACTGGCGTTGCGCAGGTAGATCCGATCCAGGCGCAGCAGCGGAAAGCGTGCCGGGTAGGTTTTTGCCGGCCGGCCATGGTGGCGTTCGAACGCTTCGTGCAAGTAGTCGCGGCGCGAGAGAGCGGCGTTGCCCTGCAACTGCCAGTCGTTGAAGTCGCCGGCAATGATGACAGGGGCGTCATCGGGCAAGGATTCGAGCAACTGGCAGAGCAACTGCAACTGCAACTGTCGATGACTCTCCAGCAGGCTCAGGTGCACGCAGATAGCATGGACCTCGGCATGGCCCGGTACATCCAGCACGCAGTGCAACAGCCCACGGCGCTCAGGGCCGGTAATGGAGACGTCAAGGTTGCGGTATTCTCGGATAGGATATTTGGACAGCAGTGCGTTGCCATGGTGACCGTCGGGGTAAACCGCATTTCGCCCGTAGGCGAAGTCGCTCCACATGCTGTCGGCGAGGAACTCGTACTGCGAGGTTTGTGGCCAATCGTTGTAGCGCGAAGAATGGCGCTCGTGTTCACCGACGACTTCTTGCAGGAACACCAGGTCCGCTGAGGTACTGCGTACCGCTTCGCGTAATTCCGGGAGGATGAAACGCCGATTGAGGGCGGTAAAGCCTTTGTGGGTGTTGACGGTCAACACGCGCAGTCGATGGATAGCCTCGGGGCTGTTCAACGGCACTGATCCTGCTGCCAGCCGATTAGAGTCACTGCTCACTTTCACTCCTCTGAATCCGGGTTGCTTATGCATGCGACTGATAGGGGAGCGTGCAGTTCAGCGCGTTATGCCGTGATGCCAAAAAATCGTCCGAACGCAGCGGGAATCGCGACGCAGCGATGGCGGTCTGTTCGCCGACCTGATTATAGGTTTGTCCGCCATGCCATTGTGGGAGCCAGCCTGCTGGCGAAAAACGTCCAGACAGCGCGTTCATCCAGACAGGGCGCGTTATCGTTGACCTCCATCGCCAGCAGGCTGGCTCCCCACAGGGGATCCAGGTGCACCCGTCAAAGTCAGGTCGGCTTTAAGGCCGCCTCGCTTTGGCTTTTGATCGCGCGCGCCCCGTTAACCACGATGGCCGAACGCAGGCATTGCGCAGTGGGGAAACCGGCAGGACGCCGGTTTAGCCGCGCTGGGCCATGGATGGCCCATCGCGGCGACCCACGGAGCAATGCCGGAGAGAGGGCATGCCGAGCCTTGGCGAGGCACCGAGTGGTGGGGCAAAGCCTTTTGCTTCCTTTTTGGTGTTTGAAAAAGGGAGTCGCTGTAAAAGCGAAACCATAGGTGGCCGTTACCGCAGCAATGGATATGTACGCAGGCAGCAAATTCCACACAGGGCTTCCTGTGACGCCCCGTATCACCGTTGCGTACGGCTCAACTAATGCGTCGTCAGCGGAACGCGGAGCGTCCCTGGCGGCATTCCCACGCAGAGCGTGGGAACGATCAACATGCTCGCTCCTACAGGGGATCGAGGTACACCCGTCAAAGTCAGGTCGGCTTTAAGGCCGCCTCGCTTTGCTGTTGATCGCGGGCGCCCCGTTAACCACGATGGCCGAACGCAGGCATTGCGCAGTGGGGAAACCGGCAGGACGCCGGTTTAGCCGCGCTGGGCCATGGATGGCCCATCGCGGCGACCCACGGAGCAATGCCGGAGAGAGGGCATGCCGAGCCTAAGCGAGGCACCGAGTGGTGGGGCAAAGCCTTTTGCTTCCTTTTTGCTGGGCCGGCACTCCGGCGTTTGAAAAAGGGAGTCGCTGTAAAAGCGAAACCATAAGCCGCCGTTACCGCACCAATGGATATGCACTCCGACAACCAATTTCACACAGGGCTTCCTGTGACGCCCCGCATCACCGTTGCGCACGCCTCAATTAATGCGTTGTCAGTGGAACGCGGAGCGTCCCTGGCGGCATTCCCACGCAGAGCGTGGGAACGATCAAAACAAAGGCATCACCAAAAGTCAGGTCGGCTTTAAGGCCGCCTCGCTTTGCTGTTGGTCGCGAGCGCCCCGTTAAACACGCTGGCCGAACGCAGGCCTTGCCGCAGCAATGGATATGTACACCAAAAAACCGCACTTTCAGACAAACACAATCTCATAAGGCAACCGCATCCGCTCCAGCAAAATCCGCGGCAGCCGTGGCGCAATGCCGACGGCCGGTTCACCGTCAAGTTGACTGGCATAGGCATGGGTAGCATGGCTCTTGCGCGCCACCGTCCAGGTGTCCAGGCGCACTTTGCGTGCCCGGTGCCAGGGGATCAAGGCGCTGTCTCGCGATGGCCAATGCCAGGCCCAGACCGGTATCTCGGTGAAAACTGCACCGGCGATGGTGGCGGCATTGGCGCTGGCGCGACCGACGGCGTCATGGTCGCTGTTGCCATCCTCGCACCAGGTGCTGAACACCATATCGCCTGGCCGTAGATATCGGACGATGAATTGGGTGAGCGCCTGTTCATGCTCAGCCAGGGTATGGTCGGTGAAGCCGCCGCGTATCCATTTCAGGCTGTGCATCGGCAAGCCAAGCCGGCGCAAGGCCTCGACACTTTCCTGGGAGCGAAACACGCTCAGGCGTTTCTCCGACCACTGTTGGGAGCCTGGATGACTGGCGCTGCCATCGGTCACCGAAATCAATTGCAAGGGGTGTCCCATGGCGCTGAGCAACTGCAGCAGACCGCCGCAAGTCAACACTTCGTCGCCGGGATGTGGGGCGATCACCACGGCGCGCGCACCCGGGGGGAGAAGGGATTGAGTACCGATGACCGGAATATTGGCCAGTTGCGGGGCGCTGTTCCAGATTTGCTCTGTACAGCTGCTGTCACTGATGGACACAGATTTCATGGCGTTACGTCCTTGTTCCATACGCCCCCAGTCCTGCGCAACGCAAGCGCTGCTACAGCCGTGAGGGCGGGTTGATAGCGAAGCGCGGCGCTCCGGACCCTGGACAGCCGCGCATCGAGTATTGCTCATGTATCGCTATTCGTCGCGCCGGAAGTGCACGCATGGCTCAATTTTTCCATTGCGCCGGTGATTTCTACTCCTCTTCCTCACGTTGCAATTCGAACAACAGCAGCGAACGTCCGGTGACCGAGTACTCGCGCCCGAAATCGAAGCGTTCCTGACCGCGTATGGACGGTTGATTGGTGTCCATCAGGCAGGTCCAGAAGCTGCCGTCCGGTACCTCCGGCAGGAGGAAGTTGACGATGTCGTGATGGGCGTTGACCACCAGCAACAACGTGGCGTCCGCGCCTTTGCGGCGGATCCCGGTTTCCTGGGCTCGCCCGTCGAGCAACATGCCCAGGCAGCGATTGTGCGCATCGTGCCAGTGCTCGGTGGTCATCTCGCTACCATCGGGCGCCAGCCAGGTGACATCCTTGACGCCGATGTCCTCATTGTAGTTGCCCACCAGGAAGCGCCCCCGGCGCAAAATCGGATAGGCCAGGCGCAACTTGATCAGACGCTTGACGAACTTGAGCAACGCCTTGCCGTCCTCGCTCAGGTCCCAATTGACCCAGCCGATCTCGCTGTCCTGGCAATAAGCATTGTTGTTGCCTTCCTGAGTCCGGGCGAATTCGTCGCCGGCCACGATCATTGGCGTACCCTGCGCCAGCAGCAAAGTGGCGAAGAAATTGCGCATCTGTCGAAAGCGCAATTCGTTGATTTGCGGATCGTCGGTGGGGCCTTCTACGCCATGGTTCCAGGACAGGTTGTTGTTGCTGCCGTCCTGATTGTTCTCGTCATTGGCTTCGTTGTGCTTGTCGTTGTACGACACCAGGTCGTTGAGGGTGAAACCGTCGTGGGCGGTGATGAAATTCAGCGATGAATAAGGACGCCGACCACGCTGGTTGAACATTTCGCCGGACGCGGTCATGCGGCTGGCAAAGTCCGCCAATTGGCCGTCGTCACCTTTCCAGAAAGCGCGCACCGTGTCGCGAAACTTGTCGTTCCACTCCACCCAGCCCGGCGGGAAGTTGCCGACCTGATAACCACCGGGCCCGCAATCCCAGGGCTCGGAGATCAGCTTGACCTGGCGCAGTACCGGGTCCTGGCGGCAAGCCACGAGGAAACTGTGACGTTCGTCGAAACCGTCGTGATAACGCCCCAGTATGGTCGCCAGGTCGAAGCGGAAACCGTCCACGTGCATTTCCGAGGCCCAGTAGCGCAGCGAATCGGTGACCATCTGCAATACGCACGGATGGCTGAGGTCCAGGGTGTTGCCGGTGCCGGAATCGTTGATGTAGAAGCGCTTGTCGTCAGGCATCAAGCGGTAATAAGAGGCGTTGTCGATACCGCGCATGGACAGGGTCGGGCCCTGTTCGTTGCCCTCGGCGGTGTGGTTGTAGACCACGTCGAGGATGACTTCCAGGTTGGCTTCGTGCAGGTGCGCGACCATTTCCTTGAACTCTGCGATCTTGCCGCTGGCCAGGTAACGCGGGTCGGGGGCGAAGAACGCAATGCTGTTGTAGCCCCAGTAGTTGGTCATGCCTTTGTGCAGCAGGTGCTGGTCGTTGACGAAGGCGTGGATCGGCAGCAGCTCGACGGTCGACACCCCCAGCTTGCGGATATGCTCCAGCACTTCGTCGACCATCAAGCCGGCAAAGGTCCCGCGCTGGTTTTCGGGAACGGCGGGGTGGCGCATGCTGAAGCCGCGCACGTGGGTTTCATAGATGATCGTTTTGTCCCATGGCACGCTGACCCGGTGATCGTGGCCCCAGGTGTGCGCCGGATCGATCACCTTGCATTTTGGCACGTAGGGCGCGCTGTCGCGCTCGTCGAAACTGAGGTCTGCGTCGGGGTGGCCAATGGTGTAGCCAAACAAGGCTTCGGACCATTTCAACTGACCGACCAACTGTTTGGCGTAAGGGTCGATCAACAGCTTGTTGGGGTTAAAACGATGACCATTGGCCGGATCATACGGGCCGTACACGCGGTAGCCGTAGATCAGCCCCGGATGGGCATCGGGGAGGTAGCCGTGGTAGATCTCGTCGGTGTACTCCGGCAGTTCGATGCGTTCGAGCTCCACTTCGCCGGCGTCATCGAAAATGCACAGTTCGACGCGGGTGGCGTTGGCCGAGAACAGGGCGAAGTTGACCCCCAGGCCATCCCAGGTCGCACCGAGCGGGAAGGGCAGTCCTTCGCGGATACGCGAGGGTTCGGCACGGGGAGGTGGAGTTTCTTTCTTGGTTCGGGTCATAAATGCTCCAGTAACGGCAGGCAGTGACAGGGCTCAATATTTTTTTCGCGGGCGAGCGAATCCCTCGGTGGCGAGAGGGCTCGCCACTGGAATCTTCAGGACAGCGGGAGAAAAGCTTAGACCGCAGGCGGTTTTCGCGGTGCGCGAGGTTTTTTCTCGGCGGCCTTTTCCCCCGGTGGTATCACCGCGGAAGCAGCTGCCGGCTTGGCCTTGGCCTTGGGTTTTGCTTCCCCGGCCTTGCCATTGAGTTTGCCGTCGCCGGCTTTGCCCACGGTTGTCTTGCTCGACGCTGCTTTTGCCGGCTTTTTCGGAGCCAAGGCTTCGGCTTCAGCCAGTTTGCACGCCATCTCCCAATGCCGTGCTTCCTGGCCCTCAGGTTTGCCTTCGGATTCCCAGATCTGATAGGCAAACTCGCGGATGCGTTTATCGTCGGTACTCATCGCATTGCTCCTGAACTGAACTCAAATGTTTGTAGCCTGGATAAAGAGATTGACCGGGAAATCCCCCAGCGCGGCGCTGATCATCAGCTCCCTGTGTTTTGTGACTGCGACGCTTGAAAAAAGTCCCTTCAGATTTTCGTCGGCGATTGTGAACGGCAAGCTGATCCGGGTATCGCCCCACTGCGGCGCGTCGACATGAGGCACGGCACTGTTTTCCAGCAATGCCGAACAACGGATCGGCACGATGACGATGGCGCGGGTCCCCTCCCATTCACGGACAAATCCCAGCACCCGATTGGCCTGGTTGCCGATGACTTCGAGGGGCTGGTAAGTCCCGCGTCGAAACAGCTCGGCGTGCTCGGCCCGGGTGGTTAAAGTCCGCACAATCAAGGCTTGCTTGATGCGCCCGTCGTGCCAGTGCTCCAACAGATCAGGCAGATCCAATGGCTGCTGGAAGGCCTGCTGGCGGCTGGCGTAATCCACTGGCCGGCGGTTGTCCGGATCGACCAGCGTGAAGTCCCAGAAGTCGTTGCCCTGATACAGGTCCGGTACTCCCGGTACCGTCATGCGCAGCAAGGTTTGCGCCAATCCGTTGAGGGCGCCAGGCAGGGCAATCGTGCGGGCTGCCTTGCCCAGGGCGGTGCGCAATAGATCACCTTCCGGGCTCAGCAGCAGGCGCCGGGTAAAGTTTTCGCTGGCTTGTTCATACGCTTCATTGGGTGCGCTCCAGCTGCTTTGCAGCTTGGCTTCGCGCAGGGCCTTGCGTTGCCATTGGCTGATGCGTTGGGCGTAGTCCTCCAAGGCCATTGGGTCGTCGGTGCGCAGGTCCAGCGGCCAGCTGCCCAGCAGTGCCTGATAGAGAATCAATTCATCGCCGGCTGACGGCATCTGCTCATCGTCGCGCAAGGGCCGGGCGAGGGCGTGCCAGAGGCCGATCTGTTCGACGTACCATTGACTGCGTTCACTCAAGACGGACAGGCGCGCGCGCGTATCCTCGCCACGCTTGTGATCGTGGGTCGCGGTGGCGAGCAGGTTGTCCGGGAAATCGGCCAGGCGCTGGGCACAGGCAGCATGGAAATCGGCCACAGGCGCACTGAATTGCTCGGTGCTGAAGCCGACGTCATTGCGCGAAAGCAACACCGCCGAACGATAGAACGCGGTGTCTTCCACGGCCTTCGCGGCGGCAGGTGAAGTCAGTTGCTGAAAGCGCACGCAGGCATGCTTGAGCCGTTTGCGCAGCCGGCCAGCCGGACGTTTTCGCCAGCTCTCGCCCCCCAACCACCCCGCCAGGCACTCGAGCACTGGCCAGTCGGCTTCGCCAAGGGTTTGTCGGGCGCCTTCCATGGCTTGCTGGAAAAACACTTCGTCCTGCGCCGAACGGCCCAGAGCGCCGATGTAGGTGCGATACACCGAGAAATGCACGATCAGTTCCTGCAGCGCGCGACGGATCGCCCCCAGCGTCAGGTCACGGGTCATCAGGTCATCCCGGGCCACTTGCAACAACGCCTGGGCGACACTTTCGAAATCCCCGGCCAGCGAGCCATTGAGAATCTGCTGGCGCGCCAGTTGCGCTTCCTGGCGGAAGTCAGCCGGGCGCCCGCTATAGCGGTGCCAGAGCTCACCCAAGATGGGTTGACCGGCGGGATCGTGCTGCAGCAGTGACAACTGGTTCATGAACTCGTAGCCGGTGGTGCCATCCACCGACCAGTCGCGGTGCAGGGTTTCGCCTTCGCCCAGGATCTTTTCCACATAGATCGGCAGGTGTCGACCCGCTGCCAGGCTGTCGACGCGCCGACGCAGTTTGCGACAGTAACCCCGTGGGTCGGCGAGACCGTCTATATGGTCGATGCGCAACCCGTCGACCAGTCCTTGTTCCACCAACTGGAAGATCTTCGCGTGGGTCGCCTCGAACACTGCTGGGCGCTCGACGCGCAAACCGCCTAGCTCGTTGACATCGAAAAACCGCCGCCAGTTAATGTCGTCCGCGGCGGTGCGCCAACTGGCGAGGCGGTAACTCTGGCGCTCCAGTAAGTCATGCAGGCGTTGAAAACCTTCGCTGGTCAGCGAATCGTAGGCCTGCAGGTTTTGTTCGATGGCGTGCAGTATTGCGGGATCGCTGGCCAGTTCGCGCAATGCTTCTTTTAACGCAATCGCCAGGGTGTAGGCATCTGTCTGATAGCTCAAGGTGTTGAACCGGTCCGCCAGCAATTTCAGCGGCTCGGCATCCGTCTTGAGCAGCTCGCCGTAATGACTGGGGCATATCGGAAAGTGATGATCGTAATGCTCCACATGAAACGCGCCGCGCTGCGCATTGAAACGCAATGCCAGGGTGCCGTCCTGCAAGGCGATGCCGTAGTCGCTGCCCAGGAACGGCAACAGCAACTGGCCTTCCATCAAGGGGTCGGGCGAGTGCCACTGGATATCGAAGAACTCGCCGTACGGGCTCAGGCGACCCCACTCCAGCAAGTCCAGCCACCAGGGATTGTCGTTACCGCCGACTGCCATGTGGTTGGAGACGATGTCGAGGATCAACCCCATGTCCTGTTCACGCAGCGCGGCGACCAAGCGGTGCAGCGCAGATTCACCGCCCAGTTCCGGGTTGACCGTGGTCGGGTCCACCACGTCATAGCCGTGCATGGAGCCCGCGCGGGCGCTCAGCAGCGGCGACGCGTAGACATGGCTGATGCCGAGGCGGGCGAAATAGGGCACCAGGGGCACGGCATCATCGAGAGTAAAGCCTTTGTGAAATTGCAGCCGCAGGGTGGCCCGTAGCGGCGCGATAGCGACCGGGTTCATTGGTCACGCTCGGCCGCCTGAAGTCGCGCGCAGGCGAGCAGTTCCAGGCGTCTGGCGGCGTCCGGGCCATCGAGCAAGGCTTCGCTGGTGACGGGTAAACGGCGGGACCAGTTGGGGTGGGTATCGATGGTGCCGGGCAGGTTGGCCTGCTGTTCGATGCCCAGTGCATCCTCCAGAGGCAGCAGTACCAACGGCGCGCGGGTGTGGCCGAGGAAACGCACACTGGCATCGAGGACCTGATCGGTTTCGTGGGACTCTTCGCGAAAGTTCTGCGGGTCTTGGCTCAAGGTCCGGCGCAGGCCTTCGCGTTCGCGCTCGCGATGCTGGCGCCACTCGATTTCAGAACTGGCATCGATCAGGCCGAGGCGGGCGTTCCAGTCGATATCGCGGCCATGCCACCAGCCATTGAGGGTGGGCAGGTCGTGGGTACTGGTGGTGGCGAGGGCGTTGTCCGGCCAGTCGAGGATCGGTTTGAAGTGAGTGTTGTCCTGTTCGAACAGCAACACTCGCATACCGAGGATCGAACGGGCGCTGAGTTTTTCCCGCAGACCGTCCGGCACCGTGCCCAGGTCTTCACCGAGGACGATGGCCTGGTGGCGATGGGACTCGAGGGTCAGCAGGCGCAACAAGTCGTCAAACGGGTAATACAGGTAAGCCCCATCAGCGGGCGATGCGCCATTGGGGATCACCCACAACCGTTGCAAGCCCATGACATGGTCGATCCGCAGGCCACCGGCGTGGGCGAAGTTGGCGCGCAGCATTTCAATGAACGCACGAAAGCCGTTGCGCACCAGGCCTTCGGGTGAGAAAGCGGAGATCCCCCAACCCTGGCCGGTGCGGTTGAGAATGTCCGGTGGCGCGCCAACGGTGAGGGAAGCGAGCAATTCGTCCTGGCGGCTCCAGGCCTGGCTGCCACCGCCATCGGCACCAACGGCCAGGTCGGCGATCAGGCCAATGCCCATGCCGCTGCTGCGGGCGGCGGCTTGCGCGCGCTCCAGGCAACGGGTGATCAACCATTGGCAGAAGGCGAAGAAGCCGATGCGGCCAGCGTTCTCTTCGGCGAATTCGGCCAGGGCAGCGCTGCGCGGGTTGCGCCACTGCGGCGGCCACTCACGCCAGTCGAGGCTTTCGCCCCGGGCGGCACGGGTTTCTTGAATGGCCTCGAAGCGGCAATGATTTTCCAGCGCTTCACCGCCGGCATGGCGAAAGCTGCTGAAGTCGGCGTGCAGTGGATGTTCGCCGTGCACGAATCCGTCGTACAGCGCCTGTAATAGGCGATGCTTGGCTTCGGCAGCGGCCGGCCAATCGATCAATGGCAGTTCTTGCAAACGCAGAAGTTCGGCAGCCAGGCCGGTGGCATCGATAGCGGTGCGCATCGCGCGCTCACCAAGAATCGCCCCCGGCGCGCAATACAGGCTATTGAGAAACAGACGGCTTGACGGCGAATAGGGGCTATAGCGCTGGGTGTCGTTGGCAAACATGGCATGCAAGGGACTGATCGCCAGTGCGTCGGCGCCGCGTTCGCCCGCCACCCGGGCCAGGTCTTCCAGTGCCTGGGTGTCGCCAAAGCCGCCATCGCCGGCACGGCGCAATGCATACAGTTGCACGCTCAGGCCCCAGGCGCGCGGGATCGGGCTGTCCACCGCATCGGCTACGCTGTAGCAACGGGCGGGAGCCACGGCCAGGGTAAAGCTTTGTCCATCGATCTCGACGTGTTGGTAACCGACCGGGATCAGCCCCGGCAGAACGGCTTCGGCATCCAGCTTGAGACTGAGTTTCGAGCCATCTTCAAGATGGATCTCGCAGGGTGTCAGCGGCTCAAAAAAGTGCGCCAGGTTGAGTCCCACGCCGACATCGGCGGTGATCAGAGGCGGCAGGTGCCGGGTCTGTTGTACTTGTTGCAGTTCGAGCAGGCTGGCGTCGATTTCCTGGGCGCTGCCGGCCGGGTGGCCGAGTCCCGTGAGGACGTTGCGCAGAACCGAAGGCGCGACTTTTTGCGGACGACCGTTGGCGTCGATCCAGTCGACCGCCAGGCCAGCCCGGCTAGCAAGGATTTCCAGTTGCGCATCACTCATTGGCGCTCTCCATCAAGGTGTAGCAAAGGGGCCGCGGCCGTGAGGCTGACAATTGCGCAATACGGGGGCAAGGTGCCCTGGTCCAGCCGTTGGCCAGACCCGGGCGGGTGTTCGAACAGCAAGCTTGCGTCCACCTGTGGCATATGGCGGACCGGCGTGTCGCTGAGGTTGAGGTCGATGCGCAATTGACTGCCATCGCCCAGGCACCATGACGCGCTGACCGCGCCAAAACCCAGCACCTGGGCATTGCGCGCCCGGGTCCCAGGCAAGTGCGGGACGATGTGCCGATGGCGGATCTGCAGCAGTTGGCGGTAGAACTCATGCATCGCCGAAGCCCCGTTGACCGTGAGGGTAGGGCGGGACGCTTCGAAGGTCTGTGGTGCGTTGGGATCGGGAATCCGTTCACGTTGATGCGGGTCGGCAAACGCGCTGAACGCGGCAAATTCGTTGCGCCGCCCTTCGCGCACCAAGCGTGCGAGTTCGCCGTGGTGGCTGGTGAAAAACAGGAACGGTTGTTCGGCGGCAAACTCATCGCCCATGAACATCAGGGGGATCATCGGTGATAGCAGCAACAGCGCCGTCGCGGCTTTTAATGCGTCGGGGTGGGCCAGTTGATGCAGACGCTCGCCAAAGGCGCGGTTGCCGATCTGGTCGTGATTCTGCAGAAACAGCACGAACGCGCTGGGTGGCAAATGCCCGCTGGGCTCGCCGCGCGCTTGGCCATGG
Organism: Pseudomonas umsongensis; assembly: GCF_012647205.1. NCBI lineage: Bacteria > Pseudomonadati > Pseudomonadota > Gammaproteobacteria > Pseudomonadales > Pseudomonadaceae > Pseudomonas > Pseudomonas umsongensis. Next base: position 3,270,271 of record NZ_CP051487.1, read on the forward strand.
CGGTTGAGGTGGCCCTGGAACACGAAGCCCTGGCTCAGGCAGCGGGCCAACTGTTCGGTGGGATTTTTTGCATAGTCGGCGTAATAGGCATCGGTCTCGCCGGTCAGCAGTACGTGCAAGGCGTTATGACCGTCATCGTTCCACTGTGCGTCGAAGCCCTGTTCGAGCAGGCTGGCCTGGTTATGTTCATTTTCCACCACCAGCCACACATGTCGCGACGGATCGGTTTGCTGGCGCACACGCTGGGCCAGTTCCTGGAGAAAGTCCGGGTCTTCGATGGCATGCACCGCGTCCAGGCGCAAGCCGTCAAAGCGGTACTCCAGCAACCACATCAAGGCGTTGTCGATGAAGAAGTCGCGCACCTCGCGCCGGCGAAAATCGATGGCCGCTCCCCAAGGCGTGTGTCGGTCTTCGCGGAAGAACCCCTTGGCGTAGCGGTGCAGGTAATTGCCATCCGGCCCGAAGTGGTTGTAGACCACATCGAGCATCACCGCCAGGCCAAGGCCATGGGCGGTGTCGATCAGGTGCTTGAGTTGTTCGGGAGAACCATAGGAGGCCTGGGGTGCATAGAGCAGCACCCCGTCGTAGCCCCAATTGCGCTCGCCGGGAAATTGCGCGATCGGCATCAACTCGATTGCGGTGACCCCAAGCTCCACCAGATGTGCCAGGTGCTCCTCGACGGCGAGAAAGCCGCCGAGGGCGCCGACGTGCAACTCGTAGATCACCGCTTCATTCCACGGACGTCCCAGCCAAGTGCTGTGCCGCCACTCGTAGGCCAACGGGTCGACCACCACGCTGTGCTGGTCAATGTCCCCGGCCTGGGCGCGGGAGGCCGGGTCGGGCACCTCCAGTTCGCCATCGATGTTGTAGCGGTATCGGGTACCCGCCGGGCAGCGGGTGTTGATCACGAACCAACCGTCGGCCTGAGGCAGCAACGGCAAGGACTGTCCATTTTCCAGTTCGACACTGACGTAGAACGCATCGGGTGCCCACAACGCGAATCGCGTGTTTTGCGGGTCCAGTTTGATTGCGCCGTGGGGCCAGGTCTCAAGGGTCCGTAACGGCATTGCGTGAGCCTCTTACTGTTTGTGCGATTTCCCCAAGGCTTTGGCTACAAGCTGCTCGTAGAGTTCGGCATAGGGTTCGACCGCCTTGCACCAGTTGAACGGTGCCGCCATGGCGCGGCAGCGCATGGCATTCAGCAGGTCGGGGAAGGCGAACACCTTGAACGCTCGGCTCAAGGCTTGCTGATAACTTTCCACCGTGGATTCATTGAACAGGAAGCCGGTCACGCCATCTTCGATGGTGTCTGCCAGGCCACCGGTATTGCGCGCCACCGGCAACGAGCCGAAACGCTGGGCGTACATCTGGCTGAGGCCACAAGGTTCATAGCGCGACGGCATCAGGAGGAAATCGCTACCGGCAAACATCCGTCGGGCATCGGTTTCGTTGAAGCCGATGCGCACACCGATCTGCCCGGGAAAACGCAGGGCCAGTTCGCGCATGGCTTGTTCTTCTTCCGGCTCGCCACGACCGATGATCGCGATCTGGCCGCCGGATTTGACGATGTATTCGGAGACCGCTTCGGTCAGGTCCAGGCCTTTCTGGTAAACCAGGCGCGAGACCACGGCAAATAGCGGGCCTTTGCTGTCTTGCAGGCCGAACAACTGGCGAACGTGGGCGGCGTTGACCGCCTTGCCGTCCCAGTCACCGATTTTGAAGGGGCAAAAGAGGTGCGGGTCGGTGGCCGAGTCCCAGCTTTCGTCGATGCCGTTGGGAATGCCGCTGAGCAGGCCTTGCTGGGTCTTGGCGGCGAGAAATCCGTCGAGACCGCAGCCGAAGTCCGGGGTGGTGATTTCCTGGGCGTAGGTCGCGCTGACTGTGGTGATGTGGCTCGAATAGGCCATGCCAGCCTTGAGGAACGACATCTTGCCGTAGAACTCCATGCCTTCCTGTTGCAAGGCGTGCTGCGGAATGCCCAGTTCGGGGCAAGACCCCAGGCTCGTCACGCCCTGGTACGCCAGGTTATGGATGGTGAACAGGGTCGGCGTGCGCTGCCCACGCCAGTGCATATAGGCAGGGGCCAGGCCGGCGGGCCAGTCATGGGCGTGCACCAGGTCCGGGCACCAGTGGATCTGTGCGAGGTTGGCGGCAATATCGGCGGCCGCCAGGCCCAGGCGGGCGAAACGAATATGGTTGTCCGGCCAGTCGCGGCCGTTGTTGGCGCCATAGGGTGAACCTTCGCGCTCGTAGAGCTCAGGGCAGATCAACACATAGATAACCAGACCGTCAGGCATGTCCATGCGCCCGATCTTGCACGGCGGGAGCGCCGCGTGACCACCGAGTTCACCGATGATGTGAATCGGATTTTCACTGTGCATGACCTGCGGATAACCGGGGATCAGTACACGCACATCATGCAGGTGTGCCATGGCCCGTGGCAGCGCGGCGGAAACGTCTCCCAGGCCGCCGGTTTTCACCAGGTCGGCAATTTCGGAGGTGACGAACAACACTTTCTTCTTATTGGGATTCTGACTGGCCACCGGCGCCAGCGTCCGCGTACTGCTAACGCTGATCGGTTGGGCACTGAGAGCAGTCGCGGCGCTCGATTCGCCGATCTGTTGATGAGCCAGCTCTCCCTGAACATCCAAAGCCGCACTTATCATATGAATCTCCCGTGTTGTTGATCTAGTTCTTGGGTCTGGCAAACGTTACCTGGCCAATGGGTGTGGCCACGCGCAAAGCGCTACGCCTCGGCGAGCAAGCGCTCCCCAAATGCGCTGAAGCAAAATGGGTGAATTAACCATTGCAAGGATTGCACCAGTCGCAACGCACCTTCTTTTTACTCGACCGATCCCGTGTGGCAAAAGTTTCGACTTTTTTTCCACTTTTTGACTGACCGGTCGCCCTTGGGGAAATCAGTCTAGGCCAGAACTTAGAGCGGTAAAGTGCTGATGGCAAAATTGTTCGACAATCGGTTGTTTAGGTACGAACGTGCCTGATACCGGTGCGAAAGCACCGACGAAATGCAGTTTTTTTTGAATTGTTGCCCTGGAAATTCACTGGGTGGTCACATGGATGTGCGTAACGTCTTGCTACGCGCGCACCGTTATGGTGCGCGTGCAAGTCCCGCTTTTGGCTGAACCACTGCCTTGCTGCCTTGTTATAGTTCAGGCTTCTTTTTTGCCCGGTAAAGGATCACTAGCATGTCTGAGTACACAGCGTTCAGCGTCGAACTGGTAGATAAAATCGCCCATGTGCAGATCAATCGCCCGGACAAGATCAACGCGATGAATGCTGCCTTCTGGACCGAAATCATCGAGATTTTCCAATGGATCGACGACACCGACGAAGCTCGGGTAGTCGTACTCAGTGGCGCCGGAAAGCATTTTTCCTCAGGCATTGACCTGATGATGCTGGCTGGCGTGGCCAATGAGCTGGGCAAGGACGTCGGACGCAATGCGCGCTTGCTGCGCCGCAAGATTCTTGATCTGCAGGCGTCCTTCAATGCGGTCGACCAATGCCGCAAACCGGTGCTCGCGGCCATCCAGGGTTATTGCCTGGGCGGTGCCATCGACCTGATTGCCGCCTGTGACATGCGCTACGCCGCCGAAGACGCGCAATTCTCGATCAAGGAAATCGATATCGGCATGGCCGCTGACGTCGGTACACTGCAACGCTTGCCGCGGATCATCGGGGACGGCATGCTGCGTGAACTGGCTTACACTGGTCGTATTTTCGGCGCCGAAGAAGCGCGAGGCATTGGCTTGGTCAATCGCGTCTACAGCGATACCGCCAGCCTGCTCGACGGCGTCATGGGCATTGCCCGCGAGATTGCGAGCAAGTCGCCGATTGCCGTTACTGGCACCAAGGAGATGATCAGCTATATGCGCGATCATCGCATCGACGACGGCCTGGAATACGTCGCCACCTGGAACGCCGCCATGCTGCAATCGACCGATCTGCGCGTGGCCATGGCCGCCCATATGAGCAAACAGAAACCCGAATTTCTGGATTGATTGAAAAATGACACCACGCTGGACCACGGCAGTACTGGACACCGACCAGCCCGGCGGCTGGGCGGTAGCACGCAGCCCCGAAGGCTTTTTGTTCGATGACAACGGCGCATTGTTCCCCCGCGAATGGCTCAAGCGCCAGGACCTGGCAATACTCGCCGAGCACGGCATTGGCCATCTGGATGGCGAACCTGTCTATCTGCTGGAGTTGCGCGCCCACAGCGAGGTGCCGGGCTGTAACTGGAAAGGCTTGCGGGCGTTCATGCTTGAAGGCGATCACACGGTGTTCAAGGTCCTGGGTTACGCGGCGCAGATCGGCACCTGGGCCCGAGAGCACCGTTTTTGCGGCAACTGCGGCCAAGCCATGATCCAGGTGCCGCGTGAGCGGGCGATGTATTGCCAGCCGTGTGATTTACGCAGCTATCCACGGATTTCCCCAAGCATGATCGTGCTGGTGACGCGTGGCGATGAGGTGCTGCTGGCACGCTCGCCGCGCTTCGTCGCCGGGGTCTACAGCACGTTGGCAGGGTTTGCCGAACCTGGCGAATCGGCCGAGGATTGCCTGATTCGCGAAGTGCGTGAAGAAGTGCAGATCGAAGTGAAGAACGTCCAGTACATGGGCAGCCAGTGCTGGCCGTTCCCGCACTCGATGATGCTCGGCTTCCATGCCGAATACGCCGGTGGCGAGATCGTCTGCCAGGAGGATGAGATCGAAGACGCCCAGTGGTTCAATGTGCATGATCTACCGCCGTTGCCGGCGTCACGCTCGATCGCCCGCTACCTGATCGACGTCTACGTGGCGCGGCGCTTAGGCCACGCTGAACCAGTGTTGCCAGGCTAGCCGGACGGTCAGGCCCAATACCACGGTGATGAAAACCGGACGAATGAACTTCGCGCCGCCGCTGATGGCGGTGCGGGCGCCGAAGAATGCCCCGACCATTACCGACAGGCCCATGCTCAGGCCGATGATCCAGTCCACCTGCCCGGAAAACACGAACACCGACAAGGCCGCAATGTTGCTGACGAAGTTCATGCTGCGCGCCACGCCGCTGGCCTTCACCAGATCGATCGGGTACATCAGCAGGCTGCTGACGGTCCAGAACGCGCCAGTACCGGGACCGGCCACGCCATCGTAGAAACCGAGGCTGAAGCCTTGGGTCGATTGCCACTTTTTCCTGATCGGGGCGTTGCTGTCCAGCGGCGCTTTGGGCGTGCCACCGAACAAAAGATAGAGGCCACAGGCAAACACGATCACTGGCAGCATCTTGTTCAACCATTCGGCCGGCAGGTAATGAGCGACAACCGCACCGGTCAGTGCACCCACCAGGGTGCCGACGATGGCGTGTGTCCACTGCCTGGGGTGGAACAACTTGCGGCGGTAAAAAGTGAAGCTGGCCGTGGCCGAGCCAAAGGTCGAACTGAGTTTGTTGGTGCCCAGCACCAGGTGCGGTGGCAGGCCAGCGGTCAGCAAGGCCGGGGTGGTCAACAAGCCGCCGCCTCCAGCGATGGCGTCGATGAAACCGGCAATGAAAGCGACAATGGCCAGGATGGCCAGGGTAGTGAGGTCAACGCTGAGTTCGAAAGGCATGGAATCGGCTTAATCGGCGGGGGGCAGCGAAGGGCTGCAGGGAAGGGCCGGTATCTTACCCATATCCAACTCTTGCTGCGACCGCGCTGACGCAACCCCCTGTAGGAGCTGCCGCAGGCTGCGATCTTTGATCTTGTTTTTGAGGGGGCAAGATCAAAAGATCGCAGCCTGCGGCAGCTCCTACGGGGATCGGGCTCAGATTTTACGGTCAGGCCCATTGCCGATCTGCCACACGAATGGCGGCTCGGTCCGGTTGATTTCCCAGTCCCCGACAATCCGCGACTTGTAGATCACCGGATTGTGCGACGACACGGTACGCGCATTGCGCCAGTGCCGATCCAGCGATTTGCCCTGGCGAATATCCGAAGCCCCCAGCGCATTGAACAACTGCGTGGACGCGCGCTGGATCAACTCCGTGACCACCACCTGTGCTTTCGCCGATTCGATTTCCGCTGCGACGTTTGCCGAACGCTCCCATTGTTCATCGCCGGCGAACCGCGCCAGATAAGCCTGTTGTGCCGGCTGCGCCGCCCGCAAAGTGGCGGCCTCGGCGGCATACACCCACGCGGCAATATCGCCGACCACTTGCTGGACCTGCGCATCCTCACTGACGCGCTGGGCATTGCCATGGCTGTAGATGCGTTGGCGTTCGCGCACCTGCCGGGACACATCGCGCAACGCCGCACGGCCGATCCCGGCCAGGGTTGCCAGCAACACCAACTGATAAAACGCGGTCTGGTACTTGAAGCGCGTAGCGAAGTCGATGATGTTTTGTGCGTCCACCTCGGCGTCGACAAAGCGCGACGTGCCGCTGCCCGTGGTGCGCTGGCCGAACCCGTCCCAGTCGTCGCTTTGCACGATCCCAGGCTGGCGGGTGCGCACCGCGGCAATCACGTCGCCACCGGTATCGCTACGTTGGGCATAGACATCGATCCAGTCGGAAAACAGGCTACCGGTGCTGTAGAACTTCTCGCCGTTCAGCCGCCATTGCTCGCCATGGAGCGACACCTTGGTGATGACGTCGCCAATCTCCACGTTGCCGATTTCGGTCCAGGCGCAACCGACGACGTCACCGTCTACAAACCGTTTGAACCAGATGTCCCGGGCCGCGCCAGGCGGGGAATTGAGGCGATCTTCGGCAAAGGCGAAGTGACCGCGCAATGCCTGCGGAATGTTCGAGTCAGCCTCGGCCAGTTCGATCAGCAACTCAACCAGCTGCGGCAGCGAGGCGCCGCCACCGCCGTATTCAACGGGCACCCGCACTGCGCCAAAGCCAGCGTCCTTGAGCCATTGGATCGGCTCATGGGGCAGGGTGCGCGACTGCTCGCGTTCGAGGGCACCTTCGGCGATTCGCTGGAAAATCGGGCGATACCGGGCGGCCAGCGCTTCGTAGTCAGTGCCGATGGACAGCGGGTTGATTACCTGGTGTTCGGTCATGGAAACAGCTCCTTGGCTGGGCAGAAAAAACGATGTTTGTGCAAGGAGCGATTGCACAGTCCATGCCGGAGGCTAACGCGTGGATTTACTGGCCGGCGCTAATACCATGACGTCCTCAACTGTTGCCGGATCAACAGTGCATCAGCAAATTGCTTCTGACACAGCTCAATCATTGTGGGAGCGAGCCTGCTCGCGAAGGGGCCATCCGACTCAACATCGATGTTGACAGACAAGCCGCCTTCGCGAGCAGGCTCGCTCCCACAAGGGGATCTCGTTCGGTTCAGGGAAGTCGTGGCAGGCACTGGCACGCTTGCTGCTCTACCCCTGGGACATTCCCAATGTCCCGAGGACACGCCAATGAGTCAGCAAGCCGTCAAATTCGCCTACTGGGTACCGAACGTCAGCGGAGGGCTGGTGGTCAGCAAGATCGAGCAACGGACCCACTGGGGCATCGACTACAACCGCAAACTGGCGCAACTGGCCGAAGAGGCGGGGTTTGAATATGCGCTGACGCAGATTCGCTTCACCGCCGGTTACGGCGCCGAATACCAGCATGAATCTGTCGCCTTCAGCCATGCTTTGCTGGCTGCCACCCACAAACTGAAAGTCATCGCCGCGATCCTGCCGGGGCCATGGCAACCGGCACTGGCGGCCAAGCAACTGGCGACCATCGATCAACTGACCAACGGCCGGGTGGCGGTCAATATCGTCAGCGGATGGTTCAAGGGCGAATTCCAGGCCATTGGCGAGCATTGGCTGGAGCACGACGAACGCTATCGCCGTTCCGAAGAATTCATTCGCTCGCTCAAAGGCGTATGGACCGAGGACAACTTCACCTTTCGCGGCGATTTCTATCGTTTTGACAACTACAGCCTCAAGCCCAAGCCACTGGGCCGGCCGGAGATCTTCCAGGGCGGCAGTTCCCGTGCGGCGCGGGACATGGCAGCGCGGGTGTCGGACTGGTACTTCACCAACGGCAATACCCCGGAAGGCATCAAGGCCCAGGTCGACGACATTCGCGCCAAGGCCGCGGCGAACAATCACTCGGTGAAGGTTGGCGTAAATGCCTTTGTCATCGCCCGCGATACCGAAGAAGAGGCGCGAGCGGTGCTGGCGCAGATCATCGACCAGGCCGATCCGCAGGCAGTGAATGCCTTTGGTGATGCGGCGAAACAGGCGGGCAGGGCATCACCCGAAGGTGAAGGCAATTGGGCCAAGTCGACGTTCGAGGACCTGGTGCAGTACAACGACGGCTTCAAGACCAACCTGATCGGTACGCCGCAACAGATCGCCGAGCGCATCGTCGCATTGAAAGCGGTGGGTGTAGACCTGGTACTGGCGGGGTTCCTGCACTTTCAGGAAGAAGTCGAATACTTCGGCAAGCGGGTGTTGCCGCTGGTGCGTGAGTTGGAGGCCAAGGCGCTGGTGAAGCCGCAATCAGCCGTCGCCTGAACACGACTGATCGTTCCCACGCTCTGCGTGGGAACGCCTCACCGGACGCTCCGCGTCCGCTTCAGGGACGCGGAGCGTCCCGGGCTGCATTCCCACGCAGAGCGTGGGAACGATCAGTGCCGGGTTACAGGCCGAGGTCCGACAGGCTCGGATGGTCGTCAGGACGACGCCCCAGCGGCCAGTGGAACTTGCGCTCGGTTTCCTTGATCGGCATGTCGTTGATGCAGGCGAAGCGCCGCGCCATCAGGCCGTCCTCGTTGAACTCCCAGTTTTCGTTGCCATAGGAGCGGAACCAGTTGCCCGAATCGTCGTGCCATTCATAGGCGTAACGCACGGCGATGCGGTTATCGGTAAACGCCCAGAGCTCCTTGATCAGGCGATAATCCAGTTCCTTGGCCCATTTGCGCGTCAGAAAGCCCTTGGCTTCTTCACGGTTGTAGGCGAACTCGGCGCGGTTTCGCCATTTCGTGTCCAGGGTGTAGGCCAGCGAAACGCGTTCCGGGTCGCGGGAGTTCCAGCCATCTTCAGCCAGGCGAACTTTTTCAATGGCTGATTCACGGGTGAACGGCGGCAATGGCGGACGAACTTCGGCGTTAGACATTTCATGTCTCCCTATTAATTTAAAGTTCAAACAAGTTGTCGGTCTTGATCAGGTTATTACAGGCCCAATAACTTCCGCGCCATGCATTGCGCATTATCGGCAGCCCTGTAGTCACCCATGACAAGTGCGACGGTAATGGCGCCGTCGATCAGGATCAGCAGTTGCTTGGCCAGCGTCTGCGGATCTTCAGCGCCATATTCGGTACACAGCTCGCACACGTAGTCGAGCAGCTTCTGTTTGTGGTCCCTGGCGACCAGGCGAACCGGGTCTCGCGGATCGCCGGTTTCACCGCTGGTGTTGATGAATGCGCAGCCGCGAAAGCCTTCGCTGGCGAACCAGGACGTGAGTACGGTGAACAGGTTGAGCAGGCGTTCGGCTGGCGTTTGGGCCTGTCCGACTTCGCTTCTGTACCACTGCATCCAGCGTTCATCCCGGCGTTGCAGGGCGGCGACGGTCAGCTCCTCCTTGTTGGCGAAGTAGCGATAGATACTTTTTCTGGAGACGCCGGCGGTTTTCACCAGGAGATCCATGCCCGTGGCGGCAATGCCACTTTTGTAGATCAACTTTTCGGTGACATCCAGAATGATGTCGCGTGTGTCGTTGCTGGTTATCTTGTTCATGTGGCTACAGTAGAACGATCGTTCTCCTTGGTCAACCTGTTCTTGAAATCAAAAGATCGCAGCCTTCGGCAGTTCCTACACCGATCTCTGTAGGAGCTGCCGCAGGCTGCGATCTTTTATAGGGTATGAGCCTCATCGCAAGACCCGAACCGAACGATGGTGTAAGCTCTCGGGTTCTTCGGATTCGACCCATTGCGAGCCCTATGCCGTCGCTTTTCAAACGCCCCCTGTTGCCCAAACTGCGCAGTTTCCCGCTGACCGCCGATGCCGTCACCATCCTCTCTGGCGCCGCCGAGTTCCGCCGTTGCCTGCTGGAAAAAATCGCCAGCGCCACCCAGCGCATCTATATCGTTGCGCTGTACCTGCAACAGGACGAGGCCGGCCAGGAAATTCTCGATGCCTTGCACGCGGCCAAGCTGGCGCGGCCGGAACTGGAAGTGGCGGTGGTCGTTGACTGGCTGCGCGCCCAGCGCGGGCTGATCGGTGCCGGCAAGCAGCCGGGCAATTCGGCCTGGTATCAGGAAATGACCCGCACCCACCAAAGCGTGGTGCCGGTGTTCGGCGTGCCCGTGCAGACCCGCGAGCTGTTTGGCGTGTTGCACTTGAAGGGTTTTGTCATCGATGACTGCGTGATCTACAGCGGTGCGAGCCTGAACAACGTCTATCTGCACAAGTTCGACAAGTACCGGTATGACCGTTACCACCTGCTGCACAACCGCGCGCTGGCCGACTCGATGCATCACCTGGTGCAGCACGGCCTGGTGGCTTCAAAGGCGGTGCATCGCCTGGACCTGCCAAACCTGCCGACCACCCGCAGCCTGCGCAACGACATCGGCGACCTGCGCAGCCGTCTCAAGCACGCGGCCTACGACACGACCCAGGGCACCACGGACAAAGATGGCCTGTCGGTCAGCCCGCTGCTGGGCGTAGGCAAGAACAACCCGTTGAGCCGGGTGATTGGCGAGCTGATCGGCAGCGCCCGGCAGCAGCTGACCATCTGCACGCCATATTTCAACCTGCCGTTGGCGGTGACCCGGGAAATTAACCGGGCGCTGGCCAGGGGTGTGAAGATCGACATCGTGGTCGGAGACAAGACCGCCAACGATTTCTACATTCCACCCAGCGAACCGTTCAAGGTGATCTCGGCGCTGCCGTATCTCTACGAAATCAGCTTGCGCCGCTTTGCCAAGCGGCATCAGCGCAACATCGACAGCGGCCAGTTGAACCTGCACTTGTGGAAGGACGGCGACAACACCTACCACCTCAAGGGCATGTGGGTCGATCAGCGCTACACCTTGCTAACCGGCAATAACCTCAATCCGCGGGCGTTTCGTCTCGACTTGGAAAACGCCTTGCTGATCGATGATCCGCAAAACGAATTGCTGGAACCACGCCGCGCCGAGCTGGCACAGATCTTCGAGCACACCCGGCGCATCGAGCGCTACCAGGACCTGCAAACCCTGCCGGATTACCCGGCAGGGGTGGCGAAGTTTCTCAAGCGGGTAAGCCGGGTGCGCATCGAGCGGTTGCTCTACCGCATTCTTTAGAAGCTGTAGCGCGACCACTGACGCCATCGCGAGCAGGCTCGCTCCCACAGTGTCCGATGTGAACACAAATTATGTGTACATCATCAATCACTGTGGGAGCGAGCCTGCTCGCGAAGAGGCCCGTCCAGGCACTACAACACTCCATTCAACCCAAGCTTGCCCCGCATCATCGACAGATCTTCAGCCAGCCTATTCACCGGCCCGACCAGCGCCTTGCGATCGTCTTCGCCGGCAAGCCTGACTCCTACAGGCGAGCCAGGCTTGCCGGCGTGTCTGTTGCACCGCGATATCGTTTTTCGCGGGCAAATCGGGATCAGCCGTTACGGTGACGCAAACTGCGCTCCATCCGAGCAATCCCTTCTTCCAGCAACGACCGCGGGCAGCCGAAGTTCAGGCGTACGAACTGTTGGCAGCCATCGCCGAAATCCAGGCCTGGGCTCAAGCCGACCTTGGCCTGTTCGAGGAAGAACTGTTGCGGGTTATCCAGCCCCAGAGCCGAGCAATCGAGCCAGGCCAGGTAGGTGCTTTGCGGCACATTCATCGTAATGCCCGGTAAACGGCTGCGCACGGCGTCGACCAGGTAATCGCGGTTGCCCTGCAGGTAGTCCTTCAGCGCGGCCAGCCAGGGGGCGGCTTCGCTGTAGGCGACGCGGGTGGCTTCCATGCCCAGTGGATTGACGCTGTCGACCATGCCGCAACGGGCGTGATTGACCTTCTCGCGCAGGTGGCGATCCTGGATGATCATGAACGAGGTTTTCAGGCCGGCGATGTTGTAGGCCTTGCTGGCCGACATCAGCGTGATGGTGCGCTGGGCGATTTGGGGGCTCAGGGTCGCCATCGGCAGGTGTTGGCGACCGTCAAAGCACAGTTCGGCGTGGATCTCGTCGGAGATGATCCAGGCTTCGTTGGCCAGGCAGATGTCGGCAATAGCCTGCAGTTCATCCCGGGCGAAGGCTTTGCCCAACGGATTGTGCGGGTTGCTCAGGAGCAGCGCACCGCCGCCTTCCAGGGATTCGTTCAAGGTCGCCAATGGCGTGGCGTAGGTGCCGTCGGGCTGCGGGTCGAAGCCCAGCTCGACCTTGTTCAGGCCCCAATGACCCGCTGCGTGACGCAGGGGCGGGTAGTTGGGAACCTGCACCACTACATTCTGTGCCGGCTGTACCAGCGCCTTGAGCGCCATGTTGAAGCCCGACTCGACGCCCGGCAGGAAGATCAGCTCTTGCGGCTCGACGCGCCAGGCGTACTTGTTCCACAAATCGGCAACGATGGCTTCGCGCAAATCGTCCTTGGCCACGCTGTAGCCGAGCAACGGGTGTTCCAGGCGCTTTTGCAGGGCCTGGATGATCATCGGCGGCGCGGCGAAATCCATGTCGGCGACCCACATCGGCAGCACATCGGTCGGGTAACGGCTCCACTTGGTGCTACCAGTGCCGTGGCGGTCGAACACCTGATCAAAATCGAAAGTCATGCGCAGTCTCGTAAACGCTGGGTTGGAATGGCAACCATGATAATCGCCAAGCCCCTGTGGGTGCGAGCAAGGATGTCGATGGTTGCCCGACGGTCGGTTTTCACACAAGACGCCTACCCATTGTCTACAGTTTCAGGTGTCGGTAGCGAGACTGCCGCCACCGTGATTGTCCAGAAAAATCCGGCAACGCACCGGATTTCCACCTGATAAGGAGTGCACGATGGACCTCAGCCGTCGTCAGTTCTTCAAGGTCGCCGGTATCGGCCTTGCAGGCTCGAGCCTGGGCGCGTTGGGCATGGCCCCGACTGCCGCTTTCGCCGAGCAGGTGCGCCATTTCAAGCTTGCCCACACCCATGAAACCCGCAACACCTGCCCGTATTGCTCGGTCGGTTGCGGGGTGATCATGTACAGCCAGGGCGATGCGGCCAAGAATGTCGCGCAAAATATCATCCACATCGAAGGTGACGCCGACCATCCGGTGAACCGCGGCACCCTGTGCCCCAAAGGCGCAGGCCTGCTGGACTTCATTCACAGTCCCGGCCGCCTGCAATATCCGCAGGTGCGCAAACCCGGCAGCAGCGAGTGGACGCGAATCTCCTGGGAGGAAGCGCTCGATCGCATCGCCGACCTGATGAAGACCGACCGCGACGCCAACTTCATCGAGAAGAACGCCCAGGGGCAGACGGTCAACCGCTGGCTGACCACTGGTTTCCTCGCGGCATCGGCGGCGTCCAACGAAGCGGGCTACATCACCCATAAGGTGGTTCGCAGTCTCGGCATGCTGGGGTTCGATAACCAGGCGCGTGTCTGACACGGCCCGACGGTGGCAAGTCTTGCCCCGACGTACGGCCGTGGTGCCATGACCAACCACTGGACCGATATCGCCAACGCGAATCTGGTTCTGGTAATGGGCGGCAACGCAGCGGAGGCGCACCCCTGTGGTTTCAAGTGGGTGACCGAAGCCAAGGCGCACAACAAGGCTCGGTTGATCGTGGTCGACCCGCGATTCACCCGCACGGCCTCCGTGGCCGATTATTACGCGCCGATCCGCACCGGCACCGACATCGCCTTCATGGGCGGGCTGATCAATTACCTGCTGACCGAGGACAAGATCCAGCACGAGTACGTGCGCAACTACACCGACGTGTCGTTCCTGGTCAAACCCGGGTACGGCTTCGAGGACGGGATTTTCAGCGGTTACGACGCGGCCAAGCGTGTGTACACCGACAAAACCGGCTGGGGCTATGAGCTGGGCGAAGACGGCTTCGTCAAGACTGACCCGACCCTGCAGGACCCGCACTGCGTCTATCAACTGATGAAGCAGCATTACAGCCGCTACAACATCGAACTGGCGAGCCAGATTTGCGGGATGCCGGTCGATGCCATGCAGAAAATCTGGGAGGAAATCGCCACCTGCTCGCAACCGGGCAAGACCATGACCATCCTCTATGCACTGGGTTGGACCCAGCACTCGATTGGCGCGCAGATCATCCGCAGCGCGGCGATGGTGCAACTGTTGCTGGGCAACGTCGGCATGCCGGGCGGTGGGGTGAATGCCTTGCGCGGGCACTCCAATATCCAGGGGCTGACCGACCTGGGCCTGCTGTCCAACTCGCTGCCGGGCTACCTCACGCTGCCCGGCGACGGCGAGCAGGACTACACCGCCTACATCCTCAAGCGCACGCAAAAACCGTTACGGCCGGGTCAACTGTCCTATTGGCAGAACTACAGTAAATTCCACGTCAGCCTGATGAAGGCCTGGTACGGGGCCAATGCCACGCTGGAAAACAACTGGGCCTTTGATTATCTGCCGAAATTGGACATTCCCAACTACGACATCCTCAAGGTGTTCGACCTGATGGGCCAGGGCAAGGTCAACGGCTATATGTGCCAGGGCTTTAACCCCATTGCCGCGTTGCCGGACAAGAACCGCGTGATGGCCGCGCTGGCCAAGCTCAAATGGCTGGTGGTGATGGACCCGTTGGCCACCGAAACCTCGGAGTTCTGGCAAAAGGTCGGGCCCTATAACGACGTGGACAGCTCCGCGATCCAGACCGAAGTGATTCGCCTGCCCACTACCTGTTTCGCCGAGGAAGACGGCTCGCTGGTCAATAGCAGTCGCTGGTTGCAATGGCACTGGAAGGGCGCCGACGGCCCTGGGGAGGCCTACACCGACATTCGCATCATGAGCGAGCTGTTCCTGCGCCTGCGCCAGCGTTATCAGGCTGAAGGCGGTGCCTATCCCGACCCGTTGCTGAAACTGTCGTGGCCGTACAAGGTGCCTGACGAACCGTCACCGGAAGAACTGGCCAAGGAGATCAACGGTTACGCCGTCACCGACTTTACCGACGCCACGGGGGCGCTTATCAAGGGCAACGCGCAACTGGCCGGGTTTGGCCAGCTCAAGGACGACGGTGGTACGGCGTCCGGGTGCTGGATTTTCTGTGGCAGCTGGACCGAAACGGGCAACCAGATGGCCCGCCGCGATAACAACGACCCGTACGGCATGCACCAGCACCAGGGTTGGGCCTGGGCCTGGCCGGCAAACCGGCGGATTCTCTACAACCGCGCCTCGGCCGACCTGCAAGGCAAACCCTGGGACGATAAAAAGCGCCTGGTGTGGTGGAACGGCAAGGCCTGGGCCGGCACCGATGTACCGGACTACAAGGCTGACGTGGCGCCAGAGGCGGGGATGAACCCGTTCATCATGAACCCCGAAGGCGTGGCGCGGTTCTTCGCCGTCGACAAGATGAACGAAGGGCCATTCCCCGAGCACTACGAGCCATTCGAGACACCGATCGGCATCAACCCACTGCACCCGCAAAACAAGAAAGCCACCAGCAATCCGGCGGCGCGGATCTTCGATTCGGTATGGGACACGCTGGGTGTGGCCAAGGATTACCCCTACGCCGCCACCAGCTACCGGCTGACCGAGCATTTCCACTTCTGGAGCAAGCACTGCAAGCTCAACGCCATTACCCAGCCCGAACAGTTCGTCGAAATCGGCGAAGTGCTGGCCAGTGAACTCGGCATCGTCGCCGGCGACCGTGTGCGGGTCAGCAGCAAGCGAGGCTTCATCGAGGCGGTGGCGGTGGTGACCAAGCGGATTCGTCCGTTGCAGGTCAACAATCAGATCGTGCACCAGATCGGTATCCCTTTGCACTGGGGATTCACCGGGCTCACGCGCCACGGCTACCTGACCAACACCCTGGTGCCGTTCCTCGGCGATGGCAATACCCAGACCCCGGAATCCAAGTCATTCCTGGTCAACGTGGAGAAAGTCTAAATGGCCAGCCAAGACATCATTGCCCGCTCGGCCACTACCACCGTACCGCCATCGGTACGCAATCAGGAGGAAGTCGCCAAGCTGATCGACACCACCAAGTGCATTGGCTGCAAGGCCTGCCAGGTCGCCTGCTCGGAATGGAACGAGCTGCGCGACGAGGTCGGCCACAACCTCGGCACCTACGACAACCCGCAGGACCTGACAGCAGAAACCTGGACCCTGATGCGTTTCACCGAGCACGAAACCGACGCCGGCAACCTGGAATGGCTGATCCGCAAGGACGGCTGCATGCATTGCGCCGAACCCGGTTGCCTGGCGGCTTGCCCCAGTCCCGGAGCGATCATCAAGCACGCCAACGGCATCGTCGACTTCAATCAGGATCACTGCATCGGCTGTGGCTACTGCATCACCGGTTGTCCGTTCAACATTCCGCGCATTTCGCAGAAGGACCACAAAGCCTACAAATGCACCTTGTGCTCGGATCGGGTGGCGGTGGGGCTGGAACCGGCCTGTGTGAAAACCTGTCCGACCGGCGCCATCGTGTTCGGCTCCAAGCAGGACATGAAGGAACATGCCGCCGAGCGCATCGTCGACCTCAAGAGTCGTGGCTTCGACAACGCCGGCCTGTACGACCCCGCGGGCGTTGGCGGCACGCACGTGATGTATGTGCTGCACCACGCCGACACCCCCAGGCTGTACGCCGGACTGCCGAGCGATCCGGTCATCAGCCCGTTGGTGAGCCTGTGGAAGGGCGTCAGCAAGCCCCTGGCGCTGCTGGCCATGGGCGCGGCGGTGCTGGCCGGGTTCTTCCATTACGTGCGCGTCGGGCCACAGGTGGTCGAGGAAGATGAACGGCCGCCGTCGAGCGATCCTGCGGTGCATGAAGTCGATCCATCGGTGCATACCTATGATCCGAAGCAGGAGGACAGGCCATGATCCGCAAACAGATCCTGCGCTACACCAGCAACCAGCGCACCAACCACTGGCTGGTGGCGATTCTGTTCCTGATGGCCGGGTTATCGGGCCTGGCGCTGTTCCATCCGGCGCTGTTCTGGTTGAGCAATCTGTTCGGCGGCGGGCCGTGGACGCGTATCCTGCATCCGTTCATGGGCGTGCTGATGTTCGTGTTCTTCTTCGGCTTGGTCCTGAGTTTCTGGCGCGCCAATATCTTTATCGCCAATGATCGATTGTGGCTGCGGCGCATCGACCGGGTGATGAAAAATGAAGAGGAGGGCGTGCCTGCCATCGGCAAATACAATCCCGGGCAAAAGCTGCTGTTCTGGACTTTACTGCTGTGCATGCTGGTGCTGTTGTTCAGCGGGCTGGTGATCTGGCGCGCCTACTTCAGCGCCTATTTCGGCATCACCAGCATTCGCTGGGCAATGCTGTTGCACGCGTTGGCCGGTTTCGTGCTGATCCTGAGCATCATCGTGCACATCTACGCCGGCATCTGGATCAAGGGATCGGTCAGCGCCATGCTGCATGGTTGGGTCAGTCGCGCCTGGGCGAAGAAACACCATGAGCTCTGGTACCGTGAAGTGACCCGGGATGAGCGTCCCGATCCGCCGCTGAACAGAAAAGGATAACCACTTGGCCACGATCCTGGAGCCGGGACAGATTGAAGCGGCGGCGACATCGCCGCCGTTTCTGCACCTGCCACCGCCGAACCTGTTTGCCTTGCGTGCGTCGCGCCTGGAGCGCCTTGCCGCCGGTCATCCATTGGCCGATTACCTGCGTCTGGTGGCGGGGTTGTGCAACGTGCAGCAACGTCTGATGGACGATCCCCCCGAGGCGGCACAGCCGGACCCGCAACGCGTCAGGCAGTGCCTGGATCACGGCCTGCCACCGTTTGCCGCCGACAGCCTGGTGCGCGAGGATGCGTGGCTGGCGTATCTGCAAGCGCTGTTGCAGCGCTATCAGCCACCGGCGCAACCGGCGGTGGAAAACGCCGTGGCAACCTTGCGTGAGGCCAACGTCGGGCAGCGCAAGGCGTGGGCGATAGCCTTGGTCAGCGGACAGTTCACCTTGCTGCCGGCGGCGCTGGTGCCATTTCTGGGGGCTGCGTTGCAAGTCGCGTGGAGCCATTGGCTGCTGAGTACCCCCGACCTCGCCTTGAAACCCGGCAACAGTCTTAACCAGTGCCCGGCGTGCGGCTCACCGGCCATGGCTGGGGTGATCCGCCATCGCGGCAAGTACAACGGCTTGCGCTATCTGGTGTGCTCGCTGTGTGCCTGTGAATGGCATGTAGTGCGGGTCAAGTGCGTCTATTGCGAGCAGAGCAAAGGCTTGCAATACGTCAGCCTCGACAGCGACCGTCACGCCGCGGACAAGGCACCGTTGCGCGCTGAAACCTGCCCCGGTTGTCGCAGTTATCTGAAGCAGCTGTACCTGGAATGCGACGCCGAGGGCGAAGCGCTGTCCGCGGACCTGAGCAGCCTGATGCTCGACATGCGCCTGGAACAGGAGGGTTTTGCGCGCCCTGCGCCCAACCTGCTGCTGGCACCCGGGGGCGATTGAAGCGAACGTCTACACTCAGGCGGTCAACGTTTGCCGGAGTGCCTGATGTCTGCCAGATCCACCAGCCAAGCCTTGCGACTGCCTTCCATCGATAGCCTGCTGCGCCACCCGGCCTGCCATCCCTTGGCCGAACGTTATGGGCGCGAGGCCTTGCTCGCAAGCTTGCGCCAGTTGCTCGATGACTTGCGCCAACCGGTCCTGGCGGGGCAACTCGACGCGGTCGAACTCACCCCGCAAGTACTGGCGGGCAGGGCGGGCGAGCGTCTGGCCAGCCAGCATCGCAGTCACGTGCGTCGGGTGTTCAACCTCACCGGGACGGTCCTGCACACCAATCTGGGGCGCGCCTTGTTGCCGCAGGAAGCGATCGACGCCGTGCAAATGGCCGCGCGCTATCCGTTGAACCTGGAGTTCGACCTGCACAGCGGCAAACGCGGCGACCGCGACGATCTGATCGAGGGCCTGATTCGTGAACTGACCGGTGCAGAAGCGGTGACCGTGGTCAACAACAATGCCGCCGCGGTGCTGCTCACCCTCAACAGCCTGGGTGCGCGCAAGGAAGGCATCATCTCCAGGGGCGAGTTGATCGAAATCGGCGGCGCCTTTCGCATCCCCGACATCATGGCGCGCGCGGGGGTCAAACTGGTTGAGGTCGGCACCACCAACCGCACCCATGCCCGCGACTATGAAGCCGCGATCGGCGCGCGTAGCGGCTTGATCATGCGGGTACATGCGAGCAACTACAGCATCGAGGGGTTCACCACCCGGGTGCCGACCGTCGAGCTGGCGCGCCTGGCCCATCAACATGGCTTGCCACTGCTTGAAGACCTCGGCAGCGGCAGCCTGCTGGACCTGACCCGCTGGGGCTTGCCGGCCGAACCGACGGTGCGCCAGGCCCTGCTTGATGGCGCGGACATCGTCACGTTCAGCGGCGACAAATTACTCGGCGGTCCCCAGGCCGGGTTGATTGTCGGCCGCAAGGACCTGATTGCACGGATCAAGAAGAACCCGCTGAAACGGGCGCTGCGGGTCGACAAGCTGACCCTGGCCGCCCTCGAAGCGGTGTTGGGCCTGTACCGCGACCCGGACCGCCTGGCCGAGCGACTGCCCAGCCTGCGCCTGCTAACCCGTGCGCAACCCGACATCCTGGCCCAGGCCGAGCGCCTGCAACCGTCGCTGGCCACGCGGTTGGGCGCGGGCTGGAGCGTCAGCGCGGTGCCGGCGCTGGGAATGATCGGCAGTGGCAGCCAGCCGGTGGCACGCTTGCCGAGTGCCGCGCTATGCCTGCGTGCCAATACTTCCAAACGTCAGCGCGGGCGCGCGCTATTGAATCTGGAACAGGCCCTTCGAGCCTTGCCGATACCGGTGCTGGGGCGTATCGATGACGACGCGCTGTGGCTCGACGTGCGCCAACTGGATGACGAACCGGCGTGGCTGGCGCAGCTTGAGCAACTGCAGGTGGAGGGCCGGGCAGGGTGATCGTCGGCACGGCGGGGCACATCGACCACGGCAAGACGGCATTGCTCGAGGCACTGACCGGGCAGGCCGGTGATCGCCGCCGCGAGGAGCGCGAACGCGGCATGACCATCGACCTGGGCTATCTTTACGCCGCACTGGAGCCCGGTGCGGCCCTGACCGGTTTTATCGATGTGCCGGGGCATGAGCGCTTCACCCATAACATGCTCGCCGGTGCACACGGCATCGACCTGGTGCTGCTGGTGGTGGCCGCCGACGACGGTGTGATGCCGCAGACCCGGGAACACCTGGCCATCGTCGAATTACTGGGTATTCCCCGTGCCATTGTGGCGATCACCAAATGCGACCGGGTCGAGCCGTCCAGGGTGCAGGCTGTGCGCGAGCAGATTGCAACGTTGCTGGCGCCCGGCCCGTACGCCGAGGCGCAGTTGATTGCGTTGTCGAGCGTGACCCTGGAGGGGGTGCAGACCCTGCGCCAAGCGTTGCTCAAGGCCCAGTCCGAAGTGCTGCAGCGCAGTCAGGACGGCGGTTTTCGCCTGGCCATCGATCGCGCGTTCAGTGTCCCCGGTGCGGGCATCGTGGTGACCGGCACGGCGCTGTCCGGCCAGGTCACGGTGGGCGACTCCCTGGTGCTCGGCCCCCTTGGCAAAACCGTGCGGGTTCGCGGCCTGCACGCGCAGAATCAGGCGGCCAACGTGGCGGTCGCCGGGCAGCGGGTCGCCTTGAACTTGAGTGCCGAGCGCCTGGCGTTGTCGCAAATCCACCGCGGCCAGTGGTTGTCGGCGCCGTGGCTGCACGCACCGACCCAGCGCCTGGACATCGACCTGCAGCTGTTACCCGCCGAACCGCGTGCCTTCGAGCACTTCGATCCGGTGCACGTGCACCTGGGGACACGGGACGTCACCGGGCGTGTGGCCTTGCTGGAGGGTGACAGCCTGGCACCAGGGCAACGGATGTTCGCGCAACTGCTGGTGAATGCGCCGGTGCAAGCGGTGCTGGGCGACCGGTTGATCCTGCGTGACCAGAGCGCTCAGCGCACCCTCGGCGGCGGCAGGGTGCTCGATCCCTTCGCGCCCAGCCGACACCGCCGCAGCCCCGAGCGATTGGCGCAGCTGACGGCATTGGCCGCGAGCACTCGCCTGGAAGACGTGCTGCCAGCGTTACTGGCCAATAGCGACAGCGGGCTCGATCCGCAACAGCTTGAACGCCAGTTCAATCGCCCGCGCGCTACCTGGGTGCTGCCCGGCGACATACGCCTGATTGAAACCCGCCAGGCACCGGTCTTGTTCAGCGCCAGCCGGTGGCAGGCCTTGCAGGATGAATTGCAGCAACACCTGGCGCGCTTCCATGAACAGGAACCGGACCACATGGGCCCGGATCGCGATCGCCTGCGCCGATTCGCCGGCAGCGCCCTGGATCGCCCGGTATTCATCAGCCTGCTTGAGCAATTGCTGGCCGCCGGACGCATCGCGGCCAGTGGGCCGTGGCTGCACCTTCCGGAGCATCAGGTACGCCTGAGCGACGAGGAGCAAGCCTTATGGCTGCAAATGCAGCCGCGGTTCGATACCGCCGGGTTCGACCCACCGTGGGTGCGCGATCTGGGATACGACGAAGCCACTGTGCGCGCACTGCTGCGCAAAATGGCGCGCCTGGGCCTGTTGCATCCGGTGGTGCGTGATCTGTTCTACACCGACACGATGATCCGTCGCCTGGCGGCTATGCTGTTGCAACTGGCCGACGACAACCCGGTCATCGAGGTATCGGCCTTTCGTGATGCGGTGGGCCTGGGACGCAAGCGCAGTATCCAGATCCTTGAGTACTTCGACCGACTCGGCCTGACCCGCCGCGTGGGCGATCGACGCCAGATCCGCCCGGACAATGCCCTGGCACGCAGGCCGAAAGATTGATCCGGGGTTCGTTTAAAGGAAGGTAATCGCGCCCGGTGGCGCGGCCGGGCTTCAAACCCGGTTGGGGACGGCATCCGTTCCCGGGCAGGTTCGACTCCGGCTACCTTCCGCCATTTTTCCCAGCGGTGTGTCTGCCTGTTTACATGATCGTTCCCACGCGCCGCAAAGGAATGCATCCTGTGATGCTCCGCGTCACCGTTGCGCACGGCTCACGTCATGCGTTGTCAGCGGAACGCAGAGCGTCCCTGGCGGCATTCCTTTGCGGCGCATGGGAGCGATCACATCTGTTGCACCGCGTTATCGTTCTTCGCCGGCAAGCCTGGCGCCTACACGGAAACGCATTGACCCTTCGAACCTTGAAATCAGCGTCTATGCTGGGCTAACCGAATACTAGCCAGGAGACATCCATGGTACCCATGCCGCTGTCAGAGAAGGCCTTGTCCCGCGGGTTACTCGATACCTTGATCCGCGCCGGACTGATTGTCGTACTGGTGCTGTTCTGCTTCGAAATTTTCCGTCCGTTTCGCGACCTGATGCTGTGGTCGATCATCCTGGCGATCACGCTTTACCCGTTGCAAGAGCGGCTTCGGGGTCCGCTGGGGCGAAAAGACGGGCGCATTGCGACGCTGATCGTGCTGGTGGCCATCGTCATTCTCATGGTGCCGATCTACCTGTTGGGCACCTCGATTGCCGATTCGGTCGAAAACGCCATGACCGTGGTCCGCGATGAAGGCATCCGCATTCCGCCTCCGGCCGATTCCGTCGCCACATGGCCACTGGTGGGCAAACCTTTGTCGGCGCTGTGGCTGCAGGCGGCCACTGACTTGCCTGGCCTGACGGCGAAATACATACCGCAAATCAAAGATTTCAGCCTGTCGTTGCTGGGCAAGCTGGCCGGCGTCGGCATGGGTTTTCTGATGTTTATCTTCGCGCTGATCATTGCCGGGATCTTCATGGCCTACGGCGAAGCGGGTAGCCGCGCATCGGTACAGATCGCCTCGCGAATCAGCGGACCGGTAAGAGGCCCCCAGATAGCGACCTTGTGTACCGCAACCATCCGCGCCGTAGCGCTTGGAGTGGTTGGTATCGCGTTCATCCAGATGCTGCTGGTGGGGTTAGGATTTGTCTTCAAGGGCGTTCCAGGTGCCGGGCTGCTGGCATTGGCGGTGTTTCTGCTGGGCATCATGCAGTTGCCGGCAACGCTGGTGACAGTCCCCGTCATTGCCTATGTTTTCGCCACCGAAGGGGCAAGCACCGCGACCATCGTCTTTGCCATCTACGTCTTCGTCGCGGGCCTGGTGGACAACGTGCTCAAGCCCTTGTTGCTGGGGCGCGGTGTCGACGTGCCGATGCCGGTGATATTGATCGGAGCCCTGGGCGGAATGGTCACCGGCGGTATCCTTGGCTTGTTCATCGGCCCGGTGGTGCTGGCGGTCGGTTACCAGCTGTTCTGGCAGTGGGTGCAAGAGCCGCCGGTGGTAGAGGAAAGGCTGTAGCGGATCATTCATGGGATCGACCGTTCAGGGACCGGCCAGATCGTTGGCGGGTTCCTGGTTCAGAACCCGAGATAGCAGCAGTAGACCAGGGCCAACGCGGCGGCGATCCCGAAGGACCTCAGTGCCTTGATGGTCGAGGGGTGCGCTGTCAGGGGGCTGATCAAGCGCTGCAGGCGAGGATCCGAATAGGCCATGGGCTGATAGCGTCCCTGCATGATTGCCAGATAGGTATAGCGAAAACCGATCAACAGGAACAGGCTTGCCAGGCTGAGGACCAGGGCGGAAAAGGTTGTCGTTTCACCTTTCGCTACCGGGTGTTCTACATCGCAGGCAGCGCTATCGACCTGCACGACAGTGATTTGCCCATGTTCGGTCGAAGCCCGTGCTCCTTCATTGAGCAGCCTGGCCTGTTGAACCAGGTCCAGGGTCTGGTACTGCCAAAGTGTCGAAGAGCCTTCCCGGCAGTAAGTGAACGTTCCCGGGTGTGGGGCGGCAATGATGCACGCGTCGTCGATCCCATGCTTTTTCAGGGTTTCAATGGCCGTTCTGGTGAAATCCAGATCGAGGATAGGAGCAATCCCTGTAGCCGAAACCGCGCCCGAGACCAGCAGACTCCCCACAACGCCGATAGTTGAAGTTTTCAAGGCTGTATCTTCCTGGTTTTTATTGGCGTTATGTCAGGGACGCGGAGCTTGAATAAACCTGTAATTAGTGGAGTCTAGAACGCGTTAGTCACTTTGAGAAGCATGCGCATTTAAAAAATCTGCACTGCAAGATTTTGCCCTGGCAGGTTTAGGGAAATGCACGGGCCAGACTATTGACAGTCATCGGCGACGGCCTTCTCGGCCCGTTGGATTTCCTGTTTCATGTCGGTGGTGATGCGCTGTTCCTTGCGTTCCTGACCGAGGAACTTCTGCTCACCCCGAGACTTGACCTCCGCGTCTTCAGCATGGATCTGCGCTTCGATGGCGGCAGAATGCTGATCGATCACCGCGTCAACCTCGGCTTCGTTCTTTGCAGTATCCAGCGCCGAAACCAGTTTGCCAGCCTCGGCTTTTTCGGCCTCGGCATAGGCCTCGACCGACAACCCGGCGGCCAGGGCCCGAGCCTGTACTTCCAGATCCTTGAGGTGCTGGCGCGCTAACGCACATACCGCTTCCTGGCGCTGACTCTGCTGCGCTTTCCAGTTGTTAAGTCCATAGACAGTGGTACCGATGACGATGATCGTTGCAGCGACCCCCAGTAATTGGACTTTCACATTCCATCCCCTCGAGTGGCCGGCGAAACAGCCTTATGGCAATGATTGCCCGAATCCATCCGGAGAATGAAAAGCGTAGCAGACTGGGTGGGACTCAAGGTCGCTCCAATTCATTGGACAGGATTTTGAACACAAAGCGGGTGCTTACAGTGGATGACTTGCGCTTGGCTCGTTGGCGCAGCACCAACGATTTCGTCCTTGTTGTTTTGCCACATAGAGCAGGGCATCAGCGGCTTTGATCAAGCTGGCCGGCGTCACGCTTTCGAAACTCGGGCGGGCAGTGGTGATACCCGCGCTGGCCGTGACCTTTCCCAGGGGATGCGCACAATGCTCGATGTCCAGTGCTCGAATGGCTTGCAGAATTTCTTCGGCAACCTGTGCAGCGCCAGCGCCATCGGTGTTGGGAAGCAGCACCGTGAACTCCTCTCCACCGTATCTGACGGCCAGATCCCCCGGTCGCTTGACCGCCTGCTGGATCGCCGTCCCTACGGCGCCCAGGCAATCATCACCGGCAGCGTGCCCATAGCTGTCGTTGTAGCGCTTGAAGTAATCGACATCGAGCATGATCAATGAAAGCGTGGACCCTTGGCGCGCAGCCAGGCGAATCTGCTCGGGCAGCGCTGTATCCAGGCGTCTGCGATTGCCCAGGCCCGTCAGGCTGTCGGTCAGCGCCATGTCGCGCATGGCTTGGTGTGCGCGGCGCAATTTTCTTTCCGTCACCATCCTCTGGCGCAACTGACTCAAGACGATGAGTCCGAACACCGCGAGCACCCCGATCAGAACCACCAGCACCCACCCGGTTTTCAGTAGATCACGGCGCCAGGGCGCGATGATGGAGTCACGGGAAAGTCCGGCTTCCACCACCAGGGGATAGGTGGTCAATGCGCGGTAGCCGTACAGGCGTTCGGTGTCGTCCACGACGGCCTTGACTTCGGCGATGCCTTGGCTGGCATTGGGAAGATAACGCTTGAAAATCTCACTGTCCGCCAGGCTCTTACCCACCACGGATGCAATGAAGGGACGCCGTACCAGGATGGTCCCGTTGCGCATGGCCAGCACCAATGCACCCTTGTCATCGATCTTGAAGTCGCCGTAGTAGTCGACGAAGTAGCTGACCTTGATCGTTCCAAGGAGCACGCCGGCGAAGCTTCCATCCAGATTGTTCAAGCGACGAGAGATGGGGATGATCAGATCGTTGGTGGATCTGCTCTTCACCACCTCACCGATGCGCACGTTTTTATCCTCGTGCGTGCGGTGATACTGGAAATAATCGCGGTCGGCGTTGTTGACGGGTTCCGGCGTGGTCTCCTTGTCGGTGACGATCCATTGGCCGTCCGCGCCGTAGATGAACAGGCCGTGCAGTTGCGGCATGATTTTCGATTGCTGGACCAACAGCTTATGAATGCGCGGGACGTTGATGTTCTGTAGTCCGTCGCCTTCCACCCGTTCACCGAGGGTGCCGGTCAGTACATCCACTTGCCGAATGGCATCTTCGGCGTGCTGCGCAGTAGCGCGCGCCAGGTTCGTCACCGAATCGCGGGCAGAATCGAAGGCTGACCGGTAATCGCGCCACATTCGCCAACCCTCGACAGCGAGGAACGCCAGGACCACCACCAGCATGAAGCTCACGGTAAGTCGGAAGACAGTGCCACCGCGCACGTTTTTTGCGGCGTCTTCATCACCCATTGGCGATGGCTGCTTGCGTCCGGGCATCAACATCTCCTTTTGCGTGCGACCTGCACACGCCGCTCAACCCTCTTCAGCTGCCCAGGCTCGCCAGAGGGCAGCCTGGACTAGACAAGACCGACAAATGACAGGATCACCAGGACGATCACGACGGCACCAACGATGTAGATAATATTGTTCATGAAGATCACCTCTGTCTCTCAAGGGGTTGCGACACCAACGTGTCTAGTACAAAAGACCCCTTGGTGCGCACTTGCGTTCCGCAACCCGCTCGCACAGAGCGCGCGAAAATCGGTGACTCGTGCGGGCGTCGACCTGTCCCACTGACAATAGCAGTCGATAACGCCCTGTAAGCCCAGGCATTTATCGCAGGCGCCAAAAACAACTCCAAGATGGCCACACCCTATGCACCCGTTAAGACAAAGCCTGCACAACGAACTGCACGCACGCCCGTCACTGTATTTCGATGAGCCGGCCCATGTGTTTCACCTGGCTTTCCTCGGCAGCGAGCAGGTGTGCAATACCTTTCTTCAAGACTGCTGCCCTGCCTCCCTCGATCTCAAGGCTGCCCAAGGCATTACCCAGCTTGATGGCCACGCGCTGAAGTGGGAGCGTCATACCGAGTTTTTCACCTTGACCCTGGTGGTCACGTCCTCGGGCGATGAGTTGTCCTGGACGGCGCTGCCCGATGTACTGGCGCGAAAAATCCAGGCGTATTTGCCGACCCTGATCAATTCGGTACAGATCGTTGTGCGTGGTGAAGCGCAGCTGGAACTCTCGCGCTACGGTTTCAAGGACCCTTGCGGTTCCTGTGTGGGGGGAGGCGATGCGGTGGTCTGGAGTGATTTCCGGATCAGCGAGGATGGCAGTAACCACTTGTTATTCATCAACCGGCGCCTGAATGCCTACCGCCAGGGACGGATGATCCGCCGCCTCCTGGAAATCGAGACTTACCGGATGATGGCCTCGTTGTCCTTGACCATGGCCAAGGACTTGAGCGCTCAGCTCGATGTGTTCGACAAGACCTTGGTCACCCTCTCAGAACGCAACGCAGACCCTGCCGGCAGTCATGCCAAAGCCCTGCTGGCGGATATCTCCAACCTTTCTGCCCAGGTGGTCAGCACGACGGCGAAAACGCGCCATCGCTTCAGTGCCACCCAGGCCTATGCGCAATTGGTGTTCGAACGCCTGGGTGAACTGCGAGAAAGTCATGTAGGTGATTGCCAGCGCCTTGGCGTATTTATCGAGCGCCGCTTCAAGCCCACCGTCAGGTATTGCACGGCTACCGAGCAGCGACTGGAGCATTTGGCCGAAAGCGTGGCCAATCTGGGCGACCTGTTGCAGGCACGGGTCCAGGTGGAAATGGAAGAGCAGAACTCGGCAATTCTCAGCAGCCTGAACGCCCGCGCTGATGCCCAGATCAAGATCCAGCGAGCAGTGGAGGGTCTTTCGATCATTGCTATCAGCTACTACCTGCTGAGCCTGCTCAAGCTGGGTTACTCGGGACTGCACCTGCTCGGCGTGGCGCTGACCCCACGCGAGGCCATGTTGGCCATGGCGCCCCTTGCGATCGGGATTCTTGTCTGGATCATCCTGCATATCAGGAAAGTCAAAGAGCATTGAGGCAACGACGCGTATGCTCGGTTTTCGATGTATATCCATTTGCGCGGCAACGGCCACTAAGGTTTCGCCCTTACTGTAGGAGCGAGCATGCTCGCGAAAAACCTGAGAGCGCCGCGGGGTATCAGATGCCCCGAAGCATGCCGGCGAAGGCGTACTGGTAGGCGATAATTGTCTTTCAGGTGTACATATCCGTTGCTGCGGTAACGGCCACTTAGGGTTTCGCTTTTACAGCGAGTCACTTGGAAAAGCCCCAAGTAACCAAGGGCTCTTGCCCCTGGCGTTCGGCCCCTCGCTAAGGCTCGGGGTACCCTCGCTCCGGTCCTGCTCCGTGGGCCCGCCGCGATGGGCCATCCTTGGCCCAGCGCGGCTAAACCGGCATCCATGCCGGTTTACCCACTGCGCAGAACCTCCACTCGGCCTCTCGAGGGGGCAAGAAAATCAAAAGCCAGATCACAATCAAAAGCGAGGCGGCCGACCGGCCGGCCTGATTGGAAGCCATACGCGTACCTTCTGTAGGAGCGAGCATGCTCGCGAAAAACCTGAGAGCACCGCGGGCTACCAGGTGCCCAGCGTCATCGTTGACGACCATCGTCGGAACGCCGCCCGAAGCATGCTCGCTCCTACAGAGGATATCGGTGCCTCGGTCAAAGTTAGGTCGGCTTTCAGGCCGCCTCGCTTTGCTGTTGATCGCGGGCGCCCCGTTAACCACGATGGCCGAACGCAGGCATTGCGCAGTGGGGAAACCGGCAGGACGCCGGTTTAGCCGCGCTGGGCCAGGGACGGCCCATCGCGGCGACCCACGGAGCAATGCCGGAGAGAGGGCATGCCGAGCCTTAGCGAGGCACCGAGTGGTGGGGCAAAGCCTTTTGCTTCCTTTTTGGCGTTTGAAAAAGGGAGTCGCTGTAAAAGCGAAACCATAAGTGGCCTTTACCGCAGCAATGGATATGCACTCCGACAACCAATTTCACACAGGGCTTGTGACGCTTCGCATCACCGTTGCGCACGGCTCAATTAATGCGTCGTCAGCGGAACGCGGAGCGTCCCTGGCGGCATTCCCACGCAGAGCGTGGGAACGATCAATCGCCAGCAGGCTCGCTACCACAGGGGATCCAGGTACACCGGTAAAAGTCAGGTCGGCTTTAAGGCCGCCTCGCTTTGGCTTTTGATCTGGGGCGCCCCGTTAACCACGATGGCCGAACGCAGGCATTGCGCAGTGGGTAAACCGGCAGGACGCCGGTTTAGCCGCGCTGGGCCAAGGATGGCCCATCGCGGCGACCCACGGAGCAATGCCGGAGAGAGGGCATGCCGAGCCTTAGCGAGGCACCGAGTGGTGGGGCAAAGCCTTTTGCTTCCTTTTTGGTGTTTGAAAAAGGGAGTCGCCGTAAGGGCGAAACCATAAGTGGCCGTTACCGCAGCAATGGATATGTACTCAGACAATAATCTCCCACAGGCTTCGACTAGGAGCGAGCCTGCGTTCATCCAGACAGGGCGCGTTATCGTTAACGATGGAGGTCAACGATGACGTGGGGAGTCTGATACCCCGCAGGCCCCCAGGTTTCTCGCGAGCATGCTCGCTCCTACAGGTCCTACCTTCCTAGGCACTGGCATCGGCTTCATGTGCATCGGCGAAGGCCATGAGCACGTCAAGGTCGAGCACATCCAGCTTGATCCTCGAGATGAAAGCAGAGAAGGCCAGATTGGCGGCGAGCAGGCGCAGGTCCGAGGCCCAGGCCGGCAGATGGACTGGCCCCTGGAGCCAACCGGACTCGAAGAGCGGGGCCAGGCGTACGGTGTCCCCCAGGCTCAGGCGCCCGGCGAACAGATAGCCGACCAGTTCCGGTCGGTTGTCGCGGATCGCGATGCGCAGCAAGGTGTGCACGCCAAGCAAGCCGGTCAGGTAGGCCGCATCCTTGGTGAACGCCGAACCGCCGTGCAGATCCGCACCGCGAAATACCCGCTGGGTCGAGCGGAAGGATTCCTCCTGGGTCTGGCCGGCAGCAAGAAAACCTTCGAACACCTGGATGAAATCGGCGCCATCGAGCGCCTGTTGCACCGCGAGCACACGCAAGGCGAGGCGACGCAGGCGGTTGATGTCCATGCTGCCGGTGAACAGCTCGGCGAGGGTGGCGATACCTTCCTGGGTCTGGGTGGTACGCGGTGCTCCCAGGCCAAGACTCTTGAGGTTTGATTGCAACGCGCCGTTCTGCGCCGTGGCGACATGCACGAAAGCCTCGTGCTGCAACAGCTGGTTCTTGTCCAGTTGCGAAAACAGTGCGCTGGCCCGCAGGCGAATGCGGCTCGCCCCGGCAATGGCCTTGGCGGCCAGGGTCGGATCGAGCACCACTGTGATCCGGCCCGGGCCGAAGAAACGGTCCAGTTCCGGTTGCATCCAGGCGGCGAAGGCCTCGGCCGGGATCTCAGCGGGGCTCGGAGGAATCCGCGCTCCGCCCAGAAGGGCGTCGGTGGTCTTGAGGAAGAAGTGGGCCGCGTCCAGCATGCTCAGGTTCAGGCTCGGATAGTAGAAGTCCGGACGCCGATACAAGGCTGACGAATACTGGGTAAAGGCGGGCGTGCCTATGGCACCGAGCATGTGCCCGGCCGTGGCATAGCTGCGCGCGGTCATGGCCAGGTGGCGCCCGGCTGGATGCCCCTCATCGCAGCGACCGATAAAGGCTTCGAGCGCACAAATGTCGGCGCCGTGATCACGCGGGCGCAACTCGACCCTGGGCAATTGCGCTTGTCCGGCGCGCCAGCGCGCCAGGAAATCTTCCTCGACCCCCTCCGGCCAGGCCAGGGCATCCAGCACGCGGATCTTGCGCACCAGACCGGGCAGGGCGGCATCGAGTTCGGACAGGGGAGCGCTGCTCACGCACATCTCCATGGGCAATCAGGTTCAATTGTAAAAGCTTAGTCGGTGCCGAGGCCTCGCGGTGCGACGGTGCAGTCTGAATCGCCAGCGAAACAAGCTTTTCAAACTACACTGAAAATTTGTTGAAACTGCCCAGTGATAAAAGACCGCTGCCGTGGCCTGTCTCAAAGGGCCTCACGTGGATGCGGCCGTGCGAGGATGACTGCATGCAAGGTACAGCAGAGCAAAAGCGGGCACGGGTACTTGATCCGGTCGATCGCGTGACTGAAGTGATCTTTGGCCTGCTCATGGCAATGACCTTCACCGGAACCATCAGCGTGGCAACATCTGGCCAGGAGGCGGAACGCACGATGATGTTCGCAGCGCTGGGTTGCAACCTGGCCTGGGGGCTTGCCGACGCAGTGATGTATTTACTGCGCAGCCTGATCGAGCGCACGCGCAAACGTACGCTGTTCACCGCCCTGAGCGGCGGAGCGGATGCGGCGACCGGGCAAGCGCTGATTGCCGATGCACTGCCACCACGTCTCGTCGCCGCGGCCGGTCCCGAAGAGCTGGAGTCGCTGCGTCTGCGCTTGGTCAAATTTGCCAACACGTCGGTGCAGCCACGCCTTACCTGGGACGACATCAGGGGCGCGGTCGGGGTGTTCCTGTTGGTGGTGGCATCGACATTTCCCCTCGTGGTGCCGTTTCTGTTGCTCGACCAGACAGCGCTTGCCGTACGCCTGTCCAACCTGGTCGGGCTGGTGGTGCTATTCCTCGCCGGTTGGATACTGGCGCGCTATGCCGGCGCAAAACCCTGGGTTGGCGGCGTTGCGATGGCGGTCACCGGTGCCGTGCTGATCGTCGCGATCATTGCACTCGGTGGCTGAGCAGCCAGCAATCACACTGCGTACCTGTCGACAACCTGTTTTCCTGAGGTCTTGGTCATGGCAAAGGACAAAAAGAAAGCCGCTAAGGGTTATCCCGCACAAAGCCTGAAGCTGAAGAACAGCGATTACCTTGAGCAACTGCGCCTGCTGCACGTCGAGTTGGTCAAATTGCAGGAATGGGTAAAAGCCAAGGGCATCAAGATCTGCATTGTCTTCGAGGGGCGCGACGGCGCCGGCAAGGGCGGGACCATCAAGGCACTGACCGAGCGTGTGAGCCCGCGGGTGTTTCGCGTGGTGGCGCTACCGGCACCGACTGATCGGGAAAAAAGCCAGATGTATGTCCAGCGCTACCTGCCGCACCTGCCAGCGGCCGGCGAAGTGGTCATCTTCGATCGCAGTTGGTACAACCGTGCGGGCGTGGAGCGGGTGATGGGGTTCTGCACTAAGGAGCAGGTTGCACGGTTTCTGAAAACGGTGCCCAACGTGGAGCGGGCGATTGTCGATTCGGGCATTATTTTGCTTAAGTATTGGCTGGAAGTCAGTCCTGAGGAACAGACCCGACGGCTGGAAGAGCGTATCAAGGATGGGCGCAAAATCTGGAAGCTTACCCCCATGGATCTCAAATCCTACAGCCGTTGGTATGACTACTCGCGAGCCCGTGACGACATGTTCCAGGCGACCGACACCGAGCACGCCCCCTGGTTGGTGGCCAACTCAAACGACAAGCGCCGCGCGCGGCTGAACATCATTTCTGATTTGCTCAGCCGTGTTCCCTATGAGGACGTCGCACGCGAGAAGGTGGTGTTACCCAAGCGGCAGAAGCCTGGCGGTTATCGCGAGCCGGATTATCCGCTGCGGCGAATTCCCGAAAAATTCTGAGAGGCACCTTCCGCGGCGCTATGCCGGACACTAAAGGCCATAGACACATGAGCCATTCGGATATTTCGCCGCCCACCCCGGAACCGGGTCGCATTGCACCTCGCGATAGCGGCGACGGCAACGGCTGGAGCCGTTGGCTCCCCGGGCTTGTTACGCTGCGAAAGTACCAGATAGCCTGGTTGCGCCATGACATCATGGCCGGCCTGGTGCTCACCACCATGCTGGTGCCCGTCGGCATCGCCTACGCCGTGGCGTCAGGCGTGCCCGGCATCTATGGCCTGTACGCGACCATCGTTCCGCTCATCGCTTATGCACTGTTCGGCCCCAGCCGGATCCTGGTGCTGGGGCCGGATTCCTCGCTGGCGGCAGTGATCCTTGCCGTCGTCTTGCCACTGTCGGGCGGCGACCCTCATCGCGCGGTTGCCCTGGCGAGCATGATGGCGATCGTGTCGGGCGCCGTGTGCATCCTGGCGGGCATCGCACGCCTGGGCTTCATTACCGAGCTGCTGTCCAAACCGATCCGTTACGGCTATATGAACGGGATCGCCATCACGGTGTTGATCAGTCAATTGCCGAAAATCTTCGGTTTTTCGATCGAGTCCGACGGTCCGTTCAGAAACCTGTGGGCGATCACCACCGGGGTGATGGAGGGCAAGGCCAACTGGACCACTTTCATGGTGGGCGCCGCCACGCTGGCGGTGATCCTGCTGCTCAAAGGCCACAAGCGTATCCCGGGCATCCTCATCGCCGTGGCAGGCGCGACCATCGCCGTGGGTGTGCTGGGCCTGGCCAAGGGCGCGGGTGTGGCGGTCCTCGGTGCGCTTCCCCAAGGTTTACCAGCGTTCGCGATCCCCTGGATCACCCGCGACGACCTGGTCCCGGTGATTATCGGCGGTTGCGCCGTCGCCCTTGTCTCGTTTGCCGACACCAGCGTGCTCTCGCGGGTCTACGCGGCGCGCACCCGTACCTATGTCAACCCGAACCAGGAGATGGCGGGGCTGGGCTTTGCCAATCTGGCGGCGGGTTTTTTCCAGGGTTTTCCCATCAGCAGCAGTTCTTCACGCACGCCCGTGGCCGAAGCCGCCGGCGCCAAGACCCAGTTGACTGGCGTGGTCGGCGCACTGGCGGTGGCCGTGCTGTTGATGGTGGCGCCGAACCTGCTGGAAAACCTGCCCAACAGCGCACTGGCAGCCGTGGTGATCGCCTCGGCCATCGGCTTGATCGAAGTCGCCGACCTGCGACGCATTTATCGTATCCAGCGCTGGGAGTTCTGGCTGTCGATCGCCTGCACCATTGGCGTCGCCGTGTTCGGGGCGATCGAGGGTATCGCCCTGGCTATCGTGATCGCCGTTATCGAGTTCCTGTGGGATGGCTGGCGGCCGTACTCCGCAGTGCTGGGGCAAGCCGAGGGGGTCAAGGGCTACCACGACATCCAGCGTTATCCGAACGCGCACCTGATCCCCGGTCTGGTCTTGTTTCGATGGGATGCGCCATTGTTTTTCGCCAACGCCGAACTGTTCAACGAGCGTGTGCTGAACGCCGTGGCGGCCTCGCCCACGCCGGTGCGCTGGTTGGTCGTGGCGGCGGAGCCGGTCACCAGTGTCGACGTGACCTCGGCCGACATGTTGGCAGAGCTCGACGACACCCTGCACGCGGCGGGCATCAAGTTGTGCGTGGCAGAGATGAAGGACCCGGTCAAGGACAAACTCAAGCGCTTCGGGCTTTTCGCAAGGTTTGGCGAATCGGCGTTTTTTCCCACGGTAGGGGCTGCAGTCGACAACTATCTGGCGATGCACCCCGAGCAATAGCTGGCGGGTTGGAAGGGGAAGTAACGGGCGCCGCTCTTGTCGCCCGGCGCTGTGAACGCCGGACGTATGCGGTCCTTCAGCCCAGATCAGCAGCCTGATGCCGTTCAGGCACCTGGCTCGCCTCATCCCCCCACGTCCGATTTACACGCTGGCCGCGGATGACCGCGGGTCGATTGGCGATTTCTTGCGCCCATCTTTGCACGTGGGTGTATTGGTGGGCGGATAGAAATTCGGCAGCCGAATACACGTTGTTGCGCACCAACTGGCCGTACCAGGGCCAGACCGCGATGTCGGCGATGGTGTAGCGGTCACCGGCCAGGTAGGGGCTTTGCGCAAGTCGGCGGTCGAGGACATCCAGTTGCCGCTTGGTCTCCATCGTGAAGCGGTTGATCGGGTATTCGAGCTTCTCCGGCGCGTAGGCGTAGAAGTGCCCGAAGCCGCCGCCCAGGTAAGGCGCCGAACCCATTTGCCAGAACAGCCAGTTCAGGGTTTCGGTGCGTCCCGCGAGATCGGTGGGCAGGAAGGCGCCGAACTTTTCCGCCAGGTAGAGCAGGATCGAACCGGATTCGAACACGCGCAGCGGCGGCTCGACGCTGCGATCCAGCAACGCCGGGATCTTCGAGTTCGGGTTGATCTCGACAAAGCCGCTGGAAAACTGTTCGCCCTCGCTGATGCGTATCAGCCAGGCGTCGTATTCGGCACCGGTATGCCCAAGCGCCAATAGCTCCTCGAGCATGATCGTCACTTTTACGCCATTGGGCGTCGCCAGCGAATACAGTTGCAACGGATGCTTGCCTGTCGGCAGTGTCTTGTCATGCGTCGGGCCGGCAACAGGGCGGTTGATATTGGCAAACTCGCCGCCAGAGGGCGCGTTGTTTTTCCAGACCTTGGGAGGAACATAAGACGCTTTGCTCACGTGATGGACCCCATAGTTCGTTGTGATGACGTTGACCTGGGGTAAAACAGTATGTCGCCGGGGCGCTTCGAGCAACTGCTGTCGATTTCGCAGAGGTCGGTTCGACCAGGGTTCAGGGAATGCATCTGGTTCGATGTTCCCAGGGCAAGAACTTTCACGAGGGCGAATCAGGAGACGAGTATGCGCAAGCTTATCGTTGCCGCTTTCATCAGCCTCGATGGCGTCATTCAAGCACCCGGCGGGCCTGATGAGGACACCCGCGGCGAGGTGCGCACGGGATCTTTTGAAGAGGTGGAACGGCAGTGACCGCAACGTTCTCCCGGCGACGGCTCGTTGAAGGAGAAGGCCTGATCAGAACGACTCGCGGGTGTAGGTGATGTACACCCGCTCATCGATATCCCGTTGATTAGGGACAGTGCTGCGCAGTGTTGCGCTACGCAGTGACACGCTCAAGCCTTTAAGCGCCAGTGGAGACCCGTGCGCTTGAAGGCCAGGCCTCAATCCGGCTTCTTTTTCAGCCGGTAAGCCAGTGCCGGTCGCGTCATTCCGAGCAGGCGCGCTGCTTCCGAAACGTTCTGCCCGGCGCGTTCCATGGCACCTTGCAGGAGTTGCTCTTCCATGGCTTCAAGGCTCACTCCAAGATCGAGCAGGCAGCCCACCCACTCATCGGTGGGCGCCAGCTTCTGGCTGATCAAAGCACCTTCGCTCGACAGGCCAATACTGTAGGCCTCGTCGGACTGGTGCGGGAACAGTGCCTCCACGGAAATGCTCTGATTGCTGTCTGTGATGATCACGCCACGTTCGATGAGATTTTGCAGCTCACGGATATTGCCTGGCCAGTCGTAGCGCAAACAGGCCTCGCTGGCGCGATCCGACAGGCCGAGGGTTTTTTTCTGGTAGCTCTGATGCAGCTTTTCAAGGAAGTGCTCAATCAACAGCGGGATGTCTTCGCGACGCTCGCGCAACGCGGGCACCCGCACCGGGTACACGTTCAATCGGTAATAAAGGTCGGCACGAAAACGTCCTTCCTTCACCGCCTGCGCGAGATCCTCATGCGTAGCACCGATGACGCGAACATCCACCGTGCGCGTCTGGTTATCGCCCACCCGTTCCAGCTCGCCCTCCTGCAACACCCGTAGCAGGCTGGCTTGGGCACGAGGCGTCAGTTCGATGATTTCATCGAGAAACAAGGTGCCGCCATGGGCGCGCTCGAAGCGACCCATGCGCGCTTGTTGAGCGCCGGTGTAAGCGCCTTTTTCGACGCCAAACAGCTCCGCTTCAATCAGGTCTGGCGAGATGGCTGCGCAGTTCAGGGCTATGAAAGGACCGCCAGCGCGCTCGCTGCGCAAATGCAGACTGCGCGCGATGACTTCCTTGCCGACGCCGGTTTCACCCAGTAGCAGGACTGAAGCCTTGCCTGGGGCGACTTTGTCGATCAGGTCGCAGGTCTTGCGGTAGATCGCTGACCGGCCGATGCCGTAAAACTGGCCTGCACCCAGTTGCAGGCGCTGGTTCATGTTTTCTACTTGAAGCTGCAGGGTGTGTAATTCATCGATGATTGAATCACTTTGGAAATAGCGCATGAACGTGTCGGCATCCTCCCATTCCTCGGCGGGCTTGCCGATAATCCGACACATTGTGTCCCCGCATCCCCGGCAGCTGACCTCCTTGTAAATGATCTGCCGGCCGATGAAAAACGACGAATAGCTGATTGCGTAGCCCAGGAGCATCCAGCAAATCGGCTGATCGGAATGCAGTTGTTCACTCTGGTGGTTTTCCACTTCGAAAGAGTCTATCCACTCGATGTCGGCATAGAAGGTTCCGGCCTCGATATCGATGTCCATCTTCAACGGACGCACCTTGACCATGCCCTTGAGCGAGTGCAGTTGCGGTCCGATAAGGAACATATCGATGTCACTGGCATTGGGCCGTAGTTTTCGTGCCAGCTGCGCATCCTTGAGCCCGGACTGATAGCCCAGGCGAAGGAAAAAGCCCTTTGCACGTTCTGCTCCGATCATCTCGATCAGCTCCCTGCGAAACGACGCCATCGCCGAAACCTGCATCAGCATCATGCGTTGCTCATCGAGCCAGATCTTTCCTTCGCCGCCGAGAAAGTGCACGCGGTCGGTCAGGTCCTTGAGCTGTGCAGAATGCTCGGAGGCCCGGTATTTCATGGTCATGAAAACAAACCCCTATGTCTTTTTGTTTGTGGGGATAACAGGGCTCCTTGCACCCAGGCTGGGGCGTGACCGAGGGACCGTGTCAGAAAAAGCGATGAAAATTCCTATATAGAACGTCCCGAATTTCAATTGAAAGTCAAATGGATATTCACCGACTGAGCGCCGGGTCTTGGGTCGACATCACGACTGATCCGGAGCGGTTACGGCCTTTGCAGCGCCGTTTGTTCATTTGCTCGAACCGCCTGCCCGGGATTGATCAAATCATCAATTCGTCCATGTCGACAGATCTCCGCATGCGAATACTTGCACCCTGCAGGGCCTACTGCGCTCTATGTAACCATCTGTTTTTATAAGGTTTATTCTTTATTTAAGATTCCAGCTGTTGCGCTGGCACTCATGTTGCTCTGCATCCCTGCATAACAACAAGGGAGTTTCCGAGCATGAACCCATCTGGCAGCACCTTCGATCAAATGCCGCGCTACGTCCGTGTGCGCAGCGAGCCAGACGCTGCCTTTGTCGAGTTCGATTTCGCCATCGGCTTTCCCGACCTGTACGTCGAGCTTGTACTGCCGCATCAGGCATTCAGGCAATTTTGTG
Source organism: Pseudomonas umsongensis (assembly GCF_012647205.1). NCBI lineage: Bacteria > Pseudomonadati > Pseudomonadota > Gammaproteobacteria > Pseudomonadales > Pseudomonadaceae > Pseudomonas > Pseudomonas umsongensis. Next base: position 3,308,364 of record NZ_CP051487.1, read on the forward strand.
AAACCCACCACGTTCAGCACATGGACGCGCAAATGTCCCAGGCCCTCGACGCCGATGCGCACAAGTGGCGCTACGGCGAAACCCGCGGCGCCGCAGGTGACCAGGCCCCCCAACAATAATTACAGGAGTCCACACCATGAGTGTCGAGATCAAGACGACGACCGTCGAGACGATCCGCAACACCTTCAGCCATACCCGTCGCCGCTTTGGCGACAAGGTTGCCAGCCGATATCAGGAGGCGAGTTTCGACCTGGAGTCGGCGACCAATTTTCATTACCGGCCGTTGTGGCAACCGGACAAACTGCTCAATGACGCCACCCGCACTGCGGTGGTGATGGCTGACTGGTATGCCGTCAGCGACCCTCGCCAGTACTACTACGGCGCCTACGTCCAGGCCCGGGCCAAGATGCAGGAAAATGCCGAGCATGATTACGCGTTCTGCGAAAAGCGCGACATGCTTGCCGGGCTGTCCGCGCGCAATGTGCAGTTGATCAGCAGGCTGTTGTTGCCGCTTCGGCACGCCGAGATGGGCGCCAACATGAACAACAGCAGCATCGCCGCCGACGGGTTCGGCACGAGCGTCACGCAAATGCACATGTTCCAGGCCATGGATCGCCTGGGCATCGCCCAGTACCTCTCACGGATCGGCCTGATGCTCGATGACGGCGACGTGTTGCTGCTGGCCGAGGCCAAACAACAGTGGCTCGGCGACCCGGCATGGCAAGGCCTGCGCCGATACGTCGAAGACACCCTGGTGGTTCGCGACTGGTTCGAATTGACCCTGGCGCAAAACCTGGTCAGCGATGGCCTGGTGTACCCGCTGCTGTTCCACAAGCTCGACGAGCAACTCTCGGCCAATGGTGCCGGCCAGGTCGGCATGCTCACCGAGTTCATGCGCCTGTGGTTCGCCGAAAGCCAACGCTGGGTCGACGGGCTGCTCAAGACCGTGATCAACGAAAGCGCTGCCAACAAGGACCTGGTGCAAGGCTGGGTCGATCATTGGAGTGCCCGTTGCGTGGAGGCACTCGAGCCCCTGGCGGCCCTGACTCTCGATACGTCCGCGCTGGATACCGTGTGCACCGAGTTCAGCGCACGCCTGAAGAAAATCGGCCTGACAGGAGCCCGCCCATGACTTCCCTCGTCTACATCAACCTGCAGGACACCGACTACGCGCGCTCGATTGTCGACGCGATCGTCCAGGACAACCCCCATGCCGAGATTCAGCACCAGCCGTCGATGATCCGCATCGAGGCCAGGGGCCGCCTGGATATCCATCGCGAGACAGTCGAGCAACTGACCGGCAGCCCCTGGGACATCCAGGAAATGCTCATGTACGTCATCACCCTCGGCGGCAATGTCGTGGAAGAGGACGACAGCTTCTCCCTCCACTGGAACAACTGACCGCCGGTTTCAAGCCAGGGTTTGATCCATTACAAGAATACGGGAGCGCCATCATGGCCGTGAAAAAACGCCTTAATGCCAAAGAAAAATACCGCTGCATGACCCGTGACCTCGACTGGGAGCCCAGCTACCAGACCCACGAGGACATCTACCCGCACGAACGTTTCGAAGGCATCAAGATCACCGATTGGGACAAGTGGGAAGATCCGTTCCGCTTGACCATGGATACCTACTGGAAATACCAGGCTGAGAAAGAGAAAAAACTCTACGCGATCTTCGACGCCTTCTCGCAGAACAATGGGCATACCACGCTGTCGGACGCCCGCTACGTCAACGCGCTGAAGCTGTTCCTGTCCGGTGTGACACCGCTGGAATATCAGGCCTACCAAGGGTTCGCACGGGTTGGACGACAGTTCAGTGGCGCCGGTGCACGAATTGCCTGCCAGATGCAGGCTATCGACGAACTGCGCCACGTACAGACCCAGATTCATGCAATGAGCCACTACAACAAGCACTTCAACGGTCTGCATGATTTCGCCCATATGCATGACCGCGTGTGGTTCCTCTCGGTGCCCAAGTCGTTCTTCGAGGATGCGCGGACGGCGGGGCCGTTCGAGTTCCTCACCGCGATCTCGTTTTCGTTCGAGTACGTGCTGACCAATCTGCTGTTCGTTCCTTTCATGTCCGGCGCCGCGTTCAACGGCGACATGGCCACCGTGACCTTCGGCTTCTCCGCACAATCGGATGAGGCCCGCCACATGACCCTGGGCCTTGAGGTCATCAAGTTTTTGCTCGAGCAACACGAAGACAATGTGCCGATCATCCAGCGCTGGATCGACAAGTGGTTCTGGCGTGGTTACCGCTTGCTGACGCTGGTCGGGATGATGATGGACTACATGCTGCCCAACAAGGTGATGTCCTGGTCCGAAGCCTGGGGCGTGTATTTCGAAGAGGCGGGCGGGGCATTGTTCAAGGACCTGGAGCGCTACGGTATTCGCCCGCCCAAGCATGTCGAAGAAGCCAATATTGCCAAGGATCACGTCAGCCATCAGGCCTGGTCGATCTTCTATCAGTACAGCCAGGCGACCAACTTCCATACCTGGATGCCAACCGACGAAGAGCTGGACTGGCTCTCGTCCAAGTACCCGGACACCTTCGACAAGATCTACCGCCCACGGTTTGAGCACTGGCGCGCGCTCCAGGAGAAGGGCGAGCGTTTCTACAACCCGACCCTGCCGATGTTGTGCCAGATCTGCCAGATCCCGCTGTCGTTTGGCGAGCCGGATGACCAGACCACACTCAGCCATCGCAGCACCGAGCACGAAGGCGAGCGTTATCACTTCTGTTCCCAGGGCTGCTGCGACATTTTCCAGTACGAGCCGACCAAGTACATCCAGGCCTGGTTGCCGGTGCATCAGATTCTGCAAGGTAACTGCGGTGGCGCGGATGTCGAGTCGGTGGTGCGCGACTACTACAACATCGACCCCGGCCAGGACAACTTGGAATACCTGGGCTCCACCGAGCATCGGCGTTGGCAGGACTGGCACCCGAACGATCGTCACAGTGCGCCGGCCAATCCCGTCGACCCGGATCTACTCAAGACCGGCTGATGCCCTGCGCCGAAGCGGGCCTGCTGGTCCGCTTCAAACCCACCTGACAGGAAGGACAAAATCATGCCCGTGACCTCCATCGGAGCCTATGAGGCCCAACCCCTGGATCGCCAGGAAAACTTCCACGGCCTGCAACTGGTGTACCTGTGCTGGGAAAAACACCTGATGTTTTGCGCCCCGTTCACTTTCCCGCTGCCACCGGCAATGCCATTCGCGGACTTCATCGAGCAAGTGGTCAAGCCCTCGATTTCCCAGCACCCGGATGCCAAGCAGGTTGACTTCAGCCAGGCGCTATGGCGCCTGAACGATCAACCGTTCACACCCGACAATGCGGCAAGCCTGATCGATAACGGCATCGACCATAAAAGCCTGCTGCACCTCGCTACTCCGGGCTTGAACGGCATTGCCGGCACCTTCAACTGAGGACACGGTGATGAGCTACCAAGTAACCATCGAGCCTACGGGCGAAACAATCGAAGTGGAGGAGGGCCAGACCATCCTCCAGGCAGCGTTGCGCCAGGGCGTCTGGCTGCCCTTCGCCTGCGGACATGGCACCTGCGCCACCTGCAAGATCCAGGTCCTTGAAGGCGAAGCGGATCTGGGAGCGGCGTCTTCCTTTGCACTGATGGATATCGAGCGTGACGAAGGCAAGGTCCTGGCGTGTTGCGCCATTCCGCAAAGCGACATGGTGATCGAAGCGGATATCGACGCCGACCCGGATTTTCTCGGGCACCCGGTCGAGGACTTCCGCGCAGTGGTCAGTGCGCTGGTGGACTTGTCGCCGACCATCAAGGGCGTGCACCTCAAGCTCGATCGACCCATGGCGTTCCAGGCCGGGCAGTACATCAACCTGCAATTGCCTGGCGTTGACGGTACTCGCGCGTTTTCGCTGGCCAACCCACCAAGTCGCGCCGACGAAGTGGAACTGCACGTGCGTCGGGTCGAGGGCGGGCGGGTGACCGGCAGGATTCACGATGAACTGAAGGTCGGAGACAGGGTGGAATTGTCCGGGCCGTACGGGCAGTTTTTTGTACGCACCTCGCAAAGCGGTGACTTGATTTTCATCGCGGGCGGCTCGGGATTATCCAGCCCTCAATCGATGATTCTCGATCTGCTGGAGGCAGGGGATACGCGCCAGATCGTGCTGTTCCAGGGGGCGCGCAATCGCGCGGAGCTCTATAACCAGGAACTGTTTGAGGCATTGCAGCGCGACTACGCCAATTTTACCTACGTACCCGCGCTCAGCCAGGCAGAGGACGATGTCGATTGGACGGGGTTCAAAGGCTACGTGCATGACGCCGCGAAGGAGCATTTCGAGGGCCGCTTCAGTACGCGTAAAGCCTACCTGTGCGGGCCACCGGTGATGATCGATTCGGCCATTACTTGCCTGATGCAAGGGCGGCTGTTCGAGCGCGACATCTTCATGGAGCGCTTCTACAGCGCCGCCGATGGCGCCAGCGAAAGCACTCGCTCAGCGTTGTTCAAACGCATCTGAGTTTACCCGCAACACACAACGCCGGACGCTGCTGACCTCCCGAAGGTCGGCAGGGTTTCGGCTGACTATAAAAACAACAAAAGGGTCATCAACCTATGAAAGCCGTACCGCGTAACAAGCGTGGCAATTGCCTGTGCCGTGCCGCAGTGAGCCTGCTGGCGGTGGTCAGTGGCGGGGCGCTGGCCACCGAAAACGGTGGATCTTCCTACCCGATGGGGGCGGAAAACTACATGTCCGGTGCCATGCCACCGCCGGGCTTGTATTCGCAGTTCTATGTCGGCCACTACGAAGCCGACTCGCTGCGCGACAATCGGGGTGACAAAGTGCCTGTGGACTTCCGCGTCCGGGCCAACTCCATTGCACCACGACTGATCTGGGTCACCGAGCAGCAGGTGCTTGGTGGCAACCTGGCTTTCCACGCCATCGTGCCGCTGGTAGACCTCAAGGTTGAGCTCAATGGTCAGTCCCAGAGCAAACAGGGATTGGGCGACATCATCTTCGGGCCGGCGCTCGGTTTCCATCACAGTGAGAAGCTACACAGTATTGTCGCCGTGGATTTCATTGCGCCGTCGGGTGAATACGATCGCGATGACCTGGCCAACATCGGACGCAATTACTGGGTAGTCGAACCCGTGGTGGCGGTGTCTTACGTCGACCCCAATGGCCTGAACGTCGACGCGAAAATCATGTATGACTTCAACCGGCGCAACCCCGCGACCGACTACCGTTCCGGCTCGGAACTGCATGCCGATTACGCAGTAGGTTGGGGCCTGGGCAATGGCTGGGTGGTGGGCGTGGGCGGTTACATCGTTCACCAGACCACCGATGACCGGCAGGACGGTGAACGGGTCAAGGACAACAAAGGCAGGGCGCTAGCGATTGGCCCGTCGGTGAAATATACGAGCGATAAAGGCTGGTTTCTGACCGCCAAGTGGGAGCAGGAAACCCAGGTTCGCAACCGCGCGGAAGGTAATGCCTACTGGATGAAATTGACCGTCCCTTTTTGATCGGTCTCCATCGCCGCCCCTAGCGAATACCGCTCACCGCCATGGACTCTGGCGCCCACTGCGCCGTCGACAGCGGTTCGATGTAGCGGATGCCACCGTGGGGGCCGACCACGCCATTGATGTTGTAGGTGCCACGCGACAGGTCGTACGTCATGAACGGGGTGGCATCGGGAACCTGCTGGTCATAGCTCTGGCTGAAGAAGGCGAAGGAGCCCCGATACAGCTGGCCATCGGTGTCGTACTGATCGGAGGCCACCGCGGCCCAGGTATCTTCATCCAGGTAAAAGCGGCGCTTCTGGTAGATGTGCTTGGCACCGGGCTTGAGATTGCCCTCGACGACGTAGACCCGGTGTTTTTCCCAGCGCACGTAATCCGGGGCAATGAAATTGGGGGTGGTCAGCGATTTGGCTTCGCGGGCGTAGGTGAGTTTGTAAGTGTTGTACGGCACGATCATTTCCCGTTTGCCGACCAGCGTCCAGTCATACAGCTCCAACGCACGGGCGGTGCCGGGGTTGGGCGTGTCGTAGGCCAGGATCGAAATCTGCTTGACCCGGCGCTGGGCCGGCATGTACTGCCAGGCGCGGCCAGGAAACTCCGTGGCATTGGTGGCGTTCTTGAGCATGATCGACTCGCCGGCTCGGCGCGCAGGCCCGGTGTAGGACAGTTTCAACTGATAATAGATGTCCGAGCTGCTGAACGGCTTCGACATGTTCTCGTAGATCGGGAAGGACACGTACGCTTCGCCGGTGACCGCCAGGCTCGGCACGCCCGCCGTGTCGACGCTCCAGGAGTCGTACTTGGAATGGATGTTGACGCCCTGGTAGCGCAACAGGAAATTCCACATCGCTTCGGCACCGGACTGCGGGATCGGGAACGGCACGCCGGGCATCACATTGTCGATGGCGGTTCCGCCGTCGAGGGACCTGGCGTTGGTGGCATTCTTGCGACTGTTGTCCAGCACCGCCTGTGGCAACGATGCGGTGCGGTGGGTCGGATATACATCGACTCGAAAGCCAGGGTAGCGCTTGGCCAACGCGACAGTGGTGGCGGTCAGCATGCCTTTGTACGCATCGACGTTCTTGCCGTTGATCACCAGCAGCGGTTTTTCGTGGGCAAAGGGGTCGGGGCGCATGCTGTCGCCGGCCTTGAAACTGGCGGGGGCCGTGGTCAGGCCACCGCTGTAGGGCGGAATGGAACCGTCGGCATTGCCGGCCTGTTCGGCACCCACTCCCGTCAGGCTGGTGCCCAGCCGGGCGGCTTCCTGGCTCGATACATAGGCGTGGGCATCGATGACCAGCCCCATTAGGGGGATGGCTGCCAGAAGACTTTTCACCAATTTCATCTTGTTATTCTCCTGCCAGGCGGACCAGGCAACTCGTGACTCAGAGGCCACGGTCACATCCGTCGGCTCAATTGCCAGAGTTTGTAGCGCTATTAGAAGACCTGCGATTGAGGGGTGCTTCGCATTTGACGACAGTTACTTGGCTATTGATGACAGGGGTAGAGCTTCGGCGAGGATGTGGAATGTGTTGGCCAGTGATCCGTCCGGGCCCCACTCCACACGGGTGGGGGCGTGGACGTGAAGGCGGATTATCCTTCAGGCCTCATAAAACCCGCACGTTCTGCAAAGTTGGGGCGAATTCGAAGAGGTGTCTGTCGTGAACCGTTGTTTATCCACTCTGGCCGGTAGCAGTCGCAAGCTTGATGGTGGCGTGATGTTCGGTAATACGCCGCGGCAGTTATGGGCTGAATGGATCAAGCCCGACCAGGACAACCTGGTGGACCTGGCCTCGCGGGGCCTGCTGGTGCAGCAAGGGGGCAAGAATATCCTGGTGCTGGCCGGTGCCAGCGCCTTGCTGGCGCCGCTGCGACGGACCTGCAGCTGTCAGAAACATCCGCCGGGATTGCTCGACAGCCTGGCGCAACAGGGGCTGGCTGAAGGCGATATCAGTGCGGTGGTGCTGACGCATCTGCACGCGCAACTGACTCCCGAACTGAGTGCGGCGATCGAGGAGGGCAATACGCCGCGCTTGCTGTTTCCTGCTGCGCATTACATTACCGGAGAGCGTCACTGGTCCCGTGCGCTTCACAACCATCCCCATGATCGCGCTTTATTCGTCCGCCAGATCGTGCGCAGGCTGCAAGGCAGTGGGCGGCTGGTGCTGGTCGATGACGCGCGCTGCAAAGAGCTCGGCGACGGTTGGCAGTTTCACTTCAGCGATGGCTACACCCCCGGACAATTGATCCCGGAAATCGCCATGCCCGGCGGGCCGGTGGTGTTTGCCGGCGACCTGATTCCCGGTACCCATTGGTTGCGCCTGGACGTAACGACGGCCAACGATCGCAATCCCGAAGGGTTGGTGGGCGAGAAAGAACGGCTGTTGGACCACCTGGTGGCCAGCGGCGGGCGCCTGGTGTTCTCCAGTGATCCGCAGATTGCGATGATCAAGATCATGCGTGATCGACATTCGCGTTACCAGGCGTTTGATACGTACACCACGTTGAGCCGTTTCGAGTGTTGATGCATGCCCTTGCAGGAGGTCTGCTCGCGAAAAACGTCCAGACAACGCGGGTATCCAGACACCCCGCGTTTCAGCGTGGCGGCTGCTGACTTCTCAGGAAATCCTGCACCAGGTTCGATCGGTCAAATGACTTGGCCGCCTGCACGGGCGGGTACTCGGCCAGGGTCTTCAAAAGGTTGCCTATCAGCTCTCCCATTTGGCCGCAGGAGTCGTTGCTGTCGTAACTCTCGAACGGATCGCTGCGCAGGTTGAACATCAGCGGGGCGAACAACGGTTTTATCGGGGAAGAGCAAGTGTACCCCCGGCAAGTGACCGACCTGCCTGCCGGCGACGCGCAAAACCTGTTGTATTACTACAAGCAGCGCGTGACGTCGCCAGCACGATTGGCCGGCACGGTTGCGCTCGTGCATGAGACCATCGATCAAGTCAAGGAGCCCCGTCGCGCCTGGGTCTACAACGCCGGTCAGCGTCGCGTGCGACGTGCCCCGCAACTGGCCTACGACGGGCCGGGCACCGCTTCCGACGGCCTGCGCACGGCGGACAACCTCGACATGTTCAACGGAGCACCTGATCGCTACGACTGGAAGTTGATTGGCAAGAAGGAAATGTACATTCCCTACAACAGCTATCGCCTGGAATCTTCTGCGCTGAAGTACGACGACATCGTCAAGGCCGGGCACCTCAACCCTGACCATACCCGCTATGAGCTGCACCGCGTATGGGAGGTGGAGGCGACCCTCAAGCCTGGCCAGCGCCATGTCTATGCCAAGCGTCATATGTACCTCGACGAAGATACCTGGCAACTGGCGGAAGTCGATCATTACGATCAGAAAGGCCAGCTATGGCGGGTAGCGGAGGGGCATGCGCTGTATCGATACGACGAACAGGCCAGCTACTTTGCCGCCGAAACCCTGTACGACTTGATCTCAGGTCGCTACATGGTGGTTGGGTTGCGCAACGAGGAACCGCGTAACACCGAGTACGGCCTGACCGCCAAGAACTTCGAATTCACCCCCGCAGCACTGCGCTCCGATGGACTGCGCTAATCCTTCTGAGATGCAGGCAGTGTGACCGACAGACGTGGGTGGTGATTTTGCGACCACCCCGTCAACCTCCCTTGAGGCGGCCTGATAGCCGACCTATTGTTGGTTGACTGAGTAAATGTCCATTCATGCGGTAACGGTTGGGTTTCGCTCTTACTGTAGGAGCCAGGCTTGCCGGCGAAGGCGTTCTGACGGCCAATGGGGATTTTGTGACTGAGTACATATCCATTCCTGCGGTAACGGCCACTTAGGGTTTCGCCCTTACGGCGAGTCACTTGGAAAAGCCCCAAGTAACCAAGGGCTCTTGCCCCTGGCGTTCGGTGCCTCGCTAAGGCTCGGCATGCCCTCGCTCCGGTCCTGCTCCGTGGGCCCGCCGCGATGGGCCATCCTTGGCCCAGCGCGGCTAAACCGGCATCCTTGCCGGTTTACCCACTGCGCAGAACCTCCACTCGGCCTCTCGAGGGGGCAAGAAAATCAAAAGCCAGATCACAATCAAAAGCGAGGCGGCCTGACAGCCGACCTGACCGGAAGCCATACGCATACCCTCTGTAGGAGCGAGCCTGCTCGCGATGAACCTGAGAGCACCGCGGGCTACCAGGTGCCCCGCGTCATCGTTGACGACCATCGCGACGGTGCGACGATTCGACATGCTCGCTCCTACAGGGAACTTGGGGGTAACTGCCAAAGTCAGGTCGGCTTTAAGGCCGCCTCGCTTTGCTGTTGATCGCGAGCGTCCCGTTAACCACGCTGGCCGAACGCAGGCATTGCGCAGTGGGGAAACCGGCAGGACGCCGGTTTAGCCGCGCTGGGCCAAGGATGGCCCATCGCGGCGACGCCACGGAGCAATGCCGGAGTGAGGGCATGCCGAGCCTAAGCGAGGCACCGAGTGATGGGGCAAAGCCTTTTGCTTCCTTTTTGCTGGGCCGGCACTCCGGCGTTTGAAAAAGGGAGTCGCTGTAAAAGCGAAACCATAAGTGGCCGTTACCGCAGCAATGGATATGTACTCCGACAACCAATTTCACACAGGGCTTCCTGTGACGCCCCACATCACCGTCGCGCACGGCTCAATTAATGCGTTGTCAGTGGAACGCGGAGCGTCCCTGGCGGCATTCCCACGCAGAGCGTGGGAACGATCAATCGCCAGCAGGCTGGCTCCCACCGGGGATCCAGGTGCACCGGTCAAAGTCAGGTCGGCTTTAAGGCCGCCTCGCTTTGCTGTTGATCGCGGGCGCCCCGTTAACCACGATGGCCGAACGCAGGCATTGCGCAGTGGGGAAACCGGCAGGACGCCGGTTTAGCCGCGCTGGGCCAGGGACGGCCCATCGCGGCGACCCACGGAGCAATGCCGGAGTGAGGGCATGCCGAGCCCCAGCGAGGCACCGAGTGGTGGGGAAAAGCCTTTTGCTTCCTTTTTGGTGTTTGAAAAAGGGAGTCGCCGTAAGGGCGAAACCATAGGAGGCCGTTACCGCAGCAATGGATATGCACTCCGACAGCAAATTTCACACAGGGCTTCCTGTGACGCTACGCATCACCGTTGCGCACGGCTCAATTAATGCGTCGTCAGTGGAACGCAGAGCGTCCCTGCCGGCATTCCCACGCAGAGCGTGGGAACGATCAATCGCCAACAGGGGATTCAGGTGCACCCGTCAAAGTCAGGTCGGCTTTAAGGCCGCCTCGCTTTGCTGTTGATCGCGGGCGCCCCGTTAACCACGATGGCTGAACGCAGGCATTGCGCAGTGGGGAAACCGGCAGGACGCCGGTTTAGCCGCGCTGGGCCAGGGACAGCCCATCGCGGCGACCCACGGAGCAATGCCGGAGAGAGGGCATGCCGAGCCTAAGCGAGGCACCGAGTGGTGGGGCAAAGCCTTTTGCTTCCTTTTTGGCGTTTGAAAAAGGGAGTCGCTGTAAAAGCGAAACCATAAGCCGCCGTTACCGCACCAATGGATATGCACTCCGACAACCAATTTCACACAGGGCTTCCTGTGACGCCCCGCATCACCGTCGCGCACGGCTCAATTAATGCGTCGTCAGCGGAACGCGGAGCGTCCCTGGCGGCATTCCTTTGCTGCGCGTGGGAACGATCAATCGCCAGCAGGCTGGCTCCTACAGGGGATCCAAGTGCACCCGTCAAAGTCAGGTCGGCTTTAAGGCCGCCTCGCTTTGCTGTTGATCGCAGGCGACCCACGGAGCAATGCCTTCGTTCTGGCAGTGGGGCGAAGCGAAACCCTAAGCCGCCGCTACCGCAGCAATGAACCTGTACTCCAACAACAAGCGCCCGTGCCGATGCGCAACATACCCGCCCGTCACCCAATTAAAAGCCCGATGTCCATGACCGGCACTATCCCGAAGTCACGTTGTCAGTTATTGGCGCCTCTAACGACGAGATTCGTCTCTGATAGCGGCACGTCAGGCTGCATTTAGTGTATCGCCCCTTGGGCTTATGCTCGCGATGGATTGCGTCCCGAACCGACTCATTCTTTTACGAGCGACATTCTATTGGGTTCTCTTCTCGATCCACGGCACGACATCGATGCCGCTCTATTAAGCTACCGCCGGGTGTTCTGGTCGTTGGCGCTGTTCAGTGGTGTGATCAACCTGCTGGTGCTGGTGCCGTCGCTCTACATGATGCAGGTGTACGACCGGGTACTCACCAGTCGCAACGAAACCACGTTGTTCATGCTCACCTTCATCGCCCTGGGCCTGTTGATGTTCAGCGCCCTGATCGAATGGGTTCGCGGTGTGGTGATGATTCGCATGGGCGCGGGGCTTGACGATGCCTTGGGTGAGCGGATTTTCGACGCGGCTTTCGCCCGCAGTCTTCGCGAACACAACGCCAACCCGGCGCAAGTGCTCATCGATTTGGCGACGCTACGGCAATTGATCACCGGCCAGGGCCTGATTGCGTTGCTCGATGCGCCCTGGTTGCCGATTTTTGTGCTGGTAGCGTTCATTATCCACCCCTGGTTCGGCGTGCTGACGGTGGTGCTGGCCCTGGTGCTGATCGGTCTGGCCCTGTGGGGCGAGTTGGCGACTCGAACGCCTCTGGGCGAAGCCAATCGGCTCGGCGTGCAGTCCTCGATTTACCTAAACAGCTCCTTCCAGAATGCCGAAGTCATCCAGGCCCTGGGCATGCTCGGGCCATTACGCCAGCGCTGGAGCCTGCTGCAGCAGCGCATCGTTGCCGCCCAGGCCCATGCCAGCGACCGAAGCGCGCGGATCACTTCGATGACACGTTTCGTGCGCATCTCCGGGCAGTCGCTGGCCCTGGGCCTGGGCGCATTGCTGGTGCTCGAAGGCCAGTTATCGGCGGGCATGATGATCGCCATGTCGCTGCTGTTGGGGCGCGCCCTGGCACCCGTGGAAATCGCCATCGGCTCGTGGAAGCAATTCACCGCTGGCCGTCAGAGTTACCAGCGCCTGAGCCTGCTGCTTGCCCAACACCCGCGCGAGCGCCTGCGTATGCCTTTGCCGCCACCCACCGGCGCAGTACGTCTGGAGCAGGTGTACGTTGGCCCGCCCGGTGCCTCGCAACCGATCCTGCGCGGGATCAATTTCAGCCTGGCCAGCGGCGAAGTGCTCGCTGTCGTCGGCCCCAGCGCCAGTGGCAAATCAACGCTGGCCAGGGCGCTGGTCGGGATCTGGCCGGCGATGGGCGGATCGGTGCGCCTGGACGACGCCGAGATCAGTCAATGGTCTCACGACGCCTTGGGCCCCTACCTCGGATACCTGCCACAGGACATTGAATTGTTCGACGGCAGCGTGGCCGACAATATTGCCCGCTTCGGTGAGCAGGACGCCGACAAGATCATCGCGGCCGGACGTCATGCCGGCATTCACGAGATGATCCTGAAGTTCCCCAAGGGTTACGACACGCCGTTGGGCCCCGGCGGGCTTGGCTTGTCCGGCGGACAAAAGCAGCGCCTGGGGCTGGCCCGCGCACTTTACAGGCTTCCGTCGCTGATCGTGCTAGATGAGCCGAACTCCAATCTCGATGAAGCCGGAGAGTTGGCGCTGGTCCAGGCTATTCGTGCGCTCAAGGCGGCCGGAAGCACCGTGGTACTGATAACCCATCGACCCAATGTACTGGCGGTGGTCGATCACATCCTGGTGCTCAAGGACGGCACCCAACAAGCCTTCGGTCCACGGGATCGGGTGCTCAAGGCATTGATTGCGGCGCCAAGGCCGGCAGCGGTCAAGGAGGCTGGCGAAGATGCATGATCTGACTCCGGGCACACAGGTGTACAGCGAGCAGCGACCGATCCTGCGCGCAAACCCGGCGCCGGCGGGTGCCAATACCGACGCGGGAAGCGTGGCGCGCTATGGCGTGGGTTTCCTGGTCCTGGCGCTTGGCGGATTCCTGCTATGGGCCTGCTTGGCGCCGCTCGACCAGGGAGTCGTGGGCAGCGGCACGGTGGTCGTGGCGGGCGAACGCAAAGCGGTGCAGTCGTTGGTGGGTGGCGTTGTGGAAAAACTGTTGGTCAGCGATGGCGACCGCGTCAACCAGGGGCAGTTGCTGGTGCAGCTCAACACGGTGCAAGCGCGGTCACAACTCGACGTGACCCGGGGCAAGTTGCTCAACGCTCGCAGCGTCGAGGCGCGGTTGATTGCCGAGCGCTTGGGCACAACCGGCATCCAATGGCCCGCCGAACTGCTGGACCACGCTGAAGAGCCCCGGGTCAAGGCCGCCATGGCCTTGCAGAGCCAGCTGTTTGAGACCCGTCGCGCAGAATTGGGCAGTCGCTTGCAGATCATCGAACACGAAGCCGCGGCCTTGCAGCAGCAATTGCTTGGCTACGAAGGCGTCAAGCGCAACTACGACACGCAGATGCGCTTCCAGCAGCAGGAGCTCGAAGGCCTGCGTGAGCTGGCTCGCGAGGGCTATGTGGCACGCAACAAGCTGTTCGAGGCCGAGCGCAACGCCGCCCAGATGGCCGGGCAAATCGCTTCCGGGGTGGGCGATATCGGCCGGACACGCCAGGCGATCAATGAAAGTCGGCTCAAGGCCTTGCAGGCGCAGCAGGAATTTCGTCGCGATGCTGAAATCCAGCTCAGTGAAGTCTCGGCCGAGGCGTCAGGCTATGCCGATCAGATCCAGGCCTTTGAGTTTGAAGTCGACAACGGTGCGATCCGGGCACCGGTGTCCGGGCAGGTAATGGACGTGAGCATTCATACGGTCGGCGGCGTTGCGCAGGCCGGTCAAACCCTGATGCAGGTGGTGCCGCTGGATGCGCCGATGGCGATCACCGCGCGTTTCGAGCCGTTGATGGCCAATAAATTGCGTCCGGGGCTGCCGGTGCACGTGCATTTCACGGCGCTGCAACGGGTGGACACCCCGACGGTCACCGGCACGGTGACGACGGTGTCGGCCGACCAGTTGATCGATGAACAGACCCACCAGCCGTATTTTTCCGCCAAGGTGGAAATTCCCGCAGACACCGTGGTGTCGCTACAGACCGCCGGCCTGCTGGTGCGCCCAGGCATGCTGGCCGACGTCACGGTGGTCACGGGTGAGCGCACCTTGATGAACTACCTGATGAAACCCTTGCGCGAACGCTTGCTCGCAGCCTTCAAAGAGGAATGAGCATGACCGTACGGTTCCGTTATAGCGCCCGCCTGTTGCTGAGTCTGTGTACCGGTTGGGGAGCATTCAGTCCCGTCTGGGCGTCCCAGGAGGCACTGAGCCTGACCGCCGCGTACGATGCTTCGCGCGTCAACGACCCGACCGTGCAATCGGCCGCCCATGCCTTTGAGGCGTCGACCCATGAAGAGGCGATCGGCCGCGGTGGCCTCTATCCGCAAGTGTCGCTGACGTCGCGCTACGGCTACGGCGGTCGTACCGATGGCGGCGATGACAGCAGTTACGTCAACAGTAACGATTACCAGTCGAACAATGTCACCCTGGCGGCGCAGCAACCGCTGTACGACAAGGGGCGCTGGGCGGCGTATCAGGAGGGCAAGGCGCGTGGGCAATTGGGTACCCAATTGTTCGACGTTGCCGGCCAGACACTGTACGACCGGGTTGCGAAAGGATACTTCGACGTCGCCCGGGCCGAGAACGAGATCAAGTTGATCGCCCAGCAAAAGGCCGCCATCAACGGGTTGGTGACGCAGAGCAAAAAACTCTACCAGGGCGGGCAGGGCGCGATCACCGATGTTGATGAAGCCCAGGCCCGGCTCGACCTGGTCGAAGCCCAGGAGGCCGAGGCCCAGGCTCGTCGGGTGGCGGCGTTGCGGGCATTGTCCGGTCGCGCCAGTGTCGCCATCGATGACATCCAGGCGATGGACGAAGAGCTGCCCGCTGGCACCCCGATTCCGCCGGAACGGGATCTGTCGTACTGGACGGACATTGCCCGTGAAGCCAACCCCGAGCTGGCAGCGCGGCTGGCGGCGGTGAAAGTCGCCGAGGCCCAGGCCGACAGCCAACGCGCCGGGCATTATCCGACCTTGTCGCTGACCAGCCAGCTAAGTCGCAGGGAAAACCGTCAGTATCAGGAGCAAGACCCGCGACAGGACGCCTATTACGTGGGGGTTCAACTGGATATCCCGTTGTATAACGGCGGTGCGGTGCGTGCGTCGGTGGCCAAGGCCGAGGCCCAGGTGGCCGGCGCCCAGTCCGATTATGATGTACAGCGCCAACAATTGGCCGAGGATATCGAGGCCGACTACCTGGGTGTGGTGGCCGGATTTGCCAAGAGCAAGGCCATGCAGCGGGCGGTGGAGTCCAATCAGCGGGCGCTGATCTCCACTCAAAAAGGTTTCCAGGGTGGCGTGCGGTCCACGGTGGATATTCTCGATGCCCAGCAGCGGGTGTTCCAGGCACGACGGGATTTGCTCAATACCAAGCTAGACATGCTGCAAAGCTATGTAAGCCTGCACACCCATACCGGCCAGATGAACCGGGCAGTCCTGGAGCAAGTGCAAAACCTGTTCTGAGACATGAAGCAAGGGCAAGATTGACGCCTGCCTCCCCTCAAAGTGCAAATCCCTGTGGGAGCGGGCAAGCCCGCTCCCACATTTTGATTTGTGGTTGTCCTTGGATTTGTGGGCACGACAAACCACCTGTGGGAGCGGGCTTGCCCGCGAAAGCGGTGGGTCGGTCAGCATCCATGCTGGATCTGCCACCGCTTCACGAGCGGGCTCGCGCCTACAGGTGTTGACTCATGCGGTGAAATCGCTGGCGTGCAGCTCCTTGACCCCCACCAGTGCGAACTCGAACTCCGGGGTGGCGTCGGCGTTGACGCTGCCGTAGAGAATGCCATCGGCAAAGCGCAGCTGGCCGGTGGCGTTGGCAGGGTCGAACGCGTTGCTGCCGATGAAGGTGAAGGTATCGACAGTGGCGGTCAACGGGTTGGCGTCCAGGCCGGTGAAATCCAGGTGATCGCCCTCAGTGGTCTTGAAGCCATTGATCACATCGCGCAAATCCCCAATACCCATGTCCGACAGCGCACCAAATGCGTAAGTGTCCGCACCCGTGCCACCGGTGAGCGTGTCGGTGCCTGCTCCGCCGATCAAGCGGTCATCGCCGGAACCGCCCACCAGCGTATCGTTGCCCGCACCGCCGTTGAGTACGTTCGCCGCGCTGTTGCCCGACAGACTGTCGGCGTAGGCACTGCCGGTCAGGTTTTCGAAGAACTTCAAGGTGTCGAGCCCTGAACCCACTGTGTTTTGTTGCGCTGACGTCGAGAGCGTGACGGTGACACCGGACAGGGCGCGTTCGAAAGACACGGTGTCATTACCCTCGCGCCCGTCCAGCACATTGTTGCCCGCTGCGGCGAACAGTGTGTTGTCCAACGCATTGCCTGTTCCGTTGGCGGCGCCGGTGCTATCGATATACAGGTTTTCGACATTGGCACTGAGGGTGTAGGCCGCCAAACTGCTGTGCACGCTGTCGATACCTCCTGGCACCGGATTGCTTTGGGCCTCGATCACGCTGTCGTCGACGTTGTCGACATAGTAGGTGTCGTTACCGTCGCCGCCACTCATGCTGTCGGCCCCTGCGGCACCATTGAGCACGTTGGCGGCGGCATTGCCGGTGATGAAGTTACGCAGCTCATTACCGTTACCGTCGATCTCCGACACACCGGTAAGCACCAGATTTTCCAGATTGGCGCCCAAGGTCCAACTGACCGAGGCCTGTACCGTATCGATCTGCGCGGGTGAGGTGTTGGTCTCAACCACGCTGTCGGATGCGTTATCGACCACATAGATGTCATTGCCGTCGCCACCGGTCATGGTGTCGGCACCCAGGTCGCCATCCAGGGTGTCATTGCCCGAGCTGCCCACCAAGGTATCGGCCTGGTCAGTACCGGAGATCATGCCGCCCTGGTTTTGAGCGTTGTCGAAAATCGCCTGAACACTATTGTTGTCGCTGGGGTTGCCTTGGAAGCCAAGGTCATTGGCGATGTAGTCGGCCAGGCGCTGGCCGACGATTTCCGCCGATTCCTCATGCAGGTGCCAGACGTCGTCGGGATACACCAGCGGATCGACTTCATAACGCAAAGGCAGGTCGGTGTAGTCCACCGCCAGCTTGACGTCGGCGCGCTCGGCGGCGATTTGTTCCTGGACTGCGCGAACGTAGCCGACGCCCTCGACGATGGCGGCAATCTTCTCTGGCGCATAACCACGGGCGCGCGCCGCATCCTCCTGGTAGTGGCCGGTTTCCATCATGTACACGCTGAAACTGCCGAACTGGGTATGCAGGTAATCAAACACCTTCAGGGTTGCGGCCTTGTAGGCCGCGGCTGCCGCGGTTTTGTCGGTGGCGCGGCCGATCTCCTGGGCGGCTTCTTCGCCCTGTCCCCAAATGATGCCCATGGTGACGTTATCGATCGATTGCAGTTCGCTGAGTTGGTCCCCCAGCAACGCGACGGCACGCAACAGCGCGGGCCCGGGTTGGTCGGTGTCGGTCAACCACCAGCACAACTTGAGCTCCTCGGCGCCCAAGGTCGACAGGCCGTTGACCGTGCTGCCACCTACCGCGATGTCGATACCGTTGCCATCGGCGTCGGTGAACTGGCTGCGCACGTCATAAGGCGTGTAGCGGTCCAGGTCCTTGACCAGCATCGAGGTGCCGGACTGATCGTCGTCTTCGGTCATGCGCAACAGGCGCGCATTGGATTGACCGAGGGTGGGCAGATAGAGGATGTCCTGTTGCGCGCGCTCGCCGAACACGAAGTCGCTGGCGGTCAGGGTGTTGAGGTAATTGCCATTGAGGGCAATCTCAAAGCGGTTGCCGTCGGCATCCGCTGTGGCGGACTTGACGTAGGTCTTGTCACCAGCGGCGTTAAGGGTCATGTACAGCGTGCCATTGCTGCCGTCGCCGAGACCGAGAAAGCCAAGGCCCGACACATCGATCTTGTCGACGCCCACGGTGAAGTCATACAGGGTGTCGGTGGCCGTGATGCCGCCGGTGTCGTAGTCACGGTAGCTGTCGAGCACGTCGGTGTAGCGGAAGGTGTCGGCGCCATCGCCTCCGTACAGCGAGTCGCGCCCAGCGCCACCGTCAAGGATGTCCGCGCCGGTGCCGGCCTTGATGGTGTCATTGCCACCCAGGCCAAGGATCAGGTCCGCGCCCGTCGTGCCGTTGAGGGTTTCGGCATTGTTGGTGCCGGCGATGGTAGTGGCCGGCGCATCGGCCACCGCCAGGGCGAAGCTGTCGCTGACCGAGGCTCCCGATGGATCGGTGGCCTTGACCAGGACGTTGTAATTGCCGGACGCCGTGCTCAGCGGCGTGCCGCTGAACGAAAGGCTGGTGGCGTTGAAACTCAGCCAGGCAGGCAGGGCGCTGCCGTCGGCCAGGGTCGCGGTATAGACCAATGCATCCTGGTTGGCGTCGGTGAAGCTGTCACGGGCCACCGTGTAACTGAATGGCGTGCTTTCGGTGGCGTTCTGGTCGAGCAGGGGAATGGTCACCACCGGCGCGACATTGCTCGAGGTGTTCTGGCCGGCGAAGACAAAATGACTCGCCGTCAGACTGCTCACCAGGTTGCCCGCCATCGACACTTCGAAGCGGTTGCCGTTGGCGTCGACGGTGAGGTCCTTGAGGTAAGTGCGGTTGGTCGACGCGCTGTAGGTCAGTTGCAGGGTGCCATTCAGACCGTTGCCCAGGGCCGTGTAGCCAAGCGCCGCCACATCGATCTTGTCGGCGGTCACGTCGAAATCGAGGATCTGGTCGCTGACGCTGGTGGAACTGGTGCGGTAACTGTCGAGTGACGAGGTGTAGCGGAACACATCGGCACCCGCGCCGCCGGTGAGCTTGTCCGCCCCCGTGCCACCCACCAGGATATCGTTGCCCGCGCCGCCATTGAGCGTGTCGTTGCCGGCGCCACCGAACAGTTGTTCATTGGCAGCGGTGCCGGTCAGGGTGTCATTGTTCGGCGTGCCGTTGATCTGCGTGGAAGAGGCCGGCACATCCTGCACCGCGAGGGTAAAGCTGTCGCTGACCGTGGCGTTGCTGCCATCCGTCGCGGTGACCTGGATAGAGTAAGTGCCCGATGCGGTATCGCTCGGTGTTCCGCTGAACGTACGAGTCGCTGCATCGAACGTCAGCCAGGCGGGCAGGGCGCTGCCATCGGCCAGTTTGGCGATGTAGCTGAGGCTGTCGTTATCCGGATCGGTGAAGCTGGTGGCCGGCACCACGTAGCTGAACGGGGTGCTTTCCGTGGCGTTCTGATCGAGCAGGGGGGTAGCCAGCACCGGCGCCTGGTTGGTCGTAGACGCCGTAGCGAAGACAAAGTTGGCGCTGGTCAGCTTGTCGAGGTAGTTGCCAGTGAGCGTCACTTCGAAACGGTTACCATCGGCGTCGGCGGCCAGCGACTTGATGTAGGTCTTGGTGCCGGTACTGTTGAGCGCCAGGTACACGGTGTTGTTCTTGCCATCGCCCAGGCCGGTAAAACCGATGGCCGAGAGGTCGATCTTGTCGGCGCTGATATCGAAATCGGTGATCACGTCGCTGAGGTTGGCGCCGCCAGTGTTGTAGTTGCGATAACTGTCCATGCGGCTGGAGAAGACAAAAGTGTCCGCTCCGGCGCCACCGGAAAGGCTGTCCATGCCGGCGCCGCCGTCAAGCTTGTCATCGCCCGCGCCACCAGCCAGGCTGTCGTTACCTGCCAGGCCAAGCAAGGTGTCGGCCGAATCGCTGCCGGACAACGCGTCACTGGCGCTGGTGCCGGTGATTACTCGATTGAAGATGAAATTGCTGGCGGTCAGGGTGCTGGCGAGATTGCCCGAAAGAATCAGCTCGAAGCGATTGCCGCTGGCGTCGGCATCGTAGTCCTTGATGTAGGTACGGTCATTGCTGGCGCTGTAGCTGACCTGCAGCGTGCCGCCACGGCCATTGCCCAGGCCGGTGAAACCAAGGCCGGCGAGGTCGATCTTGTCCTGGGTGACGTCGAAGTCGGTGATCGTGTCATCGAAGCTTGCTGTGGCGTTGCGGTAACTGTCGGACTGCGAGGAGAAACGGAAGGTATCGGCGCCGGTACCGCCCGTGAGTTTGTCGATGCCCGCACCGCCCACCAGAATGTCGGCACCGGCTCCGCCGTTGATGGTGTCGTTCCCGGCTGCGCCGAAGAAGATCTCGCTGGCGGTGCTGCCCAGCAGGGTGTCGTTGCCAGCCGTGCCTTGCACAGTGGTCATCGGCACCGTGGCACTGGCGTAGCTGCCGTCGCCATAGACCAGCGTCGCGCCTTTGCTGGTGTGGCTGATGGTGTTGCCGACGATGGCGTTGCGATCGGTGCCGTCTTCATTGCGCTCTGCAACGCCATAGGTCGACAGGTCGCTGCCGCTGATGATGTTGCCCTGGATCGTATTGTCACTGCCGTTGAAGTACTTGCCGGACACGCCCAGGGTGTCGTCGTAGGACTGGATGATGATTTCCGGAACGGGGTTGCCAAGGGAGTTGTTGTTGAGCGTGTTGTCGATGATCTCGACGTGATTGCTGCCGTAGATGCGCACCCCGGCGCTGGCGTTGTCGTGGATATCGACGCCGCTGACAGTCACCTCGCTGGACATCTTGATCAGCACCCCTTCGGCGCCGTTGCCGTACACCTCGCCACCGGTAATGGTGATATTGCTCGGGGAGGGGATGTCCTCGCTGCCGCGCTGCACCACGATGCCATTGCCGCCGTTGTCGTAGGCAATGTTATTGGTCAGGGTAAAGTCGTGGGTGCTGGTAACGACGTTGAAACCGTGGCGGTCGTTGTCGTAGGCGATGTTGTTTTCAAAGGTGCTGTCGCTCAGGAAGTCAGCGACGAAGCCGTCCAGGCCATTGCCATGGGACACGCTGTTCTTGATGACCATGTTGACGGTCTGCTCGTGGGGATCGAAACCATACCCGGAGCAATCCTTGATCTCGACGCTGTCGAGGGTGACGTTGGAATCGTAGCCTTCTTCGCCGGGAATGTAGCCGTTGAACCAACCGTCGACCTTGCCCGTGGTGTTGTCGCGGTTGCCGTCGATGGTGAGATTACTGACCCCGAAATCGTGGGTTTCCTCACCATAGGCAGAGCGGATAACGCCCGTGATCTTGGTGTCGGAGCCGTCGGCCACCTTGACGTTGGTGACGCCCATGCCGTCTCCGTACAGGTAGACGTTGCTCTTGAGCATCAGGCAACCGTCTGAGGGTTCCGTGCCTGCGGAAACGATATAGGTTCCGGCTGGCATATACACCTGACCGCCACCTGCAGCAGCTGCCGCATCAATGGCACTCTGTATCGCCGCCGTGTCGTCGGTACTTCCATCGCCTTTAGCGCCAAAATTTTGTACGTTGAATATCATTAACTTATCTCCGTAACAGGCTAAACCGCAGCGCACGCCAATATTCCATCGACGATCAGCTTGTTAAGACTCGGAGGAACGCGAAAGTTATGACCGCATATCGGAAGTACGGGAAAAATACGAATATAAATGATCAGTGGTCGGAACGGCCTTTGCTGGAAAGGCCGTTATCTTGACGTTGCCGGGGGCGGCAAATCCACTATTTGCAGTTGCCTGCCTTTCGATATCCCGCCGCCTGAGCTTCAGATTCTGACGTGAAGGAGATCTGATTTTTTGCGGACATCTGAGCATACCCAGGGCACCCGATGGAGAGGTGGTAGACCTGGCTATTTCGGTTGCCAATGATCAAGCCTGCGCCGGTCGCGCTGGCCAAGGTTGGCTGGGCTGCTGTTCGCGGAGGATTGACAGGAATGGCGCTAACCACCCCATCACCCACTGCCTTGTATCCTTGCGACCATCGACGCTCGCCCGTTACGAATGGATTGGAGTGCCCCATGATCGCTGCAATGCGTCGATCCCGCTCTATTTCCCAAGGCGAAACCGGGTACTGCTTGTCCCAAGCCATCAGTAGCTGTTGCTGCTGACGTGACATGCTCAGTTTGTATCTGTCGAACATGTAAAAGGTTGTTCGGGCAACCAGCCCTTTGACCTCGTCACGCGGTTCCGCAGCCTGTTGGTCGAAATCCACCCGCGTCTTGCATTGGCCATACTGCGGCGCTATCCCGGCGGCCATGCCGTAGTTGAAATTACTCCGGTCGCCGTTCACCTCTCCAACAGATGGGTAGAGGTTGAACAGGTCTGCTTCCATTGCCCGAAACACAGGATCATCGTCTACACAGTGCTCGCGCCCGCCGTTCTTCCAGCATTGGCGTTGGTTACCGAACGTCCAGGCGGGAACGATGTGTTCCCACTCAGTCCGTTGCGCACGATTCTCTTGTTTCCTGGCCTTCAGGCCGCATGATTCGGCATCGATACGGCCACCCGACTTACCGACCCACGTCCATTTGCAGCCGCAATACAACTCGCCCATGGCGCTGTTCGCCTGGTCGAGGTAGATCTTCTGCTTTGCGACGACCTTGGCTTCGGAGAAGGTCGATGGAGGACTGGAAAAGGCGGGGGTAATGATCGAGAGCGACAGCGCTACGATAGCAAGCAGTTTTTTCATTGGACAGCTTAAGCGATTGAAAGGAAACGCATTATACGCACGACTCGATGGCAACGGATGGAGAAGCAGAAGCCCCACTGGGGCCAGAGTGCAGAGGCGCCCAGCCAAGGCTGGGCGCCATTTGACTCAGCCGGTATGGTGACGCTTTGCAAGGCGGTAGACGGATGTGTTGATCCCTTCGAAGCGCGCCTTCAACTGCAGCGCCAGATACAGCGAATAATGCCTTGATTGATGCAGGTTGCCGCCGTGGAACCAGAGGTTCTCCTGCTGGGTTGGCTTCCACATGTTCCGCAGTTCGCCCTCGTAGGGGCCAGGATCATTCGTGGTTCCGGAACCCAAGCCCCAGCAACGACCGACCTTGTCAGCGACTTCCTGGGAAATAAGCTTCGCCGCCCAACCATTCATTGAGCCATAGCCCGTGGCGTAGACGATCAGATCTGCCGGCAGCCGGCTGCCATCGTTGAGCACGACGGCATCCGCTTCGATGCGTTCGACACCCAGGCCAGGCGCGCTCTTGAGCTTGATCGTGCCGTTGGCGATCAGTTCAGAGGCGCCGACGTCGATGTAGTAACCAGAACCACGGCGTACGTACTTCATGAAAAGGCCGGACTCGTCGTCACCGAAATCGAGCATGAAGCCGGCCTTGGCCAAGCGCTCGTAGAAGTCCTTGTCACGCTCCTTGATCGCGTCAAAGACGGGTTGATGAAAGCTTGGCATGACCTTGTAGGGGATCGAGGCGAACAGCATGTCAGCCTTGTCCGTGGTCAAACCCGATTCCACGGCGTCTTCAGAGTAGAGCCCGCCGAAGACGAGCTCCATCAAACTGTCGGAACGCACGATGTGGGTGCTGGAGCGCTGCACCATGGTCACCTCGGCGCCGTTCTCCACCAGGTCGGCGCAGATGTCGTGAGCCGAATTGTTCGCACCGATGACCACCGCACGCTTGCCGCTCCAGGCGTCTCCGCCGGGATGGCGGCTGGAATGATGCTGCTGGCCTTTGAATGCCTCGGCACCCGGATAACTGGGCACATTGGGTACGCCAGACATGCCGGTGGCGAGGATCAACTGGGTCGGCTGCAAAGTCAGACGCTCGCCATCGCGCTGCACTTCAACCTTCCAGGTGGCACTTTGTTCGTCAAAGCTGGCGCTCACGCATTCTGTGCGCGGCCAATAATTGAGCTCCATGACTTTGGTGTACATTTCCAGCCAGTCGCCAATCTGGTCTTTCGGGGTGAAGACCGGCCAGTGATCGGGGAAGGGCAGGTAGGGCATGTGGTCGTACCAGACCGGGTCGTGCAAACACAGCGACTTGTAGCGACCGCGCCACTGATCGCCAGGCCGTTCGGCCTTGTCGACGATCAGGGTTGGTACGCCCATTCGCTTGAGCCGTGCTGCGAGCCCCAGCCCGCCCTGGCCGCCGCCCACGATCAGGCAGTACGGTTGGCTGGTGATACCGAGCGCGGCTTCTTCATCACGACGGCGCTCCAGCCAGTTGCGTTTGTCGGCATGGGCGTGACCATGACTGGCCCCCATTGGGCGACGGCGGCCGCTGGGTTCTTCATAACCCTTGAGCTCACGCATGGTCGTCAGCAGCGTCCAGCACAAGCCTTCCTTCAAGCGCACGTAGCCTTTACCTCGCGCCGCGTCGGTTTCCAGGCTGATCCAGCCTTCGAGCACACCGTTGTTCAGCGTCGCCTCACCTTCCAGTATCCATCGCCCGGGACGAGTCTGGTCGAGGCGCGTTTCGAGCATATCCCGGATGGCAGGCTTGCCTTCCAAGGTCACCAGGTTCCAGCTGAAAAGTAGCAGGTCCCGCCAGTGACACTCCTCGGCAAACAATTCCAACGCGCCGTCCACATCACGTTGGGCGAGGCGCTCGCCGAGGGTTTCGACCCAGGTCGCGAGCTGAGCAGTGGGCGTGTTCAGAGGTGTTTCAACAGCGATGTTCATGGGGCATCTCCGATCTTGTTGTTTTTGTACGACTTGCACTAGAGCAAGGCCCGGGCCATCTTCATGAAAGCCTCGTTGCAGAGCGGCTGGCGCAGTATTGGACAGGCTTTGATGCGGATCTATGTCACGAATCCGGGAATGGGGGGTGACAGAGTGTCACTCGGTGCAAAAAACGCTCGTTGCCGTCTTTTCATATAAGCTGCAAGCAGCCCCGTGTCCTGACCGTAACGGAGAACAAGAACAATGAAGCCGGCTTTGATCAACGCCCATGCACAACAAGTGCTACAAGCTGTGCAGGGCACTATCGCCAGCCACAGTCCTGTTGCTGACCTGGCCATCACACGCTCCTGGCGCCGATGCCTGGATCAGTATCAGCTCGATCCGGCCAGCCGCCGCGCACCTAATGTGGTTGAACAAGCACGCTTGCAGGATCACCGCGGGCCACTGGAACACATCATCGCTGTGGCGCATTGGCAGATGGGCAATTTGCACCAGCAACTCGGTCGTGACGGCCACGTGGTGCTACTCACCGATGCGCGCGGTGTGGCGATCGACAGTGTGTTCAACGAATCGGAACGCGCCGATGCCCAGCGCTCCGGGCTGTGGCTCGGCTCGGTGTGGAGTGAGGATTGTGAGGGCACCAACGGTGTCGGCACCTGCCTGGTCGAGCGCCAACATGTGACCATCCGTCGAGATGAGCATTTCCGTGGCAAACACGTCGGCCTGACCTGTTCGGCCAGCCCGATATTCGATGCCGGTGGAGAGTTGCTTGCCGTGCTCAACCTCTCTTCTGCAAGGGATGACCACAGTCTTCAGCAACACTTCCAGGCCATGGCATTGACCAACCTGTCAGCCAAGTTGATCGAGAACTGTTTTTTCCTGGGGCATGATCCGCAACGATACTTGCTGCGCTTCCATCCTGAGGCCGGCTTCGTTGGGCTGCTGGGTGAAGGACTGCTCAGTTTCGACGAGGGCGCCCGTATCTGTTCCGTCAATCAAGCGGCGCTGGATCTGCTGGGCCTCAGCCGTGATCAATTGATCGGTCAATCTCTGAC
Organism: Pseudomonas umsongensis; assembly: GCF_012647205.1. Lineage (NCBI taxonomy): Bacteria > Pseudomonadati > Pseudomonadota > Gammaproteobacteria > Pseudomonadales > Pseudomonadaceae > Pseudomonas > Pseudomonas umsongensis. The sequence goes on from NZ_CP051487.1 coordinate 3,334,386, forward strand.
GATGCTGCTGGAAACACCTATCGATCAGGTGATGAGTCAGGCCAGCGCCCAGCCGAGTGTCTGTTGGCCAATGCGGCTGGTGGACGGGCGCCTGCTCTACGGGCAGTTGCGAGAACCCCTGCGCCAGGTGCCTTTGGTCACTCCTGCTATCCCCAAGATCAACGATGTGCGCGTGTGCCTGGAAGACCCGCGCCTGCAACGCGGCTTTGCTCGCGCATTGCGTGTTTTGGAACGTGACGTTCCGGTGTTTCTGCAGGGCGAAACCGGTACCGGCAAAGAAGCCTTTGCGACGGCGCTGCATCGCGCCAGCGCCAGGGCTAGCCAGCCGTTTGTGGCGATCAATTGTGCGGCCATTCCAGAAACGCTGATCGAGAGCGAACTGTTCGGCTATCGCGGCGGCAGCTTCACCGGCGCACGCAAGGACGGGATGATCGGTAAGCTGGAACAGGCCCATGGCGGCATTCTATTTCTCGATGAGATCGCCGATATGCCACTGGCGTTACAGACTCGCTTGTTGCGGGTGCTGGAGGAGCGTGAAGTGGTGCCGCTAGGTAGCTCGACGGCGCGTCCCCTCGACGTACGCCTTATCAGTGCCAGCCACCAGGATCTGCAGACCTGTGTGGCCGAAGGGCGCTTTCGCGAAGATCTGTTTTATCGCATCGCCGGATTCGCCGTGCAGCTCCCGCCGTTGCGCGAACGATCAGACAAAGGCAGTTTGCTCGACCTGCTGCTACGCGAAGAGACCAAAGGTGCAAGGATTCGGCTGGAGGCAGGCGTCAGGGATCGCTTGCTGAAACAGCCGTGGCCGGGCAATGTCCGGCAGTTGCGCACGTGTTTGCGCACACTGGTGGCGTTGGCGTTGGAGGGACGTGTCACCCTGGACGACTTGGCAGAGTTGCTGCCGGAACCGCCAGCGACCGCCGCGCTGGCTGAAAATCCGCTTGGGGTATCCGAACGGCAGACGCTGCTGACGTTGATTGAGGCAGAACACTGGCATATCGCCCATGTTGCCGCACGCCTGGGGATTAGCCGCAATACGCTCTATCGCAAACTGCGTCAGCACGGTATTTCACGACCGGGTTGAGCAGGGCGCGCTCATGCTGTTCAGAACACCTTGATCGGTACGTTGGCGTCATTGATTTTGCCTTCGGTCTTTGCAGTATCGGTACGCACGGTGATCAGCATCTATGTCGTGCCTTTGCACAAAGCGGATAGCGATAAGCGCAAAGCGGATATTGCCACTCTCACCGTCTCAATACCTTCCACTTGCTTCCTGCGTAACGGTGCTTTACATGGCGCGCAACAGTGCTGCCGCCACGCCTTGCCTCGTTCATAACAACAATAAGAGCACACGGATCCTGAGCTACACCTGGACGTTGCTGTGAGTGACCTGGAGACAAGTATGAGCAATAAAATTCTGGCGCGATTGGCCTTGGTTGCCGCTGGCAGCGCGGTGTTGCTGCTCGCTGCCGGCAACGGCCTGCACCTGATATATGCCGGCATCATCGACCTGTTGCTGCTGGCAGCGGCGGTGCTTTATCACCGTCAGCCAGTGCGGGTGGTTGAAGTGCTTGTACAGCAGGAGCCGGAACCGATGATTTGCAACGCGCCGGTCCCGCTTGTGTCGTTGCCTGTGGCCGAGCCCGCTTGGCCGGGGGCTCAAGTAAAGGTGGCACTTGAACACCTGACCCGAGTGGTGCTGCAAACTGAAGAAGACATGCGCTTTGCCAACCAGTTGGCGCGAGGCGCGGGCGAGCGGGTACAGGCCAGTGCGGTGAGCATGCAGTCTTCGGCTGCGGTGCTTGGGGACCTGGATCAGTATCTGCAGCGCCTGGACCAGGTGTTCGACGAGCTGGGCAGCCAGTCGGTACGCATCGGTGCGATTGTCGGCAGCATCCAGGACATCGCCCGACATACCAACCTGCTGGCACTCAATGCCGCGATCGAGGCCGCGCGGGCCGGTGATCATGGCCGCGGTTTTGCAGTGGTGGCGGACGAGGTCCGTAATCTGTCGCGCCAGGCAGCGGACTCCAGTGCGCAAATCCGGCAGATCGCCACAGGCCTGGAAAAGTCGGCCCAAGATGCCCGTCAGGGGCTTGAACAGCTTACCGATTCAACGCGCCTGGGCCTGGACAAGGCCGAGGTCGCCTTGCAATCGATGGGGGAGTTGCGCAGTGGTGCGGTGGCCAGGCTGGAAGTGGTCGAGCGCGTCATGCAGCGTTTGGCCAGTTTGCACGAGTTGGCACTGCAGGCAACCCGGATAGCGGCCTGAACAGGCTGACTCTTCTTCCCAGTTCGACCCAGGGCCACAACGTCGAGATGACGTTCAGTTCAGCCTGCGTCCGGCCGCCAGCGAACAAGCAACCCATCGCAGCCATGTTGCCGGACACGCTTGAAGTCGTCCGGCAACATGGCTGCGTGGCCACGCAAACTCGATCCGTTATCGAATCAGCGGCACGCCACTGAGCGCTTGCAAGTCTTCAAAGCTGATATCGGCGACGATCTCCCGCACCTTCAAGCCTTGCGCAGTCACGTCCAGAATAGCCAGGTCGGTATAAATCCGAGTCACGCAGCCAATGCCGGTCAGCGGGTAAGTGCATTGCGGCACCAATTTGCTTTCGCCAGTCTTGGTCAGGTGATCCATCATGACGAACACCTGGCGTGCGCCTGTCGCGAGGTCCATTGCGCCACCCACTGCGGGAATGGAACCTTCGGCACCGGTGTGCCAGTTGGCAAGGTCGCCGTTGACCGAAACCTGGAAGGCGCCAAGCACGGCAATATCGATGTGCCCACCGCGCATCATCGAAAACGAATCGGCGTGGTGAAAGTAGGCCCCACCGGGCAGCAGCGTCACATGCTGTTTGCCCGCGTTGATCAGGTCATCGTCTTCCTCGCCCGGCGCAGGACTCGGGCCCATGCCCAGTACACCGTTTTCACTGTGCAGGAACACTTCCTTGTCACCCAGGTAGTTGGCCACCAGCGTGGGCACGCCAATGCCCAGGTTCACGTAAGAGCCTTCGAGAATATCGTCGGCCACACGTTGGGCCATTTCGCTACGCGATAGTTTTTTCATGACAGTCATGGCGGGCCTCAGTTGACGTTGGCATTCGAGATAGGGGCGAGCGGCACTGCTACCACGCGCTGAACGAAGATCCCCGGGGTGACAATGTGTTCGGGGTCCAGCTCTCCCAACTCGACGATCCGGTTGACCTGGGCGATTGTCGTTTTCGCTGCCATCGCCATGATCGGTCCAAAATTTCGCGCGGCTTTGCGATAGGTCAGGTTGCCCCAGCGATCGCCTTTTTCGGCCTTGATCAATGCGACATCAGCGTGCAACGGCATTTCCAGCACATAATTGCGACCGTCGATTACTCGGGTTTCCTTGCCTTCGGCCAGCAACGTGCCATATCCGGTTGGCGAATAAAACGCACCGATTCCAGAGCCTGCCGCACGAATACGTTCGGCCAGATTGCCTTGCGGCACTACCTCAAGCTGCACCTTTCCCGCCAGGTAGAGTTCGTCGAATACATAGGAATCGGATTGGCGTGGAAACGAACAGATGACCTTGGCAACGCGTCCGGCCTTGAGTAATGCGGCCAGGCCGATTTCACCATTGCCGGCATTGTTGCTGATGATGGTCAGATCGCGAGCACCCGAAGCGATGACGCCATCTACCAACTGCGACGGCATCCCGGCAGTGCCGAAGCCACCCACCATGATGACCGAACCATCGGCAATACCGTCCAGTGCAGCAGCGACGGATTCAAATGTTTTATTGATCAAGGCTTACTCCTGTTTTCAAGTTGGCCGAACAGAATGCTCTGACGCCAAACCGCATGAATTCATGGTTACTGCAACGATGTGCATAGGGTGCCAAACAATGGGCGCAGGCGGGTGTCCTGGCAGGAGATGTCGTGCGATTAGCGAACGAAACCGTAACCCGAAGGCTTCGCTTAGAACTTTGAGCTGTGCAGCGGTGTCCAGACCCTTACATCTACCGGGCCGATGGCCTGAATCACCTATTCGCCATATCCACGGTTTGAGTGGACTGCCAACTCTCAACTCGCTGGCGAGTGCTGGCGCTGCACATTGAATAAGGCTGTAGCGCGAGGGGGGGCTGGCTTGGATTACATCGATTTTGTGCAATGGCCCGCTATGGTGGTCACGGTGATCTCGGCCTGGTTCGTCGGTTCCCAACGACCACGCCGACGGATGATCGCTTTTTGGGGCTTCATCGCGAGTAATGCTTTGTGGGTTGTCTGGGGCCTTCACTCGCACGCTTATGCGTTGATCGTACTTGAGTGTGTGCTTCTAGGGATGAACGCCCGGGGTTTCAGAAAGAATCTCAAGGGTTCGAGGGTATCCCAGGATCCTGATGCTACGGAGCTCTAGAGTTCTTTTTGAACCCACGGAGATTCATCAGGAACAGGCAAATCTGTAACACGATAAGGGCATGAGCTTGCGCATAAATGCCCCAAATCACCCATAGCACGTTACTCAAGCTGAACAATACGAACCCGGTCATTCGCCTTCTTGGGCGCTGAGATCCGATCAGCCACGCCGCAAGTACCGTGACGAACATCGCGGGCCATTGAACCCAATCAAGATTGTCCAAATGCTCCACCTTCATGGCGAAGGTACTGATCGCGGTTGCGAACAACTCGGCCTGAGTAAGCTAGGGCGTAAAGCCCTAGCAAATACCAGGATGTCACTTTTTCTTGTTCGTCGACTTTTCTGCTTTCTCTGATTTCTTAGCCTTTTCTGGCTTGCTATCAGCTTTTTTTGCAGATTTCTTTGGTTCGGCATCTTTTTTCTTGTCTTTCTTTTCGGAAGACTTCGAAAGAGCCGAGGCCGCAGCTGATTTCTTCGCCGGTGATGCCTTTTTGTCTTTCAAATCCTTGCTTGCTTTCGAAGCGTCACCTTTGCTTTTCTTATCGTCTTTAGCCACGTCGATCACCTCTCGGAGTATGCCGTTATTGGCACATTGCCTGTGCAATTCATCACAAGCTGATCATTAGGCGGGCACGTCTCAAAGCGGTTCAAATTAATTTAATACTGAGGGTTCCGCCTTGGCGATGGCTCCTGCCACGCGTCTATGTTTTCGTTACCCCAGGCACATCCATGTTTATTTTGCGCCATGCGGCTTCGGAGAAGCTGTAAGCTGAAAAGGCGATCAATCCCAATGCCATCACCATCAGAATCAAACCGCCAACAGGCAGGTTCTGAAGAGCATCGAGCGCTTCCTTCATGCCGGGTGGATCCGTGGCTTGATAACGGGAGCCGCTGATCGCCAGGAGCAGGGCTATCTCGAGAAACACCACGCCGCGAGCGATGAGTCCGAAACGAGCCACCGGACGGACGTATCGCATCACGTCCTCATCAGCCTCAAAATACTTCTCGAACGACGCTTTCCATCCTTTGATGATGTGAGCGATTCCTACGCCTAATGGAACGAGCGCCACGAGGTAGACGACCACGTTTGAGTGATCCCAGGACAAAAGATGCGCCAGTAGATCCTTCGTCTCTCCACCTCCGGCATTACCTGAGCTTCTGACGCCGCTGATGAGCAACCCTAAGGCAAAAAATGCAAGAGCACCATTGAGTAAACCGCCCGCCAACAAACCCGCACGAATCACCAGCCCCTTTAGTTTCGTACCGTGATGATCGACGTCGCGAATGGCTTGCAGCACTCGCCACCCTGCGAAGGCCAGTAGTCCCGCCACCACTAGCCCAACCAGGACATATCCAAATGGCTGGCTCAATAACGCTTCAAGGCTTTTGTGGCTGTCCTTCGGTTTTGTTGAGTCTTGAGCCGCCAGCAGCGCGAAGATACCAATGATCAGATACAGAACGCCGCGAGCGGCATATCCGCCCCGAGCGAGGACGACAAGGGTGTGTTGAGCGGACATTCGATTATTTCCGTGGACGTGTACAAGAGCAGACCTATCGCTTCGGCAAGGGTTCGATAAAGGTCGAGTTCTTCAGTCACTCAGAACGGACGCTCTGTAGTGGGCAACTAATCCCGGACACGACGTTAAGTTTTTTCTCGGCCTTAGCTGGAGCCAGTCCGTTGTTGAGTTGGTGCGGTCTAATCCACTGCAATGTTTCAGATAAAGGGGCAACTGCGTTACGGAACACTGCAAAGTCCGATGCTTTTGCCGCCACGCAAACGTAAATGAGGCGTTGCCAATCAGCTACCGAAGAATTTGGAAATTGGCCGTTGACTTGCCGTCGGCGCCCGGCTAATTTCCGAGCATGACTTTCATCGTATTGCGCTGCCAGCCAAGCATTATTACCGCCATTCCTCATTTGGCGGGCTAGCTCACGACTGCAGCACCCAACCCGCCCTGGAGGCGGGTTTTCATTTTCTGTCTCGGGGCTCTGATCAATGTCAGGAGACGATCATGCCCAGTACGCTCGCCCAACACACCCTACTTGAGCAGTACGTCAAAAAGATCCTCGCCGCGCCGGTTTACGAACTGGCCGTGCATACGCCCCTGCAGCCGGCACCTGCATTATCGTTGGCATTGGGTAACCAGATCCTGCTCAAGCGCGAAGATCTTCAACCGACCTTTTCCTTCAAGATCCGAGGCGCCTACAACAAACTGGTCAACTTGAGCGCGGCGCAAAAGAAGCGCGGAGTGATCACCGCTTCAGCGGGTAATCATGCCCAGGGTGTGGCATTGGCAGCACGGCAACTTGGCATCGACGCCATGATTGTCATGCCCACCACGACGCCAGAGTTGAAGGTGTCAGGAGTCCGTAGTCGTGGCGCCCAGGCACTGCTGCACGGCGAAAGCTTTCCGTTTGCCTTGTCTCATGCACTAGAACTGGCAAGCCAAACCGGCAAAACTTTTGTTTCGCCTTTCGATGATCCAGATGTCATTGCCGGGCAGGGCACGGTCGCCATGGAAATACTGCGTCAGCATCAAGGGGGGCTGGATGCCATCTTTGTTCCGGTGGGCGGTGGCGGTTTGATCGCCGGCATCGCGGCTTACGTTAAATACTTGCGGCCAGAGGTGCGCATCATTGGCGTCGAGTCGGAACATTCAGCCTGTTTGAATGCAGCCCTCCAGGCCGATGATCGAGTGGTGCTGCCAAGTGTGGGCACCTTTGCCGATGGTGTGGCGGTCGCGCAGATCGGCGCCCACGGCTTTGAGGTGTGCAGGTTTTGCGTCGATGAGGTACTGACTGTCAGTAACGATGAGCTTTGCATCGCGATGAAGAATATCTACGACGATACACGCTCTATCACAGAGCCTTCTGGCGCTCTGGCCGTTGCTGGCATCAAGAAATACGTTGCGCGAACGGGTGTGCGGGATCAGACACTGATTGCCATCGACTCCGGCGCCAATATCAATTTCGACTCTTTACGGCATGTGGCCGAACGCGCTGCATTGAGTGAGGCATCAGCGTAATGGTGGATTCCAGGGCGTGATAATCCGGCCATGCGGTTGGATCGCCCTTCACCTGTTTGGGAGCCAGGGCCCCGCGTATGTTCTCGGCAGCCTCACCTTGTCCGCGCATCATGCGTAAGCGTTTGCCAAACACACCTACCGGCTTCCAACACCGCGATAAGCCGCGACTTCTAGAAATAGTTATCCTTCTACTGCCTGATAGACAGTGTCGCCCTCTTTGATCGTTTCGAGAACTTGGATGTCCTTGATGGTTTCAGGGGCAACCTTGGTAGGATCCTTGTTCAAGATAACGAAGTCGGCGAGTTTGCCTGGCTGCAAGGTTCCTTTGCTCCGTTCTTCAAAATATTGATAAGCCGCAGAGGCCGTAATGGACTTCAAAGCCACGTATGGGCTGATGCGCTGGTCAGGTCCAATCACCTCTCCCGAGCGACTGGTGCGGTTGACTGAGGCAAAGACGATCATCATTGCGCTAGGTGTGGCGACTGGCGCGTCGTGATGCTCAGTGAAAAGCATTCCGCGTTTGATGGCAGAGGCGGCAGGATCCCAACGAAATGCACGCTCTTTGCCCATGGTCACATCGCGGTGCCAGTCCCCCCAATAGAAGGTCTGCATGCCGAAGAAAGACGGGATGATGCCCAGCGATTTCATCTTGTCCAACTGATCTTCACGAACAGCCTGAGCATGAATCATCACCGTCCGACGATCACCTTTGCCGTACCTTTTTTCGGCTTTTGTCACCGCATCAATGAATGCGTCGGATGCAGCATCACCATTGCAATGGGCAAGCACCTGCCAGTTACTCTCAAATGCCTGATTGACAAGCGCTTCTCTATCTTCAGCTTTGGGAATTGCAGGGTAGCCTTTGTAGTCGGCTGCCTGGCCTGGCGGCGGAACCTTGTACGGTTCTGTCAGCCAAGCAGTGCGTCCTTGGGGAGAGCCATCCAAACTGAGCTTTACCCCGGCGATCCGGAAGTGGTTGTCGTACTCGACACTCGGAGAAACCGTTTTCATGAAAGCCTGCTCAGCCTGAAGGTCTGGATAGGCTGCCACATCAATCTTCATCTTTTTCTGGCTGGCCAGTTTTTGCCAGGTCTCTACCTGCGCTTTGCTGGCTCGGCCTTCCTGGGCCGTGGTAAATCCGTATTGTGCGTAGTAATCGGCACCGGCCAAGGCAATTTTTTCATTCACCGAAGGGTCAAAAGTGGCCAGCAGTTTGAAGATCGGGGCGAAAAACGCCATTTCCTCCAGCACGCCGTCAGGGGTTTTACCGTCGCTTGTACGACGAATCACGCCGCCGGAAGGGTCGGTGCTCTGCGCCGAAATGCCGGACATTTCCAGTGCTTTATGATTCATCACTGCCAGGTGGGCTGACTGATGGATAATGACAACAGGCAGCTCGGTAGAAACCTGGTCAAGATCATCTGCGTTGGGATGGCGCTGCTCCACCAATTGAGAGTCGTCATAGCCAAATCCGACAATCCAGCCAACCTTATCGATAGCGACAGCGTTTTTTTGCTGCCAGCTTTTCAACGCAGCTACCACCGCTGGAATGGATTTGCCCCCGCCATCCGGAGGTGGCAGCAGGTTAGCGGACAGTTTCTGAAAGCCCGTTGTCCAGGCATGGCCATGCGCATCAATGAATCCCGGAAGAAGTACCTTACCTTTCAAATCCACAAGGCGACTGTGATCTCCCTGACCCTTCAGGACATCAGTCTTGTTTCCGACAGACAGAATCTTTCCGTCCTTCACGGAAATCGCCTCAGCATAGGTTGGATTATCACCTTCCATGGTCAAGATAGAGCCGCCGAAATAGACGGTGTCTGCGACTTGAGTAGCCGCCTTTGCAGCGCTGAGGCCGCTGAGCGGAAAGCTGAATACCAACATCCCAATGGCTGTCCATTGAAATGCAACGCGTTTTTTAGGCATTTTTCCCGGATGATTTTCTTTCAACTGGATGCACTTCATCGATCATTCCCTAGATGGCGTTGACTAAGTCCTAAGGACAGGTCGAAATCGAGCGCTCCTGTCCGCTTGGCAGTAAAGACCAAGGATCGAAGGGGTGTACGATAAAAACAGTGCCGGACGATCCAGTCGCTTAGATTTCTGCGAGTGTTATTCGTAAGCGGCTGAGTGTCACAGGTAGGAGGCGACCCGATTACGGCTGACACGCGCCAAAATGTGATCATTGATTTGATGCACCGGCGCGTTTTGCTGGATAAGCCGCCCAAGCCGATCGGCCTTTCTCTCAACTTAGGCTAGCGGAAACTCAAGGGTCATTGCTCCCACTGTTCCAGTAGGATGGAGACGAATTTTTCCGCTGCAGGGGAGAGGGAGGCGCCTCGTCGGTAAACCAGTCCCAACGATCGGTTCACAACAGGCTCGATCAAAGGGATGCTCACCAACGTTGGATGATCCACTGCAGGCATTGCCAGGCTCGGCATTGCCGAAACGCCTAATCCAGCTTCTACCAGACCCAGCGATGTAGACAGGTGTTGCACCTCATAAAACCACTGCGGGCGCCAGCTCAAGCCCGACAAAGCGTGGTCAAGCAACATTCGGTTGCCGCTCAGGCGACCGACCCCGATCAGGCGGTAATTGCTGAGTTCAGACCAGGTGACGGCGCTTCGTTTGGCCAACTCATGATCGCGTCGACACGCCAGTACAAAAGGCTCGTTGACCAACGGCACGAACTCTATGTCCGGGTGCTGGCCGCTCATCATGTTGATGCCAAAGTCGGCTTCGCCACGCAGGACAGCCTCCAGCCCTTCGTTCGCACTCAGGTCAAGCAAGCGAATGCGAATTTGTGGATAGCGCTCGTTGTAGAGACGGATGACCGATGGCAAAAAATAGAAGGCTGCGGTGGGGATGCAGGCCAGGGTTACCCGGCCGCTTTGGCGCTCCGCCAGCTCCCGGATGTTGAGTATCGAGTCGTCGAAGTCATCCAGTAAGCGTCGTGCCTTGGGCAGGAAGTCTCGCCCGACACTGGTGAGGCTTACCCTTCTTGTCGTGCGATCGAGGAGCGCTGTTCCCAATCCCTCTTCAAGCTTTTTCATTCTGCGACTCAACGCAGGTTGAGAGAGATGCAATGCATCGGCAGCTTCGTGGAAACTGCCAAGTTCTGCGATCTTCACGAAAGATCGAATGTCATTGAGCTCATAATTCACTTTTTTTATCCCCTCAGAGGAGCGTTGGTCAGCCCAGTCATCCTAGGTTTATCATTCGTCAAACGCAATAATCAGGCTGATATTTGCATTGGAAACAATTTTGAAAGCCTGCGACTCTTGCTCACAAGACATCAATAACCCCCATTGATCAACAAGAGTCAGTATTCATGCAACGAATTCCCTGTGTGCTAATGCGCGGTGGTACTTCCAAGGGCCCGGTATTCCTCGCCTGGGATTTACCTGTTGCGATCGCAGAGCGTGATGAACTGTTGCTCAACCTTATGGGTTCTGGGCATGAGCTGGAAATTGACGGTATCGGTGGCGGTAGCCCACAAACCAGCAAGGTGGCGATCGTCAGCCCGTCGCTGCATCCTGATGCGGATGTCGACTATCTGTTCGTTCAGGTCATGGTCTCCCAGCGTCGAGTCGATACCGCGCCCAATTGCGGAAACATGCTCTGCGCCGTTGGCCCGTTCGCCATCGAGCAGGGGCTGGTCAAAGCCTGCAAAGACCTGACCCGTGTGCGTATTCGCAACCTCAATACCGGGACTTTTGTGAACGCCGAGGTACAGACCCCCGGTGGCACGGTCAGCTATGAAGGCGACACCGCCATCGATGGAGTGCCGGGTACCGCCGCTCCTGTGCAACTGACGTTCCTGGATGCTGCGGGCAGCAAGACCGGCAAACTTTTCCCGACGGGGCAAACGCAGGATTTAATCGACGGTATCCCCGTGACCTGCATCGACATGGCAATGCCGATGATGATCGTCGAAGCCGGCCAACTGGGTAAACAGGGTGATGAAAGCCCTGCTGAACTGGATGCCGATAAAGAGTTCCTGCGTCGCCTGGAGTCCTTGCGACTGCAAGCGGGCCTGGCAATGGGCCTGGGTGATGTCAGCGATAAAGTGATTCCCAAGCCCGTACTGGTATCTCCGGCCAAGGCCGGCGGCACAATCCAGGTGCGCTACTTCATGCCCCACAACTGCCACCGGGCCTTGGCGATCACCGGTTCCATCGGCCTGGCCACCGCTTGCGTCACGCCAGGCAGTGTGGTCGCGCAATTGCTTGGCGGGGTTAGCGAGCCGCGCTTGAAGCAAGTACGCATTGAACATCCAAGTGGTGGAATAGATGTCGTATTGTCTTACACCGGCGATCAGGGTGAGACCATTCGCGCCTCGGTGGTACGTACATCGCGTCGACTGTTCTCCGGTTTTGTCTACGCCGCGGCTTCCCAACGACTCGCCGGATAATTCCCCCCAGTCATTGCCGTTGTTGCATCAGCACAATTCTAAAAATGGGTGATGCCATGAAAGTTGTAAAATCGCTCTACTTCCAGATCCTCCTCGCCGTGCTGTTGGGCGTGCTGGTCGGACATTTTTGGTCGCAACAGGCCATTGCCTTGAAACCGCTGGGTGATGCCTTCATCAAGCTGATCAAGATGATGATCGCTCCGGTGGTTTTCTGCACCATCGTCACCGGCATCGCCGGCATGAGCGACAAACGCTCCCTCGGCCGCCTGTTGAGCAAGACCATGCTGCTGTTCCTGGCGCTGACCGTGATCAGTTTGATCATCGGCCTGGTGTCGGTCTACCTGTTCAAGCCCGGTGTGGGCATGAACATTGACCCCACCCAGTTGAGCACCAAGGGCCTGTCGCAGTACACCGATTCTGCCGCGAAGCTGGGAGTGGTCGAGTTTTTCATGCACATCATCCCGGACACGTTCATCGGTGCTTTCAATAAAGGTGAAGTACTGCCGGTGTTGTTCATCGCAGTGCTTTGCGGTTTTGCACTCTCGGCCATCGGCGAGCGTGGCAAGCCGGTGCTGGATGTACTGGAATCCGCCTCGCACATGGTGTTCAAGATCTTCTCCTACCTGATGCGCTTCGCTCCGATCGGTGCCTTCGGCGCTTTGGCGTTCACCGTAGGCCAGTACGGTATTACATCGCTGGGCTCGTTAGCCAAGTTGATCATGACGTTGTACATCGCCTGCGCGTTCTTCGTCTTTGTGGTGCTGGGGAGCATTTGCCGGGCCAATGGTTTCAGCCTCTGGAAGTTGCTGCGCTACTTCCGTGAAGAATTCCTGGTGGTGTTGGGGACTTCTTCCACTGAGCCTGTGATGCCGCGGATGCTGGAAAAGCTGCAAGCCCTGGGTTGCAAGAAAGGTGTGGTGGGGTTGGTGCTGCCAACGGGTTACTCGTTCAACCTCGACGGTACGGCGATCTACCTCTCGCTGGCAGCAGTGTTCATTGCCCAAGCCTGCAACATCGAACTGAGCATGACCCAGACCGTGACCATGCTGGCGATCATGCTCTTGTCCTCCAAGGGGGCTGCGGGTGTCACCGGCGCCGGTTTTGTCGCGCTGGCTTCGACACTCACCGTGATCCATGATATTCCCCTGGCCGGCCTCGCCCTGCTGATCGGTATCGACCGCTTCATGTCGGAAGCCCGGGCATTGACCAGTCTGGCAAGCAACGCGGTGGCTACCGTAGTGATGTCCATCTCGGAGAACGCCTGCGATCGCGAGACCTTGATGCGCACCCTGGACGGCACACCTTTGCCCGCGGTGGCCTCTACCCAAGTCCAGACGCCGGACGGGGACGGCCTGAAGGTCACGGAACACGTCTAACCGGTCACGGCTGAATCGAGCCCCCTTCAATACTTCAATTAACACCCCCCGCCAGGTACCGTTGATCGTGCCATCTGGCGGGCACGGGGTCGTGCGTCTGTGCGTCGGCCACGCTACTCATAAGAACAAGAGAACTTACCTATGCTCGCATTGCTTGGCTTGGCCATGGTGGTGGTCTTCACAGTCCTGATAATGACCAAACGGTTGTCGCCGATTGTCGCCCTGACAGTGGTGCCGATTGTGTTTGCCGTCATTGGCGGTTTTGGGGGCACTACCGGCAAGATGATGCTCGACGGCTTGAAAATGGTCGCACCTTCGGCCGCGCTCCTGCTGTTCGCGATCTTGTTTTTTGGCTTGATGATCGACGCCGGCCTGTTTGACCCACTGATTCGCAAGATCCTCAAGCGCGTCAACGGCGACCCGATGAAAATCGCAGTCGGTACAGCGTTGCTTTCGCTGCTGGTAGCCCTGGACGGTGATGGCACCACCACCTACATGATTACCTGTGCGGCAATGCTTCCCCTGTACAAACGTATCGGGATGAATCCAATGATCCTGGCGACCATTGCCATGCTTTCTCTGAGCATCATGAGTGGCATGACCCCTTGGGGAGGGCCCGCGACCCGAGCGATCGCGGCGCTGGGCCTGGATGCCGGTGCCTACTTCGTGCCGTTGCTGCCGACCATGATCGGCGGTGCAATGTGGGTGGTCTTCACCGCCTTCCTGCTGGGCCGTGCCGAGCGCAAGCGTATCGGTAATATCCAACTGGAAAGCGGCGGCGGTGATTGCTACATCAAGGCGATTCTTGAAGATACTCCGCACAAGCGCCCGAAGCTGGCCTACGTCAATCTGCTGTTGGTCATCGTGGTGATGGTCGCGCTGGTGATGGGGATCATGCATTCCGCGATCCTGTTCCTGATCGGGTTCGTACTGGCGCTGATGATCAACTATCCGCAACTGGATATTCAGAAGGAACGCATCCTTGCCCATTCGGGCAACGCGATGACAGTCGTACTCCTGGTGTTTGCCGCCGGTATCTTTGCCGGGATTTTTTCGGGCACCAAGATGGTCGACTCGCTGGCGCAAACCCTGGTTGACTGGATTCCGCCGTCTTGGGGGCATCTGTTCCCACTGGTAGTGGCGATTACCAGCATGCCGCTGACCTTCGTCCTGTCCAACGATGCTTACTACTTCGGTGTGGTGCCCATCCTGGCGAATGCCGCTGCAGCGTATGGCATTGATCCGGTGGAGATCGCCCGCGCATCGATTCTCGGCCAGCCAGTACACCTGATGAGTCCGTTGGTAGCTTCAACCCTGTTGCTGGTGGGAATGGTTGATCGCGATATCGGCGACTTCCAGAAAGCCACCGTCAAATGGGCGGTGCTCACTTCCCTGGTGATTACCGCGCTAGCGCTGTTGACCGGGGCGATCAGTCTCTTCACCTGATTCCCCCAATACCACTTGCTTTTTCCTGACGCGCCTCGCCAGTGAGGCGCGCGCTGTCCTGCACTCCAAAAAAACAACAATGAGTAGCTTGTCATGACCACTTTGCACACCCAACGGGCGCTATTTCCACTTCTTTGTTTGATGCCGCTGGCCAGTGCCAGTGCGCAAGGATTTATCGATGACAGCAAGCTCAAGCTGCAATTGCGTAATGTCTATTTCAATGAAAATTTCCGCGACGAGCATGGTTTGAGTGCCAAATCGGCAAGGACGGCGAAGAGCGAGCGAACCGAGTGGGCCCAGGGATTCCTGTTGGATTACCAGTCAGGGTTTACCCCCGGCACCATCGGGTTTGGTGTGGATGCCCTTGGCCTGCTCGGGGTCAAGCTTGACTCCGGCCGGGGCCGTAGCGGCACTGGTTTGTTGCCTGTCCATGATGACGGACGTGCGGCTGACGAGTTTTCAAGCCTGGGCATGACCGCCAAGGCCCAATTGGCGAAGACCACGGTCAAATACGGCACCTTGTTACCCAAGACTCCGGTGCTGATCTACAACGATGCGCGACTATTGCCGCAAACGTTCCAGGGCACACAGATCAGTAGCGTCGACATCGACAACCTCACCCTCACCGGGGGCTACCTGGATCGATTCAAACAGCGTGATTCCACCGACAGCATGCCGATTGTGCCCGACGGTTATGGCGGTGATAAATCAGGCGACTTCAGCTACGCAGGGGCCGAGTACAAGCTGGGGAAAACCATTCGCTTGAGTTACTTCTACGGCGAGCTGGAAAATTTCTACCGTCAGAATTTTGCGGGTATCCAGCACGATCTTCCGTTGGGCGGCGGCGTGCTGACCAGTGATTTGCGCTACTTCAACAGTGTTGATACCGGTTCTGCCTACAGCGGCAAGATCGACAACAACATGCTGAGCGGGCAACTGTCCTACGCCATCTCCGGCCATACCTTCGGTGGCGGATACCAGACCCTGAGTGGTGATGCTGGTTTGCCCTTTATCAGTGGCGCTACGGTTTACTCGTTCAGCAACGCCGGGATAGGCAAGTTCGTCGAGGAAGATGAAAAAACCTGGATGCTCAATTACGGCTATAACTTTGCTGCCGTTGGTGTGCCGGGCCTGACGTTCTCCACCCGCTATTTAAGCGGCAATGACGGTAAATCCAACACCACGGTAAAAGAGTGGGAACGTGATGCCGAACTGGCTTACGTCGTACAGCAAGGCACCTTCAAAGGCCTGGGTGTGCGGTTGCGTAACTACGTTTACCGCTCGGATTATTCCCGTGGCCGAGACAGCAACCGGGTCTACTTTACCTACGACATCGTTCTTTGGTGATCCCCTGATCGCGGCCTCGCGCACCCGTGATGTTGTTTGCTCTGGTTTTAGGTTTGGGCACCGTGGAGCAGGGCTCTGGAAAGGATAGGTAGGTTGTTGGCCTGCATTGAGACGAAGAGGACTCAATGCAGGCCAGGGCGCGATATCTATTCAGCGCAAAGCCCTGAATTCCGCCGAAACCTATCTTTGATCAAGCGTTGACTGGCACTGCTTTTTGCCTGCGATACAGGATCGTCGTCGCTGTGAACCCACACACCGCAGCAAACATCAGCCAGTAGGCGGGCGACGCCTTGTCTCCTGTTGCCTGTACCAGGATTGTTGAGATGGCGGGTGTAAAACCGCCAAACACAGCCGTTGCCAAACTGAATGCCAGTGAAAATCCTACGACTCGTACGTTCTGCGGCATTACCTCGGTCAATGCCGCAACCATCGCGCCGTTGTAAATGCCAAAGAAAAAAGAGAAGTACAGCAGCACGGCGAGCAGTCGTTCGAAGCTTGCCGCCGCGGCCAGCCAATGCATGGCGGGATAGGCGGTGAAGATGCACAGCAAGCTGACCGCCAGCAACAAGGGGCGGCGACCAATGCGATCAGAGATCGTACCGCCGATGGGCAGCCAGATGAAGTTGCTCAGGCCGACGAAGAGCGTGACCACCAGACTGTCGCTGGTGCTCAGGTTCAGTACAGACCGGCCAAAAGTCGGGGTGTAGACGGTAATGAGATAGAACGTGGTGGTGGTCATCGACGCTAACAGACCACCAGCCAGTACCGTGCGCCAGTTGTCGCGCATCGAGCGAAAGACTTCACTGGCACTTGGGTGATGGCTGCGCGCTTTGAAAGCATCGGTTTCCTGAAGCGAGCGGCGAATGATGAAGATGAACGGGATAATCAGGCAACCAATGAAGAATGGGATAATCAGGCAACCAATGAAGAATGGGATACGCCAGCCCCAGGCTGCAACGTCCGCAGCGTCCATGGACGCGTTAATCGCATAACCCAACGAAGCCGCAAGAATGATTGCCACTTGTTGGCTGGCCGACTGCCAACTGGTAAAGAAACCCCGGCGTCCGGGCGTGGCGATTTCAGCCAGGTACACGGAAACACCCCCCATTTCCGCACCCGCGGAGAATCCCTGCAACAGTCGCCCGAGCAACACCAATATCGGCGCTGCGATGCCTATGCTGGCGTAGCCGGGCACCAAGGCGATCAATACTGTTCCGGCAGCCATGATCGACAGCGTCACGATCAGTCCCTTGCGCCGTCCCACCTTGTCGATGTACGCCCCCAGCACGATAGCGCCCAACGGACGCATCAGGAACCCCGAGCCGAATACGGCGAAGGTCATCATCAGCGAAGCAAACTCGCTGGTGGCAGGGAAGAAAGTCTGCGAGATGTAGGTCGCGTAGAACCCGAACAGAAAGAAGTCGAACTGTTCGAGAAAATTGCCGCTGGTGACACGCAGGATGGCGCCCAGTTTCGACCCCTTGGATCGGGTGTCTTGAGTTGTTGTTTTCATCATGGCTACCGTGGTGATCAATATTGTTTTTGGAATGGATGGCTCAACGATCAGTCGCTTCCAGCGTTGATCGGGTTCGGTTGGCGTTTTTCGATGGAGTATTTGAGCAGCGCGGCGCTGCGGAAAATGCCATGGGCGAATTTGCTGTAGGGCATGGTCAGGAAAAACGCCATGACCAGGCCGAGATGGATCGCCAGCAGCAGGCCCAGGGCAGTGGTGTCGCGAAACGCGAGAAGTGCGAGGCCGCTGGCGCTAACTAGAAACAGCAGCGCGATAAAGCCGCGATCCATGGGTTTCTGATTCTCGTCGCCGTGCTCGGGGTGGCGACGCAGGTTCAGCCACAACAGGCCTGCGGGGCCGATCAGCAGGCCGAGTCCACCGGTGATACCCAGCATTACCGGCAAGCTCAGGACGGGGTAGGGCGCCGACCAGTCCAACAGGAAATGGTAGAGCGTGGCGACACCCGTGGCGGCGAAGCACAGCATGAAGCCGTAGAAGGTGAAGTGGTGGAAGCGCCGCCGCCACTGGGTGAATTGATCATCGGCGTTATTGCAGCCCTCGCCATGACCCCCGTCCAGGTATTTGAGTTGGGCGACGTTGGCCGTGGCCTCCAGCGCAGCGGCTGTCTTTTCCTGGCGGGGCGCATCCGCCGGTGAAACGTTGCGCCAGAAGCGTCGCACGCCAATCGTCAAAGCCAGTACCGCGAAGCCGAAGACCGCACCGAACATCAGTGCCAGGGTGTTATGCGGGAAGATCCCGTAGAAATTTCCCCCGGGCATTGCGGTAAACAGATTGCCCATCGCCAACAACGTGAGGCAGAGAAACAGCGCGAGCCCTGCACCGGATGCCAGCGCCAAAGTCAGTCCGTTGCGCCGGTACAACTTGCCCATCACCTGTGGCCAGGCGTACTCGGCGTAAGTGTCGAGGCGGACCTTGGCCATGGCCTTGGGCACATTGATTTCGAACTCGTGAGGGGCGGCGTACTGACAGGCATGCAGGCACGCACCGCAGTTATGGCAAAGGTTCGCCAGGTAATGGATATCGGCCTGAGAAAACTCCAGACGCCTTGTCATGGCCGGGAATACAGCGCAGAAGCCCTCGCAATAACGACAGGCATTGCAAACGGTCATTTGTCGCTGGACTTCGCTTTCTTCAAGGTTGAGTACCGGTATCAATTGACCCGGTGCCTGGGGATCAAACAGCTGCATGTTGGGGCTCCGTGGATGAAGAGGTAAGGAAGCCGGCCGCAGCCGCGGCTTGCACACCGGCGATGCGACCGAATGCGGTACCGATGGCCATGCCGATGCCGGCGGTATAGCCCTTGCCCAATACGTTGCCCGCCATCATTTCTCCTGCGACAAAAAGGTTGGGGCTAGGCTTGCCGTTGAAGTGAACGGCGGCGGTTTCGTCGGTAGCGAGACCTAAATAGGTGAATGTCACGCCGGGCTTGAGTGGGTAGGCGCAGAACGGTGGCTTTACCAGCGGGCGGGCCCAATGGGTTTTGGCGGGCGCCAAACCCTCGGTGTGGCAATCGTCCAGTGCGGTGTGGTCGAACGTGCCGACGCGGCAGGCCGCGTTGTATTGCTCGATGGTTTTGACGAATTGGGTAACGGGAAGCTTCAACTGGCGGGCCAGATCTTCCAACGAGTTGGCTTTAGTGCCCGGAAACACAGGCGGCATGAACCGGCCGAGGGCTTGTTGGTCGATGATCGAGTAAGCCTGTTGGCCGGGTTGACCCGCGACCAGGCGCCCCCAGATCGCATACCGCTTGGGCCAGAAGTCTTCGCCCTCGTCATAGAAGCGTTCACCGTCGCGATTAACCACCACGCCCAGCGATACGCAATCGATACGGGTACAGATACCACCGTCATACAGGGGCGCACGGGCGTCGATGGCCACCATGTGCGCTTGCGTCGGGTCGCCAATGAAATCGGCGCCCAGGGCCTGCATGCGCCGAAGCAGTACGCCGGTATTGAAACGCGTCCCGCGAATCAGAAAGTTGTCTGAAGGCCATTCTCCGCGCTCGTTTTGACCCCAGGCTTCACGGAGCCATTCGCGGTTGGATTCGAATCCGCCAGCGGCCAGAACGCAGGCCTTGGCCTGGATACGCTCGGCGGGAAAACGCTGACCATCGACCTCACGTTCACCGATGTACGCCGCGACGAACTCTCCACCCTTCAACTCAATGTCAGTGACTTGTGCGTTGTAGCGGATCTTGACGCCCAGCTGCTCGGCGCTGCGGAAGTAGGCATTAACCAACGCTTTGCCGCCGCCCATGAAAAACGCATTGGTGCGCGCAACATGTAGGGCTCCAGACAACGACGGCTGAAAATGCACACCATGGGAGCGCATCCAGTCACGGCAGTTCGACGAGGCGCGGATGACAATACGAGCAAGCTTTTCGTTGGTAATCCCACCGGTGACTTTCAGCAGATCCTGCCAATACTCTTCTTCGGGATAGGCATCGACCAGTACATCTTGCGGCGCGTCGTGCATGCAGCGCAGGTTTCGGGTGTGTTGCGAGTTGCCGCCGCGCCAGATTTTTGGTGCACCTTCCAGCAACATGACGCTAGCGCCGGCCTCTCGAGCCATCAACGCTGCACACAAGGCAGCATTGCCACCGCCAATTACTAATACGTCGATCATCATCACTCCTCAATCGCAAGGAGGCATGAACGAAGTGCTCCTCGCGAGTGGGGAGAAGGTAGAGCTGTCAGCTTATTGTCGAAAGGCGCGAAATGAGTTGGGGTGTTTAGTTTTCGTAAAGGCTTTGCCGGTTGGCGCTCACCGTAAAGCCGGGGTAGGGGGCATAGAGATCATGGCGCGACGTCTTCGATCCACGAAGCGCCCGGCCACTGATGATCAATCACCAACTGTCGCGCGACATCAGTGATGACCAGCCGCGCCGCCAGGGCTGCGGGAGCCAGTTCATCATCAGGCAGTGTCGCCAACAGGTTTCGTCGACCCACGTGAGCATCGGAAATATCCACCACGGAAAGTCCCGACTCGCCTTTAAGCGCCGCCGCCGCTCCGGGCTGGATGGTGGCGGCATGACCTGCGCGTACGGCGTTCATCAATACGGCAAGACCATCCACTTCCATGATGATGTTGGGCGCCAATCCCGAACGTTCAAACGCAACCATCAGCGTAGAACGCAAACCGTGTTGCACACTCGGCATCACCAGTGGAAGTTGACCCAGATCCGCCAGTTGCACGCTGGTTCCTTGGGGGGCGTGGAGCAGGTGAGGTGAGCTGATGACAAATAGTTTCTCGTCGAGCAGCGGCGTCACGCTCCAGCGCTTACCCCCTTCGAGTTGAAACAGAATGGCCAGGTCGATCTGGCGAGCATTGAGTTGCGTGGCCAAATGCCCGGACAGCATCTCGACCAGGTGCAATTGAATATCCGGGTAGCGCTCTCGCATCGCGTTGATCAATGGCAGGGCGAGAACAGTGGCAGTCGTGGGCGCCATTCCGACGGTGACATACCCACTCATTCGCCCACGGTGAGCCGCCATGATCGCATTGTCGGCCTGCCGCAAACACAGCTGGGCATGGTGCAGGAACGCCATACCGGAGCTGGTCGGTGTGACGCCAGTGGTGGTGCGATTAAGGAGGCGGGTTGACAGTTCACTTTCAAGTTTCGCGATCTGTTGGCTAAGGGCTGATACGCCCACGTCCAGTTCAAGCGCTGCGCGTCCCAGGCTGCCGTGTTCGAGGATTTTTACGAAATAACGCAGTTGTCTTAATTCCAAGCGTTGCTGCTCCACGTCAATTTGTTGTTGGAATGCCTACGTCTGAAGACTACCTATGGCAGCATTCCGGGCAGTAGCGCACTTCCTCCCGGCAGTGAGCCCACTTCTTCCTCCATGTGAAGAGAAGGCCGCATGCCAGGCATGCGTTGACAGGCGTTCACTCTTTTCAGAATGACTCACCTTCATCTAGTTTCGCGAGCAAAAATTGGCCACGTTGCCATAGTGCCTGCTGCCTGGATTCAGGCATGCGATCAAGGTTCTTATAAATCATGCTCATGCGCTGATTGCCACGCAGAAGGTCACCGTGACGCATCAGGAAATGCCAGTAGAGCGAGTTGAAAGGGCAAGCGTCGTGCGTCGTACTTTCACTGACTTTGTAAGCGCAGTTACGGCAGTAGTCAGACATTCGCTTTATATATTGGCCACTGGCGCAATAAGGCTTGGAGCCCACGTAACCGCCATCGGCGTGCATGACCATCCCCAACGTATTCGGCAGTTCAACCCAGTCGAACGCGTCCATGTATATCGCCAGGTACCAGTCGCAAATCTGGCTCGGCGCGATGCCGGCCAGCAGCGCAAAGTTGCCGGTCACCATCAGGCGCTGGATATGATGGGCATAGGCGTGTTTCAAACTTTGACCGATCGCCTGGCTCATGCAGTTCATCTTCGTAGCGCCCGTCCAATAGAACTCCGGAAGCGGCCTGCTGTTGCCAAACAGATTACCGCTGGCGTACTCGGGCATTTTCAGCCAGTAGACCCCTCGCACGTATTCACGCCAGCCGATGAGTTGGCGGATAAAGCCTTCGGCAGCGTTCAGCGGAATCCTGTGCGCCCAGTAAGCAGCTTCCACGTCATTGCACAATTCACGCAGATCCAGCAGGCCAATATTGAGTGCAGCGCTGATCCGCGCGTGGAACAGGAAGGGCTCATCACTGGCCATCGCATCTTGATAGTCGCCGAAGGCTGCCAGACCCCAATCGAGGAAATAGTCCCATAACGCCTGGGCGTCGGCGTGGGTTACCGGGTAGTCAAAGGTGTCGAGGACGCCATAGTGGCTGGAGAAGTTCTTTACGACCAGCGCCAGCACTTCCTGGGTAATCGCATCTGCCGAAAAGCGCACGGGCGAGGGGGGGCTCACGCCTTTGGGTAATGCCTTGCGGTTTTCCGCATCAAAGTTCCAGGAGCCGCCGACCGGGCTGCCGTCGCCATTGAGCAACAGGCCACTCTTGCGCCGCATCTCTCGGTAGAAGAACTCCATGCGCAGTTGTTTTTTATCTTTGGCCCAGGACGAAAATTCGGCGCGGCTGCAGAGAAAACGGCTATCGCTATGCCATTGGATCGCTAAGCCGCAGTCCTTGAGCGACTGCTCCAAGCGCCAGTCACCACACTCAGTCAGGTGCAGTTCCTCTGCGTGCAGCAGCGCCTGCCAGCGGCGCAATTCGCCCGGCACCGTTCCGCTATTCTGTGGGTCATCAAGGGTGACGTACTGCACGCGGATGCCACGCTGCTTCAACGCTTCGGCAAAATGGCGCATGGCGCTGAAGATCAGGGTGATTTTTTGCGGGTGATGGGGCACGTGGCTGGCTTCCTCCATTACCTCCACCAGCAGAACCGTATCCCGCTCCGCATCCAGCCCTTTCAATGAGGCCAGGTCGAAGGACAACTGGTCGCCCAAGACCAGGTATAGCCGGTGAGTCTTGTTCATTTGACAGGATCCAGCCTAAATGTGACTTACCAAGGCGCAGCCAGGGAGAAAGGAATGCGCAACGGCTCGATGGGACCCTCACGTGAGCCGCACATCTCGTCATGGACACACTGCTGCACAAGCACGCATGGAAATGGCGGGACAAGCGGCATTAACTCACGCAGGTGATTGATAGAACGAAGGTGCATAGGCTTCGCTACATCGTCCAGTAAAGTTAACTTCACGCTCAGGACACAGCGTCAGTGGTCGATGCTCTTTATTGTACAGATGGTATGGTCGCGTATAGGTTTTGCATAACATAGGCCGCATTGGGTAAAAAATTGATGCTGACAAAACAAGACTTTGCACAAGGCTGCAAGGCTGAATCATCGTGCTAATGCCGACGAGAAATTGCTGATCGCGTGTACGACTTGGCGAGCACTGTCCTGAATATCCAGGATCACTTGTCCAGCCTCACCGGCTAATTTGACGCCTTGTTCTGCCTTGTCTTTACTCGCCTCCATCCTGGTCACGGCCCCCTTGGCCAATTCACGATTGTGTTGCACCACCTCGACAATCTTGGTGGTGGCTTGGCTTGTGCGCGAAGCGAGATTGCGCACTTCGTCGGCGACCACCGCAAAACCACGACCCTGCTCTCCGGCACGCGCCGCTTCGATGGCTGCGTTAAGTGCGAGAAGATTCGTTTGTTCGGCGATGCCACGGATGGTCTGCACGATGCTGCTGATGACTTCCGACTGCTGACTGACAGCATTGATACCTTCGGCTGCGTGATTCAATTCGCCAGCCAGGCTTTGCATGACATCCACTGTCTCCTGCACCACTCGTGCTCCTTCGCGCGCTGTACCGTCGGTTTTCAATGAAGTCTCACAGGCCATGCGCGCGGCTCGTGACTCAGCTTCCTGCTGGAGCACCTGAGCAGTGATATCGCTCGCAAACTTGACGAATTTGTAAAGGCTGCCGTTGGCGTCGAACACCGGATTGTAAGTCGCACGTAACCAGACGGTGTGTCCCTGGTTGTTGAGGCGCTTGAAGTTACCGGAGAAAAATTCGCCTTGATTCAAGCGCTCCCAGAACTGTCGGTACTCGTTGGATTCACTTTCGCTATGCTCACAGAACAGACGATGGTGCTTGCCAATAATCTCATCCAGGCGGTAACCCATCACTGCAAGGAAGTTTTCGTTGGCGCTGATCACTTCTCCCTGCCGGTTGAACTCAATGGTTGCCATGGAACGGTTAATCGCCTTGATTTGGCTCTCCTGCTCTTGTTCCTTCTGTACCCGGGCAGTGACATCAGTCGCAATCTTGACGACCTTGATCACCCGTCCGGATATGTCGCGAACTGGGTTATAAGTGGCCCCCAGCCAGATCTCACGCCCTTGTTTGTCCAGGCGCAGGAAGTTGTCGTTTATGACCTCACCCTTGCTCAGGCGCGACCAAAAATCTTGATAAGCGAGGCTGTTGGCGTATGTCGGCGTACAGAATAAGCGGTGATGCCGGGATTGAATTTCCTCAAGGCGATAGCCCATTAGTCTCAGGAAATTGGTATTGGCGTCGAGGACAGTGCCATCAGGTTGGAACTCAATCAGAGCCATGGAGCCACCCAGTGCAGCGAGGGTGGCTTCGCAGTCGGCCAAGCGCTGCTGGCTGATGGCCAGTTCTTTTTTGATTTGCGAGTTGAACATATGTACCTCAGTGGTATGGACTGCTTGGCACTTTCATTAAACGCAATACTTATACATAGCGATAGAGATTGTACAAGAAAATCCGTGGTTAAACACGAGGTACGCACGTTGATCGCGAATCACGCATTGATCGGGTAGGGGATTGCGCATCGGCGTTTGCCCCTCTCTTTTCGCAGCTGCCGCATGATTGGCAGAGCACTCAATATCCGACTGAAAGGGGCGCACGGATGGCGCCTAAAGTCATTTCCGTAGCCGGTTATCGCGCAAGGTTTTGACGCCGCAAAGTCAGGCCACAGTGCCGCCCTTTCGAGTAGGGCGGCTGTCTTCCCCTTCGGGCGGCTACCATTGGGTATCGCTTATTTATCAATTTCCTCGGTACGTGGAGAAACCATAGGGGCTGAGAAGCAACGGGATGTGGTAGTGCGGGACAGTGCCGTCCACCTCAAATATGACGGGTACCTCCGGAAAGAAGCTGGATGTTTTGTGCGCCTTGAACCACTCGCCAGTCTTGAAGGTGACACGGTACGTACCTTTCTCCAGACCCCGACCTTCCGGATACAGCCCGGTAATACGACCTTGCTCATTGGTTGCCGCGCTGTTGAGCATGTCCCAGTTTTTCCCATCCTGTTTTTCCAACGTGACATTGACTCCAGGGGAGGGCAGGCCATCCTGCAAGTTGAGTACATGCACGCTCAATGGATTTGTTGCCGCTGATGCAAGGGCTGAAAGAGCACTCAATACAGCGCCAGCGAAGAAGCTTTTCAATACAGTCATGGTGATGTCCTTAGTTTTTAACGGCAGGTAAAACTTTGTTGATAGCGACCTCTGCGCAACCTTCATCGTGTGCTGCGCCCCCCGCACCAGCCACCCCGATGGCGCCGATGACCTGACCATCGAATTTCAAGGGCACGCCTCCACCGAGCAGTAACAACTCATCGAGGGTGTTGAGGTTTTCAGCATCTGGAATAGCGCGAGCACGCTCCGCCAACACGCGCGTCGACGTCTTGGTCGACAGGGCGGTATAGGCTTTACGTTGTGCGGCTAAGGTGTTGTGCGGGCCGACATTGTCATCGCGTTGCACGGCAACCAGATTGCCGCCACGGTCGACAACTGCGGCAACGGCTGTGCGGCCATCGCCGTGACAGGCCGTCAGCGCGGCATTTAGCAAATCGTTGGCCATTGCAAGTGACACGTCCTTGCGCTGCGCAACTTGATCCGGGGCTGCAACGGCGAATGCAGAGCTCATTGCGAGTGGGATCAGCAATGAAGTCGATAGGCTTTTACGCATGCTGTTTCCTTGGTGGGTTGAGTCTGTCTGAGTCATTGCCAGACATCATGAACAGCGCACCCCGTCAGAATGATTGCCTGCGGATTACCAATATGTAATGTGAGAAATCAGCGAAGCGGGCTAGCCTGTGCTCCAGTCCTGGAGGAAAAAATGCGTATCCTGGTGGTTGAAGATGAAACGAAAATGGCGGATTACCTGCGCAAAGCCCTGACTGAATCGGGCTATGTCGTAGAGATCGCCCTTGACGGGCTGGATGGCCAGCATTTGGCGCAGGAGAGTGAGTACGATCTGATCATTCTGGATGTCATGCTGCCGGGGTTGGATGGCTGGCAATTGCTGCAAATCATCCGCCGTAAGTGGCAGACCCCGGTGCTGTTTCTCACCGCACGTGATTCGGTTGATGATCGGGTCAAAGGGCTGGAGTTGGGGGCCGATGATTATCTGGTCAAACCCTTTTCCTATGCCGAGCTGTTGGCGCGCGTACGCACTTTGCTGCGCCGTGGCCCGCCTCGCGAGGTGGAGCATTTTGTGGCTG
This sequence comes from Pseudomonas umsongensis, assembly GCF_012647205.1. Lineage (NCBI taxonomy): Bacteria > Pseudomonadati > Pseudomonadota > Gammaproteobacteria > Pseudomonadales > Pseudomonadaceae > Pseudomonas > Pseudomonas umsongensis. Next base: position 3,360,862 of record NZ_CP051487.1, read on the forward strand.
GCGACCTGAGCCTGGATTTGTTGCGACGCAAGGTAACGCGCAACGGAGAGCGCCTCACCCTGACCAACAAGGAATTCGCCCTGCTGCATCTTCTGCTCAGTCGTGAAGGGGAGGTGCTATCGCGTTCGTTGATTGCCTCACAGATCTGGCAAATGAACTTTGACAGTGACACCAATGTGGTGGATGTCGCGATTCGTCGCCTGCGGGCCAAGGTCGACGATCCATACTCGCTCAAGTTGATACACACAGTGCGTGGTATCGGTTACATGCTTGAGGTGCAATCTTGACTCTTTTTCCGCGCACCCTGAGCCTGCGCCTGGCGATCATGTTCGCATTGGTCAGCGCACTGTTACTGGGCTCCATTGGTTTTTATCTTTATCAATCGTTACAGCGAGAGATTGCGTGGCGCGACGACCAAGCCCTGCTGGGACGCCTGGAGCGAATGCAAGCATTGATCAGCGATAGCGACAGCATCGAGCAACTGCGAGCTCGGCCCAAGCTTTACGAAAACATGCTGGGCAATCGCGACAGTCTGCTATGGATTGTCGATGACACCGGCAAGGTGTTGATCGAAATCAACCCGGTGGGTATGACTTTTCCAAAGTTGCCGGCTGCCCCCCAGGCGCGCCTTGTTGAGGATCACTCTTCCGAGCCTGTGCGGCTTGCCTGGCAGGATGTCATGCAGGGTGATCGCGGCTTGACCCTGATCGCTGGCAAGTTGTTGGCTGAGCGTGAGCAGATGCTGGGGGTTTACCGACTCAGGCTTTGGTTGGCCATGTCAGTCGGAGCGCTATTGGCTTTTGCATTCGGTTGGTGGGTTAGTCAACGAGGCCTGCACCCTGTGCGCCTGCTGGCCAAGCGCGCTGCCGGAATCGATGTGCAGCATCTGCATCTGCGGCTGGATGAGTTCAGTGAGCTGAATGAGCTCAAACCGCTGTGTAATGCCCTCAACCAGATGCTTGCACGCCTTGAGGACGGATTCGCCCAGCTTTCACGTTTCTCCGAAGACCTCGCCCATGAGATGCGAACCCCACTAGGCAACCTGATGGGACATACCCAACAAACCCTGAGGCGCAGTCGTTCTATAGAGGACTATCAGAACCTGCTGGTTTCCAATCAGGAAGAGTATGAAAGGCTGGCCCGCATGATCGACAGCATGCTGTTTCTCGCTCGCACCGAGCAGCCAAACGCTTGCGTAAAATTCGAGCAAATCAACCTGCACGATCTGATCGAGCAGCTCTGTGAGTATTTCGAAGGGGTAGCGCAAGAACGAGATGTACAGCTGATAAACCAGGCCCAGGATCAATTGCTGGGGGATCCAGGCTTGATCCGTCGAGCACTGGCTAACTTGCTGGCGAATGCGCTGCGCTATGCAACTCCTACCTCTGCAGTGACGATCTGCAGCAGGGTTTTGGAGCACCGTCTCAACATCACGGTGCACAACCACGGCGAGCCGATTGCGGCAGAACATCTTCCACGATTGTTTGAGCGCTTTTACCGGTGTGACCCATCACGCAATCAACCCGACGATTCAGGTGGTCTGGGATTGGCCATCGTTCGTTCGATTATGCAACTGCATGGCGGTTGTATAACCGTTGATAGCAGTGACGCAGGTACGAGCTTTCACTTGGAGTTTCCCCTTATAAACGCCTGAGCTCTAACCGAAGGTATTGCACACGACACAGCGAATGATGGCAAATTGCCCTATAGTGAGTCTCGTTGCAGTGGTGACCATCGAGGAAGCAGCAAATGGAGCTCGAAAATTTTTCTTTCGAGCACATGCGAAAGGGGGAGTCGCAGTGCAGAGCACAAATCGTATCGGATCTGATTCCTTGGGAATTTTTTTCAATGCTCAGCGACCTTCAAATCGGCATTTATCGTTCGTTCACCCGCGATCTCTTTTAGCTTCAACGGTGCTTGCCAAGGCTCGGCTCTCACTCTGCGCCTTGGAAAAGTTAAAGTGATGCTTACCAGGCGGCGCCGCTCCCTGGCAGGTTTCATTATCCTCGCTGTCGGATTGGTCGGTTTTTCAGCTCTGTTACTGCTGAAGTCTGAGACTGAGCGTAGAGAAAAGCGTTTCTCGGAATACGTGCAAAATATTTCAGGTATCGTGCGAAATCAGCTTGATACTAATGAGGCTGTGCTGGCGGGTTTCTCGGCATTTCTTCAGGCCGTCGATCAGAGCGATACGGAAGCTGCGGCCCGGTATGCAGCTGTCGTTTTAGCCGCTTACCCTCATATTTATATGCTTGAGGCGGCGCGGGCGGTACCCATCGCCGAACAGGCGGCTTTTGAAGATCTGTTGCGCCGTACTTGGCGTCCAGACTTTCAACTCAAGGATTTTCCGAGTCTCACTCACCAACCTGCGCAACATCAGGTCTATCTCAATGAGACTTGGCCTGTGTTGTTCATGTACCCCTTACTCCCTGAATCGAGTTCGATCTATGGCGTCAAGCTAGAAACCGTCGCCTATCTCTCCTATGCGTTGGCTCGAACACACAATAATCAGAAGCCGGTCGTATCGCCTGTTTTCTCAATGTATGAGGGCGGTGACGCTTACATTCTGATGCAGTCAGTCATTCGTCCTGAACAGGATCGAGAGAACACTCGCCCCAATTTCTTTGGCAGCACGATGGTGTCTTTGCTTTTGATCAAGACGGATTCGCTAAAGGATGCTGTGAGTTATGCGAACGTGGATCCCCTGGTTCGCGTCAGTGCGGCCCTGAAAACCGCTGCAGGATCTGAAAGCAATGTTTTTTCAACGCAGACCGAGCAAGCCTGTATCTTGGATCGCTTCCTATTACCGGCGCTATCTGACCGGGTCGAGATCAGGAGTGTTTCGCAACCGATGACCTTGTTGTTTGAGCGTCAGTTGCGATTGGAGGATATTCTGACAGCGCAAACATTGATCATCCTTGCGGTTCTCGCGGGGGCGTTCGTGCTTGTGCCTGTGGTGTTGACTCGGCATTTCAAAGCGATCGAAAGAGCAGAGGTTGAACACGAACGCTCGGTTTATCTCGCAACTCATGACGTGCTCACCCAATTGCCTAATCGCTACCTTTTCGCCGATCGCTTTGAACAGGCCTCCGCCGATTGGAACGTGAACGGGGTTCCGTTTGCCGTGCTGTTGATCGACCTGGATCACTTCAAGGATATCAACGATAAGTACGGCCATGAGGTCGGCGATCAGGTTCTCCGAGCGGTCGCAAATCGCATGCTTCAAGCCACTCGCTCGTGTGACACCATCGCACGCTACGGCGGGGATGAGTTCGTGATTCTGGTTACAGGCATTACCCACCCCGAGAGTGCGGAACTGAAGGCGGCGAGAGTGCTCGAAACCATCGAGCAGACAGTCGTGACCAGTGCGGGAGAGCTTTCAATATCGTGCAGTATTGGTGTCTCGCTCTGTCCTATCCATGGCAATAGTCTCGATACATTGCTTAAGGCAGCGGATCAGGCCATGTATGGCGTTAAACAACTGGGGCGAAGAGGAGTCGCGATGACTGAGTCCCCGCAAGCTTGAGATGCTAATAGGATGTTCAGGCTCATTTAATCGCTAAGTTCGGCAACAAAAAAAGCCAGGGAGCCAGGCTCTATTAAAGGTTCTCTGGATGCAGATATCATTTTTGCATATCGGCATTCCGACTTCTGATGCGGCCTTCCAGAATGAAATAACTTGCAACTCTTGTGTGATTGAGAAACCGCACGCGTCTCTCTAGATTTGATGTCGCAATGCCGGGCCCCTCTGACAGCTACCCGCTGCCATGTCGGAGTTGCAGTTTGTACAACTTCGACACTTAGAGGAGGGGCTCATGACTGCCCTAGAACCGTTCTTCCTGGCCGAGTTCCTCGGCACCGCCACTTGGTTGTGGCTAGTCTTTATCAGCATCGTGATAGGCCTGTTGGTCTTCGACCTCGGGGTTCTCCACCGTGAGCAGCGAGAAATCGGCGTTACTGAAAGTCTGCTGCTGTCTGCTGGCTATATCACGGCTGGCTTGCTGTTTGGCCTCTGGGTCTGGCAGGTCAAGGGGGTTGACGCCGGGATGGATTTCTACACCGGTTTTCTGATCGAGAAATCGTTGTCGATGGACAACGTGTTCCTGATGGCGATGATCTTCAGCTTCCTCTCTATCCCGCGCAGGTATCAGCACGAGGTGCTGTTCTGGGGCATTCTCGGTGTCATCGTGATGCGCGCGATCATGATTGGCCTGGGGGCGGCGCTGATCGCCGAGTTCAGCTGGATTCTCTATGTGTTCGGCATCTTCCTGCTGTTAACTGGAGTGAAGATGCTGTTCAGCAAGGTCGATGCCCATCCAAACCTTAGCGAAAACCTGCTGGTGAAGTTCCTGCGCAAACACATGCGGGTGACCGAGCAACTGCATGAAGGGCGCTTCTTTGTCCGTCAGGCAGATGCCAGCGGCAAGTCCGTGGTCTGGGCGACGCCGTTGTTCTTGGCCTTGGTGCTGATCGAGTGTGCCGACCTGGTGTTCGCCGTGGACAGTGTGCCGGCGATCTTCGCCATCACCCAAGACCCCTTCATCGTCTACACCTCGAACATCTTCGCCATCCTTGGCCTGCGTGCGTTGTATTTCGCCCTGGCGGCGATGATTCACCGCTTCGCCTACCTAAAGTACGCGCTGGCACTGGTGCTGGTGTTTATCGGAGGCAAGATCTTCCTGGTCGGCATCATCGGCAAGATTCCGGCGGTTATTTCCCTGAGCGTGACCCTGGTGCTGCTGCTGGGCGGTGTGCTGCTGTCGCTGTGGAAAACCCGCGTCCAGGCCTCTGCTGGCACGCAGGAGTAAATCCAAAAAGGTGGTGGCCCCGGTCGGCTACCTCCTAGCGAATTGGCGACTCTGAGAAATGGGGTAGTGATGAACAAGACGCTGCAAAGGATACCAAAGGGGCTATTACTGCTGCCGGCGCAGTCGAATTAGTTTTGGCCAAGGTCAGTTATCCCACCACGAGGCGTGTTTGCCTGCGATAAAAGGCGTGAATTGCCCATACCACCCCGACCAATAGCAACCCTGTCCCAAGCGCTTCCATAGGAGAGGGCCAGCGTTGGTTGATCAGCAGGCCCATCGTAGTTGCATAAATGGTTCCGCTGGCGATCAATTGCCCGCTGAGCGCCAAAGGTAGACGTCGAGTTGCAATTGACCACGCCCAGGCACCCGCAAGGGTAGCCCCTAACCCCTGAATCAACCCACAGACTAATAGCGCCTGAGTACCTGCTAACCCGCTCGGATGGCTAGCGAAGTGGGACAGGTTCAAGTGCAGACCAACGGGTATGAACGCCAGCATCTCGACGCTGCACATGAAGATCAGCATGGCTGACCACAACATTGGCGACATGCTTGGGCGCTGAGCCAAAGCACTTTCATTTAACAATCCAAAGCCCGTCCAAAATCCAATTGCCATTAACGATGCGAGCAGCCCCAGCAGTATCGAATGGGTCGGGAGCACCACCTTTGCGGCGCTAAAATCAAACACGCTCAAGTTGACCAAACTTATGCCCAATGCGGCCACCAGCAGCGGCCCGGCAATGGCGCGCCAGGGCACGCTGGAGCTTCGCATGTTACCGGCAATCGCTAGCACAATCGGTACTGACCCCATCATTACCGGAGGAATCACCGGCCCAGCTGCCAAGACCGCAGTGGTGATCAGGAAGAAGTAGCCGATGTATCCCAAGAAGCCCAGCAGTGCTGCACAGGCCCAGTCGGTGAGTCGCAATTGCCTCACTTCGCTACGGTAAACAAACAGCACAAGCAGACTACCTAAACCGGCAAAGGCATAGCTCACCACAGCCAGATCAAAAAGGCTGTAATCGCCGACCAACCCCGGAAAGATGTAGAGAAGGGACCAGGAAAAAGTGGCGGCAATGGCCGCTATTAAACCTAGGGTCATACGCTCTGCTCCTTCTGGCACAGCTTCCGGATCCAGCAATGAGCTACGTGCCGGGCAGTGTCGAATACCCGCACATCCTGGCCCATGGCGCCGCTGACAAAACTACCCTCCAGCAAGATAAAGAGCCCCTCAGCAACTGCGTCAGGGTCGCTTGTACCGGCGCTCACAGCCAAGTCAGTAAGTTTTTCGCGTATCCCTTGCTTATGCCTGCTCACTGCCAAATGCACAGGGTGGCTAAACTTGGGGAATTCAGCCGCACTGTTGACGAACAGGCACCCGCGCTCGCTATCTTGCAAAAGAAAGCGTTGATACAAATCGAAAAAAGCGAGCATGCCACTGACCGGGTCAGGATGCCCTGCCAAGGTGCGCGCTACCTCTTCACGCCAGCGTCGGTCACGCTCCTCAAGGCAAGCCACTATCAGCGCATCTTTGGAGGGGAAATGGTTGTAGAGCGTCATCTTGGTAACGCCCGCCATCGCGGCGATGGCCATCACACCAGTAATGTTTATACCTTGTGACAGAAATAGCTTCAGCGCTGAGTCAATCAAGCGCTCGCGGGTATTGTCCAATTTAAGGCACTCCGGCATAGGGACGGAATTGACTATACTGACCGGTAAGATCTGGATGTACCCAAATACGACCTGAATCATGGCCGCTACGACACAAGCCACAGCATGCTAAGGCGGCAGTAAATCGTAGGTTTGGCCAATCAGGACGTTCGCTACGCTAGCTAAACGCACCCTGCACCCGAGTGGTTAACGCATACGCTCTTGCCTCTGGTATGTGACGGGAATCGATCCACTGGGTAAGGATGTGCATTTATGGGGCTAGTTGTAGAGGTCGGCAAAGCGCCAATAACATCATCTTTGAAGCCGATTACGCTTGCAGCGACGTTTGAGGGCTTGCCTATTACATCGGATAAATCACTGAAGCTGAAACAAGCCCGTTTTCTGGCAATTTAGCGCCACGATGCTATCTTTTAACATCTATCAACCGAAATGGAGGTCGTCTTCAAGAAACCGATCGCTTCGAAGCAATAGGTAAGTTTGGACGGCAATACACGATTGTTGAATCAACGAGCCAGTCGTCACGAGATGCCATGATTGGCGATGAGTCAAAGTGGGTTAACGGATCATCATATTTGCGCGCGATAGATTTTTGGCCGGTCAGTCAAATCAGCGATTCCGAGTTTATAATTTTTCTCACCGGAGAAAAAGTGAAGAGGCTTAAATGAGCGCATTTCAATTTTCCGATTACCAAATCAAGCAAAGCAAACCGAGCTTGTTAGATCGCGGACTAAGTAGTAGCTAGAATTTTAAGGTCTACGATAAGACCCAATTAATGCCACTGACGTTTTATTTCCTGCCACTGCTCGTCTGACAGCCACTTATCTGCCAACGGAAAGAAAATATTTTCCTCCGAGTCCATATGATCGAAATATTTTTTGATAAAGTCATCGATAGTGTCAGCAATTACTCTCGTTTCCTGAGTTGTATCCTCCAACATCTTTAGCTGTCCAGCAATGCGTCCAAATGCTTGATGATCTCGCTCGATATCCTTGACCCGTCGGTGGATCGGTGCCTCAGTCCCTAGCAAATACAGCCGAATAAGTTCTTCATTTTCATGGTGGTGTTGTTCTGCGTCACCATGCATGGCTTCCAGCATCTTGAACAACAACTTGCAGTCATCAGAACCATCGGATTCATGCCTTATCTTCCTCAGCAACTCTTTGATCTGAGTGATTTTTATAGCTGCCTCATGATGATAGGCCTGAAGTTCTTTCAACAAGACGTTCATATCAAAACCTCGTCACGACACCAAACCATCTCACAGAAAATTTATTAACTAGCAACCTCAAAGGCAACCAATATTTTAAATTTCCATATATATCAATACCTTGTTAATCGAGCTCGCCAAAATGACTTAACATCTTTAGTATAGGCGAGCATAGAGCTCTCATCCCCGAAAATTTGCCGCCTTTTGAAAGAATTAAATATTAAATGAATAATCATATGCACCATTTAGATCTTTCGGATGTCGTCGCGCGAATACCGAGGGAGAGAGCGGTGCCGCCCATAAGGTAGATCCCGAGCGTTTTTTAGGAAGCTTCCAGTCAACTCATGTCCGCTCATGCTCCAAATCGGAAATTGACAACGGTCGTTTGCGATGGTGTCATATGGCCACTAATAGCGAAGGGGGCTTGGATAGGGCGTGAAGATGATATCGAGAGCTGTTGTCCCTGAAATTCGAACGGAAAGGGGATCCATGCGAAACAAAACGGATTTCTACTGCGAGACCACGACCAGAGCTTTTAATCTCTGTGCCTAATGTGTAGAAGCTGCGACTGAAGACCACCTACCAGACTCAAGTTGAAGGCGTAGATCCTCGGGTGCTTTGAGTCCCTGCAGGAGACGTACTCTTATCTGTTTCACACTCTCACCATTCAATGCTCCTGCGCCGTTGGCAACGCTGCGAGCAGTAGCGCACTTGAGCCCAGCAGCGCGCCCATTTCTTGCGCCAGGCGAAGGGCAGTCCGCAGACCGCACAGGTTTTGACCGGGAGTTCACTCTTCTTCAAAACGACTCCCCGGCATCCAGTTTGGCGAGCAGTTTCTGGCCACGATCCCATAGCGCTTGCTGCTTTGATTCAGTCATGCGATCGAGGTTTTTGTAGACCATGCCCATGCGCTGATTGCCGCGCAAAAGGTCGGCGTGACGCATTAGAAAATGCCAGTAAAGCGAATTGAAAGGGCAGGCGTCGTCCGTCGTGCTTTCACTGACTTTGTACACGCAATTACGGCAGTAGTCGGACATGCGCTTTATGTATTGGCCACTGGCGCAATAAGGCTTGGAGCCCAGGTAACCACCATCGGCGTGCATGACCATGCCCAGTGTGTTGGGTAGTTCGACCCAGTCGAATGCGTCCATGTAGATCGCCAGGTACCAGTCGCAAATCCGGGTTGGCGCGATGCCGGCCAGCAGTGCAAAGTTGCCGGTCACCATCAGCCGCTGGATATGGTGGGCATAGGCATGTTTCAAACTTTGGCCGATCGCTTGGCCCATACAATTCATCCTGGTGTCGCCCGTCCAATAGAACTCTGGGAGCGGTCTGCTGTTGCCAAACAGATTGCCATAGGCGTAGTCGGGCATCTTCAGCCAATAGACGCCCCGAACGTATTCACGCCAGCCGATGAGTTGGCGGATAAAGCCTTCAGCTGCATTCAGCGGGATCCTGTGCGCCCAATAAGCAGCTTCCACGTCGTTACACAATTTACGCAGATCCAGCAGACCAATATTCAGCGCGGCGCTTATCCGCGCATGAAACAGGAAGGGCTCATCACTGGCCATCGCATCTTGGTAGTCGCCGAAGGCTGCCAGCCCCCAGTCGAGGAAGTAGTCCCACAAGGCTTGGGCATCGTCGTGGGTCACCGGGTAGTCAAAGTTGTCGAGGGCGCCATAGTGGCCGGAGAAGTTTTTTGCGACCAGCTCCAGCACGTCCTGTGTCATCGCATCGGCCGAAAAGCGCATGGGCGAGGGGGCTCTTAAGCCTTTGGGAAGTGCCTTTCGGTTTTCGGCATCAAAGTTCCAGGCGCCGCCGACCGGGCTGCCGTCACCATTGAGTAACAAGCCGCTCTTGCGCCGCATCTCACGATAAAAGAACTCCATGCGCAGTTGTTTTTTATCCTTGGCCCAGGACGAAAACTCGGCGCGGGTGCAGAGAAAACGGCTATCGCTATGCCAATGGATCGCTAAGCCACAGTCCTTGAGCGACTGCTCCAGGCGCCAATCTCCACACTCGGTCAGGTGCAGTTCCACTGGGTGCAGCAGCGACTGCCAACGTCGTAACTCTCCTGGCACCGATCCGCTGTTGTGCGGATCGTCAAGGGTGACGTATTGCACTCGCAGGCCGAGCTGCTTCAATGCTTCGGCAAAATGGCGCATCGCACTGAAGATCAGCGCGATTTTTTGCGGATGATGAGGTACATGGCTAGCTTCCTCCATCACCTCAACCAGCAGAATCGTATCCTGCTCGGCATCCAGCCCCTTTAATGATGGCAGGTCGAAGGACAACTGGTCACCCAAGACCAAACATAGTCGGTGAGTCTTGTTCATTCGACAGGTTCCAAAGGAAAGAGAATCACCAGGGTGCAGTCAGCGAAAAAGAAATGCGTAACGACTCGATGGGCCCTTCCCGTGAGCCGCACATCTCGTCATGGACACACTGCTGCACAAGCACGCAGGGGAATGGTGGGACAAACTGCAACAACTCACGCAGATGATTAATGGAGTGAAGGTGAATAGGCTTTGCTTCATCGGTCAGCAGCGTGAACTGGCCGTGATCCAGTCTGACTCGCGCCAGATAAAAACCGCCTTCCAGAGACAGCAGCTCCAGCTCTCGTACTTCTCCCTTCGCGGCCCGTTCGGTCAACGCTTGCAGATTCAACATTCACTCCCTGCCTACCAAGGTAGGCGTTCTCCGGTATATGCAAAGAAATTGCCGCTATCGGCAGGCGCCAAACGATCAATCAGTGATAACAACTCCTCGGCAGCAATACTTGCCGGCCTGGCTGCCGAGGCACTACGAAAGGGTTGTGAAAGGCCCGAAACGACGGTGCCAGGATGAAGGCTCAATAAGCGGGTATGAGGGCGTGTCCGTGCGAGTTCGATCGCAGCCGTTTTAATCAACATGTTCAATGCTGCCTTGGAGGCGCGATAGGCGTACCAGCCCCCCAAACGGTTATCGCCGATGCTGCCCACCTTGGCGGAGAGCACCGCCATCACGCCGTGGGGGTCAAGCAAGGGCAGGAAGTGACGCAAAACAAGTGCAGGCCCGAGTGTGTTGACTTGGAATATCGCCTGGAGCGCATCCGATTCAATAGATGTGTAACTTTTTTCAGGCTTGATGTCTTCGCGATGAAGCAGACCGGCAGCATGCAAAATCAACTGGTAAGGAGCTTCTTCAGCTAATTCGACGGCCGCGCTGGCGATACTGTCGGGCTTTTCCAGATCCAATCCTGGAGCACTGTTGCGCCCCAGTTCACGAACAACCGAACATTTTGGATCTTCGTTGAGCAACTCACAAAACGCGGTGCCAAGCGCTCCACTGGCGCCTATCACCAAAGCACGGTAGCCCTCGCCAAGGGAGTTCATACGGAAGGAACTGTTCATTTAGCCTCTGCGCAGAAAGACATGTTTTTTCGGCGCTAACCGATTCGTCCTATCAACTGAAGGAATTCGTGACGCGTAGCGGACGAATCGCGAAAGGCGCCCAGCATCACCGATGTGGTCATCACCGAGTTTTGCTTCTCCACGCCTCGCATCATCATGCACATGTGCTTTGCCTCAATAACCACAGCCACACCGGCTGCATCGGTCATGTGCTGAAGGGCGTCGGCAATTTGTTTGGTGAGGTTTTCCTGAATCTGTAAGCGTCGGGCAAACATATCCACCACTCGTGCGACCTTGGACAGGCCCAATACCCTGCCTGTCGGGATGTACGCGACATGAGCTTTGCCGATGAAGGGCAACATGTGGTGCTCGCACAATGAATACAGTTCGATGTCGCGCACGATGACCATTTCGTCGTTCAGCGATTCGAACAGTGCGCCGTTGATAACTTCCTCAAGATTCATCGTGTAGCCGTTGCAAAGGTACTGCATCGCTTTGGCTGCGCGCTTGGGCGTATCCAGCAGTCCCTCACGGTCAGGGTTCTCGCCTATGGCGACGAGAATTTCACGGTAATGCTCGGCTATTGATGGGTTCATTTAGACTCCTCGCAGCCATGCTGCGCTTCATCAGACGGCAATCCTTGGTGGTAGGGCCGTTTCTACTGCGCACGATATGAGGCAGATAACACGAGTTGCGCGAGATCACCTGTGGCTCAGGCTCTTCGTCGCGCACCGGTCACCGATACATCGACGGCGGCCATCGGGGTGAGGTAACCACGCTAAATGGGGACGAAGACGACAAAACAGCCGATAACAGAGTACAAGCAGCGGTCTGAGTGCACGCCAGCTAAGCGGTTGGGCCCAAAATCCCAGGCCAGCGGCACGCCAGCTCCATAGGGTGGCATCCAGACCGCTAACCCAGCGGCCGTCGGCGAAACAGGCATGAAGCGTCGCCTGCATGTGCTCCAACGTGAAACCAAGTGCTTTGGCGTCAAACTCAGCACTGTTTATGTCAACAAAAAGCAGTCGGCTCTCTGCGGCGTGTCGGCGCAGAACCTTAATTTCTCGCGCACACAACGGGCAATCGCCGTCAAAGTACAGCGTCAGTGGCCAACACCTTTTATTATACATTGATCATGTCTCTGTATAGGTTTTGTATAAGATAAGCTCAAAAAAACGACCTGACAATCACGGGCATTCCTTTGCCGTTAAATGAACCAATCACGGCAGGCAGGCTTCACCCGCGGCACACCGACTGCAGTCACCGTAGCAGCAAACATCACGAGACTATCTTTGACGTATTTCAGGAAGCGCCACAGGCTGCCCCCGGAAATGCGGCACACCACGCCCCAGTACGGCGAAGATCAAGAGGGCGACACAGACATAGAACATCAGCTTGCCGGGCACCGACCAGGCTGGTTTAACCAGCATACGAGGGGAGGGTTTCATCACCCCCTGACAGACGGCACTACATCGCGCATCGCTGCATAGCGGGCTGAGGTGAGTCGCATTTTCTTGATCTGGCGCAAAGTATCTACCTTCCTTGGGCGTATCTTTTTTATGTTTCTAACAACATTTTTTAGAAATGCTGGAAATTGGCGCTCATCCTTTACGTTTGTCAGTGTGTTTTTTCATACTTTCAAGGGAGTCCCATGAAAACCTCATATTTCGTAGCAGCGGCAATTCTCGCTGCTGGCTTGTCTGCCATCACCCCTCACGCCAACTCGCAGACACTCGAAAAAGTTGCCGACAGGAACAAAATCACCGTGTCTTACCGCGAGGCATCGGTACCTTTCAGCTACTTGATTAGCCCCACCAAAGCCGTGGGTTTCTCAGTCGATTTAACCGATGCCATCGTTGATGATGTGCGCAGGAAGCTCAAGAAGCCGAACTTGGAAGTGGCTTACATTCCTGTGTCTTCGCAAACCCGCATTCCGTTGCTGGTCAACGGCACATACGATCTGGAGTGCGGATCCACCACCAACAACGCTGCGCGTGGCAAGGACGTAGCTTTTGCAATTAGCCATTTCTACACCGGTACGCGCCTACTGACTAAGAAGAACTCCGGCATAAAGAACTATACCGATCTCGCAAAGAAGACTGTCGCCAGCACCGCCGGTAGCACCAACGAGAAGGTCATCCGCCAATACAGTACCGACCACAATCTAGACATACAGATCGTCCTGGGCAAAGACTACGACGACTCCTTGGCACTGGTTGAAAATGATCGTGCCGTGGCGTTTGCTATGGACGATGTACTGCTGTTTGGCCTCATGGCGAACTCTAAAAATCCCGACGCGCTCGAAGTAGTGGGTGATGCGCTGCAAGTTGAACCCTATGGCTGCATGCTTCGCAAAGATGATCCTGAGTTCAAGGAATTGGTCGATGACACCATAACCCGTCTCATGACGTCAGGCGAATTCGAAAGGCTATACACCAAGTGGTTTCAATCACCGATACCTCCGAAAGGAATGAACCTGAACATGCCAATGAGCGAACAGCTCAAAGCCAATCTCAAGGCCCGCAGTGACAAACCAGCGCTGTAAAGCTACCGGGTGAAAACGACCGATTCTGCTGAAAGCCGGTTATGAACAACCTTCCGTTCGGCGTTTGCGTCAACCGGCCATGCTAACGCTGCCTAAGCTCTGATTTACCGGAAATTATTCCGGAAAATACAAGGAAGGTGTGGCATGACGTTATTGAAGTGCTGCACGTCCATTTTTGTTGCTTACCCTGGCAGGTTGCTCGACCAGCAGCGCTTATAAACCACCACCAGTGCCTTCATCCGCAGTGACGCACATACGTCCTGGCATTCAGGCCTCAACCCGCCGGCTCTTCACACAGAAGCTAAGAATGATGACTCACAGGGAGTAAACTTTCCGAAGCATTTCGTGTAGGGATTTTGGCTTACGCCCCAGCAGTCTTTCCAAGGCATGACTGCTCTGGTCGAAAGCGCCTTTGTCGATGGCATTACCCCAGCCACTGAGGAATTTCGCGACCGCAGTGGGCCAGCCCTCAGCCTCTCGAGCGGCGATAAATGCTTCAACGGAAATCGGTTGGTAACTAATCGCCTTGCCCGTCAGTAAGGCCAGGCCGTCAGCGATCTCCTGGAATGACCAAGTCTGTCCCGCGTTCAGCAGGCAAGTGCGGTTTTCATATCCTGTTTGGGTTAACAGTGAAGCACCGGCCTCTGCCAGCTCTGCATAGGTGGCGAAGCTAGCGCGACCTTTACCTACTGGGGCACTGAAGCCTTCTTTTGCTGCATTAGCACCAATGAGGAAGGGCAAATCGTCGGCGTATAACGGGTGTTGAATGATTGTGTACGTGAGGCCGGACTTCACAAGCAATTGCTCGGTAGCTATATCGCTCTCTGTCACGCCTTCAATAGGCGCCAGCTCGTCGTTGATCCGTTGAATACTGGTGTAGACCACATGACGAACACCCGCCCGGCTGGCGGCAGTGATCGCGTTTTTATGCTGGCCAATACGATCACTGAACGCGACGGCGGACACCAGGTAGATTTTTTCTAATCCCCTGAAAGCTGCCACCAGCGAATCGTAGTCCGTGTAATCCCCGTAGCGTACCTCAACACCTAATTCGGCCAGAGGCCTGGCCTTTTCAGTATCACGTGCCATTGCTACGACTTCCGATGCCGGGATTTTTTGTACCAGTGAACGCAGGACAGCATTGCCCAATCTGCCTGTCGCGCCAGTAACGAGAATTTTTGCCATGGTGCTTTGATTTCCAATCTTGATAACCAGGTGGGAAGCCATCATGACCAAAGCATCAAGGATAAATTAGTCTTCAAAAGGTAGTATTAGCTTTAACCAAAAGTTGGAGATGAATATGGAAACCCTAGGTAATCTCGAATCCTTCGTCCGTGCCGCGGAAGCCAGCAGCTTTTCCGAAGCCGCACGGCGGATGGGGGTTTCCTCTGCTGCCGTGAGTAAAAACGTGGCTCGTCTTGAAGCCAACTTGGGGACTCGCTTGTTCCAACGCAGCACCCGAAGCCTCACCCTTACCGAGGCGGGAGAGTTGTTCTATCAACAGGTCTCCCAAGGTCTTGAGACTATCCAGGATGCCATCGCTCAAATAGGTGATGCCCGAGAAGTCCCCGAAGGGCGATTGCGGGTCAATTTGGCCCCATCACTCGCTTATGATTATGTATTGCCATTGCTCAAGACTTTTAAGCAGCGTTACCCCGCTGTGGTACCGGATTGGCACTTGGAAATCCGACGCGTAGATTTGATCGGTGAAGGTTTTGACGTCGCTATCGGTGGTGGAATGGAACTGTCACCTGGCGTCATCGCGCGCGAGTTGTCCAAACTTCATCTCGTGGCTGTCGCAGCTCCGTCATGGCTTGAGGGTAAACCGCTACCCACTACGCCCAGCGATTTGCAGGGGGTAGATGGCATCGTGATGCGTTCGACAAACTCAGGGCGTTTGCTGAGCTGGACGCTTCGTGATTCTGAAGAGGGACGGTTCGATCTTAACCTGAAACCAGCTGCGATCATGAACGACCCGGAAGCGCTATGCAGCTGTGCCGTGATGGGTTTAGGTGTCGCACTGCTACCCTTGGATCGCGCGTGGCCCAGGTTGCAGCGCGGTGAGCTGGTTCGACTGTTGCCAGATTGGTATGTGGATCTAGGCGTTGTCTCGATTTACTACTCCTCCAAAAAATCTTTGCCGGCCAAAACCCGGGTGTTCGTCGACTTTCTGTTGGAGCATTTTCAACAATCGCTCTGCCAACACTTTCGTGCCGATTGACGCCTACTCCATTTGAGCACACGCCACAATTCCGCTTCGCTACAAGATCAAGATCGAATTCACTGGATCCTCCGATGGATATAAAGCACAGGCAGTATCACCTTCGCTAAAAACTCCTCGCACGTTAATGCGAAGGCAGGTAGATGGGGTAGAGCCCCCAACTTGAGTGTAAAAGCTCAGCCTCTCTTTTTCATGTTTGAGGTCTGCGACACAATCTCACGGACGATGTTGACGAAAGCCCTGAGTCCCGCTGGCATATGGCGATTCGCAGGATAGTAAAGGCGCAGCCCCGGGTACGAAGGAGTCCAGTCCTCCAATACGCGGATAAGGCTTCCTGACGCTATATGGGCAGAAGCGGCGAAATCATTAGTCCAGGCGATACCGGCGCCTTGCAAAGCCGCCTCTAACATCAGGTGGTGGCTGTCGAGCGTCAACGATCCGCTGACGTCTACTGCTTGCTCTTCACCGCGCTTCTCGAATTCCCATTTGTAGATCGTGCCGCTGGGGAAGCGCACGCGTATGCAGTTATGTACGAGGAGATCTGCCGGAACCTTTGGTTTTTTGCATTTCGCGAAGTATTGAGGGGAACCGACCACTGCAAAGCGGAGTGGGGGAGTGATCGCAATGGCAATCATGTCCTGCGGAACGCTTTCCGCCAACCGTATGCCGGCGTCGAATCCACCAGCAACGATGTCAACCAGACTTCTATCGGTAACGATGTCTACCCGCATGTCTGGATAACGCCTTAGGTACTCCAGTACCACTGGAGTCAGCACCATTTGCGCAGCACCTTCGGAGGTGTTCAGACGAAGGGTTCCCGCCGGTGTATCGCGGAATTCGCTTACCGCCTCCATAGCCGCGGAAATATCACGCAGAGCGGGCTGCACACGAATCAGAAATTGCTCCCCGGCTTCAGACAGAGAAACACTTCGCGTGGTTCTGTGGAACAACCTCACGCCAAGGCGTTTCTCCAGTGCAGCGATCGCATGACTGAGTGCTGATGGCGACATTCCCAATTCCACGGCCGCACGACGAAAGCTGCGATGAGTAGAAACTGCGACCACGGCGTTAAGTTCGAGCAGCCCGGATTTCTGCATTGTGCTAATTCCTGCATCAGTTCATCCAATATTAGCCCGATTGTTTGCGACAGTGCTGAGGCTTATCTTGGTCCACAGCAACTTTGCGCGGATCGGATTTCATAGGGGGATGTTGGCATCCAGAGCATTCAGGGATTTGATTCGGCTCAGCACGATCCGGCTCGGTACCCGGTGCAGTTGCCGCTTGGAGTTGAAGGCATCTTCATCCGCCGGTCATCCGGTGATCCCGCAAGTCAGTTCGACTCAGCGGCCATTAAACATGCG
Organism: Pseudomonas umsongensis; assembly: GCF_012647205.1. Lineage (NCBI taxonomy): Bacteria > Pseudomonadati > Pseudomonadota > Gammaproteobacteria > Pseudomonadales > Pseudomonadaceae > Pseudomonas > Pseudomonas umsongensis. The sequence continues at coordinate 3,378,061 of NZ_CP051487.1, forward strand.
AGCAATAATTCATGACGCGTATCACTACACCGTTCGGGTTTCATTCAACTGCACAAGAGATCATTGAAGGGGTCGATCTCACTGGTAAACGGGCGATCGTAACCGGCGGAGCCTCTGGTATCGGTATTGAGACAGCGCGCGCATTGGTCAATGCCGGCGCAGACGTGACGCTTGCAGTACGGCGTCCGGAAGCGGCGGAATCGGTTGCTGCCGAACTGCGCTCTGGGGGCAGGGGCACCGTTGAAATCCGCTCAATCGATCTGGCGGATCTGTCCTCTGTGAAATCGTTTGCTGTGTCTTGGTCAGAGCCACTTGATATCCTGGTCAATAACGCAGGGATCATGGCCGTTCCTGAGAGGGAGCTGACATCACAGGGTTGGGAAATGCAATTTGCAACCAACTTTCTCGGTCATTTTGCGCTCGTGCTTGGCTTGCAAGACGCCCTGATCAAAGCTGAAGGTGCGCGAATTGTATCGCTGAGTTCAAACGCTAATCTATTAGGGCCAGTGGTTTTCGATGACATCAATTTCGACTTCCGCACATACGATGCTTTCGCATCATATGCCCAGGCCAAGTCGGCATGCGCACTCATTGCCGTAGAAACCACCCGCCGCTGGGCGGAGCAAGGCATTTTCGCGAACGCTTTGAACCCTGGGGCAATCGCAACCAACCTTCAGAAGCACACCGGTGCGCTCAAGACCCCAATTGAACGTCAGAAGAACGTGCAACAGGGTGCAGCGACATCTGTATTACTGGCGGCGTCTCCACTGTTGGAAGGCATTGGTGGTCGTTATTTCGAGGACTGTAATGAAGCGTTGGTGGTCACCAAGCGTCCTGCCGATTACACAGGCGTGGCACCCTACGCCGTTGACCCAGATAACGCGCAGCGGTTGTGGGAAGTTGCCACGCGGATGATTGGGTGAGGTTATGTCCAAAAAAACAACCTTGAAGGTAGGCTTCATCGGGCTCGGTGACCAAGGAGGTCCGATGGCTCAAGCAATCGCCGAGTCTGGATTTGAGCTGCACATTTGGGCTCGTCGCCCCCATTCATTGGAAGCCTTGGCAGGGGCTCCTCACATCGTTGAGAAAACGGTTCAGACGCTTGCCGAGAATTGTGATGTTGTCTGTCTATGCCTCACCGACGACAAAGATATCGTCAGTCTCCTGGACAGCGGGCTTCGGCATGGGCTGAAGCCCGGCGCCGTTCTTGTAAACCATGGCACCGGAGACCCGGGAGAAAGTCGCCGTCTGGCTGCTGAACTTCAACAGCGGGGAATCCCGTACCTTGATGCTCCTGTAAGCGGAGGAAGACCAGGCGCGCTGGCTCGTACGTTGACCACTATGGTGGGTGGTGAGTCGCAGACTTTTTCCAAAGTGCGTGCAGTCTTCGAGACTTTTTCCCGAAGAGTTTCCCTGTTAGGACCGTCAGGCGCCGGCCAGATGACGAAGCTACTGAATAACGCCTTGACCATGTCCAATTTGAAGAACGCAGTGGATGTCTTCAGCTTGGGTAAATCTGTAGGGATGGACTTGGTACAGCTGCATGAGGTCATTGCTATGAGCAGCGGTTCGAGCACAGTTTTGCGAGCGATCAATAACGAGATCACCGCAGATATTGCTCCGCATCTTCAGGGACTTATGCACAAAGACATAGAGCATTTTGCCGACGCTATTCTTGACGCTGGTTTGAATCCCCAAGTCATGCGTGACCGCTGCCTTGCAGGTGCTGATGGACTAGTGGAGTTGGTAGGACAGCTCGCCGTCTGAAGCCCGCCAATCAGAAACTCTTATCGATGTCAGCTGGCGTAAACAAGGTGCAGGCTGCCGGCTGCGCGGGTGCCCTGAACCTAGCGCTCTGGGCACCTGGGCATCGAAAGTGTTCAGGTTGTTGGCGAATGCCCGCTGCTGGCCGGTTTCTGCCCTACACAACAGGCAGTTATCGACCGATCCTGTTGAAAAAGTCGGCCATGGTTTCCACGGCAGTAAAGTACGCGCTTGAGATTGAAATCTTCATTTAGAGGAGAGGATTCCGGGCTCAGATTTCGCGTAGCTGCGCGAATAAAAGGCATTTTCAGCTATCAGTGCGAGCGCAGTCTGGAAGGACCGACTTTTTCAACAGAATCGACCCATAGATGACGTTCAGCAACTGCAAAATTGAGCCAAGAGATGCCTTGGGAGAAAGAAGTCTGGCTTGGCTGTGCCGAACCTTGCAGCAAGCTCCGGGCTGTCGGTCCTCGACTCTCTCCCACAAGGGATGCCGGGATTTACCATCTCTTGGAATACCAACGCCAATATCGTTCCCATGCTGATTGTCGGTTGCGCCGTGGCGCTGGTTTCTTTCGCCGACACCGACCTACTGTCTCGCGTCTACGCGGCGCGGACCAGAACCTACGTGGATCCCAACCAGGAAATGGCCGGCCAGGCGTAGTCAACCTGGCCGCCGGTTTTTTCTAAGGTTTTGCGATCAACTGCAGTTCGTAACGCACGCCCGCGGCCGAAGCCGCTGTTGGATGTGAGCTTGGCCGACATTCTGGTCGAAGTGGAGGAAACCCAGCGCGCAGCGGGCATCACATTGTGCGTGACCGAGATGAAAGACCCCAGTCAAGGTGAGTTCAAGCGATTCGAGTTTTACACGTTACTGGGGAAGGTACGGATTTTCCCACGCTAGACGATGCCGTTGGCAGTTATGTGCAGAGTCATCCGGTTGATCTGGCGGATTGGGAGAACGAGGGGGCAGTGAGTGGTGCCGCCGTTGCTACAGGATGACGTGGCTATCAAAAAAATGCGCAATCTCGGGCCCCTTGCCCCCCGGCTCAATAAGCATCGTGTAAATTTGAAACTGTAGCCATTGAGCATAGGACGCGAGGCACAGGCTCGATAGTCGGTAAAGCCGCCATTCGAATAATAAAAAGAACACTGATGCGCCCAGGAGATATGCCATGAGATCGCAACCGGTCCAGCAAAAATCTCAGCAAGCAGGATTACAGAGCGTTTCTGTCACCGACGCCAATGTGCTGGCGAACTCTTTGTCGGAGTGGCAGCAAGAGTATCTGCAGATAAGCCCGGGGCAATTCGCAGGTTCGGTCACTGAAATTTCCGTGGGTGTGGTGCAGATTTTCCGTGAGGTGATGAATCAAGCGGTGGATCAACATGGGCAAACCCTGCCTGGCAAGTTTGCCTTGGGCATTCCCATCGCGTTGCGCGGCCACGGTTACTGGTGCGGTAAAGAGCTAGATTGCATTGATTCCGTGTTCTTTCTCCGGCCGGATTCCGAACTCAAATTCAAGACCCCCGGCTATTCGGATATTTATGGTGCATCCGTCGATGTTGAAGCCTTCAGGAAATACTCGCTTGATGATGAGTTTGATGACAAGAGTGTCATCGCGCTGACCAAGGAAGTCAGTGCACTGGCGCCCGAAAAATGTGCAGCCTTCCGGCAAGGCTTTGATAACTTTTTCCGTGCCGTCGAGGACAATCCTTCAATTCTCGAATCGGCGTCAGCCAAAAAACAACTCACCTTCGACATCATGCAATTGCTCCTTGGCATGACAGCAGACTTGCCCGTTTCGAAGAAATCTCACGCAGAGCAGTTCATTCATCGCCATGTTGTAGACAGTGCACGCAATTATATTCTTTCAAGAAAAAGTGAAGCGTTAACGGTGACAGATTTGTGTGAGGGGCTGCGCACCAGTCATCGTTCGCTGCATTATGCCTTCAACAAAGTCTTGGGGATCAGCCCCGTGACTTATCTGCGCTACATACGTTTGAACGGCGTCAGGGCAGAACTTGTCTCCAGCGATAAGCCAACCTTGATTAGTGAAGTGGCCGCCAATTGGGGCTTCTGGCATATGGGCATGTTCAGCGTCTACTACAAACATCTGTTTGGCGAACGGCCGTCGGAAACACTTAAAAACCATCGTTCGACGGTAATTACTTAATACCTGATTGTGAAACAGCATGCCCGGGGACACGACCCGGGCATGACGGGATTTTTTTGTTCAAAAAAACCGGAGGACATCATGAGTAAGTTGAACGGGAAAGTGGCCTTGATTACCGGGGCTTCAAAAGGAATGGGGAAATCTCATGCCAGCATCTACGCAAAATATGGGGCCAGCTTGATCCTGGTTGATCTTGATGAGTCAATCCATGAAGTGGCAGCAGAGATTAAAAATACCTACGGCGTGGAGGTACTTGCGCACGTCGGTGATGTGACCGATCCGCAGGCCATGCGCCTGATTGCCGAAAAAGGCATGCAGCGTTTTGGCCGCTTGAATGCGCTGGTCTGCAATGCCGGCGTTTGCCGACTGGCGAAGTTTCTGGATTCCAGCGATGCCGATCTCGACTTGCACATCAACGTTAACGTCAAAGGTGCATGGCATACCGCCCGGGCGGTTCTGCCGCACATGATCAACTCCGGCGGCGGTGCGGTGGTCGTCATGTCGTCCGTCACCGGTGACCTGACGGCCGATCCGGGTGAGGTGGCCTATGCCTTGTCCAAGTCCGCGCTGATTGGCTTCACCAAGGCGCTGGCGGTGGAAATGGCTCCCCATCACATTCGGGTCAATGCCATTTGCCCGGGCTTCATATGGACACCGATGGCGGAGCAGGTCGCCAGGCAAGTCAATCCGGACGATCCGAAGTCGGTTCTTGATGAACTGGCCACAGCCATTCCCATGAAACGCCTGGGCAGGCCCGATGAAGTCGGTGAGTTGTCGGCATTCCTCGCGTCCGACGAGTCCAGTTACATCAACGGTGCGCAAATCGTGATCGATGGTGCCAGCACGCTGCCTGAGACAGTCAGCATCGGGATGTAACCCACGTGAGTTTTCAGCAAGGACGCTACTGCATCGACCCATTGGCGTGATCCATAACAATAAAAGAGTGGAGCTTTTGTGATGACAGAGCTAACCGAATCCCTGCATGAAGAGGCGCCTATAGTCAGTGAAAAGCTGAAGGGCAACCTGGGTACTTATCAGATCGCATTGTTAGTGATTGCCGCCGCCGCACCTTTGGGCGCTGTTCTCACAGCCGCGCCCATCGGCTTTCAACTCGGCAACGGTCCGGGGCTGGCCGGAACATTTTTGCTGGCCGGATTCTTGATGGTTTGTTTCTCGGTCGGCTATGGCGAGTTAATTCGCGCGATCCCGGGTGCTGGCGCGTTTTACAAGTATCTATCAGTGGTGTTTGGTCCGCGAGTTGGCGCGGGCGCGGCATGGGTAGCATTGGCGTCCTACCTGGCAATTACCATTGCCCTGGCCATTGTGTCGGGCTACTACACCAATTTGACCTTGCAAACATTTGGCGTGGATATTGGCTGGACGTCATGGACATTGTTGCTCATGGCGCTGGCGTCTTATCTAGGCCGGGAGAACATTGATTTTGCCGCGAAGATCCTGGTGCCATTGGTGCTTGCTGAGTTCTTCATGCTGTTTCTGCTCGGTATCTCCATTTTCATGGATAAAGGCCTCGCTGCGTTTCCAGTTGAAGCGGTATCGATTGATGCAATAACGTCGCCCGGCCTCGGGGTCGGAATGATGGTCGCGCTGGCAGCGTTCCTCGGTGTCGAGTCCGCAGCGCTGTATGCGATGGAAGCCAAGCGGCCGGAAAAATCCATTCCGGGTGCCACGCGTCTCGCAGTAGCTTTGGTGGCTGTCGCTTACTTTGTGATTATCTGGCTGATTGTAGGTGGCATCGGGGTAGAAGCGATCAAGGGCGAAGCGGCATCGGCGCAAGGCGAACTGATCATCAACCTGTTCTCGACACGCCTGGGAGGCACAACGGCCACCCTTGTTTCGATCATGCTGTGCACCAGCAATTTCGCCTGTTTGTTGTCGCTGCACAACGCGGCCACTCGCTACGTGCATGTGCTGGCCAAAGATAAACATTTGCCGCGTGTGCTATCGAACATTCATCCGCAAAAAAACTCCCCGGCCAATGCGAGTCTTCTAGTAACGGTGTTGGTTGCAGTCTGCATCGCCGTCCCATCGTCGCTGGGTTACGACGCGTTTGTCTTCCTTTTCCCGGTGACGCTGGCTTTGGGAACGATTGGGCTCATCGGGCTTCAGGCATTCATTTCGCTGGCGGTGGTTGCCCATTTCAAGAAAGTCAGCTCTCGCAAGTATCTCAAAGTCTTGGTCAGCCCACTGGTTGCACTGGCGGGGCTTAGCGTGGCGGTTTACTTGATCTATGAGAACTACGGGCTGCTGACCGGCAGTGAATCTGCTTGGGTGAACGGAACGCCATTACTTCTGGTGGTGCTGTTCTTTTACGGCGTGATTAAAGGCCATTCAAAGAACAATTAATTCAACAGTCCGTCGGACGCTGTAAGCACCGCATTAGTGCAGGTTGCTCTTTGATAGTGCAAAGTGATGACTAAAGTCTGGATAACTGGAACGCGCAGGAGGGTTGCCGACCTGACCGCAGCGTTGCCGGATCACTTATCCGCTGTGCCTTGAGCGATTAAAAAGCCAGAAACATGCCAGCTCTTTTAGTTTGGCGAGTGCCCGCTATGTTTCTGCCAATTTGTGTTAATGCGCCTGCGGTAGTTGGTCGTAGCCTTTATAGGCCGACTTACCGCAGTGCTGCAGTTTCTTCATCATCCGAATGCCTTTAAACCCAAAAGTACATTTGACTGGAAGAGTACGAAGCATGAACGTTAATCTTAAAATAACCACCGCGACCCACCCGCTTGACCCGCTTTCGCTAGAGGAGCTTGCTTTGGCGAGCGGCATCCTGAAACGGGAAAAAAACCTTCACGACAAATGCCGCTTCCCGTACCTGCATCTCGCCGAGCCGGATAAGCGTGAGGTATTGGCCCATGTGCCAGGCCAGGCATTTTCCAGGCGTGCATTTGCCTTGGTGCTGGACAAATTGACGGGCAACACCTTCGAAGCGCTGGTTGATTTGAACAGCCAAACCCTTGTCGATTGGCAAGCGGTCGACATTGAAACCCAGGGTCATGCACCGATCATGATTGAGGAGTTCGACCTGTGCGTGGAAGCTGTGCAAAACGACCCCGAGTGGCGTGCGGCTGTCAAGCGCCGGGGCCTCACCGATGCCGATATTGAAAACGTACAGATCGATCCCTGGTCATTCGGGCATTTCGGCGATGATGAACGTTATCAGGGCAAGCGGTTGATGCGCGGTGTCGCGTTCTACCGTGACAAGCTGACCGACAACGGCTACGCCCACCCGATCGAAGGACTGGTTGCTATCATCGACCTGAACAAAGGCGAGGTCATCGAGCTGTTGGACGACGGTCGTCTGACGCCGATTCCCAAAGCCACGATCAACTACGATTCCGCGTCCCTGGGCCAGCCGCGTGACGGACTCAAACCGTTGCACATCACGCAGCCCGAGGGCGTGAGCTTCACTGTCGATGACTGGAAAGTGAGTTGGCAGAACTGGGAGTTCCGCGTCGGCTTCACGCCGCGCGAAGGGCTGGTTCTGCACCAACTGGGCTACAAGGACGGTGACGTCGTGCGCCCGATCCTCTATCGCGCCAGTGTCACCGACATGGGCGTTCCCTATTCGGACAACGAGCTCAATCATTACTGGAAATGCGCGTTCGATGGCGGCGAATACGGGCTCGGTCGTCTGGCCAACCAACTGGAGCTGGGCTGTGATTGCCTGGGGGCGATTCGTTATTTCGATGTGCCTTCGGTCAATGATCAGGGCGAACCTTTTGTCATGAAGAATGCTATCTGCATGCACGAGGAAGATTACGGCACGCTTTGGAAACACTATGAGTTTCGTACCGGTGTGTTCGAAATGCGTCGCTCCGGGCGCCTGGTGATCAGCTTCTTCTGCACCGTGGCCAACTACGACTACGGGTTTTTCTGGTACCTCTATCAGGACGGTACGATTCAACTCGAAGCCAAGCTGACCGGGATCATCCAGACCGCCGCGTTAGCTCCCGGTCAACGCCCCGCCAGCGGGGGCGGCATGGTCACACCCGAGTTCTATGGTCCGACCCACCAGCATTTTTTCAGTGCGCGTTTGCACATGATGGTGGATGGCGAGCACAACTCTGTGACCGAAACCAATTTCCAGTCGCGCCCGCAAGGCGAGGGAAATACCTGGGGCAACGTCTTCGACAGTGTGACCACCACGTTTACCCATGAGCTGGACGCCGCCCGTGAGGCCAACGGCCAGACCGGGCGCTTCTGGAAAATCATCAATCCGAACGTCAAGAACGCCGTCGGCAATCACCCCGGCTACAAGCTGATGGCCGAGCACAATCCGGTCATGCTCGCCCAACCCGACAGCTCGTTTGGTCGACGTGCAGGGTTTGCCAGCAAGCACCTGTGGGTGACGCCTTACGCGCCCGGCGAGCGTTACGGCTCCGGCGATTACCCCAACCAGCATCGGGGTGACGGCCTCCCGCTGTACACGCAGAACAACCGCGAGATCCAGAACCAGGATCTGGTGGTATGGCACACCTTTGGCCATACCCACATCTGCAAACCGGAGGATTTCCCGGTGATGCCGGTGGAATACGTTGGGTTCAAACTCAAGCCCAATAACTTCTTCAACGGCAACCCGGCCATGGACTTGCCGGCGAGCAGGGACCAAGCCAGTGTCCAGGACGGTCAGCCGGCCAGTTGCTGCAAACACAACGCCTGATCAGGTCTCTATCGATGAATGCCCAAGCGCTCTGCGCTTGGGTCGAGGGTGGTTGTCATGTCTGGATTTTCGAGTTGGGCCTGGCTGGAGTTATTGCCGATAGCCGTGTTTGTTTGCTGGGTGAGCGGAGGGCCTAAGGGTTGGAAGCGTCAACCGTTGTTGCTGGGCGGTGCTGCGCTGGTGTTTTTGCTGGGCATGCAGCCGGCGCTGGACGCCGCTGCGCGCCACAGCGTCTGGCTGCACTGCCTGCAAAGCGCCTTGATTCATCACCTGGCGCCGATCCTTTTACTGTTTGCCATCGCCCGGGAGCCGGCCAGTGAAGCGGGTTTCACAAAGGAAGGGAGGGCGGTGCGCATTTGGGTGGTGATTGCGTTTGGTGCAATGAGCGGCGTATGGATGCTGCCGCAATTGCATCAACGATTGATGGACGATGCCACGCTGTATGCGCTGATGAAATGGGCCATGGCCGTGAGTGGGTTGTGGTTGTGCCGGGTAATGGGGCGTTATTGCCAGCGCGCGGATGTTCCCTTGCGCAAGCAGTGGAGCTTCAGCCTGGGGGTGGCGCTACCGCAAGTGCTGGTCGGTGTGATGCTGCTGCTCAGTCCACCTCTGTATCCCATGCACGGTCACTCGATGATGCACATGCACGGTGTCGGGAACATGAGTGCTCAACTGGATCAGTTTTTGGGGGGCGCGCTGATGTGCCTGTCGGCGTTGCTTCTGCTGTGGGTCGATCGTGTTATGCACCGCAAACCTGGGCCGACTATCAACGCCGTTGGGCCGAGGGTGAATGGCCAAACAGGCGTTTGTACTCCTGGCTGAAATAGCTTTGATGGGTGAACCCCCAGCGGTACGCCACATCGGCAACGCTGGGGGCCGGGTGTTCGGTAAGGCTGCGCTGGGCGGCATTCAAACGGACGGCGCGCAGATACGTCAGAGGCGAGCTGCCGGCGATTTTTTCGAAGCTGTAATGCAGCGTGCGGCGGGGGATCTTCAACTCCCTGCACAAGTTCAGGATCGACAGCGATTCCCCTGCAGGGCTTTGCAGCACGCGCTCATGGCAGTATTTGACAATGTGCTGGTGGCTGCCGCCCAGTCCCTGTAAGCGCACCGGGTTTTGCGGCTCCAGCACGTCGAGCAGCGTATCGAGTACGCAGTTCTGAAGGGCTTGATCATTGAGGTCGTCAAGGGTTTGGAGCTGATCAAGCAGGCCGGTCATGGCAACCTGGGCACCTTGTAGACCCCCGGCGCACAGCTTCATTCCGTAACCCCTGGGTCGACGGTAGAACAGTTCAACGTCCTCAGCGACCAACAGTTGTTCAAGCACCTGGCAATTTAACGAAACCACAATGTAGTCAGTGTCCGGCGGTGTGACGAAGAAAAAATCGTCGTCGTAGGGCAGGAAGTTCAGCCCGTCGGCAAGAAGGCTTCGATTCGGCGCCACGTCGGGCTGACTCGGCAGGTTCACCGGCAGCAGCAGGTTTATGCACTGGGCAGGCGTGTGCGTGTGCTGGGCAACAGCGCTGCTCAGGGTTTCACGGAACAATCGGACGCCGTTCAGTTGCACGTCCTGCAGGGCACCGTGAAAAGCACCGGGCGTCAGCTTGTCGTAGTGTTGCGACCAGTGCGCCAGTGATGCGGCGTGTTCGATGATTTCGTCGAAGTGTTGAGTCTGCCTGTGCATCGTGCGGCACCGTTACGCCTGTCGCTTGTCCTTACAGCAGCAATCCGGACGCCAATGCCCGGAAACTTTCGACGGCTTTTTCAGAGGCGGTCTGGGGATCCTCAGCATGTGCAATCCACAAGGAAGCGCCGAGCAGGGCACCCATGATCAGGCGCGCCGTCGTTTCGGTGTCGACCACGCGGATCGTTCCTTCGTCAATCAGCTTTTGAATGCTGCGTTGGGTGCTTCGGATGCACGCGTTCTGGCTCGGCCATTGCGACGGGTCGCCCAGTACCGCTGGCCCGTCGAGGAAGAGAATGCGCTGGATTTCAGGTTCCAGGGACATCTTGATGTAGGCGATGGACTCATCGATGAAGCCGTCCCAGGTTGTGCTGGCCTCTTCGATAATGACCGACAACCGTTCCATCATTTCTCCATCTATCTGGGCGATGACGGCCTGTAGCAAGCCCTTTTTGTCGCCAAAGTGATGGTACAGCGCACCCCGGGTCAGACCCGCTTGAGCGGTGAAATCGTCCATCGAACTTTCCGCATATCCCTTCGCAGCAAATGCGTCTCGCGCCGCCTTGATCAGTTTGCCGCGAGTCTCCGCAATCATGTCCGCACGCTTCTGCGCCATCGGTCGTGTTCCCTATAAAGAATTTAACATTCATTGCGTATGTAAGTTGACATACTTCGCGTATGTCGTATTGTGTATCACATACGAGGCGTATGCAATGAGTCTGAGCTGTGTGCTCTCAGCCTCGGGAGCCCCGCCATTTCGCACAGGATACCGAGCAATGCGTGAACAGCGCGATTCCGATATTTCACTGCACCCCGCAGGTCAGGGGAAAACCCTGGGATTTATCCTCAACCCGGTCGCCGGAATGGGCGGACGCGTGGGGCTAAAGGGCACCGACGGGGTCGAGGTTTTGCAGGAAGCAAGGCGCCGCGGTGCGCAACCCGTTTCAAGCGATCGGGCCTTGATCGCGCTCAAGCGTCTGGCGGCTTCGACGACGCCATTCCGGCTGATCACCGGCTCGGGTGAGCTGGGCGAAGATGTCGCGCGCGCCGCCGGTCTCGACCCGATTGTCGTCTATACGTCGTCGCCGGGAGCGAGCCGGCCCGATGACACCCGAAATGCCGCGCTCGTCATGGCGCATGCCTCGGTCGATCTGCTTTTGTTCGCCGGCGGAGATGGCACCGCGCGCGATGTGCTGGAAAAGGTCAGTGATCGTGTACCGATCCTCGGTATCCCTACGGGTGTGAAGATGTATTCCGCCGTGTTCGGCACCAATCCGCAGAACGCTGGACATCTTGCGGCACGCTTCGTTGCCTGCGACTCGTCGGTGCGCTTTCGCGAAGCCGAGGTCATGGACATCGACGAGGCTGCCATGCGCAACGATCAGGTGTCGGCGCGGCTGTATGGCTACGCCCGCAGCCCGCACCAACGTCACCTGACGCAAAACGCCAAGGCCGGTTCCTTGGCCAACGAAAACATGGCGCTCGACGCCGTGTCCCGACAGGTTGTCAGGGACATGAAACCCGGCTGCCTATACCTGCTGGGGCCAGGCACCACCACGCGACGCATTATGACCGAGCTCGGCCTGCCGTCGACGCTGTTGGGCGTAGACGCGGTCATGGACGGTGCGCTGGTGGGTGCCGACCTCAATGAACACGCGTTGATCCGTCTGATGGAAGGGTACGAGACACGCATCATCGTCGGCGTTCTGGGCGGTCACGGCAGCTTGTTCGGCCGTGGCAACCAGCAGATCAGCGCCGAGGTCATTCGCCGGGCAGGGCGCGAACACATCATCGTGATCACCTCGATGGACAAGCTCCTTTCCCTCGATACCGGCTGCTTGCGCGTCGACACGGGTGACGCCGAAGTCGATGCCATGCTCAGCGGCCACATACGCGTGCACACAGGGCCTGACCGGTCCGTCTTCTTCAGGGTTCGATCCTGATCAATTGTTTCATCCGATAAAAACGAGGATAACCCCATGAGTAATCATGTCGCCCACCCCTACATGGCGAATTCTGTTCCTGCACTCAAACAGGAGATGCTCGACTCGATCGGTGTAGACAGCATTGAGGAGTTGTTCCAGCAAATTCCCAATGAACACCGCCTGCAACGTCCGATTGATTTGCCGCCGGCGCTCAACGAGAGCGAGCTGCGTCGGCATCTGCTCAGCACGCTGTCGAAAAACAAGACCTGCGAGCAAAACCTTAACTTCCTGGGCGCCGGCTGTTGGCAGCATCACGTTCCGGCAGCGTGCGACGAAGTCGTGCGCCGTAATGAATGGCTGACCTCGGTGTTTGGTGAGCCGAGCTCCGACCACGGTCGCAATCAAGCCTGGTTCGAGTTCTGCAGCCAGCTCGGCGAGCTGCTGAACATGGATCTGGTCGGCCTGCCGGTGCGCAGCTGGGGTTGCGCTGCGGGTCACGCCATTCGCATGGCAACCCGAATTACCGGGCGCAGCGAAGTGGCGGTGGTCCGTGCCATCGATCCTGAGCGGCTTTCCATCATCCGCAACTACTGCGAACCCGTGGAAATGCCGGGCCACATCGTCGTGCGACTCGTCGACTTTGACCCGAAAACCGGCTTGCTCGATATTGATCACCTCCGTGCCTCGATCGGTGCGCAAACGGCTGCGGTCTATTTCGAAACACCGTCTTATTTCGGTGTGATCGAACAGCAAGGGGCCGAAATCGCCGCCATTGCCCATGCAGCGGGTGCCGAAGTCATCGTTGGGGTCGATCCGATCTCCCTCGGCGTGATGGCCGCACCGATTGATTTCGGCGCCGACATCGTAGTGGGTACCACTCAGCCGCTCGGCGTGCATATGAACTGTGGTGGCGGGGTCAGCGGCTTCATTGCAACCCGCGACTCAGAACTGTACGCCCACCAATACCCGACGCTGTTCATCAGTATCGCCGAAACCACCAAGCCCGGCGAATATGGTTTTGGCCTGAGCTTGTTCGAACAATCGTCCTACGGCTTGCGTGACAAGGGGAATGACTGGACCGGTCATTCGGTCTACATGTGGGCCATCGCCAATGCCGTCTACATGGCGATGATGGGACCAAAGGGCTTCGAGGATGTAGGCAATCTCATCCTGCAACGTGCTCACTACGCGGCGAAGTTGCTGAGTGAAGTTCCCGGTCTGGCAGTGACATTCCCTTCCGGTTTCTTCAAGGAGTTCGTGGTGAATTTCGACGCCACTGGGCTGAGCGTGAAGGACATCAACAAGCAGTTGCTCGCGCTCGGGATCTTCGGCGGCAAAGATCTGACTCACGACTTTCCGGCGCTTGGGGCCAGCGCCCTGTACTGCGTCACCGAGATTCACACACAAGCCGATATTCAGCGCCTGACTGCTGCACTTAAAGAGGTAATCGCACAATGAGCACTCCACTCAAGGAATACCATGCTCCCGTCTGGAGCGAACCCGTCATTCTGGAGATGGGCTATCCCGGCCGTCGCGGTGTGATCTTTTCCGACGTTGAGGCTGACGTGCAAGCGGCTGTCGGCAGCGCCGTCGATTTGATTCCCGCGAACATGAGGCGCTCCAGCAAACCGGCGTTGCCGGAACTGTCCGAGCCCGAGGTGTTGTATCACTACTTGCGCCTGTCGCAGCAGACCCTGGGCATGATGAACATCAGCCTGTTCGGCACCTGCACCATGAAGTACAACGCGCAGATCAACGAGGCGATGGCATGGCGCCCTGAAATTACTCACGTGCATCCACATCAGGACGAGGACACCCTGCAAGGCGCGCTCGAAGTCGTGCATGGCATGGACACGATTCTGCGCGAGTTGTCCGGGATGGACCAGTTCATCTTCCAGGCAGGCGGCGGTGCTGACGCGGCGTACACCAGTTGCGCGGTGACCCGTGCCTACCATGCTTCCCGTGGCGAACTGGAGCAGCGTGACGAGATCATCACCACCATCCAGACGCACCCCAGCAGCGCCGCGACGGCAGCTGCCGCCGGGTTCAAGGTCATCACCCTGATGATCGAAGAGAACGGTTACCCGTCGCTCGAATCCCTGAAGGCCGCCGTGTCCAACCGCACGGCAGCGCTGATGGTGAACAACCCCGACGACATGGGCGTGTACAACCCGGAAATTCGTGAGTGGGTGCGCGTGGTGCATGAAGCGGGCGGTCTGTGCTTCTACGACCATGCAAACTTCAACGGCGCGATGACTAAGATTCGTGCGCGAGAGCTCGGTTTCGACGCGTGCATGTTCATGCTCCACAAGACGTTCGGCGCACCGAAAAGTGGAGTGGGAGGCCCGGCAGTGGGCGCCTATGGTTGTTCGGCAGAACTTGCACCGTTCCTGCCGGCACCGGTGGTGGCCTTTGACGGTGAACGATACAGCCTGGATTACGACCGTCCGCAGAGTGCCGGCAAGATCCGCGAGTTCTGGGGCAACGTTCCGGTCATCCTCAAGGCCTACGCTTGGTCCCGCGCCATGGGCGCAAAAGGGATGGCTGAGGCGTCGGACATTTCGGTACTGGCCAACAACTACATGGAAAAAGGCTTGCTGGCTATTCGTGGCGTGACTCGTTCACACCCTGAGGCTAAAAGCCACCGGATGGAGATGACGCGCTACAGCCTTGAGCAACTCAAGGAGGAAACCGGAGTCGACGTCCATGACGTGCAAAACCGCATGAGCGATTTCGGTATTGATCCGATGTGGAGCAGTCACCACCCGTGGCTGGTACCGGAGCCGTTCACCCCCGAGGCAGGCGAGATGTACGGTAAAGAGGCGCTGGACACCTGGATTGCGGTGCTTGCGCACATATCCGACGAGGCTTACTCGAATCCGGCGATCGTCAAGACCTCGCCGCACAACCAGGCGATTCACCGGTTGAAGAGCGCACCGCTGGAAGACCCGGCTCATTGGGCCATGACCTGGCGTGCGCACCTGCGCAAAACCAAGCAACAGACTGCTTGAACCTGGCGTTTGCACGCAGCGGCCCCGTTGATCAGGCAGGGCCGTTTTGAAACCTGATCAGAGCTAACAATCAGCCATCGGAGGTTTCCAGCACAGTAAAACAGGCTGGTGATTTCCCCCACAGGATAACCTCATGTCGATTTTCGAAACGGGCCTGGCGCCCTCGGCAGTCAACCATATCGCCCTTTCTCCGCTGAGCTTCATCGAGCGCACAGCCTCTGTCTACGGTGAGTATCCCGCCGTGATCCACGGCGCCATCCGCCGCAACTGGCAAGAGACCTATGAACGTTGCCGGCGCCTGGCTGGCGCACTAAGCCAGAGGGGTATCGGCAAGGGCGATACCGTGGCAGTGATGCTCCCCAACATCCCGGCCATGCTCGAAGCCCACTTTGGCGTGCCGATGATCGGCGCTGTACTCAATACCCTGAACGTGCGGCTGGATGCGCAAGCTATTGCCTTCATGCTTGAGCACGGCGAAGCCAAGGTGTTGATCACCGATCGGGAGTTCCACGCTGTTATTCGTGAAGCCTTAAGCTTGCTCTCTCATCCGCCACTGGTTGTCGATGTGGACGACCCGGAGTACGGCGAAGGCAGCGCGGTTAGCACGCTGGACTATGAAGCCTTCCTCGCTGAAGGTGATCCACAGTTCGCCTGGCAATGGCCTGAGGATGAATGGCAAGCCATCTCGCTCAACTACACATCCGGCACCACGGGGAATCCCAAGGGGGTCATTTACCACCACCGCGGGGCCTATCTCAATTCACTGGGAAATCAGATGACTTGGGCCATGGGGCACCACCCGGTGTATTTGTGGACCTTGCCGATGTTTCATTGCAACGGCTGGTGCTATCCATGGACGGTGACTGCGTTGGCTGGGACTCATGTATTCCTGCGTCGGGTCGATCCGCAGAAAATTCTCACTTTGATTCATCAACATCGGGTCAGCCATTTGTGTGGTGCGCCGATTGTCCTCAATGCGTTGGTCAATCTGCCAGACTCGTCCAAGGCTGCCTTCGATCATCCGGTCGACGCCATGCTGGCGGGCGCCGCACCGCCGGCCAAAGTCATCGGTGCGGTCGAGGAGATGGGCATCAAGGTCACACACGTCTATGGGCTGACTGAGGTTTACGGCCCGGTGACCGTTTGCGCCTGGCATGACCAGTGGGACGAGCAACCGCTGAATGAGCGCGCAAGGATCAAGTCGCGCCAGGGCGTGCGCTATCCGACCCTGGAAGGGCTGATGGTTGCCGATCCGAAAACCCTTGAACCTGTCCCCTTGGACGGCACAAGTGTCGGCGAAATCTTCATGCGCGGGAACACGATCATGAAGGGCTATTTGAAGAACACCGAAGCGACAAGTGAAGCGTTCGAAGGCGGCTGGTTCCATACCGGCGACCTGGCGGTGCGTCACCCTGACGGTTATGTCGAAATCAAGGATCGCCTAAAGGACATCATTATCTCGGGCGGCGAGAACATTTCCACCATCGAGGTCGAAGACGTTCTCTATCGTCACCCGGCAGTACTGGAGGCCGCAGTGGTCGCCCGTCCGGACGAAAAGTGGGGCGAAACTCCTTGCGCCTTCATCAAGCTCAAAGTCGATTATCAGAACACCCGGGAAGCCGATATCATCCTGTTCTGTCGTGAACATCTGGCGGGCTTCAAATTGCCGAAAACCGTGGTGTTCATCGAGTTGCCGAAAACATCGACAGGCAAGATCCAAAAGTACTTGTTGCGCGATTGGGCCAAGGCACTCTGAAAAGAGTGCCCAAGTTTAGAGCGCGTTAGCTGGAGTAGCCGGCAAAGGCTATCAGCCTCTCTCCAGTTTAAATGGAGAAGGCTGATGGTTGGCTGAAGGCTTCAGCGTTTGCAGATCCTGTTCGCAGGTTTTATTGGCGTGGGGGACGCCAAGCTCGCCGACCTCTTCCTGCATCAACGTATCGCAGGCAAAAAAATCAGCGGGTCGGCAATACTTCTCAAGCGAAGCATTGTCGAGATGAAAGGCATAGGTTCTGAAAAAAGGCATCTGGGCCTCCGGTGCAATACCGATGGTGGGGAGGAGACGGGAAATCGAGGTTGGGTAAACAGGCTGGGTTGGGGGATTACGAACCTTGACCGTAAGCGGCAATCCACTCGTTTGTTGACCACCGTTGTCGTCCATCTGTAAAGGAATGCTAGGAGTTAACGGCCTCGGATCTGGTCGAACTTGCGGCAGTATCTGATTACAGCCGAGCTACTTTTTGCGGTTCGCTGCCACCCCAGTACAACCAGGTCCAGCCGTCGCCCTTGCGCTGGAATACCCCGGTCGTAACGTACTGGACGACCGTTGGCTCAGCGTTTTCAAACGTGTGGCCGTCGATTCGGATCTGCGCCCAGGCAATGTCACCGCGTATCCAGGACACCACCAGTCGTGGTTCCCATCGGATGTTCAGGGTGGTCACCCACGTCACGCCATTTTGTACCGCTTCGGTCCCCATGAAGAACTCGTCCAGGCCTGAGCCGGCGATCGCGACGTCCGGATCGGTGAAGTACTTGGCGACGTCCGAGCTAGGCGTGGAAAAACCCTGCAGGACTTTCGTGATAAAGGCATTGAGTGACTCCCGGGTCGCGGTGTCGGAAATCATGGAGGGCGACTGGTACCCAACGAGACTGTCGATCATGAATACTCCCTGTTTGCTTACGTGGTGTTGGAACTTTTCTGCGGGTGATGAAGGTATGGCGTCCGTGTGGCGGAATTTCTCATACGCTGCGTATGTTAGTAATGCCATTTAACATACGCTACGCATGTCAAGCGGCATGCATACCGTATGTTTTTTCGTAAATCCTGGAGCGATGGAAGGCTGGGCTTTCGTAGAAATCGATTGAGCAGCAGGGGATTTTTTGTGGTGAAGGGGCACATCTGTCGATTGACATACGGATTGTATGTTGTATTTTGCTCTGCATACATGGCGTATGTAGCAAGCTTCTGTCCAACCAGGCTTGGCCAGGAGATTGCCTGCGGCACTTCTTCACTTGGATCAATCGTCAAACATGCATGACTTCAAAGATCACCGCGGATACTCGGCCATGTACCGCGAGGGGCACCTGACTCTTGGGCTTTACTTCGCGATTGAATCCTACGCAGGGGCTATCCCGGAGATGGATTTAGCGCGACAGATCAGTACCGCGCAAATGGCGGAACTCTACGGATTTTCGGCGGTGTATTTCAGGGATGTTCCTCTGAATGTTCCTTCGTTCGGTGATGTGGGCCACATTTATGACCCATGGGTATTCATGGGATATGTGGCGGCGCAGACGACCCGTATCGCGCTCGCGACGGGCAGCATCGTTTCGACCTTGCGTCATCCCTTGCATCTCGCCAAGGCAGCAGCTTCGGTAGACAGACTGTCGGGGCAGCGCCTCGTGCTTGGTCTTGCGACAGGGGACCGGCCAACCGAGTTCTCGGCCTTCAACGCCTCTCTCGAAAAACGCCAGGAATTGTTTCAGGAAGCATTGGCGGTGATGCGCCGTGTATGGAGCGAAGAGTCGCCAAGGATCTCCACGTCTAGGGTAGAACTGTCCGTCGCAGACCTTCTACCCAAGCCTCTACTGGGCACCATCCCTGTTATGGTTACGGGACACTCGCGTCAATCGCTGGAGTGGATCGCCAATCATGCCGACGGTTGGCTCTACTATCCGCAGGACGTGGTGCAACAGGCAGTGACGATTAAAAAATGGCGGTCGTTGACTCAAGGTTTCAAGCCATTCTCGCAGTCACTTTATGTTGATCTCTCGCCAGATCCGGAAGAAGCAGCCACGCCTATTCATCTCGGATTCAGGTCAGGCCATCGTTTCCTGATCCATTACCTGCAAACGTTGAGAGAGATAGGGGTCAACCATGTCGGCTTGAATCTCAAATACGGTCGCCGCCCTGCGCACGAAGTCGTTCAGGAGCTGGGTGAGTACGTGGTTCCTTATTTTGCTGGCAACTATCCAGAAGCGTGACAATGAAGCTAAGCAAAACGGAACGGTCGATTTTGATGGACAAGGCTACAAGGCTTGGTCGACTACCGCGTTCAGGGTATCGCGACTGAAGCCCGACTTGGCTTGAATCGCTTTACCATGGAGCATAGCCAGCACGAAGACGGCTAACGCGGAACAGTTGGAAAACCTAGCAATGGTGGGAAAAACTGTTGGACCCATAGAGTTTTCCAACGACTGTTTTTGGCCGATTCTGTTGAAAAAGTCGGCCATGGTTTCCACGACAGAAAAGTACGCGCTTGAGATTGAAATCTTTACTTTGAGCATGGGATTCGGGGCTCAGATTTCGCGTATCGACGCGCACAAAAGACGTTTTCAGCGGTCAGTAGGGGGGCAGTCTGGGAGAACCGACTTTTTCAACAGAATCGGCCGATTGCAGCCTGCCACGATGGGCTGCAATCGACCCAAACCGGCCGGTCATGCGTCTAGTAAATCGGGGGCGATTCAACGCATACGACCACCCAGAGATCGGTGACAATGAAGAGGGCATTGTCACCCTCGTGGCAAAAACGCCTTTCGGCGTGATCGGCGGCAAATACGGCTGCGGATTTAACCAGCGCATGTTCTGCACCTCCGTCGGAGGCATTGACCAAACACCCATGGGTAGGTTTAGTTATAACTCTGGGTTTGTGATTGCAGACCCTCGTGACTTCTCCGAAGCTATTGCAGGCTCAATTAGCGCCTCTTCATATACCTTTGGCCAATGCCTGTATAACCAGCACAAGGCCGTACTTGGCTTTCCTGGCAACGACGTAAATCGCCAAGAACTTTCACACAGAACCGGACAGATAGTTAACGCGGGAAAGCACTTCATCAAGCAAGAGCGATATTCGCATCAGAAGGAGTTTCGTTTCTTATGGGATCTACCTTCAGATGTCACTGGAGCCATGATCTTTGATTGTTCATCGGCCAGACAGTATTGCTCCCCATTGACGCGGAACTTGCGCTAGCGACGACAGACGCCCTTGCCGGACGCGCCCAGCGCGCCGTAGAGCGGCTGTAACGGAAAAGGCGTCCGCCTGCCACTGGCGATGGAGGGCTACACTCAAAGGTGCGGCGATTTATCCAGACTTGCGGGCCGCTCAAGAAATGCCGCTAAACATGGCCACCGCCCGAATGGGCGGTAGGAGCACACCGTCATGCCTACCTATATTGTCATCCCCGACGACGAAGACGACGAAGACGAAGACGACGACCGGCCCGACCTGTTCGAGCCGGCACTTGGACCTGCGCCTGAGCAGTACGACCTGTTCTCTGAGCCAGAGGTAGGGGTTCGAGGCGCAGTGGAACGGAAAACCAACGTAAGGCGATATTAGAGTTCGGAGCTGACATGGCGGCACCTTACTGGAGGGTGAAGTGTTGCACTCAGTTTTCGCGGCCGCCATATCGCAATTCTTGATTTGACTTATTTCAGATCAGTCTTTCATTCAACTTTACACCTAAATTATTGATGCTAGGGTTAGGTGCGAGTCAATGCTCACCCCTAGGCAAAGAACAAACCTCTACCTCTTTCCGCGCATAAAGAGCAACAACAATGGACACTCAAACTAAAATCTCGATAGATCACATCGTCGAGCAGATCTACAAACAAAGAAATGCCGAGATCTTAGAGCACAAAAAGATGTTCGCCCAAAAGTATCCAGGCAAAATAGACCCGGCAGCACTTGTGGAGACGACAGTAGAGTACCAAATAAAATCATACCGCTTCGACTATTGGGCAGCATTCTATATCAGGCTAGAGTGTTACTTGACATATGAAACTGGCGAGGTAATGCAGTTCCACGGCGATGGCGGCGGCGTAGGCGCTGGAGGAGGAGTATACGCTGGAGGGAATTCAACCACCTTTTTCAGCTTGCCACCTAAAGATCTGATAGGCGAATGCAGTTGGTACCTACAACCTGTTGCCATAGGCGCACTAATTCATTTCTGGCGCGGCTCAACCTCCATTGGGACATTGGTTGGCGCTGGAGCAGGAACAGGTCTCAGCTTCGGGGGAACTGGAACCTGGAGTATGGGTTCGTGATGCAAGGTGGGCGGCTGCAAAAAACTGCGTGCAACACCCGAGCCTTTCGGTAAGGGTGTTGCCCCATGCACTGCGACTGATCCACCTGCGAGGAGGACAAGGCATGAGCACAATCATGAGAAGAAATCATCTGTCCAGGATCAACGCAAAGCTTGGTGGGCAGAAGTCCTCGATCCGAGTCGGAGAAATCGAGTCCTTGTTAAATCGTCAGCTTGCTGAAGGAGGCTTGCCGAGCTTTACCTGGCCATCGATACGAAGCTGAGTACCTGAGACTGTCAGTTACTCGGAGTATTTTGTGAAGATCAGGTCCGTCGCTGGGGGCAATTTCTTATGGCAAGCGAAGCAGCCATTGATGATCTGTTCACTGGGATTGGGCTTGCCTTTTTCAAACTGCCCGTAGCCCCATCCGCCCGTGCTGGCATAACGCTTAGAGTCTTTGACTTCGATCTGGACGTTGGTGGGCTCCCCAGCGATGAACGATTGTTCCCGGCCAAAGGCGGCATTGTTTTGCGCGGAAGACTCATACTTGTAAGCGAGTCGAGCGATGATCGTGCCATCTGGAAATGGAAGAGTTCCATCCCGAAATGCCTTCATCGCGACATCATTTCCCAGAATGACTCGAATGTCAGGCTTGTCACCTTCTTCATGAGCGATGCTGACGAACTGCCAATTTCGGTAGCCCGGCGGGAGTGTTACGCCAAACACTGGAGATCCTTCTGCGACTGGGCCAGCGGTTGAATCAGCGGATGCAGCAACTGAAAAAACTAGCCCACAGAGAAAACTGACGGTCGCGGTTAGAACAAGCAATTTTGAAGTCATCACAAATTCTCCAATTATGAATGTACGCAGTTTTGTCGACTTTATTGTCGAGGGTCTGCAAGTGCATCCGGCCTTGCGGCCAGATGCGGTAGATCGAATGCCGCGACCGCTCCATTGACGGTTGCGAGCAGTCGTCATTTGGCGGTGGCAGCCGTTTCAATCAGGCTGGCAACAACCTTCGGATTGGATACCATCACGACATGGGACGCGCCTTTGACCACAACGGTCTTTTTGGCGTGTGCACGTTCAGCCATGAACACTTGGGCTTGTGCCGGAATGTTCTTGTCCTTGTCGCCGTAAACGAACCATGAAGGGATCGTTTTCCACGCGGGTTCGCTCGACTTTTCATTGAGCGCTGCTGCGGTCACAGGGCGTTGGGTCGCAGCCATCACTTTCGCGTCGGCGTTCGACACGTCTGCAGCGAACTGATCGTGAAACTTGTCCTGTTGGATGTAGAGGTCCTTACCGCCGTCGGCCAATTCAACGGGCGGAGCCAGGGTTGGACCCAGGGTGTTACCTGGGAAACGGCCAGCCAAGTCGGCAGTGGATTCACCTGTATCGGGTGCAATACCGGCGACGTACACCAGAGCTTTGACGTTGGCATTTCCGTAGGCAGCTTCGCTGATAACTGGACCGCCATAAGAGTGACCGACCAAGACGATGGGTGTCTTGATGCTGGCCAGCACATCAGCTACCGATTGTGCGTCGCCCTTGAGCGAACGAAGAGGGTTGGAGGCTGCGATCACCGGGTAGCCATCTTTCTCCAAGATCTTGATTACACCATTCCAAGAGCTGGAATCGGCGAAGGCACCGTGCACCAGCACCACGGTTGGTTTGACCGGAGCAGCGAGCGCAGCGGTCGAACTGACCATCGCCGTCGCCAGGGCCAGACCTGCGAATAACTTGTTCATCTCATGTTCCTGTATGTGAATAGATTTGACGCAGTGGGGGCGATTTGACATTGATGTGGAGGCGCCTATGCGTCCCAAGGGAAGGGGAGTGGCATAGCGTCCATGGAACGTTTTAAACACGCGCCTCTATGACCGACAGCAAATCGGGCAACTGCGAGGGTCATCGTCTGCTTGAATCAAGAGGGTGAGAACGACCAGAAAAAACAATCTTCTGTTTCACTGCGTGAAATGGTCGTGGATACGTTCTCAATGGGGAGATCCTTCCTTTCGAGCGCATTGTTCTCCGCCAGATGGAAAGCTCGGAGAAAGTTAAATTCCGCGCCGCACCCGACCTGGTGCCTCACCATAAATCTCCTTGAATTTCTTGCTGAACGCCGCCTGCGATTGATACCCAACCTGGGCCGCAATATCGCTCAATCCCAAGTGAGAATGACTCAGTAGGCTGAAGGCCAATTCCATCCGGACCTGCGTAAGCAACACCCACGGTGAAACGCCGGCCACCTTTACAAAAGCCCGCATAAATGTTGCACGAGACATACTCGCGGTCTCGGCCAGGCCCTCAATTGTCCATTCGTAAGCAGGGTCAGCCAGCATCGCCTGCCAGGCACGCCCCAAACGTTTATCACTGAGTAATGCAAGCGTGCCGCTGTCTTGACCGTGACTTACCAGATGCGCGCGCAGAATCAAAGTGAACAACGCTTGAGATAACGCATCGAGCAAAAATCGAGCACCTATCTGATCGCCATCTGCTTCACTGCGCAATATCTCGACCAACGCCGTTAACACGCCATTGTCCGCTAAGGCCCCACCGGAAATCGCCAGGTACTCAGGTAGAGCTGCAAACAACATCGAAGCCCGATTGTAGTGAAAGCCACCACACAGCATGTCCAGATCTGTGCTGACATTCCCAATGCGGTATGTTGGCAAAATCCCACCTGAGACGAGTGTCGGTGATGTTGGTTGTACCGTTTTCCCAAGGCTATGCATGACATGTGGTGCACCCCTGGGCAGCAGCAAAATATCACCGGCGTGCATGGGGAGGCGCTGACCATCCGGAAACTCCACTCGGCACGCTCCCTCCAACACAATGTGATAGGGCGCTTTCCCCAAGGCTTCCTGTTCGTGATCTCGAGCCCAATCCCCCTGAAACTGGCAACGCAGATCCAGGCTGCCCCGAACGTTGGCCAAGCTGATGAGTTTGTCGATTGAATTCATTTGAGAGCTTCGCAGAAAAAACTGAGCGGATTGAACAAACCTGAATCTCACCACAGTAGAAAACTGAACGTGTTGAAACAGTACACCTACCCGGTCAGGAGTTTATGCAATGTTCAGTAATTGGTCCGAATTGTTGCCCACTATCCAGAAAGCCTTCGGCGCACTGGGCAAGAGCAATCCAAAAATGGTCAAGGCTTACATGGCCCTTGGTGAAGCCGCTGCCGAAAACGATGTGCTGGATGTCAAAACACGCGAGCTTATCTCGATCGCCGTCGCTGTTACTACTCGGTGCGACGGGTGTATCGCTGCTCATACGAACACTGCGATTAAAGCTGGCGCGAGTCGAGAAGAAGTGGCCGCTACGTTGGCCACCGCCATCTCGATGAACGCAGGTGCTGCATACATCTATTCGCTGCGCACACTTGAAGCGTTTGACTCGCTGAAAAACTAGCCCGCCATGTGTTCA
This sequence comes from Pseudomonas umsongensis, assembly GCF_012647205.1. Lineage (NCBI taxonomy): Bacteria > Pseudomonadati > Pseudomonadota > Gammaproteobacteria > Pseudomonadales > Pseudomonadaceae > Pseudomonas > Pseudomonas umsongensis. The sequence goes on from NZ_CP051487.1 coordinate 3,402,757, forward strand.
CCTAGAGCCTCGGCGCTGCAAAGTGTCGAGGTTTTTTTACGCAATCAGAACGTCGAGGACACCTTGAGACGATCAAGCAACAACTTGAGCATGACGAACAAAAACACCGTTCGTTGACACCGCAGACTACCTCCACATTCAATCTTCTGGAGAAGTCTCATGCTCACTTCATTTACGGCCTGGTTAAAATTCATCAGCAAGCTGGACACCTTTGGCGCATCGCTTATGCGCCTGGCAATCGGCGTTGTTTTCCTGTGGATTGGCGCGCTCAAGTTCGTGCCCTATGAGGCGGACAGCATCACCCCGTTTGTCGCCAACAGCCCGTTCATGTCGTTCTTCTATGAACACCCGCAAGAGTACAAGGCACACCTGACTCATGAAGGTGAACTGAACGTCGAGAAGCGCGCTTGGCAGACAGCCAACAACACATATGGGTTCTCGACCGGATTGGGTATTGTCGAACTGCTGATCGGCTTGTTGGTGCTGTCCAACCCGATCTCTCGACGCACCGGGTTGCTCGGTGGTGCATTGGCCTTCGGCACGCCACTGGTGACGTTGAGCTTTCTGATCACTACGCCCGAAGCCTGGGTGGGTGCTCTCGGTGACGCTCAACACGGTTTTCCTTACTTGTCCGGTGGCGGTCGTCTGGTGCTCAAGGACGTGTTGATGCTTGCCGGCTCTTTACCCGTCATGGCCGACTCCGCTCGCCAGCTCCTGCGGGAAAGTCGCGCATGAATCGCTTATCGGAAAATATCTGGAAACCCGTGATGGCTCTGACGTTTGCCATCTTATCCAGCAGCGCCTTGGCCGCACCGGCGGAGGAGGTTGCTCGGACTGGGGTGCCCCTCGATATCGCCAAAACCTACACGCCATCGCCGGAGAGAATCGCGCTGCGGGCGAAAAGGCGTCCGCTCTTCCAGATACATTTCCAGAGCAATGCATCACCGGATTGTTTCACCCAGCACAATTAAGTCATGACATCCGTGCTTGTTCTCTAATCGCCTTTAGATGGCGAGACTGGCCCTCAGAAGCAATTGCTCATTTCGGGTTAATTCGTTGTCCACCCTGGGAGTCCCCACATGATTGAAGTGACTCATTCCTGCGACGGTAATCTTTGGTTGGACACTCCAGCCATGAACGCTACCGAATTCGAAGGCGGCTTCTTGTTGCCACACCTGATGGGGGCGCTGGCTAGCGAATCCAGGGCGGCGCCTGTCACGCACAGATTCAATACGCACCAGAACAAGACTTCGGTCTTGAAACGGTGTGCGCCATTTTTTCGTGCATTGAAACTTCGTTTTTCTCCCCTTTAACGACATTCGACAGCACCTGTGTAGTGCTGCCTTGCAGAGAATTGAGATGACCTACGACTTTGACTTATTTGTGATCGGGGCAGGTTCCGGTGGTGTGCGTGCAGCGCGTTTTGCCGCAGGATTCGGTGCGAGAGTAGCGGTAGCGGAAAGTCGCTATCTCGGTGGCACCTGCGTCAACGTCGGTTGCGTACCGAAAAAGCTGCTGGTCTATGGGTCGCATTTTGCAGACGACTTTGAGCAGGCCGAGGGCTTTGGCTGGACTGCTGGCAAGGCCCAATTCGACTGGGAAAAATTGATCTCAAACAAGAACCGTGAGATCGAACGGCTCAATGGCATTTACCGCAAACTGCTGGTCAACAGCGGCGTAACACTGCTTGAAGGTCATGCACGACTGGCCGATGCGCATCATGTGGAGATCAATGGGCAGCGTTTCAGCGCCGAACGCATTTTGATTGCCACAGGCGGCTGGCCGCAAATTCCGGAGATTCCAGGCCGCGAACATGCCATCACCTCGAATGAGGCGTTCTTTCTCAAGCAGCTGCCGAAACGCGTTCTGGTTGTCGGTGGCGGTTATATCGCCGTCGAGTTCGCCGGAATCTTCAACGGCCTGGGTACCGACACGACTCTGCTGTATCGCGGCGATCTTTTTCTCCGTGGATTTGACAAATCAGTTCGCACGCATCTGGTTGAAGAACTGACCAAGCGTGGACTGCAACTGCAATTCAACACCGATATAGTGCGGATCGACAAACAGTCAGATAGCAGCCTGCTGGCGACGCTCAACGACGGTCGTCAACTAGAGGCTGACAGCATTTTCTACGCCACGGGTCGGCGGCCGATGCTCGACAATCTGGGGCTGGAAAATACGCGCGTCGAACTCAACGAGCGGGGATACATCGACGTTAATGACAATTTCGAAACTCACGAGTCATCGATTCTTGCATTGGGTGATGTGATTGGCCGAGTGCAACTGACTCCAGTGGCGACAGCGGAAGGTATGGCAGTTGCACGCCGACTGTTCAAACCCGAGCAATATCGTCCAGTGGATTACCGCCACATCCCCACGGCGGTATTCAGCCAGCCCAACATCGGCACCGTTGGCCTGACGGAGGAACAAGCGCTCGAAAACGGCCACAAAGTCGTGGTGTTCGAGAGCCGATTCAAACCGATGAAACTGACCCTCACGGAGTCATCCGAACAGACGCTGATGAAGCTGGTGGTGGATGCTCGTACTGATCGTGTACTGGGCGCGCACATGGTGGGTCCCGATGCAGGAGACATCATCCAGGGCTTGGCCATCGCGCTCAAAGCGGGTGCCACCAAGCGACTGTTCGATGAAACGATCGGCGTGCACCCGACCTCAGCAGAAGAGTTTGTGACCTTGCGTACTCCAGTCTCTGGCCCATGAGCGCCTGGTATGTGTTGCCGTCTGGCATCATGTTTTCGGCCGTTGCGATCCGGTTGGTAGGCAAGCTCGCACTGAAGAACAGGCGGAATCGGCCTCGCGCCTTTGCTTGGAATTGAGCTGGGTTTGAACGGAGTAGTGAAAGTAAGCCTCGATGAAACTCGTCGTCAATGCTCCGTTCACTCATCATTGGATGGTCTACATTGAATGGGCTTGCCCGGGTGTACGCCAACTCCAACATCGGTTACAGCAGCGTCAAACTGACGTTGACCTCCTAAGCGGCCTTCACGCCCCCGTTGCTCCCGTATGCCGACAAGCTCGTTTTTGATGTGTTGCAGACTCGATTCTTCTGGCACCGCAACAAGGAGTGCAGGCCAGGGTCTCGATAATGTCCATCCAGGTTGGAGCAATTGTCATGAGTCTCACTCTCTATGGTTTTGATGGCAGCCCATACGTACGCACGGTAAAGATGCTGCTAAAGGAGAAAGGTGCGGAGTTCAATCAGCTACAAGTAAACGTGATGAAAGGTGAGCCGCATTCACCGGAACACCTTGCACGTAATGCATTCGGCAAGGTGCCGGTAATTGATCACGATGGATTCAGGGTGATCGAAACGGCGGCGATCATGAGTTACCTGGACGAGGTCTTGCCTGGGACTTCGCTTACCCCAAAAATGCCTCGGGATCGAGCCAGGAGTCATATGGCTCAGTCAATCTACGACTCCTATGGCTATGGCTCGATGGTTCCAGTCTTCGGTTATTACCTGTTCCCCGACTTTATCGGAGGACAGAACGATGCCTCCCGCCTCCAGGGCATCGAAAAATCCAAACTGGTGCTAACCGAGTTGATGAAGATCAAAGGCAGTGATCCTTTTCTTGCCGGCCCGGCGTTGAGCATTGGCGATTTGTACCTGGCACCGGCGTGCGCTTATCTGGCGATGACTCCGGACGCGGAGCAAGTATTTGCCATCAGCGGATTCGCTGACTGGTGGAATCGGATTCAGGCACTACCCAGCTTCAAGGCCACACCACCGCAGTAGTCATCCCCATCTTGGTGCGAAGACCCAGTGTGGTGCTTAGCACTTTACTACACCGCTTCTCGCGCTGATAAACGCGCCTTGGCGTCGAGGATTTTCGCGGTCAGCTCGAGGCCGTTTCGTTGTACGCGTGGGACTGTTGCGTGGTGTTTCTCCTATCGGGTTTGCTTGGTGACAGTTGTCGGTTGTTGGTTGTTGGTTGTTGGGTGCTTGGGTGCTTGGGTGCTTGGGTGTGAAGCAATGTTCTGCTGGTCGCTCGATAGCATCCAAGACCGATATACAATGTACGCATAAGCAGGGCCTATAGAGGGAACATCCCATGCTGCTACGACACTTGCGCTATTTGTTGGCTGTCGCCGATAACGCCGGCTTCACCCGCGCAGCCGAGGCGCTGCATGTTTCCCAGCCGACCTTGTCGCAACAGATCCGACAGTTGGAAGAGACGCTTGGCGTAGTGCTGTTCGATCGAACCTCGCGCACGGTAAAACCTACCGATGCGGGGCAGGCCTACATCGAATGTGCGCGTCGAGTATTGGTTGAGTTGGAAGCTGGCAAGCGCGCATTGCACGATGTGAAGGATCTGTCCCGCGGCACTCTGCGCCTGGCCATGACGCCGACGTTCATGGCTTACCTGGTAGGACCGTTGATGCGCGACTACATGGCTCTCTATCCAAATATCCATCTGGAGATCTTTGAACTCTCCATGGCAGATATCGAAACCGGCCTGGCGGATGACTCACTGGATATCGCCATTGCGTTTGATGACGTGCGAAACCCGGACATCGAAACGATCCCAGCTTTTATTGAAACCCTGGGGCTGGTGGTGGGGCGAGATCATCCGTTGTACGACTGTAAAAAACCGTTAACCGCCGAGCAGGTTGCTCAACTGGACTTTGCGTTGCTGACTCCCGACTTCGCCACCCGCATCTGTATTGACGAGTACTTCGCCAAGACGCAGATCACACCCAAGGTGGTGATCGAGGTCAATTCGGTCAACACTTTGCTGGAAGTCATGCGGCACACGGCGGTCGCCACTATTCTTCCGGAGCCCATCGCTACCCAGGACAGAGCCCTGCGCAGGATCGCGTTGCTGGACAAGGGGCCACGGCGCGGAGCCGCCCTGTTACGACGTAAAAACAACTATCACAGCGCGGCGTCAGTGGCCTTTATGGACTTGATGTTGGGCGTGTCGGTGGGGCAGTAGGTTTGGCAAAATGATCATTACACGTAATGAAATGCTGGATTGTATTTGCTGGTCATTCCGCTGTTTACGAGAGGAGGGGAAGATAACTCCATCGACGCGATCACCGGGTCGAACTCAAACAACAATCGGAGCACGTCATGTCCCAGCAAGCGATCAAACTTTATCGTCACCCTTTGTCTGGCCACTCTCATCGGGTCGAACTGATGCTGTCCCTGCTGGGACTGCCAACCGAACTGGTATTCGTGGACCTGATGAAGGGCGCGCACAAAGCGCCTGACTTCCTGGCTCTCAACCGTTTTGGCCAAGTGCCGGTGATCGATGACAACGGCACCGTCCTGGCAGACTCTAACGCCATCTTGGCTTATCTCGCCGCCAAATATGGCAAGGGCCAATGGCTGCCGACCGATCCGGTAGAGCAAGCCAAGGTTCAACGCTGGTTATCGGTGGCCGCCGGTCAAATCAATTCGGGCCCTGCCACCGCGCGATTGATCACCGTGTTTGGTGCCGGTTATGACGCCGAAGAAACGATCAAACGTTCTCATGCCCTGCTCAAGGTCATGGAGGAGGAGCTGGGTCAGAGCAAATTCCTGGCCGGTGACAAGCCGACCGTCGCCGATGTTGCCGCCTACACTTACGTGTCCCACGCACCGGAAGGTAACGTGGCGCTGACTGACTACCCGAATGTCCGTGCCTGGTTGAGCCGTATCGAAGGGTTGCAGAACTTCGTTGGCATGCAACGTACTGCTGTAGGCTTGCAAGAGGCTTGACTCGGTTCAGAAGGAGCTTGTCCGGAGAATAACTCCGGTAAGCTCCTTTTCCTTGTTTCGCAGTTCTCCCCAGGACGCTTTACGTACATGCTGCTAGCAGCCGACGGCGCGTGCGAAAGTCGCTGTAGCCGACGATACTGGCAATCAGGTCTTCCCGCGCAAGCGGCCAGATACCTCGCTGTCCTCTCATCAAGACAGGGGCGCCTATGGATCGTTTTCAAGAAATGCAGATATTCATGGCAGTAGCCGAGGAAGAAGGCTTTGCCGCCGCCGCTCGCCTGTTGAATATCTCTCCCCCCAGCGTGACCCGTGCCATCGCCGCGATGGAAGAGCGAATCGGCACACAGCTCCTTTCTCGAACCACTCGCAGCCTTCATCTCACCGAAGCGGGTCAACGCTATCTCGAGGATTGTCGGCGTATCCTCAGTGATATCGACGAAGCGGAGGAGGCGGCTGCCGGTAGTTACTCGATACCGTGCGGGCATTTGACCGTGACCGCGTCGGTGCTGTTTGGCGAGTTGTACATCGCGCCGCTGCTGGCCGACTACGTGGACCAGTTTCCTTCGGTGCACCTCAATGCCTTGCTGGTGGATCGTGTCGTGAACATGACGGACGAGGGTATCGACGTGGCCATACGCATCGGCCACTTGCGTGAGACTAATCAGCACGCCATCAAAGTCGGCGAAGTACGTCAGGTGATCTGCGGTACTCCCGATTATTTCGAACGCTACGGCAGGCCGCGTCATCCCGGTGAACTCAGTAACGCCAACATTGTCATGTCTTCGGCCAGCCATTTGCTGAGCGACTGGCAATTCGTCAACGACGGCAACGCCCTGAGCTTTCGATTCGAACCGCGATTGGTGGTCACCGCCAATCAGGCCGCGATCAATATCGCCAGTCTGGGCTGGGGTGTCACGCGGGTGTTGTCCTATCAGGTGGCCAACCAAGTGGCGGCAGGCGAACTGGAACTGGTGCTGGAGGACTTCGAACCACCGGCGCTGCCCATTCAAGTGGTCTACCTCAAGAGCACCCGCATACCGGCAAAGGTTCGTACCTTCGTGGATTTTCTCGCGGATCGACTCGGCAAGAACTCGGCGCTCAGGGCTGTGGTGAAGGGTTCCAACTGATGGATCGCTATCATGAAATGCTGATGTTCGAAGCGTTATCGGAGCGGCCCAGTCTGGCTGCTGCGGCCGTTTGTCTGGGTGTGTCCGGACCTACGGTCGTTCGCGCCATTGCACGGCTGGAGGAACGTCTTGGCGTGCCTCTGTTAGTTCGAAGCACCCGTGGGGTGTCGCTGACCGAGGCCGGTGCCGGTTTCATGGCCGATTGTTCACGCATTCTCAGAGCTATCGAAGACGCAGAGGCTTCGGCCAAGGGCTTACACGTTCAGGCCCAAGGCAATCTCACGGTGCTGATGCCTTTGCTGTTCAGCCGTTATGTCATGACCTCGATTCTGACGGACTACATGTGTCTTTATCCTGAGGTAAAAGTCTTTGCGCAATACCATGATCGTTTTCCGAACATGCATGAAGAGGGCATCGATGTGGCGGTGCTGGTCGGCCATCTACCAAGTTCGTCATTGATCGCACGACAGGTGGGCTATGTACGCTCGATGGTATGCAGCAGCCCTGCTTATCTGGCTACTCACGGTGAGCCCGGCGTACCTGAGGATCTGCAAAATCATCGACTGGTCGCCACCGATGCCTATCGAGACAGCGTCCAGTGGGACTTCCAGCACGACGGTGAGGTGAATCACTTAAAAGCCCGGACACGGATCAGTTGCGCGACGGTACAGGCGGCCATTGATGCAACCGCTTATGGCGCCGGCATTACCCGTTGTCTGAGCTATCCGTTGTACGAGTATTTGAACACGGGGCGATTGCGGTGTGTGTTGCAGCCCTATGAGTTACCGGCGCTGCCGGTGCACGTGGTGTACCGCGAAGGGCGCAAGGCCTCGATGCGGGTGCGCAGTTTTGTTGACCACATCGTCGACGGCCTGCGCGAGCATCCGGCCATGCAGCCGGATGTTCTTTGAACGCTTGCAGCGCACGCAACAGCGGAGGTCACTGCTAGTCATGCAGTGGTAGCTGTTTCAATCAGGCTGGCAACGACTTTCGGATTGGACACCATCACCACATGGGACGCGCCTTTGACTACGACAGTCTTCTTGGCGTGTGCCCGTTCAGCCATGAACACCTGGGCTTGCGCAGGGATGTTCTTGTCCTTGTCGCCATAGACGAAATACGACGGAACGGTTTTCCAGGCGGGTTCGCTCGAGGCTTGATCAGCGTAGCTACGGTCACGTCTGACTTGCCCGCCCGGCGCATGGAAATATGTCTGCAATCCCCTGAACTACAAACGGATACAAATGCCGTTCGGGCATTTCAGTGAGCGAAATAGTGGATTGTGTTTTGTGGTCGTTCTCTGCATCACGGTTAAGGCGGAGCATAAGCACACATACTTTTCCATGCTGTACAGCAGAGGTTCATGACCGATGAAACGCGTGCTTATGTTACTGGCCAACGGCGTAGAGCCTCTGGAAATGGCCGCTTTTACCGATGTGCTTGGCTGGGCCAACCTGCTGGGTGATCACCCTGTGGAGCTGGTCAACGCCGGCCTTCGCAGAAAGATCGTGACTACCTTCGGTCTCACGCTCAATCCGAGCTTTCTATTGAGCGAACTGGACTTGAGCAGCTTCGATGCCTTGGCACTGCCGGGTGGTTTTGAACCGTCGGGTTTTTACGAGGAAGCCTTGAGCGAACCCTTCCTGGCGACCATCCGGCATTTCGTCGAAGCCGATAAACCCGTTGCGAGCGTTTGCGTGTCTTCCGTGTGCCTGGGCGTGGCCGGCGTGCTGCGTGACAGGAACGCCACGACCTACCACCAGGAGGGCGGCAAGCGGAAAAACCAACTGTTGGAAACCGGTGCACGCTTTGTCGATCGCCCCGTGGTTGTCGATGACCAGATCATCACTTCGAGCGGGCCGGGCACTGCCACCGAAGTTGCATTCGTACTGCTCGAAAAAATAACCAGTGTCGAAAATGCCGCTTTCATCCGCAAGAAGATGCGCTTCGCCACCCCCGACCGTGGTTGGTACGAAACGCCGCAAGTGCCCTGAAATGTTCCACCAACTCCGATCGACTCTTTATCAAGGGTACGCCGAAGTGCTGAGCACTGACGAGTATGTGGTCTATGTTTTCATTCGCTGCCGAAAAAGGTAACCCAATGTTCAGTCTTTCCAATGCTGTCGATTACATGTGCCGCTCGCCGTGGCACGATTCAGTAAAGAGACCGAACGTTTGTATGGCGTTCTGGAGCAGCAATTGAGCGAACGACCTTACGTCGCCGGCGAATATTCCATTGCCGATATGGCGATCTATCCTTGGGTGCTGCAACATGACAAGCAAGGAATGATGCTCGATGGTTATCCTAACGTCGCCGCTTGGCTAGAGAAAATCAGCATGCGCCCAGCAGTGGTTCGGGCCTACGCTAAAGGGGAGCAAATTCGTCCATCTGTTCAAGCTGATCAAGACAGAAAAAAGCTTTATGGGCTTCCATAGCGGGATCGCTACCCCCCTTAGGCGATTCCGTGTTGCTCGAGTGCGTGCAGGGTCTGTCTCGAGCTTCATGAGGTTGCAAAACGCAGAGTTGATAATCACCGGCAATTGCGTATTTACCCCGCTGCCGGGGATTCAACCATTCCTCGCCGGGCGGCGGGTGAAGGGCACCTGTTTACGAATGCGTAGAGGTGATCATGAGTCAGTCGGACGCGCCAGGAGCATCCCCTTGGCATGCGGGTGAGCGTGAATTGCAGGAAAGCGTCGGAGTCGCCGATCAAATGGAGATATTCGGACGCAAGGTCGTACGTGACTTCATGCCTGATCAGCATCGATTGTTTTACAACCAGTTGCCTTACCTGGTGGTGGGCGCGGTCGATGAACAAGGGATGCCTTGGGCCACGTTGATCGAAGGCCCCACTGGCTTCATCCATTCTCCCGATCCGCGAATGCTGCAACTCGACCGCCTGCCCGCCGAGGGTGATCCGGTTCGGGCGGCCCTCAAGCAGGGCGCTGCTGTGGGATTGCTGGGTATTGACCTGAAGACCCGAAGGCGCAATCGCATGAACGGCAACATCAGTACCGCCTCGTCAGGCGGTTTTACCGTTTCTGTGGTGCACGCTTTCGGCAACTGCCCGCAATACATACAGTTGCGAGGCGTTGAGCCGGTCAGCCTTGGCCAAGCTTCAGCAATCGTAACAGCCGAATGTCTCAGTGAACTGGATGAAGCCGCAAAGTCGACCATCAGCAAGGCCGATACCTTTTTCATCGCCAGCTATGTCGACCTGGATGGCGATGCATCCCGGCGCTCGGTGGACGTTTCTCACCGGGGGGGCAATTCAGGTTTCGTCAGGATCGAAGGCAACGTGCTGACGATTCCCGATTTTGCTGGCAACCTGCACTTCAACACCTTGGGTAATTTCGTGCTTAACCCACGCGCAGGGCTGGTGTTCATCGATTTTGAAACAGGCGACATGCTGCAAGTCAGCGGGCGTACCGAGATTATTCTCGAGGGCCCGGAGATTGCTGCCTTTCAGGGAGCTGAGCGACTCTGGACACTGACCGTGGAACAGGTGGTTCGACGTCAGGCTGTGTTGGCCCTGCGTTGGCGGTTTGAAGGTTTTTCGCCTAACAGCCTGATGACGGGCAGTTGGGAACAAGCTGAGGGCCGATTGCAAGCCGATAACCTGCGCGATCAATGGCGACCGCTGAGGGTGACGCGGATAGTTGACGAGAGCAGCTCCATTCGCTCCTTCTACTTTGAACCGGCCGATGGCGCGGGCATACCGCGGTTTGAGGCTGGCCAACATCTGCCGGTGCGCTTTTGCCTTGCTGAAGGACAGGCGCCTCTGGTCAGAACCTACAGCCTGTCGAGTGCGCCGTCGGACAGTTTTTTCCGCATCAGCGTCAAGCGTGACGGACTCATCTCGTCGCATCTGCACGACCGCGTTCAGATAGGGGATCTGGTTGAAGCCCGTGCCCCTCAAGGGCGCTTCACGGTGCAAGCCGATGAATATCGACCGTTGGTTTTGCTGGCCGCGGGCGTGGGCGTGACCCCACTGCTGTCGATGCTGCGTGAAGTGATTTATGAAGGCGAACGTATCCGTCGCACTCGACCGACCTGGTTCATCCAAAGTGCGCGCAGCCTGAGTGAACTCGGGTTTCGCGATGAGCTGTACGAACTCGCGACCCGTGCCAAGGATAAAATTCGTGCGCTGCGCCTGCTTAGTCAGCCGGAAACTCATGCTCGCGTTGGTGAGGATTTTGAGGTGGCGGGGCGTGTGGATGTCGAACTGCTCAAGGCATTGCTGCCCCTGGACGATTACGACTTTTACCTGTGCGGCCCTGGTGCTTTTACCCAGGCGCTGTACGACGGTCTACGTCAGTTGCGTATTGGCGATGATCGTATTCACGCGGAGACTTTCGGTCCTTCGACCCTGGTTCGCCAACGGGATCATTTAACCCCGGAGGTCGAGCAGATACCCGCGGCAAGCAGCCCGGTCAAAGTGCTGTTCTCGGCATCGGCGAAGGAAGCTCGTTGGGAGCCGGGTGGCGGGAGTTTACTGGAACTGGCCGAGAGCCGTGGCCTGAACCCGGACTTCAGTTGCCGGGGCGGATCGTGCGGTACATGCCGGACCCGATTGGTCAGTGGCCAAGTGCATTATCTGAACCTGCCGGCTGAGATGCCGGCCGAAGGGGAGGTACTGATTTGTTGTGCGGTGCCAGCGCAAGCCAAGGAGGGCGACGCCCCCCTGGTGCTGGATTTGTGAGCTGGCATCGACCAGATACTCATCCCGCCATGCGCGGGTTGAGTACCTGGTCGATGCCGCCTTCGCTTTCAAGTTGAGCCAAGTCATCGAAGCCGCCAACGTGCCAGTTGCCGAAAAAGATCTGCGGGACGGTACGGCGACCGCTTCGGCTGACCATTTCGGTCTTCACGTCGACTGAGCGTACATCGATTTCCTTGTACGCAATCCCTTTGGCATCAAGCAAACGCTTGGCACTACGGCAGTAGGGGCAGGTCGTGGTGGTGTACATAGTGACTTCAATCATGTTGAGTACTCCTGAAAATTAGAGGCTGATTTAGGCAACAGCTTTTGCTGGACGGGCATGAACGGCAACGGTGTTCGGATGCTTGACCAGTGACTTGAAGGTCTTGTTGTCGGCGTCCAGGGCGTCGATTGAACCGGTCCCGATGTCGTAGACCCAGCCATGCAGATTCACCAGGCCTTTTTCCTGAGCCAGGCGCACGCTTGGATGAGTCTGAATATTGGCCAGTTGGGCGATGACGTTTTCACGCACCATGGAACTGACTTTGGCGGCTTCACTGGCGTGAGGACGCGATTCGTTGATGACTTTCGCCGACTCGGCATGTTGTAACCAGCCCGCGACCGCAGGCAGGTGATCCATGCAGGTGCACTTGGCGACAGCGGTCATGGCACCACAATCGGAATGGCCGCAGATCACGATATCGGTCACGCCCAGTACGGCGACGGCGTATTCGACTGTGGCCGACACACCACCGGAATGCGGGCTGTAGGACGGCACGATGTTGCCAGCGTTACGGATCACGAACAGTTCGCCAGGCTCTTGCTGGGTCAGCAGTTCCGGTACGACGCGACTGTCGGAACAGGTGATGAACAACGTGCCGGGATGTTGCGTGGTGGCCAGGTGTTTGAACAGGTCAGTGCGTTGTGGGAATGCTTCTTTCTGGAACTTCAAGAAACCTTCGATGAGCGCTTTCATGGTGTTTACCTTTCATTGAGTGCTGAGTGAGTGACAATTAGTTGGTGCAGCCGCTACCGATCACGTTGTATTCCAGGATGTGGATTTCACCGTGCAAATCGCGGTAAGTCATTTGCACTGGCGTCGGGCCACAGACATCAGCCGTCGGGGTGATGTGAATGACTTTGGCGACATCCAGGTGCATGCCATACGCATATGGAACGGCCTCAGGTGCTACCGCAGCTTCCTGTGCGTAGGCTGACAGCGAAGCCGTCAGGGACAGGGCGAGAAACAGAATTTTTTTCATGACGAATCCTCCATTCAAATGTGGTGATTGATCGAAAGGGTTAAGAAATTTTTTGAAGCAGGCCCGCAAGGCTGCGGGCCGATTTACAGGTCCGGTTGCATCCTTAGAAAGGACGCAGTGGCAGGAACTTGCCGTCAAGGGTGATCACCGCACGGTGACCGCCATCTGGGTCTTCGACTTTCTTCATGTCCAGTTTGAAGTTGATGGCGCTGATAATGCCGTCGCCGAACTGTTCGTGAACCAGAGCTTTCAGGGTGGTGCCGTAGATCTGGATCATTTCGTAGAAGCGGTAGATGGTTGGATCCGTCGGGACACCCGACAGGCTGCCGCGCAGCGGGATGACTTGCAGGCGGGCAACCGAGTCGGCGTCCAGATCCAGTTTTTCACCGATCACTTTGGCAGCAGCTTCAGGCAGCGGGTGCTGACCGAGCAGGGCGGCGGTGACATAAGCCAGGCCGAGGCCGGTGCCTTTGGTCACGTCTTCAAAGGACAGATTTTTGCGAGCTTTGGCGTCCAGGATTTTCGCGGTCAGCTCAAGGCTGGTGTCGTTGCAAGCGTGGGACTGTTGCATGGTGTTTCTCCTATCGGGTTTGCTGAGTTGGCGTTACTAGGTTGGTGTTGCTTGGGTGTGAAGCAATCTTCTGCGGTTATCTCGATAGCGTCCAAGACCGATATACAATCCTTCGCATAAGTCCTACCTATAGATGCATTTCGGAGTGCTCATGAACGTTGAAAACTCAGAGGCGCTGCTGTTGATATCCCAGCGGATATCCGGCTTGGATTGATGTAGCTGGGGCAAGCATCGGAGGGGCGGGCACAGACACGCGTTTTGTCTTGCCTCTGCATGCGCACAACTTGCCGTTGTTGCATCGTCGGGAAACCAAACTGGTGGTGGCGCTCAAAGGCGGAGTGGATATTCGTGCTGGTCGACGACGGATTGCGTTGCTTGAGGAAGACGAGGCGATAGAGCTCGATTCCGGAATCGCTCACCGAATCCATCAGTACGGCCCCGTGCCTGGCACTGTTGGCGCAGTGCTTTTGCCTGGCGCGATAGAACAGGAGTGGACGTCAGAGGCGGGTTTGTAGAATCAGTAACTTACGAGCCACATGAACATATCTGACATAGCACATGATTTAACATAATATACATTATGCGTACTCTATGGATACAGCCTTGGGTGGTAGTCTTCTCCTTTTTGAGCACCAAATGGCCTAGCTTCACTAAGCGGCTGTTTTTCATGCCGCGGAGAAAAACCCCAGTGGTCTCCCGATCGCCAGGGTTTTCCTTTGGCAAGTGATCAGCCGGATTCTGTCGAACGCGTACCGTCCAATTACCCCACAAGCTGGTCCAGCTGTGCTGAGGACCGATAAATTATCCGGTTACTCATCTGGTGGTAGCTTAACCTCCGTTAACAAGTCCTTCGAATTCCTCATTTGCTTTTCTAGCTGCTGCTGGCGGAATAATGCGTCTCGTTGTTCCAATTGCTCTGGTGACAAATACTGCAGTTGATCATCTGGCATTTCAACGAGTTGCTCGGGCGTAAAAGTTGCCATAACGATTTCTCCTGGGGCTGAGGAAATGAACTGTTCTAACAACCCTTATAGTTCAGCCACCAACTACATTTGAAAACTGTAAGAAATACCAGTTTTTCAGGCGTTTTTACTTTGATCATCATTCACAAAAGGCATATCAAAAGCTCACATAGCCATGGACGTCAAAATACGGCGGAAGCCGGCTTACTTCAAAGCCAAGCCGTATCCCTCGACCACTACACAACCCCCAGGATCCTTACCCTTGCTTGAAGCAGCCCGTGAAATCATCGACCTTTAACGGAGGATCCTGCTTGTGGTGGGCACACGATTCGGCTGCTGCTTTCAGTTAGAATCACAGGACTTCCCTGCCCTATATACAGATGATTCTTATAGCTCAACTAAATGCCTGTTTAGTTGAGTTAGCTGATAGTAGGTTTTGGAATCAGTGATGTAAAACCAACCTCCTCTAAGGCTAGACAACACGCTGGGAATACAAAACTAAATTCAGGCACCGCTCTTAGCCTCTGAAAATTTCGAATGGTTCAATCCTCAATACCTTGCCGATACCCAGGTAACTGGAAAACCCGGCGATGAGAAGGACCAGGCCAAACGCCAAACCCAGATTCCAGAACGCAATAATCACTGCGTAATTGGCCAATTACGTTCGTACAAGGGCAATCATCAGAGTGACCAGGCCGATGCCCAATCCAAAACGGGTCATGGCCGTGAACAGCGCCATGAACAGGATCATATATGCCAGCTCCCGGCTGATGGCTGGATGATCCGCAGGAGTAACCATGACGGTGTTCATCATCTCTCCTGCCATTCGGGCGAATACAAAACCGCGTTATGGCATCAATCGGCACGTGCAAGTTCGATGTCGTAATACTCCGGCACTGACACCGACAAACCCAATTGCGGGCTGATGATATGTCGATGCAGTCGTTCACATGATCGCCGCGTGGTGCAGCCCCTCCCCTACATCCAGTTTCTGCAAAGGCCAAATACACGCGCCTGTACCGCCGCTTCTAAACCGCCAGAATGCTGCATGGCGCCTGATACAGAATGTGTTCGGTGGTGCTGCCCAATAACTTACCCAGACCACGGGACTGGACTTTGCCCATGACGATCACATCCATTTGATGGTCGTGGCTAAACTCATTCAAGACTGCGATCGGGTGTCCTTCTATGAAATGTCGGCGATCGGACGGCACGCCGAACTGGTCGGCCAGCGCCAGAAAGGCTTTTTTCAGATCCCTGCCGAGCGCCTTGGTCAGTTCAGCAAGGGTAAGGCCGTCATAGTCCGCCAGGTACGCTGCCGAGATGGTGCAGGCATACAGCAGATGCAGCTCGGCATCGCACTGCAGGGCAAGGCTACTTGCCTGCTGGATGATCCGTTCGTTCAACGTGTTGTCGGCGGGCGTGGTATCGGTGACCTCGACAGCAGCCACCACTTTGCGTGGTAACACGTGCCGGCTGCTTCCCACCAGATACACCGGCACTTGGCAATGGCGCAGCAGTTGCCAATCCAGCGGGGTGAAGATTGCCCGTTTGAATGCCGACTCGTGCCGGATTTGCTTGATCAGCAGATCAGGTTGCATGTCGGTCACATAATCGATGATGTCCTTTTCCATATCTTCAGCCCACGTCAGTTGCGTGGTCACTGTAATCCCCCTGCCATGCAACGGGGCGGTCTGCTCATTGAGCCAGTCGCGATGGGGTCGCAGGCAATCCTCACGAAGCTGTAACCTGTCGCGCTCCTCAAGCATCCACAACCCTTTTATAGCGGGAACAAGTGCCAGGATATGCAGACTTGCGCCGCTGGCCCTGGCCAGCGCCATCGCATGTTGTGCCGGGTATTGGCGCAACGTCGGATCGACTATCAGCAACAAGCGTTGATACTGGCTCATGACAGGTCCTCCAGTCAGATGAAAGTCCTACATGGACGAGTGCACGATCGCAGGTCCGCGCCCCGTCCCAGGCGTCCAGCCCTTCCAGTTACTCAGCATTCAGACAGTCGCTCATGTATTTCTGCGCCCATGAGCCAACCCCGCCACTTTTTTTGATTTTGAAAGTCTGCCCTGCTTGCGACTTGATCTACATCAAGTCAGCGATCCCTTGTTCCAGCTGAATCGAATGGCCGGGTGATGTTGTCTAACGCTGACATAAGCTTTGATCCCGTTCTGTATGCCTGTCCCCGACACCGCGCAGAAACGACTTCAGCGCTGATAGCGACCGAGTGTTGAGCACGTTATGGGGTTCCAGCCAGGCTCGACGTGCCTGCGCGACCCCGAAACGCAACTGGGAAAAATCAGCCGTGCGATGCGCATCCGAATTGATGCTGATCAGCACGCCTTGATCCTTGGCGATTTGGCATTGCAGATCGAACAGGTCCATGCGCTGCGGCTGCGAATTGAGCTCCAGACAGCAGCCCCGCTCAGCGGCAGCCTTGATGATGGCGAGGAGGTCCAGGTTCAGGGGCTCGCGCTCATTGATCAACCGACACAATGGGTGCGCCAGAATCGTGAAATAGCGATGGTCGATAGCCCTGAGCAGGCGCCGGGTTTGCTGGCGTCGAGTCAAATTGAAATGACTGTGGACGGCACCCACCACTAGGTCCAGGCGCCCCAGAATATCGTCCGGCAGATCCAGGCGACCATCTTCGAGAATGTCGACCTCGACACCTTTGAGCAACGTCATGCCCTGCAACCGGCCATTGAGCGCATCGATCTGGTCGATCTGCTGCAGCAACCGGTCGCCGTCCAGACCATGGGCCACCCTGAGGGAATGGGAGTGATCGGTGATTGCCAGGTATTGCAAGCCCGCGGCCTGCGCCGCAAGCGCCATATCTTCCAGGCTGTTGCCGCCATCCGACTCACGGGTATGGGCATGCAAGTCACCTTTGAGATCACTTGATTCGATCAGTCTGGGCAAGCGATTGGCCAGCGCCGCTTCGATTTCACCGCGATTCTCGCGAAGCTCCGGCACTATCCAGGGCAGGTCCAGCGCCCGATAAACGTCGACTTCAGTGCCACTTGCCAGACGTCGGTTTTCCTTGAATACCCCGTATTCACTGAGTTTGAGCCCCTTCTTCTGTGCCCTTTGGCGAATCGCGATGTTGTGCGCCTTGCTGCCAGTGAAGTACACCAGGGCCGCGCCATAGACCGCAGGTTCAATGACCCGTAGATCCACTTGCAGGCCTGTTCCCAGGAGAACGCTGGCACGCGTTGGCCCTTGAACCAGCACGGTGGCTACATCCGGGTACTTGATGAACTGCGCGGCAACCTTCACGCCAGGTGCGGCAGCAACGAGGATGTCGATATCGCCGACCGTGTCGCGCATGCGTCGCAGGCTTCCGGCCACGGTCGCTTGCTCGACACCCGGGATCTGCTCCAGATAACGCGCCAGCCGCTCTGCCAATGGCTCGACATGGGCGAGCGGTAAACGCCGGTCCTTGCCGATTCCTTTCTGCGCGGCACTCAATAGCCGGGCCTCCAACTTTTCACCAAAGCCGGGAAGATGGCGAATACGTCGCTGTTCAGCGGCCAGACATAACTGTTGTACGGTTTCGATTCCAAGATCGTGATAGAGGTGCCGGACCCGCTTCGGACCCAAACCGGCGATAGATAGCAATTGGGCCAACCCCTTTGGCAAGGTGGCGCGCAACCGTGAGTGCAATGCGCAATCGCCGGTGGTGACGATTTCATTGATCTTGCCGGCCAGGTCAACACCGATCCCGGACAGTTTAGGCAGTGGTTCGCCACGCGCGATGATCTTCGCCAGATCGACGGTCAACGCCCTCAGCGTTCGCGAAGCGTTACGGTAAGCCCTGATCCGGAAAGGGTTGGCATCCTCCAACTCGAGCAGGTCGGCAATATCATCGAAAATCGAGGCAATCTCGTCATTCGCGGTGCCCTGGCCGAGCGATGAAGGCGCCAGGGTGAGCAATGGCGCGTGTGGTGATCCGTCCGGCCGCGGCATGGGGAAATCCCGCTGTTATGGGTGTCGATGCCAACAGCATTGCCGATCCCGATGTCTGCTCCTTGATGTAGATCAGATGCGCCCAACGAACGGTCTCGACGCCCGGATAGCCGACCGAGGCCGGGCAGTGCTTTCCAGGGGCGATCGCCCTGCCCAGCCCATGGGTGTCGCAAGTCAGCCTACCCAGCAAACCTGCGGCTCCTTGTGCGTGACGGGCATTGGCGTGGACTTCGGATGGCCTACGATGATCGGTGCCACCGGCACCCACTCTGAGGGCAAACCAAGGGCATTCTTTCCCTGGGGCGTGTTGAGAAAACCCTGGGCAAAACCGATCCAGCAGCTCCCCAACCCTTCAGCATAGGCAGCGAGCATCAGATTCTCGGCAGCCAGTGAACAGTCTTCAACGATCCACTGGCCGGGGGCGTTTGCCGAAATCAGGATAAGCACAGGCGCATGATAGAAAATCTGGAAACTGTCATCGTTGAGCAACGATAAAAAGTGACCGGAGTGCAATCCTGAAGGCAGGGCCTCGAGCATGTAAGCCTTGGCTTCGCGCGAAATCCGATCGAGCAATGCCTGGTCACGTAATACCGTGAACGTCCAGGGCTGTTGGTTGACTGCGCTGGGCGCCTGAATCGCGGCATTGATCAAACGGCCTATGAGCTCTTTATCAACAGCTTCAGTCGTGTACTCGCGTGTAGAGCGACGGCCGTAAATCGCCTCATCGATATTCATGGGTGCAAACCTCAAGAAGTTTGTTCATAACGTCGTCCAGCCAATGGGGTGGGCTGTTGATTTACATCAAGTCTGCGCACTCGTTTCGTCCGATGGCGTGCGGCCCTGCGAATGGCTTCGCAACGCTGGAAATTGATCTGCATCAAATTGACGAAGCGTGCTGATCGCACACTGAGCGTGGATTGTTTTCTTCCCAATGGCCGAGGAGAACCACGATGGACAAGTATCAGCAGAGCCACAAAGACAAGTTGTTCAAAACCTCCACCCATGATCCTTATTGCTCGCAGCGGGTTGAAGGCTCAGCCATTTGTTCGCAGTGTGGTGCGGTGTATCACGCCGGGAACTGGACCTGGAGTCGTCCTGAAAATACCGTGGCGCATGCAGCCAAAGACACTACCTGCCCGGCTTGTCGACGTGTCGCGGACGACATGCCTGCGGGCACCCTCACCTTATCGGGCAGCTTCTTGCAAAAGCATCGAGATGAAATCATTCACCTGATGGAGCATACGGAAAAGGCGGAGAAAGCCGAGCATGCCCTGGAGCGCATCATCAAACTTTCGGACTCCGCGGATGACCTGATCGTGACTACGACCGGCATCCATCTGGCGAATCGCTTGAGTCATGCGCTGGAAAGTGCTTTCAAAGGGCAATCCGATTACCGGTACAGCGCGGATCAGTATGGCGTGAGCATCCACTGGACGCGCGACGAATAGGACCGGACGCGTTAGTTGTCCGATGAAAAAAAAAGCGCCAGCAAAAAAATACCGGCGAGTTTTGACAAGCGTGGATGCGGCCATTCAGCCCGCCGCCCCACGCTCAATCGCAAAGTTGTTCCAGGCCTGGGCAACGCAGGCTCAACGAAAACTGGCGCGCGAAGGCCTTGGTGGCGCCGTATACGTGGTCACAGCTTTGGCCGGGGTCAACCTGATGGCCGGTTTCATCCAGCCCAGCAGTGCTTGATCACCCTGGGCGATTTCCGAGGCCAGCTCCCGCAATAGGCCTCGGCGGTGGCGCAACTGCGCGACCAGATCACCGGGCCAGGCTGCGAACGCAGGCACGATTTGCAGTATGTCACTTAAGCGTCAAGCGCTTGGCCAGTTCGGCGTCTGGCTTCCATAGGGCGTTGATACAGGCCTCTCCGTCTTCCTCCGTTACAGGCTCGAGTGACTGCGGATCCAGTAGGTGGCTGTCGACCAGCGCAATGCGCACGACGCCGTTTTTGTTGAGCAGTGTTTGTGCCTGACATTCGCACAAGGATCGCGATAGAGCTTCGATGGGAGGCTCTATCTCGGCTTTTTCAAGCTCGATCTCGAAACGCGCGGAGCAAGAGTTCACCAATTCCCTCAATGTATGGGCAGCAAAGTGATACGCCATGAAATAACCCGCCGGCAACGCCAGCGAGATCAACAGCAGGTAGGTTGCGTCACGTTTCCAGAGCCTTTTACCGGGTCGACGCAGGTTTCCTATTGTCGCTCCCCTGCTCCGCCACCAGCCTTGCACCGCGTGAATCCCGATCAGCTTGTTGATGTTCATGACCAAGTGCCTTACCCATGTGTCTTAAGAGCATGGGGCCGCCAACAGAATGCCCATTGATTTAGGTCAACTTGGCTGCACCCGTCTATTCACGTTTTGCGATGTATGTTTTTGCCCGCTTCTGGCTCTTCAATCGCAAAAGCAGCTTGCGCAGTTCGATGAACCAGAACAAAGAACTGGCCACTACAAGACAAAATCCCCACTGGCCAAACGTCAATGCACTTGTACCGAACGCCTTGTTGAGCGGTGGCGAGTGCACTACTGCAACCTGCAGGACTACAGCCAGGACAATCGCCCCCCAAAGCCATCGATTGGCGAACAGTCTCCTGAATGCACTGGTTGACTCGGAACGCGCACTCAATGCGTTAAACAACTGCGCCAATACCAGGACCGTGAAACCGCCAGTGCGTGCCTCAACCAGCGAGGCATCACCCGGTATCATCCCCCCCGGCAGCAACCAGTCGATCGTGAATAAACTCGCCAATGCCATGACCAGCCCCACCTCGATTACACCGATCCACATGCGTGTGTCGATGATTCGGTCCCAAGGTTTGCGTGGGCTGCGTGTCATGACATCCTCGCCGTGCGGATCAAGGCCCATGGCGATGGCGGGCGCTGCATCGGTGATCAGGTTGATCCACAGGATCTGCGTGGCCAGCAGCGGCAGGATGATCGCGCCCTTCTCATCAACCAGGCCGATGACACCGGCACCCACGACGCCGAGAAACACCGTCAGCACTTCTCCCATATTGGATGACAGCAAGTAACGAAGGAACTTGCGGATATTGTCCAGAATGCCGCGTCCTTCACGAATGGCCAGCACAATGGTTGCGAAGTTATCGTCAGCCAGAATCATTTTCGCCGCCTGTCTGCTCACCTCCGTTCCCGTGATGCCCATCGCAATGCCGATATCGGCTGACTTCAGGGCCGGTGCATCATTGACACCGTCCCCCGTCATCGCCACCACATGCCCCTGCGCCTGTAGCGCATCGACGATTCTCAGCTTATGCGAGGCAGCCGTGCGTGCGTAAACGCAGGTCGACTTGACCGCCTCGGCCAAGGCCGCGTCGTCCAACTTGTCCAGGTCGGCCCCGGTCAACGCCCTGCCACCGGCCGGGATAATGTCCAGGTCCTCGGCGATGCGCGCAGCCGTTCGGGGGTGGTCGCCCGTGATCATAATGATGCGGATGCCTGCCCGACGGGCCTCGACAATGGCTGGCGCGACCTCCTCCCGCGGTGGGTCACTGATACCGACCGTACCGATAAACACAAGCGCGGTTTCAAGGGGTTGACCGGTCGTGACATCTTCACTGGCTGTCAAGGGACGGTAAGCCACGGAAAGCGTGCGCAATGCCGCGCCCGATAACTCATTCACATTGGCCACCGCCCTGGCACGCAGGTCGTCGGTGAGTGGCACGACATCCATGCCAACTTGTATGTGCGTGCAATGTTGAAGGAGCACATCGGGTGCCCCCTTGCTGAACAGCAGTCGCTGATCGTTGTGCTCATGATCGATGACCACCGCCGACATCATTTTTCGATCAGAGGTAAAGGGAATTTCAGCCACACGCTCGAAGCGATCGGTACTGTGCACGGGCGCATCAAGCTTGCGCTGTGCCACTAGAAAGGCTCCCTCGGTCGGGTCGCCATGAATGACCCAGCTGCCATCTTCGCGTTGCGTCAGCCTGGCGTTGCCAGCGAGGCTTCCACCACGCAACAGCAGCACATTTTCGTTATGCACCGGGCCTTTGCTCGTGGGCATGCCCAGGTAATCAATCTGCCCATTGGGCGCGTAGCCGACTCCACTGACCCGCCCTTTACCAGATGCTGTCATGGTTTGCTGGATGGTCATTTCGGAGCGGGTCAGCGTACCAGTCTTGTCGGTACAGATAACCGATGCAGCCCCCAGGGTCTCCACAGACGACAGGCGCTTGATGATGGCTTTGTTGCGGGCCATGCGTAGCATGCCGAAGGCGAGCACCAGTGACAGAATGGCGGGCAGCCCCTCTGGCACCGCAGCCACCGCCAGGGATACGCCCAGCAACAGCACGCTCAGCACATCATCGACAGTGTCGACTGGAATGAGTATCAGCACGGCCACCACCACAACCATGGTGATTAGCAGAACCGCAATGCCGAGCATCCGCCCTATGGCGCGCACTTCCTTCTGCAGAGGCGTCACCTCTTCGGGGGTGACCTCCAACAAATGAGCGATCGCCCCCACTTCAGTCGCCATGCCGATAGCCGTGACCACCCCGACTCCAGAACCCTGGGCGATGGCGGAGCCTTTGAACACCATGTTGGAGCGCTCCGCCAACGGTACTTCAGTGCCTGGGCACGCGGTGTTTTTCGAAACCGCCTCACTCTCTCCAGTCAACGACGCCTCCAGTACCCGCAAGGCATTGGCCTGGACAAGGCGAGCATCGGCTCCTACCGAATCGCCTTCGGATAACACCAACAGATCACCGACCACCAACTGGTGACTGGGAATACGTTCAATGGCCCCGTCGCGGATGACTGACGAAGAGCTCTGGGTCAGGTTGGCCAATGTTGCAACTGCGCGCTGTGACCGGGTTTCCTGGAAAAACCCGAGGAGCGCATTAGCCAACACAATGAGCGTGATGACCAACGCATCGACAGGCCAATCGCGACCGTCCATCAGCCACCAGCTAGCCAGGTTGATGACCACGGCGACGAGCAGCAGATACACCAACGGGTCCTGAAACTGCCGTAGAAAATACTGCCAGGCAGGCTTGACCGGTTGGGCCCGTAACTCATTGGGTCCGTCACGACTCAGCCGCGCCTGGACTTGCGCACTGGACAAACCCACACCGATGTCAGTGTCCAGCTCGCGGACAATCGTCTCGACGTCCTTGAGGTATGGCGAAGCGATACGGTTGCGGCCGGGCTCAAGCGCGCTACTCATTTCATCTCCTTGACAACGGAGTGTGCGTCGTTACTCGACCAATGGCGCGGGCAGAGCTGGCGTGATCCAGGCAAGTCCAGAGCCCGCACCGCGCTTACACCTTTTCGCCCTGTCAGCCGCTCATTGCCTGGCCCCGAGTGTCGCCATGTACTTCGCGACCGACTGGGCATCCACCTGAGACAGCGCATGATCCACCTGCTGCATCGGAGCCCCGTGGGGAGGCTGCACACTTTGCTGAAGCCGCAGGATCTGGCGAGCCATGTACATCGCATGCTGACCTGCCACCCGTGGAACCTGCCCATTGCCCCGCCCGTCCGCACCATGGCAGCTGCTGCACGGGGCGATGCCCGCCTGCGGCAAGCCCTGGCGGTAGATCGATTCACCGCGCGCATCCGGCGTATCGGCTTGCGCCTTCATGGCAGTCTGGCTCGAAAAATAGTCGGCCAGTTCAACAATCTGAGTCCCGGTCAAATGGGTCAATCCGCCCATGTAGCGATTACCGGGTACATCGGTGCGGCCATGCTGTGTGAAGTCGGTCAGCTGTGAGGTCAAATAGTCCTTTTGCTGGCCAGCCAGCTTTGGAACCAGGGGCGAGACAGATTCCCCCGTCAGCCCGTGGCACAACGAACACAGATTGTCTGCCAGGGCGATGGCGGACATCGGTGCCGTTTCTTGCGCCCCGTCTTCGTTGGACCCGGTGCAGCCCAGGAGCGTGGCCAGGCCAATGACCAGGAGGGTGGGTGACCGGTTGTCAGTACGCTGCATGCCCTTGACGTTCATGACCTGTACCCCTGAAGTGCGCTTTCAACCATTTTCGCCCGGCGATCGCACCTGCAATTGACAAACCTCAATCAATCCTGCTGAGCGCGTTGCAGCAATGGTGCCCCCCCACCTGCTTTATTGAGCGCATGAACTACGTCTGGCTCGATGGCCCGTCGGCGCCCGACTGGCGCCTTTGTCCCAAGTAGGCGATGAGCCTGTCCAAGGTATCCACCTCGCGATAATCGGCTTCGGGTATGGCGACACCCAGGCTGCGATTCAGCGCCTCGATGAAACGCAGCCAATCCATGGAGTCCAGGTCCACCTCTTCGCGCAATAACCGATCAGTGTGCAACTGTTCGACTTCGACTTCCGGGGCGATGCCTTTCAATGCACGCAACACCTCATTGCGGACCACTTGCGAATTCATATGAGCCTCTTCAAAGAGCCTGCGGTGTTTGCAAGAGACGACGCACTTCACTAAGGAAACGCGCCCCATAATGACCATCGCTGACCCGATGATCGGCAGACAAACTGCCAATGACGGTGGGCACGACGCACAGTTGGCCCTCCCTCACCCAAGGCCGTTCGCTGATACGACCGAAGCCGACCAAGGCAACCTGCGGCGGGTAGATCACCCCCAGCACGCTGTCCACCCCCTGATCGCCGAGTTGCGTCACGGTAATCCCGGCGCCTCCCAACTCGGAGCTGCGCAAGGAGCCGCTGCGCGCCCGTTCAACCAGGCTGGCCAGTTCGCTCATCAGGTGGGTCAGGGTCGAGTCCGCCACTTGATGCAGCACCGGGGCAATCAGGCCTCCCTGGCGCAAATTTATGGCCACGCCAAGGTTGATTTCGCGTGCCGGCTCGAAGGCGTTGTTCAGCCAGACACCATTGAGCTGGGGATATTCGCGCAAAGCCAGTGCCACCGCTTTGAGCAGCAGGACATTGGGCAAGAGGCGCTCTTGCAGCGTGCTTTGTGCGTTGTGCTCCTGCAACCAGCCCATGGCCTTGTCCAAAGCGATGGTTTCGCTCAGGTAATAGTGGGGGATCTCGCGTTTGGAACGACTCATGACGGCGGCGATGGTCTGGCGCATGGCCTGTTCATGATCGGGTTCATGCGTCAGGTGGGCGGCCACTTCGACATCTTCCAGGGTGATAGCGCCTTGCGCCCCGTGGCCTTTCAATTGATCGACATCGAGTCCCAACTCGACAGCGCGCCGACGCGCAGCAGGGGAAATACGCGGGCGGCTACCCGACAGGTCTTGCGCCTCGATCACCAGCGGCGCTTCTGGCGATGTTCGCTTTACGCTTTGCGGATCCTCCCCTGGCTCCAGTAACAGTGCGATGGGTGTACCTACAGGTATCTTCGTACCGATGTCGACCAGCAATTGCAGGACGGTGCTTTCATGCAAGCACTCCACGTCGATGGCCGCCTTGGCCGTATCGACGACGGCAATCACCTGCCCAGGCTTAACCTTATCACCAGGGTGTATTTTCCATTCCAGTAGCGTGCCTTCATCCATGTCGGCACCCAGCGACGGCAGTTTGAACTCGATCATGGATGACTCTCCAGACTCAACCCGGCAGCTGGCAGACTGCAGCAATCAGGGGATTTTTCCTTGGCACAGTTCGTGTGCCGCTGTGATTATCGAAGCCACCTGTGGCAGCGCCGCCTCCTCCAGATGCCGTGGATAAGGGATCGGCACTTCGGCGCTGCACACCCGCGCCGGGGGCGCATCGAGCTCGTAAAAGCCTTGCTCGACGATCCGGGTGATGATTTCCGCCGACAGACTGCCGCTGCACCATCCCTCATCGACTACCAGGGCACGGTGGGTCTTGCAGACAGAAGCCAGGAGCGTTGCGTCATCCAGGGGGCGCAGGACCCGCAGGTCAATGACTTCACACTCGATGCCCTCCCCGGCCAGCACCTCGGCTGCCGCCAGGGCTTTGCCCAGGGAGCCGCCATACGTGATCAGGGTCAGGTCGCTGCCGGCCCGGCGAACTTTGGCGCGACTGATGTCCATGGTTGCCCATTCGCCGGCATCGCCTTCCAGGTTGTACAGCTGCGCATGTTCGAATATCAGCACCGGGTCGGGGTCGAGCAGCGCGGGCCAGAGCATGCCGCGTGCATCTTCGACGGTCGCCGGCGTCAGGATTTTCAATCCCGGAATATGGGCGAACCAGCCTTCGAGGCTGTGCGAGTGTTGGGCAGCCAGCTGACGACCAGCCCCGGTCGCCATGCGCACAACCAAGGGCACCGAGAATTGCCCGCCTGACATGTGCCTCAGGGTCGCCGCGGTATTCATCAGAGGGTCGAGAGCGAGCAGGCTGAAGTTCACCGTCATGATTTCGACGATAGGCCGCATGCCTGCCAACGCCGCGCCGATACCGGCCCCGACGAAACCCAGTTCGGACAGTGGCGCGTCGCGGATACGCTCGGGGCCGAAGGCTTCCAGCAATCCAAGGGACACGGCATAACTCCCGCCATAACGCCCCACGTCTTCGCCCATCAGGAACACCCGCGGGTCCCGCTGCAGGGCGTCACGCAATGCTTCGCGCAGCGCTTCGCGATAGGTCATGGACAGGCTCATGGCGCAGGCTCCGGCGCAGGTCCCGGCGTATAGACATCGCGGGACAAATCCTCGATCGGCTCCCATGTGCCTTTCTCGGCGAAGGCGATGGCGTCTTCGACCTCGGCGTCGACCTGGGCCAGGATCGCCAGAAAACCCGGTTCATCCAGCAGCCCTTCAGCCTTGAGTCGCGTGCTGTAGGTGTGGATGGGACCTCGGGTTTTCCATTGTTCGACCTCTTCCCGGCAGCGATACAACTGCGGATCGAACATCGAGTGGGCCCGAAATCGATAGGTCCGAAACTCCAGGAAAAAGGGACCCTGCCCTGCGCGGATGTGTTCGACTGCGTCACGGGCGGCTTCATGCACGGCGATCACGTCCATGCCATCGACCGTCCTGGCCTGGACCTTGTATGCCGAAGCTTTCGCACACAGGTCGGTCTGGGATTGCGAACGCTCCAGCGCCGTGCCCATGGCATAGAGGTTGTTTTCGCAGCAGAACAGCACCGGCAGGCGCCACAATGCGGCAAGGTTGATAGACTCGTGAAAGGCCCCTTCCGCCATCGCCCCTTCGCCAAAAAAACAGGCGCACAGACGGGTTCCACCTTGCATGTGTTCCGCGAGCGCCAGCCCAACCGTCAATGGCAAGCCACCGGCGACGATGGCATTGCCGCCGAAGAATCGTGTACGGGCATCGAACAGGTGCATCGAGCCACCACGGCCTCGCGAGCATCCTTGCTGGCGCCCGAACATCTCGGCCATGATCGCCTTCATGGAAACACCCTTGATCAACGCATGACCATGTTCGCGGTACGTGGCGACGACCGCATCGTCAACGGCCAGGGCATGCAGAACACCGACCGCCACCGCTTCTTCACCGATGTACAGGTGCAAAAAGCCGCGAATCCGGCTTTCCCCGTACAACTCGCCGGCACGTTCTTCGAGACGGCGGATGCGTACCATGTCCCGCAGCAGATCCAGTTTGGTCTCCCGGGGCAGCGACACGGGCGTCATGATGGATTCTCCAGGGCGGATGTATCGCCTTCAGGCAGGCCCAACTCGCGGGCCTTGAGCAGACGCCGCATGAGTTTGCCGCTACGGGTGTGAGGCAGCGTGTCGACGAACGCCAGTTCCTTGGGGGCGACCACGGCCCCCAGGTGCTTGCGTGCATGACCGAGCAATTCATCGTGCAGGGCCTGGCTGGCGGTGAATCCACTCTTGAGGGAGACGAAGGCCTTTACCGTTTCGCCCAGCAACGGATCGGGCTTGCCGATCACGGCGGCCTCAGCGACTGCCGGATGCTCCATCAACGAGCTTTCGACTTCGAACGGGCCGATCAGGTGCCCGGCGGACTTAATCACATCGTCACTGCGTCCGATGAACCAGTAATAGCCATCGGCATCACGACGAGCCAGATCGCCGCTCAGGTACCAGCCGCCGACAAAGCAGCGCCGATAACGCTCCTCTTGTCCCAGGTAACTGCGAAACATCGCGGGCCAGGGTTGCTTCAGCGCCAGTTCGCCCACTTCATCGCTGCCCAAAAATTGCAAGGTATCGTCGGCGTTGCGCAGGACGACGGCCGCCTCGACGCCCGGCAGTGGCTTGCCCATGGAGCCGGGCTTGATGTCCATCGCGACCGTGTTGGCAATCATGATGCCGCCGGTTTCGGTCTGCCACCAATTATCGTGGATTGCCAACCCCAGTACGTCCTTACCCCACCACACTGCCTCGGGATTGAGTGGTTCGCCGACACTGGCGATGAACCGCAGGCAGGGAAAACGATGGTTGTGCGCCAGCGCGGCACCGGCTTTCATCAGCAGACGGATGGCGGTGGGTGCCGTATACCAGACCGATACCTGTTGTTCTTCGAGAATGCCGTACCAGCGCTCGGCGTCGAACTCGAAACCTTCGATCACACAGGTCACGCCCAACAGCAGCGGCGCAATGATGCCGTATGAAGTGCCCGTGACCCAGCCCGGATCGGCGGTGCACCAGTAGATATCCCCTGGGTGCAAGTCCAGCGCATATTTTCCGCTGACCAGGTGGGTCAGTGCTGCGCCATGAACATGCAAGACCCCTTTGGGGGTGCCTGTCGTACCGCTGGTGAAATGTAAAAGTGCCGGGCTGTCGGCGGTCGTGCAAGCGATGCTGAAATGGTCATCGGCTTCGGCCAGCAACTGATGCAGGTTTAACGCACCCTCCAAGGGCGCGATATCCTCGGCATTTTCGTTGTACACCAGCACATGCTTCAGGGTTGGCAGACGATCACGGATGGTCGATATCTTGCGTCGATACAGGGCATCACTGGTGAGCAACACGTAGGCTTCGCCAAGACACAGACGCGTTTCAAGGGGTTGCGGGCCGAAGGCGCAAAACAGCGGCGATACCACGCATCCGGCCTTCATTGCGCCGAGCACGCCCAGGAACAATTCCAGGCCGCGGCCACACAGCACGAACACTCGTGCTCCGGGAGTCACGCCCAGGCTCTTGAGCACGTTGGCAAATCGGTTGGTCAGCACGCTCAGCTCGGCGTAGCTGACATCGCGGTGCCCGCCGTTACGATCAAGAATGCGCAATGCCGTGTGCGGTCCAGCGTCTCTCTGTGCATGACGATCCACGGCTTCATAAGCCAGGTTCAAACCACCGCCGGGCAGTCCCGACAGCCCACACATTTGTGCTGCCCAGGAAAAGTGCTCACGGGCTTGCACGCTGTCGACCCAGTTCGGCGCTACAGGCAAGTCATCGAGCGTTTTTTTGATGATCCTGGAACGCATGGTTGGCCTCTTGTACTCAACAGCATCAGTAACCCTGCCTACCGTTTTCAAGGAGTAGACAGCCAATACGCTGTAGAAGTGGCTGTGGCGCAATGCCCAGAAAACCGGTCTGTGCTTGGCGCCGACTGCACAACCGGGTTTGATTTAACTTGCTCCGCCCAATTGTTCCTGGCGTTGATAAATATCAAGTGGAACGGGACTAGCCTTGTTCATTGTCGAAAAGGCTCTGGACGGCTTGAGGCCGACAAGGCGCGAACCCGTAACGGGCAAAATGCATGACACCTGGCCGAGGAAGACCGACTGTCTGCTCTCGCCTTGAAATTGACAAAAATCAATGCTGGCGCAAGGAATCAGCATCCCAATACAGACGTGAAATCGGTAGACGGGCAGCTCGTGTTCTGCCCTGCCTCTCTCAATTGAGTCAGACAATGGAGCAAGCATGCACTTCCTGGCCTTGGCAGTGGACTATGACGGGACCATTGCCGAAAACGGCAGCGTTCCACCGCAGGTCTGCGCAGCGCTCGGCAAACTGAAAAAAAGCGGCCGCAAGCTCGTGCTGATTTCAGGCCGGGAGTTGCAAGCGCTCAAGCATCATTTTCCACACCTGGATCTGTTTGACAGGGTCGTTGCGGAAAACGGCGCGATCTTGTACGACCCGAGCACAGACACCGAGGAGCTTATTGCAGACCCCGCTTCGACCGAGCTGGTGGGCCACCTGCGCGACAAGGGTGTCACGCCTTTGTCGATCGGTCGTTCGGTCATCGCCACCTGGCAGCCGTTTGAGAATGCGGTGGTCAGCAGCATTCGAGAGCTCGGCCTTGAACTGCAGATAACGTTCAACAAGGATGCGATCATGATCTTGCCAACCGGCGTGAACAAGGCGTCTGGCCTTGTTGCAGCCTTGCGCGAGTTGGGCATATGCGAGCTGAACGTGGTGGGCGTGGGCGATGCGGAAAACGACCACTCCTTTCTATCGATCTGCGGCTGTGCCGCGGCGGTGAACAATGCCATAGCGTCGATCAAGTCCAGCGCTGACCTGTGCCTGACTCATGATCATGGCCAAGGTGTCTGCGAACTGGTCGACATGCTGCTGGAAAAAGACGCGGCACTGGTTTGCGTCGAACGCATTGGCGTCCAGTTGGGCCAGTCCACCCATGGCCGCAAGCTCTGGCTGCCTGCGGAATCGGTGATGTTGGTCGTTGGCAATTCGGGTGCCGGTAAATCCAGCTACATCACCTGGCTGACAGAACGAATGGTCCAGGCTCATCAGGGATTTTGCATCATCGATCCAGAGGGAGACTATCTGACGCTGGAAGATGCGGTAACGATCGGCGGGCTGACCGCCCCCCCGACGACAGAAGAGTCGGTGCATTACCTTCTACAGGCTCAGCTCAATGTGGTGGTCAACGCCCTTGCCCTGGATCCCGTAGCGCGCGTGCAGCTGTTTGGCGAACTGCTGCCCTTTATCCAGAATTTGCGCAGCGCTTCCGGCCGGCCTTACTGGCTGATCGTCGACGAAGCGCATTACATGCTTCCCCACTGCGCAGGTTGGCCGCCGGGTTTTCTCGGGGACATTGGCGCAATCATCGTTGCCCTCGACTTCGATCAGGTCTGTCCGGCACTGCTTGAGGGGGTAGACGTACTGGTGACACTCGGCAGCACCGCCCGGGAACTGGTCGAACAGTTCGCCAAACGCATGCAGCGCCCGAGCCCAGGGTTTCCAGAACGCTCGCCAGGCCTCGAAAACGCCTGTCTTTGGAATGTGCACGAAGGCGACGAGGTCTTCCTGCTCGATCAGGTGCAGCCTCATCAAAAGCACCACCGTCACAGCGGCAAGTACGTCGCGGGAGATGTGGGTGCATGGCGATCATTCCACTTTCCCGCACTTGGCCAGAGCGCCTCTAACCTGACTGAGTTTTTGTCCTGTTCAACACGACTTGAAGAGCCCGCCCTTCGCGAACATATCAATGTCGGGGATTTTTCCAATTGGTTTCGCAAAGTGATCCGGGACGACGTGCTTGCCAATAAGACGCGCCTGATCGAGACGGACACAAGCCTGGCACCCGGGCAGGCAATGGAACAGATCAGGCGACTTGTACAGTCACGCTATCACCTCTGAATGTCACTTAGGCGTTCCCTTTTCGATCATTCGGCTGGTACGGGCATTGGCTTCATCGGCGGTCCGTTGTGCCTGACGTGCCACTTCCATCGCCAGTTCCGCCTTGAGGTGCGCCTCGTCGGCCCTCAATCGCGCCATTGCGGCGTTGTTTTCAGCGTATTCCAGCCGGGCATCCAGTTCCTGGGCCTGCTTACTACTGCATCCGGCAGTGGTGGCTAGAAGAATACCGAGGCAAACAACAGGCAAGCGCTTGTCCATGATCTTCTCCAAATAAGTCCCGGCTGCGAAGGCCAGTCAAACGCAGTATCCAACGCCACTGCAGGCTTTCTCTGACATTTATCAAAAAACCGGCTGGCCAATGGCAGAGCGGGCGACTGCGGCCTTTTTGATTTAACTCAATGTCCTGGTGCCGCTCAGGCGTAAAAAAAGACATGGGCTTTGGCAGCCCATGTACTTCAGTCATGCGGGAGAGGACAGGATCATGAGCGACATAACCTTGCGCAATACCATTTTGGATGAGCTTGATTTTCAACCCGATATCGACGCCGCCCACATTGGCGTGAGCGTGGACAATGGCGTTGTCACACTCTCCGGTCACGTGAAAAGCTATGCCCAGAAAGTCAGTGCCGAACGGGCAGTCAAAGCGATCAAAGGCGTGCGTGCCGTGGCTGAGGAAATACAGGTCCGGCTGGAAAAAGGCGCAGGTACGGCCGATGACACCATCGCCAATCGTGCCGTCAACATTATCTCCTGGCGCTCCGATACGCCCGAAGGCGACGTCAAGGTCGTCGTGCAAAAAGGCTGGGTAACCCTGGAAGGCCAGGTGGACTGGCAATACCAGAAGGAGCTCGCCGAAAGCGCGGTGCGCAAATTGTCGGGCGTTGTGGGCGTGGACAACCGCATCACCCTGCGCCCGAGAGTCAACGTCGTCGATATCCAACAAAGTATCGAAGAAGCCCTCAAGCGCAACGCTGAAGTCGACGCCAAGGGCATACGTATCAAAGTCGAAGGCAGTGTCGTGAAACTGGAAGGCAAAGTGCACTTCTGGCGCGAGCGTGAAATCGCCGAACGAGCCGCCTGGTCGGTGCCGGGAGTCACCAAGGTGGAAGATCAATTGCTGATCGCCTGAATGATCGCCCCGGCTAACCCCAGGTTACCCGGGGCGATCCAATGAGCATGCGTGGCGGACTCACCCTGATCGCCTCACTCGTGCCTGATCCAGATCAAATCCGGGAACGGCCAACGGCGTAGAAAAGAATTGAAACTCGCAGGTTTTACTACGCATCAAGAGAACGCTGGATGGAGGGCCGCACGATGCTCGCTTTCAAGAGCCCCGATGATTGGCATGACTGGGATTACGCCCGTGGAAAATCCCGGATTGACGTACTCAGCAACGGTCGTGCGGTGTTGATCCGGCATGTCGCGCAAGCAGATCGAGCTTATGAATGCGCCCTTGTCCGGCAGTTGGCGCCGGCGTCCCGGCACGGGTTTTTACTCGGGCAACAGCACGAAGCTCGCAAGGGCCAAGGCTGCATAGCGCTGGTCCACGAAAATGGCCGTTTGAGCGCAATCGGCGCCAGTCGTTATGCCGCCATGGGTCAATACCAGTGCGAATGCGCGCTGACCGTCGCCGCTGCCTGGAAACGCCTGGGCCTGGGAACGTTATTGATGGAGCACTTGATCGACGCCGCCCGCAGTAACGGCGTCCACCTGTTGTACTCGGTTGGCGCCTCCAGCAACGCGCCCCTGCGCGACCTGGCCAGATGTCTTGGTTTTGAAGCCCACGACGACCCCTTCGACCCCCAACAGGTCATTCACCGCCTGTACCTGTAAACCCGTGCAATGTTTTCGGGGCGCTTGAGCCTCTGGTACGACCCGAGCGCCATGCCGCCACCAGCAGCCCACCTTTCGGAGGATGGCGTTCATGAACTCTCATACGCAATCATTGCTGGAACAACTTTACGGCCAGCAACATCACGATGACACGTCGCACATAGCGCCGGTGTTGCATCGATACGCCGAACCGTTGCCGGACCTGGATTCCCCCGCTTTTGGCGACCTGTTTGACCGCTACGCCGACGCGCGGGTGGTGATGATCGGCGAGGCGAGCCATGGAACCCGGGAATTCTATCGAACCCGGGCTGCGATTACCCAAAGGCTCATCGAGCGGCACGGCTTCAATATTGTCGCGGTGGAAGCCGACTGGCCCGACGCCGGCCATGTCGACCAGTATGTCCGAGGGTTGGCGCATACGGCGTGGAAGCGCCACATTTTCAGCCGCTTCCCCACCTGGATGTGGCGCAACAGCGAGGTGAAGGCTTTCACCCACTGGCTGCATCAGTTCAACCATCAGCAAGCGCCTGAACATCGCGTCGAGTTTCGCGGCCTGGATGTCTACAGCTTGCGTAATTCCATTCATGAAGTACTGAGCTATCTGGATCGGGTTGACCCGCGCCTGGCCCAGGAAGCACGTCGGCGCTATGGCTGCCTGACCCCATGGCAGGATGACCCTGCGCTGTATGGCCATTTTGTCGAGCGCGCCGGTGTAATGCCCTGTGAACAGCCGGTGATCGATCAGCTCAATGCCATGCTGGCTGAACAACTGGCCGGGCTCATCCGCAACGACGAAGCCTTCTTCAATGCGACGCAGAATGCCCGGGTAGTGATGGCGGCCGAGCAGTATTACCGCGCGATCTATCGGGGCTCGACAGCCTCCTGGAACCTGCGTGACCGGCACATGTTCGATACGTTGCGCGCGTTGCTCGAACACCGGGGCTCGCAAGCCAAGGCCGTGGTCTGGGCCCACAACTCCCATATCGGCAATGCCGGCGCCACGGAAATGGGCTGGAAGGGGCAGTTCAACATCGGTCAACTGTGTCGCAGCGCCCTCGGACGCGATGTCGTACTCATCGGCATGGCCACTGACCGCGGTCAGGTGGCTGCCGCTGATGACTGGGACGGCGAGATGTTGATCAAGGACATCCGCCCCTCCCGGCCAGACAGCTGGGAGCATCAGTTCCTCAAGGCGGGCGTTGCAGCGTCGCTGACCGACTGGCGTGACCCGCAGCGCAAAGAGCTGCGCAGCGTCCTGTCCACGTGCTTGCTGGGACGGGCCATCGGGGTGATTTACCGTCCCGAAACCGAACGCTTCAGTCACTATTTCGAGTCGATGCTGGCGGAACAGTTCGATGCCATGATCTGGATCGAGCAAACCAGGCCGGTTACCGCGCTGCCGCTGCCGAAAAACCAGCAACTGGAAGCGGAGGACGAAACCTATCCGTTTGGGGTGTGATTTGCTGTTGGAGTGCATATCCATTGCTGCCGTAACGGGGCGCCTGCGATCAAAGCCTCGTTAGCCTTTGCTCTGCTTTGATCGTTCCCGCGCTCTGCGTGGGAATGCCGCCAGGGACGCTCTGCGTTCCATTGACGACGCGTTAATTGAGCCGTGCACGACGGTAATGCGGGCCGTCACAGGAAGCCCTGTGTGAAATGGGTTGCCTGCGTACATATCCATTGCTGCGGTAACGGCCACTTGTGGTTTCGCTTTTACAGCGACTCCCTTTTTCAAACGCCAAAAAGGAAGCAAAAGGCTTTGCCCCACCACTCGGTGCCTCGCTTGGGCTCGGCATGCCCTCTCTCCGGCATTGCTCCGTGGGTCGCCGCGATGGGCCATCCATGGCCCAGCGCGGCTAAACCGGCGTCCTGCCGGTTTACCCACTGCGCAATGCCTGCGTTCGGCCATCGTGGTTAACGGGGCGCCTGCGATCAACAGCAAAACGAGGCGGCCTTAAAGCCGACCTGCTTTTTAGGTGATGCCTGTGTTGATCGTTCCCACGCTCTGCGTGGGAATGCCGCCAGGGACGCTCCGCGTTCCGCTGACGACGCGTTAATTGAGCCGTGCGCAACGGTGATGCGGGGCGTTACAAGAAGCCCTGTGTGAAATTGGTTGCCTGCGTACATATCCATTGCTGCGGTAACGGCAGCTTATGGTTTCGCCCTTACGGCGAGTCCCCTTTTTCAAACGCCAAAAAGGAACCAAAAGGCTTTGCCCCACCACTCGGTGCCTCGCTTGGGCTCGGCATGCCCTCTCTCCGGCATTGCTCCGTGGGTCGCCGCGATGGGCCATCCATGGCCCAGCGCGGCTAAACCGGCGTCCTGCCGGTTTACCCACTGCGCAATGCCTGCGTTCGGCCATCGTGGTTAACGGGGCGCTCGCGATCAACAGCAACGCGAGGCGGCCTTAAAGCCGACCTGGCTTTTACGGGTGTACCTCGATTGATCGTTCCCACGCTCTGCGTGGGAATGCCGCCAGGGACGCTCCGCGTTCCGCTGACGACGCATTAATTGAGCCGTGCGCAACGGTGATGCGAAGCGTCACAGGAAGCCCTGTGTGAAATGGGTTGTCGGAGTACATATCACTCGGTGCCTCGCACAGTGGTTAACGGGGCGCCCGCGATCAAAAGCAAAGCGAGGCGGCCTTAAAAGCCGACCTGCTTTTGGTGATGCCTGTGTCCCCTGTAGGAGCGAGACTGTCGAATCGTCGCACCGTCGCGATGGACGTCAACGATGACGCGGGAAACCTGACTCCCCGTGGTGCTCTCAGGTTCTACGTCGGAACGCCGCCCGGAGCATGCTCGTTCCTACAGGGGGGCATGCAGGTATTTTTCAAACCAGTCGCCAGCGAGCCTGGCGACTGCCTCCAGCGTGCCTGGCTCTTCAAAAAGATGCGTGGCGCGCTCCACGACTTCCAGCCGTTGCTCGCACCGCAGGGTCTGGCTGCTTTGACGATTCAAGCCCAACACCACCGGGTCCTGTGCACCGACAATCTGCAAGGTCGGCGCCTTGACCCGAGGCAGGGCCGGTCCAGCCAGATCGGTTCGCCCACCCCGACTGACCACTGCCCCTATCACTGGCGCACGCTCAGCGGCGGCCACCAGTGCTGCCGCCGCGCCGGTACTGGCGCCGAACAGTCCGATGCGCAAAGCACGCAATTCGCGGTCACGCCCTACCCAGTCGATCACATCGATCAACCGCCTGGCCAGCAAAGGAATATTGAAGCGCAACTCCCCGCTGAGATTATCCAGGCGCTGCTCCGGTTCCGTTAGCAAGTCGAACAGCAGCGAAGCCAGGCCCCGATCGGCCAGGACATCGGCCACATATTGATTGCGCGGGCTCAAACGACCACTGCCGCTGCCGTGTACGAAGATGACCAGGGCGCGCGCGTTCGTCGGCAAACGCAAATCGGCGGACAATTCAACGCCCGGCAGGTCCAGGGATCGATATTTAGCTTCAAGCATCGCGATGTTCCGTGTGGGAGGCGCCCGGCAATTCCCGCTGCCAGGCCCGTTGCATGAGATCGATGACCTCTTCGTCCGAGGTCTGGGAAAAATCCAGGTACCAGTAGCCGATCGACATCATCCACTCAGGGATGAGTGGGCAGATCACTTCGTCCACTTGCATGGACAAATCCTCGACCGTTTCCCGGGGAGCAACCGGTACCGCGACGACGATGCGCTCGGGCGCCTGCATGCGCACCGCATGGATCGCTGCCATCATTGAAGAACCTGTCGCCAGGCCGTCGTCGATCAGGATCACCACCTGGTCCTTGAGTTGCGGTGGCGGGCGGTTTCCCCGATACGCCTTTTCACGTCGCGACAGCTCCTGCGCTTCCCGGGCGACCACTGCCTCGAAACTGGCTCGATCGATCGGGTGCGCCCGCAGCGCGTCATCATTGAGGATTTGTACACCGCCGCTGGCAATGGCGCCCATGGCAAATTCCGGGTGCGAAGGCACACCGAGCTTGCGCACCAGCATCAGGTCCAGGCGCACATTCAGGGCGGTGGCGACTTCATAAGCCACCGGGACACCGCCACGGGGCAAGGCGAGAATGATCACATCAGGCCTGTTGGCATACTTGAGCAACGGTTCCACCAGGCGTCGACCGGCCTCGGCGCGATTGGGCAAGGTGGTTTGTAATGAAGGACTCTGGATCACGGCAACCTCCTGCGGCGCTGACGAATGACGTCTCGAAACCTGTGGCCCTGGCCGAACTGCGCTAAACGGCCAGGATGCTGCACGTCACCTGGTACAGGGTATGTTCGGTGGTGCTGCCCAATAGTTTGTCCAAGCCATGGGACTGGATCCTGCCCATCACAATCACGTCCATCTGTTGCTCATCGGCGAAGGCATGCAGCACGGCCACAGGATGGCCCTCGATGAAATGTCGCCGGTCAGCCGGCACGCCATACCGGCCAGCCAGGTCGAGGAAGGTTTTTTCATGGCCCTTGCGCAACTGACTGTAGAGGTCCGCGAGCGTCAAGCCCCCGCCGCCCATGTCGCCCAGGAACAGCGCAGAGGCGTCGCAGGCATACACCAGGTGCAATTCGGCCTGACACTGGATAGCCAGGCTGGACGCCTGGTGGATGATCCGCTGATTGAGCTCGTCGTCCTGTACCAGGGGATTGGAAACATCCACCGCTGCCACGACCTTGCGCGGCAAAGGGTGATCACCTTCGCCTGGCAGGTAGACCGGTATCGGGCAATGACGCAACAGACGCCAGTCC
Source organism: Pseudomonas umsongensis (assembly GCF_012647205.1). Taxonomy (NCBI): domain Bacteria; kingdom Pseudomonadati; phylum Pseudomonadota; class Gammaproteobacteria; order Pseudomonadales; family Pseudomonadaceae; genus Pseudomonas; species Pseudomonas umsongensis. The sequence continues at coordinate 3,441,066 of NZ_CP051487.1, forward strand.
AGCGGGGTAAAAAACCCACGCTTGAGCGCCGGTTCCCGTTGTACCTGCTTGATCAACAGGTCGGGCTGCATTTCTGCGACGTAATCGAGAATGTCTTGCTGCAGGTCGTCGGCCCATTTCGCCTCGGCGGTCACTTCAAGACCCCTGTTGCGCAGATGATCGGCCTGGTATTTGAGCCAATTGCGCTGGTCTTGCAGATATTCTTCGCGAGCCTTTTCCCGGTCGCCTTCTTCGAGTAGCGACAACAGCTTCCAGGATGGAATCAAGGCGCCAATGTGCAGGCTGGCACCGCTGGCCTTGGCCAGGGCGGCTGCATGATCCATGGCTTTAGACTGGCGCAGGGCCGGGTTGATGATCAGCAATAACCGTTGATACTGGCTCATGATCGGACTCCACGAAGCTTGCTTTTATGTCGCTGCCCGCCACCACCCATTGCTGTGTTCGTCGGTGGCTCGGGCACCTGTGTCATGGATTCAGAATCCTCCGTCGAGGCGACCTTGGCGTTGATTTATATCAAGTGCCTGCGCAAGCAAGTGACTCACACCAGGCCGCTGCCGCCCATGCGCGTCACCCGACGGTCGAACCGGCCGACGTTTGATTTGATCACGATTGATCAATATCAATCGCGCCAGGGCCAACCGGGCTACATTGACTGAAAACGCACGTGCCCCATGGCTCACAGGCAGGAGAAGGCAATGACGATCCTATTGGCAAGTCAGCGGTTGCGCCTGTATGAGCGCAACGAACTCGATGACGTGCTGCAGACGATGGCGCGCCAGGCCGCCAGCCTGCTGCCACCGGCGCACGCCGCCCTGATTGGAATCAAGCGCCGCGGTGAGCCCTTGGCTCAACGATTGCGCCAGCACATTGCGCACCAGACCGGCCAACCGGAACTTCCTCTTTACCCTCTTGAGGTCAAGCGCTATGCCGACGACCTGCAAGTGCTGCATCCGTTCACGCAATTGACCGAAAATCCGCTGCTGGCCAAACTGGACCTCGCCAACACCACGTTGCTGGTGGTTGATGATGTGTTGTTCGAAGGCCATTCGCTGCTGCGTACCTGCGCCTATCTGGCACAACTGGGAGCTCGCCGGGTCTACACCGCTGTATTGGTCGACCGGCACATCTGCCGGCAGCCAATCCGGGCCGACATTGTCGGCGTGCATCTGCAAGTTGCCGCCGCTGACGTCGTCGAGTGCAACGTACCGCCGTTCGAACAGGACTTTTGCATAGAGGTCGTGCGCCACGGCGCCGCCCGCTAACGGGAAGACGGCAAGCGCTGGCGGGCCTCAGGACGGCTGGAGATGAGGAAGCCGGGATGAGCAACGAACAAGACGAAGTGATTGCCTTTCTCTCCAGACCATCCGCCTACGATGCGTCCAACCAGCCTGTGGAGCGAATCGAGACCCATGGTTCGGTGATTTTCCTGCATGCCGACCGTGCCTATAAACTCAAGCGTGCAGTGGCGTTTGCCGAACTGGACTTCCTCAGCCTGCAAAGCCGGAAAAAAGCCTGCCGGGCAGAGCTGTGGCTCAACCGACGAACAGCGCCGACGCTGTATTTGCGCGTGAGTTCGATCAACCGCCAGGCCGATGGCCAATTAGTGCTCGACGGCCAGGGACCCGCTGTGGACTGGCTGGTGGTGATGCGCCGCTTTGCTCAGGATGGCCTGTTTGACCGCATGGCCGTCCAGGGGCATCTGACCGAACCGATGATGCAGCAGCTAGGCATCGAGATCGCCCGCTTTCATGCCTGCGCCCGGATAACTCCATCCTTCGGGCGCATCCCGGACCTGTATGAAGAGATCGAGAAAAACTATCGGGAAATGTCCCGCTACTGCGCTTTTCTCGACAGCGCGCAAGTCATCTCGATTGCCCATGCCTCCAGGAAGCTGCTGGCATCTTTGACTGTCTGCCTCGAAGAGCGACGCAGTCAGGGCCGCGTACGCCGCTGCCATGGCGATTTGCGCCTGGCCAACATCTGCCTTTTCGACGGGCAGCCGACCCTGTTCGACGGCATCGAGTTCAGTGAACGGATCGCCTGCATTGACGTGCTGTACGACCTGGCATTCGTGCTGATGGACCTGCAACATCACGGCCTCAACACGCTCGGCGCAGCTCTTTTGGCCACTTACATCAACCACTGCACCTGGAAAGAAGACTGCGAACCCTTGGCGCTGTTCCTTTCCCTGCGTGCCGCTACACGCTGTTTCTCCTTCGCTGGTGCAGCGCAACGTCATGCCGACCCGGCCACGCGCCATGAGAAAAGACAAAAAGCCATCTCGCTGATGCAGCAGGCGCTCGGTTATTTGCACGGTGAAAATCCGCTTCTCAATCACCTGGCGTTAACCGAGACAGCCGCCTATACCTGAATGCGCTCCCAAGCCGGCCTGCTCATTCAGGAAAAGGCGGCTGGGCGGGTGATTCCTTTTCCGGAATATCAGTGATGGTCGCCTCCGTCAGCAACAGAATGCTGGCCACCGATACGGCATTTTCGAGGGCAATGCGCACCACTTTGGTCGGATCGATAATGCCGGCTTCGTACATGTCCACGTAACAGTTGGCGGATGCATCAAAACCGACGTTGCCGGGTTCTGCGAGCATGCGCGCAACCACCACGCCCGCGTCCACCGCCGAGTTTTCCGCGATGAGCCTGGCCGGGGCTTCCAGGGCCCGGCGAAGGATTTGCAGACCGGTCCTGACATCCCCCTCACACCGGGCTTCTTCGGCCGCGATCAGCGGGACCGCCTTGAGCAGGGCCAGCCCGCCCCCTGGCACAGTGCCTTCAGCAATCGCCGCGCGCGTCGCCGAGATGGCGTCATCCAGCGCATCCTTGCGTGCCTTCATTTCCGCCTCCGAAGGTGCCCCGACCCGGATCACTGCCACTCCACCAGACAGCCTGGCCAGTCGTTCCTGGAGTTTTTCCCGGTCGTAATCGCTGGTGGTGTGCTCCATTTGCGTGCGAATCTGTTGCAACCGCGCTTCAATCGCCTCCTTCGTACCTGCCCCACCAATCAATGCCGTGCTGTCCTTTTGCACCACCACGCGGTGCGCCCGCCCGAGCTGGCCCAATTCAACTTGCTCCAGCGTGATGCCCAAATCGTTGGAAACCACCGTTGCTCCTGTCAGCACAGCCATGTCCTGAAGCATTTCCTTGCGCCGATCACCAAAACCGGGCGCCTTGATGGCCACGGCCCGCAGGATGCCGCGTATCTGGTTGACCACCAGGGTGGTCAACGCCTCACCCTCGATGTCATCGGCGATCAAGACCAGCGGTTGACCACTTTTGGCAACAAGCTCGAGCAAGGGCAGCAGGTCCTTGAGCGCGCCTATCTTGTGGTCGCAGAGCAGCAAGTAGGCGTCATCGAGTTCGACCTGCATTTTCTCGGCATCGGTGACGAAATACGGCGAGACATAACCGCGGTCAAAACGCATCCCTTCCATCACCTCAACCACTGTTTCGGTGGTCTTGGACTCTTCGACGCTGACCACACCTTCAACGCCGACTTTTTCCAGGGCATCCGCCACCAACTGACCAATGACAGCATCGTTATGCGCCGACAGCGTGGCGACCTGGGCCTTTTCCTTGGGCGTACTGACGGGCCGCGCCTGGGCGACAAGTGAATCCACCACCAACGACAAGCCGCGATCCAGGCCACGCTTGAGGTCGATAGCGCTGGCACCCGCGACAACGTTGCGAATGCCATCGGCCAGGATGGCGTGGGCCAGCACCGTCGAGGTACTGGTGCCATCCCCTACTGCCTCGCCTGTGCGCTCGGCGGCCTGGCGCAGCATTTGCGCGCCCAGGTTTTCCTCGGGGTCTTGCAGGTCAACGCGCTTGGCAATCGTCACACCGTCGTTGCAGACTGTGGGATTGCCCCATTTATTCTGGATCAACACCGATTTTGATTTCGGGCCCAGCGTCACGCGCACGGCGTCCGCCAACTGCGTGGCACCACTGAGGATTTTCTCGCGGGCTGCAGCACGAAAGTCAATTTTACTGTGGGCCATCTGGGTGCACTCCTCGCCATTTGCATCACACATGCATTGAGGAATGCTCATATGGCGTCGCCCGTGTGATGTTGATCTTTATCAACAAAATCACCGGGTCAGCCCGCCCGGCAACCAGGGATAAAGCTAATCGGTGACAGCCCCTGTCGACAGGCGCTCGTAATCCCTCCTCAGGAAACGCTCTTCGGCGCAGCGGCCTTTCGTGTCCTTGGCTTGCGCTTTGTCGCGGGTGGCTGACGTACTTGGGCCAGTTGCTGCTCCAGTGTCTCGGCACGCGCGTGCTGTGCTGCGGCCCGTTGCTGGGTTTGGCTGAGTTCGGTTTGAATGGACTCCACCCGCCGCTGCAACTGCTCGATCTGCCGCCCAGCCTCCTTGAAGTGGGCGGTCACGGCTTTGACCTCCTCCCGGGCGCGGTCGACCTCGCGGTGAGCACGATCCTCCACATTGCGTACGTAGCTCTCCTGGGCAACGCGCTCCTGCTCGGCCTTGAGCCGCAGCGCCTGCAGATCCTGCTGCAATGCCTGATTTTGTTGCTGGACATCACCGCGCTCACGCAGCAGAGCTTCGCGCTGTTGCTGCAGGTCCTCGATCTGCGTCTGACGTTGCGCCAGCAGCAACTCGAGGTCGGCCAGTCGTGTCTCGACGGCCTGGCGTCCCGCCATGGCCTCCGTCGCCTGCTGACGAAACCGCGCCGCATCCTGCCGCGCCTGCTCCTCTATGGTGGCGACACGTTCGCGTTCGGCAGCTATCACCTGCCGTTGTTCGTCCAGCGCCTGTTCGGCCACACCCTGTGCCAGGTGAATCGCCTGCTGCCACACCGCTACAAAAGCCTGCGACACCTCGCCCGGCAGTGTCGGCAGTCGAGTCTCGCCGCTCAGCCGCTCGGACAGGCGCGTCCACCATTGATCGAGCAAACCCCCCACCCGCGCCGGACTGCCACGGCCCAACTCCAACCGTACGCGCTCCACCGTCGGTCGCTCGCCACGGGCCAACACCGCGTCCGCCGCAGCAAACACCTCGTTTTCCGGCACCCCTACTGCCATGGCCCACCTCCGGGTATATTAGGTCTGATAATGGATTGTTATCCGACGTTATATTATGAACATTGGAATTATCATACGTTGAACGTATTAAATATTACAAATCAATTACCCTTGGTCGACGAAACCCCGCTAAACCCGCATTCCCTGGCGATCAACGCCCAGGAAGCGGCGGCGGCGTTTCTTGCTGCCGGCACCGCGGCCAATACCGTGCGCAGCTATCGCAGCGCCCTGACCTACTGGTCGGCCTGGCTGCAGTTGCGTTACGGCCTGGCATTGGGCGATGCACCGCTGCCGACCACGGTGGCGGTTCAGTTTGTTGTCGATCATTTGGCACGCCCCCTGGCCGATGGCGGTTGGGCGCACCTGTTGCCGGCCAGCATCGACGCGGCGCTGGTCGAGGCGCGAGTCAAAAGCAAACCCGGAGCGCTGGCCTACAACACGGTCAGTCACCGCCTGGCCGTGCTCGGCAAATGGCACCGGATCAAGGGTTGGGACTGTCCCACGCAAGCGCCGGCGTTGAAGACCCTGCTGCGTGAAGCGCGCAAGGCCCAGTCGCGCCAGGGCGTGGCGGTACGCAAGAAAACCGCGATCGTGCTGGAACCCTTGCAGGCACTGCTCGCCACCTGCACCGATGGCGTGCGCGGCATTCGCGACCGCGCCCTGCTCCTGCTCGCCTGGAGCGGTGGCGGGCGGCGCCGCTCGGAAGTGGTGGGCCTGCAAGTGGGCGATGTGCGCCAACTGGATGCCGACACCTGGCTGTACGCCCTGGGCGCGACCAAGACCGACACCGGTGGCGTGCGCCGTGACAAGCCGCTGCGCGGCCCGGCGGCGCAGGCGCTGACGGCTTGGATGAAGGCTGCGCCGGCGCACGAGGGCCCGCTGTTTCGGCGGATGTATAAAGGCGGTAAGGTCGGGACTGCGGGTTTGTCGGCCGATCAGGTGGCACGCATTGTCCAGCGCCGAGCGAAGTTGGCGGGCCTTGAGGGTGATTGGGCAGCGCACAGCCTGCGCTCTGGGTTTGTCACCGAGGCCGGTCGCCAGGGTGTGCCGCTCGGCGAAGTCATGGCCATGACCGAACACCGCAGCGTGACCACGGTGATGGGTTACTTCCAGGCAGGCTCACTGCTGAACAGCCGGGCCACATCACTGCTGGGCGATGAGGAGCCGTAACCGCAGGGCCAAAGCTGCGCTGCGTAGCTTGGGACTCTTCAAAATGATGCCTAAACAGTGGCACCTCTCGCTAATCCCTAACGTAGACGCCTGCTCGCCTCTTGAATACCCCTCGAAAGGCACGATAAGTAGCCAGCTATTTGTTGATAAAAGTCTGAAGTGTTGATTTGAGTTTTCCGATTCTTTGACGCCCCCAGCTATGCCTAACATCGGCTCCCAAGCGTACTCGCCGAGGATCACCGATGAAGCTGGAAATTTTCCGCACGTTGTGGGGCTACACCGCCAGCAAGGCCCAGGCGCTTGAAGAGCTGCTGCACGCAGGCTTTGACGGGATGGAAGCACGCCTGCCACTGGATGCACGTGAAAGGGCTGAGTTCAAAGCCTTTCTGCAGGCCAATCGCCTGGGCTACATCAGCACGATCTTCACCGCCTACGATGTACTGCCGGACCAGTCGGCGTCCCCTGCCCTTCATCTCCATGACCTCGACCGCAAACTTTCCTGGGCCGCCGAACTCGGCCCGCGTTTTGTCAACGTGCTGGCAGGCAATGATCGCTGGGCCTTGCCGCAACAAGTGGAGTTCTTCGGTCAGGCACTGGAATTGGCGCGCAAGCACGGCCAGGTCTGCAGTTTTGAAACCCACCGCTCGCGGTCGCTGTTCAACCCTTGGGTAACCCTGGAGTTGATTCGGCAACTGCCCGACTTGTTGTTCACCAGTGACATCAGCCATTGGGTCGTGACCTGCGAGCGCCTGTTGAATGATCCGGCCGATGACCTGAGCGCTTTCGTCGAGCGGGTTCACCATATCCAGGCCCGGGTAGGCTATGACCAGGGCCCACAGGTTCCGCACCCGGCAGCCCCTGAATATGCCAAGGAACTGGCTTTCCATCAGCAGCACTGGGAAAGCATCTGGCGCTCGCAGCAAGCCCGCGGTTACCAGGTCAGCACCCTGACCCCGGAATTCGGCGCCGACGGCTACTTGCATCATTTGCCCTTCACTAATGTCCCGGTGGCCGATCTGTGGTCATTGAACGTGTGGATGGGCCAGACCGAGCGCGAACACTTCGAGCGTTTCTACCACTCAAGCCATCCTTAGGGAGCCGACGCGTCATGCCTGACAATAAAAATAAAAGCCTCAGCACTGACACACACAAAGCCAACTTCAACAGCATCCCGGTGGTCAACATCGCCGGCTTGTTCAGTTTTGAACTGGAACACCGCCTGGCCGTGGCCGAACAATTGGGGCGCGCCGCCAGCGATGTCGGGTTTCTCTATATCACCGATCACGGCATCGACCCGCAGCTGATCGCCAACCTGCGCAAGGCGGCCAAGGACTTTTTCGACCAACCCTTCGACACCAAGATGCAGCACTACATCGGCACTTCGCAAACCCACAAGGGTTTTGTACCCGAAGGCGAAGAGGTTTATTCCAAAGGCAAGCCGGACCACAAGGAAGCCTTCGACGTCGGCTTCGAAGTCCCGGCCGATGACCCGCTGGTGCTGGCCAACACGCCGCTGCTGGGACCTAACGACTGGCCGCAGCTGCCAGGTTTCAAGGCGGCGGTGCAGGCCTACTATGAAGCGATTTTCGCCTTGGGCCGGCGCCTGTTCGCAGGCTTTGCCCTGACCTTGGGCCTGGAAGAAAACTATTTCGACAGCCTGGTCACCCGTCCGCCGTCAAAACTGCGCCTGATCCACTACCCGTTCGACGGGGCCGCCCATGACGCACCGGGACTTGGCGCCCATACTGATTACGAGTGCTTCACCATTCTCCTGGCCGACAAACCGGGCCTTGAGGTGATGAATAACCTCGGACAATGGATCGATGCACCACCGATTGCCGATGCCTTTGTGGTCAACATCGGCGACATGCTGGAAGTGATGACCGCGGGCGCATTCGTTGCCACGGCGCACCGGGTGCGCAGTGTGAAGGAGGAGCGTTACTCCTTCCCGCTGTTCTATGCCTGCGACTATCACACCCAGATCAAACCGCTGCCAGGATTCGCCCAGGCTGGCAACGACTACGAAGAGATCACGATCGGCGAACACATGTATGGCCAGGCGCTGCAGACCTATCAGTATCTGCGCCAGAGAGTGGCCAACGGGGACGTTCAACTGCCAGGCAAGGCACGCAAGCCCGCCAGTTTCGGACATCTGAAAAATCAGACTCAAACGTCCTGATTGAAGTTTTCAGCTTCACCCCCTACCTACGCCGGAGTCAGTAAGAATGAAAAACAATAAGAAAACCGTGTTGGGCCTGGCTGTAATGGCAGCCGCAATGTTCGGTGCCTCGGTGAGCATGGCCGCGACAGACACGTTCAAGGTCGGCATGGAAATCACCTACCCGCCCTTCGAGTCCTATGACAAGGACAAAAACGTGGTGGGCTCCGATCCCGAGCTGGCGGCGGCACTGGCCAGGCACATGAACGCCAAGGCAGAGTTCGTCGACACCAAGTTCCCCAGCCTGATCCTTGGCCTGAACTCCGGCAAGTACGACGCGATCATTTCCGGCATGTACATCACGCCGGAGCGCCAGACCCAGGCCCAGACCATTGCGTATGCCAACACCGGTGCCGCGGTCATGGTGCCCAAGGGCAGCGAAATCAATGCGAAGAAGCCTGAAGACCTGTGCGGACTGAAACTGGGCCTGGAACAGGGCACGACCTGGGTCAAGGAATTCAGGAAGCTGTCCGATGAGTACTGCGTGCCCAACAACAAAGGCGCAATCACCGTCAGCGAGTATCCCTCGGCACCCGAAGTGACCCAGGCCCTGTTGTCCAAAAACATCCAGGCCCAGGTCGAAATCGCCGGTGCGGCAAAAATGATCGCGGAAAAGACCAATGGCCGGGTCGTGATCACCACTGAGCACCCGATCTATCAACAAACCCTGGGCATTTTCGTCAAGAAAGGTAACGACGAAACCTTCCAGGCTGTGCAAAAGGCTTTCGAGGAAACCAAAAAGAGCGGTGAGTACGCCGCTATCCTCAAGAAATATGGCCTGGAAGAACCGACCTCAAACTAAAAACCTGTCCTTGTAGTCTGGTCATCTGCCGCCTCTGCTAGGGGCGGCAGATCGAGGTGCCCCATGCAATTCGATTGGTCGTATTTCTTCTCCCTGTTCTCCCTGCCAGACTTCTGGAATGCCTGCGTCACGGTGGTCCAGCTCAGTGCCCTGGCCTGGTTCATCGGCATGCTGCTGGGTTTTGTCCTGGCCACGGCCAAGCTGTCCCACTCGCCTTTTTTGCGCATTCCCGCAGCAGTCTATATCTGGTTCTTCCGCAGCATCCCGCTGCTGGTGCTGGTGGTCTTCGTCTACAACTTGCCGCAATTGTTTCCCGGCAGCGGGCCGATCCTGTCCAACCCCTTCTATTCCGGCTTGCTGGCCCTGGTGGTCACGGAAGCGGCGTACATGGCGGAAATCCACCGCGGTGGACTGATCTCCGTGGCCAAGGGGCAAAAGGAGGCCGGGCGCGCGCTGGGTATCGGCCTGTTCGGCATGCAGCGCTTGATCGTGATCCCCCAGGCGTTCCGTATCTCGCTGCCGACCCTGATCAATGAATACATCACAGTGGTCAAGCTTACGTCACTGGTCTCGGTCATCTCCCTGACCGAGATCCTCACGGTCGGCCAACGCCTCTATGCCACCAACTTCCTGGTCATGGAAACCCTGGCGGCGGTCGGCGTGTACTACGTGTTGATCGTCACCGTGTTCGGCTTTTTCCTGCAGCGCCTGGAGCGCTACCTGGACCTTAACTTCCGCAAGCCGCACACCCTCGATGACGCCGCCGTGGCCAAGTTCAAGGCCTGCGCCGAAGCCTTGCCCGACAGTGCGCGCAAGGCAGCCGGCAACAACGCGACGCCTATCCTGCAATTGAAGAACATCCAGAAGAGCTACGGCACGCACAAAGTGCTGCTGGGTATCGACCTGAGTGTCGACTACGGCCAGGTGGTCTCGATCATCGGGCCATCCGGCTCCGGCAAGACGTCGCTGATCCGCACGGTCAATGGCCTGGAAAGCATCGATAGCGGCGATATCCTGTTGTTCGGCGAAACATTCATCGAAGCCTCGGACAAACCCAACAGCGCCCGCCTGCGCAAAGGCGTGCGGCACATCGGCATGGTGTTCCAGAACTTCAACCTGTTTCCGCACCGCACCATTCTCGACAACGTCACCCTGGCACCGCGTTACCACGGCCAGCCGGGCGAGCTGAGTGAACATCGTGCGTATGCGCTGCTGGACAAGGTCGGCCTGCTGGCCCATGCCCACAAGTACCCGCACCAGCTCTCCGGCGGACAGCAACAACGTGTGGCGATCGCCCGGGCCCTGGCCATGGAACCGCAGATCATGCTGTTCGACGAGCCGACCTCAGCCCTCGACCCTGAACTGGTCAACGACGTGCTGAACGTGATCCGCGACCTGGCCAGGGAAGGCATGACCATGCTGATCGTGACCCACGAAATGGACTTTGCCATGTCGATCTCCGACCGGGTGATCTTCATGGAAAACGGTAATATCCAACTCGATGCTGCACCTGAAACCATCCTGTGCGATGCCCAAGGAGAGCGGGTGCGGCGCTTCATGGGGATTGCGGCACGATCGCCAAGACCGTCTGCAACGGTGGATCTTGCATGAATAGACAGCCCCTTTCTTGTAATGCTGTTCACTTTAGGTTGGGGCGCAGCGGGTTTGGATTGGGTGTATATCCATTCCTGCGGTAACGGCCACCTAGGATTCCGCTTTTACAGCGGGTCACTTGGAAAAACGGAACGCCGCCCGGCCTGTAGGAGCGAGCATGCTCGCGATGGTGGTCAACGATGACGCGGGGAGCCTGACACCCCGTGGAGCCCTCAGGTTTTTCGCGAGCATGCTCGCTCCTACAGGGCCCGCCGCGAGGGGCAAGAAAATCAAAAGCAAAAGCAAAAGCAAAAGCGAGGCGGCCTTATCGCCGACCTGATTGCAGGTGTGTCTGCGATCCCATTGTGGGAGCCAGCCTGCTCGCGATGGACTTCCAGGCACCGCGTTCATCCAGACGGGGCGCGTTATCGTTAACGTCAATCGCCAGCAGGCTGGCTCCCACAGGGGATTGGGGGTATCCGCAAAGATCAGGTCGGCTACAAGGCCGCCTCGCTTTGTTTTTGGCGCCCCGTTAACCATGTGTCCGGTCCGTACCGGCGCTTGAAAAAGGGAGTCGCCGTAAGGGCGAAATCATAAGTGGCCGTTACCGCAGGAATGGATACACACCCAATCCAGTTCTTAACTACAACCCCATGCTTGAGTGAACAGTATTGCCCCTTCACTTGAGCTTTTTTCTTACAGGAACACACGCATGAACCTTGGAATAGCAGGACGCTGGGCGCTGGTGTGCGCTGCCAGCAAAGGCCTGGGTAAAGCCTGCGCCCAGGCACTCGTCAGCGAAGGCGTGAACGTGGTGATCACTGCCCGAGGCGAACAGGCACTGAATGAAACGGCCCGTCAGCTCAGGTCGTTGAATCCTGAAGTGACTGTGATCGCCATCGCCGGCGACATTGCAACACCAGAGGGGCGTGCGGCAGCCCTCGCGGCCCATGAGCATTTCGACATCTTGATCAACAACGCTGGAGGCCCTCCTCCCGGGGATTTCCGCGACTGGAACCGCGATGCCTGGCTCAAGGCGCTCGACGCCAACATGCTGACCCCTATCGAGTTGATCAAGGCAACGGTAGACGGCATGGCATCCCGCGGATTCGGCCGCATCATCAACATCACCTCGAGTGCGGTCAAGTCGCCCATCGAAAGCCTGGGCCTGTCCAACGGCGCACGCAGTGGGCTCACAGGGTTTATCGCAGGGCTTGCCCGGCAGGAAAACCTGGCCAGCCGTAACGTGACGATCAACAACCTGCAACCGGGCTCGTTCGACACCGATCGCCTGCGTGACAACCTGGTCGCTGCCGCGCAGGAACTGGGCCAGGACAGTGAAGCATTCCTCGACGAATGCCGTAGCGAAATTCCCGCTAAACGCTTCGGCTCACCCGAGGAGTTCGGCGCTCTTTGCGCCTTCGTGTGCAGCAGTCATGCGGGCTATCTGACCGGGCAGAATCTGTTGATTGATGGAGGGGCCATTCGCTCCAGCCAATAAAATGGCAGGCACACTGGCCTGGATGCTTTCGCCCTTCGCTCAGACCCGTCACTACAGCGCAGTTTCGAACTGCGCTTGTTTTTCTTCAGCCCGTAAATCTTTTCAATGACAAGTGCCTCGCTGGCGCCTGCCTACCATACCTCCAAGGTATCGATTAGCACCAAAATGATATTAGACCCCACAGGACATCACACTTAGCCTGTGATCAGGCAGGGTCTGCCTGTGCGTAAAAACTATAAAAAATGCCTTACTGATTGGAGCAGTCATGAGCACTCATTATTCAATTCCCGAGCTGATCGATAGCACTCGAGTCAGCTCTTTTCAGTGGCGGGTTTTCGCCCTTTGTTTTTTCGTCGCCATTCTTGATGGATTCGATACCCAAGCCATTGCCTTCACCGGTCCCTCGATCACTGAGGCATTCGGACTCGGCGCAGGCGCCTTGGCGCCCATACTGACCGCCGGAATTGTCGGCATGGTGCTCGGTGCCATGGTACTGGGCCTGATGGGCGACAAATTCGGCCGCCGGCCCGCCATTATCGGGTCGGTTGCCTTGTTCGGTTTCGCCTCCCTGGCAACGGCATTTGCCCAGACTACCGAGCAGATCCTGGTCTTGCGCTTTATCGCCGGGCTTGGCATGGGCGGTGCGACACCCGTGGTTCTCTCGCTCGCCGCCGAGTATGGCAGCGCAAGACAACGCGGCACGATCATGACCACGGTCCTGCTCGGTTTGCCCGCTGGCGCCATTCTTGGCGGATTGCTGGCTGCGAAAATGCTGCCCTCGATTGGATGGCAAGGCATCTTTGCCGTTGGCGGTATCGTGCCACTGGTACTGGTGGTGGTCTTGATGTTCGCACTGCCGGAGTCGTTGTATTTCCTGACCCGGCAACGGACCCATGGCAGCGTTGAGAAGATCGGGAAAATTGTCGCCAGCATCACCAGGAACCCAACGCTCCCGGGCAGCACCTACAGCGTCCCGGAGGTCGATGTAAAAACCAGCGTCACCTCCCTGTTCTCTGGCGGCCTGGCGCGCAATACCTTTGGCATATGGACGGTCTACCTTTTCAACTGGGTGGCATGGTTCATGTTCCTATCCTGGCTACCCACTGTTCTCAAAGCAACGGGACTGCCGGCAGAGCAGGCACCCATGGGCACTGTTGCGGTCAACGCCGTGTTTGTCGTGTGTGCCATTCCGCTGTCGATCATCTTGCCAAAAATCAACGTTCGGCTATTGCTGCTGGCCTTGTTTGTGTTCGGTATTGCCCTGTGCCTGGGCCTGGCGAACAGTGGCACCCATTGGGCGCTGGTATTCACCCTCGCAGGTCTCGCAGGCCTGGGCATTGGTGGGCAGCAAATCGTCTTGAACTACATGGTTGCCCAGGCGTATCCCACCGCATTGCGGGCAACCGCAACCGGCTGGGCGATTGGACTGGGCCGGGTGGGCGCCATCATCGGATCGGCAAGCGGCGGCTGGTTTCTGGAGCACGGAGGTCCTGCCGGTTATTACTCAGCGCTGATCGTGCCGTTGGCGATAGCAGCGGCAGCACTCTTGATCATTCGCACCCAAGCCGATGCACCGGCTAGCCAACCTGTCGCGGCGCATTGAAGGACAAGGACCAACACAATCGCGCCCCGGCGCCATCGCGCGGGGGCGTTCCTTTCATCGCCAGGCGATGACGACGCTGGCAACCGGGGTGCAGGCGCATGTGCCGTTTGACCTCAACTGCGCATCCGCCTGCAACACTCAGTCAAAACGGAACGAGGCGCCATAAGCCGAGGCAGGCAAATGACTCGAACCGTCGGCGCGCAACCGTGAACGCAAGGTGCCACTTTGCGGCCGGGTGCGGTATAGCCCGCGCTTTTGCAACTCGGGGATGACCAGTTCAACGAAATCCTCAAGGCTGCCGGGACTGATCAGCGGGTTAAGCATGTAGCCGCTGGTGCCGGAGATTCGGGCATGCTCCTCGATGCGCTCGGCCACCTGTTGTGGCGTGCCCACCAGGATAAGATCGCTGCCTCGGGTTACCTTGGCGAAACGCTGTTTGACGTCACCTGCGGTCAAGGGTTTGCCACTGCCATCGGGATGCACCACGTAGGAAGTCATGCCTTCGGTGTGGGTGGACAGTGCCTCATTGTCGGCGTAGCGGCCGATATCAATACCGGTATCACCCGCGTAACTCACAAGCTGTGCCTGCAGGTGATAGTTGCTTTGCAACTCGTCATATTTGCGCTGGGCTTCGATTTCTGTTTTAGCGGTGACAATACGCAACACCGTCAGCGACTTTACATCGTCACGGTGACGACCGCGTGCCTGGGCCTTGGCCCGGATTTCCTCCAGCCCCAAGCGAATCTCCTGGGGGTTGGACTTGGCAACGAAAATCAACTCGGCGTGTTTGGCGGCGAATTCACGACCGCGCCCCGACCAGCCCGCCTGGATCAGCAACGGCGTGCGTTGTGGCGATGGCGAGGTCAGGTGCGGCCCGGCCACGCGGTAATGCTCACCCGCATGATTGATCGCACGCACGCGCTCGCCCCGGGCGTAGAGTTGGCGCGTCTTGTCCGCGACCACAGCGTCGTCGGCCCAACTGCCCTCCCAGAGTTTGTAGGCCACATCCAGGAATTCTTCGGCGCGCTCATACCGGTCATCGTGCTTGATCATTTGCTCCAGGCCGAAGTTGCGGGCGGCGCTGGACAGGTATGAAGTGACGATATTCCAGCCGACCCGGCCATTGGTGAGGTGATCCAGGGTGCTGAAGCGTCGGGCATGGGTAAAGGGATGTTCGTAGCTGGTGGTCACGGTAACGCCAAAGGCCAGGTTCTGCGTGACGGCGGCCAACGCCGGGATGATCATCAGCGGGTCATTGGCCGGTGCTTCAACGGCCCATTTCATCGCCGCATCAGCGTTGCCGCCAAACACGTCGTAGAAACCCAGTACATCGCCAAAAAACAGCATGTCGAGGTGCGCCTGGTCAGCAATGCGCGCCAGGTTCGACCAGTAGCCGAGGGAATTGATTGCCAGGCGTTCATCAGCCGGGTGAGTCCAAAGGCTTGGCGCACCGCCACAGCCCACGCTGGCTTGCTCATAGAGCGCAAACAGAAGAGGAGTTGGATCGGACATCGTGGTTCCTGATTAAGTAAGAAACGGGGGGCGAAACATCAACGCGGGTTCTTGAAACCTTTGCCGTAGTGGCGTTCAAGGCGGTGCTGGATCAGTTCAAGCCCGATGGACAGCAACCAATAGATGACGGCGGCGGTGGTGAGCATTTCGATGTAGCGATAAGAAGAACGCCCATAGGACTGCGCCAGGAACATGACCTCCCACACACCCATCACTGAGATCAGCGATGAGTCCTTGAGCATTGAAATGAACTGACTGGTTGTCGGAGGGATGATCGTGCGCATCGCTTGCGGCAAGATGATGTGCAAAAAAGTCGCTGCCGGCCTGAGGCCCAACGCCATCGCCGCTTCCCGTTGTCCGGGGGCTACCGCCTGGATACCGGCACGAAAGATCTCGCTGAGGTAAGCCCCGTAATTAAGCGAAAGCGCAATGATCCCCGCACTGATAGCGCCAGGTACGACGCCCAGTTGCGGCAAGCCCAGGTAAATCAGCAGGATCTGGATCAGCAGCGGCGTGCCGCGAAAAAAAGAGGCATAGAAACTGGCGATGCCGTAAGCCACTGCGCTGCGTGACAGTCGTGCAAGCGCCGTCACGAAGCCCAGCAGCAAGGACAGGCAGATCGAACACAAGCATAGGAACAACGTCAGCGCGGCGCCTTGCAGGAAACCGTTCGGCCCCAGGTGCAGCCCAAGCAGATTCGGCAACTTCTCCAGAATGATCGAGAACTTCAGATCGAAGCTCATGAAAAACATGACGCACAATCCCAACAGCGTCGCCCACGTCAGATACAGGCGCGTGCGAAATCCCGATAACAGGTGAACACGACGCTTCTCGGTTTCGGCGGCCACCGTCGCTTTGGCCGGGTATGGGTTCTGGGCTGTCATTGGCTGATGTCGGCACCGATCCACTTCTGCGAAATGTTGCCCAGCGTTCCGTCAGCCTTCAGTTGGCCAATGACTTCGGTCACCTTGGCGTTCCATTGCGCATCGCCCTTTTCAATCGCCACCACGTTCGGTTCGGCATACAGCGCATCGCCAGCAATCTTGAAGCGAGGGTCCTGGGCGATACGCTCGCGGGCCGTGATCAGGTTGGTGACCATCGCGTCAAGGCGCACGCCTGTACCCAGTGCCAGGTCCTGGAAGGCAACGGTCTCGTTGTCGTACGGCGCCACCTGGACATTATCGAAAGGAAAACTCAAAGGCTTGTCTTCGGCACCTTCGATCACCAGGTCCTTGTTCAGGTAGGCTTCATATGTCGAGGCGCTGATCACCCCGATTTTTTTGCCAGACAAATCCTTGCCTGCCGTGATCTTGTTGTCACTGGCATTCACCACGATCACCGCCGGCGACTGGTAGTATTCGACAGGGAAATCGAATACTTCGGCGCGGGCCTTGCTCGGCGTCATCGAGCACACGCAGATGTCATAACGACCGTTCCAGTGACCGGCGGCGATGACATCCCAGGATGGTGTTTCCAGCTTGAGCTTCACGCCAAGACGTTGGGCAACCGCCTTGGCCACATCCACGTCAAACCCGTCCAACTGGTTTTGCTCGTTGAGAAAAGAGAACGGCGGATAACTCTCCATCAGGACGCCGGTCAACTCGCCTTTTTGCGTGACGCGATCAAGGATGGCCCCTGCGGACGCTGTTGAGCAGAGAGTCAGCAAGGCCAGGCCAAGGGGTAAAAACGCTTTGCTTTTCAAAGACAAGTACTCCAATCAATCGAAAATAACTGATTAGATTAAAACGCAATATAAAAATCGTTAGTACTTGTTTTATGGAATAACAGGCTCATTTCAAGGTATATCAATCAGCACCGAATACACCGGCGTACGGACTCAAACAGCCGCTACTCTCGCGCCATTGCCGCTCACCTCGAACTGCCCCACCAGCTTCTGCAGTTTATTGGCATTGAGCCTGACCGTTTCGGCACTGTTTTGCAGCACCACCACGGTCTGGCGCATTTGCGTGGAGCAGTGGTCGACCTTCTTGATCGTCTGGCCGCAGTCGAGGCTACGAGTATTGAGCTGCTGGATGATCGCAAACATGCTCTCTACCGCCTGATGCAGCTGCACGTTTTCCGAAGAGGCATCCTCGGCCAAGCGCAGGCTGTTATCGACGTCCTTGACGCCCTCCTCCATGAAGCTGACGGCTTTTTGCGTTTCGTTCTGCAGGCCTTCGACCATCTGCCGAATATCATCGGCCGCCCGGGAGGTGCGTGAAGCGAGGCTGCGTACCTCGTCGGCGACCACTGCAAAACCTCGCCCATGTTCCCCTGCGCGTGCGGCCTCGATGGCCGCATTGAGCGCCAGCAGATTGGTCTGGTTGGTGATGTCGCTGATCAGGCCGGTGATCTTGCCGATCTGGGTCATCCTGCTGTCGAGCAACTGCACGCTCGATGAAGAACGTTCGACCACATCGCGAATGGATTGTGTGCCTTGCTGCACGGCCAGAAATTGCTCGCGGGCACGGGTAACAACTTCATCCATCGCCTGTTTCATTTGTTCGGCGCTGGCAGAAGCCTGCTGGATCTCGCCCAGTTGGTCTTCGACGATCAGCATCATGCGATGCACCGCTTCGGAGACTTCGCTGGAAGTGTCACTGGCTTGCTGGCTGCGTCCGAGCATCATCTGATTGGTGGTGCCGACGCTGCTGCTGGCCTTCA
Organism: Pseudomonas umsongensis; assembly: GCF_012647205.1. NCBI lineage: Bacteria > Pseudomonadati > Pseudomonadota > Gammaproteobacteria > Pseudomonadales > Pseudomonadaceae > Pseudomonas > Pseudomonas umsongensis. The sequence goes on from NZ_CP051487.1 coordinate 3,459,182, forward strand.
CCACTTGCCCTACCACCGAGTCCAGATGGTCGATGAAACTGTTGATCCAGCGCCCCATGTCGCCCGTCTCATCATTGGCCATGCGCTTGATGTCCAGGCGCTGACGCAGGTTACCCTCGCCTTCGGCAATGGTCCGGATCACGCCTGTCATCTCGTTCAACCTTGCCGCCAGGCGCTTGGGCCCGAGCCGGCTGAACAGGAGCGCGGCGCCAGCCATGCTCAAGACCTCGACGGTATCAATCATGCCCTGGTCCAGGCCACTGTAATGCTGGACCAGGAAATTACAGGCGAAGAGTCCAGTCATGGTCGCGATGTAGGGCTTCATCAAGCCGTGGCTGAGCGAGCGCCGGCGGTAGACCTCCTCCAGGTCGGCCTCGCACATCATGCCCCAGCGGTCCGGTGACCCTGGCAACTGGAAGGTAACGCCCTTGCCCACCACTGGAATGTGCCGGTAGTCGGAGTAACCGGGATACGTCACGAAGAGGTTGGAGCCCTTGCGGATAGTCTCGCGTACGCCGGGGTGCAGTTGTTGCGTCGCCGGGTCGGTGAAGCGCAGCTCAAGCTCGGTGTGCCGCTGGATCTGCACGGTCTTCCAGGGGGTGTGTACGCCACTCTTCAGATTTTCACCGTGGCTGAAGGTGCCGTCCTCGAAACGTGAGCGTGACAATGCGGTACCGGGCTCAATGGCGGGATCGAAACGCGATTGCGCCATGAACAGGTAATTGTCACCCGACTCGGCAAAAATGTGCCCGGCCTCACGCTGGATAAGATCGCCCAACACATCGTTGGGTATGCGGCCGCAGAGGCAGCCCAGGACTTTTCCATCGACCCTCAGGGGCTGATAGAACATCAGCGTGACTTCATCAAAGAAGCGCGAAAACGAGGGGCCGATTTGCAAGGTCAGCAGATCGCTGTAAGGGCCATGAAGGAACGGCGCCTTCAATCCTTGCGCCAATGCGCGGGTGTGCTCCAGCCGAGCTTTGCCGCGCTGGCTCCAGGTTGAAACGATGACACTGCCGCTGGCGTCAACGACAAACAACTCCGAAAAATCCTCCGCCTGGACGAGCTTGTCCACCAATGAAGTGCTGTCGAGGCTGGCGAAATCAGCACTCAGGTGTTCCGCCAGCTCCGCCAGGTGCTCCCACTTCTCGCGCGTCCAGTTCTGCAGCAACTGCACTCGGGTTTCAGCGATGGCTTCGAAGGTTTGCTCGATCACCGGATAAGCCGAGCGATTGAGCCAGCACGACCAGCCCATCGTGAGTTTTCCAGTCTTGCCGAACCAGGGTAGCCAGCGTTTTTCGTTGGCGGACAATTGCATGAAATTACTTGATAGCGACATCTACTTCGTCCATTGCGACACTCAGATGGCTAATTGATAGCAAATACCAGGCCAATTCGTGAGCAGGCTAACCAACTCATGGAAAGGAGTAAGGTTGACTTGGGCACCGGTTTTGTAGGCCGAGAAAAACGCAGGGCACCCCTGTCATCAAATGAAAAGAAAGTGTCGTCCGATGCGGGGTCGGCGCTCGCGGGATACGCGTAGAACACATCGCGTATTTTTTGATTTACCTGTTCCAGACCATAATAAAAATCCGTATAGGGATCGCATTTTATGCGTGTGAATTTGCCCGTAACCGACCATGAAAGATTATTCCCCGCCGATCAACGCCTGATCTCCACCACCGATCTCGATAGCCGAATCACTTACTGCAATGACGCGTTTGTCGACATCAGCGGTTTCACCTACGACGAACTGGTTGGTCAGACGCATAATCTGGTCCGGCACCCCGACATGCCGCCCGGGGTATTCGTGCATATGTGGCACACCATCAAGCAAGGCAAGCCCTGGATGGGGATTGTGAAAAATCGTGCGAAGAATGGTGATTTCTATTGGGTCAGTGCCTACGTCACGCCCATCTATGAAAACGGCCGCCTGAGCGGTTACGAGTCGGTTCGTTCGGTGCCCACTCGCGACCAGGTGCGCAGGGCAAGCGCGCTTTATGCAAGGATGCGCGCCGGCAAGCCGATCGTCGCGCTGAGTGCGCGGATTTTCCGGCCGCTGCAACAGGGTTGGCCATTACTGATGGCAACCACGGTTTCACTGCTGGCTGATCAGTGGCTGGAAAAAGCGGCGGCCCAAGGGGTGCTGGTAGTGAGCCTGGGGATTGCCTGGTTCCTGATCGTGTCCCGACAACGCAACGCCATACAGCGCACCCTGGCCGAGCATCCGAAAGCTTTTGCCGACCGCTTGGTCGCACTCACCTACAGCGATAACCATGGTCCCCAGGGGCAACTGGACATGGCCATGCTCAGTGAGAAAGCCCGCTTGCAGACAGCCTTGAGTCGGCTCGTGGATGCCGGGGTCAGTGTAAAGGCCAAGGCGGCGCAATCATCCGAGTTGTCCGGCTTGCAAGCGCAGGCACTTGACCGCCAGCGCAGCGAAACCGATCAGTCCGCCGCCGCCATCTCACAGATGGCGGCCACCAACCAGCAAGTGACGCAAAACGTCATCAGCACCGCGCATGCCGCCTGCGAGGCTGACCAGTTGACCAGGGACGGCAGCGAGTTGGCCGGACAAAGCCTGCGCGCCATGGAGGCCATGAACGCCGCCGTCAACGAAATCGCCCAAGCAGTCAATGCGTTGGCGAGCGAGACGCAGTCGATCGGCAGCGTCGTGGATGTCATCACGTCGATTGCTGAACAAACCAACCTGCTGGCGCTCAATGCGGCGATCGAGGCGGCCCGGGCAGGTGAGCAAGGTCGCGGTTTTGCCGTGGTTGCCGATGAGGTGCGATCCCTTGCCCAACGCACCCGCACCTCAACCGAACAGATCCACGGCATCATCGCTTCCCTGCACATCGGTGCCGATCGCGCAGTCACGACGGCCACCCGGGGTGAACAGATTTCTCGCGACAGCATGCAGCGTGTCGAGGCGGTGCAGGCTGCCTTGGTCGGTATCAGCCAGGCCGTCAGCCGGATCACCGATATGAGCCAGCAGATGGCGTCGGCGTCGGAAGAGCAAAGTCACGTGACCGAAGATATCAATCAACAGATCACGCGAATTGCTCAACTGTGCGATCACAGTGCGGGGCAGGCCAAGCAAGGCGCGGCCATCAGCCAGGATCTCGAAGGGATGGCCGAGTACCTGCACAGCCTGGCCGAGCGATTTAACCGATAACCTAAAGCTCAGCGACGGACTGTCTCAGACCGTCGCTGGTGCCCGTTGACGCCAGCTATGCAAACCCAAGGAACGACAGGACCACCGCGACGATCACCACCACCCCGACGATGTAGATTATGTTGTTCATCAGTCCACCTCTCAATCTGAACAGGATTGCAAAACGCGGGTGCGACAACGTCCAGCTCATGCACCTTTGCTTGTCACTCCATTCGACAACGCACAGGGCGCATTGTCCCAATCAGCCGCAGTAGGACCAATGGTCTGCGTTCACCTGTCCTATGCTTCTATCCAGCCCCACCACTTCGGACATTGCCATGCCTGCCGACGAAACCACACTCCTCCAGAGCTGGCACCACAACGCCCACGCCTGGATCGAAGCCGTGCGCACCGGCGCCATTGAAAGCCGCCGCAATGTCACTGACCAGGCCATCCTGCTGGCGATAATGGGCCGCCAACCCGAGTGCGTGCTTGACCTCGGTTGTGGCGAGGGCTGGCTGTTGCGTGCATTGGCGGAACGAGGCATCGAGGTCGTCGGCGTGGACGGCGACGCTACGCTCGTCGAGTCAGCGCGGGCGGCCGGTGCCTCAACGGTGTACCTGGCCAGTTATGAAGAGCTGGTGGATTCGAAGGTTTCAATCGGCAGCGACTACGACCTGATCTGCGCCAACTTCGCCTTGCTGCACCAGGACATCATCCCCTTGCTCGCAGCCATGAACGCCCTGCTCGCCCCCGGCGGCGCGCTGGTGATCCAGACGCTGCATCCATGGACCGTGGCTGCGGGCGACTATCAGGACGGCTGGCGGGAAGAGACCTTCGGCGGATTCGAGGGGCAGTGGCAACCGATGCCGTGGTACTTGCGAACCTTGTCCAGTTGGTTCAATGCGCTGGACATGGCCGGGTTCCGGCTGGCGGGGCTACAAGAGCCGCAGCACCCGCAAAGCCCAGCGCCGCAGTCGTTGCTGTTGGTGGCTGAGCGGCGGGATGGTTTTGTTTAGAGGATTTTTTCCAGTTTCATCGTGTGGCCGAGCCAGGGCCGCAGGTCCTGCGCAGCAGATGGCAGCATATTTGGACTGGGTGTATGAACTCGCCCCCACTGGGCAGAACCTTCAAAAAGCCAATGTAGAGCAAAAGCTATGCGAGGCGGACTGACCTGATCGTTTTCATCCTGTGATGTTCCGCATCACGGTTGCGCACGGCTCAACTAATGCGTCGTCAGCGGAACGCGGAGCGTCCCTGGCGGCATTCCCACGCAGAGCGTGGGAACGATCAAAACACAGGAATCACCTAAAAAGCAGGTCGGCTTTAAAGCCGCCTCGCTTTGCTGTTGATCGCGAGCGCCCCATTAACCACGATGGCCGAACGCAGGCATTGCGCAGTGGGTAAACCGGCAGGACGCCGGTTTAGCCGCGCTGGGCCAGGGATGGCCCATCGCGGCGACCCACGAAGCTATGCCGGAGTGAGGGCATGCCGAGCCCCAGCGAGGCACCGAGTGGTGGGGCAAAGCCTTTTGCTTCCTTTTTGCTGGGCCGGCACTCCGGCGTTTGAAAAAGGGAGTCGCTGTAAAAGCGAAACCATAGGAGGCCGTTACCGCAGCAATGGATATGTACGCAGGCAACCAATTTCACACAGGGCTTCCTGTGACGCCCCGCATCACCGTCGTGCACGGCTCAATTAATGCGTCGTCAGCGGAACGCAGAGCGTCCCTGGCGGCATTCCCACGCAGAGCGTGGGAACGATCAAAACACAGGCATCACCAAAAGCAGGTCGGCTTTAAGGCCGCCTCGCTTTGCTGTTGATCGCGAGCGCCCCATTAACCACGATGGCCGAACGCAGGCATTGCGCAGTGGGTAAACCGGCAGGACGCCGGTTTAGCCGCGCTGGGCCAGGGATGGCCCATCGCGGCGACCCACGGAGCAATGCCGGAGAGAGGGCATGCCGAGCCCCAGCGAGGCACCGAGTGGTGGGGCAAAGCCTTTTGCTTCCTTTTTGCTGGGCCGGCACTCCGGCGTTTGAAAAAGGGAGTCGCTGTAAAAGCGAAACCATAGGAGGCCGTTACCGCAGCAATGGATATGTACGCAGGCAACCAATTTCACACAGGGCTTCCTGTGACGCCCCGCATCACCGTCGTGCACGGCTCAATTAATGCGTCGTCAGCGGAACGCAGAGCGTCCCTGGCGGCATTCCCACGCAGAGCGTGGGAACGATCAAAACACAGGCATCACCAAAAGCAGGTCGGCTTTAAGGCCGCCTCGCTTTGCTGTTGATCGCGAGCGCCCCATTAACCACGATGGCCGAACGCAGGCATTGCGCAGTGGGTAAACCGGCAGGACGCCGGTTTAGCCGCGCTGGGCCAGGGATGGCCCATCGCGGCGACCCACGGAGCAATGCCGGAGAGAGGGCATGCCGAGCCCCAGCGAGGCACCGAGTGGTGGGGCAAAGCCTTTTGCTTCCTTTTTGGTGTTTGAAAAAGGGAGTCGCTGTAAAAGCGAAACCATAAGCCGCCGTTACCGCAGCAATGGATATGTACGCAGGCAACCAATTCCACACAGGGCTTCCTGTGACGCCCCGCATCACCGTCGTGCACGGCTCAATTAATGCGTCGTCAGCGGAACGCAGAGCGTCCCTGGCGGCATTCCCACGCAGAGCGTGGGAACGATCATCCAGGTGCACCCGAAAAAGTCAGGTCGGCTTTAAGGCCGCCTCGCTTTAGCTCTGGATTTGGGTACCCCGTCAAACCAAGAGCCTGTTGCCCAGTTTTTCGCTGGCCCGGCGTTCCCACGTTTGGAAAAGTAAGCCGCCGTAAGGCCCAAACTCTAAGTGGCCATTACCGCAACAACGGATATTTCCCCCAAATTTCTTCATACAGGCTATTGGCTTCCATGGATGAGCTACCATAGCTAAACCGTTTTTTTATCCGGAGAAGATTATGCATCGATTGGTTAAGCCGTCGGATTATGTTCTTCAGACTGCGCTGGACAAAATGGTCTACATGCTTCCCTGGGAACGACGACATTGCCCCGGAAACCCTACGGAAGAGCCCGAGCAAGGCGCGCTGCTCTACAACCAATACATCCTGAACTTCCTACACGGTGTGGCGCCGCGTACGCCCAGTGAACGAATCGTTGAAATTGCCCAATGGTGCCTGGCGTTAGCCGGCGAGCCTGCGCGGGCGTTGGCCGATGATTTGTCTGCGGCTTACCTCAGTCGATACAGCTTCGTGCTTGCTGATATTTCAAAATTCGACGATGAGTCGAGAGAATTTCGGGGGCATCTGGCGCTCTGGCCTGAAGAAATCAAAAAAATGCCAGCCAATCTGGTAATGGCTTTGCGAGCCAGGGCCGCGGGACTCTTACTGCGCTGACACATTGGGCAGCCAGAAAATCGGGGGCAGGCGACAGGCAAATCGATTGTTGACCTGCTCACCCCAATGCGCCAACCGCCAAGCTAATCTCCCATACGTTGTTTGTCGCTCTCCAAGGCACGCCAACACTGCCAGCAGCACCCACAGGCCCACGCCGAAGATCACCAGGTAGAACGCCAGGATTGTCCATGTCGCGCCTACCACCTGTCCCGGGAAACCGCTGACAGGCTGTCCGCCGTGCGCAGCAATCCATAAACGGTGAACGGCTGGCGGCCAACCTCTGTCGCTGTCCACCCACTCAACATCGCGAGGAATCCAGCCGAGGTCATCCCGACACTCCACCTGTACATCCAGCGCGTGGCATACAGGCGATGTCGCCACGCAGGACCAGGCTGGCCACGCCCTGCCCCAACATCAACAGGCCCAGGCCGACCATGACGCGAAAAGCAAAGAACACCGTGCACAGGGGGGATGTCCTGGGGCGGGAATTCGTCGAGGGCGGCGATGGTGCTACTCAGGTCATGCCGCAGGTACAGCGAATCCGCACGCAACAGCTGCCAGGCACTGACGCCGGCCAGTAGTGTCGCGAGACCAGGAAACGCGGCCAAGGTCATGTGCGCAAGCCGATAAGGGAAGGAAGGATTGAAGATGATTGCCCAGCAATCCCGTGCAATGAAGCGTCCATCTGCGCCAATGGCGTAACCGGCGGGTGTATGCATCCAGGAGTTGGCCGACAGGATCCAGAAGGCACTGAAGAGCGATCCGATGGCGACGGCGCAAGTGGCAAAAAAATGCAGGCGCGGGCCGACCTTCTTCATGCCGAACAACATGATGCCAAGAAAACACGCCTCCAGAAAAAAGGCCGCCAGCACTTCGCAGAAAATCAACGGGCCGAGGGTGTCTCCCGCCTGGGTCGACAGCCGCGATCAGTTGAGCCCGAACTGGTACTCCAGGATCAGCCCCGACGCCGTGCCCACCGCCACGGTGGGGGCAAACACTTTCAGCCAATAGCGGTAGACGTCCAGGAAGATCTTTTGCCGGCGCCACAGCCAAAGCGCTTCAAGCGCCATCAGGAAGTTGTGTTGCACACAGCACTCAATCGCAACTCCGGTAATCGGCTTTGTCGCCCATGGCTGTCTCTACCCACACTCGCCGGCCAACGCACGTTGATGAAAATGCGGCAGCAGCTTCAATGAGTGGTCTGCCGCCAACCGCTGCACCTCACAACGCGAACCGATGAACCGATGCTGCCGGCTGAAGATGCTCAGCCCCCGTTCGGTCTGATAAGCCCAGGCAAAACAAATGGTGCCAGCGGGAATCCCGTCGACGTCATCAGGGCCAAGGATGCCTGTCGTCGCCACAGCCACATTGGCGGTGCTGTCGTGCAGGGCTCCCAGAGCCATTTCCCGCGCCACTTCACAGCTGGTCAGATTGAACGTTGCGATCGTGTCGGGATTGACCCTCAACAGTCGCTGCTTCGCTTGGGGTGAGTAGACCACATAGCCGCTCTCGATCAGCTCTCCACTGCCTTCGACCTCGGAAAGCAGGGTGATGATTTTGCCGGCGGTGCACGACTCCGCCGTGGTCAGCAGCAATGCGTACTTGCGCAGATATTCAACAGTGTCGTCGGCAATAGGCATGGCGCCTCCCGGTAACGCCTGGTGTCGTTAATGTCGGCTCACGACTCGCACAGCGCTGGTTGCAGGTCATCACTTGCGCAGGGCTCTTGCGATGTTTCCATCAGCAGTTGATCCACCACGTCAGCGAGTGCGGCATGGGTATCCCCTGTGCTGCGCAGGGCTCGTTGGTAAACGCTGCGCTGTCGGTCGGCACTGGTGCCATTGCGCAGGATCCGGCGGGCCTGGGAAAAGACGTTTTCCACGTGCATTGACCGCGCTGTTTCACCCAGGATCTGCTGCGCCAGGACAAGCCACTGCTCGGCCGAGAAGGGTCGGTCGTACCCTTCGACGATGAATGCCCCATGCGTGCCTGACCGTTTCGCGCGCCACCGATTTTCCTTGAGGATCCAACGGGACTCTTGCGAATAGCCCGACCCAGGCCGAGGTTGATCAATCGCATAGGCCACCAGCAGTCGAAAAAACGAGGCGATACACAAGGTGTCTTCAAGGCGCGGGCAGGCATCCGTCATACGTAACTCCAGGGTCGGATACCGCGAAGCAGGACGCACTCCCCACCAGCATTCGCTGGCCTGTCTGATGGCGCCGGTACGCATCAGCAGTGTGATGTAGGCGTCATGGGCAGCCTCATCTTCGAAGTACTCCGGGATGCCCATCCTCGGCCACTCGTCACAGGCCGTTTGCCGATAGCTCATGAAGCCGCTGTCGGCACCGTCCCAAAAGGGCGAGGAACTGCTCAGTGCCAACAACAGCGGCGTCCACGGCAAGACTTCGTTCATCACTTGGATACGATCAAGGTGACCCGGCACCTCGACATGTACGTGCAGCCCCGACAGCACACTGCGCCGGGCGACCCGTTGGTAGTCGTCAAACAGCTGGAGAAAATGATCCTGCCCGGTGGCCTGCTGCGTGCGCCAGTCAGCCAAAGGATGGCTACCCGCACAGAGCAGTCCAAGGCCGTAAGTCTCGAGCGTACGCTGCAAACGTGTGCGAGCAGAGACAAGGTAGTTCTCGGCTTCCGGCATGCAGGTGAAGATAGGGGACGCTACTTCGATCTGGCCTTGGAACATTTCATAAGCAAAGCAATTGCCCATCGCCTCCTGGCACGCTTCGATCGAAGCGCCGGGAGGCTCATCGGACATTCGCCGGGTGTGCAAGTCAGTGATGAAGTATTCCTCTTCAATTCCGAACTTCAACCGTCTGTTCATTGATGTGCCCTCGCCTTTCACACTGCCGCCTGCAATCACCCCTGATCATCAACCGCCACGTCACCATCGCTCACTTGGCCCACTCGGTGATAATCCTCTCCCGCTACTGCGCGCAGAAAAGCCAGATCGGCCTTTATTCGCAGATCACGCCACTCTTGCCAACTGACAATGCGCAGGCGATCCATTTCATCTGATTGTCTGAGCAGTTCTTCGTGATAGGCATCCGGAGATTCCTTGCGCAGTGCAATGTCATCGAGTGCTTGGTACCAGGCGTCCAATGCACACAATCTTCGTTCCTGTGCCGGCGTCAGTCGGTTTGTGAAGGCGTTCATGGCAGTGGAATTCCCGAGTCATTTCTGAATGGATCAACACGGTTCGAGGCAGGTTCATGGGGACCGACAAGAGGCGCCGACCAGGTTGCAGGTGTTCTGGTTCAGCCCAATGCGTATGCACGGTAATGACCAGGACAAACAGCCAGACTCGATTGAAGCGCTCGACTTCAGGCCGCTTGCGTCCACGTTGCAGATCTCATGGGGCACAAACCGTCCGGCCAGTCGTCCGTCTATGTTCAATCGCTTAAAACTTTTCCCGGCTGCGCGTTCTCAACTGCTGTTGCAGCAAATCCCAAGCAAAAAAAGGGAGGTCAAGATTCGACCTCCCGCCTTTCGCTTGATGCCTTACGACGTACCTAACCCACGAGACAGATCGGCTGATTGGCTGCCGGGCACGGGGCGATCCCCTACGGGCTTCTCCACATCCGTGTGCTCGGTGGTTTTAGTCACCGTATCGCGCACCGCTTCGAATCCCTCCCGAGCCTGCTGCTTGACCTTGTCGGCCAACCCTGCGGCGGTCTTGCCCATGTAGCGCTGCTCGGTCGCTGTCGAGGGTAATGCTGCCCCCAACATCGCCCCCAAGGCGATGCCTGCAGCGGCCATCATCAGCGGCTGTTCCTTGAGCAACTGGCTGACCTGGTTGCTCATCTGTTGCGTTCCGCGCACCAGGCGATCGCTGGCATCGTGCACGGCATGGCTGATGTTTTCGCTGGCAGCGCCCAGGTTATCGCCCAAGTGCGCCGCTTTGCCTTTAACCGTCTGGTAACCCTCCTTCAGGGTGTCGGCAGTCTGGTGCAAATGCTCGCGCGCACCGTCGAGGCCATCCGCCAGGCCATCGGTCCACTCCCCTACCTTGTTCTCCTGTGGTTGCGCTCGATAAACGGGACGAGGAGTCGGCGGACGGTTCTGGCTCATCATCAACCATAACAGTCCCACCGACGTCACCACCGCAGGCACCGGATTATTGCGCACGCTCGTGCCAAGGTTACTCAGGAACGTAGTGCCGTTGCTCTGCATGAAAGACAACGCCTGATCGAAGACCTGACCCGGGGTGAACTTGCTTTCCAGCGCATCGACGATGTTGCCAATGCTTGCACGCTGCGCATCGATTTCACGCTCGATGGTCTCGGGGCTTTTTTGCGATTCGATTTCGAATTCACTGTTCATGAGACTCTCCTACGCAGCGCTTCCTGGTCTTTGTTCAAGGCGTCCAGCGTGCGATCAGGCTTGAAGTGGGACGGTTCGAACTGTTTTTTCCCGGATTGCAACATGGCGAACCCGACGATCATCACCACGACACCGACGATCAGTGCGGCCAGCCACGGTGCCATGACCATGCTCAAGCCATAGACCACGGACATCAGCAGAATGATGAACCCCGCCAGCAGCACAATCGCCCCGCCAGCGACACCGGCAATGCCAGCCTTGAGCGTCGTAAGGCTGGCTAGCAGCTCAGCCTTGGCCAACGCCAGTTCCTTGGTGAACAACGAGGGCACTTCGCGCGTCAACTGACGCAACAGCCCGACAACCGAAGCGTCAGTCTCAGGCACGGGCACCGGTCTTGCGCCCGGCAGATCTGGGTTATCTCTGTTCATCACAGCGCTCCTTTAAAGGACGTGGAACCGGGAGTCGGATTCGTCGCGAAGTCTGATGGATGACCCTGTCCGTTCGGCGAGGCCGGCGTGATGCCGGTTGCCAGACCCGGGTTGTGATCGGGACGTGTCGGAACGGAGGTTTCGTAAGGTCGTTGAGCGCCAAAACCACCTGACGGAGGCATTGAACGACCTGTCGCCGGATCGCCACCATCGCTATCGCTGACTGTCGCCGCAGGCGCGGTGCCGGCCTTGAGAAAACGCGAAAGGCCAAAGCCCAGCGCAATGCTGCCGGCAATGAACAATCCCGGATTATTGCGCGCCAGATCGGCCGCGTCGTGGAGCAGCTGCTCCGCGCTTTTCCCGCGCAAATTCCCCGCCAGCCCGCTCATGGACTCCGCCATGTCTGCGAGGTAGTCGGACATGCCAAGCTTGTCCTTGTCCTCAAGTTCCGAAACGAAAGATTTTGCCCCTTGGGCCAGGGCCTCGATCTGATCGGCTGCCGTGTCACGGTACTGGCCAAACTGCTCATCCACCTGCTGTCTCGCACCGCCAAGCGCTTCTGTCACGTTCTCCTTGAGGTGTTCAAAGTCAGGGGCTGGTGTTGCGGTATTGGGTTTGCCTGACAGGTCATCTGTCGTGCTGTCTGTAGTATTCATGTCGTCCCTCGCCTTCTGAGTGAAGAAAAGCGTTATCAGGGTTCGCCACGAAATACCCGCAGCCCCCCTCCCTTCTGATGACGGGGCAGTGTGATGGGGAGTTCCAATTGAATGATGAGTGATCAATACTTCTCAAGCGGGAAGCCCACCTGTTGCGTCAGTGCCAAGGCTGGGAGCTGGCGCCCCTCTCACCTAGCAGGTACAACGGATCGTGGTGATCACCAGCGCTACCAACTGACAAACAGGTACCCAGGCGACCTGGACGATCAGCAACAGGGTAAAGGACAGGAAGGCCCGGAGCAGAAAGGCATGGGTCATCTTGATGCAGGACAGCTTGCGATGGGTCGCGCTGTGGTTGTGCCTCACGGCAAGCAGCAGTTTCTCCACCAGCTCGGGCTTGGGATCGGTCTTGCACCACAGGCTCGCCAGGTCACTGGCGTCGACCCGGCTTGAGGTTGATACCTTGAGCGTTTCGAATGCCCATATACCTGCGCGAAACAGATACAAGGTGGCCACCAGGAAGATGCCCAACCAGACGATGCTGTAGCCGATGGTTGATTTGTCGCTCCAGATGCTCGCAAGCAAAGAGGCTAACACCGGTGCGAGCGCGGTGACGGCTGCCAGGTAGAGGCTGGCTTTGGCGTCTGCGGTTTTTCGTCGATCCGATTCGGCATCATCGAGGCGTCGCGCTTCTTCAAGCGCCGCATCGGTGTCAACGTCCCAGTTGGCCGCCCTGATACTCGTGTTGTCCTGCTGATGCCCGGTCTCTTGCTCCTTGAGCGCTTGCGTAGTGAGCGTTTGCAACCGGGGCCAGATCAACTCTGAAAGGTTCATGGGCGGCCAATGCCTTGGAGTTCATCGACAATGGCGCGGGGATAGGCACGGCGGCTACCTTGTCCCGCCACGCCCGCTGCCAATTGGGTTGATTTCATGATAGTCGAGTGCGCCGTATCTGACGGAGGGGCAAACCCGTCAGCCGATCACGCGCGCATACACCGATCTGTCGACGTTGCCACCGGACAGGATCACCCCCACCCTTTTGCCCCTCATTGCGTCGCGCTCCTGGATGAGCGCTGCCAGGGCGGCGGCGCCTGCGCCTTCTGCGAGATTGTGGGTATCGGTGTAATACATGCACATGGCCTCGGCAATCTGCGCCTCGTTGACCGACACGATCCGCGCTGCACCTGCCGCGTAGACGGCAAAGGCTTCGGCAATCGGCTTGCGCACGGCGAGGCCGTCGGCAAAGGTGTCGGCAGAGGCGGTTTCACATAGTGCACCCGTTTCAAAGGATAATTTCGCGGCTGCCGCCTCGGTGGACACCACGCCGACCACTTGGGTTTTCAGGCCCAGCGCATCGCGGGCGGCAATCACTGCGCAAATCCCCGAGCCACAACCAATCGGCACGTAGACGGTATCCAGGTCCGGCGCGGCCTTGAACAGTTCCAGCGCATAGGTGGCCACGCCTTTGACCAGCTCGGTGTGGAATGGCGGTACCAGGTAAAGGCCATGGACCTGTGCCAGGCGTGCGGCTTCCTCGCGGGCCTCATCGAAATCGCGGCCATGTTCGACCACTTCGCCGCCAAATCCGCGCATGGCATTGTTCTTTTCCAGAGAGTTACCTTGCGGCACGACAATCAGCGAATTCAACCCCTGCGCGCTGGCCGCCAGCGCCAGGCTTTGACCATGATTGCCGCGGGTGGCAGTGGCAATGCCTCGCACGCCCGGGTGCGTGCGCTTGAGCCAGTGCATGAAGGTAATGCCGCCACGCACCTTGAATGCACCGGTCGGCGTGTGGTTTTCGTGCTTGACCCACACGGTGCAACCCAGGCGTTCAGCCAGCAAGGGCCAGGGGTACTGCGCGGTCGCAGGCATCACCTGGTAAACCAGGCGAGCAGCTTGTTCGATATCGTCGCGAGTCAGTGTGTGCATGAGGAGGCTCCCAGGGGTTTGGCCCAGTCTAGTCACGCACGCCCTTGGCCGGCTTTCAGAAAACCGACCTGACTTTCGGCCCCCTTCTTAATTACTATGGTGTGTATGAACCCTCTCAACCACCTGCAACCGCCATTCCCGCCTGAACCGGTGCGCCGTATCGAGGTGGGGCCATGGGCGATCGAACTGCTACCCGGCAGCGCCTACGCGACCCGATATGTCGCGAACCAGTCGGCGATTGGCTTTGCCTTCGACAGCCAGCGCGGCCTGCACGCCATCGGCAGCGATCGGGTACAACCCTTCATTGCCATGCCCAACGGCCTGGCGTTCGTCCCCACCGGGTGTGACGTATTGTCTGAATCGCCAACGGGCGGTGAATACCTGCGGGTGATACGCACCGACGGGAGGGTGTTGCCGGGGGATCGGGCCTTCAACAACCGCATGGATCCGCAGGCGACCGCCCTCGCCCTGCGAATGCGCGGTGCGCTGTTGCAGGCTGGGGTGGCGGACGATTGGGAGGCCTGGGCACTCGCACTGGCTGAACGAGCCACGGGTAACGAAGGCTTGCCGGCACCGCTGCATGGCGCGATAACCGCCAGCCGCATGCGCCTGCTCGACGAGCTCATCGATGCCAGCCTCGACGGCCCGCTGGGTGTGCAGGCAATGGCGCAATTGCTCGGGTTGTCCGAAGGTTATTTCATGCGTGCGTTCAAGCAGGCGACGGGGCAAAGCCCGCACAGTTACCTGATTGACCGGCGCCTTGCCAAGGCGCGTGCCCTGATGCGTGATTCGACCGCGCGGCTGGCGGACATCGCCCACGCCTGCGGTTTCAACTCCCAGGCGCACATGACGACCACCTTCAGACAGCGTCTTGGCGTGAGTCCCGCGCAGTTGCGTGGTTGCTAGTCCCGGATGGGGTTAAGCCAGCAGCTCAGTGATCCATCGGGCCTGCCGGGCGATGTCCTGCACCTTCTCCTCGGGCACGGCCTGCCGCGCCCGCGCGAAATGGCCCAGGGTCTTGTGCTTGACGCGCAGCATTCGCTGCCATTTGGCCAGGAACACGGGGCTGCGGGCCTGCATCTGCCATGGGCCGAAGTACAGTTCCTGGGCGCTATACACCATTGGTCCGGCGCGCTCGGCGACGATGACTTCGTAATAAAAGCGATTTTCCCGCAGCACTTCCTCACAAAGGATGCCGTAGCCATTTTCCATCAGCCATAGGCGAAGCGGCTGTTCGCCGCCGTTGGGCTGCAGGATCAGGCGTTCCTTGCCGCTCAGGCGCGCCTTGCCGCTGTCGAGGATGTCGCGGATGGTCTCGCCGCCCATGCCACAGAGGCTGATCGCCGTGATGTCGTCTTCCGGCTCGATTGCTGCCAGGCCATTGGCCAGGCGTACGCTGATCCGTGCGTGCTGGCCGCTCTCGCGCACGGTGCGTTCGGCCGAGCGAAATGGTGTCAACGCCACCTCACCGGCCACTGCCGCGCTGATCGCGCCACGGCGCATCAACGCCACTGGCAGGTAGCCGTGATCCGAGCCGATATCGGCCAGGCGCGCGCCGGCTGGCACATGCGCCGCCACGCGTTCCAGGCGCATGGACAATGTCTGTTCGTTCAATTACTACCCCTTTTCACCCCGAACATGCAGCACCTTTGGCCCGATCGGGGGGCGATTCTGTCGAGTAACGCCGTGCATTTCAAATTTATGCGACAAGGGCGCCATGACTGTTGATCGGCAACACCTTCACCAGCCCCCCAGGCCGACTAGACTGATCAGGCACACCACCGGTTGCCAGCCGCTTGAGCCAGGGGAAACGGGATGACCGCAATAACAGTGCGCCAATGCTCTTCATGGGTCCTGCCCTCTTTTCTCGCCATCAACCTGGTGCTGACAGCGGGATGTGCGGGCAAGAACACCTCGGCTCGCAACTCGGCCTCAGGCACAGGCGCAAGCTGCTATGCCAAAGCCCTGCCCTCCGCTGGCGAAGGCGGCCTGGCCTTTGGCTCCACCTTGAGCATTGCGCGGCAGAAGTCGTTGAATAACTGCATACGTTATGCGGGTCGTTCGGGGGGTACACCCGGGACGTGCCAGGTGGTGTTGTCGGAGTGCAGGCATTGATCTGGCGGTCGCTAGGTGAGTCAGGTTTCCCGCGTAATCGTTGACCTTCATCGCGAGCAAGCTCCACAGCTACAACAACTCTCTGTCGCCAATAGCCATGGAGCAGTTCAGCATGCTCGCGATGGACGCTGGGCACCTGACGGCCCGCGGTGCTGTGATCGTTGCCACGCTCTGCGTGGGAATGCATCCTGTGACGCTCCGCGTCACCATTGCGCACGGCTCACGTCATGCGCCGTCAGCGGAACGCGGAGCGTCCCTGGCGGCATTCCCACGCAGAGCGTGGGAACGATCACACCGCGCACAGACCAGTAATCAGGTCGGCTGTCAGGCCGCCTCGCTTTGGCTGTTGCGGTTGCTTTGGCTGTTGACTTTCTTGCCCCCTCGAGAGGCCGAGTGGAGGTTCTGCGCAGTGGCTAAACCGGCATGGATGCCGGTTTAGCCGCGCACGGCCATGGATGGCCGATCGCGGCGACCCACGGAGCAGGACCGAAGCGAGGCACCGAACGCCAGGGGCAAGAGCCCTTGGTTACTTGGGGCTGTTCCAAGTGACTCGCTGTAAAAGCGAAACCCCAGGTGGCCGTTACCGCAGAAATGGATATGTACCCGGTCAACAAAACCCAGGTCGGATGTCAGGCCGCCATCGCTGCGATGCGGCGACCCGACAAGCCAGCTCCCACAGGGGATCGTGCTCACCTGAAATCAGGCCCACGGCCACAAGGTTGAAGCCGGCAAAAGAACGGTGGCGTCTAGTCAGTTTCACTCAGGGATGCCCGGTTTTTTGCGCCGGTGCCGCATACCATTTATCCCTGGGCACCCGCTTCTCATGCTCGGGATCGCCCAGATAGTGCGGCGACATGATCTGCACTTCGTACTCGTTGAACACATCCTGGATATTGGCGTGCAGCATGCTCAACAACACCGCGCGGGGGCGTGGCTGGCTGGGGATGGCCTGGGCCACGAGGCGATACTCGGGATAAAAATCCGACAGGGCTGTCTGGAATACCTGCGCTGGCGGTTCATCGAGCACGCCCGGGGTGCGCCTGGCGGCTTCCAGCAGCATGGCTTCGACCTGACGCCACGGCGTGTCGTAGCCGATGGTCACCACGGTGTCGACCACATAACCCGGGCCCTGCACGGTGCGCGAATAGTTCTTGGTGACGGTGGCGGTAATCATTGAATTGGGCAGGGTCAGTACTTCCCCAAGGCCGGTGCGAATGCGCGTGGTAAACATGCCCAGCTCCGTCACCGTGCCTTCGTATTCGCCAATGCGCACGAACTCGCCGGGGCGTAAGGTGCGCGTGTAGGTCAGGATCAACCCGGACGCGGCCTGCCCGACCACGCTGGTGGCGCCCAGGGAAATCATCAGGCCGATCAGCACCGATAAACCCTTGAAGGCTTCAGTGCCAGCGCCCGGCAGGTAGGGATAGGCCATGGCCAGGGCGAACAGCCAGATGGCCAGCGACGTCAGGCGCTGGGTCGGTTGCAAGGTTTCCTGGTTCAACCAGCTGAAGGTGCCGGGGGTGGCCATGCGCCGCAGGATCCGACGGGCGAAGACCGTGGTGCCGCGGGCAATGAAAAAGATCGCCAAGGCCACGCCCAGTCCGGGTATCGCGCCGACGATGCCCTGGAATAGATAACCGGCGACTTCCAACAGGTAGTTGTTGAGGCTTTCGCCCCAAGGCCGGGTGTAGGGAAAGCGGGACAGGACAAAACCCAGCCATTCGTAGGTCAGCAGCAAGACGACCAGCCAGCGCACTATCCCCAGCAGGCGGCTGACCAGCGGATACAGGTAGTTGGCATCGATCACCTGCACCCGTCCGACTTTCAACGCCTGGGTGTGCCGGTGCATCAGGTCCGGCAGTTTTTTCAGCAAGCGACGGCGCAGGTACGCCATGCCCCAGAGCAACACAACATAGATACCGGTAGCCAGCGCTGCACCCGCCAACGATCTGAGAATCAAGTGCAGGCTACGGGCTTCCTGGGTTTCGGCCACCACTTGGCGCAGTTTGCCAGCAGCACTTTCAGCCGCCTGCCTGACTGATTCGAACTCGGTGGTATCGACATCCTTGGGGGAAACGATAAACGCGCGCTTGGCGCCCAGCAGCACCAGGTAACTACCCTGGATGCCATCAAGGGTGACACTCAGGTCGTCCGCATCATCCAGTGCTTCGTTGATCGCTGTCTTGGCCCGTTTGACCCGGATCTGCGGCGCTTCACCGAGTAATGCACCGCGAAACACAATGATGCTGCGATTGGCGATTTTCAGTTCCGCAGGCGCCGGTTGCGCCTCCAGCGGTGGGGGAGCGTCCTCGGCTCGCAGCAATATCGACCAGCACATCGCGACAATGACGATCAATGGGGCGAGCAACCAGCTGCGCATGCATCCGTTCCTTACGTCACTGGGTTCTGGACAGGGTACGTATCGCAGCGTAGTCCAGCGACGGACGGTTGTCAGATATCGTCAACCGGCGTTCAACATGCACACCGGTGATCGGCCACTGCCGCCGTTGCGCCTCAGTTGGGATCCAGCAACCCACCGTTCCAGTGCCGCGAAAGGCGACTGCCAGTGAACTTCGCCACCCCCATGCCCCGGGCGATCAAACGATCGCGATAGCGTGTGACCAGGCGCCCGGTCTGCTCGGCATACAGCACCACTTCGGAGGACGGGTCACCTGGGCGGCGCAGGATTCGTGCAAAGCGCTGCCCCTGCTCGACCTGATCGCCCAGTTCCTTCTCGAAGATCAGCACCCCGGGCTGCGGCGCGACAATGGTCTCCATGTGGCCCATCTCCACGGCCTCGACGGCCCAGTCGGCGGGCGCCAGCGCATCGTCGATGATGCCTTGGCCACAAAGCCAGGCGTAAAGCCCCTGTGCATCCTGCTCGGCAAAACGGTCGCTGACGTCACCCTGCCCTCGCAGCTCCAGGGTCGCGGCCAGGCGCTGCCCAATCGTGCCGTCGCGCAGCCATGGCGCAATAATCGTTTCCTCGAACGAACCGTCGCCGCCGTCATCCCAGATGATCGCCAGGTCCATCCGCAGCGCCGCCGCCAGTTCACGGCCACGGGGCCAGAAACTGCGGTGCACATACAGGTAGGGCAGCGCTTCGTCGTCGGTGTGCAGGTCCAGCATCACATCCGCCGGTGCCGCCAGTTGCACCAGTTTCTGTTGCCACTCCTGGACATTGGTCGAAGGCCGCGGCATCGCGGCCGACCGATCGAAGCCACGGTTGAAGTTCTGTCCGCTGGCATCGTGAAAACGTCCCAGGATCCGCCCCTGGCGAAACTGACCGATACCCAGCGGGTTGGCCTGTGGTACCACGGTCACGCTGCCGTTGAGGCGGCCTTGGGACTCGGCCACCTCAAGGCGTTGCATCAACAGGTGCAGCACCAGCATGCCGGCGATTTCATCGGCATGTACCCCGGCCTGCAAGTGCACCTTGGGCCCACCGCGGCCGCCCTCGAAACGCCAGGCACCGACCTGTACCGGCTCACCATTGTTGTTGCGAACCTCGAACGAAACATCCTGCGCCATAAGCCAGTCCTCCTGTCATTGATCCACGACACTCGCTCGGCCGCCATCGGGCTTGCCCTCGGCCGCTTCGGGATAGAGAGGCTGCGACACCGAGCATTCGGCACCGACGACCTCCTGCGACGGGTGCCGGCCGAAAATCATCGCCAGGGTGCCGCTGACCGCAATCAACCCGGCGCCGATCATCAGCGACACATCCATCAGCGTGCCCCAGATCAGGCTCGACAGCAGGAACGCCCAGATCAGCCCGGTGTACTCGAACGGCGCCAGCACGGTCGCGGTGGCACGCTGGAAACTGGCGAACAGCAGGAACTGGCCGATGCCGCCCATCAGTCCCGCACCGAGCATGCCCAGCCAGGCGGGAACCGGTGCCGGGGTGTGGGTCCAAGGCAACGCCAGTGCCATGCAGATGACGAACACCACGTTGGTAATCAACATCTGCTCGAGCACCGAGGTCTGCTCATCCACCTGGCGCAACTGGATGTAGGTGAACGCCCAGCACATCGCCGCCAACAGGGTCAGGACAATCGGCAGCGGATCGCCCATGTCGCTGGGGCGACAAGCAATCACCACGCCGATGAATCCGATGATCAGGGTGAACCATTGCCAACCGTTGACGCGCTCCTTGAGAATCGCCGTCGCCAGCACCGTGACCATGATCGGTGCCGAGAAATACAGGGTGGTCATCTCCGCCAGGGTCAGGTCGCGGGCCGCCGTGTAATACAGCAGCCAGGCAGCGATCGACAGCAAGCCGCGCACCACCAGCAGCCGCCGGCTGGACGAACGCCAGGCACGCCGAACCAGTTGCAAACGGCCGAGCAGCAAACAGGCGAGCACCACCACCAGGGCGCGCCAGAACAGGATGGTGAACACCGAATAGTCGGCCACCAGCCACTTGATACCGGCATCCTGCAAGGACAGGAACGCGTAGCCCAATGTGCACAGGCCGATGCCTTGCAAGGAGCGGTCAACCAACGGCGTACTCTTCATCATGCAGACCTGCGAACCGGGGTGCCACGACGCTCGGCGAAGGCGAAAAGCGCCTCGATCAGGAACGTCAGGCACACGTAGACGCCGGCCACCAGCAGCAACGGCTCATACACCTGCAGGGTTTGCGCGCGCACCACGTTGGCCGCGCCCAACAGATCGATCACGGCGATGGTCGAGGCCAGGGCCGTGGATTTGAGCAGCATCACGGTTTCCCCAGCCAACGTCGGCAACAGCAAGCGCAGCGCCCGGGGCAAGCGCACCCGCAGCAGGGCCTGGCGCGGGGTCATGCCGAACGCCGAAGCCGCTTCCATTTCGCCTTTGGGCACCGCCAGCAAGCCACCACGGATCACTTCGCCGACATAGGCCCCCACCGACACCACCAGGGCGAACACGATGTACCAGTAACCATCACGCAAGTATGGCCAGAGGAAACTGCCGCGAATCAATGGAAACTGCGCAAACAGACTGCCCAGGCCGTAGTAGAAAATGTAGATCTGGATCAGCAAGGGGGTGCCGCGGGTCACGCTGGTATAAAACAGGCTGAGCTTGGCGATGACTTTGTTCCTGGAGATCCTGGCCAGCGCTACCAGCACCGCCAGGAAAAAACCGAACACGCTGGCAATCAACAGGATCAAAAGGGTCGTTTGCAGCCCGCGGGCCAACAGCGATGCGTATTCAACTATCCACGTTGGGATCATTTCATTCTCTCTGCCGGTTCAGTCGACAAGAGGCATCCAGCGACGAATGCGTCGCTCGAGCCGTCCCGACAGGTAGTTGGAAGCCAGCGTCACCGCGTAGTACAGCGCCGCAGCCGTGAGGTAGAACAACAGGTAATGACGCGTCGAACCCGCCGCTTGCCGGGCGGTGTACAACAGTTCGTTGGTGCCGACCACGCTGATCAGGGCGCTGTCCTTGATCAGGTTGATCCACAGGTTGGCCATCCCCGCCATCGCATAGGGCGCCATGATCGGCAGCGTGACGCGCCGGAACAAAGCGAAGCCGTGCAGTCCGAAGGCCTTTGCCGCTTCGATCTGGCCGAAAGGAATGGCCTGGATCGCCGCCCGGAAAATCTCCGAGGCGTAGGCGCCCTGCACCAGCCCCAGCACCACGATCGCCGCCAGCGGGCCGCTGACGTTTACCGCGTCGTAACCCAGCGTTGCCATCAGTGCGTTGAGCAGCATTGAGCCGACGTAGTACAGCAACAGGATCAGCAGCAACTCCGGCACCGCGCGAAACAAGGTGGTGTAACCGCGAGCTAACGCGGCAATCGGCCTTGGCCCACCCAACTTGAGGCAGGCCACCAACAGGCCGATGGCCAGCCCGAGCACGAAGGCCCCGGCGGATATCTGCAGGGTCATCCATAAGCCCCTGAGCAGCGCCGCCCCCCATCCTTGCTCGCTGAAACCGATCAAATCGAACATAGCTGGCATGTTGTTCTCCAGTCAGTGACCTTGAAGGCGCCACTTGCCCCTGTGGGAGCGGGCTTGCTCGCGAAAGCGGTATGCCATTTAGCGATGATGTCGACCGCCACACCGCCTTCGCGAGCAAGCCCGCTCCCACATGGGATCCGTGTACAGATCTGGCTATCAGAACGCCGGCTTCACGCTCGTGCCGAAGTAGCTTTGGGACAGGTCGTCATAATCCTTGCTCGCCAGCAGTTCCTGGATGGCTTTGTCGAGTTTGGCCTTGAGCTCGGTGTCGTCCTTGCGCAGGCCTGCGCCCACGCCCTTGCCGAAGATCGGGTCATACGGCACGGCGCCGAGGTAATCCAGGTTGCTCTTGCTGGCATCCGGTGTCTTGACGAAGGCCGCCATGGCGGTGCCGTCGGCCATCATCAGGTCGAGGCGACCGGCGATCAGGTCGGCGTTGACCGAATCCTGAGTGTCGTAATACTTCACGTCGGCGATTTTTTCGTAGTAGGTCTTCAGGTAGCTGGCGCTGACCGTGGAGTTCTGCACGCCGATGGTCTTGCCCTTGAGGTCGTCCGGGTATTTCTTGACGACAGCGTCCTTCGGTCCGACAACCGCCACCACGGAGTCGTAGTAGGCCTTGCTGAAAGCGATCTGTTTTTCCCGTTCTTCGGTCACCGACATCGAGGAAAAAATCACGTCGATTTTCTTTGCCAGCAACGACGGAATAATCCCGTCCCATGCCACTTCCTTGATCTCGCACTCGGCTTTCATTTCGCTGCACAGCTTGTGGATCAGGTCCACTTCAAAACCTTTCCATTCGCCGTTGGCCTGTTTCTCGGTGTACGGCGGATAGGGTTCGGCGGCGACCGCGAACCTGATCGGTTGTGCCTGCGCCGCGCTCATGCCAGCCAGCATTACAGCGGCCGCGCCGGTCAACCAGTTTGCCAAACGTCGATTTCCCATGGTTTTTGCCCCGTCTTTTGTTGTTTTTAGCGAGTTTGATGAGCGTTGACGAATTGCCGGCAACGCTCGCTGCGTGGGTGTACGAACACGTCGTCCGGCGTACCGGTTTCCTCGATCAGCCCTTGATGCAAAAAGGCGACTTTGGAGGAGACATCGCGGGCGAAGGCCATTTCATGGGTCACCAGGATCATGGTCCGGCCTTCCTCAGCGAGAGAGCGGATCACCCGAAGCACTTCCCCGACCAGTTCCGGGTCGAGTGCCGAGGTGGGTTCATCGAACAGCATGACCTTGGGCCGCATGGCCAGGGCCCGGGCGATGGCCACCCGTTGTTGCTGCCCTCCGGAGAGAAAAGCCGGGTACTCGTTGCGCTTGGCCGCCAGCCCCACCCGTTCAAGCAAGGCTTCGGCGCGCTCGGTCGCCTCGGCCCGGCTTTCGCGCAGGACCTGGGTCGGCGCTTCGATGAGGTTTTCCAGGACCGTGCGATGGGGCCAGAGGTTGAAGTTCTGGAACACCATGCCCAGGCTCGAACGGATGCGCACCAGTTGCTTGGCATCAGACACCAACGGTGCGCCGGGGCGGGTGTGGTTCAAGTGAATGCTTTCGCCATCTACCAGGATGCGTCCCTGGTCCGGGACTTCGAGCATGTTGATGCAGCGCAGCAAGGTGCTTTTGCCGGAGCCACTGGCGCCGATCAGCGAGATCACCTCGCCCTCGCGCGCCGTCAGGGACACGCCCTTGAGCACCTCGATGTTGCCGAAGCGTTTGTGCAGGCCTTCGACTTCGATCATGGTTCGCGCGGTGACCGGTTCGCTGACCGGCCTGCTCGTCACGCCGCTGACCACAGGCCGTGGTCCCTGGGTTTTCAACGCCAGGACAAAATCATGGATACGCTCGCAGGTCCTGGCCAACACCAGGGATTCGGCACGCGCCACCAGGGCGGGATCAGCGATGATCCAACCCATGTGCCAATCGGCCATTGGGTGGGATTTCGCCAGGCTACCCATCACCACACAACGCTCGGCCATGCCCGGCGCTACCGTGAGGCTCAGGTTCTGGTGCTGCAGTGTCAGGTCCTCATGGACTTCATCGATGACCACCCACAGGTCATGGGCAATGGCGAGTCTGGCGATGGCTTGCATTGATTCGTGGTTCAGTATCCCGCCGTACGTGCCGGACAGGAAAATTGCCCGGGTACGCGGGGTAATCGCCTTGGCCAGCAGCGCTGCATCAATGGACGCCACCCGCACCAGCGTGGCGCCGCAGGCCTTGAGCGGCGCCACGCAGGTCGGGTACATCGGATCGACGACAATCACCTCGTCCCCGGCGGCGAGCAGGCATTTCGACGTGATGAGCAAGGCGTCCTGCGCCCCTGTCAGCGTGATCACGTTTGTGGCGTTGAGTTCACGCCCAAACAGCTTGCCGTAGTGCCCGGCGAGCGCTTCACGTAAAACCGGCCGATCGGTAAGTTCGCCGCCGTGGGGGTCATCAATAGCGGCTACGCCTTGTTCCGGGATCCGCTCAACAAAGGGTGAAAACCGCATGCCAGTGCCTCGTTCAAGATGAAGAAACGCAAGCCCGCAACCAGCCGGGAAAGAAGGTGAAACGAACATAGTTCAAGCTGAACACTCGTTCAACAGAAAACTGATGGTGGTTCGCGTTCAGCGCAAACAGGTCGTTTTTACGACAGTCGCGACGTTTTTACCTATTGCTTGGTAACGTCATGCAGAAGGCAAGCTGACGACTATGCTGCTGTGATGTCCTTTGGTTGGAAAACGCCCAATGCAATCAGCTACATCCACGCGGATGCGACGCCACCAGCTACTGCTGTTAGGCGTAGTGGTCCTCGGCGGTTGCGTACGACTGGGGCCGGACTTCCAGCCACCCGGCGAAGACTGGGTCGATCACTGGAACACCCCGGCCCTTGAGCATGCCAGCCAACGCGGGGTGTACCCGGACACCCGCCAGTGGTGGCAAATTTTCGCCGACCCGGTGCTCGACCGGTTGATCGCCGAGTCGGATGCGCGCAATACCAGCCTGAAGATCGCTGGTTTGCGCGTGATGGAGGCCCGCGCGCAATTGGGCATCGCGCAAAGCGGGCGATACCCGCAACTGCAGCAGATCAGCGCTGACAGCGTCTACATCAACCGCCATCAGTCCGGCGGAACCAACCCGGTAGACAGCCATTTCTGGCAACACAGCGCCGGATTCGATGTGGGCTGGGAACTGGATTTCTGGGGACGCTTCAGCCGTGCCATCGAAGCCGCCGATGCCAGCTACTTCGCGGCTGAGGCCAACTATGACGACGTGCTGGTCCTGGTGCGGGCGCAGGTCGCCGACTCTTATTTCTTCCTGCGCACCACCGAGGCACGCTTGCGCGTCGCCAACGAAAACGCCCGCCAACAGCAGCGTAATTACGAGATCACCGAAAGACTGTTCAACAGCGGCCAGACCGCCGAACTTGACCTGCAACAAGCCAAGACCCAATACCTGGGCACGTTGAGCACCATCCCCGTACTGGAAGATCAGCTGTCTCGCACCCGCAATGCGTTGGCCGTGTTGATCGGCCAACCACCCGGTGCGCTGCCGCTGGTAGTCGACAACAGCCAATTGATCCCGCTGGTCGATCGCGCCGTTTTGCAGGATGTCCCGGCCAATCTGCTGCTGCGCCGGCCCGATGTGCGTGCGGCCGAGCTGAACGTTGCGGCACAGTCGGCGCTGATCGGCGTCGCCGAAACCGATTTCTACCCGGCCCTGACGTTGCTCGGCAGCATCGTCTGGTCGACCGACACCTTGAGCGGAACGTCGCGCAGTCTCGACCTGATCGGCGGCCCGAGCCTGCGCTGGAACGTGTTCGACTACGGCCGCATCAGCAACAACGTGCGCGTGCAGGATGCGCGCTTGCAGCAATTGATCGAAGCCTATCGCGACAAGGTGCGCCAGGCCGCACGCGAGGCGGATGACGCCGCCAACGGCCTGACCCGCGCCCTGCAACGTGAGCGCATCCTGCGCGATGCGGAAAAAGCCGCGCAACGCTCGCTCGCCCTGGCCAACACGCTCTACCGCGAAGGTTACTCGGACTTCCAGCGGGTGCTGGATGCCCAAAGGGCGCTGCTCGAACTGCAGGACAGCTACCTGCTCAGCCGAGGCGATGCGGTGAGCAATGTGATTGCCCTGTACAAGGCCCTGGGCGGCGGTTGGTACAGCGCCCAGCCCAAGGTCGATCGCGCCACGCGCCAGCAGATGGAACAACGCACCGACTGGGGCGACTTGCTCGCCGAGCCCCCGGCGCAGCAGCCCGCCTTCCCTTTGCCCAATCAGGTGAAAGAACCATGACTGAAGCCGCGCCTTCCTCCCAGCCCGCGCCGGCCGCCGCCGACCCGACGAAAAAAGGCATCAAGTGGGTCTTGCTGCTGATCGTCCTGAGCCTGGCCTGGTACCTGCTGGCTGACCGCTTCACCCCCTATACCCAGCAGGCACGGGTGGGTGCGTTTGTGATTCCGGTGGCGGCGGAAGTCGCCGGCCGGGTGACACGTGTCAACGTGCGAAATAACCAGGATGTGAAAGCCGGCGAGGTGATTTTCGAGATTGACCCGCAGCCCTACCAGATCGCCGTGGATCGCGCGCGCGCCGACCTTGAATCCACCCGCCGGCAGATCGGCGCCAGCACCGCCGGTATCGCATCGGCGCAAGCCAGTCTGCGCGCGGCGCAGGCCAACGAACTCAAGGCGCGGCAGGACAATCAGCGTCTTGAGGGCTTGTACCGCGAAGACCCCGGAACCATTTCCGTGCGCCTGCTGGAGGTGTCCCGCGCCAACCGCGAGGCAGCTGTCAGCCAGGTCGCCGCGGCCCGCGCCGAAGTGCAGCGCGCCCGTGAGCAGGAAGGCGGCAGCGAGGAAGACAACGCCCTGTTGCGCAGTGCCGCGACCGCCCTGTCGAAAGCCGAGCTGGACCTTTCCAACACACAGATTCGCGCCCGTTCGGCTGGCTTGATCACCGACCTGCGCACCGATGTCGGCCAATTCGCCGCAGCCGGCAACCCGGTGATGACCCTGATCGCGATCCACGATGTGTGGATCAGCGCCGACATGACCGAGAACAACCTGGCGCTGGTCCGGCCCGAAACCCCGGTGTCGATCGCCCTCGACGCACTGCCCGGCGAAGTGTTCCAGGGTCGCGTGCGCAGTATCGGCTACGGCGTCAGTGTGGGTCAGCCGACCGCGCCCGGCAGCCTGCCCACGGTGCAGAACAGCCGTGACTGGCTACGCCCGGCCCAGCGTTTTCCGGTGGTCATCGAGTTTTCCCCCGAGTCACTGACCCTGCTCAAGGACAACCGCGCCATCCGTTCCGGCGGCCAGGCCGAAGTCATGGCCTTCCCTGCCGAAGGCAACGTGCTCAACCCGCTGGGCCGCTTGTTCCTGTGGCTGATGAGCTGGCTGTCGTATGCCTACTGAGCGCTCGCCCAGGGTGCAGCGCGCGCTGCGCCTGGCCTGTGGCACAGCGCTGTGCCTGGCCGCGAGTTTTGGCCTGGGCATGCCGATCCCCTTCCTGGCGCCGGTGCTGGGGGCATTGTTGCTGGTCAGCCTCAATCGCCCGTTGCCGTTCAAGGCCACCCTGGTGCTGGCGCTGACCGCGATGCTGACCACCGGCATCGGCCTGCTGTTGATCCCGCTCCTGCGTTACTACGCCTTCAGCGGCGTGCTGTTGATCGGCCTCGGCCTGCTGATGGTGTTTCGCTTTGGCCAGCGGGGTGGCAATAACCTGGTGGTGACCTTCCTGGTGATCGGCCTGACCATGATCCCGGCGGCCGGGGTCGCCGACTTCGGCCTGGCGGCAACGGTGATCAAGGCGTTGACCAGCGGCTTGCTCCTGGCGGTCCTGGTCGGCAGGGTCAGTCACTGGCTGTTCCCGGAACCCGCCAACGCCCCGACGCCCCCGCCCGCCCCGGCATTGTCTGAGACAGACGTCGACCGCGTCGCATTGCGCGCAACCCTGATCGTGATCCCAACCTTCCTGCTGGCACTGATCGACCCCGCCAGCTACCTGCCCATCGTCCTCAAGGCGGTGAGCCTGGGACAACAGAGTTCCAGCACCAACGCCCGCGACGCGGCCCGCGAGCTGATTGGCTCAACCCTGCTGGGCGGCCTGCTGGCGATTGCGTTCTGGAGCGCACTGACGGTCTTCGTTCACCTGTGGATGTTCTTCCTGTGGATGCTGCTGTTCGCCCTGATCCTGGCCCGCAAGCTTTATGGCTTGAGTGCGGGCCGGTTCAGTCCTGGCTTCTGGCTCAACACCTTGATCACCCTGATTATCCTGCTGGGGCAATCGGTCCAGGACAGCCTGGCGGGCAAGGACGTCTACACCGCCTTTGCGGTGCGCATGGGGTTGTTCATTGCGGTGACGTTGTATGCCTGCCTGATGGTGTATTTGCTGGACCAGCGACAAAAGACCAGTCTTCGGATTTAAACATCCCCTGTAGGAGCGAGCATGCTCGCGATGGAGGCTCAGGCACCGCGGGGTGTCAGGTGGCCAGCGTTTTCGTTCACGACCATCGTCGGAACGCCGCCCGGAGCATGCTCGCTCCTACACGGGACGGGTTCACGGATTGACCTGGTAACCCTTCCCCTGCAAGCAACTGGTATACGCCGTCGAGGTGGTCGCCGCGTTGGTTTTCTCCTGCGCCCGACGCTCCTGGCGCTGGCGCGAGCCGCCGACCACGGCGCCCGCCGCCGCCGTTTCCTTGGCGCGGTTCTGCCGGTAGTCCTGCTTGGTATCGTCGTCGACACGATCATAGAACTCGTCATGCTGGCGGCCGCGTACCTGGGCCCCAGCCGCACCGGCTGCTGCGCCTACTGCGGCGCCCTTGAGCCGTCCGCCAGAGGGCGTGGACGTGGTTGAGGTACTACTGGCGGCGATGCTGTTGCATTCGTTGATGTCCAGTTGAGTCTGTTGCGAAGTCTGGCCCTTCAGCGGTACTACCGTCTGGGCCCATCCCTGGGCACTGCAAAATGACAGTGCGACGCACAGGCCGATGGGTGACAACCTTTTCATGATGATCTCCTGATGGGCGTGATTCACCCTGAAACAGTGTAGTTCACCCCTCCTCGCCCACCTCCATGACCAGACGATTATCCACCCAGCGCACCGGCACGGATTCCAGCGTCGCGCCTTGGCACGGCCCATCGATACAGTGCCCGTCTTCAAACCGAAACATCGCACTGTGATGCGCGCACATCAGCACCTGGCCGCGATAGGTGCAGAATTCCTGCGGGCGATAGTCCAGTGGCACGGAAAAATGCGGGCAGCGGTTGATGTACACCCACACCTGCTCGCCCTGGCGCACCGCGACGAGGCCGGCGGGATGCAGTTGCTGATGCTGCGGCAGCCCCAGGGCGCCGCCGTCGGTGATGTCTTCCCGTTGGCACAAGATGATGAGGGTCATGCTCAGCCCCGCCGTTCCGGATTGCCGAGACTCCAGTGCCAGGGACGAATCTGGATGCTCGAAAACAGCCCGGCCTGGACGTAGGGATCGTCCTGGATGAACGATTCCACCTCGGACAGGCTGCCGGCTTCGATCACCAGCAGCGTGCCATTCATCGCCAGGCCCGCGTCATCAAGGGTCGGGCCTCCAAGGCGCACGACCACCCGGTGCGCATCGGTCCCACGCAAATGCGCCTGGTGGCTCGGCCGCAAGCGCTGGCGCAAGGCCAGGCTATCCGGGTGGTCGGTGGCGAATACGGCAAAAAACTGGCCCATGATTCACGCCGCCTCCATGACGAATTCGTAACAGGCACGCTTGAACGGCAATGGCATGCCCAACCGTGCCGACAGGTCATCGTGACTCGTTCGATCCTCATAGATCACCTGCAACGACTGTTTAACCCCGAAAACCGCATCGGACGCCAGGTACGGATCATCGTGATTGAACAGATGGGTCACCAGTTTGCGATACCCCGGCGCCTCGATCATGAAATGCAGGTGCGCCGGCCGCCAAGGGTGCCGATTGGCGGCCTTGAGCATGCGCCCCACCGGGCCATCGGTCGGAATCGGATAACACACCGGGACAATCGTGCGGATCGCAAAGCAGCCGTCGGCGTCGGTGCGATAGCGCCCGCGCAGGTTACCGAACGGCTGTTCTGTGTCCTGGCCCGAATACATGCCGTTTTCGGCGGTCTGCCAAACGTCCAGCACCGCGCCGGCCAGGGCATTGCCCTGGGTATCGACCACCCGCCCGCGCACCAGCGCCGCCTCGCCCGGGGTGAAGGCCATGTTCTCGCCGAACGCGCGCTCGGGCATGCCTTCGATGTAGAACGGCCCGAACACCGTGGTCTCTGTGGCCGTGGCGCTGTGGCGATGATTGATCGCGTCGACCAGCATCGATACGCCAAGGGTGTCCGACAGCAGGATGAATTCCTGGCGCACCTGGCCGTCGCACTTGTGGCCGGTCTCGGTCAGGAAACGTATCCCTTCAAACCACTCTTGCTCGGTCAGTTCAACCTCGCTGACAAACGCATGCAGGTGCCGCACCAGGCTCTGCATGATCTGTTTGTAGCGCGCATCGGTTGCATCAGCGAAGCTGTTCACGGCCTGCTCGCAGATCAGTTTTTCCATGGAATTATCGTGATCGGTCATTGTTTTTATTCCGACATGTGCTGATAGCACGGTTGATCAGGCTGGCGCCTGGCCCAGCATGGCGCGGGTCAGCAGCGCTTCGATCGGGCCTTGTTCGAACGGCCGTGGATTGTAATACGGGCTGGCACAGGCGATTTGCGCCGCTTCGGCCGGACCGCTGGGCGGCAGGCCAATATCAGCCAGTGCCAATGGAATGCCCAGTTTCTGGTTGAGCGCATACAACAAGGCGCCTACCTCACTGGCGTCGCGACCACCCAGGGCTCGGGCGGCACGTTGCAAGGGTTCGGCGGCGGCC
The DNA here is from genome assembly GCF_012647205.1 of Pseudomonas umsongensis. NCBI lineage: Bacteria > Pseudomonadati > Pseudomonadota > Gammaproteobacteria > Pseudomonadales > Pseudomonadaceae > Pseudomonas > Pseudomonas umsongensis. Next base: position 3,490,013 of record NZ_CP051487.1, read on the forward strand.
TCGCGGTTGTAATGCGCGGCATGGGGCAGGACGATGGCGTGGGCTTGGGCGTGGGGCAGATTGAATGTGCCGCCCAGGGTGTGGCAGAGCTTGTGGTGCAAGGCCATACCGACCGAGCCCAGGCAGATGCCCGCCAGCCAGGCACCATACAACGCCTGGCTGCGAGCATCGGGATCGTTCGGGTCCTTGACCACCCCCGGCAATGCCTGCGCCAGCGAGCGGATCGACTCTTCGGCCATGAAACCGATGATCGGGTTGGCGTCCTCGGCGTACAGCGCTTCCACTGCGTGGGCCATGGCGTTCATGCCCGAACAGGCGGAGATCTGCGCCGGCAGGGTCAGGGTCAATTGCGGATCATAGATCACGGTTTTCGGCAGCACCCGTGGGTCGCGTCCGGTTTTCTTCAGGCGGTTTTCGGTCAGGCCGTAGATCGGCGTCATCTCCGAACCGGCGTAGGTGGTCGGCACCGCCACAATCGGCAGCCCCGAATCCATGGCGATCGCCTTGCCCAGGCCAATGGTCGAGCCACCGCCGATGGCCACGCAGCAATCGGCATCCAGGCGCGCCGCCTCGATGCGCGCCGCTTGCGCCACTTCCAGCGGCACATGCATCACCGCGTGCGGGTACACACCCGCGGCACGTTCACCGAGCAACGCCGCAACGCGTTCGCCGAGCCCGTGCTGTTCCGGCGTGGTGAGGATCAGCGCCCGTCGGGCGCCCAGGCGCTCGATTTCTTCAGCCAGTGCCGAGAGCTTGCCCCAGCCGAACACCACGCGGGTCGGCAGGCTTTGGTAGACAAAAGGATTCATGGCCGACCTCAGCGTTTGAAGTGTGGGGGGATTTTCGCGTCGACGTTGACCCACACCGAGCGCGCTTCGGTGTAGTCGTGGATCGCTTCAAAGCCCATTTCCCGGCCATAACCGGACTGCCCTACGCCGCCGAACGGACTGCCGGGGCTGACGCGCTTGTAGCAGTTGATCCAGCACATGCCCGCGTGGATCGCGTCGGCCATTTTATGCGCGCGGCTGAGGTTTTGCGTCCACAGGCCACTGCCCAGCCCGTACTCGGTGCTGTTGGCAATGGCCAGCGCTTCTTCGTCGGTGCTGAAACGCACCACCGTGACGAAGGGACCGAAGACCTCTTCCTGGCAGACACGGTCACCCGGCTTGGCTTCGACCACTGTGGGTTCGACATAGAAACCCTTGGCCAAGGCCTGGTCGTCCGGCGCCTTGCCACCGGCGAGGATCTTGCCGCCCTGCTCGATGGCGATATCGATGTAGGCCAGAACCCGGTCGCGGTGCAGGGCCGAGGTCAGCGGGCCCATCTCGGTGTCGGGGTTCATCGGGTCACCGAGGCGAATCGACTTGGCCAGGGCGATGAAGCGCTCCAGGAATGCATCAGCGATGTCTTCATGCAGAATCAACCGCGAACCGGCGATACAGGCCTGGCCCTGGTTATGGAAGATCGCCCAGGCAGCGCCGTTGACCGCCGCTTCCAGATTGGCGTCTTCAAATACAATGTTCGCACCCTTGCCACCCAGTTCCAGTTGAATGCGCTTGAGGTTGCCCTGCGACGCTTCGACAATCCGCCGACCGGTCGCGGTTGAGCCGGTAAAGGCAATCTTGCCGACGTCAAGGTGCTCGGCCAGCGCCTGGCCCGCGGTATGGCCGTAACCCGGCACCACGTTGACCACGCCTTTGGGAAATCCGACTTCGGTCATCAGCTCGACAATGCGCAAGGTCGACAGCGGCGTGATTTCCGAGGGCTTGATGACGATGGTGTTGCCCGCCGCCAGTGCCGGGCCCATCTTCCAGCTGGTGAACATCAGCGGAAAGTTCCAGGGCACGATCTGCCCGACCACGCCGATTGGCTTGCGCTGCACGTAATTGAGGAACCCGGCTTCCACCGGAATCACCGCGCCTTCGATCTTGTCGGCCATGCCGCCGAAGTAACGGAAGCACGCCGCGGTGCGCGGCACGTCGAGGCCACGGGAATCGCGGATCGGGTGCCCGGTGTTAAGGGATTCCAGCTGTGCCAGTTCTTCGCTGCAGGCCTCGATCCGGTCCGCCAATTTGAGTAACAGGCGCCCACGCTCGGCGGCACCCAGGGCCGACCAGGCCGGGAAAGCACGTTTGGCGGCGGCCACCGCGAGGTCGATGTCGGCGGCCTCGGCGGCGGCGATGCGGGTGATCAACGAGCCGTCATGGGGCGACACCACGTCGATGGTGCCGCCGGCGACCGCATCGACGAAGCGGCCATCGATATAGAGCTGATTTTGCATAATGGTTTCCTCGCACCGCGCCTTGGGCGCAGTGTCTGACTGGATGGCTGAGTGCATGGCCCGGCGCAAGGCCGGGCAAGACATGTGGTCTTAGAACTCGATCGGATACGGCTTGAGCTCACCGCTTTCGTAGCGTTGCGGCAGGTTCGGCGTGGCGTTTTCCCAGACCAGCAGCATCGAGCGCTTGGTCGAATAGCCCTGGTGGCGAATGTCGGCGGGCATGGCGCAGATATCGCCGGCCCGCATGGTGATGCGCGCACGGGGGTTGCCATCGTCCTTGTCGCCGACGTCCCAGATGATCTCGTCCGATAGCTGCAGGAACCACTCGATCCGGTCATTGCCATGGAACACCGGCAGGATGAATTCCTCGGTGGTCGGGCAGAACAGGCTGGCCTTGCACACCGAAGTCACCGAGGGGTTCCAGGTCACGTCGGAGCGCGACAGGTACTTGTGCAGGTTGAAGGCATGCATCTGGCCTTCGAAACCTTCTGCGGCGTGAATTTCCGGCTCGTCCTGCGGCACATCGATGAACTGGCGGTTGACCGGCAGATCGTTGCGCAGCGGCGAATCATCCGGCAGGCCGGGCATGCGCCGGGTGGCGATACGGAAGCGCTCGATGGCCTCGATGTTGTTGCCGTTCTTGCGACCGAAGGCGCTGCCGGTTTCTTCCGGTGCGGCGAAGGGGTCGAAGGTGGCGTTGGTCCAGTCGCGCAGGATCGCCTTGAATGTCGCCATGATCAGCGGCGTTTCGAAGTTTTCGGTGTAGTTGACCCCGGCCGCCTTCAGCGTGCCGTTGAAGGTGCCGGCGTACAGGTCGACCTTGCCGTAGTAGTTGCGGGTGCCGATGACGTGGTCGAAGTTGACCCAGCCGTAGAAAAAGCCCCAGGCCACGTCGCGCATCAAGGCACGCAGAAAGGCATCGGCCGGGATCAAGTGCGAACGGGTCTGGCCTTTGGCGGGCCAGGTAATGCGGGCGAAATACTCGTCGCGCGACAGTTCGAACGCGCCGAGTTTGAAAGAGCGATAACCGGTGACGGGATGGGCGGCGCTGACCTGGACATCTTCATCGGTGAACAGTGGCGTTTGGGCTGCGGTTTCAAGCATGGCCATGGCGGGATTCCTTTTGTTCTTGTGGGCGGGGACGGCTGGGCAGATCACTTGAAGCAGATGTCGGCCCACTTCTCGACCGACAACGGGCCTTTGATCGTCTGCTGCAGGATCACGCCCGGGCGACTGGCTTCGAAGCGATACGCCGTGCCCACCGGCAGCAGGCACTGGTGGCCGCGCTTGAGCAGGACGTAGCCCATGGGTTTGCCCTTTGGCACATCCCCGGCCAGTTGCGTGCCCTCGCCTGCTGTCAATGGCGTATCGAGCTTGAGGAAGTCCACCCGCACTTCGCCGTCCATGACGATGGCGAATTCGTCGTGCGCGGCCGTGTACCAGGGCGACTGGCCTTCGGCGCGCAGGGTTTCAATGACGTAGCCGAGGTTGAGGCCGACCACGACCTTTTCATACGGAAGGGATTTTTCCGCCACCTCGAAAACGTTGGAAAAGGCGTAGTGACTGGCCTGGCCGCTGATGATTTCAACCGAGCCCTTGGTGTATTTTTCCAGCGAGCCGAAGACCGTTTCGATTGCCGCGCTACTCATGGGTTTTCACCGTTTTGTTGTTGTAGTAACAGTGAGCCAACAGTACGTCGCGCCTGGTCCCGGAACAATTAGAGGACCGGCGACAACAGTGTTCGCGAAACGCAAACACTGTAAGAGTTGTGTAGGAGCTGTGTAGGAGCTGTCGAGTGCAACGAGGCTGCGATCTTTTGATCTTAAAAAACAAGATCAAAAGATCGCAGCCTGCGGCAGCTCCTACAGGGTGCGAGGTTCATTAGCGCACCCAGCCACGCTCCAGCAACGGTTTATCCCAGCAGGGCTCATCGCCGAAGTTCTCCACCAGAAAGTCGATCAACGTACGTACCTTCAAGGCCCGACGCTGGGTCGCGGGGTACACTGCTGAAAAATTGAAGGAGGACAACGCGTACTCAGGCAACACTGGAATCAACCGCCCGCTGAGCAGGTCGTCACTGGCCACCAGTGTCGGCAGGCAGACAATGCAGACTCCGGTCTGTGCGTAATCACGCAACAGGTGCACCGAGTTCGAGCGCACCTGGCCAGGCAGGCTCAGCTCGACTTGTTCGTCTTCGCGGTTGAACAGCCAGCGGTTGCGCGACGGATAACCCTCGTACAGGGCGATCTTGTGTTGCAGCAATTGCTGGGGATGGGTGGGCACGCCGAACTCGCTGGCGTAATCGGGAGACATGCAAAACAGCCGGCGAACGCTGAACAACTTGCGCTCGATCAGGGTTTCGGCCATTGGCGGGAACATCTGGAACGCCACATCGAAGCCTTCTTCGATCGGGTCCACCACCCGGTCGTTGACGATGACGTCCACTTCAATGTCCGGATACAGCCGGGTGAACTCGGCCAACAGGCGGCCGAAGTGCCCGATGGCAAATCCGGGCAGCATCTGCACCCGCAGTTTTCCGGTAGGTTTGGCGCGCAGTTCGCGCATGTGTTCGGTCAGCGAGTTGAAGCTCGCGACCATGTCCGCGCATTCCTTGTAGTACGTCTCCCCGACCTCGGAGAGGCGTACATGGCGTGTGCTGCGGTGGAACAGCGGCGCATTGATGAACTGCTCCAGCTGCTGGATGCGGTGGGTAATGACCGAGCGGGTCACGCCCAGTTGCTGGGCCGCCCTGGCGAAGTTGCCGGTTTCGGCAACCCGCACGAAGGCTTCGACACTGAGTAAACGATCCATGGGGGCAGGTTCTCTGGATGTTTTTGTTCTTATAGGAATACGAAGCGAGAACCTGCGAGATTACGATGAACTCGAATGGCAAGCCACTGTAGGAGCGAGCATGCTCGCGATGAACTCAAGAACGCCGATGGGTGTCAGGTTCCCCGCGTTTTCGTTAACGACCATCGCGAGCAGGCTCGCTCCTACAGGGGGGGCTGCGGTTAGCGGTTGAGCCAGGGATAGCGCGCCGTGTCCTGGCTGCCGTAGTCAGGGTCCAGGTAGATGAAGCAGCGCTGGATCTTGAAATCCCGGATCTCGAACACGTCGGCCCAGTAGCCGGCACCGGCCGCTGACGGGACGCCCGCACGCCAGTGGCCGTCGACGTGTTCACCAAAACTGGTGCCTTCGCAGACCAGCGTGTCGGTGCCCGTAAGAATCCAGTTGAAATGCGCATAGTCGTGGGTAATCGATTTCAAGCGGCTGCCAAGGTCGCTGAACATCTGGCCGATCTGCTCACGGCCGGTGGCCAGTCCCCACTTGGGAAACAGGACCTGTGCATCCTCGGCGAACAGGTCGAGAATGCTGCCGCCAGTGGAGGTGATACCGCCGTTGTCGAAGGCCTTGAGGTATTCCAGGGCGACCGATTTGCGTTGCTCGTCGGTCATTGTAAGGGTGCTGATCATGGCTGTCTCCGTCGTTTCGATATTGGAGTGATAAGGCTGTTGGCCGTCAGTGCAGCGACTTGATGTAGCTGATGATCTTCTGCCGCTTGGCCGGGTCGTCCTGCGAATAGACCATGGCGCTGCCCGGCGCCACGCTCTGGGCATCGGTGAGCCAGGCGTCGAGCATCGGCTCGTCCCAGACCTTGCCGGCCATGGCTTTGGTGAAGCCGTCGCTGTAGGTGAAGTTGGTTTCGCTGGCCGCCTTGCGACCCAGCAGCCCGAACAGGTTCGGGCCCTGCCCCGGCGGGCCGCCCTTGTCGAAGGTGTGGCAGACCGCGCAGTGGTTGGTCGCCAGTTTCTGCGCCAGCGCCAGGTCATCGGCCAAAGCGCTGCCGGTCAAAACAAAACTGGCCGCCATCGCCAACAGCGCCGGGGCTCGCAGGAAAAATTTCAAGTGCGTCATATCGTTGATCTCATGCAGTCACGGGGCTTGATTCAGCTTCGGCTCGGTTCTTTGTGCGCCTGGTTCGCCGCGCGATAGGCAAAGGCGATGATCGGGCCAAGCGTCGAACCACCGGCCCAGTAGGCACGACCGGAGGCCGACGCAACGCAGTTGCCGACGCCGTACAGGCCCGGGATCGGTGCATTGGCGTTGTTCAATACCTGGCCGACGGAGTTGGTTTTCGGACCACCCTTGGTGTCGAGGTTGCCGCCGGTGATCAACGCCGCGTAGTACGGCCCTTTCGCGGCCAACGGGTACATGGTCAGGTTGCCGGTGCGGTCGGGCTTGACCGGGCCGGTAAACACGCCCTGGATCACCAGCTCGCCGCGATGGAAGTCCAGATCCTTGCCCGTCTTGGCCAACTCGTTGAAGCGCTTGAGGGTGGCTTTCAGGTTGAGAGTGAAATCGGCGCTGAGCTTCATCCCGCCGATATCGGCGGCGTGTTTATCCAGGCGCTCGGCGATGTTCTTCGCCAGCTCTTCCAGGGTTTCGCCCTTGACCACATGGCGGTCGTTGCCGCCCTTGGGCACGATCGGAGAGCCGTATTCGTCGCTGCTGCAGTAGTCCTGGGCGCGCTGGTCCCAGATCGAGAACATCACCAGGTTCGGGTATTCGGCCTTATCGCCGTCCCACTGGAAGAAGGTCGGGACCAGTTCGTTGTAGACGGTCTTTTCGTTGACGACGCGCTTGCCGTACTTGTTCACCATCAGCATCGAATCGCCGTTCATGGTGAAAATGCCGGACATCGAGCCGTCCTTGGCCAGGGCTTTTTCCAACAGGATCGGGCACGACCAGGCGTAGTTCATGTTGCGCAACTGCACCCCCAGCTCGCTGGAAATCCGGATGAAATCGCCTTCGTTGGTCAGGGCGGCGCAGCCGCCGTAAACGGGGGCGTTGAGGAAGTTGCGGCGCAGTTCCGGATCGTGGGTAAAACCACCCGTAGCGAAGATCACCGCTTTGCGCGCCTTGACCCGTTGCCGCGCACCCTCTTCGGTCTCGACTTCGACGCCGATCGCTTCGCCCGCGCCGTTGAGGATCACTTTCACCACGCGCTCGCCGGTACGAATCTGCACGCCGTCACGCTTGGCGGCGGCGGTCAGCGTACGAATCGCCACGCGACCGCCGTCGGACATGCTGGGCCGGGCTTCCTTGGGCACCAGTACGCGGCCTTTCTTGGCCTTGTCTTCGGACAGCTCTGCGAAATAGTCCGGTACGTCCGGGCAATGGCGATAAGGCAGTGCGTCGCGTTCGGCCAGCAGTTCGGCAGCGGGCGAGGCGCTCTCGTAGATCGCCTCGCACATCTCGTATTCCCAATCCGACAGGCCAAGTTTGGGCAACGAGGCGTCGTAGGATTGCGGACGTGTCAACCGGGCGACATAGCGCATGTAATCGGCTTTTTCATCGACGATGCCGGCGTCGCGCATCGGCTTGTTGTTCGGCACCCAGTACCAAAACGCCGCTTTCGCCGCGGTGCCCCCAGGGCTGCCGGCTTTTTCCAGGATAACCACGTCATTGCCCAGCCAGCGGGAAAACAACGCGGTAGGCAAACCGCTTCCACCACCGCCGACCACGACAATGTCGTGCTCTCGATCAAAGGGCAGCTCGTCGCTGGCCATCGCCCGTGCGGCCACCCCCGACAAGGCGGCGACAGCCGTACCAGCGGCGCCGGCCTTGATGAAGCTGCGGCGTGACAGGGCAAGTTTCTGGTTTTCTTCGTTCACTTTTTATTCTCCGGAATGAGTAGCGGCGACGCAGGCAGGCGTCGGTGATTCACCAGTAATGCCAGAGCTGCACAAACAGGCCGTCGGTGACGGTGGTGTTGCGCCCTTCCACGCCTTTGGAATAGTGGATGGACACCTGGTCCCACATTTTCTGGGCGAAGACCTTTTGCACGCCGGGCTTGAGCTGGAACAGCACGCCGGCGCCGAGCGCGGTTTCGTTGGATTCAGAGAATTCGATGGTGTTGTTGTTGCGATCATCGGAGCCGAAGGTTTTCTGGTAGTCGGCACTGAGGAAGGGCGTGACCTGGTAGGTCGGGCGGTCCACGATGTTGTAGCCCAGGCGCAGGTTGGCGTGGCCGGTATCGCCAGGTTCGGTGTGGTGCGGACCATCGCCGCGAAGGATCGCGCCGACCAGCAAATCGATGTTCACTTTGCCCAGCCATTCGTTGTAGAACAGCGACGGCCACAACGCGTAGGTGTCGCTGCTGACCGAGTCCGCGCCGGTCGGCAGTTGCACATAGGCTTGCGCACCGATAGTGCGCAGCGGCGTCGGGTTGTACCAGACCAGGCCGCCGACCAACGGATCGCCGAGCCCGCTGACCCGCGTGCCGTTGCCGCGCACGGCAATCTCCGGGAGGGTGATACTGGCGATGAAGCCGGTATTGGGCAGGCCGTCCATCTTCCAGTAGTGCAACAACGACGTCAGGCCAACGTAGGTCTCGGTGTTGCTGCCGGCGACCTTGTTGCCGTGATCGTCAAAGCGTTTGCGGTCGTCGTTGTATTCAAATTCCTGACCCACCGAGTTGTAGGGCTCGGTGAAGTCCGAACTGAACTGAAAGCTTTGGGGCCGGTTGCTGGCATAGGGGATGCCGGATGCTTGCGCCATCGCGGGAAACAATAGGCCAGCCCCCAGAACGGGAGCGAACAGGGTCGCAGCGCAACCCCATGCACGAATACTCATACCTGCCTTCCTTATTTTTATTAGGCGCCAAACCCCCGAAGGGGCGTAAGGCCGAAAGCAAGGTGTGACGTCTTGATGAGCCCTGGCTGGAGCTCCACCGGATCGTTGACCAATCCCGGTGTTCGGCGAGATGGAGGCTACAAGCCGGCCACTGCACCAACAATTCCATTCTCGGCGACATCAGTGTTTGCGTATTCAGAACAATGGGGCGGAGGATTTGAGTAGGAGATCATTAAAACTGTGGGAGCGAGCCTGCTCGCGAAAGCGTCGGGTCAGTCAACTTGATATTGAAGCTGATGGCCTCTTCGCGAGCAGGCTCGCTCCCACAGGGGTCAAGCACTCACAGTTTCGGATCGATGCAGTGGATAGAGCTGTTCGTCGAACTGCGACAGCTTGGGGAACACCAAGGGTTGATCATCACTCAGGTGTTGCAGGCGCTGATCGTAATCCAGCAAAAACGCCTGTCGCGCCTCATCGCTGATGTACGGCACATGCCAGGCCACGAACGGCTCCAGCACATCAAACCCGACATACGCCAACGTCCCGCGCAGAATCGGCCGCAGCATGTCCTGCAACGGCCCGTGGATCGCCTCCTCACCGAACATGTGCTCACGCCCACCCAAAGTCACGGTAACCAACGCCTTTTTCCCGGCCAAGCCGCCCTGATCGTAGAAGCGCTTGCCGCCGTAGCAGATGCCCGAGACCAGCACCCGGTCGATCCAGCCCTTGAGCATGGCCGGGGTGGAGAACCAGAAGATCGGGAAGTTGAGGATCAGCAGGTCGGCCCATAGCAATTTATCCAGTTCAGCCTGGATGTCCGCTGCCAGTGACTGGCTTTTCACACCGAGGCGTTGTTCCAGCGCATACACCAGGTACTCGGGATTTTCCCGCTTTGAGAAGTCATCGGCGCTGGCCACCGGGTTCCAGTTCATCTTATACAGGTCGCTGACCTGCACTTCATGGCCCTGGGCTTCAAGGGTCGCGACGGCCTGGTCGCGCAGGGCGGCGGTGAAGGATTGCGGCTCGGGGTGAGCATGGACGATCAGTACTTTCATGGGGATTCCTTAGACTTTTTCCAGCGTAGGGTTTGAATTCGCGGTAGCACGACTGGCCAGCAAGCGGTCGAGCCAGTCGGGGTCCATTTGGGGTTCGGAGGAAAACAGCAGCCCGGTATAGTCTTGATGCGGCGGGGTGAAAATAGCACTGCGCGAGCCATGATCCACCACCCTGCCCCGTTGCATCACCAGCACTTCGTCGGCAATCGCGCGCACGGTGGCAACGTCATGGGTAATGAACAGGTAGGCGACGCCGAGCTGTTGCTGAATGCGGTTGAGCAACTTGAGCACACCTTCGGCCACCAGTTGGTCGAGGGCCGAGGTGACTTCGTCGCAGATGATCAGTTGCGGGTCGGCGGCCAGGGCTCGGGCGATGCAGATCCGCTGTTTCTGTCCACCAGATAATTCCCGGGGCTGACGCTCCATGAACGTTGCCGGGTCCAGTTCGATCATCTCCAGCAGCTCGGCCACCCGCGCGCGCATGGCCTTGCCCTTGAGCCCCAGATAGAACGTCAGTGGCCGGCCGATGATGTCGACGATGCGCTGGCGCGGGTTCAGCGCCGTGTCGGGGATCTGGTAAATCATCTGCACGCGCCGCAGTTGCTCCTTGCTGCGCTGGCGAAAGTCCGCTGGCAGCAGTTCGCCGTCATACAGCACTTGACCTTGGGTCGGTGGCAACAAGCCGGTGATCAACCGCGCCGTGGAGCTTTTGCCGCTGCCCGATTCGCCGATGACCGCCAGGGTCTGGCCGCGATACAGCTTCAAGGAAACGTCATGCAGCACCGGTTGCCGCCCGTAGCTGGCGCAGCTGTTGCGCAGTTCCAGCAGCGGCTTTTCCTGTTGCGGGCAGGCTTTGGCTTCGGTGCGGAAACTGCGCACCGCCCACAGTGACTTGGTGTATTCCTCCTGCGGGTCACCGAGCATCTTGCGGGTCTCGGCCTCCTCCACCAGCTTGCCGTGGCGCAGCACCATGATGCGGTCGGCCATCTGCGCCACCACCGCGAGGTCGTGGCTGATGTAGATCGCCGCGCTGCCGTAGGTCTTCACCGCATCGCGAATCGCCGCCAGCACCTCGATCTGGGTGGTGACGTCCAGGGCGGTGGTCGGTTCGTCAAAGATGATCAAGTCCGGATGGCAGGCCATCGCCATGGCGGTCATGACCCGTTGCAGCTGGCCGCCGGAGACCTGGTGCGGGTAACGCTGGCCGATCTGTTCGGGGTTGGGCAAGCGCAGCACGCGATACAATTCCACCGCCTCGCGCATCGCCTGTTCACGGCTGATGCCACCGTTCTTCACCGCCGTTTCCACGTGTTGATCGATCAAGCGATGGGCGGGGTTGAACGAGGCTGCCGCACTTTGCGCGACGTAGGCGATGCGCAGGCCGCGCAATTTGCGCAAGGCTTCGGGTTTGGCCTTGAGCAGGTCGATGCCATCGAAATGCACCGTGCCGCCGGTAATTTTGCAGCCGTCACGGGTATAGCCCATGGCAGATAAGCCGAGGGTCGATTTGCCCGCCCCGGATTCACCGATCAGCCCCAGCACCTCACCACGTTGCAGGGTCAGGTCGATGCCCTTGATCAGCGGATGCCAGGCATCCTCGTAGTGACCTTCGATGTGCAGGTTGCGGATTTCCAGCAACGGTTTGGATGTCGTCATGTTCAGCACTCCTTGAGGCCGCTGGACTTGTGCAGCATCCAGTCGACGACGAAGTTGACGCTGACTGTGATCAAGGCCACGGCTAGGGCGGGCAGTAAAGGACTGATGTCGCCAAAGGTGATCAGCACCGCGTTGTCGCGCACCATGCTGCCCCAGTCCGCGGTGGGCGGCTGGATGCCCAGGCCGAGGAATGACAACGCACTGATGAACAGGAACACGAAACAGAACCGCAGGCCGAATTCGGCAATCAGCGGCGCTGCGGCGTTGGGCAGTACCTCGCGGGTGACCAGCCAGCACAGGCCTTCACCGCGCAAGCGCGCGGCTTCGACGAAGTCCTGCACCACCACGTTCATCGCCACGGCGCGGGACAGGCGAAACACCCGGGTCGCATCCAGCAGCGCGATCACCAGCACCAGTGACGTGGCCGTGGTGCCAACCACGCTGAGAATCAGCAAGGCAAAGATCAATTGCGGAATGGCCATCAGGATGTCAACGACCCGCGACAGGCCCTGATCGACCCAACCGCCCTTGATCGCCGCGATCAGGCCGCAGGTGCCACCGAGCAGGAACGCCAGCACCGTGGTCAGGAACGCGATGCCCAGTGTGTTGCGCGCACCAAAGACCAGGCGGCTGAACATGTCGCGCCCCAGGTTATCGGTGCCCAACAGGAACTGCCCGCCCCACGGCGCGAAGCCCTCGCCCACCACCTGGGTTTCGCCAAACGGCGCCAGCACCGGGGCGAACAGCGCCACCAGGATATACACGACGATCACCAGTAATCCGAACTTCGCACTCAGCGGCGCCCGGAGCGATTCTTTAAGCAGGCTCATGGTCTACCCCTTTGGATGCATCAGGCGTGGGTTGCTGGCAATCGACAGCACGTCGGCACTGGTATTGAGCAGGATGTAGGTGGCGGCAAAGATCAGGCTGCAAGCCTGGACCACCGGGATATCGCGCTTGGCCACCGAGTCCACCAGCAACTGGCCGAGGCCCGGATAGACGAACACCACCTCGACCACCACCACGCCAACCACCAGGTACGCCAGGTTCAGCGCCACCACGTTGACGATCGGCGCCAGCGCGTTGGGCAAGGCATGATGGAAGATGATGCGCGACTGGCTGATGCCCTTGAGCCGGGCCATTTCGATGTAGGGGCTGGCCAGCAGGTTGATCAAGGAGGCGCGGGTCATGCGCATCATCTGCGCGATCACCACCAGACTCAGGGTCGCCACTGGCAGCACCGAGCGCTCCAGTACCTCACCCAGACTGGCGTTTGGCGAGAGGTTGGAAATGCTCGGGAACCAATTGAGCTTCACCGCGAACACCAGGATCAGGATGTAGGCAACGAAGAACTCGGGGAACGACACCGCGCTCAGGGCCGAGGTGTTCAGCAGGCGGTCGAACCAGCTGTTGCGGTACAACGCCGCGAGCATGCCCAGCAACAATGCCAAAGGCACCGACACCAACGCGGCCAACAGCGCCAGGCTGAAGGTGTTGCCCAGGCGACTGCCGACCAGTTCGGCGATCGGCCGCTGGTTGGCCAGCGATACGCCGAGATCACCGTGCAGCAGTTGCCAGATCCACTGCCCGAAACGGGTCAGGGGTGGCAGGTCCAGGCCCAGTTGCGCGCGATAAGCCGCCACGGTTTCCGGGGTGGCGGACTGGCCGAGCATAGCCTGGGCGATATCGCCCGGGAGCAGGCCGACGGCGAGGAAGATGATGACGGATACCGCCAATAGCGAAAGCAGGCCTAAAGCCAGACGCTGCCCCAATAACTTGAAAATACTCTTCATCGTGCAGTCCTAGAAATGGGCACCTTTTTATGATCGTTCCCACACTGTGCGTGGGAACGATCACCGATTCACCGTGCGATTCCTTACGAAGATCACAATTTCCCCTGTAGGAGCGAGCATGCTCGCTCCTACAGGGGTTTTTCATTGGTTTGGCGAGCGCTTATGCCTGCCACCAGCGTTCGATCACGCGCAAGCCGTCGAGCTCTCCGTATGGCGCGGTCTGCCCGCCGTGGGCCACACGGTTGGAACGCGCCGCCACGGAGCTGGCGAACAGCGGCACGATCGCCCCGCCGTCGTCCCGGCACAGCGCCTGCATTTCGTTGTACATCTCACGGCGCAACGGCTCGTTCATCTCGCCCCGGGCCGCGTTAAGCAGCTGGTTGAAACGCGGGTTGTCCCAATGGGTTTCGTTCCACGCCGCGCCCTTGGCGTAGCCGATGCTGAACATGCGGTCGGCCGTCAGGCTGCTGTACCAGAACGAGGTGGTGAAGGGTTGCTTCATCCAGACGTTGGAGAAGAAACCGTCGGCGGGCTCGCGCACCACGTCGATGTCGATCCCGGCCGCACGGGCCTGTTCCTTGAACAGCACCGAGGCATCGACGGCGCCGGTGTACGCCGCGTCGGAGGCCTGCAGGCGCACCTTGAGCGAATCCAGACCGGCCTTTTTCAGGTGGAAACGCGACTTGTCCGGGTCATAGGTGCGCTGTTCCAGCGCGGTGTTGATGAAGCGGCTACCGGGCTGGATCGGATGATCGTTGCCCACCAGGCCATAGCCGTACAGCACTGAAGCCAGCAGGGTTTCGCGGTTGATTGCGTGCTTCATCGCCAGGCGCACGTCGTTGTTCTGGAACACCTGGCTGTCGGTGAGCATCGGGAAGGTGTAGTGCTGGGCACCCTTGGTTTCTTCGATGACCAGGTTCGGGTTGCGCTTGAGCAACGCTACCGTCTTGAGGTCGACCTTGTTGATCACGTCCACTTGCCCCGTGACCAGCGCATTGACCCGCGCTGCGCCGTCGGCGATGGCGATCAACTCGGCACTGGCGAAGTGCGCACGCCCGGCTTTCCAGTAATCGGGGTTGCGTTCCAGGGTCATGCGCACGCCCGGTTCGAAGTCCTTGAGGCGATAGCCACCGGTGCCGGCGCCAGCCTGCCAGTCCGCCACGCCGTCCTTGCTCGGCAGGATCGCCAAGTGATAATCGGCGACCACGTAGGAGAAATCGGCGTTGCCCGAATGCAGTTCGAACACCACGCTGTCGCTGCCATTGGCGCTGACCTTGGCCACGTCGCCCAGCACGGTCTTGGCCGCCGAGGTGGACTTCTCGCCGAGGTGATGCTGGATCGACGCGACCACGTCATCGGCGGTCAGGCTCTTGCCGTTGTGGAAGGTCACGCCCTGGCGCAGCTTGAAGGTCCAGACGCGGGCATCAGGGGTTGAGGTCCAACTCTCGGCCAGTTCCGGAATCGCGGTGCCGTCTACGGCGATTTCAGTCAGGGTGTTATAGACCGCCGAGAAACCGACGAAGGTAAAGGTGTCCGCCCAGGACCCCGGGTCTTTCGAGTCGGTGGTACTGCCGCCGGCAAGGCCCAGGCGCAATATGCCGCCCGGCTTCGGCGTGGCTTCTGCAGCGAAGGCGCCTGTCGGCAAGCCCATGGAGAACGCCCCGGCCACCGCCACGGCGGCGGCGCTGTACTTCAGGAAGTCCCTGCGCGGGAAACTGAATTCATTGTTCGCTTGAGTAATCTTGTTTTTGTTATCGCTCATTGCATTGCCCCTGATAAAAGCTAATGAAATACCCGTGCAAAACCACGCAAGACACCGGGCCTGGGCCCGGTGCATACAGTCTTTGAATCGTTGATGGTCACACCTGGATCGCCTTCACTTCGACGAATTCGCCCAGCCCCTCTTCCCCCCATTCACGCCCGTTACCGGATTGTTTGTAGCCGCCGAACGGCGCCTGATAGTTGAATGCCGCGCCATTGAGGAAGCATTGCCCTGCGCGCAACTGTCTGCCCAGTTGCAAGGCACGCTCGGCACTGCCGGCCCAGACCCCGCTGGACAGGCCAAACGGCGAGTCGTTGGCGATCTGGATCGCCTGCGCCTCATCCTCATAAGGGATCAGGCACAGCACCGGGCCGAAGATTTCTTCCTGGGCGATGCGCATGCGGTTGTTAACGTCGGCGAACAGCGTCGGGCTGACGTAGTAGCCACGCTCGAATTCCTGCGCCGCGTCACCACCGCACAACAGGCGTGCACCCTCTTCCTGGCCGATCCTGATGTAGTCGAGCACGGTGCGACGTTGCCCGGCGGAGCACATCGGGCCAAGGAAGCTCTGCGGATCCAGCGGATCGCCCATCTTCAGGCTCAGGGTTTCCTCCAGCGCAATTTCCAGCGCCTCGGCATAACGACTGGCCGGCAGCAGCATGCGGGTCAACGCGGTGCAGGTCTGGCCGGAGTTGATCATCACGTCCTGGACGCCATAGCGCACCGCTGCCTCCAGATCGGCATCCTCGGCAATCAGCAACGCCGACTTGCCGCCCAGCTCCAGGCACACGCGCTTCACCGAAGGCGCGGCGGCCTGTGAGACGCGAACGCCTGCGCCGGTGGAACCGGTGAACGACACCATGTCCACGTCCGGGTGTTTGGCCAAGGCTTCGCCGACCTTGGAGCCCGGTCCGCTGACCAGGTTGAACACCCCCGCCGGCAGGCCGATGTCCTCGATCATCTGGGCCAGCAAGAACGCGTGCAACGGGGTTTCCTGGCTTGGCTTGACCACCACCGTGCAACCCGCCGCGAGCGCCGGGGCGAGTTTGCCGATCAACTGGTGCAGCGGGTAGTTCCAGGGGTTGATGAACGCACAGACGCCCACCGCCTCGCGGTACACCCGCGAGTTGCCGACCTCGCGCACTTCGTCCATCAGGCCTGCGAGTTCTACGTATTGTTCAAGGCCAATGATCGGCCCGTCCACTTGCACCGAACGGCACCATTGCACCGGCATCCCCAGTTCAGTGGTGATCACCGAGGCCATTTCATCGGCGCGGGTCTTCAGTTGTTCCGACAACGCACGGATGTAACCGGCACGCACGCTCGACGGAGTGCGCGACCATGGACCAAAGGCCCTGCGTGCAGCAGCCACGGCGTTGTCCACATCGCGTTCATCGCCCAACGGCACGCTGCCCGCCACTTCTTCGGTGGCCGGGTTGATCACTTGCGCGATGCCCTGGCCCGACGGGACTTGCCAGCGTCCATCGATAAACAGCGACTTGTGATTAAGCATGTAGCTGAGCCTCCATCAGTTCCTGGGCGCAACGGGCGATGCGCTGGCAGGCATCGCGCAAGGGTTCAGGGCCAACCACCAGGCCGAGGCGAATATGCCCGGCCGCGCTCGGGCCGAACGCTTCACCGGCGAGTACTGAAACCCCGTGGCGATCGAGCAGGCGATCAGCGAACGCCTGGGCGCTGAGCCCGGTTTCACGGATATCGAGCATCACGAACATCCCGCCATCGGGCTTCAGGGCACGCACGCCCGGGCAATCGGCCAGGTGCTCGCACACCAGGTCGCGACGCTGGCGATAGGCTTCGCGCATGGCGTCCAGTTCCGGCAGATCACTTTCCAATGCCACGACCGCCGCATCCTGAACGAAATCCGGCGAACCGTAGAGCATGCACAGCGCGAGGTTTTCCAGGTGCGCAGCCAGGGACGGCGGCGCCACCACCCAACCCACTCGCCAGCCGGTCATGGCGTGGGATTTCGACAGGCTGTTAAGGGTCGCGGTGCGCTCGGCCATGCCCGGCAGGCTCGCCGGGCTGACGTGTTCGCCGTCGAACAGCAGTTCGCTGTAGACCTCATCGGAAATCAGCCACAGGTCGTGGGCGATGCACAATTCGGCCAACGCTTGCCAGGTGCTGCGCGGCAGGCTTGCACCGGACGGGTTGTGCGGACTGTTCAGCGCCAGGGCACGGGTACGCGGGGTGATGCGCGCGGCGACGTCTTCGGGCAACACGCGAAAGCCGTTCTCCGAACGCACCGGCACCGGCACGACCTTGGCGCCGCAAGCGCCGAACACAGCTTCATAAGTGACGTACATCGGCTCGGCGACGATCACTTCATCGCCCGGATTGAGCACGCACTGGGCCACGCTGAACAGCGCGCACTGGGCGCCGGCCAGCACGGTGACTTCGTCCGCTGTCACCCGCTGCCCGCTGCGTTGATGGTGGCGCTTGGCGATGGCCTCCCGCAAGGCGCGCTTGCCGCGAACCTCGGCATAGTGGGTGTTACCGGCCAACAGACTGTCGATGGCGCCCTGCACGATGGGTTGCGGCGTGTCGAAATCCGGGTCGCCCACGGACAACAGCAGGATGTCCTTGCCCTGCTCCAGCATGGCCAGTGCACGGTAATGAATATCCCAGGCGGCAGCGCCGTCACCGGCGATACGTTGAGTCAGATCGGAAAAGCGCATGGCTTCATCCCCTTGAAATATAAATCAGTGTGCGCAGGCATGCTTGAGTTCGATCAGGGTCACGCCGTTGCGCTTGAAGCCGTGGCGCAGGTCCGTTTGCAACTCGGCCAGGCTTTGCGGTTGGTTCACCGTGCAACCGAACGCGCGCCCGAGGGCCGCGAAGTCGGGGTTGCGCGGCAGCACGCCGATGGGCTCGATATCCAGGCCAAGCATGTCGTCACGAATCTGCCCCAGCGCATCGTTGTTCCACAGCAACACCACCAGCGGGCTGTCCAGTTCCTCGACAGCGGTTGCCAGTTCCTGCGCGGTGTAGAGGAAACCGCCATCGCCGACCAGCACCAGGCCCGGGCGTTGCGGCGCACCGAACTTGGCGCCAATCCCGGCCGGCAGGCCGTAACCCAAGGTGCCGTAGCCGGTCGGGTGTAACCAGCTGCGGGTCGCGGCACTGTCGAACGCGTAGTTGCCGGTGTAGGCCAGTTGAGTCATGTCAGTACTGATGAAGGCGTTTTGCGGCAGCTCTGCGGCAATGCGCTCAAGAATCGACTGATGAATCGATTGCAACGGGCCATGGCTGGCCTTGACCGCTTCACGCAGTGCGCTGACCGAGGCAATCGCAGCGCTTGCATCACGTACCTCGGATGGCAGTCGCTCGAGCAGGCCACAGAGGGTTTGTTGCGCATCGCCATGCAAGGCCACGGCGCAAGGGTAGAAGTCGTTGAACTTGCGCGGGTCGATGTCCACTCGCAGCAGCTCAGCGTTGAGCGGCAGGCGCTCACGCCAGAAGTCGGTGTCGGCCATTTCGGTGCCGACCGCCAGCACCACGTCGGCCTCGGCGATCAGGTTCCAGCCCGGTTCCACACACAGTGAGGAACCGGCGTTGAGCGGCGCATCCGGTGGCAACAAGCCCTTGCCCGCGACACTGGTGAACAGCGGCGCAGCCAGTCGGGTGCTGATTTCCTGCAACTGCGAGGCGGCATCGAGTGCACCGCCACCGGCGATGATCATGGGTCGTTTCGCACCGTTGAGCTTGGCCACGGCTTGATCGAGTGCAGTGGCCGATGCCGGACCGCGCCCCGGACGGCGTACCACGTCATTGCTCCAGTCACGGGCGATCGGCGCCGACAACACGTCCAGCGGCACCGAAATGTGCACCGGGCGCGGACGCTCGCTGTCGAACACCGCATAGGCACGGGCGATCAACTGCGGCAAGTCTTCGGCAGTCAGGGCCACCGCTGAGAATGCAGTGATCGGCGCCGTCATTGCGCGCTGATCCTGGCACTCGTGCAGGATGCCCCAGCCCTTGCCGAGGCTGGCCGTGTGGTTGACGCTGGATATCACCAACATCGGAATCGAATCGGCGTAGGCCTGGCCGATGCCGGTGGCGGCATTGGTCACACCGGGACCGGTGATCACGAAGCACACGCCGGGTTTACCGCTGACCCGGGCATAGCCGTCGGCCATGAAACTGGCGCCTTGTTCGTGTCGGGTCAGCACGTGGCGAATGCCGCTGCCGGGCAGTCCGCGATACAGCTCAAGGGTGTGGACGCCGGGAATGCCGAACACGGTATCGACGCCGTAGTTGGCCAGCAGGCGCACCAGCGCCTGGCCACCGGTCAAGGTTTTGCTTTGCATGTTCAGGTCCTCACGCATGGGCGATGCGAATCAACGCATCGACCGCGGTCGTGCCATCGGCACCGACCAACAATGGGTTCACATCGAGTTCCAGCAGTTGCGCGGCGTTTTCGCAGGCGTAGTCGGCCACGGCGCGGATCGCCGCTACCAGAGCGTCGAGATCCGCCGCTTGGCGACCGCGGAAACCTTGCAGCAACGGGGCGCTGCGCAGGCTCAGCAAGGCCTGGCGGATCGCCCCGTCCGTGGTCGGCAGCAACAGGCTGCGGCTGTCCTTGAGCAACTCCACCAGAATCCCGCCGGCGCCAATCACCAGCGCCAGGCCGAAATCGTTTTCGCGCTTGATGCCAACGATCAGCTCGGCCAATGGCGGATTGGCCATGGGTTCCAGCAGCAGTTGATCGAAGGCCACCTGCGGCGCGTACGCGTTGATGCTGGCGCGCATCCTGTCCAACGCGGCGCTCAAAGCGGTGTCGTCCTTGAGATTCAGTGCCACTGCACCGGCTTCGGTCTTGTGCGGCAGTTGTGCGCTGACGGCTTTGACCACCAACGGATAGCCCAGCGCCGCGGCGTCCTTCAGCGCATTGTCTGGTGTGCTCAACACGCCGTCGGGCGTCGGCAGGCCGAATGCACGCAAGGCCTGCTTGGAATCCCATTCGTTGAGCAGTTGCCCTTCGCCCGCCAGCGCTTGAGGGCACAGCGGCACCAGTGCCGACTCGCCCAGCGTCAACAATGCCTGGCGCTTGCGTGGGTATCCGGCGATACGCCCCCACGCCGCCAAGCCGTCTTCGACGCCCTGCAAGGCCGCCACACCCTGGGCATGCAAATGCTCACGGGCGTGAGGCGGCAGCAGTTCCGGGAAAGCCGAGGTGACGAAACCGGTCTTGCCGTGACGTTCCAGCGCCTTGCAGTAGAGGTCGAGCAACAGGTCGCATTCCTTGCGCTCGCCGGTAAATTGCGCCGGGTAGTCGAGCACCAGCATCGCTGCATCGGCTGGCGTGCGCAGGGCGCTGTCGAGCATGCGGTCCAGGGCTTCGCCGTCGCCCCAGATGGCGGTGGTGAAATCCAGTGGGTTGACCAGGTTGGCGTAGCTGGGCAGCACCTGCGCCAGTTCGCCGACTTGCCCGGCATCGAGCTTGGGCAAGCCCAAGTCGTTGCGTTCGGCGTAGTCGGCGATCAGGCCAGCATCGCCACCCGAGCAGGCTAGCGCGATCAGACTGTTGCCCGCCGGCAGGTTTCCGCAGGCCGCCGCTTTCAGGGTTTCGACGAAACTCACGGGGCCGCTGACGCGGATTACCCCGAGGCGATCGAACAGCGCGTCGTACAGTGCATCGGAACCAGATAGCGAACTGGTGTGACTGAGGGCCAGTTCGGCACCGATCTGCGACACGCCGGTTTTCAAGGCGATGATTGGAATGCCCTTCTCCAGCGCCTTGTGCGCGGCGCGGGCAAAACCCGGGACGTTCTTCAGGCCTTCCAGATGCAGGCCGATGGCGGTGACGCGCGGCTCGTCGAGCAGCACGTCCATCAGTTCGGCCACCCCCAGTTGCGCCTGGTTGCCGACCGAGGCCATGTAGGCCACCGGCAGCGAGCGGTCGCTCATGGACAGGTTGTAGGCGAAATTGCCGCTTTGGGTCAGCACCGCCACGCCCTTCTCCACCGCTTTGCCGCCATGGGCCACCGGCCACAGCGCGCTGCTGTGCAGGTAGTCGAGCAGGCCGTAGCAGTTGGGGCCGAGCAAGGCCATGTCGCCCGCGGCTTCAAGCAGCTGCTGTTGCAAGGCCTGGCCTTCGGTGCCGGTTTCGGCGAAACCAGAGGCATAGCAGATAGCGCCGCCGGTGCCGATGGCGGCCAGTTGTGAGACGCAGGTCAGGGTCAGATCACGGTTGGTGGCGATGAACACTGCGTCCGGCCCGCACGGCAGGTCAGTAATGTTGCGCACGCAAGGCACGCCTTCGAGGCTGTCGTGCTGCGGGTTGACCAGCCACATTTGCCCTGGGTAGCCGCCCTCGGCGCAGCGCTTGAGGGCGCGGGCCATGCTGCGCCCGCCGACAAAGGCCACATGCCGTGGCGCGAGCATGCGCTTGAGGTTGTCACGAATAGTCTGGGACATGGCAATTCTCCGGGCGATCAGCGCAGCAGCGGCCGCAGCAGTTCGCGGGAAATGATGTGCCGCTGGATTTCCGAGGTGCCTTCCCAGATCCGTTCGATCCGCGCATTACGCCAGATACGTTCCACCGGACCTTCGTCCATCAGGCCCATGCCACCGAATATCTGCACCGCCTCGTCTGCCGCGCGACCGAGCACTTCACTGGCGAACAGCTTGGCCATGCCGGCCTCACCATCGGTCATGGTGCCCTGGTCCATTTTCCAGGCGGTGTGCAGGGTCAACAGTTCGGCGGCGCGGATTTGCGTGGCCATGTCGGCCAGCTTGAACGACACGCCTTGGTAGGTGCCGATGGCCTGGCCGAACTGTTTGCGATCGGCCGCCCATTGCAGCGACACGTCCAGCGCCCGTTGCGCCTGTCCTACGCAGTTGGCGGCGACCATCACCCGGCCGGCTGTGAGCCAGGCGTTGGCCACGTCCCACCCCTTGCCGACTTCGCCCAGGACCTTATTGGCCGGTACGCGGCAGTCGTCGAAGAACATTTCGAAGGTGTGGTAACCACGGTTGCTCACACACTTGGGCCCCCGGCGGATGGTCATGCCCGGGGTGTTGCGGTCGACCAGGAACGAGGTCACGGCGTTGCGCTTCTTGCCGTTGTGTTCGTAGGTGTCGGTGACGGCAAAGACGATGGCGAAATCGGCGTGCCCGGCGTGACTGATGAAGTGTTTGCTGCCGTTGAGGACAAAGTCGTCGCCCTCACGCACGGCGCGGGTCTTGATCGCGTTGGCGTCGGAGCCGGCACCTGGTTCGGTCAGGGCGAAGCAGTCGATTTTCTCGCCTTGGATGCACGGCAACAGGTAGTCGTTGATCTGCTCGCCGGTGCAGGCCATGAGGATCTTCGACGGCCGCGCGACAAACACGTGCAGCGCCCAGGAGACCTTGGACAGCTCACGTTCGATCAGTGCCTGGGACAAGTAATCGAGGCCACCACCGCCTACCTCCTCGGGCATGTTGAAGGCATAGAAACCGGCGGCGATCGCCTTGCCACGGATCTGCGCGGCCAATTGCGGGGAAACTTCGTCGGCGCGGTCGACCTCGGTTTCATAGGGCAGCAGTTCCTTCTCGACGAAGCTGCGTACCGAGTCCACCAACATTTCTTGTTCTTGGGTCAGTTGGAAATTCATGGGTGCTACCTGTTGTTCGAGTGCTGTTAAAGGTTTACCGAGGGTCAGCGACCGATAAAACGCGCCGGGCGTTTTTCCGTGGCGGCGCGCAACGCTTCGTTGCCGTCTTCGCTGCGACCGCACAACAGGCCGGCAGCCAGTTCCGCTTGCAGTTGCTCGGCCAGGCTGCGATCGGCGCCTTCGCGCATGAGCTTTTTGGTCTGGGCGAAGGCAAAGGTTGGCCCGGCGGCCAGGCGTGCGGCGAGCTCGCCAGCGACGCTCAATAGTTGATCGTCAGCGCAAACTTCGCCGACCAGGCCAGCGGCCAGGGCACGGTCGGCACCCCACAGTTGGTCGAGGAACAGCAGCCGTTTGGCTTGCTCGGTGCCGATCAACCGTGGCAGGTGCCAACTGGCGCCGGCGTCTGGCGAGTAGGCCATGCTGGTGTAGCCAGCCTTGAACCGAGCCGACTGCCCGGCGATGCGCAGGTCGCAGCACAGGGTCAAGTCCATCCCGGCCCCGACGGCGGTGCCGTTGATGGCGGCGATGGTCGGTTTATCCAGGCTGTGCAAACGGGTCATCAGGGCGTGGGCGGTTTCGGTCCAGCCGTAGGTTTCCAGTGCGCCACGCGCCTCGGCTTCGGCCCATTCAGCCAGGTCGGCGCCGGCGCAGAAACTGCGACCGCTACCCGTCAATACCACCACGCGCACCGCAGGATCGGCGTTGAAGGCGTCGAGCAAAGCGTGCAGGTTTTTTAGCGTCGGAATGTCCAGCGCATTGCGCTGGGCGGTGCGATTGAGGGTGATCCAGGCAACGCCGGCTTCGACCTGACTGAGCAGAGAATCGTGGGTAGTCATGCGAATCCTCGAATTATTGTGATTGGTCTGAGGTGATGCGACTTGGGGCCATACTAAACGAGTGTTCAGTAAGGCGGCAATTACTCGTGAGATTGGCTGTAACAAACCAAAATCCGCGTAAGCATCTGTTTTATCTGGATTATTTATCTAGATTCAGCACTGCGCGTTTGGCGCTGTTACAACTTCGAACAACTACCGACAGGCGGCTGTAGGAGCGAGCATGCTCCGGGCGGCGTTCCGACGATGGTCACCAACGATTACGCGGGAAACCTGACACCCCGCGGCGTTCTCGGGTTCATCGCGAGCATGCTCGCTCCCACAAGGGGGGGGGGGTGAGACAGGGGTTTATGCGCTCGGCAGGCTCGGCGCCAACACCTCTTCACGCTTGCGATGGAACAGGAAATACGCGCCATAACACAGCGCAATAAATCCAAAGCCCCAATACAGTGATGGTCGCTGGGTTTCATCCAGTGCCAGGAACACGAAGAGCGAGCAGCACAGCGTGATGCACATCAGCGGCAACACCGGGAACCACGGCGCGCGGTACTTGAGGTCGCTGAGCTTGCCGCCGTCGCGCAGGTAGGCCTTGCGGAACTTGTACTGCGCCAGGGCGATGACAATCCAGGTCACGGTGCCGGACATCCCGCTCACCGCCATCAACACCATGAACAAGGTGTCGGCGGCAATAAAACTGGTCATCAGCGACACCAGGGCGAAACACAAGGTGATGCTCAACGCACGCAATGGCACGCCACGCTTGCTCAACGGCGCCAGGCTTTTTGGCGCCATGCCGGTTTTCGACATGGCCCACAGGATGCGCGTAGAGGCATACAGGCCGGAGTTGCCCACCGACAGGATCGCCGTGAGGATCACGAAGTTCATCAGGTCGGCGGCGTAGGGGATGCCGACCATGTCGAACACTTGCACGAACGGACTTTCCATCAGCCCAGCCTGCTGCCACGGCACGATGGCCGACAGTACGACGATTGCCAGGACGTAGAAGATCAGCACGCGAAACACCACGTTGCGCACGGCGCGAGGAATGCTTTTTTCCGGCTGGTCGGTTTCGCCCGCCGCCACACCCATGATCTCGCAGCCCTGGAAGGCGTAGACCACAGTCATCATCACCGCGAATACCGCGGACATTCCGTTAGGGAACAACGAATCGCCGATCAGGTTGGTCATCATGGGTGCAGGCGCGCCACTGGTCAGCGGGATTGCGCCGAAGATCACCAGCACACCGACCACAATGAACCCGAGAATCGCCGCCACCTTGATCCCGGAGAACCAGTATTCCGCCTCACCGAAGGCACGGGTTGCCATCGCGTTGATGCCGAACAGCACTACCACGAACAACGCTGACCAATACCAGATCGGCACCTCCGGGAACCAGCGCGTCATCAACATGCCAGCTGCGGTGAACTCAAGGCCTACGGTGGTGGCCCAGCTCATCCAGTACACCCAGCCGATCATGAAGCCGGTGGCCGGGCCGATGAACTTGGTCGCGTGGGTCTGGAACGAACCGGACACCGGCATCTGCACCGACAGTTCGCCGAGGCAGACCATCACCAGGTACATCAGGAAACCGGCGACCAGATAAGCCAGGATCGCCCCCACCGGCCCGCCCTGGTTGATGGTCACGCCGGAGCCCATGAATAGCCCGGTGCCGATCACGCCGCCCAGGGACAACATGAAAATGTGCCGACTCTTCAGGGCCCGAGTCAGCTGGATGCCTTTACGATCAGTGTTTTCGCTCATGCCCGGCACCCCGACTCGCTGAGGCGGGCAGCGCATGACAGGAAGTCAGGCAAGGAGGAAGCAGCTTTACGGCAATTCATTATTATTATCTCCAATAAGCTTCGAAGACCGCGCTGCGGCGGTTGCGTCGATTATTGGAAAGCCATGTAAGGCCCTGTTGTACGTAAAGATCGAAGTTGTAGAAAGTCGTAACAAATTTGTACGTCAGCTCTGCAACAGGCCTTTGAGCGTGTGCAGCGAACCTTGCAGTTGCGCTTCGACCAAGGGCACCAACGATCGAATCGCGGTTTGGTCATTGCCCAGCGCCGCGATTTCCAGACTCCGTAATGCCTCGGCCAAGGCACGAAACCCCAGGGAATCGCCGCTGCCGGCCAGGCGGTGCGCCAGTTGTGCGACTTCGGTGCAATCATCGGCCTCAATGGCTTCGCCCAGTGCCTCACGGTGTTGCACGATTGAGTCGCGCAATACGGTCAGCAAGCCCTGTACTTTCTGCTCGCCAAGCAAACTGCGATGGGTCTGCAGCAACGGCCAGTCCATCGCTGCGTCGTCAACCTCGGACAGGCCGGTAGTTGCCCGCCCCGCCAGCACCTGTCGCAGGTTGTCCAGCTTCAGGGGTTTGGCCAGGATGCCATCCATGCCCGCATCCAGATAACCGCGTACCAACGCCGGTTGCACACTGGCGGTCAAGGCAAAGATGCGCGTCTCACGGTTAGGTCCGTCGTTGTCACGGATCTGTTTGCACAACTGGACGCCGCTCATGCCCGGCAGGTGCACGTCCAGCAAGATCAGATCGAAGCTGCGCGCCGAGCATTGCGCCCATGCCTGTTCAGCGTCGTTGGCCAGCCACACTTGATGCCCGTCCCGTTGCAACAGGCCCTCGGCCACTTCGCGGTTGAGCGCCACGTCCTCGACCACCAGGATGTCCAGCGCCGGGCCCGCCGCATAAGTGGGCGTCGAGGCAATGGCCTCGATGGCCGGCTGCAACGTCAACTCGAACCAGAAACAACTGCCGCGCTCGACTTCGCTGCTGACGCCGATGCAGCCCCCCATCTTCTCCACCAGATGCTTACAGATGGCCAGCCCCAGTCCCGTGCCGCCATAACGCTGTGCGACTTCTTCGCTGGCCTGGGTGAATCGCTCGAAAATCTTCGCCTGCATCGCCGGGGCTATACCGATGCCGTTGTCGGTGACACTCACCCGCAGACGCTGTCCGCCCAGATCTGGCGGCAATGCGAGCAATGCCACTTCGACACAGACGTCACCGTTTTCTGTGAACTTGATCGCGTTGGCCAACAGGTTACTCAGCACCTGGCGCAGGTATTGCTCGGCACCGTGGTGATGCTCGGCCACCCGCTGATCGACCCGGCAATGCAGGATCGTGTCGTTGTCCAGCGCCTTGGGTTCCAGCAGTGTGAGGACTTCATCGAGCAATTGGCGCATCGAGAAATTCACCGGTTCCGGGAGGCTGGTGCCCTCCTCCAGCTTGGCGAAATACAGCACTTCATTGAGGATCGTCAGCAGCCCCTCGCCGGCCTTGTGCAGCGCATCCAGGCGTCTGCTGTCCTGCGGGTCGAGACGGGCACCGCTCAGCAGCTCGGCCATGCCAAGGATGCCATTGAGTGGCGTGCGCAGTTCGTGGCTCATGGTGGCCAGAAACCGTGATTTGGCGAGGTTGGCCGCTTCGGCGTCGTCCTTGGCGCGCATCAGGCTGGCCGTGCGCCGCTCGACCATGCGCAGTAATTCGTCGCGGTTGTCCTGCAGGGCCAGGCGGTCGGTTTCCCGGCGGTCGATGTCGCTGAGGATCGCCCTGCGCATGTCATCGAGGGCATGGGCCACGGTGTCGATTTCGTCGTTTTGCGCGCCAGGACGCTTGTCCAGGCGCAGCGGCTCGTGCCATTGCCCTGCGGCAATGCGCCGGGCAAATTCGGCCATGACTTTCAGATGCCGGGTCACCAGGCGATAAAACAGCCCCGACAACGCCACCGCCAGGCCGCAGAAAAACACCGCCATCCACAACAGGTTGGTCAAGCCGGTGGCATACAGGCGTTGATACACCGCCCCCAGGTCGGTGCTGACTTCCAGCTCGCCGAGATGGCGCAAGGGACCGGCAGGTGGTTGGTAATCCAGGGCAAAGCGCTCGATGCGCAACGGCCCTGCCGGCGCGGGATTGCCTTGCACCAGGTCGAAATCGGGACCGGTCAAATGCACCCTGGCGACGTCGGAGAAATCCACCAGGCCGCGCAGTTGCACATTCAATTGCTCTTGGTTCAGGTCCCAGAGACTGCGCTCCAGGCTGGCCAGGTAACCGGCGCGGATCAGCTCCATGCGCGAGTCGATCTCGCGCATTTCCCGGCGATACTCGATATACAACTGCACGCTGCTGGCCAGCACGGTAAAACACAGGCTGAACAGCAGGATGAACCACAGCAGGCGCCGCAGCAGTCCACCGGCACGTGCGTGGATCATTGTGCGTTCGCCGGCAGGTTGATCATGTCGCGGTAGATGACCTCGCTTTCATTGAGAAGGCGCTGGATATCACCGGCATCCACCATGCGCTGCAACTGCGCATCAATCTGCGGCATGTGGGCGGACAACGGCGAACGGCGGGAAACGGCGACCCGCAAATAGTCCACGCTCAGGGCCTTGGGCAAGGCCACGATGTCCTGGGCGCCAGGCAGGGTTTCCACGTACAGCTCACCGGTGCGGCGCTCCTGGGTGATGAAATCGATGCGCCCGCGAATCAGCTTGCCGAAATTCTGGCGGCTGCTGGCGACCCATTCGATGTTGTTGTGTTGCGCGACCATGCGATCGAATGCCAGGCCGTAGCTTTCACCGAACAGCAAGCCGCCACGGTAGTGGGCCAGATCCTGCAGTTGTTCGAACTTCACCGGATGCTGGCGATTGATGAACAGCGCCACCTCTTCGCGCAGTACCGGCACGCTGGAAAACAACATGCTCTGTTCCCGTTGCGCGGTGCTGTAGGCGAGCACCACATCGACCCGGCCTTCGGCGACGTCCAGCAGGCAGCGTTTCCAGTTACCCAGCACCACAATCTCGACCTCATAGCCGAGTTGGCCGAATAACTGCCTGACCACACTGGGCGCCAGGCCACGCACCTGTTTGCCGTCGCTCCAGGAAATCGGCGGGTACACCGGGTAATCGCAATAGCGGATCTTGTCCGCCGCCTGCACGTTGCTCGCCAATAACATCAGTAACGCCCAGAGCAACCGTCCCACCGTCGTCACGCCGCCAGGCTGGCAGTGAACAGGTAGCCGGCGCCATGGATGGTGATGATCAGTTGCGGTTCGGCGGGATCGTCATGCAGTTTGCGGCGCAAGCGCCCCACCAGCACGTCGATCGAGCGATCGTTGGGCACCCATTCGCGGTTGCGGATCTGGTCCATCAATTGATCGCGGCTAAGGGTGTGGCCGCTGTTGCGCAAAAATACACTGAGCAACTGGTACTCGCCGTGGGTCAGCAAGGTCTCGCTGCCGTCCGGATCGATCAAGCGCCGGCGGTCGGTGTCCAGCGCCCAGTCGGCGAATTGCTTGACCGGTTTGGCGACAGCGGCAACCGGCTGTGGCGCCTGCGCATGGCGTACCCGGCGAATGAGGTTTTTTGCCCGCGACACCAGTTCCCGTGGATTGAGAGGTTTGATCACGTAGTCATCGGCGCCGCATTCGAGGCCGACGATTCGGTCGATTTCGTCATTGCGCCCGGTGATCAGGATGATCCCGACTTCCGATCGCACGCGCAGTTCGCGGGTCAGGGTCAGGCCGTCCTTGCCTGGCAGGCGGATATCAAGCATGACCAGGTCGACAGCCTGGCTGGCCAGGAAGGTTTCGGCCAGTTCCGCCGTGGCGGCGCAGTGCACGTCGTAGCCTTCCTGTGACAGGTAGGCATGCAACAGTTCGCGAATCAGCGGATCGTCATCGACGATCAGTACCCGAGGAGTCATTGCTGGGTGTCCTGCTTGTTTCTTATTAGAGGGCTTGCATCAGTGCCAGAGAGTAGCCACTGCTGAACGGGCGATCAACAGCTACTCGTCTGCACGCAAAACCGCTGCCGGCCGCCGGCCTGCAAACCGTCGACCCAGGCTTCGCAAATCTGGATGCCCTGCTCGGGGGTAAAGGTCCCGGGATTGAGCCCGGACTCCAGCCACAGGCCATCGAGCAACGCGCTAAGGCTGATCGCGGCCAGGTCGGCGTCGAAGTGCTCTCCCCCTTCCTCCCACCCCTCCTCCTGCGCCAACTCCCTGAGCACCTTGCCCAGGATCGCGCGGTACTCGCCATAGGAATGCTCGTGGGCTTGATTGATCGCCTCGGCGGTTTTCACTGCGCCCCAGAAGGCGAGCCAGGCGTCGATCAGTTGCGGGTCGAGCAGTTCGGCGCAGAAGGACGCGCGAAAGAACGCCGACAAACGCTCCCGGCCAGTGGGTGCCGCTTGCTCCATGGCGTCGCGCAACAGCGTCATGACGCGCCCGGTGATCGCCATGTAGGCCTCGGCCACCAGTTCGTCCTTGCCCGAATAGTGATGGCTGATCAGCCCGACCGATACGCCCGCCTCAGCGGAAATCTTGCGGATCGACGCCCCCTGGAAACCATGGCGCTTGAGGCACACCAGTGTCGCCTCGATCAGATTGGCCTTGCGCAACTCCGGTTCCATGCGGGAAAAACGGGCTTCCTGATTCATGGGCGACTGCTCCTGGTTTGTCGATCGTTGGGGCTCGCGTTATGGCTTGCGAGTTGAACGAATGTACAGCAAGAGTATGCCCGCCTGAAAGATCGCCTTCGCGAGCAGGTTTCTTGTCGTGCACGATATTTCCCAACGCCTTGACCAATTGTGGGAGCGAGCCTGCTCGCGAAGGCGTCAGTCCATTCACACATGATCCCGATCAGTCCCGATACCCCGGCGCCACCCGCTCCAACAATCGCAGTAACGCCGCCCAAGCCAATTGCATGGCATCAGGGTCGCTCAACTCACCCTCTTCCAGCGGCCGCCCCGGGTCATTGAACTGGCGCTCGGTATGCGCGCACACCTGCGCCGGTGGCAGGACCAACTCCCCGGCCGCCTGCGCCGCCAGCTGGATTTCGCAGGCCTTTTCCAGGTAATACATGCGCAAAAATGCCTGGCTCACGGTTTCGCCGACGGTCAGCAGGCCGTGGTTGCGCAGCATCAGCACCGGCTTGTCGCCCATGTCGGCCACCAGTCGCTGTTGCTCACTCATGTCCAGGGCCACGCCTTCGTAGTCGTGATAGGCCACCCGGCCGTAGAACTCCATGGAAATCTGGTTCACCGGCAACAACCCGCACTTCAACGCCGCCACTGCACAACCGGATTTAGTGTGGGTGTGCAGCACGCACTGCGCATCTTCGCGGGCACCGTGGATGGCGCTGTGAATCACGAACCCGGCCGGATTGACCGGGTACGGCGACGGCTCCACCGCGTTGCCATCGAGGTCGATCTTCACCAGGTTGGACGCGGTGATCTCATCGAACATCAGCCCGTAGGGATTGATCAGGAAGTGATGCTCCGGCCCTGGAATACGCACCGAGATGTGAGTGAAGATCAGGTCGGTCATGCGAAAGTGTGCAATCAGGCGATAACAGGCCGCCAGCTCTTCTCGCAGGCGCTGTTCGGTCGCGCTGCGCTCAGGGGCGGTCAGGGCGGTTGCGATGTTATTCATCGTTCGGGGTCTCCAGGGTGTTCGGTTGGGCAGACAGTAAGGCTGGACGCTTCGACAGGTCCAGCCATCCCCTGTACTTATTTGCTGGCCCAGGCGTTGAAACGTTCTTCCAGTTCTTCGCCATGGTCGACCCAGAAGCCGACGTTCATCGACAACGCGCCCTTGAGGTTCTGCGGCGCCGTGGGCACCCATTGCGCCAGTTTGTCATCGAGCCGCGCGGCGGCCTGGATATTGGTCGGACCGTAGGGGATTTGCTCGACGTATTTCACCTGTGCATCCGGCTGGTTGGCAAAGGCGATGAAGCGCTTGGCCTGGTCGACGTGCCTGGAGCCCTTGATGATTGCCCAGTAGTCCATGCCGTACAGGCTGCCGGGCCAGACCAGGCCCAGATGACTGCCTTTCTGCGCGGCGTCGGCGATGCGCCCACTGTAGGTCGAGGTCATCACCACGTCGCCAGCGGTCAGCCATTGCGGCGGTTGCGCCCCGGCCTCCCACCACTGGATGTAGGGCTTTAGCTCAGTGAGCTTGGCAAATGCACGGTCCACGCCTTGCGGGGTGCCGAGTACCTTGTACACGTCTTCGGTTTTCACGCCGTCCGCCAGCAGGGCGAACTCCAGGTTGTACACCGCACGCTTGCGCAGCCCGCGCTTGCCGGGGATTTTCTGTACGTCCCAGAAATCTGCCCATGACGTCGGGGCCTGGGCCAGTTTGTCGCGATCGTAGGCAATCGCCACGCTCCACACCAATGCGGCGGACCCACACTCTTGCGCCGCCTCGGGGATCAACTCTTCGCTGCGACCCAGGCGATTCCAGTCCAGTCGCTCATACATGCCCTCTTCGCAGCCACGCATCAGGTCCGGACCTTCGATCTGCACCACGTCCCAGTCGACGTTGCCGGTGTCGACCATCACTTTGATCCTGGCCATTTCACCGTTGTATTCGCTCTGGATCACCTTGCTTTGATCCACGGCGGCAAAAGGCTGGAAGAACGCCACGTCCTGGGCTTTTTGTCCGGCGCCGCCATAACCGACCACCACCATGTCCGACGCTGCCTGTGCGCTGCCAAGGCCCATTGCCAGGGTCAGCGCCAAGGGATAAAAACCGTGCTTGAGCGTATTCGATTTCATCAGTGGTTCCTCGTGCAGGTGCCAGGCGACCCAAGGTCGGCATAGCCCTTTTTTATTGTTGGTGAGGTTCGCCCCAGGAGTGGGCTCGACACGAAACTAATCAAGACCAAGTAAAAAAACAAGTTGATTTTTTACTACAGGTAAATTTTTATAGACCAATAATAACAACGCCGAAAACCTGCTGCCTCTGTAGGAGCGAGCATGCTCGCGATGGTGGCTATCGATTACGCGAGCTGCCTGAATGCCCGCGTTATCGTTTACGTCCATCGCGAGCATGCTCGCTCCTACAGGTCAGCCCGCCTGGAGTTTCCGTAGCATGCCGACCCCTACACCTGCCTTTGCGCACCTGTTCGAACCCTTGCAGATCCGTGGCAAGCGCCTGAAAAACCGCATCATGTCCAGCGGTCACGACACCTCCATGCCCACTGATAACCTGGTCAACGAGCAGCTCATTGCCTATCACCGGGCACGTGCCGAAGGCGGCGTCGGGCTGATCGTGCTGCAGGTGGCCGGGGTGCATGACAGTGCGCGGTACACCTCCCACGTTCTGATGGCTACCGACGATGAATGCATCGAGGGCTACCGCAAGCTGGCGCAAACCTGCCACGCCCACGGCACGGTGGTGCTGTCGCAGGTGTTCCACCCGGGACGGGAAATCATGGAATCCAGCGATGGCCTGCTGGCCGTGGCTTACTCGGCATCGGCGGTGCCCAACGAGCGCTTCCGGGTTATGCCACGGGCGCTGGACCAGGCAATGATCGACGAGATTGTCGACGGTTACGCGGCGGCGGCCCGACGCCTGCATCAAGCCGGCATCGATGGCGTGGAAGTGGTTGCCAGTCACGGTTACCTGCCGGCGCAGTTCATCAACCCGCGCGTCAACCGGCGCACCGACGGCTACAACGGCGAGCTGGAGCAGCGCCTGCGTTTCCTGCGTGAAGTCATCGCTGCGATTCGCGCTGCGACCGACGAGCACTTCATCATCGGCCTGCGCATCTCTGCCGATGAACGCGACCCCGAGGGGCTGACCGAAGACGAGTCCCTGGCTGCCGTGCAATCGCTGCAACCCCTGCTGGACTACGTTCACATTGTCGCCGGCACCTCGGCATCGCTCGGGGGGGCCGTGCACATCGTGCCGCCGATGGCGATCGAAGCGGCCTACCTGGCCAAGGAGGCTGGCACCTTCAAGGCTGGCTTGAGCATTCCGTTGTTCGTCACCGGGCGCATCAACCAGCCCCAGGAAGCCGAGCTGATTCTGGCGCGTGGCCAGGCCGATGTGTGCGGCATGACGCGGGCGTTAATCTGCGATCCGCAAATGCCCAACAAGACCGACGACGGCCGCGTGGAAGATGTGCGCGCGTGCATTGCCTGCAATCAGGCGTGCATCGGGCACTTCCACAAGGGCTTGCCGATTTCCTGCATACAGCACCCGGAAACCGGTCGTGAATTGATATTTGGCCAGCGCCAAGCGACTGTAAAACGTAAGCGCATCATGGTCGTCGGCGGTGGGCCGGCCGGGATGAAAGCCGCTGCGGTGGCCGCCCAGCGCGGGCATGAGGTGACCCTGTACGAAGCCAGCGCGCAACTGGGCGGCCAGGTGTTGCTCGCGCAACTGCTGCCACGGCGCAGTGAATTCGGGGGTGCCAGCACCAACCTGCAGCGGGAAATGCAATTGGCCGGGGTGCGTGTGGTGCGCAATACCCGGGTCGACCGCGCTCTGGTGGAGCAGGAAAAGCCGGACACGGTGATCGTCGCCACCGGTGCTGAACCCTATTGGCCGCCCTTCGAGCGCGGTGGCGAGCTGCACGTGGTGGATGCCTGGCAAGTGCTGCGTGAGGAGGTAAAAATCGGCCGCTCGGTGGTGGTGGTCGATTGGCGCTGCGACTGGATCGGCCCCGGTATCGCCGAGCGCCTGACCCGTGCCGGACATCAAGTGCAACTGGCGGTCAACGGCACCCATTGCGGGGAAAACCTGCCGCTGTACGTGCGCGATCAATTGGCTGGCGAGTTGCACAAGCTCGCCATTCCCGTCATCCCTTACGCCCGGTTGTACGGTTGTGACGACAACACGGTCTACCTGCAACACACCGCCAGCGGCGAGCCGATGCTGATGGAGAACGTCGATACGCTGGTGCTTTGCCAGGGCCATCAGCCAGTGGATACCCTGGGCGCGCAACTGCAAGGCCTGGTGGAATTTCGGCGTATCGGCGACTGCCTGGCGCCGCGTACCGCCGAAGAAGCGATTTATGAGGGACTTAAAGTCGCGTGGGAGCTTTAAGCCTGTTTATACTCCGGGGCTTTAGCGCCAACCTTTGTAGGAGCTGCCGCAGGCTGCGATCTTTTGACCTGCTTTCAAAATACAAGATCAAAAGATCGCAGCCTGCGGCAGCTCCTACAGTGGGCCGTAGCTTACCGGTTTGGAACTCAGTATGAGCAATGACAGCAAGACCCAGGCCGAACCGCATTTTCTCGGCACGCGGATTCGCGGCCTGCGTAAACGCCGGGGCATGACCCTGGCGGAACTGGCCCGACAGAGCGAGCTGACCGCTGGCTACATCAGCCAACTGGAACGCAATCTCG
Source organism: Pseudomonas umsongensis (assembly GCF_012647205.1). Classification (NCBI taxonomy): domain Bacteria; kingdom Pseudomonadati; phylum Pseudomonadota; class Gammaproteobacteria; order Pseudomonadales; family Pseudomonadaceae; genus Pseudomonas; species Pseudomonas umsongensis. Next base: position 3,524,799 of record NZ_CP051487.1, read on the forward strand.
CCTATCCGTCGATCCCGGCGCTGTTCAACATTGCCCGCAGTCTCGGCGTGACCATCCAATGGTTTTTCGCCAGCGAGGCGGTCACCGACCCTGAAGACGACGGCATTGTCGTGCGCAAGCACAGCCGCCTGAACGTGCATTACGAAGACGGCATCGTCGACCAGTTGTTGACCCCGCAAGCCAACCGTCAGCTGGAAATGCTCCACTCGCGTTTCCCGCCCGGCACCTACAGCCAGCAAAGCTATAGCCACGACGGCGAAGAAGCCGGCTATCTGCTGTCAGGCAGCTTTGAGTTGTGGGTCGGCGAGCGCTACTTTCAACTCAATGAAGGTGACAGCTTCAGTTTCTCCAGCCAGGAACCGCATCGTTATGGCAATCCAGGCGACGTGGATGCCGTGGTGATCTGGGTGATTACCCCACCGACTTTCTAGCGCCGGCCACGCCCGGCTGCCTGGACCACGCTTGCACGCTTGAGGGTGTCGCTCGGCAGTTCCTTGAACAACGCGCGATAGCTGCTGGAAAACCGGCCCAGGTGCCAGAACGACCAGTGCATCGCCACTTCGGCCACGGTGGTTTGTGCCGGCGTGCGGCTGAGCAGTTCGCGACGGGCGCTGTTCAGGCGGCGCAGGCGCAGCCATTGGGTTGGCGCCATGCCGGTGAAGGTCTTGAAGGCATGCTGCAGCTGGCGCAATGAAACCCCGGCGACCTCGGACAACGCCAACAGGTTGAGCTGTTCCTCCGGGCTCTCCGCCGCCCATTCCCCTACCCGCTTCATGATCGCCCGCTCCCCTGCCCGGCGCTGCAATGCTCCCGGGTCGAGGCAGGTACAGGCGTTGTCGAGGATGAACAGGCAATCCTCCAGCAGTTGCTGGGTCAAGGCTTCGCGGCTTGGCGGGTCGTAGGTCTGCGACAGCTGGGTCAGGGTTGCGCTGAGCCAACGGCTGAACAATGCATTTTGCTGCGAATTGAGCGGCGCCATGAACAACCCCTCCAGCCGCGCGACATCCAGGGCGTGACGCTGGACAAACTCGGGCCCGAACACCACGGCGATTTCCTGGTAGTTCTCCGGGGTGATCCAGATATTGCGGCTTTCGCCGTTCAACACGTACAGCGCGTTGTCGCTACGGTCGAAACAGAACGCGAGCGCGCCTTGTGGCGCGCTGAAATTCTGCTCGACCCGGGTGTTCATGTGCTCCTCGTAAATCTCTACGCCCTGTAGATCCAGATAGCGCACCCTGCCGGCAAAATGCCCCGGCGACATCTGTTGGTAATGCTGGACCCAGCCCGGTGTGGCACGGATTTGCTCGGCGATATCACAGGTATTGAACGCTTGAACGTGTAGTGAATTGCAGACTGTCATTGGGTGACCTTACGCACTCTTTTGGTGCGCTTTGTCCTGCTTAAAGTGGATAGATGGAACCGCAAGGCTCGCCCAAGATAGACGTCAACGCGCTACAGGGGAAGTGTCCGGCGGATGAAACCGGCCTCTCCTGGCGTTAATAAAACCAATAACGAGGTCTTTATGAATGTCCCTTTCGATCAGCTGTTCACTTGGCTGAAAGATCACAAGATTACCGAAGTCGAGTGCGTCGTCAGCGACCTGACCGGCATTGCACGCGGCAAAATCGCACCCACCAACAAGTTCCTGCATGAGCGAGGCATGCGCCTGCCGGAAAGTGTGCTGTTGCAAACGGTAACCGGGGACTTTGTCGACGACGACATCTACTACGACCTGCTTGACCCGGCGGATATCGACATGGTCTGCAAGCCGGTATCCGATGCAGTGTACGTCGTGCCTTGGGCGATCGAGCCGACCGCCATCGTGATTCACGACACCTTCGACAAGTTCGGCAACCCGATTGAACTGTCGCCGCGCAACGTGCTCAAGAAAGTCCTGCAGCTGTACACCGATAAAGGCTGGCGGCCGATTGTCGCGCCGGAAATGGAGTTCTACCTGACCCAGCGTTGCGAAGACCCGGATTTGCCACTCAAGGCCCCGATGGGCCGCTCCGGGCGCGCCGAAAGCGGTCGCCAGTCGTTCTCCATCGACGCCGCCAACGAATTCGACCCACTGTTCGAAGACGTCTACGACTGGTGCGAACTCCAGGGCCTGGACCTCGACACACTGATCCACGAAGACGGCCCGGCGCAGATGGAAATCAACTTCCGCCACGGCGACGCCCTGGACCTGGCCGACCAGATCACCGTGTTCAAGCGCACCATGCGCGAGGCGGCGCTCAAGCACAATGTCGCGGCGACGTTCATGGCCAAGCCGGTCGGCGATGAGCCGGGCAGCGCCATGCATATCCACCAGAGCGTGGTGGACATTGCCACCGGCCAGCCGATCTTCGCCGACGCCGACGGCAACATGAGCGAGTTGTTCCTGCACCACATCGGTGGCTTGCAGAAGTACATCCCCAAAGTCCTGCCGATGTTCGCGCCGAACGTCAACTCGTTCCGCCGCTTCCTGCCGGACACTTCGGCACCGGTGAACGTCGAATGGGGCGAAGAAAACCGCACCGTCGGCCTGCGCGTACCGACCTCGAGCCCCGACGCCATGCGTGTGGAAAACCGCTTGCCCGGGGCCGATGCCAACCCTTACCTGGCCATCGCCGCCAGCCTGCTGTGCGGTTTCCTGGGCATGGTCGAGCGCATTGAACCGAGCGCCGCGGTGCAGGGCCGGGCCTATGAGCGGCGCAACCTGCGCCTGCCGATCACCATCGAAGACGCGCTGACGCAGATGGAGGAATGCGCCACCGTCAGCCGCTACCTGGGCGACAAGTTCGTGCGCGGCTACGTCGCGGTCAAGCGCGCCGAGCATGAGAACTTCAAGCGCGTGATCAGCTCGTGGGAGCGCGAGTTCCTGTTGCTCAGCGTCTGACTCGAAGACCTCTTCGCGAGCAGGCTCGCTCCCACATTTGAAATGCATTCCCCTGTGGGAGCGAGCCTGCTCGCGAAAGCGGCCGCCAGAACACCAAAAATCACCTGAAAAAACCAATAATTCCAAGAGGTGTCGAGATGCGTCTATTGAAACACGTGCTCCCGCTTGCGCTCACCGTTCTGTGCAGCGCCGTCGCCCAGGCTCAGCCTCAGGTCAGTGTCTACAACTGGACCGACTACATCGGCGAGACCACCGTCGCCGACTTCCAGGCAAAAACCTCGATCAAAGTGATCTACGACGTTTTCGACTCCAATGAAACCCTGGAAGGCAAGTTGCTCGCCGGGCGTACCGGGTACGACGTGGTCGTGCCCTCCAACCACTTCCTCGCCCGCCAGGTGAAGGCCGGCGCGTTCCTCAAGCTGGACCGCGAGCAACTGCCGAACTTCAAGAACCTGGACCCGAAACTGCTGGCCTTGCTGGAGAAAAACGATCCGGGCAATGCGCACTCGGTGCCGTACCTGTGGGGCACCAACGGCATCGGCTACAACGTCGACAAGGTCAAGCAGGTGCTGGGCATCGACCGCATCGATTCCTGGGCCGTACTGTTCGAGCCAGAAAACATCAAGAAACTCAGCCAGTGCGGCGTATCGGTGATGGACTCGGCCGATGAAGTGTTTCCCGCAGTCCTCAACTACATGGGCATGGACCCGCGCAGCGAGAACCCCGAAGACTTCAAGAAAGCCGAAGCCAAGCTGCTGGGCATCCGTCCGTACATTACCTATTTCCATTCGTCCAAGTACGTCTCGGACCTGGCCAATGGCGACATCTGCGTGGCATTCGGTTACTCCGGCGATGTGTTCCAGGCCGCCAACCGCGCCAAGGAAGCCAATAACGGCGTGAACATCGCCTACGCCATTCCCAAGGAAGGCAGCAACCTGTGGTTCGACCTGCTGGCCATTCCCGCCGACGCCAGCAACCCGAAAGAGGCACACGCGTTCATCAACTACCTCCTCGACCCGCAAGTGATCGCCAAGGTCAGCGCCTCGGTCGGCTATGCCAACCCCAATCCGGCGGCAAAGCAGTACATGGACCCTGAATTGGTGAACAACCCCGAGGTTTACCCGCCGCAGGAAGTGCTCGACAAGCTCTATATCTCCACCACCCCGCCGCAGTCGATCATGCGCCTGATGACCCGCTCGTGGAGCAAAGTGAAGTCCAACCAATGAACCAGTACACACAGGAACATGCTCGCTCGTATTACGCCGCGTCGGCCCATGGCATGGCGCAATTTCCCGGGCTGACAGCGGACCTTGAGGCCGATGTCTGCGTGATTGGCGGTGGTTTCACCGGCATCAACACGGCCATCGAACTGGCCCAGCGCGGGCTCTCGGTGATCCTGCTGGAAGGCCGGCGGATCGGCTGGGGTGCCAGCGGGCGCAACGGCGGACAACTGATACGCGGCATTGGTCATGACGTCAGTGGTTTCGCCAAACATATCGGTGCCGAAGGTGTGCGTTATCTGGAGCGCGCCGGTATCGAATCGGTCGAGCTGGTGGGCCGGCGAATCCGCGAACACGGCATCGATTGTGACCTGCGCTGGGGTTTTTGCGAATTGGCTAACACCCCGGCGCAGTTTGCGGGACTTGCGTCTGAATACGCAGCGCTCAAGGAATCGGGGTACGCCCACGAAACCCGCCTGGTCGAGCCCGGACAGATTCGCACGCACGTGGTCAATTCAGGCGTGTATGCCGGCGGTCTGGTCGACATGGGGTCCGGTCACCTGCACCCCTTGAACCTGGTCCTGGGCGAAGCGCGGCTTGCGTCGTCCCTTGGCGTGCAGATCTTCGAGCAGAGTCCGGTGCTGGAGTTGATCCATGGTGACACCGTGCAGGTTCGTTGTGCTGGCGGCACGGTTCGCGCGGGTAGCCTGGTGCTTGCCTGTAACGCCCACCTGGAAGAACTCGAACCGAAACTCAGCGGCAAGGTGCTCCCGGCCGGCAGCTACATCATTGCCACCGAACCCTTGTCGGCAGACGTTGCCGCGCAGCTGATCCCGCATAACCTGGCGCTGTGCGACCAGAAAGTCGGCCTGGACTACTACCGGCTCTCGGCAGACCGGCGCCTGTTGTTCGGCGGTGCCTGCCATTATTCCGGGCGCGATCCACGGGACATCACGGCCTACATGCGCCCGCAGATGCTCAAGGTCTTTCCGCAGCTGGCGAATGTGCGCATCGACTATCAATGGGGCGGCAAGATCGGCATCACAGCCAATCGATTCCCACAGGTCGGGCGCCTGCGCCAACACCCGAACGTGTTCTACGCCCAGGGTTACTCAGGCCATGGCCTCAACGTGACCCACTGGTGCGCAAAACTGCTGGGCGAAGCGATCCAGGCCGGACATAGCAAAGGCTTCGATGTGTTCAGCGCCGTTCCGCACATGACCTTCCCGGGCGGCCGCGCCCTGCGCTCGCCGCTGCTGGCGCTCGGCATGCTGTGGTACCGGATGCGCGAAGTGCTCGGTTAACCCCCGTGCCCCTCTTGCGGCACGCGGCGGTCTCTGTAGGAGCGAGCATGCTCGCGAAAAACCTGAGAGCACCGCGGGGTGCCAGGCTCCCCTCGTTATCGTTAACGACCATCGCGAGCATGCTCGCTCCTACAGTAAATCGGGTGCATCTGGTCGACTGCCAGGCCCATGCGCCAACCCCATAACCTTTATTTCGATTTGCTCAATCGCGAGTCACTTCTATATTGAGGGGGTGCTCTGAACTTCGTGCCTCCTGTTGAGCCTCGCCCATGGCAACTACTGATCAACTGATCATCTGCGAGCACTGCGACTGCGTGTATCAAAAAGTCACACTCGCCAAACATCAGAAAACCCTGTGTACACGCTGCGGCGGCGTGCTTCAGCGCTATAACGGCCTGACGGTGGAGCAACGCCTGGCGTTGACCTTCACCGCATTGATGCTGTGGATTTTCGCCAACTTCTATCCGGTCATGAGCATCAGCCTCAAAGGCCTGAAAAATAGCGCAACACTTTGGGATTCGGTGCTGGCGTTGAGCCTGGGCCCCATCACCTTCATCGCCATGGTGGCGGCGATCGCCATGATCATCGCGCCGATTTTCCAGTTGGTGCTCTTGATCTGGGTCCTGGGTTTCGCCCTCACCCACAGGCGTTCACCTGGTTTCAGATTCTGCATGCGCTGGCTGGAAACCCTCAGGCCGTGGAGCATGCTGGAAGTCTGCCTGCTGGGAGCAATGGTCGCCGTGATCAAGCTCGCCGGGTTACTGGATGTGCTGCCCGGCATCGGTCTGTTCGCCTTGGCCATCCTCAGCCTGATGATGATCCGCATTGCCGGCCGCGATATCCGTGAACTATGGGACATCGTATGACAACACCTCCTGTCGCCAGTGATCTCAACCTGTGCCTGTGCCACAGCTGCGGCCTGGCCTGTGACATGACCTTCGAACCCCATGAATGCGAGCGCTGTGGCGCTCCCCTGCATCGACGTAAACCCAACTCGTTGACCCGGACCTGGGCGTATATGTTCACCGCACTGGTGTTTTACATCCCGGCCAATTTGCTGCCTGTGATGAACACCAAGATGGTCGGCAATGGCGCCGACAGCACGATCATGAGCGGCGTGATTGAGTTCTGGCAGCACGGAGCCTGGGATATAGCCCTGATCATCTTCATCGCCAGCATCGCGGTGCCTGGCGTCAAGTTCGTCGCACTGACGCTGCTGCTGGTGACCGTTCAGCGCGATAGCCAGTGGGCACTGCGCGAGCGTTCGCAAATGTACCGTTTTGTCGAGCTCATCGGTTATTGGTCGATGCTTGACGTCATCGTAGTGGCCCTGGTGGCCTCCCTGGTCAAGTTCCAGGCCCTGGCCGATATCGAACCGCGCCCGGGCATTTTGTTCTTTGGCCTGGTGGTGGTGTTCACCATGCTCTCCGCGATGAGTTTCGATCCGCGACTGATCTGGGATAAAGAGCGGCAAAAACCATTAAATGAGGAGGTCACGGATGAAGTCACAAGCCACTGACGGGCCGTTGGTCCCGGGCCAAGCTCCGATCAAGACCCGCCGCTTCAGCTTTTCGCTCGTGTGGATCGTACCGATCGTTGCGGTGCTGGTGGGGATATCGCTGGTGGTCCACAGCATCTTGCAGGAAGGTCCCACCATCACCGTCACCTTCAAGACTGGTGACGGCCTGACCGCCAACAAGACCGAAGTCAAATACCGCAACGTGGTAATCGGTCATGTCTCGGACGTAGAACTGGCCAACGACCAGAAGAGCGTGAACGCCACCATCAAACTGGCCAAACAGGCCGAAAGCTTCACCCGCAAAGACTCGCAGTTTTGGGTGGTTAGGCCGCGGATCGGCGCTGGCGGGGTGTCGGGTATCGATACGCTGTTGTCCGGGGATTACATCGGCGCCGATATCGGCCAGGACAATGCACGGGCGAAGACCTTCAAAGGCCTGGAAAACCCGCCAGCCATCACCTATGGCGAGCCGGGCAAGCGTTTCACCCTGCACACCCAGGACCTGGGGTCACTGGATATTGGCTCGCCGGTCTACTACCGCAAGATTCCGGTCGGCCAGGTCGTGGCCTACGCCCTGGACCCCGATGGCAAAGGGGTGAACATCGAACTGTTCATCCACGCCCCCAATGATCAGTACGTCACTGAGAACACCCGATTCTGGAACGCCAGCGGTGTGGACGTGAGCGTCGGTGCCAACGGGTTTGCGGTCAAGACCGAGTCCCTGTCTTCCTTGCTGGTGGGTGGGATTGCGTTCCGTGCGCCGGAATACAGCCCCGACGACAAACCGGCCCCGGAAGAATATGCCTACGAACTGTTCGAGGACCAGCAAACCGCCCTCGCCCCGCCCTACGGCAAGGCGCAATACCTGAGTTTACGTTTCGATCAGGCGCTGCGCGGGCTCAAGGTCGATGCACCGGTGGAATTCCTGGGTGTGGAATTCGGGCGAGTTGTCTCGATCAATCTGGATTTCGACGCGAAGAAACGCACGTTCCCGGTCAATGTCGGCATCGTGATTTATCCGCAACGACTCGGCCAGGCCCACGCAAAAATGCTCAAGGCCTTGAATCATGACCCCAATGACGAAGCCGCGGGCGTCCGCCTGATGGGCTCTTTCGTCGAAAACGGCCTGCGTGCGCAGGCCCGTAGCGGCAATCTGTTGACCGGTCAGCTATACATTGCACTCGATTTTTACCCCAAGGCCGAGAAAGTCGTTTTCGATCCCACCGCCCGCCCCGTTTCCATTCCAACGATTCCGGGCAGCCTCGAACAATTGCAGGAAAAGCTCGAGGCCATGGTCACCAAGATCAATCAACTGCCCATCGAACGGATCGCCGGCAATCTGGACAGCAACCTCGTCGAATTGCGCAAGGGTTTGTCGCAATTCAATGCCAAGACCTTGCCTAGCGTACAAAGCACCCTGGGGGACGTGAGCAAAACCCTGCAATCGGCCAGCACCACCTTGCAATCGGCCAATTCGACGCTTGCCGATGACTCGCCGCAACGGGAAAAACTCAGCCAGACGATGGATGAGCTCGGACGCACCTCGCGCGCCTTGCGTGATCTGGCCGATTATCTGGGCCGGCATCCGGAATCATTGATTCGCGGCCGTCCAAACAATGCCGCGCCGATCGATATGCAAGGGCCGCCGAGCAAATGACCACAGGAGCAACATTCATGGCTTTTTCACTGAAAATCACCTTGTTCGCCGCGTTGTCGTTGCTCGCCGCCTGCCGCAGCGATCCGATTCAGTTTCACACCCTGACCCCAGCCCAACTGACGGGCACTTCACGCAATGGCGCGCAAATCGAGATTGAATTGCTCAGCGTCCCGCCGCAGGTCGATCGCCCGCAGATCGTCGTACGCCAGGGCAATACCGGCATGGCGATCCTGGAAACCGACTGGTGGGGTGCCAGCCTGGTGGATGAGTTGCGCAGCGCCTTGCTCGACCAGATGATCAACAATAATCCGCAACGCAGGCTGTTGGTGCGCCTGGAGGTACAGCGCTTCGATTCGATTCCCGGCCAGTATGGATTGCTCGACGTAAGATGGCGCCTGCGCAGCAGCAATGGCCATGAGGACGTCATCGGAAATTGCCGCAGCACCCTGCAGACCCCATCAGGACCCTCGATCGAGGAGCTGGTAGCTGCGCAGCAGAACAACGTCAGGCGCCTGGCCGCGCTGATCAGCCAGGCAGCGGCTGGCACGCAAAAAGGTTGTCCATCCGCCAATGCCAACCAATGATGCAATCCCCCTGTCCAAGCGAGGCTTTGTGGCGAGGGGATTTATCCCCGCTGGGTCGCGCAGCGGCCCCAAAACCTGCAAATCGGTGTATCTGATTCCGTGTGCATTAGCGTTGCGACTGCTTCGCAGCCGAACGGGGATAAATCCCCTCGCTACAAAGGTTCGCCCACAGGATTTGACGATTTTTTCTCATTCGAGGCTCTACATTAGCCGGCGTTGAATCTGCAAATGATTCGTATTGATCTAGAATAATTGACGTCGTTCTTTTTCTCGATTGAATCAGCTTGCATGACCCAAAATAACAGGAGCCGGCGCCGCATGAAGTCCCCAATCCCTTCGTTCCTCAAAAAGGCCCTGCTGGCCACCGCTTTGCTGAGCGCTGGTCACGCGTACGCCGCCGATACCGCTGGTCACGCGTACGCCGCCGATACCGCTGGTATCGTGGTCTACAACGCACAGCATGAAAGCCTGACCAAATCCTGGGTCGAAGGTTTTACGCAGGAAACCGGTATTCCGGTGACCTTGCGCAACGGCGACGATACCGAAATGGGCAACCAGATCGTGCAGGAAGGCGCCGACTCGCCGGCCGATGTATTCCTCACCGAGAACTCCCCGGCGATGGTGTTGGTCGACAACGCCGGTTTGTTCGCGCCCGTGGACAAAACCACCCTGGAACAGGTCGATTCAGCCTACCGCCCGGCCCACGGCAAATGGCTGGGCATCGCTGCACGCTCCACGGTGTTCGTCTACAACCCGAGCAAATTGTCCGAAGCCCAGTTGCCCAAGTCGATCATGGACCTTGCCGCGCCGAACTGGAAAGGCCGCTGGGGCGCATCCCCGGGCGGCGCCGACTTCCAGGCGATCGTTGCCGCCATGATCGAACAAAAAGGCGAAGCCGCCACCCTGGAGTGGCTCAAGGCGATGAAAACCAACTTCAGCGCGTACCGGGGCAACAGTTCGGTGCTCAAGGCGGTGAATGCCGGGCAGATCGACAGCGGCGTGATATACCACTATTACAGCTTCGTCGATCAGGCAAAGACCGGCGAGAACAGCAAGAACACTGCCTTGCACTACTTCAAACACAAGGACCCGGGAGCGTTTGTCAGCATTTCCGGAGGTGGCGTCCTGGCCTCCAGCAAACACAAGGAACAAGCCCAGGCGTTCCTCAAGTGGATCACTGGCAAGGACGGCCAGGCCATCCTCAAGGACGGCAAGTCGTTTGAATACGCCGTGGGCAAGAACGCCGAATCCAACCCTAAACTGGTGCCTTTGCAGCAGCTCGACGCGCCGTCCGTGGACGCCTCGAAACTCGACAGTAGAAAAGCCGTGGAGCTGATGACTCAGGCGGGACTGCTCTAATTGATGCCTGAAATCCTGCCGGTGGATACCGCCCAAGCGCTACCCGCCAATTTACGTAGACGGTCACGCGGCATGTTCGCGAGCCGCGGTGGCGCGTGGGTGGTCGGGTTGTCGGTGCTGGTGTCGTTGCTGGCACTGCTGCCGATTGCCTACGTCATCGGCGTGTCCTTGCAAACCGGCTGGTCCACGGTGGTGACCTTGGTGTTCCGCCCACGGGTGGGCGAGTTGCTGACCAACACCGTGTTGCTGGTGGTACTGACCATTCCCCTTTGCGTGGCGCTGGGTGTGGCACTGGCCTGGCTGACCGAACGCACGGATCTGCCGGGGCGGCGCTGGTGGTCGTTACTGGCCACGGCCCCCCTGGCGGTGCCAGCCTTTGTCCACAGCTATGCCTGGGTCAGCCTGGTGCCGCCGATCCACGGCTTGTTTGCCGGGGTGCTGGTGTCGGTCATTGCCTACTTCCCGTTTCTCTACCTGCCGATTGCCGCAACGCTGCGGCGCCTCGACCCGGCCATTGAAGATGTCGGCGAATCCCTTGGGCTCAAGCCGTGGGCGGTATTTTTTCGCGTCGTGCTCCCGCAGTTGCGCCTGGCCATTTGCGGTGGCGCGTTGCTGGTCGGCCTGCATCTGCTGGCCGAGTACGGTCTGTACGCGATGATCCGCTTCGACACCTTCACCACCGCGATCTTCGATCAGTTCAAGTCCACCTTCAACGGGCCTGCCGCCCACATGCTGGCCAGCGTGCTTGCCTTGTGTTGCCTGGTGATGCTGACCGTGGAATCCGCCGCTCGGGGCCATGCGCGCTACGCCCGCGTGGGCACCGGTAGTGCCCGTGAGCAACGGGTGGTGCGCCTGAAAACCCCGGCCAGGGTGCTCGCATTGACCTTGCAGGGCGTCACATGTGCCCTGGCGCTGGGTGTGCCCCTGATCACCCTTGGCGGATGGTTGATCGCCGGCGGCGTGCAAGCTTGGGACCTGGATGAGCTCCTGCCGGCCCTGCAACAGACCCTGCTGCTGGGTGTCGCGGGCGCGGCCCTGACCACCTGCGCGGCCATTCCCATCGCCTGGTTGTCAATCCGCTATCCAGGACGGATGCAACGGATACTGGAAAGCTGCAACTACATCACCAGCTCATTGCCGGGCATCGTCGTGGCGTTGGCCCTGGTGACCGTGACCATTCACTTTGCCCGGCCGATCTACCAGACCACCATCACCGTGCTCTTGGCTTATCTGCTGATGTTCTTGCCCCGGGCCCTGGTGAGCTTGCGCGCCGGCATCGCCCAGGCACCCGTGGAACTGGAAAACATCGCCCGCAGCCTGGGCCGCTCCCCTGCCCGCGCATTGTGGCTGATCACCCTGCGCCTGGCCGCTCCGGGGGCGGCTGCCGGCGCGGCCCTGGTGTTCCTGGCGATCACCAATGAACTGACCGCCACCCTGTTGCTCGCGCCGAACGGCACGCGGACCCTCGCTACCGGGTTCTGGGCCATGACCAGCGAAATTGACTATGTCGCGGCAGCGCCCTATGCCCTGCTGATGATCCTGTTGTCGCTGCCGCTGACCGGGCTCCTTTATCACCAATCGAAAAAAACGGCTGGCCGATGAACACTCTTGAACTGCATTCACTGAACAAGTCCTACGGCGCCCACAAAGCCCTGGATAACGTCAGCCTGTCGGTACCCAGCGGCAGCCGTACGGTCATCGTCGGCCCCTCGGGCTCGGGCAAGACCACCTTGCTGCGCATGATTGCCGGCTTCGAGTTCCCTGACTCCGGCCGCTTGTCGCTCAATGGTCAAACCCTGGTCGACAGCACCCATGAAGTACCGGCACACCAACGCCTGATTGGCTATGTCCCGCAGGACGGCGCTTTGTTTCCGCACATGACCGTGGCCGCCAACATCGGCTTCGGCTTGTCGATCAAAGGCCAAGAAAAGCACGAGCGTGTCGCCCAGTTGATGGACAGCGTAGCCCTCGACTCGACCATGGCCGCGCGCTGGCCCCACGAGTTGTCCGGCGGACAGCAGCAGCGTGTAGCGCTGGCACGGGCACTGGCGCAGCGGCCGCGCCTGATGTTGCTGGACGAGCCGTTTTCGGCACTCGATACCGGTTTGCGCGCGGTCATGCGCAAGATGGTCGCCCGCCTGCTGGAAGACGCAGGGGTCACCACCATCCTGGTCACCCACGACCAGAGCGAAGCCTTGTCCTTCGCCGATCAACTGGCCGTGATGCGCCATGGCCGGCTGGTGCAGTCAGGCCATCCGCTGGACCTCTACCGCTACCCCGAAGACGAACAGACCGCGCTGTTCCTTGGCGACGCCGTGGTCATGCCGGCCCGGATCGAGGCGGGCTGGGCGCATTGCGACCTGGGCCGGATACCGGTCAACAATCATCGCAACAACCACTCGGCGCAGATCATGCTCCGGCCCGAACAGTTGCAACTGGCCAGCGTCTTGCCAGACGACACCGGTGTCGCTGGCTGCCGGGCAAAGGTCATCGACCGCGACTTCAGCGGAAACACCTGCACCTTGACCGTGGAGTTACAGCCTCGCGCCCCCGACCAGCCGATTGGCCGATCCTTGCTGGTGCGCAGCTCCGGCATGTATGCGCCGCCGGCGGGCAGCGCCGTGCAGGTCTCGACGATTGGCCACGCGCACGTGCTGAGCGAACCTTGAGCCAAGGCCCTCAAAGGTCGAAGCGATCTACCGCCCGACGCCGCTCGTTGTCATCGCGCACATCGTAGTTGGCCGTGGTCTGGATATTGCTGTGATGCGCCAGTTTTTGCGCGATGGACAGATCGTGTTCTTCAATCACCCGGGTGATGAACGAACGGCGAAAATCATGCGGCATGATTTTCACCCCCACCTGTGTGCCCCGCTGCCGGGCGATGTAATAGATCGCGTGCTTGGTAATGCGCTCACGGGTGATGTGACTGCCGCGCCGGATTCGGTTGAACAGGAACGGATCGTCCTCTTCGCCTTCCTTGAGCATCGAGCGGCGCAGTTCCAGCCAGGCATCGAGCTTGGCGAAAGCCCAGGCCGGGGCGTACTTGATCAACTGTTTGTTGCCCTTGGCCGTGACGCGCAGGCTGCGCTCATTGAAGTCGACCTGATTGAGGTCGAGGTTCACCGACTCCGATTTGCGCATGCCAGAACCGTACAGGATCGCAATGATGGCGGCGTCGCGCAGGCCTTGTGGCCGAGGATCGGCGGCGCAGACCTCCATCAATTCCTGGATCAATGAGCGCCGCAGGTTGCGCCCCTGGGACAGACGCGTGCCGGCGATACCCTTGACCGAGCGCATTTTCAACAAGTGTTCCTGGCTGATCAGGCTCATGCGCCACGCTTCGTTCATCACTCCGCGCACCGCATTGACGTACAGCGACGACGTGTTGGGCGCGTAACCGTCGGTGCGCAATGTCGCAACCAGGGCGATGACGTCTTCAGGTTGCAGGTCGTGCCAGGCAATCTCCTCGACATTCATGTCTTCGAAGCCCAGGCGGTCGGCGGCGTCCTGCAAGACGTAACGCATGGTCAATTGGCTGGAGGGGGCCAGTCGGGCCAGATACAGGGTCAGGGGATTGGGTTTGGCGGCTTTTGGATCAGCAGCAGGTAAGTCAGTCAAACGAAACGGCCTTGAATAAAGAGGAAGCAGAAAACGCTGTAAGACAGGGATGCCGCTACGCTGCCGGTCGTGGCCTGGAAAGTCAAATACTCTGCCGGCAAACACCGTATTGGCCGACGAACCGATAGACGAACTGAAACATGGCAATGCTAAACCTTGATCGGACTCGATCGGGGCAGGAGCAAGCCATGAGAATCAGTGTTTTGGGTAGCGGCTACGTCGGCCTGGTGCAAGCGGCCGTCCTGGCTGAAGTCGGCCACGACGTGGTCTGCATGGACGTCGACGAGAAAAAAGTCGAGTTGTTGCAACAGGGCCACGTGAGCATTTTCGAACCGGGGCTGGCCAGCCTGGTGCGCGAAGGCCTGGACGCCCGTCGTTTGCAGTTCACCAGCGATGAAAAACTCGCGGTGCAACATGGCCAGGTGCTGTTTATTGCTGTCGGTACGCCGTCGCGTGACGATGGTTCGGCAGACCTGAGTCAGGTGATGGCGGTCGGCGAGGCGGTGGCGCGGCACCGTGAGCAACCGCTGATCCTGGTGGAAAAGTCCACGGTGCCGGTGGGAACTGGCGATGCGTTGCGGACGCATATCGACAAGTGCCTGATCAAGGTCGGGCGCCTGTTGCAGTTCGATATCGTGTCCAATCCCGAATTTCTCAAGGAAGGCTCGGCCGTGTCCGACTGCCGGCGTCCGGACCGTATCGTCATTGGCTGCGAACGCGAAGACGTGCGCGAGGTAATGCGTGACCTGTACGCCCCCTTCAACCGCAACCATGAACGCGTCATGTTCATGGACCTGCGCAGTGCCGAACTGACCAAATACGCCGCCAACTGCATGCTGGCGACCAAGATCAGCTTCATCAACCAGATCGCCGAACTGGCCGAACACCTGGGTGCCGATATCGAATCGGTGCGCCTGGGCATCGGCGCCGATTCGCGCATCGGCTACCACTTCATCTACCCCGGCTGCGGTTATGGTGGCTCGTGCTTCCCCAAGGACATGCGTGCCCTGATCCACAGCGCCGAAGAGGCCAATTGCACAAGCGACCTGCTGCAAGCGGTGGAAGCCATCAACCAGCGCCAGAAACACAAGCTGTTCGAGCGCCTCAAGGCCTTCTACAAAGGCGATCTGCGCGGTAAGACCTTTGCCGTCTGGGGCCTGGCATTCAAACCCAACACCGACGACATGCGCGATGCACCGAGCCGGCCATTGCTGGAGTCGCTGTGGGCCGCTGGCGCCAATGTCCGCGCATTCGACCCCGAAGCCATGCAGCAAACCCAGCAACTATACCCCGATGAAAGCAGGCTGATGCTGATGGGTACGCCGGAATCGGTACTCAACGGTGCGGACGCGCTGATCATCTGCACCGAATGGCAACAATTCAAGGCACCGGATTTTGATCTGATCCGCCAGCGGCTCAATGCACCGGTGATCTTCGATGGCCGCAACCTGTACGATGCCGAGCGCCTGGCGCGCAATGGCTTCCTGTACTTTCCGATGGGCCGCGGCGAGTCGCGCAAGTTGCCGATTCCCTATCAGCAATGGCCTGCGGCTCAAGTGGTCGCATAACACGTCGCGATGGTCGCCAACGATGACGCTGGCTGCCTGATACCCCGCGGTGCCCGGAAATCCATCGCGAGCATGCTCGCTCCTACAGAAAACGTGCGAAGAAACAGCCATGGGCCAGACACAAGCAGAGCCCCATGGCGGTGCTGGCCATGGCGCTGGACATCCAATGGAAATGCGATTCCCGATACATCAGAAATTATGAACTGAAGCTTCATTAATATGAATTTGTCAGCATAGGAAAGGCGCGGCACACTGTCGCCGTTCCTCCCCCAACAGTTGGAACAACTTCAAGGGCTTTCCGGGTTTCCCAGGCAAGCCCTTTTTTTTCCTCGGTTTTTAATGGAACGATGTTCATCATGCTTGCTCGCTGGTTGCCCGCCGCCATCAACACCCGCCCTTCGGAATGGAGTCGCGCTGCCATCGGCATGGCGCTGGGAACAATGTTCAGCGTCTGGCTGTGCGCTCAGGTATTCGGCATGCAAGTGGCGCAGCACCTGGTCGGTCCGCTGGGTGCCTCGGCGGTCTTGCTGTTTGCCGTGTCTTCCGGCGCGCTCGCGCAACCCTGGTCGATTCTCGGCGGCTACTTGAGTGCTGCGGTGGTAGCGTTGCTGGTGGCCCACGTGATGGGTCGGACCCTGGGCAGCGCGTGTCTCGCGGCGGGCATGGCGCTGATCCTGATGTGCTGGCTGCGTTGCCTGCACCCGCCGGCCGGGGCACTGGCATTGCTGATGGTGCTGGCGGACCCCGCGACCATTGCCATGGACTGGAAAGCCCTGGGCCCGGTGATGCTCGCCGCATTGACCATGCTGTTCAGCGCCTTGGCCTACAACAACTTGACGCGCATCCGTTACCCGAAACGCGCCAGCGAACCGGTGGCCGTCGTTCCCGCCGACCACCCTCCTGTCGACAGCCAGGCGATCACCGCCCAGGACCTGAAGCTGGCCCTTGCGCAAATGGAAGCCTTCATTGACGTCACCCCTGAAGACCTTGAACAGCTGATCCATGCCACTGAGTTGCAGGCCAGGCGGCGCAGTATTGGCGAGGTGCTAAGCCGTAGCGCCTGAACCGGACTGTTTTTCGTTTGCTTCTGCAAAAATGCAGAAAGCACCTGCACATTTTCCGGTTGTACGAGGCAAATTTGCACTGTTACGATCCTGCATCGCTCGCGCGCGAGCTTGTCTATAAAGAACAATAAAAGCAGGGAGTTAGTGATGACTGCTGAGGTTTTATCGAAAGGGACTTCGTCCATGGTTGCCACGCAAAATGAAGTGCTGGCCGAGGTCCGCAACCACATCGGTCACCTGACCCTCAACCGCCCCGCCGGTCTCAACGCCATTACCCTGGAAATGGTGCGCGACCTGCAACGTCAGCTCGACGCCTGGGCACAGGATGAACAGGTGCATGCGGTGGTACTGCGTGGCGCCGGCGAAAAAGCCTTCTGTGCCGGTGGCGACATTCGCTCGCTCTACGACAGTTTCAAGAGCGGCGACACCCTGCACCAAGACTTCTTCGTCGAGGAATACGCCCTCGACCTCGCGATTCATCATTACCGCAAACCGGTGCTGGCCTTGATGGACGGCTTCGTGCTGGGCGGCGGCATGGGCCTGGTGCAAGGCGCCGACCTGCGGGTGGTCACCGAGAAAAGTCGACTGGCGATGCCTGAAGTCGGCATCGGTTATTTCCCGGACGTCGGCGGCAGTTACTTCCTGCCGCGCATCCCCGGGGAACTGGGGATTTACCTGGGCGTCAGCGGCGTGCAGATCCGCGCGGCCGATGCGCTGTACTGCGGTCTGGCCGATTGGTATCTGGACAGCAGCAAGCTGGCCACGCTGGATGACAGACTCGATCAACTGCAATGGCACGACACGCCATTGAAGGACCTTCAGGGCCTGCTGGCGAAGCTCGGGGTGCAACAGTTGCCCGATGCGCCGCTGGCCGCCTTGCGCCCGGCTATCGACCATTTCTTCGCCTTGCCCGATGTGCCGAGTATTGTGGAGCAAATGCGTGAGGTAACGGTCGCCGACAGCCATGAATGGGCGACGACCACCGCCGACCTGCTGCAGACCCGCTCGCCCCTGGCGATGGGCGTGACCCTGGAAATGCTCCGGCGCGGCCGGCACCTGAGCCTTGAACAGTGCTTCGCCCTTGAACTGCACCTGGACCGCCAATGGTTCGAGCGCGGCGACCTGATCGAAGGCGTGCGCGCCCTGCTGATCGACAAAGACAAGAATCCGCGCTGGAACCCACCCACCCTCCAGGCGCTGGACGCCGAACATGTAGCGAGTTTCTTCAACGGTTTCGATGAGAGCGGGAGCTGAATCATGCACGACCTCGAATTGACTGAAGAACAAGTCATGATCCGCGACATGGCCCGGGACTTTGCCCGGGGCGAAATCGCGCCCCACGCCCAGGCCTGGGAAAAAGCCGGCTGGATCGACGATGCCCTGGTGGCGAAGATGGGTGAGTTGGGCCTGTTGGGCATGGTGGTGCCCGAGGAATGGGGCGGCACCTATGTCGACTATGTTGCCTACGCCTTGGCGGTGGAGGAAATCTCTGCTGGCGATGGCGCCACCGGCGCGTTCATGAGCATCCACAACTCGGTGGGCTGCGGGCCGGTGCTCAACTATGGCAGCGAAGAGCAGAAACAAACCTGGCTGGCCGATCTTGCCAGCGGCCAGGTCATTGGGTGCTTCTGCCTGACCGAACCCCAAGCCGGTTCCGAGGCGCACAACCTGCGCACCCGCGCCGAATTGCGCGATGGCCAGTGGGTGCTCAACGGCGCCAAGCAGTTTGTCAGCAACGGCAAACGGGCCAAGTTGGCCATCGTGTTTGCCGTGACCGACCCGGAGCTTGGCAAGCGCGGCATTTCGGCGTTCCTGGTACCGACCGATACCCCTGGTTTTATCGTCGATCGCACCGAACACAAAATGGGCATCCGTGCCTCCGATACCTGTGCGGTCACTCTGGACAACTGCACCATTGCCGAGGCCAATCTGCTGGGTGAACGCGGCAAGGGCCTGGCCATTGCCCTGTCCAACCTCGAAGGCGGCCGCATCGGCATCGCCGCCCAGGCGCTGGGCATTGCCCGCGCGGCATTCGAAGCGGCGCTGACCTATTCCCGCGAGCGCGTGCAGTTCGGCAAAACGATTAATGAACACCAGAGTATCGCCAACCTGCTGGCCGACATGCACATGCAACTGAACGCAGCGCGGCTGATGATCCTGCACGCGGCACGCCTGCGCACGGCCGGCAAGCCATGCCTGTCAGAGGCCTCGCAGGCCAAGCTGTTTGCTTCGGAAATGGCCGAGAAAGTCTGCTCGTCAGCGATTCAGATTCACGGCGGGTATGGGTATCTGGAAGATTACCCGGTCGAGAAGTATTACCGGGATGCGCGGATCACGCAGATCTATGAAGGGTCGAGCGAGATTCAGCGGATGGTGATTGCCCGCGAATTGAAGAATTACCCACTTTAAAGCTTGAGAGCTTCGCGAGCAGGCTCGCTCCCACATGGGACCTCAGCGTGAATGAGATCCCTGTGGGAGCGAGCCTGCTCGCGAAGAGGCCCGCAGGCCACTACATCACTTGCCCTGGAACTCGGCCTCACGCTTGGCAATAAACGCCGCCATCCCTTCCTTCTGATCCTGCGTCGCAAACGCCGCATGGAACACCCGACGTTCAAAGCGCACGCCTTCGGACAAGCTCACTTCAAAGGCACGGTTCACGCTTTCCTTGACCATCATCGCAATCGGCAGCGACTTCTTGGCAATCAACGCCGCGACTTTCAGCGCTTCATCCAGCAATTCATCGCTCGGCACGATGCGCGCCACGATGCCGCAACGCTCCGCTTCCACGGCATCGATCAAACGCCCGCTCAAGCACATCTCCATGGCCTTGGCCTTGCCCACGGCGCGGGTCAGGCGCTGGGTGCCACCCATGCCCGGCAACACGCCGAGGTTGATTTCCGGCTGGCCGAACTTGGCGTTATCACCGGCCAGGATGAAGTCGCACATCAGTGCCAGCTCACAGCCACCGCCCAGGGCGAAGCCGTTGACGGCGGCGATGATCGGCTTGCGACGGTTGGCCACGCGGTCGCTGTCGCTGAACAGGTCGTCGATATAGATCTGCGGATAGGTCAGCTCGGCCATTTCCTTGATGTCAGCACCGGCGGCAAAGGCCTTTTTCGAACCGGTCAGGACGATGCAACCGATGTTCGAGTCGGCCTCAAAGCCGTCGAGGGCGTGGTTCAGTTCGCTGACGATCTGCGCGTTCAACGCGTTCAGCGCCTGCGGGCGGTTGAGGGTAATCAGGCCGACCCGGCCATGGGTTTCCAGCAAAATCGTTTCGTAGTTCATTAATTGACTCCTGCTAAGCACTCGGTCCCTGTAGGAGCGAGCATGCTCGCTCCTACAGGGGTTCCTTTTCAAAGATTGCGTGAAATGACCATGCGTTGAATATCGCTGGTGCCTTCGTAGATCTGGCAGACCCGCACGTCGCGGTAGATCCGCTCCAGCGGGAAGTCGTTCAAGTAGCCGTAGCCACCCAATGTTTGCAACGCCGACGAGCATACCTTCTCGGCCATTTCGGATGCGAACAGCTTGGCCATCGATGCTTCCACCAACGCTGGCTTGCCGCTGTCTCGAAGCGCCGCCGCGTAATGCACCATCTGCCGCGCCACGGCGATCTGGGTCGCCATGTCCGCCAGGCGGAAGGCCACGGCCTGGTGCTCGATGATCGGCTTGCCGAAGCTCTCGCGCTCACGGGCATAGTCGCGGGCCGCTTCGAAGGCGGCGCGAGCCATGCCCACCGATTGCGAGGCGATGCCGACACGCCCGCCTTCAAGGTTGGCCAGGGCGATCCGGTAGCCTTCGCCCTCTTCACCCAGGCGATTGGCCACTGGCACTTTCACCTCTTCGAAGAGAATCTGGCAGGTGTCCGAGGCATGCTGGCCGAGCTTGTCCTCGACCCGGGCGACTTTGTAGCCCGGCGAATCGGTGGGCACGATGAACGCCGTGATGCCGCGCTTGCCGGCCGACGGGTCGGTCACGGCGAACACGATTACAACCCCGGCGTTCTGCCCGGAGGTGATGAACTGTTTGCAGCCGTTGAGCACGTAGTGATCGCCGTCCAGGCGCGCACGGGTTTTCAGGCCGCTGGCGTCGGAGCCGGCCTGAGGTTCGGTCAGGGCGAAAGCACCGAGCATCGCGCCACTGGCCAGGGGCTTGAGGAAGCGCTCTTTCTGATCGTCGTTGCCGTAGTTGAGAATCGGCACGCAACCTACCGAGTTGTGCACGCTCATGATGGTCGAGCAGGCACCGTCGCCCGCGGCGATTTCCTCCAGGGCCATGGCGTAGGCCAGGTAACCGGTATCGCAACCGCCCCACTGCTCCGGCACCAGCATGCCGAAGAAGCCCAGTTCGCCCATCTCGGTGATGGCTTCCTTGGGAAAGCGGTGTTCACGGTCCCATTCGGCGGCGAACGGTTTCAGCCGTTCCTGGGCAAAGTCCCGGGCCGCGTCGCGTATTTGCTGTTGTTCGTCATTGGGGATCATGACCATTCCTTGAAAAGGTAATCGCCCCCTGTGTAGGAGCTGACGAGTGAAACGAGGCTGCGATCTTTTGATGTTGCTTTTAAAGATCAAGATCAAAAGATCGCAGCCTGCGGCAGCTCCTACAGGGGTCGTGTTAGTAGAGGCATTCCACGGCCATGGCCGTCGCTTCGCCGCCACCGATGCAAATCGCTGCAACGCCGCGCTTCAGGCCTTTCTGGCGCAGGGCCGAGAGCAAGGTCACCAGGATCCGTGCGCCAGAGGCGCCAATGGGGTGGCCGAGGGCGCAGGCGCCGCCGTGCACGTTGAGTTTTTCGTGAGGGATTTCCAGCTTGGTCATGGTCACCAGGCTGACCACGGCGAAGGCTTCGTTGACTTCCACCAGATCGACGTCGTCCAGCGACCAACCGGTTTTCTTCATCAATTTCTCGATCGCGCCCACCGGTGCAACCGGGAACAGGCTCGGCGTATCGGCGAATGCCGCATGACCGTGGATCACCGCCAGTGGCTTGAGGCCACGCTTACCGGCTTCGGAACGGCGCATCAGCACCAGTGCCGCCGCGCCGTCGGAGATGGAGCTGGAGTTGGCCGCCGTCACGGTACCGCCATCGCGAAACGCCGGTTTCAGCGAGGCAATCTTGTCCAGTCGGGCTTTCGGTGGCTGCTCGTCGTTGCTGATCGTCACCTGTTCCTTGCCGACGGTGACGGTCAACGGCACGATCTCGTCCTTGAAGCTGCCATCCTTGATGGCCTGCTGGGCGCGGGTGGTCGAGGCCACCGCAAACGCATCCTGGGCTTCGCGGCTGAAACCATTGGTTTCGGCGCAGTCTTCGGCGAAGGTTCCCATCAGGCGTCCCTTGTCGTAGGCGTCTTCCAGGCCGTCGAGGAACATTGAATCCAGCACCCGCCCATGCCCCATGCGATAGCCACTGCGTGCACGGTCCAACAGGTACGGCGCGTTGGACATGCTTTCCATGCCACCGGCGACTACCACCTCGGCGCTGCCGGCCACCAGCATGTCATGGGCCAGGATGGCCGCTTCCATGCCCGAGCCGCACATCTTGTTGAGGGTGGTGCAACGGGTCGATTTATCCAGGCCGGCGCCCAGTGCCGCCTGACGCGCAGGCGCCTGGCCCTGGCCGGCAGGCAATACGCAGCCGAACAGCACTTCGTCGACGGCATCGCTGGCAACGCCAGCACGTTCCACCGCGGCCTTGATGGCGGCGGCACCGAGTTGCGGCGCCGTGAGGCTTTTCAGTTCGCCCTGGAAGCCGCCCATCGGGGTGCGCACGGCGCTGACGATAACAATTGGATCGTTGGCAATAGTCATGACAAATCCTCCTTATTTGGCCGCCATGCGCAAGGCACCGTCGAGACGGATCACCTCGCCATTGAGCATGCTGTTTTCAATGATATGCCGGACCAGCGAAGCGTACTCGGCGGGTTTGCCCAGGCGCGGTGGAAACGGCACGCCGGCAGCCAGGGAGTCGCGCACTTCCTGGGTCATGCCGGCCATCATCGGCGTTTCGAAAATGCCCGGGGCGATGGTCATCACGCGGATACCGAAGCGCGCCAGTTCACGGGCGGCCGGCAAGGTCAGGCTGACGATCGCCCCCTTGGACGCCGAGTACGCCGCCTGGCCGATCTGGCCGTCGTAAGCCGCCGCAGAGGCGGTGTTGATGATCACGCCGCGCTCGCCATCGGCGTCCGCTTCGGTTTCGGCAATCGCCGCCGAGGCCAGGCGCAACATGTTGAAGCTGCCGATCAGGTTGACGTTGATCACCTGGCTGAAGCTTGCCAGCGCATGCGGACCGTTCTTGCCCAGAATCTTTTCGCCACGCACGATGCCGGCACAGTTGACCAGGCCATTGAGGCCACCGAAGGCCTTGACCGTTGCCTGCACCGCGGCCTCGGCCGCTGCTTCGCTGCTGATGTCTGCCACCACGCTTTGCGCGCCCAGGCGCTGGGCCTGCGCCGCGACAGCCTCGGCATTCATGTCCACCAGCATCACCTTGGCGCCGGCCGCGACCAGCATTTCAGCAGTGGCCGCACCGAGGCCGGAAGCACCGCCGGTGACGAGAAAAACCTTGTTTTCGATCTGCATGATTGTTTCCTTGGATTCAAGCTGGAACGTTCTTCGCCGCGGCCTCTTGAGCCTTGGCGACTTCCTGGTTGCGCAAGATAAAGCGCTGCAATTTGCCGCTTGGGGTTTTCGGCAACTCGCTGACAAATTCGATTTCGCGGGGATACGAGTGCGCCGCCAGGCGCTTGCGCACGTATTGGCGCAACTCTTCGGCCAGCTCCGGGGTTGCGCGGTATTGCGAGCAGATCACGACGAAGGCCTTGACCAGCTCGGTGCGCTCCGGATCGGGCTTGCCGACCACTGCGGCTTCCACCACCGCCGGGTGCTCGATCAATGCGCTTTCCACATCGAACGGGCCGACGCGGTAGCCGGAGGTGGTGATCACGTCGTCGCTACGGCCGACGAAGCTGATGCTGCCGTCCGGGTTCCACTCGACCGTGTCGCCGCTCAAGTAGTAATTGCCGACGAAGGCCTTGGTCGGCGCGCCTTCGTAGCCAGCGAACCAGCACATCGGCGATTGGGTACGGTCGATGGCGAGAATCCCCGGCTGGCCGACGCCCAGTTCCCGGTAGTCATCGTCCAGCACCACGATGCGGTGGCCGGGCGAGGCAAAACCGGCGGCGCCCATATGGATCGGGTGCTCCAGGCCATGGTGGTTACACAGCACCATGCCCAGTTCGGTCTGGCCGTAATGGTCATGGATGACCACGTCCAGGTTATCGGCGAACCAACGGATCACTTCCGGGTTCAGCGGCTCGCCGGCGCTGCTGACAATGCGCAGCTTGCCCTTGATCGACCTGGCGAATTCCTCGCCACCGGCGATCAACAGGCGATAAGCCGTCGGTGAGCCGGTGAGGTTGGTGATCCCGTACTTGTTGATCACCCGGCAGGTGCTTTCCAGGGTGAACGGACCATCGTAGAAAGTAATCGGATGCCCCATGGACAGCGGACCTGTCACGCCGAAATAGATGCCATAGGCCCAGCCCGGGTCGGCCAGGTTCCAGAAGGCGTCTTCGGGGCGCAGATCCACTGCGTCAAGGGTGTAGCCCTTGAAGGCGGCGATGGCCTTGAGCGGCACCGACAGCGCTTTTGAAGGGCCAGTGGTGCCCGAGGTAAACATCAGCAGGAACGGGTCTTCGCCGGTCAGCAGCACCGGTTCGCAATCATTGCCGTAGTTGGCCAGTTCGGCCCAGAAGCTGTAGTCACCACGGACAATGCCCTGCCCTTTGGCACCTGCGACGGTGACGATGGTTGGGCAGTCGGCGACTTCCGCGAGTTTCGAGCGATTGACCGCGTCGGTCACCACTACTTTGGCTCCGGAACTACCCAGGCGATGCTCGATGGCCTTGGGGCCGAAAGCGGTGAACAACGGTTGATACACCGCGCCGATGCGCCAGGTGGCAAACACGGTGATCAGCAATTCGATATTGCGTGGCAGGAGCCCGGCGACTTTGTCGCCTTTCTTCACGCCTTGGGCCAGCAGGAAGTTGGCGAAACGCGCGGCTTTGTCCTGCAGGTCGGTGAAAGTGTAGGTCGCGCTGGTGCCGTCACGTCCCTCCCAGAACAACGCGATACGCCCAGGGAGCGCATGCCGGTCGCAACATTCGATACAGGCGTTGAGAGCGGTCAGATTGCCTGCGAGTGCGGCATCGACGGTGTGCTGGTAGTTGAACTGTGAAACAGCAGACAAGTAATCGCGCATTGCCAGAGTCCCTGTATTTTTTGTTAGGTGGGGGAACCGTAACCAACAGGGAAATACTCGCTCCAGGCGGGGTGTGGGGCAATGGTCAAAGTTATCAAGTTGCTTGACTGGTTTGGCCAAAAACCAACCTGGGAACGCGATCCCTGTAGGAGCTGCCGCAGGCTGCGATCTTTTGATCTGTTTTTCAGCGGCCCCGAAAAGATCAGGATCAAAAGATCGCAGCCTGCGGCAGCTCCTACAGGGGGGTTAGGGAGATTCGTTGAGAATCAAACTGCGGTAATGCCCGGGGTTGGACCCCGACCATTTGCGAAATGCCTTGTAGAACGAACTTGTATCGGCAAACCCCAGCCGGGCGGCGATGTCGGCGAAGCTGATGGCCGGTTCCGCCAGCCAGGCGATGGCCAGTTCCTTGCGCACGCTGTCCTTGAGCCCCTGATACGTCTGGCCTTCCTCGGCAAGGCGACGGCGCAGGGTCGAGGCCGACATGCACAAGCTTTGCGCCAGGACCTCGGTTTCCGGCCACTGCTCGGCGGGCAGATGCCGCAGGTCCTGCTTGATTCGGCTGGCCAGGCTTTGCGGGTCGCGGTACTTGACCAGGATGTTGGCCGGCGCATGGGCCAGGAAACGCCGCAGCTCCTCAAGGCTGCGCTTGATCGGCAGGCCCAGGCAGTCAGCGGAAAAGATCATCCGTGTACGCGGTCGGTCGAAACGCAGGTTCTCGGAGAACATCACCTGATAGTCATGGCAGAAATCCGGCTGCGCACAGCGCAGCTCGATTGCCAGGATGGGAATTCGACGTCCTGCCAACCAGCAGGCCACGCCGTGCACGATCATCCAGTAGGTAAAATAAGTGAAAGCCCGACGCGGCTCATGGCCGTCTTCGAGCAACACGATTTCCGCCAGGCTTTGCTGATGAACCAGCTCGGCAGGCATGCGCTCGAGCATCAACGACAGGAAACTCAAACCCGTGGTGAGCCCGGCCGCCAGGCTGGGCTGGACCATGGCGCAGCGACAGAGGAACTCCAGGCTGCCGGATTTGAGCTTGCGCGGGTCCATGCCGAAAAACTCGTCATCCCCACGCCGCGCCAGCAAGCGCCACAAGCGCGCATAAGCGCTGGCCGCAACACGGGCGTCGCTGCTGGCGAGCAATGCCGGATCAATGCCGACCTTGTGCAATACCTCGTCGGTGGCTGCGCCCGGCTCGCAACTTTGCAGCAGCGCTTCACGCACCAACTGAATGGAAATAGTGTCTTTTTCCGACATTACGCGAGGCGAGCCCTGTTCTGGTTCGAGGAGGTGGGCATATTAACGCAGCCGCCTGCCTGGCGCAGATCCCTGTAGCAGGTGGCTTATCGGTGAAGGTGGCTGGTAGCCTATCTTTTGTTGACTGCGTACATATCCGTTCCTGCGGTAACGGCCGCTTATCTTTTGTTGACTGCGTACATATCCATTCCTGCGGTAACGGCCGCTTATGGTTTCGCTTTTACAGCGACTCCCTTTTTCAAACGCCAAAAAGGAAGCAAAAGGCTGTGCCCCACCACTCGGTGCCTCGCTAGGGCTCGGCATGCCAGAACGAAGGCATTGCTCCGTGGGTCGCCGCGATGGGCCGTCCCTGGCCCAGCGCGGCTAAACCGGCGTCCTGCCGGTTTACCCACTGCGCAATGCCTGCGTTCGGCCATCGTGGTTAACGGGGCGCCCGCGATCAAAAGCAAAGCGAGGCGGCCTGAAAGCCGACCTGCTTTTGGTGATGCCTGTGCTTTGATCGTTCCCACGCTCTGCGTGGGAATGCCGCCAGGGACGCTCCGCGTTCCGCTGACGACGCATTAATTGAGCCGTGCGCAACGGTGATGCGGGGCGTCACAGGAAGCCCTATGTGAAATCGGTTGTCGGAGTACATATCCATTCCTGCGGTAACGGCCACTTAGGGTTTCGCCCTTACGGCGACTCCCTTTTTCAAACGCCAAAAAGGAAGCAAAAGGCTGTGCCCCACCACTCGGTGCCTCGCTTGGGCTCGGCATGCCAGAACGAAGGCATTGCTCCGTGGGTCGCCGCGATGGGCCGTCCCTGGCCCAGCGCGGCTAAACCGGCGTCCTGCCGGTTTACCCACTGCGCAATGCCTGCGTTCGGCCATCGTGGTTAACGGGGCGCCCGCGATCAAAAGCAAAGCGAGGCGGCCTGAAAGCCGACCTGCTTTTGGTGATGCCTGTGCTTTGATCGTTCCCACGCTCTGCGTGGGAATGCCGCCAGGGACGCTCCGCGTTCCGCTGACGACGCATTAATTGAGCCGTGCGCAACGGTGATGCGGGGCGTCACAGGAAGCCCTATGTGAAATCGGTTGTCGGAGTACATATCCATTGCTGCGGTAACGGCCACTTAGGGTTTCGCCCTTACGGCGACTCCCTTTTTCAAACGCCAAAAAGGAAGCAAAAGTCTTCACCCCACCACTCGGTGCCTCGCTAGGGCTCGGCATGCCAGAACGAAGGCATTGCTCCGTGGGTCGCCGCGATGGGCCATCCCTGGCCCAGCGCGGCTAAACCGGCGTCCTGCCGGTTTACCCACTGCGCAATGCCTGCGTTCAGCCATAGTGGTTAACGGGGCGCCCGCGATCAACAGCAAGGCGAGGCGGCCTTAAAGCCGACCTGACTTTGACGGGTGCACCTGGATCCCCTGTAGGAGCGAGCATGCTCCGGGCGGCGTTCCGACGATGGTCATTAACGATGACGCTGGGCACCTGTCAGCCCGCGGCGCTCTCAGGTTCATCGCGAGCATGCTCGCTCCTACAGGGGAACGCGGACAAGCCTGCAATCAGGTCGGCTTTAAGGCCGCCTCGCTGTTGCTTTGGCTTTTGATTTTCTTGCCCCATCGAGAGGCCGAGTGGAGGTTCTGCGCAGTGGGTAAACCGGCAGGGATGCCGGTTTAGCCGCGCTGGGCCAAGGATGGCCCATCGCGGCGACCCACGGAGCAGGACCGGAGCGAGGGCATGCCGAGCATTAGCGAGGCACCGAACGCCAGGGGCAAGAGCCCTTGGTTACTTGGGGCTCTTCCAAGTGACTCGCTGTAAAAGCGAAACCCTAAGTGGTCGTTACCGCAGGAATGGATATGTACTCAGCCCCCACCCATTGGCCGCCAGGACGCCTTCGCCGGCAAGCCTGGCTCCTACAGCAAAAGCTAAACCCTAAGAGGCCGTTACCGCAGGAATGGATATGTACTCAGCCCCCACCCATTGGCCGCCAGGACGCCTTCGCCGGCAAGCATGGCTCCTACAGTAAAGCGAAACCCTAAGTGGCCGTTACCGCAGGAATGGATATGTACTCAGCCCCCCCCCATTGGCCGCCAGGACGCCTTCGCCGGCAAGCCTGGCTCCTACAGTAAAAGCGAAACCCTAAGCGGCCGTTACCGCAGCAACGAATAAGTACTCTATCAACAAACAACGATTCCAATGGTTCTTCATCCAACCGAACTCCACCCAAAAGGCCAAGGTCAACCCTTTGACCGCCCAACCTTTAACCCGGAGATCAATGATGAACGACTACCCAAAACCACCCTTCCCCAAACAACACCAACCCGTCCCCGGCTCCCAACGCAAAATGGACCCGTACCCCGATTGCGGCGAGCAGAGCTACAAGGGTTCGGGTCGACTGACCGGCAAGATTGCCCTGATTACCGGGGGTGATAGCGGCATAGGCCGCGCCGTGGCCATTGCCTTCGCCCGTGAAGGTGCCGACGTGGCCGTGGCCTATCTTGATGAGCAGGAAGATGCGCAGGAAACCGCGCGCTGGGTTGAACAGGCTGGCCGCCAATGCCTGCTGCTGCCCGGCGACCTGGCGCACAAGGTGCATTGCCGGGCATTGGTGGAGAAAACGGTCGAGCGCTTCGGCCGCATCGACATCCTGGTCAACAACGCGGCGTTCCAGATGACCCACGAAAACCTCGAGGACATTCCTGACGAAGAATGGGTGATGACCTTCGACGTCAACATCACCGCCATTTTCAGGATCTGCCAGGCGGCCCTCAAGCACATGCAGCCCGGCAGTTCGATTATCAACACCAGCTCGGTCAACTCCGACATGCCCAACCCCACCCTGCTGGCGTATGCCACGACCAAGGGCGCGATCGCCAACTTCACCGCCGGCCTGGCGCAAATGCTCGGACCGAAGAATATCCGGGTCAACAGCGTGGCGCCGGGACCGATCTGGACGCCGCTGATCGTCTCGACCATGCCAGAGGAAACGGTACAGAACTTCGGCGCCAACACCCCGCTTGGCCGTCCGGGCCAGCCGGTGGAAGTGGCGCCGATCTATGTGCTACTGGCCTCGGACGAAGGCAGCTACATCACCGGCCAGCGTTTTGGGGTGACCGGGGGCAAGCCGATCCTGTGATAACGCGATGCCCCTGAAAAATGGAACCGGGCCACTGTTTCAATGCTCAACAGTTCACAGGCCTGGGTGACGGGCCTTTCCATATCTGGAGGTCGTCATGTCCGCACCTTTCGTCAAACACGGGCCATGAGTTTCATTGCCTGGGTTGCGGTGCTGGGTGCCGTGCTGCTGACGCTGGCACTGACCTCGTCCTATCTGCGCTGGATGCCGGTGACCACCTCGGCCGTGTGCCTGGCGTTGGGGGTGGGCATCGGGCCGGCGGGGCTGGGCTGGCTGAGGCTGGACATCAAGGACGCCGCGTTCTGGATGGAGCACCTGACGGAAGTCGCGGTGCTCTTTTCGTTGTTCGTCTGTGGCCTCAAGCTGCGCCTGCCCCTGAGAGACCGAAGGTGGCGCGTAGCTTTCGGGCTGGCCGGGCCAGTCATGGTCCTGACCATTATCGGTGTTTGCCTGTTGCTGCATTACGCCTTCGACCTGCCCTGGGGACCGTCGCTGCTGATCGGTGCGATCCTGGCGCCCACCGACCCGGTACTGGCCTCGCTGGTACAGGTCAACGATGCCAAGGACGTCGACGCGGTGCGCTTCGGCCTGTCCGGTGAGGCCGGGCTCAACGATGGCATTGCATTTCCCTTTGTGATCCTGGGCTTGCTGTTTATCGAGCAAGGCAGCGGCGCATCCACTGCATGGCTCGATGACTGGGCGCTCAAGCGCCTGCTGTGGGCGGTGCCTGCTGGCTTGCTGGTCGGCTATGGCATGGGGCGCGTGATCGGGCGCCTCACATTGTCCATGCGCATCAGAAATGCCGACAGCACTCTGTCGCCCAACGACTACCTGACCTTTGCCCTTATCGCCCTGGCGTACGTCGCGGCAGAGTCGGTCCATGGCTACGGTTTCCTGGCGGTGTTCGCGGCAGGCCTGGGGCTGCGTCGGGCCGAGGTCAAGTCGATGGGTTACTCCCAGACGCCCGCCGAGCATCTGGTGCAGCCAGTGGTGGGTCATCAGAACGTCGAGCCCGATGCCGCCGTGCATGGCGATGTGGCGAACCTGGAGGAAGCGCAGGTGGCGGCCGGGATCATGATCGGCGACATGCTGTCCTTCGGCAGCCTGGTCGAACGGGCCATGGAGGTGTTCCTGGTGACGTTGCTCGGGGTCGTGCTGGTGGGTCACTGGGACTGGCGCGCGCTGGCGGTTGCGTTGGTACTGTTCTGCGTGATCCGGCCGCTGATTGTCGCGCTGGTGCCTTGGGGAACGTTGCTTGACGGCAAGCAACGGCTGTTGATCGGCTGGTTCGGGATTCGCGGCATCGGTAGTTTTTACTACCTGTTCTACGCCTTGAATCACAACCTCGCACCGACGATGGCCACCTTGTGCACCGACCTCACGCTCTCGGTGGTCGCACTGAGCATTCTGATTCACGGCATCAGCACCCAGCCGCTTCTCGCCCACTATGAGCGGCAAAAGCCCCCATCTGCTTGATCGCTCACGGCTGTGGCGAAGTGCATGAGCCAAATCCCGGCTTCATGCAGCCTGCATGACCCCTAATGGCCATTAGCGCTTGTAACCCATTGAATTTCAGGCGTTTACCTGAGACATCAAAGCGGCACGACAAATGCTCCACAACGATGAGTGTCCTGCGGAATTAACCGTGCGAGCTGCCCTCAATCTGGAGAAACCCGACCATGAATGCCATAGACCTGTTGAAAGCCGACCATGAACGCGTAAAAGGCATCCTCAGCCAACTGAGTGAGTCCACCGAGCGCGGCCTGAAAAAACGCGCCGATCTGCTTGCAAAGCTGGAAATGGAAATTTCGATTCATACCCGTCTTGAAGAAGACGTCCTGTACCCGGCGTACAAGGAAGCCGGTGGCAAGGAGCAGGACATCATGTATTACGAAGCCAAGGAAGAACACCGTACGGTGGATTCCCTGGTGCTGCCGGACCTGAAAGTCACCGACCCATCCACGCCCGAGTTCGCCGGTCGCGTCAAGGTGGTCAAGGAACTGCTCGAACACCACATTGAAGAGGAAGAGACCACGATGTTTCCCCAAGCCAGGAAGCTGCTGGGTAAAGCGACGCTGGATGAACTGGGGGCAAAAATGGAGACCCTCAAGGCCCGCCTGAAAAAGGAACTCGACGCCTCGCATATGGCGGCCTGAGATCCAGGTGCACAATAACGACGGCGAGTGAAAAACCTGTAGGAGCGAGCATGCTCGCGATGAACTTGAGAGCTCCGAGGGGTGTCAGGTGACCAGCGTCATCGTTGACGACCATCGCGACGGTGCGACGATTCGACATGCTCGCTCCTACATGGCTGAGGCGATAATTTCCACCAGGTTCAACTGGGTAAACGGCTTGGACAAGCGCGGCAACCTGGCTGCAAACCCTTCCAGGCGCTCGGCATATCCAGTGGCCAGGATGATCGGCATGTCGGGGTTGCGCTCGCGGATGGCTTGCGCCAATTGCGCGCCACTCATCTGAGGCATCGCCATATCGGTAATGACGAGATCGATGCCCGTATTGTTTTCGAACGCCTCCAGTCCCTGAGCGCCCGACGTTGCGGTGATCACCTGGTGACCGAGGTCTTCCAGCAACAGGCAAGTGCTGGTCAACACCAGGCTGTCGTCGTCCACCACCAGGATGCACAAGCGAGGGACTTCCGGCGTTGCCGGCTCCTCGGCAAGGGGGGCCGCTATCGAGTCTTCCGAGGCCACGGGCAACCACAGTTCTGCAGTCGTGCCCTGGTTTTTCTGACTCTTGAGAATGAATCGACCGCCCAGTTGTTCGATGAAGCCATGGACCATCGACAGCCCCAGTCCAGTCCCCTTGCCCAGCCCTTTGGTGGTGAAGAACGGATCCATTGCCGAGGCCAGCGTTGCTTCATCCATCCCGTCGCCGGTGTCGGTGATGCTCAGGCACACATAACGCCCCGCCCGTAACGGATCAGAGATAGTTTCAACGCGGGCGCTGATGACGATTTTTCCGCCGTCGGGCATGGCATCGCGGGCGTTGGTGGCCAGGTTCAGCATCGCCAATTCGAGCTGGTTGATATCGGCCAGGACCGGCTCGATCCGCTCTGGAAAACGGGTTTCCAGTGCCACCGACGGTCCCAGGGAACTGCGCAGCAGTCCGCTGATGCCCTGCACCAGGGCGGGAAGTTCCACAGGTTCGGATTTGAGCTCTTGCTTCCTGGCAAAAGCCAGCATGCGCTGGGTCAAGGACACGCCGCGCAATGCACCCTGGGTGGCGTTGTCGAGCAACCGGACGATTTTCGGGTCGTCCGCCAGGCGTTTGCGCACGATTTCCAGATTGCCAAGAATGACTGTGAGCAGATTATTGAAGTCGTGGGCAATCCCCCCACTGAGCTGGCCGATGGCTTGCATCTTTTGCGCCTGGAACAGCGCTTCGCGGGTTTGTTCAAGTGCCTGCTGCGCCTGGGTCGCTTCGGTGATGTCGCGGGTGATCTTGGCAAAGCCTAGCAACGTACCGGTGTCTCCCCAGATCGGGTCAACCACGACGTGAGCCAGGAACCTTGTGCCGTCCTTGCGCACTCGCCATCCCTTGTTCTCGAAGCGCCCCTCACGCGTGGCAATCTCCAATGCCCGGCCGGGTAAGCCGCTCGCCTTGTCTTCGGGGGTGTAGAACATCGAAAAGTGCTGGCCAATAACTTCTTCGGGCAAATAGCCCTTGATCCGTTGGGCTCCCAGGTTCCAGTTGGTCACGCGACCATCCGGGGCCAGCATGTAGATGGCGTAGTCCGTGACGCTTTGCACCAGTAAGCGAAACTGTTGCTCGCTTTGCTTGAGGGTCTCTTCGGCCATCTTGCGGTCGGTCAGGTCACGGGTAATCTTGGCAAATCCCAGCAGCGTGCCCGACGGGTCGTAAATCGGATCGATCACCACGTGGGACCAGAAATGCGTGCCGTCCTTGCGCACACGCCAGCCTTCACCTTCGAATCGGCCCTCGCGAATGGCCGTGTCCAGCGCCCGCTGAGGCAAGCCGGCACGACGATCTTCATCGGTGTAGAAGCGCGAAAAATGCTGGCCGAGAATCTCGGCCTCCTCATAGCCCTTGAACCGCCGGGCCCCTGCGTTCCAGCTGGTAATGATGCCATCGGGGTCAATCATGTAGATCGCGTAGTCAACCACCGCATCGATCAGCAGGCGCAAGCGCCTGTCCTCAATGACCCTGGCCTGGATTCGATCTTCGCTCATTGATCCCTCACATCGGGTGCTGTAACTCAGCAGTATGCGATAAACCGTCCATTTGAACAGCCGCCGAAGCAATTGACCACCAGCGCGGCAGCAGTTGCCTGACCTTGTTGTCGCCAAACCGGTCATCGATCAACATCACCACGCCTTGGTCCTGCTGTGTACGAATCACTCTGCCAGCGGCCTGCACCACTTTTTGCACGCCGGGATACAGGTAGGTGTAGTCGTAGCCCGCACCGAACATGGCCGCCATGCGCTGCTTGAGTTGCTCGTTGACCGGGTTGAGCTGCGCCAACCCCAGGGTGGCGATGAACGCGCCAATCAAGCGTGCACCCGGCAAATCGATGCCTTCGCCAAACGCCCCGCCCAACACCGCAAAGCCCACGCCCTGGCCTTCGGCGGTGAACCGGTCGAGGAACGCCTGGCGTTGCGCCTCCGCCATGCCCCGTGACTGTGACCATAGATTGATCCCGGGATAACGCTCGGCGAGCAACTGCGCCACTTGCTGCAGGTAATCGAAACTGCTGAAAAACGCCAGGTAATTGCCGGGGCGCCGCATGAACTGCCGGGCGATCAGTTCGACGATCGGCGCCAGGGATGCCTGGCGATGAACGAAACGCGTGGAGATCTGGTTGATGATCTGTACATGTAGCTGATCGGCATGAAAAGGCGACTCGACGTCGATGCACACGGTATTCGCCGGCGTACCCAGCAAGTCGGCGTAATAGTGGCGAGGGCTGAGGGTCGCCGAGAACAGGGCGGTGCTGCGGGCAGCGCTCAGGCGCGGCCCAATGAAGCCCGCGGGCACAACGTTGCGCAGACACAGTTGCGAGAGGTTGCGCTTGCGGTCGAGGTCGCGTTTGCTGATGTCGAACAGGTACTGCTGGTCAAAAAGTTCGGCCACCCGACAGAACTGCAGTACCTCGAAGTAAAAGCTTTGCAATGCACTGTCCAGTCCCTGCGGATGATCGTTAAGGTAATCGCCGATGCTGGCGCTGCACGACGACAAGGCCTGGAGCAGTTTTTCCGGTGGCTTGTCATAGGCCTGATAAGCAGCAGACTGCTGGTTATGCAAGGCGTTCCATTCGCGGTTGACTCGCTGCAGGCTTTTTTTCAACACCTCGGGAGCGGTTTTCCGAACTCCGTCGAGGGTCGATTGGTCGAGGCTCGCGCTGTACATCTGACGACCACGTTCCACCAGGTTGTGGGCTTCGTCGACCAGTACCGCGACTTTCCAGTTGTTGGCCTGGGCCAGGCCGAACAGCAGCGCACTGAAATCGAAGTAATAGTTGTAATCGGCAACGACCACATCGGCCCAGCGCGCCATTTCCTGGCTCAGGTAATACGGGCACACCTCATGCTCCAAAGCGACCTGGCGCAATGCGCTCTGGTTCAAAAGGCCCAGCTCGCTGGCGGCCTGGCGTGCCGCCGGCAATCGATCGTAGAAGCCCTGGGCCAACGGACAGGATTCACCGTGACAGGCCTTGTCCGGATGTTCACAGGCCTTGTCCCGGGCGATCATTTCCAGAATCCGCAAAGGCGGTGCATCGCTGCAGTCGAGGATCACCTGCGCGGCGTCCAGGGCCAGCTTGCGTCCCGGGGTTTTCGCCGTGAGAAAGTACAGCTTGTCCAGTTGCTGCGGCGCCAGGGCCTTGAGCAGCGGGAACAGGGTGCCGATGGTCTTGCCAATCCCCGTGGGTGCCTGGGCCATCAGGCAACGCCCGGTGCTGACCGCCTTGAACACCGATTCGGCGAGGTGACGCTGCCCGGGGCGAAACTCGGCATGGGGAAACGCCAGCTGTCGGGCCGCAAGGTCACGCCTTTGGCGATGGGCTGTTTCCTGTTCGGCCCAGTGCAGGAACAGGCCGCAATGGTGTTCGAAGAACTGCCCGAGCTCGGCGGCGCTGAACGCCTCGAGCAGACAAGTTTCCCTTTCGCTGACGATATCGAAATACACCAGCGCTAGGTTGATCTGCGCCAGGTTCAGTTTGCGGCACATCAGCCAGCCATAGACCTTGGCCTGTGCCCAATGCAATTGCCGGTGGTTGGCCGGTTGCTTGCTCAAGTCACCACGGTAGGTCTTGATCTCTTCGAGGCAATTTTGCGAGGGATCATAGCCATCCGCTCTGCCCTTGACCGTCAGGCCCTGATACGCACCTTCGAGGGCGACTTCACTCTGGTAGTCGTCACTGCGCCGTGACGCTACCGTACGGTGCCCGACGATGCCTTCCAGGGCGGTCGGCGAGGGAGTGAAGCGCAAGTCGAGGTCCCCGACCTTGGCGGTGAACTCACATAACGCCCGCACCGCGATGCTGTAGCTCAAGCGCCCTGCTCCGCCCATTGCACATAACACACGGCAATCGGCATCCGGTGCTCATGACAGAACTCCAGCCAGCGCAGCTGGTTATCCTGCAGGCGATCCCCGGGCCCCTTGACTTCGATCATGCGGTAGGTTTTTTCCTGCGGCCAGAACTGGATCAGGTCGGGCATGCCCGCCCGATTGGCCTTGATGTCCAGTAACAACCGGTTGAACCAGTGCTTGAGGTGTTCGGCGGGCAAGCAGTCCAGCGCCTGCTCCAGCAACGGCTCGCTGAGTGCGCCCCAGAACACGAATGGCGACTGCACGCCCCACTTTTGGGCATAGCGCAGGCGGATGGTCTCAAGGTATCGACCGTCGTCGAGTTCATCGAGGCAGGCCTGGAACAACTCGGCCCGGCGGCTGTGGAAGTCTTCGCTCAGCAGGTCCACCGGACCGCGTTGGAACGGATGGAAAAACGCCCCCGGCAGCGGGGCGAATATCGCCGGCCAGCACAGCAACCCGAACAGCGAGTTGACCAGGCTGTTTTCGACGTAATGAACCGGTGCCGAGTCTTCGCCCAGGTGCGCCTGCACGTAGTCCTCCACTGACAACATCGGGTCGGTCCTGCTCAGTTGCAGCTCCAGGCGTTCCATCTGTCGTGGGGCCGGACGCTTGACCGCCGGCCCGCCCAGCTTGCGACGCAACCTGGGCAGGACACGCAGCAGGTGTTGCTGTTCCGCGGCGTTTTGCGGTGCTTGTTCGGCCTGGCACGCCAGGTCAAGGGCCAGTGGGTACTCACCGCAGCGTTCCAGCACACGGATCATGCGCAAGCGCGCGCCGGGATACACGCAGTCCCGGTACAGGGTCAACGCGGCGCAGAAATCACCGGCGCGCTCGCACGCCTGGCCCATCTGGAATAAGAGCTTGTCACGACGCCTCTGCAGCCAGGGATTGCCCAGTGCCAGGCCGTTGATCTGAGTGACAATGGCGGCCACCGACTCACCGGCCTCGAAAAGCTGCTGGCACTGGTAAAGGAACAGGCAGGCATCGACGTCCTCGCGGCTGCGCAAGCCTCGGGAATCGGCGCAAAACTCGACTTTTTCATAGGTGAAGACCCCAAGGTCCGCCAAGACGAATTCAGACCAATCCTGGTAAAGATTGCCAAAAAACATCAAGCGCAGGCGATCGCACAGGCCCATGATGGTCAGGCTGAACAAGCGGTCACCCAGCGCCGGACACCAATCCTTAAAGGATTGCTCGTGAGGAAACTGCTCGCACAGAGCCGGTAGCCAGTCGGTCTTTTTACCCTTGGGTTGAGTAATGGCACTGCCCAGGCATTGAAGAATTTCCGCCTTGAGCAACACTTCAAATAACGCCTCGACCGACAACGGCTGGTGCTCGTCGAGCCAGCCCAATTCGAGCAACGGCCGGGCTGCGCTGGCGATATCGCCGATCTCGACGTAATGCAATTTGCTGACGCGAAAATGCACGCCCTTGCGCATGACCAGCCTGACCAGCAGCGCCTGGGCCTCGCGGGGCAAACCATTGAAGTCATGAATAAAGCGGTGCTCTTCGACGCTCAACACGTCGGCATAACGTTGCTCAAGCCAATCAAGCACTTGCATGAAGTTGTTGAGGTAGTAGAACGGGTCGTCGAGAGGATTTGCAGTCACGGGAAAAGGAGCCACGATTAACAAGCACTGGTTATGCATACAGATACCAGCAACGCCCTGCCCCATGCAAATGGAAAAGGATAAGCGGAGGCGCTTTAAGGGATTTTTGCCTTGGGCATAGAACTTTCTGCTGTTGCATCGCACCAACCGCCAAGGAACGGCATTCGCTTGCGACAGCCACACTGGTTTTTTTTAACAATGAGAGGTGATTATGAACATCAAGACTCTGGCGTTTCCCATGGCGGTAGCGGCCTTCATCGCCCTGGCCGGCTGCTCGACGCCCACGGTGGTCACCCTGCAGAACGGCACCCAGTATCTGACCAAGGACATGCCAAAAACCAAGACCAAGGACGGTTTCTTCGAGTTCGAGGATATTTCCGGAGCCAAGGTCAAAGTCAAGGCCGATGACGTGGCCACGATTCGCCAGGAAGACTGAGCCCGCGAATCGTGTTGCCTGCGCCCCCCTGTGTGGCAGGTTTCGAGCACTGCCTTACACTGCGTTAGACCCAGTGCGACCGAATGATGGTGTCGAAATGAAAATGGTCACGCCACTTCTGACTCCCCTCCTCGCGGTCGCCGCTTGGTTTTCAATGAGTCTTTGTGCAAATGCCGCGACACCTGCTCGATCCTTCAATACCAGCTTCGACTGCGCCGCGGCCCGGGGGGCCGTTGAAAAGCTTATCTGTCGCGACGCTCGACTGGCGCAGATGGATATCGAGCTGACGCGCCTGTATCGCCTGGCGCTCACCGATGAGCATTCGGTGCCGCGACCCGACAAAGTCGAGATCGACCAGCGCTTCTGGCTGCTCGCCCGCGATCAATGCGCGACCGAAGCCGATCCCAAGGCATGCACGGTGAGCCACTATGCCGAGCGTGCGCACCAACTGCGCCAAGGCTCGGCCATTGCCAGGACCAA
The DNA here is from genome assembly GCF_012647205.1 of Pseudomonas umsongensis. NCBI lineage: Bacteria > Pseudomonadati > Pseudomonadota > Gammaproteobacteria > Pseudomonadales > Pseudomonadaceae > Pseudomonas > Pseudomonas umsongensis. The sequence continues at coordinate 3,563,314 of NZ_CP051487.1, forward strand.
GGACCCCAGCAGGCTCACCGAAGGTCCGCAGGCCTTTCGCTGCGCCGGGCTTGGCGCGCTGGTGGCCGCCACGTTCTTCACTGTCGAACCGGCAGTGGTTTACCTGAAATGGGCCAATACCTCGACCACGCTGGAACAGGTGCCGAGTTCGTCCGGAGCCCTGTACCAGGGCAAGGACAACAGGGGCAGCCAAAGCTTCTGGCAAAACGGCAACGATGCCCTGTTGCGGATGCCGGGCGCAGGTGAAATGAGGTGCACGGTTGAACCTGTGAGTTGATCACGGATCATCGAAGGCAACACTGTTCAGTGCATCAAGCCTTCCATGAACCCCGCGACCCCGCTGGCGAGCCTGCGCCGCCATGGCGCGCTGGTCGGGTTGGCCAGAGTCTGGTCTTCGTGGACGAAGCTGCGAATGATCGCGTTGTAGCCGAGCCAGCGCCAAGGTTCGGGCTCCCAGGCCTTGAGCGCGTGCAGTCCGCCCTTGGCAATTACCCACGGTTGGCGAACCCGCTCGGTGTCGCGTTGCAGGATCAGGTCGGCAAGGGTCCTGCCACCCAGGTTGCTGGCACCGACCCCCTCCCCGCCATAACCGCCGGACAAGGCAATACCGCTGGCCTGGTCACAGAGCATATGGGGCTTGAAGTGCCGTGACATGCCCAGGTTGCCGCCCCAGCCATGGGTGATCTGCACATTGCGAAGCTGTGGAAACAGTTCGCCGAACAGATAGCGCCGCAACTCGATTTCGCTACGCGTCAGGTCAAAGTCATGGCGCAGCTTGCCGGCAAACTGATAGCCCCCGCGCGCGCCAAAGATCAGTCGGTTATCTGCCGTCCGTTGGCCATAGGTCACCTGGCGACTGTTTTCGCTGAAGGCCTGGCCATGACTCAGCCCAATCTCGTCCCAGGTGGCGGCCGACAGCGGTTCGGTGGCCACGATCAGGCTTTGCACCGGCAACTGATAACGTCCCAAGGGCGGCAAGGTCACCGAATAGCCTTCGACAGCCGGTACCACCCAGCGGCTGCGCACCGTCGCCTGGGCAGTGCGAACGCTGCCGGACTGCCAATGATTCACCGGGCTGTTCTCGTAGATCCGCACGCCCATGCGCTCGACCGCGCGTGCCAGTCCCCGGACCAGCTTGGCCGGATGGAGGGTCGCGACATGTGGCGCATAAATAGCGCCATAAGGCTTGGCCAGGCAAATTTGCTGCGCCATCTGCTCCGGGCTCAGCCAGCGGTAGTCGTTTTCGTTGAGACCCTGGCCGTACAGTTTGTCCAGGTACTGGCGCAGTGTGGCCTCCTGCTCGGGGTAGCGAGCGGCACAATAGAGGGCGCCGCCTTTACGATAATCGCAATCGATGCCTTCACGTTCGATGACGCGTTTCACCTCATCAGGGATGTCGTGGAGCAAATCGTAAGAGGCACGACGTTGCTCGGGTGACAACGAAGCGAGCAGCCGGTCTTCGCCCAGCAGATTGCCCATCAACCACCCGCCGTTACGCCCCGACGCACCGAAACCGGCTGTTTGCGCTTCTATGATGACAATATTCAGGCCAGGAGCCTGTCGCTTCAGGTAGTAGGCGGTCCAGAGCCCGGTGTACCCCGCGCCGATAATCGCGACATCGACATCCAGATCCCGTTCCAGCGCCGCACGCGCCAGCAAAGGCTCGTCGAGTTGGTCCATCCACAAACTGATAGTGCGCCATGCCGGCATTCAAGACTCCGCCACTCAGACTTCGATGGCGTTGATCCTAGTGCACGGGCTCAGGTGCTGTCTTGCGCGCGTGCACGCAAGGACATTTGCTTGACGTAGGCCTTGGGCGACAGGCCGGTGTGCTGGCGGAAACAACTATAGAACGCCGACAGTGAGTTGAACCCGGCGGCAAACGCCAAGGCGTCGATACGCACCGCGGGCATGGCACTGTCCAGCGCATTGAGCAGGTGCTGCAGGCGGGCCTGGTTGACGTAGCGATAGAAGCTCTGCCCCAGCACCTGGTTAAGAAGATAGGAAATCTGGTTGCGACTGTAGCCACACTCCTGTGCCACCCTTTGCAGGTCGAGCCGCGGGTCGAGATAAGGCTGCTGGCGTTGAAAGTACTGCTGCAGGTCGTCGGCCATGAAGCTCAACTGCCGCACCGACAGTCCCAGTCGACTGACCGCCGGGCGCTGGCTGCCGGTGTTTTCGCCGCAGGGCCGCTCATGGACCAGCGAAGCATATTCGTTGACCCGCCAGATCAGCCCGTCCTTCACGGTGATTGCTTCACTGGCGCGAAACGACACCAGCCCCTCACCACCACGCAAAGTGATGCGGTACTGGATGAATGCGGTGTTGCCGTCCAAGCGGATGCGGTCCGAGTGCTCCAGCGCCTCATCCGGCTCACGGGGCATGCTGCTTTGCACATAGTCACGCAACTGGGCCAGCCCCATCACCCGGTTCTGGAAGAAATCACTGTATCGGACATCGGGGTGATACAACGCCATGACCCCGTCCAGATCGCGGTGTTTCCAGCGCAAGTGGTAAAGCATGACCGTCTCGCCCGTGGCCTGGGTTTGCAGCGGGCCATCATCCTCGGCGTACATGAAAGGTCTCGTCAAAAAGTACCGAGCTTGCCCAAATCGGCCCGCACCTTCAATTGCAAATGCGGGCGGGCCATTGCGCAAACGATCACGCACGTGACCTGCATCAAAAAAAGCGCAGCAATTGCCAAACGACCTGAAAAATACACATTTTTTTCACATGCAGCTGCTACTTTTAAAGTCTGTCAATGGTTGAGCCAATGAAGGCTCCTCCCACCTAACCTGAGCTAATGGAAGCGCTCGATGAAGAAGGCGGGCAACACATGAATAAAGGGTTCAGCAAGGTCACTTTTCCAAACGCCTGCCAGCTGATGCGCTGGCATTTCCATCCCATGGGTTTCGAGGCCAGCATGGACGCCCCGGGCAGCATGATCGCCCGTTTGTTTGATCGAGCCAGTGGCGAGACCATGATCGCCATCGCCGGTATCCCCTGCTCGACGGTGATGAACGCCGCCGACGTCGAACGAATAATCGAAGCCGTGGAGGATGAGCTCGAAGCGTTCATTCCTCCGGTGGCCCTCAGGAGTTATGCCTGACGGCCGGACTTCCATCCAAAAGCCCACGATATTGTGGGCTTTGTGTTTTTTACGGGATCAAGGATGTAGAGGGGACGCGTACACCTTGTAGCCAGCGGTGTGGCGATCCGACTTGCCGGCTGTACCTGATTGATCGTTCCCACGCTCTGCGTGGGAATGCATCCTGTGATGCTCCGCGTCACCATTGCGCACGGCTCATGTCATGCGTCGTCAGTGGAACGCGGAGCGTCCCTGGCGGCATTCCCACGCAGAGCATGGGAACGATCAATCGTCGGAACGCCGCCCGGAGCATGCTCGCTCCTACAGGGGATCGAGGTACACCCGTCGAAGTCAGGTCGGCTTTAAGGCCGCCTCGCTTTTGTTTTTGATCTGGGCGCCCCATTAACCACGATGGCCGAACGCAGGCATTGCGCAGTGGGGAAACCGGCAGGACGCCGGTTTAGCCGCGCTGGGCCAGGGACGGCCCATCGCGGCGACCCACGGAGCAATGCCGGAGAGAGGGCATGCCGAGCCACAGCGAGGCACCGAGTGGTGGGGCAAAGCCTTTTGCTTCCTTTTTGCTGGGCCGGCACTCCGGCGTTTGAAAAAGGGAGTCGCTGTAAAAGCGAAACCATAAGCCGCCGTTACCGCAGCAATGGATATGTACGCAGGCAACCAATTCACACAGGGCTTCCTGTGACACCCCGCATCACCGTTGCGCACGGCTCAATTAACGCGTCGTCAGCGGAACGCAGAGCGTCCCTGGCGGCATTCCCACGCAGAGCGTGGGAACGATCAAATGTGCTGCCGCCTTCGCCAGCAGGCTGGCTCCTACAGGGGATCCAGGGGTATCCGGAAAAATCAGGTCGGATTTAAGGCCGCCTCGCTTTGCTTTTGATCGCGGGCGCCCCGTTAACCACGATGGCCGAACGCAGGCATTGCGCAGTGGGGAAACCGGCAGGACGCCGGTTTAGCCGCGCTGGGCCAGGGACGGCCCATCGCGGCGACCCACGGAGCAATGCCGGAGAGAGGGCATGCCGAGCCACAGCGAGGCAACGAGTGGTGGGGCAAAGCCTTTTGCTTCCTTTTTGGTGTTTGAAAAAGGGAGTCGCCGTAAGGGCGAAACCATAGGAGGCCGTTACCGCGGCAATGGATATGCACGCAGGCAACCAATTTCACACAGGGGCTTCCTGTGACGCCCCCGCATCAACGTTGCGCACGGCTCAATTAATGCGTTGTCAGCGGAACGCGGAGCGTCCCTGGCGGCATTCCCACGCAGAGCATGGGAACGATCAATCGTCGGAACGCCGCCCGGAGCATGCTCGCTCCTACAGGGGATCGAGGTACACCCGTCGAAGTCAGGTCGGCTTTAAGGCCGCCTCGCTTTTGTTTTTGATCTGGGCGCCCCATTAACCACGATGGCCGAACGCAGGCATTGCGCAGTGGGGAAACCGGCAGGACGCCGGTTTAGCCGCGCTGGGCCAGGGACGGCCCATCGCGGCGACCCACGGAGCAATGCCGGAGAGAGGGCATGCCGAGCCACAGCGAGGCACCGAGTGGTGGGGCAAAGCCTTTTGCTTCCTTTTTGGCGTTTGAAAAAGGGAGTCGCTGTAAAAGCGAAACCATAAGTGGCCGTTACCGCAGCAATGGATATGTACGCAGGCAACCAATTTCACACAGGGCTTCCTGTGACGCTCCGCGTCACCATTGCGCACGGCTCATGTCATGCGTCGTCAGTGGAACGCGGAGCGTCCCTGGCGGCATTCCCACGCAGAGCATGGGAACGATCAATCGTCGGAACGCCGCCCGGAGCATGCTCGCTCCTACAGGGGATCGAGGTACACCCGTCGAAGTCAGGTCGGCTTTAAGGCCGCCTCGCTTTTGTTTTTGATCTGGGCGCCCCATTAACCACGATGGCCGAACGCAGGCATTGCGCAGTGGGGAAACCGGCAGGACGCCGGTTTAGCCGCGCTGGGCCAGGGACGACCCATCGCGGCGACCCACGGAGCAATGCCGGAGAGAGGGCATGCCGAGCCACAGCGAGGCACCGAGTGGTGGGGCAAAGCCTTTTGCTTCCTTTTTGCTGGGCCGGCACTCCGGCGTTTGAAAAAGGGAGTCGCTGTAAAAGCGAAACCATAAGTGGCCGTTACCGCAGCAATGGATATGTACGCAGGCAACCAATTTCACACAGGGCTTCCTGTGACGCTCCGCGTCACCATTGCGCACGGCTCATGTCATGCGTCGTCAGTGGAACGCGGAGCGTCCCTGGCGGCATTCCCACGCAGAGCATGGGAACGATCAGAACGCGGACAGATCTGCAATCACGTCCCTATAAGGCCGTCTCGCTTTGGCGTATTTGATCGTATGTAGAGAGGTAAATGTATACCTTGTAAGAGCCGCACCGCAGGCTCCTACATGGGTCATGCCGGCGTTTTGGCCCGCCGATGATCGGCGAAAAACGCCTTGCCCTTGCCGATCCGGTCCGACGCCTTGGGCATGTTCACCGCCTGGGTCTCCTGCGCATCGACATACCAATAGCAATGACTTACCGCCCGGGTAATGCCCACGTATGCAAGGCGCAGAATCTCGTCTTTCTGGGCATTGTCATAAGGCTCAGTGTCGCCAGCCTTGCCCAGGCCCGCCATACGGTACACCTGGTTTTTGTAGGGCGAACGGGTCAGGTGCTGGCAATCGCCGAGCAGGAATACCGCGTCAGCCTGTAGGCCCTTGGCGCTGTGATAGGTCAGTTGCTTGAGGCGTCGTGCTTCAAACGGCAAGCTAGAATCAACATTAAGTACAGGCTTAATATGTTGTTCTATCAATGACTTATCGCTACTTTTTCGATAAAGCATCAAGATTGAATCGCCTTTCCGATAGTGCTCCATCAAGCGCTCGGCCATCCCCTGATCGTCTCGGTCCAGCACATTGACCGGCAGCAAGGCCTTTGGCTCGCCACTGGCCTTGGCCTTCTTACCCGCGATCGCAGGCGCGGCCCGCACGATGTACTCGGCGGCGTCAATGATGTGCTGGTGGCTGCGATAATTGTCGCTGAGCATCACCTTGGTGGTGCTTGGCGACGAGAACGTCTTGTTGAACTCCATGAAATAGGTCGGCGAACTGCCACGCCAGCCGTAAATCGACTGCCAGTCATCGCCTACGCACAGCAATGAAGAATGCTGGGCGCCGCGCCCGACGTGCATCGCCGGCCCGCGACTGCGGATTTCGGCCAGGCTGGCACGGATCCACGAGACAATTTGCGGTGAAACGTCCTGGAACTCGTCGATCATCAAGTGCGACAGCGGCCGCAAGAGCTCGTCACTGAGCAGCTTGAGGTTTTCCGGGGAGTGTTCGCTAAACAGCGCGAACATGCGGTTGTAAGTCATGACCGGCGGTTTCTGGTCGAGCAAATGGTCTTCCAGGGCGCGCCAGTACAGACTCAAGGCCTCGAAGAAAAAGCGGTCCGGGTCATCCTTGGCAAAGCTCATCTGGCCCACAGCCGTCGGCACATCCAGGCCGAGGTTTTCAATGAACCCGGCGGCAGCGACAAAACAGTCCAGCAATGGCGCGGACGCCAGCTCTCCCTTGACCTTGTAATCGAAGCCAGGCCCGGCGCTGGCATCCCCCCCAAGGGACGCCAGCACACGCTTTGATGACTCGTAATTATCAATCCATATCAATGGCTTACGACAGAAAGCTTGAAACAACGTGCGCTTTACCGCGGTTTCCGCACGCAACGTAAGCTTGGCATTTGGCCGGGTCAGTTGCGGATTTTCACCAGGGTCGAATCCCAGCACCACCCAAGCGTCCAGCGAGGCAATGTAACCGTGGCAGTGAAAGGTGCTGCCATTGATATCGAAAGCCTGGCGCTTGGGCTCTATGCCTTTGATCGGCCAGGCGCCAGCGCGAAACCACAAGTCTTCCACCAGGTCGCAGAGCTCTTCATCGCGTTTGGCCGCCAGTTCGGTGACGGCCATGCGCTTCTGTACATCGGGGTGGTCGCGCTCCAGCTCCTTGAGTTGCAAAGCGTGACGGGACAATGGCTTGATCAGCTCGCGAAAACGCTCATCGCGACTGTGCAACGCGTGATAACAGGCATTGAGTTGCTGACGCTGGGCGTCATTGATGCGTAGATCGAAGGGGTTGCTGTCCACTTCGTCATCCGCGCCTTGCGCTCGGTGACTGAGGTTTTCGAAGGCTTGCAGCCGCTCGAAGCCCGGCAGGCTGCGAACCATCGGCAATATGCGCGAATGGAAGGTGCGCACCAGGTCACGCGCCTCGCGCACACCCAGTGCATGCCCCCAGAGCGCAAACAGCTCAATCAGTTTATTGATGAAGTCCTTGCGCGACTCACGAGTGAACGTCACCACGGTCATCGAGCTCAGTTCGAACCCCAGGTAGTGACTGAGCAGCAGGATACGCAGAACCAGCGTCGTCGACTTGCCCGCTCCCGCACCGGCAATCACCGACGTCGATGGCGTATCACTGAAGATCATTTTCCACTGCGCAGCGCTGGGCTGGGCGTGTGCCGGCAGCAACCGGGCGACGTCGGCTTTCATGCGTTTCTTCAGTTCGGCGGTCAATGGCAGGCGCCAATCGTCGAAAAGATGGTCATCGATATTGGGTGGCCGGTGCTCGGTGCAGCGTGAGTCGCGAATCAGCAAGACTTGCCGGCCCTCTTCCAGGCCCTCGAGCTTGCCTTCTTTGTATCCGTAGTCCACCCCGGCGCTATGACCGCTACGAAAACCGTCTGCCTGACCGTGCAACCAAGACGCGCGGTGTTGTGCGCGCAGGCGCGTCAGGCCATGACCAAAAAAGCGCGCGGCCAGGCGCTTGAGCAATGGCATCTCGGCCAGCGGGCGAAGTTCAGGCGGAAGATCGGGGGTGTGTTGCGGCACGCGGACGGACTCCAGGGTGTGAGGCTGTTGAGGGCTATGGTGTCTGTATTTGCTTTTTAGTTCTAGTGAAATGCTTATGACTCATCGACTTATGGGCGATATTGAAGGCTGGATGAGACGCTTTCGAGCGCACTTCCTATCTAATTTATCGATTATTATGCGGCATTTTTTACGCTTTTTATCGATTGTTGCCTGATGGATGATGCCGGTCATCAACAACCGGTCTCGATTCGTGGCCAGGCCTTGCGCCCCATGACGAACCTTTCAGGAGACGATCATGCTTGAACTCAGACCTTTCAACTCGCTTGGCGGCGCTCACCATGGCTGGTTGGATGCTCATCACCACTTTTCGTTCGCCGAATACCATGACCCCAAGCGCATGAACTGGGGCAACTTGCGGGTATGGAACGATGACGTGATTGCCCCGGGCACCGGCTTCCCGCAGCACCCGCACCGGGACATGGAAATCATCACCTATGTCCGTGAAGGCGCAATTACTCACCAGGACAACCTGGGCAACAAGGGTCGCACTGAAGCGGGTGACGTTCAGGTGATGAGCGCCGGCACCGGCATTGCCCACAGCGAATACAACCTGGAAGCTACGCCGACCAAGATCTTTCAGATCTGGATCATTCCCAATGAATCCGGCCTGGCACCTTCCTGGGGCGCAAAGCCATTTCCCAAGGGCCAGCGCGAAGGTTTCGTTACCCTGGCCAGCGGTAAGCCCGGGGACGATCAAAGCCTGCGAATCCGCGCCGATGCGCGCCTGGTGGCGGCAAACCTGAAGGCCGGCGAAACCGCTGAGTATCGCCTGGAGAACGGTCGTCGCGCGTACCTGGTGCCGGCCACGGGTGTCATTGAAGTCAATGGCTTGCGTGCACAAGCTCGAGACGGTGTTGCGGTTGCCCAAGAGCAGGTGTTGCGGGTGACGGCTATCGAGGACAGTGAGATCGTGTTGGTGGATCTGGCTTGATTCAGTAAATCGAACAAAAAAAGGGCGACCGTGGGAGGTCGCCCTTTTTTATTTGGCTGGAGTACAACGGTGTTCATGCTGCCTTCTTCGCGGGCAAGCTTCGCTCCACAGACACGTGACGCTCGCGAAGACGGCCATCAATCATTTCGCAGAAATAGCGCCATCTACAAGGGTCTGTGCCTCAGCGACCAACTGCTTGAGGTGGTCGTCGCTGACGAAGCTTTCCGCGTAGATCTTGTAGATATCCTCGGTCCCCGACGGACGCGCCGCGAACCAGCCATTTTCGGTCATTACCTTAAGGCCGCCAATGGCCTGGTCGTTACCCGGTGCATGGCTGAGAATGCTCTGGATCGGCTCACCCGCCAGTGTTGTCGAGGTGACCTGATCCGGTGACAGCTTGCTCAACAGGGCCTTTTGTTCCGGGTTGGCCTTGGCATCCACCCGTACCGAGAACGGCTCGCCCAGTTCATCGGTCAGCGCGCGGTAGGCCTGACTTGGGTCGCGACCGGTACGTGCAGTCATTTCAGCCGCCAGCAAGGCCGGGATCAGACCGTCCTTGTCCGTGCACCAGACGCTGCCGTCCTTGCGCAGGAACGAAGCCCCCGCGCTTTCTTCGCCACCAAAGCCCAGGGAGCCGTCGAACAGGCCATCGGCAAACCACTTAAAGCCCACAGGCACTTCGTACAGGCGGCGTCCCAGGCGCTTGGCCACGCGGTCGATCAAGCCGCTGCTGACCACGGTTTTACCCACCGCGGCATCGGCTCGCCAGTGCGGGCGGTTCTGGAACAGATAATCGATCGACACGGCCAGGTAGTTGTTCGGCGCCAGCAGGCCGCCAGAGGGAGTCACGATGCCATGGCGGTCGTGATCCGGGTCGCAGGCGAAGGCCACGTCGAAGCGCTCTTTCAGGCCGATCAGCCCCTGCATCGCGTGGCTGGACGATGGGTCCATGCGAATCTGGCCATCCCAGTCGACGGTCATGAAACGGAAAGTCGAGTCGACCTGCCGGTTCACCACGTCCAGGTCCAGGCGATAATGCTCGGCAATCGCCGACCAGTAGCGCACGCCCGCACCACCCAGGGGGTCAACACCCAAGCGTAGCTTGGCATCACGAATGGAGTCGAAATCGATCACGTTGATCAGGTCGGCGACATAGGTGTTGAGGTAGTCGTGGCGATGAGTGGTGCTGGCCTTCAGCGCCTGCTCGTAGCTGATGCGCTTGACCCCGGCGAGCTTGTTCGCCAACAGTTCGTTGGCCTTGGCTTCGATCCACTTGGTGATGTGGGTATCGGCCGGGCCGCCATTGGTCGGGTTGTATTTGTAGCCCCCGCTTTGCGGCGGGTTGTGGGACGGGGTGATGACGATGCCATCCGCCAGGCCAGAGGTACGGCCGCGGTTGTAGCACAGGATCGCATGGGAAACCGCTGGGGTCGGCGTGTATTCGTCACCCTCGGCGATCATCACCGTCACGCCATTGGCCGCCAGCACTTCCAGGGCGCTGGCACCCGCCGGCGTGGACAATGCGTGGGTGTCGATGCCGACGAACAAAGGGCCATTGATGCCCTGGGCCTCGCGATACAGGCAAATGGCCTGGCTGATTGCCAGGACGTGCCACTCGTTGAAACTCAAGTCGAACGAACTGCCTCGGTGCCCGGACGTACCGAAGGCCACCCGCTGGGTCGAAATGGCGGCGTCGGGTTGACCGGTGTAATAGGCCGTGACCAGTCGCGGGATGTCTACCAACAATTCTGCCGGTGCCGGTTTGCCCGCAAAAGGACTGAGTGTCATGCAATACCTCTGGAATAGAGTTCAGGAGTAGAAGCGGAGTTTACTGGCAGTTTGACCATAGCGCGATGCAGTTTATCCAGCGCTCGATGGAATCGTTCCATTGGCATCATTTTGCAAAGGGTCAATCAACGGCTTCAAGGCGCAAGGCGTCCCCCAGCAAGCCCAGCGCGGCGGCCAGTTCCTGGTCGCTGCCAACGCCATGGCTCAAGCGCAAGTGTTGCCCATGCAAGCCTTGCAGGCTGAACAACTCGCCGGGCGCAACGACCACCTGCTGCCTGAGCAATCGCTGAAACACCCGGCTCATATCGACCTGGCGCAACGAGCGCAGCCAGATCGTCGCCCCGCCCTGGGGCTCGACGAACTGCAACGCGTCACCCAGGCGCTCCTGGAGCATCCGGGCCATTTGCTCCTTGCCGTCCTTGAGGCGTCGGCGCAGTACCTGCAGGTGTTGATCGATGCGTCCGTTGCTGTACAAGCGGGCGATGGCTTTCTGGCGAATCGGCGACAAGCGAAAGGCGCGCAACAGGAATTGCCGTTGCAGCTCGCTGCTCATATGGCGCGAGAGCAGGTAGCCATAAGGGGCTTCCGGGCCGATGATCTTTTCGAACGTGGAAAACACCATCAAGCGCTCCGGGGCCAACAGATCGCGAAATCGCCGCTGATCGGGCTCAAACCCGAGTTCTCCATAACAATCGTTTTCCAGTACCCAACTGCCATACCGCTCCAGCAAGTTCGCGATCACCTGCCGGTTCTCATCGGGTGCCCTGCTGCCTCGGGGCATGTTCAGCCCGGACGACACCATCACCAGGCGTACCGGCTCGGCTTCCAGCAGGTCCCGAAGGCACTTGTCGTCCAGGCTACCGTCGCCCAGCAACGGCCATTCGATTACCTTCACACCGGCCGCCTGGAACAAGCGCAGTATCGCCCAGTCACAGGGCGACTCGACGACCACCGCGGCATCCTTGAGATCCAACACGACGATGAGGATTTCCAGCACGCCGCGCAGGTCAGCGCCAATGTAGACATCATCGGCATGCCAGCAGCGCACCGCAGAGGTGGTATAGCGCGCCGCCAATGCGGTACGCAGTTCCAGCTCGCCACAGGGCTGCGCAGACGGCTGTGGCTGGCGCGGGTATTGGCGCAGCAGTTCCCTTTCCAGCAGCAACAAGGGGCTGTCGAGCGGTTGCAGCAAGGCCGGCTCATCCGCGCTCAGGACCAGCATGGCGGGCAGGCGGGCGTTGACATACACACTCTCGAGCAAGTCGCTGCCATCGTAGAGCGTGCTGGTAGGGGCAACCGGCAACGCGTAGTAACCGGACTTGGCCACCGAATACACCCGCCCCTCCTTTTCCAGTAGCGCATAGGCATACTGGATGGTCGAGATCGAAACGCTCAGGCGCCCGGCCAGTTCACGCAAGGATGGTAGTCGTACCCGGCTGTCGCTGACGAGCTCGCTGATCAGGCAGGTCAAGTATCGGTAGACCGACTGATAGGCGAAATCGGTTTCACGTTGTCCTTTCATGGCAGGGGATCGCTTGCGTGGGGGTAGCGGTCACGCTCACTCGAAGAGGCCGGCAACATGCGCATGTTCAACGCCCTGCCGACCGTTCACCGGTCATCGACGCCTCGTCGCTTGCCTGCTCGGGTTCCGAGACAGGGCTGTGGGGCGGGCTCATCGACGTGGCCTCCTGCACCAACGGTTCCATGCGATACAACTTGCCGACTAGGCTGACAGGCAGGCCGCTGACATCGACTATCCACTGCAGGATCTGCTCCGCCACTGGATGCCCCTGCATGGCCCGATGCAACTCGGGCAAGGCCACGAGCATGCCCGGGTGACATTGGCGCAGGAAGCGCTCCAGTGACGCACCTTGCCCGATAAAAGGCGCAAACAGCAGGCACACCCATTGTGCCTCGTTCAGGCCAAGGCTCTGATAAGCCTCGTCGGCGATCAGTGCGCGCTGGCCGGCCAGCTTGTAGGGGTTGCCATATGCGCCGTCTGCCCGTTCACATAAGCGTTCCGATAGCTGGTTACGCCGCATCATCACCAAGGCGCGCTGCAGGTAGTGTGTAACACCTGCCAAGTACGTGCTGCCCTGGACGAAGCAGGATTGCAAACCCCGCAAGTGCGCCGAGACCGCCACACTGACATATTGATTTTCACCAAGATGAGCTGCCAGCTCATCGGGCTGATACCCGAGAAACTCGGTCAGTATCGGCCAACGCTCTTCAAGCTGGCTGACCAGCACGTCGTGGATATCGATGTAGGTCGTGCGGCGACAGGCCTCAAACTGTTCTGCCGGACGCCAGGCCTCCTGGCCGTAGCCTTCATAAAAGGCCTGATAACAGTCGCTGCCGAACTCATCAAGCAACATGAACAACCCGCCGTAATCCGCCGCCTCATGACGGTTCGACGATGCCAGACCAGCCTTGGCTGCCGCGCGCTTGAGCCCTTCGATGAACCGCTTCTGCTGGCGCGGTGAGTCGCCACTGACCAAGGCATCGACGCCATTGTTCCAGCGGGCGATCTGACCATGGAACTCGCCAGTGGCCAGGAAACTGTCGTCCCACAGCTCAAGCGGTCCGTCCACGACGCCACGATGGCCGATCAGTAGCAGGTTCATGCGGTTGGATTCACGTGCGGCGCGCGAGACCGGCGCGCGGTGATCGAACGCCAGCACTTCCCTGTTATCAACCATCAGCACATCGACCCGGGGATCGTCGTAGATGAACAAGGCGTTGTAGCTTCGATGGATGTTATCCAGTGCCAGCTGGCTCATGCCATTGAGCCGCAGGGTCGCCAAGCGCAGCTTGAATGTCGTGGGCGCGCGGGTGGCGATTGTCAACTGTGCGGCTCGCAGCAGTGCCAGGGTGTAGCAACTGTCCCGCGATCCGCACTGGACCACCAATACCTTGTAATTACCTATTCGATCCATTCCTCCGGCAGCCACAGCCAGGCGCTGGATCAACAACTGCAAAGCCGTGCGCTCGGCTCGTGAAAAAAAACTCAACAAGCGTTGTAGCACTTGTTGATAGACATTATTCATCGCCTGATCATGGATATGGCTCATTTCTATTTACCTGATATTCAAAAGTTCGACACAACGCAAACAACTTCACGCATAGCGCAAGGAATGCCCGAAGAGAGATTAATTACTGAACTTTATTACCAAATGCTAACAATAAAGTTTTTTGTCATCATTTGAAATAATTGATCACTGCAAGCCTGATAGGCCCGCAAGGACTGGCGCACAGTAGCTTGGCAGGGGTTTGTTGCGATTGCCTTCGGGATCCTAGGAAATTTCCGACAGCGTCCCACAGACATTTAATACAAAAAATGAGGAAAGTAGCTTCTCGTAATAATGTGCCGACCACGCAGAAAATCACTAGTTGTCGAACATGCGTCAACGACGCGCACTGAAAAGTGTCGGCAAGATACCTGGCCATGACTCATTCCTTGAGATGAAAGTAATCATGCAATTATCAGTACTTGGATGTTGATTAGAAGCTACAGATCGAGAGCAAAAACCGGTTCAGTTGCTGAACCGATCCACCTACAGGCCGGTGGAACGTCTCATGTGGGGAGGCAAAGCGCTAAAAACGCAAGAGTCCGTGCAGGCACGGACTCTTTTGCAGGGGTCAAGCAGGTTCGACTTGCAGCGCAACCCTTTCGCGGCATGGGCATTCGTCCATGTAGCGGTGCGCTTCGACAAACTCGGCGAATGGGAAAACCCGGGTCTTGAGCGGCAGCAACACGCGATCGGCGGTCAGCTGGTTGATGTCACGCAAGGCACGTTGCAGCGCGACCTGGTCCTGGATGATGCCCAGTTCCGGCTTGCCGGTGAAATTGCCGATGCAGTGCACGAAGAACTGAATGTTCTTCTGGAACGCCGCACACGCCGGGAATGGTGTCTGGTTACCGCCCTGCAGGCCGTACAGCACCAGGCTGCCGCGGGGCGCCAGGACATCACCGAGCAACGACATCTGTGGGCCACCCAAACCATCGAACACCACATCCACACCGCGGTTGTCGGTGATCTTGTTGATGCGCATCAACAGGTCTTCTTCCTCGGTGACGATGACTTTCTCGGCACCCAACGACAGCAGGTATTCACGTTCCTCCGCGGTTTTGGTCGCGGCGATCACTCGTACGCCCAAGGCTTTGCCCAGTTGCACGAACGAAGGGCCGGCGCAGTGGCTGGCGTCGGTGACCAGGGCGAATTGCCCCGGTTTGACCCGCGCCAGGTCGACATATCCAAAATAGGCAATCAACAGCGGCGTGTAATGCACGCTGGCTTCAATCGGGCTGAGCACGTCCGGGTAACGCGTTACCGACGAACGCGGCAGAACGATCAGTTCGCCGTAGACCGGATAATCGTTGGGGCTTTGGGCCGGGAAACTGGCAACCTTGTCACCGACCTCCAGGTCATCGACACCCTCACCGACGGCTGTGACGACACCGGCCATTTCCTGGCCGATACCGGCAGGCAGACGGGCGTGGGATGACGCCAGGTTTTGGCGCCAGAGGGTGTCATACCAGCTGATGCCAATGGCTTCGACGCGCACCTGCACTTCGCCCGGAGCAGGCAGAGCCGCCGCATGCTCTTCGCATTTGAGCACCTCGGCTGGACCAAACTTGTGAAAACGGATCGTGCGGGACATCGCAAACCTCGCCAATTGAACCTCTAATGCCTTGAACTCTAGCTGGGCTTTTAACCCAACACTATCAGTGGCTATTAATAGTCGACATGCCTGTCATTGATTCCGCAGCTGCAGCATCCTCGTCAAATGTCGTAGGAAACCAGAGCAGCCGATGTGGGAAAAATGAATTACTCGGTGCAGAGTACCAGCCTTTCCCCGTAATATTCCTGCTGGCCATTGTTCCCATATGGCCGCTCACGTCAAGTTTGCTGACTCTGCCAGGACTCAAGATGAATCGTAATGACCTGCGTCGTGTCGACCTGAACCTGTTGATCGTGTTCGAAACCCTGATGCACGAACGCAGTGTGACCCGCGCCGCGGAGAAGCTGTTCCTCGGCCAGCCCGCCATCAGTGCGGCGCTCTCGCGCTTGCGCGGGCTGTTCGACGACCCGTTGTTCGTGCGCACCGGCCGCAGCATGGAGCCGTCCGCACGCGCGGTCGAGATCTTCGCCCTACTCTCCCCGGCTCTGGATTCGATTTCCACCGCCGTCAGCCGTGCCGCCGAATTCGACCCCGCCACCAGCACCGCAGTATTTCGCATCGGGCTGTCGGACGACGTCGAATTCGCCCTGCTGCCCATGCTGCTCAAGCGCCTGCGCGCCGAATCGCCGGGGATCGTGCTGGTGGTGCGACGGGTCAACTACATATTGATGCCCAATTTGCTGGCCTCCGGAGAAATCTCCATTGGCGTCAGCTACACCACTGACCTGCCAGCCAATGCCAAGCGCAAAGTATTGCGCCGCAGCTCGCCAAAACTGCTGCGCGCCGACACCGTGCCCGGGCCCTTGAGCCTGGACGACTTCTGCGCGCGACCCCATGCACTGGTGTCGTTCGCCGGTGACCTGAGCGGCTTTATCGATGAAGAACTGGAAAAGCTCGGGCGCAAACGTCATGTGGTGCTGGCAGTGCCGCAATTCAACGGGCTGGGCACGCTGTTGAGCGGCACCGACATTGTGGCCACCGTGCCTGACTATACGGCCGATGCACTGACGGCAGCCGGCGGTGTGCGGGCTGAAGATCCACCGCTGCCAGTGCGCAGCTTTGAATTGCACATGGCTTGGCGCGGTTCCCAGGACAATGATCCGGGGGAGCGTTGGTTGAGATCGCGGATTCAGATGTTTTTTGGAGATCCGGATAGTCTGGCCTGATCCGATTGATTTATCGAGGCTGATAGACTCTTCGCGAGCAGGCTCGCTCCCACGGCATTGCTTAAATCTAATGTGGGAGCGAGCCTGCTCGCGAATGGCCGCGACTCGATCCAAAGCAGACCATTGCCAATCTGGAAACACACAATTGCCATCAACCGGGTTGATCACCGCCTGACGCAAGGCGCAGGCTAGAGAGCTGCCCGGCTCTCTCCTATCATTCCGAATGATAGTTACCTTCGCCCCATTCGATTCGTGCGATACAACCCTGCCGAGCATCATTCGCCAATCTTAAATACATTGGCGGATGCATCCATGGAACAGTCACTCAAACATTTGCGCTTGCCGTTGGCCGTGTTGGCCGTAGTGGTGATGAGCGCTTGCGGCAAGACGCCAGAGACTGCCGCTACCCCTTCCGCGGCCAAGGTCAGCGTGGCCAAGGTGCTTGAGCAACCGGTCAACGAATGGGACGAATTCACCGGGCGCCTTGAGGCGCCGGAAACCGTAGAGATTCGTCCACGGGTATCGGGCCAGATCGATGAAGTGACGTTCACTGAAGGCGCCCTGGTCAAGAAAGGCGACCTGCTGTTCCAGATCGATCCGCGTCCGTTCCAGGCCGAGGTCCGTCGCCTCGAGGCCTTGGTGGCCCAGGCCCGCGCCAACGCCACCCGCAGCGAAAACGAAGCCCAGCGTGGCGAACGCCTGCGCACCAGCAATGCGATTTCCGCCGAGCTGGCCGATTCGCGCACCAGTGCTGCCCAAGAGGCTCGTGCCGCGGTCGGCGCCCTGCAAGCGCAGCTTGATCTGGCCAAATTGAACCTGAGTTTCACCCGCGTCACCGCCCCTATCAGCGGTCGCGTCAGCCGTGCGCAAATCACCGCCGGCAACCTGGTGACGGCGGACACCACCCCGCTGACCAGCGTGGTTTCCACCGACAAGGTCTACGCCTACTTCGATGCCGACGAGCGCGTGTTCCTCAAGTACACGCAGCTCGCCCGCCAGGGCAAACGCGGCGCCACCACCCCGGTGTACATGGGCCTGTCCAATGAAGACGGCAATCCACACCTGGGCCAGATGAACTTCGTCGACAACCAGGTCAACCCGAAAACCGGCACCATCCGTGGTCGCGCCGTATTCGACAACAGCGACGGCAGTTACACCCCTGGCCTTTACGCTCGCCTGAAACTGGTGGGCAGCGGCACCTACAACGCCATGTTGATCAACGATGAGGCGGTGGGCACGGACCTGGGCAAGAAGTTTGTGCTGGTGATGGATGCTGACAACAACACGGCTTATCGCGCCGTGGAGCTGGGGCCCAAAATCGAAGGCTTGCGCATCGTGCGTAACGGCCTGAACACGGGCGACACCATCATCGTCAAGGGCTTGCAGCGGGTACGCCCGGGTTCGCCGGTCACCCCTGAAGTGATCCCGATGGCCAGCGAGCAAACCCTCGCGGCCCTGGCCCAACAACGACAAGCGCTGGAAGCCAGCAACCTGCCCCAAGTCGCCCCTGCCAGGGTTGCGCCGGGTGCGGTTGTGAAAGTGGCTGCTGCGACCCCACGCGGTTAAGGGATAACGACTCCGATGAATTTTTCCCAATTTTTCATTTCACGGCCGATCTTCGCCGCGGTGCTGTCGCTGCTAATCCTGATCGCCGGTGCCATCTCGCTGTTCCAGCTGCCGATCAGCGAATACCCGGAAGTGGTGCCACCGACCGTTGTGGTCCGTGCCAACTTCCCGGGTGCAAACCCCAAAGTCATCGGTGAAACCGTGGCCGCTCCCCTGGAGCAAGCGATCACCGGCGTCGAGAACATGCTGTACATGTCCTCGCAGTCGACTGCCGACGGCAAGATCACCCTGACTATCACCTTCGCCCTGGGCACGGACCTGGACAACGCCCAGGTGCAGGTGCAGAACCGCGTGACCCGCACCGAGCCGAAACTTCCCGAGGAAGTGACGCGCATCGGTATTACCGTGGACAAGGCATCGCCCGACCTGACGATGGTCGTGCACTTGACCTCGCCGGACAAACGCTACGACATGCTGTATCTGTCCAACTACGCGATCCTCAATATCAAGGATGAGCTGGCGCGCCTGGGCGGTGTCGGTGATGTGCAGCTGTTCGGTATGGGCGACTATTCGCTGCGCGTGTGGCTCGATCCGAACAAGACCGCTTCGCGCAACCTGACCGCCACCGACGTGGTAACCGCCATCCGTGAACAGAACCGCCAGGTGGCTGCCGGTGCCTTGGGTGCGCCGCCTGCGCCGAATGCGCAAAGCTTCCAGTTGTCGGTCAACACTCAGGGCCGCTTGGTCAATGAGGAAGAGTTCGAGAACATCATCATTCGCTCCGGCGTCGATGGTGAAATCACTCGCCTCAAAGACATCGCTCGCGTTGAACTGGGCTCCAGCCAATACGCCCTGCGTTCGCTGCTGAACAACCAGCCGGCGGTGGCGATCCCGATCTTCCAGCGCCCGGGCTCCAATGCTATCGAGATCTCCAACGAAGTTCGGGCGAAAATGGCCGAGCTGAAGCAGAACTTCCCGGAAGGCATGGATTTCAGCATCGTCTATGACCCGACGATCTTCGTGCGCGGCTCCATCGAGGCGGTGGTCCACACCCTGTTCGAAGCGCTGATCCTCGTGGTGCTGGTGGTGATCCTGTTCCTGCAGACCTGGCGCGCCTCGATCATTCCGCTGGTGGCGGTGCCGGTCTCGCTGATCGGTACCTTTGCCGTGATGCATCTATTCGGCTTCTCGTTGAACGCGTTGTCGCTGTTTGGCCTGGTGTTGGCGATTGGTATCGTGGTGGACGATGCGATCGTGGTGGTGGAAAACGTCGAGCGTAATATCGAGCTCGGGCTGACCCCGGTCGAAGCCACCAAGCGCGCCATGCGTGAAGTGACCGGCCCCATCATTGCCACGGCGCTGGTGCTGTGTGCGGTGTTTGTTCCGGCAGCGTTCATCTCCGGCTTGACCGGCCAGTTCTACAAGCAGTTCGCCCTGACCATCGCAATTTCGACGGTGATCTCGGCCTTCAACTCCCTGACCCTGTCGCCAGCCCTGGCCGCTGTGTTGCTCAAGGGTCATGACGCGCCGAAAGACCGTTTCTCCAAGGTCCTGGACAAGCTGTTCGGCGGCTGGTTGTTCCGTCCGTTCAACCGCTTCTTTGAAAAAGCCAGCCATGGTTATGTCGGCACCGTTGCCCGCGTGATCCGCTCCAGCGGCATCGCCCTGCTGCTGTACGCCGGCCTGATGGTGCTGACGTTCTTCGGTTTCTCCAGCACCCCGACCGGTTTCGTACCCGGCCAGGACAAGCAATACCTGGTGGCGTTCGCTCAATTGCCGGATGCGGCGAGCCTGGACCGCACCGAAGACGTGATCAAGCGCATGTCCGACCTGGCCCTGAAACAGCCTGGCGTGGAAAGTGCGGTGGCCTTCCCTGGCCTGTCGATCAACGGTTTCACCAACAGCCCGAACGCCGGCATCGTGTTCGTGACCCTCAAGCCGTTCGATGAGCGCAAAGACCCGAGCATGTCCGCCGGCGCGATTGCCGGTGCCTTGAACGGGCAGTTCGCCGGGATCCAGGAAGCCTACATGGCGATCTTCCCGCCGCCACCGGTACAAGGCCTGGGCACCATCGGCGGTTTCCGCCTGCAGATCGAAGACCGGGGCAACCTGGGCTACGAAGAGCTGTACAAGGAAACCATGAACATCATCGCCAAGAGCCACAACGTTCCGGAACTGGCCGGGTTGTTCACCAGTTACACGGTGAACGTGCCCCAGGTCGATGCCGCCATCGACCGGGAGAAAGCCAAGACCCACGGCGTGGCCGTCAGCGACATCTTCGACACCCTGCAGATCTACCTGGGTTCGCTGTATGCCAACGACTTCAACCGCTTTGGTCGAACCTATCAGGTCAACGTTCAGGCCGAACAACAGTTCCGCCTCGAATCCGACCAGATCGGCCAACTCAAGGTGCGCAACAACAGGGGCGAGATGATCCCGCTGGCGACCTTCATCAAGGTCAGTGACACCTCGGGCCCCGATCGTGTGATGCACTACAACGGCTTCATCACCGCTGAAATCAACGGTGCCGCAGCCCCCGGCTACAGCTCCGGCCAGGCGGAAAAAGCCATCGAGAAACTGCTCAAGGAAGAACTGCCCAACGGCATGACCTACGAATGGACCGACCTGACTTACCAGCAGATCCTGTCCGGCAACACCGCGCTGTTCGTGTTCCCGCTCTGCGTACTGCTGGCATTCCTGGTGCTGGCGGCCCAATACGAAAGCTGGAGCCTGCCACTGGCGGTGATCCTGATCGTCCCGATGACCCTGCTGTCGGCCATTACCGGCGTGATTGCTTCGGGAGGCGACAACAACATCTTCACCCAGATCGGCTTGATCGTACTGGTGGGACTGGCCTGTAAGAACGCGATCCTGATCGTCGAGTTTGCCAAGGATAAACAGCTCGAAGGCATGAATCCGCTGGCGGCGGTACTGGAAGCCTGCCGTCTGCGTCTGCGGCCAATCCTGATGACCTCCTTTGCGTTCATCATGGGTGTGGTACCCCTGGTGTTCTCCAGCGGCGCCGGTGCCGAGATGCGTCACGCCATGGGTGTGGCGGTGTTCTCCGGGATGCTCGGGGTGACCTTCTTCGGCCTGCTGCTGACACCGGTGTTCTACGTATTGATTCGCAACTTTGTCGAGCGTGGTCAAGCGCGCAAAGCCGCCCGTGCCCTGAAGCTGGAGTCGCATTGATGAGTTTGAAAGCTTTCCTGCCGAGCCTGCTGGTACTGGCGCTGAGCGCCTGTGCCGTCGGCCCGGACTATAAAACCCAAGCCCTTGAACCGGCCAACATCACCGCGGCCACGCCGGGCGCAGCCGGCCAGAAGGACTTCGACCGTTCGCGTTTCGAAGGCATCTGGTGGCAGCAGTTCGAAGACCCGACCCTCAACCAGTTGGTGACCGAGTCCCTCAAGGGCAACCGTGATCTGCGCGTCGCCTTCGCTCGCTGGAAGGCGGCCCGGGCGATCCGCGATGACGTCAGCAATGACGCCATGCCGACGATCACCAGCCGGGTCAGCAGTGACTTGGGCAAAGGGCAGATTCCTGGCGAGACCACCGACCGTGTCAACAGCGAACGCTATGACCTGGGGCTGGACATGGCCTGGGAGATCGACCTCTTTGGCCGCATCCAGCGCAACCTGGAATCGGCGGATGCCGAGCAACAGGCACTCGAGGCTGATCTGTACCAGTTGCAAGTGACCATGATTGCCGAACTGGTGGACGCCTATGGCCAGCTTCGCGGTGCACAACTGCGGGAGAAAATTGCCCTGGCTAACCTGAACAACCAGCAGGAGTCGCGCAAGATCACCATCAGCCTTCGGGATGCCGGCGTCGGCGACCAGCTTGATGTGGAACGTGCCGATGCGCGCCTGGCTTCGGTCGAAGCCAGCGTGCCGCAATTGCAGGCCGAGCAGGTGCGACAGAAAAACCGTATCGCCACCCTGCTGGGCCAGCGCCCGGACAAGTTGACCGTGGACCTGGGCCCGAAAGACTTGCCGGCGATTGCCAAGGCCTTGCCGATCGGTGATCCCGCCGAGTTGTTGCAACGCCGTCCGGACATCCTCAGCGCCGAGCGCAAACTGGCGTCGGCCACGGCGCGCATTGGCGTGGCGAAAGCCGACTTGTTTCCACGGGTGAGCCTCAGCGGCTTCCTCGGCTGGACCGCCGGACGTGGCTCGCAGATCGGTTCCTCGGCGGCCAACGCCTGGGCACTGGGCCCGAGCATCACATGGGCGGCGTTTGACCTGGGCAGTGTAAAGGCCCGCATACGCGGCGCCGACGCCGATGCCGAAGGCGCCCTGGCGACTTACGAGCAGCAAGTGTTGCTGGCCCTGGAAGAGTCGGAAAACGCCTTTAGCGACTACGGCAAACGCCAGCAGCGACTGATTTCGCTGATTCGCCAGAGCGAATCGAGCCGTTCAGCCGCCGACCTCGCCGAAATCCGCTACCGCGAGGGCACCGCCGACTTCCTCGTGCTGCTCGATGCCCAGCGTGAACGCCTGGCGGCCGAAGACACCCAGGCCCAGGCCGAAGTCGACCTGTACCGCGGCATCGTGGCGATCTACAAGGCCCTCGGTGGCGGCTGGCAACCAGAGACGGTTGTAGGAGCGAGCATGCTCGCGAAAAACCCGAGGGCGCCGTTGGGCACCTGATTTAACGCATTGTCGTCGGAACGCCGCCCCGAGCAATACAGAGCTCCTTTGGTTGGCCGCAACCAACCAATTTTTTGCCCCGCGCCCCATTCGGTCGCGGGGCTTTTTTTACCCATCCAGCAGACAACACCCCACTGTAGGAGCTGCCGAAGGCTGCGATCTTTTGATCTTGCTTTTCAAAATCAAAAGATCGCAGCCTTCGGCAGCTCCTACAGGGGTCAGCGGTGATCTTGGGCGTTGTGGTTCTCCCGAACCGTCACGGTAGCCGTTGTACCGGCGCGCAATTTGTCTCTACGGGCATAGTCTTCGTCGATTTTGATCCGCACCGGCACCCGCTGCGCCAACTTGACCCAGGTGTAGCTGGGGTTGATGTTCGCCAGCAAGCGGCCGCCCGGCAGGTTTTCCCGGTCGGCAATGGCAAAGGCGATGCTTTGCACAGTGCCACCGAAACGTTCGCCGCTCATCAGCTCGATGTCGACCCGATCACCCTCTCCGATTCGCGGCAGTTTGGTTTCTTCGAAATAGCCGCTGACGTAAAACGAATCGCTGTCCACCAGGGCCACAAGCGGACCGCCAGCGGTAGCGTAGTCGCCCTGGCGGGTCAAAAGATTGGTGACGTAGCCGCTGATCGGCGATACGACACGGGTGCGTTCCAGGTCGTGTTCGGCCTCGGCCAGTGCGGCGATCGCCAGTTGCACATTGGCCTGGGCAAACCCCAGGTTGGCCTGGTTGCGCAGCAAATCGGCCTGGGCCACCGAGACATCGGTGCTGGATTTTTCCCACTCTTCGCCAGAAATCGCCGAGCGCTCCTTGAGGGTCCGCCGGCGCCGCTCCTCGCTCTGGCGCTGCTTGAGCAGGGCCTGGCTGGCGACGATGGTTGCCTCGGACTGCCCCAGCGAGGCCTTCGCCACTTCCACCGAACGCTTGGCGTGCTCGACCGCCAGGGCGTAGCGTGAAGGATCTATTTCCAGCAGCAACTGGTCCTTCTGCACATGCTGGTTATCCTGCACGCCGAGGCTGACGATGCGTCCCGCGACATCGGCGGACAAGGTCACCACATCGGCACGCACTCGTGCGTCGCGGGTCCAGGGTGCACGGGTGTAGTGCTCCCAGGCAAACCAGCCGAGCACGAAAGCCAGCACCACTACCGCCACCGTGGTGAGATGGGCAAGGATCTTCGTCACGGCATCAGGCTCCCATCACCAGGATCAACGTTGCGCACACGCAGACATACAACGCGCCTTCGAACAAGGCTTCATGCCAGACGAACTGCAACACCCCGAGACGCCGCAGGATCCAGTCCAGCACCAGGAAAACCGGTACCCCCAGCAGCAACGCCTGGGCGATCGGTGGCAGGTAGACGCCGCCTATTTCCAGATCAATGGGCAAGCTCGGGTACTCCTTGCAAGGTGGCGGGTTCGAAGTGGCCACGGTGGCGTTCCAGGAACGAGACCACGATCAACAGCGCCACGCGCATGCGAAACACCGACCAGAGGTGTTCATGAACACTGGAATGCAGCGCGTCCAGGTCATCGCCCAAAGCATGCAGGCTGTCGAGCACGTGGTCCACTCCAATGTCGGGCCGACCGGCCACCAGCCTCCCGGTTTCACGCACCGTGGCGAATAATCGACGTTGCAACCCCGGGCTGAGCAATGCGTTGTTCTGCCCCTGTTGCCGCAGTTGGTTCAAGGCGATGCCCAGCGCCATGCAACCCAGGCTGACGTCGAACAGGTCGCGCGATGGCTTGTCCTCGATGGCGGGCAACAGTCCCAGCATCATGGTCAGGCGGTCGACCATGCGACTCTCGAAGGCGAACTGGTTTTCATCGGTGGCCGGGGTTTTCAGCAAGGCGTAGACCTGCTCGCAGTTCTCCTTGAACAAGCGGCGAATCCGCAGCACAGGCCTGAAGGGGAAGATCAGGGCATAGACACTCAACGCCAGTGTCACGGCGCACACATAAGCGCCCGCAAACTCGAACCACTGGATGGCGCTGTTTTGGCCTGTGCCGGTGTTTTGCGGGCCCAACAACAGGCACGTCATCAACCCCAGGCCAATCCCCGTGCCCGTCGTGGCCGGGCTGGACAACCCCACGGCGACCGCATACAGCAAGGGCGCCAGCAGCAGCGCCAGGAGCTCGAAACTGCTGATCATCGGGACCAGCGCGAACTGCAGCACCGCCGACAGCACCAATGCCAGCGCCAGCCCCCGGGCATAGCTCTGGGCAGCCAGCAGTGGCCGGGGAAACGTCGCCATCAGCGAACACAGAATCCCCACCACGACCATCCCACCCCGCGCGCCATCCCATCCCGTTTCGATCCAGATCAACCCGGCTACCATCAGTGCGCAGTAAGCGCGGATGGCATTCATCGTCGCCAGGGTGAAGTCCAGGTGCAGAGGGTTGGCCTGGCCACGAAAAACGCTACTGGCCTTGCGCCCGCTCTGGATCACATCGCTCAACTCCAAAATCATTTCAAGCTGCTGCAGCATGCGCGCCTGCTCCCAGCGTAAGGACCAGGACAGCGAGCGCAAGGTGGCCTTCAAGGGCTCGATCAATTGCTCCGAGCGGTACGCCAGTGCATCGAAACGCTGTTGCAACGCAGCAAACTGGCGCCGCTGCTCACCAGGTATCGCGCGCCCCTGCCGGGCCAGTTCGTCGAGCAAGACCAGTTCTTCGGCGAGCAGTTGCTGTATTTCCTTGGGGAGCTCACCTTCCCAGCGTTCGAGCAACAGTTCGCGCTGGTGGCGCAAGGCGGTGAGTCTTGCCGTCAGCAGCACCAGTTGGTTGCCGAGCAATTGCACCAGGTCGTCGGCGCTGCGCAAGCGCGGCGCATCGTAATAGAGGTGCCGGCGCACACCCTCCAATGCGCTGATCTGCCCCAGCAACTGCATTTGCCGACGGTGGAAGTCTTCCTCGCTTTCCTCGGTACGAATAACGGCGCTGGCATGGGTTGCCAGCAGCTTGATCACCTGGTCGATCCTGTCGAAATACTCCTTGGCCACGGCTTCCGGGCGCGCGGTCAGCAGGCTCACGATGCAGACGCAGGCCACTGCCAGCAACGTCTCGGTCACGCGGGTCACGGCCAGCAGGAAGGTCCCGTCCTGATCGGGAACCGCCAAAAGTCCCACGACCACCGCCGTGTAGCCGCTGAGGACAAACGCCTGGGAACTGGTATAGCGCAACAAGGTGCCACCGGCGGTGCACAACGCCAGCCACAGCGACAAGGTCATGATGAAAGGCAGCGGCGCCTGGGGGAATAGCGCCATGATGACCACGGCCACTGCCGCTCCCAGGGTGGTTCCGATGACCTGACCGAAGCTGCGGGCCAGCACCATGCCGGCCAGGGGCTGGCTGATGATGACCACGGCCATGATCGACCACTTGGGCTGTTCGAGGTCGAATACGAACGCCAGATAGAGAGTCAACAGCCCGGCAGCGATGGTTCTCAAGGCGAACAGCAGCACCCCGCGCCCAGGGTTGAGCATCGCCTTGAAGTATTGCAGCAGCGCTTGCATGGGAATGCCTGTCCAATCCACTTCAGCAAGCGTAGTCATAGCCGCGAGGTCTGGACAGGTTTGAGTATCGCAGTCAGGGTTTGACTCCAGGCGCCGCCTGACCGAAGCTGACAGCTTTGCCAAAGCCTGTCAGCTTCCGGATTCTGCATGACCCAGTCCCGCCGCTATTTGCTCATCAGCCTCTGTGTCCTGTTTGCCATCGGCCTTGCCTGGATGTTCCTGCGCAGCAGCACCCCGGTAGTACCCGAAACGATCAAGCGCGGCTACAGCGAAGCACTGACGGCAGCCCGAAACGGCCAGCCGGGGGCCGCGCGGGTGCTCTACCAGCAACTGGCCCGCCCTGACATATCACCCAAGCGGCGCGTCTGGCTGCTGGCCGAACTGCCCAACTACCCCAGCTCCGTGGCGCTGAAACTGGCGGATGCAGACTTGCAGCATGAGGCGCCCGAGGTGCGTATCGCGGCGATCAAAAGCATCAGCGGGCTGGTGCCCAGCGGCCAGCGCAGCCTACTGCTGGGGCCCTTGCTCGATGACGGCGAACAGAGCGTGCGCCTGGCCGCCGTCAATGCGTTGCTGGGCCTGTCACCCGATGATCTTGGCCTGCATTTCGGCGCTCTGGAGCAGGCTGTCGACGCCTGGCAGGTGGTTCTGAAAGACGCCCCTGAAAGTGCCGACAATCAGTATCAGCTGGCGCGCCTGTACTTGCACAACGCGCAACTGAAAGAGGCACAACAGGCGCTCGAACACACCTTGCGTCTGGACCCGGGCAATCTGCCGGCGCTGGTGATGCAGATTGAGATACTGGACAAACAGGGCCAGAGCGACGCGGCCCGTCAATTGTTGGCCAAACAACTCAAGGCCCAGCCCGACTCGGCGTATCTGCAACATGCGCTGGGGCTCTGGTTGCTGCATCACGGCCAAAGCGAGTTCGCCCTGCTCGGATTGTCCAAGGCCGTGGAGCTTGAGCCGAACAACAAGGACTACCGCTACGACCTGGCCACCACGCTGCATGGCGAGCAGGAACTGGAAGCGGCGCAGAAACAGCTGCAGGAAATCGTCCAGCGCCACCCGAACGATCGCCGCGCACGGGTGTTGCTGATCAACTACTGGAAAGAAAGCGGGCAATTGCAGAACGTGCAGATATTGCTGGCGCAGCTGGAACAGATGAACCCGGATGATCCGGCCCTGCAGCAGGGGCTATAAAACAGATTACCGACGTAGGAGCCTTGCCGGCGAACCAGGCGCTGCGGTGTGTCTGTTGTACCGCGTTATCGTTCTTCGCGGGCAAGCCTCGCGACTACGGTGCGAGTGCACACCCAACGCCTCTCAAAAAAGTTGAACGCTCCTCGCGGCCCAAGGTCAAGTGAACAGGCAGCTCGCCATCATCGGTCTGCTGCCTCGTTTCCCCTAGTCATGAGAGGGCATTTTTTGTCTACATCCAACGAGTTGATCAGCGTTAAAGCCGCCACAGGGATTACTGGTCTCGATGACATCCTCAATGGCGGACTGTCCCGCGGCCACGTGTTCTTGCTTGAGGGCGAACCCGGAACCGGCAAGACCACGGTCGCCTTGCACTTCTTGTTGGCCGGCGCCCAAGCCGGCGAACGCTCGTTGTACATCACCCTGTCCGAAACAGAACGCGAATTGCGCCAGGGTGCGCGCTCCCATGGCTGGGAGCTGGATGATAACGTCCATATCTTCGAACTGACGCCCCCCGAAAGCCTGCTGACCGCCGAGCACCAGCAATCGCTGTTGTACTCCTCGGACCTTGAATTGGGTGAGGCCACCAAACAGATTTTTGAAGTCGTCGAACGCGTCAAGCCGACCCGCGTCGTGCTCGACAGCCTCTCCGAGATTCGCCTGCTGGCGCAAAGCTCACTGCGATACCGTCGACAGATCCTCGCCATCAAGCATTATTTCGTGCGCTACGAAGCCACGGTGCTGCTGCTCGACGACCTGACCACCGAATCGCTGGACAAGACCGTGCACAGCGTGGCCCATGGAGTGGTTCGGCTGGAGGAACTGACGCCGAACTATGGCGCCGAGCGCCGGCGCGTTCGCGTGGTGAAATACCGTGGCCAGAAATACCGCGGCGGTTATCATGATTTCACCATCATGGGTGACGGCGTACACGTGTTCCCACGCCTGGTGGCCGCGGAGCACCGGGGTGCCTACCAGCGACAGCAGTTGACCAGCGGCATCCGCGAAATGGACGCGCTGCTCGGCGGTGGCGTCGAGACGGGCTCAAGCACGCTGATTCTCGGCCCGGCCGGCACCGGAAAATCCTTGATATCGATGATTTTCGCCGCCGCCGCCGTGGCCCGGGGCGAAAAGGCGGCTCTGTTCATCTTCGATGAAGAACTTGGCTTGCTGTTCGCTCGCATGAAGAAAATCGGCATCGACCTGAGTGCATTGCAAGCCACCGGCAACTTGCTGATCGAGCAAGTGGACGCCGCTGAACTCTCCCCCGGCGAATTTTCCCACCGGGTTCGTCGTTGCGTCGATGAAGGCGATATCAAGACCGTGGTAATCGACAGCATCAACGGCTATCAAGCGGCGATGCCGGAAGAGAACGCCCTGGTGCTGCACATGCACGAATTACTGCTGTACCTCAACCGCAAAGGCGCGGCGACGTTCATGACAGTCGCCCAGCATGGCCTGGTCGGTGACATGCAGGCCCCGGTAGACATCACGTACCTGGCCGATACGGTCATTCTGCTGCGCTACTTCGAAGCCCTGGGCAAGGTGCGGCGAGCCATTTCCATCATCAAAAAACGCACTGGCAGCCATGAATCGACCATCCGCGAATACAAAATCAGCACCAACGGCATGACCATCGGCGAACCGCTGGAAACGTTCCAGGGCGTATTGCGCGGAGTCCCGACCTATCTGGGTGCCAGCAACCCCCTGCTCGGGGATGAAGTCCCGTGACGGTCAATGAAGCGACGTCCGAGCGTGCGATCATTCTTGCCCCCTTGGGGCGGGACAGTCAGATCGCCTTGATGCTGCTCAATGAAGCGGGCTTCGGCGGAGTCGTCAGTACTGATCTGCCAGGGCTTTGCCTCGAAGTGGAGCAAGGGGCCGGCTTGTTGCTCATGTCTTCCGAAGCCTTGCTGAGCAGCGATCTCGAACCCCTGTTGAGCCTGATCGAGCAGCAACCGGCGTGGTCTGATTTGCCAATCGTATTGCTGACTCACCATGGTGGCCCGGAACATAATCCGGCGTCACGCTTTGGCCCCCTCCTGGGCAATGTCACGTTCCTCGAACGACCCTTCCACCCCGAAACATTGATCAGCCTGGTCGCCGCCGCCTTGCGCGGCCGAAGGCGACAATATGAGGCCAGGGATCGGCTGGTGGACTTGAGCATGAGCGAACTGCGCCTGCAAAACACCCTCGAGACCCTGGAGCAACAGGTTGAAGAGCGCACCGCACAACTGCGCCACAATGAGGAAGCACTGCGCCAGTCGCAAAAAATGGAAGCGGTAGGCCAACTCACCGGTGGCATTGCCCATGACTTCAACAACATGCTGACCGGCATCATCGGCAGCCTGGAGTTATTGCGCCGGCGACTGGCCCGGGGGCGCACAGAGGATCTGGACAGCCTGATCGACCTCGGCGTGACGTCGGCCAATCGTGCGGCGAGCCTGACTCATCGTCTGCTGGCATTTTCCCGTCGCCAGTCGCTCGACTCCAAGCCCGTGGAGATGAATAACCTGGTGGTCTCCATGGGCGAACTGTTGCAACGCAGCATCAATGAAAGCATTCACTTGGACATGCAGCTGAGCGATCAGCTATGGGTCGCCGAAGCCGACCCCAATCAACTGGAAAGCGCCCTGCTCAACCTGGTCATCAATGCCCGCGACGCCATGCCCGATGGTGGAAAACTGCTGGTGCAGACCTCGAACCGCCACCTGGACGCCGATTTCACCAAGCCCTACGGTAACCTCGCGCCAGGCGACT
Source organism: Pseudomonas umsongensis (assembly GCF_012647205.1). Taxonomy (NCBI): domain Bacteria; kingdom Pseudomonadati; phylum Pseudomonadota; class Gammaproteobacteria; order Pseudomonadales; family Pseudomonadaceae; genus Pseudomonas; species Pseudomonas umsongensis. The sequence goes on from NZ_CP051487.1 coordinate 3,593,599, forward strand.
ATGTGGTACTGAGCGTCACCGACAATGGCTGCGGTATGCCGCAAAGCACCATCAACCGGGCCTTCGACCCGTTCTTCACCACCAAGCCCATCGGCCAGGGCACCGGCCTGGGTTTGTCGATGATCTATGGTTTCAGCAAGCAATCGGGCGGGCATGTCGCCATTCAGAGTGAAGTCGGCGCAGGCACCACGGTGAACTTGTATTTACCGCGTTTTGGGGGTGACCTGCCCCAGGACAACCCGGTCAACATCGAACACGCTCCCTACGCGAAAAATGGCGAGACCGTGCTGATCGTCGAGGACGATCCGGCGGTGCGACTACTGGTCAGCAACGTGCTGGGAGATCTGGGGTATGCCTTTGTCGAGGCCAGCGATGCCGACAGTGCGATGCCGATCCTCGACTCGGTCCAACGCATCGACCTGCTGATCAGCGACGTCGGACTGCCCGGCATGAATGGTCGGCAACTGGCGGAAATCGGCCGGCAACTGCGGCCGGACCTGAGGGTCTTGTTCATTACCGGCTATGCCGAACATGCGGCGGTGCGCGGCGGGTTCCTCGATCCGGGCATGCAGATGATCACCAAGCCGTTTACCTTCGATCTGTTGACGGCGAAGGTGCAGGAGATGATTCGTGTCTGAACCCGCCGATGCGCAAGCGTCGAACACAACCATCCCCTGTAGGAGCTGCCGCAGGCTGCGATCTTTTGATCTTTAAAAGCAAGATCAAATGATCGCAGCCTGCGGCAGCTCCTACCCGATCAGGACAGCATGTCCTGCATCAGTTCCTGCAACGTGTCCAGATCGAATGGTTTCTCTAGAATCGGTGCCTTGCGAGTAATCGGGCTATCCGTCTCGCGAATTTCCTGGGCGTAGCCGCTGATGAAAATCACCTTGAGCTCAGGCCGTAGCTTCACCGCGGGCTCGGCGATCTGCACGCCAGAAATCCCGCCGGGCAGGCGAAAATCGGTGATCATCATGTCCAAGTGTGGCTTGCTGGCGAGGATCTCGAAGGCCTGCTCGCCGTTTTCGGCTTGCAGCACCCGGTAGCCCTCTCCCGACAGATAGGCCGACAGCACCATCAGGATTGAGGGATCGTCCTCGACGACGAGGACTACATCTTGTGCATCTTCACTCATGGGAAGCCTTTGTTCGGTCAATAGCTGCTGATACGACCCCGAGGTCGATCAGAGGTTGCGTTTATCGCGCGGTTTTCCTACAGCGGCAGACAAACGCGAAACAGGGCGCCTTCGCCAATCCGGCTTTCGACGATAATGGTACCGCCATGGGCGGCAACTATCTGTTCGGAAATAAACAACCCCAAGCCCAGCCCGGTGGCGACATGATTGGCCGAGACGCGCTCGAATTGCTGGAAAATCCGTTGCTGGTTCTCCTCGCTGATGCCGATTCCAAAATCACGGACTTCCACCCGTGCTTCACCGTTCTCACTGTACACCTTCATGTTGATCGGGCTCTTGGCGCCATAACGCAGGGCGTTGGTCAGCAGGTTGGAAATCACCTGCTCAATACGAAACTCATCCCAATCGCCCATCACCGATTGCTCGGCGTCCAGGCTGACCGACGTTTCGGCGGCCTCGATCTGCGGGGCAAAATTGTGCAACAAACCGCGAACCAGCGCCGCCAGATCAAAGTGTGTCGGGCGAATCGACAACTTGCCGGTACGAATACGTGACACATCGAGCATGTCTTCGATCAGCCGGATCAGGCTTTTGATCTGCCGTTCATCGCGATCGACCATGGCGTGCATCTTGTCCAGGGTGAAGGCAGCAGCGTTGTCCCGGGCCAGGTGCATCTTGCGCAACTGGGTTTCTAGAATCAGTCCATTGAGCGGCGTGCGCACTTCATGGGCAACGATGGACATGAAGTCATCGCGCATGCGCACCGCCTGCTCCAGCTCAAGCTGGGTACTGCGCAACTGCATGAGCAACGCTTCCTGCTCCCGACGGCTCTGTTCCAGCGCTTCGACCTGTTGTTTCATGGCCTTGCTCTGGCGGTAGAGGTCGACGAAGACATTGACCTTGCTCTTGACCGCCTGGATATCCAGGGGCTTGTGCAGGAAATCGACGGCGCCGCTTTCGTAGCCCTTGAACGCGTAGTTCAGCTCGCGACCGGCGGCACTGACGAACACGATCGGGATGTTCCTGGTCTTTTCCGTGCCACGCATCAACTCGGCCAGCTCGAAGCCATTCATGCCGGGCATCTGCACGTCGAGGATGGCCATGGCGAATTCGTGTTGCAGCAACAGCGACAAGGCTTCGTCGGCCGACAAAGCCTTGTAGACGATGCGATCTTCACGCTTGATCAGCGCTTCAAGTGCCAATAGGTTTTCTGGCAGATCGTCGACGATCAGCAGTTTGGCCTGGATATTACTTAGCATGCGATTCGTTCCAGCTCGACAAGCAAACGGCCGATGCCGCGTATGGGGAGTATGTGATCGGGCTGCAGGATATTCAGCGCCGCCTGGGGCATGGTCGCAACCTGGGCCTCGCCCGGGTCCTGGACGATGGTCAGCCCGCCATGCTGCTTGACCTGGGACATACCCTTGGCGCCATCCTGGTTGGCGCCGGTCAGCAATACCGCGGCCAGCTTCGCACCGTAGGCATCGGCAGCCGATTCGAACAGGAAGTCGATGGCCGGCCGCGAATAATGCACACGGTCTTCCAGGCTCAGGGAAAAGCTGCGGTCCCGCTCCACCGACAAGTGATACCCGGGCGTGGCGAAATACAGGGTACCGGCTTCAACCGGGGTCTTGTCCGTGGCCTCCACGACCGGCAGCGAGACACGCCTGGCGAAGACTTCCACCAGGTGACTACGGCGCTCGCCCGGCAGGTGCAGGACCACGATGATCGGCAATGCGAAACCTTGTCGCAGCGGACCCAGGATACTGAGCAGCGCCTCAACTCCGCCAGCCGAGGCGCCGATCACAATCGCTTCTATTGAAGGTAAGCCCGTTGCGCTGTTCATGATTTGCGATAGATCCGTTCTTGTTTGACCAACGGCTCGAACTGGTTGCCGAAAGCTGAAAAATCTGGCGTTTCCTTGCTGCCCAGAGCGAGGAAACCGCGGTGGCAAAGCGACTCATGAAACAAACCGAAAGCGCGATCCTGTAGTTTTTTATTGAAGTAAATCAATACATTACGACATGAAATTAATTGAGTTTCTGAAAATACGCTGTCCGTCGCCAGGCTATGATCGGCGAAGGTCACGTTTTCGCACAGCGACTTGTCGAAAATCGCGAACCCATACGCCGCCGTGTAATAGTCGGCGAAGGAGCACTTGCCGCCGGCCTGCTGGTAGTTGGAAGTGTAGGCGCGGACATTCTCCATGGAGAAAATCCCTTGCTTGGCTTTGTCCAGCGAACGCGGATTGATGTCAGTGGCATAGATGATCGTGCGCTCGAGCAGGCCCTCTTCGCGCAACAGGATGGCCATCGAATAGACTTCTTCACCGGTGCTGCACCCGGCGATCCAGATCTTCAGCGAAGGGTAGGTCTTGAGCAACGGCACCACTTCGCGGCGGATGGCCAGGAAGTGCGAAGGGTCGCGAAACATTTCACTGACCGGAATCGTCAGCAGTTGCAGCAACTGCATGAAAGCCGTCGGGTCGTGCAGGACCTTTTCCTGCAATGCCGAAATGGTATTGCACTCGAACTGGCTCAAGGCGTGCGTCACCCGGCGCTTGATCGAGGCGCCGGAGTAATCGCGAAAATCGTAGCTGTACTTGAGGTAGATCGCCTCGATCAACAAGCGCAATTCGATTTCGCTGCTGCGCTCCCCTGAATGATTGCTCTGCACTTAAATGCGTTCCATCTTCGGTAACCACACACGAATCAGCGAGAACAGGCGATCGAGGTCGATTGGCTTGGCCAGGTAATCGTTGGCGCCGGCCTGCAGGCAGCGCTCCTGATCGTCTTTCATGGCCTTGGCCGTCACCGCGATGATCGGCAGTTTGCGCCAGCGCGCCTCCTTGCGAATCAAGGTGGTGGCGGCGAAACCATCCATTTCCGGCATCATCACGTCCATGAGCACCAGGTCGATGTCTTCGAATTCATTCAATCGCTCAATCGCTTCACGCCCGTTGCGGCCGATGACCACGACGGCGCCCTTTTGCTCCAACGCACTGGTGAGGGCGAAAATGTTGCGCACATCGTCGTCCACCAGCAACACCTTGCGCCCCTCGAACACCTTGTCACGGCTGCGGGCGGTCTTGAGCATCTTCTGCCGGTCATGGGACAACCGTGATTCGACTTTGTGCAGAAAAAGTGTCACTTCGTCCAGCAGGCGCTCGGGAGAGCGCGCGCCCTTGATGATGATCGAGCGCGAATACCGGCGCAGCTCAGCCTCTTCGTCCCGGGTCAGGTTGCGCCCGGTATAGACAATCACCGGCGGGAACGAGCAGATGTTCTCGCTGGACATGCGCTTGAGCAGGTCGTTGCCGAGCATGTCCGGCAGCTTGAGGTCGATGATCATGCAATCGAACACGGTGTTCCGCAGCAGTGCCAGGGCATCCTGCGCCAGGCCGACGGCGGTGATTTCGATGTCATCGTCGCCGATCAGCCGGGAAATGCTATCGCGCTGCAAGTCGTCGTCCTCGACCAGCAACACACGCTTGACCTTCTGGGTCAGCTTGGCCTCCAGGCGCGCGAACACGTCCTTGAGCTCTTCGCGGGTGGTCGGCTTGACCGCATAACCGATGGCTCCCATGTGCATCGCCGCTTCGACCCGGTCTTCGACCGAAATCACATGCACGGGAATATGCCGGGTCTCTGCGTGTTCCTTCAGGCGTTGCAGCACCGTCAGCCCGGAATGATCCGGCAGGCGCATGTCCAGCAGGATGGCGTCCGGAATGTATTGCCTGGCCAGGTCGTAGCCCTCGTCGGCGCCATGGGCCACCAGGCACTGGTAACCCAGTTCATGGGCGAGGTCATAAAGGATGTGCGCAAAATTCGGCTCGTCCTCCACCACCAGGATACAACGCACGGTGAAGGGTGCCTTGAGGCGGTCATCGGCGAACCGCGCGATCTCCTGGACCACCGCCGGCGCAACCGCAATGGGCGCAACCGGGGTTGGAGCGTGTGTTGGCATGGCATGCATCCGCTCAACGGGCTCGTCGCCAGGTTCCACGTATTGCTGCGGCAGGATCAGGCTGAACTGGCTGCCCTGCCCCGGCGTGCTGGAGACATTGATCGAGCCGCCGAGCAGCGCGGCCAGGTCACGGGAAATCGACAGGCCCAGGCCGGTCCCGCCATAACGACGATTGGTAGTGCCATCGGCCTGGCGAAAGGCCTCGAAAATGCTTTCCTGTTGATCGGCGGCAATACCGATCCCCGAATCGCTGACGACAAAGGCAATGCCTTGGTTCGACGCCGCGCTCACGGTCAGGGATACCCGACCTTTCTCGGTGAACTTGACGGCATTGGAGAGCAGATTCTTGATGATCTGCTCCACGCGCTGGCGGTCGGTGTACATCATGGTTGGCGCACCGTCCTGCAACTCGACCTGGAAATCCAGTTGCTTGTGCGCAGCCAGCGGCTGGAACATCCCGCGCAAGCCGTCCACCAAGCGCGCAACGCTGGTGTTTTCCGGGCGTATCTCCAGTTTGCCGGCTTCGACCTTGGAGATATCGAGAATATCGTTGATCAGGTTGAGCAAGTCGTTGCCCGCCGAATAGATCGACTCGGCGAACTTGACCTGCTCGGCACTCAGGTTTTCCTGCGGGTTTTCCGCCAGCAACTTGGCCAGGATCAGCGAGCTGTTCAACGGCGTGCGCAACTCGTGGGACATGTTGGCGAGGAATTCGGACTTGTATTTGCTCGAACGCTGCAGTTCTTCGGCGCGCTCTTCGAGCTGGGCCTGGGCCTGGTTGAGCTCGGTATTCTTGAGGTCCATGGCGTCACGTTGCTCGGCCAACACCTGCGCCTGTTCGGCAAGTTGTTCGTTGGTCTGTTCGAGCTCGACCTGCTGGGTTTCCAGATGCGCCTGGGATTCCTTGAGAATCCGCGACTGCTCTTCCAGCTCTTCATTGGCGGTCTTGAGCTCTTCCTGCTGAACCTGCAACTCTTCGTTGAGTTGCTGGGTTTCAGCCAGCACTTCCTGCAAACGCTGGCGATAACGCGCCGCCTCGATGGAGGTGCCGATGTTACCGGCAATGAGCTCCAGTAAATCGATGTCACGGTCGGTCAACGGGCGCAGGAAGCCCAGCTCAATGACGCCGTTGACCCGCTCGTCGTCGCTGGTCGGGACCACCAGCACGCTGCGCGGTAAACCTTCGCCCAGCCCGGAACTGACCTTGAAGTAGTCGCTGGGCACATCGTCCAGGCGAATCAGGTGGGCCTGTTGCGCCACCTGGCCGACAATGCCTTCGTCACTGTAGATTTGCTGCTCACGCGCCTCCTGCTCTCGGGAAAATCCATAGGACGCCACGCGGCGCAGGCCGCCGTGTTCTTCTCGCACATAAATGGCCGCCACGGCACTGCCCAGGTACTGCGCGCAGAACTGCAGGATGTTGCGCCCCAACAGGTTGAGCGACAGTTGCCCCAGCACTTGTTCGGCCAGTTGCGTCTGGCCATTGCGCAGCCAGGCCTGTTGCTCCAGCCGCTGGGCACTGGCCTGTTGCGCCGCCAGGGTCGCTGCGTAGCTTTGCGACAGATTAAGCAGATCGCGACGGCCGATGTAGGCCAGCAACCCGCTGATGCCGGCAATGAACAACAGATAAAGGGTGATGCTCCAGATCGTGGTACGGCGCACTTCCTCGTTACGCGTGGCGCGCAACTGCTGCTCCATGTCGATCACGTCTTCGTACTGCTTGCGGATTTCATCGGTCAGGCGCTTGCCTTTGCCGGTCTTGACCGCCCCACGGTAGTCACCATTGCTTCGCTGCAGGTCGATCATCGATTGCGCGTAACCTGCCCACTCCTTCTGCAACGACTCCAGCCTGTGCAAGCGGTCGGTCTGGACCGGGTTGTCCGCGGTCAGTTCGAGCAAGGTGTTGAGCACCACCTCGATGCGTGGCTTCGCCGTTTCATAGGGTTCGAGGAATTTATCGTCGCTGGTGAGCAGGTAGCCGCGCATGCCGGTTTCCAGGTCGACCGTCAGCTTGACCGCCTCATTGGCGTTATTGATCACCCGGTCGGTGTGCTCGACCCACTGGATCGTCGACAGCAGATAAGTGATCAGCGAAACGAAAAAAACCGCACTGATGGCGCCGACGCCCAGCGGTAGACTGATGTTGCGGCTAAGGAGCTTGCGGAATCGCTGCTGATCAACCGAAGACTCAGTGGTCATAGTTAAGCCTTGTTGAACGGGTGAAAACCAAGGAGTTTGCCCCAAAACTGACGCACTGATCGAATTTTCTCACGGGATTGGCCGCAAAATGCACTTTCAACTGCTGTTGCGCCAACGCAGCGGTTATCCTTTGCCCTAATGCGGGCCGACCCTTCTTTTTATAGCCTATCGGGAACTTGTCGCGACCCCTCACTTACTCATGCAAGAGAGCCGGCGATTCTGATCGGCCGAAAAAGCCATCCACCCTTTCCGAGAACCCCATCATGACCGCCAATACCCCCACCCTCCTGGTCGTCGAAGACGATGCCATCGTGCGCATGTTGATCGTCGACGTGCTGGAGGAGCTGGAGTACAAGGTCCTTGAGGCCGATAGCAGCGAGCAGGCGCTGGCGATTCTCGAGAATGAGAACCAGCACATCAACCTGATGATGACTGACGTGGGCTTACCCGTCATGGACGGCCGAGAACTGGCCACCCAGGCCCGGTTGCTGCGCCCTGGACTGCCCATCCTGTTCGCCAGCGGTTATGCCGAGAACATCGATGTACCCGAAGGCATGCATCTCATAGGCAAACCGTTTTCCATCGATCAGTTGCGGGACAAGGTCAAGGGTATCCTCGATAATGCCTGACTTCGGGCGCCGCTTTATCGCCGGCCTCCTTTACCTCTCCAGCGCCATGCTCGTTTCAAGGAATTCCGGTTCATGAGTCAGCCCCACGCAACCAAAGTCCTGGTTATTGGTTACGTCTGGCCCGAGCCCCGCTCTTCGGCGGCTGGCGGGCATATGATGCAAATCCTCGAAAGCTTCCTGCAGCAAGGCTGGCACGTCACATTCAGCAGCCCGGCCGGAAGCGGCGAACATCGGGCCGACCTGACGGCGCTGGGTATCCGTGAAATACCGATCGAGCTGAACAACAGCAGTTTCGACACCTTCATCAGCGAACTGGCCCCGGACATCGTCTTGTTCGATCGTTTCATGATGGAGGAACAGTTTGGCTGGCGCGTCGAGAAACACTGCCCCGAAGCAGTGCGAGTACTCGAGACCTCCGACCTGCAAAGCCTTCGCGATGCGCGCCAGCAACGACTCAAGAACCGCTTGAAGGCAAGCGAAGACGGCAATGATTTCAGCGAGCTCTTCGCGCCGGCATTGCGTGAGGAATTTGAGCTCATGGCCGAGACCGATCTGGCCCAGCGGGAGATCGCAGCAATTTATCGTTGCGACTTGAGCCTGATGATCTCCGAAGTCGAGATCGAGTTGCTGGTCGAACACTTCAAGCTGCCGCGCAGCCTGTTGCATGGGTGCCCGCTGATGGTGGACCTGCCCACCCATGCGCCGCTGCCGTTCGAGGACCGGGCGCACTTTATTCACATCGGCAATTTTCGCCATGCCCCCAACTGGGATGCGGTGCTCTGGCTCAAGACCACTATCTGGCCGATGATTCGCCAGCAATTACCCGCCGCTCAACTGCACATCTACGGCGCCTACACACCGCCCAAGGCGACCGCGCTGCATAACGCGGCGCAGGGCTTTCATGTGATGAACTGGGCTGAGGACGCCTTGCAGGTGATGTCGGCGGCACGGGTGTGCATGGCACCGTTGCGCTTTGGCGCGGGGATCAAAGGCAAGATTGTCGACGCAATGCTCTGTGGCACACCGAATGTCACCACGCCCATCGGCGCGGAGGGCATGCACGCAGCTGAGCCATGGCCGGGGGCGATCACCCGCACTGCCAGGTCCTTTGCCGATAGTGCCGTGCAGCTCTACCAGGACAAGACGCAATGGCTCAAGGCCCAGGCCCAAGGCCTGGAATTGCTGGCGAGCCGTTATCAGCCACGCATTCATGGGCCGGCGCTGATTGCACGGCTCGAGCACTGCCGCCAACACCTGGCTTCGATCAGGAGAGACAACTTCACCGGCAGCATGCTGCGTCATCATCAACACAAGAGCACGCAATACATGGCGCAATGGATTGAAGCCAAGAACCGCCATAAAGAAGACGCTCCGACATGAGCCGAACGCCCCGTGTCACCGACCCTTCCTACGAATTGATGGACGACCATAACGGGTTGTCCATCATCTATCGCCAGCACGGCTTCCCCTGCCCTTTGGTGCGCTGGCATTTCCACCGGTCGTCGTTGCAGTGAGTCTGGCGATGCCTCGGGCACGGGTTACTTCAACGTGCGTACTCGCCAATGGGATTTGCAGCTGCTGCGCGACATCGACCCCAGCGGGCGTCTGCAGGCCGCGTTGCCGGCCGTTGGTTGCCATTGCTTTGCACCATGAACCTGACCAACGCCACGGAGTCGATTCGAGCACTGTTCGATCTGGATATCGAGCGTTTCAATGCGCTCGTTGCCCAGGCCCCCATCGGCGCCGAAGGCGTGTGCATGCCGATCGCGCAAAACGTGGCGGCCTCGCAGTTGGCCTATGAACGCTATCGACAACATGTCGCAACCCTATAAAGAGCGAACAACTATGTATCTGGTGTGTGGCGAAGCGCTGTTCGATTTCTTCAGTGAAAACGACGCCAGCGGCCTGGCTTCAAAAGTGAATTTCAAGGCCATCGCCGGTGGCTCGCCGTTCAATGTCGCGGTGGGTTTGCGCCGCTTGGGCGTGGAGGCTGCGTTATTGGCCGGGTTGTCCACCGACTACCTTGGCCGGCGCTTGCTCCAGGTGTTGGAGGAAGAAGGCGTACGCACGGACTACCTGGTGGATTTTGCTGCACCGACCACCCTGGCAATGGTGGCGCTCGGGGCCAATGGCTCGCCCCACTACAGCTTTCGCGGCGAAGGCTGCGCGGATCGACAACTCAAACCCGAGCATCTGCCGGCGTTGGGGTCGCAAGTGCGCGGCCTGCACATCGGTTCGTTTTCCCTGGTGGTGCAGCCGATTGCTGACACGCTGCTGGAGCTGGTGCGCCGGGAAAGCGGCAAGCGTTTGATAAGCCTTGATCCGAACGTGCGTCTTAATCCGCAGCCAAACATCGAGCTGTGGCGTTCGCGGATTGCGACCCTCGTCGAGCATGCCGACCTGATCAAGGTCAGCGATGAGGACCTGGGTTTGCTGTACCCCGGGCAGGACCCGGCGCAGGTTATAGAGGGCTGGCTGCAACACCGCTGTCAACTGGTATTCCTGACCCGTGGCGGCGAAGGTGCGAGCGTATTCAGTCGAAGCCATGGTTCGTGGTCGGTGCCGGCCTGCACGGTGACCATCGCCGACACCGTGGGCGCTGGCGATACCTTCCAGGCGGCGTTGATTACCTGGCTGACCGAACAAGGGCTGGATTCGGTCGTAGGCGTTCGCCAATTGAGTCGCCAGCAGATCGATGAGATGGCGAGGTTTGCGGTGCAGGCGGCGGCGCTAACGTGCAGCAGGACCGGGCCGGATTTGCCGTATCGGCATCAGTTGGATTGATCGTTCCCACGCGCAGCAAAGGAATGCCTCAACGGACGCTCCGCGTTCGGCCTTTCGGGATGCAGAGCGTCCCGGGCTGCATTCCTTTGCGGCGCGTGGGAACGATCAGGCGCTACAGGATCGAAAAGTTGTAGCTGACGATCAGCCGCGTCTCGTCCACATCCCGGGCATATTGCTCGTAGTTGGTGCGGTAGGTCGCATTGCGCAACCGCAGGCTGACATCCTTGAACGTCCCGCCCTGCACCACATACTTGAGCTCGCTGTCACGCTCCCACTCTTTGCCTTCCTGATCGCTGCCGGGCACCTTGATGTGGTCACCGTTCACATAGCGGGTCAGGAAGGTCAGGCCGTTGATGCCGATGGCCTTGAAATCGTAATCGTATCGCAGCTGCCACGATCGTTCCTGCGCTGCGGCGAAGTCGTTGACCTGCACGTAGTTGACCAGATACGGATTGCTACCATCGAGGTACGGCATCGAGTTGTCGCCATTCATGCGCTGCCAGCCCGCGCTGAACGTATGGCCGCCGTTGGCATAAGCGAGCATCGTGCTCAGCGCGCGGTTGTCAATGGAACCGGCGCGGGCGGCGCCGCTGTCGGCACTCTTGAGCAAGCGCAAATCGGCCTTGAGCACACCGCCACCCAGGGGTTGACTGGCCAGCAGGCCGAGGAAGTGCTGACGGTAGATGTCTTCCAGTTCAGCGTAGTGATACTGGGCTGTCAGCCGCTCGTTGATCCGGTAATCGAAGCCGTACATGTCGAAATGGTCGGCCGTGATGTTGCAGGCATAACGCTTGTTCTTGCAGTGCAGGCGGATGTCCTGGGAATCGGAGGAGTCCCGGGCGGTGTACTTGTCCAGGCGCGCGGCCATGAAGTTCAGATCCTGCACTTCCTTGGACGTGAGCATCGCACCGTTGAACATGGTTGGCAGCAAGCGACCGTCGTTGTACTTGAGCAGCGGCACATCCGGCAGCAGCGCGCCGTACTTCAGCACGCTTTGCGAGACGCGCACCTTGGCGGTCAGGCCCAGCTTGGTGTATTCGTCCGCCGAACCGCGTGGGTTACTGCCGCTGGACGGCAGCAAGCCGCTGTTGCTGCTGTCTGGGCTGGAATCGAGCTTGAATCCCGCCATGCCCAATGCATCGACACCGAACCCGAGCGTGCCCTCGGTGTACCCCGATTGCAGATTCAGAATGAAACCCTGGGCTGACTCTTCGCGCTTGGACGCGCCCTGCTCGTTAGAGGTATGCCCGTCACGAAAATCGCGGTTGAAATACACCGTACGTGATTCGATTTTCGCTGTGGTGTCATCGATAAAACCGCTCGCTTGAACCGGCCCGGTAAAACCGGCGCACAGGGCCAGGGCGCCGAAGCCGAATGACTGGCGAGCGCGGATGAACGTAAAAGGGGGACGCATTAAAAAAAGCTCCAACAATGCAGCGTTTGCGCCAGGGCGCAATCAGCCAGAAATAGCCTTCGCCCGGGCCAGTAAAGGATCGGACTGAAGTAAACACGCGGGGGTGAGCAGCAATGATGGCAGAAGGCTTTTTCTCGCTGCAGACGACTTTAGTCTCAATAGTGATCCGGTTTGATGGAAAAATGCCGCCGAACGGTAGTGGCAGTACGACAGGTGGCGTTCAGCGAAGTTAACCAATGCTTAATCGCGCAGTCCAACACTCTACTGGACCGCACGCCCTCAGAGCCCTCTGACGCCCAGTGCGGCAGGTTCGACGACACGTCGAGCTAACTTGCGACTGCACTGGAGATTGCCTCATGAACTCGCGCGCCCTGCTCGTTTCAATCGCCCTTGTCTGTGCTTCATCGACCGGCATTGCACAGGCCAACGACACTACGTCCGCACAAAACGTGCCTTCCTACCACTACGGCATGCCGTTGCACGTGGGCAAAGTGATTGCGCTGAACGAACCTACCACCCTGGATTGCGAAGTGATCACAGCGACGATGAAATACATCGACTCGCAGTCGGGTCAACCTGCAGAAATCGCCTACCGAAAACTGTCTGACGCCTGCAGTTATCAAAACTGAAGGGGAAGCACCAAAATAGTTGCTCGCAGTTAAAAACAGACGCGCCGGGTCTGGGATTTTCCCGCCCCGGCGCGAATCGGTAGAGCATGAAATGCCGGCTTAAAACGCTTTGCGCAGCCCCTGGTTATGCCCGGGTTCTGTGTAATGGTTTTGAAGATCGGTACGCAGGACAGCTATCAGCTCGTTGATTTCCCGACAGCCATTGAGTTGATGGGCATCGATTCCGGTTTTTACCAGATCGAGTTGATCGGTCTCCCCATCGGCATACACTTTTACAGTCATGGACATGTCCGGCGACAGCGTGCATTGACAGCGTCTCGGTAGAAAACTGCTTTCAATGATGTTGCGAAGTTCCAAGGCAGAAAGAAACATGGCGACCTTCTCCGTTGTGAGACTGCCAATTAATCATCGACACTGACTCATATGGAATCCCGGTCAGCTTGAGAACAGCTACAGCATAAAACATGCCTTGAATCTCGCTGTGCAGCTCATCGGTAATTCAAGGGGTTATTGTAAGGACTCGTGATTACGGTCATGCAAATTGCAAAAAAGGTTGATGAAGGCCCTGCAAATTGCATGTTCAGGCAAGGGATTTGCATTGGCCGCTGCCGGCGTCGAGAATGGCGCCCGGCCGATCAAGAATCGGCTCACCTACACATACGCAAGGAGGCATCATGGGTTCATCGACCATCAGCACCACCATCGGGCTGATCGCCGTCACGCTGTCGAGCATCGCCCATGGGGCAAAGCTCGAAGATGTTGCGCCCTTTCCGAAACCTGAAAAGGGTTTCAGTCGTCAGGTCATCCACCTCGCCCCGCAAACCCGTGAAGACGACTTCCAGGTCCAGATCCTTGCTGGAAAGACCCTGGAAGTCGACTGCAATCGCCAACGCCTGGGTGGCATACTCGACGAGAAGAACCTCGAAGGTTGGGGGTATCCGTTCTACCGCCTGGAAAAAGTCATCGGCCCGATGAGCACGCTGATGGCCTGCCCGGATGGCAAGCGCCAGCAGGATTTCGTGCCGGTGGTCGGTGACGGTTTCATGCTGCGCTACAACAGCAAACTGCCGATCGTGCTCTATGTGCCCAAGGACATCGAGGTTCGCTACCGGGTCTGGTCGGCCTCGAGCAAGGTTGAGAAGGCTGTCGAGGAATAACTGCCATTTTGAGCCCGGTCTACCCGATCGCTCCCAAACGTGAGAACGATCGGGTAAGCGTTATTTCAACCCTATCTTGTACAACGCTCCGTCCTCTTCATCGGTCAGCACATACAAATACCCATCCGGCCCCTGCCGCACATCGCGGATGCGCTTGTCGAGTTCGCCCAGCAAGCGTTCTTCGTGGATCACCTTGTCGCCGTCGAACTGCAGGCGAATCAGTTCCCGGGTCACCAGCGCGCCAATGAACGCGTTGTGCTGCCAGGCCTTGAAGCGGTCGCCGTCGTAGAATGCCAAGCCGCTCAGGCCGGGGGACTTTTCCCAGACATGATGTGGCCCACGAGTACCTTCGGCGGTTTTACCTTTTGCTTCCGGAATCGGCTGGCCCGAGTAATTGATGCCGTGGGTGGCCAGCGGCCAACCGTAATTCTTGCCGCGCTCGATGATATTGACCTCATCACCGCCCAGGGGACCGTGTTCGTTTTCCCAGAGCGTGCCGGTCCAAGGGTTGAGCGCCGCGCCTTGTGGGTTACGAACGCCGTAGGCCCATATTTCCGGGCGCACGTCGGCCTGTCCGACAAAGGGGTTGTCTCCAGGCACCTGGCCGTCGGGATAGATCCTGACGACCTTGCCCTGCAACTTGTCGAGGTCCTGGGCGGTGGGCCGGTCGTTGTTTTCCCCCAGCGTAATGAACAGGAAGCCGTCCCGGTCGAAAACCAGCCGCGAACCAAAATGGTTGCCCACCGAGAGCTTGGGCTCCTGACGGAAAATTACCCGGAAATCCTTCAGGGTCGTCAGGTCTTCGGACAACCGTGCGCGGCCAACCGCAGTACCCGCCTTGCCACCCTGGCCGCCGCCTTCGGCATAGGACAGGTAAATCATCCGGTCTTGCCTGAAGTCAGGCGACAGCGCCACATCCAGCAAGCCGCCCTGCCCCTTGGCCCAGACCTTGGGCACGCCATTGAGCGGTGCTGACAACTTGCCGTCGGCCGTCACCACACGCAGGTTGCCCGGTCGCTCGGTGACCAGCATGCCCTGGCGGTCCGGCAGAAAAGCCAACGCCCAGGGGTGCGCAAGTCCCGAGGTGATCAGCGTCACCTCAAGGGTGCCCTGCTCGCTTTGCATGTCCTGGGTGGTTGCTGCCAGAACAGGCGCGTTGGCGACTAACAAGGTGCTGGCAAAAAAAGTGCTCAGGAGGCTACTACGCAACATGCACGATTCCTTTTGTCATGGGATGGGCCAACAGGACGCCAGCCCTGTCCTTCAAGGGCTACGGGGCGGTGGATTGGGGATGAACTTCGGGGCACTGCTGGGGGCCGAGCGATCCTGGGGGTAGCGATTGCCGATGCCGCCGTTGTCAAGGGTGGGCGGTCGTGGCACGGGTACGGTGTTCGGCCCACGGATGGCCGGGGCACTGGGCTGGGTGCCTTGCATGCTGTTTGGGTTGGCCCGGCGGATCGGACTGTTGTAGGGATTGTTGTGGGTGCTGCCCGGCAGGTTTTGCGCCAACTGCATCGGTGCGCCGGGCGAAGCGATGTCGGCCTGAGCCATGTGACCGAGTACGCCGCTCAATGCCAGCACGATAAGGCCAGGTACGTATCGGTTCATTAGCGAGCCTCGCGATGGATGCGTGAATAGAGTCGTCCATAGCACGCTACGCCTGGGATCGGGATTTGTTAACCCAAACTTCCCGGCAAGATGTAACACGACGTCGACGCACAGCCCCACACGGCCTGCAGGCCGCTGAAACTTTTGCACGAGGCCCAAGGTCACCTGAACATCACTTTCGGAAAGACGACCATGGCACGGGCAATCTGGAAAGGCGCGATCAGTTTCGGGCTGGTGCATATCCCTGTGGCGCTGGTCTCGGCGACGTCCTCCCACGGGGTGGATTTCGACTGGCTCGACAGTCGCAGCATGGACCCGGTGGGCTACAAACGCGTCAATAAAGTCACCGGCAAGGAAGTCACCAAAGAGCACATCGTCAAAGGCGTGCAATACGAAAAAGGTCGATATGTGGTGCTCAGCGAGGAGGAGATTCGCTCGGCGCATCCACTCTCGACCCAGACTATCGACATCTTTGCCTTTGTCGACAGCAAGCAAATCCCGCTGCAGAACATCGACACGCCCTACTACCTGGCACCGGATAAACGGGGCGGCAAGGTCTATGCCCTGTTGCGTGAAACCTTGACCAAAACCAATAAAGTCGCGCTGGCCCGCGTGGTGCTGCATACCCGCCAATACCTGGCGGCCTTGATGCCGCTGGAATCGGCCATGGTCCTCGTGAAGCTGCGCTGGCCGGCGGAAGTGCGCAGCCTGGACGAGTTGGCATTAGGCCCGGATGTGACCAAGGCCGAGTTGGCCAAGGGCGAACTCGACATGGCCAAGCGCCTGGTAGAGGACATGAGCGTCGAATGGTCGCCGGACGACTACCGGGACGAATTCGAAGACAAGATCATGGCCCTGGTGGACAAGAAAGCCCATGAAGGGAAAATCGAGGATGTTGAAACAGCCACTGGCGAGGAGGAGCGCAAGACCGCGGATGTCATTGACTTGACTGAGTTGCTCAAGCGTAGCCTGGGGGGCAAGGGAGGGAGCAAGGAGACGGCCAAGCCCAAATCACCGACAAAACCGGCGGCGCGGAAAAAAGTCAGCAAGTGAGGAGTTGAACGTTCCGGCCTCATCGCTGGCAAGCCAGCTCCTACAAAGATAGGCGGTGGCCACAAAACCTGTGGGAGCGAGCTCGCCGGCGATGACGTCAGTTTTGACAAACGATCAAATCAAACCAAGACAAAAATCGCCAGCAACCCACCAAAGAACGCCCACTTCTGCAGGTAATAAAGCTTGCGATTACGCTTTTTCAAGGCTTTGCCATTCAAGCGGATCTTGTAAATCTTGCCGAACAGGCGGTTGATACCTCCGGTCTTGTCGCCCGCCTCATTCGGCGCACCGGCAGCCGCCATCACATTGCGGCTGAACCAGCGGTTGAATGCGGCCACCCAGCGGTACTTCATCGGGCGCTCCACATCGCAAAACAGAATGATGCGGTTCTGCTCGGTGGTGTTGTTTGCGTAATGAATGAACGTCTCGTCGAACATCACCGCTTCACCGTCGCGCCAATGATAGTTTTCGCCGTCGACGTTGATGTAGCAGCCCGAATCGTTAGGTGTCTCGAGGCCCAGGTGATAGCGGTAGGAACCGGCATACGGATCACGATGGCGAACCAGTTTCGAACCCGGCGGCAACTCGGCGAACATCGCCGCCTTGATCGAGCCGATGCTTTGTACCAGTTCGGTGGTGCGCGGGCAAAGCTTCATGGCCGATGGGTGGCTATCGCCGTACCACTTGAGGTAGAAGCGCTTCCAGCCGGTCTTGAAGAAGGAGTTGAAGCCGACGTCATCGTAATCATTGGAGCGTTTGATCTCCCCCGCCTTCAGCAGGTTCTTGCCTTCGGCGCGAATCTCCTCCCAATGCGTCTGCAGTGGCGCGAGGTCGGGAAAATCCGCCGGGTTGAGAAACGGCCTGTTGGGGATCTTCGAGAACAGATAAAGCAAGCAATTGATCGGCGCCAGGAACGTCGAGTGGTCGCTCAGTTGGCGGCCCAGTTTGTGGCGTACACGGCCACGCAGATGGACATACGCGATGGATATAACGTAGACAACGGCAATGATGAGTTTCACGAAAATCGTCACACGTCAGAGGTGAGCAAACTGCGCTCCCTGGCAACCAATGGCCTGCGGAGCCTGAGTAGTGCCTGAAAACCAGACAACGGCCCGGTGGCCCGTCCTTGAGCCGACGCCAACGTTTGGCATCAGTGAAAGATGGCATTTTAGCCATCGCCCGTAACCAATTGTTAGCCTTGAGATGTGAAAATCTGTCCGTTGATACCGTCAATGCGTCGGTGCGGCCTTATTGCCCTATCGTTTATATGGCCAGACCAGTACAATCGCCGCCAAACTTTACGCGCCCCCCTTGGTTGATGACGGGAAATCCCGGCCTCAGCGCACTTCGACTCGGGCCAAGCGCTCCCAATGCTGCTGTCCACTTATTGCCAGATGGATCTTGCGCTGCTGACCGGGATGTACGTCCCGTGGTCGAACAGCGTGAACGGGTACTGAATCGGTACTGCCGCAACCCTAGCTACTCTGAATGCTTCGCAGGAAAAACCTTTGATTTCTACAGCTAACATCACGATGCAGTTCGGCGCCAAGCCGTTGTTCGAAAACGTTTCGGTCAAATTCAACGGCGGCAACCGCTATGGCCTGATCGGGGCCAATGGTTGCGGCAAGTCGACGTTCATGAAGATCCTGGGCGGTGACCTCGAGCCGTCCGGCGGCCAGGTCATGCTGGAGCCGAACGTGCGCCTGGGTAAATTGCGCCAGGACCAGTTCGCCTACGAAGAATTCACCGTGATCGACACCGTGATCATGGGTCACGAAGAGCTGTGGAAGGTCAAGGCCGAGCGCGATCGCATCTACTCGCTGCCGGAAATGAGCGAAGAAGACGGCATGGCCGTGGCCGAGCTGGAAACCGAATTCGCCGAAATGGACGGCTACACCGCCGAATCCCGTGCTGGTGAACTGCTGCTGGGCCTGGGAATTCCGCTGGAACAGCATTTCGGCCCGATGTCCGAAGTGGCTCCAGGGTGGAAACTTCGGGTGTTGCTGGCCCAGGCCCTGTTCTCCGATCCGGAAGTGCTGTTGCTCGATGAACCGACCAACCACCTGGACATCAACACCATTCGCTGGCTGGAATCCATCCTCACGGTGCGAAACAGCACCATGATCATCATTTCCCACGACCGTCACTTCCTCAACAGCGTCTGCACCCACATGGCCGACCTGGACTACGGTGAGCTGCGCCTGTTCCCGGGTAACTACGACGAGTACATGACCGCGGCGACCCAGTCCCGCGAGCAGTTGCTGTCGGACAACGCCAAGAAAAAAGCCCAGATTGCCGAACTGCAAACCTTCGTCAGCCGCTTCTCGGCGAACGCCTCGAAAGCCAAGCAGGCCACTTCCCGTGCCAAGCAGATCGACAAGATCCAACTGGCCGAGGTCAAGCCCTCGAGCCGCGTGAGCCCGTTCATCCGGTTCGAGCAGACCAAGAAGCTGCACCGCCAGGCCGTGACCATCGAGCAGATGTCCAAGGGCTTCGATGGCAAGACCCTGTTCAAGAACTTCAGCTTCACCGTCGAAGCTGGCGAGCGCGTGGCGATCATCGGCCCGAACGGCATCGGCAAGACCACCCTGCTGCGTACCTTGATGGGCGAACTGACCCCGGATGCCGGCTCCGTGAAATGGACCGAAAGCGCAGAGCTGGGCTACTACGCCCAGGACCACGCCCACGACTTCGAAGACGATGTCAGCCTGTTCGACTGGATGGGCCAGTGGACCCAGGGCGAGCAGATCATTCGTGGCACCCTGGGCCGGATGCTGTTCTCCAACGACGAGATCCTCAAGTCGGTCAAGGTCATCTCCGGTGGTGAGCAAGGTCGCATGCTGTTTGGCAAGCTGATCCTGCAAAAGCCGAACGTGCTGGTGATGGACGAACCAACCAACCACTTGGACATGGAATCCATCGAGGCGCTGAACCTGGCACTGGAAAACTACCCGGGCACGCTGATCTTCGTCAGCCACGACCGTGAGTTCGTGTCCTCCCTGGCAACCCGCATCATCGAGTTGAGCCCTAACGGCGTGACCGACTTCAGCGGCACCTATGACGATTACCTGCGTAGCCAGGGCGTGGTGTTCTAAGAGCAGCCTGTAGGAGCGAGCATGCTCGCGATGGACGCTGGATCGTTGGATCGTTCCCACGCTCTGCGTGGGAATGCAGCCCGGGACGCTCCGCGTCCCAATCCAGAGCCGAACGCGGAGCGTCCGTTGAGACATTCCCACGTAGCGCGTGGGAACCATCCAATTTCAAGCCAAATTACTTAGCCTGCTTTCTTTAGTTCCACACCCAAGCCATCATGCAGTTCTCCTGCCGCCGCCCGCGAACGAGCCCTTCATGACTGCGCAAGAACAGCCACCGCAAAGCTCCATGGCGATCACCCTGCAGATCGTTTCCATCGTTTTCTATACCTTTGTCGCCTTCCTCTGCATTGGCCTGCCCATTGCGGTGTTGCCAGGATACGTCCATGAACAGCTCGGGTTCAGTGCCGTCGTCGCAGGGCTGACCATTGGCTCGCAATACCTGGCTACCCTGCTCAGCCGGCCCATGGCCGGGCGCATGTCGGACAATGTCGGTACCAAGCGCGCGATCGTTTATGGCCTGTTGGGAATTGTCCTGAGTGGCGGGCTGACTTTGTTGTCGGTGTTGCTGCAAAGCGCTCCTTTAATCAGCTTGCTGGTCCTGATCGCCGGACGCCTTTTGCTGGGCATCGCCCAAGGGCTGATCGGGGTCGGCACCATCAGTTGGTGCATGGGACAGGTGGGTGCCGAACACACCGCGCGCTCGATCTCCTGGAACGGTATTGCCTCCTACGGGGCGATTGCCATCGGGGCGCCGCTGGGGGTGGTGATGGTCGGTCAACTGGGGTTTGCCAGCCTGGGTATCGCCCTGTCGGTGCTGGCCCTGGCGGCGCTGCTGCTGATTCGCAACAAACCGTCGGTGCCGGTCGTGCGCGGTGAGCGCCTACCCTTTTGGGCGGTGTTCGGGCGCATTGCACCGTTTGGCGCAAGCCTCAGCCTGGCTTCGATCGGCTACGGCACCCTCACCACCTTTATAACCCTTTATTACATCAATCGAGGCTGGAGCGGTGCGGCGTATTGCCTGACGGTATTCGGGGTATGTTTCATCCTGGCCCGGTTGCTGTTCATTTCCAGCATTAGCCGATTTGGCGGCTTCCCGTCGGCCATCGCCTGTATGACCATCGAGACCATCGGCCTGGCGCTGCTGTGGCTGGCGCCTTCGACTGGCTATGCCTTGATTGGTGCCGGCCTGACCGGGTTCGGCTTGTCGCTGGTGTATCCGGCACTGGGCGTCGAGGCAATCAAGCAGGTGCCTAACGCGAGTCGCGGCGCCGGCCTGAGCGCTTATGCGGTGTTTTTCGATCTGGCGCTGGCGATTGCCGGTCCGTTGATGGGGGCGGTGGCGTTGAACATGGGGTACGCGTGGATTTTCTTTTGCGCGGCGTTATTGTCCGTGATAGGACTTTGCCTCACTTTTTTGCTCTCACGGCGGGCAGCAAATACATTTACTTAAAAACCATGAGATAAACAGCCATAACATTTAAAGTACGATCAACATGCAATATGCCGAATCGATTAATGCTAAGTGCCATCGTTGTTTTAATTACTAATTCCGTGAGAATTTAATTAACTGCACTTACATCCATATCGAAACAGGAAGAAATAAAATGCGCATATTGTCACTTACCCTACTCGCCCCAGCACTGGCATTTTCCATGCACGCTACCGCAGAGGCTGAAGTCTCAAACCAGCAAATTTGCCATAATGGTAAATGCTGGGACCTTGGTGACATTGGTAGCGAATGCTGCCCATTCAGCGATGAAAAACTAAAGAAAAACGTCCAGCCCCTGGCTAACCCGACAGAGAGCCTGCTCAAACTCCGTGGTGTAACATTCAACTGGAAACAAAACGACCAGGCTGACGTCGGCTTGATCGCTCAAGATGTTCAAAAGGTTTACCCGCAGTTGGTACGCACTGAAGGTGATCACCTGCAAGTGGACTATCAGAAACTTGTTGCACCATTGATTGAATCCGTTCGCGAACTGAATGCCAGAGTTCAAACCCTGGAAACAGCCCTGGCTAACAAGTAACGAATTATAAAAGCGCCTGCTCGCCATTCATTGATCGGCGGTCTGCATTCCTGCTCGCGTCGCTCTGCCCAGTGTGCGAGAAAAAAAGCGCCCGGCCTCGGAGATCAGGTTGCGGTGAATATCGACGCGATCGACACCGTCGGCATCGGCGCACAAGGCTGGCGTGACAACGATCTGCTCGTCATTGCACGGAGCCATGAATACGAAGTGCCCGGCCCCGGCCAGCAGCTTGAAATCGGGGGCGACGGGCAGTTTGCGCGCCAGGGCGGCGGCGTTCTTGTCGGGGTACACCAGCTTGTCGCCATCGCCGCTGTAAAGCAGCACCGGAACATGCACATCGGCCAGGGTATGACGACCGAACTTCAGGCTCAGTGGCGCCATCAGCAGCAATGCATGGACGCGCGGGTCGGCTACCGGTTGCAAATCATCGCGGTCGACAATCAGTTCACCCTGGGTATTGCAGGCATCACGGTCGTCCGGACGCTCCTGGCAGTAGCGGCGCAGACGATCCAGGTCCGGAGTCGCGCCCGACAGTATCAATGCCGTCTCGCCGCCTGCGGAATAGCCAATGACGCCAACCTGCTCGGCATTGACATAAGGCGCGAGCATGGGATCGCCCAGGGTCGCGGTGATGGCTTCGGAAATCTGGATCGGCCGTCCGTACAAATTGCTCAAGGTGCCGAGGCGGCTGTGGTCTTTGGAGTTATCGCCGGGATGAATAACAGCCACCACCACAAAACCCTTGCGTGCCAGCGACGTGGCCAGGTCATGCAGGGCCAATGGCGTGCCGGTGTTGCCATGGGACAGCATCAGCATTGGAAACCGGCCCATGGCGACTTTGGTGTCTTCGCCGGCTTCGACGGTGTAGCCCTCAAGCCGGCTGGAGTGTTCCTTCGCGCTCGAAGGGTAGAACGCAATGGCCCGCATCGGTTGCAGATCGAGCGGATCGAGAAAGCTCATTTCATGAAAACCGACGCTCCAGTGAGGATGCGGCGCAGGTGCGGCGTGCACTGAATTCAGGCTGACGAGCAGACAGATCAGTAAAGCTGCACAAAGACGCACCATGGGATGCCCCACCTTGCTACGGAACGGAGACGTTAAGCCTCGACTGCATGACTCGGGCCACAATTTTGCAAGCGCAATTAGCAATACTGAGAAACAAAAAACTCCGCATCTGCCACTTGCGTGAACAGAATACAGAGTTTTTTGGGGATTGCCTGCAGCGACAGCGGGGTCTTTATCCAAACCTTATGCGGCGGCGAACAGCTGCTCGCTGATTTGTGCCTGGGCATCACTCATCGCTTTACCGCGCACTTCGTCACCGTAAGCCAGGCCGTGGGCACGGACGAATTCGATGTCGGTAATGCCGATGAAACCAAACAGCACCTTCAAGTAGTCTTCGTGGGCAACACCGGTTGCCTGGCCGGCGTGCAGGCCACCGGAAGTCGAAACGACCACCACTTTCTTGCCACCGCACAGGCCTTCAGGGCCGGCTTCGGTGTAGCGGAATGTCTGGCCGGCGACGGCAATGCGGTCGATCCAGGCCTTCAATTGGGTCGGGATGGTGAAGTTATACATCGGCGCTGCAATCACCACGGCATCCGCGGCGAGGAACTCGGCCAGGGTAGACGCGCTCAGTTCGGCTTCGTGCTGTTGGGCCGCGTTGCGCAGTTCAGCCGTGGTACCCGCTGCAACCAGTGTGGTCGAGGAAAAATGGCTGATGGCGTCGGCTGCCAGATCGCGGTAGGTCACAACGGCGGACGGCTCGGCGGCTTGCCAGGCTTTGACGACTTCGCTGCTCAGCTGACGGGAAGCCGAGTTGTCACCAAGAATGCTCGAATCGATATGCAGCAGTTTCATGTGGGATCTCCAGGTGAGGATCGCCGTCAGGGGCGATCTGATGGAAACAATCCTACAGATCAAACCAATAACTGATTAGACTGCAACAATGCGATAGTTTGTCTCACTGGTAGAACGATCGAGAAAACGCCCATGCAAGACCTTAATGATCTCTATTACTTCGCCAAAGTCGTCGAGGCTGGCGGCTTCGCGGCCGCCGGACGTTTGCTGGGGATTCCCAAGTCGCGATTGTCCAGGCGCATCGCCGAGCTGGAAGAGCGCCTGGGTGCACGTTTACTGCAACGCACCACAAGGCAACTGAAACTCACTGCCGTAGGCGAACGTTATCTGCGCCACTGCCAGGCGATGCTACTGGAAGCGGAAATGGCTGACGAAGCCGTGGCCAGTATGTCCAGCGAACCCCGTGGGCGCTTGCGAGTCTCTTCCCCGGTCGGCCTGGCTCACGAAATGCTGCCGGGGGTAATCAGCAACTTCCTCGAGAAGTATCCGCAAGTGCAGCTGGAGGTGATGCTGGTCAATCGACGCGTCGACCTGGTGACCGAAGGCGTGGACGTTGCATTACGCGTGCGCGAACCGGGTGATGAAGACCCGCTGTTGGTGACTCGCCGCCTGCGCCAGGCGCAGATGCTGATGGTCGCCAGCCCCGCCTTTCTCGAGGGGCTTGAGATCAATCATCCCGACGACCTGAAAAACCTGCCGGTACTTGGCGCCCTCGAACCCGATCGCCTGGTGCACATTGGCCTGGTCGATCGCCAGGGCAAAAAACACGACCTGGCCCTTGAAGCGCGGCTGGGCATCGACGACTTCATCGTGCGCAAGACCTGCACACTGGCTGGCCAGGGCTTTACGACGCTGCCGATGATGTATTGCGAGCAGGAGCTGGCAAATGGCTCGCTGGTACAGTTACTGCCCGAGTGGTCGCTGCCCGGGGGTTGGTTGCAGGCGGTCTACCCTCATCGACGCGGCGTGATGCCGGCCGTGCGCGCCTGGCTCGACCATCTGATTGAAACATTCAATGCCTGTGGAGATCGCTTGATATGAAGGCAGGACGCATGAGCGAGGCTGACGTAGCGGCTTTTTGCCTGGCTTTGCCGGGTGCCCGTGAAGACTACAAATGGGGTGGCGTGCGGGTGTTTTCGATTGCCGGCAGCAAGATGTTCGCCTTGCAGAACCTGCGCGGCGAGTCCTTGGCTTTCAAGGTCGACAAGGACCTGTTTGTGGGGCATTGCGACCGTCCCGGCATTCACCCGGCGCCTTATCTGGCCCGGGCACAATGGATTATCATGACCACGCCCTACCCGCTCGGCGCCGAGGAATTGCAAGGCTTGCTGAAGCGTTCTCATCAACTGGTGGTGAGCAAGTTGGCCAAGCGCACGCAGGTCGGCCTCTTGCTCTAGCAGCGCCTCGATCAGAACAGTGAGAACAGCTGCGCCTCGAGGAACAGCTGGTCGATCCAGAACACCTGGTGCAGCAGCACGATGATCCAGAACACCAGTTGAAAGGACACCTTGCGCGTCTTGTGCCGAAACACTTGCTGCGCGAGCAAGGCGCCCGGCCAGCCGCCAGCGAATTCCAGCGCATGCAGGACGTTTTCCGGCGTACGCCAGTGATCAACGCGCGCTTTGCGCTTGTCGCTCCAGTACAGCAGGAACGCCAGCACGCTGACGATACCGTAGGCCGCCAGGGGAATCAGTGAACCCCCTTGCAGCCACCACGACATCGAACCGAACAGCGGCAGCGCGCACACCATCGCAAACACCAGCAGCTTCAGGCGCAGGTGGCGGATGTTTGCCCCGTTGCGCGCGCTGACACCATTCATGGCTTGGCCGCGGTCCAGTCAACCCAACCGAATTGCCAGGTGGCCAGGATGAGCAAGCCGAAAGCAATGCGGTACCAGGCGAACACCGCATAACTGTGGCTGGCGATGAACATGAGCAAGCCTCGCACCGCGATCATCGCGAAAATGAACGCCGTGATGAAGCCAATCGCAAACACCGGGAAATCCGCAGGCACGAACAGGTCGCGGTACTTGTACCCCGAGTACACCGCAGCCCCCACCATGGTCGGCATGGCCAGGAAGAAGGAAAACTCGGTAGCGGTCTTGCGCGACAGGCCGAACAACAAGCCGCCGATGATCGTCGAGCCTGAGCGCGAGGTGCCCGGAATCATCGCCAGGCACTGGGCCAGGCCGACTTTAAGGGCGTCTTTCCAGGTCATGTCATCGACGCTTTCTGCATGTACTTCGTGCTGGCGCTTTTCAGCCCACAACATGACGATGCCGCCCACGACCAATGCCGTGGCTACCGTGATCGGGTTGAACAGGTAGTGGTGAATCAAGTCGGCGAAAATCACCCCCAATACCACCGCCGGAAAGAAGGCAATCAGCAGGTTGGCGGTAAAGCGCCGGGCATTGGGCTGCGTCGGCAGGCCCACTACCACATCGAAAATCTTGCGACGAAACTGCCAGACTACCGCCAGGATGGCGCCGAGCTGGATAATGATGTTGAACGCCATGGCACGCTCACCACCGAAGTTGAGCAAGTCGGCGACAATAATCTGGTGCCCGGTACTGGAAATGGGCAAGAACTCCGTCAGCCCTTCTACAATGCCAAGAATCAAAGCCTGAAAGGCCGTCCAAAGATCCATCAATCCCCCAAAAGGCAATGCGTCGACGCATGCCCCGTTAATTTATTCAAAGCCGTTTACTGTAAATCAGCGTCGTTGAGTCCCGCGCGCACAAGCCTACGCAAAAATCTCCAGAGTTTCGTGAAAAATCAGTTTGATTTCAGGTTTTTGCGTGCGGGACGAAATCCTAGCAGACAAGTACGCCTAATGCTGTCGTGTTGCAGGCCCCGATAGAGACGCTGCATCAAGCCTCTTCGCGGTAATCCGGTTACAATTCGCCCCCTCTTCGATTTTCCAGGGAAACTTATGTCCGGGCTTGAACTGTTTGCCGCTACCCTCGGCGTCATCGCCGTCTGGTTGACGGTCAAGCAGAACCCTTGGTGCTGGCCGATCGGCCTGGTCATGGTGCTGATCTACAGCTGGATCTTTTTTGAGGTGAAGCTGTACTCGGATATGTTGCTGCAAGTGATATATGCCGCGCTGCAGATTTATGGCTGGTGGCAGTGGACGCGCGCAGGCCAGGCGCATCTTGGACGCGCGGTCAGCCGGCTGGATGGGCCGGCGGTGGCTTCGGGGCTGGCCCTGGGGGCGCTCGGCAGCCTGTTGCTGGGCGCCGCCATGGCACACTGGACCGATGCCGCACAACCCTGGCTAGATGCCGCCCTCACGGCTTTCAGCTTGGTGGCGCAATGGTGGATGGCGCAAAAACGCCTGCAGTGCTGGCCGTTGTGGATCGTCCTGGACTGCGTCTTCGTCGGCTTGTTCCTCTATAAGGGGATGTACCTGACGGCTGCCCTGTATGGGTTGTTCGCCCTGTTGGCTATTCAAGGCTGGCGGACATGGCGCAGCGACCCGGTGCTATGCCCATGAAGGTGCTGGTGCTGGCAGGACCGGAATCGAGTGGCAAAAGCTGGCTTTCGAGCGAGATTCACGCCAATTTCGGCGGCATATTGGTCGGCGAGTATGTTCGGTATTTCATCGAGAATGAAGCCCGGCTAACCTGCTTCGAAGACATTACGCCCATAGCACTTGGCCAGCTTACTTGGGAAGATCAGGCACGGGCGAAACAGCCGTCACTGTTGATTCTCGATACGCACCTGTTAAGCAATGTACTTTGGAGTCGAACGTTGTTCGGCGCCTGCCCGTCGTGGATCGAACGGGCTTTGCAGAAACGCCATTACGACCTTCACCTGCTGCTGAGCCCTGATACGGTGGCCTGGCATGACGACGGACAGCGTTGCCAGCCGCAACTGGAAGAACGCCAGGCATTTTTCCAGGCCAGCCGCCAGTGGTTTGAGCTGCATCGCCAGCCTTACGAGGTACTGCAAGGTGACTGGCAACAACGCAAGGACATGGCGTTCGAGGCTGTGACACGCTTGCTACGCACCTGACAGGGCGGCCCCGCCCTGCCAGAAAATGTCCATTGCTGAAACACCTCATCTCGCGCAAATCATCGAGCTAGAGCGGTTCGAGCATTCTTTCAAGAAAATGTTAAGCCGCTGATACAACGCTCCCTAAACGCCCTTAGCAAGCAATGCCGCCAGCATGGACGGCACTTTCGCGCGGCTTTGTCTCAGTGACGTTACAAAGTGTTTTTCACCACCTCAACAGTTAAAGCCAAGCCACTGTTATTAAAGACAAATCAAAAACCGGCACACCTTCTGCTCTCTTCCCCTGCAACGCTGATAAGGGCCAGCGTTCCACTTACAGAAGGAATTGCCGCCGTGGGGAAACTTCAGAACAAAATTCATAGTCTCCTGCTGATCGGATGCGCACTGAGCTCAATGGCTTGTCTGTCTGTACAAGCGGACAACGGCATTATCATCATCAAGCGTGATGTCCAGGTGCGCAACGCGACGAGTGCGCCGCTCGTTCCCGACCCTAACCCCACGACCGTCAACGCCAACCCGTCCAAACAGGTCCTCGCTCAAACCAATGAGTTGAGTGACGGTGACTTTGCCGGCGTTGCCAGTGGTGCAGGCATCTCCCGCCTAGTGACGCAAAACACCAACAACCTGGGCGGCAATATCAGCACCCAGACCCAACTTTCCAACCTCCCCGCCGGGCGTTCGGGCAATTCCGGCAGCGGCATTGCCAACATGGTCAACTCCAACGTCCAACAGGGCCTGGGCGCCCTGAAAATCATAACGGGAGACCGTTAAGATGAATCGTACGCTGCTGATGTTCGCCATGTTTTGCAGTGCATCGACCTTCGCCCAATCCCCCGTCCCCGTCATCAATAACGCCGACATCGACGGTTCGGGCGCGCAGTATCAAGGCAACTTCGCGGTCAACCAGGCGGCCGGCGACCTGCAGCAACAGGCTAATGCCCGGGCCATCGCCGCGGGTCATAACGCCAGCGCGACCACAGAGATTCGCCAACGGTTACGCACCATTGTCGACCCCAACATGGATGCCCGATCCAGCATTCAAGGCGACTCCTTCAGCCATGGCAATGGCGCGTTGGGCGTCAACCAGAGCGCGGGCGCCAGCAACCAGCAAGCCAATGCGCTGCGGATCAGCACCAGCGCACAGCCGCAAAGTATCGATGACAGCGTCCTCATGCAACAGAACGTGACGCTGCTCTACAACTCCGATCCAACTGACTCCGCACCAGGCTATCGCCAGGTCACTACAAGTGACCAGGCTTTCACCGGTAGCCGTGGGCTCATTCAGTTGAATCAGAGCGCCGGGGTGGGAAACCGAATGGCCAACACCCTCAGCGTACGGGTCGTGGACTGACCCAAACAGGTAATAACAACACTTAACCTAAAATAAGTACGGAGAATCACCATGAAACCTTCGATGGCATTAAAGCCTCTGGTTTTCGCAATTGCTGCGGTCATGGCTGTTGCTGTACAAGCTGGGCAAAACGATCGGCGTGGTAACCATCATCACAACGGAGGCCACCACACCCCTCCTGCAAAAATGATCCCTATCAGTGCGACTGCCAATGCTCACGACAGACAGAGCAGCACCAACAATCGCATCTGGAATGAAGGGGTAGAAAACTCGGCCGAGATGAGCAGTTCGGCCCAAGGCGCAAGTGGCAACGTCGGCGTCAACGTGGCGGCAGGTAACGGCAACCAGCAAGACAACGCCGCCGCCATCGCCAACGCAGCCTCCGACAACGCCGCGATCGACAACAGCTTCGTGTTCGGCACGGCCACTGCCTCCGCCGACGTGCGGCAAACCAGCAACCGTAACGTCGTCCACAACTTCGGCGTAACCAACTCTGCCGTGATGAGTGGATCCGCCGATGGCAGCAGCGGTAACGTGGGTGTCAACATTGCTGGCGGCGACCTGAACCAGCAGAAAAACACCATGGCAATTGCCAACACCAATGCCCCACTGGGTAGCGCAAGAGCCACCGCCTCCGCCAACCAGGACGGTCCTGGCTTGATCGTGAACAACACCGCTGACCGGACCTATCGCGTGGATACCATTACGGTTACCAAAACCGCTAGCGGTAGCGCCTCTCGCGAGAAGTCCTTCGAAGCCAGTGGCAGTCAAAGCAACTCGTCGAGCTGGGCCGCTGCCGGTTCCAGGAGCTCTGAAGCCAGCGGTTCCTTCAGCCTGGATGCAAGCGGATCCAAAAGCAGTAATGCCAGCGGTTCCAACAGCAGCAGCGCGAGCGGTTCCTTCAGCCTGGACGCAAGCGGTTCCAACAGCAGCGCTGCAAGTGGTTCCAATAGCAGCAGTGCAAGCGGTTCATCGAGTGCTTCTTTGAATGCTTCCCTGGACGCTTCCCTGGACGCTGCGGCGGCGTCTTCCCACTCCACTACCGTCAACAATGGCTGGGGCGATCGCACCCGCAGCAGAGAGTCCGATGCATCGCTTACCGCTTCGCTTAGCGCTTCGCTTGACGTGTCGGTAGACAAATCATACGACAAATCGCGCGAATCCTCGTTCGACAGGTCTCGCGAATCCTCGTTCGACAAGTCTCTCGATGTCTCGTACGACAAATCCCGTGAATCCTCGTACGACAAATCGCGCGATTCCTCGTTCGAAAAATCGTTCGACACTTCGTTCGAGAAAGCCAACGCGTCGTCGTATGACAAATCGGGCAGCAAGTCGTCCGAATCCGAGTACGCAAAAGCGAAAAGCTGGAGCGAAAGCAGCTCTTATGATTTGAGCAACACCTACTCTTATCAAGTGCTGACTCCAACCGGCTGGGCCAACCCTGTAACCAACACTGCAACCCTGAGCGGTTCGGTGAACGGCGGCAGCGGCAACCTGGGCGTCAACGTGGCTGCTGGTGTGGGCAACCAACAAAGCAACTCGTTGGCCATCTCCAACCAATCGTTCTAATGCTGTCAGTCGAGGCCCCCTTCCGGGGGCCTTTTCAACCCAACCAGAAGGCGTCCCCACCATGCGTATTATCGCCTTGGCAATCTTGCTTTGCGTGTCCAGTGTGATCGAGGCTGCACAACTGCCGCTGTCTGTCCTGCCAGGCGGTGCGGTGGTGTACAAACCGATCCAGAGCATTCGCGAGCGCAAATTTGCCGACCTGGTGCAGCAGAAAACCGATTTCAGTTGCGGCGCCGCTGCGCTTGCGACCATCTTGCGCCAGGCCTACTGGCTTGACGTAGACGAAGAACAGATCATCGAAGGCATGCTGTCACATTCCGATCAGGATCTGGTCCGCGTCCAGGGTTTCTCCATGCTCGACATGAAGCGCTACGTGGAAAGTCTCGGGATGCGGGCGCGTGGCTATCGTGTATCACCTGAATCTTTGAAGGAGATCAGGATTCCGGTGGTGGTACTCATGGACATCCGTGGCTACAAACACTTTGTGGTCATGCAAAGAGTCCATAACGACTGGGTCTATATCGGCGATCCGGTACTCGGGCATAAACGCTACAAAGTCGATGACTTTATCAAAGGCTGGAACGGCATCATCTTTGCCGTCATCGGCCAAGGCTACGACAAAAATAATGCATTGCTCGACCCGCCCCTGCCACTGACTGCCAAGAACCGCGTCAATACCTTCAGCCCGGTGCAGGACGCGGAGTTGATGGATTTCGGCTTCATACAAAGCGACTTCTTCTAATAACAAGCGAGCATGATGCTCGGGGAGTATCCAATGAAGACTCCAATCTGGCTGGCCGTCGTTTGCCTGGCCGCCAGCCTGCCGATCCATGCAGAAATATTGAAACCCATTGAGTTGAACGACCAGGAACTGGCAAGCCTGCGCGGGCGTTATGTCTTGCCGGGACGGATCATCAGTTTCGGGATTGCCATGACCAGCACCTGGCAAAACGCCAACGGGGAAGTGATCGGGGCAACGTCCTCGATGCAAATTCAACAGTCGACCATCAAGCCACAATTCTATGTGTCGTTGATCGACGAAAAAGGCACTGGTTCAGCGCGTACCCAAAGCACCGGCACCGGCACGGTCACCGGCGGTGGCGGCCTCAACAGCACCGAAGGCGTCACTCAAGTCGTGCGGGCTGCCGGCGACAACAACAGTGCCTACAACAACGTCGATATCAACGTTACCAAGGCCAACCAGGCGCCAGCCACGCAACAGCAGGGCCAGGCACTTGCCGCGGGTTCGACCTTGGTCGGTTCCAATGGCGCGGGCACGCTGAGCGTTTCCTCGAGCGGTTCTGGGGTGCAACTTAACATCATGGCCAACAACAACCAGGGCAGTACCATGCAACGCCTGGCCCAGGGCGGGTTGATGCAGAACACGACGTTGCTCGGCAATAGCAACCAGGTCAGGAACCTCACATCGTTGAATGTCGTGCTGCGCGACAACATGGCGACAGCCGGCTCGTTGAACGGCAACCTGGACCAGCTCAAAGGTCTTCGCACTCAAGGATTCTGATCTACGCTCAGTCTCATCATCTGTAGTCAGAAGGGACGGCTAACCCATGCACCGATCGTTAACGTTCAGAGTTATCGTTTGTCTGAGTAGCCTGGCACCGGCCCCATTGCTATACGCAGCACCGGACCCCCAGGTAGAAGCACTAAAACAAGAACTCATGGAGTTGAAACAGCGTTACGAAGCACAACAGAACGCGCTGATGGTCCTCGAACAGCGCGTTCGACAAGTCGAAGAAGCTCCTGCGACACCTGCGCCCAAACGCCTGACCAAGTCCCCCGCGGAATCGCCCAATAGTGGCCAGAAGGTGGCTACCGGCGCGCCCGGAACCACGGGCAGCTCCTACGGGCAGTCGCTCAAGGATGACTCGGAACCGGCACAAAGCGTATCCAACCTGTACGACGAAGCCAGCGGGTTCTTCGGCGGCGGCAAGTTCAGCGTCGAAACCGGCCTGACCTACACGCACTACGATACCCGTGCGCTGACGCTCAACGGCTTCCTGGCACTGGACTCGATTTTTCTCGGCAACATCAACCTGGACCGCATCAAGGCCGACAACTGGACACTGGACCTGACCGCCCGCTACAACGTAGCGCAACGCTGGCAGTTCGACATTAACGTCCCCGTGATCTATCGCGAGTCTACGTACTCCTCCGGTGGTGCCGGCGGCGCCGCCAACGGGGTTTCAGACGAAACCGTTACCCGCGACCCGGCCATCGGCGATGTGAACGTTGGCGTGGCCTACAAATTCCTCGACGAGTCAGCCAACCTGCCCGACGCGGTGGCGACACTGCGCATCAAGGCGCCAACCGGGGAAGACCCTTACGGTATCAAGCTGATCGAGGTCCCGGGCAACGATAACCTCGCGGTACCCGAAGACTTGCCGACCGGCAATGGTGTCTGGTCGATCACCCCGGGGATCTCGCTGGTCAAGACCTTCGACCCGGCCGTGCTGTTCGGCAGCTTGGCCTACACCTACAACATGGAGGACTCTTTCAGCGACATCAGCCCTCAGGTCAATTCCAAGGTGCCCGGGGACGTGAAACTGGGCGATTCCTGGCAGATCGGCGCCGGCATTGCCTTCGCCTTGAACGAGAAGATGAGTATGTCGTTCTCCTTCACCGATCAGTTCGCACGCAAGAGCAAGATCAAGCCGGACGGCGGCGATTGGCAATCGATCTCCAACAGCGACTACAACTCGGCCAACTTCAACATCGGCATGACCTTGGCCGCCACCGACAACCTTACGATCGTTCCCAACCTGGCCATCGGCCTGACCGACGACTCGCCGGACTTTTCCTTCAGCCTGAAATTCCCGTACTACTTCTGACCCACGACAAAGCCCCGTTGCGACTTCAATCGCAACGGGGCTTTTTCTTTCTGTAGGAGCGAGCATGCTCGCGATGGTCCTCAACGATTACGCGGGAAGCCTGGCACCCCGTGGTGTCCTGTGGTCCATCGCGAGCATGCTCGCTCCTACGGTATTGTGTTCAGCGAATTTGATGCTTGTGCAACAACCGGTAGAAGGTCGGCCTGGATATCCCCAGCACCTTGGCGGCAATGCTCAGGTTGTCGCTGTGGCGGTTTAGTACATCACACAAGGCCTGGCGCTCTGCCCGGTGCTTGTAGTCTTCCAGCGTGCCCATCGGCGCGGCAACGGTGTGATGGCTGATCAGCCCGAGGTCTCGCGCTTCGATCTGCCGGCCCTCGGCCAGCACCAACCCGCGCCGCACCCGGTTGGCCAGCTCGCGCACATTGCCCGGCCAGTCATGTTTGCCCATGGCTATCAGTGCGTCTTCGCTGAAGCTGCGGGGACGGCGGCCAGTTTCATGGCTGTAGAAATGGGAAAAATGGTTGGCCAGCATCGACAGGTCGCCATTGCGCTCACGCAGGGGCGCGGTCGCGACTTGCAACACGTTCAGACGATAATACAAGTCTTCGCGAAAGCCTTTCTTTTCAATCGCCGCTTCAAGATCGACATGGGTTGCCGCCAGTACCCGCACATCCACCGGAATCGGCTGACTGCCGCCCACCCGCTCGATGTGTTTTTCCTGGAGGAACCGCAACAGGCTCGCCTGCAGTTCCAGGGGCAGATCACCGATCTCGTCGAGAAACAGCGTGCCGCCGTTGGCCGCTTCGATCCGCCCGATCTTACGTTGATGGGCACCCGTAAAGGCGCCCTTCTCGTGGCCAAACAGCTCGGACTGGATCAGGTGCTCGGGAATAGCCCCGCAATTGATAGCGACAAAGGGCTTGCTGTGGCGCAGGGATTGTCGATGCAGCGTACGCGCCACCAATTCTTTACCAGTACCGCTTTCGCCACGAATCAACACCGGCGATTCGGTGGGCGCCAGCTTGCTCAGTAACTTGCGCAATTCGCGTATGGGCTTGCTGTCGCCCAGCAGTTCGTGCTCAGGCTGATCGATATGAACCGTGCCCTGTCCGCGCAGCCGCGCCATGCCAAAGGCCCGACCCAATGTGACCTGGACCCTGGAGACATCGAACGGCAAGGTATGAAAATCGAAAAACCACTCGCAGACAAAGTCCCCGACATTCTGTAGCCGCAGGACATCCTGATTGAGTACGGCGATCCACTCGGTACCGCTTCGGCTGATCACCTCTTTGACGGTATCCGGATGCTCAAGGTGAAAGGGCTGTAATCGTAACAAGCCCACGTCACAACTTCGATCGGCGGCGTTGTCCAGCGAACAGCTATCAACGTCCCATCCCACGGAGCGTAATCCCGGCAGCAAACGATGGCAGTCGTCGCAGGGATCCACCACTAATAAACGACGTAACGCAGGCGCTTCGTTCATGTGATTTCCTTGACGCCAAATTTAAGGATTTTTTATTAAAAACAGTCATTTGGCGGACCTGGCTGTAACGTTAGCAAGAATTTGACGGACACTTGTACCGTTTGACTATAGGCCCTCTAGATAAAGAGTTATAAGAAGCGGGATTTTCCAGCCATCTGACGAAAGTTTTCTTTCATTACGCTTTCAACGCGAGGCTGTATCCTTGGGATGCGAAAGAAAGTTGAAATTTCTTTTGCTTGAGTGTGACCTGAACCCCGGTTGCGGGCATCAGTACAAGTAACCAGCCGAACGGTAAGCCCAACCGACGGCAATTGACTTGACTGGGCCTATAGAGAGACGACCTATGAACGCCCCACTCCGTGTCAACGAAGCTCTTTTGATTGCCGACCGCGCATTTAAACCGTTCAAATGCGTGGCCTGGGCCCCACAAGACGGTAATGGCGAACTGACCCTCACCGTGATCGACCGCACCAATAACAATATTGGACGCAAGCAGATCCCGAGCAGCGCCTATACCGATCCAGCGCAGCTTGAGTGCTTACTGCAACAGGCCCGCGCCGAGCTGAGCGAAGAAGGCTACACGTTGCAATCATGGTCGATGCCGCAATAACTGTATGGCGGATTACGCCAGGTGATCCGCATCCCTGGCTGGAATTATTTGGCTGTTTTTTCACGCCAAGCGCACTCAAGACGCTTTCTTACTTGAACTTCGACGCGCCCTTAATTCTTTGCTGGCTTGCCATTGGTTCGAAAAGACACTGTTGTGGCACACAACGACCCTCCGTCTGTTAGTTATGACAGTTGTGCATTTAATCATTCAGGGATTGAATATTCTCTAGAAAGTCGCCACCGCCCAACTTCTGGATAAGGACGACTCGCAAGGAGATGCGTGCATGTCAATCCAGTCTGTTTTGGCTTTCCCGGCAATTGTCCGTGATGCTGGAAAGCTAGACACTACCTTCGCTGCCAAAGGCACCGTCCAGGTGTATTTCTTCGGCAGCACTTCAAGCCTGGCCAACGACATCGCAATTGATTCACAGGGCCGGCTATTGGTGGCGGCTAAGGTCTCCCTGCCTGGTGGCAGCCGCTTTGGCCTGGCACGTTTGCTCAGGGACGGTTCAGCGGACCTGGCTTTTGGCAAACAAGGCAGTGTC
This sequence comes from Pseudomonas umsongensis, assembly GCF_012647205.1. Classification (NCBI taxonomy): domain Bacteria; kingdom Pseudomonadati; phylum Pseudomonadota; class Gammaproteobacteria; order Pseudomonadales; family Pseudomonadaceae; genus Pseudomonas; species Pseudomonas umsongensis. The sequence goes on from NZ_CP051487.1 coordinate 3,629,580, forward strand.
ATCGGGCAATTCGAACCGGGTTTCGAGGCCATGGCGGGAAAGGTAAAGGTGCTGCCCAATGGGCACATCTTGATCGTCGGCCTGCAATACGAAAGCGAACACTGCACACTCCCCGCGCTGGCGCTGTTTGACTCGCTGGGTCAACCGGTCAAGCGTTTTGGCGACAATGGCCGTCGCGTCGTGCGGCTGCCAGGCAACTTCTCCCAGGGCATGCGCGACGTCTGGCTACCCCCGGGCGTACCAGGCGCCGAGGCCTGCGGCGTCGACGTGCAGGACGACGGTCGCATCCTGTTGGTGGCCAATCATCACTTCGAACTCGCCGATCATGCCGCCATGCTGATACGGCTGACCGCAGAGGGCGCGCTGGACAACAGCTTCAATGGCCGCGGCTTTGTGATGGTCAGGCACCTGCTGATGAATACCTGGCTCAGCAGTGTGACGGTACAAGGCGACGGCCGCATCCTGGTGGGTGGCTCAATCAATTTCCCGGAAGAAGGCCTGGTGGCCCGCTATCATGCCGATGGCAGCCTGGACAGCAGTTTTGCCCTGGATGGCTTCATGAGTTTCATGGCATGCGGACACAGTGCCCAAGTCAGCCAACTCGTCCAGCAGGCCAACGGCGACGTTCAATGTTTTGGCAGCAGCCGCGAACCCATGCGCTGCCTGGCCCTGAAAATACACGCCAATGGACGCCCGGATCATCATTGCAATGGCGGCCAGGCGCAATTACTGGAAATCGGTCGCAGCGGTTGCCAATGGACTGCCGCGCAAATGCAGCCGGACGGCAGCGTGTTGACCGCGGGCGCCACCATTGGCGGCGTCGAGGCCGACTTTGTATTGGGCCGATACCTGCCGGGCGGGCAGCTCGATGGCGACTTTGGCGACGGCAGCGGATTTGTACGCACCCGACTGGGCCGCAGCCTTGACACAGCCACTTCAATCGCGGTGCAGAATGATGGCAACATCCTCGTCGGCGGCTATTCGCTGGACGGTACCTATCGGGCGATCGTCGCACGCTACTTGGGCTAACTCGATAGACTTTTCCTACGCTTGATCTTCTGTTCGGCTTACGGCAAGTTGCGCGCTTCTTAACTCAAGGAGTAGCCGATGTCCGGCTCGATGGCCCAGGCGTTCGCGCACAATTTTCTCGGCAACTCACCGCGCTGGTACAAGGCCTGCATTGTCGGTTTCCTGCTTCTCAACGCCGTGACGTTATGGACCGCAGGCCCGGTGGTGGCTGGATGGTTGCTGGTGCTGGAGTTCATTTTTACGCTGGCCATGGCCCTCAAATGTTATCCGCTGATGCCCGGCGGCCTACTGTTGGTCGAAGCGCTGTTGTTGAAAATGACCACGCCCCAGGCACTCTATGACGAGTTGCTGCACAACTTCCCGGTGATCCTGCTGCTGATGTTCATGGTCGCCGGTATCTACTTCATGAAAGACCTGCTGCTGTTCCTGTTCTCGCGCCTGCTGCTAGGGGTACGCAGCAAGGCCCTGCTGGCGCTGATGTTCTGCTTTTTGTCGGCGTTCCTGTCGGCGTTTCTCGATGCCCTGACCGTAACCGCGGTGATCATCAGTGCCGCCGTCGGGTTTTACTCGGTGTACCACCGCGTCGCCTCGGGCAGCGATCCGCGCCAGGACAGCGAGTACAGCGATGACCAGCACCTGCCCACCCTGCATCACGCCGACCTCGAGCAATTCCGCGCGTTTTTGCGCAGCCTGCTGATGCACGGCGCCGTGGGCACTGCGCTCGGTGGTGTGTGCACGCTGGTGGGCGAACCGCAGAACCTGCTGATTGGCCATGAAATGGGCTGGCACTTCGCCGAATTTTTCCTGCAGGTCGCGCCGGTGTCCTTGCCTGTGCTGGTCGCAGGCCTGATCACCTGTGTCCTGCTGGAAAAGCTGCGCTGGTTTGGCTATGGCACGTTGCTGCCGGACAACGTTCGTACCGTGCTGGCCAACTACGCTGCCCAGGATAATGCCGAGCGCACTTCCCGCCAGCGTGCTGCGTTGCTCGTGCAAGGTGCGGCGGCCTTGATCCTGATTGCCGGGCTGGCCTTTCATGTGGCGGAAGTGGGCCTGATCGGGTTGATGGTGATCGTGCTGATCACCGCATTCACCGGCATCACCGACGAGCACCGCCTGGGCAACGCATTCAAGGACGCCATGCCCTTCACCGCATTGCTGGTGGTGTTTTTCGCCGTGGTGGCGGTAATCCACGATCAACAGTTGTTCACGCCATTGATTCATTGGGTGCTGGCCCTGCCCGCCAACCAACAACCGGGCATGCTGTACATCGCCAACGGCTTGCTCTCGGCCATCAGCGACAATGTGTTCGTGGCCACCATCTACATCACCGAGGTAAAACAGGCCTTCCTCTCCGGGCACATGAGCCGCGAACATTTCGAGACGCTGGCGATTGCGATCAATACCGGAACCAACCTGCCCAGCGTGGCGACGCCCAATGGCCAGGCGGCGTTCCTGTTCCTGCTGACCTCGGCGATTGCACCGCTGATTCGCCTGTCGTATGGACGGATGGTATGGATGGCGTTGCCGTATACCGTGGTGATGGGGATTCTGGGTTGGTACGCCGTGAGTTTCTGGTTGTAACACCTAACAAATGTGGGAGCGGGCTTGCTCGCGAAGGGGCCGTGCCAGGCAACATTATTGTTGAATGACACACCGCCTTCTCGAGCAAGCCCGCTCCCACATTTGGATTGTGTGGCTATCGAGGGAGGATGTAGCGCTCGATGGCCTGGGCCGCCCCGTCCTCGGTGTTGGCCCCCGTTACCACATCGGCCTGACGTTTGACTTCGTCCTCCGCCTGGCCCATGGCGATCGACAACCCGGCCACATGAAACATCGCCGGGTCATTGCCGCCATCGCCCATGGCCGCTGTCTGCTCCAGCGGCAGACCGAGAAACTCGGCCAGCGTCGCCAACGCCTGCCCCTTGTTGGCCTGCATCGCAGTCACGTCCAGATACACCGGCTATGAACGCGAGACTTGGGCCTGGCCTTCAACTTTCGCCAGCAACCGGGCCTCCAGCTCAACCAGCAACTGCGTGTTGCTGCTGGCGGCGACGATCTTGTCGATGCGGGCCAGGTACGGTTCGTAGCTTTCGACCACCACTGGCGGATATCCCAGCCCGTGTTGTTCGCGCGGCACCAAGGGGCCGGTCGCGTCTTTCACCAGCCAGTCGCCGCAACTGAACACCCAGACTTCGATCTCCGGTTGATCGGCGAACAGCGCCAGGGTCATCAATGCCGCCGCGGCCGGTAAATAATGCGCGACGAGCAAACTGCCATCGGGATGAACGACGGTGCCGCCGTTGAAGGCTGCCGTGGGCAGGTCAACGCCCAAGGCCTCGATCGTTTGCAGCATGGCCCTGGGTGGACGCCCCGTGGCCAGGCTGAACGACACTCCGGCTTCACGCAACGAACGGACCGCGTCGATGGTGCGTTGGCTGAGGCTGTGATCGGGCAACAATAACGTGCCGTCCATGTCACTGAGCAGCAAGCGGATGGGTTGTTGCGACTCGTCACTCATCCGAGGCCGTGCCAGACGCGACCATCGCGAGCCAGCAGTTCTTCGGCGGCTTGCGGTCCGTTTTCGCCTGCAGCGTAGCCCTGCACGCTGGCATCCTGCTGCCAGGCGTCCAGGAAAGGCTGCACCGCACGCCAGCCGTTCTCGATGTTGTCGGCACGCTGGAACAGGGTCTGATCGCCGGTGAGGCAATCGTAGATCAAGGTTTCGTAGCCGGTGGACGGCTGCATTTCGAAGAAATCCTTGTAGGCAAACCCCAGTTCGATGTTGTCCATCTTCAGGGTCTGGCCGGGGCGCTTGGCCAGCAGGTCGAACCACATGCCTTCGTTGGGTTGAATCTGGATGCGCAGGTAGGTGGGTGCCAGCTCATCGACTTCGGTATCGCGGAACTGCGCATAAGGCGCAGGTTTGAAGCAGATGACGATTTCGGTGTCGCGCACGCTCATGCGCTTGCCGGTACGCAGGTAGAAAGGCACGCCAACCCAGCGCCAGTTATCGATCATGACTTTGAGGGCGACATAGGTTTCGATGTTGCTGTCGGGCGCTACCTTGTCTTCCTGGCGATAACCGCGCAGTCGCTGACCATCGACTTCGCCAGCGGTGTACTGGCCACGCACCGAATTGGCCCGGGCCTCCTCCACCGACCAGGGACGAATCGCGCCGACCACCTTGGCTTTCTCACCGCGAACCGCATCGGCGCCGAACGCGGCCGGTGGCTCCATGGCCACCATCGCCAACAACTGGAACAGGTGATTGGGCACCATGTCCCGCAGGGCGCCAGTGTTTTCGTAGAAACTGCCACGGGTTTCGACGCCGACGGTTTCGGCGGCGGTGATTTGCACGTGGTCGATGTAATGGTTGTTCCAGAACGCTTCGAACAGGCTGTTGGAGAACCGGCTGACCAGGATGTTCTGCACGGTCTCCTTGCCCAGGTAATGATCGATACGGTAGATCTGCTTTTCCGTCATGACCTTGAGCAGGCAGGCGTTCAGGGCCTCGGCGGTCTGCAGGTCGGAACCGAAAGGCTTTTCGATCACCACTCTGCGAAACACCTCGGGGCTTTCCTGCAGCAAGCCGGACGCGCCGAGACGGCGCACCACTTCACTGAAAAAGCGTGGCGCGGTGGCCAGGTAGAACACCGCGTTGCCAGTGCCGCTGGCGGCGATTTTTGCCGCCAGCGCTTGATAAGTGCCGTCGTCCAGGAAATCGCCCTGGACGTAGCTGATGCCTTTGGCGAGGTTGGCCCACACAGCCGGGTCAAGGGCCTGATCGCCCTTGCCGATTTTGCCGGCCACCTCATTGCGAATGAAGTCCTCGAGCTTTTGCGCGAAGCCTTCATCGCTGATGGCGTTATGGTCAACGCCGACGATCCGCAAGCCATCCCCGAGTAAACCGTCGCGCTTGAGGTTGTACAGCGCCGGCATCAGCAGGCGCTTGACCAGATCACCGTGGGCGCCGAACAGGAACAGCGTGGTGGGTGGCGCGGGTTCAGTCTTGGATTTCCTGCGGATCCCATGGGTCATTTTTTCGCGGTCTCCACGTGGCCGCCGAAGCCGAAGCGCTGGGCCGAGAGAATCTTGTCGCCAAAAGTGCCCTGGCCACGGGAACGGTAACGGGCGAACAACGAGTTCGACAGCACCGGTACAGGTACGGCCTGCTCCATGGCGGCCTCGATGGTCCATTGACCTTCGCCGCTGTCAGCCACGGAACCCGAGAAGCCGTCGAGTTTCGGATCGCTTGCCAGTGCGTCGGCCGTCAAGTCCAGCAGCCAGGACGACACGACGCTGCCCCGACGCCAGACTTCGGCGATGTCGGCGACGTTCAGGTCAAAACGCTGGTCTTCCGGCAGCTTGGTGCTGGACTTGGTCTTGAGGATGTCGAAACCTTCGGCGAAGGCCTGCATCATGCCGTATTCGATGCCGTTGTGGATCATCTTGACGAAATGCCCGGCACCGGCGGGACCGGCGTGGATGTAACCGCGCTCGGCGCGATCGTCATCGGATTTGCGGTCCTTGGTGCGCGGGATATCGCCCATGCCTGGCGCGAGGCTGTCGAACAGCGGGTCAAGACGCTTAACGGTCTCGGTATCGCCGCCGATCATCATGCAATAGCCGCGCTCCAGGCCCCAGACACCGCCGGAGGTGCCGACGTCGATATAGTGCAGGCCTTTTTCCGAAAGGGTCTTGGCCCGGCGGATGTCGTCCTTATAGAAGGTGTTGCCACCGTCGATGATGGTATCGCCGGCTTCGAGCAAGGTGCTCAGGGTGTCGATGGTGTCTTCGGTCGGTGCGCCTGCCGGCAACATGACCCACACCGCTCGTGGTTTGGCCAGGCCAGCGACCAGGGCCGGCAAATCGGCGACGCCGGTGGCGCCTTCGCTGCTCAAGGTATCGACGAAGGCGGTATTGCGGTCGTACACAACGGTGGTATGTCCGTTGAGCATCAGGCGCCGCGCAATATTGCCGCCCATGCGGCCCAGTCCAATAATCCCGAGTTGCATGTGCTGATGCTCCCTACTACAAATAAAAGTGTGTCAAAGGTTATAGCCCAACGCGACTCATGAGGTTAGTCCAGAGCGTTGGCATGAAGTTTCCGGGCATTGTGCCCGATCCTGATGGATAACGTCGGGAATCGTGCCGAAGACACAACGACCATGAAAAATAAAAAAGTTCCCTTCGGGGGCAAAAGAAATCAAAATTGGCGCCGATAGTAGATGAGCCACCGATTTCGGCGGCCAACCTACAGTTGAGACACGCCATTTGCGAGGTGAGCAATGGGCACAGTACACACCGCACTGCCAGCACAAACCCTTTACGTCACTATCCGTCGCGATGAATTGCGCCAGTTGAAAGACGAGCGTGACCAGTTGAAACAGGAGCTGGCGCAATTGCGCTTGCTGATCCAGGGCCAACAGCCCTTGCCATTGCCCCAGCGGGCACCGCACGCCTGATCTCCTCGCCTTTGTCGGAAGTAGTACTGCACTGCTTCCGGCGCGCCGTATCCCCTTTTGCCTGCGATCACTCACGAAATTTTCACATTCGCCTGTTGATACTTCGGCGCATTGTGCGCCGCCTGGACTGTGCGCGGCCGCCGTTTTCGGCGCTTGCGTGGCCTGGCGGTACGAGTGACTACTGGCTGGAGCGTTGAATGACTTGGTTTAAACGCAGCGATTCGTCTGCGGAAGGTTTCGATTGGGCAGGGTTTCTCTGGCTGTTCCTGTTCTTCTGGTATTTTTCCGGCATCACCCAACTGTTGATCCAGCTGACCGGCACCTCCGGTTTCACCGGGTTTCGCCAGGCGTTCGTGATGAGTGCCATCTGGTTGGCACCGATGCTGTTGTTCCCAAGGCAAACCCGAGTGATGGCCGCGGTCATCGGCGTGGTGCTGTGGGCGTGCTCGATGGCCAGCCTCGGTTACTTCTTCATTTATCAGCAGGAATTCTCCCAGAGCGTCATCTTCATCATGTTCGAGTCGAACGTGTCCGAAGCTGGCGAATACATGACCCAGTATTTTGCCTGGTGGATGGTTCCGGCCTTCCTCGCGCACACCGCGGTCGGCTATTTCCTGTGGACACGCCTGCGCCCGGTGTACCTGCCTCGCGCCAAGGCCCTGGCGGTGGCCGCCGCCATACTGGTCGGCGTGGTCGGTTATCCGCTGGTCAAACAAACCCTGCGTACCGGCAGCTTCGCCGAGGGCTTCGAGAAATTCGAAACACGCATCGAGCCGGCTGTGCCGTGGCAGATGGCCGTGGCCTATCACCGCTACCTCGATACCCTGGCCAACATGCAGCAGATGCTGCACAGCGCGAGCAAGGCCGCACCACTGCACAACTTCAAGGATTCGACGGCCAACCAGCCCGCCACCCTCGTGTTGGTGATCGGCGAATCCACCAACCGACAGCGCATGAGCCTGTACGGCTATCCTCGGCAAACCACCCCGGAACTGGACAAGCTCAAGGACCAACTGGCGGTCTTCGATAACGTCATCACGCCGCGCCCCTACACCATCGAGGCATTGCAACAGGTTCTGACTTTCGCCGACGAAGAAAACCCTGAGCTGTACCTGTCCACGCCTTCATTGGTCGCCATGATGAAACAGGCTGGCTACAAGACGTTCTGGATCACCAACCAGCAGACCATGACCAAGCGCAACACCATGCTCACGACCTTTTCCGAGCAGGCCGACGAACAGGTGTACCTGAACAACAATCGCAACCAGAATGCCGCCCAGTACGATGGCGATGTGATCGAGCCGTTCAACAAGGCCCTGGCCGACGCGGCACCGCGCAAGCTGATCGTGGTGCATTTGCTTGGCACGCACATGAGCTATCAGTACCGCTACCCTGCGACCTTCGACAAGTTCAAGGATCGCAACGGTGTTCCGGCCGGCGTAAGGGACGATCAACTGCCCACCTATAACAGCTACGACAACGCCGTGCTGTACAACGACTTCGTGGTGTCGAGCCTGATCAAGGACTTCGCCAAGTCTGATCCGAATGGCTTCCTGTTCTACCTCTCCGACCACGGCGAAGACGTGTTCGACTCCCCTGGCCATGGCACCCTCGGGCGCAACGAGAGCAAGCCGACGGCGCCGATGTATACCATCCCGTTCATGGCCTGGGCCTCGCCAAAGTGGCGCGAAACCCACGACTGGAACTTTGCCGGCGACCTGGGGCGCCCGTACAGCAGTTCGCACCTGATCCATACCTGGGCAGACCTGGCGGGGTTGAGTTTCGATGAACTCGATCGCAGCAAGAGCGTGGTCAGCGACAGCTTCAAGGCGCGCCCATTGCTGATCGGCAACCCTTATGAGCGGCAACAGCGGCCCTTGATCGATTTCAGCCTGATCAAGCCAAAAGCTGCGCCAGTCTTGCCTGAAGTCGTGCAAAAGTAGTCCTTTCAACACCATTCAAACCTGTGGGAGCGAGCCTGCTCGCGATGACGTCGGCACAGTCAACATTGATGTTGATTGATCCATCGCCATCGCGAGCAGGCTCGCTCCCACAGTTGTTTCGTGTTGTAGGAAGCAACGTCATAATAATAATTATTCTCGTTTACCCCTAAATCCCTCCCCCCTCCTTCGTCTTTGCATAAACGGAATTTTCCCTCGACGACAAGGAGTCGGCCGCGATGTTCGCGCCTATCACCCGTTCCATGACTTTTACCCTTGGCCTGTGCGGCGCCGCACTGAGCCCGGATCTACTGGCTGAATCCGAGACCGAGCCCGCCCCGCTGGCGTCCATCCTCATGCTCGGTGCCACCAACGTCACCGCCCAGAACCTGGGCAGCACTACTGAAAACACCGAGTCGTACACCACCGGTGCCATGAGCACGGCCACCCGCCTGAACCTGTCGATCAAGGACACGCCGCAATCGGTTTCCGTGGTCACGCGCCAGCAAATGGACGATTTCAAACTCGGTAGCCTGTCCGAAGCCATGAGCCAGACCACAGGCGTGGTGGTCCAGCACAACGACTCGGACCGTGTCAGCTATTCCTCGCGTGGCTACACGATCAACAATTTCCAGGTCGATGGCATGCTGAATACCTTTAGCTACATGAAGTCCGATTCCGACACCATCATCTACGACCGCATCGAAGTGGTACGCGGTGCAACGGGCTTGACCACCGGCGCAGGCGACCCTTCGGCCACCATCAACATGGTGCGCAAGCGACCGACTTCGCAGTGGGAGGCCAAGACCGGCGTCAGTGGCGGCAGCTATGACGACTACTACAGCTACCTGGACGTCGGCGGTCCGCTGGCTTTCGACGGGCGACTGCGCGGTCGTGGAGTGGTGGCCTATCGCGACAGCGATTCGTACCGGGACAAATACCAGCAGCAACGGGAAGTCGGCTACGGGGTGCTCGAGGCCGACCTGACCGACGACACCCTGCTGGCGGTGGGTTACGACTATCAGGACAAGCACGTGCAAGGTACGTCCTGGGGCACGGTGCCGTACTGGAACGCTGACGGCAGCAAGGCCAACCTTGGGCGCTCGACCAACATGGCCACGTCCTGGAGTTCCTGGCCGCTCAAGGACAAGACTGCGTTCGCCAACCTCGATCACCAGCTCGGTGGCGGGTGGCAAATCAAGGCCGCCTACACCCACCGTGAAAGTGACACCGACGGCAAGATCTACTATGCCGGTGGCGGCTTTCCCGAGGCGGACCGCAGCGGCATGGTCGCCAACGTCAGTCACATGATCGGCACGCAAAAAATGAAAGCCTATGACTTCAACGTGTCCGGCCCCTACACACTGCTGGGACGCGACCACGAAATGATGGTCGGCTATGGCGAGGCCGAACGCAGCGAAGAAAGTCCTTTCACGCAAGACGGCCCACGGGCCGCGGATTACGAAAACGTCCCCGACTGGAAGTACATGGGCAACATCGGCAAGTTTCCCGACACCGTAACCGGCCTTTCCGGGGCCAAAGACAACACTCGGCAAAAGGCCGGCTACCTGGCCACGCGCCTGAGCCTCACCGATGAACTGCACGCGGTACTCGGCAGCCGCTACGGCAGCTGGAAGGCCTCAAGCACCACCAACGCCTATGACGCCAACCTGCAACTGACCAGAATCGACCACAGCAGCCAACAGCACAATGATATGTGGACGCCGTACGCCGGGTTGCTCTACGACCTCACCCCGCAGTACACCGCATACGTCAGCTACACCGATATTTTCAAACCACAGTCCAACCGCGACAGCAATCGCAAGTACCTTGAACCTGTGGTCGGCAGTAACTATGAACTGGGTCTCAAGGGCAGCCTGCTCGAAGAGCGATTGAACCTCGCCACCGCGTTGTTCTGGAGCAAGCAGGACAACGTCGCGGAACTTGACGATTCCGTTCCGCCGGACCCGGTCACCGGCGAAGAGTTCTTCAAGTCCGGCGGCAAGGGCAACAAAGTCCAGGGTTTTGAAGCCGAGGCGTCAGGCGAAGTCATGCAGGGCTGGAACATGACCGCCGGTTACACCTACACCCACTCGGTCAACGGTGAAAAGGAACGTAACAACACCAACCAACCGTTGAACATGCTGCGCTTCTCCACGGCTTATCACTTGCCCGGCGAGTGGCAGCCGTTGACCGTGGGTGCTGCAGTGAACTGGCAGAGCGACGTGTATCGCAACGCCAGTCGCCCGGTCGGGCGCGGCGCCGATGGCAGCCTGGTCACTGCGCGCACGGACATCCGCCAGCAGGCCTACACCGTGGTCAACCTGATGTCGCGCTACGCATTCGACCGGCACCTGTCAGCCTCGTTGAACGTCAACAACCTGTTCGACAAGAAGTACTACGATAACGTCGGGTTCTATAACGGTGTGTATTGGGGCGATCCGCGCACGGTGACCCTGAGACTGGACTGGACACTCTAGAGGCGATGTTAATTCCCATTTAACGGAATCGGCGGATAATGAGCGTTCGACTTTGATTCATTGACTCATGGACGAAAAGCATCCGACATCTGTAAGTGGGAGGCACACCATGAAAAGATCCACGTTGATCCTCGCAGTCCTGATGACGTTAGGCTCCGCCAGCGCCTTTGCCGAAGGCGGCGCCGAACGCATGCGCTACTACTACGAGACCTTGCACTACAACCAGCAGGTGGCGCTGGGCAACATCACGCCAGGCCAGGCGAAGGAACTGCGAGTGCCGGACGATCAAACCGCGCAAATGACCGAGTCCTATAGGCCGAAATGATTGACCTCTGACTGTCTGTCTTTCTGTAGGAGCGAGCATGCTCGCGATGGTGGTCAACGATGACGCGGGGCACCAGATACCCCTCGTTGTCCTTGAGTCCATCGCGAGCATGCTCGCTCCTACACAGGGGGATTAAAGCGGCTTGATCCAGAACATCATGCGCCCGTGCGCCGGATCGAACTCTCCCGGGGCAAAGCCGAACCTGGTGTAGGACGCCTGCGCCGGCCCATTGCCTTCCAGCACCTCAAGGGTGATCTTGCAGCAGCCGCGCTGGCGAGCGATGTCCTCGACCTTGTGCAGCATCCGCTGGCTCAGACCCAAGCCGCGAAACTTCGGCACCACCGCCACGTCGTGCACGTTGACCAATGGCCGACAGGCAAAGGTCGAAAACCCTTCAAAGCAATTGATCAACCCGGCCGGTTCGCCGCCCACGAAGGCCAGCACGCTGAACGCATGGGGGCGCTTGGCCAATTCAGCCGGCAGATGCTCCAGCACTGTGGCAGGAAGAGAATGACCACCCCCCATTGGATCTTCGGCGTAACTGTTCAATACCAGGCAGATCGCCTCGGCATGTACCGGATTGGTATAGCTGGCTTGAAGCACAAGAATTTCTGCGGAATCCATTTCCATCCTCGATCACATAAAGTAGTCCCGATACGTCAGCATCGGACTACGACCCTATCCTGAGCGTCATGTGTGTTGCAAGATCAAAAGATCGCAGCCTGCGGCAGCTCAGAGTTCGGTGTAGGAGCTGCCGCAGGCTGCGATCTTTTATCTCAATGCCCCCAGATCAACGCTTCGGTCCATCCCAGCTCGGCAAAATCCTCAGCCCGCAGGTGCGACTCGCCGGCACAGAAAAACTCGTCCAGCTGCGGCGGCTTCATCGAAGTCCCACTGAGCATCGCGTGCACCTGCCCGCGATGATGAATCTGATGCTCGAAAAGATGCGACAGCAGGCGCAGGCGGCTGTCGTATTGCGGTGTATCCCGGGCAATGGTCACGATCTTGCCGAGGTCGACGTCGCGCATTTGTTCGCAGTAGGCGATCAATCGCCGGTCGACCTGCGCCTGTTCGCGCTTGAGGTCGACGGCCTGGGTAAACGGCTCGTCGTCCTTGAAGAACACGTAGCAATCAGGATGAGGGTCGTCACCGCGCAACTCGCGCTCAAGGGCATCCACGTAAAACCAGTCGCAGGTCAGGATGTGGTTGAGGGTTGCGATGATACTGGGAAAGAAGCTGACCCGGGGGGCCGCCAACGCCTCCTGGCTCAACTGACACCAGGCCTTGGCCAACCGGTGATTGGCCCAGGCATTCTGATAGGCCATGGTCAACAAATGGTGTGACAGAGGTTGATTCATGTTCACGCCTCCTGGAATTCACGCCTCGGCAAAACGTTGCAGCTGCATTTCCTGCAGGCGACTGAGGCTGCGGCGGAACGGAAATTCCAGGTAGCCCTCAGTGTAAAGCGCGTCCATGGGCACCTGGGCTTCGAGGTACAGCGGCACTTTACGGTCGTAACACTCGTCCACCAGCGCGATGAAACGCCGTACGCCATCATCGTGCACCGACAACTGCGGCAATTCTCGGTCGCCTGCCACCACGCGCTCGACCCCGTCCTCAGTGCCCCGGGCAATGCGCCCGGCGCGTTTCTGCGCGCTGAGGTTGGGCACGTCACCTAGAAGAATAGCGCTGAAGGTGTCGCACAGGGTCATGAAATCCATCGCGGCAAAGGGCTGCTCGCAGAGGTCGGCATAACGGCACCAAAGCACGCTCTGGCTGGCCTGCACCACTTCCAGCGAACGGTAGCCGACCTTGATCGGCGCGCTGGAAACCGCTTGGCCCAGGGTCAGTACCTTGAATACGTCTGCCAGTGCACTGGGCTGTCCGGGCGCCGCCACCCAGTAACGTTGCAAGCCCTGCCCCGGATGCAGGCGATGGTCTTCGCCGCCGTCCACCGCGATCACTTGCATGTGCTGCTTGATCGCGGCGATGGCCGGCGTGAAGCGATCGCGGTTGAAACCGTCGGCGTACAACTGGTCCGGTGGCAGGTTGGAGGTGCAGACCACCACCACGCCCTGTTCAAACATCACCTGGAACAGGCGCCCGAGGATGATCGCGTCGCCGATGTCATTGACGAACAATTCGTCAAAGCACAGTACCCGCACTTCTTCGCTGAGTTCGCGGGCCAAGGCCTTCAATGGGTCGGCGGTACCGGTCAGCTGGAATGAACGCTGGTGCACCCAACCCATGAAATGGTGGAAATGCTGACGCCGGGCCGGCACCCGCAGGTTCTGGTAGAACTGGTCCATCAACCAGGTCTTGCCACGCCCGACCGGACCCCAGAGGTACACGCCCATCATCGGCCTGCGGCCTTCATGAAGCGCTTCATGGCACTTTTGCAGAGCCCAGACGGCATGTTCCTGAGCTTCGTCCTGGACGAAACCCTTCTGTTCGATCGCGTGCTGCCAGGCACTGAGGGGAGAGTCGACATTCATGCGCGGCAGTATGCCACCCGTCGACAGCGTCATCTGTGAAATCTCACGCCGTTTGTGTGCTTTTCGCTAAAGGAAAATACGCCTTGACGGAAAATATGATTGGCATCATATTCAATAGATGACACATAACATATAAATTATTCGAACGGTCCCTCAGGAGTCTCCCCCATGCATTACAAAGTTTTCGGCCGTAAAACCGGCTTGCGGGTTTCCGAACTGGCGTTGGGTGCCGGCAACTTTGGCACCGGCTGGGGTCATGGTGCCGAGCGCGAAGAAGCCAAGCGGATCTTTGATGGTTACCTCGCCGCGGGCGGTAATTTCATCGACACCGCCAACGGCTACCAAGCGGGCCAGTCGGAAGCCATGCTCAGCGAATTCATTGCAGTCGAACGCAACCATCTGGTCATCGCCAGTAAATACACGCTGGGCACGACGCCGGACGCCGGCATTTCCCACACCGGTAATAACCGCAAGAATATGGTTCGCGCCGTTGAAGAGAGCTTGAAGCGGCTGAAAACCGATCACCTGGACCTGTTCTGGGCACACATGAGCGACGGCGTGACGCCGATGGAAGAGATCCTGCGCGGTTTCGACGACCTGGTGCGCGCCGGCAAGATCCATTACGCCGGGCTGTCGAACTTTCCGGCGTGGCGCATCGCCCGCGCCGACCTGTTGGCCGAAGTGCGCGGTTTTGCGCCGATTGCTGCGATCCAGGTCGAGTACAGCCTGGCCGAACGCAGCGCCGAACGCGAACAACTGCCCATGGCTGAAGCCCTGGGCCTGGCCGCGACCCTGTGGTCACCGCTGGGAGGAGGTTTTCTCACCGGCAAATACCGCACTGGCGATGGCGACAACCGCGCCAGCAAACTGGGGATGTTGGTTCACGCCGAGAAAAGCGCCCGCGAGACCGCCCTGCTCGATACCCTGCTGGCCGTCGCCACGGAGCTGGGCGCGAGCCCCACCCACGTGGCCATTGCCTGGTTGCGCGAACAAGCCAGGCGCTCGACCACCACGCTGATTCCGATCCTGGGCTCGCGCACCCGTGAACAACTGGATGCAACCCTGGGGGCGTTGAACGTAGAACTGGACGAAGAGCATCTGGCGCGGCTCGACGGGGTCAGTGATGTGCCCAAGGGCGTGCCGCACGAATCCATAGCCGGGTCGTTCGCGCGGTTCAGCGGGGGTGTAACCCTGGATCTACCGAAAATTCCGGTGGCCTGACACCGCCCCCTGTAGGAGCGTGTGTTACAGATCGAGCTTATGTTTCGCCGCATACAGGCACAGCATCTCCATCGCCAGCGTCGCCGCCGCCAATGAAGTGATGTCCGCATTGTCGTAGGCCGGCGCCACCTCCACCACATCCATGCCCACCAGGTTGATCCCGCGCAAGCCGCCGAGGATTTCCAGCGCCTGCACGGTACTCAAGCCGCCACACACCGGGGTGCCGGTGCCCGGTGCGAACGCCGGGTCGAGACAATCGATGTCGAACGTCAGGTACACCGGGTTGTCGCCGACCCTTGCACGAATGGCCTCGACGATCGCATCGACGCCACGCCGGTGCACCTGCCGCGCGTCCAGCACCGCGAAGCCCTGGTGATCATCGTTGGTGGTGCGTAAACCGATCTGCACCGAACGTGACGGATCGACCAGTCCTTCCTTGGCCGCATGCCAGAACATGGTGCCGTGGTCGATGCGCTTGCCCTCTTCGTCCGGCCAGGTATCGCTGTGAGCGTCGAAGTGAATCAGCGACAGCGCACCATGCTTGCGCGCATGGGCCTTGAGCAGCGGATAGGTGATGAAATGGTCGCCGCCGAAGGTCAGCATGGCACTGCCCGCATCGAGGATGTGCCCGGCATGGGCTTCGATACGTTCGGGAGTCGACTGCGGCGAACCGTAGTCGAAGTCGCAGTCACCGAAGTCGACCACCGCCAGATGATCGAATGGGTCGAAGGTCCACGGCCAGTGGCGCTCCCAGGCGATCCCGGTGGACGCGGCACGGATTCCCCGGGGTCCGAAGCGGGCGCCGGGGCGGTTGCTGGTCGCGGTGTCGAACGGCACGCCGCTGACCGCGACGTCGACGCCGCGCAAGTCGCGGCTGTAGCGTCGACGCATGAAACTTGTGATGCCGGCATAGGTGCTTTCGGCGGCGGTTCCATAAAGGCTGTCACGGGTGATGGCCTGGTCGTTCTGCAGGGGGACGTCCATTGAAGGATCCTTGTTATTGGCGGCTACGGAAAGTGGTCCACACGCGGGTACGCTGGCGCATGTCCTTGAGGCTCATGCTGCGGTCGGCGTACAGGCGCTGACGGATGTCGGCGGGTGGAAATATGTCCGGGTCGCTGCGCACCGCCTCGTCGACCAGCGGCGTCGCGGCCTGGTTGGCGGTGGCGAAGAACAGTGTGTTGGTAAGCGCGGCGACGGACTCGGGGCGCAACATGAATTCGATGAATTGGCGCGCGGCTTCCGGGTGTGGCGCATCCTTGGGGATCGCCAGGTTGTCCTGCCAAACCAGGGTGCCTTCCTTGGGAATCCGATAGGCGATTTCATAGGGCTTGTTGGCTTTGCGCGCCTGATCGGCAGCCATGCTGGCATCACCGTTGTAAGCCAGGGCCAGGCAGACGCTGCCGTTGGCCAGGTCGTTGATCTGCCGGCCGCTTGCGACATACAGCACCGAAGGCTGTAGTTGATGCAGCAGCGCTTGCGCCGCGTCGAGATCTTTCTTGTCGGTGCTGTAGGGGTCCTTGCCCAGGTAATGCAATGCCAGGCCGATCACTTCCTGCGGCGAGTCGATGATCGCAATGCCGCAGTCCTTGAGCTTGCTGGCGTACTCGGGTTTGAACAGCAGGTCCAGGCTGTTGAGCGGCACGTTCGGCAGGCGTTTGTGCAGCGCCTCGATATTCATCCCCAACCCCAGGGTGCCCCAAGTGTAAGGCACGCCGAATTGATTGCCGGGATCAACCGCAGCGAGTTTCTCCAGCAAGTCCGGATCAAGATTGGCGTAGCCCTTCAAGCCTTCGTGGGCGATGGCTTGCAACGCACCGGCCGCCAGGCCACGGGCCAGGACACTGGACGACGGCACCACCACGTCATAGCCACTGCCGCCGGTGAGCAATTTGGTTTCCAGCACTTCCGGCGCGTCAAACGTGTCGTAGCGCACGTGAATACCGGTTTCCTGTTCAAAGCGCTGCAGGGTTTCGGGCGCGACGTAATCGGCCCAACTGTACAGATTGACGACTTTGTCCTCGGCCTGAGCCGCGGTGGCCATGGCAAGGAACAGCGCGGGAACACACAGCTTGAATAGGCAATTCATGACCAACACCTGACCGGGGGAAGTGGATGCAGGATGCGCCGTCGATTACATTGGTAAAATATAAAGATTGTTAACCTGACATTATCCCGGAGTAATGCTTGATGCTCGGTCAACTGCATGACCTGGACCTTCAATTGCTGCGCCTGTTTGTCAGCGTCGTCGAGTGCGGTGGCTTCAGCGCAGCCCAGGGTGAACTGGGCCTGAGCCAGTCGAGCATCAGCCAGCAAATGGCCCGGCTGGAGACCCGTCTCGGCTATCGCTTGTGCAGCCGTGGCAAGGGTGGCTTTCGGATCACGCCCAAAGGCGAACAATTGCTTAGTGCGACGCGCAGCCTGTTCCAGTCCATCGAGGCGTTTCGTCACCAGTCCAACGGCGTGGCCGGGCGCTTGATCGGCGAGGTGCGCCTGGGCTTGTCCGAAGCGCTCGACCAATCGGTGCTGCAGCGGGTGGCCGAAGCGATCCGGCGCTTTCGCGAGCGTGACGAATCGGTGCGCATCGAGTTGATGAGCGCCATGCCCGGCGACATGGAGCGCTTGCTGTTGCAGCAGCGGCTGGACCTGGCCATCGGCTATTTCTCGCAGATCCAGAACGCGTTTGACTACCGCGAGCTGTTTACCGAAACCCAGCACCTGTATTGCGCCGTTGGCCATCCCTTGTTCACCGACGAGGCGCCGGATGACCAGGCGCTCCAGGCATGCGACCGGGTCGATCACCCCTACCGCTTCCTGCGCAGCGACGAACCCTTTCAAGGCAAGGTCTGCTCGGCGCGCTCCGAGCAGGTCGAAGGCACCCTCGCCTTTATCCTGTCTGGCAAGCATGTGGGATATCTGCCCAGTCATTTCGCCCGCAGTTGGGAGGACAAGGGTTTGCTGCGGCCAGTACGTCGCGACGACTTGAGTTTCGAGGTGGCGTTTCACCTTGCTCGCCATCGCGCGCAGGTACCGGGGGATGCGCAGAAGGCGTTTGAAGAGGACCTGCTCGCGGCGTTTGCCTGAACACTCTGTGCCTTGGGTATGTATCCGTGGCGAGGGGATAAATCCCCTCGCCACAGATAAATCCACCCACCACAGATGAATGCCCTCACTACGGGATTGGGACAATCCCGAGTTTCTGTTTCAAAGTCTTTCTGGCATCCTGCGCCTCCATTTTCTGACCCGGCCCCGCCTCCCGGCACATAAACCACCATGACTTCCCCTGAAAAAACCCCGCGCCACAGTGACCTGCTCTACGGCCTCGACGACCGCCCGCACCTCACCGCCACGGTGTTCGCCGCGCTGCAGCACGTGCTCGCCAGCTTCGTCGGGATCATTACCCCGACACTGATCATGGGCAGTGCCCTGGGCTTGCAGAGCGAAATCCCCTACCTGATCAGCATGGCGCTGTTCGTCTCGGGCCTGGGCACTTTCGTCCAGGCGCGGCGCTTCGGTCCGGTGGGCTCGGGCCTGTTGTGCCTGCAAGGCACCAGTTTCTCGTTCATCAGCGTCATCCTCAGTGCCGGTTTCATGGTCAAGGCCCGAGGCGGCGGCACCGATGAAATCCTTTCGACGATCTTCGGCGTGTGCTTCTTCGCCGCCTTCATCGAAGTGGTGTTGAGCCAGTTCATCGGCAAGCTGCGGATGCTGATCACCCCGGTCGTGACCGGCACCATCATCACCCTGATGGGCCTGTCGTTGATCAAGGTCGCCATGACCGACATCGCTGGCGGCTTCGGCGCCCCCGACCTCGGCGCGGCCAGTCACCTGGGCCTGGCAGCCCTGGTGCTCGGCACCATCGTGATATTGAACCGGGTGGATGTACCGTTCCTGCGCCTGGGCGCGATTGTCATCGGCCTGACCCTCGGCTACGCAGTCGCGTGGATGCTGGGCCACGTCGATTTCGCCAGCTTGCCGGCCGTGCCGCTGATGAGCGTGCCGGTACCGTTCAAGTATGGCTTTGCCTTCGACTGGGTGGCGTTTGTCCCGGTGGCGGTAATTTTCCTGGTGTCGCCGCTGGAAGCGGCCGGTGACCTGACCGCCAACTCGATGATTTCCCGTCAACCGGTCAAAGGCCCGGTCTACATTCGCCGAATCAAATCCGGGCTGCTCGCCGACGGCCTCAACTCAGCCATGGCCGCGGTGTTCAACAGCATGCCGATGGTGACCTTCGCGCAGAACAACGGGGTGATCCAGCTGACCGGCGTGGCCAGCCGCTACGTGGCGTTTTTCATTGCCGGCCTGTTGGTGCTGCTGGGGCTGTTCCCGATGATCGGCGCCGTGCTGCAGCTGATGCCCAAGCCGGTGCTCGGCGGTGCTGAGCTGGTGATGTTCGGCACCGTCGCCGTGGCCGGGATCAAGATCCTCGCCGAAGCCGGTTTGCATCGACGCAACATGCTGATCGTGGCGATTTCCATCGGCATGGGCCTGGGTGTGGCGGCCGTGCCGGAAGTGTTGCGCGAGCTACCCAAGGCGCTGCATAACATCTTCGAATCGCCGATTACCGTCGGCGCGTTGTGCGCTATCGTGCTGAACATCTTCCTGCCCGAGGAATTCATCGAGCTGGAAGAAGACGATTTCGATCCGGAAGCCTCGATCCTCCAGGTCATGGAAAACCCGGAGGTGCCGGTCAAGTGTTGAACCTGACGCCGGGTTTGGCGCGCTCATCCACGGTCAACTCGAACACGTCAGGGCGGGCATAATGGCCGACGACGTCGTAGTCATAACGCGCGCGGATCAGGTCGTCGGTGTCGATTTGGGCGGTGAGTAATCCGCGCCCTCCCCTCAGCGGCCCGGCAAGTATGTCCCCCATCGGCCCGACGATCACGCTGCCGCCGGCAATCAACGGACGGTCCGCCGGCCAGTGGGGGATCTCCACGCCCAGGGCCTGCGGTGAGTCCTGGACCTGACAGGCGCTGACCACGAAGCAACGCCCTTCATGGGCGATGTGGCGCATGCTCACCTGCCACATCTCCCGCTCGTCCACCGTGGGTGCGCACCACACCTCCACGCCTTTGGCGTACATCGCGGTGCGCAACAGCGGCATCATGTTTTCCCAGCACACCACCGCGCCGATCCGCCCTACCTGGCTGTCGATCACCGGTAAGGTCGAGCCATCACCCTTGCCCCAGATCAGCCGTTCGGTGCCCGTGGGCATCAGCTTTCGGTGTTTGGCGACCAGTCCAGCCTGCGGATCGAAATACAGCGCGGTGCAGTACAAGGTGCTGCCAGCGCGCTCGATCACACCAATGACCAGATTGGCCCCGGTGCGCGCCGACAGCCCCGCCAGCGCTTCGGTTTCCGCGCCAGGCACATCGATGGCGTTGGCGAAATATCGGGCAAATGCTTCCCGGCCTTCCGGCAGTCGGTAACCCAGTTGCGTGCCGAACCCCTCGCCCTTCGGGTAACCACCCAGCAACGCTTCGGGCATGACCACCAACGCCGCACCGGCTTCAAGGATGGCGTTTTCGTACGAGAGAATCTGCTCCAGGGTCTCAGCCTTGCCGCCGGGTAGAGCGCCGATTTGCAGTGCTGCAACGATTGACTTGGGCATTGCGGTAACTCCATTCGAATCGGGTGTTGCTCATTCTCAGGCGCTACCGGATCATGAATAAAGCCCTGTTCACTGCTGAATGATATGAACCTGATGAATATCGCCACCGTCGACCTCAACTTGCTCAAAGTTTTCGAAGCCTTGCACGAAGAGTCCAGCGCCAGCCGCGCGGCGTTGCGCCTGGGCGTCACGCAGTCGGCGGTGAGCGCGGCATTGCGCCGGCTGCGCGAGCTATATGGCGATCAGTTGTTTGTGCGCACCGGCCGCGGCCTGGCGCCGACGCTCAAGGCTAATCAGTTGAAACCGGTGGTCAGCGACGCGCTGAACAAATGCCGGCAAAGCCTGGCGATGGTCGACCCGGCGGCCCATCACTACGAAGGGCGCTCGGTCACAGTGGGCATGTCGGATGATTTCGAAATCGCCTACGGTCGCCGTTTGATCGAGGAAATCGCCCGTTGCGCGCCGAAACTGAGGCTGATCTTCCGCCAGACCCACAGTCAGATCGTCGCCCACGCCTTGATGGAACGCAGCATCGATCTGGCAATCACGGCCGGCGGGTTTGCCGAGCGGTTGCTCAGTCGCCAGGTATTGGGTGAAGGCGATTACCTGTGCCTGGTCGACCCGATGAGTCTCGCCGCGGGACAGCAAACCATCGAGCTTGAAGAGTTCGTCACCCGTGAACATATCCTGGTGTCATCGGGTGGCTTTATCGGGATCACTGACGAAGGATTGGCCGCACTGGGCCTTAGCCGCCGGGTGTGCGCTTCGACCACGCATTTCGCCGCGTTGCCGCATCTGCTTAAGGGCAGCCAGGCGGTGGCGACCATCCCAGCCCATGCCGCCCGAAGCATCGCCACGCTCAGCGGCCTGGCACTACTGCCCTGCCCCCTGGCGTTGCCGCGCTACCCGATCGAAATGGGTTGGCGCACCAGCACCCAGCTCGATCCCGTAGTCGTGAAGGTGCGTGAAGCGATTGCCGCCAGCTTCCTGTAGGAGCGAGCATGCTCGCGAAAAACGTCTGGACAGCGTGGTCTCCCAGAAAGCCCTCGTTATCGTTGACGTCCATCGCGAGCGTGCTCGCTCCTACAGTAGATCGGGTACAGCCGCGAGAAATTATTTGGCCGCCATCAGCCGATTGACTTCACTGCGCACCATGTTCGAAAACTCCGGTGGCGACATGCTATCCAGCTCGGCGCGCACCCACTCGGCCCATTTGCCCTTGCGCTTGGCGCGCTCACCGAACAGACGTGCGGCTTCGCCCTTGGCCTTGCCCAGGTTGTTTTGCCAGAGTTCGAACAGACGGGATTTCTCGTCTTCCAGCGCTGCGCGCTCGGCAAGGGGTTTGTCGGCCAGATTGAAACTCATGGGAAATTACCTGCTGCGTAAATAGGCTACATCTTACACTGTAGGAAGAAATGTCCTGCGCTGGATTTTTCAACAGGATGGCGTCCGCACGCAATGTCACTGCAACTTTTTCTATCGCGGCGGACTCCATTGTTCACTGTCCATTACCTGCAAGGAGTCACCCAATGGCCCGCAAAACCGCCGCACAAGCTGCCGAAGACCAGATCAAGGACCAGGCTTTCAGCGAACTTCAGTCACTGATCGAAGAGTCGGAAAAACTGCTCAAGAGCAGTGCGTCACTGGTCGGTGAAGAAGCAGACACGCTTCGTGGACAAATCTCCCAGAAACTCCAACAGGCACGGGACTCCGTTACCAGCGTCCGCGCTCGGACCCTGCCGGCGGTCGAAGCCACGCAAACCTACATAGGTGGGCACCCATGGCAGACCGTGGCCATTTCCGCCGGGTTTGGGTTGGTTGTGGGCTTGTTGTTGGGGCGACGGTAAGCACTACCGGCAAACAACCTCAAAATGAAATGCATTCCTTGTGGGAGCGGGCTTGCTCGCTCCCACAAGTCCACATTTCAATATCTAGTCGCCAGCCAATTCCCGCAAATTCGCCAGCGTATCCGCATCCAGCTGGATGCCGCCCGCACTGGACTTGGCGCGCTGATGATGACGCCGATCACCCGGTAACCGCTTGAGCCCCACACCGTGCATCTGCCGCACCAACTCCTGGCTGCGCTCGGCAAAGCTCTGCCCGGCCGCCTTGGCCGGATCGATAACGATCAACAGTTGGCCGGTCCACGGAGTCTTGGCCCCCGGGTGGTTCTTCCAGTCGAACTCGAACGAGAAGTTGCCGCCGGTCAACGCCGCCGCCAAGAGCTCCACCATCATCGACAGCGCCGAACCTTTATGGCCACCAAACGGCAGCAACGCGCCGCCCTCCAGAATTGCCTGCGGGTCCTGGGTCGGCTGGCCAAGGCTGTCGACGCCCATGCCCTGCGGCAAACGTTCGCCCTTGCGCGCGGCGATCTGCACATCGCCATGGGCAATCGCGCTGGTAGCCAGGTCGAAGACAATTGGCTCACCGTCTGCCCGTGGGGCGGCGAAGGCAATCGGGTTGGTGCCGAACAGTGGGCGATCGGCGCCGTGTGGCACCACGCAGGTCATGCTGTTGACCACGCTCAACGCCACCAGCCCTTCATAGGCGAACGGCTCGACGTCCGGCCACAACGCCGCGAAGTGATGGGAGTTACGAATCGCCAACACCGCAATGCCGGCACTGCGAGCCTTTTCCACCAGCAAGGCGCGTGCGGCGGCGAGCGCCGGTTGGGCGAAACCATTGCCGGCATCCACCCGGACAAAACCCGAGGCCACGTCCTCGACCACAGGCACGGCCTGGCCATTGACCCAGCCGCTCTTGAGCGTGGACACATAACCGGGCATGCGGAACACGCCATGACTGTGGGCACCATCGCGCTCGGCACCGGCGCAGTTGAGGGCCAGTGTCCTGGCAACCTCGTTGGAGGTGCCGTGCCGAACGAAAATGCGTTCGAGCAACAGGACGAGAGAATCGAAATCCAGGGTTGAGTTGGCCGAACTGACTGCCATTTCAGGCGAAGCGGTCATCTGAAGCTCCAGTTTTATTGTTAGAGGCGGGCGACATGTCGATTAAGCGCTTTCTTACCGGCGTCCTGTCAAGTCTCTCGCGCAAGCAATATGTACCGCACCCAACCTGATCCCGCTCCCTATTGTCGCCCCTCGATTCAACGACCTGCGCCGAACAGTGTCGCAGTCCAACGAGGAAGCATCATGACAATACCTGCATTGCCGTATTTTTTTGACGAGGCTGAGCGCGCGTCCAGTGCCAGGCAACCCGGCGAGCGGGAAAATGCGCTGGGCTTTACCCTGGACGATCTGAGTTGGCTGAAGACGGTTTACCTGCCGACCCAGGCAGCCCGCAAAAGCCATGTAAAATCGATGCAGGTCTTCAATCTGCTGTTGTCTTTGACCGACAAGGCCGACATCCCGTTGGCCGGCAGCTTTGCCATGAGCCGACCCGGCAATGGCGAGGTCACGCTCTACACACCGTGGAAAGGCTTGATCAAATTCGCGGACATGATCGACCTCAAAAGCAAACTTGAAGAGTGGTTGGCGCAGGCCACTGGACAACGTGAACTGTTGCGTTTCCTCTCCATCGAACAACGCATGGCCGCCGTCGCAGCACGCGATATTTCCACCCGCGAAATCGACGGTGCCGTGTTTGAAGATCAGGAACTCACGCTCAAGCAACAGCAGGAACACAACCTGAAGGCGATGATCGACGAATTGGTCAAGATGCCCACCTTGCAATCAATGCTGGACGACACCCTAAAGCACTCGCTGTACAAGTCGTTCCCCAAACTCGACCAGCGCCTGACGCAGCTGAAAAGCTTTGTCAGTACGGGTTCTGTGTTTGATGACGGCGAAACGACTCATACGGTTGCCTCGATGCCATTGAGCAACGCGCTGCTGGTTTTTTACCTGACGAACCAGTGGCCAAGGGGCGACTCCAGGGTGTTTGCCCACCCCGAGCACGTCATCAGCAGCGATGCCGACAACCAGGCCTGGGAAAGCGCAATAAAAGAAATCGCGCAGAGTCTCACCCCGCACCTGCACAGCCTGCTTGCGACGTTCTGGAACACGCCCATGGCCAATGGCTTGTCGCGACAGGCGTTTTTCGCCGAGAGCTTGCGTGACACTTTTCACGCGAGACTGTTACACCAGCGTCAGCAGGGCACTTTGACCACAGAGCAATACCAGCGACTGATGAATGTCAGCCTCGCCCCCGCCTCGATTGACCCTCTTCGCATAGAAAAAGTACGGGTCACCGCCCCCTTCAAACATTTTGCGGAGCTTGCCTCGACCTTGATGATTGGCGGCGCCAACTCGTTGGGTTTCCTGTACAGCCCGTCCCGAGGCATCGAGGCCTCA
The DNA here is from genome assembly GCF_012647205.1 of Pseudomonas umsongensis. Classification (NCBI taxonomy): domain Bacteria; kingdom Pseudomonadati; phylum Pseudomonadota; class Gammaproteobacteria; order Pseudomonadales; family Pseudomonadaceae; genus Pseudomonas; species Pseudomonas umsongensis. Next base: position 3,654,465 of record NZ_CP051487.1, read on the forward strand.
AGCGACCTGCCCGCGGTGAAAAAAATCGTCCTGCAGATGCTCGAAAGCGAGGGGCATGAAGACACGTTGCTCAATTTCATGTCATTGGACGAACGCAGCACCTTTCTGGGTCTGCAACCGAACGAACGGCTGATCATCGGTGAGCCCATCGTCGGCTCGGTGTTTACTCGCTTGATGCATGACATCGTGGATAAACAACGGCAAAACCTCAGCCATGCGTTGAGCCGTTACCGTGAAAGCGAAGGCATGCTGGACCCTCACGCCTTGCTCGACAACGCCCTGGACGTTCGGGGATTGATCGATCACCACTTGCTGCTGGCTGAAGCCCAGGGACGCTGGAGCACACGGCCGGACCGCGGCATTAACGCGCGACCGGCCACCGTGCGCGCCGAGTCGGCCAAACAGGAGCTGTCGCTGCTGAATTCGGTCGAACAGGCGCTCGATCAACTTCTTGAAAAACACCCGGCCATTCCCACGGCGACCCGCACGTTCACCGATGCGCGAAGCCTGGTCAACCTGTCGCTGGCGAGTTTGCAATCGAGTTTTACCCATACCCTGTCAACGGCCCTGCGCAGTGAACTGAAGCTGCGCACCGTCTCGCGCACTCTGGGTGCGTCAGAACAGGCGATCATCAAAACCGTGCTCGATACGCCCATACACTGGCAGCGAGCAGCATTGAACGGGTTTTTACCGGAAGTCTTTGCCCTGGCGTTGAACGCTGGCGCCACTGCGACCCCGCTGAAACTGGCCGGTTGTTTTGTCTTGACTGAACGGGGTGGCCTGGATCCGGTGCACTCGGGCAAAGCCATTCTGTGGACGCCAGCACTGGGATTTGAAGCCTTCAAGACACTGACGCCGCTAAAGGACGAGCTCGAACGGCGCCTGGAAAACGAAAATCATCGTTTTATGCTCCTGGAAAACCTCGGCCGCAGCGAGCGGTCGCCGGGCAAAGTCTACACGCTGGCGCCGCTGCAACGGATTCATGGGCATTTCCTCGACCATGTGCAAAAGCCCTTTGTTGATCTGGACCAAGCCTTCGTCACCCGTGCACTGACCACCCCACTCTCCCCCGCGCCGCTGGCCAACCTGTTGAATCTGGTAGCCCTGCGTGAGCCGATGACCGGCCTCGGTCGCGCGACTGACATCGCCCAGTCCCTGACCACCCAGCAAAAACTGCCGGCCTGGCTGGCCAAGGCGTCGATCAATGAGCTGATCCTGCATGGCGAACTGCTTGAGCAATACCTGAAAAACGTAAAGGACGACCAGGATTACCTCACCGGCATCCGCTCATTGCAGCGCACTGCCCACCATGAACTGGAAAAACAACTCAAGGCAGACAACTTCAACATCGACCCCGACAAGGTCCAGGTCGAGATCAGCGCGAGTGCCAGGACTGCGTCCAGCAGCCAGACCCTGACCGATTTTGCGTTGGCTCACCTCAAGGACCTGGACACCGTCCACCTCAAACTGACGTCCCTGGACACCACGGCCATTGCGCAAGGCTTCGACGAACGCTACATCAAAGACCTGATACGCAATCTGAAACCGGGTGAGCATCAGCGGAAAATACTCAGCGCAGCCCTCGCCGATACAGAGGCAAACAGGGTTCGCCGGCAGCGTTTCTACACGCAACTGCCCTGGCAACTGATGCACCACGCCCATGAAGAAAAACTGCAGGAGCGCTTGAGCGAAACCGGTTTTGACCTTGTCCGCCAAGTCATGGACATGCCGGACACCATCGCCCGAGCCGCCGTCGAAGGTGCCCACGCCATCATTCGGCCGTTGGAGTTCCTCGGTGTCAGTAGCGGCCAAACCGTAAAGGTGCCAGGCATCTACCTGATCGGTTCATCGGCAGACAGCACAGCGCCGCAGGTGCTGTTGGCCCCTCACAGTCCTCGGCACGGGATGAAGGAATACGCAAGCGAAGCCCAGTTGTTGGCCGAACTGAAGACACGCGGCCCACTGCTCGATTGGATACTCATGAACCTGGAGAACCCCGAGCGGATCTTGCTGGAGACGCGGATGGCAACGTCCAGCAACCGGGCGACAAGAGCCGCGCCGGTGGCCTCGGGCAATACCAGAGCCGAAGTCACGCTGGCATCCAACCCCATCAAGGGGCACCTGTTCGGTCAATTGTTCCATGACAATGCCGCGTTGTTGGGCCGATTGCTCGGTTGTCAGTCCGATGACAGAAAGCAGGGTGAATGGGCAACCATCAAGCACGTTCTGGGTGAAGACCTGCATGAGGCCTACTCGTTTTTCATGAGCAAGCTGGCCTACCCTGTCACGGTGTACTACAGCTACCGTGACATCAAGCAATCCGCTGAAGACCTGCAAACGCATAAATGGTCGGCGGCCATCAAGGCGTTCATCAGCGGCATTGCTCAACTCGCGTCGTTGCGCCAATCGCTGGACATTCCCGCAGCGCCGACTTCCAGGTCGATCGTTGCGCTGCAAGAAAAACCTGAAGCCGCCTGTAAATGGCAGGACATCAAGGTCACCGCCCCCGAACGCACTGGCCTGAAGCGCCATGAACGTCTGCACGTCGACCTGGCTACGCTCAAGCCCGACTCAACACCCGGGCTCTACGCGCACCCGACGACCCGGCAACTTTACGCGCCGGTGGAAGGCAAGGTATTCGCGGTGGCCAAACGCGGCACCCGCTGGCGCATCGCCGACACACAGGCGCTCGGCCCTTATCTACGGCAAAACGAAGCGAAACAATGGGTGCTCGACCGGGCTGTACCCACACCGCAATTTGGCCTCATCCGCCGACTGGATGCGCTGGCAGCGGCCTGGGACGGCATGAACATCGACGCCCATGGAATGGCGCAAATACGACGCCTTTTCCCGCTCAAGGCCCGGCAAATCGACGAAGCGCTGGACCTGGCAACGAGCTATGCCTGGAACAGTGTTCAAAACCTGCAGTTGCTGAAGAACGCCAACGACACGACCACCCCCGTGCACCAACTCATCAAGCGTTTCCTCGACGTGCCAGAAGTACTGCCCGCACATGTGGAAAAGCTGGAAAAAGTCGTGGGCGACATGTTCGCCGCCTTGTTGGACCCTTCCCTCAGAAAGGCCAAGTCCGATCGTTTTGTCGTCGGCAGGGTAATCGAAGGCGCCGAGAATACATTCGGTTTTGTCGTCCCGAAGGACATAAAAAAGAAAATCTATCTGGGAGAAAAGTTCTTTGACACCGGTTACGAGCACTACCGCCAACACCTTACCGACAAGACCTTCCCGATCAGTACGCATGCACGGGCGACGACTCTCCTGCATGAACTTTCACACATCGTTTGTCAGTCCGAGGACATTTCCTACATGGACCCTGGTAGACCTTTTGCCGATCTGATCGGCACTGCCAGCGGGACCGCCAGCCAGCTTAAACATGCGCTGACCAGTGTTCAGGACACCGCGTTGTCGATCAAGACACCCTACACACAACTGTTCATGACCCAGGATCCCGACACTGGCGAATGGGAAGACCCGGGAAGTACTACTTTGGAAGATACCGGTCGGGTAAAAGCGCATATTCTGGCGTTGACGGGCGCGCAAAACCTGAGCGGTGCCCGTGAGATCTTCAAAAAAAACTCACTGACTCGCCTGGCGGTACAACTTGGCAATGCTGACAGCGTGGCCTGGTTAATCAGTCAACTCGGGCGGGAGCTTCACACCCACACGCCTTGATTCAGAAAATAAACCGTCGTTTGATGGGTAAATGCCATGACGGCTGTTTTCGCAAGCTGCCCTCAAGGTTAGAATGCGGGAAATCAGGATGAGTCAATGACCGACACCCCTCTCTCGCAAGCCCAGTTTGACGCCATCACCGAAGCCGCCGCGCATTGGTGCATGCGCCTGCATGAACCTGACTGCACCGTTGAAGAGCGGCAGGCATTCGAGCAGTGGCTGGATGTTCATCCATTTCATCTGGTCGAGTACGAGGCCATGCTGGAAATCTGGGAAGTTGCAGGCGATCTTCCGCGACCAGACTCCAGCATTGCGCCAATGGTGCGCCGCACCCGGACGTCCTGGCGCACTGTCGGCATGGCGGCGGCGGTTTGTACATTGGCGTTGCCTTTGGCGGCGTACAGCGGATGGAACCTGGGGTGGCTGCCCAATTCGTATCAACACTTCGAGGCGACCGACAGTGTGCGTCAGGTCACCTTGAACGACGGCAGCCAGGTCGAACTGAACCTGGGCAGCGAGTTGACCTACAGCAATTACAAGGATCGACGCCAGGTCACCCTGGGAAAAGGCGAAGCGTTCTTCAGCGTCAGCCACGACACGTCGCACCCATTCGTCGTCAAGGCGTCCGAAGGCCGAATCCGGGTCACCGGGACAAAATTCAACGTCTGGATGTATGAAGACCAGGTGAAGGTAAACCTGGTCGAAGGCTCGGTACTGGTCAGCAGCAACGATGACCTGTCGGGGGATGGCTTGAGGCTCGGCCCTTCGATGCAAGCGAGCTATCGCCACGGCGACCACGTTCCGCGGATCAGCCAGACCTACGACAACGACAACTCGCTGGCCTGGCGCAACGGCAAACTGGTGCTCGACGACCTGGCGCTCAGCGATGCCCTGCCATTGATCAACCGCTACCTTGAAAACCCCTTGATGGTCGCCGACAACAGCACCGGCGCGATCCGCATCGGCGGCATCTACAACATCAAGGAGCTTGATACCCTGGTGACGTCCCTGCCCAAGGTGCTGCCGGTCTACCTGACCCGCAACAAGGACGGCAACCCGGTCCTCAACTCCATTCCGCAGCAAGCCCCGAAAAGCTGAAGGCCGCAGCCCTCGCGGCTGCGGCCTTCACGCTTCGATCAATCCGTCTTCAGCTTACTGGGTGACCACCCTGGCGTCCTGTTCACGGATGGTCTGGGCCTGATAGTCCGGGTCCGCCAGGATCTGTTGCTCGGTGAACGGCAACACACTGAGCTGCTTCTTCGAAAAAGCCAGCGTCTGGTCCCGCGAGTATTTCGAGGCTGGATCGCTCGACAGCGAAAATGCCAGCAGCCCCTTGGCCTGCGGGCCCTTTTCATCGAACGTCACCACTTGCAGGTAGCTGGTGCCGCTGACCACTTCGCGTTTGCCGTCGGTCCTGGGCACGCTCTGGATGGCGTTGTAGACGCCCAACGTACCCGGCCCGCCATGGATCGGCGTTTGCTCCCCACCGCTGCTGACCACTTGGACATCGCCCCAGCGGGCATCTTTCCTGAGCCCTGACGCCTGGACCTGCTCTACCGATGCCAGCATCGCTTGGCGCAACGCCTGCGCCACCTGTGGACGATCAACCGCCACGCCTCTCGGCGTGTGTTGCGGGTCCAGCGGATCGAACGCCACGCGCCAGGCATCGGGCACCTGATCCAGCGCCTCCATGACATTCTGGAAATGCACGAAGCCCATGCCGCTGTCGAGGTTGGCCTTGCGATCCCAGGCCTTGAGGCTGGCACACAGCGGCGCCAGCGCCTGCGCATCGGCCCCCAGGTCGGCCGCGCAGAATTGCAACAGGTCCGGCATCACTTGCGCCGCCTGATACACCTGGTCATCCAGCACCATCTGTTGCAGATCCGCCGCCGCGATCGGCCCGGACTGGGCCAGTGAACCCAAGCGATCCAGGGCGAACCGCGCGCGCAGCCCCAAGGGTTGGCCGTCCTGGCTGATCAATGGCGAGAACCCGGTGAGCGGCTGCGCCGGGTTGGCTAGCCAGGCCGAATCATTGGAATGCTGCACGAAGTCCTTGCGCAGCAATTGCGGCAATTGGCTTGCGGCATAAATGCCTTTTTGTGCGGCGTGCGGGTCGATGTCCCAGGCGCAGGCGCTGTTTGAACCGTCGAGGATGATCATCTGCAAGCCGATTCGTGGATCACTGCACTGCGCGAGTTTTTCGTTGCTCACGTTCGGCACCACCGACAGGTTCATGTACAGCGTCTGGCCCTGATCGTCCGCCGCCAGGGTGTTGACCCACGGGATGCCCTGGATTTCATGGACCGAAGCCTGGAACTCCTTGAGGCTGCCGGCACGGTTCATGGCGTACCACTGCTGCAACACCCGGTCATTGTCCAGGTTGGCATCGCGCAAGCTATAGGCGAATTGATTATCCCAATCCAGCTTGCCCGGCCATTGCACAATCGGGCCAAATTGCGAGCTGTACACCACGTGGGACACCGCTTTGACCGTGCCATCCGGCTGTTTGAGGTCAACCGTCAGCGTCTGTTTGTGCATTGGCAGGGATTGGCCATCGAGCAGGTAACGGGTCGGATCCTTGGGATCGAGCTGCAGTCGATACAGCGTGAAGTGTTTGGACGAATCCACCGTGTGGGTCCAGGCCAGGTGCTGGTTGAAGCCGATATTGATCAACGGCAATCCAGGCAATGCGGCGCCCATGACGTCCAGTTTGCCAGGGATGGTCAGGTGCATCTGGTAGAAACGCATCCCGCCGACCCACGGAAAATGCGGGTTGGCCAGCAACATGCCGCGTCCGTTGAAGGAACGCTCGCTGCCCACCGCCACCGCGTTGCTGCCGCGATCGAGGGCAAAGCGCTGCAAGCGTAAAGCGGCCACCTGGAATGAAGCCTGCTCATGGCCAGTTGCGGCGACCGCGGCCGGCGGCGTCGTACCCGCCAGGGCTTCGGCGAACTGCCCGACGCCGCCCTCGACCAGCAAGCGCCGGGTCAGCTTGACCAGATCCATCGCGGTGATGTCCCGCACCCAATCGCCCTGGCACTGCGGCGGCAGGCCCCGCGCCCGACGCTCGTCCAGGGAACGGTTGTAACCGGCCACATAACCTTCCATCAGCTGCCGCACTTCGAGGGGTTGCGCCTGCCAGAAAGCATCGACCGCCTGCGGGGTGTTCAACCAGGTGAAAAACAGATCGCTGACGCGGTTTTCACGCCCTTCGACGGTGGACGGGTCCGGACCGAAGAACCGTGAACGTTGACCGTTCACCGTGGCGATCTCGTTGGCCAGCAAACACAGGTTATCCTGAGCGTAGGCATAGCCGATGCCGTAACCGAGCCCCCGCTCGTTTTCGGCTCGAATATGCGGCACACCGAAACTGGTGCGGCGGATATCGGCACTCGCCTGCCCAGGCAGGTTGTGTGCGTTCGCCGCAAGGCTCAGCCCGAGAAATACACCCGCCAGGCTTATCCTGGCTAACTGGCTGGAAATAATCACACTCGCTCCTGATCGAAAAACGATGGTCACAGTTCTGCGTACAGACTGCGCATCCTGTTAGGGACGAAGCAAACGACGAAAATTTAGGAGACTGGATGGCGGTCGCGGACCGCATTTCAACGCCACCTTACACAGTGGTCACATCATGACGACGAAATTTCTACATTTAAGTCTTCATGATTTGGGTCGCTCATGCGTCTGTAAGGCAAGAGCGCCCAATTTTTCCCGATCAGGCTCTGAAAAGGAGTTTTTGCAATGTACAACTCGCAACTGCCAACGGACGGTAGCAAAGCGCCAAAGGGCACTTCCATTGGGGTCGGTGTTTTCGACCAGCGTACCGAGCGCCACGGCAACGAGCGCATCCGCATCCTGCTCAAGAGCTTTGGCCTGCGAACCAGTCTGATTCGCCTGAAAGTCATCGACGCCTTGCTGTCGGCCGCCGAGAACGACCGCAGCCTGGGCGTGCGCGGCGTGCACACGCAGTTGCTGGAACTGGATATTCCCTTATCGTTCCTGAGTGTGCGCGAAGTGTTGAAACGCCTGTGCAGCGAAGGCGTGATTGTCCTCAATGCGGACAAGAGCTACAGCCTCCACCCACGCGCCGTCGCCCTGCTGCACCACGACTGATCGAGCCAGGCCCGGCGCGTCGCTCAGGGCTTGACCTTGCGGCGCATCATGCCGTTGACGACCACCACGACCACCGCCACGCCAATGGCGATGTACTGGAACAGTTTTTCACTGATGACACCGGTGTTCTGCAAATACGAAAGGCCAAACATGATTCCCAGTACCACGAGGGAGATCAGAATCGAGTATTTCAAACGTTGCGATTGAGTCATTGGTAATTCCTGAAGCTGAAAATATGTATCCGCTGTGTATCCATCAAACGGGGGCTTATGTTACAGCCGATGAAGATTTTTAGCTTTATCGCGGCGAAGGCGGCCTGACAGCCGCCCCATGTGTGATCGTACCCATGCTCTGCGTGGGAGTTCCTCCAGGGACGCTCGGCGTTCCGCTGACGACGCATGACGTGAGCCGTGTGCAACGGGTGCGGCCGCCAACCTGACAAACTTGTCATCTTCCCCTCATCCGCCTGACAACTTTGATCTACGATAATAAGGCCAAGCAACTCGGTAGCACTTCGAAACACACTCGCAGCGCCTACCCGCAAAAAACCCTCAAAATATGATTTTCGCCCGCAACCCGAGACCCTTCCCTCATGCGAACTCATTTACGTCTGGCTGCCTTGGGCGCCCTGTTGATTTCCTCCCTGGCCCAAGCCGCCGACCTGATCCCGATCGAGGTCCATCGTGATGCCAATTGCGGTTGCTGCAAGAAATGGATCAGCCATCTCGAAGCCAATGGCTTCAAGGTAGAAGACCACGTCGAAAGCAACATGAGCGAGTTCAAGCAACAACACGGCGTACCACCGCGCCTGGCCTCGTGCCACACCGGCTTGATCAACGGCAAATTCGTAGAAGGCCATGTGCCAGCCGATCAAGTACTGGCCCTGAGCAAACGCGATGACCTGTTGGGTGTTGCCGCCCCTGGCATGCCCATGGGCTCGCCGGGCATGGAAATGGACGGCATGAGCGATGCCTATCAGGTGATCGGCCTGAAAAAGGACGGTACGGATGTGGTGGTGGCGGACTACCCCGCCCATTGATTTTCACTGCCTGCTTCGGCTTGTTCCTGGCGGCATTCGGTGCCGCGACTTTACTGCCGCTGCAGTCCGAAGCAGTGCTGGTCGGGCTGATACTCAGCGATCGGTACTGGCTGTGGTTGCTGCTGGCTGTCGCCACGCTGGGCAACGTCCTCGGTTCAGTGGTGAACTGGTGGCTGGGGCGCGCCATCGAGCGCTTTCGGGACCGGCGCTGGTTCCCGGTCAGCGCCAGGCACCTGGAAAACGCCCGTCGTCACTATCAACGTTACGGCCACTGGTCGTTACTGCTCAGTTGGCTGCCGGTGATCGGAGACCCACTGACCCTGGTGGCCGGCGTCATGCGCGAGCCGCTGGGGCGTTTCCTGTTGATCGTGACCCTGGCCAAGGGCGCCCGTTATGGCGCAGTGGCGTTGGCCACCCTGGGGTGGATGAGTTGAACCAAGTGCCGCGGCGATTGCCTGTTTAATGTCGCCCTAATCGTGCCGATCCAGCATCGGCGGATTTTCAACGGAGTTCATCCATGCCCCTTACCCGCTCATGCTGGCTGCCCGGCCTGCTGCTGACCGCCGCCATGCCCGCCATCGCTGCCGAGGGCCCGGTCTACGGACCGGAGCTGCAAGGCTTCGAATACCCCTACACCCTCAAGCATTTTGCGTTCGAGTCCCAGGGCAAATCCCTGCAAATGGGCTACATGGACGTGGCAGCCCATGGCAAGGCCAACGGCCGCAGCGTGGTGCTGATGCACGGCAAGAACTTCTGCGGCGCCACCTGGGAAACCTCGATCAAGGCCCTGAGCGACGCCGGCTACCGGGTCATTGCCCCGGATCAGATCGGTTTCTGCACGTCCAGCAAACCGGACAATTATCAGTACACCTTCCAGCAACTGGCGAGCAACACCCAGCAACTGCTCAAGGCCCTCGGCATCCAGAAAGCCAGCTTGCTCGGACATTCCACCGGCGGCATGCTCGCCACCCGCTATGCGCTGCAATATCCCGAACAGGTTGACCAGCTTGCGATGGTGAACCCGATCGGCCTGGAAGACTGGAAAGCCCTCGGCGTGCCTTATCGCACGGTCGATCAATGGTATGAGCGCGAACTGAAGGTGACAGCCGAAGGCATCCACGACTACCAGCGCAACACCTATTATGATGGCCGCTGGAAGCCCGAATTCGACCGCTGGGTAGACATGTACGCCGGCATGGCCAAGGGCCCTGGAAAAAACCAGGTCGCCTGGAACTCGGCTTTGATCTACGACATGATTTTCACCCAACCGGTCTACTACGAGTTCAAGGACCTGAAGGTGCCGACCTTGCTGCTGATCGGCACCGCCGACACCACGGCGATCAACAAGGACATCGCGCCCCCCGAGGTCAAGGCGAAAATCGGTCATTACGACTTGCTCGGCAAGCAGGTGGCGAAACTGATTCCCCAATCGACCCTGGTCGAATTCCCCGGCATGGGGCACGCGCCGCAGATGGAAGAGCCGGCGCAATTTCACAAGGCCTTGCTTGGCTGGCTGGACAAAACCAACCCCGTTCCTTGATGAGGTAAGGCTGATGGCGGTACAGATTGCAGTGATCGATGATTGGCAGGATGTGGCCCGCGACGTGGTGGACTGGTCGGCGCTGGAGACCATCGGCCAGGTCGCGTTCATCCACGACTACCCCGCTGACAACCCGACCCTGGCCGCGCGCCTGGGCGAGTTTGAAGTGATCTGCGTGATGCGCGAGCGCACGCGCTTCGACGAAGACCTGCTGCGCCGCTTACCCAATCTCAAGCTGCTGGTGACCGGTGGCATGCGCAATGCCGCCCTCGACCTCAAGGCCGCTGCTGCGCTCGGCATTCAGGTCTGTGGCACCGACAGCTATAAACATGCCGCGCCGGAGCTGACCTGGGCACTGATCATGGCCGCAACCCGCAACCTGGTGGTCGAAGCCAACGCCTTGCGCGCCGGAAAGTGGCAGCAAGGCCTCGGTGGCGACCTGCATGGCAAGACCCTGGCGATCCTGGGCCTGGGCAGCATTGGCCAACGGGTCGCCCGCTTCGGCCAGGCGTTCGGCATGCGGGTCATCGCCTGGAGTGAAAACCTCAACGCCGAACGCGCCGCCGAGTTCGACGTAACCTACGTCAGCAAGCAGCAATTGTTCGAGCAGGCCGACGTGTTGTCGGTGCACCTGGTGCTCAGTGAGCGCAGCCGTGGCATGGTGGACGCGCAGGCGTTGGCATGGATGAAGCCCACGGCGCTGCTGGTCAACACCGCGCGCGGGCCGATTGTCGATGAAGCGGCGCTGATCAAGGCCCTGCAGAAACAACGCCTGGGTGGCGCGGCGCTGGACGTGTTCGAGCAAGAGCCCCTGCCCGCGCATCATCCGTTCAGAACCCTGGACAACGTGCTGGCAACGCCCCACGTCGGGTACGTCAGCCAGCAAAATTACCATCTATTCTTTGCGCAGATGATCGAGGACATCCAGGCTTGGGCGGCGGGAAAGCCGATGCGTCTACTGAGTTGACAGCGCCCGGTAACCTGGGGCTTTTGTTGCAAAAAATCGCCAAAAAAAACGAATAAATGTTCAGGCCGAGGTGTTTATGTTTCGCATGAAGGGTCATCAGCCCTTCTCAACGTTTTCGGCCCGTTCGGAGCATTGCCCATGAATCGCCGTCTCTCGATTGTTACTGCATCGCTGGTGCTTGCCGTCGCGCTGTCCAGTTCCCTGGCATGGGCCAACGGCGAGGAAGATACCCCTGCCAAACCGCAGTGCCCTCGAGGGCAGGTGTTCGACAGCAAGGCACAAAGGTGCGTCAAGCAGACCAGCATGCTCTTGCCGGATGCCGACCGTACCGACTACGCCTATCAGCTGGCCAAGGACGGGCGTTACGAAGAAGCCTTGGCCCTGCTCGATACGCTCAAGCAACCCAACACTGCCAAGGCCTTGAACTATCGGGGCTACGCCACGCGTAAACTGGGACGTACCGATGAAGGCATCGGTTATTACCTGCAGTCGGTCAAGCTTGATCCGCAATATGCGCTGGTTCGCGAGTACCTTGGCGAAGCCTATGTGATCAAGGGCCGGCTGGACCTCGCCCGGGAACAGTTGCAGCAGATCAAATCGATCTGCGGCAACACCACCTGCGAGCAATACCAGGACCTCGCCGAAGCCATCAACGCGTCATCGAAAACCTGACAACCCGATTGGAGGGAGGTCGCTATCGCCAGCGATCAGGACATTAGGGCAGAACTGGGACAGCACTTGGCGCGTCTGTGGCGTTACGGCTTGCTGTTGTCCCGACAACGGCATGTCGCCGAGGACCTGGTGCAGGCCACCTGCGTGCGGGCGCTCGAACGCGGCGGGCAATTTGAATCGGGCACGCGCATGGACCGTTGGCTGATGAGCATTCTGCATTCGATCTGGGTCAATGAAGTGCGAGCCCGCCGAGTGCACCAGGGCCAGGGCGTGGTGGATGCCGATCAAGCCCTGTCGTTCGATGGCGAACAAGCGGCACATACCCATGTTCGCGCCGCGCAGGTGATCCGGCGCGTAGAGGCGTTGCCCGAGGCCCAGCGCGAAACGGTGTTTCTGGCCTACGTCGAAGGCTTGTCCTACCGCGAGGTGGCCGATGTCCTGCAAGTCCCCATCGGCACCGTGATGAGCCGACTGGCCGCCGCCCGGCTGAAACTCGCCGAGTATCCGCCCCTGCACACGGTGCCGAACCCTTCCACCGGAGAACGTCGATGAACGCGAAACTGTCGGATGAGCAACTGGTGGCCTACCTGGACAACCAGCTCGATGCCGAACAACGCAGCCGCATCGATGCCGCCCTCGCCGAAGACCCGATGCTCGGCCTGCGCCTGCAATGGCTGGACCGCAGCAGCATGCCGTTCAAGTCAGCTTACGACGAAGTGACTCGACAAGCCCCGGTCGAGCGCCTCCAAGCCATGCTCGATACCCTGCCCGTCCCGACACGCCCTGCACTGAGTCGGCGCTGGTTCCTCGCGGCCGCCGCCGGATTGCTGGCGGGCGGTGTGCTGGCGGATCGTTTGTTCCTCGGTTGGCAAACCAGCCAGCAGACCCACAACTGGCGCGGGCTGGTCGCCGACTACATGGTGCTCTACGTACCGGAAACCCTCGACCATTTGCCCAGTGACGAAGCGACACAACTGGCGCAGCTACGCACCATCGACGCACGATTGGGCCTTAATCTGCTGCCGGCAAAACTGGCGTTGCCACGCGCCCAATTCAAGCGCGCGCAAATCCTTGAATACGACGGCGTGGCTATCGCCCAGATCACCTACCTCGACCCGGTCCATGGGCCGATGGCGCTGTGCGTCACGCGCTCCAACAGTGGCAGCCGGCATTTTGCCAAAGAGCGACGGCACGGGATGAACATCGTGTATTGGTCGGATATGGAGCACGCGTGGATGCTGATCGGGCGTAATTCGCCGGTGGATCTTGAGGAGATGGCCACGCAATTACGCACTCGGATCCGCGCCTGAGCCTTGTAGGAGCTGCCGCAGGCTGCGATCTTTTGATCTTGATATTGGAAGAAGCAAGATCAAAAGATCGCAGCCTGCGGCAGCTCCTACCGGGTGATGATGGATCAGGGCGCTGTCGGCAACCACAGCCGAAACCGTGCCCCACCCAACGGCGACGCTTGCACCGTCAACGTTCCACCCTGGGCTTCCAATGCCCGACGGCTGATTGCCAGCCCCAGGCCAAACCCGCCGGTGGCCCGATCCCGGCTGCGATCGAGTCGATAGAACGGTTCGAATATCCGCTCGCGCTCGTCATCCGGGATACCGATCCCGTCGTCGTCCACCCAGATCTCACAGCCTTTGGGGCACACCTGTACGCCTACCTGAATGCGCCTTTCGCAGTAGCGCATGGCGTTGCGCAACAGGTTTTGCAGGGCGCGGGCGGTCAGGCGTGGGTCGAGGCTAAAGCGTTCGAGCTGGCCGTGCAGCAACACGTCGATGACGATATCCGGCGATTGTTCTTCGTCGACGCTGCCCAGGATGCTGTCGATGAATTCATCCAGCGACACTTCGATAGGCTCCGGTAAACGCGCAGGGTTTTGCAGGCGGCTGTACGACAGCAATTCCAGCACCAGTTCGTCGAGCTCACGGATGTGATTGACCAACCCCTGCAAGCGCTCGCGGCTGGTGGCGGGCAAATCATCGGAAAGGGCCAGGGCCAGGCCAAAATCCAGGCGGGTCAATGGCGTGCGCAACTCGTGGGATACGGCGTTGAGCAGGTCCCGCTGCTGATTCAGCAGGTTTTCGATGTCGCCAGCCATAGTGTCGAAAACGTTGGCAAGACTGCCGATGTTGGAACTGGCGGCAATCTGCGTACGCTCGCTCAAGTGCCCCTTGCCGAAGCGTTCCGCCGCGCCCTTGAGCCGTTCCAGGTCACGCCAGTGCGGGCGCAGCCACAGCAACAGACAGGCGAGCATGGTCGCGCCGATCAGCACGTTGATGCTCCAGTACAACAGGCTGACGTCCATCGGGTCTGGCGGCACGACCATTTGCACCACGGTGCGCTCGTTCAGCGGTGCCACCGCCAGGGTGCGCCAGCCCCAGTCGCCAACGCGCACGACGTTTTCGCCGCGCTGCAAACGCTGCTGTTCTTCGCTCGACAAGCTGGCATCGTCAATGGCGCTGAGCACGATATGCAGCGGTTCGAATTCCTTGTCCATTTGCGCGGCCAAGGCTGGCCATTGTTCGCTCGGGACGGCCTTGAACTGCCTGACCATGAGGGTTTGCAAACCACGCGAGTAGTCCAGGTTGTAGGTGATGAAGCGCTCGTGGAAGACCTTGATCACCAGGTCCGGCACCAGGTAGATCGCGGTGCTGAACGAAACGATGGTCACCAGGTACAGGCGAAAGAGGATTCTGAACATCGTCTCAGCATTCCCACTCGGATCGACTGAACAGGTAACCCTTGCCCCACACGGTCTTGATCTTGCGAGCCTCGCCGGCATTGTCGTCGAACTTGCGCCGCAGCTTGGAGATGGCCACGTCCACCGAGCGGTCGGTGCCGTTGAACTCGATGCCACGCAGGCGTTGCAGGATCTGGTCGCGGCTCAACACTTCGCCAGCATGTCGGGCCAGCACCACCAGCAAGTTGTACTCGCCGCTGGACATTTCCACCGGTTGCCCGCGCCAGGTCACCGTGCGCTCGGACAGATCGATGCACAGGTTGCCCATGAGGATCCGGTCATTGGCCGCCAATGGCTCGGCAAGGCTGCTGCGCCGTAGCAAGGTGCGCACCCGGGCCAGCAGCACCCGGGGTTCGCAGGGTTTGGTGACGTAGTCGTCGGCGCCCATTTCCAGGCCCAGTACCTGATCGTGGCTGTCGTCGCGGGCGGTGAGCATGAGGATCGGCAAGCTTGCTGAATCGGCGCGCAGCAAACGGCAGACTTGCAAGCCATCGAGACCGGGCAGCATCAAGTCGAGGATCACCAGGTCCGGCGGTGTGAGCCGTGCGCGTTCGCGCACCTGATCGCCTCGACCGATTACGTTGACGGAGTAACCGTTGCGTTCCAGGTAGCTGGCGATCAGCTCGGCGAGTGCGGTGTCGTCTTCGACCAGGAGGATGTTGGGCATGGGTGTTTCCAGAAATGCTGTGGTGCCGGTCAGGCCGCTTTCGCGAGCAGGCTCGCTCCCACAGGGAATGCATTTCAACTGTGGGAGCGAGCCTGCTCGCGAAGACAATCTGACAGGCGCAATAAAATTCATGGCCTGAAGGATATACGCCCTCACACACACCTGAGCAAAACCCTTACACAATTTCACACAGCACCAACAAAGCTTCACCGCTACCATCGCCGTCGCCCAGTAGGATGCTGGGGGTCACTATTGGGGTCATCCATGTCAAAGAAACTGCTTGCCGGGCTCAGCCTGATCGCACTGGCGTTGACGCTGAGCGCGTGCGACAAGTCTTCGATCGCCGAAGAACAGCCGCCATTGGCCAGCGTTCGCATCGAAACCGTCGAAACCCGAGCGCTGTCGATCAGCAGCGAATTGACCGGGCGCATTGCCGCGCCGCGCATGGCCGAGGTGCGCGCCCGCGTCGCCGGCGTGGTACTGCAACGGGCCTTTCGCGAGGGCAGTGACGTGAAAAAGGGCGAGGTGCTGTTCCGGATCGATCCGGCGCCGTTCAAGGCAGATCTCGATAGCGCCGAGGCAGTATTGCGCAAGGCCGAGGCCAACGCGTTCCAGGCGAAACTGCAAGAGCAGCGGTACGCCCAGTTGATTGACGACAAGGCCATCAGCGGCCAGGACTACGACAACGCCCGGGCCAACGCCCGGCAAACCGCCGCCGACGTAGCCGCCAGCAAGGCGGCGGTTGAACGCGCCCGGCTGAACCTTGGCTACGCCACGGTCACCGCGCCGATTTCCGGACGTATCGGTCGCGCGCTGGTCACCGAAGGCGCACTGGTCGGGCAAAACGAGACCACGCCTTTGGCGCTGATCCAGCAACTCGATCCGATCCACGCCGACCTGACCCAATCAACTCGCGAACTCAACGACCTGCGCCGGGCGTTCCGGTCCGGCCAATTGAAGGAAGTGGGCCAAGGCCAGGCCAAGGCCACCCTGATCCAGGACGACGGGAGCCTCTACCCGTTGCCCGGCAAGCTGCTTTTCACCGACATCACCGTCGACCCGGGCACCGGCCAGGTCATCCTGCGCAGCGAATTCCCCAACCCGGACCTCGACCTGCTGCCTGGCAGCTTCGTGCGCGTGCGCCTGGAGCAAGCCGTCAACCAGCAAGGCATCAGCGTGCCGCAACGGGCCATCCAGCGTGACAGCGCCGGCATCGCCCAGGTATTGCTGCTCGACGCAGAGCAGCGCGTCAGCCAACAGCCGGTCGAACTGGGGCCGGTGCAGAACGACCGTTGGGTCGTCACGGGCGGGTTGAAGCCCGGCGACCGCATCGTCATCGAAGGCCTGCAACACGCCCGCCCCGGCGAAAAAGTGCAGGTCGACGACACCCCTCTTCCACTTGCCCAGGTTTCTGGCCAGTAAGCAGGACGCTTGTTTATGCCGCAGTTCTTTATCGATCGCCCGGTGTTCGCCTGGGTGGTCGCGCTGTTCATCCTGTTGGCCGGTGCCCTGGCCATTACGCAGTTGCCGGTGGCGCAATACCCCAACGTCGCACCGCCGCAAATCGAAATCTATGCCGTGTACCCCGGTGCGTCAGCGCAGACCGTGGACGAAAGCGTGGTCAGCCTGATCGAGGAAGAACTCAACGGCGCCGACCATCTGTTGTACTTCGAATCGCAGAGCAGCCTGGGCAGCGCCACGATCAAGGCCACTTTCCAGCCGGGCACCGATCCGGAAATGGCCCAGGTCGACGTGCAGAACCGCCTCAAGGTGGTGGAGTCGCGTCTGCCGCAGGCGGTGAACCAGCAAGGCTTGCAGGTGGAAAAAGTGTCCGCCGGCTTCCTGCTGTTGATCGCCCTCACCTCAAGCGACGGCAAGCTCGACGACGTGGCGCTCAGCGACTACCTGGCGCGCAACGTGATGAACGAGATCAAGCGCCTCGACGGCGTCGGCAAGGCGCAGCTGTATGGCGCCGAGCGCGCCATGCGCATCTGGATTGACCCGCGCAAGTTGATCGGTTTCAACCTGACCCCGGCGGATGTCAACGCCGCCATCGTCGCGCAAAACGCCCAGGTCTCAGCCGGCAGCATTGGCGATTTGCCGAGCCGCACGACTCAGGAAATCACCGCGACCATCCTGGTCAAAGGCCAGCTGTCGAGCCCTGAAGAGTTCGCCGCCATCGTGCTCAAGGCCAACCCTGATGGTTCCACGGTGCGCATCGGCGATGTCGCGCGGGTCGAGATCGGCAGTCAGGACTACCAGTTTTCCACGCGCCTGAACGGCAAGCCGTCGACTGCCGTCGGCGTCCAGTTGTCACCGGGGGCCAATGCCCTGAACACCGCGACCCTGGTGAGGGCCAAGATGGACGAACTGTCGCGCTACTTCCCCGCGGGCGTCCAGTACACGATTCCTTACGACACCTCGCCTTTCGTCAAGGTCTCGATCACCAAGGTGGTCTACACCCTCGGCGAGGCGATGTTGCTGGTGTTCGCGGTGATGTTCCTGTTCCTGCAGAACATCCGCTACACCCTGATACCCACGCTGGTGGTGCCGGTGGCGCTGATGGGCACCTTCGCGACCATGTTGGCCCTGGGGTTTTCCATCAACGTGCTGACCATGTTCGGCATGGTGCTGGCCATCGGTATCCTGGTGGATGACGCGATCGTCGTGGTGGAGAACGTCGAGCGGATCATGGCCAGCGAAGGCCTGTCGCCCAGGGAGGCGACCCGCAAGGCGATGAAGCAGATCACCGGGGCGATCATCGGCATCACCCTGGTGCTGGTGGCGGTGTTCATTCCGATGGCCTTCATGCCGGGTTCGGTCGGGGTGATCTACCAACAGTTCTCGCTGTCGATGGCCACCTCGATCCTGTTCTCGGCCTTCCTCGCCCTGACCTTGACCCCCGCGCTGTGCGCGACCTTGCTCAAACCGATTGCCCAAGGCGTACACCACGAGAAGACCGGATTCTTTGGCGGGTTCAACCGCCGCTTCGAGCGACTTACCGAGCGTTATCAGGGCTGGGTTGCCTATGCATTGCAGCGCACCGGGCGTTACCTGTTGATCTACGCGGTGCTGCTGGTGGCCCTGGGCGTGTGTTTCATGCGCCTGCCCTCCTCGTTCCTGCCGGTGGAAGACCAGGGCTACACCATCACCGACATTCAATTGCCACCCGGCGCGAGCAAGCACCGTACGGTGCAGGTGGTCGAGCAGATCGAAGCGCACAATGCCGGCGAACCGGGCATCAGCGACAGCGTGGTCATTCTCGGTTTCAGCTTCTCCGGCAGTGGCCAGAACGCGGCGCTGGCGTTCAGTACGTTGAAGGATTGGTCCGAAAGAGGCGTCAAGGACTCGGCCGCTGCCATTGCCGACCGGGCCAACGCTGCCCTCAGCCAGATCAAGGATGCCATGGCGTTTTCGGTACTGCCGCCACCCGTCGATGGCCTGGGCACGTCCAGTGGCTTCGAATTTCGCTTACAGGATCGCGGCGGCCTCGGCCATGCCACGCTGATGCAGGCGCGCAGTGAATTGCTCGCGGCGGCTGAAAAGAGCCCGGTACTGATGAACGTGCGCGAAAGCGCCCTGGCCGAAGCGCCGCAAGTGCGGTTGGTCGTCGACCGTCAGCAGGCCAACGCTTTGGGCGTGTCGTTTGCCGACATCGGCAGCGTGCTCTCCACCGCGATCGGTTCGACGTACATCAATGACTTTCCCAACCAGGGGCGGATGCAACGGGTGGTGGTCCAGTCTGAAGGCGATCAACGCAGCCAGGTCGCCGATCTGCTGAAGATTCACGTACGCAACAACAACGGAAAAATGGTGCCTCTATCGGCCTTCACCCAGGCCGAATGGACCCAGGGCCCGGCGCAACTGACCCGTTACAACGGTTATCCGGCGATCAGCATCTCCGGCGAGCCGACACCCGGCCACAGCACCGGCCAGGCCATGGCGGAAATCGAACGGCTGGTAGCGCAAGGTCCGGCCGGATTGGGCCAGGAGTGGACCGGGCTGTCGTTGCAAGAACGTTTGTCCGGCAGCCAGGCGCCGATCCTGCTCGGTTTGTCGCTGTTGATCGTGTTCCTGTGCCTGGCGGCGTTGTACGAGAGCTGGTCGATCCCGACCTCAGTTTTGCTGGTGGTGCCACTGGGTGTACTCGGCGCAGTGCTCGCGGTGACACTGCGCGGCATGCCCAACGATGTGTTCTTCAAGGTCGGCCTGATCACCATCATCGGCCTGTCGGCAAAAAACGCGATCCTGATCATCGAATTCGCCAAGAGCCTGTACGACGAAGGCCACGATTTGATCGACGCCACCCTGCAAGCCGCACGCTTGCGCCTGCGGCCTATCGTCATGACCTCGCTGGCGTTCATCCTCGGCGTGGTGCCGTTGGCGATCGCGACCGGCGCCAGTTCAGCCAGCCAGCAGGCCATCGGCACCGGGGTAATCGGCGGAATGATCTCCGCGACCCTGGCGGTGATATTCGTGCCGGTGTTTTTTGTGGTGGTGATGAAACGGGTGCGCAAGCGCCATAAAAACCTATAACCAACACCACCCCTGTAGGAGCGAGCATGCTCCTACATATTTCCTGCGCTATGGTGCACTGACGCCCTGCCACAGTGAGCCTCCATGCCCTACCTCACTCACACCCACCCTCGCCTGTCCGCCGCCGTCACCTTCGGCATCGCGGCTGGCATCCTGGTTCCGGCCGACTCGATCATCAGCAAAATTCTTATCGGCTGGAACGTCGGGGTCTGGACCTATCTGCTGCTGATGTTCTGGCTCATCGTGCGCTCCAAGGCGACCGATGTGAAACGCATCGCCGATATCGAAGACGAAAACGCCGGGCTGGTGCTATTCGTGGTGTGCATCGCAGCGATTGCCAGCCTGGCGACCATCGCCTTCGAACTGGCCGGCAGCAAAGACCTGGAAACCTCCCGCAAGCTGCTGCACTACAGCTTCACCGCATTGACTGTCATCGGTTCATGGTTGCTGATCGGGGTGATTTTCAGCGTGCACTATGCGCGGCTGTATTACACCTGGAATGGCAAAGAACCTGCACTGCGTTTTGCCGAAGGCTTGACCACACCCAACTATTGGGACTTCCTGTATTTCTCGTTCACCATCGGCGTGGCAGTGCAGACTTCGGATGTCGGCGTGGCCACCCGGGAGATGCGTAAGATTGTCCTGGCGCAGTCGTTGATAGGCTTTTTGTTCAACACGGCGATATTGGGGTTTTCGGTCAATATCGCCGCCGGGTTGTTTGGCTGACGTTGCCTTACTCCGTCGTTATCTCGCTAACCAGGGCGATCTCTCCGCGCTGGCGTTTCATACGTCGGCAACCCGCCTGACAGACGCAGATGACCCCACATAACGGGCTCGACCTCCTTTATCGCTGGGCTCGGCCCGGTTGAGTGCATTGGCCTGACCTCCATCCGTCGACATTCTTCACTTGATGATCATCCCGACCCTTGACGAACGATTGGTTTTTGGTGTTTCCTGAAACCGGTTTCAGCGCCATGCGCCAAACCCAATAAATCCAATAACAAGGTTTTCAGACCGTGAACGATTTCTCCGCCGCCCAGCGCAGCCGCGTGACCATGCTTGATGTCGCCGAACACGCCAAGGTGTCCAAAGCCAGCGTGTCGCGCTTCATCGGCGAGGATCGCGCCCTGCTCTCCGATGCCATTGCCGAGCGCATCGAGCAGGCCATTGCCGAACTGGGCTACCGCCCGAACCAGATGGCCCGCGGTCTTAAGCGCGGCCGCACGCGCCTGATCGGCATGTTGGTGGCCGACATCCGCAACCCTTATTCGATTGCCGTGATGCACGGGGTAGAAACCGCCTGCCGTCAGCACGGCTACAGCCTGGTGGTGTGCAACACCGACCGTGACGACGAGCAGGAACGCCAGCACCTGGCGCTGCTGCGTTCGTACAACATCGAAGGCCTGATCGTGAACACCCTCGGCCATCACCGCGACGAATTGCACGAACTGCATCGGGAAATGCCGCTGGTATTGGTGGATCGCAAGGTGGAGCACCTCGAGAGTGACATGGTAGGGCTGGACAACCCGGCAGCCGTCGACATGGCCCTTACCCATCTTGAAGAACGCGGTTACCGCGACGTGCTGCTGGTGACCGAACCCTTTGACGGCACCAGCTCGCGGATCGAACGTGTCAGCAGCTTCAAGGCGATGATCGAGCAGCGGCCCGCGCTTCGCGGGGCCATCACTGAGACCGGCAGCGAGCTGACTGCCAATCTGAAAACCTTTCTCGACACGCCAGGGCCCGGTCCCAAAGCGCTGTTTTGCGCGAATGGGATTGCGGCGTTGGCCAGCACCCATTCATTGCGCGAACTCAACTGCCACCTGTTCGCGGATGTCGGCCTGATCGCCCTCGATGACCTGGATTGGTACCCGCTGGTGGGTAGCGGCATCACCGCCCTCGCCCAACCGACCACCGAAATTGGCGCCAGTGCGTTTGAGTGTTTGCTCAAGCGTTTGCGGGGGGATGATGGTGCGGTGCGGACCTTGGATTTTTCGGCGAGATTGATTGTGCGGGGATCGACACTTGGAGATCTTCGGTGATTGTTCCGGCCTCATCGCGAGCAGGCTCGCTCCCACAGGGAACCCGGTGTACGCGCAATTTTTGTACAACACAAAACCCTGTTGGAGCGGGCCTGCTCGAGATGGCGCCCTAAAGATCGATATTTTTTGAACAAAAATGAAACCGGTTTCAGAGGTAGAAAAACAATGAATACACCCGCCGTTTCCATCAGCCTCTCCAGCTACGGTGCCGATCTTGTGCGCCAACGTGGCCAGGGCAGTTTTATCGAAATACTGGCCGCTGCCGGAGCCTCGCGAATTGAGTGGCGCGAAGAGCTACTGACCAACGAGGACCCCGCTCAACTGGCCATTGCCTCTCAAGCCGAGGGTCTGGAGAGCGTGTATTCCTCGCCGATTGAGCTGTGGCTGGCGGGTCAATCCAAACCCAACCCTGAACTGATTGCCGCCCTGCAACGGGCCCAGGCTTTTGGCGCCAAATGGCTAAAAGTGTCGCTGGGCTATTTCACCGACAACAGCGATCTGCAAACCCTCGCCCGGCTACTGCGCGAGAATGCCGTGCAGTTGCTGGTGGAAAACGACCAGACCCTGCACGGCGGTCGCATCGAGCCCTTCCAGCGCTTTTTCGCGCAAGTCGAGCAGCACAGCCTGCCAATCAGGATGACCTTCGATATCGGCAATTGGCACTGGCAGGACCAGTCGCCAGCGAGCGCTGCGCGATTGCTCGGGCGCCATGTGGACTATGTGCACTGCAAAGCGGTGACCCGTCGCACCGACGGCAAGCTGGTCGCCATACCGCCCGCCGCCAGCGACCTGCAACAGTGGGAACACCTGCTGCGGCACATGGCCCAAGGTGTCATGCGCGCGGCGGAATACCCGTTGCAAGGCGATGACCTGGTGCAGTTGACCCGCGAACACGTCGCCGCTCTCGCCCATCTGGGCCAGCCGCAGCGGGAGAATGCACATGTCTGAGATCGATATCCTGTCGTTCGGCGAAACCATGGCGATGTTCGTCGCCGAGCAGGCCGGTGATCTGGCCAGCGTCGGCCAGTTCCACAAACGCATCGCCGGCGCGGACAGCAACGTCGCCATCGGCCTGTCGCGCCTGGGCTTCAAGGTCGCATGGCTGAGCCGGGTCGGTGCCGATTCACTGGGCCGCTTCGTGATCGATACACTGGAGAAGGAAGGCGTGGACTGCCGCCATGTCGACATCGACACCGCTCACCCCACCGGTTTCCAGCTCAAGTCGCGCACCGAGGATGGCAGCGACCCCGCCGTCGAGTATTTCCGCCGCGGTTCGGCGGCCAGTCACCTGTCACCACACTCGATCGTGCCCCAATTGCTCAATGCCCGACACCTGCACGCCACTGGCATCCCGCCAGCGCTGTCGGAAACCGCCCGGCAAATGTCGTTCGAATTGATGACGCGCATGCGCGAGGCCGGCCGCAGCGTATCGTTCGATCCGAACCTGCGCCCCAGCCTGTGGGCCAGCGAGCAACAGATGATCAGCGAGATCAACCGCCTCGCCGCGCTTGCCCATTGGGTGTTGCCGGGGCTCAGCGAAGGGCGCTTGCTCACCGGTTTTGACGATCCGGCCGACATCGCCGCGTTCTACCTCGATCAGGGCGCCGAGGCGGTGGCGATCAAACTCGGCCCGCATGGCGCTTACTACCGCACTCAACAGGATCAGGGGTTTGTCGCTGGCGTGCCGGTGCAAACAGTGATCGATACGGTGGGTGCCGGTGATGGATTTGCCGTGGGCATGATCAGTGCTCTGCTCGAGAACCACAGCTTTGCCGACGCCGTGCAGCGGGCCAACTGGATTGGCAGCCGCGCGGTGCAGAGCCGGGGGGATATGGAGGGGTTACCAACCCGAGCCGAACTGCCTCCCCCTTTCGCCGCTCGTTCCCACGCTCCTGCGTGGGAATGCAGCCCGTGATGCTCTGCGTCACAGGGGACGCGGAGCGTCCCTAGAGGCATTCCCACGCGGACCGTGGGAAAGATCACCGTTACCTGCTGCGACAAAAACAACAAGCTCAGGAGCACCACCCATGAAAACCGCAACCCTCGCCACCCGCCGCTGGTGGTACATCATGCCCATCGTCTTTATCACCTACAGCCTGGCGTATCTGGACCGCGCCAACTACGGCTTCGCCGCCGCCTCGGGCATGGCGGCCGACCTGATGATCACTCCGGGCCTGTCGTCGATGCTCGGCGCGCTGTTCTTCCTCGGCTACTTTTTCTTCCAGGTGCCGGGGGCGATCTATGCGCAGAAACACAGCGTGAAGAAGCTGATTTTCGTCAGCCTTATCCTCTGGGGCAGTCTGGCAACCTTGACCGGTATCGTCTCCAACGCCTACTGGCTGATCGTCATCCGCTTCATGCTTGGGGTGGTCGAGGCCGCAGTGATGCCGGCCATGCTGATCTATCTGTGCCATTGGTTCACCCGCGCCGAACGCTCGCGGGCCAACACTTTCCTGATCCTCGGCAACCCGGTGACCATGCTGTGGATGTCGGTGGTCTCGGGTTATCTGGTGCAGCATTACAGCTGGCGCTGGATGTTCATCGTCGAAGGTCTGCCAGCAGTGTTCTGGGCCTTCATCTGGTGGCGTCTGGCCGATGATCGTCCGTCCCAGGCCAAGTGGCTCAACGACCAGGAAAAGCAGGACCTGGAAAGCGCCCTGGCCGCCGAGCAAGTCGGCATCAAGGCAGTGAAGAACTACGCCGAAGCCTTCCGCTCGCCGAAAGTCATCCTCCTGGCCCTGCAGTTTTTCTGCTGGAGCATCGGCGTCTACGGCTTCGTGCTGTGGCTGCCTTCAATCCTCAAGGCCGGTGCACAGATGGACATGGTGCAAGCCGGCTGGCTGTCGGCGTTGCCTTACCTGGCGGCGGTGATCGGCATGCTGCTGGTGTCCTGGGGCTCGGACAAACTGCAAAAACGCAAGCGCTTCGTCTGGCCGCCGCTGCTGATCGCCTCATTCGCTTTCTATGGCTCCTACGCCTTGGGCGCCGAACATTTCTGGTGGTCCTACACGTTGCTGGTGATTGCCGGTGCCTGCATGTACGCACCTTACGGACCGTTCTTCGCGATCATCCCGGAGATCCTCCCAGCCAACGTCGCCGGCGGCGCGATGGCGCTGATCAACAGCATGGGCGCCCTCGGTTCGTTTGGCGGCTCCTACCTGGTCGGTTACCTGAACAGCTCCACCGGCTCGCCCGGCGCGTCCTACCTGTTGATGAGCGGCGCGCTGATGCTCTCGGTGGTGCTGACGATTTGCCTCAAGCCCGGCGCCAGTGACCGGGAACGGCCCACGGTCGCATTAACCCGCACCGCTGCACATTCCTGAATTGGATGACGACAATGAAAAAGCAGGTTGTTCTGTACAAGAAACTCTCGCCGCTGCTGATGGCTCGCTTGCACGAGCAGGCCGAAGTGACGCTGATCGAAAACCTCGACGCCGATGGCCTGGCCCGATTGCGCGATGCCCTGCCCCGCGCTCACGGCCTGCTCGGTGCCAGTCTGAAGCTGGATGCCGAACTGCTCGACCTGGCGCCCGACCTTGAAGCCATCGCCAGCGTCTCGGTGGGCGTCGACAACTACGACATCGACTACCTGACCGAGCGCCGCATCCTGCTCAGCAATACACCGGACGTGCTCACCGAAACCACCGCCGATACCGGTTTTGCGTTGATTCTAGCCACCGCTCGACGCGTGGTGGAACTGGCCAATATGGTTCGCGAAGGCCGTTGGCAGCGTAACCTCGGCCCCGCACATTTCGGCAGCGACGTGCATGGCAAAACCCTGGGCATCATTGGCATGGGCCGTATCGGCGAGGCACTGGCCCAGCGCGGACACTTCGGTTTCGGCATGCCGGTCATCTACCACAGCCATTCGCCAAAACCTGCAGTCGAGCAGCGTTTCAATGCGCAGTACCGCAGCCTGGGCGAGCTGTTGCAGCAGGCGGATTTCATCTGCCTGACCTTGCCGTTGACCGCGCAAACCGAGCGGCTGATCGGCACCGAAGAATTTGCCCTGATGCGCCCGCAAAGCATCTTCATCAATATCTCCCGAGGCAAAGTGGTGGATGAAGCGGCGTTGACCGAGGCACTGCGTGCGGGGCAGATTCGCGCAGCGGGGCTGGATGTGTTCGAGCGTGAGCCGCTGGACCTGGACTCGCCGCTGTTGCAGATGGACAACGTGGTGGCAACGCCACACATGGGCTCGGCGACCCATGAGACACGGGAGGCAATGGCGCGGTGTGCGGTGGAAAATCTGTTGGCGGCGTTGGCGGGTGAACGGCCGGCTAATCTGGTGAATGTGCGGGCGTGGAAGGCTTGAGGAATTAGTTGTCCATCAGGCCGTCTTCTCAGGCAAGCCCGCTCCCACAGTGTCGGTGGTGATCACAAAATCCGTGTCCACATCAGACCCTGTGGGAGCGGGCTTGCCCGCGAAGGGGCCGGTCCGAACAACAAAAAACTGTCAGGCCCGCCGCGCCTCCAGAAGGTCCATGGCGCACTGCCCAATTCGCTGACAGGCATCCGCCAGTTTGCGCCGGTCCACCACCAGCCCAATGCGGATATGCCCCGCCGCACTCGGCCCGAACGCCTCACCTGCCAGTACCGACACGCCATACCCCTCCAGCAGCCGCTCGGCGAAATGCTGGGCGGACAACCCGGTCTGGCGCACGTCGGCCATCACGAACATCCCACCATCCGGGCGAATGGCCCTGATACCCGGGCATTGGTTCAGGCGCGTACACACCAGGTCGCGGCGCTGGCGATATTCTTCACGCATCAGCGCCACCTCCGGCAGGTCTTCATCCAGCGCCAGTTGCGCCGCCTTCTGAACGAACTCCGGAATGCCAAACAGCATGCTCAACGAGAGATGTTCCAGGTGGTCGTTCAAGGTTTTCGGTCCGATCACCCAACCCACTCGCCAACCGCTCATGGCGTGGGATTTGGACAGGCTGTCGATGGTCGCGGTGCGCTCGACCATGCCCGGCAAGCTGGCCGGGCTGATGTGTTCGCCTTCGTACAGCAGATCGCCGTAGACCTCATCGCTGATCAACCAAAGATCGTGACGCACACACAGCAAGGCCAGCTCCTGCCAGATCATCAGCGACAAACTGGCGCCGGAGGGGTTGTTCGGACTGTTGAGCAACAGCGCGCGGGTCTTGGGTGTGATGCGGGCCGCCACATCCGCCGGATCGACCCGAAAGCCGTTCTCCGGACGCACCGCCACCGGCACCACAGTGGCCCCGCACGCGCCGAATACGCCTTCATACGTTACGTACATCGGCTCGGCAACGATCACTTCGTCCCCCGGATCGAGCAGGCATTGCGCGACCGAATAAACCGCACATTGCGCACCGGGCATCACGATCACGTGATCGGCATCCACCACTTGACCACTTCGACGCCGATGACGGCGGGCAATGCTGTCGCGCAAACCCCGACTTCCGCGCACCTGCGAGTAATGAGTGTCGCCCGCCAGCAAACTGTTGATGGCGGCCTGGACGATGGGGCTGGGTGTATCGAAATCCGGGTCGCCGACCGATAGCAGCAGTACGTCGACGCCTTGTTCGCGCATTTGCAGTGCGCGGTCGTGAATCTGCCAGGCCGCAGCGCCATCTCCGGCGATGCGTTGGGTCAAGCCTGAATAGCGCATGTAGTTCTCCAATCGCGCGAGTTCCTGAGTCAACCCTATCTCAAATCGCGCCACGCGCCACTACCTCGATGAAATCGACGAACGGGTTAGGCAACAGAAATTCAGCAAATCCTCCTACATGGCTGGGTTCTTTTACTGACAGCCAACTCGGCGCAGTCGGATTAAGGTCCAGCACCTGTAATTTGTGACAGGTTCCAAGTGGAGTGATTCGCGCTATAAGGAAGTCGAGCCTCCAGCCCTGAATCAGGTGCCTGAAGGACGGCCGCGCGAACCATGCCATCAAGATGTAGGAAGATTCCGCCGCGCCCACGCCGTCAAAGATGATGAATGGGAGATTCAACTATGTACCGTGCCAATATCGGATCAGTTCGATCAACGCCCACACAGGCCAATTTCCAATCACAGGAGAGCCCTCAACCGAAAGCGATCAAGCTGACGGCTCGGGAACAGGAGTGCTTGAAGTGGACAGCTCTGGGCAAATCGTCCTGGGAAATCGCGCAAATCGTTCAATGCACTGAAGCAGGTGTGAATTATCACTTTTGCAATATTCGCCGGAAATTCGGCGTGAGATCGCGCTGGATCGCCATGGTGATGGCACTGCAACAAGGTCTGATCCAGTCACCTTGACCCCCTGTCTCTTCAGCGGTCGGCTTCTCATTGACCCCTGTTGAGACAATTCATGAGTCTGGACCCCATACCTCGATCCCGACCGTTTGACCTCTACCACGCCAGTGCCTGTGACGATGCGCCAGTGTCCCATGGGCACCGACCGAACAAAGGGCTGCGAATCATCATTGCCGACGATCATCCGATCGTACTGACGGGCATCGAAATGGTTCTCTCCTCCTTTACCGATTTCACATGCTCAGTGGTCGCCAAGGCTGAAAATGCCCTGTGCCCTGGTGATCGTCCTGACAATAAACTGACTCCCCCAGGCGCGTCAGGCCGGACGAGCGGCCATCCGCCAGACCCGCGCTACGTCACCCGCTCGTTCACGCAATAGACGCGGTGCTTCGCTGCAGGCTTGCGCCAATGTCATCGGCCCGCTCGTCAGGGCAAACGCGGCGTCGATACCATGGGCATACAAGGCTTGATAGCCCTCGCTCAACGTACCGGCAATGACGATGACCGGAACACCGCATTCACGAGCAATGCGCGCCACGCCAAAGGGTGTCTTGCCGCGCAATGTCTGTGCATCGAAGCGGCCTTCGCCGGTGATCACCAGATCAGCACCGGCAACCGCATCGGCCAGCCCCACCAGCTCGGCGACCACTTCCACCCCGGCCTTGAACTGCGCCCCCAGGAACGCCTTGGCGGCAAACCCCAGGCCGCCTGCTGCGCCGCTGCCCGGTTCGTCGCGCACGTCTTTGCTCAAGGCTTTTGCGCAGTGGTCGGCAAAGTGCCCGAGGGCAAGATCCAGTTGTTCGACCTGCGCAGGCGTTGCGCCTTTTTGCGGGCCGAAAATGGCCGATGCGCCGTGAGCACCGCACAATGGATTGTTCACGTCGGCGGCGATATCGAAGCGCACCTCGGCCAGGCGTGGGTCGATGCCACTCATATCGATGCGGGCCAGCTGTGACAGTGCCAAGCCGCCCGGTGCGAGGATTTGCCCCTGTGCATCGAGCAACTTCACGCCCAAGGCTTGCATTGCCCCTGCGCCGGCGTCATTGGTCGCACTGCCGCCGATGGCAAGAATGATACGTTGCGCCCCGGCGTCGAGGGCAGCGCGAATCAATTCACCGGTGCCGAAAGTGCTGCTGATGCAGGCATCGCGGCGGTCGACCGGAACCAGCTGCAAACCACTGGCTTCGGCCATTTCGATGATCGCCGTGTGGGTGTGGGGCAACCAGCCCCAGGCAGCGTCGACGGCTACGCCGAGCGGCCCGCGAACCGTGGTGCGACGCAGCTCGCCAGCACACGCGGCAAGCACCGACTCGACCGTCCCTTCCCCGCCGTCGGCCATCGGGCATTTGATCAATTGCGCATCGGGCCACACCTCTGCCAGACCGAGGGCAATGGCGTCGGCCACGCCTTGAGCGCTGAGGCTGTCCTTGAACGAGTCGGGGGCGATGACAATTTTCATGGGGATTCTCCAGTTCCAATGCTATCCATGCTGCCAGCCGGCATGAACAATAACGCCAGGCCGCTGCACAACGGGCATCGAGGATTATTGTTCATTCCCACAAATCTTATGCTTTCCCTGTAGGAGCTGCCGCAGGCTGCGATCTTTTGATCTTGACCTTGAAAAGCAAAGTCAAAAGATCGCAGCCTGCGGCAGCTCCTACAGGGGGGGCGGGTTTTGGTCAGGGAGTTGGGGCGGTTTCGGGGAGCAGTTGTACGCCCAGGTAAAGGGCGAGCATACCGTCCAGGCGCAACGGATCAACGCCACTGAGCTCGGCAATCCGCTCCATGCGGTAGCGCAAACTGTTGCGATGAATGCCCAGCGCATCGGCGCAGGCCTGGCTCTGGCCATCGTGTTCGCACCAACTGCGCAAGGTCGCCAGTAACTGGCCGTTGTTGTCCCTGGCAATGACTTTACGCAACGGCTCGAGCAGCTCGTCCAGTGCATCGTCGTTGCGATGGCGCCACAGCAATACCGGCAGCCGATAACGGGTAAGCGTCAGCAAACGGGATTGGGGCAACACCTCGCGCCCATAGGCCAGCAAGTCGCCGACCCGACGATAGCCGCGGCGCAATCCTGTCAGCCCATCCGCCTGCCCACCCACGGCAATGCGCAGGATGTTCCAGCCCAGGCCGTCGAGTTTTTCCAGCAGCCGCTCGTTGTCGACGGCCTGGTTCGTCGGTCGGCACCACAGCAACGAAGACTTGGCCGAACTCACGCACCAACTGTCCGGGTAACGACTGGTCAGCCAGGCGCTGAGCGCTTCGACGGAGTGCCCCGGTCCCTGCTCCTGGCCCAGTTCGAACAGGTAAGGCACCCGCGTCAATTGCGGTTTAAGCCCAAGCTGTTGCGCTTCGTCGATCAAGCGCGGCGAGTTGCCGCCGTCACTCAGCAGCAACGCCAGCAGGTCATCGCAACGCTGGCTCCGCCACTGCTTCTCGGCCTGTTGGTTGCGCTGGCCCACCAGCATCTCGGCGGTCATGCGCACCAGTTCCGCGTAGGTACGCAATTGTTCGGGATCGCCGGTGATGCCCAGCACGCCGATCAAGCGCTGGTCGAGCATCAGCGGCAGGTTGATGCCCGGCTGCACGCCCTTGAGGTGGATCGCGGTCTGTGCGTCGATCTCAACCACACGGCCGTTGGCCAACACCAGTTGCGCGCCTTCATGCCGGGTGTTGACCCGCTCCGGCTCGCCACTGCCGAGGATCAGGCCCTGGCTGTCCATGACGTTGACGTTGTACGGCAGGATGGCCATTGCCCGGTCGACGATGTCCTGGGCCAGGTCGTGATCGAGTTCGAACATAACGGGGTTCCTTGAAACGGGGTGGTCGAGACTCACAGGTTGATCAACGTTACCCTTTGCATCGCCAGAAATCATGATAAAGAGAACTTGCCTGTCACAGGGCTTTTGCCCCGTTATGCCATTGTGGTATTTGATTGAGCCTTTCCCACCGGCAAAAGGATTTCCTCATGAGCTACCGCACGCTGGGTCATTCGGGCCTGCAGGTATCGACCCTGACCCTGGGCACCATGATGTTTGGTGAGCAGACCAATACCGAAGATTCCCTGCGGATCATCGACAAGGCCTGGGACCAGGGCATCAATTTCATCGACACCGCCGACGTCTACACCGATGGCCGTTCTGAAGAAATCGTCGGCGAAGCGATTGCCGGTAACCGTCACGAATGGGTACTGGCGACCAAGGTCGGTTTCGGCCCGGTGGACGGTGTGCCGAACCGCAGCGGCCTGAGCCGCAAGCACATCTTCAACGGCATCGACGCCAGCCTGACGCGCCTGGGCACTGACTATCTCGATATCTATTACCTGCACCGCGAAGACCACAACACGCCGCTGGAGGTCACGGTGTCGGCCATTGGCGACCTGATTCGCCAAGGCAAGATTCGCTATTGGGGCCTGTCGAATTACCGGGGCTGGCGTATCGCCGAGGTGATTCGCGTGGCCGACAAGCTCGGTGTCGACCGGCCGGTGATCAGCCAGCCACTGTACAACATCGTCAACCGCCAGGCAGAAACCGAGCAGATCACTGCCGCGCAGAATTACGGCCTGGGTGTGGTGCCCTACAGTCCGTTGGCCCGCGGCGTGCTCAGCGGCAAATATGCGCCGGACGTCAAGCCGGACGCGAACAGTCGTGCAGGACGTGCCGACAAACGCATCCTGGAAACCGAATGGCGTGTCGAGTCCTTGCGCATCGCCCAGCAGATCCAGCAATACACCCAGGAACGCGGCGTGGGGATCGTCGAGTTCGCCATCGCCTGGGTGCTGAACAACAGCGCCGTGACCTCGGCCATCGTCGGCCCGCGCACTGAAGAACAGTGGGATGCCTACACCAAGGCGCAGGCGGTGAAGATCACGGCTGAGGATGAGGCCTTCATCGATGCGCTGGTGACACCTGGGCATGCTTCGACGCCGGGGTTCAATGATGTGAGTCATTTCGTGTCCGGCCGCAGACCGCGTACCAACTGAACATACAAAACCACTGTAGGAGCGAGCCTGCTTGCGATGGTCGTGAACGATAGCGCGTTAAACCAGACGCCCCGCAGCGCCCTCGGGTTTTTCGCGAGCAGGCTCGCTCCTATAGGGATGTTGTAAATATTGATCATCCGGCCAATATTCAGCACAAAAACCACGTATTCTCCGCACCCCGTTTCACGTTCAACCTCGCGAGGACAGCTTGTCAAAAGGTATCGCTTTATCGGTTTCAGCCTCGGTGCTGTTTGCCGTCATGTATTACTACACTTCGTTGCTCAAACCGTTGAGCGGCGTTGAGATTTTCGGCTGGCGCATGCTGTTGACCGTGCCCTGCATGACCCTGTTCATGCTGGTGTCGGGAGAATGGCGGCGCGTGGCCGACCTGCTGCGTCGGTTCTGCGCCCAACCCAGGTTGATCGGCATCCTGTTCGTCTCGGCGGCGTTGCTGGGCGTCCAGCTTTGGCTGTTCATGTGGGCACCGCTCAACGGCTACAGCCTCGATGTTTCGCTGGGCTACTTCCTGTTACCTCTGGCCATGGTGCTGACCGGGCGCATCGCGTACGGCGAACGCCTGTCTTACCTGCAAAAGATCGCGGTGTTCTTTGCAAGCCTGGGTGTGGTCAATGAGCTGTATCAGGTCGGCGGCTTCTCCTGGGCCACACTGGTAGTGGTCGTGGGTTATCCGCTGTATTTCGTGGTGCGCAAATGGCTGAAGACTGACAACCTCGGCGGACTGTGGGTCGACATGACCCTGATGCTGCCGATCGCGCTCTGGTTCGTGAGCAGTGGTGAGCAGGGCTTTGGAGTCTTCGATCAACACCCGGCATTGACCTGGCTGATTCCCCTGCTGGGCTTGATCAGCGCGTCGGCGCTGGTGGTCTACATCATCGCCAGTCGCTTGCTGCCGTTCAGCCTGTTCGGGTTGTTGAGCTACGTCGAGCCGGTGCTGTTGCTGGGCGTGGCGTTGATGCTGGGGGAAAGCATCAAGCCCGGTGAATGGCTGACCTATATTCCGATCTGGATGGCGGTACTGGTGCTGGTGTTTGAAGGGTTCAAGCATTTGATGCGCCATCGCCGCCCTTAAGGCAACCACAAAACAAATGTGGGAGCGGGCTTGCTCGCGAAAGCGGTGTGCCAGTCACTAGTAACGTTGACTGATACGACGCCTTCGCGAGCAAGCCCGCTCCCACAGTTTTTTACAGCGTTGACCGCTTAGTCAGTGGACAACACACCACGACGTACCTGGTCGCGCTCGATCGATTCGAACAGCGCCTTGAAGTTGCCTTCACCGAAGCCGTCATCACCCTTGCGCTGGATGAATTCGAAGAACACCGGCCCCATCAGGGTTTCCGAGAAGATCTGCAGCAGCAGGCGCTTGTCGCCCGACTCGGACGAACCGTCCAGCAGGATGCCGCGCGCCTGCAACTCGCCTACCGGCTCCCCGTGGTTGGGCAGACGGCCTTCGAGCATTTCGTAGTAGGTGTCCGGCGGCGCGGTCATGAAGCGCATGCCGATACTTTTCAGGTGATCCCAGGTCTTGATCAGGTCATCGCTGAGGAAGGCCACGTGCTGGATGCCCTCGCCGTTGAACTGCATCAGGAATTCTTCGATCTGCCCGGCGCCCTTGGACGATTCTTCGTTCAGCGGGATGCGGATCATGCCGTCTGGCGCGGTCATGGCCTTGGAGGTCAGGCCGGTGTATTCGCCCTTGATGTCGAAGTAACGGATTTCACGGAAGTTGAACAGTTTCTCGTAGAAGTTCGCCCAGTAGGCCATGCGACCGCGGTACACGTTGTGGGTCAGGTGATCGATGATCTTCAGGCCAGCCCCGACCGGGTGACGGTCAACGCCGTCGATGAACACGAAGTCGATGTCGTAGATCGAGCTGCCTTCACCGAAACGGTCGATCAGGTACAGCGGCGCACCGCCGATGCCCT
This sequence comes from Pseudomonas umsongensis, assembly GCF_012647205.1. Taxonomy (NCBI): domain Bacteria; kingdom Pseudomonadati; phylum Pseudomonadota; class Gammaproteobacteria; order Pseudomonadales; family Pseudomonadaceae; genus Pseudomonas; species Pseudomonas umsongensis. The sequence continues at coordinate 3,688,679 of NZ_CP051487.1, forward strand.
TGATCGCCGGCAGGTTCAGCTCCATCGGGCCAGTCTCGATGTGGATCGGCTGGGCGCCGAGTTCCAGGGCACGCTTGTAGGCCTTTTGCGAATCCTTGACACGGAAGGCCATGCCGCACACCGATGGACCGTGCTCGGCGGCAAAGTACGAGGCGACGCTGTGGGGTTCGTTGTTGAGGATCAGGTTGATCGCGCCCTGGCGATACAGGTGCACGTCCTTGGAACGATGGGTCGCGACCTTGGTGAAGCCCATGATCTCAAAGATCGGCTCCAGGGTATTGGGGGTCGGCGATGCAAGTTCGATGAACTCGAAGCCCATCAGGCCCATTGGGTTTTCGTATAAATCTGCCATGGTTGGCGCCTCATCATGCTTTAGGAATTAACCGCTGAAATTAACAAGCGTTAGTTGCTAGCAATGCTGAGAGCGGTGGGTGGCGCACAGGAGATGCCCCGCACGCTGCGGGCGAGGAAATCACCGTAGATCAATTGAAACCCGAATATCTTCATTGTCGACCCAAGGCTCTGAGGGCGAGGCTTCTGCTGCCAGAAGACGATTATTATTGTATGCGTAACCTAATTCTACACAGCGTAACTCAATTTGTCCGCCTTCTGTATCAAATCCCCTTTTCCCCATGGCGCGCAAGGGCTTTGTTACACAAGAAAATCCCCATTGGAATCATCCCTCGGCACAAGTGCCAAGGGCCAACTATCCTGCCTCTTGCTTGAACGCTTGATGGGAAGCATCACTTCCCGCCAGGCGTTGAGAGCCCCACTTCAGCGATACAGGTTTCGCGAATGCCACTGAAAACCAACGCCCACCCGAGAGGCATCAGGCTCGCTGTAACCTTGTTGAGTGGACTGCTGCCGATCCTGCTGGGTTTCGTCATTCTTTACATGCAGGCCGAACGCGTACTCAGGCTCAGCAGCCAACAAACCGCCGAAGAAGCGACTCGCCAATTCGAACTGATGCTCGACAACACCGCCCAGGCAGCGCGCGAGTTGCTGCCGTTGGCTGGCCAAAGTTGCATTGACGTCAACCTCGCGTTGCGCGAGCAGGTGACACGGCGTCCATTCGTGCGCTCAACCAACCTGCTATGGGACGACACTGTCTATTGCAGTTCCCTGTTCGGTGACTATCACGAAAAAATGGCTTCCGGAGATTTTGCCAACGGCCAGTTGTTGCTGATGAAAGGCAACCCGGTGACGCCCGACACCGCGTTATTGGTTTATCGACTCAGCGACGGTAAACGGGGCGCCATGAGCACGCTGGACGGTTACCACCTGAGTAATATCCTGCGCCTGATCGGGCGCCAGACACTGTTGTTGTTGCAAGTCGGGCCGCACTGGTTATCCGCCGACGGCAGTTTTCACGAAGGCGATCCACCCGAGTTCCCCATCGCACAAAACACGCTGGCATCTTCGCGTTATCCCTTCAGCGTAACGGCCGGTTTCCCCGAAGGCGAAGTGTGGCGCTACATGAGCAGTGAATATCCGCCACTGTTCAGTTTGTTGCTGTTCTTCGGTGTGATTGCCGGTTTTATCGGGCACGTCATACAGAAGCGTTCCTCGTCGCCAACCCTTGAGATGCAGCGCGCACTGGACGCGGCGGAATTCGTTCCGTACTTCCAGCCAGTGGTGCATGCGCTGAGCAAAAAATGCACGGGAGTCGAGGTACTGATGCGCTGGAACCATCCCAAGGAAGGTTTGGTCAGCGCCGATCTGTTCATTCCGTTTGCCGAACACAGCGGGCTGATCGTGCCGATGACGCGCTCGATCATGCAACAAACCGCCAGGCTGTTGGCACCGAAGTCGGCGTCGTTCGATGAGCCGTTCCATGTGGGCATCAATATCACCGCCAATCATTGCCAGGATCTTGCGCTGGTCGAGGATTGCCGGCAATTCCTCGCCGCCTTTGCCCCGGGCTCCATACACCTGGTGCTGGAGTTGACCGAGCGCAAACTGATCGAGCCCTCGGCCATTACCCATCAATTGTTCGAGCAACTGCATGAGCTTGGCGTAATGATCGCCATCGACGACTTCGGCACCGGCCACTCGAGCCTCGGTTACCTGCGCCAGTTCAACGTGGATTTCCTGAAAATCGACCAGAGCTTCGTCGCCATGATCGGCATCGATACCCTCTCCAGCCACATTCTGGAAAGCATCATCGAGTTGGCGGCCAAGCTTGACCTGGCAATGGTTGCCGAAGGTGTGGAAACCCAGGAGCAAAGTGACTACCTGACGGCCCACAACGTGAACTACCTGCAAGGTTATCTGTTTGGTCGGCCGATACCCGCCGCCGATTTCATTAATGCATTAAGTGATGATTAACTAGTGGCCTTTAGCAGCGATTCAACGACACACCGCACTCCTCCATTTGAATCAAGTACAACTCTTGTTACATGAACAAAAAGTCATGATTTACTCTTGCCCCATTAACTACTACAATTTTTCATGCCTGCATCAGATTGGCAGGTGTGGCATCTAATCCCCGAGTCGCTTCAAGGCTCTTGGCTTATAGCTTTGTTTGCGGTTGGTATCAGCCAAACACACTATTGGAGTAAAGATATTGTCCAGACTCGCTGAATTTCGTGCAGCTGAAAAGGCCCTTCAAGAGCAGCTCAAGCAGCTTGAATCCCTGAAGAACGATGCCGGGCTCAAGAAAGAAATCGAATTCGAAGAAAAGCTCCAGGGGCTGATGAAAACCTACGGCAAGAGCCTGCGCGACATCATCGCCATCCTCGACCCGAACCCGGCAAAATCCGGTCTGCAACAGGCCGCTCCAAAGACCCGCCGCGCCCGCGTGGTCAAGGTTTATCAGAACCCGCATACCGGCGAGCTGATTGAAACCAAGGGCGGCAACCACCGTGGACTGAAGGCCTGGAAGGAACAATACGGTGCCGCCACCGTTGATTCCTGGCTGCGCGGCTAAACCCTCGCACTGAAAAAACAAAGCCCTGCACCTGCAGGGCTTTTTTTCATTGAAGGCATCTAAAGGCAAGGCTGACCGGTACTTTTCCGGCAACTTTGTGCTTAATCCTTTTGGCTATCTAACGCCGTCGGCACAGACATGAAATCGGTGCCCATTGAAGCCTTCAGCTAAAGTTTCAAGCCGTTACGAGCCGCCTCTATTTCATTCTGACTGGCCTTATAAGCTTCGGCCTGCCCGGCGTAGGAAAATACGTAGGCCTTATCGGCATCCACCGCGGCAACCAATGTTTGAGACAGCACATGCCGACCGTTTTGTGTGATGGTGCAAGTGGTTTCCAGCGCCGGCAAGCGACTCAAGGTGGCCGAGTGAATCCGGTTGCAAACACTTTGATAACCACCCCGGAAAAAGTCTTTCTGCACTGATTTGCGCATCTCCAGCAACACAGCTTCCAGGTTCACCTGGTGATCGGGTTGCACCCGGCTCACGGTCAATTCCATCACCATCAACGGCATGCCTTGCGCGTCGTTCTTGACCGCGCGCTGGCGACTGACACCGGAGCCAGCTTCGCCTTGGGCAACGGCTTCGACCTGCCAGCCCGGCGGCCACGCCACGACGGGCTCATCGGCGTGAGCCCGGGCCAACACAGAAAGCACACCACTCAGGATAATCAACGACCTGCACAATCGAATCATTACCATCAACACCCAGCCAGTTAGCCCTGAAGTTTGATCTTCGGCCAGCGGTCAGGCAATAGCAGACGCTTTGGGTTTGGTGATGTCGCAACCCATGCGTATCATTGTCGGCAGCCCCATTTAATTTCCGGAGGGCCCATGAGCCTGCAAGATCTGAACACCTTCCCCGGCGTGACTGCACAGCCTGACACCGCCACCCAGAAATTTGTCTTCAACCACACCATGTTGCGGGTCAAGGACATCACCAAGTCCCTGGACTTCTACACGCGCGTTCTCGGCTTCTCGCTGGTGGAGAAACGCGATTTTCCAGAAGCTGAATTCAGCCTGTACTTCCTCGCCCTGGTCGACAAGCGTCAGATTCCGGCCGATGCCGCCGAGCGCACGCAATGGATGAAGTCGATCCCGGGCATTCTGGAACTGACCCATAACCACGGCACCGAGAACGATGCGGACTTCACCTATCACAACGGCAATACCGACCCGCGCGGATTCGGCCACATCTGCATCTCGGTGCCGGACATCGTGGCTGCGTGCGAACGCTTCGAAGCGCTGGGCTGCGATTTCCAGAAGCGCCTGAACGATGGCCGCATGAAGAGCCTGGCGTTCATCAAGGACCCGGATGGGTATTGGGTCGAAATCATCCAGCCAGCCCCCCTGTAAAAATCTGGCTTGATCGTTATGATCGTTCCCACGCTCTGCGTGGGAATGCAGCCTGGGACGCTCCGCGTCCCAAAAAGCGTGACGCGGAGCGTCACGGGAGGCGTTACCACGCAGAGCGTGGGAACGATCAGCAAAAAAAACCCCATGATCATTCATGGGGTTTTGTGTTTTCAGCGCCCGGTTTACGCCGGGGCCGAGGTGCGAATCAAGTGGTCGAATGCGCTAAGGGAAGCCTTGGCGCCCTCGCCCACCGCGATCACGATCTGCTTGTAGGGCACCGTGGTCACATCGCCTGCCGCGAACACACCCGGTATCGATGTCTCGCCACGGGCATCGACGATGATCTCGCCACGCGGCGACAACTCAATGGTGCCCTTGAGCCAATCGGTATTGGGCAACAGACCGATCTGCACAAAGATCCCTTCCAGTTCCACGCTGCGCAATTCGTCGCTCTCGCGATCTTTATAGCGCAAGCCGTTGACCTTCTGCCCGTCGCCCATCACTTCAGTGGTTTGCGCACGGGTGATCACCGTCACGTTCGGCAGGCTGTGCAACTTGCGCTGCAATACCGCATCGGCACGCAGCTGCACATCGAACTCCAGCAGCGTGACATGGGCCACGATACCGGCCAGGTCGATGGCCGCTTCGACGCCTGAGTTACCGCCGCCAATCACCGCCACACGCTTGCCTTTGAACAACGGGCCGTCGCAGTGCGGGCAGTACGCCACGCCCTTGTTGCGATATTCCTGCTCACCGGGCACGTTCATTTCGCGCCAGCGTGCACCCGTGGCTACGATCACCGTCCTGGCTTTGAGTTTCGCGCCGCTGGCGAAGTGGACTTCGTGCAGCTCGCCGTCTTTGCCCGGCAGCAATTTGTCGGCGCGCTGCAGGTTCATGATGTCCACGTCGTACTGCTTGACGTGCTCTTCAAGCGCGACCGCCAGTTTTGGCCCTTCGGTTTCCTGCACGGAGATGAAGTTTTCGATGGCCATGGTATCCAGCACCTGGCCACCAAAACGTTCGGCAGCGACACCGGTGCGAATGCCTTTGCGCGCGGCATAGATGGCCGCCGCAGCACCGGCCGGGCCACCGCCCACCACCAGTACGTCAAAGGCTTCCTTGGCGCTGATCTTCTCGGCCTGGCGCTCGATGCCGCTGGTGTCGATTTTGCCGAGGATTTCTTCCAGGCCCATGCGGCCCTGGCCGAAGTTCACGCCGTTGAGGTAGATACTCGGTACCGCCATGATCTGGCGCTCATCGACTTCAGCCTGGAACAGCGCGCCGTCTATGGCGACGTGGCGGATATTGGGGTTGAGTACCGCCATCAGGTTCAACGCCTGGACCACGTCCGGGCAGTTCTGGCAGGACAGCGAGAAATACGTCTCGAAGTTGAATTCGCCCTTGAGCGAGCGGATCTGTTCGATCACTTCGACACTGGCCTTGGAGGGGTGGCCGCCGACTTGCAGCAAAGCCAGCACCAGGGAAGTGAATTCATGGCCCATGGGGATGCCAGCGAAACGCAGGCTGATATCCGCGCCGGGGCGGTTGATCGAGAACGATGGCTTGCGTGCATCGTCACCGTTATCGAGCAAGCTGATCTGGCTGGAAAGACTGGCAACGTCTTTCAGCAGTGCGAGCATTTCCTGGGATTTCGCACCGTCGTCGAGGGAGGCAACGATCTCGATCGGCTGGGTGACCCGTTCCAGGTACGATTTCAACTGGGCTTTAAGATTGGCGTCCAACATACGGGCGATTTCCATGCTGTTTGGTGAAGAGACGGAGACGAAAAAAAACGCCCGAGCGAATCTCGCCCGGGCGTTTTTATTGGGCGGTGCAGCTTGCTTAGGTGCGGAAGTCCGCCCTGATGAAGCGCGTCACAGACTTAGATCTTGCCAACCAGGTCCAGGGACGGCGCCAGAGTGGCCTCGCCTTCTTTCCACTTGGCTGGGCAAACCTGGCCCGGGTGAGCAGCGACGTATTGGGCAGCCTTGATCTTGCGCAGCAGCTCGCTAGCGTCACGGCCAACACCGCCGTCGTTCAGTTCAACGATCTTGATCTGGCCTTCAGGGTTGATCACGAAGGTGCCACGGTCAGCCAGGCCAGCTTCTTCGATCAGTACGTCGAAGTTGCGGGAGATGGCGTGGGTCGGGTCGCCGATCATGGTGTACTGGATCTTGCCGATGGCTGGCGAAGTGTTGTGCCAGGCAGCGTGGGCGAAATGGGTGTCGGTGGAAACACTGTAGATCTCGACGCCCAGCTTCTGGAACGCGTCGTAGTTGTCAGCGAGGTCTTCCAGCTCGGTCGGGCAGACGAAGGTGAAGTCGGCCGGGTAGAAGAACACCACCGACCACTTGCCTTTAAGGTCAGCGTCCGAGACTTTTACGAAGTCGCCATTTTTGAATGCGTCAGCTTTGAACGGTTTAACTTGGCTGTTGATGATAGGCATCGTTGACTCTCCGTCAGGGGTTAAGAAGTTGATGGAGAGAACTTTACCCACTCGACGGACGGTTGGCTCATTGGCAAACCTCATGCCGCTGATTGGCTTTCGCTATTAGCAGACTGTATTGATAGAAGAAAACCGAATTTACCCCGACAATGCTAGAATGCGTTTTTCGTGGTACGTACCACACAGCAAAACAGCAGGAGATCTCATGGCCCGTGGCGGCGTGAACAAACAAGTGGTGCAAGCGGCGCGATTGGCGATCCTGGCCCGCGGCGAAAATCCCAGCATCGATGCCGTACGGATCGAAATGGGCAATACCGGCTCGAAAACCACGATCCATCGCTACATGAAGGAGCTCGATGATAGCACCCCGGGGCCAGACGAAGCCCCTTCCGAGCCGATCGACGAAGAGTTGCTGGCGCTGGTAACACGCCTCGCGCAGCGCCTTAAAGAGCAGGCGCAGGAACCCATTGACCAGGCCCGCGAACAGTACGAGCAACAACGCAAGGCGCTGGAAACGCAACTGCAGCAAGCCGAGCAAGCCAATACGCAACTGCAGCAACACTACGAGCTGCAGAGCCTGGCACTGACCCAGGAATCCGAGGCACTGCAAAGCACGCGCACCCTGCTTCAGGGTGAACAAACGCGCAATGCCGGGCAGACTCAGGCACTGGCTGATTTTGAGCTGCGCCTGCAGGACAAAGACGAGCAGATTCGCTCGCTGGAAGAAAAACACCTGCACAGTCGTGATGCCCTGGAGCACTACCGCAACGCGATCAACGAGCAGCGCGAGCAAGAGCAAAGCCGCCACGAAGGCCAGGTACAGCAACTGCAGATGGAGTTGCGCCAAGCCCAACAAAGCGCCTTGGTACGCCAGGACGAAATCACCCAGTTGCACCGCGACAACGAACGCCTGCTGACGGAGAATCGCGGCACACTGCGCGAGCTGAGCCTGCTGCAAGAGCAACTCAAGCAAAGCAACACCCGCCAGGATCAACTGCTCGACCAGGCCACGCGTGTCGACAGCGAGCGCACCCTCCTCCAGGAACGCCTGCGCGTAGCCATGCTGGAAAGCCAGGCGCTCAAGCAGAGCGTCGAGGAACAAGCGCAGGTTAACAAGGCACTGGAAATCGAACTGCAGAAAGCCCGGGCCGACCTCGAAAAAAGCCTACGCCTGGCCGCTGCCAATGCAGCAGCGCCAGACGTCGCCAGGGTCGATTAAGCGCCGACCGGTGTACGCAGGGTGACAAACTCTTCGGCGGCCGTCGGGTGCACACCGATGGTTTCGTCGAAGTGGCGCTTGGTGGCGCCGGCCTTCAAGGCGATAGCCAGGCCCTGGACAATTTCGCCAGCCTCCGGCCCCACCATGTGGCAGCCCAGCACCTTGTCGGTCTGGGCATCCACCACCAGTTTCATCAGCGTGCGCTCCTGACATTCGGTCAGGGTCAGCTTCATCGGCCGGAAGCGGCTTTCGAAGATCTGTACCTCGTGGCCCGCCTCGCGCGCTTCTTCCTCGGTGAGGCCGACCGTGCCGATATTGGGCAGGCTGAACACCGCCGTCGGGATCATCTTGTAATCCACCGGGCGATACTGCTCAGGCTTGAACAAGCGCCGCGCCACCGCCATGCCTTCAGCCAGCGCCACCGGCGTCAGCTGCACCCGGCCGATCACATCGCCCAGGGCCAGGATCGAAGGCTCGGCCGTCTGGTACAGGTCGTCCACCTCGACGAAGCCTTTCTGATCGAGCTTCACCGCGGTATTTTCCAGCCCGAGATTGTCCAGCATCGGACGTCGACCGGTGGCGTAGAACACGCAATCGGCCTCCAACTGACGACCATCCTTGAGCGTCACTTTCAAGCTGCCATCGGCTTGCTTGTCGATACGCTCGATGTCGGCATTGAATTGCAGGTCCATGCCGCGCTTGGTCAGCTCTTCCTGCAGATGCTTGCGCACGGAACCGTCAAAGCCCCGCAGGAACAGCTCACCGCGATACAACAACGTGGTCTGCGCGCCCAGGCCGTGGAAGATCCCGGCGAATTCGACGGCAATGTAACCACCGCCCACCACCAGCACACGCTTGGGCAGTTCCTTGAGGAAGAACGCCTGGTTGGAACTGATCGCGTGCTCGTGCCCCGGAATCTCGGGAATCTGCGGCCAGCCACCGGTAGCGATCAGAATGTTCTTAGCCGTGTGGCGCTCGCCATTGATCTCGACCGTATGCGGGTCGACGATCTTGGCGTGGCCTTCGTGCAGCGTCACGCCACTGTTGACCAGCAGGTTGCGGTAAATGCCGTTGAGGCGATTGATCTCGCGATCCTTGTTGGCGATCAGCGTCGCCCAGTCGAACTGCGCCTCATCCAGGCTCCAGCCAAAACCCGAAGCCTGCTCGAAGTCCTCGGCGAAATGCGCGCCGTACACCAGCAGCTTTTTCGGCACGCAGCCGACGTTTACGCAAGTACCGCCCAGGTAGCGACTCTCGGCCACCGCCACTGTCGCGCCGAAGCCGGCCGCAAACCGGGCCGCCCGCACACCGCCAGAACCGGCGCCAATCACATAAAGGTCAAAATCGTAGGCCATTTTCAATCTCCTCGGCAGGCAAACAGCATACCCATAGACACTCCCGGGGCAAGTGCTGCGTTGGATCTGAGGCCGAAATTGAAAAAATACTCCAGCGATCCGCCCTCCGACCTGATTTTCAATTAATTGCTGTGATCCGGGTATTTGCCAACGCCTGGAATCTTCTGGAACTCCTACGGTTTTCGGACCAGAGCAGTTGCAGTCGCGGTCGCAATAACATGTCCACCCTGCTCAAGCTCACCAGAGAGAAAGCAAACCTGCCCTCCCCGCCTAACCACACACCCCCTACCAATAAGCACCCCAACCTTCGCTGGAGCATGAAAATTCACGTTTAGGCTCAAGGTTGGCGCAAACTCACCTTCTTTAAGCGTTGCGGCTAGCGCTGGACCCATCGTGTCATCAAGCATCGCCGCGAGAAACCCACCTTGTACATTGCCCACGGGGTTAGTAAAGGCCTCGGTAGCCTCAAACGAGCGCTCAATACTTCCTTCGCTCTCATCAATATTCAATACTTTTATTCCTAGTGTTTCAGCAGCCTTCGGTGGGGGTAAATCACCTTCCTGAACCATCCAAAAAAAAAAATGCCTTTCTGTCCATGACGTACTCTCCGCAACTTAATCATTAACTCTTACTACGTTTTCGATCCATACCCCTCTGCAGATTGCGTTTTCGCTGTTCGCAGAGTGCGCCAAGCAATCAAAATGGCCATAAGTGCCAAGCCGAAGGTCACCCACGAAATCAAACCGATTCCACCTTCGAATGCCCTTCCCGCCTGCGCCATCAATTCCCTTGCTTGATCAGCCGACAAGTGTGCCGCCACATGATAAGCGCCAGACAGCGTCTCACTTGCCAGCAGCATCTGCACTTCGCTCAGGAACCCCGGAAGCTGCAGTGCATCACGATAGTAGGCGGTGACGACACCGCCGAGCACTGTCGTCCCCAAAACTACGCCCACTTCATAGGCCGTTTCGCTAATGGCCGACGCGGCGCCCGCCTTCGCCGGTGGTGCAGCTGACAAAATCACATCATTGGACACCGTCGCGATCGCGCCCACGCCAATGTTCAGCAAGGCAAAAGCCACCACTAGAACGGTCAGGCTACTGCCCATGATGGCGACCAGCAAAAACGCCGACCCAGCAAACGCCATCAAAATTGGTATCAGCACATGCACTTGTATTCGCTGCGCGACAGGCACGACCGCCATCCCCACGACAATCGCCACGACCTGACCAGGAACCAACGCGAGACTGGCACTCAAGGGCGACATCTGAAGTACGATCTGCAAGAACTGAGTGGTAAAGAATACGAAGCCAACGAGGAACGCGAGACTCATCAAATTGATCGCGACAGAGCCGCTAAAGGTGCCACTGCGGAACAGACTCAGGTCCATCAGCGGCATTGGCAGACTTAACTGTCGACGCACAAACATCCAGCCCGCTACTGAGCCTACTGCAAATGCGGTCAGCGCCATCCAGTCGATGCCATTACTGGCGCTGTGTTTGATGCCATAAACAATGGCACCAAGCGCGAACATCGATTGCAGGATGCTTATCGGATCCAACGGTCCTGAAGCATCTCGCCCGGATTCGGGCAACAACAGTGGCCCCAACACCAGCAATGGCACCAACACGGGCACCGCCAACAGAAAAATCGACCCCCAACTGAAGAATTCCAGCAACACTCCACCCACCAAAGGACCGAGTGCCGAACCGACCGTCAATGTCGTTGCCCAGATCGCGACTGCCAGTCTGCGTTCTTCTCGGTCCTCGAACACCGATCGTATCAACGCTAACGTTGAGGGCATCAACATCGCACCGAAAACGCCCATACAAGCTCGCCCGGCAATCAGTTGCATGGAGGTATCGGAATACGCTGTTAGCACCGACACAATCGCAAAACCCAAGGACCCGGCCAGCAACAACTTACGATGACCGACTCGATCTCCCAGACTACCCATCGACACCAGCAACCCCGCCAATACCAGCGAATAAGCATCGATCATCCACAACTGCTGGCTAGCGCTCGGACGCAGGGCCCCGGCAATCTTTGGCAGCGCAAATCCAAGCACCGTATTGTCAACTGTCACCAGCAAAACAGGCAGCATCAGCACGCTTAGGCCTAGCCAACGCTTTGATCTCGCTCCGCGGTGAGCCGCCTCATTTATTAATGCCATGAGTAAAACTCCTTACTGCACACAAAAAATTCACGGGACATTTTTCGTTGCACCCGTGAAGCGTTTCCTACGCACTTCCTTGGCGAGGATTTAATCAGTTCAGCAATGAAAAAATGTGCTGACAATCGACGGATCCAGAATTCAAACGACTGCCCAATGTACTTGAAACGCCTTGTAGGTCACGTCTGAACTCGTCGTAATCCTGATTACGGACATTTTTCATCAAGCGTTCCATCCCCTCCATCAGCGCAGCGCGTTGATGGCTGGCCTGGTCATTTTCTAACTGTATGTCCCAGTAGACTTCAGGTGGATTCACCAGAACCCGGGACAATAACGCCATCATTGTGCGCATTGGAGGCGGCATCACCTCAAGAGCGCTTTCCAGATCTAGCGAAGACCTTGCCAACGCTAAACCGAACCCGAGAATTGCGGCATGGGGCAGCGCCTGACAGAGCGCCATGAGTTCATCATGGGCCACCGGCGTCATTCGTTTTACCTTCATCCCAGCCCCCATCAGGTGTTGCTCAATGAAGGTCGAAGGCGAGTCGCCGTCTTCTAGGCAAATTGCGACGGTGCGCCCCTGAACGGAGAGCTTGGGTGAAAACATCGGATTGACACCGACGAAAGGCTGCTGAGACGAGGTATCCTTCAATGCTCTGTAAAATGGCTCCTGAACAGAGCAAGTCGGTATGAACACAACATCGCTCGAAACGGAACCAACTACCCATGGTATTGCCCGTATAGCCACGCTTTCGGGCAGCGCAAAGACCACTGCAACTGCCCCTTGGAAGATGTGCTCGGTGTTGCTGAACGGGCTTGTGACATCAACTTCATAGAAGCCAATTTCCTGTTCCGAAGGCCTGCGATCCACCACCCGAATATCGTATCCATATTGCATAAGAATGCGGCTGATCAACGAACCAACCAAACCCGCCCCACCCAATACAACAACCGTTTCGCTCATCATGATTCGCTCCCTGCGACAAAACTGTAATAAGGCACGCTAGCTTTGACCAAAGTTTCTTCAAGCTCTTGCTGTGGATCGGAGTGGGCAACAATTGCGCCACCAATTCCAAATTTCGCCTCGCTACCCTGCAGCACTGCTGTTCGGATGACGATACTCAGTTCTGCTCCACCACTAAAAGATAACCAGCCTAATGCACCTGAATAGACACCGCGGGCAGAAGACTCCAATACGTCAATGATTTCCATCGTGCGTTTCTTCGGAGCTCCCGTCATTGAGCCGCCCGGGAAACAGGCTCGAATAGCTTCGATCGTTGAAACATCCGAGCGAAGGTGCCCACGAACCGTTGAGACCAGTTGGTGAACCGAAGAAAAGCTTTCCACTGAGAAAATCTCAGGAACATGAACGCTCCCTGGACGACACACTTGATTCAAATCATGGCGCACCAAATCGACAATCATCAGGTTTTCGGCCCTGTCCTTGGCCGAACTGCATAGCTCTTCCCGCAGTATTTGGTCCTCTGTGAATTGTTCACTACGCGGCCTGGTCCCCTTGATCGGTCTGGACTCTATCAATCCGCTGTCGTCAATTCTGAGAAAGGTTTCGGGCGAAGCGCTCAATACTGAAAATCCTGCAAACGAGAGGTAGGCGCCGTAGGGGACTGGGCTGGCCTGGCGCATTCGCCGATAAGCACCCAAAGGCGCACCACCGTACGCCATTTTTGCCCTGTTGGTCAGACAGATCTCATACGACTCTCCATCAGTGATGTACTTGAGAGATTGATTGATCTTACTGATGTAATCACCTGGCCCATCCTCGAGCGAGAGCTTCAGCTGATCTACAGCACCTGGAATAAACGTACTGCAATGACCATTTGACTCATCATTACGATCAAGAAAATCAGGTAAGGACGGCCAAACAACAGCATCGCCAGTCGCAGTCATCATGCATTCATAGGTCTTGTCTTCATGATGATCAAAGACAAAGAAATGCGGTGCAAACATGAATGAAGCATCCGGATAAACCGAACGATAGGTTTTGTGTCCACCCGCCAGTGCTTTCAACTCGTAACCGAGGTAACCGACAAAACCACCCTTGAAAACAAACGGCAAGTACTGAGGGGTTGCCACCTGCACGGCTTCGAAGATCTGTGCAGTCAGCGTAAAAAAGTCTCCTTTGATACTTTTTTTACCTTTGGGGCCCTCAAGCTTCAGGCACTCATCGTTGACATCGTACTCAAGCCTTATCGCTCCTTGAGCCTCCCCACTACCCATGATCGAGTAGCGGGCATTAGGTCTTTCCGACTTCTCGCTGTCTAGCCAAAAAGCATAATGATCATCTGCATAGAGCGACGAAAATACTGATTGTGGATCCGTGCATTCGGAAAACTCGCGATAGGCAAGCTGCATATTCAGCATCCCCCCTACTGCGACGTATGCGTTTTTTGACGACGTACATTCCATGCCGGACTCTAAGCGAGTTCTAATGCTGTCGTTATGTTCTAGCGCCATGCGTATGAAATTGCTAAATAGCGCATGGCCATATTCTGAATCGATGGATTCAGGGTGAAACTGGACCCCCCAAACCGGTCTGGTGACGTGTTCGATTGCCATAACCACACCTTCAGACGTCCAGGCCGTACATTGGAGCTCTGCTGGTAGGCTTGTACACATCAACGAATGGTATCTGACCACTTCGAACTGATCCGGCAAATCGCGAAAGAGCCCTTTACCTGAATGAGTAATACGACTGCGATAGCCATGCACAGGGTGGGGAGCGTGCCCCACGGTCCCCCCAAGAAATTGAGCGATACCTTGGTGTCCCAGACAAATACCGAGCAGCGGGACAGGGGAATGGAGGATGACGTCACCGCAAACACCGAAATCCCCCTCATCTCCGGGGTGCCCTGGGCCAGGCGACAGCACTACAGCGTCGTATTTTTCGATGCCCAATGCATCATACCGAATGGTATTTTTGACTACATCTGCGCAAATGCCTGTCACCTCATACAAATACTGAGCAATGTTCTGGGTGAAGGAGTCGAAGTTATCAATCAGCAATATTTTCATGAGGGTTGCCTCGGGGCCAGACACTGATTGATCAGGACGTCTTCCTGGATACAGGTCTCTTCTATAATCAGTTTGAATATCGACTCGGTGTATTCTGGCCTCAATCCCACCGCCGCCGATCTAGTCTTAATCATATCGAGCACGTAGGAAATTCGTCCGGGTTGCATCATCGCAATGCCATGGACGGCTTTGAGCTCGGCAATGTCCATACACACCTTCATTCGCTCAGAAAGCAGGTCGACAACTTGCAAATTTATCAAGTCAAGCCGCTCCCGCTGCGGCTGCAAAATGCTAGACGTGCCTGTCTGTGATAACTGTCCGTGTCGCTTCATCTTTTGCACCTCCGTTAGCCAATTTCTGGAAAAAACTTGTCAGTCAGGCGTGATCCAGCTCGTTGATAGCAGGCGTCCATAGCCCATTGCTCGTCATAGCCTCCAAAGCCCCCCCTAATAGCCTGACGTCTTTGTCGCTGTGGCTTGCTGATACCGCAAAACGCAACATCGCTTTTCCTTTAGCAATAATTGGATAAAACACCGGGAAGAGCAGCATGCCTTGGTCACGTAGGGTTCTTGCAGCCTGCAAACCGGCCTCCTCTGTTTCAAAGAACGCTCCTCTGACAGGTGACTGAATACGTGCGTTGAGCAACCGGTTATCGGTGAGGGAATCTAAAAGGCTGACGTTTTCCCAAAGTCGCTGTTGCAGCACATCGAGTTCTTCACTGAGATGAATTCTCGCCGAGGCAACGTTGGCCGCCAGCATGGGCAACATAATGGAATGACCAAATATCAGTGGATTCGCCAGGGTTCGGATAACTTCAATATCCCGTGGATCTGAAACCACGACAAAACCACCCGAGCCACCAAAGGCCTTTGAGAGAGACCCCGCCAGAATAATATTTGCTGGTAACGAGTGATCAACCGTTGAAAAGGCATATCCCGCACCATGACGTCCAACGATCGAAATACCATGAGCATCATCTACGTAAAGGTATCCCCGCGCCGACTCTAGCTGCCGAGAGAGCTCGGCGATGGGTACAAGACCACTCATCGACCCAATTCCATCGATCAAAAGCACAGGAGTCTCACCTTTGTCGGTGCAGTCTTTCAGGACTGTGGTCAGCGATTCAGGATTGGTGGACTCAACTCTAGAAACAGAACCGAACTGCTCCAAAATCCCCCTAAGCACCTGCATCGAAGCATGGGCGGTTTTGTCCATTAGCCAGTGGATTCGTTTTTTGACCGGATACCTACTCAACGAACCACTCCCCAGCAACGGTAAAACACCTAAATGGACACTGCTGGTAGAGGTAAACACCGCGACGCCACTACCTCTGTAAACCTGACTAAGCAACTCTTCCAGTTGAGGCAGGTAACTCGGGCGCATTGCACTTCGAGAAGACGACAGGTGCAGTCCGGAAGTTTCCATTGCGCGGTGTGCGGCGTCGATCAATGCCGAATGGGTTTCTAAGCCCAAGTATGAACAGGAAACGAACTCAGTGAACGTACCTCCATCTTGCAAGGTAATGTTCTTACCCACACGACTTGCAACGGTAAAACCTGTCAGTCCTTCCTCGTAAGCCTTCGCCAGCGCCCCAGTAGTGTTACCGCGACGAACGCTCATCCAGTCTTGTTTAGTTTGCGCATTCATTACTAAAACTCCTTTATGAAAATCAACGAGATTTACATCCGATGGTCATTACTGAACTGCCCGACGCGTCGGACGTTTCCTTGTCGATTAACGTCTTTATATTCGTCAACTGACTCTGCTTAAACAGTTCGCGTACCGCTTGGGCCTGCGACTCGCCATGCTCAATGACTAACCAACCTTCGCGACTTAGTAACTGGTTCGCGAGCGAGATGATTTGCCGTATCAGTTCAAGACCATCGACCCCGGAATAGACTGACGCCTGTGGATGGTGATCACTCCATTCAGGCAGCAACTCTTGAGACTGTGGGACGTACGGAGGATTAGCGACAATCAAGCCAACTTCATGTGTGAATCGCGTAAATGCCTTTTCGTCGCGAATGTCTGCCTGCAAGTGATTGACCCGTATACCCTTGCAGGCAAGCCTGTCGATGTTGCGCTTGAGGTACTGCACCGCTATCTCATCAAACTCCACGCATGTCACTTTCAGATCTGGTCTGCGCCGTGCGATCGCCAGGCCAATCGCGCCGCTTCCAGCACACAAATCGAGAACACTCGCTCCCGATCGCAGCGCAGCGTTGGTCTCCAGCCACTTGTGAATGATTTGGCTGTGAGGACGGGGGATAAACACACCGGTACCTACCACAAGCGGCATTTCGTCAAACTCCACCATGCCAACAATATGCCCGAGAGGAATTCGGTTACAGCGTTCTTGAACCGCCAACATAAATTCTTCGATCGCACGGCCTTTATCCACCCGTTCGATATAGCGATCTATAAGACAACTCAAATCTTCTTCCAAGTCCCAGATACCAGATTCCTGCAACATGGCCCGCGCTTGACTAATAGCAAGATACTCACGATCAGTAAGACTCATGACCACTCCTTGTAATACTGCGAAAGTCTTTTCAAGATCGACTCATAAAGATAAGAGAACGCCACCAATTCCGGCGGGGGCGTAAATGACGGATGCAAGTCATTTATCAGCTCGTCATAATTACGCGACAGCCCTTCATCCAGAAGAGGAAACCAATAAGGTTTTATATCCCAACGATATTCATATCCTGTGGCAAACATCTGCTGTACCGTTTCCCTGACTGTATGCTCGCGGGCAAACCCAGATAACGGAGCACGGACTGGTTTGAAAGGGCTGAGATCCAGATCAGGAGTCTCTACATCGGTTAGGCAATCAGCTATATAGCGCGCCAACAATGGTGATTGGTGCAGGCCATCTCGGTAGGTACCTGTTGCGAGCCAAAGACCTTTGATGCAGCACTCGCCAATCAATGGGAAACCATCTGCTGGAATTGGTCTGTTGCCAACTTGTATGGAAATTATTTCAGCGCCATGAAGGTCCAGATTCAATTGATCAACAGCACAATCAAGTAAAAACTGAACATCTGATATGAGAGCGTGTTGCTTTGGCCGCTCCGAAATAATGTTAGTTGCGCCCAGATACAAGACACCATCCCCACGAGGGACGCAGTGTAAGCCGCATGCAAAGGCACGATTTGGCGTCCGTATGACCGAACTTGGTAAATCGACCCCTTCTGGCATCTTTACGAGAATGGAAACGCCATAACCACTGAACAGCGGTGGAATTTTCTTTACAAGTTCGTCGAAATCACTGAGCAAATCCAGAGATTGAACGCCTGCGGCAACCACAACCTTCTTTGCCCAGAGAACCTCCCCACTGCACAACTCGACACCCTTTGCTACCCCACCCTCAGCCAACACTCGCTTAGCATTCTCATTTTTCAGAGTGCCGCCTTCGGCGACAAATGCAGCATCCAGTTTTTCCAGTAAAAGGTGAGAATTCACCGAATGTTCGTTTGGTATGTACAACCCCCTTAGAGGACGAACCAGATGGTTGGGCTTAAGCCACTCCATCTTGCGTGGATCAACAATTTCGAACGGTTCGCCATACTCACGAAGGGTATTTTCGATGGTGTCGTAGTTAACGCTGTCCACCTCATCCATGCCGGCGGTATTAAGCAGCACATGGGTCCCAATAGCGGTAAATAACGAACTAGAGTTACCTGAAGAAGTTGCCAACCGCTGCGCCCAGCTTGACCACAGGTGTTGGGCTTGTCGGTCCATATCTAGTTTCAATCGACCATAATCGCTCGAAAGTAACCCGCTTGTTACCTCCCCGAAACATCCATTCATAGCTCCCGCGGCTTTTGACGCTGCATTTGTGCGATCAGTCTCACCAACGCGACATACACTTAATCCTCGTGTTGATAGCTCATATGCAATTGACCCACCAATTGCTCCTGCACCCACGACAATAACATCGAATTCCATGTACACCTCAAACCGTCACCAGCAACGGAGAAATAAATTATTAATCAGGAAACAATTTATTTCTAAGGCTTCGTCACATCGCAATTCAATATGCGAATTATTTCATGATATTTCCACGTTACAAATTGACATAAGTATATGCAGAATGTAGGAACAAGCCTTCAGACAACAGGAGGAAAACAACAAAAAACACCATAAATGAAATTGATATTTCAGCAATACCAATTCTCAATTATGCGGACACGCGTACTCAACAGAACAAATAATCTACTGGACGCACTCCTTACAAAATAAATTCAGCCATAAATATTGGACAGTACCAATTTTATTAGCTTAGATTATTTTATCTAGCGAGGTTTCCGCCTTGCGCGGTGGGCGAAATCAATATTTGAAAGGTATTTTCTTTCAACGCGCAAAAACAAACGCCCCGAACAAGTCGGGGCGTT
Source organism: Pseudomonas umsongensis (assembly GCF_012647205.1). Classification (NCBI taxonomy): domain Bacteria; kingdom Pseudomonadati; phylum Pseudomonadota; class Gammaproteobacteria; order Pseudomonadales; family Pseudomonadaceae; genus Pseudomonas; species Pseudomonas umsongensis. The sequence continues at coordinate 3,707,583 of NZ_CP051487.1, forward strand.
TGTTTAGGCCTTCGTCAACATGATTACATGCTTATGAAGATCGCTTTCAATACAAGCCGCTGAGGCGCTATCAGTAAGCCTTGCCCGTCTTGTAGAAGTTTTCGAAGCAGAAGTTGGTCGCGTCGATGTAGCCTTCGGCGCCGCCGCAGTCGAAACGCTTGCCCTTGAACTTGTAGGCCATGACGCAGCCGTTTTGCGCTTGCTTCATCAGGGCGTCGGTGATCTGGATTTCGCCGCCCTTGCCTGGCTCGGTCTGTTCGATCAGGTCGAAGATGTCCGGGGTCAGGATATAGCGACCGATAATGGCCAGGTTCGACGGCGCATCTTCAGGTTTTGGTTTTTCCACCATGCTGTGCACGCGGTAGATGTCGTCGCGGATCATCTCGCCGGCGATCACGCCGTACTTGTTGGTCTCTTGCGGGTCGACTTCCTGGATGGCCACGATCGAGCAGCGGAACTGCTTGTACAGCTTGACCATCTGGGTCAGTACGCCGTCGCCTTCGAGGTTGACGCACAGGTCGTCAGCCAGCACCACGGCGAAGGGTTCGTCGCCGATCAGCGGACGGCCGGTCAGGATCGCGTGGCCCAGGCCTTTCATTTCGGTCTGGCGGGTGTAGGAGAACGAGCAATTGTCGAGCAGCTTGCGAATGCCGACCAGGTACTTTTCCTTGTCGGTGCCCTTGATCTGGTTTTCCAGCTCGTAGCTGATGTCGAAATGGTCTTCCAGGGCGCGCTTGCCACGACCGGTGACGATGGAGATTTCCGTCAAGCCAGCGTCCAGTGCTTCTTCGACGCCGTACTGGATCAGTGGCTTGTTTACCACCGGCAGCATTTCTTTAGGCATGGCTTTGGTCGCTGGGAGGAAGCGAGTGCCGTAACCGGCTGCTGGAAACAAGCATTTCTTGATCATATAAGTCCTTGAAAGGGCTGTGTGTACGGGTTTCGGCGCAGTCTAATCAGGCGGCGTACACCTTACAATGCCCCGCACTGGCTAACCGATGCCATCATAGAGAAATATTCTCGCCGTTAGTTCCGCAGCGAGCACCGCGAATGGACCGGCAGCCTGTTATTGATAGCAGAGTCCGCCAGGTTTGCACGCCAAGTCAACCCATGGCCAAGTGCACCAACCCGCGCCCAGCGGCACCCTAACGGTGCATTTGGCGGTATCATGGCGCCCTTGAACCAGCCAACGAGGCAAATAGATGTCAGAAGCAAAAAGCGTCAACGGGTACTTGATCAACAAGGCCAAAGACGGCCAGTGGTGGGTAGCCGGCGTTGGCGGTGAGAACATTGCCGGACCTTTCCCGTCCGAAGCCGTGGCGATCGAAGTGGCATCGGTGTTGCAACTGGAACACCCGGCACCGAAACGACGGGGTAAGGACAAGAATTGATCCAGGCCTGACGCCCTGCCCTTGTGCAGGGCTTCTTTTGCAAATATCCGCAAGAAGTGGCCTTTGGCTATAACCTTTTGCCCACCGCGCTGTCACAGGCTTTGCCCCCTCATCCTGACGACGACAACGACATGATCAAATTTTTGCCGCTGATTGCGGTCCTGGCCCTCAGTGGCTGCGCCACCTCCGAAACCACTTACCTGAACAATGGCGAACAAGGCCTGGCCATTGACTGCTCCGGCGAGGCCAATTCCTGGGCGACCTGCTACGAAAAGGCCGATGCGTCTTGCGCCGGCACCGGATACCGGATCGTTGGCACTGACGGCTCACCCGCCCCCAAGGAAAGCGACAAGACCCTTGGCGTCGACGTTGGCAACTACAAGAATCGTAGCGTCGTGGTGGTCTGCAAATAGGGCATCAAGCCCTACATGTGGATTTCGGCGAACTTGATCCCCAGGCCGCGTACGGTCTCGATCAGTTCGTCGAGACTGCTGAAGGACTCGACTTCGTCGCTTTCGTCTACCAGGAAAAAACTGCGCCCGGCGCTTTTCTTGAAAAAAACGATCCACTCCCCCGGATTCGCCGGGTTCTGAATCACATGGGTGGCGCAGATTTGGCCCTCTGCATGCCGCTCCCGTACCCGCTCTCGCTTCATGTTCGACTCCAGAAATGACAATGCCGGCAAAGGCAACCTTTGACGGCATTGGTGCTGACGGTCGACAGTCTATCAGCCGGAAATGCACGCCGTGGCGGCATCGCGTACATCGAAGGGACGTATCGGCACATTGGAGATGCGCTCGTGCAGCTTGATGCTGCTGCCACCAGAGCGCTGTTCGATATCAAACACCGCGGCCGGCCCCGAGGAAAGCTTCTGCGGCACGATCACCCGCACCCCGTCTTTCTGCGTCTCGACCTGCAAGGCGCCACGGCTGTCGGCGAGTTTTTCGCTCAGGCATTGGGCGTACTCAAGGGGCTTCTTGCCGGAAATCACATTCATCGTCGGCAGCGTCTGGTTGATGTCCGAGACACTTGCACAACCACCGATTGCCAGGACCCACGGCAAGCCAAACATGCCCCACTTCATATGAAATCTCCAATAAAGACCCTCGGACAGCACAAATACGGGTTTTCTCCGGGCTTGACTGCTTTTTTCTTCCCAGGCACGCGATATATGCATTTTTATTGTCCACCCGGGCCCGGAGAGCCGGATAATAACGCCCCGGGGCTGATAAACTGCGCCAATCGACCATGCTATCGTTTTGATTTTGTAGAAAAAGCCCTTCTGGAGGCGCCTCATGAAATTTATCCACCAGCGCGAGCACCTCAACGAGGACGACATCGTCGTCATTCAATGCTCGCAAACGTGCAACATTCGCTTGATGAACGACGCCAACTTCCGCAGCTTCAAGAATGGCGGTCGTCACACCTATCACGGCGGCGCGTTCGACACCTTCCCGGCCCGCATCACGGCGCCGAGCACCGGGTTCTGGAACATCACCATCGATACGGTCAACCGCCGGCCGATCAGTGTGACGCGCAAGCCGACCCTGACGCATTCGATCAAGATCATCCGCCGCTCCAGCTCGAAACTGAGCTGAGTAGCGCCTTAATACACAGACTGACAGGTATGACCGTGGCCCAGACGACCAAATACGTCATCAAGTACAAACTCAATGGCGAACGCCGCTTCGAATTTGCCCAGCTGGAAAACGGCACGGCAGAAGAAGCCAAAGCCGCGCTGGACGCGCTTCATGGCCAGGGCGAAGACGTCATCAGCGACATCAGCGTCAGCAAAGCGCTGTAACAACGCCTGGAGCGACAATATGGACGTCCGCTCCCTGGCGACATTCGACCGCAAGTGTCGGAGTGTCTGCATTCGTCATACCCCTTAGTCTCGCCACCTCGATAACCTGAGGACCTGGCAATGAGCGAGCAATACCTGGACAAGCTGGACTGGCCCCTGCTGGAACAGCAACTCGATGCGGACGGCTGCGCGGTCATTGCATCGCTGTTGAGCCCCAGGGCCTGTGATCAGATCAGCGCCTTGTACGGCCAATCCGAACACTTTCGCTCGCATGTGATCATGGCCCGGCACGGTTTCGGTCGTGGCGAATACAAGTATTTCGACTACCCCTTGCCGCCGCTGGTGGCCCGCCTGCGCAGCGCGCTCTACCCGCGACTGGTGCCGATAGCCAATCGCTGGCATGAGCAGATGGATTTGCCGAGCCGTTTTCCCGAGAGCCTTCCGGCCTTCCTCGAACGTTGTCACGCCGCTGGCCAACAGCGTCCGACACCCTTGCTGCTGCAATACGGACCACAGGACTACAACTGCTTGCATCAGGATGTGTATGGCGAGCATGTCTTCCCGCTCCAGGTGGCGATTCTTCTGTCGACGCCTGGGGAGGATTTCACCGGCGGTGAGTTCGTGCTGACCGAGCAGCGGCCGCGCATGCAGTCGCGCCCGCAGGTCATCGGTCTGAAAAAAGGCGACGGCCTGATCTTCGCGGTCAACCAGCGCCCGGTCAAAGGCGTGCGCGGTTACTATCGGGTCACCCTCCGCCACGGCGTCAGTCGCCTGCACAGTGGAAAACGGCATACTCTTGGGATCATCTTTCACGACGCATCATGAGCACCATGAAACCGACCACCCTGGACTTGTTTGCCGATGCAGAGCCCGAGCAGGATCGCCGACGCGAGCAGATCGGCGAACAGTCCTACGTCCTCAGGGGCTTTGCCCTCCCCTGGCTTGCGCGCTTGTTACCGGCACTGGAGACCGTGTTGGCGGCCGCACCGTTCCGGCAAATGGTCACCCCTGGCGGCTTCACCATGTCGGTGGCCCTGAGCAGTTGCGGGACCTGGGGCTGGACCACCGACCGCAGTGGTTATCGCTACACCCGCGAGGATCCCCGGACCGGCCTGCCTTGGCCCCCCATGCCCGAGGTGTTTTTGCAATTGGCGCAGGCGGCGGCACGGGAAGCAGGATTTGCCGATTTCGTGCCGGACTCCTGCCTGATCAATCGCTATGTGCCCGGGGCGAAAATGTCCTTGCATCAGGACAAGGACGAAAAATCCTACGCTGCACCCATCGTTTCAGTATCGCTGGGGCTACCCGCAATGTTTCTGTTCGGCGGCTTCGCGCGCAGCGACAAAAGCCAACGGGTGCCGTTGCTGCATGGCGAGATCGTGGTCTGGGGCGGCGTGGATCGCTTGCGTTATCACGGTGTGCTGCCGATCAAGGATGGCTACCATCCACGCTTGGGCAAGCAGCGGATCAACTTCACGTTTCGTACCGCGCGGTGAGACCGTGGAGTTTGACCGCAAGCGCCGGAGTGTGGGCCTACGGGCCGCTGGTTAATCTGCGGCAAACGGGTCAACGGATGTAAAGCCATGACAAGCCAATCGACAACGAGCAGCACCGAAAACGATCCACGCTGGGCCGCGGTGGTCGCCCGCGATCCACAGGCGGACGGGCAGTTTGTCTATGCGGTGAAAACCACCGGGATCTACTGCAACCCCAGCAGCCTCTCGCGCTTGCCGAAACCGCAGAACGTCGAGTTCTTCGACAGCGCCGAACTTGCCCAGGCCGCCGGTTATCGCCCAAGCAAGCGTGCAGCCAAGGATCAAAGCGCGGTCGCCGCGCAACATGCCGCCACCGTGGCCGCCGCGTGTCGCCAGATCGAAACCGCCGAGGCGCTGCCCGCGCTGAACGAGCTGGCGCAAGCGGCAGGACTGAGCAGCTTTCATTTCCATCGGGTGTTCAAGTCCGTTACCGGCCTGACGCCCAAAGGCTACGCCGCGGCCCATCGTTCGCGCCGAATGCGCGAGCGACTGGCCGATGGCCGCTCGGTCACCGATGCGTTGTACGACGCCGGCTTCAACTCCAACAGCCGTTTCTATGAAGCGGCGGATCAGGTGTTGGGGATGAAACCGACTGATTACCGTGCCGCGGGGCAAAACAATGACATTCGTTTTGCGGTTGGCCAGTGTTCCCTCGGCGCAATCCTGGTGGCGCAAAGCGCGCGTGGGGTCTGCGCGATTCTCCTGGGTGACGATCCGCAGCAACTGGTTTGCGACCTGCAGGACAAATTTCGCCGCGCCACACTGATCGGTGCCGATCAGGCCTTCGAACAGTTGATCGCCAGGGTCGTGGGCTTCATCGAAGCCCCGGCCCTGGGGCTGGACTTGCCACTGGATGTGCGCGGCACCGCATTTCAGGAACGGGTCTGGCAAGCCCTGCGAGACATCCCCGTTGGCAGCACCGCCAGCTACGCCGACATCGCCCAACGCATCGGCAACCCCAAAGCAGTGCGCGCAGTGGCGCAAGCTTGCGGCGCGAACAGCCTGGCAGTCGCGATCCCCTGTCACCGCGTGGTACGCAGCGATGGCAACCTGTCGGGGTATCGTTGGGGCGTGGAGCGCAAGCGGCAATTGCTCGAACGGGAAAAGCCCCTATAGGAGCGAGCAGGCTCCGGGCGGCGTTCCGACGATGGTCGTCAACGATAACGCTGGGCACCTGACACCCCCCGCCGCTCTCAGGTTTTTCGCGAGCATGCTCGCTCCTACAGGCCGGCGATCAATCTGTAGGAGCGAGCAGGCTCGCGATGGTCGTCAACGATGACGCTGGGCACCTGACACCACCCGGCGCTCTCAGGTTTTTCGCGAGCATGCTCGCTCCTACAGTCGATCAGCGATTCACATCCACCACCACTCGCCCGCGCAGCTGTCCGGCCAGCAGGCGCGGGGCGGCTTCGATCGCTTCGCTCAAAGCGATTTCATGGCTGATCAACGGCAACAAGTTAAAGTCCAGATCCTTGGCCAATCGACTCCAGGCCTCTACACGCCTGGCTTTGGGCTGGGTCACGCTGTTAATCCCGGCCAGCGTCACGCCGCGCAGGATAAAGGGCGCGACGCTGGCCGGAAAGTCCATGCCCTGGGCCAGTCCACAAGCGGCGACGGTGCCTTCGGAGCGGGTACTGGCACAGGCGTTGGCCAGGGTGTGACTACCCACCGAGTCGATGACCGCAGCCCAACGTTCCTTGGCCAGCGGCTTGCCGGGCTCGGATAAGGTGGCGCGATCGATGATTTCACTGGCGCCCAGTTGCTTAAGGTATTCGTGTTCCGACAGGCGACCAGTGGAAGCGACGACCCGATAGCCAAGCTTGCTCAGCAATGCGATGGCGAAACTGCCCACGCCGCCGTTGGCCCCGGTGACCAGAACCTCGCCTTGGTCGGGCGTCACACCGTTGCGCTCCAGTGCCATGATGCACAGCATCGCCGTGTAGCCTGCCGTGCCAATGGCCATGGCCTGGGCTTCAGTGAAGGCCTCGGGCAACGCAATCAGCCATTCGCCCTTGAGACGCGCCTTTTGCGCCAGGCCACCCCAATGCCCTTCGCCCACGCCCCAGCCATTGAGCAGGACTTTGTCACCCGCCTTGTAGTCCGGATGCGTGCTGACCTCGACAGTCCCCGCCAGGTCGATCCCCGGCACCATCGGGAATTTGCGCACCACCGGGCTGCTGCCGGTGATCGCCAGGCCATCCTTGAAATTCAGCGTGCTGTACGCCACACGCACCGTCACATCGCCCTCGGGCAGCTGGTCTTCATTGATCTGTTGCAGTGTGGCCCGGTACCCGCTTTCGTCTTTGTCGATCAAAATACCTTGGAACATTGCTGCCTCCTGGTGGGTTCACCTGTTGTGGTGTGATTTAAATACCACTTCGCAAAATATTACCGTATTGGACTTTAAGCCAATTCGCCTGCGGCAGACATGACTGGCATAACCGCAGGCATTGCTGTTACAAATCGAGCCCTGCCCGGTTCCAACGTCGGAGTACAACTGAAATGAGTCAATGGCCAGATACGCGCATTCTTGACCTGCTCGGGATCGAGCTGCCGATTATCCAGGCCCCCATGGCCGGCGCCACCACCGCTGCCATGGTCATTGCGGCGAGCAACGCCGGCGGCCTCGGCTCGATGCCTGCCGCCATGCTGAGCGTCGAGCAATTGCGTGACGAGCTCAAGGGCATTCGCCAACACTGCCAGCGCCCGATCAACGTCAACTTCTTCTGCCATCAACCGCCAGCGGTCGACGAGCAACGCGCCCAGGACTGGAAAAACCTGCTGCAGCCCTATTACCGCGAATTGGGTGTCGACTTCGATGCACCGACACCGGTGTCCAATCGCGCGCCGTTCGACCAGGTTGCCTGCGAAGTGGTCGAACAATTGCGCCCCGAAGTCGTGAGTTTCCACTTTGGCCTGCCGGAAAAATCCCTGCTGGATCGAGTCAAGGCCACCGGGGCAAAGGTACTGTCCTCGGCCACCACCGTCGAAGAAGCCATCTGGCTCGAGCAGCAGGGTTGCGACGCGATCATCGCCATGGGTCTTGAGGCGGGCGGGCATCGGGGTATGTTTCTCAGTGATGACCTGAGCAGCCAGGTCGGTACCTTCGCCCTGGTGCCCCAAGTGGTCGATGCCGTGAAAGTACCGGTGATTGCCGCTGGCGGCATTGCCGATGCGCGGGGTGTGGCGGCGGCGTTCATGCTGGGGGCTTCGGCGGTGCAAGTGGGCACGGCGTACCTCTTCACGCCAGAGGCCAAGGTCAGTGCCGCGCATCACCAGGCCTTGCGGACCGCCAGGGAACGCGAGACCGCGGTCACCAACATTTTCACCGGTCGCCCGGCACGGGGGATACTCAATCGGGTAATGCGCGAGCTCGGGCCGATGAGCGACCAGGCGCCGCGTTTTCCCCTCGCAGGCGGTGCATTGCTGCCGTTGCGTGCCAAAGCCGAGGCAGACTTCAGCAACCTCTGGGCCGGACAGGCGTTCACCCTGGGGGTTGAGTCGGGTACCGCCGAATTGACCCGACGCCTGGCCGAGGAAGGGTTGGCGAAGTTGCTTCAGCGCTGACCGTGGTGGCGGGCAACACGGTTAGCGCTGCAACACATTCCGTTTACCGGAATTTCGCTATATATTCCGATATATAGCGATTCACCCATCTTGCAGTACTTGCCTGTGACGGAGCCGTTTCATGACCATTCGTGCCTCACGTTTTGCCCCCACTTGCCTGGCGTGCCTGCTCGCCGTGTTCGCCTTCGGCTGCGCTCAGGCAGACGAAGTCCAGGTCGCTGTCGCTGCCAACTTCACCGCGCCGATCCAGGCCATCGCCGCTGATTTCGAGAAAGACACCGGGCACAAACTGGTCACGGCTTTCGGTGCCACCGGCCAGTTCTATACCCAGATCAAGAATGGCGCGCCGTTCGAGGTGTTCCTCTCGGCAGACGACACCACCGCGCAAAAACTTGAAGCCGAAGGCGACACCGTCAAGGGCTCGCGCTTCACCTACGCCATCGGCACGCTGGCCCTGTGGTCGACCAAGGCAGGCTACGTCGATGCCAAGGGCAACGTCCTGAGCGATAACACCTATCAGCATCTGTCCATCGCCAACCCGAAAGCCGCGCCTTACGGCCTGGCGGCGACCCAGGTGCTGGCCAAAAAAGGCCTGGCCGACAAGGTCAAGGACAAGCTCGTCGAAGGCCAGAACATCACCCAGGCCTACCAGTTCGTGTCCACCGGCAATGCCGAACTCGGCTTCGTTGCCTTGTCGCAGATCTACAAGGACGGCAAGATCACCAGCGGCTCGGCGTGGATCGTCCCGGCCGACCTGCATGACCCGATCAAGCAAGACGCAGTCATCCTCAACAAGGGCAAGGATAATCCTGCCGCCAAGGCACTGGTCGAGTACCTCAAGGGGCCAAAAGCCGCTGCCATCATCAAGTCCTACGGTTACCAGATCTAAATGTCGCTATCGAGTGCCGATTTTTCCGCCATCTGGCTGACCCTGAAACTGGCGTCCCTGACGACCGTCATCCTGTTGCTGGTCGGTACTCCACTGGCGTTATGGCTCTCGCGCACACAATCCTGGCTGCGCGGCCCGGTCGCGGCGATCGTCGCCCTGCCCCTGGTGCTGCCGCCCACGGTGATCGGTTTCTATCTGTTGCTGGCGCTCGGCCCCCACGGGTTTGTCGGCCAGTTAACCCAATCCCTGGGACTTGGCACCCTCACCTTCAGTTTTGCAGGGTTGGTGATCGGCTCGGTGCTGTATTCGATGCCGTTCGTGGTCCAGCCGCTGCAAAACGCTTTTTCCGCCATTGGCACCCGTCCGCTGGAAGTGGCCGCCACCCTGCGCGCCGGTCCCTGGGACACATTTTTCAGCGTCACCCTGCCCCTGGCCAGGCCCGGTTTCATCACCGCGGCCATCCTCGGCTTTGCCCACACCGTCGGCGAATTCGGCGTGGTGCTGATGATCGGCGGCAACATCCCCGACAAGACCCGAGTGGTCTCGGTGCAGATCTACGATCACGTCGAAGCCATGGAATATGCCCAGGCCCATTGGCTGGCCGGGGTCATGCTGGTGTTCTCATTTGCAGTGTTGCTGGCGCTGTACTCCAGCCGTAAAACCAAAACAGGCTGGAGCTGATCGATGATTCAAATGCGTCTGAAACTGAGCTATCCGGGGTTCGCCCTCGATGTCGACCTGCAGTTGCCCGGCCGCGGGGTGACGGCGCTGTTCGGACACTCCGGGTCTGGCAAGACCACCTGCCTGCGCTGCATCGCCGGGCTGGAACGCGCCGACGAGGGATTAATCCAAGTCAACGATGAAGTGTGGCAAGACAGCGCCAAGGGGGTTTTCGTCCCCCCGCACAAGCGCGCACTGGGTTACGTGTTTCAGGAAGCCAGCCTGTTCCCTCATCTATCGGTGCTGGCCAACCTGCAATTTGGCCTCAAGCGCATTCCCAAGCCTCGGCGCCGGGTCGACATGGCACACGCGACCGACCTGCTGGGTATCAGTCATCTGCTCGACCGCCATCCGCAGCACCTTTCCGGCGGCGAACGGCAGCGTGTCGGCATGGCGCGCGCCCTGCTCACCAGCCCGACACTGCTGTTGATGGACGAACCGCTGGCAGCACTGGACACGCAACGCAAAAGCGAGATCCTGCCTTACCTGCAACGGCTGCACGATGAACTGGACATCCCGGTGCTCTATGTCAGTCACTCCCAGGATGAAGTTGCACAACTGGCCGATCACCTGGTCCTGCTCAGCGACGGCAAGGCGCTGGCCAGCGGCCCCATCGGCCAGACCCTCGCACGCCTCGACCTGCCGCTGGCGCTGGGTGACGACGCCGGCGTAGTGATCCAAGGGCATGTCGCCGCCTATGACGCCGACTACCAGTTGTTGACGCTGCAACTGCCCGATACGGACCTGAACATTCGCGTGACTCACACGCCGATGGCGATGGGCCAGGCGTTACGTTGCAAGGTCCAGGCGCGGGATGTCAGCCTCAGCCTGCTCGGCGATTACCAAAGCAGCATCCTCAATCGCCTGCCCGTGACGGTGGTCAGCGAAATGCCCGCCGACAACAACGCCCATGTGCTGGTGCGCCTGGACGCCGAGGGCAGCCCTTTGCTTGCACGTATCACCCGCTATTCCCGGGACCACCTGCACCTGCATCCGGGCCAACGTCTCTGGGCGCAAATCAAGGCCGTGGCCGTGCTGGCGTAACGCCGTGGGCACGACTGGCGCGGCGCGGGGTCAATGGCTGTAACGGCCCCTCGATCCCTCGCCCAGGACAATCGCCATGCCCGATGCACTGCCCCGTGACCTGCATTACGTCGATGACACCCAGCCCGGCATCACCCGCCGCAAACTGCGCGGCAAATTCTGCTATTTCGACCCCACTGGCCAGCGCATCGTCGACCCGCAAGAAATACAGCGCATCAACGCACTGGCGGTCCCCCCAGCCTACACCGACGTGTGGATCTGCAGCGACCCGCGCGGGCACCTGCAGGCCACCGGTCGCGACGCCCGCGGGCGCAAGCAGTACCGCTATCACCCGCGCTGGCGCGAGGTGCGCGACAGCGACAAATACTCGCGGCTGAGGGATTTCGGCCTGGCCCTGCCCAAGCTGCGCAAACAACTGGAAACCTTGCTGGAGGCGCCGGGTTTGAGTCGCGACAAGGTCATGGCCACCGTCATCACCTTGCTCGACGCAACGCTGATCCGTGTCGGCAATACCCAGTACGCACGAGACAACCGCTCCTACGGCCTGACCACCCTGCGCAACCGCCATGTCGAGGTCAACGGCAGTGCGATCCAGTTCCAGTTTCGCGGCAAGAGTGGCGTCGAGCACCAGATCACCGTGAAGGACCGGCGCCTGGCGCGGATCATCAAGCGTTGCCAGGACATTCCCGGGCAAAACCTTTTTCAATACCTCGATGAAAACGGCGAGCGACACACGATCACTTCCGCCGACGTCAACGCCTACCTGCAAACCCTGACTGGCGCCGACTTCACCGCCAAGGATTACCGCACCTGGGCCGGCAGCGCCCTGGCCCTGGCGGTTCTGCGCGAGCTCGAGTGGCAACCCGAGTCCCAGGCAAAACAGCATGTGGTTGCGATGGTCAAGGATGTCGCCAGACAGTTGGGCAACACTCCGGCGGTGTGCCGCAAGTGCTACATCCACCCGGCGGTACTCGAGGGTTTCCTGCTCGGCGCCTTGGCGCAACTGCCAAAACCGAGGGTTCGTAAAGGCCTGCGGGCGGAGGAAGTCGCACTGGCGATGCTGCTGGAGAAAATGGCGTCCGAGGCGACGAACTGACCTGCCTATTTTTTGCACGATTGCAAATGGCTTCTATAGTTGATCTGTACGCCAATCAGCTGCGGTGAAGCCATGGAAGACATTTTCGTCGTCAAGCGCTGCAACAAGATCATCATTCATGGACGCCGGGCTGGAGAAACCACGCATCAACCCGCTGAAGCCGCCGTCTGGTACCGCATCGCCGATACCCGCACCAACGGTTTCATCGGTGACGGCTACGATCATGAATACGATGCCCAGCGGGTATGCCGACAGCTCAACGCCCGGTCACAAGTGATGGTCCGGCAAGGCTGACGAGCATTCGCGGGTCTATACTGACAAAGTGCTGAAGGATCAGCGCCCATCGGTACAAAGCTCGCTTGCGGCGGGCTTTTTACTGCCAATCTTCAGGTTCTTAAACGGAGGTGTTTCCCATGTCCGAAAAAGAGTCCATCACCACCCTGCTCACCCTGCTCGACTCCCGTCAGGTTCGCCTGGCTGCCGCGTGCAAGGAAATCGCCGACTGGGTCGATCATCAAGGCGGACACCCGACTGCGCTCAGAATCCGTGATCGTCTGAACGACATCGAAAAGGATACACCCCTGATCCGCAATACACTGTCGTCGCTCAAGCCAGTCGACCCACCGCTGCCACGGTTCAGATGATCCTGATCTGGATACCGATGCGCAGGCAGGACCTGACGCAGGACGCATGATCGGCGACGCTACGTCACCGCGCGTGCGTGTGAGTGCCTGCCTGATTCCTGTCCTCCAACCCAGCCAGGTGCTGGGATTTTTTTTGCGCCTTTCAACCGCGAACATCACTAGAACAGGGTTGTCTAACGATTACTTCGTTACGAAGGAGACGTTCTGATGGTCACCCACTTCAAAGTCAGCGGGCACCTCGCCTGCGGTCACAAGGGCAGCAACCTCACCTCCACCCGGGAACTGAATCGGGTGAAATGCAGAAGCTGTCGCAACACCGACGCTTACAAAGAGGCGCGCAAAACCGAGCGCAACGCTGCACGCCGCGCCGCACGCAAGGCAAAAATCGCTCACGTGGTCAATGACTGGCGCCAGGCCTGGACCGAGCGGCTGACCGCCATGGCAGGACTGCAACGGCTGCCACGGGGCTTTCATGGGCAAGGCTTTGTCTAGAGGCACGAGGATCGGGTCGATCTGATCGGCCCGTTCCTGATCATCGATGCATCCCCCCCGGTTATTTCGCAGCGACGTCCGACGCACCGCTGCAGCAGGTGCCCTAACCCGTCCGATGTGAGGCATTGGCGACAATGGCCTTCCTCGGCTAGGGTCATTTTGCGTATAGAACCAAGGCGTCTTGATTGGCAGAAATCACCCCAAGGAGGAAGCGATGTCATCCACTCGTAATGCCGAACAAACCTATCGCCAGTGGTCCAGCCCGATCCTGCTTGAACTCAAGGAGCGGGAACACCAAATGTCCCCGTCAGACCGCGAGGCGCTGCAAAACATCTTGCTGGAAAGAAGGCTGATCGACGTCGGCAACCCGAACGGCAACGATCGGCGCAAAGCGGATTTGAACACTGAGGATAAACAGCAATAACGAGCGGCCTGACACCCGACCAGGCTTTTGCAGAGCCCCCCAATCCCCTGTAGGAGCGAGCCTGCTCGCGATGGACGTCAACGATAACGCGCCCTGTCTGGATGAATACGTTGTCAGGACGTTCTTCGCGAGCAGGCTCGTTCCTACAGGCTCACTCGCTATATAAAGTGAAACCACAAATCGCCGTTACCGCAGGAATGGATATCCCCCAATCCAAATTTGCACTCAAGCCGCTCGCTCCAGGGCATCCAGCAAATCGGCAAACTCCAGCGAAAGCTTATGGCGCGGAGCCAGATGAACAAGGGGAACCGACACTTGGTGAGACTCGCGCATCTTCACAGAGCGACTCAGGTAAACCGGCAGCAGTGGTATCCCTTCGGCCAATAGCTCATCCACCAGATGCTGGTGCAATCCGGTCTGCCCCGAGAACTGATTGACCACCACCCCTTCCACCGTCAGCGACTCATTGTGATCTAGTCGTAACTCTTCTACTTGCGCGATGACGCGATACAGCGCCAGGCGAGAAAACCTGTCGCAATCGAAGGGAATCAGCAGCCTGTCCGCCGCCACCAAGGCGCTGAAGGTGTAGAAATTCAATGACGGCGGTGTATCGATATAAATGCGCTCGTAGTCCTCGGACAGTTCCACCAGCAGCTTGCGCAGCTTGTTGACCTTGAACTTGCTCTGCAGCTTTGACTGCAGGTCAGACAGCTCAGGGCTGGCGGTTACCAGGTCGAGGTTGGCGTAAGGCGTGCGGGTGATATTCACGCGATGCTTCCTGCCTTCGAAACCGCCGGACAAGGTCTGCTTGAAAAAATCGGCGATGCCCGCAGGAATATCCTCATTCACCAGGCCGGTGAGGTAGTGAGTCGAATTGGCCAGGGGATCGAGATCAACCAGCAGCGTTCGGTAGCCTTCGGAAGCACTCACGGCGGCGAGGTTGCAGGCAATGCTGGATTTCCCAACCCCGCCTTTCTGATTGAATACGACACGACGCATGTGACTTGCTCATCCATGAAAAAAGCCAGAGGCCAACTGACGGTAAATGTAAGAAGCCGTGTCAATTGTATGACCGGAACATTACAGTTTTGCGACAGTGGCGGCACAAGGCCCGGATTAGAGCGATGGAGTGAGAGGCCTTCATGACCTGTTCAATAAAGGAGCGTCGATGGTTGAAGTACAAATAATCGACGAACGACATCTAAACTACGATCCGCGACCACGCGGGGCGCGAATTGTCGAACTAATCTTGCACGACTGCCTTGAGCAATGAATGGAAATGTGATCGCGTTGTTTGATGGCTTCCATGAACTGTCCAGGCTAAACGTTTGGGGGGTCACTAACGATGATGCTTGTTGTTTTGCGCTCGCTGCTTGAGCGGCCCGCAACGAGTATCGGAACTTGAGAAAGGAAACCCTTATGAACAAGTTCGCGCACCGCCCCAGGTTTTACCTCACCTGTTCTTTGTTGATGGCAGTCAACTTTGCCCAAGCCGCACAAACTGAAAAACCCAATATCCTGTTCATCGTCTCCGACGACACCGGCTACGGTGACCTGGGCCCCTACGGCGGCGGCGTAGGTCGAGGGATGCCAACGCCGAGCATCGACCGGCTCGCCGAAGAGGGCACCACCTTCTACTCCTTCTATGCCCAACCAAGCTGCACCCCAGGCCGCGCCGCGATGCAGACCGGGCGCATCCCCAACCGCAGCGGCATGACCACGGTGGCGTTCCAGGGCCAGGGCGGTGGTTTGCCAGCGGCTGAATGGACATTGGCATCGGTGCTGAAAACCGGCGGCTATGAGACTTACTTCACCGGCAAGTGGCACCTGGGCGAGGCCGATTACGCACTGCCCAATGCCCAGGGCTACGACGTGATGAAGTACGTTGGCCTCTATCACCTCAACGCCTACACCTATGCCGACCCTACCTGGTTCCCGGACATGGATGAAGAAACCCGTGCCATGTTCGCCAAGGTGACCCAGGGCGCGTTGTCGGGCAAGGCCGGTGAAAAAGCCGTTGAAGAGTTCAAGATCAACGGCCAGTACGTCGACACCCCGGTAGTGGATGGCAAGCCCGGTGTCGTGGGCATTCCGTTCTTCGACAACTATGTGGAAAAGGCGGCGCTGGAGTTTCTCGACACCGCGGCCAAATCCGGC
This sequence comes from Pseudomonas umsongensis, assembly GCF_012647205.1. NCBI lineage: Bacteria > Pseudomonadati > Pseudomonadota > Gammaproteobacteria > Pseudomonadales > Pseudomonadaceae > Pseudomonas > Pseudomonas umsongensis. The sequence goes on from NZ_CP051487.1 coordinate 3,723,346, forward strand.
AAGCCGTTCTTTATCAACGTCAACTTCATGAAGGTTCACCAGCCCAACCTGCCAGCGCCGGAGTTCGTCCACAAGTCGATCTCCAAGACCAAGTACGCCGACTCCGTGGTTGAGCTCGATACCCATATTGGCCGCATCCTCGACAAGCTCAAGGCGCTGGGCCTGGATAAGAACACCCTGGTGGTCTACACCACCGACAACGGCGCCTGGCAGGACGTTTATCCGGACGCTGGCTACACGCCCTTCCGTGGCACCAAAGGCACCGTGCGTGAAGGAGGCAACCGGGTGCCGGCGATCCTGTCCTGGCCCGGCAAGATCAAGCCGGACGCAAAAAACCACGACATCATCGGCGGACTGGACTTGATGGCGACGTTCGCCTCGGTTGCCGGGATCAAGCTGCCGGACAAGGATCGCGAAGGCAAACCGATCATCTTCGACAGCTATGACATGACCCCTGTGTTGCTCGGCACCGGCCCTGATCCGCGCAAGGAGTGGTTCTACTTCACCGAGAACGAACTCTCCCCGGGCGCTGCCCGTGTCGGCAATTACAAGGCGGTGTTCAACCTGCGTGGCGACAACGGCGCCGTGACCGGTGGCCTGGCCGTCGACAGCAACCAAGGCTGGAAAGGCCCGTCCAAGTATGTAGCGACCGTACCGCAGGTGTTCGACTTGCTGCAGGATCCGCAGGAACGCTATGACATTTTCATGAACAACTACACCGAGCGCACCTGGACAATGGTGCCTATCAGCATGGCAATCACCCAGCTGATGAAAACCTACGTTCAGTACCCTCCTCGCAAACTGCAAAGCATGAGCTATGACGGCCCGATCGAACTGTCCAAGTACCAGAAGTTCCAATCGGTACGCGAAGATCTGGAGAAAGAAGGCATCACTATTCCAATGCCCAACTAGCGCAAGCAGCCAGCGCCTGCGCTTGATCGGCGCGGCGCTGGCCTTCGACGGCGGATTCAACCCGCGGATGTTCGTTGAGAATCGCTGGCAGCGAGGTAGTTTTTGTCACTCTGAGCATTCATTACCAGGTTTCCCGAGGCAATCTCCCGCGCACGAGATACCCCCCATGCCAGTGCCGTGGTCATCGTATCGTGGGGCAAATAGTCGTGGGCCTCTTCAAATAAGGGCGAGCCGTTTTTGTCGTAGACACCGATGAATAGCTGCGTTCTACCCTTTCTGGAAACTCTTGTTTGAACATCAATGAGAGTGCCATCATTTTGCAATTCATCGTGGGATCGACAATGCAACTCGCAGTCCGCCCAGAGCCAATACGTGGAACCTCTGCGCATCATCTTCGTGGCCTCCCTCTTTGTTGAATTTCGATGAAAACCAACGCAATACGAAATATTTAGTACGACAAATCTACAGCGTCAACTTCCTGAAACCTGCCACTTGTCGGACGATTTCCTCCACGAAAATCATTCCCAAAACTATATATTTGCAATATCACTGTCGCTGCGCATTTAGCTTTCCTCTATGAATTAACCGCCTGTCGTGGCAATCAATCCAATGACTTTACGGTCAGGTCGAAAAACTTGACGGCAGGTCTTTGCCATAAACGTTGATGACTTAGAGATTGCGGCAATGAAAATCGCCCAAATAGCCCCACTGTATGAATCCGTGCCCCCTTATCTCTATGGAGGAACCGAAAGAGTTGTAGCTCATCTAACGGATGCTTTAGTCGGACTGGGACATGACGTCACCCTTTTCGCCGCCGAGGGATCGCGCACTTGTGCAAACTTGGTTGCAGCCCGGGATCAAGCGTTACGGCTCGACAGTAGTCCGTTGAAGTCCGAGTTGGCGAGTCACTTGAGTTTGCTGTATGAGTTGCGACATCGAGCGGCAGCGTTCGATGTGCTGCACTTTCATATAGACCTGTTGCATTTTCCATTTTTCGAAGACATGGCGCATAAGGTCTTGACCACTATTCATGGTCGCCTTGATATCAAGGATCTGGAGGGAGCCTATTCTCGATGGTCTCACTATCCCCTGGTTTCAATTTCGCAACATCAGCGCCAGCCATTACCGAACGCCAATTGGATCGACACCGTTTATCACGGGTTACCGCAGTCCAGTCTCACGTTCCATTCAAGACCGGGTGACTACCTCGCCTTCCTGGGGCGTATTTCTCCGGAAAAGCGTCCCGACCGGGCTATCCGCATTGCGCGCGCTACCGGGTTGCCCTTGAAGATCGCCGCCAAGGTCGACGCCGCCGATCGCGAATACTTCGAACGGCAGATACGCCCTTTATTGGCACAACCAGGCATCGAATTCATCGGCGAGATTGGCGATGCCGACAAATCCGCATTCCTGGGCAACGCCCGGGCGCTGCTCTTTCCCATTGATTGGCCCGAACCCTTCGGCCTGGTGATGATCGAGGCCATGGCCTGCGGTACGCCGGTCATCGCCTGGCGCTGCGGTTCTGTCCCCGAAGTGGTTGATCATGGTGTAACCGGCTTCATAATCAATAGCGAACAGGAGGCAGTGCTCGCTGCCCGTCAGGTACTTGAACTTGATCGACAAGTGATACGTGACGTATTCGTCGGACGTTTTTCAGCCAAGGTGATGGCGCAACGTTATGTTGACCTCTACCGGACACTCACCAACAGGCCTGATTACGTAGTGCCGGACATAGCCCATGAATACCTCGTCCAGCAGTCCTGAACAGCCGCAACCAAAACCCGGTGCGAATGAACCCGTTGCGCATACCTTGTATGTGCTGGTCGATCACAATACGTACCTGGTGGCTAATGCATTCGGTGATATCGACGGGGGTGCCGTGGGCATGTTCTACCACGACACGCGTTTGTTATCCGAATATCAATTGACCGTGGCGGGTCGGCGTCCGTCGCTGCTCTCGGCGGCGGTCAGCCGCGACAACGTGTACTTCCGTTCACATTTGACCAACCACCCGCTACCGGTACTGGGAGAGGAGGACACACCACAAGGCGTCATCCATATCGAGCGCAAGCGCTTTCTTTGGGAAGAGCGAATGTTCGAACGCATCTGCTTTTTCAACTACAGCGAGCAACCTGGCAAACTACCGATCGAACTGCGGTTCCGGGGAGACTTCCTCGACATGTTCGAAGTTCGTGGTCAAAAACGGCCACTGCGTGGCACGCTGACCAAGCCTGAAGTGCTCGAACAAGGCGTGATGCTTCATTACCAGGGACTGGACCATCAGCGACGCTGCATGGCGATCAGTTTTTCCCGATTGCCAGAACACATCAGCGGCGACAGTGCGAGTTTCCACATCGATATCGGCGCTCACGAGCGCCGCGAGCTGTATGTTGAAGTAGGCTCCAGCATTGTCAGTCCTAGCCGCACGCGTTACCGGTCCGCCGCCGCGCAAGCTTGCCGAGCCATGCGCAGGAAAGAGCAGCGAGGTGCACGTATCAAGGCTTCCGGCCGGCTGTTCCAGGGTTGGATAAACAAATCCCGGGCTGACCTAGCCTTATTGACTGCCGATCTTCCCTCCGGCCCCTACCCCTATGCCGGCGTTCCTTGGTACTCCACACCTTTTGGCCGCGATGCGATTATCACAGCCTATCAATCACTCTGGCTCAACCCGTGCCTTGCCCGAGGTGTGCTCGCCTACCTGGCGGCTCATCAGGCCACGGAGATTTCGACCTTCAGCGATGCTGAGCCGGGAAAAATCATGCATGAGACGCGTCAGGGTGAAATGTCGAAACTCAACGAATTACCCTTTGCCCGTTATTACGGAGGCGTCGATACGACCCCCTTGTTCGTGATGCTGGCCGGCGCCTATGCAAAACGCACCAATGATCGAGCATTCATCAAGGCGCTGTGGCCTGCACTTGAATTGGCCACGCTCTGGATGGAGACCAATGCCTCGAAGAATGCCGAAGGCTTCATCAGCTACCAGCGAGGGGAAGTCACCGGCTTGGCCAATCAAGGCTGGAAAGACAGTCATGACGCCATTTTTCATCGCGATGGCCGCACCCCGGTTGGGCCCATCGCATTGATAGAAGTGCAAGGCTACGCCTGGCGCGCATTCTTGAGCATGAGCACCTTGGCCAGGCAACGAGGCAATGAGCAAGCTGCGGTTCGATGGCAAGGCATCGCAGAAAACTTGCGCCAGGCGGTTGAACGATGCTTCTGGATGGAGGATCAGCAATTTTACGCACTGGCGCTCGATGGCAATGGCCAGCGTTGCGAGGTGAAAGCCTCGAACGCAGGTCACCTGCTGTTCACGGGATTACCCATGCCTGAACGGGGAAAAACGGTTGCCCGGCAATTTCTGACCAACATCTTCAATAACGGCTGGGGCGTTCGAACACTTGAAACCGGGGCCGTGCGGTTCAACCCCATGTCTTATCACAACGGTTCGGTTTGGCCGCATGACGTTGCCCTGTGCGCAGCAGGTATGGCCCGATATGGCGAGTATACGGGCGTCGTTCGGGTCCTCAGCGGGATGTTCGAAGCCGCGACGTTTTTCGGGATGCGATTACCCGAACTGTTCTGCGGGTTCAAGCGTGGTCCGGGTGAGGCACCGGTTGCCTATCCAGTCGCCTGTTTGCCTCAAGCCTGGGCAGCAGGCTCCATTTTCATGCTCTTGCAGGCATGCCTGGGGATCAGCATTGACGCCGCTGACTGTCGAGTGGTCATCAGGCAACCTCGACTGCCTATTGGTATTGACCGTCTGGAAGTGCGGACACTCCAGTTCAATGAACACAGCGTCGACCTCAGTTTTCAAAGAATTGGCGACCGCGTTGCGGCTTACATAGAACGGCAAGATGGTCCAAGCTTGATTCGACTCGACGTGAAATTGTAAATCGCTGTCATCCGCTGATATCCACGCCAGGGACCGGAGTTGCGTGTTGCGCTGGGCAGCTGAAGGCAGAGCTTGCCCCGGCGATCAAGGTGCCACCTATGAAAACCACTGCGAAGCGCTCACCCAATGTTCCGCATCGAAAGGAGCTGACCCCCAGCAACCTCGCATTCCCGGTGGTCGGGATTGGCGCCTCCGCTGGCGGCCTCAACGCGGTGAAATCGTTCTTCGAACACATGCCCAATGACAATGGCATGGCCTTCGTGGTCATTCTTCATTTGGCGCCAGACCATGAAAGCATCGCCGACCGGATCATCCAGGACGTCACGCAAATGCCGGTGCGCCAGGTGACCGAGACGATCCCGATCGAGAAAAACTGCGTCTACGTCATTTCGCCGGCCCATGACCTGATCATGAATGACGGCTATCTGTCGGTCGCTCCTGCACAGCGCTCGGCGGGAAGCCACATTGCTATCGATCTGTTCTTCAGGGACCTGGCGGATGTGCACAAGGAGCGCGCTTTTTGCGTGGTGCTTTCTGGCGCCGGCTCCGATGGCGCGGTCGGTCTGTCGCGAATCAAGGAGCAAGGGGGCGTCACCCTGGTCCAGACGCCCGAAGAGGCTGAGTTCGACAGCATGCCGCGCGCGGCCATTGACACCCGGATGGTTGACCTGGTGATGCCCGTGGCGCAAATGCCACAAAAGCTCCTGGAGCTTTGGCACAACGCACAAACCATCACCCTGCCCGGCGCCAATGATCCAGGCCTCAAGACGCCCCTTCCCGAGGAGCAAGATGCAGCGAAGACCGAGCGTATTTTGCAGGACATCCTGCTGCACTTGCGCACCAATACCGGCCACGATTTCAAGCACTACAAGCGCGCCACGGTCCTGCGCCGGATAGAGCGACGCTTGCAAGTGACCGCCCAGCCAAACCTGGTCGCCTACTACGACTACCTGCAAACGCACCCGGAAGAAAACAACGCCCTGCTGGGCGATATGCTGATCGGCGTGACCAACTTTTTCCGCGACCGCGAAGCCTTCGAAGCGCTGGAACGCGAAGTGGTGCCCAGCCTGGTGAAATCGCTACGCGACTCCCAGCCGCACCGTGAGGAAATTCGCATCTGGTCTGCCGGTTGTTCGACCGGCGAGGAAGCCTATAGCGTGGCCATTCTGGTCAGTGACCAATTGGCGCTAGAGGCTACAGCGGCCAAAGTGCAGGTATTTGCCACGGACATCGATGAGCGCGCCATCGCCGTTGGACGCAGGGGCCTTTATCCCGGGGCGATCATCACCGATGTCCCTCCCCAGCGCCTGCGTCAGCATTTCATCAAGGAGGGCCAGAACTTCAGGGTGCACAAGGAGATCCGTGACAAGGTGCTGTTCGCCAAGCACAGCCTGTTACAGGACCCACCGTTCTCGCAGATGGACCTGATTGTCTGCAGGAACCTGTTGATTTACCTGGACCGCGACGTACAACGCACCCTCTACGAGATGTTTCATTTTGCCTTGCGGCCGGGCGGTTTCCTGTTTTTGGGGGCATCCGAATTCGCCGATGGCTGCCCGGACCTGTTTACCCCGGTGGACAAACGCAATCGCATCTTCCGCGCCAAGAGCCCTGCGACCACGCCTCGGCGCGCCCCGGCCCTGCCTCACGACGGCTATGCGCGAACCGCCATCAGCACCCGCCCCCTTGAAACCCCAACGACTCGCAAGATTTCCTTCGCCGATATCCATCTGCGCGCGCTGGAAAAGACCGCACCACCGAGCATTATTGTCGACGTCAACGGCAACATCCTGCACCTGAGTGAAGGTGCCGGGCGCTTTCTGCGGTATGTGGCGGGAGAGCTGACCCGCAGCCTGCTGGCACTCGCGCTTCCAGAATTGCGACTGGAGCTGCGCACGATGCTCTACCAGGTCCATCAAACAGGCGCTGCCGTCACCTCGAACAAGGTCCGTATCCAGCGCGAACAGCGGTATTACCAGGTGGATCTGAGCGCGCACCCGTACAAGGATGAAGAGACCGACAGCGAGTACGTGCTGGTGATCCTCGAGGAGCAGGAAATCGTTGCGAATGTACAGTTGGATGTTGCCTCGAACGAGAGCGACAACCAACTGCTGGCCAGCCTTGAGCATGAACTGCAGCGCACCAAGATGCACTTGCAGGAGACGATCGAACAGTCGGAAGTCTCCAGTGAAGAACTCAAGGCGTCCAACGAAGAAATGCAGGCCATCAACGAAGAGCTGCGTTCGGCCACCGAGGAGCTGGAAACCAGCAAGGAAGAGTTGCAGTCGATCAACGAGGAACTGCTGACGGTCAACTACGAGCTCAAGACCAAGGTTGAAGAAACCGACAAGATCAACGACTACCCTTCCAACCTGATTACCTCCACCGACATTGCCACGGTGTTCGTCGATCGCAACATGCGCATCCGTTGGTTCACCCCCCGGGCCACGGACATCTTCAGCATGCTGCCGGTCGATACCGGGCGCTCGTTGCTGGACATCACCCACCGCCTCGATTACCCGGAGATGGTCGAGGATGCGGAGACGGTTTTTGGCTCGCTGAACATGATCGAGCGCGAGGTCAGCAGCAACGACCAACGCTGGTACATCGCCCGATTGCTGCCCTATCGTTCCAGCGAGGATCATATCGACGGCACGGTGCTGACCTTTATCGACATCAGCAAGCGTCGCGCGGCGGAGGATGAGTTGCGCTTGAATAACGAGCGCATGCGCCTGGTTGCCGAAAGCACCCACGATTTTGCGATCATCATTCTCGATGAGCATGGCGTGATTACCGACTGGAACACCGGCGCGCAGCTGATTTTCGGTTACGCCAAGGACGAAGTGCTCGGCGCCTATTACGACCTGATCTTTACCCCCGAGGACCGCGCCGAGGGCGTGCCGGAAACCGAACTACGCCTGACCCGTGAGCAAGGCCGCGGCGAAGACGAACGCTGGCACCTGCGCAAGGACGGCAGCCGCTTCTATTGCAGCGGCGAAGTCACGCTGCTCAAGGGCGAGAACCTGCAGGGCTACGTGAAGATTGCCCGCGACCTCACCGGTCACAAGCGCATGCATGACCAACAAAGCCAGCAACTGGCCGAGACCCAGACCAGCAGTCACCTCAAGGACGAGTTCTTTGCCGTGATGTCCCACGAACTCAAGCACCCGCTCAATCTCATCCAGCTCAATGCCGAACTGCTGCGGCGCCTGCCGATGACCAAATCCGCCGGGCCGGCCATGAAAGCCGTGAACACCATCTGCGATGCGGTCGCCAGCCAGGCGCGGATCATCGACGACCTGCTGGACGTCGCCCGGGTACGCACCGGCAAGCTCAAGCTGAAAAAACAGGCAGTGGACCTGGGACGAATTCTCCAGGATATCTACACCGTGGTGATCAATGACCAGCATCCGTGCGAGGTCACGCTGCAGCTGCCCCAGCCTCCCGAGCCGCCCCTGGTGGTCGATGCCGACAGCACACGCCTGGAGCAGATCATCTGGAACCTGCTCAACAATGCACTGAAGTTCACGCCCAGGGATGGCCGCATCGAGCTGATCGCCCATCGTGTCGAGAACATGGCGCAACTGGACGTCATCGACAGCGGCGTGGGGCTCGAGCAGGACAATCTGCACAAGGTGTTCGATCTCTTCAGCCAGGCGGACAACCAGCATGCCAGCCATCAGCGCGAAGGCCTGGGCATTGGCCTGTCGTTGGTGCGGCAACTGGTGGAAGCCCACGGCGGTTCGGTAGATGTACAGTCCGAAGGCATTGGTCGTGGCTGTACCTTCACCCTCCGGTTGCCGCTCTCTCGGCCCTCACAACAGCCGGACAAACAGCCGACAGTCGCCGAACAGGGGCGTCTGGTTGGCCAGAAAGTGCTGCTGGTGGAAGACTCCAAGGACGTCATGGAAGTCCTGCAAATGTTGCTGGAAATGGAAGACGCGCATGTCGAAGCCTTCAGCGATCCCCTGCAAGCCCTGAAAGCGGCGAAGGACAGCAACTACGACGTGATCATCTCGGACATCGGCATGCCGGTCATGGATGGCCATCAGTTCATCCGGGCCATCCGTCAGATTTCCCACCTGAAACACACGCCTGCCATTGCCCTCTCGGGCTACGCCACCAGCGAGGAGCAGAAAAAAACCAGGCAATCAGGGTTTAATTATCATGTAGGTAAACCGGTATCCCATGACGACTTCATCGACCTCATTGACGAGGCTTGCAATACGCGGCCTTATTGAGTGAAGCATTCATTCACGAGACTCGATCCAGCCCGCCCAAAGCCACTAGTCGGCCAATAGGTATTGCTCGTCCAGAGCGTGTTGACGCACCACCCTGCCAAGCGTTGAATTTTCTTGTAGCTCATACAGGGAGGACACCACATGGCAAAAATAAAAATCCTGGCGGGGGATTTCCTTGAAGGTTCTGCAGAACTTGAACCTGGGTTCATAACCATTCAAACGGCCGTCTATCCATGGCCAGGCCTGAAGATCACCACGTGCGAAATACTCGACGTCACGGTTGTCAATGAATCTTCTTATCGGGACGTATCGAGCGCTGTCGGCTTGGGGCTGGCCGGCGCATTGGCTCTCGGACCGATCGGAGCTGTCGCTGGCGTGATATTGGCAGACGATGAAATCGAGCTGACCTTTTCGATGCAACTGAGGGATGGACGGTCGCTGCTTTGCGCGACCGATAAGCGCACCTACCGAGACATTGAAGCCGCAATCGGTAAGCAGGCGATGACGAAGCACTTCAAATAACCTTGCGTGTGCAGACGCCGTATTCTTGAGCCCGGCCAGCAAATGTCCAGGCGAACAAGAAACCTGTGGTGAGGGGATAAAACCCTCACCACACAAGTCCTCTCACCACATGAATTCCTAGCGAATGCCCGCCCCTGCCAGGGACTCAGGCGACCACTGTGCCTTGGACAGCGCATTGATGTAGTGGATGCCGCCGTACGGGCCAACCACGCCGTTGATGTTGTAGGAACCGCCAACCAGGTCGTAGATCATGTACGGCGTGGCGTCCGGAACCTGCTTGTCATAACTCTGGCTCAGGAAGGCGAAGGAACCACGGTAGAGCTGCCCACGGGAATCGTACTGGTCAGAGGCCAGAGCGACCCAGCTGTCTTCATCCAGATAGAAGCGGCGTTTCTGGTACACGTGACGTGCGCCGGACTTCAGGTTGCCCTCCACCACCCAGACGCGGTGTTTCTCCCAGCGCACCATATCCGGTGCCAGGTGGTTGGAGGTCGTCAGCGACTTCGGATCCTGGGCGTAGGTCAGTTTGTAGGTGTTATAGGGCACGATCATTTCCTGCTTGCCCACCAACTTCCAGTCATAGCGATCCAGCGCGCCGTTGAACACGAACACGTCGTCGTAGGTGCCGGTGCCGGCCGTACCTGGGTTAGGCGTGTCGTAGGCCAGGCTCGGGGCCAGCTTCACCCGGCGCTGGCCAGGCAGGTACTGCCAGGCGCGGCGCGGCATCTCGATGGCGTTGGTCGCGTCCTTGAGCATGATGGCTTCACCGGCGCGCCGCGCCGGGCCGGTGTAATACAGTTTCATCTGGTAGTACACGTCGGAGCTGGTGATGGGCTGCGACATGTTCTCGTAGATCGGGTAGTTGATGAACGCTTGAGCGGTGGTCGCCAGGCTGGCCACACCGGCCGAATCGACGTTCCAGGAGTCGTACTTGGCATTGATATTGACGCCCTGGTAGCGCAGCAGGAAGTTCCACATGGCCTCGGCGCCCGATTGCGGAATCGGGAACGGCACGCCCGGCAAGACGTTGTCGATGGCCAACCCGCCTTCGAGAGACTTGGCCCCGGACGCGTTCTTCACGCTGTTGTCCAGGACTGCCTGCGGCAGTACTACAGTGCGGTGGGTCGGATAAACATCGACGCGGTAGCTGGGAAATCGCTCGATCAACTTCGCCGTGGTGGCCGTGAGCATGCCCTGGTACTGGGCGAGGTTCTTGCCGTCGATCACCAGCACCGGCTTTTCACTGGCAAAGGGGTCCGGACGAAACGTATCGCCCGCCTTGAAGCTGGCCGGTGCGGTGGTCAGGCCGCCGCTATAGGCCGGAATGGAGCCATCGGCACTACCGGCCTTTTCGGCCCCCACCAGCGTCAGACTGGTGCCCAGCCTGGCCGCCTGTTCAGGGGACACTGCGGCGTGTACCGCTGTTGTGAAAACCATTGCCAGGGAAGTCGCCATCAAACTTTTCACGAACATCATTGCGTAGATCTCCTGCCCGGCACCCGGGCAATGCGAATGTTTAGAAAGTTTTGTTCAAGGTCAGGCCACAGCCAACTGACTTCGCCTCGGGCACGCACTACAAACGCTATGTTCATGCATTGACTTGTCTCCGTTTATTTTTGTTTTTATTCAAACAACATCAAATACTTCGATGACGCATTTTCCTGCCGGAACTTTTGTTAATAGCCTTTATTTAACTCAACCTTTGTAGCGAACACACGCCTGGCGTTGCTGGCCAAGTTTTTCAATACCCAGCGTAACAATGTCGTTTTCTTCAAGAAAAACCGGTGTGGGCTTGATACCCATCCCAACGCCTGGCGGCGTACCCGTGGTGATAATGTCGCCAGGGTAAAGTCGCATGAACTGGCTGATATACGCGACGATGGTGGGTACATCAAAAATCATCGTCGCCGTGTTGCCTGTTTGCCTGCGAACGTCATTCACATCCAGCCACATGGATAAGTTCTGTACGTCGCCTATCTCATCCCGGGTAATGAACCAAGGGCCAATCGGGCCAAAGCTATCGCAACTCTTTCCTTTATCCCAGGTACCCCCACGCTCCAATTGATAGGCTCTTTCCGAAACATCATTAACCAGGACGTAGCCCGCTACATACGCCAATGCATCCTTTTTTTCGAGGTAGGCGCCTTCGCTGCCAATAACAATGCCGAGTTCGACTTCCCAATCGGTTTTTTTACTATCGGGTGGAAGGATGATTTCATCATGGGGGCCCGTGACACAGGAGTTGGCTTTCATGAACACTATCGGTTCCGAGGGAATCGGCAGATTGGCCTCCTGTGCATGATCCCGGTAATTCAACCCGATCGCGAGGAACTTGCCGGTTACCCGCAGTGGCGTCCCCAACCTTGGACTCCCCTCCACGGCTGGGAGAGTCGATGGATCGATATCCTGTAGATGCGCCAGTGATGATGGCGTGAATGTACTTGCGTCGATGTCGCTGAGAATACCGCTCAGGTCCCTGATGATGTCCTGGCTATCGAGCAGGCCAGGCTTCTCCTTGCCCTTTTCTCCGAATCTTACCAGTCGCATAGTGTTGTCCCGATGTTGAAGTGGGGGGTGTCGTACTCAACGGCAAGTTCGCACGGCTTAAAGGACGGCTCCCCCATTGGGACTGATGACCTGCCCCACGAAATAGTGATCGCCTGCAAGGAACGTCGCCACGGAGGCATATTCATCGGTTGTCCCGAACCTGCCCGCCGGTATGACTTGCCAGAACCTGCGCCGGCCTTCCTCGCCGATGGAGTCGAGATACTCTTCAAAGAAGGGAGTCGACACCCCGCCCGGTGCCAAGGCATTGACCAGGATGTTGCCGCCGGCAACTTCCGCCGCGACCGATTTGGTGAAGGCAATGACGGCGCCCTTTGACGCGCTGTAGTGCGGACTGTGCGCGCTGATTGCCGACATCCCGGCGATCGAGGCAAGGTTCACGATGCGACCATAGCGTTGCTCCTGCATCAGCTTGAGCGCTTCGCGCGTGCAATAGAACATGCCGTGCACATTGACATCCCAGTACCGATGCCACTCCTCGTCGGTAATTTCACTGGTGAAACCCAGTGATTGCCTCGGTTGCGCAGTGGTGATGTAGGCGTAGTGCTTGTTGCGTCGTACCGCATCAGCGGCCCCGGTGGGCGCCAGCGCCGCGTTATTCACCAGAATGTGCAACGTGCCAAAACGCTGGACAATGTCGGCGAACATGGCGACCACCTGGCTGCTCGAGGAGATGTCGCAGTGCAGGGCCAAACAGTTGGCACCCGCCGCTTCAACGGCCTTGCGGGTTTCCTCCAGGGCGGGGATATCGATATCGCAGATGACAACATCCGCACCGGCCCGCGCGAAATGCCGGGCAATGGTTCCCCCCAGGCCTCGGCCCGCGCCGGTAATCAATACGACACGGCCTGCAAAGTTGCGCGTGCTTGCCTGCGCCATTTCAAATGGCGCGTGTTCAAGTTGCTCGTCCAATTGCATAAATGACTCCGGTATCTGGATGACGTGAGACAAGTATCTGCAGAAAACTAAATCCGCTTTTGACGATTTGGGGTAATAATTTTACATTTTGGGGTTGGCGGGTGTTTCAGCGCTCAAACATGGGCCCATAGAGGGACAACTTTGGCTTGGCCAATACACGGCGTAACATCGGCTCAAAGAAGCTCAAGGGTAAAGTTTCACCTTCGGGATCGAAGGCGGGACTGTCGTACAATTCGATAAATTCTGCCGTGCGCGCATAGTTCGACTGTTCCTTGAACATGTCGCGCATGTTGCGATCCATTCCAATGCGGTGAAAGAAATTATAACCCTGGAAAATTCCATGGTTCTGGATCATCCAGTGATTTTCTTCGCTGACAAAGGGTTTGAGGATGGCCGCCGCCACTTCGGAATGATTGTAGGTGCCCAGCGTATCACCGATGTCATGCAGTAACGCGCACACCACATACTCTTCATCGCGACCATCACGATAGGCGCGCGTAGCCGTTTGCAGGCAGTGATCCAGACGATCAATCGGAAAGCCGGAAAAATCACCCGAGAGCAAATTCATGTGCGCGATGATTCGATCAGGCAAAGCGCTGGCAAAGTTTTTAAATTCTGCAGATATGATATCCCAGTCTTCCTGGGTGCTTTGATCCATCCGGGTAAACAATGCAGTTGCACTCATTTAACGCTTCTCACAGGATGAGTTTCAGTTAAAGCGACATTCATGGGTTAAGTTAAAGTCGTCACTGGGTCCAAGACGACGTCTTACCCATCAGATCGCCCGGCGCATAAGGCTATAACTCTGAGCGGTAGGTCCTGCATCAGGCATATTTGCCAGGAACAAGGCCAGCGACACCACGTCTTCCGGGGTCTTGAACCACTCCCCCGGGGGAATCGCCGCATCACGCGTCATCTCGGTCTGTACAGGCCCTGGAATCAGTTCGTTGACGCTGATGTTGTATTCCAGCAACTCCACCGCGAGCGACTGGGTGAGCATCCACATGCCGCTCTTGGAGCAGGAGTAAGCCGAAAAACCGGGGGTGGCACGGTGGCGCTGGCCAGAACCGATCATGATGATTTTCCCGGCACCGCGCCGGCGCAGGTAAGGGATGGCGGCATGAGCGGTGTGGTAGGCACCGGTCAGGTTGATGTCGATGGTCTTGCGCCACTGCGCCGGGTCACTGTCCTCGATCCGTCGTTGCTCGATGGCGATGCCGGCGTTGGCGACCACGATATCGACGCCGCCGAATTCATCGCTGGCGCGCTGGTACAGGGCGGCGACTGCGGCGTAGTCACCCACGTCGACTGTCTGGGCGACAGCCTGGCCGTCTGCTTCGATGATCATGCGCACAGTCTCGGCTATTTCCGCCGTGCTGCGGGCACTGCAAACCACCGCGGCGCCGGCCTGCGCATAAGCCAGGGCAATGGCGCGGCCAATGCCACGGCCAGCGCCGGTGATGACGGCGACTTTACCCTTGAGCGGTTTTGAATGGATGTGATTCATCGTCTGCATTTCCTTACGGGATGTGAGAAGTGTTTTTTCAACGCGATTGATGGCAACTTGAGGATTCATGGCGGCGCAGGTCGTGGAGGTAATGGGACCTTGCGAAAGCAAACGCCAGAGCTGAGCCAATCGAGACTAACGGGACCCACTGCAACGCGCCGAGCAGGCCGATCCTGTCGGCGAGCAGGCCCGTCAGGTAGGGCCCTGGCGCGGCACCCAACAGGTTGCCGGCCAGCGCAAGGGTAGCGATCGCGGTTCCGTGAAGAGAGACGTGCACCAGATCGGTGACGATGGCGCCCGCTGAGCCATAAGTGCCAGCCGCAAAGAAAACGCCCGCGATGATCACCGCGAACTGTCCGGTGCCGGGTGGCAAGCGCATGCTGATCATCAGCAGCAGGCAGGAGCCCAGGCAGTAGAAAATGGCGGGCAACGTTTTGTTTTTGTCCGACTTGCGCCCCACCCAGTCAGTGAACACGCCGCACAGCCCCATGCCGAGCCCGCTGGCGATCAGTAACACTGCCGCCGCCAGTGCCGACTTGTCCGCGGGTAAATCGTAGTAGCGGTTCAGGTAACTGGGCATCCAGGCAATGATGGTGTAGGCGGTGAAGAGCTGAAGGCCACTGCCAACATAGGTGAACACCAGCGTCGGCGCGCCAAACAACGTCTTGAGAAGTGAGCGCAATCGAATTTTTTCAACACGTTTGCCTTCGACCGGCGACTCGACTAACTGAAGGGGCCTGTGCTGCGCCAGGCGTGTTTCAGTAATGGTGAATGCAAAGAACAGGATCAATAGAAACCCGAGCGCCGCCATGGCAATCAACGCGGCGCGCCAGCCAAAGTGATTCGCTATCACGCCGCTTGAGGCCAGGCCCAGTACCGAGCCAAACATGCCGGCAGAGGTAAAGGCCCCGGTCAGCGTGGCACGCATGGAAGACGGGAATACACTCAAGATAATTGCGAGCCCCACGCTGCCGTAGCCGGCCTCGCCAATACCGACAAACAGTCGGGCCAGCAGCAGCTGGTTATAGTGCTCTGCCAGTCCACAGGCCAAGGTGCTCAGGCTCCAGAACAGCGCCATGATCACCACACTTTTAACCCGCCCCCAGCGGTCCGCCATCAACGCGGCCGGAACAGCCAGCAAGCCAACCGCAAGCCCCACGATGCCACTGAGCAGGCCGAGTTGCGCATCGCTCAAGGCCCACTCGGCCTTCAGTTGTGGAAAGACTGCATTGAGTGCCTGTCGCGACATGTAATCGGACAGCATCAATGCGTAGATAACGATAAATACCAGCCAGCAATAGGCTCGCGGGCGTGAAATCCCACGCGCAGGATTCGCCGCAACCGATATGGAAAACTTCTCTGCCTGCATATCGCCCCCATTATTTTTATCCACGCAACTCAAGGGAATTGCGCACGGCTGCATCGGTACAACCGGGCAGGAAGGCGCTGGCGCCTTACTGCCCGTGCTCACGCTGAGGCGAACTATCGACCGTGGGCCGAGGGGACGATCGGGCCCGCAGTGCGGTTGGGCAGCATGCCGTTTGCAGCGAGCGTTTCGTCTGCATCCTTGTACCAGGTGCCGATGCGGTAGATTTGGCGCGCCTCTTTGCCGGTCGCAATTTCGCGGCCCAACTCTTTAGCCACACGCACGGTTTGCTTGACCTGATCCACTGAGCCGAAGCGCTGGCCATGTTGACCAATGATGGTGTCTTCGTTGCCGCAGCGCGGGTGCAAACCCATGGCCAATGCCATCATGTTGAACGGCAGCACATTCTTGAGCAGAGACTCGGCGGTCAATGTGCAAGCTTGCGGGACACGCTGTACGAAGTTCATGAAGTTGAACGGATTGGGCCCCTCAAATCCTCCACCTACCCCGATCCAGGTCAAATTCAAAGGACCGGTGTAGAGGCCTTTGCGCACCAGGCGCTGCAGGGTTTCCAGCGCGTGGATACCCGTTAACTGGAAGTGCGGCTGAATCCCGGAGGCCTGCAGGCGGCGCAGGTGCTCTGCCACCCAGGCAGGCCCTGCGGGCACTGTCATTTCGCTATAGGCTGCGCCGAGTAGCGGATTGCCCAGCGAAGTGCCCTCGATGTATTCGGGATAGAGCAACTCCATGATGTTCATCTGCGTGGTGTTGATCGCTACCGTTACCTGGTCGGGTTTCGGATCAAGGTCTGCCAGCATGTGGCGCGTGTCATCGGACAGCCACTTGGCAGCCTGGCCATCGTTTTCCGGGGCGAATGAAATCGAACCGCCGACCTGGATGATCATGTCCGGCACAGCCTCGCGCACACCGGCGATCAGCTCGTTGAATTTGGACAGGCGTTTCGATCCCTTGCCATCAAGTTCCCGCACATGCAGGTGCAGCACAGTGGCGCCAGCGTCGTAACACTCGACTGCCTTTTCGATGTGTTCTGCCATGGTGACAGGGATATCTTCCGGGAAGTCCTCAGGCATCCACTCGGGACCGTACGGGGCGACGGTAATAACTACTTTTTCCTGGTTTTCCGGGTGCAGCGAATCGTCTAGAAATTGCATTTTCTATCTCACTGTCAGCTAGTTGGATCGGATTGGAAAAAAGCTGTGTCTGCCCGTTCAGTAAGGCCGGTCACCGATGATCGTGGCGCGGTCCATCTGGCGATGGCACGGCGGGTAATCCATCACGGCGTAATGCTGGGTGCAGCGGTTGTCCCAGATGGCCATGCTGTTTTTCTTCCAGCGCCAGCGCACTTGATATTCAGGGATGTACGCCTGGCTGATCAGGTATTGCAGCAGGTCACCACCCGCCTGGTTGCAGTCCTGTCCGTAACGCACACGTTCCTTGGTGTGGTAATTCACGAAGTGCGTCGCAAAGGCATTGACGAACAGCACCTTTTCGCCGGTTTCAGGGTGAATGCGCACGACTGGATGCTCTGCATCCGGAAACTGGGCCTTCAGCGCATGGCGTTTTTCACGCGGCATCGCCGCGCCGAAACTCGACTGGATGCTATGACTGGCAATCAGGTCGCCGATCTGCGCCTTGACCTGATCCGGCAAGTTGTCATAGGCCAACACCATATTTGCCCACATCGTGTCACCGCCGACTGGCGGGCACTCCACGCAACGCAGTACGGCCCCCATGGGCGGTGCCTGGCGCCAGGTCGCATCGGTATGCCAAGTGTTCTCGTAGCGATCGAGCGGGACGTCCGGGCGCTTGTAGATTTGCACCAGGCCGGGCGCCTCGGGGTCGGTCGGCGCTACCGGGTGGTCCTCCAGATCGCCAAAGCGGCGTGCAAAGCTCGCATGCTCAGCCCGGGTAATGTCCTGATCACGCAAAAACAGCACCCGATGCTTGATCAACGCTTCGCGGATAAGCCCGAACACTTCATCGTCGTGGATGGCGTCGGCGACATTGACATCGATCAGCTCGGCACCGATGGAACAGGTCAGTTGTTCAACTCGCATGGCGACCTCCTCAGATCACAAAAATCGAGGAGCCTGTGGTTTTGCGCGCTTCCAGATCGCGATGGGCCTGCACCGCGTCCTGTAGCGCGTAACGCTGGTTGATCGGGATGTTGATGCGACCGGCTGCAACATGACCGAAGATTTCCGCAGCGAGTGCGGCCTTTTCCACCGGGTCGACGATGTAATCAGCCAGCGCCGGGCGGGTCAGGAAAGGCGAACCCTTGGTGGCAAGGATTTGCGGATCAAAGCCCGAGACCGGGCCGGAGGCGAAGCCCAGGCAAACGACCAGACCGCGCCGCTTGACCGAATTCAAAGAGGCGTCGAAGGTGTCTTTCCCCACGCTGTCGATCACCACGTTGACGCCAACGCCATCGGTCAATTCACGGACCCGCGCGGCCACGTCTTCGTGGCTGTAGTTGATCGTATGGTCACAACCATGGGCCCGCGCAATCTCGGCCTTGGCTTCGCTCGATACGGTGCCGATAACCGTCACACCGAGTAGCTTGGCCCACTGCGACACAATCAGTCCAACACCGCCAGCCGCCGCATGCATGAGGATGGTGTCGCCCGCTTTGAAGTCATGGATGCGACGCATCAGATAGGACGACGTCAGCCCGCGCATGGTCATCCCCGCCGCTGTTTCGCACGAAATGGAGTCGGGCAGCTTGATCAAGGGCGCCGCGGGTATCAGGCGCTCGGTGCTATAGGCGCCCAATGTGTTAAGGAAGCCGGTGTAGGTGACACGATCGCCGACCGCAACATTACTCACCCCTTCGCCAACGGCCTGGACTACGCCTGCGCCTTCCACGCCCATGCCGGCGGGAAGCGGCATCGGGTACAACCCGGAACGGAAATAGGTGTCGGCAAAATTCAGGCCCACCGCTTCATGACGCAATCGAACTTGCCCTGGACCCGGATCGCCAACCTCCATTTCTTCCCAGCGCAAAACATCCGGACCACCTGTTTCATTCATACGAATAACGTGTGCCAAATTGATTCTCCTCGAATACGAAATGCCGAATGTTTGCGCTCAATATCAGTGTGCTTAGCGCCACTCGTAGAAAAAGTATCCGCGAATGGCCTTTGTTGGACTTGACATTTCGGGGTATTTTTTTTACATCTCGAGGCAAAAATGGAGTTCCAATGCCGAGTTTGCTTAGAAGTTCAAGCCTGACGAATTTTATCGACGTTGCGATCTCCGTCGGACTCGACCCCTATCGACAGTTGCGCAAGGCAGGCATCACCGATGCCGCGTTGATGGACCCAAGCATCATGATCCCGGCGAAATCGGTCATGCACTTGCTGGAAGACTCTGCGTATGCGGCGAAGGTCGAAGACTTTGGCCTGCGCATGGGCCAAACCCGCCAGCTGGAAAACCTCGGTCCCCTGGCCATTGCCCTGCGCGAGGAGCAGACGCTGCGCAAAGCCTGGCAATCGTTGACACGTCGTCTCGGGCTCACCAACGAATCAATGGACTTGAGCATTGAAGAAGCCAACGGCGTGGCGATTTTCAGGCAGGAACTCACGGACAATATGGGGGGATCGGTAAGACAAGCCACCGAACTCGTCACGTGCGTGATTTTCCGAACGTTGAAACAACTGCTTGGCCCCACCTGGAAACCTCGCAGTGTCTGTTTCACGCACCAGGCGCCAGTCAATCTGGCGATGCACCGGCATGTGTTTGGACCATCGGTTCGGTTCAATCATGAATTCGACGGCATCGTATTGGCCACCACCGATTTGGATGCAGCGATCCAGTCGTATGACCCATTGATTGCGCGCCATGCCCGGGAATTCCTCGACGCCAAACTGGCCCAGTCCGACGTGACGATGCCTGACAAGGTGCGCAAACTGGTCTTCGCGCTATTGCCAACGGGCGAGTGCGTAGCCGCAAAACTGGCCCAGCAGCTTGGCGTGGACCGCAAGACCCTGTATCGCCACCTCGCCCATCACAATCAAACCTACTCATCCATTGTCGATGACGTTCGGGTCGATCTGGTAAACCGCTATGTCGTGAACCGCGAGCGACCGCTTTCAGAAGTCGCCATTCTTCTGGGCTTTTCTTCCTTGAGTGCCTTTTCCAGATGGTTCTCGGGTCGCTTTGGTTGCAGTGTGTCCGCATGGCGGCGGGAGAAGCAAAAAGCGTAGCCAACAAAAAAGAGCCTACCGCGAAAACGGTAGGCCCTTGATATTCATGGTGCCCGAAGCCGGAATCGAATAACACCTATTTTGACCAATGTTTACTGCACGATAAGGTAATGACACCCATCCTATATACCTACATGTATACTTAAAACCACAGCCTGACTCACCCTCACCTACCCATTGAGGGTGGATCAACATCTCGCAGTTTGGTGTCAGCTTTTCTTGCCCGATGGAGCGTTACCCCTGGCGCCGCCTGAGGGATTAGCCGTTGTGCTTGGCCAATTACCACCGTGCCCTGGATGACTCGAAGGGCCGCGCGAGGAACCGCTGGCTCCCTTGCTCGCCCTACCAGAATTGCTTGAGCTTTTACTACCTCCACTTTTGGACATGATGATCTCCTCGATTATGGGAACTGCCCATCAGGATTAGGCGATCACGGGCGCGCACCAACGCCCCACTTGTCCGGACCACTCCACTTCAACGAATCACGCCAGCCGGCGAGAAAGGAAGAAGATAGAGGCATGGCGGCAGCTTAAACCTGGATCAGAAGGCTAGCCTGCTGCGAATCAATAGTTGGGATCTGCCCCGAGCCCTGTGAATGTAAAAGCCAAGCCCGAGTCAGCTTCACGTCGAAGCGCCAGCCGTGGGTTTCCATCCATACAACCGCTGTATGGGTAACTCGATAGTGTCCGCATTCTGGACATGCTCTTTCCTGGTAATCATCACCAACATCGACCTCCGAAGCAGGCTCAAAGCAAATTAGGCATTCCATATCTACCTCCATTGGCTAAGCCTTTAAATATAGACGATTCCCACCCCTCCACCGCCCGGGCATGACCCGGCATAGGACGCCCCATGCCCACAGAAAACAAACCGGCCGAGCCGTTCCAGCGCGAAGAACGCTATATCGTCATCAAGCGCAGCGACATTGAGCGACTCTCTCCAGGAGATCGCCGGGTACGTCGCCGAAAAATACCTGGTCGACGTCGCGCCAACCAAGAAACCAGCAACGCAAAAGGACAACGTCAGGGAAATGAAAAACCTGATGGCATTCTTCGACGACCCACCGGCCCCGCTCGAAACGATCCAGCCGCTGCATGTCCGCCAATACCTGACCTGGTGCAAGGCCGCGCCGGTACGTGCCAACAGGGAGAAGGCCCTGCTCAGCGCAATCTGGAACTTCGCCCGGGATATCGGCTGTACCGCGCTCGCCAACCCTTGCGTATGAATCAAGGGCTATAAGGAGACGGGACGGGGCATCTACATCGAGGACGCACTGTTCAAGCGCGTGTACGAGAAAGCGGATGCCGGCCTACGGCATGCGATGGACTTCAGCTATTTGACTGGCCAGCGGGTTACCGACACTCGATTGTTGGATGAGCGAGACGTTCGCGAAGGTCAGATATGGGTGCTGCAGGGCAAGACAAACGCAAAGCGGCGAATTGAAATCACTGGCGAGCTAAGGGTTTTGATTGATCGAATCATGTCCCGGAAGTCAGAACACAAGGTCCGCTCGACGCGGCTGATCGTTTCTGAGGATGGCACACCAATGTCGGTGGCGATGCTACAGGGGAGATTTGACTTGGCCAGGGAAGCGGCCGGGGTCGAAAAGTCCGAGTTCCAAATGCGCGACTTGCGCGCCAAAGCCAGTACGGACAAAGCCAAATCAAGCGGCGATATTTTGCAGGCTAGGGATCAACTTGGGCATACGACCGTCGTAATGACGAGTCTCGCCAACCAAGTGAATTGCGGACCAATCCAATAATTGCGGACCAGAAACGAACAAGGGCTTGCTTAGCTTCCGCTCGCAAACCCTTGAAATATATGGTGCCCGAAGCCGGAATCGAACCGGCACGCCCTTACGAGCGGGGGATTTTAAGTCCCATGCGTCTACCAGTTTCGCCATTCGGGCGGTAGCGCGGTGAAGCAGAGGGGGGAATATATACATCCCGACCGAGTGAAGCAAGTTTGCAACGGTGTTTTTCGAACACTGCCCGCAGTCGGCTGCGAAAAAAAAAGCGCCTTAAATCATGCATCTACGGTGATTTTCTACAGCATCTCGCAGAATCGATAGCGCACTTGCACCCAAGGCATCACGAAAACGACATTATCTCCCAATGTTTCAAAAGCCAGCGCAATCCCACCTTTCCAGTGCGCCCGCTCGCTGCCATGCCAGACAACCCCGAAACCTGATCTATGCTGGTGCCAGCAGCGCCGCTGTTTGGCTTAGCAATGCGGCGCTACCCACATTATCCTTACCCCTTTCATGAACCCGTTTGAATTGGCGTGGGCAGGCTGCTGCGGTCGCCATTTAAGGCCTTAATGTATGACGTCTTCCACGAAGCACGCACCCGATGCCCCCCAGCGCAGAGAGTTGACCCCCAGTACCCTGGACTTTCCTGTGGTAGGCATCGGCGCTTCCGCCGGCGGGCTTCAGGCCGTGAAGTCATTTTTTCAACACATGCCCGATGACAGCGGCATGGCCTTCGTGGTGATTCTTCATTTGTCACCGGATCACCACAGCATCGTCGACCGGATCATTCAGGATGTCACTGCGATGCCGGTGCTGCAGGTGACCGAAACGACTGATATCAAGAAGAACACCGTCTACGTCATCCCGCCTGCGCACCACCTGGCAATGAGCGATGGACACCTGTCGGTGACTTCGACCGATCGGCACCCTGGCTTGAGCATCGCCATCGACCTGTTCTTCAGGGACCTGGCGGATGTGCACAAGGAACGCGCCTTTTGCCTGGTGCTTTCGGGCACTGGTTCTGATGGCGCGGTGGGGTTGTCGCGAATCAAGGAGCAAGGCGGCGTCACGTTGGTGCAGGCACCCGAAGATGCCGAGTTCGACGGCATGCCGCGCGCGGCCATCGACACCCGGATGGTCGACCTGGTGCTGCCGGTGGTGCAAATGCCGGAAAAGCTGCTGGAGTTGTGGCGCAACTCGCAAGCCATTCGCCTGCCGAACGCCAACGATCCTGACGCCAGTATCGGCCCGGCTCCCGGCGAGCGCGACGCCGCCGTCGCGGAACAACGGCTGCAGGACATACTGCTACAACTGCGGGCAGGCACTGGCCATGACTTCAAGCACTACAAGCGCGCGACGGTGTTGCGCCGCATCGAGCGGCGCCTGCAAGTGACCGCGCAACCGGATCTGGCCGCCTATTACCAGTACCTGCAGGCTCATCCGCAAGAAACCAGGGAACTGCTGTGCGACATGCTGATCGGCGTGACCAATTTCTTTCGCGACCGCGAAGCCTTCCAGGCGCTGGAGCGCGATGTCGTACCGAGCCTGCTCAAATCGTTGGGGCCACAGCGTGACGAGATACGCGTCTGGTCGGCAGGCTGCTCGACGGGCGAAGAAGCCTACAGCCTGGCGATGATGTTGACCGAACAGCTGGCGCAGCATGACAGCCCCGCCAAGCTGCAAGTCTTCGCCACGGATATCGATGACCGGGCCATCGCCTTCGGTCGCAACGGCGTCTATCCCGAAGCGATCGCAACCGACGTCCCGCCGTCATACATGCGCCAGTACTTCAGCCGCGAACAACAGCACTTTCGCGTGCGCAAGGAAGTCCGCGAGAAAGTGCTGTTCGCCAAGCACAGCCTGTTGCTGGACCCGCCGTTTTCGCAAATCGACCTGATCGTCTGCAGGAACCTGCTGATTTACCTCGACCGCGACGTACAACGCGACATCATGCAAATGTTCCATTTCGCCTTGCGCCCGGGCGGCTACCTGTTCCTGGGGACCTCCGAGTCCGCTGACGCTTGCCTGGACCTGTTCACCCCCGTGGACAAACGCAACCGCATCTTCCGCGCCAAGAGTGGCCTGACCCATACCCGACGGGCACCGGCCATGCCTCGCGGTGGCTACGTGCGCACGACCATCGCCAGCAGCCCCGTCGTCGCTCAATCCGCACGCAAGACGTCCTATGCCGATATCCATTTGCGCGCCCTGGAAAAGGCCGCGCCGCCGAGCATCATCGTCGATGCCAATGCCAATATCCTGCACATCACCGAAGGTGCTGGGCGCTTCCTGCGTTATGTGGCGGGCGAGTTGTCGCGCAACTTGCTGACGCTGGCCCATCCGGACCTGCGACTGGAGATCCGCACCACGCTGTTTCAGGTGCAGCAGGCCGGCACGCCAGCGACCTCGCGCAAAGTGCGAATCGAGCGTGAGCGGCGCAGCTATCTGGTCGACCTGACCGCTCACCCCTACAAGGACGACGAGACCGAAAACGAATACGTCCTGGTGATCTTTGAGGAGCGCGAAGTCGAGCCTCAGGACTCGCTCGCCAGCGTCTCTGGCCAGACCGAAAACCGGATGTTGAGCAATCTCGAACAAGAGCTGCAACGTACCAAGCTGCATTTGCAGGAGACCATCGAGCAATCGGAGGTCTCCAGCGAAGAGCTCAAGGCGTCCAACGAAGAAATGCAGGCCATCAACGAGGAGTTGCGTTCAGCTACCGAAGAGCTGGAGACCAGCAAGGAAGAGCTGCAGTCGATCAACGAGGAACTGCTGACGGTCAACTACGAGCTCAAAACCAAGGTTGAAGAAACCGACAAGATCAACGACTACCTTTCCAACCTGATTACCTCCACCGACATCGCCACGGTGTTCGTCGATCGCAACATGCGCATCCGCTGGTTCACCCCCAGGGCCACGGACATCTTCAGCATGCTGCCGGTCGACACCGGGCGCTCGTTGATGGACATCACCCACCGCCTCGATTACCCGCAGATGGCCGAGGACGCGGCGACCGTCTTCGAATCGCTGAACATGATCGAGCGCGAGGTCAGCAGCAACGACCAACGCTGGTACATCGCCCGATTGCTGCCCTATCGTTCCAGCGAGGATCATATCGACGGCACGGTGCTGACCTTCATCGACATCAGCAAGCGGCGCGCCGCCGAAGACGAGCTGCGCCTGGGTGAGGAACGCATGCGTCTGGTGGCGCAAAGCACCCACGACTTCGCGATCATCATTCTCGACGAGCATGGTGTGATTACCGACTGGAACACCGGCGCGCAGCTGATTTTCGGTTACGCCAAGGACGAAGTGCTCGGCGCCTGCTATGACCTGATCTTCACTCCCGAGGACCGCGCCGAGGGCGTGCCTGAAGCCGAACTTGCGGCGGCACGCAAACATGGGCGCGGCGAAGACGAGCGCTGGCACTTGCGCAAGGACGGCAGCCGCTTCTATTGCAGTGGCGAAGTCGCCTTGCTCAAGGGGGAAAGCCTGCAGGGCTACGTGAAGATTGCCCGCGACCTCACCGGTCACAAGCGCATGCACGACCAACAAAGCCAGCAACTGGCCGACACCCAGACCAGCAGTCACCTCAAGGACGAGTTCTTTGCGGTGATGTCCCACGAACTCAAGCACCCGCTCAATCTCATCCAGCTCAATGCCGAACTGCTGCGGCGCCTGCCGATGACCAAATCCGCCGGGCCGGCGATGAAAGCCGTGAACACCATCTGCGATGCGGTCGCCAGCCAGGCGCGGATCATCGACGACCTGCTGGACGTCGCCCGGGTACGCACCGGCAAGCTCAAGCTGAAAAAACAGGCAGTGGACCTGGGACGAATTCTCCAGGATATCTACACCGTGGTGATCAATGACCAGCATCCGTGCGAGGTCACGCTGCAGCTGCCCCAGCCTCCCGAGCCGCCCCTGGTGGTCGATGCCGACAGCACACGCCTGGAGCAGATCATCTGGAACCTGCTCAACAATGCACTGAAGTTCACGCCCAGGGATGGCCGCATCGAGCTGATCGCCCATCGTGTCGAGAACATGGCGCAACTGGACGTCATCGACAGCGGCGTGGGGCTCGAGCAGGACAATCTGCACAAGGTGTTCGATCTCTTCAGCCAGGCGGACAACCAGCATGCCAGCCATCAGCGCGAAGGCCTGGGCATTGGCCTGTCTTTGGTGCGGCAACTGGTGGAAGCCCACGGCGGTTCGGTGAATGTACATTCCGCAGGCCTGGGACGGGGATGCAGGTTTACCGTCCTGTTGCCACTGTGCCAGGCGCCACAGCACGCCAACGAGCAACCGCATGGGCCGGGTGAGTCGGGGCGACTGATCGGCCAGAAAGTGCTGCTGGTGGAAGACTCCAAGGACGTCATGGAAGTCCTGCAGACGTTGCTGGAAATGGAGGATGCTCACGTCGATGCCTTCAGCGATCCGCACAAGGCCCTGAAAGCGGCCAGGGACAGCAGCTACGACGTGATCATCTCGGACATCGGCATGCCGCTCATGAATGGCCATCAGTTCATCCGGGCCATCCGTCAGATTTCCCACCTGAAACACACACCGGCCATTGCCTTGACGGGCTATGCCACCAGCAGCGACGAGAAAAAAGCCAGGCAATCGGGTTTCAATTACCACGTGAGCAAGCCAGTGTCCCACGATGACTTCCTCGACATCATTGGCGAGGCCTGTCATTCACGGCGCTTTTGAAACGCCCAAAAAAGCAATCGGCCCGGTACGTCAAAGGCACCCGGGCTAAGGCGATGAACCTGAGAGCACCGAAGGTATCCGGTGCCCAGCGTCATCGTTGACGACCATCGCGCGCAAGCTTCGCGCCTACAAGGCCGGCTATCAAGCGGCCTCGCAATCCTCAATACCTTCTCGAGCGGAGCCCGTCAGGCGCTCCGCGGTCTTCTGACGAACAAAAATCAACCATGTGTCGACAATATAGTTGCATTAAGCGAATTATCCTTTTAGATTTCGCATCTAAATAGCAATGTGTCGACAATCAACGATTTTATAGTTTTGCAGGAGCAGGTTCTTTTCGGTGCAGCCACGGGTGGTCACCCTCGGTGAAAACCGAATCCCTGCTTTTGCTTTTTTCCCGGGAATGGACTGTCCCACTACCCCACCTCGCGTGCCATTACCCCCGCAGGAGATTGCCGTGCTCCAAGCCTATGACCGTCACGTACAAGAGCGCGCCGAGGAAGGCTTGCCGCCCCTCGCGCTGAACGCCGAACAAACCGCAGGCCTGGTCGAGCTGCTGAAAAATCCCCCGGTGGGTAAAGAGGCAGTCCTCGTCGACCTGATCACCCATCGCGTGCCGCCAGGCGTGGATGAAGCGGCCTATGTCAAGGCAGGCTTCCTGTCCGCCATCGCCAAGGCCGAAGCCAGATCCCCCCTGATCGACAAGCAGCGCGCTGTAGAACTGCTGGGCACCATGCAAGGTGGCTACAACATCGCCACCTTGGTCGAACTGCTGGACGATGCAGAATTGGCCGCCGTTGCCGCCGGACAACTGAAGCACACCCTGCTGATGTTCGACGCCTTCCATGACGTCGCTGCAAAAGCCAAGGCTGGCAACCCGCATGCCCAAGCCGTAGTGCAATCCTGGGCTGACGGCGAGTGGTTCACCGCCCGCCCGGCCATCGAAGAAAAGTACAGCTTGAGTGTGTTCAAGGTGCCAGGCGAAACCAACACCGACGACCTGTCCCCTGCCCCGGACGCCTGGTCGCGCCCGGACATCCCGTTGCACGCCCGGGCCATGCTGAAAATGGCCCGTGACGGCATCGTGCCGCAAGAGCCTGGCGCCATTGGCCCGCTCAAGCAGATCGACGCCGTCAAGGCCCAGGGTTTCCCGGTGGCCTACGTCGGTGACGTGGTGGGTACCGGCTCCTCGCGAAAATCGGCGACCAACTCCGTGCTGTGGTTCTTCGGCGACGACATCCCGTACGTACCGAACAAACGCGCCGGTGGTTTCTGCTTCGGTAACAAGATTGCCCCGATCTTCTACAACACCATGGAAGACGCCGGCGCACTGCCGATCGAGTTCGATGTTTCGAAACTGCACATGGGCGACGTGATCGACGTCTACCCGCACGCCGGCAAAGTCTGCAAGCACGGCACCCAAGACGTTATCACCACCTTCGAATTGAAGACCCCGGTGCTGTTGGACGAAGTACGCGCTGGCGGCCGTATCCCTCTGATCATCGGACGTGGCCTGACCGAGAAAGCCCGCGCCGAGCTGGGCCTGCCTCCTTCGGACCTGTTTAAAACGCCTGAAGCACCGGTTCAAAGCACCAAGGGTTTCACCTTGGCGCAGAAAATGGTCGGCAAGGCGTGTGGCGTGACCGGCATCCGCCCGGGCACCTACTGCGAACCGAAAATGACCACCGTCGGCTCCCAGGACACCACAGGCCCCATGACCCGTGACGAGCTCAAAGACCTGGCGTGCCTGGGCTTCTCGGCTGAGCTGGTGATGCAGTCGTTCTGCCACACCGCGGCGTACCCCAAGCCTGTGGATGTGAAAACCCATCACACCCTGCCGGACTTCATGCGCACCCGCGGCGGCGTTTCGTTGAAAGTTGGCGACGGCATCATCCACAGCTGGCTCAACCGCATGCTGCTACCGGATACCGTCGGCACCGGTGGCGACTCCCACACCCGTTTTCCGATCGGCATCTCGTTCCCGGCCGGTTCCGGGCTGGTCGCCTTCGCCGCCGCCACCGGCGTCATGCCGCTGGACATGCCGGAGTCGGTGCTGGTGCGCTTCAAGGGTAAGCTGCAACCAGGTATCACCCTGCGTGACCTGGTGCATGCCATCCCCTATTACGCCATCCAGCAAGGTCTGCTGACTGTCGAGAAGAAAGGCAAGATCAACGCCTTCTCCGGACGCATCCTGGAAATCGAAGGCCTGGACGAACTGACCGTCGAACAAGCCTTCGAACTGTCCGATGCCTCGGCTGAACGCTCCGCCGCAGGCTGCACCATCAAGCTGCCTGAAAAGGCCATTGCCGAGTACCTGCGCTCGAACATCACCTTGCTGCGCTGGATGGTCAGCACAGGCTACGGCGATGCACGCACCCTGGAGCGTCGTGCACAAGCAATGGAAGCCTGGCTGGCCAACCCTGAGCTGCTGGAAGCGGACGAGGACGCCGAATACGCCGAGATCATCGAGATCGACCTGGCCGACATCAAGGAGCCGGTACTCTGCGCACCGAACGACCCGGACGACGCTCGCCTGCTGTCGACCGTTCAGGGCCAGGTCATTGACGAAGTGTTCATCGGCTCCTGCATGACCAACATCGGTCACTTCCGCGCTGCCGGCAAGCTGCTGGAAAAGGTCAAGGGCAGCCTCCCTACCCGACTATGGCTGGCCCCGCCAACCAAGATGGACGCTCACCAACTGACCGAGGAAGGCTACTACGGCATTTACGACAAGGCCGGTGCGCGCATGGAAATGCCAGGCTGCTCGCTGTGCATGGGCAACCAGGCGCGAGTGCAGACCGGCTCGACCGTGGTCTCGACGTCGACCCGCAACTTTCCGAACCGACTGGGCGACGCCACGAACGTCTACCTGGCCTCGGCCGAGCTGGCCGCCGTGGCCTCGATCCTGGGCAGGCTGCCAACCTTCGAAGAGTACATGGAGTACGCGAACAACATCGACAGCATGGCGGCCGACGTTTACCGCTACCTCAGCTTCGATCAAATCGCCGAGTACCGTGAAGCGGCAGTGAACAGTCATATCCCGGTCGTCCAAGCGTAGCGCGTAATAGGCTTGGTCTTCAAAGCGCCGACAACCCTGTCGGCGCTTTGCTGATGAGCGCACCTTTTGGGACACTCATTTGTGGCCGCTTTGATGGGTTGCGGAACACATGCCAAAAATTGCGGAAACTTTCACTTTCCCGAGGGCAATAAAAAACCCCGTAGATCATTGATCTACGGGGCTATTTATAGTGGAGGCCGAGGTCGGAATCGAACCGGCGTAGGCGGATTTGCAATCCGCTGCATAACCATTTTGCTACTCGGCCTCAAAACATCTGCTGTCAGTAGCGCGACATCAAATGCGTAAAACTTGGAGCGGGAAACGAGACTCGAACTCGCGACCCCGACCTTGGCAAGGTCGTGCTCTACCAACTGAGCTATTCCCGCGTCTTGGTGTGGCGCATTCTATAGAATCCAGAAGCCCCGTCAACCCCTTGATTCAAAAAAGTTTTATTTCTTTTCCACGTCAGTCTTCAGATGCGGCCAGGCAGCCCGCAAGTACTGAACCATGGACCACAATGTCAGGCCGGCGGAGACCATCAGCAAGGCGTAACCCATCAAGACCCAGAAGCTGAAATCCGACGGATTGCCCAGCAGGATTACCAGCGCCAGCATTTGCGCGGCGGTTTTCCATTTGCCCAGGTTCGATACGGCCACGTGCGCACGGGCGCCGAGCTCGGCCATCCATTCGCGCAAGGCCGAGACCACGATCTCGCGACCGATGATCACAGCGGCCGGAAGCGTGAGCCACAGGTTGCCGTGTTCCTGGACCAGCAACACCAGGGCGACGGCGACCATGAGCTTGTCGGCCACCGGGTCGAGGAAAGCCCCGAACGGCGTGCTTTGTTCCAGGCGCCGGGCCAGGTATCCGTCCAGCCAGTCAGTGGCGGCGGCGAAGGCGAAGACCGAGGCTGACGCCAGGTAACTCCATTGGTAAGGCAGGTAGAACAGTAAAATGAAGATCGGTATGAGCAGGACGCGTAGAACGGTAATCAGATTAGGGATATTCATCGGCACAACTGGCTACGAGGTGAGGGGGCATTCTACTCGCTGTGCAGATTTGCATAAATCAACTCTGCGAGCTTTTTACTGATCCCGGGGGCTTTGGCGATTTCTTCGATGCTGGCACGAGACAGCTCCTGCAATCCACCAAAATGTTTGAGCAAATCGCGCCGGCGTGTCGGCCCGACCCCTGCAACGCCTTCAAGCGTCGAGGTGCGCCGGGTTTTGCCGCGTCGCGCACGGTGCCCGGTAATCGCAAAACGGTGGGCTTCGTCGCGAATCTGCTGGATCAGGTGCAGCGCGGGGGAATCACCGCGCAAGGTGAATTCGTGGGCGGCGTCGTTGAGGTACAGGGTTTCGAAACCGGCCTTGCGCGTCGCACCCTTGGCGACGCCGAGCAGGATCAGGTCGGGGACCGCCAGCTCGTCGAGCACGTCACGGGCCATCGATAGCTGGCCCTTGCCGCCATCGACCAGCAGGATGTCCGGCAACTTGCCCTCCCCGTCCTTGAGCTTGCTGAAGCGCCGGGTCAGCGCCTGGTGCATGGCGGCATAGTCATCGCCCGCCGTGACACCTTCGATGTTGTAGCGCCGGTAATCGGACTTGATCGGGCCTTCGGGGCCGAACACCACGCACGAGGCCACGGTCGCCTCCCCGCTGGAGTGACTGATGTCATAGCACTCGAGGCGCTGGGGTGGCTCGTCCAGCTTGAGCACTTCGGCCAGGGCCTCGAACCGCGCGGCAACGTGTTGTCGGTTGGCCAGGCGCGCGCCCAGGGCCTGCTCGGCATTGGTCACCGCCAATTGCTGCCAGCGCGCACGCGTACCGCGCACTCGGTGGCTGATGGTCAGTTCGCGACCGCGCAGCTCGTCAATGGCTGCAATCAGTGTCGGAAAATCTTCGTGGACCACATTGACGATCAGCTCGCTCGGCAAGTCGCGTTCAGGACTGCTGACGTAGTACTGGCCAAGAAACGCCGCCATGACTTCAGACACGTCTTCTTCAATGCCCACCTGCGGGAAGAAGTTCTTGCTGCCCAGTACTCGCCCGCCGCGCACGCTGATCAGGTGAACACAGGCGCCGCCCGGGTTGACGAACGCGGCGATGACATCGACGTCGCCCGTACCGCCTTCCATGCTTTGTTGATCCTGGACCCGGCGCAGCAGCGAAATCTGGTCGCGCAGTTCGGCGGCACGTTCGAACTCGAGGTTGATCGCCGCCTCTTCCATGGCCGCGGACAACTCGTCGCTCAACGCATTGCTGCGACCTTCGAGGAACATCACCGAATGTCGCACGTCTTCGGCATATACCTGTGGGTCGACCAGGCCGACACAAGGCGCCTTGCAGCGCTTGATCTGGTATTGCAGACAAGGCCGCGTGCGGTTCTTGTAATAGCTGTCTTCGCACTGGCGAACGAAAAAGGTCTTTTGCAACAGGCTCAGGCTTTCGCGAATCGCACCGGCGCTCGGATAGGGGCCAAAATATTTGCCCTTGGCCTTCTTCGCCCCGCGGTGGATGCTCAAGCGCGGAAACTGGCCATCGGAGAGAAAGACATAAGGGTAGGATTTGTCGTCGCGCAGCAGGATGTTGTACGGCGGACGCCACTCCTTGATCAGCGTCTGCTCGAGCAGCAAGGCCTCGGTTTCATTGGCCGTGATAGTCGTTTCGACCTGGGCGATACGCGCAACCAGCGCAGCGGTCTTGGGCGCCAGGCCGGTTTTGCGAAAGTAGCTCGACAAGCGATTCTTGAGGTTCTTGGCCTTGCCGACATAGAGCAGGCGCGCATCGCTGTCGAACATGCGATAGACACCGGGGCGCCCGCTGACCGTTGACAGGAACGCGCTTGGATCGAAGGTTTCAGTCATTTTCAGAGGCTGGCATCAACCATGCCGTGTCGCACCGCCAACAGCGTCAACTCGACATCGCTGCTGATCGAAAGCTTTTCGAAAATGCGGTATCGGTAGGTGTTCACGGTTTTCGGGGACAGGCACAACTTGTCGGAAATGATCTGGACTTTCTGGCAGCCGACGATCATCAAGGCGATCTGGATTTCCCGCTCCGACAGGGCATCAAAGGGCGAGTCGTTGGTCGGCTGGAAAGACTTGATCGCCAGTTGCTGGGCAATTTGCGGGCTGATGTAGCGCTGCCCGGCAAACACCAGGCGGATGGCCTGGACCATTTCCGGCAGCCCGGCGCCCTTGGTCAGGTAGCCCGCCGCCCCGGCTTGCAACAGCCGCGTGGGAAACGGGTCTTCCTCGCACACGGTCACCGCAACGACCTTGATGTCGGGATGGCTGCGCAACAATTTGCGAGTGGCTTCAAGACCGCCGATGCCCGGCATCTTGACGTCCATCAAGACCACATCGGGTTTCAACTCACGCGCCTTGAGCAGGGACTCTTCCCCGGACTCTGCCTGGCCGACTACTTGCAGGCCATCGATGTCAGCCAGCATTCGCGTAATGCCTGTGCGAACGAGATCATGGTCATCGACTACTAGCACCCTAATCAAGCAGACACCTCGCGATATGATCTTATTTGGAATGCCCGCCACCTTAGCAAAAAGCAACTGGCAGACCTAGCGCCAAGCGCTATATAAAAAGTTTCCATTCGTCTTGCAGGGCTTGTCGGCAGCGTGTTTCAGCATGTCGCAAAGCAGACTTCACGCTCCATGCGCAGGAAACACTCGTCTTTGCCCACCACCTTAAAGCCCTTGCGTTCGTATAAGGCCCGCGCCGGATTATTTTCAAAAACGGTCAGGCGCAAGCACTGGCGCCCCTCCCGGCACGCCAGTGCCACTACTTGATCGATTACCCAGGAACCGACCCCCTGCCCTCGAAACGCCTGGCCAACATGCAGTTCGCGGATGTAAAGCGCCCTGGCATCCCGACTGAGACTGACGAACCCCAATTGACGTTCGCCGTGCACCATTACCCGATTGTCACGCCCGGCCCAGGCGACATCGAACGCTTCGTCCAGCCACACCAGATCGTGCTGGATGTAATAGCGCAGCATGTTGACGCACGTCAGGTCCCGGGCGAAATCGAGGTCGCAGTCCATTGCCCGGCGCCAGTCGAGATCCGGCAAGCCGCGGCGAACATCAGGTAATGGCGTCATGCTCGATCCTGGGAGGGTGGGTTGTTTTCAAAAACAGGGAGTGTGTGCCACAAGCGCACGGGCACTCAAGCGATAGAAATCGCCTTTGATGATCGATAGCATTTTCTGATTGAAACCTCGCACCGGCCTCTAGTAAGCTCGGTGCACTCATCGGAGATCGACCATGTTCAATGCCCACCCACCGCTTCGTACCGCCAGCGCCCCGCGCTCGGTTGCGTCTGCCCGGGTGAACGACGCGTGCGCTCCGGCAAGCTTTTATTTTGGGTATTGGTTTAGCCACTGGCGCGCCTGATACCCACACGGCGCCCACTTCAAACGGGTCGCCACCAGAGAATTTTCAACCCCCGGTCGGCCTCCCGACCGGGGGTTTTGTTTTTTGGGCCCGCCACTTATTTAGCGACACACCGCCATCAAGAGGATTCACGAAATGAACTACGCCACTTATTACCGTCACGACAGTTTTAGCGCCTGGCGATTTACCACCCTCCGCTCGGGACAGCCTGCCGCCTCCGATCGGTCACCCACAGGTGGCAAGCACACACACGCAGCCAATCCGGCCAATTGTCGAACACCCCAGTAGGGCCGAGCGCGCGGGAACAACCCGCCGCCGCCCAGGAAGCCTGAACATGAACTCGTCCGTCTCTGCTCTGCCACTGTCGACCCTCAACCCTGCCAACGAAGCGCTGACCCTGCGCCTGCCAAGCTCGTTGCAACTCAAACAGCAATTGCCACTGAGCAACACCCTCGCCCTCCAAGTCGCCGCTCACCGCCAGGCGGTTCGCGCGATCCTCGACGGGAAAGACTCGCGCCTGTTGGTCATCGTGGGCCCCTG
This sequence comes from Pseudomonas umsongensis, assembly GCF_012647205.1. Classification (NCBI taxonomy): domain Bacteria; kingdom Pseudomonadati; phylum Pseudomonadota; class Gammaproteobacteria; order Pseudomonadales; family Pseudomonadaceae; genus Pseudomonas; species Pseudomonas umsongensis. The sequence continues at coordinate 3,757,963 of NZ_CP051487.1, forward strand.
CTCGATCCACGACCCGAAATCAGCGCTCGAATATGCCGAGAACCTGGCCCGCCTGGCCGCCGACGTCAGCGACCAAATGCTCCTGGTGATGCGCGCCTACGTCGAAAAACCTCGCACCACGGTCGGCTGGAAAGGCCTGGCCTACGACCCGCACCTCGATGGCAGCGATGACATGGCCGGCGGTCTGACCCTGTCCCGCGAACTGATGCGTGAAATGCTCATGCTCGGCTTGCCGGTGGCCACTGAACTGTTGCAACCGATGGCCGCCGGCTACTTCGATGACCTGCTGAGCTGGGTGGCCATTGGCGCTCGCACCACCGAATCGCAGATCCATCGGGAGATGGCCAGCGGCCTGGGCATGCCGGTAGGCTTCAAGAACGGCACCGACGGCGGTGTCGGCGTGGCCTGTGACGCCATGCGCTCGGCCGCCCATCCACATCGCCATTTCGGTGTCGACAGCCAGGGTCATCCCGCGATCATCCAGACTCCGGGCAATGCAGACACCCACCTGGTGCTGCGCGGCGGTCATCACGGCCCGAACTACGATCGCGCCAGCATCGCCCGCGTGCACGCCGACTTGACCCGCCTGAAGATCCCGGCCCGGGTCATGGTCGACTGCAGCCACGCCAACAGCAGTAAAGACCCACTGCGCCAACCTGCCGTGTTCAACGATGTACTGGAACAACGCCTGCAGGGTGATCGCTCGCTGATCGGCATGATGATCGAAAGTCATTTGTTCGAGGGCTGCCAACCGCTGGGGCCGTCGCTGAAGTACGGTGTTTCGGTCACCGACGGCTGCCTGGGCTGGAGCGCGACAGAACAGCTGTTGCGCCAGGCGGCGCAGCGGCTGCGGGCACAGGGATAACGCCTGTAGGAGCGAGCATGCTCGCGATGGACTTCCGGGCGACGCGCTCATCCAGACAGTGCGCGTTATCGTTGACGTCCATCGCCAGCAGGCTGGCTCCTACAGGGGATCCAGGTGCGCCCGAAAAAGTCAGGTCGGCTATAAGGCCGCCTCGCTTTGCTTTTGATCGCGGGCGCCCCATTAACCACGATGGCCGAACGCAGGCATTGCGCAGTGGGGAAACCGGCAGGACGCCGGTTTAGCCGCGCTGGGCCAGGGACGGCCCATCGCGGCGACCCACGGAGCAATGCCGGAGAGAGGGCATGCCGAGCCTTAGCGAGGCACCGAGTGGTGGGGCAAAGCCTTTTGCTTCCTTTTTGGCGTTTGAAAAAGGGAGTCGCTGTAAAAGCGAAACCATAAGTGGCCGTAACCGCAGCAATGGATATGTACCCCGACAACCAATTTCACACAGGGCGTCTTGTGACGCCCCGCATCACCGTCGCGCACGGCTCAATTAACGCGTTGTCAGCGGAACGCGGAGCGTCCCTGGCGGCATTCCCACGCAGAGCGAGGGAACGATCAGCGACAGGGGATTCAGGTTCACCCGTAACAGTCGGGTCGGCTTTAAGGCCGCCTCGCTTTGCTGTTGATCGCGAGCGCCCCATTAACCACGATGGCCATGCCGGAGAGACGCCGCGCATCATCGTTGCGCACGGCTCAATTAACGCGTCGTCGGTGGAACGCAGAGCGTCCCTGGCGGCATTCCCACGCAGAGCGTGGGAACGATCAAACGATCAATGTGCTGCCGCCTTCGCGAGCAGGGGATCCAGGTACACCCGTAAAAATCAGGTCGGCTTTAAGGCCGCCTCGCTTTGCTGTTGCTCGCAGGCACCCCGTTAACTCCTTTAGGAGCGAGCACGCTCCGGGCGGCGTTCCGACGATGGAGGTCAACGATGACGCGGGGAGCCTGACACCCCGCGGTGCTCTCGGGTTTTTCGCGAGCATGCTCGCTCCTACAGTCGAGGTATCAATGCGCCACAGGGCAGTCCAGGAAGCCACCTCCACCTCCGCGCATTCGTACCGTGCCTATGCCGTTTTCCCCAGGCCACCGCGGCTATTTCATGCATCGCGCCGGCATTGGAGTCTTTAAAGTGAGGTCGGAAATCACTTTCTCGAACCCTGGAAAAAGGAATGAACATGCAACGGAATGCAAAGACTCATTATCCAATCCTGTTGGTGCACGGGCTTTTCGGCTTTGAGCGAATTGCCAGCGTGGACCTCTTCCACGATGTCAAGCAGGCCCTGCGGAACGCCGGGGCAAGTGTGTTCGTCCCGTTTGTGTCCGCCACCCACAGCAACGAAGTTCGCGGCGAACAGCTTCTGGCGCAGATCCATCGGGTACTGGAGGGCACCGGCGCCCACAAGGTCAATCTGATCGGTCACAGCCAAGGCGCGTTGGCCGCCCGCTATGCCGCCGCGACAGCGCCAGGCCAGGTGGCCTCGGTAACGTCCGTCAGTGGACCGAACCATGGGTCCGAACTGGCCGATTTGCTGCGCAAGGCATTGACGCCAGGCCACTTGCCGGAAACGGTAGCCGAAATCGTTGTCACCTTGTTCGCCGACCTCATGTCGTTGCTCAGCGGCAAGCGCCGGCTGCCGCAAAATGCCATCGCCGCGCTGGATGCCTTGACCACGCAGGGCGTGGGCGCATTCAACCGGAAGTACCCGCAAGGCTTGCCGCCGTCTTGGGGCGGCAAGGGCCGCGAACAGGTCAATGGTGTCCGCTACTATTCCTGGAGTGGCGTCGTGCAGGGAAAGCGGCGGGATGCCGAACTGGAAACACTGGACCCGTCCCACGGCCTGCTGCGGGCGCTGTCACGTTATTTCACCACCGAGCCCTTGCAGAACGATGGCATGGTCGGGCGCTACAGCTCGCACCTGGGCACCATCATCCGCTCCGACTATCCGCTGGACCATCTGGGCACCCTTCACCAGGCCGGTGGTCATAATGAAAGGCGCATCGACCCGATCGATCTTTACGTACAGCACGCCGAGCGCCTGGAAAAAGCCGGACTTTAAACCAAACCTGCCATCCAGAGCGCTGGCAACGGAACTTTGAGGAGAAATACCCCACTGAATCCGGTAGGCTCAGCATTTTACCGTACATTGAATGGAGAGTTTTCCCATGGCCAAAGCCACTGCCCGTCACATCCTTGTTGCCAGCGAAGCCAAGTGCAACGAACTGAAGGCCCAAATCGAGGCGGGCGCAGACTTCGCTGAAGTCGCCAAAGCCAATTCCACGTGCCCTTCCAGCCGCCAGGGCGGCGACCTGGGCTCGTTCGGTCCAGGCCAGATGGTCAAGGAATTCGACACCGTGGTCTTCAGCGCACCGATCAACGTGGTGCAAGGCCCGGTCAAGACCCAGTTCGGCTATCACCTGCTGGAAGTGACCAGCCGCCAGGACTGATAACACCCTGGATTGGCTGTGCAACGGCCCGCCTTCTGGTGGGCCGTCGTGTTTCAGATACGTAATTCGGCTGGCGAGGGACGCGCCGCTAGCGTACAAATTGTGGTTAACGACCACCCGGCTCTAAGGCTGACAATGCGACTGGCTTTCCCGACTTTATTGTTCACTGCCGTGGCCCTGCTCTTGGGCGCCGCCGGTGTGAATGCCGCACCTCAACATGCGTTGACCGTATATGGCGAACCCGCCAAGTACCCTGCCGGCTTCAGTCATTTTGCCTACACCAACCCGCAAGCCCCCAAGGGCGGGACGATGCGCCGTTCCGCGATCGAGATCGGGCATTTCGATCACGTCCTGCCTTATATAGACAAGGGCATCGGCGTGACGCAGATCGATGGCCTGCTCTACTCTCCCCTGGCGCAGCGCTCGCTGGATGAGCCTTACACGGTGTACGGTCTGGTGGCGCAGCAGATGGAGCGCTCCGACGATGGCCTGTCCCTGCGCTTCTACCTCAACCCCAAGGCGCAGTTTGCCGATGGCACGCCAATCACCGCCCAGGACGTGCGCTACACCTTCGATCTGCTGATGACCCAGGGCAGCCTGCGCTATCGCACGCAGTTCGCCGACGTCAAGGGCGTGGAAGTCGAGTCGCCATTGACCGTGCGCTTCGATTTCAAGAACAACGAAAACCGCACCCTGCCGCTGGACATCGCCACCTTGCCGGTGTTTCCCGAGCACTGGTGGAAGAACCGTGACTTTGCCAATGGCGGCGGTTACGAGCCGCCATTGGGCAGCGGACCGTACAAGGTCGGCAAGGTCGATTCGGGGCGCAGCATCACCTTCGAGCGCAACCCCGACTGGTGGGGCAAGGATTTGCCGGTCAGCCGTGGGCTGTACAATTTCGATCGCTTCAGCATCGAGTACTTCGGCGATACCGATGTCGCGCGCCAGGTATTGCGCGGCGGCGCCTACGACTACAACCGCGAGTTTTCCGCCACCGGCTACTCCATCGGCTACGACAGCCCGGCCCTGAGCGACGGTCGCCTGCAAAAGGCCCACCTGGCCACCGAAGCGCCGCAATCGGCCCAGGGTTTCGTGTTCAATCTGCAAAAGCCGATGTTCCAGGACCGCCGGGTGCGCCAGGCACTGGCGATGCTCTGGGACTTCGAATGGAGCAACCGGCAGATGATGCGCAACCTGTACATCCGCCAGAAGAGCTACTTTTCCAATACCGAACTGGCGGCCCGGCAGCTGCCTGATGCCGGTGAGCTGGCGATTCTGGAACCCTTGCGCGGACAGATCCCCGATGAAGTCTTCAGCCAAGTGTTCGAACCACCGAAAACCGATGGCAGCGGCGTGATTCGCGACAAGCAATTGCAAGCCCTGGGCCTGCTCGAACAGGCCGGGTGGAAACCCCAGGGTGATCAACTGGTGAACGCCGACGGCGAGCCACTGAGTTTCACCTTCCTGGTCAGCCAGAACGGCATGGACCGTTTGCTCCTGCCCTACAAGCGCACCCTGAAACAGATCGGCATCGACATGAACATCCGCCGCATCGATTCGTCCCAGTACGTCAACCGCCTGATGAGCCGTGACTACGACATGATTGTCACCGGCTATCCGGTCACCACCTCTCCCGGCGGCGAACTGCTCAACTACTTCGGCTCGGCGTCGGCCCTTGATCCCGGCGCCAACAACTACATGGCCTTGCAGAACCCGGCGGTGGATACGCTGATCAACGGCCTGCTACGCGCCAGCACCAAGGCCGACATGTTGCACTATGCCCATGCGCTCGACCGGGTGCTGCAATGGAACTATTACTGGATTCCCAATTATTACCCGCCGGGCAGCTCCACCGTGTGGTGGAATCGCTTCGGTATACCGAACGTGCAGGCGAGCAATGACGAAGCCATCGAGAGCTGGTGGGAAATGAGCACCACACCGCTGACCAACCAGCAGATGACCGCCGAGCGCATCCGTCGTGGCAGACCCGGAGGACCGCATTGATGTGGGCTTATATCGTGCGACGCCTGCTGCTGATCATCCCGACACTGGTGATCATTCTCCTGGTCAACTTCGTCATCGTCCAGGCCGCGCCAGGTGGCCCTGTGGAACAGGCCATTGCGCATTTGCAGGGCATCGGCGGAGCCAGTGTCGGTGGTGGTTCGAGCGAAACCATGGGCCATTCCCGGGCCAGCCGCGGTCTCGACCCGCAGCTGATCAAGGACATCGAAAAACAATACGGTTTCGACAAACCGGCACCGCAACGCCTGTGGCTGATGCTCACCAGTTACGCGCGCCTGGATTTCGGCAAGAGCTTCTTTCGCGGTGCCACCGTCACTGACCTGATCCTGGAAAAAATGCCGGTCACCATCTCCCTCGGGCTCTGGGCGACGTTGATCACCTACCTGGTGTCGATTCCCCTGGGGATTCGCAAGGCCGTGCACCACGGCAGTCATTTCGATGTCTGGAGCAGTACCGCGATCATCATCGGCTATGCCATGCCGGCCTTCCTGTTCGCCATGTTCCTGATCGTGGTGTTCGCCGGTGGCACCTCGTTGAACTGGTTCCCGGTACGCGGGTTGGTCTCGGACAATTTCGAATCGCTGTCGACCCTGGGCAAGGTCGTCGATTACTTCTGGCACCTGGTACTGCCGGTGACCGCATTGGTGATCGGCGGTTTCGCGACCCTCACCATCCTGACGAAGAACTCGTTCCTCAACGAAATCACCCGCCAGTACGTGGTCACCGCCCGCGCCAAAGGTTTGAGCGAACGCCGAGTGCTGTACGGTCACGTGTTCCGCAACGCCATGCTGCTGGTGGTATCGGGAATTCCCCAGGCCTTCATCAGCGTGTTTTTTGCCGGCTCCCTGTTGATCGAAGTGATCTTCTCCCTCGACGGCCTGGGGCGCATGAGCTACGAGGCGGCCGTGTCACGGGACTACCCGGTAGTGTTCGGTTCACTGTTCATCTTCACGCTGTTCGGCCTGCTGATAAAACTCGTCGGTGACCTGTGCTACACCCTGGTCGATCCACGGATCGACTTCGCTGCGAGGAACGCCTGATGCTGCAGCTTTCGCCATTAGGCCGACGCCGCTTCGAGCGTTTCAAGAAAAACCGCCGCGGCTGGTGGTCGCTGTGGTTGTTCGTCGGGCTGTTCCTGCTGACCCTGGGTGGCGAGCTGATCGCCAATGACAAACCGCTGGTCGTCAGCTACCAGGGTTCGTTGTATTTCCCGGTGTTCAAGCGCTATACCGAGCAGCAATTCGGCGGACAACTGCCGTTCCAGGCCGATTACCGCAGCGAATATGTTCAGGACCTGATCAAGAAGGACGGTGGCTGGTTGCTGTTTCCGCCGATCCCCTTCAGCGACGACACGCCCAACTACGACCTGAACAAACCGGCCCCGAGCCCGCCTTCAGGGGTCAATTGGCTGGGCACTGACGATCAGGCGCGGGACGTGTTGGCGCGGGTGATTTTCGGCGCGCGGGTATCGATCCTGTTCGCCTTGATGCTGACCTTCGTCAGCGCGCTGATCGGCATTGCCGCAGGTGCCCTGCAAGGCTATTACGGTGGCTGGGTCGACTTGCTCGGCCAGCGGCTGCTGGAGGTCTGGTCAGGGCTGCCGGTGCTGTACCTGCTGATCATCCTCTCGGGGTTCGTCGAGCCAAATTTCTGGTGGTTGCTGGGAATCATGGCGCTGTTTTCCTGGCTGGCCCTGGTGGACGTGGTGCGTGCCGAATTCCTGCGCGGGCGCAACCTGGAATACGTCAAGGCCGCCCGAGCCCTGGGCTTGAGTGACCGCAAGGTGATCGTGCGACACATTTTGCCCAACGCCATGAACGCGACCTTGAGCTACCTGCCGTTCATCCTGACCGGGGCCATCTCGACCCTCACCGCGCTGGATTTCCTCGGTTTCGGCATGCCGGCCGGCAGCGCCTCCCTGGGCGAGCTCATCGGTCAGGGCAAACAGAACCTGCAGGCACCGTGGCTGGGGCTGACGGCGTTTTTCACCCTGGCGTTGATTCTTTCTCTACTGGTGTTCATCGGCGAAGCCTTGCGCGACGCCTTTGACCCTCGTTCGTGAAGCGGACTGTTGACATGACCAACCTGATCGAAATCCGTGACCTCAGCGTCGCCTTCAACGGCCAGACGGTGGTGCGCGACCTGTGCCTGGACATCCGCCCCGGCGAATGCCTGGCACTGGTGGGAGAGTCGGGTTCGGGCAAGTCGGTGACGGCGCACTCGATCCTGCAGTTGCTGCCCGAATGCGGCACCGAGACCACCGGCAGCATCCGCTATCGTGGCCAGGAACTGGTGGGCGCCGATACGCGCAAATTGCGCGAACTGCGGGGCAATCGCATCGCGATGATCTTCCAGGAGCCGATGACCTCCCTGAACCCGTTGCACAGCATCGAGAAGCAGATCGGCGAAACCTTGCTGGTGCACAAGGGCCTGGCCGGCAAGGCGGCGCAAGCACGGATCCTCGAGTTGTTGCACCTGGTGGGCATCCAGAAACCCCAGGAGCGGCTCAAGTCTTACCCCCATCAGCTATCCGGTGGCCAGCGCCAGCGGGTGATGATTGCCATGGCCCTGGCCTGCGAACCGGAATTGCTGATCGCCGATGAGCCGACCACGGCGCTGGACGTGACAGTGCAGCGCAAGATCCTGTTGCTACTCAAGTCGCTGCAACAGCGACTGGGCATGTCGCTGTTGCTGATCAGCCACGATCTCAATCTGGTGCGCAGCATTGCCCAGCGCGTCTGCGTGATGAAAGCCGGGGAAATTGTCGAGCAAGCCAACTGCGAGACGATGTTCACCGCACCGAAACACCCTTACAGCTGCCTGTTGCTCAACGCCGAGCCCGAAGGCGAAGCCCTGCCCCGGGACGAACGCGAAAAAGTCCTGGAAGTGCACGACCTGCGGGTGCAATTTGCCGTTGGTGGCGGACTGTTCCAACGCAAGACTTACCTCAAGGCCGTGGACGGCATCAGCCTGAGCATCCAGCGCGGCAAGACCCTGGGCATCGTCGGCGAGTCGGGCTCCGGCAAGTCCACCCTCGGCCAGGCGATCCTGCGCCTGCTGGACTCCGAAGGCGCTATTCACTTCCAGGGCCAGGCGCTCGATGGCCTGACGCAGAAGCAGTTGCGGCCATGGCGCAAGGAAATGCAGGTGGTATTCCAGGATCCGTTTGGCAGTCTCAGCCCGCGCATGTCCGTGGCACAGATCATCAGCGAAGGCCTGGAAGTGCATAGCCAGTTGAGCACCGAACAATGCAACGCCGAGGTGATCCGGGCGCTGCAGGAAGTCGGGCTGGACCCACAAAGCCGGCATCGCTACCCCCACGAGTTCTCCGGCGGTCAGCGCCAGCGCATCGCCATCGCCCGGGCGCTGGTGCTCAAACCCGCGCTGATCCTGTTGGACGAGCCCACCTCGGCGCTGGATCGCACCGTGCAAAAGCAGGTGGTCGCCCTGCTGCGTCAACTTCAGGAAAAGCACGGGCTGACCTACCTATTCATCAGCCATGACCTGGCGGTGGTGCGCGCCCTGGCCCACGACATGATCGTGATCAAGGACGGCAAGGTGGTCGAACGCGGCGCCAGCCACGACGTGTTCGATTCACCGCAGCACCCCTACACCAAAGAGCTGTTGGCGGCGGCGCATGTGGGGCAGGCATAATCCGGCCAGACCGCGTCGCGGCCTTCGCGAGCAGGCTCGCTCCCACAGGGTATTTGTGAAACACACAGACCAAGTGTGGGAGCGAGCCTGCTCGCGAAGGGGCCGACACAGGCAACACACAATCAGGATCAGCCCTCATGAACACCACCGAAAGCCTCAAGGACTACCAGCGCGTGCGCCTGCTGGCGATTCGCTCGCTGTTCGAGATCATCGAGCAGTCAAGTGAAGGCACGGTGATCGTCGACAGCGACGCCAACATCGTCTGGATGAACGAACGCTATGCCAAGCGTTTCGGCCTGCCATCGGCTGAAGACGCCATTGGCAAGGCCTGCGAAAGCGTCATCCCCGGCAGCCTGTTGCGCGAGGTGGTGCGCACCGGTCGACCGATTCTGCTCGACATGCAGGACACCCCCAAGGAACCGCTGGTGGTCATGCGCCTGCCGATTCATGACGATGCCGGCGAGGTGATCGGTGCCATCGGCTTCGCCTTGTTCGACGAATTGCGCAGCCTGTCGCCGATGCTCAAGCGCTACATGAGCATGCAGCAAGAGCTTGCTTCCACGCGTTCGCTGCTGCGGGCGCGACAGACCCGCTACAACTTCGCCCACTTCATCGGCACCAGCGCCGCCAGCCTGGAAGTCAAGCGCCGCGCCCGGCGCAGCGCCAGCACCGACTCGCCGGTGTTGCTGCTCGGCGAGACCGGCACCGGCAAGGAATTGCTGGCACAGGCGATCCATAATGCATCGCCGCGAGCCCACAAGGCGTTCGTCAGCATCAACAGTGCGGCGATCCCCGAAGCACTGCTCGAAGCCGAATTCTTCGGCACTGCGCCTGGCGCCTATACCGGCGCCGACCGCAAAGGCCGCGCCGGCAAACTGCAGATCGCCCAGGGCGGCACGCTGTTTCTCGATGAAATCGGCGACATGCCGTTGCCGCTGCAAAGCAAACTGCTGCGGGTGTTGCAGGAAAAGGAATTCGAACCGGTCGGTTCCAACGAGGTGATCCAGAGCGATGTGCGAGTGATCGCCGCGACTTCGACCGACCTGGAAGCGGCGATCAAGCGTGGCGAGTTTCGCGCCGACCTCTACTACCGCCTCAACGTCCTGCCGATCCAGGTGCCACCGCTACGCGAGCGGCTCGACGACCTGCCTGCCCTGAGCGAAGCGATCCTTGAAGAACTGCGCAGCCAGCACGAACTGAACAGCGATGCGCTGGCGCTCCTGGGCCAACACGCCTGGCCGGGCAACATTCGCGAACTGCGCAACGTGCTGGAGCGGGCGGCATTGCTCAGCGACGACCTGCGCCTGACGGAGGCGGATATCCGCGCGGCGATCGGGACTTTTACGCCAGTTCAGCGCGTGGCGCCGTTGGCCATCGAACCGCAGGAGCATGAGACGTTCAGTGCGGCGCGCGAGCGCTTTGACCGGCAATTGATTGAAGCGGCCCTGGCGCAATGCGGGGGCAAGGTGATCGAGGCGGCGGCGCGGTTAGGGCTGGGAAGGTCGACCTTGTACAAGAAGATGGTGGCGTTGGGGATTGCGGAGTCTCAATAGAGAGACATAAATCTCTATTTGTAGATGTAATTTTCAGATCAAAAGATCGCAGCCTGCGGCAGCTCCTACATGGGTTTCCAGCGTTTCCCTGTAGGAGCTGCCGCAGGCTGCGATCTTTTCAGGCACAAAAAGTCTCCAAATAGAGACAGCAAGCACTTAATCGCCACTTCGCACAAAATTATATCCTTATATTTCAACAACTTACCCACATGGCACGAAACTCGCTAAAGCCGTCTCCTACAACGTTTCACCCATACAAAAATAACAATCCAGGAGACACACCATGAGTGTGATCATTGCCTTGGCAGCCCTCACGCTGCTGATGCTGGCTGCTTACCGTGGCTACAGCGTTATCCTATTTGCCCCGATTGCCGCCCTCGGCGCCGTCCTGCTCACCGATCCTTCCGCCGTCGCCCCCGCCTTCACCGGGGTGTTCATGGAAAAAATGGTCGGTTTCATCAAACTGTATTTCCCGGTATTCCTGCTCGGCGCGGTGTTCGGCAAACTCATCGAGTTGTCCGGCTTCTCGCGCTCGATCGTCGCGGCGGCGATTCGCTTGCTCGGCACCCGCCAGGCGATGCTCGTGATCGTGCTGGTCTGCGCCCTGCTGACGTACGGCGGCGTCTCGCTGTTCGTGGTGGTGTTCGCGGTCTATCCGTTTGCCGCGGAAATGTTCCGCCAGAGCAACATTCCCAAACGCCTGATCCCGGCGACCATCGCCCTCGGCGCCTTTTCATTCACCATGGACGCCCTGCCCGGCACCCCGCAAATCCAGAACATTATCCCCAGCACCTTCTTCAACACCACCGCCTGGGCCGCGCCATGGCTGGGTTTGATCGGGTCGATCTTCGTGGTCTGCGCCGGCATGCTGTTTCTGCAGCGCCAGCGTAACAAGGCTCAGCTTAGCGGCGAAGGCTACGGCACCGACCTGCGCAATGAGCCGGAAACCGCTGCCGACATCAAACTCCCCAATCCGTGGATCGCCCTGTCGCCGCTGCTGGCCGTGGGCATCATGAACCTGCTGTTTACCCAGTGGATTCCACAGTGGTACGGCAAGACCCACAGTCTCGCGCTGCCGGGCATGGCTGCGCCGGTGACCACCGAAATCGCCAAGCTAACGGCGATCTGGGCCGTTCAGGCTGCACTGCTGGTCGGCATCATCGTGGTGCTGGTGTTCGGCTTCCAGGCGATTCGCGGCAAGTTGGCCGAAGGCAGCAGAAGTGCAGTCAGCGGTTCATTACTGGCAGCAATGAACACAGCGTCTGAATACGGTTTTGGTGCGGTAATAGCATCGCTGCCAGGCTTTCTGGTCCTGGCCGACTGGCTCAAAAGCATCCCTGACCCGCTGGTCAACGAAGCGATCACCGTGACCCTGCTGGCGGGCATCACGGGCTCGGCGTCCGGCGGCATGAGCATTGCGCTGGCGGCCATGGCCAATGACTTCATCGCAGCGGCCCATGCCGCCAACATCCCGCTGGAAGTCCTGCACCGGGTGGCGGCGATGGCCAGCGGCGGCATGGACACGCTGCCACACAACGGCGCGGTGATTACCTTGCTGGCGGTGACTGGCCTGACCCACCGCGAAGCCTACAAAGACATTTTCTGTATTACGCTGATCAAGACCCTGGCGGTTTTCGTAGTGATCGGCACTTTCTACGCCACTGGCATTGTGTGAGGCATTGATGACGACTCTTTCAGGCAAGACCGCACTGGTTACCGGTTCCACCAGCGGCATTGGCCTGGGCATTGCCCTGAGCCTGGCCAAGGCTGGCGCCAATCTGATCCTCAACGGATTTGGCGATGCATCCAAAGTGATTGCCGAGGTTGAACAGTTCGGCGGCAAGGTTGGCCATCATCCCGCCGACGTCAGCGACCCGGCGCAGATCGCCGACATGATCGCCTACGCCGAGCGCGAATTCGGCGGCGTCGATATTCTGGTCAACAACGCCGGCATCCAGCATGTGGCGCCGGTAGACGAGTTTCCGGTGGAACGCTGGGACTCGATCATCGCCATCAACCTGTCATCGGTGTTTCACAGCACCCGCCTGAGCCTGCCGGGCATGCGCGCCAAGGGCTGGGGCCGAGTGATCAACATCGCCTCGGTGCATGGCCTGGTGGGTTCGACGGGCAAAGCCGCTTATGTCGCCGCCAAGCATGGCGTGATCGGCCTGACCAAAGTGGTCGCCCTGGAAACGGCCACCAGCAACATCACCTGCAACGCGATTTGCCCGGGCTGGGTGCTGACACCACTGGTGCAAAAGCAGATAGACGATCGCGCCGCCAAGGGCATCGACCCACAGCAGGCGCAGCATGACCTGCTGGCCGAGAAACAGCCGTCGCTGGAGTTCGTAACACCGCCGCAACTGGGTGAACTGGTGCTGTTCCTGTGCAGCGAGGCTGGCACCCAGGTACGTGGCGCGGCGTGGAATATCGATGGTGGGTGGTTGGCGCAGTAACCACAGATTGATCGCTCCCACGCTCTGCGTGGGAATGCAGCCCGGGACGCTCTGCGTCCCAAGAGCCGAACGCGGAGCGTCCGCTGAGGCACCCCTTCGCGGCGCGTGGGAACGATCTGACGACAATAAGAGGCAAATCATGTCCGAAGTACTATGGCAACCCACCGCCGAACGCATCGGCAAGACTCGCATGGAGGCCTTTCGGCGCTTCGTCAATCAACGGCACCACCTGCACATCGACGACTACCCCGCCCTGCATCAATGGTCGATCGACCAGCGCCCGGATTTCTGGCAGGCCATCGTCGACTTCTTCGACATCCGCTTCCATGAGCAACCCGACGCGGTGCTACTGGAAGGCCGACAAATGCCCAGCGCCCAGTGGTTCCCCGGCGCCACCCTGAATTTCGCTGAACACCTGCTCAGTCGACGCGACGATGCCGTAGCCGTCGTGGCCGTGGCTGAAAACGGCCAGCGCGAACACTTGACCTGGGCCGAATTGGCGGAGCATGTCGCAGGCTTTCAGAAGGGCTTGATTGCGGCCGGTGTCGGCCTTGGCGACCGGGTGGCGGCCTGCATGCCCAACACCTGGCAAACCCTGGTGGCCATGCTCGCCACCACCAGCCTGGGGGCAATCTGGTCCTGTTCGTCGCCCGACTTCGGCACCCAAGGGGTGATCGACCGCTTCGGCCAGATCGAACCGAAAGTGCTGGTCACCTGCGCTGGCTATCGTTATGCCGGCAAGGAGATCGACCAGCGCGCCAAGGTCAACGAAATCCTCGAACGCCTGCCGTCATTGCAGCAACTGGTGATCGTGCCTTACGCACTCCCCGGAACACGCATCGAAGATTTCCGTACCCAGGCCAATGTGACGCTCTGGGATGATTTCTATGACCCGGGTGGCAATCCTGATTTCGTCGCCGTGCCCTTCGACCATCCGCTGTACATCCTCTACTCCAGCGGCACCACCGGCGTGCCCAAGTGCATCATCCACAGCACCGGCGGCGTACTGCTGCAACACGTCAAGGAACACGGCCTGCACTGCGACCTCGGCCCGGGCGATCGCTTGTTCTACTACACCACCTGCGGCTGGATGATGTGGAACTGGCTGGTCTCGGCCCTTGCGGTAGGCAGTGCCGTGGTGCTGTACGATGGGTCGCCATTCCATCCGAATGCCGAACGCTTGATCGACCTGATCGACGACGAGCGCATCACCGTATTCGGCACCAGCCCCAAGTACCTCGCCACTCTGCAAAGCAGCGGCGTGAAGCCTGGGCAAAGCCATGACCTGGGCAGCCTCAAGACCTTGCTCTGCACCGGCTCTGCGCTGTCGCCGCAGAGCTACGACTATGTCTATCGCGATTTCAAGGCCGACCTGTGCCTGGCCTCGATGTCGGGTGGCACCGACATCGTCTCGTGTTTTGTCAACGGCAACCCCTGGCAGCCGGTGCGCCGTGGCGAAATACAGGGCAAGAGCCTGGGCATGGCCGTGGAAGTGTGGAACGACGAGGGCCGGGCGGTCATCGGCGAAAAGGGCGAACTGGTGTGTACGCGGCACTTCCCGGCGATGCCGATCGGCCTGTGGAACGACCCAAATGGCGAAAAGCTCAAGGCCTCCTACTTCAGTCAATTTCCCGGTGTCTGGGCCCAGGGCGACTACGCCGAACAACTGCCCCACGGCGCGATGATGATCCATGGGCGCTCCGACGCGGTGCTCAATCCCGGTGGCGTGCGCATCGGCACGGCGGAAATCTATCGGCAAGTGGAGAAAGTCCCGCAGGTGCTCGACAGCGTCGCCATCGGTCAGCAATGGCAGGACGACGTGCGGGTGGTGCTGTTCGTGCGCTTGCGCGAGGGCGTGGAACTGGATGACGCGCTGCAGCAGCAGATCCGCCAGGTCATTCGCGCCAACACCACGCCACGTCATGTGCCGGCGAAGATTGTCGCGGTGACCGACATTCCCCGCACCATCAGCGGCAAAATCGTCGAATTGGCGGTGCGTAATGTGGTGCATGGGCAGAAGGTGAAAAACACCGATGCGCTGGCCAATCCCGAGGCGCTCGAGCAATTCCGCGATCGCCCCGAACTCCAGGACTGAGCACCGCCCCCTGTAGGAGCGAGCATGCTCGCGATGAACCTGAGAGCGCCGCGGGGTATCAGGCTTCCAGCGTTATCGTTAACGACCATCGCGAGCATGCTCGCTCCTACAGGGGTATGGGTCAATCCATCAAGTCCCAGTCGCCTGACGATGGCGCAGAACCTGGCGCTGTGGTGGCATGCAACTTCAGTCGCAAGCGTAAATTGTTCGCCGAATCTGCATGCTTCAACGCTTCATCCTCGTCGACCACACCTGCTGCGACCAACTCGAACAACGCCCCGTCAAACGTCTGCATCCCCATCTCCGCCGACTTCTCCATCACCCCTTTCAGCTCGGAAAACTGGTTACGCCGGATCAGGTCGCCAATGGTTGGCGTGCCCAGCATCACCTCTACCGCAGCACGCCGCTGGCCATCAACGCTATGTACCAGGCGCTGCGACACAAACGCCTTGAGGTTGTTACCCAGGTCGTTGAGCAGTTGCCCCCGACGCTCTTCGGGAAAAAAATTGATAATGCGGTCAAGCGCCTGACTGGCGTTATGGGCATGCAACGTGGAGATCACCAGATGCCCGGAATCGGCAAACGCCAGGGCATGCTCCATGGTTTCGCGGTCACGGATCTCGCCGATCAGCACCACGTCCGGCGCCTGGCGCAGGGTGTTTTTCAACGCGGCATGAAAACTGCGGGTGTCGACACCGACCTCGCGCTGGCTGATGATCGATCGCTGGTGCCGGTGGATGTACTCGATCGGGTCTTCGATGCTGACGATGTGACCGCTGGCGTGGCGATTGCGGTAGTCGATCAACGCTGCCAGCGACGTAGACTTGCCCGAGTCAGTGGCGCCGACGAATAGCATCAGCCCTTGTTTGAGCATCACCGTTTCAAGCAACACCTGCGGCAGCTTGAGGTCTTCAAAGCGTGGAATGTCGAGCTTGACGTTGCGCACGACCATTGACACATCGTTACGCTGTTTGAAAATGTTCACTCGAAAGCGTCCAATCCCCGCCAGGGAGATCGCCAGGTTCATTTCCAGTTCCCGATCGAACTCAAGGCGCTGTTCGGCGTCCATGATGGACGCCGCAATCGTCGCGATTGCTCCCGGCTTGATCGGTTGGTGGGCCAGGGCGGTGAGCACACCGTTGAACCGCGCACTCGCAGGCGCCCCCGTGGACAGGTAAAGATCGGAGCCATCCTGGCTGGCCAAGCGTCTTAACAACGCGTCGATTTCCATGGCAAAAAGCACCTACGAAGCATTCAATGTTAAAAAATGACCTGAAGCAGGTCATCCAGCGTCTACTGCCCTGCAAGGATAGTTGACGCCGCCACACCGACTTTTGTGCAGGACATCTTGATGAACGCATCACCCACCGGCAGCGATGCCCAAGCCTTGATTGCCAGACTCGACTGGGCGAACAGCCCCCTGGGCGCTGCTGGCACCTGGCCACAGAGCCTGCGAACCGCCGTGGACATCGTGATTCATTCGCCAATGCCGATGCTGTTGCTCTGGGGGCCGCAACTGACGCAGATCTACAACGACGGCTTCGCGCTGCTGGCCGGCAGCAAGCATCCGCACGCTTTCGGACAGCCAACCCACCTGATCTGGCCCGAATTAAAGGACTTTACTGACCCAATTTACAGCGCGGTCCTACAAGGCCAGGTGCGAACCTACAGCGAACAGCGCTTCACCCTGCAGCGCGACGGTACAGATTCCGACTTCTGGCTTGACCTGACCTACAGCCCCATCCGCGACGAAAATGCCCAGGTTGCCGGAATCCTGGTCACCGCCATCGAAACCAACGAGCGCCGGCGCATCGCCATCGAACTGGAGCAACGCTCCGCCGCGAGCCTCAAGGCCCAGCAAGACACCGAAGAACGCCTGCAACTGGCCCTCGCCGCCACCGACGCGGTTGGCACTTGGGACTGGGACATCAGTGAGGACCGCTTCATCGCCGACGCCCACTTCGCCCAATTGCACGGCGTCGAACCGGCCCTGTCTGGCCAGTTGCCGATCAGCGAATACCTGCATGGCGTCCACCCCGAAGACCGCACCCTGATCGCCCGCAGCATCAAGCACTGCATCACTCACGGCACCGAGTACGCCGAGGAGTACCGCCTGCTGCAACCCGATGGCCAGTTGCGCTGGGTGTTTGCCCGCGGACGCTGCTACAAGGATCACCATGGACGGCCGATCCGTTTCCTCGGCGCCGCCCTTGACCTGACCGATCGCAAAAACACCGAGCACGCCTTGCGCCAGAGTCAGACCGAGCTGCAGTTGATCATCAATG
This sequence comes from Pseudomonas umsongensis, assembly GCF_012647205.1. Lineage (NCBI taxonomy): Bacteria > Pseudomonadati > Pseudomonadota > Gammaproteobacteria > Pseudomonadales > Pseudomonadaceae > Pseudomonas > Pseudomonas umsongensis. Next base: position 3,775,339 of record NZ_CP051487.1, read on the forward strand.
CCATGCCGATCCTGATCAGCTACGTCGACCGCGAGGAACGCTTTCGCCTGAACAACGCCGCCTACCTGGACTGGTATGGCTTGACGCCCCAGGAACTCTATGGCCGAACCATTCGCGAAGTGCTGGGCGATGAGGCCTACGCGTTGCGCGCCGAGCACATTGCCCAGGCCCTGAGCGGCAAGGCGTGTTGCTTCAGCATCGGCACGGCGCACCGCGACGGTAGCATCCGCCAGGCACTCATGAATTACCTGCCGCGTCACGGCCCGGATGGCGCGGTGAATGGTTTCTATATCTTCGTCATCGACGAAACCGAGCGTAAACAGACCGAAGAAGCCCTGCGCAACCTCAACGAAACCCTCGAGGAACGGGTGAGCGCGCGCACCCGGCAATTGGCCGAGGCCAATGAAAAACTGCTCAGCGAGATGTTCGAACGCGAGCGCGCCGAAGAAGCCCTGCGGCATGCGCAGAAGATGGAAGCGCTCGGCCAGCTCACCGGCGGCATTGCCCATGACTTCAACAACATGCTCACTGGCATCATCGGCAGCCTGGACTTGATGCAGCGCTACATTGCCGACGGCCGCGCCGCCGAAATCAACCGTTTCTCCGAGGCCGCGGTTTCCTCGGCCAACCGCGCCGCCGCCCTCACCCATCGACTGCTGGCGTTCTCCAGGCGTCAGTCGCTGGATCGCAAGACGCTGAACGCCAACGACCTGATCCACTCCCTGGAAGACTTGCTCAGCCGCACCAAAGGCGACCACATCGAACTCAAGCTGCTGCTGACCGAAGGTGCCTGGCCGGTCAGCACCGACGTCAGTCAACTGGAAAACGCCCTGCTCAACCTGGTGATCAACGCCCGCGACGCCATGCCCGAGGGTGGCCAGTTGTGCATCGAAACCGCCAACGTCTATCTCGACGGCAGCGATATCACCACGCTGGAACCGGTCAAGGCCGGGGATTACCTGATGATCGCCGTCACTGACAACGGCACCGGCATGACCCCCAAGGTATTGGCCAAGGCCTTCGACCCGTTCTTCACTACCAAGCCCATCGGCCAGGGCACCGGGCTGGGGTTGTCGATGATCTACGGCTTCGCCCAGCAGTCCGGCGGCCATGTGACCCTGTCCAGCCTGCCGGGCCAGGGCACCAGCGTGCGCCTGTACTTGCCGCGACTACGAGGCAACGAGCCACAGGATGTGCTGTCGCCCGTGATCAGCGAAGCACCGTCGGCGATTGCCGGCGAAACGGTGGTGCTGGTGGAAGACGATCCGGCGGTGCGCATGCTGGTGACCGATCTGCTCAAGGAGTTGGGTTATCACGCCTATGAAGCCGAAGACGCGAAGACCGCCCTGCCCTTGCTCGAATCCGACTTGCGCGTCGACCTGCTGGTCACCGACGTCGGGCTGCCCGGGATGAATGGGCGACAACTGGCGGAAATCGCGCGCCAGCATCGCCCGCAACTGAAAGTGCTGTTCATGACCGGTTACGCGCAAAACGCCGCCGAACGCCAGGGCTTTCTCGAAGAAGGCATGGACATGGTGGCCAAGCCGTTTTCCATCGATCTGCTGGCCAACAAGATTCGCACGATGATCGGTCAACCGCAGTGAGTTGGGGCATAATCGCGCCCCCTGGCTGTCACGACCGCAACAAGGTATCTGCCCCATGAAAGCTCAAGCCCGCCATATCCTGGTGAAAACCTCGGAAGAAGCCGAGCAACTCAAGCAACGTATCGCCAAGGGCGAAGCCTTCGATGTGCTGGCCAAGAAGTACTCCACCTGCCCGTCCGGCAAACGCGGCGGCGACCTGGGTGAAGTGCGTCCGGGCCAGATGGTCGGTGCAATCGATGCGGTGATCTTCAAGAAACCGCTGCGGGTGGTGCATGGGCCGATCAAGAGCAAGTTCGGGTATCACCTGGTGCAGGTGTTTTACCGGGATTGATCTCCACCTGTAGGAGCTGCCGCAGGCTGCGATCTTTTGATCTTGTTTTTAAAAGCAAAATCAAAAGATCGCAGCCTGCGGCAGCTCCTACACAGAGTTCTTGTTCAAACCAAGGGGATGAGTGCCCCTGGCGCCTGAATCACCCGACCCGCCAACCGATGCCCCGCCTCAGCCGCCTCGACCGGGCTCGCGCCCTTGAGGCGCGCAGCCAGGTACGCCGCACTGAACGAATCCCCGGCCGCCGTGGTATCCACCACCCGCTCGACTTTCTGCGCCGGCACTTCGAATGACTCGCCGCCACAACGAATCAGGCAGGCTTCGGCGCCGCGCTTGAGCACCACTTCAGGCGTGCCGATCTGCTCGTATGCTGCAAACACCGCCTGGCAATCGGCGAAATGGAACAGCGCCTGTTCGTCATCGACGGTCAGCAGAGCCAGGTCGACATAGGGCAACACCTTGCGGTACGCCACTCGCGCTTCCTCCACCGAGGCCCACAAACGCGGTCGGTAGTTGTTGTCGAAGACGATCCGCGCATTGCGCTGGCGGGCCTCGATCAAGATTTCCAGCAATTTTTCCCGCCCCTCGCCCAATACCGCGAGGGTGATGCCGCTAAAGTACAACACGTCGTAATCCGGCAGCGCAGCCAGGATCGGCGCGGCGGCCGGGGTGGTGAAGCAATCGCGCACCGCTGCTTCATTGCGCCAATAGAGAAAACGTCGCTCGCCGGCGGCGTCAGTCTGGATGCAATACAGCCCCGGTAAGCGACCGGGCAAGCGCTGGACCTTGCTCAGGCCAATGTTTTCGGCAGCCCAGCTCTGGCACATGGCATCGCTGAAACTGTCATCGCCCAGGGCCGTGACGTAATCCACCGAACCCGCCGTGCCCAGTTCGCGGGACAGGTAGACCGCCGTGTTCAAGGTATCGCCGCCGAAGCTTTGTTGCAGGCTGCCATCGGCGCGGTGTTGCAATTCGATCATGCATTCGCCGATCAGGGCGATGCGCGGGGTGTGGGGGCCCAGGGTGTTGAAGGTGTTCATGGGTGTGGGGTCTCCGGTATTGCGATGCTGTCTGTCAGGGCCCCTTCGCGAGCAGGCTCGCTCCCACATTGGAATGCATTCCCCTTGTGGGAGCGAGCCTGCTCGCGAAGGCCACGCCGCGGTCTCAAACCGGTTAGAAACAGGTTTCCATGGTCTCGATAACGTTCAATTGCTCATCCACCAGGCAACCCACGCGCCACTTGTCGAACGTCAGGCACGGGTGCGAAGTGCCGAACGAAATGATGTCGCCCACCCGCAAATCAACCCCCGGCGGCACGGTCATGAAGGCGTGCTGGTCCATCACGGCGGTCACCTTGCAAGCGCTCACATCATCGCCCTTGGCCGGAATGACACCGGCCCGGTAGCGCAGCAACGGCACCGGCAGGCCAGCGTCATAAGCCACGTCACGCTTGCCCAGGGCAATCACTGCAAAGCCTGGCTCCGGCAACGACTGCACATGTGCCCAGACCTCCAGCGCCGCACGCAAGCCCTCATGCAGATCACTGCGACGGTCGAGCACGCAGCATTGCGCTTCCTTGTAGATACCATGGTCGTGCGCCACATAGCTGCCGGGGCGCAAGACGCTGAGGAAACGCCCACCAGCGTTCTGCGCCTCGAACTCTTCGGCGATCAAGTCATACCAGGCCGAACCTGAAGCGGTGATGATCGGCTTGGCAATCGCGAAGGCGCCGCTGTCCTGCAACTGCACGGCCAGACGTACCAGGGAGCCGGCGAATGCACGGATGCCACTCACCGCGTGATCGCCGTGGATCACCCCTTCGTACCCTTCGATCCCGGTCAGCGCCAAGGCCGGTTGTGCGGCGATGGCCTTGGCCAGGTCCAGCACTTGCTGTTCGCTGCGGCAACCGCAACGACCGCCGACCACGCCGTACTCAATCATCACGTTCAGGCGCACACCCCGTGAAGCGAAATAGGCGCCGAGGTCGGCGACGTTGTCCGGGTGATCGACCATGCAATAGAAGTCGAAGCCCGGATCAGCCAGAAGATCGGCTATCAACGCCATGTTCGGGGTGCCGACCAACTGGTTGGCCATCAACACCCGGCGCACGCCGTGGGCATAGGCCGCGCGGGTTTGCGTGGCGCTCGCCAGGGTAATGCCCCAGGCACCGGCGTCCAGTTGCCGGCGGAACAGCGCCGGGGTCATGCTGGTCTTGCCGTGGGGCGCAAGCTCGGCGCCGCTGTCGCTGACAAAGGCCTGCATCCAACGGATGTTGTGTTCAAGCGCATCGCGATGCAGCACCAGCGCGGGCAGGCTGACGTCACGCACCAGGTGGGCGCCAGTGTGGGCAAAGCCCTTTTCAACGGCGGCAATATTCTTGGCAGAAGACATGGTCGAACTCCTCACAGTCGCGGCCGCGGGCAGCCGCTGTTAATCGTTGATGCGACGAGCCAGGTTGTTGGCGCTATCGATCAGCACCCGGCGGTAATCGCTGTAATGGGTCTTGGCATCGGCCCGCGGAGCGACGATGCACAGGGTGGCAATGGCCACGCCATCAGGGCCTTTGACCGGGGCGGCGAAGCAATGGGTAAAGGTGTCGGCCACGCTGTCGAAGGAGAAAAAGCCGTCGATGCCAGCTTGGCGGATTTCCTTGAGAAACTGTTCCAGCGGCAATCGTTCGCCGTTGGGCAGGATGAAGTCGTCGTGGTCGATCAGGTCGACGATTTCCTCGTCACTCAGGTGCGCCAGCAACAGGCGTCCGGACGCTGTCCAGGGAATGGGCGCGTTTTCGCCGATGTCCGAGGAAATGCGAAAATGCCGCTGGCCCTCCTTCATCAACGCCACGGTGTATTTGCGCCCGTTGAGCAAGCACATCTGCGCCGTTTCGTGAGTCTGGCTGACGATGTCCTGCAGGGCACGATCGGCTTCGCGGGTCAGGTCAAAATGGCGCAGGTGCGCTTGGCCAAGGAAGTACAGCTGGCGGCCGAGATAGACGTGACCGTCCTTGCCCACCGGTTCCAGGATGCGCCGTTCCAGCAACGAGGCCACCAGCTCATAGACCGTGGATTTCGGACTGCCGATGCCGTTGGCGATGTCGTTCGGGCGCAGGGGCTGGCCGATCTCCTTGAGGAAATCGAGGATATCGAACGCCCGGTCCAGACCGCGTGCCCGGCGCTTGATGGTGTCTTCGCTCATGTCAGTGGTTCCCAATCAAATTCGCCGGGGGGGTTTTGATCGTTCCCACTCTGGGAACGATCAGTGTCAAGTTCAGGCCTTTTTCTTGTACGCGATGCAGTCGATCTCGACCTTGCAGTCGACCATCATGTTCGCCTGCACACAGGCCCGGGCCGGTGCGTGTTCAGGCTTGAAGTACTCGGAGAAGACCTTGTTGAAACTGGTGAAATCCCGCGGATCTTCCAGCCATACGCCGACACGCACCACATCTTCCAGGCCATAACCTGCCTCTTGGAGAATCGCGACCAGGTTCTTCATGGTCTGGTGCGTCTGCTCGACGATGCCGCCAACAATGATCTCGCCCTCCACCGCCGGCACCTGCCCGGAGACGTGCAGCCAGCCATCGGCTTCAACGGCGCGGGCAAAAGGACGCGGCTGGTCACCCGCCGCGGTGCTGCCGGTGCCGTAACGAGTAATGCTCATGGGTGTTTCTCCTGAACTGAAAACCGAAGGATCAGAGATCTTCTGCGAGACCTCGAAGGCCAATTAATTCCGCTATACCGGAATACGGTTTGCAATAGCGGAATAAGCGGCAGAAAGTGTGCCACAGGTCGTGAAGGAAATAGTAGGGGGAGATTGAAAAGTGTTCTAAATCAGAAAATCCCTGCACGCCGCTTCGCGAGCAGGTCCGCTCCCTGTCGGGATGCGATTCCCTGCTCGCGAGGCGCCCTCAGGCTGGCGGTAAAATCAATTACACGTGCGCGCCAGGAACACCCGCGTTACCCGCCGCTCTTCTACCGACATGACGGTCAATCGCCAGCCGTCCCAGTCGTGGCTGTCACCGATCATCGGCAGTCGATCCAGCAGGCTCACCACCAGACCGGCCAGGGTTTGATAGTCTTCGGTCGGTTGTGCCGCGAATCCGGTGCGTTGACGCACACGCGCCAGGTTCAACGCGCCACTGACCACGAATCCGTCCTTCTCCTCGATCACGTCCGGGCCTTCGATTTCGCTGGCGTCGGGCAGCTCACCGGCAATCGACTCGAGGATGTCGGTCATGGTCAGCACGCCGACGAAGTCACCGAATTCGTTGACCACAAACGCGATGTGGGTCGAGGCCTTGCGCATTTGCTCCAGGGCATTGAGGATCGAGTAGCTGTCCAGCAGGTTGACGGCCTGGCGCGCCAGGTGGGCAAGATCAGGCTGGTTGCCGGCCAGGAAATCCTTCAACAGTTCCTTCTTGTGCACGAAGCCCAGCGGTTCATCCACCGCGCCGTCGCGAATCAGCGGCAGGCGCGAGTAGGACGAATGCATCAAACGCGTGCGAATGGTCTGCGGGTCGTCGGACAGGTCGATGTAATCGACGTCGGCACGCACGGTCATCAAGCCGCGGATAGGCCGCTCGGCCAGTTGCAATACCCCGCTGATCATCACCCGCTCACGACGGTCGAACAGTTCTTCGCTCTGCCCTTCGCCGTCGTCGAGCATGTCGGCGATTTCTTCACCGACTTCTTCCACCGCCAATTTGCGCCCGCCGAGCATGCGCATTACCGCGTGCGCAGTGCGTTCACGCATCGGTCGCAGGCCCTGCATCGAGCGTTTGCGTCGCGACCGGGCGATCTGGTTGAACACCTCGATCAGGATCGAGAAGCCGATGGCCGCGTACAGATAGCCCTTGGGAATGTGGAAGCCCAGGCCTTCGGCGGTCAAGGCAAAACCGATCATCATCAAAAAGCCCAGGCACAGCATGATCACCGTAGGGTGCGCGTTGACGAAGCGAGTCAACGGCTTGCTGGCGACGATCATCAGGCCGATGGAAATGATCACGGCGATCATCATCACCGATAATTCATCGACCATGCCCACCGCGGTAATCACTGCGTCAAGGGAGAACACCGCGTCAAGCACCACGATCTGCGCCACGATGGGCCAGAACAACGCGTAAGCCGTATTGGAAGTGCGCTCGCCGACATGGCCTTCGAGCCGTTCGTGCAGCTCCATGGTCGCCTTGAACAACAGGAACACACCACCAAACAGCATGATCAGGTCTCGACCCGAGAAGCTTTTGTCGAACACCTCGAACAGCGGCTGGGTCAGGGTCACCAACCAGGAAATACTCGCCAGCAGGCCCAGGCGCATCAACAACGCCAGGGACAGGCCGATGATACGCGCGCGATCGCGCTGCTCCGGCGGCAATTTGTCCGCCAAAATCGCAATGAACACCAGGTTGTCGATACCCAGTACCAGCTCCAGCACAATCAACGTCAACAAGCCCAGCCACGCGGTGGGGTCAGCTAACCATTCCATGTAAATGTCTCGATCTATTCAGTGAATTCAGAATGCCAGGCACGGCAAGGCGCGGCGCAGAGGCCGGGTAAATGCAATGACAGGGAGATCGGGGTGCCAGAAGACCGGATGTTTCGCGTGCAGCAAGACCGCGCGTTGGCGCGAGGGGAAAGGATAACTGGGGGGCTCCGTAAGGGCGTTCATGCAAGTCCTGAAAAGGAAAAAGGACTTGAATCGTACAGTCGATATGGACAATTCCTACAGCCCGAAATCATTTCAAGATCTGTAGCAGGTCTGGGAATTGCCGCCGCTGACTGCAGGAACACGCTTGCTCGTGATGCTTTCAACGGTTCTTCACACGTTCGATGTACCGCACAACCACCGGGGATTTCTCGAACCGGCGATGAATCAACGCCAGCCACGACGACGCGTTGCAGTCGTTGATCTGGCTATAGACCACATTCGGTAAACTGACATGGCCGACCACCGACTCTGGTACCACCGCCACGCCCTGACCCAGGGAAACCAAGGCGATCACTGCCACCAACCCACCCGGTTGCGCCCCCAGTTTCGGCACGAACGCGCCCTGGGAGGCAACTTGCAACGTACCGACGACTTGCTCGGGAAGAATGAAGTTTTCGTTGTGCAAATGCGCCGAGTTGATGACCGGCAAGCGATTCAGCCATGAGTCCACCGACAGTGCCAAAACAAAGCCCTCATCACTGAGGCGCACACTCTCGACACCCTCGGGCAACGTCAACGGGCAACGGATGTAGCCCAGATCGAACCGTCCCTCAAGGATCATGTTCGGCAGGCTCGCCATTGGACTTTCCCGCACATTGAGGCTGACATCCGGGTACTGGCTTGCAAAACCCTGCACCTGCTTTTGCAGCAACCCCGAATACACCGCCGACGCGACATAACCCAGTTCGATGTGACCGATATCACCACGCCCGGCACGCTGTGCGTTGCGCTGCGCCGATTCGAACTGGCGCACTGTGGCCTCAGCTTCGATCACCAGCGCCGCCCCGGCCTCGGTCAGGCTGACGTCCCGCACCTGGCGCAGAAACAGGCGTGCGCCCAGCTCCGCTTCCATGTCCTGGATTTGCCGGGTCAAGGTGGGCGGCGCGATGCCCAACTGCTCGGCGGCGCGGGTGAAGTTGCGATGCCGGGCGACAGCCAGGAAGTAGCGAAAGTGGCGAATATCCATCGGTGCGTTAGCTCAAAGGTAATGAAGTGACGCTGCGCGCCTAACAAAGGCGTCGCCAGCCGGCGATAAGCTGCACGGAACTTCACAGTAGAGAACCCCTGCCATGTCCGTCAAACCCCAGGTGAGCCCACGCCTGACCTTGTTAACCGCGTCGGCAGTGTGCTCGTTGATCGTGCTGGACACCAACATCGTGGCCGTTACCTTGCCCAGCATCGCTCGGGATCTGGGGGCGAATTTCGCTGACATTGAGTGGGTGGTCAGTGCCTACATGCTGGCCTTCGCCGCGTTGCTGTTGCCCGCGGGCAGCTTGGCAGACCGTTTTGGCCGGCAAAAAACCCTGATGTGGGGGCTGGGCATCTTCATTCTGGCCTCGATCGGCTGCGGCGCCGCACCGAACGCGCTGTTTCTCGACATCGCGCGCGCGATCAAGGGCGTCGGCGCGGCGCTGCTGTTGACCTCGGCACTCGCTTCCATCGGCCATACCTTCCACGATGAAGCCGAACGCGCCAAGGCCTGGGCGTTCTGGGGCGGTTGCATGGGCGTGGCCATGACGGCTGCGCCGACCCTGGGCGGGTTGATCACCGAGTACGTGGGTTGGCGCTGGATTTTCTACCTCAACCTGCCGATCGGCCTGTTCCTGATGCTCATGGTCTGGCGCGCGGTGCCGGAGTCTCGCGACGCCCAGGCCGCGCGTCTCGATCCGTGGGGCAGCCTGGCCTTCAGCGCCAGTTTGCTGTGCCTGATCTGGGGCCTGATCGAAGCCAACCGCATCGGCTGGAACAACCCCGTCACTTACGCCCGCCTGGTGGGTGGCGCCCTGTTGCTCGGCTTGTTCGTGGTGATCGAGCGTGTGCAACAGCGGCCGATGATCGACCTGCAACTGTTCCGTCATCCGCGTTTCATCGGCGCGTTGCTCGGCATGTTTTCCTATGCTGCGTGCGCCCAGGTGATGATGACGATGCTGCCGTTCTACTTGCAGAACGGCCTGGGTTTTACCGCCATCAGCGCAGGGTTGGGCATGCTGCCGTTTGCCGTGACCATGCTGATTTTCCCGCGCATCGGTGCACGCCTGGCGGGACGCGTGACGCCGGCGAACATGATGGCCATCGGACTCACCCTGGTGGGCAGCGGTAATTTGCTCAGCGCCTGGGCGGTCAACAGCGGCGGATACCTGCCCTTCGCCCTGGCGATTGCAGTCACGGGTGCCGGCGCCGGGCTGCTCAACGGCGATACGCAAAAAAACATCATGGCCTGTGTGCCTCGGGAGCGTACCGGCATGGCCTCGGGCATGAGTACGACCATGCGCTTCAGCGCGGTGATGCTGGCGATCGGTGTGTATGGCGCATTGCTGTCGGGACACAGCGAACGGCTGCTGCACGACCATCTGGCGGCACAGGGCGGGCAATGGCTCGAACACAGCCAGGGTGTCGCCTCGCGGGTGGTGGCCGGTGACATGCCGGCGGCCCTGAGTCTGTTGCCGGAAGTTGCGCGGCCGCTGGTCGAGCCACTGGCGCGACAGGCGTTCGTGGGTGGGTTCAGTTTGTTGCTTTGGGTCGCGGGCCTGGCGGGGTTGCTGGGCGCACTGGTGGTCGGGACACTGATGCGCAATCCGATTCCAGCGCCCCGCACTGCCCTGGCGCTTGAATGACGCGTACCTGGCGATTTCATCTTTGAATGTACAGCCGCCTTCGCGAGCAGGCTCGCTCCCACATGATCCCGGTGAGGCACAGATTTCACCTGTGGGAGCGGGCTTGCCCGCGATGAGGCCCATAAGGGCGACACAGCACCTACCCCAGAACAAGCTCGTCGATATGCCGATATCCGGTTTGCAACTGCGCCGCCAACACCTTGCTGCGCCCAAGGCGAATCGGCCCGCGTTCGATGTCGATCACCAGCCCCGGACACTCGAGTGCGGGCAACGACGGCCACTCTTTCAAACGGCCATCGGTTATCACCAGCAAGCGCTGCTGTTCGGCCGGCAAGCGCTTTTGCCGCGCGGCAAGCCACAGTGCCGCATCACCCAGCGCCGCCAGCAACGGCGTACCGCCGCCCGCACCAAGTCCGTCGAGCCAATGGCGCAAACCGCTGGATGCCTTCAGTCCCTGCACCTGCCACTTCGGCGCTGCACCGCTGGCCGTCAGTAATGCCAGGCGCGCGCGCTGGCGGTAGGCATCGTCGAACAATTGCGCCAACAGGCCCTTGGCATCACTCAATGCCTGGTGGCGGCGGGTCGAAGCCGACGCGTCGACAATCACCAGCCACAGCTCATGCGCCGCGCGCGTGCGCTGCTGGAACAAGACATCCTGGCGCTGGCGTGGCCTTCCGTTGAGTAACGTGCCTGGCCAATTGATCGAGCCGCCATGGGACGCGTGACGTTTACCCTGTTTACCGTGATCGAGGCGTCCTGCACGAGGTCTGGCATTCGCCCCCACGTCCGATCGAGGGCGAATGCCTAGGGCTTTTTTGGCCAGCTCGGCACCTCTCGCCGCGCGCCGACCGGCAACACTTGAGCGGGCATCTCGCCCCATTGGCCCTGGCCTTCGCTCGGGTTGGGCTGTTGGCTGGATGGGGAATTGTTGGATTGTGGTGCCGATGGCGTGTGCTCGCGACGACGATGGCGCAAGGCAAATTCGGCGACCGCGTCGATATCCTCTTCGCCAATGGCTGTTGCACCGCGCCAGGCAGCATGGGCACGCGCCGCGCGCAACCAGACCAGGTCGGCGCGCAAGCCATCGACACCGGCGGCAAAGCAACGCTCGGTGATCTGCGCCAACGCTTCGTCGTCAAGGGGAATGTTCGCCAATGCACTGCGCGCTGTTTGGCAACGCTCACGCAACGACTGCTGCTGGCTCTCCCATTCGGCGCAGAACTGTTGTGGATCACTGTCGAAATCGAGGCGTCGACGAATGATTTGTCCGCGTTCGGTCGGTGCGGTGTGGCCACTGAGGGCGACGTTCAAGCCAAAACGATCGAGCAGTTGCGGGCGCAACTCGCCCTCTTCCGGGTTCATGGTGCCGATTAGCACGAACTTCGCCGAATGCCGATGGGAAATACCATCACGTTCAACCAGATTAGTGCCGCTGGCCGCCACATCGAGCAGCAGATCGACGAGGTGATCCGGCAGCAGATTCACTTCATCGACATAGAGCACGCCGCCGTCAGCCTTGGCCAGCACGCCGGGGGAAAATTGCGCCCGACCTTCACTCAGGGCCGCGTCGAGGTCGAGGGTGCCGACCAGGCGCTCTTCAGTTGCCCCCAGGGGCAAGGTGACGAATTGACCGCTGGCCAGCAGGTCCGCAAGACCACGGGCCAGGGTCGACTTGGCCATGCCACGCGGGCCTTCGATCAGCACACCACCGATTTTCGGGTCGATGGCGGTCAGATACAGCGCGAGTTTCAAATCGTCGGCGCCGACCACGGCGGAAAGCGGGAAATGGGGGGTGTCGGTCATTATCAGTACTCAGTCATGGTCGGGGTCAATACACGTTCCCCTGTGGGAGCGAGCCTGCTCGCGAAAGCGGTTTGTCAGTCAACGATAATGTTGATTGTGCTGGCCTCTTCGCGAGCAGGCTCGCTCCCACAGGGGTATTGCACTAGCTGTCTTCTTCTATATCCAGCAGCAAATTTTCCAAGGCCTCGCGATACGAACCCGGTTCTTTCCACATCCCCCGCTGTTGCGCTTCGAGCAAACGCTCGGTCATGTCGCGCAAGGCATGGGGGTTATGCTCGCGTACGAAATCCCGAGTGCCCGGGTCAAGTAGATAGGCATCGGCCAGCAACGCGTACTGGTGATCGTCGATCAACCGCGTGGTGGCGTCGAAGGCGAACAGATTGTCCACCGTCGCGGCCATTTCGAATGCGCCTTTGTAGCCGTGCCGCTTGACCCCGTCGATCCACTTTGGATTGGCCGCCCGGGAGCGGATCACCCGGTTCAGTTCTTCCTTCAGGGTGCGGATCTTCGGCAGGTCCGGCTGGCTGTGATCGCCGTGATAACTGGCCGCCGCCTCGCCACTCAGGCTTTCCACGGCAGCCAGCATGCCACCCTGGAATTGGTAGTAATCATTGGAATCGAGCAGGTCGTGCTCGCGGTTATCCTGGTTTTGCAGCACCGCCTGTACCTGGCTCAGGCGCTGGGAAAACTGCTCACGGGCCACCGTACCTTCATCAGACCCGCCGTACGCGTAGCCACCCCAATTCAGGTAAACCTCGGCCAGGTCCTCGCGGCTTTGCCACAGGCGACCATCGATGGCGCCCTGCACGCCTGCGCCATACGCACCAGGCTTGGCACCGAAAATGCGCCAGCCGGCCTGCCGCCGTGCCGCGTCTTCATCCAGTCCCGATTGCAACAGCGCTTCACGCTCGGCGCGCACCTTGGCTGCCAGCGGATTCAAGTCATCCGGCTCATCGAGCGCGGCGACCGCTTGCACGGCCGCATCGAACAGGCGGATCAGGTTGGCGAAGGCATCGCGGAAGAAACCCGATACACGCAAGGTCACGTCCACCCGCGGACGATCAAGCAGGCTCAGCGGCAGAATTTCAAAGTCGTCCACCCGTTGACTGCCGGTGGCCCAAACCGGTCGCACGCCCATCAACGCCATGGCCTGGGCGATATCGTCGCCGCCGGTGCGCATGGTCGCAGTGCCCCAGACCGACAGGCCGAGCTGACGCAAATGATCACCATGGTCTTGCAGGTGACGTTCGAGAATCAGGTTGGCGGACTGGAAACCGATGCGCCACGCGGTGGTGGTGGGCAGGTTGCGTACGTCCACCGAATAGAAGTTGCGCCCGGTGGGCAGCACGTCCAGGCGACCGCGACTCGGCGCGCCACTGGGGCCTGCCGGGACGAACCGGCCGCCGAGGGCGTCGAGTAGGCCACGCATTTCTGCGGGGCCACAGGCATCCAGCCTGGGTGCTACCACTTCGCCCAAATGCTCGAGGATAGCGTTCACTTCAGTCCAGCAAGCCTCCTTTGGGAGGTTCTCACAGGGGGCATTCAACACCTGTGAAATAAGCTGTGCGGCGAACAGTTCGAGGCGTTCGCGGGTATCGCCCGTGGTGCGCCAGGGTTCACCGCTGACCGACAATAATTCGCCGGGACGCGGTCCGCTCCACGGCTCGGCCAGCGCGCAATCCAGTGGGTCGAAGCCCAGCGCGAACGCCTTGGCCAAGGCCCGCAGCACACTCGATTGCGCGCCACGGCCATCGCCCCGGGGAATGCGCAGCAGCGCCAGCAACGTATCGATGCGCAGCCTTCCGGCCGGTGACTCGCCAAAAACATGCAAGCCATCGCGGATCTGCGACTCTTTCAAGTCGCACAGGTAAGTGTCCAGGCGCGGCAGCCAGATCGCCGCATCGGCATCGCTATCGAGCTGATCGTCCAGTTGCAGCTCGCGGTCGATGTGGGTGTCCCGGACCAATTGCAGGATGTCGCGCTGCAGTTCCCGCGCTCGCCGTGGATCGAGCAATTGCGCTTCGTAGTATTCGTCGGCCAGCAACTCGAGATTACGCAGCGGGCCGTAGGTCTCGGCGCGGGTCAGTGGCGGCATCAGGTGGTCGATGATCACCGCTTGCGTGCGGCGCTTGGCCTGGGCGCCTTCACCCGGGTCGTTGACGATGAACGGATAGATGTTCGGCAACGGCCCGAGCAGCGCATCCGGCCAGCAGTGCTCCGACAACCCTACGCCCTTGCCCGGCAGCCATTCCAGGTTGCCGTGCTTGCCCACATGGATCACGCCGTGGGCGCCGTAGGTATTGCGCAACCAGAAATAGAACGCCAGGTAGCCATGGGGCGGCACCAGGTCCGGGTCGTGATACACCGCACTTGGATCGACCTGGTAACCCCGCGCCGGTTGGATGCCAACGAAGGTCAGGCCAAAGCGCAACCCGGCGATCATCATCCGCCCGCCACGACACATCGGATCACTGTCGGGCTCGCCCCAGCGCTCCAGCACGGCCTGGCGATTGACTTGCGGCAACGCGTTGAACATCAGCAGGTAATCGTCCATGGCCAGGCTTTGCTGGCACGGGCGTTGATCGAGGGTTTCGAGGTCGTTGCTGACACCGCCCAACAATTGCTGGATCAACGCGGTGCCGCTGGCAGGCAGATCGGCTGGCAGCGGATAGCCTTCTTTATGCAGCGCACGCAGGATATTCAAAGCCGCAGCCGGTGTATCGAGCCCGACGCCGTTGCCTATCCGACCATCACGGGTCGGGTAATTTGCCAGAATCAGCGCTATGCGTTTTTCGCCATTGGGCAACCGCGCCAGATCGATCCAGCGCCGCGCCAGTTGCGCGACAAAGTCCATGCGTTCTGGCTGAGCGCGATAGCAGACCACGTCGGACTGACTGCGCTCGCTGCGCCAGGCCAGGTCCTTGAAGCTGATCGGCCGACTGATGATGCGCCCGTCCATTTCCGGCAGCGCAATGTGCATCGCCAGATCGCGGGGGCCGAGGCCTTGTTCGCTGGCTCGCCAACCCGGTTCATTGTCTTGGGCGCAAATGGCCTGGATCACCGGGATATTGCGGCGAAATGGCCGCAAGTGCGGTGCCTCCGGACTGGATTGGGCGAAACCGGTGGTATTGAGAATCACCCCCGCCTCGACTTCATCCAGCCAGTCCTCGACCACGGCAAGGCAGCCAGGCTCTTTCAGGCTGGCCAGCGCAATTGGCAACGGATTAAGCCCCGCCGCCTGCAAGCGCTGACAGAAAACATCAATGAAAGCGGTATTCGCGGCTTGCAAATGCGAGCGATAGAACAGCACCGCCGCCAGTGGCTGACCGCTCTGCCACTGGGCCCGCCAGTCGTTCAGCGCCGCAGGGCTTTTTTGTGGGTGGTAAATCGCCGTACGCGGCAAGGTGTGCGGCTCGGCCCAGACGTAGTCGCGATCGAGCCAACGATTGGCCAGGCAACGGAAAAAGTCGAGGGCATTGCCCATGCCACCCTGACGCAGGAATTGCCACAGCCGGTCGCGATCTCCGGCACCCACGGTACTCAGATCACTGAGCTCCGGGTCCGGTCGATCATCGCCCGGCACCAGGATCAGCTGTACACCCCGCTGCGACAACTCCACCAACCGCTCGACGCCATAGCGCCAATAGGCAATGCCGCCGTGCAGCGAAATCAGGATGACCTTGGCGTGGCGCAGGACTTCGTCGACATACAGATCAACTGATGCATGGTTCTGCACCTGCATCGGGTTGGCCAGGCGCACGCTTGGGTAGTCGTCGGGCAACTGCTGCGCCGCTTCGGCAAGCAACGCCAGGCTGGAGTCGCCGCTGCACAGGATAACCAGCTCGGCGGGGGTTTGCCCTAGGTCGGCAATGTTGTCGTCCGACACGAATCCGCCGGGCTGGGTCCTGAGCAGGTGCATGGGTTACACGCTGAGCGCGGCGCGCAATTGCGCTTCGAGCGTTGTGGCGTCCAGCGCCTGGCCAATCAACACCAGACGGGTGGTGCGTGCTTCTTCAGCGCTCCACTGGCGGTCGAAATGCTTGTCGAATCGGGTGCCCACGCCCTGGATCAGCAGGCGCATCGGTTTGTTCGGGACCGCGGCGAAACCTTTGACGCGCAGGATGCCGTGCTGCACCACCAGTTGGGTCAGTGCATCCATCAGCAGGCTTTCGTCAGATGCCGGCAGTTCGATGGAGATTGAATCGAAGGCATCGTGGTCGTGATCGTCTTCGCCTTCATGGTGGTGATCGTGATGGCTGTGACGGCTGTCGATGTGTTCTTCGGACCCGGCACCGAGGCCGATCAACACGTCCAGCGGCAGGCGCCCGCTACTGGCTTCGATGACTTTCACCGCTGGTGGCAGTTCCTCGGCGACTTCCAGGCGTACCCGTGCCAGGTCTTCAGGGCTGATCAGGTCGGCCTTGTTGAGGATCACCAGGTCGGCGCTGGCCAACTGGTCGGCGAACAGCTCGTGCAAAGGCGATTCGTGATCCAGGTTCGGGTCGAGTTTGCGCATGGCGTCGACTTGATCCGGGAACGCGGCGAACGTGCCAGCCGCGACGGCCGGGCTATCGACCACGGTGATCACCGCGTCTACGGTGCAGGCACTGCGAATTTCCGGCCACTGGAAGGCCTGGACCAAAGGTTTTGGCAGGGCCAGGCCGGACGTTTCGATCAGGATGTGGTCTAGGTCGCCACGACGGGCCACCAGTTCGCGCATCACCGGGAAGAACTCTTCCTGTACGGTGCAGCACAGGCAGCCGTTGGCCAGTTCGTAGACACGGCCGTTGGCCTCTTCTTCGGTGCAACCGATAGAGCACTGCTTGAGGATTTCGCCGTCAATGCCCAGCTCGCCGAACTCGTTGACGATCACCGCGATGCGGCGGCCTTGGGCGTTGTCGAGCATGTGCCGCAGCAAGGTGGTTTTGCCCGAGCCGAGGAAGCCGGTGACGATGGTGACGGGGAGTTTGGCCAGTGTTTTCATCGGATGCCCTTTGGCAAGGTGGCGGGCATACGGGACGAGAACCGGCAACGCACACGCGCGCAGGAAGCGTTCGCCACCGGATCACCCCGCCCGGTTGTAGTGAGAATCTGTATCGAGGCAGGTCTCCTGGCTGACGGCTGGCCAGTCGTTGGACTGGCGGTTGCTGCGCCTTCCCGCGCGCGCCATGGCTGGCGCATGCAGTGGCATGGCAGAAACTGAACCGTTCACAGTTGCGGGGGCAGCCGCGGCATTGACCGCGTTCCCTTCTTAGCTTCGACAAACGCCGAAGAACCTCGAAAGCGCAAGGCTACGCATGGTATCGGGGCGGGTCAATGTTCACATGATTCCTGCGGTGCGCCCTTCGCGAGCAAGCCCGCTCCCACACTTGAGGGTCTGCCCTGAAGGAACTCGGTCAAATGTGGGAGCGGGCTTGCTCGAAGGGAACAACTCGATGTTCAAGTGAGAACCCTTGCCAATTGACGCCCGCCCCCCGCCCATGCTCTCCTACGCATCTTGTTACGGGTGCCCTTCACAGGGTGAAACGGGAAACCGGTGAATCATGTGCTTTACTTCAGGCCATGTCAGTCCGGTGCTGCCCCCGCAACGGTAAGCGAGTGAAGCGTCAGATCCACTGTGCCAATGCGGCATGGGAAGGTGACGCTGGAAGGTTCAGGCTAACGCCTGCGCCCCTCGTGAGCCCGGAGACCGGCCCGCAACACAAAGTGACCATCACCATCACTTCAATCAACAAACCCGCGGTGGGCGGGCGCTGTTCGGACTTCTGCGCGCTCGGTCGTGCGGAGTTCTGCTTGCGCTCTTATTCCCCGCTGACCGAACAGAGGGAAGCGCCATGTCGATTATCAGCAGCACCGGCCACAGCAATGCCGCCAGCAGCACCACTACCCTGTCCCAACGCCTGACCGCGGCGTTTTTTGCGTCAATCCTCGGCGCCAGCCTGGTGTATTTCGCCGGTTTCTCGCACATCGAAGCAGTGCACAACGCCGCACACGATACGCGCCACAGTTCCGCGTTCCCGTGCCATTGAGACCTGTCGACATGATCAAGCGTATTGCGCAAACCGCAGGTTTCACCGGGTTGCTGGCCGCCCTGCTGCTGACCCTGCTGCAAAGCTTGTGGGTTTCACCGCTGATTTTGCAGGCCGAAACCTACGAACAATCAGGACCAGCAGCGGTTGAAGTTCATGAACACGCCGCTGGTGTAGCCGCACATACCCACGATGCCGAAGCCTGGGAACCGGAAGACGGCTGGCAGCGTGTGCTGTCGACCACTGGCGGTAACCTGGTAGTGGCGGTTGGTTTCGCCCTGATGCTCGCTGGTCTCTACACCCTGCGCGCGCCGACCAAAACCTCCCAGGGCCTGCTCTGGGGCTTGGCTGGCTACGCGACATTTGTGCTGGCGCCGACGCTTGGCCTGCCACCTGAGTTGCCGGGCACCGCGGCTGCCGATCTGGCGCAACGCCAACTCTGGTGGATCGGCACCGCCGCCTCCACCGCTGTCGGTATCGCCCTGATCGTGTTCAGCCGTCACTGGCTGATGAAAGTCCTTGGCGTGGCGATCCTTGCGGTGCCTCATGTGATTGGCGCTCCGCAACCGCAAGTGCACTCGATGCTCGCTCCAGAGGCACTGGAAACTCAGTTCAAGATCGCTTCGCAGCTGACCAACATGGCGTTCTGGCTGGCCCTGGGCCTGATCAGTGCCTGGTTGTTCCGCCGCAAAAGCGATGGTCAATACCCCGCATGACAGGCCTCAGCGCAGCGCCGACCCTGGTGGTCGGCCTGGGCTGCCAGCGTGGCTGCCCCGTCAGCACGTTGCGGGCACTGCTTGACCAGGCACTGCAGGCGCACCAGATCGAACTGCATCGGATCAAGGCCCTGGCCAGCATCGACTTGAAGCGCAACGAACCGGCGCTGAACGAACTGGCCGAACAGCTTGGGTTACAGATGATGTATTTCAGCAGTGAACAACTGGCGAGCTATCAACCCCGACTGAGCCATCATTCGGACATCGCCTTTGAACGCACCGGGTGCTATGGCGTAGCGGAAAGTGCCGCCCTGGCACTGGCCGAGCAACTGGCCAACGGCCCGGCTACATTGCTGATCCCACGCCAAAAATATGCCCAGGCTACCCTCGCATTGGCTGGCGCCGCGTAAAATTCCCGATAATCTGCGCATTCGATCATGAGCATTCTTCATCTGAAGCCTTGCCCAGCGTCCCTTTTCAACAGGAATTCTTAATGACGGTCTACTTCATTGGCGCAGGTCCCGGCGATCCCGAACTGATCACCGTCAAAGGCCAGCGGTTGATTCGCAGTTGCCCGGTGATCATCTATGCCGGCTCGCTGGTGCCCGCCGCCGTGTTGGAAGGGCACTGCGCCGAACAGGTGGTCAACAGCGCCGAACTGCACCTGGAACAGATCATCGAACTGATCAAGACGGCCCATGCCAATGGCCAGGACGTGGCGCGCGTGCATTCCGGTGACCCGAGCCTGTACGGCGCAATAGGCGAGCAGATACGCCACCTGCGAGAACTCGGCATCCCTTTTGAAATAGTCCCCGGCGTGACCGCCACGGCCGCCTGCGCTGCGCTTCTGGGCGCGGAACTGACCTTGCCGGACGTTTCGCAGAGCGTGATCCTGACACGCTACGCCGACAAGACCGAGATGCCCGCGGGCGAGGAACTGGGCAGCCTGGCGCAACACGGGGCGACCATGGCGATTCATTTGGGGGTCAAACACCTGCAGAAAATCCTGGCCGAACTGCGGCCGCATTACGGCGCAGACTGCCCAATTGCGGTGATTCACCGGGCGACCTGGCCGGATCAGGACTGGGTGGTGGGGACGCTTGAGGACATTGCCGACAAGGTGGAAGCCAAGGGGTTTCGGCGCACGGCGCTGATTCTTGTGGGTCGGGTGCTGGGCAGTGAGCAGTTCAGCGAGTCGTCGCTGTATCGTGCGGGGCATGCGCATCTCTACAGGCCATGATGATCGTTCCCACGCTCTGCGTGGGAATGCAGCCCGGGACGCTCTGCGTCCCCTCTAAAGCCGAACGCGGAGCGTCCGATGAGGCATTCCCACGCAGAGCGTGGGAACGATCGGCGCTCACGATGGGCGCCGTTTTTTCATTTTGCAGCGAACACCTTAGTAGTAGGCGTTTTCTTTCTGCGTGTGGTCGGTCACGTCGCGCACGCCCTTGAGCTCGGGAATACGCTCGAGCAAGGTGCGCTCAATGCCTTCCTTCAAGGTCACGTCAGCCTGGCCGCAGCCTTGGCAACCGCCGCCGAATTGCAGGACGGCAATGCCGTCTTCGACCACGTCGATCAGGCTGACCTGGCCGCCGTGGCTGGCCAACCCAGGATTGATCTCGGTTTGCAGGTAGTAGTTGATGCGCTCGTTGACCGGGCTGTCGGCGTTGACCATCGGCACTTTGGCGTTTGGCGCCTTGATGGTCAACTGGCCGCCCATGCGGTCGGTGGCATAGTCGACAACGGCATCGTCCAGGAACGCTTCGCTGAAATGGTCGATGTAAGCGGTGAAGCTTTTCAGCCCCAGCGCGGTGTCTTCGGGTTTTTCTTCGCCCGGCTTGCAGTACGCAATGCAGGTTTCGGCGTACTGGGTGCCAGGCTGGGTGATGAAGACGCGGATGCCGATACCCGGGGTGTTCTGCTTGGAGAGCAGATCAGCCAGGTAATCGTGGGCGGCGTCGGTGATGGTAATAGCGGTCATGGAAACTCCTCGCAGGCTTGGGCGCAGTTTACGCCAATCATCGCGCCGGACAAAGTCCTAGTATTTTTGTCGGGAAAGATTCCGACAATCCCCCTGTAGGAGCTGCCGCAGGCTGCGATCTTTTGATTCTGGTTTTCAAGATCAAAAGATCGCAGCCTGCGGCAGCTCCTACGGGTGTTAAGCGTGATTACAGGTTCTCGTAGCGATTCATGTCCAGCACGCCCTCTTCCACCGGCTCGGTTTCGTGGATATAGCGGCTCAGGTCATGGAAGTACTGCCAGAACTGCGGATGACTGCGGCGGACTCCCCAGCGCTCGACGATTTTCTCGAAGCGCTCGGCATCCTTGGCGTTTTCCATCGCATCGACGAACTCAGGCACCTGATCGGCGGCAATATTGAACATGAAGTTCGGGTAACTGCTGAGTACGCCCGGGAAAATGGTGAGCGTATCCAGCCCCGGTTGAAACCGTAGCGACTCACCCAGCAGGAACGCCACGTTGCTGTGCGCCCGGTTGCGCAGCAGGCTATAGACCACTCGCTGCCCACTCGCCGTTTCGACGCGCAGCATGGTCGCTTCCGGCAGTTGATCGATGACCCGCAGGCCTGCCGCCGGACGTGAGGCCAGGCGACTCAACGCCTGCTCGGTGGCCTGCAGCGCCGGGTCGATGTTCGGCCGCGAGCAATACGCGCCGTCGCAGCGGTTGATCGGATCAGGGGTGGCGTTCAGCTCGCCGTAGCGTGCCAGCAGCTGCATGGCGAAGTCGCGCTTGGGGTCCTTCTCATCGAGCTTCAGTGCGGTCGGCGTGTCGTCATCGATGGCCTCATAGTCCAGCCACATCTTGAATTTCCCGCTGTTCTGGTACCAATCGTCGAGGTAGCCCTCCCGGGAGTCGGCCGGCATCAGGCGCAGGAAATTCTGCTCGGCGCCATTGCGGATCAGGTCGAAATACAAGCGCGTCTGGGCCTGGTGGGAAACATTGCCGAACACGTCGAAATTCACCGCCAACTGGTAGTAGGTACGCTCCAGCAGCGGGAAGTCGAACAACCACATCGTCTGCGGTACATCGCCGATCAGGCCCTTGGTCACCGCGGCGCTGTCGAAATGGCGGAAAATGCTCAGCAGTGCGTTGTCGTTGCCCGCCCACAGGCTCGACCAGCTCGGCGCCGGCAGATCGGCATAGCTGTCCCGGCGCAGGGCTTCGTATTCGTTACGCTTGTCGCGGTAGTCGTGCCACAGGCTCAGGACACTGCCAACGTCGTCGTTCTGCCCCGGCATCGCCAGCAACGGCGTCGCCTGGCCGCGGTAGTTCGGGTCGATGATGTAGAGGTCGTGTTCCGGTGCCTGGAACAACGCCCAGAAGTTGTCGCGGATCACATCGGTCGCGATTTGCCCACGGCAGACAGGGCCGCGAATAAAGGTGCGCACAAAATACTCGGCGTTATCGAGCATGAATTGATAACGCGCCTGGGCCGGGATCGCTTCGAAGGTGGTAAACGGATTGGCCCGGCGTTCCGGGCCGTAGCCCGGCAAGGCGTTGACCTGCCAATTGCCGTTGTAAAACAGGCTTTTGACCCGGGCCAGCTTCGCCGCGCTCAACGGATAAGTGATGTGCGTCTTGTGCACGATCACGCCCTGCACCGGCCGCAAGCGGTAATACACCTGAGTGCCGGGGTCGTCGTTCGGCCGACGGGTGTTGATCAGGTCGATGGGCTGGCCAGTCGGCGTGCGAGATCGCACCCATTGGAAGAAATGCCCCGGCTCGCCGTCCTTGAAATAGAGGTGCGCGAGAAACCAGTGCTCGAACAACCAGCGCCCCACCAGACTCTGTCGCGCGCCCGGTGCGTTGAGCAGGTTCTCCCACTGCACCACTTGCAACGCTTCCTTCGCGCTGGGCACCAGGGCCTGTTCATCGATCGGCGCACCCGAGGCCAGCCAGCGTTGCAGCGTCTGGTATTGCTGATCGGTCAGGCCGGTGACCGCCAAGGGCATGCCCTCCTTGGGATGCGCGCTGGCATAACCGTCGAACTCGCCAGGCGAGGCGCACATATTGTTGCGATTGAGGCCCAGGACGATGTCCTCGGGCAATTTGGCATTGGGTTGCAGGCGATTGGTATGACCCAGTTCAAGCATGCGCGCCATCAATGCCGCCTGATCGCCCTGGGCGTCGAGCACCGACTGGAAGCCTTTTTGCTCCCAGGCCCGCTTGCCGAACGCGTCATAGAACAGTCGGCTCGGCGCCACAGCCTGGCTTCGTTCACCGTCATACACTGGAACTTTCGTCGCGCCACGTGCCGCACCTTCGCCGCTGCCCAGATTGAGCTGACAGGGGGCGTCGTTGCAGGCATGGCAGGCCACGCACTTTTCGGTAAAGATTGGCTGTACATCGCGGGTGTAGGAGATTGCAGGGGAAATCGCGGGACTTTGCGCGGACGCGCCCCAGCTCAAAAACATCAACACACTGGCGATGACGACGCGATACGACATGTCCCTGGTCCCGATCCTTTAGAAAACGCCGCGATTCTACCGGGCTGGACGCCACACCAACATGAGCGATATTCATGAAAAACCCGGACATGCTCTAAAAGCGCACAGGTTTGCTATCATCCCGGCCCTTCGTCATGGTCTTTCCGAGTAGTCCCAATGTCCGATCGCAGCGTTCGCCTCCAAGCCCTCAAGCACGCCCTCAAAGAGCGCATCCTGATTCTCGATGGCGGCATGGGTACGATGATCCAGAGCTACAAGCTCGAAGAGCAGGATTACCGTGGCAAACGTTTCGCCGACTGGCCGAGCGATGTCAAAGGCAACAACGACCTGTTGGTGCTGACGCGCCCGGACGTGATTGGTGGCATCGAGAAAGCCTATCTGGATGCCGGTGCCGATATCCTGGAAACCAATACCTTCAACGCCACCCGGATTTCCATGGCCGATTACGGCATGGAGGAACTGGCCTACGAATTGAACGTAGAAGGCGCTCGCCTGGCGCGCAAGGTCGCCGATGCCAAAACCGCTGAGAACCCGGACAAGCCGCGTTTCGTTGCCGGCGTACTCGGCCCGACCAGCCGCACCTGTTCCTTGTCGCCGGACGTGAACAACCCGGGCTACCGCAACGTGACATTCGATGAACTGGTGGAAAACTACACCGAGGCCACCAAAGGCCTGATCGAGGGCGGCGCCGACCTGATCCTGATCGAAACCATCTTCGACACCCTCAACGCCAAGGCCGCGATCTTTGCCGTACAGGGCGTATTCGAAGAACTGGGCATCGAATTGCCGATCATGATTTCCGGCACCATCACCGACGCCTCCGGCCGCACCCTGTCCGGGCAGACCACCGAAGCGTTCTGGAACTCCGTGGCCCACGCCAAGCCGATCTCGGTCGGCCTGAACTGCGCCCTGGGCGCCAGCGAACTGCGCCCGTACCTCGAAGAGCTGTCGAACAAGGCAGGCACCCACGTTTCCGCGCACCCGAACGCCGGCCTGCCCAACGAGTTCGGCGAGTACGACGAACTGCCGGCGCAAACCGCCAAGGTCATCGAGGAATTCGCCCAAAGCGGCTTCCTCAACATCGTCGGCGGCTGCTGCGGCACCACCCCGGGCCACATCGAAGCCATCGCCAAGGCCGTGGCTGGCTATGCGCCACGCCAGATTCCGGAAATCCCCAAGGCCTGCCGTCTCTCGGGCCTGGAGCCGTTCACCATCGATCGCAATTCGCTGTTCGTCAACGTCGGCGAGCGCACCAACATCACCGGCTCGGCCAAGTTTGCCCGCCTGATCCGTGAAGACAACTACACCGAAGCCCTGGAAGTCGCCCTGCAGCAGGTTGAGGCCGGCGCCCAGGTGATCGATATCAACATGGACGAAGGGATGCTTGATTCGAAGAAGGCCATGGTGACCTTCCTCAATCTGATTGCCGGTGAACCGGACATCTCCCGCGTACCGATCATGATCGACTCCTCCAAGTGGGAAGTGATCGAAGCCGGTCTCAAGTGCATCCAGGGCAAGGGTATCGTCAACTCGATCAGCATGAAAGAAGGCGTCGAGCAGTTCATCCACCACGCCAAGCTGTGCAAGCGCTACGGCGCCGCCGTGGTAGTGATGGCCTTCGACGAAGCCGGCCAGGCCGACACCGAAGCGCGCAAGAAAGAGATCTGCAAACGCTCCTACGACATTCTGGTCAATGACGTCGGCTTCCCGCCGGAAGACATCATCTTCGACCCGAACATCTTTGCCGTGGCCACCGGCATCGAAGAACACAACAACTATGCCGTGGACTTCATCAACGCCTGTGCCTACATCCGCGACGAACTGCCCTATGCGCTGACGTCGGGCGGCGTGTCCAACGTGTCGTTCTCGTTCCGCGGCAACAACCCGGTGCGCGAGGCGATCCACTCGGTGTTCCTGCTGTACGCGATCCGCGCGGGCCTGACCATGGGCATCGTCAACGCCGGCCAGCTGGAAATCTACGACCAGATCCCTGTCGAGCTGCGCGACGCCGTTGAAGACGTGATCCTCAACCGCACCCCTGAAGGCACCGACGCCCTGCTCGCCATCGCCGACAAGTACAAGGGCGATGGCAGCGTCAAGGAAGCCGAGACCGAAGAGTGGCGCAACTGGGACGTCAACAAGCGCCTGGAGCATGCGCTGGTCAAGGGCATCACCACGCACATCGTCGAAGACACCGAAGAGTCGCGCCAGTCCTTTGCCCGCCCGATCGAAGTGATCGAAGGGCCGCTGATGTCCGGCATGAACATCGTCGGCGACCTGTTCGGTGCCGGCAAGATGTTCCTGCCGCAAGTGGTGAAATCCGCCCGGGTGATGAAACAAGCCGTGGCGCACCTGATCCCGTTCATCGAACTTGAAAAAGGCGACAAGCCGGAAGCCAAGGGCAAGATCCTCATGGCCACCGTGAAGGGTGACGTGCACGACATCGGTAAGAACATCGTCGGCGTGGTGCTGGGCTGTAACGGCTACGACATCGTCGACCTAGGCGTGATGGTACCGGCGGAGAAGATCCTGCAGGTCGCCAAGGAGCAGAAGTGCGACATCATCGGCCTGTCCGGCCTGATCACGCCATCGCTGGATGAAATGGTCCATGTGGCCCGCGAGATGCAGCGCCAGGATTTCCACCTGCCGTTGATGATCGGTGGCGCCACCACGTCCAAGGCGCACACGGCGGTGAAGATCGAACCCAAGTACAGCAACGATGCGGTGGTGTATGTCACCGACGCCTCTCGCGCTGTCGGCGTGGCGACCCAGTTGCTGTCCAAGGAACTGAAGGCCGGCTTCGTCGAGAGAACCCGCGAGGAATACATCGAAGTGCGCGAGCGCACCGCCAACCGCAGCGCCCGTACCGAACGCCTGAGCTACGCGGCTGCGATCGCCAAGAAACCTCAGTTCGACTGGAGCACCTACACGCCGGTCAAGCCGACCTTTACCGGCGCCAAGGTGTTGGACAACATCGACCTGAAAGTCCTGGCCGAATACATCGACTGGACGCCGTTCTTCATTTCCTGGGACCTGGCCGGCAAGTTCCCGCGCATCCTCCAGGATGAAGTGGTCGGTGAAGCCGCTACGGCGTTGTATGCCGATGCCCAGGAAATGCTTGCCAAACTGATCGACGAGAAGCTGATCAGCGCCCGAGCGGTGTTCGGCTTCTGGCCGGCCAACCAGGTACGCGACGACGACATCGAACTTTACGGCGATGACGGCAAGCCCCTGGCCAAGCTGCATCACTTGCGCCAACAGATCATCAAGACCGACGGCAAGCCGAATTTCTCCTTAGCTGATTTTGTCGCACCCAAGGACAGCGAAGTCACCGACTACGTGGGCGGTTTCATCACCACCGCCGGCATCGGTGCCGAAGAGGTGGCCAAGGCTTACCAGGACGCTGGCGACGATTACAATTCGATCATGGTCAAGGCCCTCGCCGACCGCCTGGCCGAGGCTTGCGCCGAGTGGCTGCACCAACAGGTGCGTAAAGACTATTGGGGTTACGCCAAGGACGAGACGCTCGACAACGAGGCGTTGATCAAGGAGCAATACAGCGGCATCCGCCCTGCCCCGGGCTACCCGGCGTGCCCGGATCACACCGAGAAAAGCACCCTGTTCGCCCTGCTCGACCCTGAGGCCAGTGAAATGCGCGCCGGCCGCAGCGGCGTGTTCCTCACCGAGCACTATGCGATGTTCCCGGCGGCGGCTGTCAGCGGTTGGTACTTCGCGCATCCGCAGGCGCAGTATTTTGCCGTGGGCAAGATCGACAAGGACCAGGTGCAGAGCTACACGTCGCGCAAAGGTCAGGAATTGAGCGTCACCGAACGCTGGCTGGCGCCCAACCTTGGGTATGACAACTGATTGATCCGAGCCTTGGGCTCTGGAGGCAGACCTGTGCTGACTCCAGAGCTTTGCCGGCTGAAGATCAGGCCTGTGCGCCCAACTCGGCTACCTCACGTTCGCTGAGTGTGGTCAGCAGTTGCAGGCGGTTGGCTTTATTGACGGTATCCAGGGCGTCCACCTCCTGCAGGTAGGCCGTATTGAGCTCCGGATATTTATCCTCCAGCTCACTGACCTTGTCCTGGAAACCCTGTTGCACCCTGGTAATCTCCTCAGGGTATTTCTCCTCCAGATAGTCTCGCCAGTATTTACGCGCGGTCAGTTGCTCGATGAACACCGGCGTCTTTTCCTTGGCGAGGATCATTGCGTACGCTTCCTCAAGATCCGCTGGCGTCACTTGCGCCAAGCTCTCGTACACCATGCCTTTGGGCTGGCTGGGCAATTCAAGACGCTGAGCCAGGCCGATTCGAAAGGCCAGGCGAATCTCGGCAGGATCGATAG
Source organism: Pseudomonas umsongensis (assembly GCF_012647205.1). NCBI lineage: Bacteria > Pseudomonadati > Pseudomonadota > Gammaproteobacteria > Pseudomonadales > Pseudomonadaceae > Pseudomonas > Pseudomonas umsongensis. The sequence goes on from NZ_CP051487.1 coordinate 3,802,950, forward strand.
CGGGCCTGAGCTGGATACGGGTTTTGGCAATCTCCTCGACCTGCGCCAGGCGGAACAGGTTTCTCGACAGTTTCAACAGCTCGCGACCTTTGTGTTCCGGGGCAATGGCCTTCAAGGCATTGAACTCATAGACCTCGATTTCCAGCTCGTTGAACAACAGTATCCGACCGTCACCACAGGTCGCGCGACTCCGTAGTGCCTTCGACAGGACCATTAACCGTTCGCCCAGCGCTTGATCGCCATAAGCGGCTTCAAGGACACGCCAGACGCGCTGCGTGAGGTCCACGCGATCGGAGACAAAGTCCCGGGCATGCTGGAGTTGCGAGAGAATGTATGCAAAGTCCTGGGTGGTGTCCTGCTCCATCAAGGCACTCCACATCTGGTGTTTTTCCGAGTCTGCCGCCACGCCGGCAAACCACCGCGCCTTTTGTACTTGCGGCGTCTCATGGTCGGGATGAACCTCCTCATCAGAGCTCTCGAAACTGTCGCCCGATTCAGGCCCGTAGCCTTCGAGCAGTCGTTCAATCTCTTGCGAGGTAAACCCCAAGCCAATGCCCGTTTCCTCCATGTACTGCTGCAGTCGTAACATGTCCTCCAGTTCCAGATCGACGTTGTCGGTCATGTTGGTGCCGGCCATCAAGGTAGCGTGCTCAGGCAGCAAGGCAGCGGGAGGAATTACCTCTATCTGGTTGCGACTCAGGTTGAGGGTCGTCAGCGCCGGCGCATCCAATACGCCCTGGGGCCATTCCCAAAGATTGTTGTTGCTCAGATTCAGCCCTTGCAACTGCTCAAGACCGGTGACAGCAAAGCTGGCAATGCGGTTCTCGCTCAAGTCCAGCCATTGCAGATGCCTCAGCGAGCGCAACTGGCGCGACAACTCATCACTGGCACGCAGATCGTTATACGTGGCGCTCAACCGGGTGAGGTGTTCACATTGCCCCACAGCCTCGGGCAAAGTGCCCAGGCCGTTGCGATTGAGCGTCAGGCTACGCAACCGCGGAAACGAATGCAGGAACGCGTCCGAACTTTCCGTGAGCCCGACACCGCTAAGGTCCAATGCACCGATCTGCTCGAACGTGACCGGCAAGGCCGGCAAGTCGCCGATGATCAGGCCGGTGAAATCAAGCACAGCATCGGTCGGTGCTCCCTCGGCCGCGGGAACATCTCGCAAGGTGGCTCGCCAGCACTCCAGAAGCTGGTCAGCCGCCCGGCGGCGGTCTACCGCGCTGACCCAACCCTGGCGACTGCGAACGGCCGGAACATCGATCCAGTCATTCAAATGCTTGATCAATTGCGTCTGCTGTTGCTGCCACTCGACCAGCCGGGCTTCAATTTCCAGGGCAGTCATCCCCTGGGCAAGCCATGCGTCGATCCGTTCAACGGCTTGCGTATCCCCCAGCTGAGGATCAAGGCGCTGCAGTCTGGAGGCTGCGGTCCGGGGCAAATCACCTTCGCCGGGCTCCAGATGCAAAGGCAATAAAAAGTCCGGGTGCTCCGATACTTCATCCGGAAAGAATTCCGGATCGCCTCCGGTTCGTCCGGCCGACAGGTGCACTGGCGCAATCGCCATCGGGTTAAGGGATGACGTGCGTTGCGCATATGCCCGCACCGCGGTCACTGCTTGCGGGCTCAGCCGGCAACCTTGCAGCGAGGTTCCCGCCAACAGCTGATCATGCCCGGTCAAGGCTGCGGCAGGGATGTCGGTAATGCCACTGTGATTCAGGGCCAGACGGCGCAGGTTGGGCAATGACAACACGCCCTCGGGCCAGTTACGCAGATGGGTATGACTCAGGTCCAGGCTCTGCAGGCCGGTCATCGAACCGACCTCAAGCGCGTCGAGTCGGTTGTACGCCAGGTTCAGCGTTTTCAAGTGAGGCAAGCGGTTCAACTGCGCTTGCGCTGACGCCGTGATCCTTATCTGATTGAATGAGAGGTTCAACTCGCTGAGCTCTCCGAGCGCATCAATGGCCTGCGGCAGCCCGGTCAGTTGGTTGGAGCTGAGATTGAGGGAACGCAGTTGCGCAAATCCACTCAGAAACTCATTGACCTGCACGGTCGAAAGTCCGCTGCCACTGAGGATCAAACTGCGCACATGGGGAAAGGCCGAATCGCCGAGCACGGGTAAATCGCCCAGCGGGCCAAACCCCGTCAGGTCCAACACTTCATTCGCTGCATCACCTTGCCACCACGACGGACCCGCTACAGGCTCAGCGGGGAAGTACCGTGCACGCAGCCCCTTGCGAGCGGACTCGCCAATTCTTTCAGCGATCAGCTCACGGTGCGCGATCTCCATTTGCCGGCCATCGACCCGCACAACCCTGCCCTTCCAGGCGTCCAATGACTGAGTCAAAGCCAGATGCTGCTCGTGCAGTGCATCAACCTTTTCCAGCAATGCCCGTCCCGATAGCCCGTCGCGACTGAAACGCGCCATTGCGTCTGATGCAAAGGTGTAATCATTGGGTGCCAGCTTCGACAAACGTCCTGCACAGTACTGGGCAATCATTTGTGGCTCGTTGACCAGATGCGCCGGGTTTTCATGCACATACTCAAAGGCCTTCAAGAAAGCTTGCGGTTCCAGGGCCGCCCAATCCAGCTGCAGGCAACGCCATATCGACTCCCGCCCACTGAACAACTCGTCAGGCAGCGATTTGATCGGCATTCGCTGTAGATCGAGGGTTTCCAGCCTGTTCAGGCCCGACACCCCGGTCGGCCACTCGGTCAAATTCCCCGCCAACCTCAAGGACCGCAGATTCGTCAGCGTGCCGAAGTCCATTACACCGATATCGCCCTTGAGCGACAGCTGCTCCAGCTGCGTCTTCCCTGTAGCGCCTGCACCAACTGCGGCGTATAGGTCTGCGATGCGCCATCAACGGCGAGCTCGGTAATCTCTGTCAATTCAGGCAGTTTTTCCGCCAGAGCCGCCATATCCCGCACTTCCACGGAGAGATCCAGCTTTTTGATCTTTGGAAACCGCTGAAGCAGTTCATTGCCCGAGTTACCGATTAGCTGCCCAGTGTCCAGTTGCACACTACGCACATGGGAGAAATCGGCTTTCCACTCCGGCAACGTGTCAGCACCGCTTAAATTCAGATGGAAAGCGGGCTCAAACTCTCGGTAAAGACCATAGCGCCAGCAATGGATCAGCCGATCGGCGATCACCCGGCGTGACTGCCCACCAGCAGGGGCCGGCACGACAGCGTCGACCCAGTTGTTCAATGCGGTTTCCAATGCGTCGAATTCCCGCTGACGGTTGTTCAACAGATTGAACACTTGCTGGTCGGTGTCCCCCGCGCTCAGGCGGTTTCTGACGAACTGGCTGGCTTGCGCATCGGAGATGTTCGGGTAAAGGTCGCGGACCCTGGAGACCAATGCAGCTTCATGAAAGCCGACACCACGACCACTGGCCAGGTAACCCAGGCGGCCATTGGGCAAACGCAGCGATGGCCCGGGGCCATTCAACGGGCGCTGTTTCAAGATTAGCGCCATGTCGTTGCGATGAGTGCTGGCATGGTTCGCCAGTTTTCTTTGCAAGGCCTGGCCCTGATGACCTTCCAGGGTTGCCTTTGTCGCGTTGGGCAAGAACTCCAGCAGCGATTCATAGAGATTGCGGCCATGGGCGGGGATGTTGTTGAGAGGCCTGCCTTGGGCGTCGTATGCGCGAAAATAGCCATCGCCCTTGACCAGGTAATTGCGAAACGTCGCACTGTCGCTGCCAACGCTGTCCAGCAATAGGCCCTTGATCGAGCCGGAACGCAGCTCCACGCGCATATCCATCGACCAACCGGGCCATTGCTCCAGGCTGTGCAACGCCAGGCGATCGCTGGCCACAGACGCCATGCTCTCCAGATGCAAACCGCAGAGCGCCCGGTTGAGAGCGCCCTGCTGTAAATGGACACGAATTTCTTGCGCCTGGCGCAAGGGTATTTTTGTGCTGCTGCGCAATTGGGCCAGCTCGGCGGCACTGGCATTGCCCAGCACCTGTCGCGCACCCTCCGGCGACAACGTAGGGAAACTGCGCTGCAGTCGTTGAATATCGGTATTCGTCGTCTGCTGGCCAGCGAGCAGTCGGTCGACCAGGGACTTTTTGCTATCCAGGGCGCGGTTGGCCAGGCTGTCCCTGAACATCTGCACGCGGTTCGCGTCTTGTTGTGCGCTGCGTGCGCCGAGTAACCGGGTGATTTGTGGCTCGTCAAGCGCCCCTAATATACGTTCCGGCAATTTTCCGGCCTGCACTTCGGCTCGAGTGATCTTGATCGTGGGCTTTACATTGTTGCTTGCCGACGCTGAACCGAAGCGCTGCGACGCCCCCCGGGGTTCCGGTCCCTCGAAGACTTCCAGGACCTCCTCGACGGGCCAGTCCGGCAGCCCAACAGCCAGCGGTACGACAGCCTCGCCAGCACTGCCCAGGTCACCGCCGTTGCGGATCTGATCAATCAACTGCTGCACTTGTTGATCAGCCTTGAACGATCTGATGGTCTCGGCCAATTGCGGCGGCGGTGGCTGGAGATCGATGTGCATCTGGCGCAACGCATCATCGCTGACCCCGCTGGCCTCGGCAATTTGCTGTAACTGCGCATCCGAAAAAACGTCCATCTGCGGCCCGATTCTGCGCAACAACGTTGGGCGGTCCCACTCCAGCGGCCTTTCAAGCGTGTGCTGCCAGGCGCCGAGCTGGTTATGCCGCAAGATCGGTTGATAGGCCTGGGGATCGCTGGGGTGCTGGATCCGCCATTTTTTCAGCGCCGGGTCGAAGCTCTTTTCGTAGACATTCCCCTCGTATCGAATACAGGTCTTGTCCCCGACCTTGTACTGCCCCAATGCATTCGGCTCGAGCCCCTCCACAGACACACTGCTCTTGTAGGGGGCCAGGTCGGGACTCCACAAGCGCGGCTCACCAAAAGGCGTGGTGATCCTGGTCATCCTGCTGACAAACCGCGAGTTGATGATCGGTGGCGCCTTGCTGGCTACCGCGCCCAACACGGCCATGAAGGCTACGTTTTGCGCCACTGACGTGAGATGGCTCCAGGCCTCCTCGGCGTCCCCCTCTTTCCACGCCTCCACCCCCTGGTAAACCTCGTAGGTCAGTTGCACGGCGGTGACGGCGAGCATGACCTCACCCAGTCCCGGCACGAAAAAGGCTGCCACGTTCAAGACGCTCAACCCCCATTCGGCATAGTGTTGGAGTCGCATCATCCAGGCTTCGTGGTCGACCTCGGCGGTGGGTATGGCCAACAGCCTGGCATTGGACTTCATTCTGGCCAGATGAAACTCATAACGGGCTGCGAACACTTCGCCATCAATGAAGCTTTCATCCATGCCCAAGTCGACATTCTCGTTCCACACCTCGACATACATGCCATTGAGGAATGCGCCCGGCGCATAGGGTGGGCCGGGATAAACCGGAGCCGGGTCCCATTTCTGGACCTTGAGCTGGCGCTTGAGCCGGTGGAAAAAACGACCGGCCTCATCTTGCGCGACAAAGCCGGCAAAGAACCGCTGGTAACTGACGGAACGCAGCTTGATCGCCAGGTCACGGGCAAACTCGCGGCCAGAGGCATACGCCTTGAGGGGGCTGATGGGATCGCCTGGAATGTAGACGATGACTCGTGAATCAGGCACCAGTTTGGCCAGTTCGGGTGTGAACGGCAGAAGAAAGAGCCAGGGATTTTGCAGGGTCTCTCTGACTTTGCGCGATGCAGCGCCAATAATCAGCACGTCATTCAATTTAGAGCCAAACACCTCCACCCGACTGTGGAGGACTGACTCGCCATCGAGTCGTTCCTGCGAGGTACCGTCGAGCATCGCCAACACCGTGGCATGGTCTGCGGTGTCAATGTCCGACCTCATCAGGGCGATATGCGCCTGCACGCGCATCCGTTGCTTGTCGGCCGCAATCGTCTGCTGGCGTACCGTCGCAGCCTTGTCGGGCGCATCGAACACCGCCGTCAGATGGTCCTGATACTGCTTGCCCACGTCCAGTTCCCGGCACAGGCTGGCGAACGCCGCGGGCTTGATCGACAACTTGTCACGGAGGCTGTAGCGCACCTTCGCAAACGGATACTGGGTGCGTTCGTCGTAAAGATGCTGCTCCAGTGCCCCCACCGGCGCCAGCGCGCTGGTCTCCTGCAGGGCAATGCCGTCGAAAGGCTCATTTTCTTCGAAGTTTCGCAGCGCCGCTTGCAACAATGACTGCTCTTCGGCCAGGTTGGGCGAACGCATATGAAACAGCGCCGTGTTGACGACATCCGGCGCCTGACCGAATTTTTTCTGCAATGCATCCGTCAGCAATGGCTTGGCGAACTCGGTGATGCCCTTGAAATCCTTGAGAGTCGTGGCCAGCGCCTGGCTGGAAGCGCTGCTCTGTGCCTGACTGTCGAGCAAGGCCTGGCGCAATGCCTGGGATGCCTTGGCATACAGCTCAGGGTACGCCTTGATGAATCGCTGGGCTGGATTGCGTGCCTGTGTCATGGCCTGGAGATGGGGGGTGACCAGGTGACGCGTCCAGTCGGGAAGGCGGCTCTTGATAAACGGAACGTGAAATCCCGGTTCAGCGGGTATGGAAGGGTCCGGCATGATGTCGCTCCTGATGCTCGATTGAGAGCGCATCAGGACACCACGGCCATCCGGCGGCATGGCGGTACATATTTATGGGGGGAAACGGGCAGTTTGTTTGGCTATGCTGAGATCTCACACCTTGCTGAAGAGGGATTTATGGACGATCCAGTCGATAACAAGCCACCCACGTTTTGGCAGATGCTCCACAGCGTCATGGCGGCGGCGTTCGGGGTGCAGAGCGGGAAAAACCGGGCGCGGGACTTCACTCACGGCAAACCCAGCCATTTTGTGATCCTGGGGATCTTGTTCACGGCAGTATTCGCAATGACACTGTACGGCATCGTGCAGTTGGTGCTGCTTTTAGCCGGGGCATGAGCCATCAGCGTTGCGACCTGAACGGATGTCGAACGGCGTAGAAAACTTCGCTATTGATCGTCCCGGGCCTCCGGAAAATTCGCCGCGCATGACAGCCAGCGAACCGACAAGCGTCGGCAGAGACCCGGACGGGTTGGTTTATTGGTGACTGACCCAGAATACCGCAGTGCCGACGACCAGGATGATCAGGAACAGAATTGCCCAGGCATCGACCGAACTGTCGCTTTTCCGTGCTTTGGTTGGGTTGCTCATTGCATCGCCTCTTGTCGGTTTTATCGGTGATTGCAGAAAGACTCGATCACAGTAAAGACGACGATTCCCCGCACCACAAACAGGGACATTGCAACAACGATTCTCATTAGTCCTTTTGGTTCTTTACATATACTCAAACATCACTTTTGCGCATAACTACAAACTGGTATCTTGCCCCGGCTCCCTAAGGAGTGCGCGGCCGTGCGCGCAGAATTGCAGAGGCTCTTGGACTGCGGCAAGCAAAAAACGCAGCTGTATCCGAGCGACCCAAGCCTGAGAACAGGACTTATATGTACGTATACGACGAATACGATCAGCGGATCATCGAGGACCGCGTCAAGCAGTTCCGTGATCAGACCCGACGCTATCTGGCAGGCGAGCTGAGCGAAGAAGAATTCCGCCCCCTGCGCCTGCAAAATGGCCTGTATATCCAGCGCTTCGCGCCGATGTTGCGGGTGGCCGTGCCTTACGGCCAGCTGACGTCGCGCCAGGTGCGAATGATGGCCAAGATTGCCCGCGACTACGACAAGGGCTACGCCCACATCAGTACCCGGCAGAACGTCCAGTTCAACTGGCCGGCCGTGGAAGACATCCCGGACATCCTGGCTGAACTGGCCACCGTGCAGATGCACGCGATCCAGACCAGCGGCAACTGCCTGCGCAACGTCACCACCGACCAGTTCGCCGGTGTCGCTGCCGACGAGCTGATCGATCCGCGTCCGTGGTGCGAAATCGTCCGCCAGTGGACCACCTTCCACCCGGAATTCGCCTACCTGCCGCGCAAGTTCAAGATCGCCGTCAACGGGTCGACCTCCGACCGTGCCGCCATCGAAGTCCATGACATCGGCCTGGAGCCGGTGCACAACGCCGCTGGCGAGCTGGGCTTCCGGGTGCTGGTCGGCGGTGGCCTGGGCCGTACTCCGGTGGTTGGCTCGTTCATCAATGAATTCCTGCCATGGCAAGACCTGTTGAGTTACCTCGACGCCATCCTGCGGGTCTACAACCGCTATGGTCGTCGTGACAACAAGTACAAGGCGCGCATCAAGATCCTGGTCAAGGCGCTGACGCCTGAAGTCTTCGCCCAGAAAGTCGACGCGGAAATGGAACACCTGCGCGGTGGCCAGACCACGCTGACCGAAGCCGAAGTGCATCGCGTCGCCAAACACTTCGTCGACCCGGACTACAAGGCGCTGGACGACCAGTCCGCCGCCCTGGCCGAACTCGACCAGCAACACCCAGGCTTCGCTCGCTGGCGCGCGCGCAATACCCTGGCGCACAAGAAGCCAGGCTACGTGGCCGTGACCCTTTCTCTGAAGCCGACCGGCGTTGCACCGGGCGACATCACCGACAAGCAGCTCGACGCCGTGGCCGACCTGGCCGACCGTTACAGCTTCGGTCAATTGCGTACTTCCCACGAGCAGAACATCATCCTGGCCGATGTCGAGCAGGACAAGCTGTTCACCCTGTGGGGCGAGTTGCGCGAGAAAGGTTTCGCCACGCCGAACATCGGCCTGCTGACCGACATCATCTGCTGCCCGGGTGGCGATTTCTGCTCCCTGGCCAACGCCAAGTCGATCCCGATCGCCGAATCGATCCAGCGCCGTTTCGACGACCTGGACTACCTGTTCGACATCGGCGAACTGGACCTGAACATCTCCGGTTGCATGAACGCCTGTGGCCACCACCACGTCGGCCACATCGGCATCCTCGGGGTGGACAAGAAAGGCGAAGAGTTCTATCAGGTTTCCCTCGGTGGCAGCGCCAGCCGCGACGCCAGCCTGGGCAAGATCCTCGGCCCGTCCTTTGCCCAGGAAGCCATGCCTGACGTGATCGAGAAGCTGATCGACGTGTACATCGAACAACGTACCGAAGACGAACGCTTCATCGACACCTACCAGCGTATTGGCATCGACCTCTTCAAGGAGCGCGTCTATGCAGCGAATCATTAAGAACAACGAAGTCGTCGACGAAACCTGGCACTTGCTGCCCAAGGATTTCAGCATCGATGAGATCACTAATTGCGACGACTACATCGTTCCGTTGCAGCTGTGGCGCGAACACAGCCGTATGCTCCTGGCCCGCGACGGTGGCTTGGGCATCTGGCTCGATGCCGATGAAGAAGCCGAGGAAATCGGTGAAGACGTGGCGCAATTCCAGGTCATTGCCCTGAACTTCCCGGCCTTCACCGATGGCCGCAACTACTCCAACGCCCGTTTGCTGCGTGACCGTTACGGTTTCAAAGGCGAACTGCGAGCCATTGGCGACGTGCTGCGCGACCAGTTGTTCTACCTGCATCGCTGCGGTTTCGATGCGTTCGCGATTCGCGCCGACAAAGACCCGTACGAAGCCCTGGAAGGTCTCAAGGACTTCTCGGTAACCTACCAGGCTGCCACCGACGAACCGCTGCCGTTGTTCCGTCGCCGTTGAACAAAATAAAAAGCCCTGGCTCCATACGGAGTCAGGGCTTTTTTTGCATCAGCAGATAACTCAGAACTCGACTTGCGTCAGGCCCCTTTTTTTGAGTGCGTACGCCAGTGCGGGCACATCCTCAAACAACTTCCCATTCATATTTCCCCAGTAGTCACCTTCTATGTACACGCTGAAGTCCGGCTTTGACTGGCTGGGTCGATGGCGCTTGATACAGGCCGCTTCAATTTCATTGTTTCTCGAACGATAGATAACCGATGAATCCTTACCGAGTCTTTCGTCGACCAGAAACATACCACTTTGCGGCAGTAGCCTTTCAAAAATGGCAAGCTCCCGTGGATCGCCTCGGTACTTACTTTTACTCATGATGCAACTTCCTTGCTGCTGTTAATATACTAGAGAGTCTAAACAAATTTTATAACCAGACAACATTATAATAAGTACAGAATATGTTTGCTTCCTGACCGCAACTTTACTCCCTTTGCTGTAAATCGGTGGCAAGTACACACCTTCATGAACAAGTTAGCTCCTGCCATGGTTAATCTTCACCGACCGGAAACGGCTCTCCCATCGCCACCCAGTTCGCATGGAGCCTTGCACGGTTTTCCAATACGGTGAATACCGCGAACGGGTTATTGAAGGCGCCTTCCGGCATCGGAGGATTGAGGGTCAATCGCCCCCACAATTCATCTGAAGCATCCGCTTGCGATAGCAACTGCCATACCCTTGCCTGAAGTTCCGGATAATTGACTACGAAATCCGGAGTCAGGGTCAATGTACTCATGGTCCCTAGCAGCCTCCTGCCGCGAGTCTTGAGCGCCACACTATTCCAGACCTGAAGCCTTGGACCTTGCTGCCCCGCCTCCATACCGGTCAGCCAGGCCGCAGGACCCGCATACTCAGGACCTGGCGCATTCAACCACAGGTTGATGCCCGTTTGCTGACGATGGGTGACCAGCCTTTGCAATGTGTCCTCATCGGTCAACGGGTTATTCCACAGCAACACCCTGTCCGGGGCGATCGCTTGATTTAGCACTGCCTGCGGGACACGCCGAATCTGGTTCTCGCTTAGATCCAGGCTTGTCAGGTATGGCTGATCCCCGATCCCGATCGGGCAGCTCGTAATGCGGGTATTGCTCAAATTAAGAGTTCGCAACTGGTTCATTCCCAACACGATCGGAGGGATGCCCAATGGATTGTCGCTCAGATCCAGCGATTGCAGGTTCACCAACTGACTCAGTTGCCCTGCCGTATTTTCACTAAACGTCAGTTGAGTGGACTGCAAGTTCAGAGAAGTGAGGTGCTGCAACTGAGGAATCACCGGGGGCAAAACGCTCTCCATTTGGCCATCAAGGGAGAGTAATCGCAGGTCGGTATCTTGCAGGTTCAACACCCGTAAGTTGGGAAAGCGCTCGATGTACCCGTTAAGCGTTTCCCTTTCAATCAAGTGAAAGTGTTGAAGATCCAATTCGACGACATCATTGAATCGCACATTGAGCGCTGGTAATCGATGAAAGTCTTCATTACGCATGTTCATGCTGAAACCTTGGTCATGACTCCCTGAATAGTGGCTACTTTCGTGAGGATCGCGCTTTTGAAAGATTGCAACCAATTCATCAGCCAGTTCCTGCCTGATTGTGAGCTCGCTCGACATCGTAGTTTGCAGTAAATCGAAATTATGTAATGTGATTTCCCGGACTGTCATTCCCTCAGCCTCAGGATCCTCGGCTCGCAAGAAAGGGATATCCGTATCGTAGACATCAACCGAGACCTGAAGAAACCACGTATCCATGTCCACATGCAGCTGCTGCAGTTGCAGTTTTGTGCTGTCGATATGAGCCTGGCAATCGCTACCAAGCCGCTGCAACATTAAATCAGCGTCTTCATTGGAAAATTCCGGGTAGATCTCCTTAAGCTGCAATCTCATCGCATGATGAATCAACTCGGCATTTTGAACAGTATCCGGAAATGCTCCCCCTCTTAAGCCCTGCGGCTCGAAGGAAAGCTTCGAGTCCATTCTGGCAAGGCCAAGCGCCAATTCTGAACGGGATAACAGCCGGTCGTTGACCTTGAGCCTCAATTGAGCCGCTGGGCTTTTGGACGTCAGCCCCAATGCTGAACACTCGTCCGCGGACAGAATCTCGACAACAGCCTCATATAAATCTGGCGCCATGGCCGGCTGAATGGACAAGTCATTGTGAAGATAGCGTTCGCCGGACTTGATCACTGTTCGCAAATCGGCAGTATCCAGTGGACCACTACGATCGAGGAGTCGACCACCGATAGAACCTTCGCGGACTTCAATTCGTATTCCCGCAGGCCAACCAGGCACGTTCTTCAATGAGTGCAAGGCCAGGCTATCCGACTCGCCATTGACGATCGAGCGCAGATACAGACCTTCATAGGCACGATTGAGACGTACATGTTGCTGGTATTGGCGAGCCTTGCTGTCCAACTGGCTGAACAACCGTTTCGCTTCGGAAATATCCGGCAATGCCTTGAGATCGACGCCGTAACGATCAAGCATCTGTTCCACGGCGCCTTTGGGTAAATCGGGATATTGCCGTTGAAACAACCGCACCCATTCGTTCTCTGTCTTTTGCAGTGCCTGATAGCGATGATTGAACAACTCGGCACGTGCGGCAGGTGAGTCAGCCAGCCCTGCTACTTCCTGATCGATCCTGAAGCGCGCGATGGTATCGGCCAGTAACGGAGTCGGCGCACGCCCTGCCTGCATCAGGCGCAGCATGTCATCGTCGATTGCGCTGACCCTGCCAATCTGTGCCAGCACTTCGTCACTGAATGTACCTGCTGGGACACCCACGCCACGCAGGAGCTCGGTACGCGCCGGCAATGACAATTCCGACGCCGCCTCAGAAGGTTTCGACGGTGCGCCACTGCCTTCCAGTGCCTTGGCCACGCCCGTCTCCCCAGCCCCTTCGTGGCTGATCGACCCCGCCTCTGCAATCAGCGGCAGCGCATTGAGCACGCCGAATACCGTGCGGGTGATACCTTGCGAACGCTTGTCGGGTGTATCTCCGTTGATGGCCTGATCCAGGCCATAACCGGCGTCGATGAGTCCTGCAAGGGCCAACACCCCCTCGCCGCCGGGTACAAATACCGCCAGCGGACCAAACTGGTTGACCCATTGGACAATCGGTTCGACCACGGCACTCAGGTTGTCGCGATTGACCTGTGCGTCGTCACGAATGGTGGCGGCACTGTCCCGCGCAGCCTGCTTCATCCCCAGCACAAGCTGTGCGAACGGATCGGTGGCGGGAGGCTGATCGTCAAAGCCGATGTAATCGGCCGGATCCCAATAACCATCGTTGTTGAAGAAGCCGGCATTGTTGGTCAGCCGATGCACTTTCGGGTACAACGCCATGCCGTCCAGCGCGGTCAGCACGCCCGCATGGAAAGTGCCATCCTGGCGATCAACCTCACTGAAGTGAGACACCAAGGCCTGTTTCGTGTCGTTGGCGTTGCCCTGTTTCACCACCCATTGGTGCAACTGCGAAACATCGGTGAACTCATGCAGCGGCGAGGAATTACCCGGGAGGTACATCAGCACCCGATCACTGGCTGCCTCGCGAAACATCCAAATGTCGGTCGCGGTGTAACGATAAAGCTTCAGACGGCTCGCCGTGACTTTCAGCGGCATCCGGGTGGGTGCTTGCAGCTGTTCGATCGCCAGGGTTTCCCAGGACTGATCCGCTGGCAAACCGGCTGCCTGCATCGCCAGGGCAAGGCCCTTTTCGCTCAAGCGCTGTTCCTGACGCTGCAACCACGCCGTCATGACGAATGCCGCTTTGGTCGACGTTCTCAAGGGGTAAGGATTGGCAGCCGCGAGCACGTGGTCCGACGGCCAGGCGTGATCAAGATAGGTTTTATAGCGTTCCCGCAGGTCCAGTTCCCATACCCATCGCTTGAAATCCGCCGGCCTCAAGTCGATCTGGGTCAGCGGGCCATAGGTTTGTGGAACCGTTGGGCGATAAATGCCTTCGTACGTCTGATGATTGCCGCTGCCATGATTGGCGAATTCATCGACGTGCTCGACAATCCGCACGCAAGGCCCGATGTCCGGTGGTGTGTATAGACCGAAGGCCGTTTCAGCAAAACGTCCATCACCAACGATCTGGTCATTGGCCAGAAGCGCTTGCAGCAATGATTGCGAGCTCGCCACTTGTCCCTGCTCGATACCGTCCTGAGCAGGGTGACCTTGGTAATGGTAATCAAGCGTCACCAGCAAGGTCGTCTGCGGGTCGACGTCCGCCCCCCACTTATCCTTGATCAAGCGCTCGCCAAACTGGCTGGGGGATTGCGGCAGCGCGATGTCCACGACATTTTTCAGTTCATCGCGCAGTTGCAGGGACGACACCGGGGATGTGCCGGCATCATCTTGAGATAGTTCATTCATGGTGCATTCCGTTGCAGTCATTTCAGGACCACCACCCTACTCGACCCACTCCCCCAAAAAAGCGGGAGCGATTGACAGTGGCGATAGGAAATTTCGCTGCTTGGGGACGGAAAGCGTTCTGAAGGCCAAAAAAAATGAAACCGTGGCGATTACCACGGTTTCATTGGTTTAAAGGCGTTGAACGTTACCAGAAGCGTTGCTGGGTCAACCGGCTCCACCAACTCAACAACACGCGATCAACCGAACCGCTGGCCGCGATGCCAATTCGTTCCGGCAGGCTTTTGCGTTCGGCGTAGTGCAAGTGGTAAAGCTCCGATTTTTTCGCCCGTTCGGCGAGGTATTCGTCGCTGGTCTTGAGTTCATCGACCAGTTGCTTGTCCAGCGCGGCAATACCGAGCCAGATTTCACCGGTAGCCACTTCGTCGATAGCCAGTTGCGGGCGATAGCGGGCAACGAAGTTCTTGAACAACTGATGGGTGATGTCCAGGTCTTCCTGGAATTTTTCCCGGCCCTTCTCGGTATTCTCGCCAAACACGGTCAAGGTTCGCTTGTATTCACCGGCGGTCAGGACTTCGAAATCGATGTCGTGTTTCTTCAGCAGGCGATTGACGTTGGGCAACTGTGCCACCACGCCAATCGAGCCCAGGATGGCAAACGGCGCGCTGATGATCTTCTCGCCGATGCAGGCCATCATGTAGCCGCCGCTGGCCGCGACCTTGTCGATGCACACCGTCAGCGGCACGCCAGCATCACGGATGCGCGCCAGTTGCGAGGAGGCCAGGCCATAGCTGTGGACCATGCCGCCACCGCTTTCCAGGCGCAGTACCACTTCGTCCTTGGGCGTTGCCAGGGTCAGCAGCGCGGTGATTTCGTGTCGCAGGCTTTCAGTGGCGGAGGCCTTGATGTCGCCGTTGAAGTCCAGCACGAATACCCGGGGCTTGGCGTCGGGTTGTTTCTTCTGTTTTTTCTCGGTCTTGGCCTGGGTCTTGCGCAAGGCCTTGAGCTGGTCCTTGTCGAGCAAGGTTTGCTCCAGGCGTTCGCGCAACCCTTTGTAGAAATCATTGAGTTTGCTGACTTGCAACTGGCCGGCTGATTTACGTCGACCTTTGCTGCGCAAGGCCGCAAAGCTGGCCAGCACCACCAGGATGGCGATCACCAGGGTCACGGTCTTGGCCAGGAAAACGGCGTACTCGGACAAAAACTCCACGGGGACTCCTTAAACGTTGCGCGGCATGCAAGCGCGCGGGATACCACCAGCATACCCATGCGCCGCTCCTGCTACCAGCCGTGAAACCTCTGGCAACAGGCCTGTAACGAGCATTTCAAACAAGCGTATGTTTTTTCATTGACAGCTCACCGTCATCCCCATAACCTCGCCAAACCTTCAACGTACCGGGATGACGCGGACGTGGGCAGTATCTATTTGATTCGACATGGCCAGGCCTCCTTTGGTGCAGACGACTATGACGTCCTGTCGCCCACCGGTATCCGCCAGGCAGAAATCCTCGGTCGGCACCTGGCCGAACTCGGGATCAGCTTCGATCGGTGCCTGTCGGGCGACCTGCGCCGCCAGCAACATACGGCCAATAGCGCGCTTGAACAATACGCCGCGGTGGGCCTGCCGGTGCCGATCCTGGAGACCGATAGCGCGTTCAATGAATTCGACGCCGACGCGGTGATCCGCGCGCTGTTGCCTGCCATGCTGGCGGACGAGCCGCAAGCGCTGGACATCCTGCGCAACGCCGCACAGAACCGTGGCGAGTTCCAGCGTATCTTTGCCCTGATCATCGAACGCTGGCTCACCGGCACCTACGACACGCCGGGCCTGGAAAGTTGGCTGGGCTTTGTCGAACGCGTGCAGGCCGGCTTGCAGCGTATCCTCGAACAAGCCGACAACACCCAGAAAATCGCCGTATTCACCTCTGGCGGCACCATCACCGCCCTGCTCCACCTCATTACGCAAATGCCTGCCAAACAGGCTTTTGAATTGAACTGGCAAATCGTTAACACCTCGCTCAACCACCTGAAATTCCGTGGTCGCGAAGTGGCCCTGGCTTCCTTCAACAGTCATGCACACCTGCAGCTGTTGAAGGCCCCGGAACTCATCACGTTTCGCTGAGTCCGGACTATTGTGACCCTGGCTGTAATCACCCAGCTCTTATTACCAAAAAAAGGATCAAACCATGACCTCCGTAGCTGATGCCGTACAAGCAATGAAAGCCAAGTTCAACCCAGCCGCTGCTGCCGGTCTGGACCTGGTCTTCGGTTTCCGCATCGACGACACCAAGAACTTTTCGCTGGTCGTCAAGGACAGCACCTGTGAATTGCTGGAAGGCGAAAACCCGGACGCCCAGGTGACCCTGGTGATGGACGGCGAAACCCTGCAAGGCATCGTCAGCGGCGAAACCGACGGCATGCAAGCGTTCATGGGCGGCAAGCTGCGCGCTGAAGGCGACATGATGCTGGCGATGAAACTGTCCGAGCTGTTCCCGGCCTAAGCGAGCCGCTTGCGACTTGCGCAAGCGTCCCTGGCTGCAAACGAATCCCGCCCCTTGTGGCGGGATTCGTCGTTTTGCGCGCCTGAAAACGGCTACCTGCGGATTTGCCGTCTATATTCCATCTGGCCGCATGCGGCTGCCGTAAGCGTTTACCCTCAACTCACGTTGCGCGGAGCACTGACATGAGCCCACCTGAGGATCACAACGGCGTCAACCGCCGCCATGTACTCCAAGGCCTGTCCGCAGGCGCCCTCGGTGCCTGGATCAGCCCGCTGTTCGCAGGGAGTAAAACCATGCCAGACACCCCCGCCGACCTCATTCTCTACAACGGACGCCTGCACACCGTCGATCGCAAGAAACCCCAGGCCAGTGCCGTCGCAATCAAGGACGGGCGCTTCGTGGTGGTTGGCAGCGACGCCCAGGCCATGGCCCTGCAAGGCCCTGGCACGCAAGTCATCGATTTGCACGGGCGTACGGTGATTCCGGGCCTCAATGACTCGCACCTGCACTTGATCCGGGGCGGACTCAACTACAACCTTGAGCTGCGCTGGGAAGGCGTGCCGTCGCTGGTCGATGCCCTGCGCATGCTCAAGGATCAGGCCGACCGCACACCCACGCCGCAGTGGGTACGGGTGGTCGGTGGCTGGAACGAATTCCAGTTCGCCGAAAAGCGCCTGCCCACGCTCGACGAACTGAACAAGGCCGCGCCCGACACACCGGTGTTCGTCCTGCACTTGTACGACCGTGCGCTGCTCAATCGCGCCGCGCTGAAAGTGGTGGGCTATACCCGCGATACGCCGAACCCGCCGGGCGGTGAAATCCAGCGCGATGCCAACGGCGACCCCACCGGTATGTTGATCGCCCGGCCCAACGCCATGATTCTGTATTCAACCCTGGCCAAGGGGCCGAAACTGCCGCTGGAGTATCAGGTCAACTCCACCCGGCAATTCATGCGCGAACTCAATCGCCTGGGTGTCACCAGCGCGATCGACGCCGGCGGTGGCTATCAGAACTACCCGGACGACTATCAGGTCATCCAGCAACTGGCCAAGGATCAGCAACTGACCGTGCGCATCGCCTACAACCTGTTCACCCAGAAACCCAAGGAAGAGCTGACCGATTTCAAGAACTGGACCAGCACCTCGCGCTACGGCCAGGGCGACGATTTCCTGCGGCACAACGGTGCCGGGGAAATGCTGGTGTTCTCGGCGGCGGACTTCGAAGATTTTCTTGAACCGCGCCCGGACCTGCCCGCTTCCATGGAGCAAGACCTGGAACCGGTGGTACGCCACCTGGTGGAACAACGCTGGCCGTTTCGCCTGCATGCCACCTACAACGAATCCATCAGCCGCATGCTCGATGTATTCGAGAAGGTCAACCGCGACGTTCCGTTCGACGGCTTGCCGTGGTTTTTCGACCATGCCGAAACCATCACCCCACAGAACATCGAGCGGGTCAAAGCACTGGGCGGCGGCATCGCCATCCAGGATCGCATGGCCTTCCAGGGTGAGTACTTCGTCGACCGCTATGGCGCCAAGGCTGCCGAGCACACCCCGCCCATTGCACGCATGCTGGCCGAGGGCGTACCGGTAGGCGCGGGCACGGATGCGACGCGGGTGTCGAGCTACAACCCGTGGACTTCACTGTACTGGCTGGTCAGCGGTCGTACTGTCGGCGGCCTGGCGCTGTATCCACAAGGCTTGAGCCGTGACACCGCGCTGGAGCTATTTACCCACGGCAGCGCCTGGTTTTCGTCCGAGCAAGGCAAGAAGGGCCAGATCAAGGTTGGGCAACTGGCTGACCTGATCGCGCTGTCGGCCGACTATTTCCACATGGAAACCGAAGACATCAAGGGTATCGAATCGGTGCTGACCCTTGTCGATGGCAAGGTTGTCTACGCCAGTAACGAGTTCGAAAAACTCGGCCCCCCGCCCATCCCCGTGGTGCCGGAGTGGTCGCCCGTGGCGAAGGTGCCCGGCCACTGGAAGCCATCGGCACCGCTGACGACTCAGGTTCATCAATGCGTCGGGGCTTGCGCGGTGCATGCGCACAGTCACGAACGGGCGCGTTTATCGAATGCTCCAGTGAGTGACTTTCGCGGGTTCTGGGGGGCGTTTGGCTGTTCGTGCTTCGCGTTTTAAGTTGAAAAGATCGCAGCCTTCGGCAGCTCACAGGGGAACGCGTTCTCTGTAGGAGTTGCCGCAGGCTGCGATCTTTTGATTTAAGGCCCTACAATGCGAACATCTCCCGCACCGGCCGCCCCATGGACATCGATCTCGCCCGCACCTTCCTGGAAATCGTCCGCCACGGCAGCCTTGCCGCGGCCGCCGAGAAACTCCACGTCACCCAGACCGCGATTACCGCGCGGGTACAGAAGCTGGAAAGTCACCTGGGCAGCACGCTGTTCGTGCGCAACCGTGCCGGTGCCCGCCTGACGCCCAATGGCGAGGCTTTCGTGATCTATGCCAATCAACTGGTGGAAACCTGGGAAGCCGCACGCCGGGATTTGCCCTTGCCCGAGGGGTTCCACGACGTGCTGCACATCGGTGGCGAGGTCAGCCTGTGCAACCCGTTGATGCTCAGCTGGGCCGGCGTATTGCGCGACAGGATTCCCGGCCATGCGCTGCGCATGGAAATCCGCGACGGCGAAAACCTGCTGCGCCAACTGGAGCTTGGGGTGCTCGATGCAGCGCTGGTTTATCAGCCCGAATACTGGCCACGCCTGCAAGTCGAACAGATCCTCGAAGAAAAACTCATCCTCGTGCGCCACCCCGAACGCCCCGAACCCTACGTGTACATCGACTGGGGCCAGCACTTCAGGCGCCAGCACGATGCCGCCCTGCCGGAAAGAGCCAAGGCGGCGCTCAGTTTCAATCTTGGCCCGCTGGGTTTGCAGTACATCCTCGAACACGGCGGTAGCGGCTACTTCCGCACGCGGGTGGTCCAGAGCTACCTGGAAAACGGCATGCTCGAGCCCGTGCCCAAGGCCCCGGAGTTCAGCTATCCGACCTACCTGGTGTACTCACGCGACCGCGATTCGGCAGCTCTACAGCGAGCTTTCGATCTGCTGCGCGAGGTGATCAGCAGCGATGACGACTGGTCACAACGCTGGAACCCGCTGAGCTGATTGCGCCCTGACTTTTGCAAATACCCCCCAATCTCCTGTGGAAGCCAGCCTGCTGGCGATGGATGTCAATGATAACGCGCCCTGTCTGGATGATCGCGTTGTCCGGGCGCTCATCGCCAGCAGGCTGGCTCCCACAATGGGATCGTGGACACGCCAGCAAAAATACAGGGGCAGCTACCAACCAAAACCGCGGGATCGACTAATCTGCTGGAGATAACAATAACGACAGGTGATTGCAGTGAGGCAGACCACCGAAGCATTTCGCGCCCGTTACCGTTGTGACATCCATCCCCGCTATAACCCTTGGCTGCATGGCACCTTCGTGCTGATGTTCGGCCTGGTGGCGATCGGTGTTTTCTGGAGCACCGTGCACCAGGTACAGCCCCTTGAATGGCTGGCGGTGCCGGTGTCCCTGTGGTTGTTCAGTTTCATTGTGTACATGGTGCATCGTCACCTTGGCCATCACAAAAAAAACTTCGCGCGGATGTTCTATGCCCGACATGCCGGCGACCACCACAGCTTTTTCGCCCCCGGCAAAATGACGTATGACAACGCTCGCGACTGGCGCGTCATCCTGTTCCCGGCCTGGCTGATCGTGTTGCACACGCTGCTGATCGCCCTGCCCCTGTGGTGGCTGCTCAAGCCCTTGGACGTCAACGTCGCCGGGCTGGTGGGCGGCTGCCTGGTCCTGGGGTACCTGATCTATGAAGTGTTCCATGCGTGTGAACACCTGCCGCCGCACAACCGGATTACGCGCCTGCCGTGGATCCGCCAGATGCGTCGCCTGCATGAATTGCATCACCGTCGCGAGATGATGCAGCAACGTAATTTCAACATCGTTTTTCCGTTGATGGATTACCTGTTCGGCACCCTCTACTGGGAGCCGGAACCGGAACCGGCCATCGAGGACCTCAAGAGAACGCCCATGACCCGCATGCAGCATCAGATCGACATCGCCGGTAATCCCGTTGCCGTGCTCGCCTATGCCAGCACGGTGACCCGTTGGCCGCAGTGGCATCCATCGTCCCTGCGGATCAACGGCCCGAAGGGGCCTTTGCATGCTGGCGCGCGGTTCGAGGAGGACATCCGCGCCGGTGGGCGTGACGGGCACTTGAGTTGGGTAGTCGATGAGTATCTGCCTGGACGCCGCTGGATTGCCCGGGCCCATGGCGATAATGGCCTGTCGTTGCTGCTGACTTACGAATGCGCGGCCGAAGGTAGTGGCACGCGGTTCGTGCGCACGCTGGAATACCGGTTCAGTGGCCTGGCGATGCGAATGGCCAACCAATTGCTGCTCAAGCGGCGGATCGATCGCGAATCGGCGGCGTCCATGCAAGCGCTTCGCGACACCGCGCAAAAATACCTGGCCCTGTCAGGAGTCCGTGCGTGAGCCGACCGATAAGGTTTCACCATGGGTTACTGCTGCTGATCATCGCCCTCGGCGCTTTCCTGCTATTGATGCCGACCAAAGTGCAGCCCGTAGCCTGGAGCCCAGAAGCCGCGCCGTCCCTCAGCAGCGGCCCGTACGCGGACAACCAGCGCCTCAAGGGCGTGGTACGCGTCGGCGCCGCGGACATCGATGGCCCCGAAGCGCTGCTCCTGGAAAATAATGCACTGATCACCGGGTTGCATGATGGCCGGGTCATTCGCACCAGCCTGGACGGCCAGGACACCAAGGTGTTGACCGATACCGGCGGCCGGCCCCTGGGGTTGGCCCGCCACCCCAATGGGTTGCTGGTAATCGCCGACGCCGTCAAAGGCTTGCTGTCACTGGACGCCCAGGGTCGCCTGGTGGCCTTGACCACCAGCGCCGACGGTGTGCCGTTGGGGTTCACCGACGACGTGGTCATCGATAAACCCGGGCACTATGCCTACTTCAGCGACGCCTCCCGCCGGTTCGGCTACGGCGAGGACCTTGATGCAATCATCGAACATGGCGGCGACGGACGCTTGCTGCGATATGACTTCCAGACCGGCAAGACCACGATGCTGCTGGACAAGCTTGAGTTTGCCAATGGCGTCACCCTGGGTCCGGACGATGCCTTCGTGCTGGTCAACGAAACCGGCGCGTATCGCATTAGCCGCTACTGGTTGAGCGGGTCGAAAGCCGGCACCCATGACCTGTTCATCGACAACCTGCCGGGATTGCCCGACAACCTGGCCTTCAACGGCCGCGACCGTTTCTGGGTGGCGCTGTATACGCCACGCAACGCCTTGCTCGACAAAACTGCGCCATACCCATTTGTGCGCAAGATGATCGCCCGGGCAATGACTGTCCTGCCCAAGCCGGTGGAAAAACGCGCCTTTGTGTTGGGCCTTGACCTTGATGGCAAGGTGATCGCCAACCTGCAGGATGGCAGTAGCGGCAATTATTCGCCGATAACCACCGCGCGCGAGTACGGGGACTGGTTGTATTTTGGCTCGTTGAGAGCGAAAAACCTGGTGCGATTGCCGCTGAGTACGGCGCTGCAATAAAAGGCTAAACCGGTGGGAGCGAGCCTGCTCGCGAAGACTGCAGCGCATACAACATCGATGTCGACTGTCAGGCCCTCTTCGCGAGCAGGCTCGCTCCCACAGGGTTTGTCGTGAATTTGACTACCGCGGATCGGATTCGCCATCGCGCACCGCATTATCAGTTTCTTCACGCACCCGTTCCCGATCGATGTCGGTGCCGTCATCCTGATCCATGGGGATGGCACCCTCGTTATTCGGCAATTCATCAATGCCCGGTTCATCCTCCGGGTTGCCGGCAGTGCGACCGGGGCTCAGGGGTTCGGGATGGGTCGGAATGGGGTCGTAGCCCCCTTGTTCTTCGCTGGGAAATCTTGGATCAGCCATGGGGCACCTCGCCTGTAGCCACGTCATCGGGCTTTGAACATTCGAGGTGCCGGTTAATATCGCCGTTCCAATTATTCAGCCACCGACCGTCGGTGGCTCACCACATGCATCAGGAGGACGACTGGAGCTGTTTGACGATCTTGTCCTTGACCTCCAAACGCTTCGCCTTGAGCCTCGTCACTGCATCATCACTGGATTTGGCTTCCTCTGCCTTTACCACTTCGGCATCCGCCAGCGAGTATTTGTTGATCAGTGAATCCAGTAACGGGTCCTTGGTGCGTTTCTGCTGGATTTCTTCCTTCGTGCAATGCAAATCCTGAAAAAGGTCGTGGGGCACCGGCATGGAACACCTCCGTTTGTTAATCGGTAGCAAACGCGATTGATTGCGTTCGCCAACTATCAGAATGGCCTTGGTTGACCTGTTCTGTCGACCATCTGTCAGACCAGCGGTGCCCGTTCGTCGTCCTGTCGCAAATGCGATAAAACCTTCGCCCCCTCCGCGACCTCCACACTATAACGATCAATTCGATCACCCATGAAAACTGTGTGGAGAAGAACCAATGGAAGGATTTAACCTGCGCCATCTCACCTTGGCCGTCGCCTTGAGCACCAGCATGGGCGCGGCCTTCGCGGCAACCGATAATGACTTTGTCGACAAGGCCGCCGCGGGCGGCATCGCCGAAATCGAAACCAGTCGGTTGGCCCTGGAAAAAAGCCAGTCAGCCGATGTCAAAGCCTTCGCCAATATGATGATCACCGACCATTCCAAGGCCAACGATGAGCTGGTGGCCATTGCGAAAAAGAATGACATTGAAGTGCCGGACAACACGACAATGGTGAAGCAGGCCAAGGAAAAGATCCTCGATATGCGTGACGAGTCTTTTGATTCGGCCTATGCCAACAACCAGGTCAAGGCGCATGAAGACACCATCGAGTTATTTAAGAAACAAGCCAACACCGTGACCGACGACAGGACCAAAGGCGCAACGGAACTCAAGGGTTTTGCACAAAAAATGTTGCCGGGGCTGGAAAAACACCTGGATATGGCGAAAAAACTTCAGGCTGCCCATCCAGACAAATAGCCCTGATCAAATAAAAAGACCGCATCGGTCGATGCGGTCTTTTTATTTGCGCCAGGCCTCATCGCCAGCGGTGTCGATGCAAAAAAAAAGATCGCAGGCTGCGCCAGCTCCTACAGTGCATGTATAAGCGAATGAAAATTGCTGTCGAACGCGCACAACTATTTCATTCGCTAAATGTCATTGCTTTTGCGTCGTTCATTTTTTCTGGGAATCGGGCGCAACACTCAAGGAGACACGTTCCATGGCGGCACTGCAAACCAGCACTCTCGATGCGATGAAGAACAACCAGGCACAACTGCTCGCCGAATGGAAAAATAGCCTGGAGGCCAGTGGCGCCACGCGTAACCTCAAAGAGAAGGATCTGCAACAGCAGACAGCGGAATTCCTGCAACTGGTGATTTCGGGTCTGCAAAACGGCAATGACCAGAACATCGCAACAGTCGGCTGGGATGAAATTCGCCAGTTTCTCGACAAGCTCTCCCATAGCCGTGCGCTGCTCGGCCAGGATTCGCACCAGACCGCCAGCTTCATCTTCTCGCTCAAGGGTCCGCTTTTTGCCCTGCTGCAGAATCATTACCAGGACAGCCCGGCTTTGTTGGCCGAGCAACTCTGGGAAATCTCCGAATTGCTCGACGCCCTGGGCATGCACACCATTCGCACGTTCCAGAAGTCCCGCGAAGCCGTGATCAAGCGGCAACAGGAAGAACTGCTGGAGTTGTCGACCCCGGTGGTCAAGCTCTGGGACGGCGTCCTGGCCCTGCCGATGATCGGCACGCTGGACTCGCAACGTACCCAAGTGGTGATGGAATCGCTGCTGCAGCGGATCGTCGACACCGGTTCGGAAATCGCCATCATCGATATCACCGGCGTGCCGACTGTCGACACCCTGGTCGCCCAGCACTTGCTCAAGACCGTCACCGCGATTCGCCTGATGGGAGCCGACTGCATCATCAGCGGCGTTCGCCCACAGATTGCCCAGACCATCGTGCACCTGGGGCTGGACCTGCAAGGCGTGGTGACCAAGGCCAACCTGGCTGATGCCCTGAAACTGGCCCTGACCCGGCTGGGACTCTCCGTCAACAAGGCGGACTGAGCCCATGGAGCGCATTCCGATACTGCAAATGGGTGGCTTCCTGCTGGTGACCATCCAGGTGGACATGCATGACCAGCTGGCGCTGACGCTGCAAGACGACCTGTCCGAACGCATCAGCAAGACGTCCGCGCGCGGCGTGCTGATCGATATCTCCGCCCTGGACATGGTGGACTCATTCATTGGCCGGATGATCGGGACCATCTCCGGGCTGTCGAAAATCATGGATGCCGAGACCGTGCTGGTCGGCATGCAGCCAGCCGTGGCCATTACCCTGGTGGAGCTTGGACTGAACCTGCCTGGTGTCAGTACCGCGCTGAATGTCGAGCGCGGGATGAAACTGCTTCACGAACGAGTACGCAACCAATGACTGTGCGCAGCAGCGGCACTCATCCGATTCACATCGAGCAGGACGTCGTCCTGGCTCGGCAACTGGCGCGCAAACTCGCCCAGGATTGCGGCATGCGCCTGATCGACCTGACCAAGCTGGTGACCGCGGTCAGCGAGCTGGCGCGCAACACCATGGTGTACGGCGGTGGAGGCGACATGGACTGGCAAATCCTCGATGAAAGCCCGCGTACCGGCCTGCGGCTGGTATTCCGTGACGAGGGGCCGGGAATCCCCGACGTCAAACTGGCAATGACCGATGGCTGGACCTCAGGTTCCGGCCTGGGCCTGGGCCTGACCGGTGCCAAGCGGCTGGTCAATGAATTCGAACTCGATACTGCGCCGGGAAAGGGTACTCGCGTAACGATTACCCGATGGACATGAACATCGGCGGCTCGATGACCCAAGTGCTGGTCATCGAGGACAACAGCCAGATCGGCCACGCACGACGCACCGCACAGAATCTCGCGCAGGAACACGGCTTCGACGCCACGGATGCGGGGCGGGTAGCGCTGGTCGCTACCGAGCTTGCCAGCAACATTCTCAAGCACGCCAGCCGTGGCGAATTGCACCTCAGGGTCATTCCCCGTGCCAGCGGCGCCGGTATCGAGATGCTCGCCATCGACCGCGCACAGGGCTTCGATTTGCACGCCTGCCTGGCCGACGGTTTTTCCACCGGCGGCACCCAGGGCATCGGCTTGGGTACTGTGTCACGGCAGGCTGAAGTGTTCGATGTCTATGCCGATTCACGGGGTGCCGTGCTGCTCACACGGTTGTATCCCCGAACGGACAAGGCCGCGGACCGACGCATCGGTATCAGCCAGCATTCGTTGCACCAGGATCCCGCTTGCGGTGATACCTGGCACCTGGCATTTGACGGACCGCGCATCAGTGCCCTGGTGATCGATGGTTTGGGGCATGGTGAAGAAGCCGAACGCGCCGCCCGTGCTGGCGAGAAAGCCTACGCAATGCTGCCATTCGACTCGCCGCTGCGGGTGCTGGATGACATTCATCAAGCCATGATGGGCACCCGTGGCGGTGCGGTAGCCATTGCCCAGTTCGACGCTGGCAGCGATGCATTGAAATTCGTCGGCATCGGCAATATCGGCGCCTGCCTGGTCGCACCGGGTCAATCCCGCGGCCTGGCCTCCCATCCCGGCATCGTCGGCGGGCAGTTTCGAAAGGCGCAGCCCTTTGACTATGCTCAGGTGAGCGGACAACTGCTGATCATGTACAGCGATGGCCTGCAGTCGCGCTGGAACCTTGCGGACTACCCCGGCCTGGTGCACCGCCATCCTGCCGTGATTGCCGCCATCCTGCACCGCGATTTCTGTCGTGGACGAGACGATGTCACCGTACTGGTCATAGCCCTGGAGGCAGCCCATGGCTGAAACGCCCATGAGTCAAATCGACGAACAAGCTGCACTGATCGAGCGCTTGCAGGGTGAAGCCGTTGCCCTGCGCGCCGAGCTGGATGAAACCAACCAGGGCGTCCTGGCGCTGTACGCAGAACTCGATACCCAGGCCGAACAGCTGCGCCAGGCCTCGGACCTCAAAAGCCGCTTCCTGTCCTACATGAGCCATGAGTTTCGCACGCCACTGGGGTCGATCCTGAGCATCGCCAGCCTGCTGACCGATGAGCTCGACGGGCCCTTGAGCAGCGAGCAGCACAAGCAGGTGGCCTTCGTCAGTAACGCCGCGCGAGAGCTGAGCGACATGGTCGATGACCTGCTCGACCTGGCGAAGATCGAAGCCGGGCGCATCACCATTTCACCGGCTTGGTTCGATATGTTGGACCTGTTCGCCGCCCTGCGTGGCATGTTTCGCCCGATTGTCGATACCACCGCCGTTGACCTGATCTTCGAGGAGCCTGTGGGCCTGCCCCGCCTGTACACCGACGACAAGAAGCTCGCGCAGATCCTGCGCAATTTCATTGCCAATTCGTTGAAGTTCACCACCCGTGGAGAGATCCGGGTCTCGGCGCAACTGGAAAACCGCGACTACGTACGTTTCGCCGTCAGCGACAGCGGAATCGGTATCGCTCACGAACTGCATGGCGCATTATTCGAAGACTTCTCGCAAGTCGACTCCCCACTGCAAAAACGCCTGCGTGGCACCGGGCTCGGGTTGTCGCTGTGCAAACGCTTCGCGATGTTGCTGGGCGGCGAAGTCGGGGTACAGAGCACACCCGGTGTGGGTTCGACCTTTTTCGTGATCATCCCGCTGGCCATCGCCATGGAGCCTGCCGATGAAACGTGACCTGCGCTTGCTGATCGTCGATGACAACGTTGCCACGCGCTACGCCTTGCGTCGGCGCCTGGAGCGTCACGGTTATGAAGTGCTGGAGTCCGGCACCGGCAGTGAAGGCCTGGAGTTGATCGCCAGCGTGACGATCGATGCCCTGATCCTCGACGTCAACCTGCCGGACATGAGTGGCTTCGACATCGTGCGCAAACTGCGATCGGAACCTGCCACCGCCCTGCTCCCGGTGATTCATGTGTCCGCGGCGTCGATCCAGACCGGCGATATCATCACCGGCCTCGACGCCGGAGCCGACGCTTACCTGATCCACCCGGTGGACCCGGATGTATTGCTGGCGACCCTGCGCACCTTGCTGCGGGTGCGCGAAACCGAGAATGCCCTGCGTGAAAGCGAGGCACGCTTTCGCGAGATTTTCGTCAACGTATCGGCCCCCATCGCCGTGCTGGATGCACAACTCAAGGTTCACGAATGCAACCATGCGTTTGCCCAACTGATCCAGGACAACCTCGACCCGGATACCCTGCGCCAGTGTTTCGCCGACGACCAGTGCGCGGTCATCGAGGAACTGCGCCTGCGCCTGGCGTATGGCGAGCGCTGGAAAGGCACCTTGAGCATGCGGGTGCAGGGCGAAATTCGCGAAACCGAGTGGCAGATTTCACCCTATCGCACGCCGGCACTGAGCCTGGTGTTCGTCGAGGATGTCACCGAGCACCGTCACCGTGAACGCTCGCACCTGGCGCGCCTGGACGATGCCACGACACAACTGGCCAACGAAGTCGCCGAGCGCGCGCGCACCGAAGCCCAGCTGTTGCAGGTGCAGAAAATGGACGCGCTGGGCAAGCTGACCGGCGGTATTGCCCACGATTTCAACAACCTGCTCACCGGCATCATCACCAGCCTGGAACTGATCCAGAAACGTGTCGCCGAGTCCCGCACCGACAAGGTGTCCTTCTATGCCGAAGCGGCGTTGAACTCGGCCATGAGTGCCGCCTCCCTGACCCACCGCCTGCTCGCCTTCGCCCGTCAGCAACCACTCGATACCCGGCCCGTGGACATCAACGAGCACATCCGCTCCCTCGAGGAATTGCTGGTACGCACTATTGGCGAACGCATTGCCCTCAAGCTTGAACTGACGAGCAAGCCGGCCATTGCGCTGGTCGATCCGATTCAACTGGAAAGCGCGGTGCTCAATCTGGTGATCAATGCCCGCGATGCCCTGCCCCAGGGTGGCAATATCTGGGTCAACACCTATGCCGCCTATTCCCACGGTGACCCCAACCTGGCCGATGGCGCCTATGTCGCCCTGTCGGTGCGCGACGACGGCACCGGCATCGAACACAACGTCATCGATAAAGTGTTTGACCCATTCTTCACCACCAAGCCCCTGGGCCAGGGCACCGGGCTCGGGTTATCGACCATCTACGGATTCGCCCGCCAGTCGGGCGGCGATGCGCACATCCGCAGCGTGGCGCGGCGCGGTACCGAAGTCACCATCATGTTGCCGGCCAGCGCCGACCCCAGCGCCGTCACCGTCGAACCCACGGCGACGCCCGCCCAGGGTGGCGGAGAGCACGTGCTGATCGTCGAAGACATGCCGTCAGTGCGCATGTTCGTTGCCGAAGTGCTGGTGGATGCCGGCTACCGTTGCACCCAGGTGGGCGACATCGAAGGCGCCCTCGAACGCCTGCAGAACGACGAATCCATCGACCTGTTGCTGACCGATGTCGGCCTGCCGCGCATGAGCGGCCGCGAGCTTGCCGATATTGCGCGGGGGTGGCGCGAACATCTGCCGATCCTCTTCATGACCGGCTATGCCGAAACCGCGATCAACCGCCAGGTGTTTCTCGGCGACGGTATGGAAATGCTGATCAAGCCATTCCAGATCAATGAACTGCTGGACAAGGTACGACGCACCCTCGACAGCGCCTGATAGATTCGTCGGAACGCCGCCCGGAGCCGACCTGCTCCCACATTGGAATTGCGAACGCCATAGATCCATTGTGGATGACGGGTGCACCTGGATCCCCTGTGGGAGCGAGCCTGCTCCGGGCGGCGTTCCGACGATTGATCGTTCCCACGCTCTGCGTGGGAATGCCGCCAGGGACGCTCCGCGTTCCGCTGTCGACGCATGACTTGAGCCGTGCACGACGGTGATGCGGGGCGTCACAGGAAGCCCTGTGTGAAATTTGCTGTCGGAGTACATATCCATTGTCGCCGCGATGGGCAATGCCTGCGTTCGGCCAGCGTGGTTAACGGGGCGCCCCAGATCAACAGCAAAGCGAGGCGGCCTTAAAGCCGACCTGACTTTTACCGGTGTACCTGGATCCCCTGTGGAAGCGAGCCTGCTCGCGAAGAGGCCCGCAAGAACGACATTGGCTCAAGCCTCACCAAGGACCCTGGCAAGAAACGGCGCCGTCCGGCTCTTTCTGCTCTTGGCCACTTTCTGCGGCTCACCCGCCACCACAACCTTGCCACCCTGATCCCCGGCCCCGGGTCCGATATCGATCACCCAGTCACTCTGCGCCACCACGCGCATTTCATGTTCGACGACGATCACCGTGTGCCCCGCCGTCACCAGGTTGTTCAATTGCTCCAACAAGCGATCGACGTCACGTGGGTGCAGGCCAGTGGTCGGTTCGTCGAGCACGTAGAGCGTCGCCCCGCGGGGGTTGCGCTGCAGTTCCGTAGCCAGCTTGATGCGCTGGGCTTCGCCTCCGGACAACTCGGTTGCCGGTTGGCCAAGGCGCAGGTAACCCAGGCCGATATCGCGCAGCACCTCCAGGGAACGACGCACCGCCGCTTGTTCGGCGAACACCTCGACGGCCTGGTCCACGGTCAATTGCAGCACCTGGGCGATGGTCCGGCCCTGCCAGGTGATCGCCAGCGTCTCGGGGTTGTAGCGCGCGCCGTGGCAGGTCGGACAGGGTGCGTAGACGCTGGGCATGAACAATAATTCGACGCTGACAAAACCTTCCCCCTCACAAGTCGGGCAGCGGCCCTTGGCAACGTTGAAGGAAAACTGCCCCGCGTCGTAGCCTGCCGCCTGCGCTTCGGGCGTTGCCGCATAAAGCTTGCGCACATTGTCGAACAGCCCGGTATAGGTCGCGAGGTTGGAGCGCGGTGTGCGGCCAATGGGCTTCTGATCGACCTGCACCAGCCGCTTGATCGACGCCAGCCCCGCCGTGACCTGCCCGCCAACGACGGTCGGTGCATCGTCTTCCAGGCTCAGTTCCTCCAGCGGTTCACTGTCGACGCCGGGGCGCCCGAGTTGCGCGCCGACCAGTTCCAGCAATGCCTGGCTGACCAGGCTGGACTTACCCGAACCCGACACACCGGTCACCGCCGTAAAACAGCCCAACGGAAACTCAACATTGAGGTTGTCCAGGTTGTTACGCGTGATGCCTTCCAGGCGCAGCCAGTCGCTGGCCTTGCGCGCGCGACGGGGTTGGCTGACGTGCTCGGCAAACAGGTAGGCGCGAGTCTGCGAATCCCTCACTTCTGCCAATCCCGCCGGTGCACCGCTGTACAGCACCCGCCCGCCATGCTCGCCCGCCGCCGGGCCAACATCAATCAACCAGTCGGCGCGGCGCATGGTTTCCAGGTCATGCTCGACCACGAACAAGGTATTGCCCGCCGCCTTCAAGCGTTGCAAGGCTTCGAACAGCGCCTCACCATCGGCCGGGTGCAAACCGGCCGAGGGTTCGTCCAGTACGTAGATCACGCCGAACAACTGCGAGCCCAGTTGCGTCGCCAGGCGCAGGCGTTGCAACTCGCCGGACGACAGCGTCGGCGTACTGCGCTCCAGGGCCAGGTAACCGAGTCCCAGGTCGATCAAGGTGCTGACCCGTTCCAGCAAGTCCTGGGCGATGCGTTGCGCGGCGAGGCGTTTTTCCACCGAGAGATTCGGCGTGTGGCGCACATCGGGGGCGTTGGCGTGACCACTGGCGCCGTGGGCTACACGCTGTTCGCGGGCCTGACGGGTCTGCAGGTGAGTCAATACCTCTCCCGCCTCATCGCCCTCTTCGAGGTAATGCCGGGCTGCCACCGGCTTTAGAACTTCGGCGACTTGCAGCAGTGGCATCTGCGACAGCTCACCGATGTCGTAGCCGGCGAAGGTCACCGACAAGGCTTCGTGCTTGAGGCGCTTGCCCTCGCACAGCGGGCAAGGACTGCCGAGCATGAAGCGCGAGACGCGCTTCTTCATCAGCGCACTTTGCGAATGGGTGAAGGTGTGCAGGATATAGCGCCGTGCGCCGGTGAAGGTGCCCTGGTAACTCGGCTCCATCTTGCGCTTGAGGGCGACCCGGGTTTCCTGCGGGGTGAGCCCGGCGTAGACCGGCACCGTCGGGGTTTCTTCGGTGAACAGAATCCAGTCACGCTGCTTTTTCGGCAGGTCGCGCCAGGGCACATCGACGTCGTAGCCCAGGGTCACGAGGATGTCGCGCAGATTCTGGCCTTGCCAGGCCATCGGCCAGGAGGCGACGGCACGCTGGCGTATGGTCAGGCTCGGGTCCGGGACCATCAACGCCTCGGTGACCTCGTACACCCGGCCCAGGCCATGGCATTGCGGACACGCACCCTGTGGCGTGTTCGGGGAAAAGTCTTCGGCGTAGAGCATCGGCTGGCCCGCCGGGTAACTGCCGGCGCGCGAATACAGCATGCGGATCAGGCTCGACAAAGTCGTCACGCTGCCCACCGAGGAACGCGTGCTCGGCGTGCCCCGTTGTTGCTGCAAGGCCACCGCGGGCGGCAAGCCTTCGATGGAATCGACATCCGGCACGCCCACCTGATCGATCAAGCGTCGCGCATAAGGCGCCACGGATTCGAAATAGCGGCGCTGTGCTTCGGCGTACAACGTCGAAAACGCCAGGGACGACTTTCCTGAACCGGACACCCCGGTGAACACCACCAGGGCATCGCGGGGAATGTCGACATCGACGTTCTTGAGGTTGTGCTCCCGGGCGCCGCGCACCCTGACCATGCCGGAGGGAGGGTTAGGGATGCGCTTGTCGGTCATGGGGTAGCCTTGAGTCAAGAAGGTCGCGATACACATGTAGGAGCTGCCGAAGGCTGCGATCTTTTGACTTTGATTTTTGTAAGCAAGATCAAAAGATCGCAGCCTGCGGCAGCTCCTACAGTGAAGAAATGTTTAGCCGTTGAGTACGGTACGAATCGTCCGGGTCAGCGCTTGCGGCCCATAGGGCTTGCTCAGCAAATGGGTATCCGGGCTCAGCTGATGATTGCGAGAGATAATGTCACGGGTGTGGCCCGAGGTGAACAACACCGCCACCGGGGGATTCTGTACCTTGGCCCATGCCGCCAGATCCGAGCTTTTTATCAGCCCGGGCATGACCACGTCGGTGAAGATCAAGTCCACCGCCGCCCCCTCCAGCAACATCTGCATGGCCGCGTCGGCATTGGCGGCGGTGAGCACCTGATAGCCCTCTTCGCGCAGCAGCTCCACGGTTGAAACGCGCACTGCCTCATTGTCCTCGACCACCAGGATCCGCTCGTTCGCGCCCCGTTGCAGCACATCGGCACTGGGTAGTTCACTGTCCATCGAGCGCAGGTTGCGCGCAAAATACATCTGCACCCGGGTGCCCTGCCCAACGACGCTGGCCATCTCGATATGTCCGCCACTCTGCTTGACGAAACCGAACACCATGCTCAAGCCCAGTCCTGTGCCATGGCCATCGGGCTTGGTGGTGAAAAACGGCTCGAACGCCTGCCCAAGCACTTGCGGCGACATGCCCAGGCCACTGTCCGCAACCGTGACCCGCACGTAGTCACCGGCAACGATGCCCTTGCCCAGGCAGAACCCGCGGTCGAGAGTGATATTCTCGGCGCTGAGTTCAATCGTGCCCTCGCCCTCCATGGCATCACGGGCATTGATCATCAGGTTGAGGATGGCGTTTTCCAGCTGGTTGCGATCGACGAAGACCGACCAGGGGTCAACGGGGGTGCTCATGTGAACATGGATGGTTTCCCCCAGCGCACGCTGCAACAGTTCACCCAGGCCATCGAAAATCTGCTGCGCCGTGCAAACCGCCGGAGACAAGGGCTGGCGCCGGGCAAACGCGAGCAACTGCGAGGACAGTTTTGCGCCGCGCTCAACCGCGGCAATGGACGCATTGACCCGGCGCTGCACGTTGGCATTGTCCGGTTCATGACGGGCGAGCAAGTGCAGATTTCCGGCAATCACTTGCAGCAGATTATTGAAGTCGTGGGCCACGCCGCCGGTCAGGCCGCCGATTGCCTCTAGCTTCTGTGACTGGCGCAGTTGCTCTTCTGCCGCCAGTCGCGCTTCGACTTCGTCGGCCACACGCTGCTCCAGGTTGCGGGTAAACCTGAGCAAGGACTCTTCCGCGGATTTGCGTTCGTGGATGTCGATCAACACGCCGGGGAAACGAAAGGCCTGGCCCTGCTCATCGAATTCGCAGCAGCCGCTGGCGAGCACCCACAGGTAGCTGCCGTCGGGACGTAGCACCCGGTACTCGGCGTTATACGGCACACCGGTCTGTATCGATTGCCTGACTTGTTCCTCAACCCAACTGCGATCATCGGGATGGATATGGGCTTGTGCGAGGTCCTGGGGCAAATTGTCCAGGCTTTGCCCTGGGGGAAAGGAAAACGTGCGGGCGAAGCGTTCATCGCCGCTGAGGGTATTGGCCTTGAGATCCCAGACGAATGAGCCGAGCAAGGCTCCGGCATTGAGTGCCAGGCGTACCCGCTCGTTGTCGGCGCGGTAGGCATTTTCCGCTGCCTGGCGCAGACGTTCGGAAATCACGAATTCGGTGGTGTCGACCACCATCGCCATAACGCCGGCAGGATGCCCGTCATCATCGGCAACCGGGCTGTAGTAAAGGTCCAGCCAGACGTCTTCGGGCACGCCGTCGCGCAGCAACACCAGCTGTTTGTTACGGTAGGACAAGGTCCCCCCCGCCAGGCAGGTGTCGACCACATGCCGGTTGAAGTCGGCGACTTCCGGCCAACCCAGCTCCACCGCGCAACCCAGCAGGTAGGGATGGCGCCCGCCGGCAAATATCGAATAGGCGTCGTTGTAGATCATGTAGCCGGCCCGGCCCCAGAGCATCACCATCGGCAGCGGCGAGGCGAGCATCAGCTGTACCGCGCTGCACAGGCTCCTGGACCAGTTCTCCAGGCTCCCAAGCTCAGTCCGGCTCCAGTCGAACGCACGAATGCGCCCGGCCATTTCGCCGTTCCAGCCGGCACACCCGTGGTTATCTTCTAGAAACGGCATCGACTCGCTCTGCGCCCCGGTAACTGCACCCGTTTGTTTCGAGCTTCGCGGATGACAATGGTTTCATAGAGGGTAGCTGATTCTCGCGGTCTATCTGGAACGACCGAAATCTGTGGCTGGCAAACCCCTCTTTGGAAGAGAGCCCGAGCGTTCAGCCGGGAATACGTTGACTGTGATTCTCGGGCCATCGCAGACATTTTCCAGAAGGTTGAAGGATCAGCGTGAGCTGGTTGAACAGGTGGATATCGGCGTACAAACCGAAGAAGCGATGGAGCATCTCGCCAAACAGGCTGATGTCACCTTCGCCGGAAAAACCGTTGGCATCCAGTGTGACTTCGATGTCGACACCGCGCAGCAGAAAGCCTTTTTCAAAACGCTGCAGGAGGTGGTGCCTGACCTCGACGATGGCCGCCAGGCGCCGCCGGTTCAGTTCGTCGTCCGTCCAGTCATACAACGCCAGTGTGCCACGCAATACTTCAGCATTGTCGAGCATCGGCAGGAAGTTTGAGCCCAGGTGGCTGAGCACTCGCCAGTGGAAGCGGTCGCGGTTCGGCGGGTAACACGGCAATGTGGGTGCGCACAGATTGCGCACCTGCAAACCGATCTTTGAGGTTTGTGCCAGCGTATCGAGCAGTGTGCCTTGCAACGCATTGCGCGGAAGCTGGCCATGGGTGCCGGTCAGGCGCAGCGAAAGGCTTTGGTTCACGTCTAGCCGGTCCTTGTCAAATCCGTCGCCGCCGAGGATCAGCCAGGTGTCATGCAGGCCATTGGTGCCTCGTTTCAAGCGGGTATGGAAATAACGCTCGGGCATCTCATCCCGCAACATGCCGCCCTTGTGGCGGAAACTGCTGAACGGTATGTAGTCCTGGCGGTCGCCATTACTCGACGTAGTGACCTGATCCACCGAATAGATTTCGGTATGACCGTCCTGCAAACGCATGGGGCGAAGCAAGTAGTCGGTTTGTAGCGGCTGCAGTGCCAGCGGGTCGGACTCCAGTGTGAACGCATTGATCACCGGCACCGCATGCAAGCGAATGTGCCCGGTGCTCAGGTTGAACGCTTGCGGCCACGGTTCGCGTAACACCACCTCCAGTTCGAACCATAGATCGCCTGGCTTGATGAGCACAAGCTCCAGTCCACACAGGGTGACGAACATGAACTTCTCGCGGAAGGTGAAATACTCAAGCAACAGCTGATAGCCGCTGAAAGCGCTGTCGCCCTTGGGCCACAATCGATCGTCATCGGCGAACCCCTTGGGCGAAAAATAACCGTCCAGCAGAGTACGACCCGACTGGTCAGGCAGGCGTACATACAAGGCTTGAGCGTTCAGGGTCAGTGCCTGGTGCAGCGCACTGGCCAGCGATGCGTCGGCATTGAGGTACAGCGGCAGGCGACTCAGGTCCATCTCGTTCCAGGTGCTCATCGCTCCGCGGGCGAAGCGCAAGCGCAGCACTGAACGCCCGTCCGGCTCGTGGGCCAGACGCACAGACTCCAGGGCGAGTGGCCGCAGTGTCAGGTCCTGGGTGGTGGTGTATCGGCAACGGGTGCGCTGCACACCGATGGGCTGCGACAGCACTTCAAAACCAGTTTCGATCAACTCGTTGCGCTTCATCTTCCCCAGCTCCGGTGCCAACTCGACTATCGAGAGCGACGGAATGGTGCGCAGGTAATGCGGCCACAACAGACTGACCAGGCCTTCGGTCAGCTCCGGCAGGTCATCGTCAAGCTTTTCGCGCAAGCGTCCCATCAGGAAGGCAAAACCCTCGAACAGGCGTTCCACAGACGGGTCACGAGCGCCCTGCTTGTCCAGATTCAGTTGCGCCGCCCGGTCTGGAAAGGCTTCGGCAAACTCCTTGCCAGCCTCACGCAGATAGCGCATCTCGGCGTCGAAGTAATGCAGTGTCAGATTGTCCTTGCTCATAAAAAGATTCCTGAGTCGCGCTCGCCAAGGCATCGGGCAAACAATTTGTGCATTGTCATTTTTTAAACCTCCCGTTTTGTGCTGCCGCCGCCCCTTCAGCCAGGAAGATCTGCGCCGGCAACTTAAAGCCACGCAACTTCAGCAACGCCAACGGCCCCGCCCCCAGTTCGGTGCGTAAATACCAGGTCAGGCCAATCCCATCCGGCGCCTTGAGCACCACGCGAAAACGGCTGTCGCCGTCGTCCAGCGGCGTGACCTGGGCTTGTTCCAGCAGGCGGATCAGGCCCCAGGTGCCTGCGTAGTCGCCGAACAGCCGTTCGTTGGCCTGCACGCTGGTCCAGGTCAGGCTCGCGCCGGGGTATTGGCTGCGACCCGGCCAGTTGAAGCGCTGCCAGCTTTCCTTCTGGTTGAAGTACTCGTGTTTCTCGCCGTTGAGGGTGAAGGTGGTTTGCACCACGTCGCGCACCGGTTTGCCTTGCAACTCGAAGCTCAGGCCCATGCCTCCGTCGGTAAACAGCACGTCGGCCAGGTGGCTGAGCTGGTTGATCGCCGTGAGAAACTGCGGATTGAAACGCAGGCCCTGGCTGTGCTGGGCGTCGGCTACCCAGCGGCTGCCCTCCTTGCGCAGCAAGCCGCCCAGTTCGCGCTGCAGGAATTGCTCAAGGCGCCCGGAGTCGGCGCGGATCATCTGCCCGAGCATCGGCAGCGAGGCATCGCTGGCGGTGACCGCGAAGGGGTAGCGCCCGGTGAACGCTTCGTGCCATTCGCTGACGATCGCCCGTTGCCACTGGCGGTTGAGGCTGCTGGCCGAGGGTTGCAGGACCCGCTGCCAGGCCTGCTCCAGTGGCTGCACGAACAGGGTCTGGCCGATACCGCCCCACTCCGCCCCGAGGCTGGCGGCGAGCTGGCTGCCGTAGGCGCGGGTGTCGGTGAGGTCGATGCTTTTGCCCTGGAACACCGTCTGCGCCAGGGTCTGGGTCATGTCCTGCGGGTCGGCGGCGTGGTTCACCTGTTGCAGGGTCAGGCGGGTGCGCGTGACCTGGTTGAGGAAGGCTTGCAGGCTCAGGCGCTCGTTATCGCTCTGGCCTTCGGGGGGCTTGCCGAGCAGGGCCAGCAGCGGACCGAAGGTGGCGTCCAAGGGGCCTTTGGGCCCCTGCTGCGCCTGCTCGATCAACGGCGCCGGCGCCTGGGCGATCAGCTTCTGCGCCGAGCTGATCAGCGAGTCGGCCAACGCCTGGCTGCGGGTGCCGGCCTGGCCCTGGTAGGCCAGGGTGTTCATCAGCGCGATCAGCGGCGACTGGCGCACGTCGCTCATCAGGGTCAGCTGGTCGATCACCTCGCCGAGGTTGTTGGCCGGCTGCCAGCGCAGGCGGTTGAGGAACTTCAGCCAGGCGCTGGCGTAGTCCTGGAAGTAGCGCCGGGTCAGGCGTTCGCGCAGCATGTCCGGGGTCAACTCGGCGGCGATGTCGCCCGGCCGGTCGCTGAGCACCCAGTCGATTTCCTCACGCCGCGCCTCGGCGACGGCCTCGATCGCCGGGCGCACCTGGCCCTCCCAGGCCTGGCGGGTAAACACCCCCGGCACGCTGGCCGGGCTGACGAACAACGCTCGCGCCTCGGTGTCGCCGACCATCTGCGCCAGATTTAACGCCGGGTAATGATTGGCCGAGGCGTCGAGCACCTGGCGGTACAGGCTGGCTTCGGCATTGCGCTGACCCAACTGGCCGAGCAGCAGCTGGCGCACCTGGGCCACCAACTGCGGATCGGCCGGCATCCCCCACTGCGGATGCGCCGCCAACTGCTCGCCATAGAACTGCCAGAGCAGCGGCGACAAGCCGTGCCACAGCCCCGGCGAAACCCCGTCGGCGCTCGGTTCGAGCGAGCCCATCACTTTGACCAGAAAACTCGCATCGGCTTTTTCCGGCCGCGCCAGCATCAGGTAAGCCTTGAGTTGTTCGTAGGCCTGGGGCGCGCGCTTGAGGCGTTCGGGGCTGTCGGCGGGCAACTGGATCAGGGCAGTGAGTTGTTGTTGCAGGCTGGCCAGCGCCGGGTCGCGCAGCAGGCGCTGGTTGGCCTCGACGTAGGCGGGCCAGAGCAGTTGCAGCAGTTCTGTGTTCTTGTTCAGGCCGAAGCGCTGGTACCAGGGCGTGCCGTGGGTGGCGCGGTAATCCAGGCGGCCGAGTTCGCGGGTCAGTTCGTTGAGGGCGAGGAATTGTTCGTCGCGGGTGGCTGAGTGTTGCAAGGTCGCCAGGGAGGTTTGCACCTGGGCGATGTGTACGCGGTTGCTGACGAAGGACA
The DNA here is from genome assembly GCF_012647205.1 of Pseudomonas umsongensis. Classification (NCBI taxonomy): domain Bacteria; kingdom Pseudomonadati; phylum Pseudomonadota; class Gammaproteobacteria; order Pseudomonadales; family Pseudomonadaceae; genus Pseudomonas; species Pseudomonas umsongensis. The sequence goes on from NZ_CP051487.1 coordinate 3,841,737, forward strand.
GCATCATCCCGGCGCCCCAGGCCAGAGTCAGGGCGAGCATCAGGGTTTGCGCGATGCGGGTCGCGGGCCAGCCGAGGCGCTCAGGGCGAACCCTTTTGTCATCGAGCACGCCGTCCCAGGGTGGTGTGGCGTGCCAAAGGTTATCCGTATTTTCTTTAGTTTCTTGACCCCCCTGCACCGGCAGGCTGAACCACAACCCGCGTAACGGCACGCCACGGTCGAACACCCGGAACAACGGCGCAAGAACTTGCCGCCAACGGGCAATGCCCTCGGCCTGCAAATCGCGGGACAGACGCAGCAGGAAGTCATGGTTCATCGCGCCCCGTATCTGCACCCAACCACCGTCGCGCAGGGGTTGCACCAGGCTCTCCAGCCCGCTTTCCAAGGCCAGCGGCGTCACCTGTGACGGTAGCCAACAACCGATGGCCTGGGTCTGGCGCTTGTTCTGTTCCCATCCACTGTCGCAGACCTGCCACAGGTGCAGCGGCAACTGCCAGCGCAATTGGCGCGCCAGGTCTTGCAGGTGACGCACACCGGCGTCCATCGCGCTGGCGTCCATGCTCTGCTCTTTGTTCAAGGCCCAGATCACGCCGTCGAGACCGCGCCAGCGGCTCAGGCCTTGCCACGAGCTGAAGCGGCCATCAGCGAATTTGGTTTGGGTGCTGCCGCCCCAGAGCAGAACGGTGTCGTGGCCGGCGAGCCATTTTTTATCTTTCAGGTTGGGGGCGATGGCGGCGATTTGAGCGGGTTCGCCGACGACCAGCAGCAGGCGGATTTTGCGGCGCCAAAGGAAACCGTGATTTTCGTGCAGGTGTTCCTTTAACTTAGCGACCCATGAATCGTCGTCCGGAACGGGCTCTTTGCTGAATGGCGAAATCGGCGCATCAACAGCCGCGCCCGTCACGCGCATCGCCCGTGCCACCGCCAATCGATCCCAGGCGAGCAATATCACCGGGCAGAACCAGCACAAGGCAAACCAGCTTCCACCCCCCCACAGCGCCAACGATTTGAGGGGCAGCCTTGGCCAGCCGAAGTACTCGTGGGTCAAGTCGTACAGCAGACAACCGAACACCACCACGACCGTCACGACCAGCAGATAGCCCAATCCCACCTTGATCAGAGAGCCTTCGCTCGCTTGCTTATTCATTGCCATGAGGCACCGCCATTCCAATAGCCAATCGATCGTTTCCGTCCTGACTCAGCCAACCACAAGGTTGTCCGGCCTCCTTTGCCTGCAACAACGCCAGGGACATGCCGATGAAAGGCGCCAATTGCGCCAACACGCCCCAGTACCCGGACAATTGATGTTCGCCAGACTGCCAGCCACCTTTCAGGAAAGTGCCCTGGCTGGTTTTATCCAGCGCCAGGCAATCGGGCGGTGCTGCGTCCAACCCGGCATAGCGCTGGATCTGTACACAGAGCTCAGCGGGCGACTCGTCGAGCTCACTCAACAAGTACTCGCCCCTGTGCAATAACTGGCGACCCTGGTGGCTCACCAGCCAGAGAAATCCAGCTTCACCGGGAAGATCCGGCTCGCCAGCGCTCTGCACCGAGACCACCCCGGCGCAAAGCAACCAATCCGCCTCATCGCGACAGTCGTGATGAAACGCATCAATGAGCGTGTCCAGATCGGCCAGGTCATCCAAAGGCATGCGCGCTTCGGGCAACACCACGTCGCCCTTGGCCACGGCCTTCAAGTACGCACTTTGACTGGCCTCATCCCCGATCCACGCAATCCCGCGCAACGACGGCCAGCGTTGTTTCAACTCGGGGAGTTCAAGCGTCATCCTGGCCAGGCGCCGGGCCAATGCTGGCGCACGCTCACTGGACGAACCCAGCGACACCGGGCAGCGCAACATGCGCTGTGTAGCGCCGTCGGGCTTCGATGGCTTGGGGGCGGGAACACCGGCCATCAAGCCGTTGTAATGTATTTGCTCATCGCCCACGGGCCCCAGGAGCAGCACGTGTTCCACCGGCAAACCCAAGCGGCGACGTCCCCACCAACGCTGCACCGCAGCCTCCACCGTGCGTCGATACACATCGCGGTTAAACAGGCAGATTTGCCACCCCAACACGCGCAGCGCTAGGGCCAACACCCAGCAAAAAGGCATGACTGCACTCCACATCCACAGTTCTCCCCTTGGCTGCTCCTCTGGCCATAACGACAACAAAACCGCCGACTGCAACCCCCAGAGCAACAGCAAAACCAGCCACCAACGGCGCCAATGCGGTTCATGCGGTTCATGCGGTTCATGCGGTTCATGCGGTTCGACAAGGTCCGGGTATTGCGGCGCGCGGTTCATGGCGCCACGACCATGAACGAAGCCGCAAGCGAGCTGACCAGGGTGCAACCGCAATCACACTCATACCCGTGCAGGGCCACGAGCCTGCCGTCCATGATCGCCACCGAGGTACCCTCCGCGATGCGCGTCATGCCGTGCAAATCGCAGCGAGCCTGATCCCCCACGCAGGCAACCGGCTGGCCGAATGCCTCGTAGTGACCTTCAAGCACTTCACCGCCGAAAGGGCTCATCGAGTCCCCCATGCGTACCAGAGGCAACATCAGACGACCTCCCCGGTGAGTTCGAACAGACTGCCGGCCTCGCGCAGAAAGGCGGCGGTGCGGTCGATGCGTTGCGCATAGTCTTCCTGGGCAATCTGTTGCTTCAGCTCAGCCGCCACCTGGCCGATATGCGCTGTCGGCTTCAGCAACTGCGCGGCCTCCGGCAGGAACGGCAGCGCTACACCGCGCGCCTTGTCGATCACTTGATAGCCGATGGTGGCGCCACCGATGCCCGCGACCACCCCACCAACCCCGCCCAGCGCCCCACCCCGCTTAATGCCGTACACCGTGGCGCCGGCCAGCATCGCAACGCCCAGTATTCGCCCGGCCACTACCACCGGTGACAGGTCCCGGCTGTTGTCATTGCCGAAATACGTCATGCGATAGAAGAAGTAGCCCGCCCATATCTCACGCGAACCCAACGCGTCATGCATGAACCAAGCACGTGAGTCGTGTATCTGGTCATCGAACAACGCGACCACCAGCGCCATGCGCGGGTCCTTGCTGGGCGTGCCCCGGGCATCGCTGAACAATTGTTTGGTGCGCCGTTCACCTGCCGCCTTGATCGCAGCGTGGTCTTGCAACTCATCGTTTTCGTTGAGCAGATAGATGGCGTCGCGCAACAGCACATCGGTGACCGTGCCAACTGCACTGGTTTGCTTGCGGTCGAAGCCCTTGTAGTCGCGCTTGAACTCCGCAGCCGCCTGGCTGAGCTGGGTCTTGTCGATCTGCGGTTCGTAGATGGGCGGGCCGGGGTGGTTCGTCGCCGCCGCGGGCGTTTTCAGCCGATTGGCCAAAATGATTTTTTTCTGTTTTTCATAGGCCTCGCGTTGATCACTGGTGTCGAACACAGTGACTTCATTGGCCTGGATGAAGAACGGCTGATGTTTGTAGCTGTCGTTGTTCTGCAACGGGTCATCGGCGTACCGACCGATGCGCCAACCGGTGATCCAGCCGAGTTGATCGGCCAGGGTTTCTTCTACGGTGATGCGCAGTTGTTGTGGTTTGTATTCCCGGGGTTTTGTGTGGGTGGGGATGTCGGTGGTGATGCCTGGGAGGGTGTGGCGCCAGGCGTTGAATCGTTCGACTAGTGTCTCACTAAGTCCAAACTCTCTTTCGGTTGCAGGACTCATAACACGCCATTGTCTAGACGGCTGCAGGCATTTTGGTAGCACCGTTTCCGGAACCTGCAACGGCGCACCCGCAGCGAAAGCTTCGGCATACATGTCATGCAGAACGATTTGTGACACCAGTTCATTGGTGCCGCCTCGGGCTTTGCCCTGATCATTCTGTGGATAGCCACCCCCGACATCGGAATGCACGCCGGGATACACCACTTCATAGGTGTTGAGCGGGTAGTGACCGTCCTCGTTGCGGATCGAGTCCAGCGGAAAACACGAGCGCTGCTCGAAGGCCGCGACGAAGTGCCGGCAGCATTTGACGAACTTCGGAAACTTCGTGGCGTCAGGCAGCAACTGACTGTCATCGGCCCAGTCCATGTGCCCCGCAAAAAAAGGCGCCGCATGGGCGATGCCGACCGAGGCGACGGTGTCCAACACACCGAGAAACTCGACGCTGACCGGCAAGCCGATCAGACGTTGCTCAGGAAGCTGGGCCCCGGTCGGGGTGTCGAACAACTGGCTCAGCCAGTTCACGAAAGTACGAGCTTCCGCCGCCCCGCGCGAGAATCCGTACACGTACAGTTTGACTGCCAATACTTTAGGCTGCAGGGACTTTTCTTTACAGGCCTCCAAGGGGCCCAAAAGCCCATGCATGACTCGTCGTCGTTTGCCTTCCCCCAGGCCGCTCATCAGCGGTGCCTGCCAGGTGCTCATGGCATTGACTGCTTTTTTCCTGTCGGCTTTGGACAACTCTTTCTTAGTTAATGCAAACCTCAGCGCATGGGCCAATGACACCAATGCCCAATTGATGCGATCTTCACCACCCGTCGCATACCTCAGCCCCTCCGCGCTGTAATCCAGTTCGCCAATTTCGGGAAAGGGAGTACCTACACCAGGCATGTAAATAGAAAAAAAGCCCTCTTTTTCTGCCTGTTCACCCCTGAGCGACGCATGAAAAAGCTTGGCAATATTACTGGGGTGGTTTTTCTTGGTATCGTTATCTTCATTATTGTTAGTACCATCGAAAAACAAACTGATATGCAAACTTTGAACGCATTCGAACCGCTGGGACCTCCCTTTGGAGTTGACCTGTTGATGGTGACTGTCTTCCTCGGCAGTTTGCTTGTCGCAGTTGCAAGTCACCGTAAGAACTTCCCCCGGCAAACGCCCTACCACGGGAAAAGCGGGCGGTGCCCAGACCTTAGCACTCAGATTATTTTTTACTTCGGACATACAGCTGGCTCCTTCATCCGCTTAGGTTCTTTAATAGGGTTATTGGGTGACCCGTACCCCCAGCACGAAGTTGTAACTTTTATTTGATTGCAACTTAAAAAATGCACACTCAAACCACAAGAGTCCGTACCTTGCCACTCGGGGATATCCACCGTGGCGCTGTAGTGCTTATATTTAGCTTTATGTTCCAATTGAGCCAGCCGATATCCCTCTGGATCAGATGGCCACTTCGAGTACGCAAATTGATCGGTATCCACCTCCCACTCAATGTAAGCCTTTAAACCAGGCCTCCATTTAATTGGCATGACAATACAGCAAGAACTTCCGCCGCCACCGTATGCTCTATAACCATTGACTGAAAACCAATTGATCGCATGCAAGGTATGGTTAACCGCTTTTAGATTCCCTCCCGCCATTTCGTTGTCCGCTGTGGAGCATCCAACCAACGTCAACACAAACACACCCAACAACCATCGAACCCAGGTTACTTTCATTGTCGATCCCCCAACACCGGAAAGATGGGCGATATCCAGACCTTAACGCTCGAGTTAATTTTTACTTCGGGCATACGGATGGCTCCTTCATTCCCATAGGTACTCTGATCGGATAACTAGGTGAACTGGGTGCCCAGCAAGAAGTCGTAACCTTTACCTGGTTACAGGTGAAAAAATGCACTTTAAGATCACATGACTCCACTCCCGGCCACTCTGGAATATCCACCTTGGTGCTGTAACGTTTAAAATTCGCTTCATGCGCAGCCCACGCATCTTCATCGAACCCATACCCAGTAGTTTTTCTTTTTATTTTTGCAAACGGTTCCGGATCAACTTCCCATTCAATATGCGCCTTCAAGCCAGGACGCCATTTAGTCGGCATGATAATGCAGCAAGAACGTCCCCCACCCCCGTCGGCCCGGTAACCATTCACCGAGAGCCAATTGATATTGCTCAGCGTATGATTAACCGCTTGTATATTTCCTCCCGCCATTTCGTTATCCGCTGTGGAACATCCAACCAACATCAACACAAACACACCCAACAACCATCGAACCCAGGTTATTTTCATTGTCGATTCCCCAGCACCGGAAAGACGGGCGATATCCAGACCTTAGCCCTCAAGTTAATTTTTACTTCGGGCATACGGAAGGCTCCTTCATTCCCATAGGTACTCTGATCGGATAATTAGGTGAACTGGGTGCCCAGCAAGAAGTCGTAACCTCTACCTGGTTACAGGTGAAAAAATGCACCTTAAGATCGCATGACTCCGTTCCTGGCCACTCTGGAATATCTACGACCGCGGCGTACCGTCGATAATTGGCGGAGTGTTTAGCATACGCATCTCGAAATTCTATAGAAGTAACGGATGGCAATTTTGCATGAGGCTCAGGATCAAGTTCCCATTCAATATTAGCCTTCAAACCAGGACGCCATTTCGTAGGCATAATAATGCAGCAAGAACGTCCCCCACCCCCGTCGGCCCGATAACCATTCACCGAGAGCCAATTGATATTGCTTAGCGTATGATTAACCGCTTGTATATTTCCTCCCGCCATTTCGTTATCCGCCGTGGAACATCCAACCAACACCAACACCAACACAAACACACCCAACAACCATCGAACCCAGGTTATTTTCATTGTCGATTCCCCAGCACCGGAAAGACGGGCGATATCCAGACCTTAGCCCTCGAGTTAATTTTTACTTCGGGCATACGGATGGCTCCTTCATCCCCGTAGGTACTTTTATCGGATAATTAGGTGAACTGGGTGCCCAGCAAGAAGTCGTAACCTTTACTTGGTTACAGGTGAAAAAATGCACCTTAAGATCGCACGACTCCGTTCCTGGCCACTCTGGAATTTCCACGACAGTGCTGTAGCGCTGATAGTTGGCCTTATGCTTAGCTTGAGCCACTCTATAGCCATCAGTCCCTAGCGGCGGCCATTTAGAATAAGCATAAGGATCAGTATCAACTTCCCATTCAATATGCGCCTTCAAACCAGGACGCCATTTCGTAGGCATAATAATGCAGCAAGAACGTCCCCCACCCCCATCAGCCCGATAGCCATTCACCGAGAGCCAATTGATATTGTTCAGCGTATGATTAACCGCTTGTATATTCCCTCCCGCCATTTCGTTGTCCGCCGTGGAACATCCCACCAACGCCAATCCAAATAAACCCAACAACCATATCGCCCACATTGTTTTCATTGTCATCTCCATCACCGACCATTCCCTGATTTCAGTTCAGGCTGTATGGGAAAATCCCGAATGAGCGTCTCTCCCATGAAACCGGACGATAAAAGTTATACCTGGCCCATATCCTGGTCGTTCGTTTTGCGAATACCCTCCGCCGACATCGGAATGCATACCGAGGTGCACCATTTCATAGTCAGCTCAAAGTCGTTGGCGCGCGTACTCGACTATATTGCCAAAGTAATTCTCTCGACTTGCTTGCATGGCAATCGTGTACAACATCTCAAAACGTCTTTCCTTGCTATCGTCCAGATAATCAAACTCAACGCGCACCAGAAGTTTCTGGGCATCACTAATACATCCGATCATTTCGCATTGTTCATCATTAAGTTCCACGCAGGGTTCGACTTCGATGCTGCTCTGTTTCGTCAAGCAATTGCTTTGTAGCCATTGCGGCTGGTCGTCGCGATCAAGCCAGCCCCAAAAGCAAGCGACTCGCAGGAACTCGGCGCGCTGTTCGGTGGTGAGGATGGAATTCACCAGCACGGGAAAGATTCGCGGATCGTAGAAACGCAACAAGCCAGCTTGTCCACCCCACTGCAGTTGGGACAGGGCTCGCAAGGCATGACTCAGTTCTTCAAACGGCAGGTTCGAAATCAGAACCATCAGGCGAGCATCTGCTGCGCAGTGCTCGATGAGTTCTTCCAGCCAAGCCTTGTGCTGCCAAATAGTCAGGTCCAGGCGCATCAACAGCGGTGCCTGGTCCAGCAGGTTTTCCTCTGGTGTACCGGTGAACAATGAGAACCAAGGCACCTTGGGACTCAATTGCTGCAGCCCGGGAACAGCGCATTTGCTCCACGTGGCTTGATCGAGCAAAAGATCAACTTCCTGTACTTCCGTTCTGGCGCACACCTGCTCGATCTGCTCCAGCCATGGGATAGGCAATTTCATCTGTATATCTCCTCGATCAGCCTTGGCGCATCAGCAAGCCAATGGCGTTTTTCCGAGCCTTTTGCAGGCACTCCTCGCACACCGACTTCGGCAGCTCCATCAACGGAAAACGCTGGCCGCCAGGCCCCTCCCAAACGTGCTGTCCTCTGGACAGTAGTTTGGTGGGGCTATCGAATAGAATTCCGTCGGTTGGGCTGAGGCGGATTAATGCTTCTCCGCTGCCGAGCGTGATGCCCTTCTTGGCCAACAACTGCAGCTCCCCCTGCACCGACTGCACGGTGATGTCCTGCTGGGCAATCAGGTTCATCAGGTCGCCGTGGGATTCGATTTCCAGTGGGCCCTCGCCGGAGACCAGGCGCATACCTTCGCGCTGGGCGAGCAGTGAGATGCCTTTTTTGGCGTGTGCCGACAGGCGCTGGTCGGCGGCGAGGTGGATGTCGTCACGGCTTTGCAGGTACATCCCGTCGCCACTGTTGAGCAGCAGACTGGCCGGTGTGACTGCGCCGATGCCGTCGGGGGCGCTCAAGAGGATGGCTGGGGCGGACAGGTCTTTGGCGTCCGTTTGTAGTTGCTGCAGACCGTCGATGGCGGGTGGTCGACTGTTATGGGCCTGGGCAATTTCCTGCCACTGGGCCATTTGTTGTCGGGCGCTTTCGATCTGGCGGCTGGCCGGCGCCATGGCGAGTACATCGTCAGCAGCCTTGGGCTGTTCATCGGCGCTGATGAATAACCCTTTGCCCGCGCGCAGCGCCCCCCAATCATCCGTCCTTAGCTCAAACCCCTCCCCGCGTTTTTTCTTCGTGGCATCCACCAAATGCCCCAGGTTCAGCTGGCTCTTGCCGCCATACTCGGTGCTGAGCTTGACGTGTTCCTCCCCGCGCAGGTCTTCCATGCGCAGCTTGTTGTTCGCCGGTGTACGCAGCACGTTGCGTGTGTGGTCGCGCCTGCGCAGGGTCACGTGGTCCGGGTGTTCGCTGTCGTGCAGGGCGTGGGCGATGTAGGGGCGGTCGGGGTCGCCCTGTTCGAAGGCGATGGCCACTTCGGTGCCGCAGATCAGCGGCAGGTGCAGGCCATGGGTGTCGCCGGCGTAGGCACGCGCCAGGCGCAGCCACATGCTTTCTTCACCGAGCTTCCACGGGTCGCGGTCGAACAGGAAGTTGACCTTGTAGCGGCCTCGCAGATCGATTTCGGCGTATTTGTCATGGGCTTCGCCGCTGGTGACCCGGGCCGGGACGGTGCCGGCGATTTGTGGTTTGGGCAGCAGTGGCGGGCGAAAGCACAGGGTTTCCGAATAGGGCATGGCTTCAAAGCGGCACTCGAAGCTGGCATCGCGGGCGGCACGGGTACGCACGGCGATGATCGCGCACCGCGGGGTGAAGGCCTTGGGTGCGCCGCCAGTGACGGTCAGCACCTGACCCGGTGCGAGGGTGGCGCTGCTTGTGATGCCGCGAAGGCGGGTCTGCTCGTTGAGGTAGCGCTCGTGGCGCAAGCGCGCGTAGAAAAAACCGCTTTCGCTTGCCAGGCCTTCGTGCCGGTCATAGGCGTCGCCGAGCACGCGGTAGGGTTCGGCGTAGTGGTAGGCCTCGCCGTAGGTGATTTTCGCACCGCGGGTCTGGTCGACGTCGGCGTCGAGGTGGGCATTGGCGTCAAGGGGGTGGTAGGTGCGGATGTTGACGTTTTTTTCCACTACCTGGTGGTGGGTTTGCAGGCCCCACACGCCGTCCGCATCGCTGCTGCTGAGCCCCGCGGGCGAGTAGTACGGCAGCTCGACGTCGAACTGGTAGCCGCGCTGACCATCGCAGAATTCCACGACGTCGATGTGCAGGCGTTGGTCGCTGGTGAGGCGGTACCAGATGCCGACCTCGGCCAGCAGCCGGCTGATGAAAGCCAGGTCGCTTTCACCGTACTGCATGACCTGCTCGCGCCGGGGGTAGTCACGCACCAGGCGGAACAGGAAGTCCTGGCCACGGAAGTCGTGGCGGCTGCGCAGGATGCTTTCGACGATTTCCGGCACCGACTGATCCTGGTAGATGCGGTATTGCCGGCCGCGTTCAAGCAAGGCCAAACGCGGTTGCAGGATGAGTTCGTAGCGGGCTTCGTCACGGGAGGCACACAGGCGCTTGAGGCCGGTGATCACGCCGTGCAGCGTGCGCAACGGTTTGACCTCGGGCACTTCCCAAGGCATCGGCGCGACGTTCGATGGCGCCGCGTGCAAGCTGAAAGAGGCGTCCTTGCCCAGCAGCTGTTCGGCTTCAAGATCGAGCTCGGCGCTGGTGAACTCTATCTCGTAGGTGAAGGGTTGGCTGAGGCGTTCTTCGCCGCGGAAGGCGAGGACATCGAGGTGGGGCTCCAGGTTGCGGACCCAGAGTTTATGGCGGCTGTGGTTGAAGAAAACGGTTGGTGCGGTGCTCATGTACAGACCTCCCTGAGAGCATACGGGGAGGCTTCATTTCCATCCCTCGTTCAAGTGCTCGACAGCTTTAGGGAAGCTGACACGTGCTGAAAATAAGACGTTTCCTTTTTGTGCGTAGGACGCGTCTTTGATTGGTGTATCTGATATGTAGGAGTTTTCCCGCTCTTGGCGCCAGGCCTCTCTGCCGCCGCCATCCCAGCGATAGCGGCGTAACGTTCAACCAAATATTGATTGTCAGGCCCTCATCGCGGGCAAGCCCGCTCCCACAGATTGCATCTGCAGATTCAGACCGGCTGGTTACACCTCAATCAGATGCTTGAGCGGGTTGTAGCTACTTTTCAAGGTCGCCGCCACATCCAGAATCGCCTTCTCGATGCCATTCAAATGGATGCACGTCAGCTCGATCGCCGCGCTCTGGTTGCCCGCCTCGATGTACTCGATCAAACGCAGGTGTTCGTCATCGCGGCAGGCTTCGTGGCTGTCGTCATCGAGCGCGGCGGCGTACAGCGAGGCCCGGGAGATCAGCTTCTGGAACCAGTCGAGCAACACCGGGTTGTTCAGGCTGCGGGCCAGCTTGATGTGGAATTCGCCGAGCAGGTGGATCAACCGTTCGTGGTCACCGTTGCGATGCGCTTCATCCTCGAGCAGCAAGTGATCGCGCAAATCCCGGGTCACCGCCGTATCGCGCCGGCGACACAATTCACTGACGATGCCGATCTCGACCAGGCGCCGGGTTTCGAACAACGAGCGGATCTCTTCGTCGCTCGGAAGCGACACCGACGCACCTTTATTGGGCTCGGTGGTGACCAGTCCATCGGCTTCCAATTGCTTGAGCGCGGCACGAACTGACGTACGGCTGACATTGAAAAGTTCGGCCAACGAAGCCTCGCCCAGCTTCATGCCGGGACGTAGCGAGCGTTTGCTGATCGCCTCGTAAACCCCTTGGTAGACGCGATCCACCGTGGTTTCCAGTTTCTTTTCCGCCATTCGAAGACTCCTTCAGTGCTGTGCAACCGGCCCCAGGCGAATCAACAGCCTTGAAAAAGGGGGTTGCACGAGCAGGTTAATCCGGGTATTTCTAAATTGCATCCAGATTTTGCATACAATAATTAGAGGAATGCACCATTATGGGTCATCCAGTTGCAATCGAAGTGCGTAATGTCTCCAAGCGGTATTCCGACGATCCAGGGCTGGCACCCGCTCTGGACAACGTTTCAGTCGACATTGCCGATAACGAGTTCTTCACACTGCTCGGCCCTTCCGGCTGTGGCAAGACCACTTTACTGCGCACCATCGCCGGCTTCGAGCATGTCAGCGAGGGTGAGATTCGCCTCGCCGGTGAACCGGTCAACGAACTGCCGCCGTTCAAGCGCCGGGTCAACACGGTGTTCCAGAGTTACGCGCTGTTTCCGCACATGAGTGTTGCGCAGAATATCGCCTTCGGCCTCGAGATGCAGGGTCTTGATCGCACGCTGATCGCGCAGCGGGTCGATGAAATGCTGGCGCTGGTGCAAATGCAGCACCTGGCCAAGCGCAAACCCGCCGAATTGTCCGGCGGCCAGCAGCAACGGGTGGCTCTGGCACGGGCCCTGGCGCCGAAACCGAAAGTGCTGTTGCTGGACGAGCCGCTGTCGGCGCTGGACCTCAAGCTGCGCAAGGAAATGCAGGTCGAACTCAAGCGGGTGCAGAAGGAAGCCGGGATTACCTTCATTTTCGTCACCCACGATCAGGAAGAAGCCTTGACCCTGTCCGATCGCATTGCGGTGATGTCCGCCGGCAAGATCCTGCAGGTCGGCACGCCCAATGACATTTACGAACGGCCGCAGCATCAGTTCGTCGCGCAGTTCATTGGCGATATCAACTTCCTGCCCGGCCACCTCAAGCGCGGCCAGCACAATGAAAACCTGTTCGTGCCCAACGGCATGCCGGTGGAAATCCCCTGCCTGCCTCAAGGCATCGACGGCAAGGTGCAACTGGCATTCCGCCCGGAACGTTCACAACTGGTGGACCCGGCGCAACCGCACCACCTGCGCGGCGTGATCGAAGCCGTGCTGTACGTCGGCACCGCGACCTTGTACCAGTGCCGCCTGAACAACGACATCAAGGTGATGCTGCGGGAGAACAACGAGGGCCTCAATCGCAACCGTGGCGTCGGTGATCGGGTGGCGGTCAACCTGCCCCCCCACGCCTGCCTGTTGATGGAGGCTTGAGATGAGCGTCAGTAGCACTTCCCCAGCCCTCAACCGCGCGCTGTTGCTCAGCCCGGTGGTCCTGACCCTGCTGGCCCTGATCGCCATTCCGTTGGGCATCATGGGCTACATCAGCCTGCTACCGCGCAACGTCTATGGCGGCGTCGACTGGCAGGCCGACTGGCAATTGCAAAGCTACGTGCAGCTGTTTTTCCAAGAAGGTTTCGATGGCGAGTTGGAGCTCAACTGGGTCTACGCCCAGGCGCTGTTGCGCTCGGTGTTCCAGGCCGGTGGCACCACGGTGTTGTGTTTCCTGTTCGGCTTTCCAGTGGCGCTGTGGATGTCGAGCCTGACCCCGCGTCGGCGCAATCTGATGGTGTTGCTGATCACCATCCCGTTCTGGACCAACCTGCTGATCCGCAACTACGCCTGGTTGATCATCCTGCGCGAACAGGGCTGGGTCGCCCAGAGCCTCAACGCACTGCTCCCCAGTGCCGGCGGCATCACCCTGCTCTACAACGACTTCGCGGTCAGCGTCGGGCTGGTCTACAGCTTCCTGCCGTTCATGATCCTGCCGATTTACTCGACCCTGGAAAAACTCGACTGGCGTTTGGTGGAAGCCGCTTATGACCTGGGCGCCAATCGCTGGCACGCACTGCGGCGGATCATCCTGCCGCTGTCGATGCCAGGGGTGATTGCCGGTTCCCTGTTGGTGTTCGTGCCGAGCCTGGGAGCCTTTATCACCCCGGCGATTCTCGGCGGCGGCAAGACCCTGATGATCGGCAACCTGATCCAGCAACAGTTCGGCACCGCGCGCAACTGGCCCCTGGGCAGTTCGCTGTCGTTCCTGCTACTGGGGATTCTGCTGCTGTCGTTGGTGCTGTACGCCCTGTATAGCCGCAGCGCCGCCAAAACTCTTCGTCGGGGAGCTACCGCATGATCGCCCTGCACCTGAAAAAACTGCCAATGACCCGGGAAGTCAGCCTGCTGATCCTGGCCTACCTGTACCTGCCGATCTTCGTGTTGATCGCCTACAGCTTCAACGCCAACCGCTCGGCGACGGTGTGGACCGAGTTCTCGTTCGCCTGGTACGGGCGGATTTTGGCCAACCCGTCTATCCAGACCGCCGCGCTGAACTCGATCATCGTCGCCGGCATCGCCACGGTCTGTGCCACGGCGATTGCCTTGCTCGCGGCGCTGGCGACCTACCGGCCGTTCTACGGCCAGAAGATGGTCGAAGGGGGGATCAACCTGCCGCTGATCCTGCCGGAGATCGTCACCGCGGTGGCCACCCTGCTGCTGTTCATGGCGCTGGGGATCAAGCTGGGGTTGCTGACGGTGATCGTCGCGCACATCGGCTTCTGCATTCCCTTCGCCTACCTGCCGATTCGCGCGCGGCTCAATGACCTGGACAAGAGCCTGCTGGAAGCGGCGAACGACCTGTACGCCAACCCGTGGCAGGTGTTTCGCCGGGTGACGCTGCCGCTGTTGTGGCCGGCGGTGCTGTCCGGGTCGGTGCTGGCGTTCGTGGTCAGCCTCGACGATTTCATCATGACCTTCTTCGTCGCCGGCCCCGGTTCGACCACCTTGCCGGTGTACATCTTCTCCGCGATCAAGGCCGGCGTGACGCCGGAGATCAACGCGATCTCGACCCTGATGCTGGTGATTTCCATCGTGCTGGTGGTGCTGGCCTTCTGGCTGGGACAGCGCGGCAAACAACAATGAGCCTGGAGTGTTCGTCCATGAAAGTGAAAAGCCTGCGTTTCGCCGTTGCCAGTCTGGCCCTGAGCTGCTTCACCGCATTCAGCGCCCACGCCGCCGAGCCCAAGGAGCTGTTCTTCTACAACTGGACCGATTACTACCCGGTCGAGTTGTTGGCCAAGTTCGAAAAGGAGACCGGGATCAAGGTCACCATGGACGGCTACGACAGCAACGAAACCCTGTTGGCCAAATTGCAGGCCGGTGGTGCGGCGTACGACGTGATCGTGCCGTCGCAATCGATCATGCGCACCTTGATCAACCAGGACTTGCTGCTGCAAATCGACGCCTCGACCCTGCCCAACTTCCAGTACGTCAAGCCGGCGTTCCGCGACCCAAGCTTCGACCCTGGCCGCAAATTCTCGGCACCGTACCTGTGGGGCAGCACCGGGTTCTCCTATGACAGCGCGCGGGTGCCTGGCGGCAAGCTGGACGATTCGTGGAAAGAGTTCTTCGAACCACGCAAGGAACTGCAAGGGCAGCTGGCTGCCCTCGACACCTCCAGCAGCGTGATCAACGCCGCCAGTCATTACCTGAACGTCGACGAATGCACGGAAAACCCGCAGGACGCCAAGCGCATTCTCGAACTGCTGCAAAAACAGAAGCCCTTCCTGAAGATGTACAGCTCGGACAACACCGTCGACCGCATGGCTTCCGGTGAAGTGATCATGATGCAGAACTGGAACGGCTCCACCGCCCGGGCCACCTTGCAGAAGAGCACCATCAAGTACGTGTATCCGAAAGAAGGCCTGGCGATGTTCCAGGACAACTTCGCCGTGCCGAAAAGCGCACCGCACCCCGGCAACGCGAAGATCTTCATCGACTGGATGATGAAACCGGAAAACGCCGCCGCCGTGTCCAACGCCATTGCCTACGCCAACGGCATCCAGAGCGACAAGCTGATCGATGCCAAGTGGCGAGTCATGGACGCCATCAACATGCCCGACGAATTCGCCTCGCGCCTGCGCCCGGAGAAGGAATGCAGCAACAAGGCGCGTGAGCTGCAGGACCGCATTTGGGCGAAGCTCAAGGGCTGATCCGAAACCGAGTCGCGGCTTCGCGAGCAGGCTCGCTCCCACAGGGTTCGGGGGTTACCCCAGATTCTGTGTCCCACATAAAACCACTGTGGGAGCGAGCCTGCTCGCGAAGAGGCCCGCCCAAACAACACAGAATTTGAGGTATGCAATGACCCAACCCCGCTGGCTGCGCAACGTGCGCCCCTACGGCGCCCCCGCCGAAGACCTGCTGATCGAGAACGGCCGGTTCAGCCAACGCCGTCCCGCTTCGAACGAAGCCTTGTCGGCCACCGACATCGACGGCCAAAACCAGCTGCTGACCCCCGCCCTGGTGGAAAGCCACGTGCACCTGGACAAAACCCTCTGGGGCCAGCCCTGGCGCCCGAACAGCGCAGGTCCCACCCTCAAGGACTACATCGCCAACGAGCGGCGCATCCTGCGCGAAGTCACCGTACCGATCGCGCAACGCGCCGGTGCCCTGCTGGAAAACTGCATCGCCCGCGGCTCGCTGACCCTGCGCTGCCACGTCGATATCGATCCGGAATTCGGCCTGCGCCATGTCGAAGCCATGCAGCAACTGCAGGAACAATACCGCGACCTGATCGACCTGCAACTGGTGGTATTCCCGCAAACCGGCCTGATCAGCCGCCCCGGCACCGCCGAACTGATGCGCGAAGCCATGGCCCTGGGCGTCGAGAACGTCGGCGGCCTTGACCCGTGTGGCATCGACAACGACCCGATCGCGCAACTCGACTTTGTGTTCAAACTGGCCAGCGAGTTCGACCGTGGCGTCGACATTCACCTGCACGACAAGGGTGAGCTGGGCCTGTGGCAGATCGCCCTGATCGCCGATTACACCCAGCGCTTCGGTCTTCAAGACCGGGTGATGATCAGTCATGCCTATTGCCTGGGGATGTTGCCGTGGAGCCAGGTCAAACCGGTGGCTGAACGCCTGGCAATATTGGGCATTTCGCTGATGAGTTCGGCGCCGGCCGATTGCGCGGTGCCGCCGTTCCTGGCGTTGCGCGAGGTTGGCGTGAATGTGTGCCTGGGTTCGGACGGCATCCGCGACGCCTGGTCGCCCATGGGCAACGGCGACATGCTGGAGCGGGCGATGTTGCTGGCGTTTCGTTTCGATCTGAACAAGGACGAAGAACTGGCGGCGGCATTTGAGGCGGCGACGGTCAATGGTGCCCGGGCGCTGGGTCATGACGGTGTTGGCCTGGAGATTGGCCAACCGGCGAACTTCCTGTTGATGCCCGTGCAGACGTTGGGCGAAGCCGTGGTTTCACGGCCACCGCGCGAGGTCTATCGCGGCGGGCAGTTGATCGCTTCCGGCGGTCGTTTACTGGAAAGTCGTTTGTGAAGCGCATCGGACTTCGGGCCAGTTGCGTGGTCGGCTTCGACGGCACGCAACATGTGCTGTGGCGCAACGGCGAAGTGGTGTTTGAAGGCTCGCGCATTGTGTTTGTCGGGCGTGATTTTCCCGGGCCGGTGGATCAGTGGATTGATTACGGCAACGCGCTGATCGGTCCAGGCTTCATCGATCTGGATGCCCTGGGCGATCTCGACTCCACGGTGCTGACCCTGGACAACGGCGACGAGCGCGACATGGGCCGGATGTGGTCGGCGCAGTATCTGGCGCGCGGTCCACGGGAGAGCTACAGCCCCGAAGAAGAAGTCTTCAAGTACCGCTACGCCTTCACCCAATTGATCCGCAACGGCATCACCACAGCCATGCCGATCACCTCGATGTACTACCGCGAGTGGGCCGAGACCTACGACGAGTTTGCCGCGGTGGCCGGCGTGGCGGCCGAGTTGGGACTGCGCACCTACCTCGGCCCCTGCTACATGAGCGGCATGAGTTACTGGCAGGCCGACGGCACGCTGGCCCATCACTGGGACGAAGCCCGGGGCCTGGCCGGGCTCGATGCGACCGAGCGGTTTTTCCAGGACTTCGACGGTGCTCATCAAGGGTTGATCCGCGGCGCTCTGCTGCCGGATCGCATCCAGACGTGCACGCCAGCGTTGCTGCAACGCACTGCTGCACTGAGCCGGGAACTCAACGCGCCGATGCGCTTGCATTGCTGCCAGGGGCTCGGCGAAGTGGCGATGGTGGAACAACTTCGCGGTTGTTCGCCGCTGGGCTGGCTGCAGGATCTGGGCCTGCTGACCCCGCGCAGCCTGTTGCCCCACGGCATCTACACCCACGGCGATGACGACCTGCAACGCGTGGTCGATGGTGGCGCCAGCCTGGTGCATTGCCCGGTGGTGTTTGCCCGCGATGGCGAGGCGCTGAATTCGTTTGGTCGCTATCGCGCCAAGGGAGTCAATTTCGCCCTGGGCACCGACACCTGGCCGGCGGACTTGCTGGACAACATGCGCCAGGGCTTGAACATCGCGCGCTTGATGGAGGGCGGCAATACGCTCACCAGCGCGCTGGACCTGTACAACGCCGCC
Source organism: Pseudomonas umsongensis (assembly GCF_012647205.1). Taxonomy (NCBI): domain Bacteria; kingdom Pseudomonadati; phylum Pseudomonadota; class Gammaproteobacteria; order Pseudomonadales; family Pseudomonadaceae; genus Pseudomonas; species Pseudomonas umsongensis. The sequence continues at coordinate 3,859,633 of NZ_CP051487.1, forward strand.
ACTCTCGGCGGCGCCAAGGCCTTGGGCCGCGAAGATATTGGTCGCCTGGCACCGGGGGCCAAGGCCGACATCAGCGTGTTCAGCCTGCGCGGACTGCACTTGGGGCCGCTGTTCGACCCGCTGAAGAACCTGCTCCTGGCCGGGCGCGGTGACGATTGCATCGCTAGCTACATCGATGGCCGCTGCGTGATGCAGGACGGTCAGGTACGGGGTGTCGACTACCCCGCCCTGCAACGCCAGGCCCAACAGCAATTCGAAAAACTGATGCGCAGCCACAGCGACCGGGCCTTCGGCCAACCGGACTGGAGGACTCTGTTCCAGCCGGCCATCCCGTTCGCCGACGACTACAGCGCACAGGTGCCGCTGTGCGCCATCGATCCACTCCTTTAGAGAATTCTGCCCATGCAAAGCTTCGACTTCAGCCAACTGAGCCCACGGGACAAGTACAAGATTCTGATCGGCAGCGTGGTGCCACGACCGATTGCACTGGTCACCACCGTCGACGCTGAAGGCCGCGTCAACGCCGCACCGTTCAGCTTTTTCAACGCGCTGTCGGCCGATCCGCCGATCCTTGCGCTGGGCGTGGAGAACTACGGCGACCAGAGTCCCAAGGACACCACGCGCAACATCCAGCTCAACCAGGAGTTCACCGTGAACATCGTCAGCGATGCCCTGGTGGAAGCCATGAACGTCTGCGCCGTACCTTTCGCCCCCGGTTTCGACGAACTGACCGCCGCCGGCCTCACCGCCATCCCTGGCACCTCGGTCAAATGCCCGCGCATCGGCGAGGCACCGGTGGCGCTGGAATGCCGGCGGATGATGGCGCTGAACATCGGTCAGTCGCGGGAGATCATTTTTGGTGAAGTGCTGATGGCCCATGTGCGTGATGAGCTGATCGACCCGAAGACGTTGTACATCGATCAACTCGGGCTTGATGCGATCGGGCGGATGGGTGGGCATGGGTATGCGCGTACCCGGGATTATTTCGACCTGCCGACCCGCTCGTTGCAGGCGTGGACGGATGCGCCGGGGGGTGGCGAGCGGTTTTGGCCAATCGCCAAGTAACCGTCTTCCCACTGATCGTTCCCACGCTCCGCGTGGGAATGCATCCCGTGACGCTCCGCGTCACCTACAGAAGCGGAACGCGGAGCGTCCCCGGCGGCGTTCCCACGCGGAGCGTGGGAACGATCTGTGTGCGGGGGTCAGCGGAAATCCCGGCTGCGCACGCTGATGCCGTCGAGCAGTGGACTCAAGTCGCTCAAGCGCCCGGCAATCAAATGCCGCACCTCTCCCTCCTTCTCCCAGCGCCCATCGACCTTGAGCAACTGCGAGCCCACCAGCACCTGGCGCTGGCGCTCGGCCAGGTCGCGCCAGACCACCACGTTGACGTTGCCGAACTCGTCTTCCAGGGTGACGAAGGTCACGCCACTGGCGGTGCTCGGGCGTTGTCGGCCGGTTACCAGCCCGGCGACGCTGACCGGTCGCCCGTGCTCCACCTCCAGCAACTCCTTCGAACTGCGGCAGCGACGGGCTTTCAACTCACCACGCAACAAGGCCAGCGGATGCGGCCCGAGAGTGGTGCCGAGGCTGTTGTAATCGGCCAACAGGTCTTCGCCGACCGTGGGTTTGGGCAGCGCCACCGCGCCTTCCTCCTGACGGGGCAGGCCGGCAAACAGGCCGAGCTGCTTTTGCACCCCCGCCACTTCCCAGCGCGCCCTATGCCGGTCACCGGCCAGCCCGCGCAAGGCACCGGCATCGGCCAGTTGTTCCTGGGCGCGGGCATCCAGGCATGCCCGTTCGCCAAGGTCCGCGATGTCGACGAAGGCGCCTTTCGAACGCGCCGCCTCGATGCGCCGGGCATCGTCCTGCCGAAAGCCCTTGATCATGCGCAAGCCCATGCGAATCGCCGGTTGCGCACCGGCAATCGGTTCGAGGCTGCAATCCCAGTCGCTGGCCCGCACGTCTACCGGACGAATCTGCAAATGGTGACGGCGCGCGTCCTGCAGGATCTGGTCCGGGCTGTAGAAACCCATGGGCCAGCTGTTGATCAGGGCACAGGCGAAGGCCGCCGGTTCGTGGCATTTCAACCAGCAACTGGCGTAGGTCAACAAGGCAAAACTGGCGGCATGGGATTCGGGAAAACCGTAGCTGCCAAAGCCTTTGATCTGTTCGAAGATCTGCGCGGCGAAATCGGCGGTGTAGCCTTTTTTCTTCATCCCGGCGGCCAGGCGATCCCTATGCGGTTCCAGTCCGCCATGGCGTTTCCAGGCCGCCATGGAGCGGCGCAACTGATCGGCTTCGCCGGGGCTGTAGTCGGCGGCGACGATGGCGATCTGCATGACCTGCTCCTGGAACAGCGGCACGCCGAGGGTGCGCTTCAACACCTCGCGCAACTCTTCGGAGGGATAGCTTTCGAGCTCTTCCTTGTTCCGCCGCCGCAGGTACGGGTGCACCATGCCGCCCTGGATAGGACCGGGGCGAACGATGGCCACCTCGATCACCAGGTCATAGAACTCGCGGGGCTTGAGCCTGGGCAGCATCGACATCTGTGCCCGGGACTCGATCTGGAACACGCCGATGGTGTCGGCACGGCCAATCATGTCGTAGGTCAATGGGTCTTCGGAGGGGATCGTTGCCAGGCTCAAGTCCAGGTTGCGATGACGACGCAGCAAATCGAGACAACGACGAATCGCGCTGAGCATGCCTAATGCAAGGATATCCACCTTGAGCAGGCCGACCGCGTCCAGATCGTCCTTGTCCCACTGGATGATGGTGCGCTCCGCCATGGCAGCGTTTTCCACCGGCACCAGGGTGTCCAGGGGATGCTCGGAAATCACGAAACCACCGGGGTGCTGTGACAGGTGCCGGGGGAAACCGATCAGTTGCCCGGTCAAGCTCAATACCCGGCGCAACACCGGGCTCTCGGGATCGAAACCGCCTTCGCGCAGGCGCTCCACGGGCGGTGTTTCATCACTCCAGTGACCACAGCAATCGGCCAGGGCATTGATCTGGTCCGGCGGCAACCCCAACGCCTTGGCCACATCACGCACAGCGCCGGCCGCGTGGTAGGTGCTGACCACGGCAGTCAGTGCCGCGCGGGTCCGCCCATAGCGCTGGAACACGTACTGCAAGACTTCTTCACGGCGCTCGTGCTCGAAGTCCACATCAATGTCCGGCGGTTCGTCGCGCTCTTTGGAAAGAAAGCGCTCGAACAGCATGTTCATCCGGTCGGGGTCGATCTCGGTAATGCCCAAGGCGAAACACACCGCCGAGTTGGCCGCCGAGCCTCGGCCCTGACAGAGGATTTTCTCGCGCCGGGCGAAGGCGACGATGTCCTGGACAGTGAGGAAATAACTCTCGTAGCCCAGCTCGGCAATCAGCCCCAGCTCCTTGTCGATCAGCCCGCGGACCTTCTCGCTCGCACCCTGGGGCCAGCGCTGGCGCATGCCCCGCTCAGTCAATTCCCGTAGCCAGGACGCTGCACTGTGCCCATCGGGCACCAGTTCGCGCGGATACTGATAACGCAACTGACCCAGATCAAAGGTGCAGCGCCGGGCAATGTCCAGGGTTTCGTCGAGCAAGGCTGGCGGATAGAGCTCGCGCAACACATCGAGGCCGCGCAGGTGCCGTTCGCCATTGGGGTGCAGGCGCAGTCCGGCATCGGCTACCGGCAGGTGATGACGGATCGCGGTCATGGTGTCCTGCAGGGCCCGGCGCCCGCGCGCATGCATGTGCACATCGCCGCTGGCCACCGCGGGTATCCGCAGTTCCCCGGCCAGCGCCAGGAGATCATTCAGTCGTCGGGTATCGTCCTGGCCGCGATGCAGCTGGACCGCCAGCCACAGGCGTTCGGCGAAGACCTGCTTCAACCAATGGCCCTGCTCAAGGTCATTGACCGCGTCCGGTACCCACAGCGCCAACAGTCCTGGCAATGCTTCGTCGAAGTCTTCGCGCAGCACTTGATACTGACCTTTTTGCGTACGACGTCGAGCTCGTGTGATCAGTCGGCACAGGGTCTGGTAACCCTCGAGGTTTTCCACCAGCAACACCAGCTTCGGGCCGTTCTCAACGCGCACTTCACTGCCGATGATCAGTGGCAGCTCCACGGACTTCGCCGCTTGCCAGGCGCGGACGATACCCGCCAGGGTACACTCGTCGGTGATCGCCAGGGCCTGGTAGCCCTGTTTTTTCGCCCGCTGGAACAATTCCAGGGCACTGGAAGCACCGCGCTGGAAACTGAAGTTCGACAGACAGTGCAGCTCGGCATATCCGGCGTTCACGCGAACCAGCCCTGCAGCCACAACTGACCACCCTCGCCCACCGCACGGTAGGCCCAACCCTGCTGGCCGGCACGGGTTTCGATCAAGTAGTAATCACGGCGCACGTCATCGCCGTCCCACCAACCGGACTCGATGCGTTCCGGCCCCATGAGGATGCGCGTCGAGCCTTCGTGCACCGCCAGCGGTTCGGTCAGCAGCCAGCCCGGTCGCTGCACGGTCGGCAATCGCGCACCGGGCTGGCTGTCGGCACTGGCCTGCCACGCGCACTCAGGCCGGTGATCGGCCTGGAAGCGCAGGCCCTGCACGGCATCATCCCCCAGCCGTGCGCGCAGGCGTTCGCGCAGTTGCTCCCAGGGCAAGGTCTGCTGCGGGCGATCGTCGAACAGCTCCTGAAACTGCGGAACGAAGCTCGGCAAATCTTCGGCGCGCAGGCGAAAACCGCGCACAGGGGCTTCGACCTGGACTTGCTCCAGACGTCCCCGAGCCAGTTCGAACAGCATCGCCGGATCACGTTCGGCACTGAGCAGGCCGACCTTGATCAGCGTGTCCGGCAATCCGGCGTGCTCCAGGTGCAGGTCGAAACGCTGCACACCGCTGTCCCGACCGCACAGGAACGTCGACAGATCCCCCGTCAGGCGACGCAACGGAAACAGCAAGGCCTGATGGGACTGCACATCGAAATTGAGCTCGATGCGCACATCGAAACGGTCCGGCGGCAGGTAGAACGCCAGCGCCAGGCGTCGTATGCCCAGCAATTCATCCAGGTGCTTGAGCACCTGGGCCTCGAAACGCCGGGCCAGGCTGTGCCGGGGCAACGCCTGCATCTGGCTCAAGGTGCGCAGGCCCATGCGCGACAACGCCGTGGCCACGCTGGCCGCCAGACCGATGCGGTCGATGGGCATGTGCCCCAGGTGATGCTGCAAGGCTTGCTCGTCGGCCACCACCAGGCCGTCGTAGGCGTTGGCCAGCATCCGCGCCGCCACCGGATTGGGCGCCGCGACGATGCGGTGACGAAACCCCAGTTCGCCGAGTTCGCTGCGCAGGCGCGCCTCGAATTGCGGCCAGGGGCCGAACAGTCCCAGGCTGGACTCGATTTCGAACACCAGCGCCCGCGGATAATGCACGCTGACCTGGGAGCTGAAGCGATAAGCCCAGGCGGCCAGGAATTGCTGCCAGTGTTCGATATCCGCGACGTCGTACTCGGCGGTGGCAAAGCCCTTGCTCAAGGCCTGGGCGGCGCTCATGGACTGGCCAGGGCGCAGACCCAGCGCCCGCGCCGGGCCATTGACCGCCTGCAGCACCCGCCGCTGGGCCGGGCCGGTCAGCAGTGCCAGCGGCTCCTGGGGGTCGGCGCGCTGACGCAGTACCGCGTCCAGCGCCAATTGCGGAAACAGAATACAGACCCAGCGCATGGCAACCTCAATGCCCCACGGCGAAGGCAATCGGCGCCGAGCGGGCCAATCCGCCGCGGCACTTGAGCACCCGTAATTGCGCGGGCTTGGCATCGATGGCGATACGCAGGGCCGCTGGCGAAGGGTTGATCGCTTCGCTGAGCGAGCGATAGGCGAACGCCAGGGTCGAGCCGGTTTCCGCCGCCACCTGCAAGCGGCGCAAGGCGCGGTCATCGGCCTTGTGCGGCCAGCACAGCACCGCACCACAACTGCCCGAACGCAGGCATTGTTCCGCCGCCCACAACGCATCGCGCTCGCTGGCCTGGATGATCGACAACTGGCGCAGATCGACCCCGGCGTTCTGCCAGGCCTGGGGGTATGGCACGCAGGGCGGCGCCACCAGCACAATGCGCTCGCCCGCCGCCGATAGCCGCGCCAGCGCCGGCCACACCAGTTGCAACTCGCCCACGCCCTGCCCGGCCAGGAGGATTTCCGTCAGCGCCGCCTCCGGCCAACCGCCCGTGGGCAGTGCCGCATCCAGTGCGGCATGGCCGGTGGGTTGCGGGCTGGCGGCCGGCGGCGCAGGCCGGCCCCTCCAGACCTGGCCGCCATTGAACAGCGTATCCAGCGCAACGACGGCACCCATCAGCCTTGCCTCACCAGGCCGCAGAACACCCCTTCGATGGCCAGGTCCCGGTCGGCCTCGACGATGATCGGTTGATAGGCCGGGTTGCGCGGCAACAGGCGAACCTGGTCGCCAACCCGCTCGAAGCGCTTGATGGTGACTTCACCGTCGAGCCGCGCCACGACGATCTGGCCATTGATGGCCTCGGGGCTGCGGTGCACGCCCACCAGGTCGCCGTCGAGAATGCCGTCCTCGATCATCGAGTCGCCGCGCACCCGCAGCATGTAGTCCGGCACCCGCGAGAAAATCGATGGGTCGAGCAACAAGCGGCTATGGACCTCGGCATCGGCACCGATCGGCGCACCGGCCGCCACCCGGCCGAGCACCGGGATGTCCAGCAGCTCGGGACGCGGCGGCTGGCCGAGCAAGCGAATGCCCCGGGCCTGATGTGGATTGACCTCGATAAAACCGGCTTCGGTCAGCGCCAGCACATGCTTGCGCGCGACGCTGCGGGAGGCGAAGCCGAACGCCTCGCTGATTTCAGCGAGGCTCGGGGACTGACCATGCTCCGCGATTCGATCACGGATAAAAGTCAGGATGGCGGTACGGCGGGGAGTTAATGTCGTCATGGAGTACATTTGTACTCTTTCCGCAATTTCCTGGCAAGCCCCTACCCCCTGTAGGAGCGAGCATGCTCGCGAAAAACCCGAGGCCGTTGCGGGGTATCAGGCCCCCCGCGTTATCGTTGACGACCATCGTCGGAACGCCGCCCGGAGCATGCTCGCTCCTACAGAGGCTCCGCCAGAAACGCCGTGATGTAATCGATGAACGCCAGCACCTTGGCCGTGGCCCGCCGATGGCTGGGGTACACCGCCAGGATGTGCGGACCGAAGCTGTCCGGGTCGATGTCGTAGTCGGCCATCACCCGCACCAGGCGCCCTTCGGCAATGTACGGCGCCGCGCTCCACAACGGCGTATGCAGCAACCCGCGCCCGGCCAGGGCATTGGCCAGCAGTAAGTCGTAGTTGTCGCTGCGCAAGCGGGGTGCCTGGGGTTGCGGCAAGCTCAAACGTTGGCCGTCGCGCTCGGCCCACCAGAATTCGCGGCTGAGCAAAGGATGGCGGTACAGCAACCATTCGTGCTCATCGAGGGTCTGCGGGGTGACCGCCAGCCCCTTGCGCGCCAGATACTCCGGGCTGGCGCACAGCGCCAGGCGATTGCTGCCAACGACGCGGGCAATCAACCCCGGCAAGTCGTCATGCCCTTCACGCAAGGCCAGGTCGTAGCCGCTTTCCAGCAGATTGACGAACTCGTCACACAGGTCCACTTGCAGGTTGATCTGCGGGTATTGCTCGAGAAAACCGCCACACACCTGATCGAGAAAGGCCTGCCCATAGGCCAGCGGCGCGGTGATTTTCAGACTGCCGCGCAAACCGTGCTGCAACTGCTCGATTTCCTCGCCGGCCTCGTCCAGTCGCTGCAATACCTGGCGCGCGGTTTCCAGGTACAGCCGCCCGGATTCCGTGAGCAAGATCCGCCGGGTACTGCGCTCGAACAATCGCGCGCCGAGTTCCGCTTCCAGGTGATTGACCGCTTTGGTCAGGGCCGACGGGGTCTTGCCCAACTGCTCGGCGGCGCGACTGAAGCTGCCCAGTTGTGCGGTGACCACGAACATTTTCAGTGCACCCAGCTTGTCCATTCTTTTTCCATTCAGGCAAAAACGTTTTTCGTGAGCGAGGCGTTCTGCCGAGCGCGGTAAGCCACTAGTCTGGCCATCAGACGCAATAACAAGGAAACATTCAATGAAAAAATTCATCCCGAATCTGTTGCTGGTGGCAGTCAGTTTTGCCTCGTTGGAAGCCATGGCCGCGACTGACCTGGTGCTGTTCAACGGCAAGATCTTCACTGCCGACCGCAACCAGCCCAAGGTCCAGGCGCTGGCGGTACAGGACGGTAAAGTGTTGCAAGCAGGCAGCGATGCGCAGATCAAGGCCCTGATCGATTCGGGAACCAAGGTCGTCGACCTGGGTGGCAAGACCCTGATGCCAGGCCTGATCGACACCCACTCCCACGCGATCTTCGGCGGATTGGAGATGGTTTCGGCCAACATGGAAGATGAAGTGGTCGATCTGGACGAACTGGAAAAACGCCTGCGGGCCTGGCGTGAAGACGGCAAGGCCAAACACGGCGACATCCTGAGCGTGGCCGGTATGAGTTCGGCCTACTGGGCGCAATCTGATGCCTTGGGCAAGAAATTCAACAGCGGCGAATGGGCCGACGTGCCCGTGGTGTTCACCGGCAGTGACCATCACACGGCCTGGGCCAACAACGTGATGCTCAAGCGCGCAGGCATTGATGCGGCGCTGCTGAAAACACTGCCAGGCGCCGAGAAAGACACCATCGGCAAACTCGCCGACGGCCGCCCCAACGGCTTCCTGGTGGACGCCGGCTGGGACCGCGTGGCCGCGAAAATGCCCTCGCCGAGCGCCACTGACATGCTCAAGGCGGCGCAAACCGCCGTGAGCTACAACAACAGCCTGGGCATCACCGCCTGGATGGACCCGGCCGCCAACGCCGCGCCCGGCGAGCCGGTGTTTGCACTCAAACCCACGGAGAAAACCGTCGGTGTCCTGCCGGTGTACAAGGCCCTGTCCGAAAGCGGCGGCATGACCGCTCACGTCGCGGCGCTGCTGGTGGCCAACGGCAAAAGCGTGCCGTCCGATCTCGACACCCTGGACAAGGTCCGCCAACAATTCCAGGGCATCCCCAACCTGACGCTGCCCGGTATCAAGATCTTCGCTGACGGCGTGATCGAGTACCCGGCCCAGAGCGCCGCGATGATCGATCCGTACACCAACTCGCACAAACCGGGCGAACTGTTGATCGACCCGAAGCATTTCGGCGAGCTGGTCAGCGCCATCGATCAGCGCGGCTGGCGGGTACACATCCATGCCATCGGCGACCGCGCGGTCCGCGAATCGCTGAACGGCATCGCCCAGGCGCGCAAAGACCGACAGAGCGGTGTGACCCACTCCATCACGCACCTGCAGATCGTCAATCCGAAAGAATTCGCCCGCTTCAAACCGCTCGACGTCATCGCCTCGATGCAACTGCTCTGGGCCAGCGCCGACGATTACACCACGGACATGATCAAGCCTTACGTCAGCGCCCTGGCGTTCCGTTACCAATACCCGGCGCATTCTTTGCTCAAACAGGGCGCGACCATCGCCGGGGCCAGTGACTGGCCAGTGTCTTCGCCCAACCCGTGGAACGCCATGGCCCAGGCCATGACGCGGGTGGGTCCGCTGGGGGTGCTCAACGCCGATGAACGCATCGACCGCGAAACCATGTTCTATGCCTACACGCTCAATGCCGCACGCACCCTTGGCCTGGATAAACAGATCGGCTCGCTGAGCGCCGGTAAACAGGCCGACTTCATCGTGGTCGATCGTGATGTGTTCAGCATCGACGAAAAAGCCCTGCATGAAACCCAAGTGCTACAGACCTGGTTCGCCGGTCGGCAGGTCTACGCGCAACCCCTCTAATAAAAACCACAACCACACCCCTGCCCGACCTCGTGTTTTTCAACACGGGGCACGGCGCAGCCTTGTCCGATTTCTGCCCATAACAATCACAATAGCGGGACGTACCATGAAAGCTTTCACACTGTTCGCCCTCGGCTCCTTGAGCCTGCTGCCTTTGAGCAGCCAAGCCATCCCCTTGAACGATGATTTCGCCTTGCTGCTGGACGTGACACTGGCCAGCGATTATCGAACCCGCGGCATCTCGCAGACTCAGAACGACCCGACACTGCAAGCCGGCGCAACCCTGGCCCACAGCAGCGGCCTGTACCTGGGCGCATGGACCTCCAACGTCGACTTTGGCGGCGGCCTGAAAACCCGGCAGGAGGTCGACTACTATGCCGGTTGGTTGTGGCAGGCCACCGATGACGTCAGCCTCGACCTGGGCTACCTCAAATATTCTTACCCGAAAGAGAGCCAGTTCAACCAGAGCGAGGCCTACGGCATTCTCAGCGTCTACGGGGTAAAACTCGGCGCCTACTACTCCGCCGATGCGCCGGGTATCGATAGCGAGCAGAACTCGCTCTACAGCTATATCGGTTACGAAACCGAGCTGCCCTACGGCGTTGGCCTCAAACTGCGCTACGGCGACATGGACTTCAAGGACCCGCACCTGTACTCACGCTCGGGTGAAGCTGAAGACTCGTACCGTGAGTGGGAGCTCAAGCTGACCCATGAACTGGCGGGTGTGATGCTGGGCCTGAGCTACATCGACACCGACCTGTCGAAGAACCAATGCCTGAGCAATTGGGGCTTCGACGATGTGTGCAGCGCGACGGTAGTGGCGAGCGTCAGCAAGTCCTTCTGACTGCGCTGGCTCCCCTGTAGGAGCGAGCATGCTCGCGATGGACTCAAGAACGCCGCGTTTAACCAGAAACCACGCGTTAACGTTAACGACCATCGCGAGCATGCTCGCTCCTACAGGTTTGGAGTTAATCCTTCGAGATAGGCCCATGGATATATTCCGCGTTCATGACCATCACTGAACACCAGTTGCAACCCATACCCCTGGGAATTCACCTCGATCAGCCGAACGCGGGCATCGACCAGCGGCGCCATCCCGCGCAATCGAAACGCCCGGCATTGCGAACACGGGCACTGGCGGCGCAGTTCGGCATGGTCCAGCCACTGCTCGCGGCCATCCGGCCAGTTCAGTCGCAGCTGCTGCCTGCTCCGGGAATTGCCGATGGCCACCGGGTTCATTGCAGCTGACTCAGGGCAATGCGCACCGCCTTGCGCACTTCCGGATCACCATCGTCTTGCGCGGCCTGCAGCGGTGCGATCGCGCCTTTTTCATTCAACTCGCCGAGGGCCAGGGCGGCTTCCTTGCGCAGGTTGCTGATGCGGTGGCCGAGGGTTTCGATCAGCGCGTCCAGTGCCTGGGCGTAACGCAAGCGGCCGAGACTGCGGGTGGCGCGCAGGCGGACTTGCCAGTAATCGTCGCTCAGGGCTTGGACCAATGCCGGGCCGGCGTCGATGTGGCCGACCTTGCCCAGGGTGGTGGCGGCTTCCTCGCGCACTTGCCAGGCCTGGTCCTGCAAGGCTTGGCGCAGGGCCGGCAGCACCTGCTCGTCAGACGCCAGGCCGAGTGCACCGGTGGCGGCGCGGCGCACTTCGGTGTCCGGGTCTGCACTTGCCAGTCGAGCCAGGGCCGGCAAGGCGTCGAGCTGTTTGAGCCAACCCAGCACGCCGACAGCTTCACGGCGGACATTGGCCTCCTGATCGCTCAACGCAACCAGTGCCGCCGGGGCCGCTTGCGGGTAGCGCAATTCACGCAAGGCCCTGAACGCAGCGATGCGCACGCCGATGTCGGCATGCCCGGTCCACGGCAGGATCACCTCACCCGCCGCTTCGCTCTTGAGCAGGCTGAGGCTTTGCGCCGCGGCGGCTTGCACCGCTGCGGATGGATCGGTCAGGGCCTGGCACAGCGCTTCGACCACAGGCTCGTCCTCCCAGGCTTCGAGTAACCGCGCGGCTTCGGCACGGACGTCTTCCGCCGGGTCTTCAGCCAGCCGGTTGACCAGCCACAGCAGCCCGTCCGCTTCTTCCAGGTCGGCCAGTTCGATCAGGGCGATGCGGCGCACGCCGGCATCGTCGTCAGTCAGGCGTGGTTGCAGGGCGAGAATGTCATCGTTATCGGTTACATCGAATAGTGAGGTCATAGGGCAAATCGCGGCAGTTTGTTTTCTGGGGGAAGTCCGAGAGGGTTCAGGCGGGGCAGCTGCCGACCGTCTTCGTGACGCAGGAGTTCGAGGCAGTGACGTTTCAAGCGGGAAAATTCGTGGCTGGTCACCAGTGCGGTGGTGCGTGGCCGGGGGAAATCCAGGCGCAGGTCTTCGATGATCCGACCGGGACGCGTACTCATCACCAGCAGGCGATCGGCGAGGAACAGCGCCTCGTCGATGTCATGGGTGACGAACACCACGGTGGTGCGAATGCGCGTCCAGATGTCCAGCAGCAGTTCCTGCATGTTCAAGCGGGTCAGGGCATCGAGAGCGCCAAAGGGCTCGTCCATGAGTAATAGCCGTGGCCGATTGACCAACACCCGGGCGATTTCCACCCGTTGCTGCATGCCACCGGACAACTGATCCGGCCAGCGCTCGGCGAAGCCTTCAAGGCCGACCAGGGCGAGGATTTCATCGGCGGCCTTGTCGCGTTCGGCTTTACCGATGCCGCGCATTTTCAGGCCGAACGCAACGTTGTCGCGCACCGTGCGCCAAGGGAACAGTGTGTGCTGCTGAAACACCATGCCGCGTTGCGGCGACGGGCCGGACACCGCCGCGCCATCAACCTTGAGGCTGCCAGCGCGTGGTTGCAGGTGCCCGGCCAGGGCGCCGAGCAAGGTCGACTTGCCGCAACCGGACGGCCCGAGGATGCACACGAACTGCCCTGGTTCGATCAGGCAATCGAGGCCCTGCACGGCTTCGAAGGCCGCGCTGCCCTCGCCCAGGCTGATCGACAAACCGCGAATATCGATCCGCCCTTCGGGCTGTTGAAAAACACTCATCAGGCTTTTCCTCGTGGTCGATGCCAGGGTGTGAATACACCGCCCAGGCGTTTGATCAGCAGGCTGCTGCCCATCCCGAGTACGCCGATCAGCAACATGCCGACCACAATGTCGGGGTAGTTCTGGATGGTGTAGGACTCCCAGGTGTAATAGCCGATGCCGTATTGGCCGGAGATCATCTCGGCGGTCACCAGGCAAAACCACGACGTGCCCATGCCGATGGAAAGGCCGGTGATGACGCTCGGTGCGGCCCCCGGCAGAATCACTTCCAGCAGCATCGCCCGTCGCCCTGCCCCGAGGCTTTTCGCCGAAGCGATCAGCCGTGGATCGACGCCTTCGACGCCGTGCACGGTGTTGAGCAGGATCGGGAACAAGGCGCCGGTAAAGGTGATGAAGACCATCGACAGCTCGGACGAGGGGAACATCAGGATCGCCAGGGGAATCCAGGCCACGGCGGGAATTGGGCGCAGCACTTCCAGCGGTGGCAGCAGCAAGTCTTCGGCCCATTTCGAGCGGCCGATGGCCAGGCCCAGCGCGACGCCGATCACCAATGCCGCGAGGTAACCGGCGAAGACCCGGCTGAGGCTGCTGCCAAGGTGTCGGGCGAGTTTGCCGGAGTCACCGAGGCCCAGTGCCGCTTCAATCACGGCAAGGGGTGTCGGGACGTTGGCGAAAGTCACCAGGCCGAGGTTCCAGTGGTGGCTGGCGGCGAGGTGCCAGAATAAAAGGCAGAGCAGCAGCGAGGCGGCTCGGGGGAGCCATCGTGCAAACATATAACACCTCCGATCGTTCCCACGCTCCGCGTGGGAATGCATCCAGTGACGCTCTGCGTCACATTCAAAAGCGGAACGCGGAGCGTCCCTGGCGGCATTCCCACGCAGAGCGTGGGAACGATCACTGACTCAGCGACTGGCCACGGCCTGGGTCGTGGCATCGGTGAAATCGAACACCTTGCCGCCCTGGGCCGTGGCGAATTGCTGGGCCTGGCCCTTGAGCAGAAACGCGCTGAGGCGACCTTGCGCATCACTGGCAAACCACGCCTGGTCGGCCAGCAACTTGATCCCGCTGTCACTGGCCTGGGCATACACCGCGCGGATGTTCTTGCCTTCCTGCTTCAGCGCGGCCAGCGCGGTGAATGCCGCTTGCGCCGAGGCGTACTGACGGACTTTCGGCTCGCCGCGCACCCAGATCTCGGCCACGTGGCTGAAGTCGGTGATGGCCTGGCCACTGCCTGCATCGACGGCCTTGAGCGGCGTCTGCTGGTAATTCGCCAACTGCGCGCTGTAGTCCAGATTGGACGCCTTGAACGCGGCGCGAATGTATTGGTCGTCGATGAAGGTATTCAGGTCGAGGCCGCGATCAGCCTTCTTCAACAGCTTGAGGGTGTCGATGGCGGTGCCGACGGCCTGGCGGTATTCCGGTTTCCAGGTCAGGTCGCGGGTCTGCACGCCGAGCGGGCCGTGGAACAGGTAGTTGACCTCGGCATCGACCCCGGTGACATTGGCGATCAACTCGCTGTACTTCTCAGGCTCGGCGGCCAGCAGTTGGTTGGCTTCGATGCTCGCGCGCAGGTAGGCGACGACGATTTCAGGGTATTTTTTCGCATAGGCCTGGTCCACCAGCGCACCGTGGAAGGTCGGCGCGCCAGCCTGGGAACCGTCGTAGATCTTGCGTGCGAACCCCCGGCTCGGGAACAGTTCGGCGAACGGCACAAAGTCGGCATGGGCGTCGATCTTGCCGGCCTGCAACGCGGAACCGGCGACTTCCGGTGGCTGGGCAATGATGTTCACGTCCTTGAGCGGGTCCCAACCCTGGGCCGCTACAGCGCGCAGCAACATGCCATGGGCAGTGGACGCGAACGGAACGGAAATGGTCTTGCCCTTGAGCTCGGCCAGTGACTGCACGCCCGACGCGCTCGGCACCACGATGCCGTTGCCACTGCCCTGGGTGCTGCCCGACAGCACGCTGATGAACAGGCTGTGCTTGCCGGCAGTTTCAAACGCCACGCCGTTGAACGACCCGGGGAAATCGGCCATGGCGCCGAAGTCGAGCTTGCCGGCGACCATCTCATTGGTCAGCGGCGCGCCGCTGGTGAAGTTCTTCCACTGCACCTCGTACTTGGCGTCCTTGTACTGGCCATCGTGGGGCAGGTATTTGTCCAGCAGGCCCAGCTCGCGGATCAACAGGCCGCCAGCGGCGCAATTGATGGTGGTGTCCTGGGTGCCGATGGCGATGCGGATGGTTTCGGCTTGCGCCGACAGGGTGAATGATGCCAGTACCAGACCGGCCAAAGCTGCACGCAATATCATGGGTGTTTCCCCTCGAATCATTTATAGGATGTTCGTCTCCGCCACGATCAGGGCGTGGTGGGAAACGAGGGGTGTCTTGAAGCAAGCGTCCGGTGGTTTCCGGGTAGCATTTTATTGTCTGCACTCGCTCCCACATTTGGGCTGTGCTTCAACGCAACAAATAAGGGATATCCACTTTCACGGCGCCAGTCGGGCAGTCCTTTTCGCACGGCATGCAGTACCAGCATTCATCGAAGGCCATGTAGGCCTTTTGCGTGGCCGGGTTGATCGCCAGCAAGTCCATCGGGCAGACGTCGACGCACACCGTGCAGCCCTTGTGGGCGATGCAAAGGTCCTCGTCGACGGTGACCGGAGCCTTGGAGCGAAAGAATATTTCCTGGGGTTGGTAGGCCATTTCACGGTTTCTCTCTAGTGTCATGCTCAAGCCGTGTCGGCACCGACCCGCAACCGGTCGTAGGCCTGCATTTCATCGGCGTCCAGTGGGATGATGTAAGGTTCGATGGCTTTCTTGAAACTGGTCATCACGCCGTTTTCGCCCTTCTTCAAGTGGCAATGGCAGAACCAGTCGCTGTCGTTGCGTTGCGGGTGGTCGACCCTATAGTGGTAAAGCCCCCAGCGACTTTCGGCGCGGAACAATGAAGCACGGGCGGCCATTTCGGCGCAGTCGCGGATCATGCTGACTTCCATGGCGCGCATCAGTTCGTGGGCGTTGTGGGCCTTGATCTGATCCAGGTCACGCTGGATGTCGCTGAAGCGTTGCAGGCCGATCTGCATCTTCCTGGTCACTTTCGGCGGCTGCAGGTAGTCGTTGACGAAGCGGCGCAGCTTGTACTCGACCTGGGCCGGTGGCAGGCCGTGTTCGCGATCAAGGGGTGCGTAGACTCGCTGCTTTTCAATTGCGACCTGCTCGGCATCGAGCGCGGTAAACTCGCGTCCGGCGACAAAGTCCGCCGCGTTGGTGCCGGCAAACCAGCCATAGGTGAACGCACCGAGCATGTAGTTGTGCGGCACCGCGGCCATGTCACCGGCCGAATACAGGCCCTTGACCGAGGTCTCGGCCTTCTCGTTGACCCACACGCCCGACGCCGAATGTCCGCTGCAAAAACCGATCTCGGAGATGTGCATCTCGACCATTTGCGTGCGGTAATCGGTACCGCGATTGGCGTGGAACTGACCGCGACTCGGGCGCTCGTTGCTGTGCAGGATCTCTTCGATGTTCTGGATGGTTTCTTCGGCCAGGTGATCGAGCTTGAGGAACACCGGGCCGTTGCCACTTTCGAGCTCCTGATGGAACTCCCACATCATCTGGCCGCTCCAGTAGTCGCACTCGATGAAGCGCTCGCCCTTGTTGTTGGCGGTGTAGCCACCCAAGGGACCGGTGACGTAGGCGCAGGCCGGGCCGTTGTAGTCCTTGATCAGCGGGTTGATCTGGAAGCATTCCAGGTTCGCCAGTTCGGCTCCGGCGTGGTAGGCCATGGCGTAACCGTCGCCGGCATTGGTCGGGTTTTCGTAGGTGCCCATCAGGTAACCCGAAGCCGGCAGGCCCAGGCGTCCGGCGGCACCGCAGGCGAGGATCACGGCCTTGGCCTTGATCACATGGAAGTCGGCCGTGCGGCAATCGAAGCCCATCACGCCGTTGACCGCGCCCTCTTCGTCCTTGAGCAAACGGGTGCAGACCAAGCGATTGGTAATGCTGACCCGCGCCCGCTTCAACTGGCGATACAGGACTTTCTTGATGTCGTGGCCTTCCGGCATCGGCAGCACGTAGGCGCCCATGTGGTGGACCTTTTTCACCGCGTAGTCGCCGGTCTCGTCTTTCTCGAACTTCACGCCCCAGCGGTCTAGCTGTTCGATAGTCTCGAAGCTGTGGGTCGCGTAGGCATACACCGCGGCCTGATTGACGATGCCGTCGTTGGCGATGGTGATTTCCTTGGTGTACTGCTCCGGCGTGGAGTGGCCGGGAATGATCGCGTTGTTGAGGCCGTCCATGCCCATGCTGATCGCGCCGCTGCGCTTGACGTTGGCCTTGTCGATCAACAATACCCGCAAATCGCGGTTGCGTTCCTTGGCCTTGATCGCCGCCATCGGCCCGGCCGTGCCGCCGCCGATCACCACGATGTCGTATTCCTGCTCGAGAGTCGTTCGGGTCATGCCTGCGCCCCTTTTTGCCGGTCGATCCGCAGGCGGTACTGGAAGGCATCGCCACGGTAGTAAAGGTGTTCGAAGTCCACTGGGCGGCCTTCGGCGTCGTGGGTCAGGCGCTCGATGCGCATGATCGGCGAGCCGGCCTCGACGTTCAGCGCCTGGGTCAAGTCGCTGTCGGCCAGTACTGCGTCGATGGCCAGGTCGGCGTGGCCGAGGGCCAGTCCGCAGTCGTTTTCCAGGATCAGGAAAATGTCGCGGGTTACCAGATCGGCCTTCTCCAGGCGCTCGCCAAGGGCTTTGGGCAGGTAAGTGATTTCCAGCGAAATCGGTTCGCGGTTGATCAGGCGAACCCGCTTGATCTGCGCCACGGTCTCCCCTTCGGCGACCTGCAAGCGATCGGCGACCAGCTTGTCGGCAGCGATGAACTTGAAGCTGCGCAGGCGGTTGATCACCTCATATCCGCGACCGGTCATGGACTCGGCCAGGCCTTGCAAGGTGCTGACGTTCTGGAAGGTTTTCGGCTTGGCGACGAAGGTACCCTTGCCGTGGATTTTGAAGATCAACCCTTCCTTCTGCAGATCGCCGAGAGCCTGGCGCACCGTGATGCGACTGACCTTGAACAGCGCACCGAGCTCGCTTTCGGAAGGCATCTGGCTGTCTTGCGGGTATTCACCGTCGAGGATGCGCGCACGCAACACATCGCGCAGTTGGGTGTGCAGCGGAACGCTACTAAGCGATAGAACGTTATCGGTCATGAAGATCACTTGTCATAACGAGTTATGACGTGATCATAGAGTTCTAAGGAATGGCTGAGAAATACTGTTTGGGCATAAGGTTAGATGGAGATCAAAAGATCGCAGCCTTCGGCAGCTCCTACAGGTTTATGCGTTCCACCTGTAGGAGCTGCCGAAGGCTGCGATCTTTTGCTTTTACTCAGCCGATGCGCATGGCCCGCAGATCCAAACGACCATCCTTCAGCGGCGGGCACCAGTAGTAGCCGCCGGTGATCGGCCGGCTGATGCGGTACAAGCCGTCAGTGATTCCGTCTTCCAGGCCGCTCATGCGGCGCAGCTGGACTTCGAAGGCGTCGAGGGAAAAACCGAAGGCCAGGAACATCAACCCGGCTCGCTCGCCTTCGATCCATGGCATCGAGCGGCGAACCACGAACGCCTCAGGGGCAAAGCTCTCCTGGGCGGTGCGTTTGACGTGGGCCGAGATCGGTGCGTCGTCGAGTTCTTCGTTATCGCTCAGGCGACGTCCCATGATGTCATCCGTCTCATGGGACGCCATCGCGCGAAAGCCCTTGAGGTCATGCTGCCACTGCTGGAGCGCGGCGAAGCTGCCGCCCACCATGCCTTCGGCGCCCTCACCCACCAGCGCGGCGGCCGCGGCGGCTTCGTCACGGGGGTTTTCAGTGCCGTCTTCGTAACCGGTCAGGTCATGGCCGTCACGGTGACGGAAACCCTCGGTCACTTGCACCAGGCGCAGGGCCGGGGCCAACGCTGCTTCGAAGGCGTGGCTGCGGTTAAGCAGTTCGCCACGGTCGGTACCGTGCAACCAGCACCAGAGCGCCTGTTGCGTCGACGGGTTATCGACGCCGACACCGCTCAGCGCTGGAAACGCCCGCAAGCCTTCGACATGCCCGCCGAGGGCCTTGACCAGGGACTCACCGAAGCCGACCACCGCCGATTTGCCATCCACCAGTTGCGTCAGCTTGTCCAACGCAGCCGGCAGCGCCGCGGCCGATTCCAGGGCGAAGAACATGTGACGGGCGAGAGGCGGAACAGGGGTGGCAAGAATGCCCGGCTGGTAGTGACTCATGTGAACTCCTTATGAAAGAGCGCGGAGTTTAACCTCGGCACCAGCCATTGTGTGCTCCCAGGTCAAAAGATCGCGTTTCACCCCAACGCCGATTGCGGTCTACGCTTGAAGCACAATAATCACACCTTCACCCCTCTATTCTGCCCATCAGCGCTCGATTGCAGTTAAAAAAACTCATCAACAAGGCGTATAACCCTTGAACTGGATTCTTCAACGGCTAGCCATAAGCGCACGGCTGACATTACACACGGGGTAGCGACATGACGACCGCACAGATTCTTGGCAACCTGTTTCCCGACGCCGGCAGCATCCCGGAAAAATACCGTCTCGACGGCCAGACCGAACAACGCGAGTACCTGGTCGATGGCGTGTTGAAAACCTGGCCAGGTCCACTCGCCCAGGTGCGCAGCCCGGTTTACCTGAGCGGCCCTGGCGGCGATGAACAGGTCATCCTCGGCAGCACGCCGTTGCTGGATGCCGCCACCGCCTTGACCGCCCTCGACGCCGCCGTGCGTGCCTATGACCGCGGCCAGGGTTTGTGGCCTACCATGCGCGTGGCCGAGCGCATCCAGCATGTCGAGACCTTCCTGGGGCGCATGCGTGAACAGCGCGACGCGGTGGTGAAGCTACTGATGTGGGAAATCGGCAAGAACCTCAAGGATTCGGAAAAAGAGTTCGACCGTACCTGCGACTACATCGTCGACACCATCAACGCCCTCAAGGAACTCGACCGCCGCTCCAGCCGCTTCGAACTCGAGCAGGACACTCTCGGTCAGATCCGTCGCGTACCGCTGGGCGTGGCGCTGTGCATGGGGCCCTACAACTACCCGCTGAACGAAACCTTCACCACGCTGATCCCGGCGCTGATCATGGGCAATACCGTAGTGTTCAAGCCAGCCAAGCTTGGCGTGCTGCTGATTCGCCCGTTGCTGGAGGCCTTCCGCGACAGCTTCCCGGCCGGGGTGATCAACGTGATCTACGGCAGCGGGCGTGAGACGGTCAGTGCGCTGATGGCCAGCGGTAACATCGATATCTTTGCCTTCATCGGCACCAACAAGGCCGCCAGCGACCTGAAGAAATTGCACCCGCGCCCTCACCGCTTGCGCGCGGCATTGGGACTCGACGCGAAAAACCCCGGGATCGTCCTGCCGGAAGTGGACCTGGACAATGCGGTGACTGAAGCGCTCACCGGCTCCCTGTCATTCAACGGCCAGCGCTGCACCGCCCTGAAGATCCTGTTTGTCCACGAAGACGTGGTCGAGGCCTTCATCGAGAAATTCAACGCCAGACTGGCCACGCTCAAACCCGG
This sequence comes from Pseudomonas umsongensis, assembly GCF_012647205.1. Lineage (NCBI taxonomy): Bacteria > Pseudomonadati > Pseudomonadota > Gammaproteobacteria > Pseudomonadales > Pseudomonadaceae > Pseudomonas > Pseudomonas umsongensis. Next base: position 3,880,101 of record NZ_CP051487.1, read on the forward strand.
CATGCCGTGGGACAGTGGCGTGGCGCTGACACCTTTGCCGGAATCGGGCAAGGTCGATTACCTGCACTCGCTGGTGGCCGATGCCGTGGGCAAGGGCGCGAAAGTGGTCAACCCCAATGGCGGCGAGGCGCGCGCATCGTTCTTCTACCCCGCCGTGTTGTACCCGGTGACGCCGCAGATGCGGGTCTACCAGGAAGAACAGTTCGGCCCGGTGGTGCCGATCGTGCCCTATCGTCACCTGGACACGGTGATCGACTACGTCCTCGAATCGGACTTCGGCCAGCAACTGAGTATCTTCGGCACGAACCCGGTGGCGGTCGGTCGACTGGTCGACACCTTCGCCAACCAGGTCGGGCGCATCAACCTCAACGCCCAATGCCAGCGCGGCCCGGACACCTACCCGTTCAATGGCCGGAAAAACTCCGCCGAGGGCACGCTGTCGGTGCACGACGCCCTGCGGGTGTTTTCGATTCGCACGCTGGTGGCGACCAAATTCCAGGAGACCAACAAGGATCTCATCAGCGAGATCATCAGTGGCCGCAGTTCAAGCTTCCTGACCACTGACTACATCTTCTGAGGAGAGCCGACCTGAGCGCATCCACGGCTCTTCGCCTGCCACCACTACTGCGCCGGTTACTGCGTCCGCTATTGGACCCGTACCAGCGCTATCGCCACGCGCGGATGATCCATGCCGTGCGCGTGTCGCTCGGGTTGCTGGCGACGATCCTGCTGACCACCGGCATCCACCTGCCCCACGGCGAGTGGGCCTCAGTGACGATGCTGGTGGTGATCGGCGGCTTGCAGCACCATGGCAACATCGGCAAGAAAGCCGCCGAACGGGCCATCGGCACCCTGGTCGGGGCGGCTATCGGCCTGGTCCTGGTGGTGCAACAGTCCTGGCTCGGCATGCCGTGGCTGACCTATTTCGCCATGGCGGTGGTGTGCGGATTCTTCTCGTACCATGCCATCGGCAAAGGCGGATACACCGCGCTGCTGGCCGGCATCACCGTATTCATCGTCGCCGGGCATGGTGACAATCCGGTCACTGACGGGTTGTGGCGTGGGGTGGATATCCTGATCGGCATTGCCCTGGCCCTGGCATTTTCCTTCGCCCTGCCGCTCTATGCGGTCTATTCCTGGCGGTACAACCTGGCAGATGCGCTGCGTGATTGCGCGGCGGTCTACAGTCGTATCATCACCGGCCAATCGGTGACTGGCGACGAACACCTCAGGCTGATGGGGCGACTGAACACCGTGATGGTGCAACTGCGCTCCCTGATGCCATCGGTGTCCAAGGAAGTGAAGATTTCCATGACCGAACTCGATGCCATTCAACGTCAACTGCGCCTGTGTGTCAGCACCCTTGAGATACTGGGCAATACCCGACCGGATGCCGGCGACCTGCAGTCGGCCTTGAAGGCAGAGCATCGACTGATTCGCGTGCAACTGATTGCCATGGCCCGGGCGCTCAAGTCCGGCGTCCCCCACCGGCTGGAGCGCCCCGTGGCGCTACCGATGGTCAGGCTCGATGTGCCGGTCTACAACGCCCTGGACGGTTACCGCTTGTTGACTGAGCAACTGCTTGCCAACATTGGCGAGATGCGCCAGCGACTGGCCAGGACGGCGCCGCGCTGGAACATCTGAAACGCCTTACGAGGTAACGGTGCGCCGCAATTTCAAGCTCCAGCCCTGCTGCATGCCGGCCGCGGCCAGCAGGATTGCGGCCACCCCGATCCATTGCAGCGGTTCCAGGCGATGGCCGAAGGCAAACCAGTCGACGAAAATCGCCGCGATCGGGTAGATGAACGACAGCGCGCCGGTCAATGCCGTCGGCAATTTCTGGATCGCGCCGTACAACAGCACGTACATCACGCCAGTGTGCACGATGCCCAAGGTGACGAGGCTGCCCCAGGCACTCGGTTCCTGCGGCAGGGCCGAAAAGTGCGCGAATGGCGCAAGCAGCAATACGCCGGTGCTGACCTGGACCAACGCAATCAGATGCGGTGGCGTACCGGTCAGGCGCTTGATGATCAACGCGGCAATCGCATAGAGGAACGCGGCGCCCAAGGCCAGGACGATCCCTATCAGGTACTCGTTACCGCTCTCGCCCTCCCCGCCATGTGCGCTGACAATCGCCAGCATGCCGAGAAACGAAACGCCCAGCCATGCCAGTTTCTGCAGGGTGATTTTCTCGTTGAGGAACACCGCCGCCAGCCCCACCAGCATGAACGGCTGGACGTTGTAGACCGCCGTACCGATGGCTATCGAAGCCCGGGAATAAGAGGCGAACAACAACACCCAGTTGCCGACGATCGCCACACCGCTGAGCACCGCCAACAGGAAGGTGGTACGGGTGAGGATGCCAGGGCGAAGAAAGCCGAACGCCGCGCAAATCAGCAGCAGCGCACCGGCCCCGAACAGGCAGCGCCAGAACACCACGTCCAGCACCGGTTGCCCGGACACCAGCACGAACCAGCCGATGGTCCCGGAGATCAGCATGGCGGCGGTCATTTCGAACGAGCCGCGACGTATTGAGTTGTCCATCATCAGACTCCTGTGGTTGATGGGCAAAGTATGCCAATCGACCGGGGGCTGCTCCAGCGCAAAAAGCAGGCTAAACTTCGAATCTGCCTTTTATGCGAAGGCGATTTCGCAAAATTGCCTAATTGAGGTTTTCGCCATGACCGATGACATCGACCAGGTGCTGATCACCGCCTTGATGGAAGACTCGCGACGTTCGCTCAAGGCCCTGGCGCAAATCAGCGGCCTGTCCTCGCCCAGCGTCGCCGAGCGCCTGCGGCGTCTCGAAGAGCGCGGTGTGCTCAAGGGTTATACCGTGGAAATCGACCCGAAATGCTTCGGTTATCAGCTGCAGGCCATCGTGCGCATTCGCCCGCTGCCCGGCCAGTTGCAGGAAGTGGAACGGCAGATCATGGCGATTCCCGAGTTCACCGAATGCGACAAGGTCACCGGTGACGACTGCTTCATCGCCCGCCTGCATGTACGCTCGATGGAACAACTGGACACCCTGCTCGACCGCCTCAACACTCACGCCGAAACCAACACCGCCATCGTCAAGAAAACCCCGGTCAAGCGACGCCTGCCGCCAATGGCCTAGCCGCCGGTACATTTGCCAAGAACAAAAAAAAACCCGCCGAAGCGGGTTTTTTCAATCATGGCTGGCGATCAATCATCGCGGCTCATGATGCCAAACAGCTGCAACAAGCTGATGAACAGGTTGTAGATCGATACATACAGGCTGATGGTGGCCATGATGTAGTTACGCTCGCCGCCGTGGATGATGGCGCTGGTCTGGAACAGGATGCAGACCGAGGAAAACAGCACGAAGCCCGCGCTGATCGCCAGTTGCAGGCCGCTGATCTGGAAGAAGAAGCTCGCAACCACCGCACCCAGCAACACGAAGAAACCCGCCGTGATGAAGCCACTGAGGAAACTCATGTCCTTGCGCGAGATCAGCACATAAGCCGACAGGCCACCGAATACCAGTGCGGTCATGGCAAAGGCCGAGCTAACCACTTCGGCGCCGCCCTGCATGCCCAGGTAACGGTTGAGGATCGGGCCGAGCAGGAAACCCATGAAACCGGTCAGGGCAAAGGCCGACACCAGGCCCCAGGCGGAATCACGAAGCTTATTGGTGAGGAAGAAAAGGCCGTAGAAGCCGATCAGCACCACGAAAATGTTCGGGTAGCCGACACGCATCTGCTGGGCAACGTACGCCATCACACCACTGAAGGCGAGCGTCAGAGCCAGCAAGCCGTATGTGTTGCGCAGGACGCGGCTAACCTCTAGCTGCTCAGCCTGCACGCTGTTGTTCACTGCGTAATCCTGTTCGCGCATGGCGACACTCCTGTTGGTTTGAAACGTTCAGTCGCAAAGATCATAACAGACGCCCTGTAACAAGCTATGCAGAGAGTTTGACAGTGTGTTTCATTCAGGTATTATGGCGCCCGCAACACAAACGGAGGTGTGGCCGAGTGGTTTAAGGCAACGGTCTTGAAAACCGTCGACTGTAACAGGTCCATGAGTTCGAATCCCATCGCCTCCGCCATCTTATGTATGACAAAGCCCTGATTATTCAGGGCTTTGTCGTTTCCGGGATTTGGATTTCCCTTTCGGTACTTCTGTAAAACAAGGAGGTTGCATGAACAACATGGACACGATGAAGCTGATGCTTATGCTGCTGGCCAGCACGACCAGCTGCGCTGCACTGGCCGCCGAAAAAACCTTTGCGCTGACCGCATTCAGCAGTGTTGAGGTCCGGCAGGGAGTGAACCTGTCGATCAAATGCGCTGCAACGTCATCAATGGTGGTCTCAGGCTCTGCCGATACGCTGAACAAGCTTCAGGTGACGACAGACAACAAGGCGTTATTTCTGGTGAATGACGCAGTGGAAAATGTTCGCGTCGTCTCCCCTACCCTGGATATCACGCTATATACCAGCGCGCCACTGACGGGGTTGACGGGAAAAGCAGGGGTAAAAATCGTGGCACCTGCCTGTGCCGTCGATCCGTCCAGGCTGACGGTGGCAGGCAGCATGGGCACTGACATCCAGATCGAGGGCAAGACGGGTGAACTGGTCCTTGACCTGGCGATGGGCAGCACCTTCAACAAAAAACCGTTGCCCTTCATTGCGGATGTGGCCAATGTGCGCATGAGCATGGGGGCGGCATCGTCCCTGTGCCATATCCCCCGGATCAACGGCAACCTGTCTGCCGGCGCACGTATGTCTGTCAGTCCATCGGCTCAGGTCGACAACAGCGCCACAGGCGCCTACGCCAGCGAAATTTCAACCTCCGAGTGTTTGTAAACGGCAGGAATGAACAGGCCACTCTCCGCTTGATGGAAAACGGGACGAATTGTTCCGTTTGTGGCCCCCCTCCCTTTACCTCCTTTTACACTCCTTTACACCCTTCACAGCCTTACATCTGTAAAAGTTCAACCGAGCGCTTTGGACGCGGCCCCCCTGCATCCCCCGGCACCGTTAGTCTGGCGGTGGCGGATACGACGCCTGCCCGCAAACCCTCAAAGCAGCCACTCAATGGCAAAATCCGCTTACCCAGATCATTTCGGAGATCACAATGCTTCGCGTGTTTGAACGAAGGCTCGATCCATTCCCTCCCGACGAAGCACCGCCGCCGCCTGTCGGCCTGATGCGGTTCCTGTGGGCCTGCACGCGCGGCGCCCGCGGTTATATCCTTGCGTTGGCGCTGCTCAGTGCCAGTGTGTCGATCTACGAAGCCTGGTTATTTTCCTTTCTTGGGCAGGTCGTGGACCTGCTCTCGACCTGGCAGGCCGGTGGCGATGCGAACGGGCAGGAAAGTTCTGTGCTGTGGGGTATCGCGACAGTGTTGGTCACCAGCATTGGGCTGGTGGCGCTACGTACCATGGTGCAGCACCAGATATTGGCCATCAACCTGCCGTTGCGGCTGCGCTGGGACTTCCATCGACTGATGCTGCGGCAAAGCCTTTCGTTCTTTTCCGATGAGTTCTCCGGTCGGGTCACCACCAAGGTGATGCAGACTGCACTGGGCGTGCGCGAAGTCCTGTTCACCCTTATCGAAATCGCACCCGGAATTGGCGTTTATTTCATTGCGATCATCGCACTGGCCGGCGGCTTCGCCCTGAAACTCATGCTGCCTTTTATTGCCTGGGTCGCGTTGTTCGGGCTGGCCATGCTGTACTTTGTGCCGCGCCTGGGGCGAGTCGGGCAGGAACAGGCCCATGCGCGATCGTCGATGACGGGGCGTATTTCAGATGCCTATAGCAACATCACCACCGTGAAACTGTTCTCGCACTCCAATCGTGAAGCGCATTTTGCGCGCGCGGCAATGGAGGACTTCAAGCAAACCGGCTTCCGCCAGATGCGCCTGGTCAGCCAGTTCGAGATCGTCAACCAGGCGCTGGTGGTGATGTTGATCATGGCCGCTGGCGGCTATGCCCTGTGGCTCTGGCACCAGGGCGAGGTCGGCGCGGGAGCGGTGGCGGCAATTACGGCCATGGCGTTGCGTATCAATGGCATGTCGCACTGGATCATGTGGCAGATGGCTTCGCTGTTCGAAAGCATCGGCACCGTGCAGGATGGCATGGCAACCCTGACCCGAGGTCCCAAGGTGCAGGACGCGCCGAACGCTGGCGTACTGGTGCCCTCTGGCGGCGCGGTGACCTTTGACAACGTGAGCTTCAACTACAACGGTGAACGCCAGGTGCTCGACGGATTGAGCCTGACTATCCACCCAGGCGAAAAAATCGGCCTGGTGGGCCGTTCCGGCGCAGGCAAATCGACGCTGATCAATCTGCTGCTGCGCTTCTATGACGTCGACAGCGGTGAGATTCGCATCGACGGGCAAAACATCGCTCAGGTGACACAAGACAGTCTGCGGGCCGCTATCGGCATGGTCACCCAGGATACGTCCCTGCTGCACCGCTCGATTCGCGACAACATCGCCTACGGCCGCCCGGACGCGACCGACGCCCAGGTGCGCAGCGCCGCGATTAATGCCCAAGCCGACGGTTTCATCAGCCAACTGAGTGATCGGCAAGGCCATAGCGGCTATGACACCCTGGTGGGTGAGCGCGGCATCAAGCTCTCGGGCGGCCAGCGCCAACGCATTGCCATCGCCCGGGTGATGCTCAAGAACGCGCCAATTCTGTTGTTGGACGAGGCCACGAGTGCCCTGGATTCTGAAGTTGAAGTCGCCATCCAGGAAAGCCTCGATGAAATGATGCAGGGCAAGACCGTCATCGCCATCGCCCATCGGCTGTCGACGATTGCGGCCATGGATCGACTCATTGTCATGGACGAGGGACGTATCATCGAACAGGGTACCCATGCGCAATTGCTGGCAAAAAACGGCACCTACGCGCGGCTGTGGCAGCATCAAAGTGGTGGTTTCCTGGGAGAGGATCAGGGGGTGGCTGAGGCGATGGATCAGGCGTGAGAGTGAATGGCGAGAGCGAACGCCGCCGATGGTCGTAGCATCTCGCCTGCCACCGGCCTGTGGCTAAGCTTAATGAATCGGGGAGAATTGAAACCTGGGTACTCCCAAAGGAGACGATCATGTATGCGGTAATAAGAACCTACCTCGGTGCAGGAGCCAAACAGCTTTTCGACCTTTTGGAACAGCGCCAGACCGACGTCGAAGCGCTCCTGCGGACAGTGCCTGGCCTCGTCAGCTACACACTGCTCAATACCGGGGATGGTGGGACCTCAGTGACGGTTTGCACGGACAAGGCCGGCAGCGATGCGAGCTTGAAAGTTGCACGCGAATGGATTCAGAAAAATGCATCGAATATCCACGCGAACCCGCCGATCGTGACGGAAGGTCCGGTGATTGTGCAGATCAATTAGCGCGTCCTTGCGACTGATCTCAATCCTATCGAAATCAAGCCCCGAAAAAATCGGGGCTTGATGATTCAGACAGCATCAGGGTTTGCGTCCTCCACCTCCGCTCATCCCGTCATCTTTGCGTCCCATATCAGACTTATCGCGATCATCGGCAAAATTACCGCCGCGTCCGCTTCCTTGCCCAGTGCTGGACGATTGGTCAGCCCTGTTGCCTTGTTGTCCGCCTGAAGCCTGGCCGCCTTTCTGGCCTGGCTTGGTCATATTTTCCTTATCATCGGCAAATTCGCCTCCGCGATTGCCTTGCCCGCCTCCGGACATGCGATCGTTATCGCGCGATTGTTGCCCGCCGGAAGCCTGACCACCTTTTTTGCCGGCTTCATTGGTCTTGTCCCAGTCGCTGCCGGGATTTTTATTTCCTGTATTGGCCATTTTCATTCACCTCTGCATCGTTGGTACGAGCTTGGGCCCGTATACGTCGGAGGACGCACAAAACAGAAAGTTTGAACCGAATTATCGTACTTGCGACGAGTGGATCCGGGCATTTGGTTCAATTGGAATTGCGCTCATTCGATGGATGGCGAGCATCGGATAGAGCGGCAATCTGCGAGGGTTTCAAGATCAACCGCTCGATGTTTACTAGACTTGATAACGCGTGGAAGTCCTCCAGGCATCATCCAGGTAGTCTATCGATGACTGAACATATCGTGCATTTTCATTGCCAGATCGATCAGGGAACGACTGAGCGCTTCCGGGACTGTTGCCTCGAAGCCATCGATGAAGGCGCCACCTCCCTACTCCTCAATCTGTCTACGAGCGGCGGTAGCACCAACTTTGGATTCACCCTCTATACGTTCCTGAAGTCACTGCCGGTACCGCTGTGCGCAATCAACGCGGGTAACATCGAATCCATGGGCATCATCATGTTCCTGGCGGCAGGCCGGCGCATCACCTCCCCTCACTCACGCTTCCTGATCCACCCGATGAACTGGTACTTCAGCCAGAAATCGGTCGACCACCAGCGCCTGCGCGAATACCTGTCGAGCCTTGATAACGACCTTGCGCGTTACGTGCAGATTTTCACCCTCGAAACGGCTGAGGCAGAGACCAAGCTCGACATTTTCCATTGCCTTTCGGCGGAAGAAAAAGTCATCGCTGCACACGAATCCCTGGCCTATGGCATTGCCCATGAGATGAAGCAGATGATGTTCGCTGACGATGTCAAGCATTGGAAAGTCAGCGGTGGATGAACCGGGTGCAATGGTTCCGCCATGGACGGGCGTCCCGTGCGCGATGCTGCCTGTTGCTGAACCCCTGGGCGCGGACGGACTGATTCGCAAGGCGATGATCTACGCCAACATCATCGGCTGTGACCTCGGCCCGAAGATCACCCCCATCGGCAGTCTCGCCACCCTCCTCTGGCTGCACGTGCTCGAACGCAAGGACATGCGCATCACCTGGGGCTACTACTTCAAGGTTGGTATCCACACATCCTGCTGTTGTACGGCTCGACCCGCGAACGCTCGTTCAGCCGCCTGCTGGTCGAAGAAGCCGCGCGCCTGCTGGAGCATTTCGGCGCAGAGACGCGCATCTTCAATCCGTCCAGTTTGCCGCTGCCCGACGATGCTCCTGCCGCCCACCCCAAAGTCCAGGAGCTGCGCGAACTGTTGCAGTGGTCCAAAGGCCAGGTCGGGTGTTCGCCGGAACGCCATGGCGCGATGTCGGCCTTGTTCAAGGCGCAGATCGACTGGGTTCCCCTGGAACTCGGTGCCGTTCGCCCCACCCAGGGCAAGACGCTTGCAGTGATGCAGGTGTGTGGCGGCTCGCAGACGTTCAACGTGGTCAATCAGCTTCTTCGGCCATAATGACCTGTCATGCACAGCCATCGGCGGGAACCTTTCAGATGATCTCGATTGAACTGCACGCGGCCCAACGCGACGAACTGCAGACCATTGAAAACCTGATGCAGTTCTACACCTATGATTTCAGCGAGTGGGTGCCACTGAAGCTGGGTGAGCATGGCTTCTTCAATATCCTGCCCCTCTCGGACTACTGGCGAAAACCCGCGACCCAGGCATTTCTGATCCGGGTCGATGGGGAATTGGCCGGGTTCGTCACCGTGGATGACGAAATCCACATGCCCGATGCCCGCTACAACATCGGTTATCTGTTCGTCAGTCGGGGCTTTCGTGGCCAGGGCGTCGCCAGGTTTGTCGTGTCCACCCTGTTGAACCGACTCCCCGGTCGATGGCAAATTTTCCATGTCGAAGCGAACCAGCCGGCACGGCTGTTCTGGGCGGCGGTGATTCCTGAGGCGACGCAAAACCGGTTCAGCGCTCATCAACTGTACATCCAGGGGTTGCCGTGCACTGTTTACTGTTTTGAGAAAGCGTAAGCCCTGTCCCTGTAGGAGCGAGCATGCTTGCGAAAAACCTCAGGGCACTGCGGGGTGTCAGGCTCCCCGCGTCATCGTTGACCTCCATCGCGAGCATGCTCGCTCCTACACGGGGGGAGAGAAAGACCTCCCGCCTAATTCCAAATCGGCTTTGTCAGACAATATGTAGTGACTAAAAATATTCACTACAAAACCGTTGACGCCTTCGATTTGCCCTTGCATGATGCAGACGTCTCCCCGATCGGGAGTACTGGTAACACGCTTGAGCAAGCTCGTCTGACCGCCGAGCTGTTTTTTCCGGATACACGCTGCCCACAAGGCAGATTGAAGAAGCTGACCTGGCCTGAACGTCCAGTACAAGGGCGAGAAGCGCTGGCGATCCATCCTCATGATGCTTGTGGCCGACCCTGAAAACGTCGGCAGGGGCCAAAGGTTATCGCCGCTTCTCTTCGTTGTGACGCTATTGCGTAGCAGTTATTCAACACGACTACATGCAACAGACGCGGGACCCCGTCGATTTCGGCGGACGACTGCTGACGTCCTGGTTTCGGTGCCAGGGATCAACTAACCGATGGGCTACATGTATTAGCGAATCAACTTTGAAAGATCACCAAATGGTCAAGGGGGCTTTATCATGAATCTGAACAATCAACCGACTATCGAAGAGCTGGCTCGCATGTTCGCGGCGCAAAAAGACAGTCACGACAGCCATATCCTGTGGATCAGCAAATCGGGCCAGGTGCATATCGACTGCCTGTCGCCACATGCCCATGAAGCGGAGTTCGACCAGAACAACCAGAACCTGCTGGCCCGACTGAAAATGTACCGTCGCGGCCATGGCTATGTTGGCAAGAAGGCCGCTGCCGACAAGGACTTCATCGGTAATGTCCTGCAAACGCTGAAACAGGCCTGGGACTCGCTGCAGGGCCAGAACGAAGTTCGGGTGATTGACCGGTTCTACTGATAATCCATAGCCATAAGAAGTCCCCTCTCAAGTTTTTTGAGCGGGGACTTTTTTGTTTACTACGTAAAATCAAGCAAGGTAGCGAAGCAGCAGTCCGTTTTGCCCGTAATCCGTGTCCAGTTTTCCATTGAGAAGAAACACGTAAACATGACGACACGCTCACCGTTCACGTTGGCGTTGCCCGACAACACAAGTTTATCCTCACAAACTTGCACCATGCGAAGGATGACTGATGGATATTCCGAATGTCGGGTATCTACGTAATATTTACCCCGTTGAAACTCGGATCAGGTTGACCATTTTTCAGCAGACGTATGAGAAGCCCCCCATACACCATCAAGATCTTTTCATCGGCAGATATCAGAAGGGGGTCGACGGGTCGCCGTCGATTAATAGCTCACCCTTAAAATCGTCGGAACCTGGGGATTCGTCAGGCAGTGGGATGACTGATTTCCATGGTGACTACACGGGTTCAGCCCCGGAGCTTTATTAAGTCGGCGAAAAGCATGGCGCGTCTACTGTCAAACTTGACAGTAGACAACCCCACCTTTTGCAGAGAAAACCGTAAAGGTGCCTCTCACGTTCGATGCTGCGACAGGCCTTTTTTAGCGTTTGATGCCCAGATCTATTTGGGTCATGCGACTGCGAATGGTGAACACACCATCACCTGAAAGAATTGCACTGCGCGCAAATAGCCGCCCGCTCTCCCAATTCGACAGGCCCAGCTCCGGCTTGTTGAGTGCGTACTGACCATCGACCCAACGGGTGATCCCGTTGCCGACAAAAGGCGCGTTGACCGCGTTGTAGAAGCGTTCCTGAGTCGCTGCAGCTTCGCTGAGCAGCGACACGGTGAACTGCGGGCTGTAGCGATTGAACAAGGCGATGGCGCTGTCCAGGTCGTCGACGATCTTCAGGCTGACTTCGGGGGTTTCTTCCCACTCCCACTCGCGACCCAGTTGATCTTCCGGCAACGCTTCGGCCAGTGCTTCGGTGCGGTAGCCTTCGGCGCGGTAGACCTCGACGCTGGCGGTTTGCCAATCCGCCGGCAGGAACGCTTCGCTGCCTTCCACGATGTGCAACTTGCAGCCCTGCCCCCGTGCCTTGCCTGCCTGTTGCAGCGCATCGAGAAACAGCGGCACCAGGTCAGCGGCGCGGTCGCGCTGGATAAGGCAGACGTTCAGGGTGTTGCAGACCTTGCGGTCCAGGGAGTTGCGCACCACAGCGGCGAAGCGCGTGGCATCTGCGTCGATGTCGGCGATCAACCAGGCACCACCGGTGCCATGGAGGCTGACGGCGGTGCCGGCCTGTTGCGCGATGCTGCCCAATTGACTGACGGCGCGCCCCGAACCACGGGCGACGGCCAGGGACAGACGGCGGTCGGCGAACATCGCCCACCCGGCGGCGTGATTGACGCTTTCCACCAACGACACCGCACCGGCTGGTAATCCGGTGGCGTTCAATGCCGGGTTCAATGCGTGAGTGACGATGGCCTGGGCCGTGCCCAACGCGTCGCTGCCAATGCGCAGCACCGCGGTGTTACCGGTGCGCAACACACCGGCGGCATCGGCGAAGACATTCGGCCTGCCCTCGAAGACGAACGCGACGATACCCAGCGGCGAGACCACCTGTTCGACTTTCCAGCCGTCGTGCTCAACGCAACTGATCACTTTGCCGCGGGTGGCCGATGCATCGCGCCAGGCGCGCAGGCCGGCAATCATGTCGCGACGCATGCGCTCATCGGCCAGCAAACGCGTGGTCGAGCGGCCACGAGCCTTGGCCCGCTCGATGTCGGCCAGGTTTGCGGCCTCGATCAAGGCCCAGCACTCAGGCGTCTCCAGGCGTTGGGCAAACTCATCGAAGAAGGCGCTGATGGCCTGGTCCGACACCGTCGACATCGCCTTGAACGCCGCTTCGGCACGTTCGATCGCCACCGCTGCCGCTTGCTGGTCAGCCACCGGAATCAGCAACAGTTCGCCGCTGACCTGCTCCACCAACAGGTGGTCACCGGGCGCAAAGCGTGCCGCCAGTTCGGGGCTGACCACAGTGACACGATTACCGGCGAAAGGGATCGGCGTGCCAGCGACTAGACGTTCGAGCGCAAGAGACATGAAGCGGTATCACCATGCAATGGGCGGGCAGAAAATGTATAGCAAAAGCCGCCGAGCGTCATCCGCCACAGCCCTGCGCCGATAATCGCAAACCCGCCGGTGCCAGCCTGGCCCACCTACGCTTAAAGCGTACCCCCGCGTTTGCTGTTTCGAAGGAGGCCGTCATGAGCAACGAATTCAGAAGCCATGGCGCAGCCCTTGACGACGAAGGTCTGGAAAACGCCCTGGACCTGGCCAAAGTCAGCGCTGCACAACTGTGGGCTGTTCTGGCAGTAGAAACCTCCGGCAACGGATTCTTTTCCGATCGCCGTCCGAAAATCCTTTTCGAGCGTCACGTCTTCAGCCGCTTGACCCACCAGGCGTTTGACGCACAACACCCCGATATCAGCAGCAAAAGCCCTGGCAACTATGGTGCGTCGGGGGACCACCAGTACGACCGGCTCAACCAGGCGATCGAGCTTGACCGCAATGCGGCGCTGCAAAGCACGTCGTGGGGGCTGGGCCAGATCATGGGGTTCAACTTCGCTTCCACCGGTTCTGCAGACGTTGAATCGATGGTCAGGCGCATGGTCCTGTCAGAGAACGAACAACTGTTGTGTATGGTCGGCACGTTGATCGGTGGCGGCTCCATCGCCGCGCTACGGGCCAAGGATTGGGCGAACTTCGCCCGTCGTTACAACGGCCCCAACTACGCCATCAACAACTACGACGTGCGGCTCAGTGCCGCGTATCAGAAGTTCTCTTACGGCGGAACGCCCGACCTGAGGATTCGCACCGCGCAAACCTACCTGACGTACCTGGGCTGGCACCCCGGCACAATTGACGGCATTGTCGGCAAACAGACCCGGGATGCGATGAACCTGTATCAGGCCAAAGAAGGCCTGGAACTGACCACGGTGCTCGATGACGAGACGCTGGCGCATCTGCGCAGCCGGGTTCTGGCGTTGCCGCTCTGACTTGATGCCCACAAAGGTCCCTGTGGGAGCGGGCCCGCTCCCACATTTAAATGCATTCGAACTGAACGTATCAAAGTGTGTACAGCCCCGCCCCTGACACACCAGGCCTTCAAATTCCCGTGCCAACGACATACCGCAGATACACCCGGTTGATGAAATACCTCTCAACGGCCCCCCCGGTCCGACATCCCTGTCTTGAAGGAGATCAACCATGAACGCCACTATTTCATCGGCCGTGAAAGGCCTGCACCTGAACCTTGACCGTGCCGGCAGCTGGATCGCGCCACTGTCCTTGCGGGTGTTCCTCGCCTGGGAGTTCTTCGAGTCGGGCCTGGAAAAATTCAATGGCGAAAACTGGTTCGCCGACATCCAGGACCGCTTCCTGTTCCCGTTCAACCACCTGCCGGCCACGCTGAATTGGGAACTGTCGATGTGGGTCGAGCTGATCTGCGCGCTCGCCCTGCTGGTGGGCCTGGCCACACGCTTCTCGGCGATCAGCCTGATCGTGGTGACCATCGTCGCGACCGCCGCGGTGCACTGGCCGGCAGACTGGTCGACCTTGAGCGAACTGGCCCAGGGTTACTCCATCAGCAACAAAGGTTTTGGTAACTTCAAGCTGCCGCTGATTTATCTCGCCGCCCTTGTGCCGTTGCTGCTTTCGGGTCCTGGCAAGTTCAGCGTCGATGCGTTGCTGGCCCGGATTTTCTGGCGCCGCAACCAGCACTGAAACAACGGAGTACTGCCTTACCGCCTTACTGTAGGAGCGAGCATGCTCGCTCCTACAGTGGATCTACCTTTTCCACTGTCTCCGGATGCGCACTGCGTTCATGCACATGGGCATGCGGGGTGCGGTCGATCAGCAGGCTGAGCAGTTCCGGACGGCTGTAGTGGCCGCGCGAATCCATCATGCGCTTGCGCTTGTCGATCAGGCTCATGTCGAGGTCGACGATCACCTCGCCTTCACCCTCGGTCAACGCACCCAGTACCACGCCATCCGGGCTGATGATCGCGGTGTAGCAACCGCCGGAAATCGGCCCGATCGGGCAGCCGGTGTCGGCCATTATCTGCGCCTGTTGCTCAGGGCTGAGCCAGGCGGTGGAGTTGACCACGAAGCACGCCGCTTCCAATGCGTGCTGGCGGATACTGACTTCCATCTGTGAGGTGAACAGCGGGCCGGCAAACGAGCCGGGGTACATCGAGGCGTGGATCTGTTCGCCATCGGCCATCAAGGCGTAGCGGGCCAGCGGGTTGTAATGTTCCCAGCACGCCAGTTGGCCGATGCGCCCCACCGCGCTGTCGGTGGCGCGCAGGCCGGACCCGTCGCCCATGCCCCAGATCATGCGTTCATGGTAAGTCGGGGAGATCTTGCGGCGGCTCTGGATCAGTGAGCCGTCGGCGTCGAACAACAATTGGGTGTTGTACAACGTACCGCCATCTCGTTCGTTGACACCGATGGACACGACCATGCCGGCCTCTCGGGCGGCAGCGCCAATGGCATCGGTCGCCGCCGACGGCACCGTCACGGCCTGGTCCAGCAGCTTGAGATGTTCGGCGCCCATGGCAAAGGGCGCCTGGACGAACGAGAAATACGGGTAGTACGGCACGACGGTTTCGGGAAACACGGCGAACTGCACGCCCTGCTCACCCAGCTCGAGAATTTTCTCGACGACTTTGTTGACGGTGCCTTCACGGCTGTGGAGCACGGGGCTGATTTGTACGGCGGCGGCTTTGACAAAGGTCATGGCGGCGATCTCATTGAGGGAATGGGTTTCAACGAGACAAATATTACGAAAATAATATTGCGACTTGAATGTCGTATACACCACCTTTTAGGTCATCAACCTCGATTGGCCCGCTGAATCACCTGGGGCGGTTGCCCGAAAGCTCGCAGGAAAGCCCGGCGCATTCGCTCCCTGTCACCAAAGCCGGTTTCGGTTGCCACCACATCGATCGAGTGCCGGCCGGTTTCCATCATCAACCGCGCGGCCTCCACCCTCAGGCTTTCGATAGCCTTGGCCGGCGATTGCCCGGTTTCGGCATTGAACACTCGGCTGAATTGTCGCGGGCTGAGATTGGCGGCGTTGGCCAGTTCCTCAACCGACAAATCGGACTTCAGGTTCTGCTTGGCGTACGTCAATGCTGCCTGGATGCGATCGGTCCTGGGCTGCAACTCCAGCATGACCGAAAACTGCGACTGCCCGCCCGCCCGGCGGTGATACACCACCAACTGCCGGGCGACCCGGCGCGCGACTTCCGCGCCCAGATCGATTTCCACCAGGGCCAGCGCCAGATCGACACACGCGCTCATGCCGGCGGCGGTCCAGATATTTCCGTCGTTGATAAAAATCCGGTCTTCCTCAACCTTCACCTTCGGAAACGCCCGCTGCAACGACGCCGCATGACACCAGTGGGTGGTTGCTCGCCGGCCATCGAGCAAACCGGCTTCGGCCAGGGCAATGGCACCGGTGCAGATCGAACCCAGGCGGCGGGTGCCCTGGCTGGCATGGCGCAAAAAGTCCACCAGCCCTTTCGATGGCGGGCGAATCAAGTTATCGCCCATGACCAACAGCGTATCGAACGAACACGGGTCAAATGGCTTGGTCTCCACAGCGAACCCTGCGGAGGTTTGCACCATGCCGCCGTGTTCGGACACCAGGACAATGCTGTACACCGGTTCATCGGCCGCACTGTTGGCCAGTTCGAATGTGGCACACATGGCCAGGCCCAGAACCTGGAAACCGGGGTAAACGATGAGTCCGATGCGATGCATGGCGTTCGTCCAGAATGACCTTAAAGGAGGCATGACCGATTATTCAGCCAGAGCACCGCACTGTACACCTGCCGCCGTAGTGCGGGTGAATAGCCGATCGACGGCAATTCGGTCAGGCAATCGTTCATTCAGGCCATTCCCCTTCATTTATTGGGTCTATAAATAACAGTACACAGTTGGCCGCAAACAAGAGGCACAGGCCATGGACAGCAAGGATTCGGGCACAAATCTGGCCCTCTGGTTGCCAGGCAGTGCAGTCATCCTGAGTCTGGTGGTATCGATGTTCGCCCTCACCCGCGAACCCTTCCTGGAGCCGCGCCCCATCGGTGCCCAGTTCCAGGCACAACTGCCCATCGAGGCCCGGTTGTGGCAGGACCCTTTCGACGCGGTGGAGCGTTATCGCAAGAAGCTTGCCGACAGCAAGAACCCGGACGCCGAGAACGTTTGCAGCCCCGACCTCTCGCCCCTGAGCGCAGGACAATCGGCGCCCGACATCATGGTCGCGCTGGTCGAGGGTGGCCCCTACGCCGATGAAGTCGAAAGGCGCCGGCGCATTCGCTATGCCTTGCTGGCCGGGTTCAAGAATTCCCACCGGGTGCCGGATCAGGAGCAGTACATCCACTGCCTGAAGCTGGCCGCCAACCTGTCACTCGAGGCACCGCAGAAAAACGCTTTCGTCGATACGCCCTACGAAGTGTTCGTGTCCAATCCGTTCGATCCACCGCAGGCGCTTGAAGGCAAGCCCGCACCCTCCGACCGAACGATCGTGTTCTGGTTGAAACAGGACGCGCTCGGCTCGATGCCGCTGCAACAGCTCGAAACGCTTCGTGACAGCCTGAAAAAAAAAGTCGCCATGGCCTGCACGCCAGCACCTTGCATCGAACCCTCGGCCAATGCCGTCTTGAAGGTCATAGGCCCCTCGACCTCGACCGTGCTGCGCGACATGTTCCAGGACCAGGACATCGGCAAGGCCTCGCCGAACATCGAAATCTATTCGCCGCTGGCCACGGCCGACAACGAGACACTGGATCGTGGCTACCAGAAGCTGTCGCCGCCGCTGGCCAACCGCGAGCCGATGAAGCTGCTGCGCACCGTCAGTGACGATGGCACCATGACCCAACTGATGCTTGAAGAACTGAAGCTGCGCCGCGTCGACCCGGCCGCCGGCGTGCGTTGCAGCGAAGGCAAACTGAGCCGGATCGGCTCACCCTGCACCGGCAATCTTCGCCGCAGCGCCAACCGCATCGCGTTGATTTCCGAGTGGGACAGTTTCTACAGCCGTGCCCTGATCGAAAGCTTCAAGCTGCAGGTGGCCAGGGACGCCCGACTCGGCGACGGTGAAAACCATAAGGGTGCCGTCGACCAGTGGATCTTGCGCTTCAGTTACTTGCGCGGGCTCGACGGGCGTCTGCCGGAAGAATCAGCGAGCACCGATAAAACCGCCAGCTACGATGCCAGCAAAAACGCCCGTGGCGCATCCGCCATCGACCTCAGCCCGCTGGAGAAATCCGACGGCAACTCCCAGCTCGATTATCTGCGACGCCTCGCCGACCACATCGCCAGCGAAGACGCGGCCTATCGACGCGATGGCGAAAGTGGCATCGGCGCCATCGGTATCCTGGGTGTCGATGCCTACGACAAGCTGCTGGTGCTGCAGGCCCTCAAGAGCCGAATGCCTTACAAACTGTACTTCTCCACCGACCTTGACGCGCGCATGCTGCAACGGGGCCAGGCGCAAACCACGCGCAACCTGATCCTCGCCGCACCCTATGGCCTGACGCTGACTCGCGCCCTGCAACAGGACGTGCCGCCATTTCGCGACAGCCTGCAAAGTGCCGTGTTCATTTCAGTACTGGCGGCCTTGGCGCCGCAATCCTTTGATGCCAAGCGCGCGAAATTCGACTATTCCAAATCGGAGCTGCTCTCGCCGGGCATCTACGAAGTGGGCATCAGTGGCTTTATTCCCCTGGCCACGCGACTGGGCGCCTCACGCCCGACCAGTTGCCAGGCGCCCACCCAAGCCCAGTCGGAGCGCGGTGTGCTGCCCCACGATCTGATGGCGTTGCGCTGCCTGCAAGATCCCTCGCCGCCGCCCTACCCTGAGCCCTCCCAGTCACTGCGCGAGCGTTTCAAACACAGCCAATCGTTCTTTTGGGCCGGACCTTTGACACTCACCCTGCTGAGCATCGCTGCGTTCATTCTCTGGTGGCGCATCGAGGGCCCCCAGGACGAACACGACACACGCCTGGCGTGGGTGCGCGGCGTGCCTATTACGCTGTTCATGGTCGCGGCGGCCTGCGCCTTCATTGCCACGCGCTACTGGCATGCGGAATTCCTGTGGTTCACCTTCGTGCTGGTGCTGCTGGGCATCCTGTCGTCGAACCTGCTCCGTCGCTCCACGCGGCGATTGGCACTGGCCCAGGACGCGACGTCGAGTGTGACCCCAGGTTCATACGATGCCTGGGCGTGGTACTTCGTGGTCCCGCTGGTGGTGTTCATTCTCGCGTTGATGCTGGCGTACCAGATGCGCAGCACCTTGACCGACAACGGCCTGGGCGAGCCGATGTTCTTGCTCGAAGGCATCAGCGCCTGGCCGACCGTAGCATTGCGCCTGCTGGCCGTGCTGATCTCGCTCTCGGCGTTGACCTGGGGGTGGCGCAAGCTGCGCATCAATCGCGCGGAGATCGAAAGTGCCTTCCATCTGCGCCTGCACATGCGCAAATACCAGACAACCCTGTGGGGCCAGGTACAGCGATTGATCCGCCGCGGCAAAGGCTGGAGCCTGCGCCGCTGGTGCAATGAGCTTGGCCATTGGCTGTTGCTGATTTTCTTCCCGCTGATGAGTGCCAACGAAGACTGGTCGAAGTCCTGCGCGGCCGCCCAGGCCCGCTGCACGGACGGACGCAAGATGATCGTCATTGCGCGCTTCTGGGGTGAGCACTGCATCTGTGGTTCATTCGGTGCCCGTCTGTTGCGGGCGTTACTCGCTACCTGGGCCTACGTCGTGGTCACCAGCGTGTTGTTCGTGATCTGGCCGATGGAAGGCACGCCCGTGCGCGGTGCATCGGACTGGTGGATGTTGAACTGGCTGATTCCGACGCTGACGTTCCAGGTGCTGGTGTTCTGGGTCATGGATGCCAACCTGTTGCTGACGCGCTTCATCCGTCATCTGAGCGAGCACCATGCGATCTGGCCAGGGACGTTGCAGGCCGAACACAAGAAAATCTTCGGCATGCTCAAGCATCCCTGCATCGACGAGTGGGTGGATCTGCAACTGATCGCCAAGCGTACGTCGGCGGTCAATCGGCTGATCTACGCACCGACCGTGGTGCTGTTGATCCTGCTGGCCTCACGCAGCAGCCTGTTCGACAACTGGCCAACACCGCCAGGGCTGATGATTTCCTACCTGCTGACCGCGTTGCTGCTGCTCGGCTCTGCGCTCACCCTGCGTCGAGCCGCGGAAAAGGCCCGCACGGTGGCCTTGCAACGAATCGACGCCTATTTACTGGAAACACCGGAATCGACGCCGGGCTATGCCAAGTTCAAGATGATTCGCGAACGGGTTGCAACGCTCAACACCGGTTCGTTTTCGCGCTATTCCGAAGACCCATTGATCCGTTCGTTGCTGCTGTCCCTGACAGGTATCGGCGGTTCGGCGATTGTCGATGCGTTGAACTATGCGAAGTTTTGATCAGTTGCTGTTCACAAGTAGGGGACGGGGTGTATATCCATTGCTGCGGTAACGGCCACTTAGGGTTTCGCCCTTACGGCGAGTCACTTTCGAAAAGCGCGAAAGTAACCAAAGCGCTCTTGCCCCACCACTCGGTGCCTCGCCTAGGCTCGGCATGCCAGAACGAAGGCATTACTCCGTGGGTCGCCGCGATGGGCCATCCATGGCCCAGCGCGGCTAAACCGGCGTCCTGCCGGTTTACCCACTGCGCAATGCCTGCGTTCTGCCAGCGTGGTTAACGGGGCGCCCAGATCAAAAGCCAAAGCGAGGCGGCCTGACAGCCGACCTGACTTTTGCATTTACCCCCAACACCGCTGGCTCCTACGGGGGGTCGGGTACACCCGCAAAATCAGGTCGGCTGTCAGGCCGCCTCGCTTTGCTTGTGATCGTTCCCACGCTCTGCGTGGGAATGCCGCCAGGGACGCTCCGCGTTCCGTTGACGACACATGACGTGAGCCGTGCGCAAGAATGACGCGGAGCGTCACAGGATGCATTCCCACGCAGAGCGTGGGAACGATCAATCCAAATATGCATGAGCTTCGCTAGGGCACGGACACTTGCACCTGCGGATCAGCCCACGAAAACCGATACACCGTCGATGACGCTTGCGCATGACACAACCCATTATCCGCATCCGCCCCGACAATCGACCATTGCGCCCGGGAGTTCTCCCCCAGTTCCCGCGCAGCCTCGGGCTTGAAGCAGCGGTCCAGCACGTCGTCCGGCACCAGGGCGTAGTCATGCGAGTGTTCGCGCAGCCATTGCGCGGCTCTTTCGACGGTGGAGTCGAGCATACCGAAGTGCACGATCGGCTGCCGGGCGAACAGCCAGTGCCCTTCGCTCCAGTTGACAAGGACCAGGTTCGCGCCATGGGTCATGCTGTTGGCCTGGGCCATGAGCGTTTGATTGGGATTGACCCCATCCCTGACCGGTTCGACGAAACCCCGGGCGAACCACAGCACGAACCAGGTCGCGACCAATGCCGGGAACACTCGTCGCAAGCGCGGGCGCTGCCTGAACCAACGCTGCAGCAACCAGGGCACCAGCGGCGCTGCCACCAGGACCAGCGCTGGCAATGCCGGGTAGATATACAACTTGCGCTTGCCGCTGCTGATACAGAAAAACAGCACCACCAGCGCCACCCAGCCGAGCAACACCAGCACCCGGCCATCGCGCTTTTGCAGCTGGCGGCGCCAGGCCGGCACCAGCCACGGCAACACCAATACCAGTGGCAGCCAGTACTGTGGAATGACGTTGGTGAAGAAGTACCAGAAGGGTTCCCGATGATGCCAGGCGGCGGCATAGCGTCCGGCGGTCTGGCGCAGGAGGATTTCCCGCGCATAGGCGATTTCCTCAGCGCTGCCATTGAGCGCGATGGACAAGGCCAGGGGCAGCAGCCAGATCGCAATAGCAGCCAGCATGAACACAAACCCAAGCAGCCATCTGCGCGACTCGCCCGGCATCGCCACCACCCCCGGCCAGCCCTTACGCACCGCATAGGCATAGGGGATCACCAGCAACACCGGCAGAAAACCGACGCCTTTGGTGATCACGCCGATGCCCATCGCCGCGCATCCGACGTAGAACCAACGCCACGCGGGTCCAAGCAGTAGATGGCGTGCCAGCCCGTAAAGGCCCAGGGTGGTGAACAGAATCAGGAAGCTGTCGATTTGCCCGGTGCGCAGGATGCTATGGGTCTGGTAGGTCGCCAGGTACAACAATGCAGCGATGCGACCGATACGCTGGCTCCAGAGCCGACGACCCAGGTCATAGACCAGTGCCGTGACGGTTGTCGCCGACAACAGCCCGGGAATGTACAGGGCGAGGTTGGGCAGGCCGGTCAGCCAGATGAAGAATGCCACCGTCCACATGAAGATCGGCGGCTTGTCGCCGTAGATCTCCCCGGCCCGATGCGGAATCAGCCACGAGCCGTTGTGCAGCATCTCCAGGGCCACACCAAGGAAGCGCTCCTCATCGACGTTGTGTGCCTGGCGCAAGCCCAGCCCGGCACCGATCAACAGCAAGGCGAGCAGCATCAGGACCAGGCATTCGACCCGGGGCGAGAGTTTTCGGCGCATGGTCTATTCCCTGGATTGTCGGTTTTTGGCAATCAATTGCAGGTTGCGCAGGTACACGATGGAGCCGAATGCCTGCCCGATAATGAACACCGGGTCCTGGCGGTAGATGGCGTAGGCAAACAACAAGGTGCTGCCGACAATACTCAGGTACCAGAAGCTCACCGGGATGACGCTGCGCTTTTTGTATTCGCTGTACAACCACTGCAGGACGAACCGTCCGGTAAACGCGATCTGTCCGGCAAAACCAATCACCAGCCACAGGGTTTCGCGGGTCATGATCATCCTTCGAGCTCCTGGGCGTGGGTGTTCAGCCGCGTGCGCTTGATCAGCCACCAGACACCGGCCAGGTCAAGAATGCCCACCAGGGCACGGTCGAGGTTGCCGTACTTGGACACCCCTGCGGTGCGCGCTCGATGGTTGACCGGGTAATTGATCGTTCGGCCGTTGTGGCGCTGGATCAATGCCGGAATGAATCGGTGCATGTGGTCGAAATACGGCAGGCGCAGGAACGCCGCGCGCTCGATCAGCTTCAGGCCGCAGCCGGTGTCCGGCGTGGCATCCTTGAGCAGGCGCCGGCGCAGACCGTTGGCGAAACGCGAAGCCCAGCGCTTGCTCGCAGTATCGCGGCGGTTGGTACGGTGACCCGCCACCAGCTGCACATTGCCCCTGCCCTGCTCACCGCGCACCAGCGCCAACATGCCGGGGATGTCCGCTGGATCGTTCTGGCCGTCGCCGTCGAGGGTGGCCAGCCATTGCCCACGCGCTTCCCGTGCCGCGTGGTAGAGCGAGGTGCTTTGCCCCAGCGAGCGTTCATGATGGAGGATGCGCAAGGCGCTCAAACCGCTGTTCCTGATCTGCCGCAGCTCGTGCAAGGTGGCATCGGTACTGCCATCGTCGACCACGATGATTTCATACGCTTCGTTTGCCATTGCCTCGCGCACCTCCTCGAGCAGTGGCTTGAGGTTGTTCGCTTCGTTCTTTGCCGGAATCAATACCGACACAAATATGTCTTGGCTCATGGAGTCCCCTCGCCCTATGGTTTTACCGTTATCAGCGGCGAACGATTCAGATCTGATAAAACTGCCGATACCACTGCACAAAGGCCCCGACCCCGGTTGCCACCGACACCTGCGGGCGAAAGTCGATCCACGCTTGCAGTGCCGAGACATCGGCCCAGGTCTTGACCACATCACCATCCTGCATCGGCATGAAGTGACGCCGGGCTTCGGTGCCCAATGCCGACTCCAGGCACTCGATAAAATCCAGCAGCGCCATCGGTTCACCGCGACCGATGTTGAAGAGTCGATTGATCCCCTCGCCCGGCGGTCGAGTGCGCAGGCGAGCGATGCTTTCCACGATGTCATCGATGTAGGTGAAGTCCCGCGCCATCTCGCCCTGGTTGTAGACGTCGATGGGCTGGCCGCTGAGGATCGCCTGGGCGAATTTGAACGGTGCCATGTCGGGCCGGCCCCAGGGTCCGTAGACCGTGAAGAAGCGCAGACCGCTGGCCTTGAGGCCGTACAGATGGCAGTAACTGTGGGCGAGCAGTTCATTGGCACGCTTGGTGGCCGCGTACAACGAAACCGGTTGATCGACCGCGTCTTCGATGCTGAAAGGCATTTTGCAGTTGCTGCCGTAGACCGAACTGCTCGAGGCATAGATCAGGTGCCCGGGGCGATGGTGCCGACAGGCTTCCAGCACATTGAGGAAGCCCACCAGGTTCGATTGGGCGTACACATCCGGTTGGTCCAGCGAATAACGCACGCCGGCCTGGGCGGCCAGGTGCACCACTTCGCTGAATCGGTACTCGCCGAACAAGTCCAGCAATGCCGGCTTGTCGACGATGTCCATTTTCCGGAAGCGAAAGCCCGGCAACGACTCAAGCGCCTTTAGCCGTGCCTGCTTGAGCGCTACGTCATAATAGTCGTTGAGGTTGTCGATCCCGACGACTTCATGACCGTCCAGGCACAAGCGCCTGGCTGTATGAAAGCCGATGAAACCGGCGGCGCCGGTGACAAGTACCGTCACGAGGCGCAAACCGCAAAGGACGCACCTGGCGGTGCCGAATGACTGCTGAAAAACCACGCCTGCTTCATGTTCTGTTTCCACTCATGACATTTCTAACGCGTTGCTCCGTCATGAAGCTTGTAAAACAGAAATATTGCAGTTTCGCGGGCCTGGATAAATTTCAAGGGTTTTTCACGTAAATATGATTACTTCGCATCACCGCCCTGGGGTTTGTAAAACCTGAACAATCCGATGTCCGCCGTATGGGTGTACTCCTTGGCCCAGTCCGGCTTCACCGTGCGATCATGGAAATACAGTGCGCCTTTGGTGCGATCCGGCAATTGCTTGTTCAGCGCCTTGCGTGCGATTTCCTTGGCCATCGCGTAAGGCACCTCCTCCTGAACGGAGTCCGGGCGCCCATCGCACCACCAGGAAAACTGGCAGCTCCTGGTCTCCGAGCCCTGCTTGACTACAGCACACACGGTATCGGGAAAACCTTCATGGCCGAGGCGATTCATGACCACGTTGGCCACCGCTTCCATGTCGGCCGAGTCCTTGCCCTTGGCTTCCCAGTAGATCGAACGGGCGAGACAGGTGATGGCGTCATCCAGCGGCGCCTTGCCCGCCGGGTCCACGGCCTGGACCTCAGGCTGGGTAATGGCTTGAGACTTGGGCACTGCCGCGGGGCCGCTGTTTTCTGCGGCCTTGTGCTCCAGCACCTGGGCCTTGTCTTCGGCGACTTTCTGTTTTTGTTCCTGGTCAGTGGCGAATGCCGGGACAGCGAGCAGGGTCAGGGCGAGGCAGGTGGAAATCCAGGCGTGGCGCATGATCGGACACTACTCCGTAGGCAGTATCGCTTGAGTGTAGTAGTGAAATGATGGCGCGGAGGATGCAACAACCCGGAAAAAGGCATTGCGCTCAAGGGGGGCACTTCGCGCATCATGGGCGCAGTCAGCTCAAGGAGGATTTCCATGCCTTTCCTATCGTCCACCCTGCGCCTTGCCGGGGTTTCACTGGGACTTCTGTTTGCCGCCACCGCGCTGGCGAGCGACGAGTCGCAACTGATCGAATCGATCAACGTCTACCGCGCCCAGTTGCAGCGTTGCGCAGGCCAGGTGTCATCGGAACTGCCGCCGCTGTCGGCCGACCCGCGGCTGGTGCTGTCCGCCGCCAGCGTCGGCAACCTGCAACAGGCCATGGCCAGTGCAGGGTATCCGATGAAGAATGTGCAGGCGATCAGCCTGACCGGGCCGCGTGATGCGCCCTCGGCGATGAAGGCGATCCAGGAAAGTTTTTGCCAGATAGTGCTCGACCCGCAGTTCGTCGACGTCGGCGTCAGCCGCCAGGACCGCGAGTGGCGCATCGTACTGGCCCGGCCATTGTTGAGCGCACGCCTGGGCGATTGGCAGACCGAAGGGCAGAAACTGCTCGCCGAACTCAACGTCGCGCGCAGCCGCCCCCGCCAATGTGGCGCACAAACCTTCAACGCCACCACGCCGCTGGCCTGGAACGCCACCCTGGCGAGCGCCGCCGAAACCCAGGCGCGCAGCATGGCCAACAACAATTACTTCGATCACAAGGACCGCGACGGCCGTACCCCAGGCGATCGCGCCGAACTGGCGGGCTACGACTTCCAGCAGATCGGCGAGAACATCGCCGCCGGGCAGGACAGCGTACGCAAGGTGGTCGACGGTTGGCTGGCCAGCCCCGGCCATTGCGCCAACCTGATGAACCCACAGTTCCGCGACCTCGGCGCGGCGTATGCGGTTGATCCGAAGAGCGATGCGGGGATTTACTGGACGGTGATGTTCGGGGCGCAATGAATGACGACAGCCGCAGCGGCGCACCATCGCTGCGCGCTTGAAAATCCTTCATAGACTCCGTCGATCACCCAGTCACTCATAGTGATTGGACGTACGGACTCGTTGCTCCTAGCCTGCGCCGCGTCATGCCCATGACCGGCGATTAAATGCCAGCTCCATCACTGTCCTTGCCCAGGCGCACAACCATGATCGTGAGACCCAAACCCAACCTGATATCGAGCGCGATGTCCTGGCGGCCATGGGTGAGACGACATTGCCGCCGCCGCTCATGCCGGTGGACTACGTTTTGAGTTGACGCAGTGCCTGGCTATTCAAACCGCGTGCTCATGGTTAAAGTCGCGTGTCAGAGAGTCCCTGCAAAAGGAATCGCCGTTTGAGCCCTGCCCCCGTCGAAGCACAGCAACCCGCGAAGCCCGCTGCAATCAGTCTGCGAGAAGCGTTCCGTTTCTGGCTCAAGCTCGGTTTCATAAGCTTCGGCGGGCCGGCCGGGCAGATCTCGATCATGCACCAGGAACTGGTCGAACGCCGGCGCTGGATCTCCGAGCGACGCTTCCTGCATGCGCTCAACTATTGCATGTTGCTGCCCGGCCCCGAGGCCCAGCAACTGGCGACCTACATCGGCTGGCTGATGCACCGGACTTGGGGCGGCGTGATTGCCGGCGTGCTGTTCGTGCTGCCGTCGCTGTTTCTCCTGATAGCCTTGTCCTGGGTGTATGTCGCCTTCGGTGAGGTGCCGGTGGTGGTCGGGCTGTTCTACGGGATCAAGCCGGCGGTGACCGCCATTGTGCTGCAGGCGGCGCATCGGATCGGCTCCCGGGCCTTGAAAAACGCCTGGATGTGGGGCATCGCCGCCGCGTCATTCGTGGCCATCTTCGCGCTCAACGTACCGTTTCCCTTGATCGTTTTGGGGGCAGCAATCATCGGTTATTTCGGTGGGCGCCTGGCCCCCGAAAAATTCCGTACCGGCGGGCACGGCGCCGCGCAAAAATCCTTCGGCGCCGCCGTCATCGACGACGACACACCCACGCCCGAGCATGCCCGTTTCAGCAGCTGGAAACTGCTGCGCCTGGCCCTGATCGGCGCGCTGTTGTGGGCGCTGCCGATGGCCTCCCTCACCACCCTGTTCGGCTGGGAAGGCACGCTGACCCAGATGGGCTGGTTTTTCACCAAGGCGGCGCTGCTGACCTTCGGCGGTGCCTACGCGGTGCTGCCGTATGTCTACCAGGGCGCGGTCGGCCACTATGGATGGCTGACGCCGACGCAGATGATCGATGGCCTGGCGCTCGGCGAAACCACACCCGGGCCACTGATCATGGTGGTCGCCTTCGTCGGTTTCATCGGCGGCTACGTGCATCAGGTGTTCGGTCCCGATCAGGCCTTCGTCGCCGGTGCCGTCGCCGCCATGCTGGTGACCTGGTTCACCTTCCTGCCTTCGTTCCTGTTCATTCTCGCCGGTGGCCCGCTGGTGGAATCGACGCACAACGAACTCAAGTTCACCGCGCCGCTGACCGCGATTACCGCTGCGGTGGTTGGCGTGATTGTCAATCTGGCGTGCTTCTTTGCTTATCATGTGCTGTGGCCTGAGGGCTTCGCCAATCGGCTGGACTGGCCGTCGCTGCTGATCGCCATTGCGGCCGCGATTGCCCTGCTGAAGTTCAAGCGCGGGGTCATCGAAGTATTGTCCGGTTGTGGGCTGATCGGGGTGGCCGTGCACCTTCTGCGCTGAAAACAGACGTTTACAGGTTGCGCTTTCACCCCTAGTATCCAGTCACTGCGGATAGCGTGTTATCCGCCACCGACGATTTCCCCTGCTGGAAACCTGAGTCATGAGCACCGCACCGTCAGAGCACCACTTGCTGGACGTCTCATTCCTGACCCCCTCTGCAGGGGTCGTGGACGGCATTGCCTCATGAAGCGCATCGTCAACCTGCCCATGGCCCTGCGCCGCTCCAAACTGCGTCACTCCGCACGCCCGCCGGATAGCACCCTGCTCGCCTGATTGCGTCCACGACGCGTCGAGCCCCTTACTTTTTCGCTATCGCTGCCAGCGCGTCGCGGGTCTTTATCCGCCGTCGCGCCCGGGCCTGAATCCGTGCGTCCGCGGGACGCCAACGTGAGTGATGAACAATGAAATTCGCAGCCCTTGAAGACGCCCAACGCTTTTTGGCGAACAACCCCGATATCGACATGATCGAGCTGTTCATTCTCGATGCCAACGGCGTGCCGCGCGGCAAGCTGTTGCACCGCGAGGAACTGCTGGCGGTGTATGAAAGCGGTCGCCCGCTGCCCAGCACCATCCTCGGCCTGACCTTGCAAGGCGATGACGTCGAGAACTCCGGACTGGTCTGGGAGGTGGGTGACATCGACTGCCGTGCCTACCCGCTCGAAGGCAGCCTGGTGCGTTTGCCGTGGCGGCAGATTCCGACCGCGGCGGTGCAAGTCAGCATGCACCCGCAAGAAGGCATGCCGGCGAGCATCGCGGATCCACGTCACCTGCTGATCAAGGTCATCGAGCGGTTGCAAGCCGAGGGATACCACCCGGTGATGGCGTGCGAGCTGGAGTTCTATTTGCTGGACGCCAAGCGCGATCACAATGGTCGCCCGCAACCGGCGCTGGACGCTGACGGCGGTCGACCGCGACATACCCAGGTCTATGGCCTGCGTGAGCTGGAGCAGATCGAGCCTTTCCTCGCCGACCTCTATGGCGCGTGCAAACTCCATGGCATTCCGGCACGCACGGCGATTTCCGAATACGCGCCGGGGCAGGTGGAAATCACCCTGGAACACGGCGATGCCTTGCAGGCGATGGATCAGGCGGTGCGTTACAAACGCCTGGTCAAAGCCGTGGCCCACAAGCACGGCATGCAGGCGACGTTCATGGCTAAACCCTTCGATCATCTGGCGGGCACCGGCATGCACATGCACGTCAGCATCGCCGATGCCGAAGGCCGCAACCTGTTCGCGTCCGAGGACCCGGCCGGCACCCCGCTGCTGCGCACCGCCATCGGCGGCATGCTGGCGTCGCTGCTCGATTCGCTGTTGCTGTTCTGCCCCAATGCCAACTCCTACCGGCGCTTCCAGGCCAACAGCTATGCGCCGCTGGCCCCGACCTGGGGCGTCGACAACCGCACCGTCAGCCTGCGGGTGCCCGGTGGCCCGGCCAACAGCCGTCACATCGAACATCGCATCTGCGGTGCCGATGCCAACCCGTACCTGGCAGCAGCGGCGATCCTGGCTGGCATCCATCGCGGCATCAGCGAGAACCTCGACCCGGGCGAACCGGTGCAAGGCAATGGCTACGCGCAGGCCACGCAGTTGCTGCCGACCGACTGGCTGACATCACTGACGGCGCTGGAAAATTCGGTGTGGGCGCGGGATGCGTTGGGGCAGGAATTTCTGGGAGTGTACCTGGCGGTCAAACGTGCGGAGTATCGGCAGTTCATGGCTGAAGTGGGTGAGCAGGATTGGCGTTGGTACTTGACTGAGGCGTAAACCGCCATCCGCCCCGCCCTGTGGGAGCGAGCCTGCTCGCGAAAGCGGTGTGTCAGTCACTACAAGTGCTGAATGTGCCGGCCGCTTCGCGAGCAGGCTCGCTCCCACAAGGATCGCGCTGTCTCTCGACCTCATTTCGCCTGGACAAAAACATGACCCAACGCACCAACTCCTACTACACCGCCACCCTCAACCACGAAACCGATTGCCCAACCCTGCAAGGCCAGCACCGCGTCGACGTAGTCATCATCGGCGGCGGATTCACTGGCGTCGCCACGGCCGTCGAACTGGCGGAGAAAGGCCTGAAGGTCGCCATCGTCGAAAGCCACAAGATCGGCTGGGGCGCCACCGGGCGCAACGGTGGCCAGGTCACCGGCAGCCTCTCGGGCGAGGAAGCCATGCGTAAGCAGATGCGTCGCAGCCTCGGCGATGAAGTCGACGATTTCATCTGGCACCTGCGCTGGCGCGGGCACCAGATCATCGAGCAACGGGTGGAGAAATACGGCATTGCCTGCGACCTCAAGCACGGCCACCTGCACGCGGCGTACAAATCTGCCCACATGGACGGTTTGCGCAAGGACTACGACGAAGCGCTGCGCCGCGGCATGGGTGACGACGTCAGCCTGCTCGACCGCAGCCAGGTACGCGACCTGCTGCAGAGCGACCTCTACCACGGCGCGATCAAGAACACCCGCAACATGCACCTGCATCCACTCAACCTGTGCATCGGCGAAGCGCAGGCGGCAGAAAGCCTGGGCGCATTGATCTTCGAAAACAGCGAAGTGCTGGAAATCATTCACGGCGACCAACCAGGCGTGCGCACCGCCCAAGGTCGCATCGATGCCAATCAGGTGCTGCTGGCCGGTGACGTCTACCACAAGCTGGAACCGGGCAAGCTCAAGGGCAAGATCTTCCCGGCAATGGGCGGCATCGTCACCACTGCGCCGCTGGGCGACCTGGCCAAACAGATCAACCCTGAAGACCTCGCCGTCTACGATTGCCGCTTCGTGCTCGACTACTACCGCCTGACCGCCGACGGCCGCCTGTTGTTCGGCGGCGGCGCCAACTACAGCGGCAAGGATTCGCGCGACATCGCCGCCGAGTTACGCCCGTGCATCGAGCAGACGTTCCCGGCACTCAAAGGCGTGGCCATCGACTATCAGTGGAGCTGCGCGATGGGCATCGTGATCAACCGCATCCCGCAAGTGGGCAAACTCTCGGACAACGTCTGGTACTGCCAGGGCTACTCCGGGCACGGCATCGCCACCACCCACATCATGGGCGAAATCATGGGCCGCGCGATCACCGGGCAGCTTGAGCAGTACGACACCTTCGCTGCCTGCCAGCATATCCGCGTGCCCATGGGCGACCTGCTTGGCAACCCGATGCTGGCGGCGGGCATGTGGTACTACCAGATGCTGGAGCGACTGCGCTGATAGTGCGACAGCTAAAACCCGACTGTGGGAGCCTGCTCGCCCCCACAGTTTGTCTGCAGTGACTCAAGCCGCGATTCACGCGCCAGCTATCAATTCCTTCGATCTTTCAAATCACCAAGGCGAATTTTTTATTTGCGTCCGACCTGTTCAAGATGAGCGCCATCACCCCTGACTCGGATGGAAACGACATGAATCTAAATTTCGCCTTTGCCTGCATGATCGTGGTTTCATTCACCATCGCATTGGTGCACACCTGATTCGCATCAACGCGCTCCCTTTCCATCCAGAGTCTCCCCATGCTTTTTGCCCTTGTATCGAACGGCGCCCTCCTCACGCCTGAACAGCCGGATACAAGGGTGCCCTGGTGGAGCTTCAGCAAGTTTGATGAGGGTGCCAACGAAGGGGCAGTCGAAGCCGAAGTGGTAAAGCACTTATCGATCGGCTAAACGAACAATTATCAAACAAGAAACCCTTTCAACTCGTTGCATATTTGTAACTCAGCGCTGTAACGATTCGCAGTGTTATAACTACATGTGGCAGACCGGTGTGCATCCGACACCGCCGGTCGATAAAAGTCGTAACAACACCTCCCCTTATAATTCCGTGATCTAGTCTGGAGTGCACGTTCGGCTGGAGCGCACTCCATGTCATTGACTGAAGAGCAAAAACCGCAACGACGCAAGGAAATGCGCCTGTTCCTGTTTCTTGTCATTTGCCTTTTCCCGTTACTTTCAGTCGCTATCGTCGGCAGTTACGGTTTCCTTATCTGGTTTTTCCAAATGCTCTACGGCCCTCCCGGACCGCCCAACTAAAAGCCCTTCAATAGAGCCTGTTGGAGTCAACCATGGACGAAATCCTGCACATCGCCAGCCTTGTGGTACTTGCCCGACCTGAACGCTTCGACGCCGTCAAAGCCAACCTGCGACTATTGGACGGCGTGGAATTGCATCAGGAAAGTGCCGCCGGGAAACTGGTGGTAGTCCTTGAGGCCGTAAACGAAAACCAGATCCTGCAACGCATCGATCAAATCAACAATCTGCCGGGCGTACTCAACGCTGCGCTGATCTATCACGAAATTCTCGATCCCGCGGGAGACAGCCAATGAGCATGTCGCGCCGAGCATTCGTCAAGGCCCAGGCCGCCGCCATTGCAGCCTCCGCGGCCGGCCTGCCGATATTCACCACTGCCAGCAACCTGGTCACCGAAGCGGACATGGTCACCCTGGACTGGAACAAGGCGCCCTGCCGTTTTTGCGGCACCGGTTGCAGCGTGATGGTCGCGACCCGGGACAACCGGGTGGTCGCCACCCATGGCGACGTCAAGGCCGAGGTCAACCGCGGGTTGAACTGCGTGAAGGGCTATTTTCTGTCCAAGATCATGTACGGCGTCGACCGCCTGACCCAGCCGCTGCTGCGCATGAACAACGGCCAGTACGACAAGCAGGGCGAGTTCCAGGCGATCAGTTGGGACAAGGCCTTCGACATCATGGAAGAAAAATTCAAGCAGGCCTTGAAAACCAAGGGCCCCGAATCGGTCGGCATGTTCGGCTCGGGACAATGGACGGTGTGGGAAGGTTATGCCGCCAACAAGCTGATGAAGGCCGGCTTTCGCAGCAACAACATCGACCCCAATGCCCGCCATTGCATGGCCTCGGCGGTGATGGGTTTCATGCGCACCTTTGGCGCGGATGAGCCGATGGGTTGCTACGACGACATCGAAGCCACCGACGCCTTTGTGTTGTGGGGCTCGAACATGGCGGAGATGCATCCGATCCTGTGGAGCCGCGTCACCGACCGGCGCCTGAGCTATCCGCACGTGAAAGTCGCGGTGCTGTCGACGTTCGAACACCGCAGCTTCGAACTGGCCGACATCCCCATGGTGTTCAAGCCGCAAACCGACCTGCTGATCCTCAACTACATCGCCAATCACATCATCGAAAGTGGCGCGGTCAATCAGGATTTCATCAGCAAGCACACGCGCTTCGCCAAGGGCGCCGACGATATCGGCTACGGCTTGCGCCCGGATAACCCGCTGGAAAAACAGGCGAAGAACGCCGACAAGGCCAATACCTGGACGGACATGTCCTTCGAGCAGTTCGCCGAGTTCGTCAAACCCTACACCCTGGAACGCACGGCGAAAGAAACCGGGGTTGCGCCTGATCGCCTCAAGTCGTTGGCCGAACTCTATGCCGACCCCAACCGTAAAGTCGTGTCCTTCTGGACCATGGGTTTCAACCAGCACACCCGTGGAGTTTGGGCCAACAACCTGATCTACAACATCCATTTGCTCACGGGCAAGATCAGCGAACCGGGCAACAGCCCCTTCTCGTTGACCGGCCAGCCATCCGCCTGTGGCACTGCTCGCGAGGTCGGGACTTTCTCCCACCGCCTGCCCGCCGACATGGTGGTGACCAACCCCAAGCACCGCGCCACCGCGGAAAAAATCTGGAAGCTGCCCGCCGGCACCATTCAGGAGAAAGTCGGCTTTCATGCGGTGCAACAAAGCCGCATGCTCAAGGACGGTGTGCTCAACGTGTACTGGACTCAGGCCAGCAACAACATGCAGGCCGGGCCCAACATCATGCAGGAAGTGTTGCCGGGCTGGCGCAACCCGGACAACTTCGTGATCGTCTCGGACGTCTACCCCACCGTTTCCGCCCAGGCCGCCGACCTGATCCTGCCCAGCGCGATGTGGGTGGAAAAGGAAGGCGCCTTCGGCAACGCCGAGCGCCGCACGCAGTTCTGGCATCAGTTGGTCAGCGCGCCGGGAGACGCCAAGTCCGACCTGTGGCAGTTGGTGGAGTTTTCCAAACGCTTCAAGACCGATGAAACCTGGCCCGCGGAGTTGCTGGCCAAGGCCCCGGAGTACAAGGGCAAAACCCTGTTCGAAGTGTTGTTCAAGAACGGCCAGGTCGACGAGTTTCCCGTCGAGCAAATCGAGACCGGCTACAAGAACGATGAAGCCAAGGCCTTTGGTTTCTACCTGCAAAAGGGCCTGTTCGAAGAGTACGCGCAGTTTGGTCGCGGTCATGGCCATGACCTCGCGGCCTTCGATCGCTACCACAGCGAACGCGGCCTGCGCTGGCCGGTGGTCGATGGCAAGGAAACCCGCTGGCGCTACCGCGAGGGACTCGACCCCTATGTGGAAACGGGCAGCGAAGTGCAGTTCTATGGCTACCCGGACAAGAAGGCGATCATCTTCGCCCTGCCCTACGAGCCACCGGCCGAAGCGCCGGACGCCGACTTCCCGTTCTGGCTGAGCACCGGCCGGGTCCTGGAGCATTGGCACACGGGCACCATGACCCAACGGGTGGAAGAACTCTACAAAGCCGTGCCCGACGCGCTGGTCTACATGCACCCCGAGGATGCCAAGGCTATGAACGCACGCCGTGGCAGCGAAGTGAAGCTGATCAGCCGCCGCGGGGAAATCCGCGCCCGCATCGAAACCCGCGGGCGCAACAAACCGCCGCGCGGCCTGGTGTTCGTGCCGTTTTTCGATGCCAACAAGCTGATCAACAAGGTCACGCTCGACGCCACCGACCCGATCTCCAAGCAGACCGACTACAAGAAATGCGCGATCCGCATCGAGTTGATCAGCGTGGCTTGAGGAGAACCGCCATGACTTTTCGAATCCTGCCGTTGTTCCTGCTTGCCGTGATGGGCACTTTTTTGGGCGCTGCGATCGCCGCCGAGATTGATTACCCCCTGGATGCACCGGGCCCGGACGGACGCCGGCCAGGCGGCACCCTGACGCAAAACGCGCCAGCGCCGCCCCTGGCCGACGATGAAAACAAGGACCTCAAGCGTGAGCGCAACTACCCTGACCAGCCACCGACCATCCCGCACAGCATTCGCGGCTATCAGATCGACAAGAACGGCAACAAATGCCTGTCCTGCCACAGCCGGGCCAACAGTCCACGCAGCCAGGCGACGATGATCAGCATCACCCACTACATGGACCGCGACGGCCAGGCGCTGGCGGCTGTCTCACCGCGTCGCTACTTTTGCAACCAGTGCCATGTGCCGCAAAAAGATGTGCTGCCACTGGTGGGCAACAGCTTCGAGACCATCGACAAAATCCTGCAAGACGACGCCAACGCTGCGCAGAAACGTTGAGGAGGCGCCATGAAAGCACTGTTCGCCCTGCTTAAGGACTACTGGGGCATCCTCTGTCGGCCGAGCGTTTATTTCAGCCTGGGATTCCTGACGCTGGGCGGTTTCATCGCCGGGATCATTTTCTGGGGTGGGTTCAACACGGCACTGGAGCTGACGAACACCGAGAAGTTCTGCATTTCCTGCCACGAAATGCGCGACAACGTGTACGTCGAATTGCAGGACACCATCCACTACACCAACCGCTCGGGTGTGCGCGCGAGCTGCCCGGACTGCCACGTACCCCATGAATGGACCCACAAGATCGCGCGTAAAATGCAGGCATCGAAGGAAGTCTGGGGCAAGCTTTTCGGCACCATCGACACCCGCGACAAATTCCTCAATCTGCGCCGTGAGCTGGCGGAACACGAATGGGCCAGGCTCAAGGCCAACGACTCGCGCGAATGCCGCAATTGCCACAACTTCGAATTCATGGACTTCACCCGCCAGGGCAAACGGGCAGCGGCCATGCATTCCACGTCATTGGCCAAGGGCGAGGCCACCTGCATCGACTGCCACAAGGGCATTGCGCACAAGCTGCCGGATATGAGCGGTGTCAAAGGCTGGTAGCGGTTCAGTTGCTCGCCACATGATCCACTGGACCGGTGGTCACCAGTGTCTGCAACGACGCATCGAACTGTTTCAACGCCTTCATTTGCAACTCGGTCTGCTGATTGATTTGCGCGGCAATCTGTGGCGCGGCTTTGCCATGCACCCACACCGAGGGCATCTGCTCGGCACGTGAACCTTGCGCCTGGCCGATGTATTGCAGGTTCGAATCGTAGAACCTGGCCACAAACCGCGCCTCAACCTGACTATTGCGTTTGGACACCAGACGACTGAAAGTGTCGAGCATCACCACCACGTCCGGATGAGCCTGAAGCGCCGCATCGAGGTTGTCATAGACCGTCACCGCGGCGAACTCCTTCTGCAACGACGTCATCAACCAACCAATCGCCCGTTGCGGGTCGGAACTGTCGACGAACGCCTGGCTGATTCGCTTATCCAGCCCGGGGTTTTGCGCCCCCTTTACCGCCACCGCGTGATAGCTCTCGAGATATTGCTGGGTGTTGAGCGTGTTTTCGCTGTAGAGCACCGCCACCTTCTGCGCGTGTTGCAAACGCACAGTGCTGTCGGCAATCGGCAGGAAACGGCAGGACGCATCGCCAGCCATGGCCGGCGCGGTTGCAGCCACACTGGCGCTGAACAGGGCGAAAAAAGCCAGCAGGGTCGAGATTCTCATCGCGCTTATTCCTTCAATGGCGAGATCGGTATGGCGCTATCTTCCTCCCTTGGCGGAAAAACAGAACTTGCATTCCTTGATGATGGGTATCGAGCGAATGAATGGTTGCTATGACGCTGCCTGCTCGCCTGTTTTCCCGCAGGCTCCCGCCTGGGGCACCAGTTGGATATCGACACGCCGGTTGGCCGCGCGCCCGGCCTCGCTGTCGTTGCTGGCGATCGGCTGGCTGTCGGCAAAGCCCTGAACCGCGAAGCAGCTGTCGGGAATATCGCCCATCCGCTGCATCCAGCCGCGCACGGCCGAGGCCCGAGCGTGGGACAGCTGCAGGTTTTGTTCGGCATTGCCCTTGGCGTCGCTGTGCCCGGCAATGACGATCAACCAGTCAGGTTGGGCCTTGATGTCGACCAGGGCGCTGATTAATACCTTGGTCGAGCCGGGCTTGAGTTCGGCGCTGCCGGGGGCGAAGAGGGAGAGGCTGTCGAGGCGTACGGGCTCGGGCACCCTGGGTGGCGCCTCGAAAACGCTGGTCAGGCGATTAACACCCTCCTTGTCCGGGCTCGCCAGCCAGGTCGTCCAGAAGGCGCCCGCGGCCAAGGTAATCATCGCGGTGGCGGCGAACAGCCAAGGGCCAAGCCGTCGCGCCTGCTTCTGTTGACCGCCAGCCAACACGACAGGCATCGGCGGCGTCGGCAGGACCACAATTGGCATCGCCGGGAGCGGTTGCGGCAGTCTTGCCGACAATGCCACCGCGTCGAACAACGAGTGGGGCTGCGTGTGGGTCTGCGCCAGCCTCTGTAGCAGACCTTCGACTTGCTGACGCAGCGCTTGCAATGTGCCCGGCGAATGCTGTGCCTGTCGATTCAGCCGTGCGTGCAAGCACTCCAGTGCCGCGCCCAGTTGAGCGATCGCTGGCAGCCCCCAGGGTTGCGGCTCCAGGCTGCGCAGCAGGGGCTGCAGGCGCGCGAACAGCCAAGCCAGGATTTCCAGGCGCGCCGGCTCCATCGCCGGCCACAGCGTTGCCCATTCGCAGACCAGCGCCTCGACCAGCGCGATCCCCTGGACCATATCTTCCAGACCGTGGAGGTGACTACGGGCCAGTACGAATGCAGCGGCTGTTTGCAACTCCGCCCCGTTGCGCTGGAACAACACCAGGCACAATTGTTCCACCTTGACCCAATCCACATCGGGGCAGGCCGGATGGCTCAGTCTGGCTAACTCTTCACGCAGTGCCTTGAACTCAATGAAGGCGCTTGGGTCGCCGCCAAGCCTGATTCGCATCTCAAACAACGCTGTCATTGCGCATTCCTTTGGTTAATCAATTCCCGACATCGATAGATAGTGCTGTCGCTTCAAGTGACGTACCAGGACATGGCCGCCTGGTGTGAGCGTGGTGCCGAAGGTCAGTCGACGGCCCCCCTTGAGTTGCACTTCGAGGCTGTACTCCAGATGACCCGGTCGGGTCTGGGGCAGCAGCTCGATGCCAATCGTGCCCAGGCGCGGCTCGTACTTGGCCAATGTGTCGGCCATGGCACTCATCAGTCCATGTGCCGTCCCCGGCAGGCCCTGCAGAATCTTGCCCATGTCCGGCAGGCCATAATCGGGCAGATGGTCGAGCGCACCGGCCCGGCTGTTTAAGATGCGGCGCAGGTTGTCCAGCACCGACAGCGTGCACTGATCCTCATCGGCGACCAGGTGCAGATCCAGTTCGCCGTCGAAATTCTGCAGAAGCGTCTCGTACAACGAGGGATTGAGATCGCTCATCCGTCACTCCTTGGCCAGTGGGCGCAGGGTCAGTCGGTTATCCCCCAGTTCGATCACCCGCACCCGGTCCGGGTCGAGGTCATCGCGTGCCAGGGTCAGGCGCCAGGTATCGGCTCGGTTATCGAACTCACGGAACAATGCGACCACGGCGATATAGCGTGCCTGCTTGTCCAGGGGGATGTTCAATTGCACACCCTGGTCGGGCTTGACCACCAGGGTTCGTTTGTCCAGCAGGTCCGCACTCAATACGTGCTCGTCCTGGCTGAGCAAGCTATCGTAGTTGGCCTTTTCCAGCACCTTGCGGTCACGCAGTTGATAAACCCGCACCAGGGTCGGCACGGACAACGCGTTCATGTCGATCCCGGCAGTGTTCAGCGCCGCGCGCCCGCTGAGGTCCAGGTGCAGGGTTTTCACCTGCTTGTAGAAGATCGCCTCGGTGGTCGAGGTCGTCGCATCTGTCACGCTCTGGGTTACCCCGCAAGCGCTGAGCAATACACCGAACGCGGTGACCCCCAATGATTTAGAAACTGTACGCGACATGCTGTGTCTCCCTGTCCTGGCGGTTTTTCTGCAGGCCTTGATAGCGGCCCAGATTGATCGTGATGGTGGTGCTTTCGCAGGCCTGCCTGGCATCACTGCCCAGGCCCAGGACCGCGGTCATGCCCAGCAACACCTGCGCTCGTCCCAATAGCGGTTGCGGCAGGCTGTGCAGGGGCAACGATAACTGCAGCTTTACCGTGCAACGCCAGCCCAGGTACACGCGCAGCAATACCAAAAGATCGTTGTACAACTGGCCACCCGGCAGCCAGCCACGGGCCTCGTCCCGGTCTTCGGTGAACAGCGAAAGATGCAACTGACTGTTGGCGTCGTAGCCGACAGCGCCCAGGGTTGTGCCCTGCGACAAGCGCACCGGATGCTCGGCGGACAGGCTCGCCGGCTGCGCCAGCAGCACTTTCTGCGGCCAGTGTGGCGTTACCTGCGTCCGGGTTTTGCGAGCCAGCAACTTCACCAGCGCAGTAATGCCTTCGGCGTTGCGAGTGGGCAGTCGCATCACGCTGAGCAAGGCGAGGAAGCGCGATATCGGCGTGGCAACCTGGCTGGCTGTTCCGGGTATGCCCAGGCCGATCAGTCCCAGCAGGCATTGCGAAGTTGCATCCGTACCACCGGCTTCGAAGGCGGCCGGATAGGAGTACTTGCGCCATATCCGGTAGAACTGGGTAAAGATCCGGTGGTTGAAAATGTCGAGGAACGCTTCAAGCGCCTCGTGTCCCTCGCGTCGCTGGGCGATATCGTCCAGAAAAGCCGTCGGCAATGGCGAGTCCACGCCGTACAGACCCAACAGGCGCGTGCGCACCGTGGGCGGACGCCAAGGATGCTTATCGTCGGTTTCAATGGCCTTCAGTTCACCGGCAGGGAAGCCCATGCCCGGGTCTGGCCGAAAGCGCACCGGATCATCCGCGGGTGACGTGGTGCTGCCCAGTGGCGGGTGATCGGGCAGCGCCTGTTCAAGCAAC
This sequence comes from Pseudomonas umsongensis, assembly GCF_012647205.1. NCBI lineage: Bacteria > Pseudomonadati > Pseudomonadota > Gammaproteobacteria > Pseudomonadales > Pseudomonadaceae > Pseudomonas > Pseudomonas umsongensis. Next base: position 3,919,892 of record NZ_CP051487.1, read on the forward strand.
TGGCAGAAGCGATACAGATTCGCCTCGGCCACCTGCCCCTTCAGGGCTTCGAGTAAACCGCTGGCTTTCAGCCGGGAATACGCTGACTGTGGTTCTCGTTCCATCGCAGGCACTTTCCAGTAGGTTGCAGGATCAGCGTGAGCTGGTTGTAGAGGTGGATGTCGGCGTACAGGGCGAAGAAGCGATTGAGCATTTCGCCGAACAGGCTGATGTCGCCCTCACCGCTGAAGCCGTTGGCATCCAGGGTGACTTCGATATCCACCCCGCGCAGCAGAAAGCCTCTTTCGAAGCGCTGGACCAGGTGGTGGCCGACCTCGACAATCGCCGCCAGGCGACGTCTGTTCAGCTCACTGCCCGTCCAGTCATACAACGCCAGCGTGCCGCGCAGCACTTCGGCATTGTCGAGCATCGGCAGGAAGTTCGACCCAAGATGACTCAGCACCCGCCAGTGGAAGCGGTCGCGGTTGGGCGGATAGCACGGCAAGGTCGGCGCACACAAGTTGCGCACCCGCAAGTCGACCTGGATCGATTGCACCGGCGTATCGAGCAAAGTTCCTTGCAGTGCCTTGCGCGGCAGTTGGCCGTGGGTGCCGGTCAAGCGCAGCGACAGGCTTTCGCTGCTGTCCAGCCGATCCTGATCGAAACCTGCGCCACCCAGGATCAGCCAAGTGTCATGCAGACCATTGGGGCCACGCTTGAGTCGTGTATGGAAATACCGCTCCGGCGCTTCATCACGCAACATGCCGCCCTTGTGACGAAAGCTGGTGAATGGCACGTATTCGTGGCGTACGGCGCTCTTCGAGCCGCTGACCCGATCCACCGAATAAATCTCCGTATGCCCGTCCTGCAAGCGCATGGGACGAAGCAGGTAATCTGTTTGCAGGGGCGCCAGGGTCATTGGGTCGGACTCAAGCGTGAACAGATTGATCACTGGCACGCAATGCAGGCGAATGTGCTCGGCGCTCGGAATGAACGCCTGGGGCAACGGCTCGCGCAGCACCACCTCGAGTTCGAACCAGGGGGTATTCGGTGGCAGCTCCAGGCGCTCGAGCCCGCAGAGGGTCACGAACATGAACTTCTCGCGAAAGGTGAAATACTCCAGCAGCAACTGATAGCCACTGAAGGCACTGTCGCCCTTGGGCCACAGGCGATCCTCGTCACCGAATCCCTTGGGCGAAAAATGACCCTCCAGCAGAGAGCGGCCCGTCTGGTCAGGCAGGCGTACATACAAGGCTTGAGCGTTGAGGGTCAGCGCCTGATGCAGCGCACTGGCCAGCGCCGCATCGGCATTGAGGTACAACGGCAGGCGGCTCAGGTCGATCTCGCTGGCGTTGACCATTGCACCACAGGCAAAACGCAGTCTCAGCAGCGAGCGACCGTCCGGTTCATGGGCCACCTGCACGCGCTCCAGGGCCAGCGGCTGTAATGTCAGCCCTTGGGTGGTGGTATAGCGGCAACGGGTGCGCAATGGTCCGATGGGTTGCGACAGCACTTCGAAACCGCTGCCGATGTGCTCGCTGCGCTTCATCTGCGCGAGCTCGGGCAGCAACTCGACAATCGAGAGCGACGGTATGGTGCGCAGGTAATGTGGCCAGAGCAGGCTGACCAGTCCTTCGGTCAGCTCCGGCAGGTCATCGTCGAGCTTTTCGCGCAACCGCCCCATCAGGAAGGCAAACCCTTCAAACAGCCGCTCCACATACGGGTCGCGCGCGCCCGACTTGTCGAGGTTCAGTTGGGCCGCCCGGTCGGGATAAGCCTCTGCGAACTCCTTGCCAGCCTCGCGCAGGTAGCGCATTTCGGCCTCGAAATACTGCAATGTCAGATTGTCGATGCTCAAAGTTAGAATCCTGATCAATGAGGTTTAGCCACAGAGCACTGCGGCACGTACCGGGTCGACTGCCACCAGCGCTGCCAGCAGCGCCTCCATGCGCCGGGTCAGGCTGGGCTTGTCCGCGTCATTGCGTTGAACCTTCAGGCGCAACAGCTTGAGCAGGCGCGCCTTGACCTCGAAACTCAGCTCCGTTTCCCATTCGGCCAACCCATGACGTTGTCCACTGGCATCCAGTTCGCCGAGCAGGTGAATGGCCAGTTCGCTCTTGCCGTATTGCTCGGCCACCCGCGCCATCAACAGGCGCAACAACCAGCGTTGGCGGCCGGTATGGATGCCCGGACGCGCGGCCAGCCAGGCCAATGAGTGCTCGACGCCATCGCTGTCGGCCTGGGCCAGCGCTTCGCCTTCCAATGACAGGATCCCGGGGTCCTCGCCGGTTGCGGCAACGGTCGGCGCCGGTAGCCATTGCTGAGGCCGATTGCCACAGACGTGCTGGCTGATCCACTCGCGTGTCACCTCGTCCGCCAAGGGCGAGCCATCGTTCCAGCACAACGCCTCCAGCCCCGGCAAGCGCTCGAGGAACATGCCCAGGTCGCGCTTGGCAATGTCGGCCCAGCTGTCCTGTGGCGCGGGTTGTTTGATCAGTGCCTGGTACAGGTACCACTGCAAATCCAGCCAGAAATGGTTCACACCCTCGGCGTAGATCCGCTCCACCAGATCCAACAGTTCATTGAAGCTCTGTTGCAGGTGCAGGCGCTTGAGTTGTGCGCGGTATTCGCCACGGGGGGGTGCCAGGCGCGTCTTGCCACTGGCGTCCTGCAGTGGTGCTGCATGCACGGTATCCCAGCGCAGGCTTTTCATCAGGCGATGAGCCGCCAACCAACCCTGGGATTGTTCGCGCAAATAACCTGCCAACGCTCGACCGCTGTCCAGCAAATCGCGCCCGGATCTGATGACCGTCGCGTCGGGGGCAGCCGCTCGCGCGTTCGTCTCGTGGCTGGCGCTGTTCTGCGGTACCAGCGCGTCGACCCCGCCCGATTGCGCCAGCCGCGCAGACAACGCGGCATATAGCGCGCCGAGGTCGGGACGCTGATCCTGGGGCCAGGCGGCCAACTCACGCTCCAGCCAGGCCAGCGCCGCCACCGTGCGCTCGGCTTCGTCCCTGACCACCTCGGGGTAGCGCGACAGAGTATCGAGCACCTTGCTGCTCGCCAGCCACTCCAGCGCCATTTTCCGGCTGTGGGGACGCGCGGGCAGCACCAGAGCGGCATAGCGTTCCAGCAATGCGGCCAACAGGTTCAGGCCGTCGGCCAAGCCTGCTTCGCCATCCCTGTGCAAGCGTGCCCATATGTAATACGTGACTACCCGCAGATCCTTGGACGATCCGGCAAGCAGCGTCTGCGCCAGGTGAATGACCTGTTCGATATCGGCCCCTGACAGTTTGTTGACCTCCTCACGCATGCGTTGGAAGTCATCGTCGCAGGCCGGGTCTTCGCCTACGGGCAAGTCCGCGTTGATGGGCTGCAACCAGGATTGCCAGTGCGCTGCCTGCGCTCGGGCAAGGCCCAAGGCATCGCGCGCTCCCAGGCAACGTTCGATCAATCGCTCCAGGCTCATTCAAACCTCCCGTTCATTGCATAGGGCACAGCTTTCTCGTCCTTGCCGAGAAAAATCTGCGTCGGCAACTTAAAGCCACGCAACTTCAGCAACGCCAACGGCCCCGCCCCCAGTTCGGTGCGTAAATACCAGGTCAGGCCAATCCCATCCGGCGCCTTGAGCACCACACGAAAACGGCTGTCGCCGTCGTCCAGCGGCGTGACCTGGGCTTGTTCCAGCAGGCGGATCAGGCCCCAGGTGCCTGCGTAGTCGCCGAACAGCCGTTCGTTGGCCTGCACGCTGGTCCAGGTCAGGCTCGCGCCGGGGTATTGGCTGCGACCCGGCCAGTTGAAGCGCTGCCAGCTTTCCTTCTGGTTGAAGTACTCGTGTTTCTCGCCGTTGAGGGTGAAGGTGGTTTGCACCACGTCGCGCACCGGTTTGCCTTGCAACTCGAAGCTCAGGCCCATGCCGCCGTCGGTGAACAGCACGTCGGCCAGGTGGCTGAGCTGGTTGATCGCCGTGAGAAACTGCGGATTGAAACGCAGGCCCTGGCTGTGCTGGGCGTCGGCTACCCAGCGGCTGCCCTCCTTGCGCAGCAAGCCGCCCAGTTCGCGCTGCAGGAATTGCTCAAGGCGCCCGGAGTCGGCGCGGATCATCTGCCCGAGCATCGGCAGCGAGGCGTCGCTGGCGGTGACCGCGAAGGGGTAGCGCCCGGTGAACGCTTCGTGCCATTCGCTGACGATCGCCCGTTGCCACTGGCGGTTGAGGCTGCTGGCCGAGGGTTGCAGGACCCGCTGCCAGGCCTGCTCCAGTGGCTGCACGAACAGGGTCTGGCCGATACCGCCCCACTCCGCCCCGAGGCTGGCGGCGAGCTGGCTGCCGTAGGCGCGGGTGTCGGTGAGGTCGATGCTTTTGCCCTGGAACACCGTCTGCGCCAGGGTCTGGGTCATGTCCTGCGGGTCCGCGGCGTGGTTCACCTGTTGCAGGGTCAGGCGGGTGCGCGTGACCTGGTTGAGGAAGGCTTGCAGGCTCAGGCGCTCGTTATCGCTCTGGCCTTCGGGGGGCTTGCCGAGCAGGGCCAGCAGCGGACCGAAGGTGGCGTCCAAGGGGCCTTTGGGCCCCTGCTGCGCCTGCTCGATCAACGGCGCCGGCGCCTGGGCGATCAGCTTCTGCGCCGAGCTGATCAGCGAGTCGGCCAACGCCTGGCTGCGGGTGCCGGCCTGGCCCTGGTAGGCCAGGGTGTTCATCAGCGCGATCAGCGGCGACTGGCGCACGTCGCTCATCAGGGTCAGCTGGTCGATCACCTCGCCGAGGTTGTTGGCCGGCTGCCAGCGCAGGCGGTTGAGGAACTTCAGCCAGGCGCTGGCGTAGTCCTGGAAGTAGCGCCGGGTCAGGCGTTCGCGCAGCATGTCCGGGGTCAACTCGGTGGCGATGTCGCCCGGCCGGTCGCTGAGCACCCAGTCGATTTCCTCACGCCGCGCCTCGGCGACAGCTTCGATGGCTGGGCGCACCTGGCCCTCCCAGGCCTGGCGGGTAAACACCCCCGGCACGCTGGCCGGGCTGACGAACAACGCTCGCGCCTCGGTGTCGCCGACCATCTTCGCCAGATTTAACGCCGGGTAATGATTGGCCGAGGCGTCGAGCACCTGGCGGTACAGGCTGGCTTCGGCATTGCGCTGACCCAACTGGCCGAGCAGCAGCTGGCGCACCTGGGCCACCAGCTGCGGATCGGTGGCGATGCGCCAGTCCGGGTGCGCCGCCAACTGCTCGCCATAGAACTGCCAGAGCAGCGGCGACAGACCGTGCCACAGCCCCGGCGAAACCCCGTCGGCGCTCGGTTCGAGCGAGCCCATCACTTTGACCAGAAAACTCGCATCGGCTTTTTCCGGCCGCGCCAGCATCAGGTAAGCCTTGAGTTGTTCGTAGGCCTGGGGCGCGCGCTTGAGGCGTTCGGGGCTGTCGGCGGGCAACTTGATCAGGGCAGTGAGTTGTTGTTGCAGGCTGGCCACGGCCGGGTCGCGCAACAGGCGCTGGTTGGCCTCGACGTAAGCGGGCCAGAGCAGTTGCAGGAGTTCTGTGTTCTTGTTCAGGCCGAAGCGCTGGTACCAGGGCGTGCCGTGGGTGGCGCGGTAATCCAGGCGGCCGAGTTCGCGGATCAGCTCGTTGAGGGCGAGGAATTGTTCGTCACGGGTGGATGAGTGTTGCAAGGTCGCCAGGGAGGTTTGCACCTGGGCGATGTGTACGCGGTTGCTGGCGAAGGACAGCAGCAGGCCGGCGCCCCATGCCAGAGTCAGGGCGAGCATCAGGGTTTGCGCGATGCGGGTCGCGGGCCAGCCGAGGCGACGCGGGCGCGATTTTTGATCGCCGAGCACGCCGTGCCAGACCGGTGATATCGACCAGAAGTGACTGCGGTTATTGGGATCCGGCGACACTTCCGGTAACGGCAGGCTGAACCACAACCCGCGCACCGGCACGCTCCCGGCCAACTCGCCGAGCAACGGTGCCAGCGCCTGACGCCAGCGGGGAATGCCTTCGACCTGCAAATCGCGGGACAGGCGCAGCAAAAAGTCATGCGGTATCTGCCCGCGCATCTGTTCCAAGCCCTCCTGGCGCAAGGGCTCGACCAATTGATTCAGGCGACTCTCCAACTCCACCGCGGTGAAGTCGGCGGGCAACGCGCAACCCACCGCCTGCGTCTGCCGCATGGACTGGTCCCATTGAGTGTCGCAGACCTGCCACACGTGCAGCGGCAACTGCCAATGCAGCGTCCGCGCCAGATCGCGCAGGCGCCGCACGCTGTCGCCCAGCGTTGCGGCGTCGGTGGATTGTTGCTTGTTCAAGGCCCAGACCACGCCATCGAGAGCACGCCAGCGGCTCAAGCCCTGCCATTGGCTGAACAGGGTTGGCGACTGTACGCTGCCACCATGGAGCAGCACGGTGTCCTGCCCATGCAGGAACTGTCGGGTGGTCAGTCCGGGGGCGATGGCTTCGATCTGCTCGGGTTCGCCGACGACCAGGAGCAGGCGGACTTTGAAGCGCCAGAAGGGGCCGTAGTATTTATTAAGATACACCTGAGCCACGCTAACTTGATGGGTGCTCGGGGCTTTCGGACTCTCCGAACGCGTTCGCTTGGGCACATCATCCGCAGCCTCTGCGCGATGCACCGAGTATCCCAGACGGCACCACAAAAGGCGGTAGGCTCCCAGGCCTATCAGCGCGATAAAAGTGAGCGCTGGTATCGCCAACAACCAAGTGTTTTGTCGGTCACTGCCAGAACCCATTCCTAGCCACTGAGGAAAATACCAGACCAGAATTTCGAGGAGCACTCCGGTCAGGATCAATAGGCCGCCCCGTAAATCCGGCCTTGGAGAGCGTCGAGACTGCATTCAAGATTCCTTCGTTGAAAGCGGCAGGACGGGCACCAGCACCGTACTCCACAGCCCCGCGTCGACGGCGCTGTCACCACTGAAAATGAATTGCGGCCCAGCACTGCGCTGAATGGCCTGTGTCGCGGCTGCGATTGCCAGCCATGGTGAAGTGGTACCGGGGTGTCCCAACAACGCATCCAGGTCGATCAAGCCTTGGTTGTGCTTGACCGGCATCGGCACTTCAGCCAGAACGGTGCTTATTGCCGTCTGGTATTGCGCAGCAGTTCCCGCCCGCCAGATCTGCTCAATCGACTGGGCATCCAGTGGCACCCAATCCAGCGCTTGGCGAGTGGCATACATCAATGCCTCAGGAGTGGGCGCTCGCGCCTGCTCCGGCCGGTGAAGGTAGGCGATTGGCGGTAAAGTGGTTTGCGTCAATCGGTTGCCCAGCAGTAGCCCTACGGCCGCTTCTGCCTTGCCTTCAGGCTGTAGCAGAGCAAACTGCAATGCCACCACCAGCAGTAGCGCCTGATCATCAATGCGCTGATCGAGCCACTGGTCCAATGCAACTAACCCTTGCCCCTCCACGGGCACCGCTGACTGTCGGATTCCGGAGGCGTTCCACGCCCGTTGCCATGCCGGACGCCACTGTCCCGGCGACAGTCCGCTCTCAACCTCCAGCAACAATGCCAACGGCTTTTCGTCCGGAAGATGTGTCAGCGTTTGCGCCAGTTCAGCGAGAACCTGACTGAAGATACCGAGCAGTACCTTTTCCAAATCCTCATGCTTTGCGCCAGATAAGCGGCTATGACGCACGACGGCTTCATCCAACCGGGTTGGTTGCGACGTCAGTACCTCTATCCTGCTCAGCAAGCCATCGAGTTGTATGGCCCCCTCTTCACCCGGACTTCGCAGGGCAGTGAACAGGCTCGTGCTTAACACCTGCTGGGAGCGCCGACCTCGGCGCATTTTGCGGCGCAGATCTTCATCGCGGGCCGCGTCCCAGCCCTCGGCTGCGCCGTATTGACCGTTGTATAAGAGCAGCCGACCGAACAGCAGTACGCACCAAAGGAGAAGCGGTAAGCCCAATGCTCGCTGCCAGCCATCAATGGATTGCGTATGCAACGGTTCACCGCTGAACAATAAGGACTCCCCCACGCCCAACAACAGAAGCAGTGGCAACAAACATGCCCAGAACCCGATACGAGGGGGCGCGGGACGTGGGGCCGGAGGAGAGATTTTATCCAGTCTGATAGGCATGATTACCTTTCACCCGATAATACTGAGGCGAAAGAGGTTAATACACTACCTGACGAGCAGAAAATAATGGAATTCTGACCCCATCGATGCCTATTCTTTTTCACAATGGCCCGTCTCATTAAGTTTTATCGAATTTTGCGGCACCCATGCCTCAAAAATATTTTTCGCAGAGTAACGAACCTTCACCCATTCGCCTTCGCCCTGAACATCAAGTATTGAAACGGCGTCTCCCTTTACCAGGTATGGTTGAGATTTTTTTGAAACTGAAGGCGTGCTTGAAAGATGTACACGCTCAACAGATATACAGGCGAAAGCATCTATACTTGCACCAAGAAATTTAATCGAAAATTTTCCTATGCCACCCTCATCATAAATAGTCACTCTATCCAAATCGGAGTTTATGGGCTCCCTTAACTCAAATTTATAAAACCTCCCTTGATAGCCCTTGTACGTCTCTAGCGTCGAAAAGGGTCCATCGCGCTTAACACTAACCATCTGACCTTTTTCATTGACATAAGGAGAACCAAATAACTCATCCTGCTCAACAAAGGAAATCAAGCCGATTTTTATTTCAGAAAAAAATAAAGCGTACACGCTATTTGGCCCTGCCTCGAACACCTTCACAAATATATCCTTAACATCATTATCATTGACATCCACAAACAAGACTTCCTTCGATCTCCCAGTTCTCTGAACGCCCTCCTTGAGTAGCTCCCACTCACTGCCAACAATTCGAAACCAATACTTACCTCGCTCGAGCTTTACCTCAATAAAAAAATCATCAGCCAAATTGGAACTGTAAACTTCAGCATTGCCATCAATACTTGCACAACTCTGCGCACTCAAATTAATCAGCAGAAATACCATTAACACAGAAAATTTACTTTTTAAGAATTTCATCACTCCACCAAAGTAGCTTCCAACGCCCTTTAACTGAACCCGTTTCAGACTGCGACTACCTCTCGAAATCCGCACAAAACTCTTTACGCACGAAATCTTTCTCCTTACAGGAGAGGTGATCTGCCAAACCATTTGAAAATATTATCTCGCAGGACATTACTATTTCACCAATAGGCTGAAGCGGTGTAACCCCAACCTCAAAAACAAGTTTCCCAGCTTTAAAAGCTCCAACTTTAAAATCCACCGCTGCATAATCATCTGCAATTTTCTTTCCATCTATCGAGCAGATATCTTTCTCGCCTAATATCTCCCCACCGCCTCCCGGAACTAAGCTTTGAACAATAAGGCAAGACTCCCCCGACAGAAGCAAAAATCGTACAAACAGCTCTCCTACATCTCCCGTACCAGCCATAATTACTCTTTTATAGTCATGTTCCTTAGCTTCAACCAGACTCACCGCACAAATTAGTAACACAAGGAAAATTGATATATTCATCTACAGATACTCCGCACGACGTTTAAACCTATCATCAGGAACACCTCCCCAATAAACCCGGTTGGATATGATGCTCCTCACCGCCCAAATATTGTTATCTACAAAAGGCTTTTGAATATAGGATCTTGAATTTGTGGTGTAGTCACCTCTGTAAATCAGATCAATTACAATATCCTGTACTTTGCCACTCACCTCATCCCAACGGAGCACACCATAATCAGCCTTATTAATATTTGAATTCGATATACGAATCACTTCTTTTTTCATATGATCGTAAACTAGCAAAAACAAGCAATATTGTTGCCACCTGTTAATTTGGTGTTTTCGTATTTCGTCCGAAGCATTGGCAATGTAGTCCCTCGCTGCGGCACCCTGTAGGCCTTTAGCACCAATCAGCCAAGATCGTAATGGCTCCTGAACGCCGGCATCATTAAGATCTCTTCCAGGATTAGGTCGTTGCCCTAGATCGTAACCACGTCCAATTGTTACGCCAGACACGCCACCTGGCCAATGAGCAACCCGGCTGAAGTATTTAGACAATGGATGTAGTTCATCATCAATGTCGTTCCCCTCTGCATCGAAAGTCAGTTGACCATAAGGGACTATCAGCCAGCCCAAATCGTCTTCATCGATAGCAGCACAGAAACTAGCAATCAGCCCAATCGGATGAAAGTGATAAACCTTCCCCCACGACGGCAACCCCACCTTCTCCGCCACCTCTTCCCACCAACTTATTTCCTTGATCCGCTCCTTCTCCGCCAACCAGTTCAAGTGCGGGGTCGAGCCGCTATGCCCGAGCATTTCATCCAGCACGTCCCAGACATGCGCCCGGTGAAACCACTCGCTTTCCTTGCGGATGATCATCTGCGCGATGGCTTGTGCCTGCGCGGGTACTCTGAGCGCCGCTTGCAGTTCTTCGGCGGTGATCTTGCCGTCGCGGTTGCGGTCGATGATGTCGAACAAGCGGCTCCTGATCGGCCCCCGGTCCTCGTCGTCAGCCAGAGTCTGGTAGCGTTCCAGCTGCGCTTCGCTGAAGCGACGCATGCCGCGCATGAACGAGGCCATGGCGTGGATGGGCCGGCCGTAGTCGTGCAGGACCTCGTAGCCTACCCAATCCCAGGGACTGACCCAGGGTGTGAGCCCCACGTCTTCGCGGACCCAGCCGTTGAGCGGGTTGCCATCGGCGTCGTGCAGCAGGTCCTTGAGGTGGTACCAGTTGAAGGCCCTTCGGTCCGGGGTGGCGGGTACGGCAATCCTGTCCTCGGCCGGCAGGCTCTCAAGCTGGCTTTTGGGGATCAGCAGGTCGGCGGCGCTCAGCGGGTCAGTCTTGCTCGGCACTGGCCAGCGCGTGACGTTCGCACCCTCGAGAGGCGCCATCACGGCGGTGCCCTTGGCCAGTTTCAGCCAGGTGCGTTCGCGGGCTGGCAGGCGCTGGGCCCAGGCGCGACTGGCCGTAATGAAGACTTCCACGTCTTGTTCGCTGAACGTTTCCAGGTGCAGCTTTTTTTCCGCTCGTTCGGCCCCTTCGCTGTGATAATCGCCGACGTGGCCGATCAGCGCGCCGGCCTGGATAGCGACGGGCGTGTCGAGCACTACGATCTGGTCCGTCGCCTGCGGTTCCATTGCGCTTTGCAACGAAGCGAACTGGACGTACTGCCTGACCCGTTCCAGTTTGCGAAATTCGCCTTCACCGCTGACGGTGACGATCGTGCCGTTGGGCAATTTGCTGATTTCCTGGTTGTGCAGGCTCGCTCCGGAACGCACTTTGAGCGCATCGCCATTCGTTTCGATGCGGTGCTCGCCGTCAACCAACGGATGCAGATAGCGGGAGGCGAGGTAACCGCGCAGCGAACCGTCGGCTTCGCTCAGGCTGGCCGGGCCCAGGCGGTTTTCCAGGCGGCGGTAATCGCCCTTGTCACTGATGATCACCTCGGCGCCGCAGGGCAAGAAGTCGGCGACCTTGCCGGACCAGGGGCGGTAGTACACGTTCAGGCCGCGCTGTTCAGGATCGTCGGGGTGGGGATCGTTCGCCGATGCCTTGACCCGATGCACTTCGCTCTCGGGCCAGAACCCAGGGCGCGCGAGGGTCGAATTTTTCTCATACTTCGCCCAATCCTCCAGGTGCATGTACAGGCTGTAGAAGATCAGGCTCGGCGGCTTATCGGTGCTGTTCGGGAGCTTCGGCGGCTGCAGGCGATGGCGCACCAGCACTAAGTTGCGCGAAAAGGGTTTCTGGACGGTCAATTTGTGGGCGTAGTAAGTGGTCTTCGGCGATTCGCGGTCGATGCGGTACGCCACCACTTCGCCGTCGGCCAGGCAGTGCACGGCGGATTGCTGCTTCAGGCCCGCGGCGGTGCCGCTATCGAAATGCACACCGCCGTGCCACAGGCCATTGCAGCCCAAAGGGTAGAAGCCGGCGGTGGCGTTAGCCAGATGGGTCAGTTGCTGCAACGGGTCGCGCGTGTCTTTGAACGGGTGGCACCAGTTTTTCAGGGGTGGCAATTGATCGGCTTTCGAAGCCGTCGTTGAGGGGATGGGCTGGGTATCGTGCGTTGGCCAGACCGGGGGCATGGCACTGGGGGTACTTGAGTCGTAGAGGCGTCCGAAAATCCAGTCGAGCAGCTTTGCCATGGTGTGTCGCTCCAGTTTTGCGAAAGAATCAGCCAGAGAAATCCGTACGGTCCAGGAACTGGACAGGGTGTTCAGACCGTTGAGATAGCGACGGCATTTGCCGAACCTGCTCGCCAGGCCCCTTGAACTCGTGATGCGCAGCCTTGGCCTTGTGATCCCCCGCCGTCCCCGACTCGATGCCACTCGCATCGAGGATGTAGTAGCTGCCGCCGCCATTGAGGGTGATTTTCTTTTTCGCAGTGATATGGACTTCGTCTTCGGTGCTGGTGATCGATAGCCCGTGGCGAGCCAGCAGTTCCATGCCATCGTTCTGCGCCTGAATTTTTACGGCGCCCTGATTGGCGATCAGCTTGATCCCCAGCTTGCGCACGAACAGGCTAAGGCCCTGGCCCACACCCATGAACAGGCGCTTGACCACGCTGATATCGGCTTGGCCCCCAGCGTTGAGCATCAGGTTGTCCTGCGCTGCCAGTTGCAGGTGTTGGCCGCTGGTGAGGGCGATGCCTTGCGGGGCGCTGAGCAGCAGGACCGAGGCCTTGAGCTGCTCCAGGTCCTGGCGCAGCAGGTTCAGTTGCGCGCTGACGTCCGCCGGATCGGCGTTGGCGGCCTGGGCGTCGACCGAGAGTTTTTGCAGTTGTTCGCCGGCCTGTTGTAGGCGTTCGAGGGCCGGACTCATTTCCAGCACCTGGCCCTGGGCTTTCGGTTGTTCATCGGCACTGATGAACAACCCTTTGCCCCCACGAATACTCCCCCAATCATCCGTTCTTAGCTCAAACCCTTCCCCGCGCTTCTGCTTCTTCGCATCCACCAGATGCCCCAAGTTCAGCTGACTCTTGCCGCCATATTCGGTGCTGAGCTTGACGTGCTCCTGCCCCCGCAGGTCTTCCATGCGCAGCTTGTTGTTCGCCGGCGTGCGCAGCACATTGCGGGTGTGGTCGCGCCTGCGCAGGGTCACGTGGTCCGGGTGTTCGCTGTCGTGCAGGGCGTGGGCGATGTAGGGGCGGTCCGGGTCGCCCTGTTCGAAAGCCACCGCCACTTCGGTGCCGGCGAGCATTGGCAGGTGCAGGCCGTGGGTGTCGCCGCCGTAAGGCCGGGCCAGGCGCAGCCAGGTGCTTTCCTGGCCGGGTTTCCAGGTGTCACGGTCGAACAGGAAGCGCACGCGGTAGCGGCCTTCGAGATCGATTTCGGCGTAGCGGTCGTTGCGCTCGGGGCTGCTCAGCCGTGCCGGCAGGGTGCCGGCGATGATCGGTTTGGGCGGGACCTTTGGGCGGAAGCAGACCATCTCGGCGTAGGGAATGGCTTCGAAATGCACTTCGATGTTGCGGTCGCGGGCGGCGCGGGTGCGCAGGCTGGTGATCACCGCGCCAGGGGCAAAGGCCTGGGGCGCGCCGGCGATTTTCAGCACCTGGCCCGGCGCCAGGGTGGCGCTGCTGCTGGCGCCGCTGAGATGGGTCTGGCTGTTGAGGTAGCGCTCGTGGCGCAGGCGCGCGTAGAAAAAGCCGCTTTCGCTTAGCAGGTCTTCGTCTTGGTCCAGTTTGTCACCGAGCACGCGATAGGGTTCGGCGTAGTGGTAGGCCTCGCCGTAGGTGCTGGTCGTGGTCCCGCGGGTCTGGTCGACCTCGCCATCGAGAAAGGCGCGGGCGTCAAGGGCGTGATAGGCGCGAAAGTTGATGGATTTTTCCACCACCTGGTGGCGGGTCTGCAAACCCCACACGCCGTCCTCACCGCTGGCGAAACCGGCCGGTGAGCGCAGTGGCAATTTCACGCCAAACTGGTAGTGGCGCTGGTCGTCGTGGAACTCGACGACGTCGATCCGCAGGCGGTCGTCATGCGTGAAACGGTACCAGATGCCGACCTCGGCCAGCAGCCGCTCGATGAACGCCAGGTCGCTTTCGCCGTACTGCATGACCTGCTCGCGCCGGGGGTATTCGCGCACCAATTGGAACAAGAAGTGCTGGCCGAGGAAATCGTGGCGGCTGCGCAGGATGTGCTCGACGATCTCCGGCGCCGACTGCTGCTGGTACAGGCGGTACTGACGGCCACGATCGAGCAGGGCAAGGCGCGGTTGCAGGGTGATTTCATAGCGCGCTTCGTCGCGGGAGGCGGACAGGCGCTGGAAGCTATTGACCATCCCATACAGGCTGCGCAACGGCTTGACCTCGGGCACTGGCAGGCCAGGGTAAGGAGGCTTTGCCGGCGGCGGATAGAGGCTGAAACTGGCGTCCTTGTTGAGCATCTTCTCGGCGCTGAGGTCTTGCTCGCTGCAGGTGAATTCGATGCGGTAGGTGAAGGGTTGGCTGAGGTGTTCTTCGCCTTCGAAGGCGAGGACATCGAACGCGGCGTCGAACCAGCGGATCGCGAACTTGTGGCGGGTGTGATTGAAGAAGATGCGCGTTTGGGTGCTCATGGTCAGGCCTCCTTGGCGACGCTTGGCATCGCTTCCCGGGAATCGATAAACCGCAGCGTGATGCCTTCATCGTCGCTGTAACCCAAGGTCACTCCCCGGGTTTGCTGATGGGCCGCCTGCCGCTGCAAAAGCTGCAGGCTAAGCACTGGCAAAATCTGCTGATTGAGCAAGCTGTCGATGTTGCGCGCGCCGGTATCGGGCAGCAGGCAGGCGGCGACCAGGGCTTGGTTGAGCGCGTTTTCGATCTGGCAGCTGAGGCCGTAGTGGCGTTGCAGGCGTTTGGCGACCTTGGCAAGTTTTTGCGCGACGATGCGTTCCAATGCTTCGACTTGCAGAGGGCGGTAGATCAGGGTCTGGAAGCGCGCGAGCAATGCCGGCTGGAAGTGCTCGCGCAACAGTGGCCGCAGCAACTCCTGCAGGGTGCTGTCAGGTGCTTCAGGATATTGCTGCACGCAGGCTTGCAGTTCATCGCTGCCAAGGTTGGAAGTCATGAGGATGACGGTGTTGCGAAAGTCGATTTCGCGCCCTTCACCATCACGCATGAAACCGCGATCGAAGACCTGGTAGAACAGGTTGAGCACGTCGCGGTGAGCTTTCTCCACTTCGTCGAGCAATACCACGCTGTAGGGGCGCCGGCGTACCGCTTCGGTGAGTACGCCACCTTGGCCGTAACCTACATAACCCGGTGGCGAGCCCTTGAGTTGGCTGACGGTATGGGCCTCCTGGTACTCGGAGAGGTTCAGGGTAATCAGCGACTGTTCGCCACCGAACAGACAGTCGGCCAGCGCCAGGGCGGTTTCTGTCTTGCCAACGCCGCTGGTGCCTACCAGCAGGAACACGCCCAAGGGAGCCTGCTCTTCGGTCAGGCCGGTCTTGGCCGCGCGCAGGCGCTGGGCCAGGGCGCCGAGAGCGTGATTCTGGCCGACGACGCGGTCACTCAATTGTTGCTCCAGTTCAAGCAGGCTGGCCTGTTCGTCCTTGAGCAGACTGCCCAGCGGCACGCCGGTCCAGTCAGCGATCACTTCGGCCACGCTGCGTGGGTTGACGTCCAGCGAGAGCAACGGCTGGCTGCCCTGCACCTTCGCAAGCTGCTGTTGCAGTCCAGTACAAAGCGAGATCTGCAGGGGGTCAGCCTGACGTGCATCAAGCAGTTGGCGGGTCAGGTCGAGTTCGTCGCGATACTGACGCACCAGCGCAGTGTGCTGGTCTTGCAGGTCGACCCGTTGCGCATCGATCAAGGCAAGGCGTTCGTCAACGCTGCAATCGCCGAGTTGTGCATCCTCTGCCAGTGCTTGTCGTTCAAGCCCCAGGGCCGCCAGCCCGGCCTTGAGCCTGACCAGTGCCTGGGGCTCGCAATCAAGGCTCATGCGCACCCGGGCACTGGCGGTGTCGAGCAGGTCGACGGCCTTGTCGGGCAGTTGTCGACCGGTCAGGTAACGCCGCGAAAGCGCGACCGCGGCCTGTACCGCCGCATCCTGAATGTGCACGCCATGATGGCTGGCGTAACGCGCCTTCAAGCCACGCAGCATGAGACAGGCATCGTGGTCATCCGGCTCGTCGACCTTGACCTTCTGGAAGCGTCGTTCCAGGGCGGCATCGCGCTCAAAGTACTGCTTGTATTCGCTCCAGGTAGTGGCGGCAATAGTGCGCAATTCGCCCCGGGCGAGTGCGGGCTTGAGCAGGTTCGCCGCGTCGGCACCGCCCGCCTGGTTGCCGGCGCCGATCAGGGTATGGGCTTCATCGATGAACAAAAGCACTGGGTTTGCCGATTGCTGCACGGCATCGATGACGTTTTTCAGGCGCTGCTCGAACTCACCCTTGACCCCGGCACCCGCTTGCAGCAACCCCAGGTCGAGAGTGCGTACGCTGACCGGTTTGAGGCTGTCCGAAACGTTGCCCTCGACGATGCGCAGCGCCAAACCTTCGACCAGTGCGGTCTTGCCGACGCCGGGCTCGCCAACCAACAGCGGATTGTTCTTGCGCCGACGACTGAGGATATCGATGACCTGGCGGATCTCATCGTCACGGCCGAACACCGGATCGATCTGCCCTTCCCGGGCCTTTGCGGTGACGTCCTGGGTGAACCTGTCCAGCACGGCCTGCAAGGCATCGTGGTTGCCGGAAGCGGATGAAGGCGTCGCCAGCCCATCAATCGAGACCGGTGCCTGATCAATGGCAGCCTCTTGCTGCACTTGGGGGCGCTCTTCGGAATGTTGATCGAGCAGCACGAACAAATGCTGCAGTTGGGTTTCGCTGATGCTGAACAGTGGCCAGGCTGCGTCACAAGCCAGCAGCTCGGGTGACTCCAGCAACGCGCCGAGCAAGTGGGCCGAGCGCAGCTGTTCCTGGCTGTCCAGCGATGCGCGCAGCCAGGCGCTCCTGATCAATTGCTGCAATTTGCCACACAGCTGCGGCTTGCCGTGCACGCTACGCTGTAGTTTGTCCAGGTGTTCAAGCAGTCCGCGCCAGAGCGCGTCCAGATCCCATTCGTAGCGACGGGCAATGAGCGTCAGGTCGCCCTCGCCCTGTTCGAATAATTTAAGCAACCAGTGCTCGATACTGATGTAGCCATGGGCGCGACTTTGGCACAGGGTCGCCGCCGCGCTCAGCGCCTGGGCACAGTAGGGATTGAGACGGCGAAGCAAGCGGGAGGCATTCTGTACCATGGGGGTACGTCCTTGTTTTGAGTGTGCGGTTGGTCATCGACGAGCCCGAAACTCGATGGGGCTGGCTGAGCGCCCGCGTTCGGACGCTCAACTCGGAAAATCGAACCCGCAGGCATGAGTACCTGCGAGCTCAGTGGGCTAAGCGCCCTGACGCTCGTCCCAGGCATCGGAGTGACTGAAGTTGCCCTCGGCGAACTTCCAGGTGATCTTCTCGTAACGCAACTGGACGTCTTCCAGGTGATTGTGTTTTTCCTTTGTCGGGTCCTTGATGTCGTGCATTTTCGTCACGACGCTCACGACCTTTACGTTTTCAAGCAGAACGGTGTAGTAAACGACCTCTTGGCCCGCGTCATCGATGCGATACCACTTGAACTCGGCGCTCTTGAACGTCTGTCCTTGGGACGCGCCCTTGAGCAAGTAGACGCTGGCAGCATCGATTTCCTTGGTGAACCTGAACGGCGTGTGGATCCGTGTGCCTGTCAGCTTGCCGGTGTTGTTGTCAGTGGGAATGGTCAAGCCATGATCCTGGGCCAGCACCTCGATGCTGCCCTGACGCCCTATCACATCGACCGAACCCTTGATGTCCGCATCGCCATCATTTTTCAGCCACAGGTAAACGGGAATTGCCATGTGAAGCTCCTTCTCTAAGAACATGAATGCCGCGTTAGGCGACAGGGGGTTGCAAGTCTGATCCCGCAGCAGGGAACACGCAGGCTCCCGGCTCCGGCACAAGACGAATATCGACACGGCGGTTAGCGCTTCGCCCGGCCTCGGTGTCATTGCTGGCGATGGGCTGGCTCGCACCGAAACCCTGAACCGCAAAGCAACTTCCAGGGATGCCGCCCATGTGCTGCATCCAGTCGTGCACGGCGGCAGCTCGGGCGCGGGACAACTGCAGGTTTTGCTCGGTGCTGCCGGTGGCATCGGTATGGCCGCTGATCACGATGAGCCAGCCAGGCTGGGCCTTGATGTCGACCAGGGCGTTGACCAGGATCTTCGTCGAGCCGGCTTTGAGCTGGGCGCTGCCCGTGTTGAACAGCGACAGGCTGTCCAGGCGCACCGGCGTTGAATTGCCCGCAAGTCTTGGCGCCAACAAAGGATGACGGTGACCGGCAATCGTCGACTGCAGCCGGATGCGCAAGCGCTCGCCTCGATAAAGGCCGAGTCCCAGCGACAAGGGAGCGCCGTGTCGGTAGTAACTGTCCAGGCGCAGGGCATCCTCGCGCAGCACCGTCAGCGCCTGCTCGCGCAGGATGTATTCAGGCCGTTCAGGTTGCCCAGTCACCGGGAGGGCGTTGTAACGACGCAAGTCGTCACTGACCTGGCGGACCAACAGGGTGTTCTGCCAGGCCGAGCTGGCCAACGCTGTTATCCCGGCAACGGCGAACAACCACCAGGCGATGACGCTCGCACGGCGCGAGGGAGCGCGTTGAGCCTGCATGGGAAGCAGCGCCAGCAAGGGATCGGGGAAAGGCATGGATATGCACTGCCCTGGCTCAGCTTGCCTGGCGTCAAGCAGTGCAACCTTGTTGCGCAGCCATTGTTGCCATAAGTTGCCCGTGACTGATTGCGCGAGCAGCGGTACGAAGGTGACAGCACAAACCTTCGGCAGACCGTCAGGATCGCGGGCATCGCGGGGCGACAAGTGAGGCAATACCGTGTGATCGAGCCATGCCACGACACTGTTCAGCTTTACGCTGGCGTGCATGCGGGCAGCGCGCGTTGCACTGTCTGAAGGGTGACTTTGCCAGTCGGCCAGGCTGGTGCAGGCTCCGGCCTCGCGTACCCTGGGGCTATCCTCTGCGTCCTCCCAACTGAACCAGACAGCCTCTGCGGTCGGGGCTTGCAAGTAAGTCGCCAACAGTAGCGGCAGCGCAATGTCGCCCTTTCGGACGATACCTAGCTGATAACGCAAAGCACGCACCCGTGCAGCCAGTACGGCGCTGTCGTCCTGCTCGGCCGGGTTGACGATGAACATGACGCTGAGCTGCCTACTCCATTCCGGGCGCAGTGTCATCAGGCCGGCGGTGAGCGTAGGCAGTTGCTCAAGCTCGGGTACCCGCACATAGCAACCCTGGTGGGTCGTGCGCAAGGCCAGTTGTTCCACGGGTGTCTCGCCGAACAACTCCACAAGACCATCGCCACAGACCAGCACCACTGGTTGGCGGTAGGCTGCCGGAGGCAACGATGTATTCTCGGCCAGGATCAATGATGCGCTCATTGACGTTGCACGGCGCCCCAGCCGGTTCCAGGCCACGACCATGACGCAGACGACGGCCAGAACAGCTGTTGCCCGCAGGCCCCAGGCCAATGGCACGACTATCAACAATGTCAATGACAGCGCGCCCGCCCACAACCAGAGACCGCGCATCTGGGCCAGGGTTATTGGCCTCATTTCAGGCCTCACCAGGCAAAACCGAGTTGAGGAGATTGGCCAACAGTTGGTCAAGCCCCCACCACAGACCGACGAAGAGCAGCCCTACAAGCAGACCATGGGCCAGCGGCGAATGTGGCCACAAGCGCATGCGCAGTCGCTGTCCGATCTTCACTGTTGTCGCCAGCGAGCGGCTGATTCCCAAAGGGGCGACCTGCGCATGGAAGGTGCTCAACAACTGCTCGCGCACAGGGTCGCCGCCATCGCGGTAACGCCCCTGGAAGCCCAGCATCAACACCCGATGGAACACTGTCAGCACCAGTGGATCAGGCGCAGGATCACGCAAGACTTCGCGCATGTCTTCATACAGGAACTCGCCGGCCTGGTGGCGATTGAAGAACTTCGCTTGCAAGGGCTCTTTCGTCCAGGCATCGCGAGCCTGCGTTTCGACACGGAGTACGGTTTCATCGAGCAAGGCGCACTGGGCATGGCTGATGTGATCGATGCTGCGCGGGTTCAGGCCTGCCAGCTCGAGCAACTGGCGAACATGCTCGACCTGCTTGACGCAAAGGTCCCACAGCGCCGTGCCAGCGAGCGTCGATGCCCCCTGGCGCAGTTCCACCACCAGCAGGTAGCTGTCCTGCAGCAACGCGTCGATATCCACCGTCAGTGCGGTAGGTTTTCTTGAGGCTTTCAGGTTCATGTGCGCAACACCGCAAAGAGTTCAAGTTTGACCTCGGCCAGCGTGCTCGGGACGTAGAAGGCGCAGACCCCCGCAGCCAGCACCGCCTGGCCCTTGGCGTGGTCGAGATCCAGGGCGAAATACTGGTTTTCCAGCCTCAGTGGAATGGCTGCCGGGACATGGCTGAGCGACTGCAACGGCACACCGTCGAGCGCGGCGTTGATCAGTTGATCGACTTCGTCAGGCGTGCCGATCTTGCACAAGCGCGGGAACTGGCTCTGCACCTGTGCTGCCGGCAAGCGGCAACGCACAGACAGATAAAAGTCGGCACCTTCACGCTCGCGCAGACGTGGATCATTGAGGCTGACCTTCCAGCGGTTGGCGCCGTCCTCCGCAAGCTCCAGGGCAATGACACGCGAAGGCAGGCTGGCCTCCAGCAAGGTGGAAACCAGGCGCAACAGCGGTGGAAAGACGCTTTCCAGATGCTCATGCCGGTAAGGCGGGATCTGCTCGATGTCGTGTTCCAGGGAAAAGGTCAGCAGGCCTCCGGCCAACTTGGCCAGCTCCCGATAGACCAGCTCGGGATGCTGTGCCGGATGGGTCTTGAGATCCGCCAGAATCGGCTGATAGGTGTTCAAGGCATTGAGCAGCCAGAACAGCGACACATCGGCTACGGCAAAATCGGCCATGCGCTGGTTGCTTTCACGCCGCATGCCCATCAACCGTTGACGCTTGGCGGACAACTGGGTCAGCAGGTTATCCAGCTGAGCCAGCAATCCCGAATGAGCCGCGAACTCGAGCAGTGGTGGCACATAAGCGCTGTCGAGGCCCCATACACCCTGCCCGTCCGGCATCAAGCGCGCGATTGGGCAGGTCAGGTAATCGGCGTTGTCGTCGTGGGCAAAGCGCAGGCTCAGCGCGTGTTCGAGCACGCCGATCTGTTGCAACTCGCCATCGTAGAAATCCTGCACATTGCGCCAGTCCTGCCGATAGCGCGTCGGTCGCTCGACCTTGGTGCTATCGAGCAAGCAGTTGTTGCCATTGGCCTGTTCCAGCGGCAAGGCCAAGAGCACCGTAGCGTCCTGAACTTCACCGGAAAGCAGGTGGGTCAATTCCAGAGCACAGGGCAAACGATCCACCAGATCGCTATCAACCAAGGTGCCATCAGGCATGCGCAGGCATAACTGCGTGGCCTTGAGCTTGCCCAGGCGCAGGGCCTCCGTATCAAACGCCACCGCCTGAACCCCCCAGGGGTGGACCAGAAACAAATGTGCCAGGCGATCGTTGGACCAGGCTTCCCAGCGTGCCTGTTGCTGGAACTGCTGGGGGCACAGCAGTGCCCCCGCAGACCATACGGGACGGTCGATTTTCAAGACCTGGATTCCCCGCGAACGGTATCAGCCTTGCGCTTGGGCATCTGCGATACCAGCGAAAGGTTGACGTCCATGCCCTCCACCTGGAAGTGCGGCACGGCGTACAGCTTGACGCGGAAGAAGCCCGGGTTGTCCTCGATGTCTTCCACGGTGACCTTGGCGTCACGCAGCGGGTGCGAGGCCTGCAGGTCGTCGCCCGGGTCGGTCATCTCGGTGACCAGCCCGCCAATCCACTTGTTCAGCTCCAGCTCCAGCAAGCGCCGGTCCTTGGTGGTGCCGATGTTCTCGCGCTGGATCAGCTTGAGGTAATGGGCAATGCGCGACAGCAGGAAAATGTACGGCAGGCGCGAATTGATGCGGCTGTTGGCGGTTGCATCGGCGGTGTCATACAGGGCGGCTTTCTGGGTCGAGTTGGCGGAGAAGAAGCACGCGTAGTCGCGGTTCTTGTAATACGACAGCGGGATGAAACCGAGGTCGGCGAATTCGAATTCGCGAGTCTCCGGGATCATGACTTCCGAAGGAATCTTCACCTGGTTGCCGGTGCCCAGGTCATAGAGGTGGATCGGCAATTCGGTGACTGCGCCGCCCGACTGCGGCCCGCGGATCTGCACGCACCAGCCATTGGCAATGAAGCTCTTGACCATGTTGGCGGCAAAGGCGAACGAGGCGCTGGTCCACAGGTACTTGTCGTGGTCCGGGCCCTTGACGCTCTCGACGTAGTTGAAGCTGCGCACCGGAACGGTGTCCGGCCCATAAGGCAGGCGCCCCAGGACACGGGGCATGACCAGGCCGATGTAGCGGGCGTCGTCACTGTCGCGGAACGCCTTCCATTTCAGGTATTCGGCACGGTCAAAATAGTTGCCGATGTCCTTGATGGCGGCCACTTCTTCCATCGAGCGCTTGCCGAAGAAGGCCGGGCCAACCGTGCCAATGAAGGGCATGTGCGCGGCGGCCGCGACTTTGGAAATGTTGCGCAGCAGGGCGATATCCTGCGGCCTGCAATCGAACTCATAGTTGGAGATCGCGGCGGCAATGGGCTCCCCGCCGGGAGTGTCGTACTCCTGGGTGTAGGTATGCATGTACAGGCCGCTTTGCGCAATTTCCGGTGCATCGTCGAAATCCTGGACCAGATGCTCCTTACTGATATCGAGCAATTCAATGCGCACGTTCTGACGAAAATCGGTCTGGTCGACCAGCGACTTGACCCCACGCCAGGTTGACTCCACCCGCTGGAAATCGGGGTGGTGCATCACGGCATCGAGTTGCCGGCTGATTTGCGCATCCAGGGCTGCAATGTGTTCATCGAGCAGGACTTTATCCAGGCGTTCGAATTTCTGCGAAGACTGCCCCAGCAGTTTCAGAAATACACTGACAGCCGCCGTTACTCGCTCATCGGCGGACACTTCGGAGAGCGCCTCGGTATTTTGAAATACTTCGATACTACTCAGGGTTTCGACCGGACTGAGATTGATCTTGCCAAACAGTGCGCCATATACGCCTCTTTCTTCGGACAACACTGTAGCGTCGCGCGATTGCACGTTAGAACTTTCGATGGACATTAAAGTAACTTCCCTTTAAACGAACCGAAGTGGATTAACGATTTTCTTCCGGTACCAACGTGGCCAACTCGGCGCGCAACTCGTCGCTGAGCGCATCATCCTTGAGGATACGTTCCAGCTCATGACGAAAGGTGGCGTTGTCCAGCAGATTCGACTTGAGGTCACGCAAGAGGTTGCGCATGGCCAAAAGCGCGCGCAGATGCGGGATTTGCCGCGCCACCTGCTCCGGCTCGAAGTCCTTCATGCGCTGGAACTTCAGCTCGACCGAGGCGTCGCCAGCGTCATCGACCAGGGTATTTTCCACGGCCACTTTCAACACCGGAGTAAACTCCGCCAAGACGCTATCGAAGTTGTTTTTGTTGATTGAAACCTTGCTTCGGGCTGATAAGGGGCGCTGTTCCCTGCCATTGCTGTAGTCACCCATGACCATCAGCTTCAGCGGTAATTCGACTTTTTTCTGCGCACCGCCGGTATGCAGGTCGAGTTTTATGTTGACCCGTGCCTTTGGCACTTCGTTCTGAAAGCTGCTTGAAGCCATAACCCCTCCCGTTTTTTCGTGATAACCACTTCCTTGACAATAAAATTGCAAGGACTACGTTCGACAAGCCTAGACAATCAAACAAGAAAGATGTCGAGGTTATTTGGAAATTCAGTTTCAATTTAAGTCTGTCCTCAGGACATATTTAGGCATCCTACAGCATCAATGAAGTATCCTACTTTCAACTTTTCTCACCTCAAATGCACTTTAGGAAATTTCGCACTTAGATGCGGAAAAAAGCCTACAAACCAATCGTAATAACGTTTGATACAACCCCGATACCCGCCTGTAACGCCAAGACACTTGGGCACCCTGCCCCATGCGCCTAGATTGAAAGCCTCGATGGACCGACCGGCTTGACCGCTAGCGGCCCATCGTCTGCCCGACACACCACCAAGGAAGAGGGAAACCATGAGCAAATCAATCGCTGTCAGCCAACAAAGCCAGCAGCTTCACAATGATGTGCAAGAAGCCGTCAAGTCGATCATGGGTGCTGCCACTGCGCTGAAATCCACCGATTACGGTCGGGTCTTGAGGTCCGCCCTGGCGGCTTCGCAAAAAACCGTAACCATTGAAATTGCCCCAGACGACCTGACCCAGCTGAAGAAGTCCGGCTACAAGCTGTGCTTCGCCAAGAAAGTCGGTACTGCCGACTACAACGTGGTCTGGCAGTCCTACTCCGCCTACCTGAGCAATAACGAATTCAGCTGGACGCCGCTGTATCAGCTGTTCGCCACCAACGTGTTCCAGGAAAACGTACAAGTCAAAGTCTCGACCAATGTCGTCAATATCGGTTTGGGGCAAACCTCGACACTCGATGAACACGGCTTGCTGAGCCCGGCAGTCACGGGCGGGCCCGAAGTTTCCGTGACGTTCGTGAACAACTTCGCGCCGATCCATCCGGGGATCAACCAGTTGTCCACCGGCATCGATGGCAATCAGGTCAGTACACCCATCTACGTGGCCGTCAATCGGGTGGTCACCGGCAATACCGTACTGACTCCCGTGGAAACTATCCTCGTATGGTTCGAACAGGATGTGCAGACCAGTACCATGTTCAGTACCTCACGCTCAAAGGCGATCGAAATCGACCTGACCTTCGATAACACCGCAGGTCGCCTTTACGAAGGCGGTCAATGGAAAACCGTTTGATGAGCGCAGCGGGGGCAACCACGCGTTGCCCCCTCTATTCATCGAATGGAGCTTGGGCAAAATAACCCGCTAGCGACAGGCAGATAGAGGCTGCCAGATCCTCCTGGGTAGCAATGCCATAGGGCTGATTGCGATCAAACTGGGCCGACCAGCGAATCCGCCCCTGCGCCGCATCCACCAACCGCAGCGATGCCCGAACCCGTGCCGGCTCGACCCGCACGCTGCCCTCCAGGCAATAGCAGTAGCGGCCGCCACGCCGGGCATTCGTTGTTTTCACACTGCTGCGCGGCATCCTTATCAATACATGGTTGCCACTGGTCTGTGCCTGCTCGAACGACTCGAACAGGCGACAACTGAGCTCCTCGCACAGGCCACGCGTAAAGTCATCGCCCTCGCGGGTAATGCAGGTAAAGGGCTGGATCTGCAAGACAGGGTGGTACGCGGCCCCTGCATTGGGGCGCAGTCGCTGATAGGCCAGGCGATAACAACCAGGCGCAATGCTCAGTCGCACCGGTTCCTGCTGCCCCACCGTGGCGTAATGGCTGGCGAGTTTGCGCCGCAACCGCCCCACCTGCACCCGCACCACCGGATCGTCACCGGTGCAATACACCGCCGGATCGCGACGAAACACGGCGATACCGATGGCGTGTTCGGTCAGGGGAACATGGGCCGATTGCAGGTCGTGTTCGACCAGAAACCGCAACAGACTGCCCATGCGCCGGGACCTGGCGAACAACGGACTGGCCAGCAGCAACGCCAGCACCCGCTCCATCTCTTCAGGATCGAGCGGCACGGCAGTACCCTCTGCACTTGCAGGACCTGTGTGCTTGATCACCATTGCCTGCCTCCGTGCAGATTGCCGACAATCGCTTGCCCCTTCCGGGCCCTGGGCAGGCCAGTACGTGGCAAGGTCGAAGCTTAGCAGCCGTGATGGAATGGGCAGCGATTGCAGGGTGCCGGCCGACGAACGTTCAATCCCACCCTCGCCAACCCCACGCCGCAAACGCTCTGCATCAGTTATTTATACTCAAATGCCAGCTTAATAATATTTTACCGATATCAGGCTGATCCCTAGTCTTGAGCCCAAGAAATGGCAGGTCGACATAGACCTTAATCCAACTTCGAAGGGCAAAGAGATGACCATTGATAAAACAATAATAGATACCTTGATTGTTGGCGCCGGCCAGGCCGGCGTCGCCATGAGTGAACACCTGAGCAAGCTCGGCGTGCCGCACCTGGTGCTGGAGCGCAACCGTATCGCCGAGCGCTGGCGCACCGGCCGCTGGGATTCGCTGGTGGCCAATGGTCCGGCCTGGCACGACCGTTTTCCGGGCCTGGAATTCGACGATATCAGCCCCGATGGTTTTGCCCCCAAGGAGCGCGTGGCCGATTACTTCGAAGCGTATGCCCGCAAGTTCAAGGCACCGATCCGCACCGGTGTGGAAGTGAAGAAAGTCGAACGCAATGTCGGCCGCCCGGGCTTCACCATCGAGACCTCCCAAGGCGTGATCGAGGCCAGCCGCGTGGTGGCTGCCACGGGGCCCTTCCAGCGTCCGGTGATCCCGCCGATCGCCCCCAAAGATGCACAATTGCTGCAGATCCACTCCGCCGACTATCGCAATCCCGGACAATTGCCCGAGGGCGCCGTGCTGGTGGTGGGCGCAGGTTCCTCGGGGGTGCAGATCGCCGATGAACTGCAGCGCTCGGGCAAGCAGGTCTACCTGTCGGTCGGCGCCCACGATCGGCCGCCCCGCGCCTATCGCAATCGCGATTTCTGCTGGTGGCTGGGCGTGCTCGGCGAATGGGACCAGGCCGCCATGAAACCCGGCCGCGAACACGTGACCATCGCCGTCAGTGGCGCCCAGGGTGGCCGTACCGTGGATTTCCGTGGCCTGGCGCATGCCGGCATGGTGTTGGTGGGCCTGACCCAAGCGTTCAATGGCAGCGTGGCGACCTTCCAGCCGAACCTGGCGGAGAACCTGGCCCGGGGCGATGAAAACTACCTGGCCTTGCTCGATGCCGCCGATGCCTACATCGAACGCAATGGCCTGGACCTGCCGGAAGAACCCGAAGCACGTCATACCTTCCCGGAGCCGGACTGTGTCACCCAGCCGATCCTCGAGCTCGACCTGGCCAAGGCCGGCGTGACATCGATCATCTGGGCCACCGGTTTTGCCGTGGACTACAGCTGGCTGAAGGTCGACGCCTTTGACGACAACGGCAAGCCGCAGCACCAGCGCGGAGTGTCCAGCGAACCTGGCGTGTATTTCCTTGGCCTGCCCTGGCAGTCCCGCCGTGGCTCCTCGTTCATCTGGGGCGTGTGGCATGACGCCAAGTATGTGGCCGATCACATCGCCATCCAGCGCACCTACCTCGAGTACCGCGATGCTGGCCAACGCGAGGCCGAAAACGCCCCGGCCGCTAACAAGACAACCGTCAGCGCTTGATATCTGCCCGGCGCGTGAACCGCGCCGGCCCCCATACCTCAGGAGTTTTAAATGACTACGCCAACCCATACCCGCATCCGCATGTTCAACACCAAGGAAACCTACCCGAACCAGAGCCTGGACAACGACCTGTGCCAGGCCGTCCGCGCCGGCAATACCGTCTATGTGCGTGGCCAGGTCGGCACCGATTTCGAAGGTAACCTCGTTGGCCTCGGCGATCCGCGGGCACAGACCGAGCAAGCCATGCGCAACGTCAAGCAACTGCTGGAAGAAGCCGGCAGCGACCTGAGCCACATCGTCAAGACCACCACCTACCTGATCGACCCGCGCTACCGCGAACCGGTGTATCAGGAAGTGGGCAAGTGGCTCAAAGGCGTGTTCCCGATTTCCACCGGGCTGGTGGTGACGGCATTGGGTCAGCCGCAGTGGCTGATGGAGATTGATGTGATCGCGGTGATCCCGGAATAAGGAGCACAGCCATGACCTTTTCCATCGCCGCCCGCTGCCCCGAAACCGGCCAGTTCGGCATCGCCATCAGCTCCTCGAGCATCGCCGTCGGCGCGCGCTGCCCCTGGTTGCTGCCCGGTGTGGGTGCCGTCTCCACGCAAAACATCACCCTGCCCTCCCTTGGCCCGGAAACCCTCGCCTTGATGGAGCAAGGCCTCGCACCTGCGGAGGCCCTGGACAAGGTGCTGACCCGCAACGGCTACAGCCAGTACCGGCAGATCACTGCCATCGACCACCTCGGCCGCACCGCGCACTTCAGCGGTGCGCAAACCCTGGGCAAGCACAATGCGGTGTCCGGCGAGCAATGCGTGGCGGCCGGCAACATGCTCGCGGCCCCCGGCGTAATCGAGGCCATGGTCAGCGCCTTCGAACAGGCCGAAGGCCATCTGGCCGACCGTTTGCTCGCGGCGATGCAAGGCGGCATGGCGGCCGGTGGCGAAGCCGGGCCAGTGCATTCGGCCGCGGTGCTGGTTGTCGGGGAACTGACTTGGCCGATCGTCAACCTGCGGGTCGACTGGGCCGATGAAGACCCGATTGGCCAGCTGCAAAAACTCTGGCAGGCCTACCGTCCGCAAGTCCAGGACTATATCGACCGCGCCCTGGCGCCCGACAGGTCCCCTGGCTATGGTGTCGCCGGAGACGATCGATGAGCGCCAGCCGCGATCTGCTCGCAACGCTGGTGGCGTTCGACACCACCAGCCGCGAATCCAACCTGCAGCTGATCGAGTTTGTCCGCGACTACCTCGCAGGTTTCGATGTGCCGTGCCAACTGGTCTACAACCAGGAGCGCAGCAAGGCCAATCTGTTTGCCACGATCGGCCCGGCGGACCGGCCAGGCATCGTGCTCTCGGGGCACACCGACGTGGTGCCCGTCGACGGCCAGCCGTGGACCGTCGCGCCGTTTCAGCTCACCGAGCTGGGGGGCAAACTGTACGGTCGCGGCACGGCGGACATGAAGGGCTACATCGCCTGCGTGCTCGCCCTGGTGCCATCGCTGGTGCAGGCCTCGTTGCGACTGCCGGTGCATATCGCCCTGTCCTACGATGAAGAAGTCGGCTGCCTGGGCGTGCGCTCCCTGCTCAAGGCCCTGGAACAACGACCGGTCAAACCCATGCTGTGCATCATTGGCGAACCCACCGAACTCAAACCGGTGCTGGGCCACAAGGGCAAGCTGGCGATGCGCTGTGACATCCACGGTCACGCCTGCCATTCGGCCTACGCCCCGCTTGGGGTGAATGCCATCGAATACGCGGCCGAGCTGGTCAGTGAACTGGGGCGCATCGGCCAACGGCTCAAGGCCCCCGAACTCCATGACGCGCGTTTCGATCCACCGTTCTCCACGGTGCAGACCGGCGTGATTGGCGGCGGCAAGGCCTTGAACATCGTCCCGGCCGACTGCCGCTTCGACTTCGAGGTTCGCGCCCTGCCCTCACATGACCCGCGCCGGGTGGCGCAGGAACTGCAGGCCTACGCCGAGCAGCAACTGTTGCCGCGCATGCGCGCCGTGAGTGAGCACAGCGAGATCCGTTTCAGTGAATTGTCGGCGTACCCCGGCCTGGCCACCGATGCCCGCAGCGAAGCCGCTGAATTGATCGCGGCGTTCTCCGGCTCTCGGGATTTCGGTACGGTGGCGTTCGGCACCGAGGGCGGCCTGTTCGACGCGGCGGGAATCCCGACGGTGGTGTGTGGCCCCGGCAGCATGGAGCAAGGTCATAAACCCGACGAGTTCGTCAGCCTGGAGCAACTGCATGGCTGCGATGCCATGCTGCAACGGATGCTGCTGGCGATCGGCAACTGATGGCTGGCCCGATGCTCAGGTATAGAGCCGGGCCAGTTCTTCCTGACAGTAGTCCACGAACAGCTGCACCGGCTTGGTCAGCTGCGCCCTGCGCAACCACGCCGCTGACAACCCGGAGCCGGTCACGGCTTCGGCCAGCGGCACGCACACGACTTTTTGCCCGTCATAGGTGTATTCGGAAAACGGTTTGGTCACCAGGATCGAAAAGCCGAAACCCCGTCCTACCATCCCCCGGACCATTTCGATCGAAGGCGAACTGAAGACGATATTCGGCGTCAGCCCGCGCTCTTCGAAGATGCTCACGAAATAGGTTCGGCTGGGCACCACATCCAGCAGGATCATCGGCTCCAGCACCAGGTCGTGCAGCGAAACTTTCGCCTGCTGCGCGAAGCGGTGGTCCGCGGGAAGCAAGGCGTAGGGTTGCTGCGGCGGCATCAGTGCCACCGTCTCGATCGTGCTGTCCAGGTCGTGTTCGAAGACCATGGCCATGTCGATGCTGCCGGCGGTCAACGCTTGCACCAACTCCTGCTGCTCGCCATCGCGAATGCGGATTTCCACCCCCGGCCAACGTGCCTTGAAACCGGCGATCAGGCGCGGCAGGTACAGCGGCGCCACGGTTTCAAAACAGCCGATATCGATCTGCCCCGCCACCACGTCATTGTCCGCCAGGGCATTTTGCTCAAACTCATGGGCGACCCGCAGCAGCTCCTGGGCCTTGCGGTAGAACCGCGAGCCGCTCGGCGTCAGTGAAACGCCCTGGGCGTGATGTCGGATGAACAGTTGCACGCCAAAACTCTCTTCCAGGTGCTTGATCGCCGTCGACACCGATGGTTGCGCGATATAGAGCTTGCGCGAAGCCTCGGCCACGCTGCCGCAGTCGGCCGTGGTGACGAAATATCTGAGTTGGCGCAGGTTGTAAGCGGCCATGGGGACCTCCGGAAAGTCAAGGAATCGACAGCGCCCACAAGGGTTTTGCGTCAAGGCTGAACATACCGGAGGCGAGCGCAGCCACGGCATATATTTTTTAAGGTTTGAGGCAACAAACTTACTAATTTATCTATCCCGATCCATTGCACATGATCGCTCCAACAAGAAAAGCGTCGTTCGCGCGACGCTCACCGAAGTACGTCCACGTACTCACTTTGCCTTGGAGTTCATCATGGTAACCACTGCAGCAACGAGCGCCCCGCTCATCGAGAAACACACGATCGGCTACGTGCCGCCGCAAGATCGTCATGGCAAGACCCGAGACCTGTTCACCCTGTGGTTCGGTGGCAACATCGCCCCCTTGCCCATCGTCACCGGCGCCCTCGGCGTGCAGATGTTCCACCTGAACCTGGTCTGGGGCATCGTCGCCATCCTCGTCGGCCACTTGGTCGGCGGCGTGCTGATGGCCCTGCACTCGGCCCAGGGACCGCAGATGGGTATCCCGCAGATGATCCAGAGCCGCGCCCAGTTCGGTTCCCTGGGTGCCCTGCTGGTGGTGCTGATCGCCGGCGTCATGTACATCGGCTTCTTCGCGTCCAACATCGTGCTGGCCGGCAAATCCCTGCACGGCGTGGTTGATAGCGTGCCGGTACCGGTGGGCATCGTCATTGGTGCCCTGGGTTCGGGCATCATCGGCATCATCGGCTATCGCTTCATCCACGTGCTCAACCGTATCGGCACCTGGGTATTGGGCATCGGCATCGTGCTGGGCTTCGGCTACATCCTGACCCACGTGCAGACTGACGATTTCCTCACCCGTGGCGGTTTCAACATTTCCGGCTGGCTGGCAACGGTTTCCCTGGCCGCGCTGTGGCAAATCGCCTTCGCGCCCTACGTGTCCGACTACTCGCGCTACCTGCCGGCCAACGTGCCCGTGGCGGCCACCTTCTGGACCACCTACCTGGGCACAGTGCTCGGTTCCAGCCTCTCGTTCGTCTTCGGCGCCGTCGCCGTACTGGCCACGCCAGTCGGCATGGACACCATGGACGCGGTCAAGCTCGCCACCGGTTCCATCGGCCCGCTGATGCTGGTGCTGTTCCTGCTCAGCGTCATCAGCCACAACGCACTCAACCTCTATGGCGCCGTGCTGTCGCTGATCACCCTGGTACAAACCTTCGCCTACCGCTGGATCCCCACCGCCAAGAGCCGCGCCGTGCTCTCGGTCATTGTGCTCGCGGCCTGCTGCTTTGCCGCCGTCGGTGCCTCCGCTGACTTCATCGGCCACTTCGTCGACATGGTGTTGGTATTGCTGGTGGTGTTGGTGCCGTGGACAGCGATCAACCTGATCGACTTCTACGCCATTCACAAAGGCAAGTACGACATCGATTCGATCTTCCACGTCGATGGCGGTATCTACGGTCGCTACAATCCGCAGGCGCTGCTGGCCTACGCGATCGGCATCGTGGTGCAGATCCCGTTCATGAACACGCCGCTGTATGTCGGACCGATTTCCGAGCACATCAACGGCGCGGATTTGTCCTGGTTGGTGGGCCTGTTGATTACGTCGCCGCTGTACTGGTGGCTGGCCAATCGTGACAGTGCGTACAAGCGACGGTTGGCGGGTGGGAAGCTGGCGGCCAACGTTTAATCGCGCCGATAACCCGCATGATGAAGCCCCGCAGATTTGTAATTTAGATTGGGTGTATATCCGTTGCTGCGGTAACGGCCACCTAGGGTTTCGCTCTTACAGCGAGTCACTTGGAAAAACGGAACGCCGCCCGGCCCTAAGTAACCAAGGGCTCTTGCCCCTGGCGTTCGGTGGCTCGCTAGGGCTCGCCATACCCTCGCTCCGGTCCTGCTCCGTGGGTCGCCGCGATGGGCCATCCATGGCCCAGCGCGGCTAAACCGGCATCCTTGCCGGTTTACCCACTGCGCAGAACCTCCACTCGGCCTCTCGAGGGGGCAAGAAAATCAAAAGCCAGATCAAGATCAAACGCGAAAGCGAGGCGGCCTGACAGCCGACCTGATTTCGCGGATGTACTCATCCCTCTGTAGGAGCGAGCCTGCTCGCGAAAAATGTCCAGACAACGCGTTCATCCAGACAGGGCGCGTTATCGTTGACGTCCATCGTCGGAACGCCGCCCGGAGCATGCTCGCTCCTACAGGGTCCCTTGAAATGAAGGGAACCCCGTACCTCATCGCGTTTTCAAATCTCTGTCGGCGCCACTTCCCGATCAGGCAAAGGCGCCATTGCAGAGGAAATCCCGATGAACCGTCGACTTCTGCTCCTGATCGCCAGCCTCGTTCCCGGCCTGGCCGCTGCCGAAGGCTGTGACGTGCTGACGCGATCGCAAAGCGCTGCCGTCCCCGTGGTCGAAACCCACAGCTGTTATGAATACGAAGGCATGCCGGTCAATGCCATCGATTGGTCCTGCAGCAATGAGAGCAAGGACATGCTGGCCAGCACCAAGAAAAAGGTCGAACAGTGCGCCGATCACTATCAAGCCTCCTGCGTCGCTACGCTGACCCAGGAATCCCTGGCCAACCCACATTCCACCAGCAAGGACAAGAACAGCACGTCGCTGAACATTCCCGACAGCGCCAAGGTCACCACCTATTACTACGATGCGCAGCACATTGACCAGGCCAGGATCGATTGCGAGTCCGGTGGCGGACACTGGAAAGCCAGGTAGCGGCGAAAATTAAATGAACCCCGCGATTGCACGGCCACCTAACTGACTGACTATCAGGAGGTGGCTCATGCAAATAGAAACGCTATGGATCGTATCGGCGGCAGTGCTGCTGGCGCTTGAACTGTGGGCGATCAACCGGGTGCGCAAAAGCGCAGGGAACGCCAGCAACAAAGGGGTATGGATGGTGCTGATCGTGTTTGTACCGTTGATTGGCCTGGTACTGTGGGCCCTGGCGGGGCCCAAGCACGTTGCCCAGGCGTAATGCGGCGATTGACGTCCTGGGGCCGGTTCGTCAGAAGTTCGCCGGGGTGTTCGCACTGATGATTTCCGCCTCATCCGCGCCGATGTTCCTGAACCGGTGCGGCAAGGTCGTGGGGAAATAGTACCCGTCACCGGCATTGAGCACGCTGATCTGCCCGTCCACCGTCAGCTCGACGGTGCCACGGGTGACCAGCCCGCACTCCTCGCCTTCTGAGTGCACGATCGGCTCTTCGCCGGAACTGGCACCCGGCGCGTATTGTTCGCGCAACAGACGCATCTGCCGACTCGGCACGGACGCACCGATCAGCAGCAGCCGCAGGCCGTGGCGGCCGAGGTCCGGCTGTTCGTTGGCGCGAAAGACGTATTGATGCTCGCGCGGTGGCTGATCGAAGGTGAAGAAGTCGGCCAGGGACATGGGAATGCCTTCAAGCAGCTTTTTCAGCGAGCTGACGGAAGGACTGACGCGATTCTGTTCGATCAGGGAAATGGTGGCATTGGTGACGCCGCTACGCCGGGCCAGCTCGCGCTGGGACAGTTTGTAGCTTTCGCGTACTAATTTGAGTCGTGAGCCCGTGTCCATGACAGCCTTATGTGCTTGGTACGCAAGGGTAATGGGGGTGGAGAGCAGGCGTAGATCGCGCCGTTTTCCGGTCCCGGAAACGTGAAAGGCGGCTATTAAATCACGTTTGTGGGTGTTGCTGTAGGAGCTGCCGCAGGCTGCGATCTTTTGATCTTTGATCGTCAAAAGCAAGATCAAACGATCGCAGCCTGCGGCTGCTCCTACAGGGGTACGTGGTGTTTCAGGTAAAAAAGCCGGCAGTACCTGATTGGGGTGCCTGCCGGTGAGGTAAAGTCTAGATGCCGAAACGGTCGCGCAGCGAGTAGTACACGGCGCCGAGGGCGGTCAACGGAGCCGAGAAGGTGCGCCCGCCGATCATCGGCATGTGCGGCAAGGATGCAAACGCGTCGAAACGCTCGGCGTCGCCACGAATCATTTCCGAGATGAGCTTGCCGGCCAGGTGCGAGCACGTAACGCCGTGACCACTGTAGCCCTGCATGTAGTAGGCGTTTTTCTCGATACGGCCGAATTGCGGCATGCGCGACATGGTCAGCAGGAAGTTGCCGGTCCAGCGGTAGTCGATCTTCACATCCTTCAACTGCGGGAAGGTCTTGAGGATCTTCGGGCGGATCAGTTGTTCGATGTCGTCCGGCTCACGGGCGCCGTAGACCACGCCACCGCCGTAGAGCAGGCGGTTGTCGCGGGTCAGGCGGTAGTAGTCGAGCAGGTAGTTGCAGTCTTCGACGCAGTAGTTGTTGGTGATCAGGCTGCGGGCAACTTTTTCCGGCAGCGGTTCAGTCACAACGATCTGCGAACCGCACGGCATGCTCTTGCTGGTCACGCGATTGTCCAGGCCCTGCGGCAGGTAGGCGTTACCAGCGATCAGCAGGTACTTGGCCTTTACCACGCCTTTGGCGGTGCGCACGGTGATCGGCTCGCCGTAGGTGATTTCCACCGCCGCCGACTGCTCGTAGATCTTGCCGCCCAGGCCGATGATCGCCGAGGCTTCGCCGAGGGCCAGGTTCAGCGGGTGAATGTGGCCGCCCTGCATGTCCAGCAGGCCACCGACGTAGGCATTGGAACCCACTTCGCGCTTGATGTCGGCAGCGTCGAGCATTGTCAGGTTCTTGTTGCCGTAGCGTTCCCAGCTCTTCTTCTGCTCGGCCAGGCCCTTGAGTTGCTTTTTGTTCATCGCCGCGAAGATGCCACCGGGACGGTAGTCGCACTGGATGTCGTAGTGCTGTATGCGCTGACGAATGATGTCCGCACCTTCGAAGATCATGCTGCCGAGGATTTCGGCGGTCTTGTCGCCGTAGCGCTCTTCGATGACATCGACGTCGCGGCTGTAGGAGTTGACCAGTTGCCCGCCGTTGCGACCGCTGGCGCCGAAGCCGACCTTGGCCGCTTCGAGCACGGTGACGCTGTAGCCCGCTTCGGCGAGGAACAGCGCCGAGGACAGGCCGGTGTAGCCGGCGCCGATCACGCAGATATCGCAGTCAACCGCCCCTTCCAGTACCGGGAAATCGCCGGTGAAGTTGCGGGTGGCGGCGTAGTAGCTATTAACATGTGCTTGTTTCATAGGTTTCTCCGATGGGCACCGGCAAGAGGCCGGTGACCGTCGCTTTTTTATAGGTCTTAGAGCTTGATCCAGGTCGCCTTGAGTTCGGTGTACTTGTCGAACGCGTGCAGCGATTTGTCCCGACCGTTACCCGACTGCTTGAACCCGCCGAACGGCGCGGTCATGTCGCCGCCGTCGTACTGGTTGACCCAGACGCTGCCGGCACGCAGGCCACGGGCGAAGGTGTGGGCCTTGCTCAGGTTGCTGGTCCACACGCCGGCGGCCAGGCCGAAGATGCTGTCGTTGGCGATCGCCAGGGCTTCTTCAGCGGTGTCGAAGGTGATGACCGACAGCACCGGGCCGAAAATTTCTTCCCGGGCGATGGTCATGGCGTTGGTCACGCCGTCGAAAACCGCCGGCTCCACGTACAGGCCACCGGTTTCTTCGAGGGTGCGCTGGCCGCCCGCGATCAACTCGGCGCCCTGCTCCCTGCCGATATCGATGTAGCGCAATACGTTGTCCAGTTGACGCTGGTCGACGACCGCGCCGACGGTGGTCGACGGATCAAGTGCATGCCCCGGCTTCCAGGCTTGCAGGGCTTCCACCAACAATGGCATGAACTGCTCGCGGATCGAACGCTCCACCAGCAAGCGCGAACCGGCGGTGCAGACTTCGCCCTGGTTGAAGGCAATGCCGCTGGCTGCCGCTTGTGCCGCCGCGCGCAGGTCCGGTGCATCGGCGAACACCACGTTCGGGCTTTTGCCCCCCGCTTCTGCCCAGACGCGTTTCATGTTGCTTTGCCCGGCGTAGATCATCAGTTGCTTGGCAATCGCCGTGGAGCCGGTGAAGGCCAGCACGTCGACGTCCATGTGCAACGCCAGCGCCTTGCCGACGGTGTGACCGTAGCCCGGCAAGACGTTGAAAACACCTTTCGGGATGCCCGCTTCCAGTGCCAGCTGCGCGATGCGAATGGCCGTCAGCGGCGACTTTTCCGAAGGCTTGAGGATGAACGAGTTACCAGCCGCCAGGGCCGGGGCGAATTTCCAGCTGGCCATGATCAGCGGGAAGTTCCAGGGCACGATGGCCGCGACCACGCCGGCCGGTTCGCGCGTCACCAGGCCAAGCTGATCGCGGGGCGTGGCAGCGACTTCGTCGTAGATCTTGTCGATGGCTTCGGCGGTCCAGCGAATCGCGTTGGCGGTCGCCGGAATGTCGACGTTCATCGAGTCGCTGATCGGCTTGCCCATGTCGAGGGTCTCAAGCAGCGCGAGCTCTTCCTGGTTGGCCAGGATCAAGTCGGCGAAGCGGATCAGCACGCGTTTGCGCTCGGCCGGAGCCAGGTTGGCCCAGACGCCGGATTCGAAGGTGCGACGGGCAACGGCGACGGCGGCGTTGGCATCGGCTTCGTCGGTGCTGGCCACATTCGCCAGGAAACGACCGTCCACCGGGCTGATGCATTCGAACGTGGCGCCGCTGGCGGCCGCGCAGTACTGGCCGTCGATGAAGGCGCGGCTTTCGATGTTGAGGGACTGGAAGCGTTGCTCCCAGTCGCTGCGAGTGATTGTCATGGTTGTGACTCGACGCAGGGGAATATGTAGTCGAACTGACCGGTCATCCAAGGATTTGAAAGACGGTCCCCTGTGGGAGCGAGCCTGCTCGCGAAAGCGGTGTGTCAGACAACATCAATGCTGACTGAACCGCCGCCTTCGCGAGCAGGCTCGCTCCCACAGTTGATCGGCGTGATCCGTCTTAAACGGTATGCAGGTACCAGTTGTACTCAAGGTCGGAGATGGAGTTCTCGAACTCGGCCAGCTCGCTTTCCTTGCACGCCACGAACACGTCGATGTACATCGGGTCGATATAACGGGCCATGACTTCGCTGTCGTCCAGCTCGCGC
Source organism: Pseudomonas umsongensis (assembly GCF_012647205.1). NCBI lineage: Bacteria > Pseudomonadati > Pseudomonadota > Gammaproteobacteria > Pseudomonadales > Pseudomonadaceae > Pseudomonas > Pseudomonas umsongensis. The sequence continues at coordinate 3,957,372 of NZ_CP051487.1, forward strand.
AGGGCATCGCGCAGGTTGTTCGGCAGGCTCTGCTCGTTCTGTTCGTAGCTGTTGCCTTCCACCGGGGCGCCAGGCTCGATCTGGTTGGTCAGGCCGTGGTGCACGCCGGCCAAAACCGAAGCCATCAACAGGTACGGGTTGGCGTCGGCACCGGCCACGCGGTGCTCGATGCGCACGGCGTCCGGTGAACCGGTCGGCACGCGAACCGCTACGGTACGGTTGTCGACGCCCCAGCTCGGCGAGTTCGGCACGTAGAACTGCGCGCCGAAACGACGGTAAGAGTTGACGTTCGGGCAGAGGAACGCCATCTGCGCTGGCAGGGTCTCGAGCACACCGCCGATCGCGTGACGCAGCGCGGCGTTCTGCTCGGGATCCTCGCTGGCAAAGATGTTGTTGCCTTCCTTGTCGAGAATCGAAATGTGTACGTGCAGACCGTTACCCGCCTGGCCTGGATACGGCTTGGCCATGAACGTGGTGTCCATCTCGTGGTCGTAGGCGATGTTTTTCACCAGACGCTTGAGCAGCACCGCGTAATCGCAAGCCTTTATAGGATCGGCCACGTGGTGCAGGTTGACTTCGAACTGCGCCGGGGCGCTTTCCTTGACGATGGCGTCAGCCGGGATGCCCTGCTCTTTCGCGCCTTCGAGGATGTCCTGCAAGCAGTCGACGTATTCGTCGAGGTCGTCGATCAGGTACACCTGGGTCGACATCGGACGCTTGCCGGACACCGGCGAACGCGGCGACTGTGGACGACCGTTCACGTTGTCCTGGTCGATCAGGTAGAACTCCAGTTCGAACGCGGCGCAGATGGTCAGGCCCATGTCGTCGAACTTGCGCACCACATTTGCCAACACTTCCCGCGGGTCGGCGAAGAACGGCTGGCCTTCGAGCTCGTGCATGGTCATCAGCAGTTGCGCGGTTGGGCGCTTCTGCCATGGCTCGATGCTCAGGGTGCCAGGGATCGGATAGCAGATCCGGTCGGAGTCGCCGATGTCCAGGCCCAGGCCGGTGCTTTCCACCGTGGAGCCATTGATGTCCAGCGCAAACAGGGACGCTGGCAGGTTGATGCCTTTCTCGTAAACCTTATGAAGACTGGTGCGTTCGATGCGCTTGCCGCGCACCACACCGTTCATATCCGCAATCAGAAGGTCGACGTACAAAACCTCAGGATATTTCTTAAGGAATGCGTTTGCTTCGTTGAGTTGAACGGTACGCAGAGGGACCGACATGATGCACCTATTAGCTGTTAATTATTATGTTCACCGCCCTTTCACGTAGCCAGTCAATCCGAAAGGCAAAGTGAAGTCAATAGCGAACACTCAGCCTTTAAGCGTTTATTTTCGGGCCTCTCAGAGGCACGAGAGTGCCAGATCATCCTTGAAACACGCGTAAATCCTCGTCTTCAGACGTGCGGCGTTTAGAATTTTTTACATGAGAGTTGTTAATTAAAATCAACAAGGCTAAGCTCCAGAAAAGCTCGTTCAAGTGTGAAACTTCGAGGTGATAAAAATGGCATTCAAGCCATTGATCGGCGTTACTGCATGCGTCAAACAGATTGGCCTGCACCCCTACCACGTCAGCGGTGACAAGTACTTGCGTGCTGTCAGCGTTGCCGCGCTGGGACTGCCCGTGGTCATTCCTTCCCTGGGCGACCTGACCGAAATCGAAGACCTGCTACCGCAGCTCGACGGTCTGTTGCTGACCGGCTCGCCGTCGAATGTGGAGCCCTTCCACTATCAAGGCCCCGCCAGCGCTCCCGGCACCGAACACGATCCCCAGCGGGATCAAACCACCCTTCCCCTGATTCGCGCGGCGATTGCCGCTGGCGTTCCGGTGCTCGGCATCTGCCGCGGCTTTCAGGAGATGAACGTGGCGTTCGGTGGCAGCCTGCATCAGAAGGTCCATGAGCTGCCGGGATTGCTCGATCATCGTGAAGCCGACCATCCCGACCTCGCGGTGCAATACGCTCCGGCGCACGCCGTCGATGTGCAGCCCGGTGGCGTGTTCCAGGCGATGGACCTGCCCCCGCAGTTCCAGGTCAATTCGATTCACAGCCAGGGCATCGACCGGCTCGCGCCTGGCCTGCGCGCCGAAGCACTCGCGCCGGACGGCTTGATCGAAGCGGTCTCGGTGGAGCACAGCAAGGCCTTTGCCCTCGGCGTGCAATGGCACCCGGAATGGCAGGTTCTTGAAAACCCGCCCTACCTGAGAATTTTCCAGGCGTTTGGTGACGCGTGCCGACAACGGGCGGCGCTTCGTAACTCGCGCTGACGTCATAAAAGATCAATCAATTTACTGCCCCCGTGGGTCTGGCGGGTGCGCTTGCGCGCATCCGTGACTCACGACAACAACACACTGCAATAACAACAAGTACCGCAGCCAGGAAGGCGGCACCGGATAAACCCGGACGGGGCATCCAGCGCAATCCCCTGTAGGAGCTGGCGAAGCCTGCGATCTTTTGATCTTGATTTTGAAAAGCAAAGTCAAAAGATCGCAGGCTTCGCCAGCTCCTACAGGGATCGCGACCCACTGACCGCTCGGGTTTGCAATCAACTATTAAGCCAGGCCGCGTTGGCCCGGCGAACGAAACCTGTTGGGAGTTTCACATGGCAAACGCCTCCAGCATCTACAGGAAGGCTCTTGAAGGTCACCAGGCACCGAAAAAGGTGTTGGTGAAAGTCGACCGCGTCACCAAGAAGTTCGACGAGACCACCGCAGTGGACGATGTGTCCCTGGAAATCCATCAGGGTGAAATCTTTGCCCTGCTCGGTGGTTCCGGTTCCGGTAAATCGACGCTGCTGCGCATGCTCGCCGGCTTCGAGCGCCCGACTGAAGGGCGCATCCTGCTCGACGGCGTGGACATCACCGACATGCCGCCGTACGAGCGGCCGATCAACATGATGTTCCAGTCCTATGCCCTGTTCCCGCACATGACCGTGGCGCAGAACATCGCCTTCGGCCTCAAGCAGGACCGGTTGCCCGCCAGTGAAATCGATGCCCGCGTCGAAGAAATGCTGCGCCTGGTGCACATGACCCAGTACGCCAGGCGCAAGCCGCATCAGTTGTCCGGCGGCCAGCGTCAGCGCGTGGCATTGGCCCGCTCCCTGGCCAAACGTCCAAAGCTGTTGCTGCTCGACGAGCCGATGGGCGCGCTGGATAAAAAACTGCGTTCGCAAATGCAGCTGGAGTTGGTCGAGATCATCGAGCGCGTCGGCGTGACCTGCGTCATGGTGACCCACGACCAGGAAGAAGCCATGACCATGGCCCAGCGCATTGCGATCATGCACCTGGGCTGGATCGCCCAGATCGGCAGCCCGGTGGACATCTATGAAGCGCCAGTCAGCCGCATGGTCTGCGAATTCATCGGCAACGTGAACGCTTTCGAAGGCACCGTGGTGGAAGATCTGGAAGGTCACGCGATCATTCACAGCACGGATCTGGAGCAGAAGATCTACGTCGGTCACGGCGTCAGCACCTCGGTGCAGGACAAGTCGATCACCTACGCCATTCGCCCGGAAAAACTGCTGGTCAGCACCACCAAGCCCGACACCCGCTACAACTGGTCCAGCGGCACCGTGCATGACATCGCCTACCTCGGCGGCCACTCGGTGTTCTACGTCAAGCTGCCTGGCGGCAAGGTCGTGCAATCGTTCATGGCCAACGCCGAACGCCGTGGCGCACGTCCGACCTGGGACGATCAGGTCTACGTGTGGTGGGAAGACGACAGCGGCGTGGTACTGCGCGCATGAGAACCTTCAATCAGCAATTCCTGCGCCTGGTGCCCAGCGGACGAAAACTGGTCATCGGCATTCCGTTCCTGTGGCTGTGCCTGTTCTTCATGCTGCCGTTCTTTTTGGTGATGAAGATCAGCTTCTCGGAAGCAGCCCTGGCCATTCCGCCCTACTCGGAGATCTACACCTACGCCGAGCAGAAATTCAATCTGCTGCTCAACATCGGCAACTACACGTTGCTGGGCGAAGATGAGCTGTACCTCTCGGCATACCTCGGTTCGTTGAAGGTTGCGCTGTTCAGTACGCTGATGTGCCTGGTGATCGGTTTTCCGATGGCCTATGCCATTACCAAGGCAAGCAAGGAAGCACAGAACGTGCTGATGCTGCTGATCATGATGCCGACCTGGACCGCGATCCTGATCCGCGTGTATGCGTGGATGGGCATCCTCAGCAACAACGGCCTGCTCAACGGCTTTTTGATGTGGATCGGGCTGACCGATCACCCGATCGAGATCCTCAACACCAACACCGCCGTCTACATCGGCGTGGTGTATGCGTATCTGCCGTTCATGATCCTGCCGCTGTACGCCAACCTGGTCAAACACGACCAGAGCCTGCTGGAAGCGGCTTCGGACCTGGGTTCGAGCACCTTCAACAGCTTCTGGAAAATCACCGTGCCGCTGGCCAAGAACGGCATCATCGCCGGGTGCATGCTGGTGTTCATTCCAGTGGTCGGTGAGTTCGTGATTCCGGAGCTGTTGGGCGGTCCCGAGACCCTGATGATCGGCCGAGTGCTGTGGCAGGAGTTTTTCAATAACCGCGACTGGCCGGTGGCGTCCGCCCTGGCGGTGGTGATGCTGTTGATTCTGATCGTGCCGATTCTGCTGTTCAACCGCAGCCAGGCCAAAGAGATGGAGGCACGGGGATGAAACGCTTCGGATTTTCAAAGTTCATGCTGGTTTTCGGCCTGTCGTTTATCTACCTGCCGATGCTGATCCTGGTGATCTACTCGTTCAACGCCTCCAAGCTGGTGACGGTGTGGGGTGGCTGGTCGTTCAAGTGGTACGCCGGCCTGCTCGACAACTCGCAACTGATGGGCTCGGTGGTGCGTTCGCTGGAAATCGCCTGCTACACCGCGATTGCCGCGGTGGCGCTGGGGACATTGGCTGCATTCGTGCTGACCCGCGTCACGCGCTTCAAGGGCCGCACGCTGTTCGGTGGCCTGGTGACCGCGCCGCTGGTGATGCCGGAAGTGATCACCGGTCTGTCGCTGTTGCTGCTGTTCGTGGCCATGGCGCAAATGATCGGCTGGCCGATGGAGCGTGGCATCGTGACGATCTGGATCGCCCACACCACGTTTTGTGCCGCCTACGTGGCAGTGGTAGTCTCCGCGCGCCTTCGCGAGCTGGACCTGTCCATCGAAGAAGCGGCCATGGACCTGGGTGCGAAACCGTTCAAGGTGTTCTTCCTGATCACCATCCCGATGATCGCGCCGTCACTGGCGGCCGGCGGCATGATGTCGTTTGCCCTGTCGCTGGATGACCTGGTACTGGCGAGCTTCGTCTCGGGCCCGGGTTCCACCACCCTGCCGATGGAAGTGTTCTCGGCGGTGCGCCTGGGCGTGAAGCCGGAGATCAACGCCGTGGCCAGCCTGATCCTGTTGGCTGTGTCGATCGTGACCTTCATGGTCTGGTACTTCAGCCGCCGCGCCGAAGCCAGCCGTAAACGGGCGATCCAGGAAGCGATGGACCAGACTGCCAGCGAATCCTGGCAACAACCGAAAAAGCAAATGGTCGGAGCAACGGCCTAGCACCACTCCCTGTAGGAGCGAGCATGCTCGCGATGGACGTCAACGATGGCTTGGGCAATCTGAATGAACGCGTTGTCCTTGAGTTTTTCGTCGGAACGCCGCCCGGAGCAGGCTCGCTCCTACAAGGATTTGAATAAGAAAAGAAATGGAGTTGTACATGAAAATGTTTGGCAGGACTCTGCTGACACTGTCCTTATTGGGCGTGATCGCCTCGGGCGCCCAGGCCAATGACAAGGTTCTGCGCGTCTATAACTGGTCGGATTACATTGCCCCGGACACCGTCAAGAAGTTCGAAGACGAGACCGGCATCCGCGTGACCTACGATGTCTTCGACAGTAACGAAACCCTTGAAGCTCGCTTGCTGGCGGGCAAGTCCGGCTACGACATCGTCGTGCCGTCCAACAGTTTCCTGGCCAAGCAGATCAAGGCCGGGGTCTATCAGGAGCTGGACAAGTCGAAGCTGCCCAACTGGCAGAACCTCAATCCGGTGCTGCTGAAAAACGCCTCCGCCAGCGACCCGGACAACGCCCACGCCTTCCCGTACATGTGGGGCTCGATCGGCATCGGCTTCAACCCGCAGAAGGTCAAGGATGTGCTTGGCGCCAACGCCCCGACCAACTCCTGGGACCTGCTGTTCAAACCGGAAAATGCTGAAAAACTCAAAGCCTGCGGCATCAGTTTCCTCGACTCGCCCACCGAGATGATCCCGGCCGCCCTTCACTACCTGGGCTACCCGGTGAACGACAAGGACAAGGCGCACATCGCCGAAGCCGAAGCACTGTTCATGAAAATCCGCCCATCGGTGGCGTACTTCCATTCCTCGAAGTACATCTCGGACCTGGCCAACGGCAACATCTGCGTGGCCGTCGGTTACTCCGGCGATGTGCTGCAGGCCAAGGCTCGCGCCCAGGAAGCCGGGGACAAGGTGAAGATCGACTACAGCATCCCGAAAGAAGGCGCCGGCAGTTTCTACGACATGGTCGCCATCCCGCGCGATGCCGCCAACGTCGAGAACGCCTACCTGTTCATGAACTTCCTGATGCGCCCGGACATCATCGCCGAGATCACCAACAACATCGGCTACAGCAACGCCAATGCGGCCGCAACGCCGTTGGTGGATGAGGCGATTCGCAATGAGCCGGGTTCGTATCCGCCCGAAGCGGTGATGGCAACCTTGTATGCCATCCCTGACCAGCCGATTGCGGTACAGCGGATCATGACCCGGGGTTGGACCAAGGTGAAACTCGGCCAGTAATTCACTGCACATAAGTGTTGAACTTGATGCCGCTTTCGCGAGCAGGCTCGCTCCCACAATGGAATACGTCCCCCTGTGGGAGCGAGCCTGCTCGCGAAGAGGCCATAACATTCAACCTGGATTTCAGCTTTAGCTTTTCTATTCATGCAGCGCCTTACCACCGCTGCATCCCTCACCTGGCTCCTCGGTTAAGGTGAAGTTTGGCGCCCTCGGGCGCCTTTTTTTGTGATCGTTCCCACGCTCTGCGTGGGAATGCAGTCCGGGACGCTCCGCGTTCCAGCTTTAAGTCACCCCCCCCCCCAACGGCCATTCGGCCAGCGCCCGGTAACGGCCCTTGTGCGATTCGAACAACGCGAAGCGATCAGCACGCAGGACAAACTCGGGTGGCGTGGGAGACTCCGGCACCGGCGCCCGATAGTCTCGAGCCAAGGTCAAGTGCGGGCGAAATTCCCGTGGTGCATCCTCAAGGCCAAAGGGCAACAGGGCCTGCTCCAGGTCATACACCAGCCGCAACAACGCGGGCGATGCCTGCTCGGGTGCCAACACCAAGACCCCTGCCCTGCGCCAGACGTCGAGTCGATCGAGCTCCACGGTCAAGCGTTCGCCCGACGTTCGTACAGACGCGGCAGCCGTGCAGATATCGGCAATCTGCGCGATCGCGACCGCCCCCAGAAACTTCAAGGTCAGATGAAAGTTCTCGACCGGCACCGCACGTCCGCTGCGCAGTTGCAAGGCGCTGCGCCACTGGGCGATGGCCTTGCGTTGCGCCGGCGCGCAGCCGAGCGCGAAAAACAAGCGCTTGAACGGCTCATGGGTTTCGTCATTCATGCCAGATATCTCTGCCGGAAATAACCTGAGTCTACAACCTGCAAGGCCGCTTCTGGCGTCTGCCGGCATGCAAGTTATAGTTGATGCAGGCGAACCAACCGGAGGGAAGCATGCGACAGATCCTCAGTAAGGAACCCTGGTGGGCCACCCCCCCAGAACCCGGTCAGGATGAACTCAAGCTGGAATGGGGCTGGCTGGTGCATTACAGCGAAGGCGAGCCGCGCTTCGAGTTTGTCCGCGAGCGACCGTCCGATGACGAAATCCGCAACCGCAAGAGTTGCCGTATCACCCCGGCGGCGGAGTGATCCGGCGGTTCGGATCAAGCCTTCACGATCATTTCGAAACCGCCGAAGATCATCCTTTGACCATCGAATGGCATGGGATTGACGTCCGGTTGCACCCGCGGATCGCTCATCAGTTTCGCCATCCCGGCGTCACGCGTGGGCTTGTCCGGCCAGACGATCCAGGAAAACACCACGGTTTCGTTCTCTTTGAGTTTCACCGCCATGGGAAACGAGGTCACCTTGCCGTCAGGCACGTCGTCACCCCAACACTCGGCGAGGCTGAGCGCGCCGTTCTCGATGAAAATGGCAGCGGCCATCTCGGCGTGCTTGCGGAATTTTTCGCGGTTGGCGGTGGGTACGGCAATGACAAAGCCATCAACATAGGACATGAGGTTCTCCTTGGGTCATGGGTTGATCTGTTGATTAGTCGACTGGGTCGGGCTCCAATCGACAGACCCTGGGTCCGTACCGACCGACGGTTGGGCGCTTTGCGCCAGGCTCCCCTCTATCTGCGAGGCCATGTACAAGGTGCCCGCCATCACACCGGTGGTCGGGTTCTGCAGCAGCTTGGTCCAGGCCTTGTCGAACGTGTTGCCCAGGCTGCTGCGGATCAACGCTTCGCTGTCCGGTCGATCGTTGGCCTGGATGATCGCCCGAACGCCCGCGACGCCGACGGAAATCAACGCGCCGGCCAACTTGCCGGCTGCCGCCGCTACCGCACTGGCCGCCCCACGCGGGGCCATCTCGGCTTCGATGCGTTGACTGGCGCGCTTGGCCACCGGTGCCATGGCGGTGTCCGTCGAGCCCACACCCTTGTCGCCACCGGCCTTGTGGACCTTGTCGACCAGCGCGGCGTACGCCGGCAACGCGCTCAACTGCTCAGCATGCACCACCTGGTACAGCGAGGCGTCCCTGGCGGGCGGCGGCCCGAGGGCAATCGCGGGAACTTTGCGGATGCGACCATTGAGCTGCGCCATCGGCACGCCATGACGTTGGGAAATTTTCTGCAGTTCTTCCTTCATTATGTCCAGGTAGAACGCCGCTGCCAGGGTGAGAATCGCATCCGGATCCACCTCAAGCGCCGCCGGAGCCAGCACCTTTTCCTGGTACTTCTCCAGCAGATACGCTGCCAGGCGTTTCTCCGTGGCATCCTGCTCGCCCTTGGCACTGATGGTGTACCAACTGACCTTCATCGATAGCCATTCCTGGGTCCAGTAACTGCTGAACCAAGGAATGAAATTTTCTTCGGTCAGCTGATAGACCCGGGTGCGCCAGTAATCCATGGCGCCGTGGGCGTAGATTTTTGCCTGCTCGGTGGCCGACTGCGACGCATCGATAATTTCCCGGTCCACTTGCTGCCAGGTACTTGGAGAAATCATGATCTGCGGCACTTCTACCGGGGCAGGCGGAGCCGTGACGCATCCCGCCAACACTACCAGCACGGCGACGATCAGCGAACGCAGGTTCAAGATCGCGGTTCCTGAAGTGTAAGCCGAACGGGAGGTTCGGCGCTCTGAGGCCCCTGGTTTGAGTATAGGTGGCGGCGGGTAGCCGCTCAGGATTGATGGTGCTCTTGAGGCTGCCATCGTGGGCAAGCCCGCTCCCACAATGGTTACAGGTGTACACAACAATCGTGTTCCAACCCGATCCCCTGTAGGAGCGGGCTTGCCCGCGATGGGGCCATCAGAAACACCCACAACATCAGACCATCACTCCCATCGATATTCACCATCGCCACGATTGCCTTCCGCCCACGCACCGTCAGCGTAGGATCAGTTCCAACCCAACACAAAACCCTGTAGCGGAGGGTAGAACCATGCTGATCCATCTCCTGACCTGCCTGGCCCTGACGGCCTTCACGTTAAGCGTATTCGGCTGGTTCTTTCTCTCTGAGGAGCGCACGTCATGATCACCAACGTCACCTTGGCCGTGAGCTTTCCGGTGTTCGGCAACAACTACTACTCGCAGCAATTCGAGTCTCGTAAAGTATTGACCCTGATGTTCGACGAAAAATTCGAGGCACTGCTGATTCCGGCAGCCGGTCATCACTTCAGTAACGAAGTGATCGGGCTCAACGATCAGTTCCGCTTTCTCAATGACGTATTGGCCGAGCATTTGCTGGCAACCGAAGTCGCCTCTAGCGCCCGCCGGCATCAATACTTCTGAGAAGCTGACCCAGCCCCTCTGCAAAACAGGTCGGTTTTTCCAACGAAAAATGCCTCAGCAATCGACTGTTGTCGGCGAGAGAGTGCCTGATGTCACCGGATCGCGGCGCATCGTAGGCCAGCGAAAGCGGCCAACCCAGCAGTTCGCCCAGCATCGTCGCCAGATCGTTCAAGCTGGTGGAGCGGTTAAACCCGACATTGATCGGTTCATTACGCGGTTTTGATTCAGTGACCGCCTGTACCAGGATCTTGACCAGGTCATTGACATAGACGAAGTCCCTTGTTTGCTCCCCATCACCATAAACGGTGATGGGGAGTTTTTTTTGTGCCCGTTCGCTGAAAATACTGATGACGCCGGAATAAGGCGACGAAGGATCCTGGCGCGGTCCATAAATATTGAAGAAGCGCAGGATGACCGGTTCCAGTCCGTGCTGGCGGCGATAGAAATCAAGGAAGTATTCGCTGGCCAGTTTGTCGGCGGCGTACGGCGTCAGGGGATTTTTTGGTGTGTCTTCACTGATCGCGGTGCCTTCGCCGTTGTTGCCGTAAATCGCTGCACTGGAGGCGTAGACCACCCGCCTTACACCTGCCTGGCGCATGGCTTCACAGATATTGAGCGTACCGATGAAGTTGCTCTGGTGCGTGGCGATCGGGTCATCGACCGAGGCCTGCACCGAGGCGACTGCGGCCAGATGGACCACCGCGGTGCAGTCTTTCATGGCGCGCGCTACCGTCGAGGCATCGGCGACATCCCCCACTACCAAGGTCAAATGACAACGATCAATCGGCAGGTTGGATAATTTCCCGGTGGAAAGATCATCCAGGACTCGAACGCTGTAGCCGTATTCGAGCAGGGCTTCGACAAGGTGCGAGCCGATGAAGCCGGCGCCACCGGTGACCAGGATTCGCTCAGCAGTCATCATCATTGAGCCTCCGATACGCGGGTGCTGGGGTTTTGTGGTCGATCCATTGCAATCAAGTCCCCTAATTGGTTGATGAACTCACGGCTGTCACTGAGCAATTGTGGCCAATCAGTGGGAAAACGAACATTCAACGGCAATTGATCAATGCGCCAACGAGGCGACAGCGGCTGATCAAACCGCGCGGCGACCTGCAAGCCCATTTCGCTGGCTGCGAACGGCCCGCGCAATACTGTTGGCGTGCGACCCGCGCTGTCGACTGCCTGGACCACATGAGCGCTCAACCACTCGCCGTCCGGCATGCGTACCCGCAGCGGTTGACCAATCGCGGCGTAGCTGATGTTCAACGGTTCCAGATAAATCCACAGCAGCGGGTCTTCCAGTCGCTCGATGCGCATCAGCAATGTGCCAGCACCAACGTTCTCGCCGGGATTGACCAGTACTTCCGCCACGCGTCCACTTTGCGCGGCGTTGATCGGTAGCGCGGCAAGGCGAGTCTTCAACCACTGTTGCTCGGCCTGCTGTTGGATAACATCGCGCTCAACGCTCAACGGCGCCTGGTTAGCCAATTGTTCACGGCGCTCGAATGCCAGCAGGTCCGCCCTGAAACCGTCGAGTTCTGATTTGGCCGTCAACACTTCACCGGGAGACACAGCACCTCGATAAACCAGGTCTTCGAGCACCTTCACCCGTTCCTGGGCGCGGCCTATGCGGGTCTGCAGCAATGCCCGTTCGCTGCCGCCCAATTTGATATTGCGCGCAGGCTTGGTATTGGTCGGCATGGCCGCCAGTTGCGATAACCTGGCGCGCCATTCCGGGTTGTCGAGATTGACCAGGGGCTGGTCAGCCCGGACCTGATCACCGGCCTTGACGAACAGTTGCTCGACCCGACCGGTATCACGCGCACGCACCTCAAGAATCGGCAGGCGCAACTGTGCCGGCGCGTCGATCATCAGCATGCCGTAGACCAGCTTGCCTCCCAGCCAGATCAACGGGCTGGCGACCAGCAGCAGGATCAGGTACCAGCGCACGCGAAAGGCCATGCGTTTGCCTGGCGCGTAGAGCACGGTCAAACCCTGTTCCTGAGTCGGACGCAGTTCTTTACGACTATCGAAACGAATCTTCATGACGGCTCACCGTTTTGGAAAGTCTCGCCAGGCTTGCCAGTCGATGCCGGCAATCCCCAGGGGTTGCAGTTGCTCACGCCAGACACTGCTCTGGTGTTGCAACTGTTCGGTCGACGCGCCGGCCCAGGATTCCGTGGCATCCAGTTGTGGCTCCGTGCTTTGGGCGAGGCGAAATTGCAGTTCGGGCCAGCGCCGGGCTATCTGCTCTGCCATCCGAGCGCTGTTTTTTGGGTTGCGGGTGTAAATCATCAGGCTGACCTGGCGCACACCGGCGGCGGGAAGCCCGCATGGCACGCAGGTTTGTCCGGGCTTGGTCTCGGCGAACCAGCGATGATGGCTGGAAATCTCGACCGGCCAAGGGCTCTCTCGGGATGCCGCGCGCAAGGTATCGAGCAAGTCCTTCAAACGCTGGTCAGGCACAGGCACGCCCAACTGCTCGACCTCCAGGTCAAGGTGCAGGCTGGTGAATGAAAGCCCTTTGAGTTTGTCCAGCAGCTCGGTGAGCTGGTGGCGCTCCTGCGGCTTCATCCATTCAGGATCGCCCAGCAACAGGCTCACTTGCAGCCCCTCGCCGGCTGCCTCCTGCAGCAATTGCTCAAGGCGCTGGCGCGTCGTGGCGAGGTCCTCCAACTGCGCGCCCTTGAGGCCAAGATAAATCTTGTCCATTCCGGCTCTGCGCAGGGCCGTCAATTCTGCCGCGCGATGATCGGGATCGAGCAATACCTCGCTGTCCCAGACATAACTGGCCTGGGACCATTTTTGTGCCTGTGCCGCTTCAAGCGTCATGGGTTGTACCGCCAGCAACACCGTGGGCATCCACAGCGACGCGGCCAGAATTATCGATCGCATGTCAAAACCTCGTGGCACGTTTAAGCACCCACCATGGCGCCATCGAGCTTTCTTCATGGCCGCGACGAAACATCTCGTTGAGCATGGCCACGACGCTCCAGCACCGCAGGAGCAGCATGAACATCGGGAACAGAGGCACCAGCAACCCCAGCACCATGTCCTGTCGAGGCCGGTCGGAGACCATCACCAGCATGGCTGCGAACATCAGCAGGGTGATCAACAGGTACAGCAGGTAGATCAGCGCAAACAGGAACAACAGCGTCTTGCCCGGCAGGATGAACAGCGCCAGCAAGGTATAAATGAAGATGACAAACGGCAGCACCAACTGGAAGAAAAAGCCCGTGATCAGGATCATCACAAAGGTGGGCCAGCCCAATAATGTGGGGCTGATATTGTGGTTGTGCTTTCTGATATAGAGAAAAAACAGGTCGCCATCCCAGCGCAAGCGCTGCATCAGAAACTGGCTCAGCGTCGCCGGTGCATCGGTATGTCCTACCGCTTCGGGCTCGAACGGAATCCTCAGGTCATGCCGCTTGAAGTAACTCTTGATGCGCAACGTCAGGTCCAGATCCTCCGCGGTGTGCGTGTTCCAGCCACCGATTTTCACCAGGAAACTGCGACGGAACGCGCCAAAGGCCCCGGAAACGTTATTGACCAGGTTCCATTCGGCCAGACCGATTTTCGACATATGGATCGACAGCAGGTACTCCAGCGCCTGCATCGCTGTCACCCAGGAACCCCAGACATTGCGCACACGCAGGCTACCGGCTACCGCAGGCACCTTAGGGTCCTCGAAATGCCGCACGATGGAAGCGACCATGTTGTTGTCGAAGGATGTATCGCCATCGAGCGCCATCACGATTTCGCCGCCGGCAAGCGACAGGCCGGCGTTGAGGGACGACACCCTGCCACCCCTCTGCCATTTGGCGATCGGCCGTAAATGGCGCTTGGGGTATAACTGCGGGTCTACATGGAAATTGCGAACGGCGCTGAGTGTGGCCTGGTTCACCGTGGCGCCATCCACCACCGGGATCATCTCGATGTGGCCGCCATAGGTTTGCTCACACAGGCTCAACAGCGTGGTCTGAACGTCCATGCCCTCGCTGTAGCAGGTAATGATGCAAGAGACCTTGGGTCGGTAAATACTGATCTTCGGAACACTGGTACGCCGACGGGTGAACCAACGCAATACGCCCAGCAACACGATGATGATCATGGGCAGTTCGAACAGGATGAACGCTGGAAAAAGCATGTAGAACAAGCGGCTCAATCCATCCGGCCCTGCGAGCGCGCTGAGTGCACTCAAGAGTTGCTCCAGGAATGGGCTCATGCCGTGTCACCCAGCTCACCGGCCATACGCGCCAGTAACAGCTCGCCATCTTCTTGATCGAGTAGATCCCGGGGTGCAGTGATACTGATGACACGCAAGGTAATGTCGCTGACCTCCGGCGCTGAAAACAATTCGGCGACCCGACCCAAGCGGCGCTTGACGACTTCCAGCCCCTTCTCGTCGGTATGGGGAAGCATGATCCAGAAGAATTCTTCGGTACTGCGCGAGCAACGGTCCGTTTCCCTGACAGATTCCTGCAATCGATCGGCCACACTATCTATAAAGGCATGGCCGCGTTGTTCGCCCAGGTGCGACAACGCACCGGCAAGGTTGACGAAGCGCAGGCCGATCAGTGAAAACTCAGGCACAGGGTGGCGACGCACGATCTGCATCTGCCAGGTCAGCAAATCATAGAAGTCCTTGCCACCTAACAGACTGAGCCGACCGAAATGCTCAACCGTCTTTTCACTGAACTCCTGGCGGCAGCGGAATCGCCCGGCCTCGGACAGGCGCAGATCCCTGACTTCCCGTATGCGCAACTTGTCGGGTGTGTGTGACAGGCCGCAATCCAGGCAGCGCGCCTGCACCTCGGCATCGACAAAAAACGCCTGACACGACCGGCAACGATAATTCTCCATCGGGCGGTCGTAATCGCTACCAATGTGGCGCAGCCGGTTCAAACAGTTGGGGCACAGCAACACCCCGTCCTTGAGAAATGACTCCTGTGCGCCAACATGACCACAGGTAAAACAATGCAATGAAGGTTGCCGTGCAATGTCCATGGCGTGACATTCGGTACACACATCAATGTAATTGAGGCGGCCCGAACCACAATCCGAACAGAGCCGGACGCGATCCACCAGAACCCCCTCTTCCAGCCAGTCCTGTTGCACCATCAGGCTGAGCCAGACGAACGCGTTGACCTGCTCGCTGTCTGCCAGGGCGTCCAGCAACGGATAACGATAGTGCTGAGGCACCTCCGGATCGCGTAAGGCAAGCAACTGAGCGCCTTCGCGCAACCACAGCCAGGAAAGCACCCGGCTTTCGAAACGTTCGGGGGCCGAGCCATGTTCGAACAGCCGGAAGCGTTCCTGCCACACGCTCCAGAGCCTTTTTATTTCGCTAGTCTCGACGGGACACGCGCCATCGCCCAAGGCTTCACACCAGCCATCCTGATCACGGCAGCAGAAAATCAGCGTGTAGCGGTAAGGGGCAAGCGTGCGCAATTTTCGTAGCACTTTGCCAGCATACGCGGCTGGCATGTCCAGTAACACCACATCAAATGCTTCGGCAGCCAGCAAGCTGCCCAGATCGGTAAAGTGCTCAAGCTCTGGAAGATTCAGGCTCGGAACTCTGTTACCGAATATCGCAACCCTGGGGTTTGAAGTCGGCATGACGCACGTCCTCTACAAACAGACAAGTGCGGTTAATTGGAGGAAGGAACACTAGCATCACATTTGCGAAGTGTCCGATTTTATTGTTCAAGTTATTTTTTGACTCGGCCAGCGCCAAAAATTCGTCGCCATTCGTCGATAAATTCTGACGCGGCATTCATGAGACAGACGGCGCCTTCAATACAAACAAATTATTACAAAAAACGTTTTAAATCAAAAATTTAAACATTGTAATTAAGAAAAAGCCCTATCAATCAAAACTACCGGTGAGCATCGAACATTGATAGCTTCAAGCGCCCCAATTGCAACTGAGAGACTCTTCCAATTACTCAGAATAACTTCCCAACACACTATGATCCACGAATACCGCAAACAATCTTATAAGTTCAAAGTTTTTTATATCATCGAAGCCGAGACATATAACCAAACCAAAACATATCCGCAAACAGTTACAACAATGATACAGCCATTACTTTAATATCAAATCAGGTAAATACAAGTGAATCGGTAGTTAATCAAAAGTACAAACTTCCCGCAGACAGCCACGCAGCCATCGATGCACTGGATCGGCATTCAGTCGGGGATGCCAGATCATGGCCAGGGAAAATGGAGGCAGTGACAATGGCAGTGCAAAGCTGTGCATACCGCACCGCAGATTGGCAGTATGCCGCTCGGGCACACTGGCAATCAGATCGCTCGATCGGGCAAGTGCCAGTGCCGTCGAGAAGCCGGCGACCATGGTCGCGATGTGCCGTTGCAACCCGAGCAGTTCCAGGGCTTCGTCAATCGCCCCCTTGTCCAGTCCTCGCCGTGACACGCTGATGTGGTCGTGCGCGGCAAAACGCGCGGGCGTTATCTCGCCATCGCACAGCGGGTGCCCCGTGCGCACCACGCCGATGAAACGATCGCGGAACAATCCCTGGGTAAGCAGTTCCGGGCTTGCGGCCTGGCCCACCACACCCGTTTCCAGATCGACCGTACCGTCGCGCAGTGCAGCGCTGTCCTTGTCGGGCTTGTGCATGAAGCGCAGGCGTATGCCCGGCGCTTGTTCAGCGACGCGGGCGATCAGCGCGGTGCCGAAGTTTTCGACAAAGCCTTCGCTGGTGCGCAACGTGAATGTGCGCACCAAGTGCATGAGGTCAGGTTGCTCGGCCGGGCGCAGCATCGCTTCTGCCTCCTGCACAAGCTGACCGACCCGCTCGCGCAACTCCAGCGCACGCGGTGTAGGCACCAGGCCACGCCCGGCCCTGACCAGCAGCGGATCGCCAGTGGTTTCACGCAGTCGCGCCAGGGCCCTGCTCATCGCCGATGGACTCAGGCGCAGGCGCTTGGCGGCACGGGCGACGCTGCCTTCTGCCAGGAGCGCATCAAGGGTAGTCAGCAAGTTGAGATCGGGTGTGGACATACGTGGCCCCATGGTCGGCTGATGTGGCGCTGTATGCATGTATCAAGTGCGATTCGTGCGCCTTCCGCCATGTTAGGCCCGGGCGTAGATTTCTGTTAGCTCCAATCGGGAGTGACCAGAGAGGAGAACATCATGAATGACGGTTCTGCAGTCGCCGCAGTTACTCAACAGTCGTTGTCGGTGAAAGGCGCGCTGGCCAGCCTGTCGCTGGCGATGTTGTTGTCATCGCTGGGCACCAGCATCGCCAACGTCGGCCTGCCATCCCTGGCCCAGGCATTCAGCGCGTCCTTTCAACAAGTGCAGTGGGTCGTCATCGCCTACCTGCTGGTCATTACCACCTTGATCGTCAGCGTCGGTCGATTCGGTGACCTGGTCGGTCGACGCCGCCTGTTGCTGTGCGGCATTGCCCTGTTCACATTGGCTTCGGCCTGCTGCGCACTGGCGCCCAATCTCGGTCTGCTGATCGCTGCCAGGGCGCTGCAAGGCCTGGGCGCGGCAATCATGATGGCGTTGACCCTGGCGTTTGTCGGCGAAACGGTGGCCAAGGGCAAGACTGGCGGCGCCATGGGCCTGCTGGGGACGATGTCGGCCATTGGCACCGCGCTGGGCCCGGCGCTCGGCGGTGTGCTGATCGGCGAATTCGGCTGGCGTTCGATGTTCCTCATCAGCGTGCCTCTGGGCATGGCGACATGGCTGCTCGCGCAACGCTACTTGCCCGATGATCGCCCGGCGCAATCCGGGCGTACGGGGTTCGATCCGGCAGGCACGCTGTTGCTGGCCCTGAGCCTCGCCGCCTATGCCCTGGCCATGACCCTTGGACGCGCGCACTTCGGCCTGCCGAATATCGTCCTGCTGCTGGCGGCCTGCCTGGGTCTCGGATTGTTCGTGCGGGTTGAATCGCGGGTCGCGGCACCCCTGGTGCGCCTGGCCTTGTTTCGTGACAGCCGCCTCAGCGGCAGCCTCGCCATGAGCCTGCTGGTGACCACCGTAATGATGGCCACGCTGCTGGTCGGGCCGTTCTACCTTTCACAGACCCTGCGGTTGTCGGCAATGGAGATCGGCCTGGTGTTGTCGGTCGGGCCACTGGTCGCCGCGCTGACCGGCGCGCCCGCCGGGCGCATCGTCGACCGTTGCGGAGCCCCTGGCATGACCCTCGCTGGGCTCTTGGGCATGGCGCTGGGCTGCTTGATGTTGTCGCTCGTGCCCGAGTCGTTCGGCGTGGGCGGCTACCTCGCCCCCATGGTCGTCCTCACCCTGGGCTATGCGGTGTTCCAGACCGCCAACAACACCGCCGTGATGCTCGACGTTGCGCCTTATCAACGCGGTGTAGTGTCTGGCCTGCTCAACCTTTCGCGCAACCTGGGGCTGGTCACCGGGGCCTCGGCCTTGAGCGCCGTGTTCGCCTTGGCCTCAAGGGCGGTCGACATCGGCACCGCGCATCCGCAGGCCATCGCCAGCGGCCTGCGCACGACGTTTCTGGTCGCGCTGGGGCTGATCGTCGTCGCCTGCCTGATCGCATGGCGCAGGCAGGCTAACGGGCGGTAAACGCGATTACTGCTCCAGTACCACCAGCGGTGTGTCCTTCTTGACGATGTAGGTCGCCAGTTCCGACGCCTTGCCCTGGCCGACATTCTTGGCCACATGGGCGGTGCCGGCGGGGATGTACAAGGAGTCACCGGCCTTGAGCGTAACGGCCGGTTGCCCTTCGAGTTGATACTCGAAGGTGCCGTCGATGACGTAGGCAACTTCCACCCCGGGGTGGGAGTGTTTCGGCGACACCACGCCCGGGTCGAAATCAACGCGCACCTGGATGACTTCGCGCCCGGCGACATCCAGGTCACGGCGCACCAGGTCCGTGCGCTTGAGGCCGGCCTGCCAGTTTTTCGCCGGCGGCTGGCCCGCCTCCTGGGCTTGGGCAAGGCCGGTGAAAGCGGTCAATGTTGCAGTGACGAGGGCAACGCCGAGCAGGCCTGCCGCGTAGCGGGTGGGGGTTCGGGACATGCTGATTCTCCGGTGTGCGTTAGGTAAAAGCCGTTAGGGGGCGGTTGCATTACGCACTCGCCGTGTAACGCCTTCGTGTCCTGTCACCCCGGTTTTTGTATGTGACTGTAGCTTTGTGAATGGCGGATACGTTGCGATACGTCTTGCGGATGATCGGGAACTTGGGGTGTAGATCCAGCGCTACGGTAACGGCCACTTAGGGTTCCGCTATTACAGCGGGTCACTTTGAAAAGCGGCACGCCGCCCGGGCTGGAGCGAGCATGTCGAATCGTCGCACCGTCGCGATGGAGGTCAACGATGACGCGGCCTGTCTGGATGAATGCGTTGTCTGGAAGTCCATCGCGAGCAGGCTCGCTCCCACAATGGAATCGCGGACAGATCTGCAATCAGGTCGGCTTTAAGGCCGCCTCGATGTTGCTGTTGCTTTGGCTTTTGATTTTCTTGCCCCCTCGAGAGGCCGAGTGGAGGTTCTGCGCAGTGGCTAAACCGGCATGGATGCCGGTTTAGCCGCGCTGGGCCATGGATGGCCCATCGCGGCGGGCCCTGTAGGAGCGAGCATGCTCGCGAAAAACGCCAGAACAACACGGGCATTCAGATAGCCCTCGTCATCGTTGACGACCATCGTCGGAACGCCGCCCGGAGCATGCTCGCTCCTACAGGCTCTTCCAAGTGACTCGCCGTAAGGGCGAAACCCTAAGTGGCCGTTACCGCAGGAATGGATAGGTGCACAGTCAACAAAATCCAGGTCAGCTGCCAGGACGCCTTCGCCAACAAGTCTGCACGCCGCACCGCTGGCTAGCTCCTACAATGCTTGTGCGCCGCCCCTTTCCCTGGATCTGGAGGTACACCATGAGCGACAACACCGAACTCACCACCTTTACCGGCTGGGCCGCCACCGCGGCGGGCGCGCCGCTGGAGCGCTACAGCTATGATCCCGGCCCGCTGGGGCAAGAAGAGGTGGAAGTCGCCGTGGAGTACTGCGGCGTTTGCCACTCCGACCAGTCATTGATCGATAACGATTGGGGCATCAGCCACTACCCTTTCATCCCCGGCCACGAAGTGGTGGGCCGAATCGTGCGCGCGGGTGCACAGGTGCACGGTCTCGAAGTGGGACAACGGGTGGGTATTGGCTGGTACAAGGGCAGTTGCATGCATTGCTCCTCATGCATCGAAGGCTCACATAATCTGTGCCGCACCGCACAGCCGACCATCATCGGCAGCAACGGCGGCTTTGCCGATCGACTGCGTTCCCACTGGGCCTGGGCCCTGGCAATACCCAATGGTCTCGATCCGGCGATGGCCGGACCGCTGTTCTGCGCAGGCTCCACAGTGTTCAACCCGCTGCTGGAGTTCGCCATCAAGCCCACCGACCGGGTCGGTGTGGTGGGCATCGGTGGCCTCGGTCATCTGGCGCTGCGCTTCCTCAACGCCTGGGGCTGTGAAGTGACTGCCTTCACGTCATCAAAGGGTAAGGAGGACGAAGCCAGACGCCTGGGCGCGCACAAGGTCGTCGCCTCCACCGACAGCGACGCCTTGAAAGCCATTGCCGGCAGCCTGGATTTTCTCCTGGTCACCGCCAATGCCGACCTCGACTGGCCGGCCATGCTGGCGACCCTGCGCGGTAAAGGACGCCTGCATTTCGTCGGTATCGTGCCCAACGCCATCCCGGTGCATGTATTTGACCTGATTCCCCAACAAAAGAACCTGTCCGCCTCACCGGTCGGCTCGCCGAGCAACACCGCGACCATGCTCGAGTTCTGCGCCCGTCATCAGATCCTGCCGCAGGTCGAGATGTTTCCCATGAGCCAGGTCAATGCGGCCATCGATCACCTGCGCAGTGGCAAGGCGCGTTACCGCGTCGTGCTCGATGCCAGCAAATGACACAAGGCGCATCGGGTTATCCCGATGCGCCTTGCGCTACAGCGTTGTACCCGTGCGGGCAGTGGTCGATGACGTCAGGGCGCGGTGGCCGTCTTGAATTTGGTCCAGGTACGCATGCGCGCCCGCATGTCCGCCTGGGGGATATCCTTGCCGGGAATCAGCCGCGCATACGTGGCTTCGTCGATGTAGATGTCAGGGTTGTGTTGCTGATGGCGGCCATGTTCTTGGGCGCATGACGAAGTTGATGAATGTATAGGCATGCTCCGGATGCCTGGGCGGTGGAGGCCGGCATGGATGTCGGCCAGCAGGATCAGGGGATGAACTTCTCCGATCCCGGTCTGTTGCTGGATGCGGCTTGCGCGGGGCTCGGCATTGCGCTGGTCAGCCAATTGCTAAGCCGGCAAGCCTGTGCCAATGGCTTGCTGCAGCCGATGGTGGAACCGACCATCCGCGGACCTAATTGGGCCCTGCTGACCCATCGTGATAGCGAGAACAGTGCGCGAAGCTTCAGCGATTGGTTGCTGCGCCAGCTGCAAGCCCAAAACCCGGAAACGGGTAGTGGGAACAATGGCCCGTAACCCTTACAATCGCCGCACTTCGTCTACCCTCAACAAGCATCTGGCGGCTATCCATGCGTGTCAGGCGCTTGCACATATTTGCGCTAATGAACCGGAGAACTTCCATGCTCAAACGCACCCTGGCCTTGGCTGTCGGCTTGACCCTGTCGCTTTCCACCCTGCTGGCGCAGGCGGCCGACACCCTGAAGGTCAGCGCCATTCCGGATGAAGCCCCCACCGAACTGCTACGCAAGTTCCAGCCCCTGGGCAGTTACCTGGAACAGCAATTGGGCATGAAGGTCGAGTTCGTGCCTGTCAGCGACTACCCGGCCGTGGTCGAGGCGCTGGCCACTGACCGGATCGACATGGCCTGGCTGGGTGGTTTCACCTTTGTCCAGGCGCGGCTGAAGACTGGCAATGCCATTCCCTTGGTGCAGCGCGAACAGGATGCCCAGTTCACCAGCAAGTTCATCACCGCCGACCCGAACGTCAAGTCCCTCGCCGACCTCAAGGGCAAGACCTTCGCCTTCGGTTCGGTGTCCTCGACGTCTGGCAGCTTGATGCCGCGCTATTTCATGCTGCAGGACGGCATCAAGCCGGAAACGTTCTTCAGTCGCGTGGGCTACTCCGGTGCCCATGACGCCACCGTTGCCTGGGTCCAGGCGGGCAAAGTCGACGCCGGTGTGCTGAACGCCAGCGTCTGGGAAAAGCTGGTCAAGGCCGGCAAGGTCGACACCAATAAGGTCAAGGTCTTTGCCACCACCCCGGCCTACTACGACTACAACTGGACCGTGCGCGGCACCCTCGACCCGGCGCTGGCGGCAAAGATCAAGGCCGCCTTCCTCGCCCTCGATCCTGCGAACCCTGAGCAAAAAGCGATCCTGGACTTGCAGGCTGCCAGCCGTTTCATCGAGACCAAGCCTGAGAACTACAAGGGCATCGAGGAAGCCGCACGCGCCGCCGACCTGCTCAAATGACCTTGCACCTGACCCGGGTCAGCCTCACCCACGCCAACGGCGTACAGGCGCTGCACAGCCTGGACTTGCACATCGAAGCCGGTGAACACGTCGCCATCATCGGCCCGTCCGGCGCTGGCAAGTCGAGCCTGCTCAACGTCCTTGCCACCGGCCTGCGCCCTGGCAACGGCGAATTGCAGGTGCTGGGTGAACAGCCCTGGCATCTGTCGGCGCGCCAGCGCCAACGCCTGCGCGCGCGTATCGGCCTGGTGCATCAAGCACCGCCGCTGCCACCGCGCCAGCGGGTGATCACTGCGGTGCTGGCGGGAAAAATCGGCCAATGGGGATTGGGCAAGAGCCTGTTGAACCTGGTGCATCCGCTGGATGTCCCGGGGGCTCGCGCGGCATTGGCCAGGCTGGACCTGCACGACAAGCTCTTCACCCAGTGCCAGCAATTGTCCGGCGGTCAACTGCAACGCGTGGGCATTGCCCGGGTGCTGTACCAGGCCCCCGAGGTATTGCTGGCCGATGAACCGGTGTCGGCCATGGACCCGGTGCTGGCCGGCCATACGCTCAAGGTCCTCTGCGAGCATGCGCGCGAGCACGCCGTGACCCTGGTCGCCAGCCTGCACGCGGTGGACCTGGCGCTGGCGCACTTCTCGCGGATCATCGGCTTGCGTGACGGGCAGATCCTCTTCGACCTGCCGGCCAGCGCCGTCGACCGCGAGCAGCTCGATGCACTCTACGCCAACGAACAGTTGCAGCCCTCACCGCCCCCGGTCCTCCCCTTGAGTGTGCAGATTCCCCGATGCTGAGCCGTGACACCCGTGACCCCGCCGCCCGACCACGCCTGCTCCTAAGCCTGTTGGCGATTGCCCTGTTGTGGCCGGGCATGCGCTTGAGCGAACTGGACCTGAGTGTGTTGCTGGCCAGTGACAACCGGGGCGAGATGGGTCGCTTTGTCGCGACCTTCTGGCCGCCCGCCCATGGCGCAGAATTCCTCGAGCTGTTGTGGCAAGCCACTTTGCAGACCCTGGCCATCGCCACGGCCGGCATGGCCCTGGCGCTGCTCCTGGCGATCCCCGCCAGCCTGCTGGCCAGCCGCGCGCTGTCGTTGTCGGCTGCGTCCCGCGCCGGTCGCCCGAGCCAGTGGGGGCAACTGCTGCGCTGGCCGGTGCGCGGCGTGCTGATTTTCCTGCGCAGCGTGCCGGAAATCGTCTGGGCGCTGCTGTTCGTGCGCGCCGTTGGCCTGGGCCCGACGGCCGGGGTCCTGGCCATTGCGATTACCTACAGTGGCATGCTGGGCAAGGTCTACGCGGAAATCTTCGAGTCGGTCGACCAACGCCCCGCCCACGCGTTGCTGCAAGCCGGCAGTGGTCGGCTGGCGGCATTCAGCTACGGGATCCTGCCCAATGTCGCGGCGGAATTGTTGTCGTACACGGTGTACCGGTGGGAATGCGCTATTCGCGCTTCGGTGGTGATGGGCTTCGTCGGGGCCGGTGGCCTGGGCCAGCAAATCGACCTGTCGATGCGCATGTTCGCCGGCGGTGAGGTGGCCAGCCTGTTGCTGACCTTCCTCGTCCTGGTGCTGTTCGCCGATCAGTTGAGCAGGCTGCTGCGCTGGAGGCTGGCATGAAGCGCCTGCTCAACCTGCTGCTGGTGCTGTGCATCGGCACCGCGGTGCTCACTTCGTTCCGCTACCTGGGTATCGACCTCGGTGAACTGGGCGCCAGTGGCAACCTGAAACAGATGGCCGCCTATGTGCAGCGCTTTCTCAGCCCGGACCTGAGCACGGGGCATTTGCAGGCCATTGCCCGCGGCGCGCTGGAAACCCTTGCGATGTCAGCCCTGGGCACGCTGTTGGCAACAGTGTTCGGCTTGCTGCTGGCGTTGCCCGCGGCGGGTCGATTCGGCTGGCCGTTGCAGGGACTGTCGCGCCTGATACTCAATGCCTTGCGCGCAATTCCGGAGCTGGTGTGGGCGGTGCTGATGGTCCTGGCCGCCGGGCTCGGCCCCAATGCCGGCACCCTGGCCTTGGCGCTGCACACGACCGGTGTGCTGGGCCGGCTATTTGCCGAAGCACTGGAAAATACCCCGCCAGAACCTGCCGATGCGATCCGCCTGCAGGGGGGCAACGCCATAGGGGCGTTCTGCTACGGCACCCTGCCCAATCTGTTCCCGCAGTTGCTGGCCTATATCCTGTACCGCTGGGAAAACAACATCCGCATGGCCAGCGTGCTCGGTTTCGTCGGTGCCGGTGGCTTGGGACAAATGCTCTACCTCAACCTCAGCCTGTTCCAGGAGGCCCAGGCCAGTACGGTCATACTCGCGATGCTGGTATTGGTGTTTGCCGTCGACACCCTGAGCAGCTGGAGTCGCCAGCGCTGGGTGAAAGCCTGAGCTTTTGTATCAATGTGTATTGATCGCCAGCGAACGTACACAGCGATACACATCCGTCGGTTCAGGACACATTTCCATGACATGAAGATGAAACAGTGGGTGGGTCGCACTTCAGCCAGGACTGAAGCCCCCAACCTCAGCAGGAGTCTTGCATGATCAATCAAATCGAAACTGTCCTTTACACCGGCAGGACCGTGACCACTGGCGGCCGTCAAGGCGAATCGCGAAGCGACGACGGCCGCCTGGACATCAAGCTATCCCCGCCCGGTTCTTCCGGTAGCGGCACCAATCCGGAACAGCTGTTGGGTGCGGGCTGGTCGGCTTGCTTCATTGGCGCCATGGGCAAGGCAGCCACTGCGTTGAAGGTGAGCTTGCCGGCTGACGTGAGCGTTGCTACTGAAGTGGACCTGGGCAATACCGGCAATGCCTATTTCCTTCAGGCGCGCCTGAATGTCAGCCTGCCGGGCCTGGACCCTGTGTTGGCCAGGACGCTGGTGGACGCGGCGCATCAGACTTGCCCGTACTCCAAGGCAACCCGTGGCAATATCGATGTCACGATCAACCTGGTATGACAGACAAACAAATGCCCCGGAGTTCGGGGCATTTGATCTTGGCTAGCTGTATATATCCAGCTGCACAAGTCGGCTTCAAGAGCCAAGTAGGTGGCCAGCGCTGGTCTCTGGCTTACGAGGTTTTTCAGGACTCCCACAGCAACAGCAATAAGCGCTATCCTGCTTCACACGGCATAAGGGCTGGATCTCAGCGCGGAGATCTTTCTAACCGTGTACCCTTCGGAGCGCGCCCCACGCGTCCTCGCTATCCGCTTGCGCATCAGTCTGCGTTCTCACCTACAACCTCAGATTAGCAAAACAACCGGCGTGTGGGCCGGTATTTTTAGATCGATTTTTTCCTGTAGGCGCCGGCTTGATGGCGAACGTGAATTTACCCACGCCTTCACTGACAGCCCAGCGCCTGCGCATCACCATTGATTTTTCAACACGCTGCGGGTTTGCCGATTATGCTGCAATAACGCAGCACTCGATCATCACGGTTGCGCGTATGCCCTCCTGTTCAATGGTTTTTGAGTTGGCATGCGAAATGCCCTGTCAAATTGCCCTGGCACTGTGTGCCCAGGTCCCATTAGCCGAATCGAGCCGATCCACCGATGGATATCCTGAATTTGCTGGCAAACAAAACCCAGCCCCTGACCAGTACCTTTGCCGCCGACGGACAACTGCTCAGCCTGTCCTCCAGCCTGAGCGATCAATTGGGCTATGCACCTGAAGAACTGCTCAATCAGCCGATCGAACGTGTACTGAGTCTCGAATCGTTGCGCACGGTACAGGCGCTGCTTGCCAACCCGCCCGCGGACGAGCTGGTCCACAGCCTGGAACTGACGCTAATACGGCGCAACGGCGGCCTGCTGCCTGTGATTGCCAGCGGATTGCTGCAATGGCGTGACGTGCAACCAGCCTGCCTGCACCTGTTGATGATTGCGCTGGGCACGCTGGGGCACCGGTTGCGGGAGATGCATAACGCCAATGAGGTGATGAACCAGATGCTGCAAAGCGCCAAGGTCGCCTATTGGTGCATCGAATTCGCCGAGGCGGTGGACATCAACCATGCCCCGGATGAGATTGTGCGCCAGGTGTTCGAAAACGACTCTCATTGGCGCCTGTGCAACCGGGCCATGGCCGAGGTGTACGAGATGCCGTCGGATGTCGACTTCAACCAGCAACCGGTGCGCCTGTACTGGCCGCGCAGCCCGGCCAACGAAGAATTCGTGCGACGCCTGATCGAGGCCGGGTTCCATGTCGACGGAGCACTGTCGGTGGATCGCCGCCACGACGGTTCGCCTGCCTACGTGGAGAATGACGTCCGGGCCACCATCGTCAATGGCCAGCTGTTGCGCATGTGGGGCAGTATTCGTGACGTCAGCCAGGAGTTGCGCATGCAGCACGATGCCGAGCAGCGCATCGACGCCTTGCGCCGGGTCTTCGATGCCGTGCCTGACGCGGTGCTGGTCATCGATGAACACCTGCAGCCGCAATGGCGCAACGCGGCCTTCGAGGACACCTTCGGCATCACCCATGGCGCCGGTATCGCCCGCTTGCTGCTGGACAATGCCTTGCCCGAACGCACCTGGCACAGCCTGCCCCTGCCGGATTTGAGCGGGCGCAGCCTGAACTTCAATGTGCATTGCTCGCGCATCCTGATTCGCGAAGGCGTGGCCTGGCGCGTGGCGGTGTTTCGCGCATGCCAGGGCGTTCGCACCCCCCAAGAGTTGCACCCATGAAAGACTCCAACCTGCCACCCACGCTGCAGATGGGCATGCGTTCTTCGGTCAATGTCAGCAGCGAAGTGCTGGGCGCGCTGCTGGAAACGCCGGCCTTGCATGCCTTGCTCGACAGCTTCAGCGAAGCGCTGATCGTCACTGACGGCGAGGGCCGATTGCGCTTTATCAACCTGGCCGCCGAACGCGTCAACCGCCTGTCCAAGCAGCAGGCCGTGGGGCTGTCCGAAAGTGATTTTTTCCAGCGCTCGGCGTTGAACTACGACGATTTGCTGGCAGCGTTGAACCGCGGTGGCAACAGTGCGTTGACCCGCTCTCGGGAAGGCCGGGTGCTGCTCAGCAGTACCCACGCGATCCCCACGGGGGCCTACGAAAAACCGTTCAGGATGCTCACCCAGAAAGACTTCGACGCCAGCCAGCCGCAGCGCCGGGCTTCGCTCAATACCCGGCCACCGGAGCCTCAAGGCCTGCGTGATCCCCAGGACAACGCCCTGCACCTGTCACCGCAGCTGTCGAGCATCGCCGACACTGGCGTTCGGGCTTTTCGCCGGCGCGCGCGTCTGTTGCTGCTGGGTGAACCCGGCGTCGGCAAGACCGCCATCGCCCGGCACATTCATCGTGCGGCTGGCTGGGGGGATCGTCCGTTCATCCACGTCAATTGCGGGAGCATCCCGGAGAGCCTGTTCGAGTCCGAGATGTTCGGCTACGAGCGCGGCGCCTTCACCGGCGCCCTGGCGGGCGGCAAGCAAGGCTATATCGAAGCAGCGTCCGGCGGCACCTTGTTCCTCGACGAGATCGGTGAGATCCCGCTGCACGTACAGGCCAAGCTGCTGAAATTTCTCGAAGACAGCACCATCCAGTCGGTCGGCTCGCCCCTGAGCAAATCCGTGCAGGTACAGGTGATTGCCGCCACCAACAAGGACTTGCGTCATCTGGTGGACATGGGTGAGTTTCGCGCCGATCTTTATTATCGTCTCGCCGTGCTGCCGGTAGAGATTCCGCCGTTGCGCCAGCACCGCGATGACTTGCCGTTTCTCATCGACATCCTGCTGAGCCGAATCAATGGCGATCGCGTACCGTCCCTGAGCCTGTCCGCCGGGTGTCGCAAGCGTCTGCTGAGCTACGACTTCCCGGGCAACATTCGCGAGTTGGTGAACATCTTCGAACGCCTGGCGGTGCTGGCTGACGATGAGGCGCAGGAGCATCACCTGCCGGCTGAACTCCTCCAACCGGTGCGTTCACGGGAACAGTCAGCCCCCTCAGTCGTGCAGGATGAAGCCTCGGACGACCCTCAGCAAAACCTCAAGCTTCAGGTTCAGCATTTTGAACGGCAGGTGATTTTGCGCGCGGTGCATTTGTGTGGGAGCAAGCGTAAGGCTGCGCAGCATTTGGGGATTGATATTGGGACGCTGATTCGCAAGCTGCAACGGGATTGACTGGGGGGATGGAGTACATATCCATTGCTGCGGTAACGGCCTCCTATGGTTTCGCCCTTACGGCGACTCCCTTTTTCAAACGCCAAAAAGGAAGCAAAAGGCTTTGCCCCACCACTCGGTGCCTCGCTTAGGCTCGGCATGCCCTCACTCCGGCATTGCTCCGTGGGTCGCCGCGATGGGCCATCCATGGCCCAGCGCGGCTAAACCGGCGTCCTGCCGGTTTACCCACTGCGCAATGCCTGCGTTCGGCCATCGTGGTTTAACGGGGCGCCCAAAGCAACAGCAAAAGCGAGGCGGCCTGACAGCCGACCTGACTTTTGCAGATACCCCCCGCTCCCACAATGGGATCGCGGACAAAGCTGCAATCAGGTCGGCTGTCAGGCCGCCTCGCTTTTGCTGTTGCTTTGGCTTTTGATTTTCTTGCCCCCTCGAGAGGCCGAGTGGAGGTTCTGCGCAGTGGGTAAACCGGCAAGGATGCCGGTTTAGCCGCGCTGGGCCATGGATGGCCCATCGCGGCGACCCACGGAGCAGGACCGGAGCGAGGGTATGCCGAGCCTTAGCGAGGCACCGAACGCCAGGGGCAAGAGCCCTTGGTTACTTGGGGCTTTTCCAAGTGACTCGCTGTAAGAGCGAAACCATAGGTGGCCGTTACCGCAGGAATGGATATGTACGCAGTCAACAAAATTCCCATTGCCCGTCAGGACGCCATCGCCGGCAAGCCGGGCTCCTACAAAAAACCGCTGCAAAAACGCCTACAACCATAGTTATTTCTGCTTACACTTCTCCTCTCAAAAAACCATTAACCCTTTAAAATCAACACCTTAAAGACTTGGCACGCCCTGTGCTCCTGCTATGCAACCCACCATCGTTGGGCTTTGCATCTGTGCCGACGTTTCACCCGTCGAGCCGATAGCCAGGAGGAATAACAAGAAATGTTGATCACCGGGATCAAAAGTCGACCGGTCTACGACCGGTTGCAACCTCTGCCAGGAGGTCTGCGGCACATCGTTGCCGGGCAAGGCAGTGGCGGGCACGCCATGTTGCGTTTGCTCGACGAGTTGGCCGGGCTGGAGCAGCCCGTGACCTTGCTGTACTCCCAGGAGTCGTTTTCCGGGCAGGACTTCCTTGCCCAATTACAGCAGCGTCCAGGTCACGATCTACGTGTGTATGCCAGCAACCAGGCCTTGATTGACGCCCTTGATGACCTGCTCGGCAACGCGCGGATGGGCACCCGCCTCTACCTCGCCGGCTCTGAAAGCTTCCTCGGCAGCGCCATGCAGGTGGCCACCCGTTACGACCTCAATCGCGACGAAGTGCTTCGCGAACACTCCGGCACGCTGGTGCGTCGGGTCTGGTGCGTGCACTGCGACACCTACACCGAGAACGTCACCCAACGCGTCTACGAATGTCCCGGATGCAGCCTCACGCTGGTGGTGCGCGACCACTACTCCCGACGCCTGGCGGCTTTCCAGGCGGTCAAGGCCGATGCAGAAGTACCGGGCGAACTGCCCCCAGCCGAGGAGCTCGATACATGAGCCAGAACAATGGGACTTTGAACCTGCGCGTCGCTCGCATTGAAGAGGTGACGCCGGAAATCAGGCGCTTCACCCTGGTTTCGCCGACCGGCGAGCACCTGCCGGCGTTCTCCGGTGGCAGCCACGTGGTGGTACTCATCGCCAACCCGAACAATACGCTGCGCAACCCCTACTCGCTGCTGAGTTCGCCCTATGACACCAGCAGCTACCAGATCGCCGTGCGCCGGGTAGAAAGCGGCCGCGGTGGTTCGATCGCGCTGCACGACAATGTCCGTGAAGGCGACCTGATCGAGGTCACGCCACCGGTCAATCTGTTTCCGCTGATCAAGCAGGCGCGCCTGCACCTGTTCATTGCCGGCGGTGTCGGCATCACCCCGGTAATCTCCCAACTCGAAGAGTTGCGCCTGAGCAAGGTGCCCTTCGAACTGCATTACGCGGTTCGCGGCGATGAACACGCACAGCTGGGCAAAGAGTTGCAGGACACCTACGGCAAGCAGGTCAACCTGTATCGCAAAGGCATCGAAGCGCGCATGGACATCGGGCGGATTCTCGCCAATCGCCCGCTCGGCAGTCACGTTTACGCCTGCGGCCCGGACAGCATGATCGACGCCACCCTGGCCTGTGCCCGCGAGCTGGGCTGGACCGACAGTCACGTGCACTTCGAGCGCTTCCTCGAGCAAAGCAGCGGCGGCGAAGCCTTCAGCTTCACCTTAGGTCGCAGTGGCGCAACCATCGAGGTCTCGCCGGACCAGACCATGCTCGAAGCGGTCGAGGCCGCGGGCTACAGCATGCCTTACCTGTGTCGTGGCGGCGCCTGTGGCCATTGCGAAACCGAGGTCCTGGAGCTCGACGGCGAACTGCTGCACAGCGATGACTGGCTGTCGGACGACGACAAAGCCGCCCGCAAGAAAATCATGCCCTGCGTATCCCGCGCCAAATGCAATCGCCTGGTCATCGACCTCTGATCGACGGAAGACATAACAATGACTATCGAATTCAACCGCGACGAAACCTACCGCGACGACTACACCTTCGCCAACAG
Source organism: Pseudomonas umsongensis (assembly GCF_012647205.1). NCBI lineage: Bacteria > Pseudomonadati > Pseudomonadota > Gammaproteobacteria > Pseudomonadales > Pseudomonadaceae > Pseudomonas > Pseudomonas umsongensis. Next base: position 3,988,571 of record NZ_CP051487.1, read on the forward strand.
CCCGGAAACCATCGCCCGCGCGCCCTTCCCGTTCCCCGATGACGACTACATGTACTCGATGAACCTCGAGCCCCATGTCTCGGTCGGCGACGGCGCCTTCCGCGCAGCGTTCGATATCGACGAGCACTACATCAGCGAATGCCGGGACCGCGCCATCACCCTGGAGAAGGACCCGGGCATGCACTACGTCTCGGCGCCGCACATGATGGAGGCGCAGTGGGACTTGCTGGAACTGATCATGGAGTCCTACGCCCGCGACTACCCACAGTACTTCACCCTGTCCCGTGAAGGCCGCCAATGGCACTGGATCAACCGCCTGCTGGACATCGACGATCACTTCACCTTCGGCGACCCGGCGACCCTGCCGTATGAGCCGATGGAATACGTGACCCGCCAGGCCCAGGGCGACTGGGTACTGCAGGAAGAACGCGACGGTACGCTGTATTGGGGCGCCGGGATCGCCACCCAACGCGCCGACTATTCGCTGCGCTTCAACCTGGGCATGAGCTGGGAGGAATTCCACGGCCCGGTGCCGCTGGTGAAGGAAATCGGCATGCTCGACCGCGCCCTGAAATTCCTCCTGCGCCTGCGCACCGGCCACCCGGTGCGCCGCCTTAACTGGTCGCTGACGGTCAACCCGCGCCTTGAAGTATCGGCCGAAAGCCTGCCCGAATGGGCACCGGACCGAACCATCGTGACGGCCGAAAACGCCGGCAAGCTGGTGTACCTGCGCATCGAGTTGCAACCGCTGCACCGCTTGCCGCGCAGCAACGCGATTGTCTTTCCGATCCGCACCTACCTGCTCAGCCTCGAAGACATCGCCACCAACCCGGCATGGGCGCGGCGCATGCATCGGGTGCTGCGTGATTTGAATCAGCAATTGGTCGATTACAAGGGGTTCAGCCGGTATCGCGATGCTGCCGTGGAGTGGCTGTCGCAGTACGACGATGGGCGTGAGAGCGAGACAAAAAAACAAGCCTGAACCTTCAGTCCCTGTGGGAGCGAGCCTGCTCGCGAAGGGGCCATCACCTTCAACATTGATGTTGGCTGATAAGCCGCTTTCGCGAGCAGGCTCGCTCCCACATAGGGTCGGCGACAACCTGATAACAACAAGCTCCACAGGAGCAACGGCGGGGTCAACCCGCCAGCACTAATCCACTGCCATTGATAATGAGGAAATAACATGAGTGGCTCATCCAACACGCGTGCAAGCAGCGCCGATCAGGACGCGGAACAACTGCGCGCCCTCGGCTACAGCTCGGATTTCAATCGCAGCATGAGCCTGTGGGAGAACTTTTCCCTGGGCTTTACCTACCTGTCACCCGTCGTCGGGGTCTACACCCTGTTCGGCTTGTGCCTGGCCGCCGGCGGCCCGCCGATGTTCTGGTCTTACTTGCTGATCGGTGCAGGGCAAATGCTGGTCTGCCTGATTTTTGGCGAGGTGGTATCGCAGTTCCCGATTTCCGGCGGTGTCTACCCTTGGGCCCGTCGCCTGGTGGGCAAGCGCTGGGCGTGGATGGTCGGCTGGGTCTATGCCTGGGCGTTATGCGCAACCATCGCCGGGGTTGCGGTGGGTGCCGGTCCGTACCTGGCGATCATGCTCGGCTTCAATCCCGGCCCGGATGCCAACATCATTATCGCCCTGGCAATCATCCTGCTGTCCACCGCGCTGAACCTGGTGGGCACCAAATTGCTGGCGCGGGTAGCGATGTTCGGCTTTCTCTGCGAACTGGTCGGCGCGATCCTGGTCGGCGGCTACCTGCTGATCTTCGAGCGTCATCAACCGATCAGCGTGCTGTTCGACACCTTCAATCTTGAGGTAAACGGCTCGTACCTGCCGGCCTTCCTTGCGGCCTCCCTGGCTGGCCTGTTCCAGTACTACGGCTTCGAAGCCTGCGGCGATGTCGCGGAAGAAACCCCGAACCCGGGCAAGCGCATTCCCAAGGCCATGCGCATGACCATCTACATCGGCGGTGCAGCAGCGATGTTCGCGTGCCTGGCGTTGATCCTGTCGGTGCCGGACATGGCCAAAGTGCTGGCCGGTGAAGACACCGACCCGGTCGCCACGATCCTGGCCAATGCCTTCGGCCCGATCGGTTCGCGCCTGGTGATGGCAGTGGTGATGGTGTCGTTCATCTCCTGCGTGCTGAGCTTGCAAGCCGCCGCCAGCCGCCTGTTGTTCGCCTATGCCCGGGACGAGATGATCGTCGGCAGTTCGCTGTTCAAGCGCCTGTCGGCCAACCATGTGCCGTCGTTCGCGCTGCTGGTCAGCGGCCTGGTGCCGGCAGCGATCGTCTGCCTGGGAATGTTCATGGCCGATGCGGTGGCCACGATCGTCGGTTTCGCTGCGATCGGCATTTACGTCGCCTTCCAGTTGATCGTGGTTGCCGCGTTGATCGCCCGCGCCAAGGGCTGGCGCCCGAACGGCCAGTTCACCCTCGGGGCCTGGGGCCTCTGGGTGAACCTCGGCGCACTGGTCTATGGCGTGTGCGCCATCGTCAACATGGTCTGGCCGCGCTCGCCGGATGCAGCCTGGTACATCAACTATTCGATGATCCTGACCACGCTGGTGGTGATGGGTGCGGGCCTGGTCTACATGCTGCTGGGCAAGCCCTACGACAAGGGCACGGCGCCGGCGGGGGATGCGTGGAAGTTTTCCAAGCCGCTGGCCAAGGGTGGTGAGCTTTCCGGTGCTGCGGTAAACAAACCAGCGATCTGACAACCCAATACCCACTGTGGAAACCGAATCAATGTGGGAGCGGGCTTGCTCGCGAAAGCGGTGCATCAGCCAGCATCAATATTGAATGTGATGGCCTCTTCGCGAGCACGCCCGCTCCCACAGTTTGAATCGGTTTCTTCAGGGGAAATAACAACAGTTCTGACGAGGACGATGTCATGCAAACCCAACTCTTGATCAACGGCCAACTGCTCACCGGCGAAGGCCCCGCCCAACCGGTGTTCAACCCGGCGCTAGGGCGCGTGCTGGTGGAAATCAACGAGGCCAGCGAAGCCCAGGTCGATGCCGCCGTGCGCGCCGCCGATGCCGCGTTCGATAGCTGGTCGCAGACCCCGCCCAAGGAACGTTCGCTGCTGCTGCTCAAACTCGCCGACGCCATCGAGGCCCACGGCGAAGAGCTGGCCAAGCTCGAATCGGACAACTGCGGCAAGCCCTACAGCGCCGCGCTCAACGACGAGATCCCGGCGATTGCCGACGTGTTCCGTTTCTTCGCCGGCGCCAGCCGTTGCATGAGCGGCTCGGCCGGCGGCGAATACCTGCCCGGCCACACCTCGATGATCCGCCGCGACCCGGTCGGGGTGATCGCCTCCATCGCGCCGTGGAACTACCCGCTGATGATGGTCGCCTGGAAAATCGCCCCGGCCCTGGCCGCCGGCAATACCGTGGTGCTCAAGCCCTCGGAACAGACGCCGTTGACCGCGTTGCGCCTGGCGCAACTGGCAGCGGAAATCTTCCCGGCTGGCGTGCTCAACCTGGTGTTCGGCCGCGGCCCTACGGTTGGCAGCCCGCTGGTCACCCATCCGAAAGTGCGCATGGTGTCGCTGACAGGTTCGATCGCCACTGGCGCGAACATCATTTCCGGCACCGCCGACAGCGTCAAGCGCATGCACATGGAACTGGGCGGCAAGGCCCCGGTGATCATCTTCGACGACGCCGACATCGACGCCGCGGTCGACGGCATTCGCACCTTCGGTTTCTACAACGCCGGTCAAGACTGCACCGCCGCCTGCCGCATCTATGCCCAGGCAGGCATCTACGAGAAATTCGTCGAGAAGCTCGGCGCCGCCGTGAGCAGCATCAAGTACGGCTTGCAGGACGATCCATCGACCGAACTCGGCCCGCTGATCACCGCGCAACACCGCGACCGCGTCGCCGGCTTCGTCGAGCGCGCCGTGGCACAGCCGCACATCCGCCTGGTCACCGGCGGCAAGGCCGTGGAAGGCAACGGTTTCTTCTTCGAACCAACGGTGCTGGCCGATGCGCAGCAGGACGACGAGATTGTCCGTCGCGAAGTGTTCGGGCCGGTGGTGTCGGTGACCAAATTCAGTGACGAGGCACAGGTGCTGGGCTGGGCCAACGATTCCGACTACGGCCTGGCGTCCTCGGTGTGGACCGCCGATGTCGGCCGCGCGCATCGCCTGTCGGCGCGCTTGCAGTACGGCTGCACTTGGGTCAACACGCACTTCATGCTGGTCAGCGAAATGCCCCATGGCGGGCAGAAGTTGTCGGGGTATGGCAAGGACATGTCGATGTATGGGCTGGAGGATTACACCGTTGTGCGGCATGTGATGTTCAAGCATTAAAAATCAAACGCTTCGCGAGCAGGCTCGCTCCCACAGTTGATCGAATTTCCCCTGTGGGAGATTCTATGGTTGAGGGGAAGCCCTCAACTGGTTTTCGGTTGGTATTCACTCTGCCCCTTCAGCAGGGCGAATACGATACGAGCGAGCTTGCGAGCCAGCATCACCAGGGCTTGAGTGGTGCTGAAACCCCGATTTCTTTGTTCTTGGTAAAACCCTTTCCAGGCTTCGGTTCGACTCGCCGACATAGCCGCATTGTGCAGAAGGCGGCGGGCTTCTGGATCGCCTCGCTTGGTCAAACTCCGGCGACCATCTTTTTGCCCTGATTTTGACACCCGCAAGTCCATTCCAAGAAAGGCGATAAAGGCATCTGCGTTTCGGAAGTCTCCGCGCTGGAACGCCGTGAGCAAGCGCGCGCCAGTCAAAAATCCAACCCCTTCAACTTTCAAGCAACGCTTCAACTGCCCCAGCAAACCGGCTTCTTTCAGCTGATCGTTGATCGTCTTTTCGATCAGCGTCTCAAGCTGCTGCATGGACTTTATTTGCTCGGAAAAAGCAGCCTTCAGCAAGGGCTCATTCGACCAGCTTTGCACTAGGCCGACCCTGGCCTGGACCAAGGCCGCCCGGCGGCGAAAAAGACTCAGGAGTTGGCGATACAGCGGTGTCGGCGGCGTCCATGGGTGAAGTTCTTCATGCTCGTTCTTCAGATAGCGAGCAAGCAGTTTGGCATCCAGTGCATCGGTTTTGGCACGGACCTTCACACCTTCTCGGTAATGTTTGAGCTCATAGCCGCCCACCATGTAAATCACGCAGCCGGCCTCAAAGGCCAGGTCAGCGAACTCCAGGTGGTAGATGTTGGTGGCTTCAACAGCAATAGCCACACTCCCCGGCAAGTCCTTTAACCACTTGTTGATGCTGGTTTTGTTGTTGGGAATCTCTTCAAGCAGGTCCAGTTCGGCGTGATAAATCACCAATTCTTTCTTGGCGACATCCACGCCCACGATCGGCTTTGAAACAGAAACCGGCATTGCCATAGGTTTTCCTCCGGGATAAGGTTTTAAGCACTTGAAGGGCTCACCCAGAGGCGCAGGCTTGTTCCTATCGTCGGTCTAGGCCAGATGCATTCTTTATCGGCGCTTGGGTGAAAGGAGGAGGGGCGAACTCTCCCACAGTCTGTACTGCGTCAACAGTCAGAATCGAGCCTTGTCCCTCCTCCTCCCTTCAAGTCCTACCATACAAGCGAGCCTGCTCGCGAATATCGCATCGCCAATCCCCAGCCATGCGTTACAAGGTTCTCTGGCTGTTGCCGATACCCTTGGCAATGTCAATTCCCCAGTCCATCGCTGCTTCCATGTCCAGCATATGGGGTTTTGGATCGTGGTTTTCGTCAATGACCGAGCCGTCCGGCCGGTAAACACCGATGAACATTCCCAATGAGCCGTCCTTCAGTATCTCGGCCTTGACCTTGATGCTGCATCCGTTCGAAAGCGTCTCCTTGTGCTCGATATGGCGCTCAGTCATTGCTGCTCCCCTCCCACGGTTGGTTTCGACCTATCGGCAATGCTAGCTCAGCCGCCTGCCAAGCGCTGATCGAGGCGACGGCCACCGCGCCCTGACAGCGGCGCAATGGCACCTATACTAGAGGCCACCTCCCCCCCAAGGGGCTGCACTCCCAACAACAAAAAAGCAGAGGTGGAACATGGTCTGGCAGCAAATCTACGATCCGTTCAACAACCCGGTGCTTTCGACCCTCATGGCAGCCGTGCCGGTGGTGGTGATGCTCGCAGCCCTGGCCTTCTTCCATGTCAAGGCGCACCTGGCGGCATTGCTCGCCCTGGCCTCGGCCCTGGTGATCGCGATTTTCGCCTTCGGCATGCCCGCCGGCATGGCGGGGTCGGCCGCGTTGTACGGCGCCGCCAACGGTTTGTTGCCCATCGGCTGGATTGTGTTGAACATCATTTTCCTGCACCGGCTGACCACCGAGAACGGCTCGTTCAAAGTGCTGCAGGACTCCCTGGCGCGGATCACCGACGATCGCCGCCTGCAATTGCTGCTGATCGCCTTCTGTTTCGGCGCCTTCTTCGAAGGCGCAGCGGGGTTCGGTACGCCGGTGGCGGTGACCGGGGCGATCCTCATCGGCCTGGGCTTTTCACCACTGGCCGCTTCGGGCCTGGCGCTGATCGCCAATACCGCGCCCGTGGCCTTCGGGGCCCTGGGCACGCCGATCATCACCCTGGCCAAAGTCACCGGGCTCGATGAAATGGAGCTGTCGATGATGGTCGGACGGCAACTGCCGTTCTTCTCGGTAATCGTGCCTTTCTGGCTGATCTGGGCCTTCGCCGGCTGGCGCAAGATGCTGGAAATCTGGCCGGCGATCCTGGTGACCGGGGTCAGTTTTGCCGTCCCGCAGTTCATCGTGTCCAACTATCACGGGCCGATGCTGGTGGACGTGATCGCCGCGCTGATTTCCATGGCCTGCCTGACGGGTTTCCTCAAAGTGTGGAAACCGGCCACCGTGCATACCTCCGCCGCCCTGTCCGGGCGCGTCGATAACTCGGCCATCGCCGAGGAGCATGACGAAAAGCCGATCGCCAGCGCAGCCTTTGCCAGCGATGCCAAGCCCGCGGTAATGCGCGCCTGGATGCCGTGGATCATCCTCACGGTCTTCGTTTTCGCCTGGGGTACCCAAGGCTTCAAGAACATGTTCGACACCCGCCCGGCGATCGATCCGGCCACCAGCGCGGCCAAACTGGATCCCCAGGGTAAACCGTTGCGCGAGGCAAATCCGATTTTCGCCCCGGTCCTGACTTTCACTACGATTCACCAGCAGATCGAAAAGATTCCGCCCGTAGTGCCTGCACCGAAAACCGAAGAAGCGATCTACAAGTTCACGTGGTTCACCAGCACTGGCACCGGCATTCTGCTGTCGGCGATTCTCGGCGGGCTGTTGATGGGCTACTCCATCCCGCAGCTGGTTCACCAGTACCTACGCACGCTGTGGGTGGTGCGCTACTCACTGGTCACCATTACCGCGATGCTCGCCCTGGGCTTCCTCACCCGCTACTCGGGGCTGGACGCGACCATGGGCCTGGCCTTTGCCGCGACAGGGATTTTCTATCCGATGTTCGGCACCCTGCTCGGCTGGCTCGGCGTGGCGCTGACCGGCTCGGACACCGCGTCCAACGTGCTGTTCGGCGGCTTGCAAAAAGTCACCGCCGAGCAACTGGGGCTCAGCCCGGTGTTGATGGCCGCCGCCAACAGTTCCGGCGGGGTCATGGGCAAGATGGTCGACGCCCAGTCGATCGTCGTTGCCTCCACCGCCACCCGCTGGTATGGCCATGAAGGGGAAATCCTGCGCTATGTGTTTTTCCACTCGATCGTCCTGGCGATCCTGGTCGGCGGCCTGGTGACGTTGCAGGCCTATGTCGCACCGTTCAGCAATATGGTGGTGGGCGGCCATTGATCGGACAACCCGGGCAATCACCCAAATGCTGTTCACTGTAGGAGCGAGCATGCTCGCGATGGACTCAAGTACGCTGCGTTTAGTCAGTAAACACGCGTTATCGTTGACGACCATCGCGAGCATGCTCGCTCCTACAGTGACCCAGCATTACGGCAATCGCCCGGGCTTTCATGAACGGAGTATCGTAAAACGACTATGAATATTCTCTACGATGAACGCGTTGATGGCGCTCTGCCAGAGGTCGACAAGGCCGCGCTGTTGCAGGCCTTGCGCACGCAGTTGCCCGACCTGGAAATCCTGCACCAGCAGGAAGAACTCAAGCCGTACGAATGCGACGGGCTGAGCGCCTACCGCACCACGCCGATGCTGGTGGTGCTGCCGCGGGACATCACCCAGGTCCAGGGCGTATTGCGCCTGTGTCACGCACGCCGGGTACCGGTCGTCGCCCGGGGTGCCGGTACCGGCCTGTCTGGCGGCGCCTTGCCCCTGGAAAAAGGCGTGCTGCTGGTGATGGCCCGCTTCAACCAGATTCTGCAGATCGACCCCGCCGCCCGTACCGCGAGGGTGCAGCCGGGAGTGCGCAACCTGGCGATCTCCCAGGCCGCCGCGCCGTTCGGCCTGTACTACGCGCCCGACCCGTCCTCGCAGATCGCCTGCTCGATTGGCGGCAACGTCGCCGAAAACGCCGGCGGCGTGCATTGCCTCAAGTACGGCCTGACCGTGCATAACCTGCTTAAGGTCGACATCCTCACCGTCGACGGCGAACACCTGACCCTGGGCTCCGACGCCCTGGATTCCCCCGGCCTTGACCTGCTGGCCTTGTTCACCGGCTCCGAAGGCATGCTTGGGGTGATCACCGAAGTCACGGTCAAGTTGCTGCCCACGCCGCAGTCCGCGAAGGTGCTGCTGGCCGCGTTCGACTCCGTGGAGAAAGCCGGCCACGCCGTCGGCGACATCATTGCCGCCGGCATCATCCCGGGCGGCCTGGAGATGATGGACAACCTGGCCATCCGCGCTGCCGAAGACTTTATCCACGCCGGTTACCCGGTGGAGGCCGAAGCCATCCTGCTGTGCGAACTCGACGGCGTCGAAGCCGACGTGCGTGACGATTGCGACCGTGTGCGCCAGGTGCTCGAGCAGGCCGGCGCCACCGAAGTGCGCCAGGCCCGGGATGAGGCCGAACGCGTGCGCTTCTGGGCCGGACGCAAGAACGCCTTTCCGGCGGTGGGCCGCCTGTCGCCGGATTACTACTGCATGGACGGCACCATCCCGCGTCGTGAGCTGCCGGGCGTGCTCAAGGCCATCGCCGAACTCTCGGCCGAATACGGCCTGCGAGTAGCCAACGTGTTCCATGCCGGCGACGGCAACATGCACCCGCTGATCCTGTTCGATGCCAATACACCGGGCGAACTGGATCGCGCCGAGGCCCTGGGCGGCAAGATCCTCGAGCTGTGCGTGAAAGTCGGCGGCAGCATTACCGGGGAACACGGCGTAGGCCGGGAAAAGATCAATCAGATGTGCGCGCAGTTCAACAGCGATGAGCTGACCCTGTTCCATGCGGTCAAGGCGGCCTTCGACCCCGGCGGACTGCTCAATCCCGGCAAGAACATACCGACCCTGCACCGCTGCGCCGAGTTTGGTGCCATGCATGTGCACGCAGGAAAACTGCCCTTCCCCGACCTGGAGCGTTTCTGATGCACCCACCTGCTGATCTCGATGACAGCACAGCGCTGCTGGAGCAGGTCAACCAGGCGTTGGCCAACGCCACGCCGTTACGGATTCAGGGCGCCAACAGCAAGGCGTTCCTGGGCCGCGTGACGGCGGGGGAAATACTCGATACACGATCGCACCGGGGCATTGTCCGCTATGACCCGACAGAACTGGTGATCACAGCGCGCTGTGGCACACCGCTGACGGAACTGGCAAGCGTGCTGGACGCCGCGCAGCAGATGTTGCCCTGCGAACCGCCGGCCTTCGGCGATGACGCCACCGTCGGCGGCATGATCGCTTGCGGGCTGTCCGGGCCGCGTCGGCCGTGGTCGGGGTCGGTGAGGGATTTCGTGCTGGGTACGCGGGTGATTACCGGGCTGGGCAAGCATTTGCGTTTCGGTGGCGAGGTCATGAAAAACGTCGCCGGTTACGACCTGTCGCGCCTGATGGCCGGCAGTTACGGCACCTTGGGCCTGATCACCGAGGTCTCGCTCAAGGTCCTGCCCAAGCCCCGGCAGGCCCTGAGCATCAGCCTGCAAATGAACGTCGAGCAAGCTTTGCTGCGCCTGGCGGAATGGGGCCAGCAACCGCTGCCGATCAGCGCCGCCTGTCATGACGGCGAGTGCCTGCACTTGCGGCTCGAGGGCGGCGAAGGCTCGGTGGCGGCGGCCCGCGATCGCCTGGGTGGCGAGGTGCTCGACGCTTCGTATTGGGCCGATCTCAACGAACAGCGCCTGGCGTTCTTCGATGAAGACCAGCCACTGTGGCGCCTGTCCGTGCCCAACAACACACCGCGCCTGTCCCTGCCCGGTCGGCAACTGATCGATTGGGGCGGCGCCCAGCGCTGGCTCAAGTCCGATGCCCGGGCAACGTTCATTCGCCAGGTCGTCGCCGAGGCTGGCGGGCACGTCACCTGCTATAGCCACGGGCTCACGGACACGCCCTTCCAGCCACTGCCCGACGCGCTGCTGCGTTACCACCAGAGCCTCAAGCAGCAACTCGACCCCCAGCGCATCTTCAACCCCGGACGCCTGTACGCGGAGTTATGAATCATGCAGACCACCTTGAGCGAACGCGCCCGCCGATTGCCCCGCGCCGAAGAAGCCGACAGCATCCTGCGCACCTGCGTGCACTGCGGTTTTTGCAACGCTACCTGCCCGACCTATCAGTTACTCGGCGATGAGCTCGATGGCCCGCGCGGGCGCATCTACCTGATCAAGCAGGTGCTGGAAGGCAACGAAGTCACGGCAAAGACCCAACTGCACCTGGATCGCTGTCTGTCGTGCCGCAACTGCGAGACCACCTGCCCTTCGGGGGTCGATTACCATAATTTGCTGGACATTGGTCGCGCCGTGGTCGATGCAGCGGTGCCGCGTCCGATTGGCCAGCGCCTGTTGCGCGAGGGACTGCGCAAGCTGGTGCCGCATCCGGACCTGTTCAAACACCTGGTCAACAGTGGCCAGACACTGCGCGCGCTGCTGCCCGGTACGCTGCAGGGCAAACTGCCGCGCAACCTCCCGGTGCCCAAGCAGCGTCCCGCCACCCGCCATGCCCGGCAGGTATTGATGCTCGAAGGTTGCGTGCAGCCCGCACTGTCGCCCAATACCAACGTGGCTGCCGCCAGGGTACTGGACCGGCTGGGCATCAGCGTCATGCCGGCCCGCGAGGCCGGGTGTTGCGGTGCCGTGGATTATCACCTGGACGCCCAGGCGGCTGGCCTCGATCGGGCCCGGCACAACATCGACGCCTGGTGGCCGGGTATTGAACAAGGCGCCGAGGCCATCGTGCAAACCGCCAGCGGTTGCGGTGCCTTTATCAAGGATTACGGGCACCTGCTCGAACGCGATCCAGCCTATGCCGACAAGGCGAAAAAGGTCAGCGCGCTGGCCCGGGACCTGGTGGAAGTATTGCGCGACGAACCGTTGGAACAACTGGGCATCCACAACGCCCACCGCGTGGCGTTCCATTGCCCCTGCACCTTGCAGCACGCGCAAAAACTCGGCGGCGCGGTGGAGAAGCTGCTGATCCGCCTGGGGTTCAACCTCACCACTGTTCCAGACAGCCATTTGTGCTGCGGTTCGGCGGGCACCTATTCGCTGACCCAACCGGAACTGGCCCGACAGCTGCGCGACAACAAGTTGAATGCCCTGGAAAGCGGCTACCCCGAAGTCATCGTCACCGCCAATATCGGTTGCCAGTCGCACCTCGACGGCGCGGGTCGCACCCCCGTTCGGCACTGGATCGAACTGGTCGAAGACGCCTTGTCCCAATAACGCCCACTGGAGAACGCCCATGAACCGCAAAGCCGTCCTGAGCCAGGTCGAAATCAGCCGGATCCTCGCTGCCGCGCGCACCGAAGCCCAGGCCAACCAATGGCCGGTGACCATTGTCGTGGTCGATGACGGAGGGCATCCCCTGGCCCTCGAACGCCTCGATGGCGCCTCGCCCATCAGCGCCTACATCGCACTCGAAAAAGCCCGCACTTCGGCCCTGGGGCGGCGTGAATCCAAAGGCTATGAAGAGATGGTCAATGGCGGGCGCACGGCCTTTCTGTCGGCACCGCTGCTGACCTCGCTCGAAGGCGGGGTACCGATCACGGTCGACGGCCAGGTGATCGGCGCGGTCGGGGTGTCCGGGGTCAAGGCCGAACAGGATGCACAAGTGGCGAAAGCCGGGGCGCAGTGCCTCGGTTGACCACAGGGCATGTCGCTGCAAGAACCATCAATCCGCCGAAGAGGAAGCGCACCGATGCCCCGTCTCACTGCAAAAGACTTTTCCCCGCAACTGCTGGAACTCTACGACTACTACGCCCATGGCCTGATCAACCGGCGCGAATTTCTCGACCGCGCCGCGCTGTTCACCCTGGGTGGCTTGACCGCTGGTGCGCTGCTGGCGTCCCTGAGCCCGGATTACGCCCTTGCCGAACAGGTCGAATTCACCGACCCGGACATCATCGCCGAGTACGTCACCTACCCCTCTCCCAAGGGCAACGGGCAGGTGCGCGCCTATCTGGTGCGTCCGGCAAAAGCCGCCGGCAAGGTCGCGGCGGTGGTGGTCGTCCATGAAAACCGCGGGCTCAACCCTTACATCGAGGACGTCGCGCGGCGCTTGGCCAAGGCCGGTTTCATCGCCCTCGCCCCGGATGGCCTGAGTTCGGTCGGCGGTTACCCCGGCAACGACGACAAGGGCCGTGCACTTCAGGAAAAGGTCGACCCGCAAAAGCTCATGAATGACTTCTTCGCCGCCGTCGAGTGGATGATGAAGCATCCCGACGCCAGTGGAAAAGTCGGCATCACCGGGTTCTGTTATGGCGGTGGCGTCACCAATGCGGCAGCCGTGGCTTACCCGGAACTGGGCGCCGCCGTGTCGTTCTACGGCCGACAACCGGACGCCAAGGATGTGCCCCGGATCAAGGCGCCGGTGATGCTGCACTATGGTGAACTGGATACGCGCATCAACGAAGGCTGGCCCGCCTATGAGCAGGCGCTGAAGGCCGGCGGCAAGACCTATGAAGCCTATATCTATCCCGGCGCCAACCATGGCTTTCACAACGACTCCACGCCGCGTTATGACGAGGCGGCGGCGAAGCTGGCCTGGGAGCGGACGCTGGGATGGTTTCGTAAATATCTGGTTTGATTGAATGTTTGGATTGGAGGTATATCCGTTGCTGCGGTAACGGCCACTTAGGGTTTCGCCATTACGGCGAGTCACTTGGAGAAGCCCGTAGGAGCGAGCATGCTCCGGGCGGCGTTCCGACGATGGAGGTCAACGATGACGCGGGAAGCCTGACACCCCGTGGTGCTCTCAGGTTTTTCGCGAGCATGCTCGCTCCTACAGAGCCCGCCGTGATGGGGCAAGAAAATCAAAAGCCAAATCAACAGCCAAAGCGAGGCGGCCTTACAGCCGACCTGATCGCAGGTCTGTTCGCATTCCCCCTGTGGGAGCGAGCCTGCTCGCGATGGTCGTCAACGATAACGCGCCCTTTCTGGATGAACGCGTTGTCTGGACATTTTTCGCGAGCAGGCTCGCTTGTATGGTAGGACTTGAAGGGAGGAGGAGGGACAAGGCTCGATTCTGACTGTTGACGCAGTACAGACTGTGGGAGAGTTCGCCCCTCCTCCTTTCACCCAAGCGCCGATAAAGAATGCATCTGGCCTAGACCGACGATAGGAACAAGCCTGCGCCTCTGGGTGAGCCCTTCAAGTGCTTAAAACCTTATCCCGGAGGAAAACCTATGGCAATGCCGGTTTCTGTTTCAAAGCCGATCGTGGGCGTGGATGTCGCCAAGAAAGAATTGGTGATTTATCACGCCGAACTGGACCTGCTTGAAGAGATTCCCAACAACAAAACCAGCATCAACAAGTGGTTAAAGGACTTGCCGGGGAGTGTGGCTATTGCTATTGAAGCCACCAACATCTACCACCTGGAGTTCGCTGACCTGGCCTTTGAGGCCGGCTGCGTGATTTACATGGTGGGCGGCTATGAGCTCAAACATTACCGAGAAGGTGTGAAGGTCCGTGCCAAAACCGATGCACTGGATGCCAAACTGCTTGCTCGCTATCTGAAGAACGAGCATGAAGAACTTCACCCATGGACGCCGCCGACACCGCTGTATCGCCAACTCCTGAGTCTTTTTCGCCGCCGGGCGGCCTTGGTCCAGGCCAGGGTCGGCCTAGTGCAAAGCTGGTCGAATGAGCCCTTGCTGAAGGCTGCTTTTTCCGAGCAAATAAAGTCCATGCAGCAGCTTGAGACGCTGATCGAAAAGACGATCAACGATCAGCTGAAAGAAGCCGGTTTGCTGGGGCAGTTGAAGCGTTGCTTGAAAGTTGAAGGGGTTGGATTTTTGACTGGCGCGCGCTTGCTCACGGCGTTCCAGCGCGGAGACTTCCGAAACGCAGATGCCTTTATCGCCTTTCTTGGAATGGACTTGCGGGTGTCAAAATCAGGGCAAAAAGATGGTCGCCGGAGTTTGACCAAGCGAGGCGATCCAGAAGCCCGCCGCCTTCTGCACAATGCGGCTATGTCGGCGAGTCGAACCGAAGCCTGGAAAGGGTTTTACCAAGAACAAAGAAATCGGGGTTTCAGCACCACTCAAGCCCTGGTGATGCTGGCTCGCAAGCTCGCTCGTATCGTATTCGCCCTGCTGAAGGGGCAGAGTGAATACCAACCGAAAACCAGTTGAGGGCTTCCCCTCAACCATAGAATCTCCCACAGTGGATTGGGGATATCTGGAAAAGTCAGGTCGGCTGTCAGGCCGCCTCGCTTTGCTTTGGATTTGGGTGCCCCGTTAACCACGCTGGCCGAACGCAGGCATTGCGCAGTGGGGAAACCGGCAGGACGCCGGTTTAGCCGCGCTGGGCCAGGGACGGCCCATCGCGGCGACCCACGGAGCAATGCCGGAGTGAGGGCATGCCGAGCCTAAGCGAGGCACCGAGTGGTGGGGCAAAAGCCTTTTGCTTCCTTTTTGGCGTTTGAAAAAGGGAGTCGCTGTAAAAGCGAAACCATAGGTGGCCGTTACCGCAGCAATGGATATGTACTCCGACAACCAATTTCACACAGGGCTTCCTGTGACGCCCCGCATCACTGCTGCGCACGGCTCAATTAACGCGTCGTCAATGGAACGCAGAGCGTCCCTGGCGGCATTCCCACGCAGAGCGTGGGAACGATCAAATCGAACAGCATTCCCCTGCACACCGTCCCCGCAGGAGCGGTGTACAGGTCACCCACCAGGGCCTACTTGGGTTGCGGCACCACGCGCAAATACGGTTTCAGGGTCTTGAAGCCATCCGGATACTTCTTCCTCGCATCCTCATCGGAAACCGACGTCGGAATGATCACGTCTTCGCCCGGACGCCAGTTCACAGGCGTGGCGACGGTGTGCTTGGCGTTCAGTTGCAGTGAGTCGAGCAGGCGCAGCACTTCGTCGAAATTACGCCCGGCGCTCATCGGGTAGATCAGCATCGCCTTGACCTTCTTGTCCGGGCCGATGATGAACACCGAACGCACCGTGGCGTTGTCCACGGCGGTGCGCTGGCCGCCGCTGGCATTGGGGTGAATCATGTCGTAGAGCTTGGCCACCACCAGGTTGTCGTCACCGATCATCGGATAGTTCACCGCATGGCCCTGGGTTTCCTCGATGTCGCCGACCCAGGCGCGGTGGTCGCTGACCGGGTCGATGCTCAAGCCGACGATCTTGGTGTTGCGTTTGTCGAACTCGGGCTTCAGCCGGGCCATATAGCCAAGCTCGGTGGTGCAGACCGGCGTGAAGTCCTTGGGGTGCGAGAACAGGATGGCCCATTTGTCGCCGATCCATTCGTGGAAGTGGATCGGCCCCTCGGTACTGTCGGCGGTGAAATCCGGTGCCTCATCGCCAATGCGGATAGTCATGTTCGATCTCCTTGGTGTAATGGTCGGGGATGTCTTGCATGCTCAGGTTTTTCGGACCTCAATCAGTGTAGTCAGGAACACGCTTTTCAAAACCTTCCCTGGCGTCAATCCAGCAAAGCGATCAACTGATGACGCTGCGCATCGGTAAGCATCGGGCCGAAACCGGCGCTGGCGTTTTCCGTCATGTAGCGCGGGTTGCCAGTGCCGGGGATGACGCAGGTCACCGCCGAATGCGACAACAGGAACTTGAGTGCCAGGGGCGGCCAACTCTTGATCCCGACTTGCGCGGCCCAACCGGGCAACGGTTTGCCCTGCAACCGCGCGATCAATCCACCGCCGCCGAACGGCCGGTTGCAGATCACCGCGACACCCCGGTCGCGACACAGTGGCAGGAGGCGTTTTTCGACGCCGCGATCATCCAGCGCATAGTTGATCTGCAGGAAGTCCAGCGGCTCAGTCTTGAGCACGGCCTCCACTTCGTCATAGGCCGACGCGGTGTAATGGGTGATGCCGATGTAGCGAATGCGTCCTTCTTCCTTCCACTGGCGCAGGGTCGGCAGGTGGGTTTGCCAGTCCAGCAGGTTGTGGATCTGCATCAGGTCGATGCGGTCGGTCTGCAGCAGCTTGAACGATTGCTCCATCTGCGCAATGCCTTCCTCGCGGCCACGGGTCCACACCTTGGTCGCCAGGAACGCCGGCGACCGTGGCTCGTGAATCGAGAGCAACTCGCCGGTGGTCTGCTCGGCGCGACCGTACATGGGCGAGCTGTCGATGACCTTGCCGCCCTTTTCAAACAACGCGTCAAGCACGGCTGGCAAGCTGCGGTACGCTGGATCCGAAGGCGCCACATCGAAGCCGCGATAGGTGCCAAGGCCGACAGCGGGCAATGGCTCTTTGCTGGAAGGAATGACGCGGGTCATCATGGTCTTGCCTCCTGTTCCCGCCGCTGGCGAGGTTTGCGCACCGCTCGGGCCGAGCGTGAAGACCGCCGAAGCGGCGGCAGCCAGCGTGAGTATTTGCCTGCGGGTCAAACCTTGCGCATGGCTCATGACGATTCCCTCACCGGTGGCCCGGCTCCTGTGGTCCAGCTTCGGCCAATCGCGCCTGGCGCCTGGCCAGCCACAGGCACAACCCGCCCCACACTCCCGCCACCGGCACGACCGCCAGCGCGACCAGGCCGAAGCCTGCGCCCAGGGCCGTCAAACCGGCCGACAGCCAACCACTGGCAGCGTCGCCGCCACGATAGACCAGGGTTTCGATCACATTCTTGGCCTTGTATTTCTCTTCACGGCTGACCACCGTCCACAGCACCTCACGCGCCGGCCGGACCACGCCGAACTCCACCGCGCGGCGCAGTCCCTGGGCCAGTGCCACGCTGGCTGGCACCGGTGCCAGTGCCATGGCGCAAAACGCCACGACTGTCGCCAGGGGCAGCGCCAGCAACGCGCCACCAATGCCCACCAGGCGAATCAACGGCGCCGTCAGCAACAATTGACAGACCAGGGTCAGCGCCGACACCAGCAAATCGACCACGGCGAAAAATTGCGTCCTGCTGCCTACATCAGCGTAGCTGCCAGCGACGATCCGTCCCTGCTCGAAATACAACAAAGTCGCGGCGCTGGTGTGCAGAAGCATGAAGGCCACCAACCCCAAGAGATAAGGCGAGTGCAGGATCAGCGTGATCCCGGCGAGCATGCTGCCCCCCAGGCGCCGTTCGTCCAATATCCGGTTGGCCTGCTGCGATTGCGTCCTCGCCAGCAGCCCCCGATAGCAATGCACCGCCAGTTCCAGCAGCAGCGCCGCGCCGACGGTCAACGCCAGCGGGCCCAAACGAGTGGCCATGGTCGCCGCCAGCAAGGGCCCGATAAAGGTGCCCAGGGTGCCGCCGGCCGCGATGCAGCCGAACAGCCGTCGCCCCTGCTCGTTGGAGAAACGGTCGACTAGCACACTCCAGAAAATCGAGACGATGAACAGGTTGTAGAGGCTGATCCAGACAAAGAACACCCGCCCGACCGTCACCGGCGCGACGTGGTTGCCGATCAACAGGCCAAACACCAGCATCGACACGGCAATCACCCGGTAAATCAAGGGTACGAAGCGCGTGGCCGGCAACCGCGACGCCAGCGTGCCAAACACCGGCACCATCAGCAGCATCACCACGAAGGTGGCGGTGAACAGCCACTGCAACTTCTCGACACCGCCCTCAAGACCCAAGGCATCGCGCAACGGTCGTACCAGGTAATAACTGGCAAGCACGCAGAAATGGAACGCAAAACCCAAGGCCAGGGCCGCTCTTTCTGCAGGCAACACGTTGAGCCACTTGAGCGCCATGGGCATCGGTGCCCTCCTTTACCGCCAGCTACACTCTGACAGCACCCCGGAGCCGTCAATGTTGCCCACTAACGTTAGCCGAATGTCTCGTACCCTGGTGTTACTCGTCGTCATCGCCGCTGTGCTGTACCTGGCGCTCTGCGCGGCCCTGTTCGCGTTTCAGCGCGCACTGATCTACTACCCGCAGCCCCGCGCCGTCGACTCGCCCGAGACACTGCTGACGTTGCCCGTGGACGAGGCGCAGGTGCTGGTGTCGGTGCGATCGCATGCCGGGCCCAAGGCGCTGATTTATTTCGGTGGCAATGCCGAAGACGTCTCGCGCAGCCTGCCGGAGTTAGACCGGGCCTTTCCCGAGCATGCCCTGTACCTGCTGCATTACCGTGGATACGGTGGCAGCAGCGGTTCACCGTCCGAAGAAGCGATTGCTCGCGATGCCATGAGCTTGTTCGACAAGGTCTACGCCGACCACCCGCAGGTGGCGGTGGTCGGACGCAGCCTGGGCTCGGGGGTCGCGGTGCGCCTGGCCAGTTATCGGCCGGTGGCGAAACTGCTGCTGATCACGCCGTACAACAGCCTGGAGGAATTGGCTGAGCGCCAGTTCCGCTGGCTGCCGGTGCGGTGGCTGCTCAAGGATAAATTCGAATCCTGGCGCTACGCCGAGCACATCACTGTGCCGACGCGCCTGATCGCCGCTGAGCACGACGAGGTGATTCCAGGCGCAAGCACCCGGCGCCTCTACAGCCATTTCCGCCCGGGCGTGGCGACGCTGCAGGTGATTGCAGGCACCGGGCACAACTCGATAGGTAATAGCCCCGACTACGTCAAGGCACTGAGGGATGGTTTGTAACTACCTTGTAGGAGCCAGGCTTGCCGGCGAACCGGATGCCGCGGTTTAACTGTATTACCGCTTTATCGTTCTTCGCGGGCAAGCCTCGCTCCTACAGGCGAACCAGACGCTGCGGTGTATCTGTATTAGCGAGTCATCGTTCTTCGCCGTCAAGTCGGATCGCCGCACCGCTGGCTCCTACAGGCGAACCAAGACACCGGCACGCCGATTCACCCGAAATGCCCAGCCTCTTGCGCCACCATTGATCGGGGATTTCAGCCACACCCAATAAAAACATATTTATATGCTTTAATTGATATTGTCGATCCATCCCATTCAGAGGCTGCCGTCATGAATATCAAGACACTTGCATTGATCCTCCTGGCTTTCTGCGTGCCACCGGCCTGGAGCCAGACCGCGCCCGCTCCCGCGCCTGCTCCAACCGCCGATAGCGCCGCGCTGACAACGCGCCTGGCGCTACGGGATCTTTGGGTCGAACACATCTTCTGGATCAGGAACTACGCGCTCGCCAACCAGGCCGCCGACCGCCAGCAGGCAAAAGTGGCGACTGACCAGGTGGTCGACAACGCGACTAAAATCGCCAACAGCATCGCGCCGCTCTATGGCCAACCGGCCGCCGACCAACTGCTCAAGTTGCTTGCCGGTCACTGGGGCGCGGTGAAACACTACAGCGATGCCACGGTGGCCAAGGACAGCAAAGGCAAACAAGCCGCCGTTGCCGAGTTGACCAGCAATGCCAAGGCGATAGCGGCGTTCCTGGCCAGGGCCAACCCGAATCTGCCGGAAGCGACGCTGGTCAATCTGCTGTCGGCCCATGGCGGCCATCACGTCGCCCAGATCGATGAATTCGCCGCACACGATTACGCCGGCGAAGCACGTACCTGGTCGATGATGCGCACGCATATATTGGCGCTGGCGGACGCACTGACCGCGGCGCTGGTCAAGCAATTCCCCGACAAGTTCTGACACGGCGCGAGGGTACACCATGCTGCAAGGACTGGGTCGAACCCAGCAGGACCTGCTCAACGCGCTGCTGCATCAAGCCGGCGGCATGAGCATCGATGAGTTGGCCGAGCACCTGGCCGTCACGCGTACGGCGATTCGCCAACACCTGGCGGCGCTGGAGCGGGATGGCCTGGTGTTGCGCGGCGAAACCCGGCCGACGGGGCGTCGTCCTGAGCAGCTGTATCAACTCACCGACCACGCCAGGGAACAGTTCCCGCGCCAGTATCAACTGCTCGCCAGCGCGCTGATCGATGAAGTGGCCGACATCATCGGCCCCGAGGCGCTGGCGACGCTGATGCGCAACCTGGGCCGCAAACTGGCCCTGGACCGCGAACAGCAGGTGGTCGATGAAACGAAGATCGTGCAGCACATGAATCAGGCGGGCTATGAAGCCGAGGTGTTTTTCCGCTCATCCGGCGATCAGGAAATCGTCGCCCACAACTGCGTGTTCCACCGTCTCGCCGCCGCGCACCCGGTCGTTTGTGAACTGGACCTGGCGTTGATCGGGGCGCTGGGCGGCGCTGAAGTCGAGCACACCGAATGCATGGTGCGCGGCGGTAATGTCTGTCGTTTCAAACTGCGGCCGACGGAACCACCGACCCATCACTGACCTGCCCGGGCATCTGCATCTGCGCCCGCAGGAACCCCCTCAACTCGGCCGCTGCCGGCGACAGGCTATGGCCCTTGCGACACAGGATGCCAATCTGGCGCTCCACCCGGGGCTCGGCCAATGGCAGAAACACCAGCTGTTCATTGCCCTTGGGAAACGCCAGGGACGGCAGCGTGGTGATGCCGATGCCTTCTTCGAGCATCGCGATCAGCGAAATCATGTTGGAGACGAACAGCAGGCTGTTGTCGAGCAAGCTTTCCGCCTCGGTTCCCGCCAGCAGGCGCGAGGTGCCATTGCGCACCAACGGGTACGCTTGCAGGCTGGACCAATGCAGCGCCGCGCCGTTGGCCACCAACGGATGATCATGCCGACAGACCACCCCCACCCGGTCGCTCAGGATCGGCACGAACTCGATGTTGTCATCCGCCACCCACACGCTGCTGATGGCAAAGTCCACCTGCCCCTGGACCAACAACTGCTGCACGCTGTCGGCGGTGCCGTCCTGGATGCTGATCTGCATTTTCGGGTGCTCGCTCACAAACCTCGCGAGCAGGTGCGGCAACAGGCGGCTGGCGACCGACGGCACCGTGGCAATGCTCACCTGGCCTATTTCGTGCCGCGCCAGCAGGCTCACTTCCCGGGCGATGCGATCGTGATGGGCGAGCAAATCCTGGAACAGCGGCAGACAGTGCGCGCCGAATGGCGTCAGCTCGGTTTTACCGCCCTTCTCGAACAGTGGCTGGCCGAGCTTCTGTTCGAGCTCGCGCACGGCCAACGACAACGCCGGTTGCGTGCGATACGCCTGCCGCGCCGCGCCGTGGAAGCTTTTGAGCTGGGCGACGAGCACGAAATAACGCAGTTGAGTGATCTTCAGCTCGGGTGGCACGGTTAGTTTTCCTTATCGTTTCATATTTATTATTAATTTTTATTTGCAGAGTAATACTCTCAAGATGGGACCAACGCAATCGGAGGTTCCCATGGCACTGCAACCCTGCAAAAACTACATTGGCGGCAACTGGTGTGAAGGCCAGGGCCTTGTCGCCAACCACAGCCCTTCGGATGTCGAAGACCTGATCGGGCATTACCACCAGGCAAGCGCCGAACAGACCCAGGACGCCATCGCGGCTGCCCGTGACGCCCAGCCGCAATGGGCCGCCACCGGCCTGGAACAACGCCAGCAAATCCTGATGGCCATCGGCGACGAGCTGATGTCGCGCAAGCTAGAGCTCGGCGAACTGCTCTCGCGCGAAGAGGGCAAGCCGCTGGCCGAGGGCATCGGTGAGGTCCATCGCAGCGCGCAATTCTTCCACTACTACGCCGCCGAAGTGTTGCGCCAGATGGGCGAGACGGCAGCCTCGGTACGCCCCGGGATCGAGATCGACGTCCAGCGCGAACCGGTAGGCGTGGTCGGCATCATCACCCCGTGGAATTTCCCGATGGCCACCGCCGCGTGGAAGATCGCCCCGGCCCTGGCCTTCGGTAACGCCGTGGTGTTCAAGCCGGCCAACCTGGTGCCTGCCAGCGCCTGGGCCCTGACCGAGATCATCAGCCGCCAGCCCTTGCCCGCAGGCACTTTTAACCTGGTGATGGGCAGCGGCAGCGTGGTCGGTGAAAGCCTGATCCAGTCGGCCGATATCGATGCGCTGACGTTCACCGGTTCCCTGCAGACCGGTCGCCGCGTCGCGGTTGCGACCGCCGGCAACCTGGTGCGCTGCCAACTGGAGATGGGCAGCAAGAACGCCCTGGTGGTGCTCGACGATGCCGACCTGGACATCGCCGTCGAATGCGCCTTGAACGGTGCCTTTTTCGGCACCGGGCAAAAGTGCACCGCCTCCTCGCGCCTGATCGTTTGCGATGGCATCCATGACCGGTTCGTCGAGGCGCTGGTCGCGCGCATGCGCCAGCTGAAAGTCGGCCATGCCCTTGAACAAGGAACACAGATTGGCCCCGTTGCCGAAGCTCGCCAACTGCAACAGAACCTTGATTACCTGCAGCTGGCCAAGGCAGACGGCGCGACCCTGGTCGAAGGCGGCGAATTGCTCGCCCTGGAACCAGCCGGGCACTACATGCGCCCCGCGCTGTTCACCCACACCACCAACCAGATGCGCATCAACCGTGAAGAAGTGTTCGGACCGATTGCCTGCGTGATCCGGGTGAGCGACTACGAGCAAGCCCTGGCCGTGTTGAACGACACCGAGTACGGCCTGACCGCCGGGATCATCACCCAATCGCTGCGTTATGCCAGCGACTTCAAGCGCCGCGCCCGCACCGGTTGCGTGATGGTCAACCTGCCCACCGCCGGCACCGATTACCACGTGCCGTTCGGCGGCCGCAAAAACTCGAGCTTCGGTCCGCGCGAGCAAGGGCAATACGCCCGCGAGTTCTACACCGTGGTCAAGACCACCTACGTGCGACCTTGAACGGGAGATCACCATGCACGATTTATTGATGATCGATGGCCTGCAATATTCCAACTGGAGCGAAGACATCTTCCGCCAGATGCAGGAAGGTGGCCTGAGCGCAGTACACGCCACCATCGCCTACCACGAGAGCGCCCGGGAAACACTGTCGCGCATCGGCGAGTGGAACCGCCGTTTCGAAACCTGGCCGCAGCTGATTCGCCCGGTGCGCGAGGCCTCGGACATTCGCCTGGCGCACGAGGAAGGCCGCGTCGGGATCTTCTTCGGCTTCCAGAACTGCTCGCCCATCGAAGACGACATCAGCCTGGTCGAAGTCTTCCGCCAGCTCGGCGTGTTGATCATGCAGCTGACCTATAACAACCAGAGCCTGCTGGCCAGCGGCTGTTATGAGAACGAAGACAACGGCATCAGCCGCTTTGGTCGCCAAGTCATCGCCGAGATGAACCGCGTCGGCATGCTCATTGATATGTCCCACAGCGCCGAGCGCAGCACCCTTGAAGCCATTGAGCTGTCGAGCCGGCCGGTGATCGTCTCCCACGCCAACCCGTCGAGCTTCCACGCCGCCAAACGCAACAAGTCCGACGCCGTGCTGCGCGCGATTGCCGAGTCTGGCGGCCTGCTCGGCTTCAGCACTTACCCGTTCCACCTCAAGGGAGCCTCGGGCTGCAGCCTGGAATCGTTCTGCGACATGGTCGCCAGCACGGCCGAACTGATGGGCGTGGAGCATATCGGCATCGGCACCGACCTGTGCCAGCAGCAACCTTTGCAAGTGCTCGAATGGATGCGCAACGGGCGCTGGAGCAAAGACAAGGACTACGGCGAAGGCTCCAAGGACAACGCCCACTGGCCGTCACCGCTGCAATGGTTCCGCGACAGCCGGGATTTCCCGGTCATCGCCCAGGGCCTGCGCGACCGTGGGTTCGCCGAGGACGAGGTACGCAACATCATGGGACTCAACTGGTTGCGCCTGCTGGAAAGCGCGACACCTGCAAAAAACTGACCCTTGATCCACTGACCCTGGTTTCACACCGTGAGGACAGCACAGCATGAAAAATAATAACAATAGCCTCCCGTTCATCCCCCAAAGCGGCGGTGCACAGCCCCAGGCGCGTATTTTGGAGGCATCATGAAAACATCCGACACCCTGCAGGGCGACGTCCAGCCACTGGACCTTGCGCCGCCGAAAACAAACATCGACTGGCCACTGTTCCTGATCAGTGGCGGCTTCCTCGGCGCCTTCCTGATCGCAGCCCTGGTCGACATCGACGGCGTGTCGCTACTGGTGAACACGTTGTTCGCCTGGTCGACGAAGTTCTTTGGCTTGTACTGGCAGATCCTGATGCTCGCGACCTTCGCCATGAGCCTGTTCATCTGCTTCAGCAAGTGCGGGCGCGTAAGGCTCGGCGGCGTCGACCGACGTCCCGATACCAGTACTTTCAACTGGATCGCGGTGATCATGTGCGCCCTGCTCGCCGGTGGGGGTGCCTTCTGGGCGGCGGCGGAACCGATGATGCACTTCGCCAGTCCGCCACCGCTGTTCGCGGGCATGCAACCGCATACCGAAGCGGCAGGCCACACCGCGCTCGCGCAATCGTTCGTGCACTGGGGCTTCCTCGCCTGGGCGGTATTGGGCAGCTTGCTGGCCATTGTGCTGATGCACTTGCACTACGACAAAGGCTTGCCACTGGCACCGCGTACCTTGCTCTATCCACTGTTCGGTGAACGTGCACTCAAGGGGCCGATTGGTACCCTGGCCGACGCCACGTCGATTATCGCCGTGGTCGCCGGCACCATCGGCCCGATCGGTTTCCTCGGCCTGCAGATCAGCAGCGCGTTGCACTCGGTGTGGGGCATTCCCAACGACCTGATGGTGCAGTCCATCACCATCGTGCTGGTCACGGTGATGTACACAACATCGTGCCTTGTGGGGCTCAAGGGCATTCGCTTCGTCAGTGAAATCAACGTGTGGCTGATGATCGGCCTGGCGGTGTTCATGGTGTTGTTCGGCCCGACCGCGTTCATTCTCGGCGGTTTCCCCACGGCGTTCGCCTTGCACATTGAACAGTTCATCCCGATGACCCTGTTCCGTGCCGACCCGAAATGGCTCGACTGGTGGACGGTGTTCTACTGGGGCTGGTTCATCGGTTACGCGCCAATGGTGGCGCTCTACGTGGCGAAGATCTCCCGGGGCCGGACCATCCGCGAAGTGATCATGACCCTGTCGATCATCGCCCCGCTGGTGACCATGTTCTGGTTCACCATTGTCGGTGGCGCCGGCATCGGCATGGAATTGCAGAACCCGGGCATCGTCACCGCCCACGGCGCGCAACCGGAAGACCTGCTGCTGGGCGTGACCCAGAACCTGCCCTTGGGCGGGCTGATCTCGGCGCTGTTCCTGTTCCTGAGCTTCATCTCGGTAGCCACCAATGGCGATGCCATGGCCTTCACCGTGGCGATGGCGATGTCCGCGAATGACAAGCCCAAGGCATGGCTGCGCGCCTTCTGGGCGATCGGCATGGGCCTGGCCGCCGTGGTGCTGATCACCATCGGCTCGGGTGGGGTCACGGCGCTGCAATCCTTTATCGTCATCACTGCCGTACCGGTTTCGCTGCTGATCCTGCCCTCGCTCTGGGATGCACTGCGCATCGCCCGGCAGATGGCTCGTGAACAGGCAGTCTGATAATGAACAGTCCAGGAATCGCAATGATGTCGCACACCGACACAGACACCTCTTCGGCCTTGCGCCCCGCCGCCCGGGTCATGGACCTGGAACGGCTGGGCAGTCACTTCCAGAGCCGCCTGAGTTTCGTGCGCAGCAGCATGCGCAAGATGATGAACGAGCAATGGCGTATCGAGCGCACTCGCTTCGATCTTGACGCCGAGGGCTTCGGCACGGCGATCTATCGGATCGACACCGCCAGTGCCCACTATCACTGCGTGATTTTCTCGATGTACCTGCCGCCGGAAAAACGCAGTGACCGGGTCATTGCCGATCAGTGGGACGTCAGCTTCGTGCTGTTGGCCGGCGATGTCGACGAGCCGCAACTGGCCGACTTGCGGCGCAACGTGCCGTTGCAGGAAGCCGGGCGTTTCGATGCGCGGGTGCTGGTGCTGTCACGGGCCAACCGCAGCCTGCGCAACTTCGAGCGCTTCCTCGGGGCGCTGGCGGAAGGTTGCCAGCCAGACCCACGGCAATTGGCCGAGGTCGGCTACCTGTATCGCACCACCGCCGTGTACGGCAACGGCAAGTTCGGCATCGCCGACTTCAGTTGCCTGCAAGGCAATGCCGACTTCACCCAACCGTTCAGCGCGCAGATGTTCACCGTGTACCTGCTGCGGCATTTCAGCATCGAGCAGATCGAGCACATGGCCCGGGCGCGCAATCCGCAACGGGCGGTCGGGCTGGACATCGAGCTGCAACGCTACCTGGGGGTTGGCAACTCCACGGGGCTGGGCATGGCGCCCTTCCTGATCAATCACCCACAACTGGTCAATCAGTGGGTGTGTGCCCGTGAAACCGCACTGGCGAAGGTGGTGGCTCAACCGGCCGACGTGCCCCGCGCGCAGCGTTTCCAGGCACTGCTGCAGCGGGCTCGGCAACACCTGCAACAAACCAGTACCGAGGATCAACGGCAAAGCGCGATCGATCGGCAGACCCTGGCCGATCTCGACCGCTTGAGCGAGTGGTTCGCCTGTCAGCCCGTCAGCGCCGAACTGTGGTCACGGCTGCAAGACTGGGTTGAGCTGAACACCGGCTTTGGCTGCCAGGAACTGCTGGTCAGCCTGCTGCTGGAGCTGTACCCCGAACAGGTCGATCCGCTGGCCGAGCAGATGTCGGTCAACGAGGGCTTTCGCCTGAACGCCGAGATGCCGCTGGACGCGCTGTGCAACCTGATCGAGACCCACTACCGCTGGGCGCTCGACTACGACCTTGAAGGGGCCGAGGCCAACCACTTCTTCTGGTATCGCTCGGCGGAAAAGGAAGAGCCACGCCTGGGCGAACGGGCCATGGAGCCTGGCGCGGAAAAGGAAATGCAGTTGGGCATCGCCCACAACCTCCAGCGTTGCCACCGTGCCTTGCTGGCCTACCGCGAACGCCATCCGCAGCAATTGACCGCGCATTTCCTGCTCGCCCAGCCGTCGTTCAAAGGCACCGTATGCCGGCTGCAGGGCATGGCCCGTTGCGCCTTCGGGGAAATCCGCGCCAACCTGATGGAACGCAACATGCTGCCGATCCACTTGCTGCGTTGCAAACTGGCGTTCTTCGGCGCTGGCAAGTTCGACCCCAAGTCCAGCCGCTGGGTGCGCATCACCTTGTTCCAGGGTGCGCCACTGGTCAGTGAGATTGGCCAGCCTTTCGCCGATGACTGGAATTTCGCCGTGATGCCGACACTGCCCACCGCTGCCGGAGAACACTGATATGCGCGTCTCGCTCAATGAAATCCAGGTGATCTGCCGCAAGGCCTTCGAGGGTATCGGCTTCGCCCCCGGTGACTGCGAAGACGCCGCCGAGATGATCGCGCGCCTGCAACTGCAAGGCCTCGATGGCATCGGCGCGTTGAAAAAGGCCTTGGCCTTTCTCCACGACGAAGTCGATCGCCCGATCGAAACCTGCTACGAAGATGCCGCGCAGTTGACCCTCGATGCCCACGGCCAAAGTGTCTTGCGCTGCGCCGCCCAGGCGGTGGAGCTGGGTGTCGGCAAGGCGTTGCGCGGCGGCAGTGCGTTGATCCGCATTCGCCATTGCCATAACCGCATCCTGCTGCTCGGCTACCTGGCGCGCTGTGCCCCGGAGGCGCTGAATTTTTGCGTGTACTGGCGTGATGCACGCCAGGAAATGGTTGCCACGTTCAGCGCCGGGCAAACCCGCCCGACCCTGCGGGTGTATGACCTGCCCCAACTGGCGCAGAGCGACGAACAAAGCATCAATGTGCTGATCTCCAGGCACTTCGCGCTGCTGCCGCGACTCAGTGCCGAGGATGCCCTGCCTGCCACCTACCCGCAGCCCGCAGAGGGGCTGGTCGTCGACGATGACGTCTGGACCCAACTGAAAAAACTGGGCGAACGGGTGCTGGTGGAAAGCACCGAGGAGTCGCGTCGGCGCGGTGCTGGCGAAAGCAGCGATGCCCGATAAAACCTTGCAATGTTCCAGGAATCAATCAATGAAACACGCGATCAAGACTGACCTTTTCGCCTCGCGCGCGCCACTGGAATGGGCGGTGGTCGGCAACGGCACGCTGTACACCGCACAGATCCCCATCGACCGCGAAGGCCAGGTCGTCAGCGGCGGCATCGAAGCGCAAACCCGGCAGAGCCTGGACAATCTGCGCCATACCCTGCAAGCCGCCGGCAGCGACCTGGACGCGGTTACCCAGGTGCTGATCTACGTCACCGACCGTAGCTACCTGGCGACGGTGAACACGATCTATGGCGAGTATTTCCAGGCGCCCTACCCCAACCGGGCAGCCATTGTCGTGGCCGGGTTGGCTCGGGAGGAGATGTTGGTGGAACTGGTGGTGTACGCCTGTCTCTGACGGCCCACCAATTGCTGCCGCAACGGCCACTTAGGGTTTGATGAAAACCCTGTGGGAGCGAGCCTGCTCGCGATGGTCGTCAACGAAAACGCTGGCTGCCTGACACCCCGCGGTGCTTGCTCCTCCATCGCGAGCAGGCTCGCTCCCACAGAGTCGCCCCATACCCTTCGTCGGGTGCACGATCCGGCAAGCAAAACGCCTCCCCGCCGCCTTGAACCTTGTCCCAAGACGCCAGTCTTAGACGGGCATTTTTTCCTCCTACCCATCGTTGTCATCTCATCAGAGCTGTCCGCACCATGCGCCCAACCGCCCTCGCCTTGCGCTTCACTTCGCTGTGCCTGTTGACCTCGCTGCCCCTGATTTCCACCCCCGCCCACGCCGGTGCGGAGCGACAATTGGTGGACGCCATCAACGATTACCGAGCCCATCCGGAAGATTGCGCAAGGCGTCCCGCCCAACGCTTGTCGCCGCTGGCCCTGAAGTCGAGCCTGGCCTTGCCGGTCGGCTACGGCGGTGGCTTGCGCGACCGCTTGAAAGCTTCCGGGTACCAGGCCGTGGCGGTGCGCTCCATTCGCGTGGTGGGTGCCCAAGATGCCGAGGAGGCCTTTGAGATGCTGCAGAGTGATCATTGCGCCGCCTTGCTGGATAACCAGTATGCCGACATAGGCGTCAGTCGCAGTCGCGGTGAATGGCAAGTGGTGTTGGCGCGGCCTGTGCTGGACAGTCGGATGAGCGATCCGCGCAGCGTCGGCAAAACCTTGCTCGCCCAGGTCAATGCCGCCCGGGCCAAACCGCGCCTGTGCGGTCGCCAGCGCTTTGCCGCCGCGCGGCCCTTGGCCTGGAATGCCAGCCTCGGCGCGGCGGCGCAAGGGCACAGCAAAGCCATGGCCTACGGCAATTACTTCGCCCACCGCGACCCCGATGGCGACATGCCCGCCGACCGCGCGCGCGCCGCAGGTTTCCGTGGCCGACAGATTGGTGAAAACATCGCCGCCGGCCAAGGTTCACCGAACAAGGCCATGGCCGGCTGGCTGGCCAGCCCCGGGCATTGTGCCAACCTGATGAACCCGATATTCACGCAAGTGGGTGCCGCCTATGCGACGGACGCACGCAGTGATCAAGGCGTTTACTGGACGATGCTGTTCGGCGCGCAATGACCGCTGCACCGGGCATCATCGCGATGCCCGGTACTTCGGCAAGCGGTTACTTCACCAGCCGGGTTTCCCGAGACGGCCGGTAACCGAAATAGGCGCTGTAGCACTTGCTGAAGTGGCTCGGTGATACGAAACCGCAGGCCACCGAGACTTCAACGATGGTCAACGTGGTGTGCTGCAGCAATCGACGTGCCTCGGTGATACGCAGATCCATGTAGTAGCGCTGGGGTGTCGTGCCCAGTTGCTCCTTGAACAGACGCTCGATCTGCCGGCGAGATCGACCGGCATAAAGACAGAGCGCCTCCATCTCCAGCGGCTCTTCCAGATTGGCGTCCATCAGATTGACCACCTCCCTCAGCGGGCCACTGACGGACACATTCAAGGTGGGTTTGATGCGCCGGTAACGGGACGCTTCAAACGCCAGGATATCTTCGATACCGTCAGTCAACGCCTTGTCATGCAAACCCCTGATCCACTCCAGCGCCATGTAGAAAGTCCCCGTTGGACTGGACGCCGTCAGGCGGTCGCGATCGACCACGTAGGCTTCGCTGGTGACCTGGGTGAGCCTGGCGATTTCCGCCAGCGCCGGACGATGCTCCGGGTGTATGGCGCAGCGATAGCCGTCGAGCAATCCGGCTTGCCCGAGAAACCAGGCGCCGTTCCAGATGCCAGCCAGCGCAACCCCCTGTTCGGCCGCGTCGCGCAACAAGCCGGTCAAACCGTCGTCGGCCTTGAGGGCCGTGCGGTAGCCGCCACAGACAACCAACAGGTCCAGCGCTTGTATTTCGATCGGGTCCAGGCGCGCATCGGGTCGAATCACCAACCCCAGGTCGCTGACGACTTCCCCTTCGGACAACCCGAAGGTTTTCGTCGAAAACAGCTCGGGTCGCAGCAGGTTGGCGGTGACGATGGTGTCGAGCGCCTGGGTGAACGCCGGCAAGGAAAAATGTTCCAGCAACAGGAAGCCGGCCCGGGCCCGCACGGACTGGCCTTCATGGTCTTTGAGGTAGCGAAGGTTTTTACCCTTCATGGCACCGCTGAACTGACGTCGCTCTACCAACGTTCGCCTCGCCTTTCGTGTTGATCAAGATGAGATATTTCCCGCATCGATAGCCGTCTCTCGCGGCGGCTATCGATGCGCGCTCTGTTTACGCCAGTTGTACCCTATGAGCAAGCGCAATGCTGTTCACTTAACCATGAGGTTGTGTATATAAACTTGGGGGTGTACATATCCATTCCTGCGGTAACGGCCACCTAGGGTTTCGCCCTTACGGCGACTCACTTTTCCAAACGCCGAAAAGTAAGCAAAAGGCTTTGCCCCACCACTCGGTGCCTCGCTAGGGCTCGGCATGCCCTCTCTCCGGTCCTGCTCCGTGGGTCGCCGCGCTGGGCCATGGATGGCCCATCGCGGCGGGCCCACGGAGCAGGACCGGAGCGAGGGTACCCCGAGCCCCAGCGAGGGGCCGAACGCCAGAGGCAAGAGCCCTTGGTTACTTAGGGCCGGGCGGCGTTCCGTTCTTCCAAGTGACTCGCCGTAAGGGCGAAACCCTAAGTGGCCGTTACCGCAGCAATGGATATGCACACCTGAAAGACAATCATCGTCTGTCAGGACGCCTTCACCGGCAAGCCTGGCTCCTACAGTAAGTGCGAAACCCTAGGTAGCCGTTACCGCAGCAATGGATATACACCCAATCCAAATCAACCCATCAAGGCCGCTGCACCACCCTCAGCCGCCCACTGCTGCCGCCCCCACAGAAAAACCGCTCGCCACCGTCGGATTCCAGCCCCGACACCCCGATGCCGTCCGGCAGCCTGAGGCTTTCAAGCACTTCGCCGGTGTTCGGGTCGACCCGGCGCAATTCGCTCTCCTCGTCTTCCCAGGTGCCATGCCACAGCGCGCCCTCGACCCAGGTCACCCCCGTGACAAAACGGTTGGATTGCAGGGTGCGCAGGATAGTCCCGGTCTCGGGGTCGATCTGGTGGATTTTCCGTTCGCGGTACTGACCGACCCACAATGAGCCTTCGGCCCATGTCAGCCCCGAATCGTTGCCACCGCCAGGGGCCGGGATTGTGGCCAGGATTTCTCCGCTGCGAGGATCGACTTTCTGGATGCGGTCCTCGGCAATCTGGAACAGATGCTTACCATCGAAGGCGGTCCCGGCATGCGCAGCGACATCGAGCGAGCGCACCGTACGACCACTGTCGGGGTCCAGGGCGTAGAGCTTGTCGGTGGTTGCAAACCACACCTGCCGGCCGTCCCAGGTGACGCCGTGCACATCGTCGACATCGGCAAAGGGGCCATATTCACGCACAATTTTGGCGGCTGACTGTTTCATCTCGGTGTTCCTCCAAAGGGGTTGACGGGATCATCCTAGCCACCGGGCAGCGGAACCGGGAGTAACAAGGTCGTCGCGAAACCGGGCACCGGCGGGGTCACCCAGCGCCGTGCCCGTCCCTGTCCGAACGACTGCACCTTGCCCTTGGCTGCCAGTGCTTCGAGCGCGCGTTGCACCGCGCGCTGGCTGCTACCCAACGCCAGGGCCAGGGCCGAACTCGACCAGGACTCGCCGTCGCCAAGCAAGGCGAATACCGCTGCATACTTTTCTTCGACCGGTGGCGTGAGCAGCACCACGTCCGGTGAAACCTGCGCAACCAATGTGAACCCGCGTCGGGTGGCGATCACCGTAGCCAAGGGTTTCAACGCCGCGCGCAAGCGTCCGATTTCAACCCGCAGCCGGGCTCGATGGGATTCATCACTGAGCTTCAACCGAAAGGCCTGCGCGATGAGGGTCTCTCTGGGCACATCGCCCGGCCAGGCCTCAGCGAGTGCTCGCACCAGGGAAAACAGGATCGGACGCCTGGACAGGGAAACCGACATGCCCGCGCCACGCACGACATAGCGGCAAGCGTCCACCACCAGTGAAGTCGAGGCGAGCAGCGCTTCCACCTCGTCCAGCAACAGAGGCCGTTCTTCACCACGCACGAGCTGGTGCGCGGCGGGGCTGTCGAGAATGGAGGATGCACTTTCGACTTCTGCAGACAGCGCGGGAATGCCGGCGAGTTGCGCGGCGAGTTCGGCCCTGGCGAGCGCGGCCCGTGCGGCCTGGGAATGCAGATGGCGCATCGCGATCCCTGCCACGACCAGCTCATGGGTCGCCCGCAAGGGTGGCGGCAACGTTGCCGGGTCCAGGTCAACGAGTTGCCCTTGGGCCTCATCGAGCCGGCCGATCAGCAACAAGCGACGGATGCCCAGATAACGCGCGTGGGCTGCATTGATAAGATCGCCGTGGGCTTGCAGCGTGACCCGCGCCGCTTCCAGCGCCTTCACCGGCCAACCAAGATCCCGCGAGGCCAGTGCGATCTCGGCTTCGGCGACGGTGCAGCGTGCCCGCGCCACGACTTCTTTCGGCCCAAAGGCCCGCGAGGCCATGCGTACCAGCGCTTTGGCCCGCACCAAATCCCCCAGTTGCGCCATGGCGATACCGCGCAGTGCCAGCGCGGGCGCATCGTCACGCAGCGCGATCCGGTCCAGCGCACCCAGCGGATCGCCCGCCGCCAACGCCTGCGCTGCGGCGGTGATCAGCGAATCCATTGCAGTCCTGCCACGCGTGTCACTCCTGCCGTGATAAGTCCGTATGAGTCTATCTCACCCCTCAGTGAGCGTATCCGGCAGTACAGCCAGGCCCGCCGCCACAGGGCAGCGCGTCGAGGGCCCTGTGCTAGTCTCCTTCGTCAAACGCGCACTGATGCGTTTGAACGAA
Source organism: Pseudomonas umsongensis (assembly GCF_012647205.1). Lineage (NCBI taxonomy): Bacteria > Pseudomonadati > Pseudomonadota > Gammaproteobacteria > Pseudomonadales > Pseudomonadaceae > Pseudomonas > Pseudomonas umsongensis. Next base: position 4,022,110 of record NZ_CP051487.1, read on the forward strand.
CTGCTTCCCCCGGATGATGGAGTTCAACATGAAAAACATCGCTTCCTGGTTAACGATCACGCTTGTAAGTCTAGTGCTTTGCGCCTGCGCCGCCGTCGATGCTGGCAGCGGTGGCGCCGGCGAGATGGAAATCCGCTCAGGAAAAATCGAGCAGATCACCATGACGCAAATGCAGACCAACCACGACAGCGGCGTCGGCGCCATCCTTGGCGGACTCGCGGGCGTGGGAATCGGTAGCCTGATCGGTTCGGGCACCGGGCGAGATGTCGCCATGGTCGCTGGCGCCCTTGCGGGTGCGGCGGGTGGCAACTACGCCGAGAAGAAAAAATACGATCAACCGCAACAGGCCCAGCAAATTATCGTGCGTACCAAGAGCGGCGTCCTGGTATCGGTAACGCAGCCGGTCAATGCCGCACTGAGCAAAGGCCAGAGTGTTTATATCGAAGGTACCGGCAACGAAGCCCGGGTAGTGCCGCAAAGCTGATCGCCTGTTGCACTCGAAATCCATGGTCACGCGTCAATGCTGATGCCCCGAGCCTGAACAGCTCGGGGCATTTTTCTTTCTGAATAAGCGGACAGCATTAGCTTCGACCGTCCGTCGTCCGGGCATGAAAATACCGCTTGACGTCGATTGAGATCTGGAGGACTATTATTTCCATCGGATGCGATCTAAGCGCACACGACATTACATACAACCTGACCGCACCCTTGAGGATTGACCCATGAGCAAGATCGAAAAAGTCCTGGCCACCGGCAAGACCCACACCACCCTGAGCAGCGCCGGCAATGCCTTGCGCGGCCACAACGGCAACCTCGACATTGAACTGTCGACCCCGGGCTCTGCCCAGCCAGCCCATGTGTTCGCCGCCACCCAGCCGCACCCGAAAGCCGAGCAACTGTTCGCCGGGGCCTGGTCTGCCTGCTACACCGCGGCCGTCGGCCTGGTGGCCGCAGAGCGCAACATCGCGCTGCCGGCGGATCTGGCGGTCGACATCGAAGTGGACCTTGGCCAGACGGGCCCAGCGTACTTCCTCCAGGCCCGACTGACCCTGCGCGTGCCGGGGCTGGCACAGGACGTTGCAACGGAACTGGCGCATATCGCCGACTCCATTTGCCCCTATTCCAAGGCCACCCGCGGCAATATCGACGTTGCCCTGAACGTCATTACCGCATAATTAATATCGCATGCGATGCTAGCGTATACGAATAATATACCCACAGTAAACTTGAGGAACTCATCATGAGCAAGATCGAAAAAGTCCTGGCCACCGGCAAGACCCACACCACCCTGAGCAGCACCGGCACCACCTCGCGCGGCCATAAGGGCAACCTCGACATCGAATTGTCGTCCCCTGGCAGCGTCACACCGGCACATGTGTTCACCGGCGTACAACCGCACCCCAAGGCCGAGCAACTCTTCGCCGGAGCATGGTCGGCCTGCTACATCGCCGCGGTGGGCCTGGCCGCCCAACAGGCTAAGGTGTCATTGCCGGCCGACACGGCCGTGGACATCGAAGTCGACCTGGGCCAGACCGGCGCAGCCTACTTCCTCCAAGCCCGATTGACCCTGCGGGTGCCAGGCCTGTCACATGAAGTGGCGACCGAACTGGCGCACAACGCCGATGCGATCTGCCCGTACTCCAAGGCCACCCGCGGCAACATTGACGTGAGCATCAACGTGCAGACCGCGTGATGCACCGCACGGCCGGTTCGCCAGGGTTATCCCCGGTAACCGGCCGCTTGGGGGGCGGGACCCGGAGGTTTGGAGCACTTCCGACACCATCGCATACGACGTATAATTTCAGCGTCGCAGCCTGCCCAAAGAGAGACCCCATGAAAACCACCGACAAAACGTCCGCCCTGGATCTCAAGCTTTCCGATTTCCTGTGTTTTGCGGTCTATTCCACCAACCTCGCTTTTGGCAAGGCCTACAAGCCGATGCTCGAACGACTCGGCCTGACCTATACGCAATACATCACCCTCGTTGCGCTGTGGGAGCAAGACAACCAGACCGTCGGCAGCCTCGGGGAAAAACTGTTCCTGGAATCCAACACCCTCACCCCGATCCTGAAAAAGCTCGAAGCGATGGGTTACCTGCTGCGTCAGCGCGACCCGGAAGACGAACGCCAGGTACGAATCAGCCTGACCGACGCCGGTCGCCAGCTGCGCACAGAGCTGACGGAAGACGGCTTTCCGCAAACCGGCCTCGATCCCGACGATTTCGTGCAGATGCAGCAGGCGATCGTGGCGTTGCGCAACAACCTCATCCGCAACACCAAAGCCGTGTAGGAGCGAGCACGCTCGCGATGGTCGTCAACGATGACGCGGGGCACCTGACACCCCGCGGCGCTCTCAGGCTCATCGTCGGCACACCGCCCGGAGCATGCTCGCTCCGACAGGGGTTTAGGGTTATTTGTCCGACTTGATCGCCGTCCACACCCGCGTGCGCACCCGCTCCAGCTTCTGCGGCAACGGCTGCACGACATACAGGGTTTTGAGAGCCTCGGGGGTCGGCGTCAGGTTCGGGTTGCCGGTGATTTCCTTGTTGATCAGCGCCAGCGAGTCCTTGTTGGCATTCGGGTAACCGAGGAAGTCGCTGATCGGTGCGATGACGGTCGGGTCGAGCAAGGTGTTGAGAAACGCGTGGGCTTCATCGACGTTCTTCGCGCTCTTGGGAATGGCAAAGGTGTCGAACCAGATCGGCGCGCCCTCCTTGGGCAAGCGCCAATCGACCACCACGCCATTGCCGGCCTCCTTGGCGCGGTTGCCGAACTGGTAGAAGCTGCCGGAGTAGCCGATGGCCACGCAAATGTCACCGTTGGCGATATCGGTCATGTACTTGGCCGAGTTGAAGTAGGTGACATAAGGGCGAATCTTCAGCATCAGCGCCTTGGCCTTTTCGTAGTCCTCGGGGTTCTGGCTGTTGGGGTCCAGCCCCAGGTAATGCAGGGCCAGCGGCAGAATCTCGGAGGGCGAGTCGAGCATGGCAACACCACAGGCCTTGAGTTTTTCCATATTCTCGGGCTTGAACACCAAGTCCCAACTGTCCACCGGTGCATTCTCGCCCAGGACGGCCTTGACCTTCGCCGGGTTGAAGCCGATCAACACGGTGCCGTACATGTAAGGCACGCCGTACTGGTTGCCGGGGTCGTTCTTGTCCAGCAACTTGAGCAGCGCCGGGTCCTGGTGTTTCCAGTTGGGCAGCCTGGTCTTGTCCAGTTTCTGGAACACACCGGCCTTGATCTGGGTTTCGATGAACTGATTCGACGGCACCACCAAGTCATAGCCGCTGTTGCCGGTCAGCAGCTTGGCCTCCAGGGATTCGTTGGTGTCGAAGGTGTCCCAGGTGACCTTGATCCCGGTTTTCTCGGCGAAGTCCTTGGGCACGGACGGCAGGATATAGTCCGCCCAGTTGTACACCCGCAATTCGCGCTGCTCGGCATGTACGGCACTGGCCAGCAGCGTCAGGCCGCAAACGGTGGCACCCAATAGGCGTTTGATTGTGTCCATGGATCAATTCCCCAAGTCAGCTCGATGGTTTTTATGTGCTGTACACGGCAGCGCCCGGCAAAACAGCCAAGGCAAGGAAGATCGGGTTCATAGTTATCGATGGGAGGCTCTTGCGCATCAGCCACCGGTTTTCGATTCTTGCCGACAGCCCCGCAGGTTCATAGCGCGGGGTTGGCCAAAAGGAGATCGTAATGGCCATTATCGGTGTCCGGGAGCATAGCCAATGGTCGCTACGCGAAACGTTTTCGGCAGCCTGGAATGCGGCGCAAACCTGCAGGCATGGCGAATACCGTGCCTGCGACTTAATCTGCCTGTCACAGCAATCACCCCGTGGGGCGCCCTCCCGCCCGAGGAGTTGACCGATGCCGCTGACCCTCTATTACCACCCGCTTTCGTCGTTCTGCCACAAAGTGCTGATCGCCCTCTACGAGTACGACATCGATTTCCAGCGGCGAGTCATCGATCTTTCCAGTGCAGCAGACCGCGCGGAGCTCGAGGCGTTATGGCCCCTGTGCAAGTTCCCGGTCATCCGCGATCACACGCACCCGCAGGGGTTGGCGGAATCGAGTGTCATCATCGAATACCTGGACCGCTTCCATGGAGGTGGGCGCTGCCTGCTGCCCGGTGATTGGGATACTGCCTTGCAAGTGCGCTTGTGGGATCGGTTTTTCGACCAGTACGTGCAAGTACCGCTGCAGCAGATAGTCGCCGATCGCATTCGCGCGACGAACGGCGACCTGAGCCGGGAACGGGCCATGCTCACCACGGCCTACGGCATGCTCGAGCGCCAGCTGGCTACGCGAACCTGGGTGGCCAGCCCGGACTTCAGCCTGGCCGATTGCGCCGCGGCCCCGGCCCTGTTCTATGCCAGTACCCTGGTGCCCTTCTCCGACGACTGCCAACACCTGAGCACGTATTTCGACAGGCTGGTACAACGGCCTTCATTCCGGCGCGTCATCGACGAAGCCAGGCCCTGGTTCGCCTTCTATCCATTTGCCGAGGCCATTCCCCAACGGTTTCGCTAACAACCTCATGCGCACACTGAAGGCGCTTATCGGGTGTATATCCATTGCTGCGGTAACGGCCACCTCCTTCAGGTGTACATATCCATTCCTGCGGTAACGGCTACCTAGGGTTTCGCCCTTACGGCGAGTCACTTGGAAAAGCCTGTAGGAGCCCGGCTTGCCGGCGAAGGCGGCCTTATAGCCGACCTGACTTCGACGGATGTACTCGAATCAACTGTGGGAGCGGGCTTGCTCGCGAAGGCGGCCTGACAGCTGACCTATTATTTGTTGCCGGAGTACATATCCATTCCTGCGGTAACGGCCACCTAGGGTTTCGCTCTTACAGCGAGTCACTTGGAAGAGCGGAACGCCGCCCGGCCCTAAGTAACCAAGGGCTCTTGCCCCTGGCGTTCGGTGCCTCGCCAAGGCTCGGCATGCCCTCGCTCCGGTCCTGCTCCGTGGGCCCGCCGCGATGGGCCATCCTTGGCCCAGCGCGGCTAAACCGGCATCCATGCCGGTTTACCCACTGCGCAGAACCTCCACTCGGCCTCTCGAGGGGGCAAGAAAATCAAAAGCCAGATCAAGATCAATCGCGAAAGCGAGGCGGCCTGACAGCCGACCTGATTGCAGGTCTGTCCGCGATCCCATTGTGGGAGCGGGCTTGCTCGCGAAGGACGTTCAGACAACGCGATCATCCAGACAGGGCGCGTAATCGTTGACGTCCATCGCGAGCATGCTCGCTCCTACAGGGGATCGAGGTACACCCGTAAAAGTCAGGTCGGCTGTCAGGCCGCCTCGCTTTTGTTTTTGATCTGGGGCGCCCCGTTAACCACGATGGCCGAACGCAGGCATTGCGCAGTGGGGAAACCGGCAGGACGCCGGTTTAGCCGCGCTGGGCCAGGGACGGGCCATCGCGGCGACCCACGGAGCAATGCCGGAGTGAGGGCATGCCGAGCCCTAGCGAGGCACCGAGTGGTGGGGCAAAGCCTTTTGCTTCCTTTTTGCTGGGCCGGCACTCCGGCGTTTGAAAAAGGGAGTCGCCGTAAGGGCGAAACCATAAGTGGTCGTTACCGCAGCAATGGATATGTACACACCAAGTTTTTATACACAACCCCATACCTAAGTGAACAGCATTGCCAATGTCAGGGCCACTTTCACCCGCACGGTTGCGAGTCTGGCGATCCCGGCCTATGGTCCAGACACAACATTGTCACGACCGGCGCGACAACCCGACGCCGGCCTTTTTTGTCCATCCATTGTGCTAGCGCAACGAGGTGACGACATGCCCAACGACTCCCGCCCCGCCGTACTCGAACTGATCGGCAACACGCCCCTGGTGCGCGTCAGCCGTTTCGATACCGGCCCGTGCACGCTGTTTCTCAAGCTCGAATCCCAGAACCCCGGCGGTTCGATCAAGGACCGCATCGGCCTTGCCATGATCGACGCCGCCGAACGCGACGGCCGCCTGCGACCCGGTGGCACCATCGTCGAAGCCACGGCCGGCAACACCGGCCTCGGCCTGGCACTGGTCGGCCGCGCCAAGGGTTATCGGGTGGTGCTGGTGGTGCCGGACAAGATGTCCACCGAGAAGGTCCTGCACCTCAAGGCCATGGGCGCCGAGGTGCATATCACCCGTTCCGATGTCGGCAAGGGCCATCCGGAGTACTACCAGGACGTTGCCGGACGCCTGGCCAGTGAAATCCCCGACGCCTTCTTCGCCGACCAGTTCAACAACCCGGCCAACCCACTGGCCCATGAGTGCAGTACCGCACCGGAGATCTGGGCGCAAACCCAGCATGATGTCGATGCCATCGTGGTCGGCGTGGGTTCAGCCGGCACGCTGACCGGGCTGACCCGGTTCTTCAGCCGTGTGCAACCGGAACTGGAAATGGTCCTGGCCGACCCGGTCGGCTCGGTGATGGCCGAATACAGCCGCAGCGGCACCCTTGGCACGCCGGGCTCCTGGGCCGTCGAAGGCATCGGCGAAGACTTCATTCCGTCGATTGCCGACCTGTCCAGCGTGCGCCACGCCTATTCGATCAGCGACGAGGAAAGCTTCGATCATGCCCGCCAGTTGCTGCGCGCCGAGGGCATTCTCGGCGGTTCGTCGACCGGCACCCTGTTGGCGGCGGCATTACGCTACTGCCGCGAGCAGACCCAACCGAAACGGGTGGTCAGCTTCGTCTGCGACACCGGTACGCGTTACTTGTCGAAGGTCTATAACGACCAGTGGATGAACGATCAGGGGCTGCTGAAAAGCAAGCAGTACGGCGACCTGCGCGACCTGATCGCGCGGCGCTTCGAGGACGGCCGGGTGATCAGCGTCGGCCCCGACGACACCCTGCTCACCGCGTTCCAGCGCATGCGCCTGGCGGATGTGTCGCAACTGCCGGTGCTGGTGAGCGGCAAGCAACTGGTCGGTGTAATCGACGAGTCCGACATCCTGCTGGGCGTGCATGAAGACGCTACGCACTTTCGCAAGACCGTCTCCAGCGCAATGACCGACAAATTGCAAACCCTGGCCCCCGACGCCTCACTGGCGGATCTGGAGGCGGAACTGGGCCGTGGGCTGGTGGCGATCATCCAGGATGCCTCAGGTTTCCACGGCCTGATCACCCGAACCGACATGCTCAATCACCTGCGGAGATCCCTGCCATGAGTCAGCACGATGAAAATTCCCCGCCACGGGGCTTCGCCACCCGCGTGATCCATGCAGGGCAAACGCCGGACCCGTCGACCGGCGCGCTGATGCCGCCGATCTACGCCAATTCCACCTATCTGCAGCAGAGCCCTGGCGTGCACAAGGGGCTGGACTACGGGCGTTCACACAATCCGACGCGCTGGGCGCTGGAACGTTGCGTCGCCGACCTCGAAGGCGGCACCCGGGGCTTTGCCTTCGCCTCGGGCCTGGCGACCATTTCCACGGTGCTGGAACTGCTCGACGCCGGCTCGCACATCGTCTCCGGAAATGACCTGTACGGCGGCACCTTCCGCCTGTTCGACAAGGTGCGCCAGCGCAGTGCCGGGCATCGCTTCAGCTTTGTCGACCTGACCGACCTCGCCGCCTTCGAGGCCGCCTTGCAGGACGACACACGCATGGTCATGGTCGAGACGCCGAGCAACCCCCTGCTGCGCCTCACCGACCTTGCCGCCATCGCCCGCACCTGCCGCGACCGCGGCATCATCTGCGTGGCGGACAACACCTTTGCCAGCCCGTGGATACAACGCCCGCTGGAACTGGGCTTCGACATCGTGCTGCATTCGACCACCAAGTATCTCAATGGCCACTCCGACGTCATTGGCGGCATCGCCGTGGTCGGGCAGAACGCCGAGCTGGCCGAGCGCCTGGGCTTCCTGCAGAACGCGGTGGGCGCCATCGCCGGGCCGTTCGACGCCTTCCTCACCCTGCGCGGGGTCAAGACCCTGGCGTTGCGCATGGAGCGCCACTGCAGCAATGCGCTGGATCTGGCGCAATGGCTGGAACGTCAACCGCAAGTCGCCCGCGTCTATTACCCGGGCCTGCCCTCGCACCCGCAGCATGAGCTGGCGCGACAGCAGATGCGCGGCTACGGCGGGATGATCTCTGTCGACTTGAACACTGACCTGGCCGGCTCCCGGCGCTTCCTGGAAAACGTGCACATTTTTGCCCTGGCTGAAAGCCTGGGCGGCGTGGAAAGCCTGATCGAACACCCGGCGATCATGACCCACGCGACCATCCCGGTGGAAACCCGCGCGCAGTTGGGCATCGGCGATGCGCTGGTGCGGTTGTCCGTGGGGGTTGAGGATATCGAAGACTTGCGTGCAGACTTGGCGCAGGCGTTAACCCGGATTTAAGGGGTATACAAATCTTGTAGGAGCCAGGCTTGCCGGCGAAGAACGATAACGCGGTGCGACAGATACACCGCGGCGTCTGGTTCGCAGGCAAGCCTGGCTCCTACGGTGGTACCCATTATTGGTCTAAATTTTTGCGGATAATCGACACATGTCCAACCTCGACACCTCCCTGCAAGACGCCGCCGCGCCCGATGGCGTGTGCTACGGCTGCGGCAGCAGCAACCCCCACGGGTTGCACATCAAGAGCTACTGGCATGAGGACGGCGTGCATGTCATGGCCGAGCACGTGCCCGATGCCAAATACTGCGGCTGGCCGGACCTGGTCTACGGCGGACTGATCGCCATGTTGGTCGACTGCCACTCCAACTGGGCGGTCATGGCTTATCACTACCGCGCGGAAAACCGCGAAGTGGCCAGCCTGCCGCGCATCAATTGCGTCACCGGCAACCTCGGCATCAAGTTCATCAAGCCGACGCCCATGGGCATCCCGCTCACTCTGCGGGCGCGGGTGGAAGGTGAAGTCGGACGCAAGACGCGGGTCATCTGCGAAGTCTTTGCCGGGGATGTGCTGACCGCGGTGGGCGACTCCATCTTCGTACGGGTCGATACCGCGCAACTGGCAGACACCGCGCACGGGCGGTAGGTGTTTATTGCCGCAGATCCCTGTGGAAGCCGCCAGCACTCGAAAAATGAGCGATACCCGCTAATCTCCATTTGCCGTTTTTCAACACAGGAGTTTGGCCATGAAGCTCAGACATTCACTGGCGGCGCTGTTGATTTGCGCCAGCCTGCTCGGCTGTGCCACCTCATCCAAGGAGGGCGTGTCGGTCACGCTGAATGCCACCCGGCAGAACACCGGGCAGATCGGCAACGTCGCGTTGTCGGACTGGGACAAGCAAACCGGACTCAGTTTCTTCATCAGCGGTGTGCCAAGCGGTGCCGCCCTGCCCCTGCGTCTCTACAGCTTCATCAACAAAGGCAGCTGCCAGCAACCCGGCCCCGTCGCGTACGCCATGAATGACAAGGTCAACACCGAGCGCCAGGCGATTCGCGGCTGGACCTTCTCGAGAAGCGCGCCTGTGGCCTTGTCTGTGCTGCTGGCCGGCGACTACCACATCGTCGTGCGAACCGCAGCGACAGACGGCAACGTCGATATTTTCTGCGGGGACATCAAGCCACAAGGGCCGGCGAAGTAGGCGCTTGCACCTGCGGGCCTCACACCGGCGAAATCGTTGCGAGCACGCCGATCAGAATGGTCAACACCAGAAAACCACCGAGGAAAATCGCCATCTTGCCCATAGAGCCTCCAACATTTCGAAAGTGCGGTGCACCGCGGCTACCGCTGCGCAACTTGCCGTCATTGTGGGGCTCGAACTGATTGCATTACAGCGTCAGAAAGCGCTGAAAAATACGGATCAGATGAAACAGATGGAACCAACGAACCCATGAACCTGTAGGAACGAGCATGCTCCGGGCGGCGTTCCGACGATGGATGTCAACGATGACGTTGGAAACCTGACACCCCGCGGCGATCTCAGGTTCATCGCGAGCATGCTCGCTCCTACAGTTACAGGGATTTATTGCAGGTGTACAAAAAAGCCCACTGGCCATCCCTGGCTCAGTGGGCTTTTTGATCAAGCGCTCAGTTACAGCGCCATGTCCGCCGCAGCATTCTCTTTCGGTGCCTTGGCTTTTTCAGCCTCGACAGCCGGAGCCACAGCCTGGCCGATCGCAGGTGGTGGAGTCAGTTCCAGCACCTTGGCGGTGTAGGCCCATTCCTCGGCAACCTTTTCAGGGCTGGCGTTGAGCTGGGTGCCGTAGCTCGGCACGATTTGATGCAGTTTTTCCTGCCAGGCCGGGGTCGCGACCTTGTCCTTGAACACTTTCTGCAGCACGGTCAGCATGATCGGTGCGGCGGTCGAAGCGCCTGGGGACGCGCCCAGCAGGCCGGCGATGGTGCCGTCTTGCGAAGCGACGATTTCGGTGCCCAGTTTCAGTACGCCACCGGCAGCTTCATCACGCTTGATGATCTGCACGCGCTGGCCAGCTTGCCACAGGCGCCAGTCCTCGGCCTTGGCATTCGGGAAGTATTCCTTCAGGGCGTTGAGGCGGTCTTCGTCCGACAGCATCAGTTGACCGGCAAGGTACTCGACCAGCGGGTATTCCTTGATGCCGACCTTGGTCATTGGCCACACGTTATGCGTGGTGGTGGTGGTCAGCAGGTCCAGGTACGAACCCTCTTTCAGGAACTTGGTACTGAAGGTCGCGAATGGGCCAAACAGGATCACGCGCTTGCCATCCAGCACGCGGGTATCCAGGTGCGGAACCGACATCGGCGGTGCGCCAACCGAAGCCTTGCCGTAGGCCTTGGCCAGGTGTTGTTCGGCGATGGTCGGGTTCTCGGTCACCAGGAACGAGCCGCCCACCGGGAAGCCTGCGTATTCCTTGGCTTCAGGAATGCCGGACTTCTGCAGCAGGTGCAGGGCACCGCCGCCAGCGCCGATGAACACGAACTTGGCGTCGGTTTCGGATTTGCTGCCGTCTTTCAGGTTTTTGTAGCTGACGCGCCAGCTGCCGTCGGCGTTCTTGCTGATGTCCTGCACTTCACTGGACAGTTTCAGGTCGAATTTCGGCGTGGTCTGCAGGTGTGCAACGAACTGGCGGGTGATTTCGCCAAAGTTCACGTCGGTACCGATCGGAGACCAGGTGGCCGCGATTTTCTGGTTCGGGTCACGCCCTTCCATCATCAGCGGGACCCACTTCTTGATCACGGCCGGGTCTTCGGAGTACTGCATGCCGGCGAACAGCGGGCTTGCCTGCAGGGCTTCGTAGCGCTTTTTCAGGAACTTGATGTTGTCATCGCCCCACACGAAGCTCATGTGCGGTGTGGAGTTGATGAACGAACGCGGGTTCTTCAGCACGCCTTGCTGGACCTGCCAGGCCCAGAACTGACGGGAGATCTGGAACGCTTCGTTGATTTCAACGGCCTTGGGAATCGAGACGTTGCCTTTCTCGTCTTCCGGGGTGTAGTTCAACTCGGCCAAGGCAGAGTGACCGGTACCGGCGTTGTTCCAGCCGTTGGAGCTTTCCTGGGCGACGCCGTCGAGGCGCTCGATCATTTCCATCGAGGTGCCGGGTTCCAGCTCATTGAGCCACACACCGAGGGTTGCGCTCATGATGCCGCCGCCGATCAACAGCACGTCGACTTTCTTGGCTTCTTCGGCCTGGGCTGTCGTCATCCCCAACGACAAGGCCAGCCCCAGCAGGGCCGTGTTCACTTTCTTAAACATCTGTAGCACCTATGATAAAACGCCATCCGCCCTTCCAACTGCGGTTGCAGGCCGCTTGTCTCACGGCATTCAGGCAAGTCTGCCGCGGGTTCTCGTACATAACGGCTGCACATGACGGCTGGAAGGTGGGCACACAAGGCCGATTGACTGCATCGACCCCAGTTATATGTCCCTACTGAACTGACTTTTTATCTTTTTTGGCTTCAGCTACTTGAGCGACAGTGATTCTGCTCGCCCGCCTCAAGGGCAGGAAAACTGAATAGATCAAACCAAGTTGTTGCGAAGAATATCACGACAAGCCCAGCCCGCGCGTGATGGATGTAGGTGGCGACTATACTCACTGGTCATCAGTTGAGCATGTGGGAGCCGCCATGAGCGACAAAGACGATCTGCGCAAATATTCCTCCCAGGTAATCGACGGCGTGGAGGCTGCCCCCGCCCGTGCCATGCTGCGTGCCGTGGGCTTTACCGACGAAGACTTCAAGAAACCACAGATCGGCATCGCCTCCACCTGGGCGATGGTCACGCCGTGCAACATGCACATCGACAAACTCGCGATCGAAGCGGAAAAAGGCGCGAATGCCGCCGGCGCCAAGGGCGTCATTTTCAACACCATCACCATTTCCGACGGCATCGCCAATGGCACCGAAGGCATGAAATATTCACTGGTGTCCCGCGAGGTGATAGCCGATTCCATCGAAGTGGTGGTCGGCTGCGAAGGCTTCGACGGGCTGGTGACCGTGGGGGGTTGCGACAAGAACATGCCAGGCTGCCTGATCGGCATGGCGCGGCTCAACCGCCCTTCGATCTTCGTCTATGGCGGCACCATCCGCCCGGGCGCCGGCCACACCGACATCATTTCCGTGTTCGAAGCCGTGGGCCAGCACGCGCGCGGTGACATCAGCGAGATCCAGGTCAAGCAGATCGAGGAAGTGGCAATTCCCGGCCCCGGCTCCTGTGGCGGCATGTACACCGCCAACACCATGGCCTCGGCCATCGAGGCGCTGGGCATGAGCCTGCCCGGTTCGAGCTCCCAGGACGCCGTTGGCGGCGACAAGGCCTCGGACAGTTTCCGCGCCGGCCAGCAAGTGATGGAATTGCTCAAGCTGGACCTCAAGCCCCGGGACATCATGACCCGCAAGGCCTTCGAAAACGCCATTCGCGTGGTGATCGCCCTCGCCGGCTCGACCAACGCCGTGCTGCATCTGTTGGCCATGGCCAATGCCGTGGATGTCGAACTGACCCTGGATGACTTCGTCGAGCTGGGCAAGATTTCGCCGGTGGTGGCCGACCTGCGCCCCAGTGGCAAATACATGATGAGCGAGCTGGTGGCCATTGGCGGCATCCAGCCCTTGATGAAGCGCATGCTCGCCGCTGGCATGCTGCACGGCGATGTGATGACCGTGACCGGCAAGACCCTGGCGGAAAACCTCGAAAACGTGCCCGACTACCCCGCTGGCCAGGACGTGATCCTGCCTTTCGATCAGCCGATCAAGAAGGACTCGCACCTGGTGATCCTGCACGGCAACCTCGCGCCCACCGGTGCCGTGGCCAAGATCACCGGCAAGGAAGGCCTGCGCTTCGAAGGCACGGCCCGTGTGTACCACGGCGAGGAAGGCGCCCTGGCCGGCATCCTCAACGGCGAAGTGCAGGCGGGCGATGTGATCGTGATTCGCTACGAAGGGCCCAAGGGCGGGCCGGGCATGCGCGAAATGCTCTCGCCGACATCGGCGGTGATGGGCAAGGGTTTGGGCAAGGATGTGGCGCTGATCACCGACGGGCGTTTTTCCGGTGGCTCCCATGGTTTCGTGGTGGGGCATATCACACCCGAAGCGTTTGAAGGCGGCCCGATCGCGTTGATCGAAGATGGCGACCGGATCACCATCGATGCGCAAACCCGGCAGATCACCGTTGATGTGTCCGATACTCAACTGGCCGAGCGCAAGAGCCGTTGGGTACGGCCGGAATCGAAGTACAAGCGCGGGGTGCTGGCCAAGTATGCGAAGACCGTGTCGAGTGCTTCGGAGGGGGCGGTGACTGACAAGTACCTTTGAAACCTGGATTTGTGTTGTCTGATCTACCGCCTTCGCGAGCAGGCTCGCTCCCACATTTTCTAATGCATTCCATTGTGGGAGCGAGCCTGCTCGCGAAGGGGCCCTTAAAGGCAGTGCAAAATGAAAGGATGTATCAAAGGCGGAAGCGATCCACCGACTGCGACAGTTGCCCCGCCAGCGAAGACAACTCATCCGTCGTCAAAGCCGTCTGCCCGATCACCTTGCTGTTGCCTTCGGACATGCCGGCAATCATCTCCACCTGATGGGCGATTTCATTGCTGGCCAGGCTCTGCTCGCCGATGGTGCGGCTGATGTCGTTGACCAGTTGCGTGGTGTTGAGCGTGGCCTCGAGGATCTCGCGGATGGCACGCTCGACGTCGGCGGTCACGGCCATGCCCTTGTCGACCTGGGACACGCCCTCCTCCATGCTGATCACCGCTTCGCGGGTGCTTTGCTGGATGCGCGAGACCATGGCGGCGATTTCCTGGGTCGAAGCGCTGGTGCGGCCCGCCAGGCTGCGCACTTCATCGGCCACCACGGCAAAACCACGGCCCTGCTCCCCAGCGCGGGCGGCTTCGATGGCGGCGTTGAGCGCCAGCAGGTTGGTCTGGTCGGCGATGCCCTTGATCACCTGGATGATGCTGAAAATTCCTTCGGATTCCTTGTCCAGGGTGCGAATCACCTGTGCCGACTGCTGCGCCGAACGGGCGATGCCGTCCATGTCGCTGACCACCTGATGGATCACCCGCCCACCATCCTTGGCCAGCGCCTCGGCCTGGTTGGCCATGTCCAGCGCCCTTCCGGCATGCCGGGTGATTTCCTCGATGCTCGCGGTCATTTCGCTGGCAGCGGCGGCCATGGTGCTGGCGGCGGCGCTTTGTTGCTGGCTGCTGCCGGCCACTTCGTGGCAACCCTCGCTCAGGCGTGTGCTCATGCCGTTGACACCATGGGCGTTGCTGCGTACTGCTTCGATCATGTCGCGCAAATCACGCTGCATGGTCGCCAGGCTGCGAATCAGGGTGCTGGCTTCGTCCTTGCGCTCGGGTACTGCAATCGTCTCGCTCAGGTTGCCATGGGCGATGCGTTCGGCGATGCGGCTGGCCGTTTGCAAGGGGTTCATGATGCTCAGGATCACCCAGCGTCCCTGAACGAGCAGCAACAACAGGCTGGCGAAAAGCACGGCGCCGAGGGCCAGGTTGGCGCTGCCGAGCGCTTGACGGGTCCCTGCACTGGTCTGTTGGGTGTTGTTTTCGATCAGCTCGCTGAGGGCCGCCATCTGGTCTTCCAGTTGGCTGAACACGCTGTTGAAGGCGCCCAGTTCTTTCTGCGCGGCCTCGGGGTTTTCCAGGGCGATTCCAACAATGCGCTCGGCCGCAGCGATGTAGGTGTCGAGGCTGGGCTTGATCTTGTGCAAAGCGTCTTTGAGGGTGACATTGACCGCCAGGTTCAGGTTGTCGCCGAGCACTTCGCGAAAGTGTGCCGCGTGCTCTTCGATGGACGTGCGCACTTCGGCCTTGCTGCTGGTACTTTTACCCAGCCCGACCAACATCGCGGACAACACGTCGGCACGTAGCGCGTCGTGCATCATGTCGGCTTCCATGTGGTTGCGCAGCACGGTCATGCCAACCTCGTTTTCCTGCACCGCATCCGCCATCCGGGCAGTCCCCAGGTAACCGACCAGGCCCATGATCAACGCGGTGAGCAACCCCGTCCCTATCAGCAGCAGCAAACGCAGTTTTATGGACACTCTGTGGTTCCTCTTTCTGGCACGTATGTCGATGGGCCAAACGGCCATCGCGAATGGCGTCTCAAGAGGTTATCGACGGGTCGCTGCGCGAATTGAAGGCTATCCCCACTGATTTCTGTTTTTGCGACATGCGGTAGGTAAAGCGGCTTTTTCTGCCGTATGTCGCAGTGAAACCAACAGCAGGCTCACCCATGCGCCAGCGACGGCGAGCACCATGTCCTTTTGAGAATCCCAGGGGTCGTTTTGCGCGCCGACAAAGGCTTTTGCCGTGTCGTCGCCCAAGTAAGCCCCGCCAATCCATTCCACCAGTTCGTAGACGGCCGAGGTCGACAAAATGATGTTCAAGGCCATGAAGAACAGCCAGCGCCCGCGCAACGGTGTCAGCTGCAGCAGCACTTCGCGGATTGGCCAGGCCATCATTAGCCCGTAGCTCAAATGAACCAGCCGGTCGTAATGGTTACGCTGCAGGCCAAAGCTCTTGTCGAAGCTGACGCCGGTCAAGGCCGAACACCAACGATCGTAAGGCACCAGGGAATAGGTGTAATGGGCGCCTAGTTCATGAATGCACAAGAACACGAATACCAGCGTAAGGGAGGCCGCCGACAGGCGAAACTGGCGATAGAACACCACCAACGTCCCCACCAGCAGCAGCGCCAGCAGGTTTTCCAGCGCCCAATCCACCCGGCTACGTGGGGAATAGCCCAGCGCAATGACAATCAGCATGAACAGAATCAACAGCGTCAATTCGTATCGCGGATGTTCCCTGGGCTGCATCATGTGAGTTCCTCGACACCCGTGAATTCAAGATCCATAGGGACTTTTAACTTCGAGAGGAACCCTCGCCGCAAGTTCGCTTTTTTCCTTTGACTCATGCTAGGTTGTACGATGACCGATGAGCCGCATTACCCGGTCGCTCCGATCACTCATAACAACAAGGAACCCTCATGAAAAAAGCAAAGGTGCTGCTTGGTTTTCTGTGCCTGTTCTGCGGCTACGTCGCAGCCAGCCCGGCGGCCGCGGACAAGGACGTGGCAAAAGCCGTCGATCACTTGACCCAGGCAATGCTGCATAAGGACATTGCCGAGCTGAATGCGTTGACGGCCGAAAACCTCAGCTACGGCCATTCCAGCGGCAAAATCCAGGACAAGCAACAATTCATCGCCGATATCGAAACCGGCAAAAGCGCCTTCAAGACCCTTGAGATGCAGAACCAGACCATCACCGTCTCCGGCGATGTGGCGTTGGTTCGCCACCACTTTTCGGCCCAGGCTCTCAAGGGCTCCGAGGTGGTCCCGACGGAAATCGAGAACTTCCAGATCTGGCAGAAACAAAGCGGAAAATGGCTACTGGTAGGACGACAGGCGTTCAAGTTCTGATGTGGGGGTGACCCCGGAAGAAGGGGACGAATGGGCGTCTACCCGCCGATCCGCCCCTTGGGTGTTGCGCTGGTGCCGACCCTGGTTTCAGTGCCCGCGAATGTAATGCTCGAACTGCCGAATCAGGTCGGCCTGCTCGATAATGGCTTGCTTGACCAGATCGCCGATCGACAGCAAACCGATCAGCTCGCCGTTTTCCACCACCGGCAGATGCCGCAAATGGCTGTCAGTCATGACCGCCATGCAATGCTCGATGCTCTGTTGGCTGTCGGCCGTGACCACCGGCGAGCTCATGATCGCCCGGACCGGCGTGCCCACTGACGAACGCCCCAGCAGCACCACCTTGCGCGCATAGTCACGCTCGCTGATCACCCCGACGACCTGGCCCTTTTCGATCACCGGCAACGCGCCCACGTTCTTTTCGGCCATTTTCTGCACGGCCTCCAACACCATGGCGTCGGGTGCGATGCTGTGCACCTGCTGATTTTCCACGACCTTGAGCTTGAGCAACTGTGCGGCTGTCTTCATGTTCGTCTCCTGATGTAAATGGCCTGCAACGTCAGGCCACTCCGACTTCCACCAACCCTTCGTTCAACCGCACTGGCCAGACCCGCAAGCGCTGTTGCGGGTACTCCAGGCAACTGCCATCCTCAAGACGAAAATGCTGCTTGTAGATCGGCGAGGCAACGACCAGGTCGCCCTTGATGCTGCCGACCAGTCCGCGGCCGATGACATTGGCCCCCGATTGCGGGTCGTGGTTGTCGATGGCATAGAGTTGTTTGCCTTCCATGCCCGGCAGGTAGAACAGCGCCACCTGGGCACCGTCCAGCCACACCACCACACCGGAGTCATTGACCAGGTCCTGCTGGCTGCACACCGATTGCCAGACGACAGACGCAGGGGCTTCAACGCGTAGGGTATTGGACGGGTTCATCAGACACTCTCCTCGGTAACAGGGATCAGGTTGAGTTCAGCCGCCATGATCGGCCGGCGCTGGCCGCGCTCCTGGACAAAGTGGATGTCCGGATCCGGGCGTTTATCGTTGACGAAGGTCCGGAAGCGCTTGAGCTTTTCCGGGTCCTTGAGGGCATTTGCCCACTCGCATTCGTAGCGATTGACCACCAGTTCCATCTGCGACTCGAGCTCGGCGCCCAGGCCCAGGCTGTCGTGGATGATCACGTCCTTGAGGTAATCCAGGCCGCCTTCCAGGCTTTCGCGCCAGACCGAGGTGCGCTGCAGCTTGTCGGCGGTACGGATGTAGAACATCAGGAAGCGGTCGATGTAGCGGATCAGGGTCGCGTCATCGAGGTCGGTGGCGAACAGCTCGGCATGGCGCGGGCGCATGCCGCCGTTACCGGCGATGTAGAGGTTCCACCCCTTCTCGGTGGCGATCACGCCGACGTCCTTGCTTTGCGCCTCGGCGCACTCACGGGTGCAACCGGACACCGCGAACTTGAGCTTGTGCGGCGAACGCAGGCCCTTGTAGCGATCCTCAATGGTCAGTGCCATTTGCACGCTGTCCTGCACGCCATAGCGGCACCAGGTGCTGCCGACACAGGACTTCACCGTGCGAGTCGACTTGCCGTAGGCGTGACCGGTTTCGAAGCCCGCTTCAATCAGTTCGCCCCAGATGTCCGGCAACTGGTGCAACTGGGCGCCGAACAGGTCGATGCGCTGGCCGCCGGTAATCTTGGTGTAGAGGTCATACTTTTTCGCCACCACGCCGATGGCAATCAGCTTGTCGGCAGTAATCTCGCCACCGGGAATGCGTGGCACGACCGAATAGGTGCCGTTCTTCTGCATGTTGGCCATGAAGGTGTCGTTGGTGTCCTGCAGCGGCACCAGCGACGGGTCCATGATCGGCTGGTTCCAGCACGACGCCAGGATCGAGCCCACCGCCGGCTTGCACACGTCGCAACCGGTGTGGCCACGGCCATGCTTGGCCAGCAATTCTTCGAAGCTGATCACCCCTTCTACCCGTACCAGCGCATACAGCTCCTGGCGGGTGTAGGCGAAGTGTTCGCACAGGCTCTTGTCGACGCTGACCCCACGGGCAATCAGCTCATGTTCGAAGACTTGCTTGAGCAACCCGGCGCAACCGCCGCAGCCGGTGCAGGCCTTGGTCTGCGACTTGAGCAGGCCAAGGTCGGTGCAACCGCCGTCGATGGCCGAGCAGATGGCGCCCTTGGTCACGTTGTGGCACGAGCAAACCGTGGCCGTTTCCGGCAAGGCGCCAGGCCCCAGGGTTGGTGCACCTTCGGACGACGGCAGGATCAACGCGGCGGGTTCGGCCGGCAAGGCGATCGCGTTCTGCATGTATTGCAACAGCGTGTCGTAATAGCTGTTGTCGCCGATCAGCACTGCACCGAGCACGTGTTTGCCGCTGGCATCCACCACCAGGCGGCGATAGCTGGCCGTGGTTTCGTCGATGAACTGATAGCTGCGCGCGCCAGGCGTATTGGCGTGGGCGTCGCCGATGGAGCCAACGTCGACGCCCAGCAGCTTGAGCTTGGTCGACATGTCGGCACCCTGGAACGGCTCGGCGGCATCGTCACACAGGCGCGCGGCGACACTGCGGGCCATCTGGTAACCCGGCGCGACCAGGCCGAACAGGCTGCCGTTCCAGGACGCGCATTCACCGATGGCGTAGATGTTCGGGTCACAGCTCAGGCAGGTGTCATCGATCACCACGCCACCGCGCGGGCCGATCTCCAGCGCACATTGCCGGGCCAGCGCATCCTGGGCGCGGATACCGGCGGAGAACACGATCAGGTCGGTTTCGAGGAATTCGTCGTTGGCGAAGTTCATCCGGTAGCGGTACTGCTCGCCAGCGCTGATCGATTGCGTGGCGCGGGACAGGTGCACGCCGACGCCAAGGCGCTCGATCTGCGCCTTGAGCGCCAGGCCACCCAGATCATCCAGTTGCACCGGCATCAGGCGCGGGGCAAATTCCACCACGTGCGCTTCGAGCCCCAGGCTTTTCAGGGCGTTGGCGGCTTCAAGGCCCAGCAAGCCACCGCCGACCACCACACCGCGCCGGGCATTGGCCGCCGCGGCACGAATGGCATCGAGGTCTTCCAGGGTGCGATAGACCAGGCGCGAATCGCCTTCGGCGCCTTCGATCGGCGGCACGAACGGATAGGAGCCGGTGGCCAGGACCAGCTTGTCGTAGGCCACGCAACCTTGAGCGGTGATCACCTGGCGCCGGGCGCGGTCGATTTCCAGCACCGGTACCCCCAGGTGCAACGTGACGCCTTGGGTCTCGTACAGCGCCGCGTCACTGAGTGCCAGCGACTCGGCGTCGCGACCGGAAAAGTACTCGGACAGATGCACGCGGTCGTAGGCACGCATTGGTTCTTCGCTGAAGACATGCAGCCGATAGCGGTCAAGGGCGCCACGTTCGATCAACTGCTCGACACAATGATGCCCGACCATGCCATTGCCGATCACGACCAGCGTTTGCTGTTTGTTCAAAGTGGCTACATTGGAATTCATAAACGACACCTGCCCTAAGCCCATCACGGTGAAAAAAAGCAAAAAAAAACGCCTGAAACCTTGCGGTTCCAGGCGTCTTTGCCTGTTCTTTTGCGGTGTTGAAAACCAGACGGCCATGCCTGATCCACCGATGTTGCCCACGACCTGTGCGGCCAGTCGATCGTCGTTGACCGAGAGGGCTGCCCATCTTTTTCAGAGGGGCTTGATGGGGTTTATGCAGGGTTTGTGCCAGCCGAACGCAAGAAGACATCATGGTGGTGCAGACGTGAGTGTTTAGTCCTTGCTGGCCGCCAGATTGGCAGGTTTTTGGCGAAATGAATGGTGCTGCCAGTGGTAAATGTCGCAGAGAAAAATGCATCGGCAACCCGCTTCGCACTGGTGCACGCTTTCGGTCACCGCGCTTTAAAAGTGCGCAAAACCTGTAGGAGCGAGCATGCTCGCGATGAACCTGAGAGCGCCGAGGGGTGTCAGGTGCCCAGCGGCCGCCTCGTCGTTGCGTTGGCTTTTGATTTTCTTACCCCCTCATGCCATGAGCCTGTCCGTCAACCTGTGACGATTGCCATCGGCGCTTCTACCAACGTTGATCCATGATGCGTCGAAGCCTGTGGGCGATGTTGTTGGAGTACATATCCATTGCTGCGGTAACGGCGGCTTATGGTTTCGCCCTTACGGCGACTCCCTTTTTCAAACGCCAAAAAGGAAGCAAAAGGCTTTGCCCCACCACTCGGTGCCTCGCTGTGGCTCGGCATGCCCTCTCTCCGGCATTGCTCCGTGGGTCGCCGCGATGGGCCATCCCTGGCCCAGCGCGGCTAAACCGGCGTCCTGCCGGTTTCCCCACTGCGCAATGCTGCGTTCGGCCATCGTGGTTAACGGGGCACCCAGATCAAAAACAAACGCGAGGCGCCCTGATAGCCGACCTGACTTTTACGGTTACACCTGATCCCCTGTGGGAGCGAGCCTGCTCGCGATGGACGTCAACGATAACGCGCCCTGTCTGAATGAACGCGATGTCTGGACGTTCATCGCGAGCAGGCTCGCTCCCACAGGGGAATGCGGACAGACCTGCCATCAGGTCGGCTGTCAGGCCGCCTCGCTTTGGCTGTTGCTTTTGATTTGGCTTTTGATTTTCTTGCCCCCTCGTGAGGCCGAGTGGAGGTTCTGTGCAGTGGGTAAACCGGCATGGATGCCGGTTTAGCCGCGCTGGGCCATGGATGGCCCATCGCGGCGGGCCCACGGAGCAGGACCGGAGCGAGGGCATGCCGAGCATTAGCGAGGCACCGAACGTCAGGGGCAAGAGCCCTTGGTTACTTAGGGCCGGGCGGCGTTCCGTTTTTCCAAGTGACTCGCTGTAAGAGCGAAACCCTAGGTGGCCGTTACCGCAGGAATGGATATGTACGCTGTCAGGCCGCCATCGCGAGCAGGCTCGCTCCTACAGTGGATCGCGTACAGCCGCGAGAGATTGGTCGGCTGTCAGGCTGCCTTCGCGAGCAAGCCCGCTCCCACAGTAGATCGAGTACATCCTCGGGGCGCGGGGGAATTTGCAGCGTCAGCAACACCGCGTATTACATTTCCCGCGCCCAAAACGCGCGTCCTGACGCTCACGGAAAAACGCCTCGTAGGTCATCACCGGCTCGCCCGGATGGCTGATCGCCCTCTGTGCGACATAGTTGTCGTAATCAGGAACGCCCACCATCAAACGCGCGCTCTGGCTAAGGAAACTGGCGGCTTGCTGCAATTTGCGGATCATGGCAGTGCTCTCGATGAGATTTGGACAGCCCGATATAACCCCACTGATGTATCTGCAATGTGTCCGCTTCCCGGCCAATTGTATTTTCATGTATTCAAGCCCCCGCGACCTTTTGGCGCATGACCGGCTGGCCATCGATTGAGCGCCAACGGGCAACAGTTTGTTAACATCCCTGCGCTTTTTTTCGCCTGATCCGTCAGGCACTGTGTTTTCTCTGTTGCACACAGGAAGCTTTTTTCCATGAGTACGTTGTATTCCCGCCGCACAGTCCTGCAAGGCATGAGCCTGTTGAGCCTCGGCCTGCTCGCCGGCTGCGATGACAGCAGCAAGCTGTCGTTCAAGTACGGCAAGGACCTGAGCGACAAGATCATGGGCCGCTCCTTCAAGCTCAAGGACACCGAGGGCGAAACCCGGATGCTCGGCAGCTACCAGGGCATGATGCCGATGATCTTCTTCGGCTTCACCCAATGCCCGGCGGTCTGCCCGACTACGCTGGCCCGCGCCGCCCAGGCGAAAAAACTGATGGGCCGCGATGGCGAGCGCCTGCAAGTGATCTTCATCACCCTGGACCCTGAGCGCGATACACCCGAGTTGCTCGACAAATACGTAAAGGCCTTCGACCCGAGTTTCGAGGCGCTGTACGGCACCCTGGAAGAAACCGCCGCCACCGCCAAGGAGTTCGGCGTATTCTTCGAAAAAGTCCCAAGCGGCGACACCTACACCCTGTCCCATACCGCGACCAGCTTCGTGTTCGACTCCCGGGGCAATTTGCGCCTCGGCCTGTCCGCGTCCCTTACCGCTCAAGAGTGCGCAGAAGACCTGCTCACCGTCATGGAGGTTTGCTGATGACTTCGTTTTGCGCACCAAGCTTTAAACAGCTTGTACTGGGAATGGCCCTGATCGGCATGGCGTGGCAGGTGTCCGCGCAAACCAGGGTCAACGATGCCTGGGTCAGGGCGACGGTGGCCGGCCAGCCTTCGAGCGGCGCCTTCATGACCTTGCAGGCCGACAGCGACAGCAAGCTGCTCAGCGTGCAATCGCCCGTGGCGAAGACGGTGCAGGTTCACCAGTCGAGCATGAAGGACGATGTGATGAGCATGCAGCAGGTCGAGTCCGTGGCATTGCCGGCCGGCAAGGCGGTGAGCTTCGATCCCCATGGCTACCACGTCATGCTCATGGACCTGACGGGCCAGATCAAGGAAGGCGATAGCGTGCCCCTGAACCTGACCGTGGAAAACGCCAAGGGCGAGAAAGAAACGATCCAGGTGAACGCGCCGGCAAAGGCACTGAATACGATGGATCATGGCAATATGGATCACAGCAAGATGCATTGAGGGTCTGACGGCCTCCGCCATGGAGGCCGCTCTTTGATGGGAGGTGCGTACTGATGACGACGAACACTGAAACCGCCATCCTCGCTGGCGGCTGCTTCTGGGGCATGCAGGACCTGTTTCGACGCTACCCGGGGGTGATTTCCACGCGTGTCGGTTACTCGGGGGGCGATGTACCCAATGCCACCTATCGCAACCATGGCACCCACGCCGAAGCGATCGAAATCGTCTTCGACCCGGAGCAGATCAGCTATCGCCAGATCCTCGAGTTTTTCTTCCAGATCCATGACCCGAGCACCAGAAACCGCCAGGGCAATGACCTGGGGACGAGCTATCGTTCGGCACTCTTTTACCTGGATGACGAGCAGAAACGCATCGCCGAAGACACCGTGGCCGACGTTGACGCCTCCGGCCTCTGGCCCGGCAAGGTGGTCACGGAAATAGCCCCCGCCGGCCCATTCTGGGAAGCGGAGCCCGAGCATCAGGATTACCTCGAGCATTACCCTAACGGTTACACCTGCCACTTCATACGACCGAACTGGACACTGCCCAGACGTAAATAATGAATCAAGACAGATAACTGCGTTGTACGCAGACCCGTCGATCAATGGCCTGGCGCAACCGTTCACTGTGTTCATCCCACACTTGGGGATCGACTTTGGGTGAACGCATCAGCTCGAGCATGGCCGACAGTGCCGCCGTGTATTCGGCCTGGGCATCGTCGGCCATGATTTTCAAGCGCTCGTACTTGCTCATCTCCAGACGACGCAAGGCCAATACCGTTTCGTCAGTGATGATCGTGCTCAAGGTCAATTGGGCTCGATGGGGCGCAATGAACGGCTGGGTCTCCAGGAGAATCGCCCTGGCCCGCTGACCACCCCACTGCAGCGCCAGCGCAAACGGCTCGCGCAGGCTGCGGTCATGAAATTCTTCGCAAATCGAAGAACCATTGGCGGCGTAGATCCCGATGAATACCTGGGTCATGCCCTGCGGGGTAATGCGGGCCTGGACCTCGATCTGCCTGCCGTCCACCAGTACGTCTTCGTAGCTTTTGACGGGCAGGCGTTTATTGAGCCAAAGCCAGAATTGTGCGCCTCTATGTCGCATCCACTGCCCTCCCCGGACCGATTCCCGAGTAAGGCACAGGAAGGCGCTGTTCGCCATGCCAATGGTCGGCTGATGTGGCAAATAGCTATCAATCCGTCGCCGCCCTTACCTGCCCCCTTTCAGCTGCCTTGGGGGAAGGAACTGAGCGGTGCTCGACAGTAATCGAAGACGCCTTGAAAGATTCCGCCTATCGGCTACAAATACTCCAGCTATTAGCCGTCTGCCCAAGGGCGGTCTAGCCTTATCTAACGCCGGTGCCGTCTGGCCGGTCGAGACCTGATAAGAAGATAACGCGGGAGTCAGAAACCGACTAGGCATACCGTGGGTCATCCCGTTGGCAATTCGCTTGCCAGTGCCGGAGATGCCCATTTGGCCACGATGATCAGTTGATCGACTTGCTGGGCCAACAGCCTGAGTCATTGATTTCACTCACCGCCATCGTGCCCGAAACGGAACGATGGCTGAATGAACACGACCAAAGGTAGCTCACAGATGGGAACTGAAACGAAATGCCCGTTCAATCATGCCGCTGGTGGTGGCACCACGAACCGCGATTGGTGGCCGAACCAGCTGAATCTGAAGATCCTGCACCAGCACTCGTCCCTGTCCTCCCCCGCGGACGAGGGTTTCAACTACGCCGAGGCGTTCAAGGCCCTGGATTTTGCCGCGCTCAAGCGTGACCTGACCGCCTTGATGACTGACTCTCAAGACTGGTGGCCTGCGGACTTCGGACACTACGGACCGCTGTTCGTGCGCATGTCCTGGCACGCCGCGGGCACCTACCGTACAGGCGATGGCCGAGGCGGCGCCGGCTCTGGCCAGCAACGCTTTGCGCCGCTCAACAGTTGGCCCGACAACGTCAGCCTGGACAAGGCCCGCCGCCTGCTGTGGCCGATCAAGCAAAAGTACGGCAATAACATTTCCTGGGCCGACCTGATCGTCCTGACCGGTAACGTCGCGCTCGAAACCATGGGCTTCAAGACCTTCGGCTTTTCCGGTGGCCGGCCTGACGTCTGGGAACCGGACGAGGATGTCTACTGGGGCTCGGAAAACAAATGGCTGGGTGGCGACGTACGCTACGACAAGGCGCAAAAAGCCATGCAGGAGCCCGGCGAAGGCCCACTTGTCGCTGAGCCCGGGGAAAATGAGGAGAGCCGTACCGAGCAAGGACGCAATCTGGAGAACCCGCTGGCGGCCGTGCAAATGGGCCTGATCTATGTCAACCCGGAAGGTCCGGAAGGCAACCCGGACCCGGTAGCCGCCGGCAAGGATATCCGCGAGACGTTCGGCCGCATGGCCATGAATGACGAGGAAACCGTGGCGCTGATTGCCGGCGGTCACGCGTTCGGCAAGACCCACGGCGCTGGACCTGCCGACAATGTCGGTGCCGAACCCGAAGCCGCTGGCCTCGAAATGCAAGGGCTGGGCTGGAAGAACAGCTTTGGCACCGGCAAAGGCCCCGACACCATCACCAGTGGCCTGGAAGTGACCTGGACCACCACGCCGACGAAATGGAGCAACAACTTCCTGGAGAACGTGTTCGGTTTCGAATGGGAACTGACCAAGAGCCCGGCGGGCGCCCATCAGTGGACGCCGAAGAACGGTGCTGGCGCCGGGATTATTCCCGACGCGCACGATCCAACCAAACGTCGCAACCCGACCATGCTGACCACGGACCTGGCGCTGCGCTTCGACCCGATCTACGAGCCGATTGCACGGCGCTTTCTGCAGAACCCCGATCAACTGGCCGACGCGTTCGCCCGCGCCTGGTACAAGCTGCTGCACCGCGACATGGGCCCGCTCTCGCGCTACCTTGGCCCGGAAATGCCCAATGAAGAACTGCTGTGGCAGGACCCGATACCTGCAGTCGATCATCCGCTGGTCAACGACAGCGACATCGCGGCCCTGAAAAGCAAACTGCTGGCCTCGGGACTGTCGGTCTCGCAACTGGTCTCGACGGCCTGGGCCGCGGCATCCAGCTTCCGCGGTTCGGACAAGCGCGGCGGTGCCAACGGAGGGCGCTTGCGCCTGGCCCCACAGAAATTCTGGCAGGCCAACCAGCCCGAGCAACTGGCGGGGATACTTTCAAAACTGGAGAGTATCCAGCAGGAATTCAACGCCGGTGGCAAGAAGATCTCCCTGGCCGACCTGATCGTGCTTGCCGGTTGTGCAGGCGTTGAACAGGCTGCTAAAAATGCCGGACACACGATCACGGTGCCTTTCTCGCCGGGGCGCACAGACGCTTCCCAGGAGCAGACCGATGTCGAATCCTTCGGTTTTCTCGAACCGATTGCCGATGGCTTCCGCAATTACCTCAAGGGGCGATACCGCGTATCGGCAGAGTCGCTGTTGATCGACAAGGCACAGTTGCTGACCCTCACAGCGCCGGAAATGACCGTGTTGATTGGCGGCATGCGCGTGCTCAACACCAACGTCGGACAGACTTCCCACGGCGTCTTCACCACTCGGCCCGAGGCACTGACCACCGATTTCTTCACCAACCTGCTGGACATGGGCGTGGAGTGGAAACCGGTGTCGGACACCCAGGAAGAGTTTGAAGCAAGCGATCGCAAGACCGGCCAGAAAAAGTGGACGGGGACGCGAGTCGACCTGGTCTTTGGCTCCAACTCGCAATTGCGCGCGCTGTCGGAGTTCTATGCCAGCAACGGCGAGGAAAAGTTCGTGAAGGACTTTGTGGCGGCCTGGACCAAGGTGATGAACCTGGACCGCTTCGACTTGAGGTGAGCAGCCCCGTAGGGTGAGTTGACGAGCGCGCAGCCTTGACTGCGCGCTCGACGGTCACTCAGTGGGGTGCGCGATGGATGGTCTTGAGCAGGTCTTCGGGGCTGATGTGCCCGACGACCTGCTGCACACTGCCCGGTTGCGGCAGATCGAGGATATGCCCCTTCATCTTGCCGATCACGTGCATCTCGCACGGCTTGCAGTCGAATTTCAACGTCAGCACTTCGTCGCCGTGGATCAACTGCATCGGGGCGACCTTGGTGCGCACGCCCGTCACGCCCTTGGCCTGCTTGGGGCACAGGTTGAAGGAGAACCGCAGGCAGTGCTTGGTGATCATCACCGGGACTTCGCCGGTTTCTTCATGGGCCTCGTAGGCCGCATCGATCAGCTTGACCCCGTGACGGTGATAGAAGTCGCGGGCCTTCTGGTTGTAGACGTTGGCCAGGAACGACAGGTGCGACTCCGGATACACCGGCGGCGGGCTGGTCTCGGCCTTGCGGCCACCCCGTGGATGGGCCTGGATGCGTGCATCGGTCAACACCTCGATCACTTCGCGACGCAAGGCCTTGAGCTGCGAGTTGGGAATGAAGTACGCCTGCGGTGCATCCAGCTTGATGTCGGTGGCGTGGTATTCGGTGGTGCCCAATTGACCCAGCAGGTCATGAAGTTGCTCAAGGGCCTGCTGCGGCTTGTTGGCCACACCGAATGGCCCGTCCAGGGCAACGCTGGCGCTGACGCCCTCTTCGCTGGTGGCGGTCAGTTCCAGGCGCTCCTCGCGCAAGCGGGCGACCCAGGACAGACCGATCCGGCGCTCGGCCGAGGTTTTTTGCAGCGCTTGGGCCCAGTTGTGATCCAGGTTGCGACTCAGCGGGTGATTCGGGCGCAACTGGTGCAAGCCCTTGGGCATCTCGTTGGGCTCGACGCGGTAGCGATAGCGCTTCTCGCCGTCTTCTTCGAACTCGCCTTTAGCTTCTGCGATGTTGGTCCGCCAACCCACCACTTCACGCTTGACCAGTACGTTGAGGCCGTCACCGTTGGACAGCGGCTCGTGGGTGACCACCAGCAGATCGCGCTTGCCGACTTTTTCCACCACGCCCACGGGCAGGCCGGTGAAGGTCGGCGAGTCGAAGGCGCCGATGTCGATCTTGCGTTCGCTGACGAAGTAGTCGGTACTGCCTCGGTGGAAGGTCTTGTCCGGATCGGGCAGGAAGAAATGCGCGGTGCGGCCGCTGGACGCGCGGGCCAGGTCCGGACGGTCTTCGAGCACGGCGTCCAGGCGCTGGCGGTAGTAGGCGGTGATGTTTTTCACGTAGCCCATGTCCTTGTAACGCCCTTCGATCTTGAACGAGCGCACGCCAGCTTCCACCAGTGCACGAATGTTGGCGCTCTGGTTGTTGTCCTTCATGGACAGCAGGTGTTTCTCGTAGGCGATCACCCCGCCCTTCTCGTCCTTGAGGGTGTACGGCAGGCGGCAGGCCTGGGAGCAGTCACCGCGGTTGGCGCTGCGGCCGGTCTGCGCGTGGGAAATATTGCACTGGCCGGAAAACGCCACGCACAACGCACCGTGGATAAAGAACTCGATCGCCGCCTCTGTTTCATCGGCAATGGCGCGGATCTCTTGCAGGTTCAGCTCGCGGGCCAGAACCAGTTGCGAAAAGCCGGCCTGGTCGAGGAACTTCGCCCGCTCCAGGGTACGGATATCGGTCTGGGTGCTGGCGTGCAGCTCGATCGGCGGGATGTCCAGCTCCATCACACCCAGGTCCTGGACGATCAGCGCGTCGACACCGGCGTCGTACAGTTGATGGATCAACTGGCGGGCCGGCTCCAGCTCGTTGTCGTGCAGGATCGTATTGATCGTGGTGAACACCCGGGCGTGGTAGCGATGGGCGAACTCCACCAGCGCGGCGATATCGCTCACCTCGTTGCAGGCGTTGTGGCGCGCGCCGAAACTTGGGCCACCGAGGTAAACGGCGTCGGCGCCATGCAGGATCGCCTCACGGGCGATGGCCACGTCACGGGCGGGGCTGAGCAATTCCAGGTGATGTTTGGGCAGGGACATATATTTTTTAGTCAGGCTGTCACGGTCGAGGCGCGCATTGTAGCGGTGAAATGAGCGCGGGGCACCCGTGTACTGCCAGGTGGCGGGTTCGGGAGCGAACCTTCAACATCGCATGTACCGCATAAACCCTGTAGGAGCCCGGCTTGCCGGCGAAGGCGGCCTTATAGGCGAATCTATTTTTACGGTGTACATATCCATTCCTGCGGTAACGGCCACCTATGGTTTCGCTCTTACAGCGAGTCACTTGGAAAAACGGAACGCCGCCCGGCCCCAAGTAACCAAGGGCTCTTGCCCCTGGCGTTCGGTGCCTCGCTAGTGCTCGGCATGCCCTCGCTCCGGTCCTGCTCCGTGGGTCGCCGCGATGGGGCAAGAAAATCAAAAGCCAGATCAAGATCAAACGCGAAAGCGAGGCGGCCTGACAGCCGACCTGATCGGGAGCCGTGCGCATTGATCGTTCCCACGCTCTGCGTGGGAACGCCGCCAGGGACGCTCCGCGTTCCGCAGACGACACACGACGTGAGCAATGCGCAACGGTGACGCGGAGCGTCACAGGATGCATTCCCACGCAGAGCGTCACTAGTGTCCGGTAAACATGTTTCATAGCTGAAGGCTGCCTTGGGCAGCCTTCAGCTTTTCTCGCTCCTGCCTTCGTCGATCCCTCAGTTCTGGAGTAGCGGGCCGTTCGTGCAGGACGTGAGATATGCGAACCGTCAGCTCGAACAACGAACCGGTAAATCCTGAACGACGATGGAAAAGGTGCAGTAACAAGTAGCTGATCAAGGCACTGTAAATCTGCAGGCGCACGGCGTTTTCAGAGAAGGCATAGAAGCGTTTGAGTTTCAGATGTTGCTTGATCCACTTGAAAAACAGCTCGATCTTCCAGCGATCTTTGTACAAGCCCGCGACTTCTTCAGCTGTTCTTGCGAAGTCGTTGGTCACTAGGATTAATGGCGTGGCATGTCCCTCGCGCTCAACCACCACGCGTCTTACCGGCGTTTCTCGGTAGTCATTCAGACGCTTACCGCCCAGATGCTTTTTGCCGAACAGAATGACTTCATCGGTCATGACCGGGCTTTGCTCGGCTACGGTCGAGTGCTTGTGCAGCACTTTGATATTGGCGTTTTTCTTCAGGCGGGTGACGAAAAAAGCGCCTTTGGTCTGCAACTGGTGCCACCAGTTGTAATCGCAATAGCCCTTGTCAAAGACATACGTCATGCCGGCCTGAATCGGCATTTCCAGTGCATCGCTCAGGTCGTTGACGTTGGCAGGAGTGATGTTGACGTACACCGGGGCCAACTGTGCCAAATCTAGCCCGACATGTACTTTCAAGCCCTGCGTAATGCGGGTTTTCGTGGCGGCTGTCCAGCCATCGAAGTGAGGTCCGCGCAAAGTGATCGACGTGGAATCAAGCAGGCTAACCATGGCACCGACTTCTTTGCGCTGCTGGCGGCTGATGCCGCGCAACAGCAACTCGCAAAGGTCCTGGAATGGCCGGTAGTCACGCTTGTTCAAGGCATCCGACAGGGTCGAGCGGGCGACGGGACCCGCTTTAAGATGGTAGCTATGCGGGCTTAGAGTTTCGGAGAAAGTCGCCAAGGACCGCAGGCTTAAGGCTTGGGTTACATGACCGCTGACCAGTGTCACCAGCAATTGCCAGGACGTGCAGCGTTTGACGTAGCGATCAGCCTGGTGCCTTTCGGTGGATTGCCGAAAGAACTGGCGCGGGATCGCACTGAGCAGGTGGGCTAAACGGGTGCTGGTAAACATGAGCCAAAATCGAGTCTGAAAAATCCGATTATGACTGACGGCCGCCAACAGCAAGGGGGAGCAAGCTCCCCCTTCGGTTTTTACCGGACACTAGTGACGCAGAGCGTGGGAACGATCATTGGGGGTAACCGGAAAAGTCAGGTCGGCTTTAAGGCCGCCTCGCTTTGCTGTTGATCGCGGGCGCCCCGTTAACCACGCTGGCCGAACGCAGGCATTGCGCAGTGGGTAAACCGGCAGGACGCCGGTTTAGCCGCGCTGGGCCAGGGATGGCCCATCGCGGCGACCCACGGAGCAATGCCGGAGTGAGGGCATGCCGAGCCTTAGCGAGGCACCGAGTGGTGGGCAAGACCTTTTGGTTCCTTTTGGGGCGTTTGCCAAAAGGGACTCGCCGTAAGGGCGAAACCATAAGTGGCCGTTACCGCAGCAATGGATATGTACCCAATTAAACCGCGTCATCGTTCTTCGCCGGCAAGCCTGGCTCCTACAGAGCGCGCGTGGGATCAGATCAGGCCTTCGCAGCCATCGCCGTAACTTCCACCCGCATGCCCTCAACCGCCAACGACGCCACGCCCACAGCCGCGCGCACGGGCCACGGCTTGGCGAAGAAGCGCTTGTAGACCTCGTTGAAGGCGGCGCGGTCGGCCATGTCGGTGAGGTAGATAGTCAAGTGCAATACGCGGTCCATGGAACTGCCGGCGCGCTCCAGGGCCACTTTCAGCGCCTGCAGGGTGCACTCGCTTTGCAGGGTGATATCGCCCAGTTCAAGGCTGCCATCGGCACGGGTCGGAATCTGGGTGGAGACCAGCATGCCGGCGAAACCGGCGACGTCGGAGGAGATGGAGTCCGCATCGGGATCGGGAACGAAGGTCAGGTCTTGGTTAGCCATGGGGGTCTCTTGTTTGAGGTGGTAAGGCGGCGGCGCAAGCATGTCAGCCGCGGCATTCATGCGGCAACGCCTGTTGCGCCGCCAGTTTACGGAACCCTCACGCCACCCGCTCGACTTTATCCGCGCGACGTTTCTTGGCATCAAAGTTGCCACGCATCAATACCCAGCGCACGACCTTGTTCCAGGCATAAGCCACCACGACACCACCGACGACGGCGAAAACCACCCCGAGCAGCGGATAATCGCCGATGCGCCGGGCCACCGACAGGAACTGGAAGTGCGTCAGGTAGATATACAGTGTCGAGGAGGCAATCAATGCCATGCCCCTCGCCATCAGGCCGGGCACGGGAATGGAGCGGACCCAGATCACCAGGAGAGCGGCAGGCACGGCGATATCGATATGGCTCCAGACGTCGGCAGCGAGGGGTCCAAACCCCAGCATTGCCTGCATGTCCTGCCAACCTACCACCACGATGGCAACCAGCGTGACGATCCACTTCTGGGTAGTCGAATTGGCACTGTGAATGGCCATTCCGAGCACCATGATCGCCAGGTAATGCTGTGGCACCCGATTGAACAGCGCGCTTGCATCGAACACATAGCGACTGATCAGCACGTCAGCCACCGCCAACACGCAAGTCGCAATGACGAAACAGCGAAACGGGTCGGCACTGATGATGTTCCTGACGCGCTCGAACGACAGGACGAACCCGATGATCAGCAGCATCTGCACCAATACTTCGATGTACCAATAGACGAAGTTGCCGATCAGGTTCGGCGAATACCAATTGGAAATCAGCAGCAAGGATTGCCAATGCACCTTATCGAACAGCACCTGCACCAACACCGTGTACAGGATCGTGGGCACCGCGATACTGGCAACGGACTTGACCAGCGTGCGCACGCTGCCGGACTCCTTGATGGCCTTGAATTGAAACCTTGCCAGGCTGAGCCCGGAAACCAGGAACAAGGCCATTGTTTCGCCGAACATCGGCCAATGTTCAACGACCTGGAAATGCCCCATCACAATCAACACGATGGAAACCACGCGTAAAAACACCGGCACTTCCATTGCCCGTATCGAAAACCTCGAGGCCTTGGTGTCGCTGGCCAGTTCACACAACTCGAGTACCGGGATCATTTCCCATTGATCGGGCAGATGACCGATAAGCTCTTCCAGCACCATTGACGCCTGAACGAACGAGAGTGAGTCCCCGCCCAGCTCCACGAACGTCAACGCTGGATCGATGCGCGGCACTTCAAGAATTTCCGCCCATGCCTGGCTCAACTTGAGCGCCAGCGGCGACAGGTCTTGGCTGCTATTGACCGGTGCCGCCTGTTTATCGACAAGCGCTTGCAACGCCCGCTTGTCGATTTTGCCGTTCGGCGTCAGTGGAATCGCCTCCACGAACACGAACAAGGCCGGCACCATGTAGTCCGGCAACTGCTGCCCCACCTGTTCACGCAGCTCAGCCGATGCAACAGGCTTGGCGCAAACGCAACAGGCCACCAGTTTCACGTTCGAACGGTCGTTGTTGGCCAGCACCACGCACTGTTTGATCCGCGGATGCCTTGAGATCGACGCTTCGATTTCGGCCAGCTCGATGCGATGGCCGCGAATCTT
Source organism: Pseudomonas umsongensis (assembly GCF_012647205.1). Lineage (NCBI taxonomy): Bacteria > Pseudomonadati > Pseudomonadota > Gammaproteobacteria > Pseudomonadales > Pseudomonadaceae > Pseudomonas > Pseudomonas umsongensis. The sequence continues at coordinate 4,055,683 of NZ_CP051487.1, forward strand.
CACCTGGCTATCGCCGCGCCCGCGGAACATGACACTGCCATCGGCCAGGTAAGTGCCCAGGTCGCCGGTCCGATAGCAGATATCACCCTCGGCATGGGTGAAGGGGTTGACCACGAATTTTTCCCGGGTGAGTGCTGCGTCGCCGTAGTACCCCAGGGACAGATACGGGCTGCGGATCAGGATTTCCCCGACCTGGCCTTCGCCGACCAATTGATTGGCTTCATTGACCAGCAACAGTTGCGCGCCCTCGATTCCTTTGCCCAGAGGGATTTTGGCATTGTCGAGCGCAGGATCGAGTTGATGGTAAGCCATCGCCTGCGGCGTTTCGGTCGTGCCGTAGAAGTTGACGCTGACGGCGTTGGGCGCGATGGCGCGTATTTGCTCGTAAAGGGTGCTGCTCAAGGCATCGCCACCCCAAAACAGATAGCGCAGCGCGTTGAACTGCAAGCCACTGATTTTCGCGCCGGTTTCAATGAGTTTGCCCAAGGGCGGCGTGAGGTGAATGACGGTGATCCCATGCTGGTGTATCCACCTCGCCAAGGCGGCTGGATCGATCACGGTCGACTGGGCCGGGATGATGACTTTTGCGCCAATGGAGAGCGGCGTGAACACATCCCTGTAGACCGGGTCGTGGCCCAGCCCCGACAGCAGGGAAAAACAACTGTCCCTGGTCAATGAGTGACGTTGGCTATGCCATTCGATGAAATGAACCAGGGGCGAGTGATGGGTGACGATGCCTTTCGGCTCACCGGTACTGCCCGAAGTGAAGGTGATATAGGCCGGGTCTCCAGGGTTTACCTCGGGCAAGGCCTTTGGCTCGACGGCGAACGCCTTGAGCGCGTCGGTGGGCATTTCCGGTATGTCGACCACGCGTACGACGGACCCGCGTTGGGGATCTGGCTCATAGGTGGCCTCGCCGCAGACCAGGACAAAGGTCGGCTTGAGCGCCTGGATGATCTGTTCGATGCGCGCACGGGGATAGGCCATATCGGCCACGGTGAACGTCAAGCCGGCCCGTGAGGCACCGAGCATGGCGTAGACCAGGCCGGCACAGCGACTGGAGACGATCACGACCCGATCGGATGCGCTCGCGCCCTGTTCCAGCAGAAAGCAGGCAAGGCGCTGGCTTATCGTCTCCAGCTCACCGTAGCTACACGTGGCCTCTTGCGAAACCACGGCCACGGTATCGGGGGTACGTCCAGCGTGTTGCAGGAAGTCCATGAATATCGGACGTTCGACGCAATACGCCAGTTCCAGCGTCGGGTTTGGGCGCGCATCCTGCATGTTATTGATTGACTCCCCATGGCCTGTAAGACACAACGGCAGGCCCATGGCGGCCTGTCTGGAAAGACCGCCCCGAGCCCTGCTCACTCATTGTTTTGTCATCGCCTGCGGTAACGCGGCGCCTTGCTGGAAGATCACCGTCTGCGCTGGCATTGGGGCCGGGAAGCCGGCTTCGCCGAGGGCATCCTTGATGGTGCGGTTGGTATCGAAATACACCTGCCAGTAATGTTCATTGTGGCAATAAGGCCGCACCGCCAGTACCGGGCCGACCAGGTTGAACTCGAGAATTTCCACATCCACGGCCGGCTCGGCCAGCACATTGGGGATGGCCGCGATGCGCTCCTTGAGCAAGGCCGCCGCCGCTTTCCAGTCGGCCGCGCCAGACAATTGCGCCTTCAGTTCGACACGACGGAACATATTGTGGGAGAAGTTCTGGATGTTATCGCTGAAGATCTTGTTGTTGCCGACCAGGGTCAGCACGTTGTCCGGGGTATTGATCGCCGTCGCGAACAGGCCGATCTCGGTGACGGTACCGACCACTCCGCCCGCACTGATGAAGTCACCGACCTTGAATGGACGCAACACAATGATGAAGGCGCCGGCCGCCAGGTTGGCCAGCAGCCCGGACCAGGCCATGCCGATCGCCAGGCCGACGGCGGCCAGCAGCGCCGCGAACGTGGTGGTCTGCATGCCGAGGTAGCCGAGGATGCCGATCACCAGAATGATGTTCAGCGTCACGGTGATCGCCGAGCCCACATAGCGCAGCACGGTCGGATCAACCTTCTGCTTGCCCAAGGCCTTCTGCACCATGCCGACGGCAAAGCCGATCAGCCAGCGTCCGACAATCCAGAAGGCGATGGCGGTCAGCAGCTTGACCGCGAATGCGGCGCCGTAGGCCTGTACCACGGCAATCAGGGCATTGAACTTCTGGGTGGTCACGTTAACGATTGTCTCGTCCATGGCAGAGGCTCGCAAATGAGAGATTCACCCCAAGACGCTAGCACAGCTCCCATGGCCCGCCAGTCCGCCGCCGCAGGTCCTGCACCTTTATCCTCGCCATTGCCGGGGACTGACCCCGGTCTTGCGACGAAAAGCCCGGGCCAGTGCCGAAGGGCTTTCATACCCGACCTCTTCGGCGATCAAGGCAATGGGCTTGCCTTCACGCAGGCGCTTTTGCGCCAGGCTAATACGCCAGCTCACCAGATAATCCACTGGGGCCTGCCCGACCACCCGTTTGAAGTGCTCGGCGAAACTGGCCCGGGACATGTTGGCCGCCACCGACAGTTCGGCCACGCTCCAGGCCTTGCCGGGCGTCTCGTGCATGAGGTTCAAGGGCCGCGCCAGGCGAGGATCGGCAAGACCGGCCATCATGCCGGGCTGCTGATTGCGACTGCTCAGGATGTGCCGCAACAACAGGATCACCACCAGCTCGAACAGCCGATCCATCACCGCCTCGCGACCGCAGGTACCGTCGAAGGCTTCGTTGAACAACCATTGCAACGTGTTGGCCAGGGCCGGGATTTCATCCAGTTTCAGCACCAGGTAATCCGGCAGCGCCATGGCGAGGGCGTTACCCGCGCCGCCGTCGAAGTCCAGGGTCGCGCATACCAGTTGCGTATCGCCGTCCTGTGGGGCAAGCAGGCGGTGGCGATACGGCCGGGGGAAAAACATCAGCGTCGGTTCGGTGATGTGCAGCTCACGGTCATCCGCGAGCCTGAGGGACAACTCGCCCGCCTGGAGCAAATGCAAATGACCGCAGGCCTGGCGGCCATCGAACGCTGTCGTGCCGCAAAACGCACCGCTGTGAAAGGTCCCGGCATTGACACCGAAATGCGCAAGCAAGGTGGACAGGCGATCCATGAAGGCCCCCGGCAGCAGTTCTGGACGATCTGTCGCATATCGTCGACGATTTGCACCCAATAGGCCAGCCCGAATCATTAGCATCCACTCCGTACCCAGCGCTTGTCGCGCATCAACCACGGAGAATCACCATGCCACGCATCAACCCTGTCAGCCTCGAACACGCCGCCGAGAACTCCCGCCCATTGCTCGACGGCGTACAGAAGAAAATCGGCTTCCTGCCCAACGTGTTCCGGGTCCTGGCCCACGCCCCCGCGGTACTGGCCTCCTACCTGCAGAACTCGGCGGCATTGACGAAGACGTCCTTGAGCGCCAAACAGAAGGAAGCGATTTTCCTCGCCACCTCCCAGGTCAACGGCTGCGACTACTGCCTCGCGGCGCACACGCTGTTTGCCGGTAAGGCGGGGCTTTCCAGCGAGGAGATACTCAGTGCCCGTGAAGGCCAGCTCGATGCCTACGCGTTGCTCGCCCGGCAAATCACCGAAAGTCGTGGCCACTTGGGCAGCGAGCAAATTGCCGCGGCCCGCGCCGCTGGCATCGATGACGCGAAAATCGTCGAAGTGGTCGCCCATGTCGCTTCGCAGACGCTGACCAACTACCTGAACAACGTCGCCCTGACCGAGATCGACTTTCCGGCTATCGACGCCTGAACCACTCTGCTGCAGAGGAAAAATTTCATGAAGACGGTAACCCTGTACACCACCGACACCTGCCCGTACTGCCGCAGCGCCAAGGCGTTACTGGCCGGCAAAGGCGTGACACCGCAGGAGATCGACGTTCAGCGCACGCCCGGCAAACTCGAAGAAATGCTCAGTCGCAGCGGCCGGCGCAGCGTGCCGCAGATTTTCTTCGGCGACACGCACATCGGCGGCTTCGACGACCTGGCCAAACTGGACCGCCAGGGTGCCCTGATGTCCATGCTGGCCTGATCCCCTGTTCGTAGGGAGCGAGCATGCTCCAGGCGGCGTTCCGACGATGGTCGTCAACGATGACGCGGGAAGCCTGGCCCCCCGTGGCGCTCTCAGGTTCATCGCGAGCATGCTCGCTCCTACAGGGGACCGACATCTCAGTCATCCTCATGCAACTTGATACCACGTGCATGCAACAGCGGTGGCACCACCAGCACCAACAGCGTCAGGGCCATGAAAACCGCCGAGATGGGCTGGGTCAGGAAAATCGTCCAGTCGCCCTCACTGATCGACAAGGCGTTGCGCAACTGTTTCTCGGCCATCGGGCCGAGCAGCATGCCGACAATCACCGGCGCCACCGGGAAGTCGAAGCGCCGCATCAGCACCCCAGCCCAACCGATGGCCAGCATCAGCAGCAGGTCAAAGGAAGAATGACGCATGCCGTAGACGCCAATGGTGGCGAACACCAGGATCCCGGCGTTGAGGTAAGGCCGGGGGATCTGCAGCAACTTGACCCACAGGCCCACCAACGGCAGGTTCAATATCAGCAGGATGACGTTGCCGATGTACAGCGAGGCCACCAGGGTCCAGACCAGGTCGGCGGAGGTTTCGAAGAGCATCGGCCCAGGTTGCAGTTTGTAGTTCTGGAACGCCGCCAACAGGATCGCCGCCGTGGCGGACGTGGGGATGCCCAGGGTCAGTAATGGCACCAACGAGCCGGTGGCACTCGCATTGTTGGCCGCTTCCGGGCCGGCCACCCCCTCGATGGCGCCCTCGCCTTTGTTGGCCGAAAACTCTTTCGGGTATTTGCTCAGCTTGCGTTCGGTGGAATAGGACAGAAAGGTCGGGATCTCTGCGCCGCCAGCCGGAATCGAGCCGAACGGGAAACCGATCAGCGTGCCCCGCAGCCACGCAGGCACCGAGCGTTTCCAGTCGGCGCGGGTCATCCACAACGACGTCAGGCGATGCCGTCCCTCCGCCTGCTCGGTTTGATAAAGCAGGCTGTACAGGGCTTCGCCGACCGCGAACAAACCGACCGCCACCAGCACCACCTCGATGCCATCCACCAGTTCGGGTACGCCCAGGGTGTAGCGGGCAATGCCCGACGTCGAATCGAGGCCGATCAGGCCGATGGTCAATCCGATCCCCAGTGACGCAAAGCCACGAAGCATGGAGGCGCCGAGGACCGCCGACACCGTGGTGAAGGACAGCACCAGGATCGCGAAATATTCCGCCGGCCCGAAATTCAGCGCCAACCTGGCCACCACCGGTGCGAACAGGGTCAGCAGGACGGTGGCAATGGTGCCGGCCACGAACGAACCGATCGCCGCCGTGGCCAGCGCCGGCCCTGCCCGGCCATTGCGCGCCATGAGGTTGCCTTCCAGCGCCGTGACCATGGACGAGGACTCACCGGGCGTATTGAGCAGGATCGAGGTGGTGGAACCGCCGAACTGCGCGCCGTAGTAGATCCCGGCGAACATGATCAGGGCGCCCGTGGGGTCGACCTTGGCGGTGATCGGCAACAACAAGGCCACCGTCAGCGCCGGCCCGATGCCCGGCAATACGCCAATGGCGGTGCCCAGCAGACAGCCGATAAAGCCCCACAGCAGATTGATCGGCGTCAGCGCTGCGGAAAAACCCATCGCCAGGTTGGCGAGAATGTCCATGCTGTCGATCTCCTTGGATCAGATCCAGGCGTTGACCAGCGGCGGCAGGGAGACGCCCAGCCCGGCATTGAACAACCAATAGATCGGCAGGGTCAGGGCCATGCCGATGGCCAGGTCGCGCAGCGGATGACGACTGCCAAAGCCCCGCGCCGAACAGGCAAACAGCAAGCCGGCCGCCAGCACGAAACCGATAAGGTTGATGAGCACGGCCACACCGATCAAGCCTGCGGTGACCCAGGCCGCGCCGGCCTTGCCGCCCGCCACGGTGTGGGTCTGTTCGTTATCCAGTTCGCGAAAACCGCCACTCACCGCCTGAAAACTCAACAACACGCCCACCGCCCCCAGAAACCCCGCGACCACCCAGGGGTAGACATAGGCCGGCAGTATTACGAAGCCCATCTCAGGAGGAAAGCGCCAGGCACCCACCGCCAGCACAAGGCTGAGGACAATCAGGCCAATGCCGATGGCCAGTTGGGCAGCCACCCCTTTGCGCGATCCGGCCATTTCAAAGCAACCCGACCTTGACCAGCATCGCGCGCAACCGCACGTGTTCTTCGTCGACGAATTTACCGAAGTCATCACCGGTCAGCACGCTCTCCGTCCAGGCGTTGGTCTTGATGTTGTCCTGCCAGACTTTGCTCCGGGAAGCGGCAACCACCGCGTCAGTCACTTCCTTGCGTTGCTCGGGCGTGAGGCCCGCGGCGCCATAGACACCACGCCAGTTGCCGATAACCACGTCGTAGCCACTTTCCTTGAGGGTGGGGGCATCGATCCCGGGCACGCGCTCAGGGGCACCGATGGCGAGCACGCGGAACTGGCCATTCTTGATGTATTGACCCAGTTCGGCGTAACCGCCGGTGATCACCTTGATCTGGCCGCCCAGGGCCTGGGCAACGATTTCACCGCCACCACCGGTGGCGATGTAATTCACCTTGTTGACCGGCACATCCAGCTTGCCGGCCAGTTCAGCAATGCCGATATGGTCGATCGAGCCTTTAGAGCCACCGCCAAAGGTAACGCTGGTGGGCTTGGCCTTGAAGTCCTTGATCAGGTCATCGAGGGTCTTGTACGGCGAGTCCTTGCGCACCGCGATCACGTTGTATTCGGTAAACAGGCGGGCAATCGGCGTCACGTCTTTCAAGCTGATTTGCGGTTTGTTCTGTTCAATGCCCGCAACCATGATCGCCCCGACCACCAGCAACGCATTCGGGTCGCCCTTGGTGCTGTTGGCAAACTGCGCCAGCCCTAGCGTACCGCCCGCGCCACCCTTGTTCTCAAAGGTGACGGATTTGGCCGCATTGGCCTCAATCAGGGCTTTGCCGAGCACCCGAGCCGTCTGGTCATAGCCGCCACCCACCGAACCGGGGGCCATGAACTTGACGGTATCCAGCGCGAAGGCCGGGGAGCAAAGCGTGGCAGCGGTAATGCCGACCAACAGACTACGGCTGAAGCTACGGATCAAAGCGGACATGCGCACCTCCTGAGTACCTTGTTTTTATGGGTGCCATTTGCACATGTGCAGTAAACGCCTGCGCGACGACATCCGGCCTGCCAACAAGCGTAGGCCATGACGCCGTTGATCGGGCAGTTTTAACTCGTTGACCTTATTCATGGTCGCCTCGCGCCTACATATGAAGGCGCCAGGCACATCCGTCCAAAAAAAGCTCGATTGCCCCCATCATGACCTAACCTCATAGGCGCAATGACTATCAACCAGTCGAGCACGCCCATGCGTTATGCATTGAAGCTAGTGATCCTCATCGCTTTCGCGCTGCTGGGGCCGAGCGTCGGATGGCTGTCGGCGGCGCCCATGTCCGATGCCCCCGTCACCGCCCAGCCCCTCCCGTCCGCCAGCGTTTCCGACAGCGAGCTGGAGGCGTTGCTGGGCCAACTCAGCAGTTTCAAACAGCAGGTTTCACAGGCCAGCAATTACAGCCAGCTTGAAGGCCCGCAGGACCTGGTTCAGGCACTCATCAAGGAGGTCGATCGCCTGACGACGCTGCTGCTGCCCGAGCAGGCTCAGCTGCAGGCGCAATTGGGCGTGCTGGGACCCGCGCCACCGGATGCCACGCCCGAGAAATCCGACATCGCCCTGCAAAGAGCCACCCTGACGGGTCAAAAAGCCCTGGTCGACGCCAAACTGAAATCCCTGGCAACGCTTAAAAGCAGCGCGGCGGAATTGCTGATCCAGATTGCCGCCATTCGCCGCAGCCTGCTGGAATCCGAAGTGACCCAGCGGACCCGCAGCGTGCTCAATCCCTGGTTCTGGGCAACATTGTTCAATCCGCCAGAGGATGACCGGCAAAAATTCAACGCATTCCTCCAGCAGATCGGCGCCACGCTTGGCGCCACCTGGCGACCGGGCGAACGCCTGTTGACCAGCTTTTTAATCGTCATGGCCCTGGTTTTCTGGATCTTCGGTCGGAGGGTGGCCGAGCGCGGGCTGACCTGGCTGTGCATTCACCGGATGCCGGAAGGACGCCTGCGACGCAGCACCCTTGCGCTTTCATCGGTGGTGGCCACGATCCTGTCTGCCTGGATCGCCCTGCAGTTGCTGTTTTTTACCGTCACCCGCGAGCTGCCCCTGACGCCGCAACTCACAGGGTTTTCCCAGGATTTTGAAAAGATCGTCTATACCTGCGTGCTGATTACCGGCCTGAGTCGCGCACTGCTATCCACGCAGCACCCTTCATGGCGCCTGCCGGCCTTTGCCGATCCGCTCGCCCTGGCGATCAAACCCTACCCCACACGCCTGGCCCTGGCATTGCTTGTGCTGGTGTCGCTGGCGCAGATAACCAATGTCACTGGCATGACCCCGGGGCTGGTGATCTCGGTCCGTGGCCTGGTCGCATTGATCGTCTCGGCCATGATCGCCATGCTGCTGTTGCGCGTTAACAAAACCCGCCGGGACATGGTCGCGGCGGGCATTGCCCCCGAAGCGGGGCGGACGTTGGCCGGGATGATCTATGCCTTCGCCAGCATCGCGATCGCGATTTCCCTCCTCGCCCTGCTCACCGGCTACATATCGCTCTCGCGGTTCATCACCTACGAACTGGTGTGGTTTTTCATCATATTCGCCGGCTTCTATTTGCTGACCCAGCTGTTCAAGGACGGCTGCGAACACCTGTTTTCCCCCCGCCACTCCACCGGCAAGACCCTCAAGCAGCTGCTGGGCATTGGCAATACGCGGCTGGAACAGATTTCGGTCATCCTGTCCGGTGCCGGTCGCGCCGCACTGTTGCTGATAGCGCTGATCACCTTGATAGTGGGCGGGATCGGCTCGACGCTCGAACAACTGGCCACCAACATCCTCGCCATGCTCGGCGGCGACGGCCTGCGCAAACTGAACATCGTCCCGGCCAACCTGTTGCATGCCGTGCTCGCCGTGGTCATCGGCCTCTACCTGATTCGTTCGCTGCGGCGCTGGCTGGACGACGAGTTCCTGCCGAAAACCGAAATGGACCCCGGCATGTGTGCCTCGCTCAGCACGCTGTTCTCCAACATCGGCTATGCCTTGGTGCTCCTGCTGACCCTGTCATCGCTGGGGGTCCAATGGACCAACCTGGCCTGGATCGTCAGCGCCCTGTCAGTGGGCATCGGCTTCGGCCTGCAGGAGATCGTCAAGAATTTCGTTTCCGGCATCATCCTCTTGACCGAACGCCCGGTGAAAGTCGGCGACCTGATCAGCATCAGCGGGGTCGAAGGCGACATCCGCCGGATCAACGTGCGGGCCACGGAAATACAGCTGGCCGACCGCTCGATCGTGATCGTGCCCAACTCGCAGTTGATCTCGCAGAACCTGCGCAACGTCACCCTGGGTGGCAGCGCCCAGGGGGTGGCGACACTTGAACTGATGTTCCCGCTGGACATCGACCCCGAGCAAGTGCGCAACCTGCTGTACGAGACCTTCAGCGAGCACGAGACCATTCTGGAAAAACCGGCGCCGGTGGTGCGCTTCAGCCAACTCAAACCGGAGGGCATTACCCTGACCGTCACCGGTTACGTCAACAGCCCGCGCATGGTCACTGCAATCAAGAGCGAGCTGTTGTTCGAGATTCTCAAGCGGCTGGGTGCCGCCGGGATAGAACTGGCGAAACCGCCAACAGCGTAACGCGAATGCCTTTGTAGGAGCTACCGAGTGAAACGAGGCTGCGATCTTTTGATTTTGCATTTAACAATCAAAAGATCGCAGCCTCGTTTCACTCGTCAGCTCCTACGGGTTGATCAGTGAGCGATGCACACCGATTTCAGCTCGGTATAGGCCTCGATCACCGCACGACCAAACTCACGGCCCATGCCCGACTGCTTGACGCCACCGAACGGCATCGCCGGGTCGAGCAATACGTGGGCATTGACCCATACCGTACCGGCTTCGATACGCGGCACCAGGTTCATGGCCTTGCCCAGGTCGTTGGTCCACAGGCTGGCGGCCAGCCCGTAGCGGTTGTCGTTGGCCAGTGCGATGACGGCGTCTTCATCGTCGAACAGCATCACTCCCAGCACCGGACCGAACACCTCCTCGCGCGCCACGGCCATGCTGTGGTCAATGTCGGCGAGGATGGTCGGCTGGACAAAGAACCCCTCGCCTTCCAGCAACTCGCCGCCCGCCACCACCCGCGCACCTTCCTGGCGGGCCAGCTCAATGTGCTTGAGCACGCTCTGCTGTTGCTTGCGCGACACCAGTGGGTTGATCGCCGCCTCGCAGTTCATGCCCGCGCCAATCGGCATCGCCGAGACCGCCGCCGCCAGGGCTTCGACGAATTTGTCGTGGATTGAGCGATGCACGTAGAAACGCGAAGCCGCCGCACACACCTGGCCATTGTTCAGCAAGCCACCGACGATCGCGCCCTGCACGGCTTTTTCGATGTCGGCATCGGCGAGCACGATCATCGGGTTCTTGCCGCCCAGCTCCAGGGAGAAACGTGTCATGTTTTCCATGCACGCCACGCCGACGCTCTTGCCCACGGCGGTGGATCCGGTGAACGACACCTTGCTCACCAGTGGGTGCGCGGTCAGCACGCCGCCGACCGAGGCACCGCCGCCGGTCACCACGTTGAACACACCCGCCGGAATGCCCGCTTCAAGGGCCAGCTCGGCCAGGCGCATGGCGGTCAATGGGGTTTCCATCGCCGGCTTGATGATCACCGTGCAACCGGTGGCCAGCGCCGGCATCAGTTTCCAGGCGGCGATCAGCAGCGGGAAGTTCCACGGCACAATGCCGACCACGACCCCCACTGGCTCACGCTTGGTGAACGCCGTGAATTTGGCACCCGGCGGCAGCGGGATCGATACATCGAAGGTCTGCCCTTCGATCTTGGTCGCCCAGCCGGACATGTAGCGCATGAACTCCACCGTGGCGTTCAGGTCCAGCGCGCGGGCCATGTTGATCGACTTGCCCTGGCTCAGGGTTTCCAGCTGCGCCAGCTCTTCGGCATGCTCCTCCACCAGGCGGGTGAAGTTCAGCAGGATGCGCTCGCGGTCCGCTGGACGCAGGCCCGACCACACGCCCGACTTGAAAGCCTGGTGCGACGATTGCACGGCGCGCTCGACGATCTCCAGGGGCGCGTCGAGGGTTTCGCACAGGGTTTGCCCGGTGGCCGGGTTGACCACTGCAATGGTCTGACCTTCGGCAAACACCCACTGGCCATCGATAAAGCAGCCGTGTTGGCGATCGAGGAATGCAGCAACCTGCGGCAGAATTTCAACGTTGCTCATAAATCACCTTTGAATTCAGATGGACGAGCCGGCTTGCCGGCGAAAGCGTCAATTAGTGTTGTTCTTTGAGGAAGCACACCACCGCCTGGCGATCATCCGCCGAGGCCATGCCCATGTAGGGCATGTAGGTGCCAGGCACATAGGCCTGGGGTTGCGTGATCAGTTGCGCGATGTTCTCGGCTTGCCAGTCGATGTTCTTGTTGCGCATGGCTTGCGAGTAGTTGAAGCCTTCCAGCGAGCCGGACTTGCGCCCCACCACGCCTGCAAGGTTCGGCCCCATCATGCCCATCGTGCCTTTGCTCACCGCATGGCACACCCCGCATTCATTGGCGAACACTTCGGCGCCACGCTGCTGCAGCGGTGCGCAATCGGCGGCAACAGCAGCCTGCGCCAGAGTGACGGACAACACAGCAACGAGGGACAAACGCAGGGTGGTGAACATAAGAAACGACCTTGAAAATCCACGCATTCGCTGGCAAAGCGAACGCCAACACTGAAAGTGCCGAGGCTTTGGTGCTTCGGCAGGTTGAGAGCGATTGTCGGTGGTCGCCGGCTAGCAGGTTTTGCCCTGCCTGCCAGTTGTGTTGGCGGTTCTGCCAAAGTGCTGCACGGGCGCGATCAGCGATAGCCAGGCTTGATCCAAAGTTCTGCCTATACTGCAATCCAGCCGCCCCGATCACCTGCGCTGAGGAACTGCTGGATGAATGTGACCGACTATTTCGATCGAGCCAGAATCATCAACATCGCGTCAAGAAAGGATCGCCGCGTAGAAACGGTACAAGAATTCGCGCGCAACGGCTTTCCCTTTGATCACGAAAAAGTCAGCTTTTTCCAGGCGGTGACGCCCAGTGAAGACAACGGTTTTCCAAGCATCGGAGCCAGGGGCTGCTTCATGAGTCACCTGGGGATCCTGGAAGAGGCGATACGCCTGAATGTGAAAAACATTTTGATCCTGGAGGATGACATACAGTTTTCCAGACGCATTTCCCACTATGGAAAACAGGCCATCGAATCCCTGCAAGGCATGGAGTGGGACATCGCCTACTTTGGCCATCCGTTCGAAGGCGATTCAAGCTCGCCCACCTGGAAAGCGGTCGACCAGCCCATACACTTGTCGCATTTCTATGCGGTAAACGGCAAATGCATTACCCGGTTGCGCGATTTCCTGCTGCAGATCCTGGAGCGCCCGCCAGGGCATCCTGACGGCGGGCCGATGCACTATGACGCCGCCCTCAATACGCTCATTCATTCGAACAAAGACGTCCAGGCCTACTACTTCACCTGGAACCTGGGCTATCAAAGACCCTCGCGCACGGACTTGCATGCGCTGTCCCTGTTCGACAGGACGCCTGTCCTGCGCGATGTCATGGGCATGCTCAGGAAGTTGAAGGCCATGAACCTGAGAAGAATTCGATAGTGTCCCGCTCCGCCTCTCTTTAACCGGAAACAATCCCACACTCCCCTCTCAATCAGTGCACCCACGTGTGCACTGTCACCTCGCCATGCAATCTGGCAAGCACAACCAACTCTTTGGCACCGAGGCAACAAGGCGCAAAAAATCCCGGCATTAGTATCTGGAAGGACCGCAACCCTGCGCTCAAGAACAAGAACGGATGCCACACCATGCTCAAGTCCCCCTTGCTTCGCCTTTCAACCCTGGCGCTGATGATCAGTGCCGGCCAGGCGAGCGCCTACGAACTCTACGCCAGTGACGACAGTCATCTGAACGCCACCCTGGAAGCGGTTTTCGGCGTTTTCCACAGCCAGGAAAACTACGCCCTGTCGGGTCGCCTCGACGAAGGTTCGTCTTCTTGGCGCGAGGGCTACATCAAGTACGGCCTGAGCTTCGACCAGGGCCTGGCTGGGGTCGGCACTGCTTACGGCGCGGCGAACATGCTCAGCTCCGGCACTTGGGGCGACGGTGACGCCGCTGGCTTCACCGACGGTTCGGAGCGCACCACCAAGTTCGAAGATGCGTACCTCGGCTGGCGCTCGAGCGATCTGTTTCCCGCGCTGGGTGCTGACGGCATCGACCTGTCTTTCGGCCGCCAGAACATCGTGGTCGGCGACGGTTTCCTGATCAACGGCGATGCACTGAATCTGGGTAAGGGCCTGGCCGACGGCGAATTCAATCGCGGTGGCGCCTACTGGCTGGCCGCGCGCAAGGCCTTCGACGAAACCGCGGTGTTGCGTATCGGCGGCAAGGAAGGCTGGCGCAGTGACCTGATGTGGTTGAAATCCAACAACCGCGCGCAAGCCAAGACCGAAATGTACGTCGGCACCCTGGAGCACGTGTCCGAGGCCGGTACCGTCGGCTTGACCTACATCGACACCACGGACGTCGATGAGCAGTTCGCCTCCCCCGCGCAACTCGAGCGCGACGGCATGAAGACCTACAGCCTGCGCGCGACCGGCAACGCCGGGTTCAAGGACCTGTTCCTCTCCGGTGAATATGCCAAGCAGGACAAACCCCACACGGCCACCGAAGACGCCTGGTACCTGGAAGCCGGCTGGACCTTTTCCGAGGCGCCATGGACGCCGTATGCCGGCTACCGCTACAGCCGTTTCTCGGAAGGCTACGACACGCTGTTCTACGGTTTCAGCCGTGGCTTCGGCACCTGGTTCCAGGGTGAAGTGGCGGGCAACTACGCCGGCCCGTTCAACACCAACTCGCGCATCCAGCAACTCAAGTTCACCGTCTCGCCACTGGAGAACCTGACCGTCGGCGCGATGTACTTCAACTTCGACACCATCGACCGCGACCTGGGCAACACCGATGGCCACGAAGTCGACCTGTACGCCGAATGGCACCTGAACGACCACATCTCGGTGATGCCGCTGGTCGGTCTGTTCCAGCCGGACAAGAGCGCCGACCAGGGCGGTACGCAGTTGGGCAACAACGACAAGAACCTCTACAGCCAGCTGATTTTCGCCACCAATTTCTAATCTCGAACCGATGTAGGAGCTGCCGCAGGCTGCGATCTTTTGATCTTGAAAGTCAAAAGATCGCAGCCTGCGGCAGCTCCTACAGGTTCGTAATCGCAGCGCTATTGTTTCCCATGGAAAAGGCCTTTCCGATGCACAGAAGATTCCTCACGATCCAGAGCAAGATCACCCTGCTCGCCGGCCTCTGCCTGGTGTTGGTGGTGGGTTTGCTGATGGGCCTGTCGCTCTACCAGACACACAAGAGCAGCCAGCAAGTGGCCCGGGCCAGCAGCGACATGCTCGCCGACGCGGCCCGGGAACACATGCAGGCCCTGGGTAAAGTGCAGGCCATGCAAGTGCAACGCACCTTCATGCAGACCCACGAATTCGGCCAGGGATTGTCGCGGTATCTGTTGTACCTCAGGCAACTCCAGCATCAGGGCAATCTGACCCGCCAACAACTGCGCCAGGAGCTGAGCACCCAGCTTCAACAGGCCCTGATCGACAAGCCCGACCTGCTCGGGCTTTACGTCATTTTTGAACCCGATGCGCTGGACGGTGCCGACGCGGGCTTCGCCGGCAAGCCGGACCTGGGCAGCAACGAAACCGGACGCTTCTCCCTGTACTGGGTGCAAAGCAAACCCGGCGAACTGCAAGCGGTGATCGGCGATGAAGGCCTGCTGGCCAACACCGAGCCAGGCCCCAGCGGCGCACCCTACAACGCCTTCTACACCTGCGCCCGCGACAATCGCCAGGCCTGTGTGCTGGAACCCTACTTCGACGAGGCATCGGGCAGTCGCAAACTGGTGACCAGCGTCGCCTTCCCGCTGTTGGAGAACGGCAAAGTCATCGCCGTGGTCGGCCTCGACATCAACCTCGCCGCCTTGCAAAAGAACAGCGAGAACAGTGCGCTGCAATTATTCGATGGCCGCGGCCAGATCAGCATCGTCAGCCCCCGTGGCGTGATCTCCGCCAACAGCCAGGATGTCAGCCGCCTCGGACAACCGATGGACAATGCCCAGGTGATGGACGCCTTGCGCCAGGGTCAGCCGAAGGTGTTTGAAGACCCGCAGCAGATCAACGTCCTTGAACCGCTGCCACCGATTGCCGGTGCTGCGCCCTGGGGTGTGCTGGTCGGCGTGCCCCAAGACGTATTGCTGGCACCGGTCGCCAGCCTGCAAAAACAACTCGACGCCCAGGGCGTGCAAAGCACGGCGTTGGAACTGCTGCTCGGTGGCGGCTCGGCCTTGCTTGGCCTCCTGCTGATCGGGTACACGGCACGGCGCATCACCCGGCCGCTGCAAGTGCTGACCCGGGTCATGGAGGATATCTCCCTTGGCGAGGGTGATTTGACCCGGCGCCTGCAAGTACAGTCACAGGATGAAATCGGCCAGTTGGCCACGGCGTTCAACCGCTTTGTCGAGCGCATTCACCAGTCGATTCGCGAAGTGTCGTCGGCAGCCCTGGGCGTCAACGAAGGTGCCCGCCGGGTGCTGGAGGCCTCCCATTCGTCGCTGAGCAATTTCGACGATCAATCGAGCCGCACCAACAGTGTCGCCGCCGCCATCAATCAGTTGGGCGCCGCTGCGCAAGAGATCGCGCATAACGCCTCCGATGCCTCGCACCAGGCCTCCAGTGCGCGACAACAGGCCGAGGACGGTCGCCAGGTGGTGCAACGCACCATTGAAGTGATGCACGAACTGTCGGCAAAAATCAGCACGTCGTGCGCCAACATCGAAGTGCTCAACGACAAGACCGTGAACATCGGGCAAATCCTCGAAGTGATCAAGGGCATCTCCCAGCAGACCAACCTGCTGGCGCTGAACGCCGCCATCGAAGCAGCCCGGGCCGGTGAAGCCGGCCGCGGCTTTGCCGTGGTCGCCGACGAGGTGCGCAGCCTGGCCGGTCGCACCCAGTCCTCGGCGCTGGAGATCCAGCAGATGATCGAGGAGCTGCAAGTGGGTGCCCGCGATTCGGTCGCCACCATGACCGAAAGCCAACAGCACAGCGAAGAAAGCGTCACCATCGCCAACCTCGCCGGCAGCCGCTTGAGCAGCGTGACCCAACGCATCGGCGAGATCGACAACGTCAACCAGTCCGTCGCCGCCGCCACCGAAGAACAGACCGCCGTGGTCGAAGCCTTGAATGTCGACATCACCCGGATCAACACGCTGAACCAGCAAGGCGTGGAGAACTTGCAGGCGACGTTGCGGGCTTGTACTGAGCTGGAGCAGCAGGCGGCGCGGTTGAATCAGTTGGTGGGGAGTTTTCGGATTTGACATGGATGCTGCCTGATCTACCGCCATCGCGAGCAGGCTCGCTCCCACAATTGGATCTTTGTCATACACAAATACTGTGTTCACCGAAGATCCCTTGTGGGAGTGAGCCTGCTCGCGATGAGGCCTGAACATCCGGCATCACTGGCATCTGACACTCGACTTTCCAAGGCAAGTTACAGGGGGCCTGGAGTGTTTTAGACCGCTGGAAAATCCATTTTGTAACCCGCCCCCTGGGGCACCTTCATGCAATGCCGACTGGATTCGGGAATACAGGGCATTCGCCTCCGCAGTTGTGATTGACCGTGAACAGTCACGTAGTACAACGCGCAGAAGTACATTCTCCTGATCCGGCAATAATCCGAGTCGTTCAATGGCCTGGCCACGAAGTCATCAGCATCTATGCATGGACATCTACAGAGTTTTACGTACGGGCTCGGCAGCTGCACGGATAAAAGCTTCGTCCAAGCTGCTTGCGCCATAGCGCCTCACGAATTCGCCACCTGAATTGAATGGTTTGAACTGTTGCTGACTGATCATGTAGAAGATGTCACAGTTACCTGCAATCTCTTCTACATTGTGAGACGACACCAGAATTGCCGTTCCCTCATTTGCCGCTCCTCGAAGGCATTTCCAAATATAATGCCTGAATTCAGGATCAACTCCAGCGGTTGGCTCATCCAGTATTACCAGGCTCGCCTCTATGGCAAGCAAGGAAAGAGTAAAGAACCAACGCTTTTCACCGTAACTGCAAACAGAAGATTTTTTTGCCCAGATCTCTTTATATCGTTGAACTATTTCTGGACTCCAGGCAGTGAGTTTCCTCAAGGCTTGCTCTTGCGAGATTCGGGTCGATGAGCACAACAACGTCGTCATTCGAAAAATATCGGACATACGAAATACTGGTGGCGTCATGACTGTCTGCGATAAATAAAGCTGTGTGGCAAACCTATTGAGAAGCTGTCCTTCATTCACTTTTCGGAGCCCGCAAACGATATCGAAAAAAGTAGTTTTTCCAGATCCGTTTGGCCCCAGCAATCCGGTGATGGCCCCAGGAATCACATTGATAGACGCGTCATTGAATATCACTTTGTCAGAGTAACCAAAACAAAGGGATTTAGTTTCTAACATACTCATCAATATCGACTCCACACAGGATTTATTCGCAAGAATCGCAACGACAATAAAAAGACCGCTACAAACAACCCAATAATCCAGAAAATTAAAACACTGTATTTTTCGTAACCTCCAACCATGATCTGATTCGCAACAGATAGAGGATTGAATTCATTAACAGCGTCGAATACAGGGTACGAGTCACCAATACTTAGAATTCCCAGTACAAGCATTATAAATGACGCAATTGAGAAAACCGTACTAGTATTCTGAAAACTTAATGGCAGAAACCCCAATAAAACCCCTGGAATAACAAACAGGATGTAGCATATATAAAAACGAGAAATAACCCCCCAGAGATCGGATACATCAAAGGACCCGTAAGAAAAATAGGTCAGAGCATAGAAAGTGATGCTGTAAATCAAGGCAACCAGTGAGTACGCTAAAAACTGCGCCGCCATAAATACCATCTTTGCGTCGGGCGTGTAAACAAACGATCTGATATAACCGCTCTCCCTCCTCCCTACGATGTAAAAAGAAAATCCAAAAAAAGCGACACTTGAAGAAATATATGCATAGAACCAGGATGTACTTTCCATGTAGCTAACTTCTGAGGCAGAAAACCCCCCTCTAGAATACGCAAGCAAATAATAGGTCACTACGGGAGAAATAATCATCCAAAAAAGCGCGACAGGTTCTTTTAACTGCTCCTTTATAAACAGCCCCGAGAGTGCAAGGGATCTTGACAGAGTACACATTGGCATAGCTATCTCCTTTTATGGAAATGGGACCATCATGTTTTTTCGCTCAGCATCGATCTGAGCGCTAAAAATTTGAGAGTACTTATTGCGAGTATTTATCCCCCTGGAATTATTCATGTGCAGAAAAAAATCAGGAGAAACAAATTTACAAAAGAAGTATGAGTCATTATTTATGCTCAATGAATCAACATACAAATAGCCATCAACTTGCTGAGCCTTGAGGGTAGCTAAAAGACCTGAGAAGCTAAAAACAGGACAAGACTCTGAGGCGAACATACTACAAGGATCGATACGGATTATCTCCTTGTATGTATCATAAGTATTGCAGTTCAGAAAATGCTTCAAGTACGGATCCTTTACCTCGTCGATATCACGTTCAGTGGCCAAAAATAAACCAACAAACCTGTAAGTTTGCCACAGCTCGTATATTGACTTTTCAATTGCGGCAGCACGTGTTTTCGCATACGACATCCCTGCGCAATACTGAACATGTCGCTTTCTATTTTTTTGACCATAAACTGTCAATATGCATGAGCCGGGATAATCAGCATCAGATATATCTATGACCACGAGCTCACCTGATTTATGAAGCGCCTGATACAGAGTTTTAGCACGACTTTCACACAAAGCTTCTAGGACATTCTCGCTGGTAATTAAACCTTGGCATTTTCTTGTGAGCCAAAACCTAGCTAGAAATTGCCTTTCCAAATATTCTTTAATCGCGCCAAAACCCGCCTCTTCAAAACACCAATGAAAGCTACAACCACAGGTATCTCGCAGGGGGTATATTGAGCTTTCGCTTTCGATCTTATGGTAATTTAGAGAAATACATGCAGTTGGAATGTGGCAAACAGAAAAATCTGACGCACGATACACTTTCGTTAAGTTATACGAATGGCTAAAAAGTTGTGCGGATGTCAGGTCATTTTCATTGGTTTGAGAGAAAGCCTCGATAAATTTCTCGGCCTCTACCCTCGTCAGCGAATGATTGATATTTCCAACAACATTTGACATCACTTCCATATAGAAGTGTCGCCTCTCAAAATACTCCCCTAGCGCCGCCTTTATAGATGAGGAACCATCCCCTATGCCCGACCCTCCATTTAGCCAAGAATCCTCCACTTCTACCGAGGATGGAAAAGACACTAAACACGACGGTTGACAAATCAGTGCACCAGGCAACACTGACTCGCAAATGGAATTATATAGGATCATGCTGCTCACCAATAAAGTGGACACATACCGGAAAGAAAAGTGTAGGGTTAAGACCTATTGCTTTGCTCAGCATCGTATCGGTATATGCTGACCACAACCTACACCGCAAACCCAAGGTTTTCGCTTGCAATTCGATCAACATATAAATTGAGCCAACTTCCATTAACGCAAGTCGATATCCTCGATATCTATATTTGAATAATGTTTTAGGTATGTAGACAGCATAAATTATTGCGACACTAGGCGACCCAATGCTACCAGGAGCAGACAAGACTGCCTTTTTTAAGTCCTCTACGTCCTGTGTACCCTGCACTATTTCAAACTTTTTTGAGTGAGGTAGTAGATGTAAAATTTTCTCAGGGCACGGCCAATTTTTGTCTTCGTCCATTAGCGAACAAATAAACACTTCAACAGGGTATAGCGCGCCACCACTTGGGTACCCTCTCTTATAGCCATCCTCTCTTGAACACAGAAGTGGGGATACCAATTTTTCAACTCTAAAGAACTCTATACTTTCCTTAGAAAACGTTCCACATGACTCATCTCGACAAATAGCCGAATTGGGTTTCACCTTGGGATCAATAGGGAAAGTTATGTCCATATCTGGATAAAGTCGTAACTCATTCCCAGTCAACTGGGAAAGATCCTTATCACTGATACTGTGTAGACGGGTAGTATGCGCGAAAGCGTCATGAATTGTATAGTTCCCCCTTGCATGAAAATCTACAGTCTCTGCATGAACTTTGGAATCCATGAACTTAAGATAATAATCATGAGGAATGTATTTCATTTTTGCAGCCTCAAGCAGTCACACATATACCAATGGGCAACCGAAGCCTCTCTCACCAAAGTACTTGCAAAGTCAACATGGGTTTCCTGGAGGATATTATCCTGATAGCGAAGCTCACTATCGGAACTCGTCAGCAGCTTTATTTTCCTGATCAACGCCCCAACCAACAATGAGCGTTGAAGAACATTCAACGGGCTTGTAGGCACTGCAATATGTTTACTTCTGCAGAACTGTAGGAGCTTTGACCAAGCATTCCTGCTGCTTTGATATCCCTCATAGTTTATCAGCCGATCCACACTGCAAAAATGACACGGGTTCCCGACCTTCGGCAAATAGGGTTGACTTATGCAATAAGAATTCCCGACAGAATAACAAACACTGATCGCACTTTCAGGAGCCGCAGTTACCAGATCAAAGTATGTTTTCTTTATAAAATCATAATCGTAATTCATGCATACGATAACAATGTAGTATTTCTTATTCGAAACAACATCCACGAGCGAGCCTGATATCTCACTTAATTCCAAAGGTGTATTTATTTCACTTCTCAGTAAATTTTCTAGTTCGGTATTTCTTCCCCAGGGTTTTCTCAAAATACAAGCCACTGAAATCCTCCGTAATGGAAAGTGCTTTTTCTAAGAATCCATAAGCATAGTCCGAATTTAATCCGTGATCCGACAATATCTCATCGAATGTAACTCTTGAAATATTTTTATAATTTTTTAGTTTCGTCAACGCTGCCAATAAGGCAGGTGAGTTTATCCTTGACACCCCCCTTTTTGAGACGATCAAATCATCAGTAGGAAAATTTAATACTTCATAGTTTTGTATATTTATCATCATAAAAACCCTCACAATTGGCTTTTCTGGCAAATACCAGAAAAGCCATAGCATTTTGGTTCTTTAATCGTTATCGGATGATATTGGTGCGGTTATAGCGTTCCCCCACACCCGCCGCTACCTCCACTCCCCCCCTTACAACCGCCGCCACCTCCGCATCCGCCGCTTCCCCCACATCCGCCTTGACTTCCGGATCCTCCAGCCATGTGTGGGCATGAGCCAAAATCAGACTCATCTCCAAAGTAAAGAATCTCACCAAGATTTTCAGTGTTCATAACTAATACTCGCTGTTAGAGAAAGTGCCACCGGGAATTCAGTGGCGCCTTTATATCTAATAGCTTCGAGTATTGAACGCAAGAGATTGTATTTTTTACGCGTAGGAGATTTCACTCAACTTTACGAGAAGTTTCGCACAGGACCGGAAGTGCTTTTTTGTTGAGTTATAGTTTAAAAAAACGGAATCTAATTACTATAATATTAAAGTCTTTAAAAAATCGTCACATAGCTTCTGCAAAACTGAAACAAGCCGAGCGGTGCTGAGCTCAGCGAACTGTAGGACGGAGTAAGAAGATACTTGCTTTTTCCATGAGAACTTTTTGAACTAGCCCTTTTCCAGTCAAAAAAAAAGACAGACGGTAACCTTGATGACCGCTTGGCACGGATTCCAAGCCTATGACGGCAGCATCAGAACGCCTGCCTGGCAGCAAGATGCAATCCGAGCAGGCTCGCAAAAAACTCTCCAACAACCACCGAACCCAGAAGAATTCTGGCATCCACAATCAAGCACATGGCATGGGCGCAACATGCTCTGATGCACCCTGGGCGTAGTATCAAAGCCGACCTCAGGGTACCCCCACGAAACCTTGGCGGGTGCCGTTGAGCGGCAGTGCGCAGTGCAAAGCCTGCCCCCTCCATTTCTCACAAAAACAATAAATCGACCTTCGGGTCGCGGGAGATTTCTGTGCTCAAGAAAAGTGCGTTGGGTTGGCCAAAGATTGCTGGCCTTGGAATTGCGTTGGTGGTGGCCGGGCAGTTTTCCGGCTGGAACTTTGGCTTGGCGGCCGGTGGCTGGCTCAACATGTTGATCGCCACCTTGTTGATGGCGCTGCTGTGCGGTGGGCTGGCGTTATGCGTGGCGGAGCTGTCCACCGCGTTGCCCAGCGCCGGCGGTGTGTTCGTGTATGCGCAAAGTGCGTTTGGGCCGTTCGTGGGTTACCTGGTCGGGGTGGCGTGCGCGCTGGCCTTGACCATCGGCACCGGGGTGGCGGCAACGTTCATTTGTGCCTATACCGAGTCGATATTCGGTCTTGGCGGCTGGCCGGTGAAGGTCGCCCTGTTTGCGGTGATCATTGGCATTCACCTGCGCGGGGTGGGTGAGGCCATGGGCCTGACGTTCATTGCCGGCGTGATTGCGGTCGTGGCCCTGTTGACCTTCGGTGTGGCCATGGCGCCGCATGTCGAGTTGAACAACCTGCTGGCATTGCCGGCTAACGTCTCGGCACCGCTCAGCCTCGGCGGCATCTTCGCCTGCGTGCCATTCGCGATCTGGTTGTTCATCACCGTCGAGCAAACCGGCTCGGCGGCGGAAGAAGCTGCAAACCCCGGCCGCAGCATGCCTCGCGGCATTCTGGCGGCCATCGGCACATTGTTGGTCACAGCCCTGGTGGTACTGGTCTGCGCACCGGGCGCCGGTGGTGTGGAACTGGTGGGCTCGGCGGGCGACCCGTTGTACGCCGCGATGTCCAGCAACAGCGCATTCGGTGAAGGCTCGTGGCTGGCCAAGGTGATTGGCTGCGGCGGCGTGTTCGGCTTGATCGCCACCTTCTTCTCCCTGGTGTACGCAGCCTCCCGGCAATTGTTCGCGATGGCTCGCGACGGCCTGTTCCCGCAGTGGCTGGGCAAGACCGGCAAACGCGGCACGCCGTATCCGGCACTGCTGCTGATCGGCGCGATCGGCTTGCCCTTGTCCGAAGTCGATCCAGCCACGGTGATGCTCGCGGTCGTGCTGCTGCTCAACGTTTGCTACCTGTGCATTTTCGGCGCGTACCTGCGCATCAAGAGCAGCCAGCCCGACCTGGCACGTCCCTTCCGCCTGATCGGCGGCAAGCTGGTCGCCTGGCTGGGTCTGGCCCTGACGCTGGTGGTCGTCGCCGCCTGCTTCCAGCTTGACCTGAGCATGCTGATCGCCCTCGGCGTGACCTTCGCACTGTGTATTTTCAACTTCCTGCTGCGCACTCGCCGCGCCGCCCAAATCGAGGTTCCAGACCATGCCTGACACTCTCCTGCAACGTCGTCATCGCGTACTCGGCAGCGCCTCGCCGCTGTTCTACGACAAGCCCTTGCACCTGGTGCGCGGCGAAGGCGTGTGGCTGTTCGACGTCGACGGTCGCCGCTACCTCGACGTCTACAACAACGTGCCTTGCGTCGGCCACTGCAACCCTCACGTGACCGACGCCATGCACCGCCAGGCCACCACGCTGAACATCCACACCCGCTACCTCGATGAACAAGTGGTGCGCTATGCCGAACGCTTGACCGCGACCTTCGGCCAACCGCTGGATACCGCGATGTTCACCTGCACCGGCACCGAGGCCAACGAACTGGCGCTGCGCCTGGCACGCTACGCCAGCGGCGGAACCGGCATTATCGTCAGCGATTACAACTACCACGGTAACTCCGCGTCGCTGGCGCAGGTCACCACCGCCCTGCCCTCGCCGGAACCCTTCGCGGCCCATGCCCGCGCCGTGCCGATTCCATGCCTGTACCGGGCACCGGTGGGCACCAGCGAGGCGCATCTGGCCGAGCAGTACGCGGCCAACATCGCGGCCGCCATCGCCTCGATGCAGGCCCAGGGCATTCGCCCCGCCGCGCTACTGATCGACACCTTGTTCGCCAACGAAGGCTTGCCCCGGGTGCCGGCCAGTTTCGTTGCCAAGGCCGCCGAGTTGATCCGCGCCGCCGGTGGCCTGTTCATCGCCGATGAAGTGCAATCGGGTTTCGGTCGCACCGGCGATCACCTCTGGGGCCACCAGGCCCACGGCGTCGTGCCGGACATCGTCACCCTCGGCAAACCCATGGGTAACGGCTATCCGCTGGCCGGGTTGATCACCCACAAGGCGCTGGTCGAGTCGTTCGGGCGCAACGCCATGTACTTCAACACCTTCGGCGGCTCGCCCGTAGCAGCGGCGGTCGGCATGGCGGTGCTGGACGAGATTGAACAAAAGCAGCTGCTGCAAAACGCACAAAACGTCGGCGCTTATGTGCAGCAGCGTTTGCAGGTACTGGCAGGCAAACATTCGATCATCGGCGACGTGCGCGGCAAGGGCCTGTTCTTCGCCATGGAGTTGGTGCGCGATCACGCCAGCAAGGAGCCGGCCGGACTGGAGGCGCGCAAGGTGGTCAACGACATGCGCGAGAACGGCGTGCTGATCAGCAAGATCGGCGCCGGTGACAACATACTCAAGTTGCGCCCGCCGCTGGTGTTCAGCCGCGATCATGCCGACTTGTTCGTCGACACCCTGGACCACGCCCTGAGCGCGATTTGAGGCCCCTGCCATGACTGACTTCCACACGTTGAACCACGATCAGCAAGTCGCCCGATTGCACGACCTGGCGCGCCACGCCCTGCAACACTGGGACGGCGACTTCGGCGACATCGAACTGGTGAAATTCCGCGAGAACGCGGTGTTCTCTGCCCGCCGCCACGACGGTCAGCGGGTGGCCCTGCGCATCCATCGCAATGGCTATCATTGCGCAGCGGCGTTGCGTTCCGAATTGCAATGGATGGAAGCCTTGGAAAGCGCCGGGATTACCGTGCCGCAGATCATCCGCGCCCGGGACCTGCGCCATCTGATTGAAGTGAGCCATGCCGACATCGGCGAACGCCATGTCGATATGCTCGCCTGGTTGCCGGGCACCACGGCCGGCACCTCAGAGGCCGGGGTGCAGGCCGATACCGAAATCGACTTCCTGTTTGCCGAAGCTGGGGCGCTTGCGGCGCGCATTCATGTACATTCGACAGAATGGCAGCAGCCGGACGAGTTTGTCCGGCACGCCTGGGATGAGGAAGGCTTGATCGGTGCCAATCCGTTCTGGGGGCGTTTCTGGGAGCTGCAACAGCTGAGCGATGAGCAACGCGAGCTGTTGCTGCAAGCCCGGCGTGCAGCGCGCAAGGACCTGCGTCAATACGGCCGCTATCTGGGTAACTTCGGCATGATCCACGCCGACCTCGTCCCGGAAAACTTGCTGATCGAAGGCCCGCGCCTGCGCTTGATCGACTTCGATGACGCGGGGTTTGGCTGGCACATGTTCGAGCTGGCGACCGCGCTGTATTTTTGCGTGGAGGATCCGCGTTATGAGCAGATCAAAGCGGCGCTGCTGGAGGGTTATCACAGGGTCAAACCCTTGACCGAAGCGGATCGCAAGACGCTGGCGATGTTTTTGATGCTGCGTGGCACCACGTACCTGGGCTGGATTCATACCCGCCAGGGCACGCCGACGGCGATTGAAATGGCGCCGATGTTGATAGAGCGGGCGTGCCGGTTGGCCCGGGAATATCTCCACCAGTAACAGCCCCCCGCTGATCGTTCCCACGCTCTGCGTGGGAATGCCTCAACGGACGCTCTGCGTTCGGCTCTAGAAGGGACGCAAAGCGTCCCGGGCTGCATTCCCACGCGGAGCGTGGGAACGATCAATTGTCAGCAATGCGCACCAGCGTGTTCCAGGCGATGGAACAACCGGTTGAAATACACCAGGCTATCGCGCGGTTCGCGCACGCCCACCTTGTCCAGCTCCACGAACATCACTGAGTGCGAGCCCACTTCCTTGCACTCGGTGATACGCCCTTCCAGCTGCACCAGGGCATCGCGCAGCACCGGCACGTCCGCCGCGCCGTCGTCCCACAGGTCCCAGGCAAAACGTTCGGCCATCGGCACTTGGGTCATGCCGGCGAAGTGGCGGGCCAGTTCTTCCTGTTCGCCACACAGCACGTTGACGCACAGGCGGCCATTGCTGCGGAAAACGTCGTGGGTTGCGCTGTTGCGGTTGACACATACCAGCACCGTGGGCGGCGAGTCGGTCACCGAGCACACAGCGCTGGCAGTGATGCCGCAGCGCCCACCGGGGCCGTTGGTGGTGATGATGTTCACCGCAGCAGGCAGCTGCGCCATGGCGTTGCGAAAGTCGATTTGCTGCTGGCTCAGGTCGGCCATGTCGATGCCCCTTCCTTCAGGAGGACCGCTCTGAAGCGGCCCGTAGGTGATGGAATAAGACTAAGGCTGTGGGCACGGCGCAACCATTCCTGCGATCCCCATGGCGAGGTTAGGTTTCCGCTAGTCGACTAGGTGGTTTCTTTATCGCAAGGGCCCGCGACAGTGGGTATCCTGCTAACAGGCTGGAAAAAACACAGCCGATGCGTGCCGTGCGTTCGCGTGCGAAAACAATAATTAGAAATTTTCGTGGCAGCCCCTGATGGAAACCCGCAAACCGATTGTTTACATCGTTGACGACGACAAAGACCTGCGCACCTCGCTGGCCTGGCTGCTGGAGTCGGTCAGCGTTCAGGCGCAGTGCTTCGCTGGCGCCGAAGAATTCCTCAGCCAGTACGACCCCAGGCAGCCCGCCTGCCTGGTGCTGGATGTGCGCATGCCGGAAACCAGCGGTTTCCAGCTGCAGGAGATCCTCAACCAGCGCGGCAGCACCTTGCCGACCATTTTCGTCTCGGCCCATGGCGACATTCCGATGTCGGTCACGGCGATGAAGAATGGCGCGCTGGACTTCGTCGAGAAGCCCTACAACCCGCAGCAGATGATCGACCGCATCCAGGCCGCGCTCAAGACCGCCGTGCACGCCCAGGCCGATCAGCAGCAGCGCCAGAACCTGCAGGGCAAGCTGGCGCTGCTGACCAGCCGCGAGCGTGAAGTGTTGATGCTGGTGATCGATGGCAAGGCCAGCAAGGTGATCGCCCGGGAGCTGAACATCAGCGTGAAGACCGTTGACGTGCACCGCACCAAGATCAAGGAAAAGATGGGCGTGAGCAGCATTGCCATGCTGGTGCGCGAGGTGTTGCACCTGCCGGTAGATGAGCCGGCACGGCATTGACTATCGAGTACAGTCTCAATAACAAAGTTGCCTGTCCCGCCGCCTTCGCGAGCAAGCCCGCTCCCACATTGGATCTGTGTTCAACGCAGGTCAGATGTGGGAGCGGGCTTGCTCGCGAAGGGGCCATCACATTCAACATGGATGGCAATTGACGCAAAGCGGTCAGTGCTGGCTATAGCGCTTGCGATAGGCACCCGGTGACACGCCAAAACGCGATTTGAATGCCGACGAGAAGTAGCTTGAATCGGAAAAACCCCAGGCGTAACACAGTGCCGACAGCTTCTGCTCGACATCGGCACGGCGCAGGTTTTCCGCGCAGAAGTCCAGGCGCCGGTGCTTGATGTATTGCGCCACCACCAGGCCGCGCTTGGAGAACATCCGGTACAGGCCGCGCACGGAAATCCCCACTTCTCGGGCGATCAGTTCAGGGCACAGCTCTTCGTCGCTGAGGTGCGCGTCGATGAAGGCGATGATCTTGCGGAACTGCCGCTCATGGGGATCGGCATTGCTGTCACGGGCGCTGATCCCCGGCAGCAGCAGGCTGACCAGGGCGTCGAGCACGGCCTCGCTTTCCTGCATGTCCAGCCCTTCTTGCTGGCGGGTCTCCAGTACGAGCTTGTTGGCCATCGCCGCCAGAGGGCTGTTGGCGCCGATGCGCGTGGCGCAGTTCACCGCATTGAAGTGCGTACCACGCTCCACCACCTGGCGCGGCAGGATCAGCGACAACTGGCGCGAGTCATCGTTGTAGGTCATGTCGCTGGGGCGGCTGGCATCGATCAACGCGATGTCGCCACAGCCCAGTTGCGTGCGATTGTCGCCCTGTTCCAGGTGCGAGCTGCCGTGCAGCTGGAACACCGCGTAATAGTGGCCGTCGCTGCTGGTGCTGACGTCCTTGCTGGTGCGATACAGATGCACATGCGCCATGTCGACCACACTGAGGTTGATCGCGCCGCTGCGAAACTCCGTGAGTTGGCCGTAGAAGTCGGTGTCCAGCGCCCTGGCGTCAAAACGCCCGCAGGCCTGGTTCACCTGGCTCAACCAACTTTCGAACGCCTCATTGCGCACCGTCGATGCTGTAATCATGTCCGCAAAGCCTCACAGTTCTTGTTGTTATTCTCGACCGCTTCGCCGAGCGGTTCGGTAAATAGTGTTTCGTACTCCAGCCAACCCCTCCCTTGGCGGCCGCCGGGCCTCATTCAACAGACTCCGGCGTCGGCTTTCCAGCGCGCAAAGCGATTAAATGTCCAATACCAGACGAGCGGAAAGTGCCCGTGAAACGCAGGCGCAAATCTGCTGGTTGGAGGCCTTTTCCTTGTTGGAAAGGCAGTTGTCGCGGTGCTCCGGCACGCCTTCCAGCACTTCGACGATGCAGGTGCCGCAGATGCCTTCGCGGCACTCGGTGTCGATGTCGCAACCGTGGGCCTGTAATACGTCCACCAGGCTGGTGTTGGCCGGCACTTGCAGCACTACACCGGAACTGGCCAGCTGCACTTCGAAACTGCCGGCCGGAGCGCTGTTGGCCGCCGGATCCGCAGCGAAGTGTTCAAGGTGAATGGCCTCATCGGCGCGACTGCGCGCAGCCACTTCCACCACTTTTTTCATGAACGGTGCCGGGCCGCAGGTGTAGACGTGGGCCGCCGGGTTGGCGCGATCCAGGCATGCGCTCAATGCAGCGTCCAGATCGCCCGGTTCGACGCCGTAGTGGAACTCTACGTGATCGGCGAAATTCGTTGCCAGCAGTTCGGTAAACGCGGCGTACTGCGCCGAGCGGGCGAAGTAATGCAGGCGATACGGCTGGCCGCTTTCCGCCAGTCGATAGGCCATGCTCAACAGGGGCGTCACGCCAATGCCAGCGGCGAACAGCACATGTTCGCGGGCATCGGGATCGAGGCGGAACAGGTTGCGCGGCGCGCCCATTTCCAGCTCCATCCCCTCTTCCACTTGCTCATGCAGGGCCTGCGAGCCCCCGCGTGAATTTGCCTCTTTTTTCACCGCCACCAGATAGGCGCGGCGATCCTGTGGCGGACTGCACAGGGAATACTGGCGCGTCACGCCGGTCGGCCCGGTCAGGTCGACGTGGGCACCCGGTTCATAGGTGTCGAGCGGCTGGCCGTCACTGCGCACGAGGCGAAAGGAACGGATATCCTGCGCTTCTTCGACGATCCTTTCGATTTTCACCTTCATCATGGCATCACCTGAATACTGTTGTCTTGGGTACTGCATCCTGTAGGAGCGAGCATGCTCGCGATGA
Source organism: Pseudomonas umsongensis (assembly GCF_012647205.1). Classification (NCBI taxonomy): domain Bacteria; kingdom Pseudomonadati; phylum Pseudomonadota; class Gammaproteobacteria; order Pseudomonadales; family Pseudomonadaceae; genus Pseudomonas; species Pseudomonas umsongensis. Next base: position 4,085,390 of record NZ_CP051487.1, read on the forward strand.
ACCTGAGGTCGCCACGGGGTGTCAGGTTTCCCGTGTCATCGTTGACGACCATCGCGAGCGCGCTCGCTCCTACAGGGGGGCATTTTTCTGTGGCTTAGCGCATGAACAGGCCGCCGTTGACGTCCAGGCACGCGCCGGTGACGGACGTGGCGTTGTCGGCGATCAACAACAGCACGCTGTCGGCGATGAACGCCGGATCACCGAGGGTGCCGGCCGGGATCATTTTCAGGATCTGTTCCAGACGCTCCGGGGCCACGGTTTCACGCACGACCGGCAAGTCCAGCGGACCTGGCGAGATGCTGTTGACCGTCACCCCTTGCGGCGCCAGTTCACGGGCAAAGACTTTGGTCAGCGTCGCCACGCCGCCCTTGGCCGCCGCGTAATGCGCGCCGGTGGCGGTGCCGCCGTTTTGCCCGGCCAGGGAAGCGATGTTGACGATGCGGCCAAAGCCACGCTCGGCGAAGTGTGCGCCGAACACCTGGCAGGCGACGAAGGTGCCGCGCAGGTTGATCGCCATCGACTCGTCGAACTCTTCCGGCGTGATGTCCATCAGCGCCGCGACTTTCGATACACCGGCATTGTTCACCAGGATGTCGCAACCACCCCAGTGCTCGACCAGCACGTCGCGGGCATGCTGGAAGTCGGACTTGCTGCGCACGTCCAGCTCAATGGCGATAGCACTGGCACCGCTGGCATCCAGCTCGGCAGCCAGTTGACGCACGCCATCGAGGCGCACATCGGCCAGGGCGACGCGATACCCCGCCCCGTGCAGACGACGGGCGATGCACTCGCCCAGTCCGCGCGAGGCACCTGTTACAAGGGCTACTCGACTCATGATGTTGCCCTCACAGGAGGAAGCCGAGCGCGCTCAGGCTGTCGGTGGAGTTGATCAGCCGTACCACTTTGCGCTCCAGGGTCGGCACGCCATCGGTGAAACGGATGCGGTGGTTCAGGTCGGCCACGAACGGTGTGTGCACGCCGCGTTTGTAGGCGTACAGCAGCTGCGCCGAGTTGACTTCGACGATGTCACCGGCGGCTTCGACCAGGCGGAAACGCGAGATCGTGCGAATGGTTTTCGCCGCATCCACCGCCGACGGCGAATAGCCGGCGGTCAGGCGTTCGATGCGCAGGTCACGCATGCGTGCGTCGTCGTAGGCGTAGTTCAGCGTCGCCTCGAAGTCTTCGGTGTCCGGGTCGATCGGCACGATGTACTTGCCGCTTTCACTCCACAAGGTCGCCCACTCGGCGTAGTGCTTGTGGTCGAGCAGTTCGGCCTCGCGCCAGATGAATTCGATGGCCTGGGCCAGCGGGCCGGAAAAACCGTTCAGGGTGTCGTGATTGCTCATTGGCTCATCATCCTTTTCCACATGTCGTAGGCTCCGCGCATGCCGCCCTCGTCGGTGGCGTGGCTGACCTTGTCGCCGTTTTCAGCGGTGATTTCGCGGTTCAGGCCGCGGTTGACCAGGATTGGCGCATCGACGCCGGCGTACGAGCCACGCTGCACGCGGTCCCAGGCTTCGGCATCGTCAGGGCTGCCGAAACCGAACGGGCCCTGGAAGTGTTCGTGAATGCGCATGCGTTCGCGGTTGGCGATTTCCGGGCCGCCGTCCATGCCCAGGGCAACGTGACGGATCTCGGTTTCAGTGACCGACACCGGACGCAGCACGCGGAAGAACGACATCGACATGGCCACGTTGGGGAACAGGTTCAGGTTGAAACCGGCGCCGTGCAGCGAGCGCACGATGCGACGCACCTGATCGGCCGGCAGGGTCTTCGACAGTTCTTCAGTGACGTGGGCGAAGCGCTCTTGCAATTGTTCAGTGCCGTCGTCGTGATCAAGATCAACGTGCTCCGGCACCATCACCATCACACTGTGGCCGTTGCCCAGGGAGTGAGTGACCGCTTGCTCGTCGGTCATGAACGAAAGCATTTCCGAGGTTTCTTCATCCACCGAGGACATGAATGACTTGTGCACGATCGGGAAGTGGTAACCGTCGGTGGTGTTTTCCAGCTGGATCTTCCAGTTGCCCTTGAAGCTGAACTTGTGTTCGCCCTGGGTCTTGATCGGGTAACCGGCGCCCTGCTTCATGAACAGGTCCATCCAGTGTTTGGCGCCGCCGAGGAAGTCTTCCAGCGGTTCGATCTCATCGTTGTAGCTGGCGAACACCATGCCGGCGTAGCTCTCGACGCGCAGGCTGGTCAGCGGCAATTCGGACTTTTCGAGGATGCCTTCGTAGCCATCCGGATACGGCAGCGCACGCAGCTTGCCGTCCAGGCCATAGGACCAGCTGTGGTACGGGCAAGTGAAACCGGTGGCGTTGCCCTTGTGCTTCTCGCACACGGTGGCACCGCGGTGGCGGCAACGGTTTTCCAGCACGTTGATGTTGTTCTTCTTGTCGCGAACGACGATCACCGGGCGACGGCCAATGGTGGCGGTCTTGAAGTCGCCGCTGTTGCGCACTTCGCTTTCGTGGGCGACCCACACCCAGGTGCGGTAGAAAATCTTTTCCAGCTCGGCTTCGAACAGCGCCGGGTCGTTGTACAGCGAGACATCGACGCGGTCGTGCTGGACCAGCTCTTCGGGGCTTTTCGACGTTGCGATCAGCCGGTATTCATGAGTGCTCATGCGGTTCTCCTCATGGCTTCTTGTTAGATTTAAAGGATTGAGGCTTGCAGCTGCGCACCGAAGGCGCAGACCAGTTCGTCCTGACCTTTGCGACCGACAATCTGCAGGCCGACTTTCAGCCCGCCGCAATCGAGTTCCACCGGCACCGTCAGCGCCGGATGGCCACTGAGGTTGAAAGGACGCGCCAGCGGGGTCATGCCGGCCACGGCCTTGCTGCCGCTACGCGCTTCGCTCAGCGTGGGTGGAAGGCTCGGCAGCGTCGGCAACAGCAGCACCGCGAAGTCTTCCAGCGCGGCATCCACCTGTTGGGTAAAGCGAGTACGCACGATTTCTGCCTTTGCGAGCTCTTCACGAGTAGTGCGGCTGGCTGCGAGCAGACGGGTTTCCACATCGGCGCCGATCAGGCCCTTGCCGGTCAGGTGGCCGAACGCTGCCCAGTTTTCGAAATTGATCACGGTCAGGCCGGCGGCGAACGCCGCTTCGAACTCGCTCAATTGGAGGTGGCTGCGGCGCCAGCCCGCGCGGTCGGCGGCAGCACCGAGGCTGGCTTGCAGGTGCGCGTCGCAGGCCACTTCGAGGAAGCCGACCTTGGCGCCGTCACCTGGCAAACCTTGCACATTGAAGCCCGGGCAGATCACCTGCATGGCGGCGATCAGGTCGTCCATGGTCCTGGCGAACGGCCCCACGCAATCGAGGCTGGAGGCCAGCGGATGCGCGCCAACGCGGCTGACACGGCCAAATGTCGGTTTTAGTCCGGTGATACCGCAGCAGGCCGCCGGCACCCGCACCGAACCCCCGGTGTCGGTGCCGATAGCGATGTCCGCCAGGCCCGCCGCGACCGCCGAGGCCGAACCGCTGGAGGAGCCGCCCGGCACGCGGTCAGGGGCTTGCGGGTTGATCGGCGTGCCGGTCCAGTCGTTGATGCCGGTGACGCCAAACGCCAGTTCGTGCAGGTTGGTCTTGCCGACGATCTGCCAATTGGCGTTGAGAATCGCGTCCACCACTTCGGCGTTTTTCGTCGCCGCTGGTGCGTCGGCAAACGCACGGCTGCCCGAGCGGGTCGGATGGCCGGCAATGTCGATGGAGTCCTTGATGGCCACGCGTTTTCCGCTGCCGCCGAGGAGGAATTCGCTGACGAAAGTACTCATGCATTCAGCTCCGTATTAAACAGCCGTTGCGTGCGAAAATGCGCGATCAGCCAGACGCCGTCGACACAGCGGAAATCGATGTTCAAGCGCGTGCCGAACAGTTCGCTGCGCTGATCGGCATAGGTGGAAATCTGCTGCATGATCCACTGCCCCTGCGCCGCGTTGCCGTCGACCAAGATCGACTCGCTGGTGAGGTAATGCAGGTTCAACTGGAAGTGATCCGACGGCGGCAGGTAACCACCGACAAACGCCGCCACGGCCTCGCGTCCACGATGCTGGCCAAAGGTCTGTGCGGTCTCGCGACCCACGCCTTCCCAGATCGCGTCGATGCAGAACAGCTCGGCCAGTTCGCTGACCTGGGTCGTCACCCTCGGCACGTCGCAGAGGTCCATGTAGCGCGCCATCAAGCGACGCACTGCGCTTTCCCCTTCGAGCGTCGCCAGACGCTGCAGCAAGGCCTCGTCCATGGCTTACACCTTGGCCGCATCAGGGATGGTCAGCGGGCGACCGATGCGCGCTTCGACCTTGGCGTAGCGCCACAGGCTGTATTCGTTCACCGGCGTGGTGCGGAACAGGTTGCAGGCGTCGATGACCGACTGGTGGCAGTCGACGTCGGCCATGATGTACACGGTCCAGGGCGAGGTGGTCGAAGGGCCGACCATCAGGCGGTCGTCATCCATGGCGCCGAGCACGTTGATGCCGGGCATCGCGCCGAGATCCGCCATCATCCGGCTGAAGCCCTTCCATACGCTGAGGCCTTCGCCGGTAGGCAGGTCAAAAAAGTTCTGGGTGATGCCGATGCAGAAGACGACGCGCAACGGTTCTTGAGTGGTTTGAGTCATGTGTATTGATCCTTGAAAATGAAGCTCTGAAATAAAGTGTTCAGATGTAGCCCGGGAACGGCTGCACGCCGAGGAACACCGAGCCGGCGCCGTCATACAGCCCTTCGCTGAGGAAGGCGTGCTGGGTCACCACCATCGAGTCGCGCAGGTAACGCTGCAGTGGATGGCGCAGGTAAATGGCGGTGGTACCGGCCAGGCTGTAGGCGCTCTGCACCACCTCGGCGCCGGCCTGGGACACGTGAATGGCGGACAAGCGCAACAGGCTGGTCTGCTCCGGGGTGACCGGATTGCCCGCGAGGATCGAGTTCCATACCTGTTCGGTGGCGCTGTAGAAGAAGCCGCGTGCGGCGTTGAGCTTGGCTTCGGCCTTGGCGATTTCGATGCGCACGTAGGCGCGGTCGGACAGTTTCGGCGCACCGGTGATACCGCTGCCGCCAGCCATGCGGCTGATTTCATCGAGGGCAGCGCGGGCAAGGCCCAGGTTGACCACCGCCAGCACTTGCGCGGCGTAGGCAATCGAGGGATAGCGGAACAGCGGTTCGTCGATGGTCGAGGCGCCACCGCGAATGAACGTCCAGCGTTCGTCGACGCGCTTGTCGGACACGCGCAAGTCGTGGCTGCCGGTGCCCTTGAGGCCGACCACGTCCCAGTTCTCGATGATCTCTACCTGCTGCGGACGGAACACCGCGGTGCGCGGCTTGCCGCCCGCAGCACCGATGCCCACGCCCAACAAGTCCGCGCCCATGCAGCCGCTGGCGAATTTCCAGGTGCCGTTGACCTGATAGCCGCCCTCTACCGCCTCGGCCGGTTGCAAGGGAAACAGGCCGCCAGCGAACACCAGGTCCGGGCTATCGGCGTAGAGTTCAGCCAGGGTTTCGCGTGGCAACGCCGCGAGGTAGACGCCGGCACTGCCGAAACTGGCCACCCAGCCAGCGGAGCCGTCGGCCTCGGAGATGCGTTCGATCATTTGCAGAAACTTCGCCGGCGCCAGGGCGTCGCCGCCGTAGCATTTCGGCGTGGCGGCGCGGTAGACGCCCACCTGCTTGAAGCGTTCGATCATGTCCCGTGGCACATGGGAAACGCTGTCGAATTCGTTGCGACGTTGGCGCACTTCTTCCAGCACCTGCGCAAAGGCCGGGCTGTCGACGACATTCTCGTCAACACCGATCGGTGCGTCTTGTTGCACGACCGCTGAACGCAGCATGGGCTTTCTCCGTTTTGCTTATTGTTAGTGGGGGCCACACCGCACCGCTGTCTGTAGGAGCTGCCGAAGGCTGCGATCTTTTGATTTTGTTTTTGGATCAAGATCAAAAGATCGCAGCCTTCGGCAGCTCCTACAGATAAAGGCGTGGTCACCCTTGCATTGCGGTCCAGTGTAAAAACCGGATGCCGGCGCAACTATTGGTGCGTGCAGCCCCCCGCCTAAAGAAATCCCCTAGATCCACACCGGTTACCTCTGAGCGCATGCCGCTGTGCGAGCAGGTATAAAACGCCATACTGCAAATCTCTGCCGCCAGGGGCCGTGTGATGTACCAGCCAAAACCGAACGACTTCCATGCGCTGATCGAAGCCATGCCGCTGTGCATCATTCTTCACGATGCGCAGACCAAGGAAATTCTCTGGGCCAACGCCGCCGCCCTGGCGGCGCTGGGTTTTACCCTGGAGGAATTGACGCCGCTCAAGGCCCCGGACATGACCCGCGACGCACCCAAGTACCGGCGCTCGGTGGGCCTGCGCTGGCTGGAAGGTGCTGCGCGCACCGGCCAGCGCGCCATCGAGTGGTGCTATCGCTCCAAGCAAGGGGTGGAGATTCTTTCCGAGGCCGTGGCGACCCTGGTGCATCTGGACGGTCGGGATGTGTTGATGGTGCAGTTCCGCGACATCTCCAAGGAGGACAAGGTCAAGCGCGACCTCAAGCGTTTCGAAAGCCGGCTCAAGGCCTTCATGCAGGATCTGGCCGAGGGTGTGGCGGTGCTCGGTCCCGAGGGCGATATCGGTTTTATCAGCGACTCCGGCGCGCACTTGCTCGGCAGTGAAGTCCATCCGTTGATGGGCCAGAACTTCCTGGCCTGGTGCGACGAGGCTTCGCGCCAGCGCCTGCTGCAAAAATTCGCCCATGAGACGCCGGAACACACGCCCTTCAACGTGCATTACCAAGTGCAGCGCCAGGACGGCGAATGGCGCTGGCATGACGCAACGTGCCGTTATATAGAGATTGAAGACGACCTGGTCGGCCATCTGCTGCTGTTCCGCGACGTCACCGAGCAGGTGCAGGCCGAAGACGCGCGGCGGGTCAGCGAGCAGAAACTCGAATACCTGGCGCGCTACAACGCCATGGGTGAAATGGCCGTGGCCATCGCCCATGAACTGAGTCAACCGCTGGCCGCCACGCGCAACTTCATCGAGGGCGCGGTGATTCGCCTGGGCACCGCAGCCGACGCCGATCAAGGCGTCACCTGGGGTTTGCAGAGCGCCGTGCGGCAGATCGAGCACGCCTCGGTGATCATCAAGAGCGTGCGCGACTACGTCGTTAAACTGGAGCAAAGCGAAGAGCTGATTGACCTCAACGAACTGCTGCGCGAAACCCGCTACTTCATCAGCCTGCGAGCCGATCCGAGCCTGGTGCGCGTGGAAGTCGTGACCTCACCCGAGCCGCTAAGGGTGAGTTGCGAGAAGGTGTTGATCGGCCAGGTGATCCTCAACCTGGCGTTCAACGCGATCGAAGAAATGGCCGACCTGCCGCTCGAACGTCGGATTTTGCGCATTCATGCCAGCGCCGCCGACGGCGTGGCGCTGGTGCGCATCGAGGACAACGGCCGCGGCATCCAGGCCCAGGCGCAAGAGAAGCTGTTCGACGGCTTCTTCTCGTCCAAGGTCAGCGGCAACGGCATTGGCCTGGCGCTGTGCAAGAACATCATCGGCCGTCACCGGGGCGATATCTGGGCGCAAAACCTGGAGCCTTGTGGTGCGGTATTCAGCTTTTCCCTCCCCCTGATCCCCCCCGCGATCTGATCGTTCCCACGCTCTGCGTGGGAACGATCCCCCCCGACACTGGCACAGATACACAAACACTTGGCAGGCAGGGCAATTCCCGCGATTGCCGGGCGAGGCACTATTCGATGGTCAGAATCTGCCCACTCACCCGCGATCCGCGTTACCAATAATTCAGGAAGTTCCCCTTATGCGAACAAACAGGATCTCCGTACAGTCAGCGCTAGGCCTGAGCCTGCTTGTACTCGGCTTGAACAGTGCCCGCGCGGATTTGCCCGCCGACACCGGCATCGGCCAGACCACCCTGGCCTTCCCCGCTGAACCGCACCGGGCATTCGTCGTCGATGTCGAGTTCGAAAGCTTCGTCGCCGGCCGTGTCACCGTGGTCGACCCCGACCAGAAACGCGTGCTCGGCATGGTCCCGACCGGCTTTGCCGCGCCTTCGGCCCTGAGCCATGACGGCAAGCTGATCTACAGCGCCGACATCTGGTATTCGCGCGGCACCCGCGGCACCCGTACCGACGTGCTGACCGCGTGGGACAGCTCGACCCTGTCGCCGGCCTGGGAAGTACTGATCCCGAACAAGCGCGCCGAATCGCTGACCCAGCGCTACGGCCTGAAGACCAGCGGCGATGACCGTTTCGTCTACGTCTACAACTTCACCCCATCGACCTCGGTCACTGTGGTCGATACCCAGACCAAAGCGGTTGCCTCGGAAATCGCGATTCCCGGTTGCGTGCTCAACTACCCGGTGGGCAAGCGTCGCTTCGCCTCGCTGTGCGGCGACGGCAGCCTGCAGGTGGTGACCCTCAACGATCAAGGCCAGGAAAACGCGCGCAACCGCACGCCGTTCTTTGACCCGAACGCGGAAAAACTGGTGGAGCGCGCGGTCAACGTCGGCGACACCTACTACTTCACCACCACTACCGGCACCGTGCGCGCCGTGGATTTCTCCGCTGACGCGCCGAAAATCCTGCCGAGCTGGTCGCTGGTCACCGACGAAGAGAAGAAAGCCGGTTGGGCCCCGGGCGGCTGGCAGCTGATGGCGGTCGCGCCGAAGCTGAACCGCTTGTACGTGCTGATGCACGACGCCCACGAACCGATGAAGTGGGAAGACCCGAGTCCCCTGATCTGGGCCTTCGATCTGAAGACTGGCAAGAAAATCGCCACCCTGGAAGCACCGGTACCGGTGTGGAGCATGCAGGCCACCGGCGACGACAAGCCACTGCTGCTGGGCACCGACGTTGAAGGTGGCTTGCAGATCTTCGACCTCAAGACCAACCAGCACACCGGCAGCATGGCCAAGGTCGCAAAAACCGCGACCCAGGTCATGAGCTACTAACAGGGATCAGGCCATGCAATCAGATCCGATCTTCATCATTGCCAGCGCCATCGCCATTGCGGTGCTGCTGGCCAGTGCCGCGACCCACAAGGTGCGAGCGCCAGCGCGCTTTCGCAAACAACTTGCCGATTATCAACTGCTGCCCGACGCGCTGGTGCGCCCGATCGCGCGGTTGATCCCGCTGCTGGAACTGGCCATTGCGTTCGCGTTGCTGGTGCCGGTCAGCCGCCCCTGGGCAGCGTTGAGCGCGGCCAGCCTGCTGGCGCTGTACGCCGCCGCCATCGGCATCAACCTGTGGCGTGGGCGTCGCGACATCGACTGCGGCTGTGCAGGTCCCGACCAGGCGCAACCGCTGCGCCCGGTCCTGCTGCTGCGCAACAGCGTGCTGGTGGCGCTGGCATTGCTGGCAAGCGTAGCGCCGGTAGTGCGCGACATGACGGTGTTCGATGGCTTCGTGACCCTGGCTTCGGCCGCCGTCGCGCTGCTCATCTACGCCGCGGCCGATGGCCTGGCGGTGAACTCCCCTCTTCTGCTCAAATTGATTGGTAGGTAATCACAATGGAAGGCTTGATAGTTTCCAACGTTCTGCTCTGGGTATTGCTGGTGGCCGTGGCGTTCGTCGTCATGGGCCTGGTCCGTCAGATTGGCGTGTTGCACGGCCGTCTGGCCCCGGCCGGCGCGCTGATGATGGACAAAGGCGTGGCCGTCAACGAAGCCGCACCGCAAGTGACCGCTGCTGACCGTAATGGCCGCCCGGTGAACTTCGGTTATGCCGGCGAGAAATCGCAACTGCTGTTCTTCCTCTCGCCGACTTGCCCGATCTGCAAATCCCTGCTGCCGGCGATCAAATCCATCGCCAGGGAACAAGCCAGCACGCTGGACGTGGTGTTCGTCAGCGATGGCGACATGGACGCCCAGCAAGCGCTGATCCGCGAGCACAAACTCGAAGACGCCACTTATGTAGTCGGCCCGGAAGTGGGCATGACCTACCAGATCGGCAAGCTGCCGTACGCAGCCCTGATCGACAAGTCCGGCACCCTGCGCGCCAAAGGCCTGGTCAACTCCCGCGAGCACCTGGACAGCCTGTTCGAAGTCGAGCACCTCAAGCACGCGACGCTGCAGCAATATCTCAATGCGCAACCCCACGACCACGCTCATGACCACAGCCACGGCCATAGCCACTGATAAGGCAGGGAGACCTTCATGAAACTGCTGGATCTGTTATTCGAACGCTCCTCGCGCCGTGTTGCCGACACGACTTCGCGCCGCAAACTGCTGGCTCGCATGGGCTCGCTGATCGTCGCCGGTGCCGCCCTTCCCGTGCTGCTGCCGCTGGATCGCACCAGCAAGGCGCTGGCCGCCACTGACCCGAAAGCCGGTGACCCCGGTGATCCAAACAGCTGCGACTACTGGCGCTACTGCTCCATCGACGGTTTTCTGTGCAGTTGCTGCGGCGGTTCGGTGACTTCCTGCCCACCGGGCACCGAGGCCTCGCAAGTGACCTGGATCGGCACCTGCCGCAACCCGGCCGACGGCAAGGACTACATCATTTCGTACAACGACTGCTGCGGTAAACAAAGCTGCGCCCAGTGCGCCTGCACCCGTAACGACAGTGAAGAACCGGCCTACCGCCCGTTCAACAACAACGATGTGAACTGGTGCCTGGCCGCCAAGTCGCACATCTATCACTGCACCGTTTCGATCATCCGTGGCGTGGCGGTCTGACACGCACCACCGCCGGTTGCCCACGCGATCGGCGTTTTTTTTTTAAAAGATCGCAGCCTGCGGCAGCTCCTGGATTGACCGCGTGCTCCTGTAGGAGCTGCCGCAGGCTGCGATCTTTTCAAGGCACAACAAATAAGGGGTTCGAAATGCGTCGTTTGCTAATCCTCGGCCTGGCCTGCGCCCTGACCACCCCGCTCGCCCAGGCCCGGGCCATCCCCGACCCGACGCAGCGCCACGCGCCGGGCAACGAGGAACTGCAAAAGCCCATCGCCGAGGCCGGCTACAGCGTGGGCGTTAACTATCAGTTGCAATGTGCCGGTTGCCATCTGGGCAACGGCATGGGCTCGGCGGCCAATGACACCCCGAGAATGACGGGATTTGTCGGCAACTTCCTGAAAGTCCCGGGCGGCCGTGAATTCCTGGTGCGCGTGCCAGGCATGTCGCAATCGGCGTTGAACAACGCGCAGTTGGCCGACCTGCTCAACTGGCTGATGCGCGAGGACGGCATGGCCGGTAAAAGCCGACCCGCCGATTACCAGCCCTACAGTGCCGACGAAGTGGCGGCGTTGCGCGCCAAAACCATGCTCAACCTGCCAGGCACCCGCGCCGAACTGATCGACAAAATGCGCGCCCAAGGCATCGCCATCGAAGACGGCATGAGCAACTGATAACGCTGCTTGTTCGCAGCCGACGTCCCAGGTCCTCCCGCCCATCCAGGCAGACAATCCAGTTTCTACCGATGGTCGTCCAGTCACTCCAAAAGCAGGCCGCCCGGTGCCTGCGTGCATGCCGCAGACTAAACTTCGTCCATTGCGTGAATGAATCCACACTGCTGCTAAAGTGATAGCACGGGATGCCGCGTTCTCCCCAGCTTTGCGAATTTCGGTGGAAGGAGGATTTCTCGACTATAAGTAGCTTGCCGTTGAGGCTAAAGCTCTGAAACGAAGGTGGTTTTGACCTGGATCGCGTTCGGGTTGGGCGCGAGGGGGCAGCAAAAATGGGATCTGATCATGATTTTTGAGCCGAGCAGTAGCCGTTCCGTACTCCAGCGAAGAAGCAGTACCAGTATCTTTATCCAGGCAGGCCTCGATAGCCTCGCTGTCACCGGTGTCGCGTGGTACCTGATTGTTTATCACATAGGTTTCATCACCCAGGCTTATGTGATCATGGTCCTGTTGCTACTGGGGGCGCTTGCCGTCGTCTACGACCACTACGCGATTTATCGAAGCAATGTCGTGTTTGCCGTCAAGGCCTTCAAACTGTTCAAGGCGTGGACCGCCGCCTTTTGTTTTCTCGTCGCCATGGCCTTTCTTACGAAACAAAGCGAACAGTACTCACGCTTGCTGGTCGGTGAGTTGTTCGTCATCGGGTATTTTGCCCAGCTGCTTTTGCACCTCGCGACCCGTGAACTGCAAAAGAAATTCCTGGCCCACCCCACCCAACGGGACAACGCACTGATCATCGGCTCGGGAGAGCTGGCGGACTTCCTGCACCAGAAAATCAGCAACAACCCCTGGCTGGGTGAACGCGTAGTCGGCTCCGTGTTGATCGGGGCGGCCGACGACCGGGGCAAGGATGGTTCGGAAAACCCCAACCGCCTGGCGATACTGGGTCATATTTGCGATCTTGACGACCTGGTCGTCCAGCATTCGATCCGCACCGTCTACTTCGTCACGCCACTGGACGGCTCCCAGGTGATCAAGGATGTGTATCTGAAGCTGTTCGACAAGCACATCTCGGTCAACTGGGTGCCAGACATCTTTTCCCTGCGCTTGATCAACCACAGCGTTCGCGAGATCGCCGGCATTCCGGTGCTGACCTTGTCGGAAACGCCACTGATGGGCATGCGCCTGCTGCTCAAGAACCTTGAAGACCGCGTGCTGGCGTTTCTGCTGTTGCTGATTGCGGCGCCAGTGCTGGCCATCGTGGCCATTGCCATCAAGCTCGACAGCCCGGGGCCGGTGTTCTTTCGCCAGCAACGGATGGGCTGGAGTGGCGGACCGTTTCGCATCTGGAAGTTCAGGAGCATGGTGGTTCATCAGCCTGAAGACGGTGTAGTCAAGCAAGCACAAAAGAATGATCCGCGCATGACCCGGGTAGGCGCCTTCATTCGACGCACCAGCCTGGATGAGCTGCCGCAGTTGTTCAATGTGCTGATGGGTGAAATGTCCCTGGTCGGGCCGCGTCCGCATGCCATCCAGCACGACGCGCAGTATTCACCCGACATTGCCGACTACTTTGCCCGCCACAACATCAAGCCAGGCATTACTGGCCTGGCTCAAGTGCGTGGCTATCGCGGTGAAACCAAAGACATCGAACAGATGATTCGCCGGGTGGATTCGGACATCGAATACATCAACAACTGGTCGCTGTGGCTCGACTTCGTCATCCTTGCCCGGACAGTGACAGCCTTCTCCGGCAAACATGCCTACTAGTCGTATCTTGATTGCATGAGCCGCCCGGTAACGCTGACGACCAGCGTTACCGGGTTAAGCACGAGGCCGCAAAAGCGTCAGGCCGGGAACAGGTCGAGGGTGCGCTCAACCTCATCGGGATCGATCCGGAAACCTTCGCCGTCCGGGGTGCCCACCACAAAACCGAAGTTTTGCTGATCACGATCCGTCAGGTACTTGAAGAAGCAGACGAAACGATCAGGGGGTTGCAGGACCAGCAGCGAACCACCGGGCGCAAGGACATTGACGCCGTGTATGAGTTGACTGCCTTCGATGCCGATCACGGTCCTGGCGCCGGCACAAGCCGCGACGATGGTTGCCACGTCGGATTTCGAGGGGTCGATGATGCGAAAGCCGCGGCGCTCGCGCAGGCGTTCAGCCAATTCCAGTTCATTGCGCAGCAACCGCAACTCACCCTTGTTGCCCCGCAGCACGAACACCCCTGGGTGCGAGTTGACGTTGACATGGGACAACAACTTTTCCGTCATGGCGCGAAAGCGCATGTGCTTGTGGCGGTTCTGGCTGATGTCGTCAAAAATCACCAGTTCACGAAAAAATGCGTTGCGCATACGAAGCGGATTCATGCCCAGCCACTTTTCATAACCGGGGGCGTGAAGTATCCCGTGCCGGGTTACGCTGACTTCAGTTTCAGCGAGTTCCGTGGTCACCGGAACGCCGAGCTGGCTCGCCATGGGATAGGTGATGCAATCATCCACCATCCACGATCCAAACCACTTATTGCCGCCCACAGTGCAATACATTGCTGCGCGATCGATTTCGTGTTCTATGCGAATCTTCGGCAACCAACCGGCCCTGGGCGATAACCAGGATTTGGCATCACCTTTGTAAAGCGCGCCGTCGATCAGCCAGGCGTCCTTGAGCAGAAAGGCGCGAGTGGGGCCGTGCTGCACGAGCCCGTTGCCCTCCATGGTGCGACGGGGATGCTCGAAGGGATAAAACTGCCATCCCGTCACGCGTTCAAGCTGGTTGGGCAGGTAAAAAGCAGGGGGTGCAATCGATTCATCAGGGGGAGCCACGTCCCAGGTTTTTACCGCGACACTTTGCAGGTCCAGCGGCGCTTTCCTGGCAACTTTCTCCTTGAACATGTGTTTATACGCAGCAAAACTCCATTTCGCCCCAGCGCCGCTCACCAACATATTCGATTGCGACATAAGGATTACCACTCTAATGCGTTTAAATATAATTAGCGCTTGTCGTCCTTGTGCGCACTATCAAACTCCAGTCAATTGCAAATAATACTTTCCATGACAGGTGGTACCTTCAGATGACCGTATCGAGCGCGTAAAGTCTCGAGCAGTTGTTCCGGTGGTGCCTTGGCGCAATGAAGATAGACCCTGCTCAGTCCGCCAAATCCCATTTCGCGATAGCGCTCGGCAATATCCTCATCAGTTTGCCCGTCCGGCAAACCCAGATGCAGGGTCAGTTCTTTTCCCTCTACGGCAAACAAGGGTGTTTCCCAGAGAAATTGCGCAACGCCCACCTTGGGCAGCCGGACAAACAGATAGCCATGGTTATTCAGGGTATCGACATCGCCGCCACGCCTTCTTTTCCATTCCAGCAAACCGTCGTCCGGGCGCGCCAGGCAAGTGCCGATATCGTAATAATCAAAGCCGTTTTCCAGCGCCCATTCCAGCGCCATGAAGGTGGTGATCGAGTTGATTTCCCTAAGCTTTTTCGCATCCGAATAGACTGTTTCGGGGTAGCCGAAACGGATCGTGCTCCAGTAGCGCTTGCCCGCGCGGGTAATCACGCAGCCAAGGTGACAGGCGACCACCTCGTCTTCCAGCAGCACCAGGTCCAGGCGGCCGGCGGTTTTGGCCACCCTTCGCACCTCCTGCTGCTCAATTTGCGAAGCAGACGTGCCATGCCTTGCGCTGGCATAGGGTTGCAGCATGCCTTGGTCGGCGCTTTCGATTTCATCGTCGTTCAACGCCTGTTTAAGGCGATAGCGCAAACGGTTCTTGCGAAGATTGCGCCGCAGCTCAGAGTTATATCTTGCGGTGATGTCCTCGATCGAGCGGCCCAGAGGAACTACGGCGCTGAGATATTGGGGCACACAGAGTGCGCCCGGCGTCGGTATTTCACTGACGAACACCGTTATGCCTGGTTTATTCGCCCTAAGTTGCTGATTGGCAACCTGAGGTTCAGCACCCATGAGAACTTTCACAAATTCACGCTGTGCCTTACGCCCCATATAGAGAATGTCGTAAGGACTCTCTTCGCGCAGCTTGAACCTGACAAATTCCCAGCGCCAAAAACAGGCTCGGCCGGCAATATCGCGCAGCCAGGCATGGGCTTTCCGCAGTTCAAAGCGTACCGACGGCGTAATCAACTGACGCAACAGTCCCTTTACATATTCTTTCATTTGGTATTAACACTAAATGATTAAGGAAGATTATTCGAAAGTTCGAATCAAGGAATAACGAACTGAAAATCAGGCTTCAACACGATGATGGCCGGCGTCAAACTTTCGTCGCCATTCGCACCAAAGGCGAAACAAATTATTACCGCGTCAGCAAGTCGTCGCTTACATGAGCAGTAAAGATGCTACGCCGGAGTTTTGCAAGATATTACGCTGCCGAGCCTGTTCTTACGGCACGCACCTCACCCCCGGGTCGGTACCGGGCAGGCAAGCGTTCTCAATATGAACAGAGGGTTACCGACTACATAACGACTGAACAGCCGCTTGGGTTCACTGAGCAGCCTGAATACCCACTCGCAACCCAGGCCTCGCACCCATTGCGGAGCGCGACTCACCTTGCCGCCGAGAAAGTCCAGGATCGCCCCGCCACACACGATCAGGCAGGGCACGCCGCTGGCCGCCAGCCGGGCGGCAACGATTTCCTGCTTGGGCATGCCCATGCCCAACACCACCAGTTCCGGCTGATGTTGCCGGGCAAGTTCGAGGTAGGTCTGCACATCGTCGAAACCATGGTGGACAGACACGACATTGACTGCCAATGCCGTTTGGCAATGCTTTGCCGCATGGGCCAGGAAAGGCTCTTGCGTGCCCCACAACGCCACGCGCCGTCCTTTATAGGCCGACAGTAACTTGGGGATGAAGTCCGTGCCGTTCATGTTCAACCCCGGCTCCCTGCCCATTCGGCGAAACAGGATCGACATGCCGGAGCCATCGCGCAGCAACACATCGGCGGCCGACAGTGCCTGGTAGTAGGCATCGTCCCCGGCAACCAGGTTCATCGCATGGGCGTTGACGAACCCGAGCACCGTTGCCCGCTGCGGCCAGGCCAATGCCTCGATCAAGCGCTGCTCTTGATCGCTATCGCCGATGACCTTGAGTGACTGGATGATCGTTTGCCAGTTGTGCTGCCAGGCCAATGCGCGCATCAGGAGTCATCTCGCTTGGAGCGCACCCATTCAACCTGGCGTTTGACCAGGAAGCCCAGGTACAGGGGGATTTTCTTCAGTGCGTAGAACGGTGCATACAGCAACGCGGAAAACGCGATGATGGCGCGACCGAACTGACTCCACGCCAGCAAGATGGTCATCATCAACATGACCACCCCCACCGATGCGATCAATGCCGGCAGCCATGCACCGAACAGCAGCAACACCAACCAGGACAGGACAAACGCCGCGCCCAACAACAACGTCAGCAACGCCAGTGGCGGCACCAATAGATCCAGGGTCATGGCCAGCAGGTTGAAGTTGCGTCGGGCAAGCGACTCCACCAGTAATTTGGGCGCGTCGCCCAGGATCACGCCCAGGTGACCATGCTCCCAACGCGTACGCTGGGTCGTGAGGCCTTCGTCACTGCGCGGGAAATAGCTGGTCACCAAGGCATCAGGGCAAAACATCGGTGGCTTGCCGCTGCGACAGAAATCCAGGCCCATTTTCAGGTCTTCGACGATGTGACCACTGGCAAGCGTGATCAAGGGCAGGTCCCGCCAGACGAACGCCATGCCCGTGCCCATCAACTGACAGGGCAACCCCAGCCGAGCCCAGCCTTGCGGTCGCACCCGATTTTTGACGCACCAGGCAAACTCGGCGATCTGCACTTTCAGCCCCGAACCCGCTGGCGCACGCATCAGGTCAAGCGCCTGGGTCGGCCGCCCCGAGTCGATGCACTGTATGGCCAGGCGTTCGATGAAGCCCTCGTTCACCTGGCAATCGGCATCGACAATGATCAGCACGTCCGGCGCATCACCGGCCAGGTGACGCGCGCCAAAATCCAGTGCATAGCCCTTGCCACGCTGCTGGGCATTGCTGCGTTCCACTACCTCCGCGCCGGCCGCACGCGCCATCGCGGCGGTGTCGTCCGAGCAGTTGTCGGCGACCACCAACAGACGATCGCCCTCCTGCAGTTGCGGGCGCAGGCAATTCAAGGTGGCCTGGATAATCGAGGACTCATTGTGGGCCGGCACCAGCACCGCGACCCGAGGTCGCGGGCGTTGTGCGAGTGCTTGCGCACGCACCGGCAAGCCAGCCAGCAGCACCTGCACGAGCAGCACCAGTACCGGCAGGAGGATGATCGCCAGCGGTACGCCGAGTAGCCAATTGAGGAATGTGATCATGCTTGCGCCTTGAACAGGTGAGCCAACTTGGTCGCTTCGGTATCGATATCATGACGCTCCAGCACACGCTGATAAGCCGCTTCGCCCATGCGCTGCAACTGCTCGACCGGCTGCGCCAGGCAGTCCGCCAGCGCCACCGCCAACTCTTCCACCGCGCCCGCGGGAAACAGCCAGCCGTTCTCGCCCTGGCGCACCAGTTCGGGAATGCCCGCCACATAAGTGGTCAGCACCGGCCGGCGCAACGCCATGGCTTCCATGATGACCACCGGCAAGCCTTCGGCGAAGCTGGGCAGTACCAGGGCCCGCGCGGCGAGAATTTCCATGCGCACCTGTTCGCTGCTGATCCAGCCAGTGATTCGCACACGCGATTGAAGGCCGTGCCGGGCAATCAATTCTTCGATCTGCGGGCGCATTTCGCCGTCGCCAGCCAGGACCAGTTCGAATGCCACGCCTTGTTCGGCCAAGCGACGAGCGGCCTCCAGCAACAGCAATTGGCCCTTCTGCTCACATAGGCGCCCCACGCAAACCAACCGCGGCGCGGACGGCACCGCCACTGCGGGCACATCGTGAAAGGCCCGCTCCAGGCCACAATGCACAACCTTGACCCGAGCCCAATGCGCCGGGTCGACCCAGCGATACAACTGGCTGCGCCCATAGGCACTGATGGCCGCGACAAACGCCGAGCGCCGGACTTTCTCGCCCAGGTGAATGAACTGCGGTTTGTCGAACTCTTCCGGACCATGCACGGTAAAACTGTACGTAGGCCCGCCAAGTGCGTTGGCCAGCATCACCACTTCGGTCGAGTTGGTGCCGAAGTGGGCATGCACGTGCCGGGCACCGAACGCCTGCATCCAGGACAGCACGCGGCATGCTTCGAGCAAATAGACCAGATGGTACGGCCAGGAACGATCGGCGCGCCGCCCCATGCGCAGCGCCAACCACAGCGTCGAAAAGAACCGCCGCGGTTGGGTACGCAGCACCTGCAGCGCAGGTCGCAGCAGCGCTTTGACGCCGTCCGCCAGCACGTATTGGGTCTTGCTGCGTTCAGACTCGTCCTCGGTGTCCACCAATTCGGCATCCCAGCCTCGCAACGCGATGCGTTGGACCTCAAAGCCCTGGCGCTCCAGCGCCAGGATCTCGCGACGAATGAAGCTATGGCTGACCTTCGGGTATTGATTGATGAAATAAGCGATACGCATGGGCACCCGGCTTGAATGTCGTCGAAGTTGTTACTGCAGGTACCCCCACAGTAGTCCAGTAACCGGTCACGTCAATTCACTGCGTAGCTGCCTTTCAGCACCTGGTCGATCCTGGTGAAGGTATCGTCCAGCAGCTCATAGCGCCGGCGATACATGGCGCGTTTTTTTGAAGCAATGGTTTCCAGCGGCTTTCTGGACGAAGCCATGGGGATTTCAAAAAAGTCTTCGCGCGCAGACGGTGTCGCCCCGTGTTCAAGCCAGATCGAATCATAATTGGCGGCCAGCTCCTGGGCTTTGTGCGCACCAAAATACGGGTGGCGATGATGACGATAGACATCCCCTACCGCGTAGATTTTTCCGACGCCGATATGGCTGGCGATGTACTTGATCACTTCAATCAGAAAGCTCCTGGGTCGCAGGCCTTCGAAGTCCTTGGTGACATCCCGGTAGATGGCCAGCGATCTTTCGCTCTCGATGCCTTTATGGATGCCCTGCACGGCACCGATGAAGATGCACAGCTCACCCTCCGTGCAGCACAAGGTGAAGGCGATCGAGGCAATGCGCAGATCGCCCTGGAACAGATTCAGCACCAACTCGCCTTCACGCATGAACCAGAACGGGCGGTCCAGTACCAACGTGCAACCATCGGACCACGCCGTCAGGTCGCTCAGGACCAGGCTGTCGTCGCGCCCGAACAGCAGTAATTGCGGGCAGCTTTTCGTGACCACCTCGTAGTGCGAGGCCATGACGCCCAATTTGTCCTGGGAGTTCCAGCTTTTGCTGATGTAGGGCCAGTGGATAACACCCAGGCAATCGCCGCCGAGTCTCTCGATGCCGGTATCGCCCAGCGCGTTGGACATGCGCCCGAAAAACAGATTCAACTCGGTCCAGTTCTTGCCCACCAATAGCACAAACTTGAGTTTGTTCTTCAATGCCCTCAGGGAATAGCCAGCGTGCACGGAGAAGACGCTTTTGACGATCATCCAATAGTCCATCGAAGTCTCACTTGTATTCGATCAATGCGGATTTGCCGGCACCGAACCTGTTCAAAAGAAACTTGACCTGCCCGAACATCTCGGGAAATTTGCCCAGCACGAGGAAGAACGCCAGTAGCCAGTTTTGCCGCGCAGGGCCAGCGCCCCGCCGGGCCAGGCGCGCGACCTGCAGCGGATAGATCAACAGCAGCAACAACCCGGGCCAGCCCAGCAGCAGCGTGGCAATGACCGTCGCCAGCGGCACGCCCAAGCCCCAGAACCAGGCGCGGCGCGACTCGCGGCGCCAATGGCGCTCCGGTGCGCCACCGTGTAGAAACGCGCCCTCGGCGAAGGCATAGCCGCCGCGTAAGGTGCGCCGCCACCATTGGCCGAAGCGGGTCATGCTCGCATCGTGCAAAGTCATTTCCGCAGGCAAGCGCCAGACCTTCCAGCCCTTGGCTCGCAGCCGCACGCAGAGCTCCGGTTCTTCCCCGGCAATCAGGTCCGGGCGATACCCGCCCGCAGTGGCGAAGGCGTCCGCGCGCATCAGTGCATCGCCACCGCAGGCGCTGGTCGCACCGGTTGGCGTATCCCATTCGAGGTCGCACATCAGGTTATAAATGGAGCGCTGCGGAAAACGTTCGCGGCGCCGCCCGCAAACCACCGCCACCTCAGGCCGGGCCTCAAGAAAGGCCTGTGCATGGGGTAGCCAGCTGGCAACCACCTCGCAATCACCGTCGACGAACTGCACATGACGCATCGATGGCAACAGCCGTTGCAGCCGGGCGAAACCTTCATTGCGTGCACGTGCGGCCGTGAAGGCAATGCTCATGTCCAGTTCAACCACCTCGACACCAAGCCTTCGGGCCATCTGTACTGAACCGTCGGTGGAGCCCGAGTCGACATAGACGATCTGCTGCGCCGCACCGACCAGCGAAGCCAGGCAACGCTCGAGTCGCTGGCCTTCATTGCGACCGATGACAACGACCCCAACCCCCGTCGTCACCGTGTTCATGAGAATTGCTCGGCATCGGCAAGCTTGCGCTGCTTGATGGTCGCCGGCACGCCGACCGCCACCGAGTTGTCAGGCACATCGGTCAACACCACGGCATTGGCGCCGATCACCACATTGTTGCCGATGCGGATATTGCCCAGCACCTTGGCGCCGGTACCGATATCGACGTTGTTGCCCATCACCGGGGCGATCGGCTCCTTCACGTTCTTGAGCCCGACGACTACGCCGTTGCGGATACGACAGTCATCGCCGAACTGCGCATAACCACTGATCACGATGCCGCCGAAATGATCGATGACGAAGTTGCGCCCGACCACCACCTCGCACGGCAGCTCGATGCCCGTTACGATCTGCACCAGCTTGAACAGCACTTTGTAGATAAAGGACAGCAATTTGCGCAGCAGCGCCGGGCGCACGCCGTAGCGCCAGCGCCCGAAGCGATACACCAGCATCACCCAGAAACCCTGGGCGCCCCAATCACCCTCGTATGCTCGCAAGTCCGCACGTATGTTTTCGAACATGGACTGACCTACCGTGTGGGTTGGCTACCGAGTTTGGTTTTACGCAACAGTGCCCAGGTCACACGTGTGTGTTGCCAACACGCCTTGATGGCGGCCCGACCGCGACCTTTCAACAAAGCCTTGAGCCCCAGGATCAGGTCGCACAGGCATACCAGCAGCATGTGCAAGGCCAACCCCGGCAAACCGTGATGCTTGCGGAAGTACAACAGCTCGCTTTCGATTTGCAGGGTCTGCAGCTGTCGGCCGTCCATGTTCAGTTTGTCGACCGACTTGGCACTCTCGCCACCGATATGCACCACCGACGTGTGGGGGTAGTAGACCACCTTCCAGCCCGCCTCCTTGACGCGCCGGCAGTGATCCACTTCCTCGTAGTAGAGGAAATAGCGCGGATCGAACAGGCCGACCTTGTCGATCACTTCACGGCGGATCAGGTAATAGCAACCGGGTACCCAGTCACACTCGCGCACCGAGGCATGATCCCAGTCCAGGTCGTCGACCAGTTTCACCCACGGGAAGAAGCGTTCAAGGCCGGCCGTCACGAGGAAGACATTCAGCGGCGTCGGAAAATAACGGCAGGACGGTTGCATCTCGCCGTCCCGACCGACCAGGCGTACACCGAGGATCCCACAATCGGGATGAGCCTCCATGTACTCCAGGGTCTTGGCCAGGGTGTCGTCGGACACAAACGCGTCGGTGTTGAGCAGCAACGCGTACTTGCCCTGCAGGTGTTCAACCAGCTGATTATTGGCCCGGCCAAAGCCGACATTGTCCTTATTGGCCAGCAACACGGCCTCTGGACAAATATCGCCCAGGCAATCCAGCGAGTTGTCCGCCGAAGCGTTGTCCACCACCAGGTAGCGTGCGTGGTCGGTGCTCTTGGACTGGCGCAGCGCATTGAACATGGGCTGCAACAGACCCGCCGTGTTGTAGTTGACGACGAGCACATCCAGCGGCGCGCTACTCATTGGCCTTCTCGCCAAAGAAGTACTGCGCCCTCATGGCCTTGAGCTTGGGCTCGTAATCCGGGTCGAAGTGCGTGCCGCGCTGGCGGATGAGTTCCATCCAGGGATAGGCTTCGCAACGCTCTTCGATTTTCTTGATCAGGTCTTCAACGGTGCAGAGCACCTTCGCCGGGTTCCCGCCCACCACGACACCGGGCGGAACATCCCTGGTCACCACGGCACCGGCGGCAACGATTGAATTCGGACCGATTTTGCGGCCCGGCATGACGATGGCCTGGTAACCGATGAAACAGTTGTCGAATATATCGACCGCACCAACGGAGTCGAGCTGTTTACCCGCGCTGATTTCGAACACGCCAATCAGCCCGTCATGCCCGAATATCGTGCAATCGGACAAGCCGACGTTGTTGCCGATGCGTAATAGCGAAGGGTCGGGGATGTTGCAGCCGGGATTGATCCATACTCCCTTTCCGACCGAATGAATGCCTCCCCAGCGCGCCAGGTAGTTTGCCCATTCGAAGCCTGTGGGATGGCAAAATTTCTTGAATAAACCCTTCCCCCGACCCGTTTTATTGACGTAGTAACGTATTGCACGCTTTGCTAGCCCAATCATCCTGTCAGCCTCACAAATGTCAGCGTTTCACATCGGTACCAAGACCAGATGCACCATGGTTGTTGTTCTAGTGGCACCCTGCTTTGGTGGCTCTCCCTAAGACTGTTTCACTCAAGAATACCTGCCTGCCGCAGGGCCCATTTGATGGTTGAGGTAATCCGCCAACCGCAGCGTCAGCTGCAACAGCGGCATGGTTGGATTGCTCGCGCCGGCCGTTGCAAACACACTGCTGCCAGCGACGTACAGGTTATTGGTGCCGAACACTTTGCTGTTCTCATCGACCACCCCGAATTCAGGGGAGCTGGCCATCCGCGTAGTGCCCATGTGATGGGCATGCGGCACGACTTTGAGCGGCAGGGAAACGTCATACACCGCTTCCTCCAACTTGACATAGCCAAGCCCTTCTTCGGCAAAACACTTTGCCACCTCCAGGCCGATGCTTTTTATGGTCTCCCTGTCTTCAGGGGCGAGCTCCCAATGGACGTTGACCATTCTCATCCCCAGGTCATCGTGTTCTTGCGTCAACGAGACGCGACTCTTGCGGTTGGGAAACTGCTCGATCATCGTTCCGAGCTCCCCGTCACCGGGACAGTTGAACTTGGCAATGAACTCGATCTTGTGCGCCATGCCTGCCTTGCAGGCCAGGTTCTCGAAAAAACCCTTGATTGCCGCCAAGCGTCCATAGGTTTCCACCGCCGACACCAAGGACGCGGTGACATTGCCTTTACCGGAATGATGCTCGACCACAAACGCATCCTTGGTGAAGAACTGCCTGGCCTCCCGGCTTTCACCTTCGTTGAGGATGAAGGTACCGAGGGCGATGTTCAGGTGTTCCATGAAGCATCGACCGACCAGGCCATCCTCGGTGATAACGCCGGCAGCGGCCAATGACTTGCTGTTGAGCAACTGCCTGGCATTTTCGATCGCACCGGTGGCCAGGATGAATTGCTTGGCCGAGACACGCTCTTGCTGGCGTTCGTAATCGGACACCACGACGGCGGTGATGCGGCCGGTGTTGCTGTCGAAATCGAGGTCGACGCAATTGCAATTGATGAAGACATCCAGACCCTCGGTCTCCTCGAGTTCCTTGGCATACTTTTGTGCAAATCGGGTCGGTGGACTGAGCAGGAAACGGTCGGCTTCGAATTCATCGCTTTTAAAGGCCGCGTTGACGGTCTTGAATCCCGAGTCCAGCGGCAAGTCCAGAATGGCCATGGCCGCTGGCAGATTGCGCTCCATCTCGGAAAACGCGATGGGCCAACCGGGCAAGTTCACCGGTGGGGACAGGGCAAAGTCGGAAGGCTCGAAGGGGCGGCAACGACCTGCCCAATGATTGGAGGTGCCACCCAGATAGCGCAGGCGGGTTTCTTCAGCGAAGACATCCAGCCCCGTCGAAGGACACTTGTAGAGGTTCTGCGAATACGCGGCATACTCGCGCCCCCCGCCCTCCAGAAGCACTACACGCCAGCCATTGCCAGCCAAACGCAAGGCCAGCGTAATGCCGGCCGGGCCTGCACCAACGATGCAGAAATCATAGTGATCGCGCAGGTCTTTCTGCGTTTGGTAGTCTTTGATCATATTTGCAGTTACCGGAAATGCGCGGCAGGTAATACCCACCCGTTGATCACGACAAACTCCGATTTTCCTGCAGTAGGCCGAGCCCCAACCCCGGTAAATTTCATCGCCAGCCCCCCCAGGCTTAACAGGGCAAATGCCCGAATGAGTCCTCTGCGACTGATGACAGAGGTATTCAACACGCGTTCACTCATCACTCACGACTCCACTGGATCGAGATTTGCGTCCGAGATTCAAAGGGTGCTTCAACGTCAAGAAAAACCGGTCAAGCGCTTAAATCGAAAAGCCACTTGAAAACGACCAGCACCAGCTCCCCGCACAACGCCCCTACCACCAGCATAGGCAACACAATCAGCTCGCGCTTGATATCGAGAATACCCACGCGACGATTGACATACACAACCAACACCAAGGTCGGCAACGTATGCAGCGCGACGCCCCAGATCGCCCAATCGACCCCACCGAAAGCCAGTAACAACGGGACCAGCACCCATAACGACACCACACGGATGATGTTATCGATGGCCTGGTACTTGGTAAGCCCCAGGGCGATCCAGATTTGATTGGCCACGATGTAGCGCATCACGAAAAACGACGTCGAGAGCACGGCCATCATGTGGCCGGCCTGGGCGTAACGGTCGTCGTACAACACTTTGATGATGAGTGGACTGGTGACCCAGAGGAACCCGCAAAGAAATAGCAACGCAACGTCGACCATCATCTTGAAGCGGTAATACAAACTGCGCAGGCGCTCGAAGTCGTTGGTTCTCGCGGCTTCGCCGAAGGCTGGCAGGGCCACGGCCCCGACCACTTTCAATACGCCGGTCTGCAAAGCGCCAAGAATCAGCACGGCAATCGAATACACGCCCATTTCGAAGACTGTCATGCTGCCGCCGAAAATGATCCGGTCACCCTGCATGGACAGTACGCCCACGGCCGAAGACAACAGGATCCAGCGACCGAAGACCATCAGTTCGTGGAGTGCGGCGCGTTCCCAGCGCAGACTGTTGGACGGCCCCTCGAACCAGAAATGCCCAAGCAACGTGCTGACCAGGGCCGTGACCAGGCCGGCCGCCACCAGCGACCAGATGGAATGGGTGAAGTAACCGATGACCAGCATCACCAGCAGGCCGACGACCTGGGAGACGAACTCGGCGATCACCACTTTCTTTTGCTGGAAAGCGCGGACGGCCAGGTCGACTTTCGTCGACTGGAACCCGTAGATGATCGCGGTAACACCGGTCCAGGCCAACACCATCGGCAACTCAGGGGCGGCGTAGGTGGAGTTGTGCGACCAGAAATCGATGACTTGCGAATACCAGGCAGCGGCTGCCAGCAACAACGTAAAGGCGAAGAGCACGAAGCCGCGCACGATCTGCACGGTCCAGAGGGTATTGAGGAATACCGGGTCGTCGCCGCGTGGACTCTGCAGGATGTTCTGGCGCAACCCCACATCGGAGAGCAGGTGCAGGACGAACAAAACGGTGGTAGCAATGGCGATGATGCCGAACATTTCCGGCATCAGCAGACGGGTCATCACCAGGTTGCCGCCCAGGCGTATCACTTGTGAAGTGACCAGCGCCCCCAGGTTCCATGCCCCAGCAGATATCGCTCGACGACGAAGGCTGAACGTTGGCGATATGTTAACTGACGGCATAACATCAATCCCCGTATTGAACGACTCGAAAGGTACTATAGTCGCTATTAGGCAAACCACTAGCCATTAGCCATCGCTCTCTCATCAAATAAGTCGGTAGCCCATGCCTGAGCACTTTCGCGCGTTAGTCGTCATCCTGGTCCTTGCCGGTATCGTCTTCGCTTTTGCACGGCGACCGGCGGCCGATCTGATCCCACTGAGTGATTTCACCCGCCGGCGCAACCTTTGGTTCGGATTGACGCTGCTAGCCTTTTTTTCCCATAGCTTCTGGGTGTACGCGGGCGTTACCGCAATCATTCTGGCGGTGACGCGACAGCGTGAGCGCAATCCCCTCGCATTGTTTTTCATGCTGTTGTTTCTCATTCCACCCGCCAATGCGCAGGTCCCCGGCTTCGGCCTGGTCAACTATCTTTTTGACCTGAACCATGTACGACTACTGGCACTGTGCGTGTTGCTCCCGGCTTTTCTGGCGTTGCGCAAGCGGCCGGACACACTGCCCTTCGGGCGCACACTGCCGGACAAACTGCTGCTGGCCTACCTGCTGCTGACGTCTGCGCTTTTCCTGCGCCAGACCACGCCCACCGACACCTTGCGTCAATCGCTCTATCTGTTCGTCGATGTTTTTTTGCCTTACTACGTTGCCAGTCGATCCATGAAGAATGTCAGCGACTTCAAGGATGCGCTGTTGGCCTTTTTACTCGCCGCCATGCTGCTGTCGCTGATCGGTCTCTTCGAATATACCCGCCGATGGCTGCTGTACAACGGGCTGACCTACGCCATGGGCGTGCAATGGGAAATCGCCACCTATCTCAGCCGTGGCGGCTCGCTGCGCGCCAGCGTCACCACTGGCCAGGCCATTGCGCTGGGCTATGTCATCGCCGTGGCCATCGGCTTTTACCTGTTCCTGCAGGAGGGTGTGCGCAGCAAACTGCAGCGACGACTCGGTGCCCTGCTGCTCGCTGGAGGACTGTTTGCGCCGCTGTCGCGCGGCCCGTGGATCGGTGCCGCCGTCATGATCGTCATGTTCATCGGCACCGGCCGTTATGCGGTCAGGCGCCTGGTGCTGCTCGGGGGCGCCGCCTTGCTCGCCCTGCCCCTGTTGGCCATCTTGCCCGGCGGACAGAAAATCCTTGATCTGCTGCCCTTCATCGGCTCTGTAGAAGTCGAGAACATCACCTACCGCCAGCGCTTGATCGATAACTCGTTGATCGTCATCCAGCGCAATCCATGGCTGGGTTCCTTCGATTACCGCAGCACCCCTGAAATGCAGTCAATGATCCAGGGCCAGGGCATCATCGACATCGTCAACACCTATATCGGCATCGCCCTGCAAATGGGCTTTATCGGGCTGACGCTGTTCGTGGCTTTTTTCGCCACCATTGCGCTTGGTATTCGCAAGGCGATGCGTTCGTTCCCCAAGCAGGAGGATGAGTCGCGGCGACTTGGACGTGCCTTGCTGGCGACACTGGCCGGAATACTGGTGACCATCATCACCGTCAGCAGCATTACGGTCATCCCCGTGGTGTATTGGTCGGTAGCCGGGCTGGGCGTGTCCTATGCTCAGATGGCGCGCAGGCTCAAGCGCGCAGAGACAGCAAGCAGCAAGAGTACCCTCCTACAGACCTGGTAACGCTCATGACGTGTTTTTTTTACCGCATGCCTTTGCTGTCAGTCTTTCTCCTGACCGTTGCCATTTGGCCATTGAGTACCCGGGCGGCGGAGTGGGTCGCCAGTGTGGATGAACGCAGCGGCCTGCCCCAGGTCACGCGTGGTGGCAGCCCTGCCATGGCCTCTCAATTCGTCTTTTGGGGTGGCAACTGGGACTGGGCGGATTTCACCCCCTCGCTCAAGGTGATCTCGCCCTTTGTCTACGCCATGGAGGGCAAGAGCCAGAAGCTCGATTTCGATGCGACCGGGCAGATACGCAAGCAAGACGAGCAGACGTTGAGCATCAACCTTGTGCTGGATGCCCGCAGCCTCAAGACGAACGTGATGGGCGGGGGTATCGTCTTCAACTTCGACCCGGCCCTTGCCGAAGCAATGGGTGAGCCGGTGTTGCTGCCTGGCAACCGTGGCTGGACCTGGGGCAATGCCCAGGGGCGGCGCATCGAGATGCGCTTCGAACCCGCGCTGGCGAGGGTGTATTTCGAACCGGGTGATCGATCCCAGGTGCGGGCGTTTCTCTACAAGGACCGGATCAAGCCCGGTCGCGAAAACTTCAAAGCCACGTTCAGCGTATCTGGCGATGTGGTGCTGGGGCCGACCGCCGCCGAGCGCTTTGGAATTGCGGATCCGAAAAGCTGGCCGAGCGATCGACTGGACTGGAAAACCGCACCGGTCGACCTGTCCTTTCTCAATGCCCCGGAAAAACCTGCAGGCAAGCGTGGTTTCGTCAAGGCTGTGGGCGAGCAACTGCTGTTTGCCGACAACACCCCGGCGCGCTTCTGGGGCACCAACCTGTCGGCCTATACGTTATTTCAAACACCCGACGATGCGATCAAGCTGCAGGCCAAGCGTCTCTCGGCCCTGGGTTTCAATCTGGTGCGACTGCACCACCATGATTCGTGGTGGGTCCTTCCCAACATCTTCGGTGACGGCAGGAAAGTGCATGATACCCAGCGCCTGAGCGAAGAATCGCTGAAGAAGCTCGACTTGTGGATCAAGAGCCTCAAGGATGAGGGCATCTATGTATGGCTCGACATGCACGTTCAACGAGCCCTCTGGGCTAACGACAACATCTTTGCCTTCGATGAATTGCCGAAGAACGAGTATGGCATCGCCGACCTCAAAGGCTATGCGTACGTAAACGAGACGATCCAGCGGGCCATGAAACGCTTTGCCAAGGATTATCTGAGCCACGTGAACAGCTACACGGGCCTGGCCTACAAGGATGACCCGGCGGTTGCCGCCGTGCTGATCACCAACGAAAACGACATCACCCAACACTATGGCAACGCCCTGTTGCCCGACAAGTCCGTGCCCAAGCACAACGAACTGTACATGAAGGCTGCCAAAGCCTTCGCCAAACAGCACAACCTGCCTGAAGACCAGACCTGGCGATCCTGGGAGCCTGGCCCCGCCAAGCTGTTCCTCAACGACCTGGAACGGCGCTTCAACGTAGACATGATCGAGTCGTTGCGCGAGACCGGCGTGAAAGTGCCGATTGCCACGACCAGCAGTTGGGGCGGCAATGGCCTGAGCGCCCTGCCCGCCCTGACCGCCGGTGACGTGGTCGACGTGCATATCTACGGTGGCCCGGGGACCCTTGAGAAAAACCCGCTGGCCAGCGCCAGCCTGGTGGACTGGATTGGCGCCGGCCAGGTCGTCGGCAAACCCCTGACCGTCACCGAATGGAACAACGAACCCTTCCCGATAGCCGACCGCCACTCGCTGCCTCTGTACATGGCCGGCACGGCCAGCCATCAGGGCTGGGATGCGCTGATGCAATATGCCTATAGCCAGGAACCACTCACCGAGCAATCGGAGTCAGCCGGCAACTGGCACGCCTACAACGACCCGGCCATGTTGGCCACCCTGCCCGCCGCCGCCCTGCTTTATCGTCGCGGCGACGTTCACGAAGCCAAGACCACCTATGTCTTCGCGCCGACGCCAGAAACCCTGTTCAACCAACGCATTACACCCGACAGCTCGGCCCTGCTGCGCACCGCCATGGAGAAAGGCAAGCTGCAAATCGCCATGCCACAGACGCCGCAACTGCCCTGGTTGCAACCGGGCATCATCGCCAGGAACGCACAGGTGTTCCACGACCCGGCACAGTCTCTATTGGACGCCACGGCCAGCGAATCCACCACGGACACCGGTGAACTCAAGCGCAACTGGAAACAAGGCCTCTACACCATCGATACGCCTCGCACCCAGGCGGCCACCGGCTGGATCGGCGGCAATTCGATCCAGTTGGGCAATATCCAGGTGCAACTCAAGACCGCCTACGCCAGCGTCGTGGTGCAAAGCCTGGACGGCGTGCCCGTCGGCAAGTCCGCAGACCTGCTGATTTCCCTGGGCACCCGGGCTGTCCCCAAGGACAACGACAAGACGCCTTTCCATGTCGAGCCTCTGGAGGGCACGCTGTCCATCCAGGCCCCCCCGGGCTTGACGCTGTTCACCCAGGGCGGCCCCCTTGGGCAACTGGGGAAACTGCCTGCCACCTACCTGGATGGCCGCTACACCATCAAATTTGACGGCCTGCAGGCGTCCAATTGGTTATTCCTGAAAAAAGCATCGCAAGCGAGTGAAAATCTGAAGTGACGGCAAAGACCTTTTAAAGGACGGGTCAGCCGCCTTGCGCTGACACCGCAACAATATCAAGGAGAGGCGGCATGAAATTCCTGGTGATTGGCGGCGCAGGCTACATCGGTTCACACATGGTCAAGCAGTTGCTTGGCGCGGGGCACGAACTGGTGGTGGCGGACAACTTTTCCACGGGCTATCGCAGCGCGTTGCTGGGCGGAACACTGGTCGAGCTCGACATCGCCGACGCCCAGGCGCTGGACGCCTTGTTCGCCAGCCACCACTTCGATGCCGTGTTCCACTTCGCCTCCTTCATACAGGTGGGCGAATCCGTCACCGAACCGGCCAAGTACTACCAGAACAACCTGGCGGCCACCCTGACGCTGCTCAAGGCCATGGTTCGCGCCGGGGTCAAACGCTTCATTTTCTCCTCGACCGCCGCCGTTTATGGCGACCCGCAATACGTGCCCATCGATGAAGCGCACCCCAAGGCCGCGATCAACCCCTATGGTCGCACCAAGTGGATGGTGGAGCAGATGCTGGAAGATTTCGACCGCGCCTACGGGCTCAAGTCGGTCTGCCTGCGCTACTTCAACGCCGCCGGCGCGGACCCTGACGGGCAGTTGGGTGAACGCCATGAACCGGAAACCCATCTGCTGCCGCTGATCCTGCAGGCCGCTTCCGGACGGCGCAAAACCATCACCGTCTATGGCTTTGACTACGACACGCCGGACGGCACCTGTATCCGCGACTACATCCACGTTTGTGACCTGGTGGCCGCGCACGCCCTGGCCGTGGACTATTTATTCAAGGGTGGCAGCAGCACGGCGTTCAACCTGGGCAATGGCCAGGGCTTCTCGGTGCAACAAGTGATCGACACCGCGCGCCGCGTAACCGGCCGGGACATCTACATCGGCGAAGCTTCACGCCGCGCTGGCGACCCGCCACGGTTGGTGGCGGATGCGTCCAGGGCCAACACACTGCTGGGCTGGCGACCGCAATACGCCCGGTTGGAACAGATCGTGGCGCATGCCTGGGAGTGGGAGAGGAAGTATCCCTGGCATTGAAGGTGGGCATATTTAGTCAACAGAGTCCGGGTAGGCTGCAAGGCCGCCTTCGCTGGCAAGCCAGCTCCCACAGTAGATCGAGTACATTCGTCAGCGACTGGTTGGCTGCAAGGCCGCCTTCGCTGGCAGGCCAGCTCCCACAGTAGATCGAGTACATCCGTCAGCGGTTGGTTGGCTGCAAGGCCGCCTTCCCTGGCAAGCCAGCTCCCACAGAAAAGCAAAAGCAAAAGCAAAGCGGCGTACATCCCCACCCGCTCTTCACCACTCATCAGGCCGAGCGTTAGCTCGCCTTCAGCTTTTGATCTTGATCTACCCGCCCCTATCGGGAGGCTGAGCGGAGGTGTTCATCCGGGGATTGGCGCGCAGCGCCGTTCGACGCAGTCGAACACATCGCATGGAGGTGCCAGCGAAGCCAACCGGAGGGCGATGCCCCCGGATGAATGCCGGAGCGAAGGAACGCCGAGCCCTAGCGAGGGGCCGGACGCTGGGGCGAGCCTTTTTTTGCTTACTTTTTTTTGGCGTTTGAAAAAAAGTGAGTCGCCGTAAGGGCGAAACCCTAAGTGGCCGTTACCGCAGCAATGGATATGTACACCTGAAAGACAATCACCAGCTTTCAGGCCGCCTTCGCCGGCAAGCCTGGCTCCTACAAGACTCTTACCCCAGTGAGGTATGGACCCAAGTATGTTCCCCAATCACCCAAACAAAAATGCCCGGCAAAAGCCGGGCATCAAAGACAAACACCAGGACTCAAAATTCAGTCGGTATAACTCAACTCAGAAGCCCTGCCCTCCTGAGTCCGCCCACGCGTAGCCAGGCAGTAATAGAGCGGACAAGTCACCACCAACCCCACCAACCAGGATAAATCCGCACCCTCGACCAGATTGGCATAAGGCCCCACATACAACGACGTGTTGGCAAACGGCAACTGCACAATGATCCCGATGAAATACGCCACGATCGCATGCAGATTGAAGCGCCCATACATCCCGCCATCCGCACGGAAAATCGAGGCAATGTCATACCGCCCACGCTTGATCACATAGAAGTCGATCAGGTTGATCGAAGCCCATGGCACCAGCACCAACAGCAATGCCAGGATCAGCCCGATGAACTGCGAGATGAAATCCGCCGAAGCGCCCAATGCCACCACACAGCAACCCGCCAGCACACCGCTCGACAACATCACGCGCACCTTGATGCTCGGCGTCCACTGACTGGCGAACGTCTGGATCGAGGTGATGATCGACAGCACCGCGCCATACAGGTTCAAGGCGTTGTGGCTGATGATATTGAGCAGGAACAGCACCATCAGGATCGGTCCCAGCCAACCGGTGGATTGCTTCACCGCGGCCATCGCTTCAGTACCTTCCGGCGTCGCCAACACAGCCACCGCACCGAAGGTGAAGGACAGGATCGTGCCCAGGGTTGCCCCCAGGTAGGTGGCCCAGAACGGCTTGGCAATCCCGATATCCGCCGGCAGGTAACGCGAATAGTCCGACACGTAAGGCGAAAAGCTTATCTGCCAGATGATCCCCAGGGACACGGTGGCCAGCCAGCCGGACAGGTTAAAACCACCCCGGGTGAAAAAGTCCGCCGGCAGGTCATGGGCGAAGATGTAGAGGAACCCGGCGAGCAAGGCGCTGCCCATGACCCAGGTGCCGATGCGGTTGAGCGAATGGATGAAGCGGTAACCGATCACGCCGATCGCCGTGGCGCTGAGCGCTCCGATCAGGATGCTCGCCGGCACCGGTACCGAGGGCGCGATGCCGACAATCGACTTGCCCGCCAGGACGATGTTGGAGATGAAGAAGCCGATGTAGATCAGTGCGGCGAAGAACACGATCAGCAACGCGCCATAGCGGCCGAACTGGCCACGGCTCTGGACCATTTGTGGAATGCCCATGCGCGGCCCTTGCGCCGAGGCCAAGGCAATCACCAGCCCGCCCACCATGTGCCCGAGGGCAATCGCCAGCAGCCCCCAAAACATGTCGAGATGGAACACCTGGACCACCATGGCACCGGTAACGATGGGCAGCGGCGCGATGTTGGTGCTGAACCACAGGGTGAAGAGATCGCGGGCCTTCCCATGGCGCTCTGCGAGTGGAACGTAATCGACCGTGTGATTTTCAATCAACGGGTCTTGCCGGGACATCTGGGACATATGCATGAACTCGAGTTTGTCTGTTCTTATCTTTGTATGAAGCCAAACCGGGGGGACTCTCTGGCCGCCCCTCAGATGCGCACCATATTATGGTATTCCACCATTTGCACAAGACTGATTCGGTCTTTAAGCGCCCATCTGATCCGGCATCCTCCGGCCAATCTGCACCTATTGCCTGGCTGAAAGCCCCGCAAACACTGACTTAAAGACCAAAGGCATACGTTTATCGGACGACCAAAAAAGCCCTTGCAAACGTTGTATTACGGTATACCATCAGACCTACAAACTCATAAAAACCACGTTCCACTCCCGAGGACAGTCCAATGATCGATGCCGCCATCTACAAACAAGTCATGGGCTCGTTCCCGTCCGGCGTCTGCGTGATCACCACACTCGATGACGATGGGCAGGTCGTCGGCCTGACCGCCAGCGCCTTCAGCTCGCTGTCGATGGACCCGGCCCTGGTGCTGTTCTGCCCTAACTACAGCTCGGACTCCTACCCGGTCCTGATCAGGAACAAACGCTTCGCCATTCATGTGCTGTCCGGCGGCCAGCAGAGCGAAGCCTATGCCTTCGCACGCAAGGGCAAGGACAAGGCGCAAGGCATCGAGTGGACGTTGAGCGAACTCGGCAACCCGATCCTGGCCAACGCCACGGCGGTTATCGAATGCGAACTGTGGCGCGAGTATGAAGGGGGCGACCACGCGATCATGGTCGGCGCGGTGAAGAACCTGATCGTGCCCCAACACAATGCCGGGCCACTGGTGTATTGCCACGGCAAGATGGGCGCCCTGCCCGTTCTGGCCTGACACAGCAAAAGATCGCAGCCTTCGGCAGCTCCTACAGGGAGTATGTGAGCTTTTGTAGGAGCTGCCGAAGGCTGCGATCTTTTGATCTGATAGATTTTGCAGTATAACCGTATTATGGTATACCAATAATCAACAGCCCCGCAGTCGACGGGTCGACCACAAGAGATTCGAGGTAGCGTCATGAAATTTTCCCTGTTCGTACACATGGAACGTTGGGACGAAAGCGTCAGCCACCGCCAGTTGTTCGAAGACCTGACCGAACTGACGCTGATGGCCGAAGCCGGTGGTTTCAGCACCGTATGGATCGGTGAACACCACGCCATGGAATACACCATTTCGCCAAGCCCGATGCCACTGCTGGCGTACCTGGCTGGCAAGACCACCACCATTCATCTTGGCGCCGGCACCATCATCGCGCCGTTCTGGCACCCCATCCGGGTCGCCGGCGAATGCGCACTGCTCGATGTCATCAGCAACGGTCGCATGGAAGTGGGCCTGGCCCGTGGTGCTTACCAGGTTGAATTCGACCGTATGGCCGGCGGCATGCCAGCTTCCTCTGGTGGCCAGGCATTGCGCGAAATGGTCCCGGTGGTTCGAGCCCTGTGGCAAGGCGACTACGCCCATGACGGCGACATCTGGAAGTTCCCGACTTCCACCAGCGTGCCCAAGCCGATCCAGAAACCGAACCCGCCGATGTGGATCGCCGCCCGTGACCCGGACTCGCACAACTTCGCCGTCGCCAACGGCTGCAACGTGATGGTCACGCCGCTGATGAAAGGCGACGAAGAAGTCCTGGACCTGAAGAACAAATTCCAGACCGCCCTGGACAACAACCCGGACGTGCCGCGCCCACAATTGATGGTGCTGCGCCATACCCACGTGCATTCGGTCGACAATCCCGAAGGCTGGAAGGTCGGGGCCAAGGCGATCGCCAAGTTCTACCGCACATTCGATGCCTGGTTCGGCAACAAGGAAACCCCGGTCAACGGCTTCCTGGCACCGAGTCCGGAAGAGAAATTCGCCGGCCGTCCAGAGTTCGAACTGGAGAGCTTGCACAAGACCGCGATGATCGGCACCCCGGAAGAAATCATCCCGCGCATCAAGTACTACCAGGAGCTGGGCGTCGACGAGTTCAGCTTCTGGTGCGACAACAGCCTGCCGCATGCCGAGAAGAAGAAATCCCTGGAACTGTTTATCAAGCACGTAGTGCCAGCGTTCCGCTGAGCCCACCCCCTGTGGGAGCGAGCCTGCTCGCGAAGCGATCTGACAGTCGACATTGATGTTGGATGTGAAACCCTCTTCGCGAGCAGGCTCGCTCCCACAAGGATTGTTGAATGATGTCCAGGTTCGATTTCCATGCTCAATAATGGTCATCTCCGGTCACTCCCCCTTCCCTCCGGCGCCGCGCAGGCTTACCTGCGCGGCGAATGGACCGCTTCGCATATCCATTTGAAGCGCCTGCCCGCCAGTGTTTCCGCCAAGCAGAACGGCTTCTGGCAACCCGTTTACTGAGCCTGCCCAAATAGAAAGTCACGCACGCCATACCGCTTCATTGCGCGGTATGCACCGTGCATTGTGCTTCGGCTCATGATCAGGTTTGCCCCATGAACAATAACAACGCTCTGTTGATCATCGACATGCAACAGGAGGACGGTTTCGTCCTCGAACACTTCGACAAGGTGGTGGCCAATACGGCCTATCTTCTCGATACCGCCCGCCAGCAGCGGGTCCCGATCCTCTACACCCGCCACATCAATCAAGCCGATGGCAACGACTTGCCACGCGGCGAACCCCGTGCGTGCGATGGCGGTCCGAGCGGCTACCGCGCTGGCACCCGCCAGGTAGAGATCATCGAGCGCCTGGCCCCGCGGCCTGATGAAGCCATTATCGACAAAGGCCGCTACAGCGCCTTCCACCGTACCGACCTGGATGCCCGGCTCAAGGCGCTGGACGTCGACACCCTGATCATCAGCGGCGTGCTCACCGATGTCTGCGTGCTGACCACGGTGTTCGATGCGTTCGCCCTGGGTTATCACACTCGCCTGGTCAGCGACGCCTGCACCACGACCACCTTGGCCGGGCACTACTCGGCCCTGTTGATCATGGTCAACTGGGTCTACTCCCTGGAAATCCTCACCAGCAGTGAATGCCGGCGCGCCCTGCAAAACCTCGACTACTTGAGCCTCAATCCCGAGCACCCGGACCTGTTCGCCCACCAGCCCCATGAGCTGCCAGGCACCATCGCCCGGCTGCAAAACCACCTCGTGCGGACTCAGGAGTAATCGCCATGCAAGTCGAAAAAAGAAGCATCGATTTCATTCCCGAAGCCGAACGCCATGGCCGGCCAGGGTCGCTGTTCTTCATCTGGTTCGGCGCCAACATGAACATCACCACCATCGCCTCCGGGGTACTGCCGGTAGTGATGGGGCTCAACCTGTTCTGGAGCGCCCTGGCAATCGTCGTCGGCTCGCTGCTGGGGGCGATTTTCATGGCCTCCCATTCCGCCCAGGGGCCCAAGCTGGGCATCCCGCAGATGATCCAGAGCCGTGCGCAGTTCGGCGTACTCGGGGCGGTGTTGCCGCTGCTGTTCGTGATGCTGATTTACCTGGGGTTCTTCGTCAGCAACACCCTGCTTGCGGCGCAGGCGCTGGAGTCGGTCAGCCCGTTGCCGGCAAGCGGCAACATCTACCTGATCGGCGCCTTGTGTTTCGTGGTTGCGCTGTATGGCTATCGATTGATTCACCGTTTGCAGAAGCTGCTGTCGATCCTCTCGCTGCTAGTGTTCGCCGCCGCCACGTTGCTCGCCTTGCAACTGACGATCCCGGCCGAACAATGGCTGCCGACGGGCTTCTCGCTGTCGAAGTTCCTGGTGGCGGTGAGCATTGCCGTGACCTGGCAGCTGTCCTACGCGCCTTACGTCGCCGACTATTCTCGCTACCTGCCAAGCCGCGCGAGCGCCGCACAGGTGTTCTGGTACAGCTACGCCGGCACGGTCAGCGGCGGTGCCTGGATGATGATTCTCGGGGCGATCCTGAGCGTCGGGATCGGCGACTTCTCCAGTAATGTCGGAGGCCATGTTGCCGGGCTGTTTGGCAGCGGCGCGATCCTGCTATTCGCCTTCATCGTCTATGGCCAGGTGTCGATCAACGTGTTCAACCTGTACGGGGCGTTCATGTCGACCATCACGGTGATCGAACCCTTCGCGCGCTTGAAGGTGACGCCACGGGTACGCGGCCTGTTCATGCTGGTGATCAGCGTCATAGCGACCGGACTGTGCACCATCAGTCAGGACGACTTCATCACCTTCTTCCTCAACTTCATTTTCTTCATGAGCTACTTCCTGATTCCTTGGACGGCGATCAATCTGGTGGACTTCTATTGCCTGCGCAAGGGTGAGTACAGGATCGATGACATCTTCGACCTCAACGGGATTTATGGACGGGTCAACTGGATCGCCTGCGGCAGTTTCGTCCTGGCGATTGCCTTGGAGATTCCGTTCATGAATACCACCCTTTACGTCGGTCCGGTCGCCACAGCCCTCGACGGTGTCGACCTGGCCTGGCTGGTGGGCTTGCTGGTGCCGGCCTTGAGTTATTACTGGCTGATGAAACTCGGCAAGCGGGCCGAGCGAATCGGCGAACTGTCCTGACCCATCCCTGAAGACCACGACGCCGGATGACATGCCCGGCGTCGTGCCCTGGCCCCGGACATTGGTCAGCACACTGAATCCTGCGGTGTACGGGTGGTGCATGGCTGCCATCAACTGGTAGCCTGAGCATCCTTGCCTGCACGTCCCTGATCAATCATCGGGGCGCGACGACACCTTGATGATCGCTATACCTTCACTCAATCCAGACAACGGTGACCTACCTTGACCAGCACCAACCCCGCACTGGCCCGCGATATCGACGGCAAAGCAATCTCTGCCAAGGTTCTCGACGAGGTTCGAGAAGAGGTTCAGGTCCTGGCCCGCCAACAGATCTACCCCGCCCTGGCCGTATTGCTTGTCGGTGAAGACCCGGCCAGCGAGGTGTATGTGCGCAACAAACTGCTGCGGGCCAAGGAAGTCGGCATCCGTTCACTGGAGTACCGCCTGCCGGAAATCGCCAGCCAGAACGACGTGCTGCAACTGATCGCGCAGTTGAACGCCGACGTCACGGTGAACGGCATCCTGGTGCAATTACCCCTGCCGGCCCACATCGATGAAGCGGCGGTGATTCATGCCATTGACCCGATCAAGGACGTGGATGGTTTTCATCGGGAAAACGTCGGTGGACTGGTTCAAGGGATCGAAGTATTGACACCCTGCACACCCAGCGGTTGCATGCGGCTGCTGCAGGAAACCTGCGGTGACTTGAGTGGCCTGCACGCAGTCGTCATCGGCCGTTCGAACATTGTCGGCAAACCCATGGCGACGCTGTTGTTGCAGGCCGATTGCTCGGTCAGCGTGGTGCACTCGCGCAGCGTCGATGCGCCGACATTGTGCCGGATGGCGGACATCGTGGTGGTCGCGGTGGGTCGCCCACAGATGATTGACGCCAGCTGGCTCAAGCCCGGGGCGGTGGTGATTGATGTGGGGATTAATCGCATCACCACCGCATCGGGCACTCGACTGGTCGGCGATGTCGATTACGCCAGTGCACGCACTGTCGCCAGCGCAATCACGCCGGTGCCGGGTGGTGTCGGGCCGATGACCATTGCTTATCTGCTGAAGAACACCCTGGTTGCCAGCCAGTTGCAGCGTGGGGTCCGTACTCGCCACTCGATGCCACTGTAGGAGCGAGCCTGCTCGCGATGGTCTCAAGGGCGCCGCGTGTACCCAGACAACACGCGTTATCGTTAACGACCATCGCGAGCAGGCTCGCTCCTACAGGAAGAGGTAGATCACTGTCGATCAGTGGTTGTAGGCCCGCTCATTGTGCTCGCCCAGATCCAGGCCCAACTCCTCCACCGACTCATCGGCTCGCAGGCCGACCACGACATTCACCACTTTAAGAATGATCCAGCTGATGACGAAGCAATACACCGTCGTCAGCGCTACACCCTTGATCTGCGCCAGCACCTGCCCGCCCATGCTCACGCCTTCCACCAGCCCGCCCAGGGACGGCACGCAAAACAC
The DNA here is from genome assembly GCF_012647205.1 of Pseudomonas umsongensis. Taxonomy (NCBI): domain Bacteria; kingdom Pseudomonadati; phylum Pseudomonadota; class Gammaproteobacteria; order Pseudomonadales; family Pseudomonadaceae; genus Pseudomonas; species Pseudomonas umsongensis. The sequence goes on from NZ_CP051487.1 coordinate 4,124,993, forward strand.
ACCGGTCAACACTGCGCCGATCATCCCGCCGATGCCGTGAAGGCCAAACACATCGAGGCTGTCGTCATAACCGAAGCGGCGCTTGAGCACGGTGACGCTCAAGTAGCAAAACACCCCGCATAACAAACCGATGGCCAGGGCGCCGCCCACGCCCACATAGGCACACGCCGGCGTAATCCCCACCAGGCCGGCCAGGGCACCACTGGCCAGGCCCAGTGCACTCGGCTTGCCGACCTTGAACCACTCGGTGAACATCCAGCCAAGAATCCCGGCGCACGCCCCCAGTTGGGTGTTGAGCATGACGATGCCGGACGTACCACTGAGGCCGCCACCGGAACCGATGTTAAAGCCAAACCAGCCGACCCAGAGCATCGCTGCACCGGCCATGGTCAGGCTCAGGTTGTGCGCCGGCATCGGGGTATTTTCATAGCCCTTGCGCTTGCCCAGGATCAGGCAGGCGGCCAGCGCGGCGACACCGGCATTGATGTGCACCGCGGTGCCACCGGCAAAATCGAGGACTCCCCAGTTATGCATCAAGGCCCCCGCACCACCCCAGACCATGTGCGCCACCGGGGCGTACACCAGGGTGAACCACAGCGCCATGAACAACAGCGCCGCGGAGAATTTCATGCGTTCGGCGAAGGCACCAGCAATCAGCGCCGGGGTGATGATGGCAAAGGTCATCTGGAAGGTCACGAACACCCCTTCCGGAATCTCCCCGACCAGGCTTTGCGGAGTCATTCCGGAAAGGAAGGCACGGCTCATGCCGCCGACAAAACTGTTGAAGGACACCTCGCCCTCGACCATGCCCGTGGTGTCGACCACCATGCTGTAGCCGTAGATCACCCACAGGACGCCCACCAGCCCTGCAATGCCGAAACACTGGGTGAACAACGACAACATGTTTTTCGCCCGCACCAGGCCGCCATAGAACAGGGCGAGACCGGGCAGGCACATGAACAGCACCAATACCGTGGCGGTCACCATCCAGGCGGTGCTGCCGGTGTTCAATGCTGGTGCATCGGCAGCCTGCGCCAAGGACACCAGCGCACCACTCGCCAATAAGCCAACAAGGGATTTGCCGAGAAGACGATTGACCATGTTCAAAGCTCCTGCAATGGAAATGGGAAGTGTCGGCAGCGAGCAAGTGTTGGCGCGTGAGCCTCTTGGCGGGCCCCCTAATCTGATCGTTCCCACGCTCCTGCGTGGGAACGATCCAAATCAACCTCAGAAACCGGAACCCGGGATCCAGCTTGTCCCCGCCAGCGGCACCCGCGCCATGGCCGCCGACTCCACCGTCAACGCCACCAGATCCTCCGGGTCCAGGTTATGCAGGTGCGACTTGCCGCACGCCCGGGCCATGGTCTGGGCTTCCAGCACCAGCACCCGCAGGTAATTGGCCAGGCGGCGACCACCTTCCACCGGGTCCAGGCGCTTGGACAGCTCCGGGTCCTGAGTGGTGATCCCTGCCGGGTCACGGCCGTTCTGCCAGTCGTCATAAAAGCCTGCGGCTGAACCAATCTTGTGCAGTTCTTCATCCAGCCGCGGGTGGTTGTCGCCCAGCGCAATCAGGGCCGCCGTGCCAATGGCCACCGCGTCCGCGCCCAGCGCCATGGCCTTGGCCACGTCGGCACCGTTGCGAATCCCTCCCGAAACGATCAGTTGGACCTTGCGATGCATGCCCATCTCTTGCAAAGCCTGTACCGCTTGCGGGATGGCCGGCAAAATCGGAATCCCAACGTGCTCGATGAACACTTCCTGGGTCGCCGCCGTGCCGCCCTGCATGCCGTCGAGCACAATCACGTCGGCCCCGGCCTTCACCGCCAGCTTGACGTCGTAGTACGGGCGACTGGCGCCGATCTTGACGTAGATCGGCTTCTCCCAATCGGTGATTTCACGGATCTCGGCGATCTTGATCGCCAGGTCATCCGGGCCAGTCCAGTCCGGATGACGGCAGGCGCTGCGCTGGTCGACGCCGATCGGCAAGGTGCGCATGCCGGCCACGCGCTCGGTGACTTTCATACCCAGCAACATGCCGCCGCCACCGGGTTTGGCACCCTGCCCCAGGACGATTTCGATGGCGTCCGCCTTGCGCAGGTCATCCGGGTTCATGCCGTAGCGCGATGGCAGGTACTGATAGACCAGATGCTGCGACTGCCCGCGCTCCTCCGGGGTCATGCCGCCATCACCGGTAGTGGTGCTGGTACCAGCGATGGTCGCACCACGGCCCAGGGCTTCCTTGGCATTGGCCGACAGCGCACCGAAGCTCATGCCGGCGATGGTCACCGGGATCTTCAGGTGGATCGGTTTCTTGGCGAAGCGGTTGCCGAGGATCACATCGGTGCCGCACTTTTCCCGATAGCCTTCCAGCGGGTAGCGCGACACGCTGGCGCCGAGCAGGAGCAAGTCATCGAAGTGCGGGACCTTGCGCTTGGTACCACCGCCGCGAATGTCATAGATGCCGGTCTCGGCGGCGCGCTGGATTTCCTGGATGGTCAGGCGGTCGAAAGTCGCGGACTCGCGCAACACTGGAGGGGTTTTCTCATTCATATCTGTTCTCCTCGCGTGGATCAGTACGCGGACGCGTTATCGACTTTGAAGTTGTACAACTGACGGGCCGAGCCATAGCGCTTGAAGTCGGCGGCCTTGTGCTCGAAACCGGCGCGCTTTAGCAGCACTTGCAGTTCTTCCAGGTGTTCGGCACGCATCTCTTTCTCGATGCAGTCCGACCCCAACGACGCGACCTTGCCCTTCACGTAAATGTGCGTTTCATACAGCGAATCGCCCAGCGCATCACCGGCATCGCCGCAGACGACCAAACGCCCGGCTTGACCCATGAAACAGCTCATGTGGCCAATGCTGCCGCCGACCACGATGTCGATGCCTTTCATGGAAATCCCGCAGCGGGCCCCGGCATCGCCTTCGATCACCAGCAACCCGCCATGGGCGGTGGCGCCGGCGGCCTGGGACGCGCTGCCCTTGATCCGCACCACGCCTGACATCATGTTTTCCGCGACACCCACACCGGCGTTGCCGTGCACGGTGATGCTCGCTTGCTGGTTCATGCCCGCGCAGTAATAACCGGCGTGCCCCTGGATATCGATGGACACGGCCTGGTTCACCCCGACGGCGAGGTTGTGCTTGCCGTTGGCATGGGTCACCACCCACTCACGGTCTTCTACGTTGTGCACTTGGTCATGCAACGCCTGATTGAGGTCGCGCACGCTGGCAATGGAAAGATCGATGGTTTTCATGTGTGCGCTCCTTAAGCTGACTCGCGTTCCCAGATGTACAAGGTGGCCGGTGCCGGCTCCCAGATCCTGGCGTTCTCAATGCCCGGAAGGCTCGACAACGCCTGGTATTCCGAGGCCATGGCGACGTAGTCGTCGGTCTCGGCGAGGATCGCCGGCTTGCAGGCAATCGGGTCGCGGATCACCGCAAAGCCGTTGCGAGTACCAATGGCGAAGGTGAAGAAACCGTCGAGGTCCTCCAGTGCATGGTCCAGTGCCTCTTTCAACGAATCGCCCTGCTGCAGGCGCCAGGTCAGATAACCGGCGGCCACTTCGGTGTCGTTGTCGGTTTCGAACTGGATGCCTTCACGCTTGAGTTCCTGGCGCAGGCGGAAGTGGTTGGACAGCGAGCCGTTGTGCACCAGGCACAGGTCGGCACCGGTGGAAAACGGGTGGCTGCCTTCCAGGGTCACCGCGCTTTCGGTGGCCATGCGGGTGTGGCCGATGATGTGGCTACCCTGCATGCCGGCCAGGCCAAAGCGCTGGGAAATCTCTTGGGGCAAGCCCATGCCCTTGAGGATCTCGATGCTCTGCCCGGCGCTCATGATGCGCACGCCCGGCGCCAGTTCGGCGAGGGCCAGACGCACCGGAGTTTCTTCTGCGTGGATTTTCAATACCGCGGCGCTGGCGTTCTGGAACCAGTCCAGCGAGCAGCCGAGACGACCTTCCAGATCGCCCATCAGGGCCGGCCAATCGAAGCTTTCGTGGGTTGCCTGCAGGGTCAGCTTGACCCAGCCAGCCGCCACTTCATCGCCATAAATGGCGAAGCCGGCGCTGTCCGGGCCACGGTCGGTCATAGCCTGCAACATCGGCTCGAACAGTTGGCCCAGCCGGGATTCCAGCTGCGGGTTTTTCAGGTAAAGACCTACGATTCCACACATGACAACAGTCCTCACTACGTTCGGCAGCCGCAAGTTTCAAGCTGCGAGATGGTTCGTTTTTGCGCATCTGCTAGCGCTTAGAAAAATTCGGTGTAGCGCGCGACTTCCCAGTCACTCACATGGCGGCTGTACTCCACCCACTCCATGCGCTTGAGCTTGATAAACTCGCCCACGATCTGCGGGCCCAGCACTTCGGCGAACAACGGGTCGGCCTCCAGCGCATCGCAGGCTTCCTTGAGCGATTGCGGCAAGGTCTTGATGCCGCGCGCGGCGATCTGCGCAAGGCTCAGGCTGTAGAGGTTTTCGTTGCAGACGTGGTCGATTTCCAATTGGCGGTCGATGCCGTCCAGGCCCGCCGCGATGATCGCGGCGCTGACCAGATAGGGGTTGCAGCCGGCATCCGGCAAGCGAAATTCCAGGCGGCCGTAAGGCACCCGGACCATTGCCGAACGGTTATTGGCGCCGAAGGCAATAAACGCCGGCGCCCAGGTAGCGCCGGACAACGAATTGCCCACCACCAGACGCTTGTAGGAGTTGACCGTGGGCGCGGCGAAGGCACACAGCGCCGGGCCATGGGCAAGTAGACCGGCAGCGAAGTGATAGGCCATTTTCGACAGGCCCATGCCGCTCGGGTCGCTGGCGTCGTGGAACAGATTCCTGTTCTCGGCGCTGCTGATCGACAGGTGAAAGTGCATGCCGTTGCCGGCGCGCTTCGGGTCGGGCTTGGGCATGAATGAACAGATCATGCCCAGGTCATTGGCGATCTCGCCGGCGGCCATGCGAAAGAAGGTGAAGCGATCCGCCGAGGTCATGGCATCGCTGTAGGTGTAGTTGATCTCGAACTGGCCGTTGGCGTCTTCGTGATCGATTTGATAGACCTCGAAATCCACTGCCTGCAAGGCCTCGGTCAAGCGTTCAAGGAACACTCGGGAGCGCGACAGGCCCTTGTAGTCGTAGCAAGGCTTGTCCAGGTTGTCGCTCAGGTCGACCAGCTGCAACTTGCCCTGTTCGTCGCGGCGCATCAGGTTGAACTCCGGCTCCAGACCGGTGTTGAGGGTCCAGCCCTTGTCCTCCAGCCGCCGGATCTGCTGCTGCAATACATAACGGCTGTCATAGGGATGCGGTTTGCCATCGACATGCCCGACGCACACTACCCGGCCATACCCCGGCTGCCAGGGCACGGGCGTCAGTGTGGCCAGGTCGCCGCGGGCCATGAAGTCCGGACCGTGGGGCTCCATGCCCATGCCACTGATCGCGAACCCGGCAAAACCGGCGCCCTCTTCGGCCACCGTCTTGAGCCCACAGATCGGCACCGACTTGGTCTTGGCCGCACCATGGATATCGACAAACTGCGCAAGCACGTACTTGATGCCGTGCTTGTCGATGATGCGCTGGGTTTCTGCTGGCAACATTGCTCGTCACTCCTCGCGAAAGGCAAATCTCTAGTGGGTTGGCCCTGACTTTCCATTTATTCCTGAAAAGAAAGTTTGTTTCCCAATAGGAATGCAAGGCCCTTGCCAGATTCGCGACGGGTGCGTGATAAACCCTGTTGTGCTGTTTATATGGGAAAAATCTTTTCCCCATGGGAATATTGGCTGATGGATGTGTTGCGGACGACGCAACTTGCACTTTCTCAGTGCGAAACTAATATTACTGAACGGAAAGTGTGCAGACGACTATGCCAACCGAAACCGCCCCTCGCCTCAAGCTCGAGCAATACCTGGGCTTGCAGATCAAGCGCCAGCGCCAGGCCCAGGACCTGAAATTGTCCGATGTGGCGAAAATCGCCGATATCAGCCAGGGCATGCTGAGCAAGATCGAAAACGCCCAGGTCTCCACCAGCCTCGACACCCTCAGCCGCCTGTGTGACGTGCTGGGCTTGCCGCTATCGAAATTGTTCAGTGAGTACGACCAGCAGGACGGCAGCGCACTCTTGGTCAAGGCCGACCAAGGCATGGAGGTGGTGCGCCGGGGGACAGAGAAAGGCCACACCTACCATTTGCTTAACCACACTCGTGGGCCCAAGAAGAGTTTCGAGGCCTACATGGTGAGCATGGATGACGCCAGCGAAGAATTTCCAACCTTCTCCCACCCCGGCACCGAGTTTTTGCATTTGCTTGAAGGCGAGCTGATTTATCGCCACGGCAATCAGCTGTATCGCATGGAGGCTGGGGACAGCCTGACCTTCGAGGGCGAAATTCCCCATGGCCCTGAGGCGTTGGTGCAGGTGCCGATCCGGATGTTGTCGATCATGAACTACGGCAGCGACAAAGAGTGATTTAAGCCACATCCAAAATCAAACCGGTCACCCGCCTCGCTTTGGCTGTTGCTGTTGCTGTTGCTTTGGCTCTAGATCCACCCGCCCCTTCACGCCCTGAGCCTGTCCGTCAACCTGAGACTACCTCCATCGGCGCCTCTACCAACGTGGATCCACGCCCCGTCAAAGCCTGCAAGTAAGCCTTTTCGTCATAGTAGGTGCTGGTTTTCCAGCACCTATAGACGATTCTGATCCACTTGAAAGCGAGTGCTCTCAGGGTCGCCTGGTATGAGCAGCCTTTAGCCCGCTGCTGCCGATAATAAGCCTCGGCCCACGTTGATTGAGTGATGCTGTGAGCGGCCCATTCCACAAAGGTCTGACGCAAGAAGGTTGAGCATTGGTAGCGCCAATACACCACTGTCTTCTTGCCGCTACGCTGGGTCACGGGTGCGATTCCGGCATATCGCTGCATTGCATTGGCGTCGCTAAATCGATCACGCTGTTCACCAAAAGCCACCATCAGACGCGGTGCAAGATGTTGGCCGGCGCCAGGGAGTGCCTTGAAGATCGGGTAATCGGCCAAGCTGTTGGCCGTTTCTTGAATCTCGCGATCAAAATCCTTGAGGGTGCAAATGAGCCCTTTGAGTTGCGACGCCAAGGCTGTTGCGTACAACTGCGAAGGACGTATTACCCCCGGGTCCTGCGTCAAGGGCATCGCTTGGGTGATGATTTCCCAGCGCGTTTGATTGAGTTGAGCGTGACGAGCGTTGTGCTCGTTAAAGAACTTGAGAAAAGTACTCTGGCGAGAGCGCTTGAGGTGTTCAAGCGTGGGCCAGCGCATCAGAAAGTCACAGAACACCACGCTGTCATGATTGCTAAACAGCTCCAGGGCCGCTGGATAGTACTGTTTGAGCGTACAGATCAGGCGGTTGCTGACCTTTACTCGCTCATCAACCAGTGCCCGTCGATGTTCTGTCAGGCTGGCCAAAATACGCATCGCCGGGCTTTGCGGCATCAGCTGCGCAAACCGTTGGGGATAGGTGAGCAACAACTCAAGCGCCCATTGCGCATCGGTCGGATCATCCTTGGCACCGCTGCCGACAAAGGCTTTACGGTGTTTGGCCAAGGTACTCGGATTGATGGGGAACAGGCAAAAGAACTCGTACTTTTGCAGGGCCGCCACCAACGGGCCTTTGTTGAGCTCAAGAGCAATCGCAATCGGAGCGCCGTAGCGCTCAAATAACGATTTCGCCCAGCGATCAATCGACTGGGGCGTGTGGTCGATCACAGAGAAGTGCCGCCGGGATTCCCCCGCGACCTGCAAACACACGTCGTGCTTGGTATCGGCCCAATCTATTCCGACATAAGCAGTGAATCTCTGAGACAGGAGCGTTTGCATCAACAACCTCCACCGGCGCTAAAGTACATGCAGGGACATGCATGCTTGCGTCCAGCGAAAGCGATATAGAGAGCCGTGTCGGGCTTTCCCTGAGTATTCGTTAGAGGGCGCAAGCGCACCTGTGGGCTCGAAAGTGAAGGGGTAATCATCACGTGCTTGGGAGGCATATTCGTAGCCCACAGGTGCATGTTCCTTCCTTGATAAAACTGACTTCCAGACGCTGAAGTATGGAAGAAGAAAGGAACGGACAACCTATATCGGGAGGCCTCGTTCCGGTGTTCATCCGGGGAGTGGCGCGCAGCGCCGTTCGACGCAGTCGAACACGCTGCATGTAGGTGCAGCGAAGCCAACCGGAGGGCAGTGTCCCCGGATGGATACCGGAGCGAAGGAACGCCGAGCCCTAGCGAGGGGCCGGACGCTGGGGCGAGCCTTTTTTTGCTTACTTTTTTTTGGCGTTTGAAAAAAAAGTGAGTCGCCGTAAGGGCGAAACCCTAAGTGGCCGTTACCGCAGCAATGGATATGTACACAGTTCAACAAAACACAGGTCGGCTCTCAGGCCGCCTTCGCTGCGATGCGGCGGCCCGACAGGCCAGCTCCCACAGTGGATCGAATACAGCCGCGCCGGCAAGGCGGATCGCCGCACCGCTGGCGCCTACAAGTCTTAACATGTGCGACTGCAAAAAAATCCCGCCCGGAATGCTCCGGGCAGGATTTATTGAATCGCACAACCTCACACCATTCAGGCAATCGGAATCAACGGATCCGCCGCCGCCCAAGCGCTTTTTCGATCAGCCGCCGGCGGATAAATCCACACCGTGTTGATCTGCGTCTTCAACGACTTGCCTTCTTGGCGCGTCAGCTTGACCTGACGATCCCAACCTTCGGTGTAGACCGCCCCCCAAGCCCCCAAGTCCAGGCAAGTCACATATTTGGGCTGGCTGTACGGCGTCGGGTCCACACCGAGGATCTGCGCGGCAACGTTATTGCCGGCATGACGGCCCAGCACAATGGCGTGCTGGCAGGTCATCAGCGCATGGTTGCCGATGTCATCGCTGGCCGCATAGGCCACGTCGCCGGTGGCGAAGATGTCTGGCTGACCAATGACTTGCAGGTGCGCGTCGACGTGCAGGCGGCCAAGGTGGTCGCGTTCGGCAGGGATCTGCTGGGTCAGCGAGCTGGCACGCACGCCGGTGGTCCAGATGACCGTTTTGGCGTCGATGCGCCGGCCGTCGGACAAGGTCACGCCATTGTCATCGACAGCGACAACCGAAGCCTTGAGCTGCCATTTCACCCCGGTTTCCTCGCTGGCTTCGGCAATTTTCTCGGCGATTTCCGGGCCCATGGAGCCGCCTACCTTGTCACCGCGATCGACGATGATCACGTTGATGTCCGCACCCTCACCCAGGATGTCGCGCAAACGGGTCGGCATTTCAGTGGCCGTTTCGATGCCGGTGAAGCCACCGCCAGCCACCACGACCGTGTTGCGTGCCTGACTCTGCGGCTGGTTGACCAGGGACTTGAGGTGGGCTTCCAGGCGTATGGCCTGTTCGATCTGATCGACGTCGAACGCATATTCGGCCACACCCGGGGTGTCAGGCAGTGCGAGACGGCTGCCAGTGGCCAGAACGAGTTTGTCGTAGATACAGACTTGTTTTTCGCCCTGGGCATCGATGTAGCCCACGCGCTTTTGCTCGACGTCGATGGTCTCGGCAGCCCCCTTGATGAACTTGACGCCTACCGCATCGAACAGCTCGCCGATGGGAGCCGCCAGCTGGTGGGCGTTCGGCTCGTAGAAGCGTGGACGTACGCGCAGTTCGGCCTGGGGCGCCAGCACCGTTACGTCAACGTCATTGTGACCATGGATATCGAACAGGCGGGTGGCGCTTAAGGCGCTCCACATGCCACCGAAACCTGCGCCAATTACCAGGATGTGTTGTTTCATTTTTAACTCCAAGGGAAAAAACCAGGCAGTGAATTGGGTTAAGGGGTCTGGAGGTCGGCACCCGCTCCCTGCTGAAAGCGCCTTCCGCTCCCGACCTCACAACTACGACTTTATTGATCGTAGTTAATTCGAGCAAGATGTTTTTCTCAATGGTTCGAATCAATGCCATCGATAGACTTGTCACACCACGCCAAATCCGCGTTCTTGAGGGGCTTTCCAGGACCTGGAGAAAAATTCCAGATCGTTGCCTCGCTAAGGGTCAACTGCTAATATTTACGACAACATTAGTCGGAGATCGATATGTCTCTTTACAGCGCGGGCGTCGAGTACGGCATTCATTGCCTGATATTCCTGGTGGGCAATGGTGGTGAGACCCGCGAGGCGAGCGTGCGTGACCTGGCAGAGCTGCAAGGGGTGCCACTGGACTACCTGGCGAAAATCTTCACCAAACTGGCCAAGGCAAAACTGGTGGTCGCCACCGAAGGCGTGCGTGGGGGATTCAAGCTGGCGCGGCCGGCCGATGAGATCAGCCTGCTGGACATCGTCAATGCGATCGACGGGCGCAAGGCCATTTTCGAATGCCGGGAAATTCGCGGTCGCTGCGCGTTGTTCGAGGGCGAGGTTCCCGCGTGGGCGCTGGACGGCCCTTGCTCAGTGCATGGCGCCATGCTGATCGCGCAGAAGCGCATGGAGGAAGCCCTCGCCCAGCAGACCATACTGGACATCGCCAGAAAGGTCGGGCGTAAGGCGCCTGCGCAGTTCAATGCGCAGGTCGACAGCTGGATGAGTGAGCGCAGGGAAAAGAAAGGCACCGCCGGTGCCCAGGCCGATCAACTGATCCAGGTCACCGAGATCAAAGGCTGATCCCTACAGGCAGTCGCGCACAGCCTGGCGCATCGCGCCTGACTTTGCCCAGGGCGGCCCCTGGTACAGTGAGACCCGGCTGCCCTCCTTGTACTTCACGATATCCAGCACTTCATCGGCCGTTATGATGCTCGGCGCGGTGATCCTGTAGCCGTTGGATATCGATGTCTGGCTTGTCTTGGGGATCTCCTTTTGCCAGGCTGGCAATACGCACGCCGCTACCTCCTTGGGAATCTTATCGCTCGGTTTGTTGTAGTTCGGCTCTCCCGGCACCAGGGACGCAGGCAACGAACATCCCGCCAACAACGCCATCACCACTCCCCCCATCAACATTCGACTCATGAAGCGTCCTTAAACCTGAAAAAATAAAATGTAGCCTGTTGCCGCGCTAACAGCCATTTTGTTGCATCGAGCCTCAGGGGCTGATGCTGTGATTGCCGCTGTCCGGGTAGGAGCGCTCGTTCAAAAAGCTTGTCCATCGTTCGAAGGCTTCGTGTTGCCATTGACTGACCCGCTCCCATTCCGGCCCGCTGAACTGGTGCTCGGAGATGAGTTTCATCATTTCACTGGTGGCCGCATCCAAGTCGGCTTTCAGTTCCCGGGCATGCGCCCTGAAGTCATCGGTTGTCGTCATTTTGAACGGACCCTGCCCTGGTAAAATGTCGGCACTTCACTACGACAGCGGATTTTGCGAAACGCGCAAATTTCCCGACCAATGGAAGCCCTTTGGCATCAGACGAACACAACGCCGCTCCGCGCGAATGGGTCTAAAATTTCGTAGCACAACGTTACGGGAGATCATCATGTGGCTCAACGAACATGAACAAGCGCTTCGGCGTGACCTGCAAGGGCTTGCATCGGACCTGAGATGGTCGGCGGTGGAGCTGTTGCGCATCGCCGAACAATTGCGCCTGACGGGGAACGATGTCGATGCGGAAGCCGTGAAGCGGCTGTGCGATCTGTTCCAGGGCGATGAACAACGCCTGTCAGGCTATGCCGAAGAAGTGAAAGCCAAGATCATCAGTCGAAACAAGGCTGTTTAGCGGGAGTCAGGCCGTGAACAGGTCCGTCTACACGCTTGCCACACTGATCACGGTGCTGGCGGGCTGCAGCACCGATTCCCATGTCTATCGGGATCAGCCGCTGGTGGCGAAGGTCGAGACAGGCATGAGCAAGGAGCAAGTCGAGCAAATCGGCGGCCCACCCCTGTCGATCTCCGACCGTACGGTCGAGCCCGGCACCTGTTTCGACTACAACCTGAGCCAGCCAGGTCATCAGCAACGGTACAACGTCAGCTTCGATGGCCAGGGCAAGGTCGATCATAAAAGCTTCATGACGTGTGCCGAATGGAGCCATGCGCAGCAAAAGGCCAGGGAACCGTCCCGCAGCAGCGGCGGTGGAGGCTATTGAGCCGCTAACAATTGCACCGTGACTCGATCAGCCACCTCCCCCGGTACCCAACCCTTCCAGATCTGCGGCTGGTCACGCAGGAAAGCTTCTGCCACCTGACGCGGTTGCAGGCGCTTTTCGCTCATCTGGCCCAGGGTATGGTTGAGCAGATCAATTGGCAGGTCGACCTTCTCGAAGAACGCCACCAGGTCCGGATACTGCGCCTTGAAAGGCGCGGACACACCAATCGCCAGGCTGGCCGGCATCGACCGTGTGCCCTTTGGATGCGGGTTGTTGGCGTCGGCCAGGGTCTTCCAGGCTTCGGCGTCGAACGCCGGCTCGTCGAGTTTCACCAGCTTGAAACGCCCCAACAGCGGCGTCGGCGACCAGTAGTAGAACAGCACCGGTTTGCCCCGACGGATCGAGGAAGCCACCTCGGCATCCAGTGCCGCACCCGACCCTGTGCGGAAGTTGACGAAGCTGTCGGCCAAGTCATAGGCCTTGAGTTTCTGACTGTTGACGATCTCCGATGTCCAGCCGGTTGGGCTGTTGAGGAAGCGTCCACGACTGGGGTCTTCCGGGTCGCGGAACACGTCCTTGTAGCGGGCCAGGTCGGCGACGGATTTCAGTTCCGGGGCCAGGGGCTTGATACCCCGTTCTGGGTCGCCCTTGATCACGTATTCCGGTACCCACCAACCTTCGGTGGCGCCCTTGACCGTGTCGCCCAGGCCGAACACTTTGCCTTCGGACGCGGCCTTGACCCACGCCGGACTGCGCCCGGCCCACTCTTCGCCGATCACCTGGATATCGTTCCTGGCCAAGGCCGCTTCGAGGCTGACAGTGCTGCCCGGCAAGGTATCTGTCGGGTAGCCGTAACCTTTCTCGACGATCACTCGAAGGATTTCGGTGATGAGGCTGCCGCTTTCCCAGGTGATGTCACCAAAGTGAATCGGGACGTTTTTGTCCGCCGCGGGAACCTGGGCCGAGATAAGGCTCAGGGCCAGCAGTGAACTGCCGAGCAGGGTTTTGAACGATCTCATGCGGACCTCCGGGTCAGGGCATTCAAGGGTTGGTTGGCGCTGTGCCGGTTACACTGGGCTTGGGAGCGAGTCATGTAGTCGCTGACCGAGCGTTGGGAAATGCCCAGGCGGGCGGCAATTTGCGGGTAGGTCAGGCCGTCGATCCGCGACATCAGGAAGGTGGCCCGAACCTTGCCCGGCAAGCGTTCAAGCGTGCGCTCGATCCCCTGTAACGCCTGGATCAATTGCACCTGCCCTTCGGGCGAGAGTGCTTCTTGTTGCTGATCCACGTGTTGCACCTGTTCAAGGTGCTGGCGTTCCAGATCGCGACGGCGCCAGAGCTGAAAGATCAACCGATGGGCAATGGTGGTGAGCAAGGCGCGAGGTTCGCGGATCGGGGTCAGTCCCGGCGATTCGAGTAGCTGTAGAAAGGACTCGGCAGCGATGTCTTCGACGCTGGGGCTGGCCCCCAGATACCGGCGCAGCCGTGCGCAGAGCCAAGCGTAATGCGCGCGGAATAATCCGCCCACGTGGTCAAGATGGGAAAGGTCGGTGCCGGACATAGAGGCTCCAAAGGTCAGGGGTCGCTGAATGTCCGGTGATCCGGTGCGGCGATCCTAACAAGGAGCCTTATTCATTAATAATACTTAAAAAGAATTTTTATATTCCATAAAGGAATTTCACCGCAATCGTCCGAATCCCAGATCCTCGGCCTCTCTCTGGTAGTCGAGAACGATTTGATAGTCGCTATCGGTAGCGGGCAGGATCGCTTGCAAACCAAGGATTTCAGCGACGCCAGGCTCCTGCAACGCCTGGTTCATCACCTGCCGAATGTGCCCAGCCTGTTGTTCGGTGACGGTGGTCGCGGTGATGAACGGCAATGTCGGACTGAATGCACTGCGATCGACGATCCGCAGGCCGGCCACTTCTTCTTTGGCATGTCGCGCCAGGTAGGCAAAGGTCACGCTGTCGATGGCCGCCAGGTCCGCTTTACCCTCACGCAACCATCGCAGGCTTTCGCGGTGGCTGCCGCTGATACCGACATCTGCAAAAAAACGCCCGTCTTGATGCAGCGGCGCCAGTCGGTGACGCAGCAGGTTCATGCCGCTGTTGGAGTCTTCGCCATTGATCACACCGCGGCTGTCACGAAAGGCCGGCAAGCTGCGCCGTGGATCATCGGCGCGACCCAGCAACAGGCTGCAATGATTGCCGCCACTGGCGTCCGGCAGCTCATAACGAGGACGCCCGATGATTCGCACCCGACCGCGCAATGCCGTCATCAACGGATAGCCGCAGGTCTGCGTCAGCAGCAAGTGCGGGGACAGCCACAGGTCCATCAGCGAAAGCCCTTCGGCACTGCGGCGCGTGGCCCCCAATCGCTCGAGGATGCGGCTCAGCCAACGCTCGTTGGCCTGGCGCACCGGTTCGGGGGCGACGTACATCAGTAATTCAGCGAGTTGCCGTGTCATCGAAAAACTTCCCATGCATCGTAATTCCAATAGTGGGAGCGAGCCTGCTCGCGAAGAGGCCAGCACAATCAACACTGATGTTGCCTGACGCAGCGCTTTCGCGAACAGGCGCGCTCCCACAGGGGACCTCATTCGCAATCAGTGGAACGGATGCCGCGGGCTATCGATGGCCTTTACCCCGTGCCGACGCCATAACTGGCCATAACCCTGCACCAGGAACCCGCCGCTGCGCGCCAGCCATTGCTCGCGACGCGCGTGGTAAGCGCGGGGCAAGTCGTACCAGGCCAGCCCCGGCAAGTCGTGATGCACCAGGTGCAGGTTGAGGTTCAGGAACAGCCAGCGCCACGGCCAGGCGGCCTCATTGATGACTGTCCTTTGCTCGGGCTCGGCATGGGGTCGGTGTTCATAGTAGGAGCGGATCATCGCAATCGATAGCGCCGGCACGCTGACCAGCAACAGGTAATGCCAGACCGGCAGCACACTGTAGCGGCCAATAAACGACAGCATCAGCAGGGTCACCGTGCCGTGGCTGAGCCACATCGACCAGGCCTGGTGCTCACCGGTCTTCAGGCGCTGCACCTCCTCCCGTGCCAACGCCAATAAGGCCAATGGAGCCCCAAGGACAAAACGACCCAACACGGTTTTGTTCAGCCAGTGCAGGCCTCGTTCGAACAGTGAACTGCCCTGCCATTGCGCGGCGCTCAGGTAACGGCTTTCAGGATCGCGGCCAGGCAGGGTCAGGTCTTCGTCGCGGTGATGCAACAAATGGCTGTCGCGATACAGGGTGTAGGGGTACCAGACGGCGAACGGCGCGTAGCCGAGGATCTTGTTCAGCGCTGCCCAGCGGGTGGGATGGCCATGAAGCAATTCGTGCTGCACCGACAACCAGAGCACCAGTAACGGGATCAACAACAATGTGCTCCACCACAGGCCCAACCCACCACTGCCCAGTACGATGGCGAACCAGCCAGCATACACGCCGAACAGCAGCAACCACGTCGGCCACTCGGTGCGAGCGGTCAGGCGTTGGCGCAAGGTTTCGATTTCTACACGGTGGGCGCTATCGAAGTAATGGGGCATGGCGTTGCTCAGATCGGGGACCAATCCCCTTCTGTGCAACGGCGTCGGGTTTTCTTGCAGATTATTTTGATTGTCGAACCGACCGTAGGAGCGATGGGCCAACGTCCTTGTGATCGTTCCCACGCTCTGCGTGGTAATGCATCCTGTGACGCTCCGCGTCACCGTTGCGCAGGGCTCAAGTTACGCGTCGTCAGTGGAACGCGGAGCGTCCCTGGCGGCATTCCCACGCAGAGCGTGGGAACGATCACACAGGGGCAATCACGTGGCTTGCTGATTACGCGGCTTGCCTGGACGCGCCTTGTAGCCAGGCAGCGCCGCCGCAAAGGCCAGCGCCTCTTCGCGACTGGCAAATGAGCCAAGCCGGTCACCTTGGGTGCAGACCCGCCACGGGCCGTTGTTCACACTGAGTACGTCGTAGCCGTTCATGTGCATCTTGTTCAACATCGGAACGCTCATAGTCACCTCCATCTTGGCAGTGATCACAGGGTTGACTTCCCTACCTTACACCCCCCTGCCGCGAAGATGCCGACCGGACGTCGAGTCAGCACACGGCAGCGCGATTGCACTTTTAGACACGCCTGCCGCTCAAAATATCCAGGAAACATGCAATGGGTTGCGGCCCAAATATTGCATTTTTGTTACTGTTTTATGACATTCCGGATTGAAAGAGCCCATGAAAGTACGTGCAACCGTCATTTGCGAGCAGGACCGGCACATACTCCTGGTGCGCAAACCCAGGAGTCGCTGGATGTTGCCCGGGGGCAAAGTGGAGCGCGGCGAGACCGCGCAGGATGCCGCGGCGCGCGAATTGCTGGAGGAAACCGGGCTGGGTGCCGACGATATGCTGTACCTGATGGAACTGGAAACAGGCGGCACCCGTCACCATGTCTACGAAGCATCGTTGCCGAATCCGGACCAGGCACGGCCGCAAAACGAAATTTTCGATTGCCTCTGGTACCCGCTGAATGCGGTGCACAACCTGAACCCAAGCGACGCCACGCTGCGGATCATCAAAGCGTTTCAACGTCGCCTGTAGTTCACGCGCTTCAGCCTTGGTCGCCGCCGCCCACTGGCATGATCATGCCGGTGATGTAGGACGCTTCATCGCTGGCCAGGAACAGAATGGCTGCTGCCTGTTCATCCAGCGTGCCGTAGCGCTTCATCAAGCTGCTGTCGAGGGTCTGATCGACGATCTGTTGGTACCAGACCTTCTCTTGCTCACTCTGCTCGGCACTGTTACGCGGGATAACCCGTGGCGGGGCTTCGGTGCCGCCCGGCGCAGTGGCGTTGACTCGCACCCCGCGTCCAGCGGTTTCGAACGCCAGGCAGGCGGTCAGCGCATTCACCCCGCCCTTCGCTGCGCCGTAGGGCACACGGTTGACGCTGCGGGTGGCGATCGACGATACGTTGACGATCGCGCCACTGCCCTGCTGCAACATGTACGGCAATGCCGCATGACAGCACCACAGGGTTGGAAACAGCGAACGGCGAACCTCGGCCTCGATCTGCGACGCCTCGTAATGCTCGAATGGCTTGGCCCAGATGGTCCCGCCGACGTTATTGACCAGCACATCGAGTCGACCGAAACGCTCGACGGCGCTTTGCATGACCCGGTTGCATTCCTCGTATTGCTCAAGGTCGGCGGTCAGGGCCAGGACCTGGCTGTCCTTCGCCAACTGCTGCTGAACCTCGAACACCAGCTCGGAGCGATCGACCAGGATCAGCTTCGCGCCTTCAGCGGCCATGCGTTCGGCCACGCGCCGACCGATGCCCTGGGCGGCGCCGGTGATCAGCGCGACTTTTTCGTGGAATCTGTTCATGGAGGGAAACCTCACGCCGCGCTGGCAGCGAATTTTTCGTAGTAGAAATTCGCTGGATTGATGCCTTGCTCGCCGATGTACTTGCTCACCGCTTCAACCATCGGCGGTGGGCCGCACAGGTACACGTCGACGTCGCCATCGTTCAAATGCCTGGGTTCGATGTGCTGGGTCACGTAGCCCTTGAGCGGGTGCTGGCTGTCGGGACTGGCCACGCAGGCACTGTAGGTGAAGTTGGGGATGCGCGCGGCGAAGGCTTCCAGGCGATCGAGTTCCACCAGGTCGAAATCGTTGGTCACACCGTAGATCAGGTGCAACGGGTGTTCGCTGCCCTGCTCGGCGATCTTCTCCAGCATCGCGGTGAACGGCGCCAACCCGGTGCCGCCCGCCAGCAGCAACAAGGGTCGACGGATATCACGCAGGTAAAAACTGCCCAGGGGGCCTGCCAGGCTCATGCTGTCGCCAGCCTTGGCCATGCCGGTGAGGAAGCTGCTCATCAGGCCGCCAGGCACGTTGCGGATCAGGAAGCTGACTTCGCCGTCGCGCTGCAACGAGCTGAACGAATAGGCGCGGGTCTGCTCGCTGCCGGGAATGCCCAGGTTCACATACTGGCCTGGCAGGAACGCCAGTTTGCTCAAGGACTCGCCCTTGATCGACAACGCGATGGTGCTGTCGGACAACTGGCGCACCGCACTGATGGTGGCGTCGTAGCTGGCCTGGCGGGTGCGGCAGACTTCCGAGGACGTCGGTACCCGCACCACGCAATCGCTCTTGGCGCGCATCTGGCAGGTCAGGACAAAGCCTTGCGCGGCCTCTTCAGGGCTGAGGGCGTCTTCGATGTATTCCTCACCCAGATCGTAGCTGCCCGCCTCGGCAAAGCACTTGCAGGTGCCGCAGGCGCCGTCGCGGCAGTCCAGCGGAATATTGATGCCCTGGCGGTACGCGGCATCGGCCACGGTTTCGCCGGCGTTGGCGTCGATGAAACGAGTGACGCCGTCTTCGAAATTGAACGCAATGGAATGGGTCATGACGGCTGCCTCACAAGTGGTAAACATCGATGACCTGACGAACGTAGTCGTTCTTCAGGATCACTTTCTTGGCCTTGATCAAGGGGTTTTCACCGCGCACATCAAGGGTGTAGAAACTGCTGCCGAAATAGCTGTCGACGGTCTTGTAGCGAAAGCTCAGGGTGTGCCAGTTGAAACGCACCTTGCACATGCCGTCGGCTTGCTCCAGCAGCTCGATGTTGCTGATGTTGTGGGACGTGCGGGTGTCCGGCACGCTGGCGCTGGAGCGCTCGGTCTTGATGCGGAAAATGCGGTCTTCAAGGCCGGTGCGGTTGCCGTACCAGATCAGCGAGATTTCCCGCTGTGGGTCTTCGGTCAGCTCATCGTTGTCGTCCCAGGACGGCATCCAGTACGTCGCGTCAGGGGCGTACAGTTCCAGCCACTCATCCCACTGGCGGTCGTCGAGGTAGCGTGCTTCGCGGTAGAGGAAATCACGTACCGCTTCA
Organism: Pseudomonas umsongensis; assembly: GCF_012647205.1. Classification (NCBI taxonomy): domain Bacteria; kingdom Pseudomonadati; phylum Pseudomonadota; class Gammaproteobacteria; order Pseudomonadales; family Pseudomonadaceae; genus Pseudomonas; species Pseudomonas umsongensis. The sequence continues at coordinate 4,143,913 of NZ_CP051487.1, forward strand.
TAGGAAATGGTCATTGCACGTCCTCCACGGCGATCAGTTTCGACTGCTCGGCAGCCAGGGCCTTGAGCATGGTCTGCTGCCAGTACTTGTGTTGCAGCACGAACAGGCCTTCGTCTTCGGTACGCACGCCGCTGAGCAGCGGATGCAGGTCAATTTCCTTGGCCGCCTCGTCGGCACCTTCGATCCAGTGCTCGGCGCCACGGGACATGTCGTTCCAGGTGGTGACGCTGCCCTGGTAGCTGGTCTGGCAGGAGCGGAACTCTTCCAGATCGTCCGGCGTCGCCATGCCGCTGACGTTGAAGAAGTCTTCGTACTGACGAATCCGGCTCGAACGCGCGTGGTCGCTTTCGCCTTTGGGGGCGATGCAATAGATGGTGATTTCCGTGCGGTTGACCGAGATCGGTCGGGCGATACGGATCTGCGAGCTGAACTGGTCCATCAGGTACACGTTGGGGTACAGGCACAGGTTGCGCGAGTTCTCGATCATCCAGTCGGCGCGGGCCTTGCCGAAGTCCTGGGCGAGTTCGTCGCGACGTTCGTACAGTGGACGATCCTCGGGGTTGGCCCAGCGGGTCCAGAGCAACATGTGGCCCTTGTCGAAGGAATAGAAACCACCGCCCTGCTTGGCCCAGCTCCCGGCGCTCATGGTCGGGTTCTCGTCACCGGCCTCGCGCTGTTTGCGCTGGTTCTGGGTGGCGGCGTAGTTCCAGTGCACGGAGCTGACGTGGTAACCGTCGGCACCGTTTTCGGCGGTGAGTTTCCAGTTGCCTTCGTAGATATAGGTGGACGAACCGCGCAGCACTTCCAGGCCGTCGGTGGACTGGTCGACGATCATGTCGATGATCTTCGCCGACTCGCCCAGGTGCTCGACCAGCGGCACCACATCGGCCTTGAGGCTGCCGAACAGGAAACCGCGATAGGACTCGAAGCGCGCGACTTTGGTCAGGTCATGGGAGCCTTCGCAGTTGAAGCTGCTCGGGTAGCCCGCGTTAGCCGGGTCCTTGACCTTGAGCAGCTTGCCGGAGTTGTTGAACGTCCAGCCGTGGAACGGGCAGGTGTAGGAGCTTTTGTTGCCGGACTTGTGCCGGCACAGGGTCGCGCCGCGATGACTGCAGGCGTTGATGAAGGCGTTGAGCACACCGTCCTTGTTGCGCGCGATGAAGATCGACTGGCGCCCCATGGTGGTGGTGTAGAAATCGTTGACGTTGGGGATCTGGCTTTCGTGCGCCAGATACAGCCAGTTGCCTTCGAAGATGTGTTCCATCTCCAGATCGAACAGGCGCGGATCGGTAAACATCTCGCGCTTGCAGCGATAGATACCCTGCTCTGGATCGTCTTCAAGCAGGGACTCAAGGTATTCAGGTCGCAGGGTCATGGCCGCCGCCTCCATTGTTATTGTTCAGGCAAGGCTCATGCTAGGACGGGGCAATGGGGGGGACTATCCGCGGGGTGCAGACCTTTATCCGTTTTTTGCAGGGGGCTGGTGTTGTGTCAGCGCCACCAATGTTGACAGTACCGCCCTCTTCGCGAGCAGGCTCGCTCCCACAGGAACAACGCGATCCAATGTGGGAGCGAGCCTGCTCGCGATGGCGTCAGGGCAGGCAACATCAATGTGTCGGGATCAGTGGCGGCGCTTGAGGGTATCCGATGGCAGCTCGCCGAACTGCTTGCGGTAGCTGTCGGAGAAGCGTCCCAGGTGCAGGAAGCCGTAGTCCATCGCGACCTCGGTAACGTTGCGCACGTTGCAGGTCGGGTCGCGCAGGCAGGCATTGATGCGTTCCAGGCGTTTCTGGCGGATGTAGTTTTTTGGCGTGGTGCACGCGTTGCGTTCGAACAGGCCATACAACGAGCGCAGGCTCATGCTGGCATGGCGCGCCAGCTCTTCGCTGTCGATGTCCTGCTTGAGATTTTTGGCAATGTAGTCGGCAATCGCTTCGAACGAGGCAGCCTGGGAGCCGATTTCGAGGCGGCTGACGTTGGTCTTCATCAGGCTGAGCATCTTGCTGACGATGATTTGCGCGTAATGTTCCTGCACCCGCGGAATCTGCTCGGTGGACTCGGCCTCCTGGCAAATCATCGCCAGCAGGTTGACGAAGCCTTCCAGCTCATTGAGCTGGTAACGGTTCTCGAGAAACCGCACGCCTTGGCCCGGATAGCGCCAGCGCTGCTCGTTGCAGACGGACTCGAACAGGGACGTGGGAACCTTGAGGATGAATTTTTCGCAATCGTCAGAGTAGGTCAAATCGACCGGATCGTCGGGATTGATCAGCAGCAACTCGCCGGGAGCAAAGTAGTGTTCCTGGCCATGGCCGCGCCACAGGCAATTGCCGCGCAACAGCACTTGCAGGTGGTAGATGGTTTCCAGCGCGCCCGAAGTGACGCGAACGCTGCCGCCATAGCTGATACGGCACAGGTCCAGGCTGGCGAATTTGCGGTGATTGAGACTGGCCAGGGGGTGCCCGGCACGAGGCATCAGGATGCAATGATTACCGACATGCTGATTGACATAGCCTGACACCGCGTACGGGTCGGCATGGTCGAATATGGTGCTGCGCTGACTCAGCAGTTGCGCTTGCATCATCGGGTCACTCTCGTTGTTGTTATAGGGTGTATCTAGTCATTCTAGGGCAGTACTGGCAGCAGTGTGTCATTGGACTGACCTGTGGGCCGTTTCAAAATATAACCTGTAGGAGCGAGCATGCTCGCGATGGGCTTGAGGACGCCGCAGGGCATCAGGGCCCCAGCGTCATCGTTAGCGACCATCGCGAGCAAGCTCGCTCCTACAGTGAATCAGGACAATCAGTCCTCCAGTGCACGAACCCGCTCGTGGCGCTGCTGCTCTTCGGGCTGTGCCGACGACTGCAGGGTGAAATCGAATTCGATTTCGGCAAAGCGACCGCTGACACCGTACTGCGCTGCACGCGCCTGGTCATCGCTGAAGGTGATCTTGGCGATCAGCTCGTCACGGGTGGCGTAGGCGAAATCGTCGTGCAGGTATTTTTCGCCGTCCAGGTTGATCTGGGTGGTCAGGTGACGATGGTCCGGTGCGGAGATGAAGAAGTGCACGTGCGCCGGACGCTGGCCGTGACGACCCAGTTGATCGAGCAGTTGCTGGGTCGGACCGTCCGGTGGGCAGCCGTAGCCCGACGGCACGATGCTGCGGAAACGGTAGCGGCCTTCGGCGTCAGTGACGATGCGGCGACGCAGGTTGAATTCCGACTGTGAAGCATCGAAGTACGAGTAGGTGCCGCCAGTGTTGGCGTGCCACACATCAACAATGGCGCCAGCCAGGGGTTCGCCAGCGGTGTTGAACACCCGGCCTTGCATGAACAGGGTCACACCCGGATCGACGCCGTCATCCAGACGCGCTTCGCCTTGCGAAAGCGGTGCACCGGCGACGTACAGCGGGCCTTCGATGGTGCGTGGCGTGCCACCGGATTTACCGGCCTGCTCGTCTTCGGCGTCCATCAGCAGGTCGAGGTAGTGCTCCAGGCCCAGGCCAGCCACCACCAGTCCGGCTTCCTGGCGCGCGCCCAGCACGTTGAGGTAGTTGACCGCTTTCCAGAACTCTTCCGGGGTCACGGCGAGGTCTTCGATGATGTTCACCGAATCGCGCAGGATGCGGTAGATCAGGGCTTTGGTCCGTGGATCGCCGGCATCGTTGTGCAGGCCGCTGGCCTCTTCGAGAAATTTCTGGACTTCGGCAGTGTGGGAAATCTTGACGTTCATTTTACAGGTTCCTCATCTTGTAATTATTGGCATGGCGAGCTGAACGGGCTAGGTTCAGCGGTCATCCTCGCGAATTGACGAAGGATGCCGGCACATCGCGGTGACTTCGATCGCCATGTACGGATACAGCGGCAGTTGCATGAGCAAATCGTGCAGTTCCTGGACGCTGTCGACATCGAACACGCTGTAGTTGGCGTAAAGCCCGGCGATGCGCCACAGGTGACGCCACTTGCCTTGGTCCTGCAGGCGCTGGGCCAGGGCTTTTTCGTCGGCCTTGAGCTGCGCGGCGCGTTCGGGGTTCATGTCGACCGGCAAATTCACGGTCATCTTTACGTGGAACAGCATAATGCTCTCCTCAGGCTTGATGAATGGTGGATGTCTTGTCGCGGCGGAAAAACGCCAGGCGTTCTTCGTCCAGGTTCAGGCCCAGACCCGGGGTCTTGGGCACATGCAGCTCGAAATCGCGATAAACCAGCGGTTCGCTGAGAATGTCTTCGGTCAGCAGCAGCGGGCCGAACAGCTCGGTGTCCCACGCCAGTTTGTTCAGGGTGACAAAGGCTTGGGCCGAAGCCATGGTGCCAATTCCGCCTTCGAGCATGGTGCCGCCGTACAGGGCGATACCGGCCGCTTCGGCAATGGACGCGGTGCGCAGCACGGCGCGCGGGCCACCATTCTTGGCGATCTTCAGGGCAAACACCGAGGCTGCGCCTTCGCGGGCCAGGTTGAACGCGTCTTCCACGCACTCGATGGACTCGTCGGCCATGATTGGCGCCGGGCTCATGGCATTCAGGCGGGTCATGCCAGCGCGGTTGTTGCGCGAAATCGGCTGTTCGATCAGGTCGATGCCATTGGTGCCGAGGATGCGGCAGGCACGCAACGCGACGGCTTCGTCCCACGCCTGATTGACGTCGACCCGCACGCTGGCGCGATCGCCGAGGGCTTTCTTGATCGCAATCACGTGGGCCAGGTCGCGATTGACCTCGCCAGCACCGATTTTCAGCTTGAAGATGCGGTGGCGGCGCAGGTCGAGCATTTTTTCCGCTTCGGCGATGTCCTTTTCGGTGTCGCCGCTGGCCAGGGTCCAGGCCACGGGCAGCGAGTCACGCACGCGGCCGCCCAGCAACTCGCTGACCGGCAGGCCAAGGCGCTTGCCCTGGGCGTCGAGCAGTGCGGTTTCGATACCGGACTTGGCGAAGGTATTGCCACGGATACTGCGCTCCAGGCGCAACATCGCGGCATTGACATTGCCGCTGTCCTGGCCGATCAACAGCGGGGCGAAATGCTTGTCGATGTTGGTCTTGATGCTGTCAGGGCTTTCGTTGCCATAGGCCAGGCCACCGATGGTGGTAGCTTCGCCGATGCCTTCGATGCCATCGGCGCAGCGCACGCGAATGACCACCAGGGTCTGGTTCTGCATGGTGTGCATCGCCAGCTTGTGCGGGCGGATGGTCGGCAGATCGACGATGATCGTCTCGATCGATTCAATGGCTGTAGCAAGCATTTCGATACCCGTCAGGTTCTTGAAGTTCTGGAGCTGATTCTCATACGGCTTTTTCCGGGCGGCCAATATAGAATTGGTCTGGCTTGATACCCTGAAGGTATACAAGCGCTCGACATCCGGAGGCTCCATGGAACTGCGTCACCTGCGTTACTTTCAGGTGTTGGCTCAAACCCTTAATTTCACCCGCGCCGCCGAACGCCTGCACATCGCCCAGCCGCCCTTGAGCCGGCAGATCCAGCAGTTGGAAGATGAACTGGGGGTGATGCTGCTCGAGCGTGGCCGACCGTTGAAGCTGACCGACGCCGGGCGTTTTTTCCATGAGCATTCCACCGCCCTCCTCGACCAGTTGCACAAGGTCTGCGACAACACCCGACGCATCGGCCTGGGGGAAAAGACCTGGCTGGGCATCGGCTTTGCGCCTTCGACGCTGTACGGCGTGCTGCCGGAACTGATTCGCCGCTTGCGCAGCGGCGAACCGCTGGAACTGGAACTCGGGCTGTCGGAGATGACCACACTGCAGCAGGTACAGGCGCTCAAGGCCGGGCGCATCGACGTCGGCTTCGGCCGCATCCGCATCGACGACCCGGCCATCGTCCAGACCGTGCTCACCGAAGACCGACTGGTGGCCGCCCTGCCCGCCGGTCACCCGCTGCTGGCCGGGCCCGTCAGCCTGCGCGACCTGGCCAAAGAGCCGTTCGTGCTGTACCCCGGCAACCCCCGCCCCAGCTATGCCGACCACGTGATCGCGCTGTTCGAATCCTATGGGGTGAGCATCCATATTGCGCAATGGACCAACGAGCTGCAGACGGCGATCGGGTTGGTGGGTGCCGGGATAGGGATCACGCTGGTGCCGGCCTCGGTGCAATTGCTGCACCGCGACGACATCGGTTTCACCCCGCTGCTGGAAGACAACGCCACCTCACCGATCATTCTCAGTCGGCGGGTGGGCGACGTTTCACCGGGGTTGAACCATTGCTTGCGGATGATCGACGAGTTGCTGCCACAAACAATCACGCCCCTGTAGGAGCTGCCGCAGGCTGCGATCTTTTGACTTTTTCAAGAGCAAGATCAAAAGATCGCAGCCTGCGGCAGCTCCTACAGAGGCTCGGGAGTATTCAGCCAGCGAATGCCCGGCGCCCGGCTTCCATCTCGGTGCGCAATTCACCGATGAAGTCAGAGATGGTACGCACGCTGGTCAACTGCTCGGTCGATACACCGGCGATCAGCAGCTTGACTTCCCCGCTGGCGGGATCAAAAACCTTGATGCGCAGCAGCCCGCCGCTCTCCGTGCACTCGCAGGCCAGGGGCTCGAAACCGGACTCTACAATGTTGCAAAGGACTGAAATGGGTATCACGGCCGATGCCTCCGTGGCAGTTGAACGGGACGGACCCAATGAGGATAGATGCAATTTGCCGATTCCGCGCCAGTCGATACTGTTAGCTGCCCCGCATTTTCGGCCTTTGCTCAATGGCTATTGTCTTTCCAGATCCAGTTCCAGATCCCCGGCAACTGCGCCGGCTGTGAACTGTCGCGCAACGTACGCGCCATGGCGGCCCGTTGCAGCGCGGCGGTATCGTCATAAAACGCTATTGGGGCAGTCCTGACCCCCGTCGCCCGGGCACTGTCGAGAAGGATCTGCAGGTATTCACGGGTATGCCGCGCGGTGTAGCGATTGAGGTCGTGGAACGTCACCACCACCGGAATCACCCCGTCTACCACCGGCAGCTCGCCCCGGGCAATGCGCTCGCGAACCTCGGACATCGAACGCAGCATATGCGCGCGGCGCCGGGGGCTGGCGTTGAAGCCCCAGATCTTGCCGTCATTGGCGCTCAGGTCGGTCAGCAGCACATGCAGGCCATGCTGCTGGTAAGCGGCGAAGGTGCGTTTGTCGTAGCTCCAGAATGGCGGGCGCAGCAGGGTCGGCGGCGCACCGGTGATCGCGGCGATGTCGGCGCACCCATCTGTGAGCGCCTGCTCCAGCTCTTGGGCGTTGAGCGAGCGATGATTGGTGTGCGAGGGCGTGGCCGTGTGGAAGGCCAGGACGTGCCCGGCATCGCGCTCGCGGTGCATGACCGCCCGCCCGATGTCACTGGCGCCAGCCCGCGAGGCACGGGTCTGCACGAAAAACACCGCCTTGATGCCGGGTTGCACAGGATTGATCGCCAGGCTGTCGAGCACGGTCTCGGTCGGGTTCCAGAAACTCGAGGCGCTGGGGCCATCGTCGAAGGTCAGCAAAAAGCGGATCGGTGGTTGCGTGCGCAACGCCTGTTCGGTTTGCGGCGTCATTTCAATGGGTGCGGCGATACAGCCCAGCAGACTGGCTGCCATGGCGAGCACCGATAGAACCTTGATCAACTGTTTCATGTTTTGCCTTGAGCCAGACCCCACGACGGTGGGACGAGGTTGGATAAGGTACACAGTGTTTGGTTCCGCCGCTCCCCACACCTCTGTAGGAGCGAGCAGGGGTTGGGTCAACGCAAAGGATTTAGACATCTATGCTGAACACACCAGCCGGAGGGTTTTATCAATGTGCGGACGCTTGTCGCAATACCGGGGCATTCACGATTTCGTGGCGGTGCTGAGCATTCCCGACGCCTTGATCAACCACGTTGGCGATCAACCACTGGCTCGCTACAACGCTGCGCCCACCACCCAGCTGGCGCTGTTGCATCTGGAGAACGATGGCTTGCATGCCGATTCGCAGCGCTGGGGCTGGCGGCCGCACTGGGCGAAGGATCGTGCGGCGCCGATCAATGCGCGCGTCGAGAAAGTCGCCCACGGCCCGTTCTTTCGAGCCATCTGGCCCCATCGCGCTATCTGCCCGGTCGACAACTGGTTCGAATGGGTCGATGCCGGGGACGGCACGCGGCAACCCTGGCTGATTCGCCGACGTGACCAAGGGCCGGTCTTCTGTGCGGCAATCGGGCAGTTTCCGCAGGGTGGTGCAGCCCCCAGGGATGACGACGGCTTTGTCATCATCACGGCCGATAGCGCCGGCGGCATGCTGGACGTTCATGATCGCCGTCCGGTGGTGTTCAGCCCGGAGCTGGCCCGCGAATGGCTGGACCCGGCGACGCCCAGGGAGCGGGCCGAACAGATGGTGCTGCTACAGGGGGAAGGCAGTGATGCTTTTGAGTGGTACCGGGTCGATAAGGCTGTGGGCAACGTCAGGAATCAGGGGGCCGGGTTGATTGACGAATTGAAGGTATGAACACCCCTAAAACATGGCACTTTGATGCTCCTCACCGCTTGTCAGACAACGTCAGGGGCTTACATACATTTGCCAGAGCTGCGGCTAGGATTCGCGCCGTATTTCCAGTGGTATACCAAGTTGACCAAAGAGTCAGCAACAAAGGAAATTCCTTACATCAAGCCCTTGCAGAGAACTCAATTGCGCGACGATTTCACCAATAATCAAGTCGCGAGTCTGGCGTGCATTTATCTAACAAAGACAGAGCACTACCAACTCGACCATTTCATCGGGCAGTACATTCAGACCCGTAGCCTGCTTTCAATTCCCAATATCAAGCAAGTCCTGGGTTCAATCCTCGAACGCTATCCGGGTAAATCCCCGGTCATGGTCAACGAGTTGAATGCGTGGATCGACAGGAAGCTGGGTTATCGGGCCACTCATCCCGACTTTTCGCAGTTGCTGGAATAAGCTCGAAGCCCCCGCTCGATGCGTAATGCTGTTCACTTAGACATGGGGTTGAATAGGGATTGGGGGGGGGCATATCCATTGCTGCGGTAACGGCCTCCTATGGTTTCGCCCTTACGGCGACTCCCTTTTTCAGACGCCAAAAAGGAAGCAAAAGGCTTTGCCCCACCACTCGGTGCCTCGCTTAGGCTCGGCATGCCCTCTCTCCGGCATTGCTCCGTGGGTCGCCGCGATGGGCCGTCCCTGGCCCAGCGCGGCTAAACCGGCGTCCTGCCGGTTTACCCACTGCGCAATGCCTGCGTTCGGCCATCGTGGTTAACGGGGCATCCAGATCAAAATCAAAAGCGAGGCGGCCTTAAAGCCGACCTGACTTTTACGGGTGTAACTGACTCCCTGTGGGAGCGAGCCTGCTCGCGATGAACGTCCAGACAACGCGATCATCCAGACAGGGCGCGTCATCGTTGACGACCATCGCGAGCAGGCTCGCTCCCACAGGGGAATGCGGACAGACCTGCAATCAGGTCGGCTGTCAGGCCGCCTCGCTTTGCTTTTGCTCTGCTTTGGCTTTTGATTTTCTTGCCCCATCGAGAGGCCGAGTGGAGGTTCTGCGCAGTGGGTAAACCGGCATGGATGCCGGTTTAGCCGCGCTGGGCCATGAATGGCCCAGCGCGGCGACCCACGGAGCAGGACCGGAGCGAGGGTATGCCGAGCATTAGCGAGGCACCGAACGCCAGGGGCAAGAGCCCTTGGTTACTTAGGGCCGGGCGGCGTTCCGTTCTTCCAAGTGACTCGCTGTAAGAGCGAAACCCTAAGTGGCCGTTACCGCAGCAACGGATATACACCCAATCCAAATATGTCACTCAGAACTTGCGGTCAGGCTCCGACAACTCTCTGCTGTCGTCATGCTTCCACGTCTGCTCTGAATGTTTTTGCTCTTCGATTTCATCTTCCGTCGGCTCATCCATGTCGTCTTCGGGATCCGGTTTTTTTTGCTCTATTGCCATGGTTTCACCTCTCTTCCTGAAGGGATCGGTCATCAACTCTAAGCGTAGAACAATTTCCCCTGCCCGGCTCACAGCCACCAACGCAGCAAAAAGAAAAAGCCCATGCTCAACAGCATGCTGAGCAAGGTGTTGCGGGTGTACAGCACCAGGCCGACGGCCACCAGCGAACTGATCAGGTAGGGATTGTCCCATTGCAGGTTCAGTTGCTTGTCCGGCATGAACACGATCGGCCCGCAGATCGCCGTCAACATGCCGGGCACGGCGAACCCCAGGAACTGCCGGGCATTGCTGCTCAAGCGCAGCGGCAGGCGCGGCTCCAGGAACACATAGCGGTTGAGAAACACCAGGACGCCCATGCCGATAATCACTGCCCAAACCATCATGTGCGCGCTCCCTGGAATTTGTTGCAGATAAAACCCGCGGTCATGCCGGCAAGTCCCGACAGCACCAGGGCCGAGCCCCATTGCCAATAGCTGAACAGCACCGAGCAGAACAGCGAGACCGCGACACAGACCACCGTCGGGACGTTGCGCACCACCGGGGTGATCAGGGCGATGAAGGTGGCAGCGATGGAAAAGTCCAGACCCAGGTGTTCCAGGCCGGGGATGCTGCTGCCTAGCACGATGCCTGCCAGGGTGAAGAGGTTCCAGGCCACGTAGAACGTCAAGCCGACACCCAAAGCGTACCAGCGATCGAACTGCTGTTTGTCGTGCTGGCTGGTCAGGGCGAACAGCTCATCGGTGAGCAAAAAGCCCAGCCCCGCTCGCCAGCGACCCGGCAATGGCGAGATCACCGAACGCATGCTCATCCCGTAGAGCAGATGCTGAGAGGTCAGCAACAAGGTGGTCAGCAAGATCGAAAAGATCCCGGCCCCGCCCTTGAGCATACCAATGGCCACCAACTGCGCGGCGCCGGCGAACACGATGCTCGACAAGCCTTGGCCTTGCAGCGGTGTGAGGTTGGCTTCGATGGCCATGGAGCCGGCCAGCAGGCCCCAAGGGGCTGTCGCCAGGGATAACGGCATGATCGCCACGGCGCCACGCAAGAATGCGCTGCGCGGCAAATGTGAGTTGGACATAACGCTCTGCAACCAGGGAAAGACCTGAGACTGTGCCAGCAGTCACGGCCGATGGCTTGAACAATCTTGCGCACTTGGGCCAATCACAGGCTGGCGCGGCATTTTCCCGATGTTGGTGATTGACAAACAGCGCGCCGGCTTTTAAAACTGGGCGCCTAATTCAGGGTGTAAGCAAAAATGTCCGCAACCTTCAATCTCGACACTTCCGTTGTTGGCTTGACAGCCAAGGCGCTAGTTCGCGTTGCGCGCACCCTCAAATCGAAGAAACAGTCGCTCATGTGACCGGGGCGCGCTGTCCCGTCAGATGAGCTGACAGGACATTGAGCGCGACGGACCACCCTCCCCTTGCTTACTTCCTACTACGCTTCTGACGGTGACGAAATCGGTCGACCATCAGGAGAAAGTGCATGTCATCGTTTCAAGGTATCTGGGTTCCCCTCGTCACACCGTTCCACAATGGCGCCATCGATTTCGTCGGATTGCGCCGGCTGGTCAGCCATCTGCTCGAAGAAGGTGTCGACGGCCTGATCGTCTGTGGCACCACAGGCGAACCGGCGGCCATGGGCAAGCACGAGCAGCTGGCGGTGCTCGATGCGGTGCTGGAACAGGTGCCGGCCCGGCAGGTCGTCATGGGTCTGGCCGGCAACAACCTGATCGAGCTGCTGCACTTTCAGGAGGAAATTCTCAAGCGCCCGCTGGCCGGCCTGCTGGTGCCGCCGCCCTATTACATCCGGCCCTCCCAGGCGGGGCTCGAAGCGTTTTTCCAGACGGTCGCCGACGCTTCCAGCGTGCCGTTGATCCTGTACGACATCCCCTACCGCACCGGCGTAGCCTTCGACCAGTCGACCTTGCTGAACATCGTCGCCCATGAGCGCATCGTCGCGATCAAGGACTGCGGCGGCAACCTGGGCAACACCCTGGCCTTGCTGGCCAGCGGTAAGGTCGATGTGCTGTGCGGTGAAGACAACCAGATCTTCAATGCCCTGTGCCTGGGTGCCAAAGGTGCGATTGCCGCGTCGGCCCATGTCCATCCGCACCTTTTCGTGGCGTTGTATCGACAGATTCGCGACAACCAGCTGGCGGCCGGTCGGGCAACATTCTTCCAGCTTCTGCCACTGATCCAGAGCCTGTTCATCGAGCCCAACCCGGCGCCGGTGAAAACCGCGCTGGCGCTGCAAGGCTTGATCACTGATGAGCTGCGTGCACCGATGCAACGCAGCAGCGATGCCATGGTCAGTCGTTTGAAGGAGGTGCTCGGCGTGCTGGGCAGCGACAATCGATAGAGTGCCAGGCGCCCGCGCGAGTACGATGGAGCGATTCGACTGACGCGCCAGGGGGGGGGCGACATGCTCTACCGAATCGCTGCCGATGGGCTGATGCTGTTTCACCTGGCATTCATTGTGTTCGTGGTGTTCGGCGGGCTGCTGGTTCTCAAATGGCAGCACCTGATCCTGTGGCACCTGCCCGCCGCAGTCTGGGGCGTGGCAGTGGAGGTGTTCCACTTGCCTTGCCCACTGACGCACTGGGAAAACCTGATGCGCCAGGCAGCCGGACAAGGTGGTTACGGCGGTGGTTTCATCGAACATTACGTGTGGCCGATCATTTACCCGGCGGGGCTGACACCGGCCATCCAGCTGGGATTGGGCAGCCTGGTACTGGTGCTGAACGCTGCGGTCTATCTTCGATTGATCTGGCTCAGGAAACGGCGGCGGCAATTGTAACCGTCACACACGAGGGTTCGGCCCATGCTGTCGACTGAAGACCTGGCGCTGCTGCAAGCGATTCGCGAGACCGGCAGCCTGTCGCGGGCCGCGGCCTATCTCGGCAAGGCGCCTTCTACGGTGTCCTATGCCGCGCGGCAACTGGAAGAACGCTTCGATGCCCTGCTGTTCGATCGCCGGCGCTACCGCCTGCAACTCACCCCGGCTGGAGAATTGCTGGTCAACGAAGCGGCGCGACTGATGCAGGACGTCTCGCGCCTGACCCAACGGGTGCAGCAAGTGGCCAATGGTTGGGAAAGTCGTTTGTGGATCGTCACCGATGAACTGCTGGAATTCGAAACCCTGCTCCCGGTGATCCACGAGTTCGATGCGCTGGGCTCTGGCGTACCGCTGCGCATCACCCAGGAAGTGCTGCGGGGTGTCTGGGAGGCCCTGCGTGAAGGCCGCGCGGACCTGGTCATCGGCGCCACCAACGAGCCACCGGCCATCGCGTCATTGCGCTGGATGCAACTGGGGGAAATGCAGTGGGTGTTCGCCGTCTCGCCCAAGCACCCGTTGGCCAAGGCCCGCGAACCGATCACCCGCGCCATGGTGGCGCAGCACCGGGCGATTGTCGTGGCGGATTCGTCCCGGGCCAGCGAAGGCAGTACCTACGGGGTCTCCGGTGGCCAATCGGTGCTGGCGGTGCCGACCATGCGCGCGAAAATCCTCGCCCAATGCGACGGCCTCGGCGTGGGCTGGCTGCCCAGGCATCGCGTCACCTCGTTACTGGACAATGGCTCGCTGGTGGAAAAACAGATGGCCGATCCCCGCGAGCCGAACATTCTGTATGCCGGCTGGCGCGGCGATCACGACGGGCGGGCGTTGGGCTGGTGGCTGGAAAAGCTCAAGCAACCGCACCTTTGCACCCGGCTGGTACAAGGCAGCGACCGGTTTGCCTGAGCCTCAGTTGGCAATCACGCTCATGTTGCGCCCGCTGGCCTTGGCCACGTACAGCGCCTTGTCGGCCGCCCCGATCAACTCACTGGTCTGGGCCTCGGATGCCGGATCATAACCACAGACACCCACGCTGACCGTCACCTTGCCATCAGGGCTTTCACTGTGCGGCAAGCCGGCGGACTGGACCGCGTGGCGGATTTTTTCCGCCAGCAAAAATGCTCCGACGTAGTCAGTTCCCGGAAGCACCACGGCAAACTCCTCACCACCAAAGCGCGCAGCCAGATCGCCGGGGCGCCTGATGTGCTCGGTAATCAGCACAGCGATCTTGCGCAGGCACTCATCACCGGCCAGATGGCCGTAGCGATCGTTAAATGGCTTGAAGTGATCGACATCGATCATCAACAGGGCCAACCCCGTCATGTTGTGCCGGGCGCGGCCCATTTCCGCCTGGATGAACAGATCGAACTGGCGCCGGTTGGCCAGGCCCGTGAGCGCGTCTTCCAGCGCCAGCAACTCAAGGTTGCGATTGAGTTCGAGCAGCCGTTCCTGAGTGCCGAGCAACTCGCCCTGGATGCGGTCCTGCTTCTTCATCAACTTGATCAGGCGATAGCCGAGCCCTCCCAGCACCCCGAGCAACAGCGCAACGATGCCCGCACTGAGCAAGGACTGCTGGCGCCAGCTCGCCAGTACTTCGTCCTTGTTGAGCGCGGCAAAGACGATCAGCGGATAACCCTCGACCCGGCGATAGCCCACCACCCGCTCCACGCCATCCAGGATGGACCGGACGGTAGCCGTCCCCGAGCTGCCCTGTGGCAGCAGCCGGGTGAACAATGGGCTTTTGGCCAGGCTGGTGCCGATGTCCGCCTCGTGAAACGGCCGGCGCACGATAATGCTGGCATCGTCGGCGATCAGGTTGATCACACCGTTGCGGCCCATATCGATGCCATCGTAAAGCTGCAGGAAATGGCTGAGGTAGAGGGTGGCCAGCGCCACGCCCGCGAAACGGCCATCCGGGTGATTGATCCGGCGCGACACCGTCATGATCCATTCGCCGCTGGAGCGGCTCCTGATCGAAGGGCCGATGTGCGGTCCGCGGTCAGGATGATCGCGGTGATAGATGAAGTACTCGCGGTCGGAATTGTTGGCAACCCCCACCTCGGCACCGTTGGAGTTGGCGATCCATTTGCCGGTTTCGTCATAGACGAACAGCCCATGCACCTGGCTCAACTCACGGCGCTGGGCGCCGAGCAAGCGTTGCAGGCGATCGAGCCGACCCGCGTCGATGCCGTCGTTTTCCAGGCGATCGACCAGGGTGAACAGCAGCGTGTCGGCTTGCTTGATCGCCGCCTGGGCCTGCGAGGCCAGGGTCTGCGCAAGGTTGGACATCGCCACTTCCTTGTCATGCAGATGGTACTGGCGCGAGCTCCAGGATTCCCAAATCACGATCACCGCCATCGACAGGCAGACGGCAATCAAAAGGGTGACGGCAGAGCGAGTCTTGAGCCGGGGGACACCCTGCCGGTTTTGTTCCACAGGATCGTGAATGGACGGCTGCCCCATGACGTTCGCTCCTTGAATCGAATGAAAAGGCCCTTGCTGCTCCATGGGCCTATCGCGGTGTACGCTTTAGCGCGTCAAGCCAGGCCGGGTCCAGGCGCGTCTGCCGGATATCGATGCCCAGCGCTTGCATCCGCGCCTGATGTTGCTCCATTTCCCGGTGTAGTTGCGCATCATCGCTGGAGTTACCGTCCAGTTGGTGCATCTGGCTCAATCCCAGGTGATAGAAGCGCAACAGCTTCATGGCGTCCGGATCCCCCGCTTCCACGGCCGCCTTGAGGTGGTGCATAACGTTGGTGATGCTCATCAGGCTGCGCTTGAGTTGCCAGCTGTAGACCGCCGGCGCCATCCATTGCTGGTGCCAGAACAGCTTGCGCATCAACGCGGCCATGACCAATACCGCGGCAAACACTCCGCCGATATTGAAGCGTAGATTGTCCCCTCCCGGCTCGCCGAACAACGTCACCGCCGCGGTGGACAGGGCCATCGCCAGCGCGAGAAAGATCAGCGCGATCATCAGCGTGCTGCGCCGCGTCCGTTGCCGATAGTCGTCGGCGTTCATCGGCTGGATTTCGAACATGACGTCGGGATTCCTTGGCTTCAATGGCAAAAAAAGGGTCGCAGGGCAAAAAGACCGCGGGCCATTATCGCCTCTGCGACGGATTTAGCTATGCTGGGGCTCCTTTTCATCTATACATCATCAAAAGGAGGACATGGCGAGACCGCGCAGTTCGTGCCATCTTCTTTCATGGATACTCTCTATTCGGATGCCATTCGTTGTTTGCGCGTGAATGACATCGTTTTAAGGATCATTGAATGACCCAACGACAAGTAATCAATGCTTCGGTCAGCCCGAAAGGCAGCCTGGAAACACTCTCCCAACGGGAAGTCCAGCAACTGAGCGAAGCTGGATCCGGCAGCACCTACGACATCTTCCGCCAGTGCGCCCTGGCCATCCTCAACACCGGCGCCCACGTCGATAACGCCAAGACCATCCTCGAAGCCTACAAGGACTTCGAAATCCGCATCCACCAGCAAGACCGTGGCGTACGCCTGGAACTGCTGAACGCCCCGGCCGACGCCTTCGTCGACGGCGAAATGATTGCCAGCACCCGTGAAATGCTGTTCAGCGCCCTGCGCGACATCGTCTACACCGAAAACGAACTCGACAGCCAACGCATCGACCTGAGTACCTCCCAGGGTATCAGCGACTATGTCTTCCATTTGCTGCGCAACGCCCGCACGCTGCGCCCCGGCGTCGAGCCCAAGATCGTGGTCTGCTGGGGCGGTCACTCGATCAATACCGAAGAATACAAATACACCAAGAAAGTCGGCCACGAACTGGGCCTGCGCAGCCTCGACGTGTGCACCGGTTGCGGCCCCGGCGTGATGAAAGGCCCGATGAAAGGCGCCACCATCGCCCATGCCAAGCAACGCATCCACGGCGGGCGCTACCTGGGCTTGACCGAGCCGGGAATCATCGCCGCCGAAGCGCCGAACCCGATCGTCAACGAACTGGTGATCCTGCCAGACATCGAGAAGCGCCTGGAAGCCTTCGTCCGCGTCGGCCACGGCATCATCATCTTCCCGGGCGGCGCCGGTACCGCCGAAGAGTTCCTGTACCTGCTGGGCATTTTGATGCACCCGGACAACGCAGGCCTGCCCTTCCCGGTCGTCCTCACGGGCCCGAAACATGCGGCGCCCTACCTGGAACAGCTTGACGCGTTCGTCGGCGCCACCCTGGGCGCAGATGCCAAGAAGCACTACGAGATCATCATCGACGACCCGGCAGAAGTCGCCCGACAGATGACCCAGGGCCTCAAGGCGGTGAAGCAGTTCCGTCGCGAACGCAATGACGCGTTCCATTTCAACTGGCTGCTGAAGATCGACGAAGGCTTCCAGCGCCCGTTCGACCCGACTCACGAAAACATGGCCAACCTCAAGCTCAGCCGTGACCTGCCACCCCACGAACTGGCCGCCAACCTGCGCCGTGCGTTCTCCGGCATCGTCGCCGGCAACGTCAAGGACAAGGGCATCCGCCTGATCGAAAAACACGGGCCATACCAGATCCGTGGCGATGCGGCCGTCATGCAGCCGCTGGATCAACTGCTCAAGGCCTTCGTCGCCCAGCACCGGATGAAGCTGCCGGGTGGTGCGGCTTATGTGCCGTGTTATCGAGTGGTTGCGTAAGCAAGTTAATGTAAATTGTTAAGTGCGAGCCGAAGCCAATGCTTCGGCTTGCTGCTTTCTAGGAGAGGTGAATCGGATCGCACTCGCGGCGCCTCTACCAACGTTGATCTATGCCTCGTCGAAGCTTGTGGGAGATTGTTGTCTGAGTACATATCCATTGCTGCGGTAACGGCGGCTTATGGTTTCGCCCTTACGGCGAGTCCCTTTTTCAAACGCCGGAGTGCCGGCCCAGCAAAAAGGAACCAAAAGGCTTTGCCCCACCACTCGGTGCCTCGCCTAGGCTCGGCATGCCCTCTCTCCGGCATTGCTCCGTGGGTCGCCGCGATGGGCCATCCATGGCCCAGCGCGGCTAAACCGGCGTCCTGCCGGTTTACCCACTGCGCAATGCCTGCGTTCGGCCATCGTGGTTAACGGGGCACCCAGATCCAAAGCCAAAGCGAGGCGGCCTGATAGCCGACCTGACTTTTGCAGATACCCCCAATCTCCTGTGGGAGCGGGCTTGCTCGCGAAGAACGTCAACGATAACGCGCCCTGTCTGGATGATTGCGTTGTCTGGACGTCCTTCGCGAGCAAGCCCGCTCCCACAATGGGATTGCAGACAGTCCTGCAATCAGGTCGGCTGTCAGGCCGCCTCGCTTTGCTTTTGCTCTGCTTTGGCTTTTGATTTTCTTGCCCCATCGAGAGGCCGAGTGGAGGTTCTGCGTAGTGGGCAACCCGGCATGGATGCCGGGTTAGCCGCGCACGACCATGGATGGTCGATCGCGGCGGGCCCACGGAGCAGGACCGGAGCGAGGGCATGCCGAGCATTAGCGAGGCACCGAACGCCAGGGGCAAGAGCGTTTGGTTACTTTGCGCCGGGCGGCGTTCCGCTCTTCAAAGTGACTCGCTGTAAGAGCGAAACCATAGGTGGCCGTTACCGCTGGAATGGATATGTACACCTGAAAGAGAATTGGTTGACTGTAAGGGCGCCTTCGCCGGCAAGCCTGGCTCCTACAGTAAATCAGTAGATCAGTAGATCGGGTACATCCGAGAGCTATGAGGCCGCCTTCGCTGGCAACCCAACGCCTACAAAATGTATCGTTGCAAAAAAAGAGGATCGACCGATGGACCACGTCAACCACATCCTGATCGTCGACGACGATCGCGAAATCCGCGAACTGGTCGGCAACTACTTGAAGAAAAACGGCCTGCGCACCACCGTGGTCCCCGATGGCCGGCACATGCGCAGCTTCCTCGAAGCCAACCAGGTCGACCTGATCGTGCTCGACATCATGTTGCCCGGCGACGACGGCCTGGTGCTGTGCCGCGAACTTCGCGCGGGTAAGCACAAAGCCACGCCGATCCTGATGCTCACCGCTCGCAACGATGAAACCGACCGTATCCTCGGCCTGGAAATGGGCGCTGACGACTACCTGACCAAACCCTTCTCCGCCCGCGAACTGCTGGCGCGGATCAACGCCGTATTGCGCCGTACCCGCATGCTGCCACCCAATCTGCTGATCAGCGAAAGCGGTCGGATGCTCGGTTTTGGCCGCTGGCGCCTGGACACCACCGCCCGTCATTTGCTCGACGAAGACGGCACCCTGGTGGCCCTCAGTGGCGCCGAATACCGCCTGCTGCGGGTGTTCCTCGATCACCCGCAACGGGTTCTGAGTCGCGACCAATTGCTCAACCTGACCCAAGGCCGCGACGCCGATCTGTTCGACCGTTCGATTGATTTGCTGGTCAGCCGCCTGCGCCAACGACTCAAGGACGACTCACGGGAATCGACCTACATCAAGACCGTGCGCAGCGAGGGATACGTGTTCTCCTACCCGGTGGAAATGCTCGATGCACAGGCCTGAATAGATCAACACCCTCGATAACGACTATGCGCAAGGGTGTTTTTTCATCGCGACGCTCCAGCACTACAGTAGCCACATCTTCTCCCCACGCTCTGGAGCAACATCATGAAAAGCCTCATCGGTCTCGGCTTCGCCCTTTCGGTGCTTGGCGCCACTAGCGCCATTGCCGCCCCCCACGCCACTACCCCGCTGGTTGCAGCGGCGAAAGTCAGCCAGCCGGCAACACTCAACGTGAACACCGTCAGCGCTGACCAGAAAGACAAACTCTACGTCGCAGAAAACCGCCCTGAGTTCGGCTCCAAGTATCAGCGCTATTGATCAACAGCCTTGGGCTGCCTGAAACAACAAACCCCGCCAATGCGGGGTTTGTTGCATCTACACAGCTCCTACAGGGTTTATGGTGTTGCCAATCGCGCGGCCAGTGCCTTGGCCTGGCTTGCGACATCTGTGACCGCAGTGCTTTCCCACCACATCCCGCGCAACGGTGGGCCCATGGCAAACAGGCGGCTCGCAGCCTGACCATCGGCATCCAGTACCGCACCGTCGACCTCGGCCGCAATGCCCAGCGCCAGGTGTCCTGGGCGAATCAGCCCGCGCGCCAGCAATTGCCGGGGCAATGGTCGCGCCACCCGTCGCCAGTCATATTCGATGCCGCTGGAGTTGATCAATGCCGCGCCACTGACGACAACGGTTTGCGTTTCACCTCGGCGGCGAATTCGAATACTCACCTCATTGCCCGAAGAAGGCTCCAGCCCTTTGAACGAGGCTGCCTGAATCTGCAACCGCCCTTCCTTGTGCAGGCGCTCCACCAGTTCGGCGCTCAACGGTGGCGAGCGGTGATGATGGCTTTCCCACCACGGCCGTACATGGCGCACGAATTGCCGACGCTGCAGGTCGGTGGCCTGACTCCACAGACGGCCGATGTGCGCCCGCACCGTGTCCAGCGGTGCCTGCCAGTCAATGCCCCGTGCGATGGCATCGCGGCAATGCCGGCGTAATTCACGCACCAGCTGTCGTGGCGTGCGAATGCTCTGATCCTCGGCCAGGAAATCCACCCAGGCCGGTGGCTGGCGCCGCACATGGGGCAACAGGCCGTGACGGGAAAACACGTTGATCGGCCCACGATGCCCGGCCTGTTCCAGCGACACCACGGCATCGACCATGGTCAGCCCCGAGCCGATGATCAACACCGTCGAATGCGGATCGAGCTGGCGCATCGCAGCAACATCCCACGGGTCAAGCGCCGCCACGTTCAAGCCGCTGGACTGGGTCTGCGGCGTGCGCGCGGCCGGGAACATCCCCGTCGCGAGCACGGCAAAGGAACCCTGCAGTCGCTGGCCGTCGCTCAAGCTCAAGCGCACCGACTGCGCATCGGTTTGCAGATCCACCACCTCGGCGCGCACATGCTCGACCGTCGAGCCGTTCAACGCACCCAGCGCTTGAGCCTCGGCCAAGCGCTGCTGCACGTACAGGCCAAAAATCCCCCGTGGCGGGAACAACTCGCTGACCGGTACATGCTGCTCATCCGACTCCGGCCAGCCGCCGGCCGCAATGTAGTCGGTCAACCATTGGGTCAGGTCATCGGCGTTGTCCGGATCGACACTCATGCGCGCCGCGTTGCCGTTGAGCGTATGCCCAAGCTCCACGGCGCTGTAGGCCTCGCCGCGCCCGAGCTCGGCGCGCGGTTCGATCACCAGCACCTGGCGCTTGCCCGGCAGGCGTAACAGTTGCGCCGCCAACATCGTGCCGCTGAGGCCGCCGCCGATAATCAGGATGTCCGCGTGACGGATGACGTCGCTCGCCTGTCCGTTTTGGGTTTCACTCATGCCGTTCTCACTGCTCAGTGTTTACCTAGATAGAAGTCATGCAGATCGCCCCGGGCCAGCAGCTCGCTGGCGCTGCCGGACAACACCACCCGGCCGGTGTCGAGGACATAGGCCGTGGAAGCGTACTTGAGCGCCACATTAATATTTTGCTCGGCAATCAGGAAGCTCACCTGTGCCTCGCGGTTGAGCTGGGCGACGATCTCGAAAATCTCCTGGACGATGATAGGCGCCAAACCCATGGAAGGTTCGTCGAGCAGTACCAAAGTAGGACGTGTCATCAATGCGCGGCCGATGGCGACCATCTGCTGTTCGCCACCGGACGTGAGGCCGGCCTGGGTCTTGCGCTTGGTTTTCAGGCGCGGAAACCAGGCGTAGATGCGCTCCAGGTCCCGGGCCATGTCCTGGCGACTCAAGCCGCGGACAAATCCACCACTGCGCAAGTTGTCCTCCACCGTCAATTGCGCGAAGACGTGCCGGCCCTCCAGTACGTGGACCATCCCTTCGCGCACCCGCAGGCTCGGATCGACGCCTGCGGTATCACGCCCCAGGAACTCGATGCTGCCACGACTGACCTCGGCCCGCTCGGCCCGCACCAGGCCGGAAATCGCCTTGAGCGTGGTGCTTTTACCCGCGCCGTTGGCGCCGAGCAACGCGACGATGCCGCCCTTGGGCACCGTCAGCGAGACGCCGGCCACAGCCAGGATCGCGCCGTCGTAGATCACTTCGATGTCATTGACCCGCAACAGATCGTTGACGGCAATGTCGCTGGCGGCTTCGCTCATGATTATTCCTCTGCGGTGCAGGTGCGTGGCGTCAGGCCTTTTTCCTTGGCGAACGCGGCGGATTTCTCGTCGATCAACGGCCGCAGCAACGCGCGGTCGGCGG
This sequence comes from Pseudomonas umsongensis, assembly GCF_012647205.1. NCBI lineage: Bacteria > Pseudomonadati > Pseudomonadota > Gammaproteobacteria > Pseudomonadales > Pseudomonadaceae > Pseudomonas > Pseudomonas umsongensis. The sequence continues at coordinate 4,165,846 of NZ_CP051487.1, forward strand.
CGATCCAGTCGCTGATCAGCGTCCAGTTGGCGCCGTCCCACTGCTGCACCCGCGCCGAACCGCCGCCCTCGTGATCCTTGCAAGACAACTTGAGGTTTTGCATCAGGCCCAAGTAACCCATGTCCTTGAGCCGCGCATCGTCGATATTCAGATGCTCCAGGCCCCAACGCCCTTCCTCACCGTTGAGCGGGCGCTTGCCGAATTTGCCTTGGGCGGTGCGGATCGCTTCCACGGCGACGGCGGCATTCACCAGCCCGGAGTTGTAGTAGACGCTACCGAAATTCTTCAGGTCCTTGAGGTCGCTCTTGCCCTTGTCGAGGATGTATTGCTTGAGGCGCTTGTGGATCTCGAAGTCAGTGCCGGCCGGGTACGGCGTCAGCGCCAGGTAGCCTTTGGCAGCAGCGCCAGCGGGCAGCACGTCTTCGCTGGAGCTGGCCCAGATGTCGCCGACGATGTGGTCCACCGGGAAGCCGAAACGCGCAGCGGTCTTGACCGCCACCGGGGTCGACACGCCCCAGGTGCGCAGGAACACCCAGTCCGGGTTGAGCTGACGGATCTGCCGCCATTGCGCCGATTGCTCATTGCCGGGATCGGCCACCGGAATCTGGATGTTCTCGAAGCCGTACCGCTCGGCCAACAACTTCAGCGGCCCCAGGGTTTCGCGACCGTATGCGGAGTCGTGGTAGACCGTGGCGATTTTCTTGCCCTTGAGTTTGTCGAAGCCACCCTCTCGCTGGGCGATGTAGTTGATCAGGCTGGAGGCTTCGCTGTAGAAGGTCAGCATCACCGGGAAGTTGTACGGGAACACCGTGCCGTCGGTGGCTTCGGTGCGGCCATAACCCAGGGTGATCAGCGGAATCTTGTCGACTTCCGCCCGTTCACTCAGGGCATAGGCCGCCGGCGCGCCGTTAGGTTGATAGACCGCTACGGGCGCGCCATCCAGGCCATTCTTGAAGCGCTCGTAACACTCGATGCCCTTCTCCGCCGTCCATTCGGTTTCGCATTCCTGCCAAACCAGTTTCACCCCATTGATCCCGCCTTCGACCTCGTTGATGTAGTTGAGGTAATCGATCATCCCGGCCCACACCTGTACGCCGCTGGAGGCGTAGGCGCCGACCCGGTAAGTGGCCAACGGAAAGAACTGCTGGTCCGCCGAGGCCTGGGCCATCGGTACTGCACTGCCGAAAACCGCCAGCGCCAAAGCGGCGCCGAGCAGGGAGCGTTTCAAGGATGCACGCATGTTGTCTCTCTAGTAGTGGGAAGGATTCAGAAGCGCAGCGGCCAGTGGCCCAGCCGGTCACGAAGATTGCCCAGCAGGCGGATCAAGCCTTCCGGTTCCTTGATCAGGAACAGGATGATCAGCACGCCGAAGATGATTTTTTGCAGATTTTGCAGCTGCCCGGCATCCACCGCGCCACCGAGCAAGGCTTGCCCGACGTGGCTGAGCAGGATTGGCAACAGGCTGATGAATGCCGCGCCGACGAAGTTGCCGGCGATGCTGCCCATGCCACCGATAATGATGATGAACAGGATCTGGAATGATCGATTGATATCGAAACTGCTGGCACTGGCGGTGCCCAGGTAGGCAAAGGCCCACAAGGCGCCGGCGATGCCCAGGTAGAACGAGCTGACGGCAAATGCCAGGAGCTTGTAGCGCGCCACGGGAATACCGATGACGGCAGCGGCGGTGTCCATGTCGCGGATCGCCATCCAGTTGCGGCCGATCTGGCTTTTCACCAGGTTCACCGCGACCCAGGTCAGCAGCAGCACAGTGGTCAGGGTCAGCCAATAGCGGCCCAGCGGCGTGTTCAGGTCATGGCCAAACAGCGCCAGTTTCGGTGCGGTAATTGTGCCGGACGAGCCGTAGTTGTAGAACCAGGGGAATTTGACGAACAGCCACTCCAGGAAAAACTGCGCCGCCAGGGTGGTGACCATCAGGTAAAAGCCCTTGATCCGCGAACTCGGCAGCCCGAAGAAAAAGCCCACCACCGCACTGATCAAACCGCCACCCAGCAACGCCACTGGCAGCCCCAGCTCAGGCAAACGCAACAGAAAACCGTACGTGGCAAACGCCCCGACCGCCATGAACCCGGCCGCACCCACCGAGGTTTGCCCGGTGTAGCCGGTCAGCAGGTTCAGGCCAAGTCCTGCCAGGGACAGCACCAGGAACGGAATCAGAATGGCGTTCAACCAATAGTCGTTGCCGGTCAGTGGAACGACGACAACCGCAATCAGCAACAAGCCGACCAGACCGAACGGCACGCGGCGCCGGACCAACACCGCCGGTGCGGTTTCACGGGTAAGGGAAATCGACATGGGTTCAGACTCGCTCGATGGCGCGCTCGCCGAACAGGCCGGCGGGACGGATGTAGAGGAAGGCCAGGGCCAGGACATAAGCAAACCACGGCGTGATGCCGCCACCGATCAGCGGGCCGATGTAGACCTCGGCGAGGTTCTCCGCCGCACCGACGATCAGCCCGCCGACAATCGCCCCGCCAATCGAGGTGAAACCACCGATGATCAACACCGGCAACGCCTTGAGCACCACCAGCGACAGGGAAAACTGCACCCCTTGTCGCGCCCCCCAGAGCAACCCGGCCACGAGTCCGACCACCCCGGCCACGGCCCAGACGATCTGCCAGATGCGGTTGAGGTTGATGCCGATGGACAGCGCGGCGGTGGTGTCATCTGCCACCGCCCGCAACGAGATGCCGATGCGGGTCTTGTTGAACAGCAGTGCCAGCACCGTCACCAGCACGATGGCCGCAGCGGCGGCGATCAGGTCGAACTGGCTGAACATCATCGCGCCAATGAACAGCGGCACGTCGTCGATGCCCAGGTCCAGCGCCCGGACCTGCGAGCCCATCAAGCCTTGCGCCAGGCCTTCGATGATGAAGGACAGGCCGAGCGTGGCCATGAACAGGGTGATCTGTGAGCGATTGACCAAGGGTCGCAGCACCAGCCGCTCGATGAACAGCGCGCCAACGATCATCACCAGCACTGTCAACAGCAGCGCCAGGGCAAACGGCACACCCTGATCGTGCAGGCTGACGAAGGTCAGCGCGGCGAACAACAGCATCGCGCCCTGGGCGAAATTGAACACACCGCTGGCCTTGTAGATCAGCACGAAGCCGATGGCGACCAGCGAATACAGGGTTCCAGCGAGCAAGCCGCCGAGCAGGGTTTCAACGAAGAACGTCATCAGTGCATCACTCCCAGATACGCCGCGATCACCTCAGGGTTGGCCTGCACCTGGGCTGGCGTGCCATCGCCAACCTTGCGCCCGTAGTCGAGTACCACCACATGGTCGGACAGGCCCATCACCACGCTCATGTCGTGTTCGATCAACACCACCGTGGCGCCAAGGTCACGGTTGATGTAGGCGATGAAACGGGCCATATCCTGTTTTTCCTCGGCGTTCATCCCGGCCATCGGCTCGTCGAGCAGCAATAGGCTCGGACCGGCGATCAGGGCGCGGCCCAGCTCGACGCGCTTTTGCAGGCCATAGGCGAGATTGCCCACCGGCACATCGCGTTGGGCTTGCAGTTCGAGGAATTCGAGGATGCCTTGGGCCTGCTGGCGAAACTGTTCGGCTTCAAGCCGGGCTCGCGGCAAACCCAATGCCTGCTCGATGAAGCTGCTGCGCAGGTGTCGCGACAGGCCGGTCAGGAGGTTGTCGATCACGCTCATTTTCTTGAACAGCGCGTTGTTCTGGAACGTTCGGCCTATGCCCCGGCGCGCAGCGCTCAAAGGATCGATGCGCTTGAAAGACTGCTGCTCGAACACGATCGAACCGGCATCGAAGCGGTACACGCCGTTGAGCACATTGAGCAACGAACTCTTGCCCGCCCCGTTGGGGCCGATCAACGCGCAGATCTCGCCACGGCGCACATCGAACGACAGGTCGTTGATCGCCTTGACGCCTTTGAAGGACAGGGAAATACCGCTGACTTGCAGGATGGAATCGGTCGAGATCATGCGATGTTCCGTTTGAATTCGGCGAGCCAGGCAGGCGTGGATTGCGCTTGCGCGGTGCGCGTGGCTTGCCAGATGAAGTGCAGGTTGTGAAAGCCCAGCAGGCGGCGGACGCGGGTCTTGATCAGGCGTTGCAGGGGCTTTTGCGGCTGGGCAATGGCCCAGTCGCACAGGCGGCGGCGCCAGGTGCCCGGTGACGCGAGGCGGCTTTCGATTTCCATGGCAAGCAGTTGCAGGCGCCCGGCGGAGAGCAGCAAGCCCGAAGGCGCCACTTCACGGCGATCACGACTGGCGCTGCCAGGGCTTTCCGGGAAAGCCAGGGTTTGCCCGACACCGAGCCATTGTTTGAACAATACCGCCAGGCCGTCCTGCCATTCGGTGCCCTCTTCGCTCCATAACTGTTCTGCGTTCACACCGAGGCGAAGCCGTTGCGGATGCTCTGTCGGGCCCAGCAGCTCGGCGAAGTCGAGCAACGACTGGCCCTGGTTGAGCCAGAGTTGCCGCGCCTGCCGTCCCTGCACAAAGGCGTGGCCAGGGCTGCTGCGCCACAGGACGTTGTGCAAGGCGGGAGCGTCGAGGTTGTCGGCGATGGCCAGCACCTCGCCGCCGATGTGCTGAGCCGCCAGGGCCAGCAGCAACAGGTTCGGCTCGAAGGCGCCGCTGACGGCCAGCCGCGAATCCTCATCGAATCCTTGCTGGCGCAAGCCATCGGCCAGGCGCTCGACATCGCGCAAGACATCGATCCAGCGCCAGGCAAACCATTGCCCGTGACGCTTGTGCCGCAGCGCTGGCTGCAAAGGACTGATTTGCGCCCAATGGCGCAATTGCTCCAGCGCCTTGGGTGCGCTGACCTGCCATTCCCTGGTATCCGCAATCGGCGGACGCTTGAGTTCGTGCACGCTCATGGGTTGACCTCCTGTTCATGGGTAATGTGGGAGCGAGCCTGCTCGCGAAGATGCCATGATCGTTCCCACGCTCTGCGTGGGAACGCCGCCATGGACGCTCTGCGTCCGCTCCTGATGCAGGGACGCGGAGCGTCCCGGGATGCATTCCCACGCAGAGCGTGGGAACGATCATCTACTCAGGCAGACACCACCTTTCTCTCCTGCTGCCGCAACCCCGCCAGATCGCGGTACCCGCTGCCCGGATGAATCTGCGGCAAGCGCGGTCCTTCACCGAACAACTTCTCGCGCAATGTCCCCGGCGCGTATTCGGTCTTGTACACACCGCGTTTCTGCAACTCCGGCACCAGCAACTCCACGGCATTGATGAACGTTTCGTGGGTCAGCGCATACGCCAGGTTGAAGCCATCCACATCCGTCTCCTCGACCCATTCCTGCAGCAGATCGGCAACGGTTTCCGGGCTCCCGACAAACAACGGGCCAAAGCCACCGATGCCCACCCAGTCGGCCAGTTCATTGGGGGTCCAGACCTTGTTCGGATTGGCCGTGGAGAACGCCTCCACCGCCGATTGAATGGCATTGGTGTGCACATGCTTGAGCGGTTCATCCGGGTTGAACTGACTGAAATCGATGCCCGTCCAGCCGGAAATCAACGCCATCGCGCCCTCATAACTGACCCAGCTCTTGTATTCCTCGAACTTGGCCTTGGCCTTGGCGTCGGTCTCGCCGAGGATCACCGTCTGCAGGTTGAAAATCAGGATCTTCGACGGATCACGCCCCGCCTGCGCTGCACGCTTGCGGATGTCGGCCACGGTTTTCTTCAGCAGCACTTTCGACGGTGCGGCGACGAACACACACTCGGCATGCTCGGCGGCGAACTGCTTGCCGCGACTTGACGCCCCCGCCTGATACAACACCGGAGTGCGTTGCGGCGAGGGCTCGCAGAGGTGAATCCCCGGCACCTGGAAGTGTTTGCCGACATGTTGGATCTCGTGGATTTTGCTCGGGTCGCTGAAGATCCGCCGCTCGCGATCGCGCAGGATCGCGCCCTCTTCCCAACTGCCCTCCCAGAGCTTGTAGCAAACCTGCAGGTACTCTTCGGCGAAGTCGTAGCGGGCGTCGTGTTCGGTCTGGGTTTTCTGCCCGAGGTTCTTCGCCCCGCTCTCCAGGTACGAGGTCACGATGTTCCAGCCAGCGCGGCCCTTGGTCAGGTGATCGAGGGTCGACAGGCGTCGGGCAAACGGGTACGGATGCTCGAACGACAGCGACGCGGTCAGGCCAAAGCCCAGGTGTTCGGTCACCAGCGCCATCGGCGGGATCAGTTGCAGCGGGTCGTTGACCGGCACCTGGGCCGCCTGGCGGATTGCCGCATCGCCGTTACCGTTATAGACGTCGTAGATGCCAAGCACATCGGCGATGAACAGGCCGTCGAACTTGCCGCGCTCGAGGATTTTCGCCAGATCTGTCCAGTATTCCAGGTCCTTGTACTGCCAGGAACGATCCCGCGGATGCGCCCACAACCCTGGCGACTGATGGCCGACGCAGTTCATGTCGAAAGCATTGAGACGGATTTCACGGGCCATCAAACGGCTCCCTTGGTTGATGTGTGCAAGCTGGGCGGGTGAATGCCGTTGAGGCGAAAGTTGCCGATGAGGTGGAGCTTGCCGCGCAGCGGATCGTGCAGCGAGCCCGGCAACGCGGTGCGCTGCCCCGTGAGTTCGAATTCGGCGTTGCTGGCTGTGCTCAATGCCTCGGCACTGGCCAGACGGGATTCGGCTTCGGCGATGCTGACTTCGATGTCGTCAGTGCCACTGGCGAGAAATTCTTCAGCGCGTTCCAGCAGCGCAGCGGCCACTTCGATGCGGATGTGCACATCGCCAAGGCGGCTGATCACCAGAGGCTCATCAGTTGCCTGGTTGTGCTGGCGGACGAAACGCAAGGTCGCATCGAGCAGGCTACGCGCGTTGTGCAGGTCATGCCGGCTGTTGGCCAGGGGTTGCCCGGCGGCAATCGGTTGGGTCAAGGCGTTCATGGTGGACTCCTCAGTTCCAGGCGTGGCGCGCAGGCTTTACGCCGTTGAGCAGGTAGTTGCCGATCAAGTGGAATTTCCAGCGCGCCGGGTCGTGCAGCGTATGGGTGCGGGCGTTGCGCCAGTGACGGTCGAGGTTGTATTTGCCGAGCACCGAGCGGGTACCGGCCAGTTCGAAGAGCTTGCTGCTGGTGAGCAAGGCGATTTCGGCGGACAGCACCTTGGCCTGGGCGACCACCACCGAGGCGTGCGCCACCGTGTCTTCATTGGCGTCGAGCAGCGCGGCGTCAATGGCCTGGCCGGCCTTTTTCAGGATCGCTTCGCTACCCCGCACACGCCATTCGAGATCGCCGATGGCGGCAATGCTGAACGGGTCCTGCCAGCCGTGGTCCTGGCCGCTGTCGATCCATGGCCGCGCTTCACGGGCGTAGCGCTTGGTTTCTTCCAGGGCACCCACGGCGATACCGGTGTCCACGGCGGCCTGGATGATTTGTGAGATCGGGCCGTCGGCGGTTGGCTCATCGAAGGCTTTGTGGGCCGGGATCACCGCGCTGAGCGGGACCTGCACCGCGTTCAGGGTCACGCCACCGCTGGCGGTGGTGCGCTGGCCGAATCCGTCCCAACTGTCGATCACCGTCAAACCGGGATTGTCACGCTCGATGAAGGCGATGAACGCCTGGTTCTGTTCGTTGACCGCCACCGCCGGCACGATGTGCGCAAACAGCGCGCCGGTGCAGTAGAACTTCTCGCCGTCGATTTGCGCGGTGTCGTCGTTGAAGTGAATACGGGTTTCAAAAGCCCCGGCGTGTTTGCTTTTCGATTCCGAGAAGGCGTTGCCGAAGCGGTAACCCTGCAGCACTTTGCCGAAGTAGTACTGCTTCTGCTCTTCGCTGGCGGTTTGCACCAGGATGTCGAGCACGCCAAGGTGGTTTTGCGGGATCTGGCCCAGGGAAGAATCAGCGGCGGAAATGATCTTGATCACTTCGGCGACGGTCACATAAGACACTCCGGCGCCACCGTAGGCTTTTGGCACGGTGATGCCCCAGAGGCCGCTAGCGGAGAACTCGTCGAGCTCGGCAACCGGCAGACGTCGTTCGCGATCGCGCACGCTGGCTTCGACGGCGAATCGCGCCGCGAGCTTGTGGGCGATGGCAATCGCTTCCGCATCCGAGCGGATCACATGGGCAGGGCTCACACTGGCCGAGCGGGGGGATTGGGCTGAGGCTGTCATGGGCCGACTCCGGGTTCTGGGTGAATGCACCAGAGCTATTGCAGGAGTCGTGCCTGAATTTAAATTCGTTATTTATCAAAATCTTAACGAATTATTAGAGAAAAGCTTTTAGCTTCAGAACAGCAAAATGTTTATCCAGTGTTGACCGGCCAACAGTTCAGATCACCACATTGCGCACAAAGCGCACCGCGACTTCTCCCTCGTTGCGATAGGAATGCGGCTGGTTGCTGGCGAACATGAAGAACTCGCCGGCGGCGATCTTGTGCGGCACCTCGCCGACCATCACCGTCAGGCAGCCTTCGAACACGTAGAACTGTTCGCTCCAGCCTTCGGCGTCAGGCTCCGACGGATAATGCTCGCCCGGCTCCAGGCGCCATTCCCAGAGTTCGACTTCACGGGTGGCATTGGCCTTGGCCAGCAGCACCGCCTTGCTACCGGGGATCGTTCCGGCCCAGGCGAGTTCGTTGATGCGGCTATGGTCGCGCACATCGGGGGCCTGGATCAGGTCGCTGAACGCCACGTCCAGCGCTTCGGCCACACGGTCGAGGGTGGTCAGGCTAACGTTCTTTTCGCCGGCCTCGATCGCCACCAGCATCCGGCGACTGACACCGGATTTTTCCGCCAACGCGGTCTGGCTCATATCGGCGGCATGGCGCAACCGCCGAATGTTCTGGCTGACGTGTTGCAGGACCGAAGCCCGGGGCGAGGAATCTTTGTGCACTATATTGCTCACTTGATGGTGTTGCGCAGTATACTGCCCAACTTCGGGCGCATTGTGCGTCCCCCTCAAACAGTGTGCAAGATCATGACGTCGGTGAACTCCTCCCAGGCTCCCTCCCGTTTCCTGCGACTCAGCAAGGCCGAGTGCGTGCTGGTGTTGATCACCATGGTCTGGGGCGGGACCTTTCTGCTGGTCCAGCATGCGATGACCGTCAGTGGCCCGATGTTTTTCGTCGGCCTGCGCTTTGCCGCCGCCGCGATCATCGTCGCGCTGTTCTCCTGGCGCAGCCTGCGGGACCTGACCTTGTTTGAATTGAAGGCCGGCGCCTTCATCGGCGTGGCGATCATGCTCGGCTACGGCCTGCAGACGGTCGGGCTGCAAAGCATTCCCAGCAGCCAGTCGGCGTTCATTACCGCGCTGTACGTGCCCTTCGTGCCGTTGCTGCAATGGCTGGTACTGGGGCGTCGTCCGGGGCTGATGCCAAGTATTGGCATCATGCTGGCATTTACCGGGTTGATGCTGCTGTCGGGCCCTTCCGGTGCGGCATTGAACTTCAGCCCCGGTGAAATCGCTACCTTGATCAGCGCCATTGCCATTGCGGCGGAGATCATCCTGATCAGCAACTTTGCCGGCCAGGTCGATGTGAAACGGGTGACCGTGGTGCAATTGGCGGTCACGTCGCTGCTGTCGTTCCTGATGGTGGTGCCGACCCAGGAACACATTCCTGATTTCTCCTGGTTGCTGTTGTGCAGTGCCCTTGGGCTGGGCGCGGCGAGTGCGGCGATCCAGGTGGCGATGAACTGGGCGCAGAAGAGTGTTTCGCCGACCCGCGCGACCTTGATCTATGCCGGTGAGCCGGTGTGGGCCGGGATTGTCGGGCGGATCGCCGGGGAACGGCTGCCGGCGATTGCGTTGCTGGGGGCGGGGTTGATCGTGGCGGCGGTGATTGTCAGTGAGTTGAAAACCAAGGGTAAGGCCGCTGTGGCTGAGGAAGCGTTGGAGCGGGAAACCCAGGGTTAACCGCAGAATCTGCAACGTCTGGAAGATAGCTTTCGCGAGCAGGCTCGCTCCCACAGTTGAAATGCATTCTCCTGTGGGAGCGAGCCTGCTCGCGAAGAGGCCGGACCTGCTGAACGCAGGCCTTCGAAACAATGTGAAGCAAGACTTTTCCGTCTACCTTGTAGGATTCTGCGACAGCTTGGCGTTTGGCGATCCGGGAGCTGGCACGTATGATGCTTTACAAACTTCCGCAGATTAGAAGCCTATGTCCCTGATAGTTCTACTGCTTCTGCCTTTCATAGGCAGCTGTCTGGCAGCGGTGCTGCCTCACAACGCGCGTAATACCGAATCGTTATTGGCTGGCCTGGTCGCTTTGATCGGCACCGTCCAGGTCGCCCTGCTGTACCCGCAAATCGCCCATGGCGGCGTGATCCGCGAAGAATTCCTTTGGCTGCCCAGCCTTGGCCTGAACCTTGTCCTGCGCATGGACGGTTTCGCCTGGCTGTTCTCGATGCTGGTGCTGGGCATCGGCACGCTGGTGTCGCTGTACGCCCGCTACTACATGTCGCCGGACGATCCGGTACCGCGTTTCTTCGCGTTTTTCCTGGCGTTCATGGGTGCCATGCTCGGGCTGGTGATCTCCGGCAACCTCATCCAGATCGTGTTTTTCTGGGAGCTGACCAGCCTCTTCTCGTTCCTGTTGATCGGCTATTGGCACCACCGCGCCGACGCGCGACGCGGTGCTTATATGGCGCTGATGGTCACCGGTGCGGGCGGCTTGTGCCTGTTGGCGGGGGTCATGCTGCTTGGCCATGTGGTCGGCAGCTATGACCTGGACAAGGTCCTGGCCGCCGGCGAGCTGATTCGTGCTCATGCCCTCTACCCTATCCTGCTGCCCCTGATCCTGATCGGCGCGCTAAGCAAAAGCGCGCAATTCCCCTTCCACTTCTGGCTGCCCCACGCCATGGCCGCGCCGACACCGGTTTCGGCCTATCTGCACTCGGCAACGATGGTCAAGGCCGGGGTGTTCCTGCTGGCTCGCCTGTGGCCATCGCTCTCGGGCAGTGAAGAATGGTTCTACATCGTCAGTGGTGCCGGCGCCGCCACCCTGCTGCTCGGCGCGTATTGCGCGATGTTCCAGAACGACCTCAAGGGCCTGCTGGCGTACTCGACCATCAGCCACCTGGGCCTGATCACCCTGCTGCTGGGCCTGAACAGCCCGCTGGCCGCCGTAGCCGCGGTGTTCCACATCCTCAACCACGCCACGTTCAAGGCCTCGCTGTTCATGGCGGCCGGCATCATTGACCACGAAAGCGGCACCCGCGACATCCGCCGGCTCAACGGCCTGTTCAAGCTGATTCCGTTCACCGCGACCCTGGCCATGGTCGCCAGCGCCTCCATGGCCGGCGTGCCGCTGCTCAACGGCTTCCTGTCCAAGGAGATGTTCTTCGCCGAGACCGTGTTCATCAACGCCACGGCCTGGATCGAAGCCACCCTGCCGATCGTCGCGACCATCGCCGGGACCTTCAGCGTCGCCTATTCCCTGCGTTTCACCGTTGACGTGTTCTTCGGCCCGACCGCTACCGACCTGCCCCACACCCCGCACGAGCCGCCGCGCTGGATGCGCGCGCCGGTCGAGCTGCTGGTGTTCACCTGCCTGGTGGTGGGGATCTTCCCGGCGCAAGTGGTCGGCCCGTTGCTCGCCGCTGCCGCGCAACCGGTCGTGGGCGGCACCTTGCCCGAGTACAGCCTGGCGATCTGGCACGGCTTGAACGCGCCGATGATCATGAGCCTGATCGCCATGTCCGGCGGCATCGCGCTGTACCTGCTATTGCGCAAGCAGCTCAAGCTCGGTCGCTTCCATTACCCGCCGCTGATTGGCCGCTTCAATGGCAAGCGCCTGTTCGAACGCAGCCTGGTGCTGATGATGCGCCTGGCCCGACGCCTGGAACCGCTGATCAATACCCGGCGCCTGCAGATGCAATTGTTCCTGATGGTGCTCGCCGCGGTCCTGGCCGGGTTGATCCCGATGTTGCACAGCAGCCTGCACTGGGGCGACCGACCGAAAATCCCGGGCTCGATCGTGTTCGTCATCCTCTGGCTGCTGGCGATTGCCTGCGCCCTCGGCGCCGCATACCAGGCCAAGTACCATCGTCTGGCCGCCCTGACCATGGTCAGCGTCTGCGGCCTGATGACCTGCGTGACCTTCGTCTGGTTCTCGGCCCCGGACCTGGCGTTGACGCAACTGGTGGTCGAAGTGGTGACCACGGTGTTGATCCTGCTGGGCCTGCGCTGGCTGCCACGGCGAATCGAAGAGGTTTCGCCGCTGCCGAGCAGCCTGCGCAGGGCGCGCATCCGCCGCATCCGCGACTTGCTGCTGTCGGCGGTAGTCGGCGGTGGCATGGCGTTGCTGGCCTACGCGATGCTGACCCGCCAGACGCCGAACGACATTTCTTCGTTCTACCTCAGCCGCGCCCTGCCCGAAGGCGGCGGCAGCAACGTGGTCAACGTGATGCTCGTGGACTTCCGCGGCTTCGACACCCTCGGCGAAATCACCGTGCTGGCGGCCGTGGCGCTTACCGTGTTCGCCCTGCTGCGACGCTTCCGTCCGCCGAAGGAAAGCCTGCAGTTGCCGGCCCAGCAGCGCCTGCTCGCGCCGGACGTGGTCACCGACCTGGTCAACCCGCGTCACGCCAGCGACACCGCGCTCGGCTTCATGATGGTCCCGGCGGTGCTGGTGCGCCTGCTGCTGCCAATTGCGCTGGTGGTCTCGTTCTACCTGTTCATGCGCGGGCACAACCAGCCGGGCGGCGGCTTTGTCGCGGGCCTGGTGATGTCGGTGGCGTTCATCCTGCAGTACATGGTCGCCGGCACCCAGTGGGTCGAAGCGCAAATGAGCCTGCGGCCGCTGCGCTGGATGGGCGTCGGCCTGCTGTTCGCCACCGTCACCGGCCTGGGCGCGATGGTCGTCGGCTATCCGTTCCTGACCACCCATACCTGGCATTTCGACCTGCCGCTGCTGGGCGACATTCACCTGGCCAGTGCGCTGTTCTTTGATGTCGGCGTGTACGCCGTGGTGGTCGGTTCGACGCTGTTGATCCTGACCGCCCTCGCCCACCAATCGGTGCGGGGTCACAAGACCGCGGCCCAGCCCAAACTTGTCGTCATCAAGGAGGCTGTCTGATGGAAGAAGTCATCGCCATCGCCATCGGCGTCCTGGCCGCGTCCGGCGTCTGGCTGATCCTGCGTCCGCGGACGTTCCAGGTGGTCATGGGCCTGTGCCTGCTGTCGTACGGTGTCAACCTGTTCATCTTCAGCATGGGCAGCCTGTTCATCGGCAAGGAACCGATCATCAAGGACGGCGTGCCCCAGGATCTGCTGCACTACACCGACCCGCTGCCGCAAGCACTGGTACTCACCGCCATCGTCATCAGCTTCGCCATGACCGCACTGTTCCTGGTGGTCTTGCTGGCTTCGCGCGGCCTGACCGGCACCGACCATGTGGATGGCCGGGAGCCTAAAGAATGAATCCGATGTCGCACCTGATCGCCGCCCCCATCCTGCTGCCGCTGCTGACCGCCGCGATCATGCTGATGCTCGGCGAGAAGCACCGCCCGCTCAAAGCCAAGATCAACCTGTTCTCCAGCCTGCTGGGGCTGGGTATTTCAGTGCTGCTGTTGCAATGGACGCAAACCACCGGCATCGCCGGTTCCATTGGCGTGTATCTGCCGGGCAACTGGCAGGTGCCGTTCGGCCTGGTGCTGGTGGTCGATCGCCTGTCGGCGCTGATGCTGGTGCTGACCGGCATTATCGGCGTCTGTGCGCTGCTGTTCGCCATGGCGCGCTGGGACAGCGCCGGTTCGAGCTTCCACGCGCTGTTCCAGATCCAGCTGATGGGCCTGTATGGCGCCTTCCTGACGGCGGACCTGTTCAACCTGTTCGTGTTTTTCGAAGTGCTGCTGGCCGCGTCCTATGGCTTGATGCTGCACGGGTCGGGCCGGGCGCGGGTGTCGTCGGGGCTGCATTACATCTCGATCAACCTGCTGGCCTCGACCCTGTTCCTGATTGGCGCGGCGCTGATCTACGGCGTCACCGGCACCCTGAACATGGCCGACCTGGCGCTGAAGATCCCGCTGGTGCCCGAAGCCGATCGCGGCCTGTTGCATGCAGGCGCGGGCATCCTGGCGGTGGCGTTCCTGGCCAAGGCCGGGATGTGGCCGCTGAATTTCTGGCTGGTGCCGGCGTACTCCTCGGCCAGCGCGCCGGTGGCGGCGATGTTTGCGATCATGACCAAGGTCGGCATCTACACCTTGCTGCGCCTGTGGACCCTGCTGTTTTCCGGTCAGGCCGGCGCCTCGGCGTACTTCGGTGGCGACTGGCTGATCTACGGCGGTATGGCCACCATCGTTTGCGCGGCAGTGGCGATCCTCGCGGCCCAACGCTTGGAGCGCATGGCCAGCCTGAGCATCCTGGTGTCGGCGGGGATCCTGCTGGCGGCGATCGGCTTCGGCCAGCCCAACCTGATCGCTGCGGCACTGTTCTATGTGGTCAGCTCGACCCTGGCGCTGAGCGCGCTGTTCCTGCTGGCGGAGTTGATCGAACGCTCGCGCTCGGCCAACGAAATGCCCCTGGAGGATGAAAACGAGATGCTGCCTCGGCCGCTGGAATCGTTGTATCCGGTCAAGGGCATCAACCTCGACGACGACCAGAAAGCCGTGGTCGGCCAAGTGATTCCCTGGACCATGGCGTTCCTCGGCTTGAGCTTCATCGCCTGCGCCCTGCTGATCATCGGCATGCCACCGCTTTCCGGGTTCATCGGCAAGCTCAGCCTGCTCAGCGCCCTGCTCAACCCGATGGGTCTGGGCAACGCCGGCGACGCACCGGTATCGAATGCCGCGTGGGGCTTGCTGACGCTGCTGATCCTCTCGGGGATGGCGTCGTTGATCGCCTTTGCCCGTGTCGGCGTCCAGCGTTTCTGGACACCGGCAGAACGCCCCTCGCCTGCGCTGCGGCGCCTGGAATGCGTACCGATTTTTGCGCTGTTGGGCTTGTGCATCCTGCTCACGCTCAAGGCCGAACCGCTGCTGCGCTACACCCAAGCGGCCGCCAACGCCTTGAACAACCCGCAGCAGTATGTGATGGCCGTGCTCGGCACCCGCGTAGTGCCAGGCCCGCAGGCCAGTGCAGCGCTGCTGGAGGTGCAACCATGAAGCGCCTGCTACCTGCGCCATGGCTGTCGCTGGCCCTGTGCCTGTTGTGGTTGCTGCTGAACCTGTCGCTCAGCCCCGGCAACCTGTTGCTGGGCGCCCTGCTGGGGTTTTGCGCGCCTTTAATGATGCGCAAGCTGCGCCCGCTGCCGATTCGCATTCGGCGGCCCGGGGTGATGCTGCGTCTGTTCCTGCTGGTCGGTCGCGATGTGCTGGCGTCCAACCTGGCGGTCGCCTTTGGTGTGCTCAATGCTCGCCGCCGGCCGCCACGCTCAGGGTTCGTCAAGGTGCCGCTGGACCTGCGCGACGCCAATGGCCTGGCCGCGCTGTCGATGATCTGCACGGTGGTCCCCGGCACCGTCTGGTCGGAACTGGCGCTGGATCGCAGCATTCTGCTGCTGCATGTCTTCGACCTGGATGACGAAGTGCTGTTCATCCAGCACTTCAAGGCGACCTACGAGCGCCCGCTGATGGAGATTTTCGAATGAGCAGCTTGTTGTCCAACGCCATCCTGCTAAGCCTGTTCCTGTTTTGCGTGGCGATGATCCTGACCCTGATCCGCCTGTTCAAGGGCCCATCGGCCCAGGACCGGGTCCTGGCCCTGGATTACCTGTACATCGTGGCGATGCTGATGATGCTGACGCTGGGCATTCGCTATGCCAGTGACACTTACTTCGAGGCGGCGTTGCTGATCGCGCTGTTTGGCTTCGTCGGTTCGTTCGCCCTGGCGAAATTCCTCCTGCGCGGCGAGGTGATCGAATGAGTGCGCCATTATCCTTGTGGGTGGAAATACCCGTGGCCATCCTGCTGGTGCTCGGCAGCCTGTTTGCCCTCATTGGCGCCACTGGCCTGTTGCGGATGAAGGATTACTTCCAGCGCATGCACCCACCGGCCCTGGCCTCGACCCTGGGAGCATGGTGCGTGGCCCTGGCCTCGATCATCTTCTTTTCGGCGCTCAAGTCCGGGCCGGTTTTGCATGCGTGGCTGATACCGATACTGCTGGCGATCACTGTGCCGGTGACCACGTTGTTGCTGGCCCGGGCGGCATTGTTTCGCAAGCGCATGGCGGGGGATGATGTGCCGGCGGAGGTTTCTAGTCGGCGTACGGAGAGTGGGGGGTGATTGAAAGATCGCAGTCTGCGTTGATGGAGTACATTCCATTCCTGCGGTAACGGCCACTTATGGTTTCGCCCTTACGGCGAGTCACTTGGAAAAGCCCCAAGTAACCAAGGGCTCTTGCCCCTGACGTTCGGTGCCTCGCTAATGCTCGGCATACCCTCGCTCCGGTCCTGCTCCGTGGGTCGCCGCGATGGGCCATCCATGGCCCAGCGCGGCTAAACCGGCGTCCTGCCGGTTTCCCCACTGCGCAATGCCTGCGTTCGGCCATCGTGGTTAACGGGGCGCCCAGATCAAAAACCAAAGCGAGGCGGCCTTAAAGCCGACCTGACTTTTGCAAATACCCCAATCCCCTATAGGAGCCAGCGGTGCGGCGATCCGACTTGCCGGCGAACCAGGCGCTGCGGTGTGTCTGTTGTACCGGGTTATCGTTCTTCGCCGGCAAGTCGGATCGCCGCACCGCTGGCTCCTACAAGGAGAACGCGTACAGGTCCCGATCAGGTCGGCTGTCAGGCCGCCTCGCTTTTGCGTTTGATCTTGATCTGGCTTTTGATTTTCTTGCCCCCTCGAGAGGCCGAGTGGAGGTTCTGCGTAGTGGGTAAACCGGCAAGGATGCCGGTTTAGCCGCGCTGGGCCATGGATGGCCCATCGCGGCGACCCACGGAGCAATGCCGGAGAGAGGGCATGCCGAGCCCTAGCGAGGCACCGAGTGGTGGGGCAAAGCCTTTTGGTTCCTTTTTGGCGTTTGAAAAAGGGACTCGCCGTAAGGGCGAAACCATAGGTGGCCGTTACCGCAGGAATGGATATGTACTCCGTCGGCTGCGATTTTTCATCTTAGACCCAGGCCACCGCCAACAACCCAGCCCCCAGCACCACACACAACGGCGAGTAGACCCAGGTGTCCAGCCGGGCAAACCGCGACCCCTTCACTTCCTTGAAAAACCCCACCAGCTCCGAATCACCAATCGCCCGGGCGAACAGCAATAGCGCAATGGCGCTGATCACCCACTGCAACCCGCGATGATCCACCTGCGGCAGCCACCAGCCAACCCGCAAGCACACCAACAGGGCAATGGTCAGCAACGCCGCCGCCACCAGCATCGTCATCCAGCCACGGGGCTTGAAGGCCGGCTGCAATCGCGCTTCGCCCTCCACCGGCACCTGCGGCACCACCGCCACGACGGCCCATTTACCACCCAACGCCCAATACACGTGTGCCAGGGCGATTGCCGCAATTACCGTCGCCAGCCATTGAGCCAACACGAAGGTCATGGTCTGAAATCCTTGAAAGGGATTTGAACAGACTCATCCTAGTCGGCTTTTTTCGCCGTGCACGCGCTCATGCCAACGACCCGACCAACGCGTTTGCGGCCGCCTCCTACAAGGCGGCTGACACCTTGTCCGCGATATCCTTGGGCAACCAGGCCTTCCAGACCTGCGGATGCGCCTTCATGAACGCTTCGGCGGCCTGACGCGGTGGCGTGTGCTTTTCACTCATCTCGGCCAGCGCCCTGTTCAACGGGTCGATGGGAAAATCGACCTTGGCAAAGAACGCGGCAATCTGCGGGTACTGCTTCTGGAACGGCGTGGACACGCCGATAGACAGCTTCGAGGGCAGCGATCGGGTCGGTTGCGGGTTGGGGTTGTCGGCGTCGGTCAGGGTTTTCCAGGCCTGCGCATCGAAGGGCGGCTCCTCCAGCTGGATCAGCTTGAAGCGACCGAGCAGCGGCGTGGGCGACCAGTAATAGAACAACACCGGTTTACCCCGGCGAATCGACGAGCTGATCTCCGCATCCAGCGCCGCTCCCGAACCGCTGCGAAAATTCACATAGCTGTCATCGAGCCCATAGGCCTTGAGCTTCTGCTTGTTGACCACTTCCGAGGTCCAACCGATAGGGCTGTTGAGGAAGCGCCCCTTGTTCGGCGCTTCAGGGTCCTTGAACACGTCTTTGTACCTGGGAAGGTCGGTGACACTGCGCAAGTCCGGCGCCAGCGCCTTGATGCCCTTGGCCGGGTCGCCCTTGACCACGTACTCAGGCACCCACCAGCCTTCCGTGGCGCCCTTGACCGTATCGCCCAGGCTCACGACCTTGCCTTCCGCCTCTGCCTTGACCCAGACCGGGCTGCGCCCCGCCCACTCCTCGCCAATGACCTGGATGTCATTGTTGGCCAGTGCGGTTTCCAGGGTGATGGTAGTGCCTGGCAAGGTGTCGGTCGGCAGCCCATACCCTTTTTCGACGATGATCCGCAGGACATCGGTGATCAGGCTGCCGCTTTCCCAATTGAGGTCGGCGAAGTGGATCGGCGCGCTGGCAGCCAGCACCGCAGCGGGTGACGCCAACAATCCGAACGTGGCCACGACAGCGGCCAGCAACCGGCGAATGCCTTTCATGCTTGTGCACCTCGTGCTGTTCACAGCAATAGCAGGATGGCCTGGCAGAAGACCGCAAAGCCTCTGAATACTCAGTCAACTGACTGTAGTAGAGGTTCCTGCTTTCGAGGGACGAGGATCACTTTTCACAGGATTGCTGCAGACAGGCCAGCTCTCTCCTGACCATGCTGGCGTACGCCGCAGGTTGCAACGCGTAGATTTGCGAGGCCACCCAGTTCAGCCAGGCACCCTGCAGGACCGCCTTTTGCTCAAACAGACGCTGGGCCTCGGCTTGCGCACGGGCCTGGTGCTGTTGGTGGAAATCGGCACGGGGCAGGACCACTATTCACTGGCCTTGAACGTCACCAGTTCGCCCTTGCGCCACTTGGCGGCCTTGCCGGTCACGGCCTTGAGGGTCTTGGTCAGGCCTTCCTGCAGCTGCTGGTGGGCGGCGAATACCGTCACCACGTTGTGCCCTTCCTTGAACAGGATGGCTTGGCCGTCGGCCGTGGTCACGAAGGCGTAATCGCCCAGGCCATAGACTGTCAGTTTGATGTCGCGGAACTTGATTTCCAGTTTGCCGCCTTCGCGGCTGGGCAACACCGACGCGCTGAAATGATCGCCGACCTTAAGTTTGAGCCCCGGTTTATCGTCCACCACGAGCGCTGTCTCGGTGTCGATCTCGGCAATGTAAATGCCTTCGGCGCTCTGTTCGGTAATGTAAACAAAACGTGACTGAAACTGTTTAACCAGCTTTGCGCGCAAATCGCCCAGCACGAACAAAGCATGCATATCGAGATTACTTACTGCCAAGGAAACATCCCCACATCTGAAAATGACGCCGCACGCGAAAAAAGCGCACGGCCAAAAAAGCGGCAATGCCGAGGTGAAGCCAGATAACCCGGGTTGAGATCCTGGATGCGCAGAGCGCTCATCCCTCTCGAAGCTTGAGCAGATTACTGGATGCTGCTCACGTCGTCTCGCCCGGCGTTCGACAAAGGCTGAAGGAAAACGCCCTTGGAACCGCCAGAGAAATACGGACTATCAACTTTAGGGAAAAAACTCTTATAAAAAAGCACTTTTCTTACATATCGCCAGCCAGAAATTGCTTTAGATAAGCCTTGTCCACCCACCAGTGACGCTGATTCTAGAGCAGCGATGCTCACCGAGACTACCCATAACGACGTACATTACGTCGGCAAACCCAAGAAAAGGACTTCACATGTGCACACTGACACACTTTGCCCATCCCCAGGCATCTTACTCCAACACCCCACCTTCCCTGCACCCCGCCTTGTTCCTTGCGACCGAAGCCGCTCCTCACTGCCCCTCGCCACCACGATTTCACGTGGTTCTGGCGGGTATCGCCTTCTTTCATATCAAAGAAACTTCCACGGGGCACGTAAGAGGTTTCCGCGGCGATCATAACCAGGCCTGCGCCCTCGCGCGCGCGCTCGAGTCACATAGGTGACACTTTCATCCCGTTTTCCCGGAAGGTTTTGTCAAGCCGGCGACTTTACTCAGCCGCCGGCCTCCAACTACTGCCATACTCCCCGACCAATCAAACGCGCCTTCCCGTGGCGGGCGCGTTAAACAACAATTTCATGGGAAGGCTGTAACGTGACGGAATTTGATATCGGCGAGTTTTTCATCAGGGGCGAAGCCAGAGAGATCGACGGCGAGTTCCAGGCCGTGATCGTGATGCGCGCCAAGCCACCGCTGAAAACCGTGACCTATCATCAAGTTGAGAAAGATCGCTGGTTCAAGTCCTCCGACATCGCCGCCCTCGCCGCGCAGGAGTCGGCCAAGGAACTGAAGGCGGCCGTCGATGCAGGCGCCTTGAAAACCTGACACGCGCGATTGCGGTCTATGCTCACTGCTGCGTTGGAACATCGTTTGCGAACTTAATGAAGCACGGCTCCCTCAGATGCAGCAGAGACGTTCTTCATCTCTATCACTCGACACGACCGATGACCTGCAAGGAGATCAAGATGGAATCACCGACCCACGACCTGAAAGGCTTGTTCGACCAGCTCGGGCTGGATTCCAGCCCAAAAGCCATTGACGATTTCATTGCCAGCCACTCCCCCCTGCCCCAAGACAAAAAGCTCATTGATGCCGAGTTCTGGACCTCCCAACAGGCAGGCTTCCTCAAAGAACAACTGCGTGAAGACGCCGACTGGGCGCGAGTGGTCGACGACCTGAACCTGCGCATGCATCAGGTTCACTAAGATCAGGCACAGTGCAGGTTGCCTGGCGCTTCGGCGCGCAATTGCGCCAACCAGGCAGCCTTGCACTCTTCAGCCTCATTGCGACTGGAATAGGCTGTGCCACGGCGTTCGCCATTGAGCAGCACCACCCAGCAGATGCTTTGCCCCATCGCCCGCAAACTGGCGGGTACTCCGCTACCGATCATGACCGCGACATCAACTTTACCGTGCATGCTGCGCCTCCAATTCCGTTAGCAACCTAACTAATACAGTTATGGTAACGACAGCGCAGGCGCGAAAACAATATCGACTTTGTACAGCTTAGTTACCAAAATTGTAACAATCGCCCGCCATCATCGGGCCCCCTCTCCACAGGCTTGTTTCTTGCCTGAAGATTGCTTGAACATTATCGAGGGTTTTCCGGCTTGTAGCCCAAGCGCAAACCACCCCAATGACGGCCCTTGAGCATGATCGGCACTGACAGGTCGTGCATGAGCTCTCCGGTATCGCGGGTGTAGGTTTGCAACAGCACGGCCTGCTGATGACTGCCACAGCGGATCCCCGTTCGGTCGGCGAATTTGCGTTTGCTGCGGTTATGCAGGGTATCGTGCTGTATATCGCCGGTCAGTGGCTGGCTGAACGCCTGGTTATGCGTCGGCACGTAGCCCTGCTGGGTGCAGGCAATGGCGAATACCAGGCCTTCGTGGCGTGGCAGCAGTGGCTCCTGGATAGCCGGCAGGACCTGATCGGTGTAACGATCAAAGCGCGTTCGGTATTTGGCCGGGTGGGTATCGGGAATCGCCTGGTAATGGCGGTCGAACAGGTCTTCGAGGCTGATGTGCCCCGCATCGATATCTGCCTCGAAGCGCGCGGCAATCTGGCTCGCGCCTTCCCGGGCGAGGTCATAGATACGCTGGTGATAGTCATCCAGGCCGACTTCGGCGAGGCGCTCGCTGATGGTCTCGGCCTGGCCTTCCATCTGCACCGCTGCCAAGGCCAGGCGCTGGGTCTGCTGGTCACTGATCGCAAGGTCGCTGCGCATCTGCTCGATGGCGTGAAACAGGCTATCGAGTTGTTCGCGGTTGGTTTCGGCACCGCGAGCGATTGCCCCGACCTGGCTTTCGACACCGGCAGCCAGGCGAGCAATGTTGTCCAGGTGCTGGCCCGTCTGTTCGACCTGGCCTACGCCGGTGTCGAGGTCGCTGGACAATTGGCGGATCTGCTCGACCACTTGTGCAGTGCGCTGCTGGATATCGGCCACCATGTCGCCGACCTCTCCGGTGGCCGTGGCCGTGCGCGCGGCAAGCCCGCGCACCTCATCGGCCACCACCGCAAAGCCACGACCGTGCTCTCCGGCCCGCGCCGCTTCGATGGCCGCGTTCAGGGCCAGCAAGTTTGTCTGGCTGGCAATGGACTGGATCACCAATGTGACCCGCTGAATGTCATCGCTGCGCAGGCTCAGGGCTTCGATCAGCTCGCGGCTGTTATTGGCCCGCTGGCTGAGTTGGTGCATGCGGGCAATGGACTCGATCAATTCGGTACGCCCTGCCACGCCGCTTTGATGCGCTTCACTCGCGGCACTGAGGGCCTGGTGACTGAGGGCCGAGGTGGCCTGCTCGGTAGCGATCATGACTTCGGCATTGCCAACGATTTGTGCTGCCGCCCCCAGTTGCGACTGCAACTTGTCGGCCAGTTGCTTGACCGAGAAGGCCACGCCGGCGGCTGACAAAGCGTTATGACTGGTGGTGTAGGACAGTTCGCGGGTTAACGCCGAGAGTGTGCCGGACGTATCGACAGGCGCGGCTTCAGGCATTGCGCGTGAGCGCAGGCGCGGCAGCCAGATGATCAACACGGCCAGAGGCAGGCCAAGGTAGAGCGGCCAGCCGCCAAGGGTCATGCCACACAACAGCAGCATCAGGGCGATGCTTTGCAGTGTCGGCGTCAACCAGCGGTTGTTCGGCAAAAGCGTGGGTGCAGGCACGGCCGCCACCCGAGATCCGTCTCTCGTCATCTTTTTCACCCCGCCAATTTCTAGTTGTTGTCTTCGCATTAAACGCCAGCACAAGGCCATTATCCATGAGCCTTTAGTCGGGGACGTTGCAGTGGATCAATAGAAGTTCGGGGGGATTGTGCAGGCGTCGAAAAGCAAAGATCGCAGCCTGCGACAGCTCCTACAGGGGGCTGCCGACGGCTGCGATCTTTTCCAGGCAGCCCAGGTTAAGTGGGCTGCCCAACAGAATCAGGCCTGACGCTGGTGCTTGTCGATTTGCTCGTGACGTTCTTGAGCTTCGATGCAGTACTTGGTGGTCGGGCTGATCAGCAGGCGCTTGAGGCCAATAGGCTCGCCGCTGTCATCGCACCAGCCGAAGCTGTCTTCCTTGATGCGTTCCAGGGCTTGTTCCAACTGAGGCAGCATGCGCTGATCACGATCGATCGCGTTCACCAGCCAAGTGCGCTCTTCTTCAACGGAAGCGGCGTCCGCCGGGTCGGCTGGGGTGTCCAGGCTTTCGATGGCGATGCGGTTCTGTTCGATGCGCTCATGGGTTTCGACTTTCATGTTTTGCAACAGCTCAGAGAAAAAAGCATGTTGCTCGGCATTCATGTAGTCATCCGCCGGCATGGCCAGCAACTTGTCCTTTGTCATTGATATCTCTATAAAAAAACGTGCATTAAGGCGAATTAGGGAGCGTTGCGGCGGACCATCGAAGGTCATCGCAAAGGCGCCGTTTATACCAAGCGCCACCCGGCACTCAATTTACGAGGGGCGGCAGTCTAAGGCCGACTTGAGGCCTCAGCAACTGAAAAGACAGCGAATTTGTCCGACAAAGCCTCGAAAATGCTCTAAGACAGGCATCCAGGCGGATATCGGAGTGCGTTTATAGCAAGAAATTCAATCCTGCGAAGCTTATATAAAAGACAAACCGCTGAGCTGCATGCCCCGGTTTGCAGGTCGACCGGGCTCAGCTAAGGTTGTCGCTCGCGTAATGGCTATCTCAAGGAGCGGTTAAATGAAGCTGATCGGCATGCTGGATTCTCCTTACGTGCGACGCGTCGCCATTTCTGCCAAGCGCCTGGGCATCGCCCTGGAGCACGAATCGGTGTCGGTGTTCAGGACCTTCGAGCAATTTCGGCAAATCAACCCGGTGGTCAAGGCGCCGACCCTGATACTGGATGACGGTGAAGTGTTGATGGATTCGACGCTGATCATCGATTACCTGGAGGCATTGGCCGGCCCGGATCGCAGCTTGATGCCTGCCCCATTTGTCACGATGCATTGACATGATGTCACGATGACCTGACATGAGAAGGCCTCAACATATCAATCAGGACAAAAAATGTGCAAAACCACCTAAGCCGATGAGCCAAGGTGGTTCTTTTTTCATAAGCGCTTTGCACGAACCCTTCGATTGGGTGCGGGTCTGTTGGATGATTGAGCGCTTACACAGAGCTCCGCCCCTATCAGTACGAATTCCGCCGATAATCTGGCGATGCAATCCGGCCTGCCTTCACGGTATTTCACGCATCAATGGCTTTCAGGTCCTTTCGTACCTGAGCTAGAAAACCTTTGAGATCCGTGATGTTTTCCTTTCGCATGTAACACGCCGTAATTAGGCTGACGGGATGAACCCCCAAAACGCTACACAACTCCTCGAGCTTCACAAGTGTCGGGCTGGTACCCCCTCGCTCAAGCAAGCTGACATTGGTGCGGCTGCTTACTAATGAAAAATGCTCCTGCGTCAGGCCTTTCCGAACGCGAGCCTGTCGGAGCGTCGCCCCAAATGCTTCTTTCAGTTCCATTTTGCTTTCTCACAAAAGGAACGATAAAGCGACATTGCGCAATATATGACTACAACATATATTGTGCATTCAAGATGCTGAGGTACCAGCGATGAGCAAGGATCATGAAGGGCCGACAATTATTTCCAGCCTTTTCGGTGCCGATTTTCTGGGGCGTCCGTTCATGCGGCAAACGGTCATGATCCCGTGGTTTTACCTCGAAGCACGTGTACGCTACGGGAAGGAATTCGTAGGTGAAATGTTCATGGTGTCTTCATTTGATGCGTTGAAAGACATTCTCAAGATCCAGCACGAGTCATTTCGGGTGCGCTCCATTCAGTACGTAACACCAGGTTTTGTAAATGAAACCGGTCAATGGAAAATGGAGCCACTCCTTGAGGCAAGTGAGGCAATTAATCAACAGGGTGAGCGGGTTCCACTTTTTAAGGTTCCTGATCGAACCTACTCGCACTTGGGTGTGAACACCGACGTGAACCTGAAGAGGGTTAGCATTCTATTCCCAGCCGTCAAAAGACAGCGCGAGTGACATCGAACATTTCTCCGCGATGCGCTGGCGGAGGCGTTGTTCGTTCCCCTATTTTAAGGAGTCAATGATGACGATGCCCCATGAGCGTACGCGATCAATGATTCAGACCCGAGACTTTTTGGTTGATCTATCCAAAGATCAAGCGTTGCCTGAATCTATACGCAACAATGCTCGGCGGCTCTTGCGACACTACCCCACTTCAAATGAGATTCTGTTGGCCGGAAAGGTAGAAGAACTAATGAATAATCGGCTTACTCCACCCTTCTTGAGCCCCACGATCGACAAAGCAGTGATGTCTAAAACCCTATAGCTCCGCCGCTAGTTCTACACGTTTGATATACATGCAAGATCTCTCCCAATTCTCAAAACTGGTGTGTGGTATGTCTGTTACCGCCAAAATCGCCAACCGCATCAAGTGCACTCCCAAAGGGCAACCCTTCAGCATTAATCGATTTGCTAATGAAGGATCGCGAGCGGCCGTGGCCAAAGCCTTATCTCGTCTTGCTGCATCGGGTGAGTTGGCGCGATTGAGTCGCGGAATTTACATGCGGCCAAAGTTCAGTCGTTTTGCTGGGCATGTGCAACCGAGCACCGAGTCAGTCCTTCGAATAATTGCTAGACATAATCACGAGATTATTCAAGTGCATGGTGCAGAAGCTGTCAGGTCTTTCGGGTTGAGCACTCAGATGCAGATCAAACCTGTCTATTACACGAGCGGTACCAGCCGCGAGGTGAAAATAGGGGCGAGAAATGTACGCTTGCTCCACGCGGGCCCTGAAAAACTGCAGCAGGCTGGCACGATTGTCGGATTGGCGCTTTGTGCCCTCTTCTACTTAGGCAAAAAAGGCGTGAGTGACATGGTAATAGCTAGTATCAAAACCAAAATGGCCCCATCTGAATTCAAGCAGCTCGCGGACTGTGATATTCCCGCTTGGATGCAGGTCGCGCTCCGCCAAGAAACTTAAAAAGTTTCGCCCTATGAATTCCACTTAGCCTTGCTAAATGGCTTAATGGCCCGCAGCTGGCATTCAATGATCTAATCTGACAAATATTTGATAAAAATGTGCAGCGCCCTTGGCAAACGTCGGCATACACCCTGCGGGGGACACGCCATGACATGAGTTTTCACTTCGATTGGAATTCTTTTCATTAAGAATGGAATCAGCTAGCTGTAACCAGCTGTCTCGCGGCAACGTTAAAAGCCAGCAAGGCGCCGTGTGTGGAATGTTTCATGTCGTGATGTCGGACCTTTTCTAGAGCAGTATCCGCGGTGCGGTGCTGAACAGCCCCCTCCAAAACGTACCCCCCAGCTTGGCGACACTCTTGGCCACGCAACTGCTACCGCTCATGCACCTAGTGACCCGAGCGATCTGAGCGATCTGAGCGACCTTGGCAGATGCCGGTCCGGGCACTGCGCACAAAGCATTCGATACACCTAAAGGTTTCCATAGTAGTCACTAGAAACTTTTGGTTTACACAGGCTATTGAAATTACTGCCTACCTACCCTTCAGTGGTCATTAGAAAATAAAATGAAGTCATTAGATTTTAAATCGGGATAGCGAATCCCTCCTCCATATGAGCTCGGAGGGCAAATCGGTGAAGGGAATTGCTGGATACAGTGCTATAGCTGGAGGTCACCGAAATTGGCTGCACGTCCTCAATCGGTAGTAATCGGCCATTAGCTGCCATTCGTAAAAAGCAGCTAAGGTCCAAAGCGGACAAACAGCGTGGCACCAAGTACCGCATTTGACTAACCTCGCACAGCCTACGCAGGGTCAGTGACGAAGGCGTCGCCGAACACCTGCCTCCGTATCCTGCCGCTCCGCTTCAAATTCGTAGGTCTCCACCATGGATGTTAGAAGAGACGAGGAGACGAACGGATGGGAAAAGTGGAGGGCTTCCGCCCATCTGCGATACTTGGCTGTGAGCTCCCTTTCCTGACCTCCCGTTCACCCCGCCAGTGCGCACCGCGGGCATCGAAGAGTCCGGCATGAGCGCCGTTCGATATTTCTTCTGATTCCAAGTCCTCCATAACATCGCGTACAGCCTCGTTGGGCCACACTCCGTCCTTCCCTTCAGGGGGCGCAAGCCAAAAGCATTGCCAATGCAAACATCGGCTATTTCTGCGCGGTCGAGTTCAGAGCAACGCCTACGAACCACCGATGTCCACTCGATCAGCTTCTCTCGGGCCGACTCTTCAGTAGCTTCATCCTGTCCGAGTAATCGCACTTACCTTTTATTTCTACACAGGTAGAGCACAGCCACAAACCCGCCCATCGACATCAACGCAGCACAGAGAAATATCGCTGCATAGCCAAGACCAGAAGCAACCAGGCCCATCACCGGGCCGGCTAACCCCACTGCAATATCAAAGAATAAAGAAAGTGCACTGAGCGCCGAATTACGGTTGGCCGCCGGAGTGCTGGACAGTGTTTCCACCCCTAATCCCGGATAGACCCATGACACCCCTATCCCGGTCAGCGCACCGCCAGCAATTGCCAGTGCGGGAGATGGCGCGAGCCATATCAGCAGCATTCCCAAGGTCTGTACAAGCAGGCAGCCGCCCACCACCTTGTAGCCCCTGTATCGCTGCAGTATTCCGGGCGACGACAAGCGGGCAACGATAAAACCAGCACCGAACCCACTCAAACAGTAGGCGGCGTTGTCCCACCCGTGGCTGTCGAAGTACAGTGCGACGAATGCCGTCAGGCCGCCAAACCCTACTGAACTGCACACAAGGACCAGGCCATTGGGCATGACCGCGAAAAGAACTCGATAAAATGCCAATCGGGCGCCTGAAATCAAGGGCGCCGGGCGCTTGCCCAGCGCCAAAAGCAGGAACATCAGGCCAAGCAATACGGTGCACAGTCCGACACTGGCAATACCTAACGAATTACGCAGCAGCACGCCCAGCGGCGCTCCGACTGCCGTACCACCATAAGCCGCTATTCCGTTCCACGACATGACCTGTGCTGCCCGAGGCGCACCACATAATCCAATGGCCCAGGTGCAACAAGGCGTGGAGATCATGGCCGTGGACGCCCCCAACACCAGCCTGCCCATCAGTATGAGCGTCAGGGTCAACCAGGGTTGGGTGTGCAAGATGAGCGCAAGTGCGGTCAGGATGCCGCTCAACATCAAGCCGCTGAGCCCACACACCACCGCGTATTTGGCGCCCAGGCGATCAGCCACGCCACCGGCCAACGGGCGAGCCAGGAGCGTCGCCAGGTACTGCGAGCTGATCACCACGCCGGCAAAAATCGAGGTCAGGCCCAGGTCATTGAGGACATAGCCCGGCAACACCGCAAGTGGCAAGCCACTGCAGACGTACGAGATAAAGTTGAAGCAGATAATGGACAGGATCAACCAGTGGCTGCCGATAGCCTTGCCATTACTACGGCTTAAAACACCGATGTCGCCCATCACCCATGCCGCTCCAGGCCCCATACGACATCCGCAAGCAACTGCGGGTGTGATACGAACGGCTCATGCGCTGTATCGATCTCGACAACCACCTCTGCGTCGGCACGTTGCGCAAACCGCCGCTGCCAGTCGACGGGCAGGATGTTGTCGCGCAGGGTGATGATGTAACTCGCCGCAATGATGCCCGGATATCCCACGCGGCTGATGGCGTCTGTCGCCACACAGAGTGGCGTCGTGTCCTGGCTCGCTTCACTTAACAACCAACCCAGGGTTTGCTCACTCAAATCCTGACCGAACATCGCCACGGCCAGCGCCTGAGGGGTGGTTTGCGCAGGATCCAGCGGCCAGCCAACATGGTCCGGACTTTCGCCATGCAGCCTGGTGCCAAGCAGCTGCAGAATTGATTGGCCTTCACTGGGCAATGCGCAAGCCAGGTACACCAACTGCGAATACAGTTGGGGAGCGGCCAGCACCATCATCGGCAGCAGGGCTCCCGCGATGGAATGCCCAAGCAGGACGGCCTGGTTCACGCCGAGTGCACGCAGGTCCTCATTAAGCTCCTCGACCACATCATCGAGCCGCAGGGACACAACATCCCGGCCGCGCTTGGTGCCGCACCCTGGCATATCCAGGGTAATCACTCGCTCGAAGCGCCCAGGCTGCTGGTTCAACGCTTCAATAAAGGGCCCCCAACACCAGGAGCCGTGGTTGCCGCCATGCAGCAATACCAAATCAGTCATGCGCACGCTCCTGATAGTGGGTACCGGTCGTACCTGTCTTGATCACTTGACTGCATAGCAACCCACGGCGACGACGAACCCGTTTACCCGCTGCAGAAAAGTTCTCTTGTATTCGTTTTGCCCGGTAATCGGGTTACGCCACAGATAAGCGATCTCACCTGTTTCATGGCCGCTCATCTGTTTGAGGATGTCCTCGCCAATCGGCTTGCCATCGACTGAGCGCAATGACTTGAAGTCGGTGCCGATCAATCGGGTCGAAAAACCGTGAGCGACAAACTGCTTGGTCTTGAGATCCACCACGAAGGCATACAGATCATCCTCGGTGAACTGTTTATCGTGCTGATTAATGAGCCCGAAGGTGGTTTTCGCATCGTTGGCAACTTGTCGCGAAATCTGCCCAAGCAGTTGTTGTGCCTGTTCGGGGGAGGACCGTGGCATGTAGTAACCCACGACGATCAACCGATCCTTGATGCGCTGATAGAACACGCGTTTGCGCTCGACCTTGGCGTGTTGCCAGTTCCACCAGCGGTATTCGGCGCTACGCACAATGCCGTCGTCGGGCTGTGCAATGGCTTGCTTGAATGCCGCCTTGAGGTCGTCGTCCAGGACACTGAACACCGGCTTGCCGACCAGCGAAGCGGAAGGCCCGCCGCTAGCGAGCATCACACCGGAGGTATCGACCACGTAGATGTACAGTTCACCATCGATAAAGGCCCCCTGCCGACTGAACTCGGCCAACGCCGAGTCGCCCTTGGCTTTGTACTCGGCAACAGCTTTTACCAACAAGGCATTGGCGCGTTGGGTGTCAGCACTGTAAGCGTCGACCGGTGCTTGCTGAGCAAAGCCGACGAGGGAGAAAAAGCACAGGCACAACGCAGCGAACGCTCGATAAAGACTCATTGTTGTGCCTCTGGTGAAGTTTCCGATGCCCGAAGGTCCACCGTCAGATTGTCAATGAGCCGTGTTTTGCCAATGCGCGCCGCCACCAGAATCACAAAGTGAGTATCGGTGCTTTTCACAGGTGTCAGATCCTGGGCATTCCTGACTTCAAAGTATTCCAGCTGAAAACCGGCGTCGCTGATACGTTGATGGCATTCAATCAACTGGCGCTCAGCCACCCGCCTCTCAAGCTGGATACTCGCCGCCATCTGCTTCAAACAAGCGTAGAGGACGGGGGCTACCGAGCGCTCATGCTCGGTCAGATAGCCGTTGCGCGAGGATAATGCTAAGCCGTCCGCGGCCCGGATCGTCGGTGCACCGACAACGTCAGTCACCATGTTGAGATCCCTGACCATCGAGCGCACGACTGCCAGCTGCTGATAGTCCTTTTCCCCGAAAATCGCCACGTCTGGCTGGGCAATGTTCAGCAGCTTGGCGACGACAGTGGCCATGCCGTCAAAGTGACCAGGGCGTGCCGCACCGCAAAGACCTTCAGAAACGTGCGGCACACTGACGATGGCCTGATTGAGCATTCCATCCGGATAGATCTGTTCGACAGCGGGGGCAAACAGCACATCACACCCGGTATTGACCAGTCTTTCGCGATCAGCGTCGGGCGTGCGGGGATAGTTGGCCAGGTCTTCATTGGCCCCGAACTGGAGTGGATTGACGAAGATGCTGGCGACGACGAAGTCCGCTCGCTGCTTTGCGCAATGAATCAGGGCTATATGACCGTCATGCAAATTGCCCATGGTCGGCACCAGTGCGACTTTCTTGTTCTCACCCCGGGCTCGGGCCACGAGCGCACGCAGCGCGCCAACCGTATCGACTGTCTGCACCGCGTTACGCCTCTTTAGCCAGTTGCGCCTCGATTGCCTCAAGCAACCGCGGATCATCCGCTGCAACGTCCGGAGCGAAACGAGCGACGACCGCACCCTGGCGATCGATCAGAAACTTCTCGAAGTTCCAGAGCACGTCCGTCGTGTTGGCGGACTCGATGCCGTAACCCAGCAGACGCTCGCGCATTGGACCTTCGCCTGTGGACTCGGGTTGCGCGGCTGTCAGTTCGGCGTAGAGAGGATGCTGCTTGGTGCCAACAACCGAGATTTTCGAGAACAGGGGAAAGTGAACGTCATAGTTCACTGAGCAGAACTCAGCGATTTCTGCGTCGCTATAGGGTTCCTGTTCCCTGAAATCGTTGGCAGGGAAACCCAGCACTTCCAGCCCTTGTGAATGCTTGCTCTGGTAGAGCTTTTCCAGACCTTCGTATTGCGGGGTCAGGCCACATTTAGAAGCCACGTTGACCACCAGCAGGACTTTGCCCCGATAATCGCCAAGGCGGCTGGCACTGCCATCGATCTGCTTCAGCGAAATATCATAAAGAGAGTTACTCATTTGTCTGCCTCATGCAGGTTGGCTTCAAAGGGTACGGCCGATGATTTCTTTCATGATCTCCGAGGTGCCGCCATAGATACGGGCCACTCGCGCGTCGACCCAGGCGCGGCTGATCTTGTATTCGCTCATGAAGCCGTAGCCGCCATGCAATTGCAGGAACTCGTCGAGCAGCTTGCCCTGCATTTCCGATCCCAGCAGCTTGGCCATCGCTGCGATTTCGGGCGTCAACTCGCCGCGCATCACCTTGGCCAGGCAGTCGTCGACGAACACCCGCAACATGGTGGCTTGGGCCTTGGCTTCCGCAAGCTTGAAGCGGGTGTTCTGGAAGTCGAGAACCGGTTTGCCAAAGACTTTGCGTTCACGGGTGTAGCCGATGGTTTCTTCCAGCAGCGTGTCGATCGATTGGGCGGCACGGATAGCAATGATCAAGCGTTCCCAGGCCAATTGGTGAGTCAGGTATTTGAACCCCATCCCCTCCTCGCCCAATCGATTGCCAACCGGCACCCTTACCTCATCGAAAAACAGCTCGGCAGTGTCCTGCCCTTTCAGACCGATCTTTTCCAGCAGACGACCCTTGGCAAAACCCGCACGACTTTCTTCGACGCAGATCAAGGTCAGCTCTTTGGCAGCAGGATCAATCTTGGTGGCGGTCACCACCAGGCCAGCATTGCCGCCGTTGGTGATGAAGGTCTTCTGGCCGTTGACGATGTAGTCATCACCGTCGCGGCGCGCCGAAGTGCGCATGGATCGCAGGTCGCTGCCGATGCCTGGTTCGCTCATGGCGATCACGCCAATCAACTCACCGCTGACCATGCGCGGCAGCCATTGCTGCTTCTGCTCTTCGCTGCCATAGGCAACGATGTAAGGGGTGACGATTTCCGAGTGAGTGGTAAAACCCACCGCGGTGGCATTGGCTCGCGCCAGTTCTTCGATCATCACCGCAGAATGACCGAAGTCGCCTCCCGGGCCGCCGTATTCTTCGGGCACCGTGGAGCACAGCAAGCCGTTCTCGCCGGCTTTGAGCCAGACTTCCTTGGGCACGATGCCGTTCTTTTCCCACTCATGCAGGTAGGGCACGATTTCGCGATCGACGAAACGGCGGGCCTGATCACGGAACATGTTGTGGTCTTCTCGAAATACGCCACGCATCTTGCTTACTCCAGATCGATTCTTGTTGTTGGCGCTGAGTAATCAGCGGTCCCGGTATTGCGGCTCGCGTTTGTCGACAAAGGCGGCCACCGCTTCCTGATGGTCTTCGGTGTGATGGGCGAGCGCCTGATACGCAGCAGACAATTCCAGTAGCGAGTCGAGACGCATATGTTGGCCTTCGCGCAGCAGGCGCTTGCACAGCCGCAACGCATGGCCCGGGTTGCTGGCGATCCGCCGCGCCAATGCTTGCGCTTCCGACTGCAGGGTTTCATGGGTGCAGACCTGCTCTACCAGACCCCATTCCAGCGCTTTTGCGGCATCGATAGCGTCACCGGTAAACGCCATCAGGCTGGCTTTCGGGATGCCGATGATGCGCGGCAACAGCCAGGCGCCGCCGTCACCTGGAACAATGCCCAGGCGCACAAAACTCTCGGCGAAGATCGCCTTGGGCGCCGCCAGCCGGATGTCGCACATGCACGCCAAGTCCAGGCCCGCACCAATCGCCGGGCCGTTGACGGCGGCGATCACCGGGATATCCAACTCGTAGATCGCCAGGGGAATACGTTGAATGCCATCACGGTAGATGTTGCGCAGCTCATAAGGCGAGCCAGCGAAGATGCCGCCACGCTCATGCATGTCCTTGACGTTGCCACCGGCACAAAAGGCGCTGCCATTACCGGTGAGCACCATGACCCGCACCGTCGGGTCGCGACGTAGCTGGGCGCAGAGGTCGACAAACTCCTGAATCTGCTCGGGCGTCGTCAGGGCGTTGCGGGTTTCGGGATGGTTCATGCGCACAGTGACGACACCGCCATCGCGCTCTATCTGAAGGAACGGGCTCATACCGGATCACTCACAAGTCTGGTTAATGATTGTTGGCCATGACCTGTCAGTAACGGCCAGTACCCCTCGCTTCCACCCTGGCAAACCCGGACGCCCAGGCGTTGGCTCCAAAGGCTGGCCGAACCGAATTCGCTGCGCCACGCCCACAACCGCCGGGTGAGCAAATGCAGGGGATATTCCTCGGTAAAGCCAATGGCACCGTGCACCGAATGGGCAAAGCCGGCGCCAACACTGGCCGCTTCTGCTGTGCTGATTTTTGCTGCAGCAATGGTCAACGCGGCGAGTCCACAACGGGATTCCACGAAGGCCGCCTCGGCGGCGATCCCGGCGGCGGCGGCTTGTTCCGCGAATACCGCCAGTTGCTGTTGAATGGCCTGGAACGAGCCGATGGTCTTGCCGAATTGTTTGCGTTCCCCGGCATAGTTGGCAGTCATGTCCAATAGCGCATGCAATGCCCCGGCGGTCTGCGCCGCGCGCAGCATCGCGCCGCCGAGCTCCAGGGCATTGGCGTCGAACCCGTCGGGCAGCGGCGCTTGCGCCAGTACCTGGGCGCTGCTGAAACCCAGGTCATCACGCGGTTCGCCAGCCACATTCAGACTGAGCGTGAGTTCGCTGGCAGCGCTACGCGATAGCAACACCACATGCGGAACACCCGTTGAGCTGTTGGCAATCGCGACGACCTCTTCGACATTGCGCCCCCAAGGTACCGAATAGGCGGTGCCATTAACGCGCTCGCCATCGAGCACCAGACTGGCATTGGCAGCCATGCTCAGCGCGCCAGCCCGCCCCTCCAGACCGGACTTGCTCAGCAGCCAGTTGGCCAGCAATGCCTCACCCAAAGGTGCTGGGACGCAAAAGCGTCCGGCGGCACGCACCAGCACATACATATCAGCCCAACTGGCTTCGGCTCCGCCCAGTGCTTCGCTGACACCCGCCAAAGTGAAGCCCGATTCCTCCAGCACGGCCCATAAATCCGCCGGCCATTCCCCGCCTTCACACCCCATCACATAAGCGGGCGTCGCCAAATCGGCGAACAGGCGTTCAATCGTCGTTTCAAATATCTCGCGCATTATCGCAACCCCAGGCCGCGGGCAATGATGCCGCGCAGAATTTCACGAGTGCCCCCGCGCAGTGAGAACGAGGGCGCCATCTGAGTCAGGTAGGCGAGTACGCGGGCATGTTCGCTGCCGCCGTCTTGCCGTGGCTCGGTTTCCAGCAGCAGCTGGGCAACCTCGGGGATTTCCTGTTCAAAGGCATTGCCGAGGTCTTTCACGCAGGAAGCCGCCCAGGCTGGGTGCTCACCCGCTGCCAGCTGTGCCGTGACCGACAATGACATGTTGCGCAGGGTCAGCAGCTTGGCCGAAAGACGCCCGATTTCTCGTGCCTGTAAAGCGTTGGGGGTCTTGCCCAGCGCATCGATCAGGGTTTTCAGCAGCGCCATGCAGCTGAGGAACCGTTCTGGACCGCTACGCTCGAAGGCCAGTTCGGCGGTCACTTGATCCCAGCCTTTGCCTTCAGTGCCGATCAAGGCATCAGCCGGCAACCGCACATTGTCGAAAAACACTTCGTTGAAATGCTCGCCACCGGCCAGGTCTCGAATAGGCCGGATAGTGATGCCGGGCAGGCTCAGGTCAACAATGAATTGCGACATGCCCTCGTGACGGGCCGCCTGTTTTTCACCAGTACGCACCAGGGCAATCATGTACTGCGAATGGTGGGCGTTGGTGGTCCAGACCTTCTGGCCATTGAGCAGCCAGCTATCGCTGTCACGGACAGCAGTGCTCTTGATCGAAGCCAGGTCCGAGCCGGAGTTGGGCTCGCTCATGCCGATGCAGAAGTAGCTTTCACCCCGGCAAATGGCCGGCAGGTAATGCTGCTTTTGTTGCTCGGTACCGAAGCGATTGATCAGCGGACCGCTTTGGCGGTCGGCGATCCAGTGGGCCGATACCGGTGCACCGGCAGCCAGCAACTCTTCGATAATCACATATCGGGCAAAGGGCCCCGCCTCGGCACCACCATAAGCCTTGGGCAAGGCCATGCCGACCCAGCCCCGGGCCCCAAGCTTCTTGCTGAACTCGGCGTTGAAGCCCATCCAGGATTGGGCACTCAAGGTCGGCGGGTAATCGGCCAGCGTGTCGTGGATGAACGCCCGCACTTGTGCACGAAGCGCTTCAGCCTCGGGGGGAATGTTGCTGTAGGTAAATTGACTGATGGCCATATGCGCTCTCTAACGCTGAACACAGGCGCAATCGCCTCGAACGAAGCGACCACAGAACGGCAACCGCTCCTGCAGTCGCCGATGGCCGGCGACTACAGGAACAGCGGCAACTTACAACGCGGTTTGCGCGTCAGCCTGGGCGAACATCGCATTGATGTCGCCGGAGGTAACCGGCTTGTTGTCGTGGCGACCATGATCGGCACCACCCAGGCCCAAGGCAGGCTCGATGCTGACGTGGGTAGCCTGGGCCCGCAGCGCGCCGACTGTGCAGTTTTCCCGACCGTGAATGGAGAACGGATCGAAGGAGAATTCACGCATCGCGTTCAAGTGAGTGACCTTGTCGATCATCTCTTTTGGCAGGTGCTGCAACCCTTCCCACGCTGTTTCCGGCGAGTTTGGCCAGGTGCAGTCGGAATGCGGGTAGTCGCTTTCCCAGGTGACCATATCGGCGTTCAAGTAGTCGAGGTTCTTCAGGCCGAAGTTGTCTTCGATAAAGCAGGTGATGAAGTGCTTGTTGAAGATGTCGCTCGGCATCTTCCCGCCGAAGTTGGAGTTGGTCCACGCGTTGTGATGACGGTGCGTGAAGTCCGCGCGTTCCAGCAGGTAAGGAATCCAGCCGATACCGCCTTCGGAAAGCGCCATGCGCAGGTCCGGGAACTTCTTCCACATCGGTGCCCAGATCCAGTCCGCCGCGGAGTTGGCGATGGAAATCGGCATGGAGGTAATCCAGGCGTCGATTGGCGACATATCCGATGCGTGTTGGGCTTTCACACCGGTACCGATATGACAGCAGATCACCACTTTATTGTCGCTGCAGGCCTTCCACAGTGGATCCCAGTAATCGCTATGGATCGACGGGTAACCGTGAATCGCCGGGTTATCCGACAGCGACAGCGCGTGCACGCCCTGTTTCGCCAGACGCGCCACTTCGGCAGCGGCGGCTTTCATGTCCCACCACGGCACGATCATCAGCGGAATGAAGCGGCCAGGCGCTGCGTTGCACCAGTCGTGCAAATGCCAGTCGTTGTAGGCCTGGATAGCGGCCATCGACACATCGCGGTCAGCGTGGACCTGGAAGCGTTGCCCGGCAAAGCCCGGGAAAGTTGGAAAGCACAATGAACCGAGCACACCGTTGGCGTTCATGTCGTCGACACGGTCCTTGATGTTCCAGGTACCACGGCGCATTTGGTCGTAGCCCAACGGCTCCATGCCGTATTCCTCTTTAGGTCGACCGACCACGGAGTTGAGGCCCATGTAGCCAGTGGCCTGCTCCTCGAAGACCCACACGTCACGATCGCCTTTCTTGACCACATGAGGTTCACGCCCCTTGAAGCGCGCAGGCATGTGGCGAGCAAAAGCATTCGGCGGCTCGATCGCGTGGTCATCGACACTGACGAGAATCAGATCTTCAACTTTCATTGTTTTCCCCTTCGCATTCGGGCTTGTTGTTGTGCCTGAATCATAGTGCACATCGCGAACTAATTAAACACATTTTTTGAATGTGTTCATATTAATTCCGAGACGCGGGAAAACCCTTGAGGCAGAATGCGTTGAACCGCGGCAGGCGCAAGACCTGTCGCGGTTCAACCAGAGGATTTACAAGAGGGGTACGGACGTCGTTCAGTCCCACAACACATGCAGGTAATGCGGACCGCGCAGCTGTGCACCGACGATCTGGGGCCCCGGCTTGTCTGGGTCGAGGCGGATATTGGGCATCAAGTCGAGGATCGCATTCAGTGCGCAATTGATCTCGGTCTTGGCAACGAATTGACCGATACACATGTGTGGGCCAAAGCCGAAGCCAAACGAAGGTTTTGGTTTGCGATCGATGTCAAATTTATCGGCGTTTTCGAACGCGTCCTCATCGCGGTTGGCGGAGGTAACGATACATTGCACCATTGCACCTTTGGGGATGGGCACACCGCGAATCTCCAGATCCTTGGCGGCCTGGCGCACCTTGAAGGTGGCCACAGGCTCAAAACGCACCGCTTCATCGATGGCCTTGTTTACCAGGCTACGATCATTGCGTACCCGCTCCAGCACATCCGGATTTTTCAGAAGCAATGCCATCAAGGTGCCGAAGGTGCGGGTCGTGGTTTCGCTGGCAGCCGGGAGCAGTGAGCGCACGAAGGTGGTGATCTCATGATCGTCCAGGGAACGGCCTTGGTACTCGACGCCAATCAGCCGGCTGATCAGGTCATCCCCCGATGCGCCCGCAGCCCGACGCTCCGCCACCACCACTTTCACTACGTCATACAGCGCTTGTGCGGCGTCCATGGCAGCGCCACGGGCGGCGGCGGCCTTTTCCGGATCGACTTGCGGACCGGCCAGGATTGCCAATGCCCAGGCGGCGTATTGCTCGATTTGCTCAGGGCGATCCTCAGGAAAGCCGATCAAGGAGTAAATCACCCGGATCGGGAAATACAGGGCGAAGTCCATCAGGTCGGCGCCCTTGTTCGCCACCATCGGCTTGATGTATTCCTCGCGAATCACGCGGTCGATCCTGGTTTCTTTCCAGCGATTGACCGTCTCCGGCATGAATACCGGTTGCAGCAGATTACGCATGCTCTTGTGAGCATCACCATCCATTGCCGTGAGGATCAGGCCATCGAAAAACGCCCCCAGCCCTTCGGCGATAAAACCACTGGTAAAAGTACCGGCGTCACGCATGACGGCCATGACATCGTCGTATTTGAACAGGGTAAAGGTTGGTCGATTGGCATCCAGGCCGGCAATCGATGGCACGCCCAGACGGGCCATGAAGTTGTCCTGGAGCACAGGCGAATTGGCGCGCATCTCGCTGTAGATCGCGTGAAGATCGATATCACTGGTGCCGCGATAATTGCTGGCGACGTCGGTAAATACCTTGGTCAGGTCGCTCTGTACCGGTGTGGACATGATCGTCTCCGTTGTTATTGTCATTATTTTTTGAGTCAGCCTGCAGAAGGCTATACCTTTCGGCTAATAATAGGCCTGATCAGGACAGTATTAGACACTTCTCAATAATTCGATCAACTATTTTAGATGAGCGACCTGCTCAGTAGGCCTGCTGCACCAATGTCATGCGGCCACCCGCCAACATCAGCGCGCAGTACATTCCAAGCTCTACCACTTGGGCGGTGGAGAAAAACGCGCCCAGTTGAGTAAATTGCTCGTCATCGATGCTCAGGTAATCGCTGGCAAACAACTCGGCGTAGCGCAGCGCTGCACGCTCGGCTGGCGTGAAGTACTCGCTGTCCGTCGCCATGCACGCAATATCCTCATCCGTCACACGGTCGGATTTGCGCGCCAGCTGGCAGGCCTTGCAGGTGGTGATGCTGGCAATTTTCAGCCGCACCAGTTCGCGCAAGCGCTCATCCAGCAAACTGTCGCTGTGCAGGCTCTCCATCAAGCCCAGCCAGGCCAACGCCACTTTTGGTCGATGTGCCCAGACCTGCACCGGCGTCATAGAGCTGAGCATGCGGCTGGTCTGACCACGCTCGACCGCGTCTTGCAACGCGGCCGGCATGGCATTCAGGGGAATCAACGGCAAGCGAGCCATCTCAATCGAGCCGTTCGATGATGGTCGCCGTGCCCATGCCACCGGCGCAGCAAATGGCTTGCAACCCATAACGCCCGCCACGGCGCTCGAGCTCATTCAGCATCGTGGTCATCAAGCGAGCGCCGCTGGCCCCCAATGGGTGCCCGAGGGCAATGGCGCCACCATTGACGTTCAACTTACTGTGCGGCACACCGGTCTCCTGCATCCAGGCCAGCGGCACGGAGGCAAAAGCTTCGTTGACCTCAAACAGATCAATGTCATTGATACTCAGTCCTGCCTTGGCAAGTACCTTTTGAGTAGCGGCAATCGGGCCGGTGAGCATCAATGTCGGGTTAGAGCCGACTGTGGTGAAGGCCACAACACGCGCTCGTGCTTTGAGGCCGAGCTTTTTCGCGGTGTCGGCACTCATCAGCAGCAACGCTGCCGCACCGTCGGAGATCTGCGACGAGTTACCAGCGGTGATGCGCCCGGTGTCCGGACGAAAACTGGTTTTAAGTGTCGACAGTTTTTCCCGCGACGTATCACGACGAATGGTTTCATCTTGACG
This sequence comes from Pseudomonas umsongensis, assembly GCF_012647205.1. Classification (NCBI taxonomy): domain Bacteria; kingdom Pseudomonadati; phylum Pseudomonadota; class Gammaproteobacteria; order Pseudomonadales; family Pseudomonadaceae; genus Pseudomonas; species Pseudomonas umsongensis. The sequence continues at coordinate 4,205,727 of NZ_CP051487.1, forward strand.
CAACACACCAGCGGGTTCCGACAGCTCTTTTTCGCGGAGTTCTTCAACCACCACCGCTATGGTTTCATTATCGAAATAACCGGCATCGCAGGCAGCCGCTGCACGCTGGTGACTGGCGAAAGCGAAATCGTCCAGCGCATCGCGGCTGAGCGCCCACTTGTCAGCCATACGCTCGGCCGCCTCCCCCTGACTGGTCAGCTCATAACGTTGCGCCGCCATCCAGCCAAACGCCGCGCCGTGGATCTCACGGTTACTGCCCATGGGCACGCGACTCATGTTTTCCGCGCCACCGGCCACCACAATATCGGCGGCACCCGCCGCGATGGCGCCAACGGCCATATGCACAGCCACTTCACCCGAACCGCATTTACGGTCGATCGTCAGCCCCGCGACGGTGACCGGCCAGCCAGCGCCGAGTAACGCCGTGCGGGCAATATTGGCGGATTGTTCGCCAATTTGCGTGACATTGCCGAAGATCACGTCATCGACCAGCGTCGGCGACACATCGACCCGCTCAAGCAAACGGTTTAGCACCAACGACCCGAGGTGATCGGCGCGTACGCCGGCAAGGCTGCCGCGGAACTTGCCGATGGGCGTACGTACCGCATCAACAATGACGATGTCTTTCATAGCGCACTCGCCTTGAGCCCTGAGCCCGGTACTTGCTTACCCTCTTCGTAGCGGTAAACCCCGTGCCCTGACTTGCGCCCCAGTCGTCCGGCGGCGACCATTTTGATGATCAGCGGGCAAGGTCGAAATTTTTCGCCCAAGGTCTGGTGCAAATAACGCAGTACCGACAGCCGCGTGTCCCAGCCGGTCAAGTCTCCCAGTTCCAATGGACCCATCGGGTGGTTGAAGCCCAGGCGCAGCGCCGTGTCGATGTCCTCGGCGGTTGCAGTGCCTTCCTGCAGCATCCACATTGCCTCGTTACCCAGCAGCGCAGACATGCGACTGGTGGTCAGTCCTGGCGACTCATTGACCACGATCGAGGTTTTATTGATCTGCTCGCACAGGATGCGAGTGCGCGCCACCACTTCATCGCTGGTGGCCAAACCACGCACCAGCTCCACCAGTTTCATTTTGTGCACGGGGTTGAAGAAGTGCATGCCGATCACGCGATCGGCACAATCCACCGACGCCGCAATCTCGGTCACGCTGAGGGCCGACGTATTGGTGGCAATAATTGCATCCACCGCCAGCAGCGGCGCCGCCTGGCCAATCACCGCCTTCTTCACCGCCAACTGCTCGGAGACTGTCTCCACCAGCCAGTTGGCCCCCATCGCAGCTTCGCTCAAGTCGCTACACGTCAGCAGATTGGCCAGCGATTGCTGAGCTTGTTCTTCGCTGACCTTGCCCAGACGCACACCATCGGCAAGGATCTTTTCGATGCTTGCCCGGGCGTTCGTCAATGAGGCGGCATTGGTATCGACCAACAGCGTATTGAAACCTGCGCTTGCGAACGCATGTGCAATACCGGTGCCCATCAGACCGGCACCCACCACGACTACTTTTTCTTTATTGGCGTTCATGTTTGGCTCTCGATTAGGCGCGGTTCTTTTTACTGACCACATTGCGCAACGTGCCAATGCCTTCGACGCTGGCTTCGACCACATCGCCCTCCTTAAGGAACAGGCCGGTGCCCATCCCCACTCCCGCCGGCGAGCCAGTGAACAGCACGTCGCCACTGGCAAAACTCGAACGCTGCTGCACGAAGCGAATCAGCTGGCCAACATCCCAGGTCATTTCGCCGGTAGAGCCGTCCTGACGCACTTCACCATTCACTTTCAGGGTCAGGTGCAATCGTGGCGAGCCCTCGGGAAACTCATCCTTGGTCACGATCCAGGGCCCAAGACCGGTGGTCTGGTCCTGGCTTTTGGCGGCGAAAAGGTCCATGCCTATACCTGCCGGCCCACTACGCTGCAGGTCGCGCGCGCTGACGTCATTGCCGACGGTGTAGCCGAGCACGCAAGCCAGTGGGTTTTCCAAGTCGATTTCTTCGGTGCCGATGACGGCCACCAGTTCAACTTCGTGATCGAGCTCTTCAGTCAACGGCGGGAAACGGATCGGGTCATTGGCGCCAATCAGCGCGCCATAGGCCTTGAGAAAAGCCACCGGCTGTACCGGCGCCTGCAATCCGAATTCCACCAGGTGCTTGGCGTAATTGGCACCCGCCACTACCACCCGATTGATCGGTTCAATCGGGGGCAGCAGGCGCACCTTCGACAACGGCAGCGATGGCCCGGCAAAACGCACCGAACTGATACCGCGCCCGGCGGCTACCGCCGGTGCCCAATCCTTGAAATCACCGGAAATGGGTGTCACTTGATCTTGAGCGACATCCACCACGGCCCAAAAAACGCCGGTAGAAAAATACTCACATCGCGCCAGTTTCATCAGCCACCTACCTTGCCCAACTTGGCAGGATCCAGATGCAGCAAGCGGCATGCGTTTTCATAACGGATCTTGCGCATGTCCGCATCGGACAACTGCAGACCGTGTGTCAGATCGTGGCGCACGGCATCGCTGCCGCCGAAGTTGCTGCCGTACAGCACATGGTCCGCACCGATAATGTCGACCAGAGCCTGGCGCATCGGCACTTCATGCAGCTCTACGTCGAAGTAGAAGTTTTTCATGTACTCGAGCAGTGGCTTCTTGTTGTATTTGACGTCGAGGTTTTCATTGGTCTTGGCCAGGCGACCGAGTTGGTACGGGACATAACCGCCGCCGTGGGTGATGTAAACCTTGAGGTCAGGGAAGCGATCCAGCACACCGCCGCAAATCAGGTTCCAGAAACAACGGGTTTCGTCGTATTGCATGCCGACGATAGCGGTGGTTTCGTAGCGGTCGCTGTTAGCGTTCTTGCCCCAGGTAACGGACTGGTTATAGCCGTGTACAAAAATCGGCAGATCCAGGTCACAGAGGGTTTTCCACACCACATCAAGTTCCGGCGAATCGAACTCCAGGCCGCCGAAGTTGGCACCGCCAGCGACCAGGCCCTTGGCGCCCAGCTCTGTGCAAGCGTGACGTATTTCAGCCGCCGCCGCTTCAGGTGCATTGAGCGGTGCATGAGCCCAGAACATCAGGCGATCAGGCGCTGCGGAGCAGTACTCGGCCAGCGTGTTGTTGACGGTGCGGGCGAATGGCACAGCGAATTCGGCTTCAGTCCAATACATGTAGCAATGGGACGGGACGGAAACCACCTGCAGGTTCTGCCCTGCGGCATCCATACCGGCCAGGCGCACTTTTGGGTCAGCCCAGCGTGAAAAATACTCCTCAAGCTTGGGACCATTACCGGAGCGCACGGCAGCCTTACGCTCTGGCGACCCGAGACCAAGAATCCAATCACCTACACGCAGCTTGATATCGCCGTCGGCGTGTTGCTCGAAGAACGGCCCCCAGTGCGGGTGCTGGTTGTAATAGCCAGGGTGGGGTGCGTGGGCGTGTAGATCGATAAGCATGTCTAGGTACCTCGAAGTTGGCACTTTTTTATTGGTTATTGGCGCAGTACCTTCACGTGATCAGGATCAAACTGCCGCGAAAGGGGGAGCCAGGGGCTCACTGCTAAGACCAGAGCTTAAATTTAAATTGAGCAGAAATCAAAAATCTGTTCAGTTTATTTTCAAGGCGCGTGAAAAAGCCCGATCCAGAGCCTTCGTCAGATGTCAGAAACACTTCGCAGAGTCAAAAAATGGACACAGAAAGGAAAAATCGCGACACGCGGGCGAGAGAAAATTATCAGGCGGAAACGAAAAGCCCCCGAAATACGGGGGCTTTGCCTATAGCGAAAGGGTGTGGGTCGGCAGTTAGCGACGGGTGCGGGAGGTGGAACCCATGATCAAGGCACCGAGCAGTTTTTTCACCCGTACCGGGAACAAGCGTCGCCCCGCCGCTTCCGGCACCAGGATTTCACTCAACACGTATCGAATGATCATTTCGCAGATCAGCTCACGGTCAAGACGGACCCCGAGGCGCTCATCCCAATCGTCGAACACGATGCCCAGGCCATCCTGAAAGCGCACGATCGAATCGTGGAAAATCCGCCGAAAGAAGCCCAGTGCGTAGTCAGGTGCAACCACCAGCAACCGCCGTGCTCGACTCTGCTCAAGGTAGTTGTCGAGATAGGCAAACAGCGCGTTGAGGCGTGCTTCCGGGTCGCTGATATGGCCTAGCTCCTGAGACAGCGAACTGTGGAAACTTTCGCGTTTATGCCGGGAAAAGGTGTCGAGCAAGTCTTCCTGGGAGGCGAAATAGCGATAAAAGGTACCGCGCGAAACACCCGCCACCTGGCACACATCCAGAATCGAAATGCGATCCGCACCCGACATCAGCACCACTTCTTCAGTGGCTTTAAGAATGTTGGCAATGGTCTCTTCCGAACGGCGGTTCGGCTTGACCTTGGTACCTACCACGCCATTGGCGGCAGTACGTCGCTCCACCGGTTTTACCGGAGCCGCTCCTGCATCAGGCAGCGAGTTTTTTTTCGTTTTGGAGGCCGGCGTCGGCGCTTCTGCTTTCTGGGATGCGGCTTTGGGCATGGATTGACGGGCTCATTGAGAGTAAAGATAGGTCAACACTAGCACAGGATCTGTGCATAAATAAGATTTCATGTTCAACTTATTGCTAAAGACATTTTCATATTTTGTATTTAGAATCAAATTCTCTCATCAAAATAAAATCAGGCAAACCAGCAGCTTTAGGCGCCTAAAAGGAGAATATTCATGGGCAGCAGTGGCAATCCAGAAACCTGGGCAGTGGGAGAACGAGACACTGTCATCGAAGCGCTAAGTCGTGCAGTAGCAAGGCATCCAGACAAGATTTTGTTGGATTTCAGCGGCGAGTTATACACTTATGCTCAGGTTGACTCACTCTCGACCAAGATGGCCAACGCACTCGCTACCTTGGGCGTGAAAGCCGGTGAAACCGTGCTGACCATGCTCGATAACAACATCGACGCTGTCACCACCTGGCTGGCCATCAACAAGCTATGCGCCGTGAGCGTGCCGATCAACACCGCGCTCAAGGGCGAGTTTCTGCGTCACCAGATCGCCGATACCGGCACTGCAGTGGTGATCTGCGAAGCAGCCTACCTGCCACGCATCACACCGCTCGCCGAGCAACTGCAGGACGTCCAGCACATCCTTCACCGAGGCACGGTCGATGCGATCCCCGAATGCCGAATTCGCATTGCGCCACTGGATGAATGGCGCGGCCATGACGCCACTCCACTCGTCAATAAACCGCAACCTTCAGACCTTGCCTGCCTGATTTACACCTCAGGCACCACAGGCCCTTCCAAGGGTTGCATGATCAGCTACAACTTCATGTGCAACCTGGCACGCTTGCAATTGCGTGCCGGTCCAGCCAGTGCCGATGACGTGACCATCACGCCATTGCCGCTGTTCCATATGAATGCGCTGTGTGTATCGATCATCGCCAGCATTCTGGTGGGCGCGCGCGCCGCCATTCTCCCGCGCTTCTCCGTTTCCAATTTCTGGCAGGAAGTGGAACGCTCCGGCGCTACCATCGCCTCGATCCTGGGTGGCATGGGCGGTCTCCTCGCCCAGGCGCCGGATAACGAAGCGATGCTGCGTTGTGTCGGGCAGATCCATACCGCTCGAGGCAACCCTTACACCGAAGAAACCAAAAAGATCTGGCGCGAGCGTTTCGGTACCAAGCTGGTGGGCGGCAATGGCTATGGCCTCACCGAAGCCTGCGTTATCACCTCATTGGCTGCTGGCGAGTACGCCGCACCGGGCTCTTCGGGTAAACGCATTGCGGATTTCGATGTACGCATCGTCGACGACCTCGATCAGGAAGTTGCGCCGAACAGCGCCGGCGAAATTGTGGTCCGTCCGCTGCGTCCGGACATCATGTTCCAGGGCTACTGGCGCCGTCCGGAAGACACCCAGAAGCTGATGCGCAACATGTGGTTCCACACTGGTGACATTGGCAAGTTCGATGACGATGGCTTTTTCTACTTCGTCGATCGCAAGAAGGATTATCTGCGCCGCCGAGGCGAAAACATTTCCAGCTTTGAAATGGAAGCAGCCTTTGCTGTTCACCCGGCATTGGCCGAGGTCGCGGTACATGCAGTGCCATCGGATAAAGGCGAGGACGATGTGAAAGTCACAGCGGTGCTGCATGAAGGCGTGACCCTGGATCCGGAGCAGCTGTTCCATTGGGCCACCGAATCGGTGCCTTACTATGCCCTGCCCCGCTATATCGAATTTCGCAGCAGCTTGCCGAAGAACCCCCAGGGTCGGGTGTTGAAATATTTGCTGCGCGATGAAGGAAAAACCGCGACCACTTGGGACTTGGAAACCACATCGATAGTGGTCTCCAAAAAATAATAGTCTCTAGCTGGCTGCAGTTGGCCATCTAACATAGAAAAGCCCGCTTTGAAGCGGGCTTTCTCGTCCATTGGGCCTGGTGTCGCCGTTGTAGGAGTGAGCCTGCTCGCGATGAACTTAAGGACAACGCGCTCTACAGAACGTACACGTTATCGTTAACGTCCATCGCGAGCAGGCTCGTTCCTACATTGATCTGTTGAATTCAATACTCACGCACAGGAATGCCTTTGGGACGGGAGTTATAACCCGGCAGATGCAGGCCTCCGTCGACGTGAATGGTTTCGCCCGTGATGAAACGCGACATCTCGGACGCAAGGAATACCACCACTGGGCCAATGTCGGCTTCAGGCTCGCCACAACGGCCCAGTGGACGCATGGAAGCAGACATCTCGGCAAAGCCGGGGTTCTCTGCGGCGAGCTTGTGAAAGGTGGCACCCATTGCCGTAGGAGCGATGGCGTTGGTGCGGATGTTGAACCGCCCCCACTCGGATGCAGCACTGCGGGTCAGCCCGACAATGGCCGACTTCGCCGTGTTGTAGTCGCCATGCAACCAGGCACCGATTTCGATATCGATAGAGTAGAAGTTGATGATCTTGCCACCGCCCCGCGCCTTCATATGAGGCAGCGCGGCTTTCATCGCCCACCATGCAGCCCACACTGTAGAACCTAGGGTTTGCTCCAGCATGGCATCGGTTTTTTCTTCCAGGAGCACATTGGGGGTGGGCGCAAAGGCGTTGTTGACAAGGATGTCCAGCCCCCCGAATTGATCGACGGCCAATTGCACAGCGGCCTCGATATCCGTTTTGCTGCACACGTCTGTCTTGATGAATACAGCCTGGCCACCTAACGCTTTCAGTTCGGCGACTACGGCCTCTCCACTGGCGACATCCAGTTCGGCGACCACTACGGCAGCACCCTCTTTGGCAAAGTTCAGCGCAATACCGCGCCCGATTCCGCCGCCTGCACCGGTAATCAGCGCAACCTGTTCATTTAGCAGTGCCATAGCCACTCCGTTTTTTGTTTTTTTGTGAACATTATTGGTTATAGTGTCTAAATATAGCGTATTTCTTCAAGCTAAACAGTATTGGAACAAGGATATTGAGGATGACTGTATTTCGTCGGCGCATAGACATCATTGCTCACCCTGTCGATGGCACAGGTGAAGTCCGCGCGGCTTTGGAAGACGACTTTCACCACTTCCGTGTATGGGTTCGCCACCACGAAGGCGAAGTGACTGCCATCGGCGGTGAAGCGCTGCGCTACCCCTTTTCCATGTGCCCACAGGCTTGCGGCCCATTACAGCTGTTGTTAGGCATGAAACTGGACCGGATAGCCCACTCAGTCACCCGGCAGGCCGACGCCAGCCATCAATGCACCCACCTGTTCGACCTGGCGGGTCTTGCCATTGCAGCCGCCGCACGCGGCACCCACCAACGACGTTATGACATCAACATCGGCCGACGCATCGCCAATCGCACCCGCGCTACCTTGATACGCGATGGCGTTGAAGATCTGGTCTGGGACGTCGATGGCACCTTGATCGAAGGCCCGATGCCCTATTCCGGCATCAATCTTCGCGAAGGCATGGCTCGCTGGGCACTCAATACACTCAACGAAGAAGTCGCCGAAGCGGCTCTTTTACTTCGTCGCTGCACGCTGATCTCAATGGGGCGCGCCTTCAACCTTGATGAGGAGATTCACGCCGCGAACACTGGCCTTTGCTACAGCCAGCAACCCGAACGCGCCGAGCAGGCACTGCGAATGAAGGGATCGACCCTGGATTTCACCCATGAACAACTGAAGTTGTGCGCCGAGGACCAGGATTGGCTGAGGCAAAGGCCTTAGCCACGCCGCTCCTGGTGCAAGAGCAGTGCGGTCAAGGCCCGCAAGGCCCGACGATCCGGGTTCGCCCCGGACCGCCGATACGACTTAGAGGAAGACGGCCAGATTGGGTGTTCCGAGCACCGCCTGGTCAAGGATGACTTCACGCCGGGAAAGCTTGAACCCCGCCTCGTGCAGACGCAGCACGTCACGTCGCTCGCCACTGATGATGTCGACATGGTGGTCGTTGAAACGGCTACGGGTCAGTAGCAGGTAGCTGGTCACCACAAACTCATCGCTCTTGTCGGTTTCTTCGACAAACACGTTGGTCACCAGACGCCGGGTACGCGAGGGAGGATCTTCCGCCCAGGCGCTTTTACCGGACAGGCGCAAAATGCGGCCCATGATCGAACGGTAGTCATCGTGGTAGTGCTGAACACTGCGCACGATGGTGGTTCTGAGCTCGGACGCCACGCGAGTCTGGCGCAGCGGTACGGTGTACACCAGGTCGGTGTCCAGGCGTTCGGCCCACTCTTGCAGGCGAATCTGGTCGAGCAGCGTGGCTTCCTCGTAGAGAAAGGTCACCACATCGTTGTAGATCGGCGAGCCCACCGGCACCCGCTTGGTACCGACTGGGGAACCCGGCTGGATATCCTCCACGCCGCGTTGTTGAACCTGAGCCATGAGTCATTCCCTCACTTTTATTCTTGTACTTGTCAATGCCGTTACCGGCGATTGCGACCCGCGAGGACCGCAATCGAACCGGGGCCAACAGGCGCTTATTGCTCGTTCGGTGCAGTCATCAGCTCGTGCCAGTACAACCACCAGTGCCACTGGGTATCGTCCTTGGTAAACCCTTCATTGACGATGCCGGGGCCTGGCCAGCCCTCAGGTGCTCCGGTTTCAAAGCAAGCCTGGTATTTCAGCGTGCTCTTGCGGCCCATCGCACCTTTGGCGGCCAGGGTCATGTGCGGCCAGGTATCGGAGTCATCCTGCTCGACCATGCCCGAGGTGCCGAACAACTGGATGGTTTGCTTGAGCATCTTGTCGCGCAGTTCAGGGGATGCGTCTTTCTCGGCAAACACCCAGTTGACGAACTCCAGCTTGTCCGGCCCGCGAGGCACGTAGGCGTGCAAGGTCATCGAGCCGACTACGCTGCCATCGGGCTGCGGAATGTAGACGAAGCCGAAAAGAATGTTCGGGAACATCCCGCCGACTTGCGGCGGCATGCTGGTCAGCACCTTCAACTGATCTTCAGTCAGATTGCGTGCCAGTTGTTCGACCATGTCGGCGGTCATGCCGGCAGGCGGCAATGCTTCAAGTTTTTGCTGCACGGTCAGCTCGGCCGGGTCGAGGCCGGTCAGGCGCTTGATCTTGCGCGCCAGGTCGATGCAGCGCAGCGCATGGCCGTGGGGAGAGCTGATTTCCACGCCGATCATTTCCGGGCTAAGGTCAGCGGTTTCGCCCTCGCCCTTCTTGGCATAGTTGCCCACTTCGCCCAGCCAACGGTGCAAGGTCAGGGTGTGGAAGCCATCGGCCGCCGATTGTTCACCCGCGGTTTTCCAGTTGGCGTTGACGATAAAGCGCTGTGGTGGGCCGAGCACTTCCATGCCCTTGTCGGAACGACAGAACAGCATGTCGTAGTACCATTTGGCATCACCCAGGAACTCGTCAAACGACGGTCCTTCAATGTTCCAGGTGGCAAATACCAGACCGCCATACAGCGTGACCCGGGCTTTTTTCAGACCCAGTTCTTCCTTGGGCAGCATTTTGCCGTGCATGCATTCACGCTCGACCGGCGAGCCGATGAAGTCGCCATTGGGGCGGAAGGCCCAGCCGTGATAGATACACTTGTGAATTTGCGTGTTGCCGCAGTCGGCAGTGCTGATGCGCATCCCGCGGTGCGGGCACACATTGAGGGTCACGAACACCTCGCCCTGCTTGCCACGGGCAACAATGACCGAATCAGACCCCATGTCACGGACCATGAAGTCGCCGGAATTGGGGATTTCCGACTCATGACCCAGGAGCACCCAGATCTTGCCGAAGATTTTCTCCATTTCCAGCTCGTAAATTTCGCGGTCGGACAACACGCGCATTTGTACTTCACGGCTGGATGGATAGATCAGGTCCGAGACCTTGGTTCCATCAGACAATACGGGGCTTGTTCTTGTTAGCATGATTGCCTCCTAATCAGAGCGTCACGACAGTGGTCGCAACGAAATATAAGACACTTTCTTTATTTTTGTACATAGAATTCACTTGCGACTTGTAAGTGAACTCTTCAATCATTCGTGTAACGTCAGTTCTTGCCAGGCGCCGTACCCACCTGGGTGCGCAGCACGCCAATACCGTCGATCTCCAGCTCGACCACGTCACCGGGCTTCAAATAACGCAATTGCTCCAGTCCACAGCCATTGCCGACCGTGCCGGAGCCGAGAAACTCACCGGGGTACAAGGTTTCCGAGCGGGACACGTGGGCGATCACGTCCTCGAAACTCCAGCGCATGTCGCGGGTATTGCCGCGGCCCCACTCCTCCCCGTTGACCCGGGCAACCATATTCAGGTCGTAGGGGTCACCTAATTCATCAGCGGTCACCAGGCATGGCCCCATGATGTTGGCTGTGTCGAAATCCTTGCTCTTGGCCGGACCGAGCATGCCGGGCATTTCCAGGGCCTGTGCGTCGCGCGCGCTCATGTCGTTGAAGATGGTGTAACCGACGATATGCGAACGGGCGGCTTCACGACTGATGTCCTTGCCGCGCTTGCCGATGTAGCAACCGAACTCCAGTTCGAAATCCATTGCCCGACTGAAGCTCGGCCACTGGAACTCATCATCGATGCCGATCACCGCGAAACGGTTGCCCTTGTAGTAGATGGGCTGCTTGTTGAAAGTCTCGATCACCCGGTCGTCGGCGCGAGTGTTCATCGCCTTCAAGGTCGCTTCCGGGTCTTCGGTACGCAACGCCCGGGCGCGCCGGGCCGCCGCGAAACTCTGGCGCAGGTGCAACTCGAAGCAGGAGCAATCGCGCATCTGCGGTGGCGGTTGGATCGGTGCGCGAAGTTTCACACTGGCGCGCTCCAGCACTGCCGCCGAGGGGGCCTTGGCCACCAGGGAGCGGGCCAACTCCAGCGCCGGCTCACCGGCTTCCACCAGGGAAAGAATACTGCTCAGTGCCGGGGTTTCGCGGCTTTCCAGCAAGCGGTAGGCGATTTGCAGGTCTAGCACCTGTTGGTCCTGGTTGAGCAACGCACCCGCTCGATCAAAGCCCTCGGCATCGGTATAGGTCACCAGTCTCATACGCGTCCACTCACTGGCAACAGCGCACCGGTTACTGCCGCAGCATCGTCCGACAACAGAAACGCAACCACCGCCGCCAAAGCATCCGGGGTCACCCAACGGCTGCTGTCGGCCTCAGGTATGTCGGCACGGTTGGCAGGAGTATCGATGATGCTTGGCAGCACGGCGTTAACCGTCACGCCACGATCCTTCAACTCTTCGGCCAAAGCCTCGGTCAACCGGGCGACGCCGGCCTTGGAAGCAGCGTAAGCGCCCATGCCTGTTGCGGCTTTGACCGAGGCCAGCGCTCCCACGTTGACGATGCGTCCTGCCTTGGAGGCCAGAAGCTGCGCCAGCGCCGATTGGGAACTGACCACTGCGGTACGCACATTCATCTGATAGAGGCGATCCCAAGTCTGCAGGCTACCCCCTTCGACGGTCTCCCAGGCAAACCCGCCCGCGACGTTGACCAAACCATCAATGCCGCCCCACTGCGTGGCAATCTGCTCGAACGCCGCACTGGCCGATTCGGTCGAAGTCAGGTCAACACCACCCAGGCACAGCAGGTTTTCCGTGTCCAGCAAGGCGGCAGGCGCCTCGCTGCGATCCAGCAATGCAACCCAGGCGCCACGCGCCAGCAGGAATTTGCCAAGTGCGCTGCCGAGGGCTCCAAACCCGCCGGTAATGACTACCCTCTTGTCCAGTAATGACTGGGACATCGCGAAATCCTCTTGTTGTTGTTTTACGGCGCGAAGGTTCGATTCGTGCCTTCGTCGGTACGAATATATGACACTTTTAGAAAATATGTACAAATGATACCGTATGACTTCAAGTCAAACATTCACCTGCGGACCGCTGATGCCTAGAAAACTTCCTGCACTCAACGCCGACAACCGCGCCTTCTGGCAAGGCGGCGAACGGGGCGAACTGCTCGTTCATCGCTGCGCGGCCTGCAGTCGGTATTTCCATCCACCTGCCCCGCTTTGCCCGCATTGTGCAAGCTTTGAGGTGGCGCCAGAGCCGGTGTCCGGCAAAGGTAAAGTGCTCAGTTACACCATCAATTACCAAGCCTGGGCCCCCGACCTTGAGGTGCCCTATGTGGTCGCGATCATCGAGCTGGTGGAGCAACCTGGCTTGCAATTGGTAAGCAACGTGGTGGGCATTCCGGTCACGGATGTGCATATCGATATGCCGGTACGGGTCAGTTTCCTCAACGTCGAGGATGTCTGGTTGCCTCTGTTCGAGAAGGATCAGTGATGTTCGATCATCGTTATGAAAAAGACGTCGCCATCACCGGCATTGGTCAATCGGAAGTCGGGCGACCGTCGAACAAGTCGGCGATGCGCCTGACCCTTGATGCGTGCCTTGAGGCCATTGCTGACGCTGGCCTGCAGCGTAGCGACATCGACGGCGTGGCCTGCTGGCCAGGCGACAACAACAATGGCGACCCGTTTTCGCCGATTGGCCCGAGCGCGCTGAAAAGCGCTCTAGGGCTCAACGTCAACTGGTTCGGTGGGGGCTATGAAGGGCCTGGCCCGCTGACTGGCGTGATCAACGGTGCCATGGCGATTGCGGCGGGGCTGTGTAAACACGTGCTGGTGTTTCGCACCATCACCGAAGCGTCAGCCCGCATGGTGAACAAACAAGCGAGCGCCTTGACCAATAAAACTCAAGGGCGTGACAGCAGCTACGCCTGGCAGTGGTTCACGCCATTCAATGTGCTCTCGGCCACTAATCTGATGGCGCTGTACGCCCAACGTCACTTCCATGAATACGGCACCCGTGCGGAGCAGCTGGCGCAAATCGCCCTGACGTGTCGCCAGAACGCCATGCGCAACCCCAAGGCGGTGTTTCGCACACCGATGAGCATGGACGATTACATGGCTTCGCGGATGATTTCGACACCGCTGCGCATGTTCGACTGCGACGTGCATTGCGATGCATCGACCGCCATCGTCTTGTCGCGCCGCGATATCGCTCAGGACCAGCCGAACAAGCCGATCCGCATTGAAGCCATGGGAGCTGCATTGAACCAGCCCTGGTCATGGGACCAGATTTCCCTGACCAAAATGGCCGCTTTCGATGTCGGCCAGATGATGTGGGCACGCACTGACTACACCCCGCAGGACGTCGAATCCGCACAGCTGTATGACGGTTTTTCGATTTTGACCATGATCTGGCTCGAGGCCTTGGGCCTGTGCCCCGTTGGAGAAAGCGGTGCATTCGTCGAGGGTGGGACGCGCATCGCGCTCGATGGCAGCCTGCCAATCAATACCAATGGCGGGCAGCTATCTGGCGGGCGCACCCATGGCCTGGGTTACGTGCATGAAGCCTGCCTGCAACTGTGGGGCCGTGCCGAAGGGCGGCAAACCCGCGAGCACCGCGTCAGCACGGTAGCCGCAGGGGGCGGCCCGCTGGGGGGCAGCCTGCTGCTGGTCCGGGAGTAACGGCATGGCTCAGTAAAGTACGCCGGCCACTTCGCTGCAGAACTCGATCAGTGCCTTGCCCAGCTCGGCAAGGCCCTCTTCATCGCGCTGCCCGCGGAACATCACCGCGGAAACGGTGAAGTCGATGCTGTTGGTCGGTGAGTACACAGGCGCCGCGACGGCGAGAATCCCACCCGAGAAATGCCCGTCGTCCACTGCCCAACCACGCTCGGCAGCGACCCGGACTTCTTCCCGAAAAACCTCCAGCGACAGCGGCTGGGCCCAGCGAATGGTATCGAAACTGCTTTGCACCTCGGGATCGTCGAGGTCGATCTGAGTGGCGAACAAACGCCCGCTGGCGCCCATCAGAATCGGCAGGCGCTGACCTTCGGCCATGTCGATGCGTACATCAGTCGGGCTGGCAGCGGAGCTGACAATGACGATGCGGTCGGGGCTCATCTTGCGCCAAAGGGTGATGGTTACCCGCTGGCGCGCGGCCAGGTTCTGCAGCAGGGGTTTGGCCATCTGCACGCGGTGGCCCTGGGTGACCAATTGCTCGACCAGACGCGCCAGGCCCAGGCCCACGGAGTAACGCTTGGACATGGCACTGAAGTCGACCACGTCCTCTTGCACCAGCGTGCGCAGGATGTTGAAGCAGGTGCTGGGATTGATCTTCAGTTGTCGGGCGATGTCCACCGAACGTTCCGGTGTGCCCACCTGGCTGAGGTAACGCAGGATGCGTATCGCGTTGGAAACGGGCTTGACGAGTGTTGCGCCGGTTGATTTGTTGTTGTCGTTATCGTTGACGTCAGTGAAGTCCATGCCCAATCCAGTCACTTTATAGTGTCGCCATTCTAGCCTGAGAATGAATTGCGCCGTAAAGTTTTGTCTGGGAATTATTCGAACATTTCAGTCGGGTTGTCTGACCAGAGGCTGATGGATCAGCCGGCGGGTTTGCTGGTCCTCGCGACGAAAACGCTCGATGAGACGCTCCTGGGCATGGTCAGCCTGAGTCACTCGTGTCTGCTGGCGCAAATACTCCAGCCAGGATTCGACAATAAATCGCTCGCTGTAGAGCAGCGGGTTGGCCATGTCGCGGTACAGGCGCCAGTTCTGCGCACCGTTGCGCCGGCGCGCCTTGCCTACTGCGTATACGGCAGCCAGGAAGTCATCGCAGTCCGGCGCCGTCACCTGGTACACGATCTCCACCGAGACCGGTCCATCGGCATGGGACACCGGGCTGGCCAGCTGGAGTTTGTCGGTCAATTGCACCTCGGCAAAATCTGCCTCCTGACCCAGCTCCACACGGCCGTTACGGGTCAGCAGAATGCCGACCAGCAACAAAAGCGTCGAGAGCAGCAGGCTCTGGCTCAGCCCCAGATACTCGGCCAGCGCACCCCAGATCGCACCGCCGGCGGCCATCGAACCCATGAGGATCAATACATAGACCGATGCAACCCGGGCGCGCACCCAGTTGGCGGCGTACGTTTGCACAACCGTGGAAATGGTCGCATTGACCGCCATCCACCCAAACCCTGCAAGCAACATCATCGCGCAGACCCCATAGCGATTATGGGACAGCGCGGCAGTGAGGGTCGCGAGGGCAAAGGCAATGGCGCCGCACACCAGCAAATGCCGCATACTCAATACGCGATACAGACGCGGCAAGTTGAGTGCCGCCAGCACGGCACCCGCACCAAGAAATGCCATGAGCAAGCCATAACCACCGGCGTCCATGCCCAATTCCTGCTTGGCCACCAATGGCATCAATGCCCACAAAGCGCTGGCGCTGCTGGTGAATACCAACACCTGCTTCATGGCGCTGAACAATACCGCCGAATGGCGGATATAACGCAGGCCGCTGCGCATGCCTCCCGTCAGGGTTTCCGGAGGCAAGCCCACGGCTGGCGGGTTGGGTACCAGGCGAAAGAGGAAGAGCAGCACCGCGAACATGCACAGCGCGATGACCAAAAACACCGAAGTGGTGTTCCAGTAAGCAATCAACGCACCGGCCAGCGCCGGCCCCAAAGCGCGGGTCGCGTTGATGGAAATGCCGTTCAACGACACGGCCGCCGGTACCTGATCGCGAGAAAGTACACCGACCATGGTCACCATCCACGCCGACATTCCCAACGCACTGCCGGTACCCAGGACAAAGGTGAACGCCAATAATCCCCAGGTTTCCAGGTGAGCGCTGTACGCCAGCCCGCACAGCACCAGCGCGGCGAACAGCATCATGCACTGCGTAATAATGAGCCAACCGCGGCGGTCCACCCGATCGGCAATCACGCCGCCCGGGAAGGCAAACAGAAACACCGGCAGGGTCACGGCGGTTTGCACCAGCGAGACCATCGCCGCAGACGTGGTCAATGTGGTCATGATCCACGCCGCGGCAACTGTCTGCATCCAGATCGCCATATTGACCACTGCGCCTGCCAGCCATAGGCCGCGGAATGCTTTGTTGCTGAACGGCGCCCACGCCGACCCCTCGCTCATCATCAATCCTCGGCGTTTGTATCTGAAGAAATCTGCGCTTAATCAACCAGCGGTTGGCCCAGTCGCCCCACCGAACGCGCAGGGCTAAGCCGGCGTGGATGAGCAATGGTGTTGCGCAGTCGGCCGATGCCCTGGATCTCCGCTTCGACCCGATCACCCGGCCGCAGAAAACGCCCGCTCTCCAGCCCCACACCGTGGGAGGAACCGGTAAACACCAGGTCACCCGGACGCAGACTGATCCGCGCATCCAGATAGTTGAGCAGCTCATCTAGGGCAAAGATCATCTGCCGGGTGTTGTCCTGCTGCCGCGTTTCATAGTTGACGCTCAGGCGCATATCCAGTGCGGGTTGCCCTGCCACACCCAACTCATCTGCGGTCACAATCCATGGACCTACAGGCGTGGTGCGGTCCATGGCCTTCTGGGTCAACAGGTCCAGGCGCCCGATCTGCTTGCCGGCATCCCGCGCACTGATGTCATTGCCCACCGTGTACCCCAGCAGACAGGCACTGGCATTGGGCTCATCCAGCAACGTCCGGCCCACGACAGCGACCAGTTCCACCTCGTAATCGAGCTGGGTGGTCAGCGGCGAATAATCGATCTCATCATAAGCACCAACCAGCGCCGACTCAGGTTTCATGTACGCCAGCGGGTGCGCCGGCGCATCACTGCCCAGACGCTTGAGGTGGCTCAGGTAATTGAGGCCCACACCAAAAACCCGACTGCCCGGCTCCAGCGGCGCAAGCAGGCGCGCAGCCGACAAGGGCAACCATTCGCCAGTCAGGTCAAGGGCATCCGGCGCGAGCTGCGCTCCCAGCCCGGCCCACTGGGCGAATGGCGCATTGATCCGCCGCAGGCAATCCGACTGCGCATCCAATAACGCCCAGAACGCCTGCCCGGCTACCTCGACCCGCGCCAGACGCATCTCAGCGTCTGGACAGGTAGATGGGCAGATACTCGGCGTCGAGCACCTCTTCCGGTGTCTTGACGCTAGCCCCGAGAATCGGACCGACCATTTCGTGGCCCCACAGGCTGAGCTTTTCCGGATTCAACTCGTAAGGGTCGCCTTGCCATGGCTCGATTTCCGCAATGGTCTCGAAGGCAAAGCCGGACGGGTTGAAATGGTAGAACGACAGGTGCGGATCCTGGGCATGCTGACCGAGGGTCATCATCATCGGCAGTTCGCGCTGGCGCACGATGTCGTAGGTTTCACCGACATCACGCACGTTGCGCACAAATAGCCCGACATGCTGCACGCCCATGCGTCCCGGGCCGTGGCCATAAGCGATGTCGTGACTGGTGTGATGATTGAGTTTGGAGCGGAAAAATCCGGTGCGCCCTTTGCCCGCGCCGGCGCCATACCAGCTGAAGCCCATGACGTTGAGCAGGAAGTCTTCCAGTTCCGGCGTGTAGTCCGGGGTGATCAGCACCACGTGGCCTGCCCCACGTTCGTCGGCCAGGAAACCGCTGTGCGGACGCCCTGGCTGGAACGAGCGTGGTAACCATTTTTGCCCGTAAAAGAGTTCGTGCTGATACCCCACCGGGTCGCGGAAGCGCACCAGCTCGCGAACACCACGCTTTTCACAGAGTTGAGCGTCGCCACGGGAGTATTCGACATTGGCCGCGGCCAACTTCTTGATGCCGTCCTCGAACGCCATGCGCCCCACCGCTTCCCAGCCGATATAGGCAATTCGGTCAACGTTGCCCGGATGAAACGCGAAGCGGTGACGGCGATCGTCGATTTTGAAATACAGCGACTCAGGGTCACTCTCGGGATTCTTGCCGATACCAAAGCCCATCACCTGCGGGCCGTACTCACGCCACGCCTCGAGATTGGGGGTTTCGAAGCCCATGTAACCGATACCGATGATGTCCACGTTATTCACCTTGTTATTGTTCGAGATGAAAGGGTGCCAATGGCACCTGCCCCGACGCCGCGTGTGTCAGACCGCGAGTAACCCGCCGTCGATGACGAAGTCGGAACCTGTAATGAACGAAGCTTCATCCGAGGCGACGAATACCGCCATCGCCACCACTTCTTCGGGTTCGCCGGGACGGTCCATCAATACACCGTCCAGCAGCAAGGCGCGCATTTTCGGGTCGTCCAGAAACGGCCGGGTACCCGGCGTGGCGACAAACCCCGGGCTCAGGCTGACCGCACGAATACCGAACGGCGCGCCCTCCACGGCCAACTGACGCGTGAAGGACACCACGGCGCCCTTGGCGGCCGAATGTGCGGAAATACCGGCGACTTTCGAACCGCCCCAGGCCGCGGTGGAAGAAACGTTGATGATCACTCCGCGCTGCTCGGCCAAGTGCTGCCACGCGTACTTGGTGGTATAGAACAGCAAGTCGATTTCGTTGCGCATGGTGAACTGCCAATCTTCGATCGACATCTCGCTGACCAGCCCGAAACGTGCGGCGGAAGCGTTGTTGTAGAGGACGTCGATGCGTCCGTGCTCAGCGACGGCGGCATCGATCCAGGTCTTGGCCTGTTCGTGATCGCCCAGGTCCACGGGCGCCGAGCCATACAGGGTGAACCCCTCGGCTCGCATCAAGGCTGCCGTCTCTTCATGGCCTTCGGCATTGAAGTCGCAGCCGACCACAATCGCCCCTTCGCGAGCAAAACGCAGCGCCGCAGCGCGGCCCTGGCCACCGCCGGTCCCGGTAATCAATGCGACTTTGTTGTGTAACCGTCCCATCCGCACATCCTCAACTCAGTGGTTATCACGTGACGACTGACGCTCACGCCATTAAACGGCTTCGTCTTCCTGGGTGATGGGCTCAAGCCAAATGGCCTCCGCCGGGCAGGCGGCAGCCCCTTCTCGGGCTTCCTCCTCCAGTTCCGGCGGCACACGAGCATCGTCCATGTACACCAGGCCATCGGCATCAAGTTTGTACAGGCTTGGGCAGATCGCAGCACACAGACCATAACCACAGCAGCGGCTACGGTCTGCCACGGCTTTGAATTGCGCTTTTTCTGAACTCATTTTTGTCTCCATTATCAGGTCCAGCTCCAGCAAATTATGAACACTATTTTATTTTATGTGCAATTAATTTTTAACGCGGATATGCTGCCACCCATCCGCTGTCGCAAAACACTGGTCTGGTATCCAAATGGATGAAAAACAGCAGGATGTTGAACACGACCGGATTCAGATTGATTGAAAGGTGGATTCAACGCAGGAAATTCGTTTGTCTTTGAGTCAGATAGCTGTGCTGGACAAAGCGAATTTTCTGATTTTATTCTGAATAAAAAACCAGATTCTGTTCAAAGAATCTGCTGGCGGTGGTCCACATCACCATCCAAAGCAGTGCTTGGCTCAACAAAACCTATAAGGAAGCCAACTTCATGCACCCGTCCAAAAACGAAGCGGCCATTGATCTTCATGAATTCCGGCAAAGCTGGAAGATCCTGATTCTGGCTGTCGCCGGTGTCGCCATCAGCATCAATGCCGCCCTGCTCTATGGCTTCGGCACCCTGGTCGTGCCGCTGGGCGATGCCTTTGGCTGGAGTAAAAGCGAACTGCAGGCCTGTATCACCTTCCTGTTTGGTGGCGCCGTGGTGTCCTTGCAGTTGGTGGGTTGGTTCAACCTGCGCTACGGCATGAAGCGCGTCACGGTGATTTCCCTGCTGTTGTTGTCGCTCGGCTACCTGGCGACCACTCAACTGACCCAATCGATCTGGTCGATGTACATTGCCTTTGCGTTGCTGCCCATCGTCGGCATGGGCGCCCTGGCGGTCACCTGGACACAATTGATCAGCCTGTGGTTCGACAAAAATCGTGGCCTGGCACTGGCCATCGGGCTGTCCGGTACTGGCGTCACCGCCGCCACCATTCCCCGCCTGATGGCGTGGGGCATTGAACAATGGGACTGGCGCGCGGCCTTCGTGATTCTCGCACTGCTCAACCTGTTGGTGCTGCTGCCGCTGATTCTGCTGTGGTTCAAGCTCCCCATTGCCCAGGGCAATCGTGATGACGCCAGTGCGCTGGAGCAATTGCCCGGCATGGGCTTTCGTGAAGGCATGGGCTCACTCAAGTTCTGGACCTGCAACCTGGCACTCGGCCTGGTGATTTCTTCGATTGTCGGCATGGTCACCAGCACCGTGCCCATGCTGCAAGCCAGAGGTTTGTCCGCTGCGCAAGCTGCCACCATTTTCAGTGGCTTTGGGATCTCGCTGATCTTCGGCCGCATGTTGATCGGCTACCTGCTCGATCGGCTATGGCCGCCAGCGGTGTCCGCACTCAGCCTGGTGCTGCCCGCCATCGGTTGTTTCATCTACCTGAGCCCCACCAACGAATTCGCCCCCCTGCTGCTGGCGGCCGTACTGGTCGGTTTTGGCGCCGGGGCAGAATTCGACATTGCCGCTTTCCTGATTGCCCGCTACTTCGGTTTGCGCGAGTACGGCCGTCTGTTTGGCGTCCATCAGGGCTTGAACACCGTAGCCTCGGCGCTGGCGCCGCTGCTCTTCGCCTACCTGCTGGCACGCACCGGTTCTTATACCGCGATGCTGGTCTACAGCGCCGCTTGCTGCCTGATCGGCCCTTTGCTGTTACTGACCCTGGGGCGAGTGCCGCGTTTCAACGCACAAACAGTTCCCAGTCAATCCTGAGTCCCCCAACAAGAATCGGAGCAGAACATGCCCACATTGACGTTTATCGAACACAACGGCACCGCCCATCAGGTCAAAGGCGACATCGGGCAATCGGTGATGCAAGCCGCCACCTTCGCCTCGGTGCCGGGCATTCCTGCCGATTGCGGTGGTGCCTGCAGCTGCGCCACCTGCCACGCCTATATCGACGAGGCTTGGCTGAACACAGTTCAAGCGCCCGAAGGCATGGAAAACGACATGCTCGAGTACGCCTTCGAACGCCGTGACAACAGCCGCCTGAGCTGTCAGTTGATCATCAGCCAAGAGATGGACGGCATGGTTCTGCATCTGCCGTCGTCGCAATTCTGAATGTGCTTGAAGGAGCTCCCATGACCCTCGCCTCAGTCGTTATCGTCGGTGCTGGCCAGGCCGGTTTTCAGGTCGCTGCCTCCTTGCGTCAGGAAGGCTATGACGGGCGCATTACCCTGATTGGCGATGAGCCAGGCCTGCCATACCAGCGCCCCCCCTTATCCAAGGCCTACCTCCTGGGCAAGATCCAGGAGACCAATCTGCTGTTCCGGCCAGCCGAGTTTTATGCGACCCAGCGTATTGAGCTGTTGCATGACCAGGCGACAGCCATTGATCGAGTGAACCGTCGCGTGGTTCTAGCCAGCGGTGATGCAATCAGTTATGACCATCTGGTCCTGGCCACCGGGGCGCACAACCGCCCGTTGCCGGTGCCAGGCGGTGAGCTGCCGCAAGTATTCGGCATCAAGACCAAAGCCGATGCCGATGCCCTGGCACCGCTGGCGAAAGCCGCGCGCAACGTGGTGGTGATTGGCGCGGGTTTCATCGGCCTGGAGTTCGCAGCAGTGGCAGCAGCACTGGGTGCTAACGTTCATGTGCTGGAGCTGGCTGAGCGGCCAATGGCGCGTGCGGTGTCGAGGGAGATGTCAGAGCTGTTCCGCCAGGCACATGAACAGTGGGGTGTGCATTTCGACTTCCGCCAGGGCTTGAGCCGCATCGATGGCGACAACGGCAAGGTCTGCGCCGTGCAAACCGCTGACGGGCGCGTCCTGCCCGCCGACCTGGTGGTGTTCGGTATCGGAGTGATCCCCAACGCGCAACTGGCGACCGAAGCGGACCTGGCCATCGAGAACGGCATCAAAGTCGACGCCAACCTGCTCACTTCCGACCCGCGAATCTCCGCCTTGGGCGATGTCGCCAGTTTCCCTTGCCTGCAAAACGATGAACAACATACCCGCCTCGAGTCGGTGCAGAACGCCATCGACCAGGCCCGCGCAGTGGCCTCAAGGTTGATGGGCAAGCCGGCGCCCTACAGCGCCCTGCCCTGGTTCTGGACCGATCAGGGCGACCTGAAGCTGCAGATTGCCGGACTCTCCCACGGCTACGACAGCACGGTGGTCCTTGGTTCTGCCAAGGACAAGCAGCTTTCCGTGCTGTGTTTCCGCAATGATCGACTGGTGGCCGTGGAGTCCTGCAATCGCATGGGCGATCACATGGCCGCGCGCAAGATCCTTGCCCGGGCGCCCAAACTGACGGCAGCCGAAGCCGCCGCCGACGGTTTCGACCTGAAAGCCTGGGAAGCGGCCAACCGCGACTGAGCGCGCTCGGCCCGGTAAAGCCCACAGCCGCGCCCGCCTCCAGGCTGACGCGGCATTTTTTTGCACAACGACTGGAGCGATGCAATGAACAAAGTCTGGTTTGTTACCGGTGCGGCCCGCGGCCTGGGTGCCGCCATTGCCAAAGCCGCATTGGCCGACGGCGACCACGTGGTGGTCACTGGCCGTCGTGTCGAACCGCTGGAAAAGGTCTTCGCCGAATACGCCGGGCGCGTTTTGGCAGTGGCCCTGGATGTGACCGACGAAGCCCAGGCACTGGCTGCCGTAGAGACTGCGGTCGCACGTTTTGGCCGAATCGATGTGCTGGTGAACAATGCCGGCTATGGCCAACTAGCGCCCTTTGAAGACAATTTCGCCAGCGATGCCGACAAGCAGTTCGCAACCAACGTGTTTGGTGTGTTCAACGTCTGCCGCGCCGTGTTGCCGGTCATGCGCCAGCAACGCGCAGGTCACGTCTTCAACGTGTCATCGATGGGCGGTGTGGTGGGGATGGGTGGAGCGGCGCTGTACTGCTCGTCGAAATTTGCCGTGGAAGGCTTTTCCGAATCCCTGTCCCTGGAAGTGGCTCAGTTCGGCATCAAGGTCACGCTGGTGGAGCCGGGGGTTTTCCGTACCGACTTTCTCGACCCCAGCTCCGCGGTCTTTGGCACACGCACGCTTGAGGACTACGCCGCATTCACCGCCAAGGTCAAAGGCGCCTCGGCCGCGTATAACCACCAGCAAACCGGCAATCCGGCAAAACTGGGGGACGCATTGGTGCTCCTGGCCAATAGTGAACATCCGCCGTTGCGTTACCTGGCAGGCTCCGACGCCTATCAGCAAATCAGCAACAAGCTCAACACCATGCTCGCGGAAATCGAACTGTGGCGACAGCTTTCCTATTCCACCGATGGCCTATAGGTCGCCAGTGCGCACAGCCTTTTGACAAGGCTGTGCGTCCCCCATTACTGATTGATGAAGTAACGAACAAACAGCTTCCCGTCTTCGAACCGATACAGCTCGATCGTCTCTATGCCTCCTTCCTGCTCGCGAAAGGCATTCAGGTGATGGCACGCAGCTTCATCGCCATTGACAATGCACTGTCGCACCTCGACGCGAATCTTCGGTTGCTGTTGCGCCCACATGCCTTCCAGGACCTGCCAGGCATCGTGCTGTGGTTTGCCTACATATTCGATACTCAAGCCATTGGCCGAGACGCTGCGGTAATGAGCGAAAAAGCCCTCTTTGTCGCCTCTGTTCCAGCAGTCGATCTGACCGTGCAGGAAGTGCTCGATTGCGTGTTTGTCCATGCTCATCTCTTGTTCATCCTCGGGTAGGGTTCAGGCGTGCTTCCGTTGCTACAGGTTCTTGACGTGCCAGGAATGCCGGTTCCATCTTCAGCCACAGCAGAATGCCGGGGCCAATGATCGCGCAGCAGAAACAGCACACCAGCACCGCTGAATAGCTGCCGTAGACGTCGTAAAGATGACCGAACAGCATGGGCACCAGCCCGGAAACGATGGTGATCAGGCACAGGTGCAAGCCAAAGATCCGCGCGTAGTCCTTCAGGCCGAAATAGCGTGCCATCAGGAAGGCCGCCAGATCGAATTCAGCACCGGCGCTGGCGCCGATGCACAGGGTGGCAAGTACCAGCAGCGGTGTGCTCTGCGCCCCACCAAATAAAAAGATCGCACAGCCCAACGCAGGCAGCGCCAGACTCACCGCAGCCACCAAAGAAGGTGAAAAACGGTCCAGCAGGTACCCCACCAACAACCGCCCGCCGATGATGGAAATGCCGAACGTACTGAAAATCTGCGCGGCTTGCTGGGCACTCAAACCCTTGCTTTGCAGCATCGGCACGATGTTGGTGACCATGCCCACCGTCAACGACACCGACAGTATCAAGGCGACGTTAAAACCCCAGTACATCCCTGAATGCAATGCCTGTTTGAAAGACATTCCGCTCAGCTCCGGGAGCTCCTTCTGCGCGCTCGCATTAGTGCTGAGGGGTTGTGCCGGCATGCGCAACCACATCAACGACAACGGCAGCGTAAACAGCAAGGGCATCGCCCCCAGGGCAATGAATCCAGCTTGCCAGCCGTAGGCGGCAATCAGCCGCGACAACAATGGCGGGAGGATCATCGCCATCAACCCCGTCCCACACAGGATCACCGCCAGCGCCAGGCCACGGTTGCGTTCGAACCAGAGGTTGACCAACTGGGTCCAGGTAATCGCAATCGTGCCGGCACAGACGATCGGCATGCTGAAAAATGCCAGGTACAACCAGCCAATGGAACCCTGGATCCGGGTAATGGCGACATAACCGACTATCTGCAGCACGATAGAAAAAATCGCGACTCGTCGCAGGCCGTAGCGGCGGTAGAGCGGGCCGACCAACTGCGTGGAGATCGCCACGCCGGCGAACAGAAAGGTGATTGAAGCCTGCAAGTCGCCACGGCTCCAGCCGAAGGCCTGTTCCAGTGGAATCACCAAGGTGCCGAAGGCATACAGCAGCGCGGCGGTGATGCTGGTGCAAATGCCAAACAGCCCCAGCAGGACAACGCGCCAGCCACGCTTGAACTCGGAAAAATCATTGCCACCATGGACCGTATTGTTGCGTGTCTCGGTTGTCATCAACTCACTCCCGGCGCAGGCCGCCTTCGCGGATGCGCGACATGATTAATGGCCCTTGAGGATTTCTTCGACTTTGGGCAGTGCGATCATGGTGGCGCCGCCATCCACCAACAACGACGTGCCGGTGATGTAGGAGGCCTCGTTGGAGGTGAGAAACATCACGGCATTGGCAATGTCGGCGGACTCACCCAGGCGCCCGACCGGGAAATGTGCGGCGAGTTTGTGCGGCAGTTCATCGCCCAGGGTTTCCAGCATGTGGTCAGTGCCAATCAGCCCGGGCTCTACAACGTTGACCAGAATATTCATGGCGCCGAACTCCACCGCCAGGCCGCGGGCAAAGGCGTTCATGAAGGCTTTGCTTGAGCCATAGGCAATCAGGCGTGGTGTGTACTTGCGGTTGGCTTCACCAGAGGAGATGAAAATCAGCCGGCCTTTGTCTACCGCTTTGGACAGGTAGGGCGCGCTGTCCTTGGCCAGCCAGAACAACGACTGGATATTGCTGCGCACGATGTGATCGAAGGTGTCATCGGCCATTTCGGCGATCAGCCCGTGACTGGTGTCAGCGGCGCAATGCACCACGATATCCAGGGAGCCAAAATGTTCTACGCCGCCCTGCACCATTGACTTGATCGCCTCGCGATCGGCGATGTCGCCACCGACCAGGCAGGCTTCACCGCCCAGGGACTTGATTTGCTCGATTGTTTCTTCGCCGTATCGAGCGGTGCGTGCCGACACCACCACTTTGGCGCCCTCGCGGGCATAGGCTAGGGCAATGGCGCGTCCCATGCCTCGACCGGCACCGGTGACCAGTACGACTTTGTCGCGGAATTTCATCGCGGTTCCTCTTTATTGTTATGCCCTGTAGGAGCGAGCCTGCTCGCGATAAACCTGAGAACACCACGGGGTGTCAGACATCACGCGGTATCGTTCACGTCCATCGCGAGCAGGCTCGCTCCTACAGGGGGGGTCACAGGTTTACAGGTCCTTGCCGGGAACGTTACGGGCCGAACCGTTACGCCGATCCGACTCCCCCCAACCCAGCCAGTGCGAAGGCTCGCGGGTATCGCCAACTCGGCGCCAGCGCCCTTCCTGTTGCGCCGTGACCGGGAAACCGCCAACGAAGTCGATCATTTCGCCCTTCTCGTCAGGCAGGAACTCCCACTCTTCCTTGCCTTCCAGCACGATTTTGGCCGACTTCAAGAAGTAGCTACCGTCCTTGTGCTCGGTGTGCCCTTCGATATCGGTGGTGACCCGCACCTCGCCTTTTTCATTGTTGAAAATGGCGTAACCCAGGTGGTCGTGACCGACCATGAAAGAACCGGTATCCCACGTGCCGTCTTTATAAACGGTGACAAAGGACCACCAGATCACATGCTTGTTGTTGTTCACCACCAGGTCTTTCTTGAAGTGGATGGCGCCGCCTTCAGCCATGTAGAACTGGTCCAGCGCCATGGCGCCTTTTACTGGACGACCCTCGCAGACACCGGCGATATCCCACAACTGTGAAACGTAGAAGGTGCCCCACTCCACACCCGGCAAGTACCACTGCAAACCCGGTCCGAGCAGACGACCTTCGAGGTGAAACAAGCCTTCTTCTTTCCAGGTCAGGCGTTCACTGCTGGCCGTGATTTCCCAGCCATTACCGGCTTCACCCGGTTGGCTGGCCCAGCGTGCGGTATCACCTTCCAGGCTATGCACAGGCAGTGGCGTCAGCGCCTGGCGGGTCATTTTTTCGTGGTCCATGCGCAGGTGGACGTTGTCGACATGGTTGTTCAGGTAGTAGAACTTGGTCGGGTTCGGCGTGCCATTGGGCGCCATCAGCGACCGCACGAATGAATAGATGTTGCCCTGCTCATCGCGCACCGAGCCGAACGGCGAGCTCTTGCTCAAATGCAGGCCGAAGAAGCCGCGCTCGGCAGACATCGAAGCGCCAGTGACCTTGTGCGGCCCGACCAGTTGCTGGAAGCCGAAATCACCGCGTTCTGGAATGGTTTTGAACGTTCTCATACTGCCCTCTGTTGTTTTTATCAAGGCCTGGAAACGGATTTGAATCGTGGTTCAGTCCCAGATCACCGGGAGCGTCGACACGCCACGCAGCTGTGCACCGCCGATCTGCGGTACGGGCTGGGTCGGGTCGAGACGCAAGTTGGGGAACAGATCGAGAATCGCGTTGACCGCGCAGCTGATCTCGACCTTGGCAACGAACTGACCGATGCACATGTGCGGGCCAAAACCAAAACCAAAGGATGGTTTAGGCTTGCGGTCGATATCGAAGATATCCGGGTTTTCAAACGCATCTTCGTCGCGGTTGGCAGACACCACCATGCACTGGACGAATGAGCCCTTGGGAATCTTCACACCGTGAAATTCCACTTCCTTGGCGGTTTCGCGCACCTTGAAGGTGGCCACCGGTTCAAAACGGGTAGTTTCGTCCATCAGCTTGCCGATCAGCGAGCGGTCGGCCTTGACCCGTTCGAGCAACCCGGGCGTTGTGAGCAACAAGGTCATCACCGAGCCGAACATGCGCGTGGTGGTTTCCCCGGCCGCCGGCAACAACGAGCGGGTGAAGGTGATCACTTCATGGTCGTCCAGCGTGCGCCCTTCGTACTCCGCGCGCAGCAAACGACCGACCACGTCATCGCCCTGGCTGCCCTCGGCGCGACGTTGCACCACGACCTCGGCCAGTGCGTCGTAAAGACCCTTGACGGCGATGCCGGCCTGACGCCGCGCTTCGACCATCTTGTTCGGATCAATCTGGTTGCCGCCGACAATGGCCAAGGCCCAGGCCGCATATTGCTTGTACTTGGACGGTTCATCCGAGGGGAAGCCCATCAAGGCGTACATGATGCGAATCGGCAGCTCGAGGCCGAACTTCATCAGGTCGGCCTTCTTTGCCGGCAACATTGGCTGGATGTACTCTTCGCGGATCACCTGGTCGATCTGCGGGCGCCACTTGTTCACGGTCTCTGGCATGAATGCCGGTTGCAGCAAGGCGCGCACCTTGCGGTGTTCGTCACCGTCCATGGCCAGAATGATCAAGCCATCGAAAAACGCGCCCAGGCCTTCAGCAATAAAGCCGCTGGTGTAAGTCGCACCATCGCGCAGAACGGTCATCACGTCCTGGTATTTGAACAAGGCGAAGGTCGGGCGAGTGCCCTGCTGGGTACCGGCATTGGTTGGCACCCCGAATTGAGTAATGAAATCGCCTTCATAGATGGGTGACTTCAACCGTTGCTCGCGGCACACCGCATGAATATCCAGGTCAGTGCCGCGATACATTTCCGATACGGCGGAATACGCGGTGGCCAGGTCCAGTGCTGCGCTTTCGTTGCTCATCAGGTTCTCCTGTCTTGTTTTTATTGCTCTTGCACACCAAGATTGCCCGGCTGCCAATCCATGGTATGCGGTTGTGTCTGCACCGGTACTGCGCTTCGTTTGACTCTGGGTCAAACGATGGCGCCCGGGTATATGCTTCAAGGTGTGACCCCATTCAACAGGAGGAGTACGAGGTGGCGGTGAAGGCAGGAGAAGGTGGCGAACAGGGCAAACGCAATACGATGAATCGCCTGCTCGCTGCTGCGCGCGTGGAGTTCGCCAAAAAAGGCCTCGCCGGTGCGCGCGTGGAAGAAATTGCCCGGGATGCCGGGGTCACCAAGCAACTGGTCTACCACTACTACAACTCCAAGGAGGGGCTGTTTGTCGCGGTACTGGATGAATCTTCGGACAACATCATGTCGGAGCTGGTCAACCTCAAGGTTGAAGAGCTGCCACCGCCTCAGGCGATGCGCACCGTGCTCAATCACTTCTTCGACCAATACCGGTTTGACCCCTTCCTCGGCAGCCTGGCGCTGGAAGGCATTCGCTACCACGACACCCACGAAACACCGCGTAACCATTTTCTTGAAATGGCCCCGAAGCTGATCGCCAAGCTCGACGCGATCCTGGTCCGTGGGGCCGCCAGTGGTGATTTTCGTGCGGACATAAACCCGCGCCTGTTGCTGGCCAGCGCATCGCTGGTGACCACAGGCTGGTTCACCAACCGCTACTCCATGTCTGCACTGGCCGGCTTGGATACCGACTCGGCAGAAGGCATGGCCACCTGGCGCCAGTACTCGGCGGATTTTGTCCTGGCGAGTATTTCGTTGGGTGCAAAAAAAAACGCTGACAGCGTTTAACGACTATCAGCGCGTTGCATAAACACGATCTCTTTGTGGGAGCGAGCCGCCTGACACTCCGCCTTCGCGAGCAGGCTCGCTCCCACAGGTTTTATCTATCGACGGCTCAGTTGCCTTTTTTACTCAAGTACTTGCTCACCCGCTTGGCCGCCAACCGCCCTGCCATGCCGTTGACCCCACCGCCCGGATGTATGCCGGCGCTGCCAAAATACAGCCCGGCCACCGGTAAGGTATCGCCGCCCAAACCGTACGCCGGGCGCATGGTGCTCGAACGCATGGAAGTGGTGTCGATATGCACCACGCAGCCATTCACCGTGTTCAAGCGCGCGGTAAAGTCCGGGGCGGCCTCGATGTGACGGCCAATCACCTGCCCTTCGATCCCTTCAATGTAGTCATACAGCTGTTCTTGCACTCGGTCGGCTACCCGTTCACGCAATGCGTCCCAGCCTTCGTTAGGGTTAACCGGCATCACCGGCGGGTAGATGTACAACACGTCTTGACCGGCCGGCGCTTGTGAAGGGTCGGCGGCGCTCGGGGCGGCCACGGTGATGTAGGGCAACTTCGGTACCTCGCCTCGGGCGCAAGCGGCGAAGTTTTCCAGCACCGCCTCTTCGGTGCCGATCAACATTACGGTTTTACGCAGATCCACACCGTCGCCGCGAATGGCAGCAAAACGTGGCACGGAAATCTGCCCGCGCAAGGCAAGATCCACCTTCAGTGGTCCCGAGCCCTTGCCGTTGGCTGGTGCCATGGCGATGCGGGTGAGCAGGTGTTGGGGAATTTCACCACGGGTGACCATATCCAGCGCAGGCTTGGGGTGACAGCCGGCAATCACCGCACGGGCCATGAACTGGCGACCATCAGCCAGTTTCACCCCTTTTATCCGGCCATCCTTGGCCACGATTTCACTGACGCTGGCCGACACCAGCACCTGACCGCCCAGCTCTTCCAGACGCGCCTGCATGGCGTTGCTCAACTGCTGCATGCCACCCAGGACCCGACCCACACCAAAACGATGGAGGAAACCGAGCAAGGCGTAATAAATGCCACCGCCATCGGCGCTGATATCACCCGCCAGACCGGTCAGTGCACACATCGCGGAAATGGTCACCGGATGCTCGAAGCGCTCACGCGCGGCCTGCAGCGCGGACCCGGTCATCAGCGCCATCAGTTCGGGCTTCAAGGCTTTGTGTTTGATCGCGGTGCCGAGCATCTTCAGCTTCACACCCAGGTTGGTCTTCGCCGGGTCGACGCGCATCATCGGCAGCGCAATGTCGAGGAACATGTCGATGACCTTCATGAACTCAAGAAACGCCGCGGCGTCCTTGCTGCTGAAGCGACGAATCTCGGCAGCGGTTTTCTCACGGTCACGCCAGAAAATCAGCGACTGACCATCCGGATGCAAATACACATACCCCGGCGCGAGCTCCACCGATTTGAAACCGTGGCGCTCCAGCCCGAGTTCCGCCGGCACGTGGGAATGCACACGCATCGACATCATGTCCAGGGCACAGGGGTGGACCAGATGCTGCGGCGCTTCGGGTATCAGATAGCCCGATGACGCCATGCCGCCGACCTTGTCCAACGCTTCGAGCACCAGCACTTTCTTGCCTTCCATGCCCAGGTAACAGCCAGCCGAAAGGCCATTGGTGCCACCGCCGACGACGATCACATCGAAGTCGGTGTTTCCCGCTTTGTGGTTCTGATTCATCACTTGCTTCCATGACGTAATTCAACCACGGCGGCGCGCGGCGGCTGTGGTGGCGAAGTACAACCCCAGCGCACCGGACGGTGCACCGAGGCAAAGGTTACATGCCGGTGCGACCCATCTGCGCGAACAACGCGCGCATCGCAACCAGGGATGGCGTGTGGCTGCTGAAACCACCGTCGGCGACCAGAGTGGTACCCGTGACGAAGGAGGATTCGTCACTGGCCAGGAACGCCACCACATCGGCGATCTGCCGAGGTGTACCCAGCTCGGCGGTGCAGTGGTTGTCGCGCAGGATGTCGAGCAAGGGTTCAGGCATGGCGTGTTCCGAAGGCGCCAGGCCGATCTGCACGGCATTGCCGCGAATGCCTTGCTTGCCGTACTGCGAGGCCACCATGCGTGGCAGCATCATCAGCCCCGCCTTGGAAGTGGCGTAGCCGGTCAGGGACATATCGCCCTGCATGCCCAGACCCGAGGTGGCGAAGATGATCGAGCCCTTGCCGTTCTCCAGCATGACCGGAATCACATGCTTGGTGCACAGCACGGCGCCACGCAGGTTGACCGCGATGGCGCGGTCCCAGGCCTGCATGTCGAGGTTGACGAAATCACGGTCCAGCTGGCGTTGCTCGGCATTCAGGATCGCCGCGTTGTTGTGCAAGATGTCGATACGGCCAAAACGCTCTTTCACCTGGGCAACCATTGCCCGCACGTCGTCTTCCGAGGACACATCGGTGGCAATCGCCAAAGCCTGATGGCCCTCGGCGACCAACGATTGGGCAACGGCTGTCGCCCCCTCGAAATTGATATCGATTACGGCAATACTCGCGCCATGGGATGCCAGTACCCGTGCGCATTCGGCGCCCAGGCCGCCACCGGAGCCGGTAATAATGGCCACTCGTCCTGCCAGTTTTCCTGTACTCATGCCCTTATCCTTTTTGTTTTAGGGAGTGGCGCTTTATTCGCCGGTAAAACGCGGTTCGCGCCGTTCGCTGAAGGCCTGGGCCGCTTCGCGGGCGTCCTTGGTCGGGGCCAACAAGGCGAACAGATCAAGCTCCAGGTCCAGGCCACGCTTGAGATCCATTTCCAGTGCCGCCCGCGCAGCCTGTTTGACAAAGGCCGACGCGGTGGGTGGTTTGCTGGCGATGCGCTGGGCAAAAGCCCGCACTTCTTGCACAAGGTTGGCACTGTCACTGGCCAGTCGACTGACCAGACCAATGCGCTGCGCCTGCTCGGCGCCCACCCTGTCACCGGTGAGCAACATGTCCAGTGCCTGACCCGGTGCCACCACTCGGGAGAGTCGTTGCGTGCCGCCGCCACCGGGGATCAGCCCCAGACCGGTTTCTGGCAGGGCGAACACGGCATCGGGAGCGGCGAAACGGATGTCACACGCCAGCACCAATTCCAGCCCGCCACCCATGCAGTAGCCATGAATGGCGGCGATCACCGGTTTGGTGATGCCGTCCAGGGTTTCGATCCAGCGTACGTTTTCCATGCGCTGGCGAACTTGCAAGCTGGACTCTGGGCCGCGGCGTTCCTTGATATCGGCGCCCGCACAAAAGCCCCGTTCGCCTTCCCCGCGAATCACGATCACGCGAATGTCCGGATCCTGCTGCAACAACGCCAGTGCCTGCGGTACGCCCTGGCGGATCTCGTCGTTGATGGCGTTGATCTGTCGGGGACGGGTCAGTACCACCCAGCCCACCATGGCATCGCGCTCCAGGCGCACAGCCTCGTTGATCAGCACGGGGAGTTGCGGATTTTGCGCTGTGCTCATGCAGGGCACTCCTCGAACTCGAAGACCTGACCATTGAGTTCTTGTGGATCGATCTTGATCAATGGACGACCGCCAACGGCCTCCGAGGATTCGATCCACTGGAACCGCGTGCCGCGTGCGCGCAGATCTTCGGCCTTGGCGGCCAGGTCGTTGACGCCGATACGGATGTAGTACGGCCCCGGGCCCCAGTTGTTGACGTAGTGGCCGGCGTCGGTGTTCCAGTAGGTCGCCTCGAGTACATCGAGGGTTGCACTGTTAGGCACGGTGAACCCCATGCGCGCACGGCGGTAGCCTTCGCTGCGGATGTTCTCCACCGGCCCGCTCGGTTCCCAGTCGAGGTTGGTCGACACCTTGCGCAGGGTTTCGTCGAGGTCACGGACCAGGAAGCCACGGGCCGTCACGCGTACCATGTCGCCGGGTTTGAGATCGCGTGGTTGCACCGGTGGCAACTGGTAGGTTTCCGGCGGCATCTGCAATGGCTCGGTCGGCATGATTTCAATGCAAAGGCCACCGTCCACGGATGGCTGGTAGTACGGCTGCTCGGGAGTCGCACCGAGCCACAGGCGGTCGAACGGCATTTCCGGGGTGCGCTGTGCCATGCGGAACGGCAAGCGCCGGCGCATCAGTTTGTCCACCAGTGCGTCGAACTTGTCCCCGTGCAGGGCCAGCACGATGGAGTGAGTGATCATCGGCCGATGATGCCCCTGGAAATCTTTCAGGCTTTCCAGAAAGTCATGGAACAGCGGATCGCCGGGGTTCGGTCGATCCAGGTGCCACTGCGGTTCGATGCGTGTTGGCGACACCGCCAGGGATTTGTGTACCCGCAGAAAATGCGCGATGTACGGGTGATTGTCGAACGCCTGGCGCCAGCGTTCGTGCTTGTAGATCCCGAGCTTGTCGACCAACATTTCCGTCATGCCGTCCGGGTCCGGAACCATCATGTCGGCACTCATCAGTAACTCGAACATACTTCTCTCCTTGCAATTGCCAGCCTGGGCCTGTGCCCGGCTATTAGTCAGCGGGCACGCCGGGGTAAGGCGAGCTCAGTCAATGAGTGGGTCGGTGCGCCGGCTGCGGGCTTACGCGGTTCCTGCTGCGCGCGGGCGTCTTCGAGGTCCAGGGTCACTCCGGCCTTGGAGTTGCCCTTGGGATTGAGCAGGTAATGCGACAGGGCCGGGATCAACACCAGTGCACCGAGCATGTTCCACAGGAACATGAAGGTCAGCAGAATGCCCATGTCGGCCTGGAACTTGATCGGCGACCAGGCCCAGGTAATCACCCCGGCGGCCATGGTCAGGCCCACCAGTGCAACCACACGGCCGGTGAAGTCCAGCGAGCGGCGATAAGCCACCGCCAGGCTGCCACCACGCTCCTGCACCGCCAGTTGCACACTGAGCAGATACAGCGCGTAGTCCACACCGACACCGACCCCCACGGCGATCACCGGCAAGGTGGCCACCTTGAGGCCGATGCCCAGCCAGACCATCAGTGCCTTGCAGATAATCGTGGTCATCAGCAGCGGAATCAGCGCCACCAAGGTTGCGCGCCAGCTGCGGAAGGTCAGCAGGCAGAGCAACGCCGTGGCGCCATACACCGCCAGGTACATGGTGATGATGCCCTTCTCGACTTCGATATTGGTGGCGGCCTCGATGCCGGCATTGCCCGCGGCCAGGAGGAATTCCACCGGCTGTTCAGCGCCGACGACACTGTTGTTTTCCTTGGCGAATTCTTCTGAGACCTGCAACACCCGGCTCAGGGTGTCGGCCTTGTGGTCGGCCAGATAAGCAATCATCGGGGTCACCGAGCACTGCTGGTTGGTGATCCCCGGGGCGGAAATCATCGCTGCATCCACCGCCGAGTTGGTGATCGCCTGGTCACGGCTGATGCTCAGCCATTTCGGGCTGCCTTCGGCCATGCCGGAGCTGATCATCCGTACGGTTTCGGCCAGCGACTGGGTGGTTTGTACACCTGGTGTCTGACGCAGGCGCCAGGCCAGCTTGTCCATGCTTTGCAGCGACTGGTACAGGCGGCAGCTGTCTTCGTTGGTCTTCATGATGACCACGAACTGGTCACTGGAAAGCCCGTAATGGCTGGTGATGTAGGCGTTATCGCGGTTGTAGCGCGAATCCGCACGCAGCTCCGGTGCACCGGGGTCCAGGTCACCGACCTTGAGGTGCATCATCACCACACTGCCCGCCAGGGTCACCAGCAGCGACACGGCGATCACCGCGGTGGCCATCGGCCGTTCGGTGAAGCGGTCGAGGCCGCTCCACAGACGCCCTAGGAAACCTTTGTTTTCTGCGCCGGCCTGGTCTTTGGCGATGGCGATACGCGCGGCTTTTTTACTGACACCGAGGTACGACAGCGCCACCGGAATCAGCAGCAACTTGGTGAAAATCAGCACGGCGACACCGATGCTGGTGGTCAGTGCCAGGTCGCGGATCACCGGAATATCGATGATCACCAGCACGGCAAAACCAACGATATTGGTCAGCAGTGCGGTAAGGCCCGTGAGGAACAAACGGCGGAAGGTATAGCGCGCGGCAATGTATTTATGGGTGCCACGGCCAATGTCCTGAAGGATGCCGTTCATCTTCTGCGTGCCATGGGAAATGCCGATGGCAAAAATCAGGAACGGCACCAGGATCGAGTACGGGTCCAGCTCGTAGCCGAGGATTTGCATCAAGCCCAGCAGCCACACCACGCCCGCCACTGCCACGCTTACCAGCAACAAAGTGCTGCGCAGGCAACGGGTGTAGAAATAGACGAACAGCCCGGCGATCACCACGGAAGCGCCAAAGAACAGCATCACCGAATACAGGCCGTCGATCAGGTCGCCGACCAGCTTGCTGAAGCCGACGATGTGGATGCCGACCTTGTCGCTTTCCAGTGAGCGAATCTGTGCTTCCAGTTGCTTGGAGAAATCCCCGTAGTCCAGTGGTTTACCGGTCTGCGGATTGGTATCGAGCAGCGGCGCGACAATCATGCTCGACTGGCTGTCGTTGGCCACCAGGTTGCCGACAATGCCGGCGCGCATGATGTTGCGGCGCAGGGCCTTGATCGACTTGTCGCTGCCGTCGTAATCCGAAGGCATCACCGCACCGCCATCGATGCCCTCCTCCGTCACTTCTTTCCAGCGGACGATGGGCATCCACAGCGACTTCATCCAGGAACGGTCGATACCCGGGATGAGGTACAGGGTGTCGTTGACCTTCTGCAGCGCCAGCAAGTAGTCGGCGTCGTAGATATCACCGGTCTTGTTTTCGACCACCACGCGAATGCTGTTACCCAACCCCGGAAGCTGGTCTTTATAGGCCAGGTAATTCTTGATGTAGGGGCTGGAGCTGGGGATCATTTTCTCGAAACTGGCATTCACTTGCAGCCGTGTAGCAAAGAAGCCCAACACCACGGTGGCGAGCAAGCAGGCAATGACGACCAACATGCGATGCCGGAAAATCACCCGTTCAAACCAGCCTCCGGAGCTCTTGTCAAAGTCCTCCAGGTTGGCAATCACTGGCATCCCGCTGTTGAATTTTTGCTCGACCATTT
Source organism: Pseudomonas umsongensis (assembly GCF_012647205.1). Classification (NCBI taxonomy): domain Bacteria; kingdom Pseudomonadati; phylum Pseudomonadota; class Gammaproteobacteria; order Pseudomonadales; family Pseudomonadaceae; genus Pseudomonas; species Pseudomonas umsongensis. Next base: position 4,242,154 of record NZ_CP051487.1, read on the forward strand.
TTTCTTTCTCGTAGGGGAATCGTGCCGACGGCGTCAGTTGGCCTGGGCGATATCGATGACCTTGGCGCCGCTAAAGCGCGTGACAACCAGGCTCCCAGCCTGGTTGGTGGCACTGGCTGCATAAACCTCACCCATTCGCGCATCCGCCAGCGGCGTGACTTGCAAACTCTGGCGATCAACGCTGACCAGTTGCCCGCCCTGGCTCACGACGATCAAGGCGTTGCCCTGCTCGACGATGCTGACCAGACTGCTATTGAGGTTGGTTTCCACGGCCTGCCATTGCTGCCCGTCATCGCGGCTGGCGAACAGATTGCCGCGCAGCCCGTAAGCCAGCAGCAAATGATCGTAGGCGCGGACGCCGAAGTAGGTGCCGGTGTAGGGCGTTTCGATTTTCACGAAACGTTGTTGCTGACGATCCAGGCGCATCAACAGCCCCTGTTCGCCGCTGATATAGAAAGTGCCCGCTTGCTGAGCCAGGCCATACAGGTGCATGCGCCGCTCATTGTCACTGCGCTCGATCCACGGCTCCCAGTTCTGGCCGTTGTCAGTGCTGTGCAACAACAGCCCGAAGGCACCCACGGCAAAGCCGTTGCCTTGTTCATCGAACATCACATCCAGAAAGGGTGCGGCCAATACGCCCGGGGTCGCCGAGGTACCGGCGGCCATTGCCACTTCCCTGACTACCAGGGCCGCGGATTCGTCGCCTTTTTCGGACCGCGGACCGTAGTAGGCATTAAGCAGTGTTAACAGGCGGCGCCCGTCGAGCTGCACTTGCCAGCTGTGACCGCCATCAGTGGTGTGCAGCACCAGGGCATCGTGACCGACGATCCAGCCATTTCGCTCATCGCGAAACCGCACTTGCACCAGATCGCTGGACACCGGACTGTCGACCTGCTGCCAGGTTCGTCCCGCGTCGGTGGAGCGCTGGATCAATCCGTGGAGACCGACGCTGATCATCGCATCGCCAGCCCTGGCGACCGACAACAAGGGTGCGGGCTTCCGCTCGTCCACCCGTTGCGCCGGTACGTCCAGCGTATCGGTGGAAGGCGCAGCCGCGCAATAAGCAGGCATCGCCACCAACGAACTGACACCTACGGTCAACGCAACCGCAAGCAGTAGGCGCGACTTGGAAAAAAGAACAGAAGCAGGGCAAGGGCTAATCATTATTTTTATTCCTTAACCATCCCGCATGGCAGAACCCACCTGTTCTACCCGCCAGGCTTGATGCGCAAACCGACGGGCAGGACAGGCGACTCACATCAGCGTTGAGTGACCCGGGCTACGATGGCTTCAGGGTTCATGTCGCGCTCGCTGAGCGGTTTGTCATAGAACTTGTAACCACCTTTGAGCCCATCGTTGAGCAACGCGTACATGCCTTTGTTGAAGTCATAAACGACGTTTTTCACGTTGTAGGGAATGTTCTTGTCGTAGAGCTGTACGCCACTGAGGAAGATCGAGCGATACAACGCGCCGCTCTTGTCCCAGGCGTCATACAGGCCTACACCGAAGGTGTCTTCATCCAGGTAATAGGTACGTTTGCTGTAGACGTGGCGCATGCCCGGCTTCAACGTCGCCTCCACGACCCACACCCGATGCAGCTCCCAACGCTCGTTGGCCGGGTTGGCGTGGTGCGGCATGAACTGATCTTCCTGCTTGGTACCGAAGTAGAACTTGTAGGCGTTGTACGGAATGTACATCTCTTTTTTGCCGACCAGTTTGTAGTCGAACCGATCCTGGCTGCCGGAGAACATTTGCAGCTCATCGAACAGTGTCACACCGCCCTGACTGGCCACAGGCGTATCGAAGGCGAACTCTGGCGCCAGCTTGACGCGACGCTGACCCGGGGAGTAGCTGAAGGAACGACGAGCCTTGGCCTGTGGGTCGAGGAAGTCGGTGAGCACCACGACTTCACCGGAGCGGCGCGCCGGATAGTCATTGCGCGAGAACACTCGGGCATACATCAGTGAATCACGATCGGCCTGGGAGACCTGGTAGTACGGTGTCTCTTCGAAGGTCGCTTGCTCAGCGGTCTTAGTGATCGAGCCATTGGCGTCCACCACCCAGCTGTTCGAAGAGGAAGTGGTTGAGTAACCGGTGCCGATCTTGTAGCGCACCTGCTGGTTCCACATCACTTCGTTGCCGGTCTTCGGGATCGGGAACGGCAAGCCGCCACGGCAGGACGGATCGACCGCCAGGCCGTCTTTCTGAATCGTGCAACTGCTGGCGTTGCGGACGGTGGCATCCAGCACGGCCTGGGGATAGGCGGTCGTACGGTGGCTTGGATAAATGTCGATGTAATACGTCGGGTACTTCTTGATGAGGGTTTTTTGCCCTTCACTGAGCTTGTCCGCGTACTTGTCGACGTTTTTGGCATCGATACGAAATAGTGGTTTTTCATCCTTGAACGGATCGACCCAGAACCCGCTGTCGGGTACGAAGCCGGCCGGTGCCTTGGTCAGGCCACCGTCATAGGCAGGGATGGTGCCCTCGGCGTTACCCGCCTTGATCGCCCCGAACGGGGTGAGGCTTTTGCCCAGTTCGGAAGCGTCACCGCCTGCCGCCAGGGTGTAGGTCGCCATGCTCATCAGGGCAATGGATAAGGCAAGTTGTCGTTTCATGAACACATTCTCCGATTCTTGTTGGATTTATCAGAAGGAGGTCTTGAAGGTAAATGCCAGCCAGCCGCGGTCGGTACCACCGACCGGACCGTTACCGGCTACAGTGCCGTTGGCCAGATGCTTGGGTTGGGCCTTGGTGTCTGCGTAACGCAAGCCGAACTCATAGAGTTGGGCATAAGTGGCCTTCAGGCCGACTGAGTAGGACAGCGCGCCTTCGTTACCGCCACCGGCAGTCGGGGCGTTGCCATGCAGGCCGTAGTTGACAGTCATTGGGACATCCAGGTCCCAGGAAGGCAGGACCTGAATGTACTGTGGCGTGTAGTTGACGGCAACTGCGTAGTAGTTCTTCGACGAGCAACCATCGGACTCATCGCCGGAGCCGGGGCTGCGAGGGTTTCTGGCATCGGTACAAGCATTCTCGCCAACCCCTTTGTACAACTCTTCGTGCTCGGTCACCCGATCCAGATGGCTGTACGCGAATTCACCAACCAGCGTGCCGTTGTTCGAAATAAAGTTACGCGGCACGCCGTAAACAGCGTTGGCAATGAAGTGGATGGTGTCACCGCGAGGACCTTCATCGTCCAGGGCACTGACGCCGGTGGCATTCAATGCGCCGTTCATCCGATAGGACAATTCGGTACCGACCGCCACAGTGTTGAAGACCCGGGCGAAGCTGAGGCCCGCGAGCTTCACGCCACGTGGGTAAATCACCCGATAGGAGCCCGCTGCTGCCTTGATTTCCGGGGCCAGCCAAGGCTGGTAATCGTCGAACTGACGGTAGTAGGCGCCGAAGGTCGATTCGATTTCTTCGACGTTGAGTTTGCCCATCACGCCCCAGTTCTTGCCATCACGCCCGAATTTCGAATCCTGACGTTGCAGGGTCGAGCCGTTGGCGGCCAACGGTAGCTGGTCCGGGCCTTCGAACAATGGGTCGGCACCACCAAAGTACGTGCCCCCGTAAGGTATGCGAGTCGGTTCCCATTCGTAGAAATACTGAGCGGCAACAGAGAGATGGTCGGTGAGTTGCGCCTTGGCCGATATTTGCCCGACTGGCAGGAACACTTCCTTGGTTTCGATACCAGGACTGGTCGAGGCTTTCACGCCATCACTTGGCGCCTGGGAATAAGACACGGCATGCGCGCCGATGAGCAGGCCCTCACCCCAGTAGTTGGTGTGGCGACCGGCTTTCACGTTGACCGGTATTTCGCCGACGTTGAAGTTTTTCCAGAGGAACGCATCGAGAATTTCGCCCGAAGGACCGTTCATGTAGCGGTCCACTTCACCGCTGTACTTGTTGTTGTGGTAGCTGGTCGCGAACCCTGGAATGTTGCTGTGGACTTTGTCGTCATCGTAGGCCTGGTCATACCAGCCGGCAGCACTGAGACGAGCACCCCAATCGTTGAGATAGGAAAAATCGAACTCACTAAACAGATCGAGACGATTTGTCACGATCTCGTTTCTATCGAACTTGCCGTCCGACTCGTCGTAGTTCGGCGTATTCATGATGTGGCTGTCTTGACTGTCGGTCCGCATCCCCAGGTTGTAACGGACCGTATTGTCCCAACGCACGCGGTAGTCTGGGTTCGACATGTCGAACGAGGCCGCCATCAAACCCTGTGCACTGCCAACCATCAACAGTGTCAGAGCACCTTGAGTCAGCACCCGCCGACCCTGTTTGGTCTTCTCTTTCATACACACTACCTTTTATTTTTATTTTCTGACGTTAAGTGCGTTCAAACAGTCATTCCAGCGATCTGCGAAACCCCACAGGATCGATGCATGTCCCGCCTGGACAGTCCGCTCGAGAGGCCTGGCACGCATCCAGGACCACGTTCCTCTTCAGCTGAAAGCCACCGTAACGGATCACAATGGAAAATTCCACATAAAGATTGCAGTTCTCTATTCAGAATTTCAACCTCGATTCCTTGGCTACCTATTTCAGCCAACGGCGTCGTCAGGGACAATACTGCACACAAAACACATAAACGTTCAAATAATCTTTGACGATTGACCTCTTTGGGCTTTCAATAGCCCGGGCACACCCCCTGAATACGGGGCGTTCGGCAGGAAAACCCGCAAATGAACCGGCAGAAAAAAAACAACAGGAGCCAGCATGAACATTGATTTGAGTGCAAAGCGCGTGATTATCACGGGCGCTTCCCGGGGCATCGGCCTGGCCATCGCCCGGGCTTTCGCGGCTGAAGGGGCACGGGTAGCGATCTGCGCCCGCAGTGAGGCAGCCGTCCGCGAGGTCGGTGCGCAGCTCGCGGAACACGCCCAGGCGGTCATTGCCCGAGCGGTTGACGTGACCGACAGTGAGGGAGTCAAGGCTTTCGTCGCCGAAGTTGCACACGCCTGGGGCGGTGTCGATGTGCTGGTCAACAATGCGGGTCAAGGACGTGGCGGTAATCTCGATACGCTGACGCCGGAGGCCATTCTCGAACATGCCAACATCCTGCAGATGGGGCATTTTCGTTTCGTCCAGGCCGTGGTGCCGTTCATGCGTGAACAGCGTTGGGGGCGAATCATCGAAATCAACGCCCTGGCCGGCGCAATTCCGACGCCAGACGGCATTCCTTCGGTGATCAACCGCGCGTCGTGCATCGCCCTCTCCCGCTCGCTGGGCATGTCCCTGCCCAAGGACAATATCCTGGTCAACAGCCTGAACATGGGCTGGATCGATACCGGCCAGTGGGACCGTCATTACAAAGAGATGGGGCCGGGCGTGAGTCGCGAGGAGTTCGACGCCATGGTGATGAAAGTCGTGCCGCTCGGACGCTACGGCAAGCCTGAAGACGTTGCCGGCATGGCGCTGTTCCTGGCCAGCGAATATGCCAGCTTCATCAGCGCTGCCTCGATCGACATAGCCGGCGGCATGGGTGGGCAGATTGCTTACTTCCCGACGCTCAAGCGCGACTTTGCCGCTGCCATTGCCGCGCGTAACGCTGCCAGCGAATAACGCGCACACGCAGTCCGGCATTCACTGATCGCCGCGAAAGCGGCCTGGGTCCCGGTGCGCCCGGCGCACCCTCAACGTTGGCGCACCCTGATGAATCTGCTGCTACCCGTCCTTGCCACGCTGATCTGGGCCGCCAGTACGGTGGTCAACCGTCTGTCGGTCGGGGTGATCGACCCCGCAGCCATTTCCTTCTATCGCTGGCTGACGGCGCTGCTGGTGTTGTCACCGGTGTTGTTGCCCAGGGTATGGCGCTTGCGCCGTCAGATTCGCCCTTATTTGGCCAAGCTGTGGCTGCTGGGATTGCTCGGCATGTCGCTGTACCAGTCGCTGGCGTATTTTGCGGCACACACCGTCAGCGCCACGTCGATGGGCCTGATTCTGGCGACCATGCCGCTGCTCACCGTGCTCCTGGCCTTCCCGGTGCTCAATACCCGGCCGACCACGACGTTACTGGTCGGCGCCCTGGTTTCGTTTGCCGGACTGGCCTGGTTGCTGGCAGCAGGCGACTTGTCTTCACTCTGGCAGCACGGGGTTGGGCAAGGTGAGTTGATGATGTTGGCGGCGTCGCTGTCGTACGCGCTGTATTGCGTGTTGGTGAAGCGCTGGCAGATTCCCCTGCCGACCTGGGAAAGCCTGTACGTGCAAATTATCTGCGGCACCCTGCTGCTGGTGCCGCCTTTCGTGCTGGCACCGTCGATAGCCCTGACGGCAAAGAACATCCCACTGGTGTTATTCGCTGGCCTGTTCGCCTCAGCGCTGGCACCCGGATTATGGATGCGCGGCCTGCAAACCCTCGGCGCAGAAAAAACCGCCGTGCTGATGAACCTGGTGCCTTTGTTTACCGCGGTGTTGGCGATTGTGCTGTTAGGGGAAACATTGCACCTGTACCACGCGGTGGGCGGCGGGTTGATTTTGCTGGGGATTGGATTGGCACAATGGAAACCCGCCCGGGTTTTGGCCCGGGCTGCGACCTAGGCGACCAGCAAGGTATCTCGCAACGTCTGCAAGCGTGCGGTGCTCAAGCCACTGAAACGCTGCAGATAGCGATCCAGGCCGCCATACTCGGCCTCGATCACCGCATAAGCGGCATTCAGATATTCAGGCCGGGCATCCACTACCGCATCGAGCGCCGCTTCGCTGACCTCCTGGCCAACCATACGGCTCACCGCATGACTCATCGTCTGCTGACGCTCGACACTCAACTGACTGAAACGCCGCGCCGAACGCAAATAGTCAGTCATGATGTGTTCCGGCGCGACGCCGAGGGCGTGCAACAGCAGCATGACCGCCACGCCGGTGCGGTCCTTGCCCGCCGTGCAGTGAATCAGCACCGCGCCCTTGCTTGCAGAAAACAACTCGAACAGTGCCGGCAACCGGGGCGCCAACATTCCCGGTAGCCGCCGATAAACTTCCAGCATCATGCCCCGTGCACCCTCCGCCACCGGATTATTCGCCAGCATGAGGGCAAGGCGTGGATCGGCCCGGACATCGCCTATGACCTCCAGGTGCAACTCCTGGATTGTGCTGTCGGGCAAGCGATTCGGGTAACGTTCACGCTCACCCGCGCTGCGTAAATCGCAGACGGTCTGCAACCCCAGGCGCTGAAGTGTCTGCCAGTCTTCAGCAGTCAGCCCATGCAACTGGTCTGCGCGCAAAAGAACATCGCCGCCAATGCGGCGACCACAATGGGAGGGAATGCCTTTCAAGCTGCGAAAGTTATCCGCGCCTTGCAGACGCAAATCTTCCTGGTTGACCACGCTCAACTCTCCAATAAATGTTGATACGCTTGCGTCAACGGCCTTGCGCCCTGCCCCAATATCGGTGTGCGGCGTGGCTTACGGCCGTGGGTTAACAAGCGCACAGTATCAAAATCTTCTGCGGCGGCGAAAAAACGCTCCACCATTGGCAGTCCGGCCTGCCCCCAATCATCCATGTTCGACATCCAGGTCTGCATCCCCCAGACCGGCCAACGCCGTACTTGTTCCCACGCCGCGTCCTGACCCAGCACGCCTTCGGCTCCCAGGCTAATCAGTTTTTCACGGTAAACACGCAGCAAACGCAGCGCTTCGGCGCGGCGCTCCTCCACGGTCAACGCGCCGAGCATGAAATAGGCGACATCGCGCCATGGCCGGCCACGTCGGGCCAGTTGCCAATCCAGCCAGATACGTTGACCGTCACTGCGCAAGAAACTATTACCCTGATGGGAGTCACCATGGATCAAACAACAGGGTGAAGTCTGCTCCAGTTCAAAAGCCGCCAATTCATCGAAGGCATGGCTAAACAACTCCGGTGACTCGTACATCCATTTCGGCAGCAGCTGCTGGTACTCGGGTTTACGCAGATTGACCTTGATGTAGTTGTACATGCGCAGCAGACCGTCGCTGTCCACCGGGTTGGCCATCGACACCGGCAACCAGCGCTGCTCCTGCAACTGCGGACTGTTCCAGGTAGCAGCATGCACCGTCGCCAGTGACTCGAGCCCCTGAGCAACACCGTCCACGCCAAGGTGATCGGTGCTATGACCAAATTGCCCGGCAGCCAGGCCGAGGTCTTCCATCATCACCACGCCTCGACCGCCACCATCGGCGTCCCAGTCGGTGAAAAAGGTGCTTGGCAATGGCGCATCGGTCCAGCCGCGCGCCAGATGATACAGGCGCGCTTCCAGCTCACAGATATCGCCGCTCTCGAAACCTTCGGACCAGTTTGACTTCAGGCACACATGCGCAGGAATACCCGCGCGCTGTCCGACCTCGTTCAACTCAAGCCTGGCGCGCAATTTGGTGGTGTGCCCGTTACGGATCTCCACCGGGGTCAACGCCAGGACCTCGATGCCTGGATAACGCGGCTGCAATAGCTGCGTGAGCCAGGCTGGGGAGATCTCACTCAGTTGCCGAGGCAATCGCCCGCTGCGCTGCGGGTATGGCCGCCCGGCGGCCATGTCCAGCAGGCTGTCCGTCACGGCGTCAGCACCCGGCCAGCGTTGGCCGGAACCTTGAGCTTGAGCAGTTCGATTGCGTTACCGCTGCGAATTCGCTCGCGATCTGTAGTGGACAGGCCCAGCCCCTCGGTCAGATCGCCATGGTCATAGGCACCACCAAAGTTGGTGCCGTACAACAGACGCTCCGCCCCAACCACCTCGGCGACGCCACGGCGCAGGCCTGGGGCATGCACGTCGAGGTCGAAATAGAAATTCTGCATGTAATCCATCAACGGTCGCTGGTTGCGCGAGTCAGGTGCCATCGCCCGATTGAGCTCGCTCAAGCGCCCCAACTGGAAAACCGCCATGCCACCGGCATGGGTGATGTAGGTTTTCAGGGTCGGGAAAACATCCAGTGCGCCGCCGCAGATCAGGTACCAGAAGAACAACGTTTCATCGACGCAATCACCCACGATCGAGGTGGTTTCGAACTTGTCGTCGGTGTGTTTTTCGCCCCAGTAGATCGACTGGTTGAAGCCGTGCACCATGATCGGCACATCCAGCTGTACGAGCTTTTCCCAAACAGGGAACAGGCGCTCATCGTGAGCTTCCAGGCCATTGAAATTGGCCCCGCCTACGCACACGCCCTTGGCCCCTAACTGAGTCACGGCGCGTTCGATTTCCTTGGCTGCGTTCAGTGGGTCCGCCAGGTTGGCGTGGCACCAGAAATCGAAGTGGTCGGGATCGGCCCGGCAAAATGCCGACAGCTCGTCGTTGCACAGGCGCGCGTATTCATTGGCGAAATCACCTGCCCAATACATGAAACAGTGGGACGGCGTGGACATCACCAATTTGTCGACACCCCGTTCGGCCATCAACTTGCGCCGGCTGGCGTGTGTCATGCGCGCGAGGAGGTTGGCCTGCGCCTCGGCGTCAGTAGCGGCTTTGGCCGGTTGCTTGGTACCGAGGGAAAAATGCCCCACGGTCAGCCCCTGCACCTTCATGAACGGCCCCCAGAACTCGTGGCGGTTCAGCATGCCCTCAGTGAGCAAGTGGGCGTGGACATCAATCAGCATGGCGTTCTCCTTGTTGTAATAAGCCAGCAGTCCGAACGCCTCATTTGACAGGGCGTTCGAACCGGTTTGAGGGATAACTGCACCGCCAATAATATAGACACTTTTTTGATATGTGTTCATTTATTATTGGAGTTAGAGAAGGTTTTTGGGGTGTACCTTGTGTGGAACTGGCCTTGGCGGATTGGAAGCACCTGTAGGAGCGAGCATGCTCGCGATGGAGGTCCAGACAATGCGTTCACCCAGACAGGGCGCGTTATCGTTGACGTCCATCGCGAGCAGGCTCGCTCCTACAGGGGTCGACTGTCAGGCCGCAACAAATGGATATGTACGCCAAAAGAAACCAGCAAAAAAAAGCGGCCCTCTCAGGCCGCAAATGCGTGTCCATTCGATGCAATCAGCGTTGCGTTTCCTGGGAAACAATCGATTCAGGTTTCATGTCGCGCTCCGACAGCGGTGCGTCGTGTACCCGGTAGCCGCCCTTGAGGCCGTCGTTGAGCAACGACCACATGCCCTTGTTGAAGTCATAACTGACGTTTTTCACTGTGTACGGAAGGTTTTTGTCGTACAACTGAACGCCGCTCTGGAACAGCGCGCGGTACAGCACCCCGCCCTGGTCCCAGGCGTCATACAAACCGGCACCAAAGGTGTCTTCGTCAAGGTAATAGGTGCGCTTGCTGTAGACGTGGCGTTTGCCCGGTTTCAGTGTCGCTTCCACTACCCACACCCGGTGCAGCTCCCAGCGCTCGCAGGCCGGATTGGCGTGGTGTGGCTGGAATTGCTCTTCCTGACCGCAGCTGAAGTAGAATTTGTAGGCGTTGTAGGGAATGTACATTTCCTTGCGGCCGACCAGCTTGTAATCGAAGCGGTCCTGGCTTCCGGAGAACATCTGCAACTCGTCGAACAGATTCACCCCGCCCTGGTTGGGTACCGGCGTGTCATAGGAGAATTCCGGTGCCAGCTTGATGCGGCGCATGCCTGGGGTGTAGCTCCACGCGCGGCGCGGCTGGACTTGCGGGTCGAGGTAGTCGGCGAGGATGATCAGTTGCCCGGCGCTACGAGCCGGGTAGCTGTCCGCCGCCCAGGCGCGGTAGTACAACTGCGGATCTCGATCAGCCTGTTGGACCTGGTAGTACGGGGCCTCCTCCATGGTGGCGGACTCCGCGGTCTTGGTCACCGAACCCCGGGAATCCACCACCCAACTGTTGGACGACGCAGTGGTGGTGTACCCCGTGCCCTTGTAGCGCAGTACCTGGTTCCAGATGACCTCGTTGCCGTTCTGCGGTAGCGGGAACGGCAATCCACCACGGCATGCCGGGTCGACGGCCAGACTGTCCTTGGTGGTGTGGCAATTGCTCGCGTTGCGCGTGGAGGCGTCGAGTATCGCTTGCGGGTACGCCGCGGTGCGGTGGCTCGGGTAGACATCCAGGTAGTAGTCGGGGAATTTGTTGAGCAGCATTTTTTGCCCGCCGCTCAACCGGTCGGCGAATTGCTCCATGTTTTTGGCGTTGATACGCAACAGCGGTTTTTCATCCTTGAACGGGTCGGCCCAGAACCCGCTGTCTGGCTTGAAGTCGGGCGGGCTCTGTCTCAGGCCACCGGTGTATGGGGGAATGCTTCCATCAGCATTACCCGCGATAATCGCGCCAAACGGCGTCAGGGTTTTACCGATTTGCGCAACCTGGTCGGCTGGTGCCGCAGCCTGACTGCAGGTGGCGATGCTCAACAGCGCCACTGCCCATGCAAATTGTCCTTTCATAAACAGGTACTCCGATTCTTGGCGTATTTAGATGGAGGTTTTGAAGGTAAAGGCCAGCCAGCCTCGGTCAGTTCCGCCCACGGCGCCGTTACCACCGACGGTGTCACCGGGAATGTTCTTGGACTGGGCATCGGTGTCGGAGTAACGCAGGCCGAATTCGTAACGCTGCGCATAGGTCATTTGCACACCGGCAGACCAGGTCAGTGCGCCTTCGTTACCGCCGCCGGCGCTGGCAGCGTTCCCTGACAAGCCATAATTGACGGTCAGCGGTACGGACATGTCCCAGGACGGGAATATCGACAGGTACTGCGGCGTGTAGTTGACGGCAATGGCGGCATAGTCGCGGGTCGAACAGCCGTCGCTCTTATCCCCTGAACCTGGCGTGCCCACACGAGGATCGACACAGTTAGGGCTGTTCTCACCCAGGTAAAGTTCTTCGTGCTCGGTCACTTTGCGCAGATGGCTATAGGCGAACTCGCCCACCAGCGTGGCGTTCTTGGAGATAAAGTTGCGTGGCACGCCGTACACGGCGTTGACGACAAAGTGGTAGGTATCGCCACGTGGCCCTTCGTTGTCAGTGGGATCGACGCCCACCGCGTTCAACGCACCGCTCTGACGATAAGAGATCTCGCTGCCTACCGACACGGTGTCGAGCACTGTGGAAAGACTCAGGCCGACGAGTTTGACGCCCCGTGGGTACACCAGGCGATAACTTGCGGTGGCGGCCGAGACTTCTGGCGCCAGCCAGGGTTGGTAGTCATCGAACTGGCGATAGTACGCTCCCAACGTCGATTGAATCGCCTCGACATCGTACTTGGCCATTACCCCCCAGTTGGCCGAGTCACGGCCGTACTTGGATCTCTCCCGGTTCAGGGAGAAACCTGGCGCTACCGGCAAGCGATCCGGGCCTTCGAAAAACGGGTCCGCCGCACCGAAGTAGGTACCGCCGTACGGAATGCGGGTGTAGTCCCACTCATAGAAATACTGCGCGGCCAGGGTCAGGTTGTCGGTAGCCTGGGCCTTGGCGGATATCTGCCCGATGGGCAAGAACACTTCCTTGGTTTCGATACCCGGACTGGTCACCGCCTTGGCACCATCGAGCGGCGCTTGCGAGTAGGAAATCGCATGGGCACCAAACAGCAAGCCCTCCCCCCAATAGTTGGTATGGCGGCCGACCTTGACGTTGACTGTGGCATCGCCCAGGCGCAGGTTCTTCCAGACAAAGGCGTCGAGTATTTCCCCCGACGGACCTTCGACGTAGCGTTTCACTTCCGAGCTGTAGCGGTCGTTGTAGTAGCTGGTCTGGAAGCCAGGGACGTTACTGTGCACATCATCGTTGTGATACGCCTGGTCATACCAGCCGGCGGCACTGAGTCGCGCGCCCCAATCCTTTTTGTAGGAAAAGTCGACTTCAGTCAGCAGGTCGAGACGGTTGGTGACGATGTCGTTCTTGTCGAACTTACCGTCCGATTCATCGTAGTTGGGGTTGTTCATGATGCGCCGGTCCTGCCCTTCCGTACGCATCCCCAGGGTGTAGCGCGCGGTATTATCCCAACGCAGATGAAAGTCCGGGTTGGTCAGTTCGATGGGCACCGCCATCGCCGTTCCACCGTAGCCGAACGCCAATTCCCCCACTGCCAGCAGTACCATCGTCCGCTGGGCTCGCATGCGCCCCTTTTTACTCATGTGTTTCATGCAAACCACCTTTTGTTTTTATTGTCAGTCGTTCCGTCTGCGTCCCGGTTGCAGGACGCTCTGGCTAGTGCCCGATGGGGTAGATGATGGATTTTTCCTGGGTGAACTCTTTGAGCCAGTTGGGTCCGAACTCGCGGCCCAGGCCTGATCGCTTGAAGCCTCCGATCGGTGCATAGGGCAGGCTGCCGCTGCCGCCATTGAGGTACACGCTGCCAGCACGAATGCGCCGGGCCAGGGCGTAGGCCGTTGCTGCATCTGCCGAGGCCACCGCGCCATTGAGGCCAAAGCGCGAATCGTTGGCGATGGCCACGGCCTCGTCGTCGCTGTCGAAGCCGATCACCACCCCCACCGGCCCGAAGATTTCCTCCTGGGCGATGAGCATGTCGTTGCGCACGTCATCAAACAGGGTGATGTCGCTAAAGAAGCCCTGGCGCAGATGTGCAGGTCGCCCTCCGCCACACACCAGCGTGGCCCCGGCATCGCGGCCGCTGGCAATGAAATGCTCGACCTTGGCGCGCTGCGACGCCCGAATCAGCGGGCCCATCATCACGCTCGGGTCCGCCGGATCGCCGACTTTCCATTGCCCTGCAATCGCCTTGGCGCATTGCACAAATTGCTCGCGAACCGAGTGGTGCACCACAAAGCGCGTCAGCAACGCACAACCCTGCCCCGCGTTGACCGCCAGACCGGCGACGGCGCCCAGGGCGGTGGCCTGAATGTCGGCGTCGGCACGTACGATCAAGGCCGATTTCCCACCCAGTTCCAGGTGCACGCGCTTCAGGGTCGGCGCCGCCTGGCTCATGATGCTGACCCCCACCGCTTCGGAACCTGTGAACGACACCATGTCCACCCGTGGATCGCTGCTCAACAGGCTGCCGACATCAATACCGCCGGTGACAATGTTGAGCACGCCCTTGGGCAAGCCAACCTCTTCGGCGATCTGACCGAACAGCAATGCCGAGTACGGGGTAAATGGCGAAGGTTTGAGCACCAGGGTGTTGCCGGCCAGCAAGGCCGGAAATACCTTGGCCAGGTTCAGCAGAAACGGAAAGTTGTAGCCCGTGATACCGGCCACCACGCCAATGGCCTCACGTTCCACTGTGCCGCTGCCGAGAATCATCGGCCCCGTCGGGTTGAATGGATTGGGATTGGCCTGCACCGGAATCTGAACGCTGTCGCTGTGCAGCGACTGTTCGATAGCGGTCAGTACATGGCCGAGTGGCATATCCACCTGCATGGCGTAGGTCACGCCTTGCGAGCAACCAACCTCAGCGATGATCAACGCAGCGATCTGCTCACGCTTTGCCACCAGCGCGGCATGCATGCGCCGCAGATAACCGGCACGCTCGGTCATGCTCAGCCACGGCCAGGGGCCGTTGTCAAAAGCGTTACGTGCAGCGGTAATGGCAGCATCGGCGCTGTGCAGATCACCTGTCGGCGCATGACCAATCACAGCTTCAGTGGCCGGGTTGAGCACGGCTTCGCGCGGGCCGTCGACACCCACCCACGCGCCATCGATGTACAGCTTGTCCAACTGGGTAAAGGGAACACTCATGGTGCTGGAGCTCCTGAGATCTTACCGGTGATAAGTTCAGCGGCGCGCATGGCAATGGCCATGGCCGGAGCGTTGGTGTTGCCGGAAACCAGGCACGGCATCACCGAGGTGTCGACCACTCGAAGGCCCTCGACGCCACGTACGCGCAGTTGAGGGTCGAGTACTGAGGCGCTATCGCCCCCCATGCGGCAGGTGCCGGAGACGTGGAAGGCGGTCTGGCCATACCGGCGGAACGCGGCAAGAATTTGCTCGTCACTTTCCACCTGCGGCCCCGGTGTCAGTTCACCGACGATGAACGGCTTGAGGACCGGCTGCGCGGCGAGACGGCGGAACCAGCGAAACAAGGCAATCGCCGAGGTGCGATCGATCTCGGCACTCAAGTAGTTGGCGTTGATCCGCGGCGGTACCGACGCATCCGTCGATTGAATACGCACCTCTCCCTGGCTCTGTGGGCGCAGGAAATAGCCGCCAATGGTCAGGCCGGGGTGCTTGTCGATTTCGACCTTGTTGCCATCGCCGTCCATGGAGTAAAGGCTGACGCCGATTTGCGCATCCGGACGATCCAGCTCCGGGCGGGTCTTGATAAAGCCGCCGGCCTCGTGGGCAGCATGGGTCATCGGCCCTTTCTTGCGCAGAAAGTACTGCGCCACCGCGCCCAGCAAACCCACCCCATGGAAGCAATGGTTGAAACTGCCCCGGGTGACCCGATACTGCATGGCCATGTACACGTGCTCACGCAGGTTGCGGCCCACCTCGGGTGCGTCTTGCACTACCGTGATGCCCAGAGAGTTCAACAGCCCGGCCGGACCGATACCGGACAGTTGCAACAGCTTGGGCGACTCGATGGCTCCGGCGCACAACAACACCTCGCGACGCACCTGGAAGCGGGCCAGGCCGGCAGCACTGCCACTGACGTTCACGGCACAGGCGCGGCGTTTGCTGAACTCGATGCGTTGCACGTCGGTGCCGGTCATTACCGTCAGGTTCGGTCGTGCGCGCACCGGGTCGAGGAAGGCTTTAGCGGCACTGAAACGCTGGCCCTTCCAGGTGGTTTGCGGTTGGTAGCCAAAGCCACCCTGGCTGACCGAGTCGACATGATTGGTGTCCTCGGCGCGCGCCACGCCAAGCTTGCCGGCAGCGCTGATGACCGCATCGCACAGAGCATCGCCAGACGGGTGCACGGTGACCTTGAGCGGGCCACCGACACCGCGCCATTGGCTCTTGCCCAGTTGGTGGTCTTCCAGGGCAACGAACTGCCGGCCCATGTCTTTCCAGCCCCAACCCGTGCAGCCTTGTGCTTCCCAGTTGTCGTAGTCGGCGGGTGCACCCCGCACATAGACCATGCCGTTAACCGAGCTGGAACCGCCAATGGTCTTGCCCTTTAACCACTGCTCGTCGCTCATGCCCTCACCGCGTTTGGCCTTGTAGCTCCACACATGAGGGTTGCCTGGGTTAAGCAGTTTGCCGATGCCACGGGGCATGGCGATCAATGGGCTGGTGTGATCCGGGCCGCTCTCGATCAGCAGTACTGAAACGGTCGAGTCTGCCGACAATCGATTGGCCAACACACAGCCTGATGACCCCGCACCAATGATGATGTAGTCGTAGGTTTTGCTCATTGTTGTTCTTCTTTTGCTGGTTGCTGTAAACCTTCGAACGCCGCAGCCCCAAGGCAGCCGTTACCGGGGTTCGGCGGGCGTATCGCGAATCTCGATCACCCGTTCCGGACAGGCCCGGGCACCCCGCTGAGCGAGGCTTTCCTGCCCCTGCGGTACGCTGAAACCAGTGCTCGCGATGTAGCCGTTGTCATCGAGTGGATAGAGCGCGGGCGCAACGTTGTTGCAGCGGGCATGGCCCACGCAGCCGGGTTTGTTGATCAGCACCTTCATGCGCTGGCCGCCTTTTCGCTCAAGGTGTTTGCTGTTGCAGCAGGCAGGTCCCACTGCAAGTGCAGATCTTCCATGCCGAACACGCCGAAGGCATTGAACCTGGGCGTGCTGTTGTCGGCGATGCGAAAAGCTGGCAACCGTTGCAGCCACAGCTCCATGGCGATACGCAGTTCCCGGCGCGCCAGGTGCGAGCCGACGCAGCGGTGCACACCATAGGAAAACGCCATGTGCGGCGATGCACCGGCACTACGCTGGAAGTCGACTTTGTCGGCCTCGTCGAACACTTCAGGATCAAGGTTGGCCAGTTCGGTGCTGATCAACACCATGTCGCCCTTCTTCATCATGACTTCGCCGATCTGCACGTCGCAGGTGACCGTGCGGCGCATGTTGACGATGGAGTACGAGCGCAGCAGTTCTTCTACCGCGTCGCCGATCAATTGAGGGTTGGCCCGCAGTTGCGCCTGTTGCTCGGGGTTGCGCGCCAAATGGCGGAAAAACAGGCCCAGGCAGGAGGTCACGGTGTCCAGGCCGGCGATGAAGATCAGGAAGTTGATGCCGAGCATTTCATCGTCGGTCAGCGGCCGGCCATCGATCTCGCTGGTCAGCAAATAGCTGGTGAAGTCATCGCCGGGGTTGGCGCGACGCTCAGCGATGTGGTTGCGAATCCAGGTGGTAATGGCCCGCGCGTTGTCGGTGACCGTTTGCATGTCGAAGCTTTTGATCAGCGTCTGGGTCCAGTGCTGGAACAGCGGCCGGTCTTCCAGCGGCCAGCCCATGAGGGTCAGGAAAATCAAGGTGGGAAAAGGTTTGGCGAACGCTTCGTTGAAATCGCAGCGGCCTTGGGCGATCACTTCGTCAATCAATTGATTGGCCAATTGGCGAATGTCCTGCTCCAGCGCCTCGACCTTTTTGGGCGTGAACAGCGGGTTGAGCAGTGCGCGGTACTTGCCGTGTTCCGGCGGATCGATTTCCAGTGGCGCCAGGCGCCAGCTTTCACCGAGCAGCATCGCATAGGGTGTGAGGCCGACGCTGCTGAAGGTTTGTGGGTCTTGCAGAATGCGTCGCAAGTCCTCGGCGCGCCGAGGTACCCAGGTTCCCGGTAAGAAGCCCAGGCGCGGAATCCAGAAAATCGGCGGGGTCGTCTGGTGCAGTGCGGCCGCCCAGGCATAGGCGTTTTCGCCCTGGGCGGTGAGTTCCGCCCACAGATCAAAGTCACGTACCAGGTACATGGGGATATGCGCGGGAACTGGCGTAGACGTTTCAGCGGGGTGGTTCATTATTGTTCTCCAGGGTCTCTGACGGACTGGAGAAACGGTAAGGCCGCAGGGAAAAAGCCACAACGAACAGAACCGCGAATCTGTTCGGCACACAAGGAATTCATTAACACTTTCGGTGAAAATGTTCTAAAAGTAATCTTGCCGGTATGAAAAACTCTCTGTCACTGTTGACCGATCACCGCCGGGCAGCCCCACGCCCGGCGCCAAGACACTAATAAAAAAAAGCTCTGCCGAGGTACAGAATGTCTCACTTCGCTTGCGTGCAAACAGCCGATAAAAGCCACTCCGGACAACGCCACGCGTTGCGTTCTCAACGCACCCGGGAGTTGCTGCTGGACCACATGTATCGCCTGGCTCTGGAAAAGGGCTACGACGGGGTCACCGTGCAGCAATTGCTGGACAGTACGGGGGTTGCCCGCTCCACCTTCTACGCGCACTTTCGCGACAAGGAAGATTTGATCGTTGCCGGGTACGAAGCCATTGGCATGCCCTCGATCAAGGTCACCGAAGTAGGTGGCGACCGTCGTGTCCTGCTGGATGTGTCGGCCTGGCTGTTCAGCGCTACCGAACGTCATGCGGCGCTGACGACGTCTTTTTTCAGCGGTCCCGGCCAGAGCGTGATTCTCGCCCACCTGGAAAATATCCTGATCATCCAGGTACGGGAACACTACCGAAAACAGGGCCTGTATCAGCTCGAACAGATGCGTGGCGAAGCAGCGGTACGCTGTTTCGTGGGGGCCTTGATCGGGCTGTGGCTGTGGTGGGTACGCCACGACTATCCGAACTCGGCGCAAGAAATGACCGAGACCTTCGACAGCCTGATGAACAATGGAACCTGGCCGCCTGCCAACAACGCTTGGGAGTAGCGGCGTCACGATGCGCAAGCCATGATCAGAAACTGCCGGAACGTCAAACAGTGATCCGGCAGACAGATCAAGTCGGCCCCCAATACACCCGGCAAAATGGCACCGCCCCTGTCTGCATCCCGCACACGACAGTGCTCAATGAGCTATACCAAAATCTCCCGTACTACTTTTTTGGAGCACAGGAGATTTATCATGAATCTGAAAAATCAATCGGCCGCTCTGATGGCCACTGTGATGATGCTCGGCTGTACGCATTCATCAAACCAGACAGTGACCATTCCTTTGCTTGCTACGCCACAGAACACCGGCGAGATTGCCAATACGACATTGGCCAACCAGGGCAATGAGACCGCCTTTACCTTCATCATCGGCGGGGTTCCAAGCGGAACCCTCAGTCCCTTGAACCTCTATACGTCCATCCATAAAGGCAGCTGCAAACAACCCGGGCCCGTTGCCTACACAATGAATGACCGGATCAACACCAGCCGTATTTCAGATATCGGTGGCTGGACCTATTCACGAAGCGCGCCTGTCGCCATGTCAGAACTGTTTTCCACCGGCTACTCAGTGGTTGTGACAACCACGCCGGCCGATGGCAACGTCGATATTTTCTGCGGAGATATCAAGCAAGCAGCGAATTGAAATTGCGATACCACCCCTGAATTCTGTCCTCTGCGAAGACGCAAAAAAGCCCATCTGTGTTGCAGTATCTGAATATCCAATACCACTGCACAGTTTTCGCGATTTACGATCCCCTCCTCACTCGACTCCGGCAAGTAGCCAGTCAACGCTGCGCGCCAGCTGCAAGGCTACGAAGCGCAGGCCATGATCAAAAACTGCCGGAATGCCTGGGCCGATGCTGACAAACGGGTATCTGGCAGCCAGATAAGTCCGAGCTCCATGGGGGGAATCACGTCTACCAGCGGGCGGATTTCAATTTTCTTGCCCTCCAGGGACCAGGCCCGGTAGACCATGTCCGAGAGAATGGTCACGCCGAAACCATGACCCACCAACCCGCGCAATGCCTCCATGGATGAGGTGCGAAAAGCCACCTTGGGCGCCAGTCCACGGGATTCCCAGTAGCGCGAAGTCGAAGCCTCCCCCTCATCGACCGTGGCGAGGATATAGGGGTGCTCGGCGACGTCTTCGAGATTGATCGAGGTGGCGGACATCAAAGGGTGCTGACTGGCCAACCAGAGTTGGCGGCGAGAACGAATCAGAACCTGGTGAGCGAACCCCTGCAGGTTTGGTGTGTTGGAGACTATCGTCAGGCCCAGGTCGAGATCGCCATTGCCCAGGGCTTCCTCAATGCTGTGACGGTCCATGTCGATCAGGTCGATCTCAACCTGAGGGTAGCTACGTTTGAAGCGCGCCAGCAGCGCAGGCAGAAAATAGCCCAGCACCGTGTAAGAGGCGCCCACACGTACGGTGCCTTGCATGGCGTGACCGAGAAAAAGCGGTTCACTGAGAGCGTCCTGCAGGGTGTCGAGGATGTGCCGCGCATGCTGGGAAAACTTGTTGCCTTCAGCGGTCAGTGACACGCCATGGGGCAGGCGGTCGAACAGGCTGACGCCCATGGACTGTTCCAGATGCAACACGGCCGCAGTGATCGCCGACTGCGATACATGTGCCTTCAGCGCCGCTTGGGAAAACTGTCCGGCGTCCGCGGCGGCGACAAAATAACGCAGCTGGCGCATTGAAATATCTCTGCCCTTTGTCATCTGATTTTCTGATACCTACCGTCTGAATATATGAAACAGCCTGGTCCACAGCCTCGCTACACTCGAGACCGGGTAGCTGCTTTGCCGTAACGCCACCCTTCGAATTTCAGCACCAACAATAAAAATGGCTGAAGGTTGAAAAATGAACGCGATCCACTACAGCGAGTACGACTGTGAAGCGTCAGGCAATTTTCTGACCGAAGCTTCACTGGCCAAACAAGGCTTCGATCTGCGCGTTGAACAGGCGCAATGGTCGTGCTCCGGCACGGCCCTGATTGAAACCGGTAACAGTTGCCTGATACGCCTGATGCTGCCTGCCAGTGATCAGAGCAAGCCTAACTGCGGCAGTTTCCCCAGCCACGGCGCGCGTGAATTCCAGCCCTTGGGCAAACTGCTGTTCATTCCCCATGGCACCGAATTCCATCTACGCCACGATGCCTGCAAGCAAAAGGCCCTGGTGTGCCTGTTTGATCCATCCTCCCTCGGCGCCCTGGGCAGTTATCGCTGGAACTGGAAGGAGAACGTCAGCGAAGCCATGCTTGACCTGCAGAGCGGCTACCTGCACGCGTCCCTGCAACGTCTGGCCGAAGAGGTGAGCAATCCCGGTTTCGCCAGCGAATTGCAAACCGAGTGCCTGCTTACCAGCATTGCCCTGGACCTGCGCCGCGAGTTCATCGACGCTCCCGTCGATGCCGCCGCTCCCTCACCCGACACTGAAAAACTCAGCCCTCGCCAATTCAACATCCTGCGTGAACTGCTCGATACCACGAGCGACGAAGGCCACTCGCTACGCCACTTGGCACAGGCCTGCGAGCTGCCGTTGCGAACGCTGTCCAGTCGTTGCAAAAACACGACGGGCATGACCTTGCGCCAATACGCTGCGCAACATCGCCTGCGAAAAGCCATGGCGCTGTTGGCCGACCCACGGTTACTGATCAAACAGGTTGCCTATCAGGCCGGCTTCAACAATGCCGCAGCCTTCAGTGCCGCATTCCGCAAAGAACTCGGCCTTACACCCGAAGAGTTTCGCCATCAGCGCCAGCGCTAAAAGGCACCCGGACAAGGGCACCTTTTAGCGACAGGGGTTTCAACGACGAATCGTGGCAGTGATTTTTGCGTGTGGCCCATTGACCTGCGCGGCCCAGGCTTCAGCCGCCTGATCGAGTGTGAAATCCAGGTAGTCCACCTGGATCTGCTGCTCTTTGGCGATCTTCAGCAGACGCAGCCAGATTTGCTCACGGTCTGCTGGCGGGCGCTGGCCGGTGCCGATGCACGACAAGTTGCGGAACAACAGATCGGCAATATCCAGATTGAGCTGGCGTCCAGCCCCCGTGCCAATGGTCACGATACGGGCGCCCCAGTTGGTGGCTTTCAGAGACGTCAACATGGGTTGACCGCACACGAGGTCCAGCACCACGTCAAAGCCACCATCGGCCGCGTCCTTGAGTGCTGCGACATCATCGCTACCGCCTAGTGTCACCACCTCATCGGCCAGACCCCGCGACTTCAGACGGCCCAATGCTTCGCCCGAGCGCGCAGCACCGACCACCTTGCCCGCACCCATACCGCGCGCCAGTTGCAAGGCGATCTGGCCGAGCGTCCCGGTCGCGCCCAAAATCAGGACTTTTTCACCCTTCTGGATCTCGGCTTTTTCCAGTGGAACGATGGCACCGGTAGCCGCAATGCCCATGCTGATTGCGGTTTTATCGTCGACATCGTCCGGCACATTCCACACTTCGGCTTGCGGCACCAGGGTGCGCTCTGCCCAGGCACCAAATGGCAGCACCGAGCGTTCCCCGAAATACACCCGACGGCCATCCGGCGCACGGCCTACGCCTTCGCCGCGAATGACACAGGGGTATTCCACACCGAGACGGTAGGCGCCGAGTACATCCCAGCCCCCCAGGCCAGCGGTATCGACATCGATCAGTACCGCGCCGTCTTGCGGCTTCGGCTCACGAAACTCGTCGACGACCGGCAGCGCATTGCGCTCGGAAATAATTGCTGCACGCATGGCATTCTCCTTGTCTGTTTTATTTTAAGGCTGCACTTAGAGCGGTAGTTGAACACAATTCAATTATTTGTCCATATGCTTCCGTCGAAATTGCCCTAACTGGTCACCAATGACTGAGCCTGATAACGCGGATACCCACCCAACGTCAGGAGAAGCAAGGGGCCGACGACAAAGCAGATGAAACTGAACAACAGCATGGCCGAGTAGCCACCGGTCAGCTTGAACAGCCCCGCAAACAGCAATGGCGAGATCGCGGCACCGGCGGTAATCAGGCCCAGATGGGCACCGAACAAGCGACCGTAGTCGCGCATGCCGAAGAAGCGGGCGATCAGGAATGCCGCGATATCAAACTCGGCGCCCGCGCCAACGCCCACCAGCAATGTGGCGAGGGTGTACAGGGCAATGCTGGAGTCGCCATAGGCGAAAATGCCGCAGGCAAATGCCGGCATCAAAAGCGCCAAAGAGGCGACACCGGGGGCCCACAACCGGTCAATCAGGTAACCCACCAGCAACCGGCCGAGAATCAGCGATACGCCAAAACTGCTGAAAACCTGGCTGGCCTGCAGGGCGCTCAGGCCTCGATCCTGCAGCAATGGCACGATATTGGTGACCATGCCCACCACGCAGGACACCACCAATGTCATCGACAGGTTGCACACCCAGAAGCGCCACGAACGCAGCGCCTCGCGCAACAGCAACCCGCCGGATCGTTCGCCGGCGACCGCAAGTGGTGCTGTGCTGTGGCTGACGACAGCGGTCGGCATTAACCAGCGCAATGCCAAAGGCAATGCCAGCAGCACCGGCAACACGCCCAATGCGATAAAACCCGCCTGCCAACTCCAGCGGCCGATCGCCCAGGCGGTGATCAGCGGGAACATGATGGCCGCGAGCCCGGAGCCGCTGAGGATGATCGCCAACGCCAGGCCCCGGTTTTCCTCAAACCACAGGTTGACCAAGTGTGACCAGGTCACCTGCAACGTACCCAGCCCGGCCAGTGGCACCAGGAAAAAACCCAGGTAGAGGGTCCAGATCGAGCCACCGATACAGGTCAGAAGGAAGATGCTGAGGGACAACGCCAACAGCGACAGCAACGTGATCAGGCGTAGGCCAAATCGCAAATTGAGCCAGCCGGCCAATTGCGACGCGACAATGGTACCCAGCGACAGTGCGGTGATCGCCGCCTGTAACTCCGCCCTGCCCCAACCCATGGCCTGTTCCAGGGGAATAACCATGGAGCTGAAGCTGTACAGCAGCAACGAACTGGAACTGGTGGCGACACCCACGAGAGCCAGAATCAGCACCCTCCAACCGCGTTTGAATTCTGCGTTATCAAAGCCTTTCATGGTGTTTGACCTCAGTCGTTGCCGATGAACACAGCCGCTTGCGCGCTCTTGCTCAGCACGTGTGCACGGCGTGCCGGGCCAGGCGCATTGGCGAGCTGTTCGAGGGTGTCTTCGGGGTGTATCAACGTCGGGCCATTGCCCAGCTCCTGAAGCGCCAGAAGCGCCAGGTCTTCAGCCTTGGGCAACGTCATGGTGAGGGCGTCGGGAATGTTCAGTTTGACCATGGCATCGCGCATGGTAGGGGTGTCCACGGTACCGATGACCAGGTTGAGCACATCCACACCACGATCTTTCCACTCCGCCCATAACGACTCGCCGAGGTTCAGCGCAAACCCTTTGGTGGCAGTGTACATCGCCAGTTTTCGAATCCCGCCCAACGCAGCCTGGGAACCCACCAGCAGCAATCCACCTCGCCCGCGTTCCAGCATGGCGGCACCGAAGGCATGGCTGCATTGCATCACAGTCAGGCAGTTGAGTCGCAGCAAGGCGCCCCAGTCGTCGACCGAAGTATCGAGAAAACGAGTGATATAGGGGTCGCCCCCGGCGTTGTAGATAAACAGGCCGACTTGCCGCTTACCAACAGCCGCCAACAACTGCTCACAGGCATCGGGATGGGACAGGTCCTGGATGAGCACCAGCACCTCAACGTCATACCGTTGCTCCAGATCATTTTTCAACTGCGCCAAGGCTTCGCCACGGCGCGCCACCAGCACACAGTTAAGGCCACGCTCGGCGAGTGCATGGGCAAATGCGGCGCCCACCCCATGCGAGGCACCGGCGATCACTGCCCACGGACCATACTGATGCTTGAAGGCGTTATCAGGAACAGACATAAACACTCCGAAAACAAAGGCCCGGCGGCAAGCCACCGGGCGAGGAAGGCTTCACCGCGTCAGGCGACTGGCGGCAGGTCGATGTGGCTGGCGGAGGCGCCAATGGCGGTACTGCCATAGACCAGGACGCGCCGCTCGATTTGCGCCATGAACAGGTGCAGCAAAGGTTCGTCGTATTCCGGCCCGGCGCTTTTGACAAAGGTTTCCAGCGCTGCATCGATCTCGCTGTAGTCACTGAAGGTACGGTCCAGCAGTGCTTGCGCGTCCTGTTGCTCCAGCTTGCGCAAGTGCAACTCCATGGCATCGCCACGGCCCAGGTATTCCACCAGCTTGCTCACTGCGCGCAATTTGGTTTTCTGGAAATCGCTGGCAACCTCGACTTGGGCCAAGGCATCGGTCAGCATGGTCAGCAGCTGTGCATTTGGGCCTGTGCCGACAATGTCCAGATTCGGTTTTTGCAGGGGAACACCCATGGCCTCGGCCAGCGCATGCACCACCACCCGGCGCAGGGCGATATCAAATTCGGTGTAGGTATCATGCGGGTCACCCGGTTGTGGCGTGGCCACCGATGCCGAGAACTGCATGGTGCTGACCGTGGCGAAGAGCGCGGTGTGGTAACGCACCACATCAGGCTCCGCCGGTTCGCCAGTCACTTGCTGATAATAACGATACAGATCCGCAAAACTGTCCCCGAGCGGCTCGTAATTGTCGCGCATGCGCGCCGAAGCCAGGTCGGCCAGAGGATCACCGATCATGGCGAACTCAAAATCGTAGAGGCCATGTACCTGTCCGTTCTCGAACAGAAACTGCCCCGAATCGTACTGAACGAAAGCAGGCCGGGTTCGGTGCTGTGGCACATTGCGCCGCAGCCAACCGAGGGCGAATTCGGCCAGAGGCTGAGGCTTGGTTTTATTACGCGCATACAGCGGGTAATAGGCTTCCAGACCCGCCAGGGTAATGTCCTCGGCACCTTTGGGCAGGCTGATACCCTGATCGATAAAGGGTTGCAACGGCAGTTGGTGCATACGCACCATGGCATCGACCCACTGGCGTGCAACCCCATGACGTTCGGCATCGCTCTTCGCCGTACTGACGTCACGGCTACCCGGCACCAACTGCATCAGGATGGCTTGCGGGTCTTCGCAAAAGCCGTAGATATGCGGTACGGGCACGCCTTGCTGACCGAGCAAGGAGAGAATGTCCGCCTCCCGGCGCAGATCCGGGAATGGACTGACATCCCCACCGCGCTCGCCCCGAATATGCAACTGAAGGGTTTCGCCATCGCGTTGCAGCTCAAGGTTCCAGGCCGGGCGCCAGCGCAGCAGACGCTGCATGGCGGTGATTTTCCCGCCCAGTAGACCTTCGACAAAGGTACGCAGCTTTTCTTCGACCGGATCACAGGTCACATTTGTTGTTGGCATACATGTCTCCCTCAGACGCTGATATCCAGCGCCGCTATCAATGGGTGCTGGTAACACCAGCGCTCGGGCCGCCCACGTGCTCCAGCGGTACGCCCTTTTTCTTCGCCAGGTCAGCGGTGTCCAGGTACTCGCGCCAGGCACAGATAAGGCCTTGCTCGTTCAGCTCGTACACCGCCACCATCGAATGCGGCATGGGGACGCCATTGCTGACGCAGTAATCATCGCGTTCGGTCATTACCACTCGCTCGGAAGAGACGATGTGGCGCGTGTTGCAGTGGTTATGCGTGACATAACTCATCTGCCGCTCTATCTCCTTGCGCAGCGCGTCACGACCACGGATCACCGGACCACCGGGTACCCAAAGTTGCCAGACAGCGTCGTCGGCAAAAGTGGCCATGATGCGTTCGATATCCGGGCGGCTGCCGTCGCTGCCATCGCCCCAGGCGGCCAGCATGTCGAGGATGAAGCGTTCCTGTTCGAGTGCCATGAAACGGGCTCCAGTGCAGTGAATTGATCGGGATCAGATCGAGGCTTGGGGCAGCAGGAAATTGCGCACCACCGGCACCATCGGCGTGCCGCAGCTCATGCCGCCGTCTACGCGCATCAGAGTGCCGTTGACGTAGGCGGCGTCGTCGCTCGCAAGAAATGCGGCCATGGCGGCGATGTCTTCCGGCTCGCCCAGTTGCGGTACGTTTTGCAGGTCGAGAAAAGCGCTCTTCATGGCCTCGTTGGCCCAGCTTTCCATGGCCGGCGTGCGAATGACCCCCGGCAAAATGCCGTTGCAACGAATGCCGCGTTTACCAAAGGTGGCGGCGATGGTTTGCACGTACCAATTGAGCGCAGCCTTGGAGGCGCCGTAGCTGAACTGGGAGATTTCGCCGGCGATCGAGCTGGTGGACGATGTGAACAGAATCGAACCGCTGCCCTGAGCTAGCATGTGCGGCAAGGCGTATTTGCACGCCAGGACACCGCCCAGCACGTTGACACGCATGCAGTTGTGGAACAGCTCGGTGTTGAAGTTGATGAAGTCGATATCGCGGGTGGTGGCCGGGTTTCGGTACACCGCATTGTTGAACAGCACGTCGATACGGTCGAAAGTCCGGACAGTCTGTTCAACCATCTCCCGCAGGGCGTCTTCCTGGCCGACATCCACTTGCAATGCCAGGGCATTGGCGCCGATTTCAGTCGCCACGGCCTGCGCGGATTCGGCGAATAGATCGGTGACCACCACGGTGGCGCCTTCCCTGGCAAAACGCAGTGCCGAAGCGCGGCCAATGCCGCTGCCCGCGCCAGTGATCACGCAGACTTTGCCGTCCAGGCGTTTCAGAATCTCGCTCATGAATAGGTCTCGGGAACGAAGAAAAAAATCGGCGTCCGAGGCGAACGCCGAAAAGGGCGCACGATGTCAGCGGGTTTGACCACCAGCGATGGTCTGTGGGTTGGCTTCACGCTCGGCGACCGGTTCCTGGCGGTAGCGTGTAGGGCCATTACCGAACATGCCGTACTGGTCACGGGTGAAGTCGTACAGCGAGTAGGAATCCTGTTGCGGATTGTTGGGAATACCGTAGGCCTCGATGTTGTACTGCGAGCCGGTACGGAACAACGCACCGCTGTCGTCCCAGGCGTCGTAGACAGCCGCGCCAAAGGTGTCTTCGTCGATGTAGTAGCGGCGCTTTTTCTGCGCGTGACGCACGCCGTCCTTGCGCGTCGCTTCCACCACCCAGACACGGTGCAGCTCCCAGCGTTCACAGGCCGGATTGATGTGGTTGGGCATGAGCTTTTTCTCCATGTCGCAACCCCATTTCAGCGTGTAGTTGCTGTAGGGAATCAACATTTCCTTCTTGCCCACCAACTTCCAGTCAAAGCGGTCCATCTTCCCGGAGAACAGGAAGATTTCGTCGTAGAACGCTACCCCGCCGAACGCCGAGTTAGGGGTGTCGTAGTTGAACTCCGGAGCCTTGCGTACACGCCGCTGGCCGGTGCTGTAGCTCCAGGCGTAGCGGGAGTCGGTGACCGGGTCGAGGTAATCCCAATACCCGGATGCCTGCCCGGCCGTACGGGCCGGCGCGACGACGTGCGACCAGATACGCTGGGCGATTTTCGGATCACGCCCTGGCACATCCATTTGATAGAAAGGTTTTTCGCCGGTGGAACGGTTGGTGTTGGTCAGCGTGATGTGGCCCTCATTGACCACATAGGCACTGTGGTTCCAGTCCCAGCCATTCACGCCCTGATAGTTGAGGATGTAGTTCCACATCACCTCGCGGCCATCGCGCGGCAGCGGGAAAGGCAGGCCGCCACGGCACGCTTCGCTGATCGACAGACCATCGTTCTCGGTCTTGCAGTCTTTACGAGTGGCGTTGCGCTGGGTAGCTGCCAGGAAGTTTGCTGGAAAGGTGGCGGTCCGGTGGGTGGGGTACACCTCAAGGTAATAAGTGTCGGGGTACTTTTTGAGCAACTTCAGCTGCCCGGCCGTCATCTGGTCAGCGTACTGGTCCGCGTTGCTTGCGGTAATGCGCAAGCGTGGCTTTTCATTGGCAAACGGGTTCGGCCAGGTCCCATCGCCAGGCACCATGCCGGCAGGGACTTTCAGACCACCGTCGTAAGCCGGAATAGTGCCCGCCGCGTTGCCGGCGACAATCGAACCAAACGCCGTTAGCTTGCCGCCCAGGTCCGCTGTAGTGAAGCTCTCATCAGCCACCGCCGACCCCGCCAAAGCTATCGCCACGAGGCCTATCGCATAAGAATTAATCTTCATGACCTTCTCCATTCGGATGGGAGATCACCGAGCCCGGTGATCACTGCATTGCATTTCAGGGGCGGTTTAGAACGCTGTGCTGACGGTCAGGGAGACCCAGTTACGGTCGGACAGTCCAACGTCGCCGGAACCGCCGACGACGGTTTTGCCAACGCCGGTGACATCGGCGTAATGGCGTTCGCTGCCGTAGCCGATATAAGACAGCGTCACGTCCATGCGCTCGTCGTAGGTGCCCTTCACACCGGCCTTCCAGGTGTATTTCCCTTCGTTGCCTCCCCCTGTGGCGGCATTGCCGCTGACGCCGTAATCCACGCTCATCGGGGTAGAAATATTCCAGCCGGGGAACACCCCCAACCACTGCGGCGCAAAGCTGACGGCAAGGCCGACATAGTTGTCGGTGGCGCAGCCGAAGTGTTTGTCCTGCCCCGCCGGGCAGCCGCGGTAGCCTTCGCCCTTGAACAGCTCTTCATGCTCTGTCACCTTTTCCACGTGACTGAACGCCATTTCGGTGATCAGGCTGCCGGTGTCGAAGTAATTGGTACGCGGCAGCAACCAAAGGCTGTTGACCACCAGGTGCCAGGTATCACCTCGGGCGCCCTCGTTGTCGACGGTGCTGATGTTGCTGGAGATCAGGGAAGTGTTCTGGCGATACGACAGGTCTACCCCCACGGAACCGCCACCCAGTACCGGTCCTGCGGAGTAACCCAGGCCATAAAGCTTGACGTTGTTGGCGTAAACGTAGCGGGCGAAAGTCGGCGCCACTTGCAGGCCCCACGGGTTGTAATCATCGAACTCGCGGTAGTACAGGCTGACTTCCGAGTGCAGATAGTCGAAGCTGTAGGTACCCATCACGCCCCAGTTGCCCTCGTCCTTGGGCTTGAGCGGATCGATCAATGGCCGTGTGAAACCACTGAACAGCGGCAAGCGGTCCGGGCCTTCCAGTGCGATGTCGGCGGAGGCCAGATAAGTGCCGCCCTCAGGTGCTCGAGTAGTGTCCCATTCGAAGAAATATTGCGCCGCCAGCGACAACTTGTCGGTGACCTGCGCCTGGGTGGAAATCTGCGTCAACGGCAGGAAGATTTCGCGCGTCTCGGTGCCGGGGTTACTCACGGCTTTGCGCCCGTCCAGCGGTGCTTGTGAGTAGGAAATGGCATGCCCGGCAATCAACAAGCCATTGCCCCAATACACGGTGTGCCGGCCGGCACGCACACTGACCGGAATGTCGCCAAGGTCGAAGCGGGTAAACGCAAAGGCGTCCAGCAATTCGCCGCTGGGTCCGCGGTGGTAGCGCTTGGTAAAGTTGGAGTAATGGCCGTTGGTATAGCTCGGCGTACTCTTACCCGGAAATGCGCCGGGGTAGAAGACATTACCATCGCTGGTTTCGACATCGGTGTCTTCGTACGCCTGGTCGTACCAGGCAGCGCCGCTGATGCGAAAGCCGTTGTACTTCTTGTAGGCCACCTCCATTTCGCTCATCAGGTCGACGCGATTGGTCACCACATCGCCTTTATCAAATTTGGAATCAGACTCGTCGTAGGTGGCGTTGTTGGCCAAGGCATTGTCACGCCCCTCAGCTCGCACGCCGACGTTGTAGCGAACGGTGTTGTCCCAGCGCGCGGTGAGGTCCGGATTGCCGGTATCAAACTCGGCAGCCTGACTGTTGCCAACGGACAAGACACACCCGATCACACTGAGCCAGATGGCCAGGCTTAACGGCTTTGGTTTTGCGTCGATCATCAACACTCCCTTCCCATTCTTTTTGTTATTGGCAGCCGAAGTGCCGGGCCGTTTCAACCGCGCCGAAGAGCGCTGGCCTGAGGGCTTCGGTATGGCTGAAGTAAACGGGACAGGGAGGTTTGGGCACAACGATTGGGAGCATTGCTGAAATGCATTTGATATTGATCAAATGCCAAAGAACATTCCGGTATTCAAATATCCAATACCACCCCGCTGTTTTTGTGATTTTACGATCCACCCCCCCCTCCCTAGACTCCGGCCAATAACTAGGCAACGCCGCTCTCCTGGCGCCGCCATGACAATAAAGCCTGGAGGATGAGCATGAGTGCGTCCCCGTCTCTGGATGACAAATACATCCAGCACAGCGGAAAAGTTTTACTCACCGGGATTCAGGCGCTGGTGCGCCTGCCTCTGATGCAGCGCCAGCGCGATCTGGCCAATGGTCTGAATACCGCCGGGTTCATTTCCGGCTACCGTGGCTCGCCGCTGGGTGGTTTTGACCAGGCTTTGTGGAAGGCTCGCGACTATCTCAAGGAGCACCACACGGTGTTCCATCCGGGCATGAACGAAGACCTCGCGGCCACGTCGATCTGGGGTACCCAACAGGTCAATATCTTCGAAGGTGCGACCTACGACGGCGTGTTCGGCATGTGGTACGGCAAGGGCCCGGGCGTCGACCGCTGCGGCGATGTGTTCCGTCACGCCAACGCTGCCGGCACCTCACAATTCGGCGGTGTGCTGGCGATTGCCGGTGATGACCATGGCGCCCGTTCCTCCTCGCTGCCCCATCAGACCGAGCACATTTTCAAAGCGGTCATGATGCCAGTACTGGCGCCATCGGGCGTGCAGGAATACCTCGACTACGGCATGCACGGCTGGGCCATGTCGCGTTATTCCGGTTGCTGGGTTGCGCTCAAGGCGGTGGCCGATACCGTGGAAAGCGCGGCCGTTGTCGACATCGATGTTCATCGCGTACAGCCAATCATTCCCGATATCCCGTTGCCCGAAGGCGGCTTGAATATCCGCTGGCCTGACCCACCCCTGGCGCAGGAACAACGCCTGCTGGAACACAAGCTGTATGCCGCCCTCGCCTATGCCCGGGTCAACCGTCTCGACCGTATCGTGATGGACTCGCCGAAAGCGCGTATCGGCATTATCACGTCCGGAAAGTCGTACCTCGACGTGTGCCAGGCGTTGAAAATCCTCGGCATCGACGAAACACTCGCACAGCAGATCGGCCTGCGCGTGTACAAGGTCGGTATGGTCTGGCCGCTGGAAGCTGAAGGCGTTCGGCAGTTTGCCGAGGGCCTGGAAGAAATCGTGGTGGTCGAAGAAAAACGCCACATGATCGAGTACCAGTTGAAGGAAGAACTCTACAACTGGCGTGAAGACGTGCGCCCGCGCATCGTCGGCAAGTTTGACGATAAAGGCGAATGGAGCCAGCCTCACACCGGCTGGTTACTGCCGGCTACCAATGACCTGACCCCGGCAATGATCGCCCGTGCGTTGGCCAAGCGTATTTTGCGCCTGCATCAGAATGGTCCGCTGCAAGTAAGCCTGGCGGTACTGGACGCACAACTGGCCAGCAAAGGCCAGTTCAGCAACCTGATGGAACGCGTGCCCCACTACTGTTCCGGTTGCCCGCACAACACCTCGACCAAGGTCCCGCAGGGCAGTCGTGCGCTGGCCGGTATCGGTTGCCACTACATGGCGGCCTGGATCTATCCGCAGACCCAGACCTTCAGCCAGATGGGCGGCGAAGGCGTGGCATGGATCGGCCAGGCACCTTTCACCAAGACCCGGCACGTCTTCGCTAACCTGGGCGACGGCACCTATTTCCACTCCGGCATTCTCGCGATTCGGGCCGCCATCGCGGCCAAGGTGCAAATTACCTACAAGATTCTCTACAACGATGCCGTGGCCATGACCGGCGGACAGCCTGTGGACGGCAGCCTCAGCGTTGCGCAGATCAGCCGACAGCTCGCGGCCGAGGGCGTGCAACGTATTGTGGTCGTCAGTGACGATGTCGAGAAATATCAGCACATCCGTGATCTGGCAGACGGCGTGCCGGTGCTGCGTCGCGACAAAATGGACGAAGTGCAGGAACAGTTGCGCCAGTTCCAGGGGGTGTCGGCAATCATCTATGACCAGACCTGTGCCGCGGAAAAACGCCGGCGGCGTAAACGCGGCAAATTCCCAGACCCTGCACGTCGGGTCGTGATCAACGAAGCAGTATGTGAAGGCTGTGGCGATTGCAGCAGCAAGTCCAACTGCATGTCGGTGGTGGCGGTGGAAACCGAGTACGGCCGCAAGCGTGAAATTGACCAGTCTTCATGCAACAAAGACTTCACCTGTCTCAACGGTTTTTGCCCGAGTTTTGTCACGGTCGAAGGTGGCGCCTTGCGCAAACCCAAAGCCCTGGCGGCCGCGAAGGATGACGTGTGGGATTTGCCGACGCCCGCGACCGTAGCGCTGGTTGAGCCTTACAGCATCCTGGTCACTGGCGTGGGCGGTACGGGCGTGGTGACCATCGGCGCCCTGCTGGGAATGGCGGCGTTCATCGAAGGCAAAGGCACGCTCAATCTGGACATGGCCGGCATGGCACAAAAAGGCGGTGCGGTGTGGTCGCACATTCGCATTGCCGCGCACCAGGAACAGTTGTTTGCACCGCGGATTGCCGAAGGTGAAACCGCCCTGCTGCTCGGTTGCGACCTGGTGGTCAGCGCCAACACCGAAACCCTGTCCAAACTGCGTCATGGCGTGACCCATGCCTTGATCAACAGCGAAGAAACCATCACCAGCGCCTTTGTGCGCACCTTCGCCCAGCAGGCGGAAACGGGTGATTTGCTGAAACACCCGGACCCGACCTTCCAGACCGGCAACATGTCGGAGCAAATCGCCGAAGCGGTGGGCACTGAGCAGGCGGATTTTATCGACGCAAGCAAAATCGCCACGGCCCTGATGGGTGATTCGATTGCGACCAACACCTTCATGCTCGGCTATGCCTACCAGAAGGGCTGGTTGCCGGTGGGTAAAGCGGCGCTGCTACAGGCCATCGAACTGAACGGCACGGCGGTGCCCTTTAACCTCTCGGCCTTTGACTGGGGTCGGCGCAGCGCCCATGACCTGCCACGGGTATTACGCAAACTGCAAGCCGGCAAGGTGCAAAGCCCGGACCGCTTACTGTCGCAAAGCTTGGAAGAAACGCTGGCACGGCGCATGGAGTTTCTCACTGCGTACCAAAACTACGCCTATGCCCAACGCTACCGCTATCGTGTCGAGCAATTCATCAAGGCGGAAACCGCACTGCTCGGACAACCCGGCAAGCTGTCGGCGAGTGTTGCCCGTTACTACTTCAAAGTGCTGGCCATCAAGGATGAATATGAAGTAGCCCGTCTGTTTACCGACGGCCAATTCCTGGAAAAAATCCAGGCTGGCTTCGAAGGCGACTATCGCCTGCGCTTCCACCTCGCTCCGCCGCTGCTGAACGATAACGGCTCCGGCCGTGAACCGAAAAAACGCAGCTTCGGCCCCTGGATGCTGCAAGGCTTCAAGCTGCTGGCCAGGCTCAAGTTCCTGCGTAATACCTGGCTTGATCCATTCGGTCGTACCCATGAGCGCAAGGTGGAACGCAATTGGCTAGCCAACTACGAGCAGATCCTCGACGAAGTGCTGGCGGGCTTGACCACCCACAAACTGGGCCTGGCCCAGGATCTGGTGGAATTGCCTGAAAGCGTTCGCGGCTATGGTCCGGTCAAAGAGAGATTCCTTGGCCATGCGCAACAACGCCAGGCGCAATTGCTGGAGCAGTGGCGCAATGGCAACACCGCCCAGTTCCATGATGCCGGCCAGTGCAACAGCAAAATCGCCGTCACTCAACTCTAAGCCTTGCCCGGGCTGAACATTGTGCAGCCCGGGATGTTGGTTCATTCAACAAGGTCAACCCATGAACGAAGAACTGGCCAGAAATTACCGTGAGATTCTCCACGGCGTAGGTGAAAATCCAGAACGTGAAGGCTTGTTGGACACGCCAAAGCGCGCAGCAAAAGCCATGCAGTACCTCTGTCATGGCTACCAGCAAAGCCTCGAACAAATCGTCAATGGCGCACTGTTTGAATCGGACAACGATGAGATGGTCATCGTCCGGGACATCGAACTTTACTCCTTGTGCGAACATCATTTACTGCCGTTTATTGGCAAGGCCCATGTCGCCTATATACCGACAGGCAAGGTGCTGGGGCTGTCGAAAATCGCGCGTATTGTCGACATGTTCGCCCGCCGTTTGCAGATCCAGGAAAACCTGACACGCCAGATTGCCGACGCCATTGCCCAGGTGACCGATGCCGCCGGGGTGGCGGTGGTGATCGAGGCAAAACACATGTGCATGATGATGCGTGGTGTGGAGAAGCAGAACTCGGTGATGAGCACCTCGGTGATGCTTGGCGCGTTTCGTGAGTCGTACAACACTCGCCAGGAGTTCTTGCAACTGATCCGCGGCCGCTAGGCGCGTGTGCCGGGCTCATCCCAGGCACACCGCTTGCCACTCAACTGAGCATCATCATCCCGCCGTCAATCACGAGTGTCTGACCGGTGACAAACCGTGAACCGTCGCCGGCAAGAAACACCAGCACAGGGGCCAGGTCCCGGGCCGGTTCGCCCAGCTTGCCGCCGATTGGCACTTGGCCGGCCATGTACGCATCGTGTTGCTGCAATTGCTCGGCGCTCATGCTCGCGCGGGTGGCGTCGTACATCGGCGTCCACATCGCCGGAGCAATCGCGTTGACGGTAATGTCCAAGGGCCCCCACTCCCGCGCCACCGTGCGCGTCCACGCCAGTACGGCGCCCTTGCTGGCGGCGTAATGGGCCTTGCCCGGCTGTCCGAGTACGCCTGCGGCAGAGGCGAAATTGATGATGCGCCCGCCGCTGCCCTTGAGCAGCTCATAGGCCGCTCGGTTGGTCAGGAAGGTGCCACGGGTATTGACCGCAAAGACCTTTTCCCACTCGTCCAGCGTGATGCTGTCGGCGCTGGCATTGGGCGCGATGCCCGCGGCATGCACCAGCACATCCAGGCCGTTGAGCTGTTCGCTGGCCCAGGCAAAGGCCGCGTCCACCGATTGGCTGTCAGCGATGTCACAGACTCGCGAGTGCGCCCAACCACCACCGTCACCCGTTATCGAGGCTGCCTCGCCCAGGTCGAGACTGACGACATGGGCACCCTCTTCCACAAACGCCTTGACCACTGCCGCGCCAATGCCGCGGGCGCCCCCCGTGACGATGATCCGCTTACCGGCCAGTTGCATGGGCTGTTCCTCTTGTCTGGATATATCAGGATAGTTGCTCGATACGTTGCAACGCCGTAGCGATCAGGCGCAGCGCCGAGGCGTGGTGTTTTTCACCGGTGACCCTGCAGGCTTTACCTGCACAGGCACGTGCGTGGCTGACTTCGAGAAAAATGCCGAGCTTGAACCCAGCCAACACCAGGTACCAAGTCAAGTCCGCCAACGAGCGTGAGCTGCCGGCCCGGTAATGGGCGACCAATTCATCGCTGCTGCAAAAGCCATCCCAGGGATGCACTTCGATGGTGCCGGCGCCACGACCCTCGGCATCGGGCCAGGTCACCACCAGCCAGGCGAGATCGAGTAACGGATCACCGACGGTGGCGAGCTCCCAATCGACTACCGCGGCGAGCTCTGCGTCGTCGTGCCGGAACATGACATTGGACAGGTGAAAGTCACCGTGCTGGATACCGGCCTGGAACTGCTTCGGGCAATGATCGCCCAACCAGCTGGCTAATCGTTCGAGCCCCGGCAGACCCTTGGCGCCGGGCCAACCGGGATAGTCTTTGACACTGTCCAGCTGCGCCAGCCAGCGTGAGACCTGACGCTGGTGAAAACCCTCAGGCCGGCCAAAATCCGCCAGCCCCACCGCCTGGTAGTCAATTTCGCCCAGGCGCAACAGCGCATCGACCATGGCCAGCCCCATGCGCCGGCGCATTTCAGGCTGCTGCGCATGAGGCGCCGGCAAACCGGTCGCGCAGTTGGGATTGAAACCCTGTATTGGTTCCATCAAGTAGAAACTGGCACCCAAAACGCCTGGGTCAGTACAATCGGCAATCAAACCGGCATGGGGCACTTGCGACCCCGCCAATGCCTTGAGCAAACGCGCTTCACGGGCAATCGTCTTGCCGCCGACTTCGCGCAGTTCCCTGGAAGGCCGACGCAGGACGAATTCACGCGAACCGCGCCGAAAGCGCAGCAGCAGGTTTTGCGTGCCTCCGGTCAAACGTATCGGGGCTTCGATGGGGCCGCGCTCCAGGCCTTGACTATCCATCCAGTCGGCCAGGCGCTCGAGGTCGACCAGATCCTGCCAGTCGTTCATGGATTGCGCTCGCCAAGGCTGGCCAATACGTCGGCGTATTTTTCCCGGGCACGGGCCTCGGCGGTGGGTCGATGGTAATCGGGGAACAATTCGTCGCAGGGCTGATAGTCGCGCAGCAGCTGTTTGGCAACCGTGACTTTGTGCACCTCGGTTGGCCCATCGGCCAGTCCCATCTGGAAGGAGCGCACGATGTAGCCGGTAAAGGGCATTTCTTCACTGACGCCCAGCGAACCATGCACATGCAAGGCGCGGGCGGCGATGTCATGCAACACCTTGGGCATGACAGCCTTCACTGCGGCGATGTCCTTGCGCACTCGCTTGTAGTCCTGGTACTGATCGATGCGCCACGCCGTGCGCATTACCAGCAAGCGAAATTGCTCCAGCTCGATCCATGAATCAGCAATTTTTTCCTGGATCATTTGCTTATCCGCCAAACGGCTGCCCTGGGTACTGCGCGACAGGGACCGCTCACAGAGTGCATCAAGGGCTTTTTGCGCCTGGCCAATCACCCGCATGGCGTGGTGCACGCGGCCACCACCGAGCCGAACCTGAGCCACGACAAATGCCTGACCGGGCGCACCGAGCATGTCGCCCGAGGGCACTCGCACCTTGTCGAATGACAGATAAGCATGGGTGGCGGCGGGGTCATCGGCGATACCGACGTTACGGATAATGCTCACCCCGGGCGCGTCAGCGGCGACGATGAACATAGACATGCCTTCATACACCGATACGCTTTTATCGGTGACCGCCATCACGATATAGAACGCTGCGTAGCGGGCATTGGAGGCAAACCATTTTTCGCCGCTCAGCAGCCAGTCATCGCCATCGCGCACCGCTTCGGTGGTGAACACGGCGGGATCCGCGCCACCTTGCGGCTCGGTCATGGCGAAGCAGGACACGATATCGCCATCGAGCAGCGGTTGCAGGTAGCGCTGCTTCTGCGCCGGGGTGCCGTAATGGGCGAGGATTTCCCCGTTGCCGGAATCGGGGGCCTGGCAGCCAAACACAATCGGGCCAAACAGCGAACGACCGAGAATTTCATTGATCAATGCCAGGCGCACCTGGCCATACCCTGCCCCACCCAGCTCCGGCCCCAGGTGACAGGCCCACAATTTGCGTGCCTTCACCTGCGCTTGCAGCGGCTTGACCAGCTGCTTGAACAACGGATCGTGGATATTCCACGGGCTGCCCAGCACATGATCGAGGGGCTCGACTTCCTCACGTACAAACTGCTCGATCCAATCCAGTTCCGCCTGTATCTCGGGGTCGGTCTGAAAGTCCCAGGCCATGGTGTGTCTCCTAGTAAATAACGATCAGGCCAGCAGCATGCCGCCGTCGACCAACAGGGTTTGGCCGAGCACATAGCTAGCCAGCGGCGAGGCAAGAAACAGCGCCACGTTGGCCATGTCCTGGGGCGTGCCCAGGCGCCCTTGAGGAATGGCCCGCAACGCGCCTTCGAGGCGCTTGGGGTTGCTGGTGGTCACACGTGTCAGCTTGGTTTCCACCAGCCCGGGGGCAATGCCGTTGACCCGGATGCCGTCACGAGCCCAGGCTTCGGCCAGGGTGCGAGTGAGTCCAAAAGCACCGGTTTTCGAAGCGTTGTAGGCCGGATTGCCACGCGTGGAGTGGAAGGCGGCAGCGGAACTGACGGTGATCATCGAGCCCTTGGCCTGCATCAACAGCGGGTGAAACTTCTGTGCGCACACCATCAGGCTGGTGAGGTTGACGTCGAGTACGCGCTTGAAACCCTCGGTCAGAAATTCCTGACGATCGTAGAGCACCGTGCCTTGTGCTTGCACCAGCACATCCAGGCGGGTGAAGGGCACGCTGGCGACTTCAATCAACGCCGCGTCCGCAACGTCGACCTGGGCGTAGTGCAGGCCTTCGAGATTAGAGTCGGGTGAATCTCGATAGGCCGCTGCCGAGGCTCGTGTGCCCCAGACATGCACCTCGGCACCGCGCTGGCGAAAGTTCTGTGCAATGCCATTGCCAATGCCACTGGAACCGCCGATCACCAGCACGGTTTTACCGCTGAAATCCAACTCGTACATGGGTGTTCCTTGTGCTTGTCGATGAATGCTGTCGAGCAATATCCACACTTTTACAGCGCCACCAGACCCGCCGAGGCCATGCGCTCAATTTCACTGCTGGTGTAGCCGAGCTCTGCCATGACTTGCCGGGTATGTTGGCCGAGGGCCGGTGGCGGGCGATTCAGCGACAACGGCAAATTGCCGAAATCCCAGAACGCGCCAATCTGTTGTAGGTCCCCGTACACCGCATGGGGATAATGGGCATGCAGGCCCGCAGCAGCGTGTTCGGGGCTGTCGAGAAACACATCCATCTGCGCCTCCAGCACTGCCTGTGCGGGAACCTGCACGCCAGCCAGTGCTGCCAGTGCCGCCTGCCGGGTGAGGCCTGCGAAATAATCCTCGGGCCGACTGCCCACCAGTGCGGTGAAGCGCTGAATTTCATCAGGCTGCAGCGCTGCCACCACCAGCCATGCATCGCTACACAGATAGAGGCGGTGTGCGTCATTCAGACCCGTCTGTTGTGCATCCATATGGGCGACAGGAGTGAGACGGCCGTCCTCCAGCACCACCGCTTCGCTCATCGACAGCAACGTGGCGCCCAACAATGAGGAACTGACCATTTGCCCGGCGCCGCTGCGATTGCGCTCGTACAACCCCAGTAGCAAGGCATAAAGCGAGGATAAACCGGCAAAAAAATCACCCACGCCAAAACGCAGCCACATCGGCGCTTGTCCTTCGCCGCCCTGCTCGACCTCCCAGCCGCAGGAGGCCTGCATCAGTTGGTCAAAGCCTGGCCAATCCGCACGCGGGCCGTTCGGCCCGTAGGCGCTGACATGGCAATAGACCAACTGCGGGTTAAGTGCTTTGAGACGCTCGTAGTCAACCTTGAGTTTGCGTGCGGCCGGCAGCCGCATGTTGTGGTGCACCACATCGGCCCAGCGTGCCAGCGTCTCGACGACGGGCTCGGTTTGCGGATCACCCAGTTGCAGCGCGACCCCCAATTTGCCCCGCTGGGTACCACTGAAAATTCGCTCCAGACGGCGCATGGCGTCGCCTTTAGGGGCTTCGATTTTAATGACCTCGGCGCCCAGGTCCGCCAGCAGCATGCAGGCAAACGGCCCGGCCAGGTAGGCGCCCAGATCCAGGACTTTCAAGCCATGCAGCGGTGGCAATGGAGCGGGACTCGACGGGTACCCTTGCACCGGAACCCATGTATCAGCGCCCGGCAGTACTGCGTTCCCTTCACCAGCCAGTGGTGCGCTGCCGCCGACTCGCGCAGGTGGCTGCACCTGCCAGGCCGGGCCCGGTTGCAGGGTCTTGCCCAGTTGTACATCGTCAACTTCAACCACATAGCCATTGAGGCGCGCCTGCTCGTCGAAGTAGATATCGCCAAAGGCGCCGGCAATTTGCGCGGCCACATCGTGCTGCCAGAAATGCTCGACCCAATCCTGCGCCGGTCGTGTGGTGATAATGGCCTTGTTGGCGCCGAAGTTGGGCGCCACATGGCTCGGAGGCCATAACGCATTCAGGCGAGCCACTTCGGTTTCGCCCAGTTCGCTGAGCGCTGCGGCCATCCACGGCGATTTGTCCGGCGAGTAGTGCACATGCAGCCAGCGGCCATCGGCGCACTGGTGCAATGGAATCGGAATGTATTTATCCAGGCCCTTGGCGAAGGCTGGGGTTGGCGTTTGCGCCCGGTTCCAATGCATGGTCATGGGCACCAGGGCCGCCTGGGCCAGACTCGTATGGGCGATGCCGCCACAGCCGTCACGGTCGCGCGCCAGCAACCGCGCCATTACCCCGACCACACATAGCCAGCAGGCCAGCCAGTTGGCGAATGGCATGCGCACAAACACCGGGCCGGGGCGATGCGCGGGCTGCTCATCCAACAGGCCCAGGCGCGCCAGGATCAGTGTTTCCCGTGGAATGGCATTCGCCAGCGCATGCCGTTGCGGCCAGCCGCTGATCGCAGAGACAACCAATCGGGGGAAGTCTGCGACGAGCAGCGCGTCTGCCAGACCATGGGCCTGCGCCACTGCTGGGGTGAAATCGTGCAGCAGCACATCGGCAGTGGCTAGGAGTAACCGCAACTGCTGGCGATCGGCAGGGTTTTCCAGGTCAAGGGTGACACTGCGCTTGCCACGATTGAGCACCGCGAACAGCGCCTGGTGATCTCTGGCCGGATTGCCAGGTGATTCAACCATGACCACTTCGGCACCCGCTTCACACAGTTGCAGGCCGGCGGCTGAACCGGCAATGCCGGAACACAGGCTGATGACGCGAATGCCTTCAAGGATTGCCTGGCTCATACAGCACCTTTCAGTGGCTTGTTCTGCTCAAAGCGTTCTGCAGCAAAGCTGCAGAACGAATCCATGGCGTCACCCTAAGCCATCGAAAAATAATTTCATATATAGATTAGTATTCCGAATATAGAATCATAAGCGCGAATATGAACAATAGTTAATAATCAGTTCAACAACACAATAAAGGGCCTCGACATGATCCTGCGCATGGACCACTTCACTATCGTCTCTGATCAACTGCAGGCGACACGGGATTTCTATGTTGAGGTGCTGGGTTTGGTTGAGGGGCCACGCCCGCCCTTCCCGGTTCCCGGGTTCTGGCTTTACACCCGGAACCAGCCAGTGCTGCATGTCGTGGGCGTAGCGCAAATGCCGGAACCGCGACGTGGCGTGCTCGACCATATGGCCTTTCATGCCAGTGGCTTGCAGACGATGTGCACGCGCCTGATCGAGCATGGCGTGCGCTTCAAGATCATTCGTGCGCCAGGCTCGCAACGCACCTGGCAGCTGTTTATGCAGGACCCCAACGGGGTTGAAGTCGAACTCGACTTTGACGCCAGCGAAGAGCCGCCAGCCGATTGGAAAGAACGCCGGGCCGGCTAGATCAACCCGGAGTAACTGCCGCCGTCGACCTGCAGGTTTTGCCCGGTGATGTAGCCGGCCTGAGCCGAACAAAGAAACGCACAGGCCGCTGCAAATTCACTCGGCTGGCCAAATCGGCGCGCGGCTATTGGCTTGAGCATTTCCACCCGCGCCTGCTCGACGCTGAGTCGGCGATGCTTGGCCAACTGCTCGGTCATGAAGCGCAGGCGGTCGGTTTCAATACGTTCGGGCAGCAGATTATTGATGGTCACGTTATCCCGCGCGACCTCGATGGACAGGGCTTTGCAGAAAGCCGTAAGCCCTGCACGCGCCGCCGTGGACAATCCCAGGGGCAAGCGTGGCGACTTGACCATCGCCGAGGTGATATTGACGATTCGGCCAAACCCCCGCTCGCGCATCCCGCCGACCAGCGCCTGAATCAGCAAAATGCCTGAAAGCATATTGGCCTCAATGGCCGCCAACCAGGCGGC
This sequence comes from Pseudomonas umsongensis, assembly GCF_012647205.1. NCBI lineage: Bacteria > Pseudomonadati > Pseudomonadota > Gammaproteobacteria > Pseudomonadales > Pseudomonadaceae > Pseudomonas > Pseudomonas umsongensis. The sequence continues at coordinate 4,284,376 of NZ_CP051487.1, forward strand.
ATGGTCCCAATCCTCCAGACGGCCCGGTTCGGGGCCTCCGTTGTTGGTCACCAGGATATCCACCACCGGACACGCGGCCAGCAGCGCCTGTCGACCGGCTGCGGTGGACAGGTCGGCCACCACGGTGCGTGGCAGTCGACCCGTGCTGCGCAAGATGTCTTGCGCAGTTTGTTGCAGGCTCTCGGCATCGCGACCATTGATCAGCACATCGCAGCCCTCCTGCGCCAATGCCTGCGCACAGGCTTTGCCAAGTCCTCGTGAGGATGCGCACACCACCGCAATACGCCCGCCAATACCCAAATCCATTGCAATACTCCTCGCGCGTGGGCGTCAGTCGTTCATGCCGAGCAAGGCCGTGATATCGCGGCCTGGTTCAGCGTCGCTGCCGTAGGCGAATTGACCGGCGCGCTGGCGTTCGACCAACTGCTCCATCTGGTAGCGATAACGGGTACCTGGCGTATCGAAGCGCGAGTGCAGGTCGCGACGTTGGTCGACTTCGAAATAACGTTGATTCTGCGGGCGCACCACCGAGTTGTCCTGGGGCTGGATGATGTAGTTGATGCGCGGCATCACATAGCGAAAAGGCGCGGGTGCAGCGGTGGTGTTGAAGGTGACGTCACACCGCGATCGATGCTTGCCCACCGGCAGGAACGGTTGCAGGTTGGGCACGTCATACCCGGGGCGAAAGCGCGGATAGGAGATGCACACGTTGCTGCGCAAGTGAATGTGCAGCACGGCGCGAAAGTCCTGGTATTTGGCACGCACACCGCCGACCCAGCGCATGATGGGCGCCACTGACTTTTGCGCCACGGTACGGGTGCGGGTCACGGTCTCGGAGGTCCATTGCACCTCCACCACGTCCGACTCACTGATACCGTCGCCAATGGTATTGGCATGCAGGAAATCGGCATGGGTCAGGTCAATCAGGTTTTCCACCGACAGCGCCGAGGTCGCATCAAAACGCACGGTACGCTGGGTGTAACCGGGAAGACTGCCGTCCTGCGGTAGAAACGGAATATGCGGGAGCAACTGCATGTCGGCAGCGTCCGGGTTGCCGTACCAGACCCAGATGTAGCCGTAGCGCTCAACCAGCGGATAAAAACCCCGCCCCCCGGTAAACGCTGTGAGTATCAGCTCTTTATGGGGGAAATGCGGGTGAAACTCGGCAGCCACCGCGCGCCCGTTGTCGCGCCACAGGTAATAGGGCTGGGCATGAATGATCCGGCGAATGGGCCGCGCACTCAGGTCGCGACTATGGGACACCGGGAACCAGGTGTCACGCAGGTCGTAGTTGATCGGCGTCCAGTCACCCCGCACTTTGCCAGGGTTCGAATCGGTGGAGGAAGGCACGGCGTGCATGGTGGAAACTCCTGTGCTCAGACGACTGCGCTGACGGGAATCAGGCGCGGTTGGCGCAACCCACGCAGTTCGCGGGATGAGGCTTGCAACAGGGCCGCGACGGCAGCGCCATCAATCAGGCTTTTCACCTGGAATGGGGCTTGTTTACGCAGGCGTGCTGCTCGCCAGCGCAACGGTGCCCTGGCCGGCACCTGCTCATGCACGTAGCCACGCCAACACAGGCTGGTGGTGCCACGACGATTGGCACCGGTCGCGATCATCAGCGTCACTAGCGGCAATTCATCTTCGCTCAGCAAATCCACTCGAACAGTACCGCCGTTCAAGGGGACGGCGGTGCGCACAATCAAGGGGTAATCCACCACAAACTGCGAAGGCAGGATTTGTGTGCTCCATACCGCACCTCGTTCCAGAACCACACGCCCCTGCTCGCTGCGCAGATCGCCAAGGAAAAAATCGGTAAGGCGCACATGGGGAAACCCGAGCAAGCATTCCGGACCGTCGAGCATCGCATCCAGGTACTGGTCGTGACTCATGTTGACGATAGTGGAACCGGTAAATTCGCGTCCGCTGGGTTGGTAATCGCTGCTGGGCAATGCCCCTTGCGGTGCCCCCTCACCCAACCACACATGGACAAAACCATTTTCCTCGCGCACCGCAAAGGCACGCGCGGCATAACGTGCAGGTACGCGCTCATCGGCATGCAGATTGGGGATCTGCGTGCAGCCACCACTGGCGCCATCAAAGGTCCAGCCGTGATAACCGCATTGCAGGCCGGACTCGACGACTCGCCCCAGAGCCAGCGGCACCCGCCGATGTGGGCAACGGTCTTCCAAGGCAAAGGCTTGGCCGGCCGCGTTTCGGAACAGCACCAACTCCTCGCCGGCAAAGGCCACGGCCAATGGCGTTTGATCATTCACGGCCTCGCAAAGCGCCATGGCCCACCAGCCTGGGGTCATCATCGGGCTGCCTCTTTGTTATTGGTCTTGGGCAATTGCGTTGAACGCAGTCAGCGTTAACGGTAATGCTTCGTGGTGGATAGAGCAAACATAATTCGACAGTTTTTTATTTTCTGTCGATATTTTTTTAGACCCAGCATAAAAAGGCATACTTCAGGCATCAAGCCGAAACATCTCGGCTTAAAGAGCACATTTCAGCTTGATAAGCGACCTCCAAATGGACATTTTTTCTTTATGTGATCATGTTTTAATGAAAAATAGCTAGCGAGCAATCCATAAGCCTGATTACCATTAGCTTGCTCATTGACTCCAAGGTGCGCTGACGATGACCCAATCCACCCTCGGCTTTGTCCTCCATGACGTTGCCCGCTTGATGCGTAAGCGCTTTGAACAATGGGCTCGCGCAGCCGGTCTCACGCGCTCGCAATGGCAAGTCCTGGCCAAGCTGTCGATTCATGAGGGCATCCACCAGAAAGGCCTGGCAGACCTGTTGGAAATCGAGTCGGTCACCCTGGTGCGCTTGCTGGACAAGATGCAGGAGCGCGGGTTGATCGAACGCCGAAACCACCCCACCGACCGCCGTTACTCCTTGCTGTTTCTCACCCCGGCTGCCCATCCGCTGTTGCAATTCATGCGCACCATCGGCGAGCAAACCCGACTGGAAACCATGGCGGATTTCTCCATTCAGGAGCACGACCAATTGCTGCAGTACCTCGAACGTATGCGTGAACACTTGCTGACAGCCTGCGGTCAGCCCGTGGATGAGCCCACAGGTTGTGCAGCAAGCGAGGTGAAGCATGGCTGAGCCCACATTGCAGCGCCCTGCCGTGCACGCTGAAGCCCGACCGCTCGAGCCAGCGGAAAAACCCCAGATGCAGGCGTCCGAGGCGTCGGCCCTTGTTGGCCATGCTGAAGTTCCGGCTGACACGGCACGCCAACGCTGGCGCATCGGCCTGTTCTTGCTGGCACCGATCAGTGTCGTGGCCTGTGCCGCCTGGTACGTGTTGGGTGGCCAGGTCGTGAGCACCGACAACGCGTATATCCAGGCCGAGCGGGTGGGGGTTTCAACCGATGTCGCCGGGATCGTCGCGGCCATTGAAGTCAGTGACAACCAAAGCGTGAGCAAAGGCCAGGTGTTGTTCCGTCTCAAGCCCGAGCCCTTTGAAATCGCCGTGGCCAGTGCCAAGGCGCAGCTGGAAAACGCGCGCAACCAGATCCTTTACCTCAAGGCCAGCTACAACCAGTCGCTGGCCGAGATCGCCCAGGCTGAAGCCAAATTGCCCTTTTACCAGACCAATCTGCAACGGCTGGAAAAGCTGGTCAGCGTTGCCGCCGTATCCAGGACTGTCTACGACGACGCCCACCAGGACCTCGACAACACCCGTCAGCAGGTGTCGGTCGCCAAGGCCCAGGCTGCCGCGGCGCTGGCTCAACTGGGTGGGCGCCTGGACAGAGCTCTGGAGCTGCATCCCTCCTACTTGCAAGCGCTGGCGGCACTGAATGAAGCCGAACGCAACCTGCGAAACTCCGTGGTCATCGCCCCGTTCGACGGCGTCGTCACCAACGTTGACTCGCTGCAAGTGGGCGCGTACCTCCAACCACCACAATCGGGCTTCAGCCTGGTGTCCAGCGAGCAGCTGTGGGTCGCTGCATCACCGAAAGAGACCGAGCTGACCAACGCTCACATCGGCCAGGGCGTAACCATTGAGGTAGACACTTATCCGGGTGTCACCTGGCATGGCACCGTGGAAAGCATCAGCCCGGCGTCCAGTTCGAGCTTCTCCCTGTTGCCGGCCCAGAACTCCACGGGCAACTGGGTGAAGGTTGTGCAGCGCATTCCAGTACGGATCCATATCGACGATGCGGCAGGCAAACCGGCGCTGCGCCACGGCATGAGCGCCGTGGTCGATATCGACACCGGCACGGCCCGTGGCCTGCCGAAGCCGCTGGCAAACCTGTTCGCACGCCATCATGAGTGAAGTATCCGGACCACTTCCGCCATCGCCGTTGCGGGTACTGATCACCTTGTGTGTGGTGCTGGCGGTGGTCATGCAGGCGCTGGACACCACCATCGCCAACGTCGCCCTGCCCTATATGCAGGGCAGCGTATCGGCCAGCGCCGATCAGATTAACTGGGTGCTGACCTCGTACATCGTCGCCACCGCGATCATGACCCCGCCCTCGGCCTTCCTGGCCCGTCGCTTCGGTCGCAAGCGCGTGTTGCTGTGGTCGATCCTGGGTTTTGTCCTGGCGTCGGTGCTCTGTGGCATTGCCCGCTCCCTGGAAGAAATCATCCTGTTCCGCCTGCTGCAAGGGGTGGCAGGGGCGGCGCTAGTGCCGCTGTCACAAGGCATTCTCCTGGATATTTACCCGCAGAAAGACCGAGGGTCGGCAGTGGCCTTGTTCGGGGTATCGGTCATGGTCGGTCCGGTATTGGGCCCGATGCTCGGCGGCTGGCTGACGGAACACCTCAGCTGGCGCTGGGTGTTCTTCATCAACTTGCCTATCGGGTTGCTGGCCTTCATCGGCATGACCCGCTTCATTCGGGAAACCCCGGCCGACAAAACTGCACGCCTGGATTGGCTGGGCTTTGGCTCCCTCAGCGTGGCCATCATGTCGATTCAACTGTTCCTCGACCGCGGCGAACAACTGGGCTGGTTCGACTCTGGGGAAATCATCCTGGAAGCGCTGGTGGCCGCCATCGCTTCGTACATTTTCATCGTCCACACCTTCACCTACGACAAGCCCTTTATCAGCCTGAAGTTGTTCAAGGATCGCAATTACTCGGTGGCGGTGGTGTTTATCTTCATCATCGGCATCACCTACCTGGCCTCGCTGGCACTGATGACACCCTACCTGCAAACCCTGATGGGCTACCCGGTTCTCACCGCCGGCATGGTCATGGGGCCGCGCGGCCTGGGGACGATGCTGAGCATGTTCCTTGCCGGGAAGATCATCGGCAAAGTCGATATTCGCTGGATACTGTTTTGCGGCCTGGTGTTGTCCGCCTGGTCGATGTACATGATGACTGGCTGGACGCCGGCCGTGTCCATCGACACCATCGTCTACGTCGGCTTTATCCAGGGCGCGAGCCTGGGCCTGTTGTTCGTCCCGCTGACCACCATCGCCTTTACCACCCTGCCCCCGCATTTGCGTGGCGAAGCCACGGGCCTGTACAACCTGTCACGCAATGTCGGTTCGAGCGTTGGCATCTCGATCGTCACGGTGCTGCTGGCGCAAAACACCCAGATCAACCATGCCGAAATCGGCGCCTACGTGACGCCGTTCAACCGCCTGTTCGACGCCTGGCCTGTCAACAACCAACTCAATCCATTGACCGCCAGCGGGCGTGCAGCCCTGGATGGCTTGATCACTGTTCAAGCCAGCTGGGTGGCTTACCTGGATGACTTCAAGCTGCTGATGTGGTTATCCATTGGCGTCATACCGCTGCTGCTGATATTCAGGACTGCGAAGTCTCAAGCCAATCAGGCCTCGTAGCGAAAACGACCCACCGCTACGTTCAGCTCATCGGACAGTTCGCGCAAGGACACCACGGCTCCGGATACCTGATGGGTGATCGCATCACCCTCACCGGCCATGCGCGCGATGTGCTCGACGTTGGCCACGATGCCCCGCCCGCCCTCGCTCTGCACGCTCACCGCATCGGCAATCCGGTCCACCCCGCGCGTGGAGTCTCCGACCAGTTCCGTCGCCTGTTGCAGGGTACTTTCCAACTCACCCAGCAGTCGGCCACTGTCTTCCAGTGCCACAGTGCCCGCGCTCAATGCTTCATCGACGATCCCGGACTGGCTCTCCAGCTTCAACGTCAACTGGTTGATCGAGTTGGCAGCCAACGCCGAGCGTTGCGCCAGGTTACGCACTTCGTCAGCCACCACGCTGAAACCGCGCCCGCTCTCTCCGGCACGCGCCGCCTCGATGGCCGCATTGAGCGCCAGCATGCTGGTCTGCGCGGAGAGGTCCTTGACCTGACCGATGCTGGCGGTGATCGCAGTAGTGCTTTCGACAAAATCGCCCACCGAGCCGCGGATGGCGGAGAAGGCATGGCGCACGCTGTCGATTTTCTCGAGCAGTCGCGACAAGGCCAGGTGTCCGTCTTGCGCACCGCGCAAACTGGCTTCGGCACAGCTGCGCAGGCTTTCAGCATGACTGGAGATTGCCGCAATCCCGTCACTCATCTGCTCGATGGTCATCGACACCGCACCCACCGCACCGGCCTGCGCCGTGGAACTTTGCGCCACACGCGCCGACGCTCCTACCAGTTCTTCCGCCGACGCGCCGACCGATGCCGCGACACCGGCAACCTGGCGCATGGCCTGCTGGAAGCTATCAATGAGTTCGTTGAATGCCTGGGCCGTGTGGGCCACCTCATCTCGGCCCATGACTCGCACACGTCGGGTCAGGTCACCATCGCGCAACTCGATCGACGCCTGTTCGATTTCCCGGATAGGCCGGATAATCTGCGCGCGCAACAAAAGACTGACCATTACGGCGAGTACGCTGGCGCCGAGTAATACCGCGACCAGCATCCGCGATACCTGGCGTTGCATAGTGCCGGCCTCGGCAAAGGCGCCAGAGGTCAGCTGCGCCTGCAGTCCCAGCAATCGATTGAATTGACCTTGCAGACCATTGTTGTCGGCGCGCACCCTGCCCAGCAGCGAGGCCGCCTGTATCTGATCACTCAAGGCAGCGCGCTTGAAATCGGCAAGGCCTTCGCCGACCACGGCGGCCTGCTCCTGCACGGCGCGGTAGAGTTCTTTCTCCTCCTCCCCCAGACGCGTCTCACGAGCGACCTTGTCCAGCCCGGCACGCATGTCGTCGACACTGGCCTGCATGTCTTCCAGATAGGACTCCAGCTCCTCGGCAGAAGCTTGCCCATTGGATTCAAGGATGCGCGCGCCTATGGCATAGGCCCCGACCATCGCCGCCTGCGAGGCAGACGCGGTTTCCAGTACCTGGCGATACTGCTGGAAACGCAACTGGTCGATTTCCTCGATCACCGCTTGTTGCCTGGCCAGCCCGTGGTAGGCCAGACCCGAGACGATCAATAGCGCGAGCACAAATATCCCGGGCAGCACGAGGAGCTTGGCGCCGATGGAGAGGCGTTTGAGAAATGACATGGTGATTACCGTTTTTGTTTTTATGGGGTGCGCCTGAGCAGGCCGTTTATTCAACATAATTCTTTATACAGTATTTGATTCTACTGTTAGAACGACAATTGAAAAAAGGCTGGTATCCCACTTCGAAATGACGACATTGATCACACCGTCCTTGCGTGCGGCAATGATCGAAGATGCGGTGTTTTATGCGACAAGCAGCCCCAGCGGCCACCTAGGTCTTTTCGGAGTCGACAGCGACTGGGTACGGGAAGTGGATAACTCGCAAAACTGCTCGGGCGAAAGTAAGCCTGCCAGTGTTCAATCTCACGCAAGCTTCAATTGGCCACCGCGTCGCCACAAATGGCCGAGCATCACCTACTCAATGATGTACAAACCCCTAAAATTGCCCAACTCGTTTTACCGCGAGGCGGACAGACCTTGCGCCTTACCAACGCTCCTCCGGTTTGTTCAGCTCACCTGGCTTTGCCCTTGGTTCAGGTGACATTACAGGCGCCTCCGGGCGCCTTTTTTTTGTACCTGCATTGCTGTGCCACTTCAGAACGGCCATTTCGCAGACCAAAAAGAAAGCAACCCGCAAGCTAATCCCGATCAGTCAAGAATCAGGAAACGTTAATCACTGCAGGAGCCGGCTTGCTGGCGATACCGGTTCGTCAGGCGACAAACTGTTTCGTCCGTACGTCCGCAATCGCCAGCAAGCCCGGCTCCTACAGGTTTAGTCCCAAGGTCGACGGGTTCAATAAAAAGACGCGTTATTGTGCACATCCTTCGCGCGCAAGCTCGCTCCTACAATCCGCTACCGACCCAAGCGACTAGAGCACAGTAGACAAGTTTGGCATCAGAAGCTCCAGGTCACGAGGGTTTCAAACAGGCTGGAGCGGTCGTTATCTCCATAGATCTGCTTCGCAGCGTCCCCAGGCAACGTCATGCCATACAAAGTGCTGATCGTCAGGGCTGGAGTAATGCTCCAGTTCACATACAGATCGACTTCGTTACCGAAGTCGCGACTGGTAACGCCCTCGGGGGCCTTCTCCAGGCGGAACCGGTAGCCCATCAACCCTACAGCGACATCCTGACGGGGTTGCACCGCCAGCCTCAGCAAGTCGATGTCGACATTGCTGTTGAACAGCATGTATTCACCGACGATCTCCCCCTGGTACCAGGTACCGTATTCCCCGCCGTAGCCATAAGTCATCGGGTCATAATCGCTGGAGTACTGAGTACGGCGGTATGTCAGGGTCGGTGTCCACGCCACGTCCGAGAAGGCATAACTGGCTTGTGCATACCAGCCATGAGCGGACTTGTTGGCTTCGCCCCCCGTCTCCCAGACATACTCGGCTGCCAGGCTAACCTGCGGCAGTGCCGTGAACGGCGTGCCCTTGGCACGCAAGTCATAGACATCCACCCCGTCACGCGCCGCGTTGTCGGCGTCCATCGTGTGGTAGTAAGTTGCCCCCAGGGTACCGAGTGTGTCGCGCCATTCGACATTGCCGCCACGCAGGCGCAGGTTTTCCTTGTAATCGGCGTAGTCGAGGTCCTGAGTCGCGGTCAGGTCGAACAGGTCCGCATGAATCTTGCCCGTGTTCAATTGGGCGATCAGTGTATGGGTGAACGCAGTACGCGGACCAATCCAGGCAGCCGCATCCTTACCCTGGTCAGCATGACCGTCGCCGATCAGAAAGCCGTTGTCGATCATGAAATTCTGACGTCCACCGCTCAGGGTGATGGCGTCTTTACCGAGCGAGGGAAACAGGTCCGCGCTTTTCCAGCCGAGGTACGCAGTTTCCATGCCGATGGACTCCGGGTCGTCATGGGTAAATCCACCGGCATCGCTACCACCGCGCGTCATAGCGCCGACAGCCGAGGCTCCGCCGAACACTGTACCGTAGACAGTCTCTGGACCCGTGACCTTCACTCCAGGCAAAACAAAGCCTTCAAAGCGGCTGGAAGTACGGTCCACCTCAAGCCCGATGCTGCTGGTACGGCCACCGAATGCCTGGTTTCTGTGGTACAGGTACGCAGCCCCTATCGTCATTGAGGGTTCGACCAACACATCCCCGATCTGAAAGCTGTCGAATGCGAAACTGGAACCTGCATACAGCGTTCCGATACCTGCCGCCAAACTGCGAATCGACACTCTCATCACTGCCCTATCCTTTCAATCAATGCGTTAAGCCAATCATGGCGACGTGGATCGATTGTCTGGTTTAAGAGCACTCGGCTAAAGGCGCAAACGGGTCAAAAAAGGGGATCGTAAGCGACAATTCAAAGTCTCAACGGCACCGTTTTTTCAGTGCCTGATCTGCGAGCGATACTGCGAAGGTGTGCACCCACTCCAGCGTTGAAATGCCCTTCGGAAGGCGGCAGCCTCGCTGAAGCCCAATCGTTCGGCAATCCGTGCGATGGGGACTTGCTGTAACAGCAGTTCCTGCGCGCGCTGATAGCGCACCTCGCCGAGCAACTCATGAAAACTGGTGCCCGCAGCTCGCAATTGACGCTGAAGGGTTTTGCCTGAACAGGCCATGTTCAAGGCAATGTTGTTGAGGGTGGGAACCGAATCAAACTGAGTACAGATAGCCGATTTCACATTGGCCAGAAAATCCCGCGGGCTCTCCAGATGAGACTTGAGCTGGGAGCAGTGTTTCTTCATCTGGGCATGGGAAACTGAATGCGCACAAGGCAGAGGTTGATCGAGCCAATGTGCATCGAAAGACAGACTATGAGTGCGGGACGGATCAAACGTCACCGGGCAGGCGAAGTAACGTTTATACGCCTGTTCATCCGCCAATTCGGGAAACCCGATATTGACGCTCAATACCGGCAAGGTCTTGTAGAGCAAGTCCGCCATAAGGCTTTGCAGGGCCGTCAGGCAGAACTCGATTGCCAATCCACGTAATTCATCTTCAACGTCGAACGTGTCGCTGACGTTCAACGTCGCCACGCCCTGGTCTTCCTTCAAACCAAGCTCGAAGCCTGTACCCAGCGGCAACGGATATTCGAACAGCAGGCGCAGCGCTGATCGAAGATCGCAACTGGAAAGCAGGGTGAAGCCGAAGATACCGTACGCAGCCAATCGGCAACGTTTGCCCAGTTCCAGGCCCAGATGCGCATTGCCGGTCATGGCAAGCGCGTTGCGCAGTATGGCGTATTCCTGAGAGGGGGCGATCAGTCGAAGACCCGCCTGAAGCTCCTCTGCACCAAGGTCAGTGCCCAGCAGCAACCCTTGCGTCGGGTGGCCCGCTTCAATCATCAGCGAATCGACCAGTGCGATGAAGTGCAACGTCGCCAGTCGATCGATGTCATCCATGGATCCTCCCATGATATCCACTCCCCATGCTGATTCAGCGGGGAGCATAAACCTTGGTCGGAAATCAGAAACAGGTGCCAAAAGACCAAATACAGGGGCGCAACGGCCTCGCTACAATTTAATGGCCGACGCGAATCATGTTGACCCACATCGTGCGCATCGTCTCCAGCGTTTCATCCCAATGTCGCTGATCGTCAGCGATCTGTTTATTGTAAAATAACAACCCTTCGATTTGCGAAGCGATAAGCGTCGCGTAGACATCAGCCTTGCTGGTGGTCACCTGCGGATTCACGTCTCTGATCAGGTTCGCCAGGATGCGGCAGAACTCACTGTAGATATGCTTGAGATGCTCATTGATGGCTTTGTCGTGTTCGGCCAGCGCCCAAGTCTGGAATGAGAACGATGCAATCCAGGGATCCAGCGTCGCGGCCATGTCTTCATCGATTACCTTCAGGAAGCGCTCCTCGGGGGTGAGCGACGTCTCATTGGCAATGTCGTAGAAGCGAGTGACGAAGACCTCGATTTTTGCCCGTATCATGGAAAGCAGAAGGTTTTCGGTAGTACCGCAATAATGCTGAAGGTTACTGAGGCTGATGCCCAACTCACTGGCAACCCGCCGGGCAGAAAACTGAGCGTAGCCATCACGTACGAAAAGCATGGCGGCTGCTTCAATGATGTCCTCGATCCGCTGAACGCGTTTCTTTTCGCGGGGGCTGGCGGTCCTGTCGAACAGCGACTCGGCCCGTGTGCTTTCACTCGACATCGCGTAATGCTCCAATAGCGCATGTTCCATTTTTACAGAATGCCTGCTGCCAAGGCCGCGATCCAATCTCGCGGGCATTGGCCGTTCCCTGGCGCTCTGCAGATTTTAAGAATTGTAGGTAGGTCACGTGATATAGGTCAAGCGACCGAGTTTCGCCGCCTTGTCTACTTCTATCAAAGGCCGACAGTGACCTTCTTGAGTGCCAACTGGCCTATGTTGCGGTAACCGCCCTTGTAACTGGTGGCAATCACCAGGCGCATGGCCAGGTAATAGGCCAGGACACAAACGGCGAGCGTCGGCATCGTTGCCCCAACGTAACGGAAGCTGGGGCCTACCGCCAACGTCAGCGGATCAAACAACATCAGGTAGACCGCCGCCCCCAGGGCGATTGTAGCCATGGCAACCCAATTGACACCGCCCCAGAACCAGTAGGCACCTTCCTCGCTCTTCACGAACAGGTGGGTCGGCAACAACACCTGACGACGCAGCAAGAGAAAATCTGTCAACAAAACAGCTGCAATGCCCGCAAAAATGGCGCTGTTGTAGGCCAGCCAGTTCATCACATGCGCGATCAACCATTGGGTATTGAAGGCAACCACCAATCCCGGCAACAGCAGTACCAGAATGATCATGTCCCAGCGCATCCTGGCAAAGAACCGTACTTGCTGAACCGAGACCCCGGCAAAGTAGAAGAAGCTGATGAGGGTGCCCAGGTTGGCCAATAGGAGTACGGATACGATAACCGTGCCAACGCCATTGCCAGCAGTCTTGATCACCCATTCCGCAGGCTCGGTGGAACCAGTCGCCACCGCCGCCAGCGCCCCTACGGCAGAGGTGAAACCTGCACCGATCAGCCCTGCGCCCAAAAGCGAAGGCGTGATGAGATGCTTGCGTTTATGGATAAGCCGAGCGATTCCGCCAAAAAAAGGGACACTGGTCAAGGCATTGGATGCCCCGAACTCGACGCCATAGGCCAGTTGCAGCAAAGGATCGGTGGCGTAGGCTGACTTCGCATCGACGTTGGTCTGCAGCAAGGTCGTCAAACTGGTATCACGCGTGATCAGGTAAAGCACAATGCAAGCGATGATCAGAATGGCCGGTGAGGTATACCTTGTCAGCAAGGCAATCATCGCCGGGCCCTTTCTCAGCAGCGCCCAGATCAGGGCAAGCATGAGCACCGATACCGCGGCGACAAAGCCATTATCGATTTCCCCGCCAGGGTTGAACAGGATCTGCTGCAGGCGACCGGCGGCTTGTCCGGTCATTGCGATGAGCACGAATGACCAACCCAGGGTAGTCATCAGGATCAGTGCCAGCAGCAATGAAGAACCACGGGTGCCCATCGAGCTTTTGGCGGCATCAACCGGATCGACGCCGTGGCGAAAACAGATCATTCCTGAAGCAAGATACACGGGCGCGAGCCCCACTATCAGGCCGATCAGGTAACCGGCAATGCCGATGGAGGTATTGCCGATGTAGGCAATGGAAGCACCAAACAGATAATTGAAACTGGCAGCACCGATGGCAACACATGCCGCCAACAACGAGCCAAAGCCATTGTACAACCGGTTTGAGCCCTGCACGGGCAAGCGCCCTGCCAAGGCTTCACGCGATATCGCGCCACTCACATCCGCACCCGAATTACTCATGGAACTCCCCTGATCTACCGCCGACAAGACAGGCTCGAATTATGAGCCGGCGGCGATAGCCCAACAGGTGCGACGCGGACAAATTACCGGTGAGCGACGCACCGCTCAAACGGCAAAATCAGCTCGATCCCATAAACGAAAAGGCCCCGGCATTGCGCCAGGGCCTGGTCCGGCAAGTCTGACTTACAGCCCGACACTGACCTTCTTCAAGGCCAACTGGGCAACATTTCGATAACCACCTTTGTCACTCGATGCAATCACCAGGCGCATGGCCGCATAGTACGTCACGATACACAGCGCAAAAGAAGGCATGGCCGCACCGATGTAGCGAAACGAGCCGCCAACCTCCAGTGTCATCGGGTTGAACAATGACAGGTAGGAACACACGCCCAACACAATGACGCCCATCGCAACCCAGTTCACCCCTCCCCAGAACCAATAAGCGCTGTCACTGGTTTTGACAAACAAGTGGCCGGGCAGGACTTTCTGTTGGCGCAGCAGCAGATAGTCGGTGAGTAGTATCGCGGCGATACCGACAAACATCGCGCCGTTGTAGGCCAGCCAGTTCATCACATGGGCGATCAACCAATCTGTTTCAAACGCGACGACTATGCCAGGCAGTAACAGAATGGCGATGATCATGTCCCAGCGCATCCTGGCGAAAAACCTGATCTGCTGAACCGACACGCCGGCCAGGTAAAAGAAGCTCACCAAGGTCCCGAGATTGGCCAGCAGAAGGATCGTCACGATCAACGTACCCAGGCCATTTCCAGCGGTCTTGACCACCCACTCCGCGGGCTCGGTAGACCCCGTGGCCACTGCTGCCAGGGCACCCACGGCGGTGGTAAAGCCCGCACCAATCAATCCAGCGCCCAGCAGGCACGGCGTGACCAGGTGTTTGCGTTTGTGGATCAACCGCGCCATTCCGCCAAAAAACGGCACGATGGTCAGTGCATTGGACGCACCAAATTCAACGCCGTAGGCCAACTGCAATAACGGATCGGTGGTATAGGCCAGTTTCGGGTCGACATTGGTATGCAACAACGTTGAAAAACTGACGTCCCGGGTGACGAGATACAACACCACTGCCGCAATGATCAGAATCGCCGGTGAAGTGAAGCGCGTGAGCATTGCGATCATGGCCGGGCCTTTTCTGAGCAGTACCCAGATCAGCACCAGCATGAAAATCGAAACAACCGCCACGAACGTGTTGTCGATACCACCGCCCGGATTGAACAGCACCTGTTGCAGCCGCCCTGCTGCCTGCCCCGTCATGGCGACCAGCACGAACGACCAGCCCAGCGTCGTCACCAGGATCATCAACAGCAACAATGCGGAACCCCGGGTGCCCAACGCACTTTTTGCTGCGTCCACAGGGTCGACACCATGCCGATAGCTCAGCATCCCGGAGGCCAGGTACATGGGCGCCAAGGTCATCATCAGGCCGATAACATAGCCAGCAATGCCGATGCTCGTGTTACCGATGTAGGCGATCGAAGCACCAAACAAGTAGTTGAAACTGGCAGCGCCGATCGCAATGGCAGCACCCAGCAATGTGCCAAAACCATTGTACAACCGCGCGGAACCTGGCACCGGCAAGCGCCCTGCCAGTGTTTCCCGAGAGATAAGCCCGCTTACGTCTTCACCTGAATTGCTCATGGCAAACCTCTATCAGATGTAAAAGCCCACGAGGGCCCAAAGGACAATACCGGCAACAAACCAGGCTGCCGCTGTCAGGATGATCGAACCGGTCGGTAGACTGGTTTCGTCATTGAGGTTTTCGGGAGAATCCAACGCGATCAGGCTCCTGACCAGATCGAGGTCAAGGTCGCCAATGGTGTCGTCGACCAGAAAAGAATGTTCGCCTGAGATATGAAGGCTGGATGCATCACGCATGAGCTGCTCCTGTAAAACGGTAGAGGGCAGAATGTCTGGAAAGATCGTTTTTATTGTTTGCCAGCATCCCTGCGTGCCTTGACCATGACCGGCCAGTTCCGCGCCATCCGTTGACGCCTTGATTATGGGCTTGCCAACCTTGGCAAACAGGTGCGAAGGGGACATTTTGAGGGTCGATGCGCCCTCCCCGCCAACCTGCTGCCGAACGGTATCGATCAGCCTTTGCGGCGCAATACTTCGAAGGCTGCCGGCAGCTCATCAGCTTCGTGACCGCGCGCCGCTGTCTGGTCGACATACTCGGAAAATAATTGCAGCAAACTGTGCTCTACGCCTGAATTTTTGGCCCGCTTCAGCAGCGATTGCACACCCAGTGAATGAACATGAATGGAAGCCTCGTTACCGGAATAGTCCTGCTGGTCGATGGCCTCGATGGTGCGCTTCCAGGTGCTTTCTATCACGGGTTTGAACGCATTCAATGCTGTTTTGAAGTCCTTGAGATCGACCTGCTCGGCCTCCAGCATCGCCGCGCTTTGCATCAAGGCGAACGTATTGCCGTAGTACATCGTAAGCAAGCTGCCATCCAGCAGATTGGCTGACGAAGGCTTGCTGCCGACATAGGTCATGCGGCCACCCAGCAGCTTGATTTGTGCCTCGCAGCTGTCCCACACCGCACGATCACCGGACACCAGCAGCAGGCATTCTGGATCACCGACCTTGGTCGGATAATCCATGATCGCGCCGTCCAGGTAATTCACCCCGGCTTCTGCCGCCCACAGGGCGCCAAATTCGGCCTCCCTGCCATCGCCGGTGGTCAACTGCACGATCGTCTTGCCCTTGAGCAGAGGCGTGATCTCATCCCGGTGAAACAGCGCATTGCTGGTGGCGTAGTCAGCCAGACAGACGATGATGAGGTCGCAGGCACTCACTGCGGTAATAAAGTCTGCCGCGGCCTTTGCGCCCAATGCAACCAATGGAGCAGCCTTGGCTGCCGATCGATTCCAGACCGTCACTTGCAAACCGGCATCAATAAATGGCGGGACCAGCGCCGCGCCCATTTGGCCAAGACCGATAAACGTTGCTTTTGAATGCTTCATGCCATTTCCTTCTTGCTGATGAAAAGTCAACCGCGTCGGCCGCGGTGCCCAAGGACTCTAGGCAGCTGACGTTTGGCGAAAAAGGTCATTTATGGCCAATAAAGCATCCTCGACTGGACAGTCGCTTGCCGGGCCTGGCGCAAGGCTCTGCCACGCTGAAGCGTGGCCGCACAGACATTGTAATTTGGCCCCTGCTCACCTGTTTGGTGCAACCACCACCGCCCTACCATGAGCACACCGGCAATACCGCTGAAAGGCACTGCGTAGTCTGCAGCCTCCACCTCACCTTGAAATAGAGAGCCACCGATGAGCATCATCCAGGCACAACACATCATGTTGAACGACCCCGCCCATGTGCGCGTCGCCCATGAGCCTAAGTACAGCCACGGCTCGGCATTCATCAATGGCACCTATGTGGATCTGGATAACGCGGCGATCCCGATGACTGATTTGGGGTTCACTCAGGCCGACGCCTGCTACGACGTTGTCAGTGTCAGCAAGGGCTACCTGTTTCGCCTCGACGACCACCTGGAGCGCTTTGAGGGTGCATGCGCCAAGTTTCAACTGACCAACCCCTACACGAAATCGCAAACCACCCAGATTCTCACCAACCTGGTCAAGCAAGCAGGCGCCAAGGAGGCTTACGTATGGTGGGCAGTCACTCGCGGCTTCAAGCCTGGTGGTGGTGATCGGACTAATCCCAAGGCCTACGAAAATCGCTTCTATGCGTTTGTCGTGCCCTACGTATTTATTTCCAATGACGAACAAAGGACCCGTGGTACCGACCTGCTGGTGAGCAAACAATTCATTCGCATTCCGCCCGAAGCGGTGGACCCTACCGCGAAGAATTTCCACTGGATGGACCTCAAGCTGTCGTTGTTCGAAGCCAAGGCCGCCAACAAGGAATGGTCAGTACTGTGTGACGCCAACGGCTATCTGACCGAGGCACCCGGCTCCAACATCTTCCTGATCAAGGACGGCGCGCTGTACACACCGGATTCGGGTTGCCTGGAAGGCATCACGCGCAAAACCACGCTGGAGCTGGCAAAGGAAATCGGCATGCCCATCCATGTCGAGCGGGTCCATGTCGAACAGTTGCTCAATGCCGACGAGGCCTTCCTGACGTCCACCGCCGGCGGGATCATGCCCATCAACAGCGTCGACGACACCGTACTGGGCGGCAAGGCTGGCCCCGGCGAATTGACCACTCGACTGCACAACCTTTACTGGACCAAACGCTGGGACGGCTGGCTCGGCACTGCCGTGGACTACAGCACCCCCGTCAACGTTTAGTCGGCCCCTCGAGTGCGGTCATCACCTGCCGCACTGAGATCACTCCATTACGCTTTTCAGGTTCTTCCCATGGCCAGCGCATTCAAGAAAATCACCCTCGACACCCCGAAAGAAGAAGTTCTGAAGATCCTCAAGGAAGACGCCGGTGTCATCATCAAAGGCATGCTCACCCTGGATCAGGTCGCTCGATTCAACGCCGACGTCCAGCCGCAGATGGACAAGATTCCCGCAGGCTCGTCCAAGACCAACGAAGGCGCGCAGGATTTCCATGGTGCCAACACCAAGCGTTTGACCAACCTGGTGACCCACAGCAAAACCTTCCGTGAGGAAATCATCGACCACGACAAGGTTCACCAGTTGGCTCACGCGATTCTGAGCCCATGGTGCGATACCTACTGGATGGGAACTGCGCAAGTCATCGAGATCGGACCTGGCAACAAAGCCCAGCCGTTGCACCGCGATTTCGAGAACTACATGGCGTTCAAGGAGATGGGAATCAAAGCCCCGGACGTTATCTGCAATTTCCTGATCGCCCTGAGCCCCTGCACTGAAGAAAACGGGGCAACGCGGATCATTCCCGGTAGCCAGAACTGGCCGGACTACAATGACCGGGGCACACCGGAAATGACCGTGCCCGCCGAGCTGGAACCGGGTGATGCGCTGTTTTTCACCGGCAAGATCGCGCATGGCGGGGGCGCCAACGTGACGACTGACCAGTACCGCCGAGCAGTGGCCTTTACCTTCAACCTCGGTTGGCTGGTACCAGAGGAAGCCTATCCTTTTGTGGTCGACATGGCACTGGTTCGCACCCTGTCGCCGCGCGTACAGCAAATCCTCGGCTTCCGCTCCTTCACCGCAGACCTCTACGGCCTGCCGGGCCTGTGGCAAGTCAACTACGAGGAAATCGCCGATTACATCGGACTAAACCCTCCTCGCTGATGTCAAACACCATGCTGCCACGCGCCGATCTACTCGACCTCAATGCGTGGCTTTGACCTCTTCAATCCCCTACTGTCTTGAGGGCACATCATGTCAACGTCTGGATCAAACAAGCCTTGCGTCAGCGTCCTGGGCCTGGGGGCCATGGGCAGTGTGCTGGCGCGCACGTTGCTGCAAGCCGGATATGACGTCACCGTCTGGAACCGCAGCCCGGAGCGCGCAACTGCCCTGATGCAAGAAGGCGCCAGCCTGGCGCGGGAAGCCAGCGAAGCGATCAATGCGAGTAACCTGATCATCATCTGCATGATCGACAAGGCCGTCTCGCAGGACGTGTTGAGCAGCCTTGACCCATTGTTGGACATGAGCGGCAAAACCATCGTCAACATGAGCACCGGTACCGTGGACGATGTGCAGCGCATTGCCAAGCGAGTGAGCCAGCACAACGGTCTGTATGTGGACGCCGGCATCATGTGCTACCCCAAGGACATTGGCGGGCAACACACCACCATCCTCTACTCAGGCAACAGCGACGCCTACCATGCCCATGTGTCGACCCTGAAGGTGTTGGCGGGGAACCCTAAGTTTCTCGGTGCCGACCCCACTGCGTGCACGCCCACCTACCTCGCACTCTATGCCTTTTACTTCGGTGCCTTTGCCGCCTGGCTCGAAGGCGCGGTACTCGCCTCCTGCGCCGGTGTTTCGGTACAGGACTTCAAGGCCCTGTCGCCGATCATGAGCGACATGCTGGTGGATGGCATCAACACCGCGGCCGATCGCATTGCCGCCAGCGATTTCAGCGGCGAACAAGCGTCAGTCGATGTGCACGTCGCCGGTCAAGAGGTGGTGCTCGATGCGTTGCAGCGTGCGAACGCGCCCCATGCCAGCACTGACGCCTACCTGAGCTACTGCAGGCTGGCCCAGACCGCCGGCATGGGTGAGTTGGACATCGCATCGCTGTTCAAAGCCATGCATCCCTGAATTTGCCTGACTCCCCCTCAGTGATGGGGGGATACCAATCCTTCCGTCCAAGTAAACCCGGTCCGCCGGGTCAACTTCGTCACACCAAAAATCCAGCAGTTGTGCCCCCCTCTGACCCAGAACAAATGAACCGGATAGTCCATTTCTTCCGTTCGTCGAAATTTATTCTCGCGACACTTATCTGTCACTTGACCTAGGTCGCTCGACCGTATTTAATCGGTCACATGACCTAATAAATGCAACCGCGTTTTCTTCGGTCTGATTCACATCGATCCCTACCTGATAGACCAACAAAAAAAGGGTGCTGCACGACAGCCCCGAAAGGTCAGGAGATAACAAATGAGGTCCAAGACCCAAAGCGGGACAGTAGCGAAGCTACTCCCTATAAAGCCTGAATTTCATGGATTCGCTCAGTTCGATTCCATGGGTTTGGTGCCGCGCTTCACCCCTGCACCGTTCTACGAACGTCCCCGGCCTGCCCACGCCACTGCTTTTTATTCCCAAATAAACCCACGCGGAGGATGCGTTGCGTCAGCACGTTTTCACGCGGTCATCTTGGCTTGGCTACACCAGTGAGGGCAGTACCATGGGACTGATCGAAACAACACCTATCACATTGGACGACAAGGTTTTTTCCACGGCGGAGATTCTGGCGGCAGCCAGCCTGGTGGGCGGTGACGAACGACTGGTGAGCGAATGCCTGGCTGCAGGGTCCATGACTCTGTTTGACCTGGGTAATCCAATGACCAAGATCTCGTTGAACCAGCAATCGCTGATTCACGCCGCGTTCAACCAGCAAGCGAGCAACCCGTTGCTCAGCCTGCAGGTTGGCAAACGCCTGCATTTGACCTCCTACGGCATCGTCGGCTTTGCCATGCTCAGCAGTGCCACACTGCGCGACGCCCTGGAAACCGCCAGTCAGTTCGGGCTGTTGATCAACCTCAAGATGGGCCTGCAACTGAGCTGCGAGAGCGGCGTCGCCTTGCTTGAGCTCAACGATCAATACGGCTTGATCAGTCCGGAAAATGCCTTCTGGTACTACCTGGAAGTGTCGAAGCTGGTGACGCTGCTCCAGGACATCCTGGGCCGCGATTTCAGTTGCGAAGGCATTGAGCTGAGCATTGATGCCGCGCCTCAACAGCAGGCCGAGATTCGCGAAAGCCTTGGTGTGCCGGTTCGCTTCAATTGTGAGCGCACTGCCATCCGCTTCTCACCCCATTGGCTCGACAACAAGCTGCCGCAATCCAATAGCATCACGCACGCCAGTTGCAAGACGAATTGCCAGGCGCAACTGCGCGAAATCCTGCAGAAATACGACATCAGCTTTCAGGTGCAGAACCTGCTGCTCAATTCCGGTCAATGCATTGCTTCGCTGTCCGAAATTGCCGACCACCTGCATCTTTCGCCTCGTACGCTGCGCCGGCGCCTCGACGCGCTTGGCACTTCCTACAACTCGCTGCTGGTGGAAGTACGCAAGAAGCTGGCCATTCGCTACTTGCTCAGCACGCCCATGACCACCGAGGCGATATCGGAGCAACTCAACTACAGCGATGCGGCGAACTTCCGGCACGCCTTCAAGCGCTGGACAGGACGCTCGCCCCGCGAGTACCGCGTGCTCAACAACAGCGGCAAGTACGCCTCACGGTATGGCCAAGGCAAGAGCAGCCTCGGCCTGGGCCGTTCAAGCGCCCTGGGTTTGGCCTGACGACTTCGACAGCGCATCGCGTTCATCGATTAGCGATGAACGCAGGCACCCCGGTACCGACCTCTTCCACGAATAAGAGGCTCGGTGCCGGTTCTCCAGTTAATCACCCGTTTACCGTCTTTGTCATGCCCCTGGCTGTGCGCGCTCAAGCGCACAAGCACAGCCATGTCGATAACAACCGCCTGCGTCTCCATTGATTCAACAAGAATAAGGAGTCCTTTGATGGATATGAAACTGACCGAGAAAGTCGTAGTGATTACCGGTGCAAGCACGGGCCTGGGTCGGGGCATCGCGCTGAGGCTGGCAGAGGAAGGCGCCTTTCTGGTGATAGGCGACATCAACGAGGCCAGCAACCCGGGTGGCTTCGACGAACAACCTGAGTTCACAACCGCCGAGTTGATCACCCGGCGAGGCGGCCAGGCGCTGTATCAGCGTTGCGACGTGACTCGCAGCGAAGACTTCAGCGCGCTCATCGAAGCCGCTACCCGCCGGTTCGGACGCATCGATATCATGATCAACAATGCCGGGGTCTATCGCGACGGCAAACTGATCCACGAGTTTTCCGAGGCAGACCTGGACCTGTGCATGAACGTCAACGTCAAGGGCACCTTCTTTGGTGCCCAAGCCGCGGTCAGGACATTCCTGCAACAGGGTGGCGGCGGCAACATTATCAACCTGGTGTCTACGGCGGGCCTGCAAGGTCACCCATGGCAGTCGGTGTACAACATTTCCAAGGCCGCACAGGCCAACATGACCCGCTGCCTGGCCATCGAATACGGCCATGAAGGCATTCGCGTCAATGGCATCTGCCCGACGTACGCCAAGACCGCACTCACCCGCGCGCTGATGGAACAGCCAGGCTATGTCGATGACTTCAGCGAAAGCATCCCGCTCAAGCGCTGGGGTGAAATCGCCGACGTCGCCGATCTGGCGGTGTTCCTGGCTTCCGATCGCTCCAGCTACATCCATGGCGCACTGGTGCGCATCGATGGCGGTGAAACCCTTTCGCGCTACTCGGTCTGATTCGTGCGGACGCGGGGGGCCGGGTTCGTCATCGAGAAACATTGGCACGGCCCGGGACGCGGCCAAGGCCGTAGCATCCGGCGCCTCGGATAACGCCCAATGGACGGCGCATTCACGGCTCGGAAATTCACAGAAAAAATGCCTGGCGTTTGCGCCAGGCATTCAAACCAAACCGCCGCGGTTACAGCGAACTCACCAGATGCCCGCCGTCCACCGCCAACGTAGCCCCCGTCATGAAACTACCCGCCGCACTGGCAAGCAGCAATAACGGGCCTTCCAGCTGCTCCAGTTGACCCAGCTTGCGCATTGGCACAGCCGCCTTGATGTAGGCCTGGCCTTTTTCCGAATTGAAGTAACCGTCGTTCATTTCGGTCTGGAAATACCCGGGCGCAATGGCATTGACCCGGATGTCATAACGCGCGAACTCCAGTGCCAGCGCCTTGGTCAGCTGCAATACCCCGGCCTTCGCTGCGCAGTAATGGCTCAAACCTGTGCCCACGCGCTCACCGAGTATGGAGGCGATATTGATGATGCTACCGCCCTTCCCTTCCTTGGCCATGCGCTGAGCGGCACATTGGGCCACGCGCCAGACACCGTCGAGGTTGGTGGAAATCATGGTGCTCCAATCCTGCTCGGTCACTTCCAGCGCCTTGACCGCACCGCCCACCCCAGCGTTGTTGATGACCACATCGACGACACCGAAAGTTTGCCAGGCCAGGTCGAAGGCGCTCTCGACACTCGCGCGCGATGTAACATCGAGGGCCACTGCAATCACCTCACCGCCTTTACCGCGCAGTTGTTCGGCCAGCGCCTGCAGACGCTCGACTCGCCGTGCGGCAATCACCACTTTTGCACCGGCCCCGCTGACCACCTGCGCGAAGTGCGCGCCCAACCCGCTGGAAGCACCGGTCACCAGTACAACCTTGTCCTTCAACGAAAATAGAGTACTCATCACAACACCTCGAAAAGGCCGGCGGCACCCATGCCGCCGCCCACACACATGGTGATCACGACGTATTTGACGCCGCGACGTTGTCCTTCCAGCAGTGCATGGCCCACCATCCGGGAGCCACTCATCCCGTAGGGATGGCCGATGGCAATGGCGCCACCGTTCACATTGAGTCGCTCGTTGGGGATCCCCAGCTTGTCCCGACAGTAGATCACCTGGCAGGCAAACGCCTCGTTCAGTTCCCAGAGGCCGATGTCGTCTACCTTCAATCCATGCTGCTTGAGTAACCTGGGCACCGCCAGTACCGGCCCGATCCCCATCTCCTCAGGCGCCAGCCCGGCCACGGCGATACCCCGATACAGGCCGATGGGCTCGAGGTTGCGTTGCTGCGCCAGGCGCCCGTCCATCAGCACGCAAGCACTGGCACCGTCAGACAACTGGCTGGCATTGCCAGCGGTGATACTGCCACCCTCAACCACTGACTTGAGGTTGCCCAGGTCCTGCAAGCTGGTGCCCGGGCGGTTACCTTCGTCCATGTTCAGGGTCACCGGTTGATGACTGAGCTCACCCGTGACCTTGTCCACCACCGCCTTAGTGGTGCTGACCGAAATGATCTCGTCAGCGAACAACCCCTCCTGCTGGGCAATGGCGGTGCGCTGCTGGGATTGCAGGGAGTAGGCATCCTGCATTTCACGGGTGATGCCATAACGCTGGGCAACCCGCTCTGCAGTTTGCAACATGGGCATATAGGCATGCACGGCATGCTGCTCTACGCGAGGATCGCGCTCAGCGAACACCCACTCCATGTTCCTGGTTTGCACGGCGCTGATACTTTCCTGCCCTGCGCCGATGGTCACCCGCATGCCATCGTGAATGATCTGTTTGGCAGCCGTGGCGATGGCCATGAGTCCCGAGGCGCATTGGCGATCAATGGTTTGCCCGGCCACGCTCAACGGCAACCCCGCGGCCAACGCACTCATACGCCCCAGATTCCACCCCGCCGTACCGCCGGGCATCCCGGTGCCCATGACCAGATCCTCGATTTCGCCCGGCTCGATACCCGCCCGCTCGACTGCAGCAGCAATCGCGTACGACGCCATGCTGGGGGACTTGAGGGTGTTGAATGCCCCCTTGAAGGCCTTGGCGATCGGTGTTCTGGCGGTTGAAAGAATGACAGCGTCTGACATGTGCAGAATTCCTTGAGCAAGTGCCTTACAGGCGCTGGATGCGAGCTTGGTTGGCGGCTACCAGGCGTTGCAGCAAGGACGCCGGTTGAAACCACATCTGTCCGTATTCACCCAGCTGTTCGCGGTATCGCTCGATACCTGCCAGTACACGGCCCAGGCCCAACTGCTCGGCATAATGCATGGGACCACCCAGCCAGGCCGGGAAGCCGTAACCGTTGATCCACACCAGGTCGATATCACCGCTGCGCTCGGCGATACCTTCATCCAGCAACTGCACGCCTTCGTTGATCAGCATGAACAGGCAGCGGTCGTGAATTTCCTCGTTCGAAATCACTCGCCGGGTAATTCCGAGTTCGCTGGCAAGTACCTCTGCACTGGCCACCACTTCATAGTCTTCGACACGTTCACGACCTTCATAGCGGTAGAACCCGCGACCGGTCTTTTGTCCATGACGGCCCAGGGCGTAAAGCTCATCCGCCAGTTTGAAATAGCTGGCGTCATGGGCAATCGCTTCACGACGGGACTCACGCACCAGATAGCCGACATCGATCCCGGCCAGGTCGTACATCGACAGCACCCCCATGGCAAAACCCAGCTCGGTCAGCACGCCGTCCACCAGGGCGGGTGTAGCGCCTTCGAGGACCAGTCGGTGAGCTTCGCGCGCATAGGGTTCCAGCATGCGGTTGCCAATAAAGCCGAAGCAGACACCTGAAACAACCGCGGTCTTGCCAATTCGTCGCGCCAGATCCAGCGTGGTTGCCAACACTTGCGGCGATGTCTCACGGCCACGTACTACTTCCAGCAACTTCATGACGTTTGCCGGGCTGAAAAAATGCAGCCCGATGACGTCTTGCGGGCGTCGCGTGACGGCGGCAATCAGATCCACATCCAGAGTCGAGGTGTTGGTAGCCAGGATTGCACCCGTCTTGCACACCTCATCCAGGGTGCGGAAGACGTTTTGTTTGATCGGCAGACTTTCGAAGACCGCCTCGATCACCAGATCGACCTGGGCAATGTCTGCATATTCCAGGGTCCCCGTGATCAGGGACATACGTCCTTCAAGT
The DNA here is from genome assembly GCF_012647205.1 of Pseudomonas umsongensis. Taxonomy (NCBI): domain Bacteria; kingdom Pseudomonadati; phylum Pseudomonadota; class Gammaproteobacteria; order Pseudomonadales; family Pseudomonadaceae; genus Pseudomonas; species Pseudomonas umsongensis. The sequence continues at coordinate 4,309,673 of NZ_CP051487.1, forward strand.
TGCTGCGGGGTCAACTTGCCGCGTTTGACGCTGCTGTCGTATTGCTTGCGAATATGCGCCAGCCCTCGGTCCAGCGCTTCGCCCTTGAGCTCCAGCAGGGTGACCGGGATGCCAGCGTTGGCAAAGTTCATGGCGATGCCGCCTCCCATGGTGCCTGCGCCAATCACTGCAACATGGCCCACCGGTAACAGTGGTGTGTTCTTGTCTACCCCGGAGATTTTCAACGCCTCACGCTGGGCGAAGAATTGATGCCGCAGGGCAGCCGACTGTGCAGACGACTCGACCTGTTTGAACAGCGCCTGCTCGATAGCCAAGCCTTCCTGCAGCGAACCTGCACAGGCTGCCCTCACCGCCTCCAGCGCCATTAAAGGCGCCAACTGCCCCTTCCAGCGACGGGCTCGTGCCGCTGCGTAATCCTCGAAGAAACTGGCGGGCAAACCTTGGGCTGGATCGCTAAAGCGCCAAGGTCGTTGCGCAGGGACCGATTCGGCAATCAGGTTTCTGGCAAACTCTGTCGCTGCGGCCAACAGGTCTTCGCCGCCTGCTATCAACCGGTCAATCAATCCTAGCGCCAAGGCCTGGGACGCCGATACTGGCTCACCGCTCAGGATTATCTCCAACGCCGCTTCGGCACCAATCAGACGCGGCAGGCGTTGCGTGCCGCCGGCGCCAGGCAACAACCCGATCCGGGTTTCCGGCAATCCCAAGATGGCTTGTGCAGTGCTGATGCGGTAACCGCAAGCCAGTGCCGTTTCCAGACCGCCGCCCAGTGCGGTGCCAGAAATGGCGGCGATCAGCGGTTTGGGCGACGCGGCCAGTCTGTTCAGTAAGCTTGCCAGATCAGGCGCCGCGAACGCGGCTGGGGAACCGAATTCGCTGATATCGGCGCCGGCACTGAACGCTCGCCCCTGCCCATGAATAACCACGGCGCGTACCTGCAATTCGGCGATGGCCCGCTCGAATGCTTCGGCCAGCGCCTCACGCAATGGCTGGCCCAACGCGTTAACCGGAGGTCGAGCCAGTCCGATGAGGGCCACCTCACCGTCCAACCGGTAGTCAATCAGTGTTGTCATGGTTGTATTCCTGAAAGCTGAAGGCTGATGAAATGAGGCTCAGAACCAGCGGTTCTGCATGTCGTGGCAGGCGCTGTTACCGGCGCAGAGCAATTGGGCAATACCGTGCAACGGCGCCAACTCCCACTGCATGTAGTAGCGTGCCGTGTGCAACTTGCCGCGGTAGAAATCGACCTCGTCACCGACGACACCACGCTGCAAGGCGCCTTCGGCAAGCATCGCCTGGCGCAACCACACCCAACCCACCAGCACCCGACCGAACAGGTCCAGGTACGCCGTGGCATTGGACAGGCCCAGGTCTGCGTGGGCCGCGACTTGTTGCTGAAGTGAGGCGGTCACGTCTTGCAGCACCGCCAGGCCTTCGGCCAACTGCTGACCCAGCGGACCGCATTCACTCAGGCTGCTGGCCTGATGCAGGCTGTGCCCGACTTGTTCAAGGAACAAGGCATAACCTCGGCCGCCTTTCGCACCCAGCTTGCGGCCGAGCAAATCAAGCGCCTGGATACCCTCGGTACCCTCATGGATGGGGTTCAAACGGTTATCGCGGTACAACTGCTCCAACGGGTATTCGCGGGTGTAGCCCGCTCCACCGAGAATCTGAATACCCAGTTCGGAGGCCATCAGGCCGTAGCGTGAAGGCCAGGTTTTGACCATCGGGGTCAGCAAATCAAGCAATTGCGCCGCATCATCACGGGACTGTTCGGTGCCACCGGTGTGCGCATCCTCCACCAGGCTGCTGGCATACAGGCACAGCGCCATGGAGCCCTCTGCATAGGCCTTTTGCATCAGCAACATGCGTCGCACATCGGCGTGCTCGATGATTGGGACCTGGCGCGTCAAGGGATCCTTGCAACTGGCCAGGCGACCTTGAGGTCGTTCGCGGGCGTAATCCAGCGCATGCAGATAGCTCTGATACGCGAGGCTGGCGGCGCCCAGGCCTACGCCGATGCGGGCTTCGTTCATCATCTGGAACATGTACGCCAGGCCTTTGTTGGCTTCGCCCACGAGGTAGCCGACAGCGCCGTCACGCTCGCCGAAACTCAGCACGGTCGAGGTGGTGTTGCGATAACCCATCTTGTGCAACAGGCCCGCAAGGGCGACGTCATTGCGTGGCCCGAGCGAGCCATCCGCGTTCACGTTGAACTTGGGCACCACAAATAGCGAAATCCCCTTCACCCCGGCAGGTGCACCTTCGATACGGGCCAATACCAGGTGCACGATGTTTTCGGTCATCTCGTGATCACCACCGGAGATGAACATCTTTTGTCCGAACACCCGGTAGCTGCCATCGTTGGCCGGTACTGCGCGGGTGCGCAGATCACCGAGCGCCGAACCTTGCCCCGGCTCGGTCAAGGCCATGGTGCCGCTGAAGCGACCGGCAAACATGACCGGCAGGAATCGCTGTTGCAACTCAGTGGAGGCGAAACTCTTGATGAGATTGGCCGCGCCAATACTCAGGAACGGGTAACCGGTGGTGGCGATATTGGCAGCATTGAAATACGCCATGCAGGCACGCAGGAGTACTTCGGGCAACTGCAGTCCGCCGTCCGCAAAGTCATGGTGCGCGGCCAGAAACCCTGCATTGGCGAAAGCAAACCAGGCAGCTTTGGTTTCAGGAATCAGGCTGACCCGTTCACCATCGAACGTGGGCTCGTTGTGGTCGCCCTTTTGGTTATGCGGCGCAAAGAACTCCGCCGCCACCTGGCGTGCGGTCGTCAGCGTGGCATCGAACACCGCACGATCATGTTCGGCGTAACGCTCGCGCTCGAGCAAGGCCTGGGTATCGAGAAATTCGTACAGCAGAAACTGAAAATCGCGTTCGTTGAGCAACATAAAAGTGAATCCCGCCGTGAAGAGTCATGAGCGAAAACGACTTTGATGTTGTATCAGCGCAGGCTTGGCAATTCGTCAAACCAAGGGTGGAGTTTGGGATGGAGTTGTCCACCCGCCCAGGGTGGAGTGCCCCGGGCGTCAGCTCAACAAGCCAACACTGCGGGCCTTGCGCAAGGCTTCATCGCGGTCAGTGACCTCCAGCTTGCGAAACAGATTGTTGATATGGGTCTTGACCGTGCTCAAGCTGACAAACAGGGATTCGGCGATTTGCGCGTTGCCCTGCCCCTTGGCCATGCGTTGCAAGACCTCGCGCTCACGGCGGGTAACCGGTTCGACCAGGCGCTGGCCCTTGTGCACAGGCCTCATCAGGTCAGGCATCAAGCTCTTCAACTGTTGCGGGTCGGGCAAGTCCCGTTGCAACTCGTACTGTTTGCGGGTTTCGGGGGCGATCAACTGCTGGAACAGATCGCTCAGGGCGGCCCCTTCAAAATGCAGCAATTGGCCCAACTGGAACTCACAGGCCAGCGCAACCGCCTCGTCGAGCAGACGCATGGCTTGCGGTTGATCGCTCTGGTCCATGGCCATGCTTGCTTCGAGCAGCAACAGGTCGAGCTTGAGGCGGCGGTGATGCTGCTCTTCAGCCAGCTCGTTCAGCGCTTGCAAGCGCTGCACGACCACGGCTCTTTGTCCGAGGTGACGCTGCACCCAGGCATAGGCGAGCACTTCGTCGGGCTGCACGTCCTCGGCGTATTGCCGTTTGCACCAGTGCCACTCCCGCAGCCAGCTCAACAGGAACTCCTGATCGCCATGACGTACGGCGTGCCGAACCCGCCAGGCACCCGCAAGACGATACACGCGCCATTGCCCGAACTCCTCGGCCAGGCGCCTGGCCTGGTCCCACCGCGTCACCGCTCGGGCTGAATCGCCAAGTGCGTCGAACAGACAGGCCTGATGATGGAAAATCAGCGCCAGCGCGGCACTCTGGGGGAAATCCATCGCTATTTTTTCCGCCTTGGCGAAACTGACTGACGCGGCGCTCAACTCATTGCGCTGCATCAGAATCAGCCCCTGCCCCAAGTGCAAGAACGCGTCGTAGAAATTGCCCGACACCTTGCCCCTGACGTGGTCGAGCGAGCCTTCGAAGAAACGTTGCCGAGCCTGATCGGTTTTGCCCTGCGCCAACTCGATTTCTACGGCCTGCAAGTGCAAACGATGGGTATAGCCCTTGAAGCCCAATGCCGACAACTGCTTCAGGGCCTCGTCATTCTGGCGTTGGGCATCGTCCAGGCGACCCAGCGCCGCCAGGCACCCGGCACTATTGGCATGCAGGATGGCAGTCGCCGCGTTGGCTGCGGGATAACGCTCAAGAGCAGCACGCACCACATCCACACCATGGCGCAGGTTACCGCCCAACCACGCCAGATGACTGCGCAGGAATGCGATCGTTTGCATGACGCGATCCTGGCGATGGTGCCCGGACTGCCCGCTCAAGCGCTTCAGCGCACTCATACACGCGCGCGTGCGCTCGATGTCGTTGGTCACGATCAAGGTCGACGCTTCGGTCATGGCCAGATTCAGATGATCGGAATCGCTGCCACGTAGCGCATGGCTGAGGAAGTCGACGATCGCATTGATTTCGCCTTCACGCAGGAGGTCAAAGGTGTGTTGCTCCACCGTTCGAAACAGCGCCTTGGTGTTTTTTGCGCGACCGAATTGATAGACCGCTTGTGCATAATAGGCATTGGCCAACAGCCAGTCTGCCGCTTGTTGATGCAGTTGCAACAGGCTGGAATTATCACGACGGCGCAGTCGTTGTTGCGCTGTCAGGCGCAGGGCTGGATGGTACTGATAACGCAGGCGCTCACTGACACGCTCTTCGATGAAAAGGTCCAGTTGCAACAACTTGCGCAGCATGCCCTCGGCGTGCGGATCCCCTGTGAGCACCCTTGCCAGTTCCAGATCGAACGCATTCACTACCGAGGTGCGCTCAATAAACCCGACCAGCCCCTGAGGCAATCGGCGCAGCAACTCCTCTTCGATGAACAAGGCTATTTGCTGGTAGGACGCCTGAATGGCTTGCTGCAGCCGTTCAGGCTGACTGTCGATGATGTGCAAGTCGCGATAGGCCGCACACCAGAACAGCGCACCACTGATCCAGCCATCACTGCCCGCTTGCAAGCGATAGACGAACGCAGGCTCTAGCTCCACGCCCTGGGCCAACAACAATTGCTGGGTTTCTTCACCATCAAGGGCCAACTCGCGCGGACCCAGCATTCGCAACCGATTGTCCCGTCGCAGGTGAGTCAACCCCAGCGCGGGCAGGCCTTCACTCGCCGCGACCATCCGCAACTGCCTGGGAGGATGGTGCAACAATGCGTCCAGATAACCGAGCACACGCGCAGAGCGCAACAGATGCAGATCGTCGATACACAGCGTAAAGGGCGCGGTCAGGCTATCGAGATGGCTGCGGATAGCGCTCCAGGACTGCTCCGTGCCCGTGCCTTCTGGCAGCACGCGCTTGAGCAACAACTGATACAGGTGCCCCAGAAAATTGATGGGTTCGTTGTCCGAGCGATCGATACGGTAAAACCCCTGGGGTGTGCCCATTTGCTCCAGCAGCTGGCTCAGCAGCACAGACTTGCCGTAGCCCAAAGGCGCCCGCAGCAACGTCAGCGCGGTGTCCTCGTCCAGCGCAACGGCGATTTGCCCTATCACCCTGGGCCTCGCTATCAGGGTGCGGGGCAAGGTTGCAGGTCGGAACTTGCTCGTATCGATCGGTATCTTCACGACAATTGCCTTGGGACTACAAGTGTTGACTGCGATCTTACCCCTGGGGGTTTCAGAACTGTGTGCGAATCAATTTTTTATCCAGCTTGCCGACACTGGTACGCGGAATCGCCCCCACGACACGAACCTCGGTCGGAATGGCCCATTTTGACAGCGCGCCAAGAGTCACAAAGCTCATCAGATGTGCCTTGATCGAATCGGCATCCAGCGTATCGGTCGACGGGGCCTGAACCAGCAGCGCAACTGGACGCTCCCCCCAGCGGGCATCCGGTATCCCCACCACTGCACATTCGTTTACGTGTGGATGTCGGCTGATCAGGCTTTCGATGTCCAATGACGAAATCCACTCCCCGCCTGTCTTGATCAAATCCTTGAGGCGGTCATGGATGCGCACCAACCCGTCAGGATCGATGCTGGCAACGTCGCCGGTGTGCAGCCAACCGCCCTGCCAGAGTTTTTCGCTGTTGTCGGGATCTTTGTAATACCCAGGCGTCAGCCAGGGACTGCGGACCAGCAACTGCCCGACCTGGTGGCCATCCTGGGGCAAAGGCTGATGTTGCTCATCCACCAGCTTCATCTGAACCAGTGGTGCTATTACCCCTGCGCTACAGCGCCAGTGCAACTGCTGCTCCTCATCATCCTCGGCAAAGCCTGCCGGCAAACTGGTCAGCGAAATGATCGGACAGGTTTCCGACATGCCGTAGGCGCCGCGCACATCCACGTTCATGGCCAACGCCTTGCGAGCCAGGCCGGCGGATAACGCTGAGCCGCCCACCAGCACATGCCAGCCCGAGAGATCAGCGCCCGTCGCTTCAGCTGCACCCAGGACCATGGCCAACAAAGTGGGCACGCAATGCGAGTAACTGACGCGCTCGTTCACCACCAGCGACGCCAACACATTGGGTTCGTATCGCCCTGGATAGACCTGCTTGCACCCCATCATCGTGGCGATGTAGGGCACACCCCAGGCGTGCACATGGAACATCGGGGTGATGGGCATGTAGACCCTGTCGCGATTGAGCAATGGTGCGCCGGCACTGGCGTGTGCGTTGGCACCCACCAGCGTGTGGAGCACCAACTGGCGATGGGTGAAGTACACGCCCTTGGGGTTGCCGGTGGTCCCCGTTGTATAGAACAGGGTCGCCACCGCATTTTCGTCAAACTCGGGAAAGTCATAATGCGTCGGTTGGCGGCCCAATAGCGCTTCGTATTCGCCAAGCACAGTGAGCGACGTTTCAGGTCCTAGCCCCTCATCCTCGCAGAGCACATACCCGCGAACGCTAGGTAGATGTGCGCTAATCGATTCCAGCAACGGAATGAAATCGCGGTGCGCCAGCACAAAGGTGTCTTCGGCATGCGCCATGGTGAATTGTACCTGCTCGGGGGCCAGGCGCACGTTGACCGTGTGCAGCACGGCGCCAAGCATCGGAATGGCAAAAAAGCATTCCAGATAGCGATGGCTGTCCCAATCCAGCACGGCCACTGTATCCCCCGCCTTGACCCCCAATTCGCTCAGCGCATGAGCCAGCTGGTGCACGCGGCGATTCAGCGTCGGGTAGTCGTAACGGGTGATATTGCGATAGACGATCTCGTTGTTTCCCGCTGCGCGTACACCCGCCTCGAGCAATCCTGCAATCAGCAGGGGCGACGATCTAAAGCTTTCTGTGTTCGCCAGAAACTTCGGTTGATGAGGCAGATTCATCATTCCTCCAGTGGCATTGAGTCTTGTCGTTATTGGCCATTTTTATAGCGCGATGCCGTTTTCCGATCTTCAACCCCAGGGTGGAATTGCAACAGGTTCAAGGTGGACAAATTTCTGCGCCCCGCCCTTGACCAACCCTCTTTCTCCACCCTGTCCAAAGGCAAATTCCACCTTCAGGTTGAAGCTCGCCAGAAGCTGGTGCTCTTAAATGGGCCATCGACTACGAACCCACTCCTGTGAGGAATCCGGACTCATGAGCATCTTCAAACCCTTCACCTTTGACACCGTTGCCTCGATCGTCGCCGAGTGGGGCGCCGCGCGTCGCCTGGGCGAAATCCTGGGAAACTGGACCGAGCGGCGCAATCTGCTGATCGTCACCGATAAATTCCTCCATACCGCAGGCCTGCTCGACGCGGCCAAGGCTTCACTGGTTGAGGCCGGCTTTGCGGTCAGCGTGTTCGACGACGTGGTTGCCGACCCACCTGAAGCAGTGCTGTACGACTGCGTAGGTCAGGCCAAAGCCGCAAACGTCGACCTGGTGCTGGGCCTGGGCGGCGGTTCGTCGATGGACATTGCCAAACTGGCCGCCGTGCTGATCCCCTCCAACCAGGTGCTGGCCGAGCTTTATGGCATCGGCAAGGTCAAGGGCACCCGCTTGCCATTGGTGCAAATTCCGACCACGGCGGGTACCGGCTCGGAGGTGACCAACATCACCATTCTGACCACAGGTGAGACGACCAAAATGGGCGTCGTATCCAACCAGCTGTATGCCGACAAGGTCATCCTCGACGCCGAGCTGACCACCGGCCTGCCACCGCTGATCACCGCCGCCACCGGTATCGATGCGATGGTGCACGCCATCGAGGCCTACACCAGCCGGCATCGAAAGAACCCGGTATCGGATGCCCTCGCCCGCGAGGCCTTGAGGCTGTTGACGCGCAACCTGATCGCAGCCTGCGAAGACGGCAAGAATCGCCTGGCCCGCGAGGCAATGCTGCTCGGCGCGACGCTCGCGGGCCAAGCGTTTGCCAATGCCCCGGTCGCCGCAGTGCATGCACTGGCGTATCCGCTGGGCGGCCATTACCACATCCCCCACGGGCTTTCCAATGCGCTGATGCTGGGGCCGGTATTGCGCTTCAACCTGAGTGCCGCAGCGCCGCTGTACGCGGAACTGGCTGACGTGTTGCTGGGTGCAAGCAACGCGACGGTCACTGCCCGTGCGGCCCGCTTCGTCGAATTCATGGAAGACCTGATGAACCGCTCCGGTGCGCCGCGTCGCCTGCGCGACGTCAACGTCCGCGAAGACAGTCTGGCACTACTGGCCCATGACGCCATGAAGCAGGAGCGCCTGTTGATGAACAACCCCGTCGAAGTGCGCGAGGCGGACGCCTTGGCTCTTTACCGAAAAGCCTTCTGACCAGCCCCCTTATCGTCCCTATTCACGAGGAATCGATCCATGTTGAACACAGCACAAACTTCCTACGACATCGTCATTCTCGGCGCGGGCTTCGGCGGCCTGGGCATGGGTGCCCAGCTGAAAATGCAAGGCATCGACAACTTCATCATCCTGGAGCGCGGCGCGCGCATTGGCGGGGTATGGCGCGATAACGCCTACCCCGGAGCCGCCTGCGATACCGAGTCACACTTGTACTGCTACAGTTTTTACCCGCACCTTCGCGTCAGCAAGATGTATGCAGACCGCGATGAACTGCTGCGTTACATGGACGCCATGGCCGCTCGTTATGACTTGATGAAACACGTCAAACTCAACAGCGAGCTGAGCCAGGCTCACTGGGACGAACAGGCTAACCGCTGGGCTTTCGAACTCGCCGACGGTCGGCGTTTGCAGGGGCGTTTTTTCGTCCCGGCCTGGGGTCAACTGAACAAGCCGGCCATCCCGGCGTTCAAGGGCCTGGAGACCTTTGCCGGCCACGCATTCCACTCGGCCCAATGGCCAGAGGGCCTGGACCTCACCGGCAAGAAAGTCGCCAGTATTGGCGCAGCGGCCAGTGCCGTGCAGTACGTGCCGGAGGTGGCGAAGCAGGCGAGCCATTTGACAGTATTCCAACGCAGCGCCAACTGGATCATGCCGCGCAACCAGATGGTCTTCTCTCGGGAGCAACTGGATGCTTATAGCGCGCAACCGCAGCTGTACGAAGAAAGTCGGCGCACCCTGCACGCCTTTCGCGAAAACGGCTTCGCACGCACCCGTCACGGTACCGACGCACAGCAGGAAGGCATCAAAATGGCCACCGGCCACTTGGCGGCGCAAGTGTCGGATGAAGCGCTTCGCGCCAAGCTGACCCCGGACTACGAGTTCGCCTGCAAACGAATCCTGCGCTCCGATGACTATTACCCGGCGCTGATGCGCAGCAACGTGACACTGGAAACGGCTGCCGTCGACCGGTTCGTCCCCGAAGGCATCATCGACAAAAACGGCACGCTGCACGAACTGGACAGTGTGATCTTCGGCACCGGCTTTGAAAGCCAGGCTTTCCATGGTGATCTGCAGGTGACCGGAACCCGCGGCCAGACCCTGCACGATCGCTGGGCACAAGGTGCCGAAGCCTACCTGGGCATGACGGTGCCGGGCTTCCCGAACATGTTCATGATTTACGGGCCCAACACCAACCTGAACCACAACTCGATTATTACCATGCTCGAGATCCAGCAGCGCTACATTATCCAGGCCGTCAAAGGGCTCGGCGAACATCCGCGCACCGCAATCGACGTCAAGCCCGACACCTTCAACGCCTACAACGATTCGCTGCAAACCAACATGCAGTCGTCGGCGTTCTCCTCCGACTGCTCCAGCTGGTACAAAAATGCCGCCGGCAAGGTCATCAACAACTGGTCGGGCACCGTTGACGAGTACCGGGCACTGGCCGCGGACTGGAAGGTGGATGATTATCGTCTGTTGGTTGCCAGGGAGTCTGTGTATTCATGAACAGATCGATAGCTGAGCCTGTTCCGCTGTATCAGATCGCCGCTGACGCAGTTGACCTGATCAGGGCCTTCAGGGTCAGTGGCGAAGTATCTTTCCAGGACGTAACGCCGGAGCAGGCGCGAGCGAACTATCTCAAGGCTTGCGCCAGCAATGGCCTGAAACCGGAGGTCGTCGCGGACATCCGCACGCTGGATTACCCAGTGACTGACGGTATGGCAAGTCTGCGCCTGTATCGCCCCATTGGCGTGCCAGCGGACGTGGTGACGCCCGTGATGGTCTTTATCCATGGTGGTGGCTGGGTGATTGGCAACCTGGACAGCCACGACAGCATCTGCCGTGCGCTGGCCAATCAATCTTGCGCGACGGTCATCGCAGTGCAATACCGCCTCGCGCCGGAGCACCGTTTTCCAGTGCCGCTGGATGATTGCTTTGCAGCCATCCAGTACATCACCACCCAGGCGTCAGTGCTTAAGGTCGACCCCAGGCGGGCGTTGATTGGGGGTGATAGCGCGGGTGGGAACATGGCCACCGTGCTGGCCAACGACCCCGCATGCCAGGCACTGGGCATGACGTTCAAGGGGCAGGTGCTGTTTTATCCGGTCACCGATCTGACCGCCAGCCAGCCGTCGTATCAGCGCATCACCTGCGGCTTTCCCCTGACAGCCCGATCAATGCACTGGTTCAGGGATCAATACACTACTGAGGATCAAGACTGGCGCGATGCGCGCCTATCTCCCCTGCTGCATGCCGAGGGCCGCAAGCAACCGCCCCTGTTCATCGTGACCGTGGGCCATGACCCGCTAGCTGATGAGGGCATCGCTTACGCCAGCGCCGCCGCCCGCGCCGGCTCCGAGGTGGCTCATCACCACTTGCCAGGGCATGCTCACGGTGTACTGACCAGCGCCGGAAAAATAGAAACCGGCCGCCAGTTGCTCGAGCAGGCGGCTGAATTTATTGCCCGCAAACTCAACACCAACTGTTGAACGTGCAACCTCGGAAGCCGTAAGGATTCCGGGGTACACAAACAGCAACGGCCTGTCCTTTTTGAACCTGTTTTAGCCCTCGGGCGCTTCATACACTCCCCCTGCAGCTGAAAAACCGAGGGACAACCCCTCACCTGACGACAGTTTTAGCCGATGGAGGCGATTCAATGCGATTCAATAATAAAGTAGCCATTGTGACCGGTTCGAGCTCAGGCAACGGCCGCGCAATCGCCCTGGCGCTCGCTGCGGAAGGTGCTCATCTGGTGTGCTCGGATCTCTCCAAAAGTGCCCGCCCGGAAGGCTTTGAAAAAGACCTGCACATCGACACCGACGACCTGATTTGCCAGAACGGCGGTGAGGCGATTTTCGTCAAGGCCGATGTCTCCAAGTACGCCGACATGGACAATCTGGTTCAGGAAGCCGTGAGACGTTTTGGCCGCCTGGACATCATGATCAACAACGCTGGCGTCGCGGTTGAGCTCAAGACCATCGTTGAAGAAACCGAGGCCGATTACGACCTGACCATGAACGTCAACACCAAGGGCACTTGGCTGGGGTGCAAGTTCGCGATTACCCAAATGATGAAACAGGAGGTCAGTGACACTGGCACTCGCGGCAAGATCGTCAACATCTCGTCCATCGGCGGGTTGGTTGGCCTGGCGCAAGAGGCGTCCTACTGCGCCTCCAAAGGCGCCGTGAACAATCTGACCCGGCAGTTGGCCGTCGACTTTGCGCAACACAAGATCAACGTCAATGCCGTTTGCCCGGGGTTCCTCGCCACAGCCATGGTTCGCCAGGAACTGGACAACCCCGAGATCAAGACACTGCTGGAAAACCTGACGCCCTGGCCGCGTATCGGCAACGTTGAAGACGTTTCCAAGGCCGTAACCTTCCTTGCCTCGGAAGACGCTCAGTGGATGACCGGTTCACTGCTGACCGTTGATGGTGCCTACACAGCTCAGTGATTGAGGCGGCCACTGTAGAGAGCAAAGGAGGCGCCCACTGGGCGCCTCCTTTTTTTGCACGGCCGGACAGCACACCATACGCTGGGTAAATTACGTCTTTTCAGGTGAGTATGCGACGATGAAAAAAGGGGGGCATCCACTCAGTGGAGCCCCCCCTTTTTCAAACCCGTGACCTGTCTATGCCATCAGCGTCGTGCAACCGCCAATATTGCCGCGCGTTCCGTGGCTGCAATAAAGCCATCGACGTCCTCTTCGGTCATGACCGTCGAAAGGAACGCCTTGCCGGTCTTGGCAATGTGATAGCCCTCCAGCACCAGATTGCGTTGCAGCGCGGTCACCCACTTCATTTCCTCCTTGCTGGAGTAACCGGAGCGGTAGTCCTGCACCTCACGCTGATGACCAAACACCATGAACATCGACGAGAAGCCGGTCACCTGGCCAGGGAAATCAGCATTGGCAAACGCTTGGGTCAACCCTGCGCGCAAGCGGTCGCCGAGCACGTCCATACGATCGGATTCGGCCTGGGTATACAGGTCCAGGGCGATTTTGCCGGCCGTCATGGTGATCGGGTTCGCGGTGAAGGTCCCACTCCATGGCAACAGCGGCTTGCCCTCGCGGTGGTCGAACACTTGCATGAACTTGCGCGAGCCCGCTACCGCCCCGACCGGGAATCCGCCACCGATGATTTTCGCCAGTACGGTCAGATCCGGTTTGATGTTAAAGCGGGTTTGCGCCCCGCCGCTGTGCACGCGGAAGGTGATGACTTCATCGAGAATGAACACAGCGCCGATTTCGGTCGAAACCCGGCGGATCATTTCAACGAAAGCCTGGGACACTGGCACAAAACCGAAGTAGCTGGGCGCCGGATCGATGATGATCGCCGCGATCGCATCGCGGTGGGCCAGGATGATACGTTCGGCTGCCTCTACGTCGTTGAAGGGAATGACCACGACGTCGTTCTTGACGCCTTCAGGGGTGCCCTTCGAATAGCCGATGGACTGGGGGTCTTCACCCCAGTTTTCCGGCGATGAGTCGAGGCTGACTTCGGCATAATCGTAAGAGCCGTGGTAAACCCCCTCCGCCTTGACGATTTTAGAGCGCCCGGTGATTGCGCGAGCCGCCTTGATCGCGCACATCACCGCTTCGGAACCGGAATTGGAGAAGCGAATCCATTCGAAGCCTTCGGCGCGGGCGCAGATTGTTTCGGCCAGTGCGACTTCAGGCTCGGTCGGCAGCGTAAACGCTGTGCCTTTGGTCACCTGCTCCTGGATCGCCGCGACGATCGCCGGGTGAGCATGACCGTGGATCAGCGAAGCGAAGTTGTTCAGCAGGTCCAGCCGGCGCGTGCCGTCGACATCGGTGACATAAGCCCCTGAACCGCTACCGGCGTACACAGGGAAAGGTTCCTGCCACGGAAGGATTCGAGTGATACCACCCGGCATGACCTGACTGGCGCGGTCATACAGGGCTTTGGATTGGCTGTGGGTTTCTGGCCATTTTGCAGCGGACATAGGTGTTTCCTTCAAAGGCAGTAGGCTTGATCAGAGGTGACGCTTGAACCATTCGACGGCGGCTGAACTTGAGGCTTCGAATTCGCTCAGGTATGGGTCGAAGTGACCGCAGTCGAGCAGCACCAGATGCTTGGGCTGCAACGCACGCTCATAGGCCTTGAGCGCGAGGTCAGGAACAGTGACGGTGTCTTTCTGGGCGACGATGATTTGCAAGGGTGTGGGGCTGATACGGTCAATCGCGTAAGCCGGTTCGTACTCGTTGAGCAATTCGATACTCTTGAGCGTGACCTCATTGCGCCAGGCCGGTGCCACGCTGCGGTGGCTGTCAATGAAGTAGTCGTAGGAATCCTGGCCTGGCAATGCGCAGTCAGACTTCGGGTCTTCATTGACCACTTCCATCAGCAGCGGATGATCACCGGCATAACGCGCCGCGCGGTCGGCCTCGAAAGCCTCCACCAACCCGGGCATCAGGTCCGGGCGTACGGCCATGCGCACATCGGCGGAGCCACTGATGGCTGGCACCTGCGCGGACACGCACTTGACCCGACGGTCGAAGGCTGCCACTTGCAGTACATGGCCGCCGCTGTAGCTGGAACCCCAGATACCGATCCGCGAAGCGTCAATGTTGTCGAGGCCGCTGACGTAAGTAATTGCATCGCGGTAGTCGCGAACCTGCAACATCGGATCGGCCTCTTGGCGAGGCAGCCCTTCGCTGGCGCCGAAGTTGCGGTTGTCGTAAACCAGCACCGCAAAACCTTTTCTGGCAAACGTCTCGGCATAGCGGTCCAGGTACTGTTCCTTCACCGCCGTAAAGCCGTGCGCCATGACAATCGCCGGATGCGAGCCAGCCCCGTTCTGTGGAGTAAAGAGCCAGCCCTTGAGCGTCAGGCCATCGGTTGTCTTGAAGCTGATATCTGCACGCATGAGGGTCTCCTGCCAATCAATTACCAGCCGTAAATTCGGCCACTGGGGGGAGATGGTGAATCGCAACGCCGTGGGTGCACAGGTGCACAGTGGCCAAACTTCTGTGGTTGAAAGCCAAGCGCAGAACTGGCCGCAGAAGTGCGGAAATTTGGCCGGCAGCCACCTGTTGGCCGCCGGCGGTGATACCTATGATCTGGTCATGCTCCGCGGGACACCAGGAGCACATACAGTTTCTACCGACCGGAGAACATCATGCTCGCGACTGAAATCCAAGCCCCTGCAAAAATCAGAGAAGTACCCGCTGGCACAGCACCTGAGATCGTCAAGCGCATCATCGACGAAGACGGCGGTGTGATCATCAAGGGCCTGTTCAAAGCGCAGGTCGAGCGATTCAATGCCGACATGGACCCAATTGTCTCCAACTGGGCGGCAGGCTATGACGGTCCTGAATGGATGAAAGAATTCGCCGGCAAGAAAACCAAACGCATCACCCAATTGATTCGCCGCAGCAAGACTTTCCGCGAAGAGATGCTCGACCACGAAATCATGCTGTCGTATGTCGACACACTGATGCTGGACACCAGTGACGCCTATTGGATGAACGCTGCGCAAATCATCGAAATCCAGCCTGGTGAGAAGCAGCAGTTCCTACACCGCGATCTGGAAAACTACCCGGTGTTTCGCAACCTTGGCCCAGCTGGGCCAGAAGTGATGTGCAACTGTTTGGTGGCGCTCTCGGAATACACCGAAGAAATGGGTGCCACGCGCATCATCCCGGGCAGCCATGCCTGGCCCGATTTCAATGATCGCGAGCGTATCGACAGCACACCGACCATTCCAGCCGTCATGGAAAAAGGCGACGCCATTCTCTACTCCGGAAAAATGGTCCACGGTGGCGGCGCCAACGTCTCGGATCGTCCACGCCGTGCACTGGCCCTGGCCTTCTGCCCCGGCTGGCTGGTACCTGAAGAGGCCTACCCGTTCGCCGTTCCACTGGAAATGGCCCGAACCCTTAGCAAACGCGGTCAGCAACTGACCGGTTTCCGGTCCATGCATAACCAGAAATTGGGCGGTGGCACCTTGTGGAGCCTGGACTACGTTGAGCTGGCCAAGGTGCTCGAACTGGACGACTGACTGCTATTTCACCTACCGCTTGTAAAGGACCCGTGCATGCCGCACTCGACAGAATCGTGGGCTCAAAACGATATCGATTTTCACCTCCACTCCTACACCGATGCGCGTGCGCACCAGGAGAAAGGGCCATTGATCATCGAGCGCGGCGACGGGGTTTATGTCATCGACAACCAGGGTAATCGTTACCTGGAGGGCATGGCCGGATTGTGGAGTACGGCGCTGGGCTTCAGCGAACAAAGGCTGGTCGCCGCAGCCCATCGTCAATTGCAAACGCTGCCGTTCTACCACACCTTCAGCCATAAATCGCACCCCTCCAGCATCTCTCTGGCCGAGAAACTGATTGCACTGGCGCCTGTGCCGATGAGCAAGGTGTACTTCACCAATTCAGGCTCGGAAGCCAACGACGTGCTGGTCAAACTCATCTGGTACCGCAACAACGCTATCGGCCAGCCCAGGCGCAAGAAGTTCATCAGCCGCCTCGGGGGTTACCATGGCGTGACGGGCCTAAGCGCGAGTCTCACTGGACTGGCCACTGTCCACAACGGTTTTGATTTGCCACTCCCTGGTTTTCTGCACGTCAGTACCCCGCATTTCTATCGCTACGCGCTACCGGGGGAAACCGAGGAGCAATTTGCCAGCCGCCTCGCAGAAGAGCTGGAAGACCTCATCAATCGAGAAGGTCCAGAAACCATCGCCGCCTTCGTCGCCGAACCTCTCATGGGAGCCGGTGGCGTCATCGTTCCCCCAAACACCTATTGGGAAAAAATCCAGAAAGTCTGTCGCCGTCACGAGGTGTTGATCGTAGCCGATGAAGTGATCTGCGGGTTTGGTCGCACGGGCAAGCTTTTTGGCTGCGAGACATTCGCAATCGTTCCGGATGCGATGGTTCTTTCAAAGCAGCTATCTTCGTCTTATCAGCCGATTGCTGCGGTAATGATCAATGACGACCTCTATCAAGGCATTGCTGATCAGAGTCGTGCCCTGGGTGTTTTGGGAACCGGCTTTACCGGGAGCGGACATCCGGTTGCGACGGCTGTAGCGCTTGAAAATGTAAGAATCATCGAAGAAGACAAACTGGTGGAACACGCCGCGCAAATGGGCGCACGTCTGCATGCTGGACTTGAATCACTGGCATTACATCCTCTGGTGGGAGAAGTACGCGGTTGTGGGTTGATTGCTGGCGTCGAACTGGTCGCCGACAAAGGTAACAAGAGTCCTTGGGATTTCGTCGGGAAGTTGGGAAAGTACTTTATGGCCAGAGCTCAGGCCAATGGCCTGATCGTGCGAGGTATTGGGGACACGATCGCGCTATGTCCGCCGTTGATTATCAATGCGGTGGAAATCGATGTATTACTGGAGCGATTTGTACGTTCGCTCGACGAAACTCATTTCTATCGAGCCCTTCAAGTCAGCATCCCCAACAACTGACTCAACACCGCACGCGACTTGCCGTTTTTCAGACCGGTAGCTGCCCTTGAGAAGTAAATTTTGCCAGCCGTCGCAAGTTCTGCCCCGCGGCGGCTAGCGTGAATTCATCGGTCGCGTCACTTAAGCCACGTAGTCGCAAACGATCCAATTTCTGGATGCGCTTGAGGTTGTCAAACAACTTTTCGACCTGATTGCGCTCGTGGCGAAAGCACTGAAATGGATGATGGCTAACGATGTAACCTAAACAAGGAAATCCTCCACCAGCTTGACCCAGCAATCAGAACCCAAGCGGATCAACTCGTCGTTGAAGTCATAGTGCGGGTTATGCACGGAGCAGCCATGAAACTCGCCCTCGCCGTTGCCCAGCATGAAGTAACAGCCCGGCACTTCGCCGAGCATCCAGGCAAAATCCTCAGTGCCCATGACCTTGGGCCCGCGGCTGTGCAAGCAGCCAGGTTCGAACAGCGGCTCCAGACTCTGGCGCACCCGTTGCGTCTCGGCCCCATCGTTGATCAGCGCTGGCGCCAGTTGGGTGATTTTCAAGTCGATGCGGACGCCGAATGATTGCTCGTGGCCGCGGACAATCTGCTCCAGGCGCTGGTTGATTTTCTGCTGGGTCTGCGGGGTGTCGGTGCGCACACTGACCAGCATGCTGACCTCATCGGGAATGATGTTGTAGACGCTGCCGGCCTGGAGCATGCCGATGCTGATCACCGCGTATTCCTCAGGGCCCAGGTTACGCGACTTGATGGTCTGGATCGCGTTGATCAAGCTGGCCACCACGGGCACCGGATCGACCGCCAGTTCGGGCATGGCACCGTGTCCCCCTTTGCCGGTAATGCTCAGCTGCACCCGTTCGGACGACGCCATGGTCGGTCCCGCCTGAACCACGACCGTGCCCACAGGTGCGCCGGGCATGTTGTGCAGGGCAAAAATCGCATCGCACGGAAAACGCTGGAACAGGCCGTCGTCGATCATCGCCTTGGCCCCGCACAACCCCTCCTCGTCGGGCTGGAAAATCAGATTAAGGGTGCCATTGAAGTCGGCGCCGGTCGCCAGGCGATAAGCGGCTGCGAGCAAGATCGCGGTGTGGCCGTCGTGACCGCAGGCATGCATGCGGCCGGCGATCTGACTGGCATGAAGACCAGGGTGTGTTCGTTGTTCAAGTTCAGCTTCCAGAAAACGCCAGCTCTGAACGCAACGAAGAAGTGCTAACCGCGGTGCGCGAGTACTTTGCAGAAGAGGAGCATGACAGCGTAGCGTCCTCGTTTACCATCACAGATCAGCATTCCGATCTTCAACGGAGGACGTCTGCGGGCAAATCTTGACTACGCAGAAATCCAGAAAGATATCGGCGTCGCCGAGTACGAGAACCTACTCACCACATTGAGTGGTTTGTCGGCTCTTCGTTGACCTTTGCTCCTCTGTTATTGGGTTAGTTTGAGGTTTTTTTCTTCGTGCAGGCGCACCTATCCCTTGGCAGGTGGCCCTTGAGATGTAAATTCATCAGTCGCGCCACGCTTTTCCCTTACCGCCGCCAGAGAACACTTTCTTTTTGACCTGGGACAAGGCAGCCCTGCACAACCCACGCGTGAGCTTCATGCGCGAGCACATGAGTCGACTTATCGAACAGGGCATTTTCACGTTGAGCTGCTGACTTTGGCCTTATTGGGCAGAACGGCGCGCGTCTGCCATTATCCTTTGCCACCCCTTCCTGTGTGCTTATCAACATGATCCAGTTGCAAGACTACTTTCGCAGCCGCGTTTCACAGGCAGCCTATGATCTGTTCGCCGTTTTTTCCCGCTTTGAATACGCGATGAAAAAGGGAGGTTTTCGGCGGCGTGACAGCGCTGATGCGGCATGGACCAAATTCGCTAACGATCTTCCAGCGGATATTTTTCCCCGCTTGCACGCGGCACCCGAGGTGGCCATTTATTTCGACGCTCCGCCGGATCGATTGGTGGCCGACACTGGTGAAGGCGTCCAATGGTCCGGCACACCCACCACGCCGTCCACATTGCGAGAGTTGCTTGATTGCATAAAAATCGCCCGGAACAATCTATTCCACGGTGATAAACGGCATGACAACCGGAGGGACACTGAACTCATGGCTGCGGCACTGTTCGTGCTCAACCATATTTATGAATCCATTGAGCACGAGCCAAAATTTGATGCCTTCATCTCAGAAATGGAATATGGCCTGTGACCCTGAAGCAATTGATCTCAGACCTCAATCAACGGCATTTACCATTTTTGTCGGTACCTGACGATGTACTTCATCTAAACAACGAAGGCTTTTGCAGCTCGTTTCATTGACGATGCCTTGGCTTACCAAGTGGATACCGCCAACACTACAATGATCCGTTAGCGGTGCTCATTCGGTCGCAAGCGGCCGCTGCGAGAGGCGTTACCTGCAGCCAGTGCCGCAATCTTGTTTTTTTTTACCGTGCTAACCAACAAGGAAGAGAAAATGGCACTAGCTGAAGACCTGAAAAAATGGGTCGACGAAACCTTCACAGCCGCCTGGGAGGTTCAAGAGACGACTGGGGTTCCTAACCCAGCAGATCTGCGGCTGAACTCAAACCATGCAAAAGATCTGGACTCAGCGACCGTGTTGTATGCAGACCTGGACGGGTCTACAGACATGGTGAACACCAAGAAATGGGAGTTCAGCACCGAAATCTATAAAACCTTCCTCAAATGTGCTTCAGACATAATCAAAAATGAGGGTGGTGTCATCACCGCGTACGATGGCGATCGCGTGATGGGAATCTTCACGGGTGATTATAAAAACACTTCCGCGGCCCGATGCGCTTTAAAGATCAATTTCGCCGTTCAAGACATTATTCAACCCGCCATCTCAAAGGGATGGGCTACAGATTTTGTCTTAAAGCATGTTGTAGGCATCGACACCAGTCAGTTGAAAACAGCACGAATTGGAGTGCGAGGTGACAACGACTTGGTTTGGGTGGGCCGTGCAGCAAATTATGCCGCAAAACTCACTAATCTGGCCAACAAGCCGAGTCGTATTACCGAGGACGTCTATGAAAGGTTGGCATCAGACTTGAAACAAACCAATGGTACGGACATGTGGGTTCGCGAGTATTGGACGGAAATGGGCATTTGGACGTATTCCTCCACCTGGAAATGGAGGGTGTAGATTTATCATCACCCCTGAAGGGCGGAACATGACTTAACAAGCACTACAAAATCGTCTGCCGCCCGCGCCGCGACCATCAACACAACGTTACATTTGTCGCTAAGCCTCAGGTCCCCAGCACCACCCGTCTTGGACTGGTCATCAACCCCTTCATCTTTTCGGCAAAAGGTCGCACGCCCTCCACGCTCGATTCGGTCAGGAATGTACGCCAGAAAGTTTCTGAGCTGAAGAACGCCCCGCCAGCCCACAGACGGCCCATTCGACAGCGTGTTGGATCAGAAAAACTCCTGCTCCGCTACCCGCACCCTCGACGGCATTTATCTTTTTTGGATCCCATTGAACTTTTTCGGCACGCCCCCATTTGCTGGAGAGACCCTTAACCCCCGCGGGGCTTGTCGATAAATGTCTACGGAAAAAATGATTGAGCGCTTTGAAGGCGCTGCGGGCCGGCCAGCCCTTGAAGAGGTTTTGCTAGAGCAGAAATTGGTCCTCGGCAATGAAGCGCTGGCCAAACTTCTGGCTGAGGCTGGCTCCTTGATGGAGCTAAAGCAAGATCAGGTTCTCATAGAGCAGGGAGGCCACGATACCGACGTTTTTTTTATCATCACGGGGCAACTCAAAATCAAAGTCCACGATCGGGAAGTGGCAATCCGTGGGCAAGGAGAGCACGTCGGGGAAATGTCGGCATTGGTGGTGACGGCGAAACGTTCAGCGACCGTCGTCGCGACAGAATCTTCGGTCGTATTGAAGGTTTCAGCACCCGACTTTAAAGCCGCAGCAAACGCTTTCCCCCGCATTTGGCAACACGTCACCCGTGAACTGGTTGAACGGCTGCATCAACGCAACGCTTTGGTGCGACCCTCCCACAAATCAGCCCGCGTGTTCATCATCTCGTCCAAAGAGGCGTTGCCGATTGCACGCGAAATCGAACGTCAGCTCGAGCATGACGCGTTCTTTGTCAAAATCTGGACCGAAGGTACGTTTCGCGCGTCGAAGTACACCATTGAAAGTCTGGAAGAACAGCTGGACGAAAGCGATTTTGCGATCGCAATCGCCCAGCCGGATGATGAAGTGACAAGCCGTGGACAATCGCAAGGCGCGCCACGTGACAATGTGATTTTTGAACTCGGCATGTTCGTCGGTCGACTTGGCCGCATGCGCTCGATTCTGGTGGAGCCCAGGGGCGACGAAGTTCGCCTTCCTTCAGATCTGAAAGGTCTCACCACCATCACCTACCGCCCCGCCGCAGACAAAGAACCAGCCAAGCTGGGGCCTGTCTGCACCTCTTTGCGGGAAATTTTCAACGACCTAGGTCCGCGATAAAACCAATTCATCATCAGCAAATTACTGCCTTGCACCATGCCAAGTTATGCGTCCCTCAGGATAGGAGAGTTCAGTGAGCAAGAGTTGGAGCCACAACCGCGCAGTCGAACATATCGATAAGAAAATTGCTGATGTGAAAGACATCACCGTCAAAGACTACGTCCGCGACATGTCCTTGGAGTCGATCCCGACGAACGTGGCCTACCGGGTCGACGGTGTCCACATGTACGCGGATATCCAGAACCTAGAGGACATGCTCAACATCACGCATGTCGAGGGCACTGACTGCCATAAACGCACGCTACGATTCCTCGATCAGCATTACCGAGCAGTCAAGCGCATTCTCGATCGGGTTGACGCTCGACGGGTAGACTTCCACAGCCAACGGCTACATTCGTTGTTCACCAAACCTTACAACAGCGATACCGATGCCGAACTGAAGCGTGTGCAGCGGGCGGTCGCGACGGCCAAACTCATGATCGATGTGCTTGCCCAGACAGGTGACGATGATGAGCAAATTCCTGCCGCGAAGCTGCGAATCGGCATTGATACCGGCCTCGCCCTGGCAGTTAATAACGGCCGCAAGGGAAATCGTGAACCGCTATTCCTAGGCGACCCGGCTAATCACGCAGCAAAACTGGCCAGCAACAACAGCGCCAAAGGCATCTACCTTACCAATGCTGCCCGTATGGCAATCGGCTTGACTGAGAAAGACGCGCCCGAAAAAGCTGCGTTGACGAATGAAGAAATCAAGGATTGCCAGGACGCCGCCAAATTGGACGTCACTGCCGACGAAATCGTCGAGGAATGGCGCGAGGACCTGAAGAACAATCCCATTGGCGGCTACCAGTTTATCCGCCAGACACCGCCACTGTGCGACATGGACATCAGCACGCTGACACCCGCCAACTCTAAACGCCAAGAAATGGTGAGCCTTTATGCCGATATCGACGGCTTCACGGCCTATGTCGCGGAACATATCGACGACAACGCCGAGGACGTCGTCCGTACGCTGCATGTAATACGCGCAGAACTCGAGCGTGTGGTTACGTCTGACTTTCAGGGGCGGCGAGTCCGCTTCATTGGTGACTGTGTGCAGGCGCTGTCGTGTGATGGTACTGCCCACACCACGGACGAACCAACAACGATCTCCGAATCAACCCGCTTAGCCGGCGCACTACGCAGCAGCTTCAACCTGGCAATCGAGCGTTTGAATGCAAAGGATTATGAAACGGGTGAACTGGGTCTCGCGATAGGCTTTGACATCGGCCCCATTTCGGTAACTCGCCTGGGCAGGCAAGGAGACCGCGTTCGCTGCGCGATAGGGCGTAAAGTGATCGAATCTGAAAATCGCCAGTGTGCCTGTTCTGGTGTCGAGACGGCGATTGGGCAAGCGGCTTATGAAGCCGCGACTGACGCCGTGAAAGATCTGTTTGGCAAGACTCGCAAGATTGCCAACCTGGATTATAACGAAGCCACTGAGGCGCTGGCCGACAAGGGTGATGAGTCAGCCAAACAGGCACGTACGGAAGCGTATGCTGGTGCTCCGGCGATCATTCTCGCGGATAACCGTGAAGTTCGTCCTTACGCGATCACCACTGCCGGCGAGTCAGGTAACTCTTGATCACCGCACTTAATCTGATTGCACAATTCGCCCCCGATTTCGGGGGCGTTTGCACAGTTCACTCAGACTTTTCGGCGCTTCTGGAATTGCCGATCCGCTTCGTCGACGGCAGGGTTTTGCAGTACAAATTGCGCCTTCAACGGAGCGATGAATCGGTTTACGTTCAAGAGGAACAGCCCACTCATCTACCGTCCTTTTGCCCTGAACGCCACATCAACTATGACGGCACGTTCTGTCTGTATTACCCAGCGGCCAGTCGCTTGACCGTGACTGACGAAGTATCGGCTGTGGCTTGGCTGGAAACACTCTACAGATTCCTCAAGCTTCAAGAACGGGCCCGGGTTCAGCGCAAATGGCCCAACAACGAGGTCTGGGCCCATGGGAACGCCGCCCATCACCAGATTCGCGCATCGACGGCTGCTAAAGCCCTAAATGGTGAATTTTCGGCAGCGCTTGAACAGAATCAGATTGCACTGCAACGTCGACGATCGAAAGGTCGGGCCATCCTGGAGATCAGGGTTCGCGGCGTTCACGTCTATAGCGTGTGGGAGTCTTACAGGCGAGTAATCAATCTGAAGCAGCGCTGCTTTTGCGGGACCGCTGGGCTTAGGCGTCCGAAGACATTACGTCGGTGCGGACCGCACGCCAAACAAGCCGTTGAACTGGCTTTTGCGCTACGTGATTGGCAGAGCGAAGAGGATCGCTATTGGCAAAGCATGCAGGATCGGAGCTGCTGTGGCTCCTGCGATAACTGCCCTCTTTCACCAACACCTTGACGAGGTGCTGAAGAGCTTCCAGGTCGGCTATGCCCAGAAATCGTGTTCTGGGGGGTGCTGGTTGGCAACATGGGCGGCCTTCTCCGCAGGGTAACAAACGTATGACTATATTAATGAAAGGAACCACGCTAAATAGCCCCACCGCCAGAGCCGATTTGCCTTTCCAACCCTGATAATGGCAATGTGCCGATATCCCGACTAAGCGCGATCCCTGCACGAGCCAATACCTCAAGGAGCAACGATGGCATACCGAAATGGTAACTATTGCGCGTTCTATGTGGCTGAGCCCTTCCACGAAAGTTCACTGGCTGCCCATGCCACCAAAGACTTCGTTTACTACAACATGCTGAGGGCTTGGAAGGCCAAAGATCCATCCTTTCCTTTCATCGATTCCCACGCGAAAACCTATAGCGTAAGGGACGGCAGTGATTGGGAAAGAACGTTAAAACCAAGATTGCGCGAACGCCTGCAGTCCTCAAAAAATATTGTATTGTTTTTAAGCAGCGCTACTTTTAGTTCAGTTGCTCTGAATGAGGAAATTGAATACGGGATCGAAAACCAAGGCCTCCCCGTCATTGTTGTTTACCCAGAATTTAAAACAAAAGGGTCTTTACTGCTGAATGGCGTCTTATCTGAGGATGTTAAAAAATTGTGGAACAGGCTTCCGACTTTTAGAAGACTGATGTCCAAGGTGCCGACTTTACACATACCGCTCAACCAAGAAACCATAGTAAGCGCACTGACCAACTCAGACTTTTCGCTTGCTTCCAAGACCCAACCGGATGTCTACCGCTATTCCGCATAACAAATGACACACCCATACAACAAGGAGAATAGCTTGCGCAAGGTTCGTTTTTTTGACAGTCAGTTGATGAAAAACTTTAAGGAACGGATTTCCACCACCAGCACCGTATTGTCCCTTGCATTGATTTTCGTGGAAATCCCTTCACAGATGAAGGCATTGGCGGGCGCTATTTTTATCGGCCTATTAATTGTAGTTTACGTCTGGTTGTGGCACAGAGCGAATCAGCTCAAAAGCGTGGATTTAGACATTGAAGGCAGCAAAGTCACGGTGAAGGCAGGCGACTTATTTTTGGAGCCAGGACTAAAAGTCATTGCATTCAACGAGTACTTTGACACCATCGTCGATGATCGCATCATATCGGCTCACTCCTTAAATGGGGCGTTTATTAACTTACACCTGCCGGGCACGCTTGCCAAACTCGATCACTACCTAGAATCGTACTCTTTTGACCATGACGAACTGGGTGATTTAAACACTGCCAGACGAGTTGGAAAACTGCAAAAATATAAAATTGGCACACTCTGTGTCTACGATGATTTCATACTCACAGCCTTTTCAAAGTTTGATGATCAAAATCGGGCAATTCTGACCATGCCCGAGTACCTGGAGTTTCTGATCAACTTCTGGGATAAAATTAATAAAGTGTACGCTCAACAAAGCGTCTCCACTCCCATTTTCGGGTCAGGCATTACGCGAATCAAAGAGCACAAAAACATCAGTGATGAAGACTTGCTTAAAATCATGTTATGGACATTCCGGATCAGTGAAATGCGATTTAAGTACCCTGCCAAACTGACGATCGTGATCCACCCAGACAAGATCAAGACCATCAATCTTCTGGACATAAAATCGGCGAAAAACGGCTTATAAATGTGACCGTCAACGGCCGCCGCCTCCTTTGCCAAGCAGTTGAGGATCGGAAATAGGAATTGATGAGCGCCCTTGGCAATGTGAAGGGCGCGCTGTTTCTCAGGCGATGTGAACTCGGCAATCACCAATCACTGTGTTTGCCTGCGCTCGAGCCAGCCTCCTTGGACTCACCCTGCGCACTTCGGCGACCAGATGCGCGCTGACGCTTCTCGCCTTCCATACGTATGATTTGTATAGGACTGGGCCTGACGTCTTCCAGCAGCGAACTCAAGCGCTCCAACTCGCCGAGGGCGCGCAAAACCGCGATCAGGTTGTTCAACCACGGCTTTATACCCTGGTCCGGATCATTGCCTTAAAAAGTGATTTCTGCCCAGCGCCGCTTTACCCGGGGTCAGGCCCGGCTAGGTCATCCCCCCGTTGGAAAATGGATTTGCCGTGTTTGCCATGGCTCAAGCGGATAAAAGTGTCATATTCACCGTTCGTACACAGGAGAATGGCGCCGAGCCAAGGCAGATCGGCGAACCGATTCCCTCTCCAAAGCAGCTAATCACACCGCTGCTCGAGCGCCTGCACCCAACAGCGGCGACGCGGCCCTCGGCGGACTAACCCAGTAAGCCATCCCCCTTAACGAGTTGGGGTGCATCTCGGAACAGATGCACCCTGAATATCACTAACGATGCCAGGCATCTTCTGCCTTCAAAAAATCCACGACGTACTGACGCTGCTCGGCAAGAGTCGGGCGGGTCAGTGCCCAGCCGAGATGAGCGCTGACAAAGTCACCTTGCGCATCATCACAGTAGTACGCGGTCTGCGCTTTACCCAAGGTATAAAGGTTAATCAGCCGAGCCCGCGCAGGCGGCTTCAATAGATCAAACACTGCGATATTGGAGCTGTTGGAAAAGACCAAGGCCTTGTGCGGACTGATGGCAATGATGAACAACAACTCCTTCAAGTAATCGCCCCAGCGGGAGGTCGGATAATCCGAGCAGAGCAAGCTCAAGCGCTCATGGCTATACTCGCGCAGGTTCGCCTGGACCAAGCCGTCCGAAAACGGTTGCTCAAGCAAGGGTAGGATCTCGTTTTGGGTGAGCAAGACCAACGAAACCACGCCGAGTGAGTCGCTTGCCTGAAAATAATGGATGACCTCATCAATCGACTCCTGCGAGAAGCGCCGTTCGGCTTTCATTCTCTGGCGCAAGAGGTCCAGTTCCGAACGAACATCCATGACTTTGAGCACCGCAGGGTGTCGAGCCTCCAGTAACGTCAAGGTATTCGCCAGCTGTCGGCGATCAGACAACCCCCAATCCTGGACGAGACTTCCCCGTGCCTTTTCGATGATCTTGTGACCGGTCTCATCAATCAGCGGAGTGATGTGGCTGGTTTCGACCTCAAAGCCGCCATCGGGAAAGTCGATACGATACAGATCTTCGATAGAAGCCGTGTGTTTGATGGAGACCGGCTTGATCTCCATTACCCCGCTGTGAAGTAAGCGACGATAACGGAAAACTTTTCCACTCGCATGCTGCCAAGCTTTCAGGAAATGCTGAGGGATGAAATGGTGATTGCGTGGGGGATTCGACATGCCGTGAAACGCTCCAAGTGTCTAAATCCGATGCAAGACTCTCGACGCTAATATACTTCGCCTCGCCTCAGCCAACGAGAGCGAAAACGTTCATCTCGGGTGGACGGATATTAGGCAGGGCACTGCTTACCGATGTCACTTTCCGAACGGGACGTTGCTGTCGATGGACCGCCATGCCGGCTGCGCCCCTAGCTAACCGACATAATCCATCGGCACTTAGCGTCGCCATTTGCCAAAAGGTGCGGTCGTGTCGATATAGCGCATCGCTGAATGAACGTCTCGCCAACCGACATAATCCATCAAGGCCTTAGCCCCCCACTCGTTACGATTGGCCCAGGTAGCAAAACCGCGGCGCAGCGAATGCCCACTGTAACCTTCCCCATCCAGGCCATTGCGGGCAAAAGCCATACGTAAAAGCCGCGACATACTGTTCGCATTCAGTCCCTCTGCACTGACATGCCCCCAACGGTCAATGGCCCGGAACACTGGTCCTTGCTGCAGACCGCTGGCCGCCAACCAGGCCTCGTACGCCGCCACCGGACACAGACGCTTCAGCGCGGGCACCATGACTGTCCGTCCTTGATGATCACGATCGGTTTTGTCACTGACGAGGAAGATTTCCAAGCTTGCGCCCGTTTCGACTTTAATGTGCTCGACGCGTAGCTGGCACAGATCGTCGCTGCGAAACGCCCGCCAGAAACCGAGCAAGATGAGCGCCTGGTCCCGACAAGCGCGCAGTCGCTCTGCGGCAACAGTGGAGGTGGCCTGCCCATGTAATCCGGCGACGCAGTCCTCCAGCGCCTGCAGTTGCAGCGCCTCTGCCCGTTTTACCGGCTGGGGATGTTCCGCGCGAATCCCGCGCAGCACATCACGCACCCGCGGCTCTTTGGTCGGATCCACAAATCCATGGCGCTTATGCCACTGGGCCAAGGCGGCCAAGTGAGTATGCAGGGTAGAACTGGATAGCTGCTCAGCATAGGTCGCCAGATAACGCGCGACACTTTCGCTGGAAGCGGGCAATAACCCCTGCCAGGTCCCTTCAAAATGCTCAAGCGCACTGAGGTAGCGACGTTGCGTACTCGCCCGTCGCGCCGCCTTCAAGTACCGATCCACTGGGGCCGTCACGCCAAACACCCTCCTCGCATACCACTGATAAGCCGAAAATCCCCCAAAATCCCGCTCACGTTTGAGAATTCCGTATTCACGAACGTCAGTTCGTCATCTGCCGTCATTCACCAGAGGACATTTGTACGGGTGTACTTACATACTTCGTAATACGCTACGAAATAGTAGGAGACCGGTCATGGCACGCGGTGGCATTAACAAGGCCTTGGTGCGGGATGCGCGCGAAGCACTGATCGCCCGCGGCATTCGTCCCAGCATTGATGCGGTGCGCGTAGAGCTGGGCAATACCGGCTCCAAAAGCACCATCCTCCGCTACCTCAAAGAGCTCAGTGCCCCCGCAGCGTCGACAGCACCGGTGACCCTCAACGACGAACTGGCGCACCTCGTGGCAAGTGTAGCCGAGCGTGTTGAGGACCAAGCCCGACGCGCCGTCAGCGCGGAGCAGACGCGGGTTGACGACGCCTGGCGTCGACATGCGCAGGCACAGGCACAGCAGCGAGAACTGATCGACGCGTTGCAGGAACAGGTGCGTCGGTTGGATAGCCAGTTGGTGGAGTACCGTACCCGCGAACACCAACTGCAAACCCGTTCAAATGATTTGCAGGGGATTTATGATGCTCGACAACAGGAACTCGTCGACTTGCAGCAGGCGCTCAGCCAGCGGGATCTGCTGGTCCAATCGCTCAACGAGCGCTGCGAACATTTGAAGGCTTCGCTGGATCACTATCGCGAGCAGCAGCGTGCACAACGCGAGCAGGACCTCGAGCGCTACGACCAGCAAATGCAGCAACTGATCAAGGAACAACGGACACTGCAATCGACCCTGTTGCAAAAGCAGGAAGAAATCGCCCAGCTCAACCGTGACAATGAGCGGCTGATCACCGAATCCCGGCTGGCAGCCCGACAGATGCTGACCGACGCACAGGAATATCGCCAGGCCAACGCCGCGTGGAAGCAACTGGCGAAAAATCATCAAGAGGCGCAGGTACAGTGGCAGGCCGAGCAAGCCGATCTACGCAGCCGACTGCGCGCAGCCCTTATCAAGCAGCGGGGAGACGCCCACTCTATTCGCAACGAGCAGCGCCAGATCATCTATCTACAACGACTCCTGGAAGCAACGGCCTCCCCTAGCGCCTAAGCCTGATTGCTCAGTCAATCCGGCCGCCGAGACCCGCCGTTGGCGCAGGCGCGAGGCTGTTGGGCAGGTTCGTGCGACGTGGCATGATGATCACATCGAGCCGCGGGTCCAGTGCCCTCATCCGTTGGCGAAGCAGCGCTGGACAGCGCCGAACGCCCCGACTTTGGCTGAGCACGAGCTTTTCATAGAGCTGGGTCCCCCCTATGTGGATGCACCAGAGCATCGCCAAGTCGCAACGCGAAGGTCGATCGGCTGCTGGCAGCCAGCCGCAATCTATCAGTCCCTCGCGCGCCTGTCGTAGGGCCACTTGCTGAAACTCGAAGGTTTTGGCACTGGCCGGCCATATGATCCGGGAAAGGTCGGTGCAGAGCCCCCCCGCTCGCAGCCACTGATCAATCAGCGCCCACAGATCGGGAAAGCAACGATGGTACGTCGGCGACAAGGACGCCGCCGCGAAGTAATAGCTGAAATGTTCCTGCAACCAGCGTCGTTGAGGGGCGCGACGGGTCGAGCAGCGCAGCAGGGCCAGCGGCATCGCCAAGTACGTCCAATCAGGAACACCCAGCGCCGCTATCATCCCCGCATTGATGCGGCACCGGTAGGTGGAACTCGTCAATGCGCGGCAATGCGGCCGGAGTTGCTCCAGGTAGGTCGCTGGCGCCTCCCGATCGTCGCTGTCCCAACTCAAGATCTCCCACAAAGGGTCATTGATGACTGCCAGGATCTCTGGAAACACGCTGCACAAACGGTTCAGGCAGTTCGCGTGGAGCTGAATGCCCTGATCCAGCAACCTCAGCCACTTCGGGTTGGTTTGGTGCACCGCCTCCACCCCGACGCCGCTGGGAACCACGTAATGATGAGGACGATCAAGCCGATCGCAGAGGCTGGCGAATTCGTTGCGAGAACGGGCTCCGACGAGCCGATAGAGTTGGGCGCCGACAAACCGGTTACGGCAGCGACGGATTGATTTGCGACAAAGTGTCGACACTTTGTTACCTCCCGTCCCCCAGCAGTAGCCCCGGCAAATAACTATAGAACGCTATGTAATCGCCGCCACCCAGCCTCGGCACGCCTTAAAGAAAACATTTTAGGCGGTAGCGATTCAGGGCATCGCGAGTCGTCATGCACAAACTTTTTTTTCGCTAACTTACTGATTTTCCGCAAGCATAGGCCGCGTCTATGAATGGATCTGGGCGCCTTCCAACTAGACGGCCAGCAGACTGGTTGGTGCAGGGTAGTGTCAAAGTTTTATTCTCGTAAGTTATTGATAAATTGGAGAAATACAGTATGTCTATGCACTATTTTGCGCCGTTTTAGTCGATAGATTCGCAGTATGTACCGGGATAAATTATCCGCCCGATCCGGCAAATCCGTTGGGTCGTCTGGAGGACATGAATATGTATTCCTATCGACAGCACCCCCGTAATCCGCCCATGTACGCACCAATGACCCCGATTGCTCAATGGCATCCGCGGCTTGGTTGTTCGCACCGGCCCTGCAATCCAGCGACCGCCCGGAGCCGTCGCCCATCCGATGAACAACGCCGCTGTTTCGCCGGCGGTGGTGATCTGCGCATTGTCGTGTGGTGGATGTTTCGCCCTTTCGGTCGTTCAACTCACCGGGTCCTATCGGGAGTCCCCCCACTGATTCATACCACGTTCATCGTTGGTGACGATGAGCAGCAAATCTGTCTGATCGAAGCAGCCATGGGTATCTCGCTTCTTGAACTGGCCCGGCGGCGACTGCGTCCGCGTTATCACGGACCAGCAGTCCCGCTATCGGTCACGCCTGGCCATATCCGATACGTTTTATGCCCCTCGTAATTGCGCCCTTGAGCGCAATCGAGCGTTCGGCGTCCGCGAGATTTTCGGCTATCACTGCCTGAGCGGGGCGGCCAACGCGCAGAGGGGCATGCCCCTCTGCGTACGGCTTAGACTCAGAGTCAAAACGCTCAACGCCACCTGCTCCGGTGTTGCATTGATCAGCCGTGGTCATTGCTCAATTCATCTCCCCCTCGAGGAGAGCCATCATGTGTGCAGCAGCGAAACGTCCCATGGATAACCTCGCCCGTGCCCCTTTGACCAAAGGACGCCCGGGCAGTCGCGTCACGTTTTTCCCGTCGCGAAAGACGG
Source organism: Pseudomonas umsongensis (assembly GCF_012647205.1). Taxonomy (NCBI): domain Bacteria; kingdom Pseudomonadati; phylum Pseudomonadota; class Gammaproteobacteria; order Pseudomonadales; family Pseudomonadaceae; genus Pseudomonas; species Pseudomonas umsongensis. Next base: position 4,341,496 of record NZ_CP051487.1, read on the forward strand.
GTGGCCCCGTAGCTTGCGGCAATCTGCAGCAGGCTGATTACTGTGTCCATCTGGAATACCGCCAGGATGTTCTCACCTACCAATGCCGGCCTCCCACCGTGTGCTGTGAGGCTTTACGTTACAAGGCCGATTTCCTCGTGGTTCTGAGCAGCGGGCCCGCGGTGTACCTCAAATTTCTACCGTCCGACGATCAACCGGGTGCACTCATTGGTCATCACAAACAAGCCGTCGAAGCGATGCTTCGCGATCGCGAGCTGTTGTTTCGTTGGCTTGTTCCCGGTGACCTTCCTCACCCCCTGGTCAGTTACAACCTGCGGTACCTCTACCACCAAGGCTTTGGCAGTTCCCAACGGGCGGCTCAGCAGGTGCGCGCGCACGTGGTAGGTCTGATGGAACAACGGACAACGTTCGAGGCCCTCCTCGCCAGCGGCGCCTCGTCCGCCGACATCTGTCACGCCATCTTCCTTGACAAACTGCGGATCGACCTTGAGCAACAGCTCGCTCCTAACACCATGATCTACGGAGGCCGTGATGGGCATCTTTGAATTCAAGATCGGTGAACACTACCGCTATCGCGGCCAACGTTTGCAGATCGTCGACCTGCAAGGTGAATGCGTACAACTGCGCGCCATCGAGGGCCGCCGGATCGTGTTGCGTCAGACCCGGGACATTCTGCTTCGGGCGATGAAGCGTGGCGACTTGGTCAAAGATCAGGAGGCTCCGATTGAGAAGGATCCACAAAAAATAATCGCCGGCCTGCCAAAGCCTTACGCTGCTGCATTCGACCGACATTGTTACTACACCCGGGGACTAATGGACGAATTACATGGACGAATGCCAGCGCGACATGCCCAGTCATTGATCAATCGATTGGCAAAACAGATCAACGATATCTGCCCGCCCAGCCTAAGTACGGCACGCAGTTGGGTCAGAACTTTTTGCAAATCGGGTTACAGCTATCTTTCGCTCATCCCCGGCAGGAAAAAAAAATGGACACATCGATTGGAGCATCAGCCGAAGGAAGTTCAGGAGATCATCAACCAACAGGTCAAGGAGCTCTACCTGAAGTCAGAACCCGCCTGTAAAACCGAAGTGATCGATGCAATCGTCCTGGAGTTGGAAGCGTTCAATGAAGGCAGACCCAAACACGACCGACTAAGGATTCCTTCGGAGTCGACCCTCAATCGGATCCTAAGAGAGCTCGATGCCAACGAAACGGCCTGTGCTCAACATGGAAGCAAGTATGCTCAGAAAAAACAAGGTTGGACGCGCAAGCGACCACGCTCGGGGCGGCTGTTCGAACTGGTGGAGGCTGACACGCAACAAATGCACGTCATGGTCGTTAATGATCACGGCGAGGTGATCGGTCGCCCCTACCTAACCGTCTTTTTGGAAATCTATACGCGGATGCCCTACGCCTGGTGTATCGGGTTCAATCCTCCGTCCTTGGACACCACCTTGCAGGCGCTCAAGCAATCGTTATCCAGTGATAATATTTATGGCGGTGTCGCACTGCGCTACGTCTTCGACAGTGGCCCTGAATTCGTGGCGGACAACCTTCGGCGAATCATCGCATTGTTGGGCGGTGAGGTTTGTTATTGCGAACCGGCCACGGGCAATCAAAAACCTCACGTCGAAGCCTTTTTCGGAGTTTGGTCGAAAGAGATCGCCCACGCGATGCCCGGTACGACCTTCTCAAACGTCGCAGCAAGGAGTGATTACAACTCTGAAAAAAATGCGCGCCTGACCATAGAGGCCGTCAGGGATGCCTTCGGCCGCTGGGTGAACGACGTGTATTGTGAACGCGTGCACAGCAGCCTGAACACTTCTCCTCGGCTGGCATGGAAGGCGGCCTACACGGCCATGTTTCCGCCGCGGCGCTATTCGCCCTCGGAACTTCGCCTGCATTTCTTAAGCGCGTTCAAAGCTTCGCCCCAACAAGGGCGGCTGCGGTACAACTCGCTGTTCTGGACGGGACCAGGAGTGCCGTATCTGGCAAACCGCGAACCCAAAGTAGACAAACTCCATGTCTATTACGACCCAAGTGACCTGGGTCACGCTTGGGCCTGCCATCCCAGCTATCCCAACGAGCTCCTAGAACTGCAGGCGGTCGATCCTGATTACCAGCAAGGACTTACCATGCACTTACATCAATTGACGCTTAAACGCCTGAGAACCGAACGTGAAGCATTTAACCCGCGTAAAGCACGACAAGCCCGATTGGCGCTGCTGCGTGAGCTGGCCAAGGTAAAGACCCCGGCACAGCGACGTCAACATCAGCGAGCTGTGGAGACAGGTTCGCTTCAAAGATCACGCAAACACCCGGTGAAGGCAGCGACCAGTAAACCAAAGGCGCCAGAGTCATATCGCAATCACGGAAACACACCCGACGACTACTCATCTGTTGATGTTTGACGCCATACACATCCGTTCGAAACAACTGTGCATCGCCGTGGTAAGGCTTGCAGTAGTCAGCGATCACTATCGAACCAAAGCTCAGCGAACGGAGTCAGCGTGGGTGCGCTCAAATAACTATTTGGTGAAAGCGATGTACCCAGCCAATCCTAGTGCCTATGAACGCAACTCTTAATCTGGATACATCAACCGCCATATGTTCCACCGATGAGACTAACAATCTGAGCAAAATGAGGTGCATAGCAATGGAGCCCGACATCGAACAAATCCTTAAAGCCTTCAAGGCCAAAATTGTCTTCCATCCTCGCTATCGGCAAGCGTGCTCGCAAATCCAGAACGCGATCGAAAACACCCAGGCGCTGGGTGAACCGGTATGTGTCTTGCTTTGCGGCCCAAGTGGTACTGGTAAATCCACGCTTTGTTATTACTTTCGAAAACTTTACAGCGGTGATTCGGTTATCCGCCGTGATGATGGAACGTATGCAAATTTGCCCGTCTTCTATTGTGAGGTCCCATCACCAACGACCGTCAAAGGATTGATCACAAATATGCTCCGCTTACTCATTGAGGACACTCCTAATGGCACCATCGAGAAACTTACCCACCAGCTAATCACCTGCCTGAAAACGAGTCAGGTGAAGATAATTTTTCTCGACGAAATTCAACGCCTCTGCTTTACCACCGTCGCCGAAAAGGTACGCCTCGACTCCCTACAGTGGCTTGTCTCGCTTCTCAATGGATCCGGAATACCGGTGATCCTTTCGGGCACTGAACTCTGCAAAGACATCCGGCGTGAAGATGAGGCATTTGAAAACCGGTATCCATATTTCGCTGAGCTATCGAATTTCACTTATGACGCGGGAGAGGGTTCCGATTATTTTGCGACGTTAAAACATTTGGATTCCGCGATGTACGAGATCACAAGACTCGTAAAAGGTGTGCACCTTAACGATCCAACAATAGCGGCGCCACTCTTCGTTGCCACTTGCGGCAATCTGAAGAGGATGCGGGTGATCATTAATGATGCACTAAAAACCTGCTTGCGCAGCAATACACCACACGAACTGAAGGCAAGTGATTTCTTTACCGCATGCCAATACGTAGACTTGCCGAAAAATTTATCAGATGGTAATCCTTTCGCCCTGTCCTATGACGATGCGATAAAGCTCGCAGAAAACTACGAGGGCACTGATGATGAGTAGACTATTGTTCATTCCTAAGCCGTTGCATGAGGAAAGTCCAACCAGTATCCTAAAACGCATGGCCATTATGCATGGTTGCACATTACGCTCGGATTTTATGGCTCTATTTGGTCGAACATGTTTTAACGGTTCTCTAATTTCCCGATCGCACCCTATTATTCAAGAAATCTCAAAACGGACGAGTGCCGCAGGCGATGAATTTCTAAGTGGTTTTTATGAACCAGTTGGGGCGCTACACCGCTCTCCATCTCTGAATATCGCTGGATTTTCTGTTAATGCTGACATGATACGAAAGAAGGACGCCGCATATTGCTCCGAATGTTGCAGAGACGGCCATGAATATTTCATCAAAGATCTTAAGCTCGCGAGTTACTGCCCCTACCACCTTAGAAAATATCTCTCCAGATGCCCTAATTGCCAGGTTAAGCTTAATTGGCATGCAGTGGATGAATGTTATATGTGTAATCACCCGTTGGTTTCGCCGCCATGTTCCGTCGAAGACGCAAAGTACGAACAAAACTTACTCAATATTTTTCGGTCAGGTGACACACAGAAATTTCACCAACTTCTTCGCTACTTAACGGACTTGGGCTACCACGTGGAGCGTGCTACTGAATGCTCTGCCAATAGGTGCTTACTGGGAATAGCGTTCGCTTTACTTGAAGATGACATGATAGGAGTATCGGTTCATCTTAAAAAATTGAAAAGCTTACACCCGGAAATACCTGCATTCATAATCGCTGCCAAACTCTCGCTATTCCCCTATCTCAAAATACGGGACGGCGTGCGAGACTTCATCAAATATAGCTCAAATGAACACGCCGAAAAGAATGGATCCTTCAAAACACCACCAGTTCATTCCTTTTCTTTAACGAAGCGGCAGATTGGTGCTTGGCTTGGCATTCGCCAGCATTACTGGGCAACCCTGCGTCTAGAAATCAGCATTAGGCCATACAAGACTCGATACAACTGGCAGCACGCTCAGATGTTTTCAAAAAAAGTATTGATAATAAAACTCCGCAATGGTTTTACCAAGAAAAAAATATCTAACTCAGAAAGACCACCAAAAAACGCACAAGAAAAACTACAACTAAGTGCTGAAGCGATAAAAAGTGCGATCAAACACCACCTTTTAACGCCCAAATGGGGAAAGAATCACAAAATGTACTTTGATCCACAAGAGATAGAGAATTTCTCTAAAAAATTCATTTCTGTGAAGCTTTTATCCTCCCAAACCAAAATCCCCACCAATCGGATCCGTAGAGCGATATCGCGCTTGAAGATAGCTCCGCTAAACTTTGAAAGCAGCATACTTCGTCGCTGGCTTATTAGCACCCAAACAAGCCCCTTAATTGTCGAATGGTGCAACAAAACTGAAAAGCAACAGAGGAAGTTCGTACAATCCTCGGCCGCACTTCCACAACCCAATCTTGCTGAAGGAGAAAATTGGTTACCCACTGCTATAGCCGCGAAATATCTTAACACATGGACACAGGTTGTACGCCATCTTATAAAACTCGGATTACTTACCAACATTCGAAAATCCCGAATGGGTGGATACCTCATAGAGGCCAGAACCTTAAAAGACTTTGAAGCAAAATACGTAAGCGCGGCAGAGGTTTATAAATTGCTGGGTTGTAGTCGCGGCAATGCGGCCAAACTTCTAAAAAGCTTTGGAATATCACCTTTAACGGGGCCGAAAATCGATCACAACCCACATACTTTTTACTCACGAGAAAAAATCTCACCATACACTAGCATGGGAGATAAATTACTTAGCAAAAAAAATAATGGGTACACAATACTGCAAGCATCTAAAAAACTTCAAATTTCATTATCCACCACCCTTAACATGATAGCAATAGGCGTCTTTCAACTTGAAAACTCCGAGCGCCTGATAAATCACAAAATTAGATGCAGCAGTGTCGATACGTTTTATAAAAATTACGCCAAATCAACAACCATAGCCTGCTGGTTAAAAACTACCCCACCCGCCATTTACAAAATATTAAGTAGTCTTGGCATAAACCCTGTAACTGGTACGCCAGCTGATACTTATTCGCAAATCATATATGCATCCAAGGACATCGAGAAATACTTCTTAATTCCAGATCAACAAATAATTCACCCAGGCGAGAAACCTGAATTGGCGCTAACACATGTACGTGCTCTCTGGAAAAAATACAACATCGGCAGTCGATCCTTCGGCCAGCTATTTTTAAGCTCCGGCTTCACAAGTCCAATTCGCATTGGTGCAGCCACTTATCTGCTTCAGAATGACGTATACAAGGTGGAGGAGATTTTAAACAAATACTATACATTTTCACAAGCAGATAGATATTTAGACCATAGGCATACGAGTAATTTAATACAAAGAAACAAACTTAACGTAGTTTATCCGCTAAACGGATATTCTAATTATCCGATGATTGATAAAATCCAGCTACAGGACTACGCGACTGAACACGGATTCGTATGATCCACCGTCCTGACCCACTATCTTTACACTTTATCGATCAGCAATCGCCCCGCCCAAAAAACTGAAATTTTACTTGCATATGTCGATCTAAAATCGAATAACACCCCTGAACCATCTTTACCTGAAAAAGCTAGACCAATTTGCCTAACTTTCGCAAAATCGCACTTATTTTGACATCCCGCCTCCGAGTGATTTTGACAATACAAGGAATATCAAGCGGTGCCCGTACTGATAAACATGAAAAATGGGGGCCTGCGGGTATCGAACATCGCCTGCGGTCACTGCGCCTGATTGGCCTGGCATTGGCTGCCAGCGAAAAGTCGGTGCAGCTTTATTATGAACGCAACCTACGCCCGGCAGAGATTCAATACGAGCCTTGGGTTGAACGGGTCGAGGGGCAATTGGCAGCCGCCTATTCGGCGCTGGAACGAGAGCTGGAAAAGCAGCCGCTGAAAAATGACGGCTCGATTGACCAGGCTGGTATTACCCTCGCTGTTGCGTGGAGCTTTACCCAGTATGTGGTGCCGGATCAGGTTCCGGTTGAGCGGTTCCCAAAAATCGCTGCGTTCACCCGCTATGCCGAGGGGCTTGAGGTGTTTATCGACACGCCGATTGACTGACGGCGTTACGGCCACCATCGCATCGCCAGCAAGCCGGCTCCTACAGGTGCGTTTCACACCTTTACATCCACCAGCAAAAACGCCGCTTCTGCCAAAAAGGCAGAAGCGGCACAGGCACGAGGCCAGGAACTATCAGTTCATGTAAACAACGCGATCAGAATGATGATCGGGATCGGTATGCCGAGAAAGAACAGCAGTAATGAACGCATGATGATTCTCCTGAGTTAGCGAACAGGTGTGGTGTTCACGTAAGTGTCGGTTTCCACATACACCACGGCATCCCGACGACGACCTCCAAATGTTGCTGCAAGGCTGGCGAAGAACGCACCGGCCAAGAGCGCAACAAACATCCACAAGGTGGTCATGGCAGCGACTTTGGCGGCGGTATCAGCAGCTTGTTGCGCAGCCAGCTTGGCGTCCGCCACGGCTTTCTGCGTGCGGGCATAGACTTCGTCGACACGACGCTCGGCGTCCGCTTGGGGCAGGTTGGTCCGTTGCGCCACCAGTTGTGCCAGGTAAGTACGGTCTTCAGCGGCCAGCTGACCGTCTTTCAGTGAGCGCACGAAAATGCGCGTCACTGTGCCTCGGGCGGCGTCGTCGCTGAGGGCGGCCGGCTGGTCATTACGAAACAGGCTGTCGATGTAGTAGCCGTATTGATCGCCGTCAGTGTTGGCTGCCGCGGTGCCCGCCGCTGCTGTCATGGCAGTGGCGGCGCCACCGGCGACCTGCGCCCCGGCCTGCACGCCACCACTGACGATGCTGCTGACCGAACCGGCGACCAACGTGGCCGTCACCAGCGTCGCCACGCACCAGGCGAGAAAACCGTGGGCGGTATCGCGGAAATAAACTTCATCGCCATGCATGTAAGCCCACTTCACCCGCAGCCGGCCGGCGATATAGCCACCGGCGCCGGAAGCGACGATTTGCGTGACAGCCAGCCAGACAATCGTCGATATGCCCAGGCCCTTGGCGCTCATGCCTTCATTGGCCCACGGCGAAACTGCCGAGAACCCCAGGCCGAATCCGAGCAGTACCAGGATCAGCGACAACGCCGCCGCCGCCGCGGCCCCGGCGAAGATCGCCCCCCAGGACACGCCCGACACTGTGCTCGATTCATCCGTGGCGGGATAGAAACCCTCAGAGGATCTATTCATTGTTGTATCGCTCCAGGCAGAAAGATGGTGTTACAAGTCTCGAAGGAGCAATTGCAGTCACCGTGCCAGTCGCGGATTTTCAATAAATCCTTTTGTTTCAGAGATTTAGAAACTTTGAACTTCCCAGCTCCATGCAAATTGCAATGAACGGCTGGTCGCAGCGGGTTTTATGCATTAAACGACGATGGATGTGTCCATGAACTTTTATTTAGTAAGCGTTCGATCATTTCTTGGCAAAATGCTGCACTACGTTGTGAATACCTAATCAGGCCAGCCTTATGACCCGCATCTTGACCATCGAAGACGACGCCGTGACCGCACGGGAAATTGTCGCCGAACTGAGCAGCCACGGGCTCGACGTCGATTGGGTCGACAACGGTCGAGAGGGACTTGAGCGTGCGGTCAGCGGCAACTATGACCTGATCACCCTCGACCGCATGCTGCCCGAACTCGACGGCCTGGCGATTGTCACCACATTGCGCACCATGGGCGTGGCCACGCCTATCCTGATGATCAGCGCCCTTTCCGACGTCGACGAGCGCGTACGCGGCTTGCGTGCCGGGGGTGACGATTACCTGACCAAACCCTTCGCCACCGATGAAATGGCTGCCCGGGTCGAAGTGCTGCTGCGCCGGCAGAACACCGTGACGGCCCAGGCCACCACGCTGCGGGTGGCAGACCTGGAGCTGAACCTGATCAGCCACGAGGCCAGCCGTGACGGCCAGTTGCTCACCCTGCTGCCCACCGAATACAAACTGCTGGAATTCCTGATGCGCAACACCGGGCAGATCCTCTCGCGGATGATGATTTTCGAAGAGGTCTGGGGTTATCACTTCGACCCCGGCACCAATTTGATCGACGTGCATATTGGCCGCCTGCGCAAGAAAATCGACCCACCTGGCAATGTTCCATTGATTCGAACGGTGCGAGGCTCGGGTTATGTCATTGCCGAACCCGTCTAAAGGCTGGCGTTCTTCCACCAGTCGCCTGCTGGCGCTCTACAGTGCGTTGTTCGTGGTCTGGAGCGGGATACTCATGGGGGTCATGTATTACGAGGTGTCCGCTTACCTCGACAACCTGGCCAAGCATTCGCTGATGCAACGCCAGCATCTGTTCTCGCACTTCCAGGGCGATCAACTGACGGACGCCCTTGCCGTCAGCATGACCTTCGACATCCGCGGCATCGACGCCTACGGCCTGTTCGATGCCGAACATCGTTACCTCAGCGGCGCCTTGCGCCACATTCCCAAAGGCCTGCCGCTGGACGGCAAGATTCACATGCTCAACGACTGCGCCGAGTCCGACGACCCGACCCTGCCCGTCGACAGCTGCGACGCGGTGGCAACCCAGACGAAAGATGGTCGCTGGCTGATCCTGGTGCGGGACAACGGTTCGTTGTTTGCCGTGACCCGGATCATCCTCCATGCCTTGTTCTGGGGCGTGACCCTGACCATCTTGCCGGGCATCGTTGGTTGGCACCTGTTGCGCCGCCGACCGCTACGGCGGATTCGCGCGATCCAGGGCAGCGCCGAAGCCATCGTCGCCGGGGACCTTACCCGGCGTCTGCCGCTGTCCAATCGCCGCGATGAACTGGACATGCTGGCCGCCATCGTCAACGCCATGCTCGAACGCATCGAGCGCTTGATGAACGAGGTCAAGGGCGTGTGCGACAACATCGCCCATGACTTGCGCACCCCGCTGACCCGCCTGCGCGCGCAGCTCTACCGCATGCAACAACAGGCCGGCGAAGGTTCGCCACAATCGACGCAATTGGACGCGGTGTTGGCCGAGGCCGACACCCTGATGGCGCGTTTTCGCGGGCTGCTGCGGATTTCCGAACTGGAGGATCGCCAGCGCCGGTCCGGTTTCGTGCAATTGGACGCGGTGTCCTTGCTACAGGAACTGCATGAGTTTTATCTGCCATTGGCCGAGGACGATGGCCTGACGTTTGAACTGCAACTGCCCACATCGCTGCCTTCGCTCAATGGCGATCGCGCCCTGCTGTTCGAAGCGGTGGCCAATCTGTTGAGTAACTCGATCAAATTCACCCCGCCCGGTGGCCAGGTGATTTTGCGTGGGGTCAATGAGAACGGGCATACCCGCATCGAAGTACTCGACTCCGGCCCCGGCATTGCGGAGGCTGAACGCGAGGCGGTGTTCCAGCGCTTCTACCGCGCCGAGGCGGGGAATCAGAAAAGTGGTTTCGGCTTGGGGCTGTCGATCGTCGCGGCGATTGTCAGCTTGCACGGATTTGCGCTGGAGGTGGGGACAAGTGAGTTGGGTGGAGCGCGGTTGGTGCTCGATTGTCGGGAGAGTCTGATTACCCCCGCATGATCGTTCCCACGCGCCGCAAAGGAATGCCTCAAGGGACGCTCCGCGTTCCAGCTTGCGAAAGGGACGCGGAGCGTCCCGGGCTGCATTCCCACGCAGAGCGTGGGAACGATCAGTGATCAGGCTGGGTAGTTCGCCCGCAGGGCCTCAAGACCACCCTGGTAAATCCCGGTGAATAACGCCACGACTTCCTCATTGCTCACACCCACCGGCTCAAACCGACCGGACCAGGTCACCCGGGCGCCCTGCCCCTGCGCTTCAACGCGGATCGTCGCCAGATAATCAGTGGCCGGAAACGGCGCCTGCAAGATCGAGTAACTGTAGGTCTTGCTATCGTTGTCGAACGTTTGCAGGCGCTCAACCACCACCGCGCCGTCCGCCGTTTGCAGGCTGCGTACCCGCCCGCCTTCGCTGAGCTCACTCTTGGGAATGAAGGGCAGCCAATCCGGCAGCGAATTGAAACCGCCGATCAATTGCCAGACCTGATCGGCCGAGGCCGGGATGTCGATGGATGCTGAGGTTGTTGCCATGAAAAATACTCTCCAGATTCAAAAAGGTTCAGATCGCCAGGCTGTCGACGACACCGCCGTCGACCCGCAGGGCGGCGCCAGTGGTGGCCGAGGATAGCGGCGAAGCAATGTAGGCCACCAGGTTTGCGACCTCCTCGACATTCGCCACGCGCTGGATGATCGAACTCGGCCGCGCCTTGCGCACGAACGCGTCGGCTTCTTCCCGAACGCTGCGTCCGGAGGCGGCGATGGCGTCCTTGAGCATTTCCTCCACGCCGTCAGTGAGGGTCGGACCCGGCAGGATCGAGTTGACTGTCACCCCCGTGCCCGCCAGACGTTTGGCCAGGCCATGGGACACGGCCAGGTTGGCACTTTTGGTTACGCCGTAGTTGATCATTTCGGCGGGGATCGCCACGCCGGATTCCGAAGACAGGAAGATCACGCGGCCCCAGCCCTGCTTGACCATATCCGGCACGTAATGCCGGGCCAGGCGCACACCGGAGATCACGTTGACTTCATAGAAGCGTGACCATTCGCTGTCCGGGGTCTCGAAGAAGTCCACGTCGTTGTAGATCCCGAGGTTGTTGACCAGGACGTCGGCACGGGGCTCGGCGGCAAACAGTTTCTGCGCCCCCTCGGCAGTGCCCAGGTCCGCGGTCACGCCGCGCAATTGTGCGCCGGGCACGCTCTGGCGGATGCTCGCCAAGGCCTGCTCGACCTTGGCCGTATCGCGACCGATGACCACCACGGTGGCGCCGGACTCAGCCAGCGCCTTGCTGATACCCAAGCCAATGCCGGCCGTGCTGCCGCTGACAATCGCCAGTTTTCCACTCAGATCGATTTTCATGCTCAAGCTCCAATGATGGGTAATGGGGCACGCTCGCCGATCAGCTTGGCGTCACGCAGTGCCTGCCAGAAGGCGGCGGGAATCACCTGCGACAATGCGGCTACATCTTCGGCAATTCGCTCTGGACGGCTGGCACCAGGAATAACCGCCGCCACCGCCGGGTTGGCCAGGGAAAACTGCAATGCAGCCGCTTTGATACTGACGCCGTGGGTAGCGGCAATCCGCTTGATCTGTTCGACTTTGTTGACGATCGCCGGGCTGGCCTTCTGGTATTCGAAGTGCGCGCCACCGGCCAGGATCCCCGAGCTATACGGACCGCCGACCACGATCTCGACGTTCTGCGCCAGTGCTGCGTCCATCAGACGCTGCAAGGCACGATCATGGTCGAGCAGAGTGTAGCGGCCCGCCAGCAAAAAACCGTCCGGTTGCGCTTCGCTCAGATCCAGGGTCAATTCGCACGGCTCGACCTTGTTCACCCCCAGGCCCCAGCCTTTGATCACGCCTTCTTCACGCAAGCGAGTCAGGACTTTGAACGCACCGGTACGGGCCTGGTTGAAGTACTCCAGCCATTGATCGCCGTAGAAGTCCTGGGCGATGTCGTGCACCCAGACGATGTCCAGGCGATCGGTTTGCAGGCGCTTGAGGCTGTCTTCGATCGAACGCAGGGTCGCATCGGCGCTGTAGTCGTTGACGATCTTGTTCGGGCGACCATGCTCGAACACCCCGCTCTTCTCGCCCAAATCGCGAGCGGCGGCGTCTTCGACCTCGTCGAGAATCACCCGGCCGACCTTGCTGCTCAGGACATAGTCATCGCGGTTGTAGCGCGACAGCGCCTGGCCGAGGCGAATTTCCGACAGGCCCGAACCGTAGAACGGCGCGGTATCGAAATAACGCACACCGGCATCCCAGGCGGCGTGGACGGTGGCTTGCGCTTCTTCCTCGGGAATGGCGCGGAACATGTTGCCGAGCGGTGCAGTGCCGAAACCCAGTGCGCCGGGCAGTTTGTCTTTCAAGCTCATATTCAGATCCTCATCAGTTCAGTGGTCAGGTGGTGACCGTTGAGCAGATCCTAGATTGCGACCATCGGACCGTCCAAGACATAATATGCAGTACTTGAGTCCCTGGAGGTCTTACATGATCGACATCCGTCAATTGCGCTACTTCGTCGCCGTCGCCGAGGAAGAACACGTCGGTCGCGCCGCCGAACGCCTGCACATTTCCCAGTCGCCCCTGAGCCGGCAGATCGCCCAGCTCGAAGAACGCCTGGGCCTGACCCTGTTCGAGCGCAGCCAGCAACGCATCCGCCTGACCCGCGACGGCCAGACCTTCCTCGCCGAAACCCGCGCCCTGCTGACCCACGCCAACCGCCTGGAATCCCTCGGTAAACGCCTGGGGCGTGGCGAAGAAGGCGGCCTGTGCATCGGCTACATCGAAAACGCCATGCACGCCGGCGTCTTGCCCAATGCCTTGCGCGTGCTGCGTGTAAGCCGCCCGAACGTGCACATCGCGCTGTACAACCAGAGCTCCGCCGAACAACTCGAAGGCCTGCGTCAGCGTAGTCTGGATATCGCCCTGGTCAGTGAGCCGCCGACCGATGACGACCCTGACCTGCTGGGTTTCCAGGTGCTGGACGACCCTATGCTGCTGGCACTGCCCGAGCACCATCCGCTGGCCCGAAAGGCCGCGCTGACCCCGCAAGATCTCGCCGATCAGGAGTGGATTGGCGTGCAACACCACCAGAATGTCAGCAGTCGCGAGAACTTCGTCAGCGCCTGCATCCGCGCAGGCTTCACCCCGGATATCCGCATGGAAGCCACCGGCCCCTTCACGGCAATGGCGCTGGTGGCTTCGGGGTTGGGCATCGCCATGATCCAGAAAGGCTTGAGCCGCAACGCGCCACCGGGCGTGGTGCTGCGGGAAGTACCATGGATTCCCCTCACCCGGCCGCTGTGGGCGGCGTGGCACCGGATCAATCTGCGGCCGTTGGTGGAGACGTTCAGGAAGGTGCTGACCGAGCCGGAGCCGGTGCCCGCATAGGGCCAAAATCTCTGTGTGGCGAGGGGATTTATCCCCGTCAGGGCGCGAAGCGCGCCTCAAAACTATAAACCGCGAAATACACCCTTCAAGTCGCCTGGCCTGCCGTCTTCGCTAGCAAACTCGTTCCTACAAGGTTTGGTGCTTTACTGAAAAGGTTCCCAACCCCAGCGAGCCTGCACCATGAACCGCAACGACCTACGACGCGTGGACATGAACCTGTTGGTGATTTTCGAAACGCTGATGTTCGAGAAGAACCTCACTCGGGCCGGCGAGAAGCTGTTCCTCGGCCAGCCTGCCGTCAGTGCGGCACTTGCGCGGTTGCGCGATCTGTTCGACGACCCGCTGCTGGTGCGTAACGGCCGGGTGCTGGAGCCGACGCCGCGGGCGCTGGTGATTCTCAAGGAGCTGCAACCGGCCATGGACACCATTTCCGGGGCGGTGAGCCGGGCCAAGGATTTCGACCCGTCCATCAGCCGCGATGTGTTTCGCATCGGCCTGTCCGACGATGCCGAGTTCGGCCTGTTTCCGCCGCTGCTCAAGCAGATTCGCGAAGAAGCGCAGAATGTCGTGGTGGTGGTGCGCCGGGTCAATTACCTGTTGATGTCGTCGATGCTTGCCAGCGGTGAGATTTCCGTCGGCATCAGCTACACCACGGAGCTGCCGGCCAACGCCAAACGCAAAAAGCTACGGGACCTGAGCGTCAAGGTGCTGCGTGGCGATGACAAGCCCGGCCCCCTGACCCTGGATGAATTCTGCGAGCGTCCCCACGCGCTGGTGTCGTTTTCCGGGGACTTGAGCGGCGCCATCGACAATGACCTGGCGCGCATCGGCCGCTCCCGCCGCGTGGTGCTGGCAGTGCCGCAGTTCTCGGGCCTGCGCGCCCTGCTGGCGGGTACCGACATGCTGGCCTCGGTGCCCGATTACGCCGCCTGCGCGCTGATCGAGGGCAGCAGCCTGTTGCGTGCCGACGACCCACCGTTCGAGATCAACCTGTCCGAACTGTCCATGGTCTGGAACGGCGTCAACGATAACGATCCGGCAGAACGTTGGTTGCGCTCGCGAATAGTGGAGCACATGTCGGCGCCACTGCCGGGGCATTGAGCGCGTTGAAGTGCGGGTCGGTCTCGCGCAGGTAGATCGGCATGTCCGTCATCGGCGGCATGGCCGGGATCTCGAAGTACATCTGGATCACCCAGCCACGGTGGTAGCTGGCGTGGTTGACCACGTGCATCAGCATCGCGCCGGCAGTCATGGTGCCGCTTTCGCCGGAAACGAAAGTGAACCTCAAGGGTTTGTCCAGCGAGGCATCGGTCTGCCTTGCGCTCCAGTTGCAGTACCAGCGATCCACGTCCTGTTGCGCCAGGCGCAGCACCGCCAGTTCAGGATGTACCAGTTCATGGGAGGTCTTGAAGCCGTGCCCTCGGCCTTCGAGGTGAGCCTGCCAGATACGGTCCACCACATAGATGTGATTGAGTGTGCCGATCATGTTCTTGAAGACCCCGGCGCGTTCTTTTTCGACTTCGCCGGGTGGCAATAGCGCCAGGTTATCGAAGAGGCGCTGGTTGGCCCATTGTTTGTAATCGGCAAGCATGCGGGCAGTGCGTACGTTGATCATCAGATGTCTCCGATGGCGAAGAGCACATCTTCCAAGGATAGCGCTATCTGCGCGTTGCGGTGCGGGCACTGATTATCGGTCACCCCGCACCTGCACCTTTACCTTTACCTGTAGGAGCGAGCATGCTCGCGATGGACTCGAATACTGCGTTGGGTGTCAGCCAGCCAGCGTCATCGTTGACGACCATCGCGACGGTGCGACGATTCGACATGCTCGCTCCTACAGGTGCAGGCTGTTCATCACGTGCGCGGCCAACGCCAGGCAACTGGTCAGGCCTGGTGATTCGATGCCGAACAGATTGACCAGCCCGGGAATGCCATGCTCGGCGGGGCCACTGATGCGAAAGTCGGCGGCCGGCTCGTTCGGGCCGCTGATTTTCGGGCGAATGCCACTGTAGGCCGGTTGCAGGCTGTCATTCGGCAAGCCCGGCCAGTAACGGCGGATCGCCGCGTAAAAGCCGTCGGCCCGGGCTGGATCCACGCGGTAATCGACCCTGTCGACCCATTCCACATCCGGCCCGAAACGCGCCTGACCAGCGAGGTCTAGGGTCATGTGCACGCCCAGCCCGGCGCTTTCCGGTGCCGGGTACACCAGATGGCGGAACGGCGCGCGGCCGCTGAAGCTGAAATAGCTGCCCTTGCACAATCGCGCCTGGGGAACGTATTGCACTGGCAGGCCGGCGATGCGGCTCGCGACTTCCGATGCGGACAATCCCGCGCAGTTGATCAGCTTGCGGCAGGTCAAGGTCATGGGCTCGGCGCCGCCCATATGCAGCTCGAAACCCTGTTCACTGCAGCGCGCCGACAACAGCGGCGTGTGAAAGGCCAGCGATGCGCCCCAGGCCTCGGCATCGGCCTGCAACGCCAGCATCAGGCCATGGGAGTCGACAATGCCGGTGGATGGCGACCACAGCGCGGCAACACAGGATAATTCAGGCTCCAGCGCCCGCGCCTGAGCGGCCTCCAGCCATTGCAGGTCATCGACGCCATTGCGCCGGCCCTGCTCGAGCAAACCCTGCAAGGTCACACGCTGCGCATCATCGATGGCGACGATCAGCTTGCCCAGCGGACGATAATTGACGCCGTGGTCGTCGCAGAAGGCGTAAAGGCGTTGCTTGCCCTCCACGCACAACCGCGCCTTGAGACTGCCACTGGGGTAATAGATACCGGCGTGGATCACCTCGGAATTGCGTGAACTGATACCCACGCCAATCCCTTCGCCGGCCTCGACCAGGATCACTTCGCGTCCGCCCATGGCCAGGGCCCTGGCCACCGCCAGCCCGACCACACCAGCCCCGACCACCACACAGTCGACATCAACGCTCATCAAACCAGCCCTCGCTCCCGGTAATCGATCAGGCTGGAGAATATCGCCAGCAGCATGGCCATGACCACGAAGAAGATCAGCACCAGGAAATACGAGCCGGTGAACTGCACGATCAAACCGATCAGGATCGGCACGATCACCCCCGCCATATTCCCGCAGAAGTTCATGGTGCCGGCCAGCACACCGGTTTTCGACGTGCCGCCGAGGATCGATGGAATGCACCAGTACATGCCGCACCAGCGAATGAAAAACATCGCCACGCACAGCAGGCCGATCGCCTGGCTGGCCTCGGAGGCGTACGCCGTTCCCAGCATGCACAGCGCCGCCACCAGTGCCGAACCGCTGAACATGCTGCGCATTACCAGGTTGGGCGAGGCGCCGCTGGATTTCCACTTATCTCCCAGGTAGCCGCCGACCAGTTCGCCGACGAAGCCGCACATGAAGATCAGGAAAGTCGCGCCACCCATGCCGGAAATGTTCAGGCCGTGGGTCTGGTGCAGGTAGCTCGGCATCCAGGTCAGCAGGCCGTAGAACACGCTGAGGATGCAGCAGTAACCGGCGAACATCGCCAGCACCGAACGGTCCTTGAGCAGTTCCTTGAACGGGATGCTGGTGACCGCGCCGGGCTTGTTGACCGTGGCGTTGCCCTCGGTGATGTGCGCCAGTTCCGCGGCATTGACGCCGGGGTGTTCGCTGGGGTGGTTGCGAATGTACTTCCAGGCCAGCACACCGGCGAGCATGGTGCCGACCCCGGCGATCACGAACGCGATGCGCCAGGAGTCGAACCAGCCGATCAGCCCGGCAATGATAATCGCGCCGAAGGCACTGCCCAGCGGCGCACCGCCGTCGACCAGTACCGCGCCGCGTCCGCGTTCGTTGGGCGTCAGCCACGCGCCGTTGAGCTTGGCGCCGGCGGGCATGATCGGCGACTCGGCAATGCCCAGACCCATGCGGGTGAGCAACAGGGTGATCCAGTTATGCGCCCCGGCGGCCAGGGCCTGGAAGGCGCCCCAGGCCACCGTCGCAACGACGATGACGCGGCGGGTATGGAAGCGATCCAGCAGCATGCCGCCGGGGATCTGCATCAAGGCGTAGGACCAGAAAAACGCACTGAGCATCAGGCCCTCGAGGGCCGGCGGGATCTGGAACTCGCTGGATATCAGCGGCAACGCCACCGACAGCGAGGCGCGGTCGATGTAGTTGATCGCGGTCAGCAACAACATGATGAGGAAAATTCGCCAGCGCACGTTGGTGGCACGCATCGTTGCGTTTGCTGCTGGCAACGCCAGGCTTTCGGCACTCGGATTGTTCATGTGGGGCGCTCTTATTGTTGTGGAACAAGCGGCCCCACTCTAATCACGCCCCCGAGTGCTGAATAATGATGGGATCTGATTGGGGGATCACCGGATGTCATCCCCTGGAAATGCCTGAAGGATTTGTGTTGGATCAATGGCCTCTTCGCGGGCAAGTCGAAGGGGCCGGATGAGTCAACACCAAACCGGAAGACTAGTCAGAACGTTCCCGGGTAACTGCCACCATCGAGCAACAGGTTCTGCCCAGTGAGAAAACCGGACTGGGCACTGCAAATGAATGCGCAATAAGCACCGAACTCATCGGGCTGGCCGAAGCGTTGGGCCGGGACGTTTTTACGCCGTTGCTCGGCGATGCTTTCGACGCTGGCGCCCTTGGCTTCGGCGGCGGCATTGAGGGTCTTGTGCAGCCGTTCGGTCTCGAACGGCCCCGGCAGCAGGTTGTTGACGGTGACGTTGTTGCCGGCCAAGCGGGCCTGGCGCGCCAGCCCGGCGATGAAACCGGTCAAGCCACTGCGGGCGCCGTTGGACAACCCCAACACATCGATCGGCGCTTTCACGGCGCCTGAGGTGATGTTGACGATGCGTCCGAAACCGCGCTCGGCCATGCCATCGACACAGGCCTTGATCAGCTCGATGGGCGTGAGCATGTTGGCATCCAGCGCCTTGAGCCAGTCTTCGCGCTGCCAGTCGCGAAAATCCCCCGGTGGCGGCCCGCCGGCGTTGTTGACCAGGATATCCACCTGCGGACACGCCGCCAGCACCTGTGCGCGCACCTCAGGTGTGCTGATGTCCCCGGCCACTGTGCGCACTTCGATGTTCGGCGCCAGAGTGCGCAGCTCAGTGGCCGCCGCCTGCAAGGTGTCGTTACCACGGGCATTGATCACCAGGTTCACGCCCTCCTTCGCCAAGGCCCGCGCACAGGCCAGGCCCAAGCCCTTGCTGGCGGCGCAGACGATGGCCCAGCGCCCCGAAATACCCAAATCCATGACGATGCTCCTGACGGTTGGAAAGGCTCACGTTACCACCGTGCACCCGCCACTCGGGGGATGACAAAGGGTGATCGCTGAATCAGGTCTTTTCATTATCGACAGGCGGCGGTGCTCATTACTGTTTCGGGACCCAATAAGAAACCGGAGACACACATGAACCCGTTCCAGTTCTATTTCCCCACAACCTTGAAAAGCGGCAACGGCCTGGCGCGTCAGGCCGGCGCATTGCTCAAGCCCCATGTTGGAAAAAAACTGCTGGTGGTCACCGACGAAGGCTTGATGGCATCGGGAGTGATGGAGAGTTTTTTCGCCTCGCTGGCCGAGCGTGACATTGGCTACGAAGTGTTTGCCGGCGTCGAACCCAACCCCACCACGGATGTGCTGGAGCGCGCCGTAGCCTTCCTGAAAAACCACGAATGCGACGCGGTGATCGGCGTAGGTGGCGGCAGCAGCATCGACACCGCCAAGGGTGTCGCGGCCATGGCCACCAACCCCGGTAACATTCTCGACTACGAGGGCTACGACAAACTGCTGCACCCGCCCCTGCCGATCTTTGCCATTCCCACCACCTCGGGCACCGGCAGCGAGTGCACGGCGTCCACGGTGTTCACCAACACCAAAACCCTGTTCAAGACCGTGATCATCAGCCCGGCACTGTTTCCAACACTGGCGATTCTCGACGCCGAACTGACCCTCAAGCTGCCGCCGTCGATCACCGCGGCCACCGGCATGGACGCACTGACCCACGCCATCGAATCCTACGTCTCGAAGCAGGCCAATCCGGTCAGCCAGGCCCTGGCCCTGCAAGCGATCAAGATGATCTGCTCCCACCTGCCGAAAGCCTTTTTCAGCGGCTCCGATTTGCACGCCCGGGAGCAGATGTTGCTCGGTTCGTTCCTCGCCGGCGTCGCCTTCGCCCAATCGAAACTGGGCAACGTGCATGCGATCTCCCACACCTTCGGCGGCGTGTTCAACATCCCCCACGGCATCGCCAACGCGACGCTGTTGCCCTACGTCATCGAATACAACCTGCCGGCCTGCCCTGAGCTGTTCCGCGAGATCGCCATCGCCATGGGCGAAGACGTCAGCGGCCTGAGCCCCGCCCATGCCGGTCACAAAGTGGTGGAGCACGTGATGGCGCTGAACAAGGCCATCGGCATTCCCGACAACATCAAGGACCTGGGGGTGGACCTGGACTACATGCCGCAAATGGTCAGCGACTCGATGCGCAGCGGCAACGTGCTGGTCAACCCGCGCCTGACCCAGGCTTCCGACATCGAGCGGATCATCGGCAACGCCTTCCACGGCCTTCATTCCTGAGAGAGAGAACCCCTATGTTCTACGAGATGCGCACCTACACCCTGCAGATCGGCAAGATGCAAACCTACCTCAAGCACTTCGAGGAAAACGGCCTGCCGGTGATCTCCCGCTATGCCACGCTGGTGGGCTGGTGGTACACCGAAATCGGCGAGCTTAACCAGGTGATTCACATCTGGGCCTACGAGAGCCTGGACGAACGCATCAAGAAACGCGCCGCGCTGTACCAGGACCCCGACTGGCTCGAAGGCTTCGTGCCGATCGCATTCCCCATGCTGGAAAAGATGGAGTCGAAACTGCTGATGCCGGCGCAGTTTTCGCCGATCAAATAATCTTTCTGACAAACAACACTAAACCTGTGGGAGCGGGCTTGCCCGCGATAGCGGTGTGTCAGACAGCAAAAATTTCGACTGACACTCCCTCATCGCGGGCAAGCCCGCTCCCACAGGGGACTGCGCAAGCCGCTCGAACAAGGACAGATCCCATGTGCGACCACAACACCAACAACACCGCCGCCGACCGTTCTCCCGACATCAAGGCCTTGCTCGAAGGCCTGCCCACCAACTGGGGCAAATGGGGGCCGGACGATGAGGTCGGCGCCCTGAACTACCTGCAAAGCGCCGAGATCCTGCGCGGTATCGGCGCTGTGCGCCAGGGCAAGACCTTCACCCTGCAAGTGCAGATCGGCCATCCCAAGGGTGAGCCGCTGTGGCCTGGCCGACGCCCGTCAATGCGGGTCAACGTATTGGACAAAGGCCACTTCCTGGCCGGCAAGACCCACTTCGACGGCCATGTCGAATACGCCGACGACGTGATCTTCATGCACCTGCAAGGCTCGACCCAATACGACGCCCTCGGCCACGTCTGGCACGACAACAAACTGTGGAACGGCTACGACGCCATGAGCACCATCGGTGGCATGGACAAGGCCAGCATCCTGCCGATTGCCGAGCGCGGGATTGTCGGGCGCGCGGTGCTGATCGACATGGCCCGCCATCGCGGCAAAGCGGTGCTGGACAAGGGCGAAACCTTCAATCACCTCGACCTGCTGGCCGCTGCGAAGGCCCAGGGTATCGAAATCCATAAACGCGACATCCTGATCATCCGCACCGGCTGGATCGGTTCATTCTATGAGCGCGAACCGGATGAGTTCTACAAGGATTTCGCCGAGCCGGGCCTGACCTTCAGCCGGGAGCTGGTGGAGTGGTTTCACCAAATGGAAATCCCCAACCTGGTGACCGATACCATGGCCAACGAAGTGGCGGTCGACCCGGCCACAGGGGTGTTGATCCCGCTGCACAACGCCTTGATGCGCAACCTTGGCGTGACCTTCACCGAAGTCGCGATGCTCGATGAGCTGGCCAGCGATTGCGCCGAAGACAGTCAGTGGCAGTTCCTCTACACCGCCGCGCCGCTGAAGATCGTGGGCGGCACGGGGGCGCCGGTGAACCCGATCGTCATCAAGTAAGCAGATCCCGCTGCAATTCGTTGATCAGCAGGGTCGCCGCCGGAGACAAATCGGCGCCCGCCCGGCTGATCACGCCATAAGGCTCGATCAGCGCACGCATCGACACCGGCAGCTTCACCAGCAACTCGTGTTGCTCGCAGAACTGCGCCACTTCCACCGGGATTACCGCCAGCAACGTCGGGTCCTGTTGCACCAGCAAAATGGTGGCGAAGGTCGATGAGGTTTCCAGCGGATACCGCGGAATTTCCAGCCCCGCCTCGTTCAGTTCGCGCTCCAGGGCCTGGCGCATCGGCATGTCCTTGGGATAGACCACCCAGCGGTAATCGCTCAATTGCGCCAGCTGCAACGACTCGGTACGGGCCAGCGGATGATCCTTGCTGGCGACCACGGCCAAGGGCTCTTCGCTCAGTTCAATGCAGTCATAGGCGTCAGAGCGCTGGCCGACGCTGGTCCGACAGATCGCCAGGTCCAGTCGCCCCTGATCCAGCAGCCCAAGCAAGGTCGCGCTGGTGTTTTCCACCAGTTCCACCGACAGCTCCGGTTGCTTGAGCCGCAGCTCGGTCAGGGCCCGGGTCAGCAGCGGCACCGCCCCCATGATCACCCCCACCGACAACCGCCCGCCCTGCCCCTGCATGATGCTGAGCATTTCCTCGCGCAGATGCTCCACATCGCTGTAGATCAGCCGTGCATAACGAATCATGCAACGCCCCATTTCATTGGCCACCAGGCCCTTGGGCTGGCGCTCGAACAAGGGCATGCCGAGCAGTGACTCGACCTCATGCAGGGCCTTGGTGGCGCCGGACTGGGAAATCGAAATCTGCTCGGCGGCCTTGTGCAGGGAGCCGCGGTCATCCAGTGCGATCAACAAGCGCAGTTGCTTGAGGCGCAAGCGTGAAGCGATGCTGCCAAGGGAAGGAACCATATCGGTGTGTGCTCGATTCAATGTGCAATCCATCAAGGCCCACGCCAGCCGCGCCGACGTGGGCGGCGGGTCAGTTCAGGGGCAACCGGCTCCACTGGCCATCGACCAGTCGATCGAGACCCAGAGGGTTAGCGTTTTGCAGCGCGGGCGGCAGGTACTCATCAGGATAGTTCTGGTAGCAAACAGGGCGCAGGAAGCGATCGATGGCCAGGCTGCCGACCGAGGTGCCACGCGCATCCGACGTCGCCGGATAAGGCCCGCCGTGGACCATCGCATCGCTGACTTCGACGCCGGTGGGATAACCGTTGAGCAGCAAGCGCCCGACCTTGTCCTCCAGCAACGGCAGCAGACCACTGAAGCGATCCAGATCCGCAGGTTCTGCAATCAGCGTGGCGGTCAGCTGTCCGTGCAAACGGTCGAGCACCGCGCGCAACTGCGGCTGGTCAGCCACCTCGACCACCACCGTGGCCGGGCCGAATATCTCTTCCTGCAACAGCGCATCGCCGTCGAGCAACAGCTGCACATCGGCCTTGAACAACTGCGGCTGCGCCTTGGAATGTTCTTGCGGCTGACCGGCCAGGTGATCGACAAGGTCGTGCGCAGCGATGTGCGCAAGTCCTGCGCGATAACTGTTGAGCGCGCCTGTGTTGAGCATGGTCTGGGGCGGTTGGCTGCCCATGTTCTGTGCGAAGGCTTGCAGGAACTCGCTGAACTGCGGCGAGCGCAGACCGATGATCAAGCCGGGGCTGGTGCAGAACTGGCCACAGCCAAGGTTGACCGAGGCCGTCAGCTCCTCGGCAATTTTCTGGCCTCGTTGGCCCAAGGCTTCAGGCAGTACGATCACTGGGTTGATGCTAGACATCTCGGCGAACACCGGGATCGGTTGCGCCCGCGCAGCGGCCAGATCGGCCAGGGCCCGACCGCCCTTGAGCGAGCCGGTGAAGCCCACGGCCTTGATGCCATCGGCCATGACCAGCGCCTGGCCCACGCCGGCGCCGTAGATCATGTTGAACACCCCCGACGGCATGGCCGTGCGTTGCGCCGCGCGAACGATGGCACCCGCCACCCGCTCGGCCGTCGCCATGTGCCCGCTGTGGGCCTTGAACACCACCGGGCAACCGGCGGCCAGGGCCGAGGCGGTGTCGCCGCCGGCGGTGGAAAACGCCAGGGGAAAGTTGCTTGCACCGAACACCGCCACCGGACCGACGCCGATGCGGTACTGACGAATATCCGGCCGTGGCAACGGCGTGCGTTCAGGCAGCGCCTGGTCGATCCGCGCAGCGAGAAAATCACCACGGCGCAGTACCTGGGCAAACAGGCGCAGTTGGCCGCTGGTGCGACTGCGTTCACCGCGAATCCGCCCCTCGGGCAACGCGGTTTCCTGGCAGACCAGGGCGGTGAAATCATCCCCCATGTCATCGATTTCCTCGGCGATGGCGTCGAGAAATTCGGCCCGGCGCAAAGGCGACAGCTGGCGAAACGGCGCAAACGCGCGCGTTGCCGCCGATACCGCCAGCTCGACTTCCTGCTCGGTGGCCTGATGGAAAACATACGGCAGCGCATGGCCGGTGCTGGCATCGACGCTGTGCAGGGTCTCGCGGCCCAGGGCACTGCGCTGCCCATCGATGAACTGCTGGCCCAAAATATCGGACATCAAAAATCTCCCTCGCCTGCGCTCGGCAGGCGATGACTCGAATGAAAGGGATGCGCCAAAAACGCACGCTTCACTCTATGGGCCGGGGTCAGGGGCAAACAAATGACAACAACGGGCCGGGGGATGAGCGTTTGTCATCCCCCGGCTTGGTGCTGCCTTTCAGCGAATCGCCACCGGGTTGATGTTGACCTGGGTCGAGCCCCTGTACAGCGGCTGTCCGAGCACGAACATGAAGGTCCAGGCCTTGTCCCGCACCAGCGCGCGGCTGTCGATCAGCTCAAGGTTGTAGATGCCGTTTTTCGCCAGCATGAACTGGTTGACCGGGAACTCCTGGCCGTCGGTGCCAGGGTAGATTTCCGAGGCCCAGGTATCACCGCCGAACGCGACGATCTGCTTGCCCGCCAGCCATTTGGCCGCCGCCATGCCGATGCCCGGCTCCACAGCGAGGAATTTCTCGTTGTCTTTGCCCAGCAGCTCCAGCCAACCGGTATTGAACAGCACCACATCGCCCTTCTCGATGCTGACGCCTTGCAGATCCAGGGCTTTCTGGATATCGGCGACAGTGAACTCGGTTTTCTCCGGTACGATGGCGCTGCCATACACGGCGGTCATGTCCAGCACCACGCCACGGGTGACGATGGGCGGGACTTTTTCGATGCCGAGTTTTTGCACCCCTTCCACGGTCACGAAGTCCGCCGCGCGGTTGCCGTTGTAGTAGACGTTGTCGATGCCAATGTGGCCGATGCCGTTGAGTTGGGTGCCGACCCCGGTCCAGCCCACCACCAGTTCATCGTTGAAGGTGAATTTGTTGGGGCCCATGGTGGTACCGCCCGCTTCCCCCGGCTGGACGTTGGTCAGGTGAAAACTGCGATGCCGGAACGCCGGCAGGTTTTTATCGATGGGCACGGCCAACGGGTAGGTCTTGCCGGTCTTGATCAGCTTGGCGGCGTTGAGTACCGAGTTGGCATCGAGCAGGTTCAACGCACCGATTTCGTCATCGGTGCCGTATTTTGAGGGGTACCATTTTTCGCCATCGGCGGCGTTTGCGGCGTTGAAGGTGAGCAGCAGGGCAAAAGGCAGGGCCAATCGATTGAACATGAAGGAGGTCCGCATCTGGTTTCAGTGAACCCAAGGTACGCAGCCCTTTTGTGCGGAAACAGACAGCCATGGACAATACAATTGTTCTGGATTGTCACGAGTGGCCGTACTTGCAGTTTTGCCGGGCGAGTGACATAAAACCCTGAAATCCGGACAGCCGACCAGCTGCGATAACGCTTATACCGTTTGCGAATTATCATTATTCCAACGCGTCAAACCAGAAGCCTATGAACGATATCGCCAGCTCTCCCGATTCACCGTCCGACCAACCGCGCCTGATTGTCTTCCTCGCCTACCCCGAAATGGGCCTGCTCGACCTGACCGGCGCACAAACCGTGTTCTGGGCGGCCTCGCGCTACCTCAACAGCAGCAATCTGCCCGGCTACACCCTGCAGACCGCCAGCCTGAACGGCGGCCTGATCCACACCGCAGAGGGCCTGGCCGTCGACACCGTGCCCTTGAGCACCTTCGATGACCAGACGATCGACACGCTGATCGTTCCCGGTGCCCCGGCGATTATCCTGGCGATGAACAACACCCTGGGCCTGGTCGACTGGCTCAAACAGGCGTCCACCAAAGCCAGGCGCACCGCGTCGGTGTGCAGCGGTACGTTCCTGCTGGCCGAGGCCGGATTGCTCGAAGGTCGGCGCGCCGCCACCCATTGGGCGATGTGCGGCCTGCTCAAGGAGCGCCATCCATCCATCGAAGTCGACAACGATGCGATCTTTGTCCAGCAAGGTTCAGTCTGGACTTCTGCCGGGGTCAGCGCCGGAATCGACCTGGCACTGGCGTTGGTCGAAGAAGATTGCGGAAGAGAACTGGCACTGCTGACGGCGCGGGAAATGGTGGTGTTCCTCAAGCGCCCCGGTGGCCAGGCCCAGTACAGCCAGTTGCTGCAATCGCAAACCAGCGAAGGTGCGGCCTTCGACGACTTGCATTTGTGGATCACGCAGAACCTGTCTGGCGCCAACCTCACCGTCGAGACACTCGCCCAACAGGTTCAAATGAGCCCGCGCAACTTTGCCCGGGTCTACAAACTCAAGACCGGCCGCACGCCGGCCAAGGCCGTGGAAGTGCTGCGCGTGGAAGCTGCGCGACGCTTGCTGGAGGATTCGGAGCGCAACATCGATCAGATTTCCCGGTTGTGCGGCTTCGGGGATGAAGAGCGCATGCGCCTGACCTTCCAACGCAACCTCGGGGTTTCGCCGCGGGATTATCGCAACCGGTTTTCGCGCTGAAAACCTGCCAGGGGAACTCCTGACGACCGCCATGCATCCTAAAGGGTGAGAGACTTCCTTTTTGCTTCACGTCTTCAGAGGACACCGTCATGCGCCGTCTGATTATCATTTCTTCCCTTTTGCTGTGCTTACCTGTCGGCTCCGCGATGGCCGATGTGGATGCAAAGGATGTCGCCACGTCGGCCGGGGTTTCCGCCTCGCTGTATTCGACGTTCAAGGATGACAAACTGATGATTCCCGCCCGGGATGACGCCTCCAGCTTCGTGGCCAGTGGCGGCGCGATTCGTGGCGTTTATCTGGAGCAGGTACTGCAGCGGATTCGCCAACAGCATCCTGACCTCAACAGCGCCAGCGACGAAGACCTGGCTCGCGCAATTCTTGTCCAGGAAGGCGTTCCGGCTGGCCAGTAATGTCAGTAATGATCTATGTAGCGCGGTGTTGTTGATGGCCCCATCGCGGACTTGCCCGCGATGGGGACCAAAAGAGCACAGTCAAGCTATCGATAACGCGCTGCTGCCGTGGAATTGCCGAACAGCCCGGACAGCACTTGGCGCTGCGCTTCGTAGCGATCCCACTGCTCCCCGTCGTGTAATCCCGGAATGGTCACCACTTCCCCCTTCTCCAGCCCCACCAGTGCGGCATCGACCATTTCTTCGGCGGACATCACAATCTCCTGCGGCAAATTCTCCACCGGGTTGCCGGCCTCGCTCCAGAAGTCGGTGGCGGTCGCGCCTGGCAGCACGGCCTGGATACGAATGCCTTTATCCGCCAGTTCCCGGTGCATCGATTGGCTCAGGCCCAGGACAAATGCCTTGGTCCCGCCATACACACCATTGAGGATTTCCGGGGCGATGGCGACGATCGACGAAATGTTGATCACGGTCCCGGCACCGCGTTCGACGAAGCCCGGTATCGTCGCATAGGCCAGGCGTGTCAGCGCGGTGATGTTGAGGCTGATCATGTCTTCCATGTCATCCACGGGGCTGCCGAGCAACGGCATGACCGCGCCAACTCCAGCGTTGTTGACCAACAACGTGATGCTCGCGTCACTTCGCAGTATCTGTTCGACCCGCAACAAGTCGGCCTTGTCTTTCAGATCCGCGGCGACCACTTCCACATTACGGCCGGTCTGGTCGCTCAGCCGGTTGGCCAGCGTGATGAGTTTTGCCTGACTGCGCGCGACCAGGATCAGGTCGTAACCCTGCCGGGCGAGACGGTCGGCATACACCGCGCCGATGCCCGAAGAGGCGCCAGTGACCAGTGCAGTGCCTTTGGAGGAGAGAGCCATGTTCATTTTCCTTCACAGTGAGGCGAGACAATCGCCAGTCAGGAACTGTTATAAAGGGACTCGTGTCCGTCGCAAATGACGTTTAACCTACGTTTTTAGGACATCTGTTTTGAGGATTGGGCGATGATCAGCGTGGCGTTTGTGGTGTTCGAGGGTTTCCAGTCCATGGCGCTGGCTGCCATGCCGGTATTCGAATATGCCAATTTCAGTGCTGGGCAAGCCCTGTATGACGTGCGTGTACTGTCCGAAGACGGCCGCACCTTGCGCGCTTCTGGTGGCCTGAATGTTGGCACCGAGGCGTTCGACGAGCGGGTGTTCGATACGGTGATCGTGGTGGGCGGCGACACCATCCTCGAGCAGGCGCCCGAGGGTGTACTCGACTACGTGCGTGCCAGTGCCAGGACCGCCCGCCGTACCGCGTCGATTTGCTCTGGAGCCTTTGTCATGGCCCAGGCCGGATTGCTTGAGGGCCGGCGGGCTACCACGCATTGGGCTTATGCACGGCAACTGCAAGAACGCTTTCCATCGATCAAGGTTGAACCCGATCGAATCTACGTGATCGACGGCGCGATCTGGACCTCCGCCGGCATGACCGCCGGCATCGACCTGGCGCTGGCCATGGTCGAAAAGGATCACGGCGCCGAACTCGCACGTGCCGTAGCGCAGAAACTGGTGATGTACCACCGCCGTGCCGGCGGGCAATCACAGCACTCGGCGCTGCTGGAACTGGCGCCGAAATCCGACCGCATCCAGACCGTCCTCGCCTACGCTCGGGAGCACCTGGCGCAGACCTTATCGGTGGAACAACTGGCGCAAGTGGCGAGCCTCAGCTCGCGGCAATTCAGCCGTGCGTTCCGTACCGAAACCGGTCAGTCGCCCGCCAAGGCCATCGAGAACCTGCGCCTG
The DNA here is from genome assembly GCF_012647205.1 of Pseudomonas umsongensis. Lineage (NCBI taxonomy): Bacteria > Pseudomonadati > Pseudomonadota > Gammaproteobacteria > Pseudomonadales > Pseudomonadaceae > Pseudomonas > Pseudomonas umsongensis. Next base: position 4,370,224 of record NZ_CP051487.1, read on the forward strand.
GAGGCGGCACGGCAGATGCTTGAGGGTGGTCGCCTGACACTCGAGCAGATTGCCTTGGAAAGCGGGTTTATCGATCCTCGGCGCATGCGCGAAGCATTCCTTCGAACATTCGGGCAACCACCGCAGGTGATCAGGCGCAATGCGCGATCAGCGGCACAATGATGATCGTTCCCCTGCTCCGCGTGGGAACGGTCGGCGCTACACTGGGAGTGTCGGGGGTATTGCCTATGAAAATCTCGGCCAAACTGGCGTTTTTCGCCATCGTCTCCACCCTCGCCTACCTCTTGCTGGCAATTTGGGGGCTGGGCGGCTTCGCGGCGTTTTTTTCCCATACCGCCTTGGTGGTGGTTGCCCTGGCGACGCTGGTCATGGCCATCGCTTCGCTGTTTACCGAGGTCAACCTGAGTTCCGGTGAGCGCGAGGACAGGGCCAATCGCTGGGTACTGCCAGCGTTCGGAGTGATCGGGTTATTGAGTGGGTTTTTCCCGGCCTACACCGACCGCATCGACTTCTGGACCTTCGGTGGCGAAGGCGTGCGTTGGCTCGGGGCGCTGCTCTTCATCATCGGCGGCGTGCTGCGAATGTGGCCGGTGTTCGTGCTCGGCAAACGCTTCAGTGGGCTGGTGGCGATCCAGCCGGGCCATCGCCTGGTGACCGACGGGATCTATCGTCGCTTGCGCAACCCCAGTTACCTGGGGATGTTGGTGATTGCCGTGGGTTGGGCGCTGGCGTTTCGTTCGGGGGTCGGATTGCTGCTGGCCGCGCTGACCGTGATTCCGCTGATCGCGCGGATTCATGCCGAGGAAGCATTGTTACGGGCGCAATTTGGCAGTGAATATGAGGCTTATTGCGCCCGGAGCTGGCGATTGATTCCGAAACTCTACTGAGACACACCCCCCACTGTGGGAGCGAGCCTGCTCGCGAAAGCGCAGTGCCAGGCAACGTTTATGTCGGCTGGAAGTCAGCGTTCGCGAGCAGGCTCGCTCCCACAGTGGATCGTGCGAAGTCGAATCACGCCGTGGGCGTCTAGGCGGGCAACGACCTCGTCATAATTTGCCAACGTGGCGTGCGCCGTCACAATCGGCTGCTCATGTGTCGCCGTGACAATCAGTAAATCCGCCCCCGCCGCCTCGGCTGCGAGGATGCCTACCGTTGCATCTTCGAAAACCAGGCAATCCGATATTTCTACACCCAGCCGCTGCGCAGCCAATCGATAACCGGCCGGGTCAGGTTTGCCAGCGGCGACATCTTCGGCAGTGACCAGCACAGCCGGCTCCGGAATCCCTGCGGCTGCCATCCGCCGCAACGCCAGCGCCCTCGGGGCGGAGGTCACAATGGCCCATTGATCGGCTGGCAAAGACTGGAGAAAGCGCGCCGCGCCCGCCACTTCTTCAACGCCCTCGACATCCTCGATTTCAGCTTCGGTGATCCACGCCGCTTCGGCCTCGGCATCGACTCCGGGCAATGCCAGGCGATTGATGGTGTCGATGGCGCGGACGCCGTGAATGGTCGGCAGGAAGGTTTCGACATCGACGCCGTGACGCACGGCCCAAGCAGCCCAGACGCGCTCGGCGGCGGCAATTGACGTAAGGATGGTACCGTCCATGTCGAACAGGAAGGCACGGTAAGGGACGTTCAAGACGGATTCGGGAGCAGACAAAGGGTCCTTCCTATCTCAAGGATCTGATGGGATGCCCCGAGAAATGTACACGATCGAACGAACTGTCGCAGGCTGCGATTTTCAAGATCGAAAGATCGAGAGATCGTCCGAACGCGGCCCGAGCCTGCGGCAGCTCCTACAGGGGACGGCGTGATTTCAGTGCGCCGTCCACGCAATCAAGCAATTGACCCACCGCCCAGGGTTTCTTGATAAACGAGACATTATGCCGGACCCCGGAAGTTGCAGGGGTTTCGAAGCCGGACATGATCATGATCGGTTTGTCCGGCCAACGATCTCCGAACAGATTGGCCAGGTCCGCGCCGTTGAGCGTTCCCGGCATGGTGATGTCCGTGAGAAGCATCCCGACTTCGGGTGCGTGGCTCTGCAAATACTCCGATGCGGCGTCCGCGCTGGTTTGCGCTTGCACTACATAGCCTTCCTCTTGAAGAATTTCGCAAAGAAACTCCAGGATCAGCGGGTCGTCCTCAACCACCAGAATCAACCCGCCATGAAGCTGTCCGCCCGCTGTCGATTCTCGACTCATGACCTTGCCGCTCCCTGATCACACCAGTTTATATGCGGGCTTGAAATCCGCTACCTACAGGTATGAGCGGCAGTCTCTGCGGAAATTCATTTTTGATACAAACAGACGACGAAATCGGTGTTTGCGAGACGTTTACTGGGACATCGGGTCTTTTTTCATAGCGTCCTTGGACATGGCGTCTTTCTTCATGCTGTCCTTGCTCATGGCATCCTTGGACATGGTGTCCTTGCTCATCGTGTCCTTGGCCATCGAATCCTTTTTCATGGCGTCCTTATGCATGGCGTCCTTGGACATCGAGTCTTTGCTCATGCTGTCCTTGCTCATCGTATCGCCAGCAAAAACACTGGCAGCGCCGATGGCCAGGCACATGGACAGAACAACAGTGGTCAACTTTTTCATGGTGAAACTCCTTGATGCATGGGGTGTGGACGAGGGGAGTTGCCGGGGTTGCGTCAGCTGCCACCGAACCAGTTGTAGCCCTGGTCTTCCCAGTAGCCGCCGCTGTAGGTGTTGCTGACGAAAATCGCCTGGATGTGCTTGGGATTCTTGTAGCCGAGCTTGGTGGGCATGCGCAGTTTCATCGGGAAGCCGTATTCGCGCGGTAGCACAGCGCCGTCATAGGTCAGCGTCAACAGGGTTTGCGCATGCAGTGCGGTGGCCATGTCGATGCTGGTGTAGTAGTCGTCGGCGCACTTGAAACCGACGTATTTGGCGTCAGTATCGGCCCCGACCCGTTTCAGGAAATCGCTGAAGCGCACACCGCCCCAACGACCGATCGCGCTCCAGCCTTCGACGCAGATATGCCGGGTGATCTGCTCGGTTTGCGCCATGGCGCGCAACTCTTCGAGCCGCCAGGTGCGCTTGTCCGCCACCAGGCCGGTGACCTCCAGCCGATAGCTCTCCTCCTCCACCGTCGGCGCTTCATCGATGCCGTAGAAGGCATTGAACGGAAATGGCCGGGTGATCATCGACGCCGGGTAGGTCGGCGCCATGGCATTGGGGTTGAACAGCCAGCCTTGCACCCGGTCGTTGAAGCGCGACATGGCGGACAACGCGGTCTCGACGCTGTCGTTGTCGGTGAGGTTGCAACCGGACAACATGGCCACGCCGCCGAGTGTCAGGCCACGCAGCAGGAACGAGCGGCGCGAGCGGTCTTCGATCTGCGGGGCGAGGATTTTACGCGCGTCGGTCAGGATGGATGACTCATCCAGCCCGGCGTCTTGAATGGGCTTTTTCATATGGGCTCCTTGCGACCGACAATCATGGCCAACAGTGTTTTGGGAACCAGTGCCACCATCACCAGGTGGACCGCGACGAACGCCACCAACAGTGCCATCGCGATGAAATGTACATGGCGCGCACCTTCGTAGCCCCAGAGCAATTCACGCAACAGCGGGAACTGCACCGACTTCCACAGCACCAGCCCGGAGATCACCAGCAGCGTGATATCGACCATCACGAACAGGTACGCCAGCCGTTGCACCTGGTTGTAATGATTCAGGTCGGCATGTCCCAGCTTGCCGCGCAACGCGGCCCAGAAGTCATGCAGCACGCCTTTGGGCGAGACCGGGAAAAAGCGCCGCTTCAGGCGCCCGCTGAACAGGTTGCAGGCCAGGTAGACGAGGCCGTTGACGGCCAGGAACCACATCGCCGCGAAGTGCCATTGCAGGGCGCCGCCCAGCCAACCGCCGAGGGTGATGCCTTTGGGAAAACTGAAATCGTAAAGCGGGGAAGCGTTGTAGATGCGCCAACCACTGGTGACCATGACCAACACGGCGAGTGCGTTGAGCCAGTGGGTCAGGCGCAGCCAGCGCGGATGAGATGAAACAGGTGGGCACGGCATGGTCGGCTCCCGACGGTTGATCGATGGAGCAATTATGTGAGCCGACAGATCGCCAAATCCTCACGTAAAGTTAAATTAATCGTGATAACTGCGCAGGTAATGCGCCAAGTGTTTTCTCCGCCCATTACCCTCGCCATCAGATCAGGACGCCGTGCTGCAACATTAGGTGAGGTGGGCCAGGCATTCTTCTCCAAGGCCCATCCACACATCGCCCAAATAACTTACTTACAGCCGGGTAACGAGTTTAATGTATTTTTGATACTTTCAATTTCACGCTCTACAAAACGATCCCTGCTAGCCACACGCCCCTCCAAGACATTAAGTATGCTCTGCGCCTTTTCAGTACTTCTGTTACTCGGCCATTCTTCATGAGAAAAACCGGTTGTCGGAGCCGAAATATTGTTTTCTGTGCCTGGGTTGAGCTGCCCCCTCATATTTGATATTTCCCGGGTGACTTCAGATGTAATTGAAGACCGGCTAGATGAACGACTTAACGTTCCAGGAGAGTTTATACCGGAGTCAAAACTTGTAGTGCTATCGTATCGCCCCCTGGTTAAGTCACCCGTTTTTTTAGACAATTGCACGCTACGCCAGCTATCTTCTTGTTCCTGTTTACGATTTGCATGATTCAACTTTGCCTTATCGGTTTCAGAGAGCGCAATTCCATTAAGTTGTCTGGACCATTCAGCGCCCCTGTCTGCGCGGTTTTTTTCATACTTCTCCTGTTTCTCCGCTTGACTCTGCCTTAGCATATTTTGTCGTTCCCTTTCTTCCTGAACACGTTCATTCAAGAAATTTTTATAATCTCGGGCACCTGCATCAACTGAATACTTCTTCAGTTCAGCAGCCCCCTGATAAACTCTTCTTTTTACCCGCTCTTTTTCGGCACCTCTAACAGCGATATCAGAATTATCAGCTGCAATTTTTACTCTTCGCTGATCAGCAGTACCTATCAGCAAATTGATTGCCGCAGTGGCTCGCACCTCTTTATTAATATCGGCAAATATGTTAACAGTCTCGACTTTAACATCGAATATTCTTAGATAATCAGGAGGAAGAATATTCCGCGCTGCTTGTTCACCCATCGTCCCAGCGCGCACACAATTAGCTAGAGACTGCATCAAGCTATCTTTTATTTGCGCAGGCACCTGTGCTGCGCCCTGGGATGGAAAACGAGTATTAAAATAATAGCCCGGAATCTTTAACAGTTCACTTGACTGATTAAAAACCTCAGAATTTATTGCTGTGGCTTGTACCGCAGGCGAGGCCTTTGCAAGCAGACTAGTAAACTCCAGCATGCGTCCAATTTGTATTGCCTTGATTTGCCCACCTGAATTCAAAGCAATGTTCAACTTTTTTTGTAATTCGGCGCTAGATGAACCAACAGTACCTGCAGGGTTACTCCCCGGTGCAGTGGGAGGGATGATTGCATTGGCCGAACCGGATGGCCTGTCTGGCTTTGTCTCATCCTCGCTATCACTGTCAGATGTTGCCCCAGATCGGATTGCTCCCGATAACGCGCCAGCGACCGCACCGGCTCCGCCTTTGTCTGGACCGTCTTCACCGAGTTTCTTGTCAAGAGCGTTGGCAATGGGAGCGCAAACTTCTTCTTGTGTAATGTGTTGTGCCGGCCCGCCGCCTTTCAAACCCGGATTTCCTGGCAATTGAGGCCGACCGTTTTTCGCCTGAATCTTATTAAAGATACTCAAATCGTTGCCATCCGAATCCGAATCCGAATCCGAATCCGAGTCGGTATCGGCATCACTCGAATTGGAGTAACACTCTTTCAAACGACGCTCCTCTGCCTCCGAGATCTGTATATACGCATTTAGCGTCTTCGTTTCAACTTCAGTCAACTCATCATGATCCTTAAATAGCTCCTCAGGAAGTATGCGCTTAACCGCTTCAGTTAAATTTCCAAAACGACGCTCAGCGATCGGTTTATAATGACCGCTGCCATTAGTCCAGAGCTTTAGCTGTCCATCTTCAAACAAAAAATCTCCCGCATAAAGTACATCCTTACCTTGGGCTAGCGAGCTGTGGCCTTCAACATAGTAGGGGTTATGATGTCGATATTCATTTAGCTCTCCTTTCGAATTCTGTTGGCCATTGTTCATACCACAATAAATACGATCAGGTTCATCTGGAAGGATGACATATGAGAAAACACCTTTCAGGTTGTACCTTCTTCCATTATCCTTGCGGACTAGCTCATATTTATCTTCGTCATTTTTCGTCACATAAAATATTTGACCGGACACCGCTTCTTTTTCCACATGAAAATCAGGAATTTGCGGTATCGGCACCATAAGCTCTGTCAAAATGCTCTCATCACGAAACTTAACTTTAAGCGCAGGACTCTTATCAAATAATTTCTCAATGACAGTCTCTTTGAGTGGATACCTATAGCCCGCCCCCTTGAGTTTATCCAAACCGGACGCTATGTAGGTTATGAATGTATTTTTACGCTTCTCGAATGGATTCACCTTGCCCAAATTCGGATTGATATGTTTATCGAACCCTAGGGTATAGGCTCTAATAGCCGCAAATTCTTCCTGAGAAATAATAGGCGCCACCCCTGACTCCTGATACAACTTGTTAATCTCTTCGGGACTACCCACCATCTTTTCAGCTTCATTTCCCCCTAGATTAAAATCACGAAACATCTCGTAGAACAAACCTGTCAACATTGGCGAAACCGATGCGTCAACTGGTTCTAAATTTGTAGTAGGCGGCTGTACAAAACGTCCATATAGCGGCACTTCTTGATTACCAGTTCTTGAAGTATCATCGGTTCCTTGTGGTGAAGAGGTGGGAGTTGAGTCGGTAGAAAATAGTTTGTCACTCCACAACTTCGGATCCTGTTCCCACGGAGCGGAAACTGTTTTATTATTTTTATAAAACTTGACAGCATCGCCCAATTGCGCTCTGCATCGATACAAATGTCGCAACTCCTCAGCCGTTATTCCGCCTGCTTTTAAATCCTTATTACCAACCACACTTCCCATCTCAATATCATCCAGAAAAATGTGCAGGTAGGCTGTTGGCCCACCGCCACTTTTTTGCTGAACAAACTCATCAATCATACTTTTACTTTTATTAGAAAAGAGATAGGTGGCAGACTCGTGAATCCGTCGCCACGCCTCTCCTCCAGAAAACTTTCCCTGAATTTTTTCTGTTTCGAGCAGGCCGAATGCGTGGGCGTAACGAGGATGCCTGCTTAAATCTGAAAATAATTCATCCAAGCTTTTATCTGAAAGTTCGGAACAATCTTTATTAGTACCTCCGCCCTCTTTGCCTTTCTCTTCCAGCTCAACAATATAATCAAAAACTCCAGAAACAAATGCTATAACACCCTCCACGGAGGCAGTGGATGTTACATCCGACAAAGCAGTTTTGTCAGCTTTGATATTTTCACTTCCAACCGTTTCATCCCTGCCTGATTTCTTACGTCGTTGTTCTTCCTTCACGACGATAACCAGCGCGTCCTCCACATCAAGTATCGTATCTGGCTTGTCGTTTACCTTTGAGACTGGCGTGCCTTCAAAATCATAGGCTTCAGGCTGTTCGGCCATTATGTTAAACGCGACCCTCAGGTTTTCCAGCAGACGGGCTGGCGTCCATGCGGGATGTTCCTTGCTGGTAACCGAAGGCAGACCTAATATACGATCCCCTTTGGCTTCAGAAAAAGAAGAGCAAAAATTTTCTTCCGGCACTGCTTTCGTAGAGACTGTTTCGTTAGTTTTAGCTTGAACACTTTGAATGTTTGCGGAGCTGGAAGAACTGCGAGAAGGGAACATGCTATTTATTTCCACCGTCAATTTATGCAGATTTTTTAATGCCGCGAACTGGTTTGTTACGCAGTTTGAACTCCCCCTCAATGACAGCAACTCTGTTATTGTATCTAAATATTTGATACCGCCACCTATTTTTACCTTTATGAAAAGTCAAGCAATATCAATCAGCCTGAAGTTGTGGGTTGCCCTGCACCATAGGACCCCACGTTGATTACGCACCCATCCATTCGCCACAATTTTGGTTAAAATACCGCCCCCTCAAATCGCCGACCCGACCCGATGAATTCAGAAGCGCTGACCACCCTCCATGACCATCTACTGACTGCCCTGGCAACGGCACCTGCGGAAACCCGCCGCCTGTTCCACGGCCGCGGCCGCTGCTGGCCAGGGCTGGAGCAAGTGACCGTCGACTGGTTGCAGGGCGTAGTGCTGGTGTCGCTGTTCAAGGAGCCGGAAGCGGCGCAGTTGGAGGCGTTGAAAGCTCTGCTGCTGCAGATCACCCAGTCAGCGACATGGACGCAATCCGGCGCCCACACCCTGCTGCTGCAACACCGCTACCTGCTGCAAAGCACTACCGAATGGTTGCTCGGGGAAGAAATCGACGAGCTGACGATTGTCGAAGGCGGCTTGAAGTACCGGGTGGACCTGGGGCGTAAACAGAACACCGGGCTTTTCTTCGACATGCGCTACGGCCGCGATTGGGTGCGCGCCAATGCCCAGGGCAAGCGCGTGTTGAACCTGTTCGCCTACACCTGCGGTTTCTCGGTGGCGGCCATCGAGGGCGGCGCGACCCACGTGGTCAACCTGGACATGTCCAGCCCGGCCCTGAGCCGCGGGCGTGACAATCACCGGCTCAACGGGCATGACCTGGGCAAGGTAACTTTTCTCGGCCACGACCTCTTCAAGTCTTGGGGCAAGGTGATCGGTAAGGGTCCGTATGACCTGGTGATCATCGACCCGCCGTCGTTCCAGAAAGGCAGCTTCCTGCTGACCAAGGACTACCAGCGGGTACTGCGTCGCCTGCCGGAACTGCTCAGCCCCGAGGGCACGGTGCTCGCGTGCATGAACGACCCGGCCTTCGGTGCGGACTTCCTAATCGATGGCGTCACCCGTGAAGCCCCGAGCCTGCGGTTCGAGCAGCGCCTGGACAATCCGCCGGAGTTTCCGGATGCCGATATCGAGTGTGGGTTGAAGGCGTTGGTGTTTACCCTGGCGGATTGAGCACCAAAGCAAACAACTCCCCATGCCCGTTCACGTTGAGCTTGTGATAGAGATTGCGCCGATGCACCTTCACCGTCTCCGGGGAAATTCCCATCCGCTGGGCGATGGCCTTGCTGGAGAAACCCTGGAGAATCAGGCGTGCGGTTTCGATTTCGCGCACCGACAAACGTGCATCGAAGCGATCGAGCAAGGCCGCCAGGTCCCCGGCTACGGCTTCGACCGTCGGGCCTTCCGGCGGTAGCAATTGCAGGTGCCGACGCATCGCCGCCAGCACCCAGTCGCGTACGCACAGCAGGCGTCCCTGCTCTTGCAGCGTGAAGCGTGTCGCACGTCCCAGGGACAAACCGAGGACGGCGCCGTCGACGTTGACCATGAACTGCAGTTCGTCCCCGCCTACCACCGTGCGAAAGTAGCTCAGGTAGTACTCGCTTTGCTGAAACTGGTCCGGCGCCACCGAGTCGAGGCTGTGCAAGCCATCGGCGATGCCGGCGCAGACGGCCAGGTAAAACGGATCGAGCAGGTACATGCCGGCGCTGTAGTCCGCCAGTTCTTCATGCTCATCTCCGCTACCCCTGGAGTCGAAATCGATCAGCAGGCGAGGCACCCGTCCCGGTCGCATCACCGCGACCAAGGCGTTGTCCAGCGGCACCAGCAAGCGCAGGGTGTCGACCAGCGCACGCCAGAATGCGTCCTGGCCCAACACGCCAAATACCCGCGCCAATCCCTGGTGCAGCGGTAACTCTTTCAACAACGCGTCCACGCACTACCCCTTTTGAGTAACCCATCATGGGAATGGGTAACGGCCACCCCGGTCGATACGCTGCAAGCTCCTGATCATCACCGGCCTGCAGCAGGCCAGGAGTGCCGCATCATGAGTGGTCACCGCTCGTATTTCAATCTGGGGCTGGGCGCCTGTCTGGTGGCTTCGCTATCAGCGGTTGCTGCCGATGGTCCTACCGTGCACGTGTACAACTGGTACGACTACATCGGCCCCAATACCCTGCATGACTTCAAGCGGGACACCGGTATCCAGCCGGTCTACGACACCTTCGACAGTGCCGAAGTCCTCGAAGGCAAACTGCTCACCAGCCGCAGCGGCTACGACGTGGTCGTGGCCAGCAACTTCAGCCTGCCAACCCTGATCAAGGCGGGCGCGCTCGCCCCTCTGCCCCGCGCCGAGATGCCCGATTTCAACAATATGGACACCGATCTGCTGGCGAAACTGGCCAACAACGATCCGGGCAACCAGTACGCCGTGCCGTATCTGTGGGGCACCAACGGCATCGGCTATAACGTGGACAAAGTGCGCGCCATGCTGGGCGACAAGGCGCCGGTGGATTCCTGGGACCTGGTGTTCAAGGAAGAGAACCTGGCCAAACTTGGCGAATGCGGGGTGGCGATGCTCGACTCGCCCGCGGAAATGCTGCCGGTCGCCCTGCACTACCTGGGCCTGCCGCCCAACAGCACTAACCCTGAAGACTACAAAAAGGCAGAAGCGCTGCTGCTCAAGCTGCGGCCACATATCGCCTACTTCAATTCGTCGAAGTTCATCAGTGATCTGTCCAACGGCAACATCTGCGTGGCAGTGGGTTGGTCCGGCGCCATGCTCGAAGCCAAGGCCATCGCCGAGCAGGCCGGCAACGGCGTGAAGATCGCCTACAGCTTGCCCAAGGAAGGCGCACCGGTGTGGTTCGACACGCTGGTGTTGCTCAAGGACGCACCGCATCCGCAACAAGGCCTGGCCTTCATCGACTACCTGATGCGCGCCGAGGTCATCGCCCCGGTCAGTAATCACCTCAACTACCCCAACGGCAACCGTAACGCGACAGCGCTGGTGGCCGAAGCGACGCGGACCAACCCGGCTGTTTATCCGTCGGCCGAAGCCATGGCCACGTTGTTCACCCTGCAACCCTTGCCGCCGGCCACCGAGCGTGTGCGCACGCGGATCTGGAGCAAGGTCAAGAACGGCCAGTAGCTGCACCACCGCCAATCCCTTGTGGGAGCGAGCCTGCTCGCGAAAGCGGAGTGTCAGTCGACATCAACCTTGCCTGATGCACCGCATTCGCGAGCAGGCTCGCTCCCACAGGTTCCGCGCCCGAACGATTACCTTTTTGTCATTACCTTGAAGATGAGAACCCCCATGAAACCACGTGCCCGCGATCTCAACATCCAGTTTGGCCAGCTGCAGCCCGGTCCCCTCAACGCGATCACCGACGTACCTGGCGTGCGGGTCGGTCATAGCGATGTACGCGGTCGCTCCGCCAAGGGCCGCGATATCGTCACCGGGGTGACCGTGATCGAACCCCGTGCCGGTTCCACCAGCCAGCAACCGTGTTTTGCCGGGGTCCATGTGCTCAATGGCAACGGCGATGCCACGGGCCTTGAGTGGATTCGCGAAGCGGGTCTGTTGACCAGCCCGATCGCCTTTACCAACACCCATAGCCTGGGCGTGGTGCGCGATGCCTTGATCGTGCTGGACCGTGAGCAGCAACCTGACGACGGGCGGCTCTACTGGAACATGCCGGTGGTGCTGGAGACCTACGACGGCTTGCTCAATGACATCAACGGCTTCCACGTGAAGCCCGAGCATGTCGCCCAAGCCCTGCACGCGGCGGTCGGCGGCCCTGTGGCCGAAGGCAATGTCGGCGGTGGCAGCGGCATGATCTGCCACGAGTTCAAGGGCGGCATCGGCACCGCTTCGCGACGCTTGAGCAGTGCCCAGGGTGGCTGGACGGTGGGCGCGATCGTCCAGGCCAACCATGGCATTCGCAATGAGTTGCGCGTCGATGGCTACCCGGTCGGGCGCTACATGGAACAGGTCGACTCACCCTTTCTCAAGGCTGCACTGCCGCATCCGGGCATGGGCTCGATCGTGGTGTGCCTGGCCACCGACGCGCCCTTGCTGCCGCACCAATGCACCCGCCTGGCCCAACGCGCCAGCCTCGGCCTGGCCCGCACCGGTGGCGGCAATGAAGACCACAGCGGCGACATCTTCATCGCGTTCGCCACCGGCAACCAGCATGTGCCGCCAGCGGCTTACGAGAGTAAAAAAGCGCCAACCTGCGATAACCTGAGCATGGTCAATAACGATCACATCAGCGAATTGTTCCTGGCGGCCACCGAGGTTGTCGAAGAAGCCATCATCAACGCCTTGCTCGCAGCCGAAACGACGGAAGGTAACGGCCATGCGGTGCCGGGGCTGGATGCCGAAACGCTGCTCGAGGCCCTGAACCAGGCCGGTTGGCCCGGGAAGCACAATCGCAGAAGCTGACACTTGTGGGGGGATTCGACTAGTGGTACTTGAGACCGCCCCCCCATCTTCCTACGATGGAGTTGCGCAATCGCTTGCTTGTCCAAGCCGTTGCGTAGGTGGTGAGTGCACTGAACCCCTATCAAGCTCACCGCCTGCTTCATGCGCATCTTGAGCCTCAAGGGCTCTACTTCTCCCCATCAAAGAGCTTTGAGGCTCTTTTTTAACTGCGCGAAAACCACACCTGAAAAAGCCCGGCACCTGGCCGGGCTTTGTGCATTCTTATACCCATCGCAGATCCCCCTGTTGGAGCGAGCATGCTCGCGAAAAACCTGAGCTCGCCGCGGGGTGTCAGTCTTATAGCGTTATCGTTAACGACCATCGCGACGGTGCGACGATTCGACATGCTCGCGCCTACAAGTTAAACGCGTTTTTCCAATCGCTCGCGGACAAACTCGTTGACCTTGCGCGTCAGCTGGTCCAGATGCCGGTCACGTTGTTTCTCAGCATCGAGCATCGCCCGCTTGCCGTGCTTTTGCAGCAGATAGGTGTGAATCTGCCGCACCTCCAGTGAGCTATAGATGGGCGCCACATCCAGCAGCGCCCTCAAGCCGTCGCTGCCATGATCACGGGTGTTCATCAGCACCTGGGTGGCTCGCACGCCCACCACCTCGAAGCCAATCGACTCGAAGTACGGCACCTTCGCCACTGCGCACGCCAGTTCGGCATGCGGGTAACGACCGACCATCTCGCGCAGCATCCTGCGCGCAATCCCTTGTCGCCGATGACCGGCATCCACCGCCATATAGGCCACGCTGCACGCGTCGGGATCATCCTTGACCGGCAGGTACAACAGGAACCCTGTGACCTTGTCCGGATCGTCCAGGTCCGTGGCGACGATCAACTCCACCTCAATGCCTTTCGTCCCGTTCAAGGCCTCCAGATACAGATGCACTTCGTAGCCGAGCGCGTACTGGTAGACGTTGTACAACAGGTTGCTCGGCGCAATGGCGACCATGCTGATGTCGGTCAGGTTGTCGACCACCATCTGCAGGATCTGACTGTTGACCGACTCAGGGCACGGGGTTTTGTAGTGGGTGATCTGGGGCATTGCGGGGATTGACTCCGGGGAATGGTCGCGACTGCCTATCATAGCGTGCCGGGCCGCGTTACTCGCCTGTCTTGATCGATTCATGAGCCACACGCATAACTCTACCGTTGAAAACCGCTAAAACTTTTCCCTGATCGCGCAGGTCAGTCAATGGATGAGGGCTGTAATCGCCAATCAACCATAGGAAACGCACCGATGCTCGACGTCATGACGATTTCCCGACGAGAACTCCTGATCGTGGGCGTGGTAACCGCAGCGGCCGTGATCCTGCCTCCGTTCATTTCTGCACAGGCATCGGCCGCCAACGCGGCGCACCCGGTCAAGACCAAACTGTCGATCTGGGTGAACGGTGCTCGGCAGGAAATGGAGTTTGACACCCGCACCACCCTGCTCGACCTGTTGCGCGAACACCTGCAGCTCTCCGGCTCCAAGAAAGGTTGCGACCACGGCCAATGCGGCGCCTGCACGGTCATTGTCGACGGCCGGCGCATCAATTCCTGCCTGACCCTGGCGGTAATGCACGAAGGCGCGAAAGTCACCACTATCGAGGGGCTCGGAACGCCGGACCAGTTGCATCCGATGCAGGCGGCTTTCATCAAGCACGACGGCTATCAATGCGGCTATTGCACGCCGGGGCAAATCTGCTCGGCAGTCGCGGTGCTGGGTGAAATCCGCGATGGCATTCCCAGCCACGCCAGCCCGAATCTCACCGAACCACCCAGGCTGATCGCCAGCGAACTCCAGGAACGCATGAGCGGCAACATCTGCCGCTGCGGTGCGTACTCAAACATCATCGAGGCGATCACCGAAGTCGCGGAGGCCAGCGCATGAGACCTTTTAACTATCTGCGTGCGCAGTCGCCGGCCGAAGCCGCGTCGCTCTCTGCGCAGGTCCATGGCTCGCGATTCATTGCGGGCGGCACCAACCTGTTGGACCTGATGAAACTGGACATCGAGACGCCGACGCAACTGATCGACGTCAACCATCTGGCACTGGATCGCATCGAAGCCACGCCCGAAGGTGGCTTGAGAATCGGTGCGCTGGTCAGGAACACCGACCTGGCCGCCGACCCGCGCATCAGGAAAGATTACGCGGTACTCGCGCGCGCCCTGCTCGCTGGCGCCTCGGGCCAGCTGCGCAACATGGCCACGACCGCTGGCAACCTGCTGCAACGCACCCGCTGCCCGTACTTCTACGACACCCATCAGGCCTGCAACAAGCGCCAGCCCGGCAGTGGCTGCGCCGCCATTGGCGGATTCAGTCGGCAACTGGGCATCATCGGTGTCAGCGATGCCTGCATTGCCACCCATCCCAGCGACATGGCCGTGGCCATGCGCGCACTCGATGCCCAGGTTGAAACGGTTCGACCCGATGGCACGACACGCGTCATTGCCATCACCGACCTGCATCGATTGCCCGGTAATACGCCGAACATCGAAACCGCCCTGGCGCCCCACGAGCTGATTACCGCCGTGACGTTGCCGCCGCCAATTGGCGGCACGCACATTTACCAGAAAGTCCGGGACCGCGCCTCTTACGCATTCGCCCTGGTCTCGGTAGCCGCGGTGATCCAGAAGGACAGCTCCGGCCGCGTGGCCCTGGGCGGCGTCGCGCCCAAGCCGTGGCGTGTGGAGAGCGCTGAAACAGCGATGGCCAAAGGCGCAAAAGCGCTCTCGGAACAACTACTGGCCGGCGCCACCCCCACCCATGAAAACGCCTTCAAACTGACACTGGTCGAGCGCATGCTCGCTTCGGTGATGGCGCAAGCGAGGGCCCAGGCATGAAATTCGACACCCCGGCCACCACCAACCCCATCGACCAAGGCAAGGTCATCGGCCAGCCCACCCCGCGCATCGAAGGGCCGCTGAAAACCACTGGCCAAGCGCCCTACGCCTACGAACACCATGACGCCGTGCCGAACCAGGCCTATGGCGTGGTGGTCGGTTCAGGCATTGCCAAGGGGCGCATCGCTACGATGAACCTTGCGCCCGCCGAGTCGGCGCCCGGGGTGATCGCCATCGTCACCGCCGCCAATGCCGGCAAGCTCGGCCAGGGCAAATACAACACCGCCAGGTTGCTCGGCGGGCCAGAGATCCAGCACTACCACCAGGCCGTGGCCCTGGTGGTCGCCGAAACCTTCGAACAGGCACGCGCCGCCGCAGAACGGCTGGAGATTACCTACACAAGCACCGACGGTGCATTCGATCTGGCCAGCTCACGCGGCTCAGCGGTGGAACCCAAGGAGCAGATGGAAGACACCCTGCATGGGGATTTTGAAACGGCGTTCGCGGCGGCACCGGTGCAACTGGACGCCACCTACACCACGCCTGACCAGGCCCACGCGATGATGGAACCCATGGCCTCGATGGCCGCCTGGGACGGCGACCGCCTGACCCTGTGGACTTCGAACCAGATGATTGACTGGTCGGTCGCCGACCTGGCGACCACCCTGGGCATACCGAAGAAAAATGTGCGTCTGATCTCGCCGTACATCGGCGGCGGGTTCGGCGGCAAACTGTTTATCCGCGCCGACGCGCTCCTGGCAGCCCTGGGGGCGCGCATGGCCGGCAGACCGGTCAAAGTGGCGCTGGCGCGGCCGCTGATCTTCAACAATTGCACCCACCGCCCGGCGACCATCCAACGCATCCGCATTGGTGCCGGCAGCGACGGCAAGATCACCGCCATGGCCCACGAAGGCTGGTCCGGTGACTTGCCAGGCGGCAAGGTGGAACTTGCCGCGCAACCGAGCAAACTGCTGTACGCCGGGGAAAATCGTCGCGTGACCATGCGCCTGTCGACACTCGACCTGCCCGAAGGCAACGCCATGCGCGCACCGGGTGAAACGCCGGGCATGATGGCGCTGGAAATTGCCATGGACGAAATGGCCGAGAAGCTGAAACTCGACCCCGTGGAATTTCGCATTCTCAATGACACCCAGGTCGATCCAACTAAACCGGATCGGCCCTTTTCCCAGCGCCACCTGGTCGAATGCCTGCGCACCGGTGCCGAGCGTTTTGGCTGGGGCCAACGGCACACGCAACCGGCCACCCAGCGCGAAGGTCGCTGGCTGATCGGCATGGGGGTGGCCGTGGCCTTTCGCAATAACCTGCTGGTGAAGTCCGGTGCTCGAGTCCGCCTGAATGATCAGGGAATCGTCACCGTGGAAACCGACATGACCGATATCGGCACCGGCAGCTACACGATCATTGCCCAGACAGCGGCGGAAATGCTGGGCGTCAGCCTGGATAACGTGGTCGTGCGCCTGGGCGACTCGAGCTTTCCCGTTTCGGCGGGCTCCGGTGGGCAGTTTGGCGGCAACTGCTCGACGGCGGGGGTGTATGCCGCCTGCGTCAAGCTGCGTGAGGCCGTTGCGCAACGCCTGGGGGTGAAGGTCAACGAAGCGCAATTCGCCGATGGCGAAGTGCGCGCGGGTGGTAAAAGCGTGCCGTTGCGCGATGCGGCGAAGTCGGGCGAACTCGTCGCCGAAGACAGCATTGAATTCGGCGAGCTGAGCAAGCAGTACCAGCAATCGACCTTCGGCGCGCACTTCGTTGAAGTCGCGGTCGACAGCGCCACCGGGGAAACCCGCGTGCGCCGAATGCTGGCGGTGTGCGCGGCCGGGCGCATTCTCAACCCGACGTCGGCCCGCAGTCAGGTGATCGGCGCGATGACCATGGGCGTCGGCGCGGCGCTGATGGAAGACCTGGTGGTGGACACTCGCCTGGGCTTTTTCGTCAATCATGACCTGGCCGGGTACGAGGTGCCGGTGCACGCCGACATCCCCCACCAGGAGGTGATTTTCCTCGATGAGACCGACCCGATGTCCTCGCCGATGAAAGCCAAGGGTGTTGGCGAACTGGGTATTTGCGGGGTCAGTGCCGCCATCGCCAACGCGGTGTACAACGCCACGGGAATTCGAGTGCGCGACTACCCGATCACGCTGGACAAGCTGCTGGATAAGCTGCCTCCGATGATTTAAGCGCCGGTATCGGAGAATGGCTGACCGATCTACGCTTCGCGTGGGAGTCAGCGGTGCGGCAGGCCTTCAGCAGAATCGACAGGACCTTGAGCCCAATGCAGCGTTTGGAACAGTCGCTGGCCAAGGTAGGGCGAGCGATGCTTGAGGTCACTTTTTCGAGCGTGTCTTGCAACCGCGCGAGACCTTTCCCGAAGCCACCCATTTCCATCAGGTTTGCGATGGCCGGATGCAAATTTATTGACGGCTGCACCAATGCGTTTTTCTTTCCGGGGCAGTACTACGACTATCGCTGGCCACTGTCGGTGTCGTTGGCCAACACGTTGATGGACACCGGCTGGCCGTTGTTGCTAGCGGCGCTTCCAGGATTGGCCACCGGTTTCTGGTTCCGGCCTTCCCGATACCGAGCCCGACCGCAACCGTACGTTCGGCCTTCGGGCAGACGGTTACGGTGCCGACAGTGGAGCACTGAAGCGCTTGGCGCCCGGACCATGCAAGGTGGACCGGGCGCCACGCAACCGCACCATCAACAGATCTTGTTCACGGGTTTGTAGGCCCCCGCCAGATAGACATCCACGTGATTTTTCGGCCGATAATTGCTGACTGTGATCACCCGTTGCTGCACGGTGTCATCGATGCATTCCTGGCCAAAACATGTCTTGCCGATCGGCCGGAAATAGCGCGCGTTCAACAGTCGGTAGGTGCCACCCAGGAAGTCCTGATAGGAGTCGGTGATCTCCGGAAGCGCGTTCGGCGGCCGGGGTATTTTTTTCGGATTGAGCTCCAGTCCGCACTCCATCGCCTTGTTCGCCATCCAGCGCAAGGGTATATCCGACAGCGAGTTATCGGCATAACCGCCACCCACGTTGGCATGCGCGCCACAGAACCAGACCTGCTCCATCACTTGATTTGGCTTGGCAATCGGGTCCCATAAGGTGCATTCGTAGTTGGCCCGATGCTCGTCGATGGCGACGGCATGGAAGGCATTGCGCACAATCCCGCTTAGCTCGGTGTCGTGAAACTCGTAGTACTTGTGGTTGAACCACTCGGCCGATTTGAACGGCACGCCCAAGGCGCCGACCGTGTCCCAGACACCCAGGAAATGGATATCGATTTCCCGGGAATAATTCTGGCGAAAGAACTGGGCGTTTTCCGTATCCGCGCTCGAATCGCGGGTGCGGTACAAGGTATAGGCCTCATCGATGCGATCGATGTGCTTTTTCGTCAGCAAGCCGACGTTGCGGATCAGCCCCACCAGGCTACGCGCGGAATAGGCACCGCGACTGAAGCCGAAAATGAACACCTGGTCGCCCTCCTCGTACAGCTTGGCCAGGGCGACATAACCTTCCTTGATTTTCTTCGACAGCCCCACTCCGAAGGCCCCGCCTTCGAGCTTGTCGTACCAGTCGGTGCCCACGCCGGCGACATAGATTTTCTTCTGCGGCGTGCCGTCCTTGTGGCTGGGGAGGATCGCGTCATGCAGCTTGACCACATTGGTGCTGGCGTCGCCATCGATCTCCGGAGCCTGATCAGGCAGGTTCCAGGTGCCGTCGAATGCGACGATGATTTTCTTTGGCATATTCATCTCCCGTCACTGTTCACTACCCCTGCACGCTCGCTAGCGCTGTGGCGCGACCATGCGAAACTGGATATTGATTTCGTTGGAAACAAAACTGTCGGCCCACTCACCTTCCCCGATCTTGAAGTCATTGCGCTTGAGCGTCAGCTCGCCGACGAAGATCCCGACACCGCCCTCGGCCTTGAGCAGGACCGGCACATCCACCTTGCGCGTCAGGCCTCGCAGCGTCAGATTGCCGGTAATCAGGTAGCGGTCTTTGCCGAAATCCTTGATGCGCGTTGATTCGAAGGTCGCCTGCGGATAGCGCTCGGTGTCAAACCAGGCAGGCTTTAGCAGCTCGGTATTGGCGTCTTCACTACCGGCGTCGATGCTGGTCAGATCGATGGTCAGATGGGCGTGAGCTGCCTCGGGGCGGGCGGTATCGAAATCAAGGGTGCCGACAAATTCCTTGAATGTGCCAAAGGCTCGCGTTCCCATCTGGTTGTAGGTGAACCTGATAGTGCTGGCCTTGGCATTCACATCCGAGTATTCAACAGCGCCACCCTGCGCAGGAACGCCCAACGCAAGCAGGGCAACCAGGGACGAAAAACGCAGGAATCGAGAGTTCATGGAACACTCCGGGCCGGGGCGCCCTCATGGGCAAGTGTCGAACACACGCAAGCCAGCAACAGGAGGACTAAAGCAAAGAACGACCGTTTATTCCACTGGCCGCACCGATTTGCGACCACTCGTCCCTACATTCCCCACGCCCGTTGCAACAACCCGATGACCTCGGCATCCGACGTCTGGGAAAAATCCATGTACCAATGCCCGATCGACATGAACCAGTCGGGTATGATCGGGCAGATCAACTCATCCACTTCACGGCGCAACGCCTGGACCGTTTCAACCGGCCCCACTGGCACCGCCACCACGATGCGCGCCGGCGCCTGCACACGCACCGCTTGCACTGCCGCCAACATCGAGGCCCCTGTCGCCAACCCGTCGTCGATCAGAATTACCACCTGGTCCTTGAGCTGCACCGGCGCCCGCGTGCCTCGGTAAACCTGCTCGCGACGCAACAGCTCCCGGGTTTCCCGGGCGACCACGGCCTCGAACGCGGCCTTATCAATGGGGTGAGCCCGCAACGCCTGTTCGTTGCGAATTTCGATACCGCCACTGGCAATGGCGCCCATGGCGTACTCCGGGTGGGACGGAACACCCAGCTTGCGCACCAGCATCAGGTCCAGGCGCACGCCGAGCGCCGTGGCCACTTCATAGGCCACCGGCACCCCGCCCCGCGGCAAGGCCAAAACGATTACATCGGCGCGATGGGCATAGGGGAGCAACGGCTCCACCAGGCGTCGACCGGCGTCGATGCGGTCCCGCAGGATGGATTGCGATGACTGATTCATTTGAAAACCTCCCCGGGCGATCAACACCTGTCGGTTCGCATCACATCATCAATTGTCGGTTCGACGGTGACTGGCAGCAAGCTCGAACACGAGGACAATGCTCAACCGCAATTCCTTGTGGGAGCGAGCCTGCTCGCGAAGACGGCCTGACAGCCGATCCATCTCTCACGGCTGCACCGATCCACTGTAGGAGCCAGGCTTGCCGGCGAAGGTGGCCTCACAGCCAACCCGTCTCTCACGGCTGCACCGATCCACTGTAGGAGCCAGGCTTGCCGGCGAAGGCGGCCTCACAGCCAACCCATCTCTCACGGCTGCACCGATCCACTGTAGGAGCCAGGCTTGCCGGCGAAGGCGGCCTCACAGCCAACCCATCTCTCACGGCTGCACCGATCCACTGTAGGAGCCAGGCTTGCCGGCGAAGGCGGCCTCACAGCCGACCCATCTCTCACGGCTGCACCGATCCACTGTAGGAGCCAGGCTTGCCGGCGAAGGCGGCCTCACAGCCAACCCATCTCTCACGGCTGCACCGATCCACTGTAGGAGCCAGGCTTGCCGGCGAAGGCGGCCTCACAGCCGACCCATCTCTCACGGCTGCACCGATCCACTGTAGGAGCCAGGCTTGCCGGCGAAGGCGGCCTCACAGCCAACCCATCTCTCACGGCTGCACCGATCCACTGTAGGAGCCAGGCTTGCCGGCGAAGGCGGCCTCACAGCCGACTTTTCTCCTTCAGGTGTACATATCCATTCCTGCGGTAACGGCCACTTACGGTTTCGCTTTTACAGCGAGTCACTTGGAAAAACGGAACGCCGCCCGGCCCTAAGTAACCAAGGGCTCTTGCCCCTGGCGTTCGGCCCCTCGCTGAGGCTCGGGGTACCCTCGCTCCGGTCCTGCTCCGTGGGTCGCCGCGATGGGCCATCCTTGGCCCAGCGCGGCTAAACCGGCGTCCTGCCGGTTTACCCACTGCGCAGAACCTCCACTCGGCCTCTCGAGGGGGCAAGAAAATCAAAAGCCAGATCGCAATCAAAAGCGAGGCGGCCGACCGGCCGGCCTGATTGGAAGCCATACGCATACCTCCTGTAGGAGCGAGCATGCTCGCGAAAAACCCGAGAGCACCGGGGGCTACCTGGTGCCCCGCGTCATCGTTAACGACCATCGTCGGAACGCCGCCCGGAGCATGCTCGCTCCTACAGGGGATCCAGGGGTATCCGTAAAAGTCAGGTCGTCTGTCAGGCCGCCTCGCTTTTGCTTTTGATCGTGGGCGCCCCGTTAAACCACGATGGCCGAACGCAGGCATTGCGCAGTGGGTAAACCGGCAGGACGCCGGTTTAGCCGCGCTGGGCCAGGGACGGCCCATCGCGGCGACCCACGGAGCAATGCCGGAGAGAGGGCATGCCGAGCCTAAGCGAGGCACCGAGTGGTGGGGCAAGAGCGTTTGGTTACTTTGCGCCGGGCGGCGTTCCGCTTTTCAAAGTTACCCGCTGTAAAAGCGGAACCATAGGTGGCCGTTACCGCAGCAATGGATATGTACTCAGACAACAATCTCCCACAGGCTCCGACGCGGCATGGATCAACGTTGGCAGAGGCTGATGAAGGAGCTGCCGAAGGCTGCGATCTTGGCGCCTCCCTACACCAGCCGCTCAATCTTCTGATGCTGCCACACCAGCTTGTAGTACAGCGTCTGCAACGCCAGCATCCCCAGATACGCCACCGGAAACGCCATCCACACCCCTTGCAACCCAAACCGCGCATCCAGCAGATACGCCACCGGCAACTGCACACCCACCACGCACACAATCGAAATCGCCACCGGCACCATCACCGTGCCGCTGGCGCGCATGATGCCGCCGATGATCGCCTGGAAGCCGAACACCAACAGGCTCCAGAGCATGATGTGCAGCAAGTGCTCGGCCATGCTGCGCGTCGCGTCCTCGGTGAGGAACGAGCCCAGCAACCAGTGCGACAGCAAATACCCCAACACCACCAAACCTCCAGTCAAACACACGTTGATCATCAACCCCGTGCGCAGGATCGGTCCGATCCGCTCGATGCGCCCTGCCCCGATCGCCTGCGCGCCGAGGATCGACGCCGTGATCGCAATCGACAGCGCCGGGAACTGCACGTAATTGACGATCTGCGTCACCGCGCCGTACGCCGCCGTTGCCTGGGAACCGTGCTGGTTCACCAGCGCCAGGATCACCAGCTCTGACAACGACAACACCACCATCTGCAACCCGGTGGGCAAACCGATGCGCAACACCTTGCCGAGGATCGCCATGTCCAGCTTCATGGCCGCGAAAAACTCCCGGTCGGGCGCCAACGGATGGCCCTTGCGAATCAAACGCCATGCCAGCCACCCCATCGCCGCCAGGTTGCCCGCCAAGCCGGCAAACGCCGCACTCTGAATCCCCATCGGCGGCAAGCCCAACCACCCACGAATCAACGCTGGCGTCAGTGCCAGGCCGATACAGGTCGACACCACCAGCGCCAACAACGGCGACAACGTATCACTCACCCCGCGCAACAACTGCGTGAACAACACAAACACCAACAGCGTCGGCATGAACCACAACATCACATGGGCATACGCCACCGCATCGTCCAGCACATCCCCCGGTGTCCCCAACCCCACCAAGGAAGACCGTGCGAACACACTACCCACCACGGCTGCCACCAACCCGATCAACAACCCCAACAACAACGTCGACCCGGCAATCGCCTTCACCAAATGCGTCTCCCGTGCCCCCCACGCTTGCCCGATCAACACACCCGCCCCCGCACCGAGGCCGATGACCAGGGCGATGAAGAAGAACACGATGGGGAACATGCCGGACACGGCTGCCAGCGCCTGGGTGCCGAGCATCTGGCCGATGTAGATGCTGTTGACGGTGCCGGACATGGACTGGAGGAAATTGGACAGAACCATGGGGGCGAGGAACAGCAGGTAGGTTTTCCAGAGGGCGCGTTGCGGTTGGGCTGGGGTTTGCATTGGGTAGAGGTCCATCTCGACGGCGGGCGTGTTGATTGAGGATAGCTTCGGTGGCTGTAACCAACGGGCGATGACCATCTCAGGTCTGTGTTTGGATTTCCAGCGAAGTGATGGGAAAGGTCTGAGATTTCATCATCACAGGTCCTACATAAAGCTCGGAATGCCTCACCTTGCCCATCGATCCGATGAAGCTTATAGTCCGCCCCGTCGCCCAAATGGCGACTCAGGTTTGGCGACCTGACTGATCGGATGCAAAAGCTCTGTGCTTTTTTGCAGGTGCTTTTGCACGTTCGCAAAGCTGTCTTTATGGCAGCTGTGCGCGGGAGACCTTCGGGTCTGCCGGATTCCGATCCCGGTTCGCCAACCTGCGTACAGCTGTCACCCATTTGTTTGGCGACGAATGAGGGACAGTCCAACTTTGCACTGATCGGAGTTTTCACCTATGGAAAGATACATGCCCCTCACCGGAATCGACCTGATCCCGGCCTCTCTACTCATCGACACCCAAGCCACACTCGACGTTCTGCAAGCCATGGCGGATTACCGCATTCGCACGGTGACGCAGGTACGGGAGAACATCGCCTTTCGCGCCGAGATTGGTTGCGATACGGTGGTATTGTCGGACTTTTCCAAGCTGCTGGCGATTCCGTTGCGTGATGGCTGTGACTTGATGGATGTGATTGGGCGGCGCTTGCGGGCGCAGGCGGCGGAGTAAATGAAAAAACGCAGATAACAAAAAACCCGCACAAGGCGGGTTTCTTGGGGTGTTTCGGGTGGTGTTGGAGCCACCTGAAAGCGAAAGGTGGTGCCCAGAGACGGAATCGAACCGCCGACACGGGGATTTTCAATCCCCTGCTCTACCGACTGAGCTATCTGGGCCGCGGCGCAATTAAACGTTTTTTACTGCTGGGGCGTCAAGCACGAACTCAAAAAAACTTATTAAATACCTATAGTTACGATTAGAAGTAACCAGTTGGTCGTCAGTTTTACAGATTTTTTTGCAAAACCGCCTTACTCGTTTGCTCATAAGCGAAGGACATTGTGAGGAGCAGATAGTCCAGCACCCTAGTTTTCACTCCAATACCTGGCCAGCTCATCCGTGCGATCAGCGACTCGTGGGGTCTTACTGAGCACGACACAGCGAGTCGTACCCACATACTCTTCGATCAGGTAGAGGGTGTCTCCGACGTCGACTCCCATCTCCTGCAATGTCTCATCGGGGATACGAATGCAGCCATCACCCTCCCAGTCCTCAATGACCACTTTTTTGGCGTTGTTCATAAGCACACCTCGGTAATGCTGAAAAAATCGTGATTATTGGCTCACTTTCGGTCAGCAGAAAAATGCCATCCACAAACCCAAACTTTTCACTTCTCCAAGCGTCTTCTACTTAATGCTGCGGACATGCCTTCGCAACTCAAGACACGGAACTCCACAAAGGAATAGTGATGACTTTTTACATTTTTCTCCTGGCCTGCGGGGCTGCGGCCAGCACAGGCGTTTTTTTCCAACCGGGCCAGTGGTACGAATCTCTCGCCAAACCCGGTTTCACGCCCCCCAACTGGCTGTTTCCAGTCGCCTGGACGACTATTTACCTGTTGCTCGCCTGGGCTGGGTATCGGTTGACCCAGATACCTGATAGTCAGGTAGTGCTGGCTTTGTGGGCCGCGCAGATTGCACTGAATACGCTGTGGACGCCGGTGTTTTTCGGCGCTCAACGTATTCTCGCCAGCATGGTGATCCTCGCGCTGCTTTGGCTTGTGGTCGCTGTAATGGTGGTTCTGGCCTTGCGGCTTGATGTGATCACCGGTTTGATCCTGTTTCCATATCTAGTGTGGCTTTGCCTGGCCGGCGCGTTGAACTTCTTCATCTTGCGCAATAACCGCTGATATAAGCCTTCAGGTGCGAATTTAGACTCTACGGTGAGGAGGGCGTGATGATGAAATCCCGATTCGAAGCAAAGCTTCTTCGTCCGACAAAGCCTGGTAATGATACGTCGTGGGCGTTCGTAGTGCTGCCAAGAGAAGTGAGTGAACAACTTCCGAGGCGAGGAAGGACGACAGTCGAAGGCGCGATCAATGGGCACCTTTTCCAGGCAACCCTGGAGCCGGATGGTCAGTTGAGCCATTGGTTGCAGGTCAGTCGCGAATTACTTGAAGCCGCAGGCGCGGCCGTTGGGGATGTGGTTACCCTCGAGCTAACCCCCGTGAAAAAGGAACCCGAACCTGAGATCCCCGCAGATTTTCAGGAGGCACTGGCAGCCACTCCTCAGGCTCATGAAGTCTGGAAGAATACGACGACCCTCGCACGAGTAGACTGGATACACTGGATGACTTCAGCCAAGCAACTCAAGACGCGCGCAAAACGAATAGGTGATGCCTGCGATATGCTTGCATCCGGCAAGAAGCAGGTCTGCTGTTTCGACCAGTCCGGTTTCTACAGCAAGGCCTTCCGGGCGCCCGAGGCAGAAGATTCTTGAATGGGGCATTCCATTGCCCCCTTTACCCCCTCACTTCAGCCTTGCTTGTCGCCCCCTTTCTCAAAGACATGCAACACCCGCCCCTAAGCAAACGTTCACTCCAGCAACGAAACCAGACGCGGCTCAATCGCCCCCTCTTGCACGTCAAGCAACGCCAATGTCACCGGCAACTTGAACCGTCGCGGCCCTGCACTGCCTGGATTGAGGTACAGCCGTTCACCGCACCACTCAATGCACGGCTTGTGGGAATGCCCGGTAATCACCAGCCTCGTGCCTGGCGCCAGCACTGCTGGGGCATCGGCAATGTCATGCACCAGCAACGTCTGCCATCCCTCAAGCTCGAAACTCAGGTGGTCGGCGAGATGTTCCGCCCACGCAGCTGCCAGGTCATTGTTTCCGCGCACGACATGCAGTGGCGCAATCAACGCCAGTTGTTCGAGTACTTCCGGCTTTCCGATGTCGCCGGCATGAATGATTCGTTCACAGCCCTGCAACGCCGCGAGTGCTTCGTTGCGGAGCTGGCCATGGGTATCGGAGATCACGCCAACTTTCATGCAAGGCTCCAGGTCAGTCTCGAGGATATACGCTCCCCTGTTCCGGCGATTGCGTGTTCCGGGATCAGGTGCTTGACTCACTTCGGCGAATCCGGGCCTTGACCACATCCGGATTCATCGGCGATCTGTACTTTCATTGATCCAGGTCGCAAAACCGTGCGATCGACTCTGGATAATATTTTTTTCAGGTTTTTCAATAGGCTATAGATGACCGCCCAACTCTTTGCTGTTCATGGCCTGGTGAGTTTCACCCTGGCCATCCTGCTGCTCTTCCTAGGCAAGACACTGGTCCAGCACAGCACCTTGCTGCGTCAATACTGTATTCCAGAATCGGTGGTCGGCGGCTTTGTGTGTGCGGCGGTCACGAGTCTGTTGTACTTCGGTCTCAACATCCAGGTCGAGTTCGATCTGCAAGTACGCGACACCATGCTGCTCTATTTCTTTGCCGGTATCGGCTTGAGGTCGGACATGCGCCAGCTGATCAAGGGTGGGCGACCGCTGCTGATCCTGCTGGTGCTCGCCGCGGTGTTCATTTTCCTGCAGAACGCGCTGGGCATGGGCATGGCCGAGGTTTTCGGGCTTGATCCCAAGGCTGGCCTGATGGTGGGCTCGATTTCCCTCACCGGAGGGGTCGGCACGACCCTGGCCTGGGCACCGCTGTTCGTCGAAAGGCTGGGCATCCAGAACGCGCACGAATTGGGGATCGCCAGCAACACTGTCGGCCTGATTGCCGCTTGTGTGATCGGCGGCCCTATCGCCAACCGCCTGATCCGTCGCCATCAACTGACGCCATCCGGGGATGCGGCGCTGGAAGTCGGCATCCTCGAACAACAGCAAAGCAAGCCATTGGACTACTACGACGTGCTCTGGGCGTGGATGTGGCTCAATTTGACCTTGATGCTCGGTTATGGGCTCAACCTGCTGCTGGTCGATAGCGGGATCACCCTGCCCAAGTTCGTCAGTTGTCTTTTCGCCGGTATCGTCATTCACCACCTCGTGCGGGGGCTGATCGGCGAGCAGCGCCTGAAATCCTGGAGCGGCGCCAGCCAGGGCCTGTCGCTGATTTCCGATGTCTGCCTGGGTATGTTCCTGACCATGGCGCTGATGGGCTTGCAGTTGTGGCAGCTCAGCGGCGCGCTGTTGTTTATTGCTTGCGCATTGACCCTGCAGATCCTGTTGACCGTGCTCTATACGTATTTTCTGGTCTTTCGCTTCATGGGCCGCAATTACGAAGCCAGCGTGATCGCTTCAGGCTTCGGTGGTATTGCGCTGGGTTCCACCGCGACAGCCATCGTCAATATGACGACCGTGACCCAGAAGTACGGTGCGGCTCACCAGGCCTTTCTGATCGTGCCGCTGGTGTGCGGATTCTTCATTGACCTGGTCAATGCCGTGATTATCGGGATGTTCAGTGGGCTGTAGCCGCTCGTTTTGCTTGAACGGCTAACGCGCCGCGCTCCGGGTACCGGCAAACGCGCTCGTACCCAACCAGCGCCACAGGTTTTGCGCATCCTGCGCTGCGCCATCCACACGCAGCTCTCGCGACTCAAGCACCTCCCGCGGTGTGCGGTCGCCCGCCCATACCTCGGTCAAGGCACGCACACTGGAATCGACGACGAGGGTCAATTCACGCCCGGGGTCGTCGCGGCACAAGTCTGCCACACCCTCCTCGACCACCAGCCACCACGCTTGCTCGCCGGACCGCGCGTCGCGAAATTTGAACTGGATGACCACCGGTCGGGACGGAAACGTCTCGAGACGCACGAACCGGCGCACGTCCCACATGAGCAGGCCCGCGTCGAGTTGATCATCGCGCAGGCGACTGCCGATCCAGCGCGCGCCCCAATGCCCCAGCGCCATGATGATGGGGCGCAATTCCTCGCCCGCCTCGGTCAGGCTGTACTCCCAGACTTTGCCAACCGCGGTGCGATGCACCACGCCGATTTCTTCCAGATGGCGCAGCCGCTGTGCCAGCAAGCCGGTGGACATCCGGGGGACGCCGCGGTGCAGTTCATTGAAGCGTTTGCTGCCGCACAACAGTTCGCGCACGACCAAGGGTGTCCAGCGCTCGCACAGCGCCTCGGCACCGCGCGCGACCGTGCAGAACTGACCATAGCTTTCGTTCATTGCCTGCACTCCCATCGCTGCAACGCTTCAGATATTGAACTAGCCCCGCGACTTCGCCACGCGCACGCTCAAGTCTCCGACAGCCAACCGCCCCAGGAGAACATCATGACCAAGATCGCCATTATTCAGCGCCCGCCCGTGCTGCTCGATCGCAGCGCGACGATCGCCCGGGCCGTGCAATCGGTCTCTGAGGCCGCGACGGCGGGAGCTTCGCTGATTGTTCTGCCCGAATCGTTCATTCCAGGTTACCCGTCGTGGATCTGGCGGCTGGCGGCGGGAAAGGACGGCGCTGTCATCGGCCAGTTGCATACGCGGTTGCTGGCCAATGCCGTTGATATTGTGAACGGTGACCTGTGCCAATTGTGCGAGGCCGCCAGGGTTCACGCGGTGACGATCGTGTGCGGCATCAATGAATGCGACCGGCGCAATGGAGGGGGCACGCTCTATAACAGCGTAGTCGTTATCGGCGTGAACGGCGCCGTGCTCAACCGACACCGCAAACTGATGCCCACCAATCCCGAGCGCATGGTGCATGGCTTTGGTGATGCGTCCGGGTTGCGCGCGGTGGATACACCGGTCGGCCGCGTGGGAGCGCTCATCTGCTGGGAAAACTACATGCCGCTGGCGCGCTACGCGCTATATGCCCAAGGGGTGGAAATCTATGTCGCGCCCACTTACGACACTGGCGAGGGCTGGATCAGTACGATGCGTCACATTGCCCTCGAAGGCCGCTGCTGGGTGCTTGGCAGTGGCACCGCGCTGCGCGGCAGCGACGTCCCTGACGACTTCCCGTCCCGTGCGCAACTGTTTGCCGATCCAGACGAATGGATCAACGACGGCGACTCGGTGGTGGTCAATCCCCAAGGCCGGATCGTGGCCGGCCCATTGCACCGAGAGGCGGGCATTCTGTATGCGGACATCGACGTCTCACTCGTGGCCCCTGCACGGCGGGCGCTCGACGTCACCGGGCACTATGCACGCCCGGACATTTTCGACCTGCAGGTGCGACGCACGCCGGCGACAGCGGTGCGCTACATCGACGGGTGAAGACAGGTAACGTTTGTGCGAGCTATCGCCTGACCATTGATCAAGGAGTCATGCCATGAACATTGAACAGTCTTACAAAGGCAGTTGTTTTTGCGGTGCGGTCGAGTTCACCGTCAGCGGTGAGCCGGCCGCGATGGGCTATTGCCATTGCGAGTCGTGCCGGCACTGGTCGGCGGGGCCGGTCAATGCCTTCACCCTGTGGAAACCGGAGGCGGTGCAAGTGACTCGGGGCGCCGACAACATCGGCACCTACAACAAGACACCACAGAGTTACCGCAAGTGGTGCAAGACGTGCGGCGGACATCTCTTCACCGAGCACCCGGGGATGGGACTCATCGATGTGTATGCTGCGCTCATCCCGGATCTTGAGTACACGCCAGGGGTTCATGTGCATTATCAGGAGTCGGTGTTGCGTATTGAAGATGGATTGCCGAAGTTCAAGGATGTGCCGAAAGAATTGGGAGGATCCGGCATTAGCATGTAGGAGCGAGCATGCTCGCGACGGTCGTTAACGATACCGCTGTAAACTTGGCACCCCACGGCGTACGGTCTTTCGTCGGTACGCCGCTCGGGACAACAATGGGCACAAAGTTGAAGGCAATCAAGAAAGCCGGTGCCATGCAATTGCCTCGAACCCAATGAAATTGGAATCATGCAACGAGTGCTAATGTGAGATTTAATGCGAAGCATGCTTCGGCGGCGCTTCGACGATGGACTGAAAAATAACGGAGTTACCTACATGGAAGTTTTCAGCCAGTTGCAACCCGCGCAATGCAAAGGAATGGAGGACATCAGACGTGAGATCGATGCCCTCGACCAGGCCGTTATCAAGTTGTTAGGCAGGCGATTCCAGTACGTGCTTGCGGCTTCGAAATTCAAGACCTCTGCGGCCTCGGTGCGTGCTCAGGAGCGCTTCACTACCATGCTGGCAACACGTCGAGAATGGGCCGAGGCCGAGGGCCTGAGCCCGGACGCAATCGAAAAAATGTATAGCGATCTGGTTAAACATTTTATTGCCGAGGAGATGAAGCACTGGTCGGCGCAATTGTCCGAGACCTGACCCCGGTGCTTTGCATGTCCAACCCCTTGCAACCTGGATATGCGCTGTAGGAGCCGGCTTGCTGGCGATCGCAGTTCATCAGGCGACATTAGTGTCGACTGCACGTCCGCGATCGCCAGCAAGCCGGCTCCTACAGGATTAGCGAGGATCGTCATGGCTATCCACATACTCAAGCCCCAACGGACCCGTCCCGTAGACCTGCGAGATGTACTCACCTGATTTTGCCCAATGGAAGTGCGGCGTATTGGCCGGGAGTATCACGACGCTGCCCGGCCCGTAGGCAACCAGCTTGTCCGGATCGAAAACCGTTCCGAAGCCAATATAGAAAACACCGGACATGACGGTGTAGATACGATCTTCAGGATGAGTATGGGGCATTAATTGGGTGCCGTTGGGCACTTTGACTCGTACCACGTAGGGTGCTGGCTTGCTCGGGTCGCCGGCGATAACAGCCAGTTTTACCTCTTTGGGGAAGGCGGGGAAGCTGCGCCATTCCACGTCCTCATTATGCAAGGAAGCGGTTTTATCGAGTGGCAAGGGTTGTGCCTGAGTGGACGGCATGATTGCGCTTGCAACAAGAAGTGCTGCCAGGGCAGTTGTTTTCATAATGCGTTGAACCATGAGAGTCACCTTGACTACGCCATAAACAAATCGTCAGGCTGACTCTATGGGCGATTGGCGTTGATGATAACGATGTGATTGGGCATTACAGTTGATACGCAATGTAATCAATGCCCGGTGCCGCATCATCACGCTAACAAGGGGTCGCGAGCGGCCCCTATCAATCACATCGATGTTCACCATCACTTCAATGAAGTTCTCTAAAAAAATCCACGGCGTAACATCAGCTCCATACCAACCAACAACACCCCGGAGCACACGATCATGAAACGCCAAACCCTCCTCAGCATCGCTTTCTCGGTTTTCGCAGTTAACGCTTTTGCCGCTACCTCTGTTCAGCCTGTGGTGGCTGAAGGTGGCTCGGATCGTCTGATTGAAAGCCGGGTGGCCGAGGGTGGTTCGGATCGCTTGATCGAGAATCGCGTCGCAGCCGATGGTTCGGATCGCCTGCAAGGCAACACCGTCGCCGCCGATGGTTCCGACCGCCTGCAAGGCAACACCGTCGCCGCCGATGGTTCCGACCGCCTGCAAGGCAACACCGTCGCCGCCGATGGCTCCGACCGCCTGCAAGGCAACACCGTCGCCGCCGATGGCTCCGACCGCCTGCAAGGCAACACCGTCGCCGCCGATGGCTCCGACCGCCTGCAAGGCAACACCGTCGCCTGACCCCATCGCTGCACCGCACCCGCAAAAAGCCCGGCCTGATCAGCCGGGCTTTTTCGTGTTCACTGCACTGAGCGGCATCCATCGACTGCTATTGGTCCGGGAACCGAAGGTATTTCGGGCAGAATTTTTATGTTTGCTACTATCAATGGACGGCGTCGAAGTTGAGGTCCGGGTTTGCACAGTCGGTTTGCATTTACCTGGCATTGATCCACTCATTTCAAATCTGCCTGACCACAGGGAGCTGTGATGCGTACCCCATTTTTCTACGTGTTGTCAGCGATGTTTTTTCTGAGCAGCCCGCCCCTCGTGGCGCAGGCGGCGGATACAGCCCCCACCCCGACAGCCAGCCCTGCCAATACGGCAGCGACCACGATACCCGCCAAAGACCCGGTGTTTACCCAGGAACAGCTGGATCAAATGCTCGCCCCCATCGCGCTCTACCCGGACCCGCTGCTGGCACAGGTGCTGATGGCGTCCACCTACCCCGGGGAAGTCGCCGAGGCAGTCACCTGGTCGAAGGCTCACCCGGACGCCAAGGGCGATGACGCGGTCAAGCAAGTGGCGAACCAGCCCTGGGACCCGAGTGTGCAGGCGCTGGTTGCCTTCCCGCAGGTCTTGGCAACACTGGGGCAGGATCCGGTCTGGGTCCAACGCCTGGGTGACGCCTTCCTGGCGCAGCCCGACGACCTCATGAATGGCGTACAACGCTTGCGTCGCCAGGCCCAGGCAGCCGGTAACCTGCAGAGCAACCAATATCAGAACGTAACGATCCAGAACGCTGCGCCACCCGCCCCCGCATCGACCGCCACGACCACAACGCAGGCTCCGGCCCAGGCCCCCGCCAGCAGCAGCTCCACCATCATCATTCAGCCGGCCGATCCGCAGGTGGTGTACGTCCCCACCTACAACCCGACAACCACCTACGGCACCTGGGCCTATCCCGCATCGCCACCTGCCTACTATCCGCCGCCGCCCGCTTATTACCCCGGTCAGGCGCTGATGGCCGGGCTGGCGTTTGGCACCGGTGTGGCCATCGTCGGTGCGCTGTGGGGTGAATGTGACTGGGGTAATAACGACGTCGACATCGACGTCAATCGCTACAACAACATCAATGCCAACAACCGCATCACCAACAATCAGAACAAGTGGCAGCATAACGCCGCGCATCGCAATGGCGTGCCCTATCGGGACAACAGGAGCCGCGAACAGTACGGCCGGCAACTGGGAGGTGCCAGTCAGCGCCAGGCCTATCGAGGGGACAATGCCCAGCGCGCCCAGGCGCGTGAAAATGCCCGTAGCTCGATGGACCGGCACGGTATCGAACGACCTGCCACCAGCAACCTTGAGGCCCGTGATCGGGCGCGCGAAGCCCAGTCCAGGGCCTCGGCCGGCAATCGGATGCAAGCCGAAGCAGACAGGCCGAAAGCGGCCGATAGGCCGAGGGCTGCTGACCGGAGCCAAAATGCCGCCAGAAATACTCGGGAGAATCAGCAATCGAGAGTTCAGCAACCGAGGAATCAGGCCAACCAGACGAATCAACGTGCACAGACGCGCCAGGCGGCGCAAAACCGCCAGGCCTCGCCGGCCGTCAATAGAGGCAGTGCCCGCAACAATGCCTTCGCCGGTGCGCGTTCGCCGTCCCAGGCCAACCTGCAAGCCAATCGTGGCCGGGCCAGCCAGGCTTCCTTCCAGCGCCCCAACGCCTCGAGGGCAGCCGGTCATCAGATCAGTCGGCCATCCGGCGCAGCGCGTTCAAGGGGGGGCCGCCGTTGAATAACCATCCTCGAGTAAAAGCACGCAAGAGTATGCTTATGCATGCCCTGGCGCTCACAGTCGCCATGGCCTGGTCGTGCATGGCGACGGCGCAGCAGGAATTTGCAACGCCGGAAAAGGCCGCTGAAGCATTCGTCGAAGCATTGGGTACGAAAAACGCCGATCAGAAACGCCTGGCCGAGTTGCTGGGTGAAGACTGGCGCAGTTTCATCCCTCGCGACGGTGCCGAGCGCGAAGACGTGGAGGCGTTTTTGAAGCAATACCACGAGCAACACCAGATTGAAAAAACCGGCGACAACAAGGCGATCCTGTCGGTGGGCAGTGAGCACTGGACACTGCCTATCCCCATCGTAAAAGGCGCGAAGGGTTGGCGTTTCGACATCAAGGCCGGCAGTGCGGAGCTTCGTACCCGGCAAATTGGCCGCAACGAGCTGGCCGCGGTGCAATCGGCGCTGGCCTATCACGATGCCCAGATGGACTACGCCTCGGTGGATCGCGACGGTGACGGCGCCCTCGAATACGCGCAGAAAATCTTCAGTACCGCCGGCAAGCACGACGGACTCTATTGGGCGGACGACGATAGCGGACAGATCAGCCCGTTGGGGCCCGAGTTCGGCAAAACCATAGCCGGCCAACCCTGGCATGGCTACCGCTTCCGCATCCTGCTGGGCCAGGGGCCTTCCGCACCGGGCGGGGCCTACAGCTACCTCATCGGGGACAAGATGAGCCGGGGCTTTGCACTGATCGCCTGGCCGGCGAAATACGGTGAAACCGGGGTGATGAGCTTCATGATCAGCCATGAGGGACAGGTCTTCGAAAAAGACCTGGGGCCTGGTAGCGAAAAGCTGGCGCAGGCGATGAAGCGCTTTGATCCGGATGACAGCTGGACTGAAGTGCCGGCCGATGAAGAGAAGGCGGACTGACTCGAACCCGTGACGCTCTGCGTCACCACTGCGCGAACCCCAGCCTTGCGTTGCTATCGGAACGCGGAGCGTCCCTGGCGGCATTCCCACGCAGAGCGTGGGAACGATCAGGTGTACGCAAACAGATCCAGAATCAGGCTAGCCGGCCGTTTCGCTTAGCGCGGACTCCAGCCCTGCGTTGCTAGCGGAACGCGGAGCGTCCCTGGCGGCATTCCCACGCAGAGCGTGGGAACGATCAGGTGTACGCGCACTTACCATCTCGCAGATCAGCCTCGCTTTCGACGGTTTTTTTCATCCTCATCCAGTGCCTGGCGAACCAGCGCCCGCGCCGCCCAGGCGGTGGTGGCGAGTGATTCTTCGACGCTCGCGCCACCGATATCGCGCACGGCAATCAATGCCTCTGTGCCCATGACGATCGACAGCGCCTGCTTCAGGCGCTTGCGCGCCTTGGGTGACAGTACGTCTTTCATCGAGTCGACAATCGGCTCGATGTAGCTCAGGCGGCGGCCCGGTCGCAGGGGCTCGTGGGACTCGCTTTCGAGCCATACGGTCATGAACGAGCGCTCCATCACGTGCAGGCCGATCTCGTCGTCGATCAGCAGTTTGTTCAACGTGTTCGCCGCCAGGCCCATACCCTTGACCGGATCGTCCCCCGGCTGCCAGATGCGTTCCAGCGGCGGCATGTCACGATCGGCCGCTGTCTCGCTGAGCAACGCCTCGACCGTGGGAAAATAGCGATAGGCCGTGGCGCGCGACACCCTGGCGCGCTCAGCCGCTTGCGCCACCGTGGGCTGATGACCTTCGTCGCGCAAGGCGATGGCGGCCTCGATCAGCGCCTTGCGGGTGCGCAGTTTCTGGTTGACGCGACCTTGTGCATCACCCTCACCGATCGACGGGCTTGACTTGGGATTGGACATGGAATAAATGATACCTTGTCTTGTAATGAGACATAAGTCTCATAATAGACGTACGGCAGCGGATCTGCCACCGCCCCTGTGCACGGCATCTGCGGGCATCACGATTTCAGGGATTTTCCAGCAACTGAGCGCGCCTCAGGGCGCTTGAGGTGAATGCCATGAATCACACTCCCCGTTCGCGGACCTGGTTTCGACTTGCTGCCCTCTACTTTGCCATTGGCGTGATGCTGGGGGTGACGATGGGTGCCTCTGGCGACCATTCACTCTTCGCCGTACATGCCCACATCAATCTGTTGGGATGGGTATCGATGGCACTGTTCGGCGTCATCGGCGCATTGCACCCGAGCATGACCGAAGGTCGCGCGGCTGCCGTGCAGTTCTGGACGTACAACCTGGGTGTGCCGGTGATGCTCGGCGCGCTGACCCTGCGGCTGAAGGGCTTCGCGTCGATCGAGCCACTGATTGGCGTCGCATCGATCCTGATTGGCGTGAGTGTGCTGCTGTTTGCCTGGCTGGTATTCTCGCGCATCGGCGTTGTTGCCGGGTACTTGAGCCGTACGACAGGCGAATCACGCCTGTCGTGACCCGGTAGCTGCTGCCGCGGGTGCCGTAAGGACAAGGCACCCGTAGCGAGATATACGACTACTCCTTTACTGCGCCACCTGCAGGCGCAACCGGCTTCGACGTGACAAGCCAGCCTGCAACGCGAACGCCAGGATCACGGTCGAGGGCGCTGAAAAGCTGCCCAGGCCACCACCGCCATACATCAGGGCAAGGCCCGCTGCCGTGGCGCCAAACCACGCTGTCAGGCCCACCGGGTTGAATGCAGCCACGCGTTCCAGCGCCGCCACGTCACTGCGCCCATAAAGAATCTGCGCCAACGCCACGCCGACCCAGGCCACCACAAAAATGCCCTGGTAGGCCAACGCCTTGAGCAAATAGGCAAACACATCGGCGAGCATCAAGCCGTACACGATCACCCCCACCGCCAGGGCCCACGCCCAGTACGCACCACGCACTCCGAAACGGGCAAAGAATGCCTGCATGTTGAGCGTCGCCAGGTAGTAATTGGCGGTATTGATCCGGGTTTGCGTGGCCCAGACAAACAACAACCCCCACAAGCCCATCAACTGCAGGATCGCCATGACCACCGACACTTCGTTCAACGCGCCTTCATGGGGAATCCTGCTGACCAGATAGATGCCCGCTGCGCCGTTGAGCAAAAACGTCACCGCGTAGAACGGCATGCCGAAGTTCCAGCGACCGTGATACCCGGCGTCTTCTTCCTTGCCAAACCGGGCGTAGTCGAAGGTGAACAGCATCAGCACCCAAACCCCCATGTAGGCGACAAAGCAGTCCCACCAGCCGAAGGCGCTGGGGGTTGCCGGGCCGAAATCCAGCCATTGCGGTTGGTAGCCATACCGGCTGATCGACAGCCCCACCGCCACCAGCAATCCTCCGAGGTAGACTGGCAGCAGCACGCCATTGAGCTTGTCCAGCCAATGCTGCACGCTGCCCAATATCATCGGCACGCTGTACAGCACCACCAGCAACGCGGCCAGTGGATAGACCAGTTCCGGGTACAGGTGATTGAGCGCCACGGCGATCACCGAACCTTCGAACACCGCGTAATAGATCGCCGTGGAAAAGAAGATCAGGGTGGCCAGGCATGCTCCGGTGCTGCCGAACAACAGCCGCGAAAACAGTGCCACCGACAAGCCGCTGCGAATCGCGAAGCGACTGAGCACACTGTTGACCAATCCGTAACTGATCACCGACAGGACCATGCCGATCAGCGCATTGCGCGCGCCATAAGACAGCGCCAGGGAAGCGCCCACCACGATGTAGAACATCGCACTGCACACCGCCCACCAGGCCATGGTCAGTGATAAGCGGCCCATGCGCGCTTGCGCTGGAACGGGGTGATTGGCCGGGTCCTGCCCGGTTTGACTCGATTGCGATAAAGCAGCCATATGCGTGAACTCCAGAACCAGTCGAAGGTTGAAGCGCGGGCAGCCGCCACCGCACCGTAGTGCGGCGTTGGCTTGCCGTTTGGCTTTACCCGCGCAGTGCGGCGGGCAGCGTCAGGAAGGGAACAGCTTGCTCAGGCAGCTGAGTTTTTTCTTATAGGAACGTCGCGCTTCCAGCGCTTCTTCGAGGGTCACCGCCACGAAACGGGCTTTCTGGTTGGGTTGCATCTGGCCGATCAGGTCGAGGTCGGCGCTGATCACCGTACCGATCATCGCGTAGCCACCACCGGACACCGCATCACGGTGCAACACGATGGGTTCGAGCCCCGCGGGGACCTGGATCGAGCCGATCGGGTAGCAACTGTCGACGATGTTCGACGGATCGGAGCCGGCACCGAAGGGTTGCTCGCGCGGCTGAAAGCTCAGCGGGCTGCCGCCCTTGAAGCGATAGCCGATACGGTCCGCTTCCGAGCCGACGGTCCAGGCCTCGGCGAAAAAGCTGTCCGCCGCCGCTGGGGTCAACCGGTCGTAGTACAGCCCCGGCACCACGCGCAGGGTGATTTCGCCACCCAGGGATTGACGCAACGCCATGGGCAGACTGGCCCCGGCGCGGCCCTTGCCGCTGGCAACACCCATCGGCAATTCATCTCCGGCAATCAGGCGACGGCCCTGGAAGCCACCGAGGGCGCCCAGCGCGTAGGTGGAACGACTGCCGAGGACCACCGGCACATCGATACCGCCAGCCACTGCCAGATAAGCCCGTGCGCCGGCCTTGGGAAAATCGAAGCGCAGCACTTGCCCGGCCTTGACCGTGAAGGCGGTGTCGAGATGCATGTCCACACCATCGACCTTTGGCGTCATGTGCGCACCGCACACGGCCACCAACGCGTCTTGCGCAAATTCCAGTTCCGGACCGAGCAACGTGCATTCAAGCGCCGCCGCACCCGGCGGATTGCCGACCAACTGGTTGGCTGCGCTCAACGCGTATTGGTCGAGCGCCCCGGAAGGCGGAATGCCGAGGTGGTAGTAGCCTTCGCGGCCCAGGTCCTGTACCGAGGTCGCCAGACCGGGTTTGAGTACCTTGATCATGCCAGCACCTCCTGCAGCGACTTGGGATAGCCGACGGGGTCAGCCAGGAAAGCATCCAGGGAAAACTCCACCGGACGAATCCGCAGATCGAAACGTCCGGCTTCCACTTCGGCCACGGCAACGTCATAGGCCTCCCGGTCCATCGGCTTGAATTGCACGATGTCGCCCGGGCGGAAGAACACCATGTGTTCCTTGAGGTAGGCCAGGTTCTGCTGCGGGTCGTAGATCGGTGCCGGCGTGACGCCGAACATCTGATAACCACCGGCGCCGCGCACGGAGTAGATGCAGCCGAAGCATCCGCCATGACCCAGGGTCAATTTGGGTGTATCGGTGCGCGGCCGCAGGTACTTGGGCACCTGCAACTGACGCTCGCGCTCGACCATCTGGAACATGAACGGCAACCCCGCGACGAAACCGACCATCGAGACAAACCATGGCGCGCCACTGTGCGCGGCGATGAACGCCTCGACGTCCGCCAGGCCGTTGATCCGCGCAGCGTATTCCAGGTCTGTCGCACTCGGGTCCTGGTGGCGGTCACGAAAACGCATCAAGGTTTCATGGGTCCAGGGATCGTTATAGAGCACCGGAATCTCGATGATCCGGGTCTGCAACGTGCGCTCGGCCACGGCCTCGGCTTCTGCGCCCTTTACCGCTTCGAGCAAGGTGTGAGGCGCGATACGGTCGGGGTCGAAACGGATCTGGAACGAGGCATTGGCCAGGCACACATCGAGCACGCCATCCAGCGCCAGTCGCTCCACGGCGCGGGTCACGGCCATGCCCTTGAAAAACGCTTCAAGGGACATGCTGTCGCTGACTTCGGCGAACAAATGCTCGTCGGCGCCAAAGCTGTAGCGGATTGCGGTACTCATGCTTCACCTCCGCTGCGGCGCTCGGCCAGCCAGGTTTCCAGGGTGCCAGTGTGGAAGTCGGCGCTGTGCAGCCACGGTTGTTCCAGGAGCTCACCGTGCAGCGACAAGGTGCTGGCCATGCCGGTGAGCGTGGTCTGCGCGACGGCGACTCGCGCACGGGCCAACGCTTCGTTGCGGTCGCGGCCATGCACAATCAGCTTGGCCAACAGCGAATCATAGTACGGTGGCACGCGGTAGCCTTGGTAGAGATGGCTGTCGACCCGCACACCCTCCCCTTGCGGCCAGATCAGTGATTCGACCAGGCCTGGGCTGGGGAAGAAATCCCGCGCCGGGTCTTCGGCATTCAGGCGCATTTGCAAGGCGGCGCCATTGAGCTGAATGTCGCTTTGCTTGAAGCCCAGCGGCTCGCCACCGGCAATGCGCAGCATGGCCTGGACCAGATCGATACCGGTAATGAGTTCGCTGACCGGGTGTTCCACCTGGATCCGCGTGTTCATCTCGATAAAGAAAAACTCGCCGGTGGCGTCGTCGTACAGGTACTCCAGGGTGCCGGCGCCCTTGTAGCCAAGGGCCTCGGTCAGGCGCACGGCACTGGCGCAAAGCGTCTCGCGCTGTTGTGGGTTGAGGACCGGCGACGGTGCCTCTTCGAAGATCTTCTGCCGCCGACGTTGCAGCGAGCACTCGCGCTCGAACAGGTGCACCGCGTGCTGGCCATCGCCCAACACCTGCACTTCGATGTGCCGGGCCTTGCCGATAAACCGTTCCAGATACACCGCACCGTTACCGAATGCGGCCTGGGCTTCGCGCTGGGAACGGGGAAACTCTTCGCTCAGTTGCTGGGCGTTTTCCGCCAGGCGAATACCACGTCCGCCACCACCGGCCGAAGCCTTGATCAGCAACGGGAAGCCTACGGATTCGGCAGCCTTGAGCGCCGACTCGACGTCGAACAGCTCACCGGGGGAACCGGGCACCACCGGCACGCCAGCCGCTTGCGCGGTGCGCCGGGCTTCGGCCTTGTCGCCCATGCGCCGGATCGTCTCGGCGCCGGGCCCGACGAAGATCGCGCCGGCGGCGACAACCGCTTGCGCAAAATCGGCGTTCTCCGAGAGAAAACCGTAACCCGGGTGTACCGCATTCGCACCGGTGGCTTTCAGGGCGCCGAGCAATGCCTCGACGTTCAGGTAACTCTTGTCAGCGCGGGCGGGGCCAAGGATATGGACCTCGTCGGCCATGCGCGCTGCCTGGGAGTCGACGTCCGCTTCGCTGCAGGCGGCAACGGTGGGAATCCCCAGCGCTTTGGCGGCGCGGATAATCCGCACAGCGATTTCGCCACGGTTGGCGATGAGTAATTTACGAATACCTTGAGTCATGATCGCCCCCTACCCTCAATGGCCATCGAGCGTTGCGATGACCTGACCCGGTTCCACCGGATCACCGTCTTCGACCAGGAAGGCACTGAGGCGACCGGCCGTCCCGGCGGTCAGTTCGGAAAACTGCTTCATGACCTCGATCAGGCCAATCACGGTGTCGGCGCTGACCTCTGCGCCCGGCTCGACGTAGTTCGGCGAGTCCGGTGTGGCTTTACGGTAGAAGGTGCCCGGCAACGGGGTAATAACGGTTTGTTCGGCCATGTCTGTTCCTCTTGGAATAGTTGTAGAAAGGCAGGCATAAAAATGGATCGGTGTTTGAACCCTGGCGTCTCTGTGCCTGGTGTTTCGTTGTGCTCCAGGACTCAGCGCGGTGCGCGAACCTTGATCCCCGCGTCATCCAGCGCCTTGCGTGTGGCCTCGACCAACGCCAGGGCACCCGGTGTATCGCTGTGCAAACAGATGGAATCGAATTCGATGGCCAGGTCTTCGCCTTCGACGGTGCGCACCACACCTTCCTGGCAGGCACGCAGCACCCGCGCCGCCACTTGGGTCGGGTCGTAGACACGTACGTTGCGGGTAAAGACGATGGAGCCGCTGAGGTCGTACTCGCGGTCGGCGTAGAACTCGCGGATCACCGGTTGGCCGAGTTCCCGGGCGACGTGCCAGATCACTGAGTTGGGCATGCAATACAGCAGCAACTCCGGCTCCAGGCGCTGGAGATTTTCCACCAGCAAACGCGCAGCTTGCTCGTCGCGGGCCAGGTGCATGTACAGGGCGCCGTGAGGTTTGATGTGTTGCAGCGCCACGCCCTGAACCCGGGCGAGTTCACGCAGCGCACCCAACTGGTAAAGCATGTCGTCGACCAGTTCCTGGGCCGGTGCATTGATGTGCCGGCGGCCGAAGCCGACCAGGTCGCGGAACCCCGGATGCGCGCCGATGGCCACGCCCAGCTGCTTCGCCCGTTCGACGGTGCGGCGCATGGTGCTTGGGTCGCCGGCGTGGAAACCGGTGGCGATGTTGGCGGTGCTGATGAAGCCCATCAGCTCATTGTCAACGCCATCGCCGATGGTCCATGGGCCAAAGCCTTCGCCCATGTCCGAATTGAAATCTACTGCCTGCATGACGCTTGCTCCTGACGCTTGTGACTTCATGCAGGCCACGTTAAATTCCCGCCAACCCCTTGGGAAGATCTATTATCAGAGGGGCCATCTTCTGAAAAACAGATAACCCTGAAAAACAGACAATGGAGCGCCCATGTCACTGACCCTGCGCCAGGTCCGCTATTTCGTCGCCACCGCGGAGATCGGGCAAATTTCCCAAGCGGCCATTCACCTGAACATTTCCCAGTCCGCGGTGACCACCGCGATCAAGGAGCTGGAAGCCATGCTCGGCACGCTGTTGTTCCAGCGCTCGGCCCAGGGCATGAGCCTGACCGATGCCGGGCGGCATTTTCTCAACCGTGCCTATGTGATTTTGCGCAGCGTCGACGACGCGCTGAATAGCCCGCTGCCGGACGTCCGCGCCAGTGGCCTGTTACGTTTGGCCGCGAGCTACACGGTGATCGGCTACTTTCTGCCGCACCACCTGCAACGGCTTGAACACTGGCACCCGGACGTAGCCATCGAGGTCCACGAACAAGAGCGCACGGCCATCGAGCAAGGCCTGCTGGAAGGAAAATTCGACATGGCGGTGGTGCTGACCGCGAACCTCACTCACCCGGACATCGTTTCGGAAACCCTCTTCAACTCCGAACGCCGGTTATGGCTGCCCAGCCATCACCCCCTGCTCGAACGCTCCGCCGTCAGCCTGGCTGACGTTGCGCAAGAGCCCTTTATCCTGTTGACCGTCGACGAAGCCGAACAGAGCGCCAAGCGTTACTGGGAACACGCGCACCAGCAGCCAAACGTACGGATACGCACCAGTTCAGTCGAAGCGGTGCGCAGCATGGTCGCCAATGGCAGCGGCGTGGCGATCCTCTCGGACCTGGTGCACCGTCCCTGGTCGCTGGAGGGCAAACGCATCGAAACCCTGACCGTCACTGACAAGGTAACCCCCATGAGCGTAGGCCTGGCCTGGCATCGCGAGCGCGATTTCAGCCCGGCCATGCAAGCGTTTCGTAACTATTTCCACGATGCATTCCTGGCGCCGCAACAACTGTCGG
This sequence comes from Pseudomonas umsongensis, assembly GCF_012647205.1. Taxonomy (NCBI): domain Bacteria; kingdom Pseudomonadati; phylum Pseudomonadota; class Gammaproteobacteria; order Pseudomonadales; family Pseudomonadaceae; genus Pseudomonas; species Pseudomonas umsongensis. Next base: position 4,413,212 of record NZ_CP051487.1, read on the forward strand.
CACGGCGCTAGTTCACCCGTCGAAGCTGTGTTCCAGGTTCGTCATCCGGCCGCGGAACGTTGCCTTTTTATGCGGTACATATCGTCGTCCGCATGGCTGAGCAGCGTATCGGCATCCTCTCCGTCCGCGGGATAACAGGCGATACCGATACTGCAGGACGGCATTGTGAGTACGGAAGAGTCGGCATCCGGTGGCTCGGCCATGACCGCGAGAATCTGCGCCACTTTCTCGCACACATCGCCCTGGGACTGGATATCGGTCAACAGTACCGTGAATTCATCACCGCCCATCCGGGCCACCGTGTCCGTCTCGCGCACGCAGCCTTGCAGCCGACGGGCAATCATGCGGAGTACCTGATCGCCCGCTGCATGGCCATGGACATCGTTGATGCCCTTGAAGTCGTTGATATCGAGAAACAGCAAGGCCAGGCTGCTGTCGTGGCACCGTGCCGCGCGCAGGGCCGCATCCAGCCGATCATTGAACAGCGCCCGGTTGGCCAGCCCCGTCAGCGGGTCATGATGGGCGAGGAAGCGCAATTCCTCCTCCGCCTGCCAGAGGGCGGTGACGTTGCGCGCCACACCGATCCGCGCCCCCACCTCCTCGGACCAGAAGGCGGCCCACAGGATGTGCACGATACCGCCATCCTTGCGGATATAACGGTTGCGGAAATCGAAGTGCGGCTGGCCATTCATGACCCGGACAATGGAGGCTCGCGTTTTCGCCAAGTCGTCAGGATGCATGTAGTCGGTGATCGGGGTGCCGGTCAACTCGTCCGCACGGTAACCGAGCAGCGCCTGACAGGCATCACTGACAAATACGATCTGGTTATCCCTGTCGACCACGAAGACCGTGTCCAGCATCAGATGGATCAGTTTGGGGTAGAGCGCTTGCAGGTCAACGGGCATAGGTCAGCGAGTCCCGGTTCATGTAGCCTGATCATGCCTGATCACGAAGGGAGGCGGCTAGGCGTGCGGCAAGGTTTTGCTGGCCCAATGCCGACTCAAGCGGATTGCCTGCGCCAGGTGCCGGGCGATGTACCGAACTGGCGCTTGAAGGCGCGACTGAACGCCGCTTCGGATTCGTAGCCGACTGAAAAGCCGATTTGCGCCACATTCCCCCGCCCTTCTCGCAAGTGTTGAGCCGCCACGTGCATGCGCCAGAGCGTCAGGTATTGCATCGGTGGCTGTCCGACCAATGCGGTGAAGCGCTGGGCGAATACCGAGCGCGACATGCCCACCTCGAGCGCCAGGGTTTCAGCGGTCCAGCCCTCGGTCGGACGCGCATGGAGCAGTGCCAGTGCGCGCCCGATATGCGGATCGCGCAAACCCGCCAACCACCCGCGCCGCTCTGCCGGGAGGCTCGCGACGTACTGGCTGACGGCTTCGACGAAAAGCAATTCAGACAGTTTGGCAATGACTGCCGTTGAGCCGACGCGTCCTGCCGCTGTCTCGCTCACCGCGAAACGGAACGAGCTTTCAATCCAGGCCCCCGAAGCCGTCGCGCGCATGTCCAGTTTGAGTACCGATGGCAGCGATGAAAGCAACGGACTGAAGGGGGTTTCAGAGCCGAGGAAACCGCACAACAGCTGTGTGGTCTCCCCATCCCCGCCGCACTTGATGCGTGAAATGCCGCCGACTGACGGCGGCGTAATGACGTCGCGCGCCGACATGGGTGTAAAGCCCAGGTCACTGCCAAACGTATGAACATCATTGCGAGGTAGCAGGATCAATTCGCCTGCGCGCACGTCGAGGGGGGCGCCATCGTCGACGCGCAAGTGCATGTTCCCCGCCGCGACAAAATGCGAGGCAATGATATGTCGAGGCGCCGCCACGAACGGTTTGCAATCGTCGGCAGAGATTCTGCCGCTCATGCACCAGGGCGCAGAGAACTCTGCCTCGAGGAACACTCCCCCAGACAGCCGGATCACACGCAACACATCGGAAAGCGCATCGAGCATTTGCCACCCCTCCTTTACGGAGTCTGGAGCAAGTAATCAGGCGCAGCGGTCATTCTTCACCCGGACGGCGAGGCCTAGATTAGCACCAACGCGGACCCAGCGATCAGCACTCTCCCCAGAGGCTTTATCCAGGGTCATTGGCTCCGCCCCATTGTGGCTCGACCTGGAAAATTGGAGATCGATATGAACACCTTCGCGACCCTCCCCATCCCTGATTCGCGCAACGCCGCCCGTTACGCGCAACTGGTCAGGTCATCGAAGAAAGCCGAATGGCAGATCGATCGCGATCTGCTGCAGGACCGGCATTTCGACTTCTCGCGCAAATTCCTGCCCGACTCACTGTCGCTGGTCGACCGCCTGACCTTTCTTGACGCGCACGAGGCGCGCCTGCTCAGCCAGATTCAAGGCCGGACCTACGCGTACCTCTTTGGCCTGGTCGAGCGCTTTATCAGTGCCAAAATGCTCGATCAGGGTCGCGCCCATGTATTCGACGATCAGCTCGCACTCGAAGCGCTGGTGCGCTTCTCCAATGACGAGATCAAGCATCAGGAGCTGTTCCGGCGCATCGAGACAATGATTGGCTCGCAACTGCCGGCGGGATATCGTCAAGTGGCCGATCCAAACGACGTGGCGCGCGTGGTGCTGGCATCCAGCACCTGGTCGGTGCTGGCGCTGACCTGTCATATCGAGTTGTTCGTTCAATCCCACTACGCACAAAGCATCGCCCCGCACGAAGAGCTATGCCCGCTGTTCAAGGACGTCTTCAAGTTTCACTGGAAGGATGAAAGCCGACACGTCGTGCTCGATGAACTGGAGTGGAAGGCCGAGCACGCAAAACTGTCGCCCGCCGAATGCGACCAGGCAGTGAACGACCTGATAGCACTGGTGGCGGCCGTCGACGCCATCCTGCAGGCACAATCGACAGCCGATGCCGAGTACTTCACGCGCCATGCTTCACGATCATTCAGTGTCGACGAAGCGGCACGCATCAACGCCTGCATGCTGGACGCCTACCGCTGGCAATACATTATCTCGGGCGTGCAGCATCCACACTTTGCCCGGCTGCTGACGCGCATGACAACGCCAGCCCAGATGTCGCGGATCAACACCGCACTGTCACCCATCATGGGCCATTGATCGAGGCTGGCCGCCATGACAATACCGATGTGGATGCTGCTTGGGTTCGCGACCTGGACGTTACTGCTGTTAATGGCCACCGTCGGGGTCTATCGCTGGGCCAGGATACTGTTCTCGAATGCGCCGATTGCCTCTTTCCGAAGCGATCGGCTCGAGGGCGAGGACTGGTATCGGCGCGGGGTAAGGGCACACGCCAACTGCGTGGAAAACCTGCCTGTGTTTGGCGTCATCGTGTGGTTGATTTCCGCCCTTGGCGTTGAAGGACCTTCGGTAAACTACTTGTCGATACTCATTCTGGTTGCCCGGGTGTGTCAGTCGCTGGTGCATGTCTGCCATGAACAAACCAATGCGTTCGTGGCAGTTCGGTTTAGCTTCTTTTTCGTTCAGTTGGCCTGTTTTCTCACGCTCATCGTGATGGCCGCCGGGTACGGCACAATCTTCTGAACCCAGGCCATGGCCTGCGCTACTTGCGCAGGCCACAGTACCGAACGGCTTGCCTGATGCGCCCCTAGCCAGCGCTGATGTTTCCGCAGAAAAGTGGGCGGCTACCGTCTGCCGGACTGCTGCGAACCAGCAAGGCATAGCTACCCTTGGTCAAATCGCTCAGCGCCACCGGTGCCTGGGCCCAATGTTGGGTACGCGGGGCCAGCGATGGGTAGTCGACGCTATTGGCCTGACGGGTCCTGTACGCCGGTTGCGTACCCAATTGCTGGCACGAGCCTGCGTAGATTGCAGTGTCGAGACGGCTGGAAACAGCCATATCGTGGGGGACTCCACCGACGGTGAGCCAGATACTGGTTTGATCGCCCACCGGGCTGAGGGTGGCTCGAGCGATATGCTCTGCGTTTTGCGGGGTAGCATTGAGGGGGACATCGACAATTTCGTTTCTGCTCGCGCAGCCCGAAATCGCCCCTGCCGCCACTACCAACGCCAGCCAAGATGCACTGTTCATCACAGGTCTCCTGAGTTGAGTTGCGTAGACTTCATCCCCCCTGTGAAGTCTAGTGGTCCCCCCCGCAAGCGGGATCTGGCTGATGGGTGGTCATCGGGCCGTAGGGGCCAGGGCCGGCGAAGAATGATGACGCGGTGCAGAAAAGACACCACAGCGCCTGGTTCGCCGTATCGCTGTTTCCTGCAGGCTGCCGCTGGTCGAGAGCCGCTTGTTCTGTAGACTCAATATACTTATGTTTGATTCCAAGGACTCAAAGACAGGTAATGCACATGGCCGTCGCTTCCCAACCCCAATCTTTCAGCAAAAACCAATGCGTCACCGGCCTGCGCGCTGCGGTGGGCATTCTGGAAAAGTGGCACGCCAGCAGCGAGCAGGCCTGTCGTATCCTGCGCATTTCCCGCAGCACCTACACCCGCGCGCGCCAGCATGATCCTGACTGGGCGGTGGCGCTGGATGCGGACCAGATGCAGCGCATCAGTCTTGTGTTGAACATTCACGCCACGTTGCGCCTGGTGTTCGACAATCCGGACAACGTCTATGGCTTCGTCTCGATGGCCAATGACAACGAGTTTTTCAATGGGCGCTCGCCGCTGGTGATCATGGCCCAGGGCGACATGATTTCCCTGTACGAGACCTTTCGGCGCATCGATATGCTGCGGGGCGCGCAATGGTGACGTTGAGCGAGCTGGCGGTGTTTGCCGGGCAGGCATTGCAGGCTTACCGGCTGGTCAACTCTAAGTTTCCGCCGATTGCATTGTTCGACGACGTGGCGAGCGCGGATGAATTCGAGGTGCTGTTCGAGATTCAGGCGCTGACCAATCCCCGACTGAAGAATGAGGTCGGTGAGCTTGAGTTGATCCCACGGAGCGAAATCCCGTTCGGGATTGCTGGCTGCTCGTACGCCACCGCGCCTTTCACTCACATCAATCCGGCGGGCTCGCGGTTCAGCGATGGCAGCTATGGGGTGTTGTACCTGGCGGATTCGATGGAAACCGCACTGGCCGAGGTGCGGTATCACCAGGGCCTGTACTGGTCGAAGGTATCGGGCCTGAACTATGAGCGGTTTGTGTTCAGGGGACTGTCGTGTTCATTCATGGATACGGGGATGAAAGACGCCACCGCCCTGCCGATCAACGACCCGGTGTATGCGCCTGACGATTACAGCCATTCCCACGCACTGGGCCGGGCAATCAGGAAAGCTGGCTACCCGGGCCTGCGTTATCGCTCGGTGCGCCTGCCAGGCAGTGATTGCTGGGCGTTGATGACGCCAAGGCCTGTCTCTTCGATCATCCAGACCGCTCACTACGAGATGGTCTGGAACGGTCAGATCACCAGTGTCAGCCAGATCAACGAGGCTTGAGGCAAAACTCGCACCTAGTGGCAGCAAAGCTTGCCGTTGCGGCAAAAACACGATGCCGAAATGTCCACATCCGCCCGGGCCATGGCCAGGTTGAGACGAACCTGCGCAGCGGCCGCTTCGCCATCGCGACCCAGGCGCTTCAAGCATTCCACGTAGCCGTGCAGGCTCCACACGTTGTCCAGGTGCCAGGACGCGCGACTGAGGGTGTTGTCCAGGCCCAGGTCGGCACGATAGGCGTGCAGGGCTTCTTCCACCCTGCCCTGTTCCAGCAACAGCGCGCCCAGTGCGTGGCGCACCGGTTGCATCCAGCCCCAGGGCTCGTCGTAAGGCAGGTGATCGTCCAGCGATTGCGCCTCGCGCAGGTGAGCGAAAGCTTCGTCGAAGTTACCTTTGCGGTACTCGATTTCGCCGCGCAGCATGCCCGCGGCCACCGCCAGGATATCGTTGCATTTGTTGTTGAAGAGGTAGCGCGTGTCCGGCACCCGGGCCCAGGCCTCAAGGAACAGGTGATGCTCGGTTTCGGCGTTGGCGACTTGCCCGCAAGCCGCAAAGGCCACGCCTTTGGCGTAGTGCAGCATGGCCGTGGTCACGCAGTACAGCGTCGGGTCCTGGGGCAATGGTGTGGCGAGGATGTCTTGCCATTTGCCGAAGCGGATCTGCACGTGGGCCTTCATCGAGACGAAGCTTTCGAGCCAGTCGGCCATGGGCGGTGTTTCCACCCGCAGGAGGTCTTCCTTGATGGTTTCGGCCAGTTGCTCGGCGGCTTCCAGGGCCGGCTGATACTGGCCGAGGAACATCGCCGAGTAGAGTTTGAAATGGTAATTGTGGCTGCGGTACAGGGTGTAGAAGTTGATTGGCCCTTCCTTGGCCAGATAGAGACTGTCGGCCTCGATTGCCCGCTGATTGGTGATCATGGCCCCGCGATAATCGCCGCAGAGCACGTCGATGTGCGACGGCATATGGCGCAGGTGTCCGGCATCCGGTACCAGGTCGCGCAGGATATCGCCCGCGCGCAGGGCCCGTTCCGGGTACGGCGACATTTCCAGGGTGTGGACGTACATGTGCAGTACGCCGGCGTGCGGCGCTTCGCCGTGTTGCTCCATGCGTTGCAGGGCCCGCTCAAGCACGGCCACGGTTTCCAGGGTGTCGGCGCCAGCCGCCGGCTGGCCGGTTTTCAAGTCCCATAACTGCCAGGGCGTGCGGTCAATCAGCGCTTCGGCGAACAGCGCCACCACATCTGGATCGTCGGGAAATCGCTGGTACACATCGCGCATGGACGCCGCATAGGCATCGTTCCAGGTGAAGAGCTCATCTACGCTGCTCGTCTGCTCGGCCTGGTAACGTTGCTGCAACGCGTGGATCAGGGCTTGCTCCACTGGCGTCGTACCTTCGAGGTGCACCAAGGCGATTTGTGTCGCCAGTCGCGCCTGGGCCACGGCCTCCTTGAGCTCTTGTTCGATGAAGGCGTCCCAGCGCTTGTTGTAGTTGGGTCCCGAGGCATAGGCGATGCCCCAGTAGGCCATCGCACAGTTGCGGTCGTGCTCCAGGGCCTTCTGGAAACAACGGATGGCTTCGTCGTGGTTGTAGCCGTAGCACCACATCAGGCCGCGGTCGAACCAGAGTTGGGTTTGGGCTGAGCTCGTCGTCACGGAGCGGCTGTAGGTGCCCAGGTCGTAATAGTCGTGCATCGGTTTATCCTCTCGATCAGAGTGCGGAACCTGCGAAAACCCAGCATACCCCTGTGCACCTGGCCGGGCGTCATAGCCGACGACAGGCTGCGCTCTATCATCATGCCTACACGAGGCAGGCCACTGACTCTATCAATCGCATCGATGTTCACCATCACCTCAATGAAGTTCTCTTAAAAACTCCACGGCGTAACATCAGCTCCATACCAACCAACAACACCCCCGGAGCACACGATCATGAAACGCCAAACCCTCCTCAGCATCGCTTTCTCGGTTTTCGCAGTTAACGCTTTTGCCGCTACCTCTGTTCAGCCTGTCGTGGCTGAAGGTGGCTCGGATCGTCTGATTGAAAGCCGGGTGGCCGAGGGTGGTTCGGATCGCCTGATCGAGAATCGCGTCGCTGCCGATGGTTCGGATCGCCTGCAAGGCAACACTGTCGCCGCCGATGGCTCTGACCGCCTGCAAGGCAACACCGTCGCCGCCGATGGCTCCGACCGCCTGCAAGGCAACACCGTCGCCGCCGATGGCTCTGACCGCCTGCAAGGCAACACCGTCGCCGCCGATGGCTCCGACCGCCTGCAAGGCAACACCGTCGCTGCCGATGGTTCCGACCGCCTGCAAGGCAACACCGTCGCCGCCGATGGCTCCGACCGCCTGCAAGGCAACACTGTCGCCTGATCCCATCGCTTCACCGCACCCACAAAAAGCCCGGCCTGATCAGCCGGGCTTTTTCGTCACAGGGTTCTACCCCTGGATCGCGATCGTCTATCCTGTGTGCCCGATTCTGGCCATGCCGCCATCCCGCCGGAGACACCTGTGCCGCCCCTTACTGCCCGAGAGATTTACCAGCAACTGCGCGATGCCGCCTTGGGCCTGCGCCCGCTCCGGCGACTTGACGGGCAAGCCGGTCCGGTATTCATCGACATCGAAGGTTGGCGCTTGAGCCTCGATGTCGACCACCTTCACTTGCGTCACTGCCTGCATTGCCAGAGCCCGGATGGCCGCGTGTTCGACGGTGGTCAGCGTTTCGGGACTGACCCGGTGAGTTTGCTCAGCACCTGGGAGCTGGCGCAGATCGAGCGGTTGCTGGCCAGCGACTGAGGCGCAACCGGGATATTGCGAAAGTGCTCGCTGAACTATCGTTCATCTGGCTCAGCTGTGATACATAAGACCTGATGCGCATCCCGTGCCCGAGAGGTTGCTTATGTTCCGCTGCCCACGCTTGCCGCAAGTCCTGGCTTGCTCGCTGTTCGGCTTACTCGCCAGCGTCGCCCATGCCGCCACGCCCTCCCCGGCACCCGAAACGCTGCAGCCACTGCTGAACACCATCAATGAGCGCCTGGACATTGCCGACCTGGTGGCGCTGGCCAAGTGGGACAGTGGCAAACCGATCCAGGATACCGCACGGGAAACCCTGCTCATCAACAACGCCAGGAAGCAGGCAACCGGTTGCAACGTGAACCCGGACGAAGCCGCCGACTTGATCGCCGCGCAGATAGAAGCCAACAAGCTGGTGCAGTACGGACTGATCGCGCAATGGCAAGCCGCGCACAAGGCACCCGACCTGCCACGGCCAGACCTCACTCAACTGCGCGCAAAGCAGGACGAACTGCAAGCCCGCCTGTTGCAGCAATACGCCGCTTTCGTGCCCTATCGTGTCGATCCGGAATGCCCGCAGTGGCTGGCGGCGCAGCGCTCGGACCTGATCAAGGATGCGCTGCATGGCCAGGCGTTGATCCGCGCTACAGGGGAGCTGTGCATCACGGATCTATGATCGAAACCAATCTCCCCCCTGTAGGAGCGAGCATGCTCGCGATGGAGGTCAACGATAACGCAGCGAGCCTGACACCCCGCGGCGCTCTCAGGTTTTTCGTCGGAACGCCGCCCGGAGCGTGCTCGCTCCTACAGGAAGTGTTCTGCACGTTTTGAACAACAACAAAAAACAGGAGTTGAATATGTCTGAACTGCAACTGCATCCCAAGGCGGCAGAGTCCCTGAGCCTGTGGCACGCGATGATCCGCACCGGCGACCTCAAGGCCTTGCCTGCATTGCTGGACCCGCAAGCGGTGTTTCGCTCGCCCATGGCCCACACGCCGTATCCCGGGGCACCGGTGGTTTCGATGATTCTCAACACGGTGTCCAAGGTGTTCGAAGATTTCACCTATCATCGCGAACTGGCGAGCGCCGACGGCTTGAACGTGATTCTGGAATTCAGCGCCAGGGTCGGCGACAAACAGCTCAAGGGCATCGACATGATCCGCTTTGACGAGCAGGGAAAAATCGTCGATTTCGAAGTGATGGTCCGGCCATTGAGTGGCTTGCAAGCCCTTGGCGAGGAAATGGGCCGGCGCCTGGGCGCCTACCTGGCCGCCAGCAAGACCTGATCGTTGTACCGCGCCTTGGCTTTTATTTCGGGTTTTTTGTCCTAACGGACTGAGATCGCGTGCTCCTAGGATACCGGACCGATTCTCCGCTCCCAGCCCGACCAGAAAACCGAGGCGCGTATGCTCGACCCCCGGACAAAAAATCCTGCCCACGCCCAACTCGCCCATGTCACCCGCATGACAGCCCTGGGCGAACTGGCAGCGTCCATCGCCCATGAAATCAATCAACCGCTGGCGGCGATCGCCAGCAGCGGCGAAGCCTGCCGCAACTGGCTGAGCCGCCCGCAGCCCGATCTGGTCGAAGCACGCAAGGCACTGCAACAAATCATCGCCAGCGCCCATCGGGCAAGCGAAATCACCCGCCATGTCTGGGCCTTGTCGCGCAAATGCGACCCGCTGCGCCAGAACGAATCGCTCAACGACATTGTCAGCGAGACCTTGAGCCTGGTCCGCTGTGAACTTGCCCATCACCAGATCAGTCCGAAAATCGAGTTGGGTACATTCAACCCCCAGGTCAGTGCCGACCGCGTGCAACTGCAGCAAGTCATCATCAACCTGATCATCAACGCCTGCCAGGCCATGGATGCGGTCGACGCCACACAACGGTCACTGCTGATTCGTACCTGGGTGAAGGACAACGAGGCCGTGCTGGAGGTGGCCGACCAGGGTCCGGGGATTGCCCCCGAGGTCTTGCCGCAGTTGTTCACGCCGTTCTTCACCACCAAGGAAAACGGCCTGGGCATGGGGCTTTGCATCTGCCGCTCGATCATTGATTTCCACGCTGGCCGGATCTGGGCCACCAGCACTGTGGGCCAGGGCAGTTCGTTTCTGGTTGCCCTGCCGATACGGGCCGCCATTGAGCCCTTGGGGAATCAAACATGAACGAACGGCAGTCGCTCAACCAGATCAATCACACCGAGTCCATGGTGTTCATCGTCGACGACGATGCGCCGCTGCGCGAATCCCTCGGCAGCCTGCTGCGCTCCATCGGCCTACGGGTCGAGCTGTTCGGCTCAGTCGCCGACTTCATGCAGTACCAGCGCCCGGACACCGACAGTTGCCTGGTGCTGGATGTACGGTTACAAGGCAGCAGCGGCCTGGACTTTCAAAACGAACTGGCCGTCGCCGGCATCAAGGTACCCATCGTGTTCATCACCGGGTACGGCGACATCGCCATGACAGTGCGAGCGATGAAAGCTGGCGCGGTGGATTTCCTGACCAAGCCGTTTCGTGAACAGGACCTGATCGATGCGGTGTGCGCCGCCCATGGTCGTGATAAACAGCGTCGCGAGTCCGAGCGCCACGCCGAGCAATTGCAAGCGCGCCACCAGACGTTGACCGCGCGGGAACAAACCGTGATGACGCTGGCGACTTCGGGCTTGATGAACAAGCAGATAGCCGGGGAAATCGGCCTGAGCGAAATCACCGTGAAAATCCACCGCGGCCAGGCCATGCGCAAGATGGGCGCACGCTCCTTTGCCGACCTGGTGCGCATGGCCGAGGTGCTCTCGGCCCGGCCCGCCAGCCGATAACTATACCCACGTATACTGTGCACCCTTTCAGGACGGCGTATCTTGCAATAATAGCGCAGTGCCTCTAATTGCTCTGCGTGACTACGCAGGACTTCACTATGCACAACGAGGCAATGATTGCCGTCGTCGATAACGATGATTCGCTTCGAATGGCGCTGGATACTTTATTGCGATCCAGTGGCTATACGGTGCGAACCTACGTGGGGCCGTATGAATATCTCAACTCCGACGGCCCGCTTATTACATCTTGCCTGATCTGCGATATACAAATGCCGGAGATGGACGGAATCACGATGTATGAAGAACTGGCGACCAGGGGCATGCATATCCCGGTCATCTTCATCACCGGAAATCCCTGCGCGCAGCGTCCGCCGGGGTCTCAAGCCATGCAGCCGATTGCCTTTTTCCCCAAGCCCTTCCCCATCGAAAAGTTGCTCGACTGTATCAAAACAGTACTTGAGCGACGCCACTGAACTCTGGTCATTCAAGCCACTAACACTTTGGTATAGCCCGTTAATACTTAGTCATACCCGGGCTTACCCTATGTAGCAGTGTCAGCGTTAAACCCCTCGAATAACATCTGCTCAAGATTAAGCGGCACTCGATTGTTCTTCAGGAGCTAAACAATGAAACAGCAAATCTTGATTATTGGTGCAGGGTTCGGTGGGGTCTGGAGCGCGTTGAGCGCTGCCCGCCTGTTGGACAAGCACGATCGAAACGACGTCGAGATCACCGTGTTGGCTCCTCAGGCCGAGTTGCGCATCCGCCCGCGCTTCTACGAGCCTGACGTGCACACCATGACTGCACCGCTGCACGAACTGTTCGACGCCGTGGGAGTAAAATTCGTCAAGGGTTCGGCCGAGGTCATCGACGAGCACAACAAACAGGTCCGCTACACCAACGCCGCGGGCATCCAGGGCACGCTGACCTATGATCGCCTGGTGCTGGCCGCCGGCAGCAAGCTGATGCGTCCGCCGGTCGAAGGCATGCTGGAGCACGCCTTCGATGTCGACGAGATCGAATCCGCCACTCGCCTGGAAGCTCACATCAAGTCACTGAAGGACAAGCCGGTCAGCGCCGCCCGCAATACCGTGGTGGTGGCTGGCGGTGGTTTCACCGGGATTGAAACCGCGACCGAAATGCCGGCACGCCTGCGTGCCGTCCTCGGTGAAAACGTCGACATCCGGGTCATCGTGGTTGACCGTGCCCCGCAAGTCGCCGCTGCTCTGGGCGATGGGATCCGCCCCTCGATCGTCGAAGCCTCGCAGCACCTGGGCATCGAGTGGGTTCTCAACGCTACCGTTGCCGCGGTCGATGCCAATGGCGTCATCCTTGCCGATGGCCAGCGCATCGAATCCAACACCGTGATCTGGACCGTCGGTTTCCGTGCCAACTCGCTGACCGAACAAGTGCAAGGTACTCGCGATCATCAGGGCCGCCTGCATGTCGATCAGCACCTCAAGGTGCGAGGCCACGCCGATGTGTACGCCAGCGGCGACGTGGCCTACGCTGCCACCGATGACCAGGGTAACTTCGCGGCAATGTCCTGCCAGCATGCCATCGCCCTGGGGCGCTATGCCGGAAACAACGTCGCCGCGGAGCTGCTGGGTGTGGAGCCGATGGCCTACAGCCAACCCAAGTATGTCACCTGCCTGGACCTGGGCGCCTGGGGCGCGGTGTTCACTGAGGGCTGGGAGCGCGAGGTCAAGCTGGTCAAGCACGAAGCCAAGGAACTCAAGACCCAGATCAACACCCTGTGGATCTATCCGCCGGCGGCTGATCGTGCCGTGGCGCTGGCGGCGGCCGATCCGTTGATCCCGGTGGCCTGAAGACGATTAATACGGCCGTGCCCCCTGTCACTGCCAGTCGCAGGTAACCGACATGTATGGTTTTTTCGAGCATCCGTATCGGGTCTTGACGTTGTCCCACGTCATGTTGATCGGCGGGCTGATTGCACTGGTCGCCGGGGCCATCCTGGCCTATGGCCTGGATCAATATCTGTCGCTACCCAGCCTGGTGATGGCCCATGCCATGACGATACTCGGCCCGACCGCCATCAAGCTCGGTTATGTGATGCGCTTGCTGACGCTCAATCGCCTGCGCTGCCAGCCACTGAGCCAACCGCCTGGCCTCGCCGGGTGATGTGAAATTTCGCCTGAATCCCGGCCAGCCCACTCCTTGCTGGACCGGGACCTTTCCCAAGCGCCCGCCACTGGTTTTCTGGCGGGCGTTTTTTCTCCAGCCAGTAAACCCGTAAGAGCTAGCGGTGCGGCGATCCAACTTACCGGCGAACCCGGCGCCATGGTCTATCTGCTACCTCCCGCCACCTCAGGTTCACAACGCAGAACTTAATAGGGGCGTGTGCGCAAACTGTGCGTCGATGGCATCATCACCCGCTTTGAAGGTTTCGATGTCGACGGTGAACGGTTCACCCAGCTGTTCGGCATGCCCTGGCCGAAACCGCCACCGCCCTGATCGACTAAGGAAGCGCCCTGATGCGTATCAAATCACTGCTAGCGTGCGCCGGCATGCTCCCGAGCCAAATGGCCGTGGCTGGCACCCTGCCACAGGTGCAGGCTGCCGAGCGCCAGGCAACAGAGAGCACCCGATGACGGCCATCGTTCGGCCACGGCCGATGCTGATTACCCTGGGTCTGTTATTGCTGCTGGTGTTCTGGCTGTCCCTGGCCCTGGGGCCGGTCAGCCTGCCGCTGGGCGAAACATTGCTGGCCGGGTTGCGGCTGCTCGGATTGCCGGTGGAGGGAGACGACAGCCAACAGGCGCAGCTGATCCTCGGCCAGATTCGCCTGCCGCGCAGTTTGCTCGGCATCGCGGTGGGAGCGGTGCTCGCGTTGTCCGGCGTGGCCATGCAAGGGTTATTTCGCAATCCGCTGGCAGACCCGGGGCTGGTCGGAGTGTCCGGCGGCGCGGCGCTGGGCGCGGCTGTCGCCATCGTCGGTGGCAATCTGCTGGGCGGTTTGCCGCCGGCCATCGAGCCGTACCTGTTGTCGGTATGCGCATTCGCCGGTGGCCTGATCGTCACGGCGGTGGTGTATCGCTTTGGCCGCAGCGACGGCCAGACCAACGTCGCCACCATGTTGTTGGCGGGCGTGGCGATGACCGCCATGGCCGGGGCCGGGGTCGGCCTGTTTACCTACCTGGCCGATGACGCCACGCTGCGCACCCTGACCTTCTGGAACCTGGGCAGCCTCAACGGCGCCAGTTACCCGCGCCTGTGGCCGCTGCTGATCGTGGCAGTCGGCGTGGCGTTGTGGTTGCCGCGGCGCGCGGCGGCGCTCAACGCGCTGCTGTTGGGGGAGTCCGAAGCCCGCCACCTGGGCTTCAATGTCGAGCGGATCAAGCTTGAGCTGGTGCTGTGCACCGCGCTGGGTGTGGGGGCCGCAGTGGCGGCGGCCGGCCTGATCGGCTTTATCGGCCTGGTGGTACCGCACCTGATGCGACTGCTGGTCGGTCCCGATCATCGGGTGTTGCTGCCAGCTTCATTGCTGGCCGGCGCCAGCCTGTTGTTGCTGGCCGATCTGGTCGCGCGTTTGCTGCTGGCGCCGGCCGAGTTGCCGATCGGCATCGTCACCGCGCTTATCGGTGCGCCCTTCTTCCTTTATCTGCTGGTACGGGGGCGTTCCTGATGCTACGGGCCAACAATTTAATGGTGCGACGCGGCAATCGCACGGTACTGGCGGACATCGACATCGAGCTGCATCCGGGTCAAGTCCTCGGCGTGCTGGGCCCCAACGGCGCCGGTAAAAGCACGCTGCTGGCCGCCTTGTGCGATGAGCTGCCGGCCAACGCAGGCACGGTCAGCCTAGACGAACGTGCACTCGCCGACTGGCCGGGCCAGGAGCGAGCCAGACGCCTGGCGGTCTTGCCCCAGAGTTCGAGCCTGAACTTTGCCTTCTCAGTCAATGAAGTGGTGGGCATGGGTCGCCTGCCCCATGCCAGCGGGCGCGTGCGCGATGCGCAAATTGTCGCCCAGGCCCTGAGTGCCGCCGACGCCCTGCACCTGGCGGGACGCAGTTATCTGGCCCTGTCCGGTGGCGAACGCCAGCGTGTGCACCTGGCGCGCGTGCTCGCACAATTGTGGCCGGGTGCCGAGGGTCAGACCCTGCTGCTCGATGAGCCGACCTCAATGCTCGATCCGCTGCACCAGCACACCATCCTGCAAGCGGTGCGCGATTTCGCCGGGCGCGGTGCGGCGGTACTGGTGATCCTGCACGACCTGAACCTGGCTGCCCGTTATTGCGATCAATTGTTGCTGTTGCAGGAGGGTCGCCCGCACGCCTATGGTCCACCGGATGAAGTCCTGAACGCCCAGGCGCTGGAAGCAGTGTACGGGCTGCAAGTGCTGATTCAGCGGCATCCGGAACGCGGTCATCCGTTGATTATCGCGCGCTGATCCCCGCCGTTCTAAAAGGAAAACCGATGCGCATTGTGCTGTTATTCCTGGTCAGCCTGCTGGCTGCCTGCCAAACCCATTACGTCGCAGCGCCGCCACCAGCGATCGCCCCGCAAGGGCGAGATCACGCCGATCTCGGGTTGATCCGCGAACTCGCCAGCGGACGCGCCCTCACCCCGCAGGAGCTGGTCGAGCGCCTGGCGGTTGCGCCACGGGTGCTGGTCGGCGAGCAACACGACAACCCCGATCACCATGCCTTGCAACTGTGGTTGCTGCGCCAACTGGCGGCGCAGCGCCCGCAAGGCAGCCTGTTGATGGAAATGCTCAACCCCGACCAACAGGCAAAAGTCGATGCGGCCCAGGCCGCGACCCGTGCCGGCCAACCACCAGCCGACGCTTACCAGGCGCTGTCCTGGCAGGCCAACTGGGATTGGGGCATCTACGGCCCACTGGTCACCTACGCCCTGCGCCAACCCTACCCACTGCTGTCGGCCAACCTGGACCGGGCGCAGATCATGCAGATCTACAAACAGCGCCCGACGCTCAGCGGTGAAGCGTCCACTACCCAAAGGGTACAAGCGACATTGCTGGACGATATCCGCGAGTCCCATTGCGGCTTGCTGCCCGAAGCGCAAATGCCGGCGATGCTCGCTGTGCAGCAACAGCGTGACCGGCGCATGGCCGAACGCCTGCTGGCGGCACCGACGCCTGCGCTATTGCTGGCCGGGGCGTTCCATGTGCGCAAGGATCTGGGGGTGCCGTTGCACCTGCAGGACCTCGGCGCTGGCGAAGGTAACGCAGTGCTGGTGCTGGCTGAAGTGGGCAAGACCGTGAGCGCCGACAGCGCGGATTATGTGTGGTATACGGCAGCGCAGCCGGAGCAGGACCATTGCGCTGAACTGCGTCGCTAAAAATGCACCCCTGTAGGAGCTGCCGCAGGCTGCGATCTTTTGATTTTTCCAGGGCCAAAGCAAGATCAAAAGATCGCAGCCTGCGGCAGCTCCTACAGGTCGAGGTACATCTGCCAGTTTTCAGGGTGCCGGGAAGGTCTGGATGTAAGCCAGCAAATCATCGATCTTCTCTCGATCGCTGATCCCCCAGAAAATCATCCGTGTGCCCGACACCACGGCTTTCGGGTCCTCGATGTACGCCGCCAGTTTTTCCCGCGTCCAGACAATGCCCGACGATTTCATCGCGTCGGAGTACTGATAGTCCGTGGTGCTGCCGGCAACCCGTCCGACAACACCGTTGAGTTGCGGACCAAAAAACGCCCGCGCCGACTCGCCGATCTGATGGCAGCCACCACACACCCGCTTGAACAGTTTACCGCCCGCCTCGGCATCGCCCTGCGCGTTCGCTTGCGTGGCGAACAGGCCTGTACCGAGGGTCAGGACGAGGGTCATCACGGCCGCTTTGTTCATTTCCAGCTCCCGCCTGCAGCGAAAAAAAAATGGCCGCCATTTGAGCATGACCAGGGCCCATGGCCGAAGCTTTTCGCATGTACAAGGCCCAAGCGTGCCGTCCATCCCGCCAAGCCTCGCTGCGCTTTTGCCCGCCTAGACTAGCTACTCACAACGTGAGTGGCATGTACAGCCGCCACCCCCACACCAACTTACGGAGACTCAATCATGAAAATTGTTGTCATCGGCGGTACCGGCTTGATTGGAACACAACTGTGCAAACTCCTGCGCGAAGGCGGACATGATGTGGTGCCCGCCACGCCGAGTACCGGCGTCAACGCAGTCACCGGAGAAGGCTTGAAGGCCGCGCTGCAAGGCGCCGACGTGGTGGTCGACGTCGCCAATTCACCTTCGTTCGAAGATGCCGCCGTGCTGGAATTCTTCGAAAAATCCGGGCGCAACCTTGCCGCCGCCGAGGAGGCCGCCGGGGTCAAGCATCACGTCGCGCTTTCGGTAGTGGGCACGGAGCGAATGCTCGAAAGCGGCTACTTTCGCGCCAAGATGGCCCAGGAGGAATTGATCAAGAACGCGGGAGTGCCCTACTCGATTCTGCGCGCTACGCAGTTCTTCGAGTTCATCGGCGCCATTGCACAATCAGGCGCACAAGGCGACACCATTCGCCTGACATCGGCCGCCCTGCAGCCGATCGCCTCGGCCGATGTCGCCGCGGCACTGGCCAAAATTGCCGTGGCGGCGCCCACCGGCAAAATCGAGGAAGTGGCTGGCCCTGACAAACAACCTCTGGTGTCGTTCGCAAAAACCTACCTGCAACACACCAAGGATCAGCGTGAAGTGATTACCGACGACAACGCCGGATATTACGGCGCGATCATCAACGACCAGTCACTGACCCCTGGCGCCAATCCCATCCTCGGCAAGATTCACTTCGATCAATGGCTCAAGAGCACCAGCGCCTGACAAGCCAGTCGGTCAGACACTGGCACCCGCCTACTATTCTCATCAGGAGCATCCCATGCGAACCCCCATGCTTCTCGCCCTGTTTACCCTGTCCTTCACCACTACCGCAACGGCACTGGCCGCCGAAGCGCCGCCTCCGGACGTCAAGGAAGTGTCGGTCACGGCGCTGCCCGATTACCCCGGCAAGGAAGTGCTGATGCTCACCGTCGAATACCCGCCGGGCGGTGCCGACCCGGTTCATCGACACGACGCCCACGGTTTCATCTATGTGCTCGAAGGCTCGATCGTCATGGGGGTCAAGGGTGGCAAGGAAGTCACGTTGATGCCCGGACAGAGCTTCCATGAAGGCCCCAACGATATTCACACGGTGGGCCGCAATGCCAGCAAGGACAAGCCGGCGAAGTTTGTCGTCTTTCTATTGAAGGACCAGGGTAAGCCGCCGGTGTTGCCTGCCGATTGATCATCGCCCGGCATACTCGCGTATGAGTGGCTAATACCTGGATGTTGATCTTGACAACCTATGCATGAGTGACGGGGTTTTTCAGGCAATTAAGATGCAGGCATCGAATGTCAGGGCTGCAATAGCCGGCATTCCTGCCTGCCCACTTGTTGCTTGAACAATCCCGTGACTCATTAGGTGAACATGATGAACACCCCCCGCCTTGCATCAGGACTTGCCCTCCTTTCAGCCCTCGCTTTACTCACCGCCAACGCACAGGCCGTCGAAGCGGGAGCCGGAACGTCCGGCGCCCACACGGCCGTGCATAACGCTGCCGAGGGGGGTGCAGACCGCACCAAGGAACCACAACTGGCTGCCGATGGTGCGCAGCGTCTCAAGCAGAATCAGGTGGCTGAAGGTGGCGCCGATCGCCTGAGAGAACGGCAGCTCAAGCAAAATCAGGTCGCCGAAGGTGGCGCCGATCGCCTGCGCGAGCGGCAACTGGCATCGGACGGTTCCGATCGACTGAAGCAAAAAAACGTTGCCGCAGGCGGATACAACTCGATGCGCGGGACAAGGGTGGCAGAAGGTGGCTCCGACCGCCTGCGGCACAATCATTACGCCGATGGCAGCAATGGCTACGATGCCAGCTCCGACGTCATGCCCTATTTCTGCATGGAATGCCGCTGATCTCCTGTAGGAGCGAGCATGTTCCGGGTGGCGTTCCGACGATGGTCGTGAACGATAACGCGTAGAACCAGATGCCCAGCGGCGCCCGTGGGTTTCTCGCGAGCATGCTCGCTCCTACAAGGGTAAATCTCATGCACAAAAAAATCCGGAGTCCTGTGAATGGGTCCGGATTTTTTGGTGCGCGTGTAGTTAGTCCTTGAAATCGGTGGACAGTGCCAGCTCGTTCCATTGCGCCAATTCCTGGGCGACAAAGCGGTTTTTCGCTTCGATGCGCGCGATGGTATCGCTGCCCAGTGCCAGCCGTTGTGGCG
Source organism: Pseudomonas umsongensis (assembly GCF_012647205.1). Lineage (NCBI taxonomy): Bacteria > Pseudomonadati > Pseudomonadota > Gammaproteobacteria > Pseudomonadales > Pseudomonadaceae > Pseudomonas > Pseudomonas umsongensis. Next base: position 4,432,453 of record NZ_CP051487.1, read on the forward strand.
GCTTCGGTGCATTGACCAGGGCCAGCATGGCGTCGGCGAACTTCACCGGATCGCCCGGCTGGGCATGGTTGGCGGCTTCGGCATGCTTGCGCATGGCGCCGACGGTTTCATCGTAGTCCGACAGTTCCAGCGCGGTCTTCACCAGCGATTGCTCGTCGAGGAAGTCGGTGCGGAAGAAGCCCGGCTCGACCACCGTGGCATGTATCCCTAGCGGCGCCAGTTCCTGGTGTAGCGCTTCGGTAATACCTTCTACCGCAAACTTGGTGGAACCGTAGACACCCCAGCCCATGTAGGCGTGGTAGCCGCCGATGGAAGAAATGTTGATCACATGTCCGCTGCGCTGGCGACGCATGTGCGGCAGTACCGCCCGGGTCACGTTGAGCACGCCGAAGACGTTGGTGGCGAACAGACGCTCGGTCTCGCTGGCGCTGGTTTCTTCCACCGCGCCCAGCACGCCGAACCCGGCATTGTTGATCAGCACATCGATGCGGCCGAAACGCTTGATGCCTTCTGCGACGGCCTGATGCGCTTGCTCCTCGCGGGTCACGTCCAGGCGCACGGCCAACAGGTTGGGATGATCGCCGAGCCTGGCAGCTATTTCTTCGGGCTTACGGGCCGTGGCAATCACCGCGTCGCCGGCACGCAGAGCACGTTCTGCGATGAGAGTACCAAAACCACGGGAAGCCCCAGTAATGAACCAAGTACGCATTTCAACTCCTCCTCTCAGCGACCCGAGCGTTATTGCCGGGCCTTCTTGATGAGTTGACGCTACTTTAAAACTGCCTTACTGATGTGATAATCCCAGCAATATTGCATGACTTTGTGAAAGGTATTCACATATGAAAGCGCCTTCGGCCGCTGACCTCTCGACCTTCCTGTGCGTGGCCAATCACCTGAACTTCAGCCGCGCAGCGGTCGAACTGGGGCTGACCCCTTCTGCTTTGAGCCATGCGGTGCGCACCCTGGAGAACCGACTGGGTGTCAGGCTGTTCAATCGCACCACCCGCAGCGTCGGCCTGACCGAAGCCGGCGAGCGTCTCTTTGCCCGACTCAAACCGGCCTTTCGTGATATCGACGATGCCCTGGAAGACCTGAACCATTATCGCGAAAAACCCTCGGGCAACCTGAGAATCACCGCGGGTCGCCAGGCCGCCGAACTGGTGTTGCTGCCACTGGCCAGCAAGTTCCTCGAAGCCTATCCGGACGTCAAACTGGAGATCGTGACAGACGACGCGCTGGTCGATGTGGTGGCGCAGGGTTTTGACGCCGGCGTACGCTTCGGCGCTCGGTTGGAGGCGGACATGGTCTCCCTGCCGATTGGCAGCCACATGCGCTCGGTGGTCGTGGGCTCGGCGGAGTTTTTCCGCAGACATCCCGTTCCGCAAAAACCCGAGGATTTGCATGGCCTGCCGTGCATCCGCCATCGTTTCCCCAGTGGCGCTATGTATCGCTGGGAGTTCGAACGGGGTGCAATCGCCCAGGAAATCGAGATAGACGGCCCGCTGACCCTGGGCGACGTCAGCCTGATGGTCGGCCCGGCGTTGCAAGGCGTCGGCGTGGCCTACATCTTCGAAGACATGGTCAAGGCGCAGATTGCGGACGGCAGCCTGATCCAGGTGCTGGGCGACTGGTGTCCCTACTACCCCGGCCTGCATCTGTACTACCCAAGCCGACGGCATGTGCCGGCAACGCTCAAGGCTTTCATCGAATTTGCGCGAGCGGCACGGGAGGTCGCTCCACGATAGGTTTTTTTGGAACCTGTAGGAGCGAGCATGCTCGCGAAAAACCTGAGGGCACCGCGGGGTGCCAGGCTCCCCGCATCATCGTTGACGACCATCGTCGGAACACGGCCCGGAACATGCTCGCTCCTACAATAAATCGGGTGCAGCCGGCCTCAACCACCGGGGCGGTCTGCTACAGTTCGCAAGCCTCGTTTTCCCGAACCTTCCTCAATGTGGTGGGTTTGCCCCCGGCCGAATGGCTCAAGCGCGATGGCTGTGAAACAGGCGAAGACGTGCCGCCGCTGACGGCGCGGGTCGTACAATCTGCTGAAAATTTTTACCCCAAGAGAGCACCGATGATCACCTGCTACCTGAAATACGTTATCGACCCCTACCAGCTCGAGGCCTTCGAGCATTACGGAAAATTGTGGATCCCCCTGGTAGAAAAATTCGGTGGCCAGCATCACGGCTATTTCCTGCCATCCGAAGGCGCCAACAACATCGCCATGGCGATGTTCACCTTTCCAAGCCTGGCGGCCTACGAAAGTTACCGCCAACAATCGATGAGCGACCCAGAGTGCATTGCCGCCTTCAAACTCGCCGAAGATAAAAAGTTCATCCTCAACTATGAGCGGAGCTTTCTGCGGCCGGTGTTCGGCGACCGGGATCGCTGATTCAGTCTTGGCGCAGGTCCAGGCAATAGGTGAAGTAGCCCGGATCGCGCACATAGCCCAGTGACTCATACAGGCGCTGGGCACTGCAGTTGTCGGTGGCGGTTTCCAGGGTCATGCCCTTGGCTCCCATCAACCGCGCAAAGTCGCGGGCGGTATTCATCAGCAGCGTACCAACGCCTTTGCCCCGGGCGGCGGGCGTGGTGAACAGGTCGCCGAGCAGCCAGGTGCGGTGCGCGTCGATGGAGGAAAAGGTTGGGAACATCTGCACGAAACCCAGCGCCTGGCCGACGGTGTCCTCGGCGAAGAAGATCACCGACTCGTCGCGGGCAATGCGTTCGGCGATGAAGTCGCGGGACTGGGGCAGGTTCGACGGCTGGCCGTAGAAGCCACGATAAGCGTCGAATAACGGCGCGATCGTGTCGATGTGGGAGGCGTCGGCGCGAAGGGCCAGGATAGCCATGAGGGTGCTCCATTGCGGTCTTGGGAGTTTGAGCCTAGCAATGGCAATCGAATTTTTCCTGTGGGAGCGAGCCTGCTCGCGAAGGGGCCATGACATTCAACATTGATGTTGACTGGTCCATCGCTTTCGCGAGCAGGCTCGCTCCCACACAGGATTTGCTTAAACGCGCACGTTACGTCCTGGCAAGGTCGTGCGCTGGCTGTTTTCCCAATTCTCTACCAGCCCCACCGGCACATCCGACTCTGGCAACATCTTCACCCCGCGAACCAGGTCCGAAGCCCGTTCGGCGAGCATGATGGTCGGCGCATTGAGGTTGCCGTTCGGTTCGGTCGGGAACACCGAAGAGTCGATGACCCGCAAGCCCTTGATGCCATGCACCCGCAGCTCGGAATCCACTACCGCCATGTCGTCCTCGCCCATGCGGCACGAACCACAGGGGTGGTAAGTGCTTTCGAGGTTGTCACGGACAAAGGCGTCGAGGTCTTCATCGCTGGTCACCAGCGCTCCGGGGGCGATTTCGCCGTCGCGGAAACGGTCCATGGCTTTCTGGCCGATGATCTCCCGGGTCAGGCGGATGCAGCGGCGGAAGCCTTCGCGGTCCTCTTCGCGCTCCAGGTAGTTGAAGCGAATCTCCGGGTGTTCGTACGGATCGGCCGACCGCACGCGCACATAGCCACGGCTTTTCGGTTTGTTTGGCCCTGTGAGCACCATGAAACCGTGGCCCTTGATCGGCTTGTTGCCGTCGTAGCGCATAGCTGCCGGCAGGAAGTGGAACTGGATGTCCGGCCAGCGCAGGCCCTTCTCGGAGCGAATGAAACCACCGGCCTCGAAGTGGTTGGTGGCGCCCAGGCCGTCCTTGAACAGCAGCCAGCGCAAACCGATCATCAATTTGCTCAGCGGGTCCATCTTGCTGTTGAGCGTCACCGGTTCCTTGCAGCCGAACTGGATGTACACCTCGGCGTGATCCTGCAGGTTCTCCCCTACGCCCGGCAGGTCATGGCGCACGCCGATCCCGGCCTTGCGCAGGACCTCGGCCGGGCCGATGCCGGAGCGTTGCAGCAGGTGCGGCGAACCAATCGGCCCGGACGAGATCAGGACTTCGCGGTTGCAATAAACCTGGTGGGTCTGACCCCCGTGGTCATACATCACCCCGACTGCACGCTTGCCTTCGAGGATGACCTGGCGCGTCATCGCATGGGTAATCACCGTCAGGTTCGGACGGCCCATGGCCGGACGCAAGTAGGCGTTGGCCGTGGAGCAGCGCACGCCATTTTTCACGGTCATGTGCATCGCACCGAAACCTTCCTGCATGTAGCCGTTGCAATCTTCGGTCTTGATGTAGCCCGCCTCCGCGCCGGCTTCGACCCAGGCCCCGTACAACGGATTTTTCATGTGATTGCCGTTGGTGGTGTGCAGTGGTCCGGTCTGCCCGCGATAGCTGTCGCCACCGGACTCGTAGCTTTCGGCGCGCTTGAAGTACGGCAGGCAATTCTTGTAGCCCCAGCCCTGGGCGCCGAGGGATTCCCATTCGTCGAAATCCAGGGCGTGGCCGCGAATGTACACCAGGCCATTGATCGACGACGAACCACCCAGCACCTTGCCCCGCGGGCAATGAATGCGCCGGCCGTTGAGGTAGGTTTCCGGCTCGGTTTCGTAGCGCCAGTTGTACTTCTTGGTGTTCATCGGGATCGAGAACGCACTGGGCATCTGGATCACCACGCTCTTGTCGCTGCCGCCGAATTCCAGGACCAGCACCGAGGTGGCCGGGTCTTCGCTCAGGCGGTTGGCCAACACACAACCTGCCGAGCCTGCGCCAATGATGATGTAGTCGTATTTTTGCGTGGTCATTCTTTGCGTGGTCATGGCTATCTCCCGACCGTCGTTTGAGTGAATACCGGCCGTGGTTGCTGTTTATGGGTCAGCGTGTCGCCAGTGGTGTATTGCGGGGAGGTTATTTCGACCTGCTGGATAACGGCCTCTTCGCGCGCAAGGTCGATCGAACGGCTCAGCCAGTAGTACGCCAGGCCCGAGACGATCAGCCCCACCAGCCAGGCGATGTCGATGCTGCCCAGGGCCTTGGCCAGCGGGCCGACATACACTTCGCGTTGCTCGACGCCGTCGTAGATGTAGAAGAACGGAATCATCGAGATAAAGCCGATGGCATAGGCGGCGATGCCACGCAGGCCCCAGTTGCCGTAGATGTTGCCGTGGGGCATGAAGAAGTGCGGGATGGCGTAGCGGCCCTTGCGCACGAAGAAATAGTCCGTGAGGTTGACCGAGGTCCAGGGCACCAGGAAGTACAGCATCACCACCAGGTAGATGCCGAGCACCGACAGGCCTTTGCCGGAACTCTGGATGCTCAGGGCCACGCCCAGTTGCAGCAGGATCACGAACGCGATGGCGAGGATCCGCGCCTTGCGGGTCGGCTCGATGTGCCTGATCGAATCGACACAGGTCAGGGTAGTCAGCTTGGCGCTGTAGATGTTCATCGCGATCACCGGCAGGAACGCCAGGATGGTCACCACCACGACCGCGGTGCCCATCAGTGGCGACACGGTGTTGCCGACTTGACCCAGGGCCACCAGCACATCCGTGGAGTGCAGGTGATCGGCCAGCCAGCCACCGACGGAAATCATCCACGCTCCGGACAACGAAGCGCCGAGAAACACCACGGCGATCAGCTTGCCGCTGGAGGTGTTCTTTGGCAGGTAACGCGAGTAGTCCGACACGTAGGGGGCATAGGCGATGTTGTAACTCGCCGCGGCCGCGAACTGCGCGATGAAACCGGTCCAGTTGAAGCCCAGCGGTGCGGGGGCCGCTTCGCCCTCGGCCAGCGCCGGCAACACGGCATCCGGTACCCAGCCCATCAACACCGCCAGGGTCACCAGGCCGTACAGCGGCAGCGACAGGCACAACGCCCATTTGAAGCTGCGGTGCATCCAGTCATGGCCGAGGATCGCCAACACCGCCGCCGGGAGGGTCACCGCCACCGCGATCACCGCGGGGCTGAAACCGAACAGCGTGTGCAGGCCCTGCATCATCAGCACCAGGTTGACGATGTTGAACCCGGCGAACACGAACAGCGTCGCCAGCAGCACCAGGATCACCCCACGGTAACCGAACTGCGCGCGGGACTGGATCATCTGTGGCAAGCCGAGGTGCGGGCCTTGCGAACCGTGAAACGCCATGAACAGCGTGCCAAACATGATGCCCAGGGTGCCGGCGAGTGTGGTCCAGAGCGCGGTCAGGCCGACGCTTGGGCCGACGAAGCCGATGGTCATGGTGAAGAAGGTGAAATTGCCGAGGAACCAGAACGGGCCCTGGCTCGACAGTTTGTCGGTGCGCTCGTTCTCGGGGATGAAGTCAATCGAATGCCCCTCGACAACGGATTTGTCGTCGAGGGAAGACACACTCGTGGCGGACTTGGCGTTAGTGTTCATGATGGACTCTTATTGTTGGAAGATCATGACGAGATAACCGCGTTCTTTTCGCGCGTCCGTGCCGATTGACCTGTAGGAGCGAGCCTGCTCGCGATGAGCCCAGGAACACCACGGGGTGTCAGGTTGCCAGCGTTATCGTTGGCGACCATCGCGAGCATGCTCGCTCCTACAGGGGGCTGGCGTCAGCCAGGCAAGGTGATCCACACCGCCTTGGTTTCGAGCAAGTAATCGAGCTGCTCGGCGCCCAGGTCCTTGCCGAACCCGGACTGCTTGTAGCCACCGAACGGCATCGACGGGTCGAGGGTGCCGTGGGCGTTGACGTAGACCGAGCCGGCCTTGAGGCGTGGTATCAGGCGATGCACCTTGCCCAGGTCGTTGGAGTACAGGGCAGCCGCCAAGCCAAAAGCTGAGTCATTGGCCAGGGCCAGGGCCTCTTCATCATCATCGAACTTTGCTGTCACCAGCACCGGACCGAAGATTTCTTCCTGGACGATGCGCATGTCGTTTCGGCAGTTGGCGAAGATGGTCGGCTCGACGAAGAACCCCGGACCATCGACAGGTTGGCCGCCGTACACCAGTTCGGCGCCTTCGGCCTTGCCGGTCTCGATGTACTCGGTAACGCGCTGCTTTTGCAGGGCCGACACCAGTGGGCCGATGAAGCAGTCCGGGTCCAGGCCCGGGGCCATTTTCAGGGTGCGTGTATAGGCGATCAGCTCACGCAGGAATTCGTCATGGACGCTGCTATGAATATAAGCCCGCGTACCGGCATCGCATACCTGCCCGGAGTTGAAAAATACGCCATTGGCGACCGCTTGTGCCGCGGCCGGAATGTCGGCATCGGCAAACACGATGACTGGCGACTTTCCACCGAGTTCGAGGGTCAGCCGCTTCATGTCGTCCAGCGCCGCGCGGCCAACGGTAAGGCCCACCGGGGTGGAACCGGTGAAGGTCAATTTGTCGATGCCGGGGTGGGTGGTCATGGCCGCGCCGACCACGCTGCCGCGACCAGTGACAATGTTGATCACGCCGTCCGGAATGCCCGCTTCCTGCACCAGTTCCGCGAAACGCAGGGCCGACAGCGAGGTCAGCTCAGCGGGCTTGACCACCACGGTGCAACCGGTGGCCAGCGCCGCGCCGAGTTTCCAGGCCATGGTTTGCAGCGGGAAGTTCCACGGCACGATGGCGCCGACCACCCCTACCGCTTCCTTGCGGGTATAGGCCAGGTAATTACCCGGCAGCGAAGGCTCGACGGTGCGCCCGTGGAGCTTGGTGGCCCAACCGGCGAAATAGCGCAGGGTTTCGACAGTGCCCTGGATATCGACGTCCTTGGCGAAGGCTACCGACTTGCCCATGTCGATCGATTCGATTTGCGCCAGCTCGTCGGCGTTCTGTTCGATCAAATCCGCCAGGCGCTGGATCAGGCGTTCGCGTTGCGCCGGTTTTGCCTGGCTCCATTCACCCCCATCGAACTGCGCGCGGGCTGCTTGCACGGCGCGGTCCAGGTCTTCAGTGGTGCCCATGGGAATGCGGGTGATCAGGCCTTCGGTCGAGGGCTCGATGACTTCGGACGTCTGGCCGTCGCTGGCGTCGACCCAGGTACCGCCTATGAACATCTTCTGCGCTTTGCTAAGGAAGGTCTGGGTGGCTTCGCTGACACCAAACTTCTGCAGGTAACTTTTGACGATCGTGTCCATTTTTATTCTCTCTGCCCGGCAGTCAGTTCCTGCCGGGTCTTCGTGGTTTCGATATTCAGGCTGGCCAGCTCTTAAGCCAGCGATTCGCTTTCGGCGGCGGCTCGCACCAAGCCCCGCTCGTGGAAGATGAAGCCGATGCTGTTCAGCAGCAGCTGCGCAGCAAGGATCGAGGTCATGCCGGTCGGGTCGTACACCGGTGCCACCTCCACCAGGTCCATGCCAACGATGTTGCCTTTGCTGCGCTTGGCCAGGGCCTGGATGATTTCCAGCACTTCGTAGTAGAGGAAGCCGCCGTGGCTCGGGGTGCCTGTGCCGGGGGCGATGGACGGGTCGAAACCGTCGATGTCGATGGTGATGTAGTAGTTGATGTTCTGCGGGATCAGCGCCAGTACACCTTCGACGCCAAGGCGACGCACATCGCGCACCGAGAGGATCTTCGAACCGGCCTCGTGAGCCGCTTCGTAGTCGTCGCGGTTGGACGACGAGACGTTGCGGATGCCCATTTGGGTCATGCCGACAATGTGGTTCATTTCCGAGGCGCGGCGCAGCGGGTTGCCGTGGCCGTAACGCACGCCGTGGCGCTCGTCGACGAAGTCCAGGTGTGCATCGAAGTGGATGATGTGGATCGGGCCGCGCCCTTCGAAGGCCTTGATGACCGGTGCGTGCACCGAGTGATCGCCGCCCAGCACCACCGGCATCACACCGGCATCGAGGATCTTGCGCACCGCGTATTCGGTGTTCTTGTTACTGGTGGCCATGTCGGTGTGGACGATGTCGGCATCACCGACGTCGACCATGCGCACGTCCGATGCGGTGAGGTACATCACGTCATCTTCGTGATCGTAGGCCCCGGCGTGGCCGAAGGAAAACAGCGTCGATGCTTCACGAATCCCGCGTGGTCCGAAGCGTGCGCCGGAGCGCCACTGGGTGCCCATGTCGTTGGGCACGCCAAGCACCGCGACGTCGGCATCCAGCGCATCCCAATCGGTGCACACCGGGGATTTGCCAAAGGTGCAATGACCCACGAATGGCAGGTTCAGACGACCGGATTCATAACCGTTGTTCGACATTTCTAGCCTCTCCACTTCTTGTTATCGGCTTGGCGGAACTGCAAGGCGACCGCCGTTGGAAAGACTATGAGCGCAGGTTTTCGTGGAAAAAATGCTAAACATCAGATACTCATATCGGCATTCCCGATGCATCCCCATGCCGGAGGTTCCCGATGATCCAACTGCACGATGTCGACCTGAAACTGCTCAGGGTATTTGCCACGATTGTCCGCTGCGGCGGTTTCTCCGCCGCCCAGGCGGCGTTGAACGCCGGGCAGTCGACCATCAGCGAACAGATGACCCATTTGGAAACCCGCCTTGGGGTCAAGCTCTGCCAGCGCGGGCGCAGCGGCTTTCGCCTGACCGAGCAAGGCGTGGCGATCCATGAAGCCACCCAGCGCCTGCTGTCGGCGGTGGAAAATTTCTGCATGGACGCCGACGTACTCAAGCAGCACATCAGCGGCAAGCTCAACCTGGGGATCATCGACACCACCATCACCGACCCCGATTCGCCGATCCCGCGCACCACCCAGCGCTTCGTGTCGCGCGGGCATGACGTACACCTGAACGTGTACGTCGGCACTCCGGCAGAACTGGAAGAACGGGTGCTCGACGGTCGCCTGCACCTGGCCATCGGGCATTTTCCGATCCATGTACCGGGCCTGCTGCAATCGCCGCTGTATCAGGAAGCGCTGGGCTTGTATTGCGGGCGCCGGCACCCGCTGTATGGGAGCACGGCCGAAGGTGCCGAGTTGCTCGAAGAAATCGGCGCGGGTCGCATCGTCGTACGCGGCTACATGCAGCAATACGACCTGGAACACTTGGGCGTGAGCAAGGCGGCGGCCACCGTGGACAATATCGAAGCCTCGGCGATCCTGATCATCTCCGGCGCCTACATGGGTTTTCTGCCCGAGCACTTCGCCGCCCAGTGGCTCAAGTCAGGCGAAATGCATCAACTGGGCCCGGCGAGCCTGCGGCTGAAATCACCGTTCGACGTGATCACCCGGCGCGGTGTGGCACCGCCGCCGATCCTGCAGGCGTTTCTCGAGGACCTGGCGGCCAGCACCCGCAAAACGGCCAATGGATGACGTGACGCTCGCCAAACTCGAATTCGCCCCGGCATACTGATTTTCGTTCGCCCATCTTGCAGGCCTGTCATGCGCATCCACGTCACCTTCATCGACCGCGTCGGCATCACCCAGGAAGTGCTGGCCCTGCTCGGCGGGCGCAGCTTCAATCTGGACGCCGTGGAGATGGTGCCGCCGAACGTCTACATCGACGCCCCGACCCTCGGCGCCGAAGTACTGGAAGAGTTGCGCGAGGCACTGTTCGGCGTGCGCGGTGTGCAGGCGGTGACCCTGGTCGACATCCTTCCGGGGCAACGTCGGCGCCTGCAACTGGACGCCTTGCTGGCCGCCAGTTCCGACCCGGTGCTGGCGGTCGATGATCGTGGGCACGTGCTGCTGGCCAACCCGGCATTGATCGCCCTGTGCGGTCGCGAACCGGCCGGTGAATCTCTGAGCGCGCTGTTCGACGATGCCGATTTGCAACGCACCTTGATCGCCCAGCATTTCCGCCTGCCCATGCACGAGGTCAGTCTTGGTGGCCACACGTTGCTGCTCGACGCCATGCCGATTACCGACGCTGGCGCCCTGCTCACCCTCTATCAGCCGAATCGCATTGGTGAACGCCTCTCGGCGCTACACCATGATCACGCCGAAGGTTTCGATGCGCTGCTCGGCGAGTCGCCGCCGATCCGCTCGCTCAAGGCCCGCGCGCAACGGGTGGCGGCCCTCGACGCACCGCTGTTGATCCAGGGAGAAACCGGCACCGGCAAGGAACTGGTGGCCCGCGCCTGTCACGCAATCAGCGGTCGCCGTGACAAGCCGTTCCTGGCCCTCAATTGCGCGGCGCTGCCCGAGAGCCTGGCCGAAAGCGAACTGTTCGGCTACGCCCCCGGAGCGTTCACCGGGGCACAACGGGGTGGCAAGCTCGGGCTGCTGGAACTGGCTGACCAGGGCACGGTATTTCTCGACGAAGTCGGCGAGATGTCGCCGTACCTGCAAGCCAAGCTGCTGCGTTTTTTGAGTGATGGCTGCTTCCGCCGGGTCGGGGGCGATCGCGAGGTCAAGGTCAATGTGCGGATCCTCAGCGCGACCCACCGCGACCTGGAAAAAATGGTCGCCGAAGGGCACTTTCGCGAAGACCTGTTCTACCGCCTCAATGTCCTCAACCTGCAGGTGCCGCCACTGCGCGAACGTGGCCACGACATCCTGTTGATGGCCCAGCACTTCATGCAGCAGGCTTGCGCGCAGATCCAGCGCCCGGTCTGTCGCCTGGCGCCCAGCACCTTTCCCGCCCTGCTTGGAAACCGCTGGCCGGGTAATGTGCGGCAACTGCAAAACGTGATCTTTCGCGCGGCGGCGATCTGCGAGAACCCGTTGGTGGACATTGACGACCTGGACATTGCGCGCACCGCTGTGGAGCGCCGGAACGATGGCGAGGTGGGCAGCCTTGAGGAGGCTGTCGAGGGGTTTGAAAGGAATTTGCTGGAGCAGCTTTACCAAAGTTATCCATCCAGCCGGCTACTCGCGGCGCGCCTGCAAACGTCCCATAGTGCGATTGCCATTCGGTTGCGCAAGTACGGCATACCCAACAAGTCGTAAGACCACCTCGGTCAAATGTGGGAGCGGGCTTGCTCGCTCCCACAGGGACTGAGTACCACTTTGATGCTGTGTGCAAATCGATACAGCGTATCGAAATCAAGACAAAACCTTCTCAACCTGTCTACACCGGACTTCGGCCCCTTCCCTTCCCGTGCCTGTCTTGATTTCAATACGGCAACCGCGCATCAATTTGCCCAATAAATCACTAAGCCATTGATTTAAAACAACTAATCAACCTTGGCACCACCCTTGCTATCTCTCCTCCAGCCAAGCTCGCTACCCACACCCGAGCCTGCCCATCGCCTCCGCCACCTGCAGCGGATGAGTCTGAACAATGAGGAGTTGATATGAGCGAATTGCGTTTTACCGTCGAACACGAATGGCTGCGCACCGAAGCTGACGGCACTGTCACCGTTGGCATCACGGCGTTTGCCCAACAGGCATTGGGGGATGTGGTATTCGTTCAGGTGCCTGAGTTGGGCAGCTTCGACGCCGGAGCCGAAGTGTCGGTCGTGGAATCGGTGAAAGCCGCCAGCAGCATCGGCATGCCGTTGGACGGTGAGGTGCTGCACGTGAATTCGGAACTGGACAGCAACCCGGAGCTGGTCAACGAAGACCCGCTGGGCGAAGGCTGGTTCTTCCGTTTCCAGCCCGCTGACGCTGCCGCGCTCGGCCAACTGCTGGATCAGGCCGCCTACGACCGCCTGATCCAAGACCAGATCGACGCCTGAGGACTGCCCATGACCGCCCTCCTCGACACACATGACGAATTCATCGCCCGCCACATCGGCCCCCGCGCCGGTGACGAGCAGGCCATGCTCAACACCCTCGGCTTCGACTCCCTCGAAGCCCTGAGCGCCAGCGTCATTCCCGACAGCATCAAGGGCACCAGCGTGCTCGGCCTGGAAGACGGCCTGAGCGAAGCCGACGCCCTGGCGATGATCAAAGGCATCGCCGGCAAGAACCAACTGTTCAAGACCTTCATCGGCCAGGGCTACTACGGCACCCACACGCCGTCGCCGATCCTGCGCAACCTCCTGGAAAACCCGGCCTGGTACACCGCCTATACCCCCTACCAGCCGGAGATTTCCCAGGGTCGCCTTGAAGCCCTGCTGAACTTCCAGACCCTGATCAGCGACCTCACCGGCCTGCCGATCGCCAACGCCTCCCTGCTCGACGAAGCCACCGCCGCCGCCGAAGCCATGACCTTCTGCAAGCGCCTGAGCAAGAACAAGGGCAGCCACCAGTTCTTCGCCTCCGTGCATTGCCACCCGCAGACCCTTGACGTGCTACGCACCCGTGCCGAGCCGCTGGGCATCGAGGTGGTGGTCGGTGACGAGCGCGAACTGAGCGACGTGTCGCCGTTCTTCGGCGCCCTGCTGCAGTACCCGGCGAGCAACGGTGACGTGTTCGACTACCGCGAACTGACCGAGCGCCTGCACGCCGCCAACGCCCTGGTGGCCGTGGCCGCCGACCTGCTGGCCCTGACCCTGCTGACCCCGCCGGGCGAATTCGGTGCCGACGTGGCCATCGGCAGCGCGCAACGCTTCGGCGTGCCGCTGGGCTTCGGTGGCCCGCACGCGGCGTACTTCTCCACCAAGGATGCGTTCAAGCGCGACATGCCGGGCCGTCTGGTCGGCGTCTCGGTGGACCGTTTCGGCAAGCCGGCCCTGCGCCTGGCGATGCAGACCCGCGAGCAGCACATCCGCCGCGAGAAGGCCACGTCCAACATCTGCACCGCCCAGGTGCTGCTGGCCAACATCGCCAGCATGTACGCCGTGTACCACGGTCCGCAGGGCCTGACGCAGATCGCCCAGCGTGTGCACCAGTTGACCGCGATCCTGGCCAAGGGCTTGAACGCTCTGGGCCTGAAGGTTGAGCAGGACAGCTTCTTCGACACCCTGTCCATCAAGACCGGCGCTGACACCGCGAAACTGCACGAGCGGGCCCGCGCCCAGCAGATCAACCTGCGCGTGGTCGACGCTGAACGTCTGGGCCTGTCCCTGGATGAAACCAGCACCCAGGCTGACGTCGAAACCCTGTGGGCGCTGTTCGCCGCGGGCCAGAGCCTGCCGGACTTCGCCGCCCTCGCCGCCGCCACGCAAGCGACCCTCCCGGCCGCGCTGCTGCGCCAGTCGCCGATCCTCAGCCACCCGGTGTTCAACCGCTACCACTCGGAAACCGAGCTGATGCGCTACCTGCGCAAGCTGGCGGACAAGGACCTGGCGCTGGACCGCACCATGATCCCGCTGGGCTCGTGCACCATGAAACTCAACGCCGCCAGCGAAATGATCCCGGTGACCTGGGCCGAATTCGGCGCCCTGCACCCGTTCGCCCCGGCCGAACAAAGCGCCGGCTACCAGCAGCTGACCGATGAACTGGAAGCGATGCTCTGCGCCGCCACCGGCTACGACTCGATCTCGCTGCAGCCGAACGCCGGTTCGCAAGGTGAATATGCCGGCCTGCTGGCCATCCGCGCCTACCACCAGAGCCGTGGCGAAGACCGTCGCGACATCTGCCTGATCCCGTCCTCGGCCCACGGCACCAACCCGGCCACCGCACAGATGGCCGGCATGCGCGTGGTGGTCACCGCCTGCGACGCCCGCGGCAACGTCGACATCGAAGACCTGCGCGCCAAGGCCATCGAGCACCGCGAGCACCTCGCCGCGCTGATGATCACCTACCCGTCGACCCACGGCGTGTTCGAGGAAGGCATCCGCGAAATCTGCGGCATCATCCACGAGCACGGCGGCCAGGTGTACATCGACGGCGCCAACATGAACGCCATGGTCGGCCTCTGCGCCCCGGGCAAGTTCGGCGGCGACGTGTCGCACCTGAACCTGCACAAGACCTTCTGCATCCCCCACGGCGGTGGCGGCCCGGGCGTCGGCCCGATTGGTGTGAAATCGCACCTGGCGCCATTCCTGCCGGGCCACGCGCACATGGCGCGCAAGGAAGGCGCGGTGTGCGCCGCGCCGTTCGGCAGCGCGAGCATTTTGCCGATCACCTGGATGTACATCCGCATGATGGGCGGCGCCGGCCTCAAGCGCGCCTCGCAGCTGGCGATCCTCAACGCCAACTACATTTCCCGTCGCCTGGAAGAGCACTACCCGGTGCTGTACACCGGCAGCAACGGCCTGGTGGCGCACGAATGCATCCTCGACCTGCGCCCGCTGAAAGACAGCAGCGGCATCAGCGTCGACGACGTGGCCAAGCGCCTGATCGACTTCGGCTTCCATGCCCCGACCATGTCCTTCCCGGTGGCCGGCACCCTGATGATCGAGCCGACCGAAAGCGAATCCAAGGAAGAACTGGACCACTTCTGCGACGCCATGATCCGCATCCGCGAAGAAATCCGCGCGGTGGAAAACGGCACCCTGGACAAGGACGACAACCCACTGAAAAACGCCCCGCACACCGCGGCGGAGTTGGTCGGCGAGTGGTCGCATCCTTACAGCCGTGAGCAGGCGGTTTATCCGGTTGCCTCGCTGATCGAAGGCAAGTACTGGCCGCCGGTCGGCCGTGTCGACAACGTGTTCGGCGATCGCAACCTGATCTGCGCGTGCCCATCCATCGAAGACTACGCATAACCCCCGTAGGAGCTGCCGCAGGCTGCGATCTTTTGATCTGGCTTTAAAAAATCAAAAGATCGCAGCCTCGTTGCACTCGTCAGCTCCTACAGGTGCCCCCCATTTCGAGAACAACAGAGGACTTTCACCATGTTCAGCACCCTTTTTAGCAAGCAGGACCAGATCAAAGGCTACGACGACGAACTGCTGGCGGCGATGAATGCCGAGGATGCGCGGCAGGAGCACCACATCGAGCTGATCGCTTCGGAGAATTACACCAGCCAACGGGTCATGGAGGCGCAAGGCAGCGGCCTGACCAACAAGTACGCCGAAGGCTATCCGGGCAAGCGCTATTACGGCGGTTGCGAGTATGTCGACGTGGTCGAGCAACTGGCCATCGACCGCGCAAAACAATTGTTCGGCGCCGACTACGCCAACGTCCAGCCGCACTCCGGCAGCCAGGCCAACGCGGCCGTGTACCTGGCGTTGCTGCAGGCTGGCGACACCGTGCTGGGCATGAGCCTGGCCCATGGCGGTCACCTGACCCACGGGGCCAAGGTGAGTTTTTCCGGCAAGCTCTACAACGCCGTGCAATACGGCATCGACACCGCGACAGGGTTGATCGACTACGACGAAGTCGAACGCCTGGCCGTCGAGCACCAGCCGAAAATGATCATCGCCGGATTCTCCGCTTACTCCAAGACCCTGGATTTTCCGCGTTTCCGTGAGATCGCCAACAAGGTCGGTGCCTGGCTGTTCGTCGACATGGCCCACGTCGCCGGGCTGGTGGCCACCGGTCTGTACCCGAACCCGCTGCCCTACGCCGACGTGGTCACCACCACGACCCACAAGACCCTGCGCGGTCCGCGCGGTGGCCTGATCCTGGCCAGGGCCAATCCGGAACTGGAAAAAAAGCTCAACGCTGCCGTATTCCCCGGTGGCCAGGGCGGTCCGCTGATGCATGTGATCGCCGCCAAGGCCGTGTGCTTCAAGGAAGCGCTGGAGCCGGCGTTCAAGACTTACCAGGCACAAGTGATCCGCAACGCCCAGGCGATGGCGCAGGTGTTTATCGAACGGGGCTATGACGTGGTGTCCGGTGGTACCGACAACCACCTGTTCCTGGTCAGCCTGATCCGCCAGGGCTTGACCGGCAAGGACGCTGACGCCGCCCTGGGCCGTGCCGGCATCACCGTGAACAAGAACGCGGTGCCCAACGATCCGCAGTCGCCGTTCGTAACCTCAGGCCTGCGCATCGGCACGCCGGCAATCACCAGCCGTGGTTTCAAGGAAGCCCAAAGCATCGAGCTGGCAGGCTGGATCTGCGACATCCTCGATCACCTCGGCGATGCCGATGTCGAGGCCCAGGTCGCCCGCCAGGCTGCCGCTCTGTGTGCGGACTTCCCGGTGTACCGCGACTGATCACACAACACAAACCCCTGTGAAAAACCTGTGGGAGCGAGCCTGCTCGCGAAGGCGGAGTGTCAGTCGACATCTGTGCTGGATGTTCCACCATCTTCGCGAGCAGGCTCGCTCCCACAGTTCCGGTTCTTGTCTGACATACCTTGGGAGCATCTATGAACACAGTGCAAGTCGGCACAAAACTGCGCGGCGCGGAAAAAGTCGCGCGTATTCCAGTGAAAATCATCCCCACCGAGGACCTCCCGCGCAAACCCGACTGGATCCGGGTACGCATGCCGGCCTCCCCCGAGGTCGACCGGATCAAGCAATTGCTGCGCAAACACAAGCTGCACAGCGTCTGCGAAGAAGCCTCGTGCCCGAACCTGGGCGAGTGTTTTTCCGGGGGGACTGCGACATTCATGATCATGGGTGACATCTGCACCCGTCGCTGCCCGTTCTGCGATGTCGGCCACGGGCGCCCGAAGCCGCTGGATGTGGATGAACCGTCCAACCTCGCCGTGGCCATCGCCGAACTGCGCCTCAAATACGTGGTGATCACCTCGGTGGACCGCGACGACTTGCGCGATGGCGGCGCCCAACACTTCGTCGACTGCCTGCGCGAAATCCGCAAGCTATCGCCGGGCATTCAACTGGAAACCCTGGTGCCGGACTATCGCGGACGGATGGACGTCGCCTTGGCGATCACCGCCCTTGAGCCGCCCGATGTGTTCAACCACAACCTGGAAACCGTTCCGCGCCTGTACAAGGCCGCACGACCCGGCTCAGATTTCGAGTGGTCGCTGGATCTGCTGCAAAACTTCAAGCAGCGGGTGCCACAGGTCCCCACCAAATCCGGGCTGATGCTGGGCCTGGGAGAAACCGACGAAGAAGTGATCGACGTCATGCAGCGCCTGCGCGAGCACGATGTCGACATGCTCACCCTCGGCCAATACCTGCAACCTTCGCGCAGCCACTTGCCGGTCCAGCGTTTCGTGCACCCGGACGTATTTGCCTGGTTCGCCGAGGAAGGCGCGCGCATGGGCTTCAAGAACGTCGCGTCCGGGCCATTGGTGCGCTCGTCCTATCACGCCGATCAACAACTTCATGGAGGTGCCGCCGATTTCAAGCCATGATGAAGTGACTTGTCTTGCCATTACACAGGCCCGACCCGATGCCATTTGTCGTTCGAACATTGCTCCCGCTCCTCAGTCTCGCCTTGTCGGGTGTCGCCGCTGCCGAGCCCAGGCCCGAGCACATGGTGTATTTACGCACGATCGATCCGGGTATCGAACAGGACATTCGTTATGCCAGCGCCCACAACTTCACCGGGCACCCGCTCGAGGGTTATGAAGCGCCCGAGTGCTTGCTGTCGCAGGATGCCGCCAAAGCCCTCGCCCGGGTACAAACGGCACTGCGGGCGCAAGGCTATGGCCTGAAGGTGTTCGATTGCTATCGCCCCAGTCGCGCGGTCGCGGACATGGGGCGCTTCGCCACTGAGCCGGGCGATCCGCTTAAGGCCGAATTCTATCCACGGGTGGATAAGCAAGACTTCTGGCGCCTGGGCTATGTGGCGCGCGTATCGAATCACTCCAAAGGCAGCACCGTCGACCTGAGCATGACGGGACCGGACGCCCTGCCCGCCGACACCTGGACGCCATCTGCCACGCCAGTCGATTGCACGGCGCCTTATGGGCAGCGTTGGCACGACGGCGCAGTCGACATGGGCACCGGTTTTGATTGCTTCGACGAGCGCGCCCATACCGATTCGACGTCGATCACGGCGACGGCCATGGAAAATCGCCAGCGACTGACCCGCGCCATGGCGCAGGAGGGATTCACCGGTTACTCCGCCGAGTGGTGGCACTTCACCTATACCCGGGATGCGACATTGAACACCGTCATGAACTTCCCCATCACCCCGCTGGCACCATGAACAGCCTTGGCAGAATCTGCGCGTTGCTGATCCTGTTGCTGCCCTGTGCCGCAATGGCCCAAGGGCTCGACGGTAGTGGCCAGTTGATCGTGGTCACCAGCAAGCACTGGGACGACATCCAGGGCAGCGCCCAGCGTTATGAACGGCACGGGGACAGCTTCCAGAAAGTCGAAGCGCCGTTTGCCGTCGTGCTGGGAAAAAATGGCATGGGCTGGGGCAAGGGACTGCTCGACACCGGGCAACTTCAGGGGCCGGTGAAACAGGAAGGCGATGGAAAGGCACCCGCCGGGATGTTCAAACTCGGCAGCGCTTTTGGCTACGACGCTCCAAGTGAAACCCGCCTGCCCTACCTCGCACTGACCTCGACCATCGAATGCGTGGATGACAGCCGGTCCGCTCATTACAACGAATTGGTCGACGGCGCCACGATGGCCCAAGACTGGAACAGCTCTGAACGCATGCGTCGCCATGATGACTTGTACCGCCAGGGCATTTTCATCGAGCACAACACACCCGCATCCCCCGCCGCCGGTTCCTGCATTTTCTTCCACATCTGGCGTGGCCCCACACTACCGACGCGGGGCTGCACCGCGATGGACCCGATGGATATCGCACGCCTGCTCAGTTGGCTGGACCCACGCCAGTCCCCGCTGCTGGTGCAACTGCCCGAGACGCAGTACGAGCAGTTGCGCGAACGCTGGAACCTGCCTGCGCGCTGACCGCAAGCGAGCGCCTGGCCAGGCGGATCTTGCCCAGCGTTTCGACAAAGGGCGTGATGATCAGGCTGTAGACGGTCAGGTAACGGCCATGATCCGCTTCGCAGGTGCCGAAGCGGATGGGCTCCGGTTGCGTTTGGGTGACGTACAGCGTGCCGAACATCCAGTCCCAGAGTGACAGGTTGACCCCGAAGTTCTTGTTGAAGTGCCGCGGCGCATCGCTGTGGTGGACCTGGTGCTGGGCGGGGCTGTTCAGCACATGCTCGACCACAGGCCCGAAGGACAGCCAGACATGGCTATGGCGCAGATTGGCCGCCAAGGCATTGAGGATGAACACCATGTAGGTCACGCCGAACAGCGTGTAGCGGCTGATCTCCCCGCCACAGGCGTACCAGAAGAGTCCGGCAAAGGCGCTGATGAACACGAGGTCAGTCAACCGCTCGACCACTTTCTCGAGGAAATGCACCCGACTGGCCGTGGCCGGGACCAGCACTGTCGCCGAATGATGGACTTTGTGGAACGCCCACAGGTAGCGCGAATGGTAAGCGCGGTGGGCCCAATAATGGATGAAGTCCTGCAGCAGGAACACACCCAGGCCATAGAGCAAGGTCAGGACCAAGTGCTCCTCGACCTGCACCCGTGCACCCCACAGCTGAGTGAAAAAGCGGATGTAGTCACCGGAACGCAACACATAGGGGTCCACTAGCCCGACGATGGGCACCACCAGCACGACCTTGAGGATCGCGCGCACGAAGTAGTAGCGGTAATCGAGCAGCGCGGAGGGATGAAAATGCACACGGTTGCCGCCGATGAACTGCCAGAAGCTGTGCGCGTCCGTCAGCCCGCGAGCTCGGCGCCAGCGGAACAGGCCGTAGGCAACGGAGTAGGAGATGAAAAGAAAGGCGACGCAGAGACGGCCATTGAGGTCGAAGAGCCCGAGGAACTGGTTGCTGACAGGTATAAATACCCACCTGGACAGGTATTGCTCGATCAGTGCGAGAACATCCATGAAAGGCTGCCCCCTGCTGAAAGTAGAGCGTTGTGTGTGGGATGGAAAAACGCGGGTCGCAGGAACACGGCGGGCCGGCTCCTGCGGGACATTATTGCGGATGTATCTTATTCAGGTCTTGGGATTTCGGCAACCTCTGGGCCAAACGTCACTTCACTGCTCAAGCCATACAGCTGCGGCCGTCGGTCCCGGTGCAGGTCATTGCGCTCACTGATGCGCTTGTTGCGGGCCTCGGCCAGGTTCAGGTTGGCCAGCAGCATCTGTTCTCCACCCTGCTCCGCCGGACCGGCCACCGGATAACCGTCGGCGTCGACGATCACCGAACCTTGCACCCAACTCACCCCGCGCTCAACGCCATGACGGTCACAGGCGGCGATGAACATGCGGTTGACCGAGGCATTGGCCTGCACCCGCAAGACTTCCGCCGGGCGCTCGGATTGCGG
Organism: Pseudomonas umsongensis; assembly: GCF_012647205.1. Lineage (NCBI taxonomy): Bacteria > Pseudomonadati > Pseudomonadota > Gammaproteobacteria > Pseudomonadales > Pseudomonadaceae > Pseudomonas > Pseudomonas umsongensis. The sequence continues at coordinate 4,453,225 of NZ_CP051487.1, forward strand.
TCGCGGGCCGTCGGGCCAGTTGACCGGCGCACAGAGCAGGTCGGCACCGGCCAGCGCCGGCAGGCGCACCCATTCGGGGAACTCCAGGTCGTAGCAGATCAGCATGCCGATGCGCCCGTGGACCGTTTCGATCACCGGCGGTGCGGCAGTGCCGGCTGTGAAAACTTCTTTCTCCGCATCCCACAGGTGCGCCTTGCGGTACACCGCGCGCAAACCCCGGGTATCGATCAGTGCCGCGCTGTTGGCCAGCTCATCCCCGGCCAGACGCTCGCAGAATCCACCGACGATGACCATGTTCAATTCACTGGCCAGCGCCTGCCACAGGCGCAACGTCGGCCCCTCGGCGGTTTCCGCGAGGGCCAGTGCTTCCGCGCGGTCGGCAAACAGGTAGCCGCTCTGCACCAGCTCCGGCAACACCACCACCTGGGCACCCTGCAGGGCCGCCGAACGGATCGCGCGTTCGGTAAGCGTGCGGTTGTACGCGAGGTCGCCGATTTTCGGCGCCAATTGGCAGCAGGCGACCCGGATATTCTTTGCCGTGTTCAACGCACCGACTCCGTGGATGAATGGGTCATGGCGATAATCTCGTTTTCACTGATCGCCTCGATGACCCGGCGCTCGGCGGCCAGGTCGAGGGAGCGGCTGAGCAGGTAATAGGTCAGGCCCGAAACCAGCAGGCCCACCAGCCAGGCGATGTCCACGCCTTCCAGCACCCGTGCCATAGGACCGACGAAGACTTCCTTGCTGGCGGCGGCATCGTAGATGTAGAAGAACGGCACCATGGCGGCAAAGCCGATCAGGTAGGCCACGATGCCGCGAAACTGCCACGCGCCGTAGATGCCCTTCGGCGTGAAAAAATGCGGGATCGCGTAGCCGCCCTTGCGCACGAAGAAATAGTCCACCAGGTTGACGGCGGTCCAAGGCACGAGGAAGTACAACAGCAACACGAGGAAGGTGTTCAGCAGCGCGATGCCGTCACCCTTGATCGACAGCACGCAGGTCAGCAGGATGATGCTGATGGCACTGATCGACAGCACCCGGGCGCGGGGTGTGGGGGTGATCTTGCTGATCGAATCGACACCGGTCAGCAGCGTCAGCATGGCGCTGTAGGTGTTCAGCGCAATGATCGGCAGGAAGCCCGCCACCGACACCACCACCAACAGATTGCCCAGCCCGGGAATCATCGAGGAACCTACCTGGTTCAATGCCACCAGCGCATCCACCGCTTTCAGTTCCTGGGCGAGCCAGGCACCGAGGCCGATCATCCAGCTGCCCGACAGCGACGCGCCGATGAATATCGCCGCGATCAGTTTCGGCCGGCTGGTGTTTTTCGGCAGGTAGCGCGAATAGTCGGAAACATAGGGTGCATAGGAAATGTTGTAGCTGGCACCAATGGCGAACAGGGTCGCGAAGGCGATCCAGCTGAAGCCGAGGTCGCTGGCCGGCGTGACGCCCTCGGAACCCGCGCCGAACATCAGGGCGATGGTCACCAGGGCATACAACGGCAGCGTCGCCAGCAGCGCCCACTTGAAGGCTTTGTGCATCAGGTCGTGGCCGAAGATCGACAGCAGTGCGCCGATCAGTACCACGGTCACGGCGACGATGGTCGGGTCGATGCCGAACACATGCTCCAGCCCGTTCATGATCAGCGAGACGTTCACCACGTTGAAACCGACGAACACAAACATTGTCGCCATCAGCGCCAGGATGACCCCGCGATAGCCGAACTGGGCACGGGACTGGATCATCTGCGGCAGGCCCATTTCCGGCCCTTGCGAGCCGTGGAAAGCCATGAAGATCGTACCGAACATGATGCCCAGCGCACCGGCCAGCAGGGTCCACAGCGCCGACAAGCCCAGGCTGGGGCCGACGAAACCGATGGAGATGGTGAAGAAGTGGAAGTTGCCGAGAAACCAGAACGGCCCCTGGCTGCTGAGTTTGGCGTGACGTTCGTTTTCCGGGATGTAATCGATCGAGTGGCCTTCGATGGCCAACCCGCCGCTCGCCTCGGTGGCGTGCGCAGAAAGTGGGGACCCTGACATACGATAGTTCCTATGCAGTAGATTGTTTTTATTTTGAGCGCAGTGGTCGATTCGACGTCCAGATCTGGCAAAACTCCAGAAAAAGCTGACGAAGACCCTGGTTTCCCTGCAATGTATGGCGTTGGCCGCAGCGATAAAATATCCAAGGCGCACTGTTCACATAGATCGGCGTCAATGTAATCGAGTATCGGGAGCCCCCATGCTGGGAACTGTAACGGAGCTGGATCTGCGCCTGATCCGGGTATTTCTCACGGTGGTCGAGGCTGGCGGGATCTCGGCGGCGCAAACTGCCCTCAATACCACGCAACCGACCATCAGCGCACAACTGGCGACGCTGGAGGCACGGGTGGGTTTTCGCCTGTGCGAACGCGGTCGCGGCGGATTTTCCGTAACGCCCAAGGGTGGTCAGTTCGTCGAGGCAGCGCGACGCTTGCTGGCTGCCGCCGAGGGCTTCAGGGTTGAAGTGCAGCACATCAACCGCAAAGTCTCGGGCAACATCAACGTCGGCCTGCTGGGGCAGATCGATCCGGTGGCAAACAAGAAAATCGGCTTGGCCATTGCCCGCCTGCGGGCTCGGCACGAGGGGCTGTACTTTCACTTCACCGAACTGTCTTCATCGCTGCTGGAAGAGAAAATCATCAACGGCCATATTGATCTGGCGATCGGTTATTTTTGGCATCGCTTGCCCAATATCGACTACTTCCCGTTGTTCCAGGAAACCCAGATCGCCTACTGCGCGCCGTCACACCCGCTGTTCGAGCAGGTGGGTGCGCTGACGCGCGAGGATGTCAGCCAGCATGACTGGGTCTGGCCCAGCCATCCCTTGCCGGAAATGCCGGCGCCGACCTCGATCGAACGCTTGACCGTGCTCACCGACAGCATGGACGGAGCGGCCCTGCTGATCCTGTCCGGCCAACACCTGGGCTTCCTGCCGCAGCATTATGCGGCCCGGCATGAACAGCTCGGGCAGCTGCATCCACTCAATCCGCAATTACTGCGCTACGAGGTCGGCTTCCACGCGGCGGTGCGGCATTCGGCGCGGCAGCGGGAGCTGGTCAGTGCGTTCCTCAATGAGCTGATCGATATCTTCAACGCACCCTTGTAGGAGCGAGCCTGCTCGCGATGGACTTCAGAGCGCCTCGGGGTGTCAGGTTTCCAGCGTTATCGTTAACGTCCATCGCGAGCAGGCTCGCTCCTACAGGGGGGTGGTGTTATCAGAAGCGGATTTCAGCGGCAGGGACCACGTCGATCCGCGCCACCGAACTGCTCAGGTCGGCCCAATCCTTGTTGTGTTCGGCAATGATGTCTTCGGCCGTGGTTTTGCCATTGTCGACAGTGGAATGCGCGTCGGCGGCCAGCACCACGTCGTAACCCAGTTGATGCGCCTGGCGCAGGGTTGCATTCACGCAGTAATCGGTTTGCAGGCCGCAGATGACCAGGCGATCGTAGTCTTGCACCGGCACCAGTTTCTGCAGGTTGGTCTGATAGAACGAATCACCGGTGGTTTTACGTACGCGATGATCCTCGGGCGCAGTGTGCAGCCCTTGCGACAATTGCCAGCCGGGAGCGCCATGCTTCATCAGGTCGCCCTCTTCTTCGTGCTGGATCAGCACCACTGCCACGCCGGCTTTTCTCGCCCGGGCACTCAGGCCATTGATCGTTTCAATGACGCGCTGGATCTCGAAGCACTCGTACTCGCCGGAGCACAGGGCCTGCTGGACGTCGATGATTAACAGTGCGGTGGTCATGGTACCTTCCTTGATGAGTTGAAAAATCAGGGGACGCGTGCGCCCCCCCATTCAAACACAACCATCAGTAACCCAGCGACAACCCGGTATTACGCCGTGGATCGTTGGCCCCGTAGAAACGGTTCTTGCCCACCGGCTTGCCCTCCAGCGACGGAGCCCCTACCAGGATTGCTGCCAGGTGGTTGGCGTCCTGGGGACCGGCAAACTTGTGGCCCCAGCTTTCGAGGATCTTCACCGTGTCGGGACTGGTGGTGAAGGTCTCCAGGTTGGTTTCCTCCGGCAGCCATTGCTGGTGGAAACGCGGCGCATCGACCGCTTCCTGGATGTTCATGCCGTAGTCGATCACGTTGAGCATGGTCAGCAGGGTCGCGGTGATGATGCGGCTGCCACCGGGGGTGCCGACCACCATTACCACTTTGCCGTCCTTGGTGACGATGGTTGGGCTCATGGACGACAACGGCGCCTTGCCGGGCGCGATGGCATTGGCCTCGCCCTGCACCAGGCCGTACATGTTCGGTACGCCGACTTTCGAGGTGAAATCATCCATTTCGTCGTTGAGGATGACCCCGGTCTTGCTGGCCATGACCCCGGCACCGAACCAGTCGTTGAGGGTGTAGGTCACCGATACCGCGTTGCCCCATTTGTCGACGATGGAGTAATGGGTGGTGTTGCTGCCCTCATGGGGCGCCACGCCGGGCTTGAGATCCTTGGAGATGCCGGCCTTTTGCGGCTGGATGGCTTCGCGCAGCTTGGTCGCGTAGTTTTTGTCGAGTAAATGCGCGATCGGGTTTTTCACGAAGTCCGGGTCGCCCAGGTAGCTGTTGCGGTCCACATAGGCGTGGCGCATCGCTTCGATCTGGTAGTGCATGCCCTGGGCCGAGTGGTAGCCCAGGTCCTTCATCGGATAGCCTTCGAGGATGTTCATGATCTGGCAGATCACCACCCCGCCGGAGCTCGGTGGCGGTGCCGAGACCACATGGTAGCCGCGATAGTCACACTCGATGGGTGCCAGCTCGCGAGTCTTGTACTTGTCGAGGTCGGCCTGGGTGATGATGCCCTTGTTGGCTTGGCTGGAGGTGACGATGGCGTCGGCCACCCAGCCCTTGTAGAAACCGTCGGCGCCTTTCTCGGAGATTTCCCGCAGGGTTTTGCCGAGGTCTTTCTGCACCAGTTTCTGGCCGACCTGCATCGGCTCGCCATTGCTCAGGAAGATCGCGCCGGAATCCTTGATGTCCTTCTTGAACACGTCGGTGGCGTACTCCAGCAACTCGACATCGCCCTGCTCCAGCACGAAGCCGTCTTCCGCCAGCTTGATCGCCGGGGCGATCACTTCCTTGCGCGGCTTGGTGCCGTATTTGGACAGCGCCAGCTCCATGCCGGACACGGTGCCCGGCACCCCGACGGCCAAGTGTCCGCGGGTGCTCAGGTCGGGGACGACGTTGCCCGCCTTGTCCAGGTACATGTCGGCGGTAGCGGCCAGCGGGGCTTTTTCACGGAAGTCGAGGAAGGTCTTACGACCGTCGGCGAGTTGAATGGTCATGAAACCGCCACCCCCCAGGTTACCGGCCGCGGGATACACCACCGCCAGCGCGTAACCCACTGCGACAGCGGCGTCGACCGCATTGCCGCCGTTCTTCAGCACATCCACGCCCACATGGCTGGCCAAATGCTGGGCGGTGACCACCATGCCGTTTTCAGCCGCGACCGGGGCCACAGAGGCCGCATGGGCCATCAGGCAGCTGAGCGCCAACGAGGTCGCAATCAGCGATTTGGCAAAAGGTTCGTACTTCATGAGTCGGTCTCTTTTTGTTTTAAAGTAGGAAAACGCTTCAAGAGCAGTAGGCAGTATGGTCGGGATTGCATATTGCGCCTCCCCGGCGAGGCAGTATGCTTAACACCTGTTCAGCAATTCGGCGATGCGTGCGGCATGACCTACACCTACATCACCTTGGCATCACCCGTCGGTGAGTTGAAGCTGGTAGCGAACGATTGCCGTCTGGCGGCCATCCTCTGGGAAAATGACAAACCAGGCCGGGTGCGCCTCGGCCCGATGGATGAAGCGCCGGACAACCCGGTCCTGATGCGCACTGCGCAACAGTTGCGCGAATACTTCGCGGGCACACGCCAGGCGTTCGAGCTCGACCTTGATTTTGCCGGGACGGAATTTCAGAAGAAGGTCTGGAGGGCCTTGTTGACCATTCCCTTTGGCCAGACCCGCAGCTACAGCCAGATCGCCGAGCAGATCGGCCACCCGAGCGCGGTGCGGGCAGTGGGTGCGGCGAATGGCAGGAATCCGATTTCGATCATCGCGCCCTGTCATCGGGTGATTGGCGCGTCGGGGAAATTGACCGGGTTTGCCGGGGGGCTGGAGGCGAAGCAGACGTTGCTCACGCTGGAAGGCGGCCAATCCCCCGAAACCGCGCGCCTCCCGGGCTTTTGATCTTGTAGGAGCTGCCGCAGGCTGCGATCTTTTGATCTTGTTGTTTAAAAAGCAAAGTCAAAAGATCGCAGCCTGCGGCAGCTCCTACAGGACTACATCACGCCGGTGTAGAAAGCTGCGCCTTGTATTCCTTTTGATACTGCGTCGCCAGCGACTCTTTCTGCTTGTCGTCAAGCAACTTGCCCGCCATCTGGAAGAACTTCTGCTCCTCTTCTTCAAGGTGGTGATGGACCTTCTCGGACAATTTCTTCGCCGTCGCCAGCCAGGCCGGGCTGGACATCTCGGTGCTGTCCAGTTCTTCCATCATCTCATCCATCTCGTGGTGCTCGGAGATCGCGTGGCGACTGAGGTCTACGCCATTGTCGAATTCCATCAGCGGGATGTAGAAATGCCGTTCTTCAGCGGTTTCGTGAGCCTGCAGTTCTGACTTGAGCTGCTTGTATGCGTCGACGCGCTCAGGGGTATCGCCGCTGGTGCGGATCAGGGCTTTGGCGTAGGTACGCTGGCGCTCGTGGCTTTCGCGCAAGGCTTCGAAAATATTCACGGAATGTCCTCATCAGTCGCACTCGGGAATGGCGCGTCACAACAAGTGACCTCTGCGCACTGGCGACGGTTCCACTGGCTGAGGGTCATGGAACTATGGCGGCAACCACGATAGGCTGCCGATTCACTGCCATAAGGACATTGCCATGAACCTGCGGATAGAGTTCTCGCCCACCCCCACGGAAGAAGAGCGCCAGGCCATCCTGATGCCGCTGCGCGCCTACAATGCCTCGAAGGCCGACGGCGCCGTACCCGAGCATATCGCCCTGCTGGTACGTGACGAAAACGATGTGATCCTTGGTGGCCTTTACGCCAGGTTGTTCTACCAGTGGATGTTCATCGACCTGCTATCGGTGCCGGAGCAGGCCCGGGGACAGGGCATGGGCACGAAGCTGATGCAGATGGCCGAAGACCTGGCGCGGGAGAAAAAATGCGTGGGAATGTGGCTCGATACCTTTGAATTCCAGGCACCGGAGTTCTACAGGAAATGCGGCTACAGCGAGATTGGGCATATCGCCGACTACCCGCCGGGGTACAAGCACTTCTTCTTCCAGAAGCGCCTGGACTACTGATCATCTACACCCCCCTGTAGGAGCGAGCATGCTCGCGATGGACTTCCGGGCGCCGCTGGGTATCTGGCTCCCCGCGTTATCGTTAACGACCATCGCGAGCATGCTCGCTCCTACAGAGGGGGGGGCAGCGTCAGGTCAGAGGCAGGTGGCCAGTGCCGCCAAGCGGCGCTTGGCGACGAAGTCGTCTTGCTGAGCGTAGTAACTCAATACGGTGCCCGAGGCATCGGTGGTCACGTCGACGAACGACTCGGCCGAGCGGGTATAGACGGTGGTGCTCCCCTTCGCTCCCGGCTCCAGGTACGCCGCAGCATCAACGCCGAACACCGCTTCGTCCTGCCAGGAATACTGCACGCACTGGGCGACGTCCTTGGCCGGCTTGTCGGAGTTCAAGGTCTTGTACGGGGCCTTGGTACGAGCATCGTTCATCGCCGAGCCCGCGCATCCCGCCAGCAAGGTAGCGGCCAGCGCCACCATCAGAATTCGCATTGCATTCACTCATGAGGAAAAAGCGGACTGTATCACCGCGGCAGGGCGTATCGTTCTGCTTTACTTCATTAAAACCGCGACATCGCGTGACGATTCGCGCACCCTGTCGAGCCAATAGCGCTGTATTACACCTTTCACTGGACGCCCCATGACCCCCAACGCCGAGTTTTACAAACCGACCACTGAATATGCCGACAAGCTGATCAGCCAGATCGGTCAGACACCGTCCTGGATCGCCAAGCGAATCGGCGTCACCGACAAGCGCATTCGTTACATCCTTGAGGGCGAAAGAACCGTCAAGGGTGAAACCACGCCGATCCAGATGACCTATACCGAGCAGTTTGCACTCGAATGTCTGGCGGCAGTGGCCAAGGCCAGCAAGAAGCAGTCTTCGTAATTCGTACTCAAGGAGCGACCATGGCGGCACCCGAGCAACAACACGAACTGGCGCTGGAAAAGTTTCTCGACCAACGTCCCGAACTGCGCATCGAGCTCGACCACCTCAACCCGCTGCTGGCCCAGGCCAAGGGCGAGACCCTCGCGCAGTTTCGCGATGATCGTTTACACGAGGCCTTTGAAGCCGAAGCCGAGCGCCTGGGTTTGTTTGCCTGGGAGCTGACACTGCAATTGACCGCCGCCACTCCTGAGGACTATCAGGCCAAGCGTCTGGAAGTGCACCGGGAAGTTGCGCAAATGGCCGGCATGGACTGGCTGGAGTATTGCGACCTGTACGGGATACAACCGTAACCTTTGCTGAGGATCACTGCATCGATGCTGCCCACCGCCTCGAAGACCCACGCCAGCCCCGGACACCTGCACACGCAGAAATGGCGTGGGCGCATCGGCCTGAGCCTGGTGGCCATGCTTTCGGTGCTGGCCGGCATGACTGACGCGATCGGTTTCATGGCCAGTGGCGATTTCGTCTCGTTCATGAGCGGCAATACCACCCGGATGGCCGTCGCCATCAGTGCCGGCGACCTTGGGTTGACCCTGCGCCTGGTGATCCTCATCGCCACCTTCATCTTTGGCAATGCGCTGGGCATTATCGTCAGCCGCCTGAGCAGGCGCCGGTCACTGCCCTTGCTGTTGTGCATTGCCGCCCTGCTGTGCGCCGCCGCGGCCTGGCCCTATGACTCGCAATTGCCTGCCCTGCTGGCAGCCATCATCGCCATGGGCATGCTCAATGCCGCCGTGGAAGAGGTCAACGGCCTGCCGGTCGGCCTGACCTATGTGACCGGAGCCCTGTCGCGCTTTGGCCGCGGACTGGGGCGCTGGATGCTCGGCGAGCGCCGCAACGGTTGGCGCGTGCAACTGATCCCCTGGACCGGCATGTTCGCCGGCGCGGTACTCGGTGCCGTGCTGGAACATCATTTCGGGCTCAAGGCGCTGTTTGCCAGCGGCCTGCTGGCGGCTGCGCTGGGAGTGCTGTCACTGAAGATCCCGCGGCGTTGGCAGTTGGGCTACATGCCGCGCTGATTTTTTTGCTGCCTGTGCGGGCCTCTTCGCGAGCAGGCTCGCTCCCACAGGTTTTGCGGTGCAGCTGTGAACTTTGCCATCACACAAATCCCTGTGGGAGCGAGCCTGCTCGCGAAGGGGCCCGCACCGGTAACATCGATTTAGCCCCTGCGCCGATAAAGCTTTATCATGGCCGCAGTTTCGCTGATCGAGTCCGCCATGAAGTTCGCCATCGCCGTATTTTCCGCCGCCCATGCGCCCTCTTCGCGCCGCGCCTTGCTGTTCGCACAGGCGCTGCTTGCCGGCGGGCATGAGATTGTCCGGCTGTTTTTCTACCAGGATGGCGTGTACAACGCCTCCAGCAGCGTGGTCACACCCCAGGACGAGCTGGATGTGCCCCGGCAATGGCGCGCCTTCGTCAGCGAAAACCAACTCGATGGCGTGGTGTGCATCGCCGCCGCCTTGCGCCGTGGCGTGTTGAACGAGGAGGAAGCCAGGCGCTATCAGCGCGAGGCTGTCGCCGTCGGCGCGCCGTGGGAATTGTCCGGGCTGGGGCAGTTGCATGACGCGGTGCAGGATGCCGACCGCCTGATCTGCTTCGGAGGTGCGTGAAATGGCCAAGTCCTTGCTGATCATCAGCCGCCAGTCGCCCTGGTCCGGTCCAGGCGCACGCGAGGCGCTGGACATCGTGCTGGCGGGAGGCGCCTTCGATCTGCCGATCGGCCTGCTGTTTCTCGACGACGGCGTGTTCCAGCTCGCCCCTCATCAGCACGCCAAGGCCCTGCAACAGAAAGACCTGAGCGCCAACCTGCAGGCGCTGCCGATGTTCGGCGTCGAAGAACTGTTTGTCTGTGCCGACAGCGCTGCCGAACGTGGCCTGGACCCAGGTGCCCTGGTACTGGAGGAAGCCCGCGTGTTGGCCGCCCACGAAATCACCGCACTCATTGACCATTACGACCAGGTGATCACCCTCTGATGTCGACTTTGCATGTGTTGTCTCATTCCCCGTTCGGCGACGACCGCCTGAACAGCTGCCTGCGCATAATCGGCGCCAACGACGCATTGCTGCTGTGCGGTGACGCCGCCTATGCCCTGCAGCCGGGCAGCGCCCCTTTCACGGCGCTGAGTGCGCGCGGCCTGGCCCTCTACGTGCTGGCCGAAGATGCCCAGGCCCGGGCTATCGAAGTTCCGGGTTGGGCTACGGCTGTCGATTATCCGGCCTTCGTCGAACTGTCGATCCACCACGCCAAGGTCAACAGCTGGTTATGAATGTATTGACGGTCGGCGCGCGCGCCATCGAGCTGGACAAGGACGGTTTTCTGCTGGAGCTCAGTGACTGGTCGGCAGACGTCGCCAGTGCCCTGGCCGCCGCCGAAGACATCGAGTTGAGCCCGGAGCACTGGGAAATCCTCGAACTGTTGCGCAGCTTCTACGCCGAATTCCAGCTGTCGCCGGCGACCCGGCCGCTGATCAAGTACACCGCATTGAAACTCGGCCCGGACAAAGGCAACAGCCTGCACCTGAACCGACTGTTCAAAGGCACCCCTGCCAAACTCGCCGCGAAACTGGCGGGCCTGCCCAAACCGACGAATTGCTTATGACCGACTACCCAGCGTTGACCCTCGAAACGCCTGCCGAGCACCCGTTCGCCCAATTCGTGCGCATCCTCGGCAAAGGCAAGCGTGGTGCCCGTGACCTGACGCGTGAAGAAGCCCGCGCCGCCATGGGCATGGTGCTTGACGACCAGGTCGAGGACACCCAGCTCGGCGCGTTCCTGATGCTGTTGCGCCACAAGGAAGAAAGCGCGCAGGAAATGGCCGGTTTTACCGAGGCCCTGCGCGAGCGCTTGCAAGCGCCGGCACTGGCGGTCGACCTCGACTGGCCGACCTATGCCGGCAAGAAGCGTCACCTGCCGTGGTACCTGCTGGCCGCCAAGTGCCTGGCGCAGAACGGTGTGCGGGTGTTCATGCACGGTGGCGGCGCGCACACCGCCGGTCGACTCTACAGCGAACAACTGCTCGATGAACTGAACATCCCGTTGTGCCGCGACTGGCAGCAGGTCGGCACAGCGCTGGACAACGGCGGCCTGGCCTTCATGCCGTTGGTGGATTGGGCGCCGCAACTGCAGCGCATGATCGACCTGCGCAACACCCTCGGCCTGCGCTCGCCGATCCACTCCCTGGCGCGCATTCTCAATCCGTTGGGCGCCCGTTGCGGCCTGCAAAGCATCTTCCACCCCGGCTATCAGGCGGTGCATCGCGATGCCAGCGGCTTGCTCGGCGACACTGCGATCGTGGTCAAGGGCGATGGCGGCGAGATCGAGATCAACCCCGACGCCGACAGCCACTTGTACGGCACCACCGGTGGCGAGAGCTGGGATGAGGAGTGGCCGCAACTGTCGAGCCAGCGCCACGTCAAACCCGCCAGCCTGGAACCGGCGCACCTCAAGGCGGTATGGCGCGGCGATGTGGTGGACAGCTACCCGCAAATGGCCCTGATCTCGACCATGGCCCTGGCGCTGCGCGGCCTCGGCCATAGCCGCGAGCAAGCGTTCGAGACTGCCCAGCAGTACTGGGATGCGCGTGACAAATCGATTTAATCGATCATAACCTATTAAGCTTTGCGCTTTTTTATCGAACCTATGAGCTTAGACTCCTCTCCAACGCTTATCGATAGAGGAGACTTGGACATGGGTTTGTTAGTTGAAGGTCGCTGGCAGGACAAGTGGTACGAAAGCAAGGACGGCACGTTCCAGCGCGAACAGGCGCAGCGTCGCAACTGGGTCACCGCTGACGGCCAACCGGGCCCCAGTGGTGTCGGTGGTTTCGCCGCTACGCCAGGGCGCTATCACCTCTACGTGTCGCTCGCCTGTCCCTGGGCCCATCGCACGCTGATCCTACGCAAACTCAAGGGCCTGGAAAGCCTCATCGACGTGTCGGTGGTCAGCTACCTGATGCTGGAGAACGGTTGGACGTTCGACAAGTCCCACGGCTCCACCGGCGACAAACTCGATCACTTTGACTTCATGCACCAGCGCTACACCGCCGACACCGCAGACTACACCGGCCGCGTCACGGTGCCGGTGCTTTGGGACAAACAACAGAAACGCATCGTCAACAATGAATCGGCGGAAATCATCCGCATGTTCAATGGCGCCTTCGATGAACTGACCGGCAATGACCTGGATTTCTATCCGGCACCGCTGCGCGGCGAGATCGACGCGCTGAACGAGCGGATCTATCCGGCCGTGAACAACGGCGTATACCGCGCCGGGTTTGCTACCTCGCAAACCGCCTATGAGGAGGCCTTCGATGAACTGTTCGCAGAACTGGATCGCCTGGAGCAGCTGTTAAGTGCCAATCGCTACCTGACCGGCGAGTACCTGACTGAAGCGGACATCCGCCTGTTCACTACGCTGATTCGATTCGACGCGGTCTATTACGGTCACTTCAAGTGCAACCTGCGACGCATTGCCGACTATCCGAACCTGTCGAATTGGCTGTGGGAGATTTACCAGTGGCCAGGGATTGCCGAGACGGTGGATTTCGAACACATCAAAAACCACTACTACGGCAGTCACAAGACCATCAACCCGACGGGGATCGTGCCGAAAGGGCCGCAGCAGGATTTCACCACGGCCCATGATCGGGAGCGGCTGAGCGGGAAAGGGGTTTGGCGCAGGGCCTGAAGGCTGATCGTTCCCATGCTCCGCGTGGGAATGCATCCCGTGACGCTCCGCGTCACAGCGTTAGAAGCGGAACGCAGAGCGTCCCTGGCGGCGTTCCCACGCAGAGCGTGGGAACGATCGGTTGCAGAGATTCAGACTTGTGATTGAGCCCCTTCAAACCACGCCAGTTTCTCGCGCAGTTGCACCACTTCTCCCACGATCACCAGCGTCGGCGCATGCACTTCATGCTCCGCCACCAGCCGTGGCAGGTCCGCCAGGGTGCCGGTAAACACCCGCTGATTGACCGTAGTGCCCTGCTGGATCAGTGCCGCCGGGGTATCCGCCCCGCGACCGTGCTTGATCAACTGCTCACAGATGCTCGGCAAGCCCACCAGTCCCATGTAGAACACCAGTGTTTGCGCTGGCGCGACCAGGTCGGCCCACGGCAGATCGGTGGAGCCGTCCTTCAGGTGACCGGTAATGAACCGCACCGACTGGGCGTAATCGCGGTGTGTCAGCGGAATCCCGGCATAAGCAGCACAACCGCTGGCCGCCGTGATGCCCGGTACGACCTGGAACGGGATGCCATGGGCCGCCAATTCTTCGATCTCTTCACCGCCACGCCCGAAGATGAACGGATCGCCGCCCTTCAACCGCACCACACGCTTGCCTTGCTTCGCCAGGTCGACCAGTTGCTGGTTGATCTGGTCCTGCGGCACGGCGTGATCGGCGCGGCGCTTGCCGACATACACGCGCTCGGCATCACGACGGCACAACTCGATAATCGCTGGTGCCACCAAGCGGTCGTACAACACCACGTCGGCTTGCTGCATCAGGCGCAAGGCGCGGAACGTCAGCAGGTCCGGATCACCGGGACCGGCGCCCACCAGATACACCTCACCGGTGGCCACCGGCGCCTCTCCAGCAATCTTCGCCTGCAGCAATCGCTCGGCTTCCCCGCCCTGCCCGGCCAGTTGCCGGTCGGCAATCGGGCCCTGGAACACGTCTTCCCAGAACGCACGACGTTGCTGCACGTCCGGGAACAGCTTTTTCACCTGGTGACGGAAACGTGCCGCCAGGCCAGCCAGTTGACCATAGGTCGAAGGAATCCAGGTTTCGATCTTGGCGCGGATCAATCGCGCCAGCACCGGCGCGTCGCCACCACTGGACACGGCAATGATCAGCGGCGAACGGTCGACAATGGCCGGGAAGATCACGCTGCACAAGGCCGGCGCGTCCACCACATTGACCGGCACGCAACGCCGATGGGCATCGGCAGACACCTGTGCATTGAGCGTTTCGTCGTCGGTGGCTGCAATGATCAGCGCGCAACCGTCCAGGTCCGACTCGAGGTAACCGCGCGTCAGGCACTCGCCGGCGCTGGCGCTGACCAGCTCGCGCAGCTGGGTTTCGATTTCAGGTGCGACCACCCGCAGCAGCGCACCGGCATCGGCCAGCAGGCGGGATTTGCGCAAGGCAATTTCCCCCCCGCCGACGACCAACACACGACTGCCGCGAAGGTTATGGAACAGCGGCAGATAGTTCATTTAGCCGATGACCTCAAGGCCACCCATGTAAGGCTTGAGCACCTCAGGCACACGGATCGAACCGTCGGCCTGCTGGTAGTTTTCCAGCACCGCCACCAGGGTACGACCGACCGCCAGGCCGGAACCGTTCAGGGTGTGTACCAGTTCCGGCTTGCCGGTTTCCGGGTTACGGAAACGCGCTTGCATACGACGGGCCTGGAAATCGCCGCAGTTGGAGCACGACGAGATTTCACGATATTTGTCCTGGCTCGGAATCCACACTTCCAGGTCGTAGGTCTTGACCGCGCTGAAGCCCATGTCGCCGGTGCACAGCGCGATGGTGCGGTAAGGCAACTCCAGCAGTTGCAGGACTTTCTCGGCGTTGGCGGTCAGGCCCTCAAGCGCTTCCATCGAAGTCGACGGCTCGACGATCTGGACCATCTCGACCTTGTCGAACTGATGCTGGCGGATCATGCCGCGGGTATCGCGACCCGACGCACCGGCTTCACTGCGGAAGCACGGCGTGTGGGCAACGAACTTGATCGGCAGCAGTTTCGAATCGACGATTTCGCCGGCGACAATGTTGGTCAGCGACACTTCGGCGGTCGGGATCAGGTACAGGTCGGCTTCGCCTTCGCGCGCGATCTTGAACAGATCTTCTTCGAACTTCGGCAGTTGACCAGTGCCCTGCAGCGCCGGAGCCTGGACCAGATAAGGCGTGTAGGCCTCTTCGTAGCCGTGCTCGGTAACGTGCAGGTTGATCATGAACTGCGCCAGGGCGCGGTGCAGGCGCGCGATCGGGCCGCGCAGCAGGGCGAAACGAGCGCCGGACAGCTTGGCAGCGGTCTCGAAGTCGAGCCAGCCAAATTTTTCGCCCAGGGCGACGTGGTCCTGTACCGGGAAATCGAACGCGGTCGGCGTGCCCCAGCGGCGCACTTCGACGTTGCCGTCTTCGTCGTCGCCAATCGGCACCGATTCGTGTGGCAAGTTGGGAATGCCGAGCACGATCGAGTCCAGCTCGGTCTGGATCGAGTCCAGCTCGGTTTTACCGGCACTCAACTCGCCCGCCATGCGCTCGACGTCTGCCATCAACGGGGCGATGTCTTCGCCGCGCTGCTTGGCTTGACCGATGGATTTGGAGCGCGCGTTACGTTCAGCCTGCAGTGCTTCGGTGCGGGTCTGGACGGTCTTGCGCTGTTCTTCCAGCGCTTCGATGCGCGCGACATCCAGGGTAAAGCCACGGGATGCCAGGCGGTCCGCTACGTCCTGAAGGTTGCTACGTAACAGTTTGGAATCGAGCATGTCGGTCTCTCGTTATCAAAGTTTGGTCAAGGACAGGCCAGCCCAGGTGGCGAGCAGCCCGCCGAATACGCTGATGGCAGCATAGCCCAGGGCTAGCGGCACCTGCCCGCTTTCCAGCAGGCGCACCGTATCCAGTGAAAAGGATGAAAAAGTCGTCAGCCCCCCGAGGAAGCCGATGATCAACCCGGCACGCACCTCGATGGGCACCTCCGGGCGTAGCAAAAACAGACCGTATAAAACGCCGATCAGCAAACAGCCGACGATATTAACGGCCAGCGTCGCGGTATAGAAGTGCCGCGGCCAATTAGCGTTGATCCAGTTGCCCGTGGCAAAGCGTAACAAGGTGCCGGCTACACCGCCGGCGGAAACCGCAAGGATCAAGGGGAGCACTATTTTCTCCGCTGCCGGGGGCTTAATCGGTCTAGTTTCGCCAGGTGATTGAGCTTTTCGCCAATCTTCAGCTCCAGGCCACGGGGCACTGGCTGGTAAAACGGGATCGGGTCAAGTTCTTCCGGGAAATAGTCTTCTCCGGCGGCGTAGGCATCAGGTTCGTCGTGGGCATAACGGTATTCGTCGCCATAACCGAGCTGCTTCATCAGCTTGGTCGGCGCATTGCGCAGGTGCAGCGGCACTTCCAGCGAGCCATGCTCGGCGGCGGCACGTAGCGCGGTCTTGAAGCCCATGTACACCGCGTTGCTTTTCGGCGCGCACGCCAGATAAGTAATGGCCTGCGCGACCGCCAGCTCGCCTTCGGGGCTACCGAGGCGCTCCTGCACTTCCCACGCCGCCAGGCACAGGCTAAGCGCACGCGGGTCGGCATTGCCGATATCTTCGCTGGCCATGCGCACCACGCGCCGGGCCAGGTACAACGGATCGCAACCGCCATCGATCATGCGCGCGAACCAGTACAACGCGCCGTCGGGGTTGGAACCACGCACGGATTTGTGCAGCGCGGAGATCTGGTCGTAGAACGCTTCGCCACCCTTGTCGAAGCGCCGGCGGGTATCACCGAGCAGGCTTTGCAGCAGATCGATGCCGATCTCGCTGTTGTCTTCGGCCAGGTCCGAGGCGTTTTCCAGCAGATTGAGCAAGCGCCGGCCATCGCCATCGGCGGCCGACAACAGCATCTGGAAGCCCTCATCGCTGAGGGTCAGGTTGCGCTTGCCCAGGCCACGCTCTTCGGTCAGCGCGCGGTGCACCAGTTTGCGCAAGGCGGCTTCGTCGAGGCTCTTGAGCACATAGACTCGTGCGCGCGACAGCAAGGCGTTGTTGAGTTCGAACGAGGGGTTTTCCGTGGTCGCGCCGATAAAAATCAGCGTGCCGTCTTCGACATATGGCAGGAACGCATCCTGCTGGGACTTGTTGAATCGGTGCACTTCGTCGACGAACAGGATCGTGCGTCGGCCGTACTGCGCGGCCTGCTGCTTGGCGATTTCCACCGCCTGGCGAATCTCCTTCACGCCGGCGAGCACTGCCGACACCGTTTCGAAATGCGCCTCCGATACTTCCGCGAGCAAACGCGCCAGGGTGGTCTTGCCTACGCCTGGCGGTCCCCAGAAAATCATCGAATGCAGGGCACCCTGCTCCAACGCTTCGCGCAAGGGCTTGCCGCGAGCGAGCACGTGTTCCTGACCGACGTACTCGTCCAGGTTGGTCGCGCGCAAACGGGCGGCCAAGGGTTGGGCGATCGGGGTGCTGCGAAACAGGTCCATCACTATTTCCGAAACCTCAATTGAACACCGTCCCCACTGTAGGAGCGAGCATGCTCGCGATGGTCGTCAACGATAACGCTGGCAACCTGACACCCAACGGTGTCCTTGAGTTCATCGCGAGCATGCTCGCTCCTACAGGGGTTTCGCGTTTTATTCCTGGATTACATCGGCACCCTTGGGAATGTCGAACTTGAACTTCGATGCCGGGATCGGCTCGTTAGCCTTCACCCCGGTGAACAGGATATTGGTGCGCTGGCCGACACTGTCGATCAGTTGCATGTCATTGACCAGGCCATTGCGGAACGACAGGCGCAGGCTGTCGAACAGGGTGTCCTTGGTCTTGGGCTTCAAGGTGAAGTCGATCACGCCACCGGCTTCCTTGGCGCTGATATCGAAGCTCTGGCTGATCTTCGACACGTCACCGGACAGCAGCAGCGCTGGCGTCTGGGTCAGGCGTTGATCGAGATTCTTGATGGTGGCCTGTTCCAGGTCCGGGTCCCACAGGGTGACCTTTTTACCGTCGGAGACCATGGTCTGCTCGGCAGGCGCATTGGTGTGCCAATAGAACAGGCCAGGGCGCTGCAGCGACATCTCGCCGGCAGTTTCCTGCAATTGGGTACCGGTGCCATCCAGGGTCAGTTGGGAGAAGCGCGCGGTCAGGGTCTGGGATTTTTCCAGCAATTGAGTCAGGCGTGCCACGTCCTTGTCATCGGCGTGGGCCGAGAGCGTGCTCAAAGCCAGTACCGGCAGCAACAGCATGCGGATCAGACGCATGGGAGTCCTCATAACATTCGTGGGAGTGCGGGCAGCGCCTTGGGGCGCCACCCCTTTTCAGTATCGGGTCAGTCGCGTACCGGGCCAGGGGCCAGGACTTCACGCGAACCGTTGGTGTTCATGGACGTCACGACCCCGGCCATTTCCATGGCTTCGATCATGCGCGCGGCGCGGTTGTAGCCGATCTTCAGCTTACGCTGTACCGCGGAGATGGACGCGCGACGGCTTTCCAGGACGAACTGCACTGCTTCGTCATACAGCGCGTCGGCCTCGGGATCATCGCCGTCGCCGCCACCGCTGCTGCCTTCAAAGCCGCTGCCGGCCTCTTCGACACCGTTGAGGATGTCGTCGTTGTATTCCGGCGCGCCGCGCAGTTTCCAGGCCTCGACCACGCGGTGAACCTCATCGTCGGAAACGAACGCACCGTGAACCCGGATCGGCAGGCTGGTACCCGGTGGCATGTACAACATGTCACCGTGACCCAGCAATTGCTCGGCGCCGCCCTGGTCGATGATGGTCCGCGAGTCGATCTTGCTCGACACCTGGAACGCCATGCGCGTGGGGATGTTGGCCTTGATCAGGCCGGTGATCACGTCCACCGAAGGACGCTGGGTCGCAAGGATCAAGTGGATACCTGCCGCCCGCGCCTTTTGGGCGATACGCGCGATCAGTTCTTCGACCTTCTTGCCGACAATCATCATCATGTCGGCGAATTCGTCGACCACCACGACGATGGTCGGCAGTTTCTGCAACAGCGGCGCTTCGTCGTGGATGCTTTCGCGCTTGTACAACGGGTCGCTCAATGGCTCGCCGGCGTCCTGCGCCTCCTTGACCTTGGCGTTGAAGCCGGACAGGTTACGCACGCCCATCTTCGCCATCAGCTTGTAGCGCCGTTCCATCTCGGCGACGCTCCAGCGCAAGGCGTTGGCGGCGTCCTTCATGTCGGTAACCACCGGGCACAGCAGGTGCGGAATGCCTTCGTAGATCGACAGTTCGAGCATTTTCGGGTCGATCATGATCAGCTTGGCGTCTTCCGGGCCAGACTTGAACAGGATCGACAGGATCATCGCGTTCACCCCCACCGACTTACCGGAACCGGTCGTACCGGCCACCAGCAGGTGCGGCATCTTCGCCAGGTCGGTGATCACCGGCTTGCCGCCGATGTCATGGCCCAGGGCCAGGGTGACCGGGGACTTGAAGTTGTCGTACTCGGGGGTAGACAGCACTTCGGAGAAACGCACGATCTGCCGGTCTTCGTTGGGAATCTCGATACCGACCGTGGTCTTGCCCGGAATCACTTCCACCACACGCACGCTGGTCACGGCCAGGGAACGCGCCAGGTCTTTCGCCAGGTTGGAGATACGGCTGACCTTGACCCCGGCCGCTGGCTGGATCTCGTAACGGGTAATCACCGGACCCGGGTGGATCGAATCCACGTTGACTTCGACGCCGAATTCCTTGAGCTTGATTTCCAGCAGGTGGCCGACGGCCGCCAGGGACTCGGGCGAGTAATTGAGTTGCTTCTTTTCCGCCGGGTCGAGAATCGAGATCGGCGGCAAAGTGCCCTCCACGGCGCTGTCGACGAACAACGGCGCCTGCTTTTCTTTTTCCACGCGCTTGCTCGGCGCTGGCGGCTTGGGTGGCGCTGGGGCAATCACCGGTGGCACCTGCTTCTCGCGCTCGGACATGTGCTTGCTCAAGGCCTGCTCGCGCTCGATCAGGCGTTCCTTGACCTTGGCCTGTTCGCGCTTGTCGGTGACGGTTGGCGCGACCACGTCGTGCACGCGCTCATCGACTTCACGCAACTGCGCCACCAGTTGCTTGCGCTCGGTACGGGCTGCCCACCAGCGATTGGCGGCACCCTGGAACAGCTCGAACAGGTCGAGGGTGATCTTGCCGGTAACGTCCATCACCTTGAACCATGACAGGTCGGTGAATACCGTGAGACCGAACAGGAACAAGGCGATGAACAGCAGCGTGCTGCCCTGGATGTTCAGCGCGTTCTTCGCCAGGTCGCCAAGGCTCTCGCCCAGCGCTCCCCCAGCGCCAGCCGGCAGACCGGTCGCGGCATGGAAATGAATATGCGCCAGCGCGGCACCGGACAGCACCAGGAACACCAGGCCGATCAGGCGCCAGGAGAACAGCCAGCCGCTCCACTCCCATGGCTCGTGGCGTTGGCGGAAGATCTGATAGGCCTTGATCGCCAACAATAACGGGAAGATATAGGCAAAGTAACCCAGCACCATGAACAGGATATCGGCGCTGTAGGAACCCGCCGGGCCGCCGAAGTTTTGAACGTCCTCGATCTTGCTGTTGTGGCTCCAGCCCGGATCGTCCTTGCCATAGGTCAGCAAGGCCATCATCAGGAACAGGCACAACGCACCGATGGCGATCAATGCACCTTCCTTGAGGCGGTAGTGCAGGTGCTGACGCCAGAGTGGAACAACTGTTTTGGGTGCTGCGGTGGATTTCTTCAAAACCTGTTTTTCCTGCGCCAACGGCGCGTCCATCTGTTGAATGACTATAAAACTGCCCAATCCAGGCAGGTAAAAAAGTTAACAGGCGTAACCGGGACTACTTTTAACACTGCGCATCGGTTTTCATAAACACGAAATGCGATGCCGATTTTGTTACAAACACTGTTATAGCCAGGCATTGTACGGGTTTGTACGTCCGATGCCATGCTGGCAACTCTTGGGTGTAGCATAGTCAACAGCACATTACGTGCGACTCAATTTGAGCACGCATTCTCTTTTGTGACAAAGGCTTATGAGGTGTTTTTATGAGCGTAGCGAAGCATTCCCGCCTGATCATCCTGGGATCCGGCCCCGCGGGTTACAGCGCAGCCGTGTATGCCGCTCGCGCCAACCTCAAGCCCGTTGTGATTACCGGCATACAGGCAGGTGGCCAGCTCACTACCACCGTGGAAGTCGATAACTGGCCAGGCGATGTCGAAGGCCTGACTGGCCCGGTCTTGATGGAGCGCATGCAAAAACACGCCGAGCGCTTTGCCACCGAGATCGTTTACGACCACATCCATACCGCCAAGTTGCAGCAGCGCCCCTTCGAACTTATCGGTGACAGCGGCACTTATACCTGCGACGCACTGATTATCGCCACGGGAGCCTCGGCCCAGTATCTGGGCTTGCCTTCGGAAGAGACATTTGCCGGCAAAGGGGTTTCAGCCTGCGCCACCTGCGACGGCTTCTTCTATCGCAACCAGGTGGTCGCGGTGGTGGGCGGCGGTAATACCGCCGTTGAAGAAGCGCTTTATCTGTCGAACATTGCCCGGGAAGTCCATCTGATTCACCGTCGCGACAAGTTGCGCTCGGAAAAAATTCTTCAGGACAAACTCTTTGAAAAAGCCGCCAAGGGCAATATTCGCCTGCACTGGAACCAGAATCTGGACGAAGTGCTGGGCGACGCCAGCGGCGTGACCGGTGCGCGCCTGCGCGACAGTCATACCGGCGCAATCACTGAGCTGCCCCTGACCGGCGTGTTCATCGCCATCGGCCACAAGCCCAATACCGACCTGTTCGCCGGCCAGCTGGAAATGCGTGACGGCTATCTGCTGGTCAACGGTGGCAGCGAAGGCAATGCGACGGCAACCGCCATCGAAGGGGTGTTTGCCGCGGGTGACGTCGCCGATCACGTCTATCGCCAGGCCGTCACCTCTGCGGGCGCCGGCTGCATGGCCGCCCTGGACGCAGAAAAATACCTCGACGACATTCCCACTGTTTGACGGCAAACTTCACGGCGGGCTTACGCCCGCCATCGCCCTCCCCTTCTGTAAGCCCTGATGCCATGCTGACCTGGTTACAACGCAACACCCTGACGTTCCCGGCCCTGGAAAAGGCCATGCGCGATCCCAATGGATTGTTGGCGGCCGGTGGCGACCTGTCCGCCGATCGACTGATCCAGGCCTACCGCCATGGCTGCTTCCCCTGGTTTTCCGAAGGCCAGCCGATCCTCTGGTGGTCGCCGGACCCTCGCACCGTGCTGTTTCCCGATGAACTGCACGTGTCCCGCAGCCTGAACAAACTGCTGCGCCAACAACGCTACCAAGTGACCTTCGACCAGGATTTTGCCGCGGTCATACGCGCCTGCGCCGCCCCCCGGGAATATGCGGACGGCACCTGGATCACCGAAGCCATGCAGGACGCCTACATCGAACTGCACAAACGCGGCCATGCGCACTCGGTGGAGGTCTGGGACCAGGATCAACTGGTGGGCGGGCTATATGGACTGGCGATGGGCCAGCTGTTTTTCGGCGAATCCATGTTCAGCCTGGCCGACAACGCGTCGAAATTTGGCTTTGCCACACTGGTACGACATCTGAAAGACTCGGGTTTCGTGCTCATCGATTGCCAGATGCCCACCGATCATTTGCATAGCCTGGGTGCGCGAGCGATTCCGCGCCGGGTGTTTGCCGATTACCTGGCGAGGCATCTGGATCAGCCCAATCGTGCAACCTGGGTTTGCTGAGCGACTTTGGCCCGCGTGGCTTACACTTATCCAAAAGCTTTCCG
Organism: Pseudomonas umsongensis; assembly: GCF_012647205.1. Lineage (NCBI taxonomy): Bacteria > Pseudomonadati > Pseudomonadota > Gammaproteobacteria > Pseudomonadales > Pseudomonadaceae > Pseudomonas > Pseudomonas umsongensis. The sequence continues at coordinate 4,476,021 of NZ_CP051487.1, forward strand.
AGGGTTGATCATGACCGAGTTGGCGCGTTTGAAGTTTTATGCCACTCAACCCCACTCCTGCAGCTATCTGCCCGAGGAGCAGGCCACCACCCTGTTTCTCGACCCTAGCCAGCCCATGGATGTGCACGTGTATGCAGATCTTTCCGAGATGGGTTTTCGGCGCAGTGGCGACCACCTGTATCGCCCCCATTGCCAGAATTGCAATGCGTGCGTACCGGCACGCATTCCGGTAGGGCAATTCACGCCCAATCGTCAGCAAAAACGCATTTTCAAACGCAACGCCGACTTGCAGGTCCGCCCCGCCAAGCCAGGTTTCAGCGAAGAATATTTCGATCTTTATCAGCGCTACATCGAAGAACGCCATGCCGATGGCGACATGTACCCGCCCAGCCGCGATCAGTTCTCGACCTTTCTGGTTCGCGACCTGCCTTTTTCGCGGTTCTACGAATTTCGCCTCCAGGGTCGTCTACTGGCCATCGCCGTCACCGACCTTCTGCCGAACGGTCTGTCGGCGGTCTACACCTTCTATGAGCCCGGCGAAGAGCGCCGCAGCCTGGGGCGCTACGCGATACTGTGGCAAATCGCCGAAGCCCGGCGCCTGGGGCTGGACGCAGTTTACCTGGGCTACTGGATCAAGAACTGCAAAAAAATGAGCTACAAGACCCAGTATCGCCCCATCGAACTGCTGATAAACCAGCGCTGGGTCGTTCTGAACTAGAGCAAGCCCTAAACCCCTTGGCTTAAACACCATTTTTCGGGCACAATGCACGCCGCTTTTGCCTGGCGCAGTTGCACCGGGCCATTCATTGGACACCGAGGGCTTTACTGCATGTCGAAAGAAGACAGCTTCGAAATGGAAGGCACTGTCGTCGACACCCTGCCCAACACCATGTTTCGTGTGGAGTTGGAAAATGGGCACGTCGTAACCGCGCATATCTCCGGCAAGATGCGCAAGAACTACATTCGTATTCTTACCGGTGACAAAGTGCGCGTCGAGCTGACGCCCTATGACTTGAGCAAAGGGCGCATCACTTACCGCGCTCGCTAATCAGGTCAATACAAGACGCCCGGCTTATGCCGGGCGTTTTTGTTTGCCTGGGATGCTGATCGTTCCCACGCTCTGCGTGGGAATTCCTCAACGGACGCTCCGCGTTCGGCTTTTGATTTGGGACGCGGAGCGTCCCGGGCTGCATTCCCACGCAGAGCGTGATCATCATCAGCAGACAGCAAAAAGGCGCCTCTCGGCGCCTTTTTGTTTTTGCTTCTGAACGTCAGGCCATTTCGGCCGTGGTCTCGAAGTCGAAGGTCAGCTCGCCGTCCTTCAGATCGATATGAACCACGCCACCATGGTCGGCCAGTTCGCCAAACAGGATCTCTTCCGCCAGCGGACGCTTGATCTTGTCCTGGATCAAACGCGCCATCGGGCGAGCACCCATTGCCGTGTCGTAGCCGCTTGCCGCCAGCCAGCCTCGTGCAGCGTCGGTCACTTCCAGCTGTACGCGCTTGTCTTCCAGCTGCGCCTGAAGTTCGGTAAGGAACTTGTCCACCACGCTCTTGATAACTTCATGACTGAGGCGACCAAACTGGATGATGGTGTCCAGGCGGTTGCGGAACTCTGGCGTGAAGCTCTTCTTGATCACTTCCATCGCATCGGACGAGTGGTCCTGATGGGTGAAACCGATCGAAGCGCGGGCTGCAGTTTCGGCACCGGCGTTGGTCGTCATGATGACGATCACGTTACGGAAATCCGCCTTGCGCCCGTTGTTATCGGTCAGCGTTCCGTGATCCATGACCTGCAGCAGCAGGTTGAAGACTTCCGGATGCGCCTTCTCGATTTCATCGAGCAACAACACGCAATGGGGTTGCTTGGTGATGGCTTCGGTCAGCAGACCGCCCTGATCGAACCCGACATAGCCTGGAGGTGCACCGATCAGGCGCGATACGGTGTGGCGCTCCATGTACTCGGACATGTCGAAACGAATCAGTTCGACCCCCAGCGCCTTGGCCAACTGCCGTGCCGCTTCGGTTTTACCGACACCGGTAGGCCCTGCGAACAGGAACGAACCGACGGGTTTGTCAGGCGACTTGAGGCCGGCACGGGACAGCTTGATCGCGGTCGCCAGCGAATCGATCGCCGCATCCTGGCCAAACACCGTCAGCTTCAGGTCACGCTCAAGGTTACGCAGCAGCTCTTTATCGGAACTGGTGACGTGTTTTGGTGGAATCCGCGCGATTTTCGCGACGATGTCCTCGACTTGAGGCACTTCGATGCGTTTCACCCGTTTTTCCACCGGCTGCAGGCGCTGGAAGGCACCCGCCTCGTCGATGACGTCGATGGCCTTGTCCGGCATGTGCCGGTCATTGATGTAGCGCGAAGCCAGTTCGGCAGCGGCGCGCAGGGCCTCATCACTGTATTCGATATTGTGATGGGTCTCGAAACGCCCTTTCAGGCCGCGCAGGATACCGATGGTGTCTTCCACCGAAGGCTCCGACACGTCAACCTTCTGGAAGCGCCGAGCCAGTGCACGATCCTTCTCGAAGATGCCGCGGAATTCCTGGAACGTGGTCGAACCGATGCACCGGATATCACCGGACGACAGCAGCGGCTTGAGCAGGTTCGAGGCATCCATGACGCCACCGGACGCAGCACCCGCACCGATGATGGTGTGGATTTCGTCGATGAACAGGATCGCCTGCGGACGTTTTTTCAGCTCATTGAGCAACGCCTTGAAGCGCTTCTCGAAATCGCCGCGGTATTTGGTCCCAGCCAGCAATGCGCCCAGGTCCAGGGAGTAAACTACGCTGTTGGCCAACAGGTCCGGCACCTGGTTGTCGACAATGCGCTTGGCCAAGCCTTCGGCAATCGCGGTCTTACCCACGCCTGCCTCGCCCACCAGCAACGGATTGTTCTTGCGACGACGCGCCAGGATCTGGGCGACGCGCTCGACTTCCAGCTCACGGCCTACCAATGGATCGATTCGACCCTGGCGCGCGAGTTCATTAAGGTTGCTGGCATAAGCATCCAGTGGATTGCCTGAAGATGAAGACTCACCGCCCTCGTCGTCCTGCATATCTTGCTCACCCTCAGAGTGATCGCCATGCCCTGGCACCTTGGAGATACCGTGGGCGATGTAGTTGACGACATCGATACGGGCAACGCTCTGCTGTTTCAGCAGGAACACTGCCTGACTCTCTTGCTCACTGAAGATCGCGACCAGCACGTTGGCGCCAGTCACTTCGCGTTTGCCCGAGCTCTGTACGTGAAACACAGCACGTTGCAGTACACGCTGGAAGCCCAGGGTTGGCTGGGTTTCACGATCCTCGTCATGCACGGGGATCAATGGCGTGGTGGAGTCGATGAACTCCTGCAGGTCATGCTTGAGTTTGTCGAGGTTCGCGCCGCACGCACGCAAAACGGTGGCGGCAGCCTCATTGTCCAATAGGGCCAGCAGGAGATGTTCGACGGTCATGAATTCATGACGCTTCGAACGAGCCTCCTTGAAGGCAAGATTGAGGGTGACTTCGAGCTCGCGGTTTAACATAGCTTCACCTCATACCCAAGTGGTCGGCGATTAACCGTCCTTCTCGATTTCACAGAGTAGCGGATGCTGGCTTTCCCTGGCGTACTGGTTGACCTGCATGGCCTTTGTCTCGGCGATGTCGCGGGTAAACACTCCACATACTGCCCGCCCTTCTGTATGGACGGCCAGCATGACCTTGGTCGCCAGCTCGCGATTCAGGTTAAAAAACACCTCGAGCACTTCGACGACGAAATCCATCGGTGTGTAGTCATCATTAAACAAAACCACCTTGTACATCGGCGGCGCCTGTAACGCAGGCTTGGCCTCCTGAACAGCAATGCCTGCGGAATCGTCGTCGTGTTCCTCCGGGCGATCTTTCTGGAGAGTCGGGCGATCCTGATTGAATGTTAGTCGAATCTGGCTGATTGCATGCATGGAAAGAAAGGTTCGTCAGTTGTGCAAATACAGTGGTGGGGGCGGTCTTGGGCGATTTCAACTCCGACTGCCTGGTCACCTTGACTATCGGCAAAACGGTGTTACAACCAATAGAGCCCACAGTGGGTAAAAAAGGTCCGCGGAGTCAACTTTTTTCCTAAAAAGTGACTGCGGATGTACTGGATGATACTCCAGTGATGGAGTCTGTTGCAGAGGGAGTTGGTATGTCAGGTGTCAAGGTCAGCGGCAAGGTGAAATGGTTCAACAACGCCAAGGGTTACGGCTTCATCAACGAGGACGGCAAGACAGAAGACTTGTTCGCTCACTACTCGGCCATCCAAATGGATGGTTATAAAACCCTGAAGGCCGGCCAGGCTGTCGTATTCGAAATCATCCAGGGACCCAAAGGTCTGCATGCCGTGAACATCGGCAACCCTGTAGATGCTTCGAAAACCTCAACCCCTGCCACGCAACAGACCGTGACGGTTTAACGCCGCACCGTCATCCAGTCATAAAAAACCGCCCGACTCAATCAATTGAATCGGGCGGTTTTTGTATGCCTGTCGTTTGCTTACATGTGCTTGATCAGCGCTTCACCGAACCCGGAAGACGAAACCAGCGTCGCACCTTCCATCAGGCGCTCGAAGTCATAGGTCACGGTCTTGGCCTTGATCGCACCGTTGGTGCCCTTGATGATCAGGTCCGCCGCCTCGGTCCAGCCCAGGTGACGCAGCATCATTTCGGCCGAAAGGATCACCGAACCCGGGTTGACCTGGTCCTTGCCGGCATATTTCGGCGCGGTACCGTGGGTGGCTTCGAACATGGCCACGGTATCGGACAGGTTCGCGCCTGGCGCGATACCGATACCGCCCACTTCCGCCGCCAGGGCGTCGGAGAGGTAGTCACCGTTGAGGTTCAGCGTGGCAATCACATCGTATTCGGCTGGACGCAGCAGGATCTGCTGGAGCATGGCGTCGGCAATGGCGTCCTTGACCACGACTTCGCGGCCGGTTTTCGGGTTCTTGAATTTCATCCACGGGCCGCCATCGAGCAGCTCGGCGCCGAATTCTTCCTTCGCCACCTCATAGCCCCAGTCCTTGAAGGCGCCTTCGGTGAATTTCATGATGTTGCCCTTGTGCACGATGGTCAGCGACTTGCGGTCGTTGTCCACCACGTACTGCAGGGCCTTGCGCACCAGGCGCTTGGTGCCTTCTTTCGAAACCGGCTTGATGCCGATGCCGCAGTCCTGGTCGAAACGGATCTTGGTGACGCCCATTTCTTCTTTCAGGAACTTGATGACCTTGGTGGCTTCGGGCGAGCCGGCCTTCCACTCGATACCGGCGTAGATGTCTTCGGAGTTCTCGCGGAAGATCACCATGTCGACGTCGCCAGGTTTTTTCACCGGGCTTGGCACACCTTCGAACCACACCACTGGCCGCAGGCACACATACAGGTCCAGCTGCTGGCGCAGGGCAACGTTGAGGGAGCGGATACCCCCACCGACCGGCGTGGTCAGCGGGCCCTTGATGGAAACGACGTAGTCTTTCACGGCGTCCAGGGTTTCCTGGGGCAGCCAGGTGTCCTGGTCGTAGACCTGTGTAGCCTTTTCGCCAGCATAGACTTCCATCCAGGAAATCTTGCGCTTGCCCCCGTAGGCCTTTTCCACGGCAGCATCGACAACCTTGATCATGACGGGGCTGACGTCAACGCCAATGCCGTCGCCTTCAATGAACGGGATGATCGGATTATCAGGAACATTGAGAGAATGGTCTGCATTGACGGTGATTTTGTCGCCGACGGCTGGAACCTGAATCTTCTTGTAACCCATGCTGAACTCCATTGATTGGATTGAACATCTGGCTTGGTTCGAGCGTAACCCAGTTAAATCGGCGCGCAAACCCTATGTTCCATTCATCTGCCGCAAAGCCGCTCAACGCGCGACCTACAAGCCTGAAAGCAAAGGGAAAAACGCCAATCTCAAGCACGAAGAATGACCATACGCCCTGCTCGTCCCTGCGACCTTTAGACCAATGGACGACAACAGATGTGTATGAACCATCGGCAGATTGCCAGCTACCTATGTATAATGCGGCCGCTGACTAAAGGGTCACATCAGGCTGAACAGCTCTACGACGAGTGTTTGCGCCCGATGAGACGGCCTGCTACCGCAGCCCGCCTGCTTGACGCCCTACTGATGCACCCAACATCACAGCAACGAAATCTCGATATTCGGCTCATGGATGACTTTGAACGAACGCGCTTACCCGGCGCCCCTCGAGTTTCTGCGCACGCTTTAGCAAAGAAGAGAGAGTTAATCCGAATATGCCCACCCGCTCGAAGATCATCTATACCTTCACCGACGAAGCTCCCGCCCTCGCCACCTATTCACTGTTGCCTATCGTAGAGGCGTTCACCGCCTCGGCTGATATCGCCGTTGAAACCCGCGATATCTCTCTTGCAGGGCGCATCCTGGCCAGCTTCCCCGAGCAATTGGGCGACAAAGCCGTAGCCGACCACCTCGCCGAGCTGGGCGCGCTGGCCGTTACGCCTGAAGCCAACATCATCAAGCTGCCGAACATCAGCGCCTCGGTTCCGCAACTGCAAGCCGCGATCAAGGAGCTGCAAGCCCAGGGCTACGCCCTGCCGGACTATCCGGAAACCGTGACCTGCGACGCCGACAAAGAAGCCAAGGCGCGCTACGACAAGGTCAAGGGCAGCGCCGTGAACCCGGTTCTGCGCGAAGGCAACTCCGACCGCCGCGCTCCACTGTCGGTGAAGAACTACGCACGCAAGCACCCGCACAAAATGGGCGCCTGGGCCGCAGACTCCAAGTCCCACGTCGCGCACATGAGCAGCGGTGATTTCTACGGTAGCGAAAAAGCTGCCCTGATCGACGCCCCTGGCGCGGTCAAGATCGAACTGATCGCTCAAGACGGCACCACCACCGTCCTGAAAGAAAAAACCAGCGTCCAGGCTGGCGAGATCCTCGACTGCGCCGTGATGAGCAAAAACGCCCTGCGCGCTTTCATCGCCGCTGAAATCGAAAGCGCCAAGGCACAAGGCGTGCTGCTGTCGGTTCACCTCAAAGCCACCATGATGAAGGTCTCCGACCCAATCATGTTCGGCCAGATCGTTGCCGAGTTCTACAAAGACGCCCTGGCCAAGCACGCTGACGTGCTGGCGCAGATCGGCTTCAACCTGAACAACGGCATCGGCGACCTGTACTCGCGCATCAAGGCCTTGCCTGCCGAGCAGCAAGCCGCCATCGAAGCGGACATCCAGGCGGTCTACGCCGTTCGTCCGTCGTTGGCCATGGTCAACTCCGACAAAGGCATCACCAACCTGCACGTGCCGAGCGACGTCATCGTCGACGCCTCGATGCCAGCCATGATCCGTGACTCCGGCAAGATGTGGGGCACCGACGGCCAGCTGCACGACACCAAGGCGGTGATCCCGGATCGCTGCTACGCCACCATCTACCAGGCAGTGATTGAAGACTGCAAGGCCAATGGCGCGTTCGATCCAACCACCATGGGCAGCGTGCCGAACGTTGGCCTGATGGCGAAAAAAGCCGAAGAGTACGGCTCGCACGACAAGACTTTCCAGATCAAGACCAACGGCGTTGTCCGCGTGACCGACACCAATGGCACCCTGCTGCTGGAACAGTCGGTTGAAGCCGGCGACATCTTCCGCATGTGCCAGACCAAAGACGCGCCGATCCAGGACTGGGTCAAGCTGGCCGTCAACCGTGCCCGCGCAAGCAGCACGCCAGCGATCTTCTGGCTGGACCCGATGCGCGCCCACGACGGCGTGGTGATCGAGAAAGTCCAGGCTTACCTGAAGGATCACGACACTGCCGGCCTGGACATCCAGATCATGGCACCTGTCGACGCGATGAAGTTCACCCTGCAACGCACTCGCGCAGGCAAAGACACCATCTCGGTAACCGGCAACGTATTGCGCGACTACCTGACTGACCTGTTCCCGATCATGGAACTGGGCACCAGCGCCAAGATGCTGTCGATCGTTCCGCTGATGAATGGCGGCGGCCTGTTCGAAACCGGCGCCGGCGGTTCGGCTCCGAAGCACGTGCAACAACTGCTGGAAGAAAACTTCCTGCGCTGGGATTCCCTGGGCGAGTTCCTGGCCCTGGCCGCTTCCCTTGAGCACCTGGGCGTGACCTACAACAACCCCAAGGCGCTGGTTCTGGCCAAGACCCTGGATCAGGCCACTGGCCAGTTCCTGGACAACAACAAGTCGCCATCGCGCAAAGTCGGCAACATCGACAACCGCGGCAGCCACTTCTACCTGGCGCTGTACTGGGCTCAAGCCCTGGCCGCCCAGACCGAAGACACTGCACTGCAAGCGCAGTTTGCGACCCTGGCCAAGACCCTGACCGAGAACGAAGCAACCATCGTTGCCGAGCTCAACGCCGTACAGGGCAAGCCAGTGGACATCGGCGGTTACTACCACGCCGATGCCGAGCTGATCAGCAAGGCCATGCGCCCGAGCGCAACCTTCAACGCAGCGGTTGCAGCGTTGGTTTAAGGTTGTAAGGGAACATCACAAACCCCGGCCATGTGCCGGGGTTTGTGTTTTCAGCCATCACACAAATTTATCTGTCGAAACCGGACCCTGTGGGAGCGAGCCTGCTCGCGAAAGCGGTTTATCATTCAACATCAATGCTGGCTGACCCACAGCCTTCGCGAGCAGGCTCGCTCCCACAGGGACAGCATTTCAACATCAAGGGAAATTCATGGACTGGCAACCCCACATCACCGTCGCCACCATCGTCGAAGACAACGACCGCTTCCTGATGGTCGAAGAACTCAAGCACGGACGCGTGGTGCTCAACCAACCCGCCGGCCACCTGGACCCGAACGAAACCCTGACCGAGGCCGCCGTGCGCGAAACCCTCGAGGAAACCGGCTGGGACGTCGAACCCACCGGTGTACTGGGAATCTATCTCTATACCGCCCCGAGCAACGGCGTGACCTACCAGCGGGTCTGCTTCATCGCCAAACCGCTGAAACATCACCCCGAGTATCAACTGGATGAGGGCATCGTCGGTGCCAAGTGGTTGACCCGCGAGGAATTAATCGGCCGGCGCGACAACTGGCGCAGCGAGCTGATCATGCGTTGCATCGACGATTATCTGGACGGCAAACACTTCGGCCTCGAATTGATCCGCCCTTCTCTTTAGCCTTGCGGGCTGGAGCCTGTTAGAATCGCGTCCTTTTTCAAGACACTCATTGAATCCCTATGCGTGATCCAGCCCCTTCTGACACACAAAAGAAGCGCGTCATTGTCGGCATGTCCGGCGGCGTGGACTCTTCCGTTTCCGCCCTCCTGCTGATCGAGCAGGGCTATGAGGTGGAAGGCCTGTTCATGAAGAACTGGGAAGAAGACGACGGAACCGAATACTGCACCGCCATGGACGACCTGGCGGACGCCCAGGCCGTGTGCGACAAGATTGGCATCAAGCTGCACACCGCCAACTTCGCCGCCGAGTACTGGGACAACGTGTTCGAGCACTTCCTGGCCGAATACAAGGCCGGTCGTACGCCAAACCCGGACATCCTGTGCAACCGCGAGATCAAGTTCAAGGCGTTCCTCGACTACGCCATGATGCTCGGCGCCGACCTGATCGCCACCGGTCACTACGTGCGCCGCCGCGACATCGACGGCCGCACCGAACTGCTCAAGGGCCTGGACCCGAACAAGGACCAGAGCTACTTCCTGCACGCCGTTGGCGGCGAGCAGATCGCCAAGACCCTGTTCCCGGTCGGCGAACTGGAAAAACCCCAGGTTCGCGCAATTGCCGAGAAATACGAGCTGGCGACCGCGAAAAAGAAGGATTCCACCGGGATCTGCTTTATCGGCGAACGCCGCTTCAGCGACTTCCTCAAGCAATACCTGCCGGCACAACCGGGCGAGATCAAGACCACCGAAGGTGAAGTCATCGGCCGCCACCATGGCTTGATGTACCACACCATCGGCCAACGCCAGGGCCTGGGCATCGGCGGGCTGAAAGACGCCAGCGACGAGCCGTGGTACGTGCTGATCAAGGACCTGGAACACAACGAGCTGATCGTTGGCCAGGGAAACGATCACCCGTGGCTGTTCTCCCGCGCCCTGCTCGCTTCGGATATCTATTGGGTCAACCCGATCGACCTGAGCCAGCCGCGCAGGCTGACCGCCAAGGTTCGTTATCGCCAGGGCGACCAGCCCTGCACCCTGGAGAAAACCGCTACCGGCTATCGCGCGACCTTCGATGACCCGCAACGCGCGGTGACTCCAGGCCAATCCGTGGTGTTCTACGACGGCGAGATCTGCCTTGGCGGCGGTGTGATCGAAGTTGCAGAACCCTGGACAAGCAAGAGCACCAGTAAAGGCCAGGCCCAATGAGTCCCACCCAGGAGCAACTGACGGCGCTGGGCGGCGTATTCCTCGCCGCGGTGCTGGTGGACAAGATCGCCAAGACCGGCCAGACCAACGAGGCCGGCCTGACCTGCATGCTCGGCAGCCTGCTGATTCGCGACCCCAAGGACACACTGGAAGTCTATGGCGGCGACGATATCAACCTGCGTGAAGGCTATCGCGCATTGATCGGCGCCCTCGAACGCGACCCGAGTGCCCTGCAACGCGAACCGCTGCGCTATGCCCTGGCCATGCTGGGCCTGGAGCGTCAACTGGCCAAGCGCGAAGACATGCTGGAGATCATCGGCAAGCGCCTGCCGCAGATCCAGTCCCAGGTCGAGCACTTCGGTCCGGCCCACGAAAACGTGATCGCCGCATGTGGCGCACTGTATCAGGACACCCTGAGCACCCTGCGCCAACGCATCCAGGTGCACGGTGACATGCGCAACCTGCAGCAACCGAGCAACGCCTCGAAAATTCGCGCCCTGCTGCTGGCCGGTATCCGCTCGGCACGCCTATGGCGACAATTGGGCGGTCATCGCTGGCAGCTGGTGATTAGCCGCAAAAAATTGCTCAAAGAGCTTTACCCATTGATGCGTAACGAATAACCCGCATCGACAGCACCGAACTTAGCAATACGCGTAATACGCCGGTCAGTTGGCGACGGACCGGCGGATTTTTTCATGTATGATACGCGCCCCATTTCGTTGCCCGACTGTCCGAGAACACCCCATGCAGCTCTCTTCGCTCACTGCGGTTTCCCCTGTTGACGGCCGCTACGCCGGCAAAACCCAGGCCCTGCGCCCAATTTTCAGCGAGTACGGCCTGATCCGTGCCCGCGTCCTGGTTGAAGTGCGCTGGCTCCAGCGCCTGGCCGCTCACCCTGCCATCAGCGAAGTGCCGGCGTTCTCCGCCGAAGCCAACGCGGTATTGAACACCCTGGCGGAAAACTTCTCCCTGGAGCACGCCGAGCGTGTCAAAGAGATCGAGCGCACCACCAACCACGACGTAAAAGCCATCGAATACCTGCTCAAGGAGCAGGCCGCCAAGCTGCCGGAATTGGCCGCTGTCAGCGAGTTCATCCACTTCGCCTGCACCAGCGAGGACATCAACAACCTGTCCCACGCCCTGATGCTGCGCGAAGGCCGTGATGACGTGATGCTGCCGCTGATGCGCCAGACCGCCGAAGCCATCCGCGAACTGGCCATCCGCTTCGCCGACGTGCCGATGCTGTCGCGCACCCACGGCCAACCGGCGTCGCCAACCACCCTGGGCAAAGAACTGGCAAACGTGGTTTACCGCCTGGAGCGCCAGATCGCCCAGGTCGCTGCCGTTCCGCTGCTGGGCAAGATCAACGGCGCTGTCGGCAACTACAACGCTCACCTGTCGGCCTACCCTGAGATCGACTGGGAAGCCAATGCCCGCGCCTTCATCGAAGACGAGCTGGGCCTGGGCTTCAACCCGTACACCACGCAGATCGAACCGCACGACTACATCGCCGAGCTGTTCGACGCAATCGCGCGCTTCAACACCATCCTGATCGACTTCGACCGTGATATCTGGGGCTACATCTCCCTGGGTTATTTCAAGCAGCGCACCATCGCTGGCGAAATCGGCTCGTCGACCATGCCGCACAAGGTCAACCCGATCGACTTCGAAAACTCCGAAGGCAACCTGGGTATCGCCAACGCACTGTTCCAGCACCTGGCGAGCAAACTGCCAATCTCCCGCTGGCAGCGCGACCTGACTGACTCCACCGTACTGCGCAACCTCGGTGTCGGCTTCGCCCACAGCGTGATCGCATACGAAGCCAGCCTCAAGGGCATCAGCAAGCTGGAGCTCAACGAGCAGAAGATTGCCGCTGACCTGGACGCTTGCTGGGAAGTGTTGGCCGAGCCAATCCAGACCGTCATGCGTCGCTACAACATCGAAAACCCGTACGAAAAGCTGAAAGAATTGACCCGCGGCAAGGGCATCAGCCCTGAGGCGCTGCAAACTTTCATCGACGGCCTGGACATGCCAGCCGTCGCCAAGGCCGAGCTGAAACTGCTCACCCCGGCGAACTACATCGGCAACGCTGTAGCGCAAGCCAAACGCATCTGATCGACCGCTGGACCCTTTTAAGACGCCCGGCCGCGCCGGGCGTTTTTATTCCCGTATGAAAAGTGCTTTTTTTCAATAGGTTACACATGAATCCTGACATTCCTCTTCAACTTCTGGGCGGCATCACGGCACGCGAGTTCCTGCGCGACTACTGGCAGAAAAAACCGCTGTTGATCCGTCAGGCGATTCCTGATTTCGAAAGCCCGATCGATGCCGACGAACTGGCCGGCCTGGCGCTGGAAGAAGAAGTCGAATCGCGCCTGATCATCGAGAACGGCGAGCGCCCATGGGAATTGCGTCGCGGCCCCTTTGCCGAAGACGAGTTCAGCAAGTTGCCGGAGCGCGACTGGACCCTGCTGGTGCAGGCCGTCGACCAGTTCGTGCCGGAAGTCAGCGAACTGCTGGAAAACTTCCGCTTCCTGCCGAGCTGGCGCATCGATGACGTGATGATCAGCTTCGCCGCCCCCGGTGGCAGCGTCGGCCCGCACTTCGACAACTACGACGTGTTCCTGCTGCAAGGCCACGGCAAGCGCAACTGGAAAATCGGCCAGATGTGCAACGCCGAAAGCCCGCTGCTGCAACACGCGGACCTGCGCATCCTCGCCGACTTCGAGGCCACCGATGAATGGGTGCTGGAACCGGGCGACATGCTCTACCTGCCGCCACGCCTGGCCCACTGTGGCGTGGCTGTCGATGACTGCCTGACCTACTCCGTAGGTTTCCGCGCACCGAGCGCCGCTGAAGTGCTGACCCACTTCACCGACTTCCTCAGCCAGTTCCTGTCGGACGAAGAGCGCTACACCGACGCCGACGCCGTGCCGGCGGTCGATCCGCACCAGATCCAGCATGACGCCCTCGACCGCCTGAAAAGCCTGCTGGCCGAACACATGAGCGACGAGCGCCTGCTGCTGACCTGGTTCGGCCAGTTCATGACCGAACCCCGCTACCCGGAACTGGTGGTCGGCCCTGAAGACCTCGAGGAAGAAGACGTTCTCGGCGCGCTGGAGCAAGGCGCCGTACTGATCCGCAACCCTAGTGCGCGCCTGGCGTGGTCGGAAGTCGATGACGACCTGTTGCTGTTTGCCAGCGGCCAGAGCCGCTACCTGCCGGGCAAACTGCGCGAACTGCTGAAGATGATCTGCGCCGCCGACGCGCTGCACGTCGACAACCTGGGTGACTGGTTGACCGACGAAGATGGCCGCGGCCTGCTGTGCGAACTGGTCAAGCAAGGAAGCCTGGGGTTTGCCGATGAATAAGATTCACGTACGTGTCGCAGACTGGCAAAAGGACAACGCCGAGATCCGGCGCATTCGTGAAGCGGTGTTCGTCGCCGAGCAATCCGTACCACCCGAGCTGGAATGGGATGCCGACGATGTCACGGCCGTGCACTTTCTTGCCCTCGAAGGCGACTTTCCGGTCGGCACCGCCCGCCTGCTGCCTGACGGTCACGTCGGCCGGGTGTCGGTACTCAAGGACTGGCGCGGCCTGAAGGTCGGCGATGCGCTGATGCATGCGGTGATCGACGAAGCCGAAGAGCGCGGGCTGAAGCAGCAAATGCTCAGCGCCCAGGTGCAGGCCACGGCGTTCTACGAGCGCCTGGGCTTTCACATGGTCAGCGAGGAGTTCCTGGAAGCAGGGATTCCGCATGTGGACATGGTTCGTCACTCGGGCTGATACCGAGTCGCGGCCTTCGCGAGCAGGCTCGCTCCCACAAGGATCGCGCAAGACCTGTGGGAGCGGGCTTGCCCGCGATGGGGCCTTGAAGCCCACCACAAAACGCCCTGGCATCATACGATGCCGGGGCGTTTTGCTGTCTACGATTCAACTTGCCCCCTCCCAGGCCGACAAACCGGTAATACCAACACGCTGTAGGAGCGAGCATGCTCGCGATGGACTTGAGAACGCCGCGGGGTGTCAGGCTTCACGCTTCATCGTTCACGACCATCGCGAGCATGCTCGCTCCTACACACCCCGGGCCGACAAACTGGCACTATCTACACTTTGAAGCTGGCGGAGATAACGGATATGTCCCTACGCACCCTGCTCACCACACTGCTGGTGACCTGCAGTTTTTCACTCATGGCCGCCACCGAAATCGTGCCGCTGAACTACCACAGCAGTGCCGACATGTTGCCGGTTGCGCAGGATTTCATCGGCAAGGATGGCCAAGTCAGCGCTTACGGCAATCAACTCATCGTCAAAGCCGATCAGCGCAAAATCGACGAACTTAAGACTTTATTAAGCCAACTCGATACGGCACCCAAACGCTTGCTGATCACAGTCGATACGAACGAAAACAACTTTCAGGGCGATCAGGGCTACTCGGTGAACGGCGCCAAGCCGGGCCAGACCCGAATCATCAGCCATAGCACCGCCAGTCGCGAGGGTGGCATCCAGCAAATCCAGGCCACCGACGGCATGCCGGCGCTGATCCAGGTCGGCCAGAGCGTGCCATTGACCAGCACCCAGGTCGATTCCTACGGCGACCTGCGCAGCCAGACCGAATACCGCAACGTCACCCAGGGCTTTTACGTCACCGCCAACGTCACCGGCGAGATCGTTCACCTTTCGATCAGTACCAACCGTGACCGCATGAGCCAGGAACGTCCCGATGTAGTGAATGTGCAAAGCACCGACACAACCGTCACCGGCCGCCTGGGGGAATGGATCCTGCTGGCCGGCGTGAATCGCCAGACACAGGCCGACAAACAGGGTATGGCCCGCAGCTACGGGACCCAGGGACGCGATGACATGACCCTGCGGGTGAAAGTCGATACTTTGGACCAAGACACCAAAAACTGACTGGCAGGTCGTATTAGACCAAAGATGTAGTGCCTGAAAAAAAGCACTACAAAACGTTTGACGAGTCAAAAAAGCAAAGGCATGATGGCCTCGCTCCCGCTAATCAGGGGCCCTGGCAAGGGCCTTCGAGGCGATGTTCGCACCTACCCCGCGAACCGCTTCGTGTCTGTACCGCCCACAAGGTGTGTTTGACGAGGTTGCCGACTGGAACGAAGTTGTCCCGAGGGACGGAAGCGTAATTAGGTAATCCGGCACCACACTGATGTTCGTACCAAGGCCCACGACGCCCGAATGCGCCCGCAGTTCGCCTTTACCTGCTCACTTCCCCTCGAGCCATCGTTCATCCCGTCGCCACCCCCGCCGAACCCGACTTGACCACCTAGGCTTCTGGTCAGCGAGCGCAGGAATTTTCCACCGCAGAACAACTTTTCATAAAGACGCGACGAGGTTTATCTCCCATGGCACTGACACGCGAACAGCAAATTGCAGCCCTCGAAAAAGACTGGGCTGAAAACCCGCGCTGGAAAGGCGTGACACGCACTTACTCCGCTGCTGACGTCGTCCGCCTGCGTGGCTCGGTTCAACCTGAGCACACCTTTGCAAAAATGGGCGCCGAGAAGCTGTGGAACCTGGTTACCCAGGGTGCCAAGCCAGCCTTCCGTCCTGAGAAAGATTTCGTCAACTGCATGGGCGCCCTGACCGGCGGCCAGGCTGTACAACAAGTCAAAGCCGGTATCCAGGCGATCTACCTGTCGGGCTGGCAAGTGGCTGCGGACAACAACTCCGCCGAATCGATGTACCCTGACCAGTCGCTGTACCCGGTGGACTCGGTTCCAACCGTGGTCAAGCGCATCAACAACTCGTTCCGTCGTGCCGACCAGATCCAGTGGAAAGCCGGCAAGAACCCGGGCGACGAAGGCTACATCGACTACTTCGCGCCAATCGTGGCTGACGCCGAAGCCGGTTTCGGCGGCGTACTGAACGCCTACGAGCTGATGAAGAGCATGATCGAGGCAGGCGCCGCCGGCGTTCACTTCGAAGACCAGCTGGCTTCCGTGAAGAAATGCGGCCACATGGGCGGCAAGGTACTGGTTCCTACCCAGGAAGCGGTACAGAAGCTGACCGCTGCCCGTCTGGCAGCCGACGTTGCCGGTACTCCGACCATCATCCTGGCCCGTACCGACGCTAACGCCGCCGACCTGCTGACTTCCGACTGCGACCCGTACGACCAGCCGTTCGTAACTGGCGAACGTACCCAGGAAGGCTTCTACAAAGTGCGCGCCGGCCTCGACCAGGCAATCGCTCGCGGCCTGGCCTATGCACCGTACGCCGACCTGATCTGGTGCGAAACCGCCAAGCCAGACCTGGAAGAGGCTCGTCGCTTCGCTGAAGCGATCAAGAAGGAATACCCGGACCAACTGCTGTCGTACAACTGCTCGCCTTCCTTCAACTGGAAGAAAAACCTGGACGACGCGACCATCGCCAAGTTCCAGCGCGAACTGTCCGCCATGGGTTACAAGCACCAGTTCATCACCCTGGCCGGCATTCACAACATGTGGCACAGCATGTTCAACCTGGCGCACGACTACGCCCGCAACGACATGACTGCCTACGTGAAGCTGCAGGAGCAGGAATTCGCCGACGCCGCCAAGGGCTACACCTTCGTGGCTCACCAGCAGGAAGTGGGCACCGGTTACTTCGACGACATGACCACCGTGATCCAGGGTGGCTCGTCGTCGGTGACCGCTCTGACCGGTTCGACTGAAGAAGAACAGTTCCACTGATCTGCTTCGATTGAGACATCAGCCGCTGCGGGCCCTATAGAAAGCTAACCGCAGCGCTGCACATCTGACGCCCCGACTGGTTCGGGGCGTTTTTTTTTGCGCGCAGCACCACAAACCCCCGTAACCCTGTAGGAGCTAACGAGTGAAACGAGGCTGCGATCTTTTGATTTTGCCGATAAACAAGATCAAAAGATCGCAGCCTCGTTTCACTCGTCAGCTCCTACAGTTACGTGCATGTAAGGCAACTTTCCAACCATAAACCTGATAAACAGTTTAAAAACCAACCCAAACAATATTGATTATCATTTAGCCAAAACTATGTTCGTTACATTCCCTACAAAACATATTTCCAAAAATGCCGGCTAATGCCCGCAACGCAAGGGCTACGGCGCTTTTGCCGCTCGCTATGTCCTTATTCCTATAAATAATTTCGCTATAGGAATTTTACTTGCTGGGTGTTTAGCCATAAAATCAGCGGGATTGATTGCTGCGACATATCGTCACTGCGTTGTTACCTTTTCAAGCTCAGAGACCTTTGCTCTCTGTTAAGGATTACCAGCATGCCCGAAGCGACAGGACTCATGGCCCACAACTGGGGCTTTGCCATTTTCCTTCTAGGCGTCGTCGGCCTCTGTGCCTTCATGCTGGGCGTCTCCAGCCTCCTTGGGTCAAAAGCCTGGGGCCGCAGCAAAAACGAACCGTTCGAGTCCGGCATGCTACCTACAGGTGGCGCCCGCTTGCGGCTCTCAGCCAAATTCTATCTGGTCGCGATGCTGTTCGTGATCTTCGATATCGAAGCCCTCTTTCTCTTTGCATGGTCTGTGTCCGTCCGCGAAAGCGGCTGGACCGGATTCGTCGAAGCTCTCGTTTTCATAGCAATTCTGTTGGCAGGTCTTGTCTACCTATTCCGAGTGGGTGCCCTTGACTGGGCTCCGGAAGCTCGGCGCAAGCGGCAAGCGAAGCTGAAACAATGAGGCTTTGGCAATGCAATACAATCTCACCAGGATCGACCCCGATGCTCCTAACGAGCAGTATCCGATCGGCCAGCGGGAAACCGTTTCCGATCCGTTAGAAGATCAAGTCCACAAAAACATTTTCATGGGCAAGCTCGAAGACGTGCTTAACGGCACGATCAACTGGGGGCGCAAGAACTCCCTGTGGCCGTATAACTTCGGTCTTTCGTGCTGCTACGTGGAAATGACCACCGCCTTCACGGCGCCCCACGACATCGCGCGCTTCGGCGCCGAGGTTATCCGGGCATCGCCGCGCCAGGCGGATTTCATGGTTATCGCCGGTACCTGCTTCATCAAGATGGCGCCGATCATTCAGCGTCTCTACGAGCAAATGCTCGAACCTAAATGGGTCATCTCCATGGGTTCGTGCGCCAACTCCGGTGGCATGTACGACATCTACTCCGTCGTTCAAGGGGTGGACAAGTTCCTGCCCGTGGACGTCTACGTGCCTGGCTGCCCGCCCCGCCCTGAAGCTTTCCTGCAAGGCTTGATGCTGCTGCAGGAGTCGATTGGACAGGAGCGTCGTCCGCTTTCCTGGGTCGTTGGCGATCAAGGCGTATATCGCGCCGAGATGCCTTCCGAAAAGGACAAGCGCCGCGAACAGCGAATCGCAGTCACCAACCTGCGCAGCCCCGACGAAGTCTGATCCAGCTCTGCTTCTTCAATAGAACGAGACACTGGCTTCATTCTTTACGTTGACCGAAAGCGATTAAATAACCATGACTACAGGCAGTGCTCTGTACATCCCGCCTTACAAGGCAGACGACCAGGATGTGGTCGTCGAACTGAACAACCGTTTTGGCCCGGAGGCGTTCACCGCCCAGCCTACCCGCACCGGCATGCCGGTGCTTTGGGTTGCCCGCGCCAAACTCGTCGAAGTCCTGACGTTCCTACGCAACCTGCCCAAGCCGTACGTCATGCTCTATGACCTGCATGGCGTGGACGAGCGTCTGCGCACCAAGCGTCAAGGGCTGCCGAACGGCGTCGACTTCTCCGTGTTCTACCACCTGATGTCGATCGAACGTAATAGTGACGTCATGATCAAGGTCGCCTTGTCCGAGAGCGACCTCAGCCTGCCAACCGTCACCAGCATCTGGCCAAATGCCAACTGGTACGAGCGTGAAGTCTGGGACATGTACGGCATCGACTTCAAAGGTCACCCGCACCTGTCGCGCATCATGATGCCGCCGACCTGGGAAGGTCACCCGCTGCGCAAGGACTTCCCGGCCCGTGCCACCGAGTTCGACCCGTACAGCCTGACCCTGGCCAAGCAACAGCTCGAGGAAGAAGCCGCACGCTTCAAGCCTGAAGACTGGGGCATGAAGCGTTCCGGCCCGAACGAGGACTACATGTTCCTCAACCTGGGTCCCAACCACCCTTCGGCGCACGGTGCGTTCCGCATCATCCTGCAGCTGGACGGTGAAGAGATCGTCGACTGCGTCCCGGACATCGGCTACCACCATCGTGGCGCCGAGAAGATGGCCGAGCGTCAGTCCTGGCACAGCTTCATCCCGTACACCGACCGTATCGACTACCTCGGCGGCGTGATGAACAACTTGCCGTACGTGCTCTCGGTCGAGAAGCTGGCCGGCATCAAGGTGCCTGAGAAGGTCGACGTCATCCGCATCATGATGGCCGAGTTCTTCCGGATCACCAGCCACCTGCTGTTCCTGGGTACCTACATCCAGGACGTTGGCGCCATGACCCCGGTGTTCTTCACCTTCACCGACCGCCAGAAGGCGTACACGGTGATCGAAGCCATCACCGGTTTCCGCCTGCACCCGGCCTGGTACCGCATCGGTGGCGTCGCCCACGACCTGCCGCGCGGCTGGGAAAAACTGGTCAAGGATTTCGTCGAGTGGATGCCCAAGCGCCTGGACGAATACCAGAAAGCCGCGCTGGACAACAGCATCCTGCGTGGCCGGACCATCGGCGTCGCCGACTACAACACCAAGCAAGCCCTGGAATGGGGCGTCACCGGTGCCGGCCTGCGTGCCACCGGTTGCGACTTCGACCTGCGTAAGGCGCGGCCGTACTCGGGCTACGAGAACTTCGAGTTCGAAGTGCCGCTGGCGGCCAATGGCGATGCCTACGACCGTTGCATCGTGCGCGTGGAAGAAATGCGCCAGAGCATCAAGATCATCGACCAGTGCCTGCGCAACATGCCGGAAGGCCCGTACAAGGCGGATCACCCGCTGACCACGCCGCCACCGAAAGAGCGCACGCTGCAGCACATCGAGACCTTGATCACGCACTTCCTGCAAGTTTCGTGGGGCCCGGTCATGCCGGCCAACGAATCCTTCCAGATGATCGAAGCGACCAAGGGCATCAACAGTTATTACCTGACGAGCGATGGCGGCACCATGAGCTACCGCACCCGGATTCGTACCCCAAGCTTCCCGCACCTGCAGCAGATCCCTTCGGTGATCAAAGGCAGCATGGTCGCGGACTTGATCGCGTACCTGGGTAGTATCGATTTCGTTATGGCCGACGTGGACCGCTAAGCATGAACAGCACGCTTATCCAGACAGACCGTTTCACCTTGAGTGAAACCGAGCGCTCGGCCATCGAGCACGAGTTGCATCACTACGAAGACCCGCGCGCGGCGTCGATCGAAGCCCTGAAGATCGTCCAGAAGGAACGTGGCTGGGTGCCGGACGGCGCCTTGTACGCCATCGGCGAGATCCTCGGCATCCCGGCCAGCGACGTTGAAGGCGTGGCGACGTTCTACAGCCAGATCTTCCGTCAGCCAGTGGGCCGTCACATCATTCGCGTCTGCGACAGCATGGTCTGCTACATCGGCGGCCACGAGTCGGTGGTCAGCGAAATCCAGAGCAAACTCGGCATCGGCCTGGGTCAAACCACCACCGACGGTCGTTTCACCCTGCTGCCGGTCTGCTGCCTCGGCAACTGCGACAAGGCGCCGGCGTTGATGATCGACGACGACACTTTCGGTGATGTGCAGCCAGCTGGCGTTGCCAAATTGCTCGAGGGCTACGTATGACCCTGACTTCCTTCGGTCCGGCCAACCGCATCAAGCGTTCGGCCGAGACTCACCCGCTCACCTGGCGCCTGCGTGACGACGGCGAAGCCGTATGGCTCGACGAATACCAGGCCAAGAACGGTTACGCCGCGGCGCGCAAGGCCTTCGCCGACATGGCCCAGGACGATATCGTCCAGACCGTGAAAGACTCCGGCCTTAAAGGCCGCGGCGGTGCAGGCTTCCCCACTGGCGTGAAGTGGGGCCTGATGCCAAAAGACGAATCCATCAACATCCGCTACCTGCTGTGCAACGCGGATGAAATGGAGCCCAACACCTGGAAAGACCGCATGCTGATGGAGCAACTGCCCCATCTGCTGATCGAAGGCATGCTGATCAGTGCCCGCGCACTGAAAACCTACCGTGGCTACATCTTCCTGCGCGGCGAGTACACCACCGCCGCCAAGCACCTGAACCGTGCCGTGGAAGAAGCCAAGGCAGCCGGTCTTTTGGGCAAGAACATCCTGGGCAGCGGCTTTGATTTCGAGCTGTTCGTCCACACCGGTGCCGGGCGTTACATCTGCGGTGAAGAAACCGCACTGATCAACTCCCTCGAAGGCCGCCGCGCCAACCCGCGCTCCAAGCCGCCCTTCCCTGCCGCCGTTGGCGTATGGGGCAAGCCGACCTGCGTGAACAACGTCGAGACCCTGTGCAACGTGCCGGCGATCATCGCCGACGGCGTGGACTGGTACAAATCGTTGGCTCGCGAAGGCAGCGAAGACATGGGCACCAAGCTCATGGGCTTCTCCGGCAAGGTCAAGAACCCTGGCCTGTGGGAGCTGCCGTTTGGCGTCACCGCTCGCGAGCTGTTCGAAGACTATGCTGACGGCATGCGCGACGGTTACAAGCTCAAGGCCTGGCAGCCTGGCGGTGCCGGTACCGGCTTCCTGTTGCCGGAACACCTGGACGCACAAATGTACGCCGGCGGCATCGCCAAGGTGGGCACCCGTATGGGTACCGGCCTGGCCATGGCGGTGGACGACAGCGTCAACATGGTGTCCCTGCTGCGCAACATGGAGCAGTTCTTCGCCCGCGAATCCTGCGGCTTCTGCACCCCTTGCCGCGATGGCCTGCCATGGAGCGTCAAGCTGCTGATGGCCATCGAGAACGGTGAAGGGCAAGCCGGCGACATCGAGACCCTGCTGGGTCTGGTCGGCTTCCTTGGCCCAGGCAAGACCTTTTGTGCTCACGCACCGGGCGCCGTGGAGCCGTTGGGCAGTGCCATCAAATACTTCCGCCACGAGTTCGAAGCCGGCATCGCGCCTACCCGCGCCGCCGTCCCGCCTCTGGCAAGGCCGATCGTAGTCGGCGCGTAAATGCTTAAAAAAGGCGAAGGGTCCGTGCCCTTCGCTTTTCGCGCGATGACGCCTTCACCGGCTGTGTTGATTCGCGCGGATAACAAGATTCCATTAGCCACGCCCGCTGACACCGGGCCAACGAAGAACTTTGAACCATGGCCACTATCCACGTAGACGGCAAAGCGCTCGAAGTCGATGGGGCAGACAACCTGTTACAGGCATGTCTGTCTCTGGGCCTCGATATTCCGTATTTCTGCTGGCACCCTGCCCTCGGCAGTGTTGGCGCTTGCCGCCAGTGCGCGGTCAAGCAGTACACCGACGAGAACGACACCCGTGGTCGTATCGTCATGTCCTGCATGACCCCTGCCACCGATGGCACCTGGATCTCCATCGACGATGAAGAGTCCAAGGCATTTCGCGCCAGCGTTGTTGAATGGCTGATGACCAACCACCCTCACGACTGCCCGGTCTGTGAGGAAGGCGGTCACTGCCACCTGCAAGACATGACGGTAATGACCGGCCACAACGAGCGCCGTTACCGCTTCACCAAGCGTACCCACCAGAACCAGCAACTGGGCCCGTTCATTTCCCACGAGATGAACCGCTGCATCGCTTGCTACCGCTGCGTGCGCTTCTATAAAGACTACGCTGGCGGCACCGACCTCGGCGTATTCGGCGCCCACGACAACGTGTACTTCGGTCGCGTTGAAGACGGCGTGCTGGAAAGCGAGTTCTCCGGCAACCTGACCGAGGTCTGCCCGACCGGTGTGTTCACCGACAAGACTCACTCCGAGCGCTACAACCGTAAGTGGGACATGCAGTTCTCGCCGAGTATCTGCCATGGCTGCTCCAGCGGTTGCAACATCTCCCCGGGCGAGCGCTACGGTGAACTGCGTCGTATCGAAAACCGCTACAACGGTTCGGTGAACCAGTACTTCCTGTGCGACCGTGGCCGTTTCGGCTATGGCTACGTCAACCGCGAAGACCGCCCACGTCAGCCCCTGCTGGCCAATGGCGCCAAGCTGAGCCTCGACGAAGCCCTGGATAAAGCCGCCGACCTGCTGCGCGGTCGCAACATCGTCGGTATCGGTTCGCCCCGCGCCAGCCTCGAAAGCAACTACGCGTTGCGCGAACTGGTCGGTGCCGAGCACTTCTACTCCGGTATCGAAGCTGCCGAGCTGGAACGCATCCGTCTGGTCCTGCAGGTGCTCAAAGACAGCCCGCTGCCTGTGCCGAACATGCGCGACATCGAAGACCACGACGCCGTGTTCGTCCTCGGTGAAGACCTGACCCAGACTGCTGCTCGTATGGCCCTGTCCCTGCGTCAATCGGTCAAGGGCAAGGCCGAAGACATGGCTGACGCCATGCGCGTCCAGCCTTGGCTCGACGCTGCGGTGAAGAACATCGGCCAGCACGCGCTGAACCCGCTGTTCATTGCAAGCCTGGCTGAAACCAAGCTCGACGACATCGCCGAAGAGTGCGTTCACGCCGCTCCCGACGACCTGGCCCGCATCGGTTTCGCCGTGGCTCACGCCCTCGACGCCAGCGCTCCGGCCGTCGAAGGCCTGGACGCCGAAGCCCTCGAGCTGGCCAAGCGCATTGCCGACGCCCTGCTCGCGGCCAAGCGCCCACTGATCATCGCCGGCACTTCCCTGGGCTCCAAAGCCCTGATCGAAGCTGCCGCGAACATCGCCAAGGCCCTGAAGCTGCGCGAGAAGAACGGTTCCATCAGCCTGATCGTGCCTGAGGCCAACAGCCTCGGCCTGGCCATGCTCGGTGGCGAATCGGTCGATGCAGCCCTGCAAGCGGTGATCGACGGTAAAGCCGACGCCATCGTCGTGCTGGAAAACGATCTGTACACCCGCACTGACAAGGCCAAGGTCGACGCAGCCCTGAACGCCACCAAAGTGCTGATCGTGGCCGACCACCAGAAGACCGCTACCAGCGATCGCGCACACCTGGTCCTGCCAGCCGCCAGCTTCGCTGAAGGCGACGGTACCCTGGTTAGCCAGGAAGGTCGCGCCCAGCGCTTCTTCCAGGTGTTCGATCCGAAGTACATGGACGCGAGCATCCTGGTTCACGAAGGCTGGCGCTGGCTGCATGCCCTGCGTGCGACCCTGCTGAACCAGCCGATCGACTGGACCCAACTGGACCACGTCACCGCTGCCGTGGCTGCAAGCACGCCGCAATTGAACCGCATCGTCGATGCCGCTCCGTCCGCCGCGTTCCGCATCAAGGGCATGAAACTGGCCCGTGAACCGTTGCGTTACTCCGGTCGTACCGCCATGCGCGCCGACATCAGCGTGCACGAACCGCGTACCCCGCAGGACAAGGACACCGCGTTCGCCTTCTCGATGGAAGGTTACTCGGGCTCGGCCGAACCGCGCCAGCAAGTGCCATTCGCCTGGTCTCCGGGCTGGAACTCGCCGCAAGCCTGGAACAAGTTCCAGGACGAAGTCGGTGGTCACATCCGCGCTGGCGACCCGGGCACCCGCCTGATCGAAAGCACAGGTGATTCGCTGAACTGGTTCGCCAGTGTTCCGCGCGCGTTCAACCCGGCCCCGGGCACCTGGCAGGTCGTGCCGTTCTTCCACCTGTTCGGCAGCGAAGAGAACTCTTCGAAAGCCGCGCCGGTCCAGGAACGTATTCCGGCCGCCTACGTCGCCTTGGCCAAATCCGAAGCCGACCGCCTGGGTGTCAACGACGGCGCCATGCTGAGCTTGAACGTTTCCGGCCAGACCCTGCGTCTGCCGCTGCGCATCAACGAAGAGCTGGGCGCAGGCCTGGTGGCCTTGCCTGCGGGCATCGCCGGCATTCCGCCAGCGATCTTTGGTAAATCCGTTGACGGTCTGCAGGAGGCAGCTCAATGACCTTGTTCACTCCTGAAGTGATCGACGTGATCATCGCGGTCCTCAAGGCCGTGGTGATCCTGCTCGCCGTGGTGGTTTGCGGCGCCCTGCTCAGCTGGGTGGAGCGTCGCCTGCTCGCCCTCTGGCAGGACCGTTACGGTCCGAACCGCGTCGGCCCGTTCGGCGCGTTCCAGATCGCCGCCGACATGATCAAGATGTTCTTCAAGGAAGACTGGACGCCTCCATTCGCCGACAAGATGATCTTCACCCTGGCACCGGTCGTGGCCATGAGCGCCCTGCTGATTGCCTTCGCGATCATCCCGATCACCCCGACCTGGGGCGTGGCGGATATCAACATCGGCATCCTGTTCTTCTTCGCCATGGCCGGCCTGTCGGTCTACGCGGTGCTGTTCGCCGGCTGGTCGAGCAACAACAAGTTCGCCCTGCTGGGCAGCTTGCGGGCCTCGGCACAGACCGTGTCGTACGAAGTGTTCATGGGCCTGTCGCTGATGGGCATCGTGATCCAGGTCGGCTCGTTCAACATGCGCGACATCGTTGAATACCAAGCGCAGAACATGTGGTTCATCATTCCGCAGATCTTCGGCTTCCTGACCTTCTTCATCGCTGGCGTCGCCGTGACTCACCGTCACCCGTTCGACCAGCCGGAAGCGGAGCAGGAACTGGCCGACGGTTACCACATTGAATACGCCGGCATGAAATGGGGCATGTTCTTCGTCGGCGAGTACATCGGCATCGTGCTGATTTCGGCACTGCTGGTGACCTTGTTCTTCGGTGGCTGGCACGGTCCGTTCGGCATCCTGCCGCAGATCCCGTTCATCTGGTTCGCACTGAAAACCGCGTTCTTCATCATGATGTTCATCCTGCTGCGCGCCTCGATTCCGCGCCCACGGTATGACCAGGTGATGGATTTCAGCTGGAAGTTCTGCCTGCCGCTGACCCTCGTCAACATGCTGGTGACCGCTGCGATCGTGTTGCTCAACACGCCCGCCGTCGCGGCTCAGTGAGGAGAGAGAATCATGAAGTACATATTTGACATCGTGCATGGCTTCTACACCCAGCTTCGCAGCCTGGTGATGATTTTCGGCCACGCCTTCCGCAAGCGCGACACGCTGCAGTACCCGGAAGAACCGGTCTACCTGCCGCCGCGCTACCGTGGCCGTATCGTCCTGACCCGCGACCCCGACGGCGAAGAGCGTTGTGTAGCCTGCAACCTGTGCGCCGTGGCGTGCCCGGTCGGTTGCATCTCGCTGCAGAAAGCTGAAACCGAAGACGGTCGCTGGTATCCGGACTTCTTCCGCATCAACTTCTCGCGCTGCATCTTTTGCGGCCTCTGCGAGGAAGCCTGCCCGACCACCGCGATCCAGCTCACGCCGGATTTCGAAATGGCCGAGTTCAAACGTCAGGACCTGGTTTACGAGAAAGAAGATCTGCTGATCTCCGGCCCCGGCAAAAACCCTGATTACAACTTCTATCGTGTTGCAGGTATGGCTATTGCCGGTAAGCCGAAAGGCTCCGCGCAGAATGAAGCCGAACCGATCAACGTGAAGAGCTTGCTGCCTTAAGGAAGAAAGATGGAATTCGCTTTCTATTTCGCATCGGGTATCGCTGTGGTGTCCACGCTTCGCGTGATCACCAACACCAACCCTGTGCACGCCCTGCTCTACCTGATCATTTCGCTGATTGCCGTGGCGATGACGTTTTTCGCCCTCGGCGCGCCGTTTGCCGGTGTCCTGGAAGTGATCGCCTACGCTGGCGCCATCATGGTGCTGTTCGTGTTCGTGGTGATGATGCTGAACCTTGGCCCGGCCTCGGTTCAGCAAGAGCGCGTCTGGCTCAAGCCCGGTATTTGGGCCGGCCCGGTCGCCCTGGCTGCGCTGCTGCTGGTGGAACTGCTGTATGTGCTGTTCTCCCACCAGACCGGTGAGGCCGTTGGCCACACCACCGTAGACGCCAAGGCCGTGGGCATCAGCCTGTTCGGTCCGTACCTGCTGGTGGTCGAACTCGCCTCGATGCTGCTGCTCGCCGCAGCCGTGACGGCGTTCCACTTGGGCCGCAACGAAGCCAAGGAGCAATGACGATGCCTGCTATCCCTATGGAGCATGGTCTGGCGGTCGCCGGCATCCTGTTCTGCCTCGGTCTGGTCGGCCTGATGGTCCGCCGCAACATTCTTTTCGTGCTGATGAGCCTGGAGGTCATGATGAATGCCTCCGCCTTGGCTTTCATCGTTGCCGGTAGCCGTTGGGCGCAGCCGGATGGACAGATCATGTTCATCCTGGTGATCAGCCTGGCAGCCGCCGAGGCCAGTATCGGCCTGGCGATTCTGTTGCAGCTGTACCGCCGCTTCCACACTCTCGATATCGACGCTGCCAGCGAGATGCGCGGATGAATCTTCTCTATCTGACTTTCGTATTCCCTCTCATTGGTTTCCTGCTGCTGTCGTTCTCCCGTGGACGCCTCTCGGAAAACCTCTCGGCGCTGATCGGCGTCGGTTCCGTCGGCTTGTCGGCCATCGTCACGGCTTACGTGATCTGGCAATTCAACGTCGCCCCACCGGAAGACGGCCACTACACCCAGGTGTTGTGGCAGTGGATGGCGGTGGAAGGCTTCACGCCGAACTTCGCGCTGTACCTCGATGGTCTGTCCCTGACCATGCTCGGTGTGGTGGTTGGCGTGGGTTTCCTGATCCACCTGTTCGCGTCCTGGTACATGCGCGGTGAAGCCGGTTACTCGCGCTTCTTCGCCTACACCAACCTGTTTATCGCCAGCATGCTGTTCCTGGTGTTGGGCGATAACCTGTTGTTCCTGTACTTCGGCTGGGAAGGCGTGGGCCTGTGCTCGTACCTGTTGATCGGTTTCTACTACAGCAACCGCAACAACGGTAACGCCGCGCTCAAGGCCTTCATCGTGACCCGTATCGGCGACGTGTTCATGGCTATCGGCCTGTTCATCCTGTTCGCCCAACTGGGTACGCTGAACGTCCAGGAACTGCTGGTGCTGGCACCGCAGAAATTCCAGGCCGGTGACTTCTGGATGGTCATGGCCACCCTGATGCTGCTGGGCGGCGCTGTCGGTAAATCCGCGCAACTGCCGCTGCAAACCTGGCTGGCGGACGCGATGGCCGGTCCTACCCCGGTTTCGGCACTGATCCACGCCGCAACCATGGTAACCGCGGGCGTCTACCTGATCGCCCGTACCCACGGCCTGTTCACCCTGGCGCCGGAAATCCTGCACCTGGTCGGCATCGTCGGCGGTGTGACCCTGGTGCTGGCAGGTTTTGCCGCCCTGGTTCAAACCGACATCAAGCGTATCCTCGCCTACTCGACCATGAGCCAGATCGGCTACATGTTCCTGGCCCTGGGCGTTGGCGCCTGGGACGGCGCTATCTTCCACCTGATGACCCACGCCTTCTTCAAGGCGCTGTTGTTCCTTGCCTCCGGTGCGGTGATCGTTGCCTGCCACCACGAGCAGGACATCTTCAAGATGGGCGGCCTGTGGAAGAAACTGCCTCTGGCCTACGCCAGCTTCATCGTTGGCGGTGCGGCCCTGGCGGCCCTGCCACTGGTGACCGCAGGTTTCTACTCCAAGGACGAAATCCTCTGGGAAGCGTTCGCCAGCGGCAACCAGGGTCTGCTCTACGCAGGTCTGGTCGGTGCGTTCATGACCTCGCTGTACACCTTCCGCCTGATCTTCATCGCGTTCCACGGTGAAGCGAAGACCGAAGCCCACGCCGGTCACGGCATCGCTCACTGGCTGCCGCTGTCGGTGCTGATCGTATTGTCCACCGCCATTGGCGCGATGATCGTTCCACCCCTGCACGGCGTACTGCCGCAAAGCGTCGGCCATGCCGGCGGCGAAGCCAAGCACAGCCTGGAAATCGCCTCGGGCGCCATCGCCCTGTCCGGTATCCTGCTGGCTGCGCTGCTGTTCCTCGGCAAGCGTCGCTTCGTCACCGCGATCGCCAACAGCGGCATCGGCCGTTTCCTCTCGGCCTGGTGGTTCGCTGCCTGGGGCTTCGACTGGATCTACGACAAACTGTTCGTCAAGCCATACCTGGCGATCAGCCACATCCTGCGCAAAGACCCACTGGACCAGACCATCGGCCTGATCCCGCGCATGGCCAAAGGCGGTCACACCGCCCTGAGCCGTACCGAGACGGGTCAACTGCGTTGGTATGCCGCCTCGATGGCTGCTGGTGCCGTGCTGGTAATCGGCGCCGTCGTGCTGGTAGCGGTCTGATATGAACCTTGCGAACTTGCGAAAGGAATTGAGCCCGTCATGATTCTGCCTTGGCTAATCCTGATCCCCTTCATCGGCGGCCTGCTGTGCTGGCTGGGTGAGCGCTTCGGCGCCACCCTCCCCCGCTGGATTGCGCTGATCACCATGTCCCTGTTGCTCGCCCTCGGCCTCTGGCTGTGGGCTAACGGCGACTATTCGTTTGCCCCGGCGCCTGGCGCCGATCCGACCTGGGCGCTTGAGTTCAAGCACGTCTGGATCCAGCGCTTCGGCATCAACGTGCACCTGGCCCTCGACGGCCTGTCGCTGTTGATGATCATGCTGACCGGCCTGCTGGGTGTCCTCTCGGTACTCTGCTCGTGGAAAGAGATCCAGCGTCACGTGGGCTTCTTCCACTTGAACCTGATGTGGATCCTGGGCGGTGTCGTCGGCGTGTTCCTGGCCCTCGACCTGTTCATGTTCTTCTTCTTCTGGGAAATGATGCTGGTGCCGATGTACTTCCTCATCGCGCTCTGGGGTCACAGTTCTTCGGACGGCAAGAAAACCCGGATCTACGCGGCGACCAAGTTCTTCATCTTCACTCAGGCTTCCGGCCTGATCATGCTGGTGGCGATCCTGGGCCTGGTACTGGTCAACTTCAACGACACCGGCGTGATTACGTTCAACTACGCCGACCTGTTGAAAACCAAGATGTCGACGACCACCGAGTACATCCTGATGCTCGGCTTCTTCATCGCCTTCGCGGTGAAGCTGCCAGTCGTACCGTTCCACTCCTGGTTGCCTGACGCTCACGCCCAGGCGCCGACCGCAGGTTCCGTGGACCTGGCCGGTATCTTGCTGAAGACTGCTGCCTACGGCTTGCTGCGTTTCGCCCTGCCGCTGTTCCCGAATGCCTCGGCCGAGTTCGCGCCGTTCGCCATGACCCTGGGTCTGATCGGGATCTTCTACGGCGCGTTCCTGGCGTTCGCGCAAACCGACATCAAGCGTCTGATTGCCTTCTCGTCCGTTTCCCACATGGGCTTCGTACTGATCGGCATCTATTCCGGCAGCCAACTGGCGCTGCAGGGCGCGGTGATGCAGATGCTCGCGCACGGCCTGTCGGCGGCGGCACTCTTTATCCTCAGTGGCCAGCTGTACGAGCGTACCCACACTCGCGACATGCGCGAAATGGGCGGCCTGTGGTCGAAGATCGCCTACCTGCCAGCCCTCAGCCTGTTCTTTGCAGCGGCGTCCCTGGGCCTGCCGGGTACCGGTAACTTCGTCGGTGAGTTCCTGATCCTGATCGGCACCTTCCCGATCGCGCCATGGGTCACCATCATCGCGACGTCCGGCCTGGTGTTCGGTTCGGTCTACTCGCTGATCATGATCCACCGTGCGTACTTCGGTCCGGCCAAGTCGGATGCGGTCCTGCATGGCATGGACGGTCGCGAAATGATCATGGTGGTCGGCCTGGCTGCGCTGCTGATCTACATCGGCGTCTACCCGCAACCGTTCCTCGATACCTCTGCCGCGACGATGCATGGCGTGCAGCAGTGGCTCGGCACCGCCTTCACTCAACTCGCTTCGGCCCGGTAAGAGCGCTATGGAATTCACGACTCAACACTTTATCGCGCTAGCGCCGTTGTTGATCACCAGCGCCACGATCATCGTGGTGATGCTGGCGATTGCCTGGCGCCGCAACCACTCCCAGACCTTCCTGCTGTCGGTGGCGGGTCTGAACCTGGCTTTGCTGTCGATCCTGCCAGCCCTGAAAGTCGCGCCCCTGGCCGTGACGCCATTGCTGCAGATCGACACCTTTGCCTGCCTGTACATGGCGCTGATCCTGGTCGCCACCCTCGCTTGCGTGACCCTCGCCCACGCCTACCTCGGCGATGGCGGTTCGGGTTACCCGGGCAACCGTGAAGAATTGTACCTGCTGATCCTGATGGCCGCCGCCGGTGGCCTGGTGCTGGTCAGCGCGCAGCACCTGGCTGGCTTGTTCATTGGCCTGGAACTGCTCTCGGTACCGGTCTACGGCCTGGTCGCCTATGCCTTCTTCAACAAGCGTTCGCTGGAAGCCGGCATCAAGTACATGGTGCTGTCGGCTGCCGGTTCCGCGTTCCTGTTGTTCGGCATGGCGTTGCTGTATGCCGACTCCGGCTCCCTGAGCTTCGTCGGTATCGGCCAGGCTCTGGCCGCCACCGGCCTGCCAAGCTCGCTGGCACAACTGGGCCTGGGCATGATGCTGATCGGCCTGGCGTTCAAACTGTCGCTGGTACCGTTCCACCTCTGGACCCCGGACGTCTACGAAGGTGCTCCGGCGCCGGTTGCAGCGTTCCTGGCCACGGCCTCCAAAGTCGCGGTGTTCGCGGTGATGGTGCGTCTGTTCCAGATCTCGCCAGCGGCGAGCAGCGGTGTACTGAGCGACGTGCTGACCATCATCGCCATCGCGTCGATCCTGTTCGGTAACCTGCTGGCGCTAACCCAGAGCAACCTCAAGCGTCTGCTGGGTTACTCGTCCATTGCTCACTTCGGTTACCTGCTGATCGCCCTGGTGGCGAGCAAGGGTCTGGCCGTGGAAGCCATCGGCGTGTACCTGGTCACCTACGTGATCACCAGCCTCGGCGCCTTCGGCGTGATCACCCTGATGTCGTCGCCGTACAACGGCCGTGACGCCGATGCCCTGTACGAATACCGCGGCCTGTTCTGGCGCCGTCCGTACCTGACTGCCGTACTGACCGTGATGATGCTGTCCCTGGCTGGTATCCCGCTGACCGCGGGCTTCATCGGCAAGTTCTACATCATCGCCACCGGTGTCCAGTCGCAACAATGGTGGCTGGTCGGCTCCCTGGTACTGGGCAGCGCCATCGGCGTGTTCTACTACCTGCGTGTCATGGTCACCCTGTACCTGATCGAACCAAACCTGCGTCGCCACGATGCCCAACTGCACTGGGAACAACGTGCAGGCGGCGTGATGCTGCTGGCCATCGCGGTACTGGCGTTCTTCCTCGGCCTGTATCCACAGCCGCTGTTGAACCTGGTACAGCAATCGGGTCTGGCGGGTTGATCGCTTAAGCGACACTCGGTAGTAAACAGAAACGGCACCTTCGGGTGCCGTTTTTGTTATTGAGTCGACATCAAAAGATCGCAGCCTTCGGCAGCTCCTACATTGGAACGAGGTACACCCTGTAGGAGCTGCCGAAGGCTGCGATCTTCTAACCTTCATACATTTGACCGTCCATTAGATATCGATTGCCAGAGACGGCCTCTTCGCGGGCAAGCCCGCTCCCACAGTTGATCTGCAGTGAACACATAACTCGAGTCCGACGCCGATCTAATGTGGGAGCGGGCTTGCTCGCGAAGGGGCCTTATCAGACACAAATGAAAACGGCACCTTCGGGTGCCGTTTTTGTTATTGAGTCGACATCAAAAGATCGCAGCCTTCGGCAGCTCCTACATTGGAACGAGGTACACCCTGTAGGAGCTGCCGAAGGCTGCGATCTTTTAACCTTCATACATTTGACCGTCCATTAGATATCGATTGCCAGAGACGGCCTCTTCGCGAGCAAGCCCGCTCCCACAGTTGATCTGCAGTGAACACATAACTTGAGTCCGACGCCGATCTAATGTGGGAGCGGGCTTGCTCGCGAAGAGGCCTTATCAGACACAAATGAAAACGGCACCTTCCGGTGCCGTTCGCATGTCACAACTTCAGCACTTTACTTACGCGCCGCCTCCCACGACTTGAGCAGCTCGGTATAACTCACGGTCTCACCCTGCGGCTTCTCGTTCGCCAGTTTTGGCTTCGGCGCACCCGGCTGATCAAACCAGTACTGCGCATCGCGCTCCGGGTTCATTTTCGGCGCGCAGGTGGCTTGGGCCTTCGAGCGTTCCAGACGGGACATGATCGCGTCCTGATCCTTGGCCAGGCCGTCGAGTGCCTGTTGCGGGGTTTTTTCGCCGCTGGCGGCTTCGGCGATGTGGCTCCACCACAGTTGCGCCAGGCGTGGATAGTCCGGCACGTTGGTCCCGGTCGGGGTCCATTGCACGCGGGCCGGGCTGCGGTAGAACTCCACCAGGCCGCCGAGTTTCGGTGCCAGGTCGGTCATGGCCTGCGAGTTGATGTCCGATTCGCGGATCGGGGTCAGGCCGACGATGGTTTTCTTCAGCGACACGGTTTTAGAGGTCACGAACTGCGCATACAGCCAGGCTGCCAGTTTCTGCTTCTCAGGCGTGGACTTCATGAACGTCCAGGAACCCACGTCCTGATACCCCAGCTTCATGCCCTCCTCCCAATACGGTCCGCGTGGCGACGGTGCCATGCGCCATTTCGGCGTGCCATCGGCGTTCATCACTGCCAGGCCCGGCTTGGTCATATCGGCGGTGAAGGCGGTGTACCAGAAGATCTGCTGGGCGATGTTGCCCTGGGACGGCACCGGCCCGGACTCGGAGAAGGTCATGCCCGCCGCTTCCGGTGGTGCGTATTTCTTCATCCAGTCCACGTATTTGGTGGTGGCGAACACTGCCGCCGGGCCGTTGGTGTCGCCGCCACGGGTCACGCTGGAGCCGACCGGATGGCAATCCTCGACCCGGATACCCCATTCATCCACCGGTAAGCCGTTGGGAATGCCCTTGTCGCCACCACCGGCCATGGAGAACCAGGCGTCAGTGAAACGCCAGCCCAGGGACGGGTCTTTCTTGCCGTAGTCCATGTGCCCGTAGACACGCTTGCCGTCGATTTCCTTGACGTCTTCGCTGAAGAACTTGGCGATGTCTTCATAGGCCGACCAGTTCACCGGTACACCCAGCTCGTAGCCGTACTTTTCCTTGAACTTGGCCTTGAGGTCCGCACGTTCGAACCAATCGGCGCGGAACCAGTACAGGTTGGCGAACTGCTGGTCAGGCAATTGATAGATCTTGCCGTCCGGCGCGGTGGTGAAGGAGATGCCGATGAAGTCCTTGATGTCCAGGGTAGGCGAAGTGAAGTTCTTGCCCTCGTTGGCCATCAGGTCGGTGATCGATTCGGTCTTGCCGTATCGAAAGTGCGTACCGATCAGGTCCGAGTCGTTGACCCAGCCGTCATAGATGTTCTTGTCCGACTGCATCTGCGTCTGCAGCTTTTCCACCACATCGCCTTCCTGCAACAGGTCGTGGGTCAGCTTGATCCCGGTGATCTCGGTGAAGGCCTTGGCCAGCACCTTGGACTCGTATTCGTGGGTGGCGATGGTTTCCGAAACCACCTTGATACTCATCCCACGAAACGGCTCCGCCGCCTTGATGAACCACTTCAGCTCTTCGAGTTGCTGATCGGCCGTCAGGGTCGACGGCTTGAATTCACTGCCGATCCATTTCTTCGCGGCGTCTTCATAGGCATCGGCCCAGGCAGACGCGCTCAAACCGCTGAGTGCCAGCATGGCTGCCAATGAAATGCTATGTCGCAGCTTATTGTTTTTGTCGAACATAGAGACCTCCTTATTGAGTTTCGGTGCAACATTGCCGAGCGATTCGACTAGCCCCAACGCATCACCACCAACAGCCACACCAGGGACAACGCGAAGGCGACCCAGATGCTCCAGTCGGTCACGCCGATTACCAGCAAATGCAGGTAGGCGCTGCCGAGAAGACCGATGAACAACCGATCGCCACGGGTGGTGGCAATCGGCAAAAAACCTCGTCGCAATATGCTCGGCGAACGCAATTCCCAGGTCGTCATGCCTACGAGGATCAAGGCAATGACGCTGAAGAACGCCGCCGTGGGGACGGTCCAACTCATCCATTCCATCATCAGTTCCTCATACCCGGCCCAGGGCAAAGCCCTTGGCCACGTGGTTGCGAACAAACCAGATCACCAGCATGCCCGGCAGAATGGTCAACACCCCCGCCGCTGCCAGCACGCCCCAGTCGATGCCGGACGCCGAGACCGTGCGAGTCATCACCGCCGCGATGGGCTTGGCATTTACCGAGGTCAGGGTTCGCGCCAGCAGCAGTTCGACCCAGGAAAACATGAAGCAGAAAAACGCCGTGACGCCGATTCCGGAGCCGATCAGCGGGATGAAAATCTTCACGAAGAACTTGGGAAAACTGTAGCCATCGATGTAGGCGGTTTCGTCGATTTCCTTGGGAACGCCCGACATGAAGCCTTCGAGAATCCACACCGCGAGTGGCACGTTGAACAGACAGTGCGCCAGGGCCACGGCGATGTGGGTGTCGAACAGGCCGATCGATGAATACAGCTGGAAGAACGGCAACAGGAACACCGCCGGCGGTGCCATGCGATTGGTCAGAAGCCAGAAGAACAGGTGCTTGTCGCCCAGGAAACGGTAGCGCGAGAACGCATAGGCCGCCGGCAATGCCACGGTCAGGGAGATGATCGTGTTCAGGCTCACGTAGTACGCCGAGTTGATGTAACCGGTGTACCAGCTTGGATCGGTGAAGATCACCTTGTAGTTGGCCAGGGTGAAATCCTGTGGGAAAAGCGTCAGGCCGCCGAGAATTTCGCTGTTGCTCTTGAAGGACATGTTCAGCAGCCAGTAGATCGGCACCAGCAGGAACAGGATGTAAATCAGCAGTGGAACAAGCTTTCTCATGCTCATGATGGCCTCAGCGGTTGGCGTCAGAGTGAGTCATGGCGGTATAGAACAGCCAGGACACCAACA
The DNA here is from genome assembly GCF_012647205.1 of Pseudomonas umsongensis. NCBI lineage: Bacteria > Pseudomonadati > Pseudomonadota > Gammaproteobacteria > Pseudomonadales > Pseudomonadaceae > Pseudomonas > Pseudomonas umsongensis. The sequence continues at coordinate 4,512,175 of NZ_CP051487.1, forward strand.
GGATGATCAGGAAGTACACCAGCGAGAACGCTGCGGCCGGCCCCAGGTCGAACTGTCCGATCGCCATCTGCGTCAGGGTCTGGCTGAGGAAGGTCGTGGCATTGCCTGGCCCGCCACCGGTCAGTACGAACGGCTCGGTGTAGATCATGAAACTGTCCATGAAGCGCAGCATCACGGCGATCAACAGCACACTCTTGAGCTTGGGCAACTGAATATGGCGGAACACGGCCCAGGCCGAGGCACGGTCGATCCGCGCCGCCTGGTAGTACACGTCCGGAATTGCCCGCAGCCCGGAGAAACACAACAGCGCCACCAGTGAGGTCCAGTGCCAGACGTCCATCACCAGCACGGTGACCCAGGCGTCCATGGTGTTCGCCGCATAGTTGTAGTTGATACCCATGGCCTTGAGGCTCGCCCCCAGCAGGCCGATGTCGGCCCGACCGAAGATCTGCCAGATGGTGCCGACCACGTTCCACGGGATCAGCAAGGGAATCGCCAGGATGATCAGCACTACCGACGACCAGCGCCCCTTGGTCGGCATGGTCAGGGCAATCGCGATACCCAGCGGGATTTCGATCAGCAGCACGCACGCCGAGTAGATGAACTGGCGCAGCAGCGAGTCGTGCAGACGCGGGTCGAGCAGTACCTGCTTGTACCAGTCGGCACCGACGAAGTAGCGGCTGGATTGGTCGAAGATGTCCTGCACCGAGTAGTTGACCACGGTCATCATCGGGATCACCGCACTGAACGCCACCAGCAGGAACACCGGCAGCACCAGCCACCAGGCCTTGTTGTTCTGCACTTTGTTCATGGTTGCACCTCACCTACTGATTGCGGCTCCAGCAGGAAATCATCGGCATAGACCATCAGCCACTGCGCCGGAAAACTGATATACGCCGTGCCTTCGGGCACCGGTTTGTCTTCGGCCAGGCGCACTTTCAGCGGCACGCCATCGAGGTTCAAGGTCATGATCTTGTAGGTGCCGAGGTCTTCGACGTGTACGACTTGTGCACGCAGCGCGTCATCAAAAGGTTCGTCCCAGACATGAATGAACTCCGGGCGAATTCCAACCTTCAGGGTGTGCCATTCGGATTCGGCGATGCATTTCTGCATGGCCTCGGACAACGGAAGATGCGTCGAAGCGAAACCGACGCCCCCCGGTTGCGCCTCGACCTCGATCAAGTTCATCCCCGGGCTACCGATGAAATAGCCGACAAAGGTGTGGCTCGGCCGCTCGAACAATTCTCGCGGCGTGCCGAACTGCACGATCTGCCCGCCGTACATCACCGCGATCTTGTCGGCGAAGGTCGAGGCCTCCAACTGATCGTGGGTGACGTAGACCATGGTGATGTTGAACTGCTCGTGGATCTGCTTGAGCTTGCGCCGCAGCTTCCACTTCAGGTGCGGGTCGATCACCGTCAGCGGCTCGTCGAAGAGGATGGCCGAGACGTCATCGCGTACCAGCCCACGGCCCATGGAGACTTTCTGTTTTTCGTCAGCGGTGAGGTTGCTGGCTTTCTTGCTCAGCAGGCTTTGCAGGTCGAGAACCTCGGCGATTTCCCGCACCTTGGTGTGAATTTTCGCCTCGGCCATGCCCTGGTTGCGCAGCGGAAACGCCAGGTTGTCGAACACCGTCATGGTGTCGTACACCACCGGAAACTGGAACACCTGGGCAATGTTGCGCTTCTCCGGGGTCAGGTTGTTGACGGCTTTGCCATCGAACAACACATGCCCCTGGGACGGGCTGAGCAAGCCGGAAATGATGTTGAGCAAAGTCGACTTGCCGCAGCCCGACGGGCCGAGCAAGGCATAGGCGCCGCCCTGTTCCCAGACGTGGTCCATCTGGCGAATCGCGTAGTCCTCTGGGCCGCTCGGGGTACTGGTATAGCTGTGAGCGAGGTTCTGCAAACGGATTTCGGCCATCAGGCAACCCTCGCGACGCGCCGGCCGGGCGCCTGGACCAGCCGCCCCTGCGCATCGAACACAAACAGTTTATGGGTCGGTATGTAGATGCGGATCGGCGCATCGACGTCGTATTCGTGAACGCCAGGCAAGTGCAGCACCAGCAGGAAATGCTCGTTGCGCACGTGCAGGAAGGTTTCCGAGCCGCTGATTTCCGCCACTTCAACGGTCACCGCGAGTTCCAGGTCATCGTCGTTACTCGGCACCAGCGAGATATGACTGGGGCGCACGCCGAAGCGGAACTCGCCCTCGCCCACCGGGCGCAAGTCGACGTTCAACGGGAAGTGCACGAAATTGGCGAAGCTCACTTCGTTGCCGGCAATGCGACCCGGCATCAGGTTGATCGGCGGCTCGGAGAACAACTCGGCCGCCAGCACGGTCTGCGGTTGGTGGTAAACCTCGGACGACCGGCCGCTCTGAATCACCCGGCCCTCATGGAGAATGGTGGTGGTGCCGCCCAGGGCCAGGGCTTCGTTGGGCTCGGTGGTGGCATAGATGGCGATGGTATGGCGCGCCTTGAACAGCTCGCGCATTTCCTGGCGTAGCTCTTCGCGCAATTTGTAGTCGAGGTTGACCAGTGGCTCGTCGAACAGGATCAGTTCGGCATCCTTGACCAGCGCCCGTGCCATCGCGGTGCGCTGCTGCTGGCCACCGGACAGTTCCAGCGGAAAACGCTGCAGGAACTTCTCGATGCGCAGCATCTTCGCGGTTTCCAGCACCTTGCTCTGGATCAGCTCATTGGACACACCGGCCTGGCGCAACGGCGAGGCGATGTTCTCGAAGACGGTCATGGTCGGGTAATTGATGAACTGCTGATACACCATCGACACGTTGCGCAGGCGCACCGGGCGTTGGGTGACATCGACGCCGTTCATCAGGATGCGACCGGTGTCAGGCTTGTCCAGCCCGGCCATCAGGCGCATGAGACTGGTCTTGCCGGACAGCGTGCGCCCGAGCAAGACATTGAAAGATCCGGGTTCGAAACGCAGGCACGCATCGTCGATCCAGGTCTGGCCCTCGACGGTGCGGCTGACATGCTCCAGGGTTAATGACATGGCTCGGCCTTTTTATTTTTGGAGTCAAGCGACCTGAGCGGTATAGCGACATCTGTGCCAAAAAATACAAGTGGTTGATTTGGCTCTGAATCCTTAAAAGTGACTACCTGGTCACGTTCATTGCTGAACACAAATGAACAATCGGGACTGAACAACTGAACAGTTCAACGATTGACAATGAACATTAGTGAACAACAATCTACACACTGTTCACGCCCCCTGTAGGAGCTGCCGCAGGCTGCGATCTTTTGATTTTGCTGTTCAAAATCAAGATCAACAGATCGCAGCCTGCGGCAGCTCCTACAGGGGATAGCATGTGCCTATAACAACAATAAAAATGCTGATTCAGAGACTGACTGCCATGGTCACATCCGCCTCGCCGCTGACCCACGACGCCATCATCCAGGACTCCTGGAAACGTTGTCGCGCCTTCGGCCTCAACCATCAGAGCACCCCGGCCTTCGATCAACTGCCCGCCGAAGGCATCAAGCAATTGCTGGAGAGCCAGCATTCCCTGGTGCAGACCACCCATCAGGAAGTCCTGCCGTACTACGAAAACATCCTCAGTAACTCCAACTGCCTGATCATGCTCGCCGACAATCAGGGCCAGGTGCTGACATCCTGGGGCACCCAACGGTTTATCGAACCGAGCCTGACCCGTGGCTTCAGCGCTGGTGCCAGCTGGATGGAGCGCTGCAGCGGGACCAATGCGATCGGTACCGCGCTGGCTTGCGAACAGGCGGTGCACATCGAGCACGATGAGCACTTTCTCAAGGCCAACCGTTTCATGACCGGCTCCGCCGCGCCGATTTTCGATGCCGAGCGCAAGGTCATCGCCGTGCTGGATGTGTCCAGCGACAGCTACCTGCCGCCCTCCCATACCCTGGGCATGGTCAAGATGATGAGCCAGACCGTGGAAAACCGGCTGATTCTCAACCTGTTCCACGGCCAGCATTTTCAACTGACGTTTAACACCGGCCTGAACAATCTCGACAGCCAGTGGGCCGGGTTGCTGATCTTCGATGAGAGTGGCCAGGTGCTGTCCGCCAATCGTCGCGCCGACAACCTGCTGGGCGTGAGCTTGTCGCGGGTCAGTGTCGAGAGTCTGTTCAAGGTTTCCTTGCTGGAGCTGCTCAATCAACCCGAAGGCTTGCCCTTCTCGCTTCAGACTTGCGGGCGCAATCGATTCCAGTGCCTGTTGAAGCGGCCAAAGATGGCACCTGTTCAAGCGCGGGTGTTCACCGAACCCAGCGTCACGGCGCCCGCCGCCATCAGCCTCAACACCCTGCATTTTGGCGACAGCCGCGTGGAAAAAGCCGTGCGCCAGGCCGAGCGCCTGCTGGAAAAGGACATTCCGTTGTTGATTCATGGCGAAACCGGGGTCGGCAAGGAAGTGTTCGTCAAAGCCCTGCATCAGGCCAGCTCGCGCAACAAACAGGCGTTCATCGCCGTGAACTGTGCGGCCATTCCCGCCGAACTGGTGGAGTCTGAGCTGTTCGGCTATGAAAAAGGCGCGTTCACCGGCGCCAACCAGAAAGGCAGCATCGGCCTGATCCGCAAGGCCGACAAAGGCACGCTGTTCCTCGATGAAATCGGCGACATGCCGCTGCCAACCCAGGCGCGCTTGCTGCGTGTGCTGCAGGAGCGTTGTGTGCAACCGGTGGGCAGCAGCGAGTTGTTCCCGGTGGACATTCGCATCATTTCGGCGACCAACCGCTCGTTGCGCGAGCAGGTACAACTGGGGCGCTTTCGCGAGGACTTGTACTACCGCATTGGTGGCCTGACCCTGGAACTGCCGCCATTGAGGGAGCGCAGTGATAAAGAGGCGCTGTTCAAACGCTTGTGGGAACAGCATCGTGAACCCTCGCAATGGGCGGGATTGAGTCGCGAGGTGCTGGAACTGTTCAGCCGTCACCCTTGGCCGGGGAATTTAAGGCAAGTCAGCAGCGTGATGCAGGTGGCGCTGGCCATGGCCGAGGAACAACCGGTGCGGCCGGAGCATTTGCCGGATGATTTTTTTGTCGATCTGGAGATGGAACCAGTGGAGACGCCAGAGCCGTTGGCGGTGGATCTTGATGATGCCGAGGATTTGAACCGGCAGTTGCAGGCGGTGGGGGGGAATATTTCGCATCTGGCACGGCGGTTGGGGGTTAGTCGCAATACCCTTTACAAGCGACTTCGCCAGGCGGAGTAATTCGCAATCCACCCTGGCAGTGCTCGGCTTGAGACCTTCGCGAGCAGGCTCGCTCCCACAGAGGATCTGCCTCGCACACAAAACTCAAACATCACAAAAATTGATCGTTCCCACGCGCCGCAAAGGAATGCCTCAACGGACGCTCTGCGTTCGGCTTTTGATTTGGGACGCGGAGCGTCCCGGGCTGCATTCCCACGCAGAGCGTGGGAACGATCATCCGGTGCAGCAATCAGTCAGCCAGACGCCAGGTCGTGCCGCCCTTGCCGTCTTCCAGCACCACGCCCATGGCAGTGAGCTGGTCGCGGATACGGTCGGATTCGGCCCAGTCCTTGCCGGCACGCGCCGCCAGGCGCGCAGCAATCAGCGCCTCGACTTCAGCTGCATCCACACGCCCTTCGGCGCCGGCTTGCAGGAAGTCATCGGCTTCAAGCTGCAACACGCCCAACACGCTGGCCAGTTCTTTCAAACGCGCAGCCAGGCCGGCCGCTGCGTTCAGATCGCTCTCGCGCAAGCGGTTGATCTCGCGCACCATCTCGAACAGCACCGCACAGGCTTCCGGCGTGCCGAAGTCGTCGTTCATCACCTGGGTGAAACGCTCGACGAAGGCTTCGCCACCGGCCGGCGCCACGCTCGGCAGGCCTTTCAATGCATGGTAGAAACGCTCCAGAGCGCCCTTGGCGTCCTTGAGGTTGTCTTCCGAATAGTTGATGGCACTGCGGTAGTGGCTCGACACCAGCAGGTAACGCACGACTTCCGGGTGGTACTTATCGAGCACGTCGCGAATGGTGAAGAAGTTGTTCAAGGACTTGGACATCTTCTCGCCATTGATGCGGATCATGCCGCAATGCATCCACGCGTTGGCGTAGGTCTTGCCGGTGGCCGCTTCGCTCTGGGCGATTTCGTTTTCGTGGTGCGGGAACTCCAGGTCACTGCCGCCGCCATGAATGTCGAAGGTTTCACCCAGGCAGCAGGTGGACATCACCGAGCACTCGATGTGCCAGCCCGGACGCCCGGCGCCCCATGGCGACTCCCAGCTCGGCTCGCCCGGCTTGGCGGCTTTCCACAGCACGAAGTCCAGCGGGTCCTGCTTGGACTCGTCGACTTCGATGCGTGCGCCGATGCGCAAGTCTTCGATTTTCTTGCGCGACAGCTTGCCGTAGCCCATGAACTTGCCGACGCGGTAGTACACGTCGCCATTGCCCGGGGCGTAGGCGTAACCCTTGTCGATCAGGGTCTGGATCATCGCGTGCATGCCCGGGATGTGATCCGTGGCACGCGGCTCCATGTCCGGCTTCTTGATGTTCAGGCGCGCTTCGTCTTCGTGCATCGCCGCGATCATGCGCTCGGTCAACGCTTCGAACGACTCGCCGTTCTCGTTGGCCCGATTGATGATCTTGTCGTCAATGTCGGTGATGTTGCGCACATAAGTCAGGTCGTAGCCGCTAAAACGCAACCAGCGGGTCACCAGGTCGAAGGCGACCATGCTACGGCCGTGGCCGAGGTGGCAGTAGTCGTACACGGTCATGCCGCACACGTACATGCGCACCTTGTTGCCATCAAGCGGCTTGAAGACTTCTTTGCTCTTGGTGAGCGTGTTGTAGATCGTAAGCACGTTATTTCCTTGAATCACTGGCCCCACGAATCACGCAGGGTCACGGTACGGTTGAACACCGGATGACCGGGTTTCGAGTCCTTGATATCCGCGACGAAGTAACCTTCGCGCTCGAACTGGAAACGGTCTTCCGGCTGTGCGTTGCCAAGCGAAGGCTCGGCACGACAACCGGTGAGTACCTGCAGCGAGTCAGGGTTGATGTTGTCCAGGAAACTGGCGCTGTCTTCGGCCTTCTCCGGGTTGGGAGAACGGAACAGGCGATCGTACAGGCGCACTTCGCACTCGACGCTGGCAGCGGCCGGCACCCAGTGCACAACGCCCTTGACCTTGCGGCCCTCAGGGTTCTTGCCCAGGGTGTCCGGATCGTACGAGCAACGCAGTTCGACGATGTTGCCATCGGCGTCCTTGATCGCTTCGTCGGCACGGATCACGTAGCTGCCGCGCAGGCGCACTTCGCCGTTCGGCTCCAGGCGCTTGTAGCCTTTTGGCGGCTCTTCCATGAAGTCTTCACGGTCGATGTAGAGCTCACGGGCGAATGGCAGGACGCGCACACCCATGTCTTCTTTAGGGTGGCATGCCAGTTCAAGGTTCTCGACCTGGCCTTCCGGGTAGTTGGTGATCACGACTTTCAGCGGACGCAGCACGCACATGGCACGCGGGGCACTGTGGTCGAGGTCGTCACGGATGCTGAATTCGAGCATGCCGAAATCGACCACGCCGTCGGAACGGTTGGTGCCGATCATTTCGCAGAAGTTGCGAATCGATTTTGGTGTGTAGCCTCGGCGACGGAAGCCCGACAGCGTGGACATGCGTGGATCGTCCCAACCGTTGACGTGCTTTTCATCGACCAGCTGCTTGAGCTTGCGCTTGCTGGTGATGGTGTAGTTCAGGTTCAGGCGGCTGAATTCGTACTGGCGCGGCTTGGCCGGCACCGGCAGGTTCTCCAGGAACCACTCGTACAGCGGACGATGGCTTTCGAATTCCAGGGTGCAGATCGAGTGGGTAATGCCTTCGATGGCGTCCGACTGACCGTGGGTGAAGTCGTAGTTGGGGTAGATGCACCACTTGTCGCCGGTCTGGTGGTGATGAGCGTGGCGGATGCGGTACATGATCGGGTCGCGCAGGTTCATGTTCGGCGAAGCCATGTCGATCTTGGCACGCAGCACGCGTGCGCCGTCCGGGAATTCACCGGCCTTCATGCGGGCGAACAGGTCCAGGTTCTCTTCGACGCTGCGGTCGCGGAACGGGCTGTTCTTGCCTGGCTCGGTCAGGGTGCCACGGTATTCCTTGGCCTGTTCAGGGGTCAGGTCGTCGACATAGGCATTGCCGGACTTGATCAGCTCCACCGCCCAGTCGTGCAATTGGTCGAAATATTGCGAGGCGTAGCGCACTTCGCCGGACCATTCGAAGCCCAGCCATTTGACGTCGCTTTCGATCGCGTCGATGTATTCCTGGTCTTCCTTGGCCGGGTTGGTGTCGTCGAAACGCAGGTGCGTGACGCCGCCGAACTCCTGGGCCAGGCCGAAGTTCACACAGATCGACTTGGCGTGGCCGATGTGCAGGTAGCCGTTGGGTTCAGGCGGGAAACGGGTGACGATTTGCGTGTGCTTGCCCGAGTCCAGGTCTGCCTGGATGATCGGCCGCAGGAAGTTGACCGGCACGGCAGGGCCGGTCTTGGCATTCGAGGTAGGGTCGACAGTGGGCTTGCTCATAGGATCCTTGAACGTACAAGTGCGTGGCCGTAATGAAGGCCGGACAAAACAAAGCCGCTATCATAGCCGATGCCGTCAAGTACCTGACAGAGCGCGCTCTGTAAACCGTCGCATTTAATAGGCTGTAAATGAAAAAACAGCCTCGAAATTCGTGCCTGTCACGCTAAACTGCGCACCTTGGCCAGCGCTGGCCAAACCGGTTGGGGGCCGTACTGCCCCGAAACCCACGAATTCCTTAAAGAGTAGCGATCATGACTCAAGTCAAACTGACCACCAACCACGGCGACATCGTCCTGGACCTGAACGCCGAGAAAGCCCCGATCACCGTGGCCAACTTCATCGAGTACGTTAAAGCCGGTCACTACGAAAACACGGTTTTCCACCGTGTCATCGGTAACTTCATGATCCAGGGCGGCGGTTTCGAGCCTGGCATGAAAGAAAAGAAAGACAAGCGCCCAAGCATCCAGAACGAAGCCGACAACGGTCTTTCCAACGACAAGTACACCGTCGCCATGGCCCGCACCATGGAGCCGCATTCGGCTTCCGCGCAGTTCTTCATCAACGTGGCTGACAACAGCTTCCTCAACCACAGCGGCAAGAACGTGCAGGGCTGGGGCTACGCGGTATTCGGTAAAGTGACCGCCGGCACCGACGTCGTCGACAAGATCAAAGGCGTGGCCACCACTTCCAAGGCCGGCCACCAGGACGTACCGGCAGACGACGTGATCATCGAGAAAGCCGAGATCATTGAGTGATACTGCTGATTTCAGACTTGCATCTGGAAGAGGAGCGCCCGGACATTACCCGGGCGTTTCTGGATTTACTCGCCGGGCGCGCCCGCTCGGCGAGTGCACTGTACATTCTGGGCGACTTTTTCGAGGCGTGGATTGGCGATGACGCCATGACCCCTTTCCAGCGTTCCATCTGCCAGGCCCTGCGCGAATTGAGCGACAGCGGCACGGCCATTTTCCTGATGCACGGCAATCGCGATTTCATGCTGGGCAAGGCGTTCTGCAAACAGGCCGGCTGCACCCTGCTCAAAGATCCGAGTGTCGTGCAGTTCAACGGCGAACCCGTGCTGTTGATGCACGGCGACAGCCTCTGCACCCGCGACGAAGGCTACATGAAGCTGCGGCGCTACCTGCGCAACCCGATCACCCTGTTCATCTTGCGGCATCTGCCGTTAAGCACCCGGCATAAGCTGGCACGCAAGCTGCGCAGTGAAAGCCGGGCGCAGACGCGCATGAAGGCCAATGACATTGTCGATGTCACGCCCGAAGAGATTCCACGGATCATGCAGCAATATGGCGTGAAAACCTTGATCCACGGGCATACCCATCGTCCGGCCATTCACAAGTTGCAGATCGGCGATCTGGCAGCCAGGCGTATCGTGCTGGGGGATTGGGATAAACAGGGTTGGGCGTTGCAGGTCGACGACAGCGGGTTTGCCCTGGCACCGTTTGATTTCCCCTCTTCTTGAGTTGATCGTTCCCACGCTCTGCGTGGGAATGCAGCCCGGGACGCTCCGCGTCCCTTCCAGAGCCGAACGCGGAGCGTCCGTTGAGGCATTCCCACGCAGAGCGTGGGAACGATCTGTCCGCTACATCAATGGCCGGATGCTTCAGGCCCAGCCTTCGCCGCAAACGGCGGTTTCGCCAGCCATACGATCAGGATCAACCCCATGAACGCCCACCCCAGTAACGTGAAGTAGTCCACGGTGGAGAGCATGTACGCCTGGCTGGTCAACACGTGGTCGAGCTGCGCATACGCCGGGTTGCTCGCACCACCCAGTGCATGCAGGGCCTCGCGGGTTGCGGGCTCGTAGGTGCTGATGCTTTCGCTCATGTAGGCATGGTGCTGGTCCGCACGGCGAATCCAGATCCAGGTGGTCAACGACGCGGCGAAGCTGCCGCCCAGGGTCCGCAGGAACGTCGCCAGCCCCGCGCCGTCGGCGATCTGGCTCGGCGGCAGGTCCGACATCAGGATGCTCAGGGTCGGCATGAAGAACAACGCCACGCCAATGCCCATGAACAACTGCACCAGGGCGATGTGCTGGAAGTCCACTTCGCTGGTAAAGCCGGCACGCATGAAACAGCTCAAGCCAATCGCCAGGAATGCCAGGCCCGCCAACAAGCGCAGGTCGAACTTGTGCGCGTATTTGCCGACAAACGGCGACATCAGGACCGGCAGGATGCCAATTGGCGCCACCGCCAGGCCGGCCCAGGTTGCCGTATAACCCATCTGGGTTTGCAACCATTGCGGCAGGATCAGGTTGATCCCGAAGAAACCGGCGTACCCCAACACCAGCACCAGGGTGCCGATGCGGAAGTTGCGGTGGGCGAACAGGCGCAGGTTGACCACCGGGTGTTGGTCGGTCATTTCCCAGATCACGAACACCGCCAGCGCAATCACCGAAATGGCCGCACCGATGAGAATGAAGCTCGATTCGAACCAGTCCAGGTCATTGCCCTTGTCGAGGATCACCTGCAACGCCCCGACGCCGATGACCAGGGTGATCAAACCGACGTAATCCATCGGCTGATGGCTGGTCACCACCGGCCGCGCCTTGAGCTGCGAACGCACGACCATGACCGCGAAGATCCCGATCGGCACGTTGATGAAGAAGATCCACGGCCAACTGTAACTGTCGGTGATCCAGCCGCCGAGGATAGGCCCTGCAATCGGCGCGACCACCGTGACCATCGCCAGCAGCGCCAGGGCCATGCCGCGCCTGGCGGGCGGATAAACGGCGATCAGCAGCGTCTGGGTCATCGGGTACAACGGTCCCGCCACCAGGCCTTGCAGCACCCGAAAGCCGATCAGCTCCGGCATCGATGTGGAAATACCGCAGAGAAATGAGGCCAGCACAAACAGGACGGTCGCCCACAGGAACAGCTTCACCTCGCCGAACCGCCGGCTCAGCCAGCCGGTCAGCGGCAACGCGATGGCGTTGCTCACCGCGAAAGACGTGATGACCCAGGTGCCCTGCTCCGAACTCACCCCCAGGTTGCCGGAAATGGTCGGCAGCGCCACGTTGGCGATCGTGGTGTCGAGCACCTGCATGAAGGTCGCCAGCGACAGGCCGATGGTGCTCAGCACCAGGCTGGGGGGCGTGAATGACGCGTTATTGCTCATCGCGAATCCTTTGATACTCGGCTGACGCCGCTAACCCTGTGGGAGCGAGCCTGCTCGCGAAGCGGCATCCCATCCAACACTAATGTTGACTGACCGGACGCTATCCTCGGAACGCCGCCCGGAGCAGACTCGCTCCCACAGGGGTTGGTGTGATGGCAGATTGGCGAGTCAGCGACGCGCGGTCTTGCTCACCGCGGCGCTGTTGTCGTGGATCAATTGCGTGATCATCGCATCGGCCTCGGTCAACTGGCGGTCATAGATGGCGGTGCTGAACGAAGCCTTTTGCGGCGGCTGCTGCGCCAGCACCGGGCCGCTCTGGTCACGCAGGTTCACATCGACCACGGTCGACAGGCCAACGCGCAGTGGATGCTCGGCCAGCTCCTGGGCGTTGATATGAATCCGCACCGGCACCCGTTGCACGATCTTGATCCAGTTGCCAGTGGCGTTCTGCGCCGGCAGCAAGGCAAACGCGCTGCCCGTGCCAGCGCCAAGGCTGTCGATGTTGCCGCTGTATTTCACGCTGCTGCCGTAGAGATCAGTTTCGATCTCCACCGGCTGGCCGATACGCATGTCACGCAGCTGGGTTTCCTTGAAGTTGGCGTCGATCCACAATTGATCCAGCGGAATCACCGCCATCAGCGCCTCCCCCGGCTGCACTCGCTGGCCCAATTGCACGGTGCGCTTGGCCACGTAGCCGGTGACCGGCGCGATCAGGGTGCTACGGGCGTTGTTGAGGTAGGCCTGACGCAATTGCGCAGCGGCGGCCATCACGTCCGGGTGCGATGAAACCACCGTGTCATCCACCAGTGCGGCGGTGGTCTTGAGCTTTTGTTGGGCGGTGGCCAAGGCGTTTTGCGCCGAGGTCAGGTCATCACGGGCGTGGGACAGTTCCTCTTGGGAAATCGCCCCGCCGACGGCAAGATTTTTCCGTCGGTTAAAGTTGTCCTGGGCTTTTTGCACCTCAGCTTGTTGCGCGTTGACCTGGGCTTTCATGCCGTCGACGTCGCTGTACAGACCGCGAACCTGACGAACAGTCCGGGCCAGATTGGCCTGGGCGCTTTGCAGACCGACTTCGGCGTCGTTCGGGTCGAAGTTCACCAGCACCTGGCCTTCGTGGACCAGGTCGCCATCGTCGGCGCCGATACTGACGACGGTACCGGTAACCAGCGGGGTGATTTCCACCACGTTGCCATTCACATAGGCATCGTCGGTGCTTTCGCTCCAGCGCCCGTAAAATTCGTGATAGGCCCAGACGCCTGCGCTGCCCAGCGCGACCACCACCGCCAGGGCCAGCAGCATGAACTTGCGCTTGCCCGAATCGGGATTGGCCGGGGTGTTTTCAGTGGTTGGCGTTGTATCGGCAGTGGCCATGACAAATTCCTTGAATTATTGGGTCAGCGTGGCTGGCGCGGTATTGGCCGAGGCAATGGCCTCTGGCTGGAAACCGCCGCCCAGCGCCTGTATCAGCTGGATCGACAGGTCGATCTGCTCGGCATTCAGGTTGGCCAATTGGCGCTGGGCCTGGAGCAACTGCTGCTCAATACTGAGCACGTCCAGATAGTTACCGATGCCGGAACCGTAGCGCTGGACCACGGTGTTGTAAGATTCCTGGGCGATGTCGGTGGCGTGTTGCTGGGCCGCGATCTGGCGACCGATGTCACGCAACTGATTGATGCTGTCGCTGACGTCGCCCAGCGCCCTGACCAGGATTTTGTTGTACTGCGCCACCGCCAGGTCGTAGTCGGCGTCGCGGGAATCGAGGTCGGCGCGCAGTCGACCACCGTCGAAAATCGGTACGGAAATCGTCGGTGCGACATTGAAGAAGCGGCTGGCCGAACCAAACATCGCATCGCCCAGCAATGATTCGGCACCGGCCGCGGCGCTGAGGTTCAAGTTTGGATAGAACTGGGTTTTGCCAGCATCGATATTCTTGCTCGCCGCCTCGACCCGCCAGCGCGCAGCCACCAGGTCCGGACGACGTCCGAGCAGTTCGGCTGGCAGCACCGACGGCAGGGCCACGGCACCCGGCTTGAGAATGTTCGGTCGAGCGACTTCGTTGCCGCGATCCGGGCCTTTGCCAAGCAGCACGGCCAGCGCGATCCTGGCGCTTTGCAGGCGCTTCTCGGCATCGATCAAATTGGCTTCGGAGGTGGCTTCCAGGCTTTCGGTCTGCTGGAACTGATACTGGCTGTCGATCCCCGAACTCAGGCGGCGCTGGCTCAGATCAAGCATTTGCCGGGTACGCTTGAGGTCTTCGGCGGACAGGTCATGGACGATGTGCGCCTGCCCCAGATCGCTGTAGGCGCGAGCCACGTCAGCGGACAAGGTCAACTGCGCGGCTTGCTGGTCGACCTCGGCGGCACGGGCCTGCCCCAGCGCCGCTTCCCAGGCATCACGCTGACCGCCCCAGAGGTCGAAGTTGTGATTGAAGATGGCGCTGATGTTGCGCACCGTGGAGTAATTGCCACCCTGCCCCAGTGGGTCCTGGTCCCGGGCCAGACGCGAACGGCTGACGCCGGCGCTGGCATCCAGTGTCGGCATCCGCGCGGCGTCGGCGGCATAGGCCGCGGCGCTGGCCTGATGGGCGCGGGCGTCGGCGATCTGCATGTCGGGGCTGTCGCGCAGGGCTTCGCGGATCAGACCGTCGAGCTGCGGATCGCCGAGACTTTTCCACCAGTCGCTTTTCGGCCAGGCCGCCGGCGACAGCGTCACGCCGCTGAGGGATTGCCCCGCCTTGAGGTTTTTTGCATCAAGGCTGACACCTTCGGTGGTCAGGCCACTGTAACTGGCGCAACCGGCCAGGCCCATGGCCAACAGAAGCAGGCTGACGCCGGTGCGCAAGGTTTTCACGTTCATTGGTCACCTAACCGCTGCAGGGTGATCGAGTCACCGGCCGCTACCAGGATTTTCTTGAGAATGGATTCCAGGGTTTTCAGTTCTTCCGGCGTGATGGCTCCGGCCAGTTCATTCATGGCTTCGGTGCCGATGCCCGGCAGAAGATCGGCCAGTTTCTGGCCCTCGTCGGTCAGCACTAGCTGAATCTGCCGACGGTCTGCCTCGGAGCGCTGGCGGGCGAGGAAACCTTTCTGTTCCAGGCGATCGAGCATGCGCGTCATCGAACCGCTGTCCAGGGACAGGTACCGGCACAGCTCACCCGGCGAATCGACGCCGAACTGGGCCATGATGATCAGCACCTTGAACTGCGCCGCGGTGATGCCGTGGGGTTCCATGTGCGTATCGATGATCCGGTCCTTCAGCAACGCAGCGCGCCCGAGCAGGAGGCCGAGGTGGCAATTATGGAAATCGTCTGGCGTGAAATGCTTCATCTGAATACCGATTAGCTGCCTAGGCAGTGAATGTATGTCGAGATATTACTGCCTAGGCAGCCAATGTCAACGTAATAGTTAGGTTGCTTAGTAATTAGTTGACAAATGGCGTTGGTTATTGAGCGACCGTTTATCGACGTCATCGTCCGCAAACCGACGACACAACTGGAAGCAAAACTACCCAACTGGTTAAACTATGCCGCCGCGGCTCAAGGAGCCTGACTGAAGATCACGGGGACATCACAGTGGCCGCTCGACCACCCAAGCATTCGCGACTCACTCCGCGCTGGCCAGCGTTGCGCCGCCTCTTCGGCAAGATATCGGCCGGGCCTGACCGTCACTGCGCGAATGCGCGGGTAATTCACGACTACTTTCACCACAAGGCCTGCTCTCAGGGCTACACCCTCAGCCATAGCCAGCAACGGGTCATCGACTGCATGGCGCAGCACGCATCAAAACTGTTGGGTACGCCAGGCAAGACACTGCCCGGGCTTTACCTGCATGGTGCAGTTGGCCGTGGCAAGAGTTGGCTGCTCGACGGTTTTTTCCAGGCGATCCCCATTGCCCAGAAGCAGCGCTTGCACTTCCACGGTTTTTTTGCCCGCCTGCACGAGGGCATGTTCAGCCATCGCAACGAACCGGATGCGCTGGCGACCACGCTGGATGAGTTACTGAGCGATTGTCGGGTGCTGTGTTTCGACGAGTTTCACGTCCACGACATCGGCGATGCGATGCTCATCTCGCGACTGTTCAAGGCGCTGTTCCACAGGGGGATCCTGCTACTGGTCACCTCCAATTACCCGCCTGAAGGCCTGCTGCCCAACCCGCTTTACCATGCGCGCTTCAAGCCCGTGATCGACCTGATCAATGCGCGCATGCACGTCATGGAAGTCGGCGGGCCCCACGACTATCGCAGCCAGGCCAGAACCCATGCGCACCAGCTGTTCACCCAGGGCCGATACGTCTGGCCCGCCACGCTGGCGCAACGCCAGGCATCGAACCTGCCGGCGCCGAACGGACCGGCCATTGCCCTGGCCGTCGGCACTCGCCATCTATCGGCCCGCTTCTGCAAAGGACGCGCCGTCGGTTTTACTTTCAGCGACCTGTGCGACCACCCCACAGCGGTCATGGATTACCTGGAGCTGTGTCGCCGCTTCGATCACTGGATCATCGACGAACTGCCCGACCTCGCCGACTGCTCGATTGCCGCGCAGCAGCGATTCATCAACCTGGTCGACGTCTTGTATGACCAGGACAAGCACCTGACATTGCTCGGCCAGCGCTCCCTGCGCGACAGCCTGGGCGGTGACGCTATAGACCTGGCGCGCACGCGTAGTCGGTTGGGGCAATTGGTGGAGGTAAGGGAGGGGGTTTGAGTTGGGGCAACTTGCTGCGGGGTTGAAGAAAAAGATCGCAGCCTGCGGTAGCTCCTGAGCCTCTACCAACGTTGGTCCATGCCGGGTCGAGGCTTGTTGTGGGAGATTGTTTTCTATCCGTTGCTGCGGTAACGCCCACTTATGGTTTCGCTCTTACAGCGACTTCCTTTTTCAAACGCCGGAGTGCCGGCCCAGCAAAAAGGAAGCAAAAGGCTTTGCCCCACCACTCGGTGCCTCGCCTAGGCTCGGCATGCCCTCACTCCGGCATTGCTCCGTGGGTCGCCGCGATGGGCCATCCATGGCCCAGCGCGGCTAAACCGGCATCCATGCCGGTTTACCCACTGCGCAGAACCTCCACTCGGCCTCTCGAGGGGGCAAGAAAATCAAAAGCCAAAGCAACAGCCAAAGCGAGGCGGCCTTAAAGCCGACCTGATTGCAGGCCTGTCTGCGATCCCCCTGTAGGAGCGAGCCTGCTCGCGATGGACTTCCAGGCAACGCGTTCATCCAGACAGGGCGCGTTATCGTTGACGTCCATTGCCAGCAGGCTCGCTCCTACAGGGGATCTGGTACGGCAGCAAAAAGTCAGGTCGGCTTTAAGGCCGCCTCGCTGTTGATTTTGATCTGGGTGCCCCGTTAACCACGATGGCCGAACGCAGGCATTGCGCAGTGGGGAAACCGGCAGGACGCCGGTTTAGCCGCGCTGGGCCATGGATGGCCCATCGCGGCGACCCACGGAGCAGGACCGGAGCGAGGGTATGGCGAGCCTTAGCGAGCCACCGAACGTCAGGGGCAGGAGCCCTTGGTTACTTAGGGCCGGGCGGCGTTCCGTTTTTCCAAGTGACTCGCTGTAAGAGCGAAACCATAAGCGGCCGTTACCGCAGGAATGGATATGTACGCAGTCAACAAAACATAGGTCGGCCTTCTCCGGCAAGCCTGGCTCCTACGGGGTTGTTTTTTCAGTCGCCGCGAGGGCGCAAATCAACCCGCCAGGCCGACAAACATATCCTGCACGTCGTCATGGTTATCGAGCCCTTCAAGGAACGCTTCGACCTCAGCCATCTGCTCGTCGCTCAGGCCGCTGACCGGGTTCTTCGGCTGGTAGCCCAACTTGGCCGACAACACGGTGAAACCTTGCTCAGGCAGGGCTTTTTGTACCGCGTCCAGGTCCGTAGGTTCGGTCAGGAACAGCGTCGCGCCGTCTTCGCCCGGTTCGAAATCCTGGGCACCGGCTTCGATGGCAGCCATTTCCGGATCGGCGTCCGGAGTGTCCGGCGAGGCCTCGATCATGCCCACGTGGTTGAAGTCCCAAGCCACCGAACCGGAAGCGCCCAGTTGGCCCTTGCGAAAAGCAACGCGGATTTCAGCGACGGTACGGTTGATGTTGTCCGTTACGCACTCGACGATCAGCGGCACCTGGTGTGGCGCGAAGCCTTCATAGGTCACGCGATGGTATTGCACGGTTTCGCCCAGCAGACCGGCGCCTTTCTTGATGGCGCGATCCAGGGTTTCCTTTGGCATCGAAGCTTTCTTGGCCTGTTCGACCACCAGACGCAGGTGTGCGTTGGTGGCGGTATCGGCACCGTTGCGCGCAGCAATGGTGATTTCCTTCACCAGTTTGCCGAAGATCTTGCCCTTGGCGTTGGCTGCCGCTTCTTTGTGTTTAACCTTCCACTGTGCGCCCATTACTCACTCTCTTGTCTATGGCGCCGAAACATCTATTGGCCGACGCATGGCGCCAAGTTTATACGGCCTAAAGTTGGCAATCGACCAAAAAATCTCAGGCTCATCCAAGGATCGGCATCTTTACCGATGGTTGTAGGGCAATTCTGAAATTTCGATTGGCGATGTCCACAAGGCATGCGGGTTTCGTACTCTCTGTGGCCGTACTCCATGGTAGAAGCGCGTCCGATGCACAACGACAAGGAAAGTCCCTACACCCTGACACTCCTCGACGACCACCTGAGTTTGCAAGTAGTGCAGTTCAGTGGGCACGAGGCCCTCAACCAACCCTATCGATTCGATATCGAAGTGATCGGCCTGGCACCGGCACTCAACCTTGAACGGCTGCTGCAACAACCGGCGCTGCTCGACCTTGGGCAAGGCCAGGGCATCCATGGTGTGTTGCACAGCGCCAGCTGCGAACACCGGGGGCGAGGACGGGTGGGCTATAAACTGGTCCTGATGCCGGCCCTTCAAGCGCTGGATCGATACAAATCGCGGCGGATCTTCCAGCACCTCAGCGTGCCAATGATCCTGCGCCAGCTGCTGGAGGAACATGACCTGCCCGCCGACAGCTATCGCCTGGAGCTGGCAGACGGGCATTATCCCCTGCGGCCTTTTTGCATTCAGTACGAGGAAACCGACTTGGCCTTGCTGCAGCGCCTGTGCGAGGAGGAAGGCATTCACTATCACTTCGAACACCGGCGTGACGGTCATGTACTGGTGTTGGCCGACGACAACATGAGCTTTCCCCAGGAGCCGCTGCTGATGCCTTTCCAGGGCGATGAACCGGGCGATGGCGCCACGCCTGTGATCAGCGAGTTGTTCCAGCGCCATGACTCACAAGCCGTTTACCCACGAGTGGCGGCTAAAAATCGTGGAACTGCGGTCGATGAAGGTGCGGCCAATCACGCTTTTTCCCACACCTTCGCACCCCGCCCTTCCCAGGAGCAACATCATCGAGATCAACTCGAGCGCCGCGATCTGCAGCGTATGCGTTGCCAGCAATTGCAGCTGCACGGAAAAAGCAATCAAGGCCTGTTACGCAGCGCACGCATCGTGCAGATAGCCGAGCATCCCGTGCCGGGGTTCAACGACCAATGGCTGGTCTTTCAGGCGCGGCATCAGGGCCAGCAGGGTTCGATCCTGTCTCAGGACAGCATTGCCCGGCGCTATCAAAATCAGTTCACGGCCATTCCCTGGTCGACGGTATTTCGCCCCCCCCTGGACCAGGCCAGGCCGCGCATCCCTGGCTTCCAGCCCGCCCGGGTCCATGGCCTGCCCGGGCAGCACGCAAAACAGGATGATCAAGGCCGCCTGCTGGCGACTTTGTGGCCAGGCACGGAGGTCGATCCCAAGGCGAGCAGCGGCCTCTGGCTACCTGTCGCACTGACAATGTCCCCTGCCCACGGGGAACCGAGCCAGCTGCCAATGGCCGGCAGCGACGGTTGGGTCAGTTTTCTCGACAGCGACCCCGACCGCCCGGTGCTCTGCGCCAGCGGTGGGCAGCTGCGCAGCCCACCAGCGGTACGCACCGACACCCGCCACAGCGACACCCGCCTGCTGCTCGACTGGCTGATCAATCGCACCGACCCCGAGTGACCGTTCAGGTGCGCAGGGGTTTTATGGTGATCGCCTGATTGGGCAAGCGGGCCTTGTGGCTACCTTGGCCCGCGGGGCGGCTGTTCCAGTGCGGGATGAGTACCACGGCAGAGAACAACGCGCAGCCGGCAAAGACGATGAAGACGGTCACGGTGTCGAAGTAGCCTGGTAGCAACCCACCGAGAATCGCCCCGACCGAACCGCAACCGTTGACGAAACCCGCCGCCGTGGCACCCGCCTTGGCGGTGCCGAAGTCGATGGCGGCCGCACCGCTGATCATCGAGTCAGGTCCGTAGAGCGTCAGGCCCATGACGAACAGCAAGGCCACCACCAGCACCACGCTACCGCTGTGCAGCGCGCCCATGAAAAACCCCAGGGACACGGTCAATGCCAACAGGCTCAGCACGCAGGCCGGCATGCGCCGGGCGCCGAAGAGTTTGTCCGAGGCCAGGCCGAGCATGATCGGCCCGAGCAAGCCGGCCAGTTCGAACGCGGTAGGAATGATCGCCGCGCCGACTTTGCCCACCGAGGGCATCTGTTCGAAAACGATCACCGGGCCCCAGAGCAGAATCGCGTAGCGCGCCGGCTTGAGCATGAAATACGCCAACCCCAGCACCAGCACCGTGCGGTTGCGCAGGATGTCCTTCAACGGCTCCCACAGGCTGATCTTGCTTTGGGCATGGGCCTCCTCGACGCTCAGCTGCGGCTCTGGCTCAACCGCCGGCAAGCCGACGTCTTGCGGTGTATTGCGTTGGAAAATAAAAAACAGCACGGCGACCAGCCCAACCACCGCCGCACTGGAAATGAACGCCGCATGCCAGCTGCCGATCAGCGTATAGGCCCACCAACCGGCAAATGGCGAGGCCACCAGGCCGCCGAAGGCGTAGCAGGAACTCCACAGTCCCAGCACCTGCCCGCGCTGTTGGGCGGGAAAGAAACTGCCAAGGTTCTTGCACAACCCCGACCAACCGGTGGACTGCGCCAGGCCTTGGATCAGCATGCAGGTGGCGAAGATCGGCAAGGTGGCGAAACTGCCCATCACCAGTGCCGCTGCGGCGGAAATCAGCAACCCGCCCAGCACCACCACCCGCGGCCCGAAGCGGTCGGCCAGGATGCCCCAGGTGAATTGGCCGATGGCGTAGGCGGTCAGGTAGATCGCGTCGAGGTTGGCCATGGCCATCTTGTCGAGCATGAAGGTCGGGTCTTCGGCGATGCCGAGCTTGGCCACGGAAAATGCTTTGCGGGTGAAGTAGAAAGCGGCGTAGGCAAGCCAGGTGATCGCGAAGATCTGCACGCGCCAACGTTTGAGGGTGCCGATGTGCTGGTTCATTGTGGTTCTGACCTCAGGGTATGAGTGTGCCGGCAGATCTGAAAGAAAACGCCTGTGTTCTTATTGTTGAGCACTGCGAAATCACCTTGTCCCTGTGGGCGATTCCGGTCAGATAAGTCCTGTGTCTTGCACGCAAGGGCTCATGGCATCCGCGCTGCTCGACCGAGCAGTCACGGAACCTGAGATGAATAGAAACAATTACTGATTAATAAGTGAAATCGCTTTATCGTATTTCCAAAATAAGCGCAGCTTGTTACTGGAGATTCCCATGTCGGTTTCCCACGCCCAACTCAAAGCCTTCCATGCCGTGGCCGTGCATGGCAACTTCACCAAAGCCGCCGAACGGTTGTTTCTCACCCAGCCAGCGATTTCCGACCAGGTGCGCAAACTCGAAGAACGTTACGGTGTTTTGCTGTTCCACCGCAACAAACGCTCGGTACGCCTCACCGACCTGGGCGAGCGCTTGTTGAGCGTCACCCAGAAACTGTTCGTGATCGAAGCCGAGGCCCAGGAATTGTTGCAGGACTCCCAGGCATTGCAGACCGGCAGCCTGATTCTGGCGGTGGATGCGCCGGTGCATGTACTGCCACAGATCGCGCGCTTCTGCGAACGCTACCCCGGCATCAGCGTGAAGATCGAAACCGGCAACACCGATGAGTCGCTGTTCCGATTGTTCAATTACCAGGCCGACCTGGCGTTGCTCGGTCGCGAGGTGAGCGACGAACGATTGATCTCGCTGCCGCTGCGCAATGACCCGATGGTGGCATTCGTGTCGCGCAATCACCCGTGGGCGGATCGCCAATCCATCACCCTTGCGGACCTGGACGACACGCCGCTGGTATTGCGCGAAATCGGTTCGGTGACCCGCCAGACCCTGGAAGAAGAAATGGCCGGCGCCGGGTTCCGCATTCGTCCGGCGATCCAGGTCGAAGGTCGGGAAGCCGCCCGTGAGGCGGTGGTGGTGGGAATCGGGATTGGCGTGGTCTCGGCGGCTGAATTCGGCGCCGACTCACGGGTATGCGCGTTGCCGATCACCGATTGCAAACGGCGGTTGACGGAAACGCTGGTGTGCTTGCGCGAACAGAGCTCGCGGCGGATTGTGGCGACTTTCCTGGAGATGGTTCGCGAAAGTCTGGTGTAGGCAGGCCTGGCCCCTTCGCGAGCAGGCTCGCTCCCACAAGGGATTTTTGTCGCACACAAAACCACTGTGGGAGCGAGCCTGCTCGCGAAGGCAGACGACTCGGTCTACCTGGAAGGCGCCAAGCCGAAAAACGCCTGGATCAAGCGCAAGTCCCGCCGCCGCTCCATGCACCCCATCATGTGCCGATTGACCAACCCCTCCCCGATGATCGGCACCGCCGCCACCCGCGGGTCATGGCTGACCTCCACCGACGACACCACGCCCACCCCCAACTCGGCAGCGACCGCCTCGGTCACCGCTTCGCGGCTGTCCAGCTCCAGCAACACCCGCGGATTGACCTTCGCCTGTACGCAGGCGTCATCGAAGGTACGCCGGGTGATCGAACTCGGTTCACGCAACACCATGATCACCTGGTCCAGATCCTTGAGCGGTACGCCTTTGGTGCGCCGCGCCCAGGGATGCCCCTCGGGTACCAGCGCGCAGATCCGTGATTCACTCAGGGCCTGCAAGTGCAGGCCCTTGCGCGGTTCGACCTCGGTCAATACCGCCACGTCGGCATGCTCGGACAACAGCGCCGCCAGAGTTTCCTGGGCATTGCCCAAGCGCAGGTTCACGGTGATCCCCGGATAACGCGCACGCAGGCTCGCGAGCATCGGCATGACCATGTGCGGACCGTCCGCCGCCACTTCCAGGCGCCCGGTCAGTAACTGCCGGTTGGCCTCCAGCATCGCTTGCGCTTCTTCGGCCAGACCGAACATCGCCCGGGTGATCGCCGCCAGGCGGGTGCCCTCCTCCGTCAGCTCCACACGTCGCGCGGTGCGGCGCAACAGGGTGATCTGGTAGTGCTCCTCCAGCGCCTTGATGTGGCCGGTGACCGCCGGCTGGCTGATGAACAGTCGAGCAGCGGCGCGAGTGAAGCTGCCCTCACGGGCCACGGCATCGAAGGCACGGAGCTGAAACAGGTTCATGAATAAGTCTCACTGATGGCTGGCATAACAACAAACAATTTGATTGATAGCTCGGCAAATTGCAATTTAAGCCCCGTAGCTTGATCCCATCGATTGCGAGGACACGAGAATGAGTACTGCCGCACCCATCCTGCTCACCCCCGGCCCGTTGACGACGTCGGCCCGCACCCGCCAGGCGATGATGGTTGACTGGGGTTCATGGGATGACCGTTTCAACCAACTGACCGCCAGCCTTTGCGAACAACTGCTGGCGATCATCAACGGCGCGGCCAGCCACCACTGTGTGCCCCTGCAAGGCAGCGGCACCTTCGCCGTCGAAGCGGCGATCGGCACGCTGGTGCCACGCGACGGCAAGATCCTGGTGCTGATCAACGGAGCCTACGGCAAGCGCCTGGCGAAGATCTGCGAAGTACTGGGCCGCTCGTTCAGTACGTTCGAAACCGCCGAAGACGAACCAACCACCGCTGCCGACGTCGACCGTCTGCTACGGGCCGACGATGGCATCACCCACGTTGCCCTGATTCACTGCGAAACCAGCACCGGCATCCTCAATCCGCTGCCGGAAATCGCCCAGGTGGTCGCGCAACACGGCAAGCGCCTGATCATCGATGCCATGAGTTCCTTTGGCGCGCTGCCGGTGGACGCGCAACAGGTGCCGTTCGATGCGCTGATCGCCGCTTCCGGCAAATGCCTGGAAGGCGTGCCGGGCATGGGGTTCGTTTTCGCCCGCAAAGAATCCCTGGCCAACGCCGCTGGCAACTCGCACTCCCTGGCGATGGACCTGCACGACCAGCACACCTACATGGCCAAGACCGGGCAATGGCGCTTCACCCCGCCGACCCACGTGGTCGCGGCGCTGCACGAAGCCCTGCTGCAATACAACGAAGAAGGTGGCCTGCCAGCCCGGCACCAGCGCTACGCCGCCAACTGCCAGGCCCTGATGGAAGAGATGGCCGCGCTGGGCCTGCGCAGCTTCCTGCCGGCCGCCATCCAGGCGCCGATCATCGCGACCTTCCATGCACCGAAAGATCCGCGCTATCAGTTCAAGGCGTTCTACGAGCGGGTCAAGGCCAAGGGTTACATCCTCTACCCCGGCAAGCTGACCCAGGTCGAGACGTTCCGCGTCGGGTGTATCGGCCATGTGCAACCTTCGGAAATGCGCGAAGCGGTGGCGGCGATTGCCGAAGTGCTGCGCGAGATGGAAGTACTCGAAATCTAACCCCCACCACTTTCCCCTGTGGGAGCGGGCTTGCTCGCGAAAGCGTCCTGACATTCAACGATGATGTCGACTGACACTCCGCCTTCGCGAGCAGGCTCGCTCCCACAAAAAGCAGCTCTCCATTTAGCCAGTTGCCACAGGACTTGATCACCATGAACTACACCACCCCAACCAAACTGCAAGCCGCCATCCTCGACTGGGCCGGCACCGTGGTCGACTTCGGCTCGTTCGCGCCGACGCAGATTTTCGTCGAGGCCTTCGCCGAGTTCGACGTCCAGGTCTCCATTGAAGAAGCCCGTGGCCCGATGGGCATGGGCAAGTGGGACCACATCCGCACCCTGTGCGATCAGCCGCAAGTCGCCGAGCGCTATCGCAAGGTGTTCGGCCGTACGCCGACCGACGATGACGTCACCGCCATCTACCAGCGTTTCATGCCACTGCAGATCGAGAAAATCGCCGAACACTCGGCGCTGATTCCCGGCGCCCTGGACACCATCGCCAACCTGCGCCAACAGGGGATCAAGATTGGCTCCTGCTCGGGATATCCGAAACAGGTCATGGATAAAGTCGTCGAACTGGCCGCCACCAACGGCTACGTGGCCGACCACGTGGTCGCCACCGACGAAGTGCCGAACGGCCGTCCATGGCCAGCTCAGGCATTGGCCAACGTGATCGCCCTGGGCATCGACGATGTCGCCGCTTGCGTGAAGATCGACGACACCGTACCGGGCATTCTCGAAGGCCGTCGTGCCGGCATGTGGACCGTGGCGCTGATCTGTTCGGGCAACGCGCTGGGGCTGGACTATGAAGGCTATCGCGCCCTGGACAGCGACACGCTGGACAGCGAACGCAAGCGCATCCACGCCTTGTTCGAAGGTTCGCGCCCGCACTATATGATCGACACCATCACCGACTTGCCAGAAGTGATTGCCGACATCAATAAGCGCTTGGCCAACGGCGAGATGCCGCAAAGTAACTGACTCACCGCCCCCCTTTGTAGGAGCTGCCGCAGGCTGCGATCTTTTGATCTTAAAAAGTCAAAAGATCGCAGCCTGCGGCAGCTCCTACAGAGCATTCAGCGTCAAATAGCCTCAGGCAAACCCGGTGAAACAGGATTACAGTTGACGGTGGTTACACCCCCCTGTGAGGAACACCGTATGCCGTGGAAAAATTCCGACGCGCGCTACAGCACCGTCTCGATCGCGCTGCATTGGTTGATGCTGGTCCTGCTGGTAGTGGTTTACGCCTGCATCGAGCTGCGCGGCCTCTTTCCCAAGGGTAGCGGTGGTCGAACGCTGATCGTGGAATCGCACTTCATGCTTGGCCTGACCGTATTCGTGCTGGTCTGGCTACGCTTGTTCGCCCGCAGCCTAGGCCCGGCACCGCAGATCTTCCCGGCCTCGCCCAAGTGGCAAACCATGCTGGCCAAATTGATGCACTGGGCGCTCTACATCTTTATGATCGCCATGCCAATACTGGGTTGGCTGGTCACCAGCGCCAAAGGTAACCAGGTGATGTTCTACGGCTTCGACCTGCCCCTTTTGATCGCGCAGGACAAGGACCTGGCCAAGCAGATTGAGGGCTGGCACGCACTCGGTGGCACCATCGGTTACTGGCTGATCGGCCTGCACGCCATCGCCGGGCTGTATCATCACTATGTGGTGGGCGATAACACCTTGTTGCGGATGATGCCCAAGCGGGTGAACAGGGATACTTGAGATCACCCCGTATCAGGCTTGTGGATTGAAACCCCGCAGGCCTTGCAAACCACCCGTGTGAATAAAGATCAGTCGCGTACCGGGGGCAAACTTCCCCGCCTCGACCTGCTGCCGGAGCGCCAGCAATGCCTTGCCGGTGTACAGCGGTTCCAGGGCAATGCCGCTGGCTTGTTCGGTGCGCGCGATGAATTCGAGTAACGGCGGGTCGACCTTGGCAAAGCCTCCACGGCTGGCGTCGAACAGTTCATAAGACGAATGATTCACGCCCGCCTCCTCCACAATCTTTGCGACCTGCTGTGCCACGCCATGATCACCGGGCACCGCCAGGGCGCCATAGACCGGGTGCTCTCCCGCCTCGGCTAGGACCAGGCCCGCCAAGGTCGTGCCGGTTCCGCAGGCCAGCCACCAACCGTCGTAGCCGCTCCAGCCCAGTGCGTCCAGTTGCCGACAGGCCAATGCCTTGAGTTGCACGCAACCCTGTGCCCCCGGCAGCCCGCCGCCGCCTTCCGCAACCGCAAGCAGATCGGGATACTGCGCCAGCCATGGCTCCCAAAAACCCGCTTCATGCCGCGCCCGATAACCGCCATAACCGAGCCAGTGCAGTTGCATGCCGAACGCCTGCAAATCATCCACCGTCGGCGTTTGCTGAGCGTGTCCGCGCAACAGGCCGACCGTGGCGAAACCGAAACGCTTGCCGGCAGCGCCCAGCGCATGCAGGTGATTGGAATGCGCGCCGCCGAGGCTGATGATGCCTTTGGCGCCGCACTGGTCAGCGGCTTTGAGATGTTCGGTGAGTTTGAACCATTTGTTGCCGCTGATCAGCGGGTCGATCTGGTCCAGGCGCAGGATGGCGACTTCGATGTCGGCGGTTTTGAGCCAGTCTAGATGGAGGGACTCGAGGGGGGCTTGGGGTAGCCAGTTGGAAGCAGAAGAAAACATTGGCGCCTGATTGAGCTCATGAAGAGTCAGCATTCTAATCGCTCATAAGCAGCTATCGCGAGCAGGCTCGCTCCCACAAGGGTTCTCTGAACGACACAGATCCAATGTGGGAGATTCTATGGTTGAGGGGAAGCCCTCAACTGGTTTTCGGTTGGTATTCACTCTGCCCCTTCAGCAGGGCGAATACGATACGAGCGAGCTTGCGAGCCAGCATCACCAGGGCTTGAGTGGTGCTGAAACCCCGATTTCTTTGTTCTTGGTAAAACCCTTTCCAGGCTTCGGTTCGACTCGCCGACATAGCCGCATTGTGCAGAAGGCGGCGGGCTTCTGGATCGCCTCGCTTGGTCAAACTCCGGCGACCATCTTTTTGCCCTGATTTTGACACCCGCAAGTCCATTCCAAGAAAGGCGATAAAGGCATCTGCGTTTCGGAAGTCTCCGCGCTGGAACGCCGTGAGCAAGCGCGCGCCAGTCAAAAATCCAACCCCTTCAACTTTCAAGCAACGCTTCAACTGCCCCAGCAAACCGGCTTCTTTCAGCTGATCGTTGATCGTCTTTTCGATCAGCGTCTCAAGCTGCTGCATGGACTTTATTTGCTCGGAAAAAGCAGCCTTCAGCAAGGGCTCATTCGACCAGCTTTGCACTAGGCCGACCCTGGCCTGGACCAAGGCCGCCCGGCGGCGAAAAAGACTCAGGAGTTGGCGATACAGCGGTGTCGGCGGCGTCCATGGGTGAAGTTCTTCATGCTCGTTCTTCAGATAGCGAGCAAGCAGTTTGGCATCCAGTGCATCGGTTTTGGCACGGACCTTCACACCTTCTCGGTAATGTTTGAGCTCATAGCCGCCCACCATGTAAATCACGCAGCCGGCCTCAAAGGCCAGGTCAGCGAACTCCAGGTGGTAGATGTTGGTGGCTTCAATAGCAATAGCCACACTCCCCGGCAAGTCCTTTAACCACTTGTTGATGCTGGTTTTGTTGTTGGGAATCTCTTCAAGCAGGTCCAGTTCGGCGTGATAAATCACCAATTCTTTCTTGGCGACATCCACGCCCACGATCGGCTTTGAAACAGAAACCGGCATTGCCATAGGTTTTCCTCCGGGATAAGGTTTTAAGCACTTGAAGGGCTCACCCAGAGGCGCAGGCTTGTTCCTATCGTCGGTCTAGGCCAGATGCATTCTTTATCGGCGCTTGGGTGAAAGGAGGAGGGGCGAACTCTCCCACAGTCTGTACTGCGTCAACAGTCAGAATCGAGCCTTGTCCCTCCTCCTCCCTTCAAGTCCTACCATACAAGCGAGCCTGCTCGCGAAGGCCATTGGCACGCGGGGCCTGCGGATTACAACTCGGCCGCCAATCGCGAACCCTGATTGATCGCCCGCTTGGCATCCAGCTCCGCCGCGACATCCGCGCCGCCGATCAGATGCACGTTCTGCCCCGCCGCCACCAGGCCGTCCTGCAACTCGCGCAACGGGTCCTGCCCGGCGCAGATCACGATATTGTCCACCGTCAGCACCTGCGGCTCACCGGTTTCGCCGATGCGGATGTGCAGGCCTTCGTCGTCGATCTTCAGGTACTCGACGCTGTTGAGCATCTGCACCTTCTTGTTCTTCAATCCCGTGCGATGAATCCACCCAGTGGTCTTGCCGAGGCCGTCGCCGACCTTGGATTTCTTGCGTTGCAGCAGGAACACTTCGCGGGCCGGCGCATGGGGGGCTGCCTTGATCCCGGCGACACCGCCGCGTGCTTCAAGGTGGGTATCGATGCCCCACTCCTTCCAGAACTCATCGCGGTTCAGGCTGGTGGCCTGGCCCTGGTGAACCAGGTACTCCGAGACGTCGAAACCGATACCGCCGGCACCGATCACTGCGACACGCTTGCCCACCGGTTTGCGCTCAAGCAGCACGTCCAGGTAGCTCAGCACCTTGGCATTGTCCACGCCCTCAATCGCCGGCAACCGCGGCGCAATGCCGGTGGCCAGGATGATCTCGTCGTAGCCGCCCTCGACCAGCTTTGCCACATCGACACGGGTGTTCAGGCACACCTCGACGTTGGTGGTCTGCAGCTTGCGACCGAAATAACGCAACGTCTCGAAGAATTCTTCCTTGCCCGGCACGCGTTTGGCGACGTTGAACTGACCGCCGATTTCGCTGGCCGAATCGAACAGCGTCACCGCATGGCCACGCTCGGCCGCCACGGTCGCGGCAGACAAGCCGGCAGGCCCGGCACCGACCACGGCGATTTTCTTGACCTGCTGCACCGGCACATAGTTGAGTTCGGTTTCGTGGCAGGCACGCGGGTTGACCAGGCAACTGGTCAACTTGCCGCCGAAGGTGTGGTCCAGGCACGCCTGGTTGCAACCGATGCAGGTGTTGATTTCATCGGCGCGACCTTCAGCGGCCTTGTTGACGAAGTCCGGGTCGGCCAGGAACGGCCGAGCCATGGAAACCATGTCGGCATCGCCCTCGGCGAGGATCTGCTCGGCGACTTCCGGGGTGTTGATGCGGTTGGTGGTGATCAGCGGAATGTTCACCGAGCCGCGCAGCTTGGCCGTGACCTTGCTGAAGGCCGCGCGCGGCACTTTGGTGGCGATGGTTGGAATCCGCGCTTCGTGCCAGCCGATACCGGTGTTGATGAGCGTCGCACCGGCCTGCTCGATAGCCTTGGCCAACAGCACGATTTCTTCCCAACTGCTGCCGCCTTCGACCAGGTCGAGCATCGACAAGCGGAAAATGATGATGAAGTTCGGGCCAACCGCCTCGCGTACGCGACGGACGATTTCCACCGGCAGGCGCATGCGGTTTTCGTAGCTGCCACCCCAACGGTCGGTGCGGTGGTTGGTGTGGGCGGCAAGGAACTGGTTAATGAAATAACCTTCCGAGCCCATGATCTCGACACCGTCGTACTCGGCCTGCTGGGCCAGCGTCGAGCAGGTGACGAAATCGCTGATCTGCTTCTCGATGCCTTCCTCGTCCAGCTCTTTAGGCTTGAACGGGTTGATCGGCGCCTGAATGGCGCTTGGCGCGACCTGTTTCGGGCTGTAGGCATAACGACCGGCGTGGAGGATCTGCATGCAGATCTTGCCGCCCGCCTCATGCACCGCGCGGGTGACGATGCGGTGCTTGAGCGCTTCTTCCTCGGTGGTCAGCTTGGCTGCACCGGAATATACACCACCCTCGTCGTTCGGGCCGATACCGCCAGTGACCATCAGGCCGACACCGCCACGGGCACGCTCGGCGAAGTACGCCGCCATGCGCTCGAAACCGCCGGGCTTTTCCTCAAGGCCGGTGTGCATTGAACCCATCAGGGTGCGGTTGCGCAACGTGGTGAATCCCAGGTCCAGCGGGGCCAGCAGGTGCGGGTAATGAGCGGCGGTCATCGGTAACTCCACAGCGAGCGATCACGGGAAAAGCGGAAGCTCTACGGCCCCCGTCAGTCATGTTCGACAGACTAAGAGCCGCACCGCCAGCACTCAATGACCGAAAGTGACAACTTAATGATCGAAATGTGCAGCCAAGTTCAAGCTGGCGCTCCCAACAACTGACTCAACACCGCTCGCAACTTGCCGGGTTTCACCGGTTTGTTCAGCAACGGCGCTTCGAGCCGTTGCAATGCGCGCCGGCACTGGTCCGTGCGATCCGCGGTGATAATCACCGCAGGAATCAGCTGGTTGTAATGCTCGCGCAGATGCCTGACCACATCACACCCCACCACGCCGTGGTCAAGGTGATAGTCCGCCAGGATCAGTTCCGGGGCCTGGCCGGCCAGGGCTGCCAGCGCCGAGGCTTCATCGGTGGCCGTGACGACGTCGCAGCCCCACTGCCCGAGCAACGCGCCCATGCTCTGCAAGATGCTGACTTCATTGTCCAGCACCAGCAAGCGCCGGCCCGGCAATGGATTGCCCGTGCCCGATTGAGGCGCCGTGAGGCTGATGGGCAACGGCACTTCACGGGAGATCGGCACCTCAATGCTGAACATCGAACCCCGGCCGGGCAGTGAATGCACCTGGATCCGGTAGTTGAGGATCTTCGCGATGCGCTCGACGATCGCCAGCCCCAACCCCACGCCCTTGCGGTCGGCCGCGCGGCCGACGTCCAGTTGATTGAATTCGAGGAAGATCGAATCGAGACGATCGGCCGGAATCCCGCGTCCGGTGTCCCACACTTCCAGGCTCAGCTTGTCGCCCCGGCGCCTTGCCGCCAGCAGGATGCTGCCTTCGTCGGTGTAGCGGCAGGCATTACTGAGGAAGTTTCGCAGGATCCGGGTCATCAGGCGCAGGTCCGTGCAAATGGCGTAGTCGCCCATGTGCACCCGTAGACGCAACCCGGCGGCCTCGGCCACGGACTGGAACTCCGATACCAGCGGCCCGAGCAACTCGTCGAGGCGGTACAGCGCGACATCCGGCTTGACCGCCGCTTGATCGAGCCTTGAGATATCCAGCAAATCGGTGAGCAGATCTTCGGCGCCTTCCAGTGCCTGGTGAGTGCGTTCGACCAGCACCTGCTCGACCTCGGGCAGCTTGCGCTCACGCAAGGTCGAGATAAGCAACCGTGCGGCGTTGAGGGGTTGCAGCAGGTCGTGACTGGCGGCAGCGAGGTATTTGTCCTTGCTGTGATTGGCGGCCTCCGCGGCGTCACGGGCATCGCGCAAGGCCTTGGCGATCTGCTTACGCTGGGTGATTTGTTGTTGCAGGTTGCGGTTGGCTTCCAACAACTCATCGGTGCGCGCGGTTACGCGCTGTTCCAGTTCGTCGTTGAGTTGCTGCAGGCGTTGCTGGGCGAGTTTGCGCTCGGTGATGTCGGCGACGAATCCTTCCACCAGCCCTTCCTGACCGGGCTTGAGCAACAGGTTCATCAGCACGTCGAGATGGCTGCCATCCTTGCGCCGCAACTGGGTTTCATAGCCGTGCAAGCTGCCCTGGTGGGTGAGGATTTCGCCAATGTTTTCCAGCTCCTGCACACCGCCGACAAACAGATTGCTCGCCAGGTCCGCCAGGGAAAACAGCACCTCCTGCGGGTCTTGATAGCCAAGCATGCGCGCCATCGCCGGGTTGGCGGCGCGCATGCCGTCTTGCAGGCTGGCCTGGAAAATCCCGTGGACCGCGTTTTCGAACAACCATTTGTAGCGATTGCGCTCGGCTTCCAGTTCATCCAAGCGCGCGGCCAGCTCCGGGTAATGGCTCTTGCGCGCCGAATGATTGCCTAATCCGAGCAGGCCGGCCAATGCCCGTTGTTGCTCGTCAGAGGGCTTCGCCATAGACGACCTCGACATCACGCTGGCTGGATTCGCGCGGGTTGGTGAGGATGCACGGGTCATCCATGGCGTGCTGCGACAGGAACGGAATGTCGGAGGTCCTGACCCCGTGCAAACCGAGGGTTTCGTGGAAACCGATGGCGTGTTTCAGGGCGATCAGGTGCTCCACCAGGCGCCCGCAGATCTGCCGGTGATTGAGGCCCCGGCAGTCGATGCCGAACGTCTCGGCGATGACCTTGAAGCGGTCCGGCGCCGAGTCGTAGTTGAACGCCACGACGTGTTCCACCAGCACCGCGTTGCACAGGCCATGGGGCAGGTCGAGAAAGCCACCGAGACTGTGCGACATGGCATGCACCGCGCCGAGGATCGCGTTGGAGAACGCCAACCCGGCCTGCATGCTGCCGAGCATGATTTTCTCGCGCAGGGCGATGTCCGTCGGGTTGGCGATCATCTGCACCAGGTTGCCGTTGATCAGGCGCATCGCTTCCAGTGCGTGGGGGTCGGTCAGCGGCCCGTGCCCGGTGGAGACGAAGGCTTCGATGGCGTGCACCAGCGCGTCGATACCGGTACAAGCCGAGAGGAACGGGTCCATGCTCAGGGTGGTTTCGGGGTCGATCAGCGACACATCCGGCACCACCGCCTTGCTGACGATGGAGAACTTCATGCGCTCCTGCTGATTGGAGATGATCACGAATTGCGACACGTCGGCCGAGGTGCCGGCCGTGGTCGGAATCAGGATCAGCGGCGGGCTCGGTACGCGGATGGTGTCCACGCCTTCGAACTCGAGGATGCTGCGGCCATGGGCGACCACTATACCGATGCCTTTACCGCAATCCATCGGGCTGCCGCCGCCGACGGCGACGATCACATCGCAGTGATTTTCCCGGTACATCTCGGCACCGAGCATCACCTCCTCAACACGCGGGTTGGGAGAGACGGCGCTGTAAAGGCAATATTCGATGCCCAGGGCTTGCAGGCTGGCTTCGACATCCGCCACCCAACCGGCGGCAATCACCCCCGGGTCGCTGACCACCAGCACCTTGCGCGCGCCAAAGGTCTTGGCGTAGTTGCCGACGTTGTGCCGGCAGCCGGCACCGAAGATGATTTCAGGCGAAACGAATTTACGCAGCTGACTGAGACTCTGGCTCATTGGAAAGCCTGTTTTTTATTGTTTTGGAAGGTAAGGTCCACACTAACCCATCCAGTGGTGAATGCAATCAGACCAATGGCTGGATTCACCGCAGATCCCTTGTAGGAGCGAGCATGCTCCGGGCGGCGTTCCGACGATGGTCGTCAACGATCACGCTGGGAACCTGACACCCCACGGCGCACTCTGGTTCTTCGCGAGCAGGCTCGCTCCTACAGGGGATTTATGTCGCTTGGGTCAGCCGCGGTAGATCAGGCGCGAAGCTTTCTCATTGCGCAACGTCAGGTGCCCCATGCCTAGCCCTGGCGCATCTGCTTCCTCGCGGGCCTTGAGGATCACCCCGTGATGAGGCGACTTGCTGCACACCGGGTCGGCGTTCTCGGCATCGCCCGTCAACATGAACGCCTGGCACCGGCACCCACCCAAATCCTTGTGTTTTTCATCGCAGGAACGGCAGGGTTCTTTCATCCAGTCATGGCCGCGAAAACGGTTGAAGCCAAACGAATCGTTCCAGATGTGCTCGATGCTGTGCTCACGCACATTGGGAAACTGCACCGGCAATTGCCGGGCGCTGTGACAAGGCAACGCCGTGCCGTCCGGGGTGATGTCGAGAAACAGGTTGGCCCAGCCATTCATGCAGGTTTTCGGGCGCTCTTCGTAGTAATCCGGGGTGACGAATATCAATTTGCACGGATGGCCCTGCGCCTCGAGGCGCTCGCGATACTCGTTAGTGATGCGCTCGGCGCGTTGCAATTGCTCGCGCGTCGGCAACAGGCCGACGCGGTTGAGCTCGGCCCAGCCATAGAACTGGCAGGTGGCCAATTCGACGAAATCCGCTTCCAGTTCCAGGCACAAATCAATGATCCGGGCGATGTCGTCGATGTTGTGTCGATGGGTGACGAAGTTCAGCACCATCGGATAGCCCTGGGCTTTCACCGCCCGGGCCATCGCCAGTTTCTGCGCGAACGCCTTGCGCGAGCCGGCGAGCATGTTGTTCACCGCTTCGTCGGCGGCCTGGAAACTGATCTGGATGTGATCGAGCCCGGCGACCTTGAAGTCCCGCACCTTCTGCTCGGTCAGGCCGATGCCCGAGGTGATCAGGTTGGTGTAGTAACCCATGTCCCGCGCGGCCTTGATCAACTCGGCCAGGTCTTGCCTTACCAGTGGTTCGCCACCGGAAAAGCCCAGTTGCGCGGCGCCCATGTCCCGCGCCTCACGAAATACCCGGATCCATTCCTGCGTGTCCAGTTCCTCGCCGTGCCGGGCGAAATCCAATGGATTGGAGCAATACGGACACTGCAACGGACAACGGTAGGTCAGCTCCGCCAACAGCCACAACGGCGGCCCCGGTAGCGCGTCACTCGATCCAGAATTGCGCATGGGCCACCTCCAGGAAGGCCAGTACGTCCTCGTCGATCCCCGGCACGTCAGGAAAACTCGCCGTCAGCCGATCGATGATCGCCGCGACGCTGCGCTGGCCGTCCACCAGATCGAGAATCTGCCCGGCACTGGCGTTGAGTTTGATCATGCCTTCGGGGTACAGCAGCACATGACAGTCCTGGCGCGGTTCCCATTGCAGGCGAAAGCCCCGGCGCAATGAGGGTGACTGCTTGCGATCGATCAGGCTCACAGGACAATCCCCCGGTGCCAGACGTTGTCCCGTGTGACGGTGTGATACGGCGGACGCTCCAGCTCATAGGCCATGCTCATGGCATCGAGCATGCTCCACAACACGTCGAGCTTGAATTGCAGGATCTGCAGCATGCGTTGCTGGGCCTCGAGGGTGACGTAATGTGCCAGGGTGATGCGCAAGCCATGCTCTACATCGCGCCGGGCCTGGCTCAGCCGTGTGCGGAAGTAGTCGTAGCCGGCGGAATCGATCCACGGGTAATGGGTCGGCCAGGCATCGAGTCGCGATTGATGGATCTGCGGTGCGAACAGCTCGGTCAGCGAACTGCTGGCCGCTTCCTGCCAACAGGCACGACGGGCGAAATTGACGTAGGCATCCACGGCGAAACGTACGCCGGGCAGCACCAACTCCTGTGACAGGATCTGCTCGCGATCGAGCCCCACCGCCTCGCCCAGGCGCAGCCAGGCCTCGATACCGCCTTCGCTGCCGGGCACGCCATCATGATCGAGGATGCGTTGCAGCCATTCGCGGCGCACTTCACGGTCGGGACAGTTGGCCAGGATCGCGGCGTCCTTTAGCGGGATGTTGACCTGGTAGTAAAAGCGATTGGCGACCCAACCCTGGATCTGTTCGCGAGTGGCGCGGCCGGCGTACATCGCTTGATGGAATGGGTGGTGGATGTGGTAGTAGGCGCCTTTGGCACGCAGGGCCTGCTCGAATTCGGTGGGGGTCATGGGTGTATCGGTCATTGCGGGTCTCCGGGGAATCTTCGGTGTCTGATCTGGACCCTTCGCGAGCAGGCTCGCTCCCACAGTGGATTGCGTCGCCCTTGTGGGAGCGAGCCTGCTCGCGAAGGCGTCCGTCGCTACAGCACAATATCCATGCCGTCGTAAGCCACCTCGATCCCCCGCCGTTCCAGCAGCGCCCGCTCGGCCGAGTCTTCATCGAGGATCGGGTTGGTGTTGTTGATGTGGATCAGCACCTTGCGCTGGCGGGGAAAACCTTGCAGCACTTCCAGCATGCCGCCGGGACCGCTCTGGGGCAAATGGCCCATGTCGCTGCCCAGGCTTTGACCGACCTCGCAGACACGCATCTCGTCATCGCGCCACAGGGTGCCGTCCAGCAACAGGCAATCGGCGCGCTGCATCCAGGCCAGCACTTGATCATCGACCTGGCCCAGGCCAGGTGCGTAAAACAGCGATGCGCCGCTGCGTTGGTCTTCAACGAACAACCCGATGGTGTCGCCCGGTTGCGGATCACCGCGATTGGGCGAATACGGCGGTGCGTTGCTGACCAGGGGAATCGCGTGAAACCGCAGGTGCGCGCAGGCGCCGATACTGAACGGTTCGCGATCCAGCGCAATCGGTTGCCACCGCAACCCGCCATTCCAGTGCCTGAGCATGGTAAACAACGGGAAACCGCTGCTGAGATCCTGATGAACCCGCTCGGTGCACCACACCGCATGTGGGCAGCCTTCACGCAAGCTCAGCAGGCCGGTGCAGTGATCGATCTGGCTGTCGAGCAACACCACGCCAGTGATGGCGCTGTCACGCAAGCGGCGGGCCGGTTGCAGCGGCGCAAAGCCCTCGAGTTGCGCGCGGATGTCTGGCGAAGCATTGCACAGCACCCAGTCCTCCCCGTTGTCACTCAAGGCAATCGAGGACTGCGTGCGACGCCGGGACCGCAGGCTGCCATTGCGCACACCGGCGCACTGGCGACAGTTACAGTTCCACTGCGGAAAACCACCGCCAGCGGCGGAGCCGAGTACGCGGATGTGCATGGGCAATGCTCCAGAAGGCAGGCCCGGCCAACGCAACGGCTGGCCGGGTGGTCAATCAACGGTTGGCGAAATACATCGTCACTTCGAAGCCAATGCGCAGATCGGTAAACGCGGGTTTAGTCCACATGGGTCATTCCTCTTCTTGTGCCGGGCGATTCCGGTAGAGCCATTAATGCACGGGGCGCCGGGCGCCCGAATGCTACTTTCGAAGGAGGTTTGGGGGGCTTTGGTAGGGGGTAAACGTATACATGAAACACACATAAACCCCTGTAGGAGCTGCCGCAGGCTGCGATCTTTTGATTGTGAATTCCAAGATCAAAAGATCGCAGCCTGCGGCAGCTCCTACAGGGGTTTATGTGCAGTCAGTGAGTTAGAAGAACCCGAGCGGATTGATGTCGTAGCTCACCAGCAGGTTTTTGGTCTGCTGGTAGTGGTCGAGCATCATCTTGTGGTTCTCCCGGCCGACGCCGGACTTCTTGTAGCCACCAAACGCCGCATGCGCCGGGTACAGGTGGTAGCAGTTGGTCCACACGCGCCCTGCCTTGATCGCCCGGCCCATGCGGTACGCGCGGTTGATGTCGCGGGTCCAGAGACCGGCACCGAGGCCGAACTCGCTGTCGTTGGCGATGGCCAGCGCTTCGGCTTCGTCCTTGAAGGTGGTGACGCCCACCACCGGCCCGAAGATTTCTTCCTGGAACACGCGCATCTTGTTGTGGCCCTTGAGCAGCGTCGGCTGGATGTAATAGCCGCTGGACAGGTCACCTTCCAGGCGCTCGGCCGCGCCGCCAGTGAGCAGCTCGGCGCCCTCCTCCTGGGCGATGGTCAGGTACGAAAGGATCTTGTCGTATTGCTGTTCGGATGCCTGGGCGCCGACCATGGTCTCGGTGTCCAGCGGGTTGCCGCGCTTGATCTTGACGATCTTCTTCATGACTTCGGCCATGAACGGTTCGTAGATCGATTCCTGCACCAGTGCCCGGGACGGACAGGTGCAGACTTCGCCCTGGTTGAAGAACGCCAGTACCAGGCCTTCGGCGGCTTTTTCGATGAACGCGGGTTCAGCGTTCATGATGTCTTCGAAGAAGATATTCGGCGACTTGCCGCCCAGTTCGACGGTGCTCGGAATGATGTTCTCGGCGGCGCAATGCATGATGTGGGCGCCGACGGGGGTCGAGCCGGTGAAGGCGATCTTGGCGATACGCTTGCTGGTGGCCAGGGCCTCGCCGGCTTCGCGACCGAAGCCCTGGACGATGTTCAGTACACCCGCCGGCAGCAGGTCGGCAATCAATTCGGCGAAGACCATGATCGACAGCGGCGTTTGCTCTGCGGGCTTGAGCACGATGCAGTTGCCCGCGGCCAGCGCTGGCGCGAGTTTCCAGGCGGCCATCAGCAGCGGGAAGTTCCACGGAATGATCTGCCCGACCACGCCCAATGGCTCGTGGAAGTGATAGGCAGTGGTCAGCTCGTTGATCTCGGCGGCGCCGCCTTCCTGGGCGCGGATGCAGCCGGCGAAGTAACGGAAATGGTCGGCCGCCAGGGGTACGTCGGCGTTGAGGGTCTCGCGCACCGCCTTGCCGTTGTCCCAGGTTTCGGTGACGGCGAGGATCTCCAGGTTTTGCTCGATGCGGTCGGCGATTTTCAACAGCACCAGGGAGCGGTCCTGGGCCGAAGTCTTGCCCCAGGCATCGGCGGCGGCATGGGCGGCGTCCAGGGCCTTCTCGATATCGGCGGCGCTGGAGCGCGGGAATTCCGCGATCACTTCACCGTTGACCGGCGAGGTGTTGGTGAAGTACTCGCCATTGACCGGCGCGACGAATTCGCCGCCGATGAAGTTGCCGTAGCGTGGCTTGAAAGTAACGACGGCGCCAGGTGTTCCGGGTTGGGCGTAGATCATGGTGGGCCTCTGTCTGGGTCGATGCCTGTCGTGTCGACAGGCGATGAACCGATACTAGAGAGCCCCGAGTGCCAGACGAATGCATCGTTGGCAGGAGGGACTCTCGTTATTTGGTCGTATATTTCACACCGCCCCCTCCCCCTGTAGGAGCGAGCATGCTCGCGATGAACCTGAGAACGCCGCGGGGCACCAGACTCCCCACGTCATCGTTGACGACCATCGCGAGCAGGCTCGCTCCCACAGGGGTTATGTGGCGGATTCGGATCAGTGCTTGGCGACGAGGTCCTTGGGCAGCTTGAAGGTCCAGAGCATGCCGCCCTGGTTGAAGTCCTTCACCCGCTTGGCCACTTCGCCGCCCCACAGCGGCACGGCGCCGCCCCAGCCGGAGAGCACCGAGACGTACTGCTCGCCGTCCATTTCCCAGGTCACGGGCGAGCCGAGTACGCCGGAGCCGGTCTGGAATTCCCAGACCTTCTCGCCGGTCTTGGCGTTGAACGCCTGCAGGAAACCTTCCGGCGTGCCGGTGAATACCAGGTTGCCCTTGGTGGTCAACACCCCGCCCCACAGCGGCGCGAAGTTCTTGTGCCGCCACACTTCCTTGCCGGTTTTCGGGTCGATCGCCCGCAGCACGCCGATGTAGTCTTCATTCAATGGCTTGATGGTGAAGCCGGCACCGAGGAACGCCGCACCTTTCTTGTAGGCGATGCCTTCGTTCCAGATATCCATGCCCCACTCGTTGGACGGCACGTAGAACAACCCTGTGTCGCGGTTGTAGGCCATCGGCATCCAGTTTTTCGCGCCGAGGAATGCCGGCGCTACGAACACCGAGCTGCCCTTGGCTTCAGTGCCCGGTGCGCCAGGACGGCTGGCTTCGTTGTAGATCGGCCGGCCGGTTTTATCCAGGCCGGTGGCCCAGGTGATCTTGTCCACGAACGGGAAGCCACGGATGAATTTGCCATTGGTGCGATCGAGCACGTAGAAGAAACCGTTGCGGTCAGCGGTGGCCGCCGCCTTGATCTCCTTGCCGCCCTCGGTGTAGTTGAACGACACCAGTTCGTTGACGCCGTCATAGTCCCAACCGTCGTGGGGCGTGCTCTGGAAGTGCCACTTGATGGTGCCGTCGTCCGGGTTGAGCGCCAGGCGCGACGACGAGTACAGGTTGTCGCCAGGGCGCAGGTGCGAGTTCCACGGTGCCGGGTTGCCGGTGCCGAACAACAGCAGGTTGGTTTCCGGGTCGTAATAACCGCCCAGCCAAGGCGCCGCGCCACCGGTCTTCCACAGGTCACCCGGCCAGGTCTTGCCCGCCTCGCCGCCGGAGATGCCGTTTTCCACGGCTTTGCCGTCCTTGTAGACGTAACCCATGTGGCCTTCGACCGTCGGCCGGGACCATAGCAAAGTACCGTTTTTCGGGTCGTAGGCTTCGATCTTGCCCACCACGCCGAATTCGCCACCAGCCACGCCGGTAATCAGCTTGCCGTTGATCACCAGTGGTGCGGCGCTGATCGAGTAGCCTTCCTTGTGGTCGGCGACTTTCTTGCTCCAGACCACCTTGCCGGTGTCCTTGTTCAGCGCCACGAGCTTGGCGTCGAGGGTGCCGAAGATCACCAGGTCGCCGTACAGCGCGACGCCACGGTTGATCACGTCGCAGCAGGGGCGAATGTCATCCGGCAGGCGCGCGTCGTATTGCCAGAGTTTCTTGCCGGTGCGTGCATCCACGGCGAATACCCGTGAATAGGAGCCGGTCATGTACATCACACCGTCCTTGACCATCGGTTGCGCTTGCTGACCGCGCTGCTTTTCCCCGCCGAAGGAGAAGGCCCACGCCGGTCGCAGCTCCTTGACGTTGTCGACATTGAGGATATCCAGCGGGCTGTAGCGCTGCCCCTGCACACCCAGGCCGTTGGTCACGACCTGCTCGGGGTTCTTGGGGTCCTGGAGAATGTCCTGGTCGGAAACCCCGGCCAATGCCTGACCGGACAACAGCATGGCACTGAGCAACAGGCTCAAGACGAAGGGCTGGCGACGTGCGGGTTGAGTCATGACGGCTTCCTCTGCAGTTTTTTGTTATTTCCGGGAAATTTTCCCGGTCTGGTGCAGATTCTTGGGCGCCGCCGCCCGGACAACAATTGCCCGCAATGTGGAGATTCCTAGTTCCTTGGTACAGGGTTGGGTGTTGAAATGATCATTCCCACGCTCCGCGTGGGAATGCAGCGCGGGACGCTCCGCGTCCCTTCAAGAGCCGAACGCGGAGCGTCCGTTGAGGCATTCCCACGCAGAGCGTGGGAACGATCGAATCAGTTGCTGGCGGCGGAATCGACTCGCGTCATCTGCGCACGCTCGTATCGCGGGTACAAATGACTGACGCTGCGAATCAGCTCGTAGCGGCTCAGGCTGATCCCGGCGAACCGTTCGGGAATCGGGCTGCGGATCATCTCGCTCATGTCGCTACCATTGGCCGCACCGTCGCGCATCAATTGATCGAGCCAGCCCAGGTAATCGCGCATCTGTGCGAAGGGTTGCGGATCACTGGCCAGCGGGCCGTGACCGGGCACGATCAGTTTCCACGGCAAAGACTGCAGAGTCGCGATATCGGCCAGCCACACCGACAGCCCCGGACTGTTGGGCGTGGTCAGTGCCCGTTGATAAAACACCAGGTCGCCGGCAAACAGCACGCCGGTTCGCTGGTCGAGAATAGCCAGATCCGCACCCGTATGCCCACCCAGGCTCAGCAGGCGCAGATCGTGATTCCCAAAACTTTCCACACCAGGCGCCAGCGCCCGGTTCGGCAACACCACTTCGGTGCCGCGCATCCAGTCGCCCACCAGCCGGTACATGTTCTCGGCCATGGCATCGCCCTGCTTTTGCAGTAACTCAGTGGTGCCGGCCAGGGCGCCGATCGGCACGTCGGTAAACGCCTGGTTGCCCAGCACATGATCAGGATGATGATGGGTCAACAGGACCTGGATCACCGGCTTGTCGGTGGTCGCCGCTA
The DNA here is from genome assembly GCF_012647205.1 of Pseudomonas umsongensis. NCBI lineage: Bacteria > Pseudomonadati > Pseudomonadota > Gammaproteobacteria > Pseudomonadales > Pseudomonadaceae > Pseudomonas > Pseudomonas umsongensis. The sequence continues at coordinate 4,553,869 of NZ_CP051487.1, forward strand.
TGGCCCGGCGCATGGCCTCGCCGTAACGCCTGGACGGCCCGGTATCGATCACCACCACGCCGCGCTCGGTAACGATGAATGCCGTGTTGACGATGTTGCCGCCATTGTCCTTGGCAAAATTATCGGTGCTGCCTTCCAGCAACCAGGTGTCTTCGGCGATTTGCCTGGGCTTGAGCGAATATTCGAGATCGGCCATGGCTGGCAGGCCCAGGCCGAGCAACAACAGCAGCATCCAGCGCATGACAGGCTCCTTGAATTCAGGGGATCGACGCATCGAATTGGTTGCCGCTGTTATCGCGTAGCAACAGGCGCGTCTGCCCTGCCCCTTCGATATCAAAGGCCAGGCTGGGGTTTTCGCTGACGGCGGGGAACAGTTCGAGACGGGCCAGCAGTTGATCGTGCTGATCGCGCAGCTCGGCATGTTCGAGGAAAAATTCCGGGATGCCACTGACCATCCCGTTGTCCATCGGATGCGCTACCTGCACGCGCACGCGGCTGAATTCACCACGAGGATAACGACCGCCGAGCACCTCACCGACATGCTCTTCCCAACCCGCCTCAGTGCGCACCACGCTTGGCGCGGTACAGCCGCCACCCGCGGCGTCGATCAGGGTCGACCCCACATGCCACACGCCGTCACGGGTCAGTACCGCCGCGCGCAAAGGCGTCGCCTGTTCGACGCGGATGCGGATCGACAGCCATGGCAGCACGCCACTGAGCGGCTGGAAATCGACGATTTTCGGCAAGGGGTTGAGTTCAGCCCAGGCGAGGATCCTGACCACTTCGCCCTTGAAGGCTCGGGCATCGATTTCCAGCGGCACTTGACGTGCGTCTTCGGCGAACGGTGGCGCCAGCAGCTTGACCCGCTCATCGAACACGAACGGCGCCTCACCGAGCATTTGCTTGTGATAGAAGGCCCACATCACCGACGGCACCGGGTCTTTGCCGGGATCGACAGCGCCCGCATGGGCCGCCAGGCTCAAACAGCAGGCCAACAGACAACTCCTTTGCCAATTCATCGCCTGCTCCTATTGGTACATTTCGGGCACGTCGTAGCGCAAGCCGTACTGGCCGTAGATGGTTTTCACCGAACCCTCGCGGATCAGGCTTTCCAGCGCCTCCTCCACGGCATAGGCCAGTTGCCGGTTGCTTTCGTGGACGGCCATGCCGATCTCCCAGAGTTGCTTGCCCATGTTCGGGTAAGCGTTTTCTGCCAGGGCCAATTGCGGGTCGGCGGCTTCGTGCACCTGCCAGTCGATTTCGCCACGCATGGCCATGACGGCGTCGACCTCACCGGCCTTCATCGCCGCAAACGCCTGAGGCACGCCCGGGTAGTGGCGGGTCTTGCCGGCGAGCATGCCGTTGAACACCGAGGTCAGGTAGAACGAAGGCACGCTGTCGACTTCGACGCCGATCGGGTGCTGTTCAAACACCGCGACACTGGCGACCTTGTCCAGCCGGCGGCGGTCGTAAGCGACTTGCCATTGCTCGTTCTGGTAAGGGCCGAACATCACCACATGGCCGTTTTCCATCTCGCCGAATTCGTTGCGTTTCTGCGCGTAATCGCGGTCATAAGGCACCCGCATCATCAGGTCGGCCAGTTGCTGATTGTGCAGTGGGCTGGGACGCCAGATGTAATCGCGCAGGTCATCGTCGAGCTTTTCCCCGGCGGGCGCCCAGATCAACGTCAAGCGCACCCCCAGGGCCTTCGCCAGCGCCTGGGCCAGTTCCACGTCTACGCCCCGGGGCTGGCCCGCGTCTTCAAAACTGTAGGGGGCGAAGTCCTTGTAGACCGCCACTTTCAGTTCACCGGCGGCGATCATTTCGTCATAGTTGCGAACCTGCGCCTGCACCGACTGGCAGCACAGCCACACAGCGCTGATCAACACCGCGAGCAGGCGCATGGGTCACTCCTCGACGTGGACGCTGTCCAGATAAGTACGCACCGCCCACAGGGCTTCCTGGCTCAGGTAATCAGCCATTTTCGGCATGTAGACCCGACCATCACGCACCGCGCCGTGGCGTACTCGTTCGACGAACCACTCATCACCGGCATCCGCGACATCGAGCATGCGCAAATCGGGGGCGATGCCACCGGACTTGGCTTCCAGGCCATGACAGGCCGCGCAGTTCTGGTTGTAGGCCGACGCGCCGATTTCCACCGCCTTATCATGTTCCGGGGAAGTACGGTAAGGGTTCACCGCTGCCCAGCCATCGGCATCGAGCGGTACGCCGGCATCCTTGATCGGTGTCAGGCCCTGGGTGGCGACGGCCTGCGGCACCACATTGCCGTGGGCCCAGACGGAACCCGCACTGATAAGACCGACCAGCAGCCCGGTCACGAGCAAGGCGTTGCGTTTTGTTGTCATTGTTATGCCCTCAGGATTGCACGCAAGACCTCTTGGCAGAGGCTATGGCAGCCATCTTAGAAACCCCGTGGCATGCACCCCATGCTGCTTTGGTGGTCGGCGCCTAATCCCTTGGTAGTAAGGCCTTGGAGGGACACCTAAATCAGGTGGCACATGGGAAGTTTTCCCGGCAACGGCGGGACATTTTCCGTATCCGCCGTCCGCCCCGGCGCCCCACCCTGTGCAGGTCAAAACCTCCACTGGGAACTGCAACCATGACAATAAGATCGCTACCCGCCCTTTCCCCCTTGACCGTCGCCGTACACGCTTTTTTGCTGGTCGGCAGCCTGTCCCTGAGCCCTGCCGGATTCGCCGAGACCGCACCGGCCAGCGCCACCCGTAACGTGAGTTGGGAAGACATTGCCAACGATCACCTGACCACCAAGGACGTGCTGCAGTACGGGATGGGCACTAACGCCCAGCGCTGGAGCCCACTGGCCCAGGTCAACGACAAGAACGTGTTCAAGCTGACTCCGGCCTGGTCTTACTCCTTCGGCGACGAGAAACAGCGCGGCCAGGAATCCCAGGCGATCGTCAGCGACGGCGTGGTCTACGTCACCGGCTCGTATTCGCGGGTATTCGCCCTCGATGCCAAGACCGGCAAGCGCCTATGGACCTACAACCATCGCCTGCCGGACAACATTCGGCCGTGCTGCGACGTGGTCAACCGCGGCGCGGCGATCTATGGCGACAAAATCTACTTCGGCACCCTAGATGCTCGGCTGATCGCCCTGGACAAGAACACCGGAAAAGTCGTGTGGAACAAGAAGTTCGGCGACCACGCCGCGGGCTACACCATGACCGGCGCGCCGGTGCTGATCAAGGACAAGGCCAGCGGCAAGGTGCTGTTGATCCATGGGAGTTCCGGTGACGAGTTCGGCGTGGTCGGCCAGCTCTTCGCCCGGGATCCGGACACCGGCGAGGAAGTCTGGATGCGGCCTTTCGTCGAAGGCCATATGGGCCGCTTGAACGGCAAGGACAGCACCCCCACCGGCGACGTCAAGGCGCCGTCGTGGCCGAACGATCCGACCACCGAAACCGGCAAGGTCGAAGCCTGGAGCCATGGTGGCGGCGCACCTTGGCAGAGCGCCAGTTTCGATGCCGAAACCAACACCATCATCGTCGGCGCCGGTAATCCAGGCCCGTGGAACACTTGGGCGCGTACCTCAAAGGACGGCAACCCACACGATTACGACAGCCTCTACACCTCTGGCCAGGTCGGCGTCGACCCGAGCACCGGCGAAGTGAAATGGTTCTACCAGCACACGCCGAACGATGCCTGGGACTTCTCCGGCAACAACGAATTGGTGCTGTTCGACTACAAGGACAAGGACGGCAAAACGGTCAAGGCCACCGGCCACGCCGACCGCAACGGCTTCTTCTATGTGGTCGACCGAAACAACGGCAAATTGCAGAACGCCTTCCCCTTCGTCGACAACATCACCTGGGCCAGCCACATCGATCTCAAGACCGGCCGCCCGGTGGAAAACGAAGGCCAGCGTCCGGCCAAGCCGTTGCCGGGGGAAACCAAGGGCAAGCCCGTGGAAGTCTCGCCGCCGTTCCTCGGTGGCAAGAACTGGAACCCCATGGCCTACAGCCAGGACACCGGGCTGTTCTATATCCCGGGCAACCAGTGGAAAGAGGAATACTGGACCGAAGAGGTCAACTACAAGAAAGGCTCGGCCTATTTGGGCATGGGTTTCCGCATCAAGCGCATGTACGACGATCACGTCGGGACGTTGCGGGCGATGAACCCGACCACCGGCAAAGTGGTCTGGGAGCACAAGGAACACCTGCCGCTGTGGGCCGGCGTGCTGGCGACCAAGGGCAACCTGGTGTTCACCGGTACCGGCGACGGGTTCTTCAAGGCCTTCGATGCCAAGACCGGTAAGGAACTGTGGAAATTCCAGACCGGCAGCGGCATCGTTTCCCCACCGATCACCTGGGAGCAGGACGGCGAGCAGTACATCGGCGTGACCGTGGGCTACGGCGGCGCGGTGCCGTTGTGGGGCGGCGACATGGCGGAGCTGACCAAGCCGGTAGCTCAAGGCGGATCGTTCTGGGTGTTCAAGATTCCGAGCTGGGATAACCAGACCGCGCAAAAATAACACCCCAACACCTGATCGTTCCCACGCTCTGCGTGGGAATGCAGCCCCGGACGCTCTGCGTCCGTTCGGCAATCTCACTCCCAAGAGAACCCTGCCATGAAATACCTGCCGCTGTTTCTTCTACTGACCCTGCAGCTGGTCCACGCCGACGACGGCGGCGACACCCCACTGATCATCAACGGCTGCACCATCGCCGAACACAGCCAATGCCCCGGCGCCAATCTCAAGGGCGCCAACCTGAGCAACCAGGACCTGCGCAACATGAACCTGAGCGGTGCCGACCTGCGCGAGGCCGACCTGCGCCACGCCCGCCTCGACCTGGCCAACCTGGAACAGGCCCAGCTACAGGGCGCCAACCTGACCCGCGCCAGCCTGCAACAAAGCAATGTGCGCCTGGCTGATTTCACCGGCGCCACGCTGGTGGCAATCCAGGGCTGGGGGCTGTTCGCCCAGGGCGCGCAATTCGAGAACGCCGACCTCAGCGCCGCCGACCTGCAATTCGCGCGGCTGTCCGGGGCCAGGTTGCACAACGCCAACCTGGGCGCCGCCGATCTGGAGATGACCTGGCTGAGCAAGGCCGATCTCAAGGGCGCCAACCTCAGCGACGCCAACCTGCAAGAGGCCAAGTTGGGCGAAAGCAACCTGGAAAACGCCAACCTCGGCGGCTCGCGCCAGCATTATGCGAATTTCCAGGATGCGAACATGGAGGGCTGCACGGGGTGCCCGACGACATGGGGCAGGTGACCGGGTACCGATCGTTCCCACGCTCTGCTTGGGAACGCCTCTTGTGACGCTCTGCGTCACGCTTTTGGGGACGCGGAGCGTCCCGGGCTGCATTCCCACGCAGAGCGTGGGAACGATCATCAATCCCGCGTCAGCCCGCCTTGCGCACCACCCCCATATCAATCCCCAGATGCACCAGCTCGGCATGGGAGCTCACCTGCAACTTGCTCTTGAGCAACGTCAGGTGATTGGAAACGGTCTTGCTGCTGATGCTCAACTGCTCGGCGATCTGCCGCGTGGGGGTGCCTTTGGCGAGCATCACGAAAATCTCCAGCTCGCGCTGGGTCATGCTCTGCAAGCGCGGGTCGCTGGCGTCCTGCTGGCGATGGCAGGCCAGTTGAGTGGCCAGCGGTTGTTCGATGTAGGCATGGCCTGCGAGCACGCGCCGCACCGCCTCGATCAACACTTCTGGCGCCGAGCTCTTGGTCAAATATCCCGATGCCCCTGCCTCCAGTGCCTGACGCACCAGCGGCAGTTCATCGTGCATGCTGAAAAACAGCACCCGCAATTGTGGCAGGCGTTGCCGCAGCCGCCGAGTGGTTTCCAGGCCACTGATACCCGGCAGGCCGAAATCCATGATCACCAGGTGCGGCACGCTGTCCTGAACCCGCAGCAACGCCTCCTCGCCCGTTGCCGCCTCGCGAACTTCCATCGCCGGCATCAGGGCTCGCAACAGGCTAGCGTAGCCCTGGCGGACGACCGCATGATCATCGACCAGCAGAATACTCATGAAACCTCCAAAGGCACGCTCAAGGTTAGCGCCCAACCGGCGCCGGGCTGGCTGATGATGCGCAACTCAGCGCCCAGGCTGCGGGCGCGTTCGCGCATCGAATACAGCCCGACACCGGGGCGCTGTGGTTGCTCCGCACCGCGACCGTTATCGCGCACCAGCAGGCGCAAGCGTGCGCCGTGATGTTGCAGGCGCACCCGCACCTGACTGGCGTCGGCATGCCGGGTGATGTTGGTCAGGGCTTCTTGCAGCAATCGGTACAGATGGGTTTTGTCCGGCCCCGACAGCGCCGGTAACTGCGCACTGAGCCGCAGCCGACAATCAATACCCTGCCGGCCTTGCCATTGCTCCACCAGCAACGTGATGGCTTCGGCCAACGGCAAGTGTTGCAGGACCACCGGATAGAGGTTGTGCACCAGGGCCCGAAAGCCTTGTTGAAGGTGTTCGCAGTTGTGCTCCAGTTCGCGCATCGTGCGCTCGACGGTCTGCGGTTGATCGGCCGCCAGGCGCAACAGGCACGCCTGCGCACGGATCCCGGCCAGGTACTGGCCGAGATCGTCGTGCAGGGTCTGGGCCAGCTGGGTACGTTCCTGTTCCTGCACCGCCAGCAAGGCCTGGGTCAGCCGGGCATTATCGCTACCAGCCTGTTCCAGCGCGTCGGTCATGCGGTTGAAATGCGTTGCCAGTTGCCGCGCCTCCGGCCCCCCTTCTGGACGCAGGCGCACTGTGAGCTGTCCGGCACACACCTGCTGGAACGCCCGCAGCAGCTCATCGAGCAGCCCCATGCCACGACGCACCGCCCAGCGGATGGTCAGCAGACTGACCACCAGGGCCATCGCACACAGGCTGAGCAGTTGTTGCACGGAGTCCCAGACTTCGTCGATTTCATCCCGTGGATCAAGCGCAATCTGCACCCGTCGGCCATCCGCCAGAGCGAGGATTCTGGCGCCATGACGCACTTCGGCGAACAGCAGGCGGCCCAGCCAGGCATCGAGCCCACTTTGCACGGCTAGCGGTGGCTGTTCCTCCGGCCCCAGCCAGCGTACGCGGACGTGGCGCAGGCCTTGGGTCAGCCGCGGTTGCAGGCTGATCGGGTCACGTTCGGCGGTTTCGCTCAGGTACTCGACCACCGCTTCGGCCGATTGCAGCTCACGTTCCACGTCCTGCAGCGCTTGATGCACCAACAACGTCATGCAAGCCAGGGTCACCAGCGCAAAAAAACCGCAGACCCACAGATTGATCCGCCACAGGGCTGACATGCCTAGCGCCCCGGTGTCGCGGGCATGACCTGCAACGCCACGGGACGCGAGCCGTGGAGCCGGTCGACACCGATCAGGGTCAGGATCAGCAAAAACGGCAGGAGCAGTGCCTTGACGATACGCATGGTCAATCCCCTCCAGAGCAGTGGCCGTTGTTGATCATGCTAAAACCGCGCCGCCCGGCGCGGGCTACTACCTTGGTACTGGCTGCTTGGTACTTTCTGCATATTTCCCCGGCGGCATGGGCTTCCTATGCTGGCGCTACCTGTAATGGAGTGCCCTATGCGCCAGCTTGCCCCTTACGCCCTGATCTACCTGCTGGCGATTGCCTGCGCCGCCGGGCTGGTCACCCAAAGCCAGGCGGCGGACGCGCCGTTGCAGGTACGGATCGGCTACCTGGGCTATCGCCCGGACCCTGGCCCGCTGCTGTCGAACGTCATCCCCGAACCCAGCGACGCCGGGTTGCGCGGCGCCGAACTGGCGATCACCGACAGCAACAGCACCGGGCGTTTTCTCAATCACGCCTACAGCCTGGTCAGCGCCAGTGTCGACAGTCCCGAAGCCTTGCTCAGCGCCGCAAAAAACCAGCACGACCAAGGCCTGCGCCTGTTCGTGGTGAACGCACCTGCCAGCAGCCTGCGCCAACTTAGTGCAGCGCTGCCCGATAGCCTTCTGTTCAATGCCGGCAGCCCCGACGACAGCCTGCGCAGCACCGATTGTTTACCCAACGTGCTGCACAGCCTGCCGAGCCGGGCAATGCTCGCCGACGCGTTGGCTCAATTTCTGGTAGTGCGCAAATGGCAGCGGGCGCTGCTGATCGTTGGCCCGACCGGCGACGATCAAGCCTATGCCGCGGCCCTGCGCCGCGCGGCCAAGCGCTTTGGCTTGCAACTGGTGGCGGAAAAACCCTGGAGCTTCGATAACGATCAACGGCGCAGCGCCCAGGCCGACATGCCGCTGTTCACCCAGACCGCCGAATACGACGTGGTGCTGGTGGCCGATGAGCGCGGTGATTTCGGTGAGTACGTGCCGTACCAGACCTGGTACCCGCGGCCGGTTGCCGGTACCCAGGGCCTGACCCCGGTGGGTTGGCACAAGACCGTGGAAACCTACGGCGCCGCACAACTACAGAAGCGCTTCGAAGCCTTGGCCGGGCGCTGGATGAATGACCGTGACTTTGCGGCCTGGATCGCCGTGCGCAGCATCGCCAGCGCCGTCAGCAAGTCGCGGCAAACCGAGCCGATGGCCATCCGCGACCTGGAAATCAGCGATCAATTGCCGCTGGACGGTTTCAAGGGACGCAAGCTCAGTTACCGCCCGTGGAACGGCCAACTGCGCCAACCGATTCCGATCGTGCAGCCGCGGGCCCTGGTCAGCACCTCACCCCAGGACGGCTTCCTGCACCCCTTCAACGAGATGGACAGCCTGGGTTACGACAAGCCCGAGGTCAGTTGCCGCTTTCCCTGAATACAACAACTACAACAAGGAAACTGCCATGCGCCGCACTCTGATTTCCTGCGCCCTGCTGCTCGCCACGGGCCATGCCGCCGCCAGCACCGCCTGGGTCTCCAATGAAAAGGACAACAGCCTGAGCCTGATCGACATGCAGACCCTGCAAGTCACCGACACCCTCGCTGTCGGCCAGCGCCCCCGTGGCCTGTTGCTGTCCCATGACAACAAGTTGCTGTACATCTGCGCCAGCGACTCGGACCGGGTCCAGGTGATGGACGTGGCCACCCGCAAGATCATCAAGGAACTGCCCTCGGGTAAAGACCCCGAGCAATTCGCCCTGCACCCTAACAATCGCTGGCTGTACGTCTCCAACGAAGACGATGCGCTGGTCACGGTGATCGACACCGAGACGTCCAAGGTCCTCGGGCAGATCAACGTCGGTGTCGAGCCTGAAGGCATGGCCGTCAGCCCTGACGGCAAGTGGGCGGTCAACACCAGCGAAACCACCAACATGCTGCACTGGATCGACACCAGCACCCAGACCCTGGCCGACAGCACGCTGGTGGATCAAAGGCCGCGCTTCGTCGAATTCAACAACGACGGTTCGCAGCTCTGGGCCTCGGCGGAGATCGGTGGCACGGTGACGATTCTCGACGTCGCCCACCGCAACATCCTCAAGACCCTGAACTTCCAGATCAAGGGCGTGCACCCGGACAAAGTGCAGCCGGTGGGCATCAAGCTCAGCGCCGACGGCAAGTACGCCTTCGTTGCCCTGGGGCCGGCCAACCACGTGGCGGTCGTCGACGCCAAGACTTTCGAGATCCTCGATTACCTGCTGGTGGGCCGACGTGTCTGGCAACTGGCTTTCACCCCCGATCAAAAGCAGTTGCTCGCCACCAATGGCGTCAGCGGCGATGTCTCGGTGATCGATGTCGACAACCTCAAGGTCAGCAAATCGGTGAAGGTCGGACGTTATCCCTGGGGCGTGGTGGTGACCCCATGAACGCCCTGGAAGTCAGCGACCTGAGTTTTACCTACGGGCCTCGGGAGGCCTTGCGCCAGGTGAATTTCAGCCTCGCACCCGGGCGTTTCGCCGCGCTGCTGGGGCCTAACGGCGCCGGCAAATCAACCCTGATCGCTTTGCTCACCCGCCTCTATGACCTGCAGCACGGCGATATCCGGGTCGGCGGCTGTTCATTGCGCAGCGCCCCGCGTCCGGCGCTGAAACAGCTGGGTGTGGTGTTCCAGCAAAGCACCCTGGACCTGGACCTGAGCGTCGAGCAGAACCTGCGTTATCACGCCGCGCTGCATGGCTTGTCCCGCCGCGAGACCGGCTTGCGGGTCGATGCGGAACTGGCTCGCCAGGCCCTGGACGAGCGCCGTGGTGAACGGGTGCGCGAACTCAATGGCGGCCATCGCCGCCGGGTGGAAATCGCCCGCGCGCTGTTGCATGAACCGCGTCTGTTGCTGCTCGACGAAGCCAGCGCCGGCCTCGATCCGGCCAGTCGCCTGGCGCTCAACCTGCACATTCGCACGCTGTGCCACGAGCAGCACATCAGCGTGCTCTGGACCACTCATCTGCTCGACGAAGTGCAGCCCGGCGATGACTTGTTGATCCTTCACCAGGGCCGCCTGGTAGCCAGCGGACAGGCCGACGCACTGAGCCTGGAATACGGTGGCGACCTGGGCTCGGCCTTCACTCGCCTGACCACTCCAGGAGCTGCCCAATGAACGCCTACTGGCAATGCTTGCGCGGTATCGTCCTGCGCGAGTGGCTGCGCTTCGTACTGCAACGCACGCGGTTTCTCAGCGCCCTGGTGCGGCCGTTGCTGTGGTTATTGGTGTTCGCCGCGGGGTTTCGCGCGGCACTGGGAATCGCCATCATCGAACCCTACGACACCTACATTCCGTATGAGGTCTACATCATCCCGGGACTGGCCTGCATGATCCTGCTGTTCAACGGCATGCAAGGGTCACTGTCGATGGTCTATGACCGCGAGATGGGCAGCATGCGCGTACTGCTTACCAGCCCCCTGCCCCGAACCTTCCTGCTGTGCAGCAAGCTGCTGGCCACCTCGCTGATCTCGCTGCTGCAGGTCTATGCCTTCCTGGCGATCGCCTGGCTCTACGGCGTGCGACCGCCAGCCATGGGTTTGCTGGTTGCCCTGCCGGCGCTGTTGCTGGTGGCGTTGATGCTCAGCGCACTGGGCCTGTTGCTGTCGAACGCGATCCGCCAGTTGGAGAACTTCGCCGGGGTGATGAACTTCGTGATCTTCCCGCTGTTTTTCCTGTCTTCGGCTCTGTATCCGCTGTGGAAAATGCGCGAAGCCAGCGAGTGGTTGTACTGGCTATGCGCGGTGAACCCGTTCAGCCATGCGGTGGAGCTGGTGCGCTTTGCCTTGTACGAACGATTCAATCCGCTGGCGCTGGCGGTGTGCGTAGGGTTGACCCTGCTGTTCGCCCTGCTCGCCGTGCTCACCTTCAACCCACAACACGCGGCCCTGCGCAAATCCAGCTGACACTCCCTGATCATCCCCTCGCCACAGAAAACTTACTACTTTAGTACTGGTTTTACCTGTCTATCGTCGCATTCCCAACGCAGCGCGACTGGCATGTAATGGGTTCATAACTATAAGGACCTACCCCATGCCGCGTGCCCGACGTCACCTGTTGCGTCCCACACTCGCTGCGTTGTCGCTGAGCCTGTGGCTGGGCGGTGTACACGCCCAAACCCCGCTGTTTTCCCATGACGGCTATCGCATCGACCTGTACCGCAGCCCTACGCCGGACGTGATGCAGGACGCGACCATCATCGATACACCCATCCTGCAAAATCTGCTTGAACAGGACCCGCGCCCGGTGCTGATCGACGTCTACCGCCGCCAATGGCTGCAAGGCCGCTTCATCGAAGACCAACTCCACGAAAACCTGCCCGGCAGCCATTGGCTGGCCAACACGGGCGACGGTGAGCTGACGCCGCAGTGGCAGGCGTATTTCGCCGACAACCTGAAAAAACTGACGGCCGGCAACCCGACGCAACCGCTGGTCTTCTACTGCCGCTCCGATTGCTGGTTGAGCTGGAATGCGGTCAAACGCGCGGCCAGCCTGGGCTATAAATCACTGTATTGGTATCGCGATGGCCTCGACGCCTGGCAGGCTGCCAGGCTGCCGGTCACGCCAGCCCAGCCCGAACCCTTTCCCTGAGCTTTACGCGTGCGTGTTGTTGCCACACCATAATCAAAATAATGAGGTGAAAGGCCATGTACAAAATTCTGATTGCCGACGATCACCCGCTGTTTCGCGAAGCCATACACAACGTCATCAGCGATGGCTTTGCCGGTAGCGAGGTGATGGAGACCGCCGACCTCGACAGTGCCCTCGCGCTGACCCAGGAACACGATGACCTGGACCTTATCCTGCTCGACCTGAACATGCCCGGCATGCACGGGCTCAATGGCCTGATCAACCTGCGCAACGAAGCGCCGACCATTCCCGTGGTCATCGTCTCCGCCGAGCAGGACAAACAGATCGTCCTGCAAGCCATCACTTACGGCGCGGTGGGTTTCATCACCAAATCCTCGCCCCGTGCGCAGATGACCGAAGCGATCCAGCAGATCCTCAACGGCAATGTCTACCTGCCGCCGGACATCATCCGCACCGCAAAAAGCAGCACGCACCGGCGGATGAACGATGCCCCGAGCTTCCCGCCGGAACTGCTCCAGGCCCTGACCCGCAAGCAACTGCAGGTCCTGGAGCGCATGACCAAGGGCGAATCGAACAAACAGATCGCCTATACCCTGGAAATCGCCGAAACCACGGTGAAGGCCCACGTCTCGGCGATCCTGCGCAAGCTCAACGTGCACAACCGCGTGCAGGCGATCCTGAGTGCCGGGGATATCGATTTCGGCTCATATCTGCGCCGGTGACCTGATCGTTCCCACGCTCTGCGTGGGAATGCCTCAACGGACGCTCCGCGTTCGGCTCTTAAAGGGACGCGGAGCGTCCCGGGCTGCATTCCCACGCAGAGCGTAGGAACGATCAGACCTCAAGGCCTGGCGAGCAGATGACTCATCGCCGCCTTCAGCTTCATCGGCCGCACCGGTTTGTGCATCAGGGTATGGCCCAGTTCGCGGATCTGCTGTTTGAGTTCATTGCTGTAATTGGCGGTGATCATCATGGCCGGGATAGCGCAAGCTCGGCGGGCATTGATCCGCGCGACGGCATCGACGCCGTTCTGGTCGTTGTCCAGGTGATAGTCGGCAATCAACAGGTCGGCGCCGGCATGGTAGTTGTCCACCTGCCGTGCCAGGTCCTCTTCCGACAATGCCGTCACCACGCGACACCCCCATCCTTCCAGCAACGTGCGCATCCCGGCGCAAATGGTCGCGTCGTTGTCCAGCACCCAGACCCGCGCGCCGCGCAGCCGTTCGAGCATCGGCTCGCTCATCAGCAGGTTCGGCAATGGCTTGGGTGCGGTGGCGCTGATCGGCACTTCCACTGAAAACATCGAGCCCCGGCCAGGCCACGAACGCACGTGAATGCGGTGGCCGAGAATGCCGGCGATTTTCTCGACAATCGCCAAGCCAAGGCCCAGGCCACGGTCCTGATCCGGGCGTTGCACATCACCGCGCTTGAACTCCTGGAAGATTTCTTCCAGGCGATTTTCAGCGATGCCCATCCCGCTGTCCCAGACCTGAATCGACAGGCTTTGCTCATGACGCCGACAACCCAGCACCACGCGACCGCTGTAGGTATAACGAATAGCGTTGCTCAACAGATTGCGCAGGATGCGCGCCAGCAACTGGATGTCGCTGCGTACCAGGGCCGAACAGGCGATGAAATGCAGTTGCAGGCCTTCGCTGCGCGCCACCTGGGTGTATTCGGCGGCGAGGTTTTCCAGCAGTTCGCTCAAGGCGAACGGCGCAACATCGGCCTTGATCACACCGGCATCGAGCTTGGAAATATCCACCAGGGTGCCCAACAGGCTCTCCACATCTTCCAGTGAGTTGCTGACATTGCGCACCAGGTTCTCGTTGGCAATCGGCTCGCGTCGCTCCAGCAAGGCACTGGTGAACAACCGCGCGGCATTCAGCGGTTGCAGCAGGTCGTGACTGACGGCGGCGAGAAACTTGGTTTTCGACAGGTTGGCCTGTTCCGCTTCCAGCTTGGCCTCACGCAAGCGTGATTCGACCCGGCGGCGTTCTTCGATTTCGCGCAGCAACTGGTCGTTGAGATGGGTCAGTTCGGCGGTGCGCTCACGCACCCGCAGTTCGAGATTCTGATAAGCCTGGTGCAGCGCCTCGGCGGTACGGCGGCGCTCGGTGATGTCGCGGATCAACACGAAGATCCCCACCACCTCGCCGCTGGCCAGGCGATTGGGCACATAGGAGCGCAACATGTAGCGCTCCTGGTTGTTGACGTTGGTCTCGGCGAATTCGAAGGTCACGCTCTCCCCGGCCAGCGCTCGGGCCACGTAGGACTCCAGGCGCTGGTAATGCTGCTCGCTGTGCACTTCGCGCAGGCTCTGGCCGAGCATCACGCCGCGCGGCCAGCAGTACCATTCTTCATAGACCTTATTGGTGAACTCGTAGACCAGATCGGCATTGAGGTAGGCGATCAATGCCGGCACATGGTCGGTGATCAAGCGAATCCAGCGCTCGCTTTCGCTCAGGGCTTCGGCGTGCTGGTAGCGTTCGGTGATGTCGGTGAAGGTGTTGACGAAACCGCCGGTGGGCAATGGATGGGTGCGGATTTCCAGGACCCGGCCATCGCACAGGCGTTGTTCGCACTCTTGCACGGGGCGCCCATTCGGACCGCGACTGGCCGGGGTCAGCAGGGTCAGTTCGCTGTCGGCGATGACTTCGGCAAAGGGCCGATGGGCGGCCACCGGTGCCAAGCCGCTGAGCTCGAGGAAGCGCCGGTTCCACAGTTCGAGAATGCCCTCGGCATTGACCATCGCCACCCCTTGGGAGAGGTTGTCGACCGCCCGTTGCAGCAAGTGCGACTTTTGCGCCACCGCCTGTTCCCGGCGCACGGTCTCGCTGAGCTTGACGTCGGTGATGTCGGTAAACAGGATCACCCGCCCACCTTCCTGGGTCGGCCGTTCGCTGACTTGCAGCCAGCGACCGTCCTGCAGGCGGTACAGCAGGTTTTCGTCGGCATGCCCGCGAGGCTCTTCGGTAAACAACCCGTTGCTCTGCATCAGGCGCTTGACCTCGGTCAAACGCATGCCGGCGTTGATCCGCACCCGGCTGTTGCTCCAGAACGCCTTGAAGCGGCTGTTGAACAAGACAATGCGCTGCTCGGCATCGAACAGCACGAAGGCATCGGAAATGCTCTCGATGGCATCGATCAGGTGTTGATGGGCCGTTTCGGCACGCAGGCGCGCGTCGCTGAGCAAATGGTTGCCGGCCTTGAGTTCGGCCATGGCCTGGTTCAAGGCATCGGTGCGTTCTCGCACCTGCTCGGCCAGCACCACCGAATGCTGGAAGGCGGCGTACGGATCGTTGCCGCGGGTGACGCCGGACTCGATGCGCTCGATCAGCGCCGCATTGATGCGTTGCAGTTTCTGATTGTCGTTTTGCAGGACGCCGATTTGCGCCCGCAGTTCAGCGCTGTCCACGGGACCGGCCGCGGGCAATGGCAACGCCGGTGAAGGTCTGGTTGATGTGCATGCCATTGAATTGTTCTCCGTAGGAGTTGAACCCCATCACCCGCTGTTCGCGCAAAAAACTGCCGATTTGCTCCAGGCTGCCGTTGTCCTCCAACTCCAGGCGCCTGAGGAAACAGTCACAACCAATGGTCAGCAACAGATCGCCGAGGCGCTCCTGCAAGCCGTCGAACAGGCGTTGCAGGTTCGGCAGCAGTGGGCCCGGGGTCATGGCGGTGAGGACGATGCCGTTCTCCACCGCGCAGTAAAAACTCAGGCTCAGGTCCGGATGAACCTGTTGGATGGCGCGCACGTAATACTGCTCGTTGATCCGCACCGCCAACGGGTGCGCGGCGAAGACCCGGTGGTCGAGTTGGCCCACCGGCACGCCGATGTGCCGGGCGTACTCGGCGGCGGCCGGCTCGGCGTTGAGTTCGAAGACCCGCCGCGAGGCGCTGTCCGCGCCGGTGACCACCAGTTTCTCCGCTCGCGGCAGAATGTGGTGGGTGGTGAACACTTCAAAGTCCAGCCAGGTATTGACCAGCACCACCACCGCCGCGCCGCTGTGGAAACCGCCGCCTGAGTAGACATGGGTGTGGGTCAGGTAGTTGTCGTCTCCGGCCGAGCCGCCAAAGTGCGGGATGTCGCCCAGCGCCGCACTCAAGGCGGCGAGGACCATTTCTTCGCGGCTGGACAGGCCATCAAGCAACGTCAGGGCAAAGCTGTTGCCCTTGATGGGTGCCAGGGTGTTGCTGCGACAGCCGTTGACCAGGCGCTCGACCATCTGCTGAGCGTCGATCAGGCTGAAGTGCTCCATCTCGTCGATCAGTTCCAGGGCGATGGAAAAGTACCGATGATCAAAACCCACCGCCGTCACGCAATTGCGCCCATATCCTTGCGCAGTGATTTCCCCGGCGCTGGTGCAACCCGCCAGGCGTATGCCGCCGAAGCCTTGCTGCAAGGCCTGGCCCAACCCCTGCAAATCGTACTCGGCGGAACAGAAAAACAGCACGAAGCCCAGGTGCGGATGCAGCAACTGCCGCGCCAGCTCCTGCGCCACCTGCTGCGGATCGGTGGCCTGGGACATCGCACTGACGATCCCTTCGTTCTGGACCTGCTGCATCGTCGCCCCTCGCAGGTGCGTGTGTGTGAGGCACGAGTGTACGAAGCCAGCCGAGTGCCACGAATGCTACTTGGGTAGCAGGTAGGCGCTTCAATGGGATGAGACTTGTGCCGCAGATCCAGCAGATAGTTAAATCCTTGTGGGAGCGAGCCTGCTCGCGAATGCTCTCTTGCAGTCAATAATGATGTTGCCTGAGACACCGAATTCGCGAGCAGGCTCGCTCCCACAGTGGATAGTCACGTAGCCACTACCAGGTCAACACCGCGCCGACTGCAACGGTATCGGTGTCTTCGTTCTGCGCACTGCTGTCATGCCCGTTGATTTCGAACTGGTTGTACTCGGCCACCAGCTTGAGGTTGTCGTTCACGTCATGGAACAGCGCGATGCCGCGGGTCTCGTAGTCCGCGCCACTGCCGACCACGCCGTTGCCATCGTCATTGGTCTTGCCGTAGGACAAGGCCAGGCGGTTCTTGCCCAGTTTGTAGGAGCCCTGCAACAGGTACCCGTCACTGTCGACGTTGCGCAGGGTCGGTTCGCCGGCGTTGTTGGTGAAAAACGGGTTGATGCCCTTGGCCTGGAAGCCCGACCCGGTCAGGGACAAGCCACCCATTTTTGCCTGCACGCCATAACCGACGCCTTTGGAGGTGACGGTGTCGACGCTGGAATCGGTATTGTCCGAGGTCTGGTAGCTGCCGTTGACCCAGCTGTAGATCTTCGCCCCGGCGAGGTCGAACTGATAGGTGATCTCGCTCTCGGTGCGCGGATTTTCCTGGTAGGCCTTGCCGGTCGGGCTGCTGTCATTGGTGTCCACCGGGTCCATGATCCCCACCGCCACGCGCAAACCGTCCATCACCGGTGTGCGGTAAGTGATCTGCGAGGTCGGGAACGGATAGGGATAACCGGTGCCGATGTTGCCGAACGACACCCCGCCACCATCCACCAGCCCCAGGGTATCGCTGACCTGGCCGTAGCCGGCGAGCAGCTCATCGAGCAGGATGTTGGAGCGGGCGAACAGGCCGAAGTCCTTGCCGATCAGCACTTCCCCCCACTCGGGGTTGGCCACGGTGCCGTAGAACTGCCGCACATCGATGGCGGTGTCGGTGCCATTGGTTTCACTGTCGTTGATGGTGACCCAGAACGAGGCGCGGGCACCCAGCTTGAGATCATCGACCTGCTTGCCCATGTTGAAGCCCAGGTAGTTGGGCAGGAAGCCCATTTTCACCCGCGATTGACGGCGGTCGTACTGATCCCCTTCGCGGTCGACATCGCTGTTCACATAGAAGGCGTTGATGTAGCCGTCGGTGGAGAACGTGGTCTGGTCCTTGTCGTACAGCATGATTTCGGCTTCGGCCGTGGCACTCATGCCGAGGGCAGACAGGCTGGCGATCAAGGCCGGTAAAAAACGATGCGTGAAGTTCTTATTGTTGTGCATGGCGCGCTCCGCGACTGGGACGAGGTGTCGGAGGCGATTATCGAAAGCTGGCAGGCGGCGCCATACGCTGCCTTGGGGGTGGTTTCGAGGTGCTTTGGAATGGCCGCAAGCGCGCGGCAACTGTGGCGTAAGACCGCCGGTCGGCAGGGCTCACAACTTAGGGTGTAGGCCTGTACGCCCATCGAAAAGCCCGGTTCTTGCGACCCGGGCTTTTCCTGCATCGACTGCACGATTGCGGCATCTGCCGGCGTTAGAAACTCGCCTTGACCGACAACATGAAGTTGCGTGGATCACCGTAGTAGTTGCCGAACGTCTCAGTGCCGATGGTGGCGTAGTAGCGCTTGTCGAACAGGTTGTTGCCGTTGAGCGCGACCGACCAGGTGTCGTCGATGCGGTAGCCGATGCGGCCGTTCCAGATCGCATAGCCTGACTGGCTGATTTTCTCACCACTTGAAGGTGAAACACGGAAGTTATCGCTTTGCGCGTTGACCCCTGCACCCAGGGTGAATCGCTCAAGCGAGCCACTCAGGGCGTAATCGCCCCACATCCGCAACATATGCCGCGGCACATAACTGTTGAACGCTGCGCCGTTCAGGCTGGTGTCGATATCGTCGAGCGTCTTGGTCTGGGTATAGGTGTAACCCGCCAGCACTTGCAGGCGCTCAATGACTTCACCGCTGATCTCGGCTTCGAAACCCTGGGCGCGAACCTTGCCGGCATTGACGTAGCAGTAGCCGTCGGACGACGGGCAGGACGAGTTGTAGTCAGTCTGCGCCTGGTCCTTCTGGATCGTGCGGAACAGGTTGAAGGCGCTGTTCAGTCGACCGTCGTACCAGGCGCCCTTGATCCCCAGCTCATAGCTCTGGCCCACGAGCGGCTTGAGCGCAGCACCGTCTTCTGAGCGGTAATTGCCTTGCGGGGTAAAGATTTCCGAATAGCTGGCGTAGGCGGTCAGGTTCTCGTTCAGGTCCAGCAGCACACCGGCAAACGGCGTCACTTGCCCGGTCTCTGTGGTGCTGGCGTGCTCCGAAGTGCCTGTGTTGATGAAGTCGTAGTCGGTATCGGAGTTGTACCAGCTCACCCGGCCGCCAACGACAACGGTCAGTGGATCAGCCAGTTTCAAGCGCAGTGTCGAGTAAATGCCCTTCTGCCTGGTGACTGAGTCGACCGGACCGCCGCGAGATGAATTGTCGATGAAGTAGCTGTCATCCGGCTCCGGAATATACTTGTCGGGGTTGAACACATTCTGGCGCTGCGGCAGGAACGCCACCGAGTAGAAGTCGTTCTTTTTCGAACGGCTGGCATTGAAACCCACCACCAGTTCATGGCGTTGACCGAACGCGTCGAACTTGCCGTCGACGTAGGCATCCAGGCCGTAATCAACCTGATCGTAGTCGTACATGCTGCCCAGCATGCCGGTGGTATCGGTGCCAGGCGTCACGGCGCCGGAAGCGAATGCGTACTTGATGTCCTGGGTGTTTTTTGTATAGACACTGGCGACCTTCAAGGCCCAGTCGTCGTTGAGCTGGTGACTCAGGTCGCTGAAGACCGTGGTGCGCTGGCTGCGCCAGGTGTTCCACGCAGGATCGAGGCAGGTCGAGCGGCTGAGCTTCAAGTCGCTGCGGTCCTTGTAACGCGGCAGGCCTCCCCAGCAAGGGCTGGCATCCACGTCTTCATAGGCGACACCCAGGCCGAGCGTGGTGTCGGGGCTCAGGTCAAGGTCCAGCGCGCCGTAATACACCTGGTCCTTGCGACTGGCGTCGTCGACGAAATAGTGCCGGCTCTGCTCCGCGACCACCGCCCGGCCGCGCAAAGTGCCGGATTCGTTCAGCGGGCCACCGGTATCGACCTGTCCGCGATAGTTGTCCCAGCTGCCACCGGACAGCGTGATGTCCGTGTGCGCGGCAGCCTGGCCGCGTTTGCGCACGAAGTTCACCCCGCCGGCGGTGCCACCCGCGCCTTTCATCATGCCCGCGGCGCCGCGCAGAATTTCCACCCGGTCGTAATACGCCATGTCGCCGCTGAAACTGTCGGCCTGGACATACAGGTTGCCCATGTCCAGGGGCACACCGTCGTACTGATACTGGCCCGACATGCGGAACCCGCGCGAGTAGAAGTACTTGCCGCCCATGGTCGAGTCGTAGACGGTGATGCCCGGGGTCTTTTCCATGACCTGGTCGATGGTGTTCAGGTTCTGGTCATCGAGCATCTTGCGCGTCATCACCGTGACCGATTGCGGCGTTTCCCTGAGCGAGTGCTCACCCTTGCCGATGGTGACCGCTCCGGTGGTGTACGAGCCGCTGTTTTCGGTGGTCGCGCCCAGCACCTGGCCATTGATGTTGGTCGCGCCCAGTTCCAGCGCCGAACCAGCCCTCGGAGTTGGCCGCAGCACATACGTACCGTTAGCCTGCGGTTCGGCCTGCAGTCCGCTACCCGCCAGAATCCGCGCAAACCCTTCGCTGACACCAAACGCTCCCTGGAGCCCTGGAGATTTCAAGCCATCGGTTTGTCGCGCATCGAACGAAAGCGCAGCACCCGCCGCGCTGGCGAAATGACTGAGGACTTCAGTCAGGCTGCCGCCAGCGATGTCAAAGGACTTGACCGAGTTTTGCTGTTGCGCCGGCAGCTGCACCGCCAACGCTACGCTTGACCAGACACCCGCCGTCGTTGCCGCCAATAGCCCGAACTTTACTGCGGCCGCCAAACGACCCGGCTTGTACACCCGAAACATGCTTCCCCTCCCCCAAAGACGATCTGTAAAAACTCATTGAGGGATGAGCCGAACGATGTGCATCAATAGTGCAAAACGCTGACAAACTTTTTCAACTCACTATGAAAGCGTGGTGGCAGGCGACGACACATCGACCCAATACCGGCTGTACCGAGTGACCTGTAGCGCGAAACCACTCTCCAGCGCAGCCAGTGCCAGATCAGTGTCATCAATGGGAAAAGCGCCGGAGACTTTCAGTTGGGCAATTCGCGGATCGCAGCGCAGTACACCTGGGCGGTAGCGCGAAAGGTCGTCCAGCAACTCGGCCAGGGGACGATTGATGGCGATGATGCTTCCCTGTTGCCAGGCACCGACCGAAGCATCGTTGCGCCGTACAACGCCCAATGAGCGGCCATCGAAGTCCAGGGACTGGCCGGCTTCCACACGCACCGTCGAGCCAGCGCCAGCCGAACGGACCTCGACGGCCTTCTCGATTACCGCCACGCCAGCGCCCTGCTCATCGCAGCGGACGATAAAACGCGTGCCGAGCGCCAACACTTCTGCATGACGAGTGAGCACCTTGAACGGCCGCTGCAAGGGATCGACCGCGGTTGTCACTCGTATCTCGCCCCGCAACAGGTCGAGTACACGGTGACGACCGTCGAAGCGAAGGTTGACCGACGTATCGGTGTTAAGTAGCAACGCGCTGCCATCGGCCAAACGAAACTCACGGCGCTCACCCACTGCGGTGCGAAAATCGGCAAACAGGTTGCGCGAGGTCTCGCTGTACCAGCCCAGCCCGCCCAGCGAACCGGCTGACACGAGCACCAGCACACTGCGCAATACCTGGCGCCGGGATCGATCAGCGCCACGCAAGGCTGGCGCAGCCAATGAGCCCGGCACACTGGCCATCTGCTCGCCCACGTCGAGCATTCGCTGCCAGGCTTGGCGATGGTCAGGGTCGCAAGCCAGCCAGTCTTTCCAGGCTGCCAGATCCGCATCGGTGGCGATATCCGACCGAAGTCGGGCATACCACCGGGCAGCGGCGCCAATCGCCTTCAACTCAGCGGGCGAAAGGCTCACGCCAGTTGCAGCCGAATCTGCATCAAACAGCAATGCTCCATGGCCTTGGCCATGTAGTTGTTGACTGTGCGCGTGCTGATGTTCAAGCGCTCGGCGATCTGCGGGTAGGTCAGCCCGTCGAACTGCGACAGGATGAACGCCTGCTTGACCTTGGTCCCCAATCCTTGAAGCAGGCGGTCGATTTCCATCAGGGCTTGCAACAGGATCGCCTGTTCCTCCAATGAAGGTTGCTGCCATTCGGGCATGGCGGCCAAGGCTTCCAGGTAGGACTGTTCCAGCGAACGGCGGCGAAACAGATCGATCAGCAAGCCCTTGGCGATCATCGACAGGTAGGGCCGTGGCTCGCGAATCTCCAGCGCGTTTCGCGCCTTGATGACCCGAACGAACGTGTCCTGCGCCAGGTCCGCCGCATCGAAAGCATTGCCCAGACGCTTGCGCAGCCAGCCCTTGAGCCAACCGTGATGGTCGCAATACAGATCATTGACAGCGTTGCGCAGGGATAAATCGTTGGCGGACATGACGATGGAATAATTCGCGAGTGATAATGACTCGCATTGTCATGTGTGCGCAGGGTGATTTGCAATAGCCACTGTGGCCTGTAGGAGCCAGCGGGCGGCAAAGCACGATAACGCGGTATTACTGATACACCACAGCGCCTGGTTCGCGGGCAAGCCTCGCTCCTACAGGCGAAGAACGAGGGCAAGGCAAGGGCGACGCTGATATCATTCAAGAACTTACAAGCCAGGTGGAAAAACATGAACCGTCAGAAAAAGCTGAAGCAGTTGTTCAAGGAGAAGGCCAAAAAGGCCAGCGCCAAACTGGCGCCGAAAAAGCCTAAATACATCAGCAAGGCCGACCGATTGAAACTGGCTGCCGAAGCTGACGCCTCGATCAGTTCCCCTAGCGAAAATTGATCCAGTTGGGGGCGCTCGAACTCATGGCCACACAGCTCGCGTAGCGCTTGCAGGCCTTGACGCTGGCCGGTTCCGGCGGCACGGAAAACAGTACGGTAAACACCAGGAAAAACAGGACCAAAAAAGGGATGTAGTAGGCGAGAAGACTTTTTATTTTCATTGTCTGTGCTCTCATGACCTTTGAATCGAAACTGCGTTAGCAGTGCCCTGGGAACGGCGCCTTTCCGCGACGGATGGGGTTCTCGGCAAGGCGCCCTGGTGCTCTGTCAGCGCTCGTCCACCGTGATGAACTCGCGACGCTCGGCCATGAACGCGGGCACGTCGTCCTCGTCGGTGAAGAACTGCTCGTACCACTCGCGCAACTGATAGACCGGGCCGTCGGTTTCGGCCAGCACTGGCTTGTCGATGCGGATCTTGTGCTTCCAGATCACCACGTCCTGATAGAACGAATCGCGGTTGCCCTGGACATAGGCCCTGGCCACTTCCTGGTTCTGCTCTTCGGTCCAGCCCGGCACCCTCTTGACCATGCAACCAAAGCGCAGGTCGAAGCTGTTTGGCGTCACCGGCACGTGGCTGTTAAGCAGGATGGCGTGGATGCGCACATCGCCGAACATCGAGCTGATATGGGTGAAGTGGGTCGCCGGGCCGTAGTAGGCCGATGGCGCGATCAGGTCGCCGCCCAGGCGCTCGGAGTCGCCATGGAAAATCTGATGGCCGATGTGCCCTTCGAAGACGTTGGCGAAGTACTTGGTCGGCGTACCGTGCACCGGCCCGAAGTGCTGGGCATCCACCAGGTTATCGACCAACTCCCGTGGGTTGGTTTCGATGTGCATGGTGTCGATGTTCCAGTCATGAATCCAGTCCGGATCGTCCATTTCGGGCAGGTGCGGAATGACCACGCCGTCTTTCGGCGCACGGCCTTCGGGGTTGTTCCAGACGAACAGCAGGTTGTTTTCCTCGCAGCTCAACCAACTGCGGGTCTTGGCCTTGGGTGGAATGCGCTTGCAGTAAGGGATCTCCACGCATTTACCACCGGTGTCGTACTTCCAGTGGTGGAACGGGCAAACCAGCCTGTCGTTCTCGACGGTGCCCTGGGACAGGTCGGCGCCCATGTGCGGGCAATAGGCATCCAGGATGCTGATGGTGCCCTGGCTGTCGGCAAAGGCCACCAGGCGGGTGCCGAAGATTTCCAGGGTGTGGGGCTTGCCATCACGGTAGTCGGCGGCATTGCCCAGGCAGTGCCAGCCGCGCGCGTAACGGTGGGTACGCTGGGCGTTCTCGATGTTGAGTTCAGCGAGTTTCGTCATTGTTATTGTTCCTCGATTACAGACTTCGGGGCAGGCTATGCCCCCAAGAAAATCAGGGTGATCCCATGGCGAGCATCATTGAGCAGCCTTGCCGGGAGAACATCCTTCAGTTGGACTAGATCAAACGCGAGCCACTCTCAATGGGCGCCCCTGTCTCCACGGGCGCCACGCCGGGTGGTTACTGGCCGAAGCGGCGAGCGGCCTCCGGGCCGAAGTCCCGGGGGCTGAAACCGGTTTTGTTCAACAGGTAGCCGTTGCGCTGTTCGTTGATCAGGTTGAATGCCAGGTAGCTGCCGGCATTGAGGTCGTAGTACAGGCCCACGCCCGCTTGCGGCCGCTGGCTTTCGTAGGCGTAGAAATAGTTGACCATCGAAGTGCGCCACAGCTCGCCACGGTTGTCGTAGTTGTCGGCGAGCATCGGGAACCAGGTGTCTTCGTCGATGTACAGCTTGCGTTTGCCATACAGATGGCGGAAGCCCGGCTTGAGCGTGCCTTCCAGTTCCCAGACCCGATGGCGCTCAAAACGCATGGCATCCGGGTTGATGTGACCAGGGGTCAGCAAGTCGGCGTACTTGAAGTTGGCGGCATGCAGGCGGTAGGTATTGTAGGGAATGAACATCTCGCGCTTGCCGACGATCTTCCAGTCATAACGTTGCCCCGAACCGTTGAACAGGCGTACCTCGTCGACGGTGATGGAACCACCGCTGCCTGGGAACGACATGTCGAAGCCATACCCCGGCGACTGACGCACGCGGCGGGTACCCGGATCGTAGCGCCAGGACTGGCGCGGTTCAGTCTTGTCGTTCCAGAATTCGGTGCCGGTGTTGATCTCACCCTTGTCCCGTTGCGGCAGCAGGGTTTCATTGAGATAAAACGACGAGTTGCCAGTGGTATCCCCAATCTTGTCCGGTTCGAGCCCTGGCGCCAGGTTGCGCGAATGCACGCGGCCCCAGTTGATGTTGCCGTCCTTGAGCACGTAGGCGTTGTCGGAGATGTACTCCTCGGTCCAGGCCCGCAAGGTAAAGGTCGAGGCATTCTTCAACAGTTCCAGGCCGCTACGCGGCACCGGGAAAGCGGTGCCGCCGGTCTTGCCGACCACCCCTTCGCCATCATCGACCAGCCGCGCCACCTTGGCATTCTCTTTGGTGGCCTGGCAGACCGCGTCGTTGAAGCGAAAATCCCGGCGCGTGGGGTAAACCGGTATTTTGTAGGTGGCCGGGTACAGTTTGAACAGGGCTTTCTGCCCATCGGACAAGTAGTCATTGTATTGGCCGATGTTCTGCGCGGTCACCACGAACAGCGGCTTGTCGTCCGGGTACGGGTCCACCGGGTGGTTGCCGGTGCCCTTGAAATCAACGTGGGGTGGAACACCCAGCCACTTGCCGCTGAACGGCGGAATGCTGCCGTCGGCATTACCGGCCTTTTCCGCGCCCAGGCACGTCAAGTCCTTGCCCAGGCGCTCGACGTCCTCTGGCGCGGCATGCACCGTGCCGATGGCACAGCATCCCAACAACAACGCCAAGGCCCAGCTTGGGGACTGATTACTGCCGTTCATTTTTATTCTCCTTATTCACGTTCGCAACGGTTGCCCAGTATCGACAGGCGAGGAACCCGGCAGCATCGTCCGCACGGACTAACGCGTTTTGGCACTGGCCGGGTTCACCACCGGCTGCGGTGCCCCCAGGGCCACCACGCTGTTGAGCATGATCCGCACCAGTTCGGTCTGGCGCCGCACGCCGGTCTTGGAGAAGATCGAACGCAGGTGGGCGCGGGCGGTGTTGCGGCGGATATTGAGGATTTCCGAGGCCTCTTCCAGCGACAGGCCGTTGGCCAGTTCCAGGGCTAGCGTGGTTTCCGCCGGGGTCAGGTTGTACAGTTGCGAAGTCAGCACCGTGCTCACCAGCGACTTGCTTACCGCATCGCGCACATACACCACCACCGTGGGCTTGCCGTTGCCTTCGAGCAGTTCCTGGGACGGGATCAACTCCACCACCACCCCCAGGCTGACCTGACCCGAGGGGCGGGATATCGACGTCGCCTCCGCCACCTGCACGCCCTTGCCCACGCCCTGTTTGGCGCGCTGGAAAGCATTGCGCACCAGGCGCGCCAACTCGCGATTATCACTGGGGTAAGTCGCTTCCAGCCGCCCGCCCACCACCTTGAGGCCGTCCTGGCTGTCGAGAATCTCCCGGGCCACGGGATTGAGTTGCAGCACACTGCCGGTTTCATCGAGCACGAAAGTCGCCACCGCCAGGCGGCTGATCGTCTGCGAATACAGGCTGCCCAGCGACTCACTGCGATCGAGCAGCGAATGCATGTGCAGGGCCCGGCGCAAATGCGGCAACAACATCGCGCACAGGGCCCGTTCAAGGGCGCTGAAAGCCGGGTGCCCCTGGGGTCGATTGATCCGCAAGCGCACCGTGCCGCCATCCGGCATGCGGATATCGGCACCGAGCATGTGGTAGCAATCGTGGGGTTGGCAAAACAGCAGGTAGAACGCCGAACTGGACCATTCGGCATCGCTCATCAGTTCATCGACGGTGAACACCGTATCGGTGGGCAGGCCGTCGAACAGGGTGGATTTGGCGTAGTAGGCATAATGGTTGATACCGCCCTCCCCGAGTTCGACATCGCCCGCCACCACCATGGGCGACAACAGCGGCTCATCCTGGACCCGCAAAATCAAGGTCACGAAATTGGCCTTGAACAAGGTTCTCAGCTCGCGCAAAGAATCGTTCAGGCAGCGGGTGTCCATCGCCGAATCGTAGATGTTGCCAATAATCCGTTCGTACTCGGCCAAGTCCAGGCCCATTTGCGCCAGGACCTGTGCATTGGGCACACAACTTTGCATAACCATTCCCCAGCAGAGGACCCGACTGGCGGGCCCCCATGGATTTAATCGACAGAACGTCGGTGTCCCGCTGGCCTCATGGCAGCTCGAACAGGCCGGCGGCGCCCATGCCACCACCGATGCACATGGCAACCACTACATAACGTACACCGCGCCGCCGTCCTTCGAGCAGCGCGTGGCCGACCATCCGCGCGCCGGACATGCCAAATGGGTGACCAATGGCAATCGCCCCGCCGTTGACGTTCAGGCGCTCTGCCGGGATCTGCAGCGCATCGCGGCAATGCAGCACCTGGCTGGCAAAAGCCTCGTTGATCTCCCACAGGCCGATGTCCTTCACGCTCAGGCCAAAGCGCTTGAGCAGCTTGGGAATGGCGATCACCGGGCCGATGCCCATTTCCTCCGGCGCACAACCACCCACGGCAATGCCGCGGTAGATGCCCAGTGGCGTCAACCCGCGGCGCTTGGCTTCGGCCCGGCTCATCAGCAGGCTGGCGGCGGCACCGTCGGAGAATTGCGAGGCGTTGCCGGCCGTGACGAACTCGCCCTGCTCGATCCAGCTGCCGTCCTTCCACACCGGTTTCAATGCCGCCAGGTCTTCCAGGCGCGTATTGGGACGGTTGCACTCGTCCTTGACCACCTGCACGCGTTCATGGCCATTGGGCTGGCCATCGGCGAACAGTAATTTATCCACGCTCAGGCCGACGATCTCATCGTCGAACAAGCCGTCTCGCTGCGCGGCGGCGGTGCGCAGCTGGCTCTGCAGCGAATACTCATCCTGGGCGGCGCGGCTGATGCCATAGCGGCGCGACACGATCTCAGCGGTCTCGATCATCGGGATATAGGCGCTGGGCATCACCTGCAGCACCGCTTCGGATCGGGCGCGATAGGCGTTCTTGTGTTTGGTCTGGGTCAGCGACAGGGACTCCACGCCGCCGCCGATGGCGATGCTCATCTCGCCGGTCATGATGCCCTTGGCGGCCATGCCGATGCTCATCAGGCCTGAGGCGCACATGCGGTCCACGGCCATGCCCGGCACGCTGTCCGGCAAACCGCCGGTGTAGGCGCAGAGCCGACCGATGTTGAAGCCCTGGGTGCCTTGCTGCACCGACGCGCCCATGATCACATCCTCTACATCGGCAGGCTCGATGCCGGCGCGTTCGACCACCGCGCGCACCACATGACCGCCCAGCACCGGGGCCTCGGTATCGTTGAACGATCCGCGAAACGACTTGGCCAGCGCGGTACGGGCGGTGGCGACGATGACGACTTCATTCAGGTCCATGGGTACTCACTCGCAAATGGGGTTGAAGGTGTAGCGGCTGATGGTGTCGATCACGCAGCCGGGACGGGCCTGGCCTTCGACTTCAACGGTGATGCGCACCGTCAGTTGCACGGCATCGCCCAGTGGTTCGGCGCGGATGATCTGGCCGCTGCCCCGCACCCGCGAGTCGACCTTGACCGGCGCCGGGAAGCGCACCCGGTCGCTGCCGTAGTTGACCCCCATCGCCATGTTTTCAATGATCAGCAACTGCGGCATGAACAGGTTCGCCAGCGATTGGGTCAGGTAGCCGTGGGCAATGCAGGCACCAAACGGGCCACTGGCGGCGCGCACCGGGTCGACGTGAATCCACTGGTGATCGCTGGTGGCTTCGGCGAACAGATCGATGCGCTGCTGGCTGATGGTCAGCCATTCGGTGTGGCCCAGGTCCAGGCCCTCGGCCGCAAGCAACGCCTGGGCACTGCTGAAAACGTGACTCATGCGCCCATCCTCAAGCTTGTTGTGAACTGACGGACAACACTTCGCCCACCATGTAGGAGGCATAGTCGCTGGCCAGGAACATCATCACGTTGGCCACTTCCCAGACTTCGGCAGCGCGACCGAACGCCTCGCGCCCCGCCAGGCTGGCGAGCAACTCTTCGCTGGAGGCCTTCTTGAGAAAATCGTGCAAGGCAATCGACGGTGAAACCGCGTTGATGCGCACGCCGAACTCGGCGGCTTCCAGGGCGCTGCAGCGAGTCAGGGCCATTACTCCAGCCTTGGCAGCGGCGTAATGGGCCTGTTCCTTCTGTGCCCGCCAGCCGAGCACCGAGGCGTTGTTGACGATGGCCCCGGCGCCACGGCGTTGCATGTGCGGCAACATCGCCCGGGTCATGCGGAAGGTGCCGGTCAAGGTCACGTCCAGCACCCGAAGCCATTCTTCGTCGCTCATCTCCACCACGCGTTTCTGACCACCCAGGCCCGCGTTGTTGATCATCACATCGACCCCGCCCAGCGCCTCTTCGGCCGCCGTCACCAGGGCCTGGACTTCGTCTTCGACGGTGACATTGCACAACTGGCCATAAATCGCCTGCAGGCCAGTCTCAGCCTTGAGCCGCTCCACCGCTTCCTCCAGGCGCCGCGGATGCACATCGGAAATCATCAACGCCCGACAACCTTCCTCGGCACTGCGCCGGGCCGCCGAATAACCGATACCGGCACCCGCGGCAGCGGTGATCAGCACCGACTTGCCGACCAGCAATTGATGACCGGGAACATAAGGGGGGGCTTGTTTCACAGCGTCTACCTCCGAAGAAATCAATACGCTGCATTTGTACGGAGGGGGCGATGCGGGCGCATCGTCAAAATGGGGTAGAAAGGCCGTGGCGCAATCCCTCTTTGGGGGAGCCAGCCTGCTGGCGATTGATCGTTCCCACGCGCAGCAAAGGAATGCCGCCAGGGACGCTCCGCGTTCCACTGACGACGCGTTAATTGAGCCGTACGCAACGTTGATGCGGGGCGTTACAGCAAGCTATTTGAGATTTATTGTCGGAGTGCATATCCATTGCTGCGGTAACGGCCACCTATGGTTTCGCTTTTACAGCGACTCCCTTTTTCAAACGCCAAAAAGGAAGCAAAAGGCTGTGCCCACCACTCGGTGCCTCGCTTGGGCTCGGCATGCCCTCTCTCCGGCATTGCTCCGTGGGTCGCCGCGATGGGCCATCCTTGGCCCAGCGCGGCTAAACCGGCGTCCTGCCCGTTTCCCCACTGCGCAATGCCTGCGTTCGGCCTTCGTGGTTAACGGGGCGCCCAGATCAAAAACAAAAGCGAGGCGGCCTGACAGCCGACCTGATCTTTGCAGATACCCCCCATCCCCTGTAGGAGCCAGGCTTGCCGGCGAAGAACGATAACGCGGTACAACAGACACACCGCAGCGTCTGGTTCGCCGGCAAGCCTGGCTCCTACAAGGGAAACGCATACGGCTCCCGATCAGGTCGGCTGTCAGGCCGCCTCGCTTTGGCTTTTGCTCTGCTTTGGCTTTTGATTTTCTTGCCCCATCGAGAGGCCGAGTGGAGGTTCTGCGCAGTGGGTAAACCGGCATGGATGCCGGTTTAGCCGCGCTGGGCCAAGGATGGCCCATCGCGGCGGGCCCACGGAGCAGGACCGGAGCGAGGGCATGCCGAGCATTAGCGAGGCACCGAACGCCAGGGGCAAGAGCCCTTGGTTACTTGGGGCTTTTCCAAGTGACTCGCCGTAAGGGCGAAACCATAAGCCGCCGTTACCGCAGGAATGGATATGTACTCCGTCAACAAACAATAGGTCGGCTGTCAGGGTGGCTTCGCTGGCAAGCCAGCTCCTACAATTGATCAGGACATTCAGCTCCCCCAGACTTTCTGCGCCTTCGGCGCTTCAGCAAGAATTGCATCCACCGCCGCGCCGATCTCTTCGACTTTCCACAACGCGCCCTTGTCGCAGGTAACGCCCGTGCGCCAGCCATCGCCCAGGGAGATGCGACCGCCCTGGCTTTCGAAGACCTGGCCGGTGACGTGGGCCGACGCCGGGCTGCCCAGCCACACCACCAGCGGCGCGACGTTCTCTGCAGCCCAGGCGTCGAAGCTGCCGTCCTCGGGTTTCTTCACCACGTCGGGCATGGCGCTCTCGGTCATCGAGGTGCGTGCGGCCGGCGCCAGTGCGTTGGCAGTGACGCCATAGCGCGCCAGTTCCGCTGCCTGCACCAGGGTCAGTGAGGCAATGCCGCCCTTGGCCGCCGAATAATTGGACTGCCCCACCGAGCCTTGCAACCCGGCGCCGGAGCTGGTGTTGATGATCCGTGCATCGACCGGCGTGCCGGCCTTGGCCAGGTCGCGCCAGCGGCGGCCGAGGATGTTGGCCAGGCAATAATGGCCCTTGAGGTGGACGCGCATGACCATGTCCCAGTCTTCTTCACTGAGGCTGATGAACATGCGGTCGCGCAACACGCCGGCGTTGTTGATCAGCACATGCACTTCACCGAACGCCGCCAGTGCCGCATCGACGATGCGCTGCGCGGTGGCCAGGGTGGTGATGTCATCGCTGTTGGCGATGGCCTGGCCACCGTTGGCGCGAATCTCCCCTGCCACATCTTCTGCGGCCTCGGCGCGAATATCGTTGACCACTACATTGGCCCCTTGCGCGGCGAACGCCAGCGCGTAGGCGCGACCGAGGCCACCGCCGGCCCCGGTGATGATCACGGTGCGGTCTGCACACATAGCCATGTTTGACTCCTTGAGAATTTGTGTGGCCGCGCGCCCGAAGCGGCGGCCCGCATGAAAAATTACAGGCGTTCGATAATGGTCACGTTGGCCTGCCCGCCGCCTTCACACATGGTTTGCAGGCCGTAGCGACCGCCGCTGCATTCCAGTTCGTTGAGCAGCGTGGTCATCAAGCGTGCGCCGGTGGCGCCCAGCGGATGACCGAGGGCAATCGCGCCGCCGTTGACGTTGGTGCGCGCCGGGTCGTAATCGAGCTCCTTGGCCCAGGCCATGACCACCGAGGCGAAGGCTTCGTTGATCTCGACCCGATCGATGTCGCCCATGCTCAGGCCACTCTTGGCCAAGGCCCGGCGGGTGGCGGCGATCGGTGCGGTGAGGTGCCAGATCGGATCGTCACCGAGCACCGTCAGGTGATGAATCCGCGCCCGTGGCGTCAGGTCGTAGCGCTTGAGCGCCGCCTCGGACACCACCAGCAGTGCCGCCGAGGCGTCGCAGGTCTGGCTGGACACGGCGGCGGTGATCGACGGGAACTGCGGGTCCACCGGTTGCAACTCGGCCATCTTCGCCAGGCTGCTGTGACGCGGCGTTTCATCCACCGCCAGGCCTTGGCAGCTGACGATTTCCCGGGCGAATCGGCCACTGGCGATGGCCGCCAGGGCGCGTTCGTGGCTCTGCAAGGCAAAGGCTTCCATCTGCTCGCGGCTGATCTGCCAATGATCGGCGATCCGTTGCGCGGCGTAGAACTGGTTGACGGGCTGCTGGCCAAACCGCGCACGCCAGCCAACGCTGCCCGAGAACGGATCGGCAAAGCCCAGGGGCTGGCCGGCCAGCATCGCCGAAGAAATCGGGATCTGGGTCATAGTCTGTACCCCACCCACCGCGACCACATCCTGGGTGCCGCTCATGACCGCCTGCGCGGCGAAATGCAGCGCCTGTTGCGACGAACCACACTGACGATCCACTGTGGTGCCGGGCACCGTCAGCGGCAAGCCGGCGGCCAGCCAGCTGGTGCGGGCGATATCGCCAGCCTGGGAACCGATGGTGTCGACGCAACCGAATATCACGTCGTCATAGTCTTCGGCAGGGATCACGTTGCGCGCCACCAGCGCCTTGAGCACATGGGCGCCCAGGTCAATGGCGTGGATCTCGCTCAATGAGCCCTTGCGTTTGCCGGTGGGGCTGCGCAGTGCATCAACAATGTAGGCCTGTGCCATGACTCATTCCTCGAAAGTATGCCCCGGCCCCAGGCCGGTGGCGTCGGCGAACAGGTAGTCGCTGACACGGGTTTTGTGAAAGCCGCGGTCGCCCCAGGACGCATCGAGGGCCCAGGCGCGTTTCATGAACATCTGCAAATCCACCTCCCAGGTGTACCCCATCGCACCATGCACCTGGATACCCTTGCGCGCGGCGAGCCAGCTCGCTTCGTTGGCCGCCAGGCGCGCTTGCGAGACCCAGGCGCCCGCGTTGACGTCACCCCGCGCCAAGGCATGGGCCGCGCGGTACAGCACCGGCTTGGCCTGTTCGATGTAGCGGGCGACATCGGCGAGGTGATGCTTGACCGCCTGGAAGCTGCCGATCGGCTTGCCGAACTGTTTGCGCTGGGCCACGT
Organism: Pseudomonas umsongensis; assembly: GCF_012647205.1. Classification (NCBI taxonomy): domain Bacteria; kingdom Pseudomonadati; phylum Pseudomonadota; class Gammaproteobacteria; order Pseudomonadales; family Pseudomonadaceae; genus Pseudomonas; species Pseudomonas umsongensis. The sequence goes on from NZ_CP051487.1 coordinate 4,586,796, forward strand.
AGTCCACCGACAGGTCGAGCATGCGCTGCGCGAGCCCCAGCAGTTGCCCGGCCACCGACAGTGCACCGCGGTCCAGCAGGTGCGCCTGCAAGGTCCGTCCCTGCTCGCCACTGGCCACGCAGGTGGTCGGCGACGGAGTCCAGGTCACCCGCCCCAGGCGTCGCGAGGCATCGATGCTCGGGTGGTTTTCCACCTCGACCTCGGAGCGCGGCACCACATGGATGTCATCGCCATCGGTGAGGATCAACACTTCGGCCAATTGCGCATCACTGACCAGCGCATTGACTGGATGACTGATCGCCAGGCGCAAGCTGCCATCGGCGATACGCGGCAACAGGTCGGCGCGGGCCGGATGCTGCGCCGGCAGAGCGGCGAGCAAGCCGCTGGCGACATAGGCGGTGTCGGCCAATGAGTCGGGAATGGCGTAGTAACCCAGCTCCTGGGTCATCAGGGCCCAGGTCACATCGTCCATGCCCAGGCCGCCTTCGGCCTCGGGCACCGACAAGGCGGTCAGGCCCTGGCCGGCGATCTTGTTGCGCAGGTCGCGGGAGCGCCCGGCATCGGTCTCCCAGATTTCCCGGAGCATTTCCGGGGCGGCTTCGGTCATCAGGAAACGACTGATGGCTTCGTGGAACGCCAACTGGTCATCGTTGAAAGTGAAGTCCATGGCGGTTCCTTATTTCGGCAAACCGAGCATGCGCTCGGCAATGATGTTGCGCTGGATTTCGTTGGTGCCGGCATAGATCGGCCCGGACTGGGCAAACAGGAAACCCTCCAGCCAACCTGCCGCATCGCCCGCCTGCGCGCCTTTTGCAACCAGCTCGCCGCGCGTACCGAGAATGCGCATGGCGGTCTCGTGCATCTTCAGGTCCAGCTCCGACCAGATGATCTTGTTGATGCTTGATTCGGCGCCGATCTGCTCGCCCCTGCTCAAGCGTCCCACGGTGTGGTAGGCCGACAACGCATAGGCCTCGGCACCCATCCAAGTCTCCAGCACGGCATCGCGCAGGCCCGGATCGCGGTCGGCGCTGGCGCGGTTGGCCTTGTACAGCTCGACCAGCTTGCGTGCCGTGGCCTGGAAGCGCGCCGGTGAACGCAGCAGCAGGCCGCGCTCGAAACCAGCGGTGGCCATCGCCACGTGCCAACCCTGCCCCTCGGCGCCGATGCGGTTGGCCACCGGCACCCGCACGTCGTCGAAAAACACCTCGGCGAAAGCGTCCTTGCCGTTGAGCGCCTTGATCGGGCGAATGCTCACCCCCGGCGTATCGAGCGGCACCATGATGAAGGACAGGCCGTGGTGACGGGCCGACCCCGGCTCGCTGCGGAACAGGCCGAACAGCCAGTCGGCGTAGATCGCCCGGGTCGACCAGGTTTTCTGCCCGTTGATCACGTAATGGTCGCCGTCGAGCAGCGCTTTGCTGGTGATCGCCGCCATGTCGGAGCCGGCGTTGGGCTCCGACCAGCCTTGCGCCCACATGTCCAGGCTGGCCGCCATGCGCGGCAGGAAGCGCTGCTTCTGCTCCGGGGTGCCGAACTCCATCAGGGTCGGCCCCAACAGCAACTGGCCGTTCTGGTTGACGCGCATCGGCGCGCCGGCGCCGTAATACTCTTCTTCGAAAATCAGCCACTCGATCAGGTCGCTGCCGCGGCCGCCCAGTTCGGCCGGCCACATCACCATCGACCAGCGGCTCTCGAATAGCGTGGCCTCCCAGGCGCGGTGCTGCTCGAAGCCTTCGCGGGTGTCGTAGCTGGCCAAGGGTTCACGGGGCACATTGGCCGCCAACCAGGCCCGTACTTCGGCGCGGAAGGCGTTTTGCTTGGAGGTATAAGTCAGGTCCATGGCGTTATCTCAGAACTTGGCGTCGCGTTTTTCGACGAAGGCCCGCCGCGTTTCCGCGGAGTCCGGGCTGCTGTAGGCCTGCATGGTGAAGCCCTGTTCCCAGCGGTATTTATCTTCCAGGTTGCCGTCTTCGATACCGTTCAAGGCTTCCTTGGCAATGCGGATCATGCCCGGGCTCTTCTCGGCGATTTTCGCCGCGATGCCCAAGGCGGTTTCGCGCAACTGGTCCTTGCTGACAATGCGTTCGATAAAGCCGTACTGCAGGGCTTCAGGGGCGCCGATGCTGTCCCCGGTAAAGAACAGGTAACGAACTTTTTGTACCGGGAACAGCCGTTGCAAGTGCGCACCGCCGCCCATGGCGCCACGGTCGACTTCGGGCAGAGCGAAGGTCGCGCATTCGGAGGCGACGACGATGTCCGCCGCCCCGGTGATGCCGATACCACCGCCCAGGACAAAACCATGGACCGCGACAATCACCGGCACCGGGTTGCGGTGCACGGCCTTGAAGGTGGCGTAGTTACCGGCGTTGACCTCGACGATTCGCTCCGGATGCTTGTCCAGTTCCTTGATGTCGACACCGGCGCAAAAACCGCGGCCTTCGGCGCGGATCACGATCACCCGCACCTCGGGATTGGCCCCGAGCGCTTCGATCTGTCGCGCCAGGGCATGCCATTCCTGGCTGTCGAGGGCATTAACCGGTGGCTTGGCGATCACCAGTTCAGCGATCCCCTGATTGAGTTGTGTCGTAAATGCCTGGTTCACAGGGGTTCTCCGATACTGGCGGGTTGATTCGTGGCGTGTGTCTGGCTGCGTGCCAGGAGCGCATCCAGGCAGTGCTGGGCCTCGCTGGCGATGCCTTCGATGACTTCGCGGCAACTGAGCAATTCGCCAATGGCTGCGGCGACCTGGCCGCTGGGCAGGATGCCCTCGTCCGGAGCGCCATCGACCATCGAGCGCTGCAACAGCACCGGCTGGTTGGCGGCCATCACCACCTGCGACAGTTGCGAGGGGTCTTCACGCAATGCGCGCAGGAAGACTGCAGCTATGTGCCCCAGGCTCATGCCGGTCTGCTGCTTCCACTGCCACGCGCTGCCCAGGGCTATGCGCAGGCGACCGAAGGGGCCCGCCTGTTCCAGGTGATTGATGAAGCGGTTTTCGATCATCCGGTGGCGCATGCCATCCACCGCCGTGGTCACGCGCACCAACTGCGGATCGTTGACCTTCAGGTAACGTTCGAGGGTCGCGGCCGGTGTCGGCGATTCGCGGGTCATGAGGAACCGCGTGCCCATGGCGATGCCGGCACCACCGGCAGCGAGCACCGAGGCCAGGCCACGGCCGGTGGCGAATCCTCCGGCCGCGATCACCGGTACCTTGACCGCCGCCAGCACCTGGGGCAGCAGGATCGAACTCGGTACGCCGCCAGTATGGCCGCCGCCCTCACCGCCCTGGATGGTGATCATGTCGGCGCCCAGTTCCACGGCCTTGAGCGCATGCTTGAGGGCGCCGACAGTTGGAATGCACAGCACCTTGGCCGCCTTGAAGCGGGCGATGGTCTGTTTGTCCGGACCGCGCCCGTAACTCACGGCGCGCAGACGGTACTTGATCGCCAGGTCGACGCACTGCGCGGCGTTGTCCTGGAACATATGGAAATTGAGCCCGAAGTTGCTGGCGCCAGTGGCGTCGATCACCTTGCGGATTTCGCCTTCCAGTTCGTCGGCCGCGATGGTCGCGCCAGCCAGGAAACCGAAGCCCCCGGCCTGGGTCGTGGCGATCACCAGGTTGGCGTCGGCGACCCACCCCATGGCGGTCTGCACGATCGGGTAACGGCAACCGAGGGCCTCGGTCAGTGGTGTATCCAGCCAGCGGTTCATTGGCTTTTGTCCTCGGCCTGCTTGTTGGCCCGGGCCATGCCCTTGGCGTCGAAGCCGCCCAGTTTGTCGCCGGACAACAGCTCGTTATGGGCATGGGCAAAGTGATGCCAGGCGAACACGGCATCCATCGCCGTGCGTTTGCCTTGCAGGTCTTCGACGTGGTTGATCGCCTGCTTGGTCAGGGCCAGGCCCATGCGCGGCTGACGGGCAATGCCGGCGGCCAGGGCATAGGTGGCCTGCTCCAGCTCATCACGGCTGACCAGGCGGTTGACCATGCCCACTTGCCAGGCTCGGGTGGCGCTCATGCGGTCGCCGGTGAAGAGGAATTCCTTGGCGATTCGCGGGTTCATTTCATAGGGATGGGCAAAATACTCGACCCCCGGAATACCCATGCGCACCACCGGGTCCTGGAAGAACGCGTCGTCGCTGGCGACGATCAGGTCGCAGACCCAGGCCAGCATCAGCCCGCCCGCCACGCACGCGCCATGGACCATGGCGATGGTCGGCTTGGGCAGTTCGCGCCAGCGTCGGCACATGCCCAGGTACACCTCCTGCTCACGGGCATACAGTTGCTCGCCACCGGGCTTGTTGGTGTGGTCCCACCACAGGTGCGCGCGCTCGAACGGCTTGTCGATATCCCGCCCCGGCGTGCCGATATCGTGGCCCGCCGAGAAGTGCTTGCCGTTGCCCCTGAGGACGATGACCTTGACGCTGTCATCGTTCACCGCCTGGCGGAAAAAGCCGTCCAGGGCGTAAGTCATCTGCGAGTTTTGCGCGTTGTTGAAGGTCGGCCGGTTCAGCGTCAACGTGGCAATACCCTCGGCCACGCTGTACAGCACCGGGGTGTCCGTCTCGTAGAGGGCGTTGTCCTGGCGGACGATGAATTCACTGTCGCTGCTGTGCATGCTCGCCTCCTTGTCTCAGGCCGTACGGATGCCGGGCGGGTTGCCCTTGATCGCCGTGGCGCGGTATTCGTGGGGATCGAGTCGGCGGATCAGCGCTAACTGCTCAGGGGTCGGATGCGCGGTTTCGTGCAACTGCGCCGACTTGAGCAACGGGAAGCCGGTGTTGTCCTGGACCTGCTCGAAACTCACGCCGGGGTGCAGCGAACGCACCTGCACTGCCCGGTCCGGACCGTTGAAGTCGAGGACGCACAGGTCGCTGACCACGCAATGGATGTCCATCAGGTCGCGACGCGTACCTTCGGGCCAGCGCTCGGCCTTGAAGCCGACACCGGAAACCATGTCCACTTCGCCGCTGACGAACACCCGACTGTTATGGCTGGGCACGAAGAACGAGTTGAGGTGGTTGATGCTGTTGCCCGGCAGGCCGCGCACGCCGAGGATCGCCGTTTTGGGCTTTTGATAATCGCCGACGCAGGACAGGTTGGTCTGGCCCCAGCGGTCGATCTGGGTTGGCCCGATCATCGCGTGGCGGCGTCCGCCCCACACGCATTCGAACACTCGCTCGAACGACATGTAGCCCGAATAACGCGGTACGTAGTCGCCACGCGGGCCCAGCGGGATCGGCTCTTCGACCAGGAACGCCTCGCTGTCGGTCATCAACAGTTCCGGGCTGTGGGTCAGTTTGGCCAGGCTGGCGCCCAGGCGCGGGATCACGCCCAGGCCCGAGGCAATCACCTCGCCATTGCCGCGCCACGCTTCGCTGGCAGCGACGATCATCAGTTCAGCCAGGGTGAAATCACAGGTTGCAGACATGGTCGATATTCCTCAGAACACGGGAAGGGGCAAGGCGCCCATGGAGTCGGCACCGCCGTTCTGTGCCTGATAGGCCTGCTCGCCACCGGCGATGTAGGTCTGCACATAGTCCTGCCAGCCGTTCTCCGCCTGGCTGCTGGCGACGTAACCCTTGAGATGCTTCATGTCCCAGCCGTAGTCGGGGGCGCAGAGTGTCGGGTGCGCACCCAGGGGCGCATGCACCACGCCGCTCACCAGATAGCGCTCGAAAGTATTGAAGCGGGCTTGCTCGGCGCTCAGCGCCAGGCGATCTTCCAGGCGCTCGCACGAGACAAAGCACTGCTTGGCGGCGCGGGCAAACAGGTGATCGAAATACGGGTCCGGCCCGGTCACCAGGCAGTTGCCCAGGCGATCGGCGACGTTGACGTGCAGGAATGCCACGTCGAGGTTGAGCGCCGGCATCGCCAGCAGCACCTCGCCATCGGCATAGGGCGACTGGATGGTCTTGAGCTGCGGGTTCAGGCGCGTCACATCGGTGGCCAGGCCACAACGAGTCGGCAGGAACGGCAGACGCATGCCAGCGGCACGCAGGCCCCACTGGAACATGCCTTCGTCCAGTTCCATCAACTCCAACTCACCGGCTTCGCGGGCCTTGCGATAGTAGGGTTCCAGCGGAATGGCATCGAGGGTGGCGAAACCGAACACCAGCTTCTTGACCTTGCCGGCAGCGCACAGCATGCCCACTTCCGGACCGCCGTAGGCGACCACGGTCAGGTCCTTGACGTCTGAGCGCAGGATCTCGCGCACGATGGCCATCGGCTTGCGCCGCGGGCCCCAGCCGCCGAAACCGATGGTCATGCCATCGCGCAATTGAGCGACCGCATCGGCCGCTGTCAGTTGTTTGTTCATCATGACAATTCCTTAACGTTGGCCGACCGAAAAGTCGTGCCCCCAAATGCTCACGCGGGTGAACTCGAACGCTGAGTGCTCGGCCCAGTCGACTTGCAACCCGCCAAAGCCGTACTCCAGGTCGAAGCCGGACGGTGTCTTCATGTAGAAACTGGTCATGCGGTCATTGAGGTGCTGGCCGAGGGTGGCCGACAGGGCTACCTCATGGGCGCGCAGACGGTCGTGGGCACGGCCGACTTCGGTCATCGAATCGACCTCGACCATCACGTGCACGCAACCTGACGGCACCGGGTACTCGGCCAGTGCCAGGCTGTGGTGGCGAGCGTTCTGGCAATGCAGGAAGTGAATGCGGATCGGCGCCACGGACGGGTCTGGACGGAAGTTGAAAATGTCCGACAGTTCGAAGCCCAGCACATCCTTGGCGAACGCCAGGGTGGCGTCGAAGTTCGGCGCCGGCAGCACCGTGTGACCCAGGCCCATGTCACCAGTGACGAAACGCGGCACACCCTGGGGCGAGACAAATGGCAGGCAATCTGAGCGATGGCCCCAACTCAGTTCATGGCAGTTGCCCGACGGGTCGGTGAGCTTGACCAGCGCCTGTACGCCGCGCTGTTCGATCTCGGCGGCGGAGCCTGGCTGCCATTCGATACCGGCTGCACTTAGATGCTCGAGGGCGGCCTTGAATGCCGTCTCGTTGGCCAACTCCCAGCCAGAGGCCAAATAACGCGCTTCAGCGCCTTCGACGATCAGCATGCGAAACGGACGCTCGTCCATTTTCACGTACAGGCCACCGCCCGGCGCCGGGTTCACTTGCATGCCCAGCACGTCTTCGGCGTAACGCTGCCAATGACTGAGGTTTTCGATCTGCGAGACGAAATAGCTCAAACCGCGAATGTCGATCATGCCTGGGTCCTCGTTGGCTGAAAGGGTTTCGTGGTGAGCATTGTGCAAAGCAGTGCGCGTGGCTTCATCGTCCGTTGAGACTAAGCACGGGTGGGTCTTGGGCTCTTCGTGGGAGCGGGCTTGGTCGCGAAGGCTTTGTGTCTGGCGACTGGGATTTTTAGGGTGGTGTGCATATCCATTGCTGCGGTAACGGCCGCCTATGGTTTCGCCCTTACGGCGAGTCCCTTTTTCAAACGCCAAAAAGGAACCAAAAGGCTTTGCCCCACCACTCGGTGCCTCGCAAGGGCTCGGCATGCCCTCTCTCCGGCATTGCTCCGTGGGTCGCCGCGATGGGCCGTCCCTGGCCCAGCGCGGCTAAACCGGCGTCCTGCCGGTTTACCCACTGCGCAATGCCTGCGTTCGGCCAGCGTGGTTAACGGGGCACCCCAGATCAAAAACAAAAGCGAGGCGGCCTTAAAGCCGACCTGACTTTTCCGGTTACCCCCGACCTGATCGTTCCCACGCTCTGCGTCACTAGTGTCCGGTAAAAACCGAAGGGGGAGCTTGCTCCCCCTTGCTGTTGGCGGCCGTCAGTCATAATCGGATTTTTCAGACTCGATTTTGGCTCATGTTTACCAGCACCCGTTTAGCCCACCTGCTCAGTGCGATCCCGCGCCAGTTCTTTCGGCAATCCACCGAAAGGCACCAGGCTGATCGCTACGTCAAACGCTGCACGTCCTGGCAATTGCTGGTGACACTGGTCAGCGGTCATGTAACCCAAGCCTTAAGCCTGCGGTCCTTGGCGACTTTCTCCGAAACTCTAAGCCCGCATAGCTACCATCTTAAAGCGGGTCCCGTCGCCCGCTCGACCCTGTCGGATGCCTTGAACAAGCGTGACTACCGGCCATTCCAGGACCTTTGCGAGTTGCTGTTGCGCGGCATCAGCCGCCAGCAGCGCAAAGAAGTCGGTGCCATGGTTAGCCTGCTTGATTCCACGTCGATCACTTTGCGCGGACCTCACTTCGATGGCTGGACAGCCGCCACGAAAACCCGCATTACGCAGGGCTTGAAAGTACATGTCGGGCTAGATTTGGCACAGTTGGCCCCGGTGTACGTCAACATCACTCCTGCCAACGTCAACGACCTGAGCGATGCACTGGAAATGCCGATTCAGGCCGGCATGACGTATGTCTTTGACAAGGGCTATTGCGATTACAACTGGTGGCACCAGTTGCAGACCAAAGGCGCTTTTTTCGTCACCCGCCTGAAGAAAAACGCCAATATCAAAGTGCTGCACAAGCACTCGACCGTAGCCGAGCAAAGCCCGGTCATGACCGATGAAGTCATTCTGTTCGGCAAAAAGCATCTGGGCGGTAAGCGTCTGAATGACTACCGAGAAACGCCGGTAAGACGCGTGGTGGTTGAGCGCGAGGGACATGCCACGCCATTAATCCTAGTGACCAACGACTTCGCAAGAACAGCTGAAGAAGTCGCGGGCTTGTACAAAGATCGCTGGAAGATCGAGCTGTTTTTCAAGTGGATCAAGCAACATCTGAAACTCAAACGCTTCTATGCCTTCTCTGAAAACGCCGTGCGCCTGCAGATTTACAGTGCCTTGATCAGCTACTTGTTACTGCACCTTTTCCATCGTCGTTCAGGATTTACCGGTTCGTTGTTCGAGCTGACGGTTCGCATATCTCACGTCCTGCACGAACGGCCCGCTACTCCAGAACTGAGGGATCGACGAAGGCAGGAGCGAGAAAAGCTGAAGGCTGCCCAAGGCAGCCTTCAGCTATGAAACATGTTTACCGGACACTAGTGACGCTCTGCGTGGGAATGCATCCTGTGACGCTCCGCGTCACCATTGCGCACGGCTCACGTCATGCGTCGTCAGCGGAACGCGGAGCGTCCCTGGCGGCATTCCTTTGCTGCGCGTGGGAACGTTCACAAGCGCACGCTTCGACAAACAGGTCGGCTGTCAGGCCGCCTTGCTTTGGCTGTTGCTTTTGATTTTCTTGCCCCCTCGAGAGGCCGAGTGGAGGTTCTGCGCAGTGGCTAAACCGTCATGGATGCCGGTTTAGCCACGCTGGGCCATTGTAGGAGCGAGCATGCTCGCGATGGTCGTCAACGATGACGCTGGGCACCTGACACCCCTCGGCGCTCTCAGGTTCATCGCGAGCATGCTCGCTCCTACAGTGCAGAACCTAGGTGGCCGTTACCGCAGCAACGGATACACACCCAATCCAGACCAAACAGGCAGCCAGAGCTACCCAGCAGGAGCAAGCGGCCGGCGATTCACCACCTCAAAGATCCCACGGTTTTCAACGCACCCGAATCTTCGGATCACCCGCCCCCCGACGCAGATTGGCGAGGAAACCCTCCAACGGTGCAGGTTCGGCGATCTGCGGCAAGGCATCCTTGTCCGGGCGTTGCGCCCAGAAGGCATCCCAGGACGGAAACAGCTCGTGGAAGGTACCGGCGTAAGGCTCCCGCCCTGGCCAGCGCATTTTCAGGCCGCCGATTGGCGGTTTGTTCAGGTCGCTAGCGTACCAGTAGCACGGCAAGCGGCGACGGAAGCACCAGCGCCCGTCGATCCGCTCGTAGTCGTCCCAGTACAGCATTTGCATGACCACCCACTCGGGACCGGTCTCATGTTCGTTCTTCGAATAGACCACGCCCGTGGCGTGATCGGCATCGCTGAACTCGATGATGTGTTGCCCCAAGTGGTGGGAGGTGCCGTGGAACTGCTTGCGCATGGTTTCGTCCAGCCACGCCTTGAGGTGCGCGCGGCCGCTCTTGTCGCGGCCCACCCGCACGTCCGGGGCGAAGCAGTTGGCCATGGCGTCCATGTCGCGCATGTCCAGGGCCAGGGCGTACTTGCCGGCCAGTTGGCGGATCGCGTCCAGCGACTCCAGGCGGTCGATGCGCTCAAGCAAGCTGTCGTTGTCCTGGTTCATCAGTCGAGCACCGTGTACAGGTCCGAACCGCGTCCGCCGTCCACCGCCAGGCTCGCGCCGGTGACATACGACGCCTCGTCGCTGGCCAGGAACACAATGGCGTTGGCCAACTCCACCGGCAGGCCGACCCGTTTCATCGGGATGACTTTTTCCGTGTTGCTGCGGGTCTTGGCATCGGCCAACATGCCGGCCGTGGCCGGGGTGTCGACCACGCCAGGAATGATCACGTTGCAGCGGACGTTGTGCGGTGCACCTTCACTGGCCGCCGCGCGGCTGAAGTTGATCACCGCTGCCTTGGCCGCCGAGTAACCGGCCATCCACGCCGTACCGAACAGGCCGCAGATCGAAGCAATGTTGACGATCGAACCGCCGCCCTGCACTTTCATCAATTGCATCGCGGTGCGAGTGCCCCAGAAGGTGCCGTCCACGGTGGTGGCGAAATTGGCGTGCCAGTCGGCCGTGGTCATGGTGTCGATGCCGCCCCAGGTGTAGGCCATCGCGTTGTTGACCAGGATGTCCAGGCGCCCGTGACGTTGCGCGGTGGCTTGCAGCGCACCGACGTAGGCCTGTTCATCGCTGACATCGGCGACGGCGATCTCGGCCTGCCCACCCTGGGCATGGATCTTTTCCTGCACGCCCTGCAGGGGCTCGATGCGACGCCCGCACAGCACCACCGTGGCGCCCTCTTCGGCGAACCGCAATGCGGTGGCTTCGCCGATGCCGGAACCGGCACCGGTGACGAAGGCGATTTTTCCTTGTAGACGCTTGCTCATGGGTGACTCCCTGATCAGATAAAGGCCATGCCGCCGTTGACGGCGATGTTCTGCCCGGTCATGAAACTGGCATCTTCGCTGGCCAGGAACACCGCGACCCGGGCAATCTCGTCGGTCTCGCACATACGGCCCAGGGGCACGTTTTTCAGCAGCGCCTGCATGTAGTCGTCAGGGATGCCGGCCATCATCGGTGTGTTGGTCGGCCCAGGCACCAGGGTGTTGACGCGTATGCCACTGGCAGCCAACTCACGGGCGATCGAACGGGTCAGGCCCATCACCCCGGCTTTCGAAGCGCAGTAATGGCTTGGGCCGTCACCGGTCAGTGCGGCGGTGCTGGAGAGGTTGATGATTGCGCCCTTGCGGCCGCCCTTGACCATCAGCTTGGCGCCCTCGCGGCAGCACAGGAAGGTGCCGCCCAGGTTCACGCCGATCACCCGCGCCCAACTTTCGTCCGGCGTTTCGAGGAAGCTGTCCAGCGCGCCCACGCCCGCGTTGTTGACCAGGATGTCGAGACCGCCGAAGTGCTGTTCGGCCTGGCCCATGGCGTCGGCCACGGAGGCGCCGTCACCGACGTTGCAAGACAACGCCAGTACGCTGCCTCCCAGATCTGCCAGGCTCTCGGCCAGGGCAGCCTGGTTCAGGTCGACGGCCACCACCTTGGCGCCTTCGGCGACAAAACCGCGCACGATGGCCTGGCCCATGCCCTGCGCGGCGCCGGTCACGAAGGCCACTTTATCGAGTAACTTCATAGCAATCTCCAAGTGTGCGAATACGCTGCGGCCCGCTGTAATGGAGCCGTCACTTGCATGATTAGCGGCAAGGCCCCGGGCACACATCGTCCGATGGGACTAGCGCCACGTGGTCTGAACGGACGATGTGAACACCCCCGTCTACGCCCAGCATTCGCAAGGCGCGCATCTCGCCAGGCGCTGTTTCCCCTTCGATCCGCTGCAGCGCCTGGCGCGGTTGTGCCTCATGAATCCGCAGACAATGGAGAACCCCATGAACCAACCCGTAGACCTGCCCCTGCCCGTCGGCCATTACGCGACCCTGCCCAACGGCCTGCGCCTGCACTATCTGGATGAGGGCGCAGGCCCCGTGGTGCTGTGGCTGCACGGCAGCGGGCCGGGTGCCAGTGGCTTCAGCAACTTCAAGGGCAACTACCCGCAATTCGTCGCCGCGGGCTATCGCAACCTGGTGCTCGACCTGCCCGGTTTCGGTCGTTCGGACAAACCCGAGGACGTGCAGTACAACCTGGAGTTCTTCGTCGATTGCGTGGCGGCTTTCCTGGAGTCGGTCGGTGTGCGACGTTGCACGCTGCTGGGTAATTCGCTGGGTGGCGCGATCGCCCTGGGTCTGGCCCTGCGCCTGCCGCAACTGGTTCAGAGCCTGATTCTGCTGGCACCCGGTGGTGTCGAAGAGCGGGAAACCTACTTCAAGATGGAAGGTATCGTGCGCATGGTCAGCCTGTTCAGCGCCGGCCCCATCGGCATGGAGGAGATGCGCAGCATGATGCGCCTGCAGCTGTTCGATGACTCGATCCTGCCGGAAAGCCTGCTGCAGGAACGCGTGGCGGTGGCGGTGACCCAGCCGAAGAACCTGTTCAGTACGATGATGGTGCCGAACATGGAAGCGCAGTTGGGTGACATTCAGTGTCCGATCCTGGGCTTCTGGGGCACCAACGATCACTTCAACCCGGTCAGTGGCGCCCAACGCATCATCGACGGCGCGCCGAACGCCCGCTTCATTGTGCTCAACCGCTGCGGGCATTGGGTCCAGGTGGAACACCGCGAACTGTTCAACCGCAGCTGCATCGATTTCCTGCAGAACGGCTGATCGACAAACACCACAAAACCTGTGGGAGCGGCGGTGCGGCGATCCCACAGGGTTTGTGGTGTATTGGTTGCCTGGGTTGTTAGCGATCTGCCGCCTTCTGGCTGTTCAATATCGCGTCACCGGGCTGGCCGAGTACGCAAGACGTGCCACCCGGGGTGTACATCATCGCCACGCAGCGGTTGCAGGCGGTGCAGATCGAGTCGCGGCTGGCGCCACTTTCGAGTTTGTTGATGTAGTCATTTTCGGCCAGCAACACCCGGCCCATGGCGACCAGGTCAAAGCCCTCGGCCATGATTTTTTCGATGCTCGCCAGGCTCTTGGCACCGCCCAGATAAGCCAACGGCATTTTCACCGCCGCACGCACCTTGCGCGCATGCTCGAGCAAATAGAGTTCACGGAACTCCACCGTCGGCTCCTTGCGCCGCTGGATGGCCATCGCCAGGGCAATGATCTTGTTTTTCTGCTGCACGCGGTTTTCCTTGGGGAACGAGGAGCCGAACATGGTGGTGATCGACTCGGCATTCATACCCGCGCTGAGCACCAGCAAGTGCGCGCCCTCTTCTTCCAGCATGCGGGCAATCTTCGCCCCGTCTTCGTCGCTGTTACCGGCGCGCACGCCTTCCGTGACGCTGTATTTGCAGATCACCGCCATGTCGTGGCCGACCGCATCCAGCACCGCTCGCAGCACCCGGCGCGGAAAGCGCAGGCGGTTTTCCAGGCTGCCGCCGTACTGGTCCCGGCGCTTGTTGTACATCGGCGAAATGAACTGGCTCAGCAGGTAGCCGTGGCCCATGTGGATTTCCACGGCATCGAATCCCGCCTGGCGTGCCAGGCGTGCGCCTTGCGCGAAGTCGCGCACCACTTGCTGCATGTCGGATTCGTTCATCGCCTGCTTGAGGAACATGCCACTCATCAGGCCTATCTTGTTGAAACCGCCGCTGGCCGACAGCGGACGCTTGGTCGAGCGCTCGCGGATAAAGGTAAAGCAACCGCCATGGGTGATCTGCGCGCTGGCCAGGCCACCGGCCTGGTGCACACCCTCGGTCAGGGCCTTGAAGTGCGGCAGGCTGGATTGGGTCAGGGTCAATTGGTTGGGCAAGGTACGACCATCGCTGCTCACCGCGCAGTAGGCCACGGTAGTCAAGGCGATGCCGCCAGCGGCCAGGGCCGAGTGCAGCTTGACCAGTTGCTTGGACGGCACGCTCTGGGCACTCATGCCCTCGTTGGTGGCGGACTTGATAAAGCGGTTCTTCAGGGTCAGTGGGCCAATGGTGATCGGGCTGAACGGTGATGGGGTCGGACGAGGATTCATGACAGGCCTCTCTTTATTTTTATCGGGCTAAAAACGAGGGACTGCGTCGCCAGACGCGCGACGCAGCCATGATCATCAGAAGGTGTACTTGGCGTTGAGCGACAGGTAGTCGCGGTCAGCCAGCAGTCGGCCCTGGGCAACGTCCGGCGAACTCAGGTACGCGACATAGGTCATGCCGATCTGGAAGTTGCCCAGGTACTTGAAGTCGCCACCCACGGTCAGGCGCTTCTCGTCGCGGCCCAGGCCCTGATAGGCGCTGCCGTCGACGTTCTGCGTCCATACCACTTTGGTGCTCAGGTCCAGGCCGGTGGCGATGGACGGGTAATCCATGTAGGCGCCGACGCCGAACAGGGTCGAGCCACGGGTCTGGGTCTTCGATTCGAACTGGTCGAAGGTGCCGTCCACGCCGGCCCCGCCACCGGTGATCGTCAGGCTGTCGACCCCGTCGATGTGTTGATGCACCACCTCACCCATGAAGGTGGTCTGCTGGGCGAGCAGGCTTGGCCCCAGGATGTACATGGCGTTGAGGTTGCCCTGCCAGATCTGCCCGGTGGTCGGCGCGCCGTTGTTGAGGTAGACCGAGGCGCCATCGCGGTAGCTCAAGTCACCGGCGTACTGCACCGAATCGCCGACCTTGGAGCTGAAACTGACACCTGTCAGCTTGACGTCTTCGAAGTAGCCCAGGCGATAGGACGGCGCGGTGCCGTCATGCCCGATGCCCTTGAGCGAAGAGTATTGGGTGGTGCCGGTGAAGTCGAAGAACATCGAGCCGATGCGCTCGTTATAGCGGTAATGGAACAACCCCACTTCGGTGTTCTCGGTGATCCGGTAGCGCACGCCCAGGCCCCATTGGCCGCTGTCGCTGGCGTCTTTTTCACCGGCATAACCGACCGCCAGGCCGTTGGGCAGGCTGTTGACCACCCCGCTGCCCAGGCGATAGAACTCGGCACCGGGACCGAAGGTGTCGCTGCCGAAGTAGTCGCCCACGGGATTGAGCTGGGTCTTTTCCCACTCGTACTGGTAGTAGCCCACCAGCGCGAGGTCTTCGTTCAGCGACCACGACCCGGACACCTGCCCTACCGGCAAGTACGAGTCCTTGGCCTCGGTACCCGGCACGTTGAACTTGGTCGCATCTACCGGGGCCTGGCCCTGGCTGATGTTGGGCCAGAACAGGCTCTCGCCCCAGGCCACCAGATGCCGCCCGGCCTTGAGCGACAGGTACTGGGTCTCGCCGAGCTCGAAGTTGCCATACACATACGCATCGAGCAGGCGCGCCATGCTGCCACTAAGCCTGCGGGTTTCGTCGCTGAAACCATCGTTGTGCCCGGTCTTGTTCACCGTCTGCGGCGAATCGTTGGCATTTTTCTGGTTATAGACATCGTCATAGAACTGGCTGCCACGCAGCACCGCTCCAAGGTTGTCGTGCTTGAGCTGCAGTTCGCCGAACAGGCTCAGGCGGTTATTGATCAACGAGCCGCGCTTGAAGTTGCGCGTGCCGTCGTCGTTGTTCGGATCGTTGAGGTACTGACTCGCCTGCTTGGCGGTACGCATGGAGGCGGTGTAGTTGACCGTCAGCGACGAATCCAGGGTGGTATTTTCCCCCAGCTCAATGCTCGGTGCGGCGCTGGCCGTGGCACTGGCGATGGTGATGGCCGTTGCCAACAGACAGCGGCCAACGCTCAACTCTCCCGAATGGCGCGCGACAGTGTTTCCCGTGAACATGCTCCTCTCCTTTTGTTGTTGTTTTTTCTGGTGTCGCTACAGCATGAAAAAAGCCGATGCCACGCACATCGTCCGTTTGGTGAGATGAGTGCGCCTCATGCCTGGGCGCTATTGGCCACCAGCGCGCGCAGTTCGTTCTTCGCCACCTTGCTCGACGGGTTCAATGGCAAGGCATTGAGGAAGCGCACCTGGCGCGGAACCTTGTAATTGGCCATCTGCTCCCGGCTCCAGGCGATCAATTGCGCCTCGTCGAGCTCTCGTCCTTCACGCAGCACCACACAGGCACACCCGACTTCGCCCATGCGTTCATCGGCGACACCGATCACCGCCACCTGGGCAATGGCCGGGTGCCTGATCAGCGCTGCCTCGATTTCCGCCGGGTAGCAGTTGAAACCGCCGACGATGAACATGTCCTTCAAGCGATCGGTGATGATCAGGTTGCCCGCCCCGTCCAGGCGCCCGACATCGCCGGTGTGCAGCCAACCTTCGGCGTCGATGGCTTCGCGGGTCGCTTCAGGGTTCTGGAAATAGCCCTGCATGATGTGAAAACCACGCAGGCAGATCTCACCGGTTTGACCGGCCTCCAGCGCCTGGTTGTGCGGGTCGCGGATGCTCACTTCGGTGCCGGCGATCGGCCGGCCGCTGGTGCCGGCAATCACCTGCGCCGAATCTTGTGGATCGCAGATGGTCGCCAGTCCGCCACACTCGGTCAGGCCGTAGGCGGTGGTCACCACGGCGAATCCCAGCTCATTGCGCATGCGCTCGATCAGGCTCGGCGGGATGCTCGCCGAGCCGGTCACCGCGATTCGCAGGCTCGACAGGTCGGTCTGCTTGAGTTGCGGATGGGCCAGCAGCGAGAGATACAGGGTCGGCGCACCGGGCAGGACGCTGATGCGCTCACGGGCGATGCGCTGGAACACTTGTTCGGCATCGAACACCGCATGGGGCAGGATGGTCGCCCCGCCGATCAGGCAGGTTAGCCAACCGGCCTTGTAGCCAAAGGCATGAAAGAACGGATTGACGATCAGGTAGCGGTCCTCTGGTACCAGGCCGAGGACCCTGACGTATTCGGTGAAGGCCCGCAGGTTCTGGCCATGGCCACTCATGACGCCCTTGGGTTTGCCGGTGGTGCCGGAGGTGAACAACAGGTCGCACATGGCCTCGGGGCCGACCGCCATTGCACGGCGCTTGGCGCTGCCGGCATCGATAGTCGCGGCACCCTGCAGGAACTGTGCAAGCGTCAGGTCCGAAGGCTGCTCCGGCGTGTCGCCATCGATGATCACCAGGTGTTCGAGGCTGGCCGGCCGACGAGGTGCGAGCAGCGCCGGGTAGTCGACGTCGAGAAAACGCTGCTGGACAAACAACACCCGGCAACCGCTGCGCTCCAGCACATCCGCGGCCTCAAGGCCCTTCATGCGCGTGTTGATCGGCACCAGCACCGCCCCGGCGCACTGAATGCCCAGCGCCGCGAGGATCCAGTCGCCACTGTTTGGTGCCCAGACGCCAACCCGGTCACCGGCCTGGATACCCAGGGCCATCAAGCCCCGGGCGAAGCCCATGACGCGATCGGGCAGATCGGCGTAGTCGATGCATTGGCCGTGTTCTTCAATGGCCGTGCGCCCGGCAAAACGTTCCGCACTGCTGAAGACCAACTGGGCAAGGGTGGCAGGGGCAGCGCTCAGGGGCGCGGCAAGGTTCAGGCTCTGATTCATCGTGGGCTCGTGCTTGGCATCATGGAGGGCATCAATCGGGAAAGCGGATACGCAGTTGTGCGCTGGTGGGCACCGCCTGGCAGGCAAGGATCCAGCCTTCGGCCAGATCGCCCGCGTCCAGTGCATCGTTGTGCAGCAGTTCGACCTCGCCGCTTTCCAGGGTGCACATGCACGAGGCGCAGCCACCGACACGACAGGCGCTGGGTGGGTTCAGGCCGGCGCGCTCCATGGCAGCCAACACGGTTTCGCCGCTGTCACAGGCCAGCTGGTGATCCTCGCCATCCAGGCGCACCGCCAACTGCGCGGCCACGGCCGCCTCGCTGCTGGTCACCTGCGGCAATTCACCTTCGCCGGGCAGCGAGACGAAGCGTTCGACGTGCACCCGGCGATCCGGCATGCCGAGGGTTTTTAGCGCACTGACCGCCGCGTCCATGAACGGGCCCGGACCACAAATGAACGCCTGGGCGTCGATAAACGACCGCGCCAGCTCGGCCAGTTGCCCGACGCTCGGGATGCCCTGCACCGAATCGAGCCAATGGACGATTTGCAGGCGCTGCGGATGAGCGCTGGCCAGGCTTCTGAGTTCGTCCTTGAAAATCACCGAGGACTCATCGCGGTTGGCATAGATCAGCAGGACCCGGCCGGTTCCGGCGAGCAACGCCGAACGCAGGATCGACAGCACCGGGGTCACGCCGCTGCCGCCACCGAACAGCAGCAAGTCACCGTCAAGGCTGCGTGGCACGAACACCCCGGCCGGTGGCAGCACCTCAAGGTTCTGCCCGGCCTGCAACTCGCCGCACAACCAGTTCGACGCGCGTCCCTCGTGCACGCGCTTGACCGTTACTCGCAATGGCTCATCCAGCAACGGCGTGCTGGACAATGAGTAACATCGGGGCAGCCAACCGTCCTCGAAAGGGACGCGCAAGGTCAGGAATTGGCCGGGTTGATAGCGAAAACGTTCGCTTAGATGCTCGGGCACGTCGAACACCAGGGATCGCGCATCGGCGGTTTCCTCGATCACGCGCGCCACGCGCAGGGCAAGATAATTGTTCATAGGTCAGGTACTCATGACCACCTGGCCGTGGATCACGGACAGGTGGAAACCCAAGGGGGCGAAACAGGCTCCGTCGCCTCAGACGTAAGGGTCCGGGTTGGGCAGGCCGAGCATCACCGCGCCGTAGCTGCGCCCGTAGGCCATGTAGTTGTTGGCGATGTGTCCGCGCGCCTGGTGCAGGTCGCGGAACAGTCGTGCCACCGGGTTGGTGTTGTACAGACCCGAAGCGGCCATGCTGCGCAGCAGATCGTTGGCGCGTTCGGCGCAGATGTTGGTCACATAGGCCGACTGGTAGCGATACAACAGACGGGTCTCGGTGTCCGGGTATTCGCCGGCACGGGCCAGGGTCATCAGGTGCTCGTAGTTGCGCTCCAGCACCAGGCGCAGGCTATCGACGGTGACCATCGCTTCGGCCACGGCGGTCTGTGCCACCGGGTCCTCAGCGGTACGGGCGCCGTGCTTGCCGATGTGCTTGGCGGCATTGTCGCGGAACTCGTTGATCGCGCCCTGCAGGGCGCCGATGGCCGAGGTCGAGACGGCGCGGGAGAACACCTGGGCGAACGGGATCGCGTAGATCGGGTTGGTGTTGACCAGGCGCCCGGGTGTCGCTTCGAGGGTCCAATTGTTGGTGCGTTGCACACGATGGGCCGGGACGAATACATCTTCGACCACGATGTCATGGCTGCCGGTGCCGCGCAGGCCCATCACGTCCCAGTTGTGTTCGATCTGATAGTCGTGACGCGGCAGCAGGAAGGTACCGTGCTCGGCGGCCATCTCGCCATCGGGTGGCAGGATGCCGCCCAGGAACACCCACTGGCAGTGTTCGCTGCCGCTGGAGAAACCCCAGCGCCCGCTGATGCGGTAACCGCCCTCGACCACCGTGACCTTGGCCGCCGGCATATAGGTCGAGCAAATCAGCGCGCTGTGGTCATCGGCCCAGACTTCGCGCTGCGCCTCGATCGGGTAACGCGCCAGCTGCCAGGGGTGAACGCCCATCACACCGTAGATCCAGGCTGTGGACATGCACCCTTCGGCGAGGATGGTCTGGATTTCGAAGAAGGTGCGCGGGTCCACTTCATAACCGCCGAACGCCTTTGGCTGCAAGGCCCGCAGCAGGCCGGCGGACTGCAACTCGACGACGCTCTCCACCGGCACCTTCAAGTCCTTGTCGGCCTGCGCCGTGCGTGCCTTGAGTGCCGGCACCAGGCTGCGTGCCCGTTCAAGCAGATCACGTTCGTCCTGGGTCTTTTCTCGCATGCTGTGCATCACTCAATTCTCCCGATCTCACTGCGCCACTGCGCCAGTTGTGATGGATCATCGGATTGAGCGGGGAATCATTCATCGTCAAAGCGGACTAGGGGTGCGTGGGCTGATAGCCTACTGGGATATTTACGGGGTACATATCCGTTGCTGCGGTAACGGCTACTTATGGTTTCGCCCTTACGGCGAGTCACTTTCGAAAAGCGCGAAAGTAACCAAAGCGCTCTTGCCCCACCACTCGGTGCCTCGCTAAGGCTCGGCATGCCAGAACGAAGGCATTGCTCCGTGGGTCGCCGCGATGGGCCATCCATGGCCCAGCGCGGCTAAACCGGCGTCCTGCCGGTTTACCCACTGCGCAATACCTGCGTTCGGCCAGCGTGGTTTAACGGGGCGACCCAGATCAAAAACAAAAGCGAGGCGGCCTTAAAGCCGACCTGACTTTTCCGGTAACCCCCGACCTGATCGTTCCCACGCTCCGCGTCACCGTTGCGCACGGCTCACGTCATGCGTCGTCATCGGAACGCGGAGCGTCCCTGGCGGCATTCCCACGCAGAGCGTGGGAACGATCACACAGGGAGAACGCGTACGGCTCCCGATCAGGTCGACTTTAAGGCCGCCTCGCCTTGCTTTGGCTTTTGATTTTCTTGCCCCATCGAGAGGCCGAGTGGAGGTTCTGCGCAGTGGGTAAACCGGCATGGATGCCGTTTAGCCGCGCTGGGCCAGGGATGGCCCATCGCGGCGGGCCCCGTAGGAGCGAGCATGCTCCGGGCGGCGTTCCGACGAAAAACCTGAGAGCACCGCGGGGAGTCAGGCTTCCCGCGTCATCGTTGACCTCCATCGCGAGCATGCTCGCTCCTACAGTAAGAGCGAAACCATGGGTGGCCGTTACCGAAGAAACGGATATGTACACGAACCCACCTCATCCAGCCCCCCGCTAGTCCGTTGAGACGATGCCCAACCCGATCACCGCAGCGATAGTAAACCCATCCAAAATCGACCCCACGGAGCAAGGGCCATGAGTATTTTGCAGCGTTTCCAAATGGACGGCAGCGTCGCCATCGTCACTGGCAGCGGCCGCGGTATCGGTCGGGCGATTGCCCTGGCGTATGCCGAAGCCGGCGCCGATGTGGTGTGCTCGGCACGTTCGCTGGACGAAGTGCAGGCCGTGGCCGAGGAAGTTCGCGCCCTCGGTCGGCGCGCCCTGGCCTTCGCCTGCGACGTCAACGATGCCGAGCAACGCCAGGCACTGGTGCGCCACAGCGTCGAGCACATGGGCCGGATCACTCATCTGGTGAACAACGTCGGCGGTGGCGGGCCCAATGACCCGCTGAGCATGACACCCGAGCAGTTCGCCCAGGTGCTGAACTTCAACGTCGCCACCACCTACGCCTTCTGCCAGTTGTGCGTACCGCTGATGCGCGAGGCCGGCGGCGGCAACATCATCAATATCAGCTCAGTGGCGGCGCGTTATGCCCAGCGCCATTTCAGCGCCTACGGTACGGCCAAGGCGGCCCTCAGCCATCTGACCCGCCTGCTCGCCCAGGACTTCGCGCCGCAAATCCGAGTCAACGCCGTCGCCCCCGGCCCCACCCTGACCGAAGCACTTAACGGCGTGATGCCTGCCGCCATGCGCCAGGTCATGGAAAACAACACCCCGCTCAAATGCCTGGGCACCCCGCAAGACATCGCCGCCGCCGCGCTGTACCTGGCCAGCCCCGCATCGGCCTGGGTGACCGGCAAGATCATTGATGTCGATGGCGGTGCCGACTCGTCGGTCTGGCCCGGCTGACCCACTCCTTTGGGTTCGCCCCTGATGACGTTGGGGCGGGCCTTTTTTCTTCCACCCCTCTGGAGCCCTCGCCATGGACGCCCATTTGATCAACGCGCTCGGTGACGAGCTGTTCAACGCCCTGCGCAGCAGGCAGACGCTGCCCCCCCTGACCCGCCGCTATCCGCAGATCACCCTGGAGCAGGCCTACGGGATTTCCCTGCAGTTCCTGCAGCGCCGTGAAGCCCTCGGCGAGCACGTGATCGGCAAGAAAATCGGGGTCACCAGCCGCGCCGTGCAGGAAATGCTCGATGTCCACCAACCGGATTTCGGCTTCCTCACCAATGCCATGCAGGTCGAGGATGGCAGTGACGTCAGCCTGGCCCGCTACAACCTGATACAGCCCCGGGCCGAAGGCGAAATCGCCTTTATTCTCGGCGAAGATTTGCAAGGCCCGGGCATCCGTGCCGAGGACGTGCTGGCCGCCAGCCAATGGGTGGTGCCGTGCTTCGAGATCGTCGACTCGCGTATCGACGACTGGCAGATCCGCATCCAGGACACCGTGGCCGACAACGCCTCGTGCGGTGTGTTCGCCCTCGGCTCCCAGCGCATCGACCCGCGCTCGCTGGACCTGGCCGCGGTGCACATGCAAATGAGCAAAAACGGCCAACCGGCAGGCTCGGGCCTGGGCTCGGCGGTGCAAGGCCATCCTTGCGCGGCAGTGGCCTGGCTGGCCAATACCCTGGGCGAGCTGGGCATCCCGTTCCGCCGTGGCGAAATCATTCTTTCCGGTGCCCTGGCGCCGCTGGTGCCGGTGATCGCCGGTGACCACATCAGCCTGTCCATGACCGGCCTGGGCGAAGCCAGCCTGCGCTTTGTCCCGTGAATCGCCCTTCCCTCTTCAGGAGCCAAAAAACCATGAGTAAAAAGATCAAATGCGCGCTGATCGGGCCGGGCAACATCGGCACCGACCTGCTGTACAAACTGATGCGCAGCGAGGTGCTGGAACCGGTGTGGATGGTGGGCATCGACGCCACCTCCGAAGGTCTGGCACGAGCACGCGAGCTGGGCCTTAAAACCACCGCAGACGGCGTGGACGGATTGCTCCCGCATGTCCTCGAAGACCAGATCCAGATCGCCTTCGACGCCACGTCGGCCTACGTCCACGCCCAGAACTCGCGCAAGCTCAATGCCCTGGGCGTGTTGATGATCGACCTGACTCCGGCGGCCATCGGCCCGTATTGCGTGCCACCGGTCAACCTCAAGGCGCAACTGGGCCTGGGTGTGATGAACGTCAACATGGTCACCTGCGGCGGTCAGGCCACCATTCCGCTGGTGGCGGCAGTGTCCAGCGTGCAGCCGGTGGAATACGCCGAGATCATTGCCACCGCCGCGTCCAAGTCGGTCGGCCCCGGCACCCGCAAAAACATCGACGAGTTCACCCGCACCACCGCCAGCGCCGTGGAAAAGGTCGGCGGTGCGAAGAAAGGCAAGGCGATCATCATCATCAACCCCGCCGAGCCGCCGCTGATCATGCGCGACACCGTGCATTGCCTGACCGCCAGCGAACCCGACCAGCCCGCGATCACCGCCGCCATCGAGGCCATGATCGAGCAAGTGCAGCGCTACGTGCCCGGCTACAAGCTGGTCAACGGCCCGGTGTTCGACGGCAATCGGGTGTCGATCTTCATGGAAGTCGAAGGCCTGGGCGACTACCTGCCCAAGTACGCCGGCAACCTGGACATCATGACTGCCGCCGCAGCGCGCACCGCCGAGATGTTCGCCGAGGAAATCCTCAAGGGCGAGCTGGTACTCACCCAAACCGCTCACGCATAAGGAGTCGACCATGGATCTTCGCGGCAAAAGCATCACCGTTCACGACATGTGCCTGCGCGACGGCATGCACCCCAAGCGTCACCAGATCAGCCTGCAACAGATGAAAGACATCGCCTGCGGCCTCGACGCGGCCGGCGTGCCGCTGATCGAAGTCACCCACGGCGACGGCCTGGGCGGCAGCTCGGTGAACTATGGCTTCCCGGCCCACACCGACGAAGAGTATCTGTCGGCAGTGATCCCATTGATGAAAAAGGCCAAGGTCTCAGCCCTGCTGCTGCCTGGCATCGGCACCGTCGATCATCTGAAAATGGCCCATGAACTGGGGGTCAATACCATTCGCGTGGCCACCCATTGCACCGAGGCCGATGTCAGCGAACAACATATCTCGCACGCCCGCAGCCTGGGCATGGACACCGTCGGTTTCCTGATGATGGCCCACATGAACAGCCCTGAAGGCCTGGTCAAGCAGGGCTTGCTGATGGAAAGCTACGGCGCCAACTGCATCTACCTGACCGATTCGGCGGGCTATCTGCTGCCCCACGACGTCAGTGCTCGCGTGACGGCGATGCGCGCGGCCCTCAAGCCTGAGACCGAAATTGGCTTTCATGGCCACCACAATCTGTCGATGGGTGTGTCCAACTCCATTGCTGCGATTGCCGCCGGGGCCAATCGCATCGACGCCGCCTGCGCAGGACTCGGTGCCGGCGCGGGCAACACGCCGATGGAAGTGCTGGTGGCGGTGTGTGATCGCATGGGTATCGACACCGGCGTCAGTGTGTTCGGCATCCAGGATGTGGCTGAAGACCTGGTGGTACCGATCATGGACTTCCCGATCCGCAGCGACCGCGATGCACTGACCATGGGCTACGCCGGGGTTTATGGCTCGTTCCTGCTGTTCGCCAAGCGCGCCGAGAAGAAGTACGGCGTGTCAGCTCGGGAAATTCTTGTTGAGATGGGACGTCGTGGGATGGTTGGTGGGCAGGAGGATATGATCGAGGACACTGCCATGACACTTGCTCGTCTGCGGCGGCTGGGGTAAGGCTTTGTGTTACGCGATTTTTTTCAGGTGTACATATCCGTTGCTGCGGTAACGGCCACCTATGGTTCCGCTCTTACAGCGGGTCACTTTCGAAAAGCGCGAAAGTAACCAAAGCGCTCTTGCCCCACCACTCGGTGCCTCGCTAAGGCTCGGCATGCCCTCACTCCGGCATTGCTCCGTGGGTCGCCGCGATGGGCCATCCCTGGCCCAGCGCGGCTAAACCGGCGTCCTGCCGGTTTACCCACTTTTTGCGCAATGCCTGCGTTCGGCCATCGTGGTTAACGGGGCGCCCCCAGATCAAAAACAAAAGCGAGGCGGCCTTAAAGCCGACCTGACTTTTGCGGTAACCCTAATCCCCTGTGGGAGCGAGCCTGCTCGCGAAGGACGTCAACGATAACGTGCCCAGTCTGGATGAACGCGTTGCCTGGAGATTTTTCGCGAGCAGGCTCGCTCCCACAATGAGATAGCAGGCAGACCTGA
Source organism: Pseudomonas umsongensis (assembly GCF_012647205.1). Taxonomy (NCBI): domain Bacteria; kingdom Pseudomonadati; phylum Pseudomonadota; class Gammaproteobacteria; order Pseudomonadales; family Pseudomonadaceae; genus Pseudomonas; species Pseudomonas umsongensis. The sequence goes on from NZ_CP051487.1 coordinate 4,611,744, forward strand.
AATCAGGTCGGCTTTAAGGCCGCCTCGCTTTCGCGTTTGATCTTGATCTGGCTTTTGATTTTCTTGCCCCATCGAGAGGCCGAGTGGAGGTTCTGCGCAGTGGGTAAACCGGCATGGATGCCGGTTTAGCCGCGCTGGGCCAAGGATGGCCCATCGCGGCGGGCCCACGGAGCAGGACCGGAGCGAGGGCATGCCGAGCATTAGCGAGGCACCGAACGCCAGGGGCAAGAGCCCTTGGTTACTTAGGGCCGGGCGGCGTTCCGTTTTTCCAAGTGACTCGCTGTAAGAGCGAAACCCTAGGTGGCCGTTACCGCAGGAATGGATATGTACACGAAAAAAAACAGTCGATCACTGGCCTAACGCCAATCAGCAACAATCCCATGCTCCAACGCAAACGGCTGCGCAGCAATCGTCCGACGCTGAAACCCTGGTGCCTGCTCTGCAGTAGCCAGCCACAACATCACCGCCGCCGGAACATGGGGCGGTGCGCTGCCGGAACGCAAAGCGATCAACCCTTTGTCACCGATGGTGGCCTTGAGCGCTTCGGTCGTCACCACCCCTGGATTAAGGGTGTAGGCACGAACGCCGAGATCACCCAATTCCGTGGCCATTACCCCGGAGAGTCGCGACACCGCCGCCTTGCCCGCGCCGTAGGCATAACCCCAGCCGCCCTTGCCCGCCGCCACCGGCGGATCGCTTTCGCCGGCGCCGGAGGTGACATTGATCACCACCCCGCCACCGCGCGTCACCATGTGTTCAGCCACCGCCTGGGTCAACAGGAATGGGGTGAGGATATAGCCCTGGAACATCCGCTCCAGGGTCTGGGCTTGCAAGTCCATGAACCCGGCGTTGAGGTCGCTGCCCTGGTAGATCGCGTTGTTGATCAGTACGTCGATGCGACCGTACTCGGCCAGCACCGCCTGGCAGGCGCCCAGGGCCGAAGCGCTGTCGAGCAGGTCCATGGGCACGACAAGCACCCGGCAACCAAGATCGCGCAACGCCTGCGCAGTGCCGTTGAGGCTGCCAGCCAGTGGCGCTCCGGCGGCATCGCGCAGGGCATGTTCATGTTGTTCACCCTCATTGAGGGTACGGGCGCTGATCGCCAGGTCGAAACCGGCGCGGGCGAACGCCAGCGCCGCCTCGCGACCGATACCACGGCTGGCGCCGGTAATGAATGCCACCTTGTTCATGCAAGTTCCTTTCAGAAGTGCGGAGCGCGGACCATGGCGTCCATGCCGCCATCGACGAAAACCACGCTGCCGTGGACAAAAGACGCTTGTGGCGACTGCAGGAAGACCACCACGGCGGCGATCTCATCAGGGCAACTGGAGCGGCCCAGGGGCGCGACGAAATCACGGGTTGCCTGGCCAAAGCGCGCATCATCCAGCGACGCCTGGTGCAGCGGGGTTTCTACCGCACCCGGCGCCACCACGTTCAAACGCATGCCCCGCTTGCCCCAGCTTACGGCCAGGCTACGAGCATGACGGCTGATCGCGTATTTGGAGGCCGCATAGGCGACATGAGGCTGACCGAGGGTATTGGCCAGTTCCAGCGCCTGGACTTCATCGCCTGCAATCATCGCTTCAACCATCGCCTGACCGTCGACGCCTGAATGAGTCGCCGCCACCGAGCCGATCACCAGTGCCGCCGGTTGCTGACCCTTGGCAAGCGCACCTTGCAAGCCATCGAGCAATTGGCTGACGCCGAAGTAGTTGACCGCCGGGATCAGGCCGCAGGTCGGCGCCGTGACACCCACTCCGGCGCAGCAGATCAGCCCGTCGAGGACGCCGCCGCTGAGCTCAAGCACTCGGGTGATGGCCGCGTCACGCCCCTGGGCAGTGGACAGGTCGGCGATCACTTCGGCGTTGCTGCGATCGATCCCGATAACCTGGTGCCCGGCGGCGCGTAGGGCGGCGGATACGGCGGCGCCGATTCCCGAGGCGCTGCCGGTGATGGCTGTAATTGGCATAGTGGTTCTCCGTGATAGGTCCGCCCAGTATCGACAGGGCAATCACGGGACGGCATCGTCCGTGCGGACTAAAAATTGATGTGTTGAAACCAGAGGAAACCCGGGCGCCGCGGTGTGACTGATACACCGCGGCGCCTGGTTCGCCTGTAGGAGCCAGGCTTGCCGGCGAAGAACAATTATGCGGAGTGACAGATACACCGCGGCGCCTGGTTCGCGGGCAAGCCTCGCTCCTACAGACCATCAAATTCAGGCCTGGCGATAAATCGGCACGGCCAGTTGCAGCGGCGGCACTTTGATCTTTTCCGTCACTTTCAACCCAAGCCTGGGTTTGCCCAAAGCCACCACGCTGTTGAGCAGGATGCGCACCAACTCGGTCTGGCGCCGCACGCCGGTCTTGGAGAATATCGAGCGCAAATGCGCCCTCGCGGTATTGCGTCTGATATTAAGAACCTCTGCAGCTTCTTCCAGGGACAGGCCGTTGGCCAGTTCCATGGCCAGGGCAGTTTCGGCCTTGGTCAGGTTGAACAACTGCTTGGTCACCACCTCGCTGGCCAGGGATTTACTCGACGCATCGCGGATGTAAACCAGCGCTGCGGGCTGGCCCTTCTCCTCGGCCCAGTCCAGGGACCGTATCGATTCAACCACTACACCGAGGGCGACCAGTCCGGAAGGACGGGTCACTGACATGGCCTCGGCGTCTTTTGGAGCATCCGGGGAAAACGCGGCGCGAATCAAGCGTTGCAGCTCGCGGTTGTCGCTGGGGTAAGTCGCCTCCAGGCGCCCGCCCACCAGTTTCAAGCCGTCGGAACGGGCGAGGATTTCCTGGGCCACCGGGTTGATCTGCAACACGCTGCCGCTCTCGTCGAGCACCAGGGTCGCCACCGATAGCCGGCTGATGGCCTGGGAGTACAACTCGCTCAGCGATTCACTGCGGTCCAGCAGGTTATGCAATTGCGAGGCACGCCGCAGGTGGGGCAGGAAACTGGCGCACACCGCGCGTTCATGGGCAGAGAAATTGGCTGCCCGTTTAGGGCGGGTCATGCGAAAACGCAGTTTGCCGCCGTCCGGCGTGGAAATGTCGGCACACATCAGGTGGTACACGTCATGGGGCTCGCAGAACATTTTGAAGTAGCCGTTCTGCTCCCACTGCGTGGTGCTCATGATGTCGTCCACGGTGAATACATGGTCCAGCGGCTGATTGGCGAAAGGTGAATTGGTTTGCGGGTAGGTCATGTAACAGACATCACCGGCACCTTCGATCTCGCCAACGATGATCATCACGCCGGTATCGGGTTGATCCGGCACCCGCAGGATCAGCGTGACGAAGTTGGCATCGTAGAGTTTGAGAAAGCTCCTGAGCGCCGTGGCCATCAGTTTCGGATCGAGTGCGCCTTCATAGATCTCGCCCACCAACTGGTTGTAGCGTGTAAGGTCCAGGCCAAGACTGGCCAGGGCTTCATGGGTCAAGTCACCGTTTTGCATAGTCTTATCTCGCTCGGGTAAGGACTGTGCCCTTCCCTTGTTATTTTTATAATTTCGGCTGGGGAGCCCAGGGCTCCCCTCTCTCGACTGCTACTTGCCCGCCAGTTTCACCAGCGCCTGCGGACTCCACAATAGGTCCGGCAGGATTATTTTTCGTTCGCGGTATCACGCGCAGCCGGGCTGTTTTTCAAGCGGAACTGCCCGTGTGCCGGTACCGGTTGGCGTACCCGTGCGGTGACCAGCGGTCGCCCGCGATTGAACCAGGCCGCCAGCGCCGGCAGGAGGAAAATTGCCCCCAGCACGTTGACCAGGAACATGAACGACAGCAGCACGCCCATGTCGGCCTGGAACTTCAGCGGCGCGAACGCCCAGGTGCAGACCCCGATGGCCATGGTCACAGCCGTGAACACCGCGGCCGTACCCCGTTGGCACATGGCCTCGTAGAACGCCTCCCGCAGATTGGCACCGCGCAGCATTTCATGCTGGATGCGCTCGTACAGGTAAATCCCGTAGTCGACCCCCACCCCCACTCCCAGCGCCATCACCGGCAAGGTGGCAACCTTGAGGCCGATCCCGAGCAGGGTCATCAGCGCGTTGCACAGGATCGCAACAATCGCCAGCGGCACCAGAATGCACAGCACCGCGCGGATCGACAAGAAGGTCAGCCAGCAAAACAACGCCACCGATCCGAATAGTGCCCCCAGCATGATGACTTCGGCACGCTTGACCGCCTCGTTGGAGGCTGCCATCACCCCGACGTTGCCACCGGCCAGGAGGAATTCGACTTCTGGCGAGCTGACTTCGGCAATGATGCGGTTGGCCTCACTGATCACATGGCTGACGGTGCTGCCTTCGTGGTTGGCCAGGAACACCAGGATCTGCATCTGTTGGCAGCCGTCGGTGACCAGTCCGTCATCCGGCATATAGGCCCTTGCGCCCTGGCTCAGGCCTCGGGGCGAGCCCGGAATCGCCGCCCAGCGCGGATTGCCTTCGTTATTGCCGGCGATCACCCGCTTGCCCATGTCCGCCACGCTCTGGATCGACTGAACGCTTGTGACGGTGCGCATACGAAAGTCGAACGCCTCCACCGCACGCATCACCGTGGGTGACAGGCAGCCTTCGTCGACGCCCTTGACCTGGACGAACACTGACAACACATCAAGACCGATGGAGTAGCTGTTGATGATCTTGGCGTTGTCCTGGTTGTAGCGCGAATCGGCCCGCAGTTCCGGCGCGCCCGCGCCGATGTCGCCTACCGCCAGGTCGCGAGCCTTCCAGGCCCCGGCTGCCAGGAGCAACAGGCTGACGGCAAACACCCCGAGGGCCGGCCCCGGTTCGGCAAGCGCCGACAGGCGCCACCACAGGCGATGCCTGCCCGCCGGCCGCGCCTGCGCCCGGCGCAACAGCGCAGGTTCCAGGCGCAGGTAGGAAATGATCACCGGCAGCATGAGTTTGTTGGTGATGATCATCAGCATCACGCCGATGCAGGCCGTTACCCCCAGTTCGTGGACGATGGGGATATCGATCATCATGATCACCGCGAACCCCAGGGCGTTCATCAGCAAGGCCAGGGAGCCGGGGATGAAGATCTTGCAGAACGCCAGGCGCGCCGCTTCCCTGGAACTGCTGCCGGCCAGCACGTCCTGCTTCCAGGCATTGGTCATCTGCACCGCATGGGATACGCCGATGGAGAAGATCAGGAACGGCACCAGGATCGACATCGGATCGATGCCCAACCCCAACAGCGGCAACAACCCCAGCAGCCAGACCACCGGCAGCAACGCTACCAGCAGCGCCACCACGGTCAGGCGCAGGGAACGCGAGTACAGCCACAGCAGCAACCCGGTGATCACGAACGCGACGACAAAGAAGCCGATTACCGTGTTCAACCCTTCGACCACGTCGCCCACCAGTTTGGCGAAGCCGACAATGTTGATCTCGATGTCAGGGCTGTTGTACTTGCCGCGAACTTCTTCCAGGCGCTTGGCGATTTCGACATAGGAGACCGGCTGGCCGGTCTTGGGGTCAGTGTCCTGCAAGTCGGCACGAACCATGGCCGACTTCAGGTCGTTGGCCACCAGGCGGCCGACCTGTCCGGACGCCGCAGTGTTGCTGCGCACCTGCGCCAGGTCCTCAGGGGTGCCGCTGAAGCGCGGTGGCACCACCACGTCGCCGAAGAAGCCTTCCTCGGTAATTTCGATATAGCGCACGTTGGCGGTAAACAGCGACGTCACGCTGGGACGGCTGACTCCGGAAATGAAAAACACGTCGTCGGTGACTTTGCGCAGGGTCTCCAGGTACTCGGCGTTGTATATGTCGCCCTCGCCTTTCCAGCGCACGCTGACCAGGAAACGGTTGGCGCCGGTGAAGTAACGGCTGAACTTGAGAAAGTTGACCATGTACTCATGACGCACCGGGATCTGTTTGTTGAAGCCCGGGTCCAGTTGCGTGTGGGTAGCGCTGTAGCCCAGGCCCAGCGTCACCAGGACAAACAGCAACAGCAGTCCCTTGCGCCAGGCCATCAGGTAGTCCGCGCACGTTTCGACGCCACGCGTCACCCAGTGTTTACCTTGATTCATTGCCTGCCTCTCATTTACTGGGTGGCCTGTGTGGCCACTAGGGCAGCAACGCTGCCACCTGAACCCTGCAATACCCCACGCTCGCCACCCACCAGCAGGCGCGAGCCCACCATCGCCGCCGAGGTCAACGTACCGAGCCCGGCCAGCCGCGCGACACCTACCAGTGCACCCTGTGCATCCAGGCGCACCACCGAGCTGCCGGCACCGACGATCACCAGGCCCGAGTGATCGGGCAGCAGTACATGGCCGTACAGCGGCAGTTGATTACCCACGTCGATCTGGGTCCAGCTGTCGCCGAAGTCGTGGCTGACGAACACATGCCCGCGCATGCCATAAGTCACCCAATTATTCGCGCTCAGGCGCACGATGCCGAACAGCGAACCGCTGTAGAACGCCGGCAAGGTCTGCCAATGCTGGCCGCCATCGGCCGTGCGCAGCACCAGGCCCTGTTCGCCCACCAGCATGCGTCGGCCATCGTCGCCACCGGCCATGCTGTTGAGGTGTGCGCTGTCGATGTCCAGGACCTGCGGTGTCCAGGTCTGTCCGGCATCGGAAGATTGATAGAACTTGCCAAAGCTGCCGAACGCCATGACGTTGTCGCCACCGCTGCTCCAGATCCCCAGCAATGGCTCGCCCAAATCGCTGTCGTAGCGAATTTCCTGCCAATGGCTGCCGGCGTCCGTGGAACGCAGGATCAAGCCGTCATGCCCCACCGCCAGCAAGCGCTGCGGGTCCAGCGCCACCAGGGCAGTCAAGGTGGCATCGCGTTGCGGGGCGACACTGGCGGGCTGCCAGCTGACGCCCTGGTCGTCGCTGAGCAGGATGCTGCCGCGCTCGCCCACGGCGACCACGCGCGAGCCAAGGTTGAGCAGACCGTTGATCTGCACCCGGTCCGGGCGTGTGGCCAACAGTTCTGCCTGCGGTGGAGATTTTGGGGAAAAGGTGTAGCCGATGGTCAGGGCGACCACCAGGCAGACCAGGTAGCCGATCACAGAGCGCATGAGCAACGCTCCTGTTCGGGGCACGCGTGCATAGGGCAAGTCATAGGCCAATCCTCTTGTTCTTGTCAGGCGCCAGGGCATGCGAGGCAACCGAATCGGGCGTTGCCTCCGGGGCAATAGTCGGCGCAAGGGGTGGGTCACACATCGTCCAAATGGCTTATGGATTGGCGCAAATGGCGTGGCGGTCGGGACTTGGTTTTTTTGCGGGAGTATTCGATCCCCCGTCGGAGCGAGCATGCTCTGCGATGGAGGTCAACGATGACGCGGGGAGCCTGACATCCCGCGGTGCTCTCAGGTTTTTCGCGAGCATTCGAGCGTCGACCGGCTGCTCCTACAGGGCCCGCCGCGCTGGGCAGAACCTGCACTCGGGGGCAAAAAATCAAAAACCAAAGCAGAGCAAAAGCAAAGGCAAAGGCAAACGGCCTGACAGTCGACCTGATTGCAGGACTGTCCACGATCCAATTGTGGGAGCGAGCCTGCTCGCGAAGAGGCCATGCCAGTCGCCATCCAGGTCAACTGATCTAACGCTTTCGCGAGCAGGCTCGCTCCCACAGGACCTCACCCATTCAATGGCTCCGGTGGCGATCAGGCGAGGTACAGGATGACCAGGTCGTTGATCACCGACGGCCGGTCCTGGCCCACCACGTGGGTGGTGAGTTCCAGGGTCAGCTGGGTGCCACGGGCCGACAGATCGACCTTTTTCACCCGAGCCCGCGAATGGATGCGCGAGCCGGCCGGTACTGGCGCCGGGAAGCGCAGGCGGTCGGAGCCGTAGTTGACCTGGGTGGTGAAACCACTGATTTCGAAGCCCAGTGCCAGTTTCATCCGTGACTGCAGCACCTGCACCAGCGCGCCGTGGGCGATCGTGCCGCCGAACGGGCTTTGCAGGCGGGCGCGTTCCGGATCGGTATGGATCCAGTAATCGTCGCCCGACAACTGGGCGAAGGCGTCGATCAGCGCCTGGTCGACCACCACCACGTTGCTCCAGTCGCTGAACTGATCGCTGACCAGGGCCTGCAAGGCCGCTTCATCATTGAGGTCAATCTGCCGCACGGGCGGTTGCTCCGACGCCACCGGCGCCGGTTCGCTGTCCTGCGCGGGCAGCGGCTCAAGGCTCGCCGCGTCCTTGTCCACCCCGGTGAAACGCAGCAGGCGGTTACCCTTGGCATCGACTTCGGCGAACACCGGCTGCAAGGCCATGCCGATGCGGATTTCGTCTTCTTCGAGGCCCACCAGGTTGGTGTTGATGCGCACCCCTTGGGCCAGCTCTACTACTGCCAGCTTCTGCGGCATTTCATCCATGAAATCGGGCAAGGTGGCAATGCGCGTCACCGTGTAGCTGTACAGCGTCGCGGCGCCGTCGACTTCGCGCCAGGCCAAATCATGTTCCAGGCACACCGGGCAATGCCGGCGCGGGTAGAAATTCCAGTGCGTACAGGCATTGCATTGCTGGATCAACAGGCGGCGAGCCTTCAGGCCCTCCCAGAACGGTGCGGAGATCTGCGTCGCGACCGGCATCGGTTTGTTGTTGGACATGTGCTTATGCTCCCTGAAGTATCAATGCGCCCTGCTCGCTCATCACGCCGCCGGTGCCGGAGACGTAGACGCTGTCGCAGCGCCCCAGTTGGCGCTCGCCGGCAGTGCCGGCGATCTGCGTCACCGCCTCGATCACCTGGCTCATGCCACCGGCCGAGGCCGACTGGCCGAAACTGAGTTGCCCGCCGTGGGTGTTCATCGGGAAGTCGCCTCGCCAGGTCAGGTCGTGTTCACGCACGAAGGCCATGCCCTCGCCCTTGCCACAGAAACCGGCGTCTTCCAGGGTCAGCAAAGTGGTGATGGTGTAGCAGTCGTAGATCTGTGCGGCATCGACGTCCTTGGGCTTGAGGCCCGCCATGGCAAAGGCCCGCTCGGAAGCCGGGCCAATCGGCGTGCGCAGCATGTCCTCGGCATACGATGGCGACTTGAATGCCAGGTGCTCGCCAAAGCCGGTAATGAAGGCCGGGCGTTTGCGGGCCCGTGCCGCCACTTCCTTGTTGGTGATGATCAGCGCGGCGCCACCGGCCACCGGCATGACGATCTCGAGGACGTGGAGAGGGTCGGCGACCATTTTGCTCGCCAGGACCTGCTCGATGGTCAACGGCTGGCCATAGAACATGGCTTGCGGGTTGGCCAAGGCATTGGTGCGCTGGTCGACGGCGATCTTGGCCATCGCCCGCTGGTCGTAGTCGTACTGAGCGGCATAACGCTGGGCGATCATCGCGTAGCCGGTGTTCTGGCCCATGTGCCCATAAGGCAGGTCGAACTCGGCTTCAGGCGCGCCAAACGCGGTGCTGTGTCCGCCGAAACGCATGGAGCGGGCCATCCAGCCGGGATCTTCGTCGGGTCCCAGCGGCGCCATGCGCGCAGGAATGACGCACAGCACGGCCTGGCACAGCCCCAGTTCGATGGCGGCGGCAGCGCGCCAGACCATGCCTACCGAGGTGCATCCACCCAGGTCCACCACTTCGGCGAAGTTCAATCGCAGGCCCAGGTATTCGGCGGCCATCGCCGGTACGAACACCGAAGCCTCGTGAAAGTGCGGGCCGTTGATCACCAGCCCATCGAGGTCCGAGGCCTTCAGCCCGGCATCGCGCAGGGCCTGTGCCGCCAGGTCGGCGACTTGCTCGAGGTGAAACATCTTGGGCGCGGTCGAATATTTTTCCGGTTTGTATTGTGCGCTGCCAACGATGGCCGCATGCCCTTTGAGTCCCATAGTGCCTCCATGCCGAAGCGTTCAGCTGCGGCCTATTCCAGGTTGTGTTGAAGCTCCGGGCACACCACGGCGACCCGGATCTTGGGGGGTCGATCAGAAGGTGTATTTCATCGAGAACGTGGCGTAGTCGCGGTCGGCGAACGGACGGTCGATCGGATCAGCTGCACCCAGATAAGAGATGTATCTCAAGCCGAGTTCCAGGTTGCCCAGGTACTTGAAGGTCGTGCCCGCGCTCAGGCGTCGGTCACCGGCGACGCCGGAGATGCTTCCGGCCATGGGCGTGGAGCCGCTGAAGACGTTGGAGAAACTGAAGGGGACTTCCAGATCCCAGCCTTGGAAAACTCCCGGATAACTGAACGATGCGCCCACGGTGTAGGCGCTGGAAGACTTGGTGCGGTAACCCGCGGCTGTGCTGTAGGTGTAGTCATCGGAAGAGGCCACTAGAGGTGCCAAGGAGGGTAATAGGTTCACGCCTTGCAGGTTGGGCGCCGCCGAAGTGGATTCAACGCTGTCGACCTGCACACGGATGATTTCGGCAGTCAGGGTGGTCTGGCTGGCCCAGGGGCGGTTCCCCAGGATCCGGAGCGCCGATAGCTGCATTTGCTGGCCCTTGCCTTTGGACGGCACCGCGCCAAGGCCGGTATTGACCATCACTGGCGCACCGTCGCGGTACGACCATTCGGCGCCGAACTGGGTGTCGCCGATCTTGGTCGAGGCGGCGATGCCGGTCAGCTTGATGTCTTCAAAGTACTTGATCCGGTAACCATTGCTGACGAAGGCGTTGAGGCCACCGCCCACCGGCCGCGGGTCGTAGCCGACCAGAGCGGTGGCCGGGTTCTTGTCGTGGTAGTTGACGTGGAACAACGACAGCTCGATGGCCGGTACCGGGCGGTAGCGCACCTGCACGCCCCACTGGCCGCTATCGCGCGGTTCGTCGGTGCCGCGGTAAGCGATCTTCTGGCCGTTGGCGTAGATGAACTCGCGACCGGGGCCAACCACGTCACTGCTCGATAGGTAGCTACCCACCGGCGGCAGTTCGGTGCCCTTCCATTCGTATTGCACATATGCACCGAACGTCAGCTGGGGGTTCAGTCGGAACGAGCCGGAGAACTGGCCCACCGGCAAGAGTATTTCCTTGACCTCGACACCCGGCTGGGACGCTTTTACCGCGTCAGACGGGTTTTGTACGCCATTCACACCCGGGTAGAACAAACTTTCGCCCCAGGATTCGATATGCCGCCCGGCCTTGACGTCCAGCATGGTGTCGTTGTCAAAGCGCCAGCCGCTGAACACATAGGCATCCAGCAGTTTGCTACGTCCGCCGCTGTAGTAACGGGTATCACTGGTGAACTCGTCATTGCTGCCGGTTTTGTTCACGGTGGCGGGCGAGTCGTTATCGTTCCCGCTGTGGTAGACGTCGTCGTAGAAGGTACTGCCGCGCACCACGGCGCCATAGTTGTCCTTGCGCAGGATTATTTCGCCCAGCGCGCCCACACGGTTGGTGGTCAGGCTGCCACTATCGAAGTTGCGGTTGGCATCGTCGGCGTTGACCGTCAGCAAGCGATCGCTCTGACTGCCGGTGCGCACACCGATGCCATAGCTGGTGGTCACCGACCAGTCCATGGTCAAACCGTTGTCGAATTCGATCGTATCGCCGGCCCATACCGGCGTGGTCACCAGCGCAATCGCCGCCGCCAGGCTGCTGACCTGAAATGCGCTCGAAACCATGACCTTAGCGTTATTTTTGTTGTTGTTGATCACACTGATTCTCCTCAAGGGCAACCGGTTGGCTGCCTGGAATGTTCAACACTGCTGCCGTGCCATCCGCTCAAAACACGTTGAGCGGTGTAACCGGGCACGCTCCCCTTACAGCACGCCGGTAGCGAAAACACCCCCGGTCCTCTTCCCGCGCAAGCGACCCTTCGGCCACCAGGTAGTTGGCATGGGCCAACGTTTCGCCAAGCGCCATCAGTTCGTCGAAACGACCCGACAGCCTGGGGAACAGCACAGCCATGAGCTCGAGCACGGTGCGCGGCTCGTCACAGTTGGCCAGCATCTGCGCCAGATGCCCGCGGTGATGGGCGTCCAGCTGATCCAGGCGTTCATGCAAATTGAAAAACGGCCGCTCGTGCGCCGGCAGCACCAGCACGCTGTCGGGCACGCTGCGCAAATGCTCGATGGAATCGAGCCAGTCGCCCAGCGGGTTGGCCAACGGCTCCGTGGCATGTACGCCGACGGTGGAGGTGATGCGTGGCAACACCTGGTCGCCGGAGATCAGCAAGCCGTCATCGGCGGCATACAGACAGGCATGCTCCGGCGAGTGACCGCGGCCGATGACCACCTGCCAGGTGCGGCCACCGATATTCAGGAGGCTGCCCTCGCGCAAACGGCGGTAATGGTTCAGCGGCGCGGGCAGAAAATGGGCATTGCTCATCACCGCGAACATCTCGGTGCTTTGCTCGTCAGCCACGCCGGCCTTGCGGTAGAAGTCGAGGAAGTCCCAGCCCGGTGGTTGACCGGCGGGAAACTTGAGGTGCAGCGCCTGGAACTCGCTGGCGGTCATATACACCGGGCATTGAAAGCGCTCCGAAAGCCACGCGGCCACGCCGGCATGGTCAGAGTGAAAGTGCGTGCAGACCACCGCCAACAATGGCAGCCCGTCGCACACTTCACTGAACACCCGTTCCCAGACTTCGCGGGTCTGGTCGGTATTCATGCCGGTGTCGACCGCCACCCAGCCATCGGTGTGACGCAGCAGATAGAGGTTGATGTGGTCCAGGCGAAACGGCAGCGGCATGCGCAGCCACCACACGCCCGGCGCCACTTCGCGCACCTGCCCGCGATCGGGCGCCTGCGGCCAGGGATAACGCAGGCCGCCGCGCAGTTCGTGACCGTTGTCGTCGAGGTCAGCCATGGTTGGCCACCGAAAAGGGCGTGAGGCCGGCGCGCGTCAGGGCCTCTACCGAGTAGGGCACATAGGTGCGCGCCTGGTCGTCGCGAATGAACAGCGGATCGCTGCACAGGCTCGGGCAATAGCCCTGGCGTTGCAGATCGACCTTGCGCAGCTTGAAGCTGGCCGTCAGGTCTGCCGACTGGGTGACCCGGATGAACACCGGGGCCGCATAACGCGGCAGGCGCGCTTCGGTCAGGGCGTACAGGGCGTCGGGATCGAATGCCTGGCCGGCCTGCATCAGCACCGCGGCCATCCCGGCGCGGCCTTCATGGCCCGGCACCTGGACGCCATAGATATTGATCAGTTCCAGGCCCGCCAGGTCGCCCAGGGCGCCCGCCACTTCGAGGGTCGAAACGTTCTCACTTTTCCAGCGATAGGTATCGCCGATACGATCGACGAAATAGCAGTAACCGTTGGCATCCTCGCGCAGCAAATCGCCAGAACTCCAGTAGGCATCGCCCTCGCGAAACACATTGCGACGGATTTTGCTCTCGGTCGCCTCCGCAGAGGTGTAACCCTCGAAACGCCCACCACCGATCTCAGGGTGATCGACGATAAAGCCCATGGCCTCGCCAACCTCGCCCACTTCGCAGAGCTGGTAGAAACCGTTTTCGTCCCGTGGGTGGCAGTCGTTTTCGATGTCGTAGCGCACCAGCCGCACGTTGGTCTTGTTCCAGTCCGGCACGCGCCCGCAAGAACCGAAATAGTTGTCGACGTTGATCACCGCGGCATTGGCCTCAGTGGCGCCCCAACCCTCGAACACCTGGATCGGGCCGAAGCGCTCCAGCCAGCGTTGCCAGGAGTCGGGTGACAAACCGGCACCGAGCATGCAGCGCAGGCTGTGCTCGCGCTCGCCCGCTCGCACGGGTTGGTTTAGCAAATAGCGGCAGATCTCGCCGATGTACTGGAAGATACTGATCTGATGACGCGCGACGTCGTTCCAGAACTCGCGCACGCTGAACTTGCGGCGCACTACGATGGCCGCACCGGCCCGCAACGCGGTAGAGGTCACCGACGTGGCCGCGGCGCCGTGGTACAACGGCAGGCAGCAATAGAACACATCCTCGCGGGTAGCTTGCAGGGTGACTTCCATCACATCGCCCGAGGACATCCAGCGCATATGGCTGTAGCGCGCCGCCTTGGGCAAGCCGGTGGTACCCGAGGTGAAGATCAGCAGGGTCGCGGCCTGCGCTTCGATGTGCGCGCGGATATCGCGGGGAAACGGCGTGCGCGGGGCTTTCTCCAGGCGCGCATCGAAATGCCCGTCGACGCCCTTGGGCAGCGGGCCACTCCAGGAATTTTCCGCGTCGCGTATCAGCCAGCACGGGAGGTCCGGAAAACCTTCGGTGGCCTGGATATTGGCCAGGCATTCTTCACCGATCACCAGCGCCTTGGCGTCGGTGGTTTGCAACGCATGCAGCAGCGGACGGCCGTTGACCTGAGTGTTGATGAAGGCCACCACCACCCCGAGCTTGACCAGGCCAAACCAGGTGCAGAAGAACGAGGGGCGGTTTTCCATGGCCAGGGCGCAGACATCGCCGGCACGCAGGCCATTGGCATAAAACGTGTGGGCCATTTGATTGGCCCGCGCATCGACCTCCAAGTAGCTCAAGGTCTGCTCGTTGTAGATCAGGAACGGGCGATCGCCCTGTTCACGCGCCTGGTGTTCCAGTCGGTCGGCCAGGGTGTAACGATCGCTCGGCTTGATCAGCCCGGCGGCGGCCGAACGCTGGTCGAGCAGCGCCTGGGTTTGCTCCCGAGGCACGGGGTGGGTCGGCAGGACGCCGGTCAGGTCGTTCAGGTTCATTGCGCCACCTCCTGGGCGATCGCTTGATAGGCGGAGTAGTCCGAGTAGCCGGCCGGGCCTGGCGTGTAGAGGGTCTTGCGGTCGAAACCACTGAGCGGCAGGCCCCGCTTCAAGCGCTCCACCAGATCGGGGTTGGCAATAAAGTGACGACCGAACGACACGGCAGCCCCCTCGCCCGACGCGAGAGCGGCGCTGGCCGAAAGGCCGTCGAAACCATCGTTGAGAATCAACGCATGGGGGCTGTGCCGGCGCGCCAGGGCGAAGGCATCGAGGTCAGCCAGGGGCGAGCGCATGATGTGCAGGTACGCCAGGCCCAACGGCGCCACGGCTTCACACAAGGCGGCCGCCGTCTCGGCCGGATCGCGGTCGTCGATGTCGTTGTAGGGGTTGCCGGGGCACAGGCGAAAGCCAACGCGGCCGGCGCCGATCGCAGTCGCCATGGCTTCGATCACTTCCTTGGCAAAACGCACCCGCCCCTTCGCGTCACCGCCGTAGGCATCACTGCGCTGGTTGCTGCCGGAGGCCATGAATTGCATCGGCAGATAACCGCTGGTGCAGTGCAGCTCGACACCGTCGAAACCGGCCTGACGCGCATTCAACGCGGCCTGGCGATAGTCTTCGATCACATCGCCAATGCCTTGCAAGGTCAGCGCCTGTGGCTCGTCGGTGTCCACCAAGCCCGCGGCATCGCTGAACACCTGGGTGCGCGCACGCAGCGCCGAAGGTGCCACCGTGGCGGCCCATGTCGGCTTGTTGTGCCGACTGGCGGCGCGGCCGACGTGCATCAGTTGCAGGACGATGCGCCCACCCTCGGCATGCACCGCCTCGGTGACCTGCTGCCAGCCGGCGATCTGTTCGCCGGTGTAGATGGCTGGGGTGCGGCAATAGCCCAGGCCGCTGGCGGACGGCGCGGTGCCTTCCGCCACGATCAACCCGGCACTGGCACGCTGGCGGTAGTACTCGACCATGGCGCTGCCGGGCACCGCATCGGCAAGGGCGCGACTGCGAGTCATGGGGGCCATGACAATGCGGTTGGCCAGTTGCAGTTCGCCCAGGGCGACCGGCTCGAACAAGACGCTCATTTCAATTCCTCAGCTTCTTATTGTTTTCTGGCTGCCTGAGGGCTTGCCACAGTGTGGGCAAGCGCTGGCACACCAGCGGATATGGGCTGAATGATTGATCGTGAGCGCGGGCGAAACATCGTCCGACAAGACTAGGTTCGCTATCGACAGGACGAACCCGATACCGCATCGTCTGTACGGTTCCGTAGGAGCCAGGCTTGCCGGCGAAAGGGACGCTGCGGTGTATCTGACACACCGCCTGTGGGAGCGAGGCTTGCCCGCGAAGAACGATGACGCGGTTTGGCAGATGTACCGAGGCGCCTGGTTCGCGGGCAAGTCGGATCGACCCCCGCTCGCTCCTACAGACGATCGGAACACCGCGGTGTCCCTTTCATACCGCGTCATCGTTCTTCGCCGGCAAGCCTGGCTCCTACGAGTGAACCGTTCCGGGGCGAAAAAGATGGTCTGAACGGACGATGAGAAAAAACCGGGACAAGCCCAGCATCGCGACAACTAGAACAAAACCGGGAGCACCCGCAGTGAACCAATCCACCCCCGTGACATGGCGAACGCACTATGCGTTGTTCGTGCTCGCCAGCATCTACGTGTTCAACTACATCGACCGCCAGTTGATGGCGATCCTGATTGAGCCGGTGAAGCTCGAATTCGGCATCTCCGATACCGGCATCGGCCTGCTTTCGGGCGTGACCTTCGCGGTGTTCTACACCGTGTTCGGCTTCCCGCTGGGGCGCCTCTCAGACCGCATCGGACGCAAGCCGGTGATCGCCTTCAGCTGCATTGCCTGGAGCCTGATGACCATGCTGTGCGGCATGGCCGGCAACTTCCTGACCCTGGTGTTGGCGCGGATCGGCGTGGCGGTCGGTGAGGCCGGTGGCACTGCGCCTTCGGTGGCGATGGTCTCGGACTTGTACCCGGCGAACCGCCGATCCACTGCCCTGTCGGTGCTGATGCTCGGTTCCAGCCTGGGGGCGATCGTCGGCTTGGGCCTGGGTGGCTGGATTGCCCAGCACCACGGTTGGCGCTACGCCTTCTTGCTGATCGGCGCACCCGGGATCTTCCTGGGCCTGCTTTTACTGCTGACCGTGCGCACGCCCAAGCGCGTAGTGCCGCAGGCCCATCTCGCGATGCAACAGGATGGCTGGCTCAAGACCCTGGTCGAGCTGTTTCGCATGCCCTCGTTCCTGTGCCTGGTACTCACCGGCGGCGCGGCGGCGATTGCCGGTTACGCGATTGGCACCTGGAGCCCGAGTTTCCTGATACGCTCCCACGGTCTCAACCTGCAGGAAGCCGGATTCCTGGTCGGTGTAGTGGGCGGTACCGGTGCGACCTTCGGCACCCTGCTGTGCGGCATGGTTACCGACCGCATGGCGCGTCGCGATGTCGGCTGGCAAATCGGCGTGCCGTTGTTGGGTACGCTGATCAGCATTCCCTTCGCCCTGGCGTACTTCCTCTGGCCCCAAGGCACGGCATTCCATATCGGCAACATCGCAGTACCCCAGGCGTTCCTGTTCTACAGCGCATTCGCCTTTTTCGGTGTGTGGTGGGCAACACCGTGCCTGAGCGCGATCACCCACCTGTTCCCGGCCACGCGACTGGCCCAGGCCACGGCCATTTTCGTCATGTCGATGACCCTGCTGGGCGTCGGTATCGGGCCGCTGTTCGTCGGCATGCTCAGCGATTTCTTCGTGCCGACCCTGGGCAGTGAATCCCTGCGTTATGCCCTGGCTTCGTCGGTGTCCATGCTGATGCTGGCCAGCGTATTCCTGGCCTTTGCACTGCCCCGTTATCGCCAACAGATGAAGAGCCCGGCTGCGCACCTTGCACCGGTCCGTGCCGTGACGGCCTGACCCTTTCCCGCACCATCGCGCCGCTGCAACCTCGCCAGGTTCCAGCGGCTTTTTTAAGGGTTCGTCATGCATTCCCGGGAAAAATGTATGAAGCATTACCTGTAGGAGCGAGCCTGCTCGCGAAAAACCTGATAGCACCGCGGGGCGTCAGGCTCCCCGCGTCATCGTTGACCTCCATCGCGAGCAGGCTTGCTCCTACAAGTATCGCGTTATCTGTTTTACCGGGATCGCGTGAAAAACGTTTTCTCATGAGGATCACCATGAGTACCAGCGCCGTACAGATCTGCAACCTGCTCTACCGTTACGCCGAGCACCTGGACAGCGGCCAGCTGGTCGAGGCCGCCGAGCTGTTTCGTCACGCCCGTATCAAGGTAAGCAGCCAGGACAAGTGCATTGATCACACAGCCCTGCTGGGGATCTGGCAGCAACGCATCAAGCTCTACCCCTGCGGCACTCCGCGCACCCGACACGTCATCAGCAACCCCATCGTCGACATCGATGAAGCCTCCGGAACCGCCACGGTTCGCGCCTGCTACACCGTGCTGCAGGCTACCGACACGCTAACCCTGCAACCCATCGCCGCCGGGCGTTACCTGGATGAATTCGAACGTGTCGACGGGGTCTGGCGGTTCAGCTTTCGTGATTATTCACACCTGGACATGATGGGGGACTTGCGCGGGCATTTGTTGATGTAGGCACAAATGGTCTGAACGGACGATGAGGGAAACCCGCGCCGGCCCGAGCATCAGGTCAGCCGAAAAACCGGAAGACGAAAACAAAGGGAGGCAAGATGGACATCGACAATCTGCTGCTTGAGCGCGAGCTCAATGTGGTTCTTTCCCGCTATGCACGTGCCTGCGACCAACGCGACTGGTCCGCCATGGATGATGTTTTTTTAGAAGACGCCACCGCTGACTATGGCGGCTTGCACCCACTTCGAGGGCGTGAACCGATCGTGGCCATGATCCGTGCACATCTGGACGGTTGCGGACCGTCCCAACACCTGCTTGGCAACCTGTTGGTCGACGCCAGCGATTCGGCCGTCAAGAGCCGCGTGTACGTGCGCGCCGCGCATCGCGGCGCCGGCAGCCTGCAGGACCTGACCTATGAATCGCTGGCCGAATACCAGGATCGCTGGGCATCCACGCCAAACGGCTGGCGTATTGCCCATCGACGCATGGTCATCAGTCACGAGCAGGGCTGCCGCGAAATCCTGCGCCCCGACCCTACCCTGTAGGAGCGAGCATGTCGAATCGTCGCACCGTCGCGATGGTCGTGAACGATAACGCGTTAAACCAGATGCCCCGCGGCGCCCTCGGGTTTTTCGCGAGCATGCTCGCTCCTACAGGAGGGAGGAACGATTACATTCGCGAATACCCGGCGCTCTATAGACCCTGAGCGTAGAAATGCGGGTTGTCCAGGCCGGGCTTGCCATAACGCAGCGCATCGCCGGCAAGGGTGCGAATCTGCCCACCGGCCGCGACAAGCACCGCATGCCCCGCGGCAATGTCCCACTCCATGGTGCGCCCCAGGCGCGGATAAAGGTCTGCTTCGCCAGCAGCCACCAGGCAAATCTTCAGCGATGAACCGGCACTTTTCAGTGAACGCACCTGACGCCCGTCGAGGAATTTATCCAGCGCCTCGGCATCGCCATGGGAGCGGCTGGCGACCACGTCCAGCCCCTCCTGCGACACCGTTCGGCAGTGAATTGCCTGGCGCTCTCCCGTCTGTTCGATAAAGGCGCCGTAACCACGGGCACCGGCAAACAGTCGGTCCAGCGCGGGCGCCAGGACTACCCCGAGCACCGGTTCACCGTTATCGATCAGGGCGATATTGACGGTGAACTCGCCATTGCGATTGATGAACTCCTTGGTGCCGTCCAGCGGGTCCACCAGCCAGAACCGCTGGCCCACCTCGGGCACATGGCCGGCAGCGGCGGCCTCTTCGGAAATCACCGGGATCTGCGGCGTGCGTGCAGCCAAGGCCTGCAGAATCAGCGCCTCGGCGCGCTCGTCAGCCTCGGTCACCGGCGAGGTATCGACTTTCCCGCGCACCTCGAAATCCGAGCGATACACCTCCATCACCAGCTCGCCCGCTGCGCGAACAATACCGATGACGTCTTCAAGCAGAACAGTCATTGAGTCGTTCATGGGAATTCTCCTGTTTTTGTTCTTCGTATGGTCCGTTCGGCCTATGCGCCGTTTTGCGGA
This sequence comes from Pseudomonas umsongensis, assembly GCF_012647205.1. Lineage (NCBI taxonomy): Bacteria > Pseudomonadati > Pseudomonadota > Gammaproteobacteria > Pseudomonadales > Pseudomonadaceae > Pseudomonas > Pseudomonas umsongensis. Next base: position 4,631,426 of record NZ_CP051487.1, read on the forward strand.
TCCGGGAACAGTACAGACATCTACAGCCCCGCCACTCAGCAAATGGATGTTTAACAGGAGTTCCCGTGTCCCACGGCAATCAGTTATCCGTTGCGCAGATCAACCAGCTGCGCCTGCGTGCCGTGCAGTTGCGCATCGGCGGCAGCACGCTCAAGACCATCAGCCAGGACACCGGGCTCTCATCGCCGACCATCATCTCTGCCTACAAGGCGTGGCAAGCCGGTGGCTGGAGCGCCGTGCCTGTGCGCGAACGTGGGCGCAAGCAAGGTGAGGGCCGCAGCCTCAGCGCCGAGCAAGAACGCAGCATCTACCAATTGCTGGTCAGCACGCTGCCGGAACGGCACCAGCTGCCGTTCCTGCTCTGGCAACTGGAAGCGATGCAGGCATTGGTCAAGCGTCTGCACGATATCGACCTGCCAGAACGCACCGCCGCCCATTATCTGCAACGCTGGCAGCTCAATGCCGAGCGCCCGGCCAAGCGTGTCGCCAATGCTTCGCTGGCGGTGCAGCGCTGGTACCGCAGCACCTACCGGGACATTCTCGAACAGGCGCGTACGCAGAACGGCGAGATCCACTGGATCGATGACTACGGTGCGCGCAACGACCAGGGCAAGCTCAGTTACGGGGTGCTGCGCGCGGTCAGCAATCGCGGCAAGGTGCTCTGGCTGCCTTACGAAGACGGGTTGCGCGCCCCCCACCTGGAAGAGTTCTTCGACCGCCTGTGTCGCTCGGCCGAACGCAAAGTCTTCGCGCTGCTCTCGGGCATGCACTGGCAACGCGCCGCGACCTTTATCACCTGGGCTGGCGAACGCGCTGAACGCCTGCATCTGTTCCATCTGCCGCAAGCCAGCGCAATGCTCAGCGGTGCCCGCGAACTGGCGACCCAGATCAGTCAGCAAGCCGCGCGCGTCAGCCATGACGATGTGCCAGCGACCATCGCCCCCCCTCTTCCCCGCGACCCCATGCTGCAGATGTTGCGCCTGATGTTAAAACATCAAGTCGCGCATAAGTCCGAATCGCAGCAGTTGTACGTTGATAAACGACAACAACAAAAAGCGAGAGGAAAATCTATGACGCTTACCCACCTGCAACGACTGGAGGCCGAGAGCATCCAGGCAATGCGCGAGGTTGTCGCCGAAGCCGACAACCCGGTCATGCTCTACTCCATCGGCAAGGACAGCGCGGTCATGCTGCACCTGGCCATGAAGGCCTTCTACCCGGCCAAGCCGCCCTTCCCTTTGCTGCATGTCGACACCACCTGGAAGTTCCAGGAGATGTATCGCTTCCGCGATCAGATGGTGGCCAAGCTGAACGTGGACCTGCTGACCCACACCAACCCCGAAGGCATTGAAATGGGCATCAGCCCGTTCAAGCACGGGTCGCAGATCCACACCGACATCATGAAGACCGAAGGCCTGAAACAGGCTCTGGATCACTACGGTTTCGACGCGGCCTTCGGCGGTGCGCGACGCGACGAGGAAAAATCCCGGGCCAAGGAACGGATTTTTTCCTTCCGCTCCGACCAGCACCGCTGGGACCCGAAGAAGCAGCGCCCGGAACTCTGGCACCTGTACAACACGCGCAAGCACAAAGGCGAGTCGATTCGCGTCTTCCCCCTTTCCAACTGGACCGAGCTGGACATCTGGCAATACATCTACCTGGAAAACATCCCGATCGTACCGCTGTACTTCGCCGCGCCGCGCCCGGTGGTCGAGCGTGACGGCATGCTGATCATGGTCGATGACGAACGCATGCCGCTCAACCCGGGTGAAGTGCCGATGATGCGCAACGTGCGCTTCCGCACCCTGGGTTGCTACCCGCTCACCGGTGCCGTCGAATCCGAGGCCGACACCCTGCCCAAGATCATTCAGGAAATGCTGCTGACCCGCACGTCCGAGCGTCAGGGGCGAATGATCGACCACGACTCGTCCGCATCGATGGAGAAGAAAAAACAAGAGGGGTATTTCTAATGGCACACGTATCTGACCTGATTGCCGAGGATATCGGCCAATACCTCAAGGCCCACGAGCACAAGAGCCTGCTGCGGTTCATCACCTGCGGCAGCGTCGACGATGGCAAGAGCACCCTGATCGGACGCCTGCTCTACGATTCGAAAATGCTCTTCGAAGACCAGATGGAAGCGCTGGAGGCCGACTCGAAAAAAGACGGCACCCAGGGTGGCGAACTGGACTTCGCCCTGTTGGTGGATGGCCTGGCCGCCGAGCGCGAACAAGGCATCACCATCGACGTGGCCTACCGTTTTTTCTCCACCGACCGGCGCAAGTTCATCGTTGCCGACACCCCGGGCCATGAGCAGTACACCCGCAACATGGTGACTGGCGCTTCCACCGCGGACGTGGCCGTGGTGATGATCGATGCCCGACGCGGCGTACTGACCCAATCCAGGCGTCACAGCTACCTGGCCTCGCTGCTCGGCATTCGCAAGGTGGTATTGGCGGTCAACAAGATGGACCTGATGGACTACTCGGAGAAAGTCTTCAACGCCATCGTCGATGACTATCGCGCCTTCGCCAAACAGATCAACCTGCAGGATTTCACCGCGATCCCGATGTCCGCACTGCGCGGCGAAAACATCACCGAGCAGAGCGAGCACATGCCGTGGTACCGCGGCACCACGCTGATGGGCTATCTGGAAACCGTTGAGGTCGACGAGGCGCACCAGCAGAAACTGGCGTTCCGCATGCCGGTGCAATGGGTCAATCGCCCCAACCTGGATTTCCGTGGTTTCACCGGGACCATCGCCAGCGGCGTGATCCATCCCGGTGACCGCGTCCGTGTGTTGCCAGCCGGGCAAGAGAGCCGGATCTCGCGCATCGTTACCCTCGATGGCGACCTGCAACAAGCCGTGGCTGGGCAGTCCATCACCCTCACCCTGACCGATGAAGTCGATTGCAGCCGCGGCGATGTACTGTCCACCGCCGAAGACCCGGCCAGCGTCGCCGACCAATTCCAGGTCAGCCTGATCTGGATGCACGAACAGGCCATGCTCGCCGGCCGCCCGTACTTGATGAAGATCGGCGGCAAGACGCTGTCGGTCACCTTGGCGGTGCCCAAGTACAAGATCAACGTCAATACCATGGAGCACTTGGCGGCCAAGGAACTGGCGTTGAACGAGATCGGCGTGTGCAACCTGTTTACCAGCCAGCCGATCGCTTTCGATGCCTATAAGAACAACCGGGAAACCGGCAGCTTCATCCTCATCGACCGCCTGACCAACGCCACCGTCGGCGCCGGCCTGATCGAGTTCTCCCTGCGCCGCTCGCAGAACATCCATATGCAACACGTGGATGTGAACAAGAAGGCTCGCGCCGAACAGATGGGCCAGCAGCCGGTGCTGCTGTGGTTCACCGGTTTGTCGGGGGCCGGCAAATCGGCCATTGCCAACCTGCTGGAAACCCGCCTGTACGCTCGCGGCCGCCATACCTACCTGCTCGACGGCGACAACGTGCGTCACGGCTTGAACCGCGACCTGGGCTTCACTGACGCCGACCGCGTGGAAAACATCCGCCGGGTAGCCGAGGTGTCCAAGTTATTCGTGGATGCCGGGTTGATCGTGTTGACCGCCTTCATCTCGCCCTTCCGTTCCGAGCGCGAGATGGCGCGTGGGCTGCTGCAGGAAGGCGAGTTCATCGAGATCTTCGTCGATACGCCGCTGGCCGTGGCCGAAGAGCGCGACCCCAAGGGCCTGTACAAGAAAGTCCGCCGCGGCGAGCTGAAAAACTTCACGGGCATCGACTCGCCTTATGAGGTGCCGAGCAAGCCGGATATTCATATCCAGACCAGCAAGCTGACGCCCGAGGGTGCAGTGGATCGGATCATCAAGGTGCTGATCGAGCGCGGCTTCATCGGCAAGGAACTCTAGCCCCGGCGCCCGGTTCGCCGGGCATCCAGCGAGCACCCTGCGGCGGTGCTCGTCCCATCAAGAGAGTCTAACAATGACAATCAGCTCTATTGACGAACAACAGTTGTTGAGTGGCCAGACCTGGGCCACGTTCTGCGATCACCTCAAGCGCTGCGGCGAGCAGATCCTGCGCCCCGAAGCACCGGCCGATGCGGCCACCCGCGCCGAAGGTTTCCGCTACCTCACACGCCTGCTGCGCATCGGCCTGGAGATGCACATCGAGTTTGCCGACCCGGCCTTTCCCAGCTTTTTCAAGACTTCCCACGAGACCGCGAAGATTGGTGCCGACAACCCGGACAACCTCTACGAGTACTCGCGCCTGGACGGCACGCTGCAATACCGCATCAAAGGCCAGCGCGGCAGCGTCGCCTACCTGAGCTTTGGCACCCAGAAAGGCGGTTACGAAACCGACGGCACCTTGATCCAGACCGGCTTCATCGACGCCAGCCAGCTGCAGGTCGATGCCCAGGGCAATTTCGAGATCATCCTCAGCACCGAGCCGCAACCGGGCAACTGGCTGAAGATGGAAGACGCCACCAATGCCCTGATCGTGCGCCAGACGTTTCTTGACCGTCGCAGCGAAGTGCCGGCCAAGCTGAGCATTGAGCGCATCGGCACCGAGAGCAAGCCGCAGGCCCTTGATCCGGCGACATTCCAACAGGGCCTGGCGCGGGTATCGAGCTTCGTGGAAAACACCGCGAGGCTGTTCGCCGACTGGAGCCAAAGCTACCTGCCGCACAGCAATCAACTGCCTCCCGCCAACCAGGCGCTCTGCCAGTCCGTGGGCGGTGACCCGAACATCTTCTATTACCACTCGCACTGGGCGCTGGCCGAGAAAGAGGCGCTGGTGATTCACATCGACAAGGTGCCGGACTGCGACTTCTGGAACTTGCAGATCAACAACTACTGGATGGAATCGCTGGACTACCGCTACCACCAGATCTGCTTCAACAAGCACCAGGCCCGCTACGACGAAAACGGCGGCGTGACCCTGGTACTCAGCGAGCTCGACCCTGGGGTAAGCAACTGGCTGCAAACCGCCGGCGTACGCCAAGGCACCCTGTGCCTGCGCTGGGTCGGCGCCCAGGAGCAATGCCACCCCACCACTCGCGTAATCAACGTGTCTGCCGTGGCGGAGGTCGTATGAACGCGCTCACTCGCATTGAAGACCTGACCGTGGAAAACCTGTTGGCCAGCGCCATCGCGCGCGCCAATGGCCTGAGCGATTTTGGCGATGACAACTATCGCGAGTCGTTGCAGGCGCTGCTGGTTGCGCTGGCCGCCGAAGCCCGGCTGTCACCGTCCGGCCTGTATTTGCTGGAAGAACGGCTGGTGGGGCAACTGGTCAACCGCCTGGTGATGGAGGACTACCTGCGCCGATACCCGGAAATCACCGAGATAGCGATCGATGATCCGCTGGTCATCGTGGGCCTGCCGCGCACCGGCACCACCATGCTTCAGCGCACCCTGGCGGTCGACCCGCGCTTCTACTCGGCCGCCTGGTGGGAGACGCGTTTTCCGGCCCCGCTGGCCGACGAAACCCTGGCCGTGCCGGCCAAGCGCATCGCCCAGGCCAAGGCCGAGGTCGACCTGATGGCCGAGGTCATTCCGCAGATCCTGGCGATCCACCCTCTGGACGCCATGCTCTGCGACGAAGAGTTCATGCTCATGGAACACTCGTTCATGTGCGCCATGGACGCCTACGTCAATGTGCCCAGCTACACCCGCTGGCTGGACCGCCAGGACCAGCGCCCGGTCTACACCCAACTGAAAAAAATGCTGCAGTTCCTGCAGTGGCAGAAACAACAACGGGGTGAACCGATGGGCCAGCGTTGGCTGCTCAAAGCGCCCCAGCACCTGCACACCTTGCATTTGCTGCTGGATGTCTTCCCCAAGGCCCAGGTGATTCTGACCCACCGCGAACCGGCCCAGACCATCCCGTCGATGGCCAGCATGGCCCACACCCTGTGGCAGATGTACAGCGACGACCCGGATCCGAAAGCTGCCGGCGAGCAGTGGAACAACCGCATGGCGCGTGGCATCCGTCACACCATGCAGGTGCGCGATCAACACGCTGCCGAGCGCTTTCTCGACATCAACTTCGCCGACACCGTGACCCAGCCGTTGCAAGTGCTGGAGAAGGTCTACGCCTTTGTCGATCTGCCGTTTACCGATAAAGCCCGCGCCGACGCGCAGGCCTGGCTGTCGCAAAACAGCCGGGAAAAACGCGCCAGCCATGACTACAGCCTGGAGCGCTTCGGTCTTAACGAGACGCAAATGACCGAGGACTACCGCGAGTATCGCGCCCGTCACCTGAGCGTCAATCACTGAACAAGGGCTGGAGTAACCATGGAAAAAATCATGTTGACCTTGTGGAAGCCGACACAACCGAGCGCCGGGCAATGGCGTGCGGACTTGCTTGGCCTACACGACGAACTGGCTCGTGCCGGCGCCAAAAATATCCGTGTCATGGTGGTCGATGAGGCGGTGGCCGCCGCCCACGCACAGCGCATCACCAACAGCGCCGTGCCGCTGGACGGGCTGCTTTCGTTGTGGCTGGACAGTGCCTCGCAATGGCCCGCCATCCAGGCGATCGTGGCGCCGCAGACCCGCCGCCAGGAAGCTTATCTGGTGGTGGAATCCGAGCCCTACCCCGAAGAACGCCAGGCTCGCGCCGCTCAGTACCGGGTGCCACTTGGCGAGCGCACACCCGGCATGAATCAGGTGGCCCTGCTACACAAGCCCCACCGGTTGAGCTACGAGCAATGGCACGACACCTGGCGCAACGGACACGGGCCCAAGGCCTATCCCCTGCAATCGATTTTCGGCTACCGACAGAACACCGTGGTGCGCTCGCTGTCCTTCGGCGCGCCGGTGCTGCACGCCATTGTCGAAGAAAACTTCCCGCCCGAAGCCATTGGCAATCAGCAGGGGTTCTTCGCAGCCCTTGGTGATCCGGACACCTGCGCAAAGCGCCAGCAGGCCATGTACGAATCGACCAGCCAGTTCATCGACTTCGAGAAAATTGACTGCATCCAAACCAGTGAATACCAGCTCAGCGAGTGAGTAGCCCACAAGGAGGCTTTCCATGTTGGATCTAGAAGCAATCGAGCTGATCAAGCAGCTCAAGGCGCGCTATTTCCGCGCCATCGACACCTGCAACCTCTCGATGCTGCAAGACATGCTCACCGAGGACGTAGCCCTGTCGTTCAAGAGCCCGGCCTACGAGTTCCACGTCAACGGCCTGGGCGATGCACTGGACTTCTACCGCACCTCGTTCACCAAGACCCGCCTGGCTACCCACAACGGTCACACCCCGGAAATCGAAGTCAACGGCGATCAGGCCACAGCGCTCTGGTACCTGAGCTACGTGTTCATCAACCTCGAGGACAACACCCACATGCATGGCAGCGCCATCTACCAGGATCGCTACATCAAGCGCGGCGAGCGCTGGATGATCGCCCAGACGGGTTACGAAACCCTGCTCGAGACGATCCAGCCCTTGAGCGAACACCTGCAGATCACTTCCCGCCCCATCAACTGAACGCACGACAGGAGGCCGTCATGGCCAGAGCCGAAAACATAGTGACCTCCCACACAGTGGAAATTGACGCCCCCGCCCGAGTGGTCTGGGAAGTGCTCGTTGACCTGGACAATTACCACCTGTGGAACAGCTTCTGTCCGAGCATCCGCTGTGGCCTGCAGATCGGCGACGAAGTACATATGCAGGTACTGACTCCCGATACCGGCGAGACCGTCCCGGTCTTCGAATACCTCGTGGCCTGCGACCCCGAGCAGCTGTTGTCGTGGGAGCAGCGCCCCGTTCCCGAGAACATGGACGCCGCCCGCCGCGACCAGTACATCAAGGCCATCGATGCCAACCGCTGCAGCTATTTCACCACTGACATTTTCCTGGGCCTGAACCAGGACACCATCATGCGTGAACACGGCGCCTGGGTAAAAATCGGCTTCGACCAGATGGCCCTGGACCTGAAACGCCGCGCTGAAGAACTGCACGCCAGTCGCGCCTGATCGCCTTATTCCCGACCAAAACAATAAGAAGGTAATTGCCATGTTGCTCAAAGACAAAGTCGTCATCATTTCCGGTATCGGTCCTGGCCTGGGCATCAAGCTGGCCGTGCGTGCCGCGGAGTACCAGGCCAAGGCCGTGGTGTTGGCCGCGCGTACGCCGGCCAAGCTCGATCAGGCCGAACAAGCGGTGCGCGACGCTGGCTACAGCACCCCGATCCTGAAAGTCCCCACCGACATCACCCAGCCCGAACAGTGCCAGACGCTCGCCGACCTGACGACCGAGCACTTCGGCCGGATCGACGTATTGATCAACTCTGCCTACGCCCATGGCGCCTGGGGCACCTCCTCCGCATCGGCCATGGACGACTGGCGCAGCGCAATGGACGTCAACCTGTTCGGCACCCTGCACATGACCCAGGCCGTGCTCCCACAGATGAAGAAACAGAAGTGCGGCAGCATCGTCATGATAAACACCATGGCCACCCGCACCCCCAACCAGCTGGAATCGGGCTATGCCGTCTCCAAAGGCGCGTTGAAAACCGCCGTGCAGTACCTGGCCCAGGATCTTGGCCCGTTCGGCATCCGCGTCAACTCTACCTTCATGGGCTGGATGTGGGGCGCGCCGGTGATTGGCTACTTCCAGAGCGAAGCCAAGCGCCTGGGGGTGCCGATGGAGTCGCTGGTCGAGCAGATCGCCCAACAGATTCCGCTGCGCAAGATTCCTGAAGACAGTGATTGCGCCATGGCTGCGCTGTACCTGGCGAGCGACTACGCCAAGGCCATTACCGGCGCGCAACTGGACGTCAACGGCGGCCACTTCCTGCCCTGCTGAACCCTTCAAGGCGACGTGAACGTCGCCTCTTTTGCGACGGCCATGCGAAGCCCGTGTGGCCCTCCCCCTGGAGATTACCGACATGCTGGATCTCGTTGCCATCGAGCAGATCAAACAGCTCAAGGCCCGCTACTTTCGTGGAGTCGATACCTGCAACCTTGAGCTGCTGCGCAGCATCCTTTCACCCGACGTGAAGGTCCGATTCGACAGCCCGACTTACCAGTTCGAACTCAACGGGATAGAAGAGGCTATCGAGTTCTACCGCACCAGCTTTACCAACCGCCGTTTCGGCATGCACAACGGCCACACCCCGGAAATTGCGGTCAACGGTGATGAGGCCACTGGCCTGTGGTACCTCAACGACGTGTTCATCAACCTCGATGAGCAGACCCTGCTCAACGGCAGCGCGATCTACGAGGATTGCTACGTCAAGCTGGAAGGCGAGTGGCGCATCCTGCGTACCGGTTACAAACGGCTGCTGGAGATGATCGGCCCGCTGGATCCCCAATGGTCGATCACCTCTCAGCCGATCAACTGATACTCCTCTCCCCCTGATGATCGTTCCCACGCTCTGCGTGGGAATGCATCCAGTGACGCTCCGCGTCACCGTTGCGCAGGGCTCAAGTCAGGCGTCGACAGCGGAACGCGGAGCGTCCCTGGCGGCATTCCCACGCAGAGCGTGGGAACGATCAGTCAGCGGGCAAAAAAAAAGCCCTACCGCAATGCGATAGGGCTTTTGTCATTGCAACGACCCAGGGCTCAGCGCCCGATGGCTCGCGCCGCATCAGCGGTGTACTGGTCCGGGGTGAACTTGCCTTCGTTGAGGATCGGGCCTTTCTTCGATTCGTTGGTCATGCCGTAGCCGGTGTACTGGCCGGAGTTCAGGTCCATGAAGAACTGCGAACCGGCCTGCCAGCCGCTCATGTCAGGGTGGTAGTAGTAGTTGATCATGGCGTGTTTCCACAGCTGCCCACGGGCATCGTAGTTGTCGGCCATGACGGCGTTCCAGGTATCTTCATCGATGAACAGCACACGCTTGCCGTAGACATGACGGAAGCCTTCCTTCAAGTTGGCTTCCACCACCCATACACGGCGCAACTCGTAACGCATGAAGTCCGGGTTGGGATGGTTCGGTGTAAGGATGTCGGCGTACTTGACCGTCCCGGTATTAGGCTTGAATGCGTTGGCCGGGCTGTAGATCTCGCGCTTGCCGATCAGCTTCCAGGAGAAGCGCTCCGGTGAACCGTTGAACAAGCGGTCCTCGTCGACGGTCATGGTGCCGTTGGTGCCGATCATCGGTTGATCGTAACCATAACCCGGCAGTTGCCGTACGCGTCGGGTCGATGGGCTGTAGGACCAGGCCTGACGCGCATCGGTGCCATAGTTGTAGGGTTCATGGGCAATACTGAGGTTACCGTTGTCCCGGGCCGGTTTCAGGGTCATGTTGTTACTTAGGGCCGAGAGCTTGTCTTCCGTGCGGGAATCGACGGTGGGTGAGTTGGCCAACGACAGGTTACGCGCGTAGGCACGCCCCCAGCCAATGTTGCCGTTGGGCAGGACCGACGCCAGGTCGGAGGTCTTTTCCTCCGTGTAGGCACGGGCTGGCAGTTGGTGGTTCCACAACACTTCCACGCCGCTTTTAGGGATCGGGAACGGCACCTGGCCAATCCCGGTGAACCCGTCGCCGTTGTTGACCAGCTTGGCGTGCAACGCGTTGTCCATCGCGCGGCGGCAGACATAATCGGGGTAGCGGAAATCCCGGTGGCCTGGATAAATATTCATCTTGTAGGTGGTCGGGTATTTCTTCAGCAGGGTCTTCTGCCCTTCCGTCAGGCGCGACTCGTACTGGCTCATGTTCTGCGCAGTGATCACCAGGATCGGCTTTTCCGCGGCATAAGGATCTACCGGCTGGTCGCCGGAGTACTTCACATGATTCCAGCCTGGCACTTCACCCAGGTACTTGCCGGTGTACGGCGGAATGGTGCCCTCGGCGTTGCCTGCTTGCTCGGCGCCGACACAGGTCAGTTCCTTGCCCAGTTTGGCGGCTTCCTGAGGTGACACCTCGGCGTGCGCAGAACCCATCAGCCCGCTATTGGCTGTGACTGCGACCGCGAGCATGAGACCTGTTCTTGTTATTTTCATGTAATGCCTCCTTCGCTGATAAGGCTTTGTGGTGTGTACCCATTGTTCGTGTTCTGCCGGCCCCAACATCGTCCGGAAAGACTAAGGCGGCGTTATGCGTCCAGTTTTTCTTGCAGCTGTGCCTTGAGCACCTTGCCGGTGGCATTGCGGGGCAAGGGTTCGAGTACCCGATAGACCTGTGTCGGCACTTTGTAGGCAGCCAGGCGCTCGGCAATGAATGCGCAGATCTGCGCCGCTTGGGGCAGCGTCGATGCCTGGCCATGCACGGCCAGCCCCACCGTCTCCCCCAGCAGCGGGTCGGCGATGGCGAATGCAGCCGCTTCCAGGACACCGGGCATATCGAGGACGCAGGTTTCAACTTCAGCGGCGGAGATCTTTTCGCCACCGCGGTTGATCAACTCCTTGACCCGGCCGGTAATGCTGAGGAAACCCTCATCGTCGAGGTAACCGATGTCGCCGGTATCGAGCCAACCGTCGCGCAGGCTTTGCGCAGTGGCCTCGGGCAGGTTCCAGTAGGCGCTCATCAAGGTTGGCGAACGCAACCAGATCACCCCGCGAGTGCCCGTCGGCTGCGGCTGCTCGGGGCTTTCACCGATGCGGATGTCGACAATCGGCAATGCCCAACCTGCTGTCGCCGGCTTGTAGACAAACGGATCACCACCAATCGCCGCGCCGATGCCGTTGCTTTCGGTCAGGCCGTAGCCGGCTCCGCCGATGACGTCGGGCTTGATCTTGAGCATGTCGTCGAGCACGTTGGCGGACGATGCGCCGCCGCCCAGGCCCAGACCGAACAGGCTGGCGGTCTGCTCACTGCCAAAGCGCGGCGAGGCGAGCAATTGCTGCATCATCACCGGGGCACCGTTGAACTGGGTGCAGCGCTCGTCGCGAATCAGGTCGATCGCGCGTTCGACATCCCACTTGTACATCAGCATCAAGCGTCGACCGCCGCGCAATGCCGACAAAAACTGCGCATGCAAGCCGCTGACATGGAACAGCGGAACAGCCGCCAGCGTGGTGGGTGGATAACCGCTGTTGATCACCACACCGACACGCTCGGGCGAACTCATGGCGCAAAACGCGCCCTGGAAATCCAGGGCAAACAGCGCCTGGCAGATTGCCCGGTGACTGGACACGACGCCCTTGGCGCGGCTGGTGGTGCCGGAGGTGTAGAGGATCAGCGCTGGTGCGCCAGGATCTATTTCCAGCGTTGGTACAGGTTGTGCGGGGGCGCTGATCAAGTCCTCGAAACGCAGGCAGTACTCGGGCAAGGCAGGATCCTCAGCCCCGACGACGATCGTGGTGCGCTGCTCGCGGGCCAGGTCTTCACGCAGGGTATTGAGGCGCGCTTCGTCGCACAGCAGCAGGCGCGAACCGCTGTCCTGCAACGCGTATTGCAACTCGTCGCGCAAGCCCCAACTGTTGAGCGGCACACACACCGCGCCGCAGCGCTGGATCGCCGCGAAGGCCACCAGCCATGCCGGCTGGTTGCGCATGGCAATCGCTATCCGATCGCCCGGCTGCACACCAAAATTGGCAACCATCTGCCCGGCCAGGCGGTCGACCTGGTCGAAGTATTGGTTGAAGGTCAGGCGTTGCGATTGCCACATCAGAAATTCGCGATCGCCGTGGACTCGACCGGCGTCGATGACTTGCAGCAGGTCGTGGGGGGCGTGACGGAAGTAGCGTGGAGCGCCGTCATCGGGCGTCACCACTTCAAAGGGCGAGCCGGGGGCGATCAGTTGGCGCCACGCGGTTTGCCAGAGTTCGATGCTCATTTTTGTTTTCTCCAGAACGGGCGAAGGACCTGTGGGCGCGGCTCGGCATTCAACATCTTCATCGCCTGACACTCCGATATCGCGGGCAAGCCCGCTCCCACAGGGTTTTGTGTGGTGTGCAGGTGTCGTGTACACCCGCGATCCTTGTGGGAGCGGGCTTGTCCGCGAAGGGGCCGGCACATTCAACATCTTCATGGCCTGACACTCCGCCTTCGCGAGCAGGCTCGCTCCCACAGGGGTGTTGTGTGGTGTGCAGGTGTCGTGTACACCCGCGATCCGTGTGGGAGCGGGCTTGCCCGCGAAGGGGCCGGCACGTTCAACATCCTCATTGCCTGGTACTCCGCCTTCGCGAGCAAGCCCGCTCCCACAGGGGTGTTGTGTGGTGTACAGGTGTCGGGTACACCCGCAATCCTTGTGGGAGCGAGCCTGCTCGCGAAGGGGCCGGCACGTTCAACATCCTCATTGACTGGCACTGCGCCTTCGCGAGCAGGCTCGCTCCCACAGGGGTTTACGCGTTGGTCGAATAGCGTTCGCAATGGAAATCCCGGTCACCCAGGCAGCTCTGCGCAACGCGCACGCGCTTGAGGTACAGGCCGACATCCAGCTCGTCGGTGACGCCGATGCCGCCGTGCATCTGTACCGCTTCGTTGGCGACCTTGATCGCCGTGTCACCGGCCTTCCATTTCGCCAGGCTGACCAGTCGAGCGCGGGCCCGAGGGTCGAGGCCGGTGTCATCCAGGGTCGCCAGCGCGGCCATCAGGGCGCTGCGGCTCAGCGCCAGGTCGATGTACATCTTCGCGGCGCGATGTTGCAGGACCTGGAAGGTGCCAATCTGCGTGTCGAACTGCACACGGGTCTTGAGGTACTCCAAGGTGGTTTCGAACAGCTGCTCCGCCATCCCCAACAGTTCCGCCGCGAGGCAGGCGCGGCCCCGGTCCAGTGCTGTTTCCAGCACGGCCCAGCCCTCGCCCAGGTTGCCCAGCAGCGCGTCACTGCCCAATTGCACCTGATCCAGTTGCAGGCGTGCGTGGTTGCGCGAATCGATTTGCGGCAAGGCGCTGACCGTCAAGCCCGGCGTACCGGCCGGCACCAGGAACAGGCTGATGCCTTGCGTCTCACCCGGCTGCCCGGACGTGCGTGCCGCCACCGCGTAGGCATCGGCACCCAGGCCATCGACGACCCAGAACTTGTCGCCGTGCAAGCGATAGCCCTGCCCTTCGGCCTTGGCCTCAAGGGCAATGCGACTCGGATCGTGGCGCGAGTGTTCGTCCACGGCCAAGGCCAGGCGCTGATCGCCACCGATCAGCGCTGGCAACCACTGCGCCTTCTGCGCCGCATTACCCGCCAGTTGCACCAGCGAGCCGCCCAGCACCACGCTGGACAACAGCGGCGTGGCAGACAGGTTGCGGCCCATGGATTCGAAAATCGGCCCAAGGCCCTTGCAACCGAAATCCAGGCCACCGAACTCTTCGGGAAACGCAATTGCGCTCCAGCCCAACTCTACCGCGTCACGCCACAGCTGCGGCTCGAAACCCAGGGCCACCGCCTCATCCCGCAACCGACGCTGGGCACTCACCGGACTGCGGGCAGCGAGAAAGTCCCGGGCGCTGTCGGCCAGCAAACGCTGGTCATCGTTGTAACGCAGGCTCATGGGGTGACTCCTTTTTTAGCGTCGGGCAAGCCCAGCACGCGCTTGGCGATGACGTTGAGTTGGACCTCCGAGGACCCGCCGGAAATGGTCAGCGCATAACTGTTCAACCAGGAACGGGTGACCGCCAGTTGCTGCTCGCTGAACGCCGGACTATTCCAGCCGAAGGCGTGCCCGGCCATGGCATCGAGTAGCACTTCGAACTTGTCGCGCTCCTGTTCAGTGTGCGTAAGCTTCATGATCGACATCAGGCCGCCGATGTCATCGCCGGCCCGTGCTTCCTCACCCATGCGCTGCACCGTCAGGTTGTAGGCATGTTCATTCATCGCGCAGGCCGTCGCCCGCGCCTGCAAGGCATGCTCGCCCTGGGTCTGTGGTGCCGGCACGTATTGGCGCATCAGCGCCAGCAGGTCGACGTGCGACGGCAAGCTGAACTCGCCGAATTTCGACATCGCCTTGCGTTCGTGCTGCAACAGGTACTTGGCCAGGTTCCAGCCGCCATTGAGCGGCCCGATCAACTGGCTCTTGGGCACCTTGACGCTGTCGAAGAACACCTGGCAGAACGCCGACTTGCCGCTGATCAAATCGATCGGTTGCGGCTTGACCCCGGGGCTGCGCATGTCCAGCACGATCAGGCTGATGCCTTCGTGTTTCGGCGCGTTGAAGTCGGTGCGCACCAGGGCATACATCCAGTCGGATTTGTCGCCGTAGGAGGTCCAGATCTTGCTGCCGTCCACCACGAAGTGGTCACCGGCATCGCGGGCAGCCATTTTCAGGCTGGCCAGGTCAGAACCGGCGTTCGGCTCGGAGAAGCCTTGGCACCAGCGCACTTCACCGCGGGCAATCGGCGGCAGCAGGTCGCGTTTCTGTTGCTCACTGCCATAGGCCAGCAATACCGGCCCGAGCATCCAGATGCCGAGGTTGATCTGCGGCGGCCGGCACTTGATGCGGCGCATCTCGCTTTCCAGCACCGCCAGTTGCTCGTCGTTCAGGCCGGCGCCGCCATATTCTTCGGGCCACTCAGGGCAGAACCAGCGCTTGTCGCGCATGCGCTCGAACCACAGGCGCGCGTCTTCACAGGGAAATTGCGGGTTCTGGCTGCCCCACACCACATCGCCTTCCGCCATGCCCGTGCGCATGGACGGCGGGCAGTTGGCCTCCAGCCAGGCACGGGTGTCCTGCCGAAATTGTTCGATCGTGCTCATGAAAGTCCCCTTCGACCCGCCCCGGATCCGGGGCGAGTACGGTTCTTGTTGTTGATGGACGAGCGTCAGCGCAGGGTGCGCGGCATGCCGAGGCCAAACTGGGCGATCAGTTCGCGCTGGATTTCATTGGTGCCGCCGCCGAAGGTCAGGGTCGTTGCAGAGCGCAATTCATACTCCAGGTCACCCTCCAACAGCGTCGCCGCCGAACCGCTGCGCATCGAACCATTGGCACCGACGATCGCCGCCAGCTTGCGCAGGATCTCGATGGCCGACTCCGAGCCAAACACCTTGGTGGTCGAACTCAGCGCGACGCTCATGCGGTCGAGCTCGAGATCGGCGGCTATGCGCATGTTGATCAGGCGCATCGCCTCCAGGCGCGCGTAACACTCGGCCAGCGAGCTGCGCACCCAGGCTTTGTCCATCGCCCGACGGCCCTGTTCATCGCGGGCCCGCGCCCACAGGTAAACCCGGCGAAACAGCGCCACGACTTTGTCCGACCAGGTACCCAGGCCGAGGCGCTCGTGGTTCAACTGCGAGGTGATGAGTTTCCAGCCACCGTGCAACTCACCGACCAGCATCTCGTTGGGCACCCGTACGTTGTCGTAGTAGGTGGCCGCCGTCGGAGTGCCAACGGTATGGATCAGCGTGTGGGAGAAGCCCGGTGTCGTGGTATCGACGATCAGCAGCGAGATGCCTTTGTGCCGCGCCTGGGTCGGATCGGTACGGGCCGCCAGCCAGACGAAATCAGCCGATTCGGCACCTGAGGTCCACAGCTTGTTGCCATTGACCAGGAAACCTTCATCGTCCTGACGGGCACTGGTTTTCAGCACGGCCAGGTCGCTGCCGGCGTCGGGTTCGGAATAACCGATGGCGAACATGATTTCGCCCGCGGCGATCCCTGGCAGAAAGCGCTCTTTCTGCAGCTCGCTGCCATGGGCCATCAAGGCCGGGCCGACGGTGCTGATGGTCACGAACGGCAGTGGCGCCCCGGCGATGTTGGCTTCTTCGAAGAAGATCAACTGTTCGGTGGCGGCATAGCCCTGGCCGCCATGGGCCTTGGGCCAGCCAACCGCGAGCCAGCCGTCGCGGCCCATCTGGCGGATGGTCTGGCGAAACAGCTCGCCGCCTTCCTTGCCGCGCAACTGCGCGCGCATGTCCGGGGTCATCAGGGCCTGGAAATAGTCCCGCACCTTGTGGCGCAGGGCATGTTGTTCGGGAGTGAGGTCGACGAACATCTGCTGCTCCTTAGGCTGTGCCGAGTATCAGGCCGCTGGTGGGTACGCCGGTGCCGGCGGTGACCAGCACGTTCTGCACATCCGCCACCTGGTTGACCGCCGTGCCACGCACCTGGCGTACCGCTTCGGCGATGCCGTTCATGCCGTGGATATAGGCCTCGCCCAATTGCCCGCCGTGGGTGTTGATCGGCAGTTTGCCGCCACGGGCGTGGTGCCCGGCGCGGATGAATTCCTTGGCTTCGCCGCGTTTGACGAAGCCGAACTCTTCCAGCTGCGGCAAAACGAACGGGGTGAAGTGGTCGTAGATCACCGCGGTCTGGAACGCGTCCGGGCCCAGGCCCGACTGGCGATACAGTTCGCGGGCGACCACGCCCATTTCCGGCAGCCCGGTGATGTCGTCGCGGTAGAACGAGGTCATGCTCTGCTGGCCATGGCTGATGCCTTGGGAGCCGGCCTTGATGGTCACCGGCTTCTGCCGCAGGTCGCGGGCACGCTCGGCCGAGGTGATGATCATCGCTACGGCGCCATCGGATTCCTGGCAGCAGTCGAGCAGGTGCAGCGGTTCGCAGATCCAGCGCGAGGCCTGGTGTTCTTCCAGGGTGATCGGCTTGCCATGGAAAAACGCCTGGGGGTTGGTCGCAGCGAAATCCCGCGCCGCCACCGCGACACGGCCAAAATCTTCGGAGGTGGCGCCATAGGTGTGCATGTAGCGCTGGGCGAACATCCCGACCCAGGCGGCTGGCGTATGGAAGCCGTGGGGCATGTACCAGCCGTAGTTGACGTTGTCGAAGGTCGGCGTCGAAGCGAAGCCGTAGGCACCGGTGCCGAAGCGATACCAGGAACGCTCGTTCATGGCCCGATACACCACCACCACTTTCGCCACGCCGGTGGCCACCGCCATCGCCGCGTGCATCACCGGGCCGCAGGCCGCGCCGCCGCCATGGGGCACCTGGGAGAAGAACTTAACGTCCTTGCACCCCAGCAGACGGGCGATTTCGTACTCCGGGACCTTGTCCACCGAGTAGGAGCTGAAGCCCTCTACTTCGCTTGGGTCGATGCCGGCATCCTTAAGCGCACTCAAGGTGGCCTCCAGGGCCAGGCGCAATTCGGTGCGTCCGGAGTTCTTGGAAAATTCGGTCGCGCCGAGGCCAACGATCGCGGCGCGCCCGGAAATCGATGAATCAGTCATCTGTGTCTCTCCGGCTGTCAGGGCAGGACCAGCGCGACCGTGCCGGTCACGTGGTTGCCCATGGAATTTTTGCCGCTCAAGGTGATTTCCACCGCGCGGGTGTCGGCATCGAGCGCGCTGACGCTGCCGCTGAAGGTCATGCAATCACCGGGATAATTCGGCGCGCCGAGCTTGATTTTCAGCGCGGTGAATTGCGCCAGCGGCCCGGCCCATTGTTCGATGAAGCGCTGCACCAACCCGTTGGTGGTGAGGATGTTCATGAACACATGGGGCGAACCCAGGGCACGGGCCGCCTCAGCGTCGTGGTGACCGGGAAAGTAATCACGGGTGGCAATCGCCCCGCCGTTGATCAGGGTCACGGTGATCGGCACCGCGAGCTCCGGCAGTACTTCGCCGGGGCGCACGTCTTCAAAGCGCTTGGTGTTCTTCGAGGTCATATTTCCATCCCAGCTTGTCGTTATCGTTGAGCCAGTCGCCCAGGCGTTCCAGGTTGGCTGCCGAGCCACCCAGGGCAAGGGACAGGCCGCGACTCCAGTAGAGAAAACGGTGGATCGGGTACGTCAGGTCGACGCCGATACCGCCATGCACGTGTTGGGCGGTGTGGCCGATGCGGTGCCCCGCTTCACAGGCCAGCCAGGCGGTGGCCAGGGCTTCGGAAGGCGCCGGCAAGCCGGCATCGATGCGGTAGGCCAATTGCCAAAGCGCCGTGCGCAAGGCTTCGACGGCGATATGGTTGTCGGCCATGCTCATCTGCACCGCCTGGAAGCTACCGATGACCCGCTCGAACTGCCGACGCTCGCTGACATAGACCACGGTGCGGCGGATCTGCTCTTCGCTGACCCCCAGTTGCAGGGCCGCCAATGCCGCCACGCTGCGCAGCTCCAGCCAGGCGACCGCCTCGGCCGGCAACAGCGCCGCCGCGTTCACGGTCAAGCCCTGGATGTGCAGGTCGGCCGCCGCTTCGCCGTGGGTCATCACTGCCGGCACCCGCTTTATCTCGGGCGCCGACAGATCGAGCAGCAGCAAACGTGGCTGCGCGTCGACGTCTACCAACACCAGCGCGGCCTGGGATTGCTCGCCCAATGCCAGGGCCGCGACCCGGCCGTTGACCGACCAGCCGTCGGCGCACGGACAGGCTTGCAACTCGATACCCAGCGCGCTGCTCAGGCCCTCCATGGACAGGCTCAACAGCGCCTCGCCGGTTGCTGCCCTCGCTACCCAGCCGGCACTGTCGCCAGCATCAAAACGGGCCAGGGTCGCGGCGGCCAATTGATGACGCCACAGCGGCACCTGGGCCAGGGCCTTGCCCTGGGCTTGCAGCACCAGCATCAGTTCGGTCATGCCCAGGCTGCTGCCACCGTGCTCTTCGGGAATGGCCAGGGCATGCAACCCGGTCTCGATGCACAGCGCCCACAGCGGCGCCATTATCGGCTCGCCGCTGGTATCCCACTGGCGCATATAGTCGTCATGGCAGTGGTCGACAAACAGGCCGTCGGCCATCTGCGCAATGGCGCGCTGGTCTTCGCTCAATTCGAAATCCATGGGGGCTCCTATGCCTCTACCGGCCGAAACATCGGCAGGGTCAGCTGGTCATCGAAGGTCTGGAACTCGACCTGCAACGGCTGGCCGATCTGCAACTGGTCCCGCTCGACACCGACCAGGCCGGCGATCAGGCGCACGCCTTCGGCCAGCTCGATCAGGCCGATCGGGTTGGGGTAATCGAACGGCGGCACTTCGGGGTAGTGCATCACCACGAACGAATACAAGGTGGCGCGGCCGCTGGCCTGCACAGTGTCCCAGTCGAAGCTGTGGCACTGGATGCACACCGGTGCCGGTGGATGACGCAAGGTCTGGCACGCGGTGCAGCGCTGGATCAGCAACTGGCCCTGCTCGCAGCCCTCCCAGAAGAACCGCGTGTCATCGCTGATGCCCGGCAGCGGGCGCTTGGCCTTGGCCGGTGCTGACTCAACCTTTGCCGGCGCCTGGGCATTGGCCGCTCGGAACTTGAAGACGCGAAACAGCAACTCGCCGACCGGCTCATCGCCACCGGCTTTTTCGACGAAATGGCTCATCACCAGGGTGACGAAGAAACCAGTGCCCAAGGCGGTGGTTTTCTCATCGCCGACCGAATCCAGGCGCGTGGTGTAGTAGAGTTTTTCCCCCAAGCGCACCGGGCGGGTGAAGCTCAGTTCGGAGTTCACCGCCACGGTGGAGGCGTAGCCGTAGGCTTCCATTTCCTTGAGCACCTCGTAAGGGTTCTCGTCGGTGGAGCCAGGTGGATAGTTGTTGGCGTGCAGGCCTTCCATGGTCCACACCTGCAGCATCGCAGGCGGGGCGATCAGGCCCTCATGTGCGGTGCCCAGGGCGAAACCCGCATCGGTGTACAACGGGTTGTCCACGCCCATGACTTCGCACCACTGGCGAATCATCGGTGCGTTGACCTCGTCCCAGGCATACACGCGGCCGTACTCGCGCCCCACCAGGGCGCGCACATTGGATAGCAATTGTGGATCAGCCAAAGTCGTCTCCTTCACATTGAAGGCGGCCACCGAACCCGGTCGCCGCAATAGGTCGATCAGGTGGGCAGCACCTGCGCGGCACCGAGAAATGCCGGGCGTTCACCACCGCCATGCAGCAACAGGTTGCAACCGCTGGCGTAACCGGCCAGCGGCGATGCGATGTAGAGGCAGGCGTTGGCGATGTCTTCGGCCACGGCCATGCGGCCCGCCGGAATGCCGGCAGCCACAGCGGCGATACCGGCCTCGGAGCCATAGTGCAGATGCGCCTGTTCGGTCAGCACCAGGCCCGGGCTGACCGTGACCACCCGCACCTTGGGCCCCCACTCCACCGCCAGCGATTGCACCAGCGCCAGCACCCCGGCCTTGGCCGCGCCGTAAGCGGCGGTGCCTGGCGAGGAACGCAGCGCACTGATACTGCCGATGAAGACGATGCAACCGCCTTGGGTCTGTGCCTGCATCAGCCGGTTGGCGTGCTGGGCGACATTGAGCGGGGCGATCAGGTTCAGACTGATGATGCTTTCATGAAACCTCGGCGAGGCCGTGGCCGCGTCGGTGGCAGGGCTGCCACCGGCGTTGTTGATCACCACGTCGAGGCGGCCGAAATCGCGCTCGATGGTGGCGAACAGGCGTTGCAGGGAATCGTGGTCGCGCACATCGGCGGCAATGAAGGTTGCGCGCTTGCCGGCCAATGTCGGCACCTGATCAGGTTCGCGCCGGGCACAGATGATCACCCGAGCGTTCGCGGCGAGAAATCCCAGCGCGATACCGGCGCCGATGCCCTTGGTGCCACCGGTAACCAGCACCACCTTGCCGCTGTAATCAAGACCCGAATGCAGCTCCATCATGTGCTCCTTTTCTACTGACAAGGATCACTCTAGGGACGAACCGCGGGCCAAACTACGTCTGAACGGACGATGAAAATTCAGCGGCGTGAACAGGACACTGGCGATTATTCACACCTTGCCTGGTCTTCGAAGATGCCCACGTCCGACTCATCTGCTGCACCGGTTCTGCTCGAACACCCACTGCCCGGCGTGGCCCTGCTGCGACTCAACCGCCCCCACGCGACCAACGCCTTGAGCCTGGAACTGCAGGCGCTGCTGTCGCGTCATTTCAGTGAGTTGGCGATAGATCCCCAGGTGCGCTGCATCATCCTGACCGGCGGTGACAAGGTGTTCGCCGCTGGCGGCGACATCAACAGCATGGCCGGGGTCGGCGCCATCGATATCTACAAGCGCCACACCGAACGGGTCTGGGGGCCGATCCAGCACTGCCCCAAACCCGTGATCGCGGCCGTCTGCGGCTACGCCTACGGCGGTGGTTGCGAACTGGCGATGCACGCCGACCTGATCGTCGCCGGGCGCAGCGCACGCTTCTGCCAACCGGAAATCCGCATCGGCATCATGCCCGGCATCGGCGGTACCCAACGTCTGGTCCGGGCCGTGGGCAAGGTCAAGGCGATGCGCATGGCGCTCACCGGCCAACCCATCAGCGCCGAGGAAGCCTGGGTGGCCGGGCTGGTCAGCGACCTGGTGGACGATGACCAGGTACAGGCCCACGCCCTGGAGCTGGCGCGCGTCATCGCGGCGATGCCGGCACTGGCCGCCGAGCAGATCAAGGAGGTGATCCTGGCGGGTATGGATGCGCCACTGGAAGCTGGGCTGGCATTGGAGCGTAAGGCTAATGCGCTGCTGTTTGCGTCACGGGATCAGAAGGAAGGGATGCAGGCGTTTATCGACAAGCGGCCTGCGCGGTTTGAAGGGAATTGAAATCTTCCGGACGAAAATGCTGATCCCCGAATGTAGGGTTTTAAGGATTGAAAAATGACCTAAGGTGATGAATTCATTTTCATCCAGCCCACGAAGCAAGGGGATGTCCTGCGGCAGAAGGTGGTCGCTATCACGGCACCATGTCCTTCGGCTTTCCTGCTTCCGGCAGCCCCGTCCGCGCGTCCAACCTTTTAGCTTTGGCCATCTGTGCGACCAACGTCTCCGATGGAGCCTCGCTCGGCGTGAGCTGCTCGTTCTTCCACAGGAACGTTCCGTTCCACTCGGGCAAAGCTGCAGGAGGCAATGGCACAATAGAGTTTAGGTCGGGCACCCGCGGAGCGAATTTTCTCTCATCGATCAAGAAGATGCGGATCTTCTCGTATCTTTCATAACGCGCTGCGTCCTTTGCCATTGCTAGTGATGGTGGCCAGTTCGACTTGTCGCCAAAAGCCTCCCTAAGCCTGAACGCAGCACCGTTCTCTCCCATCATTATCGCTTGCTGGAATCCCGCCATCGCTTCGGTGTAGCGCCGGTTGTCGACTTGTTTGATGGCAAGCTCGTACATCGCACCGCCGTGTCCTTGTTGTGCGGCACAGCGATATAGCGGTAATGCGAATGCGATGTCCTTGGCCTTCGCACCGAATGCTTTGGCCAGTACGACCGATTCGACGTCGAGATACTGGGCCAGTCGGTATTGCGCCTCGGCATTGCCCAAGTCCGCCGCCTTGCGGTAAAGGATGAATGCTTCATGAAGGTTATATGCCTGGGCAAACCTGTTTGCCTGGAACCAATAACCCCGGGACGGATACTGCTGCGAGAGCAGCGTCGTCAGACGCTCGACCTCTTCCATGCGATTTCGACGAAGCTGGCTGATGACACCATCATAGGTATTATCAGTTAGCCTCCATTGTAGGTCGCGCAACGCTTCGGTCGCATCGGCGTTTCCAAATGCGGACGCGATACGGTAGTAACGACTTATGCGATTGAAATCATCGACGTTCTCACTTTTGAAATCACGCCCTCCATACAAGTAATCGAGATGTCGTGCAAAGGCGAACAGGTGTTGTGCATTTGCGTCCTGAGACACGACCGAAGGACCCGCATCATGCGTGCACACGAAATCTGAGCGTATACCGCTGGTCGTGACCGGCGATTCACGCCCAACGGCCACGTTGGAGCAAACCGCAAGCAGCGATGCGAACAGCGCCGCTAGTCCCACCTGCGTTGGCGTTTTCCTTTCCATGCTCTTAATCCTTTCGGCGTTTTTGGTGACTGTCCCTGCGTCACTTTGGTGTGTGCACGTACTGCGCGAACTCAGGGCGTTGAGTGCTAGAAGAACGGTATGCCGTTCGAAAGCTACAGCCCGCGTCGCCGAAAGTAAGTAGGAAACATCTGAAATTACCTGGCTCCTACAGATTTTCGTACCCCTGTAGGAGCTGCCGCAGGCTGCGATCTTTTGATCTTCTACTCCCGCGGATCAAACCGATCCAGCGCCCGGTTCACCGCCAACTCCCCCAGCATGATGACTTGCGCAATACCCAGCAGGGTATTGCGACTCGACCCCTGCGTGCGATCCGCCAGATCCAGGGCCATGACATTGGCTGAAGCCAGTGACTCACAGGCGTGGGCCAGGAGGGTTTCGGTATCGAGTTCAGGGTTTACGATGAACGTGGTGCAGAGTTTGCGCGGGGTGGCGTTGATGTCGGCGGCTGAGGGGATGGGGTCGTTGGGATTGTTTGAGTCGGAGTTTTCTGACGAGGATGTCGGATCGGGGTTCGGCGGATTCGGTGTGACCTTGAACATGGGTACTTCTCCAGTAGAGCCACGACTCTTTCGCGACTAAACGAAAGGGAGGCAGCTGTGCGCAAGTTAGTCGACCGGTAAAGCACCCAAACCCGGCGCGCCCGAAGGCGCCATGCGCACAGCCACCATCAAGTACAGGTGGATACCTGGCTGGATGACGCATGTGCAACCGTGAGGGAACTAACAGGGCGACTAAACCCGATCACTGATGGGCAGTGACGGGAGTCAAGTTACCGAGCGACCCCAGGGTGCACAAGCCGGCGGATTCTGGAGTAACGGTAGGCAACGACGCAAGGTGTTGTGGCTTTCGGGAATGGCCTTCCTACGAAGACTAGGACGATCAGAAGCGTCCTACGCATCCATCAGAAACGTCCTATTTCCACCTCGACCCGACTTCGTGAAGGCTTGCGAGGCTCGCACGCGGCTGCTCATAAAAATCATTTTGCCCGTGCGTGTGCCAGCGACTCTGGCGCTGACCGTTTCGCTGCCTGATCCCTTTTCGTTACAAGGAGCGTACCCACCATGGCCAAGCTGCTCGACTGGATTTTTGGACGCCACTACGACTCAAGCACCCCCAGTGCCATGCCCCAGGTCTGGCCAACCACTACCACCCAGCCCTCCCAGCCAACGGCGACCCCGGCAGCCGAACGCTTGCCGCCGCTGAAAAACTGGTGCCACCCGTTCAAGGACACGCGTGACCCGTTGCAACAACTGACCCACTTGGCCACCGCCACCGCCGGTTACTACCCTCTGGGCCGCAATGGCCTATGGCATGGCGGCGTGCATTTCGACAGCGGCACCGCCGTTGGCCTTAAGCAACAATCCCATGTGCACTGCCTGGCGGACGGCGAAGTGGTGGCTTACCGCATCGATACGAATTCGCCGAAAACGACGTACTTCGTCAATGAAGAAGTTGAAAAACCCTTCTCGCGCAACTTCGTGCTGGTCCGCCATCGCCTGCAGCCGCCAGCGATCCCGGACAGTACGGAGGCACCCCCGTGCCTGATCTTCTACAGCCTGTACCTGCACCTGCAGGATTGGGTGAAGTATGACGACGATCCGACGCTGGCGCGCCCGGGATTCTGGGGCGAAGTGCACCGGGTCAAGGCCACGGCGAATGATCCGCATCCTGACGATCCCGAACAACGCGGCGCGTACGTTTACTACCGCCCCCGGTCCGACAAGGTCGCTGACTTCTTGCCCCGCGGCGCCGAGGTGATCATCAGCGGCGACGGCGACTACCGCCGCCTGGAAAATCGCCTGGGCCCAGCCAGCCTGAGCAACGCCGATGGCTCACTGCGCGGTTACCTCGCCTCCCGGTTCCTGCAGTCGGTGGTGGACGGCCAGCATCGCATCGAAACGGCTAGAGGTGCACTCAAGGTGCGACCGGAAGCGAGCCTGCACAGCAAGGAAATCAGCGAACTGCCCAAAGGCACGATCGTCACCGTCAGCGGTGGAGGCGAATTTTGCAAGCTGGATCGGGTCACGCAGTGGGTACAGTTCGCTGCACTGCAAAGCGTGCTGGAACCGCTGGCGACGGACCGGATCGTGGCCCTCGACACCCCCGTGGCGATCAAGGCTGGAGACTTGATCGGCCACCTCGGCCTGTATCAGGACAGTGACGCAGATCAGCCGGAAAAGAAGCTGCACCTGGAATCGTTCAGCGGTGATGACGTCGAGGCGTTCATCGAAGCCAGCCGGGCTTGGGCCCAGCGCCTGCCGGAAAAAGACCGGACCTGGCTGAAGCTCGCCAAGGGCACTCCGGTGGTGGCGCCTGAAGGACATACCGCCGCGCAAATGCAGATGGCCAGTGCTTCAAGCCCAATCAGTGCGGCCGACTTGCTGGTCCCGAAGAAGTTGCTCGATGACCTGCCAGCGGACCGAAAAATCCAGGTGCCCGCGAGCCCGACCCGCAAAGCACGCACCTGGTATCGCCTGGAAAACTTGCTGCACGACGCCGATAACAATCTCCTCGATGGCTGGGTGTGTGAAGAGATTGGCGTAACGCCTTGGGTCAGTCCGTGGGCCTGGGAAGGCTATGACGTCATCATCGACTACAGCAGACCCAAACACTTGATGGCGTCTTTTCTCAGCGCCGTCGACCGTTTCACCGAAGCACAACGCGAACGTTATCGCGCCATTGCCGAAAAAGACGACAAGGGCCCGATGAAAAGCCGGTTGTACGCGATCATCGATCGCAACCGCGACGGCAAGATGACAGCCACTGAACTGCAAGCGGCCCTTAAGCTGCCGGCGTATGCGCAGTCGATTTCGCAGATGATCCTGTACAAGGAAAGCGAATGGTTTCAGCAGCCGAAGATCTGGGACGCCCTGGATGAGCTGCTCGGCCATAGCGGCTCGACGCCGCACTTGAACTGGTTGGCGGAGAAGCAGCGGATTGCAGAGCTGGGGTGGTGGAGGGACGTCGCAGAAAAGGTGGGGCTGCCTTCGTGGGGGAGTGCCTATCATTTTCATCCGTTTGGGATTCTTGGTAACTTCGCGAACCCCGTAAACGGAATGCTGAACTGCAAAATATGCGGTGCTACGCTCAAATTAACGAATGATTTTTTGAGCGAAATATGCGGCAACGAAGTAAACCCGCTTTTTATCAGTGCGATGGTCGATGCAGCTAAACACTTGTTCAAAAAGTACGGATTAGATAGCTGCGAACAAATCACCCACCTACTAGCACAAGCAAAGAAAGAGACTGGTGGGTTTGTACACTTTAGAGAGTCGCTAAACTACTCTAGGAGGACATACACTGCCGCCAAACTTTACAGACTGTCTCCGACTGTAATAAATGCGGGCTTCTCCAGAAAAGGGCTTTCTTTCTCGAGTGAAGAAGAAAAACTGGCTTGGATAGATCAGCATCTTATTGGTAACGATGTAGCTTACGGATTGCATTGTTATGGCAATTCTGAAAAGCCAGGGAAAGACTTCAGGGGGCGAGGGTTAATCCATCTCACTCACTATGAAACCTATAAGAAATGCGCCAAAGACACAGGTCTACCGATTGACTCTAATCCAGAGCTATTGGAGAAAGATTTCGCCGTCGCTATAGAAACAGCACTGTGGTTCTGGAAGGCAAGGCGCATATCCGCGATTGCGGAGGATCCGACCCTAAATGGGGATGCAGGTGTTACTGCGGTGACTCGCCCCATAAATATCGGGTTGGCAGGTTTGTCAGATCGCCAAAAATACAAGCGGGACATAACTGAAAAATTTACTGCCAATTTTGATAGTAGGTGCAAGCGAAATGATTAAATTAATTTTACTTCTGAGCTTTTTTTTTGGATCGACCGCTTTCGCAAGCAATGAAAAGTGCAGCAACGTTGGTCTTCGGGAAGCTTATAAATCCATGAGCACAAATGGATTGGACATATGTTTCGCCTACACAAAAGCAGATGTTCGAGCCGAAAAAAAGTTATCTAGCGATCCAGACGAAATATCTCTTTACTCAGTCGCCTCATCTAAAAAACCGAAACTTATTTTTCAATTCCCATATGCGGGCACGGAAGGAACAATCACCGACGCATTTTTCTTTACAGTTGAAGGGGAGTTCGAAGAAACGCTATTTGTTATTCACCGCATGGAAGCGCCAAAATCGTGGGACTCCGTGAGTGATATTTACAGCGTCAGTGTTTTTAGGTGGGAGGGAGACACTCTACTTCCCGATCAAAAGCGTACTCGTTTTTTTGATATAGGTGGGGATACTGCTGACGAGCACGGGAAACCAACTTATATGTACCCCTACAAAGATAAGAAAAGTATTGAGACTGCGATTGCTTCGCCCTTGTTTCACACCGTCGTTGCTGACGAAAAAGTCACAGGCACCATCATGGAAAAAACATTTCTTCATGGTGGTGGTTCGGAGCCGTTGCCGGAGTATTCAAACAAGATGTATTTAATCAAAGGGGACAGAGTTTTAGTGGAGGATACGACGGCCGGATGGTGCAGGGTTTTATACCAAACAAAGGTGAAGATAATTAAGAAGTGGGCGCAGTGTAAGTCAATAAATTTTTCAGTGATCAGGTGAATTTATGCCAATCAGACTGGACAAAATTCCTGCTCCCGCACTGCGCCCTCAATCACCTCGATTTTTACTTTGGCTCGGCCTGTTGTTGCTGTTCTGTTTGCTGGGCACAGGAGGAACGCTGTTGTTCGGTGACGAAACCGTACCTCAACGGCCTGCGGAGTTCTGGTGCGCGGCCTTGGTCTTTCCAATCCTGGGTTGGTTTGTGCTGGGTTTCGGGCGAGCGCTGTTATACGTCGGCGAGCATGGTGCCGCCGAAGGTTGGGATGAAGCTCGTGAAGAAGACCTGATCCGCAAGATTCGTCAGGGGCGTCGCTCGCAACAGGTGTTGGGCGTGAGTTTGCAGACGGCGCTTCAGCAGCCTGGTGATGAACCGTCAATACAACTGGAGGCTCTGCTGAGTGGAGCGAATGCGCTGAAGTCCCAAGCGTCCAGAATGGATGGAGCAATACTTCGCCATAGTTGCTTATCTTGCGATGCCGATGAAAATCCGGAAGCGCTGTTGCTGGGTATATGGGCGCAGACGCTCGCCGACCTCGCGCCAACATTAGCGCAGTTGCCTGCTGATCAACCTCTGGCCCTGTTGCTGGACGTCGAAACCGGTTTGCCGGAGAGCCAGTGGCGCCGAGTCTGGCGACAGGCGTGGCGCGAATCCGGTATTCGCCAGCCCGTTACCCCTGTCGATGGCCGCGGACTGGCTGCACTGGACCAGTGGCTCGACCGGCGTATCCGCGATCGGGCGTTGCTGCTGGTGGTGGCCGTGCAGTTTGCACCGCAGCAGCCTGAAGGCACGGCGGAAGCCGGCGTCGGGTTGTTGTTTGGCAACCGCCTGACGCAAACCACCTTAGCGCCAATAGCTTATCTTCACCGCCCGGAGCAGGAGCGCATGCCCTCCTCCGATGACCTGCTTTATGCCACGCGCCAGGCCCTTGATTGGGTGCCGCTTGAATCGACATCGATCGAGCGAGTTTGGCGAGTGGGCATCGACGCGCAACGTGCTGTCGCCATCGCCAGCGTATTGTCCAAAGTGCCCATGTCAGCCAACAAGACGGGGCTGTGCAACCTCGATGCAATGTTGGGTCATCCAGGCTGCGCGTCGCCTTGGCTAGCCATCGGTGCCGGGACGCAGGCCGTCCAGCGCGGTGCTGGGTCGCAATTCATCTTCAGTGGCGGTGCTGCTGCAGCTGGGCTGTGGGGCACGGTGTTGATGCCGGTATCACCCATTCAACCTTGCCTGGGCGACTAAACCTGATCACTGAAGATCAGTGAGGCTAACCAGGTTTCCGAGCCACCCCAAGGCGCACAAGCCGTCTGATTCAGATACGCCTTCGCCTGCAGGAGCACGCGGGCGGCGGCGATCCGGCTTACCCGTGGACTGTGACACCGTGTCATCGTTCTTCGCGGGCAAGCCTCGCTCCTACAAGGGCCACATCAGCCGCTAGATACTCATCACCATCTGCCCACTATCAATGCGCAACTCCACACCATTGATCGCCCGCGCCTCATCGCTGGCCAGGAACAGCACGCTGGCCGCCACATCCTCAGGCAGGCACATGCGGTTCATCGGGTCGCTGTCGATGGTCAGGCGGTTCGGGTCGACGCCTTGGGGGAAGCTGGCGCGGGTCATGTCGGTGAGGACGCCGTCGGGGTGCAGGGTGTTGCAGCGGATGCGGTATTTGCGCCGCCGGCAAAGCGCTGCCACCGAACGCGACAAGGCCGCCACCGCGCCTTTGGAGGCGCTGTAGGCCAGGTAGTCGTCACGCCCGGCGAGGGCCGCGATGGATGAGAGGTTGATGATCGAACCACCGCTGTCCTTCATCAACGCGATGCCTTCGCGGCAGCCCAGGAACACGCTGTCGGCATTGACTCGCAGCATCTTGTGCCAGTCCGCCAGGGTGGTTTCCTCGATCGAGCCGGCGATGAGAATGCCGGCATTGTTGACCAGGATGTCCAGGCGACCGTAGCGCTCGCGCACATGGTCGATGACCTGGCGCCACTCAGCTTCGCTGCTGACGTCGTGACGGATGAAGGCTGCAGTCGGTCCGATCTCCATCGCCAGGGCCTGACCTGCCTCGACGTCCAGGTCGCTGATCAGCACCTGGGCGCCTTCGGCCGCGAGCAGCCGCACGCTCGCGGCGCCGATGCCCTTGGCGCCGCCGGTGACCAGCGCGACCTTGCCGTGAACCCGGCCATTCTTGTTGTCGGTCATCATGTCATCTCGTGTGTATGGATCGTTTCGGCTTGCTGGGTGCGCGCGACAGCGGCACCGGCTCGTCGACCGGAGAACACGCAGTCGGCCAGGGACAAGCCACTGATGTACAGGTGCGAGGGAATGCCCAACGCGCTGCGGCCGGCGGCGTACAGGCCACTGATGGCTTGCCCGTGTTGGTCCAGCACCGCGCCGCTGCGCTCATCCACGCGCAAGCCGCCCAGGGTCAGGGCGCCCAGGGGGAAGACCGGATTGGTCACGGAGATATCGCAGGCATAGAAAGGCCCCTGCTCAAGCACCTGGCGACCGCCCTCGGACTTGCCGAATGGCTCCGGCGCTTCGCCACGGGCGGCGGCGTTGGCGGCCAGCACCGACGCACGCAGTACGGCGGGGTCCATGGCGGTCGCACTGGCCAACTCGCTCAGGCTCTTGCCCTTGCGCACCTTGAACAGCATCAGCGCCAGGGCCGGAAAACTCTGGAACCACCAATAGCCGCCGAACAGCGCTTCGCGGATGGCTTTCTTGCGCAACGGCGCGTCCAGCACCAGCCATGCCTTGCCGCCCTGTTCTTCCATCAACGGTTGGCCGAGGGTGGCGCCGTAGACTTCTTCGTTGCAGAAGCGCCGGCCCTCGCGGTTGACCACGATGCCCTTGTGCCAACTGTACGGCGGGTTGATGAAGCGCCATGCCGATACCCTCTCCAGCCCCGCCCCCTGGCCGCCGACACTGGCGCCCAGGCGCAAGCCGCTCCCATCGCAACCGGTGGCACCGACCTTGAAGTTGCGCCGGAACTTCGGTGCGTGCTGTTCGATCAACTGGCGATTGAAGATGAAGCCGCCGGTGCTCAGGATCACGCCATGGTGTGCCTGCACCCGACGGGGCTTGGCGAAATCCCGTTCCAGTTGGCAGACCTTCTTGCGCAGTTTGTTGCAATAGCCCGGCGCGAAGTTCTGCAGGCGTTCGGCGCGGGCGGACAGTCGTGCGTGCAACTGGGCTTGCTTGCTGCCTTCGGGCATACACCAGAACTCGGCACCCAGTACCCGCCCCCGGGGGTCGACCAACAGTCGTCGCGCCGCCGCCTGCAACAGCGTTTTCGCTCCGGCCTTCAGGCACGCGGCCTTCAGGTGGGCAAAAAGTACCGCGCCACCCTGCCCCTTGCCCACGGTGCGATGCCCTCGTGGTGCAGGCGGCAAGGGGCCGCCGTGGTCAGGCACCAATTCGTTACCCGAGTAATAGAGGAAGTAGCCGTCGGGCGGGTACGAAGTCTTTCCCCCGCCCGGTGGCATCTGGTGGGCATAGGGCGCGCCGTGGCTTTCCAGCCACTCGAGGTTGCTCACACTGTCGGCGCAGAAGCGCCGCAAAGTGTCATCGCTCACCACGCCCCCGGTTTCGTGCTTGAGGTAATCGAACATGGCTTCGGGGCTGTCGTTGAAGCCCGCGGCCTGTTGATGACGCGTACCGCCACCGGCGTAGACCACCCCGCCACTCTTGGCGCTGGCGCCGCCGCCGGTGAAGCGGTCAGCGATCAGCACGTTGGCCCCCTGGGCCCGAGCTTCCAGCGCGGCGCAGGCACCGGCCGCGCCCCAGCCGACGACCAGCACGTCGCAACGTTCGTCCCAGTCCACACTGCTGCCATCGGTTACTTGCAGGGGCGGCAGCACATCGGTGCTGGGGAGGTTATCGGACATTGACATAGCCCCTCCTAACGCTGGCTAGCCAGGTGATTGGCGGCGACATAGCCGAAGGTCATCGCCGGCCCCAGGGTGCCACCCGCTCCCGGATAGCTGGTGCCCATCACCGACGCCGAGCAGTTGCCAATGGCGTACAAGCCGGCGATGGCGGTGCCATCTTCGCGCACCACCTGGGCATGCTCGTTGGTCAATAGGCCGCCCTTGGTGCCGATGTCCCCGGCGTCCAGGCGCATGGCGTAGTACGGGCCTTTGCGCAGGGGCGCCAGGCACGGGTTGGGCTTGATGTTGCTGTCACCGTAGTAGCGATCGAAGACATTGCCACCACGGTCGAAGTCGAGGTCCACACCGGAGCCTGCATAGTCGTTGACCTTGGCCACGGTGGCTTCCAGACCGAGGCTGTCGACGCCGATCTGTCGGGCCAGGCCAGCCACAGTGTCGGCCTTCCAATACAGGTTATTGAGCCACTCCTTGCGCAGGCGGCTGTCGGGCATGATCTGCCCTGGCATCAACGGCCCCATGGCATAGTTGAAACGGAAATGCGCGTCGAAGATCACCCAGGCCGGTACCGACTTGCCGCCGGTTTTCTGGTTGTCTTGATGCATGGCATCGACAAATTCCAGATAAGGCGCGGCTTCGTTGACAAAGCGTTGCCCCAGGCCGTTAACCACGATGGCGCCGGGGAACGCACGCTCGGCAAAAATCCCCCGGGGTTTGTCTTCTCCCGGTACGGCAATGGTCGGCGCCCACCAGGCCCAATCCATCAGCGCGGTGGCCGCGCCCTGGGCCATGCCGGCTTCCAGGGCCGCGCCGGTGTTGTTGCCGGGCGGTGTCGCGCTCCAGGCCTTGCGGGTTGGCTTGGGCAGGTACTGGTCACGCAGGGCCTGGTTCTGTTCGAAGCCACCGGAGGCCAGGATCACACCGTGGCGTGCCTGCAGTTGCAGCTCGGCACCGTCACGGCGCACGGTGACGCCGCTGACCCGACCGTTATCGGTGACCAGGCCGCAGAAATCGGTGTTGAGCCACAACGGTACATTGCGATCCATCAGCGAGCGGCGCAAAGACGCCACCAACGAACTGCCCAAGGACGCGCGGCGATCCATCTTGCTCTTGCGTCGCCATTTGAAGTCCAGCTTGTAGCGCAGCATCAGTTTCATGATCAGCAGGCGCCAGCCGAAGCTACGGGCCATGGCCTTGTGCGCATCGCGCGCCGTCCAGGCGATGCGCCCCATCAGCAGGGTCGAAGGCGAAGGCTTGCGCAGGTTTGCCAGTTCCTCACCCAGCAGACTGGTGTCGAACAACTCCGGATCCAGGGTCCGCCCACCGGGCAAAGCCCCCGGCAGGTGCGGATAATAATCAGGGTATTTGGCCGCCACGGCGTAGCGCACCCGGCTGATACGGGTGAGCTGCTCGATCATCTTCGGCGCATTGTCCAGGTAGGCACGCAGGCGCGTTTCACCGACATGCTCGCCCGCTGCCGCCTTCAGGTAAGTCAGGGCGGTGGCGTAGCTGTCGTTGCCCTTCATGCGCGCGAAATAGTGGTTGTTGGGAATCCAGATACCGCCTCCGGAGATCGCCGAGGTGCCGCCGTACTGGTTGCTTTTCTCCACCACCAGCACACTGAAACCCTGGTCGGCGAGGAATACCGCCGAAGTCATCGCACCTGCACCCGAACCGACGACGATCACGTCGTAGTGGGTCTGAGACTGAACTTGAGCCGTCATTGTTGTTATGCCATTAGCTGAGGTCAGGAAAGAACCGCCGACCACGCAGGGTGCGCTGGCGGAGTGCAGCCCATGATCGGGGCTGCGGGGGGATGGGCTCATCGTCAAAGTGGACTAGGGGGGGGTGGCCTAGGGGATTGGGTGTATATCCATTGCTGCGGTAACGGCGACTTATGGTTCCGCTCTTACAGCGGGTCACTTTGAGAAGCGCAAAGTAACCAAACGCTTTTGCCCCACCACTCGGTGCCTCGCTAGGGCTCGGCATGCCCTCACTCCGGCATTGCTCCGTGGGTCGCCGCGATGGGCCATCCCTGGCCCAGCGCGGCTAAACCGGCGTCCTGCCGGTTTCTCCACTGCGCAATGCCTGCGTTCGGCCATCGTGGTTAACGGGGCGCCCCAGATCAAAAACAAAAGCGAGGCGGCCTGACAGCCGACCTGACTTTTGCAGATACCCCCAATCCCCTGTAGGAGCCAGCGGTGCGGCGATCCGACTTGCCGGCGAAGAACGATAACGCGGAACAACAGACACACCGCAGCGTCTGGTTCGCCGGCAAGTCGGATCGCCGCACCGCTGGCTCTACAAGGGGAACGCGTACGGCTCCCGATCAGGTCGGCTATAAGGCCGCCTCGCTTTGCTTTTGCTCTGCTTTGGCTTTTGATTTTCTTGCCCCATCGAGAGGCCGAGTGGAGGTTCTGCGCAGTGGGTAAACCGGCAGGGATGCCGGTTTAGCCGCGCTGGGCCAAGGATGGCCCATCGCGGCGACCCATGGAGCAGGACCGGAGCGAGGGTACCCCGAGCCTCAGCGAGGGGCCGAACGCCAGGGGCAAGAGCCCTTGGTTACTTGGGGCTCTTCCAAGTGACTCGCTGTAAGAGCGAAACCCTAGGTGACCGTTACCGCAGGAATGGATATGTACTCCGACAACAAACAATAGGTCGGCTATCAGGACGCCTTCGCCGGCAAGTCGGATCGCCGCACCGCTGGCTCCTACAGGCTGTGCAAGTTGCCGTTACCGAGGAAACGGATATGTACACCATCCCATCCCAATGCGCCTTTACAACACAGCGCGTCTTGCAGCCCACGGATGAACCTGCTCCAACTGGCTCGCCAGGCGCAACAGCACATCTTCACCACCCAGCCGCGCAGTAAACATCATGCCCACCGGCAAGCCGTTGTCACTCTGGCCCAAGGGTAGCGAGATGGCCGGCTGCCCACTGACGTTGGCCAGCGCGGTGAAGCCGGCGCTGCCCATGGCATTGTGGGCGTAGCTCTCCCAGGGTTGATCCAGGGACAACAGGCCGAGCTTCGGCGTCAGGCTGCCGGTGACGGGCGAGAGGATCACGTCGTAGCGTTCGAAGTGCTGCTCCATGGTCGCGCCGATGCTCTCGAACGATTGGCGGGCGCGATACAGGTCCTCCCCACTGGTGCCCTTCGCACGCTCCAGATTGACCAGGGTGATCTTTTCCAGGTCCTGTGCCGTAACCGCGCGTCCGAGCGCCTGTTCACGGTCGTGGATCAGGGTCCGCAGCCCTGTGCCGATCACCGTGCCATGGGCACCGAACAATTGGCGTGGATCGACGTTGAGCGTCAATTCGTCGATCTCGTGCCCCAGGGTCAGCAGTTGCTTGAGGGTCTGCTCCAGCGTGGCGGCGATCGCCGGTTCAAGCGGCGCGCCGGTCATCGATTGACGCACCACGGCCACGCGCAGTTTGCCCGGGTCTTGCTGCAGTTCCTGCACATAGGGTCTTACCAGGGGCGAGCACCAATAGGCGCTGCCCGCTTCATGGCCTTGCCCGATATCGAGGAACAACGCGGTATCGCGCACGGTGCGCGAGACCACATTGGCCGCGCTGGCGCCAAACCAGCCTTCGAAATGCAGCGGTCCGCTGGGGGTGCGATAGCGAGTGGGCTTGAGTCCGACCAGGCCGCAGTACGAGGCCGGAATACGGATCGAACCGCCGCCATCGGTGGCATGGGCCACGGGCACGATCCCCGCCGCTACCGCCGCTGCCGCGCCACCGGAGGAGCCGCCTGCGCTCATGGCCAGGTTCCAGGGGTTATGGGTTTGGCCCCAAGCCAGGGATTCGGTGGTGGTGGTCAAGCCGAACTCGGGGCACGTGGTCTTGCCGAACGGCACCGCACCGGCCTGCTCATAGCGAGCGATCAAGGTGCTGGTGCGGGCGGCGGGCGGTGCGTCCTTGAACATCCGGCTACCGTTGCTGGTGATGGTGCCTTGCAGTGAGGTGTTGAGGTCCTTGATCAGCAGTGGCACACCAGCCAGGGCGCCCTGGTTTTGAGTGCCGGCCGCGCGGCGCTGGGCCATCAAGGCACGGGCGTAGGCTTCGTGCAGCATGTTTACCGCATTGACCCTGGGGTTGACCTCGTTATAGCGAGCAAGCGTCGCCGCCAGCAGGTCCTCGGCACTCAGCTCGCCGCTGCGGATCGCCTGGCTCATGGCCCAGGCATCCATGGCCTGGTAGTCACTGGCCGAAAGCCCTTGCGCGCGGGCGTCGGCAAAACGCCCCAGAAGCCCGACGCCAACCGCCACGGCACCGGCCTTGAGCACGCTGCGGCGCGGCCAGCCGGTGGCGGAGTTTAGTGGTGCGTTTTCTTGGTTATCCATGGTAGTGATCACGCCCTGATTGTGGGTTATTAGAGTATTCAGGCCTTACGCCCTGTGGGAGCGAGCCTGCTCGCGAAAGCGCTGGATCAGTCAACATTGATGTTGAATGTGCTGACCTCTTCGCGAGCAGGCTCGCTCCCACAGGGTTTGTGGTGTTCAAGCGACATTGAAGCGTGCCGACAACTGATCCAGTGCCCGCGCCAGTTGCTCCAGGTCCGCGGCGGCCATCGCGCTGCGCCCGGCGTTGGCCGACAGCGCACCGGTGCCGCTGGAGACACTCTCGACCCTGGCGACCATTTCCCGAGTGACGCGCACCTGTTCGGTGATCAGCGTGGCGATGGTGTCCACGCTGCGGATCACATCATCGGTGCCGCTGCGAATCTGCGCCACCGAATCGCCTGCCTCATGGGCCAGGTTGACGCCGTCACGCACCCGGCTGACCACGCGTCCCATGCCGTCGACCACCGCCAGTGTGCCTTCCTGAATACGCTGCACGGTGAGGTCGATTTCCCCAATGGAACTGGCGGTGCGTTGGGCCAACAGTCGAACCTCGTCGGCTACCACGGCAAACCCGCGCCCCGCCTCGCCGGCCCGTGCGGCCTCGATGGCGGCGTTCAGCGCCAGGAGGTTGGTCTGCTCGGCAATGCTGCGAATCACCTTGAGCACATGGCTGATCTCCCCGGAGAACCCTTCGAGCTGGCGAATGTGCACGGCCGTAGCGCTGATCACGTCGCTGATGCGGTTCATCTCCTGGGCCATGTCACGAATAAAGCCCTCGCTCTTGCCCGAACGCTGTGCCGAATGCTGGGTGATGTCGCGAGACACGCCAACCTGATTGTCCACTTCGCCAATCGACCCCGACAGGTCCTCAACCGCCCGGGAAATCCCGCGCACCGCGTCCGCCTGTTGCTGGGTGGCCGTGGAGGCCGACTCCGCCGATTCGGCCATGTGCGCCGCTTCGCGACTGACCCGCTGCACCAACTCGCGCATTTGTGAAATGAGCCCGTGCAGGCTGTCACGCATCAGCGCGATGTCGCGCAGCATCAGTGCGAATTCGTCACCGCCCTTGATCTCGATCGGCTGCACCAGGTCGCCACTGGCGATGGCCCGCACGCTGGCACCCGCCTGGGCAAACGCACGCTTGAGCCGACGCAAAGTGGAAAACGCGGTGAGGCTGCCCGCCAGCCCGCCCACCACCGCCAGCGCCATGTAAGCCAACAGCGTCGAGCGATAACGACGCTGCGCCGCCTCGTAGGCCTGCGAGGCGCTGGCTTTCTGCAGCGCTTGCAGCTTGCTCAGTTCAACCATGGCGGCATTGCCTTCCGGCTCGGCCATGCGCAAATAGGACAGGATGCCCGGCAGGCGAAAATCACCGGCGCGCAAGGAATCGAGGAAGATGCCCAACTCTTCCTGCCAGGCCTGATAGTGTTTGTCGAACGCCTCGGCGGCCTGTTGTTCCTCACCGCTCAACGTGCGCAGACGATAGCTCGCCCAGATCTCGGTCAACGCCCGGTCATTGCTCTCGATGGCACTCAGGGTGGCTTCCACCGGGCGGTCGAACGCTGCCACCAGCGGGCCTTCCGGGTCCTGCTGGATCGCCAGCAGGACCTGGCGCCGGCTTTCATCGAGCCGCTGCCTGATGTCGCCGAACATCAACAACGTCGCCAGGTTGTCCTCGTTGATGGCTCGCAGACTGTCGCGCGCCTGCTGCAAGCCATAGGCACCGAACAACACCGCCAGGGCAAACAGCAAGGTGGCCAACAACGCCCAGAGCCACAGGCGCTGGGCGATAGTAATTGCCTTGAACATGATCAATGGCCTGTCTCATGCAGCGGACGGGGTGCGCAAGGCCCCCAACGCTGGAATTAGTCGCGAGTGACGCCGGCCAGCATCGCCGCCAGGTAATGCTCGCCGTAAGGCGGCAACAGACCCCATTCACGGCGCGGGTCGTGGGCCGAGGCCTTGAACACCGTGCGCAGGTGACTGAATTCGAGAAATCCTTCGCGGCCATGGTAATGGCCCATGCCCGAGGCGCCGATACCACCGAACGGCGCATCGTGCAGGGCGGCATGCATCATCACGTCGTTGATGGTGACTCCGCCGGACAGGGTGTGCTCCAGCACGTGACGTTGCTCCCGGGCATCCTCGCCGAAGTAGTACAGCGCCAGCGGACGCGGCCTTGCGTTGATTTGCGCGATGACCTGGTCGAGGTCGTCATAACTCAGCACGACCATGGCCGGACCGAAGATTTCCTCATGCATGATCTCGCTGTCCGGGGCCGGGTCCACTACGACTCGCAGCGGGCGACGACGGTCCTGGGCATCCAGTGCCAGGGGTTCGGGCAGGCACTCGATGCGCGCCCCTCGCAACTGCGCGTCCTCGACCAGGCCCTCGACCCGCTCCAGATGACGCTGGTTGACCACCGCCACCACGTCCGGGTTGCCGGCTACCGTCGGGTTGAGGTCGCGATAAGCACTGCGCAGCGCATCGAGGAAGGCTTCGAGTCGGGCCTTGGGTACATACACCAGGTCCGGATTGATGCAGATCTGTCCGCCATTGGTGGACTTGCCTGCGGCGATACTGAACGCCGCTTTGTTCAGGTCGGCCGTGGCCGAAACGATCACCGGCGACTTGCCGCCCAGTTCCAGTGTCACCGGTACCAGGTTTTTCGCGGCATTGCCCATCACTCGCCGGCCGATCGCCGTACTGCCGGTGAACACCAGGTGGTCGAAGGGTTGGCTGCTGAAGGCCTCGCCCAGTTCCGGGCCACCATTGACCACGGCCACCACCAGCGGGTCGAGGCGTTCGGCGCACAGGCGCGCCACCAGTGCGGCGGTGCGCGGCACCACTTCCGACGGTTTTAGAATGGCCCGGTTGCCGGCCGCGAGCGCCGAGGCCAGCGGGCTGAACAAGGTGTACAGCGGCGCGTTCCAGGTACCCAGGATGCCCACCGTACCTTTTGGCTGGTGCATGACCCAGGCCCTGGCGCCGAGTTGGTCATAAGGGGAAAACATTTCGCGCGGTTCGTCTTGCATCCACTCTTGCAGATGGTCGCGGGCATATTTGAGTGAAGCCAGGGCGCCGAGCACGTCATTCATCAAGGAAAAACCGGCGGGCCGTCCGCCAAAGTCCTGGTCGATGGCCGTGGTCAATGCCGCATGGTTGTCGACCAGCAGGTCGATCACTTGCTGCAGGCGCTGGCGCCGGGTGTCGGCGCTGACACTGCCGGCGCTGGCGAAGGCCTCTTTCTGGCGCGTCAGCAGGCTGGAAAGGTCTTGGTCGCAAGACATCGTTGAACTCATTGTTATCCCCTTGCAGGTTGGCTCGATGGCCGTTGAGCGCCCGATGCGCCTGGCGCCACCCTAGCCGCGCAGACCGCTGCGCCGCCTCGTCCGATCGGACGAGGCCCTGCATTAGTGTTAGTCCGTTGAGACGATGCTGAACGCCTGCAAACGCCCAATACTGGCCATACGAAAACCTCCACTCCATGAGGCCAGTCATGGCAATGCAAAATATCAGCTTCGATCCCCAGGCCTTCCGTGCCGCACTCGGCACGTTCACCACCGGGGTCACGATCATCACCACCCAGACCGAAGACGGCTCGCCCGTGGGCATCACCGCCAACAGCTTCAACTCGGTGTCGCTCAACCCGCCGCTGGTGCTCTGGAGCTTGTCCAAGCAAGCGCGCAGCCTGCCGATCTTCAGCAGCGGCAAGCATTGGAACGTGCACGTGCTGTCCACGGAGCAAGAAAACCTCTCGGGACGTTTCGCCACCCAGGGCGAAGACAAGTTCGCCGAGATCGAACTGGACAACGGCATCAGCGAGGCGCCATTGCTGCAAGATTGCACCGCGCGTTTCCAGTGCCGCACGGCGTTCCAGTACGAAGGCGGAGACCATGTGATTTTCGTCGGCGAAGTGCTCGCCTTCGATCACAGTGATCGCGCCCCGCTGGCGTTCCAGAGCGGCCAATATGCCCTGGCCACGCGCAAGCCCCGTAGTGAGCTGCGCCTGGCAACCACGCCGCCACCGCCCGAGTGCAGCTACACCGAGGATTTGCTCGGCTACTTGCTGGGGCGCGGGCATTACCAGACACTCAATGCCCTGCGGCAACTGCTGAACAGTCAGCAGCTGGACGAACAATCGTTCTTCGTGCTGTCGATCTTGTGTATTCGCGACGA
Organism: Pseudomonas umsongensis; assembly: GCF_012647205.1. Taxonomy (NCBI): domain Bacteria; kingdom Pseudomonadati; phylum Pseudomonadota; class Gammaproteobacteria; order Pseudomonadales; family Pseudomonadaceae; genus Pseudomonas; species Pseudomonas umsongensis. The sequence continues at coordinate 4,671,952 of NZ_CP051487.1, forward strand.
TATGACGCTGGAGGAAATCAACACCTTCGTGACCTACACCGGTCGCGAAGTGACCCTGGCCAGCATGCGGTTTCTCGAGCGCCAGCGCCTGGTGGCCTTCGAGGGTCCGGCGCAATCGCCACGTTTTGTCCTCACGGCCCAAGGCCGAGAAGTGTCCCTGCATCAGCTGGCGCTGGCCAAGGCCGTGGAAGAGGATCTGTCGGCCAAGCTCGGCGCCGCCGATGCGCAAGCCTTGAAAGTCTTGCTCAAGCGCCTGATCGTCGTGAGCGACCCTGGCTTGCCTGATCTGTGGGCACCGCGATGACCGCTCGCGAGGGGACGCTGCCTGCGGCCACGGTCGGTTGGAGTAGCCATGGCCTGCTGTTGCTGCTGGCCTTGGTGTTCGCCGACAACTTCGTCGGGCGACAGATACTCGCAGTCATGGTCGAACCGATCAAAGCCGAATTCGGCGTCGGCGATACTGCCATCGGCCTGATCTCGGGCCTGGCGTTCGCGGCGGTCTATGCACTCATGGGCCTGCCGGCCGGGCGGCTGGTGGATCGCATGCCGCGTATCCGCCTGCTGGCCATGTCTTGCCTGCTGTGGGCGGTGGCAACCATGGCCTGCGGGTGGGCGGGCAGTTTCCTGGCGCTGGGCATTGCGCGAATGCTGGTTGCCGTCAGCGAATCGCCGACCACGTCGGCGTCGCTGTCGCTGATCGCCGACCTGTATCCGACGCACCGACGCTCATTCGCCATCAGTTGTTTTACCGCCGCACCCACATTTTCCTCGATCATCGGCTTGAGCATCGGCGCCTGGGTGGTCGAGCACTATGGCTGGCGCAGTGCGTTCATTGCGTTGGGGATGCCGGCCCTGGTGTTCTGTACGATCCTGGCCTTCGTCGTGCGCGAACCGCAGCGTGGCCGCTGGGACCTTACGCCACACGCCCACACAGCGCCGGCGCTGCTTGGCATGGGTGCCGAAGCCCGCAAGCTCTGGGCATTGCCGGCCTACCGCTGCCTGATCCTCGCTGGCGGACTGACCACGCTCAGTTCCTATGCGATTGCGATGTGGAACACCAGTTTCCTGGTGCGCTCCCACGGTTTGTCACTGCAACACGCCGGCTTATTGGCGGGCGTGATCTGCGGTACGTCGGCCGGATTCGGTGGCCTGCTCAGTGGTTGGTTGAGTGACCGCCTGTGCCGCCGCGATCCACACTGGCAGGTGTCCATTCCGGTAGTGGGCCATATTGCGGCGACCTGTGCGCTGGTCCCCTATCTGCTGTGGTCCGACTCCGTGCTGGTGCGCCTGGGTGATGTGCCGGTTCCAGGCGCCATGCTCTGGTGTGCGCTCTATGCCTTCTTTTCCGTGTGGTGGGTCGCGCCTTCCTACAACCTCGTCACGCAGCTGGTGCCCGCCGGAAGACGCGGAACTGCAATGGCGCTGCAAACCATCGTCAGCACGCTGCTGGGGATCGGCGTCGGGCCATTGTTGACCGGTTTGTGCAGCGACCTGTTGTTACCGCTGTTCGGCCACGAGTCATTGCGGTATGCGTTGCTGCTGGTGAATCTGCCGGTGATTTGCGCGGTGTTGCTGTTGATGCGCACGGCACACCATGCTGGCAGAACGGGCTACCGCCACGGGGGATAGGTTTGCTCAAGGCCACGCTTTAATTGTCCAGTCGACGGAGCTCCAATGCCAACCAACAGCGCATCAGCCAATCCCGTACACAGCGCCCGCGATCGACTGCTCGACGCGGCACTCGAACTCTTCGCCACACACGGCTACCAGGCTATAGGCTTGCGGGACTTGGCGAGCTACCTGGGGCTGCAGGCCGGATCCCTCTACCATCACATCGAAAACAAACAGGCCCTGTTGTTCGAGCTGATCGAGTCGGCCTTGTCGGACTTGCTGCTGGACACGCAGCGGCGAATGAAAGGCGCACGAAGCGCTCGCGGGCGTCTTCAGTCGTTCATTCAAGCCTTCGTCGCCTTCAACTTCAACGAAAAATACAAACTGACCCTGGTTAGCCGCGAGTTCACGAATCTGACTGAAGAACAGAAGCAACAGGTTATCCAGCTGAGAAACGAATACGCCGCTATTTTAAACGCCATCATCACTGACTCGTACGGCGAGAAAGGTGCAGCCGCTCGCGACCTCTGCCCCACCACCAGTGCAGTCATTGCCATGCTGTTCGGCCAGTCACAGTGGTACACCCTTGAGACAACCGAAGCACAATTGATAAAAACACTCACCGACGTTGTCACATGCATTATCGCGAACAGGCAGAAGACCGACGCAAGTACGACGCGGTCAATTTCCCGGAGCGCTGTCAATTTTCCCCACCCTCCCCGTGATTCGCTTTATCCTTGATGCAAATCCGATGAAAAGCCATGAATCCTGCATACGGCTGCTGACTGTTCCCCATGCGCAAACTTTTGTACCTGACTGTCTCCATGGCGTTGATCGCCGCTCTAACGACCTACGCCATGTGGGCCGCGGATCGCCCGACGGGCCTCTACCTCTCTGACCTGCGAATCGATGTCGCCGTCGACCAGGGCACGCCCGCTGACCGCGGCAATTTGCTGGGCATCCAGCCCGAGCTGTTTCCCACCGACTACCAAAGCCCCGAGCGCTTGCACCGCAAACTCGCCGCCTACTTGCAGACGGCCCGGGATCAGGGGCTGCTGAATGAAAAAACCATCGTCGTATTGCCGGAGCATGTGGGCACCTGGTTGATGGTCAGCGGCGAAAAAGACGAGTTGTACCAGGCCACCACTTTCAAGGAGGCCATGAACTGGCTGGCCGTGAGCAATCCTTTGAAGTTCGTCCGCGCACTGATTGGCGCCGAAGGCGACAGCCGCATTGAGGACGCGCACCTGCGCATGAAAGCCAAAGGCATGGCCAAGGATTACCAGGCGTTGTTTGGCGGGCTGGCTAAAGAATTTCACGTCACCCTGGTGGCAGGCTCCATCGTGCTGCCCGAGCCCAGTGTCATCGACGGCACGCTGAAAATAGGCCGCGGTGCGTTGTTCAACAGTAGCGTAGTGTTTGGCCGCGATGGCCTGCCAATCGGGCAACCCCAGCGCCAGATGCATCCGGTTTTCGAGCAGCAGGACGCGATCAAGGCCAACGGCGAACACACGCTCAATGTCGTCGACACCCCCGCCGGGCGCCTGGGCGTGCTGATCGGCAGCGACAGCTGGTACCCCGACAACTACCGCAAACTCGACACGCAGCAGGCACAGTTGGTCGCAGTCCCGGCGTTTGTTGCTGGCCGCGGTAGCTGGGACCAGCCGTGGCGTGGCTACAAGGACTCATCGACACCCGGCACCGCCAGCCTCAAGGCCGGGGAGATCAGTGAAGGACAGGCCTGGCAGCGCCTGAACCTGAGTACTCAGGCACCCGCCAGCCGGGCAATCGCAGGCGTGAGCGTATTCCTGCGCGGACAGTTCTGGGATCAGGGCAGCGCCGGGCAGAGTTTCCTCAGCAGCAACGGCCAGCATTTCGTTGATGGCAAGGCCCGTGGCGCGCGCTTGTTGAACCTTTGGCTGTAGGCCATGAAACCCACCCCGATACGCCTGGGAGATCTGTCGGTGGGCTTTGTTCACAGCCTGGCCGACGCCGTGCGCAGCCACGGCACGGATCCGCAGCCACTGTTCGAGCAATATGGCCTTGATGCGGCCCGACTGAGTGAAGCCGGTGCCCGTCTCTCGATCCCGCGCTACATGCGCCTGGGCCACGCGGCCATCCAACTGACCGGCAACCCGGCACTCGGCTTGCAAATGGGCCAGCTCAGCCGCCTGAGCCAGGCCGGCCTTGCCGGCGTCACTGCCGCCCAGGCACCGACGGTGCGCGAGGCGGCGCGCTGCCTGATTCGATTCGAAGCCTTGTATGGCTCAAACTATCGCGGTCAATCAAGCTTCCACGAAGACGCTCAGGGTGCCTGGCTGCGCTTCTATTCCATCAGCCCCTACAACAGCTATAACCGCTTCGTGGTGGATTCGATCCTCTGCGGCTGGTTGCATCAGTTGTCCAGCGTCAGCCCTGCCCGGCTGCGTGCCGAACGTATCGACATCGAGTTCGAGGAGCCCGGCTACCGCGCTGCCTATGAGGTTCTGGGCGACTGCCCGATCCAGTTTGGCGCCGAGCACAATCAATTGCGCCTGAGCCTGGCCAGCCTTGCCCAGCGCAATCCCGAGCATTGCCCCAGCACCTGGCGACACCTGCTGCAACTGTGCGAGCGGGAACTGGAGCAATTGACCCGCACCCGCAGCCTGCGTGAACGCATCACACAGCTGCTGGGGCCATTGCTTAATGGCGGCCGGGAACCCGACCTGGAAGAAGTGGCAACACGCCTGAAACTGCCGGTGTGGACCTTGCGCCGCAAACTCTCTGAAGAAGGCACGCAATTTCGCGCGATTCTTAACGACACCCGTCGCGACCTGGCCATGACCTATATCCGCGACACTGAGTTGGCGTTCGGAGAAATCGCCTACCTGTTGGGCTTTGCCTCAGCCGAAGCCTTTCAACGCGCCTTCAAGCGCTGGACCGCCCAGACACCCGGCGAGTTTCGCCGCAGTCGCAGGGAAACAGTCGCAGGCAGCAAGCTTTAAAGCTCGGTTGCGTCTTCGGCGGGCTCAGGTGGGTCCAGTTCAAACGCCTGATACTCGAGCAGTTCTTCTTGATAGTCGTCCATTTTCGTATCCCCCACAGCTCATAAAAAAACGTCTGAATAAATGACCAGCGCCTTGAGCCTAAAGTGCCCGCGTGAAAGAAAAATGACGCGGACACGACACTTCGTCGCCTACAGATAAAACGTAGCAGGCGGTTGGGAATTTATCACAGGTTTTTTTTGCTGCAGGTCGCGGGACGACGACCTGTTTGACGCGGATCAATCTTTGTTATGGCGAGGGGCCCGGAGCATGAGCTGGCCGGGCCCCATCGCACCCATCACTGGCCGGTGATGGGCATGGCCTGGATCGGTTCCGAAGGTGGCGCCATGTCGCTCGGATTGGCCGGTGGCGTGATCACTTCTTCGGTGGCAGGCGCTGGCGCGGCAGTGGGGCTCGAGGTAATGGGTGCAGCCTCAGGTGGCGGCGCTACCGGCTCGGAAGCGGCCGGGGCAACTTCGGCGGCCTTGGCGGCCTCAGGCGCTGGTGCAGGCTGTGCTGCGGATTCCGGGGCCAATGGCGCTGGCGTGGCCTTGGGCTCGGGCACGCCCAGATCGGTTTTCGGCTTCTCGGGGATGTGCGCCGCTGCCTTCACTTCCTTGGGCAGGAACAGCTCCACCAGGGCGAAGAATCGCTCGTAGAACTTGGCTGAGGTGACGGTTTCGCTGGCAACCTTGACCATCGAGTCGTCGGAGGAGCCGATCGGCATCGATACCGAGCCCAGCACGCCAACACCGAGGCTTGCAGAGTTGTTGGTTTTCTTCAGCGCATACTTGTCCTGAAGGGCATTGGCGAACACGGTGGCATGGTGCGCCGAAGTGCCGTCTTCAGCGCAAACCACACTGAAACTGATCTCCATGTGGTTTTCACCGGTCTGCTGGAAGCTCTTGTGCCCACTGACCAGCTTGGGATCACTGCTGGTGATGATATAGCCCTGGCTCAGCAAGGCCCGACGAGCGGCTTCACAGGAGACCGAGTCGGTCACTGGATAGTTACGGGAAAACGTTCCGGAATCATCGAAGTTCTCATGCTCGTAGATGGCGGCTTTCTTCGACGAACAACCGGCAGCAGCAGCCAGCACCAAGGCCAGCCCGACAACCCGCATGGGAATTGATTTAAACATTGAACATCCTGAGAGAAACGGTTCGGGGCGTATTGTGCAACAGATCGATGCTTAGCGGCGCACCGATTGTGTCTTAAAACAGTTACAAAACTGTTGACCCGATGGTCGGGAGAAAATTGCCTGCGTTGCGCAATGCAGCCAAAAAAAACCCCGGCCTTGCGGCCGGGGTCTTCTTTTCATGCAAAAAGCTCGTGTCCAGATCAGAAACGCTTGATCTCGGCCTGGCTTTCCAGCTGCTTGCGGTAGGCCGCAAAGTCTTGCTGGCCAACGCGCGAAGCGAGGAAGCGACGGTATTGAGCCTTCTCTTCTTCAGTTGGCGTTGCGGCCTCATTCACGCCGTTCAGACGCACGATCATCAGGCTGCCATCAGGCAACGTGACACTGCTGAAGGTCGGCTTGTCCTTGGCGGCAGGCTTTGGCATGCGGAACAACGCTTGCAGCACAGTCGGGTCCAGCCCTTCCTGAGTGCGAGTCGCGGCTTCGGTTACCTTCCAGTTCTGACCCTCGATCGGGCCGTTTAATGGCGTCTTGCCATCGCGCAAGCTGGCAATCAGCTCATCAGCCTTGGTCTTGGCAGCAGCGCTGGCGTGCTCCCTGGCCAATTGCTCGCGGATCGGACCCTCGACCTTTTCCAATGGCAGTTGCGCAGGCTTCAGATGCTCCTTGGCGCGCAACACGATCACGGTTTCGGGGTCGAGTTCGATGGCGGTGCTGTTGGCACCCTCATCCAGTACTTCCGGGCTGAAGGCTGCGGTGACCACGGCACGGTTGGCCGTAATGCCTTCGCCACCTTCGCGGCCGAACGGCTTCGAGGTGTGAACGGTAAGCTTCAAGTCCTGCGCAGGCTGGGCCAGGTCGGACGCTTCGAACGAGGCGTCTTCCAGTTGCTTGGTCGCTTCAACGAAACGCTGCTCGACCTGCTGGGCCTTCAATTCACGGGTCAGCTTGTCTTTCAGGCTGGCGAACGTCGGCACTTCAGGCGCTTCCACACCCAACAGCTTGATCAGGTGGAAACCGAAATCGGTGCGAACCGGCTCGGAAACCTGATCCTTGGCCAACGAGTACAAGGCCTTCTCGAATGCCGGGTCGTAGACGCCAGGACCTGCAAAGCCCAGGTCGCCGCCATTGTTGGCGGAACCCGGGTCCTGGGAGAATTCCTTGGCCAGGGCCTCGAATTGCTCGCCCTTGTTCAGGCGGGCCTGGATCTCGTCGATTTTGGCCTTGGCTTGCGCTTCGGTCGTCTTGTCGTTCACTTCGATCAGAATGTGCGCGGCCCGGCGTTGTTCGGACAGGTTCGCAGTTTCTTTCTGATACGCCGCCTGCAGGTCTTCGTCCTTGACGCTGACCTGATCAAAGAAGGAAGCCTTCTTCAACTCCAGGTAATCGATGACCACCTGATCCGGGGTCATGAATTCCTTGGCGTGCTCGTCGTAGTAGGCCTTGACCTCTTCGTCGGTCAGCTTCACGGCCGTCGGGTCGACCTTGATGCTCAGGGAAGCGAAATCGCGGGTCTGTTTTTCCAGACGGGCAAAGGCCATGACCTGGGCGTCGGTGACGAAACCACTACCCGCCACACCGGCGCGCAGTTGTCCGATCAGCATTTCCTGAGCCAGCATCTGGCGGAATTGCATGCGGCTGTAGCCCAGTTGACGAATCACCTGGTCGAAACGCTCAGGGCTGAACTTGCCATCCACCTGGAATTCAGGCGTTTGCAGGATGACCTGGTCCAGCGCCGCCTCGGAGAAAGCGAATTTGGAATTTTCTGCGCCTTGCAACAGCAGCTTGCGGTCGATCAGGCCTTTGAGGGCCGATTCGCGCAGCATTTTTTCGTCGAGCAAGGAGGCGTCGAAATCCTTGCCCAGCTGTTGCATGAGTTGACGGCGTTGCATATCGACCGCCTGGCTCAGCTCGTTCTGGCTGATTTCTTCGCCGTTGACCTTCGCCGCCTCATTTTTGTGCGTCGTAGCCTGGAAGATGGCGTCGAAACCGGTCAAAGCCATCAGTGCAACGATGACCCCGATAATGGTCTTGGCAATCCAGCCTTGTGAATTGTCCCTGATATTTTGCAGCATGCGTCCCCCATAAACGGTTGAACTTCAAATTAGGCAACCGTGGAGCGTGGGTAGAATCCGGATAGAAGAAAGGCGCATCCGAGGATGCGCCTTCTCGTAACTGGCGGAGCGGACCGATGACTCGACCTTGCGAGCCTCGGTGTCTCGGACCGGCGACCTGCCGACTGGACTACCGCTCCGCTGCCAGGTCAGGCTTGACCCCGACCCGGATAGGCAAAAACCTGAATGGAACTTAGTTGACAGCTTCTTTCAGTGCTTTACCAGCTTTGAAGCCTGGTTTTTTGGCAGCTGCGATTTCCAGTGTCTTACCGGTCTGTGGGTTACGACCGATGCGAGCTGGACGATCAGTTACGGAGAAAGTACCGAAACCAACCAGAACCACGGAGTCGCCGGCCTTGAGAGCGCCAGTGACGGATTCGATTACAGCGTCCAGCGCACGGCCAGCAGCAGCTTTCGGGATATCAGCGGATGCAGCGATAGCATCAATCAGTTCCGACTTGTTCACTCTAAGTCCCCTTATATCTATTTGAGTATGATTCTAAGTTTTTTGGTGAAAGCAAAAACGAGTGCTGAATGGCCTACAGACACTTAAGAGCCGCTTTATAACAAGGGCTCTAAAAAGCTGTCAAGGAAGCCCCCCAGGCAAATACGTACTAATGCGTGCTAATTCTTTCCTTAGAATCCGACTCGCGTTTTTCATCCTTCGCGACTATCTCCGGAGCCACATCCGGCAAGGGCTCCGGGGCGTATTGCAGCGCAATTTGCAGGACCTCGTCAATCCATTTAACTGGTTTAATCTGAAGATCTTGCTTGATATTGTCCGGAATTTCCTTCAAATCGCGAACATTCTCTTCAGGAATGATCACCGTCTTGATTCCGCCACGATGCGCCGCCAGCAGTTTTTCCTTCAAGCCACCGATCGCCAATACCTGGCCACGCAGGGTAATTTCACCCGTCATGGCAACATCAGCGCGTACTGGAATGCCGGTCAGTGCCGACACCAACGCCGTGCACATGCCTACGCCTGCGCTCGGGCCGTCTTTGGGCGTCGCCCCTTCCGGCATGTGGATGTGCGTGTCGCGCTTCTCGTGGAAGTCCAGGGGGATCCCCAGGCTCTTGGCACGGCTGCGAACAACGGTCAGGGCTGCGGTGATCGATTCGACCATCACGTCACCCAGGGAACCGGTCTTGATCAGTTGGCCTTTGCCCGGAACGACAGCCGCTTCAATAGTCAGCAATTCGCCGCCCACCTGAGTCCACGCCAGGCCAGTGACCTGACCGATCTGGTCCTGCTGTTCTGCCAGGCCGTAGCGGAATTTGCGCACGCCCAGGAAGTGCTCGAGCATGTCCGCCGTCACTTTCACCGAGAAGCGTTTTTCCAGCGCATGCTCTTTCACGGCCTTGCGGCAGACCTTGGCAATCTGGCGCTCCAGGCCCCGTACACCGGCTTCGCGGGTGTAGTAGCGGATGATGTCGCGGATCGCTTCGGCGTCGAATTCCAGCTCGCCTTTCTTCAGGCCGTTGGCCGTGATCTGTTTCGGCGAGAGGTATTTGACGGCGATGTTGATCTTCTCGTCTTCCGTGTAACCGGGCAGGCGAATGACTTCCATCCGATCAAGCAGCGCGGGTGGAATGTTCATGGAGTTGGAGGTGCACAGGAACATCACATCTGACAGGTCGTAGTCGACTTCCAGATAGTGATCGTTGAAGTTGTGGTTCTGCTCGGGATCGAGCACTTCCAGCAACGCCGACGCTGGATCGCCACGCATGTCGCTGCCCATCTTGTCGATTTCATCGAGCAGGAACAGCGGGTTGCGCACACCCACTTTTGTCATCTTTTGAATCAATCTTCCTGGCATCGAACCGATATAAGTCCGGCGATGACCACGAATTTCCGCTTCATCGCGTACGCCGCCGAGGGCCATCCGCACGAATTTACGGTTGGTGGCATGTGCAATGGACTCCGCCAGCGAGGTTTTACCCACCCCAGGAGGACCCACCAGGCACAATACCGGACCACGGATCTTCTTCACGCGCTTCTGCACGGCGAGGTATTCGAGAATCCGTTCCTTCACCTCTTCGAGGCCGTAGTGATCGGCGTCGAGGATGTCTTCTGCGCGAGCCAGGTCAAGGCGCACCTTGCTCTGCGCTTTCCACGGCACCTGGACCAGCCAGTCGATGTAGGAACGGACCACCGTCGCTTCGGCAGACATCGGCGACATTTGCTTGAGCTTGTTCAGTTCGGCGGTCGCCTTGGCGAGCGCGTCTTTTGGCAGGCCAGCGGCATCGATGCGCTTTTTCAGCTCTTCGACTTCGTTATGCCCTTCGTCGCTGTCACCAAGCTCTTTCTGAATGGCCTTCATCTGCTCATTCAGGTAGTACTCGCGCTGACTGCGCTCCATTTGTTTCTTGACGCGACCGCGAATGCGTTTTTCGACCTGCAGCAGGTCGATCTCGGCATCCAGCAAAGCCAGCACGTGCTCGACACGGGCCGACAAATCGATGATTTCGAGGATTTCCTGCTTCTGCTCGATTTTCAGCGCCATGTGCGCGGCCATGGTGTCGACCAGGCGGCCTGGCTCGTCGATGCTGTTGAGCGACGACAGGACCTCGGCAGGGACTTTCTTGCCCAATTGCACATATTGTTCGAACTGCGACAGCAGGCTGCGGACAAACACCTCCGACTCACGCTCTGGCGCATCGACCTCGTCGATCAACGAGACTTCGGCGCGGCAGTGGCCATCCACTTCGTTGAAGCGTTCCACGGCACCGCGTTGCTCGCCTTCGACCAGAACCTTGACCGTGCCGTCAGGCAGCTTGAGCAGCTGCAGGACGGTCGCAATCGTACCCACGCGATAAAGTGCGTCTTCACCGGGATCGTCGTCAGCAGGGTTTCTCTGGGCCAGCAGAAGGATCTGCTTGTCGCCCGTCATCGCTGCCTCGAGGGCTTCGATGGATTTCTCGCGCCCCACGAACAGCGGGATAACCATGTGCGGATAAACCACGACATCACGCAATGGCAGGAGAGGCAATTCGATGGTTGTCTTCATGATTTCGCCTCTACGGCGGCCATAAGGCCGGAAACAGATGGAAGTAAGCTTGAAACCAAGATGGGGGCTGCCTTCAAAAAAAACAAGCACAAAGACAGCGTTAAAACCTGGAAAAAACAAAGGGGCCCGAAGGCCCCTTCTTTGTACCGACTGCGCGACGCTTAGGCGTCTGGCGCGGCCTTGGCAGCAGGCTCACTGTTTTCGTAGATATACAGTGGCTTGGACTTGCCTTCTATGACGCTTTCGTCGATGACTACTTTACTCACCTCGGACTGCGAGGGGATTTCATACATGGTGTCGAGCAACACACCTTCGAGAATCGAACGCAGGCCACGGGCACCGGTCTTGCGTTCCAGTGCGCGTTTTGCGACCGATTTCAATGCGTCGGCCCGGAATTCCAGGTCCACGCCTTCCATCTCGAACAGCTTGGCGTATTGCTTGGTCAGCGCATTTTTCGGCTCGGTGAGGATCTGCATCAAGGCAGCTTCATCAAGCTCGTCCAGCGTAGCCAGGACCGGCAGGCGACCGACGAATTCCGGGATCAGACCGAACTTGACCAGATCGTCAGGCTCGACTTCACGCAGGGACTCTCCGACTTTCTTGCCTTCTTCCTTGCTGCGAACTTCCGCGTTGAAACCGATGCCGCCCTTGGTGGAACGGTTTTGAATAACCTTTTCCAGACCGGAGAACGCACCACCGCAGATGAACAGGATGTTACGGGTGTCGACCTGAAGGAATTCCTGCTGCGGGTGCTTGCGACCACCTTGAGGCGGAACGGAAGCCACCGTGCCTTCGATCAACTTGAGCAGGGCCTGCTGTACGCCTTCACCGGAAACGTCCCGGGTGATCGACGGGTTGTCAGACTTGCGCGAAATCTTGTCGATTTCGTCGATGTAGACAATGCCCATCTGGGCTTTTTCCACGTCGTAATCGCACTTCTGCAACAGCTTCTGAATGATGTTCTCGACATCTTCACCCACATAACCCGCCTCGGTGAGGGTGGTTGCGTCGGCGATGGTGAACGGAACGTTCAGCAAGCGGGCCAGTGTTTCGGCAAGCAGGGTCTTACCCGAGCCTGTCGGTCCGATCAGCAAGATGTTGCTCTTGCCGAGTTCGACGTCGTCATTCTTCTTGTCACGCTGGTTGAGGCGCTTGTAGTGGTTGTACACCGCTACGGCCAGAACCTTTTTCGCACGCTCCTGACCAATCACGTATTGATCAAGGATGCCGCTGATTTCTTTAGGCGAAGGCAATTTATGCGCGCTGCTTTCGGCCTGGGCTTCCTGCACCTCCTCACGGATGATGTCATTGCACAGGTCGACGCACTCGTCGCAGATAAAGACCGAGGGGCCGGCAATCAATTTGCGCACTTCATGCTGGCTTTTGCCACAGAAGGAGCAATAGAGCAGCTTGCCGTTGTCCTCGCCGTTGCGGGTGTCAGTCATTCGTTCGATCCAAATCCGATAGGCTTGCAACACAAGATGAAGGCTATTGCGGGCTTTTTCAAGCCCGCCGGTGATCAGACTTGCCGACCAGCCTTGTTTTGAGCTGCTTATTTAAGCGGGGCGCTGGTTGATCACTTCATCGATCAACCCGTACTCACGCGCGGCTTCTGCACTCATGAAGTTATCGCGGTTGGTATCGCGCTCGATTTCTTCAAGGGTGCGCCCGCTGTGCTTGGCCATCAGCGTGTTGAGACGCTCACGAATGAAGAGAATTTCCTTGGCGTGGATTTCGATGTCCGACGCCTGGCCCTGGAAACCGCCCAGAGGCTGGTGAATCATCACACGCGAGTTCGGCAGGCAGTAACGCTTGCCTTTGGCACCGGCCGTCAGCAGGAACGCACCCATGCTGCACGCTTGGCCGATACAGGTGGTCGACACGTTGGGCTTGATGAACTGCATGGTGTCATAGATCGACATGCCCGCCGTCACCGAACCGCCCGGGGAGTTGATATAGAGATGGATGTCCTTGTCCGGGTTTTCCGCTTCAAGGAACAGCAGTTGCGCACAGATCAGGTTGGCCATGTAGTCCTCTACGGGGCCCACCAGAAAGATCACTCGCTCCTTGAGGAGGCGCGAGTAGATGTCGTAGGCGCGCTCGCCACGAGCGGACTGCTCGACAACCATCGGGACCAGGCCGCCTGCGGCCTGGATATCAGAGTTCTGCTGAATATACGAATTACGGAACATGCTCTGCAGTCACTCCCAAATAGTTATGTCTTGAATACGCATAAGCCAGCTCGAGAGCTGGCTTATGGTGTGTGCTTCTTAGCGCAAAAATGATCAGTCGGCTTGTGGAGCTTCTACCGGCTTGACCGCTTCTTCGTAAGAGACCGATTTGTCGGTCACGCTAGCTTTCTGCAGAACAGTATCCACAACTTGCTCTTCCAGCACAACCGAACGAACTTCGTTCAGTTGCTGGTCGTTCTTGTAGTACCAGGACACAACTTGCTCAGGCTCCTGATAAGCCGAAGCCATTTCCTGAATCATCTCGCGAACGCGGGCTTCGTCAGGCTTCAGGTCGAATTGCTTGACCACTTCAGCCACGATCAGGCCCAGGACAACACGGCGCTTGGCTTGCTCTTCGAACAGCTCGGCCGGCAGTTGGTCAGGCTTGATGTTGCCACCGAACTGCTGAACAGCCTGCACGCGCAGACGGTCAACTTCGTTGGACAGCAGAGCCTTTGGCACTTCGATCGGGTTGGTGGCCAGCAGACCATCCATAACCTGATTCTTGACCTTGGATTTGATCGCCTGACGCAGTTCGCGCTCCATGTTCTTGCGAACTTCGGCGCGGAAGCCTTCCAGACCGGTTTCCTTGATGCCGAACTGCGCGAAGAACTCTTCGTTCAGCTCAGGCAGTTTTGGCTCGGATACGGTGTTGACGGTCACAGTGAACTCGGCGGTTTTGCCAGCCAGGTCCAGATTCTGATAGTCCTCTGGGAAAGTCAGGTTCAGGACGCGCACTTCACCGGCTTTAGCGCCAACCAGGCCATCTTCGAAGCCTGGGATCATGCGGCCGGAGCCCAGCACCAGCTGGGTGCCCTTGGCGGAACCGCCAGCGAATACTTCACCGTCGACCTTGCCTTCGAAATCGATGTTCAGCTGGTCTTCGTTCTGGGCAGCGCGATCGGCCACTTCGAAACGGGTGTTCTGCTTGCGCAGGATGTCCAGCATCTTGTCCAGATCGGCATCAGCCACGTCAGCGCTCAGGCGCTCTACAGTGATACCTTCGAAACCGGCAACGGTGAACTCAGGGAACACTTCGAATACAGCGACGTATTCCAGGTCCTTGCCTGCTTCCAGGGATTTAGGCTCGATCGAAGGCGAACCAGCCGGGTTCAGCTTCTGCTCAACCACAGCTTCGTAGAAGGAAGACTGGATGACGTCGCCTACCGCTTCCTGGCGAGCTTCAGCGCCAAAACGACGCTTGATTTCGCTCATTGGCACTTTGCCTGGACGGAAGCCAGCAATCTTGGCCTTTTGGGCAGTCTGCTGCAGACGCTTGTTGACCTGAGTCTCGATGCGCTCCGCCGGCACGGTGATGCTCATGCGGCGCTCAAGAGCAGAAGTATTTTCAACAGAAACTTGCATGGATATTCCTCGTTGCACAGACGTTAGCCGGCCGTTTCCGACCCCAGAATCAAGGGCATGCATTCTAGTGGGTCAAACTAAAGAAGTCACCCTACTGAAAACGGGTAAAAACGCAGCAGGCAATTTATAGGTGCGAATGCACGAGTGCACCTCGCCCCGGTGGCAAATACAGCCAATCACGCCAAGGCTCTGCGCCAACCCTTCCTTATAGGGAGGAGGTTGCCAATCATTTCCCTGACAGCCGATCTTGCGAACAAGGCCGGCGGGCAGCACGGCATCATCGGGAAACATAAAAACGACGAAACGCCCTGCCCTTGCGACCCGGAACCGGCGGTCGCTGAAACCGCTGAAACAAAAAAGGCGCCAGACTATTAATCTGGCGCCTTTTCGAAATATGGGGTGGACGATGGGGATCGAACCCACGACAACGGGAGTCACAATCCCGTGCTCTACCAACTGAGCTACGCCCACCATATTGCGTGCCAAAGAAGCCAAATCACTTCTTTGTTGAACCTCGACCAGGCCAGGCGGCATGGACGAAGTCTTGTTTGGTGCGGATGAAGAGACTCGAACTCTTACGCCTCGCGGCGCTGGAACCTAAATCCAGTGTGTCTACCAATTCCACCACATCCGCGAGATGAAGCCTTAAAGCAAAGGCGCCAGATTGTTAATCTGGCGCCCTTCGAAATATGGGGTGGACGATGGGGATCGAACCCACGACAACGGGAGTCACAATCCCGTGCTCTACCAACTGAGCTACGCCCACCATATCGCGTTACTTGTGCCAAAGCTGCCTAATGGCGCACCCGGCAGGACTCGAACCTGCGACCATCCGCTTAGAAGGCGGATGCTCTATCCAGCTGAGCTACGGGCGCCTTGTTAATCTGTACTCTTGGAGGACTACAAACTAAGTGCTTTTCAGTCTTGCAGAACCGTAATCCCGCTTAACCTTCTCAACCAGTGCTAGGCTGTGCCCGACAAGTGCGACGAATAGTATAGAGCCCCCTGCAGGTCGTCAAATCCTTTTTGAAAAAAATTCATTTAATTAAAGGGGTTAGCGGAATTTGCAGACCAAGCGCCTTTGCCCTCACCGCATGACATGCGAGAATACGCTCTCTTTTTTTCCCCTCTCGATGGTTAATCACGCGCAATGACTGCACAACTTATCGACGGCAAATCGATCGCCGCCAGCCTGCGCCAGCAGATCGCCCAACGCGTCAACGAGCGTCGCCAGCAAGGCCTGCGCACGCCCGGCCTCGCGGTGATCCTGGTCGGCAGCGATCCTGCCTCTCAGGTTTATGTCTCGCACAAGCGTAAAGACTGTGAAGAGGTCGGCTTCCTGTCCCAGGCCTATGACCTGCCTTCCGACACCACTCAGCAAGCACTGGCCGACCTGATCGATCGCCTCAATGACGATCCGGCGATTGATGGCGTCCTGCTACAACTTCCTCTTCCCGAACACCTGGACGCCTCCAAATTGCTGGAGCGCATTCGTCCGGATAAAGACGTCGATGGCTTCCATCCTTACAACGTCGGTCGCCTGGCCCAACGCATCCCGTTGCTGCGCCCATGCACGCCAAAAGGCATCATGACCTTGCTGGAAAGCACCGGTGCCAACCTGTACGGGATGAACGCGGTAGTGGTCGGCGCTTCCAATATCGTCGGACGCCCGATGGCAATGGAATTGCTACTGGCCGGTTGCACCGTGACCGTGACCCACCGCTTCACCAATGACCTGGCCGATCATGTCGGCCGCGCCGACCTGGTGGTGGTCGCTGCTGGCAAGCCAGGCCTGGTAAAAGGTGAGTGGATCAAGGAAGGCGCGATCGTGATCGACGTCGGCATCAACCGCCAGGAAGACGGCAAGCTGGTGGGTGACGTGATCTATGAAACCGCCCTGCCCCGCGCCGGGTGGATCACTCCAGTGCCAGGTGGCGTCGGCCCAATGACTCGCGCCTGCCTTCTGGAAAACACGCTGTACGCCGCAGAAACCCTGCACAGCTGAGGCTTAAGGCAACGGTCACCCGCGACACAAGGAACCCCGCCCATGGCGGGGTTCTTTTTTGCCCGTGAAACCGGATTGACCATCCGCCGGAAAGTGACTTTTTTTTCATGTTTACAGGGTCTTTCACCCCGTCCTCGAACAACCATCGACAGTTATTCAGCCATACTCCAGAATGTCGCGCTTTTTAAGAAATAGCCCGTTACAAAACGGCTTATCAACACTTCATTGAGTCTGCCAGCGTGAAAATCCGTCTTTCCATCCTGAGCCTATTTTTTGCAGTTACAGGGACTTTCATCACGCCAATCGCCACCGCGGGCGACACCACCACCGCGGCGCCTCGAGACACCTCGCAACTCAAACTCGCTTCCGGCAGCTCCTTGTTGCTGGACATGCAGACCAACAAAATCATCTATGCCAGCAATCCGGACGTCGTCGTCCCTATCGCTTCCGTCAGCAAGCTGATGACCGGCCTGGTCGTGGTTGAAGCCCGGCAGAACATGGACGAATACATCAACATCAACATCAGCGACACGCCGGAAATGAAGGGTGTGTACTCCCGGGTAAAACTCCGGAGCGAACTGCCGCGCCGGGAAATGTTGCTGATTGCCTTGATGTCTTCCGAAAACCGTGCCGCCGCGAGCCTGGCCCATCATTATCCAGGCGGCTATGCCGCGTTCATTGCCGCTATGAACGCCAAGGCCCGAGCCCTGGGAATGACCAATACACATTTCGTCGAGCCGACCGGCCTCTCCGCGCGTAACGTTTCGACCGCGCGCGACCTGAGCAAACTGTTGATCGCCGCACACAAATACCCGCTGCTGACAGAGCTGAGCACAACCAAGGAAAAAACCGTCACCTTCCGTAAACCCGTCTATAGCCTGGGTTTTCGCAATACCGACCATTTGGTTCGCAAGCCAGACTGGGATATCCAGTTGACCAAGACCGGTTTTACCAACGAAGCAGGTCATTGCCTGGTGCTGGTGACCCGGATGAGTAATCGTCCGGTTGCCCTGGTGCTCCTGGACGCCTATGGCAAGTACACACACTTTGCCGACGCCGCCCGCATCCGCAATTGGGTCGAAACCGGCAAGAGCGCCGCCGTGGCTTCTGCGGCCTTGCAATACAAATCGGACAAGAACCTCAAGCAGCGCCAGAGTGGTGTTGTTGAGGCTTCGAAGTAAGCAGGCAATGGGTGATTGAACACATATGATCGTTCCCACGCAGAGCGTGGGAACGATCATTCGCTACGATGGGCCCCGCCGAAATTGGACGACCTCCCCGCCATCAATCGTTAGGCAGCGGCATCTGGTCATCATCAGGAATACCATCACCTTTGCTGGGGTCGTGCCAGCCCTGCGGATGTTCAGTCGGCACCACCGTCGGCCGCGCCAGCGGATCGCGCAGCGGACTGTCCGGGTCCATCACCGGATCCATGTCCTTCTCGGGAGTGGTCGGTACGGTTTCCGGACGTTCGTCGTTGAAGCTCGAATCGGTAGACATACGCACCTCCAAAAGAACTAGGGTTTGAGATTACCCAATGGATCGTAGGGTTTGGCCGGAGCCTTGGAGTTGTCACCCGGCTTCACATCCCTCGGGGCCTTGGCTGGCCCGATTGGATCGACCGCCGGATCGGCAAGGTCCGGGGAGTCGGGATCGAACCCCAACTCATCGCCAGACGAATGCTCGGATGAGTGAGGGCCGTCGGGGGTATTGGAATGTGCCATGACACCTCCTGATAGCCCGGGAAAATCCGGGCCTTTAAGATAAGAGGTTGGCAAAGGCCGCAGGTGCCCGGCGAGTGACGAACGGGCTTACGGCGCGACCAGCGCTTTCTTCGCCTTGGCGGCAGCCTGTTCCTGGCCCGCTTGGGCAAGATCGCTGGCTGCCTTGAGCCAACGCTGCTGATCGACCTGAGCGGGCAGCTGGGTCGGATTCTGAATCAACACGGCCCATCCGCCGGCGTCCTTGAACGCTGATTCGAACGAACCAAACCCCATCATCAGCCGCTGATCCATACCTGCACGTAGCAAGACGGTCTGCTTCTGACGGTTGTATCCACTCAAAATCGCGTAGCGCGGTTCGGCCCAGAGCGCCGAGCCTTCGGTGAAGCGCACCATCACCGGGTAACCGGCCGCGACTTGGGTCAGCAAGGCGGGCAGATTGCTGTCAAGGGGATAAACCACCATCCCGTACTCGCGGGCGAGGTTCTGCATGTTCTGTTGCAACTGCGCCTCACCGCCCGGCAGATGCAAAGGCTTGTCGAGTAAGCCAGGGGTGATCACGATGCCCTGTTGCGACAGCATGCTCGCCAAGACTTGCGGCCCGCTTTGATTGGCCACACCCTTGTAGAACCGGCCGCTGAGTTCGACACGCTCCGGCAGACGCTTGATCTGCGGCGAAACGCTCCCGGCGCACCCCGCCAAACTGGCAACACATCCCACGATCAGTGCCGCCGACAGCATTCGAGAAATTACTCGCACCATCATCTCTCTCTTATTCAGATGCCAGGCAATCGCATTCCCGGCTTGGCCGTCGATCATAGGGCGCCGCACTGCAGCGGTATAGCCTTAATCGGCAGTTGATCGTCTTCGATAGAGCAAACTGGTTGGTGATAGCCGACCTTTGGTCAATAGCCTGAAACACGCCAGCGACTAGACTGTCACTTGCATGGCGTGTGCGCCCGCAGCAGGGCGAAGAGGAGGCCTCGATGAGCCTGGCAATGACGATCGTAATGTTGATTTCTGGATGGTTGGCGGTAGCGGCCGCCATGTTATGGGGCGTTCTGCGCATCACCCGCCGGCACCATCATCCTGTCGAGCCGGCACCTCTGGCGAAAACCGAAAAAGCCAGCGCATCACACGCCACTGTCCATTGAACGCCCCCTGCTCACCCAAAAAATCAGTAAAAAAAACGGCCGCCTGGAATCCAGGCGGCCGCTTTATGTCAGCGAGGTTCAAGCCTCAGCGGTAACCCGCTTCTGCCGAGCCCGGCGGGACATCATGTTCAGCACCTCGATCGCTGCCGAGAACGCCATCGCCGCATAAACGTAGCCCTTCGGTACGTGGGCGCCGAAGCCTTCGGCGATCAGCGTCATGCCGATCATGATCAGGAAGCCCAGCGCCAGCATGACGACTGTCGGGTTGTCATTGATGAACTTGGCCAACGGATCAGCCGCCAGCAACATCACCAGCACCGACACCACCACGGCGATGATCATGATCGGCAAATGCTCGGTCATGCCGACAGCGGTAATGATGCTGTCGATGGAGAACACCATGTCCAACATCAGGATCTGACCGATCGCAGCGGCAAAGCCCAAGGTCACGGTCGAGGTCGCCGACTTCGGATCGTCCGGCGCCGGGTCCATGCTGTGGTGGATCTCGGTGGTGGCTTTCCACAACAGGAACAAGCCGCCAGCGATCAGGATCATGTCCTTCCAGGAGAATGCGTGGCCGAAGATCTCAATGACCGGCGCGGTCAGCTGGACGATGAATGCAATGGTACTCAGCAAGCCCAGTCGCAGGATCAACGCCATGCCGATACCGATACGCCGAGCCTTCTGCCGATGCTGCTCGGGCAGTTTGTTGGTCAGGATCGAAATGAAGATCAGGTTATCGATGCCGAGCACGATTTCCATCACCACCAGGGTGGCCAGGGCGACCCAGGCAGTGGGGCTGGCGGCTAACTGTAAAAGGTATTCCATGGGTCAGTCCTGACTCGCTGTAAGACGGTTTAGATTTCCTGGGAGGACGATGCGGATTTTTCCGCCTCTTTTTCCGATGATTCTTTTTTGCTGATCAACCCACCGGTGGCATCACTGAGCGCTTGCTCGGCGGCCTTGTGGGTATCGTCGATTGCCTGTTTCGCGCTTTCGGCAGCCTTGCCCATCAACTGCTGGGCGCTTTTTTCTGCCTGGTCGCAACCGGCCAGGACCAGCAAGGAGGTGATCAAGAAGGCCGTAGCTTTGAGTTTCATGGTGTTTTTCCTCGATATAACGAACGCAGCCGAAACGATGGCCCGTTGATAGCGAGGGATTCTAGGCAATTGAATACTTCAGGAAAATTCGTATTTTTAGCGGTTATACTTCGGTTTTAACGAACTAAATAAAAATTCACCCTGTAGGAGCTGCCGCAGGCTGCGATCTTTTGATCTTGATCTTAAAAACAAGATCAAAAGATCGCAGCCTGCGGCAGCTCCTACAAAGGAACGCAGCGTGCATGCTCAACTATCGACAATTGCATTACTTCTGGGTGGTGGCCAAGACGGGCAGCATCGTGCGCGCTTGCGAGCAACTGAACCTGACGCCACAAACCATCAGCGGGCAGATCTCGCTGCTCGAACAAACCTATGGCATTGAATTGTTCCGCCGGGTGGGTCGACAGCTTGAGCTGACGGAGGCAGGCCGGCAAACCTTGCCTTACGCCGAGCAAATGTTTCAGTTGGGGGGCGAACTGGAATTGATGCTGCGCGCGCAGCCCAACGAGCAGCAGATCCTGTTTCGCGTGGGCGTGGCCGACGTGGTGCCCAAATCCATCGTCTATCGCCTGATCGCGCCGACCATGGAGTTGAGTGAGCCACTGCGCATCACCTGCCGCGAAGACAAGCTCGAACGGCTGTTGGCCGACCTGGCCATCCAGCGCCTGGACCTGGTGATCTCCGACAGCCCGATGCCATCACACCTGGACATCAAGGGCTACAGCCAGAAACTCGGCGAATGCGGGATCAGTTTCTTCGCCACTGCCGAATTGGCGGCGCGCTATGGCCAGGATTTTCCCCGTAGCCTGCACGGCGCGCCCCTGCTGATTCCCGGGCCGGAAACCGTGGTGCGCAGCCGTTTGCAACGCTGGTTCGCCGAGCAGCAGATCCAGCCGCAGATCGTCGGCGAGTTCGACGACAGTGCCTTGATGCAGGCGTTCGGCCAATCCGGCAGCGGAATCTTCATCGGCCCGAGCGTGATCGCCAACGAAGTGCAGCGCCAATACGGCGTGCAAGTGATTGGCCAGACCGACGCGGTCAGCGAGTCGTTCTACGCCATTTCAGTGGAGCGCAAGGTCAAGCACCCTGGCATTGTCGCCATTACCGAAGGTGCCCGACGCGAGTTGTTTACCGAACTGTAAAGCCTCAGGCGCAGACTTCCCGGGGCTTGAACGTCATCAGGGCGATGGCCAGCAGGATTGAGGCGAGGATAAAAGCCGCTGCCGCGAAGCCAAGGCCTTGCAGCCCTACGCTGTCGATCACCCGCCCGCCGATCATCGCGCCCAGGCCAATACCCAGGTTGGCGCCAGCAATGTTCAGCGAGGCGGCGAACGCCGGCGCTTCAGGCGCGGCCTTCATCAGGCGCACGTGACTGACCAGGAACATCGCCGCCTGGGTCACGCCCCAAATGCCCATCGCCGCGGCCAGACCAAAGGGCGAATGAATGTTCGGCACCAATGCCACCAGGCCGGCAATCATGAACGCACAGAACATCATCGACGCCATCAGCGGGTGACGATCCACCGCACGACCGCCCAGCGAGTTGCCGATCAACCCGACCGCGCCGAAGCCCATCAGGCACCAGCCAACCACGGTGCCGTTGAACCCGGCCAGGCGCTCAAGGATATCGGCCAGATAGGTGTAGGCCGTGAACATGCCGCTGAACACAATCACCGACAGCAACACATGACCCAGCATCAGCGGGCTGCGCAGGATCTTCAATTGCGACAGCAAACTCACCTGATGCTGGTGCAGGTTGGTTTTCGGCAAGTAGATAAACAGCAGCAGTGCCTTGGCAAAGGCGATGACCGCCAGAATGGCGAAAGCACTGCGCCAGCCGAACGCATCGGAAATCAACGTGCCCACGGGAATGCCGAACACCGTGGCACAGACTATGCCAAAGCCGATCTTGGCGATGGCGCGGCCGGCGTAATCGGGACCGACGATGTCCACCGCGGTCTCACTGGCCAGCGCCCAGAACACCGGCAACCCCAGCGCTGGAATCAACCGGGCAAGCGCCATGACCCAGATGTTCGGCGCCAGTGCCGCCAGGGTGTTGGCCAGGCCAAACATGATCAACACCGAGATAAACAGCTTGCGCCGCTCGAAGCGGGCGAAGTACGCCGTGAGGAATGGTCCGAATGCGGCGACAGTGAAGGCGAACAGGGTGACCAGCAAACCAGCTTGCGGGATGCTGACGTCCAGGTCCCGGGCAATGGCCGGTAACAGGCCGACGATAACGAATTCCGTGGTCAGCACCGTGAAGCCGGCGGCAGACAACAGAAGAATGGGCAACAGCATGCAAAACTCCAGAAAACGACAACACCAGCGATAGCCCGAAGGCCCACTGGCAGACATGAAAATGAGGATGGCGAATATTAACAGAGTGATTGCGCACGCGGTTGCACGAACCTGCAAATCGCGTCGCTTAGTCGAGCGGCAGTTCGTCACAGGCCTGAAGGATTCTTCCTACGCTGTGATAAAGTCCGCGCCCTGCAAAACGTACACCCAGCGCTCATCGACCTTTCATGACGTCGATAGCGCGACCCTCTTCGGTTTCCTGCCTGAAGCTGCTCTGCAGCAGCGGTGAAACCTTGCACTTATAAAAATCCGAGATGCCGTTTTATGACTGCTTCAGCCCCTTCTTTATTGCAACGCTTGAAACGCCTGAGCCTGGTCACGCAAATCGTGATCGGCCTGATCGCCGGTATCGCCCTGGCCTCGTTCGCGCCTGAAGCGGCGAAATCCACGGCGTTCATCGGCAAAGTCTTCGTCAGCGCGCTCAAGGCGGTCGCGCCGATTCTGGTGTTCGTGTTGGTCATGGCATCGATCGCCAACCATAAGCACGGCCAGGAAACCCATATCCGGCCAATTCTGTTCTTGTACCTGCTGGGGACTTTCGCTGCCGCCGTGGTCGCGGTGGTTGCCAGCATGATGTTCCCGTCCAGCCTGGTGCTGTCGACCCATGACGTTGCAGTGTCCGCGCCGGGCGGAATTGGTGAAGTGCTGCAAAGCCTGCTGCTGAGCGTGGTCGACAATCCGGTCAGCGCCTTGATGAACGCCAATTTCATCGGCATCCTGGCGTGGGCCATCGGCATGGGCATCGCCATTCGCCATGCCGGCGACACCACCCGTGAAGTGCTGGGCGACTTGTCCAACGGCGTGACGGTGATCGTGCGCCTGGTGATCTGCTTCGCGCCGCTGGGGATCTTCGGCCTGGTGGCCTCGACCCTGGCTACCTCCGGTTTCGGCGCCTTGATCGGCTACGCGCAACTGCTGGCCGTACTGCTCGGCTGCATGCTGTTCGTGGCGTTGGTAATGAACCCGCTCATCGTGTTCTGGAAACTGCGCCGCAACCCGTATCCGCTGGTGCTGACCTGCCTGCGCGAAAGCGGCATAACCGCGTTCTTCACCCGCAGCTCGGCGGCGAACATTCCGGTCAACCTGGAACTGAGCAAGCGCCTGGGCTTGCACGAAGACACCTATTCAGTGTCGATCCCGCTCGGCGCCACCATCAACATGGCCGGCGCGGCGATCACCATCACCGTGCTGACCCTGGCAGCCGTGCACACCCTGGGCATCGCCGTGGACATCCCGACCGCCATCCTGCTGAGCGTCGTTGCGGCAATCTGCGCCTGTGGCGCCTCGGGCGTGGCCGGTGGTTCGTTGCTGCTGATCCCGCTGGCGTGCAGCCTGTTTGGCATCCCGAGCGAAATCGCCATGCAGGTGGTGGCGGTCGGTTTCATCATTGGCGTGCTGCAGGACTCGGCCGAGACTGCGCTGAACTCGTCTACCGATGTGCTGTTCACCGCGGCTGCTTGCCTGGGCGAAGAACAGAAAGTCCAAAGATTGGCGTAACGCTGCAGACTCTGTGGGAGCGGGCTTGCTCGCGAAGGGGTCGTCAGCTTCAACATTAACGTTGCCTGACACACCGACTTCGCGAGCAAGCCCGCTCCCACAGGTCCGGTGCTGAGCATGAAAAATGATCGCCCACGAAAAAGCCCGCCCAGGCGCAAACCTGGGCGGGCTTTTTTGCAGCTGGACGGTTTAGAACGCGCCCATGTAGTCGCGCTTGCCCACTTCCACGCCGTTATGACGCAGCAGCGCATAGGCGGTGGTGACGTGGAAGAAGAACTGCGGCAGGCCGTAGGTCAGCAGGTAAGCCTGGCCGGAGAAACGCTTCTCTTTCGGCGTGCCTGGGCGGGTTACGATCTCGATGCCCTCCTTGCCGTTGATCTGCTCGGGCGTGAACTCGCCGATGTAGGCCAGGACCTTGGCGATCAGTGCTTGCAGTTCGGCGAAGGTGGTTTCGCTGTCGTCGTATTTCGGCAGTTCGACTTCAGCCAGACGGGAAGTCACGCCTTTGGCGAAATCAACGGCGATCTGCACCTGACGTACCAGTGGGAACATGTCCGGGTACAGGCGCGCTTGCAGGAAAGCGTTCGGGTCGATGTTTTTCGCAGTGGCGTGGGCCTCGGCTTTTTTCAGCACGTCGCTCAGGGCGTTGAGCATTTGCTGGAAAACAGGAACGGAGGCGTCGTACAGGGAAATAGTCATGGCAGTCTCGTGTGATGACAGGAGGAAAACGTCGGCCGATTATAGCCGTGCGCGGTCCTCCCGAGATCGCTCTTTTTGCTACTTGCCCGCACGCGCCTCCCGAGGCATGCCCAAGGCGCGCTCGGCAATGATGTTGCGCTGGATCTCGTTGCTGCCGCCATAGAGGGTGTCGGCGCGGCTGAACAGGTACAGAGACTGCAGCCGAGTCAGTTGATAAGGCGCAGCTTCGAGCAGTTCTGCCTCGGCGCCCAGTACGTCCATCGCCAGCTTGCCGAGGCTGGCATGCCAGGTCGACCAGAACAGCTTGTAGATGGTCGCCTCCTTGCGCAGCGATCCATCCTGGCTTCCCGAGAGCATGCGCAGCGAGTTGTAGCGCATGATCCGCAACCCACTCCAGGCCTCGGCCAGGCGTTGGCGCAGGATCGGATCGCGGGCAGCCCCGTTGCGCTTGGCGATGGCGATGATTTCGTTGAGTTCGTTCTGGAACTGCATCTGTTGGCCGAGGGTCGACACGCCGCGCTCGAACCCCAGCAACGCCATGGCGATTTTCCAGCCGTCGCCCGGCGCGCCGATAATATTGGCGGCGTCGGTGCGGGCGTCATCGAAGAACACTTCGTTGAACTCCGAGGTGCCGGTCAGTTGCTCGATCGGTCGCACGGTGATTGAAGCCTGGGCCATCGGGACCAGCAGGAAAGACAAACCTCGATGGCCGACGCTGCCCGGTTCAGTGCGAGCAATCACAAAGCACCAATCCGATTCATGGGCCAGGGAGGTCCAGACTTTCTGCCCGTTGATCACCCAACTGCCGGTCGCTTCGTCCAGCGTCGCGCGGGTCTTGACGTTGGCGAGGTCGGAGCCGGCCCCTGGCTCGGAATAGCCCTGGCACCAGAAGCTCGTGCCGTTGACGATCCCAGGCAGAAAACGCTGTTGCTGCTCGACCGTGCCGAATGCGGCAATAGTCGGCCCGGCCAGGCCTTCACCGATATGCCCCATGCGCCCTGGGCCGCCAGCGCGGGCGTACTCTTCGTGAAAAATCACCTGCCGCGTGATCGACAGCCCACGCCCGCCATGCTTAGGCGCCCAGCCGACGCATGTCCAGCCGCCCTCGGCCAGTTTGCGCTCCCAGGCTTTGCGCTCTTGGGGAAACATGTGCTCATCGCCAGGGCCGCCGCGAAAACGCAGGGACTCGAATTCGCCACAGAGGTTGGCGCTCATCCAGTCGGCGACTTCCTGGCGAAAGCACTCGTCTTGCTCGCTGAAACTGATTTTCATGGTTGCTCTCCAAGAATCACCGCGGCGATCCGCTCGCGATGCCAGGCCGGCAGCCCGAGGAAGCTCTCGCTGGCGCGGGCGCGCTTGAAGTAGAGGTGTGGGTCATATTCCCAAGTGAAACCGACGCCGCCATGCAACTGGATCGACTCGGACGCGCAGTGGAAAAAGGTTTCCGAGCACTGCGCCTTGGCCAGCGCTGCTGCCAGCGGCAGTTCGCCCGCCACGTCGGCATCGCCCCGGGGATCAAGGGCTTCCTGAGCGACGCACGCCGCGTAGTAGCAGGCCGAACGCGCGCATTCGACTTGCAGCATCATGTCCGCTGCACGGTGTTTGAGGGCCTGGAAACTGGCGATGGGGCGACCGAACTGCTGACGCTCCTGCATGTAGGCCACGCTGAGGTCGAGCACCTGCTGCGCGCCGCCGGTCTGTTCGGCAGCCAGGCCGATGCAGGCCAGTTGCAGGACCTGCTCCAGGTGCGGCCAGCCGTTGCCGAATGTACCCAGCAGGCAGTCGGCTTCGAGGTACAGGCCCTTGAGCTCGATGCGAGCCTGGCGCCGGGTCTGGTCCATGGTCGGCAGCATTTGCCGCTCGATGCCCGCCCGCGCGGCGTCAACGGCGAACAGACTGATGCCCGCCTCGCCGGTCGATCCGGGTTGCCGTGCGGCAATGATCAAGAGGTCGGCGCCATGGCCATCCAGTACATGCTTGAGCGTGCCGTCGAGGACAAAACCGTCGCCCTCAGCCACCACCGTGGCCTGGACATCGCCGGCCGACCAGCCGTTGGCACTGCTGAACGCCAGGGTCGCGGTCAGGCTGCCGTCGGCAATCGAAGGCAACCAACGCTGCTTCTGTTCATCATTGGCGGCCAGCAATAACGCTGGCGTGGCCATGCAAGCAGTGGCGAAAAACGGCGAGCACAACAATCGCCGCCCCATCTGCTCCAGCAGGATTGCCAGCTCGACGAAGCCCAGCCCGAGGCCGCCATAGGCTTCGGGAATATGGATCGCCGGCCAACACATTTCCTGGCATAACCGCTGCCAGAGGGCCTCGTCGAAACCCCGTTCGCTGGCCATTGCCGCGCGCACGGCGGCCGAATCCGACACATCGGCGAGCAAGCCCTCGGCCGATGCGCGGATCATTTCCTGTTCGTCGCTGAATGCAAACTCCATCGCGGCGCCTTCTGCTCGTCTGGTGGGGCACGCGTGGCGCAACACCCCTTTGAACATGAAGTCTGCCGCTGTGCGGGCGCGGTGAAATCGTCAGCCTTGCCTAGTCCGAACGAGCGATGCCGTGGACAATGAAGCGCTGAACGCAGGCAAGGCTCGACTAACCTCCATCAACGAGGTCTTATAAGCCGAGAAAATCCTGACCAACCCTTAGCGAGGTTCCAGACACTGTGAGTACTGAGCAAGAAACGACTTTCGACGAACCACGCCTGAACAGCACGGAAATCCGCATTCTGGGTTCCCTGATCGAAAAACAGGCCACCAGCCCGGAAACCTACCCGCTGACCCTCAATGCCCTGGTGATTGCCTGCAATCAGAAAACCAGCCGCGAGCCGGTGATGAACCTCACCCAGGGCCAGGTTGGCCAGAGCCTGCGCGCCCTCGAAGGACGCGGCTTCGCCAGACTGGTGATGGGCAGCCGCGCCGATCGCTGGGAGCACAAGGTCGACAAGGCACTGGAACTGGTGCCAGCGCAGGTGATCCTGACCGGGCTGATGTTTCTGAGGGGACCGCAGACGGTCAACGAACTGCTGACCCGCAGCGGGCGCATGCATGATTTCGAGGATGCGGAGCAGGTCGTGCATCAGCTGGAACGCCTGATCGCCCGTGGCCTGGCAGTGCTGATCCCGCGTCAGGCCGGACAACGCGAAGATCGTTATACCCACGCACTGGGTGATCCGGCGGATATCGAAGCGATCCTCGCGGCCCGCCAAAACGCGCCGGAGCGTGGTGCTGGCGGCGCGGTATCGGTTGAACGAATCGAGGAGCTCGAAGCACGAATTGCCGCGCTGGAAGAGCGCTTGGCACGCCTCGAATAAAGGGGCGAGCCTTTGCGGGCGGCAATTGCGGCTGCCCGTCAATCAATAGGCAAGGCTGCTGCGGGCAAACTCCACGGCTTTTTGAAACTGCTCATCGGTCGGGCGCACACCGGTATAAAGCACGAATTGCTCCAGTGCCTGGATCGCAATCACTTCGAGCCCGGTGATGACATGTTTGCCCTCGGTACGAGCGCGCACGATCAGCGGAGTTTCCGCAGGAACCGCGACGACATCGAAGACGATATCCGCAGCCGCAATGGCATGGGCATCGAACGCCAACTGCTCGGCATGTGGGCCGGTCATGCCGATGGGCGTGACGTTGATGAGCATTTGCGGACGTTGCTCACCGAGCTCGGCTTGCCACGGGTAACCCAGCGACTGGGCCAATGCCTGGCCCGCGCGCTCATTACGCGCCACGATCAGGCCATCGCGGTAACCGCCATCGCGCAAGGCGCTGGCCACTGCCTTGGCCATGCCGCCACTGCCAAGCAACGCAAACGTGGTGTCCTTGGACACCTGGTGGGTCTGCAGCAACTGGGCAATGGCGATGTAGTCGGTATTGAAGGCCTTGAGATGGCCGTCGGTATTGACGATGGTGTTGATCGACTGGATGGCTGCGGCAGAAGGGTCCAGTTCATCGACCAGGGCTATGCAGGCTTCCTTGAACGGCATCGATACACCGCAACCCCGAATTCCCAGGGCGCGAATGCCGCCGACGGCGCCCGGCAGATCCTGACTGGAAAACGCCTTGTAGTAGAAATTCAGCCCCAACTGCTCATACAGGTGATTGTGAAATCGCAGGCCAAAGTTCCCAGGGCGTCCGGAGAGGGACATGCACAGCTGGGTGTCTCTGTTGGGGTTCATCTGCATATGAATCTCCTTGTGCTGCACTTTCGGATGGAAGGGATTAGCCTGCCCATCGGGTTCTGATCAATCATATTTGCGTGCACTGGCGGACGCCGCATGACCGTAAGGATGACGACACAGACCTTACACAAAATTTACCCGGCGGCTGTGCTGTTTTTTTAAAAAAAGCTGTCTTAGAAGTATCCCCGCGACATTCCTTGAGTCTATTGCAGACACAAGCGCCGGGGCGAAGCACCGAGGAGTCATCATGATCCGTAGAATCCCCACAGTGGCTTTGCTGATCGGCGCCCTCGCGGTCGCAGGCCAAGCAGAGGCCCATGGCGGTGGCGGTTGGGAAGGTCCGGCGGTATTTGGCGCGATCGTCGGCTCTGCCATCGTTGGCTCGGCAATCATCAACAGCAACCGGCCTGTGTACGTGACGCCGCAACCGGTCTACGCCCAGCCGGTTTATGCGCAACCGCAGCCGGTGTACATGGCGCCGCCCCCACCGGTCTACTACCAACCCGCACCGGTGTATGTGGGGCAACCGATCTACTACCGCCCGGCACCGGTCTATTACGGCCCACCCCGTGGTTACTACGGCCCACCTCGCGGCTACTACGGTCCGCCCCACGGCTACGGCCGCTGGTAATCCCGCGCGCGCAATCCGCCGTTCGTCGTCACAGGTCTGGAAAGATCCTGTCGGTGTCGTTCTCGGGACAGTGTCGACCGGTGAAGTCGGCAAGATTGACTCGCCCTTCCCTTTTGCGCCAGCAACAGCAATAACGGCGCCTGCAACGGGTCAATAACAACAAGGACGAGCTCATGCCCACGCAAAACCCGCACCGCATCAATGGCCTGTGCACTTGCAGCAAGGTCTACAACGCCCTGACGGAACTCAAGCAGCTCGAAGGTCATCGCAGCGCCAAGTTCCTTTCGCTACTGACGCAGAACCTGGTGAGAAAGGGACTGCTCAGCGAGCAGGAAGTGGTTCATATGCTCGACCAGGTGGTCGTCTGAGCGTCAGCCGGTGGGCTGACCTCACTGGCATCAATGACCACTATTGAAAACGTTGATTTTCCCTCGACGCACCCGGACCGTAAGGTGACTCCACAGATTGATGGAGGTCCCTATGATGTCTCAGATTCAGATCATGTCCGTTATCGGCAGCGCCGTTCCCGCACCGCTCAGAGCGCTTGGGTTGCTCGCCTGCTGGTACCTGGTCCAGGACGGCGAACAAATCAGCGGCCCGCTGACCTCACTACCGGACGCCCAGGCGTTGTCCCTGCAAATCGGCACGGGACAGCCGGGCAAGCTCAGTGCCTAAGGCAGCTGAACCCGCGGTTTGGTCTCGATGAAAATGGCCCAGCTCGACATGAACAGGGCCGCGATCAACGGACCGATGACAAACCCGTTGAGCCCGAACAGCGCCAGGCCGCCCAGGGTCGAGATCAGGATCATGTAGTCCGGCATCTTCGTGTCCTTGCCCACCAGGATCGGGCGCAGCACGTTATCCACCAGGCCGATTACGAATACCCCGAACAACCCCAGCACCACGCCTTGCCAGACTGCGCCGGTCAACAGGAAAAACGCCGCCACCGGCGCCCAGACAATCCCTGCCCCAACTGCTGGCAACAAGGACAGAAGCGCCATCAACACCGCCCAGACCAGCGCGCTCGGAATGTCGAGAAACCAGAAAATCATTCCGCCCAATGCACCCTGGGTAATCGCTACCAATAGGTTGCCCTTCACCGTGGCTCGCACCACGCGGTTGAACTTGAGCTGCAAACGGCGTTTCTGGTGTTCTTCCAATGGCACGGCCATGCGTACCTTGCGCGCGAGTTCAGCGCCGTCGCGCAGGAAGAAAAACAACAGGTAGAGCATGATGAAAAAGCTGACGATGAACTCGAATGTACCCTGGCCAAGACTGAACACCCGATTAGTCACCTCGCCGCCTGCCATCGCGCTCTTGACGATTTTCTCCCGAAGCCCGTTCAACTCTCCCACGCCGAACCGATCGAGCAAATGCTGGAAATACGGTGGCAAGTGATGCTTGAACTGCGTTACATACGCGGCAATGTCCAGCTCACCGCTCTCGATACTCTTGTACAGCGCCGTCCCTTCCTGAACCAGCAGGAAGCTGATGATGATCACCGGCAGGATCGCAATCACCAGGCAGATGCTTAACGTACAGAACGACGTCAGGTTGCGCTCCCAGCCGAACTTGAGCTGCAGCCGGCGCTGCATGGGCGCAAAGACAATCCCAAGGATCACCGCCCAGAACACCGCACCGTAGAATGGCAGCAGGATCCAGATGAACGCGATGCTCACCAACACCAGCAAAACCGCCAGCGATTTATCTTTTAGCGTCTCTTCGTTCATATCCGATCCTGGCCAGTCACCGGGCGCAACGTTGCGCCCTGATGCTTAGGCCATCACAGCGAGCGCGAGTGCCGTACGTTGTTCAAAAAGCATCGGAGGAAGGCGCCCAGGGGACCAATGGTGAAAATCCGGGCAAAAAAAAGGGGAGCACATGCCCCCCCGAGGTTTAAAGCGTTGTATCGCGGCCGTTAACTCAGCCTTCGATCTCGATCAGGATCTCGCCCGGGTTCACCCGGTCGCCCTTGGCCACGTGAATGGCGGTGACTTTGCCGGCGATGGCGGCCTGGACTTCGGTTTCCATCTTCATCGCTTCGGTGATCAGCACAGCCTGGCCCGCCTTGACACTGTCGCCTTCCTTGACCAGCACATCGACGATGTTGCCCGGCATGGTGGTGCTGACGTGGCCCGGTGCGCTGGCCTGCTTGCGCTTGCTGCTACCACCGCCGACGAATTCGTTGAGCGGCTCGAACACCACTTCTTCCGGCATGCCGTCGATGGACAGGTAGAAGTGACGCTTGCCTTCAGCCTTGACGCCCACACCGGTGATGTCGACGCGGTAGGTTTCGCCGTGGACGTCGATGACGAACTCGGTCGGCACGCCTTCGCCGCCAGCCGAAGCGACGCCGCCAGCTTCCGGAATCGGCAACAGCACTTCCGGGGTCAGGGTGCCCGCTGCACGCTCTTCGAGGAACTTGCGCCCGATGTCCGGGAACATGGCGTAGGTCAGCACGTCTTCTTCAGACTTGGCCAGGGCACCGATGTCGGCACGCAGCTTGGCCATTTCCGGCTTGAGCAGGTCGGCTGGGCGCACGTCGATCACTTCTTCGCTGCCGATAGCCTGGCGACGCAGTTGCTCGTTCACCGGGGCCGGCGCCTTGCCGTAGCCACCTTGCAGGTACAGCTTCACTTCGTTGGTGATGGTCTTGTAGCGCTCGCCGGCCAGCACGTTGAAAAACGCCTGGGTGCCGACGATTTGCGAAGTCGGGGTCACCAGTGGCGGGAAGCCGAGGTCTTCGCGAACCCGCGGGATCTCTGCCAGCACTTCGCTCATGCGGTTCAGTGCGCCCTGCTCTTTCAACTGGTTGGCCAGGTTGGAAATCATCCCGCCCGGCACCTGGTTGACTTGAACACGGGTGTCGACCGCGGTGAATTCGCTTTCGAACTGGTGGTACTTCTTGCGCACGGCGTAGAAGTACAGGCCGATTTCCTGGATCAGCTCGAGATTCAGGCCGGTGTCGTACTCGGTGCCCTTGAGGGCCGCGACCATCGACTCGGTGCCTGGGTGGCTGGTACCGGAGGCAAAGCTGGAGATTGCGGTGTCGATGTGGTCGGCGCCGTTTTCAATCGCCTTGAGCTGGCACATGGTTGCCAGGCCGGCGGTGTCGTGCGAGTGAATGAACACTGGCAGCGATTGCTCGGCCTTCAGCGCCCTGACCAGTTCGCCGGTGGCGTAGGGGGTCAGCAAACCAGCCATGTCCTTGATCGCCACCGAGTCGCAACCCATGGCTTCCATTTGCTTGGCCTGTGCCACGAACGCGTCGATGGTGTGCACCGGACTGGTGGTGTAGGCGATGGTGCCCTGGGCGTGCTTGCCGGCGGCTTTCACCGCTTCGATGGCGGTACGCAGGTTACGCACGTCGTTCATGGCGTCGAAGATGCGGAACACGTCGATGCCATTGACCGCTGCCTTGGCGACGAAAGCCCTGACCACGTCGTCGCTGTAGTGGCGATAGCCCAGCAGGTTCTGGCCGCGCAGGAGCATTTGCAGGCGAGTGTTAGGCAACGCGGCGCGCAGTTGGCGCAGACGCTCCCACGGGTCTTCCTTGAGGAAGCGTACGCAGGCGTCGAACGTTGCGCCGCCCCAGCATTCCAGCGACCAATAGCCGACCTTGTCGAGCTTGTCGCAGATCGGCAGCATGTCTTCAGTGCGCATGCGGGTCGCGAGCAGCGATTGGTGGGCGTCGCGCAGGATGGTGTCGGTTACGAAAATCTTCTTGGACATTGTTCTATTCCTCACAGGCCTGCGTGGGCGGCAATGGCGGCGGCGATGGCCAGGGCCAGCTCTTCGGGTTTGCGCTTGATCGAGTAGTTGGTCAGTTCAGGGTGGCTTTCGACGAAGCTGGTGTTGAACTGGCCGCTACGGAATTCCGGGTTACGCAGGATTTCCTGGTAGTAGGCCGCGGTGGTCTTGACCCCTTGCACGCGCATGTCGTCCAGCGCGCGCAGGCCACGGTCCATCGCTTCTTCCCAGGTCAACGCCCAGACCACCAGTTTCAGGCACATGGAATCGTAGAACGGTGGAATGGTATAGCCGGTGTAGATCGCCGTATCGGTCCGTACGCCCGGGCCGCCGGGAGCGTAGTAACGGGTGATCTTGCCGAAGCTGGGCAAAAAGTTGTTTTTCGGGTCTTCGGCGTTGATCCGGAACTGCAGCGCGAAACCGCGATGCTGGATGTCTTCCTGTTTCACCGAGAGCGGCAGGCCGGATGCAATGCGGATTTGCTCGCGGACGATGTCGATACCGGTGATTTCTTCGGTGATGGTGTGTTCCACCTGCACCCGGGTGTTCATTTCCATGAAGTACACCTCGCCCTCGGCGAGCAGGAACTCCACGGTACCGGCGTTCTCGTAACCCACGGCCTTGGCTGCGCGCACCGACAGGTCGCCGATGTAGGCGCGCTGTTCCGGGGTCAGTTGCGGGCTCGGCGCGATTTCGATGAGCTTCTGGTTGCGGCGCTGGATCGAGCAGTCACGCTCGAACAGGTGCACCACGTTGCCAAAGCTGTCGCCGAGGATCTGCGCTTCGATGTGCTTGGGGTTGACGATGCACTTTTCCAGGAACACTTCCGCGGAACCGAACGCCTTGGTGGCTTCGGAAATGACGCGCGGGAACGCCTGTTCAAGTTCTTCACGGCTGTTGCAGCGACGGATACCGCGACCGCCACCACCGGAGGTAGCCTTGAGCATCACCGGGTAGCCGATACGGTCACCCTCGGTCAGGGCTTCTTCGATGCCCGAAACGTTGCCTTCGGTACCCGGGGTGACCGGGACACCCGCCTTGATCATGCTGCGGCGAGCTTCGGTCTTGTCACCCATCCGGCGAATGACTTCAGCCGATGGACCGATGAATTTGATCCCGCGTTCGGCGCAGATGTCGGCCAGTTCAGCGTTTTCCGAGAGGAATCCGTACCCAGGGTGCAAGGCATCGCAACCGGTTTCCACCGCCAGGTTCACCAGCTTGCGCGGGTTCAGGTAACCGGCCAGTGGCTCGGCACCAATACTGTGGGCCTCATCCGCACGTTTGACATGCAGGGCATGGCGATCGGCGTCGGAATAGATCGCGACCGAGCGAATGCCCATTTCGGCACAAGCGCGTACGATTCGTACGGCAATTTCACCGCGGTTGGCGATCAGGATCTTTTTTATCACTTGGAGTTTCCCTTGATCCGGTGGTACCCACGACCTGCTAGACCAGGTCGACGAGTGACCAAATGTTTCAATTTGGTCGCACCGCCACACTAGCGCTCACAAGGGATTAACAAAAATGAATAATTATTGGGTCATGCATAAGTAAAGACTTATAGTTGACGCACCAGCCGTGGCCAGAGTGTTCAAAAAATGCGTAAGTCCTTGATGCGAATGACATTACGTCAATTGCAGATCTTCAACGAAGTCTGTGACCTGAGGTCCTACAGCCGGGCAGCCGACGAAATGTCCCTCACGCAACCGGCCGTCAGCCTGCAGATTCGTCAACTTGAAGAGCTGGTTGGCCAGCCCCTGTTCGATTATGTCGGCAAAAAACTCTACATGACCGAGGCCGCAGAAGCGCTGCAACGAGCGAGCCGGGACATTTTCGGGCGCCTGGAAAACCTCGACATGCAACTGTCGGACATGCAGGGCTCCTTGCAAGGCCAACTAAAACTGGCGGTGGAATCGAGCGCCAAGTATTTCGTACCGCATCTGTTTGCCGCCTTCAAGCGCCAGCATCCGGAAGTGAATCTGCAACTGACGGTGGTCAATCGCGCCCAGGTGATTCGGCGACTGTCGGACAACCGCGACGACCTGGTGATCATGTCCATGGTGCCGCAGGACATGGGGCTGGAGTTCCTGCCGTTCTTGAACAATCCGATCGTTGCTGTGGCACCGCCGGACCACCCGCTGTGCCATCAGGGGCCTTTGCGCCTGCAGGATCTTGAGCCTTACACCTTGCTGATGCGCGAGGTGGGTTCGGGCACGCGATTGGCCTGCGAGGAATACTTCAAGGAGAAACGTGTGCACTTCAACCAGACCCAGGAGGTCTCCTCGGCCGAAGCTCAGCGCGAATGTGTGCTGGCGGGCCTGGGCGTGGCTCTGTTGACGCGCCACGCCCTGAACCTTGAATTGGCCACCGGCGGCTTGATCGAGTTGCCGATCGAAGAACTGCCGCTCTACCGCAGCTGGTGCCTGGTACAGGCCAAGGCCAAACGCCTGTCACCGGTGGCTCACGCCTTCCTTGCGTTCATTCGAAGCGAAAGAATTCAGATCAGCGCGCTGGTTGAGCGCTTCGACGGGAAGCTGTCGCGGCCGCCTGCCAGTAATTGAGCTCAAGGTCGCCAGTAAAATCGGCGATCTCGGCCAGCAGCTGACGCTGCTCACAACGATCTTCGATCGCACGGCGAAACGCCATGCGGCGCCGGTCTTCCTGCTGGCGACGGGTTTTGACGACACTGTTGCGTTCTTCGTAGGGCTGGGCCATTTGAGTTCTCCCAAGTCGAATACGGGAGTTTCAAGATAGGCGCGAGGGATGACGGTTTG
This sequence comes from Pseudomonas umsongensis, assembly GCF_012647205.1. NCBI lineage: Bacteria > Pseudomonadati > Pseudomonadota > Gammaproteobacteria > Pseudomonadales > Pseudomonadaceae > Pseudomonas > Pseudomonas umsongensis. Next base: position 4,708,320 of record NZ_CP051487.1, read on the forward strand.
GCGGCGGGTCGGTGACAGAGAGATGAACAATCAAAAGATCGCAGCCTGCGGCAGCTCCTACAGGGATTTGTGAACACCTGTAGGAGCTGCCGCAGGCTGCGATCTTTTGACCTTAGTCGTCCAGCGCTTTCACCGACTTGGGTGACAGGCGCAAGCTGCGCAGGCTGCGCTTGACGCTCTTGAGGTGGTTGACCAGGCTCGGCCCCCGGGCCATGGCCACGCCCATGGCCAACACATCGATCACCACCAGGTGGGCAATGCGCGAGGTCAGCGGCGTATAGATTTCGGTGTCTTCGTGCACGTCGATGGCCAGGTTGACGGTCGACAGTTCAGCCAAAGGCGTCTGGCTAGGGCACAAGGTGATCAATGAGGCGCCGCTCTCACGCACCAGGTTGGCGGTGATCAACAAATCCTTGGAGCGGCCGGACTGCGAAATGCAAATCGCCACGTCGCTTGGTTTCAGGGTAACCGCCGACATCGCCTGCATGTGCGGATCGGAATACGCCGCCGCCGTGAGCAGCAAGCGGAAGAACTTGTGCTGCGCATCCGCCGCCACCGCACCAGAGGCGCCGAAACCATAGAATTCGACGCGCTGGGCCTGGGACATGAGTGTCACCGCACGCTGCAACTCCAGCGGATCGAGCTTCTCGCGAACCTCCATCAGCGTGTGCAGGGTGGTGTCGAAAATCTTCAGGCTGTAGTCCGCTACCGAATCGTCCTCATGGATCGCGAACTGCCCGAAACTCGCGCCCGCCGCCAGGCTCTGGGCCAGCTTCAGCTTCAAGTCCTGGAAACCCGAGCAACCGATGGCGCGGCAAAAGCGCACGATGGTCGGCTCACTGATCCCCACGCTGTGGGCCAGGTCCGCCATGGAACTGTGCATCACGGCCGCAGGATCAAGCAAAACGTGATCGGCGACCTTGAGCTCCGACTTGCGTAACAGGTGGCGAGACTGGGCGATGTGTTGCAGCAGATTCAAAGGGCTGGACTCTTTTTTATTTGGCAGGCGCCGGGGATGTAGCACGCTTGTAGTTATACTACATGAATCGCCTTTTTGCCTGCTCAATAAGTAACTGAATTGTCTTCGTCACACCCTGTTTTGGCGGGATGGGCTTTATGTAGCAGCGGATCCGGCCTTTGCCACCCAGGATTTTTTGCGAAAAAAAGCCCGCAGTGTGAGCGGGCGAAAGACCAAAGAAGCTATATGCGCAGTCGCTTCCAGGTGGAGAAAGCTGCTTGGGGGATCAGCTTCCTCGGTACGTTGAATAGCTGTAGGGCGAAATGAGCAGCGGTACATGGTAGTGATCCTGCTCGGCAGAGATGCCAAAACGCAGCACCACCACATCCAGGAATGCCGGCTCCGGCAACTGGACACCACGGGCGCGGTAATAGTCGCCCGCATGAAACTGAACCTGGTAGACGCCGGTCCGGTACTCATCGCCTTGCAGCAGCGGCGCATCGACACGACCATCGCTGTTGGTTATCGCGCTGGCGACCAATTCCAGCTGCGAACCTTCAACGCGGTACAACTCGACCTTGATCGAGCTGCCTGGGCAACCATGTGCAGCGTCCAAAACATGTGTAGTCAAACGTCCCATTGATTCTGCGCACCTGCCTGCGTGGAGCAGCCAGGCTTCGCGCCTCCCGAAGTCAGATGAAAAGGAGACCGCACCGATTCGGAGCACGAAAAGCTGCGGCGAGCGATTGATTAAGACACTTTTCAAAAAAATTGTACACAATAAAAACGACATTTTTGCGACTGATGGCGCCAACGATGAAAATCCCGCGGATTTCCTGTGAAACCCGCCACCTCTGAACCGTGCAATCATTAACTGACCAGCCAGGCAGGTTTCTTGCGGGAGCTTGTCATTAACACGCAAAGATGACCGTTAACGAAAAATGCAAAAAATCAGGCTTACAAAGTGAATATAAAGTTGTATACAATCACCCCATCGCTGTGACGCCACCCAGTGATCCAACCTTTAGTCGCGTCACACCAACTGTCACCACGAATATAAGAAGGAAGACTGCAGTGAGCGCTGACTACCCTCGCGACCTGATCGGTTACGGCAGTAACCCTCCGCACCCACACTGGCCGGGCAATGCCCGCATCGCCCTGTCATTCGTTCTCAACTACGAAGAAGGCGGCGAGCGCAATATCCTGCACGGCGATAAAGAGTCCGAAGCATTCCTCTCGGAAATGGTGTCTGCCCAGCCGCTACAGGGCGCGCGCAACATGAGCATGGAATCGCTTTACGAGTATGGCAGCCGCGCCGGCGTCTGGCGGATTCTGAAGCTGTTCAAGGAATTCGACATTCCGCTGACCATCTTCGCCGTGGCGATGGCCGCCCAGCGTCACCCGGATGTGATCCGCGCGATGGTCGATGCCGGCCACGAAATCTGCAGCCACGGCTACCGCTGGATCGACTACCAGTACATGGACGAAGCGCAGGAACGCGAGCACATGCTCGAAGCGATCCGCATCCTCACCGAAATCACCGGCGAGCGTCCGCTGGGCTGGTACACCGGTCGCACCGGCCCCAACACCCGCAAGCTGGTGATGGAAGAAGGCGGTTTCCTCTACGACTGCGACACCTACGACGACGACCTGCCCTACTGGGAACCGAACAACCCGACCGGCAAGCCGCACCTGGTGATCCCGTACACCCTGGACACCAACGACATGCGCTTCACCCAGGTGCAGGGCTTCAATAAGGGCGACGATTTCTTCGAATACCTCAAGGATGCGTTCGACGTGCTCTACGCCGAAGGCGCGGAAGCCCCGAAAATGCTGTCGATCGGCCTGCACTGCCGCCTGATCGGCCGTCCGGCGCGTCTGGCTTCGCTCAAGCGCTTTATCGAATACGCTAAAAGTCATGAACAGGTGTGGTTCAGCCGCCGCGTCGACATTGCACGCCACTGGCAGGAAACCCACCCGTACCAAGGGGCCGCGAAATGAGCGCCTTTCAAACATTGAAACCCTCGACCCTGAGCCGCGACGCCTTCGTCAAAGCCTTCGCCGACATCTACGAACATTCGCCATGGGTGGCCGAGAAGGCCTTCGACCTGGGCCGGGATGCCTCGATCGACCAGATCGAAACCCTGCACCAGCGCATGAGCGACATCCTGTTGAGCGCTGATCACGAAAGCCAGTTGGCCCTGATCAACGCTCACCCGGACCTGGCTGGCAAAGCTGCCGTCCAGGGCCAATTGACCGAAGCCAGCACCCATGAACAGGCTGGCGCCGGTATTCACCAATGCACGGCCGAAGAGTTCCAGCGCTTCACCGAGCTGAACGACGCCTACAAGGCCAAGTTCAAGTTTCCCTTCATCATGGCGGTAAAAGGCAGCAACCGGCATCAGATCCTCGCGGCGTTCGAAACGCGCATCCACAACCCGGTAGATACCGAGTTCAAGTGCGCGCTGGCGGAGATCAACAAGATCGCCCTGTTCCGATTACTGACCCTATAGCGAGTTTTGCCCGAGTGTTAAAAACGCTGAAGCACCCAGGGCACTGCAAGCATCCCAAGCCAACTTATTAAAGGCAGACAAGAAGAATGAAAGCTTACGCCGTACCTTTCGAGAAGTTCGTCAACCTGGCCGACGCCCGCCTGGGCACCAAGATCATCTCGGTCACCGATGACTGGTTCGCAGACGCCAACCGTCTGTTTCAACCGACCCCGGCCGTATGGAAGGAGGGCGTGTTCGATGATAACGGCAAGTGGATGGACGGCTGGGAGTCGCGCCGCAAGCGCTTCGAAGGCTACGACAGCGCCGTGATCCGCCTGGGCGTGCCTGGCTCGATCAAAGGCGTGGACATCGACACTTCATTCTTCACCGGCAACTTCCCGCCGTCGGCTTCCCTGGAAGCCTGCTTCCTGGCCGAAGGTGAGCCAGACGAAAACACCCAGTGGACCGAAGTGCTGTCGGCCGTCGAGCTGCAAGGCAACAGCCACCACTACCACGAAATCAGCAACGACCAGGCGTTCAGCCACCTGCGCTTCAACATCTACCCGGATGGCGGCGTGGCTCGCCTGCGCGTGTACGGCATCCCGTTCCGCGACTGGTCGGCGGTGGGTGACAACGAGCAGGTCGACCTGGCGGCAGCCCTCAACGGTGGCCGTGCCCTCGCCTGCTCCGACGAACACTTCGGCCGCATGAGCAACATCCTCAACCCGGGCCGTGGCATCAACATGGGCGACGGCTGGGAAACCGCACGTCGTCGCACGCCAGGCAATGACTGGGTGATCGTCGCCCTCGGCCATCCGGGCGAGATCGAGAAAATCATCGTCGACACCCTGCATTTCAAGGGCAACTACCCGGACAGCTGCTCGATCCAGGGCGCGTTCGTCAAGGGCGGTACCGACAGCCAGATCGAAACCCAGTCGCTGTTCTGGCGCGAACTGCTGCCAAGCCAGAAGCTGGAAATGCACGCCGAACACACCTTCGCCGAGCAGATCAAGGCCCTGGGCCCGATCACTCACATCCGCCTGAACGTGTTCCCGGACGGTGGTGTGAGCCGCCTGCGCGTCCTCGGCAAGGTCGCTAAATAAGGTGTAGATGATCGTTCCCACGCTCCGCGTGGGAATGCATACCGTGACGCTCCGCGTCACAGTGGACGCGGAGCGTCCATGGCGGCGTTCCCACGCAGAGCGTGGGAACGATCAAATTCAAAAGATTAAGAAGACCAGCATGCGCACACTGACGATTGAACCGCTGACCAAAGAAGCCTTCGCCCCTTTCGGTGACGTGATCGAAACCGACGGCAGCGATCACTTCATGATCAACAACGGTTCGACCATGCGCTTTCACAAACTGGCGACGGTGGAAACCGCCACGCCAGAGGACAAGGCGATCATCAGCATCTTCCGCGCCGACGCGCAGGACATGCCGCTGACCGTCAGCATGCTGGAGCGTCATCCGCTGGGCAGCCAGGCTTTCATTCCGCTGCTCGGCAACCCCTTTCTGATCGTGGTCGCGCCACTTGGCGATGAACCTGTATCAGGCTTGGTCCGCGCCTTCGTCACCAACGGCAGGCAGGGCATTAATTACCATCGCGGCGTCTGGCACCACCCGGTGCTGACGATCGAAAAGCGGGATGACTTCCTGGTGGTTGATCGCAGTGGCACAGGCAATAACTGCGATGAGCATTTTTTCAAAGAGGATGAGCGTTTGATCCTCGCCCCCCACCAATAAGAGAAGGTCTGATCACTCGACAACAGAGTGACAGGCGAGAGGTAAAGACTGTGGAAGCACATCTGTTGGAATGGCTGAACCTGAGCGTGCGCTGGGTTCACATGATTACTGGCGTGGCCTGGATCGGCGCATCGTTCTACTTCGTCTGGCTGGAAAACAACCTCAATCGGGTCAACCCGAAAAGCGGTCTGGCCGGTGACTTATGGGCGATCCATGGCGGCGGTATCTACCACCTGGAAAAATACAAACTGGCTCCACCGACCATGCCGGACAACCTGCACTGGTTCAAATGGGAAGCCTACTTCACCTGGATGTCGGGTATCGCGCTGCTGTGCGTGGTGTTCTATTCCAACCCGACGCTCTACCTGCTGGCTCCGGGCAGCACCCTGAGCGGCCCTGAAGGCGTGGCCATCGGTATCGGCTCGTTGTTCATCGGCTGGTTCATCTACTCCTTCCTCTGTGACTCGGCCCTGGGCAAACGCCCTGCCCTGCTGGGTTTCATCCTGTTCGTACTGATCATTGGCGCCGCCTATGGCTTCAGCAAGGTGTTCAGCGGTCGTGGTGCATACCTGCACGTCGGCGCGATCATCGGCACCATCATGGTCGGCAACGTGTTCCGCATCATCATGCCGGCGCAACGCGCACTGGTGGCGGCCATCGCCGAGAACCGCACGCCCGATCCGGCGCTTCCGGCCAAAGGCCTGCTGCGTTCGCGCCACAACAACTACTTCACCTTGCCGGTGCTGTTCATCATGATCAGCAACCACTTCCCGAGCACCTACGGCAGCCAATACAACTGGCTGATCCTGGCCGGGATCGCGGTACTGGCGGTGTTGGTGCGTCACTACTTCAACACCCGTCACGACAGCCACAAGTTTGCCTGGACCCTGCCGGTGGCAGCGGTGGGCATGATTTGCCTGGCCTATGTGTCTGGTCCGAAGCCGATGTCCAGCGCGCCTGAAGTGGCCAAGGCACCTGCCGCGATCGAGTACCAGCCTCTGCCGGAAACAGCAGTGGGTGGTGGTTTGAAACCGGCTGAAGCAAAACCTGCCGAAGCCCCTGCAACCGCGCAAGTTAAGGCGTCCAACGCCGGCCCTGGTTTCGACAAGGTGCACAGCGTGATCCAGGAACGCTGCGCAGTCTGTCATTCGGCCAAACCGACCAGCCCACTGTTCAGCGCCGCTCCCGCCGGCGTGATGCTCGACACCCCCGAGCAGATCCGCCAGAACGCGGCGCGCATCCAGGCTCAAGCGGTTGCCACCCAGATCATGCCGTTGGGCAACATCACCCAGATGACCCAGCAGGAACGTGACCTGATCGGCGCCTGGATCGTTCAGGGTGCCCCGACCAATTAAGCAATAAAAGCTTCGCGAGCAGGCTCGCTCCCACACAGACAATGCAAAACCTGTGGGAGCGAGCCTGCTCGCGAATGGCCGCACCGCGGTCGACCCTGATGCAAAAATCACAAGAATAAAAATGATCCGAGGTGTTGCATGTCCGAGCTCTTCCAAGCGCGCATCCCCGACGCACCCGCCATTCAGCGTTTGCCCCTTTTGCAACTGATCCTGGTCGGTCTGCAACATGTTCTGCTGATGTACGGCGGCGCCATTGCGGTGCCGCTGATCATCGGACAGGCCGCTGGCCTGAATCGTGAAGAAATCGCCTTCCTGATCAACGCCGACCTGCTGGTCGCCGGCATCGCCACCATCGTCCAGTCTCTCGGTATCGGTCCCATGGGCATTCGCATGCCGGTGATGATGGGTGCCAGTTTCGCCGCCGTCGGCAGCATGGTCGCCATGGCCGGCATGCCGGGCATCGGCCTGCAGGGGATCTTCGGCGCGACCATCGCCGCCGGGTTCTTCGGCATGCTGATCGCGCCATTCATGTCCAAGGTCGTGCGCTTCTTCCCGCCGCTGGTCACTGGCACGGTCATCACCTCGATCGGTTTGTCGCTGTTCCCCGTGGCCGTGAACTGGGCCGGCGGTGGTGCTCAAGCCGCTCAATTCGGCTCACCGATCTACCTGACCATCGCCGCGTTGGTGCTGGGCACCATCCTGCTGGTGCATCGCTTCATGCGCGGCTTCTGGGTCAACATTTCCGTATTGATCGGCATGTGCCTGGGCTATGTACTTTGTGGCGTGCTGGGCATGGTCGACCTCAGCGGCATGGCTCAGGCGCCATGGCTGCAATTTGTCACGCCGCTGCACTTTGGCATGCCGAAATTCGAGCTCGCGCCAATCCTCTCGATGTGCCTGGTGGTGGTGATCATTTTCGTCGAGTCCACCGGGATGTTCCTGGCCTTGGGCAAGATCACCGGCCAGGAAGTCTGCCCGCGCATGTTGCGTCGCGGCTTGTTGTGTGATGCTGGCGCCTCGTTCTTCGCCGGCTTCTTCAACACCTTCACCCACTCCTCCTTCGCGCAGAACATCGGCCTTGTGCAGATGACTGGCGTACGTTGCCGCTCAGTAACCATCGTTGCGGGCGGCTTGTTGATCGTGCTGAGCCTTCTGCCCAAGGCCGCGTTCCTCGTGGCCTCGATTCCACCGGCGGTGCTGGGCGGCGCGGCGATCGCAATGTTCGGCATGGTCGCCGCCACCGGGATCAAGATCCTGCAGGAAGCCGACATCGGTGACCGACGCAACCAATTGCTGGTGGCGGTGAGCATCGGCATGGGCCTGATTCCGGTGGTTCGGCCGGAGTTTTTCGCCCACCTGCCGGTGTGGATGAGCCCGATCACCCACAGCGGTATCGCCATGGCCACGCTTAGCGCCCTGACCCTGAACTTGCTGTTCAACATCCTCGGCGGCGCCGAACGCGCGGCCATCAACGACTGTCACGCCCACTAAGACAGAAACGCCCCCCCACTGTAGGAGCGAGCATGCTCGCGATGGACGTGAAGACAACGCGTTTAACCAGATACCACGCGTAATCGTTAACGACCATCGCGAGCATGCTCGCTCCTACAGGGGTTGGGGTTTCCTGCGCCTTGAAAAATAAAAACAAGAGGGAGCAACAGATGATTCGGACACAGAAAAACATGCTGATGGGTGCTGGCCTCCTGGCCGCGAGCCAAGCGATGGCCGGCGATCTACTGCTGTGGCAAACCAACAGCTTGAGCTATCTGTATGGCAAGGACTTCGCGGTCAACCCGCCGATCCAGCAAACGATCACTTTTGAACATGCCGACCGCTGGAAGTACGGCGACAACTTCATGTTCATCGACAGCACCTACTACAACGGCGAGAAAGACCGCAACAAAGGCGTGCACGCCTATTACGGCGAGTTCAGTCCGCGGCTCTCCTTCGGCAAGATTCTCGACCGCCGTTTCGAACTCGGCCCGATCAAGGATGTGTTGCTGGCCTTGACCTACGAGAATGGCGAAGACGACAGCGAGGCGTACCTGATCGGCCCCGGTTTTGACCTCGCGGTACCGGGCTTCAACTTTTTCACCTTGAACTTCTACTATCGCCAGACCGAAGGCTCGCGTCCCGGTGATGACGTCTGGCAGATCTCGCCGGCCTGGTCCTACACCGTGCCCCTGGGCAACTCGAGCCTGTTGATCGACGGCTACCTGGACTGGGTCGTCGACAATGACCAGAACTCGCGCGGCACGTATCACGCCAACCTGCACTTCAACCCGCAGGTCAAATATGACTTGGGCAAAACCCTCGGCTGGCGGGAAAAGCAGGTGTACGTCGGCGTCGAATACAGCTACTGGAAAGACAAATACGGCATCGAAAACAACAACAACCTCGATACCCACGAAAGCACCACCAGCCTGCTGGTGAAGGTGCATTTCTAAGATGATCCGCAACCATGCCCCAAACCTGTCGTCGGTGCGCTGTTGCGGAGCACTTGAGACCTGGCCGAGGAGTCAGTATTCTCCGCGGCCGCCTGAATCCGCTTTAAAAAAAAGCCCGGATTTAATTCCTGACCAGAAAGCCAACTTATCCCGGCTCTGGACGGTACCAAGGCACCCCCAAACCACTCTCAATCGACTGCTCCAGAGCCGCCGAACGGGAGTTTTTTTGTTTTCTGAAAGCCTTGGCGCAGCTCTTGCTAACAGTACAAAGCTGACCGAATGGATGATTTTTTTGCAGTTACGGAAAAAGGCGCCACACCAGAGCGTCGACCTTAAAAAAATAACGTGAAACCACTACTTTTTTGGGAGCAACCGAATGAAACGTACGTGCACTAGCCTGATGCTGGCAGGATCGTTGCTGGCGGGGGGTCAGGCCATGGCCGGCGACTTGCTGCAATGGCAGAACAACAGCCTGACCTACCTGTATGGCAAGGACTTCCAGGTCAACCCGCGCATCCAGCAGACGGTGACCTTCGAACACGCCGACGGCTGGAAATACGGCGACAACTTCTTCTTCATCGACAAAATCTTCTACAACGGCAAGGAAGACGCCTTCGCGGGCAAGAACACTCACTATGGTGAATTCAGCCCGCGCTTGTCGTTCAACAAGATTTTCGATCAGAAGCTGGAGTTCGGTCCGATCAAGGACGTGCTGCTCGCCATGACCTATGAGTTCGGTGAAGACGATACCGAGTCGTACCTGATCGGTCCGGGTTTCGACCTGGCCATCCCCGGCTTTGACTACTTCCAGCTGAACTTCTACAACCGTCATACCGAAGGCGACCGCCCGGGTGACGATGTCTGGCAGATCACTCCCGCCTGGTCCTACACCATTCCGGTGGGTGACTCGGACGTGCTGATCGACGGTTTCATGGACTGGGTCGTTGACAACGACGTCAACAAGAAAGGCGAATACCACGCCAACCTGCACTTCAACCCACAGATCAAATACGACCTGGGCAAGGTGCTGAACCTGGGCGCCAAGCAGCTGTACGTCGGTGTCGAGTATGACTACTGGAAAAACAAGTACGGTATCGAAGACAGCCAGGGCTTCAAGACCGATCAGAGCGTGACCAGCTTCCTGGTCAAGGTGCACTTCTGATTTAAAAACTTCGCGAGCAGGCTCGCTCCCACATTTGATCTTTGTCGCACTGAAGATTCACTGTGGGAGCGAGCCTGCTCGCGAATGCCGCACCGCCAATCTCAAGCCGAAACCACAGGCTCCGCCAACCCGAGAAACCGGCAAATCTCCCCGCGCTTGGCCAACGCATCCCGCCGCCCCAGATCAATCAACTCGCTGCAATACCCCGCCTCGAACAGCAGATAACTCAACACCCCCGCCCCGCTGGTCTTGGTCGCTCCCGGTCCACGCAAGAACAGGCGCAGCGCCGCTGGCAGTTCCTGGCGATGGCGTGCGGCGATCTCGTCGATCGGCTGGCTGGGTGAAATCACCAACACCTCCACTGGCGCCACCCCCAACGTACGGATCGGCGTGCCATCGGGCATGAGGCGACTGAACTGATTCAAGCGCTGCAAAAGTTCGATATCACTTTCCAGGCTATCGATGAACGTGCTGTTGAGCAAATGCCCACCGATTTGCGCCAAGGTTGGCTGCTGACCGGAGTAGGCGCGTTGCAGCGGCTGCTCCGGGTCGATGCCGCGCGGGTTGCCGCTGACACCTACCACCAGCACCCGGTTGGCGCCCAGATGCAGGGCCGGGCTGATCGGTGCCGATTGGCGCACCGCGCCGTCGCCGAAATACTCCTCGCCGATTTTCACCGGGGCGAACAGCAGCGGAATGGCCGAACTGGCGAGCAAATGGTCGACCGACAATTGTGTGGGAACGCCGATCCGCCGATGGCGCAACCAGGCGTCTATAGTGCCGCCGCCCTGATAGAACGTCACCGCCTGACCGGATTCATAGCCGAACGCCGTGACCGCGACGGCCTGCAACTGCTTCTGCTCGATGGCGTGGGCAATGCCGCCCATGTGCAGTTTGTCGTCGAGTAATCCGCGTAGCGGCGAGCTGTTGAGCAACGCCACGGGCACCGGGGCGCCAAGGCCCAACAAACTGTGGCTAACGAACCGGGCGGCCTGGCTGATCACGCCCGGCCAGTCGCTGCGCAACACCAGATGGCTGCGAAAACCCTGCCAGAACGCCGTCAGCCGCTCGATAGCCGCGCGAAAATCCATCGCCCCGCTGGCCAGGCTGACGGCATTGATAGCGCCAGCGGAGGTGCCGACGATCACCGGAAAAGGATTGTCCGCACCCAATGGCAGCAACTCGGCAATCGCCGCCAGCACGCCCACTTGATAGGCCGCCCGAGCCCCGCCGCCGGAAAGGATCAAGCCCGTGACGGGTTCAGCGGGATTCATGAATAACGCTCCATGCTCATTGATGGGGATCGTCCCTTGTAGGAGCGAGCATGCTCGCGATGGACCCGAGGACGCCGCTGGGTGTCAGGCTGCCAGCATTATCGTTGACGACCATCGCGACGGTGCGACGATTCGACATGCTCGCTCCTACAGGGTGCGGCCGTTCAGCCGCGCTTTGGGTACAGCTTCGGTTCACCGGGCGGACGGCTCTTGAAGCGGCGATGGGCCCAGAGGTATTGCTCTGGGCAATCACGCAAGACGCCTTCGATCCACTGGTTGATGCGCAGGCAGTCGGCTTCCTCGGTTTCGCCTGGGAAGCCTTCGAGCGGCGCGTGGATCACCAGGCGATACCCACTCCCGTCCGCCAGGCGTTCCTGGGTGAACGGCACCACCAACGCCTTGCCCAACCGCGCGAACTTGCTGGTGGCGGTGACGGTGGCGGCCTGGATGCCGAACAACGGCACGAAAATGCTTTGCTTGGCGCCATAGTCCTGGTCCGGCGCATACCAGATCGCACGGCCGGCGCGTAGCAACTTGAGCATGCCGCGCACGTCCTCACGCTCCACCGCCAGCGAATCCAGGTTGTGCCGCTCGCGACCGCGACGCTGCACATAGTCGAATAGCGGGTTCTTGTGCTCGCGGTACATACCGTCGATGGTGTGTTGCTGGCCGAGCAGCGCCGCACCGATTTCCAGCGTGGTGAAGTGGACGGCCATCAGGATCACGCCCTTGCCCTCACGCTGGGCATTCTTCAGGTGCTCCAGGCCTTCGACATGGGCCAGTTTCGCCAACCGCTCGCGTGACCACCACCAGCTCATCGCCATTTCAAAGAAGGCGATACCGGTGGACGCAAAATTTTCCTTGAGCAGACGCTTGCGCTCTGCCGCGGATTTTTCCGGGAAGCACAGTTCGAGATTGCGCTTGGCAATGCGCCGCCGGTCGGCCGCTACCCGATACATCAAGGCACCCAGGACCCGACCGATCCACAGCAATGCAGGGTACGGCAGCTGGACAATCAGCCATAACAGCCCCAGGCCGCACCAGAGCGGCCAGAAACGCGGCATCAGAAAAGTTGTTCGAAAACGCGGGCGATCCATTAAAGGTTCCGAAAAGACGTTGGCCGCGCATTCTACATCGTTCGACCCGGCTTGCGGCTCGCGGGCGTTCTCGTTATAAGTCTGGGCACTTTTAGTGACAAGTCGTTGTATGCCGACCATGAGCCAAACCGAACCGCTTGACCAAGATCCCGTGTTCCAGTTGAAGGGCAGCATGCTTGCCATAACGGTGCTGGAACTGGCCCGAAATGACCTTGAAGGCCTCGATCGGCAGCTGGCCGCCAAAGTCGCTCAGGCGCCGAACTTCTTCAGTAATGCACCGCTGGTCCTGGCTTTGGACAAACTCCCGGCCAACGGTGGTGCCGTGGATCTGCCCGGCCTGATGCGCATCTGCCGTCAGCATGGCCTGCGTACCCTGGCCATCCGCGCCAGCCGCATCGAAGACATCGCGGCCGCCATCGCCGTCGACCTGCCAGTGTTGCCGCCATCCGGGGCCCGTGAACGGGCGCTGGACCTGAACGAAGGCGTCGTTGCGAAAAAACCGGAAAAACCAGCGGAACCGACCATCAAGCCGACGAAAATCATCACTTCGCCAGTGCGCGGTGGCCAGCAGATCTACGCCCAGGGCAGTGATCTGGTAGTGATCTCCTCGGTCAGCCCGGGGGCGGAACTTCTCGCCGATGGGAACATCCATGTATACGGCCCGATGCGCGGTCGTGTGCTGGCCGGCGTCAAAGGCGACACCAAGGCACGGATTTTCTGCCAGCAAATGAGCGCTGAACTGATCTCTATTGCCGGACATTACAAGGTTTCCGAAGATCTGCGCCGCGACCCGTTGTGGGGCTCGGGCGTGCAGGTCAGCCTGTCTGGCGATGTGTTGAACATCATTCGGCTTTAACGGATACTGCCGCATTTTCCAAGCATCTCTAAAACGTAGCGAAAACGGCTCAAACGAAGTAGGAAACAGGCTACAAACAGTGTTTACCGGGGGTAAATGCCGTCTGCGGCCATATTCCAGCCAAGGCTGTCCAACTGCTGTAGTTTTCAAGAGATGTTTTTCAGGGGCTAAAAGTCCTTTTTCCTTAGGGGTGAAACACCTTGGCCAAGATTCTCGTGGTTACATCCGGCAAGGGTGGTGTGGGTAAGACCACCACCAGCGCCGCTATCGGTACCGGCCTCGCTCTGCGCGGTCACAAAACAGTCATCGTCGACTTCGACGTCGGTTTGCGTAACCTCGACCTGATCATGGGTTGCGAGCGTCGCGTGGTGTATGACTTCGTCAACGTAGTGAACGGCGAAGCCAACCTGCAACAGGCCTTGATCAAAGACAAGCGCCTGGAGAACCTCTACGTACTGGCCGCCAGCCAGACCCGCGACAAAGACGCGCTGACGGTCGAAGGCGTGGAAAAAGTCCTGATGCAACTCAAGGAAGACTTCGAGTTCGTGGTCTGCGACTCCCCGGCGGGTATCGAAAAAGGTGCTCACCTGGCCATGTACTTCGCAGACGAAGCGATCGTGGTGACCAACCCGGAAGTCTCCTCGGTGCGCGACTCCGACCGCATGCTTGGCCTGCTGGCCAGCAAGTCCCGTCGAGCCGAGCGTGGCGAAGACCCGATCAAGGAACACCTGCTGATTACCCGTTACCATCCAGAGCGCGTGAGCAAGGGTGAAATGCTCGGCGTCGAAGACGTCAAGGAGATCCTCTCGGTGGCCCTGCTCGGCGTGATCCCTGAATCCCAGGCGGTGCTCAAGGCATCCAACCAGGGCGTTCCAGTGATTCTCGACGACCAGAGCGATGCAGGCCAGGCCTACAGCGATACCGTGGACCGCCTGTTGGGCAAAACCGTGGAACATCGTTTCCTTGATGTACAGAAGAAGGGATTCTTCGAGCGCCTGTTTGGAGGCAACTAACCAATGAACCTTTTTGACTTCTTTCGTGCCAACAAAAAGCAAAGCACCGCGTCGGTAGCGAAAGAGCGTCTACAGATCATCGTGGCGCACGAACGCGGCCAACGCAGTACCCCGGATTACCTGCCAGCCCTGCAGAAGGAACTGGTCGAGGTGATTCGCAAGTACGTCAATATCGGGTCCGATGACGTGCACGTCGCACTGGAAAGCCAGGGCAGCTGCTCGATTCTGGAACTCAATATCACCCTGCCAGATCGCTGAGTCGATCCGGGTGGAACCACGGCGGTTCAGGCCTGCAGGCCTGAACCGCCGTTGGCGTTTGTAACGAGGCTGTTTGATGCCGCTGTCCAATATTCACATCATCCATGAGGACGCTGCTGTCCTGGTGGTCAACAAACCCACCCTGTTGCTCTCCGTGCCCGGTCGGGCCGACGACAATAAGGACTGCCTGATTACCCGCCTGCAGGAAAACGGCTACCCGGAAGCGCGAATCGTCCATCGACTGGACTGGGAAACCTCCGGCATCATCCTGCTGGCCCGGGATCCCGATACGCACCGTGAACTGTCTCGGCAATTTCACGACCGCGAAACGGAAAAGGCCTACACCGCATTGTGCTGGGGCCAGCCGGAGCTCGACAGTGGCAGCATCGACTTGCCGCTGCGCTACGACCCGCCGACCAAGCCACGTCACGTGGTGGACCATGAATTCGGCAAACACGCCCTGACCTTCTGGCGCGTGCTGGAACGCTGCGGTGATTGGTGTCGCGTCGAACTCACGCCGATCACCGGACGCTCGCACCAATTGCGCGTGCACATGCTGTCGATCGGTCATCCATTGCTGGGCGACGGACTCTACGCCCATGAGCAAGCCCTGGCCGCCTGGCCACGCCTGTGCCTGCATGCAAGCATGCTTAGCTTCACCCACCCACAAAGCGGCGAGCGACTGCGCTTTGAGTGCCCTGCACCTTTTTGAGTGGCTGACCACTGAAAGCGCATTGAAAACGCCCTTGCAATGAAGGGCGCTTTTCATTTGTCGTTACAACATTTGCTGACAACAGCGCGCCTGCATTGCCCCAGGCCAATACGGTAAACTCGCGCTTCTGTTGCCTGGAGCTACTTATGCGCGAAGCGCTGCCCCCCCTGGAAAAAACACCGCACCAGTTGCTCTACCTCATCTATGGCAACCAGGATGTCTACCGGCGCGAAGCCAAATTCAGCATGCTCACCGCCCTGTCGCAACTCAAACGGGGCGAGTCATTGTGCATCAGGGTCATGACCGATCGCCCGGAAGATTATGCTGGCTGGCCGGTGGACACGATCGCCCTGAACGAGCAGACCATGACCCAGTGGCAGGGCGAAAACGGCTATCACCATCGACGCAAGGCCTGCGCCATTGCCCAAGGGCTGAAGCTTGCGCAAAAGACGCTGTTCGTCGACACCGATACACTGTTCCTGGAATCGCCGCATCGCGTCTTCGACCGCATCGCGCCCGGGCGTTATGTCATGGACCGTTTCGAGTACGACTGGAGCTACGTCTGCGAACGCCCGGACTACGTCAAGCTCGGCCGCTACCTGCAAACCCATGGCATCTCGGCCAACAACAGTTTCAAGCTGTATAACAGCGGGCTGTGCGGTGTCACCGACGGTGATACGCGGTTGCTCGATGAATCAATCCGCCTGATCGATGAATGGACCCGAGACTCATTCGATATCCACACCATCGAGCAAATCGCCCTGTCGTTCGCGATGCGCAACCAACCCGTTCAGGAAGCAAAGAAGTTCGTCTATCACTACTTCGCGGAAAAACGCTTCTTCCATGCCATGCAGAAGCATTTTTTCTCCCGCCATGGCGAGCAGTTCCGTGCCGAGCTGCCAGCGCTGTGCACAGAAGTCCCGCGCTGCAAGCCCGTGCCCTCACCCTGGCAGCGCTTGCGCATCAAGTGGAAGCTGCGCAACAAGCGCAAGAGCGTGAAAAAGGTCGGTCGTGACCTGCTCTATGGAAGCGCGGCGCCCGAACATCCTTACTACGAAGTGTGCCGCCATGAATGGTGGGAGTCCGCCTCCCGCGAAATCCTGCGCTGGGATGAAGACAAACAGAAAAGGTTTTTCGGCACGGACAAGGGTCGCTGGCCAAAACATCTGCCGCGGCCAGCCAAGTCCAGCGACGAACAAACCATCATTGCCTACCTGCGCGAGCGAATGACCCATTGAGCGCCCGGCCAGGCCCGGTGCTGCAAGCTCTTGTCCAACGCACCGGGCCAATACGTTAAACTGGCGTCATTGCTGTCTGGAGCTACTTATGCGCGAAGAGTTGAACCAAGGCCTGATCGATTTCCTCAAGGCCTCCCCTACCCCGTTTCATGCCACCGCCAGCCTTGTTCAGCGTCTGGAAGCGGCGGGCTTCCAACGCCTGGACGAACGCGAGCCATGGAACACCGAAGTCAATGGT
Organism: Pseudomonas umsongensis; assembly: GCF_012647205.1. Classification (NCBI taxonomy): domain Bacteria; kingdom Pseudomonadati; phylum Pseudomonadota; class Gammaproteobacteria; order Pseudomonadales; family Pseudomonadaceae; genus Pseudomonas; species Pseudomonas umsongensis. The sequence continues at coordinate 4,725,166 of NZ_CP051487.1, forward strand.
CGCTACTACGTCACCCGTAACGACTCCTCGATCGTCGCGATCAAGATGGGCCGGCACTCGCCACTGCACGGCGGCATTCGCCTGGTCGGTGCCCACACCGACAGCCCGTGCCTGCGGGTCAAGCCTCAGCCGGAACTGCAACGCCAGGGTTTCTGGCAATTGGGCGTCGAAGTCTATGGAGGCGCCCTGCTGGCTCCCTGGTTCGACCGCGACCTGTCCCTGGCCGGCCGCGTCACCTTCCGTCGTGATGGAAAGGTCGAAAGCCAGCTGATCGACTTCAAGGCGCCGATCGCGATCATCCCCAACCTGGCCATTCACCTCAATCGTGAAGCCAACATGGGCTGGGCGATCAACGCCCAGACCGAACTGCCCCCGGTACTTGCGCAATTCGCCGGGGACGAGCGCGTGGATTTCCGCGCCGTGCTCACCGACCAACTGGCCCGCGAACACGGCCTGAACGCCGATGTCGTGCTGGATTACGAATTGAGCTTCTACGACACCCAAAGCGCGGCCGTCATTGGCCTGCATGGTGATTTCATCGCCGGCGCGCGCCTGGACAACCTGCTGTCATGCTATGCCGGCCTGCAAGCGCTGCTGACCACGGACACCGACGAAACGTGCGTCCTGGTCTGCAATGACCACGAGGAAGTCGGATCCTGCTCGGCCTGTGGCGCCGACGGTCCGATGCTGGAGCAGACATTGCGCCGCCTGCTGCCAGAAGGCGATGAATTCGTACGCACCATTCAGAAATCACTGCTGGTCTCGGCCGACAACGCCCACGGCGTGCACCCCAACTACGCCGACAAGCACGATGCCAATCACGGCCCGAAACTCAACGCCGGCCCTGTGATCAAGGTCAACAGCAACCAGCGCTACGCCACCAACAGCGAAACCGCCGGGTTCTTCCGTCACCTGTGCATGGCCGAAGAAGTGCCGGTGCAGAGCTTCGTGGTGCGCAGCGACATGGGTTGCGGCTCGACCATCGGCCCAATCACCGCCAGCCACCTTGGGGTGCGTACCGTGGACATCGGCCTGCCGACCTTCGCCATGCATTCGATCCGCGAACTGTGCGGAAGCCATGACCTGGCGCACCTGGTAAAGGTGCTCAGTGCGTTCTACGCCTGCCGCGAATTGCCGTAACCGCGCATGAATCTGCATCTTTATCTGTAGGAGCGAGCATGCTCGCGATGGAGGCACAAGCACCGCGAGGTGTCAGACGGCCAGCGATTTCGTTGGCGTCCATCGCGAGCATGCTCGCTCCTACAGACAGCAGCCTGCAAAATGCCACCTAGACTTTAACCACTCCTTTGACAAGGCAGTCGCCATGATCACGATGTCCTCATTTCACGCCATGCTCATCCCCATTCTTATCGGGATGATCATGTTGGCAGTCGGTTTCAATTTTCGCGACAAGAACGCCGGCGTGCTCGCCATGTGGCTCGGCATGCTGCTGATCCTGGCCACGGTGATCTTCAAGATCCTCGCCAAACTCAACGAATAAAATCCCCACCCCGCTCGCATTGGTTTTGACGGGCTCGTACACTCGGTCGATCTGCCCATTTCGAGGTTGACCGCCTAGTGTTCGCTCGCCTGTTCGCCCTGCCATGTCTTTTCCTTATCTGCCTGATGACCCTGATGGCGTCAGCGCCAGCCCAGGCCGTCGGGTTGCCGGGCCTGCTTGGCAGCCCGGCAAAAACCCAACCCGAGGCGCAGGAACCCCTTGGGCAATCCCTCGACGAAGTCATCAAGTCGCTGGAGAACGATCAGCAGCGCAGCAAGCTGCTGGCTGATCTGAAGAAGCTGCGCGACGCCACAAAAAAAGCCCAACCGGTGGCCGAGGAAGGCGTGCTGGGGCTGATTGGCGGGACCCTGGCCAGTTTCGAAAAGCAATTTTCCGGCGCCGACAGCCCAATCACTCGCTGGTCCGCCGAATTCGACCTGGCCAAGGATGAATTGGCGGCACTGGTGCTGCCGGCCAGCGAGTGGCCGCCGATCATCTTCGCCTTTGCCATGATCCTGATGGTCTGGAGCCTGCTGGGGGCGGTGCTGATCTGGGTCAGCCATCGGGTACGGATGCGCTTCGGCCTGACCGAGGAATTGCCGCAACACCCCCGGGCCGTGGATATGCTGCGCTTTGCCCTGCGCAAGCTGGGGCCGTGGTTGATTGCCTTGGTCATCACCGTCTACATGAGTTACGCCCTGCCATCGTCACTCGGTAAAAGCCTCGCCATGGTGCTGGCCTATGCACTGGTGGTCGGCACCTGTTTCTCAGCAATCTGCGTGATTGCCTTTTCCCTGCTCGACGGCCCACACCGTCACCGGGCCCTGTACATCCTGCGGCACCAGGCCTTCCGACCGCTATGGTTGATCGGCAGTTTCGCCGCTTTTGGTGAGGCCTTGAGCGACCCACGCCTGGTTGAAAGCCTTGGCGTACACCTGGCGCACACGGCGGCGACGGTGGCCAATGTGTTGGCGGCGTTGTCCACGGGGCTGTTCATCCTGCGTTTCCGGCGCCCGATTGCCCACTTGATCCGCAATCAGCCACTGTCCCGGCGCCTGACCCGCCGCGCCCTCAGCGACACCATCGAAATTCTCGGCACCTTCTGGTTTGTACCGGCACTGGTGCTGGTGGGGATCTCGCTGTTCGCCACCTTCGTCTCGGCAGGCGACACCAGCACCGCGCTGCGCCAGTCGCTGATCTGCACCGTGTTGCTGGTGTTGTGCATGGTCATCAATGGCCTGGTGCGCCGCCACGCCCTCAAACCGCAACGCGGCGCAAAGCGTCACGCGCTGTATTCGGAACGCCTGAAAAACTTCTTCTATACCCTGGCCCATCTAGTGGTATGGCTGGCATTCATCGAACTGGGCCTGCGGGTGTGGGGCATGTCACTGATCGGCTTCACCGAAGGTGAAGGACATGAGGTCAGCGTCAAGCTGTTCAGCCTTATTGGCACACTGATCTTTGCCTGGCTGATCTGGATCCTCAGCGACACCGCCGTGCATCACGCCCTCACCCGCTCTCGCAAGGGCCTGGCCAACGCCCGCGCACAGACCATGATGCCGTTGATCCGCAACGTGCTGTTCGTGGCGATTTTCATCATCGCGCTGATCGTCGCCCTGGCGAACATGGGCATGAACGTTACGCCACTGCTGGCCGGTGCCGGCGTGATCGGCCTGGCCATCGGTTTTGGCGCCCAATCGCTGGTCGCCGACCTGATCACCGGCCTGTTCATCATCATCGAAGACTCCCTGGCCATCGACGACTACGTGGACGTCGGCGGCCACCTCGGCACCGTCGAGGGCCTGACCATTCGCACCGTGCGCCTGCGGGACATCGACGGCATCGTCCACACCATTCCGTTCAGCGAAATCAAGAGCATCAAGAATTACTCCCGGGAATTTGGCTACGCGATATTCCGGGTCGCGGTGCCTGCCAGCATGGACATCGACAATGCGATCAAGCTAATGCGCGACGTCGGCCAGAAAATGCGCACCGACCCGCTGCAACGACGCAATATCTGGTCGCCCCTGGAGTTTCAGGGCGTGGAGAGCTTCGAGTCTGGCAACGCGATTCTGCGGGCTCGATTCAAGACCGCTCCGATCAAGCAATGGGAAGTTTCACGGGCATTCAACCTGTCGCTCAAACGGCATCTGGATGAAGCCGGACTGGATCTGGCGACACCGCGCATGAGCATTCAGGTGGTGACGGCGGGCGGCGGGCCAACTGCCGAATAACCCCATAATGTAGGAGCAGCCAGTCGACGCTCGAATGCTCGCGATGGAGGATCAGGCAGCGCGGGGTGTCAGACAGCCAGCGTTTTCGTTAACGTCCATCGCGAGCATTCGAGCGTCGACCGGCTGCTCCTACAACAACAAATCACAGGCATAAAAAATCCCCAAACCAGTCGGGGATTTTTTATGTTCGATCAATCAGCCCGTGGGCGGATCAATCTTCGCGGTAGCGACGCAGCTTCAACTGCTTACCGGCAACGCGAGTGTCCTTCAGCTTGCTCAGCAACTTCTCAAGACCGTCTTCCGGCAGTTCGACGAGGCTGAAGCTGTCACGCACCTGGATGCGACCGATGGCTTCACGCGCCAGACCACCTTCGTTGAGGATCGCGCCCAGCAGGTTCTTGGCAGCGATACCATCACGCGCACCCAGCGCGGTACGGCAACGAGCACGGCCTTCGGCCAGAGGGATCGGTGCGCGACGCTCGCGGTCACCACGCTCAGGACGATCACCGGAACGCTCTGGACGATCGCCACGCGGTGCGTTGTTCGGCACCAGTGGACGCTCTTTCTCGATAGCGGCCAGGTTCAGCGCTTGACCGTTGGTTGCCTTGCGCAGCAGGGCTGCGGCCAGGGCACGCGGGCTGCAACCGATGTCGGCGGTCAGGCGATCGAGCAGATCACCGTGGGTCGATTCGGCTTCAGCCACCAGCGGCGACAGGCTGTTGGTCAGTTTCTTGATGCGCGCATCCAGAACGGCTTGAGCGTCCGGCAGGCGAACTTCAGCAACCTTCTGACCGGTTACACGCTCGATCACTTGCAGCATGCGGCGCTCACGTGGAGTCACCAGCAGCAATGCACGACCTTCGCGACCGGCACGGCCGGTACGACCGATACGGTGAACGTAGGATTCCGGATCGTACGGCATGTCGACGTTGAACACGTGAGTGATGCGCGGAACGTCCAGGCCACGAGCGGCAACGTCGGTCGCCACAACGATGTCCAGACGGCCATCCTTGAGGGAGTCGATCACGCGCTCACGCTGGTTCTGGGCAATGTCACCGTTCAGCGCAGCGGCTTTGTAGCCTTTGGCTTCCAGGGCGCTGGCCAGGTCCAGGGTCGCTTGCTTGGTGCGCACGAACATGATCAGGGCGTCGAAGTCTTCCACTTCCAGCAAGCTGAGAACGGCGGAAGTCTTCTGGTCAGCGTGAACCAGCAGGTGAGCCTGCTCGATCGCGGTAACGGTCTGGGTCTTGCTCTGGATCTTGACGTGCTTCGGATCGCGCAGGTGGCGCTCAGCGATGGCACGAATCGATTGAGGCAAGGTGGCCGAGAACAGTACGGTCTGACGGGTTTCCGGCATGGCCTTGAAGATGACTTCCAGGTCGTCCATGAAGCCCAGCTTGAGCATTTCGTCTGCTTCGTCGAGAACCAGGTGGTTCACGGTCGCCAGAACTTTTTCGTCGCGACGCAGGTGGTCGCACAGACGGCCCGGAGTGGCGACAACGATCTGTGCGCCATTACGGATTGCTTTCAATTGTGGGCCCATCGGCGCGCCGCCGTAGACAGCCACAACAGTTACGCCCGGCATTTGCTTGGCGTAGGTTTCGAAAGCGGTTGCAACTTGTAGCGCCAACTCACGAGTTGGGGCCAGGATCAGAGCTTGCGGCTCGCGCTTGGACGGATCAATGCGGTGCAGGATAGGCAGGGCAAAGGCAGCGGTTTTACCGGTACCGGTTTGCGCCTGGCCAATCATATCGTGACCGGCGAGAATGATCGGGATCGACTGCTGCTGAATGGCCGAAGGCTCTTCATAGCCGGTAGCGACTACTGCAGCGACAATATTAGGGTGAAGTTCAAGAGCGGCGAAGCCGCCGATTTCCTGGGTCATGGGTCTGCCTCTAAGTGCATCCGCAAAGACCCATGCTCCAAAGCTGCGCATGCCGTGTTGAGACTCAAGAGTCGCCCTGGCAGCTTTGTCGGCGGGGATTTGCGAAAACGAATGAATGAAAGAATCGTTTAGGAAGAGTTCGCTGGGCGAACGTGCAACCGAATCTGACTTCGGGGAATTGCGCCACCTAAACGCGGCCCGGCTAAAGGCCGGCGCGCACTATACCGGAATTTGCCGAAAAAGGGAGCTTTTTTTATCGCAAAACTCCCGCGCACGGCGTTCTATCGCAGGCTTTGCGGATAATCGCTCGAACGTCTACTTTTCAAAGGCCCTGCCCTGCGGGCGATGACGCTAAAACGGTTCACCCACCCGCCACAGACCTTGAGTCTGCGCGCCCTCAGCCGCTCGAGGAAATGCACCATGAAAGAGCTCAATACCAGCCGTGTGAGTCGGGAAAAGCGTGGTCATGTCCTGTTGATCGGACTGGACCGGGTGGCCAAGCGCAACGCCTTTGATATCGACCTGCTCAACGAGTTGAGCCTGGCCTACGGTGAATTCGAAGCTGACAGCGAAGCACGGGTGGCCGTGGTCTTCGGGCATGGCGATCATTTTACCGCCGGCCTGGACCTGGTCAGCGCCAGCGCGGCACTGACCGAAGGCTGGCAAGCCCCACCCGGTGGCTGCGACCCCTGGGGGGTCTTCGCCGGGCCCAGGGTCAGCAAACCGGTGATCGTCGCCGCCCAGGGCTACTGCCTGACCATCGGCATCGAGTTGATGCTGGCCGCCGATATCAACCTGTGCGCCAGCAACACCCGCTTTGCGCAAATGGAGGTGCAACGCGGCATCTTCCCCTTCGGTGGTGCCACCTTGCGCCTGCATCAGGTGGCCGGCTGGGGCAATGCCATGCGCTGGATGCTGACCGGCGACGAATTCGATGCCCATGATGCCTTGCACCTGGGCCTGGTGCAGGAAGTCATGGCCAGCGAGGATTTGTTGCCGCGGGCTTTTGAACTGGCCGAGCGCATTGCCCGGCAGGCGCCGCTGGGGGTTCAGGCAACATTGATGTCTGCCCGACAGGCCCGCTACGAGGGCGAAACCGCCGCAGCGCAAGGGTTGCCGGCGCTGGTGAAGAAATTACTGGCCAGCGAGGATGCACAGGAGGGTGTGCGGTCACTGGTGGAGCGCCGCCCCGGAATTTTCAAAGGTTGTTGACCCCTGTAGGAGCTACCGCAGGCTGCGATCTTTTGATCTTAAAAAACAAAATCAAGAGATCGCAGCCTGCGGCAGCTCCTACACGGGGATTTGTGTTCTCAGGTCGCCGGGCGAATCGCCTTGATCAGCGACTGCAACGAATACCCCAACCGCGGCGCCAATGCTTCGGCCCGTGCGGTCAGGCTTTCCATGTCCAGCGCCTGATCCAGTTCCGACGGCACGATCAGGATCACGTTGCCCTCCTTCACCGGCAGCTCCCAGTAATGCCGATGGTAGAGCCCGCGCAGCAACGCGGCGCCCAGTGGCTTGCCATCGTCGGTGGCCCATTGGTTGATCACCAGCCAGCCTCCCGGATTCAGGCGCTTCTGACAGTTCTCCAGGAAGGTCCAGGCCAGATGCCCGACACCCGGGCCGACGTCGGTGTAGAGATCGACAAAAATCAGGTCCGCAGGCTCGGCGGTGTCGAGCAGCTCAAGCGCATCGCCCACGCGGATATACAGGCGCGGGTCGTCGTCCAGCCCCAGGTACTCGATGGCCAGGCGCGGCACATCCGGGCGCAGTTCGATGGCTTCGACATCCTCCAGGGGCAGGAACTTGAGGCAGGCCTGGGTCAGCGTTCCGGCGCCAAGCCCCAGGAACAGCGCGCTTTCCGGCTGCTCATGGCACAGCGCACCGATCAGCATCGCCCGGGTATAGTCGTACTCGAGCCAGCTCGGATCGGCCGTGAACACGCAACTTTGTTCGATGGCATCACCGAATTCGAGGAAGCGGTAATCGGCCACTTCCAGCACGCGAATCACGCCATATTCGTCCTGCACCTCGGCGAGCAGATGCTCGACGCGCTCCTCAGTCATTTCGTCTCCTGATCGTTGCCGGGCCTTCTTGGGCAAACAGCAACGCGATAAACCGCAGCGGAAGCGGCAAAGGCGCGATTGTCCGCGAATCGACGGGAACAGGTCACGCACTAATTGCTGATAACATGGTCGTCCGAGCGGAAAACACTAGAGATCATGATGAGCCAACCCTGGAGCCCTGACAGCTGGCGCGCCCTGCCGATCCAGCAACAACCCCAATACCCCGACGCGGCGCATCTGCAGCACGTCGAGCAGACCCTGGCCAGCTACCCGCCGCTGGTGTTTGCCGGGGAAGCCCGGGAATTGCGCCGTCAGTTCGCCGAAGTGACCCAGGGACGAGCGTTTTTGCTGCAGGGCGGCGATTGCGCCGAAAGTTTCGCCGAGTTTTCCGCTGCGAAAATCCGCGACACCTTCAAGGTGCTGCTGCAAATGGCCATTGTCATGACTTTCGCGGCCGGCTGCCCGGTGGTCAAGGTCGGGCGCATGGCCGGGCAGTTCGCCAAGCCTCGTTCGGCTAACGACGAGACCATCGACGGCGTGACATTGCCCGCCTACCGTGGCGATATCGTCAACGGCATCGGTTTCGATGAAAAAAGCCGCGTGCCGGACCCGGAACGCCTGCTGCAGTCGTACCACCAGTCCACCGCCACCCTCAACCTGCTGCGTGCCTTCGCCCAGGGCGGGTTTGCCGACCTGCACCAGGTACACAAGTGGAACCTGGACTTCATCGCCAACTCGGCCCTCGCGGAAAAATACAGCCACCTCGCCGACCGCATCGATGAAACACTGGCGTTCATGCGCGCCTGTGGCATGGACAGCTCGCCGCAACTGCGCGAAACAAGTTTTTTCACCGCTCACGAAGCGCTGCTGCTCAATTACGAGGAAGCCTTTGTCCGTCGCGACAGCCTGACCAACGACTATTACGACTGTTCGGCCCACATGCTATGGATCGGCGATCGCACCCGCCAACTCGATGGCGCGCATGTCGAATTCCTGCGCGGGGTGAATAATCCGATCGGGGTCAAGGTCGGCCCGAGCATGAATCCCGAGGAGCTGATTCGCCTGATCGACGTGCTCAACCCCGACAACGATCCGGGGCGCCTGAACCTGATCGCCCGCATGGGCGCGAACAAGGTTGGCGATCATTTGCCGCAACTGATCCGCGCCGTGCAGCAAGAAGGCCGGCAGGTGCTCTGGAGTTCCGATCCGATGCACGGCAACACGATCAAGGCCAGTAGTGGCTACAAGACTCGCGACTTTGCGCAGATCCTTGGCGAGGTGAAGCAGTTCTTCCAGGTTCACGAAGCCGAGGGCAGTTACGCCGGTGGCATCCACATCGAAATGACCGGTCAGAATGTCACCGAGTGCATCGGTGGAGCGCGGCCGATCACCGAGGACGGTTTGTCGGATCGCTACCATACGCATTGCGACCCGCGGATGAATGCCGATCAGTCGCTGGAATTGGCGTTTTTGATTGCTGAGACATTGAAGCAGGTTCGGCGTTAAACAGCGCTGAATTCTTCGCGAGCAGGCTCGCTCCCACAGTGGACCGCGTCCTACAGGGCAACTCGGTTTACTGTGGGAGCGAGCCTGCTCGCGAAGGGGTCGGCTCAGGCACCATCAATACTGGCCAATGCCACCCGCAATCTTGCCGCACTCGCCCGCGGGCAATTCAACTGGACCTGCGCCAGTCCCAGCCAATCCGCCATCCGCCGCAAATTCACCGCCAACGCCAACATCCCCTCGTCATCCAGCCCCGACGCTTCCTCATGTACCGCATGCACCGCCAACCGCCCGGCCGCCCTCTCGGCACGCAGGTCAACCCGCGCGGCAATCCGTTCATTGTGCAAAAACGGCAGGACGTAATAGCCATAGACCCGCTTGTCCGGCGGCGTGTAGATCTCCAGCCGATAGCGAAAATCAAAAAGCCGCTCGGTACGGCTGCGCTCCCAGATCAGTGAGTCGAACGGTGAAAGCAAGGCGCTGGCCTCGACCTTGCGCCGCACCTTCGGCTCAGGCAGGCAATAGGCAGGTTGCCGCCAGCCCTCGACTTCGCAGCGGAGCAACTCGCCTGCCTCGACCAACTCCGCCAGGCGCGGACGACTGTCCCCAGGACCCAAGCGAAAATAGTCTCTCAGATCTTTCTCGGTGCCGACGCCCAAGGCCGACGCAGCATGCCGTATCAGCCCGCGCTGGGCCTCAGCCTCGCTCAGCAGCGGCTGGGCCAGTATTGCAGAAGGAATAACCCGCTCCGGCAGGTCGTAGAGGCGTTCGAAGCCGCGCCTGCCTGCCACTGTCACTTCACCGGCGGCGAACAGCCATTCCAGTGCATGCTTTTCCGCACTCCAGTCCCACCAGGGCCCTGCCCGTTCCTGGCGAGTCGACAGGCTGCCAGCGCCCAACGCGCCCTGCTCCTGAACACAGGCCAGCACCCGGCGAACCGTGTCCTGCTGCTCACGACCGAAACGCGCCAGTTGCTGATAAATATCTTCGCCACGGCTTGCACGCTGCATGCGCCAGCGCATCAATGGGTACATCGACAAGGGCAGCAAGGACGCTTCATGCCCCCAGTATTCGAACAAGGTACGCTGTCGTCCCTGGCTCCAGGCGGCTTGATCTAGCAGGTCGGCGCGATACTGGCCAAGCCGGGAAAACAGCGGCAGGTAGTGCGAACGCACCAGCGCATTGACCGAGTCGATCTGCAAAATGCCCAGGCGCTCGATCAATCGATTGATCCTGGCAGGCTTGACCGGAACAGGGGGCTGGCGCCCGACAAAACCTTGTGCGGTCAGCGCCAGGCGTCTGGCTTGCTTCAAGGAAAAAGACAGGGATGCAGGCATCTGGCGGCTCTTCGGCAAGGGTCTTCCCACCTTAGCGGCAGGCGGGAAAAACGCCACTACCAACGCCTCATCGCTTGAGAGGATCATTCCAGAATGGCCGGGCAGACTCCCTGCGGACATCGGCTCGACTCAAGCCAATATCACGCAGGCAGTCGTCGCTCAGTCGCGCCAACTCGGTTCGATCCCTGTTCAGTTTGCGCCAGCGCTGCACTTGCGTGACCACCGCCCAAACGGGCTGTCGGAGCCTGCGCAGCGCATCGCGCACGCCATGCCTCGCACGCCTTCGTTCAATGTCTTGTCGATCCATGACACCACTCCTCAATGTTGGGGAGGGGATCTTCGGCCAGCGCAGAACCAGGCTCCAGCAAAGCTCTATGACCATCTGTTTCGGACTCGCGCCTACCCCATCAGCCCGGGGTTTGGCCGGGATAATGGGGTAGTGACAGGACATTTCCATGGGTCGTCGAGCCTATTTTCCATTGCTCATCGGGTCTTGCCAGAAGTGCAGTTCAGCTTCGTGGGCGACGTCGGCACGACTCAAGCCGATGTCCTTCAACGCCTCATCACTCATGCTCGCCAGCATTTCGCGCTCACGGTGCAGTTCGTACCAGCGACTGAACTTGTGCAACAGGTCGGATATCAGGTGAACCGAATGTTTTTCAGTGCCGTGAATTTCATGATGACCTTTCATCTTGTTGCCCTCCGTTTGGATGGCTCAAGTCTCTGCCCAGGTCTAAGATCAATCCAACGAATGTTTCTGATGGTAACCATCTCGGAGATTGATGAATGTCCGCCTACCCGAGTATTGATACCGAAGTGCTGCGCACCTTTGTCGCCATCGCTGACCAGGGGGGGTTCACCCGTGCCGGTGAATTGGTCAACCGTACCCAGTCAGCCGTCAGCATGCAGATGAAGCGGCTGGAAGAAGATGTGCTGCAGCGCCAATTGTTCCAGCGCGACGGACGCCAGGTGCGGCTCACGGCCGAAGGCCAGGTACTGCTGGGTTATGCGCGGCGTATCCTCAAGCTGCACAGCGAAGTATTCAACACGCTGCGCGAGCCACACATGGTCGGTACGGTTCGCATTGGCACCCCGGACGACTACGTGATGCGATTTCTGCCGGGGATCCTGCGTCAGTTTGCCCAATCCTATCCGCTGATCCAGATCGAAGTGCATTGTGAATCATCAAAACAACTGCTGATGCGCCAGGATCTCGACCTGTCCATCGTCACCCGTGAACCGGGCAGCGAAATCGGCCAGTTGTTGCGCAAGGAGCGTTTGGTCTGGGCCGAGGCGCAATGCTACAGCGCCCACGAGCAGACGCCGTTGCGCCTGGCGATGTTCAACACTGATTGCTTCTGCCGGATGTGGGCCTGTAACGCCCTTGATGCCCAAGGGCGCGATTATCGCGTGGCGTATAACAGCGACAGTCTGTCGGCGATCATGGCGGTCGTCAGCGCTGGCCTGGCTGTCACCGCGCAGCTTGAAAGCCTGATCACCGCGGACATGCGCATCCTGGGTGAAGCCGAGGACCTGCCAGTGCTACCCGAGGCCAGCATCATGCTGGTGCGCAACCTGCATAATCCGTCACCGATCACCGAGTGCCTGGCAGAGCATATCGTCGAAGGCTTCAAGCTTTAAACACAAGCATGACCGCACAGCACAGCAGGAAGCCGCAAAACAAGGCGCGCAACAGGCGCTCCGGCAGGCTGTGGGCGATCTTCACGCCCCAACTGATACTCATCAGCCCGCCGATCGCCAGTGGCACACCGATCATCCAGTTCACCTGGTGATGGACGCCATAGGTGACCAGCGTCACACCGGTGCTCGGCAGTGCCAGTGCCAGGGACAACCCTTGGGCAACCACCTGTGTAGTGCCGAACACGCTGGTCAACACCGGTGTGGCCACCACCGCCCCGCCCACGCCAAACAGCCCGCCCATGGTGCCGGATGCGGCACCGAGCACGCCGAGCCATGGCCAGGAATGGTTCATCTGCGTTGAAGGCGCTGCACTGGTGAAGAACATCCGCACCAGGTTGTAGGCGCACAACGCGATCAGGAACGCGACAAAACCGATGCGCATGCTTTGTGCATCGATACCCACCGCCCAGATCGATCCAAGCCAGGCGAAGCAAAAGCCCATCGAGGCCAGCGGCAGCGCGTAGCGCAACTCGATCTTGTTGCGCTGGTGGTAGCGCCACAGCGCCAGCATCACGTTCGGCACCACCATCACCAACGCCGTACCTTGGGCAATCTGCTGATCGAGACCGAATAACACGCCCAGCATAGGAATGGCGATCAATCCCCCGCCGATGCCAAAGAGGCCGCCGAGTGTTCCCAAGGCGGCGCCGAAAACCAGGTACAGCACAAACTCAATCACTGTGTATCTCTCCCAAACGTCAGGCGATTCATCCTACGCAACTGGTTCTGGCGGCGAAACGCACAGCAACGCACAATGGCTATGCCAAACTCGCACAAGCATCGAGCCACTCATGAATCCCAACCAACTGACCGATCAACTGGGCCTGTTTCTCGACGTTCTGGAAACCGGCAGTTTTTCCGCCGCGTCACGCCGTCATCCACTGACGCCCTCGGCTGTGGCACGGCGCATTGACAGTCTGGAAGGCGCCGTCGGCAGCCAATTGTTCATACGCAGCACCCATGCGGTGCGCGCGACGCCTGCGGGCATGGCGTTCGCTGAGCGCGCACGCAGGATCGTCGCCGAATTGCGCCTGGCCCGGGCCGAAGCGGTGTCCCTGAGCAGTGCTCCGGAAGGCCTGATTCGTATCGACGCACCGGCCGCGTTCGGGCGGCGTCATCTGGCACCGGTGATTGCCGATTTCCTGCTGCTCTATCCCGGCCTCGACGTGCAATTGCAGTTGATCGACAGCTTTGTCGACATGCAGGGCTTGAACCTGGGCAAGGTCGACCTGGTGTTGCGCGCCGGGCAATTGGCCGATACCCGGTTGGTGGCCACGCCGCTGGCGAGCATGGTTCGCATTGCCTGCGCCAGTCCCGCCTACTTGCAACGCCGCGGCGTGCCGAATGATCCGGCGCAACTGGTCGAGCATGATGGCCTGGACTGGGCCGGCCTGGCCCCTCCCTTCGCCTGGCGCTTTGAACGGAACGGCCAGATGCAATTGCATCGGCCGTCGCGCGTGCGCATGAGCGCCAACAATGCCGAAGCGTTGATCTCCAGCGCACTGGCCGGCCTGGGCATTGCCCACTTGCCGACCTGGCTCGTCAGCGAATACCTGTTGCGCGGCGAACTGCTGCCGTTGTTCTGCGAGAACGGCCTGCCAAAGCCGGAAAGCTCCGGGATCTACGCCTTGCGACTGCAGCAACAACCCAACTCCCGCAGTCGCCTTCTCCTGGAATACCTGAAAACCCGTTTCAGCCCCATTCCGCCCTGGGACCTGGAGCTGCAAACCCATCTGGGACGGCACTAGCCAAGAATTGTCTGGCGCGTTAAAGATTTGCCCGCTAGATTCATGAAGATCACTGATCAAGGTTTCCCAATGACCACCAAGCGCGACACCCCGGACAACTGCGACGACCTGCTGCTCGACAACCAGGCCTGTTTCGCCCTGCATTCCACTTCGCTGATGATGACCAAGGTCTACAAGCCCTTGCTGCAGGCGCTGGGCCTGACCTATCCGCAATACCTGGCGATGATGGTGCTGTGGGAGAAGGACGGTTTGACCGTAGGTGAAATCAGTGCGCGCCTGTTGACCGATCCCGGCTCGCTCACGCCATTGCTCAAGCGTCTGGAGGCCGAGGGTCTGCTCAGCCGCACCCGCAGCCGTGAGGACGAGCGCGTGGTGATCGTCGAACTCACCGAACAAGGCCGCGCCTTGCGCGACAAGGCCCGTGACATTCCGCAATGCATCCTCGGTGCCAGCGGCATGACGCTGGAACGTTTGCAGAAACTCCAGGCAGAACTTCAGGAACTGCGCCGGCATCTGCAAGACAGCCTCTGATTTTCAAACCTCCCGAAAATCCTCCCCTGTGGGAGCGAGCCTGCTCGCGAAGAGGGCATGTCAGGCGATATTGATGTTGCCTGGCACACCCTCTTTCGCGAGCAGGCTCGCTCCCACAGTCGTTTTGCGTTTGCGGTGAAAATTCAACTGATCCGAATTTTTTCATAAAAATATCTTGCGCGCTAAACATTAGCGCGATACATTCATCTCGCACTTACTTAGCGCGCAAACATTTAGCGCAAACATCCAAACCCGAACGAGGCTTTCACCATGCAAACTCTCTACACCGCTATCGCAACATCCACCGGTGGCCGCGACGGTCGTGCGATCTCCAGCGACAACGTTCTCGACGTCAAGCTCGCCACCCCGAAAGAACTCGGTGGTGCTGGCGGGGCGGCGACCAATCCTGAGCAACTGTTCGCCGCCGGTTACTCCGCCTGCTTCATTGGCGCGCTGAAATTCGTCGCCAGCCAGACCAAACGCAAAATTCCGGATGACGCGTCGATCACGGCCCACGTCGGCATCGGCCAGATCCCTGGCGGTTTCGGCCTGGATATCGACTTGCACATCAGCTTGCCGGGCCTTGAACAAGCCGACGCACAAACATTGGTCGAGGCTGCCCACCAGGTCTGCCCGTACTCCAACGCCACCCGCGGCAACGTCGAAGTGCGTCTGCACGTAACTGTCTAACGTCGCTTTCCACTCAGGCCCGAACAGGAAATGAACATGAACACTTTCAGCAAAGTCTTGACCGGTACCCTTCTCGCCCTGTCTGTCCACAGTGCATTCGCCGGCGACGTTGAACACAACACCCAGGCGTTTCTCGATGTGCTGAATGCCGGCACTGGCAAACCGATGGAACAGCTGACGCCCAAAGATGCTCGCGCCGTGCTGGTGGGCGCGCAATCCGGGGTGAAGCTGACGTTGCCAAAAGCCGATGTCAGCCAGAAGACCATCCAGGTCGATGGCCAACCGCTGGACCTGACCATCGTCCGGCCGGCCGGGGTCAAGGGTGAGCTGCCGGTGTTCATGTTCTTCCACGGCGGCGGCTGGGTGCTGGGGGACTTCCCGACGCACGAGCGTCTGGTTCGGGATCTGGTAGCGGGCTCGGGGGCGGCAGCGGTTTTCGTCAACTACACGCCGTCACCGGAAGCGCACTACCCGGTGGCGATCAACCAGGCTTACGCCGCGACCCAATGGGTGGCCGAGCACGGCAAGGAGATCAACGTCGATGGCAAACGCCTGGCGGTGGCCGGCAACAGTGTTGGCGGCAACATGGCGGCAGTGGTCGCGCTGATGGCAAAAGACAAAGGTACACCGGCAATCAAATTCCAGGTCCTGTTGTGGCCGGTGACCGATACCAACTTCGACACCGGTTCCTATAACCAGTATGCCGAAGGGCACTTCCTGACTCGCAACATGATGAAGTGGTTCTGGGACAACTACACCACCGACCCCAAGCAGCGTAACGAGATCTACGCTTCGCCGCTTCGGGCGACCCCGGCGCAACTCAAGGGCCTGCCACCTGCGTTGGTGCAAACCGCCGGAGCCGACGTACTGCGCGATGAAGGCGAGGCCTACGCCCGCAAACTCGACGAGGCCGGCGTGGCGGTGACCTCGGTACGCTACAACGGCATGATCCACGACTATGGTTTGCTCAACGTGGTCAGCCAGGTGCCGGCAGTGCGTTCGGCGATGTTGCAGGCGTCGCAAGAGCTCAAGCAACACCTGAAGTAACACCCCCCCTGTGTGTTTCCGACAGGCACAAAAAAGCCCGACTCGATGGTCGGGCTTTTTCATTCCTGAAGCAGTGCTTATTTAGCACGGCCTTTGTAGGAACCGCCTTCGCGGGTATCGATCTCGATCATGTCGCCGATTTCGATGAAGTCAGCAACCGACAGCTCGGTACCGTTCTTCAGTTTGGCAGGCTTCATCACCTTGCCGGAAGTGTCGCCGCGAGCGGAACCTTCGGTGTAGTCAACCTGACGCACGATAGTGGTCGGCAGCTCTACGGAAACCAGGCGGCCTTCGAAGAACACGGCTTCGCAAACGTCGGTCATGCCTTCTTCGATGAACGGCAGAACGCTTTCGATGTCTTCGGCGTTCAGTTCGTACATGGTGTAGTCGGTGGTGTCCATGAACGTGTAGCTGTCACCGCTGATGAAGGACAGGGTCGCTTCTTTACGGTCCAGGATCACGTCGTCCAGCTTGTCGTCGGCGCTGTAGACGGTTTCGGTCTTGTAGCCGGTCAGCAGGTTTTTCAGCTTGGTCTTCATGATCGCGCTGTTACGGCCCGACTTGGTGAATTCAGCTTTCTGAACCAGCCAAGGATCGTTGTCGATACGGATCACGGTACCGGGTTTGAGTTCTTTACCAGTTTTCATTGCGAATATCCGAATTTGGATGGGATTTACAAAAATCTAGGCCGCGTATCATATCCAATTTACATAAAACTGTACCAGCGCCGCGGCAAGATCGGTGTGCAAGGCCTGTTCCAGACACCACGTCTCGGCGTGATTTTGCAGCTGCGGCCAGTGTTTGCGGGTTGATTGCCAGTGGTCGGTCATTGTCTCACCGGCATTCCAGGCCCGCCAGAGACCGCTGATCACCTCGCCAGCCGCAGGCGAAAGGTCTTTGGTGTAGAGAGAGAGGAAGGCTTCGAGCTTGTCCAGATGAACATCTTCCTCCTGCTGATAGATGTGCCACAACATCGGCCGTCCCGCCCATTGCGCGCGGACAAAGGAATCTTCGCCGCGTACGGCGTTGAAATCACAGCACCAGAGCAGCTGGTCATACTGGTCCTGTCGGACGAACGGCAGCACCTGCACGGTCAAGGCATCGCGCACATGCAATGCCCCCGCCTGCAGGTCCTGCACGCTCAGCCAACGCTCGACGTCACCCAGGATACGCCCTTGCGGCACCAACAGATGAGTGGGCATCGAGTCGCTCGCCAAGGTGTCCAGCCAGCTGGCCAACCCGGAATTTTCATAGGCAAACAGTGAAATCAGTAGCGCACCGGGCGCGCGGTCGACTCCCAGGCCTTGCAGGAAGGTTTGCTGAGCCTCGGGACTCTGCTGGAATTGCCGGCGCCGCTCGAGCAATCCGCTTTCACGCAGCAGGCCGCCCGTACCTTTGTGGAACCCGGGGAAGAAAAAGTGCTTCTGGACGTGTTTGTATTTTACCGACGGCAAGCCGTGGCAGCCGATCACCCAGTCCTCGGCGCTCAGGTAATCGAGGTTCATCCACAGCGGCGTTTTGTCCCGCTGCGCCATGGCGTCCATGTAGGCGCCTGGCAACTGGCAGGCAAACGCGGCGATCACCACATCGGCCGCTTCTACCGGTTGCCAGTCGGCCGACCATTGACATACCTCGACACCCTGGTGCCATTGCCGACCAGCGTGAATGTCGATCTGCGGACACAGGCGCTCGAAGGCACGCAGATCATCGACCCACAAACGCACCTCCACCCCGTGCTCGGCCACCAGTTGCCGGGACAGCCGCCACGTCACGCCGATGTCGCCAAAATTGTCGACCACGGTGCAAAAAATATCCCAGCGGGTTTTCATATCAGGCATTCCAGGCTCCCGTTGGCAAAGGTGCCAATTGTCCGCATAAATCAGCCCGCGCAGAAGAGCCGACGCCGATTAATCTTCGTGCGACAATCGGCAATCGCCCGCGACCCTTCGCCAGGAGGCAACCATGCCCTACCGCCCTACTCCGCGCCGACCCATTGCGATTCACCTCAGCGTCCTGCAACTGACCGGCAGCATCGCCCTGGGCCTGTGGCTGGGTTTCATCGCCATCGCGTTGACCGGCTGGCTGGTGGCCCGGCTGTTTTTCAGCGAACAACTGGCGCCGGTCGCAGCCGCGGTGGAACAACTGGCCAAGCCGCCAGTGGTGGCACGCCCGGTGCCGGACAATCCCGCACAGAGCCCGTTGTTCGAGCAGTATGAAGAAAACCTGCGCAAGAACGAGCAGGCGCAACGACTCGACCAGGCGCGCGGCAGCAACCGCAACCTGTCGAACCCCCGCTGCCAATTCTGGTTACAACAGGATCAGACGGCACCGAGCGAAAAAAGCCGCGCCAACGTCCTGCAATTCTGCGATTGATCATGAATAAGCACACTGTCCACCAACTGATTCTCGACAAATTGCGGGTCGATCTCGACATTGCCGAGCGCGCGGCGCAAACCGCCTACGAAACCGCGACCCACGAAGAAAACATCGCTGAAAACAAGTACGACACCCTGGGCCTGGAGGCGTCTTACCTGGCTGCAGGCCAAGCCAGGCGGGTCGAGGAGATTCGCCAGTCACTGGCGCTTTGCCAGAACCTGGCATTGCGTGCGTATGACGAGCAACGGGGTATCGAGATAGGTGCGCTGCTCGGCCTGGAGGACGAAAAGGGCCGCGAGCAATGGTTGTTCCTGGCGCCGGATGCGGCGGGCCTGAAGGTTGACCTGGTGGGGCAACT
This sequence comes from Pseudomonas umsongensis, assembly GCF_012647205.1. NCBI lineage: Bacteria > Pseudomonadati > Pseudomonadota > Gammaproteobacteria > Pseudomonadales > Pseudomonadaceae > Pseudomonas > Pseudomonas umsongensis. The sequence continues at coordinate 4,744,143 of NZ_CP051487.1, forward strand.
GATTACCGTCATCACCCCGCGCTCACCGCTGGGCAAAAGCCTGCTGGGCAAGCTCGCAGGCGACGAGGTGGAGATCCTGGTGGCGGGCGCTCGGCAACAGTTTGCTGTCACCGAGGTGGTTTGACCGGCTGCCCCGCCAACGCGGCGGGCCGCTCTATCAGTGAACCGGCAGTTCGACGCCGTCGAACAGCTCTTCCAGCTCCTGTTTGTTGTGGCACTGGATGGCCTTGGCCATGACTTCGCGGGTCAGGTGCGGGGCGAACTTCTCGATGAAGTCACACATGAAACCGCGCAGGAAGGTGCCGCGACGGAAACCGATCTTGGTCACGCTGGATTCGAACAACTCGCTGGCATCGAGCACCACCAGGTCGTTGTCGAGCTTGGTATCGACCGCCATTTTCGCCACGATGCCCACACCCAGGCCCAGGCGCACGTAGGTCTTGATCACGTCGGCGTCCGCGGCGGTAAACACCACCTTGGGCGTCAGGCCACGGTGGCTGAAGGCTTCGTCGAGCTTGGAACGGCCGGTGAAACCGAACACATAGGTCACGATCGGGTATTCGGCCAGGGCTTCGAGAGTCAACTTCGAGAGTTTGGTCAACGGATGCCCCTGGGGCACGACCACACAGCGATTCCAGCGATAGCAAGGCATCATCACCAGGTCGCCAAACAGCTCGAGGGCTTCGGTGGCAATGGCGAAATCCACGGTGCCATCGGCGGCCATCTCGGCGATCTGCATCGGCGAGCCCTGGTGCATGTGCAGGGCAACGTCCGGATACTGCTTGATGAAATTGCTGATCACCGGCGGCAACGCGTAGCGCGCCTGGGTGTGGGTGGTGGCGATCGACAGGGTGCCTTTTTTCTCGTTGGAGAATTCCTGGGCGATCTGCTTGATGCTTTCGACCTTGCGCAGGATCTCGCCAGCGGTGGTGATAATGCGCTCACCGGCCGGAGTAACGCGCGTCAGGTGCTTGCCGCTGCGGGCGAACACTTCGACGCCCAATTCGTCTTCCAGCAAACGTATCTGCTTGCTGATGCCCGGCTGAGAGGTGTAGAGACTTTGGGCGGTAGCGGAAACGTTGAGGTCGTGGTGCGCCACTTCCCAGATGTAGCGCAATTGTTGGAGCTTCATATGAATCCCTCAAAGCAGGTAGACGCCACGGGCATCAGCGACGGTATATAACTATATTAATGGTTTGAAGAATAAATCTAGAACTTTTTGTCAAAACGCTATTATTCGTGTTCTAGCGATCCCCTTGGCGACGACGCTGCACCAGCGGCACCAGGTAGACCGGTACCTTGGCCAGTTGCAACACACGCGCTGCGGTCCGGCCCAAAGGCGTTTCAGCTCCAGCACCGTGACTGTGGCTCCCTACGATGAGCAAATCCACCGAGAGTTTCTGCGCCTGGTCGAGAATCACCTGCGATGGATCACCCTGCAGCACCCGTACCGCCTTGATCCGCAAAAGATCCTGCTCCCCCTCGTCACCCAACTCTTCGCGAAAATTGTCGAGCACCCGCTGCTCGATGCTGGCAATCACCGTGTTAAGACCCTGACTGTGAAATTCGTTCAATGCCTGCTCATCGAGATAACTCTGCAGCACCGATTCGGCAAACAGCCCCATGGGCTCGACGGCGTGCACCACGTACAGGTCGGCATCGAATGTTCGGGCCAATTCCAGGGCATGCTGCATCACCACGGGTGCGTACAGCCCGAGGTCAGTGGCATACAGCATCGAACGAATCATATGACCTCCTCGCGTGCCGACATGGCGGAGATTGATTCAGCTTAGCAGTGCCTTGGCGAGAGCGACATCTGGCGTAACACGTTGAACGGCGGGCTTAAACCTTTTGCTCGTTGCTTATGCCATGCGGCACATGGCCGGTAGCAACCACTTCGCGCGCCAACTCGCAGTGACCGGCCTGATCGTCGAAAAACACATCGGCGGCAAAGGCTTCGAGAAAGGCCGACTTGGTCAGGCCACCGAGAAACAGCGATTCATCCAGGCGAATATCCCACTCCCGCAACGTACGGATCACCCGCTCATGGGCTGGCGCCGAGCGTGCCGTGACCAGTGCCGTGCGAATCGGACAAGCGTCATCCGGGAACTCGCGCTGCAACAGATTGAGGGCAGCGAGGAAGCCCTTGAACGGCCCACCGCGCAGAGGCTCGCGGGCCGCTTCGCGCTCGCTGGCCTGAAACGCTTCCAGCCCACCGGCCTGATAGACGCGTTCGGATTCGTCGGAAAACAGTACGGCATCACCGTCGAAGGCAATGCGCAGTTCATCGCTGGCTGCACGGCTGGCGCCGCCGGACAGAATGGTCGCCGCGGCGAATCCGGCGTCCAGCGCACTGCGTACGTCTTCGGCGTGGGTTGAAAGAAACAGATCGCAGCCAAAGGCCTTGAGGTAGGGATACGGACTGCGCCCTCCGACAAACGCCGCACGGGAAATCGCCAGTCCATAGTGATGGATCGAGTTGAACACGCGTAGTCCGGTGTCGGCGCTGTTGCGCGAGACCAAAATCACCTCGACCCGTGCCCGGCCGAGGTGGGCATTGAGGTTCAGGAGTTTTTGCACCAGCGGGAAGGCGTCACCGGGCTCGAGTATTTCTTCTTCGTGTTCAATCTGATATTGCCGGTAGGCCTCGACACCACTCGACAGATAGACCTTGTGGCTTTCACTCAGGTCGAACAACGCTCGCGAAGAAATCGCCAGCACCAACTTGTCGTCTATGGACTTTGGCATCCCCTTCCCCCTCCGGTTGATCGACTCAGGTATTACGTCGATCGATGAAACTCAAACTGCGATACATCGCCTCGATCCGTGGCAATTCACAGCCGACGGCCTTCGCCGCGGCCAGAGGCCGAGCGTAGATGGCCTCCAGTTCCAGCGGACGCTTGTGCAAAAAATCGTGGTACATGCTCGGCCAGTAGTCCGGCATTCTCTGCGTCACCTGCAAAAGCTGCTCGGCATAACCGGCGGGCACTTCGTGACCGCAGGCGGTTGCGCCCTGGATCACTTCGGCCATCAGCGAGGTGATCAGCTCACGGCTGTCGGCGTCGGCCATGAGCGGCGTGGTACTCGCCCCGAGCAGCACGGACAGGCCGTTGTACGGAATATTCCAGACCAGTTTCTGCCAGCGCGCCTGGTGCAGGTTAGCCATGGCCTGGGCGTCGATACCAGCCGCACGAAACAACCCGGCCCCCTCCTCGACAATCGCGGCACGCGATGGATCATCGGACGCCGGCCCGCTGTGATAGCCGACATGTACCGCCCCCAGCGCCTGATGAGTGATGACACCGGGGCCCTGGCGATGGACGCAGATATAGCAGAGCCCGCCCAGCACATGCAGCGCATCGGGCAGCAGTTCACGCAGGCTGTCTTCGACATCCAGGCCATTTTGCAACAGCAGCACCCTGGCATTCGGTGCAGCGGCTTGCACGATGGCGGGCGCGAGATCGCGGTTGCTGGTGGTTTTTGCGCCAACCAGCAACCAGTCGCAAGGTGGCATGTCTTCGGCCGCCGAGTAGGCCTGCACCGGATTCAGCGTCAGCGCTCCATGTACAGCGCTGTGCAGTTGCAGCCCGCGCTCGGCCACCGCACGAAACTCGCTGCGCAACAGAAAATGCACATCGTAGCCGGCCTGCGCCAGCATCATCCCGTAGAACCCGCCGATGGCCCCGGTCCCGATAATTCCGATTGTCGGTTTCGCAACTGCACCCGTCATGGCAACTCCTCTGCTGTTCGACCCAGCGCCTGCCCCAGAGCGGCGTTGAGCTCGGCGCCGGTCAGGCGCGATTTTAGTGCCCCGAAGAATTCGCCGTCGCGTACCACAAACAGCGCCGGCAAGTGAAAGACCTGATATCGCTCGACCACCCCGCCATTGTTGCCGGCATCGATCCAGCACAGGCGATCGACGTCCAGGTCGAGCGCAGGCAGCTGCTCACGGGCAAAACGACAGGAGGCGCAGCCGACACTGGTGAAAATCACCAGCGATACGCCGCTCATTGCCAGCAGCCGTTGGTCGGCGTCGAAATCGGTCAGTTCCAATTCGACCACTATACTGGGTGGAACAATGTCAGATGGCCGACACATGGAGTCCGTGCTCATGGGACGTTTTCTTCCTCATCCTGACGATATACCTGTCGAGTTGACGTTGCTCAAACCTGAGTGCATCTCCAGGCAACAGCTGCACACTATCAGCCTCGGGGGCATGGCTTGCAATTATCACCGCGCCTGGCGCCATGGCACCGCGCTGGAGGTACGCATGCCGACCCTGAACCCGGACCTGCGCTTTCTGGGCTATGTGGCCTGGTGCCTGCGACGAAAGCGAGGCTACCTGGTGGGTATTGCCTTCGTCGACGAACAGACACTTTTCAGCGCAAGAATGGGCGAGCAGGTGTGCCAGATCGAGCGTTACTGCCGCCAGCATGACGCCCACAACGACCTGCAGGAAATCCAGGCCCTGGCCCTGGAGTGGGTCCAGCAGCATGCCGACGAGTTCTCCCACGACAAGGTTCACCAGGCATTTGCACAGGCCGTGCTGGATTAAACCGGGCCAGCCCATTGTCTAGCCACGGTGTAACGCGCTAAGGTTCTGCTCCCCGACGCGCTTAATTTGCTGTGCTCCGCCGCGCGGGTTCGCTGGCGGCCGGCACCCGTGACCTGACGAGTAAACGATGGCTGATTTACCGATCAACGACCTAAACGTCGCTTCCAACGAGACGCTGATCACTCCTGACCAGCTCAAGCGTGATATCCCCCTGAGCGATGCCGCCCTGCGCACCGTCACCAAGGGCCGCGAAGTCATTCGCAACATTCTCGATGGTACCGACCATCGCCTGTTCGTGGTCATCGGGCCTTGCTCGATCCACGACATCAAGGCGGCCCACGAGTACGCCGAGCGCCTGAAGGTTCTCGCGGCGGAAGTGTCCGATACCTTGTATCTGGTCATGCGTGTGTATTTCGAGAAGCCACGCACCACCGTTGGCTGGAAAGGCTTGATCAACGACCCCTACCTGGACGACTCGTTCAAGATCCAGGACGGCCTGCATATTGGTCGCCAGCTGTTGCTGGACCTGGCCGAAATGGGCCTGCCAACCGCTACCGAGGCACTCGATCCGATCTCCCCGCAATACCTGCAGGATTTGATCAGTTGGTCGGCCATCGGCGCGCGTACTACCGAATCCCAGACTCACCGTGAAATGGCCTCCGGCCTGTCCTCGGCCGTCGGCTTCAAGAACGGTACGGATGGCGGCCTGACCGTTGCGATCAACGCCCTGCAATCGGTTTCCAGCCCGCACCGCTTCCTGGGCATCAACCAGGAAGGTGGCGTGTCGATCGTTACCACCAAGGGCAATGCCTACGGTCACGTCGTACTGCGCGGCGGCAACGGTAAGCCGAACTACGATTCGGTCAGCGTAGCCCTGTGCGAACAAGCGCTGAACAAAGCGAAGATCAAGCCCAACATCATGGTCGATTGCAGCCACGCCAACTCCAACAAGGACCCGGCCCTGCAACCGCTGGTGATGGAAAACGTCGCCAACCAGATCCTCGAAGGCAATCAGTCGATCATCGGCCTGATGGTCGAAAGCCACCTGAATTGGGGTTGCCAGGCCATCCCGAAAGACCTCGCCGACCTGCAATACGGCGTGTCGATCACCGATGCCTGCATCGACTGGACTGCTACCGAAAACACCTTGCGCAGCATGCATGCCAAGCTCAAGGAAGTACTGCCAAAACGCCAACGCACCTGATTGGCGCTTGCCGCAGACAAAAAAACGCCGGGCTGAGCCCGGCGTTTTTTTATGCAGCGATTTTCTCGAGGGTCACTGGCTCAGCTTGGCAGCATGGCGCTGGTGACGCTCCATGTAGCGCTCGACATAGGAGCACGAGGGAATGACGGTATAGCCCATTTCCTCGGCGTACTGCAGCGCCTGTTCGGTCAGGGCCGCGGCGATGCCGCGACCGCGCAATGCATTGGGCACAAATGTGCGATAGATATCCAGGGTCTGTTTCCCCAGATCCATATAGGTCAGGTAGGCACGATGACCGTCCACATTGGTCTCGAATTGATGACCAGCCTGGTCATGGTGGATGGACAACGCCTCGCTCATCACTACTCCTCGCGGGTCTGGAATTCTGACCCCTACCTTACCGATGTTTTTCCGGCGAAGGAACAACTACGCCACCCCGTGCCTGAATCGACACCGAGAAGAGCTACACCGATCTCGCGCAACCGAGCACGTACAAATAGTAGGCACCATTGGCAGAAATGCTCAAGGTTCGCTCGTCATCATGCTGGTTGGCAGGTGCTGCTGTGGATAACGCAGGAAACAGCTCGACCGAAAGGTCTTGCAGCGATCGGTAGCCTGAACATTGCCGGATGTTGAGACATAAGACGAGCGCCCCTCGTTAAAGTCACCTGAACATCGAGAAAGATATGAGGGACACTGCGCAATTTCCGAACAAAAGTGTAGACGAATGCATCTAGAAGGACTTTAGCCAAGACCGGAAAAAGAGCTTTGAGCCTGGGGAACTTTTCCTTGGCGGCTCGCTCATCTCGGGCCTTGCAGCTGGATATTTTTTATACAACGCAGTTAAAAGTTGCTCGAAAAAGAATCAACGCCTACAATTTTTTTTGCTTCTTGCTTCACGTCAGTTTACTTACGACAAGTAATGGGTAGTATGTACGCCGGCTATTTCCTCACTCGGAGGAGACAGCCACTTAATAGAAAGTCCTTGAAGGGGAACACGATGAACAACGTTCTGAAATTCTCTGCTCTGGCCCTGGCCGCAGTTCTGGCTACCGGTTGCAGCAGCGCATCGAAAGAAACCGAAGCACGTCTGACCGCTACTGAAGACGCAGCAGCTCGCTCCCAAGCTCGTGCAGACGAAGCTTACCGTAAAGCTGATGAAGCTCTGGCTGCTGCTCAAAAAGCACAACAGACTGCTGACGAAGCTAACGAGCGTGCTCTGCGCATGCTGGAAAAAGCTAGCCGCAAGTAATAGTCCTTCGGGATTATTATCAAGCCGACCCATTTTTTGGGTCGGCTTTTTTATTGCCTGCTGTTTCCTGCAGCCAATAAAAAACCCGCCGACGCGGCCTGCGTCGGCGGGTTTTTTTCAGGCATTACTGCAGCGGGTCGATCGGCGCACTCGTCACCATGGCCGCGGTAGTGTTCGGCACGCCGATTTCCACCGGCAGGCCATCTTCGGCAGCCACTACATCACGTACCACATCCCAGTTCATACGCAGGTTATTGGTGATGTCTTCACGCTTGAGCATCGCGTTGATCACCGCAGTGTGCTTGTCGACCACCGACGGGTTGCCCTTGTCATCCAGCGGCGTGTGCGCTTCCAGGTAGACCTTGCCGCCACTCACGCCAAACTTGTAGGAGTCGTTGATGATCCGCACCGACGTTCCAACCGGCACCATGCCTGCCATTTCCAGCACGTTATTGTTGAACATGCGGAAGCAGCCATGGCTGGTGCGCATGCCGATGCCGAACTTCTTGTTCGAGCCGTGGATCAGGTAGCCCGGAGTCCCCAGGGTGAACTTGAACGGCCCCAGCGGGTTGTCAGGGCCGGCCGGCACCACGTTGGGCAGCGGATCACCATCGGCGGCATGTTCGGCCTTGATCGATGCTGGAGGCGTCCAGGTAGGGTTCGGCGTCTTGGCGGTGATGCTGGTGTGGGCAATCGGCGAGCCCCAACCTTCACGACCGATACCCAGCGGGTAGGTGTACACCACGTTCCGGCCTTTCGGGAAGTAGTAGAGGCGGTACTCGGCCAGGTTGATCACAATACCTTCACGTGGTCCTGGTGGCAGGATGAAGCGGGTTGGAAGCACGATTTCAGTGCCGGCACCAGGCAACCATGGATCGACGCCAGGGTTAGCGGCCACCATTTCCGAATAACCCAGGTCGTAGGTCGTGCCCAGGTCGGCGAAGGTATCTTCGTACTTGGCCTTGATCACCTGTACCTGACCAACGATGTCTTCACCAGGTGGTGGCAGGGGTAGCTCCAATGCTGCGACGGGACCCGCTACACAGAGGGCGGCAAGTGTCAGGCAGCGGGTGACGGCGGGAAAGCGCGGCAACATCCGGAAAATCCTTTGCATGATCGACATAGGGTATAAGAACGCGATTGTACACCGCTGGCCGTTATTTCGGGGAGGTTGCGGGGGGTGTAGGCGATGCAAGGCATTTCGTGTCGCCTGCCATTCGACCTATTGTTTGTTAACGGAGTACATATCCATTCCTCCGGTAACGGCCACTTAGGGTTTCGCTTTTACAGCGAGTCACTTGGAAAAGCCCCAAGTAACCAAGGGCTCTTGCCCCTGGCGTTCGGTGCCTCGCTAATGCTCGGCATGCCCTCGCTCCGGTCCTGCTCCGTGGGTCGCCGCGATGGGCCGTCCCTGGCCCAGCGCGGCTAAACCGGCATCCTTGCCGGTTTACCCACTGCGCAAAACCTCCACTCGGCCTCTCGAGGGGGCAAGAACATCAAAAGCCAAAGCAGAGCAAAAGCAGAGCAAAAGCAGAGCAAAAGCAGAGCAAGGCGGCCTTAAAACCGACCTGATTGCAGGGCTGTCCGCAATGTGATCGTTCCCACGCTCTGCGTCACTAGTGTCCGGTAAACATGTTTCATAGCTGAAGGCTGCCTTGGGCAGCCTTCAGCTTTTCTCGCTCCTGCCTTCGTCGATCCCTCAGTTCTGGAGTAGCGGGCCGTTCGTGCAGGACGTGAGATATGCGAACCGTCAGCTCGAACAACGAACCGGTAAATCCTGAACGACGATGGAAAAGGTGCAGTAACAAGTAGCTGATCAAGGCACTGTAAATCTGCAGGCGCACGGCGTTTTCAGAGAAGGCATAGAAGCGTTTGAGTTTCAGATGTTGCTTGATCCACTTGAAAAACAGCTCGATCTTCCAGCGATCTTTGTACAAGCCCGCGACTTCTTCAGCTGTTCTTGCGAAGTCGTTGGTCACTAGGATTAATGGCGTGGCATGTCCCTCGCGCTCAACCACCACGCGTCTTACCGGCGTTTCTCGGTAGTCATTCAGACGCTTACCGCCCAGATGCTTTTTGCCGAACAGAATGACTTCATCGGTCATGACCGGGCTTTGCTCGGCTACGGTCGAGTGCTTGTGCAGCACTTTGATATTGGCGTTTTTCTTCAGGCGGGTGACGAAAAAAGCGCCTTTGGTCTGCAACTGGTGCCACCAGTTGTAATCGCAATAGCCCTTGTCAAAGACATACGTCATGCCGGCCTGAATCGGCATTTCCAGTGCATCGCTCAGGTCGTTGACGTTGGCAGGAGTGATGTTGACGTACACCGGGGCCAACTGTGCCAAATCTAGCCCGACATGTACTTTCAAGCCCTGCGTAATGCGGGTTTTCGTGGCGGCTGTCCAGCCATCGAAGTGAGGTCCGCGCAAAGTGATCGACGTGGAATCAAGCAGGCTAACCATGGCACCGACTTCTTTGCGCTGCTGGCGGCTGATGCCGCGCAACAGCAACTCGCAAAGGTCCTGGAATGGCCGGTAGTCACGCTTGTTCAAGGCATCCGACAGGGTCGAGCGGGCGACGGGACCCGCTTTAAGATGGTAGCTATGCGGGCTTAGAGTTTCGGAGAAAGTCGCCAAGGACCGCAGGCTTAAGGCTTGGGTTACATGACCGCTGACCAGTGTCACCAGCAATTGCCAGGACGTGCAGCGTTTGACGTAGCGATCAGCCTGGTGCCTTTCGGTGGATTGCCGAAAGAACTGGCGCGGGATCGCACTGAGCAGGTGGGCTAAACGGGTGCTGGTAAACATGAGCCAAAATCGAGTCTGAAAAATCCGATTATGACTGACGGCCGCCAACAGCAAGGGGGAGCAAGCTCCCCCTTCGGTTTTTACCGGACACTAGTGACGCTCTGCGTGGGAACGATCAGCGAGTTCACTTCAAGCCAGGCCGCCTCGCTTTGCTGTTGATCGCAGGCGCCCCATTAACCACGATGGCCGAACGCAGGCATTGCGCAGTGGGGAAACCGACAGGACGCCGGTTTAGCCGCGCTGGGCCAGGGACGGCCCATCGCGGCGACCCACGGAGCAATGCCGGAGAGAGGACATGCCGAGCCCAAGCGAGGCACCGAGTGGTGGGGCAAAGCCTTTTGCTTCCTTTTTGGCGTTTGAAAAAGGGAGTCGCTGTAAAAGCGAAACCATAAGTGGCCGTTACCGCAGCAATGGATATGTACGCAGGCAACCAATTTCACACAGGGCTTCCTGTGACGCCCCGCATCACCGTCGCGCACGGCTCAATTAATACGTCGTCGGCGGAACGCAGAGCGTCCCTGGCGGCATTCCCACGCAGAGCGTGGGAACGATCAGCGAGTTCACTTCAAGCCAGGCTGCCTCGCTTTGCTGTTGATCGCAGGCGCCCCGTTAACCACGATGGCCGAACGCAGGCATTGCGCAGTGGGGAAACCGGCAGGACGCCGGTTTAGCCGCGCTGGGCCAGGGACGGCCCATCGCGGCGACCCACGGAGCAATGCCGGAGAGAGGGCATGCCGAGCCCTAGCGAGGGACCGAGTGGTGGGGCAAAGCCTTTTGGTGCTTTTTTGCTGGGCCGGCACTCCGGCGCTTGAAAAAGGGACTCGCCGTAAGGGCGAAACCATAAGCGGCCGTTACCGCAGCAATGGATATGTACGCAGTCAACAAAACATAGGTCGGCTATAAGGCCGCCTTCGCGAGCAAGCCCGCTCCCACAGTTTGATTGGAGTACATCTGCGGGATACAGGTCGGCTGTCAGGCCGCCATCGCTGCGATGCGGCGACCCGACAAGCCAGCTCCCACAGGTTTTCATCCGATGCCCAAGCCACAGCAAAGCAGAAACGATCAAAGCTCGAACCGCAACTCCGGCCAGATCGGCGACGTGCCGCGCTTTTGCGACTCAAGAATGGCCCGACACAACGAACACAGGCGCTGGTCCTGGAACACCCGGCGATCGACGTTCGACCAACGCGGTTGAGCCGGCAGCAGGCTGCCGCACAGGGTCCGGTCCGCCGAGCCGCCCAGCTCCAGTTGTCGGGTCACCAGGTGTACCCGCACTTCCTGGCAGGCGAACAGATCCAGCTGTTCGTCAGGCTCGATCAGTTGATAGGCATAAAGTGACCAGGCAGAACGCGGCATCGGGGGCTCCAAATCGGGGGCGCCACCTTAGCCGAAAGCCCGCTCCTAGAAAAGTGTCATAACAGTGGTTTTAGCGTAGGCCAGACATTTTCCAGCAACTTGTCCTGAGCCCCGGCTGCCGGGTGAATGCCATCGGCCTGCATCAGGTCCGGATGACCGCCCACGCCGTCGAGGAAAAACGGCACCAACGGGATGTTTTTCTCATCGGCCAGGTTGCTGTAGACGTCGGCAAAGGCCTTGGTGTATCGAGCACCGTAATTGGGTGGCAATTGCATGCCGAGCAACAGCACCTTGGCGCCCGCGTCCTGCGACTGCTGAATCATCGACGCAAGATTTTGTTGCAATTGTGTTGGCAGCAAGCCACGCAGGCCGTCATTGCCCCCCAATTCGAGGATCACCAACTCAGGCTTATGCTCTGCAAGCAGCGCTGGCAGGCGTGCCTGGCCGCCGGCACTGGTGTCGCCGCTGATGGACGCATTGATCACCTTATCGTCGAAACCTTCGCGCTTGAGCCGCTGCTCGAGCAACGACACCCACCCCAAGCGGGTATCCAGTCCGAAACCGGCGCTGATACTATCGCCAACGATCAGGACTGTACCCGCCGCTGCGTTCTGGGCCATGCACATCAAGGCCAGGCCAGCACTCAAAAACCACACACGCATCGGATTCTCCATGGGCGCAAGCATTCTCACCGCGAAGAACCTTAGCAAAGTGGTTCCCAGCGCGGAAGGTGAACTGACCATCCTGCACCAACTCAGCCTGGAACTGAACAAGGGCGACAGCCTGGCCATCGTCGGCGCCTCCGGTTCGGGCAAGTCCACCCTCCTCGGCCTGCTCGCCGGCCTCGACTTGCCGAGCAGCGGCGAAGTCACCCTCGCCGGCCAGGACCTGAGCAACCTCGATGAAGATCAACGTGCGCGCATCCGCGCCGAACACGTGGGTTTCGTCTTCCAGTCATTCCAACTGCTCGACAGTCTCAACGCCCTGGAAAACGTCATGTTGCCGCTGGAGCTCGATGGCCGCCAGGACGCCCGTGGCCGCGCCACCGAGCTGTTGCAACGGGTCGGCCTGGGGCAACGCCTGACTCACTCGCCACGCCAGCTCTCCGGCGGTGAACAGCAGCGCGTGGCGATTGCCCGGGCGTTCGCGGCCGAACCCGACGTGCTGTTTGCCGACGAGCCCACCGGTAACCTCGACAGCCATACCGGCGAGCGCATCAGCGACCTGCTGTTCGAACTCAACCAGGAACGCGGCACGACCCTGGTGCTGGTGACCCATGATGAACGCCTGGCACACCGCTGCCGGCGCCTGATCCGCCTTGAAGCCGGCCTGCTGGTCGCCCCTCTGGAGCCTTGATGGCACGCCTGCCGCTGTTGCGCCTGTTCAGTCTCGCCCTCCGTCAACTGTTGCGCGATGCCCGCGCCGGTGAACTGCGCGTGCTGTTTTTTGCCCTCGTGGTCGCGGTAGCGGCCAATACCGCCATCGGCTATTTCGGCGCGCGCCTGAATGGCGCGATGATGTTGCGCGCCACGGAGTTTCTCGGAGCCGACCTGCTGCTCGAAGGCAGCTCGCCAGCGCGCCCCGAGCAAGTAAGAAGCGGTACCGAGCTTGGCCTCGAACACGCCCGGGTGGTGGAGTTTTCCAGTGTTATCGCCACGGACAACGGCATACAGCTCTCCAGCATCAAGGCGGCAGACGACGTCTACCCACTGCGCGGGGAACTGAAAAGCGCCCCTGCGCCTTTCGCCCCGGAAGAATCCGGCGGCGGGCCGAAACCCGGTGAGGCCTGGGTCGAGGCGCGATTGCTGACGGCGCTGGACTTGAAGATCGGCGACAGCATCGATGTCGGCATGAAAACCCTGAAGCTGGCACGGGTACTGACCTACGAGCCCGACCGCGCCGGCAACTTCTACAGCCTGACACCCCGGGTGTTGATCAACCTCAGTGACCTGCAAGCCACTGGCGTGGTGCAACCTGGCAGCCGGGTCAGCTACCGCGAACTCTGGCGCGGCGATGCCTCGGCCCTGGAGACCTATCGCCAACTGATCAAGCCCGGCCTGGCCGCCAACCAGCGCATCCAGGATGCCCGCGACGGCAACCGGCAGATTGGCGGCGCACTGGGCAAGGCCGAGCGCTACCTGAACATGGCCAGCCTGGTGGCGGTATTGCTGGCCGGGGTGGCCGTAGCGTTGTCAGCGACGCGCTTCGCCACCCGCCGCTTCGATGCCAGCGCGCTGCTCCGCTGCCTTGGCCTGTCCCGCCGGGAAACCATGGTGCTGTTCAGCCTGCAGCTGACCATACTCGGCCTGCTCGCCAGCCTCATTGGCGCCGCCATCGGTTGGCTGGCGCAACTGGGACTGTTTGCCCTGCTGCATGATTTGTTGCCGACCGACGTGCCACCGGGCGGCCTGTTCCCGGCCATCGCCGGTATCGGCACCGGACTGGTGGCCCTGGCCGGTTTTGCCCTGCCACCGCTGGCGGCGCTGGGTCGGGTTCCACCCTTGCGCGTATTGCGGCGGGACATGCTGCCGATACCCTCCAGCACCTGGATGGTCTACGGCGCCGCATTGGGTGCCCTCGGGCTGATCATGTGGCGCCTGAGCCTGGACTTGCTACTGACCTTCGCCCTGCTCGGCGGCGGCGTGGTCGCGGCACTGATATTGGGTGGCTTGCTGTTGCTGCTATTGAAAAGCCTGCGACGCCTGCTGGCTCGTGCCTCCCTGCCGTGGCGCCTGGGGCTGGGCCAATTGCTGCGTCATCCGCTGGCAGCCGCAGGGCAGTCCCTGGCATTCGGCCTGATCCTGCTGTCGATGGCGTTGATCGCCCTGCTGCGCGGCGAGTTGCTGGACACCTGGCAGAACCAGCTGCCCAGGAACGCACCGAACTATTTTGCCCTGAACATCCTGCCCGCGGACAAGCAGGCGTTTACCGACCGCCTGATCTCGTTGTCGGCGCAATCGGCCCCCCTGTATCCGGTAGTCCCCGGAAGGCTGATCAGCATCAATGGCGAACCGGTGCAGCAAATCGTCACCAAGGAATCGGCAGGCGACCGGGCGATCCAGCGTGACCTGAGCCTGACCTGGGCGGCAGACCTGCCTGCGGGCAACAAGATCACCGCCGGTCATTGGTGGCCAGAGCAACCGCCGGATGATATCCCCGGCGTGTCGGTGGAGGGCAAGGTCGCCGAAAGCCTGAAGCTCAAGCTCGGCGACCATTTGGTCTTTACCGTCGGCGGGGCCAATCGCGAGGCGAAAGTCACCAGCCTGCGGGAGATCAACTGGGATAATTTCCAGCCGAACTTCTTCATGATTTTCCAGCCAGGCACCCTGAAGGATTTGCCCGCCACCTACCTGACCAGCTTCTATCTGGCGGCAGGGCATGACCAGCAGATCGTCGACCTGTCGCGCAGTTTTCCGGCGGTGACGATCCTGCAGGTCGAAGCGCTGCTGGCGCAATTGCGCAGCATCCTCGCCCAAGTCACCCTGGCTGTGGAATACGTGCTGTTGTTTGTCCTGGCGGCAGGGATGGCGGTGTTGTTTTCCGGCCTGCAGGCGACCCTGGACGAACGCATCCGCCAGGGTGCCCTGCTGCGCGCACTGGGGGCCGAACGGCAACTGCTGGTGAAGGCACGACGGATCGAGTTCGGGTTGCTTGGCGCGGTGAGCGGCCTGCTCGCGGCACTCGGTTCGGAAGTCGTCAGCCTGGTGCTCTACCGCTACGCCTTTGACCTGCCCTGGCATCCGCACCCATGGCTGCTGGTGCTGCCGCTGATCGGCGCCGTGCTGATCGGCGGTGCTGGTGTGTTCGGCACCCGGCGCGCCCTGAATGCCAGCCCCCTGACAGTCCTGCGCGAGGGTTGATAGACTCAAGCGCTCCTGATTCGAAGAAAAGTTGCCATGAGCCGTTATCGCCCTCCCCGTACCGCCGGAACCGCGCTGATCACCCCTGAAGGTGAAGCGCGGATGCGCGCCGAGTTTCATGAACTGTGGCACGTACGCCGCCCCCAGGTGACGCAAGCAGTCAGCGAAGCGGCAGCCCAGGGCGATCGTTCGGAAAACGCCGAATACACCTATGGCAAGAAAATGCTGCGCGAAATCGACAGTCGCGTGCGCTTCCTGACCAAACGCCTGGAAGCCCTCAAGGTCGTCAGCGAAAAGCCCAGCGATCCGAACAAAGTTTATTTTGGCGCTTGGGTCACGATTGAAGACGAGGATGGCAAGCAATCACGCTATCGCATCGTCGGACCGGATGAACTGGACCTGAAACAGGGCTTGATCAGCATCGACTCGCCCTTGGCCCGCGCCCTGATCGGCAAGGCCCTGGACGCCGAAGTACGGGTCCAGACACCGACGGGTGAGCAGTGTGTGTACATCGTCGAGATCGACTATCCCTGAGGCTTCAACGGGCCTCAGCGACGGGTAATCAGCCCTTGCCGGGCGACGCGGGTCAGTTGCCTGATCATTTCCGGGGCGTCTTCGACGCTTGGCGACTGAATCACTGCCAGGTCAAAACTGTCCGCGGCAAAGCGCGCCAGGGATTCACCGTCTTCGACAAACTGGATCAGGAAAGCTGCTGGCCCACCGGTACGACGTGGCCAACCATCGAGATAACGCAGGAGCGTCGGCTGATGTTTACCGCCAAGCAGGATTTTTGGATTGCGCTGGGTGAGATGTGCCGTGATCGGCGCGGGACGTACAACAGGGCTTAGTGCATTCATCGAGTCGTGTCTCAGCCTCAAAAAGTCTGCATGGCAGGTGAGAGGCAACACCGAACCAGCGCTTTAGCGGTATTTCGAAGCCTGCTTCAAGCTTCTGTCGGTAACTCAATGAGTTACCTGGCGCCCCGCAAGTAGCTGTTTAAATCGGCGCATGGGCAGCATCCTAGAGAAGCTGACCGGACAGTGTCAAGAATGACGCACAACAAAAAAGGCTCGTCCAATCAAGCGACGAGCCTCCTTTCGAACAAGCCTTAGCCCTGACAGGGACTGCATCACAGCCGATCGCGAGGGATCCCGCTGCGAATTCGCAGGATATCGGCAAGTACCGCCAGGGCGATTTCCGCCGGGGTCTTGCTGCCCAGGTTCAGCCCGATGGGCGCATGGATCCGCGCCAGTTGCGCTTCACCCAGCCCACCAATGCGCCGCAAGCGCTCGAAGCGCTTTTGCGAAGTCTGCAGTGATCCCATCACGCCGATGTAGAACGCGTCGGTACGCACCGCTTCCATCATCGCCAGGTCATCGATGCGCGGATCGTGGGTCAGCGCCACCACCGCCGTGTCGCTGTGGCAGCCCCCGTCGGCGATGAACACCGAGGGCAATTGACGACGAATCTCCACGTTATCCAGCACCACGCCTTCCAGCACTTCGTCCCGCGGATCGCAAAGAATCACCTCGAAGCCCAGGCCTATGGCGAACTCCGCGCAGGCCTGCGCGACACTGGAGTACCCGGCCAGCAACAGGCGCTGTGCCGCGCCGATGCGCAGCCTGACGCGATCAATCTCGCGCTCGACGCGCACACCCTGCTCGCGATCATCGAACAGACTGCGCACGCCGCTGGCCAGGTCGACTTCACGGATCAGCCGGCGCCGGCCCAATAGCGCCGACTCCAGCTCCCGCAGATGCGCCTGCACCTCACAGACAGGCTCAAGCTTTTCCACCAGCACATCGAGCACTCCACCGCAGGGCAGGCTGACCCGCGAGCGCGGGTCATCGCCTTCGCCGTAGCGCACGACGCTGACCGCTTGCTCGAATGCACCTTCGGCGACGCGTTCGAGGAAGTCCTCCTCGACACACCCACCGGACAGCGATCCGATCCACTGCCCGTCAGCATTCACCGCCAGCAACGAACCCGGCGCTCGAGGCGCCGAGCCGTAGGTGGCCAGTACGCTGCACAGCCACACACGCTGTCCGGCCGCCGACCATGCCAGCGCGCGCCGCACTACCTGCAGATCCAGATGCTGCATGTCAGTGCGCCTTGTGCTCGAGCGGCGGCGCGTCAGCCCGCAGCTTCTGCACATCGTTCAAGGCCAGGTCACCCGGTTGACCGCCCCACGCCTGGCGCAGGTAGTTCAACAGGTCCGCAAGCTGCTCGTCGGTGAGCTTTTGCGCGAAACCGGGCATGGGTTGCATGTGTTCGAAGCCGGCGAATTTCTGCTCGCCGATGCCATCGTCGATCACCCGAACCAGGTTGCGCGGATCTTCCAGGCGCAGGGTGGTATTGCCGCGCATGGCGACGGCAATATGCGGTTTGCCTTCGCCACCCGGCGCGTGGCAACCGGCACAGACGTTCAGGTAGTCCTGCCGACCGCGCTGTGCGCTGGCACTGAGCTGGTCCAGCGGGACGTCGGTCAAGACTTTCGCCGTTGGCGGCTGGTCGCCGAGGAGGAAGGTTGCCATCGCCGCCAGGTCCGGATCGCTGAGGCCCTGGGTACTGTTGTGGAACACCGGGAACATCTCGTTGAACATGGTGCCCTGGGCGCTCATGCCGTGCTTGAGGAACGAGCTCAGGTCCTGGTGATTCCAGCCACGGGCCGCCAGGTCAGTGGCCAAGAGACTTGGCGCCAGGTAGCCGTTGAGAATACCGCCGGTCATGCGTTTATCCTGCTGCATCGCACCCGGCAGACCGCGTGGGGTGTGGCATTCGCCACAGTGACCGAGCACGTCGACCATGTACTGGCCGCGCTTCCAGGCTTCGCTTTTGCCTTCGGTCGGAGCCAGCTTCACGTCCTTGCCGTACATCATGTTCCAGCCCATCAGGCCCAGGCGCACGTTGAACGGAAAACTCAGGCTTGTGACCGGCGCGGCGCGCTCAATCGGCTCGACGGTTTTCAGGTAGGCGTGGATCGCGTCGGAATCCTCACGCGGCACCAGGTGATACGAGGTGTAGGGCATCGCCGGGTACAGGTTGGCGCCATCACGTCGCTTGCCTTCGGTGAGCGCCGCGAAGAATTCATCATCGCTGTACAAGCCGATGCCGTGCTCTTTGCTCGGGGTGATGTTGGTGCCGTAGATCGTACCGAACGGCGAGACGATCGGCAGGCCGCCTGCATAGGGCGCGCCACCCGGTGCGGTGTGGCAAGCCATGCAGTCAGCCGCGCGGGCGAGGTATTCGCCGCGCTTGACCTGATCATCCGCCTGCGCCAGCAACACGGGCGCAGCCAGGCCGACCGCCAGGGTCAGGCGGGTAAGTAATTGCTTCATGCTTAGCCCTCCTTGACCAGGCCGAGATCGGTCAGCACGTTGCGCGTGGCGCTGTAGTAGCGCACGTATCCGGTGCAACGGCAGATGTGATGACCGAGGCTGTCCTCGATGACTTTTTCCAGCTGGCTCTTGACGATCGGCTGACGCTGCAGCTTTTCCACCAGCACCGTCGCGGCATTCACGAAACCTGGCGCGCAGTAGCTGCACTGGAAGGCGAACTCATCGACGAAGCGCTGCTGGATCGGGTTCAGCTCGGTGACCTTGCCCTGCTCGTCACGGGTGGCATGACCTTCGATGGTCCGAACCTTCTTGCCTTCGAAATAGTGTGCGCCGGTGATGCAGGTGCGCACTTCTTCACTGGTGCCGTCGGGGTTGTCGACGATCACCACGCAGGCGTGGCAAATACCTTGGCCGCAGCCCAGGCGCGAGCCAGTGAGGTTCTTGTACTCGTGCAGGTAGTCGATCATCGGCAGGTCATCAGGGATGTCCACCGGGCCGACGGATTGACCGTTGAGGGTCAGTTGAAGCGGACGGTTAGCCATTGAGGGCCTCCTTGATGCGTGCAGAAGTGATAGGCAGGTCGCGGACACGTTTGCCAATGGCGTGGGCCACGGCGTTGCCAATGGCACCGACCACCGGGATCATCACCACCTCGGCGATGCCCTTGGACGGATCGCTCGGCGACAGCGGCGGCAGGATCTCCGCGGTCTGTTTCCACACCGCCACGTGCCGCGCCATCGGCAAGCGGTAACGGTTGAAGTTCCAGTCGCCCTCCCCCGGTCCGCCTTCGTACAGCGGCATTTCTTCCATCAGCGCGTGGCCGATGCCCATGGCGATGCCACCTTCGACCTGGCCCTTGACCAACTCTTCCACCAGCACCCGACCGCACTCGACCCACGAGTGGTGATTGAGCACCGACACTTCGTTCGAACCCTTGTTCACCTTCACTTCCACCAGCGTCGCCACGGGGCTGTAGTAAGTCACCGCCGCGTTGTTCAACTGGGTTGGCGGATAGGCGATGTTCTGCCGATCCAGCAGATGGAAACCGGCGCTGCTCATCTGCGCTTTCTTCGCCTTCGGCGCACCGTCGCCGTACTTGACCGCCAGGCCATCGAGCGGCAAACGCTCACGCACACCGTCGATGCTGTACTCGGCCTCAGCCCAGCTCCAGCGGTTGAAGCCGTGCACCGTGGCACCGGTGACCAGGCCCCGTTCGTGGGCACGCTTGGCCAATACTGCGAACGGCAAGGGTTCCATGCCGTTGGCGGTGAGCTTGCCGTCGACCCAATGGGCGTCCTCGCGGCGCACCACGTAAGGGTTGGCCTGGCCGCCGTAGGGGCCTTGGCGCCAGATCTCCAGCGCCGCCGGCCACAGGCCGTGATTGAACAGCACGCGCGCCGCTTCACGGGTGGCATGGCTGAAGTAATAGGCGGAGTTGGTCGCCGACGACGCCGAAGCGACCTTGCCGACCCAGCGCGGGTTGCGCAGGAAGTTGTCCTGCTCGGCCTGGCTCATGATGTACGGGTTGCCGCCGCTGATTAGCTGCAACTCTTCCCATTCGGTTTCACCGGTCTTCACTTCGTGCGCCGGGCTGCCGAGGAAATCGGCCACTACCATCGCCTGCGAGGTGGACATGCCGGTACCGATTTCGATACCGATGTGGCGCAGGGTGATGCGACCGTCAACGGTGTATTCGATGCTGGCCATCGGCGCTTCGGAGCCGGTGCCGAAGTCTTTCTGGCAAATGGCGAAACCGACGCCATACCAGTGGTCCGGGTCCGCCGATTCGCGTTGTTGCTTGATCGCGAGACGGTTTTTCCAGACTTCGTTGACCGCGGCCTTGTCGAGAATCTCGTGCAGGCGCAGGGCACCGGCCGGGATCGCGCCCTGGGTGTTTTTCATGCCCGAACGCAGGGCGTTCTTGCGCCGCAGTTCAATGGCATCGACCCCGAGGCGATCGGCAATTTCATCGACCATCATTTCGGTGGCCGCCATGCTCTGCAACGTGCCGTAGCCGCGCATCGACCCGGCTTCCACCGCGCGCGAATGATAGGCGGTGACCTGCAGATCGTTCTGCGGCATGTAGTAGATCGACTGCGCCGCCGTGGCGCCTACTGCCGCTACCGACGGGCTGTAGTTGACCCGCCCGCCGCCGTCGACGCTCATCTCGGCGCGGAAGATCTTGAAGCTGTGGTCGGTCTTGTCCACCGCCAACTGATAGCGGATATCGAACGGGTGACGCTTGATGCCGCTCTGGAATTGCTCGTAGCGGTCGTTGGCCAGGCGTACCGGGACGCCGGCGCCGTACAACGCCGCCAAGGCCGCGTAGTAGACGAAAATGTTGTGGTCTTTCGAGCCGTAGCCGACGGTGTAGCCAGGGTGCATGTTCAGGTTCGCCAGGCCGAAACGCGACGGCGCGATCATCTTCGCGGTCTCGGTTGCGGTCTCCAGCGGGCACTGTGTCGCAACGACAAAGTGCAGGGTCTTGGTCACCGGGTCGTACCAGCCGTTGCCGTTGTCCGGTTCCATCGCCGCAGGTTCGATCGACGGGGTCTTGTAGCGCTCGTCGAACACCAGCCAGTTGTCTGGCGGCGTATCGATCTGCTGCTTCATGCGGTCGGCGTAGAACAGGCCGCGCTCGGTCAGGTTGCCGTGCAGGTTGGGCTGGGAATTCCACACCGGGCGACGGTTTTTCAGCATCGGAAACAGGATCGAGTCCTTGAGGCTGGCGAATTCGTCTTCGTCCGCCGAGGTAGCGCCGCCGACGCGCACGTAGCGAAAGCTGCCGTAGGGATCGCCCTCGTAGAACGGTACCTGGGCACCGTAACGAATTGCTTTGTCATTGAACTTGAGCTGAGCCTTGGCCTGGCGGAAACGTTCGAAGTCGTTCCAGATCAGGATCGCCACCGGGTGACCGATGAACATCGGCACCTTGCCGGCCGGCAACAGTGGGTCGGGGGCGTGCTCTTCGGGGAAGACGATGCCGTCCTTGACCAGGTCGTCGGCGGTGACGATGCGATCAGGCTGCAGGTCGGCACCAAGCCACGACAGGTCATAGCCGTCATAGATACGGTCGGCCTTGATGGTTTTCAGCAGCATGGCGTGGCCTTGCTGCTGCGGCCAGCCCGGCATGTCCTTGGCACGGATGTCGCGGGCAAAGACCTTGCTGCCGCAAACCTTGGACAAGGCATCGTTACGGGCCCGCGCCTTGCCGTTGTTACCAAGCCATTGCTCGGACGGCACGGTGACGCTGTTTTCCATCAAGGCTGCCAGCGCCTGACTGCTCAGCGGTGCAAGCGTCACGCTCACACCCGCCACCAGCCCGCCCTGAAGGAACGAGCGCCGGGATATTTCACGGTTGGACATGGATCATCCTATGGGCGGTCATGGAGGCCACCCTTCTGGTTATGTTCTGGAAATCTCGAGTCGTGCAGAAGCCCCTTTTGACGATGCAAGGGGCCGTGATGACAATGCGAAGCTGACCGAAAGGTTAACTTTAAAGGTTTATTCGCTCGCGGAAAACAAAAAACTGACCAGGAAATCAAAAAACCGCGACTTTTCGACGCAGCAGATCGATGAACACCCCCAGCTCCCGACTGATGTGCTCACCCTTGCGCAGCAGCAAGCCGAACGGAGCCAGTTGCACATCGAGCTCAACCGGTAGCGCCACCACCAGGCCCATTTTCAGGTAGTCGCGTAACGCGGTCTCCGACAGGACCATGATCGCGTCGGTCAGTTGAATCAGCTGCTGCATCGAATACACCGAGCTGCATTCGATGATGTCGGCCGGCAACGGCAAGGCCAGGCGCTGCAGGGCCTGATCAAGACCAATACGCGCCGGGCTGGTTTCCGGTTGCAGGATCCACGGCCAGCCGCTGACCAGCTCCGCCATCTGCAGTTTCTTGCGCCGGGCCAACGGGTGGCCGGCATGCACCACCACCAGCAAGCGTTCGTTGCCCAGTTGTTCGAAAACGTAATGCTCGCTGTCGGTGGCGGCATTGCGCCGGGCGATGGCGAGGTCAATGCGGCCCTGCTCCAGCAATTGGATCACCTGGTCGCTGGTGTCGCCCATGATGCGAATGCGCAGCTGCGGGTTAAGCGCCTTGATCTCGGCAATCGAATCCATCACCAGGTCCGGCGCCGCGCCCATGATGGTACCGATCGAAAGATAGCCGTAACCGCCCTGTTGCCGCGCTATCAGATCCTCGGCGCAGCGGTCGAGGCCACTGAGGGCCGATTCGGCAAAGCGAACCAGCTCCTGGCCCAGCGCTGTCGGTCGCATGCCCCTGGGTAACCGCTCGAACAGGTCGCAACCGAACATGTCTTCGATTTCATGGAGCATACGGGTGGCAGCCGGTTGCGACATGTTCAGGCTTTGCGAGGCACGATGCAGGTTCTGGCTCGAATTGAGCGTCACCAGCATGTGCAGGTGCTTGTAGCGCAGGCGGTTGAGCAGACTGCGCGAGATGGTTGGCGTGGTCATGGAGGGCCTTGTTATCGATACCTTGAAGGTATCAGTTGTGAGCTAGATTCGATTTGTAACGCATCGATAAGCGGCCGTACAGTCTTCCCCATAAGAACAAATGCCCTACCAAAGGAAAACCGCGATGAAGACTCTACCCGCGCCCCTGCTCGCCAAGATTTCCTGGCGGCTGCTCCCGTTCCTCCTGCTGATGTACATCATGGCCTTCCTCGACCGCGCCAACGTCGGGTTCGCCAAGCAAGCCTTCCAGGCCGACACCAATATCAGCGACGCCGCCTTCGCCTTCGGTGCCGGGGTGTTCTTCGTCGGTTACGCGCTGCTCGAAGTGCCGAGCAACCTGATCCTGCACCGCGTCGGCGCCCGTCTGTGGATGTGCCGAATCATGGTCACCTGGGGCCTGGTCTCCGCGGCCATGGTCTTCGCTCACACTGAAACCAGCTTCTACATCCTGCGATTCCTGTTGGGCGTGGCCGAAGCCGGATTCTTCCCCGGCGTGATCCTGTACCTCACCTACTGGTTCCCCAGCGCCGTGCGCGGCAAGGCCATGGGATTTTTCTACTTCGGCGCGCCGCTGGCCTTCATCTTCGGCAGTCCGTTGTCCGGCCTGCTGCTGGAACTGGACGGCTTTGCCGGTTTCCACGGTTGGCAGTGGCTATTTGCCGTGGAAGGCCTGATGGCCACGGCGGTGGGCATCTGGGCCTACTTTTACCTGGACAATCGCCCGGCGGACGCCAAATGGTTGACCGTCGAGGAACGCCAACAAGTACAGAGCCTCCTCGACCAGGAAGACAGCCACAAACAGAACCACGGCCGCAGCCTGCTCAACGTGATCTGCCAGCCGTCGGTGCTGTACCTGTGCCTGATCTACCTGCTGATCCAGGCCAGCGTCTACGGCGTGGTGTTCTACCTGCCCACCCAGGTCGGCGGGTTGCTGGGCACCAAGGTCGGGCTGATGGTCGGGCTGGTCTCGGCGATTCCCTGGATTTGCGCACTGGTGGCGGCTTATCTGATTCCTGGCTACAGCGACCGCACCGGCGAACGCCGCCGCACTGCCAGCCTGACCCTGCTGATGGCCGCCGCCGGTATCGCCTGCTCGGTAACCTTCAGCAGTCCGTTCCTCGGCATCGTCGCCCTGTGCTTCGCCGCATCCGGTTTCATCGCCGTGCAACCGGTGTTCTGGACCTTCCCTTCCAGCTACCTCGCTGGTAGCGCCGCGGCGGCCGGGATCGCCCTGATCAACTCGTTCGGCGCCCTCGGCGGCTTCATCGCCCCGGTGCTGAAAAACTGGGCCGAAGGCGCCTTCCACTCTCCGGCAGCCGGCCTGTACCTGCTGTCCGCTACTACCGTCATCGCCGCGTTGCTGGTGCTGGGCGTGCGTTCGCCCGGCCATGAAGCTTCGAATAAACCGGCCACCGTTTAAACCTGAGGAGTCACACCATGGGCATTCCAACCATCAAACACGTACGCGCTTTCACCCTGCGAGGCGGTGGCGCGGATTATCACGATCAGGCGGACGGCCACTGGATCGACGATCACATTGCCACGCCAATGAGCAAATATCCGGAGTACCGCCAAAGCCGCCGCACCTTTGGCATTAACGTACTCGGCACCCTGGTGGTGGAGATTGAAGCCAGCGACGGCACTGTCGGTTTCGCCGTGACCACGGGCGGCGAACCGGCTGCCTACATCGTCGAGAAACACCTGGCGCGGTTCCTCGAGGGCGCGAAAGTCACCGACATCGAAAAGATCTGGGACCAGATGTACCAATCGACCCTGTATTACGGGCGCAAGGGCATCGTGATCAATACGATCTCCGGCGTCGACCTGGCGCTGTGGGACTTGCTCGGCAAGATCCGCCAGGAACCGGTGCACCAGTTGCTCGGCGGTGCGGTACGCGATGAATTGCAGTTCTACGCCACCGGCGCCCGCCCGGACCTGGCCCAGAAAATGGGCTTCATCGGCGGCAAGATGCCGTTGCACCACGGCCCGGCCGAAGGCGAGGAAGGCCTGCGCAAGAACCTCGAAGAACTGGCGACCATGCGCGAACGGGTCGGCCCGGATTTCTGGTTGATGCTCGACTGCTGGATGAGCCTGGACCTCAACTACGCCACCAAACTGGCGGTCGGCGCCCACGAACACGGCTTGAAGTGGATCGAAGAAGCCCTTCCGCCAGACGATTACTGGGGCTACGCCGCCCTGCGCAACAACGTGCCCAAAGGCATGCTGGTGACCACCGGCGAACACGAAGCAACCCGCTGGGGCTTCCGCATGCTGCTGGAGATGGGTTGCTGCGACATCATCCAGCCGGATGTCGGCTGGTGCGGCGGCCTCACCGAACTGGTGAAGATCTCGGCCCTGGCCGACGCCCACAATGCCTTGGTCATTCCCCACGGCTCGTCGGTGTACAGCTATCACTTCGTTGCCACCCGGCATAACAGCCCGTTCGCCGAATTCCTGATGATGGCGCCCAAGGCGGACGAAGTGGTGCCGATGTTCCATCCGCAATTGCTCGGCGAACCGGTACCGGTCAACGGGCTCATGCGCCTGTCGGCACTCGACCAGCCCGGATTCGGCGTGACCCTCAACCCGGAATGCCAACTGCATCGGCCGTATAGCCGCTGAGCCAGGAGTTCGTGATGAACATGCCGCACAACACTTTCAAGGCCGCACTGAAAAAAAATGCGCCCCAATATGGCATCTGGGCCGGGTTCGCCACGGGCTACGCCGCCGAGATCGTCGCCACCACCGGTTATGACTGGATGTTGATCGACGGCGAACACGCGCCGAACACCGTGCCCGGCGTACTCGCCCAGTTACAGGCTGTGGCGCCCTATGCCACCGCACCCATCGTGCGCGCCGTGAATGGCGATGCCAGCCTGATCAAGCAATTGCTGGATATCGGCGCGCAAACGCTGATGATCCCGATGGTCGAGACCGCCGAGCAAGCCCAGGCCCTGGTTCGCGCCATGCGTTATCCGCCCCACGGCATTCGTGGCGTCGGCGGTGGCCTGACCCGCGCCACGCGCTGGGACGGCGTGCCGGACTATCTGGCTACCGCCCACGAACAGCTATGCCTGATCGTGCAAGTGGAATCGCGGCTCGGCGTGGAAAACGTCGCCGCCATTGCCGCCGTCGAAGGCGTCGATGCGGTATTCATCGGGCCGGCGGATCTGTCCATTGGCCTGGGCCATGCCGGCGATCCCGGCCATCCGGACGTTCAGGAGCGCATTCAATACGCGGTCGACGCGACGCTGGCGGCCGGCAAGGCCTGCGGCATCCTCGCGCCGAATGAAGCAGACGCGCGCCGCTATCAGGACTGGGGCTGCCAGTTCATCGCCGTGGCGATCGATATCAGCCTGTTGCGCCACAGCGCCATGGCCACCCTCGCCCGTTACCGCACACCGGCTACCGAACAAGCGCCGTCGCGCACCTACTGATCAGCCCAGGAGTCGCTCCATGTCATCCGTGCCTGTTTACCAAAACTTCATCAACGGCCAGTTCGTGGCCAGCGCTGCCCACCTCGATGTGATCAACCCGGCCACCGGCGCCCTGCTGTCGAAGGTGCCAGCGTCGAATGCCGAAGATGTCGATCGCGCACTCGCTGCTGCACGCACCGCGCAAAAGGACTGGGCGCACAAACCGGCGAATGACCGCGCCGGCTACTTGCGCCGCATCGCTGCCAAACTGCGGGAAAACGTGGCGCACCTGGCGCGCACCATCACCCTGGAACAAGGCAAGATCAGCGCCCTGGCCGAAGTCGAAGTCAACTTCACCGCCGACTATCTCGACTACATGGCCGAGTGGGCGCGGCGCATCGAAGGTGAAATCATCACCAGCGACCGCCAGGATGAAAACATCTTCCTGTTCCGCAAACCGCTGGGCGTGGTGGCCGGGATCCTGCCGTGGAATTTCCCGTTCTTCCTGATCGCTCGCAAGATGGCCCCAGCGCTGCTCACCGGCAACACCATCGTCATCAAGCCCAGCGAAGAAACACCCAACAACTGCTTCGAATTCGCACGATTGGTCGCGCAAACCGACTTGCCACCCGGCGTGTTCAATGTGGTCTGTGGCGATGGTCAGGTCGGTGCCGCACTGAGCGCGCACAAGCGCGTGGACATGATCAGTTTCACCGGTAGCGTCGCCACCGGTTCACGGATCATGGCCGCCGCGGCGCCGAATATCACCAAGCTCAATCTGGAACTGGGTGGCAAGGCCCCGGCCATTGTTTTGGCGGATGCCGACCTGGAGTTGGCGGTAAAGGCCATTCGTGATTCGCGCATCATCAACAGCGGCCAGGTGTGCAATTGCGCCGAGCGGGTCTATGTCGAGCGCAAGGTGGCCGATCAATTCATCGAGCGCATCGCCACCGCCATGAATGCCACCCGTTATGGCGACCCGGTTGCGCAACCTGATGTGGAGATGGGCCCGCTGATCAATCGCCAGGGCCTGGACAGCGTCAATCGAAAAGTCCGTACGGCATTGAGCCAGGGCGCGAGCCTGATCAGTGGCGGGCAGATTGCCGACCTCCCCGGCTTTCACTTTCAGCCTACCGTTCTGGCCGGCTGCCACGCCGATATGGAGATCATGCGCGAGGAGATCTTCGGTCCCGTGCTGCCAATCCAGATCGTCGACGACCTGGATGAAGCCATCGCCCTGGCCAACGACTGCGACTATGGCCTGACCTCGTCGATCTACACCCGTGACCTGAGCAAGACCCTGCACGCCATGCGCGAGCTGGATTTTGGCGAAACCTACGTCAACCGCGAGAACTTCGAAGCGATGCAGGGTTTCCATGCCGGGGTGCGTAAATCCGGGATCGGCGGTGCGGATGGCAAGCATGGGTTGTATGAGTACACCCATACCCACGCGGTGTATCTGCAAGGCTGAAAATCGGGCGGTGCTGCTGATGGCGCCTTCGCAAGCAAGCCCGTTCCCCCATTGGATCTGATTGTTACATTGATTCAATGAACAACACTCAACCCTTGCGGGTACGGGCTTCCGCTCAAATTTCAGACACAAAAAACCCCGGCCTTTCGACCAGGGTCTTTGCTATCGACGCGAAGTAAAGCAGTGGCTTTCTTCGTAGCTCCAAGGCGTTCAGTGGGCCTCGGGGCAGATATGGCGCAGCGGACGGGACTCGAACCCGCGACCCCCGGCGTGACAGGCCGGTATTCTAACCGACTGAACTACCGCTGCGTATCGCTGTGGACTTGCGTCCAAGTAACTCGTTTGGTCGAAAGCTTCGGTGCTTTTCAACCGCGAACCGGATGAATCCGATTCGTTGAATATGGCGCAGCGGACGGGACTCGAACCCGCGACCCCCGGCGTGACAGGCCGGTATTCTAACCGACTGAACTACCGCTGCGCGTCGGTGGAGGCATCTCAGCCTACCTCTTGCTTTCGCAAGTTTCTCGGGAGTGGTGGGTGATGACGGGATCGAACCGCCGACATTCTGCTTGTAAGGCAGACGCTCTCCCAGCTGAGCTAATCACCCGTTTGCATCTCCGAGGCCGCGAAATTTACGCAGGTAGCGAACCTAAGTCAATAGCAGGATTGAAGTTTTTCTGAAAAAGACAAAATTCTTTCAATCGATACCGTGTCGACCGCTTTCGCGAGCAGGCCCGCTCCCACAGTGGATAGCACTTCCAATGTGGGAGCGAGCCTGCTCGCGAAGACGATGGCGCACTCAACATCAATGCCCGGCTCGCCCTACTCGCTGTAGATCATCTTCTTGGTCATGCCGCCATCGACCACGAACTCCTGGCCGGTGACAAACCCGGCGTTCTTCGACAGCAGCCAGGCCACCATCGCCGCCACGTCCTCGACTGTCCCTACCCTGCCCGCCGGATGCTGGGCATGGTCGGCATCGGTCAGCGGCTCGGCACGGCGCACCGACGGGTCCCGCGCATCTATCCAGCCAGGGCTGACCGCATTGACCCGAATCTCCGGGCCAAGGCTGATGGCCAGCGCGTGAGTCAAGGCCAGCAGGCCGCCCTTGCTCGCGGCGTAGGCCTCGGTATCGGGTTCCGACTGTGCAGCACGGGTCGAGGCCAGGTTGACGATCGCCCCGCTATGGGCCCGCAGGTACGGCGCACAGTGCTTGGCCAACAGCATCGGCCCACTGAGGTTCACCGCCAGTACCCGGTTCCAGTAAGCCAGGTCGAGGCTTTCCAGGGTGATGTTGTGCGGATCGGCAACCGCGGCATTGCACACCAGCGCGTCCAGGCGCCCGAACTGCCCCAGCACCTCGGCAACACCCAGCGCCACCTGCCCTTCGTTCGAGACGTCCATGGCGATGAACCAGGCGTTGTCGCCCAGTACCTTCGCCACTTTCGACCCGCGCACCCGGTCCAGGTCCGTCAGCACCACCTGCCAGCCTTCGCTGATCAACCAGGCCGCAATTCCCAGGCCAATGCCCCGCGCCGCACCGGTCACCAGTGCCACGCGGCCATTGGTGCCCGATGGCGTGGACAACTCGATCACAGGGCAGCCAAACCGCGCGCCAGGTCGGCTTGCAGGTCTGCCACGTCCTCCAGGCCGACCGCAATGCGGATCAGGCTGTCACGAATGCCCGCAGCCTCACGCTCTTGCGGCGTCAGGCGGCCGTGGGAGGTGGTGCTCGGGTGGGTGATGGTGGTCTTGCTGTCGCCCAGGTTGGCAGTGATCGAAATCAGGCGGGTCGCATCGATAAAGCGCCAGGCGCCCTCTTTACCGCCCTTGACCTCGAAACTCACCACCGCGCCGAAGCCCTTTTGCTGACGCAGGGCCAGCTCGTGCTGTGGATGGCTCTTGAGGCCGGCGTAATGGACTTTCTCGATGCCGTCCTGCTGCTCCAGCCATTCGGCCAATTGCTGGGCGTTGGCGCAATGGGCCTTCATCCGCAGGTTGAGGGTTTCCAGGCCCTTGAGGAAGATCCAGGCGTTGAACGGGCTCAAAGTCGGCCCGGCGGTGCGCAGGAAGCCGACCACTTCTTTCATCTGCTCGCTGCGTCCGGCCACGACACCGCCCATGCAACGGCCCTGGCCGTCGATGAACTTGGTTGCCGAGTGCACGACGATGTCCGCACCCATTTTCAACGGCTGTTGCAGCGCCGGGGTGCAGAAGCAGTTGTCGACCACCAGCATCGCGCCCTTGGCGTGAGCGATTTTCGCCAGTTCGGCGATATCCACCAGCTCAGCCAACGGGTTGGACGGCGATTCGACGAACAGCAATTTGGTGTTGGCCTTGATCGACGCATCCCAGCCGGACAAATCCGCCAGGGGTACGTAGTCGACTTCGATGCCGAAGCGCTTGAAGTACTTCTCGAACAGGCTGATGGTCGAGCCGAACACGCTACGCGACACCAGCACGTGATCGCCGGCACTGCACAGGCTCATCACAACCGCCATGATCGCAGCCATGCCGGTGGCAGTTGCCACGGCCTGCTCGGCGTTTTCCAGAGCGGCAATACGCTCTTCGAAGGCGCGTACGGTGGGGTTGGTGTAGCGCGAATAAACGTTACCCGGCACTTCCCCGGCAAAACGCGCGGCCGCATCGGCGGCGGTACGGAATACATAGCTCGAAGTGAAGAACATCGGATCACCGTGTTCGCCTTCCGGCGTACGGTGCTGACCGGCACGAACGGCCAGGGTATCGAACGCTACGCCTTCGAGGTCGCTGTCCAACCGACCGGCATCCCAATCCTGACTCATGCTGTCACTCCTTTCCCTATTCTCGTAAATTAAAAGCCAGATACAAAACCGGCCCCTCAGGGCCGGTAGTTACTCAGTTGTTGTACAGATCGATGATCGCGCTGACTGCCTGGGTCTTGACCTTGGAGGCATCGTTACGCGCCTGCTCGATCTTGTTCAGGTAAGCCTCGTCGACGTCGCCGGTGACGTACTGGCCGTCGAACACCGCGCAATCGAACTTGTCGATCTTGATCTTGCCGCCACCGACCGCTTCGATCAAGTCAGGCAAGTCCTGATAGATCAGCCAGTCGGCACCGATCAGGTCCGCAACGTCCTGGGTCGAACGGTTGTGGGCGATCAGCTCGTGGGCGCTCGGCATGTCGATGCCGTAGACGTTCGGGAAACGCACGGCCGGGGCTGCGGAGCAGAAGTAAACGTTCTTGGCGCCTGCTTCGCGTGCCATCTGGATGATCTGCTTGCAGGTGGTGCCGCGCACGATGGAATCGTCCACCAGCATCACGTTCTTGCCGCGGAATTCCAGCTCGATGGCGTTGAGCTTCTGGCGTACGGATTTTTTCCGTGCCGCCTGGCCCGGCATGATGAAGGTGCGGCCGATGTAGCGGTTCTTCACGAAACCTTCGCGGAACTTCACGCCCAGGTGGTTCGCCAGCTCCAGGGCCGCGGTGCGGCTGGTGTCCGGGATCGGGATGACCACGTCGATGTCGTGATCCGGACGCTCGCGCAGGATCTTCTCGGCGAGCTTCTCACCCATGCGCAGGCGGGCCTTGTACACCGACACGCCGTCGATGATCGAGTCCGGACGCGCCAGGTAGACGTGCTCGAAGATGCAAGGGGTCAGGGACGGGTTGGTTGCGCACTGACGAGTGTGCAGCTTGCCGTCTTCGGTGATGTAGACCGCTTCGCCCGGTGCCAGGTCGCGAATCAGCGTGAAACCGAGCACGTCCAGGGACACGCTCTCGGAGGCGATCATGTATTCGACGCCTTCGTCGGTGTGACGCTGGCCGAACACGATCGGACGGATGCCGTGGGGGTCACGGAAACCGACGATGCCGTAACCGGTCACCATGGCCACGACCGCATAGCCACCGACGCAACGATTGTGCACGTCGGTGACGGCAGCAAATACGTCTTCTTCAGTCGGCTGCAGCTTGCCGCGCTGGGCCAGCTCGTGCGCGAACACGTTCAGCAGTACTTCCGAATCGGAACTGGTGTTGACGTGGCGCAGGTCAGATTCGTAAATCTCCTTGGCCAGTTGTTCAACGTTGGTCAGGTTACCGTTATGCGCCAGGGTGATGCCGTAAGGCGAGTTGACGTAAAACGGTTGAGCTTCGGCCGAGGTCGAGCTGCCCGCGGTCGGGTAGCGCACATGGCCAATGCCCATGTGGCCGACCAGGCGCTGCATGTGACGCTGATGGAACACGTCACGCACCAGGCCATTGTCCTTGCGCAGGAATAACCGGCCATCATGGCTGGTCACGATACCGGCAGCGTCCTGGCCGCGGTGCTGGAGGACGGTTAGCGCGTCATACAGCGCCTGATTGACGTTCGACTTACCGACGATACCGACGATGCCACACATGCGACGCAACCCCTACTTAATGGATCTGAACTGAACAACACTCACTGAGGCGTTTTGGCCATCGGCAAGAGCTGCTCCTTGAACGGAATATCAGCGGGTACGCTGATACCGCTGGCAAGCCACTGACTGCTCCACCCAAGAATCAGGTTTTTGGACCAATCTGCGACCAATAGAAATTTTGGCACGAGCTGCGACTGTTTCCACCACTCGTCCTGTTGTACCGGCCCCAGGCTCAACAGCCCGACCGCCACGACCACCAGCAGCACGCCACGCGCTGCGCCGAAAGCCATGCCGAGGAATCGATCGGTCCCGGACAACCCGGTGACGCGAACCAACTCGCCGATAAGATAATTGATCATTGCGCCTACGATCAGCGTGGCGACAAACATGATGGCACAGCCCGTGATTATACGAGCCGATGGGGTCTGGATATATCCGACGAGGTACTCGGACAATGAGCCACCGAACATCCAGGCAACGGCTCCTGCGATGATCCAGGTCACCAGCGACAGTGCTTCCTTGACGAAGCCGCGGCTCAGACTGATCAAAGCGGAGATGGCGACGATTGCAACGATCGCCCAGTCAACCCAGGTAAATGGCACAGTGCAGCCTACAGACGGATAAGGCGGCGCATTTTAGCAGAGCCCATGCTTATCGGTAAGCTGCGATTGTCAGTGCATTTCAAATCGCGGCGATAGATTTAGCCACGCTCTGGTTGAAAGCGCACGACAAACCCCTTGAGGTTCTGCTGGCGGTTCAACAGGTCACGCAGGCGATCAGCCTCTGCACGCTCGATCAGTGGCCCGACAAACACGCGATTCTTGCCGTCGGCTGTGCGGATATAGGCATTATAACCCTGGCTGCGCAGGTTTTTTTGCAGCTTTTCCGCGCTTTCGCGATTGGCCAGGCTGGCCAATTGCACCGACCAACTGACCGACAGGCCATTGGCGTCGACGCGGCTTTGGCTGGTATCCGGCTTGCCGGGTGCGGCGCTGATCGGTTGCGACGGTGGCGTGGCGGGCTTGGCCGCCAGCGCCGGAACAGGGGCTGGCGCAGGGGGCGGCGTGACCGGCTTGGCGGCGGGTGCCGGAGCGACAG
The DNA here is from genome assembly GCF_012647205.1 of Pseudomonas umsongensis. Lineage (NCBI taxonomy): Bacteria > Pseudomonadati > Pseudomonadota > Gammaproteobacteria > Pseudomonadales > Pseudomonadaceae > Pseudomonas > Pseudomonas umsongensis. Next base: position 4,777,366 of record NZ_CP051487.1, read on the forward strand.
GCGCAACCGGTGCAACCGGCGCTTCCTGCTGGGCGATTTCTTCGTCGCTCGGCACAGGTTCCTGCGGCAGGGCCTGGGGCTCAGGCACCACCACGGACTCCACCTGCACTTGCGGCATCGCCGGCGCTTGTGGCGCGGCCGGAGCCTGGACCTCCACCTGGCGCTGTTCATCCTGGCGAGAAAACAGCATCGGCAGGAAAATCACGGCCAGGGCGACCAGGACCAGGGCACCGACCATGCGTTGCTTGTAAGCCTTATCCAGCAATGCCATTTGCCGCTTCCTCCGTGGAGTGCCGGGCCAGCCACTCAAGGGCCTCGGCAACACAATAGAATGATCCGAACAACAGAATCTCGTCGTCACTCGTCGCCTGCGCACACTGCCCTTCCAGAGCGGTGGCCACACTATCATACGACGTCACCGAAGCACCGCGCTTGTCCAGCGCTTCACGCAAGTCGGTCACCGGTCGCGCCCGGGGCGAATCCAGCGGCGCGACGGCCCAATGCTCGACACTAGCACTCAATTCGCCAATGACACCCTCCAGATCCTTGTCAGCCAGCAACCCGAATACCGCCAGACGCTTGCCCGCCGGTGGACGACTGGCCAGGCGCCGGGCCAGATACTCTGCGGCATGGGGGTTATGCCCCACATCCAGCAACAAATTGAGGCGCTTACCCTGCCAGTCGACCTGCCGGCGATCGAGTCGACCCACTATCCGCGTCGCTTGCAGCGCCTGGACAATCTGCGCGTTTACCCAAGGCAACCCGAGCAACAGATAGGCTTGCAGCGCCAGGGCGGCGTTTTCCATCGGCAGGTCGAGCAGCGGCAGGTCGTGCAATTCGACCACTTGCCCCCTGGCATCGACGCCGCGCCATTGCCAATGCTGATCGGTAACACCCAGGTCGAAATCGCGCCCACGCAGGAAAAACGGGCAATTGAGCTCGCGCGCCTTGTCCAGCAGGGGTTGCGGAGGATTCAAGTCGCCGCAGAGCGCAGGCGCGTCCTGACGGAAGATGCCAGCCTTCTCGAAGGCCACGGACTCGCGGGTATCACCCAGGTAATCCGCATGATCCACGCCAATGCTGGTGACCAACGCCATGTCGGCGTCTACCACATTGACGGTGTCCAGGCGCCCGCCCAGACCCACTTCCAGGACCACGGCGTCAAGCCCGGACTGTTGAAACAGCCAGAACGCCGCCAGGGTCCCCATCTCGAAATAGGTCAGGGAGGTATCGCCGCGACCGGCTTCGACCGCAGCAAAAGCCTGGCAAAGCTCGGCGTCAGTGGCTTCGACGCCATTGACCTGCACCCGCTCGTTGTAACGCAGCAGGTGCGGAGAGCTGTAGACACCGACGCGCAGGCCCTGCGCCCGCAGCAATGAAGCCACGAACGCACAGGTAGAGCCCTTGCCATTGGTGCCGGTGACCGTGATCACCCGAGGCGCCGGCTTGCCCAGTCCCATACGGGACGCTACCTGCTGCGAGCGCTCAAGCCCCATGTCGATGGCCGAAGGGTGCAACTGCTCAAGGTAGGCGAGCCACTCGCCAAGGGTACGTTCGGTCATAGGTTGGCAGGTACCGGTGGAACCACGACTGGCTCGATTGGCGCAGCGACGAACTTCGGCGTCGGCAGGCCCATCATTTGCGCCAGCAGGTTACCCAGGCGCGGACGCAGCTCCTGACGGTGAATGATCATGTCGATCGCGCCGTGCTCCAGCAGGAACTCGCTGCGCTGGAAGCCTTCGGGCAGTTTTTCGCGAACGGTTTGTTCGATCACGCGCGGACCGGCAAAGCCGATCAGGGCCTTGGGCTCGCCGACGATCACGTCGCCCAGCATCGCCAGGCTGGCGGAAACACCGCCGTAGACCGGATCGGTCAGCACGGAAATGAACGGAATGCCTTCTTCACGCAGACGCGCCAGCACCGCGGAGGTCTTGGCCATTTGCATCAGCGAGATCAGGGCTTCCTGCATCCGCGCGCCACCGGAGGCGGAGAAGCAGATCATCGGGCAGCGTTTTTCCAGCGCGTAGTTGGCCGCGCGCACGAAGCGCTCACCGACGATGGCGCCCATCGAGCCGCCCATGAACGAGAATTCGAACGCCGATACCACGACAGGCATGCCCAGCAGGGTGCCGCTCATCGAGATCAGCGCGTCTTTTTCGCCAGTCTGCTTCTGCGCCGCGGTCAGGCGATCCTTGTACTTCTTGCCGTCGCGGAACTTCAGGCGGTCAACCGGCTCCAGGTCAGCGCCCAGCTCGGTACGACCTTCGGCGTCGAGGAAAATGTCGATGCGCGCGCGCGCGCCGATGCGCATGTGATGATTGCACTTGGGGCAAACGTCCAGGGTTTTTTCCAGCTCCGGACGATACAGCACAGCCTCGCAAGACGGGCATTTGTGCCAAAGACCTTCAGGCACCGAGCTCTTCTTGACCTCGGAACGCATGATCGAAGGGATCAGTTTGTCTACTAACCAGTTGCTCATGCTTTCTTTCTCCAGTACCGGCGGCCCGAACGCTCTGGTTCGCAGCCCCGCGTATGCCCTTGAGCTAAATTCATGTGTGCGGCGATGTTCGATGGGTGCCGGGTCAGTGCAGCGTGACCTGCGTACAACCCATCAATCCTCAGCCGTTTTGTACAGTGCAGTGGACGGCGGCAGTCTGCCAGCCGTCACATCAAGCTGCCACGGACTGCCTTGATAAACGCCTGAATCTTTGCGTGATCCTTGATGCCCTTGCTCGACTCTACCCCGCCACTCACATCCACGGCATAAGGTCGAACCCGCGCCACCGCCTCGGCGACGTTTTCCGGAGTCAGGCCGCCCGCCAGGATAATCGGCTTGTTCAAGCCTTGCGGTATCAATGACCAGTCGAACGCCTGGCCGGTTCCACCGGGAACACCTTCGACATAGGCGTCGAGCAAAATACCGCTGGCACTCGGATAAGCAGCGCAAGCGGCCGCGATATCATCCCCCGCCTTGACCCGCAGCGCCTTGATGTAAGGACGATGCCAGCCCTCGCAATCCGCTGCACTTTCATCGCCATGGAACTGCAGCAGGTCCAGTGGCACGGCGTCGAGGATTTCTCCCAGCTCGCAGCGGCTGGCGTTGACGAACAAGCCCACGGTGGTGACGAACGGCGGCAACGCCTTGATGATCGCGCGCGCCTGCTGGAACGTCACGCCCCGCGGGCTCTTGGCGTAGAACACAAAGCCGATGGCATCGGCCCCGGCCTCGACCGCCGCCAACGCATCTTCTATGCGGGTAATCCCGCAAATCTTGCTGCGAACGGCTGGCATGTCGATAAATCCTCACGGTAAATCCGGGAAAGTCCCGGATGGTAACAAAAGCGTTCGAAGGCGTCAGCCGTCAAGTTCGCTGAAACCGGTAAGGAAATGTGGGCCGATGTAACGCTCGGGCAACTGGAACTCGTCGCGGTACTCGACCTGCACCAGATACAGGCCGAACGGATGCGCCGTCACCCCGCCGGAACGGCGAATCCGGCTCTCCAGCACTTCCTTCATCCACTCCACCGGACGCTCGCCAGCACCGATGGTCATCAGCACGCCGGCGATGTTGCGCACCATGTGGTGCAGGAAGGCGCTGGCGCGAATATCCAGCACGATCATCTTGCCGTGGCGCGTGACTCGCAGGTGATGCAGCTCTTTGATCGGCGACTTGGCCTGGCACTGGCCGGCTCGGAAAGCGCTGAAATCGTGCGTGCCCACCAGGTACCGGGCCGCTTCGGCCATGCGCTCGACGTCCAGTGGACGGTGGTTCCAGGTGATTTCCTCGTTCAGGTGCGCCGGACGGATCTGGTCGTTGTAGATCACATACCGATATCGCCGGGCAATGGCCTTGAACCGGGCATGAAAATGCGCCGGCATGACCTTGGCCCAACTGACGCTGACATCGTGCGGCAAATTGATATTGGCGCCCATGACCCAGGCTTTCATCGAACGCTCGACTTGCGTATCGAAGTGCACCACTTGGCCACACGCATGCACGCCGGCATCGGTACGCCCGGCGCACAGCAGCGAAACGGGAGAGTCGGCCACCTTCGACAAGGCGTTTTCGAGGGTTTCCTGCACCGTGAGCACGCCGGAGGCCTGGCGCTGCCAGCCACGATAACGCGAGCCCTTGTATTCAACGCCCAACGCGATCCGGAAAAAGCCGTCGGCCGCCATTTCGGCGGCCGGGTTATCTATGTTTGCCAAGGAGTGACAGCCTGCTGATGTACGCAAAGGGGGGCATTATAAGGCTGCCGAGCGGGGACGCCAGTACAACAGCAGGTACTGTGGCGAATCGGCTGTCGCCTTCGCGAGCAGGCTCGCTCCCACAGGGGGATTGGTGTCTGTGGGAGCGAGCCTGCTCGCGAAAGCGGCCTCGCAGACGCCATCGCATCACCGCGGCAAACAAAAACGGCAGCCTCAATGGGCTGCCGCTTTGCTTACAACCAACCGCTCAATCACTCAAGCCAGGCGCGCAAGCATCTCCTTCGCTTCGCTCTTCTGCCCGTCGTCGCCTTCGGTCACCACCTCGTTGAGGATGTCACGCGCGCCATCGTTATCGCCCATGTCGATGTAGGCCTGGGCCAGATCGAGCTTGGTGGCGACCTCGTCGGTACCGGACAGGAAATCGAATTCCGGCTCATCATCCACGGTTGCCAGGGCGTCATCCACCGTGAAGCTTGGCTCACTGATGCTCTGGGACAGGCTTTCCAATTCGGCGCTGACGTCATCCAGCTCAGTACCAAATGCCTGCTCAGGCGCCGGAACGTCCATCTCATCGGCCAGCGACAAATCGAAATCCGCCGGCAGGTCCAGATCGTCCAGGGTCACTTGTGGCACGTCCGGCGCTGGCGCCGCCGGCAGGTCCTTGACATCTTCATCCAGGCTCAGCAGGAAGTCGTCCTCGGCCAGGATCGCGGGCGTTGGCTCGCCACCGAGGTCCATATCCAGATCGAACTCCGACAGGTCATCGAGGTTTTCCTTGATTTCAGTCTGCTGCTGCAAGACCGACTCGAAGCTCAGGTCATCGTCCAGCGGGAAATCTTCCAGATCGGCCAGGGTTGTTTCCGGCTCAGGCTCAGGCTCAGGCGCTGGTACGGGTGCCGGCTCAACCGCGACCGGCGTTACCGGCGTGACATTTTCCAGGTCATCCAGACTCAAGTCGAACGCGCTGTCAAAATCGTCATCGAATGCAGCCGGCGCCTGAGGCTCGTCGAGCAACAGGTCCTTGACGTACTGTGCGTCCAGCTCGGCAGCAGCGGCGGCAGCGGCGATACCGCCCGCAGCGACCAGCGCCATGGCCGGGAAGCGGCTCTTGAGTTTTTCCACCTGGGCATAATTGTCGCCATTGGCGACCAACTGCCGCTCCTGGACCACGAACGCGTCGCGATCACCCTGCAAACCGTAGACTTCCATCAGCTTGAGGCGCAAATCGCTGCGTTGAGGCTCCTGCTTGACGCCCTCTTCAAGCAGCGCGGCAGCCTGGTTCAACCGACCGCCGTCGATGTGCGACTGCGCGCGACCCAACACATCGTCGGAATGCTCGGCGGCGGGCGATACCAGTGGCGCGGCAATCGGCGGCGTGACCACGACCGGAGCAATCACCGGAGCGGGGGCGGGGGCGGGAGCTGGCGCTGGAGTCGGTGCAGTGGCCAGTTTCGGGCTCGGTGGCGCATCCTCCAGGTCATCGAAGATGCCTTTTGACAGGTCAAGCTCGGAGGAAAACGCCTGCTCTTCGGCCAGGGCGCGGGCCATGCGCAGATGTTTCTCGGCTTCCTGCTGGGCTTTGCGGCGACGGGCCAGCAACAGCAGCAACAGCAACACCACCACTGCCCCGCCACCCGCCAGACCCAGCAGCCACGGATTGGTCAGCAACTCATTGAATTTCTGCTCATCGGAGGCTGCAGGTTTCGATTCGATCGGTGTTTCTGCCGGAGCCGCAGCAGGCGTCGCTTCAGCCGGAACAGGCGCGGGGGCCGTTGCTTCGGCCGGAACCGGAGCCGGCGCTTCGGCAGGCGTTGCCGCAGGATCAGCGGGCAGCTCAGCCGGGATCGCCGCAGCGGTCGCAGTTGTCGCAGGCGCTCCTGCCGCACCTTCGGCCTGCAATTTGGCCAGTTGGTTGTTCTTCAGCTCAATGAGGCGTTGCAGCTTGTCCATCTGGCTTTGCAGATCGGTCATGCGGCTTTTCAGCTCAGCACTGTCGCGGCGCTTGGTATCGAGACTTTCCTGGGTTACCGCCAACTGGTTGTTCAAGGCCTTGGCATCGCCTGCGACGCCCTTGCCCTTGGCTTTTCCGGATTCGGCGGAAACCAGGCTCAGCTTATCCTGGCCAGCTTGCGATGAAGTGGCTTCACCGCGACCCCGATTGGTGGCGTCAAGCTGCTGCTGGCCTGCTCCAGGCTTGGCGACATAACGACGCCCCTGACGCCAGGCGGTATTTTGTGCAGCCACTTCGGCGATGGCCTTCGATTGCGGCAAGCTCGTGCTTTGCGCCTGATCGGGCAGACGCAATACCTGGCCGGTTTTGAGCCGGTTGATGTTGCCATCGATGAAGGCATCCGGGTTCAGCGCCTGGATGGCCAGCATGGTTTGTTGAATCGAACCGCCATTACGCGCCTTCGCGGCGATTTCCCACAGGGTGTCGCGCCGCGTGGTGGTGTATTCGGACGGTTTGGTCGCGCCAGTGACGGGCGTGGTACCGGTTTGAACAGGTGCAGCTTGCGCAGCCGCGTCAGCGGTCTGCGGCGAGAATTTGGACGGATCGAGCAGCACGCTGTAATCGCGCAGCAGTCGACCGTTGGGCCACATCACCTGAACCAGGAATTTCACCATCGGTTCGGTCAGGGGTTTGCTGGAGGTGACGCGCAGGATGCTTTTGCCGCTGGCGTTGAGTACCGGAGTAAAGGTCAGGTCGTTGAGAAACGCCTGGCGGTCGACACCGGCCTTGGCGAAATCGTCAGGAGAAGCCAGGCTCGGCACCACTTCGGCAGCGGTGAGTTCCTTGACGTCGAGCAACTCGATTTCCGCCACCAGCGGCTGGTTCAGCGTCGACTTCAGGGTCAGTTCCCCGAGCCCGAGGGCATGCGCCATACCGGAGGACAGCGCCGAGGCGGCCGCTATTGCTAACACCAGTTTGCGAACTTGAACCATAGCTTATCCTTAGTTTTCACATTCCTCGGCCAGCGAGGCAGATAGCCGCTGCCGTAAGGCATTGCGCGCGGGCGAAGGTCGCCGCGCGCGATCGTTTCATGCATGCCCTGCAAAGCCCTTCAGGGCGGCTCGCCTTCGACATTACGGCCAAGCATGACGCTCGTTTGGAAGTATCTTTTACAGCAGGTCTTTTATCAACAACTCGGCGACCTGCACAGCATTGAGCGCCGCGCCTTTGCGTACGTTATCTGACGTCAGCCACACATTAAGTTCCGACGGTTCGTCGATCCCCAAGCGCACCCGACCAACGTAGACCACATCCTGCCCTACCGCATCGCCGACCGCCGTCGGGTAATCGCCGGCTTCCACCAACTCGATGCCGGGAGCGTCCTCGAGCGCGGCGTTGACCTTTGCCAGGTCGATATCGCTCGCACACTGCAAGGTCACGCTATAGCTATCGCCAAAAAACACCGGGGCTTGAATGCAAGTGACGGAAATCTTCAATGAAGGCAACGCCATGACTTGACGCAGTTCACGCACCAGGCGCTTTTCCAGCAGGGTATGGCCCTGTTCGTCCGGCTTGCCGACCTGGGCCAGCAGGTTAAAAGCCATCTGCCGGTCAAAGAAGGTTGGCTCCAGTGGGCGAACGTTCAGCAATTCGGCGGTTTGCCGGGCCAGCTCTGTCACGGCTTCGCGGCCCTGGGCCGATACTGCCAGGCAGGCGGTCAGGTTGATGCGTTGCAAATCGAGCAGCCCCAGCAGGGGTGCGAGCAGCACCGCCAGGGTGCTGGCCGCCGGGCTCGGGCTGCTGACCTGGAAGGGCTTTTTCAGGCCGGCCAGCACTGAAGCATTCGCTTCCGGGACCACCTGTGGCGCTTGCTCGGCCGGCAAGGCGCCAGACAGATCGATGATCGAGCAACCGGCCGCCGTGGCACGCGCGGTGTAACTCAATGTCACCGCTGGACCGGCGGCAAAAAATACTAACTGGACCTTGCCAAAATCGAACTCATCGACTTCACGCACCCGTACGTTCTTGCCGCGGTACGGCACCGAACTGCCGGCGGATTCACTGCTGGCCAGCAGATGCAGGCTGCCGATCGGAAAATCACGTTCTTCGAGGATCTGCACCAGCGTTTCGCCGACAGTACCGGTGGCGCCGATCACGGCAATATCAAGGGTCTGGCTCATGGTTTTACCTCTGGCGAAACGGGGGGAGCGGCACTTTACCGGGTGGGGGGCATGCAGGCAATTCTGCCGGATTTTTGCTGTGGCTGTACCGACCCCTTCGCGGGCAAGCCCGCTCCCACAGTTGATTGCGGTCTGATGTGGAAGCGAGCCTGCTCGCGAAGGGGTCGGTATAAACACCCCATCAACATCAGATTGCCGGAATAAAAAAACCCGCACCTCTTTCAAGGCGCGGGTTCTTTAATGGCTTCAATCGATCAACGCTCGAGCAAGATCCGCAGCATGCGACGCAGCGGCTCGGCCGCGCCCCACAACAGCTGGTCGCCGACGGTGAACGCGCCGACGAACTGCGAGCCCATGTTCAGCTTGCGCAGGCGGCCAACCGGGATGTTCAGGGTGCCGGTAACCTTGTTCGGGCTCAGTTCCTGAATGCTGGTCTCACGGCTGTTCGGCACCAGCTTGACCCAAGGGTTGTGCTGGCTGATCAGCCCTTCGATATCGGCGATCGGTACATCTTTGTTCAGCTTGATGGTCAGCGCCTGGCTGTGGCAGCGCATGGCGCCGATGCGCACGCAGATGCCATCCACCGGGATCGGGCTCTTGAAGCGACCGAGGATTTTGTTGGTCTCGGCCTGGGCCTTCCACTCTTCACGGCTTTGACCGTTCGGCAGTTCCTTGTCGATCCACGGGATCAGGCTGCCAGCCAGCGGTACGCCGAAGTTTTCGGTCGGGTACGCGTCGCTGCGCATGGCTTCCGCCACACGACGATCGATGTCGAGGATCGCACTGGCCGGATCGGCCAGTTGATCGGCAACAGCGGCATGGGTCGCACCCATTTGCTTGATCAGTTCACGCATGTTCTGCGCGCCGGCACCGGAGGCCGCCTGATAAGTCATGGCGCTCATCCACTCCACCAGGCCAGCCTCGAACAGGCCGCCCAGGCCCATCAGCATCAGGCTGACGGTGCAGTTGCCACCGATGTAGTTCTTGGTGCCCGCGTCCAGCTGCTGATCGATGACCTTGCGGTTCACCGGGTCCAGCACGATGACGGCGTCATCCTGCATGCGCAGGCTGGAGGCGGCATCGATCCAGTAACCCTGCCAGCCGGCTTCGCGCAGTTTCGGGAAGACTTCGCTGGTGTAGTCGCCACCCTGGCAGGTCAGGATCACGTCGAGGGTCTTCAGCTCTTCAATGCTGTAAGCGTCCTTGAGCGGAGCAATGTCCTTGCCCACGGACGGGCCTTGGCCACCGACATTGGAAGTGGTGAAAAACACCGGCTCGATAAGATCGAAATCCTGCTCTTCCAGCATCCGCTGCATGAGCACGGAACCGACCATACCGCGCCAACCGATCAGACCTACACGTTTCATCGCAACTACACCTTCTTGAAATGTGGGCCGCTGCTTTAGGGGGTGAAATCAGGCAGCGGGCCCGAGAGATTACAGATTCCGCAGCGCGGCGACTACTGCGTCGCCCATTTCCTGCGTACCGACTTTAGTGCAACCGTTCGACCAGATGTCACCGGTGCGCAAGCCCTGGTCCAATACCAGGCTTACCGCTTTTTCGATGGCATCGGCGGCGGCCTGCTGGTTGAAGCTGTAGCGCAACATCATCGACACCGACAAAATGGTCGCCAACGGGTTGGCGATGCCTTTACCTGCGATGTCCGGTGCCGAACCGTGGCACGGCTCGTACATGCCTTTGTTATTGGTGTCCAGGGATGCCGACGGCAGCATGCCGATGGAACCGGTGAGCATCGACGCCTGGTCGGACAGGATATCGCCGAACATGTTGTCGGTGACGATCACGTCGAACTGCTTCGGTGCCCGCACCAGTTGCATGGCAGCGTTGTCGACGTACATGTGGCTCAGCTCGACTTGTGGGTAATCCTTGGCCACTTCCTCGACGATTTCACGCCACAGCTGGCTGGAGGCCAGCACGTTGGCCTTGTCCACCGAGCAGAGCTTCTTGCCGCGGACCATGGCCATGTCGAAACCGACACGGGCGATGCGGCGGATTTCGCTTTCGCTGTATGGCAGGGTGTCGTAGGACTGACGCTCGCCGTTTTCCAGGGTCCGGGTGCCACGTGGCGCGCCGAAGTAGATACCGCCGGTCAGCTCGCGAACGATCAGGATGTCCAGGCCGGCAACGATTTCCGGTTTCAGGCTGGAAGCCTCGGCCAGTTGCGGGTACAGGATCGCCGGACGCAGGTTGCCGAACAAGCCCAGTTGCGCACGAATTTTCAGCAGGCCGCGTTCAGGACGGATATCACGCTCGATGGTGTCCCATTTCGGGCCGCCCACCGCGCCCAACAGTACGGCGTCCGCCGCGCGGGCACGCTCCAGGGTTTCATCGGCCAAAGGTACGCCGTGCTTGTCGATGGCCGCGCCACCGATCACGTCGTGACTCAGCTCGAAGCCCAGGGCGTACTTGTCGTTGGCCAGTTCCAGCACCTTGACCGCTTCGGCCATGATTTCCGGGCCAATACCGTCACCTGGGAGAATCAGAATCTGCTTGCTCATGCGTTCCTCATGTCATCAGTCGGTGCGCCCTCGGGCGCTCCCGGAAAAAGTCTGTTAGTCGCTTATCTTTCAGCCATCAGCACCAGCACATCGGTACTGAACGATCCATCGGCTTCAATCTCAAAATATTCGCGCACCTCGTTACCCATCGACTGCTGCAACTCGCGGATCGCCGCGCGCATCACCTCTGGCGTGCGCATGCGCTCGACCCAGGAGCTGTATTCCAGGCGCAGCCGCTGGCGGCTAGTGCTGCGGGTATGCAGCCCCGCCTCACTGACCTGGCGCAACCACTCACCGGCGCTATAGTCGCGCACATGGCTGGTGTCGCGCAGCACTTCGACGCTTTGCAGGTAAGTGTCGAACAATGGGCTGCCTGGTGACAACACGTCGATGAAAGCCGCTACGCCACCCGGTTTCAGCACCCGGCGCACTTCCCGCAAGGCCAGGCCGAGATCGCTCCAATGGTGCGCCGAATAGCGGCTGAAAACGAAATCGAACTCGCCATCGGCGAACGGCAGGCGCTCGGCGGCGCCGTTGATCGTGGAAATATTGCTCAGGCCCCGATCAATGGCTGCGGCGGCGACCACGTCGAGCATTTGCTGCGACAGGTCGTAGGCCACCACTTCCTTGACCAGCGAGGCCACCTGAAAACTCACGTGACCGGCGCCGCACCCCAGGTCCAGGACCCGCGCCTCGCCCTGTCCCGCCAGTTCGGCCTGTAGCAGCGCAAATTCGGTGCCTTGAGCGTGTACGGCGCTGCTCAGGTAGGCCGCGGCCTGTTCACCGAATTGCTTTTGGACTACCTGGCTGTGCTGGGCGGTGCTGGTCATGGGGGACTTCCTTTTTGGGGTTGAGTCTTGTGGTGTTTGTTCGGGCCTCTTCGCGAGCAGGCTCGCTCCCACAGTGGAATGCATTTCAAATGTGGGAGCGAGCCTGCTCGCGAAGGCGTCATCACGTCCTACGCAAAATCAAGCGTCGCGAAACAACCACGGCTGGCTCGCCCGGTGCTTGGCCTCGAACGCCGCGATCGCATCACCGTCTTGCAAGGTCAAACCGATATCGTCCAGGCCATTGAGCAGGCAGTGCTTGCGGAACGCGTCGATTTCAAAGCTCAGCACTTTGCCGTCCGGGCGGGTCACAGTCTGGGCCTGCAGGTCGATCTGCAGCTGGTAGCCCGGATTGGCCTCGACCTGCTGGAACAGCTCGTCGACTTCAGCGTCGCTCAAGATGATCGGCAGCAAGCCGTTCTTGAAGCTGTTGTTGAAGAAAATGTCGGCATAGCTCGGCGCGATGATGCTGCGGAAACCGTACTCTTCCAGCGCCCATGGCGCGTGCTCGCGGCTGGAGCCGCAGCCAAAGTTCTCGCGGGCCAGCAGCACGCTGGCGCCTTGGTAACGCTCGGCGTTGAGGACGAAGTCCTTGTTTAATGGGCGCTTGGAGTTGTCCTGATAGGGCTGACCCACGTCCAGGTAACGCCATTCGTCGAACAGGTTCGGACCGAAACCGGTGCGCTTGATCGACTTCAAGAATTGTTTCGGGATGATCTGGTCGGTGTCGACGTTGGCACGATCCAGAGGCGCGACAAGTCCAGTGTGCTGGGTAAAAGCTTTCATGCTGCGCTCCTTTAGATCAATTCACGGACGTCGACGAAACGACCGTTCACCGCGGCGGCGGCGGCCATGGCCGGGCTCACGAGGTGGGTACGACCACCGGCACCCTGGCGGCCTTCGAAGTTGCGGTTCGACGTGGAAGCGCAATGCTCGCCAGACTCCAAGCGGTCCGGGTTCATCGCCAGGCACATCGAGCAACCCGGCTCGCGCCATTCGAAACCGGCTTCGAGGAAAATCTTGTCCAGGCCTTCCGATTCGGCCTGTGCTTTCACCAGGCCCGAACCCGGCACCACGATGGCCTGCTTGATGGTGGAGGCCACCTTGCGGCCCTTGGCGATCACCGCCGCTGCGCGCAGGTCTTCGATCCGCGAGTTGGTGCAGGAGCCGATGAACACACGGTCCAACTGAATGTCGGTGATCGCCTGATTGGCGGTCAAACCCATGTACTTCAGGGCGCGCTCGATGGAACCGCGCTTGACCAGGTCCATTTCCTTCGCAGGGTCCGGAACGTGCTGGTCGACCGCCAGGACCATCTCGGGCGAAGTGCCCCAGCTGACTTGCGGCTTGATCTGGGTCGCGTCGAGTTCGACAACCGTGTCGAACACCGCGTCGGCATCGGATACCAGGTCTTTCCAGGCTTCGACGGCCAAATCCCATTCCGCGCCTTTCGGGGCGAATGGACGGCCCTTCACGTAAGCCACGGTTTTTTCATCGGCGGCTACCAGGCCAACGCGAGCACCGGCCTCGATGGACATGTTGCAGATGGTCATGCGGCCTTCAACGGACAGGTCGCGAATCGCGCTGCCGGCGAATTCGATGGCGTGGCCGTTACCACCGGCGGTACCGATCTTGCCAATCACGGCGAGCACGATGTCCTTGGCAGTCACGCCAAACGGCAATTGGCCTTCGACGCGAACCAGCATGTTCTTCATTTTCTTGGCGACCAGGCACTGGGTGGCGAGCACGTGCTCGACCTCGGAAGTGCCGATACCATGGGCCAGGGCACCGAACGCGCCGTGGGTCGAGGTATGGGAGTCGCCGCAGACCACGGTCATGCCCGGCAAAGTAGCGCCCTGCTCCGGGCCGATGACGTGGACGATGCCTTGGCGGACGTCATTCATCTTGAATTCGACGATGCCGTATTCATCGCAGTTATCGTCGAGGGTCTGGACCTGCAAACGCGAGACCTGGTCGGCAATGGCTGCGATGCCGCCCTTGCGCTCCGGGGTGGTCGGTACGTTGTGGTCCGGGGTCGCGATGTTGGCATCGATGCGCCATGGCTTGCGCCCGGCCAGTCGCAGCCCTTCGAAAGCTTGCGGCGAAGTCACTTCGTGGATGATGTGACGATCGATATAGATCAGCGCCGAGCCATCGTCGCGCTGTTTGACCAAATGCGAATCCCAGAGCTTGTCGTAGAGCGTTTTGCCGGCCATCAGACGGTTTCCTCATCAGCTTGTTTCTATGCCCTGGGTCTTGAGTGGTTCAATAACCCTTTGGCTTGTGAGGCTGATCCTATGGGGTTAGATTAAATAACTCAAATTCATATTTTTTATGCTTTGGATAACCAACTGGAATACAGCAATGGACCTCGCCAATCTCAATGCCTTTATTGCCATCGCCGAGACCGGAAGCTTCTCCGGCGCCGGCGAGCGACTGCATCTGACCCAACCGGCGATCAGCAAGCGCATCGCTGGCCTGGAGCAGCAATTGAAGGTGCGCCTGTTCGATCGGCTGGGCCGCGAAGTCGGCCTGACCGAGGCCGGCCGCGCCCTGCTGCCCCGGGCCTATCAGATCCTGAATGTCCTTGATGATACGCGCCGCGCCCTGACCAACCTCACCGGGGAGGTGACCGGTCGTCTGACCTTGGCCACCAGTCACCATATCGGCCTGCACCGTTTGCCGCCTTTATTGAGAGAGTTCACTCGGCGTTATCCCGAGGTGGCGCTGGATATCCAGTTTCTCGATTCGGAAGTGGCCTACGAAGAAATCCTCCATGGTCGGGCTGAACTGGCGGTCATCACCCTGGCGCCGGAGCCCCATGCCTTGGTCAAGGCCACACCGGTGTGGGACGACCCGCTGGACTTTGTGGTCGCCCCGGAGCATTCGTTGCTCGGCAACGGCAAGGTCAGCCTCGCGGACATCGCCCGACACCCGGCGGTGTTCCCCGGCGGCAACACGTTCACCCATCACATTGTCCAACGCCTGTTCGAGGCCCAAGGCCTGACGCCGAACATCGCCATGAGTACCAATTACCTCGAAACCATCAAGATGATGGTGTCGATCGGCCTGGCCTGGAGTGTCTTGCCACGCACCATGCTCGACGACCAGGTTGCGCGAATACCTTTACCGGGCATACAACTGACTCGCCAGCTAGGCTATATCCTGCACACAGAAAGGACGCTATCGAATGCAGCGCGGGCCTTCATGGCCTTACTAGATGCCCAGATCGATCTGCCAGGGACTCAAGGCTAACTTGTGCTACTCCTATAGAGCCCGAATTTCTGTACCCGAGACCCAATTCAGCTCAAGGCTTGCCAATGCCGAAATCTGTTGACCGTATTCCGCCGATGCCGCGCATCCAGGCGCTTGACCCGAAAAGCTCCGAACAAAGCTGGGAAAGTGCCTCGCAATTGCTGGCCGCGCTCAATGGCGCGCGGCTGGGCGCGTGGTATTGGGATATCGAGCGTGGGCAGATCAGTTGGTCCCGGGGCACGCAGGCGCTGTTTGGCTTCGACCCCCGGCAACCGTTGCCGGCCGACCTGGAATACCTCGACTTGTTGCCTGCCGAAGATCGGGCAAAGACCCTTCGCGCCTTCCATGCCGTGATCGCAGGCGCACCGCTCGAGCAAGCGATGCACCACCGCGTTCGCTGGCCCGACGGCAGCCTGCATTGGCTGGAGATCAGCGGCAGCCTGCTGCCGGACAAGCTCGGCCGTCCCCGAATGATTGGCGTGATCCGCGAAATCACCCACCAGCGTCTGCGCGAACAGGCGCTGAGCAGTTCGGAAAAACGCTTCGCGACGCTGTTTCACTTGTGTCCGAACATGGTCCTGCTGACGCGCCAGGAAGACGGCCTGATCACCGAAGCCAACCAGTATTTCGAAAGCCTGTTCGGCTGGCCGGTGCAGGACGCGATCGGCCGCACCACGCTGGAACTGGGCCTCTGGGTGCACCCCGAGCAACGCGCGCAACTGGTCAAGGCGACCAAGGCCAAGGGCGAGCTGACCAATATGGAGGTGCAGTTTCGCGCCAGCAACGGGCAGGTCCACGATGGCATCCTCAGTGCGCAAAAGGTCGAACTCGAAGGCCAGCCCTACCTGCTGAGCACTTTCCTCGACACCACCGAACGCAAAGCGGCCGAACACGCCCTCAAAGACAGCCAGGAGCGCCTCGACCTGGCCCTGGACTCGGCACAACTGGGCACCTGGGACTGGCACATCCCCAGCGGCATGCTGTATGGCTCGGCGCGCGCCGCCCAGTTACACGGCATGGAGCCCATTCCATTCCATGAATCCTTCGACGACTTTTTCGAAGGCGTGCCCGGCGAAGAACGCGACACCATGCGCGATGCCTACCGCAGCCTGCGCGAAGGCCCCGCCGGCAACTATCAGCTGACCTATCGGGTGCAAATGCCGGATGGCAGCTCTCGCTACCTGGAGAGCCGCGCCCGCCTCTACCGCGATGAAAACGGTGTCCCCCTGCGCATGGCCGGCACCTTGCTCGACATCACCGACCAGGTCGAGCGCGAACAGCGCCTGATAGCTTCCGAAGAGAAATTCGCTACCCTGTTCCAGGTCAGCCCGGACCCGATCTGCGTGACGCGCCAGGACACCGGGCAATTCATCGAGATCAACTCCAGCTTCACCCAGACCTTTGGCTGGAGCGCCGCCGACGTGATCGGCCGCAGTGCCGACGAAATCGGCCTGTGGGACGCTTCGGCAAAAAGCCTGCAGCGGATCGAACAGGTGATCCGCGAACAAGGCCTGAACAATGTGGCAATCCTCGTCCAGCACAAGGATGGGCAGTCGCTGACTTGCGTGATTTCCAGCCGTCAGATCAGCGTCAGCGAACAGCCCTGCATCGTCACCACCTTGCGCGACATCACCCAACAGCAACGCTCGGAAGCGGCGCTCAAGGCCAGCGAAGAGAAGTTCGCCAAGGCCTTCCACTCAAGCCCCGACGCCATCACCATCACCGAACGCGATACCGGACGCTATCTGGAGGTCAACGACGGCTTTTGCCGCCTGACCGGCTACCGCGCCGATGAAGTGATCGGCCGTACCGTGTATCAGGTAGGGATCTGGGCTGAAGAAAAACAACGCTCGGCGTTGCTGGCCGAACTGCAGATCAAGGGCCGGGTACATCACCAGGAAATGCTCGGGCGCAACAAGCGCGGCGAATTGCTGACGGTAGAAGTGTCGGTAGAGCCGATCACCCTCAACGAAACCGCGTGCCTACTATTGACCGCGCGGGACGTCAGCCTGCTGAAAAATGCCGAGGCGCAGATCCGCCACCTGGCCTACCACGACCCGCTGACCAACCTGCCCAACCGCGCACTGCTGATGGATCGCCTGAGCCAGCAGATCGCCCTGCTCAAGCGCCACAACCTGCGCGGCGCCTTGATGTTCCTCGACCTCGACCACTTCAAGCACATCAACGATTCCCTCGGTCATCCGGTGGGCGATACGGTGCTGAAAATCATCACCGCACGCCTGGAAGCCAGCGTGCGCATGGAAGACACCGTCGCGCGCCTGGGCGGCGATGAATTCGTGGTGCTGCTCAGCGGCCTCGAAGGCTCGCGCAACGAGGTCAGCGCTCAGGTCTGTGAACTGGCCGATACCATTCGTGAGCTGCTGTCTGAACCGATGTTCCTCGACGGTCAGCGCCTGCAGGTGACACCGAGTATCGGCATTGCGTTGATTCCCGACCATGGGTCCACGCCGACCGACCTGCTAAAGCGTGCCGATATCGCCCTGTATCGCGCCAAGGATTCAGGACGCAATACCGCGCAGATGTACCACAACACCATGCAGAAAGCGGCGAGCGAGCGCCTGCGCATGGAAACCGACCTGCGCCTGGCGCTTTCGCGCGGCGAGTTTCGCGTGCACTACCAACCCCAGGTGGACGCCCGGGATAACCGCATTGTCGGTGCCGAAGCGCTGGTGCGCTGGAACCATCCGGAGCTCGGCGCGCAGTCGCCCACCGAGTTCATCAAGGTGCTGGAAGACAGCGGGTTGATCCTGGAAGTTGGCACCTGGATCGTCGACGAAGCCTGCCAGGCCTTCAGGCAACTGATCGCCGATGGCCGGGTGGACCCGCTGAAATTCAGCCTATGCGTCAACATCAGCCCGCGCCAGTTCCGCCAGAATGACTTCGTCGAGCGCATCGAAAACAGCCTCGCCACCTACGGCCTGCCCAGTTCGCTGCTGAAACTGGAAATCACCGAAGGCATCGTCATCCAGAACCTGGAAGACACCATCAACAAGATGCTGCGCCTGAAAAAGCTCGGCGTGAGCTTTGCCATGGACGATTTCGGCACCGGTTATTCCTCGCTGACCTACCTCAAGCGCCTGCCGGTCGACACCCTGAAAATCGACCAGTCATTCATTCGCGACGCTACCACCGACCCCAACGACGCCGAGATCATCCGCGCCATCGTCGCCATGGCCCGCAGCCTCGGGCTGAAAATCATCGCCGAAGGGGTGGAGACCTCGGAACAGCTGGAATTCCTGCAGGGGCTGGGCTGCCATCTCTATCAGGGGTACCTGCATAGCCGGCCGCTGCCGGTGGAGGAACTGCAAAAGCTCCTGTTGTAGGAGCGAGCATGCTCCGGGCGGCGTTCCGACGATGGTCGTCAACGATGATGCGGGAAACCTGACGCCCCGTGGCGCTCTCAGGTTCATCGCGAGCATGCTCGCTCCTACAAAAATCCCCACCTTCGATTCAATCCCCCTTTCCTACATACATTCCGGAAACGTCTGATTTACGCCTGACAGCTTCGTGTAGAACCCTTGCTCTGCACTTTGCCCTGTCTCCAATCCTTCGGAGGCAGGCGCAATTTGATGGTCAACAGACAAGGAGTTGCAGCTATGGCTAAGGGATATTTCATTCGCAAGGGTGACAAGACCAGCTGTGGTGGCGAGGTGCTGGACGCCGATACCCGCGTCATGATGTTTGGCTTCGCCCATGCTCGCGCAGGGGACCCGGTGTCCTGTGGCAAAAATGATGAAACCTACGAAATCGAGGGTGGCATCGCGTTCTTTGGCAGTCACGGGGGCCTGGTGGCGGGCTCGCTGGACAGCCGCAGCGGCTGTCCCTGCAAGGCCGGGCTTATCCCCTCGTTTACCACCGCCACCTATGAATCCAGACAGGGTGCTGCGCCGCAAGCCTTGAGGAGCGCCCCTCAACAGGAAGCCGCGCCCGTTGCTCCCAACAACCCGGTCGCGCCGCGACAATCCACTTCCACTTCAGCGCGGGCGCCCACACCGACGCTCAGCGAACGGCCAGGGACGATTTGTGAAAACCTGTGGCGCGGCTACCAGCAAAGGGTCGAAAACGTCGTGGCACCCGGCGGCAAGTTGATCGCCGACCCGAAGGCGCGCAACAAGGCGATCAATGCGGCCTACGCCCAGCTGTGGCGCCACGATCCGCGATTCCAGTGGGCCGGGTTGGCAGCCTTCGCCTCCAAGCAGGTGGGCTGTGGCTTGCTGCACGCGGCTGACACGATCGAGAAAATTCAGACGGAAGAGGAAACGATACAGCAACTGAGGGACAGTGCCAGACAAGGATTGAGAGGTTTGCTCAGCCCCAGTGAGCGGTAAAAGCGCGCGACCATTCGGGCGTTTGAGCAGCGTCAACGCGAGTACGAAGAGGCCAACCGGGACAACCCGGTGTGGGGCTTCACCCAATGGGGTGCCGACCTTCCCTTGTCATACTCGCAACGGATGTACCGGTTTGTGTACGAGATGCTGGCGATGGGTAATACCACGCTGTTCCTGGATGTCTATCCGTTGCATGTGTTCTACCAGGAGCGGGGATTGGAAGCGCTGAGGGATTGCCTGGAATCACGTAGCAACATTTATGGGAATGGCCAACATCCGGTGCTGTGGCCGGTCGGACAGGAAACGCTGGAATTCGGGATTGACCACAAGGAAATTCTCCTGGCCTTCGAGGCGATTGAGGCCGGTTATATCGCCGAAAGCGTTGAGCATCTAGCCTGGCACGAGCAACGGAATATTCTGCAACCGGCGATGTACAGCGACTGGCGGCTCAACTCACTGTTGCGCAGTAACCATTTTTCCTACGTCATCGGTATCCCGTCCGGCGCCGCCGAAGCCGTCGAGCTGTCCCTCGCCAGTCAGTGCCGCCGCGTGGACGACGGACGCACCATTGGTTTCAGCAACAACCTCAATGCCAACCTGGCCGATATCAATCAGCGTATGCCCTTCGTGCTGAGGGCCGCGAAGCAGTTTGACGATCTGCTGCACAGCGACCAGCGCAAGCTGCTTGAGCATTCGATTCGGGATATTGCCCTGGGTGGTGGCGTGCGATGAGCCTGCTGCAACGTATAGGCTGGCGACGCGGCGTGTTGGCGCTGGCCGTCGCGGCCCTCCTGACGCTTGCGTCGATTGAGGTCCTGTCGGAAGAGCCCGAAATCGCCCTATTGATTGGCGAGCCTTGGGAGGATATGCGCCGTCGATCCAGTGCAACCATTGATCCAGCTATTCCTGGCCATTTTTGGGGTCGTTTGCCTAAGTCGGATGCCCGCCTTCGTTTCATCGATCCTCAATATGGGTTCATAACTCCGCTGGCTCGCTACTTCACGGTTACGTTCAACCGTGACGAGTCAATCAACGGTGTCAATATGTCCCCGCAAATCGAACCCCTGCTACTCGACGATACCCTCAAGGTCGTGCTGGATCTGCAGGAGCAATGGCGCAATGCTGGCTGGACACCCATCCGGGTCAAGGACTTCCCCTCGTTCGCCGACACCCCGCAATGGCGTGCTCAACTGCGTGATGTAAACAAAGGTGGAAAATCCTACTGGCACGCGGGCACCCAGTACCAAGTGATGCTAGTGGTCAATCGCTTCAAGGATTACAGGCACCCCACCGAAGAGCGCTACCTCATCAAGCTGTCACTGGCCACGCCTTGGACGAATCCCTGATTGGCCTTTATCGCGACAAATCACGCTTTCAGCATTCCAGGCACTGTCGCCAAATCCATCCCCGGATGCCATCTACACTCAGTAACCAAACCGCCTCTCCCGAGACCTCACCAACGTGCCCAGCATCTACCAGATCAAACCCGCATTCCAAAATCTCCTGCGCCCCCTGGTCCGGCGCTTGTTCGCCAAGGGCACCACCGCCAACCAGATCACTTTGATCGCCGGCATCGGCTCAATCCTGGTGGGCGTGCTGATCGCCGGTTTCGTGCATCACCCCTGGATATTCGTGCTGGTGCCGATCTGGATGCTGGTGCGCATGGCGCTCAACGCCATCGACGGCATGCTGGCTCGAGAGTTCGGCCAGCAGTCGCACTTGGGGGCCTATCTCAACGAGTTGTGCGATATCACCGCCGACTGCGCCTTGATCCTGCCCTTTGCCCTGCTGCCCGGCGTCAGCCTGTGGCTGGTGCTGCTGGTGACCTTGCTCGCCTTGTTCAGCGAGTACAGCGGCGTGCTGGGGCCGATGGTTGGTGCTTCGCGGCGCTATGACGGGCCCATGGGCAAAAGTGACCGGGCTTTCGTGCTGGGGGTCGTGGCCGCCGGCATCGTACCGGGCTGGATCAGCCCATTCTGGATCAACGCGGTGTTCGCGATCATCGCGATGCTGCTGGCTTTTACCTTGGTCAACCGGGTCCGCCAGGGACTCAGGGAAGCACAAATCGACAGCTCTTCAGCCTAAGGAAATGGCAATGCGCGAAGCACAGGAACAGACCTTCACCACCCACGACGGTGTGCAATTGTTTTACCGCCACTGGCCCGGCACCCCAGAACCGGGAACCCCACGCAAGGCCGTACTGCTGTTCCACCGCGGCCACGAGCATTCCGGGCGTATTGCCCACCTGGTGGATGAACTGGACCTGCCCGGCTTCGATTTTTTCGCCTGGGATGCCCGGGGCCATGGCCTTTCACCGGGCGCTCGGGGCGACAGCCCCAGCTTTACCACCAGCGTGCGGGACGTGCAGACCTTCTGCGAGCACCTGAGCGCGTCCTACCAGATCTTTGAGGAAAACCTCGCGGTGATCGCCCAGAGCGTCGGCGCCGTGATCGTCGCCACTTGGGCCCACGATTACGCGCCGCGCATACGGGCGCTGGTGCTGGCGTCTCCGGCGTTCAAGGTCAAGCTCTATGTGCCCTTCGCCCGCCAGGGCTTGGCACTGATGCGCCGGTGGCGCGGTAACTTTTTCGTCAACAGCTACGTCAAGGCGCGCTTTCTCAGCCATGACCCGCAGCGCGTCGCCAGCTACGACAACGACCCGCTGATCACCAAGGCCATTTCAGTGAATGTCCTGCTCGGCCTGTACGAGGCCGCCGATCGCGTGGTGGCCGATGCCCAGGCCATAATGATACCCACTCAGTTGTTGATCTCCGGGGCCGACTTCGTCGTGCATCGCCAACCCCAGGAACAGTTTTTCGAGCGCCTGGGCACTCTGCACAAGGAAAAACATGTGCTGCCGGGGTTCTTCCACGACACCTTGGGTGAAAAGAACCGTGGACACGCCGTCGCCAGCGCACGACGCTTCATCCTGCAGAACTTCTCGCAACCCATTGAACGCCCTGGCTTGCTGGCCGCCGATCGACTGGGCCTGACTTGCGCCGAATCCGAATCATTGGCCGCACCGCTGCCGCGCAACTCCCTGCGCGATCTGTATTGGCGCATGACCCGCGCCAGCATGCGCCTGGGCAGCCAATTGTCGTCCGGGATCAAGCTAGGCTTCGACACCGGTTTCGACTCCGGCAGCACACTGGACTACGTCTATCGCAACACCCCCACGGGCACGTCGGCTGTCGGCCGCATGATCGACCGCAACTACCTCGACTCCATCGGCTGGCGCGGCATTCGCCAACGCAAGCTGCACGTCGAAGAACTGCTGCGCCTGGCGATGCAGCAATTACGCGACCAGGGCCGCGAAGTGCGCATCGTCGACATCGCCGCCGGACACGGACGCTACATTCTCGAAGCCTTGCAGGGCGTCAGCCCGCTTCCCGAATCGGTCCTGTTGCGCGACTACAGCGACATCAACGTGCGTGACGGAAGCGCGTTGATCCGCGAAAAAGGCCTGGAAGGGATCGCTCGGTTCGTCAAGGGCGACGCCTTCGACCGTGCCGACCTGGCCGCGCTGGATCCCAAACCTAGCCTGGCGGTGGTCTCCGGACTGTACGAGCTGTTCGCCGACAATCAGATGGTCAGTGCTTCCCTGGCGGGCCTGGCGGACGCGGTGGAACCTGGCGGATACCTGGTCTACACCGGCCAACCCTGGCACCCGCAACTGGAACTGATCGCCCGAGCCTTGACCAGCCACCGTGAAGGCCAGGCCTGGGTCATGCGCCGACGCACCCAGGCGGAAATGGACCAACTGGTGGAGGTGGCCGGCTTTCGCAAGGTCGGCATGCGCGTCGACGAATGGGGTATTTTCAGCGTGGCTCTCGCGCAACGGGTGTCTTGATGCTGCGCAGTGCAACGACGGCACGCGAGCCTGGTCTGCTCAAACCTGCGGTGCTCTGGCTGCTGCTCCTGGCGCCGTTGTTCTTCGGCACCTACGGTTTCGCCACCTGGTTCACCACCCAGCGCGACGATGTTGGCAGCCTGGTGTTCGGCTGGGAAAACCACATGCCGTTCTGGGCCTGGAGCATCGTCCCGTACTGGTCTATCGACTTGCTGTACGGGTTGTCCCTGTTGTTGCCCAACAGTCGCGAAGAACTCAAGCGGCACGCCTTGCGCCTGTTGACCGCGCAACTCATTGCGGTCAGTTGCTTTCTGATCTGGCCGTTGCGCTTCACCTTCGCCCGACCGGAACTGGACGGTGTATTTGGTTGGCTGTTCGACGTACTGGCCGGTTTCGACAAGCCGTTCAATCAGGCGCCATCGCTGCACATTGCGCTGTTGGTCATCCTGTGGACCTGCTATCACAAGCACTTGCAGGGCCTGTGGCGCGGATTGATGCATGTCTGGTTTACCCTGATCGGGCTCTCGGTGCTGACCACTTACCAGCACCACTTCATTGATCTGCCAAGCGGAGCGCTGCTGGGCTGGCTGTGTGTCTGGCTATGGCCGCTGGAGGGACCAGGGCCTCTGCACGGTGCCCGGCTGGCGGCCGTAAAAAAACGCTGGAGACTGGCGTTGTATTACCTGTCGGGAGCTGCCGTGTTCGCCGCCCCGGCCTTCTACTTAGGGGGAGCCTGGCTGTGGCTGGCTTGGCCGGCGATGGCCTTGCTGTTGGTATCGCTCAATTACGCCGTACTCGACGCAGGAGGTTTTCAAAAGCGTGCCGATGGACGCCTGTCCCCCGCCGCGCGCTGGTTGCTGACGCCCTACGTGGCTGCCGCCTGGCTCAACTCGCGCCTGTGGACCCGCAACAATCCGCAGCCCGACCAAGTGCTCGATGACGTCTGGCTCGGGCGCATACCGACCCGTCGGGAACTCAAGGGCAGCACCTTTACCGCAGTGTTCGATCTGTGCGCCGAGCTGTCGCTTGATCCGGGGACTGTCGCCTACCGCACACTGCCTGTCCTGGATTTGACCGCCCCCACCACCGCGCAATGCCGGGAAGCCGCACTGGCCATCGAAAGCCTGCGCCAGCACGGACCGCTCCTGGTCTGTTGCGCCTTGGGCTATTCGCGCAGCGCCACGGCCGTAGCCGCCTGGCTGTTGCACACCGGGAGGGCCAGTAGTGTCGCCGAAGCCTTTTTGTTGATCCAGCGCGCGCGCCCGGGAATTGTCCTGGGGTCCTTTCACCGAGAGGCGCTAGAGCCGCTGGCGACCCACATGGAGGCACGCGGTGTCCATTGATATGCAATTACAGGTGACAGCCAGTCTGTTGCGTCGTGGCGACATGCTGGATCGACTGTCCAACGGGCTTACCTTGTTGGGCGCCTTGTTCGGCCTGAGCCAGTCCCTCCTGGACGGCCAGGGGTTCTGGAGCGCGACCTGCAGCGGTGGGCTGCTGTTGCTCGGCCTGGGGCAAAAATACTGGGCGCTGCGGGTGGCATTCGATGCCGATCTGTTCCAACGCCTTGCCGAGCGAGCTGAAAACCTTCCGGAGCACACCCTGTCCCTGGATCAAGCCCTGACAACGCTGAATCTGCAGCCCGCCGAGCATGGCGGGCGCCCCTGGAGCGAACGTATCACCGGCGCCCTGAAGCTGTTGCGCAACCAGGCGCTGCTGGTGGCGGCACAGGTGCTGTTGACCCTGTTTTTCATTCTGGCCGACCCTTGGCTGAACTTTGCCGGATAAGGAGTTCCCATGCTCGAACCCGTGGTTGCCACCCTCATCACCTCGGCCGCGCGCATACTGACCGGCGCGCGCAGCCTGTGGCTCGGCTGCGCACCGGAACCTGTACAGCGTATCTACTTTGCCAACCACAGCAGCCATGGCGATTTCGTCCTGCTGTGGGCCTCGCTGCCGCCGACCCTGCGCACCATCACCCGGCCCGTGGCAGGCTCGGACTACTGGCTGAAAAGCCCGTTGCGGCGCTACATCATCAACCAGGTGTTCAACGGCGTACTGGTTGACCGTGAACGCAAGGAACCCGCCGACAATCCCTTGCAACCGATGCTCGATGCCCTGGAAAACGGCGACTCGCTGATCATTTTTCCCGAAGGCACGCGTAACCCCGATGAGGGTTTATTGCCGTTCAAGAGCGGGCTTTACCACCTGGCAATGCAATATCCCCAGGCGCAGTTGATCCCGGTGTGGATCGCCAACCTCAACCGCGTCATGCCCAAGGGGCGGGTCCTGCCGCTGCCGCTTTTATGCACCATCAGCTTTGGCGCCGCGTTGACCCTGGACGAAGATGAAAGCAAGACGCACTTTCTCGAACGCAGTCGCGAAGCGCTACTGAGCCTGGCCGGAGAGCATGCCTGACATGGATAGACAGACCTTGATGTTGTTTGGCGCGATTGGCGCGTTTCTATTGCTGGCCTCGGCAATTGGTTTCGTGCTAAAGCGCCGCAGCCACGGCAGCCCCAACCCGGTGATCGACAACCTCAACGCACGGATCAACGCCTGGTGGGTGATGGTACTGGTCATCGGGATCGCCTTTTGGCTCGGCACCACCGCAGTGATCGTGCTGTTCTACACGGTGTCCTTCTACGCCCTGCGCGAATTCATGACGCTCACGCCCACTCGCCGCAGCGACTATCCGGCTTTGGTCGCGGCCTTCTACCTGGCCCTGCCGCTGCAGTACCTGCTGATTTACTACGACTGGTACGGGCTGTTCTCGATCTTCATTCCAGTCTACGTATTCCTGCTGCTGCCGATCCTGGCGTCCCTGGGCGGCGACAGTACGCACTTCCTCGAGCGAGCCTCGAAAGTCCAGTGGGGCCTGATGATTGCGGTGTTCTGCGTATCCCATGTACCCGCCCTGCTGACCCTGGACATCGCCGGTTATGAGGGGCGAAACCTGCTGTTGATCGCCTATCTGGTGATCGTGGTGCAGATGTCGGATGTGCTGCAGTACGTGTGCGGCAAATTGTTCGGCAAACGCAAGATTGCGCCGAACCTGTCGCCGTCCAAGACCGTGGAAGGTTTTGTCGGCGGCATCCTGCTGGCCTCACTGATCGGCTGCGCCTTGTGGTGGATCACGCCGTTCACTGCCTGGCAGTCGCTGCTCATCGCCCTGCTGATCAACCTGCTGGGATTCGCCGGCGGCATCGTGATGTCGGCGATCAAGCGCGACCGTGGCGTGAAGGACTGGGGGCATATGATCGAAGGTCATGGTGGCATGCTCGATCGCCTGGATTCAGTGTGTTTTGCCGCGCCGATTTTCTTTCATCTCGTTCGGTATGGGTGGACCTGAGCGCAGGAATCGGCCCGAAAAAAAAGACCCCGACAAGTCGGGGTCTTTTGTTTCAGCCGGTCAAGTCGTCCTCAGACAACCCTGCCCGGTCCGACTCAATGCTGCAGAGCCGGTTTTTGTGTCCCGTTGATCGGGATGCGCTTGGCTTTGTCTTCTTCGGGAATCACCCGCAACAGGTCGATACTCAACAAACCGTTGCTCAGGTCGGCGGCCTTGATCTGGATATGGTCCGCCAGGCGGAAGGACAGTTTGAAGGCCCGCTGTGCGATACCCTGGTACAGGTAAGTGACGCCCTCGTTCACTTCACGTTTGCCGCCCCCACTGATGGTCAGCACACCTTTTTCCACTTGCAGCTCCAGGTCTTCTTCCTGGAAGCCGGCGGCCGCTACGACGATGCGGTATTGGTCGTCGCCGTGCTTTTCCACGTTATAAGGTGGGTAGGTGCTGCCTGGCTCGTTGCGCAGGGCGGTTTCGAACAGGTCATTGAAACGGTCGAAGCCAACCGAGGAACGGAACAGTGGTGCCATGGAAAATGCAGTACTCATGATTCAAATCTCCTGAAAACAGATCAGCAAGTTTTTTTGTCTCCGCGACCCGAATTCGGCATCGCGTAATCCTTAGATAGGGACCGCTGTTTGCTTTTCAAGAGATTTTTTTCAGATTTTTTTAACTTTTTTCAGGCCGCTTCAGCCACCTGCAACCCCAACAAACGCGAGACTTGGTCCAGCTCGGTTTCACGGCGCAGGACGCTGAACAACTCGACCGCCTCGGGATAATTGCGGGTCAACATTGCCAGCCACTGCTTCAAGCGGCCCGGCGATTGGCGCGCAGTCATCTGCGCCTTGGCTTGCAGCCAGAAATCCTGGATCAACGGCAGCAACTCGGCCCAGGTCATTTCAACGACCTCTTCACCGGCCTTCGCCGCCGCGATTTGCCGGGCCAGATCGGGGCGCGAAACCAGGCCGCGACCGAGCATGATGTCTTCCACGCCGCTGATTTCGCGGCAACGGCGCCAGTCTTCGACGCTCCAGATATCACCGTTGGCGAACACCGGCACCTTGACCACGTCCTGTACCCGCGGGATCCACTCCCAATGGGCAGGTGGCTTGTAGCCGTCGGTCTTGGTCCGGGCGTGGACCACGATATGCTCGGCGCCGCCTTCAGCCAGGGCCGTGGCGCACACCAGCGCACCGTCCGGACTATCGAAGCCCAGGCGCATCTTGGCCGTTACCGGAATGTGCGCCGGAACGGCGCGACGGACATGCTCGACGATCTGATTGAGCAGCTCAGGCTCCTTGAGCAGCACAGCGCCGCCCCGGGACTTGTTGACCGTCTTGGCCGGGCAGCCGAAGTTGAGGTCGATCACCTCGGAACCCAGCTCGCACGCCAGCGCGGCGTTTTCCGCCAGGCACACAGGGTCCGAACCTAGCAACTGCACGCGCAGCGGCACGCCAGAAGCAGTCCGGGCGCCGTTCAGCAGTTCCGGGCCGAATTTATGGAAATAAGCAGGCGTGAGCAGTTGATCGTTGACCCGAATGAACTCGGTCACGCACCAATCGATACCGCCCACTCGGGTCAGCACGTCGCGCAGGATATCGTCGACCAACCCCTCCATGGGCGCCAAGGCAATTTGCATGAAAAACACACTCAACGAAGAACGTGCGGCAGTTTACTGGATATCGCGAGAAATCGCAGAACCCTGTAGGAGCGAGCCTGCTCGCGATGAACCTGAGAGCGCTGCGGGGTGTCAGGTTCCCAGCGTAATCGTTGACGACCATCGCGAGCATGCTCGCTCCTACAGGGGGGGTCAGACGGGGGCTTGCAGCGCCGGGCCGTAGCCTTCGATGAACTCGGCAGGCATGCGCTTGGGCTTGCCGGTGGACAGCTCGATGCAAACGAACGTGGTTTGCGCGCGCAGCAAGGTCGAATTATCGCTGGGGCGTTTCAATTGGAAATGCCGGGTCATTTTCAGGCGCTGGTCCCAATCGACGATCCAGGTCGCCAGTTGCAGCTCATCGCCTTCATAGGCGGCCGCCAGGTAATCGATTTCGTGGCGCACCACCGCCATCGCCCGGTCCAGCCGACGGTATTCGACCAGATCCAGGCCGAGGCGCTGGGAGTGGCGCCAGGCACAACGTTCGAGCCAGGTCACGTACACCGCGTTATTGGCGTGCCCCAGCCCGTCGATGTCTTCGGCGCCCACTTGCAGATCAATGATAAACGGCGTTGCCCGATCCCAGCCCATGCCCCACTCCCCGGTCAGATTGATTCGACCGGGGCAGTGTAACGGATGCTCAAGCCGATTGGCGCGATTGCAGGCTGCGACCGGCCAGCAGTGATAACACGCCATCAATCACCCGCGGGTCAGCCAGCACCCGCTGATGACCGCCTTCCTGCAAACGCAGCAGACGACTGTCGAACCAGGCTTCGTGGATCAGTTGTGATTCCTTGACCGGGACATGGGTGTCGTCCTCGGCGTGCACGATCAGGCCAGGCATGTCGAGCTGGTAGTGCGCGACATCCAGCATCGCCGCGCGCATGCCGACGTCAGACTCGACCTGGCGGATGAACGCCGAGCGGGCTTTCGGGGGCAACCCCACATAGCGGGCGAAACCGCGCAATACCCCGAGAATCCGCGCCGGGGCGGCAATGCTGACCAGGGTTTCGGTGCGCAGGCCCATTTGCACGGCAAGCATGGCACTGGCGCCGCCCATGGAGTGGCCGATAACTGCTTGCAGCGGCGGCAATTCGGCGGCCGCTTCCAGCAGGGCTCGGGCGAACAGCACGACATTCGCCTCGCGCCCGGGCGAGCGACCGTGCGCCGGGCCGTCCAAAGCGACAACCGAATACCCGGCATCGACCAGCGCCGTGATCAGGCTGGCAAACTGTGTGGGCCGACCTTCCCAGCCGTGCATCAAAAGCACTGCCGGGCCTTGCCCCCAGCGCAACGCTGAAAGGCCGAAACGCAAAGTGATTCGTTCGGATTTGGCCAGCAGCGGCAATTCCCAATCACGCGGTGGAAAATCGCGCGGCGTCATGAATGCCAATCGCATTTTGCTCGCCACCAGCTTCGGGGCGAACCAACCCAAGGTGCCATTAACGCCACGAACCCACTTCAACGTGCTCATCGCATTCTCCCCAGGCCGCAGCCTTCAGGTCAACGCACCGCCGACTTGGCCGCGCGCAGCAAACGATCGGATAAATCACCGGGTCCCAGCGCCCGTGCCAGCGCCAGGCCGCCCACCATCAAGGCCAGATCAGCCAGGGCTTTGTCGGTGTCTTCAGGACTGGCCGCCAATTGCGCGACCATCAGCTCCATGTGTTCATTCAGTGCAATTCGAAACGCCTCGGGCAGGCGTCCGAGCTCACCGATCGAGGCCGGGATCGGGCACGCAGACTCGCTGGAATCGCGGTGTTTGCGTGACAGATAAAACGCTGCAACCAACGCGCGACGCTCTTCACCGGTCAACTCGGCATCCATGTCGGCAATCAGGTCACGGCGGTGACCCAGCAACTGCTTGAACGCTTCCAGCATCATCGCGTCCTTGCTTTCGAAGTGCGCATAAAAGCCGCCGACGGTCAGGCCGGCCGCGCCCATCACTTCGCCAACGCTTGGCTCGGCCGGACCACGCTGGATCAGCGCGGCGCTGGCTGCCTTGAGAATGCGTTCGCGGGTTTGAGCTTTTTTATCGTTCATCGTTGCCTCCGAATATTACGACTAGAATATTATTCTCATAATAATTTTCTGCAAGTCGTGGATGTGACCGCTGGTCTGAAGAACAGTTTGGGAGAAAGAGGGAGATTTGGCCAAACGCCAGACAAACAAAAGGGCCATTCAATAATTGAATGACCCTTATAAAATCCCGCAGAGCGGGTAATCGTGGCGTCCCCTAGGGGACTCGAACCCCTGTTACCGCCGTGAAAGGGCGGTGTCCTAGGCCACTAGACGAAGGGGACGCAAACCCTTCTATACAATGATCAGCGCTGAGAACTGATCGATTCAAGGCCGGTGTGGCCAGACCTTGAACTGTAAAATTGGTGGAGCTAAGCGGGATCGAACCGCTGACCTCCTGCATGCCATGCAGGCGCTCTCCCAGCTGAGCTATAGCCCCGGATTTTTCGCCTCGCGGCGGAGCGACATCTTGCAACATCGCTTCTGTAAAACTGGCGTCCCCTAGGGGACTCGAACCCCTGTTACCGCCGTGAAAGGGCGGTGTCCTAGGCCACTAGACGAAGGGGACGCAAACCCTTCTATACAACTGATCAACGCTGAGTGTTGATCGCTTCGAGGCCGGTGTGGCCAGACCTCGAAGTGTAAATTGGTGGAGCTAGACGGGATCGAACCGTCGACCTCTTGCATGCCATGCAAGCGCTCTCCCAGCTGAGCTATAGCCCCTCATCGTTGATGTTGCCGTTGGCTTCATCGCTGAGGACGGGGCGAATCTTAAGGGCGTATCGAAAGCCTGTCAAACTTATTTTGCAAAAAAAATAAAATTTTTTGCCGACATAACAATCACTTACCGCCCTCCCCCCGAAACAACGGGCTGTTTGCGAGGAACGCAGACCCGTAGGAGCTGCCGAAGGCTGCGATCTTTTGACGTTGGCTTTTAGAAGCAAGATCAAAAGATCGCAGCCTGCGGCAGCTCCTACAGTGGGAATCAGGCGATAGCGCCCAACAGCTTTTCCCACTCCTTGTTTTCTTTCTTCGACACGCCACCCAGCAGATCGATCGCCTGGCGCAGGCGGAATCGGGTCAGGTCCGGCCCGAGGATTTCCATCGCATCGAGCACCGACACCGAGCTGGCCTGGCCGGTGATCGCGGCGAACATCAGCGGCATGGCATCACGCAGCTTCAACTCCAGGGATTCGACCACTGCCTGAATGGTCGCGGTGATGCTGTCCTTCTCCCACTGGCGCAGGCTTTCGAGCTTCCACAGGATCAACTGCATCAACTGGCGAACCTGATCGCCCGAGAGCTTCTTCGATTCGAACAGCCTGGCGTCCGGATTCACGCCACCGGCAAAGAAGAATCCGGCCAGCGGTGCAACCTGGCTGAATGTCTCGACGCGGCCCTGCACGTGCGGCGCGATCTTCATCATGTATTCGGCATTGAATGCCCACTTCTGCACGCGCGCAGCGAACTCTTCCACCGGCAGGTCACGCAGCCACTGGCCGTTGAGCCAGGACAGTTTCTCGATGTCGAAAATCGGCCCGCCAAGGGAGACGCGCTTGAGGTCGAAGTTATCGACCATTTCCTGCAGCGAGAACTTCTCGCGCTCGTCCGGCATCGACCAGCCCATCCGGCCCAGGTAATTGAGCATCGCTTCGGGCATAAAGCCCATGCGCTCGTAGAACGTCACCGAAGTCGGGTTCTTGCGCTTGGACAGCTTGCTCTTGTCCGGGTTACGCAGCAGCGGCATGTAGCACAGCTCCGGTTGTTCCCAGCCGAAGTATTCGTACAAGAGGATCAGTTTCGGCGCTGACGGCAGCCACTCTTCGCCACGCAGCACGTGGGTGATGCCCATCAGGTGGTCATCGACCACGTTGGCCAGGAAGTACGTCGGCAGGCCGTCGGTCTTCATCAGGACTTGCATGTCCATGCGGTCCCACGGGATTTCAACGTCGCCACGCAGCATGTCCGGCACTACGCACACGCCTTCGCTCGGGACCTTCATGCGGATCACGTGCGGTTCACCAGCGGCCAGGCGGCGCGCCACTTCTTCCTTGGACAGCAACAGCGCTCGGCCGTCGTATCGTGGGGTTTCGCCACGGGCCATTTGTTCGGCGCGCATCTGGTCCAGCTCTTCGGCGGTGCAGAAGCACGGGAAGGCATGGCCCATGTCAACGAGCTGCTGGCAGTACTTCTGATAGATCTCGCCGCGCTCGCTTTGACGATATGGACCGTGGGGGCCGCCGACGTCCGGGCCTTCGCTCCAGTCGATACCCAACCAGCGCAGGGCGTCGAAAATCTGCTGCTCGGACTCGCGGGTCGAACGCAGCTGGTCGGTGTCTTCGATCCGCAGGATGAACTCACCGCCGTGCTGCTTGGCAAAGCAGTAGTTGAACAATGCGATGTAAGCGGTACCTACGTGGGGGTCCCCGGTAGGCGATGGCGCGATGCGCGTGCGGACGGTGGTCATGGCAAGTCTCGAAAAGAAGATCAAACAAAGGGCGAATGGTAACAGGCGACACCCGCCCCGCTCCAGTGAACAGGGCATTTAAGCCAAGTTTGCGTCTACAACGCCTGTATGCCGTGGTGAATGGCCGAATATCAGCCCATGGCATTTACCGTTTATCGGCTGTGTGCCAGATTCACCAGCTGATAACTTTCCTTACATATTCTCGACTACAGTTTGCCCCATGCCTGCCCAACTCAAGCGTCGCCTGTCCCTCTTCCTGTTGCTTGTCCTGCTGATCGCCGGGGGCTTTTTCGCCCATTGGTTTTTCAACGGGCGGTTTTATGAAAGCACCGATAACGCCTATGTCCAGGGCGAAATCACCCGCGTGTCGAGCCAGTTGGGGGCGCGCATCGATGAGGTGTTGGTGCAGGACAACCAGCACGTCGAGAAAGGCCAGTTGCTGATAAGGCTCGAAGGCGATGATTTCCGCCTCGCCGTCGACCGCGCCAATGCGACGCTCGCCACCCGCCAGGCCGAACGCCTGCAAGCCCAGAGCAAACTGACCCAGCAGGCCAGCCTGATTGCCGCCAGCGACGCGCAAGTCGCGTCCAGCCAGGCGAGCCTGGGCCGTTCACAGATAGACCTGACCCGCGCCGAAACCTTGCGCAAGCCCGGTTATGTCTCGGAAGAACGCGTGACCACGCTTTCGGCCGACAACCACATTGCCCGCTCACAGCTGCTCAAGGCCCAGGCGGACGCCCAGGGCCAGCGCCAGCAAATCAACGCGTTGAGTGCCGAAATCAAACGCCTCGACGCCCAGATCGCCAATGCCAGGGCCGACCTGGCCCAGGCCGAGCTGAACCTCTCCCGCAGTGAAATCCATGCACCGATCAGCGGCCTGATCGGCCAGCGTGCCGCGCGCAATGGCCAATACGTGCAGGCCGGCGCCTATCTGCTGTCGGTGGTGCCCGATGAAGACATCTGGATTCAGGCCAACTTCAAGGAAACCCAGATTGGCCACATGCAGCCCGGACAGAAAGCCGAGCTGACCTTCGACGCCTACGGCGACACGCCGATCGAAGCCCGGGTCGACAGCCTGTTCGCCGCCTCGGGCGCGCAGTTCAGCCTGTTGCCGCCGGACAATGCCACGGGCAACTTCACCAAAGTCGTGCAACGGATCCCCGTGAAGCTGACCTTCGCCGCCGATAACCCGTTGCGCGGCAAGATCCGCCCGGGCATGTCGGTGACCGCCAAGGTGAATATCAAGGACGCCCCGGAAGATCTCACCACCAAAGTGAGCAGCAAAGACACACTTGACGATGGCCGGTGATCAACTGATTCGCCCGGTCGGGGAACCGACCCGGCGGGACTGGATCGCGGTGATGAGCGTGATGCTCGGCGCCTTCATGGCGGTGCTCGACATCCAGATCACCAATTCATCGCTCAAGGATATTCAGGGGGCGCTGTCGGCCACCCTGGAAGAAGGCTCGTGGATTTCCACCTCGTACCTGGTGGCGGAAATCATCATGATCCCGCTGACCGCATGGCTGGTTCAGCTGTTATCAGCGCGACGCCTCGCGGTGTGGGTTTCCCTGGGTTTTCTCGTTGCCTCGCTGCTGTGCTCCATGGCCTGGAGCCTGGAGAGCATGATCGTCTTTCGTGCACTGCAGGGCTTCACGGGCGGCGCGCTGATTCCGCTGGCCTTCACCCTGACCCTGATCAAACTTCCCGAACATCACCGCGCCAAAGGCATGGCCATGTTTGCGATGA
Organism: Pseudomonas umsongensis; assembly: GCF_012647205.1. Classification (NCBI taxonomy): domain Bacteria; kingdom Pseudomonadati; phylum Pseudomonadota; class Gammaproteobacteria; order Pseudomonadales; family Pseudomonadaceae; genus Pseudomonas; species Pseudomonas umsongensis. The sequence goes on from NZ_CP051487.1 coordinate 4,811,747, forward strand.
CGGCAACCTTCGCGCCATCGATCGGCCCGACGCTCGGTGGCTGGCTGACGGAAAACTGGGGCTGGGAATACATTTTCTACATCAACATACCGCCTGGCCTGCTCATGATCGCCGGGCTGATGTACGGCCTGGAAAAGAAAGCGGCCCACTGGGAATTGCTTAAAAGCACCGACTACGCCGGCATCGTTACCCTGGGCGTCGGCCTTGGCTGTTTGCAGGTATTCCTGGAGGAAGGGCATCGCAAGGACTGGCTCGAATCCGATCTGATCGTGGCACTGGGCAGCATCGCGCTAATTAGCTTGATCACTTTTGTGATCGTACAGTTTTCCAAACCCAATCCGCTGATCAACCTCGGCATCCTGGGCAACCGCAACTTCGGTCTATCGAGCATTTCCAGCATCGGGATGGGGGTTGGCCTGTACGGGTCGATCTACCTGTTGCCGCTGTATCTGGCGCAGATCCAGAACTACAACGCCCTGCAGATCGGCGAAGTGATCATGTGGATGGGCGTGCCGCAGCTGTTCCTGATCCCGCTGGTGCCCAAGCTGATGAAGGTTGTCTCGCCGAAATGGCTGTGCACGATTGGCTTCGGCCTGTTCGGCCTGGCGAGTTTTTCCTCCGGTGTGCTCAATCCGGATTTCGCCGGGCCGCAGTTCAACCAGATCCAGATCATTCGCGCATTGGGCCAGCCGCTGATCATGGTCACCATTTCGCTGATCGCCACAGCGTACATCCTGCCCCAGGATGCGGGGTCGGCTTCGAGCCTGTTCAACATCCTGCGTAACCTCGGCGGCGCCATTGGCATCGCCCTCCTCGCCACCCTGCTGGATGCGCGGACCAAGACCTATTTTGATTATTTGCGCGAGTCCATCGTGCCAAGCAATCCACAGGTGGCCGAACGCCTGGCTTCATTGACCAACACGCTGGGCAACGAAACAGCGGCTTTGGGCAAACTCAGTGAGATCGCCCATCAGCAGGCGTCGATCATGGCCTACAACGATGCGTTTCATTTTGTCGGGATTGCGCTGGGGATCAGCATGTTGGCGGTGTTGCTGACGAGGACATTGCCGGCAGGGTTGAAGGCTGGGGAAGCACATTGAGACCGAGTCGCGGCCTTCACGAGCAGGCTCGCTCCCACAAGGTTTAGCGTAATTCCTGTGGGAGCGTGCCTGCTCGCGAAGAGGCCCGCGCACGCAACGCAAATCTCAGACTGTAATCAAGCGCTCGCGCAACTTGGCAATCTCGTCACGCATCTGCGCCGCCGCTTCGAATTCCAGGTCACGCGCCAACTGGTACATCTTCTCCTCCAACGCCTTGATACGCTTGGCGATCTCACCCGGCGAGCGCAACTCGGCTTCGTACCGGGCGTTTTCCTCGGCGGCCTTGGCCATGCCCTTGCGCTTCTTGCTGCGCGAACCCGGCACGGTGGCGCCTTCCATGATATCGGCAACGTCCTTGAACACGCCCTTGGGCGTGATGCCGTTGGCCAGGTTGAAGGCGATCTGCTTGTCGCGGCGACGCTCGGTTTCGCCGATCGCCCGCTCCATGGAGCCAGTGATCCGGTCGGCATACAGAATCGCCCGGCCATTGAGGTTACGCGCCGCCCGACCGATGGTCTGGATCAGCGAACGCTCGGAACGCAGGAAGCCTTCCTTGTCGGCATCGAGGATCGCCACCAGCGACACTTCCGGCATGTCCAGGCCCTCGCGCAGCAGGTTGATCCCCACCAGCACATCGAAGGTGCCAAGGCGCAAGTCCCGGATGATTTCCACCCGCTCCACGGTGTCGATGTCCGAGTGCAGATAGCGTACGCGCACGCCGTGATCGGCCAGGTAGTCAGTCAAGTCCTCGGCCATGCGCTTGGTCAGCGTCGTGACCAGCACTCGCTCTTCCAGGGCGACGCGCTTGGTGATTTCCGACAGCAAATCGTCGACCTGGGTCAGTGCCGGGCGGATCTCGATCTGCGGGTCCACCAGACCGGTCGGACGCACCACCATGTCAATGACGCGCCCAGCGTGTTCGGCCTCATAATTGCCTGGCGTCGCCGAGACAAAAATCGTCTGCGGGCTGATGCTTTCCCACTCATCGAAACGCATCGGCCGATTGTCCAGCGCCGATGGCAGGCGGAAGCCATATTCCACCAACGTCTCTTTACGCGAGCGGTCGCCTTTGTACATGGCGCCTACTTGCGGCACGCTGACGTGGGATTCGTCGATCACCAGCAAAGCGTCGGCTGGCAGGTAATCGTACAGGGTCGGCGGCGGCGCCCCGGCTTCGCGACCGGACAGGTAGCGCGAGTAGTTCTCGATGCCATTGCAATAACCCAGTTCCAGAATCATCTCCAGGTCAAACCGGGTGCGCTGCTCCAGGCGCTGCGCCTCCACCAGCTTGTTGTTGGAACGCAGGTAGTCCAGGCGCTCCTGCAACTCGACCTTGATCCCTTCGACGGCATCCAGCAAGGTTTCCCGAGGTGTCACGTAGTGGCTTTTCGGGTAGAAGGTGAAGCGCGGCAGCTTGCGAATGACTTCACCGGTCAACGGATCGAAGGCCGACAGGCTCTCCACTTCGTCATCGAAGAGCTCGATGCGGATCGCTTCGAAATCTGATTCCGCCGGGTGGATATCGATCACATCGCCGCGCACCCGGAACGTCGCACGGGCAAATTCCATGTCGTTGCGGGTGTATTGCAGGTCAGCCAGGCGGCGCAGCAATTCACGCTGGTCAAGCTTGTCGCCACGATCCACGTGCAAAACCATCTTCAGATAGGTTTCCGGGCTGCCCAGACCGTAGATGCACGACACCGTGGTGACGATGATCGCGTCCTTGCGCTCCAGCAAAGCCTTGGTCGCGGACAGCCGCATCTGCTCGATATGGTCATTGATCGAAGCGTCTTTCTCGATGAAGGTGTCCGAAGACGGCACGTACGCTTCAGGCTGGTAGTAGTCGTAGTAGGAAACGAAGTATTCGACGGCATTGTTCGGGAAGAACGCCTTGAATTCACCGTACAACTGCGCCGCCAGGGTCTTGTTCGGCGCCAGTACCAGGGTCGGGCGCTGTACCTGGGCGATCACGTTGGCGATGCTGAAGGTCTTGCCGGAACCTGTCACACCGAGCAAAGTCTGGTGCGCCAGCCCGGCCTCAATGCCCTCGACCATCAGGCGGATGGCCTCTGGTTGATCGCCGGCAGGCTCGAAGCGGGTGACTAGCTGGAATTCAGACATGTAAAACCTCTGGGATCACTCTTGCCAGTACAACCGGCACGAACGAGAAAGACCGCAAACGACCGATGTCGCCCGAGGAAAAAACTGGATTGCGCTCAATGTGGAGCCGATTGCCGGCGCTTTCAAGGTAAACGTCCTACAACGCGTAAAGCCTTTGACGGCGCTAATCGACTAATGGTCGAAAAATAATAGAAAAAACTTACCTTAAAAGCCGATTCGTCTGTCGCCATCTCTCGCGGATGGCCTCTATACTAGCTCCCCGTTTGTGCACCGCTCTAGTGCATTCGGCTGGAGCGCGACACGTCCCTCCATTCTCCATTCAGAGCCGCCGCAAAAATGAGCCTGTTCTCCGCTGTCGAAATGGCACCACGCGATCCAATCCTGGGCCTCAACGAAGCATTCAACGCCGATACCCGTACCAACAAGGTCAACCTGGGAGTCGGTGTTTATTGCAACGAGGAGGGGAAAATCCCACTCCTGCGCGCCGTTGTCGAAGCCGAAACCATTCGCGTCGCTCAACACGCTTCCCGTGGCTACCTGCCAATCGACGGCATCGCCGCCTACGACCAGGCCGTGCAAAAATTGCTGTTTGGCAATGATTCGCCACTGATCGCCGCTGGCCGAGTCATCACCACCCAGGCCGTTGGCGGTACTGGCGCACTGAAAATCGGTGCCGACTTCCTCAAGCAACTGCTGCCGAACGCCGTCGTGGCGATCAGCGACCCAAGCTGGGAAAACCACCGCGCGCTGTTTGAAACCGCCGGCTTCCCGGTGCAGAACTATCGCTACTACGATGCCGCCACCCATGACGTGAACCGTGCTGGTTTGCTGGAAGACCTGAACGCCCTGCCGTCCGGCTCGATCATTGTGTTGCACGCTTGCTGCCACAACCCGACCGGTGTGGACCTGAGCCCAGCGGACTGGAACAACGTCCTGGAAGTGGTAAAAGCCAAGGGTCACGTGCCGTTCCTCGACATGGCATATCAAGGTTTCGGCGACGGCATCGATGAAGACGCCGCTGCCGTGCGCCTGTTCGCCGAATCGGGCCTGACCTTCTTTGTTTCCAGCTCGTTCTCCAAATCGTTCTCGCTGTACGGCGAGCGCGTTGGCGCCCTGTCGATCGTCAGCGAATCGAAAGAAGAAAGCGCGCGCGTACTGTCGCAAGTCAAGCGCGTGATCCGCACCAACTACTCCAACCCGCCAACCCACGGTGCAAGCATCGTCGCCGCCGTACTCAACAGCCCGGAGCTGCGCGCCCAGTGGGAAGCGGAGCTTGCCGAGATGCGCCTGCGCATTCGTGGCATGCGCACGCAAATGGTCGAGACCCTGGCGAAAAACGCGCCGCAGCGTGACTTCAGCTTCGTCGGTCGCCAGCGCGGCATGTTCTCGTACTCTGGCCTGAGCGTTGAACAAGTGCATCGCCTGCGCAATGAGTTCGGCATCTACGCCCTGGACACCGGCCGTATCTGCGTGGCTGCCCTGAACCAGAGCAACATCAAGGTTGTGACGGATGCGATCGTTCAGGTGATCTGATTGGTCTGCTGATACGAAAAACGGGAAGCCACTGGCTTCCCGTTTTTTGTTTGGCGCAGATAATTTTCAGCAACCAGAGCGAGCCCTCTAAACTGCACACATCCATCCATTGTAGGAGCGAGCATGCTCGCGACGGTCGTTAACGATGACTCGGGAAACCTGACGCCCCGCGGTGCCCTCAGGTTCTTCGCGAGCATGCTCGCTCCTACAAGGTGTGGTGTACACCCGAGATTTCTTACGAGAGCAGATATGAAAAACGATGACCTACGCGCTGATCGCGATGACCTGGACGACTTCATCCCCCGCACCCCGGCCAGACAACGCGGCAACAACCTGGTGATGCAAGTCGCTGCCGGCGTGTTCCTCGGCGGCCTGGCCCTGTGGCTGGTGCAACTGGGTGCAACGGCGCTCTACGCCAAACTGATGCTTGGCACCATTACCTTCGGCGGCTAGGAAAGTTCGATCGCGCGCTGGCTGGCGGCATCGTCATAGGCGACATACAGCGATTCAGCAACCTGGCTCTTGATCGCCTTGGTGCTTTCCAGGCCCAGGACAAAACCCTCGGCCTTGCCCCCTGCACGGTTCAACTCATCGGTGCTGCTGGCCTGGGTGATTGCGTCGAACAGTTTTTCGGCGTGCGGGCCGACCCCCTTGGGCAGGCTGATTTGCGCGATGCTCATGGGAATACCCCATTGTGTCGAAGCTTTGTGACGGTCAAGCAAGTCATGGCACGTACCTTATCGGCGAATGGCCGGCAGCGCGTGGAACCACTTCCGGGTTGCCATGGTAGCCCTCGCCAGCGATTCCGGTAACCGCCAATCAGCGATAAATCACCGTCCGTCCCGATGAAACCCTGATTTTACTATCAGGTGCTTGACTTCTCTTTTTGAATCAGTAACATAGGCGCCATTCCGCGATAGCTCAGTTGGTAGAGCAAGTGACTGTTAATCACTGGGTCCCTGGTTCGAGTCCAGGTCGTGGAGCCAGACAGCAATATCGAAAAGCCCCTGAATCGAAAGATTCAGGGGCTTTTTTGTGGTCGTTGTTTTTTATTTCAAAAGAAAAAAGCCGACCTGTCTATTCAACAGATCGGCCCTTTTCAGTGACGCCTTGCGTCAGACATGCTCACTGCTCTTGGCCAGCACCGGTCGCGGGTCCACCGCCCCATGTGCCGATTCCACCACTGGAATCTCCTTGCCATCGCAGTCGTGCAACTTGCCGTCGCTGAAGTAATCCCCTTCGCGCAACGCCGCCAGGTCCTGGTAGCGCAACACCCGCTCGGTGCCCGCCGCAAACACCGACTGCTGGTCGGAGTTACCGGCGGTCAGGTGGTTGAAGGCCAGGTTGAGCACGATGGCCATGATTGCCGAAGAGCTGATGCCCGAATGGAAGATCGTGGCGAACCAGCTTGGGAAGTGATCGTAGAAGTTCGGCGCGGCGATCGGGATCATGCCGAAACCGATGGAGGTCGCGACGATGATCAGGTTGACGTTATTGCGGTAGTCGACCTTGGACAGCGTGCGAATGCCGCTGGCCGCAACGGTGCCGAACAGCACGATACCGGCACCGCCGAGGACGGAGGTCGGCACGGCGGCAATCACACGCCCCATGAACGGTAGCAGGCCGAGGATCACCAGGAACAGGCCGCCGGTGGCCACGACATAACGGCTCTTGATGCCGGTCACCGCCACCAGCCCGACGTTCTGGGCGAAGGCGCTTTGGGTGAAGGAGCCGAAGATCGGGGCGATCATGCTCGACAGCATGTCCGCGCGCAAACCGTTGCCCAGGCGCTTGGAATCGACCTTGGTGTCGATGATTTCACCCACGGCCAGGATATCCGCCGAAGTCTCCACCAGGGTCACCATGACCACGATGCACATCGACAGGATTGCCGCGAAGTGGAAGGTCGGCATACCAAAGTGAAAAGGTGTCGGGAAACCGAACATTGGCCCCTGGCCGACGGACGAGAAATCCGCCATGCCAAGGAACACCGCAATGACCGTACCGATGACCATCGCCAGCAGGATCGACAACCTTGAGATGGTGGCGCTGCCGATCTTGCTCAGCAATAGCACCAGCACCAGCGTCACCGCTGCCAACCCGATGTTGGCCATGCTGCCAAAGTCAGGGGCGTGACTGTTGCCACCCATGGCCCAGCGTGCGGCCACCGGCATCAGCGTTAGACCGATGGTGGTGATCACGATGCCCGTGACCAGCGGCGGGAAGAACTTGGTAATTCGCGAGAACACCGGCGTGATCAGCAATCCGATCAGGGAAGCGGCTATCACCGCCCCCAGGATTGACTGAAACCCGCCCTCGCCGCCACTGCTGACGATCGCCACCATGGTCGCGACGCCGGAAAACGACACGCCCTGCACCAGCGGCAACTGACAACCGAAAAACGGTAGACCCAGGGTTTGCAGCAACGTGGCCAGCCCCCCCGCAAACAATGAAGCAGCAATCAACAAACCGATGTCCGCCGGCGACAGCCCGGCCGCCTGCCCAATGATCAAGGGCACCGCGACGATGCCACCGTACATGGTCAGAACATGTTGCAGGCCGTAAGCCATATTCGCGCCGATCCCGAGATTTTCATCTTCAGGCCGTTGGTGTGAAACATGGGGCGTTTTCATGTTAGGGGGTTCCCTGGTTTTTGTTATGCGCACACTGTATTCAAGATCCAGGACAAATGTCTATAGAGTTGTATACAACTTGCCAGTCAAATTATGAACGGTCGTTCATGCAGGCTGTGTGCCATCGCGCATCACATCGTAAAAAACCTTGAAATACATCCGCGCGCCCCATTCTCCCGCGCCCACTAGTCTTTTGAATTCCTGGTGACCATCGGTAGTGATCGCCCCCTTTCATATACATATAAAGTATGCATAATGAAGTCATTCGAAATTCAGTATCACAGGGCGAAGAACGCAGCCAATAAACTCAAGCACCTGGGTATCAGCCTCGCAGAGACGGAGCCAGTGTTCCATGATGAACGGGCGCTGACCCTTGAAGACAATCATCATGACGAACAGCGCTGGATCATCATGGGGCTGGACGGCAAAGGTCGTTTGCTGGTCGTGGCGTACACCCATCGTGACCCGAATTTCGTTCGAATCATTTCCGCGCGCCTCGCCAGCAAAAACGAGCGCCGCCAGTATCTGGAGGCTTGACCCATGAAAGACGAGTACGACTTCAGCCATGCCAGGCGTGGGGCAGTTGCCTCCAGCAAAGGCAAGACCCGTATCACCATCATGCTCGATGACGTCGTCATCGAAGCGGCACGCGCGCTCGCGGAGAGCGAGGGTTATGGCTACCAGACCGCGATCAACAACACGCTGCGCAGGGCGTTGCTGACCGGGCATGACAAAACAGAAGGCAGCACTGGCAGGCACCTGAAAAAGGGGATCACCGCCTCTGAGTTGAAAAACCTGGAAAAAAAGCTCGCGCAAGCCCTCAGCGAAATTCAGCGGGTGATGGAGCCTGATGCCCGGCCTTAGAAAAGCACGGAAAAGGTGAAAATTGATCCAATCCGCACTTTTTTTGTGTGCACGATGCGTCGACTATTGCGGCGCTATCAATCGCTCAAGTGTGCGCATCAACGACGCATGCGTGGGCACCCGAATCTCGAACTCTCTTTCCAGCACGCCAATCAACTCCTGTAGGTTGGTCACTTCCCGGCGTTCACTGTCCTGCCCTGTACGATGGATTGCAAAGCTGCCGTTATTGAGGGTCCGTCGCCACCCTTCCCCGGTTCGAGCCACCATCAGTTGCCTGGTGAACGATGATTCGGGGTGGGTCGAGACATACCAGTTGCCAACGGCGTAATCGATGTCCTCCTGGCGCTGCAGGTCGAAGATGTACATGGGCCGCCATTCATTCGCGACCTTGGCGCGAAGGGTGTAGCCGTCAACGTGCTGCTCAATGCGATACGGCTCGTGGGGAGTCCATTGTTGATCGAGGCTGTCGAGCAACAGCGGTGCCGTGGGCACCATGCCGCCGAAGCCGACGTCAGCGATGTAGCGCACGCCATCGAGTGTCACCAGGCTCAAGCGGTGCGTACGCGCAGTCCAGGCGCCCTCCGGCTGGCCCATGACCACGCGCCCGCTGATGCCCCGCGCGTCGAAGCCGAGCGCCTGGAGCAACACCAGAAACAGATAGTTGAGTTCGTAGCAGTAACCGCCGCGCCCATCCTGCAGGACCTTTTGCTCGATCGACGCCAAGTCGATGCGCACCGGCTCGCCCGCCAGCGTGGTAAGGTTTTCAAACGCAAAGGCGCCGGTGTGACGCAATTGAAGCAGGCGCAGGGTTTCAAGCGTCGGTGCCGGGGGAGCGTCGAATCCCAGGCGCTTTAGATAGGAAACAGTGTTTGCCAGACGTGGCTCGCTCATCGCTTGATCCTTATGCACGCAAGCTGTGGACGCTATGTATAAGGGATGAAGGGGTACGGCCGACAATTGATTTAGCCAATCGGCCGGCAAGAACACTCAACGGCGCTTACGCGAGCTCAACTGAATCCAGGTGGGCGCATGGTCGCTGGCATGGGGTTCGTTGCGCACCCAGGCATCGACACCCGCGTCCTCCAGGTATGGACTCAAGGCCGGGTTGAGCAACAGGTGATCGATGCGTAACCCTGAGTTCTTCTGCCAGTGCTGGCGAAAATAATCCCAGAAGGTGTAGACCCGCTCGTTCGGATACAGGTGTCGCAGAGCATCGGTCCAACCCTGGTCCAGCAGACGCTGATAACACTCGCGGCTCTCGGGTTGCAGCAAGGCATCCTTGAGCCAGGAACGTGGGTTATAGATGTCGAGGTCGGTGGGAACCACATTGTAGTCACCCGCCAGTACCACCGGATGCTCACTGCCCTGCAGCGCCTTTGCGTAACGTATCAGGCGCTCGAACCAGGCCAGTTTGTAATCGAACTTCGGCCCTGGTTGCGGGTTGCCGTTGGGCAAGTACAGACAACCCACCACAATCCCGTGTACGGCAGCTTCCAGGTATCGACTGTGATTATCCTCGTCATCGCCCGGCAGACCTCGACGGCTTTCCAGTGGCTGCGCATCGCGTGCCAGAATCGCCACCCCGTTCCACGACGCCTGCCCCTGCCAGATCGCTCCGTAGCCGATGGCCTCTAGCTGCGCGGCGGGAAACGCACTGTCGGCCGACTTGAGTTCCTGGAGGCAGGCGATATCCGGTTGTTCGCGCTCAAGCCAGGCCAACAGATTTGGCAGGCGAGCGCGCATGCCGTTGACGTTGAATGTCGCAATTCGCAGCTTTTTCATGACCACCGTCCCGTTTGGCTGGGTCTCATGGATGTGACCGCACGGCCTGCCAGGTGTTCGGTCCACCATAGCCTGCCACTCGTCATGCAACCGGCACCAACCGCCCTGCCCTTCACACCAACTTCAGGTAACGACCCATCTTTTGGAGACGGACCATGAAAAACACCAGAATCACTTCGCTGTTTCTCGCTGGATTGCTTTGCGCGGCCTCCCTGGCCACCTTCGCAGCCGGCGATGGTGCTGAGGCGGCGGGCACTAAATCCGGCGCAACCAGCGGGCCGGTCATGCCACCGGACAACACGCCGAGCTCGCCCTCGGGCGGCAACGCCGGTGACGGCGGTGCAACCGGCTCATCAAGTGGAAGCGCGGGCAGCAACAGCGGTTCGGGTGCCGGAGGGGGCACCGGGGCGGCTGGCGGAGGGACCGGCGGGGCTGGCGGCGGGACGGGCAGCTGAACGCGTAAAGGCAGCCGATGACGGATCATCGTCGGCTGCCTCGATTGCCCGCACTACATCTGCTTGACCGCTGGCGGATTCCACTTGCCGTTCAAGGCCTCGGACTTCGGACCGTACAAGCGCATGGTCAGGTTGAACGGCCCCTTGGGCGCCGGCAGCCAATTGGCTTCCAGGTCCTTGCCAGGGTTTTCATTCTGGAAATAGATATCGAGCGAGCCGTCAGCGTTGTTCTTGAACGGCATCCAGCTGCTGACCGCGAATCGGTTGAGCTCGTTCCCTACCTGGAAACCTTCAGGGTCGTACAGCGTGATCGACCAGAAGGCATTCACTGGAGGCACTTCATCCTTGGCGAAATGCAGCACGTATTTGTGCGCGCCGTCGAGGGCATTGCCATTTGTATCACCGATATTCAACGGATAGATCGCGTCTTCCGGCAGATTCGCGCCGAGCCCCACCTGCGCCACGATCGCGCGCTTGAGGTAGTAGTTGCCGTAGACACCCATGGTGTCGGTGTTCATCGACCAGCCGTTGACCACCCGTGCGAGGGTAGGCACCTTCCACGCCATCAGTGCTTGCGCGTCCTTGGGCGCAGTCTCCAAGGCAGCTTTTATCTCAGGGTCCAGGGCATCCATGCTGAACGACTTGCCAGGTTCGATGCCGATGCGCTTGATTTGCGCCAGTAGCGGCTGATCGGTGCCGTGGGCCGGATGCACCTTGAGCAGTTCGGCGGCGTAGGCGAAGTAGTCGGCCGCCGACATTGTGTCGACCTGGATTTTCGGCGGGGTCTTCATGTCCACGGCCGGGTCGATCTTGACGCTGACCGGTTCAGCACCTTTGCCCAGCCGAGACAACGGCGTCACGGTGTAGCCGGCCTGGATCTTGTGCACCGCCGCGTAGTCCCCCGCGCCATCGGTCTTGGTTCGCCCGATCACCCAGACAAAAGGCGTCGGCGCCGGCAGATGGTTCAGTCCCGCAGGCACTGTGCCGGTCCATCCCGGAGGGGTCACCAGGAACTGCGCAGCGTCGGTTCCGGTGGTGCGCCAGCCTGGCGAAGCGAATACGTCACTCCACATGTCGAGCATCGGCAGCAAATAGAAGCGTCCGGCTGTGTCTGGCGCAGCGATGACCAGCGGTTCTTTGGTCAGGTCGAGCCAGGCAATGGAGTACAACGTGTCGAAATTCGACCGCACCACCCCTTTGAAATCTGCAGGCGGGTACTCCGGCACACTCACAAACATGTTCATCGGGCCTTTGCCAAACTCCTTGCCCGGTTCAATGTTGGTGAATTGCTTGCGGGTGATGTCCATGGTCAACAGCGGATAAAAGTAAACGTAGGCATCCACGCCAATGGCATGCGCTTCTTCGGCGGTGATTTTCGATTGCGCCTGACTGACCAGCGGAAAGACCGCGCTGGACGCAACAATAAGGGCTATGGAGGACAAAGCTTGGGTTATCGACATAGTGGCGATCGTCCTTGCGATGGGGAGATCTGCCGGGAGTGGCAGAGCTATCGGAACTCTAGACGATCAATTGCACAAGTTCTGACAGGCAGACAATCGGCTACCGGTAGTCGCGCAGCCACGTCAGCGGTCTGATCGCACGAGTGCCTGCGCCCCGCCCTCCACCGACAACGTCGCCGAACGGTTCCTGCCCGAATGCTTGGCCTGATACAGCGCAGCGTCGGCGCGCTGGATGAACACTTCCACGCTATCGCGCCCCGTTGGCACGAACGAATAGCAACCGAGGCTGACGGTCACGTATCCGCAGGGCGATCCCGAATGGCTGATGTTCTTGTCCATTACGCCGCGGCGAATCTGTTCGGCAAGGTTCATGGCGCCCTGGATATCGGTGTCAGGCAGCAACACCGCAAACTCTTCGCCACCGTATCGCACCGCCAGATCGGCTTTGCGATGGCAGCAACTTTTCACGGCACGTGCCACTTCGGCCAGACAGTGATCGCCCACCACATGACCGTAGGTATCGTTGTACCGCTTGAAAAAATCGATATCGAGCATGATCAGGCTCAGCGGGCTTTGTTGGCGGGCACCGCGCCCGAATTCGATATCGAGGGCCCGCTCGAACAACCGGCGATTGGCCAGGCCGGTCAGGCTGTCGTGAGTGGCAATCAGCTCAAGTGCTTGCTGAGCTTGTCGCAAGTCCGCCTCGACCTGCTCACCCACACGCACCTGGCGTATGAACACCCAGCCGATCAGTCCGATGCCCAGCATGACCAGCACGACGATGGCGCTGGAGCGAAATGCCGTGTCATACCAGTCCGCGAGAATCGAGTCCCGCGACGATGCCGCCGAGACCACCAGCGGGTAGGCCTCCAGCTGCCGATAACCATGCAGGCGGACAATCGAATCCATCTCTGAGGCGAACATCGCGTTGCCGGAAGTCGCGCGGGGCAGCAGGTTCTGAAAGATTTCACCCTTGGCCAATGACGTACCGATCTGCGCTTGCACATAGGGCCGACGGGCGAGCAACGTGCCATCGGTCAATGCCAGGAACATCGCGCCGTTGTCGTCGATACTGAAGCCTTTGAAGAACTGCTCGAAGTACGACATCTTGATCCCGGCCAGCAGCACCCCCTGGAACTGACCCTTCCTGTCATTGACCCGCTTGGAGATCGGAATGATCCATTCGCCATTTTCCCGACTACGGATGGCCGGGCCGATGTGCGCCACGGAAGAAATGTTCTGCTGGTGAAACCTGAAGTATTCGCGATCTGCCACGCCGTTGCCGCGAGGCAGTGCTTCAAACGAGGTCACGACCCACTGGCCCTTTTGGTCGAACAACAGGATGCCGTGCAATTGATCCAGCGCCTGCACCCGCCGGACGAAGGTCTTCTGCAAACGTGGACGTTGGGCTGGACCGAATCCGTCGGCCTGAATCCAGTCCACCAGGCTGGTCAGCACCAGATCGGCTTGCATGAAGGTGTCTTCGGCCTGCTGCGCCATGGCCCGCGTCAGGTTCGACGAAGCGACCTGGGCCTGGCTCAGGTCATGGCGCCGGGACTGTTCCAGTTGCAAATAAAGCAAGGCGCACAGGCACAGGCACACCGCGCCGATAAACAACACTGCGGCGTTGCGCAGCGGTATGCGTTTCAAGGCGATGCCTTGGGCGTGATACAACTCATCAAGGCGTGTTGGCAAAAAGCGCTCCCTGAAAGGACAAGGCACGAGCGACACCCCCATGCCTCTGGTTTTGGGCGCCAAGTCTACGATGTTACCCGCGAGAAAAGCGCAGCAGATACCAAATGTTTAACCACCCCCTGGAAACCGTCAGCGACATGACGCAGGACAACTGCCACATCACCATCAAGGAGCTACGATGAGTGTTACACCACGACAGGGAAATGAAATGAGCAAGGCAGACGAGCTGGCCGTAAAACTGAAACAGACCCGCCCCTCCGGCATCGATCAGGCGATCGACAGTTGGCCGGGCCAGGTCTACGAGCTGTATCACCGGATCGAGGCCTGGTTACAGCCATTGACCGAGGCCGGCCTGGTCTTGCGGCGCAACCCCACTCACGTGTTCGAGAGCCACCCGCAGGGCGACACCTTCGACTATGCCATCGACCAGTTGGTGATCACCGGCAATCACCACAGCATCACGCTCGATCCCGTTGCGCGCTTCACGGCGGATGGCGAGGGGCGGGTCGAAATTCACTGCAAAGGCAACGAACTGGCCCTGTTGCGCACCGTGGACGAACACGGCGCAACACATTGGTGGCTACAAGTAATCGAACACGCCGTAGCGCAACCGGATGCGGTCGCACTGACCGAAAACAATCTGCTGTCGGTGGTCCAGGCAGGACTGGAGCTCGGGTGAAGCACCATCACCGCAAAGGTGGAACCCGGATATCCCCGGCGCGGCATCGTGTCTTCACTCCTGTGCCACAAGACGCGAACGCCAGGTCCTTGTCCATGCAGACCCGAACCTCCGACAACTGCGGCCCGTTGCAGATCACCGCAATGCCATCCCCCGGCAACCCCGGATTGCTCTGGCGAAACATCTGCTCAATGTCCCGGGCTGAAAAATAAAGCGTGTTATTCAAGGGTTGCAGTTGCTCGGGAATCCTGACCGCGCCCAAGGCCTTGTCGGAGGCCTCCAGGTAACCGATGGCGCCGAGGCCGCTGCATGTGCCGTGCTTGGCCCATTCGTGCTCGAGCAGCTTGTTGGTCGGGAACAGCATCAAGCCCTTCGCCCGCTCCTCTGGCGAGAGCTTCACCCTCGGCGCGCAGGACTTCGGCCAACCACCCCGGGCGTATTGCGGCCAGAGGCCGTGAAGTACAAAGCCATAGCCTTTGCCGGAACATTGCGCGTCGTCACGATGGGTCAGGCAGTAGGTAGGTGACCAGGACAGCACCAACAGATAGTAGTCGAACACCCCCGCCACGGATTGCGGCCTGGCGCCCCCTGAATCCCGGGCGCTGCTCGGGCCCACGCTGGCGAACGTCAACACGATCAGCGCGACCGCGGCGTAAAGTCTTTTCATCGGCACGTTCCTTCGGGGTGACTTCAGTGCAAATAACACCGACCGACATTGGGCCGGTCAAAAGCCGATACTTTGGCACAGCCACGAACGCGTTCCACCACGAGAGTCATTCGAAATGTTTGATGTCGTGCAGACGAACAATCCGTCAGAGCAACCTGTCGAGCTCTTCCAGGGTCATCCGAGGAATCAATCGCGATGGAATTTTCGAGACGTCGGACAAGTTGTAGACCTGAAAATCCTCGTTGATGACTTGCTTCGACAAGATCTCGAACGACGGCAGGATTCTCGTCTGAAAATGGTCGTCGAGCACGCAGGGAGAAACGAATTTGCCTGGGACTTCATAGAAGCGCCCCGCTGTCGGGTCCAGGTCGACTCCCACCAGGAACACCCGGTTGAATCCCAGGTGATAGGCAAGCTGCAGCGCCAGGTAGGCGACGGTACGCGCGTCAAAAAAACCGCGCTTGAGGTTCTTGCTGAAACCCAGGGTTTTACTCCGCCCCCTGCCTAGCTTGCGGACCCTGACGAGGTCTTTGTCAGCCCTGAAAAAATCACTCCACACCAATCTGGGTGCCCGGCTCAGCAAGTACAGCTTGCCTTGGGGCTTAAGCGAGGTGTGCCAGACATGTTTTTCCCACAGCGCAACCCGCTCGCTGATGCGCATGGCCTCGGTGAACAATTCCGGCTGCTGCTCGGAAAAACCCTGGTCGGTACACACATAAAAGTACGGCTTGATACCTGTACCCGTGAATTTCGAAATGGCACCGTTCATGCTGATCATTGGAACGCCAGCATACTTGTGCAACGGGAAATCCTTGGCCGATTTACCCGACGCCACGATGAACACGGGCCCCTTTTGAATGTTGCGACACTCATCCAGGTCGTGCACCCGAAGCGCCCGGGAAATGAGTGTCGT
This sequence comes from Pseudomonas umsongensis, assembly GCF_012647205.1. NCBI lineage: Bacteria > Pseudomonadati > Pseudomonadota > Gammaproteobacteria > Pseudomonadales > Pseudomonadaceae > Pseudomonas > Pseudomonas umsongensis. The sequence goes on from NZ_CP051487.1 coordinate 4,827,649, forward strand.
TTTTTTGTCGGCAACATCCATCGTCAATATCCCTATCCCTATCCCTATTTACTGATCAACTGTGACCCATTTTCATGTCCATGGTTCTCAATGGGTCCCCCCGGCCTGGCTTCTCGACAAGGCGCCAGGGCTACAGCGTGTCTTGACCCGTAACGACCAGTGACGGCTCTGCTCGTTGCAACTCCAGGGCAGGCAACTTGGAAGGCTGGTTCAAGAGTCGAAGCACTGGCGAATCGTAACCGTAAACGTCCGGTTTGAACGTCACCCGTCCGTCGCTATTCAGATCCACTGTCCAATAGGCCAGCAGCACGGGCACCTTGACGGGAAGCTTGATGTTTTGAGTCTTGCCGTTGGCCAGTTGCCTTTGAATACCCGCCGCGTTCCAGCGCACAGGGTCGTTGAACAGCAGTTCAACCAGCTGCAATGGATTCTCCACCCGGATGCAACCGGAGCTGGTGGCACGCATGGATTTGGAGAACAGCTCGCGGTGCGGGGTATCGTGGAGGTAGATCGCATAGTCGTTGGGGAACCGGATCACCACCTGCCCGAGCGAGTTATCCGGGCCGGCGTCCTGGCGCAGGGTGATGCCGCGCGCATTGGACCAGTCGACGGTCGACGGGTCGAGCGTATTGCCTTGCCGATCCAGGGCGCGAATCCGGTTGGCCGCCAGGTAACCCGGATTCTGCTGGATCTTGGGCAACATATCCTTGACGAGAATCGTTGGCGGAACGGTCCAGGTGGGGTTGAAGGTGACGTAGGTGATTTCGGACTGGAACACCGGCGTGCTGCGAAACGGTTTGCCGACCTGCACCCGGGAACGCCAGATCGGCTGACCGTCGCGGTACAGGGCGACCTTGTAGCCAGCGATATCGACGATGACAAAAGTGCCTTGCAGCTTATAGAGCAACCAGCGCGCCCGCTCCATGTTCACCCGCACCTGGTCGATTCGCGCCTCGACCGGTACATTCAGCGCCGCCAGGGTTCCCGCGCCCGCCACGCCATCTGCGCCAAGGTATTGTTCAAGCTGATATTTCTTCACTGCGGCAATGACACTGTCGTCGTAATCGGTACGCTTGGACTTTTGCGGGTCCAGGTACCCGGCGGCCACCAGGCGCGCGCGCAACTGCTTGACAGCAGCATTGTCCATGCCGGGCTTGAGCGACTGCCCTTCGGCGACTTTCGGCCAACCACCGGCATCGCGGACCTTGCGCAATTGCGCAAGGCTCTCGCGCAGGCGGCGATAAACGGCTTCCTGGGGCGGCGCTTGGGCGAACGCACGAGCCACGTCGTGATCATCCAGGGCGGTGAAGAAGGTGTTCATGTCTTCGCGAGGATCGATGCCCTCGGGTTCGAAGTTCCAATGAAAATCCAGGCGTGCCGGGTCAACCTTGCCCCGGCGCAACTGCAGCAACGCCGTGACGTACGTGCGGGTCGCCGCAATATCGAAAGCCGCCCATTGCGCCGGGGTTGGCGCCGTGGCCTGCAACGCCAGTTGCGCCTGGGCCAGCTCGCCGGCCCGATAATCGGCAGGAACCAAGCCATCGGCCTGGGTATCATCCAGGCCCTTGAGCAACTGGCTGACATCTCGCCCGTTCATCCACGCGGCGCGGAAATTGCGGTGCGAATAAAAATCCAGCACCACCCGGGCCACATCCACCCGTTGATGTTTGCGTGAGGTCAGCAGCGGAGGAAATGCCGATTGCAAGGGTTCGAGCTGCGCCTGGATCGCCTGGCCGATTTCGTCATCGGGTGCCGCACCGAGCACACTCACTGACGCCGGAGATACCGGCACGATCGGCGAAGTTTCACCCACAGCAGTGCCGCTGATCAGAAAGACCATAAAAAATACGCGGCTTATGACGAATAACCTTGTTAATTGACCCATGGATAATCCTTAATCGCCTGTAATCAAAGGGCTAGCGTTCAACTCGCTGCTAGACTCGACATATTCCTGATGAGACATTTTTATGGCGCTACATCGCTTTGGCTTCCTGACAGCCCTGTTGCTGACGTCGGCTATCCTTCCATCAGCCTACGCCGATTCGCTCGAAGTCGCGCTGGCCAAAGCTGCTCCAAACGCCAATGCCAAGGTCATTGCCCTGGCGGTTCGCGCAACACAGTGTACCCGTGCCCAAGGTGCAGCACCGGCACAGAGACTAGCAGTGATCGATTATTCCCTGCCTTCTACCGAACAGCGCCTGTGGGTGTTCGACCTGAAAAAACGCAAGCTGCTGTTCCACGAACTGGTTGCCCATGGCCGTAACAGCGGCGAAAACATGGCGACCCAGTTCTCCAACCAGAACGAAAGTTTCGCAACCAGCCTGGGCCTGTACCGTACCCAACAGAGTTATGTCGGCCAGAACGGTTATTCGTTGCGCATGGAAGGCCTGGAGCCTGGCTTCAACGATAACGCTTTCGACCGGGCAATCGTCATTCACGGCGCGCCCTATGTCAGCCCGGTGCTGGCCCGCGCCAACGGCCGGATCGGCAGGAGCCTCGGCTGCCCGGCGGTCAGGCCGGCCATCGCTCACCGCCTGATCGACTCGATGAAAGATGGGCAGCTGTTGTTTTCCTACTACCCGGACCAGCGCTGGCTGAAATCCTCTTCTTACATCAATTGCGGCAGCGGCACGGTGGCCTCGTCGGACAAGGTCACGTCACGCCAGTAAACCGACTGCTGAAGCGGGTATCTACTAAAGGCGGACATTGCATCACGGAAATTGCGTCACCTACACGCTTATAATCCGCTCGTTCGCCCGCATTCGAGACCGGTATGACCGCTATCCATATCAAGTTCCCCTCCCTGACCCTCAAGGCCGGCGCCAGGGCGCTGGCGCGCATTCGCGAGCGTGGCTTGAGCGCTGCGGATGTTGGCACGCTACCCGGCGCGGCTGGCGGGCCCAAAGCCCTGGGGATTCAGGGGCTGGACCTGGCATTGTTCGGCGAATGGCTGCCGGCGGCACCGCGCGAGCGCTCGTTGATCGGCGCATCGGTGGGCTCGTGGCGCTTTGCCAGCGCCTGCCTGCCGGATGCTGCCGAAGGCTTGCGGCGCCTTGGCCACCTCTATACCGAACAAAACTTCGCCAAAGGCGTAACCATGGCGCAGATCAGCCAAAGCTCGCGGCGCATGCTCGATGATCTGCTCGATGGTCGTGACGCGACCCTGCTCGACAACCCCTACTATCGCTTGAACATCATGGTAGTCAAAAGTCACGGCTTGCTCGCGGACGACCACCGTGGCCGCCTGGGATTGGGCTTGTCGTCGGTGATCGCCGATAACCTGCGCGGTCGTGCGCGGCTGGCCCGGCACTTCGAACGGCTGATCATCCACGACCCGCGCCTGGCACCACCGGTTAACGCGCTGAACGACTTCCCGTCGCGCTTCGTCGCACTGGACACCTCCAATCTACGCCAGGCCCTGCTGGCCTCGGGTTCGATCCCGATGGTGATGGAAGGCGTTCGCCACCTGCCAGGCGCTGGTGCGGGCACGTTCCGCGATGGCGGCCTGCTGGACTATCACCTGGACCTGCCCTACAGCGGCAATGACATCGTGCTGTATCCGCACTTCACCGACCGGGTGATTCCCGGTTGGTTCGACAAGACCTTGCCGTGGCGCCGCGCCTGCCCTGCGCGCTTGCAGGATGTGGTGTTGCTGGCACCATCGAAGGAATACCTGGCGCGCCTGCCTTATGGCAAATTGCCGGATCGTAATGACTTCAAGCGCTTCATGGGCGACGCCCCGAGCCGCCAGAAATACTGGCGCACGACGATGGAGGAAAGCCGCCGCCTGGGCGACGAGTTTCTCGAACTGACGGCCAACGGTCATCTCGCCGAACGCTTGCTGACCCTTTAGTCAGGACAAGCTGTTAAACTCGCCATCTGCCCACATCGCCGCGGCGATCGCCACCTGAACAGAGCTGAAACCACTGTGGAAATCTTCAAAGAATTTACCTTCGAATCCGCCCACCGCCTGCCTCACGTCCCGGACGGCCACAAGTGCGGCCGCCTGCACGGTCACTCGTTCAAAGTGGCGATTCACCTCAGTGGCGACCTCGACCCGCATACTGGCTGGATTCGTGATTTCTCGGAAATCAAGGCGATCTTCAAGCCGTTGTACGAGCGTCTGGACCACAACTACCTGAACGATATTCCTGGCCTGGAGAATCCGACCAGTGAAGTGCTGGCCAAATTCATCTGGGCTGAACTCAAGCCGCTGCTGCCGGAATTGAGCGCCATCCGGATTCACGAGACCTGCACCAGTGGGTGCATCTATCGCGGCGAGTGAGCCATTCGATCAAAAAAACCACCGAGACCGGTGGTTTTTTTATGCCTATGCTTTGCCCTTGCATCCGCCAAGAGGACACGCAAATGACTGACTGGCCGCTGGCTCAAAGCTATCGTTTCAATGGGCATAACGTTCGCTACGCCGTGCGCGGCGATGGACCGCCGCTGGTGTTCGTGCACGGCACGCCCTTCTCTTCGTTTGTCTGGCATCGGATTGCGCCGCACTTCATCGCCACCCACCGGGTGTACTACTTCGACTTGCTGGGCTACGGGCAATCGGAAAAGGTCGATGGCGATGTTTCCCTGGGAGTACAAAACCAACTGTTGGCCCAATTGCTGGAACACTGGGGCCTGGACCGCCCGGATGTGGTGGCCCACGACTTTGGCGGGGCAACCGCCCTGCGCAGCCATTTGCTCAACGGCAAGGATTACCGCAGCCTGACATTGATCGATCCGGTGGCGCTAACGCCCTGGGGGTCGCCGTTCGTGCAGCATGTCCGTCAGTACGAAGCCGCTTTCAGTGGTGTGCCGGACTATATCCAGCGAGCCATCGTGGCGGCTTATATTCGCGGGGCAATCAAGCGAGACATCCCGGATGATGAACTCGCACCCTACGTGCAACCGTGGTTGGGTGATCCTGGGCAAGCGGGATTCTATCGGCAGATCGCGCAAATGGACGAACGCTACACCCGCGAGGCCGAGGGGCTGTACCCGACGATTCGCTGCCCAGTGCAGATTCTCTGGGGAAAGGACGACCAATGGATTCCCATCGATCGCGGGCGTGCCTTGCAGCAGATGATACCTGGAGCGCAGTTTCATGCGGTGGCCAACGCCGGGCATCTGGTGCAGGAGGATGCGCCTGAAGCCGTTGTCGCTGCGCTGATGCGTTTTTTGCCGCTGGATATGACGGCCTGACAGTAGAGAGTGTACATCCGCGAAAAGACCACTGGCGGCATTCGCCGCTGCCGAGCTAACGTAGAGCTATTGTCCAAACGGTTCTCTGAAAGGATCTGCCCGATGCACATCATCAACGCCCGGCTGCGCAACCAGGAAGGCCTGCATGAGCTGCACCTGGAAAACGGCCTGATCAGCAACATCGCCCGGCAGACCGAAGCGCCGACCCTGGGCCCCGACGATCTGGACGCCGGTGGCAACCTGGTGGTGCCGCCCTTCGTCGAGCCGCACATCCACCTCGACGCCACCCTGACCGCTGGCGAGCCGCGCTGGAACATGAGCGGCACGCTGTTCGAAGGCATTGAGTGCTGGGGTGAGCGCAAGGTCACCATCACCGAAGAAGACACCAGGGTCCGCGCCAGGAAAACCCTCCAGGCTCTTGCCGCCCATGGTATCCAGCACGTGCGCACCCACGTCGACGTCACCGACCCGCAGCTCACGGCGCTCAAGGCCATGCTCGAGGTGCGCGAAGAAAGCCGGCATCTGGTCGACATGCAGATCGTCGCATTCCCCCAGGAAGGTATCGAGTCATACCGCAATGGCCGCGAGCTGATGGAAGAAGCCATCCGCATGGGTGCCGACGTGGTAGGCGGCATTCCGCACTTCGAGTACACCCGCGACCAGGGCGTCAGCTCGGTGAAGTTCCTCATGGACCTGGCCGAGCGCACGGGCTGCCTGGTGGACGTGCATTGCGATGAAACCGACGACCCGCAGTCACGCTTCCTTGAAGTGCTGGCCGAAGAAGCCCGCAGCCGCGACATGGGCTCGCGGGTCACCGCCAGCCATACCACGGCCATGGGCTCGTACGACAACGCCTACTGCGCCAAGCTGTTTCGCCTGCTTGGGCACGCAGGGATCAGCTTTGTCTCCTGCCCTACCGAAAGCATTCACCTGCAAGGACGTTTCGACAATTTCCCGAAACGCCGGGGCGTGACCCGGGTCAACGAACTGCTGGAAGCCGGCATGAACGTATGTTTCGGCCAGGACTCGATCGTCGACCCCTGGTACCCGCTGGGCAACGGTAACATCCTGCGGGTGCTCGACGCCGGCCTGCATATCTGCCACATGCTCGGGTATCGCAACCTGCAAAACGCCCTGGACCTGGTCACCGTCAACAGCGCCAAGGCCATGGCCCTGGGTGAGCGCTACGGGCTCGAACCCGGACGGCCGGCGAATCTGCTGATCCTCTCGGCGGAAAGCGATTACGAGGTGATCCGCAGCCAGGGCTTGCCGCTGTATTCGGTACGCGGCGGCAAGGTATTGATGAAGCGCACGATGCCGGTGGTGGAGTTCTCCAGCGAGCAGATCTGAAGGTTGCTGTGATTGGACTGACCCCTTCGCGAGCAGGCTCGCTCCCACAGTTTTGTGAACGACAAAAAACTACTGTGGGAGCGAGCCTGCTCGCGAAGGCGATCTCAAATTCACCTCACTAATCGAGCCGTACCAAACAGGCTGACCCGACTCAGCTCCCCCTGCTCCTCTTCCAGCAAAATCGGCGCCGTACCACCCGGCATTACCACTTTCACCTCGCCGGCACTCACCCAACCTACCCGCCACGCCGCACACGCCACCGCCGACGCACTCGTCCCCGAGGACGCCGTCGGCCCTTCCCCGCGCTCGAACACCCGCGCGACAACATGACCTTCGGACTCACGCATCGCCCATTGCAGATTAATCCCTGCCGGACAGGGTTTACCTGCACCTGCAGGCATCGCATAGGCGATCCGCATCAGTCCCTCGGCCAATGGCGATTGCCTCATCTGCTCATTGCCCGGCAAGGCCTCGGCACTGTCCACCAGCGTCACGCAATGCGGATTGCCGACCCTGGCAAACTGACTGCGCGACCAGGCGCCATTAAGTGCTGACAACTGACGCACGTGGCTGAGCTCACGGCCGTTCAACTGCACAGCTTCAACGTCAACGGCACTGACCGCCGATGGCCCGAAGCCAGGCTGGCCCAGGTCTAGCCAGAAACCCTGCGCACCCTCGACTTGCGCGGCTTTCACCGATGTTTGCCCCGGCGAGGGTGTGTCGGATTTGTCGTGATGTACCCTGAGTACGCAGGCTTCATCGCTCGGAAACAGTCCCTGATCGCTCAACGCCTGGGAAAAAATCGTCAGCCCGTTGCCGCTGCGCTCGGCCAGTGTGCCGTCGGTGTTGACGATCAACAGGTCAAAGGGCGGCGATGACTGAAACGGCCCGACCAGCAAACCGTCGCTGCAATGATCCTTGCTGCCCGGCGGTTGCGTGCCGGGCGCCCAGGCACAGCACGCTTCGATGGCGGCCAGCGCCCAGTCTTCGCGAGTTTGAGCGGCGCGGTCTGCCTGATCGGGCACGTCGATGCCCTGCTGGCGCAGCGCCTCGGGCGCCACCACGTTGTAGATATTGCCCCGTGCATCGTACATCCGCGCCATGGCGCCCTCCCTGTTGGACATCTGGTTCTGGCACAACATATCGCGAAACACCGTCTGGCTGTGCAAGGATGTCAGCCTGTGGGCGTGCCAGATCACGGACGCTGAGCGAACCCTCGGGGCCTGATCACTGTCAGTTGCAGACGCGACGATTTTTCCAAGGATTGATATGACCAACCTCAACACCCAGACCTCATTCGTGCCAGGGCGCCTGGAACAGATGTCCACGCGCGTCGCCTTTTTCATCGCCGGGTTCGGCATCGCCGCGTGGGCGCCGCTGGTGCCCTATGCCAAGGCGCGGGCCGGGCTGGACGAAGGCACCCTGGGTTTGTTGCTGCTGTGCCTCGGTGTGGGCTCGATTCTGGCGATGCCTATAGCTGGAATCCTGGCCACGCGCTTCGGGTGCCGCAAAGTGGCGACCGGTGGCACCTTGCTGATCTGTGCGGCGTTGCCTTTGCTGGCCACGGTATCGTCGATTCCGGCCTTGATCGGCGCATTGTTCATGTTCGGCGCGGGCCTGGGCACCGTCGATTCGACGGTGAACCTGCAGGCGGTGATCGTCGAGCGCGCCAGTGGCAAAAACATGATGTCGGGGTTTCACGGGTTGTTCAGCCTGGGCGGAATCGTCGGCGCGGCGGGCGTCAGTGCGCTGCTCGGCCTGGGGCTTGCGCCACTGGGGGCGATGCTGGTGGTCATCGTGTTGCTGCTGGTCGCACTGCTCAAGGCTGCCCCGCACATGCTGCCCTATGGCAGCGAAAGTTCGGGGCCGGCCTTCGCTGTTCCCCACGGTATCGTGCTGTTTATCGGCGGGATGTGTTTCATCGTGTTCCTCGCCGAAGGTGCCGCCCTGGACTGGAGCGCGGTGTTCCTGGTGCAGGAACGCGGCATCGACAAGGCCTACGCCGGCCTGGGTTACGCGGCTTTCGCACTGACCATGACGGTGGGCCGGTTGACCGGTGACGCCATCGTGCGTCGCCTGGGCGCAACGCGGGTCATTGTCTTCGGTGGGGCGGCGGCGGCGGCCGGTCTGTTGCTGGCCACGTTCGCCCCCAGCTGGGAAGCGGCGCTGGCGGGCTATGCGCTGCTGGGAGCCGGATGCTCGAACATCGTCCCAGTGCTGTATACCGCGGTGGGCAAGCAGACCGTGATGCCGCAAAGCATCGCCGTGCCGGCCATTACCACCCTGGGTTACGCGGGGATACTCGCAGGGCCTGCGGTGATCGGATTTGTCGCCCATGCCGCCAGCTTGAGTTTTGCCTTCGGCTTGATGGCGCTGTTGCTGCTGGCGGTGGCGATTGGCGGGAGAGTGTTGAAGGTTTAAAAGCATCGTCGGAACGCCACCCGGCGGCGTTCCGACCCCGGTCTCTCAGAACCCGACGCTGGCCTGCACGAAGAACGTGCGCGGCGTGCCGACGTACATGCCCGCGTTGTTGTCGCTGGAGCGGGTGAAGTACTGCTTGTCGAAGATGTTTTTCACCCCGGCCCCCAGCTTCAGGTTCGACACCTGCGGACCGAAATCATAGCCGGCGCGCACGTTCCAGGTGACGTAGCCCGGAATGTCGCCGTACTGCCCATCCGCCGTGCCTTCGGTGATGTAGTTGTTGCTGAAGCTGCCGTCAGCATTCACCGCCACGCCGGGGGAGCGTTGCTTGGACTGGGCGAAGGCATCCAGGTTGTAGGTCCAGCGATTGATGTCGTAGCGCAGGCCAGCGGTTGCTACCTGGCGCGAGTAGAACGGCAGGTCACGCCCCTTGAAGTCCGGAATATCTCCTTCATAGACGGCGCGGGTGTAGGTGTAGCCGGCATTGGCGGTAAGACCGGCCAGCCGTGGGTCCAGCGCCGCCATGTCGTAGTGCACCGATGCCTCGATGCCCCGGTGCGTGGTAGCGCCGAGGTTGGTCCAGCCCGCATCGTTGCTGATGTATTGCAGCTCTTTATCGAAGTCGATGTAGAACAGCGTCACTTCACCGCCCCACACCTCATCGTTGTAGCGCGTACCGAGCTCGTAGGTCTTGGCCTTTTCCGGTTCCAGGCCATTGGCCGTTTCGTCACCTGCGCCACCCTGGCCGAGCTGAAAATACTGCAGGGAGCCGAACGAGGTTTCGTAGTTGGCGAACAGTTTCCAGGCATCAGACATGTGATACATCACGCTCAGCGCCGGCAGCGGCTCGTTACTCTCGATGCTGCGGCGTTTTTCCTGCACTGGCTTGCCCGCGGTGTCGAGCACCGGGCGATCATGCCACTCGGTCTGGATGTGTTCGAAACGCACACCTGGGGTGACAGTCCAGTTGCCGACATCGATTTTGTTGTCGACATACATCGCGTGGGCTTCAGTCCCCCCGGTACGGTCCTGGTACACATGGCCATCCGACCCCGGACGCACGACCGGCTCGTTGTTGACCAGCGCCAGGCGGCTGGCTTCTTCGTGCATGCCTTCTTTCAGGTAGCGATAACCGACGCTGACTTCCTGGGTCGTCTGACCGACGTCGAACACGTGGGACACACGCGGTTCGATGCCATAGGTGTAATAGGTGCGCGGAAACGAACCCAGGGTCTTCTGGTCGCGAGCGGCGATGTTGCTGCCACGAAAACTGTCGGAGTAGTAGGTCAGCACTTCGGCCTGGGTGCGGTCGTCGAGTTGACGAATCCACTTGAACGACACGTCCTTGCGGCGGCCGCTGAAGTTGTCGTGGTCGCGGTCGGACTGGAACGGGTCGGCGTCATACTGGGCCTGGGTCAGGCCGCCGGGCATGTCGGCCTTGGCATCGTAATAGTGGAAGTTGAGGCTGAAGTCATCCACATCGGTCGGCGCCCAGTGCGTCTTGAGAATCACGTCGTCGATGTCATTGCCATTGTTGCTTTTGCGATAACCGTTGCCGTTGACCCCGGAATACAACAGCGCCACGCCCATGCCGTTGTCGGCGGTGCCGCCGGCGAACAGCGTATCGATGTGCTTCCAGCCACCGTGTTGGGAGGTTTCCAGGGTGCTGCCGATTTCAGCCGAGGCTTGTTCCGGGATCGCACGGGTCACGAAGTTGATCACCCCACCCACGTTCTGCGGCCCATAACGCACGGAGCCGGCGCCGCGTACCACGTCGATGCTGTCGAGGTTACCAGAGGAAATCGGCGCCATGGACAACTGCGGCTGGCCATAGGGGGCGAAGGCCGCTGGCACGCCATCGATCAACACGGTCGAGCGTGGCGACAGGCGCGAAGTCAGCCCGCGAACACCGACGTTCAGAGAAATATCACTGCCACCGGTACCGTTGGCCTCCTGCACTTGCACACCCGGCACGCGCTTCAATACGTCGCCGACATTCATCGCGCCTTGCTCGACCATGGCCTCGCGGCGAATCACGGTACGGGCGCCGGGGTGGTTCTGCACCACCGCGGCATCGGCATCACCGAGCCAGTCGCCCACCACCTTGATGTCCGTGGCGCCAAGTTCCAGCGGGCCGTTTGCCGCAGAGGCCGGTGCCGGTAGCAGCGTCACCGAGCCTTCGTTGATCTGGTATTGCAGGCCGCTGCCTTGCAGCAACTGGCGCAGCGCTTCTTCCGGCGCGATATTGCCATCCACTGCCGGGGCCTGTTTGCCGGCCACCAGTTCCGGACTGAAAAAAACCTGCAGCGACGTTTGCTGGCCCAACTGGCTCAGGGCCTGCCCCAAAGGTTGCGCCGGGATGCGGATAGCCTCTCCAGCGAATGCCTGGGGCAGCGCCAGGTTGACCGCCAGTGCAAGGGCCAGCGGCAACCAAGGGGAATTGTTGTTTTTAGCGATGGTTTTTTTCACGTCGAACGTAGTCCTGAAGATCGCAAAAGTGTGCGCTTGTTAATGCAAACCAGTTGCAGTTGAACAGGAAGACGCTGAACTCGAAAAAAACCTGAATTTTATTTTGAAATTATTTCCTGGCTGCCGTCATCGAGCGTGCGCACGGCCACCGGAAGGATGCTCGGCAAGGCCTTGAGCAACGCGTCGGTGTTGTCGGACTTGAACACGCTGGTCAGGCGCAGATTGCCGATTGCGGCATTACCGACCTTGAGCGGCTTGTCTCGGTAACGCGAGACCTGCTCGGCGACATCGGCCAGGCTGGCGTTGTTGAACACCAGTTTGCCGTTGCGCCAGGCCGTCAGTTCAGCCGGGTTGACCGGATAGGCCACAGCGACCTTGCCCCCGGCATCGACATGGGTACCGAGACCCGCGGTCAAGCTGATGAAATCATCGGCGGCGGCATTGCGCCCCTGCACCTTGACCGTGCCCTGCTCCACCACGACCCGAGTTTCGGCGCTGCCCCGGCGTACATCGAAGCGGGTTCCCGTGACCGTGACCTTGCCACTTCCCGCATCAACGACAAAGGGCCGACGGCTGTCATGCTGGACGCTGAACATCGCCTCGCCTTCGCTCAGCTCAATGGCGCGGCGATGCTTTTCGAAGCGCACCTGAATCCGGCTGCGGCTGTCCAGGTCGACCATCGAACCATCGGGCAAGGCTACCTGGCGACGCTCGCCCAGGGCTGTGGAAAACTCGGCCGTGTAAGGCGACGGTTGCTTCAACCCGTTGGACAGGCCCAAGCCAACTGCCACCGCCAACACACTGGCGGCCACGGCATAGCGCAATATCGGTCGACGTTTGCTGCGTGACGGTGTTTCTTCGCACAACGCCTGTAGACGCGCCGCAGGCACCAGGTCGACGGCTGTCCACAGGCCCTGGAGCAACGCGAATTCGTCCCGGTGTTGAGGGTGTTCATTCAGCCAGCGTTCGAATTGGCGATGAGCATCGACATCGACGACGGGCTCCTGCAAACGCACAAACCAGCGCGCCGCTTCATCGCGAACCGTTGTTTGCCCGCACGCACAATCACGAGTATCCATCATGGAAGTTCCTGTTGAGCCGGGGATGAATAACCACACCGCATCATGACTGCAACCCGTCCAGGCGGTCGCGCAGATGCCGCAGGGTGCGGATCATATACTTTTCCACCATGTTCCTGGACAGCCCCAGGCGTTCGGCGATTTCAGCCTGGGTCAAGCCCTCGATCTTCTGCCAGACAAACACCTTGCGGCAGTTGACCGGCAGCTCGGTGAGCGCCCGCTCGATGGAATCGGCCAACTGGATCGCCTGCATGAAATGCTCCGGGTCGCCGGACGACGACACACTGAGATCAATTGCCCCTGACTCCATGGCACTCCGTCGATCCTCACGTCGATAACCGTCCACCGCGATGTTGCGCGCAGTCTGGTGCAGATAGGCCCGGGGTTGCTGCACCGCCGCCGAATCCGACTCGAGCACGCGCACGAAGGTATCGTGGGCCAGGTCCTCGGCCTGCTGACGGTTTCTCAGGCGACGGGTCCAGGTGCCAATCAACTCTTCGTAATGCTCGAAAAAGCCGTGTCTGCGGGGCAGCTTGGGGGTCATTGCGGTGTGCTGTGGAGACGAGGACGTGAATAGTAATGCTTCCTATTAACCTAAGGCAACGGTTTGCGGCTGAGCGGCGCGAAGGCTAACGCTTATTAGCCTTCGCGCCGCGAGTACCCGGCAGTTCCACACGCGCCACCAGCCCTGCGCCGGTGCGATTGCGCAGTGTCAGCTCCCCACCCTGCTCTCGAACGATCGCCCGCGCAGCAGACAATCCCAGCCCCACGCCACCGGTATCCCTGTTGCGTGAGGTCTCCAGACGGTAGAAGGGATCGAACACCTGTTCGAGGGCGGACTCGGGTATGCCGGGGCCCTCGTCACTGACTTCGATGCAGACCATGTGCCCTTCACGCCTTAGCTCGATTGCCGGCTCATGTGCATATTTCACGGCGTTTTCCAGCAGGTTGACGATCACGCGCTTGATCCCGAGCGGGCGGCCGTCGTACACCAGGTGAGCGGGACCCGTGAAGTGGACGACGATGTCCTGGTCGCGAAAGTCATCGACGATCGTTTGCAGCAATTCCGAAAGGTCGAATGCCGTGGCGTGCTCCCCGTGGCTTTCATCACGGAAAAAACCCAGCGCCGCGTTGATCATCGTTTGCATCTCTTCGATGTCGCGCACCATTTTGCGCTGCTGTTCCAGGTCGTCCATGAATTCGCTGCGCAGACGCATCCGGGTCAGGGGCGCGCGCAAGTCGTGGGAGATGGCCGCGAGCATCTGCGTACGCTCGCTGAGAAAGTGCCGGATCTGCGCCTGCATGGTGTTGAAGGCAATGGTGGCCTGGCGTATTTCATGGGGGCCTTCGATCTTGATCGGCGGCGCGCGCAGGTCATCGCCAAAGCGCCGTGCAGCGCTGGCAAAACGTTGCAGCGGACTGGCCAGTTGTCGCGTGGCAATCCAGGCGACCAGCAGGGTAGCCACCAGCCCCAGGGCGATGATAATCGCGATCCGTACGCTGGAGTCGAGCCCCCAGCTGCGTTCCGGCGGGGTGAACGACAGCCAGCTGCCATCGCGTAGCTCAACCAGTGCCACGTAGTGCGCCTGGGGGCTTTCGTCCGGCCAGTCGCCGGGGTTGAAGACTCGAATGTCACGGGGAACATCACCCAGCAATTGCTGCAGCGGCGAATGTTCGTGCCCCACCTGCATACCGCCCGGGGGCAGATGGAAGTCGGCCCGCCGTTCGTGCCAAACCACCTCAAGCATCGGATGGCTGGCGGCAGAGGCCAACGACGAGCGCAACGGCACAGGCGCTGCCTCGATCACCCGCACATTCGCGGCCATTTGCTCGAGCAGGCCGGTGCGCTCAATGGGCGGACGGCCCCAGGTTCCGGCGAGCTGCACGAACAAGCCGTTGAGGGCCAGGGACGCGAGCATCGCCGCGACGATTGTCAGCGCAATCCGCGACCTGAGTGTATCGCGAGGGACTATTCGCGGAACCATTCGAGCGACCAGGCGGCGGATCATGAGCGGGTCACCTTGGCGCAGAACATATACCCGCCGTTACGCACGGTGCGAATGAGATCCGGGCGCTTGCTGTCCGGCTCGATCTTGCGACGCAGTCGACTGACTTGCACATCGATGCTGCGGTCATAGGCATCGTGCCCCTGGCCACGCGCCAGGTCGATCAGCTGTTCCCGGGTGAGAATGCGCTGTGGATGCTCGAGAAAAACCCGCAGCAAATCGAACTCGCCCGCGGACAACGGAATCATCACGCCCTCGGGCGAACGCAGTTCACGACAAGTGATGTCCAGGTGCCAATCGGCGAATGTGATGATCGGACGCGAGGGCTCGAGCCCCGGGCTTTTCTCGCCAGCGCGACGCTGCACGGCACGCAGCCTGGCAAGCAGCTCCCGAGGATCGAATGGCTTGGTCAGGTAATCGTCGGCGCCCAGTTCCAGGCCGACAATGCGGTCGCTCAGTTCACCCATCGCGGTCAACATGACGATCGCAATATCCGTCCGCGCCCGCAGTTTCTGGCAGAGGCTCAGGCCACCTTCGCCGGGTAGCATCAGGTCCAGGATGATGATGTCCGGGCGGTTCTTTTCGATCATCGCCCACATGGCCTCACCATGGGTGGCCAAGTCCACCTCATAGGCATGCTGAACAAAAAACTGTTTCAGCAGGGACAGGATTTCCACATCGTCGTCGACGATCAGCAGTCTGCTCACGTTCGGGGATCCACGGCCAAAAAAGAGCGTATCTAAAACCATTCCGGTGCCAGGGTCATATATTTCAATCCAGCAACATTTCTACTTGCATGACATCAATCGGACATACGGTCGCAACCCACTTGCGGCACCCTGCGCGAATTCCAACTCATGAGGTCTTCCATGCAGGGTTCGAACAGCACCTACGCAACCGAGACAACCGACAGCGCTCACACAGTGATCCTCAACCAGCGCACCAGTGCGCCAGGGCAAGACGAGCCGATTCTATTCCAGCAATCGTGCCTGGGACTGACCGACGATCGGACCCAGGTCGTGCTGCGCCGCTATTTCGAGCGGTACAGCCCGACCACCAGCAACTGGGTGGAATACATCCACCACGTGCCGATTGCCGAGTTTACCCAGTGGATCATGGCCAACGGCGATCTGCGTATCGAATGCTCGGAAGACCTGCCAGGCTCCACCCTCCAATCAGGAACCCCTTGATGAGAAAGCGCTTCTCGCTGCCGCTATTGGCCGCTGTAACCCTCGTCCTCTCGGCGTGCAGCAACAAAAAAGTCGCATCCCCCGACAGCTATTCAGGCTTTCTGAACGACTACAGCGCCCTGACCGAGCACCAGTCACCTTCAGGCCAACCGGTACTGAGCTGGGTAAACCCCAAGCTTGAGCTCGACCGCTACACCCAGGTTTATATCGAACCGAGCCAATACTACCCGCAGCCCAAACCCAGCGAGCGCCTGCCACAGACCACGCTCGGCGACACGACCTGGTACTACGATGCGGTGCTCAAGTTTGAGATGGGCAAGGTCTTGACCGTGGTCACCACTCCGGGGCCCAAGACCCTGATCGTGCGACCGTCAATCACCCGAGTGAGCGCCAGCACCCAGGGCCTGCGCTATTACGAATGGCTACCGATCACCCTGGTTGCAGCAGGCGTCAGCACCGCCACCGGGATCCGCGACCAGGACAGTGAAATTGCCACCGAGGTTGCCTTTCTCGATGGCGAGACCAGGACCCTTGTCGCCAAAGTGGTGCGCGTGGGCACGGGGATACCGCTGGAGAACGACAAGCAGGTCATCACCACGGCAAACATCAAGGGCGTGCTCGACGGCTGGGCCAGCGACCTGCGCAAGTCGTACCTGGCGATGCATAAATAGAAGGCTGCTTGCCAATCGGGATCCAATGGGGAAAATTGATTCAGGCAGGCAGTCAAAGCAATCTGGCAGGAATCCAAATGCAGGTTTCGACTGGCTGTTGCAAAGTGCAAGCATGCCAGTCACCGGCTTTTCCCCAGGAATGCACCCATGTCCAGCGCCAAAGCACTGCCAAAAAGATCACCGCTTGCCCGGCTCGCCCTGGCCATCTCCCTGAGCGTCCTCGGCCTGCCCCTGTGCATGGACAATGCCCAGGCCCACGGCGGCCAAGCCGAAATGGTACCGCTGCAGGCAGGCCTCGAGGAATTTGGCGCCACGGTCAAATGGGACGACTACTCGAACCTGTTCACCATTGCCAAGGACGGTGTCTACCTCAAGGTCAAGCCGGACAGCAAAGTGGCCATGCTCAACGGCAAGCGCATGGAGCTGACGGTGCCCGTGGTGTTCAAGGGCAAGACCGCCTTCATGTCCAAGGACTTCATCAACCAGGTGTTCCAGTCCGGCCTGGACACGACCTTTGTCGTGGAGACCCGTCCTAACCCGCTCAACCCCCTGAGTGCCGACGAAATCACCGCGGCGGTGGACATCGTCAAGCAATCGGAACACTACAAGCCAGGCTTTCGCTTCACCGAAGTCTCGGTCAAGGCGCCGCCGAAGGATCAGGTGTGGAACTTCGTCTACACCGGGCAAAACGTGACCCAGCCGCGCCTGGCCAATATCGTCGTGCTGGACGGCAAGCACGTGATCGAAGCGCTGGTGGATCTCGACAGCAAGGCGTTGCAATCCTGGAAACCCATCGAAGGCGCCCATGGCATGGTGCTGCTGGATGATTTCGCCACGGTGCAAACCGCTGTCGAAACCAGCCCCGAATACGCGCAAGCCTTGGCCAAGCGCGGCATCAACGATGTGAAGAAAGTCGTCGCCACGCCGCTGACCGTCGGTTACTTCGACGGCAAGGACGGGCTGGCGCAGGACAAGCGCCTGCTAAAGATCGTCAGCTACCTCAATGTCGATGACGGCAACTACTGGGCGCATCCGATCGAGGGCCTGGTGGCGATTGTCGATCTGGAACAGAAAAAGCTGATCAAGATCGAAGACGAAGCGCTGGTTCCGGTCCCGATGAAACCGACGCCCTACGACGGACGCGGGCGCAAGGGCGTGGCGGTCAAGCCGCTGGAAATCATCGAACCCGAAGGCAAGAACTACACCATCACCGGCAATAGCATTCACTGGCAGAACTGGGACTTCCACGTTCGCCTCGATTCGCGGGTCGGCCCGATCCTGTCCACGGTCACCTACGACGACAAGGGCAAGAAGCGCAAGATCATGTACGAAGGCTCCCTGGGCGGGATGATCGTGCCTTACGGCGACCCGGATGTCGGCTGGTACTTCAAGGCATACCTGGATTCCGGCGACTACGGCATGGGCACCCTGACCTCGCCTATCGCCCGTGGCAAAGACGCCCCGGAAAACGCCGTGCTGCTGGACGCCACCATCGCCGACTACACCGGCGCACCGACGTCGATTCCGCGCGCCATGGCGGTGTTCGAGCGCTATGCCGGCCCGGAATACAAACACCAGGAAATGGGCCAGCCCAACCTCAGCACCGAACGGCGTGAGCTGGTGGTGCGCTGGATCAGTACCGTCGGCAACTATGACTACATCTTCGACTGGGTCTTCCAGCAGAACGGCACCATCGGCATCGACGCCGGCGCCACCGGCATCGAAGCCGTCAAGGGTGTGAAATCCAAAACGATGCACGAAGAAACCGCCAAGGAAGACACGCGCTACGGCACCCTGCTCGACCACAACATCGTCGGCACCACGCACCAGCACATCTATAACTTCCGCCTGGACATGGACGTCGACGGCGAGAGCAACTCGCTGGTGGAAGTGAACCCGGTGGTGCTGCCCAACGACCGTGGCGGGCCGCGCACCAGCACCATGCAAACCGAAACCCGCGTGGTCAGCACCGAGCAGCAGGCGGCGCAGAAATTCGACCCCTCGACCGTGCGCCTGCTGAGCAACTTGAGCAAGGAAAACAAGGTCGGCAACCCGGTGTCGTACCAGCTGATTCCCTATGCCGGCGGCACGCACCCGGTGGCCAAGGGCGCCAACTTCGGCACGGACGAATGGCTGTACCACCGCCTGAGCTTCATGGACAAGCAGCTGTGGGTGACGCAATACAACCCTGAGGAAAAGTACCCGGAAGGCAAATACCCGAACCGCTCGGACAAGGACTCGGGACTGGGGCAATTCACCCAGGATAACCATTCCATCGAGAACACCGACGACGTGGTCTGGCTGACCACCGGCACCACCCACATCGCCCGGGCCGAAGAATGGCCGATCATGCCGACCGAGTGGGTGCATGTCCTGCTGAAGCCGTGGAATTTCTTCGATGAAACGCCGACGCTGAATCTCAACTCGCCGAAATAAAATGCAGGACGCATCCCCTGTAGGAGCGTCGACCGGCTGCTCCTACAGGGTTATGCGATCTTCAGGCATGCCGCTTGCGATATTCTCCCGGCGCAATGCCGAAGCGCGATTTGAATGCCGTGGAAAAATAGCTCGAATCGGAAAAACCCCACGAATACCCCAGCACCGACAACTTCTGTTCCTTGCCCGATTGACGCAGGGTTTCGGCACACAGGTCCAACCGGCGGTTCTTGATGTAGCGCGCCACCACCAGGCCTTTCTTGGCGAACATCCGGTACAACCCACGGGTCGACATGCCAACTTCCCGCGCCAGCCATTCCGGGCACAGCTCTTCGCAGCGGATGTGCTGGTCGATGACGCTCAGGGTCTTGCGGAAGGTGCGCTCGTGCGGATCCGTGCAATCGTCGCTCTGGCTGATGGCCGGGCGCAGCAGGCTGACAATCGCCTCCAGGGTCGCCTCGCTTTCCTGACGACTGAGGTTCTGCTGGCGCGTGGCATCGAGGATCAAGCGGTGCGAAAGCATGGCGATGGGCGATGCCGCGGCAATCCGATGGCCGCACTTGACCTGATTGAAGCGCAGCGTCTGCTCCACCAGTTGGTACGGCAGGATAAGCGACAATTGTCGGGAGTTTTCGCTGTAGGTGAAGTCGCTGGGCCGCGCAGCATCGATCAACGTGATGTCCCCGGCGGACAGCTGGACCCTGTCGTCGCCCTGGGCCATGCCCGCGGTGCCATCGAGCTGGAACACCGCAAAGTACTTACCGTCCTCGCCCGCCGCGACTTCCTGCGGCGTGCGGTACAGCCGCGCCTGGCAGGCATCGACGAAGCTGAGCTTGAGGGCATCGCTGCGGTGTTCGCGAATCTGCCCGGCAAAGCCGGTTCCCAGGGGTTGGGCGTTGAAGGCGCCACAGATCTGGTTGATCTGGTGGATCCACTGATCGAACCCATCCTGGCGCTGTGCGGTTGTAGAAATCATGTCAGGCCTCACGCAGGCTTATTTTTATTGTCTACGTCAATCAACTGGTTCTCCTGAACAGCGACTCTCCCTGACCGTCGACGGGTTATTTCAACCCGCCAAACCGTCGATAAAAACTCTCGCCCACATCCGGTAGCGGTCCGTCGGCGGTTTCCAGTGCGCTGTTCAGCCATTCCTCGGCCTTGGCGTAGATCAAACGGTAAATGTTGCGGCACAACTGCCGGGCTGCTCGGCCTTCCCAGTCGCCGGGCAACAACTCGTCCGGCAGTTGCGGGTCGCGCAGCAGCAGTTTGCGGTATTCGTGAATAAGCAGGATCCGCGCCAGGAAGCAGTCGGCTGGCTGCAGGTTTTCCTGTTCGCGCAGGGCTTGCCATAGCGGTCGGAACAGCTGGATGAATTCGCTGTAGTGGGTTGCAAGCTCCTCGATGTTCCAGCTCTCGCGCACTTGCAGGCGCAGGGCCTTGGAGGCGAGTACGTCTTGAGCGGTGGTTTCGAAGACGATGGTTTCTTCCTGGGCGCCGAGGTCCAGCAGCGTCGCGTTGACATCCGTGCGATCGCTGCGCGGACAGGCCAGCACCACCGGCGAAATCGCACCAAAACCTTGCCATTCCAGCTCTTCGCGCACTTGTTTGCGCTTGTCCTGGGTCAGTTGCGACAGCATCACCAGGCACCAGGAACCATCCCAGGCCGGCATGCTGGTGCTGTAGACCCGTTTGAACGCCTTGTCGAAACGCCGGCGACCGGTGCCGGTCAGGCTGTAGTAACTACGACGACCCACCTTCTCGGCAGTCAGCCAGCCTTCCTTGGTCAGGCGAAAAATCGACGTGCGGATCAGTCGCTCGTTGATGCCGATCGGTTCGAGCAACTGGATCAGGCTGCCCAGCCAGACGGTCCCGCCGTGGGGTTCGATGGCATCACCGTACAGGGTGATGATCAAGGAACTGGCACGGATCGGTGTCTGCTCTTGAAAGCGTGTAATCAGATGGTTCAAGGGTATCAGGGACGACATGGGCGTACCGGGCTGAAAAAAGAAAAGGAATATACCGAAAACCTGCCTGTTAATCGCAAATCCCCTTGTGGGAGCGAGCCTGCTCGCAAAAGCGGTGTACCAGTCACCATCAATATTGAATGTCAGACCGCATTCGCGAGCAGGCTCGCTCCCACAGGGGGATTGTGTTCACAAGGTATTGCCTTTCGGTCGAAGGCCTCTGTCACTGATTCGCGGCCGCTCCGGCTCTGGCTCCGCCAACGGCTCGCACACCTGAATTTGCGTGAGGCAACGCTTGGCCAGCTCCTGATACTCACGAGTACCCGCCTGCTTCCACGCCACTTCCTGATCGCTAAGCATGCGTTTGACACTCGCCGGCGCGCCCATGACCAATGATTGCTCGGGGCATTCGAACCCGGCCTTGACGAACGCCGCCGCCGACACGAAAGACCGCGGGCCGATACGTGCGTTGTCCATCACCACCGCATTCATCCCCACCAGCGCGTCGGCGCCGATCCGGCAACCGTGCAGCACGGCACCGTGGCCGATGTGGCCATTGCGCTCGACCACGGTGTCGCTGTCGGGGAAGCCGTGCATCACGCAGGTGTCCTGAATGTTGGCGCCCTCCTCCAGCACGATCCGCCCGAAATCACCGCGCAGGCTGGCCAGCGGCCCTACATAACAGTGGGGGCCAATGATCACGTCACCGATCAACACGGCGGACGGATGCACATAGGCGCTCGGGTCAACCACCGGGGTCAGGCCATCAAGGCTGTAGCAGGTCATGGGAGGTTCCTTGGCAAAGCGATGCAAATATTGACTTATTTTGTATCACATCGCTTTTACCAGCACAAAGACTAAAAATCGTATCACTTGATAGCGGCGTTCCAACGGGGTGCATTTCAATCGCCACAGCCCGCGACAGCACCAATAAAATCAGTGCTCATAGCGTAATTTCCTGCTTCATGCAGACCACCTTCAGAAATCATAAATCTGACAATAGGACACATTAATTCGTTTTTTATGTTGATTTTACGTATCACGTTATAGGTATACTCCGGCAAAACCGGCCCCTGCGGTCGATCCAATAACAAGCCGGCCTCAGCGCCGAGCGTTCACCGTGAGGGCATCCGCCATGCCTCAAACCCTTGCCGTCGAATTCATCGAGCCTGGCGTACGCCTGATTACCCTGCAGCGCCCACAAGCGCTGAACGCCCTGAACACCCAGCTGCTGGGTGAGCTGGCTGATGAGTTGAGCATCGCCCAAGCCGACCCCAAGACCCGTGCCGTGGTCATGACCGGCAGCCGCAAGGCCTTCGCCGCCGGTGCCGACATCAAGGAAATGGCCGAGCGCGATCTGGTCGGCATCCTCGATGACCCGCGCCAGGCCTCATGGCAAGCCATCACCCGCTTCAACAAACCGCTGATCGCCGCCGTCAACGGCTTCGCCCTCGGCGGCGGCTGCGAACTGGCCATGCACGCCGACATCATCATTGCCGGCGAAGATGCGCGCTTCGGCCAGCCGGAAATCAACCTCGGGATCATGCCCGGCGCGGGTGGCACCCAACGCCTGCTGCGCGCCGTCGGCAAATCCATGGCCATGCAGATGGTCCTGAGCGGCGAGCCGATTGACGCTCGCCAGGCCCAGCGCGCCGGCCTGGTCAGCGAAGTCACCCAGCCTGAATTCACTGTCGATCGCGCGCTGCAGGTTGCCCGCCAGATCGCCGCCAAGGCACCGCTGGCGGTACGCCTGGCCAAGGAAGCGCTGCTCAAGGCCATGGACACCGATTTGGCAAGCGGCCTGCGCTTCGAGCGTCATGCCTTCACCGTGCTGGCCGGCACCCGCGACCGCGACGAAGGCATTGCCGCCTTCCAGGAAAAACGCACACCGACTTTCACCGGCCAGTAACCCGGTTACCCGCCTTACGAATTCCAAGAGAGCGCCAAGACCATGAACTTCGAACACATCCTGTTTTCCATCGAGGCCGGCGTCGCCCTGCTCAGCCTCAATCGCCCGGATCAGCTCAACAGCTTCAACACCCAGATGCATGGCGAAGTGAAGGAGGCGCTCAAGCAGGTGCGGCAAAACCCCGACGTGCGCGTGCTGCTGCTGACCGGCGAAGGCCGTGGCTTCTGCGCAGGGCAAGACCTGAGCGACCGCAATGTCGCGCCGGGCAGTGCCGCGCCGGACCTGGGCGAGTCCATCGAGAAGTTCTACAACCCGCTGATCCGCCAACTGCGCGACCTGCCAATGCCGGTGATTTGCGCGGTCAACGGCGTGGCCGCTGGTGCTGGCGCCAACATCCCACTCGCTTGCGACCTGGTGCTGGCAGCGCGTTCGGCCAGCTTCATCCAGGCCTTCTGCAAGATCGGCCTGATCCCTGATTCCGGCGGCACCTGGACCCTGCCGCGCCTGGTCGGAATGGCCCGCGCCAAGGCACTGGCCCTGCTCGGCAATCGCCTGAGCGCTGAACAGGCCGAGCAATGGGGGCTGATCTACCGCTGCGTGGAAGACGCCGAACTGCGCGACGAAGCGTTGAAACTGGCGCAACACCTGGCCACCCAACCGACATACGGCCTGGCGCTGATCAAACGCAGCCTGAACGCCAGCATGAGCAACAGCTTTGATGAACAGCTGGAACTGGAGCGTGACCTGCAACGCCTGGCCGGGCGCAGCGAGGACTACCGCGAAGGCGTCGGCGCCTTCATGGAAAAACGCACCCCAAGCTTCAAGGGACGTTGAGTCATGAGCGCATTGAACACTTCTGCACGCATCGCCGTGATCGGCGCCGGCGCCATGGGTGCCGGCATTGCCCAGGTCGCGGCGCAGGCCGGGCATCCGGTGTTGCTGCTGGACAATCGCCCCGGCGCTGCGGCCCAGGCCATTGAAGGCATCGATCGGCAACTGGGCAAACGGGTCGAGAACGGCAAGCTGCCCGCCGAGTCGCGCAGCGCAACCATCGCCCGCCTGCAGGCCGTGGAAGCCATCGAAGCCCTGGCCGATTGCGATTTGATCATCGAGGCCATCGTCGAGAACCTCGAGGTCAAGCGCGCGCTGTTCCGCCAGCTGGAAGGCATCTGCAGCGCGCAGTGCATCCTGGCGAGCAACACTTCGTCGCTGTCGATCACCAGCATTGCAGCGCAGCTGCAACACCCGCAACGCCTGCTCGGCCTGCACTTCTTCAACCCGGCGCCCGTCATGGCGCTGGTGGAAATCGTCTCGGGGCTGGCCAGCGATCCGGCTTTGGCCGAGTGCCTGTACGACACCGCCAAGGCGTGGGGCAAAAAACCGGTGCACACCCGCTCCACGCCGGGCTTCATCGTCAACCGCGTGGCCCGGCCGTTCTACGCCGAAAGCCTGCGCCTGCTGCAGGAAGGTGCAGCCGATTGCCCAACCCTGGATGCGCTGATGCGCGAGGCCGGGGGCTTTGCCATGGGCGCCTTCGAGCTCACCGACCTGATCGGCCATGACGTCAACTACGCCGTGACTTGCTCGGTGTTCGATGCCTGCTACCAGGACACGCGCTTCCAGCCGTCGCTGATCCAGAAAGAGCTGGTAGACGGTGGACGACTGGGGCGCAAGAGCGGACAGGGTTTCTACGCTTACGCCCAAGGCGCCGAGCGCCCGCAAGCGGCTGAAATCAGCAGTGCGGCGACCGTCGATGGTTGCGTTGCCGAAGGTGACCTGGGGTTCGCCCAAGGCCTGCTCGGGCGTCTGCAAGCGCAAGGCGTTGAAGTCCTCCAGCGAGATGGCCGCGGTTTGCTGCGCGTGGGTGATGCCGTGCTGGCCCTGAACGACGGACGCATGGCCTGTCAGCGAGCCCGGGAAGACGGGTTGCGTAACCTGATTCTGCTGGATCTGGCGTTCGACTATGCCAAGGCCCAACGTATCGCTATCAGCCATGCAGCCGGCATTGATCCGCTGGCACTCGAACAAGGCGTTGCACTGCTGCAACGGGCCGGGCTCAAGGTCAGCCTGCTCAGCGACAGCCCGGCCCTCGCCGTCCTGCGCACCGTGGCGATGCTCGCCAACGAGGCCGCCGACGCCTTGTTGCAAGGCGTGGCCTCGGCCGCCGACATCGATCTGGCGATGCGCGCCGGGGTCAATTATCCCCAAGGCCCGCTGGCCTGGGCCGATGCCGTGGGTCTGCCGCACATCCTCAATACGCTGGACAACATGCAAGCCGCTTATGGCGAAGAACGCTACCGGCCATCGTTGCTGCTGCGCCGCCGCGTAGCCGAAGGGAGAAACTTCCATGACTAACCACGAAGCGATGAACCTGGCCAGCGACTGCGCGCAAGCGTTGTTCCAGCGCGACAACGCCAGCCAGGCCATGGGCATGCGCCTGCTGTCCGCCGGCCCAGGCTCCGCTCGCGTGGGCATGACCGTGCGCGAAGACATGGTCCAGGGCCACGGCACCTGCCACGGCGGCTACCTGTTCGCCCTCGCCGACTCGGCATTTGCCTTTGCCTGCAACAGCTACAACGAAGCCACCGTGGCCATCGGCTGCAGCATCGACTACATCGCCCCGGCGCGCCTGGGCGACACGCTCAATGCCGACTGCATCGAGCAAAGCCGCTCCGGGCGCACCGGCAACTACGACGTACGCATTGAAAACCAGCAGGGCCAGTTGATCGCCCTGTTCCACGGCAAGTCCTACAAAGTGCGCGGCCCGGTGCTGGCGCAGGAGACCCCCAATGAATGACGCCCTGATCATCGACGCCGTTCGCACCCCGATCGGCCGCTACGCCGGAGTGCTGAGCAGCGTGCGTGCCGACGACCTCGGCGCGGTGCCACTGCGCGAACTGCTGCGTCGCCACCCGCAAGTGGACTGGAACACGGTGGACGATGTGATCTACGGCTGCGCCAACCAGGCCGGCGAAGACAACCGCAACGTCGCACGCATGTCGGCACTGCTGGCCGGGTTGCCGGTCAGCGTACCCGGCACCACCCTCAATCGCCTGTGCGGCTCCGGGCTGGATGCGGTCGGCACCGCAGCGCGGGCGATTCGCAGTGGCGAAACCGGGTTGATGCTGGTCGGCGGCGTTGAATCGATGTCCCGCGCCCCACTGGTGATGGGCAAGGCCGAACAGGCGTTTTCCCGTGCGGCCGAGATGTTCGACACCACCATCGGCTGGCGTTTCGTCAATCCGTTGATGAAAAAGACGTACGGAATCGACTCCATGCCGGAAACGGCAGAGAACGTTGCCGAACAGTTCAATATCTCCCGCGCCGATCAGGACGCCTTCGCCCTGCGCAGCCAACAACGCGCCGCCGCTGCCCAGGCCAACGGACGCCTGGCGAAAGAAATCGTCGCGGTGGAAATTCCCCAGCGCAAAGGCCCGGCCAAAGTGGTCGAGCACGACGAGCACCCACGCGGCGACACCACCCTTGAGCAGTTGGCCAAACTGGGCACGCCGTTCCGTGAGGGCGGCAGCGTTACCGCCGGCAACGCCTCGGGCGTCAACGACGGCGCCTGCGCGCTGCTGCTGGCCAGCCCCGAAGCTGCCAAACGCCACGGCCTGATCGCTCGTGGCCGGGTGGTGGCGATGGCGACCGCTGGCGTCGAGCCGCGCATCATGGGTATCGGTCCGGTCCCGGCCACCCGCAAGGTGCTGGAGGTTGCAAACCTGAGCCTGGCGGACATGGACGTGATCGAGCTCAACGAAGCCTTTGCCGCCCAGGGCCTGGCCGTCCTGCGCGAACTGGGCCTGAGCGACACCGACCCACGGGTCAACCCCAACGGCGGCGCCATCGCCCTGGGCCACCCGTTGGGCATGAGCGGCGCACGCCTGGTCACCACCGCCCTGCATGAACTGGAGGAGCGCAATGGCCGCTATGCCCTGTGCACCATGTGCATCGGCGTTGGTCAAGGGATCGCGCTGATCATCGAGCGTCTACCCCACTAAAGAATCGCGATTCCCGGGGTGCCGAGAGGTATCCTTGGGGCATGCACTCAAAGCCCCTGCATACAGGGGCTGGAACACAAAAACAATTCGAGTGAACACATGAACATGCCAATTGCCCAAGCCGTGCTAGATCCCATGCTGGACCCGCTGGAAACCGCCAGCATCGACGAGCTGCGCCAGCATCAGCTGGAGCGCCTGCGCTGGAGCCTGAACCACGCCTACAAGAATGTGCCGCTATACCGTCAGCGTTTCGATGCCCTGGGCGTGCACCCGGACGACATCAAGTCCCTCGACGACCTGGCGAAATTCCCCTTCACCACCAAGTCCGACCTGCGCGACAACTACCCCTACGGCATGTTTGCCGTGCCGATGCATGACATCGTGCGCCTGCACGCATCCAGCGGCACCACCGGCAAACCGACCGTGGTCGGCTACACCCAGAACGACATCGACACCTGGGCCAACGTGGTTGCGCGTTCGATCCGCGCGGCGGGTGGCCGGCGTGGCGACAAGGTGCACATTTCCTACGGCTACGGGCTGTTTACCGGCGGCCTCGGTGCGCACTACGGCGCCGAACGCCTGGGTTGTACGGTGATCCCGATGTCCGGCGGCCAGACCGAAAAACAAGTGCAGCTGATCAAGGATTTCCAGCCGGACATCATCATGGTCACGCCGTCCTACATGCTCAACATCGCCGACGAGATCGAGCGCCAGGGCATCGACCCGCACAAACTGGCCCTGCGCCTGGGCATCTTCGGCGCCGAGCCATGGACCGCCGAGCTGCGCAGTGCCATCGAGCAGCGCCTGGGCATCACCGCGCTCGACATCTACGGTCTCTCGGAAATCATGGGGCCCGGTGTCGCCATGGAATGCGCCGAGACCAAGGACGGCCCGACCATCTGGGAAGACCACTTCTACCCGGAAATCATCGACCCGGTCACCGGCGAAGTGCTGCCGGACGGGCAGATGGGCGAACTGGTGTTCACGTCCCTGAGCAAAGAAGCGCTGCCGATGATCCGCTATCGCACCCGCGACCTGACGCGCCTGCTGCCGGGCACTGCGCGGCCGATGCGGCGGATCGACAAGATCACCGGGCGCAGCGACGACATGCTTATCATCCGCGGGGTCAACGTGTTCCCGACGCAGATCGAGGAGCAAGTACTGAAAATCAAACAGCTTTCCGAGTGCTACGAGATCCATCTGTATCGCAACGGCAACCTGGACAGCGTTGATGTGCATGTCGAGTTGAAGGCCGAGCACCAGCACCTGAGCGAAGAACAGCAAAAGGCCGTTTGCGGGGAGCTCGGCAAACACATCAAGACCTACATCGGGATCAGTTCGCGAATCGTCCTGCAGCCTTTCCATTCGATCAAGCGATCCGAGGGCAAGGCCTGCCACGTCGTGGATAAACGCCCTAAAGCATGACTGCTGCACCCCTTTGAGCCCCGCTGATGCGGGGCTTTTTTTGCCCCTGTGGGAGCGAGCCTGCTCGCGATGGACGTCAACGATGACGCTTGCTGCCTGGCACCCCGCGTTGTTCTTGCTTCCATCGCGAGCATGCTCGCTCCTACAGGAGTCGAGTGCATCCACAAAAGTCAGGTCGCCTTCGCGAGCAAGTTAGGCTTCGCGCGGCCGACAGCCATCCATCATTTATTCCGAAAAACTGTCAGCTTTGACAGTAGCCAAAGATCACTGCCAGGCGTGTAGTTCAACAACACTTGGCATCCGGGCTGGCTGATCGCTCCGGAACAGGAGCCCTCCATGCCGGAAACCAACCCACCACAGTCCGTGCAAATCGTACAAACTCAATTGCCCGATTTTGTTCAGGCACGAATCGAAAGCCTCTCTGTCAGATGCGCCAATCAGCATTGGGGAGATCAGCATTTGCTGCACGGTGCAACGCCCGGTCCCGACGCACTGCATCTGTCGAGTAACGACTACCTCTGCCTGGCGACAGAGCCTCCACTGATCGAAGCTCACGCTCGTGCGGTCCTTCAGACACGACACCAGCTTTTAATGTCTGCCGCGTTTCTCCACGGTGACACGCCCATGTCCAGGCTGGAGCAACGCCTGGCGCATTTCATAGGCGCACAAGACAGCATCCTTTGCCAGTCAGGCTGGGTCGCCAATGTAGGGTTGCTGCAGGCCATTGCCAATAAGGACATCCCCGTCTATCTGGATATCCAGGCGCACATGTCCCTTTGGCAGGGAGCGCAGGCAGCGGGTGCGCGCCCGATTGCATTCGCGCACAACGACGCTGCCCATGCGCAGCGGCAGATAATGAAAAACGGTCGGGGCGTCATTGCCGTCGATGCGATCTACAGCACCAATGGCAGTCGTTGTCCGTTGGAGGACTTCGCCGAGGTCGCCCAACGCCATAATTGCGCCTTGGTCGTCGACGAATCCCACTCACTTGGAACCCATGGGCCACAGGGTGCCGGACTGGTCGCTCAGCATCGACTCTCAGACAGGGTCCATTTTCAAACAGCCAGCCTGGCCAAAGCATTTGCCGGCCGTGCCGGCCTTATTACTTGTCCAGTCGGCTTCAAAGACTACTTTGCCATGGAGTCCTATCCGGCAATTTTCAGCTCCAGCCTGCTTGATCACGAGCTGACATGGTTTGAAGAGGCAGCGGACTTTCTACAACACGCCGATGAGCGTCGCAGCAGGCTGCATGCGATATCACATCGAGTCAGGACTGCCCTCGCGGAGTTGGGTTATGACGTAAGTGCCGGAACCGAACAGATCATTGCCCTGGAGTCCGGACTTGAATCACGGACACTACGCCTGCGAGATGCACTGCAAACACGAGGTATTTTCGGCTCGGTATTCTGCGCGCCTGCAACCGGTCTCAACCGCTCACTGATGCGACTCACAATGAATTGCGGCCTGACTGATGAAGACATTGACCGCCTCATCGGGGCCTGCTCCGAAATGCGAGATGACGTAAGGCTAGACCTGTGGAGAGGCTACTCGCCCGCGCGTAGCGAATAAATGCACAAGCCGCCCGCGACTGGACAAACGCCCTGAAGCATGACTGCTGCCCCCCTTTTCAAGCCCTCCGGATGCGCGGCTTTTTTGCCTTTTCCCCCACGTTGCATGCCCTGTAGGAGCGAGCACGCTCGCGATGGACGTCAACGATAACGCTGGCTGTCTGGCACCCCGCGTTGCTCTTGCCTCCATCGCGAGCACGCTCGCTCCTACAGGGGATTGGGATATCGCCAAACAACCTTTCATCCCAAAGCGATACAAAAACAAATACGACACGTCATTTTCTGTTTGATATTAATTTTTGTATCGCTTATAAAGTTCTCCATGCCCTCGAACAGATTCACGGCGGGAGACCCCCATGTACGCACAGCTCGTAGAAACAGGCGTAAAGCGCATCAAAGACCTCTCGGAGATGTCCGATGAGGAGCGCGCCTTCCAGGAAAAAATCGATTCAGAAATCAAGATCGAAGCCAAGAACTGGATGCCAGATGCCTACCGGCAAACCCTGATCCGGCAGATTTCCCAGCACGCCCACTCGGAAATCGTCGGCATGCTCCCGGAAGGCAACTGGGTCACCCGCGCGCCGACGCTCAAACGCAAATTGCAATTGATGGCCAAGATCCAGGACGAAGCCGGTCACGGCCTGTACCTGTACAGCGCCATGGAAACCCTGGGTGCCGACCGCGATGAAGAGATCGCCAAGCTGCACAGCGGCAAGGCCAAGTATTCGAGCATCTTCAATTACCCGACGCTGAACTGGGCCGACATGGGTGCGGTGGGCTGGCTGGTGGATGGCGCGGCGATCGTCAACCAGGTGGTGCTGCAGCGCACCTCCTACGGCCCCTATTCCCGGGCGATGATCCGCATCTGCAAGGAAGAGAGTTTCCACCAGCGCCAGGGCTACGAAATCCTCCTGACCATGATGCGTCACGGCACTCAGGCGCAAAAAGACATGGTCCAGGATGCGATCAACCGCCTGTGGTGGCCGTCGCTGATGATGTTCGGCCCAAGCGATGAACACTCGCCAAACAGCGCGCAATCCATGGCCTGGAAAATCAAGCGCCAGAGCAACGACGAACTGCGCCAGCGCTTCATCGACCAGACCATCCCGCAGCTGGAACTGCTGGGCTGCACCTGCCCCGACCCGGATTTGAAGTGGAACGCCGAGCGCGGTCACTACGACTTCGGCGAAATCCAGTGGGACGAATTCTACGAAGTGCTCAAGGGCAACGGCCCGTGCAACACCGAACGCGTCGCTACCCGCCGCAAGGCGATTGAAGACGGCGCCTGGGTTCGTGAAGCCGCCGTCGCCCACGCCCGCAAAAAACAAAACAAGAACGCCGCTTGATTGATCTTCGGCGGCTTCCATGCCGCCAAAAGATCGCAGGCTGCGCCAGCTCCTACAGGAGCCGGTGATCCCATGTAGGAGCTGCCGAAGGCTGCGATCTTTTGATCTTCAGCCCCGTCAGCAAAAAACCGAACAGATGTGGAGTAACTGAAATGTCCGAATGGACCCTCTTCGAAGTCTTCGTGCGCAGCAAGCACGGCCTCAACCACAAGCACGTCGGCAGCGTGCATGCCGCCGACACCACCATGGCGATCGAGAACGCCCGCGAGCTGTACACCCGTCGTAGCGAAGGCGTGAGCCTGTGGGTCGTGCCCTCAAAGCTGATCACCGCCTCATCGCCGGATGAGAAAGACCCGCTGTTCGATCCGTCGGACGACAAGGTTTACCGCCATGCCAGCTTCTACGAGCTGCCGGCCGAAGTCGGGCACATGTGAGGTCGACCATGAATAACAAGACCGATCTGATCGAATACCTGCTGCGCCTGGGCGACAGCGCCCTGATCCAGGGCCAGCGCCTGTGCCAGTGGTGCGGCAAGGCCCCGGCGCTGGAAGAAGAGCTGGCGCTGATGAACGTCGGCCTCGACTTGGTGGGCCAGGCCCGCAACTGGCTGGACTACGCCGCCGAGCTGCTGGACGACGGCCGCGACGCCGACGACCTGGCGTTCCGCCGCGACGAGCGCGCCTATCGCAACCTGCTGTTGGTGGAACAACCTAACGGCGATTACGCGGTAACCCTCCTCAAGCAGTTCCTGTATGACGCCTGGCACCTGCCGGTCCTCCAGGGCCTGAGCCAGTCCAGCGATGAGCGCATTGCCGGGATCGCCGCCAAAGCGGTCAAGGAAGTCACCTATCACCTGCGCCGCTCCGGCGAGTGGGTCGAGCGTCTGGGTGACGGCACCGAGGAAAGCCACCAGCGCATGCTCGCGGCCATTCCCGAGGTCTGGCGTTTTACCGTTGAATTGATCGCCGCCGATGACAGCGAACAGCGCCTGTGCGAAGCCGGTATCACCCCGGACATCGCCAGCGTGAGGGCGCAGTGGCAAGCCAAGGTCAACGACATTTTCGCCAGCGCCACCCTGCCCGTGCCGGCAGCACCGAGCTATTTCTACCTGAATGCGCGCAAGGGCCTGCACACCGAGCACCTGGGCATCCTGCTGGCCGAAATGCAGTTCCTGCCACGAGCGTACCCCGATGCAACCTGGTGAGTTGATCGCCAGCGACCTCGGCGCCCGGCCGGCACAACCGAGCGACTTAACCGCCGCCTGGGCGATCCTGGCCGAGGTCATGGACCCGGAAGTCCCGGTGGTCAGCGTGGTGGACCTGGGGATCGTCCGCGATCTCGACTGGCAAGCCGGGCACTTGCATGTGGTGGTCACCCCGACCTATTCCGGATGCCCGGCGACCGAAGTGATCGAGGGTGATATCCGCCAGGCGCTGGAACAGGCCGGCTTCCAGGCACCGAACCTGGAGCGCCGCCTGACCCCGGCCTGGACCACCGACTGGATCACCGACAGCGGCCGCGAACGCCTGCGCGCCTACGGCATCGCACCACCTGAAGGCAGCACCAGCAAACGCAGCCTGCTCGGCGAAAGCCCGGTGATCGCCTGCCCGCAATGCGGCAGCGTCCACACCGAAGTGCTCAGCGAGTTTGGCTCCACCGCGTGCAAGGCGCTGTATCGCTGCGTCGATTGCCGGGAACCGTTCGACTATTTCAAGTGCATCTGAGCGGCGTCTGCCGTCCAGCTGGAGAACAACAATGAGCAAATTTCACAGCCTGACCATCAAGGATGTGCGCACCGAGACCCGTGACGCGGTGTCCATCGCCTTCGAGATTCCGCAGCACCTGCAGGACAGCTTTCATTACACCCAGGGCCAGCACCTGGTGATGCGCACCCAGCTGGACGGCGAGGAAGTGCGCCGCTCCTACTCGATCTGCACCGGCGTCAACGACGGTGAACTGCGGGTTGCTATCAAGCGCGTCGCAGGCGGTCGTTTTTCCGCGTTTGCCAACGAGCAGTTGAAGGCCGGGCACAGCCTGGAAGTGATGCCGCCCGCCGGGCATTTCAGCGTTGAACTCGATCCCGCCCGCCACGGCAACTACCTGGCCGTCGCCGCCGGCAGCGGCATCACGCCGATCCTGTCGATCATCAAGACCACCCTGGAAACCGAGCCCCACAGCCGCGTCACCCTGCTGTACGGCAACCGCTCCAGCTCGGGCGCACTGTTTCGCGAACAGCTGGAAGACTTGAAGAACCGCTACCTGCAACGCTTGAACCTGATCTTCGTGTTCAGCCGCGAGCAGCAGGATGTCGACCTGTACAACGGCCGGATCAACGCCGAGAAATGCGAGCAGCTGTTCAGCCGCTGGCTCGACGTCAAGGCTCTCGACGCCGCCTTCATCTGCGGCCCGCAGGAAATGACCGAGACCGTGCGCGACAGCCTCAAGGCCAAGGGCATTGCGCCTGAGCGCATTCATTTCGAATTGTTCGCCGCCGCTGGCAGCCAGCAGAAACGCCAGGCCCGCG
The DNA here is from genome assembly GCF_012647205.1 of Pseudomonas umsongensis. Taxonomy (NCBI): domain Bacteria; kingdom Pseudomonadati; phylum Pseudomonadota; class Gammaproteobacteria; order Pseudomonadales; family Pseudomonadaceae; genus Pseudomonas; species Pseudomonas umsongensis. Next base: position 4,861,207 of record NZ_CP051487.1, read on the forward strand.
AAGCCGCCCGCCAGGTCGATGCGGCGGTCAGCCAGATCACCGTGATCAGCGATGGCCGTGCCCTGGCCTTCGACCTGCCGCGCAACAGCCAGAGCATCCTCGATGCCGGCAACGCCCAGGGTGCCGAACTGCCCTACTCGTGCAAGGCCGGTGTGTGCTCGACGTGCAAATGCAAGGTCATCGAAGGCGAAGTGGAAATGGACAGCAACCACGCCCTGGAAGACTACGAAGTGGCCGCCGGCTATGTGCTGTCGTGCCAGGCCTTCCCGATCAGCGACAAGGTGGTGCTGGATTTCGATCAGCTCTGATATCCGATCTACCGGACTTACACAAAACCCTGTGGGAGCGGGCTTGCCCGCGAAGAGGCCATCAGATTCAACATTGATGTCGCCTGATATTCCGTCTTCGCGGGCAAGCCCGCTCCCACAATGATCTGTGTTGTATCCCATAGCTGCGCCCACAACAAAAAAAACAAAGGACACCACCATGAGCCCCCAAGACATAGAACTCATCCACCAGCACCCCCACTTCATCCAGCTGGTACGCCGCAAGCAGGCGCTGTACTGGTCCCTGTCGCTGATCATGCTGGTGATCTATTTCGGCTTTGTCCTGCTGGTGGCGTTCTCCCCCTCCACCCTCGGCCAGTCCCTGAGTGGCGGCGTGACCACCGTGGGCATGCTGGTGGGTGTGGTGATCGTGGTGCTGGCCTTTGCCTTGACCGGTTTCTACGTCTATCGCGCCAACAACGTGATCGACCCGCTGAATGAAAAACTCAAGCAGGAGTGCGCCCGATGAGCCGTCTTCTTGCGTTGTTCCTGTTGCCGCTGGCTCTGGTCACCGATCTTGCGGTAGCCGCCGAGGGCGCGTCCCGTCCACTGAACTGGAACGCCATCGGCATGTTCATGCTGTTCGTCCTGTTCACCCTCGGTGTGACGCGCTGGGCCGCATTGCGCACCCGCTCGGCCAGTGACTTCTACACCGCTGGCGGCGGCATGACCGGCTTCCAGAACGGCCTGGCGATTGCCGGCGACATGATCTCGGCAGCATCCTTCCTCGGCATTTCCGCGATGATGTTCCTTAACGGCTACGACGGTTTGCTCTATGCATTGGGCGTCCTGGCCGGCTGGCCGATCATCCTGTTCCTGATCGCCGAACGCCTGCGCAACCTCGGTAAATACACCTTCGCCGACGTGGTCTCCTATCGCCTGGAACAGACGCCCGTGCGCCTGACGTCGGCCTTCGGCACCCTGACCGTGGCACTGATGTACCTGGTGGCGCAGATGGTCGGCGCTGGCAAGCTGATCGAATTGCTGTTCGGTATCGATTACCTCTACGCGGTGATGCTGGTCGGCGTGCTGATGGTGTTCTATGTCACCTTCGGCGGCATGCTCGCCACCACCTGGGTGCAGATCATCAAGGCGGTGATGCTGCTATTCGGTACCAGTTTCATGGCGTTCATGGTGCTCAAGCATTTCGGTTTCAGCACCGAAGCGATGTTCGCCGGTGCTACCGCCGTGCACGCCAAAGGCAGCGCGATCATGGCCCCCGGCGCCTTGCTGTCCAATCCGGTCGATGCCATTTCCCTGGGCCTGGGCATGATCTTCGGCACCGCCGGCCTGCCGCATATCCTGATGCGTTTCTTCACCGTCAGCGATGCCAGGGAAGCACGTAAAAGCGTGTTCTACGCCACCGGTTTCATTGGCTACTTCTACTTGCTGCTGATCATCGTCGGCTTCGGCGCGATCGTCATGGTCGGCACCGATCCGGCGTACCGCGATGCCAGCGGCGCGATCATCGGCGGCGGCAACATGGTCGCCGTGCATTTGGCCCAGGCGGTCGGCGGCAACCTGTTCCTTGGTTTCATTTCTGCGGTCGCCTTCGCCACCATCCTGGCGGTGGTGGCCGGGCTGGCGTTGTCCGGCGCCTCGGCGGTGTCCCACGACCTGTATGCCTGCGTGATGCGCAAGGGCCAGGCCAGCGAGCAGCAGGAAATGCGTGTATCGCGAATCGCCACCCTGTGCATTGGTGTGCTGGCGATCATCCTTGGCCTTTTGTTCGAATCGCAGAACATTGCCTTCCTGTCCGGGCTGGTGCTGGCCATCGCGGCCTCGGTGAATTTCCCGGTGCTGTTCCTCTCGATGTACTGGAAAGGCCTGACCACCCGTGGCGCGGTCAGCGGCAGCCTGATGGGGCTGGTGTCGGCAATCGTCTTGCTGGTGCTGAGCCCGGCGGTGTGGGTCAACGTGCTGCATCACGACCAGGCACTGTTCCCCTATTCCAACCCCGCACTGTTTTCCATGAGCCTGGCCTTTTTCAGCGCCTGGCTGTTTTCCGTCACCGACCGTTCGCCACGTGCCGCCCTTGAGCGCGGCCGTTACCTGGCGCAGTTCATTCGTTCCATGACCGGCATCGGCGCTTCGGGCGCCAGCCAACACTAGTTCTTAACTTGATGACCAAACCCGGAGCATTTGCAATGTCCCACGCCCCTACCCTGCAAAGTTTCATCGCCGGCCGCTGGATCGGCCAACAAGGCGCGCAAATCCTGCGCAGTGCCATCGACGGCCATGAAATCGCACGCACCCATGAAGAGCGTCCGGACTTCGCCGAAGCCATCGAACACGGCCGCCGCCAAGGCGTCAGCGGCCTGATGGCGCTGGACTTCCAGCAACGCGCCCAGCGTCTCAAGGCCCTGGCCCTGTACCTGGCCGAACGCAAGGAACAGCTCTACGCGATATCCCACCACAGCGGCGCGACCCGTGCCGACAGCTGGATCGACATCGAAGGCGGCAACAGCACGCTGTTCACCTATGCCAGCCTTGGCTCGCGTGAACTGCCATCGGGCAACGTCGTCCACGAAGGCCCGGCGCTGCAATTGAGCAAGATGGGCACCTTCGCCGGCACCCACATCCTGGTGCCACGCGGCGGTGTCGCGGTGCACATCAACGCCTTCAACTTCCCGATCTGGGGCATGCTGGAAAAATTCGCGCCGAGCTTCCTCGCCGGCATGCCGTGCATCGTCAAGCCAGCCAGCGCCACCAGCTACCTGACCGAAGCCGTGGTGCGCCTGATGGACGACTCCGGCCTGCTCCCGGCGGGCAGCCTGCAGCTGATTATCGGCGGCACCGGTGACCTGCTCGATCGCCTGCAAGGCCAGGACGTGGTGACCTTCACCGGTTCCGCCGACACCGCGGCCAAGCTTCGGGTCAACCCGAACCTGATTCGCAATTCGGTGCCGTTCACTGCCGAAGCCGACTCGCTGAACTGCGCGATCCTCGCTCCGGACGTCACCCCGGATGACGAAGAGTTCGAGCTGTTCATCAAGGAAGTCGCCAGGGAGATGACCACCAAGGCAGGGCAGAAATGCACCGCCATCCGTCGCGCCATCGTCCCGGCCAAGCACATCGATGCAGTGGCCACGCGCTTGCGTGATCGCCTGGCGAAAGTCGTGGTCGGCGACCCGTCGGTAGAAGGCGTGCGCATGGGTGCGTTGGCGTCCCACGATCAGCAGAAAGACGTGGCCGAACGCCTGGAAATGCTGTTGCAGAGCAGCGACCTGCTGTTCGGCGCCCGCGACGGTTTCGAACCTCGCGGCGAGAACGTCGATAAGGGCGCGTTCTTCGCCCCGACCCTGTTGCAGGCCCGCGACCCGCACGCCGAAGGTGGCGCTCACGACATCGAAGCGTTCGGTCCAGTCAGCACCCTGATGGCTTACGACGATCTGGACGAAGCACTGGCCCTGGCCGCACGCGGCAAAGGCAGCCTGGTGGCAAGCCTGGTGACCAAGGATCCGCACATCGCCGCCAAAGCGATTCCAGTGGCCGCGGCCCTGCACGGCCGTCTGCTGGTACTTGACCGCAACTGCGCCGGTGAATCCACCGGTCACGGTTCGCCACTGCCACAACTCAAGCACGGCGGCCCGGGTCGTGCCGGCGGCGGTGAAGAACTCGGCGGCCTGCGTGCGGTGAAACACTACCTGCAACGCGCGGCGGTACAAGGCTCGCCGACCATGCTGGCAGCGGTCACCGGTGAATACGTACGCGGCGCCAAGGTCATCGAAACCGAAGTGCACCCATTCCGTCGCTATTTCCAGGACCTGCAGATCGGCGAGTCGCTGCTGACTCACCGTCGCACCGTCACCGAGGCGGACCTGGTGAACTTCGGTTGCCTGTCGGGCGACCACTTCTACATGCACTTCGACGACATCGCGGCCAAGGAATCGCAATTCGGCAAGCGCATCGCCCACGGCTACTTCGTGCTGTCGGCAGCAGCCGGCCTGTTCGTATCCCCTGGCGTCGGCCCGGTACTGGCCAACTACGGCCTGGACACCCTGCGCTTCATCAACCCGGTCGGCATCGGCGACACCATCCAGGCGCGCCTGACCTGCAAACGCAAGATCGACCAGGGCAAGAAGAGCCCGCAAGGCGTTCCGCAAGGGGTGGTGGCGTGGGATGTGGAAGTGACCAACCAGCTCGGCGAGCTGGTGGCCAGTTATGACATTCTGACCCTCGTAGTCAAACGCGAAGACTGACCTGCCTCACCTGAGCATTCCCACGCTCCGCGTGGGAATGCAGCCCGGGACGCTCTGCGTCCCCTCCAGCGCTGGAACGCGGAGCGTCCCTTGAGGCATTCCCACGCAGAGCGTGGGAACGATCGTTACAGGCTCAATGCCCGCGCAACCACTCGATGAACAGCGCAAACAACTCCGACTGCGAACCCACCTCCAGCTTCAGATACAAGTTCTTGCGGTGCATGCGCACGGTTTCCGGGGAGATGTTCATCTGGCTGGCGGTGGATTTCACCGAGTGTCCCCGCAGCACCATGTGCGCCACTTCGCGCTCGCGTTCGGTGAGCAAGTCACAACCGAACTGTTCGAACGCCGTTTGCACCCGATGCTTGAGATCATCGCGCAGGCCTTGATCGTTATCGCCCTGGATCTCGTCACTGCGCTGCAGGCCACGACGACTGAATTCGCTGATGAATTCGCGCACCAGCGGTTCGACCGCGCGCAGCAGATTCAACTGCTCGACCCGCAGGCATTCACCGCCGAAACCTTGAAAGAGGCTGACGGAGATTTTCGTGTCGTTGCCGGTATCGACAATGTAGTAGCTGTCTTCCGAACAGTTCGCCTTCAGGTAATAGGTCTTGTAGTAATCACTGTCGAAGAAGTTGTCCGGCGCAATTTCCTCCAGGTGATAAAACCCCTGTGCCAGTCCCTGCTCCACCGCCAGGCAGAACGGGTCGAGCAAGTAGCCCCCGGCAAAATAGCGCTCAAGAATCGAGACCTGATACTCCTGGGCAATCCCGCGCTGATACAGCAACTGTGGTGCGCGGTCCTTGCGCTCCAGGCTGATCATCATCGACTCGATGGACACCAGCTGCGCCAACGCCGACGCCAGGTATTGCAGCGCGTCGGGCTCATCGATATGGGCGAACGCCTCGCGCATGCCCCCATGCCATTTATGCAGTGCCCCGAAGGGCATCGTGATCAGTGTTTCGTCGTTTGGCTTGCTCATGCCACGCAGTCTAGCGGGTGAACAGTCCCTTGGTAACGACCTGAGGGTTGAAATCATTGGCCGAAATACTGGCCGCTCGCCTCAAGCTCGGCCGCCACTTCCAGGATGCACTCGCGCAGGATGTCGACGATCTCATCGACCTGTGCATAAGTCAGGATCAGCGGCGGCGACATCACGTTAAGGTGCATGATCGGCCGCACCAGCAGCCCCCTCGCTTGTGCCCGCACATGGATTTTCTCACCAATGTTGATTGCGTCGGCGAACAACGCCTTGGTGCGTTTGTCGGCGACGAACTCCACGCACGCCATCAATTTCAGGCAACGCACATCACCCACCAGGGGCAGGTCGCGCAACGTGGCCAGGCGCTGCTCCAGGTAACCGCCAACATCGTCGACGTGGGCCAGCAGGTTTTCCCGCTCGATGATTTCAATGTTCTTCAGCGCTGCCGTGCAGCACACCGGATGGCCGCTGTAGGTGAAGCCATGGGTAAAGCAACGGCCCTGGCCCGGCTCGGCAATGACCTTCCAGATGCGCTCGGAAAAGATGCACGCGCCCAGCGGCAGGTAAGCCGAAGTCAGGCCCTTGGCGGTGGTGATGATGTCAGGCTGCACGTCGAACACATCCTTTGACGCGAAGAACTTGCCCAGGCGACCGAACGAAGTGACCACCTCGTCGGCGACGAACAGGATGTCGTAGCGCTGGCAGACTTCCCACATGCGCTTGAGGTAACCCTTGGGTGGAATGATCACCCCGCCTGAGCCCATCACCGGCTCGGCAAAGAAACCGGCGACCTTGTCTGCGCCAATCGACAGGATCTTGTCCTCAAACTCCTTGACCAGGAACTCGAGGAACTGCGCCTCGTCCATGCCATCCGGCGCACGGTAGGGATTGGGGTTCGACACGTGGTGAATCAGCGGGTTGGCGTAATCGAACTCCGGCACCCGGTCGGCCGCCTTGTTGCCGATCGACATGGTCAGGGTGGTGGAGCCGTGGTACGCGTTGAAACGGGCGATGACGTGCTTTTTTTCCGGCAGGCCGCGGCAGTTCTGGTAGTACTGGATCAGCCGGTAGGCTGTGTCCACGGCAGTTGAGCCGCCGGTGGTGAGGAACACATGATCGAGGTCGCCGGGCGCCAGGCTGGCGAGTTTTTCGCACAACTCGATGGCCACGTTGTTGGACATGTCGGAAAACGGGTTGGAATAGGCCAGCTGTCGCACCTGATCGGCAATGGCCTGGGCCATTTCCTCACGGCCCAGGCCGATATTGGTGCACCACATGCCGCCCACGGCATCGAGAAAGCGGTTGCCCTGGGTGTCGTAGATATAGGCGCCATCACCGGCGACGATGTTCAAGGAGCCTTGTTCGGCATGTTCGTCGAACATGTGATAACCGTGCATATGGTGGGCCTTGTCGGCCTTGACCAGCCGGGACTCGTCCGCTGGGGAAAAAACGCTGCGTGTTGGCGTCGCCATAAATAAACCTCTAACCGGATTGACTAACGATCGAACGAATCAGATGCCGCTTTTCACCGTGCTCCAGACACGGGTCATGGCGCGCATGTCCTTGGCGTCCTGGGTCTTCTGCGGGAACAGGCGCTCGCGGGTGGCGTCATCGGGGTAAATCGCCGGGTTATTGCGCACATCGGAATTCAACAAAGGCGTGGCCGCCGCGTTGCTGTTGGCGTAATGGATGTAGTCAGTGACGTCCGCCATCACCTGCGGTTGCATCAGGTATTCAAGGAATTTGTGCGCATTGGCGACATGGGGTGCGTCCGCCGGGATGTACATGTTGTCGAACCAGATCAGCGAGCCTTCCTTGGGAATGAAGTAGGACAGGTTGATGTTCAACTTGGCTTCTTCCGCGCGGGCCATGGCCGTCGCGTAGTCGCCGGACCAGGTCATGGCCATGCACACATCGCCGTTGGGCAGGCTGGTGAGGTAATTGACCGAGTCGAACTTGCGGATGTACGGCCGCACCGACAACAGCAGTTCCTGCGCCGCCTTCAGGTCATCCGGCTTGGCGCTGCGCGGATCGCGGCCCAGGTACTTGAGCGCCAGGGGAATCACTTCGGTGGGCGCATCGACCAGGGTCACACCGCAGTCGGCGAAGCGTGAGACGATCTTCGGATCGAAAATCATTGCCAGCGAGCCGATCGGCGCATCCGGCATGCGCTCCTTGATCTTGTCGACGTTGTAGGTGATGCCATTGCTGCCCCAGGTATAAGGTGCCGAGTAGGTGGGGCCCGGATCGAACCCTTGCAAGTCGTGCAAGACTTTCGGGTCCAGGTTGCTCCAGCCCGGCAGTAGTTTCTTGTCCAGTGGCTGGAACACCTTGGCCTGGATCAGCGGCGGCGCGAGGGATGCATTCAGCACGATCAGGTCGTAACCGGAGTGGCCGGTGAGCAGCTTGGCCTGCACCGTTTCATAGGCATCGAAGGTGTCGTAGATCACCTTGATACCGGTGGCCTTTTCAAAATCGGCCAGGGTTTTCTCACCGATGTAGTCCGCCCAATTATATAGCCGCAGCGTATTGGCGCCGTCCGGCTCGCCAGCGTGGGCACTCAGGGTCAGCGATACAACAAACAGACTGGAAATCACCTTAAGCAGTGTCTTGCCCATAGCAAATGCACCTTATCAAGCGAGTTCGGCTCTGGATGAGCGGATGAACCTACTATTGGTGGATTCGCCAGGCGGCACCATACCCCGAATGGGTGTGTGGGCGGATTTACCGACGCAATATGGCAAAAAGCATCAGCTCGGTTGACCCGTTTTGTCATAGCTGCGGGGTTCCCTTGCCGCTTAAAGTGGCCGTCGAACCGACTCTGCAAGAGCCCGCAATGACCGACCTGATCAAACAAGACTATCGCGATGGCGTGCTGACACTGACCATTGATCGTCCCGACAAGCTCAACGCCCTGACCAACGCCATGTACACGCGCTTGGCCGACCTGCTGTTTGCAGCTGACGAGAACGACGAAATCGGGGTGGTCATCGTGACCGGTGGCCCGAACTGTTTTACCAGTGGCAACGACCTGGTGGATTTCCTGCAAGAGCCGCCAACGCACCTGGACAGCCCGGCATTTCGCCTGATGCGCGCCGTGACCCACCTGCGAAAGCCGTTGATCGCGGCGGTTTGCGGGGCCGCCATCGGCATCGGCACCACCCTGCTGCTGCATTGCGACCAGGTGCTGGTGACCCGTAATGCCAAGCTGCGCACGCCGTTCGTCAATCTGGGCCTGTGCCCCGAGTTCGGTGCCAGCCTGCTGCTACCACGCCGACTGGGCCAGGCACGCGCGGCGCGCCTGCTGTTGTTGGGCGACAGCCTTGATGGCAGCGAAGCGGTGGCCTGGGGCCTGGCCAACGAAGCCTTCGATGACGGCGAGCAGTGCCTGGCCGCGGCGGCAAAAATTGCCCAGCGCTTCCTGGCGATGCCCCAGCAAGCCTTGCGCCAATCCCGGCAGCTGATGACCCAGGCCGGCATGGCCGAACTGCAAGCCACCCTGCGCGAAGAAAACCTGCTGTTCATCCAGCGTCTCAACACCGTTGAGGCAAAAACGGCCTTGAACGCCCTGCTCAATCGCAGTACAGATAAGAATCCAGCAAAAGGAACACAGCCATGAACACCCCGGAAATTTACGTCGTCAGCGCCGCTCGTACCGCCATTGGCACCTTCGGCGGTTCACTCAAGGACGTGCCACCGGCCGATCTCGCGACCACCGCCGTGAAAGCCGCCCTGCAAAAAGCCGCCGTTGACCCGGCGCTGGTCGGTCATCTGGTGATGGGCCATGTGATCCCGACTGAAACCCGCGACGCCTACATCTCCCGCGTTGCCGCCATGAACGCCGGCATCCCGAAGGAAACCCCGGCCTACAACGTCAACCGCCTGTGCGGTTCGGGCCTGCAAGCGATCATCAGCGCGGCGCAGACCCTGCTGCTGGGCGACGCCGACATCGCCATCGGCGCCGGTGCCGAGTCCATGAGCCGTGGCCCGTACCTGCTGCCATCCGCTCGTTGGGGCGCGCGCATGGGCAACGTCCAGGCCGTCGACTACATGCTCGGCATCCTGCATGACCCGTTCCAGAACATCCACATGGGCATCACCGCGGAGAACGTCGCCGCACGCAACGGCATCACCCGTGAAATGCAGGATGCCCTGGCCCTGGAAGACCAGAAACGCGCAGCCCACGCGATTGCCAACGGCTATTTCGTTGATCAGATCGCGACCGTGGAAATCCCGGATCGCAAGGGCACCAAGCTGTTCAACGTCGACGAGCATCCACGCGCCACGTCCCTGGAACAGTTGGCGGCGATGAAGCCGGCGTTCAAGAAGGACGGCTCGGTCACCGCCGGCAACGCCTCCGGTCTCAACGACGGTGCTGCCGCACTGGTCATGGCCACCGGCGCTGCGGTCCAGGTCAACAACCTGCGCCCACTGGCCCGCCTGGTCAGCTACGCCCACGCCGGCCTCGAACCGGAACTGATGGGCCTGGGCCCGATCCCGGCCACGCGCCTGGCGCTCAAGCGCGCCGGCCTGACCGTCGCCGACATGGACGTGATCGAAGCCAACATCGCGTTCGCCGCACAAGCCTGTGCCGTCAGCCAGGAGCTGGACCTGGACCCGGCCAAGGTCAACCCGAACGGCTCGGGCATCGCCCTGGGTCACCCAGTGGGCGCTACCGGCGCAATCATCGCCACCAAGGCCATCCACGAACTGCACCGCATCAACGGCCGTTACGCACTGGTGACCATGTGCATCGGCGGTGGCCAGGGCATCGCGGCGATTTTCGAACGCGCCTGACCCCTCTGTAGGAGCTGTCGCAGGCTGCGATCCTTTGACCTGAAAAATCAAGGTCAAAAGATCGCAGCCTGCGGCGGCTCCTACACCAATAGGGTTACGGTCAAGCAACATCCTTTCCAACCGTTCCACCACCCTCGCGGCTCGTCACGCGCGCTTCCTGCTGCTTGATCCCCGACAACATCAACACCAATAAGGCACACAACAACAGTGTCTGCCCCAATGCCTGCCCCCAGGCTACAAGCATCAGCCCGCCACCGATCAACAGGTAATACAGCAATCCAAACAACGCCCCCGCCGTGCCCAGTCGATCACCGTAATTGATCAGGGCCGCGCCGAGGATATTGGGGATAGCCATGCCGAACGCCAGCACCACCAGCAGCATTGGCAGGACAAACAGGGCGCCTTGCTCCAGAAGCAACACACCGCTCGCACCCAGCAACATTATCGCGCCGGCCACCTGGATCAGCTGACGCCCACTCAGCCCTCGTTGCAACAGTCGTTTGTTGAGCCAGGCGCCAAGGCCGGAGCCCAGGGCCAGGACGACACCGCTGTAGCCGAACCATTGCGCACCTGAATCCAGGCGCTGGAACATGTAGGGGCCGAGGCTGTAGTAGCTGAACAGGGCAATGTTGAACGCCGCGACCAACAGCGTCGAGCGCCAGATGTCGCGATCACGCAGCATTGCGCACAGCGTTTCGAACAATGCCGGGGCTTTCACGACCTGTGGTCGGGTTTCCGGCAGATCTCGCAGGCACCAGAGCCACAGCCCCAGCGATAGCGCTAAAAGACAACCCAGTACACCCCGATAACCGAAGACCTGCACCAGGCTCGCCCCGGTAAACAAGCCAATCGCCGGGCTGGCCGCCAACGCGATACCCATCACCGAAAAAACCTGGGCCAGTTGCGCACCCCGGAAGCGGTCGCGCAGCACGGTTTGCGTAACAACCGAACCCACCGCCGCACCAAACGCAGCCAGGCCTTGCGCTACCAACAGCGCATTGAAGGTGCTGACAGTGAGCCCCATAGCCGACGCAGCGGCGTACAACACCAGGCCGGCGAGCATCGATGGTCGACGCCCAATGCGATCACACATTCGCCCCCACACCACTACACCGAACGCAAACGCCAGGAAAAATACCGACAGGGTTAGCGCCGTTTGTTGCGGACCCACAGAAAAAGCCTGGCCGATATCTGCCAACGCCGGGCTGTAGAGTGTTTGCGCGATCTGCGCAAACATCAGCAGGGCAACGGCTAACAGGAGGAGCTTTTTTCCCTTCATCACCACTTCCACTCGCAAGAAATCCGCTAAACAGATTAAGCAGTCGCAACTGGCGTACTATCGAAACCTTGCCAACTTATCAATGAAATCGGACAAATCATGGCTTGGCTGCAAGCCCACACTCCCTTCGATCCCGATCATCATGACGCGCCTGTCATCGGCATCGCCGCGACACTCGGCGATCACGATTCGGGCATGCATCAGCATCAACGCGGGCAGTTGCTGTTTACCCGGAAGGGCTGCACGCGCATCACCCTGGCGCAGCAGTTGTGCCTGTTACCGCCCTCCCGCGCGGCCTGGATACCAGCCGGCGTTGCCCATCGCGCCGTTATGCAAAAAAGTGTCGATTACCGCTCCATCTACCTGACCCCCGCGCTATGTGCAGAGCTGCCACGACAGGTTTGCGTCATCGAAGTCAGCCCGTTGCTGCGGGTCGTGTTGGAGTCGATCGCCAACGCTGACTTCGCCACCGACTGGCAGCAGGGAAAACACGTGCATCTGCTTGCCCTGTGCTTGAGCGAAATACGCGACGCCACCCGCCAACCGATGTTGTTGCCATTGCCCTCGGATAAACGCCTGGCACCGCTACTGGCCAGCCCCGAGAAGCTGCCACCCAGACTTCAGGTTCTGCAGCAACAGCTAGGTGCCAGCGGCCGCACCATCGGACGAATTTTCCAGCGCGAAACCGGCATGAGTTACCAGCAATGGCGGCAACAGTGGCGCCTGATGCGCGCCATCGAACTGCTCGCCACTGGACGCAACATCGGCTACAGCGCTTTCGAACTCGGCTTTGCCAGTGACAGCGCCTTCATCGCGTTCTTCAAGGACATGACCGGAACCACCCCGGGCGACTGGTTGAAATAGGACCTGACAGCCGGCAGCAAAAACCATTTGCGACAAAATATGACATACGTCATATTACGCACGTAATTTAATGGCCTCCACAGGTAATCCTCCATGACCAGCATGCCCACCGTAGAGCCAGACCTTGCTGTCCCGGTGAACACTCCCAAGCCGCTGCTCAAACGCCTGCTCCTGCCGACACTGGGCATCGCCGTGTTGGTACTTGCTGGTATGTACGCCGCACACTGGTGGACCGCCGGCCGGTTCATCGAGGAAACCGACGACGCCTATATCGGTGCTGACGTGACGGTGATCGGGCCGAAGGTGGCGGGTTACATCGATGAAGTGCTGGTGACCGACAACCAGCAGGTCAAGGCCGGCGATGTGCTTATCCGCCTCGACTCACGCGACTATCGCGCCAACCTGGCCAAGGCGGAAGGCGCGGTGGCGGCTGAAGAAGCCCTGCTCGCCAACCTCGACGCCACCGAACAACTGCAACAGGCCGTCATCGGCCAGGCCCGCGCCGGTATCGATGCCGCCGGTGCCGAAACCGCTCGTTCGCGTGATGACGATGCACGCTACAAAAAACTCGTCGCTACCAATGCCGTTTCAGTGGAAAGCGCACAACGGGCGAACGCCACATTCAAGACCGCGCAGGCCCAAAGCAACCGCGCCCAGGCCGAGTTGCTGGCGGCGCAACGGCAGTTGAACGTGATCGCCACGCAAAAACAACAAGCCCGCGCCGCCCTGATTCAGGCTCTCGCCGAGCGCGACCTGGCGCAGCTGAACGTCGGCTACACCGAACTTCGCGCACCGGTAGATGGGGTGATCGGTAATCGCCGGGCACGAGTGGGCGCTTATGCCCAGGCCGGTTCGCAGCTGCTGTCAGTGGTACCGTCCAGTGGTTTGTGGGTCGATGCCAATTTCAAAGAGGATCAACTGGCACGCATGGTGCCTGGGCAGCGAGTCATCATTTACGCCGACGTTCTCTCGGGCCAGGAATTCCACGGCCATCTGGACAGCCTGGCACCGGCCAGCGGTTCGCAATTCAGCGTGCTGCCGCCGGAAAACGCCACTGGCAACTTCACCAAGATCGTCCAGCGGGTACCGGTGCGCATTCATCTCGACCCGGCAGACAGCGTGCTCGGCCACCTGCGCCCCGGTCTCTCGGTCACCGCCGAAGTGGACACACGCAAGGAGCCTGAAACGCCAGCCGTGGCCAGCGCGCCATGAGCCGCGCCCTCGCCGCCCCGGCACCACCGTTCAATGCCGCGAGCATGGCGACGGCGACCAAGGTTTTCGCCTTCGCCAGCATGTGCATCGGCATGTTCATTGCGCTGCTGGATATCCAGATCGTCTCGGCGTCGCTGCGTGACATCGGCGGCGGGCTCTCCGCCGGCACCGATGAAACCGCCTGGGTACAGACCAGTTACCTGATCGCCGAAATCATCGTGATCCCCCTCTCCGGCTGGCTATCCCGGGTGTTCTCCACGCGCTGGTTGTTCTGCGCCTCAGCGGTGGGTTTTACCCTGACCAGCCTGTTATGCGGCATGGCCTGGAACATCCAGAGCATGATCGCCTTCCGGGCCTTGCAAGGGTTTCTCGGCGGCTCGATGATTCCGATGGTGTTTACCACGGCGTTCGTTTTCTTCACCGGCAAGCAACGGGTGATTGCCGCTGCAACCATCGGCGCGGTGGCATCCCTGGCGCCGACCCTGGGGCCGGTGATCGGTGGCTGGATCACCGATGTATCGTCCTGGCACTGGCTGTTCTACATCAACCTGGTTCCGGGGATTTTCGTCGCCGTGGCGGTGCCGATGCTGGTGAAAATCGACCAGCCTGAACTGTCGCTGCTCAAAGGCGCCGACTATCTGAGCATGGTGTTCCTGGCGCTGTTCCTCGGCTGCCTGGAATACACCCTCGAAGAAGGTCCGCGCTGGAACTGGTTCAGCGACCACACGATCCTGACCACGGCGTGGATCAGCGGTCTGGCCGGCTTGGCGTTTATTGGCCGCACCCTGCACGTGGCCAACCCGATCGTCGACCTGCGCGCCTTGAAAGACCGCAACTTCGCCCTCGGCTGTTTCTTTTCCTTTGTCACTGGCATCGGTCTGTTCGCCACCATTTACCTGACACCGCTGTTCCTCGGCCGCGTCCGTGGTTATGGCGCGCTGGACATTGGCCTGGCGGTTTTCTCCACCGGCGTGTTCCAGATCATGGCGATTCCGCTGTACGCCTTTCTGGCCAACCGCGTCGACCTGCGCTGGATCATGATGACCGGCCTTGGCTTGTTCGCCTTGTCGATGTGGGATTTCAGCCCGATCACCCATGACTGGGGAGCCAAGGAATTGATGCTGCCGCAAGCGTTGCGCGGGATTGCCCAGCAATTGGCGGTACCGCCTGCGGTGACATTGACCCTCGGCGGCCTGGCGCCAGCGCGGCTGAAACATGCCTCGGGGTTGTTCAACCTGATGCGAAACCTGGGCGGCGCCATCGGCATCGCCGCCTGCGCGACCATCCTCAATGACCGCACCAACCTGCATTTCACCCGATTGGCGGAGAACCTCAACAGCACCAACGAAGCACTCAACCAGTGGCTGTCCCAAGTTGGCCACAACTTCGCCGCCCTCGGCCAGAGCGGCGACGTGGGTGTCACCGCCAGCCTGCGCCAGCTCTGGCTGCTGACTTACCGCGAAGCGCAAACGCAAACCTACGGCGACGCCTTCCTGATGATCATGGTCTGCTTCATCGTCGCCACGGCGATGGTGCCCTTGATGCGCAAGGTGCAACCACCGGCTGCGCATTGAGGCCTGGCGTGTTACACCTGCATGTCCCCAGTATCCGATTCGTTGGTCGATACCGGCCAGTAGCTGGACAGATTCAAGCGTTGCGGACCTCCGATTTGAACATGTTGCACGTGCCCGACTGAAATTATGCTCCCGCTAGAATTATTTACGATCCAACTGCGTGTGGCTTCCCTGTGCATGACACTCACTTCACTTCCCGGCACCAATGGCAACTGCACATGACTCGCTTGAGCCCAGACATCTCCGCGAAACTCCTGAAGGTAAATTATTTCGCCCTTCTCTGATTTCACCATCGCCGACAGGTAAGTCGATGCAAAGTAACTATGGGGGCGACCTGCATAAAAAACCAAGTCAATTGTACGCGCCAGTAGTTGCATATTTAAGTAACCAACTGCGCGACCACCGTTCCCTTGCCAATACCAAGTAAAGTCCCACCCATCAACTGTATGATTGACGGGCGGCCGTACGAATTCAATCTTGCGATAACGTTCAAACAGCTGACTCCTTACGGGTTCCGCGAATGTATTGATCGCCCTACGAAGATCTTGTTTAATTGGATACTCATCATGTATAACAAGATGCGGATGCGTATAAAAAGACTCCGTACACTTATCAATTTCAGACCTTAGATTTTCACCAGCATTAGTCCCAAGACTGACATTGACAAGCCCTTGCTCAGTCACCACCAACTCATTGATAAGTGCCCACCTATCAATCACTGCCGACTCCAGGCTGCTAGATACAAATAAGCGCGATGGCTCCCTGTGCATAACCTCAATTGTAAAACCCGTTGAAATTGCAACTACCGTAGAATACAACTCGGTTTTCTCACCCAACATTTCTCGAAAAAAAACGACATCACCATGTACATTTTTTACTGTTATCCGCGCATACACTTCTTTCTCAAAAAGACTGTGCGGAGCTGGATAAACAACATCGACCAACAAGCGCCCCCTAGAAACCTGCACGTCAAGCCTGCAAAAAACACCATATAAGCCTCCCAAACTTACAACCTGATCTACCAGATAACTTCCGTCCTTTTTAACGTAGGAGCAATTTATTTCATTAGGTGCATCTCTAACCACGGCATAACACCTGACACTCTGATATTCCCCGCCGCGTACAGAAGGCAGTTGCAATGCATAGACCCCCAAACTCAAGCCGCTCACAATAACCGTCGCACTTTTTATTTCAACAACCCTGGCCATTCCTTGACCATTTCCTAGTAAAAGAGACTTACCCCGTAGTTCCCTTAATAAAATTCCATCAAAATTAATCGTGATGCTAGCCGTCAAACCAGTGATGCTTAGCTGAGAGCTACTGACAAGATCCACTGGGCTTCTCAACCCTAGCTGCGCCTGAATCTGTTTCAGACTATTGTTCTTAACCAGTAAATAGAGAGGGTAAACCGGAACAGCATTGCTAAAAGAATTTTTGATTGTCTGCTGCAGAGTCAGTGGCGCACTGGCAAACGACATAAACTCGGAAGTATCAACATTAGCTTTATCAATAGTGACGTCACTCAAAAGATCCATCGCCGGATGGCTGTCAGCCCGAAACCTTGGCTCATTACTGAGTCGACGATAGCGCTTGTGAAACTCGGCCATACTCGGATCGCCAGCACACCCAAATATCAACAGAAAAAAATACAGCGTTAACGCTAAATTGTTGCCGACTGTCCCTTTGTCGAACTCTTCCATAGCTATTGTATAAAGACGTTCCTCGCCGCCAGCGTATAGCCACCCTTTTCGATAAAACTCATCCCCTAATACCTTAAGTTGATAATTTGCGGCGAACACATTATTCCAAACCTCACTCAGATTGATAGAGCTGGAGTCCCTGAACAACCCCTCATAACCATGACCTATTTCATGAATACTGCCCCAGTTGGCCCCGCCAATATCAAGCCAAAATTCTGCAACAGAATCTTTTGACTCCGCTGTCCACGACCATCCATAGTAGGCGGCACCGGCCCCTGACTTATCCGCCTTCATAAAGTAGCGATTAGGGATGTTTTTATCGGTCGGCACAGCTGGATTAAATGAAAGCCCAGCAAGGTAGTTGAAGTGCTCAAAAATACCATCATAGTACGCAGCCAGGCTTTGTAAGCCAGATCGTTGATGCATAGCCCACAGCACCGCCTTGTCTTTAGCCGGAATCAAAATCATTGCACAGTCAGAAATATACAATGCGAATTCTGCTTCCAGCAGATTCCAGTCTCTAAAAAACTTATCCGCCCCTAATCCCGCCTGGCAAATTGGTAGATACTCACCACCGTCTACAAAATCCACCTCAATACTAACAAGCTCTCCCGCGGAGTCAGTGTACGGTGTCGTTAGAAAAAGTACTGACGTATGACTGGCTACGATTTCCCCCCACTGGGTAGTCACTACGGCATGGTGTTCTTTTTCCCGATCATCATTCAATAAATTCAGCGTAACGCCCATATCTAAGTGTGGGTGAGATTGCCGAAATCTAACTTTTTTTCCTGCAGAAAGAATCATATTAAGGGCATTTCGATCATGAAAAATGCCTTTACTAAGCCCTGAGCTGAGCAACCAATCTGGCCGCTCAAGACTGTAAATTTTATACGTGACGGCCATATCAAATTCCCCCATGGAAAAGCGTTCAACATCGAACGAATCATAGACGCGGGAAGAAAGTTTATGTAACTAGCACAACTGATAGTTATTTAGAACATAAAACCATTTAACAAGTGCAGTATGAAAGGAAAAGTGAATGAAGACTATCAAGCAAGATAGTCACTACCACGCCAGAACAATCAGCGGATCGCACAAAAACGCCTCCAATAAAGGAGGCGTTTGCAATAGATAACCGACAGCATTATTTCCCTCGCCCAGTCTGCTTTTCATTACCTGAGCGATTCAATGACGCAGGGGCAAAAAAATCAGGCCTGAGGCGTCTTGCGAAAGCCCACCGCCAGGCGGTTCCAGCCATTGATGGTGTTGATCGCAACGGTCAGGTCGACCATTTCCTTGGGGGTGAATTGGGCGGCGACCACTTCGTAGTCTTCATCCGGCGCATGGGTCAGGCTGAGCTGGGTCAGCGATTCGGTCCAGAGCAGTGCGGCGCGTTCGCGCTCGGTGAAGAAGGGTGCTTCGCGCCAGGCCGTCACGGCGAACAGGCGACGCGGGGTTTCGCCGGCCTTGATCGCGTCGGCGGTATGCATGTCGATGCAGAAGGCGCAGCCGTTGATTTGCGAAGAGCGCAGCTTGACCAGTTCGATCAGGGACTTTTCCAGCGGCAGTTTGGAAACGGCGGATTCCAGGGCGATCATGGCTTTGAGGGCGTCAGGGGAAGCGGTGTAGAAATCGATACGCGGTTGCATGGCATGCTCCTGGGCAAGTGGGTGTGGCACTAAGTTAGCTCTACCGCCTGCGTGTACAAATAGCCAATCGGGCAGAAGTCGAGGAGGCCAATGGCCCGCTAAACGCGCCATGCTCCCGTCACACCCGACTGCGCAACCATTGCAAGAACCCTTTCTTCGGCACCACGAGGGGGACATCCGCGATCAGCGACTTGGCCTTGTTCAGACGGAAATCCAGCAAGGTTTTCATCGCATCGTTGATGTCCTGGCGGGCATCCAGGCAGGGCTTGAGGTACTGTTTTTCGATGCGATAGAGCGTACACGGGGTTTTCGCGGTGAACTGGGCGGGTAGCGCGCTATCGGTCAAGATACCGGCCTCGCCGATCACCTCCCCTGGCCCCATGCGTCCGGATTCGATGGGCGTGCCGTGACGGTTCAGCGTAACGGAAACCACCCCGGACTCGATGATGAACAAGTGATCGCTGACCTCCCCCGCCTCCAGTATCGTCTCGCCCGTGCGGAACGATTGCAGGGACATGTTCTGGCTGAAGGTTTCTTTCTCTTCGTGGCGCAGGGTAGAAAATAGCGGCGAGCTGTCGAGCAGCGCCCGGGGCCGTGTGAGGTCGTTCGACGGGTTGGCTTCGACGCTCGACAGCAGGTGAATCCCCGATGCCCGCAAATGCCGGTACGCCAGATCGAACAGTTGATTACGTACCGAGCGCTTCTCGCTCATCGAGGCGACAAACCCGCTGATTTCGTATTCGTTGCCGGCAGCACTGGAGCTTTTGAGCGCTACTTTGCCGCCGGGTGAAGTCAATAAGGTTCGGCAACCCTGCACCGCTCGCTCAAGGGCATCGATCACGATTTGCGGACGGACATGGGGGCTGACCTGCAGGCTGATCGACAGACCGAACATATCGCTGGGACGGCTGAAGTTGGTGATCTTGGCCTTGGCCGCCAACGAGTTGGGAATCACGATCATGCTGCCTTGGGAAGTCTGCAAGCGCGTGGCCCGCCAATCGATATCGATGACCCGGCCTTCGGTGCCGTCGATGGCGATCCAGTCATCCAGTTGATAGGGCTTGGTGGTGTTCAGCACGATCCCGGAGAACACGTCACTGAGGGTGCTTTGCAAGGCCAGGCCGACGATGATCGCCAAGGCACCGGAGGTAGCCAGTACGCCTTTGACCGGCAGATTGAGCACGTAGGCCAGGGCTGCGATGACCGCGACCAGGAAAATCACCGCACCCAGCAAGTCCTGCAGCAATCGCCCGGTGTGTCCCACCCGTTGCATCATTACCGCACCGATCAGCACGGTCAGGGTGCGCGCAGCGAACAGCCACCAGCCGATCTGCAAACCGGTGGCTGCCAGGTGCAACGGCACGTTGTCATCCCAGGGCGCGGGTTCCAGCGGGTTCATGCCTTCGTTGAACAGTACCAGGCTGAACAGTGAAAAAATGACCACCCGCACCAGCAGTTTCACGTTGTGGCCACGGGTACCGATCAAGCGCCACAACACCAGATCGGTCAGGATCAGGAGCAAGGCACAAATCAGCGGGTGTTCGGTCAGTAACGACAGCATCAAGCAGCTCCGGCACAGGACAATATGCGAAAGATCGCACACTTTGGCCAGAGTGTAGGGGCAATTGATGATTTGAGAACACTGTAGGAGCGAGCATGCTCGCGATAAACTCAAGAACGCCGCGGGGTACCTGTCCCCCAGCGTTATTGTTGACGTCCATCGACGGAACGCCGCCCGGAGCCTGCTCGCTCCTACAAGGGGTAGTGCGTGCCTTTACTTGTCTTCGTTGTCCCAGGCATTGATCTGACCCGGACGTGCGATGTACGGGGCAGCCGGGAACTGCGCCTTGAGCTCGGGCACCACCCCGGCCTGGGCCAGGCGGGCAACTGTCAGATCAGTGGCCAATCTGGAGTGGTTGCCCGAGGCATCAACCGTGCATCTGGCCGAAGCGACCGGACTGGAAGTCGGCGAACGCCTGGTGGATTTCCTGCTCGGTGTTCATTACGAACGGACCGTGGCCGACGATCGGCTCATCGATCGGTTCGCCACTGAGCAGCAGCACTACAGCGTCTTCGCTGGCTTGGAGGGTCACCTGATCGCCCTCGCGGTCGAACAAGGCCAACTGCCCTTGACGCACCGACTCCACGCCGTTGACCTCAATCGTGCCGCGCAAAACCACCAGTGCGGTGTTGCGTCCTTCACGCAGATCCAGCGTGAGCAACTTGCTGGCATTCAGGCGCAGGTCCCAGACGTCGATTGGGGTAAAGGTGCGCGACGGCCCTTTGTGGCCTTCAAATTCACCGGCGATCAAGCGCAAGCTGCCGGCGTCGTTTGCCAGGGCAATGCTCGGAATGTCGCCATCGAGTATGGTTTGATAACCGGCATCGGCCATTTTGTCCTTGGCCGGCAGGTTGACCCACAACTGCACCATTTCCAGGGTGCCGCCGCTCTTGGCGAAAGCTTCGGAGTGAAACTCTTCATGGAGAATCCCCGAGGCGGCGGTCATCCATTGCACGTCACCGGGGCCGATCTTGCCGCCACTGCCGGTGGAGTCGCGGTGTTCCAGTTCGCCCTTGTAGACGATCGTCACGGTTTCGAAACCACGGTGTGGATGCTGACCAACGCCGCGTCGCGCGGTGGTCGGGGTGAATTCAGCGGGGCCGGCGTGATCCAGCAGCAGGAACGGGCTGATGTGCTTGCCCAGGTTGTCGTAGGAAAACAGCGTGCGGACCGGAAAACCATCGCCAACCCAATGGGCTCGTGGGCTGGTGTAGATACCGATGATATTTTTCATGGTGTCTCCTGATGAGGTGGGTGAAGCCATGGACAGAGCTTAAAACCGTGACCTTTGCTGCGCTAGACTGCAAAAATCAGCTTTAGCGTTCTATCTGGAGAACGATGGTGGAAGACCTCAACACCCTCTACTACTTCACCCAAGTGGTGGAACATCAGGGTTTCGCCGCGGCCGGACGGGCCCTTGACATGTCCAAGTCCAAGCTCAGCCGGCGCATTGCCGAACTCGAAGAACGTCTTGGCGTACGGTTGCTGCATCGCAGACAGTCGGCATTGTTCGCTGACTGAAATCGGCCAGGCCTATTATCAGCGTTGCCTGGCGATGCGGGTGGAGGCGGAAAGCGCCGCCGAACTGATCGAACGCAACCGTTCCGAACCCGATGGTTACCGACGACCTGTTGGCCTGGCGCCACGCGGCGGTAGCTGGCATCGGCATTGTCCACCTGCCCAGCGTGGTGGTGCGCGATGAGATCGCCGCCGGCCAGTTGGTCGAACTGGTGCCGGGCTGGGCCCCCAAAAGTGGTGTTATCCATGCGATCTTCCCGTCACGCCGTGGCCTGCTGCCGTCGGTGCGGACCTTGATCGACTTTCTTGGCGAAGAGTTCAGCCGCAGCGATATTGCCTGGGCGCTGGTTCCCCTGTAGGAAGCATGCTCGCTATGGACGCCCAAACAACGCGGGCACTCAGATAGCCCGCGTTATCGTTAACGTCCATCGCGACGGTGCGACGATTCGACATGCTCGCTCCTACAGGGGAATGCATTCCAGACCACGTGCCATCGATTTTTGATTTCCAGTAAACATTGCTTTGCCCATCCAGCGGTTTTTCTCACGGATACAGGCGCGGATACTCGCGCCCATTCCCACTGCACCCACTGGAGTCATTCATGTCTATCCCCGCTTTCGGCCTGGGTACGTTTCGCTTGCAAGGCCAGGTGGTCATCGATTCGGTGAGCACCGCCCTGGAACTGGGTTACCGGGTCATCGATACCGCGCAGATCTACGAAAACGAAGCCGAAGTCGGCCAGGCCATCGCTGCCAGCGGCATTGCCCGCGAAGACCTGTTCATCACCAGCAAGATCTGGGTCGCCAATTTCGCCAAGGATCGCCTGATCGACAGCCTCCGGGAGAGCCTGCACAAACTGCAGACTGACTATCTGGACTTGACCCTGATCCACTGGCCGTCGCCGCAAGACCAGGTGTCGGTCGAGGAGTTCATGGGTGCCTTGCTCGAAGCCAGGGACCTGGGCCTGACCCGGCAGATCGGTGTCTCCAACTTCACCGTCGACCTGATGAAACAGGCGATAACCGCCGTCGGCGCGCAGAACATCGCCACTAACCAGATCGAATTGCACCCCTACCTGCAAAACCGCCAGGTCGTCGAGTTCGCGCAAAGCCAGGGTATCCAGATCACTTCGTACATGACCCTGGCCTACGGTGAAGTGCTCAAGGATCCGGTGATTATGCAGATCGCCGACCGTCTGCAAGCAACACCGGCACAAGTCACCCTGGCCTGGGCCCTGCAACTGGGTCATGGCGTGATTCCTTCGTCGACCAAACGCGCCAACCTCGCCGGCAACCTCAAGGCCAGCGCGATCACGTTGAGCGATGCCGACATGGCATTGATCGCCAGCCTGGATCGCGGCTATCGACTGACCAGCCCCAAGGGCCTGGCGCCGACCTGGGATTAAGCAGCCGGGTTCAAGCCCCTGCCCTGTTCAAGCGTTTTGTCCAGGCGCGTCATCGCCTGGTGCAACTGATCGACGGCTGCGTCGATCAGTGCGGCATCGCGCTCGGCACAAGCACGCTCCAGTTGTTCGCAACACGCCACCAGAGCCTGTGCCCGGACCATTTGCGCACCACCCCTGATGCGGTGCGCCAGGTCTTTCAAGCCATGGCGATTACCGCTGGCATGTTCTTGCATAAGACGCTCGCGATCTTCGCGGTTGGTCACGGCCAAATCTTGCAGCAGTTGCACGATCAATTCACTGTCGGCGCCGGTGTAGCGTTGCAACCCGGTTAAATCGATTTCGGTGATGGGGGGCGCTTCGGGCACGCCTGCCGATTCGACGGGAAATCTGCAGCTCAACCATGCGCTCAGGTCGACCAATTGAATGGGTTTGAACAGACAATCGTCCATGCCCGCTTCAATGCAACGCATTTTCTCCTCGGGTTGCGCGCTGGCAGTGAAGCCTAGAATCAACGTCGGCGGCCCCACCTGGAAGCGCTCCTCATCGCGGATCGCACCCGCCAGTTCATAACCGCTGACCACCGGCATGTTGCAGTCGGTGACGACCAGATCGCAGACGTGTTCACGCCATTGCTCGAAGCCTTGCTGGCCATCCTCCGCGAGCAGAACCTGGTGCCCGAGGTAACTCAGTTGCCGCGAAAGCAGCAACCGATTGGCCGGGTAATCGTCCACCACCAGAATTGTCAGCGGCCGGGTCCTTGCCGGCGGTTCGCCCGGCGCCTTTTCAGCGGCGGGCAACGTCTCCAATGCCAGCAGTTCAAGGCTGATGTCCAAACGGGTACCGCGCCCCAGGACACTGGCGAGTTGCAATTGCCCGCCCATCATTTCGCACAGCGTGCGGCTGATCACCAGCCCCAGGCCGGACCCCTGCCGGCCTGATACCTGGCGATTCCCGACCTGCACGAACGGACTGAACAAGCGTTGCTGGTCAAAGTCGCTGATACCACTGCCGCTGTCCTCGATACACACATTGACCGCGATACGGTCCGGCAACACGGGCATAACCTGCAACTTCAGGCTGACTTCGCCTTTGTGGGTGAACTTGATGGCATTGCTCAGCAAGTTGGACAGCACCTGCTTGAAACGCGTGGGGTCGATCAACACATCGCGGTCGCTGTGCTCATCCAGCTCGATGCGCCACAGCAGGTTCTTCTGCCGGGCCAGGCCTTCGAAGACCCGACACACCGACACCACCAGCGCGTGCAGATTGGTGCGCTCCGGCATCAGGGACAAATGTCCGGACTCGATTCGGGCAATGTCCAGGATGTCGCCGATCAAGGCAAGCAACTGTTGCCCGGCACTTGACGCCACCTCGATGGCCGCGCGGTCGGTGACGCCCTTGTCGGCGGATTTCAGTGCCAGTTCAAGCATACCGATCAGGGCATTCATCGGCGTGCGGATTTCATGGCTCATGGTCGCCAGGAACGTGGTCTTGGCGCGATTCGCATCGTCGGCGGTGTCCTTGGCCTCCTGCAATCGGGCAAGCCATTGCTGGCGCTGGCGGATCTGCCGGCGCTGCCAGGCAATCCACAACAGGGCAAGGAGAAGCAAGGCGCCCGCGGCAGCGAACGCCTGGAATATGGTCTGTCGATGACGCAGCCAATAGCTCTGCTCCACCATCAGGTCATTGCGCCAGGGCATTATCAGGTCGTCGATTTCTTCGGGAGGGATACTGAGCAAGGCCTTGTCCAGGATCGAATGCAACTCGGTGTCGTCGCGACCGGTCGCCAGGGTACTGCGCGCGGGATCGATGCCCACGGTGCTGGTGACCTGGAGGCGATCACGGTACTGCCGGGATATCAGGTAACGGGCACTGATCAATGAGTTGATGCCACCTTGTGCCTTGCCCTGGGCAACCATTTCCATGGCATCGGCCGACAGCGGCGCATCAACACAACGAATCGACGGGAAGTATTGGCGAATGAACTCGCCAGCGATATTGCCCTGGGTCAGCGCCAGGGTCTTTCCGGCCAGATCATCCAGGGTCCTGGGGCTATCCGGCGCCAGGCGCGTTACCAGCACGGAAGGGCTGGTCAGGAACGGCCGGGTAAACAGCAAGTCTTCCTCACGCCGGGAACTCAGGCCGATGCCGGCCAGCACGTCGACCTGGCCGCTCTTGATCGCCTGCAGCATCTCGGCCACTGAGCGCATGCCCCGGATGTCGAATTGCAAGCCGGTGCGCAGGCTTATTTTCGCCAACACATCGACCCCGATGCCGCGAAACTTGCCTTCACTGTCCATGAACGTTATCGGCGGGATGTTCTCGTTGATCGCCACACTCACGCGCGGGTGACGGTCGAGCCAGCGTTGCTCGGCCACGCTCAATTGCAGCGACTGCGTGCCCGGCATGGACACCCCGCTCGCGCCCCAGCGGCGCAGGATGTTCATTTGTTCATTGGCCGTTATCACCGTCAGGGCCTTGTTGACTACGCGCAACAGCGCCGGGTTGTCGCGGGCCATGGCAAAGGCGAAGCGCCCCGGTTCCATGGGCGAGAAGTCAGCCAGCTGGACGTTGTTCAGGTAGTTTTTGCTGATCAGGTAATGGGCGCTGATCGCATCGCCCAGATAGACATCCGCCTGGCCAAAGGCGACTGCGCCGACCGCTGCCAGTGTCGAGGGGAAAAGCTGGACCTGCGCTTCAGGATAGAACTGCTGCACGCTTTGTTCAGGCAAGTAGTGGTAGAGCGTTGCCAGGCGCTTGTCAGCCAGCGTCGGGTCCAGTGCCTGGAGCGAGTCAACTCGGGTCACCAATACCGGCTGATCCACCGCATAGGCGTGGGACATTTGTAATTGGCGGTCCTGGGACTCGTAGCTGTTGGACGTTCCCAGGAGGTCTGCTGCCCCTTGCTTGACTGCTCGAAGGGCGTCTTCGCGGGCTGGATAGCGCTGGACTTCGATCTCCACCTGCAGCAGCTGGCGCAGCAGATCGGCATAGTCGGCCGTCACCCCCTCAAGCGTGTGATCGGTGGTGATGTCAAAAGGTGGATAATCCGGCGCTGAAACGGCAAGCACCAAACGGGCTTTCTGCTGCAACCAGCGCGAGTCGGCCACCGATAACGGCAGCACCTGGCCTTCCGCGCTGGAACGGCCCAGCAACGCCAATGTCTGCGGCTGCGCAAAGACACTCGATGCCCCCAGGCAAAGAGCCAACAGCAGGTATCGAATAGCGTTCATTCAGACCAAAGCATGACGCTGGGCAAGTTCACGCAGATGCACCGACGACTTCACGTTGAGCTTTTCAGTCAAGCGGGTTTTGTAGGTGCTCACGGTCTTGTGGCTCACGTGCAGGATTTCGGCGATTTCCTTGTTGCTCGTACCGCGGGCCAGATACTGGAAAATCGATAACTCGCGGTCCGAGAGGCTGTCAATCATGTGCTTTTCACTGCGTAGCACCTGGCTCACGGACACCGAGCTCGAGGGCAATCGGGTGAAAAAGGTGTAGCCGGCCATCACGGCGCGCACGGCTTTGTGCAGATGCTGCAGATCGTTGGTCTTGGGGACGTAGGCCACGGCACCCGCTCGCATGCAACGATCCTGGAAAAACGCTGGCTCCTGGGCGGTGAACACCACTACCCGGCAGTGCACCTCTTCCATCTGGATCCGTGCCAGTACCTCAAGACCGTCGAGCTTCGGGAGTTTGAGGTCCAGCACCAGCAGTTCAGGCTTATGTTCGCGGATCATCGACAAGACTTCGTTACCGCTTGCCGCTTCAAAGATGTGCTGGTATCCCTCCAGCTTGAGTACGATTTTGACTGCACCGCGAATCACCGGATGATCGTCCACAATTAGCGCGCACTTCATGGCAACTCCCTATGCATAAACACAACTTTCGGACACTGGTGGTCCATGGGCAAGAGCCCGCACGGGACACAGTAGCTGCGCCTGAACTCTTGCACGTATAACTCGATTGAACTACCTGACAGAAATGACAGTCCCGACGAGCGGTCGGGGTCGATCGACGATTGCCATC
The DNA here is from genome assembly GCF_012647205.1 of Pseudomonas umsongensis. NCBI lineage: Bacteria > Pseudomonadati > Pseudomonadota > Gammaproteobacteria > Pseudomonadales > Pseudomonadaceae > Pseudomonas > Pseudomonas umsongensis. Next base: position 4,888,308 of record NZ_CP051487.1, read on the forward strand.
AAACGCTGGACCGTCGCCAGGTCCGGCAACAAGGCGTGGCTCACCTGCACCTTGTGCCGCTCACAGGCCGCAATGACAGGGAGTTGTGCGCACTGGCCATCGAAGATCAGCGCATGCGCAAGCTGCTCGTTGTCGAGACAGAAATCCAGCAGGTCCAGCTTGCCGTGCGCAAGGCCAGCATTGATGACCAGCAGATCGAATGGCGCGCAGCCATATTCGACCAGGTTCAGAAGCTCCTCGAAGCTTTGCACCGGAGCCACGCGAAAGTAATCGAGCTGGTTGAACAACCGCTCTATTTTCATCCGGTTGAAGTGTTGTTCGTCGGCGATCAGGATGCGTAAGGACTTGCTGGGCAACGTAGCCCCCCGGGTCAGATTGATGAGGGGGGCAAGGCTACGGAAGACTTACGACGCATTCTGTAAGAAAAGTCCGAAATACCACCCGAAAAGTCTGATGCGAGTCGCGGGTTTGCAAAGAAGGCGACCTCACCGCCGCCGAAGATTTCAGCTGGCAGTCGCCAGGAGCAGATCCGCCATCGAGCGATGCCCGCGCTTCTTGCCATGGTCATACAGCGAACCGGCGATCTCGTGCGCACGAATCGGCAGGATCGACAGCAGCGTGTCGCTCAAGCCATGGCTGGCCTGGCAGAAGCCCTGCATATAGATGCCGGCCTTGCAGCGCTCATCCGTGATCAATTTGTAGTTACGATCCACCTCGAAATCACCCAGGTACTGTTCCAGCGGGGCCAGCAGCTTGCGGTGCATCTGCCGCTCGTAACCGGTGGCCAGCACCACGGCGTCATAGAGACGGACCGTGACTTCGCCGGTGGCGTTGTTGCGCACGGCCAGCTCGATGCCGCGCTCGGTGGCGCTGGCGCTTTCAATGGTGGTCAGGGTACGGAACGCATGGCGAGCAATGCCCGAGACTTTCTGCCGGTAGAAAATCCCGTAGATGCGTTCGATCAGGTCGATGTCCACCACCGAATAGTTGGTGTTGTGGTATTCGTTGACCAGGCGCTCACGCTCGCTGCTGTCTTGCTGGAACACCAGGTCGGTGAACTCCGGCGAGAACACTTCATTGACGAACGGGCTGTCGTCCGCCGGTTTCAGGGCAGAACCGCGCAAGATCATGTCGACCTGCACCGACGGAAAGCTGTCGTTGAGGTCGATGAAGGCTTCCGCCGCGCTCTGCCCGCCACCAATGATTGCAATGCTCATCGGCTGGTTGTTCACGCACGGCTGCGTGGCCATCTGCGCCAGGTACTGCGAATGGTGGAACACGCGATTGTCGCCCTTGAGTGCCTTGAACGCCTCGGGGATTCGCGGCGTGCCGCCCGCGCTGACCACCACCGAACGGGTGGTTCGAACCTGTTGATGTCCAGCGCTATCGCGAGAAATCACCCGCAGCGCTTCGACTTGCTGGTTGTGCAGCACCGGTTCGATGGCCAGCACTTCTTCGCCATAACGGCTCTGTTTCTCGAATTGCGCAGCCACCCAGCGCAGGTAGTCGTTGTACTCCATGCGGCAGGGATAGAACGTGCCCAGGTTGATGAAGTCCACCAGGCGACCGTGAGCCTTGAGGTAATTGACGAACGAGTAAGGACTGGTCGGGTTGCGCAGGGTCACCAGGTCCTTGAGGAAGGAGATCTGCAGCTCGCTTTGGGTCGACAGGGTGTTGCCATGCCAGCTGTAGTTGGCTTGCTTGTCAAGAAACAGTACATCCAGCTCGCCCGGGGTCGGCCCGCGTTCTTGCAGGGCGATGGCCAGTGCCAGGTTCGAAGGTCCGAAACCGACGCCGATCAGGTCGTGAACGATGGGCGATGCAATTGCCTGTGTCATTTCCAGTGTCCTCTGGATGTACCCCGAGCGGCGGGGGAGATAAGCCTAAGTGACCTGGCCGGCCTTTAGCAGGACAGCAGGTCGTCTGTTGATTAGGAACGAGGACAGTGAAATAAAATTTAACAAGAACGGATCAACGCGAGGATCAATGCGCATCCCATTGGCGCATACGCACGCGGCAATGCTTCATGGCGTTGACGATGTGCTTTTCTACCAGAGCCTTGGAGATGCCCAGGTGTTCGGCGATCTGCGGGTGTGACAGGCCTTCGATCTTGCGCAGCAGGAAACTCTCGCGGCACAGACGGGGCAACTCCGCCAGGGCGCGCTGGAGCATGTCCAGGCGCTGGCCGTGATCGAGGCTGCTCAGGGGCGAGGGACTGAAATAGCGCTCTTCGTTGTCGAGCACATCCAGCGACTCGACCTGGCGCAATGCATTGCGTCTGTGATCGTCGATCACCAGGTTCAATGCCGTGCGATACAGGAATGCCCGGGGCTGCTCGATCGGCGTGTCGCTGGAGCGTTCCAGGACTCGCAGGTAAGCGTCATGCACCACATCTTCAGCCACCTGGCGGTTGCCCAGCTTGGCGTTGAGGAAACACACCAGCTCTCGATAGTAGTTTTCCAACATGACTCCCGTCCGCACGGGTGCGGTTTCTGTCCTTGAAGCAACCTGTCGGCCACAGTGGCACGGTAGTGGCAATTTGAGATGCGTAATTTATAGTAATTCTCATGTAGATTTAAAGTATTGCTTTGTCTGGCCCGACAAATAGCCATGGGCTTGCCTTACTGATCGTGCTCATGCTCCGCGTGGGAACGATCAGTGAGGCAAGCCACAGTGTTACGCCGCGTGTCCGAGGCTAAATTCCCTGCAGCTGTCCTCGTCTACTAGGACAGCTCCACGTCCCTGCCGGCTCCACGGCAGTGTTCAACTGCTTTGGAACCCTGCATGAAACGTTCCCGTTGTACCCGACGCGCCCTGCTGGTAGCACTCACCCTGATCCCCGTTATCGCCGTTGCGGCCTGGCAGTTCATTCCGCCCGGGCGCGACCGGTTCGCCACCGTGCAGGTGACCCGCGCCGACCTCGAAAGCAGTGTCACGGCCTTGGGTACCCTGCAACCCAGGCGTTACGTGGACGTCGGCGCCCAAGCGTCCGGGCAGATTCAAAAGATCCACGTGGAAGTCGGTGACGTGGTCAAGGAAGGCCAGCTGCTGGTGGAAATCGACCCCTCCACGCAACAGGCCAAACTCGATGCCGGGCGTTTCTCCATCGAAAACCTCAAGGCGCAACTTCAGGAGCAACGCGCGCAACACGACCTCGCCCAACAGAAATTCCAGCGCCAGCAACACCTCAAGGCCGGCAACGCCACCCGCGAAGAAGACGTGCAGACTGCGCAGGCCGAACTGCGCGCCACCCAGGCGCGCATCGACATGATCCAGGCGCAGATTCGCCAGGCCCAGGCCAGCCTGCGCAGCGATCAGGCCGAGCTCGGATACACCCGGATCTATGCGCCCATGTCCGGCACTGTGGTCGCACTGGATGCCCGCGAAGGCCAGACCCTCAACGCCCAGCAACAGACACCGCTGATTCTGCGCATCGCCAAACTGTCGCCGATGACCGTCTGGGCCGAGGTCTCCGAAGCCGACATCGGCCACGTCAAACCCGGCATGAACGCCTGGTTCACCACCCTGAGCGGCGGCACCCGGCGCTGGAAAAGCACCGTGCGGCAGATCCTGCCCGTACCGCCCAAACCCCTAGACCAAACCAGCCAGGGCGGCGGCAGCCCCGCCAGCTCGAGCAAAAGCGGCAGCGCACGGGTGGTGCTGTACACCGTGCTGCTGGATGTCGATAACGCCGACAACGCGCTGATGGCGGAAATGACCACCCAGGTATTTTTCGTCGCAGGCCAGGCGCAAAACGTCCTGACCGCACCGATCGCCGCGCTGCAGGCCGGCGCGCAATCCGACAGCCAGACCGCGCAAGTGGTGGCCAGCAATGGCCGTATCGAACAACGCAACGTGCGCACCGGTATCAGCGACCGCCTGCGGGTGCAGATCCTCGACGGCCTGCAGGAAGGCGATCACTTGTTGATCGGCCCGGCCGACGGGAGCGGCGGGTAAATGCATACGCCCCTGATCGAACTTTCAGACATCCGCAAAGCCTACGGCGGTGGCGACGCGCCTGAAGTCCATGTGTTGCGCGGCATCGACCTGTCGATCCATGCCGGGGAATTCGTGGCGATCGTCGGCGCCTCCGGCTCCGGCAAGTCGACACTGATGAACATCCTCGGCTGCCTCGACCGTCCGACCTCGGGCGAATACCGCTTCGCCGGAGAAAACGTCGCCGACCTGGACAGCGACGAACTGGCCTGGCTGCGCCGCGAAGCCTTTGGTTTCGTGTTCCAGGGTTATCACCTGATTCCGTCCGGTTCGGCCCAGGAGAACGTCGAGATGCCGGCGATCTACGCTGGCACTCCAGCCGCCGAACGACATGCCCGCGCCGCCGCCCTGCTCAAGCGCCTCGGCCTGGCCACACGCACCGGCAATCGTCCACACCAGCTCTCCGGTGGCCAGCAGCAACGGGTGTCCATTGCCCGCGCCTTGATGAACGGCGGCCATATCATCCTCGCCGACGAACCCACCGGCGCCCTCGACAGTCACAGCGGCAAGGAAGTCATGGCGCTGCTCGACGAGCTGGCGAGCCAGGGCCACGTGGTGATCCTCATTACCCATGATCGCGAAGTGGCGGCGCGGGCCAAGCGCATCATCGAGATCCGCGACGGCCTGATCATCAGTGACAGCGCCCTGGACAATCGCGCCGCGCAAACCCCTGCCAATCCCGGTGCATTGCAAGCAGTGGACCTGCGCAAGCGCCTGACTGAAGGCACGCAAGCCAGCGGTGCCTGGAAAGGCGAGCTGGTCGACGCGGTGCAAGCCGCCTGGCGGGTGATGTGGATCAACAGGTTCCGCACCGCGCTGACCCTGCTGGGGATCATTATCGGCGTGGCGTCGGTGGTGGTGATGCTGGCCGTCGGCGAAGGCAGCAAGCGCCAAGTCATGGCCCAGATGGGCGCGTTCGGTTCCAACATCATTTACCTCAGTGGCGCGTCCCCAAACCCGCGCACGCCGCTGGGTATCGTCACCCTGGACGAAGTCAAGGCGGTGGCGAGCCTGCCCCAGGTGATGCGCATCATGCCGGTCAACGGCCAGGAAGCCGGGGTACGCTTCGGCAACCTCGACCACCTGAGCTACGTTGGCGGCAACGACACCAACTTCCCGGCGATCTTCAACTGGCCAGTGGTGCAAGGTAGCTACTTCACCGAGGCCGATGAACGAAACGCCGCGGCGGTCGCGGTGATCGGCCACAAGGTGCGGACCAAACTGCTCAAGGACGTCGCCAATCCCATCGGCCAGTACATCCTGATCGAAAACGTACCCTTCCAGGTGGTCGGCGTGCTGGCGGAAAAAGGCGCCAGCTCCGGCGACTCCGACAGCGACGACCGCATCGCCATCCCCTACTCCGCCGCCAGCGTGCGGTTATTCGGCACTTACAACCCGGAATACATCGCGATTGCCGCCGCCGATGCGCGCAAGGTCAAGGAAACGGAACACGCCATCGAGCAATTGATGCTGCGCCTGCACAACGGCAAGAAGGATTTCGAGCTGACCAACAACGCGGCGATGATCCAGGCCGAAGCGCGCACGCAAAACACCCTGTCGCTGATGCTCGGTTCGATTGCCGCGATTTCGCTGCTGGTGGGCGGCATCGGCGTGATGAACATCATGCTCATGACCGTGCGCGAACGGACCCGCGAGATCGGCATCCGCATGGCCACCGGTGCCCGCCAGCGCGACATCCTGCGCCAGTTCCTCACCGAAGCGGTGATGCTTTCGGTGGTCGGTGGCCTGGCCGGGATCGCCCTGGCGCTGATCGTCGGCGGCGTGCTGATCCTCAGCGAAGTCGCCGTCGCGTTCTCCTTGATAGCGGTGTTGGGCGCCTTCGGCTGCGCCCTGGTCACCGGTGTCGTCTTCGGCTTCATGCCGGCCCGCAAAGCTGCCCGACTCGACCCGGTCACGGCCCTTACCAGTGAATGATCTTTCCATGAAGCCGCAACTGAGCTTGCTGACCCTCTGCCTGCTGCTCGGCGCCTGCGGCAGTCCCGCCCAGCGTCCGGACAGCGGCATTACGCCGCCCACCGCCTGGCAATCACCACACTCCTCGGCTGCTACCCGCGACAACCAGCAATGGTGGAACCGCTTTGGCAGCCCGCAACTGGGACGCCTGATCGAACAGGCCCGAGTCGGCAGCTACGACCTGGCCGCCGCCATTGCGCGGGTGCGCCAGGCACAGGCCGAAACGGTGGTCGCCGGTGGTTCGCAGTTACCAGAAGTCCAGGCAGGGGCAAACGCCAACCGCCAGAAATTGCTGCGCGGCAATGGCTACAGCCAACTGGATGCCGACAGCGACAACAGCGCCGTGGACTATTTCAACGCCAACCTGACCGCCACTTACGAAATCGATTTCTGGGGTGGCCAGCGCGCTTCCCGTGACAGTGCGCAATTCGCGTTGCAGGCCAGCGAGTTCGATCAGGCGACGGTGGAGCTGACGTTGCTCAGCGGCGTCGCCAACACCTATGCGCTAACCCTGTCGCTGCAGGAGCAAAGCCGTATTGCCGGGCTCAACCTGGCCAACGCGCAGAACGTGTTGAAACTGGTGCAGACTCGCTTCGATTCCGGCTCCGCGACCGCACTGGAACTGGCTCAGCAGAAAAGCCTGGTGGCTGCGCAACAGCGGCAACTACCGCTGGTACGGCAGCAGTCCATCGACGCGCAGATCAGCCTCGCTACCCTCCTCGGCCGCCCGCTGCAGGAACTGGCGCTGGGCCAGGAGCATTTCGATCAATTGTCCTGGCCCGCCATTGACGCGGGCGTACCCAGCGAATTGCTCAGCCGGCGCCCGGACATCGCCCGGGCCGAAGCGCAACTGGCCGCTGCCCAGGCCGACGTCACCGTCGCCCGCGCCGCAATGTTGCCGACCCTGACCCTGAGCGCGGAAATCGGCTCCGGTGCCGACCGTGCCGGTGACATCCTGCGCAGCCCCTTCTACAACCTCACCGCCGGATTGCTGGCGCCGGTGTTTAACAATGGGCGCCTGGGCGCCGAGCGCGACCAGGCTTTGGGCCGCCAGGAAGAACTGCTGGAAAGCTACCGCGGTGCGATTATCAATGGCTTCGCCGACGTGGAAAAAGCCTTGAACAGCATTCGCGGACTGGACGAACAGCGCCAGTGGCAGAGCGAGGAGCTGAGCCAGGCGCAGACCGCGTTCAACATCGCCCAAAGTCGCTATGAGGCGGGGGCCGAGGATTTGCTGACAGTGCTGGAGACGCAACGCACACTGTATGCGGCGCAGGATTTGAATGTACAACTGAGGCTGTCGCGGATGCAGGCGAGCATTGCTTTGTACAAGGCGCTTGGGGGTGGGTGGCAGGTTTTGTAGTTGATCGTTCCCACGCTCTGCGTGGGAATGCAGCCCGGGACGCTCTGCGTCCCATCCAGAGCCGAACGCGGAGCGTCCGTTGAGGCATTCCCACGCAGAGCGTGGGAACGATCATGTAACGACCGGCTTCACCTTCAAATTCCGCGCATACCAAGGCCGCTGCGGCACCTTCCTGAACAGATCCGCCAGCTTCTTCTCGTCCTCGCCAAAGGTAATCCGCAACGCCAGCTTCATGGTCTCCGGGTCCATCTCCACCGACTTGCCCGCCTGCAACCCCGGCGTGGCGCTGCAACCATGGGTCCCCGGCCCCAGCCACGGGTCGTCGATCTCGACCCAACGCCCTGGCGCGAACCACTGCACGCCATTGACCTCAAGCCGACTCACCTGCCCCGGGTGGAAACGCTCATGGGCGCGGAACCAGTCTTCCAGGCGATCGTCGATCCAGCCGTGGAAGTGCCAGAACACCGGGTTTACATGGGACGAGAACGGATCGCCGAGGAAGTCGTTTTCCGGCGCATACCAGCGCGCGGAAAAGTCCGCTGGATCCCGGGCGAACGGCACTGGCTGGCCGTTGGACGGATCGCGCGGCACCGAGGCCCAGCGCATGTGCAACCAGTCGTGCAGGCCCAACTCGACCTCTGAGCCAAACTGCCCCAGGGTCAACTTCGACAGGTAACGCGGGTCACGGTATTGCGACTCCCAGACCTGGAAATTGCTGTGGTAGGTCTCGGCGGTCTTGATGTCGCTGACCCATTGCGAATACTCGTCATCGTCTTCGGCCAGCCAGGTAGGTGGCAGCGCCGCGCCGTCGTGGTTGTCGAAATAATTGGCGAAGCCGATGCGGTCCCGGGCCAGCTCCGGTTGCGGCAAGGGGAACCGCGTCCATGACGGCAAGTCCTGCATCGAACGTGCGGTGCCGAGCATGTGCCGATGCATGAAGAAGAAGTCCACGCCGGAGCCGTTGCGATCCTTGCGTGTGCCACGGGCGTCACGCTCCTTATCCCGCGGCCCGGGCTGCCACCCGATGCCGCGCAAGGCGTCGCGCTTGTCTTCGGACAAGGTGTGCCATTTATCCCTGGACGCATGCCAGAGCTGGTGGAACAAGCGATGCTCCTGGGACGTCAGCCAGGCCAGCAGCGGTGGATTCAGAGCGGTGCGTTCGCGGGCTTCGGGGAACACCTTCTTGACCGCGACAAAGCGATTGTCCTGGGTCGTCATCATCAAGGGGCGATCCAGATCCAGCACGCGACCACTGAGGCTGCCGCTGCCGGCATTGCCGAAACCGGCCCAGACTTCGTCCAGCGCCATGCTGAACTCGTAGTCACAGCTGCCACGGGCGCTGAGCAAGCGCCAACTCAACTGCGCCGGCTTGACCCCGGCCACATCGCCGAGCACCTGATATCGCGGTGTTTCGCTGGAACGCAAGCGCTCGGCGGTGTCGAGAAAACCAACCAGGCCACGGCCCTTGTGGCCAATGTCGAGAAACAACTCCAGCCCGTCCCGTGGCAAGCCTTCAAGCCCGGCATCACGTCCTTCGAAACGGATCTGCCAGACACCACGCAGCGTATCCGCCAGGCGTTGGCCGGCGACATCCGCCACCTCGAACGACGCTTCGCCGGGGGTGATCGTCGGGTCCGGCTTCGTCCATTGGCGATGCCCATAAAAAGCCGCGGGCACAGCCGCGCCGGTCAGCGCCAGGCCTGCCATGAACCATCGTCGAGAAATCGTCATTGCCCTACCTGTGTCAGCCATGAAGCAGGCTTTATCCAAGCTAGAACGTTTGTTCCCTTCCAAAATTTATGGTGCAGCCAAAAGATCGCAGCCTGCGGCAGCTCCTACATGAAATGCCTGCCCCTGTAGGAGCTGCCGCAGGCTGCGATCTTTTCAGGAGCACCTAAATTCCTTGGTCGATCACTCGTTCCTCCCAGATAGCAAAGGCTCCCTGACTGAGACGGCAATGACAAAACCACGTTCGAAAAAGGCTCTTTTCATCGGCCTGCCGCTAGCCCTGGCGATCTGCGCGGGCGCAGGCTTTGCGGCCTGGGATTACGGGCTCAAGGACAATCACGGTTACCCGGTCAAAGTGATGAAGCAGGCCGAAGAACTGCATGAGCGCCTTCTCTCGTTCGACAGCCACATCACCGTACCCATGGACTTCGGTACCGCCGGCAATGAAGCCGACAAGGACGGCAGCGGCCAGTTCGACCTCGTCAAGAGCGGACGCGGACGCCTGTCCGGTGCGGCCCTGACAATTTTCGGCTGGCCGGAAATCTGGAACGGTCCCAACGCGCCGCATCGCCCCACCGCCGGCTTCGTCGAAGAGGCACGCTTCGAACAGGAAACCCGCTACAAGATCATCAGCGCCCTGGTGCGCGACTTCCCCAACCAGGCCGCCATCGCCTACACCCCTGACGATTTCCGGCGCCTGCATGGCGAAGGCAAGTTTGCAATCTTCCTGAGCATGCTCAACGCCTACCCACTGGGCAACGACCTCAATGCCCTGGATAAATGGGCGGCACGGGGCATGCGCATGTTCGGTTTCAGTTATGTGGGCAACAACGCCTGGGCCGATTCATCCAGGCCGCTGCCGTTCTTCAACGATTCCCGGGACGCCCTCGGCGGTCTCTCGGACATCGGCAAGCAGGCCGTGCAGCGCCTCAACGACCTCGGCGTGATCATCGATGTCTCGCAGATGTCGACCAAGGCCCTGGAGCAAGTGGCCCGGTTGAGCCGCACGCCGATGGTGGCCTCGCACTCCGCCCCGCGCGCCCTGGTAGACATCCCGCGCAACCTCAGCGACCACGAAATGCAGTTGATCAAGGACAGCGGCGGCGTGGTGCAGATCGTCGGCTTCCCGACCTACATCCGCCCACTGAGCCAGGCCACCCAGGACAAGCTCAACGCCCTGCGTGCGCGTTTCGACCTGCAACCCCTGCAAGGCCTGGAGATGGCGTTGATGCCGGGCGACCCGATCATCACCGTGTGGTCGGAACAACGGTTCGGCGAATACGCCAGCCAGCTCTACGCGATTGTCGACGAAGAACCCAAGGCCACCCTCAAGGACTACGGCGACGCGATTGACTACGCGGTGAAGAAAATCGGCATCGATCACGTCGGCATCAGTTCCGACTTCAACGATGGCGGCGGCCTGGACGGCTGGAAAGACGTCAGCGAGGCGCGCAACGTGACAGCCGAGCTGATCAGCCGCGGCTACAGCGAAGCCGATATCGCCAAACTCTGGGGCGGCAATTTCCTGCGGGTCTGGGACCAGGTCGAAAAAGCCTCCCGGCCCGTCGCCAAAAACTGATGCCACTTTTGCCAAGCGAACCCGAAGCCATGACCAACCGTCGCTCCTTCCTCAAGCAGGCCGGCATTCTCGCCGCCGGCCTGCCCCTGGCTGCTTCCGTGTACCCGCCAGCCATAGCCGGCGATCTACAACAGCAGCCACCGCCTTTGCCCAAGGGCAAATGGGCGCAGTTGCGCCAGCTGTTCAATCAGGACCCGAACTACCTGCATTTCGCCAATTTCCTCATCACCTCGCACCCAACGCCGGTGCGCAACGCGATCGACATGCACCGCGCCAACATCGACCGCAACCCTGGCCGGGCCATGGACTGGGACCTGCAGGAAACCGAGAAACGCGAGCACAATGTGCGGGTCTGGGCCGGACGCTACCTCAATGCCAAACCCGAGCAGATCGCGCTGACCGGCAGCACCACTGAAGGCCTGGCGATGATCTATGGCGGGATTCATGTAAGGCCGGATCAGGAAATCCTGGTCAGCGAACATGAACACTATTCCACGAATTACACGCTGGAATTTCGTCAGCAACGCCAAGGCACGAACGTGCGCAAGCTCAAGCTGTTCGAGAGCAGCCGCGACATTTCCGTGGACGAAGTGCTGGGTACGATCGCCCAAGGCATCCGCCCACAAACCCGCGTGCTGGGCATGACCTGGGTGCAATCGGGCAGCGGTGTGAAACTGCCGATCGGCGAAATCGGCAAGCTGGTCGAAGAGCACAACCGCAAGCGCGACGAAAAGGACCGCATCCTGTATGTGGTCGACGGCGTGCACGGCTTTGGCGTCGAGGACCTCGACTTTCCCGACATGCACTGCGACTTCTTTATCGCCGGTACGCACAAATGGATGTTCGGCCCCCGTGGCACCGGGATCATTTGTGCCCGCTCCGCCGAGGTCCGGGACGTCACGCCGATCATTCCGACCTTCAGCGAATCCACCGATTTCGCGACCATCATGACCCCCGGCGGCTATCACAGTTTCGAACATCGCTGGGCCGTGGACGAAGCGTTCAAGCTGCACCTGGATTTGGGCAAGGCCGAGGTCCAAGCGCGCATTCATGAACTCAACAGCTATGCCAAGGATCGCCTGCTGGAACAGCCGCGGATCGAACTGGTCACGCCAAGGAGCCCGCAACTGTCCGCCGGCTTCACCTTCTTCCGGATCAAGGACCAGGACTGCGAAAAGGTCGCCAGCGGGCTGATGCAGAACCGCGTGGTCTGCGACTCGGTGGACCGCGACGCTGGCCCGGTGATCCGCATCGCTCCCGGCCTGCTCAACAGTGAATACGAAATCGACCGGTTCACGGCCCTACTGAACAAAACCGCCTGAAACCACCATTCACTGTAGGAGCGAGCATGCTCGCTCCTACAGGGTTCGCTCTTCTTTATCGAGATAGAAAATGACCCGTCACATGTTAGCCCTCGCCCTAACCGCCCTCATCGCCGGCCTGCTCCCCTGCGCCGCACAGGCCGCCACCCCACCGCCAGCGGGCAAGGTATTCAAGGACTGCAAGAACTGCCCGGAAATGGTCGTGCTGCCCGCCGGCACCTTTACCATGGGCACGCCCGATGACGAAGTCGGCCGCGAGCCCGATGAGGGTCCGATGCATGAGGTGACCTTCGCCAAACCCTTCGCCATGAGCCGCTTCCAGATCACCGCCGGTGAATGGGACAGCTATATCAAGGAAAGCGGCGTGACCATCGCCAACGGCGATACCCGGCCAGGTCGCGAGTGCATCGCCAGCAAGCCGCGCTACCCGCAGGGCCCGCGTCAGCCGGCGGTGTGCATGAACTTCGACGACGTGAAGAACTACGTCGCCTGGCTGTCGAAGAAAACCGGACAGCGATACAGCATGGTCAGCGAGGCCCAGCGTGAATACGCCGCACGCGGCGGCACCCAAGGCCCGTTCCCCTTTCCGTTCGATGAAGGCAAGGGATACAGCATCGCCAAACACGCCAACACCTACGGCCCGGCGGACGGCTACAGCTACAGCTCGCCGGTGGGCAGCTACCCACCGAACGCCTTCGGTATGTATGACATGCACGGCAACGTCTATGAGTGGGTCGAAGATTGCGAACACCCGAACTACGTCGGCGCCCCCACCGATGGCAGCACCTGGCTGGAACTCAACTGCGAAGCGGTGCGCATCCGCGGCAACGACTGGGGGGAAGCCCCGGTGTTCTCCCGCTCCGGAAACCGCAACAGCCAGTACCCTCAGGAACGCGGGGACTGGATAGGCTTTCGCGTAGTGCGCAATCTCTGAACCCCCCTACCATCCACTGTAGGAGCTGCCGCAGGCTGCGATCTTTTGACTTTGATTTTTTTAAAAACAAGATCAAAAGATCGCAGCCTGCGGCAGCTCCTACAGGGATTTACGTGTAGTTCCCCGCCACCAGTCACCCCCCTCTAAATTAACCCCTCGACCAGACGTTCTACTGGGTATCTGCCTTCCGACCCAAGGAACCGTCTTCCATGACCCAGCCTACCCGAGGCGCCATCGGCGAATTGTTCGCCCTGCTCAAACCCTTTCGATTCATCGTCGCTGCTTCCATATTCCTGGGCATGGTCGGCGGACTGAGCGTCACGGTGTTGCTGGCGACCATCAACAATGCCCTGCATTCGGACAGCGGCCTGACCCAGGGCGTGGTCGCGCTGTTCGCCGGCCTGTGCCTGCTGGCGCTGGCCAGTTCGATCTGCTCCGACATCGGCACTAACTACGTCGGCCAACACATCATTGCCAAGCTGCGCAAACAGCTGGGCGAGAAGGTGCTGTCGGCGCCGATCGAACAGATCGAGCGTTACCGCAGCCATCGCCTGATCCCGGTGCTGACCCACGACGTCGACACCATCAGCGACTTCGCCTTCGCCTTCGCGCCGCTGGCGATTTCCCTGACCGTGACCCTGGGATGCATGGGCTACCTGGCGATCCTGTCGTGGCCGATGTTCCTGATCATGGTGGCCGCGATCTTGATCGGCAGCGCGATCCAGGCCTACGCCCAGAGCAAGGGTGTGCAAGGCTTCATGGCCGCCCGCGACGCTGAAGACGAGCTGCAAAAGCACTACAACGCCATTGCCGAAGGCGCCAAGGAACTGCGCATCCACCGCCCTCGCCGCCAGCGCATGTTCAGCTCGGGCATCAAGGGCACCGCCGAATTCATCTGCAACACCCAGGTGCGTTCGATCAACACCTTCGTAATCGCCAAGACTTTCGGCTCGATGCTGTTCTTTGTGGTCATCGGCCTGGCCCTGGCCCTGCAAGCGTTCTGGCCGAGCGCCGACAAGACCGTCATGAGCGGCTTCGTGCTGGTGCTGCTGTACATGAAAGGCCCGCTGGAGCATTTGATCGGCACCCTGCCGATCGTCAGCCGTGCGCAGATTGCCTTTCGCCGCATCGCTGAACTTTCCGAACAGTTTTCCACCCCGGAACCTCACCTGCTGCTCAGCGACCAAGGCAAGGTCAAACAGGCCGTGCACGAACTGCAACTGACGGACGTGCGCTACGCCTTCCCGTCGGTCGAGGGTGCTGCGCCCTTCCAATTGGGCCCGGTCAACCTGTCGATCAAGCAGGGCGACATCACCTTCATCGTCGGCGAGAACGGCTGTGGCAAGACCACCCTGATCAAATTGCTGCTAGGCCTGTACACGCCGCAACAGGGACAGATTCGTGTCAACAGCGAGGCCATCGACGCGCACAATCGCGATGACTACCGGCAGTTGTTCACCACCATCTTTGCCGACTATTACCTGTTCGATGACGTGGTACAGGGCGATACGCAGATTCCCGAAGACGCCAACAAATACCTGCAGCGCCTGGAGATCGCGCACAAGGTCAGCGTCAAGGACGGCAACTTCACCACCACCGACCTGTCCACCGGCCAGCGCAAGCGCCTGGCGCTGGTCAATGCCTGGCTGGAAGAGCGGCCGGTGCTGGTGTTCGACGAGTGGGCGGCCGACCAGGACCCGACCTTCCGGCGAATTTTCTACACCGAGCTGCTGCCGGACCTCAAGCGCCTGGGCAAGACCATCATCGTGATCTCCCACGATGACCGTTACTTCGATGTGGCCGACCAACTGGTACGTATGGAAAGCGGCCGGGTCGTCACCGAGCTGACGCCTGCCTGAACCCCAATGACATTTTTTTCACATTTCTTTTCCGGTTTCACAATCGCATCTCGTCTTAATAATCATTCCTATTAACAAAAAACTCTGCACGACACTTTTCAGGAGCACAGGCAAGTAATGCGATCTCTTCCACGCCGTACCCCTCTCGCGCTGGCCGTACAGCGCCCGTCATTGCACAAAACGCTGTTGACCAGCGTCCTGCTGACCGCCACGTTGCTGGGGAGCACGATGGCCAACGCAGCACCTGTAAAAGTGAGTATTGCCGTGCAGCCGCTGTCCAGCGCGCTGACCCAACTGGGCATGCAGACCAACCTGCAAATCCTCTACAGCCCGGACCAGGTAGCCGGCATCAAGTCCCGCGCGGTGTCCGGCTCGCTGGAGCCCTCCGCGGCCCTGGCCGAGATGCTCAAGGGCACCGGCATTTCGTTCCAGATCAACGGCAACAGCGTGACGCTGGTGTCGGGTGGCTCATCGAGCCTGCAACTGGGCGCCACCACCATTTCCGGCCAGGCCCTGGGCCTGACCACTGAGGACACTGGTTCCTACACTACCGGCGCCACCACCACCGCCACCAAGTTGCCGCTGACCCTTCGTGAAACGCCGCAATCGGTGACTGTGGTCACTCGTCAGCAGATGGATGACCGCGGTGTGACGAGCGTCGCCGATGCGCTGCGCAACACCCCAGGCATCACCACCCAGAAGTACGACAGTGACCGTACCGAGTTTTCCGCCCGAGGCTTTGCGATCACCAACTTTCAGTACGATGGCGTCAACATTCCCTACGACGGCGTCTACGGTGAAAACCCCAACAACAGCGATGACGCTGCCAGCCTCGACCACATCGAAGTCATCAAGGGCGCGACTGGCCTGATGACTGGCGCCGGTGACCCGGCGGCCACGGTCAACCTGATCCGCAAGAAACCAACCAAGGACTTCAAGGCCTCGGTCAGCGCCACTGCCGGCTACTGGGACAACTACCGAACCGAGGGCGACATCTCCGGCTCGCTGAACGATAGCGGCAGCGTGCGCGGCCGTTTCGTCGGTGCCTTGCAGGACAAAGATTCCTACATCGACCACTACAGCCAGAAGAAAGACCTGTACTACGGCATCCTCGAAGCCGACCTGACCGACGATACCCTGCTGACCCTGGGCGTCGACAAATCCAGCGCCACCCCTCGCGGCAGTTCCTGGACCGGTAACACGGTTTACTACGCCGACGGCGGCAAGACCGACTTCTCCCGCGGTTTCAACCCGGGCGCCGACTGGAGCCGCCGCGACTTCGACAGCACCACCTACTTCGCGTCCCTCGAGCAAGCGCTGGCCAACGACTGGAAACTCAAGCTCAGCCTCGACCAGAAAACCACCGATCACGACACCCAACTGGCCTCGGCCAGCGGTGGCTACCCGAACCGCGACACCGGCGAAGGCATGTTCTTTTACCAGGGGCACTGGGAAGGCCATCGCGTGCAGAACACCGCTGACGTGAACGTCTCCGGCCCGTTCACCCTGGGCGGTCGCGAGCATGAACTGGTGGCAGGTTTCATGACGTCCCACTCCCGTCAGACTGGCGCAACCTATGGCACCCCCACCGACTCCGATGGATCGGTACCGGGAAACATCTTTGACTGGACAGGCCATATCGCGAAACCGGACTTCCCGAAAAACGGCAAGTACGAGCGCACCCAAAGCCAGAACGGCGCTTATCTGGCCACGCGCCTGCGCCCGACCGACGACCTGTCGTTCATCCTCGGCGGTCGCGTAAGCACCTACAAGTACAACGAGGATTACACCTACTACCCCGGCGCCGGCCTGGCCGACACCCACGCCAGCTACAAGGAACACGGCGTCGTCACGCCTTACGCCGGTGTGGTCTATGACCTGGACGATACCTATTCGGTTTACGCCAGCTACACCAGCATCTACCAGCCACAAATCAACAAGGACGCCGATGGCAAGACCCTGGACCCGGTTGAAGGCGACAGCTACGAAACCGGTCTGAAAGCGGCCTACTTGGAAGGCAAACTCAACGCCAGCCTGGCCTTCTTCCGCATCGAGCAGGACAACGTTGCCGAGTCGATCGGCACCAACGAGATTACCGGCGACGGCATTTACAAAGCCGTCGACGGCGCCACCACCAATGGCGTTGAACTGGAACTGGCCGGCGAACTGGCCCAGGACTGGAACGTATCGGCTGGCTACACCTATGCCCGTACCCGCGACAAGGATCACCAACGCATCTTCGGCTTCCCGTTGGCCACCAGCAAACCGGAACACGTCGTACGCACCTTCACCACCTACCGCCTGCCCGGCGCGCTGGACCAGTTCACCGTCGGTGGTGGCGTCAGCTGGCAGAGTGCGTTTTACGGCCAGAGCTACAGCCCGAACGTAGGCGGCGGCGAAGGCGGTAGCACCATGCTCAAGCAAGGCGGCTACACCCTCGTCGACCTGATGACCCGTTATCAATACGACGACCACCTGAGCTTCACCGTCAACGCCTACAACGTCTTCGACAAGCGCTACCTGACCGGCCTTGGCAACTTCGGCACCACCTTCTACGGAGAGCCGCGCAACATGCAGATCACCGCGAAGTACGACTTCTGAGGCTGAGCTGAAATGAACAATGCCCGTATCGAGAGATGCGGGCATTTTTGTATGGGCCGATATTTGCGGCGCCTGTGATGCCGCCTTCGCGAGCAGGCTCGCTCCCACAAGGGATCTGCGGTGTGCAACAAATCCGCGTTCACCTCGGTCAATTGTGGGAGCGAGCCTGCTCGCGAAGGCGATACTCGCCCCAACATTGATTATTCAGGCGGATCGATCCGGTCCAAAGCCCGGTTCACCGCCAACTCCCCCAGCATGATCACCTGCGCAATCCCCAACAACGAATTACGACTAGTCCCTTCCATATGATCCGCCAGATCCAACGCCATGACATTGGCCGAAGCCAGCGATTCACAGGCGTGGGCCAGCAGGGTCTCGACATCGAGTTCAGGGTTGACGATAAACATGCTGCAGAGCTTGCGTGGGGTGGCGTTGATGTCGGCGGCTGAGGGGATGGGGTCGTCGGAATCTTCTGACGAGGATCTCGGATCGGTATCTGGCGGATTCGGTGTCACCTTGAACATATTTGCAAACTCCCTGGATGGAGCCGCAACCACCTTGCTACTAAACGAAGGGTGGCGGCTGTGCGCAGGTTAGTAGACCGGGGGAGTTAGCATTAACCGGCGCGCCGAAGCGCCCTGCGCACAGCCACCATCAAGTGCAGGCATATGAATACCTGACTGAAGGGAACGCTTGCACCTAACCAACAACCCTCGGGCTACTAAACCCGATCACTGACAATCAGTGACCCGAACCAAGTTACCGAGCGACCCCAAGGCGCACAAGCCGGCGGATTCTGGAGTAACTGTAGGCAACGACGCAAGGCGTTGTGGCTTTCGCGAAGTCACGTGAGGGCCTTCTCACAAACGCTCGGACGCATCCTACGCATCAAACAGAAATGCCCTATTTCCACCTCGACCAACTTCGTAAAAGCTTGCAAGCGTTGGCACGTGGATGGTCATAAAAATCCCCTTATGCCCGAGCGTCCGCCAGCCTCCTGAAGTTAACAGTTCCTCTGCCTGCCCCCCTTTCATTACAAGGAGCGTACACACCATGGGAAAGCTGCTCGACTGGATTTTTGGCCGTCACTACGACTTAAGCACCCCCAGGACCATGCCCCAGGTATCGCCAACGCGCGACACCCAGGCCACCCACCCAGCAGCGCGCCCGGAAGCCGAACGCTTGCCACCGTTGAAAAACTGGTGCCACCCGTTCAAGGACGAGCGCAACCCGTTGCAGCAGTTGACCCACCTGGCCAACGCCACTGCCGGTTACTACCCCTTGGGTGTCAATGGCCTGTGGCACGGCGGCGTGCATTTCGACAGCGGCACGGCCGAAGGCCTGAAACAGCAATCCAACGTGCACTGCCTGGCCGACGGCGAAGTGGTGGCTTACCGCATCGACCGGGAATTGCCGAAGACGACCTACTACAACCATAAAATCATCGTCAACAAACCCTACTCGCGCAATTTCGTGCTGGTCCGCCATCGCCTGCAGGCACCGAAGATCGAGAACAGTACGGACACGCCGCCGAGCCTTATTTTCTACAGCCTGTACATGCACCTGCAGGAATGGGAGAACTATGAGAAAGCCCCGGCACTGGCGCGCCCGGCATTCTGGCCCGAACGCCATCTGCGCGTCAGGGCGGACGTGTCCAACGCTCGCGCAGGCACTTCGGCGCCCAGAGGGCTGATTGTTATCAACCGGCCGGCCGACGGCGCTCCGATGCACCACCTCGACCTGTTGCCACCCGGCACACCGGTGACGGTCAGCGGCGATGGCAAGTACCGCAAACTGGAACACAGCCGTGGCCCGGCGTCACTGTGCAACTCGGATGGGACTTTGCAAGGCTACATCGCTTTTCGATTTCTGGAGCCTGTCGCCGGGGCCACTTATCGTGTCAGCAGTGATGGTCTGCGGGTTCGCCCCACGCCCGATCTGCTTCACAAAGAACTGCTCAAATTGAGGCAAGGAACGGAAGTCACCATCAGTGGTGAAGGTGACATGCGCAAGCTGGAAAGCATCAGCCAATACGTACTGGCCGCCGCGTTGCAGGGTGAGCGAGCGCCGGGTACCGGTGAGGTGGTGGTGCCTGACACACCTGTGCCCATCCAGGCCGGGGATCTGATCGGCCACCTCGGCGATTATCACAGCGAAGAGGCGGAACGACCGGAAAAAAAGCTGCACCTGGAAACATTCAGCGAACAAGACATGGAAGTTTTCATCGTGGCCAGTCGGGCTTGGGCCCAACGCCTGCCGGGGCGCGAGCGGACCTGGCTGAAACTGGCCAAGGGCACCGCCGTGATGGCGCACCTCGACGGTGCGAGTGCTACACGATGGCCAGTGCCGAGCGCGACCGACCCGCTGAGCGCCGCCGACCTGTTGATCCCCGAAAGCCTGCTCGAGCGCCTGCCAGCCGATGACAAGATTTCCGTGCCTGCTACCCCCGAACGAAAGGCGATCAACTGGTACCGCCTCGACGGCCTGCTGCACGACGCCACCGGCAAGTTGCTTAACGGCTGGGTGCGCGAAGACGTGGGCGCTACGCCGTGGGTCAGTCCCTGGGACTGGGAGGGTTACCAAGTTCTACACGATTACGGCAGGCCCATCCATGCCATGGCCTCGTTCATGCGCAGCATGCGTCGCTTCAGCGAGGCACAACTGGAACGCTACCACCCCTTGGCCGACGACGAGGACCGAGGACCGATCAGGAGCCGCTTGTTCGACATTATCGACCCTAACCGCCTCGGCCAGATCAAGTCCGAAGAACTGCAAGAGGCGCTCAGGTTGCCGGCGCACGCGCAAGCGATCGCGAAGATGATCATCCGCAAGGAAAGCGAATGGTTTCACCGGGCGCATGTCTGGGATGCGCTGGACGAAATGCTCGGCCATAGCGGTTCGACGCCGCACTTGAACTGGTTGGCGGAGAAGCAGCGGATCAAGGACCTCAGTTGGTGGGAAGAGGTGGCGGAGAAAGTGGGGCTGCCGTCGTGGGGGAAGGCTTATCACTTTCATCCGATCGGTTTGGTAGGTCTGTTTTATAAAAAGCTAGAGCTAATCACCATGGAGATGCTTAAAGCAGCAGATCCGCATGGTTTTTCAAATTATCACCAAGAAATTTTGCCTTATTTAAATATGTATGCCCCTATTTATAAAATCGACACTCCGCTGCGCATTGCGCATTTTCTTGCGCAAGTCGGCCATGAAAGCAAATTCAAAGTAAAAAGCGAAAACGGCAACTTCAGCGCTAGAAGGATGCGCGAAATATTTGGATGCAAAGGAGGTCAAAAAAATTACAACTCAGAAGCGGATGACTGCGATCTTGGCCGGCTTCGGAATAAGCTCTGGAGTCATGAATTAACTTACGCTAACAACGCAGTTAACTTACTCAGTTATGTATATGCTGACAGAATGGGGAATGAAGGGGAAGAAACGCGGGATGGATATAAATACCGAGGAAGAGGAATTATCCAACTTACGGGCCGCTCCAACTACGAGCGCTACACTAGAATTCACAATACCGCAAACCCAGGTGATCTGAAAAATTTTGTAGAAAACCCTGACCTAATTATTGATGAGTTGCAATACGGGGTGGAATCGGCTTTTGTTTATTGCTCAATGACCAACTTCAATTTAGCTGCCGATGAAGATGATATAAATAAGACAACACAGATAATTAATGGTGGATACAACGGCCTTGATGAGCGAATAGAAGTTCTGCGCAAAATAAAACTGACTTTGGGGATATGAAATCATGAGGAATTTGTTAGTATTTTTCTTTATGTTTGTCTCCTCGGCCATTATTGCGGAGGAACCAGCTACTGCTAAGGACATTGAGCTATGCTTGCCAGATGAACAGGTCATCTTTCTCTGCAAGGCAAAACATAAGACTGTAGCGATTTGTGCTTCTAAAAATCTTAGCAATACAACAGGATTTGCTCAGTATAGAGTTTTTGATTTAGGTAAAGATATTATCGACTTTGTTTTCCCAGAACAGCGCATACCCCCTGGTCGAAATTTCATTATGGAGACTCATCCACTACCGGGCGGAATGGATATTAAAATTAAATTTTCAAATAATGGTTTATCTTACGTTATTCATGAACGAGATGCTCCAGTGGCGGGAGAGGGATTCGAGGGTCTGAACGAAGTAATAGTCAGACATAATGAGATAATTCTTGATTCAATAAAATGCATCAATGACGATTCGGGGGTACGAAGAGCGGGTTACGACAGTTTCTTTACGCAAGACTGATTTAACTTCCGAGTCTTGAACTGGCTGATGAAGAGCAAATTATGAAGAGCTATCTCGCAGTTTTTCTAGTAATTCTTACCTATGGTACTTTTGGGTATGCCTCGACTAAATGCATCGAGACAAAAGGATCATCATGCAATGAAAAGCTTAAATATAGCGACCGGATTGGTGAACGATATCGCACGTTTACAATACTTAGGGACGGTAAAACTGTAAGAGTCCTTCGTGGAGACGTAGGTAAGGGTGGAACATTCGAACGAATTGATCACCCAATATTGTCGCCAGACGGCAATATCGTGTTGCTGAGTCAGATTGAATCCGGCGAGGTAGAAACATCGAACGGTTCGAAAACTTATCACGAGGTCGCCTATTGTGAATTGGTTGATTTACGCAACGGTTGCATTATTGCAAGAGAAACTGGTGAATTCTGCGGCGGCACATTTTCGCAAGATGGTCGGTGGGAAAACTCACTCTATCCTGAGTTCAGTTTGACTACTGAGACTCCTAGAGCAAAATATTATGCGGATGGCACGCAAATATTTGCAGATTCCCCCGCAGCCTCCTTTGACAATCTTCTATTTTGCGATCCGCCTGACACCAAGAACAAAAACGACTATCACATAATTATTGAGAAGCACAACTTCAAACTAGATAGCGCACAGCGCGAACTCTTAAAATAGAGTCTTGTTGACCCATTAGGCGTTACGAAGCGTTAAAAATAGGAGCTACTTAATCAACCGCCATCCTTAACTAGGTATGGCGGTTTTTTTCATTTCAAATCAAAGCCGCGACCTCACCCACCCCGCCACTTCCGCGTGAATCCCTTCCACCTCCCCCAACAACCCCGCCATCCGCAAAAAGTCATGAGTCATACCCGGCTGCTCCAGCAATGTCACCTCATTCCCCGCAGCCTCCAAACGTTCGGCATAGGCCAACCCTTCGTCATGCAGCGGGTCATAACCGGCCAGATACACCAATGCCGGTGCCATGCCCGACAGATCTTCGGCCAGCAGCGGCGAGGAGCGCCAGTCGGCGAGGTCTTGCGGTGTGCGCCCGTAATGGGCATAGAACCAGTCCAAGGTCGGGGTTTCCAGGAGGTAGCCTTCGGCGAAATCCCGGTGCGAGGCGCGGTGGGTGGTGGCGTCGGTCACGGGGTACACCAGCAGTTGGGCCTTGGGTTGCAGCGCCAGTTCCGCAGGCTCGTGTACGGCGATGATCGACAACACCGTGGCCAGTGTCGCGCCGACGCTGTCACCGGCCAGTGCCACCCGCGTGGCATCCAGGCCACGGGACGCGCCTTCGCGAGCCAGCCAGTTGCCGGCGTCGCAGGCGTCTTGCACCGGGGTCGGGAAACGCCATTCGGGGGCCAGGCGATAATCCACGGTCAACACGGCAAAACCACCCTGGGCTGCGAGGCGACGACATAGGGCGTCGTGGGAATCGAGGCTGCCGACCACGTAGCCACCGCCGTGGAAGTACAGGATTACCGGTTGCAGGCTATCGACGGGTTGGCCGTCGCGATACAGGCGTGCCGCCAGGCTGTGGCCGTCCCGGGCGGGGATGGTGAAGTGGTCGCAGGCGATGTGGTCCAGTGGTACATCGAGGAAGCTGGAAGAGGCCTCGAAGTCGACCCGTGCCTGTTGCGGGGTTTGTTCGTGCATTGGGCGGCTTTTGCCGGTGAGGCGGCCGAACTCGGCGAGTTCGAGGAAAGCTTCAAGTTCTGGCAGTACGGCCATTGGACGAATCCTTTACGTTTTAAGGTAGAAAATCTTGTAATCAACGCGGTCCCTGTAGGAGCTGGCTTGCCAGCGAAGGACTCAAAAGCACCGCGTTTATCCAACAAACACGCGTTATCGTTGGCGACCATCGCCGGCAAGCCAGCTCCTACAGGGGGGTGGTGTTGTCAGGCGATGGTTGGGGTGCGCTCCAATAGGTGTTCAAGCTGAGCGAGCAATTCGTCGCTGCGCAGCAACTCGTAGTGCCCGCCCGCCAACAGACGATCCACTCCGTGATGCCCCACCTGGGCCTCGAACACCCGGCGTTCGTCGTCGCGCCCGGCCACCCACCAGCGATGTGCCGTCACCTGTACCTTCGGCAATTGTCTCTGGGCCAAGGCGAGTTGTTTGAGCGACGAGCCAGTGGCGAATATCTGCGTCAGTTCACTAGCGCCCAGTGCTGCGTGGTCATTAGCGCCGTGCATGGCCGCCTCGATCACCGCGGCGGCGCCTTCGCGCTCGTTGAGGCCTTGGGCTTTCAAGGCAATCAATGCCTGTGCTTGTTCAGACGGTTGACCGAGGACAAACTTCAGGAAATCCGCCAAATCTTCGCGCCAGTCCCCCGCTTCGGCGGTACCCGCCACATAACTGTCGACCAGCCCGGCGAAGGCTACCGTCTGCCCCTGGCTCTCCAGTTCATGGGCGACCAATTGCGTCAACGCGCCACCCAGCGACCAGCCGAGCAGGTAGTACGGGCCTTGCGGCTGTTGCGTGCGAATGCGCTGGGCATAGGCCTGGGCCATGGCCAGCAACGACGCATCCTGCCATTGCGGGTCGAGCAGCATGCGGCATTGCAGGCCGTACACCGTGCGCCGTCCTTCCAGGCGGCGGGCCAGGGGCTCGTAGTCGAACACCGTGCCGAACCCGGCGTGCAGGCAGAACAGCGCCGGCACCTTCGCCACCCGGCCATTCAAGGCCAGCAACGGGTCCGGCGCACTCGAAGTCTCGGCAGCCTGGTAGCCACTGAGTTCAGCGATGCAGGGTTTCTGCATCAGGTCGCGCAGTTTCAATTCGAAGCCCAGTTGTGGCTGGCTACGCACCCGCGAGATGACTTTGAGCACCTGCAATGAGTCGCCGCCGAGTTCGAAGAAGTTGTCGTCGATGCCCACTTGCGGCACACCCAATACCTCTTGCCAGATCGTCGCCAGCGCGCATTCCAGCGCGTTACGCGGCGCGCGGTAACCGCCAAGCGTCCATTCCGGCACCGGCAGTGCGCGACGATCAAGCTTGCCGTTGGCCGACAGCGGGAAGCGCTGCAGCACCAGGATCCGCGCCGGCACCATGTAGTCCGGCATCTGCGTTTGCAGCTCGGCCTTCAAGCGCCGATCCAGCCCGGCAGCGGCAGCGGCCACTACATAACCGACCAACTGTTTGCCAGTGGGCGTGTCATGCACCACCACGGCGGCATCCTGCACCCCTGCGCAATCACGCAGACGGGCTTCGATCTCGCCCAGTTCGATGCGGAAGCCGCGGATCTTCACTTGCTGGTCGAGCCGGCCGAGGTAGTCGATCAACCCACACTCGCGCTGGCGCACCAGGTCGCCGGTGCGGTACATGCGACCACCGGCCGCGAACGGATCGGCAATGAAACGCTCGGCGCTCATGCCCGGCCGCTGGTGGTAACCACGGGCCAGGCACTCGCCGCCCAGGTACAGCTCGCCGCTGACACCGACCGGCAACGGATTGAGGTCGGCGTCGAGGATGTACAGGCCACGGCCTGCCACACCACGGCCAATCGGCGCATAGGCCGCCTCGCAGGTTTCGCTGGCTTGCGCACGCCACAGCAGCGGCGTGACCACGGTTTCGGTCGGGCCGTAGCCGTTGACCAGGCGCTGCGGACGCAGGGCGCGCTTGACCTGCTCGAAGCTGGCGTCCGGCACCGCATCACCGCCAAAGCAATACACCTCGACCGCCGGCGGATTGCCCAGGCGCTCGGCCACTTCGGCCATCTGTTGCAGGTACGCCGGCGGGAAGCAGGCGACGGTGACGTTGTGGCGATGCAGCACCTCCAGGGTCTGTTCCGGGGTCCACAGATTGTCTTCACGAATCACCAGGCTGCCACCGGCCAACAGCACGCTAAGCCAGCGTTCCTGGGCACCGTCGAAGGCGAACGACATGAAGTGCAGTTCGCGGCTGCGCGGCGCCAGTTCGTAGAGGTCGATGATGCCGCGACAATGCCGGGCAATCGGTCCACGTTCCACCGCCACGCCTTTGGGCTGGCCGGTGGAGCCGGAGGTGTAGATCAGGTACGCCAGGTGCCCCGGCAGTGGATGGGAGACCGGGCACTCAGTGCCGCCAACCAGGCTCGACTGATCCAGCAACACGCGTGGCGGGCTGTCCACCAGTGGCAGGCGATCACCCAGGTCGCTGTCGCACAGCAACAGGCTGGCGGCCGAATCTTCGAGCATGTAGGCCAGGCGCTCGGCCGGGTAGGCCAGGTCCAGCGGCAGATAGGCCGCACCGGCCTTGAGCACGGCAAGGAACGCGACGATGGTGCGCTCCGAACGGGGCAAGGCCACCGCCACCAGGCTTTCCGGGCCAATGCCTCGACTGATCAACAACTGCGCCAGCGCATTGGCCTGGTGTTCAAGATCGGCGTAGCTGACTTCGCGATCCTCACAGAACAAGGCGATTTTCTGCGGTTGACTGCGCACATGCTGATTGAAGCTGTGCAGCAGATCAGGGTTGTCGCTAAAGGCTTGCGGCAGGCTCACGCGCGCTTCGGGCAGGCCGATGTTACCGAGCAGACAGTCCGCATCCTCCGGCAACGCACGCAGCAAACCTTCCAACTGTGCGCGAATGCGCTGCACTTCCTGTTCACTGAAGCGATCTCGCAGGTACAGGTACTCGACTTCCAGGCCCTGGTCGTTGGCGCTGACCATCAAGTCCATCGGGAAGTTTGTGACGCCGCCGCTGCCGACTTCGGCGAAGCGCAGCTCACCTTCCTCGCCCCCTTTCAAGGCACGGTCCACCGGATGATTTTCAAACACGATGATGCTGTCAAACAGGCCCTGGCCACCCTGCCCGGCCCAGCGCTGCACGTCGGACAATGGCGTATGTTCGTAGTCGCGCACGGCCAGGTTGTAGTCCTGCAAGTCACGCAGCCACTCGCCCAGCGGTTGTTGCGGGTCGAGGGTCTGGATCACCGGCAAGGTGTTGATGAACAGGCCGAGCATGTCCTGGGCACCGGCCAGCCCCGTCGGCCGCCCCGCCACTGTCGCGCCGAACGCTACGCTGCATTGGCCGCTGTGACGTTGCAGCAGCAACAGCCAGGCGCCTTGCACCAGGGTGTTGAGGGTGACGCGCTGACGCTTGGCGAAACGGTGCAACTTGCGCGTCGCCTCGGCGTCGAGGTCACTGTACATCACGCCGTGACCGGAACCTGCGGCACCCGAGGCCGAGGCCAGGATGGTCGGTGCCTCGAGCGACGCCAGGCTCTCACGCCAGAAGCTTTCTGCCTGCGCCTGGTCCTGGCGTTGCAGCCAGGCGATGTAGTCGGCATAGCGCCCGGTCAGCGCCGGCAGGCTGTCGTGGTGGTACAGGCGCAGCATCTCGCCGAGCAGGCGCGAGGCACTCCAGCCATCGAGCAGCAGGTGATGGTAGATCCAGATCATCTGGTACCGTTCTTCACCCAGGCGCACCAGGACAAAGCGCATCAGCGGCGGGCAGCTCAGGTCGAAACCCTTGGCCTGTTCGGCGGCGGCCAGTTCGCCCAGCGCCTTTTCTGTGTCGCTGTGCTCACGCCAGTCGAGTTCCTCGATCGGCAACTCGACGCTGGCGAACACCGCTTGCAGCGGATCGGCCAGGCCATCGCGCCAACGGAACGCGGCGCGCAGGACTTCATGACGCTGGATCAAGGCTTGCCACGCCGCGCGGAATCGCGGCACCTGCAAGCCGTCCACTGCCACGCTCAACTGGTTGACGTAGGGGTTGAGCTGCGGCGATTCGAGGCAATGGAACAGCATGCCCTGCTGCATCGGCGACAGCGGATACAGGTCTTGCAAGCCTTCGCGGGCGGTGGAATCGATGTGCGGCACCAAGGAAAATTCCTCGACTGCAGGCACTTCGACCAACACGGCTTCACGACGGCTCGCCACCGCGGCCAGTGCACGAATGCTCTGCTGCTCGAACAACTGCTTGGGACTGAACACCAGCCCGCGCAGCCCGGCACGGCTCACCGCTTGCAGCGAGATGATCGAATCACCGCCCAGTTCGAAGAAGTTCTCGGTGACGCCCACCGAGTCCAGGCCGAGCAAGTCCTGCCAGATGTCCACCAACAGCGCTTCGGCAGGCGATGCGGCGGCCACTTGATCCTGAGTGTGTCGAGTCGCCTCAGGCGCTGGCAAACCCTGGCGATCGAGCTTGCCATTCGGCGTCAGCGGCAACGCGGCCAGGCATAGCAAATGCGCTGGCAGCATGTGCGCCGGCAAGCGACTGCGCAGGTGCGCGGTCAATGCATCCTGCAGTTCCTGTTCGTCAGCCAGCGGATCGCGCGGCACCACGTAGCCCACCAGTTGCCGGCCCACCGGACCGTCGCGATCAATCACAAAGGCTTCACGCACGCCTTCATGTTCGAGCAGGCAGGCTTCGATTTCGCCGAGTTCGATACGGAAGCCGCGAATCTTCACTTGCTGGTCGATACGGCCGAGGTATTCGACGACGCCATCGGCACGGAACCGCGCCAGGTCGCCACTGCGGTACAGACGCGCCCCCGGCACGAACGGATCGGGCACGAAGCGTTCGGCAGTCAGGTCAGGACGCTGGTGATACCCACGGGCAACGCCCTCGCCGCCCAGGTACAACTCACCCGCCACGCCAACCGGCAACGGCTGCAAACCGCTGTCGAGGATGTAGGCGCTGCGGTTGCCCACCGGCCGGCCAATCGGCATGAACGCCGAGTCGAATTCGGTCTCCGGATAGGCCAGCCAGATCAGCGGCGTGATCACCGTTTCGGTCGGGCCATAGCCGTTGATCAGGCGCTTGGGTTGCAGGACTTGCTGCACTTCGTCGAACGCATGCTTGGCCATCCCTTCACCGCATGGGGTGTAGGAGCGGATCGGCAGATCACGTCCCGCTTCGCCCATGAAATCGGCGATCTGCCCCAGGTAGCTGGGGGTGAAACAGGCGATGGTGATGCCGTGCTTTTCGATCTCGGCGCAGGTGCGCTCCACGCTCCACAACTCGTCGTCGCGCGGCATCACCGCCGAACCGAACACCAGGGGCGTCAGCCAGCGCTCGTGGGCGCCGTCGAAGCTGATCGAGGCAAATTGCAGTTCGCGGTCGTCCGGGGTCATGCCGTACAACTCGCCAATCTTCACGCAGTGCATGGCCAACGGGCCGTGGGCCACGCTGACGCCTTTGGGCCGCCCGGTGGAACCCGAGGTATAGATCAGGTAGGCGAGGTTTTCGCCACAGGTCAGGTTGACCGGGTTGCTGTCGGGCATCCCCTCAAGCGCTTCGCGGTCGATTTCCAGCACCGGCAAGCCTTCGGGCAGTGGCAGTTTTTCCCGCAGCCAGGATTGGCTGACCAGCAGGGAAATGCCGCTGTCTTGCATCAGGTAGCGCAGGCGCTCCGCCGGGTAGGCCGGGTCCAGCGGCACGTAGGCACCGCCGGCCTTGAGGATCGCCAACAGGCCGATGATCATCTCTGGCGAGCGCTGCATGGCCAGGCCGACCCGCTCTTCCGGGCCGATGCCCAAGGCGCGCAGGCGATGGGCCAACTGGTTGGCGCGGCGGTTGAGTTGGTCGAAGCTCAGTTCGAGGTCACTGAAGATCAGCGCCGTGGCGTCAGGTCGGATAAGGGCCTGGGCCTCGATCAGTTGATGCACGCACAGCGGATTTCTTTCTGCGGTGAACGGCGGGTTCCACTCCAGCAATTGCTGCGTGCGTTCCACCTCGGTCAGCAGGTCCAGCTCGCTCAAGGCCGCTTGTGGTGCAGCCACCATCGCCGTCAACAACGCGGCCAGGTGCTCGCTCATGCGCACGATCGCCTCGCGGCTGAAGTGGCTGCACTGGTAGCTCCAGTTGATGCTGAGTTGGTTTTCCGCGGTGGCCGCCAGGGTCAGCGGGAAGTTGGTGCGCTCGTGGTTTTGTGGAATCGAGAAACTCAAGCCAGCCGGTGCGCCCTGCTGCAAGGCCTCGGCGACCGGGAAGTTTTCGAACACCAGCAAGCTGTCGAACAGTGGCTCGCCGGCCCGTCCGGCCCAACGCTGGATATCGCCCAGCGCGGTGAATTCGTGTTCGCGCAGTTCCAGGTTCTGCGCCTGCAAACGCGTCAGCCATTGCTCGACACTTTCGATGGCGTCCGGACTGCTGATCACCGGCAGGGTGTTGATAAACAGGCCGAGCTGGCTTTCGGCGCTCGGCAAGTCCACCGGGCGCCCCGCCACCGTGGCGCCGAACGCTACGCTGCGCTGGCCGCTGTAGCGTTGCAGCAACAGTGCCCACGCACCTTGCACCAAGGTGTTGAGTGTCACTTTCTGCTGCCGGGCAAAGTCGCTGAAGCGCTTGCTGGTGGCGACGTCGAAGGTCTGGCGGTGATCGGCAAATGCCGTGTTCGCCCGGTTGTTGAAGCCCATGGTCTCGGCCAGCAGCGTCGGGTTGTCGAGACTCGCCAATTGCTCGCGCCAGAACAGCTCGTCAGCTTCGTCATCCTGGCGTTGCAGCCAGCCGATGTAGTCGGCGAATCGCCCGGTGGGTGCGGGTACATCCTGCCCGGCATAACGCTGCAGCACTTCACTGAGCAGCAGCGAATTGCTCCAGCCGTCGAGCAACAGGTGATGGTGGGTGTAGACCAGTTGCTGGCGCTCGTCGTCCAGGCGCACCAGGGTCAGGCGCATCAGCGGAGCGCGGGTCGGATCGAGTTGCAGGCGTTCGCTGTCGATCAGTTGCGCCAGCGCATCGGCCTGATTCTCGCGGCCACGCCAGTCGAGGCAGGTCATCGGCAATGGCAGATGACGATGCACCAGTTGCACCGGTGCCTCGAAACCTTCGGGGAAGTGGAAACTGCTGCGCAGGATCGCGTGGCTGTTGAGCACGGCTTGCCAGGCGCGGCACAAACGATCGGCATCGAGGCCACGGGCTTCGACGCTGAGTTGGTTCACGTAGGCGCCGGATTCGGATTCGTACAGGCTGTGGAACAACAGGCCCGCCTGCATCGGCGACAGCGGATACACATCCTCGATCTGCGCCGGTGGCACTGGCAGCGCGTCGAGTTGTGCCTGGCTCAAGCGCGCCAGCGGGAAGTCCGCCGGGGTCACGCCACCTGCGCCGTCGCTCAGGCAATGGTCGATCAGCGCCAACAGTTCAGCGCGGAAATCGTTCGCCAGGGTTTCAATCTCGCGCAGCTCGAAGCACTCGCGGCTGAAGGTCCAGTCGAGTTTGAGTTCACCGCCATAGACCTGGCCGTCCACCGACAGCCAGTTCGGCAACGGTGCATCCGCCGATTGCGCTGCGCCGCTGGATTCGCGTGCAGGCGTGAACAGCGCGTCCTCGGCGAAGCTCTGGTCGAACTGGCCGAGGTAGTTGAAGGTCACCCGCGCTTGCGGCAACGTGGCCAGCGTCGCTTGCGCCGCTGCATCGCCCAGGTAGCGCAACAGGCAGTAGCCCAGGCCTTTGCCGGGGATGTCCCGCAGTTGCTGCTTGATCGCCTTGATCGAGCCGCCGAGGTCGGCCATCGGCGTCAGGCGCACCGGGAACAGGCTGGAGAACCAGCCGACGGTGCGGGTCAGGTCGATGTCGTCGAACAGTTCTTCGCGGCCGTGGCCTTCGAGCTGGATCAGCGCCGATTCGCTGTCGGTCCATCGGCTGAGGGTACGAGCCAGTGCGGTCAGCAGCAGGTCGTTGACCTGGGTGCGATAGATCGCCGGGGCTTGTTGCAGCAGCTGGCGGGTCTGCTCGCGGTCCAGACCGATGCTGACGCCTTGGCGCAGATGCCCGGCCTGATTGGCTTGTGCATTGGCCGCCGGCAACGAATCGCTGGCACCGTGCAGGTGACTCTGCCACCAGCTCAATTCATTCATGGCCGTTTCGGACTTCGCATAAGCATTGAGCTTGTCCGCCCAGGCCTGGAAGGCACTGGTCTTGGGCGGCAGGTCCTGGCCTTGATACGCGGCCTGCAAATCTTCCAGCAGCACGCGCCAGGACACCCCGTCCACCGCCAGGTGGTGGATGACCAACAGCAAACGTTGCGAACCATCGGCCTGGGCGATCAGCGCCACGCGCAGCAGCGGCCCGTCTTGCAGGCTGAGGCTGCGCTGGGCTTCATCGCACACCGATTCCAGCGACGCATCACCGGCGACGCGGGCAGTCCAGAGCATGTCGATGACATCGGCGCTGTCGGCGCCGACATAACGCGCCGACCATTGGCCGTCGACCTGGCTGAAACGCAAGCGCAGGGCATCGTGCTGCTTGAGCACACGTTGCAGGGCGCCTTGCAGGCGCGGCAGTTCGAGGGTTTCGCGCGGCGTCAGCAACACCGCCTGGTTCCAGTGGGCTCGCTGCGGGATCGGTTCTTCGAAGAACCAGCGCTGGATCGGCGTGAGTGTTTGCACGCCATCCACCGACCCTTGCTGCGCCAGCGGTGCGGCTTGTTCTTTCACCACCGCGGCCAGGGCTTGCAGGGTCTGTTGCTGGAACAGGTCGCGCGGTTGCAGGCTCAGGCCGGCACGGCGGGCGCGGCTGACCACCTGGATTGAAATGATCGAGTCGCCGCCCAGTTCGAAGAAGTTGTCCTGACGGCCGACCTGCTCCAGGCCCAGCACGTCCTGCCAGATCTGCGCCAGCACGCGCTCGTGTTCACTGCGCGGGGCTTCGAACGCGCGCTGGCTGACCTGGGCGGTGGGTGCCGGCAGGCGCTTGCGCTCGAGTTTGCCGTTGGGGCTCAAGGGCATGTGTTCGATCAGCACGGTCTGCGCCGGCACCATATAGTCCGGCAGGCTGCCGAGCAGATGACTTTTCAGGGATTCGCGCCAGCTGCCTTGCTGCACCGCATCGGCACCGAGTAACGCGCGATCCTGCGGCACGATGTAGGCCACCAGTTGCTTGCCGCTCGGGCCGTCGAGGGCCAGCACTACGGCTTCCTGCACACTGGCATGTTCTTGCAGGCGCGCTTCGATTTCCCCCAGTTCGATACGCAGGCCGCGAATCTTCACCTGGTGATCGATCCGCCCGCAGTACTCGATGGCGCCATCGGCACGGTAGCGCGCCAGGTCGCCGGTGCGGTACAGACGCTCGCCGCTGCCGAACGGGTCGACCACGAAACGCTCGGCAGTCAACGCGCCACGGCGGTGATAACCCCGGGCCAGGCCGATACCGCCCAGGTACAGTTCGCCCACCGCCCCCAGCGGCATGGGTTGCAGTTCGCTGTCGAGGATATAGGTGCGCAGGTTGCCGATCGGCCTGCCGATCGGCACGCTGTCGCGACCCTCTTCCCCGCACGTCCAGTGGGTCACGTCGATGGCCGCTTCGGTCGGACCATACAGGTTGTACAGTCGGGCTTGCGGTAGGCTGCGCAGGGTCTGGCGTTGCAGCTCCATCGGCAGCGCTTCGCCACTGCAGACGATGCGGGTCAGCGAGGTGCAGGCCAGCGCCTCATCGGCAGCGATGAAGGCCGAGAGCATCGACGGCACGAAGTGCAGCGTGGTGATGGCTTGCTCGACGATCAGTGCAGCGAGGCGTTGCGGATCGCGATGCTCGCCTGGAGCGGCGATCACCAGCGTCGCGCCTTTCATCAGCGGCCAGAAAAACTCCCACACCGACACGTCGAAACTGAACGGTGTTTTTTGCAGCACGCGGTCGCTCGGCAGCAAGTTGTAGGCCTGCTGCATCCACTCGAGGCGGTTATGCAGGGCTACATGACGGTTGCCCGCACCTTTCGGTTTTCCGGTGGAACCGGAGGTGTAGATCATGTAGGCGAGATTTTCGCCGACAGCCAGGTTGGGCAGATCATCGCCCGGCAGTTCGCTCAGCCACTCGGAATGCGCTTGCAGGCAGAGGGTGCGCACGCTGTCCGGCGTCGGCAGTTGCGCCAGCAGGTGTTCCTGGGTCAACAGCAGGGAAATGCCGCTGTCCTCGATCATGTAGCCCAGGCGATCGAGCGGGTATTGCGGGTCCAGCGGCACGTAGGCGCCGCCGGCCTTGAGGATCGCCAGCAGGCCGACGACCATTTCCAGCGAACGCTCGCAGGCGATCCCGACGATCACTTCCGGGCCGACACCCTGGGCGCGCAAGTGGTGGGCCAGGCGGTTGGCGCGCAGGTTGAGCTCGGCGTAGCTCAGGGACTGGCCCTGGAACACCAGCGCCGTCGCCTGTGGATTTTCCATCACTCGCGTTTCGAAATGCCGCTGTACGCAGACTTCGCCTGGATAGTCTTGAGCGGTGTCGTTGAGGTCGTCGAGGATGCGCAGGTGCTCGTCGGCATCGAGCAACGGCAATTCGGCCAGCGGGATTTGCGGGTTCGCCAGCACCCCGGCCAGCAGGTTGCGCCAATGCCGGGCCAGGTGCTCGATGCGTTCGGCGTCGAACAGGTCCGTGGCGTAGGTCAGGCTGGCGAACAGCTTGTCGCCCTCTTCCTGGGTGTCCAGTTGCAGGTCGAACTGGGTGGTGTGCGCCGTGGCGTTCAGCACCTCGACACGCAGGCCGGCGAGCAAGCCGCTGACCGCTGCGGGTTTGGCCTGCTGGTGGTTGAACATCACCTGGAACAACGGGCTGTGGCTCAAGCTGCGTTCGCCTTGCAGGGCCTGCACCAGGCGCTCGAACGGCAAGTCCTGATGGTCCTGGGCATCCAGCGCAAAGGCGCGGGTCTGCTCGAGCAACTGAGCGAACGGCAGCCGGCCATCGAGTTCGGCGCGCATCACTTGGGTGTTGACGAAGAAGCCGATCAGGCCACGGGTTTCCGCGCGATTGCGGTTGCCGATCGGCACGCCAATACGCAGGTCGGACTGGCCGCTGTAGCGATAGAGCAAGGCCTGGAAACTGGCCAGCAACAGCATGAATGGCGTGACGCCGCGCTGTCTGGCCAGGGACATCAGGCCAGTGGCGAGCGTGTCATCCAGGGCGAAGTCCAGACGAGCGCCGTGCTGGCTCGGTTGTGCCGGACGCGGGCGATCGATGGGCAACTCCAGCAGCGGCTGTTCGCTGCCGAGCTTTTCACGCCACCAATCGAGTTGACGTTCAAGCTCGCCGGCTTCCATCCAGCGCCGCTGCCAGGCGGCATAGTCCGAATACTGGATCGGCAACGCTTCAAGTCCAGCGCTCTGGCCTTGGCAATGGGCCGCGTAGAGCCCTGAGAATTCTTCGACCAGCACGCCCATCGACCAGCCATCAGTGACGATGTGATGCAGGGTCAGCACCAGCACATGGTCATCAACGTCCAGCTGTAACAGGCTGACGCGCAACAGCGGGCCGTGTTGCAAGTCGAACGGCCGGGCAATCTCCGCCTCGACTTTTTTCATCGCCGATTCAAGGCGCAGCGCCTCGGGCTCGGCGCGCAGATCGTGCTGTTCGATGGGCAGCGTGTTGAAGCTCGCCAGGGCTTGCATCACCTGGCCGTCTTCCTCGACAAAACGGCTGCGCAGGCTCTGATGACGCTCCAGCAGCACGTCGAAACTCTGTTGCAGCGCCGCAAGGTTCAGCGGCCCCTGCAGACGCAGGGCCACAGGAATGTTGTAGGCGCTGCTCTGCGGGTCGAGCTGCCACAAGAACCATTGACGCTGCTGCGCATAGGACAATTCGAAAGTCGCTTGCGGCGTGGCGGCGGGCGGGATCGGCAGCTGGCCGAAGCTCACGCCCTGCTCCTGCATTTTTGCCAGAAACTCACGGCGCTTGTCGGCCGGCAGGCCAGCGAAGCGAGAGGCGATACGCGAGGCGGTGCTGTGTTCCATCAGTTGATCTCCATCTCGTCCAGAAGCGACTCAAGCGCATCCAGGCGTGCAGCGTTGTCAGTCGGGGCTTGTTGCCAGGCGTTGGCGGCATAAGCCTGAAGGTCGTTGCTTTCGAACAGCACGCGCAGCGGCAGCTCAATGCCCAGTTCCAGTTCCACGCGGGCACTGGCCTGGGCGGCGAGCAGCGAATGCCCGCCCAATTCAAAGAAGTTGTCACGCCGCCCGATCCGGGCCACGCCCAACACCTCGGCCCAGATCGCCGCCAGCTGCTGTTCGAGCTCGCCCTCGGGGGCTTCGAACGGACGCTGCCATTCTTGGGCATCCGGCAGCGGCAAGGCCTTGCGGTCGAGCTTGCCGTTGCTGGTCAGCGGCAAGGCATCGAGCAACAGCCAGTGCCTAGGCACCATGTAATCCGGCAGATCGACGCTGAGTGCGGCGCGCAGGGTGTCGCGCCAGGCGATCGGATCATTCGAAGTGAGTTCGGCGACGACGTAGGCGCACAGCTGCGGACCGCCGTCATCGACATGCACGCTGATCACCGCCTGACGCACGCCCGGTTGCGCCAGCACGGCCGCTTCGATCTCGCCCAGTTCGATGCGGAACCCGCGGATCTTCACTTGCTGGTCGATCCGCCCCAGGTAGTCGATGCTGCCGTCGGCGCGCTGGCGCGCCAGGTCGCCGCTGCGATACAGGCGCTGCGCCGCATCGAAGGGGCTTGGCACGAAACGCTCGGCGGTCAGGCCGCTACGCCCGTGATAACCGCGCGCCAGGCCGGCGCCGGCGATGTACAGCTCCCCCGCCACGCCCACTGGCACCGGTTGCAACTGACTGTCGAGCAAGTACCAGCGCAGGTCGCGGATCGGCAGGCCGATCGGGCTTTGCGCCTTGGCATCGAGGTCGGCCAGGCGGATCGCGCGGTAGGTCACGTGCACCGTGGTCTCGGTGATGCCGTACATATTCACCAGCGTTGGTTGTTGGTCGCCGAAGCGTTCGAACCAGGGACGCAAGCTGGCCACTTCCAGCGCTTCGCCACCGAAGATCACCTGGCGCAACGCCAGGCTGCGCGGACTGGCGCAGGCAATCGGCAACAACTGGCGGAACGCGGTCGGGGTCTGGTTCAGCACCGTCACCCCTTCATCGCAGAGCAAGCGATGAAACGCCTGCGGTTCGCGACTGATGTAGTACGGCACGATCACCAGGCGCCCACCGGTGCACAACGCGCCGAATAACTCCCACACCGAGAAATCGAAGGCGTAGGAGTGAAACAGGGTCCAGACATCGTTCACGCCGAAATCGAACTCGCCAGCAGTGGCCGTGAGCAGGCGCCCGACGTTGCCATGGCTGAGCAAGGCGCCTTTTGGGCGGCCTGTGGAGCCGGAGGTGTAGATCACGTAGGCCAGATTGTCCGGGCTTGCCAACGGCGCCAGGTTGTCGGCGCTGTAGCGGTCCAGCTGCAACGCCGTCAGATCAAGAACCTGCACGCCTTCGCGGGCCGGCAAGCCGTCGATCAGGTGAGATTGGGTCAACAGCAACCCAATGCCGCTGTCATCGATCATGTAGCTCAGGCGCTCGACCGGGTATTGCGGGTCCAGCGGCACGTAGGCGCCACCGGCCTTGAGAATCGCCAGTAAGCCGACCACCAGCGGTATTGCCCGCTCGGTGGCGATACCGACCCGCACTTCGGGGCCGACACCCTGCTCGCGCAGTTTGCGCGCCAGGCGGTTGGCCTCGGCGTTGAGCGCGGCGTAGCTCATCTGCTCGCCTTCGCAGGTCAGTGCGATGGCGTGTGGGCGTTGCGCGGCCTGGGCTTCGAACAGCTGATGCAAGGTGGGCGATTGCGCTTGTGCCTCGAAGGTCGGATTCCAGTGCTGGATCAATTCGCCGTATTGCGGCGCTTGCAGCAGCGGCAATTCGGCGACGCGCTGCTGTGGGTTTTCGACCACTGCGCGCAACAGGTTCAACCACTGTTCGGCGAAGCGCTGCATCGAGGCCTCGTCGTACAGGTCGGTGGCGTAGCTCAGGTTGGCGTCCAGTTCATCGCCCTGCTCCTGGGTATCGAGCACCAGATCGAATTGCGCGGTGTGCTGCTGCCAGTGCAGGCGCTCGACCTGCAAATCGGCCACCGCGCGCTCGACACTGGCGTCGAGTTTTTGCTGATGGTTGTAGAGCACCTGGAACAACGGACTGTGATTGAGGCTGCGGTCCGGTTGCAGTGCATCGACCAGTTGCTCGAACGGCAAGTCCTGATGAGCCTGCGCGTCCAATGCCGTTTGCTTGACCTGTTGTAGCAAGGCGCTGAACGGTTGCTGCCCGTCGATCTCGGCACGCAGCACCTGGGTATTGATGAAGAAGCCGATCAGGCCTTCGGTTTCCAGGCGTGAACGCCCTGCACTCGGCACGCCGACGCTGATGCCCGACTGCCCGCTCTGGCGGTGCAGCAGGGTCTGGAAACTTGCCAGCAACAGCATGAACAGCGTCACTTGCTGTTCTTGCGCACGCTCGCGCAAACCGGCCAGCAGCTGGCGATCGACGTTCAACGCCAGGCTGGCGCCGCGCTCGCTGCGCCGGACCGGACGGGTCAGTTCGCTCGGCAACGCCAGCGGCGCCTGGCTGCCCGCCAGTTGCTCGCGCCACCACGCCAGTTGCCGCGCACCCTCGCCGGCTTCCAGCCAGTCGCGCTGCCAACGGGCGTAGTCGCTGTAAGCCACCGGCAGTGCCTGCAGGTTGGCAGCACGCTCTTGCACGGCAGCCTGATACAGCGCGCTGAATTCATCGACCATCACCTGCATCGACCAGCCATCGGCGGCGATGTGGTGCACGGTAAGCACCAGCACATGGTCTTCGGCGCTGACGTGCAGCAGCAAACAACGCCACAGCGGGCCATGGCGCAGATCGAACGGCCGGGCGATTTCTGCGGCCACCGCAGTGTTGATTGCCGACTCATTGATGGGCTGTTCATTGAACTGCAACGGCAGCTCGACATGCACCACCGGGCGCGCCTGCTGGCCCTTCTGTTCGAAGGTGGTGCGCAGGGTTTCGTGGCGAACCTGTAACTGGGCGAAGGTTGTGCGCAGGGCCCGGCGGTTCAGCGGGCCTTTGAGGCGCAGCGCCGCCGGGATGTTGTAGGCCGCGCTGTGTGGGTCCAGTTGCCAGAGAATCCACTGGCGTTGCTGGGCGTAGGACAGCAGGCGCGGTTGATCGTCCGACGCGCGTTGCAGCGGCGGTTGGCCGCTGAGGTTCGCTTGCGCCGCATGCTTGGCGAACTCCGCCAGATTCGCCGCAGAGAACAAATTGCTCACCGACAGCTCAAGTTGCAGTTGCTGGCGTACACGGGAGATCACTTGCAGCACCAGCAATGAATGGCCGCCGAGCTCGAAGAAGTTGTCGTCGCGACCGACTTTCTCGACCTGCAGCACGGCTTGCCAGATCTGCGCGAGTTGCGTCTCCAACCCTTGCATCGGGGCAACAAAGTCGCGTTGCACATCGCCCGCTTCAACCCGTGGCAAGGCCTTGCGGTCGAGCTTGCCGTTGTTGTTGAGCGGCAACCTGTCGAGCAGGACCATGTGGTTGGGCACCATGTATTCCGGCAACGAGCGCTGCAGGACGGCTTTGAGCCCTAGCAGGTATTGAGCCTGCAAAACCACCGTGCTGCTGGCGACGATGTAGGCCACCAATTGTGTGCCGTCCTGGGCGATGACGGCGGCTTCGCGCACCTCGTCCCGGGCTTGCAGGCAGGCTTCGATCTCGCCCATCTCGATGCGGAAACCGCGAATTTTCACTTGATGGTCGATCCGTCCGACGTACTCCAGATCGCCGTTACCGTTGTAGCGCGCCAGGTCGCCGCTGCGATACAGCCGTGCGCCCGGTTCGCGGGCGAAGGGATCCGGCAGGAAACGTTCGGCGGTCAGCGCCGGGCGGTCGAAATAACTTTGCGCCAGGCAGGCCGGTGCGCCGATGCACAACTCGCCAACGCCGTCGGCCGGCAGTAGCTGGCCGGCAGCGTCCAGTACGTACAGCGCACGGCCAGGGATGCCGCGACCGATTGGAATGCCAAAGGCATCGCTGGCATCGGCCAATCGGCATTCATGCACGCTGGACACCACGGTCGCCTCGGTCGGCCCGTAGGTGTTGAGCAGGCGCACGTGGCTCAAACCCGCTTGATGCCACAGGCGCAGGCCTTCCACCGACATGGCTTCGCCACCGACGTGTACCTGGCGCAAGTCGCCGAGGCTTGGCACGACACCGCTGGCGCATTCGCGGGCCAGCAGGAACCAATAAGCGGCCGGCAAATCGGCAACCGTCACGCCCTGCTCGACGATTTCGGTGGCCAGTCGGCCAGCGTCCCACAGGTCATCGCCGCGCATGATCAAGGTTGCGCCGACGCACAATGCCGGGAAGCATTGTTCGACGAAGCCGTCGAAGCTGAAAGTGGCAAATTGCAAGACGCGATCGGTTGGTGACAGCCTTGAATAGTCGGCGGCGGTCTGACAGAACTCGCGCAGGGCGGCGTGGGTGATGGCGACGCCTTTGGGTTGGCCGGTGGAGCCGGAGGTGTAGATGATGTAGGCGAGATCGTTGGCGACAGGGAGGACGCCTTCGCGGGCAAGCCTCGCTCCTACAGAGGTTGTGGTGTCTTCGAGAGTTAGGCACGGCACGTTTGATGGCAGGTCGCGCAGCAGGCCGGATTCGTGGAGCAGCACGTCGAGGCGGCTGTCGTTGATCATGTAGGCCAGGCGTTCGGTTGGGTATTTCGGGTCGAGGGGGACGTAGGCCGCGCCGCTTTTCAGGACCGCCAGCAGGCTGACGATCAGTTGCGGACCACGGCGCACGGCCAGGCCGACACGCTTGCCGGGGCCGGCGCCGTTGTCGATCAGGCGCTGGGCCAGGTGGTCGGCTTGGGCATCGAGTTGGCCGTAGCTCAGGCTGTGGCCGTCCACTTGCAATGCCAGTGCATCGGGCGTGGCGGCGGCTTGCGCGGCGATTTGTTGGTGAGCCAGAAGCGTTGTGGATAACTCAACCGCAGGCGGTTGGCTGATCGCGAGCACCGCGTTCTGGCCGTCGACATCGAGCAGTTCCAGCGAGCCCAAAGCCGCCTCTGGCGATGCCACCAATTGCATCAGCAGGTGCTGCAAATTGGCTGACAACTGGGCGATCTGCGTCGCGCTGAAACGCGCCGCGTCATAACTGAACTCCAGCCCCAGGCCTTCGCCCAATTCGATGCCCAGGGTCAACGGATAGTGGGTGCGCTCGTGGTTGTGCAGGTTGGCGAACGACAACCCGGCCGGCGCGCCCTGTTTCAGCGCTTGGGCCACCGGGAAGTTTTCGAACACCAGCAGGCTGTCGAACAACGCAGCCCCCTGCTGCCCCGCCCAGCCTTGAATGTCGTACAGCGGCACATGCTCGAACTCGCGCATGGCCAGGTTCAGGCCTTGCAGTTCGCCCAGCCACTGGCTGACGGTCTGGTCCGGTTTCATCGCGCATACCAGCGGCAGGGTGTTGATGAACAAGCCCAGCTGTTGTTCGATCCCCGGCAACGGCGCCGAACGTCCGGCCACGGTGGCGCCGAACACCACGCAATCCTGGCCGGTGTAGCGTTGCAGCAACAGGCTCCAGGCCGCTTGCAGCAGGGTGTTGAGGGTGACTTTGTGCTGGCGGGCGAAGTCGGCCAGATGCTGGGTGGCGCGGCTGTCGAGTGTGAGGCGATGCTCTTCGCTGCCCGTCGCGTCTACCGGTGGACGCAAGGCTTCAGCCAGCAAGGTCGGCGCTTGCAGCGGTGCCAATGCGGCTTTCCAGAACTGCTCGCCGGCAGTTGCCGATTGCTGTTGCAACCAGCCCAGGTAGTCGCGGTATTGACCGGCTGGCACTGGCAGCGGCTGGCCGGCGGCGTAGTGCTGGATCACTTCGGCCAACAACTGTGCGTTGCTCCAGCCGTCCATCAGAATGTGGTGACTGGTGTGGATCAAGTGCCAGGCATCAGCGCCGGTACGTACCAGTTTCAGGCGAAACAGCGGCGCCATGCCCAGCTCGAATCCTTGCGCGCGCTCGGCGTCGGCCAGTGCGTCGGTGTCAGTGGCTTCAAGCACTTGGAGCGGCAACGCGACCTGTCGGGCAATCGCCTGATGTGCGGTATCCAGGCCTTGCCAGTGGTAGCTGCTGCGCAGGCTGTCATGACGCTCGACCGCGGCTTGCCAGGCGCGGGTAAATCGCTCGATGTCCAACCCGCCGATGTCCAGGCGCAACTGACTGATGTAGGCGCCGACCTGCGGTTCGTACAGGGTGTGGAACAGCATGCCCTGTTGCATCGGCGACAGCGGATACAGGTCTTCAAGATTGGCAATGGCGAGCGGCAGCCCGTCCAGTTGCGCCTGATCGATGCGCGCCAGCGGGAAGTCCGATGGCGTAGCTTGCGCGGCTTCAACGGTGCAGCAATGTTCGATCAGCGCGATCAGTTCCTGCGCGTAAACGTCGGCCAGTCGCTGGACGGTCGCAGTGTCGAACATCTCACGGCTGAAGCCCCAGCTCAGGGACAATTCGCCGCCGTAGACCTGACCTTCAACCACCAGCCAGTTGCCCAGTGGGGCCGACGGGTCC
Organism: Pseudomonas umsongensis; assembly: GCF_012647205.1. Classification (NCBI taxonomy): domain Bacteria; kingdom Pseudomonadati; phylum Pseudomonadota; class Gammaproteobacteria; order Pseudomonadales; family Pseudomonadaceae; genus Pseudomonas; species Pseudomonas umsongensis. Next base: position 4,930,167 of record NZ_CP051487.1, read on the forward strand.
TGCGCGATGCCGTTGCCTTCGGTAGACGGGGTGAACAACGCCCCTGCTTCGAACTGACGGTCGAACTGCCCAAGATAGTTGAAGGTGATGCGCGGTTGCGGCAACGCCGCCAGTTCGGCGCGTGCCTGTGCGCTGCCGAGGTAGCGCAGCGCGCCGTAGCCCAGCCCCTTGTCCGGGACGCTGCGCAGTTGTTCCTTGATGGTTTTGATCGACGCGCCGAGATCGGCAGCGGGTTTCAGGTTGACCGGGAACAGGCTGGTGAACCAACCCACGGTGCGCGTCAGGTCGACGTCATCGAACAGGTCTTCGCGACCATGGCCTTCGAGCTGGATCAGCGCGCTGCCTTGCCCGCTCCAAAGGCAAACGGCGCGGGCCAGTGCGGTCAGCAACAGATCGTTGACCTGGGTGCGGTAGGCCGCCGGCACCTGTTGCAGCAGCTTGCGGGTTTGCTCGCTATCGAGCTTGAGTTCGAGTTTATGTTCGAAGCGGTTTTCCAGCGCGCCGTTCGGGCGTTCGCATGGCAGGTCATCTGGCGCGTCTTGCAGTTGGTTCTGCCAGTGGCCGAGGCTGCGCTCAAAAACTGGCAGATGCGCCTGCAAGCGCGTGACCCAGCGCTGATATGAGCTGGTTTTCGTCAATGCGGTGCCGCCGTTATAGAAGTGCTGAAGGTCTTCCAGCAGCACACGCCAGGACACACCGTCCACCGCCAGATGGTGAATTACCAGCAGCAAACGCTGGCTGCCGTCAGCCATTGAAACCAGCAGTGCACGCAGCAACGGTCCGTTGTGCAAATCGAGACTGCGCTGGGCTTCGTCGCACAAAGTGCTGAGCTGCTCGACCGATTGTGCCTGGTGTTGCCACAGCACCGAGTCGGTGGTCGGCGCGGCATAGGCCTGCTGCCAGCCGCTATCTGTCTGTTGATAACGCAGGCGCAAGCTGTCGTGATGGGTCAGTAAATGTACCAGGGCACGATCCAACGTTTCGACGTTCAACGCCTCGCGCGGTACCAGCAATAGCGACTGGTTCCAGTGCTGGCGCTCTGGAATTGCCTGTTCGAAGAACCACCGTTGCACCGGCGCCAGCGCCACCGCGCCACTGGCCGGGCCTTGGTCGATCAGTTGTTGCTCGCCACTGCGCGCCGCCTGGGCCAGGCTGCGGATGGTCTGGTGCTGGAACAGGTCCTTGGGGCTGAGCAGGATCCCGGCCTGCCGTGCGCGGCTGACCACCTGCATCGAGACAATGGAGTCGCCGCCCAGCTCGAAGAAGTTGTCTTCCAGGCCGACGTTGTCGATGGCCAGTACGTCCTGCCAGATCGCCGCGAGAGATTTTTCCTGGGCACTGCGTGGCGCGACGTGTTCGCGTTGTTGCTGGCTCCCGTCCACCGCCGGCAGCGCCTTGCGGTCGAGTTTTCCGTTGGGGGTCAGCGGCAGTTGCTCGAGGAACAGCAGGAACGCCGGGACCATGTAGTCCGGCAGGCGCTGGCGCAAGGCCGCTTTCAGGGATTCACGCAGGGGCGCCTGCGCGTCGAGGTCGTCCAGCATCGCCGGATCGGTCGGCACGATGTAGGCCACTAGTTGCTGACCGTTGATACCGTCCTGGGCCAGCACCGCCAGTTCGCGCACAGCATCCTGCTGCAACAGCTGCGCTTCGATTTCACCCAGCTCGATACGAAAGCCCCGGACCTTGACCTGATGGTCGATACGGCCGATGTACTGCAGGGTGCCGTCGGCCTGATAACGGGCCAGGTCACCGCTGCGGTACAGGCGTTCGCCGCTGCTGGAAAACGGATTGGGCACGTACTTTTCAGCGGTCAGGCCTGGCCGTGCCAGGTACCCACGGGTGATGCCCGCGCCACTGAGGTACAGCTCGGCGGATACGCCTTGCGGCACCGGTTGCAGATCCGCATCCAGCAGATAGCTGGCGGTGTGTTTGAGCGGGCGGCCAATGTTGGCGTGGCCACCGGCCTCGCGGCGGGTCCAAGTGGAATAGGTGGTGTCTTCCGACGGACCGTACAGGTCAAAGACGTGCTCGACGCTCGGCTGCCGGTACAGCGCGTCCACCAGGCTTTGTTTCAACGGTTCACCGGCGAGGTTGATGATGCGCACGCTCGACGGGATCTGCCCGTCGCGCTGCAACGCGTTGATCGCCGACGGCACGGTGTTGATCAAGCGCACCTGATCCCGGGCCGGCAGCTGCGGCAACTCCAGGGCGTTGCGGGCAATGATCAGCGATCCGCCGTTGGCCAGGGTGACGAACAGTTCCCACACCGACAGGTCGAAGCACACCGAGGTCGACGCCAGCACGCCTTGAATGTCGTCGCGGCTGTACACCGATTGCGACCAGTCGATCAGCGCCAACACGTTGCGATGGACAATCGCCACGCCCTTGGGCTTGCCGGTGGAACCGGAGGTGTAGATCACGTAGGCCAGGTTGTCCGGCGTGACGCCGGTGACGGGGGCGCTGATGGGGTAAGCCGCCAACGAGAGGCTGTCCATCAGCAGTACTTGGGTATCGCTCGCCACGCTCAGGGATTTGGCCACTTGCGCTTCGGTCAGCAACACCAAAGCACGGCTGTCTTCGAGCATGTAGGCCACGCGTTCGGCGGGGTAATCCGGGTCCAGCGGCACGTAGGCACCACCGGCCTTGAGCACCGCCAGCAAGGCCACCAGCAGGTGCTCGGAACGCTGCATGGCCACGCCGACCCGCACTTCCGGGCCGACGCCGAACTCGATCAGCTTGTGTGCCAGGCGATTGGCTTGCTGGTCGAGTTCGCCATAAGTCAGCTGGCGGGTGGCGAAGGTCACGGCAAGCGCATCCGGGGTGGCGGCGACTTGCTGGCTGATCAGCTCATGAATGCACAGGTCTTGGGCGAAGCTGTCATCGGCGCGGTTCCAATCGTGGACGATGCGCTGGTATTCGGCTTGTTCCAGCAGCGGCAAATCGCTGATGCGCTGCTGGGTATCGCTGACCATGCCCTGTAACAGGTGCGTCCAATGTTGCGCCATGCGCGCGATGGTCGCGGCGTCGAACAGGTCGTGGGCGTAGGTCAGCGCGGCGTGCAGCTTGCCGCCCTTCTCAAAGGTGTCGAGCGTGAGATCGAACTGGGTGGTGCGCCCTTGCCACTCGATCATGCCCAGCGCCAGGCCGGACGCCGTGGTCACAGTGGAAATGTCCGCGACCTGCGGCTGGTGGTTGTACATCACCTGGAACAACGGCGTGTGGCTGAGGCTGCGTTCCAGCTTCAACGCTTCGACCAGGCGCTCGAATGGCAGGTCCTGGTGGGCCTGGGCGCCGAGTGCAGTTTCCTTGATACGGCGCAGCAGTTCATCGACCGTGGCCTGGCCGTCCAGTTGCGTACGAAGCACCTGGGTGTTGACGAAGAAACCGATCAGCCCTTCGATCTCGGCGCGGTTGCGGTTGGCGATCGGTACGCCGACGCGGATGTCGGTCTGTCCGGTGTAGCGGTGCAGCAGCACGTTGAAGGCGCCGAGCAGGAGCATGAAGAGAGTGATGTTGTGTTTCTGCGCGGTGGCCCGCAGTTGCTCGGCCAGTTGTCCGTCAACGGCGAACTCGTAGCGGGTGCCGCGATAGCTTGGCATCGCCGGGCGCGGGTGATCGGTGGGCAGCTCCAGCACCGGATGTTCGTCGCCCAGTTGCACCTGCCAGTAGTCGAGCTGACGCCCCTGTTCGCCCGCCTCCAGCCAGCGGCGCTGCCACAGGGCGTAGTCGCTGTACTGGATCGGCAAGGCTGCCAGTTGCGGTTGCGTACCGGCATCGAAGGCGTCGTAGCAGCGGATGAATTCGTCGATCAGCACGTTCATCGACCAGCCGTCGGACACGATGTGGTGCAGGGTCAGCAGCAGGACGTGTTCCTGTTCGGCAAGCTTGAGCAAGGTCACGCGCAACAACGGGCCAGTGCCCAGGTCGAACGGCAGCACCGATTGGCGCTCGGCGGCTTCGGCCACGGCCTGCTCGCGCGCGGCGGCCGGCAAGGTACTGAAATCCACCTGTTCGATCAGCAGCGGCGCCGTGGCCGGCACTTGCAGCAAGCTGTCGTCGGCCTGCACGGCAAACACCGTGCGCAAGGTTTCGTGGCGCGCCACCAGGCTGGCGAATGCCTGCTCCAGCGCCGACAGGTTCAGGCGGCCGGTCAGGCGTACCGCACCTGGCAAGTTGTAGGCGCCGCTTTGCGGGTTCAGCTGCCAGAGAAACCACATGCGTTGCTGGGCGTATGACAGCGCCTGGCGATCCTCGGCCTCGACGCCGGCCGGGATCGGAAACCGGGCGAAATCCACGCCCTCCTTGTGCAAGGCCGCGAGGAACATCTGGCGCTTTTCCAGGGGCAACCCGATAAACCGGCGAGCAAGTTTCAAGGAGTCTTCAGCATTCATTTCTCAGCATCCGGATCAGTAGGCAGGAAGCACAAAGGCACGTCGTCCCTATGAAACGAATGCAAAGCGGAAAAATTAGCGAATGAGAACAACGATCAGGAAGGAAAAACATTGTGGGAACGAGCCTGCTCGCGAATGCGTTCGATCATTCAACATTGATGTTGGCTGACCCATCGCTTTCGCGAGCAGGCTCGCTCCCACAGGGAATGGGGTGAAGTTTGAGATGGGGTTAACCCACGGCGGCCATGGCATGCCGCCGATGATGAACCTCGAGCTGATCCTTGATCACCTTGAGCACCTTGGCTTCATGCTCATGGATAAAGAAATGCCCACCCGCGAGCATGTCCACGGAAAAGCTGCCGTGGGTTTCGTTGCGCCAGCCGATCAACTGCTCGCTGGTGGCGCGGTCGGCCTTACCACCGAGTACGTGCACCGGGCAGTTGAGCAACGGCCGTTGCAGCGGCTCGTAGCGCCCGCACAATTGGAAGTCGGCGCGCAGGATCGGCAGTATCAGGCTCATCAGCTCCTGGTTGGCCAGCACTTCTTCGCGGGTACCGTTGAGTGTGCGCAGTTGCTCGATCAATTCGGCATCGGTCTTGGGCTCGGCAAAGCCACGGTCGTAATCGGCACGCAGGGTCGGCGCAGCCGTGCCCGAGGCAAACAGCGCAACCGGTTCCGGGCAGCCGAGCGAGCGAAATGCATGGGCCATTTCACACGCAAGCAACGCGCCGAGGCTATGGCCGAACAAGGCATATGGCGCCTTGAGCATGGCTTTTTGTTCCTGCGCCAGTTGCAGCGCCAGAGGGCGCATGTCGGTATGCAAGGGTTCGCCGAAGCGCGCCCCCCGCCCCGGCAGCTCCACCGGTTGCAACTTGATCCACTCCGGCAGCTTGCGCCGCCAGCGGCTATAGACCATGGCGCTCGCGCCCGAATAGGGCAGGCACAGCAATGTCAGCGGGGTCACCGGGCTTTCCTCGAAAGTTGTCTGTAAGAGAACGGACGAGCGCCCCGGGGAATTAGTCGGATGCCCCCCCTGTAGGAGCGAGCATGCTCGCGACGGAGGAGCAAGCACCGCGGGGTGTCAGTTAGCCAGCGTTTTCGTTGAGGTCCATCGCGAGCATGCTCGCTCCTACAATCGCGGAACCGAGGACGACAACCCCCGCCGCAATCGCCAGCCAAAATCCGCTGCGCGCCCCGAACGCATCCACCATCCACCCCGACCCCGCCGCACCGATCGCCACGCCGATGCTCAACCCGGTCACCAGCCAGGTCAGGCCTTCAGTGAGTTTGGCCGGCGGCACGATCTGCTCCACCAGAGCCATGGCGACAATCAGGGTCGGCGCAAAAAACAGCCCGGCGACAAACACCGCCAGCGACAACCCGAGAATGTTCACCGCCAGCAGCAACGGCAATGTCGTTACCGCCGTCGCAACGCCGCAATAAAGAAACAGGCGCGGCAGCGGCACTGTCGAACGTAACGCGCCGAACGCCAATCCGGCCAGGCACGAACCGATCGCATACACCGACAACACGATACTCGCCGCGGCCGGCTGGCCCTGCTGTTGGGCAAAGGCCACGCTGACCACATCCACCACCCCAACGATAATGCCCATGGCGACCATCAGTAGCATCAACCACTGAATCTCGCGGGAGCGAATGATCGAGCCTTTATGGTGTTCCTCATGGGCATGCACTGGCGGCTCGGTGCTGCGTTGCAACACGAAAGCCGTAACCCCGATCGCCAGCATCAGCAAGGCCGCCAACGGCCCGGCCTCGGGGAACGCCACCACGCATAACCCCACCGACAGCGGTGGCCCGACGATAAAGCAGACTTCGTCCAGCACCGACTCCAGGGCATAGGCCGTTTGCAGTTGCGGCTGGCCGCGATACAACTCGGTCCAACGCGCCCGGACCATCGCCGACATGCTCGGCATGCAGCCGGCGATCGCGGCGAACACAAACAACGTCCAGTTCGGCGCCTGCAAACGGGTGCAGAGCAATACCAGCAACAATGCGCCGCCCCCGATCAGCGCCGATACCGGCAGGATCCGGCGCTGGCCGAACCGATCCACCAGCCGCGACACCTGCGGCGCACAAAATGCCGTGGCCAGGGCAAAGGTCGCCGCCACCGCCCCGGCCAGGCCATAGCCGCCCTGCAACTGCGACAGCATGGTGATCAGGCCGATGCCGGTCATGGAAATCGGCATGCGCGCGATCATCCCGGCCAGCACGAAAGCTCGGGCGCCGGGGGCATTGAACAGTTCGCGGTAGGGGTTTGCCATGGGGGCCAGCCTCGATTAGGGCCTGCAAGTTGCCACAAGGCTGGTAGCTGGGAAAGGGCCGAATTGTTGGTTGAATGTGAAGCCCCCTTCGCGAGCAGGCTCGCTCCCACATTTGACCTGTGCACACCGTCCATTGTGGGAGCGGGCTTGCTCGCGAAGGGGCCGGCAAAGCCACCTCACTGCTCCAGACTAATGAACTCTCCACCGCTCAAACCAGTCAGCTATTAAGGTCCTCGATGTAACCCGGAGCCCCGCGCCAATGCCCGACCATCACCCCGAACGACAAAGCCCCATCGACGCCCACGGCATCATCGGCGACATGCGCAGCGCCGCGCTGGTCAATGACAAGGGCAGCGTGGATTTTTTCTGCTGGCCGGAATTCGACAGCCCGTCTATTTTCTGTTCGCTGCTGGACACGCCCGAGGCCGGTATTTTCCAGCTGTCCCCGGACTTGCCGGATGCTCGCCGCGAGCAAATCTACCTGCCCGATACCAACGTGCTGCAAACCCGCTGGCTCAGTGATCAAGCCGTAGTGGAAATCACCGACCTGTTGCCGATCGGCGACACCGAAGACAACCTGCCACTGCTGATGCGTCGGGTTCGGGTGGTCAGCGGCCAAGCGACGTTTCACCTGCACTGCGCCGTGCGCCACGACTACGCGCGAGCCCACACCCTCGCCCGCCTGGATCAACAGGACGTAATCTTCGAAGCCACCGACCAGCCGTCCCTGCGCCTGGCGGCGGATCAGCCATTGCGCATTGACGGGCAGGCAGCCGTCGCCGATTTCACCCTCAAGCAGGACCAGACCGCGGAGTTCCTGCTGGGTGCCGTTGACGATCCGCGCTTCAAGGAAGGGGCGACAACGCTATGCCTGGAACGCACGCTGAAGTTCTGGCGCGACTGGATCGGCCTCTCCAACTACCGCGGCCGCTGGCGGGAAATGGTCAACCGCTCGGCCCTGGCGATGAAGCTTTTGACCTCGCGCAAACACGGCGCGATCCTCGCCGCGGCGACCTTTGGCCTACCTGAAACCCTCGGCGGAGAACGCAACTGGGATTACCGCTACACCTGGATCCGCGACGCATCCTTCACCGTCTATGCCTTCATGCGCCTGGGCTTCACCGAAGAGGCCAACGCCTATATGCGCTGGTTGCGCGGGCGGGTCAGCGACTGTCGCGGCAAACCGATGAAACTCAATATCCTGTATGGCATCGACGGCCGACAGGAACTGCCGGAAATCGAACTCTCGCACCTGTCCGGCCACGGCGGCGCCACTCCCGTGCGCATCGGCAACCTGGCGTATGCGCAGGTCCAGCTGGATATCTTCGGCGAACTGCTGGACGCGGTGTACCTGGTCAACAAATACGGCGAAGCCATTTCCCACGAAGGCTGGAAGCACACCGTGGAAGTCGTCGATCAAGTGTGCGAAACCTGGCAGCAGGAGGACGTCGGCATCTGGGAAATGCGCGGCGAACAGCACCACTTCCTGCACTCGCGACTGATGTGCTGGGTCGCCTTGGACCGGGCGATCCGTCTCGCCTCGAAACGCTCGTTGCCCGCGCCATTCGCCCGCTGGGACCAGACACGCCAGGATATCTACACAGACATCTGGCAAAACTTCTGGAACGACGAACGCGGGCACTTCGTGCAGCACATCGGCGGCACCGGTCTCGACGGCGCGATGCTGCTGATGCCGCTGGTGCGTTTCGTCAGCGCCAAGGACCCGCGCTGGCTCGCGACCCTTGAGGCCATCGAGAAAAACCTGGTGCGCGACGGCATGGTCTACCGCTACCACAATGACGATCAACACATCGACGGCCTGCCCGGCACCGAAGGCGCATTCGCCGCCTGTTCATTCTGGTACGTCGAATGCCTGGCCCGGGCCGGCCACGTGGAAAAGGCCCATCTGGAGTTCGAGCAACTGTTGCGCTACGCCAACCCGCTGGGACTGTACGCCGAAGAATTCGACAGCCGGGGACGGCACATGGGCAACACGCCACAGGCCCTGACGCACCTGGCGTTGATCAGCGCGGCGTGTTTTCTGGATCGCAAGCTCAGCGGCGAGAAGGGTTTTTGGCAGCCTTGAATACTACCTGTAGGAGCCAGACATGCCGGTAAAGGCGTCCTTGAAATTGCTTTCGCCGGCAAGCCTGGCTCCTACAGATCCGACGTCCGGCAACGGTTTTGTGTAGGCCGGCGTCCGACATTTTTTAAACAAAACACCCGGAAATACCTTGTTGCCAGGCGCTACAACCCCACCTAACATCCCCAATCAACGGGCACAGCGGAGCTGTCCAACAAAACCCGAATTCAAGGAAAAAGAATGTCCCAACGCATCCACCGCAGCATCGACCTCCCCCTTCGAACCGGCCTGAACCGAAACGAACTGTGGGAAGCCCACGACAAGGGCCTGATCAAATGCTGGGAAGTCGGCCGCCAGCGCGCTGCCCGCTTCCCCGACCTCGCCCAGCAATGCCTGGCCGGCGAACTGCCAGTGCTGGGCTGGAAAGGTGGCGTCAATCGCAGCCTGAAGAAGCTGGAGAAATACGGCTCCCTCAAATACCTCGCCCAATGGCAGGGCTTGCGCGGGGAAGATCTGGATGTGGATCTGGGCGAAGAGCGCGTGCTGACCTGTTCACGCACGAAAATGGTCGTGATGTTTACACCGGATCGGACCAAGTATTTCAACCAGATAGCGGAAACGAATGAGTGATCAAGCCGACACTCAAGGCACTACTGGATCTGCTGCGGCACTGACCGAAAACCGCTCGCGATAAGCCTGCGGAGTCACCCCGATGGCCCGCAGAAAACTGCGGCGCAGGGTTTCTTCGCTGCCGAATCCGCATTGCACGGCCACCCGCTTGATGGGCACGCCGGTATCGCTGAGCAGGCGTCGTGCGGTTTCGACGCGGATCTGTTCGATGGCCCGGGCCGGGGTTTGGCCGGTGTCGGCGCGGTAGTGGCGCACGAAGCTGCGTTCGCTCATGCCGGCCTGGTTGGCCAGGGTTGGAATGCCCAGGTCCTTGCTGAGGTTTTCGCTGATCCAGGCATGAAGTTCGTCGAAACGATTGCCTTCTTTCTGCAAAGACAAGGTCACGCTGAATTGCGATTGGCCGCCAGGGCGTTTCAGGAACACCACCAATTGCCGGGCGACGTCCAGGGCCATGGTCCGGCCAAGGTCGGCTTCGACCATCGCCAACGCCAGGTCGATACCGGCGGTGACGCCGGCCGAGGTCCAGACCGGGCCGTCATTGATAAAGATCGGATTGGGCTCGACCTGCAGGCGTGGGTGTTGTTGCGCCAACTGTTCGCAACGGGTCCAGTGGGTGACCACGCGCCGGCCATCGAGCCAGCCGCTGGCTGCCAGCAAAAAAGCCCCGGTGCACACCGATGCCACTCGCCGGCACTTTGCCGCGTGTTCGCGTACCCAACTGACCAGTGAAGGGTCTTGTGCCGCCGCATAGACGCCCCAGCCGCCGGCGATGATCAAGGTGTCGCTGCCCTGCTCGGGTAAAGGCTCGGCCAGCAACGCCAGGCCCGCCGACGACATTACCGCCCCGCCGCCACCGGTTATCACCGTCGGCGCATAAGGGGGCGGTGAGCCTTGCTGGCGGGCGATGTCATTGGCGGACGCGAACACCTGCAACGGCCCGGTGACATCAAGCACTTGCACATTGGCGAAGGCGAGCACATGAACGGTTTTCGACATGCTGGCGTAATTCGTGGGGTGATTGGCGGATACGCCAAATCCTAGCCCCCTACAGTAAAGGCGTCCACCCACTTCAGGAGAAATACACCATGACCTTGCAGATCGGTTTTCTGTTGTTTCCACAGGTGCAGCAACTCGACCTTACCGGCCCGTACGACGTTCTGGCGTCTCTACCGGATGTGAAGGTGCATCTGATCTGGAAGGACCTGATGCCCATCACCGCCAGCACCGGACTGATGCTCAAACCGACCGTTACCTTTGACGACTGCCCGGCGCTGGATGTGATTTGCGTACCCGGTGGCAGCGGGGTCGGGCCGTTGATGGAGGATGAGCCAACCCTGGCGTTCATCAAGGCCCAGGCCGCCAACGCACGGTATGTGACGTCGGTTTGCACCGGGGCGCTGGTGCTCGGTGCGGCGGGGCTGCTCAAGGGCAAGCGCGCCACCACCCACTGGGCGTATCACGAGTTGCTGGCGCCACTGGGAGCGATTGCGGTGGCGGATCGGGTGGTGCGCGACGGTAATCTGCTGACCGGCGGGGGAATAACCGCAGGCATTGATTTTGCCCTGACCCTGGCGGCAGAGCTGTTCGATCAGGACACCGCCGAGCTGGTGCAGCTGCAGCTGGAATATGCCCCTGCGCCGCCATTCCAGGCGGGTAGCCCGCAAACGGCGCCCGCGCGCGTACTGGCGCAAGCTCGCCAACGGGCCGCCGGGTCATTGAAACTGCGAGCGCAAATCACCGAGCGGGCGGCGGCGAAACTCGGCTGACAAGGAAATCCTGGCTGCGAGAACTGCGGTTCGAGCAGCCAGGTTTTTCTGACGCCCATAAAAAAACCCGCCGAAGCGGGTTCTTCCAAGACCATTACAACTCCCTGTCGTCAGCATTCCCTGCCAATGGCCGATCATCCATGATCCTGAGAGCACTCCCTGTACCTCAGTGGATGGGGCTAGAATACGCATCGGATCCAATATGTAACAGACGACATAGTTGTAACCGCGTGTAAGACATTCGCTATAGCTGTACTGCCATCACTCACTCCCACGCTCGCGGGCCTTGGCGTTTTCGGCGAGGAATTGTTCGAGTCGGCTCAATTGCTCTTCCCAGCCACGGCTGTCCATGTAATACGCCTCCTTCTGGCGTACGTCGGGAATGTGAGCGAAACCTGATTCGGACACCTTGAGCAAGGTGCCGTCTTCATAATCCTGCAGTTCGAATTTGACCAGCGTGGTGGGCTCCTGGGAGTAGTCGATCCTGGGATTGACCGCGTAGGGGTGCCAGCGAAAGGAAAACAATTGCTGGGGCTCGACCCGCTCGACCAGCACGTTCCACAACACATGTTCATAACCGGGATACGTAACCTGCCCCTGCGTCCACTCGCCGGCGATGAACCGCCTGCCTTCGAGCGCAACGCCAAACCATTGACCGAACGCCTCGGCATCGACCAAGGCACGCCATACATGGGCGCGGGGCGACTTGAGCATGATTTTGCGTTCAAAACTATTGGGTACTGGTTTCATACGTCACCTCCTGTAATGAACAACAGTAGGCCTCTAAGACCACAAGTCCAGCCCGAAAGTTGTATCCATCCGCTGTCAGTTGTCGAAATCGTCGTCTTTGCATCGCTACACTGGCGCAAATTCCCCTGTCACAGCGAGCCTCCTGCATGTACTCACGCTTTCTTCTGGCACTCACACCTTTGCTGTTCACTCCCCTGGCCCAGGCCCTGGACTGCGATAACGCCAGCGACCAGGCCACGATGAACCAGTGTGCAGCGCAGCAGCATGCCGCGGCTGACAAGGAGTTGAATGCGCTTTACCAGCAGATCACCACACGTTTGAAGGGTAACCCCGACAGCAAGAAGCTGCTGGTGGGCGCACAACGTTCGTGGATTGCGTTTCGCGATGCCGAGTGCAAGTTTTCGGCTTCCGGGGTGGAGGGTGGGAGTGTTTATCCGCTGATCTACAGCAATTGCGTGACCGAATCGACCAAGGCGCGGGTGGAGACGTTCAAGACCTACCTGAAGTGCCAGGAGGGGGATTTGGGGTGTCCGGTGCCGGGGGTTTGAACTTATGGTGAAGCTGAAGGCCTCTTCGCGAGCAGGCTCGCTCCCACATTTTGATCGCGTTCCTACTGAAAGAACTCGGTCAACTGTGGGAGCGAGCCTGCTCGCGAAGGCGTCGGCAATTACCGCACAAAAATCTGCGCCGTGGTGATCGCCATATCCCCACCCGGCAACTTGATCTTGCCCACCTGCTTCAAGCTGTCGGCATCGAAGATCGCCACATCGTTGAACGTCCCGGCCAGATAGATCTTGCTGCCTTCCTTGTTGAAGGAAATGCAGTAGTAGGAGTGATCAAGCGTCGCCGCCTGGAGCATCTTCTTTTCCTTGATGTCGTACTTGGCCAAGCGGTTGAGCACGCCAACCATCAGGTTCGGATCCTTCGGTGAACGCATGCCGCTGAAGTAGATTTCCGTCAGGGGCCCAAAGTCGGTGGTTTCGGTCTTGCCGGTCTTCAGGTCGACACTGAACAGGCCGTACAGGTATTCGGCGGTGGCCGGGTCCTGCTTCTTGTCCTTGAATTTCGCCGCGGTGTAGAGCAGCGAGAAATCATGCCGGTAGGTTTGCTGGTTCCACACGTAGAGCACGTCGGGCGCACTGTAGTTCGGGCGTTTCCAGTGACGGCTGGGGATCAACACGTCGAACTTGCCGGTTTGCACATTGACCTTGTAGACATCCGCCCCGGCGACGTACAGCGTGCCGTCGTCACCGCTCTGCATGATGGTGAGCTGGCGCGGCGCAGGGAAACTGCGCACCGGCTTGGCGTCCATGCCGGCGTCAGTCTTGTACACGTCGAGCCGGGGCTGCTGCACTTCGTAGCGATCGTTCATCATCAGCGTCGGGTTGGCGATGGTGTACAGCTCCTTGCCGTCATGGCTGACGGTGAAGGCAAACATAGATTTGGCTTTCTCCCCGGGTTTCTGGGTGATGCTGGCGTGGAACACCTGCTTGCAGCTGTCCAGCTCGACGCCATAGACATCCGCATAGTGATTGTTCAGCACATAGGCGGTCTTGCGATCAGGCGACAGCTGCACGGTGCCGGGACCGAAGGCGTCCGGCATCTTGCAGGTCTTGTACAAGGTGTCGGTGGCCAGGTCGATCAGGTGCAGGTTGTTCGGGTAGTTGGTGGTCACCATGTACTCGTGACCGTCTTGCAATGCGGTGTTTTCATCGGCCAGGACACTGAGCGCGCAGGTGCTCAGGAGGGCGAAAGCGGCCAGGCCGCAGGCGTTGATGCTGTGCATGCTGGAATCCTTCTTATTATCTGATCACTTGTCTTTCGGGAAGACAGTGCCGAGGTTGCGCCAGTTTTCGTTGGACGCCTGGGCATCCTTGTTCCAGTCCGGGTAGGTGCTCATCATGTCCGGCACCTGGGCCGGCCACCAGCACGGGTCGGAACAGCCATACAGGTCGGCTTCCATCGGCTGGCAGAGCGACGACACACCGCCAAACGCATCGATTTCCCAGCCCGGGTCGGTGGTCGACGCACAGCCCGCCACGGAGCTCATCGCCACCACTTCTTCAATGCGGTTTTCATCCGCGGCCTGATCCAGCTTCAACGCTTTGTTATTGATTGCCTTGAGATGTTTCATATCAGTGAGCCTTGCGCGGAGTGATGTAGCTGCTGATGAACGCAGGGTTATTGGCCATGATCCGGGTGTAGACCTCGATGCCGAAGTCGACCCAGTCACGCATCAGTTCGCAGTAGTGATAGGTCGGGTGCGTCGGATCGCCGTAGCGGGCGTAGCTCTCGTGGTAGCAGCCGCCGGAGCACAGGTTGCGGATCTGGCAGTCTTCGCAGCCGGTGTTGGTGCGGTCCAGGCGCTGGGACAGGAAGTCGTTCAGTTCCACCTGTTTCACACCGCTGTGCACGTTGCCGAAGGTTGGCAGGCTCGAACCGGTAAAACGGTGGCACAGGTTCAGTTCGCCCTTGTGATCCACCGCCAGCATCTTCAGGCCCGCGCCGCATGGCAGGGCTTTCTTGTGGCCTTCGTGGATGTCGGTGATCAGCTGGTGCAGGTTGGAGAAACCGATGTTGCGGTGCTCCAGTGCCGCTTCCAGATAACGTCGACCGAGGCGCTTCATGCTGGCGAAGACTTCGATCAGTTCGTCGCTGGTGAGGTTGAAGCTGCTGATATCGCCCGACGTCACCGGGGCAAACCCGACTTCAGAAAACCCCAGTTCGTTGAACAGGTGATCCCAGATGGTTTCGACGTCGGTAACACCGGTGGTCAAGGTCACCCGCGCGCCCACCGGACGGCTGTTATAGCGCGACAGCAGCATCTCGGCCTTGCGCCGCACCACGTCGTAGGTGCCCTGCCCGCCCACGGTGATGCGGTTGCGGTCGTGCACGGTTTTCGGCCCGTCGATGCTCACTGACAAGCCAAAGCGGTGGGCATTGAGATAGTCCACGGTCTCTTCGGTGAGCAGCGTGGCGTTGGTGGTCATGACGAACTCGACGAACTTGCCGGCTTCGCGAAAACGCTTTTCACAGTAATCGACCATGTACTCGATCAGCTTGCGATTGCTCAATGGCTCGCCGCCAAAGAAAACCACCGTGAAACGCTCTTCATCCGGCGATTCGCGCAGCAGCATTTCCACCGAGGCGATGGCGGTCTCGACGTCCATTTTCTTGCCGGCCGACGGCTTGTCGAGGTCTTCCTTGTAGCAGTAGGTGCAGCTCAGGTTGCAGCCGGTGTTGACGTTGAGTACCACGGTATTGATCGCCGTGCGCTCGACCCGTTTGGTGGCGATGTCCGGCGTCAGTGGCGAGCCGTCGCTGACCAGTTCCAGGGCCATCAGCTCACGCAGGGTCTCGGTGATCTCCTCGCCATTGAAACGCGCGGCAAGACGCTGGATCAGGTCGTCCGAAGTACAACCCGGACCGCGCAGGGTATCGATGATGGTGCCCGTCAGTTCATCGCTGGCGAACAGCGAACTGCTGGGGATGTGAAACAGCATGCGGTCGGCATCGACCTGCACTTCGTGCAGGTTACGTTCGACCAGATTCAAGATAGCGCCCATTGCAAACCTCCTGTGCAGACCCCGCGTGGCGGGGCGTGCGGTCATTCCGAAAAGTGTCTGAATCGCTGTCGATCAGTACCACTCATGGAATGGGTGGATTGTTCCAGCGTTGCACGGTCACGATCATGTGGCCTTCGCCGGTCAGGGAGGTCCCTGCGTCGTCGACGGCGGCGATCACCTTGAGGTTGCCGGCATTGTTGGTGGACATCTTGCGGGCCGGGTTCGGCCCGGCATCGCCCGGGGTGAACACACCGGTGTCGGCCTGCATGGTGCCGGCGAACTTGACGTCTTCGTCTTCCCTGGCGCGGTCGTCGAAGGCTTCGACCTTCCACTGCGCCGGGAATACGCCGATGCGATACGGCTTGCCATCGGCGCCCTTGCCCCAGGCTTCGGCGTCGAAACGGCCCTGGACTTTCGGCGTCGAACCACCGCCGTCGCCGATCCGCGCCACTGAGAACTCGGGCACCACCTTGACCTGGTCGATCTTGCTGTAGACCGACAGGCTCGGGCCCATGAGCGTACCAACGGTGACCGCGCGCAGCCCCGGTTGCGCATTGGCGGCGGCCTTGAGCTTGACCTTGATCCGCTGCGGGCTCTGCTCCACGACCTCGAGCACTTCCACGCCTTTGCCGAAGTTCGGCTTGCCGCTCAGGCCGCTGCCGATCAGGGTGACTTCGCTTTCGCTGCCGGCCTTCACATAGCCCGGCTGCACCGCCAGCAAACGCTGGGAACCCTGCTTGGCCGCGACGAAATCCAGGCCGCGCTCGTCGTGCTCGGCCTCGAACATCCGGCCCTGCATGGCGTTGCCCTGGACGGCGAACACCTGGCGCATGGTCACGCCGTCGATGCTGACGTTGCCGCGCCATTCGTAGCCGGTATAGAGAATCGCGCTGCCGTCACCGTTGAACGGCGTGCCGTCGGCGTATTGGCCTTTGACGCTGACCTTGAAGGTATCACTGCCATCGGCGGTCACGCTCATCACACCGGCCAATTCGCCTTTGCCCGGCAAGTGACCGCTGAAGTTCCAGTCACCCACCAGGGCTTCGGCTTTTGGCGCGGCGCTCTGCCATTTTTTCCAGGCCGGGTTGTCCAGCGGATAACGCTTGGCCAGCAGCGGCACCATCTCTTTGCGCGCCAGGTCGAACCAGTCGCGGTCGCGCGACAGTGCCTGGTACTCCAGAGACGGCCATTGGCCGAGGTGGAAGTTCACCAGGCGTTCCCACTCCTGGGCCGGACGCCGTTGCAGGGCCACCCGCGCACCGGAGTGGCAGCGGCCGCACATCTGGCTGGTCTGGTCGTCGAACTGCTCGACCGTGTTGAGCCGACGCTCCAAGGCATAACGTACGCCGTCGGTCTCGCTCGGAACCAGGCCTTGGGTGTCGGCCAGGTACTTGACCAGGGTGCGACGATCTTCATCGCTGATCTGCAAACCGTGCATGGTCTGCATGCGCGCAATGCTCATCAGCCAGCCTTCCGGCGTCTTGCGCTGGTGGCTGATGCGGCTCAGGGCGTTATCGGCTTCGGGGGTATGACAGCCCTGACAGGTTTCCTTGAGGATGGTCTGGGCGTCGCGGGCTGCCAGGCTGTGAGGCGAATGCAGGGCCACGCAAGCTGCGATGGCCAGCAGACTGGCGCTCATGCCTGAACGGAGTTTTCTCTTCATCAACGTCGAACCTCGCACGGTGCTTTCTTATTTTTGTGGCTTATCGTTTTTTGGGTTTCTGCCGCCGGCGGCAAGCCGCTGACGGTGGCAGGAGAAACGTCTGCGATGAGCAATACACGGAGCGTGCCAGCTTGTGAATCGTGTTTTTTATCAATTGCTTAGGTTAAATACAGGGTGATTGACGACTGCTAAACCTGACGTCCCGCGTCTAATATCGCGACATCTGTTGCACTCTGAGACAAGCATAGGATCAAGATCAAAAGATCGCAGCCTGCGGCAGCTCCTACACGGGAATCGGCATACACCTGTAGGAGCTGCCGCAGGCTGCGATCTTTTGATCTTCGCATGTCTCACTGCGTCGCAATTTGCGACGTCAGCTCACCTCCTTTTCATTGGTCAATAACCCGCAAGCCCCACCAAATCGATGTTTCACCCAAATAAACACAACTGGCACAGCCATTGCGAAAGACCTCGCCACACGAACAAGACGAGGTTTCATCATGTCGCTTCCCAACCTGCTTCCCGCCACTTCGGCATTTATCCAGCGCGCCCCGCGCATGCTCATCGGTGGCGACTGGGTCGAGGCCGCCGACGGCCAGACCATGCCACTGCACAACCCCGCCACCGGCGAAGTGCTGTGTGTGGTGCCACGGGCCACACCGGAAGACGTCGACCGCGCCGTCCTCGCTGCCCGCCAGGCGTTCGATGATTCGGCCTGGACCCGCACCCGCCCACGGGAGCGGCAGAATCTGTTGTGGAAACTGGCCGACCTGATGCAGCGCGATGCCGAGCTCCTGGCGCAGCTGGAATGCCTGAACAACGGTAAAAGCGCGGCGGTGGCGCATGTGATGGACGTGCAGTTGGCCATCGATTTCCTGCGCTACATGGCCGGTTGGGCGACCAAGATCGAAGGCTCCACGGTCGACGTGTCGGCGCCGCTGATGCCCAACGACCAGTTCCACAGTTTCATCCGCCGCGAAGCGGTGGGCGTTGTCGGCGCCATCGTCGCCTGGAACTTCCCGCTGTTGCTGGCCTGCTGGAAACTCGGCCCGGCCCTGGCCACCGGCTGCACCGTGGTGCTCAAACCCGCCGACGAAACCCCGCTCACCGCGCTGAAGCTCGCCGAGCTTGTGCTCGAGGCGGGTTACCCCGAGGGCGTGTTCAACGTGGTCACCGGCACCGGCATCACCGCAGGCTCCGCGCTGACTCACAACCCGTTGGTGGACAAGCTGACCTTCACCGGCTCCACCGCCGTGGGCAAGCAGATCGGCAAGATCGCCATGGATTCCATGACCCGGGTGACCCTGGAGCTGGGCGGCAAGTCGCCAACGATCGTGATGGCCGATGCCGACCTGAAAACCGCCGCAGCCGGTGCCGCCAGCGCGATCTTCTTCAACCAGGGCCAGGTCTGCTGCGCAGGCTCGCGTCTGTATGTGCAGCGCAAGCATTTTGACAATGTGGTGGCGGACATCAGCGATATCGCCAACGCCATGAAACTGGGTAACGGCCTGGACCCGAGCGTGGAAATGGGGCCGTTGATCTCGGCACGGCAACAGGCGCGGGTCTACGGCTACATAGAAAAGGGCCGTGAAAGCGGCGCGACCATCGCCTGCGGTGGCGAGCAGTTCGGGCCGGGCTTTTTCGTCAAGCCGACGGTGATCGTCGACGTCGATCAAAAGCATTCGCTGGTGCAGGAGGAAATCTTCGGCCCGGTACTGGTGGCGATTCCCTTCGATGACGAAGCCGATGCCCTGCGCATGGCCAATGACAGCCCTTATGGGTTGGGCGCGAGCATCTGGTCCAATGACCTGGCGGCGGTGCACCGGATGATCCCACGGATCAAGTCCGGTTCAGTGTGGGTCAACTGCCACAGCGCCCTGGACCCGGCGCTGCCCTTTGGTGGCTACAAGATGTCGGGGGTGGGGCGAGAGATGGGGTATGCGGCGATCGAGCATTACACCGAGTTGAAGTCGGTGTTGATCAAGCTCTGACCCACTGATCGTTCCCACGCGCAGCAAAGGAATGCATCCTGTGACGCTCTGCGTCACCTCCAGAAGCGGAACGCGGAGCGTCCCTGGCGGCATTCCCACGCAGAGCGTGGGAACGATCAGTGCGCTGGTTTGAAACCCTGAGCCAACAACCAACTCCTGACCATCCTCCCCTGCTCTACAGTCAATCCAGCCAGCGCTTGTTCGGCAGGCTCGGTCCGCAACTGCCGCACCAACGGCGCCAACTCCACCCCCTGCACATGCCAGATCCCCAACGGTTGATCCGCCGTGATCACCACCTCGGCCTCATCGACAAACCCGTTACGCAGCACCGGCGCCCGCTCGATCCGCAGTGCATTGAAATCCGCCTCGGCATGGGCCACCTCGGCATCCGGCCAGTGCCGCCGCGCCTGCCAGAACGGCTGATCGACCCAACGCTGTTCATCGGCATAAAAATCCCGACCTATCCGCGCAAACCGGAGAAACAGCTGCTCCACCCGCTGTTGATGAAAACGCCGGGCCAGCGCCGCTCGTTCGGGTTTGCGCAACAAGGTGTTGATCACCGTCGGCGCCTGCAACGCAGAGGACAGGGATTGGAAGATGCCGTTGCCCGACAACGGGTCGACCGCCATCGCCGCATCACCGACCCGAATCCAATTGTCGCCGCACACCTGCGGGCTGAGAATCGCCGTGCTGCTGCGGGCATGCAACTGCAAATCAACCTCGGGGTCGGCAGCGAAAAACGCCTGGGCGAGCGACGATGCCTGGCGCCGCTGTCGACAGTACTCGAGCAGTTGTGCCTTGCCCGGCAGAGCGGCGCTGGCCACATCCACCGTCCATTGCCAATAACACTGGCCGTCGGCCCGCCGCGCCATCCATGCCCAGCCATCCTCAAGGCTTTCCACGGCGCTGGCGGTGTTGCCCGGCGTGCCCTGCCAGCGATTGAGCAGGCTGACCGTCTCCGGCCCACGCAAGCCTTTGCCCAGGGCGGGCGCCTGGCGGCCACGGGCTTCCACCAGAAAGTCCGCAATCACTGCCTGGCCACTGTCAATCTCGATTCGATGACCACTGGCGACTGCCTGGACCGCCAACACCCGACCCTCGATCAGCTCAACACCGGCGAGGCGCAAGGCTTCGCGCAGGCCGCAGTCAAAGGTCGGACGGTCGAGCAGGAACTCGACGTTCTGCGCGTGCTGCTGGCCGTTCCAGTTCACCTGCCGTTGAGAGGGCAACGTCGCCTGCGCCAGCGCCTGTTGCAGTCCGGCGCCGCGCAACGCCTCCAGCACCCGCTGGGAAACACCTTCAAGGGCGGAAAAACGCCGCCATTCGCTGACCAGCGTAACGGCATACCCCAGTCGTCGCAGCCCCAGTGCTACTGCCGCGCCCGCGGGCCCGGCGCCCAGGATGACGATCGCGGTCATGGCCCGATACGCCGTTCAGGGCCACGGTAACGGGCGTTGTGGCGCAGATATTCGACGACCTGTTCATTGCTGGCGTCGGGATTCGCCACCAGGAATGCCGCAATGTGCCCGCTCAACGCCGCGCAACCGAGACTGGCGCCGGACTGCCCCGGATAAGTACCGTGCACGCACGCGCCGAAATCCGCCTGGGCACTGTCGAGCCATGACCATTCGAGTTCGGCGCAGCGCGCATCGCCGGTCACCCGCAGCACCTGTGGATAATTCGCCGGAAACACCCCTTCACCCTGGGCCGGGCTGGACGCGCACAGCAATACGCCCTGGCCCACCGCCAATGCGCAAGCAGCCCGCAACAGGTTGCGATCCTGGCGCAAACCCAGGCTCAGATTGATCAAGCGCACGTCCTGCGCCACCAGCCAGTCGATGGCCGTGGCGATCTGCAAGGCGCTGGTCACCCCGCGTCGGTCGAATACTTGCGCCACGCAAAACAGTGCCGAGGGTGCACGCCGGCCGATGGCTTCGATCACAGCGCTGCCATGGCCCAACGGATCATCACGCAAGTCGCTTTCGCTCAGCCCGTCTTCCACCAGGGAAAAACGCCGCCCGGCGACGACCTGCACCCGTTGCGCGGTCGAGTGACCGCTGTCCACCACACCAATGCGCAGCTCAGGATTCATAAGGCTCAGGCCTCATGCAACAGCGTTTTCGACACCAGTACGCCGTCGAGCAATTCAAAGCGCAAATCGGCATCGGCCAGGGTCGAAGGACGATGGCTGATCAGGATGCGCGTGCGCCCGGCAAAAAGGCGGTCGATGGCTTCGATCACTTCGCGCTCGGTGGCTTCGTCCACCGCCGAGGTGGCCTCGTCGAGCACCAGGATCAGTGGGTCCTGCAACAGGGCGCGGGCAATGGCGATGCGTTGTTTCTGCCCGCCGGACAACTGCTGGCCGCGCTCCCCCAACGGACTGTCGAGGCCTTCGGGCAAGGTCGCGATCAGGCTGTCGAGTTGCGCCAGCCGCGCGACGTCGGCGATCGCTTCACGGCTGGCGTCGGGCACGGCGTAGGCCAGGTTGTCGGCCAGGCTGCCGCGAAACAGCACGATGTCCTGGCTGACCACGGCAATGCGCCGGCGCAACTCGAACAGGTCGAGTTCGCGCACATCCACGTCCCCCAGCAGCACCCGCCCGGACTGCGGGTCGTGGTGGCGTTGCAGCAGATCGATCAGGGTCGATTTGCCAACCCCGGAGCCGCCGCTCAGGGCGACTTTCAAACCGTAGGGAATCCGCGCCTCGATGCCTCGCAGGGTGGTCGGGCGACCGGGATGACTGAAGTGCACGTCATCGAAGCGCAACTCGCCAGAACCCGGCATCGGTTTCGGTGTTTCGGGGGTGAGTACGGTGGCTTCCTCGCCGCGCAACTCCATCACCCGCCCGAGGCTGACGGTCATGCGCTGAATCGCCACATAAAGCCCCAGCAGACTCTGGACCGGCCCGACAGCCATGCCCAGGTAAGTGGAAAACGCGATCAATGCGCCCAATTGCCAAGTGCCCTGCACGACCCAATACCCGCCAATCAGGAACGCACAGGCGCGCGACAGCGAGGTCAGCGTGCCCGGCACGGCCTGGGTGAAAAACTCGGTGACCTGCAGGCGCAGCAACTGGCTCATGTAGCCCTGGCCCAGGCTCTCCAGTCGTCGCGCCTCGCGCTGTTGCTGGCCGGCAGACTGGATGAACTTCATCACCGGCAGCGTCTCGACCATGAACGAGGACATGTCCGCCGAGCGCTCACGCAACTGCCGCACATCGCGCTCGACCTTGCGCCGCATCCAGCGCAGCCAGAGCACGTCGAGGGGAATCAGCACCAGCGCCAGCAGCGACAGTTTCCACGACAGCGTCAGCAGCATGGCCACGGCCACCACCAGGCCGATCACGCTGGACACCGCCGAGAATAATGAATCCACGGCAAAGCGCTGGATCTCCGCCACGTCGCCATCGAGACGCGACATCAGGTCACCGATGCGCCGCTGGCCGTAGAAGCTCGGTGACAGGGTCTGCAAATGCCGATACAGGTCATCGCGCAGGGCGAACAGCATGCGCCCGGACAAGCGCGTGTGCAGGTAACGATTGATCCCCGACAACGCCGTACCCAGCAATCCCGCGACGATCATCAACCCGGCGATCAACACCAGCATCGGGAAATTGCGCGCCAGCAGGCCATCGTCGATCAGCAACTTGGTCAGCCACGGCTGCACCAGCACCAACGCCGAGGCACAAACCGACAGCCCCAGCAGCCCGGCAATCGCCAGACGGTGCGGGCGCACAAAGCTGTATAGCCAGCGTAATGCGGCTTGCAGGGCCTCGGGGTTCTGGCTGTCGATCAGCCGCACGATCAGGCGCTGCATCACGGGCGCAGCTGCTTGAGCTTGCGATACAAAGTCGCGCGGCTGATGCCCAGGGCGTCGGCAGCGGCCGAGACGTTGCCCTGGTGGCTGTCCAGGGACTGGCGGATCATCTCCAGTTGGTTTTCCCGGATACTGCCGGCCTGGGGTCGTTCGCCGGCGTTGAGGTCGTCGAGCATGCTGTCCGGCAAGTGATCGAGGGTGAGCACGGTCTCCCCCGGTTCGCGCATGGCCAGCGCGGTACGCAGGACCATCTCCAGCTGGCGGATGTTGCCCGGCCAGTGATAACCCTCGAGCAAGCGGTTCAAGTCGTCGTGCAGGACTACGTTCGGCGCATCGAGCCTGGCCAGCAGTCGGCCGACCAGCGCGCTGAAATCCTCGCGCTCGCGCAGCGCCGGGAGCATCACGCTGATGCCGTTGACCCGGTAGAACAGGTCCTCGCGAAAGTGCTTGTCCTGCACCAGGCGCTTGAGGTCGCGGTGGGTCGCGCAGATCAGCGCGACGTCGATGTCCTGCTCTTCGCCGGCGCCCAGTGGCGCGACCTTGCGGTCCTGCAGTACGCGCAGCAGGCGGGCCTGCAAGGCCAGCGGCATGTCGCCGATTTCATCGAGGAACAAGGTGCCGCCGTGAGCCTGTTGCAGTCGTCCGACCATGCCGCCGCGACGCGATCCGGTGAACGCGCCCTCGCGGTAGCCGAACAGTTCCGACTCGATCAGGCCTTCGGGGATCGCCGCGCAGTTGACCGCGACGAAGGGTTTGTCGCAGCGGCTACCGGCCATGTGCAGGGCGCGGGCAATGACTTCCTTGCCGGTGCCGGTTTCCCCCAGGAGCAATACCGGCAACTGGTTGGCCAGGCCTTGTCGGGCCATGCGCAGGGCACGGGCATAGCGGGCATTGCTGCCGGCCAGGGATTCCAGGTCCGGTTGCGCCTTGGCGGTTTTGGCGACGCTGCGTGGCGGGTTACCGACGTTGATCGAACGTTGCGGCGCGCGCAGGGTTTTGTAGAAGAATTCGCCTTTGGCGGTCTGCAGGCTGCCGACGCCGCCCTGGTGCAGACGTGCCAGCAATTGCAGGCCATCGACGCCAAGAAACTCTTCGCAGCGCCGACCGACCAGCACTGAACGTTCGGCATGCAACAACTGACAGGCCTGTGCGCTGACCGCAAGGATCTGCCCACCCAGGCTTACCGCCAGCAGGCCCTGCCATGGCGACTCGAGGTACTGCCGGCGACTGTGGAACGCCAGGACGATTTCGTCCGGATAGCTTGCGTTGAAGACGCGGCTCTCGATCTGGCTGACGGCCATGGCCAGCAGCGCGGTGCTGTCATGGGCGCGGCCCAGCGGGCCTTCGCGGGTCAGGTCGAGGACGCCGAGGATGTCGCCCTGGGGGCAATGGATCGGCACCGACGTGCAGGAAAAGTCACTGAGGCGATCCAGGTAATGTTCGCCGCAATCGATCAGGGTTGGTCGGGCTTCGACCAGTGCCGTGCCCAGGGCGTTGGTGCCACGCGCGGCTTCGCTCCAGCAGGCGCCGAGGGTGATGTCTTGCAGGCCACTGCCCTTGAGGCGGTCGGCGCGACCTTCGACGGCAAGGATGGTGGCGTCGGAGTTGGCGAGGATGATCAGCCCTTCCTTGCCTTGGCGTTCGGCCAGGTAATCGATCGCCGGTAACGCTGCATCGATCAACAGGCGATTGCTCGCCAGCAATACGTCGACGCTGGCACTCGATTCCAGCGCCAGCTCATGCTTGGCATTGAAATGCACGCCATGGCTGAGGCTGCGCCGCCAGGAAGCATCGATTTCCGCGCGCAGGACGCCGTTCGGGACTTCGCCTTCCAGATGCAGTTTTTCCCGGGCCAGCCGGGCTTCGCGGTGAAGTTTGGGGGAGTTTGTTTTTATTAGCGTCATCAAGCGCTCCGGGTCGTCCGCCCTTGCGCCTTCATACGTCGGCGCCCTGGAGCAATCTTTACGTTAACGTAAGGGCGATGGCAAGTGCCGCATGGCGCTTGTGTTCCGGCAGGTGGATCGGGGCATCGTTCTTCGCTGGCAAGCCAACTCCCACAGGCTCGCGTCGCTCCCAAGTTTATGACTCAACTCGGTCACTGTGGGAGAGGCTTGCCCGCGATAGCCATGGAGCAGACACCGAAAGACTCAGCGCCGCCAAACTGTCATCGATTGCTAAATCCCTGACGCCCAATGAGAAGCAGACAACCTGCGCGTGACGATACTGGTTTGCTCATCGAACAGTGACGCGACACGTCTAGCCCGATACCTCTGAGCCCTGACGGGGGTTGTCGGTTGCATCTCAGAAAAACAATCAAAGAGAGCGCAGAATGAAATTCAGTTTTCTCGATAACAGCAAGCTCACCCGCCGACGCGTACTACGCGATGCTGTCACCCTGGCTTTGGCCGCCTCGCCCTTGGCCAGCTTCGCCAGGGCAACCGGCGAAACCGCCGAAGAAGTGACCTTCGCGGCGGGTCCACGGCCGCTGGTGCAATACCCGCAAAAACGGCCGTTGACCCTGGTGACCACTCGCCCACCGCACCTGGAGACGCCTTTCGCAGTCTTCAACGAAGGGCCGATCACGCCCAATGACGCGTTTTTCGTGCGTTATCACCTGGCCAATTTCCCCACCAGCATCGATCCGGATACGTACCGTCTGACCGTCAAGGGTGCGGTCGACACTCCGCTGTCACTGTCCCTGGCAGAGCTCAAGGCTCTGGCGCAGCCGGTAGAAGTGGTGGCCGTCAATCAGTGCTCGGGGAACAGCCGAGGTTTCTCGATGCCGCGCGTATTTGGTGCTCAGTTGGGCAATGGTTCGATGGGCAATGCACGCTGGATAGGGGTGCCGCTCAAGGCCGTATTGAAAAAGGCCGGAGTGAAAAACGATGCCAGGCAAGTGACGTTCCGCGGCCTCGACAAGCCTGTGTTGCCAAGCACGCCGGAGTTCATCAAGGCACTGGACATCAGCCATGCCATGGACGGTGAACCCATGATCGCCTGGTCGATGAACGGCACCGACCTGCCCTTCCTCAACGGTTACCCGATACGTTTGGTAGTGCCCGGCTATTTCGGCACGTACTGGGTCAAGCACCTGAGCGAGATCGAAGTGCTCGACCATGTTTACGACGGCTTCTTCATGGCTAAAGGTTATCGAGTCCCGGATAACGATTGTTTCTGCATCGCCCCCGGCACCACGCCGACGCAAACCCGGCCGATCTCCAAGCTACCGGTGCGCAGCTTCATCACCAGCGTTAAGCAGGGCGATGTGTTGCCGTTGAATAAAAGCGTGGTGCTCAAGGGCATTGCGTTCGATGGCGGTGCCGGGGTCAACAAGGTGGAAATATCCATCGACGGCGGAAAAGTCTGGCGTGAAGCCACCCTCGGGCAGGACCTTGGCCGTTTTTCTTTCCGCGAGTGGACGCTGGCAATCACCTTCACCAGCAAGGGCGCCACGCAGTTGATGGTACGAGCCAGCAACAGCGCGGGCGAGACGCAACCGCTGCAAGCCGACTGGAACCCTGCCGGTTACCGCCGCCACGTCATCGAAACCAGCCACGTGACCGTCGCCTGAGGAGAGCTGCATGAAATCCATGAAATTCATGACCCGTTGGCTGTGTGCGGCGCAAATTTGCCTGGCTGGCATCGCCAGCGCAGCGCCACTGTCGATCACCTTGCCGCCCGAAACGGCTGCGTTCAAACCCAGTGCGCTGCCCGGCTACCCATTGGCCCAGCAGAAATGCTCCACCTGCCATTCTGCCGATTACATCAGCTTCCAGCCTCCGGGCATGAGCCTGGCACAGTGGACGGCGGAAGCGGGCAAGATGCAGCACGTGTACGGTGCGCCGATCAGCGATCAGGACGTGACCATTATCGGCGCCTACCTGGCGGCCACGTACGGCAGTGCAAAGGCGAGCGATGCCGATGTGCAAGCCGCCTCGAATCCGTCGGCGGGCCAACCCACGCCAGCCCCTGTGGCAAAAGTCGACGCCACGGCCTTGCTGCAGAACAACGCGTGCCTGTCCTGCCATGCGATCGATCACAAGGTCGTCGGCCCGGCTTATAAAGATGTGGCTGCCAAATACGCCAACGACCCGCAGGCACTAGCCAAGGTTACGTCCAGCATTGCGCACGGCGGTAGCGGCAAATGGGGGGATATCCCGATGCCACCTTTTGCGCAGTTAAGCCCGGAGAATCTGCACAGCCTGGCGACGTTCATCCTGCAACAGTGAGCCGGCCGTAAGACAGCCGACCTGATTACAGGTCTGGACGCAATCCATTGCAGGAGCAAGCTTGCTCGCGATGGACGTGAACGATACCGCGCCCTGCCTGGATGTGCGCGTTGTCTGGAAGTCCATCGCGAGCAGGCTCGCTCCTACAGAGGAGCGTGACCTGGATCACTCAGCTTTCCGACATTAGAGAACGCGACACAGGGCCTGACAAAGGATCGATCTTGAAGGCATGGTGGCATGTGATCATCCATGCCGAACGCAGGATTCAGACGTGAGGATCGCCCGGTACCTTGCTCGGCACTGCGTATTGCGGCTTGAGATGACCGTCCTGATCAAGTAGCCAGGCGTCCATGATCTGCCGCACAACAGGGCCGGCGACACGACCGCCGGCCTCGCCGTTTTCGATCATCACCGAAATCACGATTTGCGGATGTTCGGCCGGGGCGAAACCGACGAACAGGGCATTGTCGCGGTTGCGCTCGCGGGTTTTCTCGCGGTTATAACGCTCGCCCTGCTTGATCGCCACCACTTGCGCGGTACCACTCTTGCCGGCAATACGGTATTGCGCCCCCGCTGCCGACGCGCGGGCGATACCGCGGGCATCGTGCATGACCATCTGCATGCCGTGGTTGACCTGCTCCCAGTCGCGCGGGTCCTTGAGCAGGATGTTCGGCATCGGATGCTCGTCTACGGGCGCGACACCGTCCACGGTCCTGGCCAGGTGCGGACGGTTCCACACGCCTTTGTTGGCGATCAGCGCCGTGGCCTGGGCCAGTTGCAGCGGTGTGACCTGCATATAGCCCTGGCCGATGCCAAGGATCACGGTTTCACCAGGGAACCATGGCTGACGACGCGTGGCGCGCTTCCAGGCCTGGGACGGCATCAAGCCGGGAGACTCTTCGAACATGTCCAGCGAGACCTTTTCCCCGAGGCCGAACATGGCCATGTAGTCATGCAGCCGATCGATGCCCAGCTTGTGCGCGAGGTCGTAGAAGTAGGTGTCGTTGGAACGCATGATCGCCGCGTCCATGTCCACCCAACCGTCGCCGCTGTGGTTCCAGTTGCGGTACTTGTGATCGAAGTCCGGGAGTTGGTAATACCCCGGATCGAAGACTCGGGTCTGCGGCGTGACGATGCCGGCGTCGAGCCCGGCAATCGCGACTTCGGGCTTGATGGTCGAGCCCGGCGCGTAGAGCCCGCGCAGCACTCGGTTGAACAGCGGTCGGTCAATGGAATCGCGTAGCGTCGAATATTCCCTGGAGCTGATACCGGTGACGAACAGGTTGGGATCGAAACTCGGGTTGCTGACCATGGCCAGCACTTCACCGGTCGACGGATCAAGCGCGACCACCGAGCCACGACGATCGCCCAAGGCATGCTCGGCGGCCTCCTGCAGCTTGACGTCCAGGCTCAGGACGATGTTTTCACCGGGCACCGGGTCCGTGTGCTTGAGTACGCGCAACACGCGGCCCTGGGCATTGGTTTCAACTTCCTCGTAACCGACATGACCGTGCAGTTGCGACTCGTAGAATTTTTCGATCCCGGTCTTGCCGATGGATTGGGTGCCTCGATACTCGACCGTATCCAGCACCTTGGACTCTTTCTCGTTGATCCGTCCGACATAGCCGACTGAATGCGCGAAGTGTTCGCCCAACGGATAATGGCGCACGAACTGCGGCTCGACATCGATGCCCGGCAAGCGGAACTCATTGACCGCCAACACCGCGATCTGCTCCTCGCTCAGTTCATAGAACAAGGTTACCGGCACAAACGGGTGCCGCGCCTGTTTCATCGCCTTGTCGAACAGCGTGCGGTCTTCAGTCGGCAGGTGCAGCAGGTTGACCACTTCGTCCAGCTCTTGGTTGACATCGGAGGCGCGTTCGCGAGTGATGGTCAGGTTATAGCTGGGCCGGTTGTCCGCCAGGACCACGCCATTGCGGTCATAGATCAAGCCACGGGTAGGCGTGATCGGCAGCACATGCACTCGGTTGTTTTCGGAAATCGTGGAGTGATACTCAAATTCCACCACCTGCAGGACGTACAGGCGCACCACCAGTGCACAGGTAATGGCGCCGACGAACAAAGCGCAGGCCATCAGTCGCTTGTTGACCAGTCGCGTCTCTTTTTCATGGTCTTTGATCGGAATCGGCTGAGGCATTTCTGTGGCAACTCTTTGGAAAGAAACACCGATCCCTGGTTTGAAAACGGGCCGCTAAAAAAACGAGCTGCACCATACCAAAACGGAGTGATCGCTTTCGTGTCATTTTCTTTAAGTTGTGTAGGAGCGAGCATGCTCAGGGCGGCGCTTCGACGGTGGGCGTTAACGATAAGGCTGGGGCCTGATATACCGTGGCGCTCTCCGGTTCTTCGCGAGCATGCTCGCTCCTACAGGGGGAAAATCGGGCACAAAAACAAAACCCCTACCTGCATGCGCAGATAGGGGTTTTGGAATTTAATCTTGACGATGACCTACTCTCACATGGGGAAACCCCACACTACCATCGGCGATGCATCGTTTCACTTCTGAGTTCGGGATGGGATCAGGTGGTTCCAACGCTCTATGGTCGTCAAGAAATTCGGGTACTGAGTCGTGACCAGATGGCCTCGCTTCAGCAAATTGGGTATGTGATAGCTTCGGTGTTTTGTGAACTTCGAACTTTCGGTTCGTTTCGTCTTCACACACCGCAATCTGGTCTCTTTCGTCTTTTCAACTAGGAGCATCAAATTGCTTGGGTGTTATATGGTCAAGCCTCACGGGCAATTAGTATTGGTTAGCTCAACGCCTCACAGCGCTTACACACCCAACCTATCAACGTCGTAGTCTTCGACGGCCCTTCAGGGGACTCAAGGTCCCAGTGAGATCTCATCTTGAGGCTAGTTTCCCGCTTAGATGCTTTCAGCGGTTATCTATTCCGAACATAGCTACCCGGCAATGCCACTGGCGTGACAACCGGAACACCAGAGGTTCGTCCACTCCGGTCCTCTCGTACTAGGAGCAGCCCCTCTCAAATCTCAAACGTCCACGGCAGATAGGGACCGAACTGTCTCACGACGTTCTAAACCCAGCTCGCGTACCACTTTAAATGGCGAACAGCCATACCCTTGGGACCGGCTTCAGCCCCAGGATGTGATGAGCCGACATCGAGGTGCCAAACACCGCCGTCGATATGAACTCTTGGGCGGTATCAGCCTGTTATCCCCGGAGTACCTTTTATCCGTTGAGCGATGGCCCTTCCATACAGAACCACCGGATCACTAAGACCTACTTTCGTACCTGCTCGACGTGTCTGTCTCGCAGTCAAGCGCGCTTTTGCCTTTATACTCTACGACCGATTTCCGACCGGTCTGAGCGCACCTTCGTACTCCTCCGTTACTCTTTAGGAGGAGACCGCCCCAGTCAAACTACCCACCATACACTGTCCTCGATCCGGATAACGGACCTGAGTTAGAACCTCAAAGTTGCCAGGGTGGTATTTCAAGGATGGCTCCACGCGAACTGGCGTCCACGCTTCAAAGCCTCCCACCTATCCTACACAAGCAAATTCAAAGTCCAGTGCAAAGCTATAGTAAAGGTTCACGGGGTCTTTCCGTCTAGCCGCGGATACACTGCATCTTCACAGCGATTTCAATTTCACTGAGTCTCGGGTGGAGACAGCGCCGCCATCGTTACGCCATTCGTGCAGGTCGGAACTTACCCGACAAGGAATTTCGCTACCTTAGGACCGTTATAGTTACGGCCGCCGTTTACCGGGGCTTCGATCAAGAGCTTCGCGTTAGCTAACCCCATCAATTAACCTTCCGGCACCGGGCAGGCGTCACACCCTATACGTCCACTTTCGTGTTTGCAGAGTGCTGTGTTTTTAATAAACAGTCGCAGCGGCCTGGTATCTTCGACCGGCGTG
Source organism: Pseudomonas umsongensis (assembly GCF_012647205.1). Classification (NCBI taxonomy): domain Bacteria; kingdom Pseudomonadati; phylum Pseudomonadota; class Gammaproteobacteria; order Pseudomonadales; family Pseudomonadaceae; genus Pseudomonas; species Pseudomonas umsongensis. The sequence continues at coordinate 4,961,236 of NZ_CP051487.1, forward strand.
GGCTTACGGAGCAAGTCCTTCACCCTCACCGGCGCACCTTCTCCCGAAGTTACGGTGCCATTTTGCCTAGTTCCTTCACCCGAGTTCTCTCAAGCGCCTTGGTATTCTCTACCCAACCACCTGTGTCGGTTTGGGGTACGGTTCCTGGTTATCTGAAGCTTAGAAGCTTTTCTTGGAAGCATGGCATCAACCACTTCGTCACCTGAAAGGTAACTCGTCATCAGCTCTCGGCCTTGGAATCCCGGATTTACCTAAGATTCCAGCCTACCACCTTAAACTTGGACAACCAACGCCAAGCTGGCCTAGCCTTCTCCGTCCCTCCATCGCAATAACCAGAAGTACAGGAATATTAACCTGTTTTCCATCGACTACGCTTTTCAGCCTCGCCTTAGGGACCGACTAACCCTGCGTCGATTAACGTTGCGCAGGAAACCTTGGTCTTTCGGCGTGGGTGTTTTTCACACCCATTGTCGTTACTCATGTCAGCATTCGCACTTCTGATACCTCCAGCAAGCTTCTCAACTCACCTTCACAGGCTTACAGAACGCTCCTCTACCGCATCACCCGAAGGTGATACCCGTAGCTTCGGTGTATGGTTTGAGCCCCGTTACATCTTCCGCGCAGGCCGACTCGACTAGTGAGCTATTACGCTTTCTTTAAAGGGTGGCTGCTTCTAAGCCAACCTCCTAGCTGTCTAAGCCTTCCCACATCGTTTCCCACTTAACCATAACTTTGGGACCTTAGCTGACGGTCTGGGTTGTTTCCCTTTTCACGACGGACGTTAGCACCCGCCGTGTGTCTCCCATGCTCGGCACTTGTAGGTATTCGGAGTTTGCATCGGTTTGGTAAGTCGGGATGACCCCCTAGCCGAAACAGTGCTCTACCCCCTACAGTGATACATGAGGCGCTACCTAAATAGCTTTCGAGGAGAACCAGCTATCTCCGAGCTTGATTAGCCTTTCACTCCGATCCACAGGTCATCCGCTAACTTTTCAACGGTAGTCGGTTCGGTCCTCCAGTCAGTGTTACCTAACCTTCAACCTGCCCATGGATAGATCGCCCGGTTTCGGGTCTATTCCCAGCGACTAGACGCCCTATTAAGACTCGCTTTCGCTACGCCTCCCCTATTCGGTTAAGCTCGCCACTGAAAATAAGTCGCTGACCCATTATACAAAAGGTACGCAGTCACCCAACAAAGTGGGCTCCCACTGCTTGTACGCATACGGTTTCAGGATCTATTTCACTCCCCTCTCCGGGGTTCTTTTCGCCTTTCCCTCACGGTACTAGTTCACTATCGGTCAGTCAGTAGTATTTAGCCTTGGAGGATGGTCCCCCCATATTCAGACAAAGTTTCTCGTGCTCCGTCCTACTCGATTTCATGACTAAGAGATTTTCGCGTACAGGGCTATCACCCACTATGGCCGCACTTTCCAGAGCGTTCCGCTAATCTCAAAGCCACTTAAGGGCTAGTCCCCGTTCGCTCGCCACTACTAAGGGAATCTCGGTTGATTTCTTTTCCTCAGGGTACTTAGATGTTTCAGTTCCCCTGGTTCGCCTCTTGCACCTATGTATTCAGTACAAGATAACCATCTTATGATGGCTGGGTTCCCCCATTCAGACATCTCCGGATCAAAGTCTGTTTGCCGACTCCCCGAAGCTTTTCGCAGGCTACCACGTCTTTCATCGCCTCTGACTGCCAAGGCATCCACCGTATGCGCTTCTTCACTTGACCATATAACCCCAAGCAATCTGGTTATACTGTGAAGACGACATTCGCCGAAAATTCGAATTTCTCAACTAAGAGAACTCACAAATTTTACCTTAGCCTGATCCGTTACCAGTGAAAGTAACGTTCAGTCTATCTTTCTATCACATACCCAAATTTTTAAAGAACGATCTAATCAAAAGACTAGAAATCAATATTCATCGCAGAATATTCATTTCTAAACTCTCAAACTTCGAAGCAGTTTATGGTGGAGCCAAGCGGGATCGAACCGCTGACCTCCTGCGTGCAAGGCAGGCGCTCTCCCAGCTGAGCTATGGCCCCATAACAAAATTGGTGGGTCTGGGCAGATTCGAACTGCCGACCTCACCCTTATCAGGGGTGCGCTCTAACCAACTGAGCTACAGACCCAATTTCGAGCTAGTAACTGTTAGCCTGAGCTATCAGCTTGGAGCTTAAAGCTGCTTCTATCGTCTTCTTCAATGAATCAAGCAATTCGTGTGGGAGCTCATGGAGCAGCTGAGTCGTCGATTAAGGAGGTGATCCAGCCGCAGGTTCCCCTACGGCTACCTTGTTACGACTTCACCCCAGTCATGAATCACACCGTGGTAACCGTCCTCCCGAAGGTTAGACTAGCTACTTCTGGTGCAACCCACTCCCATGGTGTGACGGGCGGTGTGTACAAGGCCCGGGAACGTATTCACCGCGACATTCTGATTCGCGATTACTAGCGATTCCGACTTCACGCAGTCGAGTTGCAGACTGCGATCCGGACTACGATCGGTTTTATGGGATTAGCTCCACCTCGCGGCTTGGCAACCCTCTGTACCGACCATTGTAGCACGTGTGTAGCCCAGGCCGTAAGGGCCATGATGACTTGACGTCATCCCCACCTTCCTCCGGTTTGTCACCGGCAGTCTCCTTAGAGTGCCCACCATTACGTGCTGGTAACTAAGGACAAGGGTTGCGCTCGTTACGGGACTTAACCCAACATCTCACGACACGAGCTGACGACAGCCATGCAGCACCTGTCTCAATGTTCCCGAAGGCACCAATCCATCTCTGGAAAGTTCATTGGATGTCAAGGCCTGGTAAGGTTCTTCGCGTTGCTTCGAATTAAACCACATGCTCCACCGCTTGTGCGGGCCCCCGTCAATTCATTTGAGTTTTAACCTTGCGGCCGTACTCCCCAGGCGGTCAACTTAATGCGTTAGCTGCGCCACTAAGAGCTCAAGGCTCCCAACGGCTAGTTGACATCGTTTACGGCGTGGACTACCAGGGTATCTAATCCTGTTTGCTCCCCACGCTTTCGCACCTCAGTGTCAGTATCAGTCCAGGTGGTCGCCTTCGCCACTGGTGTTCCTTCCTATATCTACGCATTTCACCGCTACACAGGAAATTCCACCACCCTCTACCATACTCTAGCTTGTCAGTTTTGAATGCAGTTCCCAGGTTGAGCCCGGGGATTTCACATCCAACTTAACAAACCACCTACGCGCGCTTTACGCCCAGTAATTCCGATTAACGCTTGCACCCTCTGTATTACCGCGGCTGCTGGCACAGAGTTAGCCGGTGCTTATTCTGTCGGTAACGTCAAAACAGCAAAGTATTAATTTACTGCCCTTCCTCCCAACTTAAAGTGCTTTACAATCCGAAGACCTTCTTCACACACGCGGCATGGCTGGATCAGGCTTTCGCCCATTGTCCAATATTCCCCACTGCTGCCTCCCGTAGGAGTCTGGACCGTGTCTCAGTTCCAGTGTGACTGATCATCCTCTCAGACCAGTTACGGATCGTCGCCTTGGTGAGCCATTACCTCACCAACTAGCTAATCCGACCTAGGCTCATCTGATAGCGCAAGGCCCGAAGGTCCCCTGCTTTCTCCCGTAGGACGTATGCGGTATTAGCGTCCCTTTCGAGACGTTGTCCCCCACTACCAGGCAGATTCCTAGGCATTACTCACCCGTCCGCCGCTGAATCAGAGAGCAAGCTCTCTTCATCCGCTCGACTTGCATGTGTTAGGCCTGCCGCCAGCGTTCAATCTGAGCCATGATCAAACTCTTCAGTTCAAACATCTTTGGGTTTTGAGAAAACCCTAAACTTGGCTCAGCAATCGTTGGTTACATCTTTGATTTCTCGCGGAGTAACTTGTGATGCTGATAATCTGTTGACTAGCAGTCTGACTCCACAAGCACCCACACGAATTGCTTGATTCAGTTGTTAAAGAGCAGTTGGTTAAGATCTTTCATCTCAACCGAGGCGCGCATTCTACAGCAGCCTCATTTGCTGTCAAGTGGTATTTTTCAGAAGTTTTCAAGGAATCCTTAACAACTTCAACCACTTGCGCTTCAGATCTCTCATCAGCGGGAGGCGAATTCTACAGCGTTACACGCTGCTGTCAACACCTCTTTTTCAACTTCCTTGGCGCTTCGATGAACTGAAGCAACCTGCTGCCGAAAACTGCGTAACTCATTGTTTACCAAGGAGTTTTCCGTTTCGACTGCGCCGGAAGTGGGGCGAATTATAGGCTTCCAGAATCTGCCGTCAAGCATTGATCTGGTTTTTCTATCGAGAACACAAAAACAGCGCTTATATATAGACGCGCCTGCACCGATTGCGCAGTATATTGCCCAATACCAAGCACAACACTCAAGTTCCATACCTCGGACGGTGCCTCCCAATGAACGATCAGCCGCGCAGCCTTGCCTCGACCCTGTTTTCGGTCGGCCTGCTATTAATAGCCATGGCATCGATTCAGTCGGGAGCCTCGCTGGCCAAAAGCATGTTCCCCATTATCGGCGCCCAGGGCACCACCACCTTGCGATTGACCTTTGCCAGCGTGATCATGGTGTTGCTGCTGCGCCCATGGCGAGCGAAGCTCACCGCAAAATCACTGCGCACCGTCATTGTCTACGGCATGGCACTGGGCGGCATGAACTTCCTCTTCTACATGTCCCTGCGCTCTGTTCCCCTGGGTATCGCGGTCGCGCTGGAGTTCACCGGGCCATTGGCCGTTGCCATCTATGCTTCGCGCCGCGCCATCGACTTTTTGTGGATTGCCCTGGCCGCTGTCGGCCTGCTGCTATTGATACCGACGGGGGCCACGGCACAAGGGATTGATCTACTGGGGGCCGGTTACGCGTTGGGTGCAGGTGTCTGCTGGGCGCTGTACATTCTCTTCGGGCAGAAGGCTGGTGCCGACAACGGTGTACAGACCGCCGCCCTGGGGGTGGTGATTGCCGCCCTGTTCGTCGCCCCCATCGGCATCGTTCATGCGGGTGCAGCGCTGTTGACCCCGTCATTGATTCCGATCGCCATCGGTGTTGCCATCCTGTCCACGGCCCTTCCCTATACGCTGGAGATGGTTGCCCTCACGCGCATGCCGGCCAAGACCTTCGGCACATTAATGAGCATCGAACCGGCGGTGGGTGCCTTGTCCGGTTTGTTGTTCCTGCATGAATTCCTGTCTTTGTCACAGTGGATGGCCATCCTGTGCATCATCCTGGCTTCCGTCGGTGCCACCATGACGATGGGCAGTGCCGCCAAGCCCGCCGTTGCAGCCGATTGACGACCGGTTTTACACAGACTCTGGTATTTACCGCTCAATTAGGCCATGTTTAGGCCCGCAACCCAGTGCCAGAAATGGACTTTTTCAGGACAGGGACCTCAAAACGCTTTATGCGCAAGCGAATACTGCCAGACCGGGCGATAGATCCGGGAACGCTACAAGGATAGCAATGAAACGAATTTTGATACTGATCGCCGTTCTTGCAGTTGCGGGCTGCGCGGCGACCGCCAAACCCCAGATCAAACACGGAAAGAAAGGGATTCATATCAACTGTTCGGGGCTGTCGTCCTCGTGGGAACAGTGCTACACCAGCGCCGCCAACTCGTGCGCCCCCAAGAACTACAAGGTCATCGCCAAATCCGGCGATGCCGTGGAAGAGCCGGGTGATTATCCGTTCGGACTCAACCCCGCGGGCTATGCCAGCCGCAGCATGATCGTCATCTGTAAATGATCTGAGCCGTTGTCAGGTCCTGGGGCCTGCCAACTGGCGGCCGATCTCCTCATGGCTGGACTTCAGCACCCTGCGCTGCAGATCCGGCGTGATGAGCATTCGCGCCACCACCAGTGCACCGATGCATTGCGACAGAATCGCCCAAGCAAGACTGTCGCTCTCCAGCACCCGCGCCCAACTTTCCTGAAGCTGGCAGATCCAGTGCTCAGCCTGCTGTCGAATCAGCGGATCGGAGCGGGCGATCTCAGCCCCCAACGCCGGTAATGCACAACCTGTTTCCGGGTGCTCGACGTGGGACATGCTCAAGTAGAGCTTGAGGCAACGCTCGAATTTGTCGCGCCCCTGATCAGCCCCCAGCCGCTCCAGGCTCTGACGCAACTCACGCTCGACTATGGAAGCGAACAACGCGTCCTTCGACGCGAAGTGGCTGTAGAACGCGCCACCACTCAAGCCGATGGCTTTCATCAAACCGTCGACCCCCACCGTGGAAAACCCGGATTGCTTGGCCGACAGCGCGCTGCTTTGCAGCAGTTTCTCTCGGGTTTCCAGCTTGTGACTGGCTGAATAACGCATGGCCCTTCCCTCAGGTTCCGTGATCTTGACGCCTGTCGAATCGTAGCATAACGTTCGTTTAGTTAACGATCGTTTACTAAAGAGGTCCAGGCAATGAATAATAAGAAGGTCGTGCTGGTTGTCGGTGCGGGAGATGCCACGGGTGGCGCCATTGCCAAGCGGTTTGCTCAAGAGGGATTCGTTGCCTGCGTGACCCGTCGCAGCGCGGACAAACTCCAGCCACTGGTCGATGCCATCAGGGCTGGCGGCGGCGAAGCCCACGGCTTCGCCTGCGATGCCCGCAAAGAAGACGATGTGATTGCGTTGGTCGAGCAAATCGAAAGCGACATCGGCCCGATCGAAGCGTTCGTGTTTAACATCGGCGCCAACGTGCCTTGCAGCATTCTTGAAGAAACCGCCCGCAAGTATTTCAAGATCTGGGAAATGGCCTGTTTCTCAGGCTTTCTCAATGGTCGGGAAGTGGCCAAGCGCATGGCCAAGCGGCAACGGGGCACCATCCTGTTCACCGGCGCCACCGCCGGCTTGCGCGGCGCAGCAGGCTTTGCCGCGTTTGCCGGAGCCAAGCACGGGATTCGTGCGCTGGCACAAAGCATGGCTCGCGAACTGGGACCGATGAATATTCATGTCGCCCACGTCGTGGTCGACGGCGCGATCGATACTGACTTTATCCGTGAGAGCTTCCCCGAGAAGTACGCCACCAAGGATCAGGATGGCATTCTCGACCCCGAGCACATCGCCGAGAACTATTGGTACCTGCACAGCCAGCCCCGCGACGCCTGGACCTTCGAGCTGGACCTGCGCCCCTGGAGCGAACGCTGGTGATCCGCCCCACCCTACGACAACAAGAAGAGTGCATCGACGATGAGCAAAACCGTGGAGTTTTATTTCGATCTGGGCAGCCCCGCCACCTACCTGGCCTATACCCAGCTACCGAAGATCTGTGAACAGACCGACAGCCAACTGGTCTACGTGCCAATCCTGCTCGGCGGAGTGTTCAAAGCCACCGGCAACGCCTCCCCGGCCACCGTCCCTGCAAAGGGCCGCTACATGTTCATAGACCTTGATCGGTACGCTAAACGCTACGGTGTGCCGTTGAAAATCAACCCGCACTTTCCGATCAACACACTGGTGCTCATGCGTGCCGTAACAGGTATGCAGATGCGCCACCCTGAGCGCTTTGCCGCGTTCGTCGATTGCCTGTTCAAGGCACTGTGGATCGAAGGTCGCAACCTCAATGATCCGGCCACCGTCGGGGCAGTACTGAGCGAAAACGGTTTCGACCCGGAAGAGATCCTGGCCCTGAGCGCCGAAGAGGATGTCAAAAGCGCCCTCAAGGACACCACCGAAAAAGCCGTGCAACGCGGCGTATTCGGTGCACCGAGCATGTTCGTCGGCGAGCAACTGTTCTTCGGCCAGGATCGATTGGACTTTGTCATCGAAGCCCTAAGTTAAAAACCTAGGGCCCAGTCGACAATATGAGCCCGGGCGCTGGAGACAGCGCCCGGGCCAAAGTCGGTCAAACGGCCGCAGTTCGCGTGTTCAACCACTCCAGCGCAGCACCCTCGAGCAACGGGCTCAAGCGTTCGCGCACTTCGGCGTGGTAGGCGTTGAACCACTGTTTTTCCTCTTCGCTCAGCAGCGAGGTTTCAAGACAGCGCGTATCGATCGGGCACAGGGTCAGGGTTTCGAACTTGAGGAATTCACCGAATTCACTGCTGCCTGCCTCGCGGTTCATGGCCAGGTTCTCGATTCGCACACCCCAGCGTCCTGGACGGTAGGTGCCCGGTTCGATCGACGTGATCATGCCTGGCAGCATGGCGGTTTGCGGCGCGGGGGCGGCCTGGTAGGCAATCACCTGCGGACCTTCGTGGACGTTGAGGAAATAGCCGACGCCGTGACCGGTGCCGTGACCATAGTCGACGCTTTCGGCCCAGATCGGCGCCCGGGCAATGGCGTCCAGCAGTGGCGACAGGATGCCCTTGGGGAATTGCGCACGGGACAAGGCAATCACGCCCTTTAGCACGCGGGTGCAATCGCGTTTCTGTTCTGCCGTTGGTGTGCCGACCGCGACCATCCGCGTGATGTCGGTAGTACCGCCCAGGTACTGGCCGCCGGAATCGATCAGCAACAAGCCGTCACCTTCGATCACCGCGTGCTCTTCTTCGGTGGCGTGGTAATGGGGCATGGCGCCGTTGGCGTTGAATGCGGCAATGGTGTTGAAGCTCAGCGACACGTAACCCGGCCGGCGTTTACGTGCCGCGGTCAGTTTTTCGTCGATGGTCAATTCGGTAATGCGCTCACGGCCCCAGGCCGATTCGAGCCAGGTGAAGAATTCGCACAGTGCTGCGCCGTCCTGCTCCATGGCCTGGCGGATGTGTTCGGCGTCTGCCAGGCTCTTCTGGGACTTGGCCAGGGTAGTCGGGTTCAGGCCTTCGATCAGCTTGACAGCGCTATCGAGGTTACCCAGCAGGCCCGCCGTTACCCGCGCCGGATCGACCAGCAGGCTTGCACCCGCCGGTATGGCGCGCAAGGCGTCGGCCACTTCGCTGTAGTCGCGCAAGGTCACGCCGTCCTGCTCCAGGACCGCACGCAGCTGCGCATCGACCTTGCCTAGCGCGACAAACAGCGTCGCCTGCTGCTGGCTGATCAAGGCGAAAGAGATGAACACCGGATTGAATGACACATCGCCGCCACGCAGGTTGAACAGCCAGGCGATGTCATCCAGGGTGGCAATGAAATGCCAGTCGGCACCACGTGCCTGCAAAGTCTCGCGCAGCTTGGCGAGTTTTTCGCCGCGGCTGACGGTCGCTTGCGGCGGCAAGTGCTGATAGATCGGTTCGTTCGGCAGGCTCGGGCGGTCACTCCAGACTTGGCTCAACAGGTCGATGTCGGTGCGCAGGCGTGCGCCCCGCTCCTCAAGCTTGCTGCCCAACGTGCGTGCGGAAGCCACCGCCATCACCGCGCCATCGACTGCGACCACTCCACCCTCTGGGGTTTGCTCGGCCAGCCAGTCCAACGGCCCGGGTTGCCCAGGTTGCAGCTTGACCAGCTCAATGCCACTGCCCTTGAGTTCCTTGCTCGCTTGTTCCCAATAGCGGCTGTCGGCCCAGACGCCTGCGAAATCCGCGGTAACGATCAGGGTGCCAACGGAACCGTGGAAACCCGACAGCCATTGGCGCCCTTGCCAGTAACCCGGCAGGTATTCGGACAGGTGGGGATCGGCCGACGGCACCAGCAAGGCATGGATACCCTCCCGGCTCATCAGCTCGCGGGTTTGCGCCAGGCGCTGGGGCACTGACCCGGTGATCGTAAACTGCGTATTCATCGTGACTCCTGCTAACCACTTGTCATTATTGTTCAGTGCCGATCAGGGTCGGCGCCTGGTTGCCCTATTGCCAGAATGCCGGAGCATTGGCGCAGGCGCTTTTAATCAGCTGTACCGCTTGATCGATATCCTGCTCGGTGGTGAACCGCCCCAGGCTCAAGCGAATGGTGCGACTCGCCGTGCGTGCATCATGCCCCAGGGCCAGCAGCACATGGGATGGCGCATTACTGGCGGAATTACAGGCCGAGGTCGCGGAAAACGCCATCGAGGCGAGCAATGCCGCGGAGTTGAACTCGCCTTCACTGAAGGTCAGGCTCAGGGTATGCGGGATGCGCCGGGTGAGGCTGCCATTGAGCCGCACACCCGGAATGCTCAGCAATTGCTCAAGCAGGCGTTCGCGCAGGCGCACGATCAAGGCTTTTTCTTCATGGAACGAGGCCGCCGCCAGGGCAAAGGCCGCGCCCATCGCGGCAATCTGGTGGGTCGCCAGGGTACCGGAACGCAAGCCGCCTTCGTGACCGCCGCCGTGGATCTGCGCCAGCAAGCGCTGGTGCGCACGCGGGCCGACATACAGCGCACCGATGCCTTTGGGGCCATAGAGCTTGTGCGCCGAGAAGGACATGAGGTCCACCGGCCACTGCGCCAGGTCGATCGCAACCTTGCCCGCGCCTTGCGCCGCGTCGACATGAAACAATGCATTGCGCTCGCGCACCACCTGGCCGATGGCCGGGATGTCGTTGACCGTGCCCAGTTCATTGTTGACCAGCATCAGCGACACCAGGAAGGTATCCTCGCGCATGGCGTCGCTGACCGCTTGCGCGGTGATCAGGCCATCGGCATCCGGCACCAGGTACGTCACCGCCACGCCGCTGTCCTGCAACTGCCTGGCGGTATCGAGGATGGCCTTGTGTTCGATCTGGCTGGTGATGAGGTGGCCGCAGGCCGAGCCGCGCGCCTGGGCCACACCCTTGAGGGCAAGGTTGTTGGATTCGGTGGCACCCGAGGTCCAGACGATCTGTTCTGGCGTGGCGCCAACCAGTTCGGCAACCTGGCGCCGCGCCTGCTCTACCGATTGCCGGGCCTGTTGGCCAAAGGCGTGGGAGCTGGAGGCCGGATTGCCGAAATTACCGTCAAAGCCCAGACACTCGACCATGATCTTGATGACTCGCTCATCCACCGGCGTGGTGGCGGCATAGTCGAAATACAGCGGACGTTTATTCATAAAAGACTCGCAGAGCGTGTTCCGGGATCAGGAAGCTCATGACTGCAAACGGCGAAACGCAGCCTTATGAGCTGCGTGCGGTTTTCAGAAGGTTACCAATACCTGATCGGATGCCGTTAAAGAAGAACAACTTCATTTAAAAGTGCGTCGGAACGCTCCTGATGAGCCAGCTTAACAGGCATCGGGCGAGCGGTTGAAGCAATGCGTCAGCTAAAGCTATCGAGCAATATCGGATACAGCGACGCCACCAGCAGCGCGGCCATGCCCCAGTTGAACAGGCGCAACCAGCGTCGGTCCTTGAGGACATTGCGCAGCAGCGTGCCGCAAGCGGCCCAGACACCGACGCTCGGCAGGTTGATCAGGGCGAACACCGCGGCAATCACAACCACGTTGGTGAAATAGCCCTGCATCGGTGTGTAAGTGCTGATGGCACCGATGGCCATGATCCAGGCCTTGGGATTGACCCACTGGAATGCGGCGGCGCCCAGGTAGCTGATCGGCTTGGGCTCGCCTTTGCCGCTGTCCGAGACAGGCCCGGAGTGCGCGATTTTCCACGCCAGGTACAGCAAATACGCCGCACCGACGTAACGCAGCACGGTGTAGAGCAGCGGATACGCCTGGAACACCGCGCCGAGCCCAAACCCCACTGCCACTACCAGCACGAAGAATCCGCAGGTGATGCCCAACATATGGGGAATGGTCCGCTGAAACCCGAAGTTCACCCCCGACGCCAGCAACATGGTGTTGTTCGGACCCGGTGTGATCGAGGTAACGAGGGCAAACAGGGCAAAGCCCAGCAGCAGATCGAGCGAGAGTGTCATGGGTGGCAGTCCATCGGGGTCAGTCAGGTATTGACCCTATCGCGAACGCCCGGGGAAACCCATGGACAGTTAGGCGAAAGTTCCAGCAGTACAGTTTTGGCTCAGCTCTGGCGACCGTGCAGCTGTACAGCTCGTTCGGCGTTCATCTCGCCCTGTTTGTCGAAACCAAAGGTTTTCCGTGGCTCGCCGAGCAGTTCGGCTTTTTTCGCGTGGTATTCATCGAAGGACAAGCCGCGACGATTCAGGGCTTCCAGCGCCAGCTCTCGGGTTTCTTCAGCGGTGTAGGGGCGCAATTCCGGGGAAACATGGCTGGCACATCCGGCAAGTACGGGGACCGCGAGCAGCAAGAAAGTGGCGATTAAAGGTTTCATTTTCGGCGTCCTGGCGTTGTGTTCGGGGCAATGAACACAGGCTACTCGCGCCTTTAGCCGAGCAAAAATCAACGCTCTCGATAGTCGCTATCGGGTTTTTCTAATGCAGCCCGTTTGCAGCCTTTTTTATCTCTTAATGATCTATAAATATCGTTTTATTGTATTTTGAGGAATAACAGACAAGCTTTATAACAATTGCCTCCACTGTTGCCCGAACAACTGTTTACCAGGCAACAGTCCTTCAACAAACAGCCCGTGAAAATCAACAGCGCGACCTGCCCGGAGCGCTGAAAGCCCGATAAATCGGGGCTTCAAGGGATTGGTACAGCTCTTGCTCAACCCGGTGACTACCCACTGCTCGCAGAGCTTCTGTTTAAAAAGGAACTGATCATGTCGCGCCCCTTGAAAGTCGTTGCCCTCTCCGGTGGTACCTGGCGTCCTTCGCGCACCCTGGTGCTGACCCAAGCGCTGTTGGCTCAGCTGGCCGAGCAACTGCCGATCGACAGCAAGCTGATCGAGCTAGGTGACATTGCCCGGCCTCTGGGCGCGGCGCTGTCGCGCCAGGAATTGGCAGCGGATATCGAAGCCGAACTGCAAGCGATCGAAAACGCCGACTTGCTGATCGTCGCCGCGCCGGTTTATCGCGGTTCCTATCCGGGTCTGCTCAAACACCTGTTCGACCTGATCGATCTCAATGCCCTGGTCAACACACCGGTCCTGCTGGCCGCCACCGGAGGCAGCGAACGTCACGCGCTGGTGCTCGATCATCAACTGCGGCCGCTGTTCAGTTTCTTCCAGGCCTTGACCTTGCCGATTGGCGTGTATGCCACCGAAGCCGATTTCTCCAATTACCAGATAACCAGTGAGCCCTTGAAGGCTCGCATCCGCCTTGCGGCAGAACGCGCGGCGCCGTTGTTCGGCGTGCACCCCAACCATCTGCTGAAAATCGCTTAAGGATTTGTTCATGGATGTTTTCTGGTTTCTGCCGACCCACGGCGACGGTCATTACCTGGGCACCACCCAAGGTGCACGCCCGGTAACGCTTAATTATCTGAAACAGGTGGCCCAGGCGGCGGACAGCCTCGGTTACCACGGTGTGTTGATCCCGACCGGGCGCTCCTGCGAAGACTCGTGGGTGATCGCTTCGGCGCTGGTGCCGCTGACTGAACGCTTGCGCTACCTGGTGGCTATCCGCCCGGGAATCATTTCGCCAACGGTTTCTGCGCGCATGGCCGCCACCCTGGATCGACTGTCCAATGGCCGCCTGCTGATCAATGTGGTGACGGGAGGCGACCCCGATGAGAACCGTGGCGACGGCAGTTTCCTCGATCACAGCGAACGCTACGAAGTTACCGATGAGTTCCTGAAAATCTGGCGCCGGGTGCTGCAAGGCGAATCTGTGGATTTCGAAGGTAAACACCTGCGGGTACAGAACGCCAAAGCGCTATATCCGCCGGTACAGAAACCCTATCCGCCGCTGTACTTCGGCGGTTCCTCCGATGCCGCCCATGACCTGGCGGCCGAACAGGTCGATGTCTACCTGACCTGGGGCGAGCCACCGGCGGCCGTGGCGCAGAAACTCGCCGATGTGCGTGAGCGGGCCGCGCGCAACGGGCGCACCGTGAAGTTCGGGATCCGATTGCATGTGATCGTGCGGGAAACCGCCGAAGACGCATGGAAAGCCGCTGACAAATTGATCGAACACATCAGCGACGAGACGATCGCCGCCGCACAGAAGTCGTTCTCGCGCTTCGACTCCGAAGGTCAACGGCGAATGGCTGCGCTGCATGACGGACGTCGCGACAACCTAGAGATCTCGCCCAACCTGTGGGCCGGTGTCGGGCTGGTGCGCGGCGGTGCCGGGACGGCACTGGTGGGCGATCCACAGCAGGTGGCCGCGCGGATCAAGGAGTATGCGGACCTGGGTATCGAGAGTTTCATCTTCTCCGGCTACCCGCACCTCGAGGAGGCCTATCGTTTTGCCGAACTGGTGTTCCCGCTGTTGCCCGAGCCGTATGCCAGCCTGGCCGGTCGCGGTGTCACCAACCTCACCGGACCGTTTGGCGAAATGATCGCCAATGATGTGTTGCCGGCCAAAGCCTGACGTCACCCGTCCTGTAGGAGCTGCCGCAGGCTGCGATCTTTTGATTTCAAAGATCAAGATCAAAAGATCGCAGCCTGCGGCAGCTCCTACAGGACCCACAAGAAAAGGATCCCCGCGTGACCGCCAAACCGCAAAGCGCCCTGATATCCCCGTTGCAGACCGCCCGCCAATTGGCCGCCGGGTTTGCCTTGACCGCCGTTGAGCGCGACGAGCGTGGCGGTACGCCCAAGACTGAACGCGATGCGTTGCGCCACAGCGGCCTGCTGGCGTTGAGCATTCCCAGACAGTTCGGCGGCCTGGGTGCGAGCTGGAGTGAAACCTTGGCCATCGTGCGCGAGTTCGCCAAGGTCGACAGCTCGATTGCCCATGTGTTCGGCTTCCATCACCTGATGCTCGCCACCGTGCGCCTGTTCGCCCGGCCCGAACAATGGCAGCCGTGGTTTGAACAAACCGCCCGCAAGAACTGGTTCTGGGGTAATGCCCTCAACCCCCTGGACACCCGCACCGTGGTGAAAAACCTTGGCGGCTGGCGTGAGTTTTCCGGCAAGAAAAGTTTTTGCTCCGGCGCCAGTGATTCAGAAATGCTGATCGCCTCTGCGGTGGATGAAAACGCCGGTGGCAAGCTGTTGATCGCCGCCATTCCCAGCGGCCGTAGCGGCATTACCCTGCACAGCGACTGGAACAACATCGGTCAGCGTCAAACCGACAGTGGCAGCGCGACCTTCGAACGGGTACGGGTCGAAGAGTCGGAACTGCTGCTCGATCCGGGTCCGTTGAGTACGCCGTTCGCCTGCCTGCGCCCGCTGATCGCCCAGCTCACGTTTACTCACCTGTTCCTCGGCATCGCCGAAGGCGCCTTCGAAGAGGCGCGGCAATACACACTGACCGAAACCCGGCCATGGCATAAATCCACTGCCAAGGAAGTGAGCCAGGACCCCTATGTGCTCGGTCACTACGGCGAATTCTGGGTGGCCCTCGAGGGCGTTCGGTTGCTGGTGGAGCGTGCCGCCGACTTGCTCGACAAGGCCTGGGCCAAAGGCGCGAACCTCAGTGCCGAGGAGCGCGGATATCTCGCCACCGCCATCGCCGCGGCCAAGGTCGCGGCAACGCGCAATGGCCTGGAGTTGTGCAGCCGCTTGTTCGAGGTGACCGGCGCGCGTTCGACCCATGCCTCGCTGCGCCTGGACCGTCATTGGCGCAACCTGCGCACGCAAACCCTGCACGACCCGGTGGATTACAAACTCCAGGAACTGGGTGACTGGGCGCTGAACCAGGCCCTGCCGATTCCGACTTTCTATTCATAGCTTGCCCATCAAGGAGCGTGCCCCCATGCAACTGCTGACCTTACCGCCCTCGCCCGCTCTGGCCACGTCGATACGCGCCACGGCGCAGGTCTTCGAAGATCCGAAATCCCAGGCCTTGCTGGCGCATTTGCAACAAGTCGCACCCAGTGATGCCAGCGTGCTGATCATTGGTGAAACCGGCACCGGAAAAGAGTTGGTGGCGCGTCATATCCACAATCTCAGCGCCCGGCGTAACCGGCCATTCGTAGCGGTGAACTGCGGTGCGTTCTCTGAATCCCTGGTCGAAGCCGAATTGTTCGGTCATGAAAAAGGTGCATTTACCGGTGCCCTGAGCGCCAAGGCCGGCTGGTTCGAGGAAGCCAACGGGGGCACGTTGTTCCTCGATGAAATCGGCGACTTGCCGATGGCGATCCAGGTCAAGTTGTTGCGCGTGCTGCAGGAGCGAGAAGTGGTACGCCTGGGGTCGCGCAAGAGTATTCCCATTGATGTGCGCGTGCTCGCGGCCACCAACGTGCAACTGGAAAAAGCCATCAACGCCGGGCACTTTCGCGAAGACCTGTATTACCGGCTCGACGTCGTCAGCCTGGAACTGAGCCCGCTGCGCGATCGCCCGGGCGACATCCTGCCGCTGACGCGTCACTTCATCAATGCCTATAGTCAGCGCCTGGGTTACGGCGACATCACCATCAGCAAAGAGGCCGAACTGAAACTGCGCAGCTACAGTTGGCCGGGCAATATCCGCGAACTGGAAAACGTGATTCACCACACCCTGTTGATTTGCCGTAACGGCGTGATCGAACGCGATGACCTGCGCCTGTCGAACATGCGCATCGAGCGTCAGGACGACTATCACAGCCAGGTCGACGACTGCGCCGAAGCCCTGCTCGACCGGGCCTTCCAGAAACTCTTCGACCAACAGGCCGGCGCGCTGCATGAGAAAGTCGAAGATGCCTTGATGCGCGCCGCCTATCGTTTCAGCCATTACAACCAGGTGCACACCGCCGCCCTGCTGGGGCTGAGCCGCAATGTGACCCGCACGCGCCTGATCAAGATGGGTGAACTGGCGGTGAACAAACGCCGGCCCGCAGAAAACATTCAGGGTGAGCGCTTGGTGCAACTGTCGATCTAACCCACCAGCGTGCAGTGCAACCCGTGGTCGGGGCTGCGTTCCAGGCTGTGCAGCACCTGGAACGAGCCGAAGGTCACGGTCTTCGCCTGATGAGCGCGAATCAGTTGCCAGAAATCCTGTTCCCCGCTTTCGAACGCCTGAAACGCCGCCTCCCCCGCCTCGCGGGTTTGCCATTGCAGGTAGTTGAGCACCCGTCGCCCGTCTTCGCTGGCCTGGATGCTGGCACTCAGAAAGCCGCTGTGGTGCTGGGCCAGACGCTCGGTCTGCCGCGACAGCGCTGACACCAGGGCCGATTGCTGTTGCGGTTCGATTTCGAATTCGATCAGTTGGGTGAAGCTGCGATGTTTCGCTGGCGCGTGCATGAATAATCCCCCACTCAGGTGCAAGGCGAATCTTGCGATCCGAAGGTGTGCAGGGTAAAACCTCCAGTTAAGTAAAGGTCAAGAGGCATTTTTCAAATGATCACCTTGGAAAACCTGCATAAGGAACTCAGCGTCGGCCAATTGGCCGCCCGTAGCGGCGTCGCAGTCACGGCGCTGCACTTTTATGAATCCAAGGGGTTGATCAGGAGCAATCGCAACCAGGGCAACCAACGGCGCTATCCAAGGGAAGTGCTGCGGCGGGTGGCGTTGATCAAGGTGGCCCAGCGGCTGGGCATTCCGTTGGCGGAGATTGGCGAGGCACTCAAGGCACTGCCGGATAACCGTGCACCGACGGCGGCGGATTGGAAGGATATGTCGGCGCAGTGGGGTCGGGATCTGGATGAGCGGATCAATCAGTTGACGTTGTTGCGCGACAAACTCAATGGCTGCATTGGCTGTGGGTGTTTGTCGATGGAGGCCTGTCCGTTGCGTAATTTTGGGGATGTGCTGGGGGAGCAGGGACCAGGGGCGCAACTGCTGGAATCGGGAATCGATCCAAGAATGAGTTGAGCCCTTCGCGAGCAAGCCCGCTCCCACATTCGACTAGGTTCCACCTGAAGAACTCGGTCAAAAGGTGGGAGCGGGCTTGCTCGCGAAGCGGTCTGCCAGGCGACGAAGATTAGAACCCCGGCGCGATCTGGCCTTTGTAACGAGTCAGGATGAACTGGCGCACCTCATCGGAGTTCAACGCCTTGGCCAGTTTCCGCAGGCCCGGATCGTTGATGTTGTCCGGCCGTGCCACCAGGAACTCGATGTAAAGGCTCTTGCCCTTCTCCACGATCAAGGCACTGTTGGTATCGATCCCGGCCTCCAGGGCGTAGTTGGCGAAGACGAACGCCAGGTCGACCTGACTCACCGAACGCGCCAGCAATGCGCCCTCCAGTTCACGGATTTTCAGGTGCTTGGGGTTTTCAACGATGTCCCGCTGGGTCGCCAGGGTGTTGCCGGGGTCCTTGAGTTTGATCAGACCCGTTTCGTGCAAGAGCACCAAGGCACGACCGGTATTGACCGGGTCGTTGGGGATCGAAACGGTGGCGCCGTCCTTGAGCTCGGTGATGTTTTTGATTTTGGTCGAGTAAGCACCGAACGGCTCGATGTGCACGCCCACCACCGGCACCAGGTCGGTGTGACGGGTCTTGTTGTAGTCATCGAGGAACGGCCGATACTGGTAATAGTTGGCGTCGAGATTCTTCAGCGCGAGCTGCTGGTTGGGCTGGATGAAATCGGTGAACACCTTGATGTCCAGGTCTACGCCTTCCTTGGCCAGCGTCGGTTTGACGAATTCGAGGATTTCCGCGTGCGGCACCGGGGTGGCGCCGACGGTCAGTTTTTCGTCGGCGTGAACGATCGCGTTCCGCATCTTGCTCCAGCAGGATGGCGGCGACCTGTTCAGCTACCCGCAGCGCTTCGGCTTCGTCGGCGATCCGGTGGGCGGCCGGCGGGTTGATCGGATAAACGGCAGATTGGGACATGCAAGGCTCTCGATACCAGTGTTTATCGAAGGTCATTGCAGCTTCCGTGCCTGATGGCGCAGGTCAGTGTTCAAAGGGGGTTCAGGCTATTTCGAAGATTTCTTCGTGACGAAGTCAGGCAATCTGCTGCTTCACTGTTGGTGGCTGAACAGTGTCGATGAACCCTCAGGTTCGGAGCGCGTCGGGACAATCTTTTTGGAAACTTGAAACATGCTGAAGATCAAAACAAAAGATCGCAGCCTGCGGCAACTCCTACAATTGTTCGGCTGGAGAGCGATCTTCAATCCACAAGAAAAGGGAGAACCATCATGAGCGTTAAACCGATTCCAGAGGGTTATCACAGCATCACCCCATACCTGGGCATTCAAAAAGCCGCCGAAGCCATCGAGTTCTACAAAAAAGCCTTCGGCGCCATCGAGGTCATGCGCCTGGCCATGCCCGATGGCGGCATCGGCCACGCCGAACTGCGCATCGGCGACTGCCCGATCATGCTCGGCACACCCTGCGATCAAGGGCCGCTGAGCAATCCAGACAACTCGCCGTCGGTAGGCTTGCATCTGTACGTGACCGATGTGGACAAGTCCTACAAACAGGCGATCGAGGCTGGCGGCATCGTGGTGTCAGAGGTCAAGGATCAATTTTACGGCGACCGTTCCGGGACCTTGAGGGATCCCTACGGGCACCTGTGGTTCCTGGCCACACGTAAAGAGGATCTGACCCAGGAGCAGATCGAGCAGCGGGCGAAAGAGATGTTTCAGCAAGGCTGACGCACTGTTAGCTTGTAGGAGCCAGGCTTGCCGGCGAACTGTTCGCCGCGGTGCACCTGACGGACCGCATTATCGTTCTTCGCGGGCAAGCCTACCTCCTACGACGAAACACGAAACACGAAACACGAAACATTTTCTTTCATATCACCCTTCGGGATTTCGGGTGCTCATCCGTCCTATATAGATGCAGTCCTGTCGCGTGGGCAAAAGCCACGACCGGACCGTCCATGGACCTCATCGCTGCGAAGCCCGTAGCAGAGGCCCTTCATCGATATAAGACGCCTCAATCATGTCGAAGAAATCCCGCTCAAAAATCTGGTTCCTGGTCCACAGCTGGCTGGCACTGCCGATCTGGTTTTTCGTGCTGATCGTCTGTGTGACCGGCACGCTGGCGGTGGTCAGCCAGGAGATCGTCTGGCTGGCCAATCCGCAAATGCGTGCCAGCCAACCGGCGGATGACGCGCCACGGCTCAATTACGACCAGATCGTTGCCGCGATCAAGCAAGCCGAACCCGACATCATCGTCGACAGCATCAGCCGCCCCGACGAAGCACATTTCGCGCTGGACGTTCGCGTCAACTACCCCGATGGGCGTGAGTTGACGGTGTACGTCAACCCATACACCGGCGCCATCCAGGGCCCCGCCCCGCAATTCAACTTCCAGGCCTTCACCCGTGCCCTGCACGGCTGGTGGCTGGTGCCGTTCACCAACGGCTACAGTTGGGGCTGGTACCTGGTGTCGTTCCTCAGCCTGCCGATGCTGGCCTCCCTGGTGACAGGCCTGGTGGTGTACAAGCGCTTCTGGAAAGGCTTTTTCCGGCCAACCCTGCGCATTCGCCAAGGCGCACGGATTTTCTGGGGAGATTTCCATCGCCTCAGCGGCATCTGGTCGATCTGGTTCATCGCGGTTATTTCCGTCACCAGCACCTGGTTCCTGATCGAAGCGTTCATGTTCGATAACCAGATTTCCATCTCCACCGCGCCGGTGGCGGCCGTGGTCCCGCGTGAAAGCGTGCCGCTCACCACCGATGGATCGCCCACGCCGATGATCAGCCTGGAGGCGGCGATCCGCGAGGCCAAGGCGCGCATCCCGGGGCTCGACGAGAGCTTTGTGAGTATGCCGGCCAACGCCTACAGCTACCTGTCGGTGGGCGGGCGCAGTTGGTATCCGCTGATGTTCCAGACAGCCGACATCAATCCCTACACTGGCGAAGTCGCCGCCACGCGCCTGCTGTCGGACCGCTCGAGCCTGGAGTTCGTGACCGAATCCATGCGTCCGCTGCACACCGGTGATTTCGGCGGAATCTGGATCAAGCTGATCTGGTGCTTCTTCGGCCTGCTGTTGAGCATGATGGTGCTCAGCGGCCTGCTGATCTGGACCAAGCGCACCGCCCTGGCCACGGCCAACGCCCTCAAGCGCAGCAACAAACGACCACGCGACGAGGCTGCTACGGCGAGCAGCGCTGGAACCACGGAGATCAGCCAATGAGCCAGGTCCCCACGCACGCAACCCGTTCGACGCTGAGCCGCTTCTGGCACAAATGGCGTTTCCACATCAACGTTCTGCTGCTGCTGGTGCCGCTGGGTTTCATGCCCAAGTACTTCGCCGATGCCGCGCTGTTTCGCGGTGATACGGGCCTGGGCGAGCGGGAAATCGGCGAAGTCCAGGTCGGCCCCTGGAGCCTGCGCCTGGCCGAACTTCGTAATGAAGCACCACGGCCCGATGGCCCGGCCGGCTACATGAAGAGCTTCAACGCCGCGCTATGCGACAGCTGTCGCGAGCAGGTCAAGGCGACTTACCTGCGCATCGGCAAGCCCCGCAGCCTGCGCGCCGCCGGAGTGATTTTCTTCGGCACGCCCTACCGTATGGGCGCCATGCTGCCGGTCCCGGCAAAAACCAAGGCCGACGCCGAACTGTGGATCACCATGGAAGGCTGGGACGGCTCCATGCATCAGGCATCCATTCCTCTGAGCCAGGCCTCCCCCGCCACCCTCGCCTGGCTGTCCACCCAAGGAGGCAAACCATGATCAACCTCATCCGCCCTATGAGCGCCGCGTTGCTGGTACTTAGTGCCGGCTTCAGCGCCAGCGCCCTGGCGCACAACCCGATGTGCGAGTGCAAGGCCATCGACGCCGAGCAGATCAAGTGCACCGGCGGTTTTTCCGACGGCAGCGGTGCACCTGGCGTGACCCTGGACGTGATCGGCTACGACGAAACCATTTTGGTGCCGGGCAAGCTCGGGGCCGACTCGACCTTGACCTTCAAGAAGCCCGGTGCCGAGTTCTATGTGCTGTTCGACGCAGGCCCCGGCCACGTAGTCGAGATCGACCAGGCGGACATCGAAAGCCCATGAGTACGCCAACCACGCACATCGTCCGCCCGGCCGGCGCCGGCCATGAAACCCTCTATGTATTGCTGTTGTGCCTGATGATCCTGGCGGTGGCAGGTTCAGTAGTCGCCTGGCGCGGCGAGTCGCCGCAAGTGAGCAGCGTCAACAGTCATCAACTGGATGCCCGCCGCGATCTGAGCGCTTCCGAACAAGGCATCTACGCCGATTTACGCGTGACTCTGGATGAGATTCACCTGCTGCGCCAGGAACAACACAGCCTGCCGACACCTGAAAGCCTCGCCGATGAAGGATTTGCCCCCTTTGCCCGGGACGCCAGCTCAGTCAGTCGTGGTGGCCATGCCTGGCAATTGCTCGAGGCCGGGGCGTACTTCGGGCAGAGCCAGAGCGTCGACGTGGCGGGCTCGTTCCTGATGCGCCTGAGTGCGAACGACGACGCCCCGGACATCTGGCTCAACCGCGCCGCCGACCTC
The DNA here is from genome assembly GCF_012647205.1 of Pseudomonas umsongensis. Classification (NCBI taxonomy): domain Bacteria; kingdom Pseudomonadati; phylum Pseudomonadota; class Gammaproteobacteria; order Pseudomonadales; family Pseudomonadaceae; genus Pseudomonas; species Pseudomonas umsongensis. Next base: position 4,983,309 of record NZ_CP051487.1, read on the forward strand.
AAGGCCCCTGTCGACCTCAGCGATGCCACGCTTGAAGGCGCCGGCTGGCAACAGGTCGTCGCGCAATTCGATGCCGGCGTGACCCGCCAGCACCGGCACTGAACCTTCGCCTTCCTCCGAGAGAAGACCGCTTTCCCATGCCTATTTCATCGCTACGTTCTTTCCTGTGCCTGTCACTGATCGGCCTGCTGGCCTGCCTGTTGACACCCCTGGCCAGCGCCGATGAGGCCAAGCGCCTGCGCATCGGCATCACCCTGCACCCGTATTACAGCTATGTGGCCAACATTGTCGGCGACAAGGCCGAGGTGGTGCCGCTGATTCCCGCCGGCTTCAATCCCCATGCCTACGAACCACGGGCCGAGGATATCAAGCGTATCAGCGGGCTCGACGTGATCGTGCTCAACGGCGTCGGCCATGACGACTTCGCCGACCGTATGATCGCTGCCAGTGAAACGCCGAACGTGCCGGTGATCGAGGCCAACGAAAACGTACCGCTGCTGGCTGCCACCGGCGTCGCCGCGCGTGGCGCGGGCAAAGTGGTCAACCCGCATACCTTCCTGTCGATCAGCGCCTCGATTGCCCAGGTCAACAATATCGCCCGTGAACTGGGAAAACTCGACCCGGCCAACGCCAGGACCTACACCGAGAACGCCCGCGCCTACGGCAAGCGCCTGCGCAAGATGCGCGCCGACGCCCTCGCCAAATTGACCGCGGCGCCGAACGCCGAGTTGCGCGTGGCCACGGTTCACGCCGCCTACGATTACCTGCTGCGCGAATTCGGCCTGGAAGTGACTGCGGTGGTCGAGCCGGCCCACGGCATCGAACCCAGCCCCAGCCAGCTGAAAAAGACCATCGACCAACTGCGTGAACTGGACGTGAAAGTGATCTTTTCGGAGATGGATTTCCCCTCCACCTATGTCGACACCATCCAGCGCGAATCCGGGGTGAAGCTGTATCCGCTGTCGCATATCTCCTACGGCGAATACACCGCCGACAAGTACGAAAAGGAAATGACTGGCAACCTCAATACCGTGGTGCGGGCGATCCAGGAGTCCGGGGCATGACATCGAAAGCAACCATCCCGGGCGATGCCCAATCCCCTGTGGGAGCGAGCCTGCTCGCGAAGGCGTCCAGTCAGGCGACTTCATCATTGAATGACACAGCACAAACGCGAGCAGACTCACGCCTGCAGGTTTCGGGTCCGACCCTGGATTTCGCCGACATCAGCCTGACCCTCGGTCGCACGACCATCCTCGACCACGTCACGTTTCAAGTGAGGCCCGGTAGTGTGCATGCGTTGGTAGGCCCCAACGGCGGCGGTAAAAGTTCGTTGATCAAGACCCTGCTCGGACAGATGCCGCACCAGGGCCGCTTGAGCCTGCAATGGCCAGGCGAGCCGGGAACGATCGGCTACGTGCCCCAGGCGCTGGAATTCGATCGCGGCCTGCCAATGACCGTTGACGATTTCATGGCCGCGATGTGCCAGCGACGCCCGGCGTTCCTTGGCTTGAGCAAGCACTACGCGAAGGCGATTGGCGACGCGCTGGAGCGGGTCGGCATGCAGGACAAGCGCAAGCGCCGCATGGGCGCGCTGTCGGGAGGCGAGCGTCAGCGGGTGTTGTTGGCGCAAGGACTGATTCCGGCGCCGCAACTGCTGGTGCTCGACGAACCGATGTCGGCCCTTGATGAAGCCGGCATCCGCGTGTTCGAACGCTTGCTGGACGATTGGCGTGCGGCGGGCATCACCGTGCTGTGGATCGAGCACGACCTGGAAGCGGTCGGACGCCTGGCCGATCACGTCACCGGGCTGAATCGCCGCGTGCTGTTCGACGCCACGCCACGACAAGCGCTGACCCCCGATCGCCTGCTCTCCTTGTTTTCGACCCATCCACGGAGCGCTGCCTGATGAGTTACGAAGCCTTTCGATTGATGGTCCAGGGGTGGGCCTCGTCGGGTTATCTGCCTGAGGCGCTGGCCTATGGATTTGTCGTCAACGCCTTGCTCGCCGGCCTGTTGATCGGCCCGGTGCTGGGCGGTCTGGGCACCCTGGTGGTGGTCAAGCGCTTCGCGTTTTTTTCCGAAGCGGTGGGCCACGCGGCACTGACCGGCGTGGCCATCGGCATCCTCCTGGGCGAACCCTACACCGGGCCATACGGCAGCTTGTTCGGCTACTGCCTGCTGTTCGGCATCTTGCTCAACTACCTGCGCAACCGCACGGGCCTGGCGCCGGATACGTTGATCGGTGTGTTTCTGTCCGTGTCGTTGGCGTTGGGTGCCAGTCTGCTGCTGATCCTGGCGGGCAAAATCAACGTGCACATCCTCGAGAACGTACTGTTCGGATCGGTGCTGACGGTCAACGGCAATGACCTGCTGGTGCTGGCCATCGTCGGTTCGCTGGTCATGGCCCTGGCCTTGCCACTGTACAACCGTATCATGCTCGCCAGCTTCAACCCGCAATTGGCGGCAGTGCGCGGGGTGGCGGTGAAGTCCCTGGATTATCTGTTCGTAATTCTGGTAACGCTGATCACTGTCGCCGCCGTGAAAGTCATCGGCGCCATCCTCGTTGGTGCGTTACTGGTGATACCGGCCGCGGCGGCGCGCCTGCTCAGCCAGTCACTGAAGGGCTTCTTCTGGTGCTCGGTACTGATCGCCACCGTGAGCACGCTGTGCGGGATTCTCGCACCGATTGTCTTTGACCTGCCGATCCCGTCCGGTGCCGCGATCATCCTGGTGGCCGGTATCGCCTTTGCCCTGGCCGCCATCGCGCGCGGCGTCGTCCCCAGCCTCAAAGGGAACCTTGGATAAATGTCATTTTCTCTGCGACAACTGACCCTGGCGCTCGCCCTGTGCGGGCTGGCCACAACCGCCATCGGCGCTGACAGCAGCAAACCTTTGCGGGTGCTGGCTTCATTGCCGATCACCTACGGCCTGGGCGAAGTGCTGCTCAGAGGCACCGATGTCAGCCTTGAGCGCGCGGCGCCAGCCAACCTGCCTGGCAGCCGCCAGACCGCCTACTTCACCGGACGTGGCGCTCCGGCGCTGGCCAAGCTGGCGACCGGCGCCGATGCGGTGATCGGCTTGCGCTCGCTGTGGCCGGACGATCCGCTGTACCCGATTTCCCGGCGCAGCAACATCCGCATCATCGAAGTCGACGCCGCGCGTCCAGTGGATGGCGCCCTGCCCGGCATTGCCGTGCAGCCGGGCAGCAAGGTCGATGGCTTGAACAGTCAGCCGTGGCTGGCCAGCAACAACATGGGACGCATGGCCGACGTGATGGCGGCGGACCTGGTGCGCCTGGCCCCCAAGGCCAAACCTGCGATCGAGGCGAACCTGGCGACGCTGAAACAGCGGTTGCTCAAACTCAGCGCCGACAGCGAAGCGCGCCTTGCTGCCACGGACAACCTCAGCGTGATGAGCCTCAGCGATCACCTTGGCTACCTGATCGGCGGACTCAATCTGGAGTTGGTTGGGCTCGATGCACGGCCGGATGCCGAATGGACGCCAGAGGCGCTGAAGGTATTGGAGGCGACGCTCAAGGACAATGATGTGGCGGTGGTGTTGCATCATCGGCAGCCCTCAGACGCGGTGAAAGCGGCGATTACGGAGGCCGGGAGTCGGTTGGTAGTGTTGAGTGTCGACGCCGCTGATCCGGTGGCGGAACTGGAAGGAAATGTGGATCTGCTGATCAAGGGGTTGAGCGGAGCATAGCACCAGATACACCGCTTTATCGTTCTTCCCGTAGGAGCCAGGCTTGCCGGCGAAGAACGATAACGCGGTATGACAGATAATCCGCAGTGTCTGGTTCGCGGGCAAGCCTCGCTCCTACAGGCGAAGAACGATAACTCAGTGTGACAGCTACGCCGCAGCGCCTGGTTCGCGGGCAAGCATGAACTGGTCAAGTAATCCCGGACACCGGTTACGGTGTTTATGCCGCTTTTTGCTCCATGGCTATTGGCGACAGGTAGTTGTTGTAGCTATGGAGCCTGGTGCGGTTGTAGTACATGAAGAAGCGCACCATATCGGTTTTAGCTTCTTCAATCAGGCTGTAGCCGCCACGCGGCACCCACTCTGACTTCAGCGTGCCGAAAAAACGCTCTGTTGGAGCATTGTCCCAGCACTGCCCGCGATGGCTCATGCTTTGCAAAATGCCGTGGCGCTTCAGTTCCTCTTGAAACTTGCGACTGGTGTACTGACAGCCCTGGTCTGAGTGAAACATCAGCCCAGGAGGACACGTGCGTACCTCTGTCGCCATGCGTAGTGCCTTGCTGACCAAGTTGGCGTCATTGACCAGAGAAAAGGCCCAACCAATGACCCGACGAGCATATAAATCAATCACGATGGCCAGATGAACCCAGCGCTTGCCCACCATCAAGCTCGTCACGTCGCCACACCAAACCTGATCGACTGCAGTCGGTTTGAAGTTGCGTTTGAGCAGATTGGCCGCGACAAATGCTTCCACTCCTTTGGATCTGAATGGGTGAGGCTGGCGTTGTTTACTGACAATATTGGCCTCCCTCATCAGCGCTCTGACAAGGCTGCGTCCAACGGGAATGTTTTGGGACTTCAACTCCTTGCTAATCATTCTGGAACCCATGGCTTCACGGCTTTCGCCATGCAGTTCAACCACTTTGAGCTTGAGTTCTTCGCGTCTGATCCGTGGTTGGGCTCGCCGCTGAATCCACTCATAAAAGCTGCTGCGCTTCACACCAAAAACACGACATACCACGGCCGTCGGGAATAACTCTCTTAGCTCCGCGATCATCGAAAACGATCGGGATCCGACATCAAGAGAGCGGTAGCCTTTTTTAAGATCTCGGCTTCCATCTCCATGCGCTTGATTTTGGCTTTCAGTTCCTGGATCTGGCGCTGATCTTCGGTAATCGCCTTGGTGCCCTTGACTGGCTGGCCTTCGCGCTCCTTGCGGACTTGATCGACCCAGCGCCGTAAAGCCGTAGGCCCGATATCCAGCGATGCACAAACATCTGGAATTGAGCAGTTATCATCAAGCACCATGCTGGCAGCATGCAGCTTGAACTCGCGGGTATAGACCTTTCTTTCGTTCATGGAACCTCCAAGTTGGCGAAATCATATCGCCCTTAAGAGGTGTCCGGAATTATTAGGCCAGTTCAGCCTCGCGCCTACAGGCGGAGAACGATAACGCGGTGTGACAGCTACACCGCAGTGTCTGGTGCTCGGGGCCTCATCGCTCGCTCCTACAGAATGAAAAAGCCCGCTGACCAGACCGGCTCAGCGGGCTTTTTGTTTGCAGGCGTTGACTCAGTGCGCCACAGCCACCTGCTCATCCATCTTCTGGCGCAGACTCAGCGGACGCATATCGGTCCAAGTCTCTTCAATATAGGCCAGGCATTCTTTTTTCAGCCCGCTTTTGCCCACGGTACGCCAGCCCTCGGGCACGGCTTTGTAGTCGGGCCAGATCGAGTATTGCTCTTCATGGTTGACCACGACCTGAAAGAGGATGTCCTCGCGGTCGAATACTGACGTCATGCTGTCTCTCCATCGCTGCAGGGTCGGCTGTACGCTGTGTGCAGCCGCTATATGGAAGGAACGTTCCAGGGCTCTGGAAATTTAGAGACTGGCGGTGGCAGCGGCCAATGCCCTGCCGAAAATCTCGGCCACTCGATCAATTTCCGAGGCGGTGATCACCAGCGGTGGCAGAAAGCGAACCACGGCACCCAGGCGGCCGCCCAGTTCAAGGATCAAGCCGCGCTTGAGGCATTCACGCTGCACCAACGGCGCCAGTCGCGCAAACGCCGGAGGATGACCCAGGGCATCCGTCACTCCGGTCGGATCGACCAGCTCCACACCGAGCATCAGGCCTCGACCTCGAATATCACCCAGCTGCGGGAAGTCACGCTGAAGGATGCGCAGGTGCTCGTTCAGGCGTTTGCCCATGGCGGCGGCATGTTCGCAAACCTTGTGTTCGACCAGGTAATGCATCACGGCGGAACCGGCGGCCATCGCCATCTGATTGCCGCGGAAAGTCCCGGCATGCGCGCCCGGCAGCCAGGTGTCGAGCCAGTCGCGATAGACCACCACGGCTAATGGCAAGCTGCCGCCGATTGCCTTGGACATGACTACCACGTCCGGAATGATCCCGGCGTGCTCGAAAGCGAACATCTTGCCGGTACGGGCAAAGCCGCTCTGAATCTCGTCGACGATCAACGCCACGCCGGCTTTTTCGGTAATCCGGCGCAAGCCGCGCAACCAGTCCAGATCGGCCGGGATGACCCCACCCTCCCCCTGCACTACTTCGACGATCACTGCAGCCGGCAGCTGCACGCCGGCCTCGGGATCGTTCAACAGGTTTTCCAGATAGTGGAGGTTGGCCTTCACCCCCTGAGCGCCACCCAGGCCAAACGGGCAACGGTAATCGTAAGGGTACGGCATGAACTGCACGCCGCTACTAAGCAACGCACCCAGGGGCTTCTTCGGCCCAAGGCTGCCCATCAGGCTCAACGCGCCCTGGCTCATGCCGTGGTAACCGCCCTGGAATGACAGCACGGTGCTGCGGCCGGTGGCCGTACGCACCAGTTTCAGCGCGGCTTCCACCGCATCGGTGCCGGTGGGACCGCAAAACTGGATCTTCGCTTGTGCAGCCAAGGCTTTTGGTAACAAGCCGAACAGGTCCTGGACGAATTGATCCTTAACCGGCGTGGTCAGGTCCAGGGTGTGCAGCGGCAGTTCGTCGGCCAGCACGCGCTGGATCGCTTCGATCACCACCGGGTGGTTGTGCCCCAGGGCCAGCGTCCCGGCGCCGGCCAGGCAATCGATGAACGTGCGACCCTCAACATCTTCGACATACAGGCCCTTGGCGCGCTTGAGTGCCAGGGGAATACGGCGCGGATAGCTGCGGGCGTTGGACTCCTGCTGGCTTTGACGCGCCAGCAACGGCGATTCGTTGAACTGATAAAGCGTGTCGGCCGGCACCGGAGTAAACCGGGCCGACTGGTCTTGCACAAGCCTGGTAGCGACGGACATCTCTCGACCCCTCAATAAGGTTTTCCTGTTCTGGAAACGCACCGGGAGCCCGAGGATTTAGACCACAGCCAACGCTTTGTGCATGGGGATGGCATAGAGACCCGCTACCGCGAACGCCTGGGCGTAGGCCCGATAACCCAGGCGCCGGTAAAAAGCCTCGCCGGTGCGGGTGCTGTTGAGTCGTGAATGCCGCAGCCCCTGACCGATCAACCAACCTTCGAGATCGCGCACCAGCGCTTTCCCGATCCCGCGACGAAACCATTCCGGCAGTACGTAACAGAACGCTACCTTGCCGTTGCTGGAGGCCATGGCGACACCCACGGGTTTGTCCTGCAAGAGCGCGATGTTCAGGTACAACCGCCGGTCGGTGAACCAGGGAAGAATGTGTTCGATGGTCTTGTTATGGGTCCAGTTGGCAACGGTTCGCAGGTTGTTGCGGTGGTCGGGCACGCAACCGACCCGGATGGAGCGCTTTATGATGCGACAAATGATGCCGGCGTCCGCCGGGGTTGCCTGGCAGGTGTGTAGCGAAGCTTCCATGATGCTGTGACCTCAGTCCGTTGAGTCTGAGCAACGATAGTCGTGGAAGGTCCGGGCGGCCAATACCGAGAAGTTACATCTCATGTGCACACAAACCCAATGCAGGAGCAGCCTTCGGCAGCTCCTGCAGGGGTGTTCAGGTCGGCTGCAACGGCATCGTCAGTTCCACCCGCAAGCCATCCGGCCGGCTGTCGAAATGCAGGGTGCAACCACAGCGCTGGACGATCGCCTGGACAATCGCCAGGCCGAGGCCGCACCCGTTGCTCTGGCCGTTGCGCCAGAAGCGTTGGGTCAGGTGTTGCAGGTCGTCATCGACAATGCCAGGGCCATGGTCCCGCACCACGAACTGCACGCGGTTACCGCTGGTTTGAAGGCTCAGCTCCACCGGCCCCTCGTCGGGTGTATGGCGCAAGGCGTTGTCCAGGAGGTTACGCAGTGCGGCAATCGACAGCACCGCGGGCATTTTCACCGGGGCATGGGAGACCCTGGTCGGCAGCTGGAGCCTGATGCGCTGACGATCACCACCGGCCGCATCCTGTATGGCGAGTTTCGCCACCTGCTCGGCACTGCACTGCACACCATCGTCAAACGACAGGCTGCCCTCGACTCGCGCCAGCAACAGCAGTTGTTCGAGGGTGCGATGCAGACGGTCGGCGCCCTCTTCGGCCCGGGCCAGGGATTGATCCCGTGCCGCGCCTTCGGTCATGCGCGCCACTTGCAGGTGAGTCTTGATGGCGGTCAGCGGGCTGCGCAATTCATGGGCTGCGTCACCGGTCAGCCGACGCTCGCGTTCGATGGTCTTGCCGATGCGCTGGAACAACTGGTTCTGCGTGTCGAGCAAGGGCTGCAGTTCACTGGGCAACGGCTGGACCTGCAAAGGCTCAAGCGAGTCAGGGCTGCGGCGCATCAAGGCGTCGCGCATGCGATTGAGCGGCGCCAGTCCCTGACCGATGCCGAGCCAGAGCAGGCACAGGCAACCGAGCAGTGCCACGCCCACCGGCACAGAAGCGGCCAGCAGGATCGACATGTTCAGCGCCTCGCGTTCGATTTGCCGGTCGGCCGTGGTGATCCGCAGGTCGCCACGGGCCAGGGTGAAGCTGCGCCACGGCGCACCGTCGATGATCTGGTCGTGGAACCCCATTTTCTCGGCTTCCAGGGTTTGCCCCGGATCACTGTGGCTGCGGGCGAGGATTTCACCCCGTAGCGAACTGACCTGACACGCCATGCCGCCGGGAATATTCAGTTGCTCGGCACTGAAATGGGTACCCTCGCCCTTGCTCGGCAACGCCGGCAATTGCTCCATGAGCCCGGCGACCATACGTGCCGAGGCCACCAGGCGCTGGTCGAGGGAAAACATCATCTGGTTGCGCAAATCGCTGAGCATCCAGGCCGCTGCCAGGGCCCAGATCAGGGCAAAAGCGCCGCCGAGCGTCAGGCTCAGGCGCAAACGCAGGCTCATCACTTTTTCAGTTCCCCTGCCCCATCAGCCGGGCCCAGGCGATAACCCAGGCCGCGCACGGTCTCGACGATGCCGTTGCCGAGCTTGCGCCGCAGGTGATGGATATGAACGTTGAGGGCGTTGCTTTCCAGTTCGTCGTTAAAACCATAGACGCTGTCCTTGAGCTGCTCGGTCGACAGCACCCGGCCACGGTTATGCAGCAGCGCCTGCAACAGTGACTGCTCACGGCGCGACAGGTCCACCGGCTGGCCGGCCAGGGTAGTTTCACGACTGCTCGGATCGTATGTCAGCGGGCCATGCTCGATCAAATTGACGCTGCGCCCCGCCACCCGCCGCAACAGTGTGTGCAAGCGGGCGGCCAGTTCACGCAGATCGAAAGGCTTGAGCAGGTAATCATCCGCACCCGCCTGCAAGCCGTCGACACGATCCGTTACCGAGTCGCGGGCGGTGAGGATCAGCACCGGGATCTCCAAGCCGCTGTGGCGCAACTGCTGCAATAGCTTCAGGCCGTCTTCATCGGGTAACCCGAGGTCGAGCACCATCACGTCGAATTCCGCGACCTTGAGCATCGCCCGGGCAGCGGACGCCGTGGCGACGTGCTCCACGGTCAACCCCTGGGCGGTGAGACCGGCAACGATGCCGCTGGCGATCAGCTCATCGTCTTCGCAAACCAGTACGTGCATGGGCGCTCCAGAAATAAAAACCTGAGTGAAACAGCTCAGGATTAAGGCGTAATTATGTCAACTGCGACGACTGACGAACAGCCCGGCTGTCTGTCACCCCCATTCGTTATATTACAAATAGTTTAGTTGCATGACGATACAAACATCACTAAAAACCATTTCCTGCAAAATAAACCAGAGCGATAAACTATTTACCATACGAACACTACAATCCAACCATCAAATCAAAACCACCAATCCCTGAAGACCCTAATCGACAAACGAAAGAGCTTCACCCGCTGAAAGGAATCAGCCCATGCCAAACTTCAACAACTTCGTCGCTACAGATTGGCGCTCCGGCAAGGACCGCATTTACTTTTTCTTCAAAGATACCAACAAATACACCCGATTTGACCTTGGCGATCGTCAAGTCCCTGACAGCTTTCCTAGAGAAACCACGCAATACGCGTGGCCCGGTTTCCACGAAAATGCCGAGCACCTGCGGTTTGGCTTCACCACCACGGGCCTGGATACCAGAATCGCCGGTGGTTCCGACGACTTTTCCTGGTTTTTTTATTACGACGGCAAGACCCCAATGGTCTGTAAATACGACCAGGATCAAGATAAGACACTAAACAACTACCGTGTTGAAAACTCAATATGGGCGCCGATATTTCCCTATTTCGAGCGCATCGTAGCGGGCACCTGGTGGCAACTTACAGGTAAAAAATTCCTGTTTCGCTTCCTCCTCAATGACGGACATTACCTGTCTTTCGACTATCAAAAAAAACGACTGACACACGAAGAAATCACCGCCACCTCCATGCCTGGATTAGAGCGTTTTAAACACCGAATCATAACGGCCGCGCAGAATGACAGAACTTTTGCCGATAGTTTTTACTATATTTTTCTAAACCGAGGTCAGTTCCTCATCTACAACATCCAGCAAAACCATCTGCATTCCGGTCCGCACGGGATGAACGATGAGGCGTGGCCCGGCCTGTTCCGAGACTGAGTATTCGTGAAGGCGCGGTTAATCATCGGTTAATCGCCAACCGCCAATGTGCACCTCACTTGCACAGGGACAAGGCTTACCCATGCGTCGACTATTTTTGTTGTTTGTTCTCTTGATCTCGGGTTTGGCCCAGGCAGGGACTAATCCGTTTGAAACCCAACCTGAATTCCTGCCGGTGGACAAGGCGTTCGTCTTCACTTCCGAGCGCCTTGAATCAGGGGAAACACAGCTCTATTGGCAAATCAACGATGGCTACTACCTCTATCAAAAACGCTTGAAATTTGATGGGCTGCCTGCGGATCAACAGCCTTTGTTACCGGAAGGTGAATCCCACAGCGATGAGTTCTTCGGAGAACAGCAGGTCTATCGTCAAGGCCTCGAACTGAAAATTCCCGCGGGCGCCAGCGGTCAGATCAAGGTCGGCTTCCAGGGCTGTGCCGATGCCGGCCTGTGTTATCCGCCACAAACCCAAGTCGTGGATCTGGGCGGGCAATCCCTGACGGGCACGGCAGACGAAGCGCCGGACCAGGCCTTGGCCAGCAATCTGCAGCAACGAGCGCTGGGCTGGAGCCTGTTGGTGTTCTTCGGTCTGGGCTTGCTGCTGGCGTTCACCCCGTGTTCGCTACCGATGCTGCCCATTCTGGCGGGGCTGATCGTCGGCAGCGGCGCTACGCCCAGGCGCGGCGTGGCCCTCGCCAGCAGCTATGTGGTGAGCATGGCGCTGGTGTATGCGGCAATGGGTGTGTTGGCTGCATCTTTAGGGGCAAACCTGCAAGCCTGGTTGCAGAACCCTTGGCTGCTAGGCACTTTCGCGGCGATCTTCGTGCTGCTGGCGTTACCGATGTTCGGCTTCTTCGAGCTGCAACTGCCGGTTGCCGTGCGGGATCGCCTGGAAAACGTCTCGCGCAATCAGCGCGGTGGCAGCCTGGTCGGCGCTGGAGCGCTAGGCGCGTTGTCCGGCCTGCTGGTCGGCCCGTGCATGACCGCGCCGCTGGCCGGCGCGCTGCTCTACATAGCACAGAGCGGCAACGCACTGCACGGCGGGTTGATCCTGTTTGCCATGGGCATCGGCATCGGTGTGCCGTTGTTGCTGCTGGTGACGGTTGGCAATCGCTTCCTGCCCAAGCCTGGCGCCTGGATGAATCTGCTCAAAGGCATCTTCGGCTTCCTGTTTCTTGCCACGGCGTTGCTGATGCTGCGCCCGGTGCTGGATGAATCGCTGTGGGTCGGCTTGTGTGGTGCATTGCTGCTGGTCGCGGCCTATAGCGCGTGGAAGCAGTCGGATGGGTTTGGACGCATCGCTCATCTGTTCGGTGCCAGCTCGCTCCTGCTGGGTTTATGGGGCAGCCTATTGCTGATCGGCGCGGCGGCGGGCAGTGATGATCTGTTCAAGCCGTTGCAAGTCTTCCGCGCTTCCGGCTCGGCCGTCGCCGCTGTGCCAAGCGGCCACGACGCCTTTACCACGATCAAGGACCCTGTGGTCCTGCAACGGGAACTCGATGCGGCGCAAGCGCAGGGCCAGTGGGTGCTTCTGGACTACTATGCCGACTGGTGCGTGTCGTGCAAGGTCATGGAAAAACAGGTGTTCGGCAAGGCGAAAGTGCTGGAAGCCCTTAGCGACGTGCGCTTGCTCCGACTGGATGTCACCGCCGACAATGCCGCCAGCCGCGAACTGCTCGGCCGTTACAAAGTGCCGGGGCCACCAAGCTTGCTGTGGATCGGCACCGACGGTATCGAACGACGCAGCCAGCGCATCACCGGCGAGGTCGATGCCGACACTTTCCTGCAACGCTGGACCACCACCCGAGACGCCCGTTAATGCTGACTTTTACCCTCGGCACCTTTGCCATCGCGCTTAACCATCTGCTGCTGATCAGTGCCTTGGTGTTGGCAACATTCGTCGGCTGGCGGGTGGCCAAGCGTGGTGGCGAGAATCCCGAGTCAGTGCTGTTCGGCCTGTTCCTGATCGGCATGCTCGCGGCGCGAATCGGTTTTGTCGCCGTTTACTGGACGCACTATCGCAGCGACCCCTGGCAAGTCATCGACCTGCGCGACGGCGGTTTCCTCGCCTGGCCTGGGGTCATCGCACTGGTGCTCGCCACACTATACCGTGGCTGGCGTCGCCCGGGACTGCGTCGTCCCTTGGGCTTCGGCGTGGCCAGCGGCCTGGCATTCTGGTTGCTGGCGACCTTTTCGCTGACCATTTTTGAACAGGGCACGCGCCTTCCGGACATCACCCTGCGCAATTCCGCCGGTGAAACCGTGCAATTGGCGGACTACAAGGGTGGCCCGTTGGTGATCAATCTCTGGGCTACCTGGTGCCCGCCCTGCCGCCGGGAAATGCCGGTGCTGGAGCACGCACAGCAACAGCGCCCCGACCTGACCTTCCTGTTCGTAAACCAGGCCGAAAGCATGCAAAGCGTCAGCACGTTCCTGGAAACCCAAGGCCTGAGCCTGTCCAATGTGCTGTTCGACGGCGGCGGTCGCCTGGGCCAGGCCGTCGGCTCCATGGCATTGCCAACTACGCTGTTCTATAGCCCCGAAGGCCGCCTGTTGGGCAGTCATCTGGGTGAACTGTCACAAGCCAGCCTGGCTCGCGCGCTGGAAAACTTCGATTCCGTTCCTGCCACTTCTTCAAGGAAACTGCCATGTCCCGCCTCCGCCACCTGCTGACCCTGAGCCTGGGTGCCGCCCTCCTGCACCTGCCATCGGTGCAGGCCGAAGAGTTGCCCGAGGCGATCAAGAAGATCGAAGCCAAGGGTGCGAAAATCGTTGGTCAATTCGACGCCCCCGACGGCTTGCGCGGCTACGCGGCGCAATACCAGAACCGCGGCATGGCGCTGTACCTGACGCCCGATGGCAAGCACGTTTTGCTCGGCAATCTGTACGACGCCGAAGGCAACGACCTGAGCAGCGCACCACTGCAGAAACTGGTGTACGCGCCAATGTCCAAGGAAGTCTGGGGCAAGATGGAGGCAAGCAACTGGATTGCCGACGGCAAGAAGGATGCACCTCGGATCGTCTACATGTTCAGTGACCCTAACTGCCCATACTGCAGCATGTTCTGGGAACAGGCGCGGCCATGGGTCAAGGCTGGCAAGGTGCAGTTGCGGCACATCATGGTCGGAATCATTCGTGAGGACAGCCCGGGCAAATCCGCCGCCCTACTCGCTGCCAAAGACCCGCAAAAAGCCCTGTACGACCACGAAGCCGCTGGCAAGGGCAGCACGCTCAAGGCCTTGAAGGATGTTCCGCCAGCGATCCAGGCGAAGCTCGCCGCCAACATGCAATTGATGGAAGAGCTGGAGTTGTCTGCCACCCCAGCGATTTTCTACATGGACAGCAAGGGTGAACTGCAACAGCAACAAGGCGCGCCGTCGCCGGATAAGTTGGTGAAGATACTCGGACCCAAATAATGGAATCGAACGCAATGGCGCACACCGGCCATTGCGACCGCTTAGATCCGCGTGCAGATTCAACTCCTGGGGCCCTGCCCTTTGCTCACAACTAACGCCTCTAATTGCGATTTTTTTACGCTATGAATGCACGTGAGCCAAGAGAACTGGATAGTCCGTAAGACATCCATAAACAATTAACAACAAGCAAATTCCGCACCACAAAAACACACCAAACACTAATACATCTGCTAGTTTACTTACCTAAATATAGGTGAGATAAGTTGTTTCGCATTAGAAAAAATGATTTAAAACCGCCAAGAAACCTTCATAACCATACAGACAATAAATGATTGAAACTTCAGGATGGAAAAATCATGAACATCAAAACCGAAACCAGAAACAACAACGAAGCCCCGATAATTGAAAACCTCAACATTACGTGGCACTCCATCAGCCTGAGTATAACGCCAAATCCGTTTTATCCTGTAACCACCATAACCGAGAATGGTATAGCTAAAGAGTGGTATCGCGGAAACGGAGGTAACGTTACCATTAATAATCTAACAAGAAACAGAATGTACTCCTGGGAGGTAGTCGGGCTAGACCCTATTATTGGCCAGACAAAGTCATTTATGCTGAATTTTTCTACGCTCGACAGAAAAAAACCAACACCTGTGGACTACTTGGATTATTATGATCTTAAACCCGGTAGCGTTTCATTTTTTTGGCACGGCGGCACAGTAGACGGCGGAACTGCTAAATATGAAATAAAACGAGATGCCGTACTACTCGACACACCCCTTAGGCCCCCCTACATCGACACCACTCCAGCAGAAGGGCGTAATCACACTTACTGCATTCGCACCTTTGATGACGAGCTTAGTTTTTCCGACCCTGTGTGCGTAGAAGTATATTTTGAAGACCTCACCAAACCAACCGACCCCACTAATTTAGTAACAAGCTCCCTTGCCCTGACATTAAGCTGGGAGGAGTCTTACGACAGCTCCGGTACAATTCGTTATCTAATCGATCAAGGTATTGGAAACGATCTGGGGACCACGGTCGAAACCCAGTTTGCTGTTGATCACCTGGAAGCAGATAAGCGATATGAGTTCGGTGTGACAGCAGAGGACCCAACGGGTCATAAGTCGAATCGAGTGATTGTGCACTATCCCCCACTGGGCGTTCCTTTCAAAGGGAAACGATAGCCTCTCATCTGTTGATGGCAGGTGCCACGCAATGAAAAAAGGCGCTGAGTGGAATATCCATCCAGCGCCCTTTACCGAGATCATGAAGATCTTAACTCCCCTTTACCTCAACCGGCGTCTTGTTCTGGTCTTCGATCAAGTTGTAGCGATAGACGCGACCTGCTTCCTTGTTGAACGTAAAATCATTTCCTGGAATCAGGTGGACCTTTTTCGTCGGCCGGCATTTATCGTCGTTCTTCGCTTCACAGTCCTTGAAGGCGTCGATAACCACTACGCTATTACCATTGTTTTGCACTTGATAGCGAACAGCGCTGTTATCGACTTTTGTATCAAACCGGGTGTTGGCCGGGCGAACAAAAAATACCATGCCATAACCGGCCATCACGTTAAACCCGGCAGACATCTCCTTTTCATAGGATTCGCGTTCACTGTCGGAGACGGCAAATTTATCTTCCTTTTCAGGTACGACTGGCATAAAACGGACCCGAAAATAACGCTCTATGCTCCGGTCACCGGTGTAAAGCAGGCGGGTTCCCTGGGTTCCCTTGGCCGGTACGATAAGCCGGGCCGGGCTGGCGACCAGACCATCACGGGTGCTGCCCTCGACCATCTTCAATGGTTCTTCGCGGGAAGCGCCGTTCTTTTGGTAAAAAATCTCCTTGATCTCGACTTTGACAAACGCCGTCGAGGTACCGCCGTTACGAATGCGTTTTAGATAACTACTTTGGTTACCTCCCATAAAGTCGTAGAACGTACCAATTTGCAGGCTGGGACCGGCATAAGCCCCCATACTGAACAACGATGTGCAGAGCAGTGTATAAATAAATTTCATGATATAAAGCCTCGTGCGAGAAACTAGCCTGAGTAAGCCTCGGGCCGTGCTACTGCCGTTAGATGTCCGCGTCAAATTTAATCGTAACGGTTCCGCGATAACTACTGTCACTTACCATATGTTCGACTTCGCTGGCGGGTACCTCAAAGTGCAATAAGCTGGGGTTTCTATTGGGCACCCCCAAAGACTTTATGTGTGGAATACCGGTATCCGCATTCAGTGAACGCCGTTCTACTGTATTCCCCACATCGTCCACCCAAGGACTTGGCAGGCTCACACTAATATCGACCGGCACCTGATGAGTTCCGTTACTGATCTCACATCTATTACCCGCCAAACGCTCACAACCGAGCTCCATCTTGAAGGGCGTGCTAGACAATATGAAAAACCGCAGATCAGCCAATAACTTCTCGTTTTGTCGACCATGATTGATCCAATCCATCCAGCCGCCCTTGGGGGCCAAACTAACCCTGTCGGTGGACATTTCGACCTTGACGTCTTGCTTCACCGCAAGGTTCAAGTCGAACGTCATCATGGATTGGCTCGGATTCAAACTTCCCATGTTGAAGTCGCTCCCTGGGCCGCCTACCGTGTAGTGCACTGAACCCTGATAACCGCCACTTATCAGCCTCTCTGGTCGTACAGCGCGTAACTCATAATGAACGTCGAGCTTCTGCAAAACCAGGCCGGGAATATTGCGATCGGCATCCCTTGGACATGTATCGACGATTTCATTCGTTGCCCAAAATGCTGAAAAACTGCGTCCGTCATGAGCAGCGGTTTGCTCACTGCCAGCGACTTTAGTGCAATTGCCGGTCTTCTCCGACCACGACGGCGTCCAAAGATAGGCATGAGCATCAAAATCAGAAAGTCCTGGTTGTCCAAGAAGAGTTTGTGCGGTTTGCCCCATGGTATAACGGGTACCCACCCCGCCAATTCGAATTTGGATCTCTGCAGTTTCGCCAGGAATGCTGTTATGGGTAACCGTAAACGTGCGCCATCTTGCGTCAATACCAAAGGGGATTACGTCACTGGTATTGAAACTCCCCGGCCACGTCAGGGTAATGGGAAATTCGTTACTTCGAATTTTTGCGATGTTACATCGCGAACTAAAGATTGGATTCGCGCAATAGCCGGTAATCGGCGTGTTATTTATAATCACTGCGCTTCCAGGATTACTCGGATCGGGTTTTATTTCTGCGTCCACCACCAATGCATTGGCAGAAGCCGTATAAAATCCACAGAGTGTCGATAACAACACCAGGCGGCTCATTAGCTTGTTCATTTGACTTTCCTGTGTACGCCATGTTCTGGCTGCTATTGTATAAGTGCCTATCAACTGGCTTTCTCAGACTTATAAGCAGCTTCGGCCAAAGTGTCTGGATGACACCGCAGATCGCCTACCATCAGCACATCATTCTCTCGCTGGGAGGTTGGATCGAGCCTGAACTGACATAACAACTGACTGTCGTGCCGCACTTCAAGTGTAGGCGATTTTTCACTAAGTTCCATGGAGAAGAACCCATCGACTTCGCTGACGCCACGACTGGCATGGTTGATAACATGATGGCCTTTCAACGGTTTTCCACTGGCATCCACCAGACGGCCCATCACCGTCACGGTCTTGAGGATACGCACCTGGCGATAATCCACGCCGCCCTTATTCAAGTGATAAGTGGTACGCGCAGGGTGAATGGATGCGGCGGGCACGTCTGTACCGTTGAAATCAAAATTCACCGTGCCGTTCTTGTAGGCCGACACCGGAATGAAATTACGTCCTGGACGTAACGTGGTGCTGGTGCCGGACAAATCGTCGGCGCGCATCTGGATATCATCCACCTCGCTTTCGACATCAATGATCATTCCCGCCTGCCTCGTCGAGGCCTGACCGCTGAGAACAGCCTTTTGGCCACTGACTGCCAGGGTGCTGTCCAGATTCAAACCACCGCTGACGTGACCGTTGTAGGAAGAACGTTGTACATGCATGGAGCCGTTGACCTGATCGGTGATGAAATCGGCCGTGCCCGCCAGCCCCGTCCCGTAGACATCCCTACTGGCGGTTGCAGAAACACTTTGCAGTACGTGATCCTTGAGGTCCCGACGATAGGAAACCGATGCGTTGGAATCGCGCCCACCGTCACGCGATGTGCGCTGACCGACGCTACCGGACACTTGGTGACCGTCTGAGCCCAGCGCCAGGCGCAGGCTGATATCGACCCCCCTGTTGCGCTGATCAGCCGTGCCAACTGTCCCCGGCCGGTCAAATACCGCCACGCGCCAGTCGGCGTTATGGCCAAACAGCTGTGCATTACGGGTCCAACTCAGGTCGATGCCCAAGCCCTCGGAGTACCCTTCGCTATGGGAGACTTGCGCGCTGACCGAACTCTTGCTGTTCAGGCGCTGGTTTACCGCCAGCGACGTGTTGCTGGTTTGCCCGTTATAGGTATTGCGCTGGCGAATATGGGTCCCGTCCGGCAGCTGTTCGTAAGTATTGCGCGTGTCCAGCCAGCTGCGCTGATGGCGCAATACCAGGCTACCACCGTTGTATTGATGCACAGCTTGCAGCTCCATCCCCGTGCCTTGGCCCTTGGTCTGGGAAACGCTGCTATAGAAAGAGGTCCTGTCGCCCGCCGTCCACTCGGCGGAAGTGCCTAACTGCATTTGCTCCTTGACCTGTCGCGCGGACAAGCCCAGGACAACTCGCGGATGCAATAGAAAGTTGAAGGCTGCGCCCGCGGTCAAATCACCATCATCGCGTTCCTGCCAATTGCTGAGCAACTTGCTTTCGCGACCGGCGAAAAGGTTGTAACGCCAGCGATTTTCCGGGTTGTTCCAGTTCCTGGGCTTGTAGATAAGTTCCCGGTTGCTGGAGATCAACTGGCCGTCTTCGATCAGGCGCACTTCCACCTCGTAGATCCCGCCCGGCAACGGACGCGTGTCCAGCGTCTGAAGTCCGCTGGCTACCTGCTGGCTATTGATCAGCACGCCGTTGCGATAAATTTCGACCATCGCTTGGCGATTGGCGGTCACGGAAATCGGATAGAGGCTGGGTTTAGGGTTATCAATTGCCAGGCTGTCAGAACTGCCATACATCATGCCCAACACCGTATCGGGGCCAGAGCCGATGGTGCGCACTGGCCGAGTCAGGCCTTGCGCGCTGGGTGTAAAGTAACCGGCACGAAAGAAGGTGCCTTCCAGTTCCCGCTGGGTATGCAGTTCGTGGACCGCATGCTTGATGCCCGTGTCGGCACCCGACATACGCGAGAGTTGCGCGTTGAAGGTGTTCGTCCAGTTAGCCAGACTCGCGCTCGCTTCCAGGCCATAACGACCGGCCGGGTTCTGCTCTTGTCCACCACTGATGTTCAGTTGATTGCGCACAATCAGGCCGACGCTGCCGCCTTCCGGCTGATCGTGAAACTGGCGAGCTTGCGGATCGCGTTCGGCGTTGGCCGTTACCAGCGACACCGTGGAGTCTTCAAGGCTGTAGTGAACCGTCAGCAATTCCCGAGGGCAGCCGCTTTTGCACGCGCCCAACGCCACGCCCTGGATCAAGAGAGCGGCCCACTCATCGCGCTCGCTGGAAGTCAGGTCACTGTCTCGTGTGTCGGTAAAGTTGATCAGTGTCACCCGCTCGTCACGGCTTAACAGGATCATTGCTTCGCCTAGAAACTGTTGATCAACTTCCACCCGGACTGCCAATGGAACATCAAAAAAGAATTCATGAAAATCTGCAGGCAAGCCTTCAGCCTGTTGAAGCAAACTAACGGACTGGGCCGCTGGCTTGGTTTCACTGGCAAGCGCGCCCGCGCAAATAATTAGCGCAAGCGCTCCCGCGATAGGAGTCTTCGAAAACATGGAAGTTTATCTCAAGTTAGCGCTTGCTTGTGCAAGTTAGAATGCGGCCGACGAAGCGTGTCGACCACACAGATAGCTTATGGATTGGGAGTATTTATTTAACTATTATGGAGCATCAAATGTAACATTGACGTTGCCGCGATAGTTACCTTCAGGGTAGCCGCCACCTGGTTTAACTGCACTAACTTCCATATCCGCATTCATTTCACTTACCGCGGCATCAGCATCAACGACACTCGTCGGGGCACCATCAACCAATGTTACACCGTTGAATTTCACATTCAGATCGATAGTATTGGCGCCCGAAACCATGTTAGTTGGGCCATTAAGGGTTGCCATGATCGCAGGGCCGGTCGTACCACCAGCTGCACTTTTTGCCTTGAACTTAAGGACCATATCTTTCACTTCAGGAGCCGCCGGATCGGAAGCATCCACAATAAAGCGCTGCGGCAGTGTTACAGTGTCGACTGACACAGGCTGAACATAGAAGTCAGCACTTGGAATATCGGCAATCACTTCAATATCATGAGTTTGGGGAGTAGCCAGTGCGGCCGAAGAAGCAAAAGCCATAGCCAGCACGGAAGTAGACATTGCAATTTTCTTGAACATTAATTTCACCTTTAAGCATCAAAATAATAGTGCAAGCTTCAGCCAAGCGACAAAAGTCCACACCGGATTGTTTATCAAGTTGGTTATAATGCAACACTGCATTCAACGGGGCGCATCTTCGCGCTTTCTGAAGGACCGGTATGCCGGATTTTTCTGTACTTCTTGTAGGACTTATCCTGACGCCTGAAGGACCAACCTGTAAGCTACCTCTATATTGCTGGTAGGAATTTTCGTATGGTATAGCTGATCCCAAGCCTGGCACGATTACGGCCAGGAGCGGTCATCCGACGTTTCAAGAACAGCAGGCCCAAGCTACGAGAACCGGTGCCTGGGACAATAGAAAGATCATGGCATGTGCACATAGCAGTGCGGCTGGGACACAACTGACGCTTGAAGAAAATTCTGAGCCTGAGATCAACCCGTCAACTACCACCCGATTGGCCAGTGCTCCACGGAAAAGGGGACTGCGAATAAAAAAAATCCCGATGCACAGGCATCGGGACTGGGTGAAGCGCATCAAGCCAACTGCGTCAAAAAGTTACTGTTGGTGTTTGAAAGGAAAACCGATCGGAGGGGAACTGTCAAAAGACTCATCCCACTTTAGAATCAAAGTAAGATGCGAAGTTGACAGATTGGCTGGATCAGTGGGCGCGGTAAAGTCATCGAAACACACGGTGACAGTAGTTTTCTCGGAAAGATTGAACTGATCATCCATGGTTAGGCCATTATAAGGGCCTCCAAATGAGGCTGCGGCTTTTCCTGATGGCCACAGATCACCAGCGTGGTCGCTGCATCCAACTCACCCAGTCGCTGCAACAGATCATCCCGGCCAAAAAAAAACCCGCCCCATCAGTACGATACTTTCACGCAAACGATCCTCAGGCAAAACCGCCCAGGAAGCACGGAATCAAAGCCCCTCCAGCTCAGCCATCAGATCATTCAACCGCTCCACCTTCTCCTCGGTAATATCGCTTGTCGCCAACCCGTCGATGTACTCGGCCAGCTCCTCCACCGTGGTGCACTCGAACATCGCCCGCAGCGGCACATCACGCTGCAGGGTTTTCTGCACCCGCGAAGCGATCTGCGTGGCCAGCAACGAATGCCCGCCGAGCTCGAAGAAGTTGTCGCGGATGCCGACTTTCCCGACCTTCAGCACCTCGGCCCAGATAGCCGCCAACGTCTGCTCCAGGTCGTTGCGCGGCGCCTGGTAATCCTGGCTTTGCAACAGGCCGATCTCCAGCGCCGGCAGGGCCTTGCGATCCAGTTTGCCGTTGGCGTTGCGCGGCAGCTTGTCGAGCCACAACCAGTGCAGCGGCACCATGTATTCCGGCAGCTCGGCGCGCAGGCGTTGCTTGATCTGCTCCAGGCAATGAGCAGGATCGAACGTTGAATCCGCCGCCACCAGATAACCCACCAGATGCTTGCCATTGATCCCCTCCTGCACGCCGACTGCCGCGTCGCGCATTTGCGGCTGTTCATGCAGGCGCGCTTCGATTTCACCCAGTTCGATACGGTAGCCGCGGATCTTCACCTGATGGTCGATGCGCCCGACGTATTCCAGCATGCCGTCACTGCGACGGCGGGCCAGGTCGCCGGTGCGATACAGGCGCTCGCCTGGGGCACCAAACGCATTGGGCACAAACACCTGGGCCGTGCGCAGCGGATCGCTGACGTAGCCGCGCCCAACCCCGGTGCCCGCCACGCACAACTCGCCCACCGCACCCAGCGGCACCAGCTGCAGCGCACCATCGAGCAGGTACAGGCGGTTATTGTCGGTCGGCGTACCGATCGGCAAATAGCTGCCGCGGGTGGAGGCCATGTCGACGCGAAAGAACGCCACGTCATCCGAGCATTCCGCCGGGCCATAGGCATTCACCAGCCCGATCTCCGGGTAACGCAGCAGCCATTGATGCGCCAGTTCCGGCGGCATCGCCTCCCCCGTCGGCAACATCCAGCGCAGGCCATCGAGGCGCATGCGTTCCTGGGCGAGCATGCCCTGGATCAGCGACGGCACGCTCTCCAGCACCGTGATGCCTTGCGCCGAAACATGCGCCAGCAAACCCTGCGGATCGTGGGCAATGCTGTTCGGCACGATGTCCACCCGCGCGCCGAACAACGGCGCGGCGAGGAACTGCCACACGGAAATATCGAAGCTTTGCGAAGCGGTCTGGGCAATCACGTCAGCCTCGCCGAGGCTCAGGTACGGTACCTTGCTCAACTGGTTGTTGAGCATGCCGCGCTGCTCGACCATCACGCCCTTGGGCAAACCGGTGGAGCCGGAGGTGTAGATCACGTAGGCCAGGTTATCCGGCCCGCTGTGGATGCCCGGATTGGCCACCGATACATGGCTCGCCTGTACCTCTTCCCAGACCAGCAACCGAGGCCGACTGGCGCAACCGAATTCATCCAGCAACGCCAGTGCTTGCGCGTGACAGGCTCGAGTGCACACTAGCAACGGCGTGCGACTCAGGTCGATGATGCGACTCAAGCGCTGGCCCGGTAGCCCCGGATCCAGCGGCAGATAACCCGCCCCCGCCTTGAAACTGCCAATGATCATGCCGAGCAAATCGAGGCTGCGTTCGGCCAACAGCGCCACCGGTTGATCCAGCCCGACGCCAGCGGCAACCAGTGCATGGCCGAGGCGGTTACTGCGCTGGTTCAGTTCCAGATAGTTGTAGTGCTGATCCAGACAACTGGCGGCAATACGCAGCGGGTGGGCAGCCACTTGCGCTTCAAACAAGGCAACGTAGCTCTGCTCCAGGGGGTATGCATGTTCGCTCTGGTTGCAGCCGTGGATCAGGAATTCATGTTCCTCAGTGCCCAGCAACGGCAGGTCCGCCATGTCACCATGGAAACCTTCGACCAACGCCAGCAACAGGCGCTTGAACTCGCCAAGCATGCGCTCGACCGTGGACTCATCGAAATAACGCTGGTCATAGGACAGGTGCAAGCCCAGGTCATCACCCGGATAGCACACTGCCGTCAGCGGGAAATTTGTGTGGGTGCGGCCCGAATCCGACGTCGCATTCAGGCTTTGCGCACGGTCGAGCACCGAGACTTCCACCGGGGCGTTTTCGAATACGAACAGGCTGTCGAACAGCGGCTGGCCCTTGGGCAGTTCGCTGTTTTCCTGAATGCTCACCAGCGGCAGGTACTCGTACTCACGCAGTTGCATGTTGCTGTCGAGTAAAGCGCTCAGCCATTGGCGCACACTGCAACGCTGATGGTCGTCAGGGATTTTCACCCGCAGTGCGATGCTGTTGATGAACAGGCCGACGGTGCGTTGCATCTCTGGCATCTCGACCGGACGTCCAGCCACCGTGACCCCGAACAGCACGTCGCGATCACCACTCAGCCTGAGCAATACCAGGGCCCATGCCGCCTGGGTAAAGGTGTTGATGGTCAGCTGATGCGCCTGGGCCAGTTCACGCAGCCGTGCACCGTCACGGGCATCAAGGCGGGTGTAGCGGTCGCCGACGATCATGCCGCCGCTGTCGCCGGCATGTTCGCGCAGGAACGGCCGGTCGCTCGGGATCGGCGTGGTCCGTTCGAACCCTTGCAGGTTGGTTTTCCACCATTGCCGCGCTTGGGCCAGGCTCTGGTGTTGCAGCCAGGCGATGTAGTCGCGGTAACGCGGCGCTACGGCCAACTGCGCTTCCCGGCCTTCGCCGAGGGCGGTGTAGATCTCGAAGAAGTCGTTCATCAGCAGGGAGCGGCACCAGGCATCGATCAGGATGTGGTGGTTGCTCATCATGAACCAGTAACGTGCCGCACCCACCCGGATCAGGCGCAAGTGGAACGGTGCCTGGTTGAGCAGGTCGAACCCGGCCTCGCGCTCGGACTTGAGCAGGGCTTGCAGCTTCGGCTCCTGCTCGGCGGCGGCGATCTTGCTCCAGTCCAGATATTCGATCGGCGTGCTGCCCGGTTTGTGGATAACCTGCAGCATGCCTTCGCCGACGTTCCAGCAGAACGAGGCGCGCAAGGCTTCGTGGCGGGCGATAACCGCCTGCCAGGCCTGGACGAAACGCTGCGCATCGAGCTCGCTGTCGATGCGGTAGCGATCCTGCATGTAGTACAGGCCCGTGCCCGGTTCCAACAGGGTGTGCAGCAGCATGCCTTCCTGCATGGGCGTCAGCGGGTAGACGTCTTCGATCAGCGCTGCAGAAATCGGCAGTGCATCCAGTTGCGCCTGGTTTAGTTTCGCCAGCGGGAAGTCTGACGGCGTCAGGCCGCCCGCGTCATCGCGCAGGCAGTGCTCGATCAGGCTGCTCAACTCACACAAGTAAGCATTGGCCAATTCGCTGATGGTCTGGGGCGCATAGCGTTCGGCGCTGAAGGTCCAGCGCAGCACCAGTTCGCCGCCGTAGACCTGACTGTCGACGCTCAATTCATTCGGCAGCGGCGCCTGCGCATCAAAGGCCGCGCCAACCGCTTCATCCAGCGGATGGAACAGTGCATCGGCCGCAAAGCTCTGGTCGAACTGACCCAGGTAGTTGAAGGTAATCGGCGCCGCCGGCAGCTCGGCCATGCGCTGGCGGGTAGGCTCATCGGCCAGATAACGCAGCACGCCATAGCCCAGCCCTTTGTGCGGTACGGCGCGCAATTGCTCCTTGATCACCTTGATCGAGGCGCCCTGCCCGGCCACCTCCTCGATGTTCGCGGGTGTCAGGCGCAGCGGGTAGGCGCTGGTGAACCAGCCGACGGTGCGGGTCAGGTCGATGTCGTCGAACAGCGCCTCGCGACCATGGCCTTCAAGTTGAATCAGCGCCGACGCGTGACCGCTCCATCGGCACAACACACGGGCCAATGCAGTCAGCAGCAGGTCGTTGACCTGGGTGCGATATGCACTCGGCGCCTGTTGCAGTAATTGCCGGGTGCGCTCGCTGTCGAGGCGCACGCTGACGGTTTGCGCATGGCGATGCTGGCGACCACCCTGCGGTCGATCGCAGGGCAACTCGGCGCTCGGCCCGGCCAATTGCGCCTGCCACCAGCCCAGTTCTTCACGCAGGGATTCGCTGCCGGCATAGGCCTGCAAGCGGGCGGCCCAGTCCTTGAAGGCACTGGTCTTGGCCGGCATTTGCACCGGCTGTTGTGCGTCAAGTTGGCGATAGACGCTCTGCAGATCTTCCAGCAGCACGCGCCATGAAACGCCGTCGGTTACCAGGTGGTGAATCGCGATGAACAAGCGCTGCTGACCTTCGGGACCGTCGACCAGCAACACCCGCAGCAACGGCCCCTCTTCGAGATCGAGGCTGCGCTGGGCGTCGGCGAACAGGGCGGCGCATTGGTCCATGGACGCGACGCGCACTTGCCACAGCACCGGCACATCGGACATCGCCTGGTGCCGGGCTTGCCACTGACCGCCCACCTGGCGGAAGCGCAAGCGCAACGCATCGTGCTGTTCAATCACCGCCAGCAAAGCTTGCTCCAGGCGATGGGGTTCCAGGGCCTCGCTCGGTTGCAGCAGCAACGCCTGGTTCCAGTGTTGGCGCTGGGCAATGGCGGTGTCGAAGAACCAGTGCTGGATCGGCGTCAGGCGCGACTCGCCGCTGAGCAAGCCTTGCTCGGCGGTGACCTGCCCGGTGCGGGTCGCCACGGCGGCAAGGGTCTGCACGGTCTGGTGCTGGAACAGGTCGCGGGGGCTGAAGTAAATGCCCTGCTGGCGCGCGCGGCTGACCACCTGGATCGACAGGATCGAGTCGCCACCAAGCTCAAAGAAGTTATCGTTGCGCCCGACCTGTTTGATGTTCAGCACTTCGCACCAGATCTGCGCCAACGTCAGCTCCAGCGCGTTGCTGGGTGCCACATAGTGCTGGCGATTAAGCTCCGTGTCTGGTGCAGGCAGTGCGCGACGGTCGAGTTTGCCGTTGGCGGTCAGCGGCATGCTCGCCATCAGGATCAGGTGCGTGGGCACCATGTAATCCGGCAGCTGGGACTTGAGGTGCGACTTGAGTGATTCACGCAGTGCGGCTTGATGCGACTCGTCCTGTTCGGCGACGTCGGATACCAGATAGCCAACCAGTTGTTTGCCGCTCGGTGCATCGAGCGCCAACACCACCGCTTCACGTACCGATGGATGTTCCAGCAAACGGCTTTCGATCTCGCCCAGTTCAATGCGGAAACCGCGAATTTTCACTTGATGGTCGATTCGCCCGAGGTATTCCACCAGGCCATCGGCGCGCTGGCGCACCAGGTCACCGGTACGGTAGATACGCCCGCCGTCGCCGGCAAACGGATCGGCAACGAAGCGCTCCGCGGTCATGCCTGGACGTTGGTGATAACCCTGGGCCAGGCCGGCACCACCGACGTACAACTCGCCGGTCGCACCCTGTGGCAGCAACGCCAGGTCGGCATCGAGAATGTACGCCACGCGGTCGCCGATCACGCTGCCGATCGGTACGCTGCCGGCGCCTTCTTCCAATGCTTCGGGGGCCAGGCTGGCCAGCGGCATGACCACGGTTTCCGTCGGGCCGTAGGCATTGAAGAACAGGCTCGGCTTGAACGCCGCACGAATCCGCGCCAGGTGTTCGCCGGTCAGCGCTTCGCCACCGGTGATAATCATGCGCACCGGCAAGGTTGCGTTCTGCGTTGCCAGCCACTGCGCCAACTGGCTGCCGTAGCTCGGGGTGAAACCGAGGATATTGATATGGTGGCGACGGATCAGTTCGCAGATCTCTTGCGCGTCCCACTGGCCCTGGGCACGCAGCACAACCTGTGCACCGCTCAGCAGCGGCGCCAACAAGCGCTCGGAGGCGGCGTCGAAGTTGATCGAATAGAAGTGCAACTCGCAGTCGTCCGGGCGCATGCCGAAACGCTCGATCACCGCGCGGCAATGCATGGCGATTTCGCCGTGGGACACCACCACGCCTTTGGGTTTACCGGTGGAACCCGAGGTGTAGATCAAGTAAGCCTGATGTTGCGGCAGGCTGCTGTCAGGCAGTTCGCAGACGGGATAATTGGCAAGCGCCGCAGAGTCTTCCTCCAGGCACCAGCGGCCGACGCCCGCGGGCAAATCGCCAAGGGCCTGGAACATCGCCGCGTCACTGAGCAGCAAACCGACGCCGCTGTCTTCGATCATGTAGAGCAAGCGATCCAGCGGGTATTCCGGGTCCAGCGGCACGTAGGCGCCGCCGGCCTTGAGGATCGCCAGCAGGCCGATGACCATCTCCAGCGAACGCTCCAGCGCCAGGCCCACCCGCACCTGCGGGCCCACGCCGCGCTCGCGCAGCATCCAGGCCAGGCGATTGGCGCGGCTGTCGAGTTCGGCGTAGCTCAGGGTGTGCCCGGCAAACGTCAGGGCCGGCGCATCGGGACGCGCCCGGGCCTGTTCGCTGAACAGCTGATGGATGCACTGGTCGAGTCGATGCGCGCCCGGCTCGACGCCCAGGCTGTCGAGCAACTGTTGTTGCTCGCCGGCTTCGAGCAACGGCAACTCACTGAGGCGCTGCTGCGGATCGGCAATCAGCGCCTCCAGCAGGTTGCGCCAATGGGCGGCCATGCGCGCAATGCGCGGCTCGTCGAACAGGTCGGTGCTGTAGGTCAGGCAGCAACCGAGGCGATGGTCGAGGTCGGTGACTTCCAGGTTGAGGTCGAACTTGGTCGCGCGGGCATCGTTGGCCAGGTATTGTACGGTCATGCCAGCCAGGCTGCGGCTCTGCTGGAATTCCCAGCGCTGCACGTTGCACATTACCTGGAACAGCGGGTTGTAGGCGGCGCTGCGCGGTGGCTGCAAGGCTTCCACCAGATGATCGAATGGCAGGTCCTGATGGGACTGGCCCTCGATCACGGTGTGGCGAACCTGCTCGAACAACTCGCCGACGGACATCTGCCCATCGAGCTGGCAACGCAGCACCTGGGTGTTGAGGAACGCGCCGATCAGCCCTTCGCTTTCCGGGCGAATGCGGTTGGCCACCGGCGCGCCGATGCGCAGGTCGGTCTGGCCGCTATAGCGATACAGCAGCGTGGCCAGGGCGGCGGTCATGGTCATGAACAGGGTCAAGCCGTTTTGCGCATTGAAGGCACGCACCCGTGCCGCCAGATCGTCGCTCAGGTCGAAACGGTACAACTCGCCCTGGTGGCTTTGTACCGGAGGACGCGGACGGTCGGCCGGCAATTCCAGCAGCGGATGCTCGCGGCCCAGTTGCGCCGTCCAGTAGTCGAGCTGGCGCTGGCGTTCACCGGACTCCAGCCATTGCCGCTGCCAGACGCTGTAATCCAGGTACTGCACCGGCAACGGCGCCAGCGGTGATTCGCGTTCCTCGACGAAGGCTTCGTAGAGCACACTGAGTTCCCGGGCAAAGATGTCCATCGCCCAGCCTTCGGTGACGATGTGGTGCAGGGTCAGCACCAGGTAGTGCTCCTGTTCGGCTGTCTTGACCAGGCAGGCGCGCAGCAGCGGGCCGGTTTCCAGATCGAAGGGTTTGTGCGCCTCATCGTCGGCCAGTTGCTGGACTTGCCACTCACGGCCATCGGCATCCAGCGCGGTGAAGTCCTTGCAGTCGATGCGCACTGAGGTTGAGGCATGCACCTGTTGGCGCGCGACGCCATCGACACTGGGGAAAGTGGTGCGCAGGGTTTCGTGACGCATGATCAGCGCCTGCAACGCGGCCTCGAAACGCTCGACATCGAGCACCCCGCGCAGGCGCGCCATGCCACCGACGTTGTAGGCCGGGCTGTCCGGTTCCATCTGCCAGAGGAACCACATGCGCTGTTGGGAATAGGACAACGGCACCGCTTGGCTTCGGTCGACCTGGGCGATTGGCGGCTGTTCGTTGGTACGACCGCTGGCCTGGATCAGGCGCACCTGTTCGGCAAAGGCGCCCAGCCCGCTGTTTTCGAACAGGGCGCGCAAAGGCAACTCGACGTCGCAGGCCTGACGCGTGCGGGAGATGATTTGCGTGGCCAGCAGCGAATGGCCGCCAAGGGCGAAGAAGTCATCGCCCAGGCCGACTTGCCCCAGGCCCAGTACTGCACGCCAGATGTCGGCGATTTGCCGTTGCAGTTCGGTCACCGGTTCGACGTGTTCGCGCACCTGCCACTGCGGTTCCGGCAAGGCACGACGGTCGAGTTTACCGCTCGGGCTGAGGGGCATCTCGTCCAGGCGCATCAGCTGTGACGGGACCATGTATTCCGGCAGTTCCGCCGCCAGCACGTTTTTCAGGCGGGTGCTTTGGGCTTCTTCGGATTCAGTAGAGTCGGCGGTGTAGTAACCGATCAACTGGCCGCCGGCGGACGTTTCGCGCACCAGCACCACCGCCTGGGCGACACCTTCTTGCGCCAACAACCGCGCTTCGATTTCTTCCGGCTCGACACGGAAGCCGCGCAGCTTGACCTGCTGATCGAGACGTCCGAGGTATTCGATCACCCCATCGGTAGTCCAGCGCGCACGGTCACCGGTGCGGTACAGACGCGCGCCCTGCTCGCCCAGTGGATCGACGACAAAACGCTCGGCGGTCAGGCCCGGACGGCCCAGATAACCGCGGGCCAGGCCGATGCCGCTGATGCACAGTTCACCCGGCACGCCGGCCGGCAGGGGATTCAGATCAGGGTCGAGTACGCGGCAGATCACGTTGCCCAGCGGCCGGCCAATCGGCGAGCGATCGCCATCGGCGCTGGAGCAATGCCAATGGGTCACGTTGATCGCGGTTTCGGTCGGGCCGTAGCGGTTGTGCAATTGCACGGCCGGCAGTCGCTCCAGCACCCGATTGCGCAGGTCGGCGGGCAGCGCTTCGCCACCGGAGAACAACCGACGCAGGCTGGTGCATTCGGCGCTGAGCGGTTCGTCGATGAACAACGCCAGCAGCGGCGGCACGAAGTGCAGCGTGGTCACGCCGTAGGCTTGAACCAGCTGCGCGATGCGCTGCGGATCGCGGTGTTCACCCGGCCCGGCCAGCAGCAGCCGGGCCCCAGTAATCAGTGGCCAGAAGCACTCCCACACCGACACGTCGAAACTGATCGGCGCTTTTTGCATCAGCACATCGGTTTCATTCAGGCGATAGGTGTCCTGCATCCATTGCAAACGTTCGGCGAGGGCCGCGTGGGTGTTGCCGACGCCTTTCGGTTGCCCGGTCGAGCCGGAGGTGTAGATCACGTAGGCCAGGTTGTCGCCGTGCAGGTGCAGGCCCGGCGTGTGGCTTGGCCAGTTTTCCAGGTGCAGGGCGTCCATCGCGATCACGCTGACGCCGTCGGTCGCTGGCAAGCGCTCGAGCAATTGAGTGTGCGTCAGCAGCAACTCGACGCCGCTGTCGCTGAGCATGTAGGCCAGCCGTTCGGCGGGGTAATCCGGATCGAGTGGCACGTAGGCGCCACCGGCCTTGATGATCGCCAGCAGTCCGATCAACAGTTGCGGCGAGCGCTCGGCGGCAATGGCCACGCACACATCCGGACCGACGCCTTTGTCGCGCAGGTAGTGGGCCAGACGATTGGCCTGGGTGTGCAGTTCGGCGAAATCGAGGCTGCCACCGTCCCACAGCAGCGCGGTGCGTTCCGGTGTCTGACGGGCTTGTTGGTTGAGCAGTTCCGGCAGCCACTGGCTGGCGGGTGGGCACGGAGCCACGGCCCATTCGGCTTGCTGATTGATTTCAGTTCCGGTCAGCAGTGGCAGATCACCGATGGCGGTTTCAGGTTGTTCACTAATGGCGCGCAACAGGCGGCTGTAGTGCTCGGCCAGGCGTTCGATGGTCGCGGCATCGAACAGCTCGCTGGCGTAGTCGAAGGACAGGCTCAGGCGCCCGTTGCGATCTTCTTCGCTGTGCAACTGCAGGTCGAACTTGGCCTCGCGACTGTGCCACGGCAGTTCCTCGGCAAGCAGCCCGGGTAGGCGTTTCAAGGCGCTGAGATCCCGTTGCTGGTGGTTGAACATGACCTGGAACAGGCCCTGTTCGCGCGCCTGGGGGAAGGCCTCGAGCAGTTGCTCGAACGGCAGATCCTGATGCGCCTGCGCCCCCAAGGCAGCCTGTCGGGTTTGTGCCAACAACTCAACGAATGGCAGGCGCGAATCCACCTCGGCGCGCAGCACCTGGGTATTGATGAAGAAGCCGATCAGGCCTTGGGTTTCCAGGCGTGGGCGGTTGGCATTCGGCACGCCGATGCGGATGTCGCGCTGCCCGCTGTAGCGATGCAACAGGCTCTGAAACGCGGCCAGCAAGAGCATGTACGGCGTGGCTTGATGGGCCTGGGCGGTCTGGCGAATGGCATCGCTCAAGTCCGCCCCCAGGCGCACGGTATGGCGGGCGGCGCTGTGCAGCTGTTGCGCCGAGCGCGGGTGGTCGGTGGCCAGGTTCAGGGTTGGATGCTCATCGCCCAACTGCGCCTTCCAATAAGCCAGTTGGCGCTCGCCCTCCCCTTGCGCCAGCCATTGGCGCTGCCAACTGCCGTAGTCGGCGTACTGGGTCGGCAGTGGCGCGAGCGTGGCTTGTTGTCCTTGGGCAGCCGCCGCGTACAGCCGGGAAAATTCGTCGATCAACACATTCATCGACCAGCCGTCAGCGATGATGTGATGCAGCGTCACCAGCAGTTGGTGATCTTCGTCGTCGAGGCGCACCAGCGTTACCCAGAGCAACGGCCCCTTCTCCAGGTCGAACTGAGTGCGCGCTTCGTCCTCGCGGATTTGCCGAGCCTTGGCTTCACGCTCGGCCAGCGGCAGATCGCTGATATCGATGCGTTGCAGATTGAATTCAGCGGCCGTAACGACCTGCTGCAGCGCCACCCCGTCACGCTCGAAGAAACGCGTGCGCAGGGATTCGTGGCGCTCGATCAACTGCTGGAAACTGCCGCGCAGGGCGTCTTCGTCCAGTTCGCCGCGCAGGCGCAAGGCACCGGGAATGTTGTAGGCGCTGCTCTGCGGGTCGAGCTGCCAGGTGATCCACAGGCGATTCTGCGCCAGGGATTGCGGCATGGCCTCGCTACGCGACAGCGCGCTGATCGCGCCTTGGGCGAGGCCACCGTCCTGCTGTTGCCGCGCCACCGCGTCGGCGAAGGCACCAAGGGTCGGCGCTTCGAACAGCAGGCGCAGGTTCAGCTCCAGGCCAAGTTGTTCCCGCAGACGCGCCACCACTTGCGTGGCCGCGATGGAGTTGCCGCCCAGCAGGAAGAAGTGATCGTCGGCAGCGACCTGCTGGACCTGCAATTGCTCGCACCAGATCTGGCCGATCAGGCTTTGCAACTCACAGGCGGACTCAACGTTGCCTGTGCTTTCTGTGACCGCCGAAGGGAACAGCGCATAACTGTCGAGGCTGCCTTCGGCCAGGCGATTGCGGCACGCCGAGCGTTGCAGTTTGCCGCTGGAAGTCTTGGGCAAGGCGCCCGGATTGAGCAGCACCACCACGCTCGGCGCTTCCTGGTACGCCTCGGCCACGGCCTGGCGGATAGCCTTGGTCAAGGCCTCGGGCGGGAGGATTTTTTGCACACTGCGGCTGATCTCCGCAGCGATGCCGATGCCTTCCTGGCCATCGATATTGACCGCAAAGGCGGCGACGCGCCCCTTGCGCACCACTTCCACTTCACGCTCGACGGTCTGTTCGATGTCTTGTGGATAAAGGTTGTGCCCGCGCACGATCAGCATGTCTTTCAGGCGCCCGGTGATGAACAGCTCACCGTCGCGCGTGAAACCCAGGTCACCGGTGCGCAGCCATTTTTTACCTGCGTGCTGGACGAAGGTCTTGGCCGAGGCTTCGGGGTTGCGCCAGTAACCGTGGGCGATGCTCGGGCCGCTGGCCCAGACTTCGCCGACCGCGTTGTCAGCCAGTTCGTTGAGCGATGCCGGATCCATGATCAACACCGTGTGATCCGGCTGGCTGACGCCGCAGCTCATGATCGCGCTGCCCTCGCCGGCTTCGGCACGGTTTTGCGCCAGGGCCCGGTCGTCCACTCGCAAATTGCCGATGCCTTGGCCGCGCGGAGTACCGGCGACGAACAGCGTGGCTTCCGCCAGACCGTAGGAGGCCATGAAACTGTCTTCGCTGAAACCGCAGCTGGCGAACTTCTCGGCGAAACGTTCCAGGGTGTCGAGGCGAATCGGTTCCGACCCGGAATAGGCCACGCGCCAGCCGCTCAAGTCGAGGCGTTCCAGGGCCGACTCACTGACTCGTTCACTGCACAGGCGATAGGCAAAATCCGGCCCGCCACTAATGGTGCCGCCGTATTCACTGATCGCTTCCAGCCAGCGCAGCGGCCGGCCGAGGAAGTACGCCGGCGACATCAACACGCACGGCACGCCACTGAAAATCGGCTGCAACAGGCCGCCGATCAGGCCCATGTCGTGATACAGCGGCAACCAGCTGACGATCACGTCGTCGGGGTTCAGGTCGATACCGAAACCGTGGCGGATCAGCAATTCGTTGGCCACCAGGTTGCCGTGGCTGACCTGCACGCCCTTGGGCAATGCGGTGGAACCAGAGGTGTATTGCAGGAAGGCGATGTCAGCGTCTACCAGGGCTGGCGCGACCCAGCGTTCGGCGTGGGCGCTGTCGAGGGTATCGACACACAACAGCGGCGGCGCCCCTTCGATTTGCAGCAGCGAATCGCGCAGGCCGGCACTGGTCAGCAACAGGCGCGGCTCGGCATCGCCGATGATCGACAGCAGCCGCTCCTGATGATGCCGACGCGCCGACTCCGGCGGATAGGCCGGCACCGCGATCACCCCGGCGTACAGGCAACCGAAGAATGCCGCGACGTAATCCGGCCCGCTGGGAAACAACAACACCGCGCGCTCGCCAAAGCCGGCCTCGGCCTGCAACGCGCCGGCAATCGTCCGCGCCCGCTGATCCAGCTCGCGATAACTGAGCACCACAGCCTGGTCCCGGGTTTCGGCAAGAAAACGCAAGGCCACCCGATCCGGCGTCAGGGCCGCGCGGCGCTGGAGGGCTTGGACCAGTGTGCTGGGGATTTCGAACGCGTCGGTCATGAGGTTTCCTGCCTGAATTCGGCTTGGTAGGAGCGAGCCTGCTCGCGAAAATCCGGAGAACGCCGCGGGGTGTCAGGCGCCCATCGTCATCATTGACGACCATCGCGAGCGAGCTCGTTCCTACGGGGTGATGAGGGTTGCGCTGTGCAATTTCTTCCTTGAGAACGGATGGCGCCTGGAAATAATTAGTCGCCAGGCATGAGCGCCAACCGGGTCGTGGCACGACAGCGTGTCGCAGTTCTCACTCTGCACCTTCAATGCGCATTACTTCTCTTTCTCAATTGACAATCATTATCATTCAACATAATTTGTCGCTCGATGTGTAGGGCGGCCCCGGCCTTCTTGTCGTCCCACTAACCTATTGGCAGCAAGGTGATTTCCAATGACGGAACAAGCGTCCACAAGCAGGTGCGATTCGCCGCTACTTCAAGCCTTCGTCGACAATCGACTGATACTGGTCAAGATTGCAGCCCGCATCACCGGCTGCCGCTCGCGCGCCGAAGATGTGGTGCAAGATGCTTTCTTCCGCCTGCAATCGGCGCCGAACATCACCTCCTCCTTCAAGGCGCAGCTCAGCTACCTGTTCCAGATCGTGCGCAACCTGGCCATCGACCACTACCGCAAGCAGGCCCTGGAACAGAAATACTCCGGCCCTGAAGAAGAAGGCCTCAACGTGGTCATCCAGGGCGCCTCCCCGGAAACCTCGCACATCAACTTCTCCACCCTGGAAAACATCGCCGACGCCCTGACCGAACTGCCGAGCCGCACGCGTTATGC
Source organism: Pseudomonas umsongensis (assembly GCF_012647205.1). Lineage (NCBI taxonomy): Bacteria > Pseudomonadati > Pseudomonadota > Gammaproteobacteria > Pseudomonadales > Pseudomonadaceae > Pseudomonas > Pseudomonas umsongensis. Next base: position 5,018,566 of record NZ_CP051487.1, read on the forward strand.
CTTTGAGATGTACCGCTTGCATGGCGTGCCGCAGAAGGACATTGCCAAGGAGTTGGGGGTGTCACCGACGTTGGTGAACTTCATGATTAGGGATGCGTTGGTGCATTGCCGGAAGGTGTCGGGGAGTCGGGGGGATACGTTTGCCCAGCGTTGAGGCTTGATCGTGGGATCAAGAAGGCCGTTCTGAGATTCGGGACGAATCAGTCGTCATGCAGCAAACCTGAACTGTATTCGCTGAAACTGCTGACAAGCGCACTGCCCTTTCAGTATTGCTGGGGTCTCAACTAAAAAGGACGTCACTCAGGGACGTCCGTCTGTTTATTACCACTCACTTCCGGTTGCCGCCCGTGCCTTCATACACTGCTGGGCGGGTCGACGTGCGCGCAGGTGTGGAAGACCGGGGATCCAGGAACCCGGCGCACCCGAAAGTGCCCCGCACACACCCGCCATAATTTAACAGCACACATGAAAAAAGTGACTGCATAAATTCAGGTGGCGCCTGTGCGTCTAGATCACGTGAAGGGCTTGATTGGGGACGGTAAAAGATGGGCGAATTCGGCGCGTATTGAGGGAAACCTCCTACATTTCTGCCGCCTCATCAACAGATTGAAAGTTTCACAGCTTGGTAGCGCGCCCCAAAGCTCAGTAAGGGTTTGTGATGCTATCGTTGTTCTCCCGTAACCCGTGTTTTGCTCTTCGTTAAAGTCAGGCTCAACAGGACGGAAACCAAGATGATGCCGCCGACTGTGGTCAGCGACCATTGGATCGGCACGTGCCACCACGGCGCGACCAGCATCTTGCCGCCGATGAACACCAGTACGATGGCCAGGCCATATTTGAGCAAGTGAAAGCGGTCGGCCATGTCGGCAAGCAGAAAATACAGTGCGCGCAGGCCCATGATGGCGAAGATGTTGGAGGTGAACACGATGAACGGGTCCGTGGTGACGGCGAAGATAGCCGGGATGCTATCCACCGCAAACACCAGGTCGCTGGCCTCGATCAGTACCAGCACCAGGAACATCGGCGTCGCCCAGCGCAGGCCGTTCTGGCGCACGAAGAAGTGCTCGCCGTGAAAGCCGTCGGTGATGCGAAGATGGCTGCGCAGCCAGCGCAGCAAAGGGTTCTTTTCGAGGTCTGGCTGCTGGTTGGCGAAGATCAGCATCTTGATGCCGGTGATGACGAGGAAAGCACCAAAGACATAGAGTAGCCAGGCAAACTCCTGCACCAGCCAGACGCCGGCGAAAATCATACCGGCGCGCATGACGATGGCCCCGAGCACGCCATAGAGCAAGACACGGCGCTGCAACTCTGGCGGCACGGCGAAGTAGCCGAAGATCATGACGAAAACGAACATGTTGTCGATCGACAGCGACTGTTCAATCAGGTAGCCGGTGAGAAATTCGAGCGTTGTACGCTGGGCCACTTCGGCACCGACATGGCTGTGCAGATACCACCAGAGCAGAGCGGCGAAGACCAGTGCCAGGCTGACCCAGGCGATGACCCAGGCCAGCGCTTCGCGGACCGAAACACGATGCGCCTTGCGCCCGCCGAAGACGAACAGATCGAGCGCCAGCATGGCAAGGACGAACACGATAAAGGCGGCCCACATCCAGGGTTGGCCGACGCTGATGGCCGTCATCTACTGTCTCCGCATGAAGCAACAATAGGCTGGAGGAGTCATGCTAGCGAGCCTGTTACCACAACAAAAATCGTTTATTCGTTGCGAATAGTTCGTTTTTTACGAAGTATTGATTCAGGTGCTGAACTACCAGCAACCGCATTGGTTATGCTCCGTGGTCAAGACGGGTGGCGTGGCGCGCGCTTCCAGCAGTCTCGTCTCTTGCTCGATCGTGATGGAAAGGTCTGCTACACCCTTCGACAGTCTTGGCAACTGGTAAGCCGGTGATGCTGGCGTATATTGATAGTGTCGATCCAGGTAGTTGAGGCGATAAAAGATCGCCAATGGTGGGACAAGCGAGAGTGCTGGGGGCGCTAGCGGATAACCCGGAACGTTGGAGGTGTCATATGAGGCAGTATCAACGACTCTTTCTGATCGCAGGTCCCACCATGCGTCACTCGCCGGCGATGGAGCGGGCAATCGCATTGGCCGACGCTACAGGCGCAGCGCTGCATATTGCGGTGTTCATCGAAGACTTCGACCTTATGCGGTTAATGAGCAACAGTGAACAGCTTCGTGAGAGTTGCCGGCAGGAGAACCTGCAGTGGCTGACGGATGAGGCCGAACTCATGCGCAGGAAGGGCATCACTGTGACCACCGAAGTTGCATTGACCCGTGACCCGCTGCAAGAAATCCTTGGGCATGTGGCTGAAATGCAGCCTGACCTGATTATCAAGGACGTACACCATGAATCAGCGCTCAAACGTGTATTCATCACGCCTTTGGATTGGCAGTTGTTACGCGAATGTCCGAGCGCTGTACATCTGGTCAGCGAAGTCAGGTGTCCGCTTCCTCGAGTAATAGTGGCGGCGGTTGATCCATCGCATCCTGAGGGTCAGATCAGCGCAATCAACGACAGTATCATTCAGGCGGCGAGCGAAATGGCCGCGCAATGCGAAGCTGAATTGCACATGTTGTATGCCTATGAACTAACCCACACACATTTCTCTGATGCAGGTGCTGGCGCCGTGACGATGCCAGGCTTCGCCAACGACGTGCGCCGGTCACTTGAAAAGTGCTTCGTTGCCTTGGCCGGACGCCACGGCGTGCCACCTGAGCGACAACATTTCATTGCTGGGCCGCCAACGAAAGCGATGGCCGACTTTGCCACTCATACTCGAGCGGATGTCTTCGTAATGGGAAATACCCATCACAAAGGGGTGGACAAGCTGATTGGCAGTACCACGGAGCATGTTCTGTATCAGGTGCCCTGCAGCGTTTTGGCCATCAAGGGAGAAGCGGATCACTGAACGAAAAAACGGCAGGGGAAAAGGGGAAAAGTTTTTTGTAGAACACCATTGGCGTAAGAATAGTCTTCTACCCCAGTGGTGCTTTACAACGACTTCGCAGCCGAAGGGCGCGAAAGCCCCCCCTCGCCCAAAAAACGTGGCTACTCAGTTGAGTCGAGTCGATCCAACGCCCGTTCACAGCCAGCTCACCTGACATGATGACCTGCGCAATGCCCAGCAAGGATTTGCGACTCGTCCCCTGCGCGCGATCCGCCAGATCCAGGGTCATGACATTGGCCGACGCCAGCGACTCACAAGCATGGGCCAGCAGGGTTTCGGTATCGAGCTCTGGGTTGACGATGATTATGGTGTCGGGTGTGCGCGGAGTGTCCATGATGGGGATGTCCGGCTTCAGGTGATCGTCGAGGGCGCGTTCGGCGACTTCGTGGTTTTTTTGAATCGAGCGCTTCGTAGGGGGATGCCGGATCAGTGTCCGACGGATTGGATGTGACCTTGAACATGGATGGAACTCCGATGCTATTTAGAAAGGAGCCATCACCGCCTGCGTCATCGAGTCGATCAACATGAGCCTGCGCAAGGTCACCAAAAGCAGAGCCTCATTCCCGACTGACGATGCGGTAATGAAGCTCTTTATCTGGCGCTGAACAACATCAGTAAGAAGTGGACAATGCCAATCAGGGACTGGGCGGGAGCCTTGAACAGGTTCAGTATCCAGTTCGAAGACAGGCTTTTGCAGGATTACCAGCCACCCCCGTTTACACAGGATTCATTACACCCCCCGCTTATCCTTAAGAGAAACACCGATTGCGGGATAATGAATGACTTCTCGATCTGACTTGTTGTCGGAATTATCGATCGCTGTCACACCAAACTCGTATCGCACCCCCGGTTCCAGCCTGGTAATGGCAAATTCCAGTTGTTTCGTGTGCCCCAATACATTACCGACACCTTTATCGACGATATAAGTAATATCCCCAGAACTGTCAAATGACTCCTCCCAGCTCAACTGCAAGCCCAAATTTGAGGTTCTTAACCCTGTAGGCTTGGTGGGCGCGGTAAGATCCTCGAAGTAGACATTGACACAAACAGGCTTTGAGAAATTTAATCCATCATCAAAGGTACGAATGCAGTAGGAGTGGTCCCGCCCCTGTTCTGGAGTGGTATCGGTGTAGGGAGGTGTTTTTGGGGTATCGAGTAAACTCGTATCTCGGCGTATCTCATAACGAGGCTCACCACCTTCAACTTCACCGGGACTCCAAAAAAAGGAAACCTGATCGAGAGTCTGATTGAAGGGCTCGAAGAAGCTTGGAGGCTTGGGTTGCATTCTGTCGGGGGTTGTAATCTCGATCAAGGCTGGGTCCGTGATTCCATGCGGCGGAAAGAACCCAACGAACGTAAAACTGTAGTTCGTATTTTTCGTCAAGTTATCTAAGGTAACTCTTCCACTCCTCCCTCTATACCGCTCAACTGGACCAGCAGGGGTATTTTCAGTAAGCATATATTCAAGCGCAGGCGTCGTCGCTTCCACCTGAAAAGTAGTCCAGGTTATATAATTGATTTGATACTCCAAAGGAGGCAAATTAGCTTCAGCGTTCATACACATTCTCCAAAATTATAAATAGGTGCTCTTCAGCACTTGTTATTCAAGAGCGCATTAACAAAACAGCCCGCATGAAATCAGTACAAACTTATCTAATCACAAAAATACAATTAAGAATACTAGCAATTCTGCTAGTAATTAATCACAACCTGAAACTCCCACTCGTGTTAACGCCCCTCAATCATTCGGTCGAGCCCCTTATCCCAAGGAACACAAAGAGAACATTCAATACTCTTGATCATCTGTTCGCCCTCATCTGAAAATTAATGATACGTTCGTATTTTCACTGCACATTCGACTCTTGGGCACTGTAAGAAATGCCAGTTTTTAGACCCTATCGAAATTACGGCCATCATCAAATCGTAAAATCCGGCCAAATAAATACAAACCGAATGGGCATATATATTTTTCCGGCTCCGTTTACCCGCCTGTCCATAATGAAACCTTGCTGAGTGACACCTTTGGGTGATGGCAAAGTGCGCTAGGGGGGGCCAAAGCGAGTGCAAGACTCACCAAACCCCCACAACCCCAATCCTGATAAACTCCCCCACCTCCCAGCCTCACCGATTCCAGATCCCCCATGTCCGTATCCAACGCCACACCCGCCCCACTCTCCCGCCGCTTCTCCGTCGCCCCGATGATGGATTGGACCGACCGGCACTGCCGTTTCTTCCTGCGCCTGCTGTCGAAGAACGCCCTGCTCTACACCGAAATGGTCACCACCGGTGCCTTGCTCAACGGCGATCACGAGCGGTTCCTGCGCCACAACGAAGCCGAGCATCCGTTGGCGTTGCAGTTAGGTGGCAGTGTGCCACTTGACTTGGCGGCGTGTGCGCGGATGGCGCAGGAGCATGGGTACGATGAGGTGAATCTGAATGTGGGCTGCCCCAGTGACCGGGTGCAGAACAATATGATCGGGGCGTGCCTGATGGGGCACCCGCAGTTGGTGGCCGATTGTGTGAAGGCGATGCGCGATGCGGTGTCGATTCCGGTGACGGTGAAGCATCGGATCGGGATCAATGGCCGTGACAGTTATGAAGAGCTGTGCGATTTCGTTGGTACGGTGCGTGATGCCGGTTGCACCAGTTTTACCGTGCATGCGCGGATTGCGATTCTGGAGGGGTTGTCGCCGAAGGAGAACCGCGATATTCCGCCGTTGCGTTATGACGTGGCTGCGCGGTTGAAGGCGGATTTTCCGGAGCTGGAGATTATTCTCAACGGCGGGATCAAGAGCCTGGAAGCCTGTCACGAGCATTTGCAGACGTTCGATGGGGTGATGCTCGGGCGTGAGGCTTATCACAACCCTTACGTGATGGCCGAGGTGGATCAGCAGTTGTTTGGCAGCACGGCGCCGGTGATCACGCGCGCCGAGGCGTTGGCGCAGTTGCGGCCTTATATCGCCGCGCACCTGGAAACCGGCGGGGCGATGCACCATATCACCCGGCATGTACTGGGGCTGGGCACCGGGTTTCCGGGGGCGCGCAAGTTTCGCCAGTTGCTGTCGGTGGATATCCACAAGGCGAAGGAGCCTTTGGCCTTGCTGGATCAGGCGGCCGGGTTGCTCGAGGGGCGTTGAGCGCCCCGCTGTTTCAGCGCTTGGGCAGCTCGATGGTCACTTTCAAGCCGCCCCACTCGCTTTCGTGCAGCAGCAACTCCCCGCCCCAGGTGTCGACGATGTCGCGCACAATACCCAGGCCCAGGCCATGCCCGTCGGTCTGTTCATCCAGGCGCGTGCCGCGGCTGAACACCTGGTCGCGCTGGTCCTGGGGGATCCCCGGGCCGTCGTCTTCCACATTTAACTCGTAGGCTTGCGCGGTTTCGATCACGCTCAGGCGCACTTCGGCGTCTGCCCATTTGCAGGCGTTGTCCAGCAGGTTGCCGAGCAGTTCCAGCAGGTCTTCGCGGTCCCAGGGCAGTTGCAGGCCGGTGGGCGCGACATAGCTGAGGTGCAGGTGTTCGCCGTGGATCATGTTCAAGGTGGCGAGCAATCCCGGCAGTTCGGCATCGCAATCGAACAAGGCCCCCGGCAAGGCGTCGCCGCTCAAGCGGGCGCGGTTGAGTTCGCGATTGAGTCGCAGGCGGACCTGTTCCAGCTGATCCTTGAGGACCTGGCGCAGTTGCGGGTGCGCGTCGAGTTGCTCGCTGGAAGCCAGGCTCAACAACACCGCCAACGGGGTTTTCAGGGCGTGGCCGAGGTTGCCCAGGGCATTGCGCGAGCGCTTGAGGCTATCTTCGGTGTGGGCCAGCAAATGGTTGATCTGGGTCACCAGCGGTTCCAGTTCGATCGGCACCTGATCGTCGAGTTGCGAGCGTTGGCCCTGTTGCAGTTGCGCGATCTGTTCCCGGGCTTTTTCCAACGGGCGCAAGGCGCGTCGCACGGTGATCCGCTGGAGCAGCAGGATCAGCAGCAGGCCCGCCAGTCCCAGGCCGAGGCCGATCTGCTGCATGCGCTGGAAGCTTTCGCGCACCGGGGTGTAGTCCTGGGCCACGCTGATGGAAATCGACTGGCCCAGGCGCCGATAGTCGGAACGCAGCACCAGCAACTGCTGGCCTTCCGGGCCCAGTTGCAGGTTGCTCTCCAGGCCCGGGTGCTCGAGGCGTGGCAGTTCCTGGTCCCACAATGAACGAGAACGCCAATGGCTGTCGGCGAAATCGATGCGGAAATAATGGCCAGAAAACGGCCGCTGATAAGCCGGCGACAATAGTCGCTCATCCAGTTGCAAGCCCTGGGGGCCGCGCACCAGCGCTATCAACAGGTTTTCGCTGTCGTTGCGCAACCCGGCTTCGAGGTAGCGCTGCAATCCCACTTCGAACAGCCACAGGCTGGTTTGCGCCAACACCAGGCCGACGATCACCATCACGCTGATCAGGCCCAGGCTCAAGCGGCGCTGGATCGACCTCACCGGGCTTGTCCACCCAGCAGGTAACCTTGGCCACGACGGGTTTCGATCACGCTGCGCCCGAGTTTGCGGCGCAGGTGATTGACGTGGACTTCCAGCACGTTCGAGTCGCGCTCGGTTTCACCGTCGTAGAGGTGTTCGGCCAGGTGGCTTTTGGAGAGGATCTGTTCCGGGTGCAACATGAAGTAGCGCAACAGGCGAAACTCGGCGGCCGTGAGCTGGATGTCGGCGCCATCGCGGGTCACGCACTGGCGCCCCTCGTCCAGGTGCAGCCCGCCCGCCTTCAGGGTCGGTTGATTGACCTGGCCATGGGAGCGGCGCAACAGCGCCTGAATGCGCAAGTGCAGTTCTTCGGGGTGGAAAGGCTTGGTCAGGTAGTCGTCGGCGCCGGCCTTGAGGCCTTCGATGCGCTCGGCCCAGGAACCGCGGGCGGTGAGGATCAGCACCGGCGTCGCCAAGCCACCGGCACGCCACCGCGTCAACACCTCAAGCCCGGGCAGCCCCGGCAGGCCGAGGTCGAGGATGATCAGGTCGTAGGGTTCGGTGCTGCCCTGGTGCACCGCGTCGCGACCGTCGGCCAGCCAGTCCACGGCATACCCTTGGCGATTGAGGCCGGCCAGCAGTTCGTCGGCCAGCGGCACGTGGTCTTCCACCAGGAGCAAACGCATCGGTCAATCTTCCTTGTCTTTGAGTAAACGGCCGGTGGTGGCGTCGATGTCCAGTTCGCGGACCACGCCTTCGCTGGTCAGCAATTCGACTTCATAAATGTAGACGTCATGCTTTTCTTCGAGCTCGGCTTCCAGCAGCTTGGCGCCCGGATAACGATCCAGTGCCTGCTGTAAAAGTTGCTCGAGCGGCAGGATCACACCTTGTTGGCGCAGGCGCAGGGCCTCGTCCTGGTCGAGGTCGCGGGCCGCCACCACCGAGCAAAAAACCAGCAGCGCCAGCGCCAGGCGGGCGCTGGCGCGTCGAAGTGAAAAGGATTGCAGCGTCATTACGTGTCCTGATGATCCTTGAGAATCTGCCCGCTGACCGCGTCCAGCTCCAGGTCCCACTCGAGGCCCTGCGGATCGCGCAGTTCAATCTGGTAGATGTACTTGCCGTACTCTTCTTCCAGTTCGGTTTCCGTGACCGTGGAGCCTGGGTGCTTGGCCAGCGCGGTGGCGTTGAGCTTCTCGAAAGACACAATGGTACCAGCGTCTCGCAGTCTCAGGGCTTCGTCGGGCCCGAGGTCACGTGCATGGGCGAGGCTGGCGGACATGGCGATGAGGGATGTGACGAACAGGGCAGTGAAGGATTTCATGGGGTGTCTCCGTATCTTTTATGTGTTGCCTACGGGGCTCACCTTAGCGAAACGAACTTAACTGAAACTGAATTGCCATCATGCACAACTATTGTGCCAGTACTTCATCCGCCCTGCCGCCCGCGCGCTGGATCACCAGGTGGATGAAGTGCAGCTTGGCGATCACCGCGGGCGGCAGCACGAAGGGGTAGAAATCCGGCTGGCCCATGCTGCGCGACAATTCATTGAGCATGCCGGCCAGTTCGATCCACGCATTGACGAATGAGAGGAACGCGGTACCGCCGGGGTGCTGCGGATCGTAGAGGGTGCTGGGGGGAAAGGGCTGATAGTCGAGGTCCATTTCCCGTGCGCTCATGCCAAACCCGAGCGCGGTGTCGACGGCGTCCATCATGTGCAGGTAGTGAGCCCAGGTTTCGGCCCAGTCTTCCCAGGGGTGCATGGTGGCGTAGGCGCTGACGTACTGCTGCTGCCAGTCGAGCGGCGCGCCTTGCTGATAATGCCGCTCCAGGGCCTCGGCGTAGCTGGCGCGTTCGTCGCCGAACAGGTCGCGAAAGGGATCCAGCCAGTCACTATCAGCAATCAAGCGGTCCCAATAGTAATGCCCGACTTCATGACGAAAATGCCCGAGCAAGGTGCGATAGGGTTCGTGCATTTGCACCCGCACCTGTTCGCGGTGGGCGTCGTCGGCTTCCTTGATATCGAGGGTGATCAGGCCATTGGCGTGGCCGGTGGTGGGTGCATTGCCTTCGAGGTCGACGCCGATGAAGTCGAAGGCCAGGCCGACTTCCTCATCCAGGGTTTTCGGGACCACCTGCAACCCGAGGCTGACCAATTGCGCAACCAGTCGGCGCTTGGCGATTTCCATCTTGCGCCAGCGCTCGTGGTTTTCGGCAATGGATAAGTCGGGGATGGTACGGTTCAGGCTACAGGCGATGCACAGTGAGTCGTGGTCATTGGCGGGGAGCAACCAGTTGCAGGCGGCGGGCGAATCGAGATTGGCGCAGCGACGAAACAGGCCGGCAGAGGGATCGGCATCGAGCAGCCAGGTGTCGTGCTGTTCGCCTGGTTGCAGCGAAGACAGGCGGCTTTGCTCTGGCTGATAACCCAAGGCTGCAGAACAGGCCAGGCACTGGCTGTTGCGAAAGAACAGCGACTGCCCGCATCGACAGGGCCAGATCTTGCTGTTGCGCGAGCTTTCGCCGATGAAGGGGGCCGCGATACGCGACGTGAGCTGTTCGAAGAAGCGGTGCATGAGCGATCTCTCCCTGGGGCTTGCCAAGACTAGATCATTCCTGGGTGAAGATCGTTCCCATGCTCTGCGTGGGAATGCCTCAAGGGACGCTCCGCGTTCCAGCTCTCGAATGGGACGCGGAGCGTCCCGGGCTGCATTCCCACGCAGAGCGTGGGAACGATCACTTAGACCGCAATACCGTGTTTTTTCAGGAACTCGACGAACGCCTCTTCATCCAGCACCTTCAACCCCAGCTCATTGGCCTTGGTCAACTTCGATCCCGCTCCCGGCCCCGCGACCACGCAATGGGTCTTGGCTGATACGGAGCCTGCGACTTTGGCACCGAGGCTTTCGAGTTTGTCCTTGGCCACATCGCGGCTCATCAGTTCCAGCGAGCCTGTGAGCACCCAGGTCTGGCCGGCCAGGGGCAGGCCTTCGACGACTTTCTTCTCGCTGTGCCAGTGCATGCCGAAATCCGCCAGTTGCTTCTCGGCGGCTTCGGCCAGTTGGCGATTGGCCTCGATGGCGAAAAATTCGCGAACCGAAGTGGCCTGCTTCTCGGGCAATGCCTGGCGCATGTCCAACCAGTCGGCGCTGATCACCGCTTGCAGCGAACCGAACTTGTCAGCCAGTTTCTGCGCCCCGCCCGGCCCCACCGAAGGGATGTGCAGCTTGTCGAGGAAACCGCCCAACGTGGTGCTGGCGGCAAACTCGGCGCCCAGCTCGCCCTGGTCCTGAATCTGCAAACCGTGGTTGAGCAGTTCGGTAATGACCTGCTGGTTGTGCGCATCTTCGAAGAAGCTGTGAATTTCGTGGGCCACTTCCAGGCCGACGTCCGGCAGGTAGGTCAGCACTTGTGGCAAGGCTTTTTGCACCCGCTCCAGCGAACCCAGGGAACGTGCCAGCACCTTGGCCGTCTCTTCGCCGACATCGGGAATTCCCAGGGCGTAGATGAAGCGTGCCAGACCCGGTTTCTTGCTGTCGGCAATAGCACTGAGCAGCTTGTTACTCGACAGCTCGGCAAAGCCTTCCAGGTCGACGATGTCTTCGAACTTCAGGGCGTACAGGTCGGCCGGCGAACTCACCAGCCCTTCATCGACCAGCTGTTCGACGCTCTTGTCGCCCAAGCCTTCGATGTCCATGGCGCGGCGGGAGACGAAGTGAATGATCGCCTGCTTGAGTTGTGCACCACAGGCCAGGCGCCCGACGCAGCGGTACACCGCGCCTTCGCTGACCGTCTCGCGACCCTTGCTGCGCTTGACCAGTTGCGTGCGCTCGACATGGGAGCCGCACACCGGGCACTGCTGCGGGATCTGCACCGGCCGGGCGTCTTCCGGGCGACGCTCGGTGACCACTTGCACCACTTGCGGGATCACGTCGCCAGCACGGCGAATGATCACCGTGTCACCGATCATCAGGCCCAGGCGCGCCACTTCGTCCATGTTGTGCAGCGTCGCGTTGGCCACGGTGACACCGGCAACCTTGACCGGCCTGAGGCGCGCCACCGGCGTCACCGCGCCGGTGCGGCCGACCTGGAATTCCACGTCGAGCAGCTCGGTGAGTTCTTCCATGGCCGGGAATTTATGGGCGATGGCCCAGCGCGGTTCTCGGGCACGGAAGCCCAGTTCGCGCTGGGACGCGATGCTGTTGACCTTGAACACCACACCGTCGATTTCATAGGGCAACGCATTGCGGCGCTCGCCGATGTCGCGGTAGTAATCCAGGCACTCATCGATGCCGTTCGCCAGCTTCAGCTCATGGCTGATCGGCATGCCCCAGGCCTTGAGTTGCTGCAGGTTGCCGATGTGCGTGTCGGCGATGTCCGCAGACACCTGGCCGATGCCGTAGCAGCAAAACTCCAGCGGACGGTTGGCGGTGATCTTCGAATCCAGCTGGCGCAAGCTGCCGGCCGCGGCGTTGCGTGGGTTGGCGAAGGTCTTGCCGCCGACTTCCAGTTGCGTGGCATTGAGCCGCTCGAAACCGGCCTTGGACATGAACACTTCGCCGCGCACTTCCAGGGTCGCCGGCCAGCCAGTGCCGTGCAGCTTGAGCGGGATGTTGCGCACGGTGCGCACGTTGACGCTGATGTCTTCGCCGGTGGTACCGTCGCCGCGGGTGGCCCCGCGCACCAGCATGCCGTCCTGATAGAGCAGGCTGACCGCCAGGCCATCGAGCTTGGGTTCGCAGCTGTATTCAACCGCCGCGCCAGCGCCGAACAGATCACCGGCCGGCAGGTCCAGGCCCTCGGTCACCCGACGGTCGAACTCGCGCATGTCGGTTTCTTCGAAGGCGTTGCCCAGGCTGAGCATCGGCACTTCGTGGCGTACCTGGGTGAACGCCGACAGCGCCGCGCTACCGACCCGCTGGGTTGGCGAGTCGCTGGTGACCAGCTCGGGATGGGTCGCTTCGAGGGCCTTGAGCTCGTTGAACAACCGGTCGTACTCGGCGTCCGGGATGCTCGGCTCGTCCAGCACGTGATAACGATAGTTGTGCTGATCCAGCTCGGCACGTAGCTCTAGAATGCGGTCTTGGGCGGCAGTCATGGGTGGTCTCTCATAAAGCAAAAGAGCAGCCGAGGCTGCTCAATTTCGATGCGGCGTTGATTCATTGTAGGAGCCTGCGGTGCGGCGATCCGACTTGCCGGCGAAGGCGTATTCGACATCGCCATCGCCAGCAAGCCGGCTCCTACAGGGGTACGGAGGTTTCCACACGTTACAAATATCAGCGCTTCTGGGTCAGTGCGCGACGCTCGAATTCAACGATGCGTTGACGGTAGTGCTCGATCGTCTGGGCGGTCAGTACACTGCGCTGGTCGTCCTTCAGCTCGCCGTTCAACTCTTGTGACAGTTTACGTGCTGCAGCCACCATCACGTCGAAGGCCTGCTTCGGATGACGCGGGCCTGGCAAGCCGAGGAAGAAGCTCACCGCCGGGGTGCTGAAGTGGTCGATGTCGTCCAGGTCGAAGACGCCAGGCTTGACCGCGTTGGCCATGGAGAACAGCACTTCGCCATTGCCCGCCATGCTTTCGTGACGGTGGAAGATGTCCATTTCGCCGAAACGCAGGCCACTTTCGAGAATGTTCTGCAGCAGCGCCGGGCCCTTGAAGCCGGCCGGGTCGCGGCAAATTACGCTGATGACCAGCACTTCTTCTGCTTGCGGCTGCTCTTTTTCGCTGACCGCAGGCGATGCCTTGGTGTCATCCGGGAAATCGTCGTCACGGCTACTGAAGCTAGGGCCGCCGTCCAGGTCCAGGCTGAGGTTCATGTCACCCTGGGAAGGCTCGCCATGGCCACGCTTGCCGCGCTTGGAGCCCGAATCGCGGGCAGGCATGCTCACTGACGGCAGGTCGCGCTCGTCCAGTTGCGGTTCCTTGTGCGTATCCAGGACGCGAGACGGGCCCAACACCTCGGGGCTGGTGTCCTCGTCAGGCAGGTTGGACAGGCTCCGGTCAAGACGGAATTTCAGCTTTCCCTTGCCGCCGCGCATACGGCGCCAGCCATCGAAAAGAATACCGGCAATGACAATAATGCCGATGACGATCAGCCACTCGCGCAGACCGATTTCCATGTAATCCCGTGCCTCTATAAAAAATGCTGAAAAATAAGGGGCTTACATTCTGTAAACCGCTTTAAAACGTGGCGCCAACTCTATGTTCTGACAGGCGTTTTGCCCACGTATACGAAAAATTGACATTAAACTAGCACGACCAAAGGCAACTTTACACCGTCTGGCACGTTGGCCCCGCGATTATGTCGATTGGCCAGCAAGTCGGCATGGCTAATTAGGTCCCACCGCTAAAAAATCCGACCTGAAAGCCATGTTTCAGGCGTCCACCATCGCCATGGCCTCCTCGACATCCACCGCCACCAGACGCGAGCAACCCGGTTCGTGCATCGTCACCCCCATCAGTTGTTCAGCCATTTCCATGGCGATTTTGTTGTGGGTGATATAGATGAACTGCACCGTCTGCGACATCTCCTTGACCAGTCGTGCGTAGCGTCCAACGTTAGCGTCATCCAATGGCGCGTCCACTTCATCGAGCATGCAGAACGGCGCCGGGTTCAGCTTGAAGATCGCAAAAACCAGGGCCAATGCCGTCAGGGCCTTTTCGCCACCTGATAGCAAATGGATGGTGCTGTTCTTCTTTCCGGGCGGCTGCGCCATGATCGTCACCCCTGTATCGAGTAGATCTTCGCCCGTCAGTTCCAAATACGCGCGCCCTCCACCGAAAACTTTTGGGAAAAGTGCCTGTAAACCGCCATTGATCTGATCAAAGGTATCTTTGAAACGGTTTCGGGTTTCCTTGTCGATCTTGCGAATCACGTTCTCGAGCGTATCGAGCGCTTCGACCAGATCGTCGTTCTGGGCGTCCAGATAACGTTTACGCTCCGATTGTTGCTGATACTCATCAATGGCCGCGAGGTTGATCGCGCCCAGGCGCTGGATTCGCGCGACAATGCGCTCGAGTTCTTCCTCGGCGGCTTTCTCGCTGGCCTCGGCGGTCAGCGTGGCCAGCACGCCGTGCAGGTCGTAGCCGTCTTCAAGCAACTGGTCCTGCAATGCCTTGCGCCGCACGGTCAGGGCTTGCCATTCCATGCGCTGGTTTTCAAGCTGGCCGCGAATCAGCTGGGACTGTTGTTCGGCCTGGTTGCGGCGCTTTTCAGCGTCACGCAGTTCACGGTCGGCGTCTTCCAGGGCGATCTGCGCGGTCTTGAGCTCTTCGTCGACGGTCATGCGCTTGTCGAGCAGTTCTTCGAGCTTGAGGCGCAGCTCTTCCAGCGGCGCCTCGCCCTCTTCGAGGTTGAGGCTCAGTTGCTCGCGTTTTTCCGTCAGGCGCTCGGCCTGCATTTCCAGGCGCTCCAGGGCCTGGCGCGTCGAGTCATGCTGGGCCCGCAGCGAACCCAGGCGCACCGCCAGTTGATGGGCGTGATCCTTGTGCTGGCGGGCTTCCTGGCGCACCCGGTCAAGCCGTTCGCGCAAGCTGTCACGCTGGGCCAGCAGCAGCTCGCGCTGCTCGGTATCCAGGGCCATGGCGTCGAGGGCCTCCTGCAAGTGCACGCGCGCTTCACCGATCTGTTCATGTTCCAGGGCTCGCTGTTCCGCCAACTCCTGGAGCTCTTCATCGAGGCGCGTGCGCCGCAGGTTCAACTGCTCGGCCTTGGCCTTGCCGGCCGACAGCTGAGCCTTGAGTTCACCTTGCTGGCGCGCTTCGTCCTGCAGCAGGCGGCGCAAATGTTCGCGGCCGTTTTCCTGCTGGCGCTGTTGCGCCCGCAGGTTTTGCAATTCGGTTTCCAAGGCTTCGACGGCCGCTTCACGTTCTTCGCGTTCAAGGCCCAGTTTCTGGATTTCCTGACCCCGGGCGAGCATCCCGCTTTCCGCTTCACTGGCGCGGCGCACGCGCAAAAAGTGCCGACCGACCCAATATCCGTCGCGGCTGATCAGGCTCTGGCCCGCTGCCAGCTGCCCACGCAACCCCAGCGCTTGTTCGAGGCTTTCGACGGGTTTGACCTGCCCCAGCCACGGCGACAGATCGATCTGCGCCTCGACTTTATCGAGCAGGCTGCCGGGCACGCGCGCGCCGTCGGTCGCGGGGCTGAGCAAGCGCAGATCGCCTTGGGTAAACCCGGACAAATCGAAATCGTTGAAGTCATCCACCAGCACCGCTTGCAGGTCGGCCCCCAGTACGGTTTCCACCGCCAGCTCCCAACCGGCTTCAACCTTCAGGCCTTCGGCCAGGCGCGGGCGGTCCGCCAAATTCTGCTCGCTCAGCCATTGCGCGGTGCCGGTGCCCGGGTCGAGTGCGGCTTGCTGCAAGGCTTCAAGCGAAGCCAGGCGACCGTTGAGGCGCTGCAGATCGCCCTGGGCCTGTTGCTGCGCCGACAGTGCCTGCTGCAATTGCTGGCGCAGTTGCTCGAGCTTTTCAACCTGAGCTTCTTCACTGGTCTGCAAATCTTCGAGGGTCGCCTCGGATTCAGCGAGCTGCTCGTTGAGCGCCATGATCGCCGCGTCTTCCGGGTCCGCCGACAACAAGGCGCGCTCTTCACCCAGGCGCCGGTGCCGTTCGGCCAGGCGCTCCAGGCTGGTTTCCAGCTGCTGAATGCGTGATTGCTGGACTTCCGACTGGCGCCGTGGCTCGGCGGCACTGAGGTTGAACGTGTCCCACTGCTCCTGCCAGCCGTGCATGGTGGTTTCGGATTCCTCCAGCGCAGCGGCGGCCTCTTCGGCGGCGGCGCTGGTGACTTCCTGCTCCGGCGTGAGCATGTCCAGTTCTTCGCCGAGGGTCAGCAACAGTGTGCGGTCGTGGCCCAAGTGCGACTCGGTCTCCAGGCGCGCGCGCTCGGCTTCCTTCAAGTCGTCCTGCAATTGGCGCAGGCGCTGTTGCCCATGCTGGATGCTCTGCTCGACCCGGGCGATGTCGCCGCCGACCGAATAGAAGCGCCCCTGCACCAGATTGAAGCGCTCGGAGAGGTCGTGATGGCCGTCCCGCAAGCGTTCGATACTGGCGTCGGCGTTGCGCTGTTCGGCCACCAGGGCTTCGAAACTGACTTCCTGGGTGCCAATGATCGCTTCGCGCTGGCCGACCTGATCGTTCAGGTCCTGCCAGCGCAGGGCCGACAGTTGCGCCTTGAGCTGGCGCTCCTCGCCTTTGAATTCCTGGTACTTCTTGGCCGCTTCGGCCTGGCGGTGCAAGCGTTCGAGCTGACGTTCGAGCTCTTCGCGCAGGTCGGTCAGGCGCTCCAGGTTTTCGTGGGTGCGGCGGATGCGGTTTTCGGTTTCGCGCCGACGCTCCTTGTACTTGGAGATCCCCGCCGCCTCTTCAATGAAGTTGCGCAGGTCTTCAGGCTTGGACTCGATCAGCTTGGAGATCATCCCCTGTTCGATGATCGAGTAGCTGCGCGGGCCCAGGCCGGTGCCGAGGAAGATATCGGTGATGTCGCGGCGCCGGCATTTGGTGCCGTTGAGGTAATAGGTGGTCTGGCTGTCGCGGGTGACTTTGCGGCGAATGGAAATTTCCGCATAGGCGGCGTATTCACCGAGCAATGTGCCATCGGCGTTATCGAATACCAGTTCGATGCTCGCCTGGCTCACCGGCTTGCGGCTGGTGGAGCCGTTGAAGATGACGTCGGTCATCGACTCGCCGCGCAGGTTCTTCGCCGAACTTTCGCCCATCACCCAGCGCACGGCGTCGATGATGTTCGACTTGCCGCAACCATTGGGCCCAACCACCGCCGCCATGTTGCTGGGGAAGTTCACTGTGGTCGGGTCGACGAAGGACTTGAACCCCGCCAACTTGATGCACTTTAGCCGCACGCTTATGCGTCCGTCAGGGCAGAGATCACCAGATCGCAACTGCGCTGGCCATAAGCGGTCAGCACTTCGCGGATCAGTGGAAAATCACGGGCGATCACTGCAGCAAGCAGACGTTCGAACAGCTCCAGATACTCACTCATCGAGGCCTTGCGTTGCTCCAGGGCGAGAAAATACGCACGGCTCATGGCCGGCTGCAGATTCTCGACGGTTTCCTGCAGGTAAGGATTGTTGGCAAACGAGTACGTGGCACGCATCACGTTGAAACTGTCGTCGACGAAGGCATGGATGTCCTGGCGCTCGTAGCTGGCCGTCAGGCGCTGCTGGATCTGCACGAACGGCGCCAGGTCGGCCTGGACTTTCCAGCCAGTGGCCACGGCGTTGGCGAGCAGGATGTACATCTCGCTCATCAGCGTGCAAAGGCTCTTGACCTTGTGCGCGGTGAGTTCGGTGACGTGGGCGCCACGTCGCGGCAGGATGGCGATCAGGTGCCGGCGCTCGAGAATCAGCAAAGCCTCGCGGACCGAGCCACGACTGACGTCGAGTGCCTGCGTGACCTTCTGTTCCTGGATGCGCTCCCCGGGCTTCATTTCGCCGCGAATGATGCGTTCGGCGAGATGATGCGCGATTTGCTCGGCGAGGCTGTCCGGCGCCTTGAACGTCATGGTTGTCCTTCAAACTCTTCGATTTGTACAAGCGGCGCAGTGTAGCGCAATTGATACGTCATGGCGCAGGGCCCACCCAGTGGTTTTTGGCACGATTCAAGCAAAAAGCAGGCTGTTGATCGAGGGTCAATAATGAAGAAAAGCGACGTTAATCGACAAAATGCACTTTCCTGACCTTTAAGTCAGAAAATCATTGACCGAAAAGTCAGACCTGCTAAATTCGG
This sequence comes from Pseudomonas umsongensis, assembly GCF_012647205.1. Lineage (NCBI taxonomy): Bacteria > Pseudomonadati > Pseudomonadota > Gammaproteobacteria > Pseudomonadales > Pseudomonadaceae > Pseudomonas > Pseudomonas umsongensis. Next base: position 5,036,725 of record NZ_CP051487.1, read on the forward strand.
TTCATGGCGGTTAACAACAATAATGAGTCTGCGAGGCCTTCCGTGATCCAGTTTTTACTCAACCAGGAACTCCGTAGCGAGCACGCCCTGGACCCGAACCTGACCGTGCTCAATTATCTGCGCGACCATGTGGGCAAACCCGGCACCAAAGAAGGCTGCGCCAGCGGAGACTGTGGCGCGTGCACCGTGGTGGTCGGCGAATTGCAGACCGATGATGCGGGCCGCGAACACATTCGCTACCGCAGCCTCAACTCGTGCCTGACGTTCGTTTCGTCCTTGCACGGCAAGCAACTGATCAGCGTCGAAGACCTCAAGCACAAGGGCGAACTGCACAGCGTGCAGAAGGCCATGGTCGAGTGCCACGGCTCGCAATGCGGGTTCTGCACCCCTGGTTTCGTGATGTCGTTGTTTGCCCTGCAAAAGAACAGCGACGCACCGGATCAGCACAAGGCCCACGAAGCCCTGGCCGGCAACCTCTGCCGCTGCACCGGCTATCGGCCGATCCTGGAAGCCGCCGAGCAGTCCTGCTGCGCTAAAAAGCCGGATCAGTTCGATGCCAACGAAGCCCAGACCATTGCCCGGCTCAAAGCCATCGCGCCGACCGATATCGGCGAACTCAACAGCGGCGACAAGCGTTGCCTGGTGCCTTTGACCGTGGCCGACCTGGCCGACCTCTACGACGCTTATCCACAGGCCCGGCTGCTGGCCGGCGGCACTGACCTGGCGCTGGAAGTGACCCAGTTCCATCGCACGTTGCCGGTGATGATCTACGTCGGCAACGTCGCCGAAATGAAGCGCATCGAACGCTTCGACGACCGCCTGGAAATCGGCGCCGCCACCGCCCTCTCCGACTGCTACGAGGCCCTGAAGGCCGAGTACCCGGACTTCGGCGAACTGCTGCAACGCTTCGCCTCCCTGCAGATCCGCAACCAGGGCACTTTGGGCGGCAACATCGGCAACGCCTCGCCCATCGGCGACTCGCCGCCCCTGCTGATTGCCTTGGGCGCGCAAATTGTCCTGTGCAAGGGCGAAACCCGCCGCACCCTGGCCCTGGAGGATTACTTCATCGATTACCGCGTCACGGCGCGCCAGGAAAGCGAGTTCATCGAGAAGATCATCGTGCCTCGCGCCAGCGTCGAACAGCTGTTCCGCGCCTACAAGGTGTCCAAGCGCCTGGACGATGACATTTCGGCCGTGTGCGCGGCATTCAACCTGCGCCTGGAAAACGGTGTGGTCGCCGATGCCCGCGTGGCCTTCGGTGGCATGGCGGCCATTCCGAAACGCGCCAACAGTTGCGAAACCGCGCTGATCGGTTCGCCCTTCAACAGCGCCACCGTTGAACGCGCCTGCGCTGCCCTGGCCGAAGATTTCACACCGCTGTCGGACTTCCGCGCCAGCAAGGAATACCGCCTGCTCAGCGCACAAAACCTGCTGCGCAAATACTTCATCGAACTGCAAACGCCGCACATCGAGACTCGGGTGACCGCTTATGTCTAACCATCACGCCGTAGAGAAGACCCAGGCCGAACTGGCTGAACTGTTCGCCAAGGACCTGACCACCGGTGTCGGCCGCAGCGTCAAGCACGACAGCGCCGCCAAGCATGTGTCCGGTGAAGCGCAGTACATCGATGATCGCCTGGAGTTTCCGAACCAGTTGCACGTGTACGCCCGCATGTCGGACCGTGCCCACGCCCGGATCATCAGCATCGACACCTCGCCGTGCTATGCCTTCGAGGGTGTGCGCATCGCCATTACCCACGAAGACGTACCAGGCTTGAAGGACATTGGCCCGTTGCTGCCGGGCGATCCGCTGCTGGCGATCGACACCGTGCAATTCGTCGGTCAACCCGTGGTGGCCGTTGCCGCCAAAGACCTGGAAACCGCACGCAAGGCGGCGATGGCCGCGATCATCGAATACGAAGACCTGGAACCGGTACTGGACGTGGTCGAAGCCCTGCGCAAGCGCCACTTCGTGCTCGACAGCCACACGCACCAGCGCGGCGATTCGGCGACGGCGCTGGCCACTGCCGAACATCGCATCCAGGGCACGCTGCACATCGGCGGGCAGGAACACTTCTACCTGGAAACCCAGATTTCCTCGGTGATGCCCACCGAAGACGGCGGCATGATCGTCTACTGCTCGACCCAGAACCCCACCGAAGTGCAGAAACTGGTGGCCGAAGTGCTGGACGTTTCGATGAACAAGATCGTGGTCGACATGCGTCGCATGGGTGGCGGTTTTGGCGGCAAGGAAACCCAGGCGGCCAGCCCGGCCTGCCTGTGCGCAGTGATCGCGCACCTCACCGGCCAGCCGACCAAGATGCGCCTGCCCCGTGTCGAAGACATGCTGATGACCGGCAAGCGGCACCCGTTCTATGTCGAATACGACGTGGGCTTCGACAGCACCGGACGCCTGCACGGCATCAACCTGGAACTGGCCGGCAACTGCGGCTGTTCGCCAGACCTGTCGGCGTCGATCGTCGACCGCGCGATGTTCCACTCGGACAACTCGTATTACCTGGGCGACGCGACCGTTAACGGTCATCGCTGCAAGACCAACACCGCCTCGAACACCGCCTACCGTGGGTTCGGCGGCCCGCAAGGCATGGTCGCCATCGAAGAAGTGATGGACGCCATCGCCCGTCACTTGGGGCTGGATCCGCTGGCGGTGCGCAAGGCCAACTACTATGGCAAGACCGAGCGCAACGTCACCCATTACTACCAGACCGTCGAGCACAACATGCTCGAGGAAATGACCGCCGAACTGGAAGCAAGCAGCCAGTACGCCGAGCGCCGCGAAGCGATCCGTCGCTACAACGCCAACAGCCCGATCCTGAAAAAGGGCCTGGCGCTGACCCCGGTGAAATTCGGCATCTCCTTCACCGCCAGCTTCCTCAACCAGGCCGGCGCCCTGGTACACGTCTACACCGACGGCAGCATCCACCTGAACCATGGCGGCACCGAGATGGGCCAGGGCCTGAACACCAAAGTCGCGCAAGTAGTGGCCGAGGTGTTCCAGGTGGAAATGGACCGCGTGCAGATCACCGCGACCAACACTGACAAAGTACCGAACACTTCGCCGACCGCGGCCTCCAGCGGCGCCGACCTGAACGGCAAGGCTGCGCAGAATGCCGCTGAAACCATCAAGAAACGCCTGGTGGAATTTGCCGCGCGGCAATACAAGGTCAGTGAAGAAGACGTGGAGTTCCACAACGGCCACGTGCGGGTTCGCGATCACATCCTGACTTTCGAAGCACTGATCCAGCAGGCGTACTTCGCCCAGGTGTCGCTGTCGAGTACCGGGTTCTACAAGACCCCGAAAATCTACTACGACCGCAGCCAGGCCCGGGGGCGTCCGTTCTATTACTACGCCTTCGGTGCAGCCTGCTGCGAGGTGATCATCGACACCCTGACGGGCGAGTACAAAATGCTGCGCACCGACATCCTCCACGACGTCGGTGCCTCGCTGAACCCGGCCATCGACATCGGCCAGGTCGAAGGCGGTTTCATCCAGGGCATGGGCTGGCTGACCATGGAAGAGCTGGTGTGGAACAACAAGGGCAAGCTGATGACCAACGGCCCGGCCAGCTACAAGATCCCGGCCGTGGCGGACATGCCGCTGGACCTGCGGGTGAAGCTGGTGGAAAACCGCAAGAACCCGGAAGACACGGTGTTCCATTCCAAGGCCGTGGGCGAACCGCCGTTCATGCTCGGCATCGCCGCCTGGTGCGCGATCAAGGACGCCGTGGCGAGCCTGGGCGACTACCGGCATCAACCGAAGATCGACGCGCCGGCGACGCCGGAGCGGGTGTTGTGGGGCTGTGAGCAGATGCGCCAGTTGAAGGCGGCGAAGGCTGTCGAGGCCGATGCCGAGTTGGCTTCGCTCTAAGACCGAGGCGCGGCCTTCGCGAGCAGGCTCGCTCCCACAGGGGAAAGCATTCCAAATGTGGGAGCGAGCCTGCTCGCGAAGAGGCCCGAACAGACAACAGAGATGTTGAGGTGAAACATGTACAACTGGATCGACGCCCTCGCCGACCTGCAAAACCAGGGTGAACCCTGCGTGTTGGTGACCATCATCGAAGAGCTCGGCTCGACGCCGCGCAATGCTGGCTCGAAGATGGTTGTCAGCGCCCACCAGGCCTTCGACACCATCGGTGGCGGACACCTGGAATACAAGGCCATGCAGATCGCCCGCGAAATGCTCGCCAGCGGCAAGCAGGACACCCATCTCGAGCGCTTCAGCCTCGGTGCCAGCCTGGGCCAGTGCTGCGGCGGCGCGACCGTGTTGCTGTTCGAACCGATGGGCCAGGTCCAGGCGCAGATCGCCGTGTTTGGCGCCGGCCACGTCGGTCGCGCGCTGGTACCGCTGCTGGCCAGCCTGCCCTGCCGGGTGCGCTGGATCGACTCGCGGGAAGACGAATTCCCGGAACAGATTCCCCACGGCGTACGCAAGATCGTCAGCGAAGAACCGGTGGATGAAATCGACGACCTGCCCGCCGGCAGCTACTGCATCGTCATGACCCACAACCACCAGCTCGACCTCGAACTCACCGCCGCCATTCTCAAGCGCAACGACTTCGCCTACTTCGGCCTGATCGGCTCGAAAACCAAACGGGTGAAGTTCGAACACCGCCTGCGCGACCGCGGCTTCGACAGCAGTGTCGTGCAACGCATGCGCTGCCCGATGGGCATCGGCGAAGTCAAAGGCAAGCTGCCTGTGGAAATCGCCATCTCCATCGCCGGCGAGATCATCGCCACTTATAACGCCAGTTTCGGCCAACAAACGTCCCGCGCCGAACCGATTGCCAAGTTGCTGCCCGTTTCACGCCGCAGCCAGGCCACCAACTTGAAAGCCTCAAATTGAGAACTGACATGCCCCTGACTCGCAAAGCCTACCGCGCCGCCATTCTGCACAGCATCGCCGACCCCGCCGAAGTCGGGATCGAAGCCTCCTATGAGTATTTCGAGGACGGTTTGCTGGTGATCGAAAACGGCAAGATCAGTGCCCTTGGCCACGCCAGTGAACTGCTGCCAACGCTGCCGGCCGATATCGAGATCACCCATTACCAGGATGCACTGATCACCCCCGGCTTCATCGACACCCACATCCATCTGCCACAAACCGGCATGGTCGGCGCCTACGGCGAGCAACTGCTGGACTGGCTCAACACCTACACCTTCCCCTGTGAAAGCCAGTTCGCCGACAAGGCTCACGCTGACGAAGTGGCGGACATTTTCATCAAGGAACTGCTGCGCAACGGCACCACCACCGCGCTGGTGTTCGGCAGCGTGCATCCGCAATCGGTGAACTCGTTCTTCGAAGCTGCCGAGCAACTGGACCTGCGCATGATCGCCGGCAAGGTGATGATGGACCGCAACGCCCCGGACTACCTGACCGACACCGCCGAATCCAGCTATTTGGACAGCAAGGCGCTGATCGAGCGCTGGCACGGCAAGGGTCGCCTGCACTATGCCGTCACCCCGCGCTTTGCCCCGACCAGCACCCCGGAACAGTTGACCCTGGCCGGCCAGTTGCTGACCGAATACCCGGATCTGTACATGCAGACCCACATCAGCGAAAACCTCAAGGAAATCGAGTGGGTCAAGGAACTGTTCCCGGAGCGCAAAGGCTACCTGGATGTCTACGACCACTACCAGTTGCTCGGCGAGCGCTCGGTCTTCGCCCACGGTGTGCACCTGTGCGATGACGAATGCGCGCGACTGGCAGAAACCGGTTCGGCCATCTCCTTCTGCCCGACTTCGAACTTCTTCCTCGGCAGCGGCCTGTTCAACCTGCCGATGGCCGAGAAGCACAAACTCAACGTCGGCATCGGCACCGATGTAGGCGGCGGCACCAGTTTCTCGCTGCTGCAAACGCTGAACGAGGCCTACAAGGTCATGCAGCTGCAAGGCGCGCGCCTGAGCCCGTTCAAGTCGCTGTACCTGGCCACCCTCGGCGGCGCCCGTGCGCTGCGTCTTGAAGACAAGATCGGCAATCTGCAGCCGGGCACCGACGCCGACTTCCTGGTGCTGGACTACAACGCCACGCCGTTGCTGGGCTATCGCCTGCAGCAGGCCAATAATATTGCCGAGACGTTGTTTGTGTTAATGACCCTGGGGGATGACCGGACGGTGTTGCAGACGTATGCGGCGGGGAACCTGGTGCATCAGCGCTGAGTTTCCCCGGACACTGATCGTTCCCACGCAGAGCATGGGAACGATCCAGACTCAAAAAAAACCCCCCGCGACCTTTCGGTCCGGGGGATTTTTTCATCGACTCTCTCAGATTTTCGCTGGCGAACGCCCAGGCTTCTTGGTCTGCAGCAAATGCGAGAACACCGCATGCAAATCATCTGACGCACTTTCTTCATCGAGATTGAGCTTGCTGTCGATGTGATCCATGTGATGCATCATCAGGTTCACCGCCAGTTCAGCATCGCGCTTTTCAATGGCGTCGATCAGTTGGGTGTGTTCGTCGTAGGAGCAGTGGGAACGGTTGCCGCTTTCGTACTGGGCGATGATCAGCGAAGTCTGGGACACCAGGCTGCGCTGGAAGCTGATCAGCGGGGCGTTTTTTGCCGCTTCGGCCAGCTTCAGGTGGAACTCGCCAGACAGGCGGATGCCGGCACCACGATCGCCACGGGAGAAACTGTCGCGCTCGTCGTTGACCATCTGGCGCAATTCGGCAATTTGCTCGGCGGTGGCGTGTTGAACCGCCAGTTCAGTGATCGCACGTTCCACCAGGCGCCGGGCCATGAACACCTGGCGCGCCTCTTCGACACTCGGGCTGGCAACGACAGCACCGCGATTGGGACGCAGCAATACCACGCCTTCATGGGCCAGGCGCGACAGCGCGCGGCGAATGATGGTGCGGCTGACCCCGAAAATTTCCCCCAGCGCTTCTTCGCTCAACTTGGTGCCGGGCGCCAGGCGCTGTTCGAGGATAGCCTCGAAGATATGCGCGTAGACAATATCGTCCTGGGTTCCGCTGCGGCCGGCTTTGCCTGCGCGCGGCTGTTTCTTTAGGGGTTGCAACTGTTCGTTCATGGGCACTCGAGTCGGGAGAACTGCGGCGAATTGACGGTGACTGTAATACGGCACAGTGGGTCGCTGGCAAGTATCGCGTAAAAAACACTGCGATTGTACACAATGGTTGGTGCCAACACGACTGTACGGCTGTTTGTCACTTCCGCTGTATCGCAACGATCCATTACGTTTGAGTTTAGGCTTTAAAGCAGAATTCGCAGCCTGAACAAGGAACAACGCTGTCATGACAGACGCCACGCACACGCAACTGCGCCCCCTGGCCGACACATCGCCATCGGCCATCGTCGCCGGGTTCATCGCCATGATGACTGGCTACACCAGTTCACTGGTGCTGATGTTCCAGGCCGGGCAAGCAGCCGGGCTGACCAGCGGGCAGATTTCCTCGTGGATCTGGGCGATATCCATCGGCATGGCGGTGTGCTCGATCGGCCTGTCGTTGCGCTATCGCACCCCCATCACCATTGCCTGGTCCACCCCGGGCGCGGCTCTGCTGATCACCAGCCTGGGGGGCGTGACCTACGGTGAAGCGATCGGTGCCTATATCACCTGCGCAGTGCTGGTGACCATTTGCGGGCTGACCGGCAGTTTCGAGCGCCTGGTGAAAAAGATTCCGGCGTCCCTGGCGGCGGCTTTGCTGGCGGGGATCCTGTTCAAGATCGGCAGCGAGATTTTCGTCGCGGCCCAGCATCGCACCGCGCTGGTGCTGGGCATGTTCTTTACCTACCTGGTGGTCAAGCGCCTGTCGCCGCGTTATGCAGTATTGGGCGCATTGCTGATCGGCACGGCGTTGTCCGGGGTCATGGGGCTTCTGGACTTCAGCGCGTTCCACCTGGAAGTGGCCACGCCTGTGTGGACCACACCGCATTTCTCCCTGGCCGCGACCATCAGTATCGGCATCCCGTTGTTCGTGGTCGCGATGACTTCGCAAAACATGCCGGGCATCGCCGTACTGCGCGCCGACGGTTACAACGTGCCGGCCTCGCCGCTGATCACCACCACCGGCATCGCCTCGTTGTTGCTGGCGCCATTCGGTTCCCACGGGATCAACCTGGCTGCCATCAGCGCGGCGATCTGCACCGGGCCACATGCCCATGAGGATCGCAACAAACGCTACACGGCGGCGGTCTGGTGCGGGATTTTCTATGGCATCGCCGGTGTGTTCGGCGCGACGCTGGCAGCGTTGTTTGCCGCTTTGCCCAAGGAGCTGGTGCTGTCGATTGCCGCACTGGCGTTGTTCGGTTCGATCATCAATGGCTTGAGCATCGCCATGAGCGAGGCGAAGGAGCGTGAAGCGGCGCTGATTACCTTCATGGTCACGGCATCGGGGCTGACGCTGTTTTCCATCGGTTCGGCGTTCTGGGGAATTGTGGCGGGGGTGGTGACGCTGGTGATTCTGAATTGGAGTAAAAGCTGAAAGATCGCAGCCTTCGGCAGCTCCTACATTGAACGCGTGGCCCTGTAGGAGCTGACGAGTGAAACGAGGCTGCGATCTTTTGATCCAAAAAAAACGGCGACTCAAGGGTCGCCGATTTTTTCAGAACATCAAGCTACCGGATTGATCGGCTTTTCCGGGTACCAGACGTCCAGCAGCGGGCTGACTTCAACACTGGTCAGCTCGGTGCGGCCTTTGAGCCAGGCTTCAACGGCAGCGCGCTGTTCAGCGCTGACCGAGCCACGCTTGATCAGGCAAACCAGACCGTAGTCATCACCGCCGACATAGCCCAGACCGTTGGCTTCCATGGCTTCTTTAAGGAAGGCCTCGAGGAAGGCATCAATGGCTTCTTCGGACAGATCTTCCTTGAAATCCAGGTTCAGTTCGAAACCCAGCTCTTGAAATTCATCGACGCACAATTTTTTGCGCAGACGCTGGGAACGGTTAGTCGCCATTGGAACAATCCTCTTAAGTAATAACGGGCCGCACTTTAGCAGTTTAAGCCGCCAATTGCCCGATTCTCTGGGCCGCGATGCCTACCGTCGGTAAAAAATAGCCGATTGGAGGCCCCACGCACGGCACACGCTGTAGCACCTTGGGGCATAATGCCGACACTTTCATGACTACTGAGGGAATTTATCTTCATGCCCTCGTCTTTTTCCCCCTCGGCTGTAGGGTTTTATTTACATGATCAAATCGTTGCGTCCATTGCTCCTGGCCGGCCTGCTTTTCCCCCTGGCCCTCCCCGTTTCCGCTGATCAGATCAACACCAGCCTGTCGCCCAATGTCGAAAAAGCCCTCAAGGCCAGCAAATTGCAGGACAACGCCCTGTCGCTGGTGATGATTCCGCTCAACGGCCCCGGCACCCCGACCATTTTCAACGCCGACGTCTCGGTCAACCCGGCGTCGACCATGAAGCTGGTCACCACTTACGCGGCCCTGGAAATGCTCGGCCCCAATCACCAGTGGAAAACCGAGTTCTATACCGATGGCACCCTGAGCGGCGGCATCCTCAACGGCAACCTCTACCTCAAGGGTGGCGGTGATCCGAAGCTGAACATGGAAAAACTCTGGCTGCTGATGCGCGACCTGCGCGCCAACGGCGTGACCCAGGTGACCGGCGACCTGGTCCTGGACAAGAACTTCTTCGTGCAACCGCAACTGCCCGAGTTCAACGACGACGGCAACGACGAGAACAAGCCGTTCCTGGTCAAGCCCGATGCGTTGTTGGTCAACCTCAAGGCCCTGCGTTTCGTGGCGCGCAACGATGGCGGCCGGGTGCTGGTCTCCGTGGAACCACCGATTGCCAGCATCCGCATCGAAAACCAGGTCAAGGCGATCAATTCCAAGCAATGCACCGGCGGCGTGCGCTACAACCCGGTGCCCCAGGCCGATGGCAGCGTGACCGTGACCGTCGGTGGCCAGTTGGGTGATGGCTGCAGCTCGCAAACCTACCTGTCATTGCTGGACCACGCGACCTACACGGCCGGTGCCGTGCGCGCGATCTGGAAAGAACTGGGCGGCAGCATCCAGGGTAAGGACGTGCTGGCGGCAACGCCCAAGGGCGCCAAGGTACTGGCCCGGGCCTTCTCGCCGGATCTGGCGGAAATCATCCGCGACATCAACAAATACAGTAACAACACCATGGCCCAGCAGCTGTTCCTGAGCCTGGGCCAGAAGTACCGCACCGACGCCGACGCCGACGACGCCAAGGCCGCCCAGCGCGTTGTGCGCCAGTGGCTGGCGAAGAAAGGCATCACCGCGCCGCACCTGGTGATGGAGAACGGCTCCGGGCTGTCTCGTGCCGAACGTGTCAGTGCCCGGGAAATGGCGTCGATGCTGCAGGCCGCCTGGCGCAGCCCTTATGCCGCCGAGTACATCGCCTCAATGCCGATTGCCGGTACCGACGGCACCATGCGCAAACGCCTGAAGACCACCGCGATGCGCGGTGAAGCCCACGTCAAGACCGGCACCTTGAACACTGTGCGGGCGATCGCCGGCTTCAGCCGCGACATCAACGGCAACACCTGGGCAGTGGTAGCGATTCTCAACGACAAGGCACCGTTTGGCGCATCGTCGGTGCTCGACCAGGTGCTGCTGGACCTGTATCGCCAGCCGAAACTGGCGCAGACCGCTTCGGTGCTCTAACCCCACCTCAATCAACTGTGGGAGCGAGCCTGCTCGCGAAAGCGGCTTATCAGTCACATCGATGTTGAATGTACTGCCGTCTTCGCGAGCAGGCTCGCTCCCACAGTGATGGTGTAGAACCTCCGGATCAGTTCATCTCCCCCTGCACCCGATCCCTGCCTTCCTGCTTCGCCACATACACCCCCGAGTCCGCCCGTAACAACAGCGCATCCGCACCTTCTCCGGGTCGCCAGCTGGCAATGCCGAAACTGGCGGTGACCACGCCTACTTCATCGATCGGCGCACTGCGCAGGCTTTGCCACAACTCCAGTGACAACAGATGGGCCTGCTCGCCACCGATGTCCGGGCAAAGGACCATGAACTCCTCGCCACCCAGGCGGCAGAACACATCCGAACGCCGCAGCCGATGACCAATGCGCTCGCACACCGCCTGCAACACCCGATCGCCGACGGCGTGGCCGTACTGGTCATTGATACGCTTGAAGTGGTCGATGTCGAGCATGATCACCGACAGTTCGCCACCACCGCGCTCCACCCGCGCCATCTCGGTGGTCAGCCGTTCCTGGAAATAGCGACGATTGTGGATACCGGTCAGGGAATCGGTGACCGACAGCGCCCGCAGTTCCTCTTCCACTCGCTTGGTGTCGGTAATGTCGGAAATGTAGCCATGCCAGAGCACGCCGCCGCCGGGCAGTTCCTCCGGGGTCGCCTCGCCACGGACCCAGCGCAGGCCGCGCTGGGGCAATTGCACGCGGTACTCCTCGCGCCAGTGGCTGAGGCTGTTGGCCGAGGCGCGGATCGAGGCGCGCACGCGGGTGGTGTCCTGAGGATGAATCCGCGTGAAAATCGCTTCGGCGTTGAGCAACAGCACGTCCGGCTCCAGCTCATAGATCTCGCGAATACCGTCGCTGGCGTAGATCACGCTGAAACGCCCGTCGAACTCCATCTTGAACTGGTAGATCCCGCCGGGCACATGGGCACTGAGCTTCTTCAACAACAGGTCCCGCGCGGCCAGGGCCTCGTGCACGCGCTTGCGTTCAGTGATGTCGATGCAGATCGCCAGGTGCCCGACCCACAACCCCTGCTCGTCGAGGACCGGGGTCGCCAGCATGTTGACAATCAGATGGCTGCCATCGCCGCGTACCAACGTCCACTCCCGCGCCTCATGGCCACCCTCCTCGCCGCCCTCGACCAGCATCGCGTGACAGGCCGGTACCGGCTTGCCGTAACGCGCACTCAATTCCGCCGAGCGTGCCGCGAGCTCCCGGGGCAAGTGCAGGTTTTCCAGGGTCATGTGCCCGACCACGTCGGCGGCGGTATAACCGAGCATCTGCTCGGCGCCGGCATTGAAAGTGCTGATCACCCCGCGCAGGTCCGTGGCGATGATGGCTACCTGGGTCGCGGCATCCAGCACCCCGCGCAACTGGCCATGGGTGCCGCGCAGTTCCTGTTCGCGGGCGCGCAGCTCCGCGGTCCTTTGCTCGACCATTTTCAGCGCCCGCTGCCGCTGACTGACCAGTACATACAGCAAGGCGCTGAGCAACACACTGAGCAAGCCACCGAGCACGACCAGCGTGGTCACTGAAGAGTGGTTGGCTTGGAGAAAAGCCTCGCTGGGCCGGATATCGACCTGATAATCATGATCGGCGAGACGTAACAAGCGCGTCGTGGACAAGTCACTGTGCGCTGGTGCATTGGGCGATTCAAACAGCACCTCGTGCTGCTCATCGGTGGACAGGTCGAGGATACGCACCGAGAGATAATCGCGACCCGCCTCCGGCAACCCGTCCGCCAGCAACTGGCGCATGCTGATCACCGCCATGACATACCCGAACGGTTTGCCGGTTGCGCCGCCTTTGTTGCTGTGCGGCATGACCGGCGCGACCAACAGTACGCCTCGCGCATAAGCCGGCTCGATATTGACCAGGTGCATCGGTTGCGACACGGCCATGCCCTGATGCTGGTCGGCCCGCTCCAAGGTGGCCCGACGCAAGGGCTGAGCCAGCAAGTCATAACCCAGCGGCGCACCGAGCTTGCTTTGCGTCTGGCTATACAGCACCGCAACGTACTCATCCCGCTCGCCGGCCAATTGCAGTTGGCCGGCGGCATTGAGTTCGCGCAGGGTGAACCCGCTCAGGCCCTCCTCGCGCGCCCGGCGCTCAAAGGCCGCCCGCTGGTCGCGGCTGACCCGCTCGGCGAACGAATACGCCTGGGTCCGGTGCAACAGGGGTTGGGTGTAGCCGTTGAATTCCGCGTGCGAGACCGTATCGGAGTTGGCAAAGAAGCGGCGCAGGCCATCGAGGCGCTGCTCCTGATCCTGGAAACGTTCTTCGATACGGCTGTAGCGTTCGCTGGCCAGTAACTGGAAGCGTTGACGCAATTGATTGTGAAACAGGTTTAGCGTCGACCAGGCGAGCAGTGCCGTGAGAATCGCGCCGACGAGCAAGACCATGAGCGCGACCAGCCCGGCCGAGACATCTTCGCTGATAAAACCCAGGATCTTGGGGCGCACGGCGTACAACGACATAGACGCAACTCAAAACGCCATGTGCGGGAAAGCCCATTGGCCGTGAGTTGAGTTATAGCTATTAGCCACTAATTTGACCAGTGGTGCGGGACCAACAACATCTGGTGCGCCTCCCCTCCTGTAGGAGCGAGGCTTGCCCGCGAACCAGACGCAGCGGTGTAGCAGGGTACACCGCGGCGGCTGGTTCGCCGGCAAGTCGGATCGCCGCACCGCTGGCTCCTACAAAGCGAAGAACGATGACGCGGTGTGGCAGATGCCCCCCCGCGTCCGGCTCGCCTGTCAGCGAGCAGTGATCTTCCACGCGCGATGGATCTTGGCGTTACGGGCAAAATCCGGATCGATGGTCTGGGCGGTGATCTCTTCGATCGCGTAGCGCTCGCTGAGGTTAGGCTCGAGTTCGAACTTGCGGAAGTTGTTGGAGAAGTACAACACCCCACCCGGTGCCAGCCGCGCCATGGCCAGGTCGATCAGCTGCACCTGGTCACGTTGCACGTCGAAGATGCCTTCCATGCGCTTGGAGTTGGAGAAAGTCGGCGGATCGATGAAGATCAGGTCGTACTCTTCACGGCAGGCATCCAGCCAGACCATCACATCGCTCTGCTCCAGGCGGTTCTTGTCGGAGAAACCGTTCAGCGACAGGTTGCGACGCGCCCAGTCCAGGTAGGTTTTCGACAGGTCGACGCTGGTGGTGCTGCGCGCGCCGCCCTTGGCCGCGTGCACACTGGCAGTGGCGGTGTAGCAATACAGATTGAGGAAGCGCTTGCCGGCAGCCTCTTTCTGAATGCGCATGCGCATCGGCCGGTGGTCGAGGAACAGCCCGGTGTCGAGGTAATCGGTGAGGTTGACCAGCAGTTTCACGCCGCCTTCATTAACCTCGACAAACTTGCCCTGGGCCGCCTGGCGCTCGTATTGCTTGGTACCGCTCTGACGCTCGCGGCGCTTGACCACCACCTGGTTCTTGTCGATGTTCAGGGCCTGCGGGATCGCCGCCAGGGCGTCGAACATGCGCGCCGAGGCCTTTTGCGGATCAATGGATTTCGGTGCGGCGTATTCCTGGACGTGGACCCAATCGTGGTAGAGGTCGATGGCCATGGAGTATTCCGGCATGTCGGCATCGTAGACGCGATAGCAGTCGATGCCCTCACGCTTGACCCACTTGCCCAGCGCCTTGAGGTTTTTCTGCAGGCGGTTGGCAAACATCTGCCCGCCTTCACTCAGGCGCGGCTGCTCGATCACCGGTGCCGGGGCTGGCGCAGGTTTGATCGGGTTGCCGTTCTTGTTGTACTGGCGCTCTTGCGGCTCGCTCGGCGCCTGATCGTAGGCCGCCTGCTCACGCTCGGCCTGACGCTGCTCCGGGGTACGACGCTCGCCGGTGACGAATTGATCCGGCAACACCTTGATCAGCAACAGCTTGCACGGCAAGGCGCCGTTCCAGAACGAATATTGCTTATGGCTACGGATGCCCATGCGCTTGCCCAGGTCCGGCGCACCGGTGAATACCGCGGCTTCCCAGTTGAGGCAAGCCTGGCGCAGACGTTCGCCAAGGTTCTGGTAGAGGTAGAGCAGGCTCGCCTCGTCGCCCAGACGCTCGCCGTAAGGGGGGTTGCAGATCACCAGGCCTTTCTGGTTCTGGTCCGGACGCGGCTCGAAGGTCGCGACTTCGCCCTGGTAGATCTTGATCCACTCGCTCAGGCCGGCACGCTCGACGTTGTTGCGCCCCGGTTGAATCAGGCGCGGATCGGCTTCGTAACCGCGAATCCACAACGGTGGCTTGGCCAGGCCGGCAGCTGCACGCTCGGAAGCTTCTTCATGGAGTTTTTTCCACAGCGCCGGTACGTGACCGAGCCACGCAGTGAAACCCCATTGTTCGCGGCGCAGGTTCGGCGCGATGTCGGCAGCGATCATCGCCGCTTCGACCAGGAAGGTGCCGACACCGCACATCGGGTCAGCCAGGGCTCCGCCTTCAGCGGCGATGCGTGGCCAGCCGGAACGGATCAGGATCGCCGCCGCCAGGTTTTCCTTCAGCGGCGCCGCGCCTTGCTGCAGGCGATAGCCACGCTGGTGCAGGCTATGGCCGGACAGGTCGAGGGAGAGGATCGCTTCACCGCGGTCCAGACGCAGATGGATGCGCAGGTCCGGGTTGAGCTTGTCGATGGACGGACGGTCGCCCTGTGGGGTGCGCAGTTTGTCGACGATGGCGTCCTTGACCTTCAAGGCACCGAAGTGGGTGTTGTCGATACCCGAGCCGTGGCCGCTGAATTCGACGGCCAGCGTGCCGTCATTGAGCATGTGGTCTTGCCACTCGATGTCCAGCACACCGTGGTAGAGGTCTTCGGCGTCTTTCATCGGAAAACGCTTGAGCACCAGCAGGACCCGGTTGGCCAGGCGCGACCACAGGCACAGGCGATAAGCGGTTTCCATGGTGGCCATGCCACGCACGGCGGAAGTGTGCTCACGTGCTTCCTCAAGGCCAAGCCCGACGGCTTCCTCGATGAGCAGGCCTTCAAGGCCTTTAGGGCAAGTGAGGAAGAGTTCGAAACGATCGGACATGAGAATTCGGAGCCTTTGCTGAGTGGAGCGGCAACGCATTGCCGGCCCGGTTTTCAATCAGGCGCTTTTCTCGAAGAGCGCCCGCGTGGCACGAAGGTGTGCCGTTCCACCCTTGCTGCCCGGGTTAAATGAGCTTAGATGCAAGGACAGATAAAAAAGTTGATGCAATAAAATGACATAAGTTGACCCTTCGTCGAATAGTCCACCCCGCCAACGGGAGGCATTCTCAGCAAAGGATTAACCTGATCATCCAACGCAGGGCCGATCATACCGGGGTTTGGTCAAGAAATACGCTACAAACATCATGTTACTTAGTGCCATAGCACATTAACGGTTACGTCCTTATGACAAAACGATCATTCCCTCGATGTGACGCATTGGTTAGAACTCAATACAGGTTGGCGCCGCAATGACGCCAACACCTTGGCTCGTCACGCCGGCAACGAGCCCCAACGGCAGAGTTTTTCTGCCAGACCTCGATTGAGGTCTACGCGATAAATACAGTCAACAAGTGAGGGCAACACCCTATGAGAAGACTTAAGCGTGATCCGTTGGAAAGAGCATTTTTGCGCGGATATCAATATGGCGTTGGTGGCAAATCCCGTGAGCTTTGCCCATTTACTCTACCGTCGGTACGCCAAGCCTGGATTAACGGCTGGCGCGAAGGACGCGGCGACAACTGGGACGGTATGACCGGCACTGCGGGAATCCACAGACTCAACGAACTTCACGCCGTCGGCTAACACAGGGCACACACTCCGACATACAATCTGATATATAGCGAATTAACCACGCACGTCCCATCCGGACGGCGGGCTACGGCCCAGGGGCTCCTTTGAAGGGGCCCTTTTTTATGCCTGTTTCATGGCCAACCCAATACCTGTAGGAGCGAGCATGCTCGCGATAAACCTGAGAGCGCCGCGGGGTGTCAGGTTTCCAGCGTTATCGTTAACGACCATCGCGAGCATGCTCGCTCCTACAGGGGGCGGGTTACCTGAGGGCTGCGATCGCGTCTACCGACTCGCGGATGAGTGCCGGGCCTTTGTAGATAAAGCCCGAGTAGATCTGCACCAGGCTCGCACCCGCGCTGATTTTTTCCGCTGCGTGCCTGCCTTCGGTGATGCCGCCCGCCGCGATGATCGGCAAGCGACCGCCCAGCTCCGAGGCCAGCACCTTCACGGTGTGCGTGCTCTTGTCACGCACCGGCGCGCCGGACAGGCCGCCCGCCTCGTCCCCATGTTCCATGCCTTCGACACCCACGCGGCTCAAGGTGGTGTTGGTGGCGATGACCGCGTCCATCCCGGTTTCGATCAACGCCTGTGCGACCTGCGCAGTTTCTTCGTCGGTCATGTCCGGTGCGATCTTGATCGCCAGTGGAACGTGTCGGCCGTGACGCAGCGCCAGTTCCGCCCGGCGCGTGGCGAGGTCTGCCAGCAGCTGCTTGAGCGAGTCACCAAATTGCAGGCTGCGCAGGCCCGGGGTGTTGGGCGAGCTGACGTTGACCGTCACGTAGCTGGCATGGGCATAGACCTTGTCCAGGCAGATCAGGTAGTCGTCGACCGCGCGCTCGACCGGGGTGTCGAAATTCTTGCCGATATTGATACCCAGTACGCCCTTGTACTTGGCGGCCGCCACGCGGGCCAGCAGGTGATCGACGCCAAGGTTGTTGAAGCCCATGCGGTTGATGATCGCCTCGGCCTCCGGCAACCGGAACAACCGGGGTTTCGGATTGCCCGGTTGCGCACGCGGGGTAATGGTGCCGATTTCGACAAAACCAAAACCCAGTTGCGCAAAGCCGTCGATGGCCGCGCCATTCTTGTCCAGGCCGGCGGCCAGGCCTACCGGGTTCGGGAAATCCAGGCCCATGACATTCACCGGCAGTTTCGCCGGGGCCTTGCACAGCAAACCGTTGAGCCCCAGACGCCCGCCCGCGCCGATCAGGTCCAGGGACAGATCGTGGGAGGTTTCCGGGGAAAGTTTGAACAACAGCTGACGGGCCAGGGTGTACATGGGTGGGTTTGACTCGATTGGCGGCGAATTGAGCCGGCGATTATAGCCGGGTGGAGGGGGACAGGCGAGGACCTGTGCTAGACCTGCCCCACTCCACATTCTTGACGACACCACGCAAAGCCTTTACGGCGCAGGATTCTCGCGCAATTGCTCTGGCGACCATTGATTGTCAGTACGCTGGGAACAACTCCAGATAAACGGAAAGTAGATGAGCATCAGCATCAGCATTACACAGACATTCACAACATGGCCTTGAGTCTCCTCACCCATATCAGTCAAAGCCAACTCGACGGCCGCCGCGGATACTGCAAGATTGAGGGCCTGAAATGCCGAAGTTCGGGACGCGTTGACATTCAACAGCGCATCAGTCAGTTGCTCCCGTGAGGGCAGACGTGCCCCGGCCCGTACTTGCAGCACACTTTGCTGCAGTGACTCCGGGTCGGACAACACTGAATCCAGTCCAGCCGAAGGAGACAGCAAGGGCCAGCTTCTGCACAGGATAAAGATGAAATCGTCAAAGACCGCGCCCGTGGCATTCATTGCACCCTGGATGATATCCGCGCCCAGGCTGTAGCCAAGGTCGGCCGCGTATCGACCCGGACCACTCAGCGGCATCAAGGCTCCCAATTCAGCCAGTAAATATTGCAATGTGCCATAAGCTACCGTGGTTACCCCGGTAGCTCCGGCACTGGCTGCGCCTGCGTTGTCCTGCAAAGGGAAGAAGGCGTTGCTCAGATCTCGAGCCACCGTATATATATTGGTATTGATGATGCTCGAAAGCATGGTGTTCGAAGCACCGGTCACGTGCGCGGCAATCAGAGCGCCCATCGTAATGCTGGCCATGCAAACGCGCCCCAGTCGTGACTGAAGACTGGCCGTGCCCGCGCACTCGTCGCGGATGGCGCCCATCAGACTCATCGCGGGTCCAATCATCGTTATAGCAGTCACCTCCCATGCGCGAGATGCCTCGGGTGAATCACCCTCCCGGATAGCTTTTTCCACGTAATAACCGACGATCTGGCGCAATACCGTGGTCAGCGCGACGACCAGGCCTGTACGCGCCGTGATGTTCAATAAATTGCGAGCGGGCTCCCCGGCTTTCCCCAACAACTCCAGACCGGCTTCAAGCACCGTGCGCATTCGACTTTCGCGGGTTTGTTCGTTATCCGCTTGATTTAACTCGGTGGCCCGAGCAAAAAAGTCTTCATTGACCAACTCTTCAGGTAAGCCTCCATGGTCAATGAAGTCGCTCACCCGTCCCACTACAGTTCGGTCTGTCTCGCCTAATTGCCTATAGCTCTCCTCTACCTGAAACGCTACACGACGGTCCATGCTTTCCATGGCCACTGCGACTTGCCTGGGTGTTCCCAACATGGCCAGATGAAAAGCCGACGATCCTTCAAGTCTTGATGAGCTCAACATCAAGTCCGAACTGCGACTGGCCGCAGTTGAGGGTTCCGTCAAAGGTCCAGGTAGCGTAATTACTCTTCCGAAATTTCCCGCGATAGGTAAAGCCATCGTCGTATCCTTTTTTAAACAACAAAAGTTCTCTCAGGGTTGCTCCTTTCACCTCACCATTCACTCTTCTCCCAAGCTTCATCCTCCATCGGTTGAAACACCTCACGCATGAAGCCCTTGACGAAGACGTCCATGCTGAATGCAAGGCCGTTGGCGCCTTCGATTTCCTCATAAAGCAGCGACTTTTCCAGCCCGTCGTCCTTCAATCGAACCAGCACCTGCAGCGTAACTGCCATCAACGCCTTGGCAGTGGGGTACGCTGGTGATTCGCCATCTGCGCCTCGAAGTGAACGGAGAAACGCATGGATGACCTTTTCTCCCTGCCCCTCCATGGCTGACAGCAACTCATACAGGCGCTCGAATTCGGGGTCCGGACGCTTGTTTTCAGGCACGTTCCGGTTGGCTGCACGTATATGCGACTCAATCGACTCGACCGTTGCGCGCCCCCCGCTCTCAGTCGTGCGCAGACTCAAACCGCTTTCAATCTTCATGGGGGACCTCGGTAGGGGCAGTTTGCGTGGCATCGGCCGAGCGCTCGGCAAAGGTCGAATACAGATCCGTGAGCGCCTGCATGGAGGCCCGGTCCAGGGTGCGAACCGACTCTGGCAGGTTCGCCACGCACGCGAGCAAGCGCGGTTCCAGACGTTGCCTCGTCGTTTCAAGATCGAATTCGAGCAACTGATCCGCAAGCCGTGCCACATAGCGCTCTTGCGGGTGATAGTCGAGGACCAGTTCGCCGGACCAGAGCCGGCTCAGGCGCTCGCGAAGTTCATTGCCCTGGGGCCGACAATGCATCGGCAGCAGCACTTGCAACACTGCGCCCGAGCCGGCCGGTTGTGCCGTTAGCCAACGCTCGAACATTTCGTCCAGCCATTCGGGTCGCTTCAACGCGTCTGCGAGCAAATCACGAGCGGACTGCGCAAGGTCGCTGCGCAATCGCTGCCCCAACGCCTGCGATCCCAGCAAGCTGTCAGCCAGATGCTCGATGACGCGCAAGATGCCGTTGGCGTAGCCTTGCGAAAAGGCATGGGCGTGAAGCGCTTCGGCGTCACGCCGAGCCTGCTCTACACAATCACGGGCCCAGCGCTGGGCCTGTTGCTGCAACACTCGACGTCGACGCGCGGCGGCGATGTCTTCGCGGGATACAAGCGCATCGCTCGCCGCGGGAAGGTCAGTCAGGGTTCGGATAGAGTCGAGCATGCTGCACCGCCAAAAAGAAAAGCGCTGTATCGGGTTGCGTGACTGGCCATTGCCTGTGCAGGCGAACAACCGGTTCGGAAAATTGCAGGGGCAGGCGTTCGAGCAAGGCTTGCGGTACCTGCGCGTACAAACTCCATAACGCATTTAGGCCGGCGGCTTCGACCTGCTCCATCGAAACAGGCGAGCTCCCGATCGTCAGGGCGCATCGAACACCCAGGCTGTAACCGGCGAACCGACGCAGGGGCAATGGCAGGCGAAGCAACGTCGCGCCTCGCGCCAGATCGGGCATCAAGCGATGAGCGCCCATCAGCCTTGCGATATAAGGTAACTGTCGCCAATGGCGAACCCACTGCTGCGCCACCGCCGTCGGCGGCGTCGCAGGTGATGCCCCCTGTTTTTCAAGCCCTTCGAGCAGTATTCGGTTGAGCAGACTTCGTGCTTCAGGCCAGGTAAATTCCTCTGGCAAAAGCAGGCGCTGCGGATGCAAGTAACTCAGGGGCTCGGCGAGAATCTGCGATAAAGACTCAACGTGCGACATTACGCTGTCCTGCGCTTGATTGGCGGTAAGCCCAGGCTGCGCCACTGGCCAACAGCAATCCGGTCAACGCGGACAACAACCACGTCCAGTGCGAATCCCCTTGCGTGGCGGCCACGGACGGCGCGATATGCTGGGTCGGCGAGCGCCTGGACAGTACCACCGAGATGTTCTCGTACTCGACCGACGCAAAACTGTTCTTGAGAAAACGCTTGATGTCGGTGATCAGCAATTGCGGGTCGACGTCGAGTTCATGGATCGCCACTGCCGAGAGGTGGACAGGCGGCGTCTTGCGCCCGCCTTCGCCGGCCTCCAGGTCGTAACTGACATGCACTCGCGCCGAAACCACGCCTTCGAGCACACCCAGCGACTGTTCGATTCGCTGCTCCAACGCCGAATAAAGCCGGGCTTTTTCAGCGCGGGGCGAGGCCACCAACGTGTCGGCAGGAAACATCTCTGCCACTTGCAGGCGCGGCCGCGAAGGCAAGGAATAGAGGTTGAGCAAATCAACCGCCGCGGAAAAATCGACCTGATTGATCTTCACCGCGTAACCAGTTTTGCCGGCATCGACTTTCACCGCCGCTATATTGTTGCGCAGCAGCACCGACAGCACTTCATTGGCCTGCTGCTGATCCAGCCCTTCAAGCAGATCGGGTTGGCGACACCCCGACAGCGCCAGGCACAACAGCATCAGCAAAATGCCTGGCTTCATGACGCACGCAACAGGGTTTCGGCAGTACCTACCGCTTTGCGGACCAGTACGTTGAGCAGGTTGATGTCCACGTTGTATTGCCCAGTCAATTCCTGCAACTGGGCCAATACTTCGGGACTGGTGATATTCGGGCTTTGCATCATCTGATTGATGGCTGAAACGTCCTGCTCGCTACTGACCGCAGAACCGGCAAATGCCTCGATCAATCGGGACTCAAGGGATACGATCGGGCCTTCGTGTGGGCCGCGCAGTTCCGTAAAGACTGCCCGGTCAATACCAGACAGAGAAATGTTTTGAATAGCCATGCGATGTACTCATGAAAATGGCCATCGTCACGTACCGATGGCCGGTCAAAAAAAGAAGAGTCAGCGAGCGGCCTGGATGATCGCCATGTCGATATCCTTGAAGCCCTTGATCGTGTTGGTCTGAGCGTTTCGAAACACCGTGTAGGACGAAAACGCGGCCTGATAAGCCGCCAGCAGACCAGGGTCCGATGCATCCTTCTTCAAGTCATCCAGCGCTTTGTCCAGCGCAGTCTTGAGGGAGGCGGCGCCGTTTTCGAATGCCTCGGCCTGACGCCCGAGAAAGTCATCGGAAAAGTCGATGGGGATAGCAATGTCAGCCATGAATCACCTTTTAGCGTTGTGTAGGAAAATGCCATGATGACGAAGTCATCTTGATGTAGCCCTGCGGGCCGGTCTGGAACGACTTGCCCCCGAGCAAGTCGTCCTTGAGCTCGACGGTGAAGTGCACGTAGCGATCACCCCACTGCCGGTAAAAGCTGTCGATGTACCGGCGGGCGTTCGCCAGTTCGGAATCCTGCAAATTGCCTGCAACGGCAAACGTGACACTGTCCTCGTGCTCAATGCGGCTGTAGGCCAGCGACAGCCGCTGCAAACCCTCTTGCGCCAGATCGACGAGCTGCTTGTCCTCCTGCATTTGCACCGTTATGTCCTGGGCATAAGGCGCGGCCAAGAGCAGTACATCGAGCAGTTTTGCCTGCTTTAGAGGGGTGAGCAGATTGCGTTGTGCACTCAGCAACAGGCGCGGTACCGAAGGATCCTTCAGGTCTATGGAGTGCCAGGCCAGTTGCGGATCATGGTCGACCAGCAGTTGCTCAAGCCGACGACGCTCCTGATCCATCACCAGCACTTTGCCGCTCAGTGTGTTGTGGCGCACCAGCACTTGCCGACTCCAGCCGGCATCCCGTTCGGAAGTCACGAACACATAGATCGCATTGTCACGACCGCTCAACACCTTGGCCTCGTCACTGGCTCCAATGATCAACGCGCGAACATCGGTTTCAGGTGTGGGTCCAGGCATCGACCAGATGCCGACCACGGTGACCAGGGCAGCCAGCGCCAATCCGCTGGCGAGCCATCCAGACCAACGGGCACGCCACCACGCGACAGCCACGGCGTCAAAGGTAGCGTCAGGTTGCAGCCCGAGAAGTTCGGGTGCCCAGGGCTGGTCTTCAGGTCGCACGGCTATTTGCAGGCTGCCGATCTGCACCTTGGTCTGGAAAGCACAGTGGCGTATTTCCGTTGACTCATCGAGCACCCGCAGCGGCAGGCCTTGCGGCGTGACTTGACCGGCCAATACCTCAAAGTTGCATCCCCCCGACTCCAGGGGAACGAAGATGGCATCCGCTGGGACACTGGCAATCAGTACCCCTTCTCCTAGTAGATCCACAGTCCCTACCACGAACAGGGTTGTGCCTGCGCCGAGGGGGAATTCGCAACCTTGCAGCGCGCCATTGAGTATCCGTAGAACGCAAGGTTGTGGGTCAGGTGCCGTCAGAACTGTCACCGTTCAAGCTCCAGGGCTATGAAATGAACGGGCATGGTAGAAAGGCTGGCTGCAGGCTTCATGATCGAATTCTGCTGATTGTGCCCTGCAGAGCATCAGAATCTGGCGCCAGCGCTCATGACACCCTCATTGTCGAGCCAGGGAAAACACCTGATAACGCTGCCAGACCTTGCGCGCATAGCGCAGGCGCTCAGCTTGCCGATGCGCAGAATTGCCGGCGTTATACGCACCCACTGCCGTCCAGTTGTAGCCATAACGCGCGATAAAATCGGCAAGCACCGACGCACCGACTTCAACTGACAGGCAAGGATCAGCCAGCAGGCGCTGCTCAGTGATGCCCTGGGTGCTCAAACGGGGTAAATGATGGCTGTTGATCTGCATTAACCCGATGTCTCGAGAACCGTCCTTGTTGTAGTTCATTGCGTTCGGATTCTGTCCCGACTCGACATCGGCAATCGCTCGAAGCAGTTCGGGTTCAATCGCATGTCGCGCCCCCGCCTGACTCCAGCACCAGGCTTGCGCCTGGCCCGCGCCAAGGCACACCAGCACCGTTAGCCACTTGATTCTGCGCGGTATCATGCCAAGCGCCGCTCGCTGACCAGCGTCGGTCGCTTGCGGACAGGATGTTCCTGGGTCAAGGCCTGATAGGGCACATGAGGCGATCGTTGCAAAGAACTCCAGAGCGGCTCAGCCACCGGACCACCTGACAGTCCGGACCAACGTGACGACGCAATGCCATCAACGGATCGCAGTCTGGCCAGAGTCCGCCAGTTCGCATACAGGTCGCGGGCATTGAATGGATTGACGCCGAACAGCACATTCCAGGCGGCCAGTCCCTGTTCACCGATTGCGCTTTCGCAAAGCCCGGCTTGTTCGAGCTCGTCCCAGGCTGCCGCGTGCTGGTCAAAATAAGCCAATACCACGGCATAGAGAATCACCAGCAAAGAATTGCCCGACGCGCCTTGTTGCAGGGCTCGACGAGCCATCAGCAAGGCCGACTCGGGACTTGCGGCAAGCGCAATGCGCATACGCAAGACCTGCGTCCTTACGCAATCAGGATCATGCCGCAGAGCGTTGTCGATGCTTAGCGCGGCCTGCTCGTTGCGCCGCCAGAACCAGTGATGCCAGGCATGAAAGTAATGAACGTCAGCCTGATCGGCAGTCAGCAAACAGCGTCGGAAAAGCACCTGGGCCGCGTGCTCGCAGCCTCGCAGACTGGTGAGCAAAGCCTGGCGGGCCAATGCAGGGTTGTTGCCTGGGTCCAATGCCAAGGCACTGGAAATCGCCGATTGTGCCTCATCGATTGCCCGGCCCTGATCACACAATCCGATCATTGCCTGCCCCAGCCATGCATCCGCCAAACCGTACCAGGACAGTGTGTGCCCGCCATCGAGCTTCAGGCACTGGCGAAACTGTACCAGCGCATCGCGCAGACTTTGCGGAGTGTGCTGCTGCACGCTGCACAAACCACGCAGGTACGCCACCGCGGCCGGGTAGGACGCGCACGCATCACCAACAATATGCAAGCCGGGAATACGCTGCGCAACCACACACGTCAATGCCCCAAGCGACGCCCCGAGATCACTTGCATCCAGTGTCTGACCATGCAGCAGAGCGTGATCGCGGCCACGGATCAACTCGACCGACCATTGTTGCTGATCGGCCGAGCCGCTACAGCGCCCGCTCAAGCAGAAGTCCGCGGACAACTGCCCGACCAGCGACCGCACATCGACCGGTTGAGCATAGGCCGCCATCAATCCCGAGGGAATGACGTGCAACACCTCGCCGAACGCCAAAGTCAACTGACGGATCATCAGATCCTGCAGATCCAGCGCTGCTGTCTCCCCCTGATTGCGAAACGGCAGAACAGCCAGCGAAGGCGCCACGGTACTCGCCTCACCCGTCGTGTCGAGTTCAACAACCGCACAGGTAAATCGATAACCATGGCCGTACACGGTCGTAATGAAATCCTTGTTTTCCCTGAGCAGCTTGCGCAATGCATAAATGCAGCGGGTCAACGATTCTTCGGCGGCATCCATTTCGGGCCATACATGATCCAGCAAATAATCCTTGCTGACCACCGTCCCCGTTGACTTCAATAGCAGGCGCAGTACGTTTAACTCTTTGGGTGGGACGTGAACCCCCTCTCCATCTCGCATCAGCGTTCCATCGCTTTGCAATAGCCAGTGGTCAAAAACGAATGACTTGACCGGCGATAGATCAGTTGCAATGTCCATACTTTGAAATTTCTCTATAGAAAGTTGCTCAAGCGTAATCAAGCCTGTGAGTGATCAGGCTCAAGATAACAAGCGCTTGACTATAGGAAATTGAGCAGGAGGATTCCGTAGGACTATCACCTCAATGGCGTAGGAAATTACGACAATAACTGTAAGCTCTCTTTAAAAATCATGCCCCCCTCACCAAACGACAAATGTCACCAACCGTCCGCCACTCCTTCACAGCAGCAGCCGGTAGATCGACACCAAACGCCTCATTGACAGACATAACAATTTCTACAACACCCAGGGAATCAACACACAAATCTTCCACCAGTCGTGAGTCCGCCTTGATCGTCCGTCGATCAACCTGTAGATAACCCGACAGCATCTGTATAACCTGACGTTCAAGATCATCATTCATTAAACCCGGCATTATTACCTCCAACAAAAAATTCGGTGCGGCAGCTTCGCTTCAAAAATTCAACATAGCCTTCAACATATCTGCGTACTGATTCAGATGTGCAGACAAGGTCTTATTGAAGTTATCGTGATAGGAGTTGGCGTTTGAATATTTCTGGGTGAATGATTGCAGTGTGTTCTTCATGCGTTCTTCCTGGGCATTGAAGCCGGTTTGCCAGTACTGGAATTTCGCGTTATCCCAAGTAATCCAATAAACATTGGGCGGTAAACCGTTCATCATCGTCGTCAACGGCCCGAGGTCCATGACCACACTGAACGTACCGTTCCCGTTATTGCGAAGGCTGGTGGCAGGCAGGCCTAACGCCTTGAGCCATTTTTCCGCTTCCTCCCTGGAAGCGCCTGGAGGGGGAAACATGCCTGGAGCGGGAAACAATACTGCCGCAGCGTTTGGGGGTGAGTATTTTTTAATCAGCGCATTCAACGCATGCCTGATTTCGCCCGCATTTAATTCGACCTCCTTACCTTCGTTCGCGCTTTTGATCCAGTCCTTTAACTTTGCGCTGACCTCTTCGTTGAAGTCTTTAAAGAATTCCGAGTAAGCCGCAATGATATGTTCATAGCCGGCCAGATAGCCGTTTTTGATCAGGTTGATCAACTCCAGCAGTTTGTCAAAGAAATCATTCGATGAACTGATGCTCTGTTCGAACGCTTCGGCTACTTCCGTCGGCGGCGAGAACCTTTCTTGCAGATCGAGCTGAATATGCTCCTGAGCAACGTCCAGGCATTGGCGCTGTTCCGGCGGCAGGGTTTCTTGGCAATGCGTCATCACCGCGCCACACTGGCGCAACTGCTGCGCCCACATTTGCCCGCGCTCGGCTTTGGCTTGAACCAGATCACCAAGCTCTGCAATAAGGGTTTGCTCCGCTGCGCCCGCTAACAGTTTCTCGACCATTCTTTCAGCGCCCGATTGGAGCTTGAGCATGGTTCCAAGGTTGCGACTCAATTCCTTTGCCGAACGATCCAGCAATTGCCCGACGGAAGAAGCGGATTGATTCTCGAAAGGAATTTCGGGTGGTAAAGGTGCGTCGGTAACAACGTTTAAATTGACCGACGATTTAACGGCTTGCAGTGTGTAGTTGGAAATTATCATTGCATTTCCCTACTCAAGCCATTCTGCCAATGACTTCAATCCGCGATTGAAATAACTGCATCACTATGTCCATGAGTTTTTGCAAGAGCGCCGCATCGGCCGAGTCTTTTGCCCCGACTTCATCGCTCAAGCTCTTTTGTGTGCTTTGCACATTTTCTTGCAACACCTGTTCCTGCCGCGCCGCATGCTCGGCCATGCGAACCATGGTGGAGACCACCTGACTCATGCCCGTCGACATCGCGTTAAGCGCTCGACCGATTTCGAGTTTCCTTTCAATGCCTTTGCTGCCCATCTGGCTGAGCCAATCCGACGCTTGGCCAACCTTCTGTGCCTTGGAAATTTCCTCGTTGAACCATTGCTGCTCCTTGGGTGTAAGGGTCGAGCCCTCGGGTTTGAAATCCACTGGTTTCATCCGGCCGAAATCATCGAACACCGTTATCTTGTAGGTCGTTTCCGGGTTCCAGTCAGTGCGGTTGCGATCACGTGTAAGGTCACGTTCGATGTTGCCAGCGTCCAGGGCGTTGCGTTTATGCAGGCTGATATCAGTATGTTTTTGCGC
This sequence comes from Pseudomonas umsongensis, assembly GCF_012647205.1. Lineage (NCBI taxonomy): Bacteria > Pseudomonadati > Pseudomonadota > Gammaproteobacteria > Pseudomonadales > Pseudomonadaceae > Pseudomonas > Pseudomonas umsongensis. The sequence continues at coordinate 5,064,561 of NZ_CP051487.1, forward strand.
AAGCCCTTGAAAGGACTTGACCATGGCAAAGCCGGCGATTGCACCGGAGACCACCGCAGCCGAGAAGGCGCTGTAGATCGCCGCCCTGCCGGATTCCATGATGGCCTCGCCCTGGAGTTTGCTGGCCTCGGCCTGCATCACACTGAAATGCCCGCGCAGTGCTGCGTTGGCGACCCGCGCAATGTTGACCGCGATGATCGCGGCGATCAGCACGTTGGCGTGTTTTTCCCAGGCCCCCGGATCGAAGATCAGATCGTTACGCACTTCATCGCTGACCAACACCAGGGCCGCAGTGAAGTCTTGCCAATCGGATTCGGTGGGTTGATAGGCATCGATATCGTTCTCAAGCGCCTGCACCGCAGGAAATGTCGAGTTACTGCTCTGGAGTATTTGCTTTGCAACGCTCCCGTCTGACAGGGCCGGTTGTAAAAGCCTTTTTCCTTGGAGGTCTTTGGAGAACTGTTCCTGAGCAACCAACTCGCTCAAGCCCGCATCGTTGAGCGGATCGTACGCCGGGACCACAGGCGTGCGCACAGGCGTTGCGTTTATTTGAGACATGACGAATTCCTTTTTATGAGCAGGTTCAGATGTACCGAGCCATTTGCAGGCTGACGGAATGGCTGCGTTGCAGATCGGAAAAAACATGTTCGATATGTCGGGTCCGGTCTTGCATGGCCTTGCCGTAGTCTTCGACCACTTGAGTGAGGTAAGAGGCAATTGATTCGCTGATCGCCATGCGCACCTTCACGTCCGCCAGGTGTTCTGCCGCTTGGGCCTGATGCATGCTGCTTTTAATGCCACATCCAACTTCCATCCCCACGCCGACGAACTCGGTAAGGGTTCGAGCGATTTCGAGATTGGTGGCGTAACGTGCCAGGGCTACAGGATCAGCACCGTTGGTGATGAAACTGCGCAATTGAGTCAGCATCTGGGTCGCCGTGTTGGCAGCCGATGTGGTCATCTGCTTCACGGCCTGCACCGCCGCAGGTGCAGCCTGCGACACCACAGTTGCCAGTTTTGACGCGACCGCGCCGATCATCGGCCCAATCACCTGAGCACCCACGATGGCCGCCAATGCGATGGCTGCAATGGTGGCGCCGATGCCCGCGATCATGCCGGCGATTTGCGCAATGTCCTTCGCCGTTTCGGGATCAACGCCCACCGCGACCAGCACCTTGGTGTAGAGATCGGTAAAGAAGCTGATGGCTTCCTGCATGACCGTCATCAGCGGCTTCATCGCTTCCGCCATGAACGACACACCTGTAAGTTCCTTGACCACCTCGTCCGCGATCATGACTGCAGCCCCGATCACCCCCACCGTTACGAGCACAGGGTTGAGGGTCAGAACACCGGTCGCAATGGTGGCGATGGACACCAGCGCGCCAATGATTTTGCCGATACAGCCCATGGTCTTCTGCAACGCTTCGGCTTTTCGGACTTCTTCCAGGTACTTGTCCGACTCGAGCTGCATTTTTTCCTGCAGTTTGGCCTGCAATTCCAGAAACAACTCTTGACTGAGCTCTTCCTTGTTCTGCGCCGACTCGCCCAGCAGCTCGATGATCTTCAAGCGGTTCAACAGTGCCAGTGCACTGCTGCTCAGCGCCTTTTCATCCGATTGTTTAACCTGCGGTCCACCAACGCCTGCCTCCAGGACTTTTGCGGTCACGATCGCGAGGACCTTAACGGCGGCATTAGCGATTTCGATCAGTTTGAGATGGGCACCGGTGGATTTTTCAAAAGCCTGGGTATGATTCGCCAGCTCGCCCTTGAGATGATTACGAAGTGCCAATTCGCTCGCATATTCGGGTGATTCAGGGTCCAGCTTCGTCAGACGCGCCTCGCTTTCGTCCAGCAAGCCCTGACACTGCTGGACTTTCTCGCGCAGCTTCTCCAGATTTTGCTGACTACCGCCAACGGTTCCCTCAGCGGCCTCAAGTGCCGCGACGGCCTCAGCATATTCAACCGCCAGTTTTTCATGACCCTGTTGCTTAGCCCCGGCCATGCTCTGCAACATCGCCAGGCGGTGTTTCAGCTTGTTGACGTCGACCTCGCCGATCAGCTCGCTGATCATCGCCATCAGCAGCGTGAACAGATCGCCTTCCGACTCTTTGCCGCTCGTGCGTGCCTGCGGCAGATGCAACTGTGGACGCCCCGTAGCTGCCGTGGATTTACCGTGCTCGTTGTCGTAGTTCACCGACATCAATCCGGCCAGCGCTTGCTGGCCCGCTTTCTGAAAATCCACCGTTCTGGCCGCCTGGCTGGCGGCTTTGCCGTAAATCTCAAAGGCTTCGTTACGGCTGAGCCCTCCGGCATAACCCGGGTTGAATGTACTTCTGATTTCACTCATGTTCAGTCCTCCGAACAATGTTTTTCAATGTGAGCCAGGGTGTCGAGATACACCCGGGCCTGTTTGCGCAGTTCCTCTTCCGTGGCCTGCTCGAGTACGTACTCGAAACACAATCGGGCCTTGCCGATCTTGCCCAGGGCGAGCTGGCACTGACCGCTGTAGAACATCGGGCGGTAGTCGTTCTTGCCCTGGGCAAAGGCGATGGCGTACAGGTCGATCGCTTTCTGATGGTTTTGCTTGAGCTGGTGCACCGCCGCCAGTCCCAGCCAATACTGGCTATTGTGTAAGTCGTAGATGCACAGGAAGTGGAAGAACTTCTCGGCATCGTCCAGCCGTCCCTGCTCATAAAACTGGAAAGCAAAGGCATAGAGACCGTCCATGTGCTCATCGCTGATGCCCTGCACGTCCTTTAACGGCGCACCCGCCATCACGGCATCCACGATATCCAGAGCGATTTGCTCGTCTTGTTGGTTGTTGCGACTCATCAGTCACACTCCTGAAAAAACGTCAGCGCCGCTGACGAATGCATTGAGCCAAAGCGCTGGCAGGCACGCTGCCAAATTGCGCTCATGCCAACGCTGGATAGATTAAGAAGGGGATCAGGCCTGCTCGACTTGCTCGAGCCAGATCAACAGGCGCAGGACTTCTTCGACCTCCTGCACCTGGAGGAAGCTGTAGCGCTGGTGGGTCTTGAAGATCCGTCGGGCCAGTGCGATGTCATTGATCACGGGCACGCCAACCTCTTTGGCATACGCTCGAACGGCCAGGGCGCGCTGGTTGGTTTCCATCAGCGAGATGAACGGCAGCAGGGTGATTTCCGGGCGGAAATACACACCGATGGCGATGTGGGTGGGGTTGGCGATGATCATCCGCGAGCTGCGCACGTCGGATTTGACCTGCTCGGACAGGAGTTCCCTGTGCAAATCGCGACGGCGGCCCTTGATCTCGGGATTACCATCCTGCTCCTTGTGCTCGCGCTTGACGGCGTCCTTGTCCATCATTTGATCTTTCATGAACAACCAGTATTCACTCAACGCATCCAGCACGACGATCAGCAGCACGCATCCCAGGAACGCCAACACCAGAACCAGCAACAAGTGCCCCCAGATCGAGAACAGCTCCGGGGCCTGGGCGAACAATTGGGCAAACAACAGTTGCCGCTGCGTGATCCAGACTATCCACAACGCCATGGCAAAGCTGCCCAGGTACAGCAGCGCTTTGACCGTGTCCTTGACGGTGCGCAGGCTGAACAGTTTTTTGAAGCCATTGATCGGGTTCAGCGCACCGAGATTGAGCTTCAGGGCCTCGCTGGCCAGTGCAAAGCCGCTTTGCAACAACGCAGGTAGTGCACTGGTCAAGACGCACACCAGCAGCAACGGCAGCAATGCCTTGAGCCCGACCAGCACCAGCATCGCCGAGTACGCCTGCATATCCGTGTCAAAATCACTGGCAATGATGCGTCGATAGACTTCCATGACCTCCACCAGCGAACTGTTGAACACCATGTAGGTGATGCCGCAGAGAGTCAGGCAGGTGACCACCAGGTCCTTGGCCTTGAACGTCTGGCCTTTGCGTGAGGCGTCGCGCAGACGCTTGGCGGTGGGCTTCTCAGTCTTCGAGGCGCTGGACGACATCGGCGGCCTCCCCTTCACGGCCCAGATAGTGTTCCAGCCCTTGGGATTTGCCGCCCATGCGCAGGACTTCGTCCGGCAGGTGCACGCCGAAATACAACATCAACACCACCAGCGCCACCAGGCTCTTGACCGTCAGCGACACCGAGAACGCGTTCATTTGCGGCGCATACCGCGAGAGCAAACCGAGCAGCGCTTCGCTGACCAACAACGTGGCCACCACCGGGGCGCTGATTACCAGGGTCTTGCTCACCAGTGCATCCAACAGGCCAACAATCGCGGACAGGTGTATCTCGCAACCATTGGCTGGCGCGCAAATGCGGTAGCTGTGCCCAACGGTTTCAAGCATCAGCAACATGCCGCCACCTTCGAGATAGACCGCTGCGGCGAACAACTGGAGAAAATTTGCCAACTCCGACGTATCGACGCCATTGGCCGGGTCCACGGTGCTGCTGAGCATTGCCCCGCGCTGGTTGTCGATCAGGTTGCCCATGGCGTGCAACACCCAGAACGGCCAGCACAGCAGGCATCCAAGCAGCACGCCAATGCCGGCCTCACGCAACACCAGGCCGAAGAATGCCAAGCCGTCGAGGGCCGGCAACGGCACACCCACATAGGCCCAGAACCCCGTCGCCACCAGCACAATGACTGCCTGGCGTGGCGCCCCCGTGAGCACACCGCTGTTGAGAAAGGGCAACATGAAAAAAATCGGCGCCAAGCGAGCCACCCCCAGGATGGCGGCGGCGAACCAGGCGTACAGGTCAAAAAACAACGTGACCGACATCGCGCTAACCCAACGCCAGGCGGATGACTTCACGGCTGAAATCGAGCAGGGTTTCCCCATACCAGCCCGACAACAGGAACAGGCATGCGGCAACGGCCAACAGCTTGAAACCGAACGGCAGGGTCTGCTCCTGAAGTTGCGTCACCGTTTGAATCAAACCCACCACCAGGCCGACCACCGTGGCGGCAATGATCGGCCAGGCCACCATCAACAGAATCAGGTACAGGGTTTTATTGCCGGCATAGACCAGATCGTTCATGAGCCGCTCCTACGCCAGCAAGGTCAGGTATTGTTTGACCAGCCCGGTCGACAGCAACGCCCAGCCATCCAGTGCCACAAACAGCACCAGTTTGATCGGCACCGAAATGATCACCGGGCTCATCATCATCATGCCCAGTGCCAGCAGAATGCTGGAGATCACCAGATCGACGATCACGAACGGCAGGTACAGGTAAAAGCCGATCTTGAAGGCGCTTTTGATTTCACTCAATGCGTAGGCCGGCAGCAGGGAAAACAGCGACGGCGTGAGTTCTTCATCGGCGGGCAGACCGAGGTCGGACTCACTCTGCACCGCTTGCGCCCGCTCAAAGAACAGCGCCAGTTCCGGGTCGGTGTATTTGCGCAAGTATTCCTTGTATCCCCCCAACCCGTTCTCGGCAAAATTCACCACCGACTCGATGTCGGTAAAAGCCACCTGTTCTTCCTTGTAATAGCCATAGCCTTGCTTCATCACCGGCGTCATCACGAAAATCGCCAGCATCAGGGCAATCGCATTGAGGGTCATGTTCGAGGGCACTTGCTGCAAGCCCAAGGCGTTGCGCACGATGACAAAGACGATGGAAAACTTGATGTAGCAGGTGCCGGCCGCCACCAGGAACGGCAGCAGTGAAGCGAATGCCAGCAGCGCAATCAACGAGACGTCATTCATCGCGGCATTGCGTCCATTGAGTCGTTGCGATAGACCTCGAGCAACTCCACAGCCAGCTGCTCTTCCAGTTGCACCAGTTCGCCACGGGCCACCGGCTTGCCATTGGCTCGCACTTCGATGTGCCGCGCCGCATCGCCCGCCAGCGGGATCAGTTGTCCCCCGATAAACTGCGACAGCGTGGCCAGGTCGATTTCCTGGGTCGCGAGCACGAACTGCAGACACACCGACATAGCGCCGAGGTCAACATCGGGCTCCGGTGCGGAGTCTGCGGAGCCTTGGGCGTCGGGCTCGGTCAATTGCATGTGTATCCCCTGTTCAGTAAAAGTGAAAACGCCGAGGCATAGATGCCCCAGGCAGCATCGTTGCGAACGCTGAATGATTCGCAGGACATCGCCCGCCTTCAGCCGTATCCCATGTCTGAGGTGACTCGACCCCAGCATCAGCTCCAGGCACAGCGGCAAATCGCTCAGCCATGAGTCGGTGTACAGGGGCGCGCTGGCGGCCCGTGCCGATGGCAATCGGGTCAACCACAAGCGCCCACGACGCGTGTCGAGCCAAGGCAGCTCTTGCGGTGGCAATTGCCCGGGAAGCACCACATCGACGTCGGATAATTGCTGGTAGTGCAAGTCGTCTACCTCCAGCAGCAAGGGTTGCGGCACCGCGCGGAACAGTTCGGCGATGCTCATCAGCGAGCACTCGACTGTCAGTAACGACCGCAAACCCGGGAGTGATTGATGCAACCAGTCGCGGGCGTCGATCAAACCCCGCCATTCCCCGCCCTCACCTGATGCGCGAAAACACAGGTAGCCCGATTGCCCTGGCGGATGGCCTGAACCGGCGACGACATTCGCGCTCCGCCAGCGTCGTATCGCTTGCGCGCCGGCACGTGCCTGGGCGTTGATCCGGCGCAACTTCAGTGCGCTCATGCGCCCTGCCCGGCGTCTTCGGCCTGCTCGTCGTCCGGCGGCTGCCGCGAGCCCTGGCGCTGCTGTTCGTCTTCGCTATTGGTCAGGCGCCACGTGGGTTCGCGGACCTGCTCCAGCGACACTTTGAGTTGTTCGAAAACCAGGGCATTGCTCGGGCTGAGTTGCAGGTTGCGGGCAGGCTCATCGGCCACGCGGCTGACTGTCACTTGCCCGCTGACGGCTCCTTTATTGAACGGAACCTGAAACAAGCCCCGGTCGGCAACCGACAAGGTTTCGATGATCGGATCGATGACAGGAGGTACTGGCGGCATCACGGGCGCCGAAGCCGCAGGTGTGGCAGCTATGTGCACATGGCGTACGGTGGGGAGGCTCGATAAGGCTTCGGGCCTTTGCCCTTCGAACTCAGGTATCGGGGATGCACCTGGACGAGTGGTAACTTCGACCGACAGCGGTTCGACGATGTTTGACGGCGGTTGGATCGGCCCTGATTCAACAATGATGGGAGTCGCCAGGTTTATCGGTGCCGACGCGACAGCCCTGGCGACAACAGGCGCAACGTCAACCAAAGGTGACAACAACCGGGGCTGCACAGGTTTACTCAAAAGCGGCTGCGCTGGGGGATGAGACGACGGTGTGAGCGGCCGTACTTCGTCGACTTCAGCAGCCAGCTTTTCCGGGAGCGTGACCATCGCCTGCAAAGTGCTTGCACGACCAGCGTCCATCTGAGGCCGATGACGCAGGATCAACGGCACCATCAGCGCCAGGACACCTTGGGGCAGTTCATCCTCCTGCACCGATACCAGCCTGTCGTGCAACTCATCCATCGGCCGTTCGATGACGGGTTCCAGGGGTTGAACCGGCAAGGGTGAAATTACAGATACAGTGCTCATCGCGAAACTCCGTTCATCTCTTCGACTTCTCTTTCATCCCGGCGCACCTGTTCCAGCCGTTGCCTGCGTAACAGAAGCTGAACAGCCCCTTCGTATTTGTCGTGCTTGCGCTGTGCTAACCGCAGTTGCTCGCGCTGCTCCTGCAACGCTTGCTCAATCTCCCGGCACTGCTGATCGACCCGGTCACGCTCAAAGCGCATCAGATCGATCTGCCGCCGGATGACCGCCTGCCTTCGCAACAGCGCCAACAGTTGCCCGTGATCAAGCACACAGTCATTGGCGCGATGGCTGGCCAACAAACTGTGTAGCTCCGCTTTTTGTGCGTCGAAAGCGGCCCGCTCCTGCACCAGCGGCTGCAGTTGCTGCCGGGTACGCGTTATCAGCAGTTCAGCGCGTTGCCGACGGAACTGGCCGAGTGCCAACAGGCGAAGACGATCGGCTAATGGATTCATGCCATCAGCCCCTGTAATTGGCCCAGGGCTTCGTCCGGCTCACAGCATTCACCCGTGGGCTGGCGCAACCACTGGTCGAGGGCTGCGCGGCGCTGCAGCGCCTGGTCGTTGCCGGCGTCCGCGCCTGGGCTGTACTCACCCATGTCGAGAAAAACCTGCAGCTGCTCAATCCGCGTCAGCGTATCCCGGGTCGCCGCCGCCAGTTGCTGCACCTGGGGCGGGGTGACTTGCGTCGCCACGCGACTGACGCTGCGCAACACATCGATTGCCGGGTAGTGCCCCTTGGCCGCCAAGGCTCGGCTGAGGTAGATGTGTCCGTCGAGAATCGAACGAATCTCCTCGGCGATCGGGTCCGGCTCGTCGTCGCTTTCCAACAACACCGTGTACCAGGCAGTAATGCTGCCGGAAGCGGTCACACCCGGTCTTTCCAGCAGGCGCGGCAAGGCATCGAACACTGAGGCCGGATAGCCCCGTCGCGCCGGCGCTTCACCGGCCGCCAGGGCCAGGTCGCGACGCGCCCGGGCGTAGCGTGTCAATGAATCCAGCAGCAACACCACGCGTTGCCCCTGGTCGCGAAAATACTCGGCGATGGCGGTTGCCTGCAGGGCCGAATTGCAGCGGTCCACCGAGGAAAAATCCGACGTGGCATACACCACCACGCAGCGCGCGCGTTTTTCCGACTGGCGCAGGTGCTCGATGAATTCGGTTACTTCGCGGCCGCGCTCGCCGATCAGACCGATGACAAACACATCAGCGTCGGTGTGGTTGATCAGCATATTGATCAAGGTGGTTTTGCCGGAGCCGGCGGCGGCGAAAATGCCGATGCGTTGGCCGACACCGCAGGTCAGCAAGCCGTCAATGACCCGAATACCGGTGCGCAACGGGGTGTCTACCGGGCGCCGCTGCTGGTACGACGGCGGATCGGCATCCACCGGGTAGTCCTGTTGCGCCAGCGCCGTAGACGGTACCAGACGCTCGACGATAGTGCCCTGAGGGTCGACTACGCTGCCGAGCAAGGCATCACTGCACGACAGTTGCAGGGTCGAGCCCGTAGGCACAATCATCGATTCCCTGGACAAACCTTTCGCATCACCCAGCAAGGTGAGCAGAACAGCGTCGGGTTTGAAGCCGATGACCTGCGCCCGTGCAACGACCTGAGGCAGGCGCCAATGCCGCCGTACTTCGCAGACCTCGCCAACTACCACATCGCCCAAGGCGGCTTCGATCAAGGGTCCGCTCAAGCGCAAAGGATGGGCCGCATGCCTTTCCAACCGCATGTTCATCGACGTAAAAGTTCGCACAGCGTTTCGATTGCCTGCACGAAAGCATCCAGGGCTTGCGCGAAGTGCTCAGCGTCGCCGAGGGCATGGGCATTTGCCATCAAACGCAGTTCGAGCCGTTCCTGAACCACGCAAAGGTGCAATTGCCCGGTGCGGGAAAAAGCATTGCCCTCAAGTAAGAACTGCATCAAATCGAAGGCACAACGGCTCATTGCACCCGGGCTCGCTTCTGCAACCGTCGTCCAGATCCAGGCATCGCCATCGACCAACGCCACGTTGATATCGGGCAGATTCTTCATCTGCATTTCAATGGTGCTGTGACTATCAAAATGTCCTATCTGGCTGTCCTTGCAGCCACTAAAACGTAGCGCTTCGCGTAACAGGTCGGCTATATCCATTGACATCATTGCGGGGTTCCTCACAAGGTTTTGATCACATTGACGGAGACGGTCTCGCTGACTTCGCCGAACGACATCACGTCCAACTCGCGACAACGCCCCTCGATAAGCTTCTTGATGTAGCGCCTAACATCGACCGAACACAGCAGCACCATGTCCTTTTGAGCAATGTGCACACTGTCCAGGGCGACGCTCAGGCGATCCATCAGCTCTTCGGATTCGGCCGGCTCGAGGTTGATGAAACTGCCGGCCGAGGTTTGCCTAATCCCGCGCCGCACCACCTCTTCGAATTCAGCCGACAACAGCAACACCCGTAAGTCATTACCCTGGGCAAACTTGTTGCTGATGTAGCGGGCCAGCGAGCCACGAACGTGCTCGACCAGCACCAGCACGTCTTTTTCCCGGGACGCCCAATGGGCCAGGGACTCAAGAATGAGCTTCATGTTACGCACGGAAATACGCTCGCCGATCAGGCGCTGCAGCACTTCGGCGATCTTCTGCACCGTGACGTGGCGATAGACTTCCTTGAGGAGATCGGGGCAGCGGGTTTCCATTTCGTCGAGCAGTTGCTTGGTTTCCTGCACGCCGAAAAACTCCTGGATGTTGCGCGCCAGCAAGGTGACCAGGCAGCGGTAGCATTCCTCGTCCGCCGGCCTCAGGTGATAGCCCAATTGCTGCACCCGTTCCTGGTCGGTGGCGTTGACCCACACCCCGCGCAGGCGATTGCTGTCGCTGCCGTGCACCAGGGCAAAGCCCATGGGTTCCAGTTCCGGCGAGTAGTCGAGCAACCGCCAGTGATCGAAATGGATATCGTATTGCTCCGCGCGCACTTCGTTGATCAGCACCGCCACTTGATGGGCCGGCAAGGCTTCGCTGCCGCGCAGTTGCGGCTCGGGAATGCGCAGCCCGTAATCGACGAAAAACTGGCTGCGAAAACGCGCCGCCCAACGGGCCCTGGTCAACTCATCGAGGCGCGCGGTGGGCACCAACAACATCAGCGGGATGGTTTCGGTGGCAACGTTATCGATGTCCTCGAGTAGGCCCGGGCCGGTCTGCAAGGCTTCACCCTGCGTCGACGCTGACCGACTGTCTCCCTGCCCCTCGCCCCGGGAGGCCTTGCGCCGGCGAAAGTACACCAGCAGTCCCAGGGCCGCGGCGATGGGTAGGAAGGTCAGCAGCGGAAAACCGGGCAACAGTCCAACGCCCACTGCCAGCAGCGCCGTCACCCCCAGCACGAACGGATGCCCCAGCATTTGGGCGAGCATGTTACGCCCCAGATTCGCATCATCGCCGTTGACGCGGGTGACGATGAAGCCCGCGCCGATGGCGATCAGCAAGGCTGGAATCTGTGCCACCAGACCATCGCCGATGGTCAACAGGGTGTAGGTCGACAAAGCTGTGGACAGGTCCATGCCCATCTGCCCGACGCCAATGGCCATGCCGCCGATAAAGTTGACGAAGATAATGATGATGCCGGCGATGGCGTCGCCCTTGATGAACTTCATCGCGCCGTCGAACGAGCCGTACAACTGGCTTTCGCGCTCCAGCACACTGCGTTTTTCCTTGGCTTCCTCGGCCGTTATGGCGCCAGCCTTGAGATCACCGTCGATGCTCATCTGCTTGCCGGGCATGCCGTCAAGCGAGAAGCGCGCCGCGACTTCGGCCACCCGCTCCGAGCCCTTGGTGATCACGATGAACTGGACAATAGTGACGATGGAAAAAATCACGAAGCCCACCACCAGGTTTTCACCGATCACGAACTCACCGAAAGAGGCGATGATCTCCCCCGCATCAGCCTGGCTGAGGATCAGCCGGCTGGTGCTGATCGACAGCGCCAGGCGAAACAGGGTGGTCAGCAGCAGCAACGCCGGAAAGGTCGAGAAACTGAGGATGCGTTCGATGTAGAACGACCCCATGAATACCAGTAGCGAAATCACGATGTTCAGGCCGATGAGAAAATCCACCAGCACCGTCGGCAGGGGAATGATCAGCATCGCGATGATCATCACCATCAGCGACAGGATCAGCAGCTCCGGGCGAGCGCTGACGTTGCGCAAAAACACATTGAACATGGCGGGTCAGTTCCGGGAAAAAGTCATGAGGTGCCGCCGGGACGACGCTGCTCAATACATTCGAGGGCATAGGCGATGTCAGCCAGGCGCATAAACTGTTCTGCCAGACGCAGCGGTGCCTGTTCATCGGCAAACAGCGGCGTCGGTAATTGCAGGCTGAGCCGACGCACCTTCTGCAGCACCGTCGAACGCTCATGGTGCGCACTCAACAGCAGGCGCTCGCCCAAGACGCCGAGCAACAACTGGTCGAGATCATCGGGGTAGGTCAGCACACCGATCAGGAACACCAGCCAGTCGGGTTCATCGGGGTTGTGCCGGCAGATGAGTGCATCACCGAGCAGGCCGCGGATAAACAGTTCATCTGCTGAACGCAGGCGTTTGAGGTCGTTCACCCGGGCCAGCAGTTGACCGAACTCCACGTGTGCACAACTGGGATCCTGGGCGCCGATGTCGGTGAGTAATGCCGCTTCAATGAAGGCCAGCACAGCGTGGCGTTGCGACGGACCGTAGAGGGCGATCCAGTCCTGATAACAACTGACCGGTCCGCAGTCGAACTCAATAAAATCCCGGTAGGTCTCGCGCAACAGGCCTGCTCGCACCGTCATGCTCGCACCGAACATTCTGGCTTTGAGGGCGGTATTGATCCCGGCACTCATGCGCTTGGGGGAGCCTTGGGCAACCACCGTCTGCAATAACATTTCAAGCCGCTGACGAGTCCGTGTCTCGAGTTTTTTCCGGCGCAGCAATTCGCGCAGCACCAATGCCAGGTCGCTATCGTCGGGAAACAGGTTGCGTACCATCTGCAGCAACCAGCTGTCGGACTTGTCCGATAGCCGCGCCAGGCTCAGTACCTGCCGCGCCTTGGGCACGGTATCGTCCTCCAGGACTCTTTCGAAGGAGTCGGTCATCGCGTCGGACTTGAGCTCGAACTGCCGCCGGCCACGGAACTGGGCCAAGGCTGCAGACATTTCATCGCTGATCTGCACAAAGCGCCGGGCCACGTCGACCGTTATGCCGTCGTCAAGATCAACCTCTGCATCGACCTGCGGTTGCGGATGCTGGGCAGCCTTCTCGGCATTCAAGCGTGCCTGGGCCGCTCGCCCACCGGAAGAAATCGGTGGCAGGATCATTTTTCTGAGCTCCGGAAAAAGGATCGACGCACCCGTTCATGCTGCTGCGGGCTCAGCAGTCGCGCATCCGGCTCCACCGTGGTGGGTTCAAGGGCGTCGAGAATTTCCCTGGGCTGAATCAGGAACACCCGCACCGTATTGGCCGAGCGGCTCTGCCGATAGCTGAACAATCGGCCGATCCACGGAATCGAACCCAACACCGGTATCCGTCCGATTTGCTCGCTGTTGTCCTCGCGGGTGAAACCGCCGACCAACAGGCTCTTGCCCTGGGGCACTCGCGCCACCGTGCTGATACGCGTACGGCCGACCATCGGCAGTGTGCTCGGACGCTCTCCCTCACCAGGGTTTTCGATTTGGTTGCCGTCTTCGATATTGAGCGACATTTCGACCTCGTCCGCCCGGGCGAAACGGGGCAATACGCTGACCAGCGTGCCATAGGTCACGTGCTGCAGATCGACAGTGCGCTCCCCCACCAGTGGCGCATAAAACGTGCGGTTGTTGTCAAAGATCGCCGGCACGTTTTCTTGGGTCAGGATGACCGGCCGCGAGACCACATTCGCCCGGTTGGTGCGCTCCAACGCCATGACCTGGGCGACGAATGATGCCCCATCGAGGGTGGTCGCCGAGCCAGCATTGAGCGATGCGGAAAATTTCCCGCCCGAATTCACCGTGCCTTGCCAATTGATGCCCAACTGGTTGAGTTCGTCCTTATGCAAATCGATGATCCATAACGACAACTCCACATGTCGTTTCGGCGTATCCAGTGCACTCACGAGATTCTCGATAAAGCGCACCTGCTCCGGCAAACCCTTGACCAGCAGGCTGTTGGTGTCCGGATAGGCCACCACGCGAATGTTTCCGGCGGCCATCTCCCGGGCAATGATTCGCGGCGCAGCCGGGTCCTGATCAGGGGATGTGGTCGCCAGGCCTTCCAGGGGAAACGCTGGCATCGCCCCCTGCACTCGCTGTGCCCCGGCTTGCGCCACGGCCGGCTCGACCTCGCGCTTCTCCCCGCGCAACAAATCCTCGATCACGGTTGCCAGCCCGGGGATGGTCACCTTGTCATCGCGCAGCTCGTATTTACGGTCGCTGACAAAGGTGTTGTGCACCTGGATAACGCCAATCTGCTGTCTGCCCAGCAACAGCTCCGAGCGTTGGTTATCCATCAGACCGGCCGCTTGCACCACCAGATCGACATACATCGGCGGCCCCGACACATGGAACGTACGCAGGCCGTCATGGCGCAACGGATAACGGCCATCGAGCAGCCCGGACCGTTCGAGAAACGCCTGAAGCCTGGCCACGGTCAGGGTCTGCAGCGACATCATCGAGCTTTTCACTTCCGCGGCGTCATACAGGTAGATCGCCTGGCCATCGCTGTACCAGATCAACGCCATCTGTGCGCTGACCCGCTCGAAGGTCCGTTGCGGTGAGCGCAGGTCAAAACTGCCGGAGATCCGCTTGGCCGAGGCAGCCTTGCTGATGATCACCGGCTTGCCCAACGGCCCGGACAACTCCGAAAAAAACGTGCGCACACTCTGTTCGCGAGCCACGTATTCGTCGACATTGGCCCGCACCGTATACGGCACCAGCATCAGTATGGCAGCCAGCCAGAAGGGCAAAACATACAAGGTTTGAACTGCGCGATTCATCGTTTCACTTACTTGGAAGGTAGGTAATGTCCGCCAGGCTGCTGGGTGTGAAGCCCACCAGCTCGCGAATTTCCTTGGAGAAATGCGAAGAAGAGGAGAAACCGAACTCCAACGCCAGATCTGTCAGGGAACAGTCCTGCAGACTCATGTTCAACAGCGCCTGGGCCGTCCGCCAACCGCGCAATGCGGGCTTGGGCGCCGTACCGAGCGCCTGCCAGCACAATCGACGAAAATGCGATACCGACACCCCATAGCGATGCGCCAGAGTCGTGAGTTTTTCACTGTGGGTACCCTGTTCCAGCAGAAAGCGCACAAGCCCGTAACTCTCAGTCTGGCGCAACACACTGGCAAAGGCCTGATAGGCCGTTCCGCCAGCCATCGCCTGTTCGAGGTACCAGCGCTCTAGTGCCTGCTCCGACTGAACCTGGGAAAAAGGCACTGGCAATGCCGCCCAAGGTGCCTGACGATCTCGCGCAGTGATCGGCGCATGGCCCAGATCGATGAACACCTGCAATTTCACCAGCGGTGCCAGGCCAGTTGGCAGGATCGACACACTGCCGTTGACCTCAAATCCGCTGGTGACTGCAATCAGCCCTTCCCAGCCCATCGGTAGGCAGCAGGTCGAGACGCACTGCGCCGGGGCCAGACAAACGGCGATTTGGTTGACACGCAGATGCAACAGCCGCTCACAGGAGCGGGTATTAGAGGCACGTGTGGCGTGTAGTGATTCGATGGGCACGCCAACCTCCTTTGCGTCCTGACGATGTAGGTCGGCAGGATGCGGGGTGGGGCGTGTCGAATCCTGATGTAAATGTGATGAAATCCGGGCTGGCATATGCCTTGCACCGGTTCACGCATCAGCACGCAGGCCAACGGCGGAATGCGTGCCAGGACAACGGCGTCGTCAGCCGCCCCTGCTCATACGGGGTCCGGGACGACGTTTTTTTTGGAAGGTGCGAAATCGATGAACGAACCCTCAATCGGCCCCCTGGCCTGGGTCAATGGCAGCGATGCCCCGGAAAAGACCGAAATCAACCTAGGCTTCATGGCCCTGAGCGACTGCGCTTCGGTGGTGGTCGCTGCCACCCAGGGCTTCGCCCAGCCCTACGGACTGACCTTGAACCTCAAGCGCCAGTCGTCCTGGGCCAACCTGCGGGACAAACTGGTGAGCGGCGAACTCGACGCCGCCCACAGCCTCTACGGCCTTATCTACGCCGTGCACCTGGGCATCGGCGGCGTGGCCCCCACCGACATGGCTGTGCTCATGGGCCTGAACCAGAACGGCCAGAGCATCAACCTCTCCCATGGTTTGCAGGCCGTCGGCGTGACCAGTCCTGAAGCACTGGACCGTCACGTGCACCAAACTCGCCCAAAACTGACCTTCGCCCAGACCTTTCCCACCGGCACCCATGCCATGTGGTTGTACTACTGGCTGGCAAGCCAGGGCATTCATCCGCTGCACGACGTCGACAGCGTCGTGGTGCCGCCGCCGCAAATGGTGGCGCACCTGCAAGCCGGGCGTATCGACGGCTTCTGTGTCGGTGAGCCCTGGGCTGACAGCGCGGTGAAGCAAAACCTCGGTTTTACCCTGGCGACCTCCCAGGCCATCTGGCCAGACCACCCGGAAAAAATCCTCGGTTGTACGCGCGCTTTCGTCGAGCAATACCCCAACACCGCCCGAGCTTTGGTGATGGCGATCCTCGAAGCCAGCCGCTTCATCGACGAAAGCGTCGAAAATCGCCGCAGTACCGCGCAATTGCTCTGTGCACCGCAGTACCTCGATGCGCCGTTGTCGTGTATCGAACCACGGCTGCTGGGCGACTATGCCGACGGCCTGGGCAACGAATGGCAAGACCCGCACGCCCTGCGTTTCCATGGGCAGGGGGCGGTCAACTTGCCCTACCTGTCCGATGGCATGTGGTTCATGACCCAGTTTCGTCGCTGGGGGCTGTTGCGCGACGACCCCGATTACCTCGCCGTGGCCCGTCAGGTTCAACAACTAGACTTATACCGAGAGGCTGCCAGCGCCATCGGTGTTGCCATCCCAGGCAATGAGATGCGCAGCAGCCAATTGATCGACGGCAGGGTCTGGGACGGTTCGGACCCGGCCAGTTATGCCCGCAGCTTCAAGCTGCACGCCATGAGCGACAGCTTGCCTCTACTCGCCAGCCGCTGACAGGAGACTGCAGACATGTTGCGTATCCTGCTGATCAACGACACCGCGAAAAAAGTCGGCCGCTTGAAAGCCGCCCTGACCGAGGCCGGTTTCGAGGTTATCGACGAATCCGGGCTGACCATCGACTTGCCCGAACGCGTCGAAACGGTGCGCCCGGACGTGATCCTGATCGATACCGAGTCACCGAGCCGCGATGTCATGGAGCAAGTGGTGCTGGTCAGCCGCGACCAGCCACGGCCGATTGTGATGTTCACCGACGAACACGACCCCGACGTGATGCGCCAGGCGATCAAGTCCGGGGTCAGTGCCTACATTGTCGAAGGCATTCACGCACAGCGCCTGCAACCGATTCTCGACGTGGCCATGGCGCGTTTCGAAAGCGACCAGGCCCTGCGCGCCCAACTGCACGCCCGTGACCAGCAACTGGCCGAGCGCAAGCGCATCGAGCTGGCCAAGGGGCTGCTGATGAAGATGAAGGACTGCAACGAAGAAGAGGCCTACACCCTGATGCGTCGCCAGGCGATGAGCCGCCAGCAGAAGCTGATCCAGGTGGCGGAGCAGATCATTGCCATGAGTGAGTTGCTTGGCTGAGTTTTTCTGGTGCCGTTGAAGGCCTCTTCGCGAGCAGACTCGCTCCCACATTTGAAATGCATTCCCCCTGTGGGAGCGAGCCTGCTCGCGAATGGCCGCAACTCGGTCCCAACTGTTGGCACAGATCTGGCTAAGTAATCCCTACAGGTAACCAACGGCGGTTGCCCCACCTACGACAAAGACGTCGCTCACCTCATTTGCCCCATGGCGAATCAGGTGGCGGCGTTTTTTTTGTTTTGGCTCCCGTTCGAGACTCCTATCATCTGAGGTGCGCGATGAATTCAAGCTTCTGGAAATCCGGCCATACCCCGACACTGTTCGCAGCCTTCCTCTATTTCGACCTGAGTTTCATGGTGTGGTACCTGCTCGGCCCGCTGGCCGTTCAGATCGCTGGCGACCTGCACCTGACCACACAACAACGCGGACTGGTGGTGGCCACGCCGATTCTGGCCGGGGCGGTACTGCGCTTCGTAATGGGGATGCTGGCTGATCGCCTGTCACCCAAGACTGCCGGCCTGATCGGCCAGGTGATCGTCATTTGCGCATTGTTCGGCGCCTGGAAACTCGGCATCCATACCTACGAGCAAGCCTTGCTGCTGGGGCTGTTCCTTGGCATGGCCGGCGCCTCCTTCGCCGTGGCCCTGCCCTTGGCATCGCAATGGTATCCGCCACAGCACCAGGGCAAGGCCATGGGCATCGCCGGGGCCGGAAACTCCGGCACCGTACTCGCGGCGCTGATTGCACCGGTTCTGGCGGCTGCCTTTGGCTGGAGCAATGTGTTCGGCTTTGCGCTGATCCCGCTAATCCTGACGCTGATTGTCTTCGCCTGGCTGGCCAAGAATGCGCCTGAGCGGCCGAAAGCCAAGTCGATGACTGACTACTTCAAGGCCCTGGGCGACCGCGACAGCTGGTGGTTCATGTTTTTCTACAGCGTGACCTTCGGTGGCTTCATCGGCCTGGCCAGCGCCCTGCCCGGTTACTTCAACGACCAGTACGGCCTGAGCCCCGTGACCGCCGGTTACTACACGGCAGCCTGTGTGTTCGGCGGTAGCCTGATGCGTCCGCTGGGAGGCGCCTTGGCCGATCGTTTCGGCGGCATTCGCACCCTGCTCGCGATGTACACCGTGGCGGCCATCTGTATCGCTGCCGTCGGTTTCAACTTGCCCAGCTCCTATGCCGCGCTGGCCCTGTTCGTGTGCACCATGCTCGGTTTGGGTGCAGGCAACGGTGCGGTGTTCCAGTTGGTGCCCCAGCGTTTCCGTCGCGAGATCGGCGTCATGACCGGCCTGATCGGCATGGCCGGCGGCATCGGTGGATTTGCCCTGGCGGCAGGCATGGGTGCGATCAAGCAAAGCACCGGCAGCTACCAGATGGCATTGTGGTTGTTCGCCAGCCTGGGGGTGCTCGCCTGGTTCGGCCTGCACGGCGTAAAACGCCGCTGGAGGACCACTTGGGGTTCGGCCGCCGTGACGGCTGCACGGGTTTGACGCCGCCATGAGCCTGCAATTAAGTTTTGCGCAAGCCAGCGCCATCGGCCCGCGCGATGAGAATCAGGACGCCTTGCGCCTCGTCACGCCGGCCCCGGCGCTGGCAGCCAGCAAGGGCTACCTGTTCGCCATCGCCGATGGCGTCAGCCAGTGCGCCGACGGTGGCCTGGCGGCTCGCTCGACATTGCAGGCCCTGGCGCTGGACTACTACGCCACGCCGGAAACCTGGGGGGTTGCCCAGGCGCTGGATCGCTTGCTGCTGGCGCAAAACCGCTGGCTGCAAGCCAACGGCGCAGGCCAGCCGCTACTGACCACCGTCAGCGCCCTGGTCCTGCGCGGTCGGCGTTTTACCTTGGCCCATGTCGGCGATTGCCGGGTGTATCGCTGGCACGCCGAGCAGTTGCAGCGGGTCAGCGAAGATCACGTCTGGGACCAACCGGGCATGCAGCATGTACTCAAGCGTGCACTGGGCCTGGATCAACACCTGGTACTGGACTTTCTCGATGGCGAACTGCGTATCGACGAAAGCTTTGTGCTGCTCAGCGACGGTGTCTGGGCGGCCTTGGGCGACACCGCCATTGCGGCGATCCTGCGTGACCAGCCGGACCTGGACAGCGCCGCGCAAACCCTGGTCAACGCCGCACACCTGGCGGGCAGCCAGGATAACGCCAGCGCACTGCTGGTGCGGGTCGATGCCCTGGGTGAATCCAATATCGGCGATGCATTGATCCATCTGCAGCAATGGCCACTGCCCCCGGCGCTGAAACCGGGCCAGGTTTTCGAGGGCTGGCAGATTGAAGGGATTCTCAGCCAGAGCCAGCAGTCGTTGCTCTATCGGGTATTCGACAGCCAGCAGCAGCCCTGGTTGCTGAAAACCCTGACCCCTCGCCTGCATGACGATCATCAGGCCGGACAAGCGTTGCTGTCCGAAGAATGGTTCCTCAAGCGCGTAGCCGGGCGGCACTTTCCTGAAGTGCATGCGGCCAGCCAGCGTCAGCATCTGTACTACGTGATGCGCGAATATTCGGGCTCGACCCTTGCTCAAGTGCATGAACAGATCGGACCCATGCCCCTGGCCCAATGGCAGGACGTGGCTGAACGCCTGCTGCGAGCGGTCGGCATGCTCCATCGACGGCAGATCCTGCATCGCGATATCAAGCCGCAGAACCTGCTGTCAGGGGACGACGGCGAGTTGCGCCTGCTGGACTTCGGCCTCGCCTACTGCCCCGGCCTGTCTGAAGATCAGCCCAGTACCCTGCCTGGAACTCCAAGCTATATCGCCCCGGAAGCCTTCCGCGGGGAGTCACCGACGCCGCAGCAGGACCTGTATGCGGTGGGGGTGACCTTGTACTTTCTGCTCACCGGGCATTTTCCCTACGGCGAAATCGAAGCCTTCCAGCGCCCCCGGTTCGGCGTTCCGGTCAGTGCCAGCCGCTACCGCCCTGACCTGCCCGAATGGCTGGCGCAAAGTCTGGAACGTGCGGTTGCCGCAGACCCGGCTGAGCGCTTTGAAACCGCCGAGGAATGGTTGCGCCTGCTGGAACAGGGGGAGCGACGCAGTTTAAGCGTACGTCCCAGGCCTTTGCTGGAGCGCGAACCGCTGAAGGTGTGGCGGACATTGGCCCTGATGTCGCTGCTGGCGAACCTGGCGTTGCTGTTCCTGGTGTTCCATGGCTGACCTGCATTGCCCTTGAAACCGATCATCGTCATTTCGTGAGGAACAACACTATGAACGCAAAAGTCTGGCTGGTGGGTGCGGGTCCCGGTGATCCTGAATTGCTGACCCTCAAGGCGGTGCGCGCATTGAAAGAAGCCGACGTGGTGCTGATCGATGACCTGGTCAACGGCGCAATACTCGAACATTGCCCTGCAGCGCGGATCGTGGCGGTGGGCAAACGCGGCGGTTGCCGCTCCACGCCACAAGCGTTCATCCATCGCCTGATGCTGCGTTATGCCCGGCAGGGCAAATGCGTGGTGCGGCTTAAAGGGGGTGACCCGTGCATTTTCGGGCGCGGAGGCGAAGAGGCCCAGTGGTTGCGCGAGCGCGGGGTTGAGGTCGAACTGGTCAATGGCATCACTGCCGGGCTCGCGGGCGCCACACGATGCGATATTCCGCTGACCCTGCGCGGTGTCGCGCGCGGCGTGACACTGGTCACCGCCCATACCCAGGACGGCAGCAGCCTGAATTGGCAGGCATTGGCCCAAGGCGGTACGACCCTGGTGATCTACATGGGGGTGGCCAAGCTCAGCGAAATCCGCGAGCAGTTGTTGGCCGGGGGGATGGCGGAGGATACGCCGGTGGCGATGATCGAAAACGCTTCATTACCGCAACAGCGAGAATGTCGGAGCGATCTGACGGCTATGGAGGAAGATGCCTACGTCTTTGAGCTGAAAAGCCCGGCGATATTGGTCATCGGTGCAGTGGCGGTTGGCGAGAAGATCAAAAGATCGCAGCCTGCGGCAGCTCCTACAGGGATTTGCGCAGTACCAATGTAGGAGCTGCCGCAGGCTGCGATCTTTTCAAGTCACCACACAAATCTCAAATCGCAGACAAAGAAAAGCCCGGCATGAGCCGGGCTTTTCTCGTAGCTGTGGGCTAATTACTTAGCTTGAGCTTCAACCTGCGCTTCTACGCGACGGTTTACAGCACGGCCAGCTTCAGTAGCGTTGTCAGCAACTGGGCGGGATTCGCCGTAGCCAACAGACTGAACGCGGGACGATTCAACACCGTACTGGTTGGTCAGAACTTGCTTAACGGCGTTTGCACGACGCTCGGACAGTTTCTGGTTGTAAGCGTCAGGACCGACGGAGTCAGTGTGACCTTCAACAGTGGTGCTGGTGGATGGGTACTGCTTCATGAAGTCAGCCAGGTTCTTGATGTCGCCGTAGCTGTTAGGCTTGACTACCGACTTGTCGAAGTCGAATTTCACGTCCAGCTCTACACGAACAACTTCAGCAACTGCTGGGCAGCCATCAGCGTCAACAGTTACGTTGGCTGGGGTGTCCGGGCACTTGTCTACGTTGTCGCAAACGCCATCGTTGTCGCTGTCGGAGCAGACTTCTGGTGCTGGAACTGGAGCAGGAGCCGGCTTGGAGCCGCCACCGAAGTTCACACCGATACCGACGCTAGGAGCCCACTCGGTGTTGCCCTGGTCGATGTTGTATTGAGCTTCAACGCCAGCACGGGCGTAGAAGTTGTCGGTGAAGTACAGCTTGGCGCCGCCGCCAACGTTGGCGAAGGTGGAACGGTCACGACCGTTCGAACCGTTCTGGTCGATGCTCTGGTCGGAGAAACCGGCCGAGACGTAAGGACGCAGCATGTCGCCTGGGTTGTTGAAGTGGTACAGAGCGTCCAGAGCGGTGTTCGCGCCCTTGATGTTCTGGCCAGAGTCGGAACGTACGTTGTGAACTTCGTCGTAAGCCAGACGCAGCTCAACGTCGTCGGTCAGGAAGTAACCAACAGAGCCACCGAACAGGTTACCGTCGTTTTTGAAGTTACGGGTGCTGTCAAAGTACTCTTTCTTGGCGAAGCCTTCGATTTCAACTGCGCCTTGGCCCTGTGCCAGAGCGCCGATCGAAGTGGCGGCAATAAGAGAACCAATGGCCAAGCCCAAGGTGTTTTTCAGTTTCATCCGTTAAATCCCCATCTGGTGATTGTGAAGCAGTCCCGCAAACCGGGGGACAACTCGGCGGCAAGTCTATCAGAACTTGCCTACACGTAAGAGATATTTGCGCCGAACTAAGTTTCAGCAATGCCCGCAAATTTCTCACGCAATTTATCTAGAGCGCGTTTGTACCGCATTTTTGTAGCGCTCAAGCCCATGTGCATGATGTCTGCGATCTCCTGAAACTCCAGCTCTGCGACAAATCGTAGCACCAGAATTTCTCGGTCAATCGGGTTCACATACACTAACCAGCGATCAAGTCCACCCTTTTCCTCGGGTTTCGGCGCCTTTTCTTCGGACGCTTCCTCGAGGGGGTCAAGACTCAAGGCGTCCATCAAGCGACGCTTTCGCCTTTCTTTCCGATACTGCGTAATGCACTCGTTGTACGTGATGCTATATAGCCATGTCTTGAACTTCGATTTGCCCTCGAAGTTCTTCAGGCCGTACAGCACCTTCAACATGACTTCCTGACAGACATCGTCAGCGTCGCGATCGTTCCCGAGATACCTTGCACAGACATTAAATAATGTTCGTTGGTAACGCCGCATCAGTTCTTCATATGCGCGCGTCACGTGAAACAGCTCGGTATGCGAGCGCGCGACCAACTCCTCATCAGAGAGCTCGCGGGGGTCGTAGCGCATGGATAACGATTGGGCTTTATTCAAAACAAGTCGTGCCGACAGTCAGGTCAATGTCCGCCGCAGCCAGCATCAGGCGGCATTTCGCGGCGGCATACATTAGCAGGGTTTGCCGGGTTAGCGGCTACTCACATGCTGCTCGAGGAGGATCCGATTGGAAAGAGAGACTAGCTCACCCTCATCCGTCAGCAATGTAGTTTTAACCGTGCCGATCTCTTCGATCTGCCCTTCGACCTCTCCAACACGCACTTGTTGCCCAACCTGGTACAACTCACGCACATAGATTCCCGCAAGAATCTGACCGGCAATTTCCCGGCTTCCCAACCCCATGGCCAGTGCAACCGCCAGACCAACGGTAATCAAAACGATCACGATCACGTGGTTAAGCAGGTCAGTCTTGACCTCCAACTGACTGATCGCGACCGAGATACTGATGATGATCACCAGGCCCTGGGCAATTCTCCCAAGTCCCGAAGCGTAGTCCAGGCCTACGCCTTCTGCCGCTCCGCGCACCAGCCCATTGGCCAATTGCGCCAGCAAGACACCCACCAACAGCACCAGCGCCGCACCGAATACCTTCGGCAAATATAGCGCAAGCATATCCAGCGTAGCTGAAACTCGTTCAAGTCCAAGTGATTCTGCGGCAGAAACCAAAAAAATCAGCAGAACGAACCAATAGACGATTTTACCGATCAGCGTTGAGATAGGTACTTGAAGGCCGGCACGGGACAACAATTTCGTCAGGCCGGTACCACCCATCAGGCGATCCAGACCGAGTTTGGCGAGCAACTTGGACAGCAAGGTGTCCAACAGCTTGGCCACGACAAAACCGAGCAGGAGCACGACCAGTGCGCCGAACAGGTTCGGGATGAAGTTCGCAACCTTGGTCCATAACGCAGTCATTGCAGTGACGAGGCTCTGTGTCCAGAGATCAAGTTCCATATTCAATCAGCCTTATCAGCAGTGCGAGCGGTAGGTTTACGAAGACGGGAGACCGGCGCGACATGGGCCGAGCCATTATTGAGGGCGATCATCAGGGCGGGCAACCAGCGGCCCAGCAGGCTGAACAAATCACCTGCGCCAACCTGGCGATTGGCGGTTTTCAGGACACGCCCCAGGCATGCATCGTCATCCCGGGTGGACGGTGATGCCTTGAGCATGTCGCGCAAAGACTGTTCAAACGGATCGTGCATACGCACCTCTCGTGATGTCTGTGAAAGACGCGGTCAAATTTGCCCGGGTCACATGGCGCACGTTCAAACCCAGCGCAAACGTCGGAATAACCACCACTGCCCGAGCGCCACCGAGATCATCAGCAGGCAGGCGACGAGGAAGCCATAGGGGCTTTCTGAAAATGGAATGCCCCCGACGTTGATTCCCAAAAGACCGGTCAGAAAACTCATCGGCAAAAAAATCCCGGTGATGATGCCAAAGCGATACATGGTGCGGTTCATGCGCACGCTCAATCGCCGGTCTTCAGTCTCCAGGACCAGCCCCACGCGCTCTCTGGTTAATTCCAGCTCCTCCAGATAGCGGGTCAGGCTGTTGTTCAATTCGTTCCAGTAATCGCCATCGTCCTCGACGAACCAGGGCAATTTGATGCGCGTCAGTTGACCAAAAATGTCCCGCTGCGGAGCGAGGAATCGCTTCAACGCAGCAGCCCGGCGCCGGATCTGCAAAACAGCACCGTGCTCAGGAGTATACCGCTCGTCGGAATCCAGCTTTTCTTCTTCCTCATCGACCACTTCCGACAGGCAACTGACCAGATCCTGCACCTTGTTGGTGAGGTACTGAGCCATGTAGAGAATGAGTTCGGAGGCGGTTTTCGGCCCCTTGCCTGCTTCCAGTTGCACCAGCAAATCTTCAGTGGCACGCAGCGGACGCAGACGCAGGGAGATGACTCGCTGGGCAGAACCGAAGATGCGTACCGACACCATGTCTTCAGGCTCGGCGCCCGGATTAAGGTTTACGCCACGCAAAAATAGCAGCAGTTCGCTGTCCGAAAGCTGCAGGAGACGCGGGCGGGTATTTTCTTCCAGCAAGAGATCGCAGCTGAACTCACTCAGGCCGCTGGACTTGCGCAGCCAGGTCTGGGTTTGCGGGTGACTGCGATCCCAATGCAGCCACAGGCTTTCATGAGCCTGCAGCTGCAATTCGTCGAGTTCTGTCCGGGCTATCGAACGCGCACCGCCTTTACCATCCAGCACCAGGGCATGTACCAGCCCCCACTGCGCGTTTTCTTCCTCGAACATCCGCATTCCATTCTTCAAAAAAATCGGCCAGGACTTACTCAGGCATCGCAAGCGGGCTCGGCGAGATGATCACGCCGTTGTTGTCCGCATAGAGGTAATGACCGGGATGAAAGGTCACGCCGGCGAAGGTCACGGCAACATTCAGGTCGCCAATACCACGCTTGTCGGTTTTCATCGGGTGGCTGGCCAACGCCTGGACCCCCAGGTCGGTTTGCGCGATGACGTCGACGTCACGGATGCAACCGTAGATCACCATCCCTTCCCAGCCGTTCTTCGCGGCTTTCTCGGCGATCATATCGCCCAGCAAAGCGCGACGCAGGGAGCCACCACCATCGACCACCAACACTTTGCCATTACCCTTGAGCTCGGCTTGCTCCTTTACCAGCGAGTTGTCTTCGAAGCACTTGATGGTCACGATCTCGCCGCCGAAGGAATCCCGGCCACCGAAATTGCTGAACATCGGTTCCAGCACCTGCACCAATTCCGGGTAGGCGTCGCACAGGTCAGGGGTGAGGTAATGGTTCATCGAGAAACTCCTGTAATTAGGAAGAAAGCACGAACATCACTACTGATTTAGTCACAGAAAATGACCAGAACAGCTCAATGCGTCATATCTTAACTGCAACCCGACCAGAGCGAAATGCCCTTGATAGAGCGTCCAGCTTAGATCGCCGCGGCCAAATCCGCTTGATCACCGAGCAACGGCGTCTGCTGATCTGACAGCCAGCGAGCGACTAACGGCCAGACTTCAGCCTGGGCGGCTTTGCTGACCAACATCTCGACATGACCGAAATTATCGGCAAACCCCTGCTCACGCCCCAGGTTAATGAATTGCTTGTGCTCGCAACCCAACTGATCGAACAGCTTGCGACAAGCCCAGGCCGGGTCCTGATGATCGCCCGCGGCGCTCACCGCCAGCACCGGCATCCTGACCTCGGCCAGGCCCGCCCACCAGTCTTTGTCGGCATCGCCAAAGCGCCCGAACAGACCGTACCAGCGCATGCTTTCCAAGGCCAGGCCAATCGGCTCGTCCTCTGGGCCACGCTTGAGCCGTGAACCGGAGAGCTGGGCAAAGCGCTTGAGGATGAAACGACCGCTCCATTCCACCGGTGGAATCTTCAGCGGCCAGTAAGTGCGACTGACTTGCGTGCCAAAAAGCGCCGCGGACGCCACCACGGGTTCGCCTATGTATTGGCCACCCAGCGCGGCCGCCAGGGTGATGCCGCCCAGCGAATGGCCGATCCAGTGCGGAACCTGGCCGCTTTGCTCGCGTACGAAGGCGCCGATGGCTGGCAGGTCGTATCGTGCATAGTCGGCAACTCGGTTCTTGCGATAGCTCTGGTTGCGCCGGGAGAGGCCGTGACCGCGCATTTCCGCAATCCAGACATCGAACCCCTGGCGCGCCAGATAGGCACCCAGGCCCAGCCCCTTGGGGGAGAACCAGAAGCGTCGATTGGAAAAACTGCCGTGCAACAGGATCACCGGCACGCCACGGGATGCCGGTTCATCGGCCATGCCGAGGCGCGTCACCGCCAGTTCTACGGTGCCGTCCGGGCTGTTACCGGGTTTCAAGCGGTAGACATCTTCGCTCAGATCACCGCGGCGCTCGGCGCTGATCAGGGCGACAGGAAACAGGTTGCTGCTGCTTTGCATAATCTCTTGCACAAAAAAGGGCGGCTTCCAGAGGAGCCCGCCCTACTTGAATCTCAAAGGCTCCGCCCCACCCCTGTAGGAGCGAGCATGCTCGCGAAAACGTCAAGACACCACGTTCATCCATGACAAACGCGTTATCGTTGACGTCCATCGCGAGCATGCTCGCCCCTACAAAGGCACGTGAGCGAGCCGTTCACACACCATCAAGCCTGCGCTTGACCTTCCGCCAGGAAGAACCAGGTTTCCAGTACGGAATCAGGGTTCAGCGAAACGCTCTCGATGCCCTGCTCCATCAGCCACTTGGCCAGGTCAGGGTGGTCCGAAGGACCCTGGCCGCAAATGCCGATGTACTTGCCAGCCTTGTTACAGGCGGCAATGGCGTTGGCCAGCAGCTTCTTGACCGCAGGATTTCGCTCGTCGAACAGGTGCGCGATGATCCCGGAGTCACGGTCCAGGCCCAGGGTGAGCTGGGTCAGGTCGTTGGAGCCGATGGAGAAACCGTCGAAGAATTCGAGGAACTCTTCCGCCAGGATCGCGTTGGACGGCAGCTCGCACATCATGATGACGCGCAGGCCGTTGTCGCCACGGGCCAGGCCGTTTTCGGCGAGCAGATCCACGACTTGGCTCGCTTCGCCCAGGGTACGGACGAACGGCACCATGATTTCGACGTTGGTCAGGCCCATCTCGTTGCGCACGCGCTTGAGGGCGCGACATTCGAGTTCGAAGCAGTCACGGAACGATTCGCTGATGTAACGCGAGGCGCCGCGGAAGCCCAGCATCGGGTTCTCTTCTTCCGGCTCGTAGAGCTTGCCGCCGATCAGGTTGGCGTATTCGTTGGACTTGAAGTCCGACAGACGCACGATGACCTTTTTCGGCCAGAACGCCGCTGCCAGGGTGCTGATGCCTTCGACCAGTTTCTCGACGTAGAAGCCGACCGGGTCGTCGTAGCCAGCAATGCGCTTGTCGACGCTTTCCTTGATGTCTTGCGGCAGGCCGTCGTAGTTCAGCAGCGCTTTAGGGTGCACGCCGATCATGCGGTTGATGATGAACTCCAGGCGGGCCAGGCCCACACCGGCGTTCGGCAGCTGTGCGAAGTCGAAGGCGCGGTCCGGGTTGCCGACGTTCATCATGATCTTGAACGGCAGATCCGGCATGGCGTCCACGGAGTTCTTCTTGATGTCGAAGCCCAGTTCGCCTTCGAAGATGAAACCGGTGTCGCCTTCAGCGCAGGAAACGGTCACGCCCTGGCCGTCTTTCAACAGCTGGGTGGCATTGCCGCAACCGACCACGGCCGGGATACCCAGCTCGCGGGCAATGATGGCCGCGTGGCAGGTACGACCGCCACGGTTGGTGACGATGGCGCTGGCGCGCTTCATGACCGGTTCCCAGTCCGGGTCGGTCATGTCCGATACCAGTACGTCGCCTGGCTGGACCTTGTCCATCTCGGACACGTCCTTGATGATGCGAACCTTGCCGGCGCCAATGCGCTGGCCAATGGCACGGCCTTCGACCAGCACGGTGCCGGTTTCCTTCAACAGGTAACGTTCCATGACGTTGGCCTGGGTGCGGCTCTTCACGGTTTCCGGACGGGCCTGCACGATGTACAGCTTGCCGTCGTCACCGTCCTTGGCCCATTCGATGTCCATCGGGCACTGGTAGTGCTTCTCGATGATCATCGCCTGCTTGGCCAGCTCGCTGACTTCGGCATCGGTCAGGCAGAAACGCGCACGCTCAGCCTTGTCGACATCGACGGTCTTGACCGAACGACCGGCCTTGGCCTCGTCGCCGTAGATCATCTTGATGGCCTTGCTGCCCAGGTTGCGGCGCAGGATCGCCGGGCGACCGGCGGCCAGGGTGCCTTTGTGGACGTAGAATTCATCCGGGTTCACCGCGCCTTGTACGACGGTTTCACCCAGGCCGTAGGCGCCGGTGATGAACACCACGTCACGGAAACCCGACTCGGTATCGAGGGTGAACATCACGCCGGCGGTGCCGGTTTCGGAGCGGACCATGCGCTGTACGCCGGCCGACAGGGCTACCAACTTGTGGTCGAAGCCCTGGTGCACGCGATAGGAAATCGCGCGATCGTTGAAAAGGGAGGCGAACACTTCCTTGGCGGCACGAATGACGTTTTCGACACCACGGATGTTCAGGAAGGTTTCCTGCTGACCGGCGAAGGACGCATCGGGCAAGTCTTCGGCGGTAGCGGAAGAGCGCACGGCCACGGCCACGTCAGGGTTGCCTGCGGACAGCGCGGCGAACGCGGTGCGGATTTCGGTGTTCAGTTTTTCCGGGAACTCGGCTTCCATGATCCATTGGCGGATCTGGGCGCCGGTCTTGGCCAGGGCATTCACGTCGTCGACGTCCAGGGCATCCAGGGCGTCATGAATCTGCTGGTTCAGGCCGCTCAGTTCCAGGAAATCACGATATGCCTGAGCGGTCGTGGCGAAGCCACCGGGTACCGATACACCGGCACCCGCAAGATTGCTGATCATCTCGCCCAGGGATGCGTTCTTGCCCCCCACATGCTCAACATCGTGTTTGCCGAGCTTATCGAGGGAAACTACGTACTCTACCAAGGTGATCTCTCCACTAACTGTGTTGGAAAAGCTCAGAAGCCGGCTGCTCGGGGGAGCATTTGCCAGCTGTATGGCCTGGACCTGGAAAATAAGTGAGAATGCGGGCCATTGGCGGCCGACAAATCGCGCCTATCATATCCAAGAATGCTCATTAGCTTAAGGCCCAAGGTGCAAATGAAACGATCTGCTTTCTTTATCTCCGATGGCACCGGCATTACCGCCGAAACCCTGGGTCAAAGCCTCCTGGCGCAGTTCGAAAACATTACCTTCAGCAAATTCACGCGGCCATACATCGACAGCGTGGAAAAAGCGCGGGCCATGGTACAACAAATCAACAAAGCCGCCGAAACCGACGGCTTCCGTCCGATTATCTTCGACACCATCGTCAATCAGGACATTCGTGAGATCCTCGCAACCTCCAATGGTTTCATGATCGATATTTTCTCGACTTTCCTGGCGCCGCTTGAACAGGAACTGACCGAGCATTCTTCCTATACCGTGGGCAAATCCCACTCCATCGGTGCCAACACCAATTACATGGAGCGCATCGAGGCGGTGAACTTCGCCCTCGACAACGACGACGGTGCCCGCACGCACTATTACGACAAGGCCGACCTGATACTAGTGGGCGTGTCGCGTTGTGGTAAGACGCCGACGTGTCTGTACATGGCCATGCAATTCGGTATCCGCGCGGCCAACTACCCGCTGACCGAAGACGACATGGAACGCCTGCAACTGCCTAGCGCGCTACGTGCCCACCAGCACAAGCTGTTCGGCCTGACCATCGACCCAGACCGCCTCACCGCCATCCGCAACGAACGCAAGCCCAACAGCCGCTATTCGAGCTACGCCCAGTGCGAATTCGAAGTGCGCGAGGTGGAAAACCTGTTTCGCCGCGAGAACATTCCCAATATCAACTCCACGCATTTTTCGGTGGAAGAAATTTCCGCGAAAATCCTGGTGGAGAAAGGTGTCGAGCGGCGGTTCAAATAACCTGTAGCGCCTATTCGGACGTCTTCGCGAGCAGGCTCGCTCCCACAGTAGATCTCGTTGAACACCGCATTTGTGAACGACACGAATCCCATGTGGGAGCGAGCCTGCTCGCGAAGGAACGATAACGCGGTCTCCTAGATAAGAAACATGTCTACAAACCGGTTCACCGGTGTTGCCTCAAGCTTTTGCTGATCCTTGCACAGCTCGAAAATCTCCTCGCTACGCTGCGCGGTAAAGCGTGTCAGCAGGTTCGCCTTGAACTTGTCCTCCAACAACGGAATGCCCTCGGCACGGCGCCGACGATGGCCTATCGGGTACTCCACCACCACATTCCCGGTGCTGGACCCATCCTTGAAAAACACCTGCACGGCATTGGCAATCGACCGCTTGTCGGCTTCCAGGTATTCACGGGTGTAATCCGGGTTTTCGACAATGACCATCTTGTCGCGCAGTACATCGATGATCGGATGCGCCTTGTGGAAATCATCTTCGTAGTACTCGGCCACCAGGTTGCCAAAGGCCAGCGGCACCGCGGTCATGTACTGGATGCAGTGATCGCGGTCGGCGGCATTGGCCAGCGGACCGACCTTGGAAATAATGCGGATCGCCGATTGCTGGGTGGTGATGACGATCCGGTCGATGTCATGCAGGCGATTACGCACTTGGGGGTGCAGGATTACCGCGGCTTCACAGGCGGTTTGCGCGTGGAACTCGGCAGGAAAACTGATTTTGAACAGCACATTTTCCATCACATAACTGCCGTACGGCCGCGAAAAGCTGAACTCGCGCCGGTCTCCAGGCTTGAGCGCCAAGTCATCGTTGGTGTGGCTGAACAGCACGTCGTAAAAGCCCCACTGTTTGGCACTCAACACACCGGGGATGCCCATCTCGCCACGCATGGCAATGTCCGCCAGGCGCACTCCACGACTGGTTGCATCGCCCGCCGCCCAGGATTTGCGCGAGCCGGCATTCGGTGCATGGCGGTAGGTGCGCAATGCCTGGCCATCGGCGAACGCATGGGACAACGCTGAGAGCAATTGCCCGCGATTGGCACCCATGAGTTTGGCGGTGACCGCGGTCGAAGCGACTTTCACCAGGATGACGTGATCGAGGCCCACGCGGTTGAACGAGTTTTCCAGAGCAATCACGCCCTGAATCTCATGGGCCATGATCATTGCTTCGAGCACCGTACGAACGGTCAGCGGCGTCTCGCCATTGGCGAGGCGCTTTTGCGACAGGTGGTCGGCCACCGCGAGAATCCCGCCGAGGTTATCCGACGGATGGCCCCATTCAGCGGCGAGCCAAGTGTCGTTGTAGTCGAGCCAGCGCACGATGCAGCCGATGTCCCACGCGGCCTTGACCGGATCAAGTCGATAGCTGGTGCCTGGTACGCGGGCGCCGAACGGCACGAAGGTGCCTTCGACCAAGGGCCCCAAGTGCTTGGTGCATTCGGGAAAACGCAGGGCCAGCAAGCCGCAGCCCAAGGTATCGATCAGGCAGTTGCGCGCGGTATCCAGCGCCTCTTCGGATTCGATTTTGTAGTTGAGGACGTAATCGGCAATGTCCTGCAGGACCTGGTCGTAGTCGGGACGGTTGTTTAGGTCGACGTTGGCGCTCATGTTCGATTCACTCGGCGGTGGTTCGTTGATGGGACCTCGGTTCAGGGCAATCTCAGTCTTATTATGGAAATGCGATCCCCTGTAGGAGCTGCCGCAGGCTGCGATCTTTTGATCTTGCTTTTTAAGATCAAGATCAAAAGATCGCAGCCTGCGGCAGCTCCTACAGGGGGTTGTGTGAGTTAGAACGAGTCGCCTGGCACGCGGA
This sequence comes from Pseudomonas umsongensis, assembly GCF_012647205.1. Taxonomy (NCBI): domain Bacteria; kingdom Pseudomonadati; phylum Pseudomonadota; class Gammaproteobacteria; order Pseudomonadales; family Pseudomonadaceae; genus Pseudomonas; species Pseudomonas umsongensis. Next base: position 5,096,909 of record NZ_CP051487.1, read on the forward strand.
CAAAACCTTCCATCAACACCCGCGCACTGCGGCTCATGATGGCCTTTTTCACGGTCCACTCACCGTTCACCTGGCTGGCCTCGGCGCCGACGCGCAAGGTGCCTGAAGGGTGACCGAAGCGCACCGCATTGCGTTCTACACCGCCTGCCGCGAGGTTCACCAGCGTCCCGGAAATCGCTGCTGCCGTGCCGATGGCGACTGCCGCCGTGCCCATCATCGCGTGGTGCAACTTACCCATGGACAGCGCGCGCACCAGCAGGTCGACATCGCCCGCCGCAACCGCTTTGCCGCTCGACGACACGTAGTCCGCAGGCTTGGCGACGAACGCCACCTTCGGCGTGTGCTGGCGCTTGGCCGCTTCGTCGATGTTGGAGATCAGGCCCATGCGCAGTGCGCCGTAGGCACGAATGGTTTCGAACATCAGCAATGCTTTTGGATCGCCGTTGATCGCGCCCTGCAACTCAGTGCCCTTGTAGCCGATGTCTTCGGCATTGACGAAAATGGTCGGGATGCCCGCGTTGATCAGGGTTGCCTTCAAGGTCCCGACGCCAGGCACTTCCAGGTCATCCACCAGATTGCCGGTAGGGAACATCGAACCCCCACCGCCCTCTTCCTCTGCTGCCGGATCGAGGAATTCGACCTGCACTTCCGCCGCTGGAAAGGTCACGCCGTCGAGTTCGAAATCGCCGGTTTCCTGCACTTCACCGTTGGTGATCGGCACGTGGGCGATGATGGTCTTGCCGATGTTGGCTTGCCATACGCGTACCACGGCGATGCCGTTGTGCGGGATGCGGCTGGCGTCCACCAGGCCATTGCTGATGGCGAACGAGCCGACTGCAGCGGTCAGGTTGCCGCAATTGCCACTCCAGTCGACGAATGGTTTGTCGATCGACACTTGGCCGAACAGGTAGTCGACGTCGTGATCGGCCTTGGTGCTTTTCGACAGGATCACGGTTTTGCTGGTACTGGACGTCGCGCCGCCCATGCCGTCGATTTGCTTGTCGTAGGGATCGGGGCTGCCGATCACGCGCAGCAGCAATGCATCGCGAGCCGGGCCTGGGACCTGTGCCGCTTCGGGCAGGTCCTTGAGGCTGAAGAACACGCCTTTGCTGGTGCCGCCGCGCATGTAGGTGGCGGGAATTTTGATTTGCGGTGCGTGAGACATGAGTGCTCCTTCAAAACAGACACGGGACTCAAAGTCCCGTGTCCATGCAGCGTGTGTTAAACGGCAACCGCCGATTCTTCGAGGAAGTCCTGGGCAAAGCGTTGCAGCACTCCACCGGCCTCGTAGATCGACACTTCCTCAGCGGTGTCGAGGCGGCAGGTCACCGGCACATCGACGCGCTCGCCGTTCTTGCGATGGATCACCAGCGTCAGCTCGGCACGTGGGGTGCGATCGCCGATCACGTCGTAGGTTTCGCTGCCGTCGATGGCCAGGGTGTGACGGTTGGTGCCCGGTTTGAACTCCAGTGGCAACACGCCCATGCCCACCAGGTTGGTGCGGTGGATACGTTCGAAACCTTCGGCCGCGATCGCTTCCACACCCGCCAGCCGCACGCCTTTGGCTGCCCAGTCGCGGGATGAACCCTGACCGTAGTCGGCACCCGCGATAATAATCAGCGGCTGCTTGCGATCCATGTAGGTCTCAATGGCTTCCCACATGCGCATCACTTTGCCTTCCGGCTCGACACGGGCCAGGGAGCCCTGCTTGACCTTGCCGTTTTCCACAACCATTTCGTTGAACAGTTTCGGGTTGGCGAAGGTCGCGCGCTGCGCGGTCAGGTGGTCGCCCCGATGAGTCGCGTAGGAGTTGAAGTCCTCTTCCGGCAGGCCCATTTTCGCCAGGTATTCGCCAGCGGCGCTGTCGAGCATGATCGCGTTCGACGGCGACAGGTGATCGGTGGTGATGTTGTCCGGCAGCACCGCCAGCGGGCGCATGCCCTTGAGCGGACGCGCGCCGGCCAGTGCGCCTTCCCAGTACGGCGGACGGCGGATGTAGGTGCTCATCTCGCGCCATTCATACAGCGGCGCGACTTTCGGGCCGGTGTCTTCGTGGATGGCGAACATCGGGATGTAGACCTGGCGGAACTGCTCCGGCTTCACCGAGGCTTTCACCACGGCATCGATTTCTTCGTCGCTCGGCCAAATGTCTTTCAGGCGGATTTCCTTGCCATCGACCACGCCCAGCACGTCTTTTTCGATGTCGAAGCGGATGGTGCCAGCGATGGCGTAAGCGACCACCAATGGCGGCGAAGCCAGGAACGCTTGCTTGGCGTATGGGTGAATCCGCCCGTCGAAGTTGCGGTTGCCGGACAACACGGCGGTGGCGTACAGGTCGCGGTCGATGATCTCTTGCTGGATCACCGGGTCCAGTGCGCCGGACATGCCATTACAGGTGGTGCAGGCGAAGGCCACGACGCCGAAACCAAGCTGCTCCAGCTCATCGGTCAGGCCGGCTTCGTCGAGGTACAGGGCGACGGTTTTCGAGCCCGGTGCCAGGGACGACTTGACCCATGGCTTGCGGGTCAGGCCCAGCTTGTTGGCGTTGCGCGCCAGCAGGCCGGCAGCGATCACGTTGCGCGGGTTGCTGGTGTTGGTGCAGCTGGTGATGGCGGCGATGATCACCGCACCGTCCGGCATTTGGCCGGGTACATCGTCCCACTGACCGGAAATGCCTTTGGCAGCCAGGTCCGACACCGCCACACGGGCGTGCGGGTTGCTCGGGCCGGCCATGTTGCGCACCACCGAGGACAGGTCGAAGGTCAGGCCGCGCTCGTATTGCGCGCCTTTCAGGCTGTCGGCCCACAGGCCCGTGGTCTTGGCGTAGTTCTCGACCAGCTGCACCTGATCGTCTTCACGGCCGGTGAGCTTGAGGTAGTCGATGGTTTGCTGGTCGATGTAGAACATCGCCGCGGTGGCACCGTATTCCGGGGCCATGTTGGAGATGGTCGCGCGGTCGCCCAGGGTCAGGGCCGCGGCGCCTTCGCCGAAGAACTCCAGCCAGGCACCGACGACTTTTTGCTTGCGCAGGAACTCGGTCAGCGCCAGCACCATGTCGGTGGCGGTGATGCCCGGCTGCAGTTTGCCGGTGAGCTCGACGCCGACGCTTTCCGGCAGGCGCATCCAGGAGGCGCGGCCGAGCATTACGCTTTCCGCTTCCAGGCCACCGACACCGATGGCGATCACGCCCAGCGCATCGACGTGCGGGGTGTGGCTGTCGGTGCCGACGCAAGTATCAGGGAACGCCACGCCGTCGCGCACCTGGATCACCGGAGACATTTTCTCCAGGTTGATCTGGTGCATGATGCCGTTGCCCGGCGGGATCACGTCGACGTTCTTGAACGCCTTCTTGGTCCAGTTGATGAAGTGGAAACGGTCTTCGTTGCGACGGTCTTCGATGGCGCGGTTCTTCTCGAACGCCTCCGGATCGAAGCCACCGCGCTCGACGGCCAGGGAGTGGTCGACGATCAGTTGGGTTGGCACCACCGGGTTGACTTGCGCCGGGTCGCCGCCTTGCAGAGCGATAGCGTCACGCAGGCCGGCGAGGTCGACCAGCGCGGTCTGGCCAAGAATGTCGTGGCACACCACACGAGCCGGAAACCAGGGGAAATCGAGGTCGCGCTTGCGCTCGATGAATTGCTTCAGGGATTCGGTCAGCGTGGCCGGGTCACAGCGACGCACCAGGTTTTCCGCCAGCACGCGGGAGGTGTACGGCAGGGTGTCATAGGCGCCGGGCTGGATGGCCTCGACCGCCGCGCGGACGTCGAAGTAATCCAGGTGGCTGCCGGGCAGCGATTTACGGAATTCTGTGTTCATCGGTCAGGACTCGGTCACGGTAGTTTCAAAGGGTGGGGTCTGGTACAGGGTTTGAATTGCACGCTATCCACTGTGGGAGCTGGCTTGCCCGCGATGACTGAGTCACACTCGACATAGTTGTCGACTGACCCACCGCTATCGCGGGCAAGCCCGCTCCCACAGGGATCTGCGTTGAACTCAGACCCCAGCTTCAACCCCCACCATTCAGCGTTGTTCGATTGGCACGAACTTGCGCTGTTCAACGCCGACGTATTCGGCGCTCGGACGGATAATGCGGTTGTTGGCACGCTGTTCGTACACGTGGGCCGCCCAGCCGGTCAGGCGTGAGCAGACGAAGATCGGTGTGAACAACTTGGTCGGGATGCCCATGAAGTGGTACGCCGAGGCATGGTAGAAGTCGGCGTTAGGGAACAGCTTCTTCTGCTCCCACATGGTCTTGTCGATGGCTTCGGAGACCGGGAACAGCACTTTATCGCCCACTTCGTCGGCGAGTTTTTTCGACCAGCCCTTGATCACCTCGTTGCGCGGGTCGCTGTCCTTATAGATCGCGTGGCCGAAGCCCATGATCTTGTCCTTGCGCTCGAGCATGCCGAGGGTGCCCTTGATCGCATCTTCCGGCGAGCTGAAGCGCTCGATCATTTCCATCGCCGCTTCGTTGGCGCCACCATGCAACGGACCGCGCAGCGAGCCAATGGCCGCGGTGATGCACGAATACAGGTCGGACAGGGTCGAGGCACACACGCGCGCGGTGAAGGTCGAGGCGTTGAATTCGTGCTCCGCGTAGAGGATCAGCGAAACGTTCATCACCTTGACGTGCAGCTCGCTCGGCTTCTTGCCGTGCAGCAGGTGCAGGAAGTGACCACCGATGGATGGTTCGTCGCTAACGCATTCAATGCGCTTGCCTTCGTGGCTGAAGCGATACCAGTAGGTCATGATCGCCGGGAATGCCGCCAGCAGGCGGTCAGTCTTGTCGTGCTGCTCGGAGAAGTCTTTCTCTGGCTCCAGGTTGCCCAGGAACGAGCAGCCGGTGCGCATCACGTCCATCGGGTGGGCGTCGGCGGGGATGCGTTCCAGCACTTCCTTGAGCGCTTGCGGCAGGTCACGCAGCTTGCTCAATTTAGTGATGTAGGCGGCCAGTTGCGCCTTGGTCGGCAGTTCGCCGTACAGCAGCAGGTAGGCAACTTCTTCGAACTGTGCGTCAGCCGCCAGTTCGCGTACGTCATAGCCGCGGTAGGTCAGGCCTGCGCCCGACTGGCCTACGGTGGACAGTGCGGTTTGCCCGGCAACCTGGCCACGGAGCCCGGCGCCACTGAGTACTTTTGCTTCGGCCATTTCTGCCTCCAGTTTTTAATTTTGTTAGGGAATCGGCAAATTGTGCTTCATCAGGTTATTCGGGTGATGCCGAAAAGATCGCAGCCTCGTTGCACTCGACAGCTCCTACAGAGGATCACGGCCGAGGTAGGAGCTGCCGAAGGCTGCGATCTTTTGATCTTCATTTTTTCGCGGCGAACAACGCATCGAGCTTCTGCTCGAAGGTGTGGTAGTCGATGCGATCGTAAAGCTCCATGCGGGTCTGCATGGTGTCGATGACATTCGCCTGCGTGCCATCGCGACGGATCGCGGTGTAGACATTTTCCGCAGCCTTGTTCATGGCGCGGAAGGCCGACAGCGGGTACAGCACCAGCGACACGTCCGCAGCGGCGAGTTGCTCGGTGGTGTACAGCGGCGTCGCGCCGAATTCGGTGATGTTGGCCAGGATCGGCGCTTTCACACGGCTGGCGAACAGTTTGTACATCTCGAGTTCGGTGATGGCTTCCGGGAACACCATGTCGGCGCCGGCCTCGATGCACGCGGCGGCGCGATCCAGTGCCGATTCCAGGCCTTCCACTGCCAGGGCGTCGGTACGGGCCATGATCACGAAGCTGTCATCGGTACGGGCATCGACGGCCGCCTTGATGCGATCGACCATTTCCTGCTGGGTCACGATTTCCTTATTAGGACGGTGACCGCAACGCTTGGCGCCAACCTGGTCTTCGATGTGAATCGCCGCCGCACCGAACTTGATCATCGACTTGACGGTACGGGCGACGTTGAACGCCGAGGAGCCGAAACCGGTGTCCACATCCACCAGCAGCGGCAGGTCGCAGACGTCGGTGATGCGACGCACGTCGGTCAGCACGTCATCCAGGCCGGTGATGCCCAGGTCCGGCACGCCAAGGGAGCCAGCAGCCACCCCGCCACCCGACAGGTAGATCGCCTTGAAACCGGCACGCTTGGCCAGCAGGGCGTGGTTGGCGTTGATGGCGCCGACCACTTGCAATGGATGCTCGCTGGCGACCGCATCGCGGAAACGCTGGCCTGGAGTGCTCTTGTTCAAACTCATGACTCACCTCGTTTGGCTGTCGGGTTAGCGCCGTCCTGGTAATGACGGGCGATGTTGCGTTTGGAGGCGCCGATGTGACGGCGCATCAACAACTCGGCCAGTTCACCGTCACGGTCGGCGATGGCATCGAGAATTCGGTGGTGCTCGGCAAAGGCCTGGTGCGGGCGATTGGGCGTGGTGGAAAACTGGATGCGGTACATGCGCACCAATTGATACAGCTCGCCGCAGAGCATTTGCGTCAGGGTGCGGTTACCGCTGCCCTGGATAATCCGGTAGTGGAAGTCGAAATCGCCTTCCTGCTGGTAGTAGCCGCGGCCAGCCTGGAAGGCCTCATCGCGTTCGTGGGTTTCAAGGACCCGGCGCAGCTCATCGATTTCCTCGACGCTCATGCGCTCGGCGGCCAGGCGACAGGCCATGCCTTCGAGGGATTCGCGGATTTCGTAGAGCTCCACCAGCTCGGCATGGTTGAGCGACACCACCCGTGCTCCGACGTGTGGCACGCGCACCAGCAGGCGTTGGCCTTCCAGGCGGTGGATGGCTTCGCGCAACGGGCCACGGCTGATGCCGTAGGTACGGGCCAGCTCGGGCTCGGAGATTTTGCTGCCCGGGGCGATCTCACCCTTGACGATGGCCGCTTGAATGCGTCGGAAGACGTTTTCGGAAAGCGTTTCCGAGTCATCCTGAACGGTAAGCGGGGGAGCCAGTTGATCCAGCATATTGTCGACACCTTGAAAGCCAGTGCGGCAAAAATTAACCAAAACTGCCGCCACAGTCAAAGGATAATTAGATATTGTCGACAATCGTCTAATAACCTCCTGCACCATAACAAAGCAGTGCCCTCGATTCACAGCCGCCCGCCAGCGCTGGCGCCATCAACCTGCCGTGCTAGAATGCCGCCCGCATTTGTTTGTGACATCTGCACGGCTTGTCATAAATAGCTGATAGGCATACGAGGAGCTTGCGCAGCGATGCCAGGGTCTTGAATTAAAGAACAGACCGCTGCGCACCAGGATTTATGAGACTCAAGCCCTTCCCGATCTTCCTTTTTCTTCTTTGCCTGCCCGGGTTCGCTGCTGCCGGGGACAAGACCGTGTACGGCCTCAATGAATATGCTTCGTTGGGCGGCATCGACCTCGAAGTGGCCGCCAAACTCGACACCGGGGCAAAAACCGCATCCTTGAGCGCCCGCGACATCAAGCGCTTCAAACGCAATGGCGAGTCCTGGGTGCGCTTCTACCTGGCCATCGACACCGCCCATTCGCACCCGATCGAACGACCGCTGGCCCGCGTCAGCAAGATCAAACGCCGGGCCGGTGACTACGACCCGGAAGAGGGCAAGAAGTACACTGCCCGTCCGGTGATCGAGCTGGATATCTGCATGGGTTCAGCTTTACGTAGCATCGAAGTGAACCTGACCGACCGTAGCGCGTTCCAATACCCGCTATTGATCGGCTCCGAAGCACTCAAACGCTTCGATGCGCTGGTCGACCCCAGTCTTAAATACGCTGCCGGCAAACCCGCCTGCGCCGCCGACGCTCATACCGCCGAGTAATTTAAATGCGCTCTCTTACCCTTCATCTGAAAATGTTGATCGCCATCCTGGTGGTATTGGGCATTTCAGTCACGGCCTACCAGATCTTCGTACTCGGCATTCCCGTGACGGAAGACGCCACCGACGACTTGTGGAACATCGACGCCAAGGTCGAGTTCGTCGCCAGTGCCAAGGACCCAGTCAAGATCCAGATGTTCGTGCCACCCTTGAGCCGCGATTACGTGAGTCTCAACGAAAGCTTTATTTCAAATAATTACGGCGTGGCCGTGAACCGAGTCGACGGCAACCGCAAGGTCACGTGGTCGGCGCGCCGGGCCAAAGGCAACCAGACCCTTTATTACCGTCTGGTGTTGACCAAGCGCTACACCGCCGAAAAAGCCAAGATCAAGGGGCCGACCTTCCGCGACAGCATTGCCGTGGAAGGCCCTGAAAAACTCGCCGCCGAAGCGCTGCTGGCGCCGATTCGCCAACACTCGGCCGACGTCGAGACCTTCATCAGCGAAGCGATCAAGCGGGTCAACAACAGCAACGACGACAACGCCAAGATGCTCCTGGCCGGCGACCCGACACCGGCCCACAAGGCAAAGATCGTCGAGCTGCTGCTGTCCATCGCCCACGTGCCGGTGGAAAAGGTCCACACCATTCGCCTGGTGGCCGACCAGCCGCAAACCCCGGAGCTCTGGCTGCGCAGCTTCAATGGCACCGACTGGCTGTACTTCAACCCGGAAACCGGCGAACAGGGCCTGCCGACCGACCGCCTGCTGTGGTGGACCGGCGACGAAAACCTGATCACCGTCGATGGCGGCAAGAAGGCCACTGTGACCTTCAGCATGAACAACAGCGAGATGAACGCCATTCGCCTGGCCAAGCTGACCGACGAGAACACCGACGCCAATTTCCTCGAGTACTCGCTGTACGGCTTGCCGCTGCAAACCCAGCAGACCTTCATGATCATGGTGATGATCCCGATCGGCGTGCTGGTGATCCTGGTCCTGCGCAACCTGATCGGCCTGCAGACCCTCGGCACCTTTACCCCGGTGCTGATCGCCCTGGCCTTCCGCGAGACCCAGCTCGGCTTCGGTATCGTGCTGTTTACCATCATCACGGCGCTGGGGCTGTCGCTGCGCTCTTACCTTGAGCACCTGAAACTGCAAATGCTGCCAAGGCTGTCGGTGGTGCTGACGTTCGTCGTGGTGTTGATCGCGGCCATCAGCCTGTTCAGCCATAAGCTCGGCCTGGAGCGCGGGCTGTCGGTGGCGCTGTTCCCGATGGTGATCCTGACCATGACCATCGAACGCCTGTCGATCACCTGGGAGGAACGTGGCGCCAGCCATGCCATGAAAGTGGCAATCGGCACCCTGTTCGCCGCGACGCTGGCGCACCTGATCATGACCATTCCGGAGCTGGTGTACTTCGTGTTCACCTTCCCGGCGATCCTGCTGATCATGGTGGGCTTCATGCTGGCCATGGGTCGCTATCGCGGCTACCGCCTGACCGAGCTGGTGCGTTTCAAGGCTTTCCTGAAGAAGGCTGACGCCTGATGTTCGGCTTCTGGAAGACCTGGAAAGCCCTGGAAGCCCGGGGCATCATGGGCATCAATCGGCGTAACGCGGACTACGTGCTCAAGTACAACAAGCGCAGCCTGTATCCGATCGTCGATGACAAGATCATCACCAAGGAACGTGCCATCGCCGCCGGCATCCATGTGCCGCAACTGTATGGGGTGATATCGACCGAAAAGGAAATCGACAAGCTCGACGAGATCATCGACGGGCACACCGATTTCGTGATCAAGCCGGCCCAAGGCGCCGGCGGCGATGGCATCATTGTCATCGCCGACCGCTTCGAGGGCCGCTATCGCACGGTGTCCGGCAAGATCGTCGGCCACGAAGAGCTCGAGCACCATATTTCCAGCATCCTGACCGGCCTGTATTCCCTGGGCGGGCATCGCGACCGTGCACTGATCGAATACCGGGTGATCCCGGACCAGATCTTCAAGAGCATCAGCTATGAAGGTGTGCCGGACATCCGCATCATCGTGTTGATGGGGTATCCGGTCATGGCCATGCTGCGCTTGCCCACCCGTCAGTCCGGCGGCAAGGCCAACTTGCACCAGGGCGCCATCGGCGTGGGTGTCGACCTGGCCACCGGCCTGACCCTGCGCGGCACCTGGCTGAACAACATCATCGCCAAACACCCGGACACCACCAACGCGGTGGATGGCGTGCAACTACCCTACTGGGACGGTTTCATGAAACTCGCCGCGGGTTGCTATGAACTGTGCGGGCTGGGCTACATCGGTGTCGACATGGTGCTGGACCAGGAGAAAGGCCCACTGATCCTCGAGCTCAACGCCCGACCTGGCTTGAATATCCAGATTGCCAATGATTGCGGCCTGACATTGCGCACCCATGCGGTCGAGGCGCGGCTGGAAGACTTGAAAGCACGCGGCGTCAGCGAAACCGTCGAAGAGCGAGTGGCGTTTGTGCAGGAGATGTTCGGGCATATTCCACCGGTCGAGGGTTGATCCAGAACCCAGGTGTGTCTTTCGCGAGCAGGCTCGCTCCCACAAGTATTGCGCTGAACCCTGTGGGAGCGAGCCTGCTCGCGAATACAATCTGCCAGATTCCACAGTAGCCATGCCTGCCTCCAATCTGCCAATCCCCTCTAGGAGCAATTCCCCGAGGGGACTACAATCGCCACCCCGCCTCGATGGCTGATCCAACCCGCCCATGCTGACCTGCTCCGTACACCCGCTGCCCTATCGCGCCAACCCTGCCGACTACTTCGCGGCCATTCGTCATGCCCCAGGTGCCGTGCTGCTCGACAGCGGCCGCCCCAGCGCCGAGCGCGGGCGCTTTGACTTGCTCAGCGCCTGGCCGCTGGAACAACTGGCCGTAGCGCCTGACGAACGCGGCAGCGATTTCCTGCAACGCCTTCGGGACAATCTGACACGATTGGGCGAAGCATCGCTGCCTGCACCTTATGAACTGCCGTTTGCGGGCGGCTTGATCGGTTACCTGAGCTACGACTTCGGCCGCCACCTGGAAAACCTGCCGAGCCAGGCCCTGGATGACCTGCAGTTACCCGATGCGCGCTTCGGCCTGTACGATTGGGCGCTGATCAGCGATCACCACCAGGCCACCAGCCAATTGGTGTTTCACCCAACGCTGGCTGACAGCGAGCGCCAACGCCTGATCCAGCTGTTCAGCCAGCCCGCCGCTGAAGCGGTCGAGCCGTTCAAGCTGCAAGCGCCGATGAATGCCGATCTGAACGCTGATCAGTATCGCCAGGCGATCGAGCGCATCCAGCAATACATCCAGGCAGGCGATTGCTATCAGGTCAACTTCGCCCAGCGTTTCCGTGCACCCTGCCAAGGTGATCCATGGACGGCGTATTGCGCGTTGCGACTGGCTTGCCCCACTCCGTTTTCCGGCTTCCAGAGCCTGCCCGACGGCGGCGCGGTGCTGAGCCTGTCACCGGAACGTTTCGTCAAAGTCAGCGAACGCCATGTTGAGACCCGTCCGATCAAAGGCACACGCCCGCGCGGCCTTAGCGCTGCCGAGGACGCGGCGAACGCCGCCGAACTGCTGGCGAGCCCCAAGGACCGTGCGGAAAACCTGATGATCGTCGACCTGTTGCGCAACGACCTCGGTCGCACCTGCCGCACCGGTTCGGTTCGAGTGCCTGAGTTGTTCAGCCTGGAAAGCTACCCCAATGTGCATCACCTGGTGAGCAGCGTGACCGGCGAACTGGCAGATGATCGCGATGCGCTGGACCTGATCGCCGGCAGCTTCCCGGGCGGCTCTATTACCGGTGCGCCGAAAATTCGCTCGATGCAGATCATCGACGAGCTGGAACCCACCCGACGCGGGCTGTACTGCGGTTCATTGCTGTATCTGGACGTGCGCGGCGAGATGGACAGCTCCATCGCCATCCGCAGCCTGTTGGTCAAGGATGGGCAGGTGTGCTGCTGGGGTGGTGGCGGAATCGTCGCCGATTCCGAGTGGCAGGCCGAGTATCAGGAATCGATCACCAAGGTGAAGGTGCTGCTCGATACCCTCCAGAACCTCTAAAAACATCGCGGGCAAGCCCGCTCCCACAGGTTAATGGTTGTTCACAGATTTTGTGACCGACGAAAAAACACTGTGGGAGCGGGCTTGCCCGCGAAGGCGTCCTGAAGAACGACTACAAACTCAAGGTACGATTCGAAGCCTTGATGAACTCCTGCTTCAGCTCTTCAAAGGTATGCACCGCCGGGAACTGCGGGAACTCGGCGATCACATTGTCCGGCGCATGGAACAGAATCCCGGCGTCCGCCTCACCCAGCATCGTGGTGTCGTTGTAGGAATCGCCCGCTGCAATCACCCGGTAGTAGAGGCTCTTGAAGGACAGCACCGACTGGCGCTTGGGATCTTTCTGACGCAGCTGATAGCCCGTCACCCGGCCGGTATCGTCAGTAATCAAACGATGGCAGAGCAAGGTCGGGAAGCCGAGCTGACGCATCAGCGGCTGGGAAAACTCGTAGAAGGTGTCCGACAGAATCACCACCTGGAAGCGCTCGCGCAGCCAATCGACGAACTCGACGGCACCGTCCAGCGGCTTGAGCGTGGCGATCACCTCCTGGATGTCGGCGAGTTTCAGGCCGTGTTCATCGAGAATCCGCAAGCGCTGCTTCATCAGCACGTCATAGTCGGGAATGTCCCGGGTGGTGGCCCTGAGGGATTCGATCCCGGTTTTTTCGGCGAAGGCGATCCATATTTCCGGGACCAGCACACCTTCAAGATCCAGACAGGCAATTTCCACAAGACACTCCCATTGGTATTGTTTATTGAGTCGAGCGAGCCCGAACTCTAGCGACAACTCCCCCACCACGCAACGCAGAGGACGCCCCGGCCAGCGCAGCTTTTTGTTACCATCGGCCCCATATAGAGCGCCCAGCGCCACCGACCTGTAGGAAGCCGCCCTGATGAGCCCAACGTTCGACGTCGTGGAACTCGCCACGACCTATGCCAACAAATCCGCCCAGGACATCCTGAAACTCGCTTTTGCCGAGTTCGGCGATGATCTGTGGATATCTTTCAGCGGCGCCGAGGACGTGGTGCTGGTGGACATGGCCTGGAAGCTGAACAAGAACGTCAAAGTGTTCAGCCTCGACACTGGCCGCTTGCATCCCGAAACCTACCGCTTCATCGATCAGGTGCGCGAGCATTACAAGATCGATATCGAACTGGTGTCCCCGGATCACACCAAGCTTGAACCGTTCGTGAAGGAAAAAGGCCTGTTCAGTTTCTACAAGGACGGCCATGGCGAGTGCTGCGGCATCCGCAAGATCGAGCCGCTGCGTCGCAAGCTGTCTGGCGTGAAGGCCTGGGCTACCGGCCAGCGCCGCGACCAGAGCCCTGGCACGCGCAGCGCTGTGGCCGTGATGGAAATAGACACCGCGTTCTCTACCCCGGAACGCACCCTGTACAAGTTCAACCCGCTGGCGCAGATGACCAGCGAGGAAATCTGGGGCTACATCCGGATGCTGGAACTGCCGTACAACAGCCTGCACGAACGCGGGTTCATCAGCATTGGCTGTGAGCCGTGCACCCGCCCGGTACTGCCAAACCAGCACGAGCGTGAAGGTCGCTGGTGGTGGGAAGAGGCCACGCAGAAGGAATGCGGGCTGCATGCCGGCAATATCATCAGCAAGTCATAACAGCGATACCCACATGTAGGAGCAAGCTCGCTCGCGAAAAACGTGAGAACGCCGCGGTGTATCAGGCACCCTGCGTTATCGTTGAAGACAATCGCGGGCAAGCCAGCTCCCACAGGTGTCAACATCAGCCCTGAAAATATGTACACACCACTGTCACCATCGGTGTCATTTTTGTGTGCACTTTTTGTTTCTTCGCCCTAAAAAGTTACATTTCCCTGCCTGACAACCCTCGCCACAGCTTTTTGTAGCCCCCTCCGAAAAAATAAATACCTGCGCAATCGGTCAACTTATATCACCCGTTTTTCAGCGGTTTAGCACCCGCTGATAACAAAACGAAATGAGCAACCAAATCCATAGATTCAAGACTGGCACGCATCTCGCTTAAGTGCATACATGTTTTGTATACAATCACCTCAAAACATAAAAACACTCAGATCCGCAAGCCTGAAGCGCCCTATCCCGTACAGGCTGCAGATGCCCCATAACCAATGGTTTTCGCTACCCGCGACGAAGATTTGTCGAGCCTTGCGCTCATGCACAGTCATCGCGGCGTCGAACATCAGGAGCCTGCCGGAATGCGTACAAGTCTCTCCACCAACGATATTGCGCTGGATCTACCTTCTTCCCACGTCACCCAGACCGACCTTGGGCAGCCACTGCAACCCCCTGTCGTGCTCAGCCCCCGCCTGCACAACAAAGACCTGGCCCCGACCAAGGCAGAAGGCCGGCGCTGGGGTCGCTACAGCATCTTCGCGTTATGGACCAACGATGTGCATAACATCGCCAACTACTCGTTTGCCATTGGCCTTTACGCCCTGGGCCTGGGCGGCTGGCAGATTCTCCTGTCGCTGGGCATCGGCGCGGCGCTGGTGTATTGCTTCATGAACCTGTCGGGCTACATGGGCCAGAAGACCGGTGTGCCGTTTCCGGTCATCAGCCGCATCAGTTTCGGCATCCATGGCGCGCAGATTCCTGCCCTGATCCGCGCCGTGATCGCCATCGCCTGGTTCGGCATCCAGACGTACCTGGCCTCGGTTGTGTTCCGCGTCCTGCTGACCGCCATCCATCCCGGGTTCGCCGAGTACGACCACGATTCGATCCTCGGCCTGTCCAGCCTGGGCTGGGTGTGTTTCGTGGCGATCTGGTTGGTGCAATTGGGCATCCTTGCCTACGGCATGGAAATGGTGCGGCGCTATGAAGCCTTTGCCGGGCCGGTGATCCTGCTGACCGTCGCCGCCCTGGCCGCCTGGATGTATTTTCAGGCCAATGCGACCATCGCCTGGTCGATCCGCGAGCCGCTGAGCGGCGGCGAGATGTGGCGCAACATCTTTGCCGGCGGTGCATTGTGGCTGGCGATCTACGGTACGCTGATCCTCAATTTCTGCGACTTCGCCCGCTCTTCGCCGTGCCGCAAGACCATCAAGGTCGGAAACTTCTGGGGCCTGCCGGTGAACATCCTGGTATTCGCTGCCATCACCGTCCTGCTGTGCGGCGCGCAATTCCAGATCAATGGCCACATTATCGAAAGCCCTACAGAGATCATCGCTTCGATCCCCAACACCTTCTTCCTGGTCCTGGGCTGCCTGGCGTTCCTGATCGTCACCGTGGCGGTCAACATCATGGCCAACTTCGTCGCGCCGGCCTTTGTCCTCAGCAACCTGGCGCCCAAATACCTGACGTTCCGTCGTGCCGGGCTGATCAGCGCGACCATCGCCGTGCTGATCCTGCCGTGGAACCTCTATAACAGCCCGTTGGTGATCGTCTACTTCCTCTCCGGCCTTGGCGCCCTGCTCGGCCCGCTGTATGGCGTGATCATGGTCGACTACTGGCTTGTACGAAAAGGCCAGGTCAACGTGCCGCAGTTGTACAGCGAAGACCCGAACGGTGCTTATTACTACAGCCGCGGGGTCAACCTGCGCGCCGTGGCGGCATTCATTCCTGCCGCACTGATCGCCATCGTCCTGGCGCTGGTACCGGGCTTCCACTTGGTGTCGCCGTTCTCCTGGCTGATTGGGGCCGGGATTGCCGGGATGCTCTACCTGATCATCGCCAAGCGCCAACCTCACTACGCCGACGTCAGCGGTGAAGCCATCGCCGTGGACAACGTCAGCCATTGACTCCATCGCGGCCCGGCAGCGTCGGGCCGCTGAACCACCCGCTATAAGGAATCCCCATGCGTATTCTCGTGGTCAACGTCAACACCACCGAATCCATCACCCAGGCCATTGCCCGTTCGGCCCAGGCCGTGGCTGCGCCCGGCACGGAAATCGTTGGCCTGACGCCCTACTTCGGTGCCGACTCGATCGAAGGCAACTTCGAAAGCTACCTGGCCGCCATTGCGGTGATGGATCGGGTCATGGCCTACGACCAGCCCTTCGATGCCGTGATTCAAGCAGGCTATGGCGAACACGGTCGCGAAGGCCTGCAGGAATTGCTCAACGTACCGGTGGTGGACATCACCGATGCGGCAGCGAGCACCGCGATGTTTCTCGGCCATGCCTACTCGGTCGTCACTACCCTCGACCGCACCGTTCCTCTGATCGAAGATCGCCTGAAACTGTCGGGGCTCTGGGACCGTTGTGCCTCGGTGCGAGCTAGCGGCCTGGCGGTGCTGGAACTGGAACACGAGCCGCAACGCGCACTGGAGGCCATCGTGCATCAGGCTGAACTGGCAGTAACCCAGGACAAGGCCGAAGTGATTTGCCTGGGTTGCGGTGGCATGGCCGGGCTGGACGAGCAGATTCGCCAGCGCACAGGCGTTCCGGTAATCGATGGTGTGACGGCGGCGGTGACCATCGCCGAATCGCTGGTGCGGCTGGGGTTGTCGACGTCCAAGGTGCGGACCTATGCGACGCCGCGGCCGAAAAAAATCATTGGCTGGCCGGGGCGATTTGGCAGGTAAACCGCGTTATCGTTCTTCGCGAGCAGGCTCGCTCCCACATTGGTTCCGCGGCGTACAAAACTCCCCTGTGGGAGCGAGCCCGCTCGCGAATGGGGGCGACTCGGTTTCAAGCCTGACTCAAATAGCACTAAAACGCTGCCCCAACCCCTGCCCGGCAAACTGCTCGATAATAAAATCCACAAACGCCCGGGTCTTGCCCGGCAGCAGTTTGTGCTCGGCGTAATAGATCGAAATATTGCCATCATCGACATACCAGTCCGGCAGCACCCGCTCCAGCGTCCCCGCCTCCAGATACCCCACGGCAAACGGCATGCTCACCAGGGCAATGCCCAAACCCTGGACCGCCGTGGCGCAGGCCGCCTCCGAATCGCTCATGGTCATCCGCGCCCTGAGCGTCAGCGGGCTGTGTTGTCGGGTGCGGCTGGTCAACTGCCAGGAGCGCACGCGGCCGGTCTGCGGTGAGCGAATGAGGATGCCGTCGTGAAGCTTGAGATCATCGGGCTCGACAATCGCTTCATGCGCCGCCAGGTAACCGGCCGAGGCTACCAACACGCGATGGGCCGGGGTCAGCTTGCGCGCCACCACCCCTTGGGGCAGTTCGAACCCGCCACCAATCGCGGCGTCGAAACCTTGGGCGATCAGGTCGACCTGACGGTTATCGAAATGCCAGTCCGGGTTGATCGCTGGAAAACGCCGCAAAAACTCACCGAGCAGCGGCACGATGTATAGACGCCCGAAGACGGTGCCCATGCTGACCTTCAAAGTGCCCGCGGGACGCCCCTCGGCGCTGGCCAGATTGGCCACGGCATTCTGGATCGTGTGCAGGCTGGCACTGACTTCGCTCAGAAACAGCTGCCCGGCCTCGGTCAGCGTCAAGCTGCGAGTACTGCGCTGAAATAAGCGTACCCCCAGCCGCACTTCCAGTTTGGCCACGCTCTTGCCGACTGCCGCCGGGGTCAGGCTCAAGCGTCGCGCGGCTTCGGCAAAGCTGCCCACCTCGGCACTGCGCACGAAGCATTCGATACTGCTGAAGGTTTCCATAGGAGCCATTATAAACTTATGGTTTACACAGACTATCGCAATTGCTGTCTACTCAGCTTGTAATCGTGAATCGATACTAGGCTCCATCAACCGGGACATCTCGCCTCGGGACTTTGGAGATCGATATGACTACTCAGAACCTCAGCGGCAAAGTGGCTTTGATCCAAGGCGGTTCCCGCGGCATCGGCGCTGCCATCGTCAAACGCCTGGCCGCTGAAGGCGCGACTGTCGCCTTTACCTACGTAAGCTCCACGGCGAAGGCCGAAGAACTGCAGAACAGCATCACCCAAGGCGGCGGCAAAGCCCTGGCGATCAAGGCTGACAGCGCTGACGCCGAGGCCATTCGCAACGCCGTGACGGCAACCGTAGAAGCGTTTGGCCAGCTGGATATCCTGGTTAACAACGCGGGTGTGCTGGCCGTCGCACCGCTGGAAGACTTCAAGCTCGAAGACTTCGACCAGACCCTGGCGATCAACGTACGCAGCGTGTTCATCGCCACCCAGGCTGCCGCCAGGCACATGACCGAAGGCGGTCGCATCATCAATATCGGCAGCACCAATGCCGACCGCATGCCCTTCGCGGGTGGTGGCCCGTACGCCATGAGCAAATCGGCGCTGGTTGGCCTGACCAAGGGCCTGGCCCGCGACCTCGGCCCCAAGGGCATCACCATCAACAACGTGCAACCGGGCCCGGTCGATACCGACATGAACCCTGCCCACGGCGACTTCGCCGACAGCCTGATCCCGCTGATGGCAGTGGGGCGCTACGGCAAAGTCGAAGAGATCGCCAGTTTCGTCGCCTACCTGGTCGGTCCCGAAGCGGGCTACATCACCGGTGCGAGCCTGACCATCGACGGTGGTTTTGGCGCTTGACCCTGTAGGAGCGAGCATGCTCGCGATGGTCGTCAACGATGACGAGGGAAACCTGACACCCAGCGGCGCTCTCAGGCTCATCGCGAACATGCTCGCTCCTACAAATTTTGATCATCAGGCCCAATCGAGTGCTGGCAAGCCACAGGCACTCGGCACGAACGCCTTCAGCGTTCGAAGAATGCCATCGGCGTGTGCGTACTTTTCATCGGCCATCGCCGCATCCGGAATCGCAATCGCCGTCATCCCCGCCGCCTTGGCCGCCGTGACACCGAACGGCGAATCCTCGAACACCAGGCAATCACGTGGCTCGATACCCAGGCGTCGTGCCGCCGTCAGGAAGATATCCGGCGCCGGTTTGGCCGCACCGACTTCTGGATCATCAGCCGTGACGATGAAGTCGAACAAGGCGAACCAGTCGCGATGCAAGGTGGTTTTCTGGCCGAACGACTGGCTTGAGGAACTGGTTCCCACCGCAATGGGAATGTTGTGCGCCTTCAAGTGCCGAACCAGCTCTTCTGCTCCCGGCATCGACTGCGCCGCAGGAAAACGCTCGCGCATCAGCGGCTCGCGAATCACCAGGAACTCTTCGGCGCTGATCGGCAAGTCCAGCGCCTGCACCACATAACTCGCCAGGTCACCTGCGCCACGGCCGATGATGTTCTGCTTGACGCTCCAGTCGAACGTTCGGCCATAGCGCGCGGCAATCGTGGCCGTGACTTCGGTGTAAATCCCCTCGGTGTCCAGCAACAAGCCGTCCATATCGAAAATCACGGCCTTGATGGGGCCGAACTCCTTGAGCGGTAAATTCATCGCATCTGATCCGTTTTCATGACATCCCAGGCGGCTCTGGTATGGCCGGTCCTCGACAGGTTAAAGGTTTCAGCAGCATAACGAGCAGCCGTGGCCAAGAGCAACGGGCGCATGACGCAAAAAGCCCGGCAAATCGCCGGGCCCGGACAGCTTTACGCGCTGTTGATTTATGCCAGGCTAACCGCACGCCTTGCCTGTCCCACTACTTTTGGCAGCACTATCTGATCCTCCAGACCCATTGCCAGAAGCGCTCCCCGTCGAACTGCCACCGCTGGTCGACCCGCTTCCCGTCTCCGGGCGGGTGGTGCTCCCATTGGCATCGCCTGCATTGCCATTCCTGATGGCGCCAGGCGGCAATGCGTTCTCAGTTCCAGAGCCTGCATTCATTTCAGTAGACGGCGGCATACCGCCCTTATCGACGGGCGCGTCGTTACCTGAGGATTGTGAAAATGCCACGCCTGAACCGATCGATAACAGACTAGCCACTGCCAGGGCCAACACGCTTGACCTGATCATGGACGTCTCCTTTTACCCGTTGCATACCTTGAGTCTGGCAGCAGTGCATCGGCAGGGTTGCCACTCATTCGACAGGCGGTCTCGCGCCAGAGGTCGGTCAGCTCGGCTCGCCGGATGCGTCCTCACCGGCGATGTCCGGATCGTCCGGGTCGACTTCGACATCAGAATCCGTGCGCTTGAGGTCATCGTTGGGGACCTGCTCGACACCGGGCTCGTCATCGGGAGGCCGCTGATCGCGACTCAGGGAATCGGTAGGTGAAGGCAGGGGGTATTCGGGGGTTTCGTCGATGTCGGCGACTTTCGGATCTGCGTTCATGGAGCACCTCGCAACGGACCTGAAAGGCAGGCCCTGACCGTTGGAGGCAGCGTCGATCGTCAGGTTCGATCAGGGAGACTATCGGTTATTTTGCCGATCGAATCCGTCAGTGATGTTTGTTCTTGTGTTTGTGCTTATGTTTGTGACCGCCGCCGGAGTGGGAGTCGCCATCGTCGCTTCCCAGGTTGTTGCCGACCGCACCACCGGCTGCACCACCCAGGCCTGCGCCAATAGTCGAACCGGTCCTGCCACCCAGGCTGTTGCCGATCACTGAACCGCCGGCTGAACCCAAGCCACCGCCTACCGCCGCTTCGGTGCGACTACCCTTGGGCGCACCGATCGCGCTACCGGCGGCGCCACCGACGCCGGCACCAATCGCAGCGCCCGTGCTGCCGCCCATTTGTCCACCTACCACGTTGCCCAGCGCACCACCAATACCGCCGCCAACGGCTGCGGTACCATCGCCTGCAGCCAGTGCGAATGGTGTAAACAACAATCCAAAAACAATTGCCGGTAACGTCAAGCGTCGAGTACTCGGGTACTGCACTTCATTACCTTGGGTTTTCGGGGTCATGGCACGCCTCTTATTTATCGGGGGTATGTGAATTGGAGCCGTTAATTCCATAAACGTTCAAAAACGCAAAAGCCCGGCATCAAGCCGGGCTTTTGTTCACGACCCTTGGGGTATCAGTGACGCTTGTGACCGTTGGCCAGGTTGCTGCCTACGCCGCCGCCCAAGGCGCCACCCAGGCCTGCGCCGATGGTCGAACCGGTCTTGCCGCCCAGGCTGTTGCCGATCACCGAACCACCGGCAGCGCCCACGCCACCACCGATGGCGGCACTGGTACGGTGGCCTTTCTTGGCGGCAACCGCGCTGCCGGCTGCACCCGCAACCCCCGCACCAATCGCGGCACCGGTGCTGCCGCCCATGCTTCGGCCAACGACATTACCCAGCGCACCACCCAGGCCACCACCAAGGGCGGCTGTACCGTCACCGGCGATTGCACCTTGAGTAACCAGAAGACCCAGAACCAGAGCAGGCAGTGTGAAACGCATGACGAAAACCTCAAAAAATAGGGGGTAAAATTCAAAAGGGTCGAGATTGAATGCTTTAGAGGGAACAAAGTCCAGACATGCGCGCGCTCAACCTCGTTGTTCGCGACGGTTGGACAGCTTTTTTGGAAAAGGTTTTATCGCAGGCAAAAAAAAGCCCGCTGGGGAACGGGCAGGGTGTTGCGTCTAACGGATGGTTTGAGCCTACGTAGGGCCTTGTGAAAAGTTTGTGAAAACTTTCCAAATTAAATATTCGTTCAGATTCCGGGCACAAAAAACCCCGTTCGATGACGGGGTTGGCTCGCGGATCATTTACTTGCTGGCCGGTTCTGTAAGCTTCGGCAGGAATTTTCCCTTCAACACTCGGCATGCCTTGGTCTTGATCTTGAGGACCTTGGCCTGATCTTCGCCAAAGCTGGCCACATACTCTGTCTGGCCGCATTGAACGTAGTTGTTGATCGGATATTCTGCGCCGTCGTCTTCGATGTACGGTTCAGTCATCGCTTCACCCCTCTCAAAAATACGGGATCGACACCGGCAAGCCCTTTGCCCGAAAAATATCGATCACCAAGGATTTTGAGACTAGCCGGTCATTAACGGACTTGTTGTTCAGGCAACCGAATGCCCGACGAATGGGCGAAGCCTGTCAGAGCAGTTTGACCGACACCGCAGTGTGATGTGAGGCGACACATAAGAGTGGCAGTGCCCAGAGTAGGTTAAGATGCCAGCAAACCAGGCTCGCTGTGAGTAGCCCCGCATGACAGAAAACAGTCGGAACACCACCCGTCTGATCAAGAAATACCCGAATCGCCGTCTGTATGACACGCACACCAGCAGTCATCTGACCCTTGCGGATATTCGCCAATTGGTCGTCGATAGAATCCCATTCGAGGTAGTCGACGCCAAGACTGGCGAGAACCTGACCCGGAGTATTTTGCTGCAGGTCATTCTGGAAGCCGAAAGTGGCGGTCAGCCGATCTTCTCCAGTGAGATGCTGATGGGGATCATCCAGTTCTACGGTCCCTACCAGAGCGTCCTTGGCAGCTATCTGGACAAAAGCATCCAGACGGTCATCGACATCCAGTCCCAGACCGGCGCTCAGTCCTCCGAAACCTGGAGCGCGTTCATGCACCAGCAGGCACCGGTCATGCAGGATTTGATGCGCCAGTATGTCGACCAGTCAAAAGCGCTCTACCTGAACACCCAGAACCTCTTCGGAATGTTCGGCGCCGTGCCCCCAGGCAAGCCAGGTGCCGATGGCGGGCCGAAAAAAAATGGCGATGGGGAGTAATCCCCATCGCCATCCTGTAACCAGCCTGATCAGGCTTACTTGCTATCAGCCTTGCCACCAGCAGCGGTTTTGCCAACTGCAGCGGTCGCTGCGTCAAAGTTGCTCTGGGCAACGTCAGCAGCCTGTTTTACCGCTTTCTGTGCACTTTCAAAAACGGCACCGGCATTGGCCAGCGACGATTTGAACCCAGCCACGACAGGCTCGGAGCCAGCCGGTGCATTCTTGCTGATCACGTCAACAAACTCTCGCACCTGCTGAGTGCCCGCCTCGACCTGACGCGAGGTCAGCTTGGCGATTTCCGAGTGGGTATCGACAATCAGCGCCTGTACTTGACGGTTGTAATCAGCCAGGCGTTCGGCTTGCACATTCGGCTGGATGAAAGACGCCTGGAGCTCGGCGAATCCTTGTGGATCACGTACTGAAAGCAGCTTGCGAAAGCCCTCGAACTGCTCCTCGGTGGAGGCCTGCAGGGTCTTGAACTGCAACTGGCTCAGTTGCTCGACACTGGAAAAGATTTTGCCGCTGATTTGCTGCAGGAGGTCGAGGTTGGCTTTCTGAGCGTCTTGCAATTTTTCCGAGTTGAAAAAAGACATGCTTGAATCTCCTGGTTTGAAGGCCGACTCGGGCCTGAGGACGCGAGAGCGATCCTGCCGGTCATCGCGTTAGGGTTTATATTGCAGTGCACAATTTCTTTTGGCAACGATTTTTTGTGCACCGCACAAAAGACTTTTCCATCCTATGGATGTTCGCTATAGACTCCTACATGCCTATCGTCAGGAGATCACCATGGACCAGGAAGACATTAGTGCATCGCAACAGGAAAAACCCACCTCACCACGCGGCCTGTGGGAACACCTGAGTCATCTGCAGCGCCTCAATGCGCTGAACGTCCTCGAGGCTGTGCGCCAACGCCAGAAAAAAACCCTCACGCCCCTGAAACGAGGCCAACTCAGACAACCTACTCCCGCTCAATGGCAGGAATATGTCATCGACTTCAGCCAACGCTGCCTGCTGTTCTGGGACACCCTGCGCCAGCGCGGCGACAACAGGCTGGCCCATGAACGCGCCGGGTATCCACTGCTGCTCAAGTTCGATCATGAAACCTTGATCGCTGGCCCTGATCTTGCGCGCCCGGTCAATTTTTCACTGCTGCGGATCCTCCCCGGCCCCGAGCAAGAAATCGACGGTAACAGCCAGCCGGTGATCATCATTGACCCGCGCGGGGGACATGGTTCGGGAATCGGTGGTTTCAAGCAGGATTCGATCATAGGTGAGAGCCTCAGGGCCGGGCACCCCACCTACTTCATCTCTTTCAGTCACTCGCCACAGCCTGGGCAAACCCTGGACGATATCGTCCAGGCCCAGGCCCGGTTCATCGAAGCCGTCAGCGCCCTGCACCCAGCCAACGACAAGCCGATCATCATCGGCAACTGCCAGGCCGGCTGGGCCTTGATGGGCCTGGCGGCCACACGACCGGAGCTACCCGGCCTGATCATTATCAACGGCGCCCCCTTGTCTTACTGGGCCGGCATCAATGGACGCAATCCCATGCGCTATACCGGCGGCCTGCTGGGTGGCGGCTGGATGGCTCGCCTTGGCAGCGACTTGGGCAATGGCCGATTTGACGGTACCTGGCTGGTCAGCAACTTCGAAAACCTCGACCCGGCCAACACCTATTGGGGCAAGTATTACCAGTTGTTCAGCCAGATCGACAGCGAGGCCGGGCGCTTCCTCGATTTCGAACGCTGGTGGGGTAGCCCGACCCTGCTCAATGGAGAAGAGATCGAGATGATTGTCGATGATCTGTTCATCGGCAACCAATTGTCGGGCCGTGCCGACCGCAAGAGTAACGGTATCGACCTGAAACGGATCGAAGTGCCGGTGGTGGTGTTCTGCTCCTACGGGGACAACATCACCCCTCCCCAACAGGCGTTGAACTGGATCGCCGATGTCTATTCCAGCGATCTCGCCTTGCAGGAGGCAGGCCGCACCATCGTCTACCTGCGGCATGCCAGCATCGGCCACTTGGGTATCTTTGTCTCGGGCCAGGTGGCGCGGCGCGAACACCGAGGGTTGCTAGGTGCGGTCGAAGCCATCAATGCGCTGCCGCCCGGGCTGCATGAGATGCTGATTGACGACCTGCCGGCCACTTCAGGCAGCGGTGACATGCAATACCGGGTGCATTTCCAATCAAGGCGAATTGCCGATATTCACGATGACCACGAGCCTGTCCGTGATGACGATCGCGAATTCTCTTCGGTCGTGCGCGCCTCTGAAATCAACAGTGCGTTTTACGACGGATCGATACGTCCGTGGCTGCGTCAGATCATCAACGAACCCACGGCCGAATGGATGCGCAGGACGCACCCCTTCCATCAGCAGCAATTGTTTTGGAGCAGCTTGAATCCGACGCTATGGTGGTTGCCCGGGACAGTTTCAGCGGTCAACCGTAACCGTCGTCCCGCACACCAGGACAACCCGCTGCTGGCCTGGCAGGAGCTGTTCTCCAACCAGATGCAAGACACCCTGAATGCGTACCGCGACGTGCGTGACGCCACTCAAGAGATCTGTTTCTACGGTATTTACGGCGTACTGGGCGCCTTCACCGGCGCCCAGTCTCCGCGAAATCTCCACGCACCTGAGCCGAGCGCCCAGTGAATCGTTTGTCATCCTGGAGGCCCTCGTGGAACTCCATCTCTCAATGTGCCTTCACAGGAGATTAGCGGTGCATCCGTTCGACGTAATCTCTGGCGAAGCTTGGGATCTTGTGATCCCCGCGCCGACCTATAGCACTCATGGGTAGGACCGGCACGACGTCCTTGAGCACAGGCAACGACTCATGGGTTCGATATTGGCCGGGGGTCATACCGAACCAACGGGTGCACGCCTTGTGGAAGCTGCTGTGATCATGAAAGCCGAGCAGGTGGGTGACATGCTTCAGGTTGAAATGAGAGTGGCGCAAGTAGAATTCGGCCATCTGCCGGCGCACATCGCTCAGGACATCCTTGAATTGCGTCCCATCCTTCTCAAGACCGCGCTGAAGTGTGCGCTTGCTGATGTTCAGCGCTGCTGCAATCGACTCCATATCACACTGCCCCTGGCCTTGCCCCTGGCTCAAGCGCTCGGTCAAAAGGCGGCGAATCCTGCCAACGATCGAGTACCCGGACAACTGGTCCAATTGAGCTTCGGCAAAACTGTCATGCAGCGTGGCCAGCGCCTCATTGGCCATGCTCAATGGCGTCAGGAGCTCCTGGCCGTCGAACAGGATGCTGTCATAGGCCGCCCCGAAACTCAGCGGGCAGCCAAAAAGTCGCTGATGCTGCGACGTGTCTTCTGGCTCGGGATAGGAGAACTCCACACTCATGGGTTGCGGTGACTTGCCACCTGCCAGCCAACGGCAGAAACCCAGCAGCGACGCCAAGGCTGCATCCGTATATTGCCGTGGTTTGACCGAGCCATCTTGCTGATGATCGAGACTGGCCAATCGGTAATGCTGCTCCTCCTGGACAAGGAAAAGGCTGAATCCGGTGCCGATCAACGGGCTGAAACGGACCAGGCGTTCAAGCGCCCTTTTCAGGTTCGAACTGGACATCATCGTGTAGCCCACGATCTGAAAACTGCTGGGATGGCATTCCCCGTAGGCTTTCAGACCGATATTCGGATCGTTCGAAGCCTGGGCCGCCAGATCCCAGAGACGATAGATAACGTTTCGCTCGCAGAATGCCCCTGGTTTATTCACGAACCCGATATCCAGTCCCGCCTCCTCGCACAGAGCGGCAAGGTCGAGACCCTGGGCCAAAAACGTATTCGCCAGCACGCTGGCATAACCTGAACTTATCCTGTACATGGCGTCCTCAATGACCAGTGGAACCGAACGTCCTGTCCGGAGCCGATGCTGACACGTGTAGAACATATTTCAACTCTGTTGCAGAAATATTAACTATCCATTCAGTTTTAAGTATTGATCCAAGTATAGGTACTCCTCATTTTTTGCCATCCCCCTCCCTTCCGCGTGGCACCGAAGGACAGGAGAACGTCACCTTCAAACACTTCCCCCACAGCCCGTCGATAACCAACAATCACCACTCCTGCAGCGCAAAAAAAAACGGAGTAGATGTATGGAATCGCGTAGTCGTATTGCTTTGGTAACGGGTGGTATGGGCGGTATCGGTACAGCAATCAGCCAACGTCTATACAAGGAAGGATTCAAGGTAATCGTCGGCTGCAGTTCTGACTCCAGCCGCAAGGACGACTGGGCTGCCAGCCAGCGTGAGGCAGGTTACGAGTTCGAGTTCATCTATGGCGACGTCACCGACTGGGAGTCGACCCGCAAGGCTTTCGAGATGGCTCGTGAACAATTCGGCCCGATCGATGTGCTGGTCAACAACGCCGGCATCACTCGCGACGCCTCTTTTCGCAAGCTCACCCCGCAAGACTGGGACAGCGTGATCGGGACCAACCTGACGGGCTTGTTCAACACCACCAAGCAGGTCATTGAGGGCATGCTCTCCAAAGGTTGGGGGCGGATCATCAATATCTCCTCGATCAACGGTCAGCGTGGCCAGTTCGGCCAGACCAACTACTCCGCCGCCAAGGCTGGCATCCATGGTTTCACCATGGCACTGGCCCGGGAAGTCTCCGGCAAGGGCGTGACCGTCAATACCGTATCCCCAGGCTACATCCAGACCTCCATGACCGCGGCCATTCGCCCGGACATTCTCGAAGGCATGATCTCGGGAATCCCGGTGGGTCGCCTTGGCCTGCCGGAAGAGATCGCCTCGATCGTTGCCTGGCTGGCGTCCGATGAATCCGCCTACAGCACCGGTGCCGACTTCTCGGTAAACGGCGGCATGAACATGCAGTAACCCTGACCCGGGCCTTAATGCCCAGGTTTGCTCGTCGAATTTTGTCTTTTCCATGAGGTCATGCATGAACGAAGTCGTAATCGTTGCCGCTACGCGTACCGCCATTGGCAGTTTCCAGGGTGCCTTGTCTGCAATTCCCGCGACCGAACTGGGTGCAGCAGTGATTCGCCGCCTGCTGGAGCAGACGGGTGTCCAAGCTGCGCAAATTGATGAAGTGATCCTCGGCCAGGTGCTCACCGCCGGCGCCGGGCAAAACCCGGCACGCCAGACCGCGATCAAGGCTGGCTTGCCCCACACCACGCCTGCCCTGACCTTGAACAAAGTCTGCGGCTCCGGCCTCAAGGCGGTCCACCTCGCCGTACAGGCCATCCGTTGCGGCGACGCGGAACTGATCATCGCTGGCGGTCAGGAAAACATGAGCCTGGCCCCCTATGTCCTGCCCAAGGCACGCACCGGCCTGCGCATGGGCCATGCGCAACTGCAAGACAGCATGATCCAGGATGGCCTGTGGGATGCATTCAACGACTACCACATGGGCATCACCGCCGAGAACCTGGCGCAGAAGTACGAAATCTCCCGTGAAGCACAGGATGCCTTCGCTGCCGCCTCGCAACAGAAGGCCGCCGCCGCCATCGAGGGCGGGCGTTTCCAGAGCGAAATCACGCCGATCCTGATCCCTCAGCGCAAGGGCGAACCGCTGGCCTTCGACACCGACGAACAGCCGCGTGTCGACAGTACGGCGCAAGCCTTGGCCAAGCTCAAACCGGCTTTCCAGAAAGACGGCAGCGTGACCGCTGGCAACGCTTCGACCCTCAACGACGGTGCGGCCGTGCTGTTGCTGGCCAGCGCCGCCAAAGCCAAAGCGCTGGGCCTACCAGTACTGGCCAAAATCAAGGCCTATGCCAGCGCCGGTGTGGACCCGTCGATCATGGGTATCGGCCCGGTCCCGGCCACACGCCTGACCCTGCAAAAGGCCGGCTGGAGTGTCGAGGACCTGGACCTGATCGAAGCCAACGAAGCCTTCGCCGCCCAGGCCCTGGCGGTTGGCAAAGAGATGGGCTGGGACACCAGCAAAGTCAACGTCAACGGCGGCGCGATCGCCCTTGGCCATCCGATCGGCGCGTCGGGCGCACGGATCCTGGTGTCGCTGGTGCACGAACTGATCCGTCGCGATGGCAAGAAAGGACTGGCCACCTTGTGCATCGGTGGCGGACAAGGCGTCGGCCTGGCTATCGAACGCTAACCAACGGCATACGAATAGCCAATGCGCGGACTTGGGCTCCTTGCTCCGCGCATCAGGCTGGCCTCGGACAACGTTGCCCGCCTCCCTTGCCGTCGCTAAGCCGCAATCCGGTATAGCGCGGCTTTTTTCTGCCCGGCACATCGGTATGAATTTTATGGACAACAACGCGCATACATTCAAAACCTTCTGGTCAGGACAGGTTCCGTTCATCGCCTCTTTTGCAGTGCAACAATTGCGCCTGTGGGTGAGCACCAATCCGTGGTTTTCCGGGCATGACCACGACACTTGGTTCGATCTGCCTCGCGAGACCCTGGACAGCCTCCAAGCGGACTACCAGGTTGAATGGGCTCAACTCGGCCAGAAACTGCTGACCGGCCAGCCCTTCAGCTTTGATGATCGACGCTTCACCAGCGGCAACTGGAGCGCCCCCCTGTTCGGCTCCCTCGCTGCGTTTTACCTGCTCAACTCCAGCTTCCTGCTGAAACTGCTCGACAAGCTGCGAATCGACGAAAAGAAAGCACGCCAACGCCTGCGCTATCTGGTGGAGCAAGCCATTGCCGCCAGTGCACCGAGCAATTTCCTGGCCAGCAACCCTGATGCGTTGCAGCGTGCGGTCGAGACCCAAGGTGCCAGCCTGATCACAGGGATGCAGCATCTGGCCAGCGACATGAACGAAGGCAAAATGCGCCAGTGCGATAGCGGCGCCTTCAAGGTGGGAGTCGACCTGGCCAATACCCCCGGCGAAGTCGTCTTCGAGAATCGCATCTTCCAACTCATCCAGTACTACCCGCAAAGCGAAACCCAGTACCAGCAGCCGGTGCTCGTCGTACCTCCATCGATCAACAAGTACTACATACTTGATCTGCGCCCCGACAACTCGATGGTCCGCCACCTGCTGGAAAAGGGACATCCCGTATTCCTGGTCTCCTGGCGCAACTTTGACCAGGAACACGCCGGTACCACCTGGGACGACCTGATCGAGCACGGCGTGATAAACGCCGTGAAAGTGACCCGCGAGATCAGTGGCCAACAGCGCCTCAATTGCGTGGGTTTCTGCATAGGCGGCACCCTGTTGAGCACGGCGCTGGCCGTATTGGCTGCACGTGGCGACCGCGAGATCGCCAGCCTGAGCCTGTTCGCCACGTTCCTCGATTACCTGGATACCGGTCCCATCGACATCTTCGTCGATGAAGAACTGGTGGCCTACCGCGAGCGCACCATTGGCGGTGTCGACGGCCCTATCGGATTGTTCCGTGGCGAAGACATGGGCAATACCTTTTCCCTGCTGCGCCCCAACGAACTGTGGTGGAACTACAACGTCGACAAATACCTCAAGGGGCAAAAGCCGATTCCACTGGACCTGCTGTTCTGGAACAACGACAGCACCAACCTTCCAGGGCCGATGTACTGCTGGTACCTGCGCCACACCTACCTGCAGAACGACTTGAAGTCAGGCGAGCTGGAGTGCTGCGGGACCAAGCTGGATTTTCGTGCAATCGACGCGCCCGCCTACATCCTCGCCACCCATGACGATCACATCGTGCCGTGGAAGAGCGCCTACGCCAGCACCCACCTGCTTTCCGGGCCCAAGCGTTTCGTACTGGGTGCTTCCGGGCACATCGCCGGCGTCGTCAATCCGCCGGCCAAGCAGAAGCGTCATTACTGGACCAACAATCGGGTGACTAAAAACCCCGAGACCTGGTTCAAGAATGCCGAGCAGCAACAAGGTAGCTGGTGGAATGACTGGTTCAACTGGCTGGCGGGGCACTCAGGCGAGCGTCAACCCGCGGTTGCGCACATCGGCAATGACCAATACCCGCCTCTGGAGCCGGCGCCAGGCAGCTTTGTAAAGCAATGAAATACTGCTGTGGAGCGCTGCGCAACACTGCCTGCAACACAGCAGCTTGATCGCACAGACGAAGATCAAATCACGCAAACGCAATAGATAGCCGCCGGTAAGCCCAACCGGCGGCACTTCATTTGTTTGGGTACAAGGAGAGAGGCTCCATGAGCACCCCGTTCCGCATCAACGAAGCACTCTTGATTGCAGGTCGAGCATTCGAACCCTTTCAATGCGTCGCCTGGGCTCCGCAAGACGGTAATGGCGACCTGAGCCTGACCGTCATCGACCGGGCCGCCACTCGAATTTGTCGCAAACAGATTCCAAGCAGCACCTATTCCGACCCGGCGCAGCTGGAAAGCCTGCTGCAAGAAGTGCGCGCCGAGTTGAGCCAGGGGGGTTACACGCTGCAGTCCTGGGCGATGCCAGGGTAAGCATTGTCGCGGGCTGGGATTTTTTTCAGAAACGCAGAAACGAAAAAGCCCTGAATAATCAGGGCTTTTTCGTATAAATGTGGCGGTGAAGGAGAGATTCGAACTCTCGATACAGTTTCCTGTATACACACTTTCCAGGCGTGCTCCTTAAGCCACTCGGACACTTCACCGTATCTCTTCAAACAAGTTCTGTCTGTCGAGGCGCGCTAATGTAGTCGAAAGCTTTTCTGATGGCAAACATTTTTTTCAGAATTTTCATGCGCTTAACTCGCATAGCTGTTTCTGGTTGCCCTGGGTAATGGCAAACCGGCCAATCTCCGGCTTGGCATCCCCTTCTATATAGCTGGCGATGCGCGGCTGGCGTGCCGGGGGACGCTGGCCGACGGCTTGGAGCGTGACTGGCGAGTCAGTCACGGCGCTTTACCTGGCGGGTGTCGGTGAGTAACGTCTGCCCTACTTTACTGAAAGGATTAGCGTCATGAGTGAGTTGATTTCCTACCACCTCGAAGACGGTATCGCGACCCTGACCTTGAGCAACGGCAAGGTCAATGCCATCTCTCCGGACGTGATTGCGGCGTTCAACGCTGCGCTGGATCAGGCGGTGACTGATCGCGCGGTGGTGATCATTACCGGTCAGCCAGGGATTCTGTCGGGCGGGTACGATCTGAAAGTGATGACGTCCGGCCCTAAAGAAGCCATGGCGCTGGTGACTGCCGGCTCGACGCTCGCCCGTCGCCTGTTGTCGCACCCTTTCCCGGTGATTGTGGCTTGCCCTGGGCATGCCGTGGCCAAGGGCGCGTTTCTGCTGCTGTCCGCCGACTATCGCATCGGTGTCGACGGTCCGTTCAGCATTGGCCTGAATGAAGTACAGATCGGCATGACCATGCACCACGCCGGTATCGAGCTGGCCCGTGATCGCCTGCGCAAATCGGCGTTCCACCGTTCGGTGATCAACGCTGAGATGTTCAATCCGCAGTCTGCGGTGGATGCCGGTTTCCTTGACGTGGTGGTGTCGGCCGAGGAGCTGCAAGGTGCAGCACTGACAGCGGCTCGTCAGTTGAAGAAGATCAACATGACCGCCCACAAGAACACCAAGCTAAAAGTACGCAAGGCACTGCTGGAAACCCTGGACAACGCAATCATGCTGGATCAGGAGCATATGGGTTAAGCCCCAACCTGCAGCAACGAAAAGCCCGACGGTCGTGTCGGGCTTTTCGTACGCGCCACGTTGAAAAGCCTGCAACCGCTCTAGAGCGCGTCTGACCCATCAGTCGGAAACATGCGCTCAAACATCGCCTATCTCCCGCCTCCATAGTGGCAATTGCCGAAAACAGTGCACATCCGTACACTGCGCCACCTTTTGTCCCGGTGGGGCCTGCAAATGCTGTTCGCTTTACGTATGTCTTTGATGGGCCTGCACTTTATTGTGGCGGGCGTGCTGGGCGTCGTGCTTGGCCTGTGTCGCCCGTTCAATCCGGACAACAGTCGCCTGTGCGCGCGCCTCTATGCGTGGCCAGCAATGTGCATTCTGCGACTGCGGGTAAAAGCCGACGTCGGGCCGTTGATGGACAAACCCGACAGTTGCGTGATCATTGCCAACCACCAGTCCAACTATGATTTGTTCGTGTTTGGCAATGTGGTGCCCCGCCGTACGGTATGCATCGGCAAAAAGAGCCTGAAATGGGTGCCCTTGTTCGGGCAGTTGTTCTGGCTGGCCGGCAATGTGCTGATCGACCGTGGCAATGCGCAGAAGGCGCGTCAGTCGATGTTGACCACCACCCATACCCTGCAAAACGAAGACACTTCGATCTGGGTTTTCCCGGAAGGCACGCGCAACCTGGGCGAAGAGCTGTTGCCGTTCAAAAAAGGCGCCTTCCAGATGGCCATCGCGGCCGGGGTGCCCATCGTACCGGTGTGTGTCAGCAGTTACGTCAAGCACATGCGATTGAACCGCTGGCGCAGTGGGAAAATTCTGATCCGTTCCTTGCCGGCCATTCCGACCGCGGGATTGAGCCTGGATGACATGCCGATGTTAATGGCCCAGTGCCGCGAGCAGATGCGCGAATGCATCGATTCGATGGATCGGCAGCTGCAAGCCGCTTGAAAATGCAGTACGACCGCAGACAAATCCATCGAATGGGCGGGCGCCTTCGCCGGCAAGCCTGGCTCCTACAAGATTTCACTGACTCTCGATAGCAGACAAGGCTAAGCTGAACGCTGCCTGCCACGGCCATTTGCCATAGAAAGCTGCCAAGAAGAAGTGAATCAACATCATGGGTAGAGTTGTTGCTGCTGCGGTTTACAGCGCTGGTAAAAAAGTCACCAACATCACCCTCGACGAAGGCGCAGCCTGGGCTGCAAAGCCGGGGCACTTTGTCTGGATCGGCCTTGAAGAGCCGAACGCCGAGGAACTGTACAACCTGCAACGCCAGTTCAACCTGCATGAACTGGCCATTGAAGACGCCCTGGAAAAACACAGCCGTCCGAAGCTGGAAACCTTTGGCGATGCGCTGTTCATCGTTACGTATTCGCCCATCATGGAAGAAGGCAAGCTCAAGTTCATTGAGACCCATATTTTTGCCGGCAACGGCTACATCATCACCGCGCGCAACGGCCATTCGGCGTCCTACGCCTATGTGCGTCAGCGTTGTGAGGCGCGTCCATTGTTGCTGGAGCATGGGGAAGATTTCGTACTCTATGCCATTCTCGATTTTGTCATTGAAAACTACCAGCCAATGGGCGAAGCCATTCATGCTCAAATCGATGAGCTGGAACGCAACGTCATGTGCGGCTCCCTGAACGAGCACGACATTCAAAAACTCCACAGCCTACGTCGCGATGTATTGCGCTTGCGTCGGTTCGCGGCGCCGATGGTGGAAATTGGCGAGGAACTGCAGAAGCTGAGCTTTCCCTTCATCGACAAGAACATGCGCCCGTATTTTCGCGACGTGCAGATTCATGTGACGCGGCAGATGGAGGACCTGACGACCCTGGCGGACATTGCCAGCCAGACCATTGAGGTCGGGGTGTTGCTGGAGGCCTCTCGCCAGAGCGTGGTGCAGCGCAAGTTTGCCGCGTGGGCGGCGATCCTGGCGTTCCCGACGGCGGTGGCGGGAATTTACGGGATGAACTTCCAGAACATGCCGGAGTTGACCTGGCATTACGGGTATTTCGGGGTTCTGGGGTTCATCACGGTGGGGTGTGTGGGGTTGTGGGTGAGCTTCAAGAGGTCGGGGTGGCTTTAGGAGCGAGCTCGCGCTCTTTTGTAGGAGCTGCCGAGTGCAACGAGGCTGCGATCTTTTGATTTTTATAATGCAAGATCAAAAGATCGCAGCCTTCGGCAGCTCCTACAAGAGATCGGTGTTAAACGGTTTCTGGCTTGTGCGCCACAAACCGCATCATCCACTCGGCGACCGTGGTGCCGTGGTGTTCACTTTCCAGGCTCGCGATTCCTTTGGAATACACCTGCTCCCCCAGCGCCTGCTGGCGAATTTCCAGCAAGGCCCGGGAATAGTCGTGGATGAATTCCGGATGCCCCTGGAAGCACAGCACCTGGTCGTTGATGTGGTAGGCGGCAAACGGGCAGAAATCGCTGGAGGCGATCACCGTAGCGTTTTCCGGTAGCGAGGTGACCTGATCCTGGTGGCTGATCAACAGGGTCAGCTCTTCCCTCACCGGGTTCATCCAAGGCGCCTTGGCAGCGAGTTTGTATTTATGCGTGCCAACGCCCCAGCCTTGCGTTGCACGTTCGCTTTTGCCGCCCAGCAACAGCGCCAGCAACTGATGGCCGAAGCACACGCCCAACAGTTTGTCGCCACGCTCATAGCGGGTCAGCAGGTACTCCTTGAGGGTCTGGATCCACGGATCGGTGCCAAAGGAGTCAGCTTTGCTGCCGGTGACCAGGTAGGCATCGAAGGTCTGGTCATCGCTGGGATATTCACCCTGTACCACGTTATAGATCGTGAATTCAGCGGCGATGGGTTGCTGCGAAAACAGGTGTTTGAACATCTGCCCGTAGCCCTGATATTGGTCGACCAATTCCGGACGCAGGTTGTCGGTTTCCAGAATGCAGATGCGTAACGACATAAAAAATACCTGACACGTGATGGGAATAATGCACACCCCAGAGCCTGCCTTGAAACACCGTGACAAGGCAAGCCCCGCAGTGTGTCACCGATCCCTAAAACGCCTCGCCCTTGGCGGCTTTTTCCAGCAGCAGGGCCGGCGGTGCAAAGCGCTCGCCGTATTGCCCGGCCAGGTACTGGGCGCGGGCGACGAAGTCCTTGACCCCGTACTGATTGATGAACTGCAGTGCACCGCCGGTCCAGGCAGCGAAACCGATGCCGAAGATCGAGCCGATATTGGCATCCGCCGTCGACGTCAGCACACCCTCCTCCACACAGCGCACGGTTTCGATGGCTTGTACAAACAGCAGGCGATCGCGCACATCCTTGGGCGAAATCTGCCTGTCAGCCTTTTCAAAGCGGGTTTTCAGTTCTGGCCATAATTGTTTTTGCCCGCCCGCCGGGTATTCATAGAACCCGCCCCCGGCGGCCTTGCCAGCACGCTTGTACTCGCTGAGCAGCAAGTCAATCACGGCGTACGCCGGGTGCTCGACCAGCGCCTTGCCCTCTGCCTGCAGGTCCTTGGCGGTTTGCTGGCGGATATGGCTCATGAGGCTGAGGGAAACTTCGTCGGAGATCGCCAGAGGTCCGACTGGCATGCCAGCCTTGCGCGCCTCGGTCTCGATCATCGCCGCGCAGACGCCTTCACCCAGCATGGCAATGCCTTCATTGGTGAACGTGCCGAACACCCGAGAGGTGAAGAAACCCCGACTGTCGTTGACGACGATAGGGGTTTTGCGGATTTGCAGGACGAAATCGAACCCGCGGGCCAGGGTTTCGTCGCTGGTGCGGGCGCCCTTGATGATTTCCACCAATGGCATTTTTTCCACGGGGCTGAAGAAATGCAGGCCAATGAACTTGCTTGGGTCCGCCACCGCGGTGGCGAGGCCACTGATCGGCAGGGTCGAGGTGTTGGAGGCGATCAGTGCATCGGCGCCCACCACTTTTTGCGCGGCCGAGGAGACTTTGGCCTTCAGCTCACGGTCCTCGAATACCGCTTCGATGATCAAGTCGCAACCCGCCAGATCGGCATCGTTGTCCGTGGTATGGATGCGCGCCAGCACGGCTTCACGGTGCTCAACGCTGATCTGCCGGCGCGCCAATTTCTTGTCCAGCAACGCCGCTGAATGCGCCTTGCCCCTATCGGCCGCTGCCAGGTTGACGTCCTTGAGCACCACGTCGACACCGGCCGACGCGCTGACAAAAGCGATACCCGCCCCCATCATCCCGGCGCCGAGCACGCCGACTTTTTTCGTCACATAAGGCGCGAAACCTTCAAGACGCGAACCACCGGCATTGATCTGGTTGAGCTGGAACCAGAAGGTGCCAATCAGGTTTTTCGCGACCTGGCCGGTGACCAGTTCTGTGAAGTAGCGGGTTTCAATCAGCTGCGCCGTGTCGAAATCCACCTGGGCACCCTCCACCGCCGCACACAGGATTTTCTCCGGCGCGGGCAACGTACCCTGGGTTTTACTGCGCAGGATAGACGGTGCAATCGCCAGCATCTGGGCGACTTTCGGGTTCGACGGCGTGCCACCTGGAATCTGAAAGCCCTTCACATCCCAGCGCTGGATCGCCGTCGGATTGGCCTTGATCCAAGTGCGTGCCTTGTTCAGCAGCGTCTCGCGATCGCTCGCCAGGTCATCGATCAGATCCGCCTGCAAGGCCTGCTGCGGGCGGATTTTCTTGCCTTCGAGCAGGTACGGCAGGGCTTTTTCAATGCCCAACATTCGCACCATGCGTACCACGCCGCCACCCCCCGGCAGCAAACCGAGGGTCACTTCCGGCAGGCCGAGTTGCAGGGAGGGATCGTCCAGCGCTATGCGGTGATGGCAAGCGAGGCAGATTTCCCAGCCTCCACCCAACGCCGCGCCATTGATTGCGGCGACCACGGGTTTACCAAGGGTTTCCAGGGTGCGCAGTTGGCCCTTGAGGCTCAGCACCCTGTTGTAAAAAGCCGTGGCCTGGGGCCTGTCGACCTTGATCAGCTCATTGAGATCGCCGCCGGCAAAGAAGGTTTTCTTGGCCGAGGTGATGATCACACCCGCGATGCTGTTTTTTTCGGCCTGCAGGCGGGCGACACAGTCGGCCATGGCTTCGCGGTAAAGCGCATTCATGGTGTTGGCGCTCTGGCCCGGCAGGTCGATGGTCAGGACAACGATCCGGTCCTGGCCTTTTTCGTAGCGAATGGCTTGGCTCATATACAGGTTCCTTGCAATCGGGGCTCAGAGGCGTTCGATGATGGTGGCAATGCCCATGCCGCCGCCGACACACAAGGTCGCCAGGCCATAGCGCAGGTTCCGGTTTTCCAGTTCATCGAGCAGCGTGCCGAGAATGGCGCAGCCTGTGGCGCCCAACGGGTGGCCCATGGCGATGGAGCCGCCGTTGACATTGACCTTGTCCGGGTCGACGGCCATGTCCCTGATGAACTTCAACACCACCGAGGCAAACGCCTCGTTGACCTCGAACAGATCAATGTCTTCGACCCGCAGCCCGGCCTTGGCCAACGCCTTGCGGGTGGCCGGCGCAGGACCGGTGAGCATCAGGGTCGGATCGGTGCTGGTGACGGCGGTGGCGACGATCCGCGCCCGTGGCTGCAAGCCCAGGACCCGGCCCATGGCTTCGGAGCCGATCAACATCAACGCCGCGCCGTCGACGATCCCGGAACTGTTGCCGGGGGTGTGTACATGATCGATCCGCTCCACCTGGCTGAAAACCCGCAGCGCAGTGGCGTCGAACCCCATTTGCCCGATCATTTCGAAACTCGGCTTGAGTTTGCCAAGGCCTTCCAGGGTCGATTCGGCGCGGATGAACTCGTCATGATCGAGCAGGATGATGCCGTTCTGGTCCTGCACCGGCACCAATGAGTTTTTGAACGCCCCGTCAGCCCTCGCCCTTGCGGCTTTTTGTTGCGAGTGCAAGGCGTAGGCATCGACGTCCTGCCGGCTGAAACCTTCAAGCGTGGCGATCAGGTCGGCGCTCACGCCCTGTGGAATGAAATGGCCGTGCAGGTTGGTTTGCGGGTCCAGCGCCCACGCCCCGCCGTCGCTGCCCATGGGGACGCGTGACATCGACTCGACGCCGCCGACCACCACCAGGTCTTCGAAACCGGAACGGACTTTCATCGCCCCCAGGTTCACTGCCTCCAGCCCCGAGGCGCAGAAACGGTTGATCTGCACGCCCGCCACGCTGACGTCCCATTCCGCCACCTGGACCGCGGTCTTGGCGATGTCAGAGCCCTGGTCGCCGATGGGCGTCACGCATCCGAGCACCACGTCGTCGACCTGGCTGGTATCAAGGTCGGTTCGCTGTTGCAGCGCCGTGAGCAAGCCGGCCACCAGGCTCACCGGCTTGACACTGTGCAAGGCGCCACTGGGCTTGCCTTTGCCACGGGGCGTACGTAACGCGTCGAAAATCAAAGCTTGGGTCATGGCGTCCTCGAACCTGATGGGGCTGCAATCTTCTGATCTTCCAGAGAGCCTCCACCTTATTCCGAGCTGCCGGCCATTCAATGACCGCAACGTTCATCGACGTTGACCCACACGCTCAGACGGACGGTCATCCCGCCACCGGTGAAGGGGTTCAGCACACGCAGGTGTCTAGCAAAAGGCCGCTCAAGAAGCTGGCAATTGGCCTCATGCCTTTTTAATAGCATTCCGTTAGAACACCATACTAAATGGATCTAAACCAAGTGTGACGCGGGCTCTAAGGTGAAGGTGTACGAAGTTGTCGTCGGGTTTTGCCGAGGCGCTCGTGCTACAGGAAGTGCAACGTTTGCCGTCATGGAGATGGGCAGGCAGGCATCAGGAAATAACAAAAAAAAGGCGGTCAGCCATGTTCAAACAATCGAAAGTTCGTCAAGCCGGGCTCATTCTTTTCGCCACCACTCTATTGTTGATTTTGCCAAATCTGACCAAGGTGATCGGTTAGTCGATCTTGAAAAGACGGCGGCAGGTCTTTAATCGCCATGTAAAAATGTGACTGGCCCGCTTCCCGTGCCAGTATGGCTGTGCCAACCTCTGCGGCACTTGCACGACATGGATGGCGATCATTTGAAAACGCTTATTGTGTTCGGGGCCCTGCTACTCAGCACGCCTCTTCATGCCGCACAGCTGAACCTTGAGCTGGGCGCGAACAGTCGCACGTGGCAATCCGAGGAGTTGCTCAAGCATCCTCAGATCCAGACCATCAGTATCAGCAATGATGTGTCCTACAAGCGTGACATGACTTATCGCGCCGTGCCGCTCGCTGCGCTATTGACCGACATCAAGCCTGACGATCACCTGCAAGCCGTGGCGCTGGACGGCTTCGCGGCCGAGTTGTCCGCGGCGCCGCTGCTCAATACCCAAGGCGCGCGTGCCTGGCTGGCGATCGAAGATCCGGCCCAGCCGTGGCCGCCACTGGCTGAAGGCAAACACAGCGCCGGGCCGTTTTACCTGGTCTGGACCGATCCGCGGGCAGGCAACATCAGCCCCGAACAATGGCCGTTCGAAGTCGCCAGCATCAAGCGCATGGCACCGGTGGCCGCGCGTTTCCCTGCCCTGCTGCCTGATCCTGCGTTGAAGGCCGACGATCCGGTGAACAAGGGCTTTGCGCTGTTTCAGAAAAACTGCCTGGCGTGCCATCGACTCAACGGTGCCGGTGATTCGCAGTTCGGCCCGGACCTGAATATCCCGTACAACCCGACCGAGTACTTCGGCGCGGATTTCCTCCAGCGCTATATCCGCGACCCGCAGAGTTTGCGCCAGTGGCCGCAGGCGAAAATGCCGGGGTTCTCGGCCGAGGTGTTGCCGGATGGGGATCTGCAGATGTTGGTGGGGTATTTGCAGCACATGGCCGGGCGTAAGGTTAAACCCTGAGCTTGTGGTGTCTGGGCCGGCCTCTTCGCGAGCAAGCCCGCTCCCACATTCGATCTTCTGCGAACACAGAATTTGTGACCAACAAAGATCAAATGTGGGAGCGGGCTTGCTCGCGAAGCGGTATCCCCGATTTTACTGTTGCTGCACGGAAATCACCGGCACAGGCGTCGGCGATACGAACACTTTTGCATGCATCTGCTCACACCCACCACCGCGGCGCATGCCACGTACCGGGCAGGCGTCCAAGTAATCGAGCCCTACCGCGAGCTTCAAATGGCGTTCAGGACGGGCCAGTTCATTGGTCACATCGAAGCTGTACCAGGCGTCATCGAGCCAGGCTTCGGCCCAGGCATGGCTGGCCAAGTGTTCGCTGTTTTCGCTGTACAGGTAACCCGACACATAACGCGCCGGCACGCCCAGGCTGCGGGCGCAGGCGAGGAACGCGTGGGTATGGTCCTGGCACACGCCCGAACGCCCGGCGAAAGCCTGCGCGGCGCTGGTGTCCACTTCGGTGGCGCCCGGCGTGTAGGTCATGTGCTGGTTCAAGCCATGCATCAAGTCGATCAGCGCCGTTCGGTCGCGGCGCTGCTTGCACGCCTTGTCGGCGAACGCGCGTAGCGCCTGGTCGGCCTCGGTCAGCCGGGTGAAACGCAAGAACGGCAATGCCGACTGGCTCTCGTGCTCGGCTTCGCGCAACTCGTCGATGTCGACCTGGCCACGGGCACCGATGATGATGGCCGCGTGGGGTTCGTCCATGGTCAGTACGTGCAGGATGTTGCCGAACGGATCCAGTTGCGCGCGCACCGGCCGCGGCAGATCGAGCTGCCAACTGAGCACGTGTTGGCGCTCGCTGTCGTGAGGCGTCAGCCGCAGGTACTGGATGCTCGCCCGCACCTGATCCTCGTAGTGATAGGTGGTCTCGTGGCTTATGGAAAGTCTCATGCAGCCTCCAGGTAGGAACTGTGAATGGCATTACCCAACTGGCGC
This sequence comes from Pseudomonas umsongensis, assembly GCF_012647205.1. NCBI lineage: Bacteria > Pseudomonadati > Pseudomonadota > Gammaproteobacteria > Pseudomonadales > Pseudomonadaceae > Pseudomonas > Pseudomonas umsongensis. The sequence continues at coordinate 5,137,517 of NZ_CP051487.1, forward strand.
ACCAGCGGGATGAACTCGGTCAGCCAGGCATGCAGGCCTTCGTCGAGGATTTCGTTGATGCCGGTATAGCGCAATCGTGCGTCCATCTCCGCAGCCAAGCGCTGTGCCGGGCGGCCATTGGCCCCTGGCAGTTGCGCCAGGATCAGATCGATTTCTTCGGTGCAGGCCCGCAAAGAGCGTGGAACATCGGCCCGCAGCAGCAGCAACTCGGCCACATGCCGGGCGCCGGGGGCGTCACGGTAGATCTCGGTGTACGCCTCGAAAGACGACAGGGCCCGCAACAACGCACTCCATTGGTAATAGGCGTGGGCCGTGCCGTCGCTGACCGCTTCGGCCTGATCACCGGCCATTTCGTAGCGCGCATCGAGCAGGCGCAGTGTGTTGTCGGCCCTTTCGATGAATGTCCCCAGGCGAATGAAACGGAACGCGTCGTTGCGCATGATGGTGCCGTAGGACGCACCACGGAACAGATGGGAACGTTCCTTGATCCACTCGCAGAAACGGCTCATGCCGTAGCGGCCCAGGCCCTGTTCGGCGATGCCGCGAATCTCCAGCCAAGTGGCGTTGATGTTTTCCCACATGTCGGCGGTGATGCGGCCACGTACCGCGTGGGCACTGGCCCGTGCGGCCCCGAGGCAACTGTAGATGCTGGCCGGGTTGGCCGCGTCCAGGGCAAAGAAATGCAACAACCTTTCGGCATGCAGCTCGCCGTGGCGTTCGAGATAATCATCCAGCGTGCCGGTAATCAGCAACGGCATGGCCAACTCGTGCAGGCCGTTCCCACGGCCATCCTGGGGCATCAGCGACAGCGAATAACTGATGTCGAGCATCCGCGCGAGGTTTTCCGCCCGCTCCAGGTAACGCGACATCCAATACAAATCCGAGGCAGTTCTACTTAACATGTCAGGCTTCCTTCAATCCTCAACCACCCAGGTGTCCTTGGTTCCGCCGCCCTGGGAGGAATTCACCACCAGGGAGCCTTCGCGCAGGGCGACACGGGTCAAGCCGCCGGGCACGACCCGGGTTTCGCGGCCAGACAGTACAAACGGACGCAGGTCGATATGGCGTGGCGCGATGCCGCTTTCGACAAAGGTCGGACAGGTCGACAGCGACAGTGTCGGCTGTGCGATGTAGGCATGGGGCTTGGCGATGATGCGCGCGCGGAAGGCTTCGATTTCCGCTGCGCTCGCCGCGGGCCCCACCAGCATTCCGTAGCCGCCGGAGCCCTGGGTTTCCTTGACCACGAGCTCCGGAAGGTTGGCCAGGACGTGGGACAGCTCAGAAGGATTGCGACACTGCCACGTGGGTACGTTTTTCAGGATCGGTTCTTCGTCCAGGTAGAAACGGATCATGTCGGTGACGAATGGATACACCGATTTGTCGTCTGCCACCCCGGTTCCGATGGCGTTCGCCAACACGACATTGCCCGAACGATAGGACGACAGCAGGCCGGGCACGCCCAGCATCGAGTCGGGATTGAACGCCAGCGGGTCAAGGAACGCATCGTCGAGACGGCGGTAAATCACATCGACGGCTTTCGGCCCGTCGGTGGTGCGCATGAACACCTTGTCGTCACGCACGAACAGGTCCGCACCCTCCACCAGCTCCACGCCCATTTCTCGCGCCAGGAATGCATGCTCGAAGAAGGCGCTGTTGAAGCGCCCCGGCGTCAGCACCACGACACTCGGATTTTCGATCGGGCTTGAGCTTTTCAGGGTGTCGAGCAACAGGTTCGGGTAATGGTCGATGGGGGCAATGCGCTGGGCCGCAAACAACTCGGGGAACAGGCGCATCATCATCTTGCGGTCTTCGAGCATGTAGCTGACGCCGCTCGGTGTACGAAGATTGTCTTCGAGCACGTAGTACGTGCCGTCGCCGTCGCGCACCAGGTCGACGCCGGAAATGTGCGAATAGATATCCCGATGCAGGTCCAGGCCTTGCATCGCCAACTGGTACTGCTCGTTGGCCAGCACCTGCTCGGCCGGAATGATCCCGGCCTTGATGATGCGCTGCTCGTGGTAAAGGTCGGCGAGAAACATGTTCAACGCCTTGACCCGCTGGATACAGCCGCGCTCGACCACGCGCCATTCACTGGCGGGGATACTGCGCGGGATGGTGTCGAAGGGAATCAGGCGCTCTGTGCCCTGCTCATCACCGTAGAGCGTGAAGGTAATCCCGGCGCGATGAAACAGCAGATCGGCCTCGCGTCGCCGTTGTGCCAGAAGCTCGTCAGGCGTCTCGGCCAGCCAACGGGCAAACTCCCGATAATGCGGGCGGACCTGGCCGCCAGCGTCGTACATCTCATCAAAATAGGTGCGGATCATGCCGTACTCCTTGTCACCCGGACATACAGGCCTTCGCAAGGCCCGTGCCATCGGCAGAAACGCTTTGATTTCAATCGGTTGGATAATCACCACGCGAGCGCCGCACCAATCCTGTGCGGCAAATGCCCCCACCTGACGGCCCCCGCTTCATTGCAAGGCGTTGTCGTCGCCCATCACCAGCATAGACCGTAGGCGCCGGCTTGCCGGCGAACGGGTCGGCCTTGTTCGATTGCCATCGACAAAAACGAAAACGGCCAACCCGAAGGTTAGCCGTCATTGCTGGTTGTAACTGTTCATAGGTTTATGCGAGTCGCCCTCGTACCTCCTGTTTCACACCCCAGCCTTCGATGATGCCGCCCAGAGGCTCGACCACTGCCTCGAAACCCTGTTCGAAATCGCCAATGTCGTCGTAGGTCGCATACATGACCTTGCACAACTCCAAAGCCCAGGCGCCATCGTCGCGCACACTGATTTGCGCATCCAGGGATTCACCACGGTGAAAATGACCTGCCGCCCTGCGTGCCCGCTCCTCGTCCGGGAAAATGGCGTAGAACTCGATGGGATGGAACCGGGAAAAATCAAAACCGCCTTCTTTCATGCGGCGCAACACACTGCTGCTGATGTCTTCTTGATAGGCTGTGCTCATGAAACGTCCTCCTCAAACTGATGGATAGACTTTCCGTACTCCCTTGTGCGAACCCAAGGGTGCGCGCGACGGGAAACAAGCATGGAGCTGACAAGACCAGACCTTAGCGATCCATTCGCTGATCTCGCTTGCAGAGTAGCCCCAAGATAGAGCCGCTGCCAAGGCCTGGTTCTGCTGTAGTCGATAACGAGAAGAGGTTCAGACGGGGGTGATGCTGCGAATTTCAATACTGTTCTGGGCCTTCAGGCTTTTGACGCCTGCATCCGGGGTGCGGCCCTCATAGTCGTTCAGATCCAGTTCGGCGGCCACGGGAAGCAATCGCGCCTTGATGAGTTTGGCGGCCTCTTCGTGACTCGGGCACTCCTCGCACTCGAATTCTTCATCGATTACTTCACCATGATCATCCACGAAAGTGACTTTCCACCTTTGCATCGGTGCCTCCTCGATAAAACCCATGGATGGGCTTACACCTATCTCGACCTCGGGCGCCGGGCAATGTTCCGGCGAGTGTTTCGCTTCAGATGCGCACATTTCCTCGTGGGCCCGCAATGGCCCAGATGATCAGGCCCAGAACCGGCAGCAACAGGATCAACAGCACCCAGAAGATTTTCATTCCGGTCTCGGCGCCACTTTTCAGCACGTTGATGATTGCCCAGATATCCAGGGCAAGAATGATCAAGCCAACCAGGCTATTGAACGTGGAACCCATGATGACGCTCCTGAAGAGTGATATGCCCTCTTAGGATAGCCCGCCGTGAACAGGGTTCCCTTTTTTTGACAGCTTTAGCGGTTCAGACGTGGATCGCCACTTTCAAGGCTTCCAGCGATGGCGCAGCGGCGATGCCGACTTGCGCGCACAGTTCGAGCACCCGAGGCACGGCATTGCCATAGACCAGCACCACTTGCAGTTCATCGTCCAGCAGTTGGCTGAAGTTCATCAGCGTGTAGCCACCGTTTTCCTTGTTCAGGCTGCTCATCTGCACCTGGATGCGATTCAGTGCGGTCAGGGCTTCGGTCCTGGCCAACTGCTTGGGCTTGAGATTGAACTCAACCCCCGGGCCGAACGAGGCGACGATCTGGGCAAACAGGTCCACATAGGTGTCGGCCTGAAACAGCACGGTATCGGGCAAGCTGCCAACCACGACCCACTCACCCAGCGGGATCGGGAAGCTGTCGTCGTAGTTGATGTCCGGGTTGGCGCTCAGGAAAGCCGCTGGATCAGCGTAAGCCTGGGCCGCTTCATCAGCGACTTTCTCGATTTCGTCATCGGCCATGCACCCGGAGCTGATGTTGCTGATGAGTTCGATGAGGGCGGCTTTCATGGGGGCGGATCCTGTAGCTGGTAAATTTTCAGGGCGCGCAGGATAGCGCATTACGCCCTGCGATGGCGTCTTGCAAGCAAGCCTCGCAATCTTGACCTGCATCAAGCGTTCAGCCCAACAATAGCGGCACAATAATGGCACCTTGCCAAAACTGTTTCCGCTATCAGAGAAGACCTCCATGGGTGCCTGGCTTAGCAACATCTCGCTGAAGTACAAATTCTGGGCGGTGAACGCCGTCGCTTTCGTCACCACGCTACTGCTGGTGTTTTATGCCGTGCAACTCGAACAACAAGCCCGCAGCCATGCCGCCCAGGAATCGGCCCTGGCCCAGGCGCGATTGCTCGAAGCCTGGCCTGCCGGGCAGCCGCTGCCCAGGGCCGGGAACCTGCTGACCTTCGATCACGGCCAGGCACCGCGGCTGGACGGACAGCCGCTGCAGGCACTGGCCGATGCCACCGGCTGGGTCGAGTTCGACGCGCTGCCATATTTCGGTGACAACCCGCCGATCGGCGCCGAAGTCTTCACCCGCACGGACGGCCAGCGGGTCGCCTTGATTGCCCATGGCCCAAGCCTGGGCCAGGTGTTCAGCGAACGTGTTGTCAATTATGCGCTGGCGGTGTTTATCCTGATGCTGGCAATGCTCGGTGCCTCACAGTTGTTGATTCGCTTTTTGCTCAGTCAACTCAATACCCTGAAAGACGTGATGCTCCACGTTGAAAAAACTGGCGACTTGTCGGCCCGTGTCCCGCTGACTTGCAGCGACGAAGTCGGGCAGATGGCCAACGCTTTCAACGCCATGCAGGCCGGTTACCAAGGCGTGGTCAGCACCGTCGCCAGCACCGTCCGACAACTGGACGAAGGTGCCGCACGCCTGGCATCGAACATGAATGAAGTGCGTCATGGCATGCTTGGCCAGCAGAGCGAAACCGATCAGGCGGCAACGGCCATCAATGAAATGACCGCCACCGTCTATCACATCGCCCAGCACGCCGGTGCCACCCGAGACCTTTCGCAATCTGCCGACACCTTGGCCGGCAGCGGGCAGGAAGTGGTCATGCGGGTACAGCGATCGATTGCCGGACTGTCTACCGGGGTGCAGCAGACCGCCGAGATGATCCAGCGCCTCGCCGAGGACAGCCAGAAGATCAACGGTGTGGTCAACGTGATTCACAGCATTGCCGAGCAGACCAATCTGCTGGCGCTGAACGCGGCAATCGAAGCGGCCCGGGCCGGCGAAATGGGCCGGGGGTTTGCGGTGGTCGCCGATGAAGTGCGCAACCTGGCCAAGCGCGTCCAAACCTCCACCGATGAAATCACCGTGATGGTGTCCGCCTTGCAATCAGGTACTCGCGATGCGGTGGACTTCATGCAGGAGAGTTCATACAAGGCCGATGAATGCGTACAGCAAGCCCAGGAGGCTGGGGCCGCGTTGGCGCAGATTACCGGGGCAGTGGCGCAGATGCGCGAAAGCAACACCCAGATTGCCGTGGCGGCCGAGCAACAAAGCCAGGTGGCCGAAGAGATGAACCGGGCGGTGGTGAGCATCCGCGATGTGACCGAAAATACGGTGCGCCAGACCGTCAGCTCGGCTACCACCAGTGATGAACTGGCGGTGTTGGCCGGCGAGTTGAGCACGGCGATCGGGCAGCTCAAGCTATAACATCGAGGGTGGACATGACCCCTATCGCTTCGATAGCCAAGCTTGATTCGCCGCCCGCATCTACCGGGCCTATCCTTGATTCATGAGTTCAACAAGGATCGAGGATAAGCATCATGGGTAAACGTCACCCCAACCTTCCCGCCTGGCAATGGCGTGCGTACCCGAACAATCACCAACACCCGACCAACCTGGTGTTGCACCTGATTGCCGTGCCACTGTTCATTGTCGCCTTCCTGCTGATCGCCTGCGGGGTATTCGGCCTGAACCTGGCGAATTTCGCCATCGGCGTCATCGGTGTGATTGCCGCCTTGGGTCTGCAACGTCACGGCCATACCCTGGAGGCGCAAGCCTCCGAGCCATTCAGTGATCGCAAAGATGCGGTTTCACGCTTGCTGGTCGAGCAGTTCCTGACCTTCCCGCGATACGTCCTCAGCGGCGGCTGGTGGCGCGCCTGGCGCGAGCGCCACCGTCGTCATTGATCAGCCGAACACCGTCACCGTCTGCCGGCTCATGGCAATCAACCGCCCCTCCACATCCCACAGCTTCGCCGCGGCATGGCCGTAGCCGTCGGCGGCATGCTCGGTTTCAACCAGGTATTTGCACCAGTCCAGGGTGCTTAGTGCCAGCAATGGCTGGACGAATTCGATGGTCCAGGTCAGCGTGCTGCCCATCGCCGGCTTCTTCAGAAACGGCATCAGGGCCGGTGGCCAGGCATCCACCAGCGCCAGGATGTGCGCTTCGGTGACCGACTCCTCCTTCACATCACCCCGCAAGCGCACCCAGCCGCCCATTTGACGCGATGTATTGCCGCTGAATGGCAACCCGCCAACACTCCAGCGCATTGCCAGGTGCTGCATGAATTGCGGGAGCACGCCCTCGATGAAAGGCAGTTCCTGACAGTCGTCCCAATGCTTCATCTCTGGCGCCGGCAACGCTTGCACCGCCACTTCCGATGGACGCGAGGCGCCGAAGCTGCCCTGAACCAGCGTGACGACCTGCCCCCTCTGCATCGCGCGGCCCAACACCTGGCTGACCGCCTTGCCCTCGCGCAATACATCAACTTCAAAACTGACCGGCACGTCGGGTTCGACCGGGCCGACAAAGGTGATTGCCAGTGAGCGCACCGGCCGGTCCGCTGGCACCTTGGCGCGCATGGCTTCGTACTGCAAGGCAGCCACCAGGCCGCCGAAACTGGCTCGGCCTTGCGCCCATCCGGGCGGGATCGACAGTTCCAGTGGTTGACGGCGAACAGCGTCGAGCAAATCGCAAAAGCGCATGAAGACCTCAAGGCAGGAAACGGATGAAGGAATCTTAACCAGCTCACTGGGGCTGTACAGTGCCTATTCCGGTCAAATTGACTGACAGATAAGCCGCCTGCGCCTGTGTAGGAGCTGCCGCAGGCTGCGATCTTTTGATTTTAAAAACAAAGATCAAAAGATCGCAGCCTGCGGCAGCTCCTACGGGGTCGTGGTGGGTTCAGGATTTGAAACAGGCCTTGCTGAGTTTTTCCAGCACCCGGTCGGCACGCTGTTCGGCCTTGGCCATGGTGGCTTGCCAAACGGCGACACAAGGCTGCAAATCCGCTTCCTGCTCGGCCATCGCCAGCCATTGCACACAGTCGTGCCAGTCCCCCAAGGCCCCTTGGGCAGATTTCAGTCGGGGCATGGCGGCCTTGGGCAGGCGATCCAGTTCGGGGTAAGCGTCGATGCCATAACGTACGCGCTTGATCAGCAAGCGCAAACGATGGCGGTCATGGGCCGGATCGTGCAAGGCGGTGTCGAGTTTCTTCCACTGTTTGCCCAGGCGTTTTTCGATGCGCTTGTCCAGCCCCTTGAGCAAACCCTGGCGCTGAGCAGCGCGCAGGAATCGCGGAAAGGCATCGAGGATCAACAGCAGCTGCTTAAACTCCGTACTGGTCGCCACCGCAGGATAAGCCTTGGCCATTTGCACCATGCGCCGCTGCGCGGCTTGCACTTGATCGTTTTCGAGCAAGTAGGCAGCCAACACCTCACGATCACGCAATGGCGTGGTCAAGTCGCCAACTTCGGACGCCGCCGCTTCCAGCTGCTCGACTCCGGGCAACCCGCGCAACGGCCGCAGCAGGCTGCGCAACCGGCGCACCGTGGTACGCAACTCGTGCAATGCCTCAGGATCGGTGTGGGCACTCAAGCGTGCCTGACAGGCCAATAGACGAATTTCCAAGCCTAAGACCCGGGCCACCAACCTATCGATCATGGTTTACTCCGTAAACGGCTGTAAGCTGCAAGCTGCAAGCGAACCGACTTGTGGCTTGCAGCTTATAACTTATAGCTGCTTTCCAGCCTATCTCCCCGCGCGCGACTCACGAATATAGAAACGCGCCTTTTCGGCCTTCTTCGCGCATCCCTCGAAGCCTTCGAATTGTTGCTGGGTCTTGGCTGCGGTCAGCAGCGATAAAGCCTTGGAGTAGCTGACGGTTCCGGCGAAACCTTCGGCCTTTGCCAGGTCCAACTCACGCCAGGCGGCATCGAGCTGGCTGCCGCAGCTGTCGCGATAAGCGGTTTTGCCGGCACAACCGGCCAGCGCCAGGGCAATCAGTGGCACACAGATCCAGGCTTTCATTTCTTACACCTCTAAAATAGGTAAACAGTCATGCAGGTAGGACGGTCTGGCGGACAAAAAGTGCCGTCCGTCGGCAACGTTAACCCAACGGGGAGAGAATACCCATCCGCCGCCATGGAGTGTCGAAAAAACGACCCATTCACGCGGCCGAACGACCTGTCGATTGAAGCGCCCCCCTCGTTGGGTGCATTGTTGAACGATTCAAACGAGGGCGATCAATGAAAAAGCGTGTCGCACTGGTGTTGGGCTCGGGTGGAGCCCGGGGCTATGCCCATATAGGCGTCATCCAGGAAATTGAACGGCGAGGCTACGATATCGCCTGTATCGCCGGTTGCTCCATGGGCGCGGTGGTTGGCGGGATCTACGCCGCTGGCAAACTCGATGATTATCGGGACTGGATCGAGAGCCTGGATTACCTCGACGTACTGCGCCTGGTGGACGTCAGTTTTCGCCTCGGGGCCATCCGCGGGGAAAAGGTCTTCGGGCAAATCCGCAAGATCGTTGGCGAAATCAATATCGAAGACCTGCGCATCCCCTATACCGCAGTGGCCACCGACCTGACCAACCAGCAGGAAATCTGGTTCCAGGAGGGCTGCCTGCACCAGGCCATGCGTGCCTCGGCGGCGATTCCCAGTCTGTTTACCCCGGTGATGCAGGGCAATCGCATGCTGGTCGATGGCGGTATCCTCAACCCCTTGCCGATCGTGCCGGTGGTGTCGAGCCATTGCGATCTGATCATCGCGGTCAACCTCAACTCCACCAACCAGCGTCACTACCAGTTACCGGTGATCCAGCGCCCAGCTGCCTTCAAGACCCGCTTTGACAGCCTGATCAGTTCCCTGGGCTCGAAGTTGCCGTTCCGGCGCAAGCAGGCCGAACAATTGCTGCTGCTGGAGAAGGAAGCGTTGATGGCCGAAGCGGCAGAGATCAACCCCTGGGTCGAGTCGGCCGAACCTGAAGCCCAGCAACCCGCGGCCGCGCCTGAACGGGACGGTGCGCCGAAGTCCGCCACCGGGTCGTTCATCATCGACAACGTGGGGCCGGCGTCCCTGCTGGATTTGATCAACCAGAGTTTCGAGGTCATGCAGACCTCCTTGGCGCAATACAAGATTGCCGGGTATCCGCCGGACATCCTGATCAACGTGCCGAAGCGGGTGTGCCGGTTTTTCGAGTTCTACAAGGCGCCGGAGTTGATCGCGCTGGGACGCGAGATTGCGCGCGATACGCTGGATCGGTATGAGAGTGAGCGAGATTCCTGAAACAACGATCGTTCCCACGCTCTGCGTGGGAATGCATCCTGTGACGCTCCGCGTCACGAACTCAATAGCGGACGCGGAGCGTCCATGACGGCGTTCCCACGCAGAGCGTGGGAACGATCATGAGTCGAGTAACCGATACCCCACCCCCGCCTCGGTCACGATGAACCGCGGTTGCATCGGGTCGTCCGCCAGTTTCTGGCGCAGGTGCCCCACCACGATCCGCAAGTAATGCGTGTCTTCAGTATGGGTCGGCCCCCAGATGTCCTTGAGCAGTTGTTGCTGGGTGATGACTCGTCCGGGATGCCGTGCCAGTTGCGCCAGCACTGCGTATTCCTTGCGGGTCAGCGCGACTTCGCTACCATCGAGCGAAACCCGCCGATAGGCCAGGTCCACCGTCAGCGGGCCGAAGGCCAGTGCCGCTTGCTGGGCCTCGCCCACCGGCACCTGGCGCAATAGCGCTCGAATTCGCGCCAGGAATTCCTGGATGCCAAAGGGCTTGGTCACGTAGTCATTGGCACCGCCATCCAGCGCCTCGACTTTCTGCCCTTCACCGGCACGCACCGAGAGCACCAGCACCGGCACTGTCGACCACTCGCGAAACTCACGCAGTACCTGCTGGCCGTCCATGTCCGGCAGGCCGAGGTCGAGCACCAGCAAGTCCGGTTTGTTCAACGCCGCTTGCGCCAGGCCTTCGGTGCCGGTACCGGCCTCCAGCACCTTGTAGCCCTGTGAAGCGAGGCTGATGCGCAGGAATTTACGGATTTGCGGTTCGTCATCGATGACCAGGATGGTCGCGGTCTGGTTCATGGATTCACATCAACACAAAGTAGTGGCAAGAGAGTAACGCAAGCACGATCAGGCTTCACTCTCAAAGCCCGGCTGCGCCTGCAAAGGCAAGTGCAAGGTGATGCAGGTGCCGCGCCCTTCAATACCGTCGGCCACGCTGATCCGCCCGCCATGGGCACCGACCATGCCCTGACAGATCGCCAACCCCAGCCCCGTGCCCTGCCCACCACGGTCGCCGCGAGCGGCGGTGTAGAACATGTCGAAAATCTTCTCCCGCTCCGCTTCCGGAATCCCCGGCCCTTCGTCGCTTACCGAGAAAAACAGCTCCGTGTCATCGGCCCCCGCGCGCACGTGCAGGCGCCCGTGGGACGGCGAGAAACGCGCAGCGTTTTCCATCACGTTGACCAGGGCCTGCTCGATCAGCGCCGCGTGGACGAATAACAGCGGCAGTTGCGCCGGCACTTCGGTGGTGACCTGCAACGGGGCCAATACCGCGCGAAGGCGATTGAGCGCACTGCCGACAATGTCTGCCGGCGATACCCAGTCCCGTGCCAGCTTCAATGCCCCGTGACCGAGGCGGGTCATGTCCAGCAGGTTTTGAATGTAGCGATCGAGGCGTTCGGCTTCGTCGCGGGTGCCTTCCAGCAACTCACGGCGATCCTCCAGGGGAATGGCCTCACCGAGGGCCAGCAGACTATCGATACTGCCGCGCATGGAGGTCAGCGGGGTACGCAAATCATGAGACACCGAGGCCAGCAAGGCACTGCGCAATTGTTCGGTTTCGCCGTGCAGCCGCGCGGCTTCCAGGTCATCGGCCAGTTGTGCTCGGGCCAGCGCCTGGGCCAACGGCTGGCTCAACGCGGTCAACAAACGCCGACGCTGGCCGCTCAAGGCCTGGCCTTCTTTGGCACACACACCGAGCAGCGCCAGCGGCCCCTCCTCCACTGACAATGGCCACCACCACCAACGACCGAACGGCAAGGTCCCGGTGCCCGCGCCCGCCGGCTGGTCGTGCTGCCACGCCCAATCGGCGGCGGCGCGTTCGGCTTCGGTGAACTCCAGCGGGCCACCGATCTCGACTTTCCAGCCGCTCTGGCCGTCGCGATTGAGCAGGCACAGTTGCAGGTCGCTCCAGCCGCTGAGGTGCTGGGCCGCCGCGTTGACCACGGCCTGACGATCGGTGGCAGCGGTGAGTTTGCGCGACAGATCGAGCAGTTCGCTGGTCTCTTCCTGGGTATCACGCAGGGCCTGCAATTGCCGGCGCTGGCGTGCAGCAAGGTTGCCGGTGAGCGCCGCCATCAGCAGGAAAAACAGCAAGGTCAGCACGTCTTCTTCGCGCTGGATGCTGAAGGAAAAATTCGGCGGAATGAACAAAAAATCGTAGGTCAGGAACGACAACGCCGCACAGGCCAGGGCCGGGCCAAGACTGCTGCGCACCGCTACCAGCAACACCGCGGCGAGAAACACCAGCGAGATGTTCGGCAACGGCAGCACACTGGCAACTGCCCAGGCCAGGGCAGTGGCCGACAGCGTCGCCACCACGGCCAGGGCGTAGTCGAACCATACCGGTGCCTGCATCGAACGCTGCCTTGGTTGATGCTGTTGCTGCTCGGTGTCGAGCACGTTGATTTCCAGCCCACGGGCATTACGCAGCAGTCGCGCCGCCAGGCCGCCTCCGAACAATCGACGACGCAGGCGCGGCCGCGACTGGCCGACCAGCACCAGGCTGGCGCGGCGTTCAGCGGCGTGCTGGATCAGGGTTTTGGCGACCTCGCCGGCCCGCAGCAGCACCACTTCACCGCCCAGGCGTTCGGCCAGTTGCTGGGCACTTTGCAGACGCAGCCGCGACTGCTCGTCACGCACGCGGCCATTATCCACATGCACCAGGCTCCACGGCAGATGCCGACGCTGGGCGACGCGGCTGGCGTGACGCACCAGGCGCTCGGCCTGGGCATCGCCATCGACGCCGACCAACAAGCGACCGCGCACCGTCGGCGCCGCTTGCCCCATCTGGCGATAGCCCTGGGTCAGGTCGTTATCGATCTGGGCCGCCGCGGTTTGCATGGCCAGCTCACGCAGCGCCGTGAGGTTGGTCTGGGAGAAATACGCATCGATGGCGGCCCTCGCCTGCTCGGGCACGTAGACCTTGCCGTCGCGCAAACGCTCGAGCAATTCGCGCGGTGGCAAATCGATCAGCAGCAGTTCGTACGCTTCCTGCAAAACCCAGTCGGGCAGGGTTTCGCGCACCTGCACGCCCGTGATGCCACGCACTTTGTCATTCAGGCTTTCCAGATGCTGGACGTTGACCGTGGTGTACACGTCGATGCCCGCGGCGAGCAGTTCCTGGATGTCCTGCCAGCGTTTTTCGTGACGGCTGCCGGGGGCGTTGGTGTGGGCCAGTTCATCCACCAGCACCAGCCTGGGCTTGGCTGCAAGCAGACCGTCGAGGTCCATCTCCTCGAGCTCCACGCCACGGTATGACGAGCGCACCAATGGCATTTGCGGCAATCCGCTGAGCAACGCTTCGGTCTCGAAACGGCCGTGGGTTTCGACCACTCCGGCAATGACTTTCACGCCTTGGCGCAATTGGGTGTGGGCCGCTTGCAACATGGCGTAGGTCTTGCCGACGCCGGGGGCGGCGCCGAGGAATACCTTGAGCCGGCCACGGCCATCACGGGGCAGGTTTGCTAATAGCGCGTCGGCGCGGCCGGAGTCGCTCATGCTTTCAATTCTCTTTATTCAGGTATTCATGTGGTGCCTGGGGGCCGTCTTCGCGAGCAGGCTCGCTCCCACATTTGGAATGCATTCTCCTGTGGGAGATTCTATGGTTGAGGGGAAGCCCTCAACTGGTTTTCGGTTGGTATTCACTCTGCCCCTTCAGCAGGGCGAATACGATACGAGCGAGCTTGCGAGCCAGCATCACCAGGGCTTGAGTGGTGCTGAAACCCCGATTTCTTTGTTCTTGGTAAAACCCTTTCCAGGCTTCGGTTCGACTCGCCGACATAGCCGCATTGTGCAGAAGGCGGCGGGCTTCTGGATCGCCTCGCTTGGTCAAACTCCGGCGACCATCTTTTTGCCCTGATTTTGACACCCGCAAGTCCATTCCAAGAAAGGCGATAAAGGCATCTGCGTTTCGGAAGTCTCCGCGCTGGAACGCCGTGAGCAAGCGCGCGCCAGTCAAAAATCCAACCCCTTCAACTTTCAAGCAACGCTTCAACTGCCCCAGCAAACCGGCTTCTTTCAGCTGATCGTTGATCGTCTTTTCGATCAGCGTCTCAAGCTGCTGCATGGACTTTATTTGCTCGGAAAAAGCAGCCTTCAGCAAGGGCTCATTCGACCAGCTTTGCACTAGGCCGACCCTGGCCTGGACCAAGGCCGCCCGGCGGCGAAAAAGACTCAGGAGTTGGCGATACAGCGGTGTCGGCGGCGTCCATGGGTGAAGTTCTTCATGCTCGTTCTTCAGATAGCGAGCAAGCAGTTTGGCATCCAGTGCATCGGTTTTGGCACGGACCTTCACACCTTCTCGGTAATGTTTGAGCTCATAGCCGCCCACCATGTAAATCACGCAGCCGGCCTCAAAGGCCAGGTCAGCGAACTCCAGGTGGTAGATGTTGGTGGCTTCAATAGCAATAGCCACACTCCCCGGCAAGTCCTTTAACCACTTGTTGATGCTGGTTTTGTTGTTGGGAATCTCTTCAAGCAGGTCCAGTTCGGCGTGATAAATCACCAATTCTTTCTTGGCGACATCCACGCCCACGATCGGCTTTGAAACAGAAACCGGCATTGCCATAGGTTTTCCTCCGGGATAAGGTTTTAAGCACTTGAAGGGCTCACCCAGAGGCGCAGGCTTGTTCCTATCGTCGGTCTAGGCCAGATGCATTCTTTATCGGCGCTTGGGTGAAAGGAGGAGGGGCGAACTCTCCCACAGTCTGTACTGCGTCAACAGTCAGAATCGAGCCTTGTCCCTCCTCCTCCCTTCAAGTCCTACCATACAAGCGAGCCTGCTCGCGAATGGCGTCACCGCCGACTACAGTTTTTCCAGCGCCAGGTTCAACTCAAGCACATTCACGACCGCAGGGCCTACCAATGGCTGCTCGATGTGGGCGTCCAGCAGTTGCTGGAGCGACGCAACCGGCAGGTTGCGCGCCGCCGCAACACGCGCCAGTTGATAGGCAATCGCGGCCGGTGGCAAGTGCGGATCGAGGCCGCTGCCAGAGGTGGTGACCAGCGCCAGCGGTACCGGCCCCTGCCCTGGCACCAGCAGCTTGTTGGCGTCGTCGATCACCCGAGTGGCCAGGGCCGGGTTGCTTGGCGACAGGTTGCTGGCGCTGCTCGATACGGTGGCAAAGGCACCAGCCGATGGCCGCGGGTGGAACCAGGCGTCGCCGACGAAATCCTGGGCAATCAGCGATGAGCCGCGAACCTTGCCGTCGGCATCGCGCACCAGGCTGCCATTGGCCTGATCCGGGAAGGCGACCTGGGCCACGCCGGTGACCACCAGGGGATAGGCGACACCGGTGATAAGGGTCATCAAAACCAGCAGGCTCAGGGCCGGGCGTATCATTGTGGACATTTCAAACTCCTCGAATTCGGTGAACAAGTACCGCGTTCAGTCAGGTACAACGTGTCGTCTTTTTCGCGAGCAGGCTCGCTCCCACAAGGAAACGAGGTGCCTTTGTGGGAGCGAGCCTGCTCGCGAAGGCGGTACGCCTGACACACGGTCAAACCAGATGCAACGCCGTCAACAGCATGTCGATCGCCTTGATGCCCACGAACGGCACCACAATCCCGCCCAGGCCATAGATCAGCAGATTGCGTCGCAGCAACGCCGCCGCGCTCGCCGCCTGCACGCGCACACCGCGTAAAGCCAAGGGAATCAGCACCACGATGATCAGGGCGTTGAACACGATCGCCGAGAGAATCGCGCTCTGCGGGCTGTGCAGCTGCATGACGTTCAACACGCCCAGTTGCGGGTAGATCTCGGCAAACAGCGCCGGCAGGATGGCGAAATACTTGGCCACGTCGTTGGCAATGGAAAAGGTCGTCAGCGCGCCGCGGGTCACCAACAGTTCCTTGCCGATCTGCACCACGTCCAGCAGCTTGGTCGGGTCACTGTCGAGGTCAACCATGTTGGCCGCTTCACGTGCCGCCTGCGTGCCGTCATTCATCGCCATGCCGACGTCCGCCTGGGCCAGGGCCGGGGCGTCATTGGCGCCGTCGCCGCACATGGCAACCAGGCGACCGTCGTTCTGCTCGTGCCGGATGCGCGCCAGTTTTTTCTCCGGCGTGGCTTCGGCCAGCACGTCGTCAACACCCGCTTCGGCGGCGATCGCGGCAGCGGTCAATGGGTTGTCGCCGGTCACCATGACCGTGCGGATCCCCAGCTTGCGCAGCTCGGCAAAACGCTCGCGGATGCCGGGCTTGACCACGTCCTTGAGGTGGATCGCACCGAGCAGTTTGCCGTCGGCGCAGACCAGCAGCGGCGTGCCGCCACTCTGGGCAATCCTGTCGATTTCCCGGGACAACGGCGCGGCCAGGTCGGCTCGCTTCAAGCCGACGAACGCCAGCAGGGAATCCACTGCGCCCTTGCGATACACGCGGCCCTGATAGTCGACACCTGACAGCCGGGTTTCGGCGCTGAACGGTACAGCCGTCAGCAATTCGGCGGCCGGCTCCGTTTGCGGTTGCGTGCCACGCAGGTATTCGACGATGGATTTACCTTCCGCCGTGTCATCGGCCAGAGAGGCCAACAAGGCACCCTCGGCCAGTTCGCTGGCCGTCACGCCTGGAGCGGGAACAACGGCGGCGCAACGACGGTTACCGAAGGTGATGGTGCCGGTCTTGTCCAGCAGCAGGACGTGCACGTCCCCCGCCGCTTCCACCGCGCGACCGGACTTGGCGATCACGTTCAGGCGCACCAGGCGGTCCATGCCGGCGATACCGATGGCCGACAACAAACCGCCAATGGTGGTCGGGATCAGCGTGACCAATAACGCCACCAGGAACACCAGCGGCAGGCTGCCATTGGCAAAGTGGGCGAACGGTTGAAGAGTCACGACCACCAGCAGGAAGATCAGGGTCAGGCCGATCAACAGGATGTCCAGCGCCACTTCGTTCGGGGTTTTCTGGCGCTTGGCGCCTTCGACCAGGGCGATCATGCGATCCAGTGTCGACTCGCCGGGGTTGGCGGTGATCTTCACCAACAGCCAGTCAGACACCAGCCGGGTATTGCCGGTCACCGCCGAGCGGTCGCCGCCGGATTCACGAATCACCGGAGCGGATTCACCGGTGATGGCCGCTTCGTTGACGGCAGCAATCCCTTCAATCACCTCACCGTCACCGGGGATCATCTCCCCCGCTTCGACGCGCACCACATCGCCTTTGCGCAGGCTGGCGGCCGGCACCACTTGAAAGCTGCCGTTGCTGGTTCTGCGCCGGGCGCTCAAGCCTTCGCTACCCGCCTTGAGGCTGTCGGCGCGGGCCTTGCCACGACCTTCGGCCAGGGCCTCGGCGAAGTTGGCGAACAGCACGGTAAACCACAGCCACAGGGCAATCTGTGCGGCGACGAAGGTCGGCACCGCCGTGTCGGGAATGAAGCACAGCACGGTGGTCAGGATCGCCGTCAGTTCGACCACCAGCATCACCGGCGCACGCTGCAATTGTCGCGGATCGAGCTTGACGAAAGCTTGTACCAGCGCTGGGCGCCAGAGGGCCGAGATCGCGGTTCTTGCTTGTTCCGGGGCCTTGGCAGCGACCGGTTTGATTGCGGGCATATTCATCATCTGCTCCTTAGAAGCCCAGGCTTAAATGTTCAGCAATCGGGCCCAACGCCAGCGTCGGCAGGAAGGTCAAGCCACCCACCAGCAAAATGGTCACGGTCAGCAAGGTCACGAACAGCGGGCCGTGGGTCGGGAAGCTGTTCTGGCCAATCGGCGCGGTCTTCTTCATCGCCAGGCTGCCGGCCAGGGCCAGCACCGGCAGGATGTAGCCGAAGCGACCGATCAACATGCCAAGGCCCAGCATCAGGTTGTGGTACGGCGTATTGGCGCCGAAGCCGCCAAATGCCGAACCGTTGTTGGCACTGGCCGAGGTGTAGGCGTAGAGCAACTGACTGAAACCATGGGCGCCGGGGTTGCTCACCGAGGCCACAGGCCCTGGCAGGCTGGCGGCAATGGCACCGAGGACCAGCACGCCGATCGGCATGACCAGCAAGGTCAGCACCAATAGCTGCACCTCTCGGGCTTGCAGTTTCTTGCCGAGGTATTCCGGCGTCCGGCCGATCATCAGGCCGGCAAGGAACACCGCGATCAGCACGTTGAGCAACATGCCATAGAGCCCCGCGCCGACGCCGCCGAAGATCACTTCGCCGACCATCATGTTGACCAGCGCAACCATGCCGCTGAGCGGGTTGAGACTGTCATGCATGCCATTGACCGAACCGTTCGACGCCGCCGTGGTGGTCACCGACCACAGCACCGTGGCGGTGGTACCGAAACGCGCCTCCTTGCCCTCCAGCGGTGCGGTCTGTTCGACGGCGACGTTGGCCAGGGTCGGATTGGGTTGGTATTCAGCCCACAGCGACGTCGCGCCACCGATCAAGAACAGCGCCAGCATGCACGCGATGATCGCGCGGCTCTGACGCAGGTCTTTCACGTAATGGCCAAAGGTGAACACCAGCGCCACCGGGATCAGGATGATCGACGCGACTTCGAACAGGTTGCTCCAGGCCGTCGGGTTCTCGAACGGATGCGCCGAGTTGACGCCAAAGAAGCCACCGCCATTAGTGCCCAGTTGCTTGATCGCAATCTGGCTGGCGGCCGGCCCCAGCGGGATCACTTGATCGATGCCCTGCACGGTCACGGCATTCACATATTGCGCGAAGGTTTGCGGCACGCCCTGCCAGACCAGGTACAGCGCCAGCAGCAGGCACAGCGGCAACAGGCCGTACAGGGTGGCGCGAGTCATGTCGACCCAGAAGTTGCCCAGCGATGCAGTGGATTTGCGACCGATGCCGCGGCACAGCGCAACCAGGACTGCAAGACCGGTAGCGGCGCTGACAAAGTTCTGCACGGTGAGGCCGACCATCTGGCTCAGGTAGCTCAGGGTCGCTTCGCCGCTGTAGGACTGCCAGTTGGTGTTGGTCATGAAGCTGACTGCGGTATTGAACGCTTGCGTCCATTCCTGGCCCGGCAGGTTTTGCGGGTTCAGCGGCAAGTGGTCCTGGAACAGCAGGATCGCGAACAACAGTACAAAACCCGCCAGGTTGAAGGCGAGCAAGGCCAGGGTGTACTTCTGCCAGCTCTGCTCGGCCTGGGGATCGACGCCAGACAGGCGATAACAACCACGTTCGAGTGGACCAAGGATCGGCGTCAGCCAGGTGCGCTGCCCTTCCATGACCTTGTAGTAGAAACGCCCGAGAAACGGTGCGGGGACCAGTACCAGGGCGAAAAACGCCAGGATCAGCCAATAGTCATAACTGTGCATAGCCGCTCCTAGTTGCGGTCCGCGCGCAACAGCGCAACCAACAGATAAATGAACAGTCCCACTGCCAGCAGCAGTGACACTCCGTCCAGAACGCTCATGGAAGTTCTCCGTGTTACGGCGTATTGC
This sequence comes from Pseudomonas umsongensis, assembly GCF_012647205.1. NCBI lineage: Bacteria > Pseudomonadati > Pseudomonadota > Gammaproteobacteria > Pseudomonadales > Pseudomonadaceae > Pseudomonas > Pseudomonas umsongensis. The sequence continues at coordinate 5,156,725 of NZ_CP051487.1, forward strand.
CGCGTGTGGAGGTATTGTCGGCAGGGAGGCTGTAAAGGAACGAGACCGAGGGGTGCGGCGGGGCATAAAGAAAGCGTAAAGAGTGGGTTTAGGGCTCCGTTACTGCGTTGTCTTGACGGGCCTCTTCGCGAGCAAGCCCGCTCCCACACTGTTTAGCAGTGTTTGGGAAAACGCATACCCCTGTGGGAGCGAGCCTGCACGCGAAGGGGCATTGCAGACGACACAGGGGTGAACGACACAGAACAGGCATACAATGGAACCAGTGCGAAATCCAATCGCTCAAAGTGGTATGCACGTTCGACAGGCGAAACCCTCGCCCGCCGGCCGGCTTTCAAGGAGGTCCCATGCCCTGGTATGCCTGGTTGATTCTGGTGGTTGCCATTGGCTCTATCGTTGGCGGTTTGATGATGTTGCGCGACACCGCCCACAAGGTTGAGCTGACCGATGAACAGCGCAAACGCGTCGCCGAACGCAATGCGGAAATGGACGCCAAGGAAGCGCAGGACCGCTAGCTGCGAAATCGTCCGAGACCTGTGAGGCATTCGGACGATTTCCTGCGGTTCAGATCAACGAGCAGCGATCAAAAAAACGCTCGCGCCCCAGCACCATCAGTGCTGCGCGCTTGTGTGGAAAGTCGAATTCCTTCTCGCAATAAAACCCCTGTCCCTGCAGGTGCCCAATCATCTTCGCGTTGTCGGCACGGGGCTCGGCGACCACCCGGCGAGTCCGTGGATCGTCGAGAAACAGGTAATGCACCAGCGCCGACAGCCAGCTCGCCACCTTGTGCGGACCCCGGTGACTTTCTTCGCCCACCAGCATGTGGATGCCACGGTCGTAATCATCCGCGTCATAGAAGGGTGCGATACGATCTTCCTTGGCCCAATAGGCTTCGAAATAAGCAAAGGGTTGATCGTCGAAACAACCGATCAACGTCAGGGTATGGGGATCGTCCTGGCGTTTGCCCAGGTACTCGCGATGCTCTTCGAGACTGCCCTGCTCTTGCCAGAAACTCGCGACCCGAGGGCTGTTCTGCCAGCGATTGAATCGCACAAGATCCTCGTCGATATCCACTGTGCGCAAGGAAATCCACGCCCCCAGCCTGGAATCGAAACGCCGATAAACCTCGCCTTGCGGCTTCGGTGGGCGCAGTGGGTGACGCTTGCCGCCGCTGATGACCATCTGCTGTGGATAACAGCCCGTCAGCGAATCGCCCAACCACGGCTGTGGCAACTGGCAGAACAGGGTGCGTTCGCAACGATAGCAGCCAGCCGTATCGGCAGGAACCAGCAAGCCGCTGAGCAGGGCTTCGGTCGGCGTTTCATCGAGTTGCCAGATCAGACGCTGGCAGGCCGGGTCGCGAGCGAACAACCAATAACCGGCAGCCCAGAAAGCCTGGCTGCCAGAAAGACCGAAGCGTTCCTCCACTTGCAGCCGCAGCTCGGAGTCGCGGGTCAGGCGCAGATTTATCAGCGCCTGGCCTTCGAGGCTGAGGCTCAGCCGGTTTTCGGTTTCATCGGCTACTAGACTGCTGCCCGTTGGTAATTGCAGGGCAGTCAGGTCTTTCGGATTGGGCATGGGAAAGGCTCACGGTAATCGTCGACAGTTAAACGATGTAACGCGAGCCAAGGATAAAAATTTAAGCGTGCACGACAGATAACTGTGCAACACCAATGGTCGATACATGCAGCGATTGCAAATACCTGGAGTGAAGCACCTGCGAGAGGAACAAGAAAATTACAGTTCTCTCAAACGCACATCATCGATATCAAAATCGTTTCCATCATATGAAAAGCTATGGCTTTCTACCCAAAGTTGCATGCGAGGTTGCGTGGCCACAAAGGTTCCAGAAAGAGGTTTCCAGCTCATATGTGGAAAGAACGTATGTTCAGTCACAGCCATTGAACCCGCGCGAAGCGACAAGCTAGGGACGGGGGCCAAAAAATTCCTCCGTCGAACCGACAAACTGAATTCATACGTGACGTGCGGTTGCAAGTTGTCGAAGTACTTTGTCATTAACACACCGACAGGTTTGTTAGCAGAGTCGGAAACCAGATGCCCCGTCCCTCCCGTCGCTTGCAAAATCAGATCCTGAGGACGCATATCCACACCACGCTCCCAATCTTTCCAGTTGCCGTCATCAAACGTAGTGAGATCATCGAACGCAAATCGTATCGTCAACTCCCGCGGTGTAAGTACAACTGCCTTGTCGGTACTCTCACTTCCATCCAGCGTTACTTTGCAGATCAGGCTGAATGTGCTGAAGTCCTTCAGTGATTGAAGCCATTTTCGAGGTAAATCCCGGGTCAAGCCATCATCCAGATTCGGTTCCGACACCAACTCGCCAACCATCAGATCAAGCACAACACAATTGCCATCCTTGTCAGTACCGGCACAGCTGAGCCATACACGCTGGCCCTCAACCATCCAGGGATTCCAGGGTTCGACCAGAACCGTGCCATCGTCGTCAAAGTTGCGCAGGTCCAGAATATCGTTGGTGGCCTGAAGCACTTGCGGTATCGGCCAATGTTTAGGAACGCTGATTTGCAGGTTGAAGTCTGGAGATGTCGCCTGCTTGCACGGGCTGGTCACGTCATAACGAAGGGTCACCGTCTTGCCGATGCAGGCAATCACCTCGTTGAAAGGCACCTCGAAGTCCACATACCCCACGATGCTATTGCCTGGTTTGGCCTCGATCGGCAGTGAGTAACCGTCCGGGCGTACCCAGTATGGCTGGATCGTATGACGAGGGCTGATACGGTCGTAAGCCACCCGCACAGTAAGGCCTTCCTTGGCGTTTTCCGGATTGAGCAGCTCGCCAACCGCCTGACGTACTGTCGGGGCGATCAGGTGCAGATCTTGCTGATGAAGGGACAAGGCCAAAGACGGAAACTTCACTGCACTGGGGTGATCGATCAGGCCATTGAAGTTCACCGCGAAATGCAGCTGAAGCCAGGTACAATCTGCCAGTTTCTCTATCTCATGCCTCGGCAACAAGTCACGGACGGCTATTTCGCCCTCCCACGCCGGCAGCGCGTCCCCCATCAGCACATCGAAGCTGTAAGGTGTGCCATCCTCCGACTTGCCTGTCCCCCATAGCCAAGTCGGCTGGCCTTCGGCGATAAAAGGCCATGATTCCAACATCACATCGGCATCGTCATTGAACGTATTGAGGTCCAACATCCGTGCCGTAGCCTGTCTCACCTCTGGTGTAGACAAACCGGTGAGCTTGAGCACCTTCAGTGTCAGCACCGGAGAAGGCCACTGCCTATCGCGCTGGACCGTATAACGCACTCGAACCTGGCCGCAAAAGTTGGCGCTGATGGCTGAAGCCGGCACCGGGATATCGACAAAGCCGTTTGTTGTTCCGCTTACACAGGCCAGCGATGGAGTCCCGGCACCGGGCGCTCCTTCGAAAAAAGCGCACACCCGATCGGTATCGCGCATTCCGTTATAGGCCACGCGTATTGTCGCGCCCTCTGTGGCGTTAATCGGATTGAGCAGACATTCGTCGGCCGCGCACTCGGTGGCCTCCAGTACCCTCGGCATCAGCAGTTTGAGGTCCGGCTCACCCAACCGCAGGTTTTCAGTATTACGACTCAGCTCATGAGCATTTGCCGGTAGCCAGGAAAGCGTTGGATCTGCCGGTGCGGTTCCGGGCGCGCCGTCGAAAGTGACAGCCGCGCACAAGGTTACCGAGGAATAGTCTTCACACCCGGCCAGCCAGTCACGACACAAGTGCTCCAGAAAGACAAAGCCGCCCTGGGCTTCCCATTTCTTCACAAGGTGGTTTTCCAACACCCATTCGAACCGGAAGTTGCCGACATGGTGTTCGTTACCTATCGCCAGAATCCACAGTCGCTGCCCCTCTGCGATAAAGTTCCAACGTTCCAGGGCAACCCGGGCATTGTCTTCGAACTTGCGCATGTCCAGCCAGCGCGCACCCTGGGATGTATCCACATCGAGAAACGTGGATGCCGGTAAAAATTCAGGTTTAAGTGTCTCAACCGTCAATTCAAGTTTGATAGACGGTTCAGTTCGGCCATTGAGGGTGGCGGTGTACCAAACTTCGACGGTCTTACCGATACAGGCACCGATTACTTCAGCAGCGACGTTAATCTGGATAGAGCGGTCGTCACTGCCATCCTTGACCGGGATCGAGGGTCGCCCCGGGCCTTCGGGGCCGTCCCAATGCAATTGAATCTGGTAAGCAGACGTCATACTGGCAAACGCAATGGTGACGATGACGCCCCGCCTCGCAAAAATCGGATCCAGCGTGTTATTGGCCGTCGCAAACTCGACAGTCGGAATTGGATGTTCCGCAACAGGCAGGACGTGTTGAGCTGCGTCTTTGACAACCTCTTTAGCCATGACAGATTACCTTTCGACGGAATAGATGATTACGCTATCTAAACCCTCGGCAATCGTTATTGGCTACTGTCAAAGTTGACAGGTTTTCACTGCAAAACACATTGGAGCGACAAGCGGTAAACCTGTATGTGCATCAGTTGCCAGGCACCGGCACCACCGCGATTTTGTACGGATCGAAAATCTTCAGCATCTGGCCATTATCGCGCAACCCTTGCAGCAACCTGCCGAAGGTTTCGCCGCTGATCGGCGCTGTCGGGCGGAGAATGGCGTAGTGGTGATAGATCTGGTCGACGCGCTCGGATACCAGTAACTCAATGGCGACTTTCTCGTTGCGCAGAAAGTAGTCGCTCAGGTAGGACCGTGTGACCAGGGCGACATCGGCGCGGCCACGCAGCACCATCAGCAGGTTGCTGTCATGGGAATAGGTCAAGGTGGCGTTGTGGTGAGTGGCGAGGTACTTGGGATCGGCATTGAAGTGGGCGAATTCGTAGTGATACCCGCTGAACAATGCCAGGCGCTTGCCGGCGAGTTCGCTGAAGTAGCTTTGCTGGCGCTGAGGCAAGCGTTGCGCAACGAAGATTTCGGCGTCTTCCAGGCCCATGTCGACGCTGGTGTGGGGGATGTCCCGCCAGCCCCAGTCGGGATTTTCGAAGATCGCCATGTCCACCCGGCCTTGCTTGAAGTCGCCAAAGCGGCGGGGAATGGAGGTAGGTACCAACACGAACCGGTAGTCGCTTTGCAGGTTGTTGAGGGCCGCGACCAATTGCGGCAACAGGCCGGTGTCGGCACCAGACTCCGGGCGCACCGTATAGGGAGGAAAGTGTGCGGCACCGATGCGCACCAGTTGTGCGGCCTGGGTCGGCATGACTGATAACGACGCGAGTATTGCCAGTAAAAGTCGCGAAGCCGTCCGTATTGGCGAAGACATCAAAACAACCCACTCCCCGAAACTGCATCAATGCATTGAAGCTAGGCGGTTTCGACCACTTAGCCAGTTTCCTGCCGACCCGCACTCACGCACTATTTACCCGCCAGCACCAGAATCAAGGCCTCCTCGGCCAGTTGATCCAGGTTCATGTTGCCATCGGCACGAAACCAAGTGGTGGTCCAGGACAACGCTCCAGTCAGGAAACGCCGGGTGATAAACACATCGCCGCGGATAAAACCGGCGCTCTTGGCTTCACTCAGCACCTGCAGCCAGATGTCTTCATAGATATCGCGCAACGCCAGTACCCTGGCCTGCCCCTCATCGGACAGTGAACGCCATTCGTAGACCAGCACCGCCATCGCCTCGCCACTGCCGCCCATGATGGACTGCAATTCGCAGCGGATCAGCGCCAGCACCTGCTCGCGCACGTCGCCGGCCTCGGCGATGGCCGCACGCATCAGCGCGGTGTTATACAGAATGGTCTCCTCCATCACCGCCCGCAGGATATCGTCCTTGCTCTTGAAGTGATGAAAAATACTTCCCGACTGGATGCCCACGGCACCGGCCAGGTCGCGCACGGTAGTGCGTTCATAGCCCTTGTTGCGAAACAGGTGGGCCGCCACTTGCAGCAACTTGCCCCGGGCGCTGTCCGGGTCGGTCAATTGTCCGCTGTCGACCAACTCGCGCATGACGCTCAAGGCTTTTTGCTCATCCACCCGTTCTCTCCTACAGTCGATCAGTCCAATGCCGCGCTCCCCGCGAAAACATTGGGTTGCGCTGGCAATTTAAGCAACTGGCGACGACCAAGCAAGCGCTCGGGCAGAAGATAGTTCAGCCGTTTACAAACCAAGCGCTTGCTTGGTAGTCTCAAGGCACTGTTGCCGGAGGTGGTTATGGAGTTGACTGCGCCAAGAACAATTCGCATCGGTTGCGCCAGCGCCTTCTGGGGCGACACCTCGACCGCCGCCGCGCAACTGGTCGAAGGCGGGCGCCTGGACTACCTGGTCTTCGATTACCTGGCTGAAATCACCCTGTCGATCATGGCCGGCGCACGGATGAAAGATCCCCAGGCCGGGTACGCCAGCGACTTCATCGAAGTGCTCGCTCCTCTGCTCTCGCAACTGGCCGAACAAAAGATCCGCGTCATCAGCAATGCCGGCGGGGTCAACCCTCAAGCCTGTGCAGCCGCCCTGCAGGCCGCCTGCGACAAGGCCGGCGTCGCGCTGAAGATCGCTGTCTTGTTGGGCGATGACTTGCAACCGCAGATCAAACAACTGGGCAGCCTTGGCATTCACGAAATGTTCAGCGCCGCCCCCCTGCCGCCGATGTGTGTCTCGACCAACGCCTACCTGGGGGCGCCGGGCATCGTCGAAGCCCTGCGCCTGGGTGCGGACATCGTGATCACCGGACGCGTGGTCGACAGCGCCGTGGTCAGCGCCGCGCTGGTGCATGAGTTCGGCTGGTCGTGGCACGACTACGACAAACTGGCCCAGGCGGCGCTGGCCGGGCACATCATCGAGTGTGGCGCGCAATGCACCGGCGGCAACTTCACCGACTGGCGCGATGTGCCCGATTACGAGCACATCGGTTTTCCCATCGTCGAAGTCAACGCCGACAGCCAGTTCATCGTCAGCAAACCCGAAGGCACCGGCGGCCTGGTCACACCCTTGACCGTGGGCGAACAGATGCTCTACGAAATCGGTGATCCGCGGGCCTACCTGCTGCCCGACGTGGTCTGTGATTTCACCCAGGTCAAACTTGTGCAGCAAGGCAGGAACGCGGTCCGGGTGCACGGCGCAAAAGGCTTGCCGCCCACCGCTCAGTACAAGGTCAGCGCCACGTACCCGGACGGTTTCCGTTGCACCGCCAGTTGCCTGATCGCCGGGATCGATGCGGTCGCCAAGGGCCACAGGGTCAGCGAAGCGATCATCAACAAGACCTCACAGATGTTCAGCCAGCGCGGCTGGGCGCCCTACAGCGAGGTGAACATTGAACTGCTTGGCAGCGAAGCCACGTACGGCCCCCACGGGCAGCGCCAGGACAGCCGCGAAGTAGTGATCAAGCTCGCGGTGCGCCATCCGAACAAGCAGGCATTGATCCTGTTCTCCCGGGAAATCGCCCAGGCCGCCACCGGCATGGCGCCGGGGCTGACCGGGATCGTCGGCGGCCGGCCGACGGTGTATCCGCTGATCCGCTTGTTTTCGTTCCTGATCGACAAAACTGCCTGCACGCTGGAAATTGATCTCATGGGCCAGCGCCACTCGTGCGCCCTGCCCGCCCTCGATGTGCTCGACAGCGCCGACTTGCCCGTGCCGATTGAGCCACCCCGCCCCACGGGACCTGCCGATGCCAGCGTCGCCCTGGTCAAGCTCGCGGTGGCCCGCTCCGGTGACAAGGGCAATCACAGCAATATCGGCGTCATGGCCCGCGACCCGCAGTACCTGCCATGGATCGCCGAAGCCTTGACCCCGGCCGTGATCGTCGACTGGATGAGCCATGTCCTCGACCCGATCCACGGGCGTGTCGAGCGTTGGTATTTACCCGCCAGCCACAGCCTGAATTTCCTCCTGGAAAACGCTTTGGGGGGTGGAGGCGTGGCCAGCCTGCGGATCGATCCGCAGGGCAAGGCCTTCGCCCAGCAATTGCTGGAGATCCAGATTCCGGTGCCACAGCGCATCGCCGACCAGGTCAACTAGAGGATTGCCGCCATGGCTTACGATTCGATTTTCAAAGCCGATCTGTTTGCCGGCCAGACCATCATCGTCACCGGTGGCGGCAGTGGCATTGGCCGCTGCACGGCTCACGAACTGGCGGCCCTCGGTGCGCATGTGCTGCTGGTCGGGCGCAAGGCCGACAAGTTGAAAAATGTCGCTGCCGAGATTACCGAAGATGGCGGCAAGGCTGACTGGGGCACCTGCGATATCCGTGAGGAAGAAGCGGTCACGCACCTTGTCAGCGAATTCATCCGCAAATACGGCCCGATTCACGGCCTGGTCAACAACGCTGGCGGCCAGTACCCGTCGCCCCTGGCCTCGATCAACCAGAAGGGTTTCGAAACCGTTATGCGCACCAATCTGCTGGGCGGATTCCTGATGGCCCGGGAAGTGTTCAACCAGTCCATGAGCAAGCACGGCGGCGCCATCGTCAACATGCTCGCCGACATGTGGGGCGGCATGCCCGGCATGGGCCACTCGGGGGCGGCGCGCTCGGGCATGGACAACCTGACCAAGACCGCGGCCTTCGAATGGGGGTACGCCGGGGTCCGGGTCAACGCTGTGGCGCCGGGCTGGATCGCTTCCAGCGGCATGGACACCTACGAAGGTGCGTTCAAGGCGGTGATTCCGACCTTGCGTGAGCACGTGCCACTCAAGCGCATCGGCACCGAATCGGAAGTCAGCGCGGCGATCGTGTTCCTGCTCAGCCCGGCGGCGGCGTTCATCAGCGGCAGCACCCTGCGCATCGACGGCGCGGCCAGCCTCGGCGGGCGCGCATGGCCGATTCACAAGGCGACCAACAGCCACTCGTACAACGGATTCCACCGCGCGTACTTGCCTGATGTCCTCAAGGACAAGGAATAACCCATGCCGGTGATTGAGTCGCAACTGGACCCCCACAGCGAACAGTTCGCCCGTCATCGTGCGGCCATGCTGGACGCCGTCGAACAGGTCCGTACCCTCGAACAGAACCTGCTGGACAAGGCAGCCGAGGCCAGGCCCAGGTTCGAAAAACGCGGTCAGTTACTGCCCCGCGAACGCCTCAACCTGCTGCTCGACCCGGGTGCGCCATTTCTCGAACTGGCGAGCCTGGCCGGCTACAAGTTGCACGACGACAAGGACGGCAGTTCGGCGGGCGGCGGCTTGATTGCCGGGATCGGCTACGTGTCGGGTGTGCGGGTGTTGGTGGTGGCGAACAACAGTGCGATCAAGGGCGGCACCATTTCCCCTTCAGGCCTGAAAAAATCCTTGCGCCTGCAACAGATCGCCATGGAAAACAAACTGCCGGTGATTACCCTGGCCGAGAGTGGCGGCGCGAACCTCAATTACGCGGCGGAGATTTTCGTCGAAGGCGCGCGCAGCTTTGCCAACCAGGCACGCATGTCGGCCATGGGCCTGCCGCAGATTACCGTGGTCCACGGTTCGGCGACGGCTGGCGGAGCCTATCAGCCGGGGCTGTCGGACTATGTGGTGGTGGTGCGTGGAAAGGCCAAGCTGTTCCTGGCCGGTCCGCCTCTTCTGAAAGCAGCCACCGGAGAAGTCGCCAGCGACGAGGCACTGGGCGGCGCTGAGATGCACGCACAAATCGCCGGCACTGCCGAATACCTGGCCGAAAACGATGCCGACGGCGTGCGCCAGGCCCGCGAGATCGTCAGCCTGCTGCCATGGAATGCGCGCTTGCCGGTGTTGCCTGCCAGGCAATGGCAGGAACCGCTCTACCCCATCGACGAATTGCTGGGCCTGATTCCCGATGATCCGAAAAAACCCTACGACGTGCGTGAGATCGTCGCCCGAATCGCCGATGGCTCGAACTTCCTCGAGTTCAAGGCCGAGTTCGATCAGCAGACCGTGTGCGGCCAATTGACAATCCAGGGGCGCGCCTGCGGATTCATCGGCAACAACGGTCCGATCACGCCCAAGGGTGCGAGCAAGGCTGCGCAATTCATTCAGCTGTGCGACCAGAGCCAGACGCCCCTGCTGTTTTTCCACAACACCACCGGGTTCATGGTTGGCACCGAATCAGAGCAGCAGGGGGTGATCAAGCATGGCGCCAAGATGATCCAGGCGGTAGCCAATGCCCGGGTGCCGAAACTGACCATCGTGGTGGGCGGCTCCTATGGCGCCGGCAACTATGCGATGTGCGGCCGGGGCCTGGACCCACGCTTCATCTTCGCCTGGCCCAACAGCCGCACCGCCGTCATGGGCGGCGCCCAGGCCGGCAAGGTGCTGCGCATCGTCACCGAGGCCAAGCAGGCCAAAGACGGCCTGGTGCCCGACCCGAAAATGCTCGACATGCTCGAACAGGTCACCGCGCAGAAACTCGACAGCCAGTCCACGGCGCTTTATGGCAGCGCCAACCTGTGGGACGACGGCCTGATCGATCCGCGGGACACCCGGACCCTTCTTGGTTACCTGCTGGATATCTGTCACGAGGCCGAGGTGCGCTCGCTGCAAACCAACAGCTTCGGTGTCGCGAGGTTTTGATCGTTCCCACGCTCTGCGTGGTTCGCCAGGAGAACAATAAAAATGATCTTCACCCAGGAACACGAAGCACTGCGTCGCACCGTCCGCCAGTTCGTCGATCATGAGATCAACCCTCATGTCGAGGAATGGGAAAAGGCCGGGCGTTTTCCGATCCACGAGATCTTTCGCAAGGCCGGCGACCTCGGCCTGCTGGGCATTTCCAAACCGGAAAAGTTCGGCGGCATGGGCCTGGACTACAGCTACTCGATCGTCGCCGCCGAAGAGTTCGGCACCATTCATTGCGGCGGGATTCCCATGTCGATCGGCGTGCAGACCGACATGTGCACCCCGGCCCTGGCGCGCTTCGGTTCCGATGAGTTGCGCGATGAGTTCCTGCGCCCGGCCATCAGCGGCGAGCAGGTCGGCTGCATCGGCGTCTCCGAAGTCGGCGCGGGGTCCGACGTGGCCGGCTTGAAAACCACCGCGCGCAAGGACGGCGACGACTACGTGATCAACGGCAGCAAGATGTGGATCACCAACTCGCCAAGCGCCGACTTCATCTGCCTGCTGGCCAACACCTCGGATGACAAACCGCACATCAACAAGTCGCTGATCATGGTGCCGATGAACACGCCGGGCATCAGCCTCAGCTCGCACCTGGACAAACTAGGCATGCGCAGCTCGGAAACCGCCCAGGTGTTTTTCGACAATGTGCGGGTGCCACAGCGCAATCGCATCGGTCACGAAGGCTCGGGGTTCATGATGCAGATGCTGCAGTTCCAGGAGGAACGCCTGTTCGGTGCGGCCAACATGATCAAGGGCCTGGAGTATTGCGTCGACAGCACCATCGAGTATTGCAAGGAGCGCAAGACCTTTGGCAGTGCGCTGATCGACAACCAGGTCATCCACTTTCGCCTGGCCGAACTGCAAACCGAGATCGAATGCCTGCGGGCGCTTGTCTATCAAGCCACTGAGCAATACATCAAGGGCCAGGACGTCACGCGCCTGGCGTCCATGGCCAAGCTCAAGGCCGGTCGCCTGGGTCGCGAGGTGACCGACAGCTGCCTGCAATACTGGGGCGGCATGGGTTTCATGTGGGACAACCCGGTGGCCCGCGCCTACCGCGATGTGCGCCTGGTGTCGATCGGCGGCGGTGCCGACGAAATCATGCTGGGGATTATCTGCAAGCTCATGGGCATTCTGCCCGGGAAAAAAAAATGAGTACCCTGCCGGTTTGCCAGACCCTGCTGCTCGATATGCACAACGGTGTGCTGCACATCACCCTCAATCGACCGGACAGCCGCAACGCCATGAACTTGCAGATGGTCAGCGAACTGCGTGCGGTGCTGGCGGCAGTGCACGATGAGCGGGGAGTCAGGGCCCTGGTGGTCGGCGGTGCCGGCGGGCATTTCTGTGCCGGGGGAGACATCAAGGACATGGCCAATGCACGCGCCCAAGGTCCGGGCGCGCACCGCGACTTGAATCGACTGTTCGGTGCGTTGCTGCAAGAGGTGCAGCATGCGCCGCAGGTGGTGATCACCGTCCTGCAAGGCGCGGTGCTCGGTGGTGGCTTCGGTTTGGCCTGTGTCAGCGACATTGCCCTGGCCGATCACCAGGCGCAGTTCGGCCTGCCGGAAACCAGCCTCGGTCTGTTGCCAGCGCAGATCGCGCCGTTCGTGGTGCAGCGCATCGGCCTGACCCTGGCCCGTCGCCTCGCCCTGACCGCCGCACGTTTCGACGGCACCCAGGCACGGCGGATGGGGCTGGTGCATTTTGTCGAGCACGATACGCAGGCATTGGCCGAGCGCCTCGATGAAGTGCTGGCCCATGTGCTGTGTTGCGCGCCCGGGGCGAATGCGGCGACCAAGAAACTGTTGCTGGCGAGCGCCGTGCAGCCATCGGATGCATTGCTCGATGAGGCGGCCGAGTGGTTCAGCGAAGCAGTGACCGGGGTTGAAGGGGTCGAAGGGACCCTGGCGTTCGTGCAAAAACGCAAACCGGGGTGGGCCCTTTAAGCGCTTCGCGAGCAGGCTCGCTCCCACTTTGGAATGCATTTCAACTGTGGGAGCGAGCCTGCTCGCGAAGAGGCCCTCACATTCAACGCAAATCCCTGGGAGCAGAACATGCCCGGATTCAGCAAGATCCTGATCGCCAATCGCGGTGAAATCGCCTGCCGCCTCCAGCGCACCGCCCAGGCCCTGGGCTACCGCACCGTCGCGGTATTCAGCGACGCCGACGCCGATGCCCTGCACGTGCAAATGGCCGACGAAGCGGTGAACATCGGCCCCGCCCCGGTGCAGCAGTCCTACCTGAATATCCAGGCGATCATCGACGCGGCCCGGCGCACTGGCGCGGATGCCATCCATCCGGGCTACGGTTTCCTCTCGGAAAATGCCGCTTTCGCCCGCGCCTGCCAGGACGCCGGCATCACCTTCATCGGGCCCAGCCCCGAAGCCATCGAGCTGATGGGCAGCAAGCGCCGGTCGAAAATCGCCATGCTCAATGCCGGCGTACCCTGCATCGAGGGTTATCAGGGTGCCGAACAGGACGATGCCACCCTCATCCGCGAAGCCGACCGCATCGGCTACCCGCTGATGATCAAGGCCAGTGCCGGCGGCGGTGGGCGTGGCATGCGCCTGGTGCATGGGGCCACCGACCTGGTGCAACAGCTGCGCAGTGCTCGCTCCGAAGCCTTGCACGGTTTTGGCAGTGACGAACTGATCCTCGAGCAGGCCTTGATCGAACCGCGCCATGTCGAGGTGCAGCTGTTCGGCGACTCGCACGGTAACCTGATCTACCTTGGCGAGCGTGATTGTTCGATCCAGCGTCGCCACCAGAAAGTCATCGAAGAAGCCCCCTGCCCCGTGATGACGAGTCCGTTGCGCCAGGCCATGGGCGAAGCGGCGCTCAAGGCGGGACGCGCGGTCAACTATGTCGGCGCCGGCACGGTGGAATTCCTGCTGGATGCGCGCGGACAGTTTTACTTCCTGGAAATGAACACCCGACTGCAAGTGGAACATCCGGTGACCGAATTCATCACCGGCCTGGACCTGGTGGCCTGGCAGTTGAACATCGCCCAGGGACAAGCGCTGCCGCTGCGTCAGGAAGACGTTCAGCTCAAGGGGCATGCCATGGAAGTGCGCCTGTACGCCGAGGACCCTGCGCAAGGTTTCCTGCCACAAACCGGTCGAGTCGCGTCCTGGGAACCGCGCTTGCAGGATGGCGTGCGGATCGATCATGGGCTGATCGAAAGCCAGGAGATCAGCCCGTTCTACGACCCGCTGCTGGGCAAAATCATCGCCCACGGCCAGACCCGTGAAGAGGCTCGGCGCAAGTTGCTGCGGGCCGTGCAGGACTGCGTGCTGCTGGGCGTACAGAGCAACCAGCGCTTGCTCGTCAGCCTGCTGCAACATCCGCTATTCATCGGTGGCGAGTTCAGCACCGGGTTCATCGAGCAGCATTTCGCCGAACATTCCTGTTTGCATCGCCAGGTCCCGAGTGCCGAACAACTGGCGATTGCCGCGGCGCTGTTCTATCAGGCATCGGCACAGGCGCATCCGGTTGCGCTGGCCGGTTGGCGCAATAACGCCAGCGTGCCGCTGCACTATCGCCTCGCACTGGACGATCAGGACTGGCCGGTGGCGTTGCATGCGGTTCCCGGTGAGCCGCTGCGGGTTGAAGTCGCCAGTCGCCACCTCGAACTTAAGATCATCCAGAGCGACGGCCGCTGGGCCACGGTGCAACTCGACGGCGTCCGCCAGCGTCATGCCTACCGCATGGAGGCCGGGCAACTCTGGTTATTCACAGCTCCCGGCAGCCTGCGGCTGGTGGATCGCACTCAAGCGCCGGCCTGCAGCCAGGCCAGTGTCAGCTGCGGCACCCTCAAGGCGCCCATGGACGGTGCGGTCATCGATGTGCTGGTCAGTGAGGGTTGCAAGGTCAGCAAAGGCCAATTGCTGGTGGTGCTGGAAGCCATGAAAATGGAGCACCCGCTCAAGTCGGGTATCGACGGCGTGCTCAAGCGCTTGCAGGTGCGGGTCGGAGACCAGGTGAAAAACCGTCAGATTCTGCTGGAGGTCGAATAAGCCGCTAGGCGTAACCGCAGGCTTTGGCTACGCTCAAGCCCTATCAGCATGCGGATACCGGGAACCCTGCGATGCCTCACTGGTTGGTCATTGATCTGGAAGCCACCACCGATGAGGGTGGTTGGCCCATTACGGAAATGGAAATCATCGAAATTGGTGCCACCCTGGTGGATCACAAAGGCCGCGAGCTGGATTTCTTCCAGCGTTTCGTACGCCCGTTGCGGCGCCCCTTGTTGACGCCGTTTTGCCGGGAGTTGACGCACATCACCCAGGCCAATATCGATGCCGCACAGCCCCTCGGCGAAGTCTGGGCGGCGTTCGAGCGCTGGCTGGGCCAACATCACGCGCGGCTTGAAGGCTGGGTCAGCTGGGGCGACTACGATCGCAAGCAGTTGCTCCAGGATTGGCAACGCCTGGCACTCGATAGCGCGTTGAGCCAAGTGCCGCACATGAATCTCAAGCAGCGCTTTGCCAAGGCCCGGCGCCTGGAACGACCGTTGGGACTCAACGGTGCCCTGCAACTGGCGGGACTGCAGTTCAGCGGGCAGCAACACCGGGCGCTGGAAGACGCGCGCAATACCGCACGCCTGTTGCCCCTTGTCCTTGCGCTTTAGAGAGGTGACTAGGCCTTGGGCCTTGTGCATACTGGCCGGCCCTTTTTAGCCCTTTTCGAGGAATCGCCCATGTTTAAAGTCAACGAGTACTTCGACGGCACCGTCAAGTCGATCGCCTTTGGCACTGCTGAAGGTCCAGCGACCATTGGCGTCATGGCTCCGGGCGAATACGAATTCGGCACCAGCCAGCGTGAAATCATGCACGTGGTGTCCGGCGCCCTGACCGTCAAGCTCCCGGACAGCAACGATTGGGAAACCTTCGCCGCTGGCAGCCAGTTCAACGTGCCTGCCAACAGCAAGTTCCAGCTCAAAGTGGCCGTCGACACTGCCTACCTGTGCGAATACCGCGGCTAAAACCCCGGTTTCATCGCAAAAAAAAATGCCCGTGTCCATCGACACGGGCATTTTTCATTGAAGGGTATTTATTCGAGCACGGTGACCGGCATGCCGACTTCGAGCCGGCCATTGCCGTCGTTGACCAGGTTCTGCCCAAACATCGCACCCTCGGCCTGGACACGGTACTTCTGCAAGGTGGCGAAGGGTTCGCGGTCAGCGCTACGCTCGCCGGTTTGCGGGTCGATAGTGGTCATGATGCAGCGTGAACAGGGCTTGACCACGCGGAACTCGACATCACCGATGCGCAGGCGTTTCCAGCCATCCTCGGCAAACGCCTCGCTGCCCTCTATCACCAGGTTCGGACGAAAACGCAGCATCTCCAGCGGGCGCCCGACGCGTTGCGATAAATCCGCAAGCGATGCCTGGCCAATCAGCAACAACGGGAAGCCATCGGCGAAGGCGACCTGATCGTCGTCCTGGCCATAGCCCGATGCGGTGGTCCGTGCGCGGTCCAGTGGCACCTGCACCAGGCGCGTCGGTTTGCCGATGAACCGGCTGACCCAGGCGGCCGCCGCATCGCCGGCGTCGGGCACACGCAAGCTGTCACGCCAGATGGTCACGCCGCGCAATTGAGCATCGCTGGCGGGCAAGTCGACATCGATCGGCGAATGGCCGGGGGCGCTAAGGGTCAAGCCGCCCTCGGCATTGCACAATGCCGACAGCTGGCTCATCTGCGCTACCGCGCGCTGGGTCAAGAAGCGTCCACTGGCTTCATCCACCAACATCCAGCGTCGATCGCCGTCCAGCCCCAGCTTGTCGAGGCCAACCTGTTGCAGGATCTCCCCTTTGCCGGATTTCAACGGATAACGATACAGCGCGCTCAGACGCAACATGGCCAGCTCCCTGATGGACAAAAAAGCCACCCTATACGAGCTTGGTCAGCGAATCAAAGGTCTCCGACTTTGGAGCCAGGCTTGCGGGCGAAGGCGGTCTTGAAGACGACCATTTTCTTTCAGGAGTACATATCCGTTCCTGCGGTAACGGCCACTTATGGTTTCGCTCTTACAGCGAGTCACTTGGAAAAACGGAACGCCGCCCGGCCCCAAGTAACCAAGGGCTCTTGCCCCTGACGTTCGGTGGCTCGCTAAGGCTCGCCATGCCCTCGCTCCGGTCCTGCTCCGTGGGTCGCCGCGATGGGCCATCCATGGCCCAGCGCGGCCAAACCGGCATCCTTGCCGGTTTACCCACTGTGCAGAACCTCCACTCGGCCTCTCGAGGTGGCAAGAAAATCAAAAGCCAAAGCAACAGCCAAAGCGAGGCGGCCTTAAAGCCGACCTGATCGGGAGCCGTACGCGTTCACCCTGTAGGAGCCAGGCTTGCCGGCGAAGAACGATGACGCGGTACAAAAGATACACCGCAGCGTCTGGTTCGTCGGCAAGCCTGGCTCCTACAGAGGATTGGGGGGTATCTGCAAAGATCAGGTCGGCTTTAAGGCCGCCTCGCTTTGCTTTGGATTTGGGTGCCCCGTTAACCTCGATGGCCGAACGCAGGCATTGCGCAGTGGGGAAACCGGCAGGACGCCGGTTTAGCCGCGCTGGGCCAGGGATGGCCCATCGCGGCGACCCACGGAGCAATGCCTTCGTTCTGGCATGCCGAGCCCTAGCGAGGCACCGAGTGGTGGGGCAAAAGCGCTTGGGTTACTTTCGCGCTTTTCGAAAGTGACTCGCCGTAAGGGCGAAACCCTAAGTGGCCGTTACCGCAGGAATGGATATGTACTCCGACAACAAATAACAGGTCGCCTGTCAGGCCGCCTTCGCGGGCGAGTCCGCTCCCACAGGTATCGGGTGCAGCCGAAAAATCCTGGCTGTCAGGCCGGCACCTCATCCAGCACCAAACGCTGGCGCACCACATCAACGAGCTTGTCCGGCTGGAATTTGGAGAGAAAGTTGTCGCAGCCAACCTTCTTGACCATCGATTCGTTGAAACTGCCGGACAGGGACGTATGCAGCACCACGTAAAGGCCACGCAGTCGCGGATCGTTGCGGATTTCGGTGGTCAGCCGGTAGCCATCCATTTCCGGCATTTCCGCGTCGGTGAATACCATCAGCAGCTTGTCGGTCATATTAACGCCGGTATCCGCCCACGCCTTGAGCATGTTCAAGGCCTTCAAGCCATCGCTGGCGATGTGCATCTTCACGCCCAACTGCCCCAGGGTATCGCGCATTTGCGCCAGGGCCACATTCGAGTCATCCACCAGCAGCACCTCGCGGCCACGGGCGCGTTCCAGCACTGGATCCTCGAGTTTTTCCCGGGAAACCTTGGCGCTGTAAGGTACGATTTCGGCGAGGACTTTCTCGACGTCGATGATCTCCACCAATTGATCATCGACCTTGCTGATCGCAGTCAGGTAATGCTGCCGACCAGCACTGCTGGGCGGCGGCAGAATGGCTTCCCAATTCATATTGACGATGCGGTCCACCCCACCGACCAGGAAGGCCTGTACCGATCGGTTGTACTCGGTAACGATGATCGTGCTGCCAGGACCTGGCACCAAAGGACGCATGCCGATTGCCTGGGACAGGTCGATGACCGGCAGGGTCTGGCCGCGCAAATTGACCACGCCGCAAACGAACGGGTGACGCTGGGGCATCAAAGTCAGCTTCGGCAGTTGAAGGACTTCCTGCACTTTAAACACGTTGATCGCGAACAGTTGCCGCCCGGCAAGCCGGAACATGAGAATTTCCAGGCGATTCTCACCCACAAGTTGCGTTCGTTGGTCTACCGTATCGAGAATGCCGGCCATCGATGACTCCTGGGCTTGTTCGGATGAATTCACTGGATAGAGGGTTATCGGCGGTTTTCGCTGGACCTTGACCCCTTTGGCAAATGCCGCGCCCGGCATTGATGTCACATTAACATCATGCTTTACTGGCGCTGTTATTTCATCTGCTGCATTCTCTTCGCCGCGACCACAGTTCGCGCGATGAGTTCCGTCATGTAAGGGATTCCCCTAGCAACAATCAGGTGCAACCTGATATTCGCGATATCCAATAGCCATTAATGTGACGCCATTCTCATTGCATGAAGTGGAGTCGGGCATTTGTGTGCGATCGCAAACCAGTGGCCAGCCACCCTCTCAAGCGTCCAGCCCGCACTTGAGCCGTTCAGAGCGCGAACTCAAGACACGACACCCTCCTCATTTGACATGACGTTGTGGAGATAAGCATGCCGAACAATCGTAAAGAGTGGGCAAAGCGTATTCCGGAGTTTATCGTCGAGGCTGAAACGCTCCTGGCCAGAACCGAGGAATGCCTGAGTCATCTGCAATTGATCAGCAACGACCCGGACGCCATTGACTGCTTGCTCAGCACCCTGCTCAAACTCGCCAGCAAGGCCGATGCCCTCGCTCTCGCCGCCGTGTCAGAGTTTTCATTGCATATTCATGGTTTGCTCAATCACGCCCTGAACCACATGGAATTGCACGACGAAGCCCTGGACGCGCTCAAGGACTGCCTGACGCTGATCGCCTGGCAACTTGAGCTGATCGACCAGAATACAGGGCAGCTCAGCCTTGATGAAACTGAACAGACCACCCTGATCGAAGCTTTCGCGTTCCAGGTCGGCCAGAGTCAATTTCGTCCCCCGGTTAATTCCAGGCCGCTCACGCTCCTTTCTTACACGGAGCGCCAGGCTTAATTTTTTGCAAGTACAATTCAGCGGCAATAGAGAACTGCATCACCAGAATCAATGTCGCAATTGAATACTTCATATCGATCAGCGACACCTCGAAACAAGTAACTGTTGCTTGTACAAGTATTTGTCTGTCTGACCCGACTTTTCTGATATGTAACGACCTGAATAATCGAACCCTGCGTGACGATATCCCCATTCCTGCGCGTTATGTCCTGCCCTCCTGGATCTTTACCACAGGCGCGACCAACGGTATCCGAAGTGGTATTATGCCGCCCATTAGTTGACGTCAATTAACGGCAACGATTGCAGCCAACAAGTTGCAGGCCTGATTTCTTATACAAAACTCTGATTTTCTTATACAAAATTCAGTTGAAATCGATAGCTGACCATAAAAATCATCGATCTGTCAGCGAGCATGACCGATCAGCCCGCAGCGAACATCCATTGGCTCCATCCGCTATGTACGCCAGCCTCAAGTCAATTGCCAAATGGCCACCCTCCCGAGAAAACGCACGTCGGTTCACGTTATTGCTGTGTGCCGGTTCGACGCTCGGCAGCCTGCTGGTCTACAGCCTGTCCACGCGCTTGCCGCTGGGCCTGCTGGTACTCGATAGTGCTGCACTGGGCTGCGTGTGGGTGCAGTACCGCCTGTCACGCAAGTCGATCAAGTTCCAGCCCCAGGAGCTGGCCGATCGGTTGCTGCAAGTCCAGGAAAACGAACGCCACCGCCTCAGTAGGGAGTTGCACGACGACATCGGCCAGTTGCTGACGGCGGCAAAACTCCAAGGTGACTGGCTCAAGCGCAGGATGCCCGAAGACCTCCAGGCGCAGTGCTCGGTGCTGTGCGACACGCTCGAGGAAACCCTGGCCAAGGTTCGCGATGTATCGGCCATCCTTAACCCCCGGCAACTGACCAGCCTTGGGCTGGAAGCCAGCCTGCGGGCGCATTTGCTCAAGACGCTGAGCAACACTTCGGTGCACTGGAGCCTGGAGTGCCATCAACGACTGACCGGCATCCCGGAAGAAATAGCGGTGGCGGCCTTTCGTATTACCCAGGAAGCCGTCACCAATATGCTGCGCCATGCCCAAGCGCAAAACCTGCTGGTCTGCCTGCAGCGTTTGCCCCAGGGCCTGACCTTGATGATCAGTGACGATGGCCTGGGTTTCGCGCCCGCCACCGACCCGGGGCGTGAGGGACAACGGGGAATGGCCGGGATGTCGGAACGGATCAAACAACTGGGTGGCACTCTGACCGTGACCAGCGAGCCAGGCAAAGGCACTCAAATCGAAGCCCTCTTCCCATGGGCGCCGCGTGCGTTCGAACGGGCCAGTCCGAATAAGGTTATGCATTGACTTGTAACTTACTTCTGGTGGATGACCACTCGCTGATCAGGGCAGGCGTGCGCGCCCTGGTGCTGGATCTTCCTGGCTATGCGGTTATTGGCGAGGCCAATGATGGCTCGCAGTTGCTCGACATGGTCCAGCAACTGTCGCCTGATATCGTGCTGCTGGATATTTCCATGAAGCAGACAGGCGGCCTCGAAGCCCTGCAGCAACTCAAGCGAGTCCGCCCGCAGGCCAAAGTGCTGATCCTGTCGATGCACACCGACCCGGCCCTGATCATGCAGGCCCTGGAATCAGGTGCCCATGGTTACCTGCTCAAGGACACCACGGCCACCGAACTGGAACACGCGCTGCACGCCCTGCGTAACAATGAGCGCTACCTGAGCCCGGCCATCGCCCATACCGTGATCACCCAGGCATTGAACCGGACCCAGAAAAACCCGGTAGAGTCGCCAGATTCACACAACCTGACAGCGCGCCAACTGGAAATCCTGCGGCTGATCGTGCGCGGAAAATCCACT
This sequence comes from Pseudomonas umsongensis, assembly GCF_012647205.1. Classification (NCBI taxonomy): domain Bacteria; kingdom Pseudomonadati; phylum Pseudomonadota; class Gammaproteobacteria; order Pseudomonadales; family Pseudomonadaceae; genus Pseudomonas; species Pseudomonas umsongensis. Next base: position 5,177,791 of record NZ_CP051487.1, read on the forward strand.
CGGGAAATCGCCAACGGCCTGGGCCTGAGCGTCAAGACGGTCGAAACCCATCGCTCGCAAGTCATGAAGCGCTTGCAGATCTTCGACGTGGCCGGCCTGGTATTGTTCGCCGTACGAGAGCAGATCATCAGTCTGGATGACTGACAGCGCAGGCTTTGCTCAACAAGGGTGACTGCTCGGGTAAATGCACCCACAACGCTGCCGGCCGGGCCGAGAAACGCAGGCTGTCACCCTCGAGCGGCTCGCCATCAAGGTTGATGTAAAGACCCTCCGAGGACTTGATCTCAACCCATGGCAGGCGGGCACGAACGAACATGTTGTCGATTCCGAAGCCATCGGCCAGCAGGTCTTTCAAGGTGCTGAGCAGCTCTTGCGGCGCCGGCAAAATACTGATGTCGAGCATCCCGTCGTCAGCCAGGGCCTGCGGGCATAGCACATGCCCACCGCCCGCCTGCCGGCCATTGCCGATCCCCAGAGCCAGCAACTCGCCACTCCAGTGGAAATCAGGCCCCTGTAACTCACCATAGGCGGCATGCAACTCACTGAACCGCGACAAACCGGTGAACAGATACGCCGCCCCGCCTAAAACCTTTTTCAGTTCCTCGGAGGTATTGGCCGTAACCTGGCTGCCAAAACCACCAGTGGCCATATTCAGGAAAACCTGCCCACCGACCTCCCCGAGGTCGATGGCACTGGGGGCAACGTCCAGAAGCGCCAGTGCCTCATCCGGCTCCAGTGGAACACCGGCAGCACGGGCAAAATCGTTGGCGGTTCCCAGCGGCATCAATACCAGGCTGGCCTGATGCGACTGTCCGGCCATCGCTTCGGCGATATCGCGCAGGGTACCGTCGCCGCCACCGGCGATGATTTGCCGATAACCTGCATCCAGCGCTTCACCCACCAGCCTTTGCGCATCCCCGGCCTCCCACGTCAATCGAACGGCCAGCTCCCAGCCTTGTTCACGCTTGCTGTCGACGGCGGCCCGAACCGCTTCGTTGAGCGCCTGCTTGCCATGCAAAATCAACAGCGCCTTGCGTTCGCTCATTGTCGTCACTCCCATTATTGAATGGCGTATGGGACATGTGACCTTGCTTCCCTGCGGAAAAGTCGCAAAAAACTGAATTATTTACACTTGAGTCCAATAAGGAGATTTTTCTTACAAAACGTGAGGAAACGGCTCAATTGACCAGAAATGGCGATTGGTCCACTTTTGTGTCAGCGGTTTTCAGTCATCAGCAGGACAGACGCAAGGATGTGCAATGCAACAACATGACATCAGGTCACCGGTGGTTCCGGTGATGCCGCTCGTAATGAAACGGGCCAATCATCAAGCTGAATTCGTCAGCGATGCAAAATCCAGCGGAGAAGTTGATATGCCACATCGCCTCAACGAGCTTGAGACACTGGACACCCTGCGCAGCGACCTGGAAAAGATTCGCAGTGACATCAAGTCCGTCAGGCACAGGCTTGCCTATTCGGCGGTCGGAACAGCCGTAGTGCTGGGGCTGCTGGGCTGGATCGCCAACAGCCGTTTTGATCAGGTGGTACTGCTGCTGTTGGCCCATTGATCGGACAGGGGTGCAAAACCCGGCGCGATCGACCGGGCTTGCACGCCTGGCGGCGGCCAGACTCAGCCCAACACTTCGCTGAGCGGGATGAAGTAGACGACATCGCCTGGCACCAGTGTTCGCTCCTCCATGACCTCGACCAGTCCATCGGCCCAGGCCGCACTACGCAGCACACCGGAACTCTGATTGCTATAGATGATGGCCCGGCCGTTCTCCAGCCGACCGCGCAGGTACTCGCGTCGGTTGCCGGCCTTGGGCCAGTCGAACCCAGCTGGCACTTGCACCTTCAGAGGCTCCACTTCCAGGACACCCATGCGCCGCAGCAGATAAGGCCTTGCCAACAAGGCAAAGGTCACCAGGGTCGAGGCGGGATTGCCTGGCAAGCCGATCACCGGTACGCCACGAAAATGCCCGAAAGTCAGGGGTTTTCCTGGTTTGATGGCGAGTTTCCACAGCGCCAGCTCGCCCTCTTCTCTCAGGGCGATACCCAGAAAGTCGGCCTCCCCCACCGATACGCCACCGGTCGAGAGAATCAGGTCGACATTCCCCAACTCGCCCAGGCGTGTGCGCGTGGTGTCCAGGTCATCCGGCAGAATCCCGGCATCAATGACCTCGCAACCCAGGCGCTGCAACCAGCTGCAGAGCAACACACGGTTGCTGTTGTAGATTTGCCCTGGCCCCAACGCCTGACCTGGCTCGATCAGTTCGTCGCCAGTGGACAGCACCGCTACGCGTACCTTGCGAATCACTTCCAGCTCGGCACACCCCAGCGAGGCTGCCAGGCCTTGTTCGATTGGCCCCAGCCGTGTTCCTGCGGGCAGGATCAGTTCGCCCACGGTGGTTTCCTGTCCTTGCGCACGAATGTTCTGCCCGATGACCAGGGTTTCGGTGAAACGTACACGTTCATCCGCCAGGACTTCGGCGTTCTCCTGCATCTCGACACAATCTGCACCGGGCGGCACAGGTGCCCCGGTGAAGATTCGTGCACAGGTGCCCGGCGTCAACTCAACAGGGGCCTGGCCAGCAAACACTTTCTGACTGACGACCAGCGGCTCTGTGTTCCAGTCGGCCACGCGCAGGGCATATCCATCCATCGCGCTATTGGGCCACGGCGGCAGATCGAGGGACGACAGCAGATCATCGGCCAGCACCCGGCCCTGGACTTGCGCCAATGGCAAACGCTCGCGCTCGACAATCCGTGAGGCGTCCGCCATTTCCAGCAAGCGTGCCAGGGCCACCTCGACCGGCATCAGGGTGCCAGTCTTGCCCGGCTTACCCGCGGGATTCACAGGGTGCCGCCTGTTTCAGGTGAGTCACGAAATTGCACGGGCGATGCCGCGAATCCAGCTGCTCGCCAAGAATGCCATCCCAACCGGTGCGTACCGCATTGGTCGACCCCGGCAAGCAGCACACCAGCGTGCCGTTGGCCAGGCCGGCCAATGCGCGGGACTGGACGGTCGAGGTGCCAATGTCCGCCACCGATATCTGGCGGAACAACTCACCAAAACCATCGACTTGCTTGTCGAGCAGGCAGCTCACCGCTTCCGGCGTGCTGTCACGACCGGTGAAGCCCGTGCCGCCGGTGATCAGCACCACCTGTACAACGTCGTCGGCGATCCAGTTGGCAACTTGCGCGCGAATCTTGTAGAGATCATCTTTGAGCAAGACCCGACAGGCCAGGTTATGTCCGGCAGCCGTCAGGCGGTCAACGAAGACCTGGCCTGAGGTATCGGTTTCCAGGGTACGGGTGTCGCTGACCGTCAACACCGCGATGTTGAGCGGTGCGAAAGGTACATCAGCCTTGGCTTTCATAGGCTCGTCCAGTTGTAGGAGAAACAGCCCGGTGTTATATCACAGCGACCCCATTTTTCGCCGCCCCCACGGAGGCCTGCCATGACTTCAAACCCAGCGTTGCCACCCTGCTCCATTTTGCTCCTGGCAGGCGGCCGTGGCCAACGCATGGGCGGCCAGGACAAAGGATTGCTGGAATGGCACGGCGAGCCGCTGATTGCGCATTTGCACCGCAAGACGCGCCCTCTGAGCGATGACTTGATCGTTTCGTGCAACCGGAACCTGGAACAGTACGCGCCTTACGCCGATCAATTGGTCCATGACGACGAAGGCGACTTTCCGGGCCCTTTGGCGGGCATTCTTGCAGGTCTGAAGGCTGCTCGGCATCCACACCTGCTAGTCTTGCCTTGTGATGTCCCGCGCATCGACAACGCACTGCTCACCCGCATGCGCGAAGCCGCCGCCGAGCATCCCGACAAACCGTTGATGCTGCGCCATGACGATCACTGGGAGCCCCTGTTGTGCGTAATTCCCCTGGCCCTGCGCGTTGATTTCGAAACGGCCTGGAAGGAGGGGGAGCGTAGCCCGGGACGACTCATGCGCAGGCTGGGCGCTACTGCATTGCTGTGCCCCGACAACGATCCGCGCCTGGCAAACCTTAATACGCCGGAACTATTAAGCATGCCAGACGGTGTGTCAGACTGAGTATCAAGGAACTTGCACGCGCTGTTTACGTCTCAACCCCAGCAACCAAAAGAATTCATTTTCGGAGACACTTCCATGACTCAACGGACCCTGGCCACTTTCATGCTCGCACTGGGCCTCGCTACCCTCGCCGGTTGCGCATCGCCTACCGTGATCACCTTGAATGACGGTCGCGAAATCCAGGCCGTCGATACGCCAAGCTATGACAAGGATTCGGGCTTCTACGAATTCGAACAACTGGATGGCAAGCAAAACCGCATCAACAAGGATCAGGTTCGTACCGTCAAAGAGTTGTAATTTTCGCGGTGACTACCGGATACATGAAAATGCCCCGACTTGTCGGGGCATTTTTGTATGCAACCGAAAACCCGGTGCTACGGGTTCGGCTCGTTGTTCAGTTTATCCACCCGTGCCAGCGCCTGGGTGGCTTCGGTGATGCATTTCTTGTCATCCTTGGCAGCCCGGGCCGCTTCAGCGCTGGCCTGCATCCGCTTGATTTCCATGGTGGTGTTTTCGGACGTGGCAGGCAGGCTGGTGACCTTGTCCTTGAGTTCCTGCAGCTTGATGGTGCACAGATCGTTGTCTGCGGCATAGACGGAAGAGGACAACATGGCGGCGCAAATCAACATTCCAGCGAAAACAGTGCGTTTCATGAAAATCTCCTTGCTTGGGAGGTCTCGGCGCGCCTGATAACCCTGCGGCGGCGCCAAGTTCATCGGACGCCACATGCGTGGCGCCTGATCAAAAGACTGTAGCGCTGCGCACAAATTCGATTTTTTTGACGCCCTTGCTCACCATTGCAGTGTGATTGCGCTCTCGAATTCCCTGTTCTCGCCGGACACCGGGTCTACAAATTTCAGCCCCTGGGCCAGCAGCTTCAGCGGGTTGGCGTAGTCATCCTGCACATCCTTGAGCACCTGGGGATAAAACGGATCGTTGCAGATGCTCGCGCCCAACGCTGTCATGTGCACCCGCAACTGATGCTTCTTGCCCGTTACCGGATAAAGTCCATAACGCCAGAGATCACCGTTCTTCTCCCGGACTTCGACAGCCGTTTCGGTGTTGCTCGCGCCCGGACCTTCCTGCATGCGAAAGAAAGGCTCGCCATCAATGAGCCGGCTCTTGTGCACCAGGGGGAACGTCAATTCAGGCAATGCCCGGGCAATAGCTTCGTAGCGCTTTTCAATTTTTCGGGTTGGAAACAACGATTGATACGCCGATCGGCTTTGCGGGTTGGCTGAAAACAGCACAAGCCCCGCCGTATGCCGGTCGATGCGATGCAAGGGCACAAGGTGCGGGTTATCCAGTCGACGGATAAGACGGCGCAACAGGGTCTGCTCAACGTACTCTCCCGCCGGGGTCACGGGCAGGAAATGAGGCTTGTCTGCCACGACCAGATGCTCGTCCGCGTACAGGATCGACTCGACCACGGGGATCGATTTTTCATCCGGCACTTCGCGAAAATAGTGAATCCGCAGGCCTTCCTTGTAAGGCAGGTCCAGGGCAATGGGCGCACCCTGCCCATCGAGAACGCGGCCGCGAGCGATTCTGTCCAGCCACTGTTCACGACCGATGGCGCTGAAGTGCTCGCACAGGCAATCGAAAACGGTCTGCCACGGGCCAGGCGGCAAGTACAACGTGCTGGCCTGGCTGTGTGCAGCAGAAAAAGATGAAGTGGACATACAAAAGCTCTTACCTTGAATGCAGAGCGGCATTATCCAACAGCAACGCAAGCGAACCTAGCGCAGAATCCTCAAGCCGGTATCTGCGCACGCCCGGCTGCCTCGGTGTACTCCTTGAGCCAGCGCAACACGTCGACCGCCTCCCAGCGACCCGGGTCATACAGTGCATACAACAACCCCTGATAGCCCACGACATCCAGCTGCCGGTGGTAGCCTGCACGCTGAAACAAGGCTTCGATTTCAGCGAAACAGGTATTGAAATGCAGCTTGTTGAAGGGTGTCTTGCCCTCCGTCACCAAGCCGTCCAGACGCAATTCGGCGACGGCTTCGCGTACTACATCCACCGACATGCGGTTAACGCTGCTCTTCAATTGTTCGACATTGACCACGACTGACCCTCTCACGCCCGGATTTGCCCCGCTCAAAGCCGAAAATCAGCGCAGACAAGGCAACAATCCGAATAACTGTATGCGCATACAGTATCCGAATCGCGCCAATTAAGCCAAGGGGATCGATCCTGAAGTTCGACGGGCGGAACAAAATCATTAACGCAAGAAGGCAACCACTTCGTCGGGACTGAAGGGCCAACCCAGTTCCGAGCCAGTGTCGACCCGACGCAATACCGGAATGCGCAGGCTGTAGGCCTGGAACCATGTTTCGTCTTCAGCGATGTCCACCAGCTCCACTAGCAAGCCATGCTCGACAAAATCCATCAACATGGCTTCGGCCACCTCGCAGAGATGGCACCCAAGCGTGCCGAACAGCTGACATTCAGGAAGCATGAGCGCTCTACCAAAAAATTAAGAGCCTATTCTAGGCCTGCCCCGAAATGCCGTCGAGCCAATGAATCCACGGTTAATCCTGGCTGACGGCGCCGATCTTGTGCACCGACAAGTCCGCGCCGTAATACTCTTCTTCCTGGCTCAGGCGCAAACCATGGAACGCCTTGATCACGCCATACACTGCAAAGCCACCGGCCAGCGCCACCATCACACCCAGCGCGGTGCCGATCAACTGGCTGAGCAGGCTCACACCGCCCAAGCCACCCAGGGCCGCCTGGCCAAAAATGCCGCAGGCAATCCCGCCCCAGGCGCCACACAGACCATGCAGCGGCCAGACGCCCAGCACGTCATCGATATGCCATTTGCCTTGCGCGGCCGTAAAGCACCAGACAAACAGCGCCCCGGCGATGGCACCGGTGGCCAGCGCACCCACCGGGTGCATCAGGTCGGAGCCGGCACAGATCGCCACCAGGCCGGCCAGTGGACCGTTGTGCAGAAAGCCCGGGTCGTTGCGCCCAACGATCAGCGCCGCCACCGTACCGCCGACCATGGCCATCAGCGAGTTCACCGCTACCAGCCCGCTGACCCCTTGCAGGGTTTGCGCGCTCATCACGTTGAAACCGAACCAGCCAACGATGAGAATCCACGAGCCCAATGCCAGAAACGGGATGCTCGACGGCGCGAACGCCACCAGCTTCCCTTCGCGATAACGCCCATTGCGTGGCCCTAACAACAGCACTGCTGCAAGCGCCAGCCAACCGCCCATGGCGTGCACCACCACGGAACCGGCAAAATCGTGGAAGCTGGCGCCCAAGTGCTCCAGCAGCCAGGCCTGCAGACCCAGGTTGCCGTTCCAGATAATGCCTTCGAAGAAGGGGTAGATGAATGCCACGATCAACGCCGTCGCGCACAACTGCGGAACGAACCGGGCACGTTCGGCGATGCCACCGGAAATGATTGCCGGGATCGCCGCGGCAAAGGTCAGCAGGAAGAAAAACTTCACCAGGCCGTAGCCGTGATCGGCATTGATCACTGCCGCCGGTTGCATGAAAGTGACCCCGTAGGAAATCCAATAGCCTATAAAGAAGTAGGCCAGGGTCGAAACAGCGAAGTCGCTGAGAATCTTCGACAAGGCGTTGACCTGGTTTTTTTGCCGAACCGTCCCGACTTCAAGAAAGGCGAACCCGGCATGCATGGCCAGTACCATGACCGCGCCGATCAGGATGAACAACGTATTGGAGCTATGGACCAGGGTGTCCACAGCGCTTTGCAGATTTTCCATGGATTTGGCAGACCTTAAGGCTGAAAAAAGCACCAAAGCAGTTCGCGCGGGCAATCCATGCACCAAGTTGAGACTTCAACAAGTCTCTCCCAATGAACCGTTTTGGAGCACAGGGTTCATCAAGGCCAATCACGACCGGGACATTCGCGCGGGTTTCGATTGTTTGAGTTAAGGTTTTACGGGAATCTTGCCCAGCAACAGCGCAACAGCGCGGGCTGACGCACCACGACACAGCAAAAGTTGTACCAGTCATTTGTACTGAACCTTCGCATAAGGCTCATACTCGAACGATTCAGACGCCACTTATGGAGATCACCAATGGCCAGCATCAAGGCAAAGACTGCTCAAGAAATTTTGATGAGCGATTTTCAGACACTGGTCAGCGATACCGAACGGTTGCTGGAGCACACCGCCTCCCTGGCCGGTGACCAGGCCGATGAATTGCGCGACCAGATCCACGACAGTCTGCTGCGTGCACGTGAAACCCTGAAGCTGACCGAAGACTCCCTGCGCGAACGCGGCAAGGCTGCCGTGACCGCTACCGAGGACTATGTCCAGGCCAACCCATGGCAATCGGTCGGAATCGCGGCCGGCGTGGGCTTCCTGATTGGCTTGCTAGCTACTCGGCGCTGATATGGCCATCGATGAATCCGGCTCGTCCGGGACAGGCCCAAGTTCCTCACCGCGGCGCCTGGGTGCCGCTTTCCTTGGACTGCTGCACAGCCATGTCGAATTGTTCGGCATCGAACTGCAGGAACAAAAAGCCCGCACCGTGAGCCTGTTGCTGTTTGCAGGCCTGGCGCTGGTGTTTGCCTTGCTGTTGCTGGTGGGATTGTCGACCCTGGTGCTGATCCTGTTTTGGGACACTTACCGCTTGCCTGCCATCATCGCGCTTTGCGTGTTCTACACCCTGGCATGCGTCTTCTGCGGCATGCGCCTGAGAGCGGCGATCTTCGATGAGTCCTCGCCGTTCCATGGCACGCTGGAAGAGCTGGCCAATGATCGGGAGCGCCTGCTGCCATGAACCTGCCTGAACTGCCTCGAAACAGCTCGCGCACGGAAATGCGCAAGGCACTGATACGCCTGCGCATGGAAATGCATCGCCAGGAGATCCGTCACGAATCCGCGCAACTACTGCAACCCCTGCAGCGGGTACGTGGAATGACCCAAAGCCTGCAAGACGGGTTCGGCATCAAGCATGCCCCGCTGTGGGGCGTGGCCGCTGTCACCCTGCTGGGGTTTCTGAGCGGCAAGGGCGCCAGGAAGGGCAACGGCGTGGGTAGCCTGGCCCGACTGGTCCGCCTGGGCACCACTCTGGGGCCTCTGGTCAAACTGGTCTTGCAAGGTTCTTCGCGCAAACACTGACCCTGTCAGTATCTGGCTACATTCTTGCAGTACCCACGGGATCGAACCTCTCCATCGAGGGGTTCAATCCTGCGCGCCTATCCGGTGACCCGGGCTTTATCCAAAAACAAGATCCATCAAGGAGGCCTTGTGATCGACGGGCAACCGCTCGCCTGCTTTCAGCCGTTCATCGATACCGCCACCGGCGGTATCGCCGGCGTGGAGGCATTGGGCCGACTGCGCCGGGCCGACGGCCAACTGGTTTCGGTCGGGCCGCTGTTCGCTGATCCCAGAACCAACGCCGTTGCCCTGCGTCGGCTGGACCGCCAGCTACGCGATAACGCGCTGAGCCGCCTGCATGAAGCACCCAGCGACTGGTTTCTCAGCCTGAACATTTCTCCGCTCTGGATCAGCCGCCTACGCCCGGACCAACCGTTGCCGAGCCTAGGCCAGCTGCAAAAGCATGGCGTCGATCCGCAGCGCATCGTTTTCGAAATCACCGAACTGGGTGGTGATGTCCAGCGCCTGGCTCATGTGGTGGCCCGCTATCGGCAAGCCGGCGCACGGATTGCCATCGATGATTTCGGCGCCGGGTACTCTCAGCTCGATCGGGTTCTGGCGCTGCAACCGGACATCCTAAAACTCGATATGCGCCTGTTCCAGGCGGCGGCTCTGGGCGGGCCCAGCAGCGATGTGGTCAAGGCCCTTGCACAAATGGCGGAAAAAACCGGTTGCTGGATCATTGCCGAAGGCGTGGAAACAGAAGCGCAACTGAATTTTGCCCTGGAGTGCGGCTCACGTTACGTCCAGGGGTTTCTGTTTGCCGGGGCACAAGCGGATTTCTTTGCCGCTGACGCCTTCGTCGAGCGCTTTGCGCATCTGCGCCAGCGCTATGTGCAGCAAAAGCTGGCCGAGCGCGTTCGCCTGAAGCTCTTGCGCCAGCAACTCAGTGAGCTGATGGCGATCCTGCAGGCCTGGGCACAGGCCAGGGCGCCACTGAGTGCCCTGCCACAACTGGAGGCCTTTCCCTGGCTACTGCGCTTCTACCAGTGCGACCGTCACGGTACGCAGATGACGCCCAACCTGGAGTGGCGCAATAGCGAGTGGGTCGCCGACAACCGCTATCTGGGCCATAACTGGTCGTGGCGTCCGTATTTCTATCACCTGCTGGCGCAGGGTTGGGACGAGTGTCAGCTGACCCTTTCCAATACGTATCGCGACGCCACCAGCAATCAGTACTGCCTCACCGCCGGGCAATTTTTCGACAACGGCGAACGCCTGCTGCTCATCGATATCGATGCCGTGGGGCTGTAGTGACACTTGCAGGTAACGACGCGAACCGGGAAGCTAGCCAATCAGTCACCTGACGGAGCGAACCAGCCTTGGATTGGCCTACCCTGCTTACCCGCGAACGCCTCGGAAAGCCCCTGTACAGCCCGGAAGAAGTGGGCCGCAGTCCTTTTCACAAAGACCACGACCGCATCATTTTCTCGGGGGCGTTCCGCCGTCTCGGACGCAAGACTCAAGTTCATCCGGTCCACAGCAACGACCATATACACACGCGCCTGACCCACTCGCTGGAAGTCAGCTGTGTAGGCCGTTCATTGGGCATGCGCGTCGGTGAAAGCATCCGTAGCGCCCTGCCCGACTGGTGTGAGCCCAGTGATCTGGGAATGGTGGTCCAATCGGCCTGCCTGGCCCATGACATCGGCAATCCACCCTTCGGCCATTCCGGCGAAGACGCGATTCGGCATTGGTTCCAGCAAGCCGCTGGACGGGGCTGGCTGGATGCGATGAGTGAAGCGCAGCGCAATGACTTCCTCAATTTCGAAGGTAACGCCCAAGGCTTTCGGGTACTGACCCAGCTTGAATATCACCAGTTCGACGGCGGAACCCGGCTGACCTATGCCACCTTGGGCACTTACCTGAAATACCCATGGACAGCCAGGCATGCCGACTCCCTGGGGTACAAGAAGCACAAGTTCGGGTGCTACCAGAGCGAACTGTACTTAGGCCTTGCAGCCATAAATGACATTATTGCAATGTCAACAGCCAAGAAGTTATAAGTCCGAATATTTTGGAATATCCGTCTGCAAGACTATGCCTTACTGGAATAAAGCTTGGGTTTCACGATTCTTACTATAACCGCAAAACTCACTCCGTGGACAGCCCGATATGGCTAGGTGCTAGCAAAGACTAGAGCCACCAATGAAGCAAAAGTACTGACTCTACCGCCTCGGCAAAGCTGCTATTGCCTGTGGAGCAATTGCTGCATGCTCCCAAGCTAGCTGTAACGCTAGGCAGTAAAACGAGTTAGGGATCTGCGTTACCCCAATCATAGATTCGAGGACATGGTAGGATTCTCACCTTGACAGATGGTAGCATTATGCCAGCCTTAAGCCTAGAGCTATTGGACCTCAAAAATGACGATTTGAGGGTAGAGGGTTGAGGTAAAAAATCGACGCTTTAATTGTGTGTTGCTTTTGTACTGAAGAAGCTAAGGAATAGGCATGAGTATGTAGTGGGAACAGCACTTACTGGAATTGGGTTTAGCTTAATGCATTGACTTGTGTTAGGCCGAAGTCTGAATATTTGTGCAGTGCTAAAAATATTCAAATCAAGAGCTTGAATGGTTTTGCTATTGGTGTGTGTAGAGTGTCGATTCGTCAGGATTTTAAATTGTTGATATGGAGATTGTTATGAATGAAAAAATTTTAGAAGTTACAATAACAAACAAAAATACTCACATGAGAAATGAAAGTCAAACTCATAACTCAGTATCTACCTATGAGTATAATAGTGGTGACCTTTTAAAAAGTGAAAGACAACGTAAAAAGGATACAACAACGATACATTCCACATCGACATCATATGATAACTATACAGTGATTAAAATTGAAGCGATAGATAAAGGAAATAAAACATATTCATTGGTAGTGTTAAGAGATGACTTCTTGCCAGAAGTGGGTGATACAATTAAGGTATGTGTTGATAAAAACGACACAATAATAGCTTATCAACCTTACGCTAATGCCGATCCTGTTTCTCTAATTAAAAATCATAAATTTAGTCCATTTAGTTATTATCAATGGTCATTTATTGTCCACGCAATTCCTTTCTTCTCACCGTTTTTTGCACTGCAAGCATTAAAGCCTGAAAAAAAATTTGTAGATGGTGGATACAAAAACACATACATAGTCAGCATTTTTGCATTAGTAATTATGGCTGTTCAAATTTATTCTTCATACAACTTTTATAAGTTTGGTGGTCCAGCTTTTTTTCAGACAGTTATATATTCATTAATAGCTGGCTGTCTTTTTGTATGTGCGATTTTATTACATGATTTGCGAGAGATAAAAAGTAAATTTTTATATATCTCAAAGCTAAAAAAAATGCTGAAATCCTAAAAAGTAGAAAGTCATGTTTAAAATATATAAATGTGAAACTAGAAACAAAAAAGCTCACAACATTAAAGACGGTGTAACTCGTAATGTTGACAGGCATAACGGAAAATACGGCCATAAACACTATACACAAAATAAACAAATAAATGGACAAGTTGCAGATGGCTACACCTTGTATCAATATGATCTTAAAGACATTGAAACTGGTAAGCTTTTTGCTATGAAGACGGTACATGATATAGAAATCGACGATAAACCTTTATATATAGGTGTCGAAGGCGATGATATTGTTGCGTTTTCAAAAAATGAATTGAGTGGAGAAAAGAAAGAAGGTGAGAAAAATTATACTTTATTAGAAACAAAAACATCTGAATTTACAGCAAAACAGATTGCTACAGGTTTATTAATATTTATTATGTATATGGTCCCAATAATGTCATTAGTCACCAATTTTTTATTTGTTAAAGATTGGGCCAAAGAAATAAAAAAGGATTATAGCAATTACCCAGCATTAATATTTCAAATAGCAATAGGTTTGGTTATGTTAATTCAAATTAAAACGAGTTTCATGGCGTTCGGTGCTAGTTCTCTCGCTAAATCGTACTCATTGATTCAATCGTCAACAATAACAACAGGGTCACTATCATTCGCCGTTTTTGTTGGTGGAATTTGCTATTTTAAAATAAAAAGAAATAAAAGTTTAGAACATTTTAATAATCTATAAAAAAGGAGCCTAGGCTCCTTTTTGTTTATAAATAAAAATTTATGATCTACATAACGCCCCACCACTGACGGAACCTTGCATAACATAATCAATCCTTAGGAAAACTCTTTGGTTGTCCAATATAGAATTTTGTTCTATTCCAATAAGCATCCATTGTGATTAGTCCATATACATGATTTTTTGGTTGTTATTTGTATTTAATTTACCATGCGGTGAAAGTAATGGAAGCGATTTGGGTAAGATCTACCCGGGGCTGTGGGGGGGCGATATGGCGTCTGCTGGGTGTAGACAATGACGTGAGCGACGGGTGAAAATCGAAGTAAACTAACAGTTGAATGAGTGTTTTTGGGCATGCTCGCCACTACTGCTGCGGAAATTTATATTTTGAATAATGTTTCCATCTCTGCCATTATCGGGAACTCCAAAGCTAACGCGGGACGCAAGTTAATTCTTGGCGAAATAAAAAATGAATTTGAAAAACTAAAAGCTGACTTGTGATACACAAGGCCACGTAAGTGGCCTTTTTAGTGGAAAACGCACTAACAAAATAAAATTAAATATATACTCACGACAGAAAGCTCAAAGTAGAAACGATATAAAACAGGCCAGCTTGAAAGGCTGGCCTGATAATCACTAACAATGATAGCAATGTATCCAACTGTATCTTCACTGACCTAAAACCAACAAAAACACTGATATATTTTTTATTATCGCTTATACCCTTTCAAAAAACAGTGCCATCATCTAACGCAGACTTCAATTCGCTCTTATAATTACTCTTACTAAAGCTTTCGACTTTTTTGTAAGTATTCAGCATTTCAGGAGAGCGATATTGCGTATCGCTTGCGAAAGATTGGAATGTGTCACCGTCAATCATTCTTATGTGCATTTGAAGTTCTCTTGAATCGTAGCCATAAAACTCAACAAAACCGGGGATTTCACTTTGACGTGCAACCATCAACGCTTCTTTGACTGGCTGGTCATATAGATAGAATGTAGCAGTTACCATGATGGCACCACCGGATTCAGTATTATTCTTACCAAACTGGGGGTTCACATAAGGGGTGAATACAACCCCACCATCCATGTCCTTGGTTTGACCTAGCCATTTACGTTCTTTAATAGCATTGATTGTCTTATTGATAGGACCAGAATACTCAACGCTTCTTCTGTCTTTATCAAGCTCGACGTGTTCAAAGGTTTCCGCTGATGCTGCGAACGAAAAAGCGGCAATCAACGATGCAAGCACAAAGCTTTTAATATTATCCATTTTTTCCCTATCCCTCTCCGGCCTATTATTTTTTGCAAAAGCCATATCAATAGCCTTTCTTAATTACTATTAAACCTAGAAAACCATTCCGCTATCACTCGCACTTTTCATTTCACTTTTGTAGCTGCTTTTATTAAACTGTTCAACCTTCTTATAAGTGTTCAGCTTTTCAGGAGACCGATATTGCGTATCACTTGCGAAAGATTGGAACGTATCACCATCAATCACTCTTACATGCATTTGAAGCTCTCTGGAATCGTAGCCATAAAATTCAACAAAACCGGGAATTTGACTTTGACGTGCAACCATCAACGCTTCTTTGACTGGTTCGTCATATAGATAGAATGTAGCAGTCACCATAATGGCACCACCGGATTCAGTATTATTCTTACCAAACTGGGGGTTCACATAAGGGGTGAATACAACCCCACCATCCATGTCCTTGGTTTGACCTAGCCATTTACGTTCTTTAATAGCGTTGATCGTCTTATTGATAGGGCCAGAGTACTCAACACTTCGTCTATCCTTGTCCAAATCAACATGATTAAAAACTTCCGCACTAACAACCATAGACGTAGTGGCTAGCACTACTGCAAACGCCAAGCTGATATTTTTTTTCATCTGCCCCCCTCAATTCAACCCTTAAAAAACTACCGGAATAGCCTTTTTTATTTAAATTAACTAATACCAAGTCCCACTTTCTTCTGGGGTTTTCAATTGGCTTTTATATTGACTCTTATTGAAGTACTCAACCTTCTTGTAAGTATTCAGCTTTTCAGGAGAGCGATATTGCGTATCACTTGCGAAAGATTGGAACGTGTCACCATCAATCATTCTTATGTGCATTTGAAGCTCTCTTGAATCGTAGCCATAAAACTCTACAAAACCGGGAATCTGACTTTGACGTGCAACCATCAATGCCTCTTTGACAGGTTGGTCATATAGATAGAATGTAGCAGTCACCATGATGGCACCACCGGATTCAGTATTATTCTTACCAAACTGGGGATTCACATAAGGGGTGAATACAACCCCACCATTCATATCCTTGGTTTGACCCAGCCATTTCCGCTCTTTAATAGCGTTGATTGTTTTATTGATAGGACCAGAGTACTCAACGCTTCTTCTATCCTTATCAAGCTCGACATGCTCAAAGGTTTCCGCTGATACAGCGAAAGAGTAAACGGTAATCAACGACGCCAATAAAATTCCTAATATCTTATCCATTTTTTTCTTATCCATTCAGTTTAATTACATGCACCAACCTATCAACATCAAGGCAGAATGCTATCACAAAGGTAGCGATAGTAAAATCCACCTCATTTAAAAATCGCACAAAACCAATAACTGTTTAGTTACCACGGAAACACGCATAAATCATACATCGTTAAGACTTGACCTTATGAATATTAATCGCAAGGACAGGACCATACGCAAATCATATCAATGGATGAAAATCATTGTGGACGTTATTCGTGCCGGTTCAATTACTATCTATCAATGCCCATCCCATTAAACTGTCGTGCAAGATGCATCGCATAGTTATCGGTCATGCCACTCACATAGTCGAGCACCTGCATAATGATTCCGTACTCCTTAGACAGACCGCTGGAATTATCGAGCGGGGCGAGGTCTAGTCCAAGGAGGTCAACCACCCTTCTGGTCTTTGAGTCATCAGCACCACCTTTTCTGACGTAATCCAAGGCAGCCGAGCAGCTCACATTCAGCAAAGTCGAAATGGTGCTGTATGCACCAATCTCTAGCTCAACCTTACGGGGATGTTGGAAAATTTCATCACGAGCAAGCCCCTTGGCGGCTGATACACATTCACGCACGTTCTTATCGCAAAGGTCTAAGATACCTAACACCTTGCCTGTCATAATTTCATTATGGTTATTCATGAAGGCCGTCGCTCCAGCATCTACAAAAGCTGAAATAACTTTCCCACGAACCATAGAGAGCCTACGGCCAACTTTCATGCCTTGAATTTCTTTGACAAGCTGATCCTTCTGGTAGTCGCTAAGGACAAGGCATAAAATTTCAAAGACTTTATCCCAGTCAAGGATACCCATCTCTACACCATCCTCTAAATCAAGAATGGCATAGCAGAAGTCATCAGAGACTTCCATCAAATTAGCCAGTGGATGGCGACACCGCCAACCATCCCCCAGCTTTAACAAACCAGTAGCATCAGCCACTTCACTAAACAAACCTAACTCAGAGCAGTAAATACCGTATTTATTCTGAATCGGCCTTTGCATGTTCAGAGCATCCCCTGCCAACCAAGGATACTTAATAAAAGCTCCAAGTGACGCATAGGTCAGACGCATTCCCCCTTCATAGGGATGATACTCTGAGGTAGTTAAAACCCTAAACCCTTGGGCATTACCTTCAAACCTACGCAAGTCAGCAGCTTCATTGAATGGAAGCCGCTCAATTATCTTTGCCCCGACATCATTGGAGAACCAGTGACGTATAGCCTCTTCACCTGTGTGCCCAAAGGGCGGGTTGCCAATATCATGAGCGAGACAAGCGGTTTGGACGATATCACCAATATCAGAAGCTGAATGCTGCTCAGGGATAAGGCGTTCATTCAGAAGCTCTTGGCCTACCCTCACACCAAGCGTCCGACCAACACAAGCGACTTCTAAGCTGTGCGTGAGGCGATTATGAACGTGGTCATTAGTGGCAAGTGGATGAACCTGCGTTTTTCTTGCAAGGCGTCTAAAAGCCCCAGAGAAGATAACCTTGTCATGATCTGAGTGGAAAGGCGAACGACCTAGCTCAGATTTTGGAGGCCGACCGCCAAGACGGGTATTATTCAGCAGCTTATCCCAACTCATACTAGCCATATCACTACCTTCAACACATAAGCAAAGCATATAAATATAGCTCAGACATAGATATTTTCAATAAAAATCCACACAAACATGCACACGCACTAAACAGTTATTAAGAGCTAATGATTGAAGCCAAGCTAGCATCCCGAAACACTAAAAATTAACGCCACATCCAGCACACTACTTTACCCAAGCCTTCAGGACGAGATATAGTTTGAATATCGAAAACTCCCCAGATCTTCGCAGGTAAAAATACATGACTGATAAAGCTCTCAACAATCAAGAAATAGATAAAATCAGTCAAAAAATGGATTTACTGATAGAAACCTCAAGCACCAATCTCATAAACTACTGCCAGATAGTCCAAAAAAAGAAAGGTGAAACTAAATTTCTGACAGCTCAACTTTATTACACAGTCGGCACGGGATACTACTCAGCATACAGAGCTATAATCGCGGACGAGTGGAGTTCGCCCCACATAAAAAGAGCAATCTATTATTTGCGAAAAGCCTTACATGAACTGAGCAGTCAGAAAGATAAATACTATAGCTTTGAGAGCCGTAAAGGACTTGCCCACTTTAGCACTGCACACCTACGCTCAAAAATAAGTATAAATCTTGCAAATTATCTGAGCGAGCAACATCGGCATCTTGAAGCCTTAGAATTTTATGATTTGGCTATTGATGAAAAAAATGCTTTCGGCCTCACCACCAAGGCCCGATGCCTGATAGAAGCCAGCGAGAGCATATATGATGAAAACTCAAGATTCTTCTTTTACAAACAATCATATAGGCTTTCTAAAAAAGCAAAACTGTCAGAAAGCGTGAGCACTCAGGGAGAACAGGACTTATTTGAGCAGCTAAATCACCGCCTCAATCATTACTGCAAATGGTTTGAAGCCCAATACCCTCAATATCTAGATTCCGACCACTCAGACACTTACAAAGAAAACTTTATGAACAGAAAGCATAAATCATACCTTGACTGGGTGGGGAAGAATAAACTATTCCTGAATTTCACAAACAATGTCATCACAGAGGAATACGCATACGAAGATTGTCTTTACTTACCTTCATTTAGTGGAAAAATAAATCACTTATTACTCCCCAGTGAAGAGCTTGCATACCACTCTCACTTTGAAGAGATAAAAGACACCTATAAATATGCTAGATATCTATTACATACCGCCTTACAAATCCCAATCGAAACTGAGCACATGTATAATTCGACAACCTTACAGGTCGAAAGCTACGATTCGACCTTCTACGACTTAAAGACCAATCACTACAGAACAGCTCTTCGCTGCCTTTACTCCATACAAGACAAAATCGCTTACTTCATCTATAAATTCTTTAAAGTCTCAGAAAGTGAAATACCCGAACACAAAGTCAACATAAACAGCATATTTTCTTCTAACCAGAAACCCGCTATTTGGTTAAGTGAAGTCAAAAACCCATATTTGAGAGCACTTTATTTTCTGAGCCAAGACATACATGATACTGGCGAAAAAAATAGCACTACCAATAAAGACCCTAACGCTAACCTTTTCCTAGCCGATGTTAACTACCCAAGAGCAAACGTTGTAAATAAAATACGGAATGCTCTTGAGCATAAATCGCTGAAAATAGTTGACTCATTCGGATATGAACTATCCCAGAGACCTTACAACCCGGAAAACACACTAAAGGCAGCTAAAATAAAGCTGAGAGAGTTGGATCCTGAGAGCGGAGAACACAAAGAACTGGTTGAGTTTATAGAGGAAAAAAAGCGGCTCCAGTCGTATGGCGAAGCCATATCAATCGAAGACCTTGAGCAGCAGATCATGGACCTATTCAAGATGTCCAAAACGGCAATGATGTACCTCGCTTTGTCCATTCACCACCAAGAAAAATCGCTACCTGATGACGACACCCTAATCGCATCTAGAGAGGTTCCATACCGCTAAGTTTGGCTTTACCCAGAAACTAGGACCGCATATTTCCTTCTTTTTATGTTCACAAAGTAAAGCGGCAAGGCTAGCATCAGGCACTAGCGTGCCTGACATATTTTTGCCTTGTTGATTGTGAATAGAATAATCAGCTAGAAAGAGTCCTTTCTATAAAATCCTGATAGTACAATGGGAAATCCTTTACACAGTTGATCAAAATCTCTTCAGAGTTTTTAATTCGAATATTGATTGAGTCGTTGGACTGAACTAGAGCATTCGATAAAACCTGAGAAACATGACGATCCGTGACACCCATTTCGTACAACTGAATAGCATCTACGGAGGGTAGTCCATACCGGAGCTTTTTCTGTAAGTTCGATAGATTATCTATTAGCTGCTGATTGACGTCTGGCTTTATTAACTTTAATAATTCAATCACAGAGCCCAAAAGCAAAGTCCCATCGTACGCAACTCCAGACTCGCAAGCCTCGATGACATGCTCATTTGAAAGTTCTCGCCTTTTGCTCCCCCAAATAAGTTTAGATCCTGCTTTTACTAAGTGCGTTCTTAACTCATGGTAAGGGATGCCTTTTATCCACTCCGACACTAAAGACCTCAAATTATCACTTGACTCAATCTTACGAATACTTTTGCTATTCGATTGCGAATAAACAAAAGGCCACAAGAGATCTAAAGCCTCAGATTCACTGGTACATCGCTCGAGCAAATGAATATTAGATGTTAGCCAGTCCTTTATTTCTTGGGCTTGAGTTAAACCAAAGAGCGTCTTGCCAAATGCTCGCCGCTCAACTTCTAATGGACATTTTTTTTCAATGTTTTTTGCAATCAAATCAAATACAGAGAGTATCGTCTTTTTATCTATTTCGCTGCTAAGATTATAAGCCAAGGTTTGTTGAGCCAGATGGACCGCACCGTTTTCTCCAAAAGCCTCCTTAGTATCATCCCAGTGAGCCAATAAATAACCTTCTATCGAGGCGATGATATTAGCTTTTTGCTCGGATTGGTCGAGAACACTTTCGACAGTGAATTTTAAATGACTGCCAAAATTAGCCGCATCTACCAATTGCTTAACTAACTCAGATGGGGAATCAAGGTATCTTTCCAAGTACTCTATCGGATCAAGAGTAAAGGAATGCTTCCCATCAACACTTTTAAAAGGTTCCAATATATTCAATATGCTACTAGTACATGGCTCCGAATTCTCAAAATTAAGAACCCTCTTGAATTCAGCCCATTTCCAACGCCCCTTATCAGAGGACTTCATATCAAAAATATCAGGGTCGGCAAAAATTATACTACCTTCGGTATACATACCAGAACGACCAGCTCTACCGATTAGGTTATGAAAATCCCTAACCTTTATAGGCTTACCCGCTTGATAAATACTCGTTATCAGCAGATACCTTATTGGGAGATTAACGCCTTGTGCGAGAGTAGAAGTGCAAATAACAAATTTTATCAGACTCTTCTGCATCGCATATTCTATCGCAACTCTCAACCCTTGCGGTGTATTACTGCTGTGAGAGTAAATACCTAAGGCAGAACATTTTGTCGTTTCACTATCCTTACCTAAATGAACTTTGTGTAGGTTCAGTAATTTCTCTACCTCAACCTTATCTG
Organism: Pseudomonas umsongensis; assembly: GCF_012647205.1. NCBI lineage: Bacteria > Pseudomonadati > Pseudomonadota > Gammaproteobacteria > Pseudomonadales > Pseudomonadaceae > Pseudomonas > Pseudomonas umsongensis. Next base: position 5,198,751 of record NZ_CP051487.1, read on the forward strand.
AATATTCACTTGGCTTTGGAATTGGTAGACTCCTCAAGTAAATATCAACTGCCACTTTCGCAAGGGTTAAGACAGCTGCTTTTACACCGCAAAATATTGCTACGCTACCATTAGGCACCAATTTCAAACCTAGGTATATCGCAATGCTCTTTCCATCAGCCTTGTCCGGAAAAAATCTATCAGCTCGCTCTCTTGAATTGAGTGAAAGCTGATATTTCTCAATTACTCTCGGAACAAAAAAGGTTTTTTCATCAGTGTTATTTTGCTCTACAAATTCAAGTCTACCCAGTGAGTCTTTCCAACTTGCAAACGCCACTGTTCTATACGTTGAAAGTATGCTTGCACCATTGGCATTTATTCCGTCATCGCCATTAAGCCAACTGCCTATAGCATGCGAGTTGTTAATAACTGCAGATATAAGTATAGTCTGGGCATCTTTAGGGATTAAAGACTTTAGAGATGAAAGCAAAAGCTCATAAGTAACACCTCTAGGGCCGCTGTCAAATTGATGACCCTCATCATAAATAACAACCCCGATCTGCTCTGCCAGCTCTGGAGTTTGACGCAGTATATACATCAATTTTTCGGGAGTGAGAACTAATATGCTGTCCGTTTCTAATGAGCTAAAATCAAGATCTAAAAAGCCATCAAGATCAAATTCAGAAAAATCCATCTGCGGGACATCGGATACACCATCAATACTGACGACTTCACCGTCAAAGCTTCTGGAAAGATCACTCCTAATTTCTTGACAAAGTGCTTTGAATGGAGCGACCACAATTACCAGATTTGCTCTCGCCGATAGAAATGCACTGCGGATAATTAGTTCGATTGACTTTGTTTTTCCTGCACTGGTAGGCATCTGAATTACTGCTGACGAGTCCTTAAGCACCCCTTCCTCCCCCAGCAAACGCTGGGAGGGCCATAGCTCTTTTATCGCATCGTCTTTAGCAAGGTAGCCACTCCAACTTTCTTTTGGCAAGCCGGAGAACCGAGGTAACAAAATCCAAGAGGAGTTTTTTAGCCTGAACTTAACTATTGCACAAATCACATCTGCAAATAATAGCTCTCTATCTGAACCTATATCATAAGCTTTATCTCTAAGAGCAACCAACTCCATCTCAACACCGGAGACGCCATCTCCAGTACTGTAATAAGCCGAAAGCTTCTGCGAAATCCCAATAATACTAGACCTGTACTTCTCTCTAGCATCAGTAAAATAAATGGAAAAATCGCCTACCAACAACCAGTGCAACAGGTCTTCTAAATGCGACGCCTCCAGATAGGGGCAATCCGGTGATAACTTTCTTATTAAAACAGTTGAGCTACCGGGCAAATCACATAAGTAGTACGATGCCGACGCCAGCAAAATCAAATAAGGATCGATTTCAACATCTAGTTTTGATTGGAGGTATGAATCGAAGAACTGAGCGGAAAATTGCAGGTCGGCTTTCAACTCAGCTAACCGCTCGGCTGGTGTATCTGTAGCATTAACGGCTAAGCATACCTCGCCAAGAGTGGCGATGGAGAGTATCAGCAACTTTGAAGGATCACTATTAATATCAATGTGATGTTCGGGCGGAACATTATACTCGTACATTTTAGCTTTTGAACGAGTCACACCCAGCAAAACACGCGACGCTCTTTCAGGCTTCATCGGCTGCTCGCTTATATAGGCTATGAACAAGCTCCATAAAATCTTTGCCCTTTATGATAATAAGAGCTAGCGAATTCTTACTAGGATGGCCAGTTGCATCTGAGCTAGAAGCCTCTAACGGTTCATATATTCCATCTTCGTAAAGAGCAACTGCCCCATAAACATCTTTATAAGGCCTATCAACTGGATTTTGAAATCGACCTATTTTTTGTGCATCTTGAATGCTTCCAGCCTCATAAAACCGCTGCCTTATGGCATTTAGTGACTCTGCCTTCCTAACATTATCTTTACCGGAGTCATCTATCGCCACCTGCAATCTCTCATTGGCTTTTTTTCCGGAAAGCTGAGCCTTAACTTCATACATAGCCAAGCAATCATCAGGAGAATCGGTTGGTGACAGCATTTTGAATCCGAGGACATCAGAGCCCTTAGTAGATTCATTTCTGATAGTTTTTCTATCGTACCTCGTTCTAGGAACCCAATACCCTGAAATAAATTCAAGATAATCCGAAACCAGTATTTCAGCGAAGTCACCTGATCTAGTACCGGGTCCAAACCCTCCTGTTTTTGTTGGAAACTTTAAATCATTCAAATACTCGGCTCTAGTTTTTCCTGTGAATTCTCTTAGAAAGTCAATATCCAAATCACTACAGTACTGGCTCCTGAAGTGTTTAGCCCACTCTGACAATATAGCCTGATCCGGCTCGTGTATTAGCTCAAATACTTTTACAGGAGCACCGTCCTTTGTTTTCAGTGCGACACCAGTATCTTGCAGCCAATTAAGGTAAGCTGGAGTAACTGCCATACCTACATGACCTTCTGATTTCTTGATAATTTTCGACGCGTGCTAATTGAATGCAATTCAATACTCAAGACTTCCAATATGCTTGATTTGCTTTTAAACATGCAGTACTCCATTACTAGGCGAGAAAACTCTCAAAAATTAAACCCTATATGATTTCTGCACTGATGTCGATTAGCCACCCATTTGGCCGCTTTGTGCTCGACCCGAAAGATGAAATTCTGCAGAGCACCCTTTCTGGGGGGGGGTTGTGTTGCTATAGGCGACCTAACACGCATCTCGTGTTCATCGACCCTATAGACCTAAGGTGCCATTGCTGCCCCTTGGCATGTCTATCCTTATCAAGAAGCCTCATTACTTGAAGCTACGTTCTACTCAGAGCTCGAAAGGTTCCCTACCGCTGACGCAGCCCATGCATGTGGTGCAGCACTTTGAAAGAAAACCCTTTAATTTAAAATTTTATCCATATAAATCAACTAGATAGCAACTTTTCAGTTTGGTTGCTAAATTGCCTGTAGCGAGCTGCCGCTGCTCGAGCAGATCGCGCAAAAACTGGGCCTGCCGCAGCTTGAAGAGCAGCGCTGGGCACGCCACCCGTTGGTGTACCTGATGGAAGCTGCGGATGACATCTGCTATGCGTTGATCGACCTCGAAGACGGCCTGGAAATGGAGTTACTGGAGTACGCCGAAGTCGAGTCCCTGTTACTGGATCTGGTGGGCGACGATTTACCGCAAACCTATCGCCTGCTTGGCCCGAACGATTCGCGGCGACGCAAACTGGCGATCCTGCGGGGCAAGGCCATCGAGCACCTGACCAACGCAGCGGCCCGCGCCTTTGTCGAGCAACAGGATGCACTGTTGGCCGGCTCCCTGCCTGGCGACCTGGTGGAGCATATGCACGGTCCGGCCAAACGCTGCGTCCTCAATGCAAAGGACATGGCTCGGCAGAAAATCTTCCAGGACAAACGCAAGACGCTGCACGAAATCGGTGCCTACACCACCCTGGAAATTCTGCTCAACGCTTTCTGCGGTGCCGCACTGGAGCAACACAATGGTCGAACGCCGTCCTTCAAAAGCCGACGGGTCCTCGACCTGCTGGGCAACAATGCGCCCGATCCGAACGGCCCACTGCACAACTCGTTCCTGCGCATGATCGATTTCATCGCTGGCATGACCGATAGTTACGCCAGCCATATGGCTCTCGAAATGACGGGACGCTCCAGCCACTGACAACTATTGATCGATCGGCTATTACCCCTCCGGTAATGGCCGTTCAGTCCTGAAGGTCAAAAAACTTTCAATGAATACCGAATTCCCCTACAGCATCTGTCGAGTGCACTGATCGAACGTGCGGTTTTGACAGGAAACAATCACGCCTATCGGTTCCGATAGAAGAAGCGTGAATAATATGATGGACGACAGTCTGCGCATCATGCTGGTGGAAGATCACCCATTTCAGCTCAAGGCTACTCAATGCCTGCTTGAGAGTTACGGCTTCATTCATTTAACCACCAGTGACTGTGCCACGGGCGCATTGCAACACATGCTCAGGGCAGAACAGCCGTTCGATATTTTGTTATGCGATCAGTGCCTACCCGAAGTATCCGGTATTGACCTGATAAAAATTGCCAGTCATCAGGGAATGATCAAGCAGGCAATACTTTTAAGTAGCCTGACATCTACCGAACTGAGCGAACTTGAAAGGATGGCATTCCTCAATGGATTGCCATTACTTGGCTGCTTGATAAAACCTTTGAAACAATGCGAACTGAGACACCTATTGAAACTTATTCCATAACCCTTCGAACAGGCGCAGATGAAAAATCTGTGACCTGCAAATTTTCGTCTGATCGCCATAATTAAACAGCAACACTAATTGCGCCAACCGCACCAAAAACCAGTTGACACGTAAGTTATTTCTTTTTCGCGTGTAGGAACTTTCCTATATTGCCATGACGGACCCGTCAGTTCATACGGCACCTCAACTATCTGAGCTAAGGTGCGCGCTTTATCTGAGCTCGCATGGGATTTGATTATGAACTCCGTTTTTATCGTCGACGATCACCCTGTCATCCGCCTTGCCGTTCGCATGTTGCTTGAGCACGAGGGCTTCAAAGTCGTCGGTGAAACCGATAATGGTGTCGATGCCATGCAGATGGTGCGTGAATGCATGCCCGACCTGGTCATTCTCGACATCAGCATTCCCAAACTGGATGGCCTTGAAGTGCTGACCCGTTTCAACGCCATGCATACACCCCCGAGAATCCTGATATTGACCGCGCAATGCCCGACACTGTTCGGCATACGCTGCATGCAATCCGGCGCCTCGGGATATGTTTGTAAACAGGAAGAACTGAGCGAACTGGTGAGCGCCATTAAAGCGGTACTGTCAGGTTATAACTATTTTCCCAGTGAAGCCTTGAACCCTACCCGTGGTGACGAAGCGCGGTGCGCAGAACTCGAACTGTTCAAGTCAGTCAATGACAGGGAGCTCATGGTCATGCAACTTTTTGCACAAGGTCGCAATAACAAGGAAATCGCCAAGGGCATGTTCCTCAGCAACAAAACGGTCAGCACTTATAAAAAACGACTCATGCAAAAACTCAAGGCCAAATCACTGGTTGAACTCATCGAGATGGCAAAACGTAACTCGTTAGTGTGAGGCACAGGATGCCCAGTCGCTTGAAGGACTATCTGCTGATCATGATCACAAGCTTGTGCCTGTACACCCCGCTGCACGCCGCCCAGGCCTCTGAGCAACTCACCTTGCTCAGTCGTTCAGCCCCCCTGCACCTGAAAGTCGAGCTGGATCAATCACAGCGACATTGGGCCCGAGGTAAACAGGAACTGATCCTGGGTACTTCAGCACCCGACTATCCCCCCTTCGACCTGACCAGCAGCGGTCATGACTACGAAGGTTTTACTGCGGACTACGCGGGCATTCTTGGCAAGGTCCTTGACCTGCCCATCAAGGTCCGGCGCTTCAACTCCCGGGGAGCTGCAATCGAAGCACTCGAAAACGGCGAGGTAGACCTGCTGGGCACCGCCAACGGATTCGAGGCGAGCAATGACCACATCGCGCTTTCCAGGCCCTATGCGGTAGATCAACCGGTCCTGGTGACACGTGAAGGCGAAACCCGCACGCTCAATGATGGGCTGTCCGGGTTGCGGCTGAGCATGCTTTATCACTACTTGCCCCTGGAGGAGGTAAAGGCCCTGTATCCGAAGGCAATCATCACGTCCTACCCCTCCTACCAGAACGCGATCAATGCCGTTGCTTTCGGCCAGGCCGATGTTTTTCTCGGTGACACCGTTTCAACCCACTACATGATTAACAAGGGCTATCTGAACAACATTCGCATGGCCAGTTTCGGCAAGCACGAAGCCCATGGTTTCAGCTTTGCGGTGCACAAGACCAATCCACAACTGCTCGACATCATCAACACGACGCTCAAGGCTATCCCCGCCAGCGAACGGGAAAACATCGCCAAGCGCTGGAGCGCCGGGAGCGATATCCTGCTCACCGACCAGAAACTGGAGCTCAGTTACAATGAGGAGCACTGGCTGGCGCAACATCCGGTGGTCCGGGTGGTCGTCAATGAGGCCTATGCGCCACTGACTTTTTTTGACAGTGCCGGCAACTTTCGCGGAATTGCCGCTGATCTGCTCGAGTTGATCAGGTTGCGTACCGGCCTGCGCTTCGATATTCAGCGCAGCCGCAGCGACAGCGACATGATCGAGCTGATCAAGACCGGTCAGGCCGACCTGATCGCCGCGCTGCTCCCCAGCGCGAAACGGGATAACTTGCTGAACTTTACCCGTCCCTACCTGCAGAACTCCTACGTCCTGTTGACACGCAAGGCGCACGACAGTCCGGCGAACCTTGCCCAGCTCAAGGGCAAGAGCCTGGCAATTGCCCGAGGCAATCCCCTGGTCGAGTATCTGCGCCGCGAGTTCCCGCAGATCCGGTTGATCAAGACCCCGGACACCTTCAGTGCCGTAGAAATGCTCGCCGAAGGCCGGGTGGAAGGCGCAGTGAATTCGTTGGTGATCGCCAATTACTTCATCGCCTCGCAACTGTTCGAAACCGATCTGCAAATCAGCACCACCATCGGCACCCGGCAGGCGGCGTTCTCCCTGGCAACCGGGCGCGATGCCAAGGAACTCAATGACATCCTCAACAAGGCACTGTTGAGCATCGCGCCACAGGAACTGGGCGTCATCAATAACCGTTGGCGCGGCTATTCGGCTTCCTCGCAAAGTACCTGGCGCAATTATCAACGGCTCTTCTATCAGATCGTCATCGGCGCGGGGTTACTGTTGTTGATCTCCGTGACCTGGAACGCCTACATGCGGCGCCAGATCAATCAACGCAGGGCGGCCGAGCGAGCGCTGAACGATCAATTGGAATTCATGGGTTCATTGGTCAATGGCACGCCTCATCCAATTTATGTACGTGATCGTCAAGGACTGCTGCAAAGTTGCAATGACAGTTACCTGCGAACCTTCAATACCAAACGCGAAGACGTGATCGGCAAAAGCGTGATCCAGGGCACCCTGGGCAACGCTTTCGAAGCTCGGGAGTACCAGGTCGACTACCAGCGTGTCGTGACCGAGGGCACGCCCATGATCCTTGACCGTGCGCTGCACATTGGCGACCGCCGGTTGACGATCTATCACTGGATTCTCCCGTACCGTGACTCAAGCGGTGAGGTCCAGGGCATCATTGGTGGCTGGATCGACATCAGCGAACGGCGGCAATTGCTCGATGACCTGCGTTGTGCCAAGGAACGTGCCGACGAAGCGAACCGGGCCAAGAGTACGTTCCTGGCAACCATGAGTCATGAAATTCGCACCCCGATGAATGCCGTCATCGGCATGCTCGAACTGACGCTCAAACGCATCGAACTCCAGCACCCGGATCGTCCCGCCATTGATGTGGCCTACCACTCGGCGAGGGACCTGCTGGAACTGATCGGGGACATCCTCGATATTGCCCGCATCGAGTCCGGACACCTGAGCCTGAACCCGGAACGGGTCAATCCAGAGGAACTCGTGGCGTCGGTGGCGCGTATTTTCGATGGACTGGCGCGACAGAAGGGACTCGAATTGCAATTGGAATTCAATCCGGCCAACCCGACGATCGACGTGTTGCTCGATCCCCTGCGCTTCAAGCAGGTGTTGTCGAACCTGGTCAGCAATGCCATCAAGTTTACCGAGCACGGCCAGGTCAGGATTATTGTCGCACTGCACCTGACCGAAGAACCCAACCAGGTTCAAATGCTGCTGCTGGTCGAAGACACTGGCCCGGGAATCAGCCATGAGGATCAACAACGCCTGTTCGAACCTTTCGCCCAGGCCGGAAATGCAGCTCAGTCGGCCAGGGGGGGTGCCGGGCTTGGCCTGGTAATCAGCCGCAGCCTGTGTGAGATGATGAACGGCAGCCTGCAGTTGAGCAGCCAGCCTTGCGTCGGTACCCGGGTGAGGATTTCATTGCCGTTACCCACACTGCCTCGCCAATCACGGGAGCAAATAGCTGAGCCCACCATCCACTGCGCCACGGTCCCATTGAATGTGCTGGTGGTCGACGACCACGCGGCCAATCGTTTGCTGATGTGCCAGCAGCTGGAGTTTCTGGGCCACCGATTCAGCGTCGCGGCAGATGGCCAGGCTGGCTTGGACGCATGGAAATCCGACACATTTGACCTGGTGATCGCCGATTGCAACATGCCGGTCATGAACGGATACGAACTGGCCAAAGCCATTCGTCGACATGAACAGCATGCACAATTGCCGCGCTGCACCCTCTTGGGCTTTACCGCCAATGCTCAACCGGAAGAGATTCAACGTTGCAAACAGGCCGGGATGGACGACTGCCTGTTCAAGCCACTGTCCCTGGCCGCCCTGGGTCAATGGGTCAAGGGCATCCAGCCCGCGGGCGCCGCACCAGCCTTCAGCCAGCAAGGCTTGCATGTGTTGACGGGTGGCAATCCGACGTTAAACCTGCGCCTGCTGACCGAACTGCTGAGCAGTAGCCGCCTGGATCGACAGGGCCTGCAAGCGCTGTCAGGCACACAGGAACCACAGGCATTTCTCGACATTGCCCATAGAATCAAGGGCGCCGCCCGAATCGTCCAGGCCACTCGGTTGATCGACAGCTGCGAGGCGCTCGAGGCTGCCGGCCATGCCCCCTTCTCCCCCGAGAAAGTAAGCGAATGCTGCGACGCCGTAGAGCGCGCCTTGCTCGAACTGGAGCAGGCATTGCTGCAACAAATCGAGCAAAACGCCCCCTGCACAGTGAGCGAGCCTTAACTATGCTTGGACGCGGAGCAGTGTGTTAACCATCACGGAGTGACCTGCATGCCCAGCCCACTGCGTCCGGATCAACGCCGTTTTCCCCTGCACGTTCATATCAGCGTGATGTTCACTTGCCTGCTGTTGCTGACCGGGATCGTGCTGGGCATTTTCAACTATCAGCAAACCACGCAAATCATTCTGTCGAGCAGTGAAAAACTGTTCAGTCGAATTGAGCAGGACGTGCGCCTGGACCTGCACGCCACCTATGAACCGATTCGGCACCTGCTGAGCCTGTTGACGCATACCCCTGCCACCCAGGCGCTCGATCTGCAGCAGCGCCTGGCGTTGCTACTGCCCTTCAGTCAGTCACTCCAGGACAACCCCGACCTGGCTTCGCTGTACGTGGGGTACGACACCGGTGACTTCTTCATGGTTCGCCCGCTGCGCACCCCAGATCAGAAGGCGTTACTCAAGGCCCCGGATACCGCGGCCTACCAGGTCTGGAGTATCGAGCGAAACAGCAGCGGCCAGGTGCATTCGCAATCCTTGTTTTTTGATCGGGACCTGACGCTCGTCAGCCGTCAGGACAACCCTGAAGAAACCTACGATCCGCGTGGCCGCGCCTGGTTTATCAGCGCCAGCCAAAACGCTGACCAGATCACCACCGAACCCTACGTTTTTTTCTCGACCCACAATGTCGGTACCACCCTGGCACGGCGCAGCGGCGAGCATGCCGTACTCGCTGCCGACCTGACCCTGGCCGAGCTTTCGGCCACACTGGCCAAACATGTGGTGACGCCCGCTACCGAGATCGTGCTGTGCGACGCGCAAGGCAATGCCATCGCTTATCCCGACAGCCGTCGCCTGATCGTTGACGATCAAACCGCCCACCTGAGCAAGGCCGCCGACCTCAGTCCCGCCCTGCAGGCGCTACTCAGTACACCTGCGCCGGGTAATCGCCTGACTGCCATGAGCCGTCAATGGATTGTTGCGCGTAGCCGCATGCAGGAAGGCGGCCCCCAGGGGCTGCAACTGGCAATGCTGATACCTGAAGATGAACTGCTCGTCGATGCCTACCGCATGCGCTGGCAAGGCGCACTGATTACCCTGGCGACCCTGCTGCTGTGCGTACCACTGGGTTGGCTGACGTCCAGGATCCTGGTCAAGCCCCTGCGCTCCCTCGTGCAGGAAGCGGATGCCATTCGCAGTTTCGATTTCAACTTTCCGGCCACACGCCGCTCTCCGGTACTTGAGGTCGACCAGCTAAGCCTTTCCATGGAGCGTATGAAAGATACCCTGGCAAGCTTTTTCCAGATCACAGACAGCCTGAGCGCCGAGACCCGGTTTGCCCCATTGCTGGAGCGGGTGCTGTTTGAAACGGTAAGGATCGGCCGGGCCCAGGCTGGCCTGATCTACCTGCGCGAAGGGGATGGCGACCTCATGGAACCCAAGGGCCTGGTGATCAACGACACCGCACACGCCCTGTCTTCATTCGACCTTCGCGCACACGCATTCAAGGACACAGACAGCCCCGCCTGGCTGCAGCAGCTGTCGACAGCCGACAACGTTGTCACCCACCTGGGCTTCGAACAGGCGGGGGATCTCCAAAAAGTCCTGCTGGCAATGGCCTGTCCCCGCGTTCACCTGATCGGCATCCGCTTGCACAATCGTCACAACGAAACCGTCGGCCTGTTGGTGTTTCTGCTGGCCGACAGCGGCAACCAGAGCGACCTGGACAAACTGCGTCCCGACCGCATTGCATTCCTGCAGGCGGTGTCCGGTGCCGCCGCTGTGAGTATTGAAAGCCATCGCTTGCAGGACCGGCAAAAAAAGCTGCTGGACGCCTTCATCAAGCTGCTGGCCGGCGCGATAGATGCCAAGAGCCCCTATACCGGTGGCCATTGCCAACGAGTTCCGGCGCTGACGTTGATGCTCGCCCAGGCCGCAGCAGCCAGCCAGGACCCGGCTTTCAGCGGCTACCAGCCTACGGACGATGAGTGGGAGGCGCTGCACATAGCCGCCTGGCTGCACGACTGCGGCAAAGTGACAACCCCGGAATACGTCGTCGACAAAGCCACCAAGCTCGAAACCCTGAACGACCGCATCCACGAAATACGCACCCGCTTCGAAGTGCTCAAGCGCGATGCCTGGATCAACTATTGGCAAGCCATTGCCCAAGGTGGCGATGAGCAGCCCCTGGCGCAACAGCGCGATGCCACTTTGGCGGAACTCGATGACGATTTCGCCTTCATCGCCCGCTGCAACCTCGGCGGCGAGACCATGGCCGAAGCCGATCTGCAACGCCTGCGCAGTATCGGTCAACGCACCTGGACGCGGACCCTGGATGACCGCCTGGGAGTTTCCTGGGAGGAGAACCAGCGCCAGGCACGCACGCCCGCACCGACGCTGCCCGTCTGCGAGACGTTGCTGGCGGACCGGCCCGAGCATCTGTTCGAACGCGCCGAAGCCGAAGTGATTGCCGAGGATAATCCCTGGGGTTTCAAGCTCGATGTCCCGCATTACAAGTACAACCGCGGCGAACTCTACAACTTGAGCATTACCCGAGGCACCCTGACACGCGAAGAGCGCTACATCATCAACCACCACATGGTGCAGACGATTCTGATGCTCAACCACCTGCCCTTCCCCGAGCATCTGGGCAACGTAGCGGAGATCGCCGGCGGTCACCACGAAAAAATGGACGGCACGGGTTATCCGAAACGCTTGAAGCGTGAGCAGATGAGCCTGCCGGCGCGGATGATGGCGATTGCCGATATCTTCGAGGCGCTGACCGCCGCCGACCGCCCCTACAAGAAAGCCAAGACCCTGAGTGAAGCGCTGGGCATCATGGCCAACATGTGCCGGGATGCCCACATCGACCCACAGTTGTTCGAACTGTTCATCAACGCGCAGATTTATCTGCAGTACGCCCGGCGCTTCCTCGACCCACAACAGGTCGATGCAGTGGATGCGCCAAGCCTGCTGGTCAAGGCAGGCTTGAGAGCGTGATCAGCAGTCGGTCAGGCGCAGGAAAATAGCGGCCAATTGCTCGATGCCCGCTTGATCCTGCGCGGTGAAACGCGCCAGTTGGGGGCTGTCGAGATCGAGCACGCCGATCAGGCGACCGTCCTTGACCAAGGGCACGACCAGTTCGCTGTTCGACGCACTGTCGCAGGCGATATGCCCGGCAAACGCGTGCACGTCTTCGACTCGCTGGGTTTGCAAGGTCGCCGCCGCCGTCCCGCACACGCCCCGGCCGAACGGAATCCGCACGCAGGCGATTTGCCCCTGGAACGGCCCCAGCACCAGCTCCCCATCACGATTGAGGTAGAACCCGGCCCAGTTCAAGCCCTCGAGTTGATTGAACAGGAACGCGGAAAACTGAGCGGCGTTGGCAATGAAATCACGCTCATCCGCCAGCAAGGACTCCAGCTGCGCGTGCAGCATGCCGTAGCCCTCGAGGCCCTGGCCGCTCTTTTGTAAATCGATCATGCCTTGTGCTCCAACAGTTTCAGCCCCACCCAATAGCGGGCAAATTGATACGCGCAACGTCCGTTGCGATTGCCCCGGCCCGTGGCCCAGCGCACCGCAAGGATGTCCAGCTCTTCGGTGCGTTGCCACGGCAGGCCTGCCCTGTCGGCCAATTGACCGATCCAGTGTTCGACCACATCGAGGAAGTGCTCCTGGGTGAACGGATAGAACGATAGCCACAACCCGAAGCGATCCGACAGGGCGATCTTGTCTTCCACTGCCTCGCTGGGGTGCAATTCACCATCGACCCGTTTCCAGTTTTCGTTATCGCTTTCCTTTTCCGGCACCAGGTGTCGACGGTTGGAGGTGGCGTACAGCAACACGTTGTCCGGTGCCTGTTCGAGCGAACCGTCGAGAACGCTTTTGAGCACGCGATAATCGCCCTCGCCTGACTCGAACGACAGGTCATCGCAGAACAATACGAAACGCTGCGGTAGCTTGGCGAGCTGCTCGACCACCCGCGGTAAGTCCGCCAGGTGATCACGCTCGATTTCGATAAGGCGCAGACCAGCCTCGGCGTGCTCAGCCAGCAAGGCGCGCACCAGCGACGATTTGCCAGTGCCACGCGAACCCCAGAGCAGGGCGTGGTTGGCCGGCATGCCATCGAGGAACTGGCGGGTATTTCGTCCCAGTTGCTCCACCTGGCGGTCGACGCCGATGAGGTCGCTCAGACGCATGTCCAGGCTGACCTGCAGCGGCAGCAGAAAACCGCTGCGCCCCTCACGCTGCCAGCGCGCAGCCAGGCAATGGGTCCAGTCGATGGCTTGCCGAGGGGTGGGCAACAACGGTTCGATACGGGCCAGAACGGCATCGGCACGTTCAAGAAAAGCATTTAATCGGGAATCCACGTCTTCTCCTCGGGCACGTTCACAGTAATGATGTCGATACAGCAACGAAATACAGCGTTCGATGAACGGTCAACCGCCCTGTAGCGGGGCTCGCGGGATCACCCTGCATGATCGACTATGCTTGAGCAGCGAAGGAAAACGGAAGTGATTCAACACCCCATGGACATCAAGTTCACCAACCGGCTGTCTTACAAACAAGCGCGGCTCACCGTGCTGGTCGGTTTTGTTCTGGGTATGCTGCTCAGCGTGCTGCAAATAGGCATCGATTATGCCAGTGAAGACGCCTCCATCAACCGCGAAATCCTGTCTTTACTCGAAATCAGTCACAACCCCGCCTCGCGCATCGCCTACAACATCGACGCCGAACTCGCCCAGGAACTGACCTTGGGCCTGTTGCGCTCACCTGCGATCGTCGGAGCGAAACTGACAGACAACAACGGCAGTATCCTGGCCAAGGTCAAGCGTCCAGGCCTGCAAAGCGACTATCGGGTCTTGAGTGACCTTCTGTTCGGGGCCAACCGGCAGTTCGAAGACCGCCTGTACCTGGATCATTTGCCCAACGAATCCCTGGGTACCCTGCAATTGGACGTCGACACTTACTCGTTCGGCTACCGATTCCTGCGGCGGGCCGAGGTAACCCTGATCAATGGTTTCGCCCGCAGCCTGCTCCTGAGCGGTATCCTGCTGGCACTGTTCTACGTGATGCTGACCAAGCCGTTGGTGCGGGTCATCCGCGAACTCAGTGGCCGCGATCCGCGCAGCGCGGAGCCGACCTCCCTGGAATGTCCGGCGGGGCATGCCAACGATGAAATCGGCGTACTGGTGAAAGTCGCCAACCAGCAATTCGAAAACATCGCCACCGAAATCCAGCAGCGACGCAACGCCGAAAACCGTCTGACCGACTATCTTGGCCAGCTGGAAAACATCGTTTCGGCACGCACCACCGAACTCAAGACCATCAACGCCCGGCTCAGTCAGTCCAACCAGGAGCTGGAAGTCGCGCGCAGTACCGCCCTGGACATGGCCGAAGCGCGTTCCGTGTTCCTGGCCAACATGAGCCACGAAATTCGCACGCCCCTCAATGGCCTGCTGGGCATGATCGCGCTGTCGCTGGACGGCCCGCTGTCTGCCGAGCAACAGCAACAGCTGGCCATCGCCCATGACTCGGGCAAAGTGCTGGTGGAGTTGCTCAACGATATTCTCGACCTGTCGAAATTCGATGCCGGCCAGCTCGAACTCGAGCACATCCCGTTCGACCTTGGTTCGCTGGTCGAAGACACGGCCAACCTGCTGTCGCAGAACGCCGCGCCGAGTGTCGAACTGACCTGCCTGATCGATCCGGACTTTCCTGCGCTGGTGCTCGGCGATCCGACACGGGTCCGGCAGATCGTCAGTAATCTGCTGTCCAATGCGCTCAAGTTCACCCGTTTTGGCCGGGTCGATGTGCGTCTGTCGACCTACCAGGATGGCGTCAGCATCGAAGTCTGCGACACCGGCATTGGCATCCCCCGGGATGCTCAGGTGAAGATCTTCAAGCCCTTCACCCAGGCCGGGGCCGGGATCACCCGACAATTTGGCGGCACCGGGTTGGGTTTGGCCCTGACCCACAACTTGTGTGAAGCCATGCAAGGCCGGCTAACCATCAGTTCTGAACCCGGTTTCGGCAGCCAGTTCTGCGCGCAACTGCCCCTGCCCAGTCACACCCGGGCACTGGCCCCGGCTCCCCTGCAGGGCAAGGTCATCGCGATTACCGCCGCCAGCAGCGGTCTGGCGGAACTGCTGAGCCGTGTATTGCCCGGGTGGGGGCTCGATTATCAGCAACGGTCGATCGATGATCCATTGCTCGGCCTGAACCCCGATGTTCTGATCACCGACTGCCCCGAGTGCCTGTTCAACCTGCGCCCTACCGTCGGTGCGCCCATCCTGCTGGTGACCGCTTACGGCAGCTTCATGCCCAGCGAACAAGTCAGCGCCCTCGCCCCCCTGCAGCAGCAGGCGCGCCCACTGGCACGCAATGCGCTGTATCAGACTTTGCGACGAATCTTGCTGGCGCAAACCGACACCCCCATCGATACCCGCGTCGATAGCCACGTCCCGCAGCGACGTGCGCGAGTGCTGCTGGTGGAGGACAACCCGGTCAACCAACTGGTGGCCAAGGGCATGCTGGGTAAACTCGGTTGCGACGTGATTGTCGCCGCGCACGGAGCCGAGGCGCTGGATCAATTGGAAGGCCGCGACTTCGATCTGGTGCTGATGGATTGCAATATGCCGGTCATGGACGGCTATGAAGCCAGTCGGCAAATCCGTCGCAGTGGTCGGTGGCCGCAACTGCCCATCGTCGCCCTGACCGCCAACGCCATGTCCGAAGAACGCGAACGCTGCCGTGCGGCGGGCATGAGCGACTACCTGGCCAAACCTTTCCGCCGGGAAGAGCTTGCCGCCCTGCTGGACGTTTGGATACCAGCTACGACAACGCCTTGATTTGCCCCAGCAAGTGGTCAAGGCCGTCGCGCAGGTCATTCAGCCGATCCAGATCCACACCGCTGTCGCATAACAGGCGGGCCTTGAGCGGCCCGACCTGATCACGCAGTGCGGTGCCCTTGGGCGACAAGCTCAGGTGTACCTCGCGCTCATCGCGCGCCGAGCGCTGACGCTGAACCAGTTGCAACTGTTCAAGACGCTTGAGCAGGGGCGTCAGCGTACCGGAGTCCAACGCCAGGCGCTCACCCAGCGCCTTGACCGTCGGCTGCTCCGGGGCAACCGCCTGCCATTCCCACAACACCAGCATCGCCAGGTACTGCGGATAAGTCAGGCCCAACTGATCGAGCATCGGCTTGTAGGCGCGAATGACCGCGCGGGACGCCGCATACAGTTTGAAGCAGAGCTGGCTGTCGAGGCTCAGCGAGTCGACGGACAAGCTGTTCATTTGAGCAGTGCTTCGATCTCACCGCTCAAGTCCTGCGGCTTGGTCGCTGGTGCGAAGCGCTTGACCAGCTGGCCGTCCTTGCCGATCAGGAATTTGGTGAAATTCCACTTGATACCTTGGGAACCGAGCACACCCGGTGCACGCTTTTTCAACTGCACAAACAAGGGATGGGCGCCGTCGCCATTGACTTCAATCTTTTTGAACAGCGGGAAACTGACACCGTAGTTCAGCTCGCAGAACTCGCTGATCGCCCCTTCGTTGCCCGGTTCCTGCTTGCCGAATTGATTGCAGGGGAAGCCAAGCACCACCAGGCCTTGATCCTTGTAGGTCTGCCACAGTTCCTCAAGGCCTTTGTATTGCGGGGTGAAACCGCATTTGCTGGCGGTGTTGACCACCAATACCGCCTTGCCGGCGAAATCCGCCAAGGTTTTTTGTTCGCCCTTGATGGTGGTGCAAGGGATGCTCAGGAGGTTGTCGCTCATGATCGAGGCACTCGAAAAGGGGTGATGCGACAAACATAGCGAGCAATTGAATTGTGTGCAATCTAATAAATCCCACCTGCCCCTCAATCCACACTCAATCCCTGTAGGAGCTGCCGCAGGCTGCGATCTTTTGATCTTGATCTTTCGCGATAGAGAGAAAAAACAAAGATCAAAAGATCGCAGCCTGCGGCAGCTCCTACAGGGTTCGCGTTACGAGCGGGGTACCAGGTCCAGGCACACAGAGTTGATGCAGTAGCGCAGGCCGGTTGGCGGCGGGCCATCCGGGAATACGTGGCCCAGGTGCGCGTCACATTTGGCGCAGACCACTTCGGTGCGGATCATGCCGTGGCTGACATCACGAATCTCGGTCATGGCGCTATTGCCGATCGGCGCATAAAAGCTTGGCCAGCCGCAGCCGGAATCGAACTTGGTGCTGGAATCGAACAACGGCTCGCTACAGCAGATGCAGTGGTAGATACCGTCGGTCTTGGTGCCGTTGTACTTGCCGGAAAACGGGCGTTCGGTGCCCTTGAGGCGGCAAACGTTGTACTGTTCCGGATCGAGCATGGCTTTCCATTCTTCCAGGGTTTTTTCCAACTTTTCCATCATCACACCTCAGCAACTGAAAAAGCCCGATCTGTACCTTTTCCACGGATCGGGCGGCACGTATGATTGCGCCTCGTCAAACGCCAGTCTGGCAGCCAGGCCACGCGCATTCAAACGGATTTATGGGTGCTGCCTCTCAAGGCGTCAGGCCTGTGTGATTACGCAGGATTCCCAGCACGGTTGTCCACACACCGCCTGGATCGTTCATTTTCGGGAACACATCGCCATGCAGGTCAGCAAATCGAACAAGCTCGCCAACGTCTGCTACGACATTCGCGGCCCAGTGCTCAAGCACGCCAAACGCCTGGAAGAGGAAGGCCATCGCATCCTCAAGCTGAACATCGGCAACCCGGCGCCCTTTGGTTTCGAAGCGCCGGATGAAATCCTCCAGGACGTGATCCGCAATCTGCCCACCGCCCAGGGCTACAGCGACTCCAAGGGCCTGTTCAGCGCGCGCAAGGCCGTGATGCAGTACTACCAGCAAAAACAGGTGGAAGGCGTCGGCATTGAAGACATCTACCTGGGCAACGGCGTTTCCGAGCTGATCGTGATGTCGATGCAGGCCCTGCTCAACAACGGCGACGAAGTGCTGGTACCGGCGCCCGACTACCCGTTGTGGACCGCCGCGGTAAGCCTCTCGGGCGGCAACCCGGTGCATTACCTGTGCGACGAGCAAGCCAACTGGTGGCCGGACCTGGCGGACATCAAGGCCAAGATCACCCCAAACACCAAGGCACTGGTGATCATCAACCCGAACAACCCGACCGGTGCGGTGTACTCCAAAGAAGTCCTGCTGGGCATGCTGGAGCTGGCCCGCCAGCACAACCTGGTGGTGTTTTCCGACGAAATCTACGACAAGATCCTGTACGACGATGCCGTGCACATCTGCACCGCGTCTTTGGCGCCGGACCTGTTGTGCCTGACCTTCAACGGCCTGTCCAAGTCCTATCGAGTGGCGGGTTTCCGTTCCGGCTGGATCGCCATTTCCGGACCGAAACACCACGCCCAGAGCTACATCGAAGGCATCGACATGCTGGCTAACATGCGCCTGTGCGCCAACGTGCCGAGCCAGCACGCGATCCAGACCGCACTGGGTGGCTATCAAAGCATCAACGACCTGGTGCTGCCGTCGGGGCGCCTGCTGGAGCAGCGTAACCGCACTTGGGAACTGCTCAACGACATTCCCGGTGTGAGCTGCGTCAAACCGATGGGCGCACTGTATGCGTTCCCGCGGATCGACCCGAAGGTCTGCCCGATCCACAACGACGAAAAATTCGTCCTCGACCTGCTGCTCTCGGAGAAGCTGCTGGTGGTGCAAGGCACGGCGTTCAACTGGCCATGGCCCGACCACTTCCGCGTCGTGACCCTGCCGCGCGTCGATGACCTGGACATGGCCATCGGACGCATTGGCAATTTCCTCAAATCCTATCGCCAGTAAGCAGCCAGTCACCGTGCGATACCAGAAACATCGCACGGTGATTCATTCTGCAACATATGCTCGCGCCCTACCCGTGACCTCACTCCCGATGCCCGTGCACTGCCCCATTGCCTGGTCACATCGAGCAACGACGGGCACTTTGTTGCCGGTTGGCTGGCAAATCTCTTTGCCATCCCTTGTCGGAAATGCCCTGCAAACAGCTACGCTGTTGCTGTAGGACACAGTTTGAAATAGTCACTCGGTTGAATACCCCGTTGCGGCACCTTATATACCCCGCAGTACGCTACATCTTTAGCTTGAGGAGATTTCTACAACCATGATGCGCATCCTGCTGTTCTTGGCCACTAACCTGGCGGTCGTGCTGATTGCCAGCATCACCCTGAGCCTTTTCGGCTTCAACGGGTTCATGGCGGCCAATGGGGTTGATCTCAACCTCAATCAGCTGCTGATTTTCTGTGCGGTCTTCGGTTTCGCCGGTTCCCTGTTCTCGCTGTTCATCTCCAAGTGGATGGCGAAGATGAGCACCAGCACCCAAATCATCAGCCAGCCACGCACGCGTCACGAGCAATGGCTGCTGCAAACGGTCGAGCAACTGTCCCGCGAAGCCGGGATCAAGATGCCGGAAGTCGGGATCTTCCCGGCCTATGAGGCGAACGCGTTTGCCACCGGCTGGAACAAGAACGACGCACTGGTCGCGGTCAGCCAGGGCCTGCTGGAGCGTTTCTCGCCGGATGAAGTGAAAGCCGTCCTGGCCCACGAAATCGGCCACGTGGCCAATGGCGACATGGTGACCCTGGCCTTGATCCAGGGCGTAGTGAACACCTTCGTGATGTTCTTCGCACGGATCATCGGCAACTTTGTCGACAAGGTGATCTTCAAGAACGAAGAAGGCCAGGGCATTGCCTACTACATAGCCACCATTTTCGCCGAACTGGTCCTGGGTATCCTGGCCAGTGCCATCGTCATGTGGTTCTCGCGCAAGCGCGAATTCCGCGCGGACGAAGCCGGTGCACGCCTGGCCGGTACCAACGCGATGATTGGCGCACTGCAACGCCTGCGCGCGGAACAGGGCCTGCCGGTGCATATGCCTGACACCCTGAATGCCTTCGGCATCAACGGTGGCATCAAACAGGGCTTCGCCCGCATGTTCATGAGCCACCCGCCGCTGGAAGAGCGTATCGACGCACTGGCGCGTCGTCGCGGCTGAACGCTGGCGATATAAACAAGAAGGCCCGCAATGATGCGGGCCTTTTTTTGCCTGCTGATTTATACGGCGCTCATCAGGGCCCCTTCGCGGGCAAGCCCGCTCCCACAGTTGGCCGAGTTATCAAGATGAATGAGGTCTAATGTGGGAGCGGGCTTGCCCGCGAAGGGGCCGGCACTGGCGGCTACAACCTATCGGCTGGAAACCCGATACACCCGCTCTTCAAGCCGCGTAACGCCTGCCTCCAGAAATTTGCCGCTCTCGCTCAACACATCCTGGTCTTCGAGGGTCTTCAGCGTCCACGAAGCACCGAACAACCGCTGCACTTCTTCATCGAGCACGGCAAAAGGCGGCCCCTCCATTTGCGCCTGGTCGTAGTCCAGGGTAATCAACAACCCGTTGGAGCCCTTGGGCAGGATCCGCGTCAAATGAGCTGCATAGCGCTCACGCATTGGCGCGGGCAACGCAATCAATGCGGCTCGATCATAGACGGCCGAGCAGTCGGCGACATCGCCTGGCGTCAGATCGAAGAAATCGCCACACCACAGCTCGATGGAACCTGCGCGATATACCTTGAAAGGTCCTTGTTCATCCACTGCTGGATCAAATTGATGCTCGCTGAAGAAATCCTCGACAGCCTTTTCCGACAGTTCGATCCCCAGCACCTCATGGCCTCGCTGCGCCAGCCACAGCAGGTCCAGGCTCTTGCCGCATAACGGCACCAGTACGCGAGCGCCCTCTTCCAGGCCCAGCGCCGGCCAGAATCGCTGGAGATACGGGTTCACTTGCGGCAAGTGAAAACCGATCTGATTCGATTTCCATTTTTTGTGCCAAAACTCCGGCTGCATAAATAACCCCAAAATTCGATCAAAACACCCTAAAACTTATATTAGATTTAGATCAATGATCTGACAGAAGATGGCTCTATCTTAACTCTCAGGAGCTCATCCATGTTCCCCAGCCTCTACATATCCCATGGTTCGCCAATGCTGGCCCTGGAACCTGGCGCCAGTGGGCCGGCCCTCGCTCGCCTGGCGACAGAGATGCCCAGGCCAGACGCGATCGTGATTGTCTCTGCGCATTGGGAAAGCGATGAACTGCTGGTCGGCGGCAACCCGCAGCCGGACACCTGGCATGACTTTGGCGGTTTTCCACGGGCCCTGTTCGAGGTGCAATACCCGGCCCCCGGCAACCCCGACCTGGCCGCACAGGTGGTCAATCTGTTGCAGGCCAACGCCCTTCCTGCCCGCATCGACAGCACTCGACCGTTCGATCATGGTGTCTGGGTGCCGCTGTCGTTGATGTATCCGCAGGCCGATATCCCGATTGTTCAGGTTTCACTGCCTACCCGAGGCGGTCCCGCGCTACAGGCCCGCGTTGGCAAGGCCCTGAGCGGCTTGCGTGAACAGGGCGTGCTGTTGATCGGTTCCGGCAGCATTACTCACAACCTGCGAGAGCTGGACTGGCATGCCGGCCCCGAGAGCGTACAACCCTGGGCCAAGGTATTTCGCGACTGGATGATCGACAAGCTGGCGGCCAACGATGAAGCCGCCTTGCACGACTATCGCCGGCAAGCACCGAACGCGGTGCGTAACCATCCCAGCGATGAACATCTGTTGCCGTTGTACTTTGCCCGCGGTGCCGGGGGCCCATTCAGTATTGCCCACCAGGGATTCACCCTGGGCGCGCTGGGCATGGACATCTACCGTTTCGGATAAGGGCCAGAGCCTGCGGCGGTCAGGTTCAAGCCACATCGACCCCCACATGGATCGCATCGTGGCGCCAAAACTCCAGGTCACAATCGATCAGCCGCCCATGCTGATCGTAATTGACCCGGGCGATGCGCAGTCCAGGACTGCCCACCGACACTCGCAAAGCGGCCGCTGCGTCTGCCGACAACGCCGTCGGCACAATTTCGAAGCGCACCCGCCCGTAATGCAGGTCGTAGTGCCGCGCATACAGCTCGGTGATCGACTGATTCAGGTCGAAATCCAGAATGCCAGGAAAATACTGCGGATTGAGATAGTGCTCCACGTACAGCACCAGTCGCCCATCGATGCGCCGCGAACGACAGATCTGAATCACGCTCGACAATGCTGGCAACTGTAACCAGGCGCAGACCGCCGCCGATGCCGGCTGCAATCGCGCCGAAATGACTTCGGTGGACGGCACCCGCCCCTGGGCGCTGACCATGGCGTGAAAGTGGCTGCGCTGCATCAGGTTATAAGCCAGGCGCGGTGGCGACACGAACCAGCCCCGGCGCTCCTCGCGATAGATCTGACCCTGGGCTTCGAGCTGCAGCAAGGCCTCGCGCACGGTTATGCGCGTGGTCCCAAACAACTCACTGAGCTTGCGTTCGGCTGGCAACTTGCTCCCCGGTGCCAGCAGCCCGTGATCGATCTGCTCCTGAAGCACCTGGCCAATGGCTGTCACCGCTTTTGTTGCCTCATCGCGCAT
Source organism: Pseudomonas umsongensis (assembly GCF_012647205.1). NCBI lineage: Bacteria > Pseudomonadati > Pseudomonadota > Gammaproteobacteria > Pseudomonadales > Pseudomonadaceae > Pseudomonas > Pseudomonas umsongensis. Next base: position 5,220,999 of record NZ_CP051487.1, read on the forward strand.
CAACGTTACCTATCTGGACTAGACCAGCACACTTACAGGGCAGAACCGGCGAGATAACCGGCTGTTTAAAGATCCTGCAAGCGTAGGCAATGCAGATGACCGAGAGATGACATAGCCGCCCGACGGTCACCCCAATCGCGTGCAAGACATCGGCCAAGTCCTTGCGCAATGGGCCTTCGCCCATGGTCTACGCTTACCTGGCACCCGCCAATACCGGGCAAGTAAACGTTCATCGGGGCGACGAACGACATCAAAGTGTCATCGAGTCACCCTAGATTGGCTCAGGTATTGCTGACCTAGACCAACACAACCGCAATCGCAGCGTTGAAAACGCCCATAGGAGCTTCGGAATGAAACAGCTTTTCCTGGCATCACTGTTAGGCTCGACCATTGCCATGTGCACCGCCGCCATGGCGGCTGATGATTTGAAAACCCTGGAAGCCGCTGCGAGAGCGGAAGGCGCCGTCAACAGTGTCGGCATGCCCGATGACTGGGCCAACTGGAAAGGCACCTGGGAAGACCTGGCGAAGAACTACGGCCTCAAGCACATGGACACCGACATGAGCTCGGCCCAGGAAATCGCCAAGTTTGCCGCCGAGAAAGACAACGCCAGTGCCGATATAGGCGATGTGGGCGCAGCCTTTGGCCCGATCGCGGTGAAACAGAACGTTACCCAGCCCTACAAGCCATCCACCTGGGACCAGGTCCCGACCTGGGCTAAAGACAAGGACGGTCACTGGGCATTGGCCTACACCGGCACCATCGCCTTTATCGTCAACAAGAAGCTGCTGCACGGCTCCGAAGTACCGACCAAGTGGGCTGACCTCAAAACCGGCAAATACAAGGTATCGATCGGTGACGTGAGCACCGCCGCCCAGGCTGCCAACGGCGTTCTGGCGGCTGCCTATGCCAACGGTGGCGACGAGAAAAACCTGCAACCGGCTCTGGCGCTATTTGCCGACCTCGCTAAACAAGGTCGCCTGTCGATGTCCAACCCGGTCATCGGCGCCATGGAAAAAGGCGAGATCGAAGTCGGCGTGGTCTGGGACTTCAACGGCCTGAGTTACAAGGCCAAGATGGCCAATCCGGATGACTACGTGGTGCTGATCCCGTCCGATGGCTCGGTGATTTCCGGCTACACCACCATCATCAACAAATACGCCAAGAACCCGAACGCCGCCAAGCTGACCCGCGAGTACATCTTCAGCGACGCTGGCCAGATCAACCTGGCCAAGGGTAACGCCCGTCCGATCCGAGCCGAGCACCTGACCCTGCCAGCAGAGGTCCAGGCCAAGCTGCTGCCGAACGAGCAGTACAAGAAAGTCACGCCGATCAAGGATGCGGATGCGTGGGAGAAGACCTCCAAGTCCCTGCCACAGAAGTGGAACGAAGAAGTCATTGTTGAAATGAAGTAATGCTTCATCCGTAGGAGCCGGCTTGCTGGCGATACAGTCAACGCGGTCTCTTTGAGCATCGCGTTTATCCAATCGCCAGCAAGCCGGCTCCTGCGGGTTTGGAGAACATCCACGGAGTTTTGCCCCCATGAAACACAACGTCATCCTTGTCGTGCTCGACGGCCTCAACTACGAGGTCGCCCGTCACGCCATGGGGCACCTGCAGGCCTACGTCGGCGCAGGACGCGCCGCACTCTACAAGCTGGAATGCGAGCTGCCGTCCTTGTCCCGACCGCTCTACGAATGCATCCTCACCGGCGTCACGCCGATCGACAGCGGCATCGTTCACAACAACGTCTCGCGCCTGTCCAACCAGCGCAGCATTTATCACTACGCCACCGCTGCCGGCCTGAAAACCGCCGCCGCGGCCTATCACTGGGTCAGTGAGCTGTATAACCGATCGCCGTTCGTGGCGGCCCGGGATCGCCATACCGACGACCCAAGCCTGCCAATCCAGCACGGGCACTTCTACTGGAACGACCACTACCCCGACTCACACCTGTTCGCCGACGCCGAAAACCTGCGCCTGCGCCACGCACCGAATTTCCTGCTGGTGCACCCGATGAACATCGACGACGCCGGGCACAAGCACGGCCTCGACACCTCGCAATACCGCAACAGCGCGCGCTCGGCGGACATCATCATCGCCGACTACCTGCAAGGCTGGCTCGACGCCGGGTATCAGGTGCTGGTGACCGCTGACCACGGCATGAACAGTGACCGCTCCCATAACGGCTTGCTACCCGAGGAGCGTGAAGTGCCGCTGTTCGTCCTCGGCGACGCCTTCAGTTTCAATGCCGGCGCCACACCCAAGCAAACAGAACTGTGCGGCACCGTGTGCGAATTACTGGGTGTCCCCCACGACAAGCCGATCTGCCGGGAGCTACTCAAGTGAACGCCATGACCCGCGGCAAATGGCTGGCAGCCTTTTGCCTGATACCTTTCGCGCTGTTTTTCTTCGTGTTCCAACTCGCGCCGCTGTTCTGGGTGATGATCAACAGCCTGCAATCGGAAGAGTTCGGCTGGGGCCTGGCCAATTTCACCAAAATCTTCAACTCGAAATTCTACCTGCAGGCGATCCGGTACAGCCTCGAAATCAGTTTCTGGTCCAGCGTGTTCGGCATCATCATTGCCGTACTTGGCGCCTATTCCTTGCGCCGCGTCGACTCCAGGCTGCGTAATTTCGTCAATGCCTTTGCCAACATGACCAGTAACTTCTCCGGGGTACCGTTGGCGTTCGCCTTCATCATTTTGCTGGGCTTCAACGGCAGCTTCACCATCATGCTCAAGCAGGCCGGGATCATTCAGGACTTCAACCTGTACTCGAAAACCGGGCTGATCATTCTCTACACCTACTTCCAGATTCCCCTGGGCGTGTTGCTGCTGTACCCCGCCTTCGATGCGCTGCGCGAAGACTGGCGCGAATCCGCCGCGTTGCTCGGTGCCAACGGCTGGCAGTTCTGGCGCCACATCGGCCTGCCGGTGCTGACTCCGGCCCTGCTCGGCACCTTCGTGATCCTGCTGGCCAACGCCCTCGGCGCCTACGCCACGGTGTACGCCCTGACTACCGGCAACTTCAACGTGCTGACGATCCGGATCGCCGCGATGGTGTCGGGCGATATTTCCCTGGACCCGAACCTGGCCAGTGCCCTGGCCGTGGTGCTGGTGGCATTGATGACCCTGGTGACCATCGTCCATCAACTGCTGTTGAAGAGGAGCTACCATGTCTCGCGCTGAATTAGGGGCTGCCGGCATCTACCATCGGGTGGTGGTCTACCTGCTGTTTGCAATCATGCTGCTGCCGCTGATCGGCACCTTTGTCTATTCGATTTCCAGCAGTTGGTCGGCCACCATTCTACCCAGCGGTTTCAGTATCAAATGGTATGCGCAGCTGTGGAGCGATCCGCGCTTCCTGAGCGCTTTCGGCCAGTCACTGCTGGTTTGTGTCGGTGCGCTGATCCTGGCGGTCGTGCTGATCCTGCCGCTGCTGTTCGTGGTGCATTACCACTTCCCCAAACTCGATGCGCTGATGAACATCCTGATCCTGCTACCCTTTGCCGTACCGCCCGTGGTGTCATCGGTGGGGCTTTTGCAGCTCTATGGCTCCGGGCCGTTTGCGATGGTCGGCACGCCATGGATCCTGATCGGCTGTTATTTCACCGTAGCGCTGCCGTTCATGTACCGCGCCATCACCAACAACCTGCAAGCAATCAACCTGCGCGACCTGATGGACGCCGCCCAGTTGCTCGGCGCGAGCACCTTCCAGGCTGCATTCCTGGTGGTGCTGCCGAACCTGCGCAAAGGCTTGATGGTGGCGCTGCTGCTGTCGTTCTCGTTCCTGTTCGGTGAGTTCGTGTTCGCCAACATCCTCGTCGGCACTCGCTACGAAACCCTGCAGGTTTATCTCAACAACATGCGCAACAGTAGCGGTCACTTCACCAGTGCGCTGGTGATTTCCTACTTCCTCTTTGTGCTGGTCTTGACCTGGATTGCCAATATCTTGAACAGGGACAAAAGCGAATGAGCTATGTCAGCGTCCAACATCTGCAGAAAAACTACTCGGGCACCACAGTATTCAGCGACATCAACTGCGAAATCCAGAAAGGCGAGTTCGTAACCCTGCTGGGCCCGTCCGGTTGCGGCAAGTCCACGTTGCTGCGCTGCATCGCCGGGCTGACATCGGTCGATGGCGGCAAGATCCTGCTCGATGGCGTCGATATCGTGCCGTTAAGCCCGCAAAAACGCGGGATCGGCATGGTGTTCCAGAGTTACGCGCTGTTCCCCAACATGACCGTTGAGCAGAATGTCGCCTTCGGTTTGCGCATGCAGAAAGTCAACCCTGACGACAGCCAGAAGCGTGTCGCAGAAGTATTGAAACTGGTGGAGCTGCAAGATTTTGCCGCCCGTTATCCGCATCAGTTGTCCGGCGGCCAATGCCAGCGCGTCGCCCTCGCCCGTTCGCTGGTAACCCGGCCCAGGCTGTTGCTGCTGGACGAACCGCTGTCAGCCCTGGATGCGCGGATTCGCAAGCACCTGCGCGAACAAATCCGTCAGATCCAGCGCGAACTGGGCCTGACCACCATCTTCGTCACTCACGATCAGGAAGAAGCGCTGACGATGTCCGACCGCATTTTCCTGATGAATCAGGGAAAGATCGTACAAAGCGGTGACGCTGAAACCCTTTACACCGCACCGGTGGACGTTTTCGCCGCCGGTTTTATCGGCAACTACAATTTGCTGGACGCCGACAGCGCGTCGAAGCTGTTGCAACGGCCGATCAAGCACCGCATCGCCATTCGCCCGGAGGCCATCGAACTGAGTCTCGACGGCGATCTCGACGCCCAGGTGCGCAGCCACAGCCTGCTGGGCAACGTGATTCGCTACCGGATCGAAGCCCGCGGCGTGGAACTGGTGGTGGATGTGCTCAACCGCTCGGCGTCCGACCTGCATCCCGATGGTCAGCGCCTGGCGCTTTCCATCGATCCGACGGCCCTGCGTGAGGTAGCCTGATGCCCTTGCTGAAGTTGAAGAGAGAACTGCACTGATGGCCCTGGCAATTTTTGATCTGGACGAAACCCTGATCCACGGCGACTGCGCCTCGTTGTGGAGCGAACAAATGGTCCGCCTCGGCTGGGTCGACGGCGAATCCTTCCTGCGTCGCGACAAGGAATTGATGGACGCCTACGGCAGGGGGCACCTGGCCATGGAGGACTACATGGCCTTCAGCCTGGAACCCTTGATCGGCCGAACTCCCGCAGAAGTCGAGCACTTGGTCGGCCCTTGGGTGGAAGACTTTATCGAACCGATCATCTTCAGCGACGCCACCAAAACCATCGCCGCCCACCGCAAGGCCGGCGATCGGATCCTGGTGATCTCGGCCTCGGGCGTCCATTTGGTCAAGCCGATTGCCGAACGCCTGGGCATCGATGAAATCCTGGGTATCGAGCTGGAAGTGGCACACGGGGCCTATACCGGCAAGACCGTCGGCACCCTGACCTACCGCGAAGGCAAGATCACCCGGTTGCTGGAGTGGCTGGATGCCGAAGAGGAGAACCTGGAAGGCGCGAGTTTCTACTCGGACTCACGCAATGATTTGCCGTTGTTGCTGAAGGTCGATTACCCGCACGTGGTGAACCCCGACCCGGTGTTACTTGAGCAGGCGCAAAAGGCCGGCTGGCCAATCCACACCTGGAAATAGTACCTCGCCCTGATCATTCCCACGCTCCGCGTGGGAATGCAGCCCGGGACGCTCTGCGTCCCAGAGTCGAACGCGGAGCGTCCGACGAGGCATTCCCACGCAGAGCGTAGGAACGATCGGTATCAGAGGAGGCTTTCGTCAATCACCAACACCAACTTCCCCGCCACCTTGTTACTCGCCAACTCGGCAAACGCCGCTTCGGCGTCCTTGATCGGGAAAGCCTTGGCCAATTGCGGGCTCAAGCGTTTATCCGCAAACAGTGGCCAGACATGCATGCGCAGATCGCTGAACAGATCCGCCTTGAACTGATCATCGCGGCTGCGCAGGGTCGAGCCCAGCAACTGCACACGCTTGGCCAGCACCTGCGCCAGGTCGAGCGTGGCCTCGCGGCCGCCCATCAGGCCGATCAGCACCCAGCGGCCATCAGTCGCCATCAGTTTCAGGTTCAGCGCTGCGTAGTTACCGCCCACCGGATCGAGGACGACGTCGAATGGCCCCAAGTCGCGCAGGCTGTCCAGTTCGTCAGTGCGCACCACACCGCCCTGGGCGCCGAGCGCTTCGCAATAGGCCAGGCGCTCAGCAGAGCCGACACTGACCCAGCACGGATTGCCGAATGCCTTGCACAGCTGAATGGCAGCTGAACCGATTCCACTCGCTCCGGCGTGCAACAGCACTTTTTCACCGGGCTTGAGTTGCGCAAGCTGAAACAAGTTCAACCAGACGGTTGCGTAGACTTCCGGCAACGCGGCCGCTTCCGCCAACGACATTTCGTCGGGAACCGGCAACACGTGCCGCCCGTCGACCACCACCTCCTGGGCCATCCCGCCCCCGGCCAGCAAGGCGCAAACCCGATCGCCCACCTGCCAGGACGACCCCGGCCCGACCTCGCTGATCACCCCCGAACACTCTAGACCAAGCACTTGGCTGGCACCCGGCGGTGGCGGATAAAGACCGGCCTTCTGCAACAAGTCGGCACGATTGAGACCCGCTGCCGCCACTCGAATACGAACTTGCCCTACATCACACGCAGGACTGGGCTCTTCAACCCACACCACTTGACCGTCAACGCCTTGCAATGCTTTCACAGTGCCTCCATAGTGAGTCTGGACTGAGCCCGAAGCTTGTAGCACCGGGCTTTTTGCATTATGCGACCGGCCCATGTGGAACCGGCGACTTCAAAGACGGCCTAATATGCGTTATCAATTGTCCCCGCGTCGAATCAACATGAAGCGTTTGTTCCCCAGCACTGCCCTCGCCCTTTTCATCGGTATCGGCCTGCTGCCGATGTCCGGCAATACTTTCGCAGCCAACAGCTGGGACAAGCTTCAGCCCGACCGTGACGAAGTCATCGCCAGTCTGAACGTCGTGGAGTTGCTCAAGCGCCACCACTACAGCAAGCCGCCGCTCGATGACGCGCGCTCGGTGATCATCTACGACAGCTACCTGAAATTGCTCGACCCGTCGCGCAGCTACTTCATGGCCAGCGACATCGCCGAATTCGACAAGTGGAAGACCCAGTTCGACGACTTCCTCAAGAGCGGCGACCTCAACGCCGGGTTCACCATCTACAAGCGCTACCTGGACCGCGTCAAATCGCGCCTGGACTTTGCCCTTGCCGAGCTGAACAAAGGCGTCGACAAGATCGACTTCACCAGCAAGGAAACCTTGCTGATCGACCGCAAGGATGCCCCTTGGCTCAAATCCACCGCGGAACTCGACGACCTGTGGCGCAAACGCGTCAAGGACGAAGTGCTGCGGCAGAAGATCGCCGGCAAGGATTCCAAGCAAATCCAGGAAACCCTGACCAAGCGCTACAAGAACCAGCTGGCGCGCCTGGACCAGACCCGCGCGGAAGACATCTTCCAGGCGTACATCAACACCTTCGCCATGTCCTACGACCCGCACACCAACTATCTGTCGCCGGATAACGCGGAAAACTTCGACATCAACATGAGCCTGTCCCTAGAGGGCATCGGCGCCGTATTGCAGAGCGATAACGATCAAGTCAAGGTCGTGCGCCTGGTGCCTGCGGGCCCGGCGGACAAGACCAAGCAAGTCGCACCGGCCGACAAGATCATCGGCGTTGCCCAGGGCAACAAAGAGATGGTAGACGTGGTCGGCTGGCGCCTGGACGAAGTGGTCAAGCTGATCCGCGGCCCCAAAGGCACCATCGTGCGCCTGGAAGTGATTCCGGCCAGCAATGCACCGAACGACCAGACCAGCAAGATCGTGCCGATCACTCGCGAAGCGGTTAAGCTCGAAGACCAGGCGGTGAAGAAGTCGGTGCTCAATCTCAAGCAGGATGGCAAGGACTACAAGCTCGGCGTCATCGAGATCCCGGCTTTCTACCTGGACTTCAAGGCGTTCCGTGCCGGCGATCCGGATTACAAGAGCACCACCCGCGACGTCAAGAAGCTGCTGACCGAGTTGCAAAAGGACAAGGTTGACGGCGTGGTCATCGACCTGCGCAACAACGGCGGTGGCTCCTTGCAGGAAGCCACCGAGCTGACCAGCCTGTTCATCGACAAAGGTCCGACCGTACTCGTGCGTAACGCCGATGGCCGTGTCGACGTCCTGGAAGATGAAAACCCGGGCGCCTTCTACAAAGGCCCGATGGCGTTGCTGGTCAACCGCCTGTCCGCCTCGGCTTCGGAAATTTTCGCTGGCGCCATGCAGGACTACCACCGCGCACTGATCATCGGCGGCCAGACCTTCGGCAAAGGCACCGTGCAGACCATCCAGCCGCTGAACCATGGTGAGCTCAAGCTGACCCTGGCCAAGTTCTACCGGGTTTCCGGACAGAGCACCCAGCATCAGGGCGTACTGCCGGACATCGATTACCCGTCGATCATCGATACCAAGGAAATCGGCGAAAGCGCCCTGCCCGAAGCCATGCCGTGGGACACCATCCGTGCGGCGATCAAGCCTGCGGTCGACCCGTTCAAACCGTACATCACCCAGCTCAAGTCCGAGCATGACGTACGCACGGCCAAGGACGCGGAGTTCGTGTTCATCCGTGACAAACTGGCCCTGGCGCAAAAACTGATGACGGAAAAAACCGTCAGCCTCAATGAGGCCGAGCGTCGTGCCCAGCACGCCGATATCGAAGCCAAGCAGCTTGCCATGGAGAATATCCGCCGCAAGGCCAAGGGCGAAGAGCCGCTCAAGGAGCTGAAGAAAGAAGACGAAGACGCTATCGCGGCCGAGGACGACAAGACCAAGCCGGAAGACGACGCCTACCTGAGCGAGACCGGGCGCATCCTGCTGGATTACTTGAAGCTCAATACGGCGGTAGCCAAGCACTAAGCTGATGGCAATTTAATGCTGACGCTCCCCGGAGCGTCATCAAATAGTCATCATTCTGTCGTGAAATAACGGACCGGTAGCGCCTCTTTTAACCAAGAGCACGCCCGGTCCTTTTTTTTCGCCAGAGATCGCCATGACCACAACCGAACAGCTGAGTGCCTTGAGTTCAATCCTGGCTCAAAGCGGTTTGCACAGCCTGTTCCAACCCATCATCAGCCTCTCCGAGCGACGCATCCTGGGCTACGAAGCCCTGAGCCGCGGCCCCTCCAACAGTCCGTTGCACTCCCCTGTCGCCCTGTTCTCCGTCGCCCGCCAGGCGGGTCGCCTCAGCGAACTGGAAATCGCCTGCCGACAGAGCGCGTGCCGGCGCTTCAACGAACAACAGCTACCCGGCAAACTGTTCCTCAACGTCTCCCCGGAATCCTTGCTCGAAGCCGCCCACCAGCCCGGTCGCACCTTGCAGTTGCTGCAGGATTTCGGCATTAAACCGAACCAGGTGGTCATCGAGCTCACCGAGCAGACTCCCACCGACGACTTCCAGCTGCTGCACACCGCCCTGCATCATTACCGGGCCATGGGGTTTTCCATTGCGCTGGACGATCTGGGCGCGGGTTACTCCAGCTTGCGCCTGTGGTCCGAACTACGTCCCGACTACGTGAAGATCGACCGACATTTCATCGACGGCATTCACCTGGATGCCCTCAAGCGCGAGTTCGTTGGCTCGATCCTGCAAATTGCCAACGCCTCGCGGGCACAGGTGATCGCCGAAGGCATCGAATTGCCGGAAGAACTGGCGGTACTGACCGAAATGGGCGTCGACCTGGTCCAGGGCTATCTTCTCTGCCGGCCACAGGAACATCCACCGCGCGATGCCCGCACCTTGATGCCCAGGCGCGACAGCAGCGCCGTGGCGCTGGGCGAAGACGGCAGCGACCTGAGTGCCCTGCTCAACGACCAGCCCGCGGTGGCCCGCCACACCCCGACCGCCACCGTGCTCGAAGCCTTCCGTCGCCAGGCCAACCTGAACTCGCTGGCGGTGCTGGATGAACAAGGCCAGCCTTGCGGTATCGTCCATCGCCATTCGCTTTCGGATGCCCTGCTCAAGCCGTTTGCCACCGACCTGTTCGCCCGCAAACCGATCAGCCGCCTGATGAGCGACGACTTCCTCGCCGTCGAGCTGGGCCAGTCGCTGCAGCAAGTCAGCCGGTTGATCACCAGCCGCGCCCGGCAACGCATCGAAGAAGACTTTATCATCACCCTCGATGGCAATTACCTGGGCCTGGGCCGGGTGATCGACGTGCTCAAGCTGATCACCGAACTGAAAATCCAGCAAGCGCGCTACGCCAACCCCCTGACCCTGCTGCCGGGCAACGTACCCATCCAGCAATGCCTGACCCGCCTGCTGCAACAGCAACGCGAATCGCTGATCTGCTACGTGGACATCGACAGCTTCAAACCCTTCAACGACATCTACGGCTACGGCCGTGGCGATGAAGTGCTGTTGTGCCTGGCGCAATGCCTGAATGATCGCATCGATCCGTCCCGAGATTTCGTCGGCCACATTGGCGGCGATGACTTCCTGCTGGTGCTGGGCCCGGACGACTGGCGCAAGCGCTTGAACCAACTGCTGGAGGACTTCCAGGGTCAGTGCCGACGTTTCTACCGCAGCGAACACCTGGAAGCCGGCTGCTTCATCGCCCCCAACCGCCAGGGCACGCGCCAGGAATTCCCATTGTTGTCACTGTCGGTCGGCGTGGTGCATCTACACCCACAGGCCTGCGCACATCTCGATGCCAGCCGGTTGGCGGAAATGGCCTCGCAGGCCAAGCATCACGCCAAGGATGTGCCGGGGTATAGCGTGCATGTGATGGATAGCCTGGAGGGGACGGGGCGAGGGAGTGAATGGTTGATGGCGCCATCGCACTCCACTTGACCAGCCGTCTGCAGTTGACCTGACCACGAGTTCAGCGGATTTACCAGCATGCTTGGTCACCATGACCTGCGCAGGCTGCTCATTGCTTCAGTGCTCAGACTGCCAGGTCACCCGATCAACCAGCGGTGACAGTCATGCCACCGTCGGCCATGACCACGGAACCGACGATGAAGCTCGCGCGGTCCGAGGCGAGAAATGCCACCACTTCGGCGATTTCCTCAGGCTGCGCGGCACGGCCAATGGGAGCGGCTTCGCCATGCCGGGCCAGGAAGCCGGGACCGTCGTCAACCACGTCGTTGAGGATGTTGGTCACCACGTCGCCGACGCCGATGGCATTGACTCGAATGCCATGCTCGATTACCTCGAGCGCCAGCGTGCGGGTCAACTGGGCCAGTGCGCCTTTTGATGCGGTGTAAGCGGCAATGGTTGGGAATGCGAAATAGGCTGCGTAAGAGGCAATGTTGACTATCGCTCCCGATTTATTGGGCATCATCGCCTTGACCGCTTCGCGGCAATGCAGGAAGGCCGCGGTTGCGTTGACCGCCTGGATGCGCTCCCAGTCTTCGCGGGTCATGTCGATGACCAACTTGTTGATGATGATCCCGGCGTTGTTGACCAGAATGTCCAGCCGACCGAACGTCTCGACGGCCAATCCGACTGCGCGCTCGGCGACGCCGTCTTCGGTGATATCGGCCACCAGTGGCACTAACCCGGGGCGGGCGAGTTCTTCGACGCTGGGATTGCGGTCTTCAGCGATGACCTTGGCGCCGCGCGCATGCAGCAACAGTGCGATAGCCTTGCCGATGCCACTGGCAGCGCCGGTGACCAGCGCGACTTTGCCTTCGACTTCGTTGGGGATGCTGTGGTTGATCTCAGTCATGGTGCTCTCCTGCATTGCAAGCCACCGAGATATTCAGCGGCTCAGCGCCCGTGAGGCGCTGTCGTTATCGACGGCTTCACTGTCTCGCAATGGGCTGGATTGAGCTTTCGCAGGCTTGCCGAAGCTGTCGGAGTTTTGCGCTAACGTTAATACCGCCCCCAGCTTTTTCGATGGAGCCGCCAGTGCATCCGCACGACTATGAAGACCTGACGCCGCTCGATGCACAGCGCATCACGGCCGAATCGATGCCACGCCATCTGCCGGGAACACCGCAGGTGGTGCCGCGGCTCCCGCAGATGCCGGATGTGGTGGTGCAGTTGTTCAGCCATCAGAGCACCGTCGAGCCGATCCTGGTGCCTGCCGTGGTGGAGCCTCTGCTGGTATTGGTCCTGGCTGGAACGGCCAGGGTCGAAGAACGCTCCCTCGGTGGCACATGGACAGCCGTCCAGGTGCAGGCTGGCGACTTCTTTCTCACCAATACAAGCGAGCCTTACGAGATGCGCTGGCAGACAATCGGGGGTGACACCTTCGAAGTGATGCATCTCTACCTCGGCCTTCCACTGATCGACCAGGCTGCCCGTGATCTTCGGGGCGAGCACACTGCTTCGGTGACTTTCCTCGATGTCTCCGGTGCCCGGGATGAGCGCGTGAATTTCATGCTTGATCAGTTGCGCCTGGAGTTGATCGAGGAACCTGAGCCCAGCCTGTTGTTCGTACACAGCCTGGCTCAGGCGCTGACCGTTCACCTGATACGCCGTTATCTCGATCTGCACAGCGCTCCCCGACGCAGTAATGCACTACAGGCTTACAAGTTGCGACGCGTCATCGATGCGATGAACGAGCATCTGGCCGATGAATTCCGCCTTGCGCACTTGGCTGATATCGCCGAACTGAGCGAGTATCACTTCAGTCGGATGTTCAAACGCGCCACCGGGCTGGCGCCATCGCAGTACTTCATCCGTCTGCGCATGAGTCGCGCCCGCCATCTGCTGCTTGAGACCGATCGCAGCATTATTGATGTTGGATTGGAAGTGGGTTATTCCAGCCCCAGCCATTTCTCCCAGGTTTTTCGTCGTGAGGTGGGTGTCACGCCCAGCGCTTTCCGCCAAGCGTGACATGCCCTACAAGTTCGCGATTAGTGGATCGTGAGGTTTGCCGCCAGAAAATCCATGAAGACTCTGACGCGTGTGGGCAACTTTCCTCCCTGCCCTACGTAAACCGCATGCACTTCAGTTTTCGCAATGGGCATGAAGTCCTGTAATACCGGGAGAAGCCGGCCATCCGCAAGATCGTGCTCGACCTGGCAAAATCCTACGCGCGCAAGGCCGAGCCCGAGGATTGCAAGTTCCCGTACTCCATTGCCGTCACTGACCCGTGCATTGCCGGTCACGGATACCGGAACAGGTAGGCCGTCATCGCCCATGAAGTTCCACTCCATCATGGGTTGGCCAAAAGTGAACCCCAGACAGTTGTGGTCTACGAGATCGGCCGGAGTTTTTGGTAGGCCGCGTGCTGCCAGATAGTCCGGTGATGCCACGATGAGAGTTCGCGTCTCGCCCAAGCGCCTGGCCACCAGATTGGAGCTTTTGAGCGGGCCGCTGCGGATGGCCACGTCAGCGCGTGCGCTGATCAGATCGACGACTTCGTCGCTGAGGAAAACCTCCACTGATACCCCTGGGTGGTCTCGCAAGAAAGTCTTCAACAGGGGCAGCAGGTACAAACGCCCGATGTCGACATTGCAGTTGACCCGCACTGTTCCCTGAGGTGCGCTGCTTGCCGCCGCCTCCTGCTCCGCCTCATCGAGCGCGGCCAGGATAGTCAGGCTGCGCTCATAGAACGCGGCCCCTTCAGGGGTGAGCAACTGCCGTCTTGTCGAGCGATTGAGCAGACGCGTCCCCAAGCGGTTTTCCAGCCTTGAAACCAGCTTACTGACCGCTGATGGGGTCATTGCACAGTGCCTGGCGGCAGCCGTGTAGCCGCCATCTTCAACGACCCTGACGAACACGTTCATTTCGGCGAAGCAGTTTATGTCCAACCGTCTCATATGAATTCACGTCACAAGTTGTATGCCCCAGAACCGGCTATATCTGCCGCGCTCCCGCTCATACTCTAATCCAGAGCCTGAAAGGCGCAGGTGAAATTCAGCAAATGACGTGCCACCACTTGGATACCAAGTCTGGAGGATGAGATGAATAACGAGATGAAACTGGTCCTGATTCACAGTGGTGAAGATGAAGAAGGACTACAGCCTGCGCTGGTGAACTGGGTTGCCGATGTTCTAGCGCAACGTGCGGAGTTCGAACCCTGGTGGGTAGAACCCGCCCACCTCATGGCCAGGTCTGACAATGCAGTCGTTCAGGAAAGTCTTCGTCATTTGGCCGACGCTGATGCGTTCCTGATCATTACATCGGAACACCGCAATGTGCATCACTGCGAGCTGAAAGCATTCATTGAACGGGTTTCGGATCGTTGGCACGCAAGGCCGGTGGCATTCATCGGCTACGGCGCAGCGTCGGGTGGACTGTGTGCGATTGATCAGCTTCGCCAGATACTGGCCGGACAGCACGCAGTACCCATCTGCAATTTCGTGTCCTTCCCTGATCCTTGGGCGCTAATCGATGGGGATGGAGTGTTACGTCAGCCTGATCAAGCCAGGCTTCCAATGGCTCGAATGCTGGTACAGCTGAACTGGTGGGCGAGAGCCCTGAAGGCTGCGCGGCAACAGATGCCCTATGCACTGGTGAGCTGAACCTTAGTGCAAAAGCTTCACCGCAGAAATAGGCAAAAGGTACGCAGTATTTGACTAACGGAAACGTGTTGTCCGTCCCTAACCTTGTTTCCAGACCCGCTTCCTGGGCGAACAGAAGAGGAAACCGATCATGTTGAACATCAAGGACAAAGTCATCGCAATTACCGGTGCAAGCAGCGGTATCGGAGAGGCTGCCGCGCGACTGCTGGCTAGCCAAGGCGCGAAAGTAGTACTCGGCGCGCGTCGTACCGACCGACTTGAAAAGATTGCTGGCGATATCAACGCCTGCGGCGGCAGGGCTGAATTCCGTGCCCTGGACGTCACAGACAGAAAGGATGTCCAGGACTTCATTGACTTCGCCGTTACCTGTTTCGATCGGGTCGATGTGCTGGTCAATAACGCGGGTGTGATGCCTCTTTCCAAACTCGAGGCACTCAAGGTGGATGAGTGGGACCGTATGATTGACGTGAATATTCGCGGAGTGCTGCACGGTATCGCTGCCACGCTACCGCTGATGCAGCGCCAACGGACGGGGCAGATCATCAATATTGCCTCTATTGGTGCCTACGCAGTGAGCCCGACCGCGGCCGTTTATTGCGCCACCAAGTACGCCGTCCGGGCCATTTCCGAAGGTTTGCGACAAGAGGTGGGCGGCAATATTCGGGTTACCGTCATCGCCCCGGGCGTCACTGAATCAGAGCTGGCCGAAAGCATCTCTGATGAAGGGGGGCGCGCAGAGATGAAAGAGTTTCGCAAGATCGCGATTTCGGCCGACGCCATCGCGAGAGCAATTACCTATGCCATTGAACAACCTGCGGACGTGGATGTAAGCGAGCTGATCGTTCGGCCGACGGCGAGCCCATTCTGACGAGGCAGGCAATTGCCAGGTGGCCAGCGTATTGGCCACGGCCTCGCAGAACGAGGTCGTTCAACCGATTGAATTCATCAGGGTTGATGTTGAAATGGTTTCCTTGGCTAATCGGCCAGGGATCATCTGCACCCCAGACGCTGTCTTAACAGCGGGCAGGCCCAAGGGGAAACCATGACCACGCAAAAAATCACCATCAAAGACCTGCAGTTGAACGTTTCCATCCGCGGCCAAGGCTCACCGCTGCTCTTGCTCAACGGCCTGGGCGGTTTGATCCGTACTTTCGACTCCTTGCGCGATGAACTGGCGGACTACAGGACCATAACGCTGGACGTGCCCGGGGTCGGCAAATCGCAAATGCCGCGCTGGCCCATGCGTCTGCCGCGCCATGCCGACCTGATCGCCGAGCTGCTCAAGCAATTGGGCATCGACCAGGTCGATGTGTTCGGCGTAAGTTGGGGCGGTGCATTGGCGCAGGAATTCGCCCTGCGTTACCCGGGCATGGTGCGCCGGCTGATCCTGGCGGCAACATCAGCTGGCCCGGCAATGCTGGTGAAGCCCGCCGACATCCTGGACTTTTTTGCCAGCAGCAAAAGCCCCAGGCAACACACGCAAAAAGGCTCGCGCAATTCACTGCATACACTGCTGCGCTTCGGTGTGATGAAGGGCATGCTCACGGCCAACCCGCGAACCTATTACCACCAGCTCACCGCCCTGGTCGGCTGGACCAGCCTGTTGCGGCTGTTCCGTCTGCGACAGCGCACGCTGATTCTCACCGGCGAACGCGACACCCTGGTGCGGCTGTACAACGCGCACATCCTGCGCCGCACCATTCGCCGAGCCGAACTGCGCACCCTGCAGGGCGAGGGGCATTTTTTCGTGGTGACCAGCGCCAGGCGAACCGCCGAAGCGATACGCGAATTCCTCTGCCAGCAGCACGACGATGAAGAGCCGGTGCCAATGATGGGTGACGCCCGCGTTGACGTCGATGTACGTGGCTAATCCAGGATGAACAGGTCCCCTTCCACATCCGTATCGCCGTGTTTACGACTCTGCGCCGCAGAGTCGTAGACGATCATCAGAACCTCCCCAGGCTGCCCGCCCGATTCAAACAGACACATGCCTTCAGCGTGATCGTTGCCTTGCCCAAAAGGCACCTCCAGCACCTTCTCCAATTGATCGGCGAAAACCACGTTTTGCTCGTCAGACGCGAAACCGCCGCCCCAGCGCAAGACCGTTACCGGACCGTCCAGCTCCATCGTGGGGCCCGCCAGGATCAGCAGATCGTCACCGCGGGTGCACAGGTCACGCAAGCCCAGGCCATTGAGCGCGAAGAAGTGCTTGCGGTAGCGGCACCCATCCGGACCGATCTTCTTTAGCACCAGGGTGTCAGACGAAGCGTCGTTCAGCTCGGGTTCGATCTCCAACAACACGGCCCAGCCGCGTAGCACCGGCCCACGCAGCCCCAGCAGGAGACGCGAGCCGATCATCACCATCCCTTCGATATCGAAGCCGTTGTCCTTACCCGGGATACGCAGGAAGTCGCGTAGCTGAGGATCTTCAGCAATAGCCGCGGTCAGGTCGTTACCGACTTCGTTGCCCCGCAGCTGCGCCGCTGTACGTCCATCGGCATCCACTTTCCTGGCGAGTACATAGCTGTCGTTCTGCTGCACGACAGGGATGCGGGCCAGCAGAAAACGATTGCCATGCGCCTCTACCGTCGACAGGCGCTTGATATTCTTCTGTGCAGAAGTGCCGGCCTTGCACTTCTTGCGCTTCAGGCTATGAGAGCCCACCACCCAGAGGTAACCACTGTCAGGAACATAGGCCAAGCCCTCGATATCGATCTCGGCGTCTTGTTTCGGTAGGGGCAGATCCAGATAGTCCAGGAGCGGAAACGAATGGTGCTCGTCGCACCTTACAACACCGTCGGGCGCAGCATCCTGGATTTTCAGGCGTTCCAGGCTCGTGGTTTCGTCGTTCGCAACCCAGAGTGTGTCGTCAATCTGCTGAACGACAGAAAGGCCATCGCGCAACGACGCAAGCTCCGGATCAAAGCTCAACAGCGCAAAATTGCTTCGGCGGCTCATGAGCGGTCTCCTGTCTTTATGGCGCGGCGGCCGGTTATTTAGAACCGGATTCTGCGCGTGTTCTTCATCCAGTGCATGCACTCGTCCCTTCCGACCTGAACGCTGGTGTTGGCCTGGGTCCCTTCTCTGCAGCGACTGCGCACCGCGGATTAGTTCCATCCAAAACAAAAATAGCCGACGAACGGTAAAACCCGTAGGCACAAAGCCTGCACCAAACACCTTGACGAGCATTTGACGTCAATCTACCGCCATACGGATTTTCCTAATCAGCAGGCCCAATTGATACAGCTCAATAGCGTCGGTTCGAGTGCAACTGTGGCCGCAACATTCCCCCGCATACAGGATTATTGACATGATCGATCTCGCCACCTGGAATTTAAGCATCCCTGAAGGCAGCCCACCGGCCACAATAGAAACACCTCGATTGGCGCAAGGCTTCAAGGACCAGTATTTCAGCTCCGAAGCCGCTACGCTTTCCTTCTGGGCACCTGTGACCGGTTCCAGGACGGCCAACGCTATTTATCCGCGCAGCGAGTTGCGGGAAACCTATAGTGATGGAACGCTGCGCAACTGGCAGTACTCAGCGGCGGATAACATCCTGCGGGCGAGCCTGACAGTCAATCAGGTCCCCAGCACCGGCAAGATCGTGATTGGACAGATTCACAACAAGGACAGCAACAAACCCATGGTGAAGCTGGAATACCAATACAAAACGTCGGCTTCGACGGGGAACATTGTCGCCAAGGTACGCATGCACCCCGACGATGAAGAGGGCCGGGTCATTAACATTGCGACGGGTGTGCCACTCGACCGCGACTTTTCCTACCAGATCCACCTCAGCCCGAAGGGCGCACTGGGCATCAGCGCAGCAGGAAACAACTGGAGAACCACCATCGACCCGAGCTGGAAGACTAAACCACTCTATTTCAAAGCAGGGGCGTATGTGCAGGACAACACCGGCTATCCCACCGAGGGCGCAAGAGTGACGTTCAGGATGCTGGAGATCCAACACAACATTAAGTCGCCTCTCTAGGTCACTATCGTTGGCATGCCGATCCGAAGGGTGAAGACTCAAGTGGACTTCCCCGTCGATCGGCTACCAAGTGATCGCTGTCTGAAACTCAACAACGCGGGCGGCAGGTGCCCTTGTTTGCTTATCGAAGAATAAACGAATTACTGAGAAGACCCGCCAGCCGCCAACTCTTTGAGTTTGATCTCGGCCAATGGATGTCCGGCCTTGGCCGCCATTGCCCAGAACCGCGCCGCTTCCGCCGGATCCGGCGCCTTGCTCGGGCTGCCAGCCAGGCTGATCACACCCACTTGGTAGGCGGCTTTGCCATCACCGGCCAGTGCCGCCAGGCGCAACAGCCGAATACCCTCTTCCCGTGCGCCCAGCCCGACACCACGAAAGGTCAGGATGTGCCCGTAGAAACTCTGCGCGCCGACATCGCCCAGGTTGGCCATGCGTGCGAATTGACCCTCCATCCAGCTCCAGCCGCGAGGCTGGCGCACGAACCATGGCCAGTGAAACAACCGGCGGGCCAGCCAGTAGCCGGCCCGCGCCTTGAGCTTCAGGAACACTCAGGCTTCCGCCGATTCGGGGTACTCGTATTCGAATACGCGAACCACTTCCGAGGCATGCCATGAGGCAGCGGCGACGCCGTCGGACGGGCCGGTGAAGCGCCCCAAGCGCTCGACGCATTCGAAGAATCCGGTACGCGGCAAGCGGCTGGCACCCTGGCTGATCACCAGGGAACTGCGCAGCGGCTGTTCGGCCTTGGCATCCAGTGCGGCCAGATGTTCAAGTGCGGCGGTCAGGGTTTGCATGGCGGGCGTAGGAAGCTGCAATCGCTCCAGCAATGCCCGGTAGGTCAGGAGGTGACGCTGTCGGCGCGCCTGATCCAACTCGCCCAGCAATCCATCCCAGTGTTGACGACTGATGCGTACGCTCACGATTCATCCCTCCACCCTGGCACCGTCAATTCCCAGGCCAGGCTGCGGCGAATCGCGGCGTCGGGCAGACGCTCGCCACTTTCGATCATGGCCAGGTAAGACGGGCTGATGCCTACCGTGCGGGCGAGCGCCTCGATGGCGATGCCCTTCCCTTCGCGCAAACTGCGTAATTGATCCAGACCCGGAAGAATGGTGTCTGGCGTTGTCGCGAGCGGCGTCGGGGCCGCACGTGACGGTGCTTCGTTGATGCCTGCTGCTTTCAGTAGAGCCTGATACTGAGCCCACGGCAGAACCGCGTATTCGGGCTCGCCTTCGCGTGTAATTATCTGAATATCCATGATTACCCCGTAGGACAACAACACTTAGCGAGTCGGCACTTTTCCCTAGAAGTGTAATCCTAACAGCGGCCAAGGTCGCGGGGGCTATCTATATGAAGCACAGACGGGATCGAATCAGGTTTTTTTCGGTTTCTGCAGCTTGAGTTGTTCAGGGGTGTCGGGCAATCGCTCGACCACCGCGAGCTTTTCCGGGACCTGGCGTTTGCGCCAGGCGCGGAAGGCGTTGAGTTCATCGTCGAGAACTTTCATCAGCCAGGCCAACACGGCGATGTCATCGATCATGCCGAACAGCGGCAGAAAATCCGGAATGGCATCGACCGGACTGAGGAAATACATCAGGCCGGCGACCACCGATATCAGCGCCTTGGGACTGATGGCCCGGTATTCGCCACGCCAGTACGCCAGGCACAACGCCTGTAACAGGCGCAGATCATCCTTGAGCTTGCCCAACCGGTTACCCTGGCTGGCACTTTTGCTGGCCACCGCAAACAGTAAGGTCGGCAAGCGCCCACGGGCGAGCAGGCGTCCGGCCAAGGGCAGGAAACGAGCAAAATTCCAGGGTGCTTTCATGATGCCTCCGGCAGAAATGTTATCCACACAAATTGTGGATAACCTTGTGAACAGAGCCACTTTTCATGGCTGAAAGGCCCGCTGCATAAGGGCTGCACTTAGATCGGGCGTTTTTTACCCATCTAAAAAAACCTAATATTTCATTGACTTGGAGGTCTGCCGAAGGTTAGGCACGGCCCCCACACTGACTATGACTTCAGTGTACGGCAACTGTTCGCTTTGTTTACCTGTGTACAGGTTCGTGCAATCAACGCCAGATGCAACAACGCCCCGCATTAGCGAGGCGTTGTCGTTAAAGCAGACGCGAATTACTTGGCAGCGTCTTCTTTTGCTGGATCCTTGATTCCCAGCAGTTCCAGGTCGAACACCAGCACCGAGTTGGCCGGGATCGCCGGGCTTGGGCTTTGCGCGCCGTAAGCCAGTTCGCTAGGAATATACAGCTTGTACTTCTCGCCTACGTGCATCAGTTGCAGGCCTTCGACCCAACCCGGGATCACACCGCTAACCGGCAAATCGATCGGGCTGCCGCGCTCGACGGAGCTGTCGAAAACGGTGCCATTGGTCAGCTTGCCGGTGTAGTGGACGGTCACTACGTCAGTCGGCTTTGGCTGGGCGCCATCGGCTTTCTTTTCCACTTCATATTGCAGGCCCGAAGCGGTAGTCACGACGCCAGCTTTCTTGGCGTTTTCTTCGAGGAATTTCTTGCCGGCAGCTGCCGACTCTTCACTCATCTTGGCCATACGCTCTTCAGCACGCTTTTGCAGCGCGGCGAAGGCTTCTACCAATTCTTCATCCTTGAGTTTCTGTTCTTTCTTGCCGACCGCATCTTCAATGCCCTGGGCAACGGCTTTGGAGTCCAGATCATCCATGCCTTCCTGAGCCAGGCTCTTGCCCATGTTCAGGCCAATTCCGTAGGAAGCTTTTTGCGCCGGGGTTTTCAGCTCTACGCTGGTTTGCGAATCGCAACCCGCAAGTACCAGGCTAACCAGGGCCACCGCCGCCGCCAACCGATGCTGTTTCATGCTATTTCCTTGTTCATGCGCCTAAAGGGCAATCGAGTAAAGTCGCGAGCTTATCAGGCGGCCACGACCAATGGCTACCGGCATGAGAGCCACAAACTGGCGATAAGTTCAGGTGTTTAAACGCATTTCACCATGCTGATGATGAAACTTCCGTCATCTTGCACTCAGGGAGGCTGAACATCTGGCGTAATGGCCCCTTGCCGCATCCCTGGCCCTAAGGCATAACGGTAGCAATAATAGACAAGGATGGTCCACGTGCGCCTTTTGCTCCGCTTACTGGCTCTTTTTGTTGCGTTGGTGGCCCTCGCCCTGGCCGTGGTCCTGTACTACGTCGCCAACCCGAAACTGCCGCGCCACGCGGCCGCGCAACAGGTGCATTACCTGGAGCAATGGAACGCCGAAGACCGCCAGCGTTACTATTTCACGCCCCAGGGCACTCAGGTAAAGGGCTTGCACTACGACTGGTTCACCGCCCTGGAACTGCCCTTTTCACAACAACGATTCGCCGCGCCGGAGTACCTCGCGCGCTTCGGTTTCCTGATCGACCCCGAGCAGAAACCCACGCCGAACAACCCCGGCAACCTGCCCGTGGGCTTCGCACGGCATCAGAATCCCGGCAGCGCGGATACATTTCTGGATATTACCTGCGCCGCCTGTCACACCGGTGAACTGCGCTTGAACGGGCAAGCCGTGCGCATTGACGGCGGCTCTGCGCAGCATGTGTTGCCCTCCAGCGTACCCACCTTGCAGGGTGGCAGCTTTGGCCAGGCGCTGGTCGCGAGCCTGGCTTCCACTTACTACAACCCCTGGAAGTTCGAACGTTTCGCCCGCAACGTCCTTGGACCGGACTACGAGGCCGGGCACCAGGCACTGCGCGAGGCATTCAAGGGTTCCCTGGATACTTTCCTGAAGGTGGCCTGGAACGATACTCACCGCGGGCTCTACCCCACCGAAGAAGGTCCCGGGCGTACCGACGCGTTCGGGCGCATTGCCAACGCCAGCTTCGGCGACGCAATTTCCCCCGCCAATTACCGCGTGGCCAATGCCCCCGTCGACTACCCACAGTTGTGGGACATGTGGACCTTCGACTGGGTGCAGTGGAATGGCTCGGCGCAGCAGCCCATGGCGCGCAATATCGGTGAAGCCCTGGGAGTAGGCGCTACGCTGAGCTTTTTCGATGCCGAAGGGCAGCCCCTCAAGGACGACAATCGATACCCGTCCAGCGTCCGGGTGCGGGATCTGCACCTGATCGAACAAACCTTGCAACGACTCAAGCCGCCGGCCTGGCCGGAAGAATGGTTGGGCGCGGTGGACAAGCCGCTGGCCGCCAAAGGTCGCGCGTTGTTCGCAGAGAACTGCGCCGGTTGCCACGTACCGCGCGTCAGCATCAGCGAAGGGCGCCCGGTGCAACAGTTGAAAATGCTGCCCGTGGAGGTAATCGGCACCGACCCGGGCGCCGCCAACAATATCGCCGATCACCGCTTCGACCTGACGGCCTTGCAGTGGGACCCGGCCGAGTTGGCGCGCCTGGACGTACAACTGCATCCAGCCCCCACCGAACCTCTGGACCTGAGCCAGCTGTCGGTGGCCAAGGGGCTGGCGTATGTCACGGCATTCGTCGGCAACCGCGCCTATCGCGAGGCCGCCGTCACGCCGGCCGAGCGCGCGGACATGGATGGCTTCGGCCTGCCGATCGGCGTCCAGGAACTGCGCGCCTACAAGGCCCGGCCCCTGCCGGGTGTATGGGCGACGCCGCCGTTCCTGCACAACGGTTCGGTGCCGAGCATTTATCAATTGCTTTCGCCCCAGGACGAACGCGCCACCACCTTCTACAAAGGCACCTTCGAGTACGACCCGCGGCATTTGGGCTATCGCACCGAAGCCTTTAGCAATGGCTTTGTGTTCGACACGCGCATAACCGGCAATCACAACAGCGGGCACGAGTTCCGCGCCGGCAAGCGTGGCAACGGCGTGATCGGACGCTTGCTGCAACCCGAAGAGCGCTGGGCGTTGTTGGAGTATTTGAAAGTGCTGGGCGGCCCTCTGGAGGCGCAACTGCCATGAAACGACTCTGGATGCGCCTGGGCGCCTTTCTCGGCAAGGCCCTGCTCTGTTTGCTGGTCCTGGGGTTACTCGGCTGGGCATTGGCCACGGCATGGTTCGCCTGGCAGCACCGTGGACCGGTATCTACGCAAGAGCTGATCCCCAACGGTGAAGCCGCAATGACCCAGGACATCATCCAGACGGCGGTGCGTATCGTCGACCAGCACCGTGAAAGCACACGCTACCTGCGCGATGCCCACGCCAAGGCTCACGGCTGCTTTAAGGCCGAAGTGCAGGTGTTATCGGAACTGGCGGCAGAACTGCGTCAGGGTGTGTTCAGCGAGCCAGGCAAAACCTGGCAGGCGACCCTGCGCCTGTCCAACGGCAACGCCTACCCTCAATTCGACAGCATCCGCGATGCCCGGGGCATGGCGATCAAGCTGCACGATGTGCCCGGCAAACAGCTGCTTGACGATCAACCGGGTCGAGGTGAACAGGACTTCGTGATGTTCAGCCATCCGAACTTCTTTGTCAGCGATGTCGCCGAGTATCGTCAGAATGTGGCTGCCCAGGCGGATGGCAAAAAAATTCTGGCGTTCTTTCCGGGCTGGGACCCGCGCACCTGGCAGGTCCGCCATCTGATTATCGCCCTGGCGACACTCTCCCCCGCCCCGGAAAGCCCGACGCGCACCACTTACTTTTCGGTTTCGCCCTACAAGTTCGGTGAGGCCAATGCCAAGTTTCGGGTCGTGCCGGATCCTGGTAGCTGCCCGGCCTACACCTTGCCCGCGCAGAACCGTGAGTTACCCAATTTTCTGCGAAATGCGCTGTACCAGCAGTTATCGACCGATCGGATGCCCGCGTGTTTTGTCTTGCAGATACAGCGGCAGGACCCCGGCAAGTACATGCCGATCGAGGACACCAGTATTGAATGGCAAGAGAACGATGCGCCCTTCGAGACGGTGGCGCGGATCACCCTGCCCGCCCAGGATTTCGACACCCCGGCACTGAACCTGCAATGCGATAACCAGTCGTTCAACCCTTGGTTCGGGCTTGAGGCGCACCGCCCCATCGGCGGGATCAACCGACTGCGCAAAGCCGTTTACGAAGCTGTGAGCGATTACCGTCATGCTCGTAATCAAGCTATGTAGGAGTAGGAGCGAGCACGCTCGCGAAAAACTGGAGGGCACCACGGGGTGTCAGGTATCCCGCGAAGGAAAAGCCAAACGCCAGACAGCAAAAAGCCCGCATTAAGCGGGCTTTCTGTGGTGACCTGGCGTTCAGTGTTCCAGGTTACCGAATATGGCGCAGCGGACGGGACTCGAACCCGCGACCCCCGGCGTGACAGGCCGGTATTCTAACCGACTGAACTACCGCTGCGCGAAACGCTTGAAACGAATGGTGGGTGATGACGGGATCGAACCGCCGACATTCTGCTTGTAAGGCAGACGCTCTCCCAGCTGAGCTAATCACCCTTCGCTTCGTTACGGGACGCATTATGCCACAGATTTTCATAAAGTGTTGATTTATTTGAAGTTTTTTTCAAAAAAATCTGAAAACCGGTGAAACGACACATCCCGCGGGTACAACGTACAAACTTGAGGCAGAAAAAAACCCGCCTTGGCGGGTTTTTCCGTGGTGACCTGGCGTTCAGTGGTCCAGGTTACCGAATATGGCGCAGCGGACGGGACTCGAACCCGCGACCCCCGGCGTGACAGGCCGGTATTCTAACCGACTGAACTACCGCTGCGCTAAACACTTGAAACGAATGGTGGGTGATGACGGGATCGAACCGCCGACATTCTGCTTGTAAGGCAGACGCTCTCCCAGCTGAGCTAATCACCCTTCGCTTCGGTGTGGCGCGCATTCTACGGAGCGCCCCTACCTCTGGCAAGCACTTTTTTAATTAATTTTCTGATGCCTTCCAAAGGCTTAGAGAAGGGTTGGCCTATGGCACACGGAGGACAATAATGCCCGCCTTTGTATATAAGGAGAGACTTACCCCATGTGGTTCAAAAACCTGCTTATCTATCGCCTGACCCAAGATCTGCCTGTTGATGCCGAGGCGTTGGAGACTGCACTGGCCACCAAGCTGGCGCGTCCATGTGCAAGCCAGGAGTTGACCACCTACGGTTTCGTCGCACCGTTCGGCAAGGGCGAAGATGCCCCGCTGGTGCACGTCAGCGGTGATTTCCTGCTGATCAGCGCGCGCAAGGAAGAGCGCATTCTGCCGGGCAGCGTCGTGCGTGATGCAGTGAAGGAAAAGGTCGAAGAGATCGAGGCCGAGCAAATGCGCAAGGTCTATAAAAAGGAACGCGACCAGATCAAGGATGAAATCATCCAGGCCTTCCTGCCGCGCGCCTTTATCCGTCGCTCCTCGACGTTCGCCGCCATCGCGCCGAAACAGGGCCTGATCCTGGTTAACTCGGCCAGCCCGAAGCGCGCCGAGGACCTGCTGTCCACCCTGCGGGAAGTGATCGGCACACTGCCGGTGCGCCCACTGACTGTGAAAATGTCCCCGACAGCGACCATGACCGAGTGGGTCACCACCCAGAAAGCCGCAGACGACTTCTTTGTGCTGGACGAGTGCGAACTGCGCGACACCCACGAAGACGGCGGCATCGTGCGTTGCAAGCGTCAGGACCTGACGAGCGAAGAAATCCAGCTACACCTGAGCACCGGCAAGGTGGTCACTCAATTGTCGCTGGCCTGGCAGGACAAGCTGTCCTTCGTCCTCGACGACAAGATGGTGGTCAAGCGCCTGAAGTTCGAAGACCTGCTGCAAGACCAGGCGGAACAGGACGGTGGCGATGAAGCCCTCGGCCAACTGGATGCCAGCTTCACCCTGATGATGCTGACGTTCGGTGATTTCCTGCCGGCGCTGGTCGAGGCGTTGGGTGGGGAAGAGACTCCGCAAGGCATCTGATTATCGAAATCGGCGGCGCCTGCAAAAAGATCGCAGCCTGCGGCAGCTCCTACATTGGAATGCGTTTCCTTGTAGGAGCTGCCGCAGGCTGCGATCTTTTTTTGCGAGCAGCGTATGCTTAGCTCCCTAACGCTTTCTTACAATAAGGATCTGGCCATGCGTGCACTGGCTGCATTGAGTCGTTTTGTCGGTAACACCTTCGCCTACTGGGTACTGATTTTCGCCGTCGTGGCATTCCTGCAGCCGGCCTGGTTCATCGGCCTCAAGGGCGCCATCGTGCCGTTGCTGGGGTTGGTGATGTTCGGCATGGGCCTGACCCTCAAGCTCGACGACTTCGCCGAGGTCGCCCGCCACCCGTGGCGCGTGGCCTTGGGCGTGGTGGCGCATTTCGTGATCATGCCTGGCGTGGCGTGGTTGCTCTGCCAGGCGTTCCATTTGCCCCCGGAGATTGCCGTCGGCGTGATTCTGGTCGGTTGCTGCCCAAGCGGCACCTCGTCGAACGTGATGACTTGGCTGGCACGCGGCGACCTGGCGTTGTCGGTGGCCATCGCTGCCGTGACCACCCTCCTCGCTCCGCTCCTGACACCCGCCTTGATCTGGCTGCTGGCTTCGGCCTGGCTGCCGGTGTCGTTCATGGAGCTGTTCTGGTCGATTCTCCAGGTAGTGCTGCTGCCGATCGTACTGGGTGTCGCTGCCCAGCGACTGCTCGGCGACAAGGTTCGCCACGCTGTGGACGTGTTGCCTCTGGTTTCGGTGGTGAGCATCGTGATCATCGTCACCGCCGTGGTGGCCGCCAGCCAGGCGAAAATTGCCGAATCGGGCCTGTTGATCATGGCCGTGGTCATGCTGCACAACAGCTTTGGTTACCTGCTGGGTTACTTCACCGGGCGCCTGTTCAAATTGCCACTGGCCCAGCGCAAATCCCTGGCGCTGGAAGTCGGCATGCAGAACTCAGGGCTGGGCGCCGCCTTGGCCAGTGCGCACTTTTCGCCTTTGGCGGCGGTACCGAGCGCGTTGTTCAGTGTCTGGCACAACATTTCCGGGGCGTTGCTCTCGACGTATTTCCGTCGCATGAGCGAGAAGCAGGATCGTGAAGTCGCCGCGCGACAGGCGACCGACTGAACCGAAACTTGATCCCAGGGTTAATGCTGGGCACTATATTGCGCAACGCGAGGACGACCTCGCGGCTCGATCGAGTCATTAACCTTGGGGACGACCCCGTCAATGGATGGAGGTCTTCCATGTCCTGGATCATTCTGTTTTTCGCCGGCTTGTTCGAAGTCGGCTGGGCCGTTGGCCTCAAGTACACCGATGGTTTCAGCCGCCCTCTCCCTACGGCATTGACCGTTGCCGCCATGGCCGTCAGCCTTGGCTTGCTCGGCCTTGCGATGAAGGAGTTGCCGCTGGGCACGGCCTATGCGATCTGGACCGGAGTGGGTGCAGTCGGCACCGTGATTGCCGGAATCATTTTGTTTGGCGAATCCATGGCGCTGGTCCGCCTGGCCAGTGTGGCATTGATCATCACCGGCCTGGTGGGGCTTAAAGTCAGCGCCTGACTACAGCCCATCTGCAAAAAAGCCCGCCTCCTGTCACCAGGGGCGGGCTTTTTCATGAACGCCAATCTGTCAGCTTTCGGCCATCTCCAATCGCTCACGCATCACCGAGGCCTTTTCCGAATGCTCCAACTGCATGCAACGCTCCAGGAACAGGAACATATAGTCGTAGCTCTTGCACACGGCCTGGCGCAATTCGATTTGCAATGACTTACTCGGATTCATCCCGGCCAGGGTGCAGATAATTTCCAGCGCTTCCCAAGGGTGGGCATCGTCATACTGGGCGTGCATCTTCAACCATTTCATGGCCCGCTTGCGATCCTCCTCCGGGAAGGCTGCCGCGTACAGACCATTGGAACAGACCACCGCCGACCACTCACCGGTCGCGCCTTCGATGGCGTAGTTGGTGGCAGCAATGGCAACGATCAGCGAATCGGCGGAACTGGTGTGCCAGCACCAATGGCTCAAGGCGTGAAGCTCGGGGGCCACCTGCTGCGCCTGCAGATCTTCCAGGCTGACGCCGTGCGCACGGCTCCAGTTCACCCAGTAGTCGGCGTGGTTGAGTTCGACACGGATGTTGCGCATCAACCAGCGACGCGCCATGTCCTCGCCCGGGTGGCGGGCAAAACGGGTCTTGGTCAGGTTCTGCGCCATGTATAACGCGAACTGTTCGACCACGGGCCAGCCCCCGATAAGGTACTGGCGCATCGTCTTGGCACTGAGTCTGTTATCTCGCATGCGCTGATACAGCTCGTGCTCTACAACCCGGCGCTTACTCGCGCTGCAATCCTGAATCAGGCGCTGGGCCCAGTCGGGATAACTTGCAGCTTCCATGAGTGGTCCGGTTCGGTTGAATGTCTCGATCACTGTCGGGCTCCTTTTGATTGTGATTGTTCCGATCAACGAGAGACTTCAACGGAACGTGCCGGGCGCCTTGAACAACAGGGGCTGCGGCCTGGCTGGACGACTTTTCAAGCTATCGCAGGTAAACAGATGCGGGCGTTCAATGACATACCCTTGAGCGTAATCAACTCCGATATCCAGCAATGCCTGCTCGATCTGGGGCGTTTCAACAAACTCGGCAATCGTACGCTTACCCATGACATGACCGATGTGGTTGATCACTTCGACCATGGCGCGGTTAATCGGGTCGTCCAGCATATCCTTTACGAAACTCCCGTCGATCTTCAGGAAGTCTACAGGCAAATGTTTCAAGTATGCGAACGAGGACATACCGGCGCAAAAGTCATCCAGGGAAAACAGACACCCTAAACCTTTGAGTTCGTTAATAAATTTAATTGCACTCGCCAGATTGGAAATGGCGCTGGTTTCAGTGATTTCAAAACAAATTATTTCAGGTGGTATGGCGTAACTAATGAACTGTTGACGCAGGAAGTCCAGGAACGCTTCATCTCCTATAGTTGTGCCTGACAGATTAATCGCACACATCGCTAAAGGCTCGTTGTGCTTTTCGGCCATACATTGGGCAATGATCTTGAACACGTTCTTTACAACCCAACGATCCAGGGTCGTCATCAAGCCATAGCGTTCTGCTGCCGGAATAAAACTGTCCGGCAATATCATGCGACCCGCTTCATCATGCAGACGCAGCAGGATCTCGATATGCCCGCCACCTTGTTCGACATGACCAAGCGGCGCGATTTCCTGGGCGTACAGACAAAAACGGTCTTCTTCCAGGGCCATGTGCAAGCGCTGCACCCAGGCCATCTCGCCAAAGCGCAGGGACAGCTCCGAGTCGTCGGCGTGATATACCTGAACCCGGTTGCGGCCCTTTTCCTTGGCCATGTAGCAGGCCATGTCAGCCGCGCGCAGCGAGACTTCCAGGGTGGTCGGATGGGCATTGATGTGCACCAGGCCGATGCTCACGGTGGTCACGAACGGCCGCCCCTTCCAGACGAAGTGCAGGTTCTGCACGGTCTGGCGCAACCCCTCGGCAATTTTTTCAGCTGCCTGCGGAGCACAGTTCTCCAGCAGGATGCCAAACTCGTCGCCGCCCAACCGGGCCAGGGTGTCGCCCTCGCGCAATCCGGATTGCAACAGTGCACAGATATGCCGCAGCAACTCGTCACCCGCCGCGTGTCCGCTGGTGTCGTTGACCAACTTGAACTGATCCAGGTCGAGGAACATCAAGGCGTGGCGCCCCGATTGTCGCGTCAGGCCCTGCAGCGCCTGTTCCAGACGGAATTCGAACTCGCGGCGGTTGGCGAGCCCGGTCAGCGCATCATGGGTCGCCTGCCAGGAGAGATTGGCAATGTATTGCCGCTCCTGGGTCATGTCATGCAGCACCAGCACGGCACCGCTGACCTTCCCGGCATTGCGGATCGGCGCCCCGACCAGGGTGACCGACACCGTGCTGCCATCAAGGCGCTGAATGAGCTTGGAATGTTCGCTGCCGCCACTGAGCTGACCGCTCAGGATGTGCTCGATCAAGGTAAAACCATCGGCTTGGGCATTGTCATCCAGCAGATTGAACAGCGCCGCCAGCGGCAACCCGCTCGCCTGTTCGGCTTTCCAGTGGGTCAAGGCTTCGGCGGCCGGATTCATGTAGGCGATCGCGCCCTCGACATTGGTGGTGATCACCGCGTCGCCAATCGATTGCAGGGTGATTTGCGCCCGCTCCTTCTCCAGCTGCAGGGCGTCGGCAAAGGCGTGCCGCTGCTTGAGCAGCTTATGTGTGCGCAGCAGCGCCAGGGCGATCAGGCCGAGGGCGGTGGCCAGATTCGTTGCCAGTAGCAGGCGCATGATCATCCGCGAGCCTTCGCCAAGGGCATCGCTGAAGGCCTTCGCCGCCGGCGTCACCCCGTTGTTGATATCGAAAATCTGTTCTTTCCAGCGCTGGATGTCGTCAGGATGGGCCGGCTTGATGCTGATGTGGCGGTGCATGTCCCTGGCGACATCATCGAGTTGATCAAGGTACGCATCACCCACGGTCCAGCGATCGATGGCTTTCTCGAGGTAGCTGAAATGGCGAAAATTGAGGTAAAGCCAGATCAGGCTGGGAACGTCATCGGGGTGGTTGCCACCCTTGAGAATCGCCAGCCTGGCCGCTTCGATATCGGGTGGCTGCTGGTCAAGTGCCAGACGCAGCTCATGCCCGCCCTGAGGGACGGCAATGGCCTCCTGATACTTGAGGAATTTGCTCTCATCGCGACTGTCGGCATACAGGTTGAGGTAATAGATCGCGTCCTTCTGGCCCTTGGACCACAGGCTTTCGCCGGCAACATAACCGCGCACCGCCGACAATACATAAAGACTGACGCCCCCCAACAGGGCCTGAAATAACACAACGGCAATAAAAGGCCAGACGATGCCCAGCAACCGTGGCGTTCCGAGAGTCCGCGCTTGATTCATGAGGTCCCTTTGTTTAGCACTGCCAGATCATCATCCACGTGATCGCTACAGCTAGACTAGGGGGCCTTCCGCATCCCAGCAAGCGTCAACCCTCCTCCTCTTGCAGGAAAGTCCACTCGAGGTGCCTGGCACTGACTCAGTGCTGCTGCAAATGCCCATAAAGCTTGGCGTACAAACCACCATCGGCAATCAGCTGCTGATGGTCGCCATCCTCGGCGATCTGACCGCCGTCAAACACCAGCACCCGGTCGGCCTGTTTCACCGCGGACAAGCGGTGCGCAATGATTAACGTGGTGCGGTGGCTCAAGAACCGCGCCAGCGCCTGGTGCAGATTGTATTCGGTGGCGGCATCCAGGGCCGAGGTGGCCTCGTCGAGAATCACCACCTTGGGGTCGGCCAATACCATCCGCGCAATGGCCAGGCGTTGGCGCTGGCCGCCGGACAAGCGCACGCCGGAACGCCCGACGATGCTGTCCAGGCCATTGGGCAACTCGCGCACAGTGGTGTGCAGTTGGGCGATTTCCAGCGCTTGCCAGCAAGCCTCGTCGCTGCGCTCACGCCCCATGGTCAGGTTTGCGCGCACCGTGTCGTTGAACAGCGCCGGATGTTGCAGGACCACGGCGACATTTTCGCGCACGGTCTCCAGGCCGATCTCCTGCTGGGTCGAACCGCCGAAACGGATGGTCCCCGCCAGCGGCGTGTACAAGCCCAGCAGCAACTGCACCAGTGTGCTTTTGCCGCCACCGCTGGCACCGACGATCGCGACTTTTTCACCGGGAGCGATCGACAAATCCATCTGGTTCAAGACCAGTTCGTCGCCATAGCCGAAACTCAATCCCTGAACTTCGATGCCAACGGTTTCGCGACCTTTGAACGGGTCGACACCGCCTGGGTATTGCGGCTCATCAGCCCGGGCAAGCAGCTCGTTGATCCGCGATAATGCGCCGCCGGCGGCGTAATACGCGTACTGCAAATTCAGAAGCTGCTCGACCGGACCGATCATGAACCACAGGTAGCTGAATACCGCGAGCATCTGGCCGATGGACAGGTCGGAAAACAGCACGGTAAGCATCGCTGCAGCACGAAAAATATCGATGCCGAACTGGAACAACAAACCGCTGGCCCGGTTCGACGCATCGGTTTTCCATTGCGAGTTCACCGCATAATCGCGAACGTCCCGGGCGCGTCGCCCCAAACGACCGAGGAAAAAGCCCTGGCGGTTACCGGCGCGCACTTCCTGGATCGCGTCCAGGGTTTCGGTCAATGCCTGGGTGAAGCGCGAGGTGCTGTCGTTCTCGAGTTTCTTCAGGTGCTTGACCCGCTTGCCCAATTGCACCGTGGCGTAGATCACCAGCGGATTGAACAACAGGATCAGCAGCGCCAGCTGCCAGTGCATCCACACCAGAATGCCCGCGGTGCCGACCAGCGTCAGCATGGCCACCAGGAAACGACTGAGGGTTTCGCCGACAAACTTGTCCAGGGTGTCGAGATCGGTCACCAGGTGCGTGGTCACCGTGCCGCTGCCCAGGCTTTCGTATTCCCCCAGCGAAATACGCTTGAGGCGTTCGATCAGACGGATGCGAATACGGTAGACGATGTCCTTGGCCAAGGCGGCGAACAAGCGCGCCTGCACCACGTTGAACAGCAATGCCGCGCACCGCAGGGCCAGGGTCACCACCAGCATCAGGCCGATGTAGCCCGCGGCTTTCTGCCAGGCCTCGGGCAGCGCCAGGTTCATGATTTTCAGCGCGGCGTCGCCGTGCCCCAGCAACACTTCGTCTACCAGCAATGGCAGGAGCAAGGGAATGGGTACGCTGCACAGGGTCGCCAACACGGCTACACCGTTGGCGATCCACAGGGATTTCTTGTGATGAAGAGCCAGACGACGGATTTCTGCCCAGCTCAGCCGGTCGACACGTTTAACGGTTGGGGTGTCGTTGGCGGGATCATGCACAGGCGGCACGCTCCAGCCAGCGACCGAGCAAGGGGGACAGGACGCCAAGCGGCTGGTAGCCATTGGTCAGCAACGCCAATTGACCATTGCGTTCAGCCAGCAACGTCGGGAAACCGGCGATGCCCAGGTCCTGGACCCAGGTGAAATCGGCAGCCGTCGCGGCGTGCGTATCGGCACGGTCGAAAGCGGCGGCGAACTCGATGCGCGGCAGCCCGGCCTGTTCCGCCAACTCCACCAGAACGCTGGCGTGGGTGACATCGCGGCCTTCGGCGTAAAACGCATGCTGGATCAATCCCAGCAGCTTCCACGCGCAATCCGGTGCCAGGCCGCGTGCCGTCACCAACGCCCGGCAGGCCGGCTCGGTGTCATAGACGAAGCCGTCGGGCAACGCGCCGTCGAGCTTGAAGGGTTGCCCCGTGGCCTCGTTGACCGCCTGCCAGTGCTCCAGAATATAACGGCGGGTGGTCGGCTCCAGGGCCGAACCACTGCCGGTGCGCAAACCACCTACCACCAGGTGCACGTCCACGCCTGCGGCTTGCGCCTGCTCGACCAACGCGTTGGCCACCGGCGCGAAGCCCCAGCACCAGGAACACATCGGGTCCATCACATAGAGCAGGCGTGCAGACATGGTTCAGGCCTCGGTGGATGCTTGCTTGTATTTGTAGCCGATCGGGTGCGGCATGTTGCGTGCCTTGGCCAGTTCGATCTGCTTTTGCCGGTCGATGGCGCTGCGACGGGTTTTCTCGCTCAGCGTATTCCAGCAATGCGGGCAACTGATCCCGGCCACATAATGCTCGGAGGCGCGATCTTCGACGCTGACCGGTGTGCGACAGGCATGACATTGATCGTAGTCGCCTTCGCTAAGGTCGTGGCGAACCGTCACGCGGTTGTCGAACACGAAGCAGTCGCCCTGCCACTTGGTTTCTTCCTGAGGCACCTCCTCGAGGTATTTCAGGATGCCACCCTTGAGGTGGTAGACCTCATCGAAGCCCTCGCTGAGCATGTAGCTCGACGCTTTTTCACAACGAATGCCGCCGGTGCAGAACATCGCCACCTTCTTGTGCACGGCCGGGTCGAAGTTGGCTTTGATGTAGTCGGGAAATTCGCGAAAACTGGTGGTTTTCGGGTCAATTGCACCTTCAAAGGTGCCGATCGAGACTTCATAGTCGTTGCGGGTATCGATCAACAGGACTTCCGGATCGCTGATCAGCGCATTCCAGTCCTGCGGGTCGACGTAGGTGCCGACTTTCTTGTTCGGGTCCACGCCTTCAACGCCCAGGGTCACGATCTCTTTCTTGAGCTTGACCTTGGTGCGGTAGAACGGCTGCTCGTCGCAGTACGACTCTTTATGGTCGATGTCGTCCATGCGCGGGTCGTTCTTGAGCCAGGCCATCAGCCCGTCGATGCCTTCGCGGCTGCCGGACACGGTGCCATTGATGCCTTCTTCGGCGATCAGCAGCGTGCCTTTGATGCCGTTGTCGACCATGGCCTTGAGCAGGGGCTCGCGCATGGCGACGTAATCTTGCAGGGTGACGAACTTATACAGTGCCGCCACGACAATCTGTTGTGTCATGGGTAAATCTCCAGGTGGCTACCCTCGTAAGGGGTGAACCGGATGCGAAAAAAAACGCGCCGCAGGAGCGACGCGCTGAACATTCTAACAAAAATAACGCAATCCCTGTAGGAGCCGGCTTGCTGGCGATAGCGTCACCGCGGTGATTCAGCAGAACCGCGGTGATGCTATCGCCGGCAAGCCTGGCTCCTACAAGGGGGGTATCAGTGTTTGCTGCCACCGGCACAAGTCGGCGAGGCCGGGGCCGCGTCGATTTGCGCCCATTCCTCAGGCGTGTAGGTATGCAGCGCCAAGGCATGGAACTCGCCCATCAGCTCGCCAAGCGTGCCGTAGACCTTCTGGTGGCGCTTGACCCGGTTCAAGCCTTCGAACTGCGCACTGACCACCACGGCCTTGAAGTGTGTTTGCAAACCACGGCTGTGCATGTGGCTTTCATCAAGCACCTGCAGATACTCGGGCTGTAGCAAACCCAGTGTCGATTCAATGCGTTGTTGCATGGTCATTCCCAACTCCGGCTCAAGGCTTTTTCTTGGCGGGAGCGGCGCCTTTAGGCTCCAGCTCGGCGGTCATGTCAGCCAGCAGCTTGTTGACCACAGGCACCGCGCTTTCCAGCTTGGCCTGGGTCATCTGGGCCGACTGCTGGGTCAGCTGCGGCATTTTCTCCAGGACTTTCTTGCCCAGTGGCGACTGGTAGAACGCGACCAGGTCCTTGAGCTCAGACTCGGTGAAGTTGGTGGTGTAGAGCTTGACCATGTCCGGTTTCAGCTTGTTCCAGCCAATGGCTTGGTCCAGAGCAGCGTTGGCCTTGGCCTGGTAGGTTTCCAGTACGGCTTTTTTCGATTCGGGGGCTTTGGTTTGCTGGAAGCGCTGGGCAAACATCTGCTGTACTTGCATGTACACCGGAGTACCCAGTTTGTCGGCATGCGCCAGGGTCAGGAAAGCCTCGGCACTGGCGTTGTGGCTGGCGGTATCGGCAAAAACAGGGCCGCTGGCGCAGACCAGTGCAACCGCGGTACAGATGGCACGAAGACGAGTCATCGAGTTTCCTTTTCTAGCAGGCGAGGTAAAACCCCAAGGACGTCCATTCTGCGCCTAAAAAACTCTGTCGCTCAACCCCAAGCCTTGTCGCGCCTGATTTAGAGGGGTTGAATCAGCAGATTCCAGACTGATGGAACCACGGCCGGCGATCACGGCCTAAACTGCGCAATCAGACCTACAGGAGTGTGCATGATGAGCCGAATCGAAACCGACAGCCTGGGCCAGGTGGAAGTCCCGGATGAGGCCTATTGGGGTGCTCAAACGCAACGCTCGCTGGTCAACTTCGCCATCGGCGACGAACGGATGCCGCTGGCGGTACTGCACGCCTTGGCACTGATCAAGAAAGCGGCGGCACGGGTCAACGACCGTAACGGCGATTTGCCCGCCGACATTGCCAGGCTGATCGAACAGGCGGCCGATGAAGTGCTCGACGGCGAGCATGACGATCAATTCCCGCTGGTGGTCTGGCAGACCGGCAGCGGCACCCAGAGCAACATGAACGTCAACGAAGTGATCGCCGGGCGCGCCAACGAGCTGGCCGGCAACCCGCGCGGCGGCAAGTCCCCGGTGCATCCCAACGATCACGTCAACCGTTCCCAGAGTTCCAACGACTGTTTTCCCACAGCCATGCACATCGCCACCGTACAGGCGGTGCAACAACACTTGCTGCCGGCGATCAGTGAGCTGTCCGGTGGCCTGGCCGAGCTGTCAGCCCGCCACATGAAACTGGTCAAGACCGGCCGCACCCACATGATGGACGCCACCCCCATCACCTTTGGCCAGGAAGTCTCGGCGTTCATCGCCCAGCTCGATTACGCCGAACGGGCGATCCGCAGCGCGCTGCCTGCGGTCTGTGAACTGGCCCAGGGCGGTACGGCGGTCGGCACCGGGCTGAACTCCCCCCACGGCTTCGGTGAAGCCATCGCCGCGGAAATTGCCGCCCTGTCCGGCTTGCCGTTCATCACCGCGCCCAACAAGTTTGCGGCCCTGGCCGGCCATGAGCCGCTGACTTCACTGTCCGGCGCGCTGAAAACCCTCGCCGTGACGCTGATGAAAATTGCCAATGACTTGCGCTTGCTGGGCTCCGGCCCGCGCGCCGGCTTCGCCGAAGTGAAACTGCCGGCCAACGAACCGGGCAGCTCGATCATGCCGGGCAAGGTCAATCCGACCCAGTGCGAAGCACTGTCGATGCTGGCCTGCCAGGTCTTGGGCAACGACGTGACCATCGGCTTCGCGGCGAGCCAGGGTCACTTGCAGCTCAATGTGTTCAAGCCGGTGATCATCCACAACCTGCTGCAATCGATCCGCTTGCTGGCCGATGGCTGCAGCAACTTCCAGCAGCACTGCATCGCCGGCCTGGAACCGGACGCGGGGAAAATGGCTGAGCATCTGGAACAAGGGTTGATGCTGGTGACAGCGTTGAACCCGCACATTGGTTATGACAAATCGGCGGAGATTGCCAAGAAGGCTTACAGCGAAGGGCTGACATTGCGTGCGGCGGCGTTGCAGCTGGGGTATCTGACCGATGAAGAGTTCGATGCCTGGGTGCGGCCGGAGAACATGTTGGAGGCCGGGGCCAAGGGTTGAGTTCTTTAGTGCCTGATAGTCCGCTTTCGCGAGCAGGCTCGCTCCCACAGGTTTTGTGTCGACTGCAATATTTGTTACCGGCGCCAATCCTTGTGGGAGCGAGCCTGCTCGCGAAGAATGATAACGCGGTCTAACTGGCCGCCATGCGCACCTTGCGAGCCTTGAGCCCGGCCATCAACGAGGGCCCCAACGCCACCAATGCCGAACCCAGTACCACCAACACCGCCCCGCCGTAACCCAGGCCATTGATGGTTTCGGCGTGCACGTACTCCGGCCACCACCAGGCGGCCAGTGCCACTGCGCCAAAAGTAACCAAGGGTGTAATGGCCAGCGTCGCACTCACCCGCGACGCCTCCCAATGCGCCAGCGCCTCGGCAAAGGCGCCATAGGCGATCAGGGTGTTCATGCAGCACGCCAGCAACAGCCAACCTTGCAACGGGTTAAGTTGCAGGGCTTCCAGCGGATGCACCCAAGGCGTCAGCAACAGCCCGCAAAACAGGTAGATCACCATCATCACCTGCAACGAATTCCACACGGTCAATAACTGCTTCTGCCCCAGCGCATAAAATGTCCAGACCGTGGAGGCCAGCAACACCAGCAGCACACCGGCGGTATAGTCGCTCAACGAGGTCAGCAACTCACTCAGGCGCTGGTTGAAAAACAGCGCAAAGCCGATCAACAACACCAACAAGCCAATCCCCTGCCCCAGGCTGAACCGCTCCTTGAACACGAACACACTGGCGATCAGCAACATGATCGGGCCCATCTGCACCACCAGTTGCGCGGTGCCTGGGCTGAGCAGGTTCAACCCCATCAGGTACAGCACGTAGTTGCCCACCAGGCCAAGCACTGCCATCAGCACCAGCCAGCCGCCCCGTGGCCCGAGCGCTTTGCGGCTCGGCAGGCGCCCGGTCGCCGCGAGGTAAATGAACAGGCAGCCACCGGACACCATCAGGCGAAACCAGGTCACCGTGACCGGGTCCATCACCAGCAGCACCTGCTTGAGTTTGATCGGCAGGATTCCCCACAACAGCGCGGTCAGCAAGGCCAGCAACAGCCCATAAACCCAGCGACCCGATGAAATGTGCATGCGAACCCCAATCCGGAAACAAGTCGCACCATTCTAGGCGCTGTGCCGCGTCGCACACAGGGACAGTTACCACTTGGCCGCGAATGAAACTGTGCAGGTCGCAGCATGCCGCTGGCCAGTCGAGCAGGCGACTAACGTACCGCCTCGAACAACCCGGTAGCCCCCATCCCACCGCCTACGCACATGGTGACGACGCCGTAGCGCAGATTGCGCCGCTGCAACTCGCGAACGATATGCCCGACCTGACGCGAACCGGTCATGCCGAATGGGTGGCCAATGGAGATCGAGCCGCCATTGACGTTGTACCTGTCATTATCGATCTCCAGCCGATTGCGCGCGTACAGGCACTGCGAGGCGAATGCTTCGTTGAGTTCCCACAAATCGATGTCACCCAGGTGCAAGCCCTTGGCCTTCAGCAGTTTGGGTACCGAGAACACCGGGCCGATGCCCATCTCGTCCGGTTCGCAACCGGCCACGGTGAATCCGCGGAAGAACGCCTTGGGCTGCAAGCCCAGCGCCAGGGCTTTCTCCAGGCTCATCACCAGGGTCATGGAGGCACCGTCGGACAACTGCGAGGAGTTACCGGCGGTGACCGAGCCGTCTTCGAGGAATACCGGCTTTAACCCGGCCAGGCTTTGCAGGGTGGTATCGGGACGGTTGCAGTCATCGTGATCCACGACCCCTTCAAGAATCTGCACTTCGCCTGTGGCCTTGTCTTCAACCCGGTACTTCACCGGCATTGGCACGATTTCATCGTCGAACAACCCCGCCGCCTGTGCCTGGGCTGTGCGCTGCTGGCTTTGCAGTGCGTACAAATCCTGTTCTTCACGGCTGACGTTGTAACGTCGAGCGACGATTTCGGCGGTCTGGCCCATCGGAAAGTAGATGCCCGGCACCTGCTCCTTGAGCAGCGGATTGATCAGGTGATCGGTGTTGATGCTTTTCATCGTCAGACTGATGGACTCGACGCCACCGGCAACGATGATGTCGCTGCAACCGGAGGCGATCTGGTTGGCGGCAATGGCAATCGCCTGCAAGCCCGAGGAGCAGAAGCGGTTGAGGGTCATGCCGGCGACGCCGATGCCCAGGCGCGACAATACCGCGACGTTACGCCCGATGTTATAGCCCTGGGAACCTTCGTTGGAGCCGGCACCGACGATGCAGTCCTCGACACTGGCCGGATCGATGCCGGTGCGCGCCAGCAAGGCGTCGACACAATGCGCCGCCATGTCATCGGGACGGGTCATGTTGAACTTGCCGCGAAAGGATTTGGCCAGGCCGGTCCGCACGCTGTCGACGATCACCACTTCACGCATGGCATACCTCATTGTTGTTGTCGGTTGAGAGTGGATCGAGCATAAGCCCACCCAATAACCGACCGCGACAATCATTCACCTCGCGTATGCGCAACCATCGCCTGACTACTTGCCCTTGCGCTTGCCCGATTTTTCGAACGCCTCTTCCAGGGCGCGGTTGATGGTGCGCAACACCTTGACCCGCGCCCAGCGCTTGTCATTGGCCTCCACCAGCGTCCAGGGCGAGATCTCGGTGCTGGTGCGGTCGACCATGTCGCCGACGGCGCTGCGATAGTCGTCCCACTTTTCACGGTTGCGCCAGTCGTCTTCGGTGATCTTGAAGCGTTTGAACGGAATCTCTTCACGCTCCTGGAAACGCTCCAGTTGCGTCTGCTTGTCGATGGCCAGCCAGAACTTGACCACAATCACCCCGGCGTCGCTCAGTTGCTCCTCAAAGTCGTTGATTTCACCGTAGGCACGCAGCCAGTCGGCCTGGGAGCAGAATCCTTCGACGCGTTCCACCAACACCCGGCCGTACCAGGAACGGTCGAACATGGTGAATTTGCCCCGGGCAGGAACATGCCGCCAAAAACGCCAGAGATACGGCTGCGCCCGTTCCTCTTCGGTGGGCGCGGCAATCGGCACGATACTGTATTGGCGCGGGTCCAGGGCCGCAGCCACGCGGCGAATCGCCCCACCCTTGCCCGCCGCGTCATTGCCTTCGAACACTGCCATCAATGCGTGTCGGCGCATGCGTTTGTCCCGCATCAAGCCGGAGAACCTGGCCTGCTCGGTAATCAGTTGCTCTTCATAATCGCCCTTGGCCAACTGCAAGGTCAGATCAAGGCTGTCCAGCAGGCTCAATTGATCAACGCTGGGAAACACAGGCGCGACGTTGACTTTTTCCGGGTGGATTTGCGGTCGATTCAGGGCGTTCTGCAAGCCTTCGAGCAAAATCTTCCCCACCACCAGGCTGCGATAATGCGCATCCTTTCCGGCGATCACATGCCACGGTGCATAGTCGCGGCTGGTGCGCCGCAAGATGCGCTCGCCGTATTTCACGAAGCGATCGTAGGTTTCGGACTGCTGCCAGTCCAGCGGGCTGATGCGCCAGCTGTGCAGCGGGTCGTCGGCCAACGCCTTGAGGCGTGCCTTCATTTGTTTCTTGGAGAGGTGGAACCAGAATTTGAAGATCAATGCGCCTTCGTCGCAAAGCATTTTTTCCAGGCGTTCGGCGCCGTTGATGCCTTGATCGAACCTGGGGTCCTTGATCACGCCGTGAA
Organism: Pseudomonas umsongensis; assembly: GCF_012647205.1. Classification (NCBI taxonomy): domain Bacteria; kingdom Pseudomonadati; phylum Pseudomonadota; class Gammaproteobacteria; order Pseudomonadales; family Pseudomonadaceae; genus Pseudomonas; species Pseudomonas umsongensis. The sequence continues at coordinate 5,262,074 of NZ_CP051487.1, forward strand.
CCCTGGCCTGCAGCATCTGGCTGTACCAGTTGCCGAAGAAAATGCCCATGCGGCCCTGGGCCGGAAGCATCCGCCAATAGCGCCAGGCCGGTGGCCGCGCAAGCTCCTCGTCAGTTTGCTGATCGAAGGTGCGGACCTCGATCAGGCGCGGGTCCATCCATTCATTGAGCAACTTGACCGTCTCGCCCTTGCCGGCGCCTTCGATGCCGTTGATCAGGATGATCACCGGAAACCGGCTCTGCTGGCGCAGTTCGAATTGCGCTTCAAGCAAGGCTTCACGCAAGGCCGGCACTTCGGCGTCGAAAGTTTCTTTATCAATGGCGTGATCGATTTCAGCGGATTCGAACATGAGCGGCTCCCTGGCAGATGTGAGCAAGACTAGTGGATTGAGCTCTCCTGCGGGGGAGAAATCCCATTTTCATCGCATGGGTGATTGCAGGTCTTGCCATGGATCATGCCCCCTGCCGCGATCGGATAGAATGGCGACCTTGCCGTTACCGAGCCTGCCATGAAACCTGTAATGCCCCACGCCCAGATCGACTGGGACGAACAAGGGCTCCCGCGCTCGCGGGTGTTCGACGATGTGTATTTTTCCGACCTGTCAGGGCTGGACGAAACCCGCTACGTGTTCCTGGAACAGAATGCCTTGGGGGAGCGTTTCGCGGCGCTTCCAGCGGGCGGTCGATTGGTGATTGGCGAAACCGGGTTCGGTACCGGATTGAATTTCTTGTGCGCCTGGCAGTTGTTCGAGCAGCACGCTGCGGCCGGTGCACGGTTGCATTTTGTCAGTGTCGAAAAGTACCCGCTGAGTCTTGCCGACCTGCAACGAGCGCTGGCGTTGTGGCCGGAACTCAAGCCGTTGGCCGATCAACTGCTGGCGCAATACAGGGCGATCCACCAGGGCTTCCAGCGCCTGGTCCTGGATAACGGCCGCGTCACGCTCACCTTGCTGATTGGCGATGCACTGGCGTTGCTACCGCAATTGGACGCGCAGATCGACGCCTGGTTTCTCGACGGCTTCGCCCCAGCGAAAAACCCCGACATGTGGACCGCCGAACTGTTTGCCGAGCTGGCCCGACTGGCGGCGCCCGGTTCAACCATCAGCACCTTCACCAGCACGGGTTGGGTGCGTCGTCTGTTGAATGCCGCCGGGTTCAAAATGAAACGAACGCCTGGCATCGGCCACAAATGGGAAATCCTGCGCGGCACCTTCCTCGGCTGGCCTGCGGAAAACACGGCACCCGCTGCGGCGAAACCCTGGTTTGCCCGCCCGGCCTCGCTCACCTTTGAGCGTCGCGCGCTGGTGATCGGTGCCGGGTTGGCCGGTTGTGCCACGGCTGCCAGCCTCGCTGCTCGCGGCTGGCAGGTGAGTCTGCTGGAACGTCACGATGCGCTGGCGCAGGAAGCCTCGGGCAATCCCCAGGGCGTGCTGTACCTCAAGCTTTCCGCCCACGGCACAGCGCTGTCGCAATTGATTGTCAGCGGCTTCGGTTACACCCGGCGCTTGCTTGAGCATTTGCAACGGGGCGTTGACTGGGACGATTGCGGCGTCTTGCAACTGGCCTTCAATGCCAAGGAAACCGAGCGTCAGGCGCAATTGGCGACGGCGTTCCCCAGTGACTTACTGCACACACTCGATCAGGCACACGCCGAGGCTCGCGCCGGTATCGCACTGCCATCGGGGGGCCTGTTTTACCCCGAAGGCGGTTGGGTACACCCGCCTGCGCTGTGCCAATGGCAGGCTGGGCAATCGAACGTTGAACTGCTAACCCATCACGATGTGCTGGAGCTGCGCCGCGTGGACGGCGGTTGGCAAGCGTGGGATGGCGACAGCTTGTTGGCCGACGCACCCACCGTGGTGCTGGCCGGTGCCGCCGAGATCAAGCGATTCACCTACAGCAGCGAGTTGCCGCTCAAACGCATTCGCGGACAAATCACCCGTTTGCCCCAAACGACCGAAAGCCGGACGCTGAATACCGTGGTGTGCGCCGAAGGCTATATCGCGCCGGCACGCCTGGGCGAACACACGCTGGGGGCGAGTTTCGATTTCAACAGCGACGACCTGACCCCGACCACTGCCGAGCATTTGGGTAACTTGCAGATGCTCGAAGAAATCTCGCTGGATCTGGTCGCTCGGCTCGGTGCGCACACCTTGCAAGCCGATGAACTTGAAGGTCGTGCAGCGTTTCGCTGTACCAGCCCGGATTACCTGCCGATTGTCGGGCCACTGGCCGACAGCCAGGCATTCGCCGACGCCTACAGCGCCTTGAGCAAGGATGCCCGACAAACCCCGGACATCCCTTGCCCCTGGCTGGATGGCTTGTACGTCAATAGCGGCCACGGATCGCGAGGACTGATCACAGCGCCACTGTCAGGCGAATTGATCGCCGCGTGGCTGGATAACGAACCGCTGCCATTGCCCAGGACCGTCGCCGAGGCTTGCCATCCGAACCGTTTCGCCTTGCGCCGATTGATTCGAGGCAAGGCGTAAAGCGATCAATCCAGCGCAAAGCAAGTCCTTGACTCGTCAGCTTCCATGGCCGCCTCGGTCAGACGCTTCAACAAAGCGGCCTCGGCGTTGTGCAACTCATCGGCGATGCCGTCGACTGTGGCGCGATAATCCGCACCCAGCGTTGCCTCGTTTTCAAAGGCCGTTTCCATCCGCACGTGAAAGGGGGCGGTCAGGTCGGTGAATTGTTTGCCATGTTGCTGTCGCAAAAAGTCGCTCCAGAACGTACGGCCAGTGATATAGGTCGATAGCTCAGGTGAAATTTCCGCGGCAAGGACTTTGTTGTAGGCCAACTCCAGGTCATTTGCCTTGACGCCACTGAGCGATGCATAACGCATGTGCTGGGGCTGGCCGACCAGGTCAAGCCTGTCGGCCAGGCCGGTGCGATAAGCCAACTCCACTTCCACCGCATCGAGTGCTGGATTGACCTGGGACTTTTCCCGAGCAATTCTGGAAAGGTAATCCAGGCGAAACAGACTTCGCCCGAGTCTCAATAACCGAGCGGCCTGATCATGGGCGTTGGCGGACAGCCGAACCACCCTGTCAATTTCGACGGCGACCTCGAGATTACTGAAGATCGTCGCCGCGTCATCAGCGCAATGGGCCTTGACTGCCATTGACAGCAATTGAGTACGTAATGCCGAGTGAGCCTGGGTCGCCTCAATGACACTCCAGACCCGCCGGGTCATGTCTTCATTCACATAACGGCTATCGGCCGAATTTCCAACTTCTGCCAGCAACTCAAAGAATGCTTTCGATCCGGGTTCGTGCTTCAACGCCAGCCAAGCACGATTACGACTGGCATAGGTCTCTTCAACCAGTTTGGGCATCCACAGGTCTCGAGCCCTTTGATCATTGAGCACAGCGGTATCATTTGGCAGCAGCCCCATCCCGATGCCCGTACGAACATGATAGGCCGCAAGCCTCGTTCGGCTAGACGCGGATACGGGGTTATGGCGCAAGTTGATCGCCAGGGCGAATCGCTGAGGGAGTTGAAACAGCAACTCCGGCAGTTCCCGAATCAGGTTTCCCCGCAGGTCCACAAAGTCCAGATACGGCAAACGGGAAAGTCCGACAGGCAATTCCGTCGCATGAGTATCGCGCAGTAACAGCTCTTTCAGGTTCAGCATTTTGCTGATGTCAATCGTGGCCCCCAGGCGATTGCCATTGAGCCCCAACGCACGCAAATTGCGCATGTCCGCCAGTTTGCGCAAGGTGTGTTCGGTCAGCTGTATCTGATTATCCTCCAGGCTCAAATGCCTGAGATCGGGCATGTGCGACAGCACTTCAGGCAATCGTGTGAGCTTATTGCGGTCCAGTTTCAGAGTGACCAGCTTTTTAAAAGGCTTGAGGAAGTACGCCAACTCATCGCCAGCCTGCATGTCCTTGACGGAAAGACTGCGCACATGGGCGACATCTTGCTCGGTCAGCGTCGGCAATGGGCCTACAAAGTTGCGCTCCAGCGTGAGCGTTGTAGAACCCTGAGTGGACCATGCTATCCGGCGCCAGCATCGTTCGATGGCATTGGCCACCTGTCGACGGCTGACACGGATGTCATTGAGCTGCCCCGGCAGTTTCTTCATTGCCACTTCATCGTCACGCCAGGCGTGCAGCACATCGAGCAGTTTTTTCAGTTGCAGCTCCAGCGCCTTGATTCGATTCACCCGCTGCAGCTGGGTAGTGCCGGCGCTGTCGAGAAACACCGAAGCCTGGGCATCGGAGAACAGTGGATAAAGCTTTTTGACTTTACGAATCAAGCCCCTTGCATAAGTGCCCGCAGCGGGAGGATCTGCCAGTACACAGGCAGCCAGGTGTTTGGGAGTATCACTGCGCTCTCCCCGTAACACGCGCCCGGTACGCGCCGGATCGCCGGCGCCGGCCTTCGACAGTCTTGAACGAAGAGCACGGACGTCCTGCACACCATCGCCCGTGAGCCCCATGCGAGTGCGCTGGGTGGCTGGCAAAGCGTCAAGTATCGACGTGACCAGCGTGTCGCTCATCAACGTGGAGGAAAAATTGCCATTGGTTTGAGTGACCTGGTAGCCGGTGGGCGTCTTTACAATGATACCGAGCGACTCTGCATCCACTGCACCGACGCTGTCCAGCAAGGTGCCGGTTGCTCGCCCCTGTCGCACTTCAAGCCGACAGCTTTCATCCCAGCCGTGCACCCTTTCCATCAGCCAGAGCGTCAGTCTGTTGGTATCGGCATTAGCCAAATGCGGCAGGTGTAACCCGGTGAGCGCACGGTCCTGCCTGAGCAGTGCCTGTGCCTCGCTGACCTGCCCCGCGAGATCCATGCCGAGGATCTTGCGGTCACGCAGAAAGCTGCGATCGTTGCCAGAGGCGTTATCCAGCAATTCCTGGCGCACGCGAACGGGAAGGTCTGCGGCGTGTTCACCCAGCGTCGCAACGTCACCGGTGGCGGTGCCGTCCCAGGTTTTATAGAGCCAGTCAAACAGCGGTTGGCGATTACTCTTGAGGCTCGTCGCGATCTTCTTCGCCAACAGCTGCGATTTCGATTCCGTGGTTGTGCTTGCGATGATGCCCTGCACCTCTGCCGGATAGAGACCACCGATGACTTTGTCGAGCAGTTTCCCAGACTCCAGATCCGACTGATAAACAAGCACGCTGTTGACGTTTTCATCCTCGTGTGGCCCTGTCTCGGGGAAGCGGGACACTACCAGGTCCGCCTCGTCGCGCACTTCGATGAAGCGTTCCGCCGGCCAGCCTGGCAACCTCGGCAGTGTATGCAGTTGCTCCTGGATGAAGTCCTTGTTTGCGCTCTCTCCCTCTTCCATTGCCGTGACCATCGCAGTGATGCGCCGGTCAATCCTGAAGCGCTCGACACAGTCCTTCAGCCGCTGCGGTAACTTGAGGTTGCTTTGATGAAGCTGGTGCAACGTGTCAGGCGTCATGTCGATGATGTCGGCAATCGCTTCCAGATCACTGCCCAGATCACTCAGGCGCGGATCCGTGCGCCCCAATGCATAAGCACCGTCGTGCCACTCGTGCGCGTGCTCATGAACATGCCGCCAGCCCCCTTCCACATTTCGCTCGACGGCAGGCGCGAATGCGTCGGTGCGCACAGGATGATTGAGCGTCCATGCCGATCCGGCGGCGTTGCGGGTGGCTCGATAAGGAACTCCCTCGATGACGATCGACGTCTGCCCGGCATGCCGGTAGAGGCCTTGCACATCAGGTTGCGCGCCGATTGGCAGAGTCGTGGTCTGTTCATAGGTGTCGAGGTTGGGCTTCCACAATCTGGCTCGACCATCAGCGCAAGTGACGGCCTCGAAACCGTCGAAGAATGCTCCCTGCTCCTTTACGCCCTTACCGATAGTGGTCGCGATAATTTTCCCGCCGACGGCAAACGCTGCCAACTGCGCGACGTTTTCCACAACGCTCAGCAAATGGGACAAAGCAGCGGTCCGCTCTCCGTGCGTCCACTCAACCACGCCTTCATACACTTCACTGATGATGTCGACGACAGCCGTAGCCAGCATGAACTGGCCGATCACCGGTACAAAAAAAGCGGCTGCGTTCAACAGCAGAAGACCACCATCGAGCAATGCCTGAAGGTTTTTTTCCCGCTCTTGCTCATCGACGTCTGCAGTCGGCACCGCAAGCATTCGTGCATTTTTTTGAGTCGTACTGACAAAAGTGCTGAAGAAAAAATCACCAAGGCAAGTGTCGCCAGGCGCGGCAACGAGTGTGCCCAGGGTCTTATCCTTGTCAAACTCGGTAAAAAAACCGGTTTTATCCTGGCCATGCAGGTACTGCTCGGCGAAAGACTTTCTGTAGCTTTTGCTTTGCAAGTGGAGGGTCAGGTAGACCTTGAAGTCATCCAGCGAAGCGTATTCATACAGCGGTCGTCGGGGTTCGTTCGGCATGTAAACCACACACCGGGCCTTCGGCTCGGTATCGATGGAGACTTTGCTGAAGACCAGTGCCCCACAGATGCAGGCGTCATGAATCATCAAGCCCTGCCACTGCACAGGCCCACCATCGAATAGCACGCCGCTGGCTTGAGCTGCCGGGAGATCCTGATCGATCACACTCAGCAGCATCGTGTAGGCAGCGGCAGTGATGTCCTTTTTCAGGGAGGCCATGTGCAGGGCGACGCGCATATCCAGCATCTTCAGCCGCCGGATATCCGCGATGCTGGGCCGATCATCGGCAGGCGCATCATTGGCGGGTCTGGGCGGCAAGGCCAAAGCCTGGTCAATATGGCGCTGATAGCGGGCGCCCAGGTCGAGCTCACGCGACAGGGCGGCGAATTTTACAGGGATGATTTCAGCGCCTGATTGGGCTTGTTCATTGATGCGTATAACCGAGTCCGCTGAAAAACCGCCGCTCGTGGCTTCCTTAGCCGTAAAGTTTTCCATGGCGGCCTGAAGCAAGCTGCGTGATGTGGTGGTTACTCGACCAGCGGATCCGAAGACGGGGAGCACGCCTGTGGACGTGTACAGTGTTTTCGTAATGTCCAGCATGTCCCGCTCGACGTCGAAATCGACCGTCCATTTACCCTTGAGGAATGCGGTCAGTTGCTCTTTGCAGAATTCGTCCAGAGGCTTGAGCTTTTTGAGCGCCTCCGTGACCTTGCCCTGGGTAACAAAAGACTGCTCGAACGCCGCCTTCAAAGCCTGCACCACGCTCAAATCCGCGGTTGCCAACCAAGGGGCGATAGACGCTTGCAGCACTTGCGCCTTGTCCAGGTCGCCCGTGTGTTCCAACAAGGCTTCGAGACGTTGTGCCGATGTCAGTGGCACCGCGACGGGGGCGGGTTTGGAAGTCGTAGCCTGCATGAGCAATATCCTTATTGCGTTAAAAGACGCTCAGTTTAGGAAGCACCGCAGGCAATTGATAATTCGAATACCGGGTTGGATCGCCCCCCATCCAAGCAGCTACTTCTATGCATCCCATCAATAGTTACCGCCACGGCCAAGAGCGTTTCTGCCGTGCCTGCCATTCGTCCCGCAATTCCTTCTTATAACTTATCGTTCTAAAACTCCCACAAGCGAGGCGGGTCAGTTTCTGAGTACCTGCCCTTCTGGCATGGTGCGGATTGACCCTCCCCAACGGAAAAACCGGTAAGGAATTTATGTGCGGATTAGCTGGCGAGTTACGTTTTGACAATCAACCTGCAGACCTTGCAGCCATTGAGCGAATCACCCATCACCTGGCGCCTCGAGGCCCTGACGCCTGGGGTTTTCATAGCCAAGGGCCGATTGCCCTGGGCCATCGTCGCCTGAAAATCATGGACCTGTCGGACGGCTCGGCACAGCCGATGATCGATACCCAACTGGGCCTGTCCCTGGCCTTCAACGGCGCGATCTACAACTTCCCGGAGCTGCGAAGCGAACTCGAAAACCTCGGTTATGCCTTCTATTCCGGCGGCGACACCGAAGTGTTGCTCAAGGGCTACCACGCCTGGGGCGAAGCGCTGTTGCCCAAGCTCAACGGCATGTTTGCCTTCGCTATCTGGGAACGCGACGCCAAGCGCCTGTTCATCGCCCGTGACCGTCTCGGTGTGAAGCCGCTGTACCTGTCGCGCACCGGCCAGCGCCTGCGCTTCGCTTCGGCTTTGCCAGCGCTGCTCAAGGGCGGCGACATTAACCCGATTCTCGATCCGGTGGCCCTGAATCATTATCTGAATTTCCATGCCGTGGTCCCAGCGCCACGCACTCTGCTGGCCGGCATCGAAAAACTGCCACCGGCGACCTGGATGCGCATTGACGCGGATGGCCGAACCGAACAGAAAACCTGGTGGACCCTGCCCTACGGCCCACGTGCCGACGAGATCAATCTGACGCTCGAGGACTGGCGTGACCGCGTACTCGACAGCACCCGCGATGCGGTGGCGATTCGTCAACGGGCGGCGGTGGATGTTGGCGTGCTGCTGTCGGGTGGTGTCGATTCGAGCATGCTCGTCGGCCTGTTGCGTGAAGTCGGTGTGGAAAACCTGTCGACCTTCTCCATCGGCTTCCAGAATGCCGGTGGCGAGCGCGGTGACGAGTTCCAGTATTCGGACTTGATCGCCAGGCATTACGGCACCCAACACCATCAATTGCGCATCGACGAAAAAGAGATCATCGAGCAACTGCCCGCCGCCTTCCGCGCGATGAGCGAGCCGATGGTCAGTCATGACTGCATCGCTTTCTATCTGTTATCGCGCGAAGTGGCCAAGCATTGCAAAGTGGTGCAAAGCGGCCAGGGTGCGGACGAACTGTTCGCCGGGTATCACTGGTATCCGCAAGTGGATGGCGCAGCCGATCCCTACACGGCGTATCGCGATGCGTTCTTCGACCGCAGCTACGAGGACTACGCCGCCACCGTCCAGCCGAAATGGCTGACCGCGAATGACGCCGCTGGTGACTTCGTGAAGGAACATTTCGCACAACCCGGCGCCGATGCATCGGTGGACAAGGCCTTGCGTCTGGACAGCACGGTGATGCTGGTGGATGACCCGGTCAAACGCGTCGACAACATGACCATGGCCTGGGGCCTGGAGGCGCGCACGCCGTTTCTCGACTATCGCCTGGTGGAATTGTCAGCCCGGGTGCCGGGCAAATTCAAACTGCCTGACGGAGGCAAGCAAGTCCTGAAGGAAGCGGCGCGCCTGGTCATTCCAAGCGAAGTCATCGACCGCAAAAAAGGTTACTTCCCGGTGCCGGGTCTCAAGCATTTGCAGGGTGACACGCTGAACTGGGTACGTGAATTGCTGCTGGATCCGAGCCAGGATCGTGGCCTGTTCAACCCGGCGATGCTCGACCGCTTGCTGACGGACCCACAAGGCCAATTGACTCCGTTGCGCGGCTCCAAGCTGTGGCAATTGGCGGCGCTGAACCTGTGGCTCAGTGAACAAGGAATCTGATCGATGAAACCTCAAGCCACGGCGTATAACCAACGCTTGTTACGCGGTCAGGCGCCTTCTTACGAACGCTTGCAGGCACGCCTGGCCGAAGACGGCAGTGAACTCAGTACTGCGCCGATTGCCGTGCATTGCGGCTGGGGCCGGTTGTTGATCGGCCATACGTTCCCCGACCCGACGAGCCTTGCCCAGGCGTTGCTCAATGAACGACCGGGTGAGCGCGACATCGCCCTGTATGTCGCCGCGCCCCAGCAAGTACTGGGGCTGGAGCCGGCCCAGTTGTTTCTCGACCCCTCCGATACTTTGCGGTTGTGGTTCAGCGATTACCGTCAGGCGACCCGCGTGTTTCGCGGCTTTCGCATTCGTCGCGCGCAAGGCGATGCCGACTGGCAGGCGATCAACCAGCTGTATCAGGCACGCGGCATGTTGCCGATCGATGCCAGCTTGCTGACCCCCCGTCATCTGGGCGGCCCGGTGTACTGGCTGGCCGAGGACGAGGACAGCGGCGCAGTCGTCGGCAGCGTCATGGGCCTCAATCATCACAAGGCGTTCAACGATCCGGAACACGGCAGCAGCCTCTGGTGCCTGGCCGTCGATCCGCACTGTTCGCGGCCCGGTGTCGGTGAGGTGCTGGTGCGGCATCTGATTGAACACTTCATGAGCCGTGGGCTGAGTTACCTGGACTTGTCCGTGCTGCACGACAATCGCCAGGCCAAAAATCTTTACGCCAAGCTCGGTTTTCGCAACCTGTCGACCTTTGCGATCAAGCGCAAGAACGGCATTAACCAGCCGTTGTTTCTCGGTCCCGGCCCTGAAGCCAAGTTCAACCCCTACGCGCGGATCATCGTCGAGGAAGCCCATCGTCGCGGCATCGATGTGCAGGTCGATGATGTCGCGGCGGGGATGTTTACCCTCAGCCACGGCGGACGGCGGGTACGTTGCCGCGAGTCACTGACCGACCTGACCAGTGCCATCAGCATGAGCCTGTGCCAGGACAAGAGCCTGACCCATAAAGCGCTCACGGCGGCAGGCCTGAACCTGCCCGCGCAGCAACTGGCGGGTAACGCCGATGACAACCTGGCGTTTCTCGACGAACACCAGCGAGTGGTGGTCAAGCCACTGGACGGTGAACAGGGGCAAGGCGTGGCGGTGGATCTGCAGACCATCGAAGAGGTCCAGAACGCCATCGAAGCCGCCCGTCAGTACGACAGTCGCGTGCTGCTGGAAAGCTTCCATGAAGGTCTCGACCTGCGAATTCTGGTGATCGGTTTTGAAGTGGTCGCTGCGGCGATTCGACGGCCCGCCGAGGTGGTGGGCGATGGCCAGCACTCCATCGGCGCGCTGATCGAAGCCCAGAGTCGACGGCGCCAGGCGGCTACAGGCGGCGAAAGCAAGATCCCGCAGGACCCTGAGACCGAGCGCACCGTGCAGGCAGCGGGCTACGACTACGACAGCATACTGCCGCCGGGCGAGCACCTTTTCGTGCGGCGCACGGCAAATCTTCATACCGGTGGGATTCTCGAAGATGTCACCTCGATGCTTCATCCCACGTTGGTGGACGCCGCGGTGCGCGCGGCGCGGGCGCTGGATATTCCCGTGGTCGGACTCGACCTGATGGTGTCTGCCGCCGATCAACCGCAGTACGTATTCATAGAAGCCAACGAGCGCGCCGGACTGGCCAACCATGAACCGCAGCCGACGGCCGAGCGGTTTGTAGACCTGTTGTTTCCGCACAGTCAGCCGGCCGTGTAGCGCCCGATCGTTGCCATGCTCTGTGTGGCAATGCAGCCCGGGACGCTCCGCGTCCCTCAAGAGCCGAACGCAGAGCGTCCGTTGATTCATTCCTTTGCTGCGCGTGAAAACGATCCCTCAACTCATCAGGAGTTTCCATGACCCGCCAATACCCGGAACCAGACCTGACCTACCTGCAGAAAGTCCTGCTGGAAATGCTCGCCATTCCCAGCCCCACCGGCTTCACCGACACCATCGTGCGCTATGTCGCCGAACGGCTCGAAGAGCTGGGCATTCCCTTCGAGATGACACGTCGCGGCACCATCCGCGCCACCCTCAAGGGCAAGAAAAACAGCCCGGACCGCGCCGTTTCCGCGCACCTGGACACCATTGGCGCCGCCGTGCGCGCCATCAAGGACAACGGCCGCCTGACGCTGGCCCCCGTGGGTTGCTGGTCCAGCCGTTTTGCCGAAGGCAGCCGCGTCAGCCTGTTTACCGACAACGGCGTGATCCGTGGCAGCGTGTTGCCGCTAATGGCCTCCGGGCACGCGTTCAACACCGCCGTGGATGAAATGCCAATCAGCTGGGACCACATCGAATTGCGCCTGGACGCTTATTGCGCGACCCGCGCCGATTGTGACTCGCTGGGCATCAGCGTCGGTGATTTTGTCGCCTTCGACCCGCTGCCGGAGTTCACCGAAAGTGGCCACATCAGCGCTCGTCACCTGGACGACAAGGCTGGTGTCGCGGCGCTGCTGGCCGCATTGAAAGCGATCGTCGACAGCGGCGAAGAGCTGGCGATCGACTGTCATCCACTGTTCACCATCACCGAGGAAACCGGCAGTGGCGCCGCGGCGGCATTGCCCTGGGACGTCAGTGAATTCGTTGGCATCGACATCGCGCCCGTCGCTCCCGGCCAGCACTCCAGCGAACACGCGGTGAGCATTGCGATGCAGGATTCCGGCGGGCCGTACGACTATCACTTGTCGCGCCACCTGCTGCGCCTGGCCAGTGACAACGAGTTGCCCGTACGCCGCGACCTGTTCCGCTACTACTTCAGCGACGCTCACTCGGCGGTCACCGCCGGCCATGACATCCGCACCGCCCTGCTCGCCTTTGGCTGCGACGCCACCCACGGCTACGAACGCACCCACATCGACAGTCTCGCCGCCCTCAGCCGCCTGCTCGGCGCCTACATCCTCAGCCCGCCGGTGTTCGCCAGCGACGCGCAGCCGGCCAAAGGCTCGCTGGACCGGTTCAGTCACCAGATCGAACACGAGACGCAGATGGAAAGCGATACGCGAGTGCCGTCGGTGGATAGCCTGGTGGGCCAACGCAGCGACATCTAACGAAATGCGATCCAGTAGGAGTTGCCGCAGGCTGCGATCTTTTGATCTTAAAAAACAAAGATCAAAAGATCGCAGCCTGCGGCAGCTCCTACTGGTGATGTGGTCATAACCGCCGTAGCATCTCGTCATTGATTTGACCGAGGTGCCTATGCTGATTCCACACGACCAACTTGAAGTCGATACCCTGACCCGCCTGATCGAAGATTTCGTGACCCGAGACGGCACCGACAATGGCGATGACACGCCGCTGGAGACCCGTGTATTGCGTGTTCGCCAGGCATTGATCAAGGGCCAGGCCCTGATTGTCTTCGATCCGGAGAGCGAGCAGTGCCAGCTGATGCTCAAGCATGACGTGCCCAAGCATTTATTCGACTGATTTTTTGTCTCGCGAAAGCTTGCGCTGGATTCGCTCGTAGATCTCGCTGCGGTGCACATTGACATGGTTCGGGGCTTCGATGCCGAAGCGCACGTTACCGCCATTGACGGCAATAATGCGCACTGAAATGGTGTCACCGATGGAAATCATCTCGCCGACTACACGACTTAGTACAAGCATGGCTTTGGTCCTTCAGGGTTACCGGGCCTTGAAGATGCCCGGTGCACGACGGGCCTACAAGACAGCCACGGTAATCCAGACCAAACCTACAGCCACGCGGCTGCCTTGCTGAAGGAAATGCCTGACACGCCGCCTTAATCAAGGGCCGCTACGTCAGGAGGCCGAGAAGCGCGGGCCAAACAGGATAACGCTTGCCCCGATCACGCACAGTGCCACGCCTAGCCAGTCGGAACCCAGTGGACGAATCCGCTCGACCACCGCCAGCCAACCAATCGAAGCAATGATGTAGATACCGCCGTAAGCGGCATAGGCACGGCCTGCATAAGTCGCCTCGATGCGCGTCAGCAACAACGCGAACAACGTCAGGCTGAGTAACGCTGGCACCACCCACAAGGCACTTTTACCCTGGCGCAGCCACATCCAGAAGGCGAAGCAACCGGCGATTTCGAACAACGCGGCGAGGAAAAACCACAGGTAATTGAGCATGCGAACGTCTCGCGAGGATGGCCGATGGCGGCCACCCTAACGAGGCTGTCGTGTGCGGGCAAGTTCAGTTTGCGGATTGCTTGGCCTTGGCGCGCATCTTGTCGGCCATCAGGGTCATTTCGTTGTAGAGCAGTTGCGGGTTCTTCTGCTTGAGCGCCCAGGCCTGGCGGCCCTGTTCGTGGGGCAGGATCATGAACTCGCCGACAGCGACCTGCTGAAAGATGTAATCGGCAATATCGGTGGCACTGATGGGCGAGCTTTCCAGCAACTTGCCAACCTGGGCTTTCATGGCCGGCGTCGGGCCGCGGAAGGAGTCCAGCAGATTGGTCTGGAAAAACGACGGGCAAACCACATGCACGCCGACTTCCTGATGCGCGAGTTCAATCAGCAAGCTTTCGGACAACGCCACCACGCCGGCCTTGGCCACGTTGTAGTTGCTCATGGCCGGCCCCTGCATCAACGCCGCCATCGAGGCGATGTTGATGATCTTGCCCTTGCTCTTCTCCAGCAACGGCAGGAAGGCCTTGCAGCCCTTGACCACACCCATGAGGTTGATTGCGATCTGCCAGTCCCAGTCTTCCAGGGACAGTTCGCTGAAGAATCCGCCAGAGGCAACCCCCGCGTTGTTGACGATGATATCGATACCACCGAACTTCGATTCGCAGGCCTGGGCAAACGCGGTCAGTTGGCTGTAATCACGCACATCGCAACGCTGGATAAAACCGTCACCACCGGCTTCGCGCACCTGTTTCAAGGTTTCCTGCAGACCTGGTTCGCTGACGTCCGACAAGGCCAACTGCCAGCCTTCGCGCGCCCAGCGCAACGCGATTTCGCGACCCAGGCCGGAGCCCGCGCCAGTGATCATCATGCGATTTTGCATAGCAAACAGCCTTGTTGTTCCGGGGAAGATGCGTCGAGTGTAGCGAAGGAAATTGGCCGCCCCACGCTCTATCAGATTGTTGAATGCCCCGAGCAAACCGCAATCGTGGCTCAACCAACTAACGCGGCAACAGATTTATCGGTAGATGATTTGAAAAACCGCAAAAAACTTGGAATTTTTTGCCCTGCACCGCGGTCGGATTTTTTAAGCAGCTCGAATAAATGACGTTCCCGCTGACTGATAACGGCTAGGTCATTCCTGAATACTTACAGCAAGGAAACAGATATGGGCACAATACTTCTGATCATTCTGATCCTGTTACTGATCGGTGGTCTACCGGTCTTCCCACACTCCAGAAGTTGGGGTTATGGACCGTCCGGTATCATCGGCGTGGTGTTGGTGGTGATATTGATCCTGTTGTTACTCGGGAAGATATGAAGTTCTGAGTAGCCAATAAAGGCTGCAGAAATTTCGATGCCAGTCAGATAAAACTGACTGGCATCGTTTTTTCCAAAGTTTGCGTCACACGTTAGTGAAAATTCCACTGACAGGATCAACATTGCCTGCATAAGGCACGCTGGTTCCTGCGGCCTTGGCAACGGTTGCCCAGATCCGCTGCATGTCGACGAAGTTCTTGCCGATAACCGGGTTCCCCGTGTGATGCGACTTATCGGCTTGCGTCGTGATATTCAGGTACCGTCCTGCGCCCTCCCCGCTTTTCAACAATCCGCACGCGCCGCCCATCATGACCAGCGGCATATCAATCGAGTGCTCGGGGGCTCCATCAGCCATTTCGCTGGTGACAATGACCAGGACAGATTCGAGCAAGTTGTGACCGGGCATGTCCGGGTCTGCATGCCTGGACAGTTCATCCATCAATTCCCTGACCTGCCGGACATACCATTGCCGTGTTCCTCTCCAGACTGCTTCCCCGGCGTAACGGTGAGCGCAATCATGGGGATTTTTGTCGCGACTGACATCAATGATATTGAGTGACTCCGCCGAGCGTCCGATCTGAACGGTCGCAACGCGGGTAATCCCGCAACTCAAGGCGGTGGCCACCACTTTATGGTGGTCGGCCTGTATGCGTGTGCGGTGCTCCGCCGACTGGTAATCCAGGGGCTCGAGCATCACAGGCTCGCATCCCCCCACGGGCGGCCGCGCTTCCTCAAGGTCCTTGATGACCTGCTCTACTGAATCCAGATGGGTATCAAGCTTTTGCCTCTGGCCGGGGGAGAGCCGGTTTTTGATGTCCTGGATATCCGCCAGGGATGCCTCTAACAGTTTTCCAGCTCCAGGCTCCAGTGCGCGCCGAGCTTGAGCAGGCGTCTTGAACAGCGATTCAGCCATCAGCATGGGGTCGCGGTAGGGCGTGCGAATCGCTTTGCCCTGAAACGACACGAACCAGGGCGTACCGTCGATCCCTGCGTGGGGCCCGGCAAACAAGCTGCGATGCGAGGGTTCATTACCCGGCAGTGCATTTCCCAAGAGGACGTCGATTGATGACTGACTCTGTGCGCTATCACGCAATATATAGTTCCAGTTGTTATGGCCCGAGTTACCTGGCCCCGAGACAATCCCGCGCAGGTACAACGATTGGTTGCGATAAGCCTCCAGCTCTTTACTGACTTCATTCAATGTAAAAGCCGTGGTATCCATCCCCTGTGCAGTGGGATGCCACAAACCGCGCCCATCGCCAAACGGTCCACCCTGATAGGAGTCCACTGCCGTTCCGTCGGGTATTACTACAATCACGACCTTCAACAAGGGTTGCTCGGATTGCCCCGCCAATGCCATGCGCGTCAATCCGAATTGGGTCAATGGACCATAGACACCTGCCGCAGCCAGTCCCGCGAGAAAACGCCGGCGACTTTTCAAGATGCCCATGATCAGTTCCTCTCGGTTTTGTAGATGAACGCGTTGGAAGTCCCCAGGGTTCGCAACATCTCTGCCAGGGAGCCGGAAGTTTTCAAGCCATCGGCAATCGCCTTCACAGCTCCCGACGTCGATGCATCCGATTTGCTGCCGAACACAAACCGGAAATAACTGTCGGCCATACAGAACTGGGAGGCGGGATGGCGGGGAACGATTTTGGCGATACCGCGAACGTCATTTACGGTCTCTGAGCCGGTCGAACTTAAAAAGGGACCGGAGGCCTTGATTGGCAACATCTGAGGATATTGGTCAAAGTTGTAGGCTTTTTCCTGGGTACGATAACGGCCAGCTGCATCGTAATGCTCCATCGCGGCGCCGGTGTCATTCATGAATTGGTGACATTGCCAGCAGCGCCCTCCTGACGCTTGCTCACCGTTGACCAGATCCCAGCGTTCACGGGTGGTGATGGGCTGAGCAGGAAAAACCGGACCTGTAGGATCTGGCTCAACCGGAGCACCGAACTCACGACAGAACATCTGCTCGCGAATCATGATTCCGCGCTTGACCAGTGAGGTGGTCTCGAAATCCGACGTGGCTGCCTGAGTCAGCCCCAGGTGCAACAACCCGCCCCGCTTGTCGTCCACCGTGACTTTTTGCATCGTGCTGCCCGTGACACCGCTGATGCCATAATGCGCAGCCAGGTCCTGATTCAGATAGGTGTAACCGGGGTTGAACAACTTATCCAGGGTGCCTGAATCGAGCAGCATGCTTTTGCTCAGCAAGTATTGCTCCTGTGCCATCAGCGCAATCATTGGCTTGGTCAGCCCCGGCTTTTCCTGAACGCCGCGTGCGGTTTTGATGTAGTAGCCGACGAAACGGTTGAACTGCTTGATGCCGCGGTCCGTTTGCATCATCCGCTGAATTTCGGCGGAGATCTGTTGTGAAGTCTGCAGTTCATTGCGCTGCGCCTTGGCCAACAGTTCAACATCCGGTGTCGTGCCCAGGAACCCGTAAGAAAGTGCTGTTACCAGCTCGAACGGCGTGAGCTTATACACCTTGCTTGCCCTGGCTGACTCCACCCCCAGCTCCGAGCGATAGAGAAAATGCGGCGACATCAATAGAGCCGCAATCACAGCCGGGGCCCCTTGCTCATCGTGTATTTTCTGATACCGCAAACGCTCGGCATCAGTCACGGGACGACGGAACATCTGATAGCCCAGGGAAGTGACCAGGTCGGTGCCTGTGCGAGAGGTTGCCAGCGCACTCAAGCGCGCAGGTGCCACCTTCTCTGCCACCGACAACGCCATGTCGTAATACAGCTTGACGTCCTCGGCCTGCAGAATGCCCTTGCTCGCTTCCCCTGGGTATTTGAAATCTTTTTCCGACTTGTCGGCCGGTAGTTTCTCGGGATTGACCTCGACCCCCAGGATGTCCCAGATGCTGGCGGCATACTCACTGGGCGTGAGCAATCGCAACTGCCGCGCACCATAGGTCTCGCCATGGTCCAGGTAGGGTTTCCAGATGACGTCGAACAACTGGTTGCTGATTTCGGTCGCACAGGTGGTGTCGCAGTGCCCCGAAACCGGCATGCTCTTGATCTGTTTGACCAACGCTTCCCGACCCGCCACGCTCCAGAGCAAGGCCTTGCTCGCGCTGTCGAAATACTCGACGGAATGGCACTTGGTACAGGCCCCCGCCAGGACCGACTCGCCCAGGTTCTCGACATGTCGATAGGCGATGAGGGGTAGCTGCCGGTCCTCGCTGGACTCATCAATCACCACCGGCTCCAGTTCCGGCTCCGGTTTTTCCTTGGAGTAAAACGGGTAGATCACCTTGTACTTGCCATAGTCGAGGTTACGCGTCGTGCTTGCCCCCCACGGAATCTGTATGAGCAGCGGCTCAGCATGACTCTGATCCTCGTTAACCAGACTGATGCGCCATTGGTCATCGGTGACAGAAGCAGGCTTGCTCGGCGCGTTGATCGTGATCTTGACCTCTAGCTTGATCGGCCGTTCGCGATATCCCAGGTTGATGGCCTGACTCTTGTTGGTTGGCGATAGCGTGACGGAGGTGTTTCGCACCAGAGGAACCCATTTTTTCACATCATTGAGGCGCAACTGATACTCACCATACGCCAGCCCTTTGAGAACCAGTGCGGACTCATTGCTTAACGGATCCCATGACAGTTGCACCAGTCGGCTATTGCCGTCGGGGGCAATCAGGTAGCCACTGATCATTTCGTCTTCCAGGCCCGGGGGTGACAGCATTGGACGCAGGGCCAATTCTGTCTGCGGCAGCCCGGTTGCGTCATAGCGCACGCGATAGATGACCCCGGCGACATCGTCGCTGATCAGCAGGCTGCCATCCGCCAGTTCGAGAAACTCGACGGGACGACCAATGCAGGAGTTGTCCAGGCAATAGACATCAAATCGATCCGGATCCTGCACAAATCCATTGATCAGCGGGATCTGGTTGACCACGCGCGTACCGCCCTGGATGGTCAGCATTTGTATGTCCATGCCCGGGCGGGCGGTGGAGCCGGCACCATGCACGGCCACCAGCAATCGTTGGGTACCCGCCGCAGCCGGGTAACCTGACCAGAACTTGACGCCGAGCGGTGCAGTGTTGGTACCCGACTCAAAAGCGGCCGGCACATAGTCAGCGGGGCTGATCTGTTCGAGCGACTTATCGGACACAATGGCACCGGGCACCAGCGGCGGCTGGATCACGCCCGGGTTCTGGTACTCCTCTTGAGTGAAACCGGGCGTGTCCCTGCCAAACCGATAAGGCACACCGAAATGCAACCCGGGGCCCCGGATGACGTTGACCTCGTCAGGGTTGGGGAAGCCTTGGCGATTGTTGTCGCTGAACCAGATTTTGCCGTCCTTGGGATTCCAGTCGAAGCCCACAGAGTTACGCACCCCCATGGCCAGGATCTCCGACTCCCCCGTCTCCAGGGAGTACCGCAAGACCGTCCCATAGCGCTTGTCGGCGGGAATCATGCATAGGTTGCACGGAGTGCCGACCGCCGTATAAAGCCACTTGTCCGACGGATCGACTGGGTTGAAGCGCAAGGGGTGTTTCATGTGCCAGATGCGAGTCTTCGAGCCGGACGACAGCGGGGGCAAGGGAAACAGCTTGCCGTCTGCCGGAAAGTTGAAAACCAATTCGGGTTTTGGGTCTTTGTAATGATCGTCCGCGTTACGCAAGCGATACAGACCACCTGTGGTCGAGTAATACAGATCACCGTCGCGGTATGCCACGCCGTGAGGCTCTTCCAGGCCCTTGGCGATGACATGAATGCCGGTCGGCTTACCCTCTCCGTCCAGCGGCAACGCGTAGATCATGTCGCCGATTTTTCCGTCATAGACGTACGACGGGATGGCACTGGAGCCGACATACAGGACGTTCTTGCCCATGGCCATCTGCCTGGGCTGGATAAGGCCCTGGGCAAACAACTCGATTTTTATCCCCGGCAAGCCATTGAGCTTGCTCACCTCAACCGGAGGCCGATACTTCACCGCCACGGTTTGCTCCGCCCCTTGCGCCTGCGTGAATGAAACAATGCGCGGGGTGTTCAGCGGGATGTATCCATCAGCGCTGTTCATTACAAGCTGGTAGTCGCAAGCTTTTAGATTATCGAGGTGAATCGTTTCGTTGGCCTTTGCGCTGATCGCAATCTCTTCGGCCTTGCAACGCAACGTCCCGGTGACCGTCTGATCTGCGCGAGCAACACCTGGCACCGCCGGTTTCAGAGGGGCTTTGCCGCTGAGGGTGGAGAAGCTCAGCGTCAGGCGATTGCCCTCGAAGCCACCACAGTCGCCAAGTTCTTTCCATGCGTCTTTCCACGGACCGCCGACAACCAATGGCTCATAGACCGGCAGCTTGCACCACTGCCAACTGCCGACGCCAAGCGGGGCCTCGTCATCTTTCCAGCATTCCAACAGCTGGCCAGCGTGCTGAACCTGCTGCCCCTGTTCGTAGAGCGCGCCCTTTTCATAAGCAGGCGCTGTACAGGACTGAGGTGATGGAGCTGACTCCGACGATCGGGTGTACACCACTAAAGCGACGACAGCGGCGAGCGCCGCAAACCCCACGAACCACAGCAAACGAAGCACACCGACAGACTTATTCATGAAGCGAGCCTCACTCGTCAGCCAAGTGTTCAACCCCTCGGACAAATCTGTTAATTCAGTGTCCTGCGGCGAACCACCTGAACCGAAGTGGCAGGCCGAAAAAGAGCCTAAGCCAACCCCGGCATTTCTATTGAAATGTCTTCCAGCGCGGTTCCACTGCATGGCCAAAACATGGCACGAACGCCATAGAGACAGGAACAGGCAGACATCATCCTTGCAACGCTGCCCGCTCTCAACGTCGCGGTTGCAAACGTTGGGTCAGGTACTCGAAGCACCTGTATAAGATTCCCAAACCCCCGAGGTGTCTACTGTCAAAGTTGACAGGTTTTCCCCTTGGGTGCGGCACAGCGCCTTACGGCGAGCATAAAAAAATCCGATGCCTGTGCAGGCATCGGATTTTTTGTAGCCCAAGGTCAGGCAGCAAAGCCTGACTGAATACTCAGTCAGGTACGCCGTCGACCACACCAGCGGTGTTGTCGATCAGACTCTTGGTCGCCGTTTGCAGGAACGCTTCGAGCTTGAGCTTCATCTCGGCGGTGCGCGGAGCATCCGGAATCACTTCCGCCCGAGGCGTAGCGCCCAGTTCGTACTGGTACATCTTCGGCGCCATGTCCTTGTCCTTCGGCAATACCAGGATCTGGTCCGCGGTGATGATCGCAGTGGTCTGCTCGCTGCCCGACGGTTTGATCACACCGAAACCGGTGTCGCCTTCTGGCAGGTTGAGCAAGTCACGACCCCAGCACTGATGACGCACTTCACCACCGATGCGGCCCATGATGGTCGGCACGATGTCGACTTGAGTGCCCACGGTGTGGTCGAGCGTGCCAAATTTCTCCTGGATGCCCGGTGCGATCATCAACATCGGTACATTGAAACGGCCCAGGTCCATTTCGGTGATCTGACGTTCGTTACCGAAGCCGTGGTCGCCAACGATGACGAACAGGGTCTCCTTGAAGTAAGGCTCATTACGCGCCTTCTCGAAGAACTGACCCAGCGCCCAATCCGAATAGCGCATGGCGGTCAAATGCTCGTTCAGGCTGCCACGATCGGTGACGCGTTCGACCGGCAATGGGGTCGGCAACGCATAGGGCGTGTGGTTGGACAAGGTTTGCAGCAAGGCATAGAAAGGTTTCTTGTCCTTGCCGTCGCGAGCCTTGAGTTCCACCAGGCCACGGTCGAACATATCCTGGTCGGACACACCCCAGGTCGGGTCGGAGAACACCGGGTTAACGAAGTCGTTGCGACCGATGAAATTGGTCATGCCCTGGTTACTGAAGAAACCCGACTGGTTGTCCCAGGCGAAATCGCCGTTGTAGACATACACATCGTCGTAGTGACGGGCGCTGAGCAACTGCGGAAGGCCAGACAGTTTGTGGCTGCCTTCCGGGGTCTGCATCAGGTATTCGAAACCCGGCAGGTTCGGGAAGCAAGCCATGGTGGCGAACATGCCCTGGTGGGTGTGGGTACCGTTGGAGAAGAAACGGTCGAACAGCAGGCCTTCCTTCGACAGCTTGTCGAGGTACGGCGTGATGTTGCCCGGTGCGCCCAGTGCGCCTACCGAGTGACCGGCCATGCTTTCCATCAGGATCACGACGACGTTCTTGATCGGCAGGGTCTTGTCGACGGGTGGCGTGTAGTCGCGACGCACTGCTGCGGTCTCGCCATCCACCAATTTGTCGTCCTTCATGACCAACAGGTCGCGTACAGTCTGCTGAGCCATCGGTTGTGGCAACGTGGCTTTCCAGATGTTGTCGCGATCTTCAGACATCCGGCTCTTCGCGGCAGCGACCAGGGACAGGGTACCGTTGAGGCCCAGCTGGTTGGCGAAGTTGGAATCGGTGGTGTAGACATCACCCCAACGCATTGGCGGGCCTTGACGCAAGGTACCGCGGGCCGCGACCACGCAGATCAACAGGCACACCACGAACACCATCGCACGCGCGTACCAGGGGGCAACCTGCCGAGTACCGATGCTACCACCGCTGAAAGGTCCACGAGGACGCGTGGCACGGTCGGCACCCTTGAAGGCGAGGCTCAGGATCCAGGTGCCCAAGGCCCAGGCCAGCAGGTAGCGGACCACCGGAAAACCGTACCAGAGCATGCTCATCACGGTTTTCGGGTCTTCCTTCACATACTGGAAGACCAGCCCGTTGAGGCGCTGGTGGAATTCACGGTAGAAGTCCATCTCCATCAGGCCCAGGAACAGCGCGATGCTGGCGGTCACCGTCAGCCAGAGACGGAAGATCCCCCGCGCCGCCATGGCCCGGGCACTGAACAGCGCCAGCACCAGCGGAACGCTGAGGTAGACCACCAGGCGCAGGTCGAAACGCAAGCCATTGGCGAATGCTTCGAAAAAGGTCGCGGCCGGTGTGTCGAGGATCATTTCGCGGTTGTAGACGAGCAGCGCGAGGCGCAGCACGGAAAACATCACCATCATGACCAGGGCGCACAACAGTGTGTAGGCCAGATGCGATTTGACGGTCGGTTGCAGCAAGCGACTCGATGCTCGCTTCTGACTCAGGGCGTCCGGAATAGCCATGTCGTTTTTAGGACCCATTGGAAGTTGAAGTTTCAAAAATACAGCTGCGCCCTGCCCTCTGTTGGCCAGTACTCGGCCCCGGGGTTCGCGCGGTGCGCAAATGTTGCACGATCAATCGCAGCATTGCCATTGATTACTGTTCGTCGATGGCCGCGCGGGGGGAATTGTCTTGGAGGCTTTGTGAAAATTCTGTGCAGCGAATATTAGGTAACACAATAAAGGCTTCTGTAGGAGCGAGCACGCTCGCGATGGACGTCAACGATTACGCGGGTTGTCTGCATGCCCGGATTGTCCTGGCGTTTTTCGCGAGCATGCTCGCTCCTACAAGGAACAGGTGGCACCTGCTTTTATTTCTCGGCCAGTGCCTTCAGGTTCTTCAAGGTATTGAACGGCGCATCCACTACAAACTTGTTGGCCACCATCGATGGCACGCTACCACCTGGCTCGGTATGCACCTGATAGGTCACTTCAACCTGATCGCCCTTGGGCACGAACTTCCAGAAACCATCGACCTTGGCGACCCGGACAAAGCCCTTTTCTTCAGGAAGGTATTTGGGCACGCCCTCGAGCTTGCGCGTCAGGCTGCCATCGGCGCCTGCGATCGTGGTGATATGCAGCACCGAATCTCGCGGTGTGACCGGCCATGGCGTATTGAACTGGGTGTAGGTCCAGTTCTGATCGCCTTCCTGCTTGAGCAACTTCTGGGTCTTGCACTCGTGAATCCAGGTGCAGGCACCGACCACGTCTTCCTGCAGGGCACGCAGCTTGGCCACGGTGGTCTTCATCAGGGTGACGCCCTGATAGGCCTTGTAGTCGGAGCCGGCCACTTCACTCAGGGAGATCTTGATGCCGTCTTCGTTCCTGGCGACTTTCCAGTCTTCGGCCTGGGCAACTGAAGTGGCCAGAACAGCCGTCAAACCACACAACACAGCGATACGATGCAGCGAACCCATAATCTTATTCCTTATTGTTGAAGTTCCGTTCTGTAAACACATCACGCGGCGGTCATCTGCTCCCACCAGCCAATCAACCGGATAGCTTCTTCGCTGCTGTTGCCACACACCTCAACGTCAGCCTCGAACGCCGAACACACTGCCGGGCGCTCGGGCTTACCGAAAATCTTGCACAGGTTTTCGGCAGACAGTTGCAGGCAACGTTCCCCGGCGGCTTTGCCATGGGGCATACCGGGAATCGGTGAACTGATGGAAGGGGCAATGCAGCAGGCGCCACAGCCCTCACGGCATTTCATGACGAAAAGCTCCTCGCGACGAGCAATGTATTAAAGGACGGGCACAGAGTAACCGCTAAAACAGTTGTTTTAAATTACCCTTACCTGGGTATTTACCTGCAAACGGGCGTGACCGGCCAGTCTCCGACCAACTGTCTGCTGGCAGGTCAGCCAAAGGCGGGATTTACCGCTTGAACTCGAATTCCAGGGCGGCGCCTTCGACTTCATGGCGCTCTTCGTTACGCATTTGCAACTGCATTTCGTTGTTGATCAGCCTGCCATTGAGCTGGAACTGGCTGCTTTTGTCGCCGAACATTTGCGGCAGCACCGGTTCACGCTTGGGCAATGGAACGGTACCGACCGGTTTCAGCTCCTCGACCATGTCCTTGGGCAGGCTCAAATCGAGGTTGGCTGAAGGTACCGGGGTTTTCACCACCGCACTGGCCGGTTTTGACTTGGCGGCATTCAGTGGGCGCTTTTTTACCGCGGTTGGCTTTTTGACCGGTGCGGTTTTTTTCGAGGTTGCCTTGGCATCGCTGGCGGCGGGCTTTGCCTGCACGGACTCAGCCTTGACGGACGCCGGCTGAACACTCACTAACAGGCAGATCAACAGCCAGACGGCAGGAAAAATCGGCTTCATGTACCCAACGATGCAAACGGCGAAAACGACAGAGGTGCCTATGCTCCCCTGTTGCGCGCTCCGTGACAAGCACGGACGGAGACCGCCTGGTCAAAAGCCCCCGGCCATCTCCTGGCAGAGCTGGGTGGCAAGCATGCCCAGGGTCATCAACGCACGTTCGGCTTCGCGGTTCCACGGGATGCCGCAGTTGAGCCGAATGCAGTGATTGAACTGCTCGGTGTTACTGAAAATCAGCCCCGGCGCGATACTGATGCCCTGCTGCAACGCTCGCACATGCAGCTCCTGGGTATTGACCCGCCCTGGCAGGCTCACCCACAAAATGAAACCGCCGGTTGGCCGGGTCATCTGCGTGCCTTCGGGGAAATACTGCTGCACCGCCAGTTGGAAAGCGCTGAGGTTCTTGCGGTACTCCTGGCGGATATAACGCAAATGGCGGTCGTAACCACCATTTTCCAGATAGGCGGCAATGCCCATCTGCGTGACGCTGCAGGCCGAATGGGTACTGAAGGTCTGCAAGCGCTGGATCTCCTGCTGGTACTTGCCGGCAATCATCCAGCCGATCCGCACCCCTGGCGACAGGGTCTTGGAGAAGCTCGAGCAATAAATCACCCGATCCAGCCGATCATAGGCCTTGAGCGATTTGGTGCGACCTTGCTCAAACATCAGCTCACCGTAGATATCGTCTTCGACTATCTGGATGTCAAAGTCCGACGCCAGGCGCAACAGCTGCTTCTGCCGCTCTTCAGGCATGGTGCCGCCCAACGGATTGCTCAAGCGCGTGGTCAGCACCAGCGCCTTGATCGACCATTGGTTGGCCGCCAATTGCAGCGCTTCAAGGCTCATGCCAGTGGAC
This sequence comes from Pseudomonas umsongensis, assembly GCF_012647205.1. Taxonomy (NCBI): domain Bacteria; kingdom Pseudomonadati; phylum Pseudomonadota; class Gammaproteobacteria; order Pseudomonadales; family Pseudomonadaceae; genus Pseudomonas; species Pseudomonas umsongensis. The sequence goes on from NZ_CP051487.1 coordinate 5,287,727, forward strand.
GGGTCGCTGGGGATTTCGATGACCTTGAGGCCCAGGAGATCGGCCAATTGCAACAAACCGTAGTAAGTCGGCGATTCGGCCGCGATCAGGTCACCGGGCCGGGTCAGCACCCGCAGGGACATCTGCAAGGCGTCGACGCAGCCGTGGGTGATCACCACCTCAGAAGGATCGACCACCACGCCGGCATCGCGCATGCGGATCGCCACCTGTCGACGCAAGGGCTCGAAACCGGGGCTGAACATGTAGCTGAAAGCCCGCGGGCTATGGAACCGGGTGACCTTGGCCAATTGCTGATGCAGGGCACGCACCGGCAAATAGTCGACGCTGGGCACCGCGGCACCCAGCGGGAAAACGCCTTCGCGGCGGGACTCGACCAACACTTGTTGAATGATGCTGCTGCGGGTCACCAGGCCTGGACGTTCGACACGGGCGATGTCCGGGGTCGGCGCAGTCAGCGCCGGGGTCTGGTGCACGTAATAACCGGACTGCGGCCGCGCGCGAATCAGCCCCTGGTCTTCAAGGTTGGCATACGCCTGCAACACCGTGGCATGGCTGACATTGAGCTGCGAACTCATCTTGCGCACCGAAGGCACGCGCTCTCCCGGTTGATAGACACCTCGGCGGATGTCTTCAGCCAGTTGCTGAGCAATACGTTGATAGAGCAAGAGGTTGGTCATGACGCAGCACTCGATTTCACGGGCATTTTATTCTTGTGTAAAACAATACCGGAACAGTTTAGAAGTGTACTGGGACAGTTGCCACAATAGTCGACAGTACAGTGCAGTGTCAGCAAAAACTGTACTGTTTTGTGCGCTAATCGGCAGGCGAAAAAAAACCCGGCGCTGTCTGCCAGGCCGGGCTTTGTAGGAACCGGCTTGCTGGCGATGGCAAAACCGCGGTGTTTCAGATGAATCGCAGTGATGGCATCGCCAGCAAGCCGGCTCCTACGGAGTGCGTGATTTCATTAGCGGGCAGCGCCGAGCTGGCCTTTTTCGTCGGAAAACACAATTTCCACCCGACGGTTCTGTGCCCGCCCCCGTTCGGAGGCGTTCGCGTCAACCGGATACTCGTCGCCATACCCTTCAACCAGGATGCGCTTGTCGTCGATGCCCAGGTCCATCAGCACATCCGCGACCGATTGGGCCCGGTCGCGGGACAGCTTGAGGTTTTCCTGCTTGCCGCCAGTACTGTCGGCGTAACCCTCGATGCGCACCACGCGCTTGGGGTTGAGTTGCAGGAACTGCACGATCTTCAGCACCACGCGGTTGGCCGAGTTTTTCAGCTCTGCTTCGCCGGTGTCGAACAGCACATCACCCAGGGTCATCACCAGGCCACGGTCGGTCTGGGTGGTGGCCAGGGCCAGGATCTGCTCTTCCAGCCATTTGCCCTGCTGCTGCACGCTGAGCAACTTGGATTCGCGCAAGGCCAGTTGCAGGCGCTGACGTTCCAGCTCGAGCTTGGCGGCGCGCTCTTCATTGAGCACCTGATTGGTGTGCTCCCGGGCGATCTCGCTGTAGCGCTGGCTCAGGTAAGCGTAATGCACCACATCCGAGCCGCTGCCCCAATAGGTGGACAAACGGTCGGCGCGGGCCAGGGACTCACCGGCGCGAATCACGTCCTTGGGGGCGATGCGCAGCACGTTGGAGTCTTCCTTGACCTTCTGGAAGTCGGCGCCCGCCTGTTGCAGCGCCGCTTCGCCTTGCTGGCCGGCGCAGCCGACAAGGCTGACGGTTCCTGCCAGGATCAAAGCGCCGAAAATGTTGGACTTGAGGCTCATTGGGCTGCTCCCAACTGCTTTTGCAGGCGGGCGATGCGGGTATTGAGCACGTTCAGCTGTTCTTCACTCTTGAGGGTCAGGACCCGGGCTTCGGCCAGGCGCGCGTCCAGCTCGGCCTGCTCGGCGCGCATCCGCGCATTCCTGAAAGACTGGTCAGCCATGCTGCCCTTGGCCCGGTTGTATTTGTCTTCGGCCAGTTTCATCTCCGGCACTTCATCGGCAGTGGCACCCACGGCACGGGCTTGCTCGACGGCCTGTGCGGTCAGGCGCATTTGTTCATTCGGCGCCGGATCGGCTGCACAACCCGCCAGAGCCAGAACGGCCAGGGCAGCGAAAAGAGGTCGAATACTCACTAAAAATCCCTACTGTTTTGGGGTACTGACAGGTTGCTTCTGCTGCGCATTCCAAAGCTCGATATTGCGTTGCAGCACGGCTTCCGTCAGTCCGGACGCGGGCAATTCTGTCATCTTTTTGGCCAACTGTCCGCGCAACCACGGATCGTTGCAGGCGGAGTTGTGGGAAAGCGCCAGAAACAGCCCGGGTTTGTCGACCGGCTGCACACGGGCGACCAGGTCATTGGCCATGCCCAGTGTCTGCGCCATGGCCATGCCGGAGTAGCGCCCTGCCAAGACAAACTCTACCTCCCCCAGGAGCAATTTCTGCAAGGCCTGGGTCAGGTTTGGCGTACGGGTGAGGGTCAATTGCTGCTCGGCGAAAGTGGCGAATTGCGAGGTCAATCGAGACTTTTCCGACAACGCCCCAGGATGACCGTGCAAGTCCTGGACGTCGTTGTAGACCAGCGACGAATCCTTGCGGGTCCACACCAGATAATCGTTTTCCAGCAGCGGCGGATGGATGTAGTCCAGGGATTCCAGCTCGCCAACTGTCAACGGCGCGTCCGCCAGCATGTCCATGCGCCCGCTGCGCACTTCGTCCAGTGCCTGGGAACGTTTGCCGGCGTAGAGCACCTGGACCTTGATGCCCAACTGCCCCGCTACCTGCTGCAACAAATCGGCACTGGCGCCAATCAAGTGCTTGGGATCCTGCGGGTCTTGCCACAGGTACGGTGGCGCATCCGGGCTGCCGGTGACCACCAGGCGTTCGCATTTGCCAGCGGCAATGGACAGTGCTGGCAATAGCGCCAGACCCAGAAAACTCCACGCGAGACGCAGATCCATAGCAGCACACTCCCGTTGAGACCGTTTATATCCCTGTAGGAGCGAGCCTGCTCCTACAGGTACAGAGGCAAAAAAAAGCCCGACCAAAGGGTCGGGCTCTTTATAAGTGAAGCAGCCGGATTAGACCAGCTTCTCCAACTCAGGGATGGCTTCGAACAGGTCCGCCACCAGGCCGTAATCGGCCACCTGGAAGATCGGCGCTTCTTCGTCCTTGTTGATCGCAACGATCACCTTGGAGTCTTTCATGCCGGCCAGGTGCTGGATCGCGCCGGAAATACCGACGGCGATGTACAGCTGTGGAGCAACGATCTTGCCGGTCTGACCGACCTGCATGTCGTTGGGTACGAAACCTGCGTCGACCGCAGCACGCGAAGCACCCACGGCTGCGCCCAGCTTGTCGGCCAGGGCGTACAGGTGCTTGAAGTTGTCGCCGTTCTGCATGCCGCGACCGCCGGAAACGACGATCTTGGCAGCGGTCAATTCCGGACGATCGGACTTGGCCAGCTCTTCGCCAACGAAGCTGGAGATGCCAGCGTCGTGGGCAGCGCCAACGGCCTCAACAGCTGCGGAACCGCCTTCAGCTGCAACCGGGTCGAAACCGGTGGCACGCACGGTGATCACTTTCACTGCAGCGTTCGATTGAACGGTAGCGATAGCGTTACCGGCGTAGATCGGACGCTTGAAGGTGTCAGCGCTTTCGACCGAGATGATCTCGGAGATCTGGTCAACGTCCAGTGCAGCGGCAACGCGCGGCAGGATGTTTTTGCCGTTGGAAGTAGCGGCAGCCAGGATGTGGCTGTAGCCCTTGCCCAACTCTGCAACCAGAGGCGCAACGTTTTCCGGCAACTGATGCGCGTAAGCGGCGTTGTCGGCCAGCAGCACTTTAGCCACGCCAGCGATTTTCGCAGCGGCTTCAGCCACGGCGCCAGCGCCCTGGCCGGCAACCAGCACGTGGATGTCACCGCCAATCTTGGCAGCGGCAGCAACGGTGTTCAGTGTGGCCGGGGCCACTACTTTGTTGTCGTGTTCAGCAATAACCAAGATAGTCATTTAGATTACCTTCGCTTCGTTTTTCAGTTTCTCGACCAGTTCAGCCACCGACTTGACCTTGATACCCGCGCTGCGTGCAGCAGGCGCTTCGACTTTCACGGTCTTGTTGGTGGAGGCTGTGGAAACGCCCAAAGCGTCCGGAGTCAGCGTCTCGAGAGGCTTCTTCTTGGCTTTCATGATGTTTGGCAGGGACGCGTAGCGCGGCTCGTTCAAACGCAGGTCGGTGGTGACGATGGCCGGCAGCTTCAGGGAAACTGTCTGCGCGCCGCCGTCGATTTCACGAGTAACAGCTACGCTATCGCCGCTGATTTCGACTTTGGAGGCGAACGTGCCCTGACCGTAACCGCTCAGTGCCGCCAGCATCTGGCCAGTCTGGTTGTTGTCGCTGTCGATGGCTTGTTTGCCAAGGATCACCAGCTGAGGCTGTTCCTTGTCGACAACAGCTTTCAACAGTTTGGCAACGGCCAGGGAAGTCAGGTCTTCGGCGGACTCGACGAGGATGGCGCGGTCGGCACCCAGAGCCAGCGCGGTGCGCAGTTGCTCTTGAGCGGTGGACGGGCCTACGGAGACGACGACGATTTCAGTCGCAACACCCTTCTCTTTCAGGCGTACGGCTTCTTCCACGGCGATCTCGCAGAACGGGTTCATCGACATCTTGACGTTGGCAAGGTCGACGCCGGAATTGTCCGCCTTGACGCGAACTTTCACGTTGTAATCCACAACGCGTTTGACAGCTACAAGAACCTTCATGGATTCCTCGTTACTCTCCGGTGAAAAGAAAGTCGCCTAGGCGAACCTGGCGGATAATGCTCATCGGGCGCAAGGGCACCTCCAAAAACGCCGGCAAAAGTGTCAAGTGACCATCGTTCATGATGCTGATGACCGTTTGTCAGCAGTGACTGACGAGTCATTCAATATCGTGACGTGTAGACTGCGCATCAAACCCGCGCGGCGCATCACCTTCTACTGCCATCGCCCTGTCTTTAGAGGTGCTCTTGAAACCAACAGTCAGCCTACGGCGAGCGCAAAACCGCCCGTATCTTGACCGGAACACCTATTCCGGTCAATACGCCAAAATGGCCGTTCATAAGGCGGGTGACTTTGATTTCTCTGGCTTTGAGCCATTTCAAACAAACGTTTGTATTGGACGCTGAGAGTGGTGTAGATATAATGCGCCACCAAAGAGAAAGGTGGTTAATCGATTGTCCTCTCCCGGCGTTGCGCAGGGATTCATGGATGCGACACCCAACCTCCATATTAGAAAAAAAACTGTTGAGCCTTGAGTAGGAGATAACCTGTGGAACGCGAATACATGGAATTCGACGTGGTCATCGTCGGTGCCGGCCCCGCTGGTCTTTCCGCTGCCTGCCGATTGAAGCAGAAGGCCGCCGAAGCCGGTAAGGAAATCAGCGTCTGCGTGGTCGAAAAAGGCTCCGAAGTCGGTGCTCACATCTTGTCCGGTGCGGTATTCGAACCCCGCGCCCTGAACGAACTGTTCCCGAACTGGAAAGAACTCGGCGCGCCGCTGAACACGCCGGTCACCCGCGATGACATCTTCGTGCTGAAAAACGCCGAAAGCGCGCAAAAAATTCCAGACTTCTTTGTGCCCAAGACCATGCACAACGAAGGCAACTACATCATTTCCCTGGGCAACCTGTGCCGCTGGCTGGCCCAGCAGGCCGAGAACCTGGGCGTGGAGATCTACCCAGGCTTCGCCGCCCAGGAAGCGCTGTTCGACGAGAATGGCGTGGTCCGCGGGATTATCACCGGCGATCTGGGCGTTGACCGCGAAGGCAACCCAAAAGAAGGCCTGTACACCCCAGGCATGGAACTGCGCGGCAAGTACACGCTGTTCGCCGAAGGTTGCCGCGGCCACATCGGCAAGCAACTGATCAAGCGCTTCAACCTCGCCAGCGATGCCGACGCCCAGCACTACGGCATCGGCCTGAAGGAAATCTGGGAAGTCGACCCGGCCAAGCACCAGCCAGGCCTGGTGGTGCACACCGCCGGTTGGCCGATGGACATCATGGGCACCGAGAACACCGGTGGCTCGTTCCTCTACCACCTGGAAAACAATCAGGTGGTCGTGGGCCTGATCGTCGACCTGTCGTACAGCAACACCTACCTGTCGCCGTTCGACGAGTTCCAGCGCCTCAAGCATCACCCGGTGCTCAAGCAGTACCTGGAAGGCGGCAAGCGCGTCAGCTACGGCGCCCGCGCCATCTGCAAGGGTGGCCTGAACTCGCTGCCGAAGATGGTCTTCAAGGGCGGCGCGCTGATCGGCTGCGACCTCGGCACCCTGAACTTCGCCAAGATCAAGGGCAGCCACACCGCGATGAAGTCCGGCATGCTGGCGGCTGACGCCGTGGCCGATCGCCTGTTCGCCGAGTCCGAAGGTGGCGATGAACTGACCAATTACGTCGAAAGCTTCAAGAACAGCTGGCTGTACGAAGAACTGTTCGCGAGCCGCAACTTCGGCCCGGCGATCCACAAGTTCGGCGCCATCGTCGGCGGTGGTTTCAACTGGCTGGACCAGAACATCTTCGGCGGCAAACTGCCGTTCACCCTGCACGACACCAAGCCGGATTACGCGTGCCTCAAACTGGCGGCCGACTGCAAGAAGATCGACTACCCGAAACCGGACGGCAAGATCAGCTTCGACAAACTGAGCTCGGTGTTCATTTCCGGGACCAACCATGAAGAAGAGCAACCTTGCCACCTGAAACTGGCCGACGCGAGCATCCCGATCAGCAAGAACTTGCCGCTTTACGACGAACCGGCCCAGCGTTACTGCCCGGCCGGCGTGTATGAAGTGGTGACCAAGGAAGACGGTGAGAAGCGCTTCCAGATCAACGCCCAGAACTGCGTTCACTGCAAGACCTGCGACATCAAGGACCCTGCACAGAACATCACCTGGGTGACACCGGAAGGTGCCGGCGGCCCGACTTACCCGAACATGTAAGCCGAACCACTGAACATCAAGGCTCCCGAATGGGGGCCTTTTTGTTGCCTGCAATTTAGGCAACACCATTAAACCAATGTGGGAGCGAGCCTGCTCGCGAAAGCAGTGTGTCAGTCGATACCCATATCGAATGATAAATCGCTTTCGCGAGCAGGCTCGCTCCCACAAGGATTACCGCATACCGTCAGATTTTGGCGCCCAGTTCCGCCGACAGCCGGGCCGTAACCCCTTTGATCAAAGGAATCAGCTCGGCCATTTTTTCCAGCGGCATGTACGGCACGGTACTGGCGATGCTGATGCCGGCGACGATGCATTTGCTGGCATCGCGGATCGGTGCCGCCACGCAGCGGATCGACGGTTCGTTGTCTTCCAGGTCGAAGGCATAACCGCCGGCCACGTACTCGATCATGCGCTGCTGGAACTGTTCCCACGACTGTTCGGGGTGCTGCGGCCAGAACTGGTTTTTCCCACCCACCGGCAGGCTGATTTCGTACAAGCGCTGCCACTCTTGCGGCGAGTCATCGAGCATCAATGCCTTGCCGATTCCCGTGCGCGCCAAGGGCATGCGATGGCCGACCCGCGAGCGCATTTCCGGGCCGTTGCGCCCCGGATTCTTGTGCAGGTACAGCACCTCATCGCCTTCGCGGATAGCCAGGTGAATGGTATCGCCGGTCAACGCCGACAGCTCATCCAGATATGGCCCGGCCAGGGTCACCAGCGGCAATTCCTCACGCGCCTGAAAACCCAGTTCGATCAACTTGGGCCCCAACAGGTAACCGACCTGCGGCACCACCCGCAGATATCGCTCGTCCACCAGGCAACTGGCCAGGCGATGGGTGGTGCTGCGCGTGGTGCCGATCAACCGGGCGATTTCCTTGAGATCGCGGGCGCCACTGGCCACGGCCTGAACCACACCCAACCCGCGAAGCAGGGTCTGGGTGCCAGTCGGTGCGGCGTCCTTGGCGATTTTTGGGGCGTCTTCCTGCATATCCAGCCTTTACCGTTGAGCGAGTGAACGGGCGGCATTATGGTCGCCCGCGGGTCCCGACTACAACTTGATACGCTCGACCTTGCCCACCAGCAAGATGTAGGAAAGTGCACCGATCAACGCCAGGACCGAGATATAGGTAATGGCCGGGGCAAAGGAATCACCGCTGGCAAGGAAGCCGATGACGATCGGCGTGGCGATGGCCGACAGGTTGCCGATGAAGTTGAATACCCCACCGGTCAGCCCAAGCAGTCGCGCCGGAGCCAGGGTCGACACCAGCGACCAGGTGATCGAAGCCAGGCCGTTGCCGAAAAACGCCAGCGCGAGGAAGGCAATTACCAGCGGCGTCGACTCAACGAAGTTGGCGCCAATGATCGAAGTGGAAATCAGCAGGCCACTGATGATCGGCAACTTGCGGGCGAAGCCCACGGAGTAACCACGACGAATCAGAAAGTCCGAGAAGAAACCGGAGCACAGCACGCCGACGAACGCCGCGAGAAACGGCAGCGATGCCAGCAGTCCGGACTTGATGAAATCCATGCCGCGGTATTTCACCAGGTAGGTCGGGAACCACGTCAGGAAAAACCACAGGGTCGAGTTGAGGCAGAATTGGCCGAGGTAAATGCCCCAAAGTTTGCGCTTGGTGAGGACAATTCCCAGGTCGGTCCAGCTGAATTTGGCTTTGACCCTGGCTTGTTCGGCCTGGATGTCCACCAGCCCGCCGCCTTCGCGGATCAAGTCGATTTCGGCGTCGTTGGCGCCTTTGAAATCCCGGGGCTCGCGATACACCGCGTACCAGATCACCGCCCAGAGAATGCCCACTGCGCCGGTGGCCACGAACACCATGTGCCAGCCGAATTCATGCTGCAGCCAGGCCAATACCGGCGTCAGGAAAGCCAGGCCGACGAACTGTCCAGACGTGTAGAAACCGATGGCCGTGGCACGCTCACGCTCCGGGAACCAGGTGGTAACCACGCGACTGTTGATCGGATAGGCCGGCGCTTCCAGGGCACCGACCGCCATGCGCAATACGAACAGGGCGATGAAGCTGCCCGCGAAACCGAGCATGACCGTGGAAATCGACCATAACAGGAGTGCAGCGGTATACAGAATGCGCGGCGGCACCCGGTCCACCAGCCAGCCACCGGGAATCTGCATGGCGGCGTAGGTCCAGCCGAAGGCCGAGAAGATCAGGCCGACGTGTATTGGATCGATGCCCAGGTCGCTGGTCAGCGCTGGCGCAGCGATCGACAGGTTGCTGCGGTCCAGGTAGTTGATCACCACGGTGATGAACAACAGGACCATGATGAAAAAACGCTTGCGGCTGGGCGCCGCCAACGACGCCTGCCCGGTGAGGGTTTGCGGTTGCATGGGGAGTGCCTCTTTTTATGTTTATTGAGGTCGTGATCGTTCCCACGCTCTGCGTGGGAATGCAGCCAGGGACGCTCTGCGTCCCAAAAGCGGACGCAGAGCGTCCAGTGAGGTATTCCCACGCAGAGTGTGGGAACAATCACCGCGCAGGCATTACCACTCGGCAAAACTGCCGTCGGCATGGCGCCAGATCGGGTTGCGCCAGCGGTGGCCGACGGCGGCGCGTTCGATCACATATTCTTCGTTGATCTCGATGCCCAGGCCCGGGCCGTTCGGGATTTTCACGAAGCCTTGGTCGTAGTCGAACACCCGTGGATCCTTCACATAGTCGAGCAGGTCGTTGCTCTCGTTGTAATGGATGCCCAGGCTCTGCTCCTGGATGAACGCGTTGTAGCAGACAGCGTCCAGTTGCAGGCACGCCGCCAGGGCAATCGGACCCAGCGGGCAATGCAGCGCCAACGCCACGTCGTAGGCTTCGGCCATATTGGCGATCTTGCGGGTTTCGGTGATGCCGCCCGCATGTGAAGCATCCGGCTGGATGATGTCGACGTAGCCCTCGCTGAGCACGCGCTTGAAATCCCAGCGCGAGAACAGCCGCTCACCCAGGGCAATCGGCGTGCTGGTCAGCGGTGCCAGCTCCTTAAGCGCTTCGTAGTTTTCGCTGAGCACCGGTTCTTCGATGAACATCAGCTTGTACGGATCGAGTTCCTTCATCAGCACCTTGGCCATGGGCTTGTGCACCCGGCCATGGAAGTCGACGCCAATGCCGACGTTCGGCCCGACCGCATCACGCACGGCAGCGACGTTGGCCAGGGCCAGGTCGACTTTGTCGAAGGTATCGAGGAACTGCAGCTCTTCGGTGCCATTCATTTTCACTGCGGTGAAACCCCGACTGACCGCTTCTTTCGCCGCTCGCGCAGTGTCTGCCGGGCGGTCGCCGCCGATCCACGAATACACGCGGATCTTGTCCCGCACCTGTCCACCCAGCAGGTCACTGACCGACACACCCAGCGCCTTGCCCTTGATGTCCCACAACGCCTGGTCGATGCCGGCCAGGGCACTCATGTGGATGGCGCCGCCACGGTAAAAGCCACCGCGGTACAGCACGGTCCAGATGTCTTCGATATTGCGTGGGTCTTTGCCGATCAGGTAGTCGGACAATTCTTCAACGGCAGCCGCGACAGTGTGAGCGCGGCCTTCGACTACGGGCTCGCCCCAGCCGGTCACGCCTTCGTCGGTCTCGACCTTGAGGAAGCACCAGCGTGGCGGAACGATGAAGGTGGTCAGTTTGGTGATTTTCATCTGTCGGTCTCTCTTGTTAGATCCAGCGCTCGCAGCGCCAAAAAAGTCTTAGCGAAGGGCTTTCCAGGCAGCCACGTAGGCCTTGGCATTGGCCGCCACTTGCTCAGGGGTCATGCCCGGCTTGAACAACCCGGACCCGAGGCCGAAGCCTTTGACGCCCGCGTCGATAAACACCTGCATGTTGTCCGGGGTAATGCCACCGACGGGCGCCAGGATCGTTCCCGCCGGCAGCACCGCGAGCCAGGCCTTGACGACCGCCGGGCCCATTTGCTCGGCCGGGAACATCTTCAGCACATCAGCGCCCTCGGCCAGTGCCGCGAAGGCCTCGGTCGGGGTGGCGACACCGGGCGACAGATAAAGGCCAGCCGCTTTCGCCGCGCGCAAAACCTTCGGATCGCTGTGGGGCATGACGATCACCTGGCCGCCGGCCGCTTTCACTTGCTCGACCTGTTGCGGCGTCAGCACCGTGCCCGCGCCAATCAGGCAATCGGCGGGCAACGTACTGCGCAGGATGCGAATGCTTTCATACGGCTCCGGGGAGTTGAGCGGCACTTCGATGACGCGAAATCCGGCTTCATACAGGACTTCGCCGATAGCAGCGGCTTCTTGCGGGCGCAGGCCACGCAGGATCGCGATCAGCCCGTTTTGCGCCAGTGCGTGTTTGAGCATGTCAGGACTCCAGTCAGGGTTAACGATGTGGCGTGGGCGAGATCAGGCCGGCAGCCAGTGCCAGCTGCCACAACCCGCGTTCGGTGGCCTGTTCGGCCAACGTCACCCGCGCAAAACCGCAGGCATCGAGCGCGCGGCTGTAGCGGCTGCACAGTTGGGAATTGCCAATCAGGATGATCGAAGGCAGGTGCACGCTGTTGCGTCGACGCCGTTGCACGCAGGCCAGGGCCGACAGTTCATGGCCGATCAACAGGCCGGACAAGTAATCCGCTTGCGCCGTGGCGCTGAGCTCGCCGGTCAGGCCGAGGCTGCGGGCGCTGAACAAGGTCGACAAGGGGCCTATTTCGCCGTCTGTCGACAACGCCACCTGTACGCCGCGATCGAACGCATCGCCATCGAATGACGCGCCGCGCTGCTGGGTACGCCCCAGAATGCTGTGTTCGCTGAGCACGGCGAAGACTTCACCGGTCATGAAGGTATCGAAATGCACGATGCAGCCGTCGACCACTTCCACCCATTTCGAATGGCTGCCCGGCAGGCCGATCAGTAGATCGGCGCCCGCCTCGCCTGCGATGTTCTGCAGTACGCCGAGCACTTGGGTTTCTTCGCCGCGCATCACGTTCGGCAAGTGCGAACGCTGGATCACCCCCGGCACGATGTGTACATCGACACCGCGAAGACTGCGAACGGTTTGCAGGGAAGTGCCGAGATTGGCGACGTTCGCCGGCGTGTCGCGATAAGCCGCCTCGCGCCAGCCCTGGGCGCTGCCCACCATGCCGCAGGCGATCACTGGCAAGTCGGGCTGTTCGTCGAGCCAATCGCCACAGGCCTGGTCAAAAGCCAGTTCAAAACCATCGACGCACTCTCGGCCGTTGATCATTCGCGCAGCCTTGGGCAACTGCATGATCCCCGACGACAGCGAGCGCTGTTCGAGCACCTGGCCGCCCGCGGCAAGTTTGTAGGCACGTAATGAGGTTGTCCCCCAATCGAGCGCGATTAATTGCGCCTGCATCGCTTCACCTGTTCTGTTTTTGGCAGTGAGTGAGGCGGACTATAAACCTTGGTGCCGCAAAATCTCAATATATAAATATCAATCCCATATATTGAGACAAGACAAAAAAAGATCGCAGCCTTCGGCAGCTACAGAATCGGGTTTACACGCGATTCATGGCGCTGCCGAAGGCTGCGATCTTTTAAACGGTATCAATTACCCTCGGCAAAATCCCGCAAGACGGCCCCGTCCATGCGGTAGCGCACCCACTCTTCCTGCGGCTGCGCGCCTAGGGATTTGTAGAAGTCGATAGCCGGGGTGTTCCACTCCAGCACGCTCCATTCGAAGCGCCCACAGTCGTTGGCACAGGCGATTTTCGCCAGGTGACGCAACAAGGTTTTACCCGCACCGCCACCGCGCTGTTCAGGTGTGATGTACAAATCTTCGAGGTACAGGCAGTTGCTGCCCAGCCACGTGGAGTAGCTGAAAAAAAACACCGCAAAACCGATGGGCACACCCTCGCGCAGGCAGATCAGGCCATGGGCCGTCGCCCCTTCACTGAACAGGCTGCGTTCGATGTCGGCGACACTGGCGATGACTTCATGGCGAGCACGTTCGTAGTCGGCCAGTTCAGTGATGAACGCGAGGATTTGCGGCGCGTCACTGGGGGTTGCCGGGCGGATTTCGATCGTCATGGACGTGCCTTGTCAGAAGTTGAAAACGCCATACTAAGGCGCCGCGAGAATTGTGGCGAGGGAGCAGGCTCCCTCGACCCCCATGCACCTTACTCCGGTCCACGCTAACCCTGGCATCGCGAACCTGAGACCTAACATGAACGCCTTGCATGATAGATAGATGACCTGCGTATTTATCGGGTCAAGGAACCGCGACATGTCCACTGCCACACCCCCAGTCTCCAGCAAATTGTTCGGCCTCTTTTGCCTGGCCAGTTACCTGCTCTCGCTGTCCTACGGTTCGACCTTTTTGCTGTCGCTGCTGATCGGCTCGCGCGGCGGCAACGAACACGACGCCGGCAGTGTAATTTCGGCGGCGATGCTGAGCACCTTTGCTGCGGTGATTGCGTCCGGTCACTTGTCCGACCTGCTCGGTGCCGCACGTTCGGTCGCGCTGTTCGGCCTATTGCTGGTAGTGGCCAGCCTGGGCTTCGCCTTGACGCCGGGCTTGGGCCATCTCCTGCTGTTTTTCGGGCTATTGCTGGGGTTGGGTTGGGGGGTGTTCTACACCCTCGGGCCGATCATTGTCGCGAGCCTGGTCACTCCCGTGCAACGGGCCAAATACTTCGCACTGCTGTCGGGCAGCATGATGACCGGGATCGGCAGCGGGCCCTTGCTGGGTCGCGTCGCAAGCGCCCTCGGCTTCCCGGTGACAGCCGCGTTTTATCTCGCTGCACTGGCCAGCCTGATCGGGGTTTTGCTGTTCTGGCAGCTCGATCGGCATCTGAAAAATGCATCGCTGGAATCGACGGCGGTTTCGCGGATTTCCTGGCGTGCAACGGCCCAGGTGCTGTCCTCCAGAGCGGTGTTTCCAATCATCATGGTCGGCCTCGGCGGTTGCGTTTTCGGTGGCCTGTCGAGTTTCCAGACCAGCTACGCAGCGGCGCGCTCGCTCGACTATTCGCTGTTCTTCCTGGGCTTCATGGGCGCGGCGATCAGCAGCCGCATGCTGATCGCAGGTTTCGTGGTCAAGCGTGATCCGTTGCGCGCTTCCTGCCTGCTGTCAGGCCTGATGCTGGGCTCGATCCTGCTGTTCGGCTTCGTGGTCGATGATGGCTTGAGCTACGTGGTCGCGGCGGCCATGCTCGGGGTCGGCTACGGGCTGACTTACTCGGTGATCAATGGCCTCGCCGCCAATGAAGCGCCGACCGGGACCACTGCGCAATCCTTGCTTTTGTTCAGCCTGTCGTACTTCATCGGCGTGTTCGGCTTTCCGTTGCTCGCCGGGAAAATCATCGTCGAACAAGGCATGGCCAACCTGCTACTTACCGTCATCGCGATCGCCCTGCTCAATTGGCTGATCACCCTGGGCCGATTGATCTGGCGTCACGTCTGCTCAACCCAGGCGATGCAACGAGTCTAGACCGTTCGTCGCTGATCAGGCACCAATTCAAAACGGGGGCGGACCAACATCAGGTAAGGACTCTTAATCAATGGAGACACCGCGCCATGCTCCCGACCAGGTTGACCGCCCTCGCCCTCGCTGTCCTGATGTCCCCGCTTGTCATCGCTGCCACGACCGCGTCCGGCACCGGCCCGACCAACCCGGTCGAAACACCCAGAGTTCCCGCCCTCCAGAGCGCCCCCGTGATCAACATCAACGGCACGGGCGTCGACAGCAACTTGCCGCCGTCGACCGGCACCGATCCGCGGATCCAAGGCAACGATGCAGGCCGCCAGGGCGGCCTGAACCTGCCCGATACCAAGACGCCCGATAAAGCCAGCCCCGGCATAGGTTCTACCACCACCGAAAGCCCGGGCTCAATAGGTGGCGCAAGCCAGTAGCTCGCCACTCTACCGACTCATCACAACGAAGAGGTAACCATGAACGCCGATAAAAACCTGGAAAAAGAAGTCCTGACCCGCCTGCTGCACGCCCACCCCAGCGGTCTGGGCAAGGAGGTGCTGGACAATTACCGTGGGGAGAAAGTCGTGGCCAGTACCCTCGCTGCACTGCAGGAGCGTGGACTGATCCAGCACGGCAACGTGCAATGCAACGAAGCCGGCGAACACTCGCTGAACCTGCCGATCAAACTCAGCGCTGCCGGCGTTGAAGCGGCACGCAAGCTGGATGTTTGAACCCACCAAGAAGCCAGGAGAAATCCCATGCCTCGTGGAAGCAAAGACAAATACACCGCCGAGCAGAAACGCAAGGCTGAACATATCGAAGACAGTTACGAGCGCAAAGGCGTGTCTAAGGACGAAGCCGAAGCGCGTGCCTGGGCGACCGTGAACAAACAGTCCGGCGGTGGTGAGCGTGCCGGTGGTTCAGGGCGCAAGAAGCCGGCCCGCGCCAAAGCGCAAGATCGAGAGGAATCGTCGCGACGTGCGGTGCTCAGCCGTGAAGGTCATTCGCGCAACAGCAAGGCTTCGCGCGAGGTGCAGACCGTCGAAAGCCTGATGAAAGAAGCCCGGGCGAAGAATATTCCGGGTCGGTCCAGCATGCGCAAGCAGGAGTTGATCGAGGCGTTGCGCAAGGCTGGCTGATATATGTTGAATTCCAGGGCCTCTTCGCGAACAAGCCCGCTCCCACATTTGATCGCGTTTCTTCAGGTAGAATCCGGTCGAAATGTGGTAGCGAGCCTGCTCGCGAAGGCGTTCCGACGAAAGCGGTAGATCAGGCGCCGATACTCTTGCGGATCAACTCATCCACCTCAGCAGCCCCAGGCGAAGTCGCCGGCCCCCACCGGGTCACCGACAGCGCCGCGGCCGCATTGGCCCGTTGCGCGGCATCAAGCGCAGACAACCCCTGCGCCAACCCCGCCACGAACACCCCGGCATGGGCATCGCCGGCGCCATTGCTGTCTACCGCCTGCACCTTGAAGCCTGGTACATGTCGACGTTCGCCCGGCTGCTGAATCCAGCATCCTTGCGGCCCGTCGCGAACGACCATGAGCACATCGCGCGGCAAATATTCGACCAGACGATCCAACGCCTGGTCGATTTTCGTCGCGCCTGTAATCTTCAACGCTTCGGCGCTGTTACTGGTCCACACGTCGATGCGCGCCAGCAACGCCTGCATCAGCGGCGCATCCGGGGAATCCACCAACGGCCCCGGATCGAACACCACATTGATCCCGTTCGGCAACGCCAGCACCCAATCCACCAGCGCCCGCGCCTTCCCCGCCTGCAGGAGGCTGTAGCCGCTGACATAGACATAATCGCCCGCCTCGACCGGCACGCTGCCCAGGTCTTGCGCAGTCAATTCGCCTTCGGCACCGATGTAGGAAACGAAACTGCGTTCGGCCGAGGCGTCGGTGATGGCGACGCATAACCCGGTATCGCGCTCGGCGCGCTCAGCAATGCCGATCCGGATGCCTTCGGCGTTCATTGCTTCACGCGCCAGGTCGCCGAATCGCCCGGTGCCGTGGCGACCGAGGTAGACCACCGAAAGACCATTGCGCTGGGCGGCTGCCATCACATTAAAACCGCCGCCAGCCTGGAAACTCGCGGACTGCGCCAATACATCGCCCCCCGCTTGCGGCAGTTTATCCACGGCCATCACCAGGTCGATGATGACCTGGCCGGTGTGCAGCAACTTAGGCATGAGCATTCTCGATCAACGCGGCCCGACGATCCTTCGCCCCGCCAAGTACCCGATAAATGCCACCGGCGACCACGAAGGTCACGATCCAGCCGAGACCGTTATGCCCCAGCCACGAGTCGGACAGGAAGCCTTTGAACCAGACGTTTTCTGCCGTGGTGCCGATGGTGGTGAAACTGAAACCGAGCACGATCGCCACCGCCCAGGCACCGAACGCGCGCCACTCGACGCCGCCGTGATACCAGTAGGCACTAAGCGGGCTGACGTCCAGCAGGTCCTTGGGGCTGTAATAGTGACGATGAATCAGATCGACCACGAAGATCCCTACCCATGCCGTGATCGGCACCGCCAACAGGGAAATGAAGGTGATGAACGGGCCGTAGAAACTGTCGGCGATCAACATGAAGTAAATCGAACCGGCGAAAATCGCCACGATGTCTACCACCACGGCGTAGACGCGCTTGACTTTAAGACCGAGGGTCAGCGTGGTCAGGCCGGCGGAGTACACCGACAGGTTGTTCGACAGCAGCAGGCCACCGAACGCGGTGATCAGGTAGGGCACGGCCATCCAGGTCGGCAGCATGTCGCGGATGGCGATGATCGGGTCGGCGGCCTGGGCCAGGTCGTTGTTGCCCACCGACAACAGGCCTCCGAGGGTGATCAACAGCACCAGTGGAATGCCCGCGCCGAACGCCGCTGACGCCACCAGGCGCACGGCCTTCACGCTGCGGTGCTGGTAGCGCGACATGTCCGCGCCAGCGTTGGCCCAGCCGATCCCGGTGCCGGCCGCCATGGTGCCGATACCGATGATCATCGCGCTCATCGGTGCCGGTGTGGCGTTGAACACCGCGCTCCAGTCGATGGTGGCGCAAAGAAAGCCGCCGACCAGGATATTCAGTGCCCCGAACACGTAGGTCGCCCACTTCTGGATCACCAGCAATGTGGCGTGACCGAGACCGGAAACCGACAAGGTCAGCAGCACGAAAATCGCGATGAACACAAGGGTCAGCAGTGGCGCGCTTTTGGCCTCTACCGGCGAACCAAAAAGGATCGAGCACAGCGACAGCAGAACGAACGCGGCAGTGGTGGTATTGACGGTTTCCCAGCCCAGGCGCGACATCAGCGATACCAGGGTCGGGCCAATATTGCCGCGCACGCCGAAGATGGCGCGGGACAGGGTCAGGCTTGGCGCGCGGCCACGACGACCGGCGATGGATATGATCCCGACCACCGCGAAGGAACCGGCGGCACCGAGGATCGCGACGATGACTGCCTGCCAGATCGCCAACCCGCGAAACGCCACGAGGGTCGCGCCCAGCGGCAGGCCGAGAATGGAAATGTTGGCAGCGAACCACACCCAGAACAGCTGCAGCGGATGGCCATTGCACTCGGCCTCCGGCACCGGTTCGATGCCGCGGGTTTCCAGTTGCCCGGCGTTCGATGAACTCATGAAAAATGCTCCTGTTGCCATTTTTGTGGTTGTGGGCAATTCAGATATTGGGTGGCCCGCGACAATCCCCTGTAGGAGCTGCCGCAGGCTGCGATCTTTTGACCTTGATTTTCAGCGACCTCAAGGCCGCCAAGATCAAAAGATCGCAGCCTGCGGCAGCTCCTACAGGGGCTCCTCAGCGCAGGGTGAGGAGTCCTTTGACGAGGGGTTCAAGTTCCAGATCATTGACCGCCTTGACCTTCTCGATCATCGCCACCGGCCAACTCTCCAACCCAAGGCAAGCCCCGAGCATCGCCCCCAGAATCGCCGCGATGGTGTCGGTGTCACCGCCCAGGCTGGCGGCCATGCACAGTGCATCAAAGGCACTCATTTCGCCTATGGCCACTTGCTGGGCCAGGGCAAACGACACCACCACCGACTCCTGGGACGCCACCGAGGTGCCGATCACGTCGTACAGCACATCGGCGAGCAACGCCTTGTCACTGTCGACGCTGATGCTGCGCGCCCAACTGATGCGCGAAGCGATTCGTCCGCCGGCTACCCAGTGACCATGGCCTTCGGCTTGCTGGGCGATTTGCTGGCCGAGGTTCAGCGCCTCGCCCAGGTCCATGCCGTTGATGCCGGCGGACACCACCGCCGCCACCGCCGCCGCGCTGGAAATGCCCAGCGTGGTGTTGTGGGTGACCTGGCAGGCCTGCACCACGGCATCGATGAAGCGCTCGGCTTTGGACACATCCGCGGCAATCCCGACCGGCGTGATCCGCATCGCCGCGCCATTGGTAGTGCCGTACCGACCGGCTTCTTCGGGCGAGTGGCCGGCGAGGATCATTTCGATCGCGCGCTTGGTCGAAGGGCCGAGCAAGTCCTGCGAGCCCTTGGCCTGCATCACGGCTTCCCATTCGATCAAGCGCTGTGCGAGTACCGCGGGTTGGATGTTGCCTTGACCTTCGACCAACAATTGACCGACCAGAATGGCTTGTTCGGTGTCGTCGGTGATCGAGCCCTTGGGCATATTGGCGGCGATCGGCTGATCGGGACCGGCATCTTCAAGGCCGGTGATCTCGCCAAAGCGCGCCTGAATCTGGCTGCGGCTAAGGGATTGGGTCGGCATGCCAAGCGCATCGCCCAGGGCCAGGCCGTAAAACGCGCCTAGCGCACGATCGAGCGCAGTCATTTCGATGGTCCGAATTGCAGGTGCAGGCGAAAATGCACAGGATCGAGCAGGCTTTCCACCTGTTCCATGAAACGGTTTTTCCGGTCATAGGTGGTGCGCAAGGCCTTAAGGAAAACCGTGCCGACCGGCCGCCCCAACAGTTCGGCATCGGTGGCGTTCAACGGCTCGGCGCCGATCCATTGATCACCGCGCTCGCCGATATAGCCATAGGCGGCCAACGTGATGGTCAGCGAGTTATCGATCAAGCCAACCCGCGGCAGGCTTTCCAGGCCGCCGGTAGCAGGCATCAATGAGCGTTCAAGGGAGACCAGCGTGCCATCGTTGGAGCGGCGGCGACGGTCCAGGGTGATGAACTGGTCAGTGCCGAAACGCGGTAGCAGGTCGGGACGGCTCACGGCTTCCAGCCGCAACACTTCGGTATTGACCAGTGCGCCGCTGTCGGCAAGGGCCTGCGCCCAGCCGCTGCGCTGATCCAGTACCACCCCGTCGAAGGTGACGATGGAACCGACCCCGCTTTGCGTCGCAATGTAGTTGCGCCGTTTCAACTCGGCTAGCGCTTCACGCAAGGTTCCTCGGCTGACTTTGAATTCTTGAGCCAACTGATGCTCGCCCGGCAGATGAAAACCGTCCTCCATGAGGCCGCTTTCGATGCGCCGGATGAGTTCGTCGACCACCCGTTGTTTCTTGTCGAATCGTACCTGTCTAATCATGTACAAATTGATACCCGAAACGAGTTGCGACGGGCAAGAAATATTTACGGGAGATGACAGAAGGGAGTGCGGCTTGATCGTTCCCACGCTCTGTGTGGGAATGCAGCCCGGGACGCTCTGCGTCCCTTTCGAGAGCTGGAACGCGGAGCGTCCCTTGAGGCATTCCCACGCGGAGCGTGGGAATGATCAGTTGTGGGGTTAACGCTGCTTGAGGCGGTCGATGACGACGGCCAGCAGGAGGATCGATCCGCGGATCACATACTGGTAGAACGTATCGATGTTCTTCAGGTTCATCGCGTTCTCGATGATCGCCAGGATCAACACCCCGGCAATCACATGCCGGATCATGCCGATCCCGCCACTGAGCGACACGCCGCCGAGCACGCAGGCCGAGATCACCGTCAGCTCGAAACCCTGGCCGATCATCGGCTGGCCCGAGGTCATGCGCGATGCCAGGATCACCCCGGCCAGTGCACCGATCAGGCCGTGTACGGCGAAGATGATGATCTTGGTCCGGTCAACGTTGACCCCCGCCAGCAGCGCCGCTTCCTGGTTGCCGCCGATGGCCATGGTGTTGCGCCCGTAGGTGGTGTAGTTGAGCAACCAGCCAAAGAACAGGAAGCAGACGATGGTGATCAGGATCGGCACCGGTACGCCGAACAACTGGCCGTTGCCGAACACGAAGAATGACTCCTGGGACACCCCCACCGCCTTGCCATTGGCAAAGATGTAGGCCAGGCCGCGCACGATCTGCATGGTCGCCAGCGTGGTGATCAGCGCATTGACTCGCAGCTTGGCAATCACGATGCCGTTGATCAGGCCGACGATCAGCCCCATCGCCAGCGCCGCGCTGACACCGAGAAAGACGCTGTCGGTGTCGCGCATCACCACGGCGGCAACCACCCCGGCGCAGGCGATCACCGACCCCACCGACAAGTCGAAATGCCCGGACGCCAGGCAGTACAACATGGTGCATGCCGCGATCCCGGTGGTGGAAATCGCCAGGCCCAGGCCGCGCATGTTCAATGGCGAGAGGAAGTTGTCGATCAGCAAGGTGCAGAGCACGAAGATACCGACGGCCGCCAGCAGCATCACCCAGTCATCGAGAAAGCGCCGCAGGTCCAGGGGTTTGCGTGCAGTCGGCAGGGTTTCGTTTTGGGTTGTCATCATAGTCACCTCTCAGTTCGCCACGCCGTCAGCGCGTTGGCGCGGCAAAGCCAGTTGCAGCAGGTTGGATTCATTGGCCTGTTCGCGGCTCAGTTCGCCGCGCAGTGCGCCTTCGCACAACACCAGAATGCGGTCGGAAATGCCCATCACTTCCATCAGGTCGCTGGACACCACGATCACCGCAATGCCGCTGGCGGCCAGGTTATGGATGATCTGGTAGATTTCGGCCTTGGCGCCGATGTCGATGCCACGGGTGGGCTCGTCGAGCAGCAGGACTTTCATTGGCATCGACAGCCAGCGACCGAGAATGGCCTTCTGCTGGTTGCCACCGGACAGGAACTTGATCTGTTGCCCGGCGTGTGGCGTTTTTACCTTCAGCGCCTTGATCTGCTTGTCGGCGTTGCCCTTCTCCCACAGGCCACGCAACAGGCAACCAAAGGTTGAATGCGCACCACGGGCGCTGATGTTGATGTTCTCGGCGACGCTTGCCAGCGGCAGGATGCCCTCCTTCTTGCGGTCTTCGGGACAGAGCAGGATCCCGGCCGCAATCGCATCCCGGGGCGAGCGCAGTTTCAGTTCATGGCCGCGCAGTTCAAGACGGCCGGCGCTGTTGCGTTCCAGCCCGCTAAGCAGGCGAAACAATTCCGTGCGCCCCGCGCCGACCAGGCCGAACAAGCCAAGGATCTCGCCCTTGTGCGCATCGAAACTCACCGGTTCGCGCAGGCCTGGCCCGAGCAGGCGGTCGACCTTCAACGCCACCGCGCCGCGCTGGCGCGGGCGGTAATCGTAGATGTCCTGAATGTCCCGACCGACCATGCAGGTGACCAACTGATCATGGGTCAACTCGCTCATGTCTTCGAAGGTGCGCACGTAACGGCCGTCCTTGAACACCGTCACCGCGTTGCAGATGCGGAACACTTCCTCCATGCGATGGGAGACGTAGAGCACCACTTTGCCTTCATCGCGCAGCCGACCGATGATCGCCATCAAGCGGTCGATCTCCCGCGCCGAAAGACTGCTGGTGGGCTCGTCGAAAGCAATGACATGCGCGCCACGGGACAAAGCCTTGGCGATCTCGACCAGCTGCCGCTGACCGAGCGACAGGCGCCCGACTTTCTCCTGCGGGTCGATTTCGTCGGCCAGGCCCCTGAGACAGGCCAGGGCTTGCTGGCGCAAAGTTGCGCGATTGATCAAGCCGAAACTGGCCGGCAAGTGACCGAGAAACAGATTTTCCGCCACGGTCATTTCCGGCACCAGGTGCAGTTCCTGATGAATCACCGCGACCCCGCTGCCAATGCTGTCGGCCGTGGACTTGAACGCCATCGTCTGGCCGCCTATCTGCAGGTCGCCACTGCTCGGGGTGTAGGCGCCGCCGAGGATTTTCAGCAGGGTCGACTTTCCGGCACCGTTCTCGCCCATCAAGGCATGAACCTGCCCCGGATGGGCGACGAAGTTAATGTTGTCCAGCGCCTTCACACCGGGAAAGGTTTTGCCGATCCCGTTGAAGCGCAAGCTGCCACTGCCACTCAAAGAGCTGCCGGTGTGTTGTTGTACTTGTGTTTGCGCCATAACCACCTCATCGCACAGATCAGGCAACCCTGCTGCCAGGGTTACCGATGAAATCAACCGGCCCTCAGTTCCACAGGCCGATCTTTTCCAGTTCCTGCTTGAAGTTGTCGCGCGTGATCAGTGTCACGTCATCCATGGCGGTGTATTTCGCCGGTTCTTTGCCGCTGGTGACCCACTCGTACATCATGCTGGCGGTGTTGTAGCCCTCGATGTGCGGGCTTGGCAGCATCGACCCGTAGAAGCCGCTGTCGGGTTTCTTAAGCTCGCCAATGGCGTCGGTGCCGTTGATGCCGATGCCGATCACGTTCGACGCGGCAAAGCCGGCGGCTTCAGTGGCACGCACGCCGCCCAGCACAGTGTTGTCGTTCATACCGCCGATAATCAGGTTCTTCGCCGCGCTCGGTAGCTTCACCAGTGCCGAGTTGGTGGCGTCCATGCTGCCTGGTACGTCGAGGGTTTTCAGGGCCGCGAACAGGATGTGGTCTTTGGGCATGCCGGCATCTTCCAGCGCCTTGACCGAGCCGTCGGTGCGTTTCTTGCCGGTGTCGAGTTCGTTGAAGGTATTGATCACCGCATAGGTGTCTTTCCACTCCCAACCGCGCTTCTTCGCCTCGGTGGCCATGGCGCTGCCTTGCTTCTGGCCGACTTCAAAGGCGGCCATGCCCAGGTAAGGGACGTCCTCCATGAACTTGCCGCTGGCATCGACGAAGCGGTCATCCACGGCGATCACTTTCAAGCCATTGAGCTTGGCCTTGGCCATGATTGCAGGGCCCAGGGACACGTCCGGCGGGCAGATCACGAAACCCTTGGCACCGTTGGCCGCCAGGCTGTCGATGGCCGACAGGGTTTTCTCACCGTCAGGCACGGCGATCTTGATCAGGGTGAAGCCCTTTTCCTTGCCAGCCTTTTCAGCGAAGGCCCATTCGGTCTGGAACCAGGGCTCCTCCGCTTGCTTGACCAGGAAACCGATTTTCACTTCCTCAGCCGCCAGCAGCGTGCTGCTCAGGCTGAACGCGCTGACCGCCACGGCGGCGCAGCATAGGGAACGGATGGCATGACGACGATTCATAAGCTGACTCCTTGTTGTTTTTGTTGAGCGTAGTGCCAATAGTCATATCGTATGATGATTGAATTTCAGGCGCAGTTTTGCACCTGAGACCCGGATGACCTAGTCGTGGTACATCACTGAGCGCCCGCCATCGATGGTGATGCACGAAGCGTTGATGAACGGTGCTTCATCACTGGCCAGGAACACCGCGGTCATGGCCACCTCGATTGGCTGGCCGATGCGCCGCGGCGGGTGCAGGTCGAAGGCGCGCTGACGTTCGGCATGGGGGTCGGCAAAGCCGTTCCAGTAGTCGACGTTCAATTGGGTTTCGATGTAGCCCGGCGCGATGGCGTTGACGCGAATGCCCTTGGGTGCGTATTCGATACCCAGGGCGCGGGTCAGGCCGAGCAGGCCGTGCTTGGCTACCGGATAAGGGAAGCAGCCTGGAATGATGTGGGTGGAATGGGTGGAGGCGATGTTGATGATGCTGCCGATGCCCTGCTCGATCATCTGCGGCAATACGGCCTTGCAGCCGTACCAGGCACCGTCCAGGTCAATGGCGAAGCAGCGACGCCAGTCTTCCTCGGTCATTTCCAACGGATCTCGGAACACGTTGACCCCGGCGCAATTGACCAGCACGTCGATTCGCCCGTGAAGCTCAACCGCCAGCCTGGCCATCGCCTGCAAGTCCTGCTGCTGGGAAACGTCGGCCTTGATCGCCACTACGTCAGCCCCTTTGCCCCGCCACTGTGCCGCGACGTTTTCGACTTTTTCGGCCTGGATATCGCTGATGACCAGCTTGGCCTGCTGGGAAGCGAAGGTCGCTACGATCGCCTCACCGATGCCCTGGGCGGCGCCGGTCAACAGTACGACTTTGTTTTTCAGGCGCTCGCCCTTGGGTGGCTCGGGCACCGGTGGTAACGAAAGAGGTTCAGCCATGGATCAGGACTCCTGTTCGAAAGCACGACGAAAACCGGACGTCAGGTCCGGTCAATAGGGCGTTGAGGAAGAAACAGGCAGGCGCGAAACGTTTCAGCATCGGGGTGCTTTGAAACGCGGACTCCACGAGGGAGTGCGGGGGAATATCGCTGCATCACTTCACCTGTTTTGTTTTTGTAAGTGTGAATGCGTGTAACTGATGGCGCCGACTATAAACCCGACGCGCAGGAAATCTCAATATATATATTCGCATCCCATATTTAGGGATTTAACCTGAAAATCGGCTACAGGACTTTCCTGCAACGTCGACGCGAATCGCCAGCACTGCCCCATCCAGCGGATGCCCAAGGGGGCTCGCGGCGCTGGTGATGTACAGGGTTTTCAAGTCCGCATCGCCAAATACGCAACTGGTCGGACGGCTGACGGGCAGTTCGATTACCCGATCGACCTGCCCGTCCGGTGTCAGCCTGAGCAGGCAACTGCCGTCCCATCGGGCATTCCAGACAAAACCCTCGGCGTCCATTGCCGAGCCGTCCGGGCCGCCGAGTGGATGAGGACCGAACCAGGCCTGTGCCGGGTCAAGATGGCCATCGGCACGAATGAAGTATCTGCACAACGTGCCGTCGAGACTGTCACCGAAATAGACGGTAGTGGCGTCGTCGCTCCACAACAATGTATTGGGGATGCCCAGCCCACGCAGCAGTGGCGTGACCCGCGCATCGCTATCGATTCGGAACAGGCCACCGCAACGCCGTTCGACGGGCAGGTCTTCGCCCTGCTCGCCGATGTTGTTCTGCATGGTGCCAAGCCACAGCCTGCCCTGGGCATCGCAGCGGGCTTCGTTCGCGCGGTTACCAGGCTGCGGATCCGCGACGCAAAACAAGCTCAGTCGCGGTTCCAACCCCGGGGAATCAAGGTCAAGCCGATACACGCCGCTGCTCAAGGTCACCAGCGCATCACCGCTCGCACAGGGGATGAACGCCGACACATGCTCCGGCATCTGCCAGATCTGCACGTTGGCGCCGATCAACCGCAGCGCCTGTTTGCCGGCAATGTCCACCCAGTACAGCGCCTGGGTCGGCGCATCCCAGAACGGACCTTCGCCGAGTTGCGCCCGGTGCTCGGTAACCGCAGTCAACGTCATGAAACCTCCTGCTTTTTTATTGTTTTTCGGTAGGAGCCGGCTGGCTGGCGAAAGCGTCCTTAAGAGCCGCATCGCCAGCAAGCCAGCTTCTACAGGTTGTCAGCCGGCTTTTTTCCCGGCCATGACCTGCGGGTAATAGCGCTTGATCGCCAGGTCGGCGTTATCGATCAGGGTCATGCAGGCCCACACACCCCGCGCGGTGTCCCGGGCGGCGATGGCGTCGGCCATGTCTTTATGAATGGGCAAGGTGCGGCGCAGCTCGTCGGGGTTGGCGGCGGACACTTCGAAACACACTGCCAACAGCGCGCCCAGGGCCGGGACCATTTGCTCGATGAATTGATTGTGGCTGGCAGCGAGAATGCACTCGTGGAAGAGCTGGTCGGCGCGGTTGTAATCGACTCCGCTTTCCACCGCTCGCGCCAATGCGTTGTAGGCTCGTAAAATGGCATCGAGCTGTTCGGCGGTCGCACGCTCGCAAGCCCAGCGCACGGCCATCGGTTCGATGGTGCGGCGCAAGTCGAGCAAGTCATCGACGAAGTTTTCCGGCAAGCCGCTGCGTGACAGCCAACCTACGACCTGTGGATCGAAGAGGTTCCAGCGCCGTACCGGCAACACCCGCGTACCGACTTTCGGCCCGACTTCGAGCATGCCCTTGGCAACCAGGGTCTTGATGGCTTCGCGGATAACGGTGCGACTGACACCCAGTTGTTCGCCGAGGTCAGCTTCGACCTTGAGCGTCTCCCCCGGCTTGACGTGCCGGGCAGCGATCCAGCAGCCCAGCCAATCGACCGTCGAGGCGTGAAAACTGCTGGACATGGACACCTCAAAACCGTTTGTGATGGGTGTCCACGCTAATCATCATATGATTGGCTGTCAATTTGATTTTGTGAGGAACTGCCGAAATCATTGTGGGGGAAGTGTCAGGGCTCAAGGCCGATGGGGAAGAACTCTCCACCGCTCCACACGCCTAGCCATCGCTGCCCGTCGATCTCCCGCGTCACCGCCAGCTCTACCAGTTGGTAGAACACATTGCGATGGATCAGCGCTTCGAGATTGGTGCGCACATGCACGTAAGGCGCCGGCTCTTGAGTGGCTGGATCGATCACCACGCGAATCGGGTGCTCGGGACCGGCCTCGGTGGTTTCGTCGACATTGGTGGTGAAGCGCAACACCTGCGCCTCGCCCTCGCCGTCCACGTCCACCGCAATCGCCACGAAAGGCGCATCGTCGACCTTGATCCCGACCTTCTCGACCGGAGTGATGAGGAAGTAATCATCACCGTCGCGGCGAATGATGGTGGAGAACAGCTTGACCATCGGCTTGCGTCCGATCGGCGTGCCCAGGTAATACCAGGTGCCGTCGCGGGCGATGCGCATGTCGATGTCGCCGCAAAAATCGGGGTTCCACAAGTGGACCGGTGGCAAGCCTTGGGTCTTGGGGATTTGCCCCAGCAGGTCATTGGCTTTTTGCGGGCCACTCATGGTGCTCTCCTTGAAATTACTGGTCGCTGAGCCCCAACAGGCTACGCGCGTACTGCTGCAGCGGCGGGCCCATCAGGTCTTCGGGTTTTTCGTCGTGGAATGTCAGTAGACCGCCACGACTGTTGATACGTGCAGTATCAATCAAATACTGGGTGCTGGTCTCGATCAACATGATCTGAATCACGCCGGTATCGATACCAAGGCGATCCACGGCCTCCTGATCCAGCCATTCATCCGAGTTGCCAATGCGGTCATCGGACTTGGCGAAACGGGTATAGAGCAGGTAGTGGGCACCGACGGCACGGGCTTCGCCCATGGCCTGGTCAAGGCCTTGCGGTGTGCGGGCGCGGCGGACCATCGGGAAATACTCGACGAAACCATCGAAGGCGACTTCGGCGATCACATTGGGGCGCGGGTAGACGGCGCTGCCCGGCGGCATAAAGGCGCCCTGGGCAATGTAGACGAACGAGTCCGGCTGGATACGCAGGTTATTCACCCGGCGGCTGTCGCTGTGGTCCAGCAGGCCGGCGTCACTCATGTGGTAGCGAGTCCCTTCGGCCATGTCGCTGACATTCATGCAGCCACCGAGCGCCATAATGGCCAGCAGCAAAACCAGGCTACGCATCCTATCCTCCAGGGGCCGGTGACGGAAAACCGGCGAATGGCCGTAGGATGCAGCTTTTGCGCCAGCTCAAGTGCGTCGCCGCTTGATAAATCGCATTCGCGAGCAGGCTCGTTCCCACAAGGGTTGGCGCCATACCTGCTCGCGAAGAGGCCGACTCAGCCGCCGATAATCTTCATGACGGTAGCACCACCGGAAAACGCCACTTCCTGCTTGTCGCCCAACGCCTTGACCAACAACCGCTGTAACGCCGGAAGCGCCTGATGACGCGGCTTGTCCAGCAGATCGCCAACATAGTGGCGATTGCTTGACGACAAACAGCCATGCAGCCAGCCCGTGGACGACAGGCGCAACCGCGAGCAGGTGCGGCAGAACGGCACGCTTTCATTGGCGATCACGCCGAAATGCCCCAGCCCCGGAATTTCATAACGCACAGCGGTGGCATCGACAGGCGCATCGGCCTGGAGATATTCATAGCGCTCGCCGATCAGGCCCAGCAGCTGTTGCAGGCTGACAAACTGCTGCAGGAAGGCATTGGAGTCGCTGGCCAGGTGGCCCATGCGCATCAACTCGATGAAGCGCAGTTCATAACCGCGTTCCAGGCAGTAATCGAGCAGCGGCATCACCTGATCGAGGTTCTGGCCGCGCAGCGGCACCATGTTGACCTTGACCTTCATGCCCGCTGCACGGGCCTGGTCCATGCCCTCAAGCACCGTCGCCAGATCACCGCCACGGGCAATGCCGCGAAACGCAGAAGCGTCGAGGGTATCGAGGGAAACGTTGATGCGTCGAATGCCGGCATCCACCAGGATCGGCAGCTTCTTCGCCAGTAGCTGGCCGTTGGTGGTCAGGCTGATGTCCTGCAGCCCCATCTGGCCGACGGCCGCCATGAAGGCTTCGAGTTTCGGACTGACCAGCGGTTCGCCACCGGTGATGCGCAAGCGCTCGATACCCGCCGCTTCGATCAGGTACGCGACGCCACGCGCCATGGCTTCGGCCGACAATTCATCCTGCGCAGCCACCAGCCGCTTGCCGTTGGGCACGCAGTAGGTACAAGCGTAATTGCAGGCTGAGGTCAGGCTGACTCGCAAATTGCGAAAACGCCTGCCTTGTCGGTCAACGATCATGATCACTCCGGCGCAAGAATATTCGGGCTTGCTAAAACTTGACTCACAAATCAAGTTTTAGCAAGCCCTCTGCCTGAGTATATTCCTGCGCTGCTGCGCCATGTAGCGAAATAACGAGCAATAAGGTGGCTGAATGGCTCAGCTGCTCGGGGTATCGCTGTCCCGCTTGCGCTTGTTGCCCATGCGCACGCCGATGTCCATCAGGAACTGGAAGAAGCCTTCCTGGTCTTCCAGCACATTGCTCCAGAACGGCGAGTGGTAGAGCGCCACGGCTCCGTGCACCAGCGCCCAGGACGCGCAGTAATGGAAATAAGGTGGCACGTCTTCAAGCTTGCCTTCGCTGATCCGGCCCTTGATAAGCAAGGTCAAGCGTTCGAAGTTCGAGGCGCGGATCTTGTGCAGCTCCTCGACCATCTCCGGCACCTGGTTGCCCTTGACGACCTTTTCTTCCAGGCGGTCAAACAACCGGTACCGCTGCGGGTCGCGCATGCGGAATTCGAAATAGGCGCGGGACAGGGCCTCCTTGTCCTTGTCGACATCGGCCGAATGCAACAGCTCGTTCAAATCGCGCTCATAGTCGAGCATCAGGCGCAGATAGATTTCGGCCTTGGACTTGAAGTGCTTGTAGATCGTGCCTTTGCCGATACCGACAGCATCAGCAATCATCTCGACGGTGACACTGTCTTCACCCTGGTCGAGGAACAGCTTGAGCGCGGTATCGAGAATTTCTTGCTCGCGGCGACGAAACTCACGGACCTTACGAGGTTCTTTATGCATAAGAAAAGGTCTGTAGGGGTCAAAATTCGAAGCCGCGTATTATGCCTAAATTGCGCAAAAATGCACGGATCATCCGACCATATCTGTGTTTCTTGATGATTTCTCGCAACATCGTCTGTTGATGAGAACTCTTCTGAAGCGCCCGTATTCCAAATATGTTTAAAAACCACGGCCTACAAACTGGACGGTGCGAAATACTGATCAATACTTGAACTGTCGGCGGGGCATCTCCCCCAAGTGTCACGCCGATATTGGTACCAACGGACCGCGTGCCATTGTTTTACTCCTAATGGTCTTAACCCGGATTCACCCCCCAGAACCCGGGTTTTTTTTGCCTGCGATTTAGCCTTTTACATGCGCCAACGGAAACAACCGCTTGAAGTTCTCAGTGGTCTGCTCGGCAAATCGCTCGTAGGGCTCACCCCGCAACATTGCCAGAAATTCCGCTACTTCGCGCACGTACTGCGGCAGGTTCGGCTTGCCACGGTAAGGGATCGGCGCCAGGTACGGTGAGTCGGTTTCCACCAGCAAACGATCGGCCGGCACCTTGCTTGCCACATCGCGCAACGCGTCGGCGTTGCGGAATGTGACAATCCCGGACAGGGAAATGTAGTAACCCATGTCCAGGGCGGCTTTCGCCATGTCCCAGTCCTCGGTGAAGCAGTGCAGCACGCCTGCCTGGGGCAGCGCCGCCTCATGCAGCAGGTTCAAGGTATCGGCGCGTGCGCCTCGAGTGTGGATGATCACCGGCTTGCCGGTCTGCTGCGCTGCTTGCAGGTGCAATCGGAAAGATTGCTGCTGCAACTCCGCCGCTTCCGGCTCGTAGTGATAATCCAGACCTGTTTCACCGATCGCCACCACGCGCGGATGGTTGAGCTCGTGCAACAGCCAGTCCAAGGCAGGCGCCGCCCCCGGCTGCACATCCAGCGGATGCACGCCGACTGAACAATCGACATCGTCATAGCGCTCGGCCAGGGCTTTGACATCGGCCGCGTTGTCAGCGCTGACGCCGATACACAGGAAGTGCCCTACCCCACGCTGGCGGGCCGCATCCAGGGCGGCATCCAACGAGCCGTCATGGGCGGCAAGGTCGAGGCGATCAAGGTGACAATGGGAATCTACGAGCATAAAGGGCTGCAACTTACATCGTATGAGTGGGACGGTCGGATTTCAGTGGTCCGGCCAGGTAGGTTTCGATTCGACTGCATGCAGTATTATCGCCTTCAATGACGGCTGATGCGCAGACTCCAGGCGCAGGCGGTCACCTCTGGGCAGGCAGCGTCGCCCATTGCACCAGCAGCGCCTCCAGCAACAACACCCGGTTGAGGTTGGCTTTACTCAATACCTTCTGGCGCTGGGCGAGAATCCAGTCCTGGATATTCAGGACTTTGTCCTGAGCGGTTTTTTGCGCCAGGTACTGGATCACCTTGCGCATGTCCGTCAGCCCCAACCCTTCTTCATCCTGGGTCAGCTGATAGCGCAGGATCAGGCTCGACCAATCACAGAACCAGTCGAACAGCAGCAACAACGGAATCGCATTCCAGCCTTCGGCCAACTGTGTCGGCGATTGTTGCTGCTTGAGCAACTTCTTCACCCCATCGACCACTTGCGCGCGCTGCTCGCGCACGCCCTGGGCGTTCAGGTTCACGGCGGCCAGAGGCGAACCGGCTGCCAGCGTCAGCAACTCGATGCGCTCTTGCGGCGAACAGTCCGGCAAGGCCGTGGCCAGCCAGTCCAGACTCATGGCCTCGCCCGGCAGCGGACAGGCTTGCTGCACACAGCGACTCTTGATGGTCGGCAACAGCCGACTGGGCTGGTGGCTGACCAATAGTAATACCGTGTCGCCAGACGGTTCTTCCAGGCTTTTGAGCAAGGCGTTGGCGGCGTTGATGTTCATCGACTCGACCGGTTCGATCAACACTACTTTACGCCCACCCAGTTGCGCGGTCTGCACCACGAAACTGACCAGGTCGCGCACCTGGTCGACCTTGATTGCCTTGTCGGCTTCTTCCGGCTCCAGGATGTAGTTGTCGGGATGACTGCCGGCCTTGAGCAACAGGCACGACTTGCATTCGCCACAAGCGCCCTGCGGGGTCGGACGCTGGCACAGCAAACTGGCCATCAAGCGTTCGGCCAGGGCCCGCTTGCCGATTCCGGCCGGGCCATGCAGCAAATAAGCATGGGCGTGTTGCGCACGACCCGCCAGTTGCTGCCAGAGGCTGTCTTGCCATGGATAGGCTTCAGCCACGGCTCAGCTCCAACAGGCGTGGCAGCAGGGCATCCAGGGATTGCTGGACCTGTGCCAACGGTTGTGCGGCGTCGATCAGCACGTACCGCGCAGGCTCCGCTGCTGCGCGCTTGAGGAAGGCACTGCGCACGGCATCGAAAAAGGCCCGGCCCTCCAGCTCAAAGCGATCCAGACGTCCACGGGCACTGGCGCGCGCCAGCCCCACTTCCACCGGCAGGTCGAAAATCAACGTCAGGTCAGGGCGCAGATCGCCTTGGACAAAGGTTTCCAGCGTCGCAATACGTTCCAGCGACAAGCCGCGGCCACCGCCCTGGTAGGCGTAGGTCGAATCGGTGAAGCGATCACATAACACTACGGCACCGCGGGCCAGCGCCGGGCGTATGACTTCGGCCAAGTGCTGGGCGCGCGCCGCGAACACCAGCAACAGTTCAGTGTCCGGGTTCATGACCTCATCGACCGGCGCCAACAGCACTTCGCGAATGCGTTCGGCCAGCGGCGTGCCGCCCGGTTCGCGGGTCAGCAGCACCTCGATACCGGCAGCGCGCAGGCGTTCGGCCAGGTATTCGCGATTGGTGCTCTTGCCGGCGCCTTCCGGGCCTTCCAGCGTAATAAACAAGCCAGTCACAGGCAGTCCTTAGTCAGATTCATTGCGGGCTTTGCGGTGGTGTTGTGTTCGGTTCGGATTGCGGTTCCGGCGTTGCAGCAGGTTCAGGCACGGGATCTTGCGCGGGCACCGCAGGTGCAGCCTCGGGCGCTGAGTCTGACGCTGAGTCTGGCGCTGAGTCGGGCGAAGCCGCCGGGACAGGGGGCTGGGCTTCGGAAGCCTCGGGCTGCGTCGTTTCGGTTTGCGGCACCTCCATTGGCGGTGCATCGGTTGGCGACGCCTCGGAATCCGGCGTTTCGGGCGAGCCCACCGGTGCCGGACTGGAGCGATAATCGGCGCGACGCTTGAGCTGGAACTCTCGCACGGCATTATTGTGCGCGTCCAGATCATCGGAGAACACATGGCTGCCGTCGCCGCGAGCGACAAAGTAGAGGCTGGTGCCTTCCACCGGATTGAGTGCCGCGTGGATGGCTTCGCGGCCGACCATGGCAATCGGTGTCGGCGGCAAGCCGGAAATCATATAGGTGTTGTAGGGGGTCGCTTCCTTGAGATGGGCGCGAGTCAGCTTGCCGTTGTAACGGTCACCCAGGCCATAGATCACCGTTGGGTCCGTTTGCAACAGCATGCCGATCTCCATCCGACGCACGAACACGCCGGCAATTTGCCCGCGCTCCTGTGGCACGCCGGTTTCCTTCTCCACCAGCGAGGCCATGATCAGGGCTTGATAGGGACCGGAGTAAGGCAGGTCGGCGGCACGCTGACTCCACTCCTTGGCCAGTACGTCGTCGAGGCGCTGGTAAGCGGTTTTGAGCAATTCGGCGTCGGTCATGCCACGCACGAAGCGATAAGTGTCGGGAAAGAATCGTCCCTCGGGAAAAATCCCGCTATGGCCGAGCTTGTCCATGACCTGGCTGTCGCTCAGGCCTTTCAAGGTTTGCTCGAGCTTTTCTTCCTTGGCCAGGGCCGCACGGACCTGATGGAAATTCCAGCCTTCGACCAGGGTCAGGCTGTATTGCACCATTTCCCCGCGCTTCCACAGATCGATCAGACCTTCGACGGTCATGCCGGGCGTCATGCGGTACTCGCCGCTGTGCAACGGCTGCTTGGGCAAATTGAAGCGCCAGTAGACGCGCAGCCAGAACGCGTCCTTGATGACGCCATCGGCTTCCATTCGCAGGAAAGTGCGGTTCGGGGTAGTGCCCTTGGGCACCTCCAGCAATTCTTCCTGTTTGATATTCAGCGGCTGTACCAGCGCCGAATGAATTTTCCAGGCAGAAGCACCTAACATCAGCCCCGCCAGAACCAGTCCGGTTTCCAGCAGCAGCAAGAATTTACGTCTCACGTATCAAGCATCCAGTAGCGCGCGGGCAATGGTTTGGAGTTTACGGGTGAGCGGCCCAACCGGCCAGCTCAGTGCGGCATAGGCGCGCACCGGCCAAACGCCATACACGCTGTTGCAGACAAAAACTTCGTCAGCGCCTTGCAGCTGCTCAAGCGTGATATCGGTGATTTGCAGGGGGATACCTAAAGATTCCGCCTGAGACAATAATTCGGCACGCATCACACCTTCTACGCCGCAGCTGCTCAAATCTGCGGTGATCAACACGCCGTCATGCACCAGGAACACGTTACTGAACACGCCCTCGATCACGCGACCGGCTTGATCGAGCATCAAGCCTTCAGCATGTTCGGTGTCCTGCCATTCGGCACGCGCCATCACCTGCTCAAGACGGTTCAAGTGCTTGAGACCTGCAAGAAGGGGTTGAAAGGAAAGTCGCGTGGTACACGGGAACAGGCGAATGCCTTGCTCCGCATGAGCCTGCGGGTAAACCGCAGGAGGGTTACCCGTCAGGATACGACGGGCCTGGGCCGAAGGATCGAAAGCATAACCGCGCAGGCTGTCGCCGCGGGTAATGATCAGTTTGAGTACGCCGTCGTTCAGTTGCTCGGCATAGGTCAACACCTCCGAAACCACGGCAGCATGATCCAGATTGATTGCCAACCGCCGGCACCCCTTGGCCAGCCGCACCAGATGACGATCCAGCAGGACCGGAAAGCCATCATGCACGGCGATGGTCTCGAACAGACCGTCGCCGTAGGCCAGGCCGCGATCCTTCAGCGACAATGCGTCAGCCGGCTGACCGTCGACCCAGCTGTCCATCAGCCTGCAAACCGGCGAAACACCAGCGAGCCGTTGGTGCCGCCAAAACCGAAGGAGTTGGACACGACCACATCGATATCCATGTTGCGCGCGGTGTGCGGCACGAAGTCGAGGTCGCAGCCTTCGTCCGGCTCATCGAGGTTGATGGTCGGTGGCGCCACCTGGCTGTTGATCGCCAGCACGCTGAAGATGGCCTCGACCGCGCCCGCCGCACCCAGCAAGTGACCGGTCATCGACTTGGTCGAGCTGACGGCCAACTTGTAGGCGTGCTCGCCAAACACCGACTTGATCGCATTGACTTCAGCGAGGTCGCCAGCCGGCGTCGAGGTGCCGTGGGCGTTGATGTACTGCACTTGATCGCCATTGATCCTGGCATCACGCAGCGCATTGGTGATGCAACGTGCAGCCCCCGCGCCATCGGCTGGCGGCGAAGTCATGTGGTAGGCATCGCCACTGGTACCGAAACCGATCAGTTCGGCATAGATGGTAGCGCCACGGGCCTTGGCGTGTTCCAGCTCTTCCAGCACCAGCGCACCGGCGCCATTGGACAATACGAAGCCATCACGGCCCTTGTCCCATGGGCGGCTGGCGCGGGTCGGCTCGTCGTTGCGGGTCGATAGCGCGCGTGAAGCGCCGAAACCACCCATGCCCAGTCCGCAGGCTGCCATCTCGGCACCGCCGGCGATCATCACGTCAGCTTCGTCGTACATGATGTTGCGAGCAGCCATGCCGATGCAGTGCGTACCGGTGGTACACGCCGTGGCGATGGCATAGTTAGGCCCCTGTGCGCCCAGGTGGATGGACAGGAAGCCGGAAATCATATTGATGATCGAGCCAGGCACGAAGAACGGGGAAATCCGTCGCGGGCCGGTCTCATGCAAGGTACGACTGGTTTCTTCGATGTTGGTCAGTCCACCGATACCCGAACCCATGGCCACGCCGATGCGCTCGCGATTGGCGTCGGTCACTTCCAGACCGGCATTGCGCACTGCTTGAAAACCTGCGGCCAGACCGTACTGAATGAACAGGTCGAGCTTGCGAGCTTCCTTGACCGACAGGTAATCCTCGACTTTGAAGTCCTTTACCGAGCCGCCAAAACGGGTGGAATAGGCAGAAAGGTCGGTGTGTTCGATCAGACCAATGCCACTGCGGCCAGCCAGAATGCCCTGCCAGCTGCTCGGCACATCCGTGCCCAGTGGCGACAACATACCCATACCGGTGACTACGACGCGTCTACGCGACACAGCACTCTCCTTTTTTCAAATGACGACTTTGCATCAGGCCTAAAGAAAAAACCGCACGCCATGATGGCAGTGCGGTTTTTCCATGACAGCGAGCAACGATTACAAACTATTACGCCTGGTGGCTAGTTACGTAGTCGATTGCTGCTTGTACGGTAGTGATCTTCTCAGC
Source organism: Pseudomonas umsongensis (assembly GCF_012647205.1). Classification (NCBI taxonomy): domain Bacteria; kingdom Pseudomonadati; phylum Pseudomonadota; class Gammaproteobacteria; order Pseudomonadales; family Pseudomonadaceae; genus Pseudomonas; species Pseudomonas umsongensis. The sequence continues at coordinate 5,323,927 of NZ_CP051487.1, forward strand.
TTCTTCGTCAGGGATTTCGGTCTCGAATTCCTCTTCCAGAGCCATCACCAGCTCAACGGTGTCAAGGGAGTCAGCACCCAGGTCTTCAACGAAGGAAGCAGTGTTGACCACTTCTTCTTCTTTAACGCCCAGTTGCTCGGCAACGATTTTCTTGACGCGCTCTTCGATGGTGCTCATACCTTGTTTTCACTCCTAATGGACAAATTCAGGCAGCTGGCCAGTGGGTAAGTGTATAGAAAGACTTTTCAGCTTTTCAACTGAAAGCTTCACTCCTCAAACCCGGTGACCCACTGCCTATAAATAGATTGCAGCTTTATAACGGATTTTAGACAGCTCGTATGACATTTTTTTGAAACGATCCGTCACATTTAACTCATGTACATCCCGCCGTTCACCGGGATTGTAGCCCCAGTAACGTAAGCCGCACCGTCCGACGCAAGAAAAGCGACCACAGACGCGATCTCTTGAGCTTGCCCCAGACGACCCAGCGGAATCTGCGTCTGCAAGGCTTCACGCTGTGCCTCGGGCAGTTCGCGGGTCATATCGGTATCGATGAACCCAGGGGTTACCGAGTTTACCGTAATCGAACGCGAACCGACTTCACGCGCCAGAGAGCGGCTGAAACCTTCCAGGCCGGCCTTGGCGGCAGCGTAGTTTACTTGGCCTGCGTTGCCCATGGCACCCACAACCGAGCCAATACTGATAATTCGTCCCCAACGGGCCTTGGTCATACCGCGCAAAACGCCCTTGGACAGGCGGAACAGACTGTTCAGGTTGGTATCGACCACGTCATGCCACTCGTCGTCTTTCATGCGCATCATCAGGTTATCGCGGGTGATGCCGGCATTATTGACCAGGATCGCCGGGGCACCGAACTGCGCCTGAATGGTCGCCAGGACAGCCGCCACGGACTCGTCGCTGGTGACATTGAGCTCAAGGCCAGTGCCCTGAATGCCGTTTTCCTTCAAAGTGGCGGCAATGCGCTCGGCACCAGAAGCGGAGGTCGCGGTGCCCACAACGATGGCGCCCTGACGACCCAATTCCAGGGCGATAGCCTGGCCGATGCCGCGGCTCGCGCCGGTGACCAGTGCAACTTTACCTTGCAGACTCATGCAAGCTTCTCCTGATTCAGGCCAGCGCTGCACGGGCGGCAGCGAAAGCGTCTGGGGTATTGAGATTGGAAGTCGATACGCCTTCGGCGCAGCGCTTGTTCAGACCGGCCAGTACTTTGCCCGGGCCGCATTCCACTAGATTGGTCGCGCCCTTGGCGGCCAGGGTCTGTACGGATTCTACCCAGCGTACTGGCTTGTACAATTGCTCGAGCAGATCACGCTTGAGGGTTTCCAGATCCGCCGGCACCTGGGCGCTGACATTCTGTACCACCGGGATCTGCGGAGCCTGCCAATCGATCGCGGCGATCGATTCGGCGAAACGCTCGGCCGCCGGACGCATCAGTTCACAATGCGACGGCACGCTGACCGGCAACGGCATGGCGCGCTTGGCGCCACGTGCCTTGCAGCCCTCAATGGCACGTTCCACCGCGGCCTTGGCGCCGGCAATGACCACTTGCCCCGGGGAGTTGAAGTTGACCGCGCTGACCACTTCGCCTTGTGCCGCTTCGGCACAGGCAGCCAATACGTCAGCGTCTTCCAGGCCGAGGATGGCAGCCATGCCACCCTGCCCCGCCGGAACAGCTTCCTGCATCAGCTGGCCACGGCGCTCGACGAGCTTCACCGCGTCAGCCAGGCTCAGGCTGCCAGCAGCCACCAAGGCACTGTATTCGCCCAGACTGTGACCAGCCACATACGCCGGGCGCGCGCCGCCTTCAGCCAACCACAGACGCCACAGGGCGATCGAAGCGGTCAAAATTGCCGGCTGGGTCTTATCGGTCTGGTTGAGTTGTTCTTCCGGCCCTTGCTGGGTCAGCGCCCACAGGTCGTAACCCAGGGCATCGGAAGCTTCTTTGAACGTGTCGAGGACGACCGGGTGTTGCGCGCCCAACTCGGCCAGCATGCCGAGGGACTGCGAACCCTGTCCCGGAAAGACGAATGCGAGGGAAGCAGACATGTAACAAGCCCCTAATGATCTTGTCGTCGGAGAATTGACGTCCCGCTCAGGGGGACGCAAGAAACTGAGAGTTGGATGGCCATTTGAACCAAGCGGTCACATTTAAGCATTGTCCGACGAAAACGCCTAAAGCAACAAATCCTCCAGACGACCGTGGATGCGCTCCGGCAGGTTTTCCTGGATCTCGATCAAGGCACGGGAAATTGCACTCTGAAACCCCTGCACCCCCGCAGAACCGTGGCTCTTGACCACGATGCCCTGCAAACCAAGAAAGCTCGCGCCGTTATGTCGCGCCGGCGCCAGGTCAGCTTGCAAACGCTTCATCAGGGGCAGGGCCAAGGCTCCCACCATGCGTGACGGCAGGTTTTTCTTGAACAACGCCTCGATGCGCCCGGCAATCATGGTGGCCAACCCCTCGCTGGACTTGAGCAGGATGTTGCCGACAAAACCGTCGCAGACCACCACATCCGCTTCGCCACGGTACAACCCGTCGCCCTCGACAAAACCGATGTAGTTGATGCCACGGGCACTTTGCAGCAAGGTTGCAGCCAGCTTGACCTGCTGATTGCCCTTGATGTCCTCGGTGCCGATGTTCAGCAATGCGACGCGCGGACGCACGATACCCAAGGTCTCGGCCGCAACCGAGCCCATCACTGCAAACTGCAACAGATGCTCGGCGCTGCAATCGACATTGGCGCCCAGGTCGAGCAACTGGCAATAACCTTTCTGCGTCGGGATCGCCGCTACCATGGCCGGCCGATCAATGCCCGGCAAGGTCTTGAGCACAAAGCGCGACAGCGCCATCAGCGCCCCGGTATTACCGGCACTGACACAAGCCTGGACCTTGCCATCGCGCAGCAACTCAAGCGCCACGCGCATCGACGAGTCGGGCTTGCCGCGCAGGGCCTGGGCAGGTTTTTCGTCCATGGTGATGACTTCGGACGCCGGAGTAATCGACAGGCGCGCGCGATCCACAACCGATTGGCCAGCGATCAATTCTTCAAGGAGGGAGGGTTGACCGACGAGGGTCAGGTACAGCGAGGGCGTAGCAGACAGGCAAGCAAGACTGGCCTGGACAATGCTGCGGGGACCGAAGTCCCCGCCCATTGCGTCAATCGCGATGACTTGAGCGGACAAGTGATTACTCGTCAGCGCCCTTGTCGATCACTTTACGGCCACGGTATACGCCTTCTGGCGATACGTGGTGACGCAGGTGAACTTCACCGGTGGTTTTTTCTACAGACAGGGTGCTAGCCTCGAGAGCGTCGTGCGAACGGCGCATGTCACGGGCAGAGCGGGATTTTTTGTTCTGCTGAACAGCCATAATTGATTAACTCCTAAACGTTTGGGTCACGCTTTAACTGCGCCAATACACTGAACGGGTTGGACCGCGTTACCTCGTCCTCGCTCGGTTCGGGCTCATCTGCTCCCGCCGGCTGCTGGCATTCTTCCGGATGATGAGCAGGCACAATGGGCAAGGCGAGCAGAAGCTCCTCCTCGATCAGTGACTGCAGATCCAATGGATCTTCGCCCAGTTCCAGCACGTCATAACCTTTCGGCAACGACTGGGTATTCGCACCCTCCTTCACCACAGCGTAACTGCATTCGCTATGGATCGGCAGGGTGACCAGCTCAAGACAACGCTGGCAAACCATTTTGACTTCAGTGTCGATAAAGCTGTGGATGACCACAGATTTACGTTCATCTCGTTCAAAAACGAATTTAGCCTGCACCGTACCGACATTGTCGGAAAGCGGGTCGCAGAGTCTCTCCAAATCGGCCAGCAGCATTTCACCTTGGAGGGTGGTGCCACGATCAGCCAATTTGCGCGGGTCAACGTGAGGTGGAATCGGGTCATTCAACATAGGCGCAGCATTATAGGGATGCACCCGCCCATGTCAAAGGAAATTCAGCCCTGTCCGTCACTTGGAAGCCCCGATAGAATTCATGCCTGCCATTTGGAGTTGCGCATGCTGCCTTTATTACTCGCTTCAAGCTCGGTTTATCGCCGGGATTTGCTGGCCCGCTTGCAGCTGCCATTCAGCTGCAGCTCGCCGGACATCGATGAAAGCCATCGCCTCGGTGAATCCGCCGTCGCATTGGTCAAACGCCTCGCCGAAGAGAAAGCACGCGCACTGGCCGCCAGCCATACCGCTCATCTGATTATCGGCTCCGACCAGGTCGCGGTGCTTGGCGAGCGAATCATCGGCAAGCCCCACACCTTCGAAAAAGCTCGCGAGCAACTGCTGGCTGCAAGCGGTACCAGCGTGACGTTCCTGACCGGGCTCGCCCTGCTGAATAGCCAGACCGGCCACTGCCAGGTCGACTGCGTACCCTTCACGGTGCACATGCGCACACTCGACAGTGAACGCATCGAACGCTACCTGCGCGCCGAACAACCCTACGACTGTGCTGGCAGTTTCAAGGCCGAAGGCTTGGGGGTAAGCCTGTTTCAGCGCACCGAGGGCCCCGACGCTACCAGCCTGGTCGGCCTGCCGCTGATTCGCCTTGTCGATATGCTTCTAACCGAAGGCGTGCAAATCCCCTGACCGCATAACTCTGTAGGAGCGAGCATGCTCGCGATGGACGTCAACGCAAACGCGGGATTCCTGGGTGAACGCGGCGCTCTGTAGACCATCGCGAGCATGCTCGCTCCTACAGAATCAGCGCAACGACGGACCGTTGAACCCCATCCACATTGCCAAGTGCTCAGCCACGCTGGCGCCGAGCTTTTTCGAGAAGCGATCGAACGGCGATTCCTGAACGGTGAAGTCCACCAGCTCTTTTTCGCCGATCACATCCCGCGCGACATAACTGGCATTACCCAGGCCGTCGATCAAGCCCAGCGGCAGCGCCTGCTCACCCGACCAGACCAGCCCGGAGAACAGCTCCGGATGCTCCTTGTCCTTCAGGCGATCGCCACGACCCTGCTTGACGCTGCTGATGAACTGTTTGTGGGTGGTATCGAGCACACCCTGCCAGAACGCCGTTTCTTCAGGCTTCTGCGGCTGGAACGGGTCGAGGAAGGATTTGTGCTCGCCCGAAGTGTAGGTGCGACGCTCCACTCCCAGCTTCTCCATGGTGCCGACAAACCCGTAGCCGGCCGCCGTTACCCCGATGGAGCCCACCAGGCTCGCCTTGTCGGCATAGATTTGGTCCGCCGCACTGGCAATGTAATACGCGCCGGAAGCACCCAGGTCGGAAATCACCGCGTAAAGCTTGGTATCCGGATGCAGTCCACGCAGACGGCGAATCTCGTCATAGACATAGCCTGACTGCACCGGACTGCCGCCCGGGCTATTGATGCGCAGGATGACACCCTTGACCTTGTCGTCTTCGAAGGCGGCTCGCAGGCTACCGACGATGTTGTCGGCACTGGCCGGCTCCTTGTCGGCGATCATGCCGTCGATCTCGATCAACGCGGTGTAGTTACCACTGCGGGTTGCAGCCTTCTCGATATCCATCAGAGGCGTAAACAGCGCCAACGCGACAAACAGGTACACGAAGGTCAACAACTTGAAGAAAATCCCCCAACGCCGGGAGCGACGCTGCTCCTGCACACCGGCCAGCAGGGTCTTCTCCAGCAGCTTCCAGCTTTTTTCGTCACCGCTCTCTGCGCTCGCCTTGGCGGGCGCTTTCCATTCGTCGGCCATGCCATTTACCCCAGCAATAACGTATTAGGCCCGCTGACCCAGCCAGGCGTGCAATTGTGAAAAACGATCGATAGCCAGTCGTGGCTCGAACAGCTTCAGCGCTTCAATCGATTGCGCGCCGTAGCTGACCGCCACCGAATCCATGCCGGCATTGCGCGCCATCTGCAGATCGAAGGACGAGTCGCCAACCATCAGGGCCTGATCCGCACGCACATCACAATGCGCCAGTATCTGCTCAAGCATCAGCGGATGGGGCTTGCTGGCTGTCTCGTCGGCAGCCCGGGTGATATCGAAGTAATTTTCCCAACCGTGAGACTTCAGCACCCGATCCAGCCCGCGACGGGCCTTGCCCGTGGCCACGGCCAGGTGATAACCCTCGGCACGAAACGCCTCGAGCGACTCGACCACGCCCTCGAACAAGGGCGAAGGTACCGCCTCCGAGGCGATGTAGTGATCGGCATAGTGCTGACGAAACGCTACAAGTTCGGCATCGCCGATTTCCGGATACAGGGTACGAATCGCCTCCGGCAGACCGAGGCCGATGATGCCCTTGACCGCAAGATCATCGCACTGCTCGAACCCGGACCGCTGCGACGCCACGTGCATCGCCTCGACAATCCGACCAATGGAATCGGCCAGCGTGCCGTCCCAATCGAAAATCAGCAGCTTGTAATCAGATGGGTGCACTCAGGCGCTCCACGGTTTTAGCCCACATTTCGTCGACAGGCGCCTGCAATTTCAATTCGCCACCATCCGGCAACGGCACAGTCAGCATGTAGGCATGCAGGAACAGGCGCTTACCGCCCAGATCGCGAATTTCCTTGCTGAAACCTTCGTCACCATACTTGCTGTCGCCAGCGATGCAATGCCCGGCGTGCAAGGTGTGCACACGAATCTGGTGAGTCCGGCCAGTGATCGGCTTGGCTTCGATCAGGGTGGCAAAGTCACCGAAGCGGCGCAGGACCTTGAACACGGTCACGGACTCCTTGCCCTCCTCTTCGTCGACCTCGACCATGCGTTCGCCGGAGCGCAGGTTGCTCTTGCCCAACGCCGCACGAACCTGCTTGATCGAGCTCGCCCAGTTACCGCGCACCAGCGCCATGTAGCGCTTGTCGACGCCATCACCGCGCAATGCGGTGTGCAGGTGGCGCAACATGCTGCGCTTCTTGGCGATCATCAACAGGCCGGACGTATCACGGTCGAGACGGTGAACCAGCTCAAGCTCCTTGCAATCGGGGCGCAGCTGACGGAAGGCTTCGATCACCCCGAAAGTCAGGCCGCTACCACCGTGAACCGCAATGCCCGCGGGCTTGTTGATCACGATCAGGGCCTTGTCTTCAAAGACAATCGAGGCTTCCAGGCGCTGCAACAGCCCCTGGGCCAGCGGCACCGGCTCGTCGCGCTCAGGCACGCGAACCGGCGGCACGCGCACGATATCGCCCGCCTGCAGCTTGTATTCGGGCTTGATCCGACCCTTGTTCACTCGCACTTCGCCTTTACGCAAAATGCGGTAAATCAAGGTCTTGGGCACGCCTTTGAGCCGAGCGAGAAGGAAGTTATCAATACGTTGGCCGGCATATTCCGGCGAGACCTCAAGCAGTTGTACGCCTGGAGTCGGGGGGGTAGTCGTCGTCATGGCGCGGATGATAACAATTTTTTATGGAATTGAAGCACTTAATCATTGCTGCTATAGTCGCGAACGCCGCCAAAAGCGGCCTGGCCAGCGGACCAACGGTCAAAAACCGGCCCTGACCAACGCAATTCACCAGGACGCGAGGCCGTCCTACGGGGTTTTCGCTACGTAACGGTGGAGTTTGCAACTGTAACAAGCGCAGGTGACATGAGGCCTGAATCAAACCGCAAAGCAGAGTTTCCACTCGCTTTTCGAGCCAATATTCATGGCCAGTTCACAAAGTGCAGTCAGCTGCGGATGACCCCGAGCGAAACGCTTCGGAAACAACGCCTAAATTAGCCATGATGCGTGACCTCCCCTTTCGGAGCTCACGGTAAATGCCAACCCGCTGCGGATTCTGCGCGCGGCAGCACCCGAATTATCAGGGATACGTGTAGGGTGGAGATGCACAACCGCTGGCCTGTGTAGCAATAGGCTTTATCAAGACGCTTCATCTCGTCCACAGCCGCCGGTTGATTCCTCCTCCTGACTGAGTGCTTAAGTAGCCACAGCAAGCAGGACGCGTACGTCGCGACGAAGGCCCACATTGGCCGGACATCGCTGGACACGGGAATGGCCAACCACTCCCGACGCACCTGACACCGACCATGAGAAGTCGTGTGTGCCGAACGCCGTTTCCGGCAGCCCGGAAACCGACGGTACTACATGAAAAGAATGCTGATTAACGCAACTCAACCCGAAGAGTTGCGTGTTGCACTGGTAGATGGCCAGCGCCTCTACGACCTGGACATCGAATCCGGTGCACGCGAGCAGAAGAAGGCCAACATCTATAAAGGCCGGATTACTCGCATCGAACCAAGCCTGGAGGCTGCCTTTGTCGATTTCGGCTCTGAGCGCCACGGCTTCCTGCCCCTCAAAGAAATCTCCCGCGAATACTTCAAGAAAACCCCTGAAGGCCGCGTCAACATCAAGGACGTCCTGAGCGAAGGCCAGGAAGTCATCGTTCAGGTCGAAAAAGAAGAGCGTGGCAACAAGGGCGCCGCCCTGACCACGTTCATCAGCCTGGCCGGTCGTTACCTCGTGCTGATGCCGAACAACCCGCGTGCCGGCGGTATCTCCCGTCGCATCGAAGGCGAAGAGCGCAATGAATTGCGTGAAGCGCTGAACGGCCTGGTTGCCCCGGCCGACATGGGCCTGATCGTGCGCACTGCCGGCCTGGGTCGCAGCAGCGAAGAAATGCAGTGGGACCTCGACTACCTGCTGCAACTGTGGACCGCCATCAAAGAAGCTTCGCTGGATCGTTCCGCGCCTTTCCTGATCTACCAGGAAAGCAACGTGATCATCCGCGCGATCCGCGACTACCTGCGCCAGGACATCGGCGAAGTGCTGATCGACAGCGTTGAAGCCCAGGACGAAGCCCTGACCTTCATTCGCCAGGTGATGCCGCAGTACGCCAGCAAGATCAAGCTCTACGAAGACAGCGTTCCGCTGTTCAACCGCTTCCAGATCGAAAGCCAGATCGAAACCGCTTTCCAGCGCGTCGTCGAACTGCCTTCCGGCGGCTCCATCGTGATCGATCCGACCGAAGCCCTGGTGTCCATCGACATCAACTCGGCGCGCGCCACCAAAGGTAGCGACATCGAAGAGACCGCGCTGCAGACCAACCTTGAAGCCGCCGAAGAAATCGCCCGCCAGTTGCGCCTGCGCGACATCGGCGGCCTGATCGTCATCGACTTCATCGACATGACCCCGGCCAAGAACCAGCGTGCCGTGGAAGAGAAAGTCCGCGAATGCCTGGAAGCCGACCGCGCCCGCGTGCAAGTCGGTCGCATCTCGCGCTTCGGCCTGCTGGAAATGTCCCGTCAGCGCCTGCGCCCATCCCTGGGCGAAAGCAGCGGCATCGTTTGCCCGCGCTGCAACGGCACCGGCATCATCCGTGACGTTGAATCGCTGTCTTTGGCGATCCTGCGCCTGATCGAAGAAGAAGCCCTGAAAGACCGCACCGCCGAAGTTCGTGCACAAGTGCCGATCCCGGTGGCCGCGTTCCTGCTCAACGAAAAGCGTAACTCGATCACCAAGATCGAACTGCGTACCCGTGCCCGCATCGTCATCCTGCCGAACGATCACCTCGAAACGCCGCACTTCGAAGTTCAGCGCCTGCGTGATGACAGCCCGGAAGCGGCGATCAACCAGTCCAGCTACGAAATCGCCGCTGCCGCTGCCGAAGTGGAAGAAGTGCAGCCAGCTGCCGCGACCCGCACCCTGGTACGCCAGGAAGCCGCGGTCAAGACGGCTCCCGCCCGCGCCAACGCTCCGGTGCCGACCGAAGTCGTCGCCGCACCGGTTCCCGCACCTGTCGCCGCGCCAGAGCCAAGCCTTTTCAAAGGCCTGGTGAAGTCGTTGGTCAGCCTGTTCGCGTCCAAGGAAGAGCCTGTCGCTCCGACCGTGGTTGAGAAACCGGCTACCACCGAGCGTCCCGCACGCAGCAACGAGGAACAACGTCGTACCGGCCGCCAGCAGAGCCGCACCCGTAACGGTCGCCGCGATGAAGAGCGCAAGCCTCGTGAAGAGCGCGCGCCCCGCGAAGAACGCGCCCCACGCGAGCCGCGCGAAGAGCGCCAGCCACGCGAAGTACGTGAACCACGCGAAACCCGCGAAGAAACGCCAGTCGTAGCCCGCGAAGAACGTGCACCACGTGAAGAACGCGCTCCGCGCGCGCCACGTGAAGAGCGTACTCCGCGTGCCCCGCGCGAAGATCGCAAGCCACGTGGCGAGCGTGAGGAGCGTGTGCGTGAACTGCGCGAGCCGCTGGACGCTGTCGCTCCTGCTGCCGCTGCTGTCGCTGCCGCGACCACTGAAGAACGCCCGGCCCGCCCGCCACGCGAAGAACGCGCTCCACGCCCACCGCGTGAAGAACGTCAACCGCGTGCCGAGCAAGCGGCTGCCGTAGCCGAAGAAGAGCTGACCGGCAACGAAGAGCAACTGCAGGAAGAAGGTCAGGAAGGCGCCGAAGGCGATCGTCCACGCCGCCGTTCCCGTGGCCAGCGTCGTCGCAGCAACCGCCGCGAGCGTCAGCGTGATGCCAACGGCAACGTGATCGAAGGTTCGGATGAGTCCGAAGCCGGCGATAACACTGAAGCGCCAAGCACTGCTGACCTGGCCGCCGGCCTAGCTGTTACCGCAGCCGTTGCCAGCAGCGTGATCAGCGCTCCGGCCGAAGCACAGGCCAACGAGCAAGCCGAACGCGCCACCGCCGCCACACTGGAAACGGCCCCGGCCGAAGCGCCAGTGGTGGAAGCGACGACTCCGGTCGAAACCACAGCTTCGCCGGAAATCGAAGTGGCAGCAGCGCCAGAAGCACAGCCAGTGGTTGAAGCTGCAGCTGAGCCAGCCGTGGTTGCAGAACCGGTTGCCGACACCGTGACTGAAACCGTGACCGAGGCCGTTCGTGAAGTTCGCGAAGAGCAAACCGCGTTCAACTGGGTTGCCGAGCCAGCCGTAGCCGAAACCCCTGCTCCAGAGCCGGTTGCTGAAGCCGAGGTGGCGCAAGCGTTGGTCTCCGAGCCAGTGGTTGCCGCTGCCGAGCCAGCTCCAGTGGTTGAAGCGCCGGTTGTTGCCCCAACGCCTGCTCCAGTGGTTGAAGCCGCGCCAATCAGCGCCCTGACGCCAAGTGGCCGCGCACCGAACGACCCACGTGAAGTGCGTCGCCGCAAGCGTGAAGAAGAGCGTCTGCAGAAGGAAGCCGAACTGGCGGCCGCTGCTGCCCAGGTTGTTGCTGCCGAGCCAGCTCCGGTTGCCGCCGAAGTGGTCGAGGCATCTGCCCCGGTTGCCGAAGTCGCTGCCGAGCCGGTTGAGTCAGTGATTGCCGAAGCACCTCGCTCCGTTCAGGAAGCGGTTGAGCAACACGAGAAAGCCCAGGAAAAAGAGCACGAGCCTAAACCTCTCGTCTGATTCCCTCGGCCATTGAAAAGCCCCGCCCGGTGAACCCGGGCGGGGCTTTTTTTTTGGTTCTTCACACAACCCTGGGAAACAGGATCGTTTATACCTCTGTAGGAGCGAGCATGCTCGCGATGATCTCAAATGCACCGCGTGTATCCAGGTTCCCCGCGTCATCGTTGACGTCCATCGCGACGGTGCGACGATTCGACATGCTCGCTCCTACAGAGAATCTGCGATTATTTGAAGGTCAGCTTCTCAGGCACATCCACATCCCACAACACACCGGGGTCATCCACCCTCACTTCCACCACCCGTCCCTGAGCAAACAACCCCTTGGCGCCGCGATCGCCTGATAACGCCATCAATCCCGGAGCAAAACTGCGTCCAAAGCCCACCGGATGCCCGTACTCACCCTCCTGTACCGGCACGCTGACGCAGTCATCGGCTATCTGATCCACAACCCGTTCAATACTCGATGGCAGGATGAACGGCATATCTCCCAGCACCATCAGCCAACCATCAAGTTGAGCGCCTGCCGCCACCCCTGCCGCAATGCTGTCGCCCATTCCGGTCGTTTCGATCAGGACAATCTCACAGCCATAGGCCTTGCCCATGCGACTGACTTGCGGACGATCGGCCGTGGTCACCAGAAAGCGCTTATCCAGCGCGGAAGGTAGATTCACCAGGACTTGCTCGATGACCGATCGAACCGCGCCATCACGCCCCATGCAGTCAGCCAGCAGCTTGTCCTTGTCGTCGCCCGCGACTTGTCGGAAACGATTGCCCTGCCCCGCCGCCAACACGATCACCCCGATGGATTGACTCATACACCCTCCCGCAGCGGTTTCTTCTGCTTGAGCTCGATACCATTCTTGATCGCCACAATCTCTGCCATCAGCGACAAGGCGATTTCCGCCGGGCTGTGGCTGCCAATGTGCAAGCCGACCGGGCCGTGCAACCGCCCGATGGCCTGTTGCGACAGACCGAGCAGAGCCAGGTTGTCCCGGCGCTTTTGGCTGTTGACCCGGGAGCCGAGTGCGCCAACATAAAAGGCCCGGGAGTCGAGGGCCGTCAGCAAGGCCATATCATCCAGGCGCGGATCATGAGTCAGCGCAACGATAGCCGTGCGCTCGTCGGTCTGGATGTTCACCACCGCCTCATCGGGCATGCCCGAGACAAATCGACCGTGCTGTTCCTCCCAGCCGTAGACGAATTCGCTGCGCGGATCGCAAATCAGCACTTCAAAATCCAGCAGCCGCGCCATCTCGGCGACAAAGCGAGACAACTGCCCGGCGCCAATCAACAACAAGCGCCAACGCGGGCCATAAACGGCCCGCAGGGTCTGGCCATCGAAAGCCAGCACATCGGTCTTGGTGGCGGGCTGCAAAATGACTTCCCCGGTCGCGATATCCAGCGAACGCGCGACGATTTCATGGCCTTCGCAGCGCGCCAGCAACTCCGCGACCCACGCAGGATCGCCAACGCGCTCCTCGGTCAAACGCAAAGTGCCGCCGCAGGGCAAACCGAAGCGTGCCGCCTCCTCACGGGTGACGCCATAGGTGATCAGTTGCACCGGCGGTCCGTCGGCCGCAATGCGACCGTCATGCAAACGGGCAATCAGGTCGTCTTCGACACAACCACCGGACACCGAGCCAATCACCACGCCGTCCTCGCGCAATGCCAGCATTGCACCAGGTGCCCGGGGCGCAGTACCCCAGGTCTGCACGACGCTGTACAACATCACCCGCTGGCCAGCGCGACGCCATTCCAGCACGCTGCGCAGGACATTGAGATCGGCACTGTCCATCACACCTCGACCTTCTGCCAACCCTGCAATTGATAACGGACCGGCAGGCTGCGGATACGCTTGCCGGTGGCGGCGAAGATCGCATTGCACAGTGCCGGGGCAATCGGTGGCACACCCGGTTCACCGACACCGCCCAACGGCACGTTGCCCGGCGGCGTTACCAGGTGCACCGCGACCTCCCTGGGCGCCAGGGACATGCGCGCCACTTCGTACATGTGGAAGTTGTCCTGCTGGACCTTGCCATCCTTGAAGCTGATTTCGCCCAGCACCGCATTGCCCAGGCCCATGACGCAGGCACCTTCGAACTGCGAACGAATCCGCTCGGGGTTGATCTGCGGCCCGCAATCCACGGCAATGTCAGCTTTGTGCACGATCAAGGTGCCATCGTCCTTGACTTCGACTTCAATCACTGCCGCCACGTAGGTCACGAAACTGTAATGCACCGCCAGGCCCAAGCCTCGGCCCTTGGGCAACTCACGTCCCCAACCGGCGGCCTTCGCGGCAGTTTCCAGTACCGTGCGCAGGCGAGCGGTATCGATCGGATAACGCTCGGGCGATTCACCGTAGTTCCATTCTTCACTCAAGGTGCGCGGATCGATCTGGCGGTCCGGGCCGAGCAATCTGACCTGGTACTTGAGCGGGTCTTCTCCGGCCTTGTGCGCCAGTTCATCGATGAAGCTCTGAATCGCAAAACCGTGGGGTATGTTCGATACCGAGCGATACCAGCCAACCCGCGTATGGACGGTGGCCTCGGGGTTTTCCAGGCGAATGTTGGGAATTGCGTAGGCCATGTTGGTGAAGCCCATGCCCAGTTCGAAGGCGGCCTCATGGTTCATGCCCGGCGCGAACAACGCGGTAATGCTCGGCGCCACCGTGCGGTGCAGCCAGCCGGAGGGCAAGCCGTCCTTGTTCAGGCTGGCCTTGAGGTATTCGGCCGACACCGTGTGAAAATAGGAACAGTGAATATCGTCTTCACGGGTCCATTGCACCCGCACCGCCTTGCCGGGGAACTCCTTGGCCAGGATGGCCGCTTCGATAATGAAGTCAGGTTTGGACTTGCGCCCGAAGCCTCCGCCCAGCAACGTCACGTTGAAGGTGACTTTATCGAATGGCACGCCCAGGCGTTCGGCGATCCGCTCGCGGGTGACCTGTGGCGCCTGGCTTGGCCCCCAGGCTTGGCAAACACCGTCCTTGTAGCGAGCGATGGCAACCATCGGCTCCATTGGCGATTGTGACAGGTGCGGCAAATAGTAGGAGGCTTCCAGTGTGCTGGCGGCATTGGCCATGGCGTCGTCGATATTGCCGGTATTGCGCACCACTTTGCCCGGCTTGAGCGAAGCGGCCTCGAGCTCCTTGCGGTAGGCGATCGAGTCGTAGCTGGCGTTGGGGCCGTCGTCCCATTCGATTTTCAACGCCTCGCGACCCTTGATCGCCGCCCAGGTGTTATTGGCCACCACCGCGATGCCGCCCAGGGGTTGAAACTCCGAGGGCAGTGGACGGCTTTCAATCTGGATGACCTTGACCACTCCCGGCACTTTCATCGCAGCGCTGCCATCGAAGCTCTTGACCTTGCCGCCATATACCGCCGGCCGGGCAATGACGGCGAACAGCATGCCATCGAAATGCACGTCTGCGCCGTATACCGCGCGGCCGTTGACGATATCGTCGCCATCGATGGCCCTGGTGCCTTCCTTGCCGATGTAGCGAAACTCCGAGGGCTGCTTGAGTCGCAAGCTGTCCCGGGCCGGCACGGCCAAGGCGCCGGCTGCGGCGGCCAGAGCGCCATACTCCAGTTCGCGACCGGAAGGCTTATGGATGACTTTATGCAGCTGCGCATGGCATTCGCCAACCGGCACTTTCCACTGGTCGGCGGCGGCCTGTTCCAGCATGGTCCGGGCGGCGGCGCCACAGCGGCGCATCGGTTCGTACCAGTGACGCATGCTGCGCGAACCATCGGTGTCCTGGTTGCCGAACCGCACTTCATCGCCCGGCGCCTGTTGCACCTTGACCCGCGCCCAATCGGCTTCCAGCTCGTCGGCCACCACCATGGTCAGGCTGGTCCGTACGCCCTGGCCCATTTCCGAACGGTTGCAGACAACCGTCACCGTGCCATCAGTGGCGATGCTCACATAAACCTTGGGATCGTCGATCCAGCCATTGGGCATGCCATCGGCACCAAACTTTTTCTGCGCCTCTTCGGCAAACGCGTCTTGCCAGCCCCAACTCGCGGCAACCACCAGCGCACTGGTGGCGCCCACGCCCTTGAGGAAGCCCCGCCGACTGAGGTTGCTCAGGGCGAAATCATTCGGTAACCGGCTCATGCCTTGGCCTCCTTCAGGTGAGTGGATGCCTGGCGAATGGCGGTCTTGATACGGTTGTAGGTGCCGCAGCGGCAGATGTTGCCAACCATCGCCTCTTCGATCTGTTCATCGCTGGGGTCGGGATTGGTCTTGAGCAGCGCAGTGGCGGACATGATCTGCCCACCCTGGCAGTAACCGCATTGAGCCACGGCCGTATCGAGCCAGGCTTGCTGCACGACTTTGCCGACCGGGTCGGCGTGAAGGTTGTCGATGGTGGTGACATTCTGGCCGACGACCGAGCCAACCGGCGTGATGCAACTGCGCGCCGGAGCACCTTCAATATGAATCGTGCAGGCGCCGCAAAGGCCCATGCCACAGCCAAACTTGGTGCCGTTGTAACCGGCCACGTCGCGAATTGCCCAGAGCAAGGGCATATCCTCGGTGACATCGAGTGGATGGTCTTGACCGTTGAGTTTCAGGGTAATCATGGGCACGCCCGCATAGTTATAAAGGTCATGGGGTCGAGCAATCTGCCACCGGGAGGTCGGCGGTTGGCATAACGCAGATCTACTCAGGCTAATAGGGCTCTCTTATGCCGGACGGAGACGTCTGCACCGGGCCTTTGATGGAACAAATGCAATGTATCGTTAGCTCGCTAAGTTAACCCAGCATTAACAAAAAAGCCCTGCACTTTTCATCAGTGCAGGGCTTTGAAGTCCACCTTGAAAGCGTAGCCTCAATAGCGGTTCGGCTCCATTTCCAGGTCGACATGGAAACGTTCTGAAATGTCTTTCTGGATCCGCTGCGCCAGGTGCAGCAATTGCAGCCCCGTCGCACTGCCGTAATTGACCAGCACCAGTGCCTGCATTTTATGCACGCCTGCATCGGCATCGCGGAAGCCTTTCCACCCTGCCCGCTCGATCAACCAGCCGGCAGCCAGCTTCATCTGCCCGTCGGGTTGCGCGTAGGCCACCAGGTCCGGGTATTCACCCTTGAGCTGTGCGACCAGTGCCGCTGGGACCAAGGGGTTTTTGAAAAAGCTGCCGGCATTGCCGAGCACCGCCGGGTCCGGAAGCTTCTCGTTGCGAATGCTGCAAATGGCCTGACTGACGTCCGTGGCCGTCGGATGATCGATGCCCTGCTCGGTCAGGCGCTGACGTACAGGACCGTACTCCAGATGCAGGTGGGCGGTGCGATCGAGGGTGAAACGCACGCGCAGGATCAACCAGCGCCCAGGCTCCTGTTTGAACACGCTGTCGCGGTAAGCGAAGTTGCACTCTTGCAGACTGAAGTCGCGCAGTTCGCCGGTCTGGCGATCCAGGGCGGTCAGGCCGGCGAACACATCCTTGATTTCCACGCCATAGGCGCCGATGTTCTGCATGGGGGCCGCGCCAACGGTGCCAGGAATCAGGCTGAGGTTTTCCAGGCCTGACAAGCCCTGCACCAAGGTGTGTTGCACGAATGGATGCCAGGGCTCGCCCGCCTCGGCCTCGATCACGACTTTGCTGCCATCGTCGCTGATCACGCGTATTCCGCGGGTGGCCATGCGCAGTACCATCGACTCAATGTCAGCGGTCAGCAGCAAGTTGCTGCCACCGCCGATCACCAGCAAGGGCACCTGGTGTTCCCGCGCATAGGCCAGGGCCTCACGCACATCGGCGTCGCTATGGGCCTCGGCAAAAAGACGGGCCTGGACATCCACTCCAAAGCTGTTGAACGGCTTGAGCGAAACCTGGGATCGCAGTTGCAAACTCATAACCGTTCCTTCAGTTCGATCACCAGCAGGTCACTGGCGCGCTCGATCAAGTCCAGCACGTGCTCGAAGCCATGTTCACTGTCGTTGTACGGGTCCGGGACTTCCTCGACCTGCGACGGGTAGCGGCGCAGGAACAGGTCCAGCTCCGCCTTGCACTTGGGCGGTTGCAGATCCATGAGGTTGCGCAGGTTACTGTTGTCCATCGCCAGGATCAGGTCGTACGTGGCGAAATCGGCACGGGTGACCTGTTGGGCGCGTTGGGCGGACAAATCGTAACCACGGCGTTTTGCCGCCGCCTGGCTGCGCTTGTCCGGCGCGCTGCCCACGTGCCAGTCGCCGGTGCCGGCAGAGGCCACTTCGACTTGATCGGCCAGCCCCGCTTCACGCAGTTTATGCCGCAGAACGCCTTCGGCCGTGGGTGAACGACAGATATTGCCCAGACAGACAAACAGAACCCGCATCAGGCCTCCAGCAGGCGACGAACGCGCTCAAGGTCTTCAACGGTATCGACGCCGGCAGGCGGCGCGATCAGTGCATCGGCGACGTGGATCCGTACCCCGTGCCACAAGGCACGCAGTTGTTCCAGGCACTCGGTGTTTTCCAGCCAGCAAGGGCCCCAGCTGACGAAGTCATGCAGGAAACCGGCGCGGTAGGCATAGATGCCGATGTGGCGGCGATACGGCACGCCTTCGGGCATTTGCTCGAGGCTCTTGGCGAACGTGTCCCGTGCCCACGGCAACGTGGCGCGACTGAAGGTCAGCGCCAGGCCATTGAGGTCACTGACGACCTTGACCACGTTGGAGTTGAACAGGCTCTCCACGTCTTCGATCGGCTCGGCCAACGTGGCCATGCGCGCTTCGGTGTGGGCAGCCAGGTTGACGGCCACCTGGTCAATGACACTCGGCGGTATCAACGGCTCGTCACCCTGGACGTTAACCACGATCGCGTCTGGCGCCAGGCCCAGCTTTGCCGCGACTTCAGCCAGGCGATCGGTTCCGGAGTTGTGGTCTTCGCGAGTCATCACCACTTCGGCACCAAAACCTTCACAGGCCTGGGCGATGCGCGCATCGTCCGTGGCAACCACCACGCGCTCTGCGCTACTTTTGCACGCCTGTTCCCAAACGTGCTGGATCATCGGCTTGCCAGCGATCGACAGCAGCGGCTTGCCCGGCAAGCGGGTGGAGGCGTAGCGCGCAGGAATAACAACGGTAAAGGCTGAAGTCATTTATCCAGACGCTCGTCGGTGGTCAGGGTACGGGCTTCGGATTCGAGCATCACCGGGATGCCGTCGCGAATCGGGTACGCAAGGCCAGCGCCCTTGCTGATCAGCTCGGTCTTGTCAGCGCTGAGCTTGAGCGGACCTTTGCAGACCGGGCAAGCGAGGATATCGAGCAATTTGGTGTCCATGATCATTCCCTGGATAGAAACGGAGTTAAGGCAAAAGACGCGCCGGCAACAGGCGCATCAACTGGGTATCGAACCAGGCCGTGAAGGCTGGCGACGGCACGGCGTCGACCGCCAGGTACCACCAGTCGGGGGCGGCGAAGGCACGGCACTTCACCGCATCCTTTTCGGTCATCACCAATGGCAATGACGGGTTGAAATTCAAGGCCTGCGCACTGTATTCGGCGTGGTCGGCGAATGCATGCGGGACTGGCTGCCAGTGTAGCGTTTCGAGGGTCCTGAAGAAACGCTGCGGGTTACCGATCCCGGCCACCGCATGCAACGCCTGGCCCGCGGGAAAGTGATCGAGCGGGCGCCGTTCGCCGCTTTGCAGGTTGACCAGCGCCGTCGGTTGCAACTGGAAGGCAAAGCCGTCGCCGCTGTCAGCCGTTGCGCCGTTGTAGAGCACCGCATCGACACTTTGCAGACGCTCGACCGGTTCACGCAGCGGCCCGGCCGGCAAGCAGCGGCGGTTGCCCAATCCGCGGGCCGCGTCGATCAGTACCAGCTCCAGATCCCGCGCCAGGCGGTAATGCTGCATGCCATCATCGGACAGGATCAGGTCCAGCGACTCACTGTCAAGTAGGGCTTTGACCGCGCGACTGCGATCCGGATCGATCATCAACGGCACGCCGGTGCGCTGCACGATCAACAGCGGCTCATCGCCAGCGATGTCGGCGCTTTGATCCGCCTCGACCCGCCACGGCAATTGCGCTGGCTTGGCACCGTAACCCCGGCTGACCACGCCGACCCGCAGGCCACTGCGTTGACAGTGCTGGATCATCCACAGGATCAGCGGTGTCTTGCCGGTGCCGCCCACGGTGATGTTACCCACCACGATCAGCGGTACCGGTGGTTGATAGATCTCGCCCTCGCCCGCCAGAAAGCGCTTGCGCTTGTTGTTGACCACGCGGCGGTACAACCACTCCAGCGGCTGTAATAGCTTCAGGGCCGGATGCCCCCGGTACCAGGCAGCGAGCAAGCGTTCGGACATGCTTTTCAAGGCGCGGGCGGCGCCGCCTCGACTGTGGTCATGCGCAGATGGCTGAAGCCGAGCTTGCCGGCAGCGTCCATGGCGGTGATGACCGACTGATGCTGGGATTTTCCGTCGGCGCTGATGGACAGCGGTCGACTGGTATCGCCATTGGACTGTTTCTGCAGGGCATCCATCAGCGTTGCCAGGTCACTCTTGGGCAATACCTGGTTGTTCACCGAGAATATGCCATCGGCACTGATCGCGATGTCCAGTTGCCGGGTCTGGTCATCGGTAGGCGCTCCGCTGACCGCTTCGGGCAGATCGACGCGCAACTGGGTTTCACGGGTGAACGTCGTGGTCACGACGAAAAACAGCAGCAGGATAAACACCACGTCGATCAGTGACGCGAGGTTGATGTCCACATTCTCCCGTTGCTTGCGGCGGAATTTCACGCTTTGCCCCCCGCCAGGTCCACGTCACGGTCACCCTGCACGACTTCGACCAGCTTGATCGCTTCCTGCTCCATGCCGACCACCAGTTCATCGATCCGGCGTTGCAGGAAACGGTGGAAGAATACCGACGGGATACCGACCATCAAGCCGGCGGCCGTGGTGATCAGCGCTTTGGAGATACCCCCGGCCAGTACCGCCGCATTGGTGGTCATGCCCGTGCCCATGAACGCACTGAAAATATCGATCATGCCCAGCACCGTACCCAGCAGCCCCAGCAATGGCGCCATGGCAGCGATGGTACCGAGGGCATTGATGTAGCGTTCCAGCTCATGGATGACCCGCGCGGCGGCCTCTTCGATGCACTCCTTCATGATCTCGCGACCATGCCGGGAGTTCGCCAGGCCAGCGGCCAGGATCTCGCCCAACGGCGAATTGGCGCGCAGTTCCTTGAGCTTCTCCTTGTTAAGTTGCTTGTCCTTGATCCAGACCCAGACCTGCCCGAGCAAATGCTCCGGGGTCACGCGACTGGCCCGCAGGGTCCACAGACGTTCGGCAACGATAGCCATTGCCGCGATGGAACTCAGGATGATCGGCAGCATCATCCAGCCGCCGGATTTGACCAATTCCCACACAGTGACAGTCCCCTCGAAAAAGTGCGCCACTCTAACATAGGGGGTGGGCTCACCGAAGACTGTGATGTCGCATCCGGTCGGCCTTTGATCACCCAAGGTTATTTGCCCGAGGGTGGGGGATCGCGCCAGAAGCGCCGTTCTTGACGCATCGAGCGCGGTGGTTCGAAACGCCCCAGTTGCAGATGAACGGCGCCTTGCTGCGCACTGTCGTAGATGTCCATCGCGCGATGTCGATAGCGCTCAATCACCACCGGATGAGGATGACCGAAGGAGTTGCCCTGTCCACGGGAAATCAGTGCTGCCTTGGGCTGTAGAACGTTGAGCAGCGCCATCGACGACGAACTGCGACTACCGTGGTGCGGTGACTGCAACCAATCGGTAGGCACGGCCAATGGGCTGGCGAGCAACGCGCGCTCGGCGTGGGTGTCGATGTCACCGCTGAGCAGCAATCGCTCGCCATTGGCTTCGATCTGCAACACACAGGAGTTCTGGTTGCTGTCCCTGGCCTGCGGCCAGTGCCACAGTTGAAAGTTGACCCCGTCCCACGTCCACTGCCGACCGCTCTCACAGCCCTCGGCCTGCAACTCGCCAGGCAGGTCGGCAGGTTCGCCACTGAGCACCCGTTTCACCGGCAATCCATTGGCCACTGCCCGGGCGCCACCGGCATGATCGGCATGGGCATGGCTGATCAACATCAGGTCGAGCGCCTTCACACCCAGCTTGCGCAGTGCGGGCAGGACCACCCGCTCACCCTGGTCAAGACCACGCAAACGCGGACCGGCGTCATATAACAGTGTGTGATGGCGCGTGCGCACCATGATCGCCAGCCCTTGACCCACATCCAGTTGCCAGACCTCGGCAATGCCTTCGGGCAGCACCGGCCGCGGAGGAAAAACCAGTAGTAACAGCAAAGGCCAGCCTAACGGTCGCATCGGTACGCCACGCGGCAGCAGCAACAAAAAGGCGCCCAGCGTGCCGATGGCCCAGACCCATAGCGGAATGGCCGCGGGCACCCAGGCGGGAACCTTGCCGGCGACCAATGCCAACCCGGTGAACAGCCAATCTATCAAGCCGCCCGCCAGCCACAGCAGCCACTCGCCGACGTAGGGCACCGGCAGCAAAAGTGTACCGAGCAACGCAGGGGGCAGCACCACCAGGCTGATCCAGGGTACCGCCAGCAGATTGACCAGCGGCCCGCTAAGGCTGATCGGCAATCCCAGGACCAGCAAAAACGGTCCAAGGCCAATAGCGATCAGCCACTGGGCACGGGTCCAGGTTTGCCACCATGGCCAAGGCCCCAGGCGCCCACCGAACGTGAAGATAAGCACCGCCACCGCCGCGAAGGACAGCCAGAACCCCGGTTGCAGACTCGCCAACGGGTCCATCAGCAAGACGCCATTGAGCGCCAGCAACAGTGGCCACCAGGCACCCAGGTGGCGAAAACGCAGGCGCCATAGCAGCACCAGGCCGATCATCAGGCAGGCTCGGCGGACCGGCACTTCGAAGCCAGCCAGCAGCCCATAGCCAAGGGCGGCCACGAAAGCCAGGCTGCAGGCCCAAGGCAACCATGGTAGACGGGCTGGCCACAAGCCGTAACGGGCAAGCCCGGCGATCAACAGATAAACCAGTCCCGCCAACAAGCCGACGTGCTGCCCGGAAATCACCAACAGGTGCACGGTGCCAGTGTCTTGCAACACCTGCCAGTCTTCGCGGCTGAGCCCCGCGCCGTCTCCCAGCACCAGCGCAACCAGCACGCCAGTTCGACCTTGCGCATCCACGGCCTGCAGCCTCTGGCGGATACCGTCGCGCCAGGCCCACCGGGCTGGTGCAAGCCGCTCCCCGGCCTTGACCGTCCCGGTCGCACCGATGCGTTGCGCCAACAGCCAGGCCTCATAGTCGAAGGCATGCGGATTGAGCAACCCCACGGGTCGCTTCAGCTTGACCGCGAGCCGCCAGCGTTCGCCGCTGTTTACCGGCGGACCGTCATACCAGGCCAGACGCAACTGTCGCGGCAGGTCGGTACGGCGTGACCGACTGTCAGTCAGTTCGAAACGCACCACCCCCTCACCATTCTGTGGCAGCCCGCTGACACGCCCTTCGACCCAACGCGTTTCCCCGTCGAGGGCCGGCGACAGCCGATCATCCAGGGCCCATTGGGCATGGGCACAGGCCCAACTCAAGCCGAACAGGAAAAACGCAGCCGGATACGTCCTGAACGGCAGCAACATCAAGCCTGCCACCGGCATCAACAACCACAACCAGACCGGCGGTAACACCGGTAAAAAACGCAAGGCCAGCAAGCCCAACGCCAGCGCCATCATCCCTGTGCGCATAAGCCCGTCCTTGAGAGTCCAGTCCCTAGGCATAGTCGGCCCGACGCACGTCCGTCGTTAACAATTGTCACAAAGTCTGAATGGGTGCCTCATGGAATCCAGACATACTTGCCACCTTGATCGACCGAGAAGCCTTATGCCCCGGCGCTTATTCAAACGCTACATGCCAGACCCGACCAGCATCAGGGAACACAAGTCCTTACGCTTTCTCGGCACCCTGCTGCATGACCCGAACCTCTGGCACCTCAATCGCCATTCCGTCGCCCGGGCCATGGCAGTCGGCTTGTTCGCGGCATTCCTGCCGATTCCGATGCAGATGCTGGTCGCTGCGGTTCTCGCGATCATCGTGCGCGGCAACATGCCGATTGCGGTCAGCCTGGTCTGGTTGACCAACCCGATCACCATGCCGGCGGTGTTCTTCTGTACTTATCAGACCGGTGCCTGGTTGATGGATGTTCCCGCACGGCATCTGCCGGACGAGCTGACCTGGGAATGGATCAGCGGTGAACTATCGACCCTGTGGCAGCCATTTTTGTTGGGGTCGGTAGTGGTAGGCGTTGTGCTTGGGGCGTTGGCTTATTGCCTGGTGATGATGTATTGGCGCTGGTGGGTGGCGCGGCAGTGGCGGCGGCGTAAGCAAAGTCGGATGTGAGAGGCCGGTTGATCGTGTGCATATCCGTTGCTGCGGTAACGACTGCTTATGGTTTCGCCCTTACGGCGAGTCACTTTCGAAAAGCGCGAAAGTAACCAAAGCGCTCTTGCCCCACCACTCGGTGCCTCGCCTAGGCTCGGCATGCCCTCACTCCGGCATTGCTCCGTGGGTCGCCGCGCTGGGCCAAGGATGGCCCATCGCGGCGACCCACGGAGCAGGACCGGAGCGAGGCACCGAACGCCGGGGGCAAGAGCCCTTGGTTATTTGGGGCTCTTCCAAGTGACTCGCTGTAAGAGCGAAACCCTAAGTGGCCGTTACCGCAGGAATGGATATGTACTCCGTCAACAATCAATAGGTCGGCTGCCAGGCCGCCATCGTTTGAAAATCTTAAGTACGCATCCCCCGCCCACTCACCAGCAACCGCGCACAACCGATGTACAGTACGATCGTCGCCACCACCATGAACGTAATCGCAATGCTGATCCGAATATCCGACACCCCGAGAATGCCGTAACGGAACGCATTGACCATGTGCAGCACCGGGTTGGCCAAGGACACGGTCTGCCAGAACGGCGGCAGCAACGAGATCGAGTAGAACACCCCGCCCAGATAGGTCAAGGGCGTCAGCACAAACGTCGGGATGATCGAGATGTCATCGAAGTTGCGTGCAAACACGGCGTTGATGAAGCCCAGCAGCGAGAAGATGGTCGCAGTCAGCACCACCACCAGAATGGTCACGCCCAAGTGATGCACCTGCAGATCGGTGAAGAACAGCGACAACAGCGTCACGATGATCCCGACCATCAAGCCGCGCAGCACGCCGCCGAGGGTGTAGCCGATCAGGATGGTGTGCGGCGACACCGGTGACACCATCAATTCTTCGATGGAACGCTGGAATTTACTGCCGAAGAAACTCGACACCACGTTTCCGTAGGAGTTGGTGATCACCGACATCATGATCAGGCCCGGCACGATGTACTCCATGTAAGTGAAGCCACCCATATCGCCGATTTGTCGACCGATCAGGTTGCCGAAGATCACGAAGTACAGAACCATGGTGATCGCTGGCGGCAGCAGGGTCTGCGGCCAGATCCGGGTAAAGCGCCGGACCTCACGGTAAACGATGGTATTGAGGGCAACGAGGTTGGGCTGCAGCTCGGAACTCATACCGCCACCTTCGACAGATTTTTCTCCACCAGGGACACGAACAACTCCTCGAGGCGATTGGTTTTGTTACGCAGGCTCAGCACTTCAATGTTCTGTTGGGCAAGCTGAGTGAACAGCGCAGTGATGCCCATGCTTTTGTCCACCTGGACTTCCAGGGTGTGGGCATCGAGCAAGCGTGACGGATAGCCGATCAACTGTGGCGGCGCGCTCACGCTGCCCTTCAGATCCAGCAGGAAAGTCTCGACGTGCAGCTGGCCGAGCAACTGTTTCATGCTGGTGTTCTCGACGATGGTGCCGTGATCGATGATGCCGATATTGCGGCACAACTGCTCAGCCTCTTCCAGATAGTGCGTGGTGAGGATGATGGTGATGCCTTTCTTGTTCAGCTCGGTGAGGAAAGTCCACATCGAACGGCGCAGCTCGATGTCCACCCCGGCAGTCGGTTCGTCGAGGATCAACAGGCGCGGTTCGTGGACCAGCGCACGGGCGATCATCAGGCGACGCTTCATGCCACCGGACAGCGAACGCGACGGCACATCGCGCTTGTCCCACAGGCCAAGTTGGGTCAGGTATTGCTCGGCGCGTTCCTTGGCAACTTTCGCCGGGATGCCGTAGTAACCAGCCTGGGTCACGACGATGTCGAAGGTCTTTTCGAACTGGTTGAAGTTGAACTCCTGGGGTACGACGCCGATGCAGCGCTTAAGCGCCGCCGGGTTCTTGTCCAGGTCGTGGCCGAAGATATTCACCGTGCCGCTGGTCTTGTTCACCAGGGTCGAAAGAATGCCGATGGTCGTGGATTTGCCGGCGCCGTTGGGGCCGAGCAAGGCGAAGAAGTCACCTTCGGCGACATCCAGATCGATACCACTCAAGGCCTGGAAACCGTTGCCGTAGGTTTTGGTTAGCTGCCGGATGGACAGAGCGGAACTCATATCGGATTACGCACCAAGAAGGGAAGAAAGGGACAGATATGGGCGGGCGGCGAGCAATGCAACCGCGGCGCATCAGTGCAATGGTGCTTGTCGCCGCCGCACAAGTACAGTCAAGTGTGTCGATAGTGAGTATTAAGTCAACGCGGTCATGACCGCCTTGCGATACGCCGGACGCTCTTTCAACCGTGCGTACCAGGCCTGCAGATGGGGCTGTGGCGAGCGTTCGATCGGCATCTCGAACCAGGCATAAATGAAACTCCCCAAGGGAATGTCGCCCATGCCGATCTCGTCACCGGACAGGTATGGCTGGCTCGCCAGCGCCTGATCGGCCATCGCCAGCAGCGCTTCGCACTCCTTGATTGCAGCCTGGATCGCAGGCCAGTCCTGTTGATCGGCCGGGGTGCGCAATACGCCCCAGAACACCGTACGGAACGGTCCGGCAAAACTCGAAGTGGTCCAGTCCATCCACTTCTCGGCGCTGGCCCGCGCTTGCAGATCTGCCGGATACCACGGGGTGTTCGGCGCATGCCTGGCCATCAGATAGCGGACGATGGCGTTGGATTCCCACAACACGAATCCATCGTCTTCAATCACCGGCACGCGGCCATTGGGGTTCATGGCACGGTACTCGGGCGTATCGACGACACCAAAGGCACCGCCCGCATCAATGGCCTCATAGGCCAGGCCCAATTCCTCGGCGGCCCACAATGGTTTTCTGACATTCGATGAATTTTTCCGACCCCAGATCTTCAGCATGACCGCCTCTTTATGGATGAATGCGCAGGCAGCATACGCCGGATCAGGCGCGACTCAAATCGCTGCGCATGTCTCCCAGCAGCGGCGCAAGATGCTCGCCGAACAGGTGCGGATAGCACTTTTCAAGGTGTTCGAAGAAGAACTTTTCCGGCACGTCGGTGAACTGGCCGTGGTCGATCAGGTACTCCATCAACTGCTCGCCGTCGCGATTGAAGGGATGAAACACGCTGTCATTGATCCCGTCGAATTCCAGCGGCGCCACATTGAATAAGTCGCACAACCCCTGGTTGAACGCAGGGGTGGCCTTGACCCAACGACCATTCAAATAGAGCTCGGTGTAGCCGTGCATGGCGAACACGTCGCTCTTGAGCAATTCGAGCAGGCGCGGGGTCGACAGATGATTGCGCACGTCCGCCAGACCGATGCGTGCAGCAATCCCGCAATGCCGCGCGGCACCGGCCAGTAGCGTGGCTTTGGGCACGCAATAACTCTCCCCGCTCGACAGCGCATAACTGCCACGCAAGGTCTGTGGGTCACGACTGAAGGTGTACGGGTTGTAGCGCACCGCCTCGCGCACGGCGTAATAGAGCTGGATCGCCTGCTGGAGCGGGTCGCGACTGGCGCCACGATGTTTTTCGGCGAACTCCACCACGCAGGGGTGGTCACTATCGATGAAGCGGCCGGGGCTCAGATACTCATGCATGCGGGCAATCTCCAGGGCAAGCCCCGAGTCTATCGAGAGGTTCAGCACAGAGATAACGACGTTTCGGCCAAACATGGGCGCTTTGCCGCCCGCTCAATGAACGATTTTTCACGGTCTGTCGCACCTAAGGCCTACACAATCATCCAGGGTTTCCCACGATTTCAATCACCTCGCTCTGACCACCCCGTTTCGCGGATGCCGTCTAAGCTCTGTGGGTTGGTTCGCCCTGGGTTCACGGAGGATTAAATATGCTGCTGTTGTGGATAATGGTTCTGGTTGTCGGGATAGCTTATTTAGCCCACCGTCGCATCGCGCCGCTGCCTGCCCTGGGCATCGTGGCTGTCTTTCTGCTGGCAATGGGCGCATTCAGCCGCGCACCGGGCTGGCTGCTGTTGATTTTCTGGGTGCTCACCGCCGCCGTGGCGGCGCCTCTGCTATTGCCTGACCTGCGCCGCAAATTCTTCAGCGCACCGATGTTCAACTGGTTCCAGAAAACCTTGCCGCCGATGTCGGACACCGAACGCGACGCCATCGAAGCCGGTACGGTGTGGTGGGACGGCGAGCTGTTCAGCGGTCGTCCGGACTGGAACAAGCTGCTGTCCTATCCCAAGGTGCAACTGAACGAGGAAGAACAGGCTTTCATCGACGGTCCGACCGAAGAGCTCTGCGCCATGGTCAGCGACTGGCAGCTCGGTCAAACCATGGACTTGCCGGCCGAGGCCTGGACTTACATCAAGGACAACGGCTTTTTTGCCCTGATCATTCCCAAAGAGTTTGGCGGCAAGGGGTTCTCGGCCTACGCCCACTCGCAAGTGGCGATGAAACTGGCCAGTCACAGCGGCGATCTGGCTTCTACCGTGATGGTCCCCAACTCTCTCGGCCCAGCCGAACTGTTGCTGCACTACGGCACCGACGAGCAACGCAACCATTACCTGCCACGCCTGGCGCGCGGCGACGAAATTCCCTGTTTTGCACTGACCGGCCCTCTCGCGGGTTCGGACGCGGGCGGCATGCCTGACACCGGGGTGATCTGCAAAGGCGAATGGGAAGGCAAGGAAACCCTCGGCCTACGCCTCAATTGGGAAAAGCGCTACATCACCCTGGGCCCGGTCGCCACCCTGCTCGGCCTGGCGTTCAAGGCGTACGATCCGGACCACTTGCTGGGCGAGGAGGAAGACCTGGGTATCAGCCTGGCGCTGATTCCAACCGATCTGCCCGGTGTTGAAATCGGCCGTCGTCACCTGCCCCTGGGGGCGGCGTTCATGAACGGTCCTAATTCCGGCAAGGACGTTTTCGTACCGTTGGAGTTCCTGATCGGCGGCCAGGAAATGCTCGGCAAGGGCTGGATGATGCTGATGAATTGCCTGTCCGTCGGGCGTTCGATTTCCCTGCCGGCGGTGGGCACCGGCATGGCCAAGTTCACCAGCCTGGTGACCGGCCAGTACGCGCAGATCCGCGAGCAGTTCAATGTGCCGATCGCCGCTTTCGAAGGCATCCAGGAAGCCATGGCGCGCATCGGCGGCAACGCCTGGATGATGGACGCCGCGCGGATGCTGACTGCCAACGCGGTGGACCTCGGCGAGAAACCGTCGGTGCTGTCGGCGATTCTCAAGTACCACCTCACCGAGCGTGGCCGCGAGTGCATCAGCCAGGCGATGGATGTGCACGGCGGCAAGGCGATCATCATGGGGCCGAACAACTACCTGGGCCGCAAATGGAACGGCGCACCGATCTTCATTACCGTGGAAGGCGCGAACATTCTTTCGCGCAACCTGATGATCTTCGGCCAGGGCGCGATTCGCTGCCACCCCTTCGTGCTCAAGGAAATGGCCCTGGCCACTCGGGAGGACAAGGATCAGGCACTTACCGAGTTCGATGGCCTGCTGCTCAAGCACATCGGCTTTGCCGTGGGCAACGCCGCCAGCACGCTGGTGCTGAACCTCGGTTTCGGGCACCTGGAGCACGTACCGGGCGACAAGCTCAGCCAGGGTTATTTCCGCGCGCTGAACCGCCAGGCAGCCGCATTCGCCCTGCTCGCCGACCTCAGCATGATGCTGCTCGGCGGCGAACTGAAACGGCGCGAACGCCTGTCGGCACGATTGGGTGATGTGTTGAGCAACCTGTATCTGGCCAGCGCCGCGCTCAAGCGCTACAACGACCTCGACTCGCCGGAATACCTGAAGCCGCTGTTTACCTGGGCCATGGAGGAAAGCCTCGGTCACGGCGAGCGGGCCATGGACGAATTGCTGAACAACTTTCCGAGCAAGGGGCTGGCCTGCCTGTTGCGGGTGATCGTGTTCCCGTTCGGGCGTCGTCACAAAGGGCCTTCGGACAAACTCGGCGCCGAAGTCGCCGCCGTGATTGGCCGCGCCAAGGGGGATCCGGCCCTGGAGGAAGTGCTGCTGGGTTGCTATCGCCCGCAATCGGTCGAAGACCCTGTTGGCGTCCTGCAGCACACCTGCGATCAGTTGAACGCCGCGCTACCCATGCGTAAAAAACTGCATATGGCGCTCAAGAGCGGCCAGGTCAAACCGGTCGCTGGAGAAAATGTCATCGATGCCGCACTGGAAGCCGGCGTACTGCAACCGGTGGAAGCACACACTCTTCGAGAGGCCGAAGTGGCACGTCGCAAAGTGATCGATGTCGATGCTTTCGACAAAGAGGAAATAGCACTGACCGATGGCAAGGTCCGCTGATCCATCCAGCGCCCCATCATGGGAAAATGCGCGCGGGGGCTTTATACTCCCGCGCCCGTTTTGCTCTTGAGGACTTATCTCGTGTCCAACATCGTTGCCGATCATCTCGTTTTGCTCGACCATCTGCGCAGCATCCTGGTCGCCGTAGGTGAGGCCGAACAGGTTCCCGACGAAAGCCATGCCTTGTTCCTGGAGCGCTTCGACGAACTGCTTGCACTGCTGCCGGTCGACCCGATCGAAAGCCAATACCTGGGCCAGGACATCCTGTGCCAGGTCATCACCCGCTACCCGCAAATCGCCCACCTGGTGCCACGCGACCTGCTTTGGTACTTCGCCGGTGACTGCCTGCATTACATGCCCGATGATGAAATCGACCTGTACCAGGCACTGGAAG
Source organism: Pseudomonas umsongensis (assembly GCF_012647205.1). NCBI lineage: Bacteria > Pseudomonadati > Pseudomonadota > Gammaproteobacteria > Pseudomonadales > Pseudomonadaceae > Pseudomonas > Pseudomonas umsongensis. The sequence continues at coordinate 5,354,215 of NZ_CP051487.1, forward strand.
AACGTCGCTTCGAAGCCGAACAGAATGACGAGCCTTTCGACTGGAACCAGGAAAAACAGCTGCTGTCCCTGTCCAATCAAGACAGCAAGCACTGATGAAAAAGGCCCGCATGGTTGAACATGCGGGCCTTTTTTCAGGATCAAAAGATCGCAGCCTTCGGCAGCTCCTACATGGAAATCACGTACACCCTGTAGGAGCTGCCGAAGGCTGCGATCTTTTGATCTTTCCTCAGAACAACCCCTCACTTTCGGGCAGCTCATACTCCGAAACCGCAATATTCGAACTGCTCGACTTGCCCGGCTTGCCCAACGTCGGCTCCTTCTCCAGGCACTCCACCAGGTAATCGATCAACACCCGCAGCTTGGGTGGCAGGTATCGCGTGGGCGAGTACAGCAACCACGCGCCTCCGTGGTAGGACGCCAGGAAAGTCCAGTCCGGTAACACTTGCACCATCAATCCCTTCTCCAAGGCACGACGCGCGGTGAAGTACGGCAGGCTGCCGATGCCGATGTGCTGCAGTACCGCGCCAAAACGTACGCCCGTGTGATTGGCGGCATATCGCCCGCGCACCCCGACGGTTACGGATTTGCTGCCCTTCTTGAACTTCCAGCGCGCATCGCTCGGGGTTTCGCCCAAGTAGATGCAGCTGTGGTTGAGCAGGTCATGGGGGTGAGTCGGCGTACCGTGCTCAGCCAGGTATTGGGGTGTGGCGCAGAGTAAATGGTCGATGCTCAGCAACTGTCGCCCCACCAACCCCGCTGGCGGACGGTCGGTGATACGAATCGCCAGGTCGACGTGATCGTCGATCAGATCCACCTGACGGTCCTCAAGCAACAGCTCCACATCCACCTTGGGATAACGGCGCAAAAACTCCGGCATATGCGGGTGAATCACAATTCGACCGACCGCTTTTGGCACGCTGAGGCGCACCACCCCTTCGGGCTCGTCGGTGAACTGACCACTGATTTCCATCACTGACCGGGCGGCGTTGACCATCTCCTGACAGCGCTTGAAGACCTCCTCGCCACCGTCGCTCAACCGTAACTTGCGCGTGGTCCGTTGCAGCAGGCGAGTGGCCAGGGCCTTTTCCAGACGCGAGATACTGCGACTGACAGCCGAGGGCGAAGAGCCCAACTGGCGTGCGGCTTCGGAGAAACTGCCGGTTTCGACGACCTTGACGAAAATCGCCATTTCACCCAGCAACGGCAGTGGAAGATTTATGCTCACAACGCAACAGTCCTTTGATGTTTGAACGGATTATCACGCCAAACCGCGCTTCATATAATAAAAAATAGAAATTTGAATACGAGCATGGAATATGACGCTTCGCCTCTTTTTCCATAGTGATGACCTCAAGGCCAATGTGGAAGTCCTGGACTGCGCACCTCACGAGAACGAATTTGCCGTGGTGCTGCGCGCAACCTTGTTTCACCCTCAGGGCGGCGGGCAACCTTGTGATATAGGCTGGATTGGCGACAGCCGGGTACTACGCGTAGTCCAGGATCCAGACCGGATCGTCCATTTCGTCGATCAGCCAATCAACCTTGGCATGACCTTGATTCGGGTGGATGAACAGCCTCGCCAGATCAATACGCGCATGCATTCAGCCGGCCATCTGATTGGACACTTCGTCCAGGCCATGGGCTGGATGCCAATCAAGGCGCATCACTGGCCCGGTGAAGGGCGAGTGCAATTCAAACCGTCAGAATCGGCGCTGGACGTTGACGCGCAGACCGTGCAATACGGCCTCGAACAGTGGATCGCCCATGACCTGCCGCGCCTGACATCGCTGCGCGAAGGCGCCCGGGAAATCAGTTTTGGCGAACTGCCCGCCTATGGCTGTGGCGGCACCCATGTACGTAGCCTGAAGGATTTGGGCGCGGTCACGATCGCGTCGCTTTCGCAAAAGAAAGGCACGTTGTCCGTCCACTACCACGTGGACTGAGTCCCCCCCGACCTTCTGGAGTTGCAATGCTTTCTAATTACCTGGGCGAATTCCTGGCATTGGCGACGATTCACTTTCTGGCCGTGGTCGCGCCCGGACCGGATTTCGCCGTGACGATTCGCCAGAGTGTGCGTTTCGGCCGAATGGTTGGCATCTGCACGGCACTGGGGATCGGCGCGGGGATTTCCGTGCACGTGCTGTATACCTTGCTCGGAGTCGGAGCGCTGATGCATACCACGCCCTGGCTATTGACGGTGGCCAAGGTCGTGGGTGGAGCCTACATTCTTTATCTGGGTGTCAGCCTGGTGCGCAGCCGGCCGAAATCCGTATTGGAAGGCGATCAGCCGACAGATCAACCCGTTGTCGAGCAAACGCTGCTGAAGGCGTTCACGACAGGCTTTCTGACCAACGCCACCAATCCCAAGGCCACACTGTTCTTCCTGGCGATCTTCACCACGATCATCAGCGCCACGACACCCCTGAAGATCCAGGCGCTATACGGTGCATGGATGTGCCTTGTGAATGCCCTGTGGTTTGTGATCGTTGCCTTGTTCTTTTCAAGCAGCCGGGTCAGGTTGCTGTTCATGCGCATGGGACACTGGTTCGAACGCAGCATGGGGGGGGTCCTGATTCTGTTCGCCGGGCGGTTGATCCTGTCGATGTAAAACAGCGTCAGCAGCTAAATCGCGCACAAACAAAAACGCCGCTCAATGAGCGGCGTTTTTGTTAAATATGGAGCGGGAAACGAGACTCGAACTCGCGACCCCGACCTTGGCAAGGTCGTGCTCTACCAACTGAGCTATTCCCGCAAATGGCATCCCCTGGGGGACTCAAACACTTGTTTCAAACAAAAACGCCGCTCAATGAGCGGCATTCTCGTTAAATATGGAGCGGGAAACGAGACTCGAACTCGCGACCCCGACCTTGGCAAGGTCGTGCTCTACCAACTGAGCTATTCCCGCAAATGGCGTCCCCTAGGGGACTCGAACCCCTGTTACCGCCGTGAAAGGGCGGTGTCCTAGGCCACTAGACGAAGGGGACACGCTGCCCGGAACACATGGTGTGTGTTTCGGTGCCCAGATCCGCATCCGAAGACTTGGTTCTGGTTTCACTCAGTACCGCCCGAAGGCAATACTGCTTAAAAATGGAGCGGGAAACGAGACTCGAACTCGCGACCCCGACCTTGGCAAGGTCGTGCTCTACCAACTGAGCTATTCCCGCATTGGCGTCCCCTAGGGGACTCGAACCCCTGTTACCGCCGTGAAAGGGCGGTGTCCTAGGCCACTAGACGAAGGGGACACACTACAACATTCACTCCCTGCTTCGTTTCGCTGTTCGCTTTACGCTGCAAGTGGCGCGCATTCTATGGATGGATTGAGAGGTCGTCAACCCCCTGTTATAAATTTATTTAAATCAATGACTTCGCGCTGCTTTGCGACCCCTCCCGGCTTTTCTGTCGCCTGGGGTCTGGCGCCTATATTCTGACACTCGCCAAGACGTTATAGTCGACGCCATGAGTGATGGCAATATGCTTCAGAGTGCCAGCATTTATATACGCGGATCGCGGCCGATAAACCTTCAGCCACGCCGAGCCGGCGCCTGAAGGCCAGGCCACTTCACTCGCACGCAAACCCTATAAAGAGGTCTTACCGGTGACACCACTCATGATCACCCTGCTCGTCGTAGCCGGGATCGCACTCTTGATCGCCATTGGCTACATCAACCATGTGGTGGAAAACAATAAGCTGGAGAGGGCCCGCACCAAGGTTGAACTCAATGATCGCCTGCGTCGCTGTGGGGAGATCACCGAGACGTTTCCCGGCCAGTTGATGACGCCAGCGCTTAAACTATTGCTGACGCGCCTGGAACTGAATGTTTGCCAACGCCTGCTGAATCTGGAAAAGACCAGCGCCAACCTCAAGGCCCGGATTACTGAACTTGAGGCTCTGGTTGGCCAGGGCGAATCAATTCCAGTCAACAACCCACCGGCACCGATCCAGACCGAAGCCAAGGCCAAGGACGTGCGTTTCCTGCTCGAAGCCCTGCACGGCCAAATCACCCGCGCTGCCCAGGATGGTTTTTTGCCACCCAATGAAGCCAAGGGATGGATTCGTCAAGTGCGCCATATCCTTGTGCTGCTTCACATCGAGTTTTTCAACAACCTCGGCCAGCATGCCCTGCAGCAGAACCAGCCCGGCCAAGCGCGACTGGCGTTTGAACGCGGCGTGCAGTACCTGCGCAAACAACAGGAACCCCAGGTCTACGCCGAACAACTGGAATACCTGGAAAAACTCCTGGCCCGCGCCAACGACCAGGTCATGGACCGTATCGCTCCGGTAGAGGGTGACGTCAACCAATTGACCGAAGGCCTGAAGGACGTCGAGGCGGATGCGGACTGGAAGAAGAAAGTGATCTACGACTGATCACAGAACGAACGTAAAAAAGCAGTAATACACACGAAGATCAAAAGATCGCAGCCTGCGGCAGCTCCTACATGAAACGTGATCCAGTAGGAGCTGCCGCAGGCTGCGATTTTTTAGCGGCTGTCAGGCCAGCATTAAAGCCTGAAATGCCCCACCATTCCCTTTAGCTCAACCCCCAACTGCGCCAGCTCGATACTCGACGCCGCATTGCCCTGCATCGCCAGCGAAGACTGATCCGCACTCGCACGAATACTCGTGACGCTGCGATTGATTTCCTCGGCCACCGAGCTCTGCTCTTCGGCAGCAGCGGCGATCTGCTGGTTCATCTGCTGGATCAAGGACACGGCCGCCGCGATACTCCCCAGCGCACTTTCAGTCTGCAGTGCATCGCTGACGGCGAGTTTCACCAACTCACCGCTGCTTTGTATCTGCTGCACCGAGGCCTGCGCCGCCGCGCGCAAGGCGCTGACCAGTCGCTCGATCTCTTCGGTCGATTGCTGGGTGCGCTTGGCCAGGGCCCGCACTTCATCGGCCACCACCGCAAACCCCCTGCCCTGCTCGCCCGCCCGGGCTGCTTCGATGGCCGCATTCAGGGCCAACAGGTTGGTCTGCTCCGCCACGCTCTTGATAACGCCGAGCACCGTGCCGATGTTCTGGATTTCCGCGCTCAGGCTTTCGATACTTGAACTGGCCGAAGTCGCGGAATCCGCCAGTTGCTCGATCCGCACCATACTCTGGCGCACCACCTGCTGCCCGCTTTCAACCTTGCCATCCGCTGTTTGCGCCGCCAGCGCGGCCTCTTCGGCGTTACGCGCAACGTCGTGCACGGTGGCGGTCATCTGGTTCATGGCCGTGGCAACCTGCTCGGTTTCTTCCTTCTGGCTGCTGACTTCGAGGTTGGTCTGCTCAGTCACGGCAGACAAGGATTGCGCTGAAGTGGCCAACTGCTCGATGCCCGCCTGCAAACCGCTGACGATCTGGCTCAGCCCTGCGCCCATCTGCTGCATGGCCTCCATCAACTGACCGATCTCGTCACGACGGGTCACCTCGACCTTCGCACTCAGGTCCCCTGCAGCGATCTGCTGCGCCACACGAATCACAGTGCGCAGCGGCGCCACGATCAAGCGGGTAATCACCCACGCTGCAATCAAGCCAACCAGCAAGGCCAGCACCGAAGAGCCGAGTATCAGTAGCGAGTTGTTTTTCAGTTGCGCCTGCATCGACTGGTCTTCGGCGACATAGGCCTGATCCACCCGCTCCACCACCTGGGCAGCGCGTTGGTGCAATTGTTGGTAGACGGTTTTTTCCTGCTCCAGCAGGCCGGTGTACTCAGCGAGCTTGTCGCTGAAACTGGCGATATGGCCGGTGACTTCATTGAGGACCGTCTGGTAACCCTCATCCTTGACCGTGGTCTTGAGTTGCTCGGCCTGGGCCAGCGCCTGGCTGGCCTGCTCGATCTTGCCCTGCCCGGCGCTGTCGTCGCCCTTGCGGCTCTGGGCCAGACGCACGTGTGCTTCGTTCATGGCTTGCAACATCAACCGAGAAACCTGGCTGACCTGACTGGCTTGCTCGATGAACGCGGCCCCGTCCTTGCCTTCGGTTTCCTTCAGCGTGTAAGCGCCGTCATCGGCGAGCCCGGCTTGCAGGACGTCGAGATTGTTGGCCACGCTGGACACCGACCAACTGGCCATTTCCAGCGCCAGGTCCTTGGCCTGGCTGAGCGAGACAAACTCGTCAAACGCCTTGCGGTAAGCCCCCAGGGACTGCTCGACATCATTCATGACCGGTACATTGGCCGCCGATGCTGACTTGAGCTGGTTTGCCAGGGCGATCAGGCCGTCAACGCCTGCGTGCAGGGCATCGACGGTTTTCGGGCTGCCATGCAAGGCATATTCCTGCTCCAGCAGTCGCACCTTGAGCAAACCGCTGTTGAGCGAAGACATCTGCTTGAGCCCGTCGAAGCGCTGACTGATGGTTTGCAGCGACCATACACCGATCGCCGCCACCAGGGCCGTCAGCAGCAACACCAGCGCAAACCCTACACCCAGTTTTTTTGCCATACCGAGGTTGGCAAAACGTCCTTGCACGGCCGAATTCATTGCACTCAGTCCCCCGCCATTATCAGTAACAGCAGAGTCGCAACGGCCCCGTATCAACACAAGACTCTGGCGCCTGAATAATGGCAAAAAGCTACGCCCGCGTCGTTTTCAGAACGCTGGAGGTCGATCCGCTATCAAAACGCGGTGACTCCGCCGTCCACGGCCAATGAGTGCCCCGTGGTAAAGGCCGCGCCATCGCTGCACAGGTACAGCACCGCGCTGGCGATTTCCTCGACCTTGCCGATGCGGCCGACCGGGTGCATCGCATTGGCGAACTCGCCCTTCTTCGGGTCTGCCTCATAAGCACGGCGGAACATGTCGGTGTCGATCACCGCCGGGCACACGGCATTGACGCGGATTTTTTTCTTGGCGTATTCAATCGCGGCCGATTTGGTCAGGCCGATGACAGCGTGCTTGGACGCCGCGTAGATGCTCATCTTCGGCGCAGCCCCGAGACCTGCCACTGACGCGGTATTGACGATTGCACCGCCGCCCTGGGCCAGCAACAAAGGCAATTGGTATTTCATGCACAACCAGACGCCCTTGACGTTGACGCCCATGATCGCGTCAAACTCCTCGACCGTACCTTCGGCCAGCTTGCCTTTTTCGATCTCGATACCGGCATTGTTGAACGCATAGTCGAGACGGCCGTAAGTATTGACCACTTCATCCATCAGGTTCTTTACATCGCTTTCCACTGTCACGTTGCACCTTACGAAGGTCGCTTCACCGCCAGCCGTACGGATCAGCGCGACCGTGCCCTCGCCGCCCGCCGTGTCCATGTCGGCCACCACCACCTTCAAGCCTGCGGCGGCAAACGCCTGGGCAGTGGCCCGGCCGATGCCGGCTGCCGCGCCTGTCACCACTGCCACCTGGCCGGAAAACGTCATGCTCATTGTGCTGTCCTCGAAGAGTAGTTTGCGGGGGATCGCGAGTTCCCAGCATAGCCACAGCCCCCAAGGCCCGGCAGCACTATCAAACGGCCGGTTGAGCCACCATGAGTGGCAGTGATGGAACTACCGTACCAACTATCACTGTACTGGATAAGACTGTATTCGCCGGATCAGCCGAACTTGCGGCATCGACCTCGAGGGTCTATCAACAAGGTTTCATTCATCCTGAGTGCCTGCCATGACGTCCCAGACCAATCGCCAATTTCTGCTCGCCAAACGCCCAGTGGGTGCCGCGACCCGGGAAACATTTACTTATCAGGAAGTACCGGTCGGCGAACCGGCTGCAGGCCAGATCCTGGTCAAGAACGAATACCTGTCCCTGGACCCGGCCATGCGCGGCTGGATGAACGAAGGCAAGTCCTACATCCCGCCGGTCGGTCTTGGCGAAGTGATGCGCGCGTTGGGCGTGGGCAAAGTCGTGGCTTCAAACAACCCTGGCTTCGCGGTGGGCGACTACGTCAACGGCGCCCTCGGCGTACAGGATTATTTCCTGGGTGAGCCGCGTGGGTTCTATAAGGTCGATCCGCAACTGGCGCCGCTACCGCGCTATTTATCCGCACTGGGCATGACCGGTATGACCGCTTACTTCGCGCTGCTTGACGTGGGTGCGCCCAAGGCCGGCGATACCGTCGTACTGTCGGGCGCTGCCGGTGCGGTGGGCAGCATTGCCGGGCAGATTGCCAAGATCAAGGGCTGTCGGGTAGTCGGTATCGCCGGCGGCGCGGACAAGTGCAGGTTCCTTATCGACGAACTGGGTTTTGACGGCGTCATCGACTACAAGAACGAAGATGTCATGACCGGCCTCAAGCGCGAATGCCCCAAAGGCGTCGACGTGTATTTCGATAACGTGGGCGGCGATATCCTCGACGCGGTATTGAGCCGCTTGAACTTCAAGGCACGGGTGGTGATCTGTGGCGCCATCAGCCAGTACAACAACAAGGAAGCGGTCAAGGGCCCGGCCAACTATCTGTCACTGCTGGTCAACCGCGCACGCATGGAAGGTTTTGTGGTGATGGACTACGCCGCGCAGTTCGCCGCCGCCGGACAGGAAATGGCTGGCTGGATCGCCAAGGGGCAGCTCAAGAGCAAGGAAGATATCGTCGAAGGCCTGGAGACCTTCCCGGAGACGCTGATGAAGTTGTTCAGCGGGGAGAATTTCGGCAAGTTGGTTCTAAAGGTTTAAAAGTGATCGATTAAAAGATCGCAGCCTCGTTTCACTCGACAGCTCCTACACAGCTCCTACAGGGAAATGCGGCCCCCTGTAGGAGCTGGCGCAGCCTGCGATCTTTTACGCCAGTTCGGCCACCACGTCGGCCAAAGCCTTGGCCGGATCTGCGGCCTGGCTGATCGGGCGGCCGATCACCAGGTAATCGGAACCGGCATCCAGCGCCTGGCGCGGAGTCAGGATACGGCGTTGATCGTCCTGGGCGCTGCCCGCCGGGCGAATCCCAGGGGTCACCAATTGCAGCGACGGGTGCGCCGATTTCAGCGCCTGGGCTTCCAGGGCCGAGCACACCAGGCCATCCATACCGGCTTTTTCCGCCAGGGCGGCCAAGCGCAGAACCTGCTCTTGCGGCTCGATGTCCAGGCCGATACCCGCCAGATCCTCACGCTCCATGCTGGTCAACACTGTCACACCGATCAGCAGCGGTTTTGGCCCGGTGCGCTGGTCCAGCACTTCGCGACAAGCCGCCATCATGCGCAGGCCACCGGAGCAGTGAACGTTGACCATCCACACGCCCATTTCCGCCGCGGCCTTGACGGCCATGGCCGTGGTGTTGGGGATGTCGTGGAACTTGAGGTCCAGGAACACTTCGAAACCCTTGTCACGCAGGGTGCCGACGATTTCCGAAGCACAGCTGGTGAACAGTTCTTTACCGACTTTGACCCGGCACAGTTTCGGGTCCAATTGATCGGCCAGCTTCAGTGCGGCGTCACGGGTAGGGAAATCCAGGGCGACGATGATAGGAGTCTGGCAGGCGGACATGAGTGGGCTCTCAGGCAAGTCGAAATCGGCGCGCATTGTAGCGGAACCAATGGCCCTGCGGGACCCGATGATCGGTAAATCGTCGAGATCGCTCCGCCAAGACTAGCCTCTGCGGCAATTGTGTCGAGTTCGGTACAGTCACGACACGCCCCCAACATCCTTGTCCGCTACCCTAGGCAACCGCAATACGTCCTTGGCTCAGCACTTCCCGCCTCCGGGCAGGACGCCTATGCTGGAACCACAACCTCGCAGCCTATCTTTGTGGTTGGCAGCCTACCTGGCAGATGAACCCACGCATGCACAACACTCCAGCCCCCGTGAACGACGATCAAAAAGCGCCCGGCGATGAAAAACGCTGGAGCATTCGCGCCCTGATCGTCGACGATGATGTGCCGATCCGCGAGCTGATGATCGACTACCTGGCGCGTTTCAACATCCATGCAAGCGGGGTCACTGATGGCGCCGCCATGCGCCTGGCGATGCAGGCGGAGCATTTCGACGTGGTGGTGCTCGACTTAATGCTGCCCGGCGAAGACGGCCTGTCGCTGTGCCGCTGGTTGCGAGGCGAATCGGATATTCCGATCCTGATGCTCACGGCCCGCTGCGAACCCACCGACCGGATCATCGGTCTCGAGCTCGGCGCCGACGACTACATGGCCAAGCCGTTCGAACCCCGCGAACTGGTCGCACGCATCCAGACCATTCTGCGCCGGGTGCGGGACGACCGCAGCGAACAACGGGCGAACATCCGTTTCGACAATTGGCGTCTGAACAGCGTGCTGCGCCAATTGGTTGCAGCCGATGGCCTGGTGGTGCCGCTGTCCAATGCCGAATTTCGCCTGTTGTGGGTGTTTATTGAACGTCCGCGCCGGGTCCTCAGCCGCGAGCAACTGCTGGATGCCGCTCGTGGCCGTTCGATCGAAGCCTTCGATCGCAGCATTGACCTGCTGGTGTCGCGCCTGCGGCAGAAACTCGGTGACGATCCCAAGGCCCCGCAACTGATCAAAACCGTGCGTGGTGAGGGTTACCTGTTTGACGCCCGGGATATCGGTTGATGCGGGCGCGCTTCGATACGTTGTTCGGCCGTCTGTTTGGAGTACTGCTGATCGCGATTGTCCTGGCACACCTGCTGGCATTTGCATGGTTTCATTACTACGGCCCGCCGCCTCCCCCTCCCCCGCCGGCGTTTCCCGAAGACATGGACGGTCAACGCCCACCGATGGACCCGCGCCTGGCCCCCCGCCCTGCCAGGCCATGGTTTGGCGGACCACTGGTACCGCTGACGTTTCAGCTGATCTCGCTGATCATTGCAGCCTGGTACGGCGCCAAATTACTCAGCCGGCCGATTCAACGCCTTAGCGACGCGGCCGAGCGCCTGAGTGAAAACCTCGACAGTGCGCCACTGGAGGAATCCGGCCCACGGGAAGCGCGACAAGCGGCGCACACGTTCAACAAAATGCAGCAACGCATCATCGAGCAGGTCAAGCAGCGCTCGCGCATGCTCGGCGCGGTATCCCACGACCTGCGCACGCCCCTGTCGCGTCTCAAACTGCGCCTGGAACAAATTGACGACGACAAGCTGCAAGGACAGATGCGCCAGGATCTGGACGACATGATCAGCATGCTCGATGCGACGCTCGGCTACCTGCACGAACAGCGCACCAGCGAGGCGTCACAGTGGATGGATGTGCAGGCGCTGGTCGAGTCCCTGAGCGAAAACGCCCAGGACCAGGGGGCAAACGTCCAGGCCAGCGGTCATTGCGCGCCGCTGCAAGTCCAGCCGATGGCACTGCGCTCCTGTATCAACAACCTGCTGGACAACGCCTTGCGTTATGCCGGGAATGCGTTGATCACGCTCGAAGATAATCGCCAACACCTGGTGATCAGGGTCATCGACCATGGTCCAGGGATCGCGGCGGATAAACGTGAGGCCGTATTCGAACCGTTCTTCCGATTGGAAGGCTCACGCAATCGCAACTCCGGCGGCGTCGGCCTGGGCATGACCATTGCTCGCGAGGCGGCGCAACGCCTGGGCGGGCAGCTCAGCCTGGAAGAAACCCCCGGTGGTGGGCTGACGGCGATCATCCGCCTGCCCAGGACCTGAGTGCAGCGCAAGGATTGAATTCAACGACGGTCATCAACCCGCGACTGGCTTTTGCTCCAGTCGGTCAACAGGCTGTAAGCCACGGCCAACAACGTCGGCCCGATAAACAGGCCAATGAATCCGAATGCAATCAAACCACCAAACACCCCTAGCAACACAATCACCAGCGGCAAATTCCCACCCCGGCTGATCAAGTAAGGCTTGAGCACGTTGTCCACGCCGCTGATGATGAACATGCCCCATACGCCGAGGAACACCGCCATCCCGTACTCACCCTTCCAGGCCAGCCAGGCAGTGGCTGGAATCCATACCAGCGGCGGCCCCATGGGAATCAGGCTGAGCAGGAAGGTCACGATACCGAGCACCAGTGCCCCGGGGACGCCGGCAATCAGGAAGCCGATCAACGCCAGGACCGCCTGGGCCGCGGCGGTACCGATCACTCCGTTTACCACCCGTTGCACGGTGCCCGCCACCAGTTCGATGTAGTACCCGGCACGGTGGCCAATCAGCCGCTCCAGCAAACCATGAACAAAGGCCGCCAACCGTGGTCCGTCGCGATAGAAAAAGAACACGAAGACAATGCTCAGGGTCAGCTCGAGGATGCCGCCGCCAATCTGCGCGCTACGCGCCAGCAACCAGTTGCCGACCTGCCCCAGATAAGGCTTGAGCGACACCATCATCGCCGCGCCCTGCTGATCGACACTGTTCCAGATGACCACCAGCCGCTCGCCCACCAGGGGAATGCTGCCCAGCCAGGTCGGCGCTTCAGGCAGGCCGTCGACCTGCACATCCTTGATGAACGCCGTGGCGTCGCGCACATGATCCGCCAGGTTGAACCCCAGCCACACCAGCGGCGCCGCCACCAGCACCATCCAGCCCACGGTCAGCAGGGCCGCCGCCAGGGATTCGCGGCCATTGAGCCAGCGGGTCAGCAGGCGCATCAGCGGCCAACTGGCGAACGCCAGCACCGCGCCCCAGAACAGGGCCGACCAGAACGGCGCCATCACCCATAAGCTCGCGCCAAACAGCACCAGGAGCAGGATCTGCACCAACAGCCGATCGTTATTGATCATCACAGTCTCGAAAAAATCATTCAGCAAAAAGAGTAGGCGAACACGCCACGCGTGTTCGCCGGATGACGCTTATCGCAGCAGTTTGATATGCAATCCAGGACCGTCGACACCACCGGTTTCCATCCGCGCCGCACGTACGCCCTGCTCGATCAACGATTGACGCCAGGCTTCAGCGTTGGGCCCGGACACACTGACCCGCAAGGTGGTGTCCAGGTTCAGGCCCCGGGAGATCAGGCGCAGCCATTTGTCATCGGGTGTTTGCGTCAACTTGGGGAAGTCGAGTTCACCGGTACTCTTGAGCTCGCGCAGCAAGGTTGCGGACGTCGGCAGCAAATCCCCCAGCGGGGCGACGGCGTCGAATTGTTCGACGTGCAGATAGGCTTTGCGATTACCACGGGTGATGCTGTAGAGCGCCACCAGCGTATTGTCCTTCGGTGCGGCCAGGCGTAACAGCAGGTAAGCCTGCTCACTATCGGCGCCATAGAGCTTGGCGTTGCCGAACACTTCGTTGGCCCATAGGCTGCTTTCGCCACAATCTCGCGCCTGGCACCAGAACAGCAATTGGGCGTCCTGCTGTTGAAGCGCTTCGCGCGCAGCGGTGAAGGCCTCGGTCGAGGAATGTTCCGCCGGCAATTCATAGGTCACCGAGGTGACATGCCCACGAGCACTGACCTGCCCGTCAAAGCGCAACTGACCGCTGATCTTGCGGATCGAGCCGAGCGGGTAGATCCGTTCAAGCTCGGCCGTGGGGCGATAGTCGACGATCTGCGCATCGGTCATGCGCGGCACGATCGGCAGGTCCTGACTGCCGGGCAGATCGGCGGCTAATGAGAGTGGACTGAAACAAAAGAGCATCAGCAAACTGAATGAGCGCATGGATAGACTCATCGGATCAGCATGCCCTTGTGGCCATTCGGGGGCGCAGCGGTGTAGAGGTCTATCATGGTTGTCTCCCTTTTCAACCCACCCAGCCTCGACAGTTGCCCGGCGCAAGTCAAGGAATGGCGAAGAACCGATTGAAACAGTCTGCGACAAGGTCGGCACCGGGTTCATCATTCAAGTGCAAATGATGGCCGCCTGGCAGCTGTTCTAGGCTAAAGGGTAGACGCTCCAGCAACTCCGGATGTTTGGCGAGCATGCCGTCAGCGGCGACCACCAGTTTCGCCGGACAGGCGACCCGCTGGACGAAGGCCATGGCCTGCTCGGTGGTAAGGCGCAGCGGCGATGGCAGCGTGAGGCGATTGTCGGTGCGCCAGGTGTAACCGCCCGGCACCGGCATCAAGCCACGCTGGGCCAGCAGTTCGGCGGCTTCGCGACTGACCGCCACCAGGCCTTTCATGCGTGCTTCGATGGCGCGGTCTTGGGTGCTGTAGACCGGTTTGCGTTTTTCCCGCAGATCCAGTTGCGCCTGCAGGGCCATGCCCATGCGTTCGGCAGCGTTTTCGCCTTTGTCCGTGGGAGGGATGACACCGTCAATCAAAGCCAGGTGAGTGACTCGCTGCGGAAACGAACCGGCAATGATCAGCGAGGTGATGGCACCCATCGAATGCCCCAGCAACGCAAACCGCTTCAATCCAAGCTGCTCTGCAACTTGCAACACATCGTGGGCATAGTCCCACATGGCGTAACCGGCGCCAGGTGGGCGGTGTCCTGAGTGCCCGTGACCGGCCATGTCCAGGGCGATCACGCGCAAGCCTTTGAGCTTGGGTGCCAGGCGGGCGAAGCTATTGGCGTTGTCCAGCCAGCCATGCAGGGCAATGACCGGCAAACCGTCTTCGGGGCCAAACAAATGCGCCGCCAACTCGATATGCGGCAGGCTCAGGCGCACTTCTTCGACGACCTGGCTCATGCGCAATCCCGTTGCTGGCGAGAGGTCCAGCGTTCGAACAGGTTTTTCAACAGTACGGCCGTCTCCTGCGGACGTTCCAGAGGAAACATGTGCCCGCCAGGCATGCTCAGCGCCTCGCCATTTGGCATGCGCCCGACTGAACTGGTGTGATGACGCATCACCACCCGGCTCTCGTGCCCGCGAACGACCGCCAGCGGCACTTGCAACTGCCGCAGGCGGCCGGGGCTGGTGTGTGGTACGCCCCGGTAGATGCTGATTTCCGTGGCTGGGTCGAAACGCAAGCGCAACCTGTCGCCGTCCTGATGCAAACCATAGTGCAGGTAGGCATCGAAACACTCTGGATCGAAGCTGCGAAACAGGCTCTTGCCGGCGAAATAACGGCGGGCGCTCTCGAGATCGGCGAATTCTTCACGACGCCCCAGGGTGCGGCCGGCCGGGGTCAGGCGGTCGATGAAACCCAAGCGTTTGGCTGCGCGAATGACCCATTGATCGGTGCGCGTCAGCACCGGCGAATCGAGCATCACCACACCGCGATACAACTGGGGGCAACGCAACGCCGCGTGCAGATGCAGTACGCCACCGAAGGAATGACCGACGCCCCACACCGGCTGTGACTGCTGCTGCAGATGGTGGATGAGTTCATCCACCAGGTTGTACCAGTTGTCGTCCGCCGGGAAACGCGGGTCGTGGGCGTGTTGCTCCAGATGCGTCACCCGAAATTCGGGTGCCAGCGCCGCAAACAACTTGCCGTAGGTTCCCGAAGGAAAACCATTGGCGTGGGCGAAAAATATCTGTTGCGACATACCGGTCGATCCATCAGCGAAAACAAACCCGATTGTCCGCAAGACCGCGTTCTTGAGCAATGACCGTAACTGACAGGAATGATGACAGTCCGGCCATGCAAATAAAGGAACGGGGAGATCAACGTGCTGGCGGATTATCACCCAGCGGCACCACGGCCATGGTCAGCCGCGACACACAACTGGCCTTGCCTTCGTCACTGGTCAAGCGGATATCCCAGACATGGGTCGTACGCCCGATGTGAATGGGTTTGGCGACCGCCGTCACTCGGCCGCTGCGCAAGCCGCGCAGGTGGTTGGCGTTGATTTCCAGCCCCACGCAGTAAAACTTGCTGGCATCGATGCACAGGTAGCTGGCCATGGAGCCGACTGATTCAGCCAGCACCACCGAAGCGCCGCCATGCAGCAAGCCATAAGGCTGGTGGGTGCGATGGTCAATGACCATGCTCGCGGTCAAGGACTCTTCATCGAAGGCTTCGAAACGGATGTCCAACAGTTCGCCAATGGTGTTTTTCTGAATTGCGTTCAGTTGTTCGATGTTGGGAACGGTACGCCACAGACTCATAGCAGGTTTTCCTTGTTGGTTTTATCGTGGCTCAATCCTGCCACAGCACCGCTTCGGTGTGCTCGCTCCATTCTTCGAAGCGAGCGCCGTAAGTGGCTTCGATGACGTTGCGCTTGATCTTCAGGGTCGGCGTGAGAAAACCGTTTTCCACCGCCCAGTTGTCCTTGACCACCACCAACCGCCGCAAGCGTTCGTGCTTGTCGAGGACGCTGTTGACCTCTTCCAGCAGCTTTTCCAGGCTTGAATGCAACCCGGCCCGTGTCTCCTGCTGCCCGACGGCCGAAAGCACGCACAGGCCCAGTGGCGCATTCAAGCCATCACCGACCACGCACACCTGCTCGATGCGCGAATGCACCGCCAGGCGATTTTCGATCGGCGCCGGCGCTACGTACTTGCCTTTGCTGGTCTTGAAAATTTCCTTCAGGCGCCCGGTCAGGCGCAAGTTGCCTTTGGCATCTTCCTCGCCCTTGTCGCCGGTGCGCAGAAAGCCGTCCTCGGTGATGGTGTCGGCGGTTTTCTGCGGCTCCTTGAAATACCCCAGCATGATCGCGCCGCTACGTACCATGACCTCGCCCGATTCGTCGATGCGCACTTCGACCTCCGGGCACGGCATGCCAATCCAGCCTGGTTTGTTCTGCCCCGGCAGGCAAATGTGCGAGTAACCGCAACTTTCCGTCATGCCGTAGACCTCCAGCACGTCCAGTCCGAGCTTGCGATACCACAACAGCAGACTCAGGGGCACCGGCGCCGCACCGGACAAGGCCACGCGCAAGGCATCGAGCCCCAACCCGGCGAGGACTTTGTGCCCGACCCGCTTGCCGATAATCGGCAGCCCGAGCAGGAAATCCAGGCGCTTTGCCGGGATCTTGCTGTACACCCCCATCTGGAACTTGGTCCAAATGCGCGGCACGCCAAACAGCGCCGTTGGCCGGGCACGGCGCAAGTCCGTCAGGAAGGTGTCAAGGCTTTCGGCAAAGAACACGGTTTGCCCGGTGTAAATCGATGCCAGTTCGACGAACATCCGTTCGGCGACGTGACACAACGGCAAATACGACAGCAGTCGATCCGACTCATTGAGACCGAATAACTGCGTGCCGCGCGTGGTGGCGAATCCCAGGTTGGCGAAGCTGTGCATCACGCCCTTGGGCATGCCGGTGGTGCCGGACGTGTAGATGATGGTTGCCAGTTGATCGGCGGCGGGCTTGGGATCGTCCTGGATCGGCGAGCTGCGTTGCAGGTCGTCCCAGCTGAAATCGAAAGTGCCGGTTGGATGTAACGGCAGGCTGATGGTCGGCAGCTCGGGATTCACCCCACGGGACATGCCAGGCCAGTCATCGAGTTTACCGATGAATACCAGCGCCGCTTCGGAGTGTTCGAGCACCTGGGCCACCGATTCGGCGGTGAGGTTGGGGTACAACGGCACCGAGACATGCCCGGCCATCCAGATCGCCAGGTCGGCAATGATCCAGTGCGCGCAGTTTTTCGAGATCAGGGCAATATGACTGCCCTGGGGCAGTTCCCGGGATCGCAGCCAATGGGCCGCACAGCGTGCCTGATGACCGACGTCCTCCCAGCTCAAGGTCTCGACACGGCCACCGCCCACAGGCTGGACGAGAAAGCGCTGGCGAGGATGACGGGCCTCGCGCTCGTAGAAAACGTCCAGGGGCAAACGGGAAGCAGCAGGCATGGGACTCGCTCCTTTGTTTCTTGGTCTGGAGCAAGCGTAGCCAACCAAGCAAATGCTTGGTTGGCTATTTTTCAAGATCAGAAGATCGCAGCCTGCGGCAGCTCCTACGGGGGAACGCTGAAAGCCCTTTTAGGCGCCGCCGCTGGCTGTGGTTTTTTGCCTTTAAGGGTGCTTGATGCTGTTGAGCTTCATCGCGCCAATCAGCAATTCAGAGTTTTCCAGCTCGGCCAGACCAGCGGTGCTGACCTTCTCTGGCGGATGACCCGCACCATGTTGCAGGTAGCTGAGCAGGTTTCCCACGAGTGGGTTATGAGAAACCAGCAGTGCATTGGTGACCGACTTCAGCTGGTCAGTGACCCTGTCGGGATCATAATCCGGAGTCAGCCACTCGACGGTGCGTATTTCCGGTCCGAAACCCAAGGCATCCCGAACCAGCTGGGCGGTCTGCTGCGCTCGCGTGTAGGGGCTGGCATAGATCGCTGTCAGCGGCTGGCCAACCAAGTTGGCGGCGGCGCGCAGCACTTCTTCACGACCATTGGCAGTCAGCTCCCGCTCCGAATCGTGGGTTTTGGAGCCGTGTGGCTCGGCTTCACCATGACGCAATACCCAGAGTTTCATAGCTTGGGTTCCTCATCTCGGGCCGGATGTGGCGCAGGCGCCACGACGTGCGGCGCTTCACCTTCCGGCGTACGCGGCGTCGGCCAATCGGCGAACGGCCAGGGTTTCTGGTCGCTGTGGAAACTGCCGAAACGACCGATCTGGGCCAGGAACTGGCTCAGGCTGTCGCCGAAGTTCATCAGGCTGGCGCTCGGGGCGCCATAGATCAAACGATAGATCAATTGCACTAGCACCACGGCGCCAAGCATGAACTGCGCCACCTGCCACACCAGCAGGAACACCACCATCCACAGCACTCGAAGCAGGATGGACTCGTATTTGGCTTCTACTTTTGGATCACTCATTTCTCGCTCCGTTCCTGTGAAGTGGGGGTTCAGTTGAAGCCGCTGGTGGAAATAAAGTCGACATCGGTCTTCGGCTCGCCCCGCATCAACAGTTCGATCACCTGCTCAAGCGTGCGCCCTTCGAACAGGATCGCGTGCAACCCGGCGACCAACGGCATGTACACGCCAACTTCCTGGGACTTGGCCTTGAGCACCTTGAGCGTGTTCACGCCTTCGGCAACTTCGCCCAGGCGATTGACTGCCTCTTCGAGGCTCAAGCCCTGGCCGAGGGCGAACCCGACCTGATAGTTACGGCTTTTTGGCGACGAGCAGGTCACGATCAGGTCACCCACGCCCGCAAGGCCAAGGAATGTCATCGGGTTGGCACCCTGATTCACCGCGAAGCGGGTCATTTCCGCCAGCGCCCGGGTAATCAGCATGCTCTTGGTGTTTTCGCCCATGCCCATCGCCACCGCCATGCCGGCAATGATCGCGTAGACGTTTTTCAACGCACCGCCCAGTTCGACGCCAAACCGGTCGGCGCTGGCATACACGCGAAAGGTGCGGCCGTGCAGCACGTCCTGGACATGCTGGCAGAGCGCCTCGTCTTCGCTCGCGACCACCGTGGCGGTCAATGCATGTTCGGCGATTTCACGGGCCAGGTTCGGCCCGGACAACACACCGATGCGTGCCTGTGGCGCGATCTCTTCGAGAATCTGGCTCATCAGCTTGAAGGTGTGGGCTTCGATGCCCTTGGTCAGGCTCACCAGCATTTTGCCGCTGAGTCGATCAGCATGCGGGGCCAGCACCGAGCGCAACGCGCTGGAGGGCAGCGCGACAAAACTCAGGTCGCACGCATCCAGGGTGGCCAGCAGGTCAGTGACCGGCGTGACACCGGGCAGGATCTTGATGCCTTTGAGGTAACGCGGGTTCTCGCGATTGACCCGGATGGCCTCGGCCTGTTCAGGGTCACGCATCCATTGCAGGACTTGATGACCATTTTCGGCCAGCAAGTTAGCCACGGCGGTACCAAAACTTCCGCCTCCCAAAACCGCGATCGGGCGCTGTTGAGTCATATGTAATCCGTTAATCCATACCAGTGGCAATGTCGGCATTATACGGAGCGCCCCCGTGTCGGCCAGTCCCCGCGTCAATTACCGACATGGGTAGGAAGAAGTCCGGTAATACCTAGGAAAATGCTTACATCGTGACTGGAAAAGTCAACGGGCTCGGTTAACATGCGCGCCATCGATGGTTAACAAGGATGTGCTGTGTCCCTGGGTTCGACTTCACCCCATTCGCCGTTGGTCCTGGCGCTGGTGTTCAGCTCGCCGGCGATGGCCGACGACTTGTTTCTCGACAGCGAACCTTTGCCGCAAGTACTCACGGCCACGCGCCTGAAACAATCGCCGGCTGCCGTGCCGGGGAGCATGACGGTGCTCGACACCGCGCTGATCAATGCCAGCGGCGCGCGCGACATCAGTGAAGTGCTACGCCTGGTACCCGGCATGATGGTCGGCAATATCAGCGGTAATCAGGCCACGGTGAATTACCACGGCACCAGCGCCACCGAAGCACGGCGCCTGCAAGTGTTGATCGACGGTCGCTCGGTGTACCGCGCGGGTCTGGCCACGGTGGACTGGAGCGACATTCCGGTGGCCATGGAGGACATCGAGCGTATCGAGGTTTTCCGCGGCCCGAACACCGTCAGCTATGGCGCCAATGCGCTGATGGCGGTGGTCAACATCATCACGCGCAATCCGGCCGACAGCCACGGTACGCGCCTGAAAGTCACCCGCGGCCAGCGTGGCATCGACGACTTTTATGCCAGCCAGGGCGTGGGTTGGGAGGACGGCGATTTACGCCTGTCGCTGTCTGGCCAGCAAGACGATGGCTTTGATACCGACCGTTGGGGCGGCGACTACCATGACGGTCGACGTTTGAAGCGCTTCAACCTTGCCGTTAGTCAAGCGCTCGACGAACGGCAAAGTATCGAATGGCAGGTGAATGCCAAGGACGGCACCAACCAACGCCCCTATACCTACCGCCCGGTGTTTTCAGGGATTACCCGCGCTGGGGACAATTCCGACGTCAGCGCCAAGGACTACGCCGGCTCGCTGCGCTGGAATCTCGACCTGAACACCGAGCACAGCCTTTACATCCAGGGTTCGGCCCAGCACTGGGACCGTCAGCAAACCTGGCGCGCCTGCGATGCCGAAGTATCGTTCAGCCCCGAACTCAGCGAGCTTTGGCAACTCAACCCGAACTACACGGAACGCCTGGCGCGCAACATCGAGAGCTTTCTGGTCTCCGGAGCCCCTGACGCCGATCCGACCCAACGCGCATTGGCCAATCAAGTCCTCGACCAGTGGCGCAACGGCGCCCGGCGAACGGTCTGCGGCGATATCGATCAAAGCACTCGGGAATCGCGCTATGACCTTGAATTGCAGGATACCCTGAGCCTGTCCGATAACCTGCGGCTGGTCAGCGGATTGAACTATCGTTACGACCGGGCAAATTCCGAGACCTACTTCAATGGCACTCTCGATGACACCACCTGGCGAGCGTTCGGCCAGCTCGAATGGCGCGCCAGCGAACACTGGCTCCTGCAGGGCGGTGCCATGTTCGAAGACACGCGGTTGATCGGCAGCTCTCTGAGCCCACGGATGGCGGTCAACTACCTGATCAATCCGCGCCACGGCTTGCGTGCGGTGTATTCGCAAGCCGTCCGCTCGCCGGACATGTTCGAGAACAACGTTAACTGGAGCTACCAGGTCACCCACCTGCAACCCGGCGCCTATGGCCAGTCCAGTGCCCGCTATTTCGTCAAAACCCGCGGCCCCGGCGACCTCGACCAGGAACACATGCGTTCCCGGGAACTGGGCTATAACGGTTACTTCGCCGAATCGGGCCTGGCCGTCGATGTAAAGCTGTTCTACGACGAGATCACCGGGATGATCAGTGAGCCGTTGCGCAATAACCAGTACATCGCCAGCAATGCCAACTCCGCGCGCTACACCGGAGCGGAAACCCAACTCGACTGGAAAATCAGCAGCGCCGACCGCTTGCGCCTGACGTATGCCTACGTCGACGCTGACGCGAGCAACCTGCAGGATGCACAACAGACTGCAGGCAACAGTGGTTCTGCCGCCTGGTTGCGCGACTGGGGCGATGGCTGGAACAGCGCGCTCTTCTATTATGCTGACGACGCGCTCAACGGCTACCGCTTCGAACGCCTCGACACGCGCATCGCCAGGCGCATCCGCCTGGGCAAGACTCATCTGGAACTGGCTGGTGTGCTGCAGCAGCGCCTCGACAACCAGCCTACTTCCTTTGTCGACAACAACTATGACGAGCGTCGCTTGATGTATTTCAGCGCGCAGCTGGCGTTTTAAGATGCCGCATCGCCCGCCACGCAAGCCGTCAATCCTTGGCCATCTGTTGGCCATGGCTTGCCTGGTATTCGGTGGCTGGCTACACAGCCATTCGGCCAGCGCCGCGGACATTCTCCTGACCGGTGTCGACGATAGCCCCGGCGTGCAATCCTTCGTCCAGGCCCTGGTGCAATTGCGACCGGCCGACAACGTGCACTTCCAGCCATTGGCCAGCCTGCCGCCACCGGGCAAGCTGGCGGCGGACACCCGCTTGATCCTGCTCGATCTGCCCAGTCTCGACTGGCGCCTGCAGGACCCTCGCGGCCCGGCGACACTGGTGCTGCGCATCAGCCGCCTGCAGGCGCGACAACACCTTGGGCACGCCCTGCCCCCGCACCTCAGCCTGCTCTGGAGCGATCCGCCACTGGACCGGCAATTGCGCCTCACCCGTGTCCTGCTGCCCGAGGCCAAGCGGGTTGGCGTCCTGTACGACAGCCATAGCGAGTTCCTGTTGCGGGAACTGCGCCAGGCCGCCTATCCCCTGGGTCTTGAAGTGGTCACCGAACGTTGGGAAAACACCCAGGACAGTCGTCCCTTGCAGGCTTTGCTGGACAACAGCGATGTAGTACTGGGCCTCGACGACCCCGATCTGTACAACCCGAAAACCGCGAAAAACCTGTTGCTCAGCAGCTATGCGCGGCAGCTGGCCTTGATCGGTCCCAATGCAGGGTTCGTCAAGGCCGGGAGCCTGGCCAGTACCTACAGCGATCAAAGCGACTGGCTGGCGATTCTCGATGAGCTGCTCGACCTGCCACCCGCCACGTGGCCACGCACGCAATATCCACACCGCTTCAAAGTCTCCAGCAATCGGCAGGTGTCTCGTTCCCTGGGGCTTGAACAGGTAAATGAAGTGGCTGTCGCAACGCTGTTGGCAGAAGGAGAACGCCAGCCATGACCTTCCGTCGCCGCTGGGACATCAGTACCCGTACCCAGATCATCAGCCTCGGCCCTGCCCTGCTGCTGACGTTACTGTTGATCAGTTTCTTCACTTTCGTGCGGATCCAGGACCTGCGCCAGGAGCTCAACCACACCGGCCAGTTGATTGCCAACCAACTGGCGCCGGCCACCGAATACGGGGTGATTTCGGGCAATAACGAGGTGCTCGAAAGCCTGCTCAAGGCCACGCTGGCAACGCCCAACGTACGGTTCCTGGAGGTGCAGGACAGCGCCAACCGGATTCTGGTGTATGTCGAGCAACCTTCGGCAAGCTACCAAAAGCCGCACCAGATTGAAGTCTTCCAGGCCCCCGTGCGCCTGCAACGGATCGCGCTGCACAATGATTTTTTCCAGGACGGCAGCGTGCCCCCCACGGCGCCCGCCGAGGATTACCTGGGTCGGGTGATCGTTGGCCTGTCCAATGATGCGTTCAGCCAGCGCCAACAGGAAATCCTGCTCAAGGCCGGCATTCTGGCGCTGTTCGCCCTGCTGTTTACCTTCATGGTCGCCCGGCGCCTGGCCGCGAGCCTGTCGCAACCGATCCGCGATATCGGCAATGCGGTCAAGGCGATCCAGGCCGGCGACTACAAGACGCCCCTGCCCATCGTTGACGACACCGAACTCGGCGCCCTGTCCCAACACATCAACAACCTCGCCAAGGGGCTCGAGCAGGCCAGCCACGAACAGCACCAGGCCATGGCGCAGTTGATCCAGACCCGCGAGGAAGCGGAAAAGGCCAATAACGCCAAGTCCGACTTCCTCGCCATGATGAGCCACGAACTGCGCACGCCGATGAATGGCGTGCTTGGCATGCTGCAATTGCTGGAAACCACCCAGATGACCGAAGAACAGCTCGAATACGCGGCTCTGGCTTCGGAATCCACCGAGCACCTGCTCAAAGTCATCAATGACATTCTGGATTTTTCGCGTATCGAACGCTCAGAACTGGAGTTAGAGCATATCCCCTTCAATCTCGCAGACCTGATCGGCAGTTGCGCCCAGTCGTTCCAGCACAGCGCCGTCCAACGCGGGCTCGATCTACAGTTGCAGATCCCACAAGACATGCGCGCGCTGCAGGTTCAGGGTGACCCGACGCGCATCCGGCAAATACTGGTCAATCTGGTCGGCAATGCCCTGAAGTTTACTGAACAGGGACGCGTGCGCATCGAATCGCAGTGGCAGTCCCTGGATCACGAACTGCTGTGGTTCACCTGCACGGTGCGCGACAGTGGGATTGGCATTCCCCCCGAAAGCCTGGAATTGATGTTCGACGCGTTTCAGCAGGCCGACAGCTCCATATCAAGACGCTATGGTGGGACCGGCCTGGGCCTGCCGATTGCACGCACACTCGCCGAACGCATGGGTGGCACCTTGCGCGCCCAGAGCGAGGAAGGCCGTGGCTCGATATTTACCCTCGAGATTCCGCTGGCGTTGTATCAGCAAGCCTTGCCGGCTCGGGTACCGCGCGTACCGACCCACAAGGGGGATGGCGAAGGGCGCAATGTGCTGCTGGTCGAAGACAATCCGGTCAACCAGACAGTGATCGAAGCCATGCTGCGCAGCCTCGGCTTTACTGTCAGCGTCGCCGCCGATGGCGCACAGGCAGTACGCAGTGCCGAGAGCCTGATTTTCGAGGCGATACTGATGGACTGCCGACTGCCGGTCATCGACGGTTATGAAGCCACCCGGCAGATTCGTGAACTGCCCGGCTGTACCGACTTGCCGATCATTGCCCTGACCGCCAACGCCTTGCAGGGGGATCGCGAAGCTTGTTTGTCGGCGGGAATGAACGATTACCTGGCCAAGCCCTTCAAACGCACTGATCTTCAGCAAATTCTGCAGCGATGGGTGCAGTAGTACAGGCCTTTCGAGCATCTGTGACTGGCGTGAAAGGCGAAAGTGCGGCAGTCTTAGGCACCCGAACAAGCTCGAAAAGGGGCTTGATTAAAAATTTCAGTGCACAAGTGTACATTCATGTCCTTGGTGCTGTGACTTTCACTACAACGCAATAGTCTATGAGTAGGCTGCCGGTTCGAGGCATGAACGCTTCGATCGGCCGGGATGATTTGCCCCACCTGCCGCATGGGACTATTGAGGAGCTCGCATGACCAAACAAAACGCCTTTACCCGGGAAGACCTGCTGCGCTGCAGTCGCGGTGAGCTGTTCGGCCCAGGTAACGCGCAACTGCCCGCCCCGAACATGCTGATGGTCGATCGCATCACCCTGATCAGCGAAGAGGGTGGCAAGTACGGCAAAGGTGAATTGGTCGCCGAGCTGGATATCACTCCGGACCTGTGGTTCTTCGCCTGCCACTTCGAAGGTGATCCGGTGATGCCGGGCTGCCTGGGCCTCGACGCCATGTGGCAATTGGTCGGTTTCTTCCTGGGCTGGCAAGGCCTGCCGGGCCGTGGCCGTGCGCTGGGTTCGGGCGAAGTGAAATTCTTCGGCCAGGTCCTGCCGACCGCCAAGAAAGTCACCTATAACATTCATATCAAGCGCGTCCTCAAGGGCAAGCTGAACCTGGCCATCGCCGACGGTTCGGTGACTGTCGACGGTCGCGAAATCTACACCGCCGAAGGCCTCCGGGTCGGCGTTTTCACCTCCACTGACAACTTCTAAGGGTTATCCGCATGCGCCGCGTCGTTATCACTGGTCTGGGCATTGTTTCGTGCCTGGGCAATGACAAAGAGACCGTCTCCGCTAACCTGCGTGCAAGCCGCCCTGGCATCCGGTTCAACCCGGAATATGCCGAAATGGGTCTGCGTAGCCAGGTTTCCGGCTCCATTGACCTCAACCTTGAAGAACTGATCGATCGCAAGATCTATCGCTTCGTCGGCCACGCGGCGGCATACGCCTACCTGGCCATGAAAGACGCCATTGCTGACTCCGGCCTGACCGAAGAGCAAGTGTCCAACCCGCGCACCGGCCTGATTGCCGGTTCCGGTGGCGCATCGACACTGAACCAGATGGAAGCGCTGGACATCCTGCGCGAGAAAGGCGTAAAGCGCGTTGGCCCATATCGCGTCACGCGGACCATGAGCAGCACCGTTTCCGCCTGTCTGGCCACTCCGTTCAAGATCAAGGGCCTGAACTACTCCATCGCTTCTGCCTGCGCCACCAGTGCTCACTGCATCGGTACCGCCATGGAACAGATCCAGATGGGCAAGCAGGACATCGTTTTCGCCGGCGGCGGTGAAGAAGAACACTGGAGCCAGTCGTTCCTGTTCGACGCCATGGGCGCATTGTCCAGCAAGCGCAACGACACTCCGGAAAAAGCTTCCCGCGCCTACGACGCAGACCGTGACGGCTTCGTCATTGCAGGCGGTGGCGGCATGGTCGTGGTGGAAGAGCTGGAACACGCTCTGGCCCGCGGCGCGAAAATCTACGCGGAAATCGTTGGCTACGGCGCGACCTCCGACGGCTACGACATGGTCGCCCCAAGCGGCGAAGGCGCGATCCGCTGCATGCAGCAGGCGCTGTCCACCGTCGACACCCCGATCGACTACCTGAATACCCACGGCACTTCGACTCCGGTCGGCGACGTCGCGGAAATGAAAGGCGTGCGTGAAGTGTTCGGCGACAAGGCTCCGGCCATCAGCTCCACCAAGAGCCTGTCGGGTCACTCCCTGGGCGCCGCCGGCGTTCACGAAGCGATCTACTGCATGCTGATGATGGAAGGCAACTTCATTGCCGGTTCCGCCAACATCGACGAGCTGGACCCAGAAGTGGCCGACCTGCCGGTACTGACCAAGACCCGCGAAAACGCCACCATCAACACTGTGATGAGCAACAGCTTCGGTTTCGGTGGCACCAACGCCACGCTGGTACTGAAGCGCTGGGAAGGCAAGTAATTCCCCGCTGCTGAGCCGCACATGAAAACGCCCCGACTGGTTCGGGGCGTTTTTTTGCCTTCAAAAACGCAAAACCCTGTGGGAGCGAGCCTGCTCGCGAAGGCGGCCTGACAGTCGATAAAGATGTTGAATGTGATGCCGTCTTCGCGAGCAGGCTCGCTCCCACAAGATCGGCCTTTAGGCCGCGAATCTTCCTCGTGAACATGAAGCTTTTGTCATGGAACTCAACAGCCTGCGACTGAATGTCGCGGATTACGCGGGCAGCAGGACTGTTTCCAATTCTGCAACAAACTCTTTCCAGACTCAGTCGTTTACTTAGCTAGCTACCAAACTCTATAACAGAGTCCTGCACATGCCTTGCTGCAGATAATAGAAATTGGAGCTAGCAGATGACTGTAAAAGTAACTGAACGCGACGATTCACGCATGTCACACGAAGGCGTAGCCGCCGGTGTCCGCATCTGGGATGTGTACCAACAGGACCTGCTGGTCGGGATGTTCCATAGCGAGACTGACGCCCACAACTACAAGGCCGAACTGGAAACTCTGGAGCAGCAACGAGCGCTACGCTCCGCTTGAGCAATGACCGCATTAAAAACGACAAACCCCGCCATGAGCGGGGTTTGTCGTTATTGCAGCCGTTAACCGCTTACCACATCAGGTCATCCGGGATCTGATAGGCCGCGTACGGATCGTCCTCGGCGGCCACTTCTTCGGTCTGCACATTCAGTTGCACGATGCGCAGTGGATCGCGCTCCTGGATCTTCAGGGCAGCTTCTCGGGGGATCACTTCGTAGCCTCCGGCGTGATGCACGATGGCCAGCGAACCGTTGCTGAGCTTGTTACGCATCAGCGTGTTGACCGAGAGGCGCTTGACCTTCTTGTCGTCGACGAAGTTGTAGTAGTCCTCGGTCGTCAATTTCGGTAGGCGCGTGGCTTCGATCAATTGCTTGATCTGCGCGACACGGGCCTTGGCCTCGGCTTTTTCCTGTTGCTGACGGTTGAGCTCCTGATCGCGCTTGACCTTCTCGGCCATGGCCTCCTGGGCTGCACGCTGCTGGGAATCATCAAGCTCGATCTGCCCCTTGTGGGCCAGGCGTTGCTGCTTCTGTTTGTCTTTGCTGACCTGCTTGGCCTGCTTCTGGTTGACCAGCCCTGCTTTGAGCAACTGGTCGCGAAGGGAAATGCTCATGGTGCTTATTACTCACTTAGGCAACTGCTCAACCGCAGCTGGGCACATTCTTTTCCTGGCGTTTGGCTTCGCCCCACAGGGCGTCCAACTCTTCGAGGGTGCAATCTTCCATGGGACGATGGGTGTCGCGCAATGCCTGTTCGATAAAACGGAAGCGTCGTTCGAACTTGCTGTTGGCACCACGCAGCGCAGTTTCCGGATCGACCTTGAGGTGACGCGCCAGATTAACCACGGAAAATAGTAGATCGCCGACTTCATCGGCAATCGCCACCGAGTCGTTGTCGGCCATCGCTTCGAGTATTTCATCAAGTTCTTCGCGAACCTTGTCCAATACAGGCAAGGCGTCGGGCCAATCGAAGCCGACCTGCCCTGCGCGCTTTTGCAATTTTGCCGAACGGGACAGTGCCGGCAAGGCTGCCGGGACATCGTCGAGCAAGGACAGCTGTTGCGGTGCAGCGGATCTCTCCGCACGCTCTTCGGCCTTGATCTCCTCCCAGCGCTGCTTGACCTGCTCTTCATTCAAGCGCGGTACATCCAGCGGCGCGTACAGATCACCGGTGGGAAATACATGCGGATGACGGCGGATCAGCTTGCGGGTAATGCTGTCGACCACGCCAGCGAATTCGAAACGCCCTTCTTCCCGCGCCAACTGGCTGTAGTAGACCACCTGGAACAACAGGTCGCCCAACTCACCCTGCAGGTGATCGAAATCACCCCGCTCGATGGCATCGGCAACTTCATAGGCTTCCTCGAGGGTGTGCGGGACGATGGTGGCGTAGGTTTGCTTGATGTCCCACGGACAGCCGTACTGCGGGTCGCGCAGGCGGTTCATCAGGTGCAATAAGTCTTCAAGGCTGTACATCATTAATCCCATTCAAACGCACTGTAGGAGCTGCCGCAGGCTGCGATCTTTTGATCTTAAAAAATCAAGATCAAAAGATCGCAGCCTGCGGCAGCTCCTACAGGGGTGAGGTTCATGGCGTACGGTTACGCCGGGTTTCGATGATGTTCGGCAACTGGGAAATCCGCCCCAGCAACCGCCCCAACGCGTCCAGCCCTGGAATCTCGATGGTCAGGGACATCAGCGCGGTGTTGTCCTCCTTGTTCGAGCGGGTATTGACCGCCAGCACGTTGATTCGCTCGTTGAGCAACACCTGCGAGACATCACGCAGCAATCCGGAACGGTCGTAGGCACGGATGACGATGTCCACCGGGTAGGTGAGCACCGGTACCGGCCCCCAGCTGACCTGAATGATCCGTTCAGGCTCGCGCCCGGCCAATTGCAGCACCGAGGCACAGTCCTGGCGGTGGATACTGACGCCACGCCCCTGGGTGATGTAGCCGACGATCGCATCCCCCGGCAACGGCTGGCAGCAACCTGCCATCTGGGTCATCAGGTTGCCCACGCCCTGGATCTGGATATCACCACGCTTGCCTGGCTTGTAGCCGGTGGCCTTGCGTGGAATCAGTTCCA
Organism: Pseudomonas umsongensis; assembly: GCF_012647205.1. Lineage (NCBI taxonomy): Bacteria > Pseudomonadati > Pseudomonadota > Gammaproteobacteria > Pseudomonadales > Pseudomonadaceae > Pseudomonas > Pseudomonas umsongensis. The sequence goes on from NZ_CP051487.1 coordinate 5,383,528, forward strand.
GCTGTTCGTTGCCACGTTCCGGCTCGACCAGTTGCTGCGCCAGGTTGACCAGTTGCGCCAGGCGCAGGTCGCCGGCACCGAGCGCGGCAAACATGTCCTCGGCGGTTTTCATGTTGGCCTTGTCGGCCAGCTTGTCGAAATCCACCGCTGGCAAGCCGAGGCGATTGAGTTCCCGTTCCAGCAGGGTTTTACCGGCGGCGACATTCTGGTCGCGGGCCTGCAACTTGAACCAGTGAACGATCTTCGCCCGTGCCCGTGACGTCGTGACGTAACCCAGGTTCGGGTTCAGCCAGTCGCGGCTTGGCGTGCCGTGCTTGCTGGTGATGATCTCGACCTGCTCACCGGTCTGCAGGCTGTAGTTGAGCGGCACGATGCGCCCGTTGATCTTGGCGCCACGGCAGTTGTGACCGATCTCGGTGTGCACACGGTAGGCAAAGTCCAGTGGCGTCGCGCCCTTGGGCAAGTCGATGGCGTGACCGTCCGGGGTAAAGATGTAGACCCGGTCGGGTTCGATATCGACCCGCAGCTGTTCGGCCAACCCGCCAATGTCACCCAGCTCTTCGTGCCACTCGAGCACCTGACGCAGCCAGGAGATTTTTTCTTCGTAGTGATTGGAGCCAGACTTGACGTCGGTGCCCTTGTAGCGCCAGTGGGCGCATACACCGAGTTCGGCCTCCTCATGCATGGCGTGGGTACGGATCTGTACTTCCAGCACCTTGCCCTCAGGACCGATCACCGCCGTGTGCAACGAGCGATAGCCGTTTTCCTTGGGGTTGGCGATGTAGTCGTCGAATTCTTTGGGAATGTGCCGCCACAGGGTGTGGACAATGCCCAGCGCGGTGTAGCAGTCGCGCATTTCCGGCACCAGCACACGCACGGCGCGCACGTCGTAGATCTGGCTGAACTCCAGGCCCTTGCGCTGCATTTTGCGCCAGATCGAATAGATATGTTTGGCCCGGCCGCTGATATCGGCATCGACCCCGGTGGCCTGCAATTCGTTTTTCAGCTGGCTCATCACGTCGCTGATGAAGCGCTCGCGATCCAGTCGCCGCTCGTGGAGCAACTTGGCGATCTGCTTGTACTGGTCCGGCTCCAGGTAACGGAAGGACAAGTCCTCCAGTTCCCACTTGATGTGGCCGATACCCAGGCGATGAGCGAGCGGCGCGTAGATGTCGAACACCTCGCGGGCAACGCGGTTGCGCTTTTCGTCATCGGCGGTTTTCACCGCACGGATCGCACAGGTTCGCTCGGCCAGTTTGATCAGGGCGACGCGAACGTCGTCGACCATGGCCACCAGCATCTTGCGCAGGTTTTCCACCTGGCCCTGAGTACCCATCACCATGGACTTGCGCGGGCTCAGGCTGTCGCTGATCGCGGCCATGCGTTGCACGCCGTCGATGAGTTTGGCGACTACGGGACCAAAGCGCTGGCTGACCGCCGGCAACGGAATCTGGCCTTCACGCACACCGCGGTAGAGAACCGCGGCAACCAGCGAATCCTGATCGAGCTTGAGGTCGGCGAGGATCTCGGCGATCTCAAGGCCGGTGCGGAAACTCGAGGTCCCTTCGGACCACAAATTCTTCGCCGCATTGGCTTGTTGTTCGGCCTCGCGAGCGTACTCGCAGGCTTCTTTCAAGGCTTCGCGATCCAGTGCCAGATCGACACTGACCGCGTGATCGAGCCAAGCCTCGAGATTGATACTGCCGTCGGTGTTGATCGGCTGGTGTGCTCTCACCTGTACCATCTTGCTTACCTTCCCTACGACGCAGATTCAATGCGTCAAATCGCTGACCTTCGTTGCCCATGAGCCCACGTCGGGCTGGTACGCGGCTGCACGGGCGGGCCAGTCGGACCAGACGAGCATCCTAGCTCGCTTCAAATAACGCCATGGCTTCGACATGTGCCGTCTGAGGAAACATATCGAGAATCCCGGCACGTTTTAACCGGTAGCCCTGCTTGATCAATTCGACCGTGTCGCGCGCCAGGGTTGCCGGGTTGCACGACACATAGACCAACCGCTCGGCCCCCAGGGACTTGAGCTTGCGCACGACCTCGAAAGCGCCGTCACGCGGTGGGTCCAAGAGTACCGCACAAAAGCCTTCACGCGCCCATTCAGCATCGGTCAACGGCTGGGATAAATCGGCCTGAAAAAACTGCGCATTATGCAGATTGTTGCTGACAGCATTCGCGGCTGCGCGATCGACCATCACCTGCACACCCTCCACCGCAACGACTTCGCGAACAGCTTTAGCCAATGGCAAGGCAAAGTTACCCAACCCACAGAATAGATCGAGAACTCGCTCATCGGCTTGCGGTTTCAGCCAATCCAGCGCCTGGGCAACCATCGCTTCGTTGACCCCGGCATTGACCTGGATGAAATCCCCGGGCCGATACGCCAGATTCAAATCCCACTGTTCAAGACGATAGCCCAAGGACTGATCGGCCTCGACCGGATGCGGCTCGCCGTCCCCGTGCAACCACAACTGGGCTTCATGGAGCGCGCAGAATTCCTTGAGGATGGTCAAGTCGCTTTCGGACAACGGCGCCATGTGGCGCAGCAATACCGCCAGCGATGAGCCGCTGAACAATTCCACGTGCCCCAGGGCCTGAGGTTTGCTCAATCGTCGCAGCATCTGCGGCAAGTGGGCCATGATCGGCTGCAAGGGCTGTACCAGCACCGGGCAATCATCGATGCCGACGATGTCCTGGCTGCCGGCGGCGCGGAAACCGACTTCGAGTTTTTTCGCTTTCATGTCCCAGCGCACCGCTACCCGCGCGCGACGGCGATAAGCGAACTCCGGACCGCTCAAAGGCGCAACCCACTCTTCGGGCTCGACACCGGCGACCTTCGACAATTGCTCGGCGAGCATGCGCTGTTTCAAGGCGAGCTGTTCGCTATGGGGCAGGTGTTGCACGCTGCAGCCGCCACAACGACCAGCATGGGCGCACGGTGCCGGGCGACGCAGTTCACTGGACTTGAACACCCGCTCGGTACGCGCCTCGACCACTTTGCCGTGGGCACCGAGCACGCGTGCCTCGACTTCTTCACCGGCCAGTGCGCCGATGACGAACCAGGTGCGACCTTCGAAAAACGCGATACCGCGACCGTCGTTGGCCAGGCGCTCGATGTTCAGGCGCTGCTTTTTGCCGGTCGGGACTTGCGGGGCCTTGCTGCCGCCCGTGGGCTGGAAGCGCAGGCCTCTCTCATGCTTGGCCATCAGTTGGGCGCGTCGAAAATGCCGGTCGACAGGTATCGGTCGCCACGGTCGCAGATGATCGCGACGATCACCGCGTTTTCAACTTCTTTGGACAGGCGCAGCATCGCTGCCACGGCACCGCCGGATGACACGCCACAGAAGATGCCTTCTTCGCGAGCCAGCCGACGGGTCACGTCTTCGGCTTCGCTCTGGGCCATATCGACGATACGGTCCACGCGATCGGCCTGGTAGATCTTCGGCAGATACTCCTGGGGCCAGCGACGGATACCCGGGATCGCCGAACCTTCCATCGGTTGCAGACCGATGATCTGCACGTTCTCGTTCTGTTCTTTCAAGTAGCGCGAGACGCCCATGATGGTGCCGGTGGTGCCCATGGAACTGACGAAATGGGTGATGGTGCCCTGGGTCTGGCGCCAGATTTCCGGACCGGTGGTGGTGTAGTGCGCCTCCGGGTTGTCACCGTTGGCGAACTGGTCCAGCACCTTGCCGCGACCCTCTGCTTCCATGCGCTGGGCGAGGTCGCGGGCGCCTTCCATGCCTTGTTCCTGGCTGACCAGAATCAGTTCGGCACCATAAGCGGTCATGGCAGCCTTGCGTTCGGCGCTGGAGTTGTCCGGCATGATCAGGATCATCTTGTAACCCTTGATCGCCGCGGCCATGGCCAGCGCGATGCCGGTGTTACCGGAGGTCGCTTCGATCAACGTATCGCCGGCATGGATCTGCCCGCGCAACTCGGCGCGGGTGATCATCGACAGCGCCGGACGGTCCTTGACCGAACCCGCCGGGTTGTTCCCTTCGAGCTTGAGCAAAAGAGTGTTGCTGGTTTCGCCGGGCAGGCGCTGCAAACGGACCAGCGGAGTGTTGCCGACGCAATCGGCGATGGTTGGGTACTGCAAGGTCATGGCGTATTCGCAATCCAGACTGCGGGGGCGCCTATCATACCGGCAAACCTCGCAAGGCCATATCACGCAAAGTGTGGTGCTTATGGTTTATGGGAATAAGCGTCTGATTCAGCCTTCTTAGGATGACGAAGTCGTCGAATACGCCCTTAACCGCAGCCTGTCACCCGCGCTGATCGCGGAGTATCAGGTCCAACTGCCGGACAAACAGTTGTTGCAGGCCAGCTCGCGCTTTGACCACTTTTCCTGGATCGCCGAACGCAAGTAAAACTCCCGCTCTTGCGGAAGTTTGCTCTGGCTGAAGATGACCAGATTATGGGTCCAGGGTAATTGTCTCACCAGTGGTGAGACTTTCTCATCGCCCCGGTACGTCTCGTAAAACTGACGCATGCGAAACAGATTGGGCCGAGTAAAACCACGCAGCCCCGGCTGGGTCTGACTGAGATGCTCCGCCAATTGACCAACAACGGAATCACCCCACTCCGCCTTCTCCATCTTGCGGCCTATATAAGCACCAACCTGCCAATAGAGCTCGATCAGTTGAGTATTCACCGCCTGCACGGCCTGTCGCCTGGCACTGTGAATCAGGGCAAGCACTTCATTGAAGCGATCATCGGTGGTACTGCCGGGCACCTGGGGTACGGTCATGCAATGACTCCTTGGACACGAGTAAGAGCCTGAGCTTAAGCCGTCAAGGATGCTTGAAATGACCGGTGATACCCTTTGGGAAATGTCGTACAGAAACTCAGGAACGCTCCGGCAAAATCAGTGCGTTGCAGGATGGGAGAACCTGCTCGCGATGGCATCGTCACTGACAGTTCCATCATCCGCCACCAACCGCATATTCATCCGCAACCCGCTCCCTGTGTTCTGCGCCCAAAGCCTTCCACCCTGACGCCGCACCGCATTCCTGGCGATGCTCAAGCCCAGGCCAAATCCGCCATCCCCCGGCCGCGAGCCGTCGAGGCGGGTAAAGGGCAGGAAGATCCGCTCAAGATCCGCCTCCGCCACGCCACCACCTTGATCCTCCAGCCACAGGTACCAGAAGTCGCCGTCACGCCGCCCGCCCAAATGAACAATGCCACCCTCGGGCGAATGTCGAATGGCGTTGCGCAGCATGTTCTCGAGGGCCTGGGCCAGGGTATTGAGATGGCCGCGCACCCAGCAGGAGGCGTCCACCGAGCATTGCAACTGCGTATCCGGCCAGCAACTTTCATAACAGGCGTTTTCCGTGAGCATTTCCCACAGGGCCTGGACCTGGATCGATTCGTCGGGTAATCGCGTACGTTCGGTATCGAGCCAGGCCAGTTGCAGCGTGTCCTCCACCAGCCGTTGCATGCCATCGACTTCGCGGCCAATGCGCTCGCGCAACTGTTCAAGCCCCTGCTCGCTTTCACTGGCCACCCGCAGGCGGCTCAACGGCGTGCGCAATTCATGGGACAGGTCGCGCAACAGTTGTTGCTGCAATGCCACGGTACTTTGCAGGCGCTCGGACATGTGATCGAACGCCCTGGCCAATTCGCCCAACTCATCGGAACGATTGGTGGTGCGGCTCGACAGCCGTACGTTCAGTTGATCGGCACGCCAGGCATTGGCCTGTTCGCGCAAGTGATTGAGTGGCACCACCAACAAGCGATACAGGCCGACGCACAACAGCAAGGTGAACAAGCCCGGAATCACGCCATTGGTGATCACCCGCCAGAACACCCGGTAGCGCCCGGGCACGAAGCGTTGCGGCAGTTCGATCACCAGGCTGCCGACGGACGGGTCACTGGGAAACGGTATGCGCATCCACGGCCGGCCTTTCTTGTGGATCGGCCAATCGAGGCCGCGCAAAAAAGTCAGGCGCTCGACTTCCTTGTCCGTCAGCGATTGGTTGCTCAAGGATTGCAAATCACCGCCGATGACACCGACCCAGCCTTTCTCCCGCTGATGCATGCCCTGCAGCCAGTCATCGACGCCGACACTCTGGCCCTGCTGCCAAGCTTGTTCGGCTTCGGCGGCATAGCGCGCCAGGGTGCCACGGGCCTCATCGGAGAGGAACTGGTTGCGCTGCTCCATGTAGCGGCCCCAGGACCAGCTCAACCAGATCATCAGCAGACAGAACGCCACCAACAGGCACGCCAGTTTCCAGAACAGCGAGTGCCGGCCCGGCACGTTACATCTCATCGACGGCACTCAGGATATAGCCCTTGCCCCAGACCGTGCGTACCTCCCGCTCGGTATAGCCGATGGCCTTGAGTTTGCGGCGAATCTGGCTGATGTGCATGTCGAGGCTACGATCGTGGGCGGCATAACCGCGTTGCAGTACCTGTTGATAAAGAAAGGCTTTGCTCAGCACTTCATCGACGCTGCGGCTCAGGGTTTCCAGCAGGCGATACTCAGTTCGAGTCAGGCCGGCAGGTTGTTGTCCATGAAAAACGTCGAAGTGATCGTCGTCAAAACGCAGACTGTCTACCTCGGCCACCATCGCCACAGGCGTCGGCCGGCGATCGAGCGCTACGCGGCGCAGAATGGCTTCGATGCGCACGCGCAACTCGATCATGCTGAAGGGTTTGGGCAGATAATCATCGGCCCCCAGCCGAAAGCCGCTGATTCGATCGGCTTCGGCACCGAGTGCCGACATCAGCAACACCGGGGTGGAATGGCTGCGGCGTAGTTGCGTCAGTACCGCCAGCCCGTCCATACCTGGCAACAAAATGTCCATCAACACCACATCGAAGGCTTGCTCGCGGGCAATGTCCAGGCCCTCGCGGCCATTCTGGCACCACGTCACCTGAAAGCCGCTACGGCCCAGATGTTCATGCACATAGGCACCGAGTACGAGGTCGTCTTCGATGGAGAGGATACGGGGATGGCCAGCGTTGATGGTCGTCATTAGTATCTGCAAATAATTCTCAGTTGGTAATTATTCAAGATTGCTTCTCCCGGGGCAACCCAAGGGTTGCGCAGGGTGCAAAAGCGCACGACCAACCGACGAGTGACGGCATCAATTATCGAGGATCGCCCGCCTGCAAATCGCTACACTGCGCAAGTGGCGCGTGCCAGACGCACGCGCAGCTCGATAAACAGCCGGTTGCAGGAGAGTGGCGTGCTGACGAAACTGGGAATCAAGGGCCGTGTGCTGTTGCTGACGTTGCTGCCGACCAGCCTCATGGCATTGGTCCTGGGCGGCTATTTCACCTGGATGCAGCAATCGGACCTGCAAACCCAACTCCTGCAGCGCGGCGAAATGATCGCCGAGCAACTGGCGCCGCTGGTGGCGCCAGCCATGGGGCACAACAACAACGAAATGCTGGAACGTATCGCCACCCAGTCCCTGGAACAACCGGACGTGCGGGCCGTGACTTTTCTTGCGCCAGACCGCACGCCGCGGGCCCACGCCGGGCCGATCATGCTGACCCAGGCGCCAATGGGCGAAGGCTCGCAGATGCAGCGTCGCAGTGGCAACGAAGCAACGCGTTACCTGCTGCCGGTGTTCGGCAAACACCGCAACCTGGCCGGCGACGTGATCCCCGATGAAGCCGATCGCCTGCTGGGCTGGGTCGAACTCGAACTGTCCCACAACGGCATGCTGCTGCGTGGCTACCGCAGCCTGTTCGCCAGCCTGTTGATGATCGGCGCTGGTCTCGGCGGCGCGGCGCTGCTGGCATTGCGCATGGGCCGCACGATCAATCGGCCGCTGACCCAGATCAAACAAGCCGTGGCGCAACTCAAGGACGGCCATCTGGAAACTCGGCTGCCCCCCCTGGGCAGCCAGGAGCTGGATGAACTGGCCTCCGGCATCAATCGCATGGCCGGCACGCTGCAGAATGCCCAGGAAGAACTGCAACACAGCATCGACCAGGCCACCGAGGACGTGCGCCAGAACCTCGAGACCATCGAGATCCAGAACATCGAACTGGACCTGGCGCGCATGGAGGCCCTGGAGGCGAGTCGGATCAAGTCCGAGTTCCTGGCCAACATGAGCCATGAAATACGCACGCCGCTCAACGGCATCCTCGGCTTCACCCACCTGCTGCAAAAAAGTGAACTGACCCCGCGCCAGCTCGATTACCTGGGCACCATCGAAAAGTCTGCCGACAGCCTGCTGGGGATCATCAACGAGATCCTCGACTTTTCGAAGATCGAGGCGGGCAAGCTGGTGCTCGACCATATTCCGTTCAATTTGCGAGACCTGCTGCAAGACACACTGACCATCCTCGCCCCGGCCGCCCACGCCAAACAGCTGGAGCTGATCAGCCTGGTGTATCGCGATACGCCCCTGTCGCTGGTGGGCGATCCGTTGCGGCTCAAGCAGATCCTGACCAACCTGGTCAGCAATGCGATCAAGTTCACCCGCGAGGGCACCATCGTCGCCCGGGCCATGCTCGAAGAAGAGCACGAAGACAGCGTGCAATTGCGCATCAGCATCCAGGACACCGGCATCGGTCTGTCGAACCAGGACGTGCGCGCGCTGTTCCAGGCCTTCAGCCAGGCCGATAACTCGCTGTCGCGGCAACCCGGTGGCACGGGCCTGGGCCTGGTGATCTCCAAGCGCCTGATCGAACAGATGGGGGGCGAGATTGGCGTCGACAGCACCCCGGGCGAGGGTTCGGAATTCTGGATCAGCCTGAACCTGCCCAAGACCCGCGATGATGCCGAGGACCTGCCGGGTGCGCCGCTGCTCGGACGGCGGGTCGCCGTGCTGGAAAATCATGAGCTGGCACGCCAGGCGTTGCAGCATCAACTGGAAGACTGTGGCCTGGACGTCACCACGTTCAATACCCTGGAAAACCTGACGAACGGCGTCACCGGCGTGCATCAGACCGATCAGGCGATCGAACTCGCGGTGCTGGGCATCACCAGCAACGACATGCCACCGGAACGCCTGAACCAACACATCTGGGACCTCGAGCACCTGGGTTGCAAGGTGCTGGTGCTGTGCCCCACCACGGAGCAGACGCTATTCCACCTGTCGGTGCCCAACCCCCACAGCCAGCTCCAGGCCAAGCCTGCCTGTACCCGCAAGCTGCGGCGCGCGCTGTCCGACCTGGTCAACCCGCGGCAGTCGCGCACCGAGTCCAGCGAGCCGCTGTCGAGCCGCGCGCCGAAGGTGCTGTGCGTCGACGACAACCCGGCCAATTTGCTGCTGGTGCAAACCCTGCTCGAAGACATGGGCGCCAAGGTGCTCGCCGTGGAAAGCGGCTACGCAGCGATCAAGGCGGTGCAGAACGAGACATTCGACCTGGTATTGATGGACGTGCAGATGCCCGGCATGGATGGGCGCCAAAGTACCGAAGCGATCCGCCAGTGGGAAAGCGAGCGGCATTGCACGCCGCTGCCGATCGTGGCCCTCACGGCGCATGCCATGGCCAACGAAAAACGCGCATTACTGCAAAGCGGCATGGACGATTACCTGACCAAGCCGATCAGCGAGCGGCAACTGGCGCAAGTGGTACTCAAATGGAGCGGGTTGGCACTGCGCAACCATACGCCCGAGCGTGCAGGCGATGGCCACGCCAGCACCTACGAGTTGCAGGTGCTCGATCACGAAGAAGGCTTGCGCCTGGCCGCCGGCAAGGCCGATCTGGCGGCTGACATGCTGGCAATGCTGCTGGCATCTCTGGAAGCCGACCGCGAAGCCATCCGCCAGGCTCGACAAAGTAACGATCATAACGCCCTGATCGAACGGGTTCATCGCCTGCATGGCGCAACCCGCTATTGCGGAGTTCCGCAATTGCGCGCCGCTTGCCAACGCAGCGAAACCTTGCTCAAGCAGCAAGACCCGAAGGCCTTCGGCGCACTTGAAGATCTCGACCGGGCGATCAATCGCCTGGCCGCCCAGGCGCGCATCAACGCCTGATGCACTTTCCAGGAGGACAGCATGCGCACGATTATTTTCAGCAGCCAGACCTACGACCGCGACAGCTTTCTCGCCGCCAGCCTGCCACCGGGTATCGAGTTGCACTTCCAATCGGCACGATTGAGCCTCGATACCGTCGCGCTGGCGGAGCACCACGAGGTGGTCTGTGCCTTTATCAACGATGATCTAAGCGCCCCGGTGCTCGAACGCCTGGCTGCGGCGGGTACCCGTCTGATCGCCTTGCGTTCGGCCGGTTTCAACCATGTCGACCTGGCGGCGGCCAAGCGACTGGGGCTGGCGGTCGTGCGCGTCCCGGCCTATTCGCCCCACGCCGTGGCCGAGCATGCGGTAGCCCTGATCCTGGCCCTCAACCGACGCCTGCACCGCGCCTACAACCGCACGCGCGAAGGCGATTTCAGCCTGCACGGGTTGACGGGGTTCGACCTGGTGGGCAAGACCGTCGGCGTGGTCGGCACCGGGCAGATCGGCGCGACTTTTGCGAAAATCATGCATGGCTTCGGTTGCCAGTTGCTGGCCTACGACCCCTTCCCCAATCCGCAGGTCGAAGCGCTGGGCGCCCGCTACTTGAGCTTGCCGCAGCTGCTGGCCGAGTCGCAGATCATCAGCCTGCACTGCCCGCTCAACGAGCAGAGCAAGCACTTGATCAACCACCAATCCCTGGCGCACATGCAGCCTGGCGCCATGTTGATCAACACTGGCCGCGGCGGCCTGGTGGACACCCCGGCACTGATCGATGCCTTGAAGCTTGGCCAACTGGGTTATTTGGGACTGGATGTGTATGAAGAGGAAGCGCAACTGTTTTTCGAAGACCGTTCCGATCTGCCGTTGCAGGACGATGTACTCGCGCGGTTGCTGACCTTCCCCAACGTGATCGTCACGGCACACCAGGCCTTCCTCACCCGCGAAGCCTTGGGCGCTATTGCCGCGACCACCTTGCAGAACATCGCGGCCTGGGCGGCAGGAACCCCGGAGAATCAGGTCGAGGGTGATTGAACCTGATCGAAGGTCATATGCCCGCGCCATGCTGCGCTTATGCCCGTGCTAGCATATCGCGCATATTTGGAGGACCCATGGTCGAACACGATTTCCGCTACACCCTGATGAACCCGCAACACACCCTCACTGAATGCCGCGCCCTGGTGCCGGGACGTTATCAAGTCACCGGCAACGGCGGCTCGATTCGTAATAACGACGTGCTGGTCGTGACCCTCAAGGGCGCCAAGGACCTGTCCATGCGCCTGACCGTCGAAACGGTTCGCCACCTGATCAACCCGCCAGGGCAATGGGTCGCGGTGGCCAGTGGTCCAGTGTTCGGCGAACTGGCGATCCATACCTGGCAGGTGAACTGCGACAGCTGCGCCAAGGAGCTGAGTTTCGAATTCGCCGTTGACGCCAAGCTCGGCAACAAGGCCGAAAAGCCTGCTGCCACCGCGCGGATTGCCGAGTTGGGCTGGACCACCGTTGGCGAGAAACACCTGTGCCCCAAATGCCAGGAGCCTGCGTGATGAAACGCCTCGCCCTGACTGCGATGGCCGGTGCAAGCCTGCTGGGCTGCGCCGCCGAGCCGGTGCAACTGCAGCAAAATCGCAGCTATATCCTGGAGTGGATCGGCGAACGGCCGTTGATGGACTACAGCCACCTGACCATTACCCTGGGTGAAGACGGTCGCGCCTACGGTAGCGGCGGTTGCAACCACTGGTTTGCGCCGTACACACTGGAAGGCGACAAGCTGAGCTTCGGCAAGATCGGCAGCACTCGCAAGCTCTGTGCGCCGGCACTGATGGAGCAGGAAAAACGCTTCCTCCAGGCGCTGGAAAGCGTGCAGCGCTGGGACGTCTCGTCGATCGACCAGATGCGCTTCTGGCCAGCTGAAGGCAAGCCGTTGCGCTGGTGGCTGGAAGAGGGTTGATCTCCTCTACCTGATCGTTCCCACGCTCTGCGTGGGAATGCATCAAGTGACGCTCTGCGTCACAGGGACGCGGAGCGTCCCGGGCGGCGTTCCCACGCAGAGCGTGGGAACGATCAGCAGCCCCGCGATCAGTTTTTAGCCTGCAACGCCTCCAGCTTCGCCACCACCCCCGCCGCCGTCTGCTCGCCCATCAACTGTTCGCGCACCTTGCCCTTGTTATCGATGATGTAGGTCACCGGCAGTGCTTCACTGCGCGGCAATTCGAATAACTCGGAAGGGTCCTGCGCCAGCACGGTGAACTTGATTCCGAGTTTCTCGCTGGCACTTTTCAGCTCTTCGCCCTGCACGTTGTCAAAGTTGACCCCGAACACGCCGATCTTCTTGTCCTTGAGCTGGTCGGCCAACGCGTTCAATTCCGGAATCTCGGTACGGCACGGGCTGCACCATTCTGCCCAATAGTTGATCACCAGCCATTTTCCATCCAGGCGCTCGGCGGCGACCTTCTGTCCGTTTTGATCGATCCCGTAGTCGTTACCGCAGCCCCCCAGCATCAACGCCCCGATAATCGTCAATGCCGCTGCCAGTCGCCTAGTCATGTCGTGTTCCTTGTCAAAAATTGAAAGCGCCTGCGACCCATCGCCCGGCAAGGTTCAGGATTACGCGCTGCCCAGTTAGAATAGCCCCCACCTTACGCAAGATGCGACCCGCTCATGACCGATCTGACGCTTTATCACAACCCGCGCTGCTCGAAATCCCGCGGTGCGCTCGAACTGCTGGAAGCCCGCGGCCTGGCCCCGACGGTGGTCCGCTACCTGGAAACGCCGCTGGACGCCGCGCAAATCCAGAGCCTGCTGGGCAAACTCGGGATCAGTGCACGGCAACTGTTGCGCACCGGCGAAGACGAATACAAGACCCTCGCCCTGGCCGACAGCAGCCTGAGCGAGGCGCAATTGATCGCCGCCATCGCCGCCCATCCGAAACTGATGGAGCGACCGATCCTCGAAGTCGGCGACAAGGCCATCATCGGCCGTCCGCCAGAGCAAATCCTGGAGTTGTTGCCGTGACTGCGCCGTACATTCTGGTGCTGTATTACAGCCGCAGCGGTTCGACCAACGAAATGGCCCGGCAAATTGCCCGCGGTGTCGAACAGGCCGGCCTTGAAGCCCGATTGCGCACGGTACCGGCGATTTCCACCGAGTGCGAAGCCGTCGCGCCGGATATCCCGGATGAAGGCGCGCTCTATGCCAGCCTCGATGACCTGAAGAACTGCGCCGGCCTGGCGCTGGGCAGTCCGACCCGCTTCGGCAACATGGCGGCGCCACTCAAGTACTTTCTCGACGGCACCAGCAACTTGTGGCTGACCGGCGCCCTGGTGGGCAAACCCGCCGGTGTGTTCACCTCCACCGCGAGCCTGCATGGCGGGCAGGAAACCACCCTGCTGTCGATGATGCTGCCGCTGTTGCACCACGGCATGTTGATCACCGGCCTGCCCTACAGCGAGTCGGCATTGCTGGAAACCCAGGGCGGCGGCACGCCGTACGGCGCCAGCCATCACGCCGGGGCCGATGGCAAAAGCGGGCTGGATGCCCATGAAGTTGCACTGTGCCGGGCCTTGGGCATGCGCTTGGCCAAGACAGCTCAGAAACTGGAGGGTTAAGGGTGGCCAAGAAACCGAAGGTCCTGCCCGCTATCGAATGGCTTGAACCACGGGTTCGGGCCATGCGCGTTATCAGCCTGTTGTGTTTTTTCGGCCTGGTGGGGTTGCTGTGCGTTTACTACCTGATGGTCGCCGACCTGCACGGAGCACGGCCGTGGGTGATTTTGCTGATTGAGCTGGTGCCGTTGTTACTGCTCGCGCCGGGGATGATAGTCGGCAATGCCCGCGGGCATTCGTGGATGTGCTTTGTGGTGAACCTGTATTTCATCAAGGGCGCATTGGCTGCTTATGACCCGAATCGCCAGATCTTCGGCGTGCTGGAGATGGCCGCGAGTTTGGCGGTGTTCTGTTCGGCACTGTTGTATGTGCGGTGGCGATATCAATTGAACCGCAAATTGGCTGGCGAAGGCGAGATCTCCGTCGCCTGATCCGACGCCTTCGCTGGCAAGCCAGCTCCTACAGGTCTGGTGTTTTTGTAGGAGCTGGCTTGCCAGCGAACGGGGCAACTCGGTCCTAATGGTTGACGGTGTAGGCCAGCATCATCGAAATCTGGCTCATCGGCCGCCCGCCACTTTCTTCATGCCACTGGTTGAACACGTCCTGCACCAATGCCAGGTCGCGCAGACTGCTCGGCACCTTGTCGACAATCTGCTGCGCATTCAATGCCGCCACCACGTCATAGCTCGGCACAAACGTATCCTTGCCGACCATGCGCAAGAATCGTGGCGCCGACAAGCCGCCCAATTGATGACCGCGTTTTTTCAGCAAAGTCCACAAGCCGACGATGTCGGTCACCGGCCAATCGGCGATCATCGCCCCGAAGCTGCCCTGCTCATGGGCCACGTCCAGCACGAACTGCGCATTGCGCGGTACGCTCTTGAGCTTGCCCAGATGGCGGATGATCCGCGTGTCCTGCATCAGCCGCTCCAGGTGTTCGGCGCTCATCAGCACGACTTTTTCCGGGTCAAATTTGAAGAACACTTCTTCGAAAGCCGGCCACTTGGCGTCCACCAGGCTGTGCTTGAGCCCGGCGCGGAATACGCGCAGTGCCATGGTCGACAAGTAACGATCGTCGGTGATGTCACGCAGTTGTGCTGCAGTCTTGGGAACGGGCAGATGGGCTTCCAGTTCAGCCGCCGAACCGAAGCGGTTCAAGCAGTATTCGTTCAGCCACTTGTAGTCGCGCATGCCCTCTCCTGAGGATTGAAAAATAAACGGCCCCCCTTGAAACAACACCTGTGGGCGCCAGCAGGCTGGCACCCACAGTGATCGTGTTTAGAGGTTGACCACGTTGACGAAGCGCGAAGCGGCGGATTCGTCGATCTTCAGGCTGGTGAAATCGAACAGGTTGCGGTCCGCCAATTGCGACGGGATCACGTTCTGCAGGCTGCGGAAAATGCTTTCGGTACGGCCCGGGGTCTTGCGCTCCCAGTCCTGCAGCATTTCCTTGACCACTTGGCGCTGCAGGTTTTCCTGGGAGCCGCAGAGGTTGCAAGGGATGATCGGGAATTGCTTAAGGTCCGAGTAGGCCTGGATGTCTTTTTCGTTGCAGTAGGCCAGGGGGCGGATCACCACGTTACGCCCGTCATCGGCACGCAACTTCGGCGGCATGGCCTTCAGCGAGCCGTTGAAGAACATGTTCAGGAAGAACGTTTCGACGATGTCGTCGCGGTGATGCCCCAAAGCCATCTTGGTCGCGCCGATTTCGTCGGCGAAGGTGTAGAGCGTGCCGCGACGCAGGCGTGAGCACAGGGAGCAGGTGGTCTTGCCTTCCGGAATCAGCTCCTTGACCACCGAGTAAGTGTCTTTCTCGACGATGTGATACTCGACACCCAATTCCTTGAGGTAGGCCGGCAGCACATGCTCGGGAAAACCCGGCTGTTTCTGATCCATGTTCACGGCCACGATCTCGAACTTGATCGGCGCGACCTTCTGCAAGTGCATCAGCACATCAAGCATGGTGTAGCTGTCCTTGCCTTATAACTCAAGGATACCCCAGTAAACAGTACACTCATGCTCGTAACCCTCTGATGTTACTCGATTTTGTACACAAACAATCTTTACAAAAAAAGTCAATATTGTAAATTTATTGGTTTCGCGACCTCCAAAACCTTCCTTTCCTCACACAAATCGACGTTGAACCTTTACAAAACCTGGACGACGTCTATCCAGTTTTCGACTCGGGAAGAAGAAACCGCCGCGTCCTCAAACTTGTAGGGCGGCCGGTCTTCCGTTCTGTCAATAGACAGATTTACAAAGTCGAACAGACTGCGATCGGCCATCTGGGAAGGGGTTACGCTTTGTAAGCTGTGAAAAATGTTTTCCACGCACCCGGGATTTACCGAGTCCCATTCCGCAATCATCGATTTTATTTTCTTCCTTTGGAGATTCTCTTGTGAGCCGCAGAGATTACATGGAATTATCGGATACGCGCTATCAGTAGCAACCTTCGCTATATCTTTTTCTCGGCAATAGGCGAGCGGTCGAATAACGATATTTCTCTTATCGTCGCTGAGAAGTTTAGGCGGCATACCTTTCATCTGCGCTTGGAAAAACATGTTGAGAAACAAGGTCTCTACCATATCATCCATATGATGCCCAAGCGCCAATTTGGTAGCTCCTATTTCCTCAGCGAAACTATAAAGCGTACCTCTTCTGAGTCTAGAACAAAGAGAGCAGGTAGTCTTACCTTCAGGAATTTTTTGCTTGACGACCGAATAAGTATCTTTGTCGATTATATAATAATCAATCCCTTTACTCTCAAAATATTCAGGCAAAACATGCTCAGGAAAACCGGGCTGTTTCTGATCAAGATTTACAGCTACAACGCTAAATTTTATTTGCGCAACGCGCTGGAGGTGTAGCAGCGCATCCAACATTACAAAGGAGTCTTTTCCACCACTTACGCACACCATAACTTTATCGCCGTCTTCGATCATAGCATAATCTACGACAGCCTTTCCGACATTGCCACGCAGCTTTTTACGACGAAGTTCTGCTGCCTTATTTAATTGAGATGTATTTTCATCTATCATCATGGCTTTAAGTTCCGACCAATAATTTAGAAATAAATTCAATGAAAAAAATATTTACCTAAAGTATCTACACCAATTGCGACGAGACAAGATACTTAGCTACCGTAAAAACTAAAAATAGAAAAAACTCGAAAAAGAGATAAAGCGTACGATATCTGAATTGCCTGCATCATAACAAGATTGTGTCTACATTTTAAGTGCACCCTGACGAACGATCGCTCAGCTTCACTAGGGCGCCTCAGTGATTGGCGACACCACGGAGTACTGCTGGTGACCACGTTGATTGGCCCCACAGACACTCATGGCGATAGATAATCATCCACCATCAGGGCCGGCTGTAGCTACCATCAGTGCAGCCAGGATCAACGAGCAGACGTTACGTTGCTGGTGATTGCAGCGTGATCCAGCCTGTGATTAGCCGCCTGCAGAGGAATACCTTCCAGCAGGCCAAAGCCGATAACAACGTCGCCTTTAACCCCATGAATATGGCATACGGGCTGCCGCGTACCGCCTCAGGGCTTTGGGTATGCTGCCAGGTATCCGTATACATCCAACATAGGTTTCTCATCCAGAGCTGATTTGTCCATGTTACAAATCAGGCCTTGGGCACGACAGACCTGCGTAACCGCCTCGACGCAGTCATCAGGCATTCCCGGAGAGAAAATGATCCTTGAGATGAACCTGTTCATGTCCTTGATATTTGGACTCACCTGGCCAACGTCGTTGACACTTGATTGCTCAAACTTGTAACTGAAGACAATGTCTTCGCTAGTGGGCCAAGCGATTAGCCTCACCTCCTTTTCAAACTCGAAATGCCGAGCTTTCCTGGTGAACTGATGCAGTGGGTTTTCCGTAGCTGATGCGTCAGAGTGGTTAATATAGTCGACCATCGATAGTGCGAATTTATGTCCTTCAAGCAGAAGAACATTCTCTTTAAGCCTCGCAACAGTGGTTTCTATGCAAAAGCCAGAACCTTCCGGCAGATCAAATAATGATCCACGGTATGGGTGCTTTTCCTTTCCGTAGATCTCCCACATTGCATGACACTCGTAATCGTAGGTATGCAAGCAACAGGCATAGAGCCAGTTTCTAGCGTTCTTCAAATACGCTTCATAGTTGTCGCGAGACTCCTGCCCGAATATGGTCTCAAACTTTCTCGCGCGGAGTTCTGAGACTAGCTCTGCGGACCGCCGCCTTCTCTCTTCATACCCATCCCTGTCGCCTATGCGCCCTAGGATATCGTCAGCAGCACTTAACAGATCTGGCTCGTTTGAGTTACGAATATAATCCGCAGCGGTTATCCCCCCTTCGAGCTGGTCTGAAAAACTGGAGTAACTGGCCATGTAGAGAGACTTATTTTTTATGAGGTACTCGAATTTGAAGGGCGTTAAATACCTTCTGATTATGATGTCGTCCGGGATATCAGTTTCTATCATGAGGCGTCCTGCTGATGATGGAATTAGGATGCTCAAGCGTCACCGCGGTGCTGAAGCATTAGCTTGGCCAGGCCCTGGCGGATGTGCCCCTCGTTGTTGCCAATGGCCTGCAGAGCGCCACGAATGTTCCCACCGGTCTCGGCATGGCCTTGGCTTTCGACCAGCAGCGTCAGCTCCATGATGGCCGCTTCCAATGCCAGCTGATTGTTGTACAGACGTTCAAGGATGTCAGACAGAGAGTATTTAGGGGCGGACATGGCTTCGACTCCGTTCGAGGAAATCGGAAGCGTAGCAGGACAAATGTCAGTCGGGTTTGTCTATCTGCAATCTAAGGCGTGGGAGCCAGTCATCGGCAGCAGGACTGTCGGTGAGCATGCACAGCGCCCTGCGACTTATGAAGCCACCGTTCTCCGCTCTATCGCGTGCGTGATCCTCGACTCCGCCCGGATATCTTATTTTGAAGTTGATAACGCCAAGCTCGTTGTGGAAGTCTGCCAAGCTTCCTGCTGGGAAGTGCATGGTTATGATCTGCTTTTTAGACACACGCGTGGTGCTTATTTTCTCAGGTTCGGCCATAGACCACGTCCACATGCCATGAATCAGCGCGTTTCTAGAATCATGCAGGTGGGTGATTCTGGCGAACTGCTGCTTCAACACTATTGCACGCTCACCCTCTGCTACGTCGGCAACCCGAGCTTTCCACAACTCTAGTACCTTGACGAAGCTGAGGTTGTTCATTGCATTTGGTAACTTCTCGACGTCTTGCACATCGAAAGTTGCAAGGGTTTGCACAAACACCTCGGACTCAAGCGCCCCCCATAGAGCAATGATCCTGCCGATGAGTACCCCCTCCTTGTCAGAGAGTGGAACGTCGTAAAGACGGATAAAATCATCGCTCATGGGTGTGTTCTCTAGACGTTTCGGTGGTGGGCTCGGACTCAGTAAGCATCTGGCGTTTGACAATCGCAAGGGGCGCTGACCGATTCCTCGATTTGTCTACCCGCATCGACTGAAAGCGGACAGCTATAGCTGACTCACATATAGTTGGTGAAATCCAAAGCTGTTGGGACAAGGACGCAACGACAATAATGCCGAAAAACGCTACCGTCATCGACACCGCCCGCGCATCCCGCGCAGGACACACCTTCCACGAGCGGTGGGCTGCAAGGAGGGCGTTGCAGCTGGTCTTTCCGAATGACGATCTATTTGCTATCGCCGTAGAGGGAATTTCATCTACCGAGGTTGCGAGCCCTGGAGCAGGAGCCGAAGAGGTTGCTGACCTTGTTCTCTATTATGGTCGCGGGGACAATTTTCAGGACTGCGAGCGACTCGAGACCGTTCAATTCAAATACAAGCTTCGCAACGAGGCTGTCACAGCGGCTTATCTAAGAAAGACAATCGAAAAATTTTCCGACACGATTCTCGGCTACGAAAAAGAGTTTCCAGCAACCGACGTCGACAAAAAAGTATCGTTCATTTTCGTCACGAACTCAGATTTCACGGAAAGTCTTTGGGACGCAATACAGGCGCTCATTAAGGGAACAAAGCCTACATATCCCGGCGCATCCACTCAAGCTCGAAACCTCAAGACGTGGTGCGCCAATCGCGGACTATTGGACGCTAGCCGACTCTTCTCGAGGATAGTTTTTCGAGCCGGAGAAAAGAGCCTTGCAGGTCAAGAAAACGCACTCAAGCGAACGCTCACCGATTGGTCAGCTGGCGCAGATTCAGAGGCCCGGCTCCGGCTTCTGGGACTCCAGGATCTTGTACTAAAAAAGGCGGGGCCAAGCGGTCAGGGAAAGAATCTGATCCACCGCGAAGATGTCTTGGATGCACTTGATTGTGAGGCAGAGGACCTTCTTCCAGCTGAGCCCCGTTTTATCGACGTGGGTGCGGTAGTCGAACGAGCTGAACTTTCGGCGACCAGTAATCTAATAAAGACGTCAGAGTTGCCTGTCCTCGTCCACGCAGAGGGTGGAGTGGGCAAAACCGTATTTGTCCAAAGTCTTGCCGAAGTGATGGCAAGCGAATTTGAGATTGTCGTTTTTGACTGCTTCGGTGGTGGTTCGTACCGTTCAGACAATCATGCCCGGCACCTCCCAAAAATCGGGCTTGTGCAGATCGTCAATGAGCTTGCCTCGCGGACACTATGTGATCCGATGCTTCCAGGCGGAGATGACAGTCGCAAAATCGTCAAGGCAGCGTGCAAACGATTCGAACAAGC
The DNA here is from genome assembly GCF_012647205.1 of Pseudomonas umsongensis. Classification (NCBI taxonomy): domain Bacteria; kingdom Pseudomonadati; phylum Pseudomonadota; class Gammaproteobacteria; order Pseudomonadales; family Pseudomonadaceae; genus Pseudomonas; species Pseudomonas umsongensis. Next base: position 5,403,772 of record NZ_CP051487.1, read on the forward strand.
AGCGAAAGCGATCCAAACTCAATCGAAAAAGCTCGGTTTGCTAATCATCATCGATGCAGCGGATAACGCACAGCTCGAAGCCGACTACCGCCACGAAAAGTCATTTCCGAATCATTTACTTTCAGCCATAGACGAAGACCCTATCGGCGGCGTTAAGTTGCTGCTAACGGCGCGCACGCACCGTAAGCAAAAGGTCATTGGCCGCGCTTCGGTGAAAGAGGTCGAACTAGGGCCATTTACCAATTCGGAGGCCCGAGAATTTCTGAGGGATCGCAAGCCAGTTGCTTCCCGCGTGGAAATTGTCTCCGCCATTGCGAGATCCGGCCGGAATGCTCGAGTCCTCGACTATCTTGTTCAAACCTGGGATACAAATGTCGTCAGGGAAACTTCGACCGCCCTGATCACAGTCCCAGAAATTATCGCCCAACGTTGCGACAAAATCGTCTCGGATCTCCACATTCAGGGATGGGCAGATTCAGAGGTAACAGAATTTTTCGTCGCGCTGTCACTTCTACCTCCACCTATTCCTCTCGAAGAGCTGGCAAACTCGCTCGGATGGTCTGTGGCTCAAGTGAATACTGCTGCATCTGATTTGGCTCCAATGCTCGAGATTACCCCGCATGGTGCGATCTTCAGAGACGAACCCACGGAAACATATGTACGAGAGACATTTTCCGAGCGAGCGGAGGCTCAACGTGCAATTGCTGACCGCCTTCTGTCTTCACAGTCGACTTCGGGTTACGCCGCTGAAGCTCTGCCACACTTTCTAGTCGTTATTAAAGATAGCAACCGAGCGTTCGCGCTCGCCGATTCAACTAGTTTCCCGACAACGGTGCAGTCAGAGTTCGGCCGCCGCAGGCTAACACTCACCCGGCTTCGCGCGGCCTTCCGACTGGCGGTTGCAGAAGATGATTTTGACCGGGTGCTTGGCCTCAGCATGCGGCTGGGGCAAGCTGCAACGGCCAACATGCGAGGCGACGGGTTCATCCGCAGATCGCCCGCACTTGCAATTGTACTAGGAGACTCTGATTCCTATCGTCGCCTCTTCGCGGATCGCTCCGGATGGCGTGGTGCCCGAAGTGCACGACTGACGGTAGCGCATCGTTTTGCGGATGACGCCGAAGAAGCGCAAATACAGTGTGAGAGCACGGTTCGCTGGATCAACTGGCATATCGCGCAGCCGCATGATGAGACAAATGGCAACCTCGTCGGTCCAGGTGTCGAAGACTATGCATCGGTGCTATTCCAGCGTGTTGTCGAAGGCGAGTTCGGCACTGTTGATTGCAACCTCGCCCGCTGGAATGAGCGCTTTTCGCTGTCGGCAAGCGAGAAGCTTCTGCAATTGCTAGAGCTGTTCGACCAGGTAAACAGCACGTCGATACTCACGGATTTTGTGTTGTTTGCCGCAAGCGGCGAATGCACGTCGCGGGCGCTCAAGCTTGAGCTCCTGTCGCGCCCCCGATATCTCAATAGTAAACAGGTGAGGCAGCTAGCGAGGTCGATTGGTACCTCCGTGTCCTTTGAAGATGACGCGGACGAGGAATTCTCACTCAAGCCTGAACGAAGAAACAGCGGCGACATTGCGAACGCGGCTTTGACTTTGCTCTTTCACAATTCGCGAGCCGCAGCGGCTGCACTCATCCGCCATTCGCCGATGACCCGTCCTTCTGCGTACGAGTACAGCGATCGTTACGGTCGCTCGAGAGCTTGGACCTCGATCCTACGCGCCTGTGTTCGCGCCTGGTCCGCCGGAAGGCCGCTCGCCTATCATGACCTGCTTCCGAAGGAAGTGAGGATTACCAAGAAGGCAAAAGCTATCTCGACCCGGAAAGAGTTGCTGACATTCCTAAAGGAGCTTCGCGAACCCGCTTCCAGCGGCGCTAGCGAGAGGGGCGGTAAGAAGCAGCTTACGGCGAGATTCAGCGACCGAGAATGTGAGGACATCAGCGAAGGCATCGAGCTTGTGCGCGAGCTGATTTGGCCATTCGAGCAGGCCGCCCTCTCACGCAAGTACCTCTCAGGCACGAGCGTCACCGACTTCCTCAATTCATGGCGCAAACATTCGCGGCAAGGTATTCATCGGAGGTCTGAAAGCGCAGCTGATTCGCTTGTCCGCACCGCTGGATTTGGCTGTGTCCGCATTCTGCTGAGCCATGCGCCCGATATTTCCGTCGAGCACGCCACGACATTGATCAGTCTAATTTCCGGCGGCCAGTTTCTTATCGAGCAGAAGATCGACGTGTTGGGTCAGCTCGTTTTTAGGCTCCCCCTTCATGAGCTCGCAGGCGAATTTGCGCAGCATGTCGCGGAACAGATCCGTCAGGATGACAACATTGGACAGCGCGGCGATTCCTACGTGGAACTCGCGGCGTCTCTTGCACCCATGAGCGTAGATGAGGCCCGTGAATACTACCGGCAAGGTCTGGCCCAGTTAGATCAGTTGGGTGGAGAAAGCTACGAGCAAATCTACTCACTCCTTCATTTTGCGAGTGTTCAGCAAGGCGGTTTTCTGAAGCCTGCATTGGCCCAGCGACTGATGAACCTTTGTCAGACTATTGTGCGGAACGAGCCAACAAAGTTCGGGTGGACGTCGTTTGCGCGTGCCGCAGCCAAGTCCGTAGGGCTTCCGGCAATAGCCAAGCTCGTGCGTTGGCACGATCAGGACGTCGCGGACCTGTCTTACGGATTGCCACAGGTTGCATGCTTTCTTGCCAAGAATGGAGATCTCGATCCACGCCGTGCAGCCTTTTTCCTGACGATTCTTGAAGATCATGGTTGGTGGGACTGGCGTTTTGGAGACGGGGTCTCCGACGTATTGAGACGGTCCAGGCCCACGGATCAGAGGCCGATTTTTCTAGCTATTTTCGCAAAGCTGCGAATGGAATTTCCATTCGGTGGTTGGCCTTCACAGTGGGAGAGCCTCCTCGAAATGGGGGATCAGTACCCAAACGTAATCACTATCGAAGAGCGAAAGGAAATTGAACGGCTCAGGGCAGAAGCTAAACGCAAGCAGGATGAGATCAATCGTCGAAACAACTCATCGCCAAGCTTCCTGACCACTGAAAATCCGAATCCAAGCGAGGAGGAGATAGACAGCATTATTGCGACGTTGATCTCGGACTGCGATTCGTCCTCGTCAAGTTCGATCGACATCACTCTAAAAACTATCTCGGCGAACGACAGACTTCCCTACACTGCTCGACAGCGCTTTATCGCCGGACTACGTGCCGTCTGCCCATATGATAGACGTTTGGCTTTTTTGTTCGCGATCTGTAATACCGCCGAGTTGAGTCTCACTCAGTCGCTGGAAATACTCACTGAATGTTTTGCCGCCTGGAGCAGCTCATCTTCGCACCTTGTGTCTATGGCAAAAACGCTAGTTGAACGACTCTTCGAGTGCAAGAGTGCGGAACTGTTCGAAAGTCGGTTCCCGGCAGTCGCGCGCGACATCCTTAAACTAGCGGATTTCTCCAGAGATAAGAGCTTTGTATTGCGTCTCGTCCTCCGCAAGGTGGCCGCGGATGAAGTCGAGCTCGATGGTGATGAGTGGCTCCAATTGGCTACCGCGTTATGTGAGGTAACATCGGGCCAAGCCGGTCTCGAAGCGATGGAGCGGCTACTGTCCGGGCCGACTGCTCGCATTGCCGACGAGATTGGAGAGGGACCATTCCGTCCTGAACAAGCAATCGAGGGGAGCGAGGGGGAGTTCATCTCTGACGTCATCTGGCATCTTCTCGGCAGTGAAGATGCCTACGCCCGCTGGACGGTCGCCAGAGGCCTGAACACACTTTGCGAACTCGGACTCAACGAAGAACTTGGTCTATTGCTTGATCGCTTCGACCAAAGAGAAGTCGCAGCCTTAGTATCGACAGAGCGGAACCTTTCGTTCCAAAACTCACAGCAGTGGTTACTAATGGGCCTAGCGCGGGCCGCGTTAAAGCACGGACAGACAATGGGGCCTCTTAAACCCAAGCTATTGGCTCTTGCTCAACGAAGCGACCTGCACGTCATAGACAAAGTCCACGTCGCCAGATGTTTAAGACATATTAATAGTGAAGGAGAGCGCGACACGGATTTACAGACGTTGCTCGGGGAGATCGACCAGCCATCGTGCGGCGTTATCACCAGCGATACCTACCCGCATGCTGCGAAGCCAACATCAGGTTTTCGCTTCGATTACGAGTTTAAAAAGCACGAGATCAGCACCCTCGCTTCCCTATTCAATGTCGCGCAGGCAACGGTCGAAGATGCTATCGCGACTGAGATTACGCGCCGATGGCCGGAGGCTACCTCGATGAATTACTTCCCAGGCCATGAGCGGCACGAGTGGGACCGGGCAGATCGATATGAGAGCTACAGGGAGCACGTTCAAAGACACGCATTGCTTAACGCCGCCACCAGCCTTTCAGAAACTCTGCCGGTGGTCGTCCGGAGCTATGAAACCGGCGTCGGTTCACCTTGGAGGCAGTGGCGGGATCGCTATGACGTCACATTCGACGACGGTTCGTGGCTGTCTGACCAGAAGGATCCCGTTCCTCAACAGGCGAAGGAAGATCTGTTAGGTGAAAGTGTCGCCCGACAGGAAATGCTGCAGAATCAAGAAACTGTGCTGCAGAAATTGGGCTTCATGGGCGTTGCCACTGACTCGCCGTTTCCACTGTATGGCCGCTGGTCATCGCCTGACGGGGTGACAGTTAGCATCACTTCGGCGCTGACGGAGCGAAAGGGAGCCATAGGGCGCTGCATGGCATTCGCCAAGCGGCCGAGCCACGATTTTTGGCTGCCTCAATTTTGGAATGATGGGTATGAGGACCATTATCGTCAGGAGAACCCTTTCACTCCATTAGTGTGGTCACCTGTAACCCATGGCCTCGGGATCGACGTTAGCGACGAAATCGCCGCTGAGGGTCCGGGAGGAAGACCGCGTCTTGGAGTCGATCTCACGAATTTCTTGGAGTTGGTAAATGAACCATACAGCGGTAACTGGTATACGACAGGTGGACATCTAGCTCTAAGAAGCCAAGTTTGGGGCAGTTGGAAACCCGATCCCGATCAACCTCGTTATCACCACCATGAAGATGGTGAGATTTTATGGGCGTCGCCCGATTGGCTTGCTGCGACATTGTCCACTCTCAACCGGCAACTTGTTTTCACAGTGACACTTTGTAAGTACAGGTCATCGCGTGCCTACAACCCTTCAACCGGAGTCAAGTCCGTCCTTGTTGGGTTAAGAGCCGATGATGGGGTGTTAAGGATCTGGCACGCAAGGAATGCTTCGAAGCAAGACTATTGAAGCGGACCTCACGGCAGATAGCTCTGTTACGTTTGGCGGTCGAGCGGCCTCTATACTGTTTGAGAAAGTACAATGCTGAGGTCTTTGCACAAGCAACTCGTAACGATAATCCTGTGATTCAGTAATCGCTATTGGCCGATTGCAGTCTGTTGTGTCGGGCAGCAATCGGCCCAAAGCGGTCCGTGTTTTAATTTTCTGCTTCGGCATTTGCCATACGATCACGGCAATTTGTAATTTAGAGGATAGTTGGATGGCTTCGGAACAGTTGACTCAATTTATGAGTATTGTGAGTGGTGGTGCAATACTTTTGATCGCACAGTATTACTTAACTAGCTACTCAAGAGAGAAAGGAAAAAATCTAGCTACCAAGGAAGACATAGAAGCAATTACCGATAAAATCGAATCAGTCAAAGGTGAACATGCCAAGCAGTTTGAGAATTACAAACTTACATTATGGCAAGAGCAACAAGCGCACCTTTGGGCACGTGAAGAATCAAAATTAAAAATTGAGACATTCAAAAAATCTGTAACCGACGTAGCGAAAGTTATAAATTTAGTTAAAAGATATCAAATGCTGATTTCTGAGCGGGAGTTAGCGCTTGCTGCGGCCGGCATTACGAAAGATGAAGAAAACAGTGCCGCGCACAAAATGTATTGGGATAAGCACCAAGAGTATATGGAACAAGCACACTCAGCTTACGCAGACTTCCGAGTAATTACGGCTGAAATGAGCGGACTCTTTGCGCTGTTTTCGATTTACTTTAACTTTGAACTTACAAACTCATTAACCACAATTGTGCGTCTCGCCTACAACGAGGTGGAAATGAAAATGAGTCGCGCAAAGTTTTCCGAACTTTTAAAAAATGAATACACAAAGTCTTCCAGCCTGGAAACGGCACGTGAGGCCGTCGGTGTTTATTATGATGGAATTTGTGCGCAGTCGTCGTTACCCACCGAATCTCAGCGGTTTTTTGATCTATTGAAAATGTATGTCAATTCAGAGTCCGGCGGTGCCCCTGCACGCGAGGAAACTCGCAACAGTTAAAGGTCTGCGGCTTAGCATTTTGGCGCCATAAGGTCGACGCCAAAATGTATAGACGTATGATTTTTAGGAAAATACCTACCAAAATACTGGCATAGAATTTGACGTAACCACTGTTATTCCACTTTTTTCACCATTGCACTTTCCGCAAAGAATTTGCAAATTGGTAGGGTCATTCACCCCTTTGAGGGCGATAGGAACTATATGGTCAATAGCCAGTTTTCCATAGGTATGGAACAAAGATGTTAAATCCGTCTTACAAATTGCACATAGACCTTTTTCTCTACAAAATAACGCCCGCTCTAGCCATTTCGGCCAGTACGTGCATCGAGGCGTTCGCTCTTCCAGGCTATCAGCTATCCTGAGATTAAAAGCTTTCATTGCTTCACGATCAGCAAAAAGCAATGTAAAAACTTCTGTCACCAATAGAGAAGATAGGCCGTCCATAGCGATATCTTCTAAATACTCACTAAGGTACTGAAATTTCATCTTATCCATAAGATCATTTGTGACTGCTACCGTTTCTCCCGTCTCATCGTCGCGATATTGTTCCGCTACATATTCCTCTAATGTCATATAGTGAATGCCATGCGAATCCAGCATGGCAAACACAGGAGTTACATCTTCATACTCCCACCCACTGCTGCTAAAATAAAAACTCAAGTCTTCACGAATTACATAATCAATGTAATCGTGTAAAATAGTTCTCTGCTGAGGTTTCGCGGCTTGCACTTCCAAATTATTGGCAACATCTAATGGATCAACCGGAAAGTCATTTTCAAAAATTGCTTTTCGCACCTTGTCAGCATATGCGTACGACTCAGAAAAATTAAAAACATGACAAGCTGTTAAATACCCACTCATATACTTACCATTTTGTAGTAGATGCTTATTTTGCACGTACAATAGTTTCTTATTTGCAGTATGTCTACGCTATCAATCAGCCATTTTCCGTCTTGGTCATAGCACTCCTATAAAAAAGATGTGTCCGTCCGTTGGTCTGCCAAACACAGATAAAATTGACCGCAAGCACGGAGCGCAGTTAACTGTACATCCGTACAGTTAACTGAAGTCGTGCGTTATGAGTTTTTCCATCTATGGCCAACTGCTCCAAGGTGGCGTGCCGCTGCCGTTGTGCCTGTTCAAAATCCCGGCCGGGTTTCCGTCGCCGGCGGCGGATCACATCGAACAGCAGATCTCGCTGGATGAAGTCCTGAACATTCGGGCGCCGCATGTTTACTTGGCTTCGATCAGCGGCGACAGCATGCAAGGTGCGGGGATATTTGACGGGGATCTGGCGGTGGTCGACCGCTCGCTGGAGCCCGTCCCACGGCCATATTGTGGTGGCTCTGCTCAACAATGAGCCGGTGTGCAAACGGCTGTGCGTGCGCGGTACCGAAGTGATTTTGCTGTCTGAAAACCCCCAAATATCCGCCGCGCTGAAAGCCGTAAAGATAAAGGGTTTACGGTGGCTACCGACATCAAGGTTTACTTCTGCGATCCTCATCGTCCTTGGCAACGGGGATCGAATGAGAACACCAACGGGTTGTTAAGGCAGTACTTCCCGAAAGGAACCGACCTTGCGGATCACTCGCAAGCCACGCTCAATGAAGTCGCAAGGCAGCTAAATAGCCGCCCTCGGAAAACATTAGGCTACGAAACACCCGCTGAACGATTTAGCCAATCTGTTGCATCGACCGGTTGAATCCACAGCCGAAAGCGGTCATTGGGTAAACCCAATCACCTGGATAGGATTCTAACCCCTTCCTGCTTGCTCGGAGGCCGCTTTCGGCCTGTAAATTCAAACCCGCCCGCCAGTCGCAGCAGGACTGAAAATCCGGTCTAACGCTGACTCGTCTACGCCCGATATTGGACTTCGCGGGCCCGGATTCGCCCAAATTTTGTCCCAAAAACTCCATCGTTCGATCATCCCGAGCCGGCGCTGAATTGGCGACCAAACCTAAATTTTCAAGGCGTCGCCAGCTAGCTTTTTGACATGGCAAAAAGATATTATTATGCCATCTACCACCTTTGAGTCAGCACTCAAGGCCATTACTATAATGAACATAGCAGTTGAACCAGTTCAAACCCCATACCCTACACAACCAGAGGCAAAACAAATCGGAACATCTGATCATAAAAAACCTTATGATTACGTCGTAGGCGATAAAGATAACGACGGAAATCCAATCGTAAAAATATACGCAAAGTTTCCTGAATTTTTAGTCTACAGAACTAAAAGTGCAATAAGAATTGATATAGATGACGACCATCCCAACAGGGAACAGACAATAACCAGGCATATGAAAATATCCGTCGATCTTGGAAGACTATACTCTTGGCTACCTGAAGAACTCGACGACTCAGAACCTGTAAACAAACAAATTGCACGAGCAATGACCACCAACGCAGTAGGCAATCTTGAAGAAGCACAAAAACTTCTTAAGCACGCAGAAGAAAGAATATTAAAAACAAAAACCCTTGTAGGACGATTAGATTACACAGTGAGCGCATTTTCATTTGTGTCGATCATTACCGTCATTACCTTGATAGTAGCTTGCCTAGTCGGACCAGGTGAGGTTCGAACCCTGCTTTACGTTGTTCTATCTGGTGGCCTTGGAGGACTTTTGTCAATCTCTCTCGGCTTTTCCAGACTAGAGATAGACCTCGACGCCACGAACCAAACCAACAGGCTGATCGGTTGCTCTCGTGTAATAATTGCAATAAGTGCAGCAATATTTTCATACTTCGCTATAAAATCAGAAATAGCTTTCACATTCATAGCGAAGTCACCTGAACACTACGGACTTTACATGATTGCCATGATGTCAGGCTTCATCGAGCGATTAATCCCCAACATGATGAATAACTTGGCAAAGAACGATGAGGCCAAATCATAACAAAGCGCACCCAAAACTATCGCACCCCGATTATGTAGGGGTATATGGGGGATTTTGAAGGATAGTCCCGTGGTTGCTGGCCCTGATGCCACTCGACATCCGATTACATAAATGCATAACTGGCATTGGATGGCATAAGTTGGCGTACGGTTTCCCAAACCCCGCCCAGCCTTTTGGGTCAAGGCCCTGCCAGGGAATTCTAACAATTTGAAGCTATACCCCTGCTGACAGGCAGCAATCGGCCAGAAGCGGACGGTTACCCAGGTGAAACGAGGCGGGGGAATTTTAGCGCGCACAGCAGTACGCAGCGGACTGTGTAATTGCATCGACGTGACCACCCATTTGCACTCCATTTGACCAGGCGTTTGCATCCGACCTGACCACGAGTAGGCATTCACGATGGGGCTGGTCCGGCAGGATCTAACAATTTGCAACCGATCGCGTGCCCCAGACGAAACGCTTCGTCAACACTAACAACAATCGCCGTCTCGCCGTGTTGCGACATCCATTTGTCGGCCACAGCGGCAGAGGCGAAAAAATGCACATGGCAGCAAAAGGAGCGGCGGATGTCGGACGATTCATCCGGCAGCAGCAGCGATACCACTGCTTCCGCAGGCTCAATATGACTGACTTGATCCGGTGTCACGATGAGCGACACTGGCGCTCCTGTCGCGGGGCAGCGCGAAAGCACGCGCGCCTCCTTGCCAATTATCATGGGGAACATCAAGGAGTCCAGTGCACACCAGGTGTAGAGGCGTCGGCCATCGATTTCAAAAGCATGAGGCGTCTTGCGCAGCGTCAAGCCATAGCCGACGATGTTCCCCTCCTCGTCGTTCTCGGTGCCGGGTATCTGGTCAAGTGCCGCCGCGGTTCTTTCGGTAGACCAACTGAGCGCGGCTCCAAGCGTCTCTCGTGAAACTGGACTTCCCAAGGCAATCTGGCGAAGAAGAGCAACGAAGAGGTCCGCGAAATCATCAGTGCTATTCGCAGACGAGAGGCTTTCAACGATTTTGGTGATGTACAGCGTGTTTTCCATAGTTCCTGTCCCATTTCATTGCTGTTTTAGCCGTCGTGACGGGTACTGACCTTTGGTGTGCAAGGATGGCCAGGCTCGGATGCCGCGCTCTCATCCACGCGCGACTTGGAACGCTGAAAGCACTCCAGGCCAAAGAAGTGCACGACGTACTCGGTACCTTCTGGAATAAGCGCGGTGTCAAGGGAACCTTCCTTGCAACATTCGCAGCAATTGATGGTGGGGTGTGGTTTGCGTTCATGATGGGGTTCCTCCATCGTCCAAGAAAACCTAGTAACCCTTCCGCACCGGTGCACAGATCGACCTCCGGCTGGTAGTGCAGCAAAAATTCCCGACGCTCCCGAGCCTGCCGCAATTCGGTAGCGGAGACCGCGCAGTGTCTGAGCTGGTCACCGCCGCTCCTGAAAGGCCCGCAGTGCCGCTCTCAGGAAAAGGATGAAGACAACCGCCAGTGCGAGCGCGGCAAGGCTCCAATGTTCGCTGACAAAGGCCCCGGCCGCAGTCCCTGAAAGCAGCAATGCCAACACCGGCAAATGACAGGGGCAAGTGAGCGCGGCGAGCACACCCCATGTGTAGGCGCGCCAGCGGGGCATTTTGATTGATTCGAATTGGTTGGTATTACGCATGGGTGTGACCTTCGACGGCGCGATGGGTCAGTCCGACCAACTCCGTTTTCACTGCGGCTAAAGCTGCCAGCCGTGTCGCGATTTGCCCAAGCAAGCGGTCGATACACCCGATCACATCGGTACTATCGTCTGCATCGAGCGCTCGACAGAGCCGTGTCAATTCGTCGAGTCCGATACCGGACTCGAAGGCGGCACGCACGAAGCACAGCCGCGCCAGGGACCGCTCATCGAAAATGCCGTAACCGCTTTCCGTGCGCCGCGCGGGATGCAGCAAGCCGCGCAGCACATAATCGCGGACTATATGGACACTGACGCCCGCGTCCTCGGCCAATTTGGATATGGAGTAGGAATTCATCACCGACACTCCCGGTCTTCAACGTAAACTGGGGCGCCCAGATATTTCCTTCCAGCCAAGCGCTCAGGTAGCCAGAGGAGCAACGGTGTAGCCCCCAGAGCCAGTAGCAGTCTGGACACGACGGCAGGCAGCCCCCAGATGCTGATCACCTGCCATGTCTTGCGTAGGCTGTCGCACCTACCGAGATCGTCTGCCGTGTTGCTCATGTTTCAACCTCCCTCTCTCATTACCCGGCGCAGCAGGACAATTGTTTGACGTCCTTGTTAAAGGTCTGTGCGGCGAGCTTCAGCCCCTCGACCATCGTCAGATAGGGGAACAACTGGTCAGCCAGTTCCTGCACTGTCATCCGGGCACGGATGGCGAGCACCGCCGTCTGGATCAGTTCGCCCGCTTCCGGGGCCACCGCCTGCACGCCCAGCAGCCGGCCGGAGCCCGCTTCGGCGACCAACTTGATGAAACCCCGCGTGTCGAAGTTGGCCAGCGCGCGCGGCACGTTGTCCAGGGTCAAGGTGCGGCTGTCGGTTTTGAGGCCGGCGTGCTGCGCCTCGGCTTCGCTGTAGCCGACGGTGGCCACTTGCGGATCGGTGAACACCACGGCCGGCATGACGTCGAGATTGAGCTTGGCCTCGCCGCCGGTCATGTTGATTGCCGCGCGGGTACCAGCCGCTGCCGCCACATAGACGAACTGCGGCTGGTCGGTGCAGTCGCCGGCCGCATAGATATCCGCTGCGCTGGTGCGCATGCCCTGGTCGATCTGGATGCCACCGCGCTCGTCCAGCTGCACGCCGGCCGCGTCCAGGTTCAGGCCCTGGGTATTGGGCGTGCGGCCGGTGGCGACGAGCAGTTGGTCGGCACGTAACTCACCATGGTTGGTGGCCAGTACGAACTCGCCGTTGGCGTGGGACACCTGGCTGGCTTGCGTTTGCTCCAGCACTTCGATGCCCTCCATACGGAAGGCCTCCGTCACCGCCGCGCCGATGGCCGGGTCTTCGTGGAAGAACATCGCACTGCGTGCCAGGATCGTGACCTCGCTACCCAGCCGGGCGAAGGCCTGCGCCAGTTCCACCGCCACTACGGAGGCGCCGATCACGGCGAGCCGCTTAGGGATTGTGTCGCTCGCCAGTGCCTGGTCCGAGGTCCAGTACGGCGTGTCTTTCAGCCCTGGAATCGGCGGAACGGCCGCGCTTGCGCCGGTGGCAACCAGGCAGCGGTCGAAGGCCACGATGCGCTCGCCACCCTCGGCCAGTTCCACGCTGAGCGTGTGGCCGTCCTGGAAACGGGCGGTGCCGCGCAGCACGCTGATGTCCGGCGTGCTCTCCAGGATGCTTTCGTACTTGGCGTGGCGCAGTTCGGCGACACGGTCTTGTTGCTGCACGAGCAGACGTTCGCGCAGGACGGTCGGCGTCATGGCAGAAAGCCCGGCGTCGAACGGGCTTTCGCGGCGCAGATGGGCCACATGCGCGGCGCGAATCATGATCTTGGAGGGCACGCAGCCCACGTTGACGCAGGTGCCGCCGATGATGCCGCGCTCGATCAGCGTGACGCGCGCACCGCCTTCCACCGCCTTGAGCGCGGCCGCCATGGCGGCGCCACCGCTGCCGATGACCGCAACGTGCAGTCTGTCACCCTCTTTCCCGGCGTCAGTGCCACCGCTCAGCCAGCTCCGAGCCTTGTCGAGCAGGCCGTGACGGACTGGTGTTGTGGCGTCTTCGAACGTCGCTCGATACCCCAGGGCCTCGACGGCGGCCTGCATTTGCTCTCGGCTTACGCCCTTGTCGGCCTTCAATTCAGCCTGCCCGCTGGCGTAGGCAACATCCGCCTGATGCACGCCCGGAATCTTCTCCAAGGCATCTTTCACATGCTCGACGCAGGAGGCACAGGTCATGCCAATGATTTTTAGTTTGGTCATAGCGATATTCCTCAGATGGATCTCTTGTCGGGATTATTTTTTCTGCGGAGTCGGACAGGAATCCGGCCCGCAATGGCGGTTGGCGGGCGACACAAAATCCCATATCGACAAACCAAACATGAGGGCCAGGCCGATATAAAGCAGCCAGCCGCTCCGCCAGCCGTAAGCCCGCATAAAAAATACCGCTGCCAGCACCAGGGTAGGACCGATCAGGCCGAGCGCAGTCCGTTTCCACTGCCGATGATTGAGCCAGCCAAGGGCGTTAACGAGCAGAGCCAGTCCAGCAAACAGGGGCAGCAGCGTGGTGATGAACAGACCTTCCCACTGGCTCAAAAAGCCCAGACCGATTGCGGCCCCCAGACTAGCAAGGGCGGGAAAGCACATGGCGCAGCCTATTGCAGAAATCAGCACGCCGACGGACCCGGCTTTGTCACCGATCCGAGTGAACAGATTGAGTGGATTTGCCATCAGAATGGCCTCCTATTGATAGATGTTGGACGGATAGCCAGCGTCCTTGGTCGCCTTTTTCAGCGCCAGGGCATTGGTCTTGGTATCGTCGAAGGTGACGATGGCCTCGCGGTTCTCCAAACTCACCTCAGCCTTGGTCACGCCATCGACCGCGGTCAACGCCTTCTTCACCGTGATCGGGCAGGCGGCGCAGGCCATGCCCGGTACCGCCAGAGTGATGGTCTGCATGGCCGCCCAGACAGGTGTGGCGACGAGAGTGGCGAGGGCTAAGGATGCAAGCAGTTTTCTCATGGTTTACTCCTGATCAGTAGAACAAGGGAAGGATGTAAGGGAAGCCGAGCGCGATCAGCGTCAATGCCACAACCACCCAAAAAAGCAGCTTGTAGGTGGTGCGTACCTGAGGGATCGCGCAGGTTTCGCCCGGCTTACAAGCGTGTTGCGGTCGAAAAACTCGCCGGTAGGCAAAAAACAGCGCGATCAACGCCCCGCCGATAAAGATCGGGCGGTAAGGTTCCAGCACGGTCAGGTTGCCGATCCAGGCCCCGCTGAATCCCAGTGCGATCAGTACCAACGGCCCAAGACAGCAAGTCGAGGCGAGAATCGCTGCAAGCACCCCAGCGACAAGAGGGGTGCGCCCGTTTGATGGTCCAGACATGCATTTCTCCTATCGAGGATTCGGTCGATGGTTTAAGGTTACTTCCGTAGTCATGTACGGAATCAAGCGGTATGAAAAACAATTTTGAAAGACTGACCATCGGCGCTTTCGCCAAGGCGGCCGGGGTCAACGTGGAAACCATCCGGTTCTATCAACGCAAGGAGCTGTTGCCCGAACCGGACAAGCCCTACGGCAGCATTCGCCGCTACGGCGAGGCGGATGTTGCACGGGTGAAATTCGTCAAATCCGCGCAACGGCTGGGCTTTAGCCTCGAAGAAGTGGCGGGGCTATTGAGGCTGGATGACGGCGCTCACTGCGATGACGCGCGTGTGCTCGCTGAGCAGAAGCTTGGGGATGTGCGCGGGAAACTTGCGGATTTGAAGCGGATCGAGTCAGTTTTGGAGCAACTGGTTCAGGACTGTTGTGCGAGCCACGGGACTGTTTCCTGTCCGCTGATCCTTTCACTGCATAGCAACAAAGTGCCGCGTTGACCTACGATCAGCCGTTTCGTAAGGCGCCCCTGTTGGTCGGCTGGGGGCTTAAAAAAAGCGACGCTCAATGAGCGCCGCTGAATGGCCGAAGGAGCACTTGCAGAGGCCACAGATGGGTAACTGACATCTACGCTCGCGCCTTATCAGGACGGCTCACGCTGAGTCTGGTTGAGTGGAGCGTGCGGCGGTCGCTCATGTCCTACCCTGCAGGTGAACAGGCGGGCTGCTCTTCGACACGGCTAGCCGCCGTGCCCCCTCGTTGCTCAATCTTCACCACCAAGGCCGCCTCAGCCTTGTCGTGCATAGAGGCGGCCCGCTCAATCGAACGATCGCTCCCGCCCTCGGCCCATATCGTGGATGACAGCAGAGTCGAACCAACTATCAGCAGTAGTCTTAGGTATTTCATAACAGCCTCCTCTCGGGTTTTATTTCCACGAGTCGACTCTATCTCCGTAGTTAAGTACGGAATCAAGGAAGGGATGGGGTTGAAGAGAACCTAGATTATGGCGCTGAGAGAAGATGGTCGGGCTTAAGTGCACTTACTGTTCCGTTGCTCCACAAACCCCAGCGAGCAAGGGAGCAAGTCAGATGATTCCTATACGCAAGTGGCTATCGAAACTCACCCTGGTGACGACCTTGGTCATGGCGATCTCGGCAATTGTCGGGGCAGCCGAAAAATCCAACATTCTTGCGATCTTCGGTGGTGACATTGGCCAGACCAACATCAACGCCTAAGTGCCTGATCCGAAGCAGGATCGGAACCGAGCGCTTCTGGCGGGAAGCAGACCTGCGTTGACAGTCGCTTCTGGCCTTGTGCTGCCTATCGCGACCGGCTGCAATGGTTAATAGCAGCCATTCAAGATCGCCCATGAACCCACAAATATTTCTCGCCGCTGCTAGGCTTATCATTCGTGTCGAGAAGGGATCGCGTCCCACATCCTAGTGTTTCGTCTGCACTCGAAGTCGAACTGAAACGGAGTACGGAGGAATTCAGGAATGCTGCTCAAAATCGAGAAAGCGAGCGCCGCTGAAGGCTGGGTTGTTTGGATGGACGCCTGGTGCGTCAAATTTCGCAGTCATGCAGAGGCCGAGGCGTTTTTGAATAGACTCAACGAGCGCATCAATGCATCCCATTTCATACCTGTCAGTGTAGAGAGGCTTGTACTAGAACTGCCTTAATCTGGTTACAAGCGAGAAATAGTAAGCGCACTGCCACTGCCGATCGAAATAATCGAAACCACGCGGGAGGAAAACTCCATGTCCCTCGCTCTCAGAAATCTGTTTGCCTTTGCCTTGGGCTTTTTTTGCATAGCAGCATTCGGTCAAGGAGAAGCAGACAGCAATCACCCACCGGCAATACTCCCATTGGAATCTGAGACGCTGCCAAAACTCTCTGCCTTTCCGCCGCTTGCCGAGCCGCTCGCCCGGGGTGTTGTCATTATCCAGTATCGAACAGAGCACGCCAGGATCATGCCGGTATTCGGCAAAGCAGCTGCTGAAGTATCACCACGTCTCGGTCACCTTCACGTGACCGTCGACGACTGGAAAGGTACATGGGCGCACACCAGTGAAGACCCGATTATCTTGGTTGGGCTGACGCCTGGCACTCACAAGGTTCTTCTTGAAGTGGCCGACCCGACTCACAAAATCCTGACCAGTACGATAGTGAGTTTTATTGTTCCGGAGAAAAAACCAACGGATGATGGTCACGCCGCAAAACCATAGCTGTTGAGACTTCATAGCCCGGATTTCGTAGACACATTGCTGATTATCGCCTGCAGCGACTGGCCGCAATGGGTCGACTGCAGCCCTTGATGACGGGCAGAAATCGGCCAAAAGCAGTCATCGGTTGACTACGATAGCTGAGCAGATTGATCTGCATTGACCGTCAAGCTGGGACAAGAGGTCCCTCCCCGTGCCATCGTGAATATGGAAAACCAGAAACGGACCTATTTTGTCGTGACGGACGAAGCAACATTTTTTGGGCCACGAGGACGGGTTTAGCTCACGCTGAGATCGTGAGTTAAGAATCACTGAATCAAAAAGAAATCCCCTCAACAGCTTGAATTAGCATCTGCTCAACTGCCTGAGCACCTTGGATGGTGGAAAGCATCGCTATCGGCGTTGCGCCAGAAAAACCCTCCTTCGGTGCAGTCAACCAACGTCGAGCCTTGTCGTCATTGCCGAAAATCACCTCTGTAAGCGCGATGATGTGTGCGAGGCGAAACAGTTGTGCACTATCATTCTTACTCAGCCGCTGACCACGCAAAACATTCTCATCACGCATTACTGGAAATATGATGCCCCGACAATCGAGTAGGCTTGCACTGCAGTATTCGAGAAACGACTCGAGGCTGTAGGTCGGAAAACCGATCCTAATCATTGCGTGGATTTCATGATCCGAGGCCGTTGAAGGAATACGGACGATCACCTCTAGGCGGGATCTGTAAGAACGGTACGCCTTCGCACGCATAGCCTCCGCAGATATAGCCAACACTCATACTCCGCATTTGTCGAAACGGCTTTCAATCCAAATAGTTCCTATGGAGTGAAATTTTGAGCTCGGGCTATTAATTAGCATCGACAGTCGATATCACATCCAGGAATCGACTCGCGCGAGCTGAACGTTTTTCGAGCAATTCACGCGCCTCGCGAGTGATTTTGATGGCCATCAACGGCTTGATGAATTTCTTTTTTTTACGTTTAGTTTTCTGTTTTCGCACGACAGGCTTCTCAGATTGGTGGCAAGAACAATGTTTTGCTGCTCTCAAAACGAGCTTTTGGAATCCGACGTTTTCGCCCGCTAGGTCAGGTCACAGGGAAGCCGAAGCTGAGCTTTACCAAGCACAGCTACGCTGGTGCCCCCATGCGATCAATACACGCTCAGAAGCTGAGTTCGGTAGTGCTGTGAAAAGTTGAGTTCATAGAATGCAGGCTCATCCGAGCCAAAAACCGATATTGCATGATCGCTCCCCATTCGGGAAAAGGTTCCGCCCATTGAGCCTCCTAAGATGGAGATTTCAATACCGCTAGGATCTTCTGGATGATCTTCAATCTTGTCTTCGCACTCAAATTCCGAAGCACGCACGACACTCAACACGGCATGATCATCGGGCAGATCATCGGCCAAACGCTCCGAGTACTGCTGGAGCGCAGGTTCCGCGAGAACGTACAGCCAAGCTTTTTCATCCACATCACTTGAGCGCCGGAGGATTCTGCCCAAGACCTGACGATAGTGCAGTTCGGTACGTATACGACTTAGATGACAGCAAACCTGCAGCCTGGGTATGTCCGTCCCCTCGCTGATCATCCCTACCGCAATAATCCAGGCGCAACCACCATGTCGAAAATCATTGATGAGCTGCTGCGCGTTTGGCGTCTTATTGGTCACGACCTGGCAAACCTCCCCCTGGGTACGCATAAGGTCAGCAATGCGGTGCGCGTGCTCAATGTTTGTCGCAACCACCAGGCCCCCGGCTTCGGGATGGCGTTCACGGATTTCGCGAAGCTTTGTGCACCCTAACGACAGAATCTGCCGCAGGATATCGTCATGGAACAGCAGATCCTCATAAGACACGGGCGACTCAGAAAGTAGCCTGGCTATACTCGTATACGTCGTGACGGTGCCTTCTCTAGATAGCGTTTCAGTTAACCGCACCATATTGTTATCCAACACGACGATGCGCGGCGAGCGGCATACGCCGTCAGCGATTGCTTCCTGCAGGCCATATCGATAATCGCAGATCAGCACCCCGTCTGGATGAGAATATCGAGCAAGCGCTATTGCCTTTTGGTCAGACCTCCAGGGTGTTCCCGAGAGGGCAAGAGTGAAGGTGGCGCGATCTTGAATCCTTTGCACAATCTGCTGACCCCATGCATTGCTTAACAGCAAGTCATGGCCAGCGCAGTGATGGATTTCATCGAAAACTGCGAACACCCTATAGTCGTCGAACAGTTTCCAGAATGCTGCGTCTCGATATTCCATTCCTTGATATGTGCAGGCAGCACCGACGGCACCTATCAACCCATCCAGGCGTTTACCCAGAACTGCGGAAAACGTTCTCTGAAATCCATCCATTGTCTGTCGTGATGGAGCAAAGCAGAGGATCAGATCTATCTTGTCGTGCTTGAGCAATTGTCCGGCCAGCTCTGCCGCCATTTTGGTTTTGCCGGCACCGGGAGTTGCTTGGCAAAAAAAATGAGGTTGATGGGTGTAGTGCTGCATAGCCAACGTAATGCAGTCGTGCTGCCATACCCTGAGAGTAGAATTCATGCGGCAGAAATCGCCTTAAGCGTATTCTCGATTGCACGAACGTGACCAAGTAGCTTTGAGCTCCTATCACGGACTTCCAGATATACCCCTTCAAAACGCCCCTTCAGATGAGGAATTTCCTCAAACAACTGCTTGTACCGCTCGGTCTCGCCCAAGGATGAAAGCAGATCAAGCCGGGTCTCCTTTAGCATCGCTTGAAGGCGGGCCTGGTCGTCTTGCCCTTCCTTTGAGCTAGGCACAGGGCATGGTGTTTCTCTTTCCTCATTTGCTGGAGACTTCAGAGGATCGACGGCCAGGGAGAAGTTCCCATCTACCAGCACAAGCTGCAGCCGCTGAGGCATCTCCAGCATACGAAACACCTGCCCGCGCTTTTGACGCTGCACTGCCATCTCTGCCCAGCCAATGCGAATCAATCTGCGGACCTGTTCATAAACATACACGCGCACATCCGCGAGCCGAAAGCTTGAGGGAGGAAGGAGTGCTGCGTACGCGTCTCTCAACTGACGGGTCGTGAATTCCCCAGAAAAATGCTCGCAAAGCAGAGAATGGAGCTGCCTGTCAAATTCGAATAAATCTTGCTTCATGCAGGCGCCTCAATGATCTTTAAACAAAAATGCGGATTATAGTCCGTGGCCGATTCGTCCGCAAACACTCGATAGTCTTTCCTCATACGTTTCGAGGCGGCTATGGGGAATCTGGCGAAAGAATTGGGGAAAAAGATCAGGCAAGCGAGAAAAGCAAAAGGTCTATCGCAAGACGCCTTCGCTCTTATTTGCCAAGTTGACCGAAGCTACATGGGCCGAATTGAGCGTGGCGAAGTCAATATTACGGTCGAAAAGCTATACCAGATTGCCGAAAGCCTGGGATGCAGGCCCGCAGAACTATTACCGTAGAAATTTATTTAAATCTGAAGCGTTAAAAGACACAAATATAATATTGCAAACCAATTGAACCACCGCCAAAAAAGTAAAGCTCACCACATCCTAAAAATTAGATTAAATAGATATGCATAATTCAAATAATTTATACATCAGTTTTTTGGATTTCCTCAGGCCTCCTCTTAACTAAAGCATAGAGGTCTAGATTGGGAATTGTTTCCGCGTTCAATAGCATTCTTTCAATCATTCTAAGTTGCTCAGCATTATTTCTTTTCAGCACCTCAACCTCAGCCTTCAGGTGCTCTATCTGCTCAATCAACTTCACATCAGAAGCTGTTATTTTTGTGTAGAGAGAGGGTGATGCGCCTCGAAGTTGTGCCTTCTTATTTTTATATGATGTAGCTATACCCACATAAGTGCATAGAGTTTGTCTTGTAGTTTTTATTGCGAATTCAAGCTCAACCTTTGTCACTAACGCATCCCAAGTAAGCTTCCCTGTCCACTTGGTCAGCATAATCTCTATCTTACGTTGCGCCTGGGCAGATATTTTTGGTTCCACCATGTCATACCTCCTTATCGGACAGTCCGAAAGACGAAAAAAGAGAGCGTAGCTGAGGATTGGTATCAGTTGTAGCGCTCGTAACGTTATCGTCAATCAAAACTTTTAAGCGAGCCTCAAAATTTGGAAGCGCACACGTAACTTTCGTTATGACCATTGTATTTAAATCGATCAGATTAAATTCAGAGTTTTTGTTCGAGTAACGAATTACCGTACCTGCGGAACAACTTTTCATCAGATCAATCAACATTGAAAGAACTCGAACATTTCGAGAATGGATAACATACCATTTTTTCATTGCCGAAGACGCTGCTAAGCGAATATCGCCTGTTACTGACTCTAGCCGCGCGGTTTGAAACCCTAAATCTTTCTCCAAAAGTTCCATAGCAATCTCATCGCCGGCAATATGACAAGCCTCAGGACACAAAAGACACTGGGAGATGAAATCGTTCAAATAATTGCAAGGATTTACATGTAGATTTTGAGTACAAATTCCCGTCGATGTGATCGAGGCAGGAAGATTCGTATCTGTCGAAAGCTGCTCCCTTGAATAGGCTCTAATAGAATTTTTGTCGAACTCAGGCGGATTTACTATCGCGCTTACCCGGCTCGATTTTACTTCATCACTCGTGTGGATATAGGTATGAGTTTGCTCAGAGTTCTTTCTACCTGACCAAGCAGTGATAATTTCAACTGGAATATCACTCAAATCAGCGAGAGTGTTTGTTAGATGCCGCAACTGATTTGGAGCCAACCTAAGTTCTGAAGAATATCCATAGTCAGTAAAAATCGAATCTCTATTTTTAGGGGGGCAAAGTCGAGTTAAAATGGAGCTTGCTAATGAGTTCAAAGGCACAATAGCGTAATTCGTCTTTTGAAGTACCTTTCCACCTCCACCTGGAGTATTTGAATCTCCATAAAACCAACTTCCCAAAAAGCAAAACATAGCGCTTTTTAGCTTAATGCTCGACTCACCGCTAGAGAAAGAGAATGGAAACTCGGGTAGAATTTTTTTACTATAAAAAGAAATCCACCAATCTTGAACCTCTCTAACCGTTACGACATCCTTATCAGCAAATATTTTTGGCAGTTCTGTATATCCGAATAGAATGGGCAAGCCAGATAATTTAGTCTTTTTAGACTTCGAAATAGACAATTGATCATCAGGCCGTAGAGAAAAAATTGGCTTGCTTTCAAAAAAACGACCTCTATGATTAGGATGAGTGCACGTTACATCAGCTCCCTTTTTTAGTATAGGAACGCAATCATCTATTTTATAAAAGCCTAATGCATAGCCCAGCGTAAAAAGATTCGGCTGTTGTTTCAAATTCAGGTTTTTCTCTAACTTTGGCTCAATTTCGAAATTCCCAAGCAGCCGCTTCCAATTTCTACCAGGCTTTTCATAGAATCTGCATAATATTCTAGCGGGTTCACACGCATTGAAAAAAAAGTTTACGGCTTTGTTGATTGGCTCAGCAAGCGCCGAAAGTACGTGATTCTGGTTATTTTTGTATCCCTTGCTTCCAATCCAATCAAGATAATAAACAAGCTCTCCCTCTCTCTCTGAGTGAGACTGAAGCATTTGCTTAGGCAGGACTGGAATTTCTGCAGAAGTACGATTAGGTGATGCGAGAGATAGAAGAGTAAACGTTAAAATCATTGCATCATGGATTTTAACTTCCTTACCGGGGACGACCGCTCCTTTGTCATCAACATGTTCGAATACTGTCGAAAAAATATTTCCTAAGGCTAAAACTGCACTGATATCGGGGAGTTTCTCTAACTTCTTATCAAAACTGGCATGCCCCGACCTGTCCCTGTTATCAACTGCCTGTAAATCAATTTTCCTCATCAGCCCGTTATTTGCACAGAAATCGAAAAACGGACGCAGCCGGGCGATAGTACGTTCTCCAAAATTAAGACTCCGTACTGTAGACTCTGATTGGACGTAAAGATCGCCGTCCATGTATGAAAGCATCTTTCTAGCAGCAGATGTTCGAGCTTTTTTTTCATTGGCAGACAAATTCGTATTGGTCGTTTCGATAACCCACACT
This sequence comes from Pseudomonas umsongensis, assembly GCF_012647205.1. Taxonomy (NCBI): domain Bacteria; kingdom Pseudomonadati; phylum Pseudomonadota; class Gammaproteobacteria; order Pseudomonadales; family Pseudomonadaceae; genus Pseudomonas; species Pseudomonas umsongensis. The sequence goes on from NZ_CP051487.1 coordinate 5,426,308, forward strand.
TTTATCAGATAACTATAAGGATAAGACAGGGCATCGCCAGGCAGATTACCGGCATTGCCTCTACCCTTTTTCCCATGTATGCCGCAGAGATACCTATTATTGCGGCCCGTAATAGGATCAATGTGGTACCAAATTAGATCATCGAAATCTGCCTTCTTTCCGCTAGGCCCCTCAAATTGTAAAAAATCCGACTCTCGATATAAATAGATGAGTGATTCCAGTCGGTCTACGTATTTATTAATCATCTATTGAGCGCTGCCTTGCAAGGGTCTCATCGCAAACGGCAATAGTCAATTTGACCCAAACTATCTGCCGCTCTAGTTTTTCGATACTGCGAGTATGAAGAGGATTGAGTAAGGCGGTGCGATTTACAGTAAGTTTGTCCTCAGCTGATTCTAAGACCGATCTGTGGTCTGCCTCGAGTATTGGAAGGAAATTCGGACACCCATAACAGCCCAACGGCCGTCCCATAACTGTGGAACAGGTATGGCATACACGCTCATTTCGCGCCCCACCAACGGGACTGAAGTTCTGATCAACTATAAGTTCCTCTCTTTCCCGGATCAAAGTTAAGGAGCCGCTAAACGCAGCCTTAAGAAATTCGTTGCCTATATATTTTGAGTCAATCTCCCGTCTAGACTTGTAATCCAAGTCAATGTAGTGCCTTGCAGCTGGCACGGTCACACCGGTTATTTTAGCCAATTGTGCAGCAGAGAGTCCATCTTGAGCACCTCGAGTTAACACGGTATGACGAACCCTATTAGAACTGGCTATACAATCCGCAACGCGATCAGAGCTGGGACGAACGCACCTGATGGCATTTGTGATGGTCGATTCCGATACATGGTAGGCAGTAGAGCGGGAAGAAAAAAGACTTCTAAAGAAATCTAAAGACTCAACTCTCAATGAAAACAAGCTTATATCTGGAAACATAGGAATATCGTTCATTAAAGTCAGAAGCTCAGCATCATCAACGTCAACCTCAGATGAGGTCATAAGCAGCTTAAGCCCACTGAGGACTACGCCCTTAAACTCAATGAGCACTTTTGCTAACTCTTCAGAAATATACAATGGATGTCTCTCGGGACACTCCCGTGAAAAAAGCATTCCCGTAGACTTAGCGATGTACACTCTAAGTTGAAGCGTCTCTCCCCCCAAGCTGCCTATTTCGTCCACACTAAGTATTGCCGCATCGTGAAAACTTGAACCTGAGGGAATCAAATCTGACCATTTCAAAAGCGCAATCTGGATTGGCCGACGAACAATGGACACCAACAACTTAGTCGTCACCATATTTTTTAGAACACCATAACGCATCGATGACTGGTAAAAGGAAAGCTCTCGTTCAGCATTCCACTTGAATTGCTGCAGGCTTTCATTGATTTTCTTCGCCAACGAATCAAACTCAACATCGTTAAAAGCACCTGTGGACGAATCAAGCGGATTAACACTACTTTTATCTAAACGTTCTCTTGTGAATTTGTGGTAGCCATGAAATTTCTTATGCCCCATTTTTGATAAAGTACCGAAAAACTGGTTAAGAGCCTTTTTCTTATGCGTACTCAAACCACTCCATAATGTCTTAACTTTATCTAACGAAGGTATGCCACCCAAGACAAAAGATCTTATATTGGAAACAACTCCCCAGGCAGTGCTCGCAGCCTTTGTTCTTACGTAATAAACAAATACTTCCAAAATCAACTCTTTTTCAGTTCCTGACATATCCGAAGCATGAACCCAGCCAACACTAACCTGCGCTCCTTTCCCTTTATTTGGAAGTATTACCCATTCATCATCTAAAGCATTGACCATCAAACCAGACTTGGCTGAAAAAAATGAAGGCGCTATATCAACTTCATTTGTCGATATCGATCCGTTTGTGTGGTTCATCTTTTTTGCGCCATACGTTGCTGATGCGCTATCGACAGTTCCCTTGCCGTAAGCGCCAAGCGTTTATCATCGTATACGTCGACCATTGTGGAGTTTTGCGACCACCCCATCGCATATTTTCTGGTGTCCTCACGAAGAGCTGGATCAGTTCCAACACGATCCGCTTCTTCATCAAAAATCTCATTCCATTTATGGCGGAGCATATGAGGATGGACATGAAACCCCAAAGCCTTAGAAATGGTCTGAAAAATTGAATTTATCGATTTTAAGGAAAGTGGTTGGCCTGCAGTTCCTTTAGAATCATTTTCACTGATTAATAAAAAATCATGATACTGAGCCCGAGAAAATTCTGGCCGAATCTGATCAATATAGAACTTAACATGAAACATCAAATCTTGACCAACCGTCGCCAGATGCGCCTTAGTCTTTTGGTTGGGTTTTTCTGTACGTGAGTCTGTTGGGTCATTTCCCGAGCGATATATAGATACCTGATCATAAGTTCCGTAGAAATGAAAGTCTGAAACCTTTGCCTTCGCTAGCGCGCCTCTCCTGATACCACTGCAAATTAGCAAATTAACTATCAAGTAATTTCTTACCCTTGCACCTTTGAATGGATTATTAGGTGAAGAAGGCATCATCATTTCCAGTAGTTTCGTAAAAACCTCATCAGGAATCACAGACTCGTCAGCCCCTTTTATTTCTTGCCCGCGATTTCGCCCAAGACTTTCTTCATCTAGTTTAATTTTGGAAGTCAGCCTAGCGAATCGCTCATTCAGATCTTCTTCAACCCCGAATTCACCATGAAAATGTTCAAACAGCCATTTAAGAAAACAACGAAGCCTTCTGATACGGCCTTGCAAAGTTTCATTTGATACCTTTGCCATACCTTTCTGATTGGCGACAATAATATTCCGGAGATGCTTATCGCTTACTCGAAACTCTTTTACACTTAAACTTGAATCAAACACATCCTTGATTAAGCAACACGCGTCATAAAACTGCATGTATTCTTTCTGCGATATCAATTTTCCAGACGCAATTCGCGCCGGAAGATCTATCTTTTTTTCAGAAAAAAACTGAAGCACGAACAACAGTTCATTCGCGTACCTGAGTCTTGTATTTGGCGCTTTAGAAGACAGTGACCCATTCAGATAACACGAAACATACGGATCGATCGGACAATCCGAATCATCCACTATGGACACGAAAGGTATCGAATTATATTGGTACTGTCTGACTTTCATTGACAAAATACCTCGTCCAATAACCAATCGGTGAAGATTAGGCCGGAAGCGAGCTTTGTCAAATTAGAGGAAGGGAGAACTGATATACGGCAAGCTTTTAAGCTAAGAATTAAAGAATTTTCTGTTTTACAAAATAATCTTTGCTTATACCTTGCCGCCGGACAGGCAGACCATGACCTTGTCCCCGTCTTCAATCATGTTGAAATCGGCGACCGCCTCACCGGCCTGTCGGCGAAGGCGCTTTTGCAGTTTGTTCTGGTTGACCGTAAGAGTGCCCATGACGCGAAATCCGTGAGGTGTGACGAAAGGCCGGCATTTTACGCAAAAACCCTCCAGGGGCGAAGTGCCCCGACGGATCGCCCGCCCTACAGATGCAACAGCGATTACCCCGGCGCTTTACAGCGCAATTTGCTCTAAGCCACACCCCCTGTAGGGTTAAGTCCTTCCTATACTGCGACATAAGGTCGCAATCACATACAGACCTAGTACTTACTTGGCCTCATTGGCCCGTAGGGCGCTCCACTGGGGGGCGACGGTAAAAACAAGAGGAGTGACTGGCATGATCCATCACGTAGTGGGGCTATTTACCCACCCTGACCAAGAATGGAAAGAGATTCGTGGCGATCAGGAAGAAAGTATCAGCCACATGTACCTGACCCATACGCTGATCCTGGCGGCGATACCTGCGGTATCGGCATTCATCGGGACCACACAGGTGGGCTGGGTCATCGGCAATCGCCCGCCGGTAATGCTGACCGTGGAAAGCGCACTATGGATGACAGTCATGTCGTACCTGGCGATGCTCGGCGGAGTGGCGGTGATGGGCGCGTTCATCCACTGGATGGCCCGCACCTATGACGCCAATCCGAGCCTCGCACGCTGCATTGCGTTCGCAACCTATACCGCTACTCCGCTGTTCATCGGCGGCCTCGCGGCCTTGTACCCCCACTTGTGGCTGGGGATGATCGTCGGCACGGCGGCCATCTGCTACACGGTGTACCTGCTGTATGTGGGATTGCCAACATTCATGAACATTCCATCTGACGAGGGCTTTCTGTTTTCAAGTTCGGTGCTCGCCGTAGGCCTGGTGGTGCTGGTCGCCATCATGGCGTTTACCGTGATTGTCTGGGGACTCGGCGTGGGGCCGGTCTATACCAATTAACAGCTCACCACAAAAAAATCAGATCTGCCGACACAGGCCGCCGCAAGGCGGCCTTTTAATGCCCAGGCACAAAGAGTCCGAAGACCATTCGGCACCTCGCAGATTCGCAAGGCCCCTGGCTTGCGGCATACTCGACCGCTCTGGAGATCCATCAAGCATGCCCGAGCAACTCAATAACCGCGTCGAAGATTGTTTCCAACAAGCCGAATCCTTTTTCAAACGACCTTTCAAGCGCCCCGTGGTGAGTTTTAAGCTGCGTGGGCAAAAAGCCGGTGTCGCGCACTTGCACGAGAACCTGCTGCGCTTCAATCCGCAGTTGTACCGTGAAAATACCGAAGACTTTCTCAAGCAGACAGTCGCTCACGAGGTCGCGCACCTGATCGCCCATCAATTGTTCGGCGACCGCATCCAGCCCCATGGCGAAGAGTGGCAACTGATCATGCGCGGCGTTTACGAATTGCCGCCCAACCGCTGCCACACCTACGACGTCAAGCGCCGCAGCGTGACCCGCTACATCTACAAGTGCCCGTGCGCCGACAGCGATTTCCCGTTCTCGGCGCAACGTCACGGCCTGGTGCGCCAAGGGCGGCGCTATTTGTGTCGGCGGTGTCGCAACACCTTGGTATTCAGTGGCGAAATGCGGGTTGAGTAACAGGATTTTCAGTGTCTGCGCCGGCCTCTTCGCGGGCAAGCCCGCTCCCACAGGGAATTTTCGCTCCAGCTCAAATCCGATGTGGGAGCGGGCTTGCTCGCGAAGGCGGACTGGCAGGCGCTAAAGAATTACCTTGGCACGTCGCAACTCGGCAATCCGTTCAGCAGTGAACCCCAACTCTCCCAACACCTGATCCGTATGCTGCCCCAGCGCCGCGCCAATATGCCTGGGCTCTGGCAACCCGCCTGAAAACTTCAACGGGCAAGCCATCTGCGCCTGACTCGAACCATCACCCCGAGGCACTTGTGTCACCAGCTCCCGAGCCTGCAACTGCGGATGCCGCACCGCTTCCCCCAGGCTCAGTACCGGCTCGACACAAGCGTCCAGCTCGGCGAACAGCGCGCACAACTCGGCAAAGTCATGCTTTTCGAACTCAGTCTTCAGCGCATCCTTGAGCTTGCGTTGCTGTGCAGGTTGCGCAGATAGCCCCAGGCTGGCCCACTCCTCCAGCCCCAGCGCCGCACACAACTGTTTCATGAACCCCGGTTCCAGGCTGCCTACAGACAGCCAACGCCCATCCCGGGAACGATAATAGTCATAGAAGCTGCCGCCATTGAGCATCTGGTCTTCCCGATCCGGCTCGACACCACAAGCCAGGTACCCGGCGCCCGCCATGGCATTCAAGCTGAACACGCAGTCGGTCATGCTCACGTCCAGGTGCTGACCCTGTCCGGTTTGCTGTCGAGCGATCACGGCGGCCAGCAGGCCGATGACCCCGTGCAGCGAACCACCGGCAATGTCTGCCACCTGCATGCCCAACGGCAGCGGCCCACTGTCAGCGCGACCGCTGTAGCTCGAAAGCCCGGCCAGCGCCATGTAATTGATGTCATGGCCGGCACGGTCCTTATAGGGGCCGGTTTGGCCGTAACCAGTGATCGATACATAGATCAGTCCTGGTTTGATCGCCTTCAGAGCCTCATAACCCAGACCCAAGCGTTCCATGACGCCGGGGCGGAACTGCTCAAGCACGATGTCGTAGTCCTGCAACAATTGCCTGATCACTTCCATCGCTTCGGGCTGCTTGAGATCCAGAGCCAGGCTGCGTTTGTTGCGATTGAGGTAGGCATGGCTGGCCGATACACCTTGATCGTGCGGCGGCAGCTCGCGCAGCAGGTCCATGCGGGCCGGCGATTCGATGCGCAGCACCTCGGCGCCCATGTCCGCCAGCAATAGCGAAGCGAACGGCCCCGGCAGCAGTGTCGAGAAATCCAGAACCTTGAGTGATGCCAGTGGACCGAGCATGAGCGTTCTCCCTGGATGATTCCCCAGCCTAGGCAGCCAAGCGCTTTGCAGCAATCACCTTATGCGCCAAACGCAATGACCGTTGTGCTCAAATCCCGGGCAAGAAAAAACCCGCCGAAGCGGGTTTTTCATGACAACAAGGCTTACCGGGCGTTAGTCGGGGTAGCCCCTTCGACGTGGCCCAGAACATCGTCTTTAGGCTCGTCGGCAATCCCGCGGCCGCCCGAGGCCAGCTCTGCTTGCAGCACGTCGGTGTCCAGTTCCTTGACCCATTTGGCCACAACGATGGTGGCAACGGCGTTACCGACCAGGTTGGTCAATGCACGGGCTTCGGACATGAAACGGTCGATACCCAGGATCAGCGCCAGACCGGCAACCGGCAGGTGGCCTACGGCGGACAGGGTGGCCGCCAGTACGATGAAGCCCGAACCGGTCACGCCTGCAGCGCCTTTGGAAGACAGCAGCAACACCACCAGCAAGGTGATCTGGTGCGTGATGTCCATGTGGGTGTCGGTGGCCTGGGCAATGAACACGGCTGCCATGGTCAGGTAGATCGCAGTACCGTCGAGGTTGAACGAGTAGCCGGTCGGGATTACCAGGCCAACCACGGACTTCTGCGCCCCCAGACGCTCCATCTTGATCAGCATGCGCGGCAGCACCGACTCCGAAGAGGACGTACCCAGCACGATCAGCAGCTCTTCACGGATGTAGCGGATCAGCTTCAACACGCTGAAGCCATGAGCGCGGGCGATACCGCCCAGCACGATCAGGATGAACAGCAGGCAGGTGATGTAGAAGCAGGCCATCAACTGACCCAGTTGCACCAGCGAGCCGACACCGTAGGCACCGATGGTGAAAGCCATGGCACCGAAGGCACCGATTGGCGCGAGCTTCATGATCATGTTGATGATGTTGAACATCACGTGGGCGAAGCGATCGATGAAGTCCAGCAGCGGCTTGCCGTAGGCACCCAGGCGATGCAGGGCGAAACCGAAGATCACCGAGAACATCAGCACTTGCAGAATGTCACCGGTGGCGAACGCACCGACGATGGTGGATGGGATCACGTTGAGCAGGAAGCCGACGACGCTTTGATCCGCACCGGCCGAGACATAGGCAGCCACTTTGGAGGCATCCAGCGTGGACACGTCGATGTGCATGCCGGCGCCCGGCTGGACTATGTTGACCACTACCAGTCCGACCAGCAAGGCGATGGTCGAAACGATTTCGAAGTACAGCAGTGCGTAACCGCCGGTCTTGCCGACCGACTTCATGTCCTGCATGCCAGCGATACCGCTGACCACGGTGCAGAAAATGATCGGCGCGATGATCATCTTGATCAGCTTGATGAACCCGTCACCCAGCGGTTTTACGGCCACACCGAGCTGTGGATAGTAGTGACCGAGCAAAATACCGATGACAATTGCAACGATCACCTGGAAATACAGGGATTTGTACAGTGGCTGACGAGTCGTCATTGCAAAGTTCCTCAAGAGTGCGCGGCGTCAACATCCATCTGTTGCCCACCCCACCTCAATGGCGAACCCTCCTGCACTGGAGGGATTTGTTTTTTCGAGCTGCGCGACGGCAGGCATCTGCTGGTTCCATCGCAAGGCCCGTGCCACCTTGTACGAAAAGTCTGTAAGCCTTGTGACAACAAGGGCTGCAGGTTTTTCCAGGGCCGCGCACGACGTTTGAGCCATGGCGGATTTCCGCCCACTCGTCGAATCACACCCCGGTAATCTGGCGGATATCCGCCTTGTTCATGGGTATGAAGCGCGGCTACCATCCGTCGTTCAATGGACGGACTTGCCTGCTATGCGCGAACGCACCATCGCCAGTCATTTCGCCCGCGCCGTTCTCGGTGGGGCGCAACGGCGTGGCTACGATTATTCAGGACTGCTGCAGCAATTGGGGATCAGCCCCGAATTGCTCGACGAGCCTCGAGCGCGCATTCCTCCGGAACAATTCACCCGCCTGATCCAGGGACTTTGGCTGGCATTGGACGATGAGTACCTGGGTTTCGGGCAAGGTGTCAGCAAGCCAGGCAGCTTCGCGATGATGTGTCATGCCGTTATCCATTGCCGCAATCTGGATAAGGCACTGCATCGCGGATTAATGTTTTACAGCCTATTCCCGGACGCCCCGCGCCTGACGCTGGCGCGCGAAGACGAAATGATTCGACTGAGCCTGGATGACTCACACCTCTGGGACCCGGAACATTTCCTCACCGAGAGTCTATTGGTGATCTGGCATCGCTTCGCCAGCTGGTTGATCGGCCAGCGTATTCGGCTGGAGCACGCCACGTTCAGCTATCCGCGACCGGAACATGGTGCCGAATACGAGTTGTTGTTCTCGTGCCCGCTCGAGTTTTCGGCACAACAGAGCAGCCTGCTGTTTCACAGCCGCTACTTGGACATGCCACTGTTGCAAGACGAACGCACGCTCAAGCAGTTCCTTGAACGCTCGCCTGCCGATCTGTTATCACGCCCCGATGACGGCCACAGCCTGAGTAGCCAGTTGCGACGCTTGCTCAGTCGCGACAGGTCACCCTGGCCGGATCTGGAGGCCGTGGCTGCGCACCTGCATATCAGCCAGCAAACGCTACGCCGGCATCTGCGTGAAGAAAACACCAGTTTTCAGGAGCTGAAGGACCAACTACGCCGCGACATCGCCATTTATCACCTGGGCCGCAACGACTTGCCATTGCAACAGATCGCTGAGCAATTGGGATTTTCCGAACCGTCAGCGTTTCATAGGGCATTCAAGAAGTGGACCGGACTGACGCCAGGGGCCTATCGGGCTCGGGATTTGTAGGAGCCGGATTGCTGGCGATAGCGTCTGTACGATCGCCATCGCCAGCAAGCTGTCTCCTACAGCATCACGCCTGCGGAAACTGAATACGGAAAGCCGCACCGCCCAGGGGCGAGTCACCCAGGGTAAGTCTTGCGCTATAGCTTTCGATGATGTCCTTGACCACCGCCAAGCCAATACCCTGCCCCGGATGCTGTCGGTCCAGGCGCTCACCGCGCTGCAGGATCCGTGTGCGCTGATCGAGCGGGACGCCTGGACCATCGTCTTCTACACATATCTCGATTCCGTTAAGGGCGCGCACGCTGACGCGCACCTCGCTCAGGCACAGTCGATAAGCGTTCTCCAGCAGATTGCCCAACATTTCCAGCAAGGCGCCCTGCTCGATAGGGACCAGACACGGCTCCGGCAAATCGAAGGTTACTTGTACCTGTTTGTCGCGATAGACCTTGTCCAGTGTGTCGCAAAGGCTCTGCAACACCGGTTGCAGGCGCACCTGATGACGCACCAGACCGCTTTTGCGCAGGCTGGCTCGTTGCAGTTGGTAACTGATCTGCTGGCTCATGCGCTCAATCTGTGTCTGCAGCACCCAGGCCTGCTCCCGGTCCTCAGGGCGTTGCGCCATGCCTTCGCTGACACCCTGCAATACCGCCAGTGGGGTTTTCAAGCTATGAGCCAAGTCGTCGAGTGAATCGCGATAACGGCTACGCTGTTCGCGCTCGCTGAACAGCAGACGGTTGAGAGAGCCAGTCAGGCGCAGCAGTTCACGCGGGTGCTGTTCACTCAGGCTTTCGCGGGTTCCGCTTTCGATCTCATCCAGTTCCTGGCTCAGCCGGCGCAATGCCTGCAACCCCCAGGTCAAGCCGACCCAAAGCAACGCCAGAAGCACCAGTAACGCCGCGCCGAAACCCAAGTACAGGTTGTCTCGCAGGCCGCCGAGCGTGGCGTCGTATTCACGCGCCGGTTGCAACGCGACAAAGCTGAACGCCGCACTTTTGCCACCGAGGAGTTTGACCTCGACGTCATAGACGAAAAATTCCTGGCCATTGTCCTGGCGAATCCTGGCAAATTCATTACCGCGCCCGTCGTAACGCGGCTTGTAATTGATATTCGCGTCAAGGGTGTCCTTCGAACGCCACACCAATTGGCCCTCGCGGCTGTAGATGTAACCGAGCAAATTGCCATCAGCCAGGTTGAAGCGCTCATCGGGCAACTGTTCCGGCATCAGCAAGCGGTTGTTCTCAACCCGTGCGGCGGAGATCAACGTGGTGACGTCCGACGCCAATCGCTGCTCGATGGCATCCTGCAGTGCCAGGCTGAATGCTCCCTGCATCGCCGGCAACAATGCCAGCATGAACAATACCGCCAGGATCGTGGCGGCGAGCATCAGGCGAACGCGAAGAGAACCGATCAAGTGCAACGCTCGGTGAACAGATAGCCCAGCCCACGCACCGTATCAATTGGCTTGAAACCGGAGGTACCTTCGAGTTTGCGACGCAGCCGGCCAACCAGCACTTCAATCACGTTCGGATCGCGGTCGTCATCATCGGGATAAAGCTGCTCCATCAAACGATCCTTGGGCACCACCTGCTGGTGGTGGCGCATCAAGTACTCGAGTATCCGGTATTCATACGCGGTCAACGCCAGGGGTTGCTCATCAAGGGTCGCCTGCTTGCGATTGAGGTCCAGCAGTAGCGGCCCGGCAACGATCGTTGACTGGGTAAACCCGCTGGAGCGACGCAACAATGCATTTAGCCGAGCTTCCAGTTCTTCAAACTGGAAGGGCTTGACCACATAGTCGTCGGCACCGGCAGCAAGACCTTCCACCTTGTCCTCCCAGTTACCACGTGCTGTGAGGATCAGGATCGGAAAGGTCTTGCCCTGCGAGCGCAACTGACGGATCAGATCCAGCCCGCCCATGCCCGGCAACCCGAGATCAATCACCGCCAGGTCATGATTGAACTGCCCTGTCTGGTACAGCGCATCAACGGCGTTGGCCACGGACTCGACCACATGGCCGCTATCCGTCAGGCGGGTTTGCAGGTGATGACGCAACAGCGCTTCATCCTCGACGACCAGCAGTTTCATCTCGCTCTCCCAGGCAAATCAAATACTCCAGAGGCACGATTGACGGACCTCCATGGTTGACGGGCCGCGCCGGATCAATCTCCTGGATTGACCCGGCGCGGCGGTCACACTCGCTTTTCAGAAAGCGTAGTTGGCTGAAAGGTAGGTCTGTGCGCTGCTGGTCAAGCTCAGCGAACCTTGTTTGCTACCACCTCGCTCACTCATTTCGGTGCTGGCGTTACTGCGCAGGTAACGGTACCCCAGTTCAACAGAAGTGTTTTGCGAAACCTGTTGCAGAATGCCTGCCTGTGCACCGATGGCGTAACCGATGTTGCTGTCGCGACTGAAGCCTGGTGATTCCTGGGTCATTTTGGTCAATCCGGCCGAGGCTCCGCCGAACAGCCTGGTATCAGTACCCAGCGGATGGAACAGGTCGAAGCTGCCCAGCAGGTTTTCCTGACGCAGTTTAATGCCATTGTGCGAGCCCGACACGTTATCGTAAGTGGCGTAGTAGCGGCCTTGGCTGTTTTGCTGGCCTACACGCAAGCCCCAAGTGTTGTCCTTGCCAATCACGCCGTCGGCGTTCGGCCTATTCAGGTTATCGTTCAAGGCGTGGGATTTTTTGATCTTGTCGCTGGTCTGCCCATAAGTGAGGCTGGCGAAACTGTCGTTGGAAGCGATCGCTGCGGTGCTAGCGCCGAAGACGGTGAATGCCAGCAGCAGTTTTTTGAATCCAGTCATGGGTGAAGCTCCTCAAGAGTTAGCGTTGTTTTGGCTACGAGGCAAGATTAACCACGCGGCCCTGAACCCACCCTGAACACCCGCTTAACCTGAGCTGAACCATATCCACCCAGATGTTTCGAGGTTTTTCTTGCAGGAGACCGACCATGCGCATGCTCTTCGCCCTCTTCTTACTCGCCGCCAGCGGGCTGGCCCAGGCCGCCATCAAGACTCAGGAAATCCCGTACCAAAGTCCCGACGGCACACGGATGTTTGGCTACTACGCCTTTGATGACGCAATAAAAGGTCCGCGTCCCGGTGTCGTGGTGGTACATGAATTCTGGGGGTTGAACGACTACGCCAAGCGTCGCGCCCGCGACCTCGCCGGTCTGGGCTACAGCGCCCTGGCCATCGATATGTATGGCGACGGCAAGAATACCGAGCATCCCAAGGACGCAATGGCCTTCATGCAGGCCGTGCAAAGGGACAACGCAATTGCCAGTGCGCGGTTTCAGGCGGGACTCGAATTGCTCAAGCGACAGGCGCAAACCGATCCGAAAAAGCTTGCCGCCATTGGCTACTGCTTCGGTGGCGGCGTGGTGCTCAATGCCGCTCGCCAGGGTGTTCCTCTGGCGGGTGTCGTGAGTTTCCATGGCGCGCTGGCGACCAATACCCCTGCGACACCAGGCAGCGTCAAGGCGAAAGTCCTCGTCGAACACGGCGCCCAGGACAGCCTGGTCACACCGCAAAACGTCGCGGCCTTCAAGGCCGAGATGGACCAGGCCGGCGCTGACTACCATTTTGTCAGCCTCGACGGCGCCAAGCACGGTTTCAGCAACCCCGATGCTGATCGCTTGAGCCATGGCGATCATGGCGGGCCGGATATTGGCTACAACAAAGTGGCGGATGAAAAATCGTGGGCGGATATGCAGGCATTTTTCAAGAAGATCTTTAGCAAGTAGATCCCGTATTGAGGGGCTTTTGTGGCAAGCACTACCCAGCATCAAGGCAACCCGGCAAAATGCCCGACATGAATTCCGTCCCTGCCCTGCCCGTTTGCTGCACGCCCCTCGATGCCCATTGGCCGCTGCCGTTGGTGCTGCCCGACGTAGTGCTGCTGAGTACCCACTTCGATACTTCGCAACTGCACAGCGATGACTTCCAGCTCAGCGCTATCGAGGCGCCCGCGAGCATTCAGCGCTCGGTCGCCAAACGCCAGGCAGAATTTCTCGCCGGGCGAATCTGCGCCCGCGCAGCCCTGCATCAATTGGAAGGCCTGAACTTCAGCCCGGCCATCGGTGATGACCGGGCACCTGTGTGGCCTGCGCACATCACCGGTTCGATCACCCACAGCACCGGTCGGGCCGCGGCGATTGTCGCCAGGAAAACCCATTGGCGAGGGTTGGGGATGGACCTGGAAAACTTGCTCAATGCCGAACGTGCCGAACGCCTGGCCGGGGAAATCCTCACTCCGCCGGAAATGCAGCGCATGGCCGCTGGGCGTCGTGATCAACTGGCGTTGCTGGTCACCCTGACTTTTTCAGTGAAAGAGAGCCTGTTCAAGGCGCTTTACCCGATCGTCCAACAACGCTTCTACTTCGAACACGCCGAGGTGCTGGAGTGGAGCGAATCAGGTGAAGTGCGGTTGCGGTTGTTGACCGACCTGTCCGGCGAGTGGCGCAACGGTACCGAGCTCGAGGCACAGTTCGGGGTCAAGGATGGGCAGTTGTTGAGTCTGGTCAGCATCAAGGCCTGAAGACTTCTGCAGCTTGTAAGGGGCTCTTCGCGGGCAAGCCTCGCGCCTACGGCTCTACGTCGATCACAACATGAGGTTCGACAAAAAACCGCTCACCGCCTCTCCTGATTCCTCGGCCAGCTCAAGCTGAAACACGCGCCGCCCAGGCTTTTGCTCTTGCCAATCAACGCCCGGCCGTCGTGCCAATGGATGATCCGCCGCACGATCGACAATCCCAATCCATGGCCGCCCGAGGCCCGGGTCCGGCTGTCGTCGAGTCGCAGGAATGGTGTGAAAATTTTCTCCCAGGCCATTTCCGGAACTCCCGGCCCGTCATCTTCGACATCCACCCGACAGCGCTGTTGCCCCACCTGATAACTGATGGTGACCCGCGAATGGGCATGGCGCATGGCATTGCTCACCAGATTCTGCAGCGCCCGGTGCAGGTAGCGCGGCTCCGCCTCGACCCACGCGTCGTCACAGTCGGCGGCCGACAGGCACAATCCTCGTTGCACCGTGACGTCGGCGCGCAAGGGCGCCAGCTCCTCGATCACCTGATTGACCAAGGCGTCCAGGTCGATACGCTGGAAATTCAGTGCCGGCGAGCCCTGCTCCAACCGCGCGTAAGTCAGCATCTCGTCGACCAGGCGGTCGAGGTCCTCGATATCGTGGTCCATGCCTTCGCAGTATTTTTCCAGGGCTTGCGGTGTCTTGGCCGATCCGATCATTTCCAGGCCAAAGCGCAGGCGCGCCACCGGCGTACGCAACTCGTGGGACACGGCACGTACCAGCTCGCGCTGTATGGCCAGCAGTTGTTGCAGATGCTCGGCCATGCCGTTGAACGCCGACGCCAGTCGCCCCACCGAGTCCGCGCCCCGCGTCGGCACACGGGTTTCCAGACTGCCCTTGGCGATCCGCGTGGCCGCCGCTTCCAGCCCGCGCAGACGGCGCTCCAGTTGCCGCACCAGCAGGTAGACGATCAGGCCGATCAGGCTCAGCCCCAGTGCGGCAATCAGCACCAGCCACTCGGGTGGATACGGATTCATCTGGTACAACGGGCCGATTTCCAGCACCCACGGCGTGCCAACCATACCGGCGAACACCCGGATCGAATCGCCCTCCTTGCCCAGCGCCATCACGGTGTCGCCCTCGGACACCCGACGGCTCTGGTCTTCGTCCATGTCGGCTTCCTGGACCGTGACCAGACGCAAATCGAAGCCAAACCCCTTGTCCTTTTTCAATTGCGCCAGGCGCACCGGCTGCTCGCCCACGGGGTAGCGCACCAGCTCGTCCGCCAGGAGGTAAATCGTCGCCCGGGCGAGTTGTTCGCTGATCTGCTGGACATCCCCCGTAAGCACAAGCTGTTCCTGGTCACTGACCAGTCGATAGACTCGGGCCGCATGCGGGCCGGTCTTCTCCACCAGGGCCTGGCCACGCAAGACGCGGGTGCGCTGGGTGAGGTCGAGATCGGTCTGGGCAAAGGTTTTCAGCGCCAGCGGAATCCCCAGCAGCCGCTCCCACACCAGCAACGCCCGCTGGCGCTCGGTCTTGTTCATCGGCTGCAGGTTATCGGCCATCAGCGAAAAGGTGCCGTGGGCCAGTCGTTCCCGGTACTGCTCGCCGCGCACCTGGTTGAGCATGTGCAAGGCCAGCACGCCAAGTACCGCCACCAATATCAGCGCGGCACACATGCCGCCGTAGATACGCAGGAAGATCGAGTTCACGGGGTTGGGTCTACGCAGGCCTCGGGGACAAACAGATAACCTTTGCTGCGCACGGTCTTGATCAGTCGCGGATGGTCCGGGTCATCGCCGATCTTGGGGCGGATGCGCGAGATGCGCACGTCGATGGAACGGTCCTGGCCGTCATAGCCAATGCCGCGCAACGCGGTGAAGATTTCTTCCCGGGACAGGATGCGTCCGGCGTTGGCAACCAGCAGCCAGAGCAAGTCGAATTCGGCGCTGGTCAGTTCGATGCCACTGTCGTGCAGCCAGGCTTCGCGCAATGCATTGTCCACCACCAGCGGGCCGAATTGCAGGCGTCGTTGTTTTTCCGGGGTCACCTCCGGCGCCTCGCTGCGTCGCAGCAATGCCTGGATGCGCGCCAACAGCAAGCGAGGGCGCACCGGCTTGCACACATAGTCGTCGGCGCCCAGGTCGAGGCCGAGGATCTGGTCGGTGTCGTCGGTGCGTGCGGTGAGCATCAGGATCGGACCGTCATAACGGTCACGAACCTTGCGGCAAATACTCAGGCCATCTTCGCCTGGCAGCATCAGGTCGAGAATGACCAGGTCCGGTTGTTCCTTGATGATGCGGTTCGCGGCCAGCGCACCATTGCCTTCGACCGATACACGCAGGCCATTGGCTTGCAGGTAATCGCGTGTCAGTTCGGCCAGACGTTGATCGTCCTCCACAATCAATACCTGCCAGGCTTCTTGTTCCACCGGTGACCTCTACTTGCCAGAACGCTCATAAGGAAGGATCCGCCCGTCTTTTTGTAATGATAGGGGTGGATAAATTGGGTACACGCCGACCGATTGTATAAACGTCGCCCACTCAGAACACAAGCCGGCATATACGTTCGGACAACAGAGTTTTTTGTGATAGGGTTCGCGCCCTTAAAAATCCGCTCGGGCGTTTTCGCGGCTTGAAAATCGATGAAAAAAAGCCGGGTCCAGCAGCGTCGCGGCCTGCACGCCGATTCCTTTCACAACACACAATTTACGCACAGGTTTATCCACAGGTAGTACGTTGCAATCACCCCCCAAAACGCATTATCTTGTAGCCCAGCGTAAAAAAAACCCTAGATGTAGGGTTTTTCGTGAAATACCAAACACAAACCGGATACCAAATTCAAGCGCTTTTATTGCCTCTTTCCGGTTGAACCAAACGTAATTTCCAAAGCCCAAAACCGCGCGCGCGGATGGCTACTGTATTTCGGCCCATGGGGTGAAAAACGGTACGGGTGTTGCAGTGCAACTGCCACCTCCCAACTGTCATCTCAAAGGACCAAGGTCTCAGGCCCAAGGCGTGAGACCAAAGACTTCGGCATGGAAGCGGCGCCCAATAGCCCCCTTCCTACTGTCCCGAAGTTGTTATGCCCGGCCTTGGCCGGTTGTAGTGCTTCAGGACGGAACGGTGGGCACCGAGATGGTGCCCAATCAAACATAGAGAATGTGGAGACACCCCCCGATGCAAACCGACACAACTCGCGAGAACCCGCAGGGCACCTTGCCGCAGGCCGCTGATTCGAATTCGGATCTGTCCGCCACCGCGCCGGGCCAGCTGCGTGTGATCAAGCGTAACGGCACTGTCGTTCCTTATACCGATGACAAGATCACCGTCGCCATCACCAAAGCGTTTCTCGCAGTTGAGGGTGGCACCGCTGCCGCTTCGTCGCGCATCCACGATACCGTGGCGCGCCTGACCGAACAGGTCACTGCCACCTTCAAGCGTCGCATGCCATCGGGCGGCACCATCCACATCGAAGAAATCCAGGACCAGGTCGAACTGGCCCTGATGCGTGCCGGCGAGCAAAAAGTCGCTCGCGACTACGTGATCTACCGTGACGCGCGTTCCAAGGAACGCGCCGCCCACGCTCCTGCCGAAGAAGCGGTCAACGCTCACCCGTCGATCCGCATCACCCGCGCAGACGGTAGCCTGGCGCCGCTGGACATGGGCCGCCTGAACACCATCGTTACCGAAGCGTGCGAAGGCCTGGAAGAAGTCGACGGCGACCTGATCCAGCGTGAAACCCTGAAAAACCTGTACGACGGCGTGGCCCTGACCGACGTCAACACCGCCCTGGTGATGACCGCCCGTACCCTGGTCGAGCGTGAGCCGAACTACTCGTTCGTGACCGCGCGCCTGCTGATGGACACCCTGCGTGCCGAAGGCCTGGGCTTCCTCGGTGTTGCCGAAAGCGCGACCCACCACGAGATGGTCGACCTGTATGCCAAGGCCCTGCCTGCCTACATTGCCAAAGGTATCGAATTCGAATTGCTGAACCCGGTCCTGGCCGACTTCGACCTGGAAAAACTCGGCAAGGCGATCAACCACGAACGCGACCAGCAGTTCACCTACCTGGGCCTGCAAACCCTGTACGACCGTTACTTCATCCACAAGGATGGCGTGCGTTTCGAACTGCCGCAGATCTTCTTCATGCGCGTGGCCATGGGCCTGGCGATCGAAGAGAAACAGAAAGAAGACCGTGCGATCGAGTTCTACAACCTGTTGTCGTCCTTCGACTACATGTCGTCGACTCCGACCCTGTTCAACGCCGGTACCCTGCGTCCACAGCTGTCCAGCTGCTACCTGACTACCGTGCCGGATGACCTTTCGGGCATCTACCACGCGATCCACGACAACGCCATGCTGTCGAAATTCGCTGGCGGCCTGGGCAACGACTGGACCCCGGTTCGTGCGCTGGGTTCGTACATCAAGGGCACCAACGGCAAGTCCCAGGGCGTGGTGCCGTTCTTGAAAGTAGTGAACGACACCGCCGTCGCCGTGAACCAGGGTGGCAAGCGCAAAGGCGCTGTCTGTGCCTACCTGGAAACCTGGCACATGGACATTGAAGAGTTCATCGAGCTGCGCAAGAACACCGGTGATGATCGTCGTCGTACCCACGACATGAACACCGCCAACTGGATCCCTGACCTGTTCATGAAGCGCGTCTTTGATGACGGCAAGTGGACCCTGTTCTCGCCGTCCGAAGTGCCGGACCTGCACGACCTGACCGGCAAGGCCTTCGAAGAGCGCTACGAGTACTACGAAGCCCTGACCGAGTACCCAGGCAAGGTCAAGCTGTTCAAGACCATCCAGGCCAAAGACCTGTGGCGCAAGATGCTGTCCATGCTGTTTGAAACCGGCCACCCATGGCTGACCTTCAAGGACCCGTGCAACCTGCGCAGCCCGCAGCAGCACGTCGGCGTGGTCCACAGCTCGAACCTGTGCACCGAGATCACCTTGAACACCAACAAGGACGAGATCGCCGTTTGCAACCTGGGCTCGATCAACCTGCCGAACCACATCGTGGGCGGCAAGCTGGACACCGCCAAGCTGCAACGCACCGTGAACACCGCCGTTCGCATGCTCGACAACGTGATCGACATCAACTACTACTCGGTGCCGCAAGCGAAGAACTCCAACTTCAAGCACCGTCCGGTCGGCCTGGGCATCATGGGCTTCCAGGACGCGCTGTACCTGCAGCACATCCCTTACGGTTCCGACGCTGCCGTCGAGTTCGCCGACAAGTCGATGGAAGCGGTCAGCTACTACGCGATCCAGGCTTCCTGCGACCTGGCTGACGAGCGTGGCGCCTACGAGACGTTCCAGGGTTCGCTGTGGTCCAAGGGCATCCTGCCACTGGATTCGCAACAGATTCTGATCGAGCAGCGCGGCCAGAAGTACATCGATGTCGACCTGAACGAAACCCTGGATTGGGCACCGGTTCGCGCCCGTGTTCAGAAAGGCATCCGTAACTCGAACATCATGGCCATCGCACCGACCGCGACCATCGCCAACATCACTGGCGTTTCGCAGTCGATCGAACCGACCTACCAGAACCTGTATGTGAAGTCGAACCTGTCGGGCGAGTTCACGGTGATCAACCCGTACCTGGTTCGCGACCTGAAGGCTCGCGGCTTGTGGGACTCGGTCATGATCAACGACCTGAAGTACTACGACGGTTCGGTGCAGCAGATCGAGCGCATCCCGCAAGAACTCAAGGAGCTCTATGCAACCGCGTTCGAAGTGGACACCAAGTGGATCGTCGATGCGGCCAGCCGTCGTCAGAAGTGGATCGACCAGGCTCAATCGCTGAACCTGTACATCGCTGGCGCTTCGGGCAAGAAGCTGGACGTGACCTACCGCATGGCCTGGTACCGTGGTCTGAAAACCACCTACTACCTCCGTGCCCTGGCCGCGACCAGCACCGAGAAGTCGACCATCAACACCGGCAAGCTCAACGCTGTTTCCAGCGGTGGCAACCACGGTGACGACTCGGTCCTGGCAGCACCAGCCGGCCCTGCTCCAGTGCCGAAGGCTTGCGCCATCGACGAGCCGGATTGCGAAGCTTGCCAATAAGCTGAGCCGGTAACACTAGACCCCCGACAGGCCCCCGGCTTGTCGGGGGTTTTCTTTTGCCCACGAAAAAGATCGCAGCCTCGCTTCGCTCGTCAGCTCCTACATTGAAAATGCGATCCCTGTAGGAGCTGACGAGCGAAGCGAGGCTGCGATCTTTTGATCAACAAAAAAGCCCCTCTTGCGAGGGGCTCCTTGTGCAGAGCTTTGAGCTATTCCACATCAGGCCATCTGAATGATGGTCTGCATGATGGTGCTCTGGGTAGAGATGGTCTTGGCGTTCGCCTGGTAATTGCTCTGCGCCTTGATCAAATCGACCAGCTCATTGGTCACGTTGACGTTGGACTCTTCCAGGGAGTTGGAGCGGATCGTACCCAGCGAGCCGGTTTCCGGCGCGTCGTAGCCCGGGATGCCCGAAGCGTAGGTTTCTTTCCAGCTGGTACCGCCGACTGCCTGCAGGCCTTGTTCGTTGGTGAAGCTGGCCAGCGCCAGTTGGCCAATCGGCTTGGTCTGATAGTTACTGAAGTTTGCCAACAGCACACCGCTGCCGTCGATGGTCAGGTTGGTGATCTGACCCGTGGCATAACCGTTCTGCACGGGAATAGAGCGCGCGGTATCGGCGTTGAACTGAGTCGTGTTATCCATGGCAATTGTCAGGCCTGCCGGATCGGCGGCTGCACCATTGGCCGTCCAGACACCATCCTTGACTGTGCCCGGGGTCCAGTTGGTGACTTTCAGCTCATTGCTGATCACCGGAGCAGGCGTTGGAACGGTCGGAGGCACGGTGGGTGGAACCGGCGTGCTGACCGACACCAGCTTGCCCGACGTGTCGAAGGTCATGGTCGAAGCGATTGGCGGCGTCGCAGCGTCCGTCGGGTCACTGCCGTCCGGATTACGGTTATCGATCAGGGTGTAGGTATCCCAAGTGTTCGGCCCCGTCTTGACCATGTATTGATCCATGGTGTGCTGGTTGCCCTGAGTATCAAAAACCGGCGTACTGAACTGGTTGGTAAAGGTTTCGGATTTGCTAGGGTCGAATTTGTTGGTTGCCACTGCCTGATCGATCACGGGAGACGTCGAGTTCAGGTTGATCGTCGACGACACCGTGGTGGTGGATTTTGGCGCCAGGTTGGAGGTGTCGATGCGCAGGTCGGTCAATACGCCTTTGACAATCTTGCCATTGTTATCAACACCATAGCCCTGCAGGCGCGAGGTGCCATCGCTGTTGGTGACGTAGCCTTCCTTGTCGACCTTGAACGTGCCCGCGCGGGTATAGGATAACGAGCCGCTGTTGTTCAGTACGAAGAAGCCTGAGCCGTTGATCCCCATGTCCAGCACGTTACCGGTGGCGCTGATGTCGCCCTGGGTAAATTGTTGGGAAACGTTGGCCAGGCGCACGCCGCTGCCGGTGACCTTGCTGCCGGTACCCAGCTTCGACGCCGAGTACACATCTTCGAATTCTGCGCGGGACGACTTGAAGCCGGTGGTTGCCACGTTGGCGATGTTGTTACCGGTGACGTCCAATTGCTTGTTGGCGGCATAGAGACCGCTAAGGCCGATGTTGAAAGACATATTCCACTCCTTTTGTGCCGCGTTAGTCGGCTCTATATACCAATGGTTTGCACTTTGGACAGGGCGACACTGCCGAGCCCGGCCAGGTTGAGCATCAACTCACCGCCGGTCTGGCTGATGGTCACGCTGTTGACCGTTGCCGGCAGATTGGTGACCAGTGCCACGGCCTTGTCATCGATGGTGGTGCTCGCCACAAAGGTATAAGTACCCGAATCCACGACCTTGCCGGCATCGTCCTTACCATCCCAGGTGAAGCTGCCAGTGCCGGCTTTCTGATCATCCAGGGTGATGGTACGGATGGTCTTGCCATCCTTGTCGGTGATTTTCACCGACACTTCAGCCACCGACTGTGGAATGACGACGGAACCGGTCATGCCCTTCGTGGTGTCGACCACGGCCTTGTCGCCCGGTGCGATGACGGAACGCCCGACCAGTGCCGAAGCCTGCAATGCCTGGGACGAGTTGTAGTTGCCAGCGATGCCGGACACGGTATCGTTGAGCGTGGTGATGCCTTCCAGGCTGCTGAACTGCGCCAGTTGTGCCACGAACTCGCCGTTGCCCTGAGGCTCCAGCGGGTTCTGGTTTTTCAGCTGGGTCACCAGTAATTGCAGGAACGCATCCTTGCCCAGGGCCTTCTTGCCCGTGGCACTGCTGGCCGCCGATGTGAGGCTGTCGGAATTGGTATTGGTCTTGATCGACGAGTTGGCCAGGATGTCGTTGAGGCTCAGACCACTGGTGGTATCGGTAACACTCATCTGAGTCGCCCCTTATCACTGACCGAGGGTCAGGACCTTCTGCATCATGGTTTTGGCGGTATTCATCATTTCGGCGTTGGTCTGGAACGAACGGCTCGCGGAAATCATGTCAGCCATTTCTTCCACCACGTTGACGTTCGGGTAGTAGACATAGCCCTTGGCATCGGCGGCCGGATGGTTCGGCTCGTAGCGTGCCTCAAGGTTGCTCTGGTCCTCGACCACGCCCAGTACCTGCACGCCTTGCCCGGCTGCGTCCTGGTTCTGGAACAGAGAATCGCTGCCAGCACCTTGAGCGCCCTGGAACATGGTGGCGAACACCGGGTGACGCGCACGGTAGGTCTGGTCGATGCTCGACGAGACGGTCTCGGCGTTGGCGATGTTCGAAGCCACGGTGTTCAAGCGCGTGGTCTGGGCACTCATGCCGCTACCGGCAATGTTGAAAACACTGGAGAGAGACATGACTTATTCTCCGCGCAGGGCTGACACCAGCCCTTTGAATTTGCTGTTGAGCAGGGTGAAGCTGGCCTGGAAGTTGACCGAGTTTTCTGCGTAGTTCGACTGTTCCAGCTGGGCGTCCACGGTGTTCTGGTCGATCGACGGTTGCATCGGCGTGCGGTACATCAGCGACTCGTCGCCATTGCCCAGGCCCTGGGCCTCGATGTGACGGCTGTTGGTCATGTTCAAGGCGAAGGTGCCATTCTTGGCCTTGTCGTTCTGCGCCTCGAGCACTTTCGAGAACTCCAGGTCCCGAGCCTTGTAGTTGGGGGTGTCGGCGTTGGCAATGTTGTTGGCCAGGACTTCGGCACGCTGAGCGCGGAAGCCCAATGCCTTTTCGTGAATACCGAGCGCTTTATCGAAGCTGATGCTCATGGCGGGAAACCTTCGGCTGACCTGTTTTTCGTGAGATGGTCAAAGCAAGCGTCATGCCAATTTAGAAAACCCCATAAACCGGGGCTTTGCGGGCAACGACCCATGCGGCAACGACAGAAAAGCGGCAACCGGTTTCCGCTGGATGCCGCTTTTCTGCCGCTTCCCGTGGACAACACATACCCTGTAGGAGCTGCCGCAGGCTGCGATTTTTTGATTTTGTTTTTTAAGATCAAGTCCAAAAGATCGTCCGAACGCGGCCCGAGCCTTCGGCAGCTCCTACGTGATGCAAGCGCGACAGGCATAAAAAAGGAGCCCTGTGGGCTCCCATTTTTTATGCCTGTCGCGCTTGCATCACTTCGCCTGGTAAATAATCCCCGGGCTGCATTGGACCATCTGGTAATGGTCCGGCAATCCGTTCAGCGCTTCGGAAGCACCGAGGAACAGATAACCTCCCGGCTTCAACGTGCTGTGAATGCGCAAAAGGATGTCCTTCTTCACTTCGGCGGAGAAGTAGATCAGCACATTGCGACAGAACACGATGTCGAACTTGCCAAGGCCGGCGTAGCTGTCCAGCAGGTTGAACGAGCGAAACTCGACCCTGCTCTTGATCGGCGCCTTGATGGCCCAGCGCCCCGGCCCCTTGGGGTCGAAATAACGCTGCAGCCGCTCGGGAGACAAGCCGCGACCGATGGCCAGGCTGTCGTACTCGCCGGTCTTGCAGTTGTTCAGCATGGTGCCCGACAGGTCGGTGGCAACGATCTGTACGCCCATTCTCAACTGCCCGGCATTGAACCGCTCGAACTCATCGATGGACATCGACAGCGAATACGGTTCCTGACCCGACGAGCAGGCCGCCGACCAGATCCGCAGACGCTGACCGGGGCTGGCCTTGATCGCTTCGGGCAGCACCTTGTTTTTCAAGACTTCAAACGGATAGGTATCACGAAACCACAGGGTTTCGTTGGTCGTCATTGCATCCACCACCATCTCGCGCAACCCGCTGCGCGGCTGGGTCTGAATGCGCTGGACCAGCTCACCCAGGGACTTGATGCCTTGCTGCTCCATCAGTTTGTTGAGACGGCTGGAGACTAGATATTGCTTGTTTTCACCGAGCAAAATGCCACAGGCTTTTTCCAGGAACACCCGGAACTGTTCGAAATCCAAATTACCCGTAGACAATGCTGCCGCCTCTAAAATCGTGTTGACTGCCGGGGGCCGAACGCCCCTAGCTGATGTCTGCTGCCTTGATCCGGTCGACTACCCGGGATGCCAGGTCATCAGGACGGAACTTGGCCAGGAAGTCATCGGCACCGACCTTCCTGACCATCGCCTGATTGAATACACCCGACAACGAAGTATGCAGGATGATATGAAGCTTTTGCATGCGAGGGTCGTTGCGGATCTCCGCCGTGAGGGTGTATCCGTCCATTTCCGGCATCTCGATGTCGGAAATCATCATCAGGAACTCCTCCTCTGGCCTCTTGCCCTCGTCGACCAGTTTGCGCAGGTAATCCAGCGCTTGGCGACCGTCGTTCAACGCCACCACATCAACACCGACCGTTTGCAGGCACCGGGTGACCTGTTTGCGCGCCACTGACGAATCATCGACCGTCAGCACGCGCAAGGAGAGCGCCTTGTGCTGGGTCTCGACATCCACCACGCCAGCGGAGATCGCTTCCGGGGTCGGCGCCACTTCCGCCAGTACCTTTTCGACGTCGATGATTTCCACCAACTGGTTGTCGACCCGGGTCACCGCCGTCAGGTAGTGATCACGTCCGGTGCCCTTGGGTGGTGGATGAATCTCCTCCCAGTTCATGTTGACGATGCGTTCCACCGAGCGAACCAGGAATCCCTGGGTCTTGGTGTTGTACTCCGTGATGATCACGAAGGGGTTGTTCTTGTCCTTCAAGCCACCGGAACCGGTCGCCATCGCCAGATCAAGGATCGGAATGGTCGCCCCCCGAATATTTGCCACGCCACACACGACAGGACTGGACTTGGGCATCAGCGTCAGTTTGGGGCATTGCAGCACCTCCCGCACCTTGAACACGTTGATCCCATACAGCTGCTGGCCGTCGAGACGGAACAACAGCAACTCAAGGCGATTTTGCCCCACCAGTTGCGTGCGCTGGTTCACCGAATCCATTACACCAGCCATGCCTGACTCCTACGCCAACGCTAAGTGTTGTTGCGACGCGCCTTCTTCACTAAACGGCACGGCGCTTGCTTTTTACATGTCATGAACTCAGAACCGACATTATTCCGACGCCTGACCACCCGCTGCCGCCAATGGCTGGGGGTGTTGTCGTCTGTTTGCCTGTTCAACGCTGGCAGCCCTGCCCTTGCTGACGCGGTTACCTTGCCTGACATGCTTATCGGCGTCACCCAGGGCTTTCTTGAATTCACCGTAGAGGACTATCTGGCGACCAGTCAAACCCAGGGTCGCTATGAAATCCAGGTAAACCCGCTCGATCCGCGTCTGCGCATGCCGATGTGCGACAAGGAATTGACAGCCACGCTGGAGAGTCCGGCCAAGCCCTTGGGCCGCGTAACGGTCAAGGTTCGCTGTGAGGGAACATCCCCCTGGACAGTCTTCGTGCCCGCTCAAGTACGCCTGTTTCGCGAGGTCGTCACGACCACCCGGCCACTGCGCCGCGCCGGTATTATCGAGCCGCAGGACGTCATGCTGCGTGAGCGCGATATCAGCCTGCTTAACCAGGGGTACCTGACTGCCGTGGACCAGGCTGTCGGGCAGCGACTTACCCGACCAATGGTCAACGATCAGGTCATCAGCCTGGTGCACATCGAACAAGCGGAAGTGATACGCAAGGGCGACCAGGTAGTGATTACCGCCCGCAGCGGTACGCTCAGCGTGCGAATGCCCGGCGAGGCATTGGCCAGTGGCGGCCTGAGCGAACAGATTCGAGTCAAGAATCTCAATTCCAAACGGGTCATCAAGGCACAGGTGATCGCACCAGGCCAGGTGGAAGTGTCCATGTAGGATTTACTGTGGGTGAAGATGTGGCGCCGGCCTCGGCGGTTCCCTAAACTGTGTGCCAGGCACGGCAAGCGCTGGCGCGCGCAAGCTCATTTGATGAATGAGCCTAAAGTTTTTCAGGGAATGGCCGAAAACATGGCAAGCGTCCAAATTCCCAGAGGTTTTTTAACATGGTTATCGATTTCAGCCGATTGAACAGCTCCCCGTCAGTCACGGGCAGTACACGTACCAGCGCCGCCAGGGAAACCGCCGAATCCGGCAAACCTGCCGAGCCTACCTCCGCGGCCGAACAGGCCAGTACCGTCAAAAGCGGGGAGTCGGTACATCTGAGCAATGAGGCGCAACAGTTGCAAAAGATCTCCGATACGCTGCGTGATCAGCCTGTCGTCGACAAATCCCGCGTGGCTGAGTTGAAAGCAGCTATCGCCGATGGCAGCTATAAAGTCGACAGCAACCGTGTAGCCAGCAAACTGCTCAACTTCGAAGCCCAGCGCTAGGCCTAGGCCCGCGCCAGGCTTTTGGACGCTTAAACCCCAAGGCCAGCCATGCACGACACTAATTTACTGCAACTGATCACCGACGACCTTGCTCCAGCGCAACGCTTGCTGGAATTACTGCAAACCGAATCCCTCGCCCTGCACGGCCGCGACATGCGGTTGCTGGAAGAAATTCTGGCGCACAAGCAGGCATTGGTCATCGAACTCGATCAGCATGGCCGCAGACGCAGTGAGATTCTCGCCAGCCTCAACTTGCCAGCCAACCGCAGCGGTCTGGAGCAACTGGCCAGTCAATCGAGCATTGGTCAAGAACTGCTGGTGCAAAGTGATGCGCTGACCGACCTGTTGGCTCAATGCCACGCCGCCAACGCCGACAATGGACAGTCGATCCTTGTACAGCAGGCCGCCACGGCCACCCAGCTGAGAATCCTTAACGGCGGTGACCAGCCCGCGCTCTATGACGCCAGCGGATCATTCTCCCGGTTAGTGAAACCGCGCCCGCTCAGTCAGGCTTGAGCCTGTCTATAAGCACGCTCTATCAAGACGCGAAACATGATGGCAAAATGCCGCTTGCCGTAGTCAACATTTGTCTGGAGATTGATTAACCGTGTCCAATGCCTTAAACGCGGAAGATGCTCCGCAGCCTCCCAAGGTGCTCAGAACGCCCCTGGAGATCTCCGGCAATTTGCGCCAGCTGCTAGACAGCCATGACCCGCTGATCATCACGTTCCACGAGCGCAGCCAGCGCTTCCAGAGCTATCTGGTGGACCTCGATCGCGAGCGCAACATGATTGCCCTGGACGAAATGATTCCCCGCGATGGCGAACGTTTCCTGCTGGCCGGCGAACCCTTCAAAGTCGAAGGTTTTCATGAAGGCGTGCGCATCGCGTGGGAAAGCAATGGCCCGCTGACCATCGACGAATCCAACGGCAGCCGTTGCTACCGTGGAACCCTGCCCGATGAAGTCGTCTACCACCAGCGCCGCAATGCATTCCGCGCTGCCTTGAAATTGGCCCAACTGGTCAACGTCAATCTGGACGGTGAAAAACTCAAGGCATCGATCAGCGGCAAGCTGCTGGACATCTCCGCCACTGGCTGCAAGTTGCGCTTTGAAGGCGATATCACCGGCAGCCTGCAACTGGGTCAGGTTTACGACCGTTTCAACGCCGATCTGCCTTTCGGCAAAATGACGGCACCGGTTGAACTGCGCTACCTGCACTTTGAAGAAAAGATCTCCACCACTTTCGCTGGCGTTCGTTTCCACAACATGAGCGGACTGGTGCAACGTCAGGTCGAGCGGTTCGTCTACCAGCTGCAACGCGAAGCGCGGCGCTTCGACAAAGACGACTTCTGAGGCAACGCTTCAAGCAAAAACGGGCAGCCCCTTGCGGTGACTGCCCGTTTTTTTGCCTGAATGTCAGGGCCTGGCCTCGGTAAAACTCTGCTCCCTGCCAGAATCCGGTTCTTGCGGGGGAGGATCGGTTTCCGGTTCCGGTTCCGGACTCGGATCGGAGGGAAGTGGATTCTGCATCTGATCCTGCACCACCTGCTCGTCCACCCTTGGATCCAGGGCCGCCACCAGTGGTGAACTCGACATACTGTCTGGCATGGCGACGTGATGCAGCGGTGCGTCGTCCACCTGATGCAAATTGGTCACCGCTTTCGGACGAATTCGCCACACCAGCACCAACGCGAAGAAACTGAAGAACGCATAGAGCATCTGGCTGCCGAACAACTTCATCAGCACGCCCGCCACCAGCGGACCGATGCTGGCGCCAACGCCGTAGGTCACCAGCAACATCGCCGTCAACGATACACGTCGATCGCCCTCGACATGGTCATTGGAGAAGGCCACTGCCAACGGATACAGGCAGAACTGGACCAACGAGCAAAGGAACCCGGCAACGAACAGGACCTCCAGCGGCACCCGCTCCATGATCGCCAACGGCAAGGCAGCCAACGCCAGGCTAAACGCAAAACAGCGAATCAACAGCGCCCGATCATAGCGATCGGACAACCATCCCAACGGCCACTGCACCAGCAACCCGGCAAAAATGCAGCTACCCATGAACAGGCCGACCTGCTCCGTGGACAGCCCTTGCTGGGAGGCGTACAGCGGTGCCAGACCGTAGAACGAGCCGACAATCAGGCCTGCGCCCAGGACGGTACTCAATGACTGTGGCACCCGCTTGATAAAGAACCGCGGCTCCATCGGTGCGGGATGCAAAGGCGCCGGGTGAATCCGTCGGGTCAGGGCCACCGGCACCAGGCAAAGCGTGAAACATAGGGCTACCAGCATCAGCAGTTCCAACCCCAGCCCCGGGTGCATGACCAGAATCAACTGACCCAGCACCAACCCCAGGTAGGAGGCGATCATGTATCCGCTGAACACCAGGCCGCGCTGCTTGGCATCGGCCTGCTCATTGAGCCAGCTCTCGATGACCATGTACTGGCACATCATGCCGAGACCGACGATCACCCGCAGGAACAACCAGGCAGGCAACCAGTCCACCAGGCCATGGCCCAGCACCGCCGCGCCGACTATCCCGGCGCAGGCCGAATAGGCTCGAATATGCCCGACCCGGGCTATCAACCGATGGCCGATCTTGCCGCCCAGCACCAGGCCGAAATAGTTGGCA
This sequence comes from Pseudomonas umsongensis, assembly GCF_012647205.1. Taxonomy (NCBI): domain Bacteria; kingdom Pseudomonadati; phylum Pseudomonadota; class Gammaproteobacteria; order Pseudomonadales; family Pseudomonadaceae; genus Pseudomonas; species Pseudomonas umsongensis. Next base: position 5,455,305 of record NZ_CP051487.1, read on the forward strand.
GCCATCAACGCGCCGACCCACAGGCTATCGACATGATCGGCAGCCAGGCGCAAAGCCAGGTAAGTACTCAGCAGGCCCGAGCCGATCAACATCATCAGCGACGCGAAATAAAGCGCTCGAAAGGACTTCCAGATTAGGCGCAACGAGCGACTCCTTGCAGTGGGTGACGGGCTATTAAACGATAGCCCGGTGTCGACATTTCATCAGGCCTGGGCGGCCAGGACACGCCGTTCCCAGGGAGTAATTTCATCAAGGAAACTGGTCAATTCCATGGTCTTCGAAGCGACGTAGCCTTCGATGAATTCCTTGCCGAACAGTTCAATTGCCAAATGGCTACGTTTCAGACGCTCAAGCGCTGCATGCAAGGTACAGGGCAATGAAAGTTTATCCGGTACCTGGAACTCACCCTGAACCGGTTCGTCGGGCTCCAGTCGATGCTCAATGCCATACAACCCGCAGGCCAGGCTCGCTGCGATCGCCAGGTATGGGTTAGCGTCAGCTCCTGGCAATCGGTTCTCGACCCGACGAGCGACCGGCGAGCTGGCGGGGATGCGCAATCCAGCCGACCGATTGTCATGGGACCAGCAGGCATTATTCGGTGATGCAAAGGGATGGCACAAGCGCTGATACGAATTCACGTTGGGTGCAAACAGCGCGGTAAAATCCGCCATGCCGGCTTGCTGCCCCCCTATGAAATGGCGAAAGGCAGCAGTCGGTTGACCGGCTTCGTCACTGAAGACATTGCGCCCCGTACCGATCTCTATGATGCTCTGGTGAATGTGCATCGAACTGCCTGGCGTGTGCGCCAATGGCTTGGCCATGCAAACCACGATCAGGCCGTGCTTGAGCGCGACTTCCTTGAGTAAATGCTTGAACAGGAATGTCTGGTCTGCCAGCAGCAAAGGATCGCCGTGCAGCAAGTTGATTTCGAACTGACTGATGCCCATCTCGTGCATGAAGGTATCGCGCGGCAAGCCCAGCGCAGCCATGCACTCATAGACCTCGCGGAAGAACGGCCGCAGGCCGTTGTTGGAGCTGACACTGAACGCCGAGTGACCTTCCTCGCGTCGACCGTCCAAGCCAGTCGGCGGCAGGAAGGGTTGGGTCGAATCGGTATTGGGAGCGAAGACAAAAAACTCAAGTTCAGTCGCCACCACCGGTGCAAGGCCCACCGCCGCGTAACGCGCGATGACCGCCTTGAGCTGGCCGCGGGTCGACAGACTGGAGCTTTCGCCCGACAATTCATCCGCATCACAGATGGCCAATGCCCGAGGTTGCTGGCTCCAGGGCAAGCGGTGGATCTGCGCCGGATCAGGGACGAGCGCGAGGTCGCCGTCATCGCAACCGTAAAAGCGTGCCGGCGGATATCCGCCCATGATGCATTGCAGCATCACTCCCCGCGCCATCTGCAAACGACGTCCTTCGAGGAAGCCCTCGGCAGTCATCACCTTGCCTCGGGGCACGCCATTCAAATCCGGTGTAACGCATTCGATCTCATCAATGCCCGTCAATCGCTGCGCGAGTGAACCCAGGCCATCGGTTGTCATGACGCAATCCTTGTTTTTATACGAGCCGCGAGCGGCAACTCGTACAAAATAGGCTCCGCGTGTTCAGAATATCAAGCAGGATTCTCAAATATGTAGGTCCCGAGGGTTCAAGGAAGATAGAGCCTGAAGACGCCCCCACCCAAAGGACCGCCATTGCTGATTTCCGTGCGCCCGCCTACGCCGTTACGTTGATGCAGTGCCGCAATCCGACCGGCGAAGTACAGCCCCAGGCCGGTGCTGCCGGTGCTGTGGTTGATGCCCTGCACATACTCGGCCTGGTGCTCGATCATTTGCGCAGGATAGCCTTCACCATCGTCATTGATGGTCAAGACCAACTGCCCGGCTTCGTCGCTGGCACTGATCAACACTGCGTGACGGGCATAACGGATCGCGTTGTTGATGCTATTGGCCAGTACCGAAGCGATCAGCTCTCGATCAAAGAAACCCAACGGACTCAAGGGATCGACTTCAAACGTGGCGGCAATACCGCGGCTGGCGAACACGTCTTGATGACACGCCAATTGCGCTTCGATGAAGTCGTCCAGTTCGTGGTAGGCCGGTTGCAGGGGCATCTGGTTGACGCCCAGTTTGTACAGGCCCAGCAACTGCACCAGCATGCCATTGAGGTGCGCGAACTCGAACTCGATCACACCCAGCGAAGGAGTGTGGCGGGCAGACGCCGGCAAGCTCGCCAGGCATTGGCTGTGGGCCTGCATCAGCGTGGCCAGCGAGTTCTTCATGTCGTGTACGGTGGACGCAATCACCGTCGAGAAATCCAGTGCCTGTTGGTGTTCGTTCATTCGCCAAATGCCTTGTTCTTGAGCTTCGTATAACGCGCAAAACGCGAGTCGGTGTCCGGCATTAAGCCGACCATTTTCAGGCAGGCCCGGCATTCCTCCAGTTCCTCTGAGGGGACATTGGTATCGGTACCATGCAGCAACGCCTGTGCGAGGTTCAACGCGATGCTGATGTTCTTGGGCTGCAGCGCCAGGGCTTTGCGGAAAATCCCTCGGGCCTGCACCAAGTCACCAGTCTTGTACACGCGCACGCCCTGCCGATTGAGATCGGCTGCAACGTTGCCGGAGTTGAGGATGCTCGGATCATCAGTCAACTTGGCGATGCCCTTCATGACCGCAGGATCGTCGCCGTAAATCTCTGCGCAGTTTTTCAACATCGAAGCGCCCGCATTGGCCTGACCCAGCATCTGTAATTGCTTGGCTACCAACAGCGCCGCTTCGGCACTCATGAACTGCTCCATGCCATCGAGCCGCATGATGGCTTGCTCAGTCAGCTTTTCCGCCGTTTCGGCGTCGTTGAGCAGCAGACTGGTCGCCTTCATCAACCGCGCCCTGATTTGCAGACCGGGATCGGACGGGTTCTCCTTTGCCACCGCACTCAGGGTCGTGTTGATTTCCAGACGAGTGCGGGTATCAAGGCCTTTTTCACTGCCCTTGCTGATCAAGGCATGAGCCAGTCCGAGGTTGCTTTCCGCATCCTTGAAGCGTGACTGGGCACCTTGGGCAACAGCCTGGCGGTAAGCTTTGGACGCCGTGTCAAAATCTTCATTGGTCATTGCCAATTTTCCCAATTGCGCTTGTCTGCGCACCGCCAGTGGCGACAAGCGAATCGCCTCTTCAAGAACGCGTTGAGCGGCCTTGGTATCGCCTTCGGCAATCAGCACCTCTGCCATGCCATCGTAGAGCGCCGGCATCATCGGAAACACTTTCAGCGCTTTTTCGTAGACAGCTTTTGCCTGGGTGACCTGGCCCCGCTTGAACAACAACTTGCCCAGTCCGGCAAATGCCCATGGCAAGGGTCGATCGGCGATGATGCCGTCGTAGAGACGCTCCAGTACCTCGTTCTGATTGAGGTCACGCAGGGCATCAGCGCGGTAGCGCAAGCACAACGGCGAATAGCGGATATCCTGTTTGCACAAGGCTATGCAGGCATTGAGCACTTCCACCGGCTTTCCACGGTCGAGGGCCTGCAATATCGGCTTGAGCAACGTCTTGCGCTGTACCAGTCGCTCCAGGCGTTGAGCCAGACCGGATCGGTTGAAGGGTTTGGTCAGGTAAGCATCAGGCTCGTGCTCCAGGGCGCTGAGCACCATGGCCTGGCTGGTTTCAGCGGTGACCATCACGAATACACTTTCATGACTGATCAGCTTGTCGATCATCAGGTCTTCGAGCACCTGCTGACCGTTCTTCTTGCCATCGCCCAAGTGGAAATCCTGGAGGATGAAATCGTAGGATTTCTGCGAACACATCTTCAGCGCCTGTTCGCCAGTGTCGGCCGTGTCCACATCCTTGACACCCAACTCCCGCAGCATCGACCTTACCGAACTGCGGAAATCCGAAAAATCGTCGACGATCAGAAAACTCTTTTGGTGATACGACAGCATCGAAGATTTCCAGGCAATTTAAGAAGAAGAACCGAGAGGCGAATGCACGAACAAGATCAGCTTCACTGCCCTTTACGGCGCGCAGATGATAGCGGTTAGCCATTAGTCATCAAGGGGTTTTTCTCGAAACCGTGATGACTCTTGAAGCTGTGAGATGTAAAGCTCGCTGCGACCTAAAGGTTATCGGCCGGCAGTAGCATTCTCTTGAAGCGAGGGGAGTGGAATTGAGCGGTTTCATTGTAGGAGCGAGCATGCTCCGGGCGGCGTTTCGACGATGGTCGTCAACGATAAGGCTGGGGCCTGATATACCGTGGCGCTCTCCGGTTCTTCGCGAGCATGCTCGCTCCTACAGGGGAAAAATCGGGCACAAAAACAAAACCCCTACCTGCATGCGCAGATAGGGGTTTTGGAATTTAATCTTGACGATGACCTACTCTCACATGGGGAAACCCCACACTACCATCGGCGATGCATCGTTTCACTTCTGAGTTCGGGATGGGATCAGGTGGTTCCAACGCTCTATGGTCGTCAAGAAATTCGGGTACTGAGTCGTGACCAGATGGCCTCGCTTCAGCAAATTGGGTATGTGATAGCTTCGGTGTTTTGTGAACTTCGAACTTTCGGTTCGTTTCGTCTTCACACACCGCAATCTGGTCTCTTTCGTCTTTTCAACTAGGAGCATCAAATTGCTTGGGTGTTATATGGTCAAGCCTCACGGGCAATTAGTATTGGTTAGCTCAACGCCTCACAGCGCTTACACACCCAACCTATCAACGTCGTAGTCTTCGACGGCCCTTCAGGGGACTCAAGGTCCCAGTGAGATCTCATCTTGAGGCTAGTTTCCCGCTTAGATGCTTTCAGCGGTTATCTATTCCGAACATAGCTACCCGGCAATGCCACTGGCGTGACAACCGGAACACCAGAGGTTCGTCCACTCCGGTCCTCTCGTACTAGGAGCAGCCCCTCTCAAATCTCAAACGTCCACGGCAGATAGGGACCGAACTGTCTCACGACGTTCTAAACCCAGCTCGCGTACCACTTTAAATGGCGAACAGCCATACCCTTGGGACCGGCTTCAGCCCCAGGATGTGATGAGCCGACATCGAGGTGCCAAACACCGCCGTCGATATGAACTCTTGGGCGGTATCAGCCTGTTATCCCCGGAGTACCTTTTATCCGTTGAGCGATGGCCCTTCCATACAGAACCACCGGATCACTAAGACCTACTTTCGTACCTGCTCGACGTGTCTGTCTCGCAGTCAAGCGCGCTTTTGCCTTTATACTCTACGACCGATTTCCGACCGGTCTGAGCGCACCTTCGTACTCCTCCGTTACTCTTTAGGAGGAGACCGCCCCAGTCAAACTACCCACCATACACTGTCCTCGATCCGGATAACGGACCTGAGTTAGAACCTCAAAGTTGCCAGGGTGGTATTTCAAGGATGGCTCCACGCGAACTGGCGTCCACGCTTCAAAGCCTCCCACCTATCCTACACAAGCAAATTCAAAGTCCAGTGCAAAGCTATAGTAAAGGTTCACGGGGTCTTTCCGTCTAGCCGCGGATACACTGCATCTTCACAGCGATTTCAATTTCACTGAGTCTCGGGTGGAGACAGCGCCGCCATCGTTACGCCATTCGTGCAGGTCGGAACTTACCCGACAAGGAATTTCGCTACCTTAGGACCGTTATAGTTACGGCCGCCGTTTACCGGGGCTTCGATCAAGAGCTTCGCGTTAGCTAACCCCATCAATTAACCTTCCGGCACCGGGCAGGCGTCACACCCTATACGTCCACTTTCGTGTTTGCAGAGTGCTGTGTTTTTAATAAACAGTCGCAGCGGCCTGGTATCTTCGACCGGCGTGGGCTTACGGAGCAAGTCCTTCACCCTCACCGGCGCACCTTCTCCCGAAGTTACGGTGCCATTTTGCCTAGTTCCTTCACCCGAGTTCTCTCAAGCGCCTTGGTATTCTCTACCCAACCACCTGTGTCGGTTTGGGGTACGGTTCCTGGTTATCTGAAGCTTAGAAGCTTTTCTTGGAAGCATGGCATCAACCACTTCGTCACCTGAAAGGTAACTCGTCATCAGCTCTCGGCCTTGGAATCCCGGATTTACCTAAGATTCCAGCCTACCACCTTAAACTTGGACAACCAACGCCAAGCTGGCCTAGCCTTCTCCGTCCCTCCATCGCAATAACCAGAAGTACAGGAATATTAACCTGTTTTCCATCGACTACGCTTTTCAGCCTCGCCTTAGGGACCGACTAACCCTGCGTCGATTAACGTTGCGCAGGAAACCTTGGTCTTTCGGCGTGGGTGTTTTTCACACCCATTGTCGTTACTCATGTCAGCATTCGCACTTCTGATACCTCCAGCAAGCTTCTCAACTCACCTTCACAGGCTTACAGAACGCTCCTCTACCGCATCACCCGAAGGTGATACCCGTAGCTTCGGTGTATGGTTTGAGCCCCGTTACATCTTCCGCGCAGGCCGACTCGACTAGTGAGCTATTACGCTTTCTTTAAAGGGTGGCTGCTTCTAAGCCAACCTCCTAGCTGTCTAAGCCTTCCCACATCGTTTCCCACTTAACCATAACTTTGGGACCTTAGCTGACGGTCTGGGTTGTTTCCCTTTTCACGACGGACGTTAGCACCCGCCGTGTGTCTCCCATGCTCGGCACTTGTAGGTATTCGGAGTTTGCATCGGTTTGGTAAGTCGGGATGACCCCCTAGCCGAAACAGTGCTCTACCCCCTACAGTGATACATGAGGCGCTACCTAAATAGCTTTCGAGGAGAACCAGCTATCTCCGAGCTTGATTAGCCTTTCACTCCGATCCACAGGTCATCCGCTAACTTTTCAACGGTAGTCGGTTCGGTCCTCCAGTCAGTGTTACCTAACCTTCAACCTGCCCATGGATAGATCGCCCGGTTTCGGGTCTATTCCCAGCGACTAGACGCCCTATTAAGACTCGCTTTCGCTACGCCTCCCCTATTCGGTTAAGCTCGCCACTGAAAATAAGTCGCTGACCCATTATACAAAAGGTACGCAGTCACCCAACAAAGTGGGCTCCCACTGCTTGTACGCATACGGTTTCAGGATCTATTTCACTCCCCTCTCCGGGGTTCTTTTCGCCTTTCCCTCACGGTACTAGTTCACTATCGGTCAGTCAGTAGTATTTAGCCTTGGAGGATGGTCCCCCCATATTCAGACAAAGTTTCTCGTGCTCCGTCCTACTCGATTTCATGACTAAGAGATTTTCGCGTACAGGGCTATCACCCACTATGGCCGCACTTTCCAGAGCGTTCCGCTAATCTCAAAGCCACTTAAGGGCTAGTCCCCGTTCGCTCGCCACTACTAAGGGAATCTCGGTTGATTTCTTTTCCTCAGGGTACTTAGATGTTTCAGTTCCCCTGGTTCGCCTCTTGCACCTATGTATTCAGTACAAGATAACCATCTTATGATGGCTGGGTTCCCCCATTCAGACATCTCCGGATCAAAGTCTGTTTGCCGACTCCCCGAAGCTTTTCGCAGGCTACCACGTCTTTCATCGCCTCTGACTGCCAAGGCATCCACCGTATGCGCTTCTTCACTTGACCATATAACCCCAAGCAATCTGGTTATACTGTGAAGACGACATTCGCCGAAAATTCGAATTTCTCAACTAAGAGAACTCACAAATTTTACCTTAGCCTGATCCGTTACCAGTGAAAGTAACGTTCAGTCTATCTTTCTATCACATACCCAAATTTTTAAAGAACGATCTAATCAAAAGACTAGAAATCAATATTCATCGCAGAATATTCATTTCTAAACTCTCAAACTTCGAAGCAGTTTATGGTGGAGCCAAGCGGGATCGAACCGCTGACCTCCTGCGTGCAAGGCAGGCGCTCTCCCAGCTGAGCTATGGCCCCATAACAAAATTGGTGGGTCTGGGCAGATTCGAACTGCCGACCTCACCCTTATCAGGGGTGCGCTCTAACCAACTGAGCTACAGACCCAATTTCGAGCTGCTTCTATCGTCTTCTTCAATGAATCAAGCAATTCGTGTGGGAGCTCATGAAGCAGCTGAGTCGTCGATTAAGGAGGTGATCCAGCCGCAGGTTCCCCTACGGCTACCTTGTTACGACTTCACCCCAGTCATGAATCACACCGTGGTAACCGTCCTCCCGAAGGTTAGACTAGCTACTTCTGGTGCAACCCACTCCCATGGTGTGACGGGCGGTGTGTACAAGGCCCGGGAACGTATTCACCGCGACATTCTGATTCGCGATTACTAGCGATTCCGACTTCACGCAGTCGAGTTGCAGACTGCGATCCGGACTACGATCGGTTTTATGGGATTAGCTCCACCTCGCGGCTTGGCAACCCTCTGTACCGACCATTGTAGCACGTGTGTAGCCCAGGCCGTAAGGGCCATGATGACTTGACGTCATCCCCACCTTCCTCCGGTTTGTCACCGGCAGTCTCCTTAGAGTGCCCACCATTACGTGCTGGTAACTAAGGACAAGGGTTGCGCTCGTTACGGGACTTAACCCAACATCTCACGACACGAGCTGACGACAGCCATGCAGCACCTGTCTCAATGTTCCCGAAGGCACCAATCCATCTCTGGAAAGTTCATTGGATGTCAAGGCCTGGTAAGGTTCTTCGCGTTGCTTCGAATTAAACCACATGCTCCACCGCTTGTGCGGGCCCCCGTCAATTCATTTGAGTTTTAACCTTGCGGCCGTACTCCCCAGGCGGTCAACTTAATGCGTTAGCTGCGCCACTAAGAGCTCAAGGCTCCCAACGGCTAGTTGACATCGTTTACGGCGTGGACTACCAGGGTATCTAATCCTGTTTGCTCCCCACGCTTTCGCACCTCAGTGTCAGTATCAGTCCAGGTGGTCGCCTTCGCCACTGGTGTTCCTTCCTATATCTACGCATTTCACCGCTACACAGGAAATTCCACCACCCTCTACCATACTCTAGCTTGTCAGTTTTGAATGCAGTTCCCAGGTTGAGCCCGGGGATTTCACATCCAACTTAACAAACCACCTACGCGCGCTTTACGCCCAGTAATTCCGATTAACGCTTGCACCCTCTGTATTACCGCGGCTGCTGGCACAGAGTTAGCCGGTGCTTATTCTGTCGGTAACGTCAAAACAGCAAAGTATTAATTTACTGCCCTTCCTCCCAACTTAAAGTGCTTTACAATCCGAAGACCTTCTTCACACACGCGGCATGGCTGGATCAGGCTTTCGCCCATTGTCCAATATTCCCCACTGCTGCCTCCCGTAGGAGTCTGGACCGTGTCTCAGTTCCAGTGTGACTGATCATCCTCTCAGACCAGTTACGGATCGTCGCCTTGGTGAGCCATTACCTCACCAACTAGCTAATCCGACCTAGGCTCATCTGATAGCGCAAGGCCCGAAGGTCCCCTGCTTTCTCCCGTAGGACGTATGCGGTATTAGCGTCCCTTTCGAGACGTTGTCCCCCACTACCAGGCAGATTCCTAGGCATTACTCACCCGTCCGCCGCTGAATCAGAGAGCAAGCTCTCTTCATCCGCTCGACTTGCATGTGTTAGGCCTGCCGCCAGCGTTCAATCTGAGCCATGATCAAACTCTTCAGTTCAAACATCTTTGGGTTTTGAGAAAACCCTAAACTTGGCTCAGCAATCGTTGGTTACATCTTTGATTTCTCGCGGAGTAACTTGTGATGCTGATAATCTGCTGACTAGCAGTCTGACTCCACAAGCACCCACACGAATTGCTTGATTCAGTTGTTAAAGAGCGGTTGGTTAAGATCTTTCGTCTCAACCGAGGCGCGCATTCTACAGCAGCCTCATTTGCTGTCAAGTGGTATTTTTCAGAAGTTTTCAAGGAATCCTTAACAACTTCAACCACTTGCGCTTCAGATCTCTCATCAGCGGGAGGCGAATTCTACAGCGTTACACGCTGTTGTCAACACCTCTTTTTCAACTTCCTTTGCACTTCGATGAACTGAAGCAACCTGCTGCCGAAAACTGCTTAACTCATTGTTTACCAAGGAGTTTTCCGTTTCGACTGCGCCGGAAGTGGGGCGAATTATAGGCTTCCAGAATCTGCCGTCAAGCATTGATTTGGTTTCCTGGCAAAAAGGTACTTGATGCAGAAATAGTCGCCTCTTCCTCTATATAGAAGAGCCCAAACCGGAAAGGATGCCCAGGTGCTTGCCACATAAATGAAAAAGCCCTGCCAGATACGCATCTGAGCAGGGCCTTTTTATGCCTCGAGCAATCCATTTGCACCCGCCGTCAACCCATAAAGGCCTGGAGCGGGAATTATGAACAGCTGAAGACTTGATTGAATGGTGTCCCAGGGCAGGTTCGAACTGCCAACCTTCCCCTTAGGAGGGGGATGCTCTATCCAATTGAGCTACTGAGACACAAGATGCCCGCGAAGAGACGCGTAGCGATAGACGGCGAGCATGTTAACGGGCGAACCTGCCTTTGTCATGTCATGCGTAGGCTTTTTAAGTGTAGGCAGATGTCACGCAAGGGCTTGAAGTTTTAACGAGCGAAGCAGAAGCGAACCAGTGCCCGCGCCGCCAACGAAGCCCACCCCAGGGAAAATCGACCTGCCACCCATCCCAAATGAATCTCATCATACGACTAACACTAGTAAATCGGCCATTTGCCACTATCCTGTACAGATAAGGAACAGTGATCGAATCCGCATGGGATGCCCCTCGGCTTTTTCAGGAGTTACGGGGGCAAAGGACGCGGCCAGAGACACGGACCCGGTGTTTTTTTCAAAACCAGTCCGCATTTCTGACAATTGGTGCTGGCATAACGCCTTTAGCCAGCTCAATATTTGTCACAGAATTGACGCCAATGAACTGGCGATTTTGAGGCATGATGCGTGCCTCTACCAATTCAGGTTGAACATTTGGCCAGAGCGCTTGTCCTATCTGACATCCTGCGGCCAATCCCGAGAACCGCTCCCCTGAACTAACCGGTTAAATATATGCGCCCATTGAAACAGGCAATTTATTCCAGCCGTACGGCTGACAAGTTCGTCGTACGTCTGCCAGACGGAATGCGTGAACGCATTGCCGAGGTGGCTCGCAATCATCACCGCAGCATGAACTCCGAGATCATTGCGCGCCTGGAGCAGAGTCTCATTCAGGAAGGCGCACTGGGCGAAGAGCTGAGCATGCGGCTGGACAGCCCGGAGCTGTCATTGCACGAGCGCGAATTGCTTCAGCGCTTCCGCCAACTCTCTCACCGCCAGCAAAATGCGCTTGTTTCACTGATCGCCCATGATGCCGAAATGACTGCAGACGCCTCCTGATTCATCCCCGCAAGTTCGAGCCAGCCTGATCGCTGGCTTTTTTTTGCCTGAAATTTGGCAAAAAAAAAGCCCGCCGTAGGGCGGGCTTTGGAACAAGCACCTCAGAGTAGGAAAATCGTTGCCAGCCCCAGGAAGATAAAGAAACCACCACTATCGGTCATGGCGGTAATCATCACACTCGCCCCCATGGCAGGATCACGCCCAAGTCGCGCCAGCGTCATCGGGATCAAGACCCCCATCAACGCCGCCAGCAACAGATTGAGGGTCATGGCAGCGGTCATTACCACGCCGAGCGACCAGCTGCCATAAAGCAGGTAGGCAACTACGCCAATGACTCCCCCCCAAATCACGCCATTGATCAAGGCAACCGCCAACTCCTTGCGCATCAGACGCGAAGTGTTACCTGTACTCACCTGGTCCAGCGCCATGGCCCGAACGATCATGGTGATGGTCTGGTTGCCGGAGTTACCTCCGATACCCGCAACGATCGGCATCAATGCAGCCAGCGCCACCAGCTTCTCGATGGAGCCTTCGAACAGGCCAATTACCCGGGAAGCCACAAATGCGGTAATCAGGTTCACTGCCAGCCAGGCCCAACGGTTACGCAGGGACTTCCAGACCGACGCGAAAATATCCTCTTCTTCACGCAGACCTGCCATGTTGAGAACTTCGTTTTCGCTCTCCTCACGAATCAGGTCGACCATTTCATCAATGGTCAGACGGCCGATCAATTTGCCGTTCTTGTCAACGACGGGGGCCGAAATCAAGTCGTAACGCTCAAACGCCTGGGCAGCATCGTAGGCTTCTTCATCCGGATGGAAACTCACCGGATCGCTGGCCATGACCTCGGAAACCTGCTTATCCGGATCGTTGACCAGCAGGCGCTTGATCGGCAGCACACCCTTGAGCACGCCGTCGTAGTCAACCACGAACAATTTGTCGGTATGGCCTGGCAGCTCCTTCAGGCGTCGCAGGTAGCGCAGGACCACTTCGAGACTGACATCCTCACGGATGGTGACCATCTCGAAGTCCATCAACGCACCGACCTGGTCCTCGTCATAGGACAACGCCGAGCGCACACGCTCGCGCTGCTGGGCATCGAGGGTCTCCATCAGCTCATGGACGACATCTCGAGGCAGCTCGGAGGCCAGGTCGGCCAGTTCGTCGGCATCCATGTCCTTGGCCGCAGCCAGGAGCTCGTGATCGTCCATGTCGGCGATCAGGGTTTCACGAACCGAATCGGATACTTCGAGCAGGATGTCGCCGTCGCGATCAGCCTTGACCAACTGCCAGAGTGTCAGGCGGTCATCCAGTGGCAGGGCTTCAAGAATATAGGCGACGTCGGCGGAGTGCAGGTCATCGAGCTTGCGTTGCAGCTCAACGAGATTTTGCCGGTGAACCAGGTTTTCGACGCGATCCTGATTCGGACCTTCCTGGCGATGAGTCAGGTCTTCAACTACTCGCTGACGCTGCAACAGCTCAACAACTTGAGCCAGACGGTCCTGCAAGCTTTCCTGCGTTTTCTTTACTTCTACTTCAGACATAGGCGAACTCCACTCCCAGCAGCGGGGTGCGCCGGAAGGATCAATCAGTCAATTCATGATTGGAAAATCGGGGTATTGAGTAACTACTGGGTAAGTCCATGGAGGTAATCCAAAAGCCCCGGCGGGGCTGACGGGCGCAATCATACACCGACTGACGGCTTAAAACGTTAAAAAATCGCGGCTGAAACAAGCGCTTGCGAAACAATCCTGAGTGCGCGCCTGACACATGAAAGTGCGACGACTCATCTCGAAAAGAAAACACACTAGCGATGGAAAATGCAGGCGCTAGCCTTGATCGGTAGCCGTCACGGAGGACTCGCAATGCCATCGAGATTATCCCGCCTGGGACTCGCCACCCTGCTCTACCTGCCGCTCGAAACACCTGGTGCAACGATTATCCGCTGCGAGAGGGCTGACGGGCGCATCACCTTTACCACGATGAGCTGCGCCATCGACGAAAGCCTTTCCTACCAGAAGGTGAACCCTTACCGGCCTGGCACGAATATCCCACTTGCGCCGCAACAGCAGCGGCAAACATCGAACCTGGAAATCGATCACCGCGATCCGCTGGTTGTCGGTCAGACAGTAGACAAATGTGCAAACCTGATCAGCGCCAGCGAGCGCCGCGAAGCAATCATCAATCAGCGCGTGATCGCCGGCATGACCCAAAAGGATGTCGAAAGCGCTCTGGGCAAGCCAGACAAGATCAGCATTCGAAACTCAAGCACCCGCTACCACTACCAAGCCAAGCAAGGTCGCAGCGCCAGCATCGAGTTCGACGAAAGAGGATGTACGAAGGGAAAAGCCAAATCCCAGACGGCAAAAAGCCCGCTTTAAAGGCGGGCTTTTTGTTTGTATGGTGCACTCGACAGGATTCGAACCTGTGACCGCTCGGTTCGTAGCCGAGTACTCTATCCAGCTGAGCTACGAGTGCATTTGTGTTTTTAGACCAGATCACAACTGGTTGAAGCCAAGTTATTCACATCACTGCAAACAACTCTTAAATGGTGCACTCGACAGGATTCGAACCTGTGACCGCTCGGTTCGTAGCCGAGTACTCTATCCAGCTGAGCTACGAGTGCATTTGTTGCCGCGCATTATAGGCCGTCTAATCTCTATGTCAAGCACTTTTTCTAGTAATTTCAACAACTTACCGAAGAAGCCAGATTACAACGTACTACGCAAATAATGGCGGAGAACGGGGGATTCGAACCCCCGACACCCTTTTGAGGTGTACTCCCTTAGCAGGGGAGCGCCTTCGGCCACTCGGCCAGCTCTCCGCAACACGGGGCGTATCTTAACCAACCTTTTCCCCGTTTGCAAACATAAAAAACGATAAAAATTAATGGCTTGGTTCTTCGTCCTTCTCTTTCTTTATACGCAGGTAAATTTCCTCACGATGGACCGCAACCTCTTTCGGGGCGTTGACACCGATGCGCACTTGATTTCCTTTGACGCCGAGCACGGTCACGGTGATTTCGCCATCACCAATAATCAGGCTTTCTGCGCACCGACGAGTCAGAATCAGCATACCTTTCTCCTCACGCATTACATTTTCAGGGACAACAGTCTGCAAAAAAAAGGCACTCGACCTACAACCAAAGTGGTCGAAGGCCTACATGCCTGAGTATTGACCAGCGCGAGCAAAAGAACAGCCTTGGGGTCGCGCCGTGCAAAAAAACAAAGGGCGCGGTCAGACCGCGCCCTCTGGCAAACGCATCACTCGCCCTGGCGGACCGGTGCGTCCAGTTCGAAAGCCGTGTGCAAGGCGCGCACAGCCAGTTCCAGGTACTTCTCTTCGATCACCACGGAAACCTTGATTTCCGAAGTCGAGATCATCTGGATGTTGATGGTTTCCTTGGCCAGCGCTTCGAACATGCGGCTGGCGACGCCTGCGTGGGAGCGCATGCCAACGCCGACGATCGACACCTTGGCGATCTTGGTGTCGCCGATGACTTCACGTGCACCCAGCTCGCCAGCGGTTTTCTCCAGCACGGTTTGCGCCGCCTGGTAGTCGTTGCGGTGCACGGTGAAGGTAAAGTCGGTGGTGTTATCGTGCGCGACGTTCTGCACGATCATGTCGACTTCGATGTTCGCGGCGCTGATAGGGCCGAGAATCTTGAAGGCAACGCCTGGGATGTCTGGCACGCCACGGATGGTCAGCTTGGCTTCATCGCGGTTGAAAGCGATACCGGAAATGATCGGCTGTTCCATGGTTTCCTCTTCATCAATAGTAATGAGGGTGCCCGGACCCTCCTTGAAGCTGTGCAGTACGCGCAGCGGGACGTTGTACTTGCCGGCGAATTCCACCGCACGGATCTGCAGCACCTTGGAACCGAGGCTGGCCATTTCCAGCATCTCTTCGAAGGTGATCTTGTCCAGGCGCTGGGCCACGGACACTACGCGCGGGTCTGTGGTGTAGACGCCATCGACGTCGGTGTAGATCTGGCATTCGTCAGCCTTCAGGGCCGCTGCCAGGGCCACGCCGGTGGTGTCGGAACCGCCACGACCGAGGGTGGTGATATTGCCGTGCTCGTCGACGCCCTGGAAACCGGCGACAACCACCACGCGACCGGCCTTAAGGTCACCACGAATCTTCTGGTCGTCGATCTGCAGGATACGCGCTTTGTTGTGTGCGCTATCCGTCAGGATCCGTACCTGGTTGCCGGTGTAGGACACCGCTGGTACACCGCGCTTCATCAACGCCATGGCCAACAGGGCAATCGTCACCTGCTCACCGGTGGAGACGATCACGTCCAGCTCGCGAGGAACCGGTTGATCGCCGCCACTGATTTGCTTGGCCAGATCGATCAGACGGTTGGTTTCGCCGCTCATTGCAGACAGCACAACCACCAGGTCATCGCCGGCATCACGGAATTTCTTAACCTTGTCGGCAACCTGCTCGATTCTCTCGACGGTGCCGACCGAGGTGCCTCCAAATTTCTGTACGATCAAAGCCATTTCAAAGCCGCCTCTGCCCATGAAGGGCGCCCAAATAAACACTCAAACAGCGTTGCGGCCCGCCACTAGACTGCGGACCGCAGACACTGCCTTATAAACCCTGCTCTACAAACGGTACGGTCAGCGCCAGTGCCGCATCCAGGGCGCCAGCGTCGGTACCACCGCCTTGCGCCATGTCTGGACGACCACCGCCCTTCCCGCCCACTGCCGCAGCGGCCTGTTTCATCAAATCACCGGCTTTGAGTTGGCCAGTCAGGTCTTTGGTTACGCCTGCAACCAGAACGACCTTTTCCTCATGGACACTGCCGAGCAGGATCACTGCGCGGCCGAGTTTGTTTTTCAGTTGATCGACCAGCGCCAGCAGCGCCTTGCCATCCTGCCCGTCCAGACGCACGGCCAGCACTTTCACGCCCTTGACGTCCAAGGCTTGCGCCGACAGGTCGTCACCCGCCGCACTGGCGGCCTTGGCTTGCAACTGCTCGAGTTGCTTCTCCAGCAGACGGTTGCGCTCCAGCACAGCCGACAGCTTGTCGATCAGGTTGTCGCGGCTGCCCTTGACCAGGCTGGCCGCTTCCTTGAGTTGCTCTTCCGCAGCGTTCAGGTAAGCCAGTGCCGCAGCGCCTGTCACTGCTTCGATACGGCGCACGCCAGCAGCCACACCGCCTTCGCTGATGATTTTCAGCAGGCCGATGTCGCCGGTACGGTTGGCGTGGATACCACCGCACAGCTCGACGGAGAAATCGCCCATGCTCAGCACGCGCACGTTGTCGCCGTATTTCTCGCCGAACAGCGCCATGGCGCCTTTCTGCTTGGCGGTTTCGATATCGGTTTCTTCGGTTTCAACTTCGGAGTTCTTGCGAATCTCGGCGTTGACGATGTCTTCCAGCGCTTTGAGCTGCTCAGGCTTGATGGCTTCGAAGTGGCTGAAGTCGAAGCGCAGGCGCTGACTGTCGACCAACGAGCCTTTCTGCTGAACGTGATCGCCCAGCACCTGACGCAATGCGGCGTGCAGCAAGTGAGTCGCCGAGTGGTTCAGCGACGTCGCGTGACGCACTTCGGCATCGACGTGAGTCTCGACCGGAGCACCGACGATCAGGCTACCCGAGTCCAGCACACCGTGGTGCAGGAACGCGCCGCCGGTCTTGGTGGTGTCGCGCACGTCGAAACGTGCAGCGCCAGCCTGGAGGAAGCCGCAATCACCGATCTGCCCGCCGGATTCGGCGTAGAACGGCGTCTGGTTCAGAATAACCACGCCCTCGTCGCCTTCATTCAACACGTCGACCGATTGCCCGTCTTTATAGAGAGCAACGATTTTTGCCGAACCGCTGTGGGCGGTGTAGCCGGTGAACTCGGTGTCCACATCGACCTTGACCAGGCTGTTGTAGTCCATGCCGAAGGAGCTGGCCGAACGGGCACGGACGCGCTGGGCTTCCATCTCGCGCTCGAAGCCTGCTTCGTCGATGGTCAGGTTGCGCTCGCGAGCGATGTCGCCAGTCAGGTCCATCGGGAAACCGTAGGTGTCGTAGAGTTTGAACACTACGTCGCCTGGCACCACGTCGCCCTTCAATTCGGCCAGGTCCTGCTCGAGGATCTTCAGGCCCTGTTCCAGGGTCTTGGCGAATTGTTCTTCTTCGGCCTTGAGCACGCGCTCGATATGCGACTGCTGGGATTTCAATTCAGGGAAAGCTTCACCCATCTCGGCGACCAGGGCCGTGACGATCTGGTAGAAGAAGCTGCCCTTGGCGCCCAGTTTGTTGCCATGACGGCAAGCGCGGCGAATGATGCGGCGCAGCACATAACCGCGGCCTTCGTTGGACGGCAGCACGCCGTCGGCGATCAGGAAGCCGCAGGAACGAATGTGGTCAGCCACGACTTTCAGCGAAGCCTGGGCATCGTTGGTGCAACCGATGGCCTTGGCCGAAGCGCTCAGCAGGCTCTGGAACAGGTCGATTTCATAGTTCGAGTGAACATGCTGCAGCACGGCACTGATCCGCTCCAGGCCCATGCCGGTGTCCACCGATGGCGCTGGCAGCGGGTGCAACACGCCGTCGGCGGTGCGGTTGAACTGCATGAACACGTTGTTCCAGATTTCGATGTAGCGGTCGCCGTCTTCTTCCGGCGAGCCCGGTGGGCCACCCCAGATGTCGGCGCCGTGATCGTAGAAAATCTCGGTGCAAGGGCCGCACGGGCCGGTATCGCCCATGGTCCAGAAGTTGTCGGAGGCGTAAGGCGCGCCCTTGTTGTCGCCGATGCGAACCATGCGCTCGGCCGGAACCCCGATTTCCTTGGTCCAGATGTCGTACGCCTCGTCATCGCTGGCGTAGACGGTGACCCAGAGCTTTTCCTTCGGCAGGTTCAGCCATTTGTCGGAAGTCAGGAAGTTCCAGGCGTAAGTGATGGCGTCACGCTTGAAGTAGTCACCGAAGCTGAAGTTACCCAGCATTTCGAAGAAGGTGTGGTGACGAGCGGTATAACCGACGTTTTCCAGATCGTTGTGCTTGCCGCCGGCGCGCACGCATTTCTGGCTGCTGACGGCGCGGGTGTACGCGCGCTTTTCCTGGCCCAGGAAGCAGTCCTTGAACTGGTTCATCCCCGCGTTGGTGAACAGCAGGGTTGGGTCGTTGCCCGGAATCAAAGAGCTGGAGGCTACACGGGTGTGGCCTTGCTCTTCGAAGAAGCGAAGGAAGGCTTCACGGATTTCTGCGCTTTTCATTAGGTTCTTCCACGGAGGCTGCGGCCAAAGGCCTGTTCGAAACGTCAACAGACGAAGCGACGGCAAAGGGCCGCATTATATCGGCCCTGCGCGCGGGGTACAGCGTGTTTATACGATAGAAACGGTCAATTGGAGCGCTAACGCTATCACTTACTGGAAAAGTCGACGAATGTCGCGACGACCTGCTCGATTTGCGTAGCGCTGACGTCCATGTGCGTGACCATGCGCAGACGAGCGGCAGCACTGAGCTTGATCCCGCGTTCGGCGGCGAATGACTTGAGTGCTTCGGCCCTGTCGCCCATGGCGACGTACACCATGTTGGTCTGCACCGGCTCGACCTCGAAACCTGCTGCACGCAGGCCTTGCGCCAGCAATTGGGCGTTGGCGTGGTCGTCAGCCAGGCGCTGGACGTTGTGGTCCAGCGCGTACAGGCCCGCCGCCGCCAGGATCCCGGCCTGGCGCATGCCGCCGCCGACCATCTTGCGCAGGCGCCGTGCCTTGCCGATCAGCTCTGCCGAACCGCACAACACCGAACCCACCGGTGCGCCCAGGCCTTTTGACAGGCACACCGAGACGGAATCGAAATGCCGGGTGATTTCCCGCGCATCGACACCCAGCTTGACCGCCGCGTTGTAGAGCCGCGCACCGTCCAGATGCAGTTGCAACCCGTGTTCGCGGGTAAAGTTGCGCGCCCGTGCCAGGTATTCGAGGGGCAGGACCTTGCCCTGCATGGTGTTTTCCAGCGCCAGCAAACGGGTGCGGGCAAAATGGAAGTCGTCCGGCTTGATCGCCGCCGCGACCTGCGCAAGGTCCAGCGAGCCATCGGCCTGTACTTCCAGCGGCTGTGGCTGGATCGAGCCAAGTACCGCCGCCCCGCCACCTTCGTACTTATAGGTGTGAGCCTGCTGGCCGACGATGTATTCGTCACCGCGCTCGCAATGGGCCATCAAGCCCAGCAGGTTGCTCATGGTGCCCGTCGGGACGAACAGTGCGGCAGCAAAACCCAGGCGATTTGCCAGCTCGGCTTCCAGTCGATTGACCGTCGGGTCTTCGCCATACACGTCGTCACCGGTGACGGCGGTGGCCATCGCCTCGAGCATGCCAGGGGTGGGTTGGGTGACGGTGTCGCTGCGAAGATCGATAACGCTCATGAATCTGGCCTCGGTTAGCAGGGGGAAATCCCTTTCAGACGGGAAGTACTGCGGTCATGCCGACCAATATTCAACCCTTGGGCAGCAATCGACTTGCTGTTTCGACGAAAAAGTCGATAGCAATCATCGGATAGCAGCCATGCACAGATGAGAAATATGTGATAAAAAAGCTTCGCCGCCTAACAATCTGGCGGCAAAACGTTCTCAGGGCGGGGTGCAACTCCCCACCGGCGGTAATTGCGTGCAACACGCATAGCCCGCGAGCGCTTGGTGACAGGCACGGCTTTTGCCGTGCATGGCGACAAGGTCAGCAGACCCGGTGTGATTCCGGGGCCGACGGTCATAGTCCGGATGAAGAGAGAACGGGATTGGCGCCAAAGGGCTGTCCGCAGGCACTCGTGCGAGCGTGCATACCCTTAAATCCCATTCGATTCATAAGCCCTGTTTTTCACACAAACAGGAATCAGAACATGCAACCCACCGCAATCGACAGCAAAAGCAAACACCACCATGGCGAACGCGTTGCGTTCATCCAGGCCTGCTGGCACAAGGACATTGTCGACCAGAGCCGTAAAGGCTTCGTCGCTGAAATGATTGCCCAGGGTTATCAGGAGTCCGACATCGATTTCTTCGAAGTCGGCGGCGCCTTTGAAATGCCCCTGCACGCCAAGTTGCTGGCCAAGACCGGCCGTTATGCCGGCATCGTCGCGGCAGCCCTGGTGGTTGACGGCGGGATCTACCGCCACGAGTTCGTCGCCCAGTCGGTCGTCAGCGGCCTGATGCAGGTGCAACTGGAAACGGAAGTGCCAGTGTTCTCGGTATCGCTGACCCCGCACCACTTTCACGCGGGTGAAGAACTGCATCATAAGTTCTTCTTCGAGCATTTCGTGCATAAGGGACAGGAAGCAGCGAAGACGTGCGCGGATACGCTGATGAAGATCCGTAGCCTGCGTCGCACTGAACCGCGCGCCGTAGCTGTCTAAACACTGAACCTGTGGGAGCGAGCCTGCTCGCGATGGTCGTCAACGATTACGCGGGAAGTCTGGCTCCCCGCGGCACTCTCGGATAAATCGCGAGCAGGCTCGCTCCCACAGTGGTTTTGTGTTGTCCTTAGGCGAGGTTTTCGTCGGTGGTCGGCACGATCAGGATGCCGGCACGCAGGCCATTCTTCACCTTGGGGTTCGGGAAGATGATCCGGGCACCCTCCTCCTCGATGATCCAGCGGGTATTGGCGATGTCTTCCGCCAGCAGGTAACCCACTTCCAGCTCCGAAAAGTTCTCGATATCCACTGGCAGGTTCAGGCGGAAGTTGTCGCTGTGCTTGATGATTTCCCGTGCCACGCTGAACAGCTGCAAACCGTCCAACGCCTCTTCCGCCAACTCCGGCTCGGTGCCTTCGATGATCTGTTTGAGACGGTTTTCCAGCAAGGAAACGTTCACCCCGTCGTTCTGCCCGAACGGTCGCGCCTTGCCCAGTTCGAGGGTAAAGGACTCGGCTCCGAGCTTGTCGTAGGTATAGGAACTGAAGACGATGGACGGCTTGTTCTGCAACAGCACCGCCTCCATGCCTGCGGCGCGAAGCCGGGCCAGTTCCTGGCGTGAATGCTGGCGATCTTCCTTCCAGGGGTACAAGGCGAACTGTTCGATTTTCGAGCCGCGAATCGCCGTGTGCAAATCATAGTGCAGTCGCTGACGATCCGGCAGGCTGAAGAAACTGGCCGCCAGACGCTCCAGCTCACAGGCGCGCAGCGCTTCGGAGCCACTGCTTTGTTCGTGACGGCCATTGAACAGCCGATTGACGTCCTGCTCGACGAAACGCTCGCCCTTGCGAATGGCTTCAGGGTTACCGAACAGGAACAGAATGCGGGCACGCGGCTTCAGGTCGCCGCGGGCGATGTCATGCAACAGGCGATCGAGCAGTTCGATCGGCGCTGTTTCGTTGCCGTGGATACCGGCCGATAAAAGCAGGTCCAGGCCATTATCACGGGCTTGCGGCGGTCGCACTTCCAGCGCACCTTCGCTCAACCAGCGCATGCGCACGCCTTCGACAGTCAGTTGAGTCTTCTCCGCCGGTTCGCGGCCGGCGAGGGTCAGTTCAAGCAGTTTGCCGAGGGCGAGCATAGAGCGGTTTCCTTAATGGTCGTGATTGCAATCCGGGCCGTGAACGTGTTCCTCGTCGTCGCCGAGGTCAGCCGGTTCCATCTCCAGTTGCAGACTTACCAGATTAGTCGCCAATGGGCGCAACAGCAGGTTGGCGTATTCGGCATCGCCTTCTTCGACGTCCACGCCGATCAGCAATTGGCCACGACCATCGTGCTGGATCCACAGCTCTTTGCCTTGCCACATGACCGCGACGCGGGTGCAGGACGTTTCCAGTTGCGTGCCGTCGGTGTCTTCAAGGATCAGCTGCAGTTTGTCGCTCATGTCTTTTACGCTCTCAGTGGAGATGAAGCGGCGCGCCGTCGTGCATGACAACGCGCCGTCGATCAATTGATCTGGAATGGATAAACCGCGCCCAGTTTAAGGATTTGCGTCAGTTCATCCAGTGCCGTCCGGCACTCGAGCAGCAATTGCGGGTCCGCCAGATCGTTTTCGGTCATGCGGTCGCGGTAGTGCTTCTCGACCCATTCGGTCAGGGTGCCGTACAACGGTGCCGTCATGATAACGCCTGGGTTGACGGCCGCCAGCTCGGTTTCGTTGAGCGCAACACGCAACCTCAGGCAGGCAGGCCCACCGCCGTTCTGCATGCTCTGCTTGAGATCGAAGACTTTCACTTCGCTGATCTGGCCGCCGGAGCTGGTCAAACCCTGCAGGTATTGCCATACGCGCTCGTTGCCACGGCATTCTTCCGGCACGATCAACAGCATGGAACCGTCAGGACGCGACAGCAACTGGCTATTGAACAGGTAGGAACGCACCGCGTCTTCGACGGTTACCGCGGAACGCGGTACACAGATCGATTGAAATTTCCCACCGACCTTGGCGAGTTTGCTCTGCAGTTCGGCGAGCATTTTCTCGGTCTCGAGGAAAGCGTCCTCGTGATAGAACAGCACTTCACCGTTACCGACCGCGATCACGTCATTGTGGAACACGCCCTGGTCGATCACCGACGGGTTCTGCTGGGCGTAGACCACGCCGTCATCGCTCAGGCCGTGCAGGCGAGCGACTGCCTGCGACGCTTCGAGAGTCTGGCGCGCCGGGTATTTCTGCGGTGCCGGGTAGCGGGTGTCGAAAGCACTGCGACCGAACACGAAGAATTCGACACCGGCTTCGCCGTATTCACGGCAGAAACGCGTGTGGTTGGCCGCGCCTTCGTCACCGAACTGCGCCACGGCCGGCAGCGCGGCGTGGTGGGCGAAGTGCTTCTGGTCGGCGAACATGGCGCCCAACACGCGACTGGTGGTCGGGTGCTCGATGCTGCGGTGGTACTTGCAGTTGAGGTTGGCGGCGGTGAAATGCACGCGGCCATCCGCGGTGTCGGCGCTCGGGCTGACGGTGGCCGCGTTGGCCACCCACATGCTCGAAGCCGAGCAGCTGGCGACCAGCAATGGCATGGCTTCCTTGGCGGCGCGCTCGATGACTTGAGCGTCGGTACCGCTGAAACCGAGGCGACGCAGGGCAGCCACGTCCGGGCGCTCCTGCGGGGCCAATACGCCTTGCTGGAAACCCATTTCCATCAGCGCTTTCATCTTCGCCAGGCCTTGCAGCGCCGCTTCCTTCGGATTGGAAGACTGCTGGCTGTTGCTCTGGGACGCGACGTTACCGTAGGACAGGCCGCCGTAGTTATGGGTCGGCCCCACTAGACCGTCAAAATTGACTTCATAGGATTTCATCAGCGAGGCTCCACGAGAATCTGTTTGTTATAGGCTTCTGGTAACAATTGAGTAAGACCGCGTGGCGACCTTCGCGAGCAGGCTCGCTCCCACAGGGACATACATTCCAATGTGGGAGCGAGCCTGCTCGCGAATGGCATCACGCCATTTTCACGCCAGGCGTGAGGGCCGCCGGCAACACCAGGCTCGGGGTTTCCAGTGAGGCCACCGGGTATGCGCAGTAATCCGCCGCATAGTAGGCGCTGGCGCGGTGGTTGCCCGAGGCGCCGACGCCACCGAATGGCGCGCTGCTGGCCGCGCCGGTCAATTGCTTGTTCCAGTTGACGATACCGGCGCGGCTTTCCAGCCAGAACTGCTGGTAGCGCGCTTCGGAATCCGACAACAGCCCGGCGGCCAGGCCGTATTCGGTGTCGTTGGCTTCAACGATCGCCGCTTCAAAATCAGCGTAGCGGATCACTTGCAGCAACGGGCCGAACAGCTCTTCGTCCGGGCGCTCAGCGACTGCCGTGACGTCCAGAATGCCCGGGGTCAGCAAGGCGGACTGCGCTTGCGGCTGAGTCATTTCCAGCAGCGCCACGGCGCCGTTGGCCAGCAAATGCTCCTGGGCATCCATCAACGCTTTAGCCGCGCCGAGGGAAATCACCGAGCCCATGAAAGGCGCCGGTTGCTGATCGAACGCGCCGACTTCAATCGTCGAGCTGACCGCCACCAGGCGCGCCAGCAATGTGTCGCCCCAGGCGCCCTGCGGCACCAGCAAGCGGCGGGCACAGGTGCAGCGCTGGCCGGCGGAGATGAACGCCGACTGGATAATGGTGTAGACAGCGGCATCGAGATCGGCGACCTGATCCACCACCAGCGGATTGTTACCCCCCATCTCCAGGGCAAGGATCTTGTCCGGACGACCGGCAAATTGCTGGTGCAGGTGATTGCCGGTACGGCTGGAACCCGTGAAGAACAGGCCGTCGATGCCCGGGTTCGCCGCCAGGGCGATACCGGTTTCGCGAGCGCCCTGCAGCAGGTTCAGCACGCCCGCCGGCAAACCGGCCTCGATCCAGCACTTGACCGTCAGTTCGGCGACTTTCGGCGTCAGCTCACTTGGCTTGAACAGCACACAGTTACCGGCCAGCAAGGCCGGCACGATGTGCCCGTTCGGCAAGTGCCCAGGGAAATTGTAGGGCCCGAACACCGCCACCACACCGTGCGGTTTGTGGCGCAGCACGGCGGTGGCGTCGCCCAGCGGGCCGCTCTTCTCGCCAGTGCGCTCACGGTAGCTCTGCACCGAGATCGCAATCTTGTTGACCATGCTGGTGACTTCGGTGGCGGCTTCCCACAGGGGCTTGCCGGTTTCCTCACCGATGGCATGCGCCAGTTCGTCCGCGTGATTTTTCAGCGCTGCGGCAAAGGCTTCCAACACCGAAATACGTTCTTGCAGGGGGCGACGGGCCCAGCCCGGGAACGCCTGACGCGCAGCCTGTACCGCCGATTCGACCTGATCCGCGGTGGCACCGTTGCCAGACCAAAGGACTTGCTGGGTCACCGGGTTCAGCGACTCAAAGGCTTCGCCCTGACCTGCCAGCCATTCACCTGCGATGTATAGCGATTTCATTATTTCGACTCCCGAGCAGCAGACAACGCCACGGCGCGCACTTGATCGCCTGCGTTGAGTTGAAGACGTTTGGCGGTCAGCGGGTCGACCACCAGCGTGCCGGCGGCCAGACGTGCCGGAGCGGCAGTGATGCGGCAGTCTTCGCGCTTGCGGTTGTGAATGATGAACGGCGTGGCGTCGTCACCCGGCGTGCCGATAGCCAGCACCAGCGCCTGGCTGTCGCGTACGGCTCGGATCTTGCCGGTTTCGCACTCGATGGCTGGGCCCGCGTCGAAGATGTCAACGTAGCCCTGGTAGCTGAAACCTTCGCTCTTGAGCATGGCCAGCGCCGGCTCGGTGTCCGGGTGCACCTGGCCAATCACGTTGCGCGCATCGGGCGACAGGAAGCAGGTGTACAGCGGAAACTTCGGCATCAGCTCGGCAATGAAGGCCTTGTTGCCCACGCCGGTCAGATAGTCAGCCTGACTGAATTCCATCTTGAAGAAGTGCCGACCCAGGCTTTCCCAGAACGGTGATCGCCCGGCTTCATCGGAAACCCCGCGCATCTCGGCAATGATCTTGTTGCCAAACAGTTGCGGGAACTCGGCGATGAACAGCATCCGCGCCTTGGACAGCATGCGGCCATTGAGGCCACTGCGGTAATCGGCATGCAGGAACAGCGAGCACAGCTCGGAATTGCCGGTCAGGTCGTTGGCCAGGAACAGCGTCGGGATTTCACGGTAGATGTTCAACTCTTGCGAAGCACTGACCGTCAGGCCGACCCGGAAGTTGTACCAGGGCTCACGCAGGCCCACGGCGCCAGCGATGGCGGAAATGCCCACCACGCGACCATTGTCGTCTTCGAGCACGAACAGGTAGTCCGCATCGGCTCGCCCGGCTTCGCCACGGAAGGTCTTCTCAGCCCAACCGACCCGGTGGGCCAGACGCTCTTCGTTGGCCGGCAAGGTGGTCAGGCCGGTGCCGGTGCTGCGGGCCAGGTCGATCAGAGCGGGTAAATCGCTGCTGCGTACGGGACGAACGATCATGCTATCTCCTCAAACGGGCCGCTTGCGCCACCCGTGAAACTCGCTGCTTTTCAGGCATTTTTTTCAAGCAGGCGTTAAACCGCCACCAGGCGCACGCTCGCACCTTCACCGACACCCAGGGTTTCGGCCGCTTCCAGATCCAGGGTCACGGGCTTGCCCGGCGCGTAATCGAGCTCGAGCATGATTGCGCGGTAATCCTGCAACTGGGCATTGGCCACCAGGTATTGTCGACCGGCACCCTTGACCGGCTCACCGATTTTCACCGGCACCACGCGGCTCTGGGCGATCGAACGGATCCCCGAGACACGGGCATGCAGGGTCGGGCCGCCATCGAAGATGTCGATGTAGTGATCGGTTTCGAAGCCTTCGCGCATCAGGATGTCGAAGGTGATCTGCGCCCGAGGGTGCACCTGGCCCATGGCTTCCTGAGCGGAGTCCGGCAGCAGCGGGACGTAGATCGGGTAGTGCGGCATCAGCTCGGCGAGGAAGGTCCGGCTCTTCAGACCGCACAGACGCTCGGCTTCGGCGTAGTTGAGATCGAAGAAGTTGCGGCCGATGGCATCCCAGAACGGCGAATCGCCATTTTCGTCGCTGTAGCCGACAATCTCAGTCACCACTGAATCGGCAAAGCGCTCCGGGTGGCTGGCCACGAACAGCAAGCGGCCACGCGAGTTGAGCTCGGCCCACGGTGAACCCACCAGCTCACGCTGCACGTAGAAACTGGTCAACAGGCTGTTGCCCGTGAGGTCGTGGCACTGCGAGAGCACGTGGATCTTGTTATGAATCTTCAGCTCGCGGGAGGCGTGCACGAAGGTTTCATTACGGAAACTGTAGAACGGTTCGGAATAACCCGCCGAGGCGACGATCGCCGAACAGCCCACCAACTTGCCGGTGGCCGTGTCTTCAAGTACGAAGAAATAGCTCTCTTCACCGTTGAAGCTGACTTCGGCAGCGAACGAGGCTTCGCTCGCGGCGATCTTGTCGCTCAGGCGTTCAACGTCATCCGGCAAGGAAGTGACACCAATCGGGCTGTCCGCAGCCAGACGCTGTACCTCGCCCAGATCAGCCATTTGCGCGGGGCGCATCACCAGCATGGTGTCACTCCTTTCTCATACTCTTGAGGAAAATAAGCCGGACCCTTGTGGGAGCGAGCCTGCTCGCGAAGGTATGTCAGCAACATTGATGTCGACTGAAACACCTTCGCGAGCAGGCTCGCTCCCACATAAAAAACGGGCCCGGCATAAAAATTTGGGTTCGACGCCTGACTTGCAGGCGTCGAAGGGTCTATCAGGCTTGCGTCAGTTTTGCCGCGGCACGTTCGAAACGGTCCAGACCTTCGTCGATGTCCGCGTCTTCGACCACCAGGCTTGGCGCGAAACGCACCACGTCCGGGCCGGCTTGCAGCACCATCAGGCCTTCTTTTTCAGCGGCGTTGAAAATGTCCTTGGCCTTGCCTTTCCAGGCATCGCTCAGTACGCAACCGATCAACAGCCCCAGGCCACGAACCTGGGTGAACAGACCGTACTTCTCGCCGATCTGCTCAAGGCGTGCCTTGAACTTGTCGTGCTTGGCATTGACGCCGGCCAGCACTTGGGGTGTGTTGATCACATCGATCACGGCTTCGGCGACTGCGCACGCCAGCGGGTTGCCGCCGTAGGTGGTGCCGTGGGTGCCGACAACCAGATGCTTGGCCAGGTCTTCGGTGGTCAGCATTGCCGCGATCGGGAAACCGCCGCCCAGGCTCTTGGCGCTGGTCAGGATGTCCGGAATCACGCCGTAATGCTGATAGGCAAACAGATGGCCGGTACGGCCCATGCCGGTTTGCACTTCGTCGAAGATCAACAGCGCGTTGTGCGCGGTGCAGAGTTCGCGGGCACCTTGCAGGTATTCGAGTTCCGCCGGGATCACACCGCTCTCACCCTGGATCGGCTCCAGTACCACGGCGCAGGTCTTGTCGGAAATGGCAGCTTTTAGCGCGGCCAGGTCGTTGTACGGCACATGGGTGATACCGGTGATTTTCGGACCGAAGCCATCGGAGTACTTCGACTGGCCACCGACGTTCACGGTGAACAGGGTACGGCCGTGGAAGCTGTTGAGCGCGGCGATGATCTCGTACTTCTCGCTGCCGAAGCGGTCGAAACCGACACGACGGGCCAGCTTGAAGGCCGCTTCGTTGGCTTCGGCGCCAGAGTTGCAGAAGAAAGCACGCTCGGCAAAGGTGGCATCGACCAGCTTATGGGCCAGGCGCAGGGCCGGCTCATTGGTGAACACGTTGGACACGTGCCACAGCTTGTTGGCCTGCTCGGTCAAGGCACCGACCAGCGCCGGATGTGCGTGGCCCAATACGTTGACGGCGATCCCGCCGGCGAAGTCGACCAGCTCGCGACCGGACTGGTCCCAAACGCGGGAACCGGCGCCACGCACGGGAATGAAGGCGGCTGGCGCATAGTTGGGAACCATTACCTGATCGAAATCGGCGCGTTCTACCGCAGCGTGCTCAACGGACATCGGAGTCTCCTGAAGAGAAAACACTCGCCTGAAACTGGCGAGCTTGGTGAGGATTGTAAGGACAGTTTTCAGCCCGGCCTTGCCGCCAAGCGACAACTTCTTATAGCGCCAAACCCGGTTTTGCCCGGGTTTATGGCAATGCGACAAATAGGGTCGCAAAGGCGCAGTTTAACTGGCCGACCGGGTTAACGGCAGGGTTGCGGGGATTTGATTTGCGGCACCCGCCCACCCCGACTCTCTACTGCGGGTTGATTGCGCAAATGCGGACATGGAGATGAGGGCTTGAATGCAAAAGGCCATGGGAACAATGCCATGGCCTTTTGTGCTGGGATTAGCCGCGTTCCGACGGAACCGACGACAATTCGAACGGGCTGCTGCTGCGCCGCTGGTTACGATCTTCGCGCGGCGTGGCGCCGAAGAAATTGCGGTAGGCGCTGGAGAAGTGCGGGCCCGAAGAGAAACCACAGGACAGGCCGATCTGGATGATCGACTTGCTGGTTTGCATCAACATCTGCCGCGCCTTGTTCAGGCGAAGTTCCAGGTAGTACTGGCTCGGCACGCGGTTGAGGTATTGCTTGAAGATCCGTTCCAGTTGTCGACGAGACACGCACACATGCTGGGCAATTTCGTCGGTGGTCAGCGGCTCTTCAATGTTCGCTTCCATCAGCAGCACCGCCTGGGTGAGCTTAGGATGACTGGAGCCCAGGCGGTTCTGCAATGGGATGCGTTGGCGCTCACCGCCTTCGCGAATACGCTCGACCACCAATTCTTCCGACACCGCGCCGGCCAGTTCGGCGCCGTGATCGCGAGCCAGTACCGCCAACAGCAAGTCGAGCACTGACATGCCGCCACAGGCGGTCAGGCGATCGCGATCCCAATCGAACAGATGACTGGTGGCGATGACTTTCGGAAAACGTTCGGCGAAGTCGTCCTGCCAGCGCCAGTGCACCGCAGCGCGGTAGCCGTCGAGCAAGCCCAGTTGCGCCAACGGATAAACACCGGCCGACAGCCCGCCGATCACACAACCGGCACGCACCAACTGCTTGAGCGCACTGCTCAGGGCCGGCGCGAGACTGGTCGGCGGCTCATCGGCGAGCAGGAACAGTTTCTGGAAGTTTTCGAGCTTGCCGGCCCAGGGTTCACCGGGCAATTGCCACTGACCTTCGCCCTGCGGTTCGGCCTGCAGGAACGACAGCTCATAAACCACGTCGGGATGCACACGCTGGGCAACCCGCAAGGCCTCCTCAGCCAGCGCCAGCGTCAGTGCTTTTGTGCTGGGCCATATCAGGAAACCTATTCGATGGGCAGTCATGGGCGAGCGATCCGAAGCGAAGAACAGTGATGAAGGCATGGGCCAATGCTAGCCCGTAAATGAACACAAATCTCAAAAGCCCGCACAGATCCCCTGTAGGAGCTGTCGAGTGAAACGAGGCTGCGATCTTTTGACGTGAACAATCAACATCAAAAGATCGCAGCCTTCGGCAGCTCCTACGAGGTGCACAACGAGAGTCTTGATTACTTCAGGCTACCCGAAAGGAACTGTTGCAAACGTTCGGACTGTGGATTGACCAGCACCTCACGCGGATTGCCGCTCTCTTCAACAACGCCTTTGTGCAGGAACACCAGCTGGTTCGACACTTCACGGGCGAAGCCCATTTCGTGGGTCACCACGACCATGGTCCGGCCTTCCTGGGCCAGGGCCTGCATGACCTTCAGCACGTCACCGACCAGTTCCGGGTCGAGCGCCGAAGTCGGTTCGTCGAACAGCATCACCTCAGGTTCCATCGCCAGCGCACGGGCGATCGCCACGCGCTGCTGTTCGCCGCCGGACATATGGCCCGGGTAAGCATCTTTACGATGAGCGACGCCCACTTTGTTCAGGTAGTGCTCGGCTTTTTCGCGAGCTTCGGCCTTGGACACACCGAGCACGTGAACCGGCGCTTCCATGATGTTTTCCAGCGCGGTCATGTGCGACCACAGGTTGAAATGCTGGAACACCATCGACAGACGCGAACGCATGCGTTGCAGCTGTTTCGGGTCGGCGGCCTTCAGCGCGCCGTCCTTGTTCGCCACCAGCTTCAGCTCTTCGTTGTTGAGCAGGATCTTGCCGGCGTGCGGCTGTTCCAGCAGGTTGATGCAGCGCAGGAAGGTACTCTTGCCGGAGCCACTGGAGCCGATGATGCTGATCACATCGCCGGCCGCCGCTTTCAGGGACACGCCCTTGAGCACTTCGTGACTGCCATAGCGTTTATGCAGGTCTTGGACTTCAAGCTTGTACATGCGGTCGGTTCTCACAAAAACAGTCAGTCAGTCGTTGAGCAAGCGCCCGTGACGTAGCGCTTCGCGCCCCGCCACCTTGGCCAGCCAGAAACCGGGTTGGGCGTAACGCAGCCGTTCAATGGCAAACAGCACCCCGGACGTACCAGCACACACCGTGCTGACCCGATCCGCCAGCGGATCGATCACTTCGAAAATTTCATCGCCTGCCTCAACCCATTCACCGGGTTTGCGCAGGAAACTCACCACACCCGGATGCGGGGCGAACAGCAGTTCGGTGCCTTCGAACGGTAGGCCTTCGCAAGGTTCGTGCGCCGCGTTCGG
This sequence comes from Pseudomonas umsongensis, assembly GCF_012647205.1. Taxonomy (NCBI): domain Bacteria; kingdom Pseudomonadati; phylum Pseudomonadota; class Gammaproteobacteria; order Pseudomonadales; family Pseudomonadaceae; genus Pseudomonas; species Pseudomonas umsongensis. Next base: position 5,486,509 of record NZ_CP051487.1, read on the forward strand.
CCACTCGCCACTGATCAGGCCTTGCTCGGCGAGGAACGCCAGGATGCCTTCGGCGTGAGCCTCGGATTGCGCGCGACCGGTGTCGGCCTGACCACCCAATTCAATGGTAGTCGCCAGGCACGCCAGCGGAATCTGCGCATCCGGGAACAGACGCGACAGGCGCAGCCACGGCAGCGAACAGGCTTCGTCGAAGGAGCTGCCGCCGGAATCTTCCGCCAGTAAGCCAACCTTCACATCCAGGTGCGCCGCCAGCGAGCGCCACTGCGGCCAGTGCTGTGGCAAGGCGTACATGTGCAGCGCGGCTTCGGCATCGCAATGCAGGTCCAGCACCACATCGGCGGTGCAGGCGTGGCTGAGCAGAACACGCTGCATGCCTTGCAACTGACTGCTCGCCTCAGGCAATGCCGCCAGGTGATCACTCATGGCCTGGCGGATCAAACGAATATTGGCGTGCGGATCGTCACCCAGATGCCCATCAAGTTGCGCAGCCACTGGCGCGCTCAACTCAACGAAATCCCGATTGAAATTCTTGCCGCTACCGGCCTCGAAACGCCCTTGATGATTGCCCTGAAGCAACTGACCGAGGCCCAGTGGATTGGCCACCGGCACCAACTCGATCACACCGTTCAACAGACCTTGGGCTTCGAGTTCGGCCAGGCGCTTCTTCAGGGCCCAGGCGGTGCGCATGCCCGGCAATTCATCGGCGTGCAGGCTGGCCTGGATGTAAGCCTTGCGCTCGCCACCACCGAAGCGGAATACCGAAATCCGGCGTTCGCTACCGAGGTGGCTCCACGGCAAAGCATGATCGATGCGCTCCATATCAGTGCTTCCGCGGGGCCAGGTAGCCCAGCCAGCGGCGCTCGGCCATCTTGAACAACTTCACCAGGATGAAGGTCAGGCACAGGTAGAACACGCCGGCGGTGATGTACGCCTCGAACGGCAGGTAGAACTGGGCGTTGACCGTGCGCGCAGCACCGGTAATGTCGATCAGGGTCACGATGGACGCCAGGCTGGTGGTCTGCAACATCATGATCACTTCGTTGCTGTACTGCGGCAGCGCACGGCGCAGGGCCGACGGCAGCAGGATGCGCTTGTACATCTTGACCCGCGACATGCCCATGGCCTTGGCTGCTTCGATCTCGCCGTTCGGCGTAGCGCGCAGGCTGCCGGCGATGATTTCGGCGGTGTAGGCGCTGGTGTTGATCGCGAACGCCAGGCACGCGCAGAACGTTGCGCTGGACAGCCACGGCCACAAGAAGCTTTCGCGAACGGCTTCGAACTGTGCCAGGCCGTAGTAGATCAAGAACAGCTGCACCAGCATCGGCGTGCCGCGGATCACGTAGGTGTAGAGCCACGCCGTCATGTTGACCACGGCGTTTTTCGAGACGCGCATCAGGCCCAGCGGCAACGCACACAGCAGGCCGAAGAACAGCGACAGCGCGAGCAACTTGAGGGTGGTCACCAGGCCGCCGAAGTACAGCGGCAAGGCCTCCCAAATGACGTTGTAGTCGAAGATCATAGCTCAGCCGCCCTTACGCCTACCGAGTAGCGCTTCTCGAGGTGACGCAATGCCAGCAACGAGACACTGGTGATCACCAGGTACATCGCCGCCACTGCGAGGAAGAAGGTGAAAGGCTCACGGGTAGCATCTGCCGCCTGCTTGGCCTTGAACATCATGTCTTGCAGGCCCACCACCGAAATCAGCGCGGTGGCCTTGGTCAGCACCAGCCAGTTGTTGGTAAAACCGGGAATCGCCAGGCGAATCATCTGCGGTACCAACACCCGGAAGAACACCTGGAAACTGCTCATGCCGTAGGCCATGCCGGCTTCGGCCTGCCCCTTGGGGATCGCCATGAACGCGCCACGGAAGGTTTCCGACAGGTATGCACCAAAGATGAAGCCCAGGGTGCCGATACCGGCGGCCAAGGGGTTCAGGTCAATGTATTCGTCATAACCCAGCATCGGCGCGACGCGGTTGAGCAGGTCCTGGCCGCCGTAGAAAATCAGCAGGATCAGCACCAGGTCTGGAATGCCGCGAATCACCGTGGAATACAGGTCGCCCAGCCAGGCCAGCCAGCGCACTGGCGACAGGCGCAGCGCCACGCCAATCAGGCCCAGGACAATGGCCAGGGCCATGGACGACAAGGCGAGCTGAAGCGTCAGCCAAACGCCATCGAGGATGACAGCCCCGTAGCCTTTCAACATGATTCAGGTCCTCGAAAGTTGGGATGAAAAAATGGCGCAAACCTCAGAGATCCTGTTGCTTGCGCCATTTCGGACTTGTCGTTGCGACGTACTTACTTACCGTAAATGTCGAAATCGAAGTACTTGTCCTGGATTTGCTTGTACTTGCCGTTCTCGCGAATGGCGGCGATCGCGGTGTTGATCTTGTCTTTCAGCGCGTCACCCTTGCGAACGGCGATACCCACGCCGTCGCCGAAGTATTTGACGTCAGTGAAGGCAGGCCCCACGAAGGCGAAACCTTTACCTGCGTCGGTTTTCAGGAAGCCGTCATTCAACAGGGTAGCGTCTGCCACGGTGCCGTCGAGGCGGCCGGCGGCCACGTCGAGATAAATTTCGTTCTGCGAGCCGTAAGGCTTGATTTCGGCACCCAGCGGGGCCAGCACTTCACGGGCGAAACGCTCGTGGATCGAACCACGTTGCACGCCGATGTTCTTGCCCTTGAGCTCAGCCAGGTTGTCGCCCACCTGAGTACCGGCCTTCATGACCAGGCGCGCCGGGGTGTTGTAGTACTTGTTGGTGAAGTCCACGGACTTCTTGCGGTCTTCAGTGATCGACATGGACGACAGGATCGCGTCGATCTTGCGCACCTTCAGCGCAGGGATCAGACCGTCGAACTCTTGTTCAACCCACACGCACTTGACCTTCATCTCTTCGCACAGGGCGTTACCGATGTCGTAGTCGAAACCCACGATGCTGCCGTCCGGCGCTTTCGAAGCGAACGGAGGGTAAGCCGCTTCGATACCGATCTTCAGAGGTTTTTCATCGGCGAAGGATGGCAGGGACAGCACGGCGGACATAGCCAGGGCGCCAAGCAGCACGAGTTTCTTCATCTTGGGACTCCATCGGTAAAGGGCTAAAACGGCAGAGTGAGCGATAGCCCAATATGCGAATGAGTGGAACCGGAAAGCGTTGCTGCGTCCTGGGATGCAGGTGTTGAAATTCAACACGGGCAACGACGAGCAAGTGATCGGCATTCTAACGACAGGCCCGAAGCCGATATTTCTTCAATGCGACAACTAATTACAGAAGCACCGAGAAAGCCGCCCGGGCACGTTGACAGCCTTGCAGAATCATGCAAGAGCAAAAGACAGTGAACCGATCAATATTGCAAGTTGCGGGCCTATTATTGGCAAACCCTTCTAATCCGGCAAGCGCAGCGTGGATTCTTATTGTTTGTGGAGGCATCCAACAGGGCTTGGCGTTTCCCAATGCCCCGAATCGGCGCAGCGCGGTTACACATTCAGTAACTTGAAAGCTGGCGGGTAACAGTAGGAAACCTCCCACAGGGGAAGCCGATAATTATTGGCTCATGTTTATTTGGCACCTGACGGTCCGCCTTCGCGAGCAGGCTCGCTCCCACAGTTTTTTGATCACCACTAATCCCCTGTGGGAGCGAGCCTGCTCGCGAAGAGGCCAGCACTGCCAAGACTAAACAGTCAGCCAATAAAAAGCCCCACCAGGCTCACACCTGGCAGGGCTTCGATGGACGCTGAAGGCTATTTACGCCACATTCATCGTCTTGTGCGTATCAATCAAATGCTGCACCACCCCCGGATCGGCCAGGGTGGAGATATCGCCCAGGCCATCGTATTCAGCGGTAGCAATCTTGCGCAAAATCCGCCGCATGATCTTGCCCGAGCGGGTCTTCGGCAGCCCCGGTGCCCACTGGATGACATCCGGCGAGGCAATCGGGCCGATCTCCTTGCGCACCCAGTTCTTCAGCTCCAGGCGCAATTGCTCGCTGGTCTCTTCACCAGCGTTCAGGGTGACGTAGACATAAATGCCCTGGCCCTTGATGTCGTGCGGCACACCCACCACCGCCGCTTCGGCGACTTTCGGGTGGGCGACCATCGCGCTTTCGATCTCGGCGGTGCCCATGCGGTGGCCGGAGACGTTGAGCACGTCGTCGACGCGACCGGTGATCCAGTAGTAACCATCGGCATCGCGACGGGCGCCGTCACCGGTGAAGTACATGCCACGGAAGGTCTTGAAGTAAGTGTCGACGAAACGGTCGTGATCGCCATACAGCGTACGCGCCTGGCCTGGCCACGAATCGAGAATCACCAGGTTGCCTTCGGCCTCGCCCTCGATGATGTTGCCCAGGTTGTCCACCAGGGCCGGCACCACGCCGAAGAACGGACGCGCGGCGGAACCCGGCTTCAAGGCATGGGCGCCGGGCAGCGGGCTCATCAGGGTGGCGCCGGTCTCGGTCTGCCACCAGGTGTCGACGATCGGGCAACGGGATTGGCCGACGTTCTTGTAATACCAGTCCCAGGCCTCGGGGTTGATCGGCTCACCCACCGAACCCAACAGGCGCAGGCTGCTGCCATCGGCGCCTTCGACGGCGGCCGTGCCCGCCGCCATCATCGCGCGGATCGCGGTCGGCGCGGTGTAGAGGATGTTGACCTTATGCTTGTCGACGATCTTCGCCACCCGGGTGATGTCCGGGTAGTTCGGCACGCCTTCGAACAGCAGTGTGGTTGCGCCGTTGGCCAGCGGGCCGTAGACAATGTAGGTGTGGCCGGTGACCCAGCCGACGTCGGCGGTGCACCAGTAGATTTCACCCGGGCGGTAGTCGAACACGCGCTCGTGGGTCATGGCCGCGTACAACAGGTAGCCGCCGGTGGTGTGCTGCACGCCCTTGGGCTTGCCGGTGGAGCCGGAGGTGTAGAGGATGAACAGCGCTTCCTCGGCGCCCATCTCTTTCGGCGCGCACACGGTGCCCGCCACTTTCATCAGGTCTTCGTACCAGATGTCGCGGTGCTGGTTCCACTTGATGTCGCCACCGGTGCGCTGGCACACGATGACTTTCTGGATGCTGCTGGTTTCCGGATTGGTCAGGGCGTCGTCGACGTTGGCCTTGAGCGGGATCTTCTTGCCGGCACGGATGCCTTCGTCGGCGGTGATCACCACCTTGGATTTGCAGTCGATGATGCGACCGGCCAGGGCTTCCGGCGAGAAACCGCCGAACACCACCGAGTGAATCGCGCCGATCCGGGTGCAGGCCAGCATGGCGACCACGGCTTCGGGGATCATCGGCATGTAGATGGTCACCACGTCGCCGCGGTGCACGTCCTGGCCACGCAGGGCGTTGGCGAACTTGCAGACTTGTTCGTGCAGTTCGCGGTAGGTGATTTTCCGGCTTTCGGAAGGGTCATCGCCTTCCCAGATGATCGCGACCTGGTCACCGCGTTCGGCCAGGTGACGATCGAGGCAGTTGTAGGAAACGTTGAGGGTGCCGTCGGCGAACCACTTGATGTCGACATGGTGATCGTCGAAGGACGTCTGCTTCACCGTGGTGAAAGGCTTGATCCAGTCGAGGCGCTTGGCTTGCTCGCGCCAGAAGCCGTCCGGGTTGACGACTGACTGCTGGTACATGGCCTTGTAGGTCGCCTCGTCGGTCAGGGTGTTGGCCAGAACCTCGGGACGAACGGGATACAGGGAAGCCGCACTCATCTTTCTTACCTCGGTGGAATAGTTGTTTTTGTATGACCCTGTTTTATCCGGGCGGCGCCTATAGAACCATTCGACGATGGTAGTAACAAGCCCACACAAAACGTCCTGATAACCGCAAAACACGCCTGGAACAAATGTCCCAACTTTCTCCCTCCCCCCTGTACTGATCGTTCCCACGCTCTGCATGGGAATGCCGCCAGGGACGCTCTGCGTTCCACTGACGACGCGTTAATTGAGCCGTGCGCAGCGGTTATGCGAAGCGTAACAGGAAGCTATATGTGAGATTTATTGTGGGAGTGCATATCCATTGCTGCGGTAACGGCGACTTATGGTTTCGCCCTTACGGCGACTCCCTTTTTCAAACGCCGGAGTGCCGGCCCAGCAAAAAGGAAGCAAAAGGCTTTGCCCCACCACTCGGTGCCTCGCTTAGGCTCGGCATGCCAGAACGAAGGCATTGCTCCGTGGGTCGCCGCGATGGGCCGTCCCTGGCCCAGCTCGGCTAAACCGGCGTCCTGCCGGTTTCCCCACTGCGCAATGCCTGCGTTCGGCCATCGTGGTTAACGGAGCACCCAGATCAAAAGCCAAACCGAGGCGGCCTTAAAGCAGACCTGACTGTTACGGGTGTACCTGGACCCCCTGTAGGAGCGAGCCCGCTCGCGAAAAACCCGAGAACACCACGGGGCACCAGACAACACGCATTATCAAAGGCTATCCAGAGATTGTTACAAAATCCGTCAAAGGTGTTTATCAAAACCATGCCTATATGAATCCCACCCCCGCGCCTAAAATTCGCTCCGCCAACCCGGCAAACTGAGTTAACCGAGTTACAGCCCCCACGAAGGCAGTTAACCCAAATCCAAGTAGTGCAGTTCCACACGCAACCTCAAAAAGGTTGCGTGACCCCCTTCGCCCTTAGAAAGGTAAATATTAAATGAAAGCTTTATTGGTACTGGCCCTCAGCAGTCTGTGCGCAACCGCCATGGCAGACGAGGCCCAGACTGATGTCGCGCAGCAACAACCGGCCATCGAGGATTACACTTACTCGATGCACCTGGACATCGCCAAAGTTATTTCAATGAGCGAAGTTCCCAATGTATGCGAAGTTGTCCCGATGAAAATGGAATATGACGACTCCAAGGGCCAGCGCCATATCCTGCGTTACAGCGTCATGGGTAACGGCTGCTCCAGCGGCTGATTGACTGCGCCGAATCCGGCCCACTCAGCCGCGTGCTGAAGGTCGATTCCAGCCCGGCTAACGTCGGGCTCAGTTGTGTCTGGACTGGTCAAAAAACGCCCACAAACACAAGATGTAGTGAAAAAGGCCATTTTCTGCTTACTTTTTGAACAAAACCGATACCTCGCCATTTTCACGAAAAAAAATCTTCACCCGCCAAAGCCCTGTAAACCCTCGCTCCGACCGAAAAACCCGCCCTCTCGACCGTGCCATGCGCGGATTCGCCCCACCACGACCGTGAAAATTTCCATATAATGCGGCCTTAAACGGGCCTGCAATATCCCCTTACAGGGATGAATAGCCAGTCTGAAGCCCCGCAACGGCATTCGATGCTGATTTGCGCCCATCAGTGGCTCTCGGAACCCCGTACAAAATTATGTTTATTTGCCTGCGTAGCACCGCTGCAAAAAACGATATCCAACGCGGCCAGCACCGCCGTGTGAAAAAACCAACCCATCCATTTTCACACGGGCACACTGGCCCTCACGCAGGAGACGACACGTCATGCTGAGCTGGGACGAATTCGACAAAGAAGACACGGAAGTTGTAGCCAAGAGCGCCAACGCCGGCCACGCCACCGAAGCCAACATGGACCGTCTCGACAGCGCCGGCGGTGCCGCCGCCCTGGAAGCTCGCGCCGTGACCGCTGCGGACTCCGCTGCCGTCGCCCGCGCCAAGGCTGCCCTGGATTCCCTCGACGTCGCCGAAGGCCTCGCCGAACTCGAAGGCGCCTCCGCCCGTGTCGCTGTCGATGAAAAGCGCATGATCAACTGCCGTGCCGACCTCAACCAGCTCGTACCCTTCAAGTACGACTGGGCCTGGCAGAAGTACCTGGACGGCTGCGCAAACCACTGGATGCCGCAAGAAGTCAACATGACCGCCGACATCGCCCTCTGGAAAAACCCGGAAGGCCTGACCGACGACGAGCGCCGCATCGTGATGCGTAACCTCGGCTTCTTCTCCACCGCAGACTCCCTGGTTGCCAACAACCTGGTCCTGGCCGTGTACCGCCTGATCACCAACCCGGAATGCCGCCAGTACATCCTGCGCCAGGCCTTCGAAGAGGCGATCCACACCCACGCCTACCAGTACTGCATCGAATCGCTGGCCATGGATGAAGGCGAAATCTTCAACATGTACCACGAGATCCCATCGGTCGCGAAAAAAGCCACCTGGGGCCTGAAATACACCCGTTCGATCTCCGATCCGAAGTTCGAAACCGGCACCGTCGAAACCGACAAAGAGCTGCTGCGCAACCTGATCGCCTACTACTGCGTCCTGGAAGGCATCTTCTTCTACTGCGGCTTCACCCAGATCCTCTCCATGGGCCGCCGCAACAAAATGACCGGCGTCGCCGAGCAGTTCCAGTACATCCTGCGCGACGAATCCATGCACCTGAACTTCGGCATCGACGTGATCAACCAGATCAAAATCGAAAACCCACACCTGTGGGACGCCGAAATGAAGGAAGAAGCTTCGCAGATGATCCTGCAAGGCACCCAACTGGAAATCGAATACGCCCGCGACACCATGCCTCGCGGCGTGCTGGGCATGAACGCGGCGATGATGGAGGACTACCTCAAGTTCATCGCTAACCGTCGCCTGTCGCAGATCGGTCTGAAGGAAGAGTACCCAGGGACGACTAACCCGTTCCCTTGGATGAGCGAGATCATGGACTTGAAGAAAGAGAAGAATTTCTTTGAGACTCGAGTTATTGAGTATCAGACTGGTGGGGCGCTTAGCTGGGATTGATTTCCAAGCTAGCCACGATTTGACGACTTGAATCGGCAAATCGAACATCTGAAAGCCCTCGACTTGTTCGGGGGCTTTTTTATGGATTAGGAAAACTCCATTCGATGGGCTAGATAATGCGCCGGTAGGATCTCCTGTAAGAAACGCCGCTATTTCTTGTAGGAAAATTCGTAGACAGCCGTAGTGGCCACTCAGTATCGTCCGAGGGTTTTCAACTCTCGGCGATTCTATGAGCGAAACGATAAAAGACAGCGACTGGAGCGTTTCAGAGATCAGGGCCGCGGTGGATGCCTATCTAAAAATGCTCGCGCTAGAGCTAAGCGGTCAGAAATTCGTGAAGACTGTAGAAAATCTTGCTCTACGCGAAGCGGCCTTACCCACTCGCACCAAAGGCTCCGTCGAATTCCGGATGCAGAACATCTCTACGGTACTGATGAAGATGGATCGAGAATTCATCAAGGGGTATAAGCCTGCCAAGAACGTTGGTTCGAATGTTGAGCAGTTAATTCGGGCAGCGCTCACCGAACGAGGCGTTCAGCCCGGCGACCCCACCGCTCCGACAGCTGATGAACAAACGCTAGAGCGACGTGCTGCTGCGCTTCAAAAGCAAAAGATCAAGGAGCCGCCAAAAGGTATTAAAAAACCGAAACGAGCAGCAAGCTCTGGCACAGTCTATGTGCGTGATCCCGAGGTGCGAGCGTGGGTGCGAAATGAAGCCGAAGGTCATTGCGATGGCTGTGGCGAACCTGCTCCGTTTCAAAAACTTGGGTTGCCTTATCTGGAAGTCCACCACGTTAAGCCCCTCGCCGAAAAAGGCTCGGATCAAGTCACCAACGCCGTAGCACTCTGCCCGAACTGCCATCGTCGTTGTCATCATTCGAGCGACAGTGAGGAATTCACCGCTTCGCTTTACAAGAAGGTCACACGGCTGATTCCCGAGTAATCGAACTCTGTAGCGAGGTAACTTGCCGATGCAAGGATCAACCCTCCGTCCATGTCTGCATTACTGCAATGGCTCGAGCGCTTGCCGAAGTCGATCCTCCAGCGCCCATATCTCCCGCTTCACCTCCATGCGCCGCTCACGGGCGGCTTGAATGCGAGACTCGTCAAGGCCAGCGTAGCGGCGTAGCCAATGAACGATCATTTCCTCATCAGGGTGGTAATAGTCCTTGTGGCCTTTACTCCCTCTCAGGGTGTCATTCATATCACTGTCGAAGCGGCCAGCCGCGAATTCATCCGGGGGCAACGTGCCCCATTCGGCGGCGCAATCCTCGAATACCCAGGAAATCTCATTGAGGTGTTTTTGCGCTCCGCGATGGCCGCGTTTGTAAAACACCTGCTCGCGGCAACTCTCCTGGAAACGCTCCATCATCGGCTCGTCATCGACCCATTGAAGGATGTCGTGCTGGCCCGCATGGCGGACCAGGCCGTTTATCCAACGCTCGGCAAAACGATCGACAAAGCCTTCCAAATCGGCTTTTTTCGCGTGCGCGAAAATCATGCAGTACCGGGTTTGCACATGGATGACGAACAGCACGTGCTTGCGTTGAACGGTAATCGCGTGGACCAGCCACTGTTCGGCTGACGCATCAGGCGCATCGTCCTCAATAATGGGCGATGGTGGTTTACCCACCGGGGAGATTTTCTTGCCTTTGTGCACACGACTGAAAAAGTTGCTGGCGGCTTCGGTGCAATTGAAGATCAACATCCTGGTTCTCTGGTAGAAGGCGGGTGATAGCGGTTGTCAGTCCTGCTGCACTATCTCATCTGCCCATTCAATCTCATAGGGCTGGCGAACCACGTCAGCAATCTCTTCCCGCGCCGCTTCGCTGAGGACCGACAGCTCTGCATCGGTCAGCAAGTCGTGTCTGACCATCATTCTCAAAGCCATCAGTGCGCTAGAGCGACTGTAAGGATCGAAAGTCCGGACGATGTCTTTATCCCGGTCGCGCATCAGCCGATAAAGCATCCCATACCTGGCTTGAGCCGAAAGCGCACCATGCTCAGTGATGGTCTTGGCATCGGCCAACACACCCTGGCAGAAACGATCGAGCGCCAGCTTGCGCAGTTCCTTGAACTTCTTCCAGTCGCTTTCGATGATGGGCATGAGCATTACCTCTGCGAAGGATCTTTGACGAAGTAAAACGCATTCTTGCCGAAAAATCCTGTCGCATTCAGGTCATTGAGTCGCAGGGGCTGGAATTCGCCCCGACACCGCCAAAATCGAGATTGTCAGATTTTTTGTGTGCGGGACGGTTATGGCCTGCCCTCTTACCTGAATTTCACCAGCAAAGATCCAATCAACAGCCAAACACCACTACCAACCAACATGACAGCTTTTATTTTTAGTAGACGCTTCAGATGAGGAGGGAAGTTTTTAATATCCTCGGGGTCCAGTTCACCACTGCGGATTGATGCGTTTGGCATCATTACCATCCCGGCGATTTTTGCTACCAGCATAAGGCACCCAAACCATCCCTGAGTCCTCAGGCCCGGCCCCCAGATCGCGATATAGCGACTGTTCTTCAGGGCCCCCATCATCACATCCAGATGACGGCCTAAATATAGGGAGTACGCGATACCCACAACCCCCAGTAGGAATGGTCCCCCAACAACAGTTATGGAAACCCAGGTTGGCCACATGTCGATCATGGCGTTGAGCCTTCGTATATTTTTTCGCCTAAAAACTCTCCTCCATCACCACCACGGGTCTTACCCAGCCATGCCCCACCACCTATCAAGGTCGCAATGCAGACAACGCCCCCAATGCCTGTAGTGTATCCAAGCGCCAGGCAGACAGGCGCACTGGCATATTTGCCTAACTCTGCACCCACAATGCCACCAACGGTGGACCCGATGAATTTTCCACCCTCAGTAAATCTAACCTTCTCACAAGCCGTACCAGAATCCCCAGCACAAACTTCCTGAATAGCCAGCAGCGAAGAAACCCCGCCAATACCAATGCCGATGTAACCACCGGTGCTCATGTACTTGGCAGCCCGACTGACCGCATTCACATGGGTCGCATAACCCGGAATCTGCCCCGGCGCCCCAGCCTTGTCCCAGTGGTGCACCAGGCTACGACTGGAAATGCCGAGGGCGGTCTTCAATTTGGGGTGATCACCCAAGGTGGTCACACCACGAAGGCGCGTGGAGTTCAGCAGGTGGGCATCCAGCTGGGCGAGCAGACGCTGGCGCTCGGCAACAAACGGCTTCGATCTCAGGTTGCCATGCTGGCGATAGGTTTCCTGATGCAGGCGCTCTATGCCCTGGAGGGTGTCGCGCAGGCGGATCAGGTGCTTCTCCATTACCGCTGCGCTGACGCCGAGAACGGTCGAAGTATCGCCGGTAAAACTGGCAATTTCGGCGCCGTGGCGATACATGAACTCCGCTTCTGCTGGCGTCAGGGGATCGAGGGCTGCCTTGACCTGTTGAGCGGTTTGCATCAGCTGGGCTTCCTGGTAGGTGCAGGAAGTGTTGCTCGGATCGCTTAGCACGATCATCGAACCGGCTTTGAGGTCGCTTCGATCAGGGTTGAGCGCCTTGAACTTGCTCATGGTCGCGTGTTGGCGCGAGGGGAAAAGCGTGGCTTCCAGTTGTTCGCGGGTCATGCTGTTGGGGACAACGTAGAAGCCGGGTTCCGGTAGGTCTGCTTTGTTGAATGTTGCTGGTGCCGGATGACTGGAAGGAGCGAAACCGGATTGACGTGGCACTGCTGGCTGGGTGCTGGCAGTTGAAGCAGTTGGCTCAGCCGCTCTTCTGGACACCGGCGGTGAAGCGTCCGCTTTCGTGTAAGTTGCCGTGAGTACCGTGGGGATAAGACTGGCCTTACAAGGGCAATTGCTGTAGCTATCCAGCGTGCCAGCCATGGGCCTTCCAAGACTGGTCATATACGAGATGCCACCGACGATCCGATACGTCTTCCTGTCCTTTCCACAGGTGACTCGATCACCATCACAGGCATGGGCAACGCCATACATCATGATCCGGGTGTCACCATCGAGAACTGTGCCGCCACAGGTGGTTCGGTCATTCAAACCGATGAAATGTCCTTCTCTCATTGAATTTCTTCTCCATGACTTCCGGTCGAGTCCAGAAGGTTTACGACGAGGGGTTGCGACCGTCAGTTGCGTCAGCATTCAAGCAACGCCGAACTGAGACAGCCTTGGGCAGCGCCAGACTTGATCGCTCAGTCCGCGATAGATGGAAGAAAATCCTTAACCATCGACTCCCTTTCGCGCGCAACAAACACCAAGCCGTCCTGCGGCGTATTGATGATCTCGTCGCCATTGCTGAGCAAGCTGCCGACCAACGCCACATCATTGTGAACCTGCCCGGCGCCTGTGATGATCTGCGCCGTACTGCCATCGACATACATGACGTAGTCGCCTTTGCGCGCTCCACGCACCGACTGTCCATTTTCCAGCTTGAACTACTGCAGTCCGGTCCCTTGCTGGATCACTCCGCCGTTACGGGTATGGCTGCCCTCGGTGGCAAAGCGGAAGATGGCGATGGCGGGATGAGCGTCAAGGTATGCCTGCTGTTCGCGAACAGTCGCCTGGGTTTCCTCATCGAATCGCGCAATGTGCTGCTCAGTGAAGTGCGGGGTGTCCAGGCTGCGGAGGTATTCTGGGGAAACAGCATTGCCACACAAGAACTGAAAGGGTGCATTCATTTCAAACTCCTTATCCTTGGAAGGGTGTTCAGAAATAATGCAGCGGACGCTAACAGCGTTGCGAGCCTCACGGCAGGGTCAAAAAGACGATTCAGAAGTTTCTCCAAAAGAAACAATCCTTTTCCTACAAAAGGGTCTGTCCATGGAGGCCACGTGGATGAATCAACCCTCAGTCCGGCCGACTCAACGAACTCCACAACAACTGCGCCGCATACCCCCGATACGGCCGCCATCCCTCAGCCCTCTCCAACAACTGCCGAGCCGTCACCGCCCCACCCTCCAATGCCGCCAACGCATTGATCAACCCCACATCCCCATTCGGCAACCCATCCATTTCCCGCAACTGCCGCAACGCAATGTACTGCGCCGTCCAGTCGCCGATGCCGTACAACGCCAGCAACCGCGCCACCCCGCCGTGCCGACCGGGTTCAAACAACAGGGGATCATCGATCACCGCCTGGGCCACGCCCGACAACGTACGGCCTCGGCTTTTCGGCATCCCCAATGTCGCAAGGTCCGCCGCCGCCAGCACCGCCGCTTCGGGAAACACATGGGTCAGGCCACCGCGCGGCGAGCTCAAGGGCACGCCGTATTGCGCCACCAGTTTTCCCGCCAGCTTGATAGCCGCGCCGACGGTAATCTGCTGCCCCAACACCGCACGAATCGCCAGTTCCAAACCATCCCACGTCCCCGGCACGCGCAGTCCTGGGCGCTCTGCGATCAGCGGTGCCAGCAGAGGATCAACAGACAGGTGCCGATGAATGCTGATCAGGTCGGCATCCAGATCAAACATCCGCCGCAGCCTGGCGACGATCTCGGGCACTGCGTTGGCATCGGGAAAGTCCAACGTCAGTTCCAGTGAGTCCGCCGTCGCAGGCCCGACAGCGAGCGTGCCGTGGACCCCGTTCAAGCCGATGCTGCGTGAGTAGACGTCGCCGACCACTTCTTCCATTCCAGTGATCGCCCGCGCCGACAGGAATCCCAGCATCGCGGGCCAGTCGTAGGGCGCCTGGAACGCCAGCAGTAACTTCACAGGCTGAGCACTCCGCTGTACAGCGCATACGCCGCCAGTCCGGCAGCGCTGATGACACAGGTAAATATGCCCTTCTCGAGGGTGGTGAACAGCGGTTTGCCCTGTTCATGCCTGGCCTTGGCGAACAGGATCACGCCTGGCGCATAGAGCAAGGCCGAGAGCAGCAGGTACTTCACGCCGCCGGCATACAGCAACCACACGGCATAGCTCAGGGCGATGCCGCCGATCAGCAGGTCCTTGGTGCGTTCGGCAGAGGCGTGTTCATAGGTTTCACCGCGCCCGCTCAGCAGCACCGCATAAGCCGCCGACCACAGATAGGGCACCAGGATCATTGATGACGCGAGGTAGATCAGGCTGGTGTAGGTGCCGGCGGAAAACAGGGTGATCAGCAGAAACAGCTGAATCATCACGTTGGTCAGCCACAGCGCATTGACCGGTACATGGTTGGCGTTTTCCTTGGTCAGGAATGCCGGCATGGTCTTGTCCTTGGCCGTCGCGAACAGGATTTCTGCACAAAGCAACGCCCAGGACAGCAACGCGCCCAGCAGTGAGATCCCCAAGCCGATGCTTATCAGCAACGCGCCCCACGGCCCGACGATATGCTCCAGCACCGAGGCCAACGACGGGTTCTGCAAAGTGGCGAGTTCCGGTTGACTGAGGATCCCCAGCGACAGCACGTTGACCAATACCAGTAGTGCCAACACCCCGACAAAACCGATGACCGTGGCCCGGCCCACATCCGAACGTTTCTCCGCCCGCGCCGAGTAGACACTGGCCCCCTCGATGCCGATGAACACGAACACGGTGACGAGCATCATGTTGCGCACCTGGTCCATCACGCTACCGAAACTCGGGTTGCTGCGGCCCCAGATGTCCCGGGTGAAGATATCCGCCTTGAACGCCACGGCGGCGATCACGATGAACATGATCAGCGGCACGATCTTGGCCACGGTAGTCAACAGGTTGATGAAAGCGGCTTCCTTGATCCCGCGCATCACTATGAAATGCACCGTCCACAGCAGCAAAGACGCACAGGCGATGGCGGTCGGGGTGTTGCCTTCGCCGAACACCGGAAAGAAAAACCCCAGGGTGCTGAACAGCAGCACGAAATAGCCGACGTTGCCCAGCCAGGCACTGATCCAGTAACCCCAGGCCGAAGAGAATCCCATGTAGTCGCCGAAACCGGCCTTGGCGTAGGCGTACACCCCCGAGTCCAGTTCCGGTTTGCGATTGGCCAGGGTCTGGAACACGAAGGCCAGGGTCAGCATGCCGACGGCCGTAATGGCCCAGCCAATCAGGATCGCCCCCGCATCGGCCTTGGCTGCCATGTTCTGCGGCAGGGAAAAGATCCCGCCGCCAATCATCGATCCGACGACCAGGGCGATCAGTGCGCTCAGGCGAAGCTTTTGCGTCGATTGCGACATGGCGGCGTCTCCAGTTGCCAGGGGCGGCCATCGCCGCAAGATCGTCACATAACCTGCGTTAACTAAATGGATGAAGCGTAATGACGTTTATTGGATAACGCCAACAAACGCCCATCCAAGTGCCAGATAAAACCCAATAGGCATCGATATATTTTTTTGATTTATACAACTTCTTTGATAAGCCAATTCAGTTCTGAGAACGCTTCGCGAAAATTTGCGGATTGGCAAAAAAGGGCTAGCTTCATAAGGCGCAAGGAATGCGAAAAAGTTTCAAAAAAAATTCAACGAAGCCTCTGGGACAAGCATTACAGGCATTAGCTTTGTATGAGCGATTTTTCGGTTATTCACAATGGAATGTAGACCTGCACTGATCTAAGTCAGTCCACTCATTGGTGGGCGGACTAGTCTGTTGCCTCTCTTCTCCTGCAATGGAGTCATGCAATGTCTGAAACTCCCGGAAAACTGAAACTCGGCGCGCTGATTGCCCTGGTCGTCGGTTCGATGATCGGTGGCGGCATCTTTTCCCTGCCGCAAAACATGGCGGCCAGTGCCGATGTCGGCGCCATTCTGATTGGCTGGGCGATCACCGCCGTCGGCATGCTCACCCTGGCCTTTGTCTTCCAGACCCTGGCCAATCGTAAGCCCGACCTGGACGGCGGGGTCTACGCCTACGCCAAGGCCGGTTTCGGCGACTACATGGGTTTCTCTTCGGCCTGGGGTTACTGGATCAGTGCCTGGCTGGGCAACGTTGGTTACTTCGTCCTGTTATTCAGCACCCTGGGTTACTTCTTCCCGGTGTTCGGCGAGGGCAATACCGTCGCCGCCGTGGTCGGTGCGTCCGTGTTGCTGTGGGCCGTGCATTGGCTGGTACTGCGGGGGATCAAGGAAGCGGCATTCATCAACCTGGTGACCACGATCGCCAAGATCGTACCGCTGATACTGTTTGTGCTGATTACAATTTTCGCCTTCAAACTGGAGATCTTCACCGCCGACATCTGGGGCCTGAAGAATCCGGACCTGGGCAGCGTGATGAACCAGGTGCGCAACATGATGCTGGTCACCGTGTGGGTGTTCATCGGCATCGAGGGCGCGAGCATTTTTTCGGCCCGGGCGGAAAAACGCAGTGATGTGGGTAAGGCCACGGTGATCGGGTTTATCACTGTGCTGCTGATCCTGGTACTGGTGAACGTGCTGTCGCTGGGCATCCTGACCCAACCGGAACTGGCCAAGCTGCAGAACCCGTCGATGGCCGCCGTGCTGGAACACGTGGTCGGTCCGTGGGGGGCGGTGCTGATCAGCGTCGGCCTGATCATCTCGTTGCTCGGAGCCCTGCTGTCGTGGGTACTGCTGTGCGCGGAGATCATGTTCGCCGCCGCCAAGGACCACACCATGCCGGCGTTCCTGCGCAAGGAAAACGCCAACCAGGTACCGGTCAACGCCCTGTGGCTGACCAATGCCATGGTCCAGATATTCCTGGTCATCACGTTGTTTTCGGCCAGCACCTACCTGTCGCTGATCTACCTCGCCACTTCGATGATCCTGGTGCCTTACCTGTGGTCGGCGGCGTACGCCCTGTTGTTGGCGGTGCGCGGCGAAACCTACGAAGGCGCGGCGGGCGAGCGTCAGAAGGATCTGTTCATTGGTGCCGTGGCCCTGATCTATGCGGTCTGGCTGCTGTACGCCGGTGGCATGAAATACCTGCTGCTCTCGGCCCTGCTCTATGCACCCGGCGTGATCCTGTTCGCCAAGGCCAAGCTGGAACTCAAGAAACCGGTTTTCACCAACGTCGAGAAGCTGATTTTCGCCGCGGTGGTCGTCGGCGCCCTGGTGGCGGCCTACGGTCTCTACGACGGCTTCCTGACCCTGTAACACGACTGATTTGCCATCTGGAGGTTCACTGAAATGACCACGGAAAAAGTTAAGTACGGCGTCCATTCCGAAGCCGGCAAACTGCGCAAAGTCATGGTTTGCTCCCCTGGGCTCGCCCATCAGCGCCTGACCCCGAACAACTGCGACGAATTGCTGTTCGATGATGTGCTGTGGGTGGCACAGGCCAAGCGCGACCATTTCGATTTCGTCACCAAAATGCGTGAACGCAACGTCGATGTGCTGGAAATGCACAACCTGCTGACCGACATCGTCGCCATCCCCGAAGCGCTGGACTGGATTCTCGAGCGCAAGATCACCGCCGATTCGGTGGGCCTGGGCCTGATCAATGAAACCGGCTCGTGGCTGCGCAGCCTGGAACCGCGCAAGATCGCCGAGTTCCTGATCGGTGGTGTCTCGGCCGATGACCTGCCGGACAGTTTTGGCGGCAAGACCATTCAGATGTTCCGCGAATTCCTCGGCCACTCCAGCTTCATCCTGCCGCCGCTCCCCAACACCCAGTTCACCCGCGATACCACGTGCTGGATCTACGGTGGCGTCACGCTCAACCCGATGTACTGGCCGGCACGTCGCCAGGAAACCCTGCTGACCACCGCCATCTACAAATTCCATCCGCAATTCACCAACGCTGAATTCCAGATCTGGTACGGCGACCCGGACAAGGACCATGGCAGTTCCACGCTGGAAGGCGGCGATGTGATGCCGATCGGCAACGGCGTGGTCCTGATCGGCATGGGCGAACGCTCGTCCCGCCAAGCCATCGGCCAACTGGCTGTCAGTCTGTTCAAGCACAAGGCCGTGGAAAAAGTCATCGTCGCCGGCCTGCCTAAATCCCGCGCGGCGATGCACCTGGACACCGTGTTCAGCTTCTGTGACCGCGATGTGGTGACCATTTTCCCGGAAGTGGTGAACCAGATTGTCGCCTTCACCCTGCGCCCCGATGAAAGCAAGCCGGGCGGCATCGATATCCGCCGCGAAGAAACCAACTTCCTCGACACCGTGGCCAAGGCCCTCAACCTCAAGGCCCTGCGCGTCGTCGAAACCGGCGGCAACAGTTTCGCCGCCGAACGCGAGCAATGGGACGACGGCAACAACGTGGTCGCCGTGGAGCCCGGTGTGGTCATCGGCTACGACCGCAACACCTACACCAACACCCTGCTGCGCAAGGCCGGTGTGGAAGTCATCACCATCAGCGCAGGCGAACTGGGACGCGGTCGCGGCGGCGGCCATTGCATGACCTGCCCGATCATCCGCGATCCGATCGACTACTAACCTATCAGCCTTGGCCCGCACTGACCGAGCGCGGGCCAACGGGATAACCGACACCTTAGGAGATCCAAAATGGCGTTCAATATCCATAACCGCAATCTGCTGAGCCTGGAACACCACACCCCTCGCGAATTGCGCTACCTGCTCGACCTGTCCCGCGACCTGAAACGGGCCAAATACACCGGCACCGAACAGCAACACCTCAAGGGCAACAACATCGCGCTGATCTTCGAAAAAACCTCGACCCGCACCCGCTGTGCGTTCGAAGTCGCCGCCTATGACCAGGGTGCCAATGTCACCTACATCGACCCGAACTCCTCGCAGATCGGCCACAAGGAAAGCATGAAGGACACCGCCCGCGTGCTCGGGCGCATGTATGACGCCATCGAGTACCGTGGCTTCAAACAGGAAATCGTCGAGGAGCTGGCCAAGTTTGCCGGCGTGCCTGTATTCAACGGCCTGACCGATGAATATCACCCGACACAAATGATCGCCGACGTGCTGACCATGCGTGAACACGCCGACAAGCCGATCCACGAAATCAGCTATGCCTACCTTGGGGATGCGCGTAACAACATGGGCAACTCGCTGCTGCTGATCGGCGCCAAGCTGGGCATGGACGTGCGCATCTGCGCGCCGAAAGCCCTGTGGCCGGCGGACGACCTGGTGGCACGCTGCAAAAAATACGGAGAGGAAAGCGGCGCGCGCATCACTCTCACCGAAGACCCGAAAGCGGCGGTCAAGGGCGTGGACTTCATCCACACCGACGTCTGGGTCTCTATGGGCGAGCCGGTTGAAGCCTGGGCCGAACGCATCCAGCAATTGCTGCCGTATCAGGTGAATGCCGAGCTGATGAAAGCCACCGGCAACCCGCGCACCAAGTTCATGCACTGCCTGCCGGCCTTCCACAACAGCGACACCAAAGTCGGCAAACAGATTGCCGAGCAGTACCCGCACCTGAAGAACGGCATCGAAGTGACCGATGACGTGTTCGAGTCGCCGGCCTGCATCGCTTTCGAGCAAGCGGAGAACCGCATGCACACGATCAAGGCGATTCTGGTGTCGACACTGGCGGATCTGTAAGGACTGAAGCCCCCTCCATCCGATCGTTCCCACGCTCTGCGTGGGAATGCCGCCACGGACGCTCCGCGTCCGATGTGACGCGGAGCGTCACGGGATGCATTCCCACGGGGACCGTGGGAACGATCAAACTGAAAGGACATGCACCATGCGTATCGTCGTTGCTCTGGGCGGTAACGCCCTGCTCCGCCGGGGTGAACCCATGACCGCGGACAACCAGCGCGCCAATATCCGGATCGCCACCGAGCAGATCGCCAAGATCCATCCCGGCAACCAACTGGTCATCGCCCACGGCAATGGCCCGCAAGTCGGCCTGCTATCGCTGCAAGCGGCCGCCTACACCTCGGTGTCACCTTACCCGCTGGACGTCCTCGGCGCCGAAACCGAAGGCATGATCGGCTACATCATCGAACAGGAGCTGGGCAACCTGCTGGACTTCGAGGTGCCCTTCGCCACCTTGCTGACCCAGGTCGAAGTCGATGCCAACGACCCGGCCTTCCAGAAACCCAGCAAACCCATTGGCCCGGTGTACGGCAAGGCCGAGGCAGAAAAACTGGCTGCCGAAAAAGGCTGGGCCATCGCCCCCGATGGCGACAAATTCCGCCGCGTGGTCGCTAGCCCCAAACCCAAACGCATCTTCGAAATCCGCCCGATCAAATGGCTGCTGGAAAAAGGCAGCATCGTGATCTGTGCCGGCGGTGGCGGCATCCCCACCATGTACACCGCACCCGGCAAACTTGAGGGCGTGGAAGCTGTGATCGACAAAGACCTGTGCTCGGCGCTGTTGGCCGAACAGCTGGAAGCCGATCTGTTGGTGATCGCCACCGACGTCAACGCCGCCTTTATCGATTTCGGTAAACCGACGCAGAAAGCCATCGCCCAGGCGCACCCCGACGAAATGGAAAAGCTCGGCTTCGCCGCTGGCTCCATGGGACCGAAGGTGCAGGCAGCCTGCGAGTTCGCACGCCATACTGGAAAAGTCGCGGTGATCGGCTCTCTGGCGGACATCGAGGCGATCGTCCAGGGCAAGGCTGGCACACGCATCAGCACAGCGACACCTGGCATTACTTACTTGTAAGGAGAGAAGTCCATGGCACAGTTTGAGCCAGGTCACTTGCACATCGAGCGTCATGCGCTGACACCGGACGATGTCAGTTACAACGTGCACCTCGACTATGAAGTCAGCACCAATGACAAAGGTGAAAAAGGCATCCTGTTCACCATGCATGGCAACATTCAAGGCAAGGACATGTCAGAGCCCTTCTTCCTGCCCAAGGAGGAGGCCTACAACTTCGCCAGGGATGTGACGAGAATTGCCGAGAAGTACGGGATTCCGAAGGCACACAGCCAGATCGGCTCGATCCACAAGCACTACGACTTGATGTTCGAAGACATCCGGCAGCAGTTGAATATGAAATCCGGTGATCCGGTAAACCCCGAACACTTCGAGTAACCCGAACACGCGTTCTGTGCTCAACCCAAACCACTGTGGGAGCGGGCCTGCTCGCGAAAGCGCTGTGTCAGTCGCCATCCTCGTTGACTGACACGACGCCTTCGCGAGCAGGCTCGCTCCCACAAGGGTCTAACCCCCGGCATTGAAGTCCACGCAGGATTTCACCATTAGCCCTCCCCAAGGCATACTTGCCACCCTTCGCACCCCAGAACCCGAAACCGCACCATGCGCATCCACGTCAGCTTCATCGATCGCGTCGGCATCACCCAGGAAGTCCTGGCCTTGCTCGGTGGACGTAACCTCAACCTGGATGCGGTGGAAATGGTTCCACCCAACGTCTACATCGACGCGCCGACCCTGAGCCCCGAAGTGCTCGAAGAGTTGCGCGATGCATTGCTGAGCGTGCGGGGCGTGCAGGCGATGACCGTAGTCGACATTCTTCCCGGCCAGCGTCGGCACCTGCAGCTCGATGCGCTGCTCGCGGCGATGACCGACCCGGTGCTGGCGCTGGACAGCGCCGGCAAGGTGTTGCTGGCCAACCCGGCGTTGATTGCCCTGTACGGTCGCGAGCCGGCCGGAGAAAGTGTCGCCGACCTGTTTGCCGACCCGGCGCTGCTCGATGCGTTACTCGAACACGGATTTCGCCTGCCGTTGCGAGAGATCACCGTCAACGGCCAGACCTTGTTGCTCGACGCCACGCCGATCACCGACGCTGGCGCCCTGTTGACCCTGTATCAACCCAATCGCATCGGTGAGCGCCTGTCGGCATTGCACCATGATCACGCTGAAGGCTTCGATGCGTTGCTGGGCGAATCGCCGGTCATTCGCACGCTCAAGGTTCGCGCGCAGCGGGTGGCGGCACTCGATGCGCCGCTGTTGATCCAGGGCGAAACCGGCACCGGCAAAGAACTGGTGGCGCGGGCTTGCCATGCCATCAGCGCCCGCCACAACGCACCGTTCCTGGCATTGAATTGCGCGGCACTGCCGGAGAACCTCGCCGAAAGCGAACTGTTCGGCTACGCCCCCGGCGCCTTTACCGGGGCACAACGGGGCGGCAAGCCGGGGCTGATGGAACTGGCCAACCAGGGCACGGTGTTTCTCGACGAAATCGGCGAAATGTCACCGTACTTGCAGGCCAAGCTGCTGCGATTCCTCAACGATGGCAGCTTCCGTCGGGTGGGTGGCGATCGCGAGGTCAAGGTCAACGTGCGAATCCTCAGCGCGACCCACCGCGACCTGGAGAAAATGGTCAGCGAAGGCTTGTTCCGCGAAGACCTGTTTTACCGCCTCAACGTACTCAATGTCGAAGTTCCGCCCCTGCGCGAACGCGGCCAGGACATCCTGCTCCTGGCCCGCTATTTCATGCAGCAGGCTTGCGCACAGATCCAGCGCCCGGTCTGTCGCCTGGCGCCGGGCACTTACCCGGCGCTGCTCGGCAACCGCTGGCCGGGCAACGTGCGGCAACTGCAAAACGTGATCTTCCGGGCAGCGGCCATTTGTGAAAGCAGCCTGGTGGACATTGGCGACCTCGACATCGCTGGCACCTCGGTGGCACGCCAGAGCGATCAGGATATCGACAGCCTGGAGCAGGCCATGGATGAATTCGAGAAAACCCTGCTGGAAAAGCTCTACGTCAGCTACCCCTCGACCCGCCAACTGGCCAGCCGCCTGCAAACGTCTCATACCGCCATCGCTCATCGATTGCGCAAGTACGGCATCCCCAAACAGCCTTGAAATTGATCGTTCCCACGCTCCGCGTGGGAATGCAGCCCGGGACGTTCTGCGTCCCAAAGCGTGACGCAGAGCGTCACAAGAGGCATTCCCACGCAGAGCGTGGGAACGATCGATTCAAAAGCGACCTTCACCTGTACTGAAAGCGCTACAGCGGAACGATTTCGCTACACCCCTCTGCAACCAGCCCTGCGCAAGGCTTTGATCCACTTCAGCTTTTTTCTCCTGCTGCGGCCGTAGCGATTTCGCTACAGCCTGCGAACTCAGCTTGACCCAATATAATCTTAACTTGTTGATTTATAACAATAAAACAACATTGGCCGCCTTTTTGCTTAGTAAGCCCCCATAAACCAGGGCATTGCCCAAGCATTCAATCGCGTCCACCAGACGAGTCTGGCCCCCTTAGGAGTTTCCATGAGCGAGTTGCGTTTTACTGAAGATCACGAATGGCTGCGCACCGAAGCTGACGGCACTGTCACAGTCGGCATCACCGCTTTCGCGCAGAACGCTCTGGGCGACGTGGTTTTCGTACAACTGCCAGAGTTGCAGTCCTACGACAAAGGCGCTGAAGCAGCCACCGTGGAATCGGTAAAAGCCGCCAGCGGCGTGTACATGCCACTGGACGGAGAAGTGCTGGAAGTGAACCCGGCGCTGGACGCCAGCCCTGAGCTGGTCAACGAAGACCCGCTGGGCGAAGGCTGGTTCTTCCGTTTCCAGCCCGCTGACGCTGCCGCTGTCGGCCAACTGCTGGATCAGGACGCCTACGACCGCCTGATCAAAGCCCAAGCCGAAGCCTGAGGAGCCTGCCATGACTATCAATCTCAGCACCGCCAATGAATTCATCGCCCGCCACATCGGCCCCCGCGCCGGTGACGAGCAAGCCATGCTCAACACCCTCGGCTTCGACTCCCTCGAAGCCCTGAGCGCCAGCGTCATTCCCGACAGCATCAAGGGCACCAGCGTGCTCGGCCTGGAAGACGGCCTGAGCGAAGCCGACGCCCTGGCGATGATCAAAGGCATCGCCGGCAAGAACCAACTGTTCAAGACCTTCATCGGCCAGGGCTACTACGGCACCCACACGCCGTCGCCGATCCTGCGCAACCTCCTGGAAAACCCGGCCTGGTACACCGCCTATACCCCCTACCAGCCGGAGATTTCCCAGGGTCGCCTTGAAGCCCTGCTGAACTTCCAGACCCTGATCAGCGACCTCACCGGCCTGCCGATCGCCAACGCCTCCCTGCTCGACGAAGCCACCGCCGCCGCCGAAGCCATGACCTTCTGCAAGCGCCTGAGCAAGAACAAGGGCAGCCACCAGTTCTTCGCCTCCGTGCATTGCCACCCGCAGACCCTTGACGTGCTACGCACCCGTGCCGAGCCGCTGGGCATCGAGGTGGTGGTCGGTGACGAGCGCGAACTGAGCGACGTGTCGCCGTTCTTCGGCGCCCTGCTGCAGTACCCGGCGAGCAACGGTGACGTGTTCGACTACCGCGAACTGACCGAGCGCCTGCACGCCGCCAACGCCCTGGTGGCCGTGGCCGCCGACCTGCTGGCCCTGACCCTGCTGACCCCGCCGGGCGAATTCGGTGCCGACGTGGCCATCGGCAGCGCGCAACGCTTCGGCGTGCCGCTGGGCTTCGGTGGCCCGCACGCGGCGTACTTCTCCACCAAGGATGCGTTCAAGCGCGACATGCCGGGCCGTCTGGTCGGCGTCTCGGTGGACCGTTTCGGCAAGCCGGCCCTGCGCCTGGCGATGCAGACCCGCGAGCAGCACATCCGCCGCGAGAAGGCCACGTCCAACATCTGCACCGCCCAGGTGCTGCTGGCCAACATCGCCAGCATGTACGCCGTGTACCACGGTCCGCAGAGCCTAACGCAGATCGCCCAGCGTGTGCACCAGTTGACCGCGATCCTGGCCCAAGGCCTGAAAGCGATCGGTCTGAACGTCGAGCAAGAACACTTCTTCGACACCCTGACCCTGAACACCGGCGCCAACACCGCGAAGCTGCACGAGCGGGCCCACGCCCAGCAGATCAACCTGCGCGTGGTCGACGCTGAACGTCTGGGCCTGTCCCTGGATGAAACCAGCACCCAGGCTGACGTCGAAACCCTGTGGGCGCTGTTCGCCGCGGGCCAGGCCCTGCCGGACTTCGCCGCCCTCGCCGCCGCCACGCAAGCGACCCTCCCGGCCGCGCTGCTGCGCCAGTCGCCGATCCTCAGCCACCCGGTGTTCAACCGCTACCACTCGGAAACCGAGCTGATGCGCTACCTGCGCAAGCTGGCGGACAAGGACCTGGCGCTGGACCGCACCATGATCCCGCTGGGTTCGTGCACCATGAAACTCAACGCCGCCAGCGAAATGATCCCGGTGACCTGGGCCGAATTCGGCGCCCTGCACCCGTTCGCCCCGGCCGCACAAAGCGCCGGCTACCAGCAACTGACCGATGAACTGGAAGCGATGCTCTGCGCCGCCACCGGCTACGACTCGATCTCGCTGCAGCCGAACGCCGGTTCCCAGGGTGAATACGCCGGCCTGCTGGCGATTCGCGCCTACCACCAGAGCCGTGGCGAAGACCGTCGCGACATCTGCCTGATCCCGTCCTCGGCCCACGGCACCAACCCGGCCACCGCACAGATGGCCGGCATGCGCGTGGTGGTCACCGCCTGCGACGCCCGCGGCAACGTCGACATCGAAGACCTGCGCGCCAAGGCCATCGAGCACCGCGAGCACCTCGCCGCGCTGATGATCACCTACCCGTCGACCCACGGCGTGTTCGAGGAAGGCATCCGCGAAATCTGCGGCATCATCCACGAGCACGGCGGCCAGGTGTACATCGACGGCGCCAACATGAACGCCATGGTCGGCCTCTGCGCCCCGGGCAAGTTCGGCGGCGACGTCTCGCACCTGAACCTGCACAAGACCTTCTGCATTCCCCACGGCGGTGGCGGCCCGGGCGTCGGCCCGATTGGTGTGAAATCGCACCTGGCGCCATTCCTGCCGGGCCACGCGCACATGGCGCGCAAGGAAGGCGCGGTGTGCGCCGCGCCGTTCGGCAGCGCGAGCATTTTGCCGATCACCTGGATGTACATCCGCATGATGGGCGGCGCCGGCCTCAAGCGCGCCTCGCAGCTGGCGATCCTCAACGCCAACTACATCTCCCGTCGCCTGGAAGAGCACTACCCGGTGCTGTACACCGGCAGCAACGGCCTGGTGGCGCACGAATGCATCCTCGACCTGCGCCCGCTGAAAGACAGCAGCGGCATCAGCGTCGACGACGTGGCCAAGCGCCTGATCGACTTCGGCTTCCATGCCCCGACCATGTCCTTCCCGGTGGCCGGCACCCTGATGATCGAGCCGACCGAAAGCGAATCCAAGGAAGAACTGGACCGCTTCTGCGACGCCATGATCCGCATCCGCGAAGAAATCCGCGCGGTGGAAAACGGCACCCTGGACAAGGACGACAACCCACTGAAAAACGCCCCGCACACCGCGGCGGAGTTGGTCGGCGAGTGGTCGCATCCGTACAGCCGTGAGCAGGCGGTTTATCCGGTTGCCTCGCTGATCGAAGGCAAGTACTGGCCGCCGGTCGGCCGTGTCGACAACGTCTTCGGCGATCGCAACCTGGTCTGCGCCTGCCCGTCGATCGAAAGCTACGCTTAAACCAACAGGGGGCGGGTTTACTAGCCCCTATCAAGCACACCACACCCCCTGTAGGAGCTGCCGCAGGCTGCGATCTTTTGATCTTGATCTTGAAAAAAACAAGATCAAAAGATCGCAGCCTGCGGCAGCTCCTACACAAAGCATCTCCCGTGAAACGCCTATAACAAGAAACCGGAGAACAACCATGTCGTTAAGCGTGTTCGACCTGTTCAAGATTGGCATTGGCCCCTCCAGCTCCCACACCGTCGGCCCGATGCGCGCAGCCGCACGTTTCGCCGAAGGTTTGCGCCGTGAAGGGCTGCTCACCGCGACCGCTTGCGTCAAAGTCGAGCTGTACGGCTCACTCGGCGCCACCGGTAAAGGCCACGGCAGCGACAAGGCTGTGTTGCTCGGCCTGGAAGGCGAACACCCGGATACCGTGGATACCGAAACCGTCGCCGCTCGCCTGCACGAAATTCGCGGCAATGGTCGTTTGAACCTCCTCGGCGAACACAGCATTGCGTTCAATGAGAAAGAACACCTGGCGATGATTCGCAAGCCCTTGGCCTATCACCCCAACGGCATGATCTTTCGCGCCTTCGACACCGCGGGTTTGCAAATCCGCAGCCGCGAGTACTATTCAGTCGGCGGTGGTTTTGTCGTCGATGAAGACGCCGCCGGCGCCGACCGCATCGTCGAAGACGCTACCCCCCTGACCTTCCCGTTCAAAAGCGCCAAGGACCTGCTGGGTCACTGCACCACCTACGGCTTGTCCATCAGCCAAGTGATGCTGACCAACGAAAGCGCCTGGCGCCCGGAAGCGGAAACCCGCGCCGGCCTGCTGAAGATCTGGCAAGTGATGCAGGACTGCGTCGCCGCCGGTTGCCGCAACGAAGGCATCCTGCCCGGCGGCCTGAAGGTCAAGCGCCGGGCAGCCGCGCTGCATCGGCAATTGTGCAAGAACCCCGAATCGTCACTGCGCGATCCGCTGTCGGTACTGGACTGGGTCAACTTGTACGCCCTGGCTGTCAACGAAGAAAACGCCAACGGCGGACGCGTGGTAACTGCCCCGACCAACGGTGCGGCCGGGATCATCCCGGCGGTACTGCATTACTACATGCGCTTCATACCCGGCGCGAACGATGACGGGGTGGTGCGCTTTCTGCTGACAGCCGCGGCCATTGGCATTCTGTACAAGGAAAATGCCTCGATCTCGGGCGCCGAAGTCGGCTGCCAGGGCGAAGTCGGCGTGGCCTGTTCAATGGCGGCGGCCGCCCTATGCGAGGTGCTTGGCGGCACCGTGCAGCAAGTGGAAAACGCCGCGGAAATCGGCATGGAACATAACCTCGGGCTGACCTGCGACCCGATTGGCGGGCTGGTGCAAGTGCCTTGCATCGAGCGCAACGCCATGGGCTCGGTCAAGGCCATCAATGCCGTGCGCATGGCCATGCGCGGCGATGGGCAGCACTTCGTGTCCCTCGACAAGGTCATCCGCACCATGCGCCAAACCGGCGCCGACATGAAAAGCAAATACAAGGAAACCGCCCGTGGCGGTTTGGCGGTCAACATTATCGAGTGCTGATGCGCGCTCATCTTCACACTTCTCCAGGAGCTGAATATGTCCACCGAACAACTGTTGAAAACGCCGTTGCACGCCCTGCACGTCGAATTGGGCGCGCGCATGGTGCCGTTCGCCGGCTATGACATGCCGGTGCAGTACCCGCTGGGCGTGATGAAAGAACACCAGCACACCCGCGAGCAGGCCGGCCTGTTCGATGTCTCGCACATGGGCCAGATTCGCCTGACCGGCGCCAATGCCGCCAAGGCACTGGAAACTCTGGTGCCAGTGGACATCGTCGACTTGCCGGTGGGCATGCAGCGCTACGCGATGTTCACCAACGAGACCGGTGGCATCCTTGACGACCTGATGGTCGCCAACCTGGGTAACGACGAACTGTTTTTGGTGGTCAACGCCGCCTGCAAGGACCAGGACCTGGCCCACCTGCGCAAGCACATCGGTGACCAGTGCACCATCGAGCCCCTGTTCGAAGAACGCGCCCTGCTCGCCCTGCAAGGTCCTGCCGCGGTGACCGTACTGGCACGTCTGGCGCCAGAAGTGGCAAAGATGACCTTCATGCAGTTCGCCCCCGTGAAACTGCTGGGCGTCGACTGCTTTGTCAGCCGCTCGGGTTACACCGGTGAAGACGGTTTCGAAATCTCGGTACCGGCCGCCAACGCCGAAGCCCTGGCCCGGGCCTTGCTGGCCGAGCCTGAAGTAGCGGCCATCGGCCTCGGCGCACGCGACTCCCTGCGCCTGGAAGCCGGCCTGTGCCTGTACGGCCATGACATGAACACCGACACCAGCCCGATCGAAGCCAGCCTGTTATGGGCCATCTCCAAGCCGCGTCGTGCCGATGGCGCGCGCGCCGGTGGCTTCCCTGGCGCAGAAAGTGTGTTCGCACAACAACAAACCGGTGTTACCCGTAAGCGCGTTGGCCTGCTACCGCAGGAACGCACACCTGTGCGCGAAGGTGCTGAAATCGTCAACGAAGCAGGCGAGATCATCGGCAGCGTCTGCAGCGGCGGCTTTGGACCGACCTTGGGTGGCCCTTTGGCCATGGGTTACCTGGACAGCGCCTACACCGCCATCGATACGCCGGTATGGGCAATCGTTCGTGGGAAAAAGGTGCCTTTGCTTGTAAGCAAAATGCCATTTGTTCCACAACGCTACTATCGCGGTTGATTGACTGTTCCTATAAGTAACGCGGTTGTGCTTACACTGCACTAATGTGTAACGCAACCGCCATAAAATAGTGCATCGTTTGGCTCTTAGCTTCGATTATGAACTTTGCTTATAACGATCGAAAACATCTGAACACCGTCAACGCATACGCCCGCGCTAGTTGTCAGTGGTGTCAGCAACCTGAGCAAATCCGGGGCCTCCAAAGGGGCTTGTTTTTTCTCCCGAAGTTGGCGTAGAGTTTGTTCACTGTGTTTGCATGGGTCGCTTGGAATCGTGACCTGGGCAGTAGCCTACAAGTTAGCTACATCCCGTTCGACGTCTTCTTACTCTCCTGCAACCAGCCCCAGTACTCTTTCATGAGAAAGAGACTGTCATTAATTTTTTGCGTCAAAGGAAATAAGAAATGTCCCAACGTCAGAGCGGTACCGTCAAGTGGTTTAACGACGAAAAAGGTTTTGGTTTTATCACACCTGAAAGCGGTCCGGATCTGTTCGTGCATTTCCGCGCCATCCAGGGCAACGGTTTCAAGAGCCTGAAAGAAGGCCAGAAAGTGACCTTCATCGCTGTGCAGGGCCAGAAAGGCATGCAGGCTGACGAAGTACAAGCAGAAGCTTAATCTTCTGTAACGAAAAAGCCCCTGATGCTGACATCAGGGGCTTTTTTGTGCGCGTAAATCCGTAAAATGGCTTCTTTTTGCGCCCAGAGGCTGCCATGTCGAAACACCTGCTCAAACCCCAGGGCGACTTCCCCGCCGTCGGCCTAGGTCGTCGCCTGGCAGCAATGTTCTATGACTTCCTGCTGTGCACCGCCCTGCTGATCGTCACCAGCGGCGTCTACAAGATGATCCAGATGGCGATCATCGGCGAAGAGAAAATGCGCACCCTGACCGAAGCCGGCGCGCTGGACGGTGATCCGCTGCTCTCGACGGTCTTGCTGTTCGTGCTGTTCGGCTTCTTCGCCAAGTTCTGGACCTATTCAGGGCAGACCCTGGGCATGCAGGTGTGGTGCGTACGGGTACAGAATGCCGATGGCTCATCCATCAGCCTGTGGCAGGCGCTGTTGCGCTTTGTAGTGGCGATCGCGTCGTTGCTGTGCGTAGGCCTGGGGTTCTTCTGGTCGCTGTTCGACAAGCAGAAGCGCAGCTGGCATGACATGTATTCCAACACCCAGCTGGTGCGGGTCCCGAAGAAGAACAAATAATTCAGCCATACGAAAACCACTGTGGGAGCGAGCCTGCTCGCGAAAGCGGTGTGTCAGTCACTATCAACTTTGACTGTTACACCGTCTTCGCGAGCAGGCTCGCTCCCACAAGTTTTTTTACTGAATGAGAGATCTCAGGCGTTGCCGGCCAGCTTCATCCGCGCCGCCTGGGTAAAGTCCAGCATGCGCTTGAGCGGCCGAATCGCCTGCGGAATCAACGCCGGGTCGACAAAGATCTCGTTCGTCCCTTCCTTCAAGCTCTTGAGCGTGCGCTCAAGGGTATTCATCGCCATCCAGGGGCAATGCGCGCAACTGCGGCATGCCGCGCCGTTACCGGCCGTTGGCGCTTCGATAAAGACCTTGTCCGGGCACAGCTGCTGCATCTTGTAGAAGATACCGCGATCGGTAGCGACGATCAGGGTCTTGTTGGGCAGGCTCTGTGCCGCCGCGATCAACTGGCTGGTAGACCCGACGGCATCCGCCAGCTCGATCACCGAGGTCGGCGACTCCGGGTGTACCAGGATCGCTGCATCCGGATACAGCGCCTTCATGTCTTCGAGCTGCTTGGACTTGAATTCTTCGTGAACGATGCAGGCACCGTCCCATAGCAGCATGTCGGCACCGGTCTGACGCTGGATGTAAGTACCCAGGTGCTTGTCCGGCCCCCAGATGATGGTTTCACCGTTATCCATCAGGCTTTCGACGATTTCCAGCGCGCAGCTTGAAGTCACCACCCAGTCCGCGCGGGCTTTGACCGCCGCCGAGGTATTGGCGTAGACCACCACCGTACGCTCCGGGTGCTGGTCACAGAACGCGGAAAACTCATCGACGGGGCAACCAAGGTCCAGCGAGCAAGTCGCTTCCAGGGTCGGCATCAGGATGCGTTTTTCGGGGTTGAGGATCTTGGCTGTCTCGCCCATGAACTTCACACCGGCGACCACCACCGTCTTGGCCGGGTGGGCGTTGCCGAAGCGGGCCATCTCCAGCGAGTCGGAAACACAGCCTCCGGTCTCTTCGGCCAGGGCCTGAATCACCGGATCGCAATAGAAGTGCGCCACCAGCACCGCGTCCTGAGCCTTGAGCTCGGCAGCGATGGCGGCACGATAATAAGCTTCCTCATCGGCGGTCAGCGGCTTGGGCTGCTTGGCGTCGAGGTGGGCTTGAACCAGAAGGCGTTCGGAAATCTGCGTCATGTTCGCAAGACCTGCAGGCGCATTCGCGCGAAAGTCGAGTATACACCCGGCTCCGGACCCAACAGGGTACCGCCGGGAAAGTGAGTATTGATCAGGCACGGACAGCGTTGAAGCTGCGCAAGGCTACAGAATATCGGCAGGATGCAAAAGATGATTCTGACCTGCGCCCTGCAGTGCAGCAAAGGAACAGGCGAGCGTTAAATCGCAGGCAAAAAAAAACCCGGAAATCCTCACTTGCGTGGGCCTTCCGGATTTTCTAAACCGCCAAAAATGGTGGGTCGTGTGGGATTCGAACCTACGACCAATTGGTTAAAAGCCAACTGCTCTACCAACTGAGCTAACGACCCGCTGTGTGGTGGCGCGTATAATACTGATTTTTAAGGACTATTCAACACCTATTTTAAAATAATTCAAAAATAAGGTGTTGGGTCGCTGATTCCGGCTGCCGCAAAGCCTTCTGCGCGCAGTCGGCAGCTGTCGCACTTGCCGCAGGCACGGCCGTTATCGTCGGCCTGGTAGCAGGAAACGGTCAGGCCGTAGTTCACGCCAAGCTTCACACCTGCCTGGACGATCTGTGCCTTGCTGAGGTTTTGCAGCGGCGCCTGAATCCGGAAGCCATTGCCTTCCACGCCTGCCTTGGTCGCCAGATTGGCCATGCGCTCGAACGATTCGATGAACTCGGGACGGCAATCCGGGTAACCGGAGTAATCCACCGCGTTGACGCCGATGAAGATATCCCGCGCACCGAGCACTTCCGCCCAGCCCAACGCCAGGGACAGGAATACCGTGTTACGCGCAGGCACGTAAGTCACCGGAATGCCCTCGCCCAACTCTTCCGGGATATCGATGCTGGTGTCGGTCAGCGCCGAGCCGCCCATTCCGTTCAGGTTAAGACCGATGACCTTGTGCTCGACCACACCCAGGTCGCGGGCAACGCGTTCGGCGGCGTACAGTTCGGCGTGAGAGCGCTGGCCGTAGTCGAAGCTCATGGTGTAGCAGCTATAGCCTTCGGCACGCGCCATGGCCACGACGGTTGCCGAGTCCAGGCCACCGGACAACAGGATGACCGCGCGTTTTTCGGCAGTGTTGAGTGGTTCAGTCATTTCAGCGCCCCGGCTCGTCATTCCAAAGATATTTGTGCAGCTGCAATTGCAGACGCACTGGCAGGTTGTCCGCCACCACCCAGTCCGCCAGGTCTCGCGCATTGAGATCGTGGTGGCTTGGCGAGAACAGGACTTCACCGGCACGCTGGTCCAGACCGTACTGGATCAGCTTGGACACGGACCAGTCATAGTCTTCACGCGAGCAGATGACAAACTTCACCTGATCGTTGGGCGTCAGCAGCTCGATGTTTTCATAGCGATTGCGGTGCGCTTCCTTCGAACCCGGGGTTTTCAGGTCGACAACGCGACTGACCCGGGAATCTACCGCCGAGATATCAATAGAGCCACTGGTTTCCAGTGACACTTCGTAACCGGCATCGCACAAGCGCTTGAGCAATGGAATGGCATTGGGCTGGGCCAGGGGCTCGCCACCTGTGACACAGACGTAACGCGGCCGAAAGCCGGCTACCTGCTCGAGGATATCGTCAAGGGTGCGAAGGGTCCCACCCGTGAATGCGTAGGCGCTGTCGCAGTACTGGCAACGCAGAGGGCAACCGGTCAGGCGCACGAAAACAGTGGGCAGGCCAGCAGTCCGCGTTTCCCCCTGCAACGAGTAGAAAACTTCGGTAATTCTCAATGTGTCTTGCATAGTCGCCACGGGCGTAACAGCTAAACAGGCTGTCCGCCTCCGTCAGGCACTTCAAGGAACCCCGGCAATGCGCAGGCCCCAAAAAGCGTGTTTCAGAAAATGGGCGTGAATTCTAACGAAAAAACCCGCGACAAGCGCGGGTTTCTTCGAAACGGGTCAAGCAGCCATTACATTTTTTGCAAGTCACGCTGGGCCAGCTGAGCGGCGGAAGTGCCCGGGTACTGCGACACAACTTGTTGCAAAATGCCTTTTACCTTGTCGGGATGACCCAGGCGGCGTTCTACATCAGCGAGCTTGTACAGCGAGTCAGGCACTTTGGCGTGCTTGGGGTACAGCTGCGAAACCTTGGCAAATGCCTGACCCGCACCTTGCAGATCGCCTTTGGCCAGGTTCACTTCGCCCAACCAGTACTGGGCATTGCCTGCGTACTGGCTGTTCGGGTACTTGCGCAGGAAAGCGGCAAAAGCCTGGCTGGCCTTGTCGAAGTCCTTGGCCTTGATCAGGTCGAAGGCAGCGTCGTAATAGAGCTTTTCCTTCGCCGGATCTGCCGGCTCGCTACCCGCGGCGGGTGCTTGAGCGGCAGCCGCTCCCGCACCTGCAGCTGCGCCAGCTGCTGCACCAGGGGCATTCAAATCGCCACCGGTGGAAGAATTCTCAGGAGTCGCGGCTGGTGCAACGCCGGTTCCTATGCGCCGATCAAGATCCTGGTATCGCTCCAGGCTTTCCTGCTTCATGCGCGCTACATCATTTTGCAGAACCTCGATCGCACCTTGCTGGCGCTCGATCTGTTGCTGCATTGATTGCAGTTGGTTGAACAGCTCGCCCTGTGCCGAGACAGGGGCCGAAACCCCTCCCCCGGCATAGGCGCCGTTCGTACCGTAACCTGCAGGCGGATAACTGGTCCCGCTATTGTTATAGCCGGAATCGTTTTCGACCACAGGAACCGCAGCCCACGCCGCAAGCGGCGCGAGACTGAGAGCCAGGACAGTTACAGCACGACGGCACGTTCGCATGACGAATTACTTACGCAGTTCGACGCGACGGTTTTGAGCCCAGGACTGCTCGTCGTTGCCGGTAGCAACTGGACGCTCTTCGCCGTAGGAAACCAGTTCCAGCTGAGCTGGGGAAACACCTTGCAGTACCAGGTAGCGCTGAACGGCTTTCGCACGACGCTCGCCCAGTGCCATGTTGTACTCACGAGTACCACGTTCGTCGGTGTTGCCTTCCAGAACAACGCGAGCGCCGTTTGCTTTCAGGTCTTTGGCGTGAACGTCCAGAGCGCGCATGGCTTCTGGCTTCAGGTCCGAACTGTCGTATTCGAAGTAGAAAGTGGTGATAGCGCGCAGTGCAGCTTCTTCGCTCAGGGAGCCGTCAACTGCACCAGTGTTTGCGCCGTAACCAGCGTTTGGATCTACCGCGCCTTCACCGGCATTGTCGCCGCCTTTGGACGAGCAACCTACAGCTACAGCCATGGCCAGTGCCAGCGCAGCAAATTTACCAAACTTCAGCATTTCCATCGTGAAACTCCTAATGAACCCCAGTGTGTTAAGTACAACGTATAGCGCCGCGTCAGTTCAGGTAAGGGGACCAGGAAGGTTCTCTGACTTCGCCTTGAGCGGTAGGAAGCGGGAGCCTTACGCGTCCATTGATAGACACGAGCATCAAGACTCCCCGGCCCTGCTGGCGGGTGGCGTAGATTACCATGGTGCCGTTGGGCGCGACAGTGGGCGACTCGTCCAGAGTGCTATCAGTGAGGATTTTTACGCTACCGCGTTGCAAATCCTGGGCCGCCACCTTGAAATTGGTGAAACCTTCCTGACGATGGATCATCACCAAGGTCTTTTCATCAGCCGACAGCTTAGGGTTGGCGTTGTAGTTACCGACGAAAGTCACGCGCTCGGCACCACCGCCACCCACGCTGGTCTTGTAGATCTGCGGTTTGCCGCCACGGTCGGAGGTGAAGTAGATGGTCGAACCATCCTTGCCCCAGAACGGTTCGGTGTTGATGCCCTGGCCGTTGGTAACGCGACTGATCTGGCGCGAGCCCAGGTTCATCACGTAGATGTCCGGGTTACCGTCCTTGGACAATACGAATGCCAGGCGATTGCCATCCGGCGACCAGGCTGGCGCGCCGTTCAGGCCTTCGAAGTTGGTGATCTGCTCACGGCGACCGGTGTCGATGTTCTGCATGAAAATGCGCGGACGCTTCTGCTCGAACGAGACGTAGGCGATACGCTTGCCATCGGGAGCGAAACGCGGCGACAGGATCGGCTCACGCGATTGCAGCAGGGTCACGGCACGGGCACCGTCATAGTCCGAACGCTGCAGCGTGTAACGGGTGTTCTTTTCGGAGAAGCGCTCGGCCGTCACGTACAGCAGGCGAGTCGAGAACGCACCCTTGATGCCGGTGAGTTTTTCGAACGACTGGTCGGCGATGTAGTGCGACATGTCGCGCAACTGATCGACGCTGCCCGACACGCTGCCGGTGAGCACTTGTTGCTCGGTGGCGACGTTGAACAAGGCGTATTGAACCTGCAGGCGACCGCCCGCTGGCGCAATGCTGCCGACCATGACGTACTGGGCGCCCAGCGCCTTGAAGTCACGGAAGATGATTTCGCTCGCCTGGCTTGGCTGGCTGATCATGTTCTGTTTTGGAATCGGCGAGTAGTAACCCGAGTTGCGCAGGTCGTTACCGATGATTTCCGCCATGTCGTCCGGCAGCACGCTGCCGCCCTGGTTGCCGAACGGCACGACTGCAATCGGAGTAGCCCGATCGCTGCCGCTGGTGACCAGAATGTTTTTCTCATCTGCCATCGCGATCCCTGCCATGCAGCAGATCACGACGAGCATTCCTCGAAGGAGGT
Source organism: Pseudomonas umsongensis (assembly GCF_012647205.1). Taxonomy (NCBI): domain Bacteria; kingdom Pseudomonadati; phylum Pseudomonadota; class Gammaproteobacteria; order Pseudomonadales; family Pseudomonadaceae; genus Pseudomonas; species Pseudomonas umsongensis. The sequence goes on from NZ_CP051487.1 coordinate 5,523,136, forward strand.
TTCTCACGGGGCTAGATCCTCAGGTGTGAATGTCATCTTGAATGAACGATACGGAGCAAAATCGCTCGGCTTCATTCCCTGCATTTCTGTCAAACGTCCAATATTCTTCACTGCCGCTACGGCTGAAGCGTCAAACGGACCGTCGCCACTGGACTTGAGCACCTTGACCGAAGTCACCGTACCGTCCGGCAACATGCCGATTTGCAACTGAACCGTCATGCCTTTGCGGGCCGAAGGTGGACGAGCCCAGCCTTCCGCTGCACGCAATCGAATCAGATCATCGAAGCTGCCGGCGACTTCGTCGCCCTGCTCATCCGCCAAGGCCTGCTGACGCTGAGGCGTGTCGGAAAGCAAATCTGCCAAGGCCTGGGCCTTCTTGTCTTCGGCGGATTTACGCGCCGCATCCTGCGCTTTCTTCTTCGCAGCATCGGCAGCAGCTTTCTTCTTCGCTTCTTCGGCGACTTTCTTCTTCGCCTCTTCAGCTTCAGCTTTCTTCTTGGCGTCTTCAGCGGCTTTCTTCTTCGCGTCTTCGACGACCTTTTTCTTCGCTTCTTCAGCGGCCGCTTTCTTGGCCTCTTCTTCAGCAGCCTTCTTGGCTTCTTCTTCCGCTTTCTTCTTGGCTATATCAGCCAATTGTTTCTCTTCTGCCTTCTTGGCTTCGGCGGTCTTCTTCGCTTCATCGGCTTTCTTGGCTTCGTCGGCCTTCTTGGCCTCGTCAGCCTTCTTCGCCTCTTCAGCTTTCTTCGACTCGTCGGCCTTCTTGGCTTCCTCGGCCTTTTGAGCCGCTTCTTCTTTCTTTTGTTCCGCAGCCTTCACCGCTTCCTGTTCGACCTTCTTCTGCTCCAACTGCTCGACTTCGGTCTGGCGCGCGGCGGATTTCTTCGCCTCACCCGCAATCTTCTGATTGGTCTGGGTGGTTGCCTGACTTTTCGATTTCAACTGGTACAGGGTCGCCTGGACAATCGGCTTGGCCGGCGGCAACTCCGGAGTGAAGGCAAAACTGACAAACAGCATGCCGAACACCAGCACGTGCAAGCCAATCGCCCAGACACTAGGCCAGAAGTAGCTTTCCGAGGCGGACGGCTCTCGCTGTTGCTGCATCAGGGCGCCTCGGTAATCAAGCCAACATTACCGACGCCGGCTTTCTGCAACCCGCCCATCGCGCCCATGACAGACCCGTAGTCGACGCTCTTGTCGCCACGAATGAAGACCTGGGTACGCTTGCCGCCTTCGTTGCCCACGCGAATGATCTTGGTCACCGCGTCAGTCATCTGCGGCAGGGTCATGGCGCGGTCTTGTTGCTTCTCTGTATCGACTTCGCTGCCAAGGTTCCAGTAGTAGGTCTTGTCAGCCTTGATCGAAATGGTCAGGACCTGGGTGTTGTTGTCCTGCGGCAAGGCTTCGCTGGAAACCTTGGGCAGATCAACTTTCACGCCCTGATTGAGCATTGGCGCGGTCACCATGAAGATGACCAGCAGCACCAACATCACGTCGATGTAGGGCACCACGTTCATCTCGGCGACCGGCTTGCGCTTTTTGCGAGCTCGAGCGATTAAAGCCATTGGGAATTACCTGCTTATTCTTCGCTGGTGTGCACTTTGCGGTGCAGGATCGCCTGGAATTCGTCGGCGAAGGTGTAGTAACGGCCCAGCAAGGTTTCGCTGCGGGCAGCAAAACGGTTGTAAGCGATAACGGCTGGAATGGCGGCGAACAGACCGATCGCAGTGGCGATCAGGGCTTCGGCGATACCCGGCGCCACGGTGGCCAGGGTGGCTTGCTGGGCAGTCGCCAGGCCACGGAAGGAGTTCATGATGCCCCAGACGGTACCGAACAGACCGATATACGGGCTCACGGAACCGACGGTGGCGAGGAACGGCAGGCTCTGCTCGAGCTTTTCTTCTTCGCGGGAAATGGCAACGCGCATGGCACGGGCCACGCCTTCCATGACCGCTTCCGGGTCAACGCCTGGCTGCTGGCGCAAACGGGAGAATTCCTTGAAGCCAGCACGGAAGATTTGTTCGACGCCGGAATCCGGGTCCGGGTTGCTACCCGCCTGGCGGTAGAGTTTGGACAGGTCGATACCCGACCAGAAGCGCTCTTCGAAGCTCTCCAGGGCGCGTCGACCGGCACGCAGCAGGTTGCTGCGCTGAAAGATCATGATCCATGAGGTCACCGATGCGGCTACCAGGGTCAGCATTACCAGTTGCACCACGATACTGGCATTGCTGACCAGGCTCCACATGGAGGAATGGTCGACGACGTTAGCTTCCACGCTTTATCTCCTGCTTTGAGTGTGTACCCGCGCCGCTCACGGCGGCAAAGGCCGCTCGTAGAGCTTCGGGAATGGCCCGGGGTTTTAAACTTTCAGTGCGCACACAGGCCACCAGAAACTGCCCTTCACAGAGCAATACATCATCGGTGGCCCGTCTGACCTGCTGCTTGAAGCGCAGGCTGGCACGGTTCAATTCGACTACTTCAGCGCTTACCAACAGCTCGTCGTCCAGTCGCGCCGGCGCGTGATAGCGCGCTTCGCTGGAATGCACGACGAACAACAGGTCCTCCCCGGCAAGCGAAGATTGGGCAAAGCCCAGCTCTCGCAGTCGCTCGGTTCGAGCCCGTTCCATAAACTTGAGGTAATTGACGTAATACACGATGCCGCCCGCATCGGTGTCCTCGTAATAAACGCGACAACGATGTGCGAAAGGCTCAAGCCCGTTTTGCGCGCGCATACTCTAGTGCTTACTCCTCGGGTTGCCAATCCGGCCAGGCAACTGTTTTTCAATGTTCTGCGGCTTTCGTGCAAAAGTACGGTCCTGGGACCACACAATGCCCGAAAAAATCAGCTCGCAATGTTAATTAATCGTCCACGGCATCAGGAAACTCGTCTACCACGGGCATCTCGCCCAATCGTGACGGAATGTTTAAGCCGAAGTGCAGATACGCATGTCGCGTCACTACCCTGCCCCGCGGGGTACGCATGATGTAGCCCTGCTGGATCAGGTAGGGCTCCAGCACATCTTCAATGGTGTGGCGCTCTTCGCTGATGGCTGCGGCCAGGCTGTCCACCCCGACCGGCCCGCCATCGAACTTCTCGATCATGGTCAGCAACAGGCGCCGGTCCTGGTGATCGAAGCCACGCTCGTCGACATCCAGCAGGTTCAGGGCCAGGTCGGCGATTGGCTTGGTGATATGGCCCTTGGCACGAACTTCTGCGAAGTCACGCACCCGGCGCAGCAAGCGGTTGGCGATCCGCGGGGTACCGCGGGCACGCCGCGCGATTTCAAAAGCGCCTTCCGGATCCAGTGGCAAGCCAAGGATGTTCGCCGAACGGCTGACAATCGTCGACAGGTCGGCGTTGCTGTAGAACTCCAGGCGCTGGACGATGCCGAAACGGTCACGCAGCGGGTTGGTCAGCATCCCCGCCCGCGTGGTCGCACCGACCAGCGTGAACGGCGGCAAATCAAGCTTGATCGACCGCGCGGCAGGCCCCTCGCCGATCATGATATCGAGCTGGAAATCCTCCATCGCCGGGTACAGCACCTCCTCGACAATCGGCGACAAACGATGGATTTCATCGATGAACAACACATCGTGTGGCTCAAGGTTGGTCAGCAACGCTGCCAGGTCGCCTGGACGCTCGAGGACCGGCCCCGACGTGCTCTTGATCGACACGCCCATTTCCTGGGCGATGATATTGGCCAGGGTAGTCTTGCCCAGGCCCGGCGGACCGAAGATCAAGGTGTGGTCAAGGGACTCGCTACGCCCTCGGGCGGCCTGGATGAACAGTTCCATTTGCTCGCGAACGGTCGGCTGGCCGATGTATTCGGCCAGGCTGACGGGACGTATCGCGCGGTCCTGGACTTCCTCGCGATCACGGGGGGCACCCGTGGCAGCGATCAGACGATCAGCTTCAATCACTTAGATCATTCCCTTCAGGGCACGACGAATCAGGTCTTCGCTGCTCAAGCCTTTCTCCTTGATGGCGGAAATCGCCTTGCTGGCTTCCTGCGGCTTGTAACCGAGGGAGATCAGCGCACTGACCGCGTCGTTTTCGGCGGTATTGACCGGCGCAGGGGCATCCGGCTGGTTAGGCACCAGGGCAAACATGGCTGGTACGGTTTCCCAGGCCTTGAAGCGATCCTTGAGCTCCACCAGCAGGCGCTCGGCGGTTTTCTTGCCCACGCCCGGCACCTTGGTCAGCGCCGAGGTATCCTGGGACTGCACGCAACGCACCAGTTCGTCGACTTCCAGGCTCGACATCAAGGCCAGGGCCAGTTTCGGCCCTACACCATTGAGACGGATCAACTCGCGGAAAAAGTCTCGCTCACGCTTGCCGACGAAGCCATAGAGTAACTGCGCGTCTTCGCGCACGACCAGATGGGTGTGCAGCGTCAGCGGCTCACCGACCGACGGCAGGCGATAAAGCGTGGTCATGGGCACTTCCAGCTCATACCCCAGGCCGTTTACATCCAGAATCAGGTGCGGCGGCTGTTTTTCAGCCAGTGTGCCGCGCAAGCGTCCAATCACGTTACAGATCCTTGAGCGTTGACCAGCCCTGGGCCAGCGGCTGACAGAACAAGGGTTTTGCGCCGACAACCCAGGCGCATGCCCCTCATTCCAGAAAAATGATTGCTGATGCTATCAGAGACGCAAGCGCCCGCCACGACTGCGTGCCGCGCCCAGGCCATGGGGCAACAGGCTGGAGCGGGTGTGCGCATGGCAAATGGCAATGGCCAATGCGTCGGAGGCGTCGATTTGCGGTTTACTGGTCAGCTTCAGCATGTGCATGACCATCATCTGCACCTGCTCTTTGTTGGCTGCGCCGGTACCGACCACAGCCTGCTTGACCTGGGTGGCCGTGTATTCGGCAATTTCCAGGTTTTCTTCTGCGCCGGCCACGATGGCCGCGCCACGCGCCTGCCCCAGCTTCAGGGCGGAGTCGGCGTTGCGGGCCATGAACACCTTTTCGATGCCCATGGTCACCGGACCGTAGGTCTGAATGATTTCCCGTACACCGCGATAAACGATCTGCAGGCGCTCGTGCAACTCGCCGGCGCCGGTGCGGATGCAACCGGAAGCCACGTACTCACAGCCACGACCGGTATCGCGCACCACACCATAACCGGTAATGCGCGAACCGGGGTCGATACCAAGAATTAAAGTCATAACGCCTGTGAGTTAAGTAAAAGCACGCCATTAAAGACTGCGCAGAACAAATGTGGGAGCGAGCCTGCTCGCGAATGCGGACTTTCAGGCAGCATGGTTGCTGAATTTGAAGTCGCTTTCGCGAGCAGGCTCGCTCCCACACTGGATCGCAGTCGCCGTTAACCGAGCTGTGCGGCGACCGACTCCGGGATGTCCGCATTGGAGTAGACGTTCTGCACGTCATCCAGGTCCTCGAGCATATCGATCAGCTTGAGGATTTTTTCTGCGCCTTCCAGATCCAGTTCGGCACTGGTGGTCGGCAACATGACGATTTCTGCGTCATCACCTTTGAATCCGGCCGCTTCCAGCGCGTTGCGCACCGCATAGAATCCGGTGAACGAGGTGAACACATCGATAGAGCCGTCTTCGTTGCTGACCACGTCATCGGCATCGGCTTCCAGCGCAGCTTCGGTCAAGGCATCTTCATCGACGCCTGGCGCAAAGCTGATTTGCCCCTTGCGTTCGAAAAGATAGGCCACAGAACCGTCAGTGCCGAGGTTGCCGCCGCACTTGCTGAACGCATGGCGAACAGCCGCCGCGGTCCGGTTGCGGTTGTCCGTCATGCATTCGACCATCACCGCCACGCCGCCGGGACCGTAACCTTCGTAAGTCAGTTCTTCGACGTTGTCGGCTTCGGTCGCGCCAGCGCCACGAGCAATGGCGCGATCAATGATGTCGCGGCTCATGTTCGCACCAAGGGCCTTGTCCAGCGCCAGGCGCAGGCGCGGGTTGGAGCCCGGATCGCCACCACCCTGACGGGCCGCGACGGTCAGCTCACGAATCCACTTGGTGAAGATCTTGCCTCTCTTGGCATCCTGACGTTCTTTGCGGTGCTTGATGTTCGCCCACTTGGAATGACCTGCCATAACTCGCTCCGAATTCTCTTTGACACATTGCCCGCCCCGCTGCATCGCTTCGGCCGGCAAACAAAAATCTTGGATTGCTCTACATATGCAGAAAGGGCGCATCCGCAGATGCGCCCTTCAGGTGAACCTTACTCTGCCTTGGGCGTTTCGCGCAGACGAATGTGCAGTTCACGCAATGCCTTGGCATCGACCTGACCCGGCGCCTGAGTCATGACGTCCGCCGCGCTCTGGGTTTTCGGGAAGGCGATCACTTCACGGATCGACTGGGCACCGGTCATCAACATCACCAGGCGGTCCAGGCCGAAGGCCAGGCCACCGTGCGGCGGCGCGCCGTACTTCAGGGCGTCGAGCAGGAAGCCGAATTTCTCTTCCTGTTCCGCTTCATTGATACCCAGCAGACGGAAGACCGACTGCTGCATCTCTTTGCGGTGAATACGGATCGAACCGCCACCGAGCTCGGTACCGTTCAATACCATGTCGTAGGCACGGGACAGGGCGCCAGCCGGGTTGGCTTCCAGCTCTGCCGGGGTGCACTTCGGCGCGGTGAACGGGTGGTGCAACGCGGTGAAGCTGCCGTCGTCGTTCTCTTCGAACATCGGGAAGTCGACGACCCACATTGGCGCCCACTTGCAGGTCAGCAGTTCCAGGTCGTGGCCGAGCTTGATACGCAGGGCACCCAGGGCTTCGCTGACGATCTTGGCTTTATCGGCACCGAAGAACACGATATCGCCATCGACCGCACCAACGCGATCGAGGATCACGTTGAGGTTGGCTTCGGGAATGTTCTTCACGATTGGCGATTGCAGGCCTTCGACGCCTTTGGCGCGCTCGTTGACCTTGATGTACGCCAGGCCCTTGGCACCGTAGATACCGACAAACTTGGTGTAGTCGTCGATCTGCTTGCGCGGCATGCTTGCCCCGCCTGGAACGCGCAGAGCGGCGATGCGGCATTTAGGATCGTTGGCCGGGCCGCTGAACACCTTGAAATCGACTTCCTTGAGCTGGTCGGCAACGTCCACCAGTTCCAGCGGGTTACGCAGGTCTGGCTTGTCGGAACCGTAGCGGCGCATGGCTTCTTCGAACGTCATGTGCGGGAACTCGCCGAATTCCAGACCCAGCACTTCCTTGAACAGGTTGCGGATCATTTGTTCGGTCAGGCCCATGATCTCTTTTTCATCGAGGAAACTGGTCTCGATGTCGATCTGGGTGAATTCCGGCTGACGGTCGGCACGCAGGTCTTCGTCACGGAAGCACTTGGCGATCTGGTAGTAGCGATCGAAGCCAGCCACCATCAGCAGCTGCTTGAACAGCTGTGGCGATTGCGGCAGGGCAAAGAACGAACCGGCGTGGGTACGGCTTGGCACCAGGTAATCACGTGCGCCTTCAGGAGTGGCGCGGGTCAGGATCGGCGTTTCGACGTCGAGGAAACCGTTCTCGTCCAGGAAGCGACGGATACTGGTGGTCATGCGTGAACGCAAGCGCAGCTTCTCGGCCATTTCAGGACGACGCAGATCCAGGAAGCGATAGCGCAGGCGGGTTTCTTCGCCGACGTCGGAAAACTCGTTCAGCGGGAACGGCGGGGTTTCCGACTCGTTCAGCACTTCCAGCTCATAGCCCAGGACTTCGATCATGCCCGACGCCATGTTGGCGTTGGTGGCACCGGCCGGACGCAGGCGAACCTTGCCGGTGATCTTCACGACGTACTCGCTGCGCACGCGATCGGCGGCGGCGAAGGTTTCAGCGCGGTCCGGATCGAACACCACCTGGGCCAGACCATCACGATCACGGATATCGAGGAAAATCACCCCACCGTGGTCACGGCGACGGTGGACCCATCCGCAAAGGGTAATTTCCTGGCCGTCCAGGCTTTCGTTCAGTTGGCCGCAATAATGGCTGCGCATCATGGTAGTGGTTTCACTTCTCGTAATTCGACATTCGTTTGGAGCTCCTGCGCCGATCCGCTGGCGGATGACGCAAGAGCTCGCGCGTGTGGTTCAACTCAGGCCCTGAAACCTAGTCAGCTTTGTCGCCGCCGGCCAGGTTCTTCTTGGAACCGGTCTTGAAATCGGTCTCGTACCAGCCTGTGCCGCTGAGGCGGAAGCCTGGCATGGACAGCATCTTCTTAAGCTCTGGCGCCTGGCACGCAGGGCAGTCGACCAACGGTGCATCGCTGATCTTTTGAATGGCTTCCAACTGATGACCACAGGAAGCACATTGGTAATCGTACATCGGCATGGGGGTTGTCTCGGCGATCAGATTGCTACCGCGCACGCTGGGTTTTGCGGCAAAGAGCGGGATTATATCCATTAAATGCAGCCTGTGCAGCCGTAAGACTGCACAGATCGACACGCTGCCCTTTGATACATCAGGTTCAAGCCAGAACCGGGCAACGCCCCTCCTTGCGACTGTGGACAACACAGACCACCCGCACCAGCCCGCTGAAATTTCTCACCCCGCCATGACGCAAATGCACTTGGCGATCGACATGGGACAGCAACGCGCTGACCGAACAGCTATTGACCCTGGCCATGTCGGCTAAAATATCCCAATACACCTGCTCAAGCCGCAAACAGGTGGCAAAGCCATTCAATCGCACCGATCGGGACAACGGCCGGGCCAACCCCATATCGAACTCACTGACAAATGGATCGACCGTTATATCCTTGGTCTGCCCGCCCCGCCCCTCAGCTCTCCTGCCTTCATATTCCATATCGCTGACACTCCTTTGCCATTTGCGGTTTCTATAAGAGCAATGTGAGTGCTTATAAAAACGCCAGGGCAAAGTTATAGCCAGATGACTTTATGACCATCCGCGTAGGATAAGCCAACAACGGAAGGCGGATGAGGGAGAGCGTCCTAGTCCGGCACTTTTCCTACAGCAACGAGCGAAGATTCGCTCAAGCAACTGGGTGCCATTCTGACGAAAAGGAGCGCGCGAACAACAATGCCATCCACGCGCCGATGCCTCATTGATCCAAGAGTGCGCGCAGCATCCACGCGGTTTTCTCGTGGACCTGCATGCGTTGGGTCAGCAGGTCAGCCGTAGGCTCGTCGCTGACCTTTTCGAGCAACGGGAAGATCCCTCGGGCGGTGCGCGTGACAGCCTCCTGGCCCGCCACCAGCTGCCTGATCATGTCTTCGGCAGCCGGCACACCCTCTTCCTCCTTGATGGAAGACAAGCGCGCATAAACGGAATAGGCGCCCGGGGCCGGGAACCCGAGCGCGCGAATTCGCTCTGCAATCGAATCGACCGCCAAGGCCAACTCGTTATATTGCTCCTCGAACATCAAATGCAGGGTGCGAAACATCGGGCCGGTGACGTTCCAATGGAAGTTATGGGTTTTCAGGTAAAGCACATAGGTGTCCGACAGCAGACGAGAAAGTCCGTCGACGATGGACTTGCGATCCTCTTCACTGATACCGATATCGATTGCCATGTTTTTCCCCTAAAGGTGATGAAGTTCATCCAACAGGTGCAGGACCACTCTAGCAAGCCTGTCGCCAGGCTGCAGCCCGCAAGCCTCGGCGGGCGACAGCAAGGGCCGCGATGAACCGCTGGACTCCTTGATTTGAGTAGCCTGCAGCTTTGCTGTTAAATAGACCGCGTGTCGTCAGTGCCTATTTTTTCGGGTGCTACGCATAGGCTGATACCGGGCACGTGTCCAACGCCTCTTATTTATTCCGAAGCGAACCGTGCGCCATCAGCTCTTCCTTGTGAGCTGTCTTAACGTGAGTTAATCAAAATGTTGAAAATCGTCCACCTGCTGATAGGCGCAGCGGCCTTGCTGCTGTCCTTCTTCCCTAGCCTGCGATCCGAAGCCCTGCCTTACCTGCAACAACCCGAGGCGCTGTACCTGGCCTTTTTCGGCCTGCTCAACCTGACACTTGCTCCAGTTATCCCTTACTGGAACAAAGGCCCGCGCCATCAATTGCAGAATCTGGTCAGCGCCCTGCTGGTGTTGGCTGTCGTCCTGCAAACCCTGACGCTGATCGCAGAGATTTCGGTCATTGCCGGTCAGCCTGCCGTGCTGTTCAGCCTGGTTGCAGCCCTGATCGCTGTTGCCCTGCACCTGGCCATCAGCTTCTACAAATCGTCACCGGCCGCCGCTTCGCCTAGCTATGACATGAGCAACCGCGATACCGGTACCGTCAAGTGGTTCAATACATCCAAAGGCTTCGGCTTTATTTCCCGCGACTCCGGCGATGATATTTTCGTGCACTTCCGGGCCATTCGCGGTGAAGGCCATCGCGTTCTGGTCGAAGGCCAGCGCGTCGAGTTCTCCGTCATGAATCGTGACAAAGGCCTGCAAGCCGAAGACGTCATCGCCGCCCTGCCGCGACGCTGATCAACGGCAACAAAAAAACCGCGAACGAGTTCGCGGTTTTTTTATGCCTGCGTTTCTTCCAGCGCTACTACTTAATAATGCGGCGGTGGCGCTTCTTCTTCGAAAGACTCGAACTGGCCGACCATTTCCTCTTGCCGCTTGAGGAGCGCGGCCATTTGCAGCTGCAGGCGCTCGACAACCCGCTGCTGCGCCACCAGGACATCATTCAATGCCTGGATGGTGTCATCCTGAAACGCCAGGCGGCTTTCAAGGTCGGTGACGCGCTCTTCAAGGCTCATGATTCAACCCTCCTCAAACTTGAAATCATCGGTCAACACCAGACGCAGCCGTTCGCGAATCGCCTCGACCTGCTCTGCACTGTAAGGTTTGGCCGGGTGCTTGCCCCAGATAGGTGCCGGCCAGGCCGCGTCTTCATGCTTGCGCACGATCACATGCATGTGCAACTGACTGACCACGTTGCCCAGGGCAGCGACGTTCAGCTTGTCGGCATCAAACGAGTCCTTGAGCAATTCTGCCAACGAGGTCGTTTCCTGCCACAGCTGCTGCTGATCGGCGACACTTAACTGAAATATCTCGCTGATATCGTCCCTGCGTGGCACGAGGATGAACCAGGGATAGTTCGAATCATTGGACAGCAGCAACCGACAAAGCGGGAAATCGCCAATCGGTAGTGTGTCTTGTTGAAGTCGTGGATCTAAAGCGAACACTGCACATACTCCCGCCAGGTCATCATTATTCAGCTTAGCGCCCATCCAGAGAGATCGTACGCCAAGCCACTGGACGGCAGGATACCTTGCCAGCTTTGCAGCGAACCACCGCCCACGCTGTTCGAGGATCCAAAAATGGTACATGCGCGCCCCGAGATGAGACATTTCCTGCGAAAAAGCACCAATATAGAACTAATGGGCTGCAAAAAACGCGGAAATGACCAGAACGCTACGACCCGCCCACACCACCTAAAAACTCCGACTGTTTGAATTCAGTACAGTCATTGAAATTTTTTGCACCAAAACCGCACAGTACGTCTACGCTAAGTGCTTCGCATATCCGCCATTTACTCACTGGCGGGGTGAACCGGTAACGCTTTTGCATGTCACGCGGCCAGACATGGAGGTCAAACACGATGCCCACCCCTGCGTCAAGCCTGAAATAAAGCAGCATGAGCCCCCCGGTTTTATGAGGTTTTTACCGCTTCAAGCAGCCAGACAGAAAAAAACATCGATGGAGTTCTGATTTGTGCACGCTTGTTGCATTGATACCCACATCGTCTATAAGGCACCGCGGGAAGCGGCCAGCCTCAAGACCAAAAAAAAACAGTGGCAGGGTAGCCCGATGGAGATTCAAACGTTTCACCAGGGACTCTTTTTATCGATGCGCCAGTCCAGAAAAACAGCATTAAAGTTGTCAGTACGGTTGCATCGGGGCTGTAAATTTGCGACATCTAGCTAGCCGTTTACGACAGGGTCGTAAAGAAGCTGAAAGGATAGATGCGCAAGTATCGCCAACATTGTCGGCGTGATATAAGTTTGCGCCGACACAAAAAGAAAGAGCCGCCCAGATAATAAAACAGGTGGAGCGGCAGTACTCTTCTAAAAACCAAAGGAGCAAATCACGATGCGCGTGATGAAGTGGAGCATGATCGCACTGGCTGTTGCAGCTGGTACCTCGCAGTTCGCAGTGGCGTCGTCCCAGGACGAGTCCAAGGGTTTCTTCGGCGACCAAAGCCTGAAACTCAAAACCCGTTTTGAGTACATGAACCGCGACTACAAGAACGGCGCGAGCAACCCATCGAGCGGCACCGCCGGCTATCGTCAGGACTCCGGTCTGAGCCAGTTGCTCACTTACGAGTCGGGCTTCACTCAAGGTACTGTTGGTTTCGGCCTCGACGCCATGGCCATGGGCGCAGTGAAACTGGACGGCGGTTCAGGCAAGCGTGGTAACGGCCTGTTCGCTAACGACAGCGACGGCAACCCGGAAAAATCCCAGGGCAAGCTGGGCGGTGCAGTGAAACTGCGCCTGTCCGACACCGTCCTGAAATACGGCCAGCAGTTCGTTGCCAGCCCAGTGTTCGCGACTGACGACAGCCGTATGCTGCCGGAAGTGGCTACCGGTACCCTGATCACTTCCAAGGAAATCAAAGGCCTGGAAGTAAGCGCTGGTCGCTTCACCGCGCTGAGCAAGCAAACCGGTATGGCCCGTGACAGCATCGGCGGCCTGCCAGATGAAGACGGTTTCCACTCCAAGGGCCTGAGCGACGGCATCAACATCTTCGGTGCCAGCTACGCCTTCACCGATAACTTCACCGCTGCCGTGGCTGCGTCGGATGCTGAAGAGTACTTCAAGAAGTACTACGTCAACATGAACCTGACCGTGCCGATCAACGACGAACAGTCGCTGAACTTCGACCTGAACGGTTACAAAACCAAGGGCGACAAGCGTGGCGACCTGGTTGACGCAATCGGCGACGGCACCCTGGGTGTGGACAACAACCTGTGGTCCCTGGCAGCTGCCTATAGCCTGGGCGCTCACAAATTCACCCTGGCCTACCAGCAGTCGAGCGGCGACAACGCTTACTACTACGGCGTTGACGGCAACAGCACCATCTTCGTATCCAACTCCATTCAGATCTCCGACTTCGTGGGCCGCGAGGAGAAATCCTACCAAGCTCGCTACGACCTGAACATGGCGCAATACGGCGTTCCTGGCCTGAGCTTCATGACCCGTTACGTAATGGGTGACAACATCAAGACCAACGGTCTGGGTGAAGGTAAGGAAAACGAGTGGAACCTGGAGTCCAAGTACGTCGTACAGGAAGGTCCAGCAAAAGACCTGTCGTTCCGTGCACGTTTCGCCAACTACCGCTCGAACGGCGCGTACAGCGGCTACTCGTCTGACGTCTACGACACCCGCCTGATCATCGAGTACCCACTGAGCATCCTGTAATCAGGGTGTAAGTAGGCAACTGCGTAGATCAAGAACCGCCCACCTTTTCAGGTGGGCGGTTTTTTTATGCCTGCCATATGTCAAACACTACAGCAAGCAACTTCCGCGCATAACGTTAATACTTTTTTCAATGAACTGATCAATAGTCACAAAAAAACCCGAGAGACTATTAATCTCTCGGGTTTATGTATCCATTAACAAAACAGGCTTACTGTACGGCCGCTTCCTGAACCACACGAACTACACGCTGTGGAAATGGAATGTCAATACCCGCCGTTTTCAATCGGTCACGGGACTGTTCGTTAAACATGAACATCACATCCCAGTAATCCGCTGTTTTCACCCACACACGCAGGGAAACGGTGATTGAACTGTCACCCAGGGTCGAAATGACTGCTTGCGGTGCCGGGTCGTCCAACACGCGCGGATCCTTGGCCAGTTCCAGCAAGACTTCACGAGCCTTTTGCAAATCCGCTTCGTAATCGACACCCACATCAAACACCACCTTGCGGGTCGGTTGACGGTTGGTGTTGGTGATGATGCCGTTCGACAGATTGCCGTTAGGCACGATGATGGTCTTGTTATCGCCGGTGCGCAGCACGGTGTGGAAGATCTGGATGCTGTCGACGGTACCCGCTACGCCTTGGGCTTCGATCCAGTCACCGATACGGAAAGGACGGAACAGCAGAATCAGCACGCCGCCAGCGAAGTTCGCCAGGCTGCCCTGCAACGCCAGGCCAATGGCCAAGCCAGCCGCACCGATCGCCGCCACGAACGAAGTGGTTTCCACACCAATCATCGACGCCACGCTGACGACCAGCAGGATCTTCAGAATGATGTTCGCCAGGCTGCTGATAAAGCCTTGCAGCGCAAGATCAGCGTTACGCAGGGCTATCAGGCCACCGAGCTTGTGCGTGACCTTGTTGATCAACCACCAGCCGATAGCCAGGGTAATCACTGCCAGCAGCACACGGCTGCCATATTCCATGATCATCGGGATCCAGGACTGGGACACCTTGACCAGGTTGTCTACTTCAGCATTTAAGTCCATCTGCTTTCTCCTGCATTTTTCCGGCTACCCGGCACGCGAAAAATAAAGCGGCAGAAAGACCAAATCCTGTGCGGATCGATCGTTTCTGCCGTTGCTTGGGCCTCGGACGCCGAAAACGCCTGGAGGTTCCCGCCTTGCACGTCAGTCGCGGAAGTTGTTGAACTGCAGCGGCATGCCGAATTCCTTGGCGCGCAGCACTGCAATGGCTTCCTGCAGGTCGTCACGCTTCTTGCCGGTGATGCGCACCTGCTCACCCTGGATGGCGGCCTGCACCTTCAGCTTGGCGTCCTTGACGTGAGCGACGATTTTCTTCGCCAGCTCCTTGTCGATGCCTTCCTTGAGCACAGCTTCCTGCTTCATCAGCTTGCCCGATGCAAACGCATCCTTGACCTCAAGGCACTGCACATCGATCTTGCGCTTGACCAGGGCCAGCTTGAGGATCTCAATCATCGCTTCGAGCTGGAAATCCGCTTCAGCGGTCAGGTTGACGGTCAGGTCCTTTTCCTTGAACTCGAAGCTGCCTTTGCCTTTCAGGTCATAGCGACGATCGAGCTCCTTGACGGCGTTCTCGACCGCGTTGGTGACTTCGTGTTTGTCCAGTTCGGATACCACGTCGAACGACGGCATGTAATCTCTCCAATAAATAGGGCGCGCTCGATCTAGATGGAGCACGCCTGGCTTGCGGTTAAAATCCGCGCTGATTATAACGGGTCTTTCCGATCATTCACTGCGAGCCACCCATGCGCGCCTTAAACAGAGCAAAAAGCTGATGTCCACCACCTGGCATGTACTAGGCGCCGGTAGCCTCGGCACGTTGTGGGCCACTCGCCTGGCTCGGGCCGCAGTGCCGGTGCGCCTGATACTGCGTGACTCAGCCCGGCTACGGGCGTACGAGGCGGCAGGCGGCTTGACCCTGGTCGAACATGGCCAGGCACAGCTATACCCGGTAAGCGCCGAAACGGCCGACAGCCTAGCGCCGATTAATCGACTACTGGTCGCCTGCAAGGCCTACGATGCGGAACTGGCCGTGGCACAGCTGGCACCCCGACTGGCGCCTGGCGCCGAACTGATCCTGCTGCAGAACGGCCTGGGCAGCCAGGACGCCGTGGCGGCGCAAGTCCCGCAGGCGCGCTGCATTTATGCGTCAAGCACGGAAGGCGCCTTTCGCGACGGTGACTGGCGTGTAGTCTTTGCCGGGCACGGGTTTACCTGGCTGGGAGATGCCGGCCATCCCGTCGCCCCGATCTGGCTGGACGACCTCGACGCCGCGGGCATTCCCCATGAGTGGAGCACCGAGATTCTCACCCGGTTGTGGCGCAAACTGGCGCTCAACTGCGCGATCAATCCGTTGACAGTGCTGCACGATTGTCGCAACGGCGGGTTGCAGGAGCACCATTGTGAGGTCGCCACCCTGTGCGGCGAACTCATCGAGCTGCTTGAGCGATGCGGCCAGCCAGCAGCCGCCGAAAACCTGCAACAGGAGGTTGAACGGGTGATCCACGCGACCGCTGCCAACTACTCCTCGATGTACCAGGACGTCAGCAACCGGCGCCGCACCGAAATCAGTTACCTGCTGGGCCATGCCTGTAAAGTCGCGGCGCGGCATCAACTGAACCTGCCGCACCTCAACCAGCTTGAGTCCAAGTTGATCGCGCGCCTGCTCAGCCTTGGATTGCCCAGCGACTGAGCAGCGGCTACGCTGGCCACTTGTTCCCTTGCAGCGATAAACCTGATGCCATTGCGCCAGCGTCTTGAAAACCTCCCTGTCGGCCAGAAACTGCTGGCCGCCCTGTTGGTGCTGTTGACCACTGTACTGCTGGTTGCGAACCTGACCTTTATCAGCGCCGCTTACTACATTTCCCAGGAAAGCATGGCGCCCCAGGCCCTGCAGACCATCGGCCGACTGGTCTCCAACCCGAGCCTGGTATCTGAGGCACTGCAATCGCCGCAAAGCGCCCAGCGCCTGCTCGATGAGCTCGACAGCTATTCACCACTGCGCGCTGCAGCCCTGTATGACGGCAAGGGCGAGCGCCTGGCGCAGTTGCAACATGGCGATCACCTGAGCCTGCCCAAGCATTACCGGAACATCGAATCCTGGCAAGTCACCGAGTTTCGCAGTAACCAGGTCATCACCCTGCCCCGCCCCGGCACCGCACCCGGCCACTTGCTGCTGGTGGCCAGTAGCGAGCTGCCCATGGCGTTCTATACCGGGACCCTGACCGCCAGCCTGGGAATCCTGATTTTCAGCGTGCTGCTGTGGCTGGTCATCGCGCGACAGATCAAACGCCTGATTACCCGGCCGATTCATCAGCTGGAGGAGCTCTCCCGCCAAGTGACCCGGGAAGAGAACTACGCCCTGCGCGCCTCCCGGGGCAATCACGATGAAATCGGCAGCCTGGCCGAGGCGTTCAACACCATGCTCTCGCGGATCGAAGCCCGGGAACAGCAACTCAAACGCGCCCGCGATGACTCCCAGGCCGCGTATGACCAGGCCCAGGGACTGGCCGAAGAAACCCGCCACACCAATCGCAAGCTGGAACTCGAAGTCCAGGTACGGAGCAAGATCGAGAAAAAACTCACGGGTTTCCAGAATTACCTCAACAGCATCATCGACTCCATGCCATCGGCGCTGATCGCCCTCGACGAACAGCTTTACGTAACGCAGTGGAACCAGGAAGCCAGCGCCCTTTCCGGTACACGCCTGGACGAAGCCTTGAACCAGCCGATCTTCCTCGCCTTCGAACCGCTCAAGCCGTTCCTGCCGCAGCTCAAGCAAACCGTCGAGCAACACACGGTGGCCAAGATCGAGCGCGTGACCTGGGTCAAGGACGATGAGCCCCGCCACTACGCCCTGACCTTCTATCCGTTGATGGGCGGTGCCGGACGCGGCGTGGTGATCCGCATCGACGACATTACCCAGCGCCTGTCCCTTGAAGAAATGATGGTGCAGTCAGAGAAAATGCTTTCCGTCGGTGGCCTCGCCGCCGGCATGGCCCACGAAATCAACAACCCGCTCGGAGCGATCCTGCACAACGTGCAGAATATCCGCCGCCGACTGTCCCCTGAACTGCCCAAGAACCTGGAACAGGCCGAGCAGATCGGTGTCGAGCTGTCGACCGTCAACCAGTACCTGCAAGCACGCGAAGTGCCACAACTGCTCGACGGCATCCAGCAGGCCGGCGCCCGGGCGGCGAAGATCGTCACGCACATGCTTAGCTTCAGTCGGCGCAGTACCCGCCAAATGGCCCCGTGCGATCTGCCAGCGCTGATCGACCAGGCGGTGGAAATCGCCGGAAACGACTTCGACCTGGCGATTGGTTTCGACTTCAAGGGCCAGGCGATCATTCGCCAGTTCGACCCGGCGCTGGGGCCAGTGCCCGGTACCGCCAACGAGCTGGAACAGGTGCTGCTCAACCTGCTGAAAAACGCCGCTCAAGCCATTCACCAGCGTGAAGACGACAGCGAACCAGGGCGCATCATCCTGCGCACCAAGCTGAATCCGCCGTGGGCGGAGATCCAGGTCGAAGACAACGGCATCGGCATGAGCGAAAGCGTGCGCAAGCGCATCTTCGAACCGTTTTTCACCACCAAGGAAGTCGGTCAGGGTACCGGCCTTGGCCTGTCGGTCTCGTATTTCATCATCACCAACAACCACAAGGGCCAGATGGAAGTGCAATCGACCCAAGGCCAGGGCACCTGCTTTACCCTGCGCCTGCCATTGGCGAGCACCCCGCTCGTCTCTCAAGAACTCAACCAGTTAACGAGGTAACCATGGGCTTTCGCTTGTCGAAGATTTACACCCGCACCGGCGACAAAGGCGAAACCGGCCTGGGCGACGGTCGCCGTGTGCCCAAGGACCACCCGCGGATCGAGGCTATTGGCGAGGTAGATACGCTCAACAGTCAGGTCGGAGTGTTACTGGCTGGACTGACGGCAGAAATTGCCCTGCATCCGGGCTTGAAGGAAGTGATCGAGGTATTGGCGCCCTGCCAGCACCGATTGTTTGACCTCGGCGGTGAACTGGCCATGCCGGAGTATCAGGCACTGAACGACGCGGAAATCGAACGACTGGAAGCGGCGATCGATGTGTGGAATGAAGAGCTTGGGCCGCTGGAGAATTTCATTCTGCCGGGGGGGTCGATGCTGATCGCCCAGGCTCATGTGTGCAGAAGCCTGGCTCGCAGTGCGGAGCGCCACTGCCAGCATTTGAATGCTGTTGAGCCTTTGGGCGGGGTGGGATTGGCTTATATCAATCGGCTGTCGGATTTGTTGTTTGTGGTGGCAAGATTGATTGCCCGGCGTCAGGGGGTTGCCGAGATTTTGTGGCAGCCGGCGGTGAAACCAGAGATTTAGCCGTCGCCTTTCAGACCGCCTTCGCGAGCAGGCTCGCGAAGGGGTCAGTGGCTACACCAGGGAATCAAGTCTCAGGCCAGAACGCCCGAATCCCCGCCACGCCCTGCGCTCCTGCTGCCCAAGCTTTCTCGACTTCCGCCGGGCCAACCCCACCCAGCAAAAACACCGGCCTGCTGAAACCCTCGATCAAGCTCGAAGCCTGCTCCCAGCCAAGCGGTAGAGCGCCCGGATGCGTCAAGGTCGGCTGCACCGGCGACAGGGTCACGAAGTCCACACCCATCTCCTCGGCCAGCGCCAGCTCTTCAGCGTTATGGCAAGACGCCGCCAACCAGCGCGATGCCGGCAACGGACGACCGGCAGCCGCGTACTTGCGCAACTGTGCCGACGTGATGTGCCAACCGGCGGAGGGGAAATCTCCCAGCCACTCGAACGGCCCCTTGATCATCAGCTGCGCCTTGCCGGCACACAGCCCGACGGCGTCCACAGCCAGATCGCGGTACTTCGGGTCGTAACCGTTTGGTGCGCGCAACTGGATCAGCTTGATGCCGCCCGCGATGGCTTTCTGGATCCCTCGCAACAGGGCCGGGGTTTCCAGGTCTTCAGGCGTGATCAGGTATTGCTCGGGCAAGCGCGCGGCCGCCACGATTGGCCGGTTGGCCTCAGGGAACTCGTAACCCGACAGATCACGCGCCGTCACCCAAGCCAATGGCTGACCTTCGGCGCCGTGAGGCTCACCGGTGAACGCCGAGACTTCCCAGACATCCAGCAACACCTGCTTGTCCGGGTAATCATGGCGGACCTTGATCAGCGGGCGTGCCGCGCCGACCACGATACCCAGCTCTTCCTGCAGCTCACGGGCCAAGGCGCTTTCGACCGACTCGTCGGCCTCGACCTTGCCACCGGGAAATTCCCACAGGCCGCCCTGGTGCTGAGTATCGGCACGACGGGCGATGAGGATCTTGCCGCTGCCATCACGGATAACGGCGGCTGCTACGTGTACTCGTTTCACCGCTTGATCTCCTCCAGGCCGGCCTTTTGCCAAGCCTTGAACGCTGGCCATTGGTAGAGGGTTTCAACATAGGCTTCGTCGACTGCCGACAGCTTGACCTGATAGGTACGCAGGCGCACGGCAATGGGTGCAAAAAACACGTCGGCCAGGCTTATGCGACCGAACAGGTAGGGCCCAGGCTCGGTCGCGACAGAGCGGCATTCAGCCCACAACGCCGACATGCGCTCGATGTCTGCCTGCACATCCGCCGGAACCGGCGACAGCGGCGCGTCATGACTCAGGTCGAATGGCATGTTGCCGCGCATGGCGAAGAATCCACTGTGCATTTGCGCGCACGCCGAACGCGCCTGGGCACGGGCGGCGATATCCTTGGGCCACAGGCCCGCGTCGGGAAACTGTTCCGCCAGGTATTCGGCAATCGCCAGGGAGTCGGCGATGGTGCCGTGTTCGGTCTTGAGCAACGGGACCTTGCCGGTTGGCGAGTGCTTGAGCAGACGTTCGCGGGTGTCCGGCTGGTTCAGCTTGATCAATTCTTCGGTATAGGTGGCGCCGGTCAGATCGAGGGCCAGGGCACCACGCAGGGACCAGGAGGAAAGCAGTTTGTCGCCGATGATCAGGTGGAGGCTCATGTTCGGGACCTTTTGATGAGGTGGACAGGCCAAATTCTTTAGCGTCTGGTCATCCGTCATCGCGGGCAAGCCCGCTCCCACAGTGATCGCGCCGTACCACGGAACCTGTGGGAGCGGGCTTGCCCGCGATGGGGTCGACTCGGTCTTAAGTACGGTACTCGGCGTTGATCTTCACGTACTCGTGGGACAGGTCGGTGGTCCAGATGGTTTCGCTGCAATCACCACGACCCAGTTCGATACGAATAGTGATTTCTTCCTGCTGCATCACCGCTGCGCCCTGGGCTTCGGTGTAGGTCGCAGCGCGGGCGCCACGGCTGGCGATGCACACTTCACCGAGGAACACATCGATCTTGCTCACGTCCAGGTTCGGCACGCCGGCACGACCAACAGCCGCGAGGATGCGGCCCCAGTTCGGGTCGGAAGCGAACAGCGCAGTCTTGATCAATGGCGAGTGGGCCACGGTGTAGCCAACGTCCAGGCATTCCTGGTGAGTGCCGCCGCCGTTGACTTCAACGGTAACGAATTTGGTCGCGCCTTCGCCGTCGCGAACGATCGCCTGGGCCACTTCCATGCACACCTCAAATACCGCCTGCTTGAGCTTGGCGAACAACTCGCCTTCGGCACGGGTGATTTCCGGCAACGCCGCCTGACCGGTGGCGATCAGCATGCAGCAGTCGTTGGTTGAGGTGTCGCCATCGATGGTGATGCGGTTGAACGACTTGTTGGCGCCGTCCAGCATCAGGTTTTGCAGCACATCGCGAGCAACCTTGGCGTCGGTGGCGATATAGCCGAGCATGGTCGCCATGTTAGGGCGAATCATGCCCGCGCCCTTGCTGATACCGGTGACGGTGATGGTCACGCCGTCGTGCTGGAACTGGCGGCTGGCACCCTTTGGCAGGGTATCGGTGGTCATGATGCCGGTGGCGGCAGCTTCCCAGTTGTTCTCCGACAGATCGTCGAGGGCAGCTTGCAGTGCGCCCTCGATTTTCTCGACCGGCAGCGGCTCGCCGATCACACCAGTGGAATACGGCAGCACCAGGCTGGCGTCTACGCCGGTCAACTCTGCCAGCTTGGCGCAGGTGCGCTCGGCCGCGGCCAAACCTGGTTCACCGGTACCGGCGTTGGCATTGCCAGTATTGGTCAGCAGGTAACGCACCGGACCTTGCACGCGCTGCTTGGCCAGGATCACCGGGGCGGCGCAAAAGGCGTTCAAGGTGAATACACCCGCCACCGTCGAGCCTTCGGCACAACGCATGACCACCACATCCTTGCGCCCCGGGCGCTTGATACCGGCCGAGGCGATACCGAGTTCAAAACCGGCAACCGGGTGCAACGTTGGCAAAGGACCAAGACCAACAGCCATGAATGCGCTCCTTTATAAATGATGTCTGCACCGCTTCAGCAAAAGCGATGGTAAAAATGGCAAAACGCCGCGACGGCATGAGCCGGTCGCGGCGCGGGTATTTCAGCGTATGAAACGGGGGTTACTGGATCTGCCCGTGGCAATGCTTGAACTTCTTGCCCGAACCGCAGTAGCACAGTTCGTTACGGCCCAGCTTCTGCTCGTTGCGAACCGGGGCGGTGGCGAGGGCCACATCGACCTCTTCACCCAACTGCTCCGGCTGCTCCAGGCTCGGAGCCTCTTCATGCAGGAACTGCATGCGCGCCGCCAGTGCCTCGGCTTCCTGGCGCAGGCGCGCCTCTTCCTCGGCCGGATCTTCGCGACGCACCTGAACGTGTGACAACACACGGATCGAGTCGCGCTTGATCGAATCCAGCAGCTCGGAGAACAGCGTGAACGACTCGCGCTTGTACTCTTGCTTCGGGTTCTTCTGCGCATAACCGCGCAAGTGGATACCGTGACGCAGGTGATCCATGGTCGACAGGTGGTCTTTCCACAGGTCATCCAGCACGCGCAGGACGATTTGCTTCTCGAAGGTGCGCAGCGCTTCCGCGCCCGCCTGGTCTTCTTTCTCGTTGTACGCGGCGATCAGCTCCTGCATCAGCTTCTCGCGCAGGGTTTCCTCGTACAGGTGATCGTCTTCGTCGAGCCACTGCTGGATCGGCAGCTTCACACCGAAATCGCTTTCCAGGGCCGCTTCCAGACCCGCCACGTCCCACTGCTCTGGCAGCGATTGCGGTGGAATGTGCGCGCTGACGGTAGCGTTGAGTACGTCCTGGCGGAAGTCAGCAATGGTTTCACCGATGTTGTCGGCAGCCAGCAACGTGTTACGCATGTGATAGATCACTTTACGCTGTTCGTTGTTGACGTCGTCGAACTCGAGCAGTTGCTTGCGAATATCGAAGTTGCGACCTTCAACCTTGCGCTGGGCCTTTTCGATGGCGTTGGTCACCATGCGGTGCTCAATCGCTTCGCCAGGCTGCATGCCCAGGGCCTTCATGAAGTTCTTCACCCGATCAGAGGCGAAGATGCGCATCAGGCTGTCTTCCAGCGACAGGTAGAAACGACTGGAACCGGCGTCACCCTGACGACCGGCACGACCACGCAATTGGTTGTCGATACGGCGCGATTCGTGACGCTCGGACGCGATCACCTGCAAACCACCCGACTCGAGCACTTGCTGGTGACGTTTCTGCCAGTCCGCCTTGATCTGGGCAATCTGCTCAGGCGTCGGGTTTTCCAGCGAGGCCACTTCCACTTCCCAGTTGCCGCCCAACAGGATGTCGGTACCGCGACCGGCCATGTTGGTGGCGATGGTCAGTGCACCCGGGCGACCGGCCTGGGCGATGATCTCGGCTTCTTTTTCGTGGAACTTGGCGTTCAGGACCTTGTGCTCGATGCCTTCCTTGTTGAGCAGGTCGGACATGCGCTCGGAGGTTTCGATGGTCGCAGTACCCACCAGCACCGGACGGCCCGCGGCCATGCTTTCCTTGATGTCAGTGACGATTGCCGCATATTTCTCGTCGGCGGTCAGGAACACCAGGTCGTTGTAGTCTTTACGGGCCAGCGGCTTGTTCGTCGGAATGACGATGACCTGCAAGCCATAGATCTGATGGAACTCGAACGCCTCGGTGTCGGCCGTACCTGTCATGCCGGACAGTTTGTTGTACAGACGGAAGTAGTTCTGGAAGGTGGTCGAGGCCAGCGTCTGGCTTTCGGCCTGGATGTTCAGGTTTTCCTTGGCTTCGATGGCCTGGTGCAGGCCTTCGGACAGACGGCGACCGGGCATGGTGCGACCGGTGTGTTCGTCAACCAGTACGACCTGGCCGTCCTGCACGATGTATTCAACGTTGCGATGGAACAGTTTGTGCGCACGCAGACCGGCATAAACGTGGGTCAGCAGGGCCAGGTTGTGCGCCGAATACAGGCTCTCGCCTTCCGCCAGCAGGCCAAGGCGGGTGAGCGCGTCTTCGACGAACTGGTGACCGGCTTCGTTGAGCTCGACCTGGCGGGTCTTCTCGTCAACGGTGTAGTGACCGGCCTTGGTGACTTCGCCTTCGACTTCTTCGACGTGCAACTCCAACTGCGGGATCAGTTTGTTGATCTCGATATACAGCTTGGAGCTGTCCTCGGCCTGACCGGAAATGATCAGCGGGGTACGGGCTTCGTCGATGAGGATGGAGTCGACTTCGTCGATCACGGCAAAATTGAGTTCGCGCTGGAATTTTTCTTCCATGCTGAACGCCATGTTGTCGCGCAGGTAGTCGAAACCGAACTCGTTGTTGGTGCCATAGGTGATGTCGGCGGCATAGGCCAGGCGCTTCTCTTCCGGCGGCTGGAATGGCGTGACCACGCCGACCGTCAAGCCGAGGAATTCGTAGAGCGGGCGCATCCAGTTGGCGTCACGACGGGCCAGGTAATCGTTCACCGTCACAACGTGCACGCCCTTGCCGGACAATGCGTTGAGGTAAACACCCAGTGTTGCCACCAGGGTCTTGCCTTCACCGGTACGCATCTCGGCGATCTTGCCTTCATGCAAGGTCATGCCACCGATCAGTTGGACATCGAAGTGGCGCATACCCATGACGCGCTTGCCGGCTTCACGGGCAACCGCGAAGGCTTCCGGCAGAAGCTGGTCGAGGGTTTCCCCTTTGGCGAAGCGGGCCTTGAACTCGTCTGTCTTGGCACGCAATTGATCGTCCGAAAGGGCCACCATTCGCTCTTCGAAGGCATTGACGAGTTGCACCGTCTTGAGCATGCGTTTGACTTCACGCTCGTTCTTGCTTCCAAAAAGTTTTTTTAACAAAGGCGCAAACATATCGGCAGGATCTTCCACACTAAAGGGATGGAGGGCGGCCCCGTGAGTCGCCCGAGCAGCCCTCATGGCCGCATGCGAACGAGCATTCTACCCGGAAACGGTGGTGAGGAAAGTGGCGTTACTCCACGATGCTGGCACAGCGTTGTGACGGGGCTCATTTAAAATAAGGGCAAATCGCTGAACTTCAAGCCATTCACGGCAGAAGTTACTGGTTGATTTAATGGGTAAAGCGCGCGCAAAGCAATGGGGCGGGCGCATCCGGTGCTTTCTGCTACCATGGCGGCTCTGTTACTTCAGGTGTCTGATCATGGCATTTCGCCCTCTTACGGCCAGAGCACCCGCCGTCCTGCTTCGCGAAGCCAAGCCGCTCAAGGCCATTCTAGGCCATGCTCAACGCCTGGGTCATTTGCAACGCTTGCTCGAGAGCCAGCTGCAACCCGCCGCGCGCGCGCATTGCCACGTGGCGTCCTGGCGCGAAGGCAGTTTGTTGCTCATTGTCACCGATGGTCATTGGGCCACCCGCCTGCGCTACCAGCAAAAACGCCTGCAGCGGCAACTGCAGATGTTCGATGAGTTCGCCAGCCTCACGCGAATCCTCTTCAAGGTCCAGCCGCCTACCGTTCAACAAGGGGCGACCGGGCATACCATGGATTTATCCAATGATGCGGCCGCGACCATCCAGGCCACGGCCGACGGCATCAGCGATCCAAATCTGCGGGCGGCGCTGGAGCGCCTGGCGGCGCACGCCAAGTCCAGGGCATGACATAGAACCCCTGTGGGAGCGAGCCTGCTCGCGAAAGCGGTGCTTCAGTCGACATAAATGTTGAATGTAACATCGGATTCGCGAGCAGGCTCGCTCCCACAGTTAGCGGCGTTTGCTGCCGCCCAACAATGACCCCATCAACCCGCGCACCAATTGCCGTCCCAGCTGATTAGCCGCCTGTCGCATCGCTGATTTCAGTGCCTGTCCCGCCGCCGTGCCGAGAAACTCTCCGGCCTGCTCGGTGAAGCTCGGCTCCTGCGCCGTCGGTTTTGCTGGCGCAGCCTCAGGTTCGGGGGCCAGTCCCTTGCGGCCCATCAGTATTTCATAGGCTGATTCGCGATCGATCGGCTTGTCATACCGCCCCTTGCACGGCGAACCGGCTATCAGCAGCGTGCGCTCCGTTTCCGTCAGCGGCCCGATGCGTGATTGCGGTGGAGCCACCAGCACGCGCTGGACCATTTCCGGTGTGCCCTTGTCCTGCAAGGTGCCCACCAGTGCCTCGCCGATACCCAGCTCGGTCAGCACCGACAGGGCGTCGAACGCCGGATTCGGTCGGAAGCCATCGGCCACCGCTCGCAGTGATTTCTGCTCCTTGGCGGTGAACGCGCGCAAGCCGTGCTGGATGCGCAGGCCCAGCTGTGCCAACACGTCATCGGGCAAGTCGCCCGGTGACTGGGTGACGAAATACACCCCCACCCCTTTGGATCGAATCAGCCGCACCACTTGTTCCAGTCGATCCTGCAGCGCCTTGGGCGTGCCGGCGAACAACAAATGCGCCTCGTCGAAAAACAGCGCCAGCAACGGTTTGTCCGCATCGCCACGTTCCGGCAGTTGCTCGAACAGTTCCGCCAGCAGCCACAACAGGAACGTCGCGTAGACCTTGGGGGCTTCATGCACCAGGCGACTGGCATCGAGCAGATGGATGCGCCCGCGGCCATCGGCGGTCGGTTGCAGAATATCCTCCAGTTGCAGCGCCGGCTCACCAAACAGCGCCTCAGCGCCCTGCTGTTCCAGGGTTGCCAGGCGTCGTAGCAGGGCCTGGCTGGAGCCGGTGGTCATCAGCGCCGCGTCATCCCCCAGCAGTTCGGGGTGGTCCTTGAGGTGATTGAGCAGCGCCTTGAGATCCTTCAGATCCAGCAGCAACAAGCCTTCGCGGTCGGCCACCTTGAACGCGGCATACAGCGCCGACTGCTGGCTGTCGGTCAATTCCAGCAGGCTGCCGAGGAGCAACGGCCCCATTTCGCTCAACGTCGTGCGTAAAGGATGACCGGACTGACCGTGAATGTCCCACAAGGTCACCGGATAGGCCGCAGGCTTGTGGTTCAGCCACGGCATGCCGGCAATACGCTCGGCGATCTTGCCCTGGGGGTTGCCGGCAGCGCCCAGGCCGCACAGGTCACCCTTGATGTCGGCGGCAAAGACCGCCACGCCGGCATCGCTGAAGGCTTCGGCCAGACGTTGCAACGTGACGGTCTTGCCGGTCCCGGTAGCGCCTGCGATCAATCCGTGACGGTTCGCCAGGCGCATGGCCTGGGCGATCGGCTGGCCCGCGAGATCGGCGCCGATAACAAGTTGCAATGAATCAGGCATTTGGTCACCCATGGTTAATCTTTGGTCCTACACAGCCGATAGAAATATCGACAAAGCAGACAGACACAAATCTGTCGGACATTTCCCTTAAGGAGCGACGGAAATATCACTTGCTTTCAACATTGCCCATCGTGCGTTCCTTTATAAAAGCACGCGCTGGGCATTAAGACCTTAGCGGAACCCCAAGCCATGAACAAAAATCTACGCTTCAGCCACAAAATCCTGCTTGCCGCCGCCCTTATCGTCATTGCGACTTTCGCCTCATTTACCCTGTATAACGACTATTTACAGCGCAATGCCATCCGCGAAGACCTGGGCAACTATCTCAACGAGATGGGCGACGTCACCGCCAGCAATATCCAGACCTGGCTGACCGGCCGTATCCTGCTGATCGAGAACCTCTCGCAAAACATTGCCATCAACCCGGAACAAGCCAACGTCGCCGCCCTGCTGGAACAGAAAGCTCTGACGTCGACGTTCATGGCGTCCTACCTAGGCGACGCTTCCGGGCACTTCACCATCCGTCCGGATGCGAAGATGCCGGACGGTTTCGACCCTCGGGTTCGTCCTTGGTACAAGGGTGCGCAAAACAGCAGCACGCCGACCCTGACCGAACCCTATGTCGATGCAGCGACCGGGCAAACGATCATTTCCCTGGCCACGGCCTCGACGAAAGCCGGGCAAGGCGTTGGCGTAGTGGGCGGCGACCTCAGCCTGCAAACCTTGATCGATACCCTCAGCGCCCGGGATTTCGACGGCATGGGCTACGCATTTCTGGTCAGCGCCGACGGCAAGATCCTGGTCCACCCGGACAAAGCCCTGGTCATGAAGTCCCTGGGCGAGGCATACCCGCAAAATACCCCGCGCATCAGCCGCGACTTCAGTGAAATCGTGGTCGACGGCAAGACCCGCATCGTCACCTTTACTCCGATCAAGGGCCTGCCGTCGGTCAATTGGTACATCGGCCTGTCGGTGGACAAGGACAAGGCCTTCTCGATGCTCAGCGAGTTCCGCACCTCGGCAGTGATTGCCACGGTGATCGCCGTCGCCATCATCATCGCCCTGCTGGGCATGCTGATCCGCCTGTTGATTCAGCCGCTGCACGTCATGACCCGGGCCATGGCCGACATCGCCGACGGCGAAGGCGACCTGACCAAACGCCTGGTGATCCAGAACAACGACGAGTTCGGTAACCTCGGCACCGCTTTCAACCGTTTCGTGGAACGAATCCACGGATCGATCCGCGAAGTGTCCTCGGCCACCGGCCAGGTCAACGAAGTGGCATTACGCGTGGTCGCCGCCTCGAACTCGTCGATGTACAACTCCGACCAGCAAGCGTCGCGCACCAGCAGCGTGGCAGCGGCGATCAACCAGCTCGGTGCCGCCGCCCAGGAAATCGCCCGCAATGCCGCGCAAGCGTCGAGCCAGGCCAGCGATGCCCGCAACCTGGCCGAAGATGGCCAGCAAGTGGTAGACCGCAGCATTGCCGCCATGAATCAACTGTCGAACATGCTCAGCGCCTCGAGCAGCAACATCGAATCGCTCAACAGCAAAACCGTGAACATTGGTCAGATTCTTGAGGTCATCACCAGCATTTCCCAGCAAACCAACCTGCTGGCGCTCAATGCCGCCATCGAAGCGGCACGGGCCGGTGAAGCCGGGCGTGGATTTGCCGTGGTGGCCGATGAAGTGCGAAACCTGGCGCATCGCACCCAGGAATCGGCACAGCAGGTTCAGACCATGATCGAAGAGCTGCAGGTCGGCGCCCGCGAGTCGGTTAGCACGATGAGCGACAGTCAGCGCCACAGTCAGGACAGCGTGGAAATTGCCAACCTGGCTGGCGAGCGCCTGAGCAGCGTGACGCAACGCATCGGCGAAATCGACGGCATGAACCAGTCGGTGGCAACCGCCACCGAGGAGCAGACCGCCGTGGTCGAGTCGATCAATGTCGACATCACCGAAATCAACACCCTGAACCAGGAAGGTGTGGAAAACCTGCAGTCAACATTGCGCGCATGTACGGACCTTGAGCAACAGGCAGCGCGATTGAAGCAGTTGGTAGGCAGCTTCCGCATCTAGCGTTTTAGCTGGCCTCTTCGCGGGCGGCGATCCGACTCGCCCGCGAGGAGAAATACCCTGACACCAATCCGTCCATACACCACCCCCCTCTCCAGCCCCTCCCCATCCCCGCCAAATCCTGACCGAACAACTATTCTTCATTAAGGTCAACCAAGGAGAACAACGGACTGGAGGAATGTTCATCGTGCATATCGCTGACATAACCATGTTCTACGCCCCTGCCAGCGGTGGCGTACGCACTTATCTGGATGCCAAGCATCATCGCCTGTGCACCAGGCCCGGTATCCGCCACAGCGTATTGATACCGGGGGCCGTTCTCAGCGAACAGGATGGCATCTATACGGTTCCGGCTCCCGCCCTGCCTTTCGGCAAAGGCTATCGCTTCCCTCTGCGTCTCGCGCCCTGGCGCAATGTCCTGCAGGATCTGCACCCCGATTTGATTGAAGTCGGCGACCCCTACCTCACCGCCTGGGCGGCCCTGGACGCCCGTCGCCAACTGGATGTGCCCGTCATCGGCTTTTATCACTCCGACCTGCCACTGCTAGCCCGCAATAGAATGGGCAATTGGGTCACGCCAAACGTCGAGGCCTATGTCAGCAAGCTCTACGGAAACTTCGACCGGGTACTGGCACCGAGCAGGGTCATGGCCGATAAACTGACCGGCCTTGGGGTGAAGAACGTTTTCGTGCAGCCCCTGGGGGTCGATCTCCAGGTGTTTCATCCCGATGCACGGGACAGCGACCTTCGGGCCGACCTGGGCCTTGACGAAAACACTCATCTATTGATCTTCGCGGGGCGCGGTTCCAAGGAGAAAAACCTGCCGGTGCTGCTCGAATGCATGAAGCGCCTGGGCCGACGCTATCACTTGCTGCTGGTCGGTTCGTCGATGCCGACCTCTGTGCCGGGAAACGTCACGGTCATCGACGGGTTCCGCCCTGCCACCCAAGTCGCCCGCCTGATGGCCAGTGCCGACGCGTTGCTGCATGCCGGTGACCAGGAAACCTTTGGCCTGGTGACCCTCGAAGCCATGGCCTGCGGTATACCCGTCGTGGCGGTGGCTGCTGGCGCCTTTGAGGAAATCATCACCGATCAATGTGGCGTCTTGTGCGCCCCCAACGATCCGTTGGCCATGGCCAACGCCGTGCGCGAACTGTTCAGCCAGGGCAGCGTAGCCCTCGGCCAGCAAGCCCGACGCCATGTCGAGCGGTATTACGCCTGGGACGCAGTGGTCAACAGCCTGCTCGGCCATTATCACGCCGTCCTCGGCAGTCAATGGCCGCGAGCCGCCAATGGTTGAATCTATGAGCGCCCCGAGCCTGCTGCTGGTACTGCACGATGTCGCGCCACCCACCTGGGCCGATTACCAGCCCTTTGTCGAAGCCGTCGACGCGCTTGGCAGCGTGCCGATCACCTGGCTTGTTGTGCCGGATTTCCACAAACACTACGACTTGCGAGCCCAACCGCAATTTTGTCGTCAGCTCGGCGCACGGCTCGAGCGCGGCGATGAACTGGTGCTGCACGGTTATTTTCACTGCGATGACGCGCCGAAGGCGAGCAACCCCCATGACTGGTTCATGCGCCGGATCTACACCCATGAAGGCGAGTTCTACAGTTTGTCTCGCGAAGCCGCCCTCAACCGCTTGCACGCCGGCATTGAAATGTTCCAACGGAACAATTGGCCGCTCCAGGGTTTCGTCGCTCCCGCCTGGTTGATGAGCGAAGGCACGCGCCAGGCCTTGCGCCAATTACCGCTGGATTACACCAGTGATGCCCGGCATCTTTTTCGCCTGCCTGATTTCACTGCAATCGATGCCCCCGGACTGGTCTGGAGTGCGCGCAGTGCCTGGCGGCGTGGCGTATCGAAACTGGTCAGCCAGCAACTCGAACAGCGCTGGCGATCGGCGCCGGTAATTCGATTGGGCCTGCACCCGGTGGACATGCGTCATGAGTTCTCGCGTACGTACTGGCTGCAAACCCTCAAGCGCCTGCTCGATGAGGGCCGCGTACCCATGACCAAGACCCGTTGGCTGGCCCTGCAAAGCCAGCGCATGGGGCGTGCGGCATGAGCCGCTCGATCCTGCTGTGCATCGGTCTACTTGCCGCGTTACTGATTCCCTGGCTCCTGGGCGGCAGCGAAACCTGGTCACGGCTTAATGACTTTCCACTGAGCAGCTTGCTGGTCATGCTCGGCATGATCTTGCTGTGCTGGGTGGTCAATACCCTGCGATTGCGCCTGTTGCTGGGAGATCAGCGCGACAAGGTCAGCCCGGTCAAGAGCCTTGGCGTGGTGATGGCCGCCGAATTTGCCTATTGCGCCACGCCGGGAGGCAGCGGCGGGCCGCTGACCATCATGGCCTTGCTGGCGCGCAATGGCGTGCGACCGGCCAGGGGCAGCGCCGTGTTTGCCATGGACCAATTGAGCGATCTATTGTTTTTTCTCTGCGCATTGACCGGCATTCTGATTTACGCCCTGTTCCAGCATCTCAGCCAGCACATGGCGTGGTTGCTGATCATCAGTGCCCTCTCGATGTTTGGTGGGCTGGTCAGTTGCGTGGTGGTGGCGCGCTATCACCGCCTGGTAATCCGTATGGGGGGCCGACTGCTGGCACGCCTCAACGTCGAGCCCTCGACCCGCATGCGTTGGGCACGCAAACTCCTGCACTTCCTGGCGGCGTTTACCGACACCCTGAAGTTACCCCCGCAGACATTGATCACCGTGTTTGGCTTGACGTGCGTGCATTGGATCTTGCGTTACAGCGTGTTGTACCTGGCGCTGCGCGGGCTCGGCGCGGACTTGCAGTGGGCCTGGAGCTTCCTGATCCAGATGGTTTCATTGAGTGCGGGGCAGTTCAGCCTGTTGCCAGGCGGTGCGGGGGCGGCTGAACTGACGTCAGCGGCACTGTTGGCGCCCATGGTGGGTAAATCCACGGCGGCGGCCGCCATTCTGATCTGGCGGGCAGTGACCTATTACTTTTATTTGCTGGTGGGTGGACCGGTGTTTTTACTGATGCTGGGCCGACCATTGCTCAAGAAGCTTATGAAGAACGTGTATCCGTAGGCCCAGGCTCTAGCTGCAACGCTTCCCACAACTCGGCAGCCCCCGAAAACTCCGTGCCATCTTCAGGGCTCAGTTCATCGGGGTCGTACCGACTCAAGCAACCCTCACCCAAGGTGGCGGGTGCCTTCGAGGTGGCTTTGTCCAGTGGATCGGCCATGCTCATGTCCTCGGTGCAGAAACGGCGAAGGGCCTGTGCGATTGAACGCCCAGGCCCTTCGAATTTCAACCCTGTCGTGCAGCGGTCAAAACACCACGGTTTTGTTGCCGTGTACCAGTACCCGGTCTTCCAGGTGGTAACGCAGGCCACGGGCCAGCACCATTTTCTCGACATCTCGACCGAAGCGCACCATGTCTTCGATGCTGTCGCTGTGGCTGACACGCACCACGTCCTGCTCGATGATCGGGCCGGCGTCCAGCTCTTCAGTCACATAGTGGCAAGTAGCGCCAATCAGCTTTACCCCTCGAAGGGAAGCCTGGTGGTAAGGCTTGGCGCCGACGAACGACGGCAGGAAGCTGTGGTGGATGTTGATGACCTTGTGCGCATATTCCCGGCACAGCTCAGGCGGCAGGATTTGCATGTAGCGGGCCAATACGACCACTTCAGCATCATGCTGCTTGACCAGGCGCGAGACCTCGGCAAATGCCGGCTCCTTGTCCTGGGGATTAACCGGTACGTGGTAGTAGGGAATGCCGTGCCATTCGACCATGCTGCGCAGGTCGTCGTGGTTGGAAATCACGCAGGCGATTTCACAATCCAGTTCATCGCTGTGCCAGCGATGCAGCAAGTCGGCGAGGCAGTGAGACTCGCGGCTGGCCATCAACACGACGCGCTTTTTCTGCTCGGTATCGGTAATACGCCAGTCCATCGAAAACTCTTCGGCAATCGGCGCAAAGGCTTCGCGCAAGGCTTCGATCCCGAAAGGCAGCGAGTCGGCACGAATTTCGTGACGCATGAAGAACCAACCACTGAGATTGTCCGAGTGGTGGCTCGCTTCAGTGATCCAGCCGTTATGTGACGCCAGAAAGTTACTGACTTTGGCAACGATGCCGACGCGGTCCGGGCAAGAAATCACCAGCCGAAAAGTGCGCATGAGGGGGAAACTCCAGAACTTCGCAAAGGCGGGCATTCTAGCGATTGTGCAGCAAAACTGCAGTATTGATGACACGCCGCCTTCCCCAATGGCCTGCGCCAACGTTCGCGCAGCACCAGGCGAACGCCCCTAATTGGCTATCGACCAGCACTGATTTGTAAATATCTGTAGCACAGGTGGCGAGTTATTTAACTGCGCCTCCAATGTGCGCTGAACTCACTGGAATTTAATTAAATAAACTCAGGTTTAATGTTTACTTGATGAAACAGCCTGACTATTATTGCCGCACTGTCACCTGCCATCCAGCGCCCTACATAAGGTAGTAATCATGTCCTTGATCAACGAATATCGCGCCACCGAAGAAGCTATCAAAGAGCTGCAAGCCCGTTTGAAGAATCTGTCCCAAGACGACAAACTGCAGACTGAGCTGGAATTCGAAGGCAAACTGCGCACCCTGATGGGCGAATATTCCAAATCCCTGCGCGACATCATCGCGCTGCTGGATCCAGAAGCCAAAACCAAAGCGCCACGTGGCGGTGCAGTAAAAACTACTGGCACCAAGCGTGCTCGCAAAGTTAAACAATACAAAAACCCGCACAACGGCGAAGTCATCGAGACCAAAGGTGGCAACCACAAAACTCTGAAAGAGTGGAAAGCCAAGTGGGGCGGTGACGTGGTTGAAGGCTGGGCTACCCTGCTGGGCTAAGCTCACGCGCTTGTCGCGGATCGATTGCGACAAAAAAAACGCCAGCATACGCTGGCGTTTTTTTATGCCCGGAGTTTAGCCCCGGGGCATTTTCGATTTCAAAGATTCAAACGATTGCGAAGACCCTGAACATATTCCCGCCAATCATTGAGAACCGCCTGCTGCAACGATGTCGCTGTAAGGGCCAACTGGGCTGCCGCCTCTGTAAAACTATCCAGGGTATTTGGCGCGCCCCATTCAGGGACTGATAGACGTTTCTGACAGAATATTCGCCAGCGTTCTTGCTCGTCGAGATTCAAGGTATCGGGAAAGTTACGTGCTCGATATCGAAACAATAGCTCTGGCAAACGTTCATCATCGAAAGGCCATTGCTGTTGCGCCAATTGCAGCGGGTCGGCTGTTCTGACTTGCTCGCATAAACGCCGATCACGGTCCCCGATAAATCCGTTGTATAACTGTTGCTCAGGATCCTCGCTCGAGGAAAAATCTTCCCGGGCATAAATCGCCAGAACTTTAGCTTGCCAATCCTGCTGCGCGTCACTTAGCCGCAGTGCACGTTGCTGATAGAGCGCAACATCCATCCCCAAGCGCAACTGATCTGCGGGACGAAGAACCGATAAAGGCGCGACCACGGGGCATTTATTGATGTGGATAAGCTTGAGCGGTACGGGTAATTCACCTTCTGTCAGCTCGTCTCGGCGGGTATACAAACGCTGGCGCAAGGTTTCGGCATCGAGATCGAGCAAACCCTGCGGGTCGAGGTGCAGGTCGCAAACAATCAGTGCGTTCTTATTGCGTGGGTGCCAGGCCAAGGGCAACACTACGCCGACATAGTTGCGCGCCGCAGAAAAGCGCCCTGAAACATGCACCATCGGTTGCAGCAAGCGCACCTGGTCCAGCACCTTTTGTTTACTGCGAAGCTGAAACAACCAGTCATACAACTTCGGCTGTTTTTCCCGGATCAGGCGCGCCAGGGCAATCGTGGCGCGAACGTCCGACAGCGCTTCGTGGGCGCTGCCATGATCGATCCCGTTAGCGGCGGTCAGGCGTTCGAGCTTGAGTGTCACTCGCCCTTCTTCGTCTGTCGGCCAGACAAGGCCATCGGGGCGCAAGGCATAGGCTGCGCGAACGACATCGATCAGGTCCCAGCGACTGTTACCACCCTGCCATTCCCGTGCATAAGGGTCGAAAAAATTGCGGTACAGGCTGTAGCGGGTCATCTCATCGTCGAAGCGCAAGGTGTTGTACCCGGCGCCGCAAGTACCCGGCGCCGCCAGTTGGGCATGCACCCGGGTCATGAAGTCGGCTTCGCTCAACCCGTCCTCGGCCAGTTGGGCGGGCGTGATGCCGGTGATTGCGCAAGCCGCGGGATGCGGCAGGATGTCGTCGCTGGGCCGGCAAAAGAGATTGACAGGCTCGTCGACTTCATTGAGCTCGAAGTCAGTACGCAACCCCGCCATTTGCAGCGGGCGGTCGCAACGGGGATTGATACCCGTCGTTTCGTAGTCGTACCAGAAGATGGAGGTCACGGGCTATTCCTGAACTGAAGATTGGCGAAGTCTAGGCGTTCCCGTCCCGCTCCGGCCAGCAATCGTGCCATTGAATCATCCCTGGCCACGCAATATGCAATACATAGTTATGTCGTTTTTTCCGGCGAGGCTGCTAGCATCCGGTGAAGAGACAAACCGATCAGGCCACAGCATCAGGTTGCCCATGCTCGACACCACAGCACTGCCACGGAAAGCAACGCTGCCACCACCACTGGACACGCGGTATCAGGTGGAAACGCCCGAAGGCATAGACTTGCCGCTGCGACCGGCCGGCTTGATGGTGCG
This sequence comes from Pseudomonas umsongensis, assembly GCF_012647205.1. NCBI lineage: Bacteria > Pseudomonadati > Pseudomonadota > Gammaproteobacteria > Pseudomonadales > Pseudomonadaceae > Pseudomonas > Pseudomonas umsongensis. The sequence goes on from NZ_CP051487.1 coordinate 5,558,880, forward strand.
CGCACTGGCGTTTTCCATCGACCTGGCGATACGCGGGTTGATCCTGGGCCTGATGTTCATTGCTTTGGCAATGCTCGGAAAACTCGGTGCGGGGCTGGGTTCGATCCTGCTCTTCGGCGTAAGCTGGTGGTACATGGTGCTGTTCGAAGTCTTCAACCAGGGGCGCTCACCGGGCAAACAATGGATGGGTCTTCGGGTCATACAGGACGATGGCACGCCTATCGACTGGTCCGCGTCACTGTTGCGCAACCTGCTGCGATTTGTCGACATGTTGCCGTTTGGCTACTTTCTCGGCGCTATCAGTTGCCTGCAACACCCCAATTTCAAGCGCCTCGGTGACCTGGCCGCCGGCACGCTGGTGGTCTACCGCGAGCAGCCGCTTACCCGTCCCCAACTCCCACCCTCGCAACCCCGTCGTCCTCCTTTTGCCCTGACACTGACCGAGCAACGTGCCATCCTCGGTTTTGCCGAACGCCAGGCCGGACTGTCCGATGCCAGGGTCAATGAGCTCGCCTCGATACTCGCGCGCCCCTTGCAGGTTCCGGCTTCCCGCGCCGTGGCCGAACTCAACGGCATTGCCCACGGTTTGTTGGGTCCGACATGAAACAAAGCCTTTTCGAACATCGACATATGGCTGAATGGGAGCAGTTCTCCCTCCTGCTGGACAGGCTGGAGCGGGACAGCAAAGCCAAAGGGGCCGACAATTTCCTGGCCGATTATCGGCGCATCTGCCAACACCTGGCGCTGGCCCGCGAGCGCGGTTACAGCAGTTTCCTGAATGACTCATTGCAGCAACAGGTGTTACGTGGGCATCAGCAGCTTTATCGACATCGCAGCCATTTTGGAGCCCATGCACTGGGTTTCATCCTGGCGGGCTTCCCCCGGCTGGTACGTGAACAATGGCGCTTCGTGCTCGCTGCCAGCCTGATGTTTTTCGGCAGCCTGATCGCAATGGCAGGCCTGGTTTATCTGTTTCCGGAACTGGTCTACAACCTGATTCCAGCCGATCAGGTCAGCGACATGCAAAGCATGTACGACCCCGATGCCGGTCACCTGGGACGCTCGATGGAGCGCGCGGCCAGTGAAGATTGGGCGATGTTCGGCTACTACATCATGCACAACATCGGAATCGCCTTTCAGACCTACGCCAGCGGATTGCTGTTCGGCCTGGGCAGCGCATTCTTCCTGGTCTTCAACGGCTTGATGATCGGCGCGGTAGCCGGACACCTGACGCATATCGGCTACGGGCAAAGCTTCTGGTCATTCGTGGTCGGTCACGGTGCATTTGAGTTGACGGCCATTGCACTGGCGGGTGCCGCAGGCCTGCAACTGGGTTGGGCGTTGATTGCACCGGGTCGCCTGCCCCGCGCCGAAGCCTTGCGCCTGGCGGCCCGCAAGAGCGTTCTGCTGATTTGCGGCGTCATGTTATTTCTGCTGATTGCGGCATTTATAGAAGCCTACTGGTCGTCGATGACGACACCGGCACCCCTGACCAAATACCTGGTCGGTGCGGCCCTGTGGGTGCTGGTGGCGATTTACTTGATATTCGCCGGACGGACGCACCATGCGCCTGAGTGACACCACCGTGGTCATTCGCCCAAGACCGACCTGGGAAGCAATGGACCTCGGCGTGTTGTTGAGCCAGCGCCACCGGCGCCTGCTGATGAGCAGTTGGGCGATTGTCACCTTGCCGGTTTTCGCGCTGCTCACCTGGTTGCTGTGGGATTCGCCGACCTTGGCCGTGTTCATCTTCTGGTGGCTGAAACCGGCGTTTGAACGCTTGCCCTTGTACATCCTTTCCAAAGCCATTTTTGCAGAAACGCCCACCCTCAAACAGGCGCTTTACCAGTGGCCACGGTTGCTCAAGCCACAACTGCTGGCCAGCCTGACCTGGCGACGCCTGAGCCTGAGTCGCAGCTTCACGCTGCCCGTGTTACAGCTCGAAGGCCTGAGCGGTGATGCGCGCCAACAGCGGTTGCAAGTGTTGTTGCAGCGTGACGCCAGCGCTGCACGCTGGCTGACCGTGATAGGTGCGCACCTGGAAGGCGCGTTATGGATCGGTTTGATGGTGCTGTTCTATCTGCTGTTGCCACAACAGGTCGCCCTCGACTGGAGCTGGCAGTCGCTGATCAGCGCCGCGACGCAGGACTGGCACTGGCTGGAACACCTGTCCAACGGCTTCTACGTCCTGGTGCTGGTGATTTGGGAACCGATCTACGTGGCCGCTGGCTTCAGTCTGTACCTGAACCGACGCACCGCACTCGAAGCCTGGGATATCGAGCTGGTGTTTCGCAGCCTGTCCCATCGTTTGAGCGGAGCGACCCTTGCCCTGTTACTGACGGCGACCTTGCTGCTGCCGATCGCCCCTATCGCCTGGGCGTCCGAGTCGGCCATTGCGACGCCCGACAGTCCGCGCATGCTGCAGCAACCACTGACCAGCCAGGGGTCCAGGGACAGCATCAAGGCCATCCTCGACCAGCCTCCGTTCAAGAACAGGGAAACCGTCACCCGCTATCGATTCGGCGAAAACCAGGCCGCGGACCAAGGCGCGAATGAAGACCACACACCCCAATGGCTAAAGGCGCTGCTCCAGATGTTTGACAACCGAGACTTCGGCGCGTTGGCCACGCTGATCGAAGTTGTGCTGTGGGCAGCCGTGATCACCGCCATCGGGGGCTTGATCTGGTACTACCGTGAGGGGTTGCAGGCATTCGTCAGCCGTCGACCGCGTCCCGCTAAAAAAGCCCCCCACCCGCCTGCCCCTCAGGTATTTGGTCTTGACCTCAGCCGCGAGACCCTGCCCTGCGACATCGCCTCCAGTGCCGAAAGCCTCTGGCAGAACAACCCGCGTGCAGCGCTTGGCTTGCTCTATCGCGCCCTGCTCAGCCGCCTCTTGCACGATTTCGACATGCCACTCAAAGCCGCCGACACCGAAGGCCAGGTGCTTGAACGCATCGAACAACTACAGCAACCGGCCCTGCTGGCCTTCAGCAAAGACCTGATCGTGCACTGGCAAAACATGGCCTATGGGCACCAATTGCCACCCGCGCATGTACAGCGCGAACTGTGTAACGGCTGGCGTGGCGTATTTGACTCGGGAATCCCCCATTGAACCGGCGCGCCTGGCCATTCATCAGCACGATGACCGCTGTCCTGCTGGCCGTGTTGATGATTTATCTGTACCTGAAGGCAACGCCCTATCCGGTCGAAATCGACCATGGCCCGGCGCCTGAAGCCCTGGTCAACCCGTACCTGGCCGCCGAGTTTTTTTTGCGCAAGCAGGGCCTGAGTGTCAGCCATGCCAACAGCCTCGATATCCTGCCAACCCTGGCGCCGCAGCATCACAGCCTGTTGTTGCTAGGCGATCGCTACAACATGACGCCCAGGCAGATCGATCAGTTGCTGGACTGGACCCAAGCCGGCGGGCGCCTGCTGTTCGTAGCCCAGTCGCTGTGGGATGAAAAGACCGGGCAAAGCAATGACCTGTTGCTGGATCGGGTGCAACTGCAACAGTCGCTGAGCAAAGACCTCAAGGACCCACCGCCCGACACCCCGGATGATCCCTACCCGCAACTGACCAAACTCTATCTGGAAGATGAAGACGCACCGGCCTACGCCGGCTTCGATACCACGTTCCATCTCGAAGACCCGAAAAACCTCGCCAAGGCCTGGGCCAACAGTGCCAAGGCAACCCATATGATGCAACTGAACCACGGGCTTGGCTCGATCATTGTGGTGACCGACGCCGACCTGTGGAAAACCCCGGCCATCGATCAATACGACAACGCCTGGCTGCTCTGGTACCTGACCGCCGATACCAGCGTGACCCTGCTGTTCAATACCGAGCACGACAGCCTGCTGACACTGCTGCTACGCCATTTCCCCCAGGCGTTGGTCGCCTTGGCCGCCCTGATCGGCCTGGGTTGCTGGCACTTCGGCGTGCGCCATGGGCCACTGCTGCAACCGCAAACCAAAGCTCGCCGCCAATTGCAGGAACACCTGCGCGCCAGCGCCGATTTCATGTTGCGACACAACGGCCAGGACAGCCTGTTGCAGGCCTTGCAGCAAGACATACTGCGCCGCGTGAGACATCGTCATCCTGGCTATGAACAACTCGATGTCGCCGAACAATGGCGGGTGCTCGCCCGTCTGAGCGGCCAGCCCGCAGACGCGATCAGCCAAGCCATGGGCCCGCGGTCGAAACAGCGGTTTTCCAGTGCTGAATTCAGCCGCCAGGTCGCCCACCTGCAAACCTTGAGGAATGCGTTATGAGTCAACCGATCGAGCCCGATGCAATCGACCACGCCATCCGGCAACGCCAGCGTGCCTGCCAGTTGGCCCAGGCGGTGCGCCATGAATTGCAAAAAGCCGTGATCGGCCAGGACACCGTCATCGACGACGTTCTCACCGCCCTGCTCGCTGGCGGCCACGTATTGCTCGAAGGCGTGCCGGGGCTGGGCAAGACGCTGTTGGTCAGGGCGCTGGCACGTTGTTTCGGCGGCGAATTCGCGCGTATCCAGTTCACGCCGGACCTGATGCCAAGCGATGTCACCGGGCATGCGGTGTACGACATGCAGACCGAGCAATTCAAGCTGCGCAAGGGACCGTTGTTCACCAACCTGTTGCTCGCCGACGAGATCAACCGGGCCCCGGCAAAAACCCAGGCCGCACTGCTCGAAGCCATGCAGGAACGCCAAGTCACCCTCGAAGGCCGCGCCCTGCCCATCGCGCAGCCATTCATGGTGCTCGCCACGCAAAACCCCATCGAACAGGAAGGCACTTACCCGTTGCCGGAAGCCGAACTCGATCGCTTCATGCTCAAGGTGCGCATGGACTACCCTGACGTGGAGCAGGAGTTGGACATGGTGCGCCAGGTCAGCCGCTCGACCCGGGCCGACATGCTCGATGTCCAACCGCTGCGCACGGTGCTGCAAGCCAGGGAGGTCCTGGCCTTGCAGCGCATTGCCAGCGATTTGCCGCTGGACGACCAGGTCCTCGACTACGCCGTACGCCTGGCTCGCACCACCCGCAGTTGGCCCGGCCTGACCCTCGGTGCCGGGCCTCGTGCATCCATTGCGCTGGTGCGCTGCGCAAGGGCGCGGGCGTTGTTGCGCGGTGGCGAGTTTGTGATCCCTGACGACATAAAAGGCTGCGCCCTGGCCGTTCTGCGCCATCGTGTGCGCATAGCGCCGGAACTGGATATCGAAGGGCTGGACGTCGATCAGGTGTTGCGGCAACTGCTCGACCAAGTACCGGCGCCACGGCTGTGAAACCCTCGCGCCTGCTACTGGCCTGGCTTGCGACCTTGCTGGGCATCGGTCTCATTCTGGGCACATTGCACGCATTGGACATCGCGGTTCCATCAACGCTGTTCTCGATCAACTGGGGCTTGCTCCTGGCTCTCTTGGCCCTGGCAATAATCGACGCCATCCGTCTCAACCGCCTGCCGTCGCCCCGGGTACAACGTCAACTGCCCGGCAGCCTGGCCCTCGGCCGTTGGAGCGTCGTGCGACTGCAAGTCGAGCACGACTTTCCCCTGCCACTGAACATCCAGGTCTACGACCACGTACCCGACGGCCTGAGCTTCGAAAACCTGCCGCTGTCGGTGGAACTTCAACCCGGCCAGCACAGTGACATCGATTATCGCCTGCGCCCGCTCAAGCGCGGCCACTTCAGCTTCGAGAACTGCGAAATCAGCCTGCCCAGCCCATTGGGGCTATGGCACGGCAAACGCCTGCTGAGCGTGATTGACAGCACCCGCATCTATCCCGACTTCGCCCGACTCTACGGCGGCCAACTGTTGGCGGTGGACAACTGGCTCAGCCAACTCGGTGTTCGCCAGCGCCAACGACGTGGCCTGGGCCTGGAGTTTCATCAGCTAAGGGAATTTCGCGAAGGCGACAGCCTGCGCCAGATCGACTGGAAAGCCACTGCCCGCCAACGCACACCCATTGCCCGGGAGTACCAGGACGAGCGTGACCAACAGATCATCTTCATGCTCGATTGCGGTCGACGCATGCGCAGCCAGGACGGCGAGCTGGCGCATTTCGATCATGCGCTCAATGCCTGCCTGTTGTTGAGCTACGTCGCGCTGCGCCAAGGGGATGCGGTAGGCCTCTGCACCTTTGCCAGTGATCATCCGCGCTTCCTCGCCCCGGTGAAAGGCGCTGGCCAGCTCAACGTGGTGCTCAACTCGGTCTACGATCTGAACAGCACTCAACGCAGCGCCGATTATCAAGCCGCTGCCAGCCAACTGCTGTCCCGGCAGAAACGGCGGGCGCTGGTGCTGCTGGTCACCAACCTGCGCGATGAAGACGATGATGAACTGCTGACTGCCGTCAAGCGCTTGAGCAAGCAGCACCAGGTGTTGGTCGCAAGCTTGCGTGAGAGCGTCCTGGATACGACGCGACTATTGCCGGTGCAAACTTTGTCAGAGGCGTTGGCCTATTGCGGGACGGTCGAATACCTGAATTCGCGCGCAGCACTCCATGAGCGCTTGATCGCCCACGGAGTACCGGTAGTGGATGGGCAACCCGAGGCGTTGGGCCCCGAGTTGGTCACCCGGTACTTGAGCTGGAAAAAAGCAGGGACGATTTAACAACGCTCCAAGCGCAACCCATGCGGCATCAGGCAGACGCCGGCAACGGCTGAAAACTGAAGTACTGCCTCAATGCCTCCACCAGTTGCCCATACTCCGGGGGTGCCCGTTGCAGGCTGAACCCGGCGTCATAGTAGTGAGGAGTTGCGTCTTCATGACACCACAGGCAACACGCCCGCAGATCGATGACCTGCATGCACCCGCCGCTCGCGGGGATTTTCAGGCGCAAATCGAAATCCACGCCGATCATCATCGGCAACTGACTGATAAGCATCAGCCCGTCTTCGGAGACGTTGCCGAGATAGCCAATCGGCTTGTCGGTAATGCGGTTGAACACTTTCAGAAAATACGGCAGTTGATGCCGCTCGATCCGGCGGTCAGTGAACATGCTGAATTCGCTTTGCCAGGCCCTTAAGCAGGGCCGCACTAATGCTTCGGAACGGGCCGGCCTGATAGACAGGCGATGGGCGCGCTCTCCCCGATCCTGGTGCGACAGTCCATGAACCGCTGCCGCTTACTCCTGCCGATCACAGGTGTTACGTCGGTTTGCAGACAAGGCTCCAAACCGATCTATTCGACTATAGCTCACCGTCGCCGGCGAGCCAGCCACCAGATGAGAAACGTAATCAGAAGCGGGTTGGACGTACCGTCGCCGAACTTCGCAGCGGGTAGTGATTGAGTGCTTGCAAGGTTTCCAGGCGAGCCTGGGCACGATACGCGTATTCGCTTTGCGGATACGAAGCAATGATGAACTGGTAGGTTTGCGCCGCATCGACAAACAGTTTTTGCCGTTCCAGGCACAATCCGCGCAACATTGACACTTCTGGCCATACATAAGGCCGCGCGCGGCTGGCGCGTTCAACTTTGGAAAGCTCGAGCGTCACTTGCTCGCAATTGCCACGGTCATAGGCGCTATAGGCAAGGTTCAAATGGTGGTTCATCGACCAACGGGTGCAGCCCACGACACTGAGGGCAAGGACGGCTATGAGCACGAATCGCATGGGAGTTCTCCTGACTTGAGCTCTGTATCGACCCGTGGACGAAAATCTTCAGGTGGCAGGTCAGCAAAAGTGTTCATTCAAAGAATCAAACGAATAAGTAGTGCACATGAACAATGACTACACCCCAAGAGCATAGTAGCCTCACTCAGCGCTTGAACTCAGGAGTCTTTGCATGTCCGTCCGTCGTACCAAAATCGTCGCCACCCTTGGCCCGGCCAGTAACTCGCCGGAAGTTCTCGAACAGCTGATCCTGGCTGGCCTGGACGTAGCCCGCCTGAACTTCTCCCACGGCACCCCCGACGAGCACAAGGCTCGCGCGAAGCTGGTGCGTGACCTCGCTGCCAAGCACGGCCGCTTCGTTGCCCTGCTGGGTGACCTGCAAGGCCCGAAAATCCGTATCGCCAAATTCGCCAACAAGAAGATCGAGCTGAAGATCGGTGATCAATTCACCTTCTCCACCAGCCATCCCCTGACCGAAGGCAACCAGCAAGTGGTCGGCATCGACTACCCGGACCTGGTCAAGGACTGCGGTGTAGGTGACGAGCTGCTGCTCGACGACGGCCGCGTGGTGATGCGCGTCGACACCGCCACCGCTACCGAACTGAACTGCACCGTGACCATCGGCGGCCCGCTGTCGGACCATAAAGGCATCAACCGTCGCGGTGGTGGCCTGACGGCACCGGCCCTGACCGAGAAAGACAAGGCAGACATCAAGCTCGCTGCCGAAATGCAGGTCGACTACCTCGCCGTGTCCTTCCCGCGCGACGCCGCCGACATGGAATACGCCCGTCAACTGCGCGACGAAGCCGGCGGTACCGCCTGGCTGGTGGCGAAGATCGAACGTGCCGAAGCCGTAGCCGACGACGAAACCCTCGACGGCCTGATCAATGCCTCCGACGCCGTAATGGTGGCCCGTGGTGACCTGGGCGTGGAAATCGGCGACGCCGAACTGGTGGGCATCCAGAAGAAAATCATTCTGCACGCGCGCCGCCACAACAAGGCCGTGATCGTGGCGACCCAGATGATGGAGTCGATGATCCAGAACCCGATGCCGACCCGCGCCGAAGTGTCCGACGTAGCCAACGCCGTGCTCGACTACACCGACGCCGTGATGCTCTCGGCCGAAAGTGCCGCCGGCCTGTACCCGCTGGAAGCTGTGCAAGCAATGGCGCGAATCTGCGTTGGCGCTGAAAAGCACCCAACCAGCAAGACCTCCAGCCACCGCATTGGCAAGGAGTTCCAGCGCTGCGACGAGAGCATCGCCCTGGCCACCATGTACACCGCCAACCACTTCCCGGGCGTGAAGGCGATCATCGCCCTGACCGAAAGTGGCTACACCCCGCTGATCATGTCGCGCATCCGTTCCTCGGTGCCGATCTATGCGTTCACTCCACACCGTGAAGCCCAGGCGCGCGCGGCGCTGTTCCGTGGCGTGTACACCATTCCATTCGATCCGGCTTCGCTGGCACCGAACGAAGTCAGCCAGAAGGCGATCGACGAACTGGTCAAGCGCGGCGTCGTACAGAAAGGCGACTGGGTCATCCTGACCAAGGGCGACAGCTACCACACCACCGGTGGCACCAACGGCATGAAGATCCTGCACGTTGGCGATCCGATGGTCTGAGTGACCGCTCGCTGAAAAACGAAAGCCCTGCCATGTGAATGGCGGGGCTTTTTTGTTTTGAAGATTAAAAGATCGCAGCCTGCGGCAGCTCCTACAGGGAACGCATTCCATTGTAGGAGCTGCCGCAGGCTGCGATCTTTTTTGGGTTCAATGCCGCCATTGCCTTGAGCTGTATCATCTCAACCACGGGGCAGGAACACGTCGGCCAGCAGTTGATTACGCGGCAGTCCTGCCAGGTACAGGCGCCGGGCGAAGGCGTCAACGCTATCGGGGGCTCCACAGACCAAGGCGAGGGTTTGCCGAGAGACAAGGCGCATTTGCGCCAATGCCGCTGGCAACCCGGCTGGGGTCCAGAGCTCGATACTGAGGTTCGGACGACTGGCTGCCATGGCTTGCAGGGGTTTGGCCAGATAATGCTCATTGGCATCATGGGCCAGGTGAATCACACGGATGGCACCCTGATGATCCTGACGCAATGCTTCGCGCAACACGCCAAACAATGGTCCCAGGCCGGTGCCGGCGGCCATTAGCCACAACGGCCGGGCATGCCAGTCCGGGTCGTAATGCAATGCCCCGCCCCGCAACTCGCCGAGGCGGACTGGATCGCCAATGCTCAGCTGACGCGCCGCGTCACTGAATTCACCTGGCAGGCGGCAATCGAGGTGGAACTCCAGGAAGCGGTCTTCCTCCGGCAGGCTGGCGAGGGAATACGGCCGCGCCACATTACCGGCCCACAACACCAGATGCTGACCTGCGCTATAGCGCAATGGACGCTGCGGGGTGAGGCGCAAGCGCAATACGCTGGCGCTCAACCAATCGACGGCCGCGACTTCGGCCGGGTTGCCATCCTGCTGCGGGTCGAAGGTGTGCACTTGCAAATCCTCGACCACCTGGCACTGGCATGCCAGCCGCCAGCCTTGCTGGCGCTGCTGCGCACTCAAGGCATCGGGCCGGCTGTCGCTCGGCAGCCCTTGCACGCATTGCACCAGGCACGCATGGCAACTGCCGGCACGACAGCTGTAAGGCACCGACACGCCGTTCTGATTCAGGGCATCAAGCAGATTACTGCCAGCTGGTACCGACCATTGGCGGTCACCGACGCGCAACTCAGGCATCGACGTTTTCCCATGCTGCAGCGCAACGGTTGCGGCCGTCACGTTTGGCCCGATAAAGCGCCTGGTCAGCCCGCTGCAAGGCCTCGTCAAGATCATCACCCGGTAACAGCAGGGTCATGCCGGCGGACAGGCTGAGACTGCCGACTTTCAAGCCGATCAGCTCGACATCGATAAAGGCGAGGCGCAGCCGCTCGCAACAAGCGGTCAATCGCCCGGCATCGCAATCAGGCAGCAACACCACAAACTCTTCTCCGCCGTAGCGCGCCAGGACATCACCGTCGCGCAGGCAGGCCGACGCCACGCCGGCAAATGCCTGCAATACCTGATCGCCAGCCGCATGGCCGTGAATATCGTTGATGCGCTTGAAGTGATCGAGGTCGATCAGCGCCAGGCCATGCACGACGCTGGCGTCCATGGCCTTGAGTTCGCGTGAAGCCAGGCGCAGGAAATGCCGGCGATTGAACAGTCCGGTCAACTCGTCGGTAGCGACCAGGTCCTCGAGCTGGCGCATCATCCCGCGCAACGTGTCCTGGTGCGCCTGCAAGGCGAAGCGGCGTTGACGCATGCGCAGGCGGGAGGCCTGGACGTAACGGGCGTACAGTTCAAGCCAGACCAGCACGATGAACAGTACGCATACCTGCAATGCGGCCAGCGCCGGGTCGGCCAGCTGGAAGTGGTAACCCTCCCACAGCGTGATCGCGCTGAAACTGAAAAAGACCAGCAACGCACAGCGCGCAAATGCACGGCGCGACAGATGAAACAGCCCGAACAACAGAATCAGCACGTAGAACACCAGAAACGCGCCACGAGCCTCATCCAGATTGGCAATCAGCCAGGTTTGCCAACCCAGCCCCAGCAGCACCTGCGTCTCGGTCAGGCTGGGGTCGGAAAAACGCAGGTTGCAGCCGCTGTAAAACACTACGAACAACGCCGCCTGGCTGATGACCACCAGCCCACTGCCGACGGCGACGTTGGCCAGCGACTCATCGTAGTGGCCGGTAAAAAACGCCAGCCACAGCAGTAGCAGGGCCAGGGCGTAGGTGCCGGCTGCGAGGGCAAAACGTTTGAGCAACAGGCGCTGGATGGCGTTATGGGTCAATCGTTGACTCACCCTATGAAAGGAGACTGACAGAGCGTCCTACTCTACAGACCGAATGTCACTTTAGTGGTGCGGCCGATAAATAACCATTCAATTTTCGGGTGACACAATTTCACTGTGAGCTGCCGCAGGCTGCGATCTTTTGATCTTGATCTTAAAAACAAAATCAAAAGATCGCAGCCTTCGACAGCTCCTACGGGGATCGGGCACGACAATCAGACCAAGGTTTGACCGCCGGCGCGTGTACCTGCCTTTGATGCGCGGTATACTGCCGCGCCTTTTTAGCGTCGCGCCAGCATGCCCGGCGTGCCTTGAAAGGTGCTTGCAACCGACCGAAGTACCCAAGCTGCAAGCACCTTATTGAATGTTCCCGTCTTTTAGAGGAGCGCGACTCATGACCGTGATCAAGCAAGACGACCTGATTCAGAGCGTTGCCGACGCCCTGCAGTTCATTTCCTATTACCACCCCGTGGATTTCATCCAGGCGATGCACGAAGCCTACCTGCGCGAAGAATCGCCAGCGGCCCGTGACTCCATGGCGCAGATCCTGATCAACTCGCGGATGTGCGCCACCGGCCACCGCCCGATCTGCCAGGACACCGGCATCGTCACCGTTTTCGTTCGCGTAGGCATGGACGTACGTTGGGATGGCGCCACCATGGGCCTGGACGACATGATCAACGAAGGCGTGCGCCGGGCTTACAACCTGCCGGAAAACGTCCTGCGCGCCTCGATCCTCGCCGACCCGGCGGGCGCTCGTAAAAACACCAAGGACAACACCCCGGCCGTCATCCACTACTCCATCGTTCCGGGTAACACCGTGGAAGTGGACGTGGCAGCCAAGGGTGGCGGTTCCGAGAACAAGTCGAAAATGGCCATGCTCAACCCGTCCGACTCGATCGTCGACTGGGTGCTCAAGACCGTTCCGACCATGGGTGCCGGCTGGTGCCCACCGGGCATGCTCGGCATCGGCATCGGCGGCACCGCCGAGAAAGCCGCGGTGATGGCCAAGGAAGTGTTGATGGAGTCCATCGACATTCACGAGCTTAAGGCCCGCGGCCCGCAGAACCGCATCGAAGAAATGCGCCTGGAGCTGTTCGAGAAGGTCAACCAGCTGGGCATCGGCGCCCAGGGCCTCGGCGGCCTGACCACCGTGCTCGACGTGAAGATCATGGATTACCCGACCCACGCCGCCTCGTTGCCGGTGTGCATGATCCCGAACTGCGCCGCTACCCGTCACGCGCACTTCGTGCTCGACGGTTCTGGCCCGGCATCCCTGGAAGCGCCACCTTTGGACGCCTACCCGGAAATCGTCTGGGAAGCGGGTCCGTCGGCCCGTCGCGTCAACCTCGACACCCTGACCCCGGAAGAAGTGCAGAGCTGGAAGCCGGGCGAAACCGTCCTGCTCAACGGCAAGATGCTTACCGGTCGCGACGCTGCGCACAAGCGCATGGTCGAGATGCTGAACAAGGGTGAAACCCTGCCGGTGGACCTGAAGGGTCGCTTCATCTATTACGTCGGCCCGGTCGATCCGGTGCGCGAAGAAGTGGTAGGCCCGGCTGGCCCGACCACCGCCACGCGCATGGACAAGTTTACCCGTCAGATTCTCGAGCAAACCGGCCTGCTGGGCATGATCGGCAAATCCGAGCGCGGCCCGACCGCAATCGACGCGATCAAGGACCACAAGGCCGTTTACCTGATGGCAGTGGGCGGCGCGGCTTACCTGGTGGCGCAAGCGATCAAGAAATCCCGCGTGGTGGCATTCGCCGAACTGGGCATGGAAGCGATCTACGAGTTCGACGTGAAAGACATGCCAGTGACTGTCGCAGTCGACAGCAAGGGCGAGTCGGTACACATCACCGGTCCTGCCATCTGGCAGCAAAAGATCAGTGAAAGCCTGGCGGTGGAAGTGCAGTAAGCTGCACTGAAACCCCAACAAACCGGCCGGTCGGCAACGACCCGCCGGTTTTTTTTGGCTGGTAACAAACTGAAACGCCTGGGATCGACCATCACGGTAAAACCAGCGCCAGCGCATGGGTACCGGCGAGAGATGACTGCCCTCCACATGGTATTGTGCTCCCCCTCATTTTTTCCTGTTGTCCACTGCATGCCGCTGACTTCCCGATCCCTGCGCCTGGCGCTGTACACCGTGCTGATCATCGCCGGTGCCGCCATTGCTGCCACCCTGGCCATGCGCCACACCGTGCGCCAGTCCCTGGTTGAAGATGCGGCCCGTGCCAATCAGCAATTGGCGCTGTATGCCACATCCCTGCACACCCTGATCGAACGCTACCGCGCCCTGCCCTCGGTGCTGGCGCTGGACCCGCAGCTGCGTGACGCGCTCAAAGGCCCGGTCAACCCAGAGCAACAGGACGTGCTGAACCGCAAGCTGGAAAAGATCAATGGCGCCGCCGAGTCCTCGACCCTGGAACTGCTCGATCGCACCGGTCTCGCCGTGGCAGCAAGCAACTGGCGCTTGCCCAGCAGTTACGTCGGCCACAATTATGGCTTTCGCCCTTACTTCAACCAGACCCGCACCCAGGGCACCGGGCGTTTTTATGCCGTGGGGGTGACCAGCGGGATACCAGGCTACTTCTTGTCCAGTGCCGTGACCAACGACGACGGGCAGTTTCTCGGAGCCATGGTAGTGAAGCTCGAATTTCCCGAGCTGGAACGCGAATGGCGCCAGGGCAGCGACACGCTGCTGGTCAGCGATGCGCGCGGCATCATCTTCATCGCCAATCAGCCGGGTTGGCGCTATCGCCAATTGAAACCGTTGAGCGACAGCGACCTTGCCGAGCTCAAGGCCACCCGCCAATACGACAAGCAGCCGCTGACGCGGCTCGACTATCAATCGTTGCGCCGCTTCGACGACAACAGCGAACTGGCGCGGGTCGACGGTCCGGACGGCAAGACGGATTACCTGTGGGAATCCCTGCCGCTGGCCGCCGAGGGCTGGACGCTGCACCTGCTGCGTCGTCCGCAAGTAGCATTCGAAGACAGTCGCAACGCCGCCCTCGCCGCAGCCGGCCTGTGGCTGACACTGGTGTTTCTGCTGCTGTTCCTCAATCAGCGCTGGCGCCTGGCAAAAATGCGCCAGCGTAGTCGCGAAGAGCTCGAACAGCTGGTGGAAGAGCGTACCCGCGACCTGCGCACCGCCCAGGACGGTCTGGTGCAATCGGCCAAACTCGCGGCCCTCGGCCAGATGTCGGCGGCGCTGGCCCATGAAATCAATCAACCACTGACCGCCCAGCGCATGCAGCTGGCGACGCTGCGACTGTTGCTCGACCACGGCCGGGTCGACGACGCCTACAAGGCTCTCAAGCCGGTGGATGACATGCTGACGCGCATGGCCGCCCTCACCGGCCACCTGAAAACCTTCGCCCGCAAAAGCCCCAGCGGTTTGCGCGAACGCCTGGACCTGGCATCGGTGGTGGACCAATCGCTTGAGCTGCTCGACACTCGCCTGCGCGACGAACAGGTCAGCACCGTGCTGCACCTGGCGCGCCCGGCGTGGGTGCGCGGCGACGCAATTCGCCTGGAGCAAGTGTTGATCAATCTGCTACGCAACGCTCTGGATGCGATGCAGGACAAACCCTGCAAACGCCTGGAAATCCGCCTGGAAGCCGACGAACAACTGTGGCGCCTGAGCGTCATCGACAACGGCGGCGGCATCGCCGAAGAAAACCTGTCGAAGGTCTTCGATCCCTTTTTCACCACCAAACCGGTGGGTGATGGCCTGGGCATCGGTCTGGCCGTATCCTTTGCCATCGTTCACGAATCGGGAGGACGCCTGAGCGCCGATAATCACGACAACGGCGCGGTGTTCACACTCACCTTGCCCATCGATCCGGAGGCTCCTGGCACATGCTCAATTCAGTGATGGTGGTCGACGACGAAAGCAGCATCCGCAGCGCCGTCGAGCAGTGGTTGGGCCTGTCGGGTTTCCAGGTGCAACTGTTCAGCCGCGCCGACGAATGCCTGGCGCAACTGCCCGCGCATTACCCCGGCGTGATCCTCAGCGACGTGCGCATGCCCGGCATGTCCGGGCTGGAACTGCTGGCTGAAGTCCAGCGCCGCGATGCCGACTTGCCGGTGATTCTGCTGACCGGCCATGGCGACGTGCCGATGGCTGTCGATGCGATGCGCGATGGCGCTTACGACTTCCTGGAAAAACCCTTCAGCCCGCAAACCCTGCTTGGCAGCCTGCACCGCGCGCTGGACAAGCGCCGGCTGGTGCTGGAAAACCGCGCCTTGCACGAGCAGGCCGACAACCGCGCCAAACTCGACGCGACGCTGCTGGGTGTGTCCCGTGGCTTGCAGACGCTACGTCGCCAGGTTCTTGATTTGGCGGCGTTGCCGGTCAACGTATTGATCCGCGGTGAAACCGGTAGCGGCAAAGAACTGGTTGCCCGCTGCCTGCACGATTTCGGGCCGCGCGCCGATAAACCCTTCGTCGCCTTGAATTGTGCGGCCATCCCCGAACAATTGTTCGAAGCAGAACTGTTTGGCCACGAAAGCGGCGCATTCACCGGTGCCCAAGGCAAGCGCATCGGCAAACTCGAATACGCCGATGGCGGCACGTTGTTTCTCGATGAAATCGAAAGCATGCCCCTGGCCCAGCAAGTGAAATTGCTGCGGGTGCTACAGGAGCAGAAGCTTGAGCGCTTGGGCTCGAACCAGAGTATTCGAGTGGATTTGCGCATCATCGCCGCAACCAAGCCGGACTTGCTCGACGAAGCACGGGCCGGACGTTTCCGCGAGGACCTGGCTTACCGTTTGAACGTCGCCGAATTGCGCCTGCCACCGCTGCGTGACCGTCGCGAAGACATTCCGTTGTTGTACGAGGCCTTTGCCCAAAGTGCTGCAGAGCGACTGGGGCGAACCTTTGCGCCGTTGAGCGGGCCCCAGTTGAGCCATCTGTTGAGTCACGACTGGCCAGGCAATGTGCGCGAACTGGCAAACGTAGCCGAGCGCCAGGTGTTGGGGCTTGGCGAGCCTGTGCCGGCGGGCATCGAGCCGGGACAGTCACTGGCAGCGCAGCAGGAAGCGTTTGAAGCGCAGTGCCTGCGCGCAGCATTGACCCGGCACAAGGGTGATGTGAAGGCGGTGCTTGAAGAACTGCAGCTGCCGCGCCGGACGTTCAATGAAAAGATGCAGCGGCATGGGCTTAACCGAGAGATGTTTCTCGGTGAATGATCGTTCCCACGCTCTGCGTGGGAATGCCTCGACGGACGCTCCGCGTTCGGCTTTTGGGACGCAGAGCGTCCCTGGCTGCATTCCCACGCGGAGCATGGGAACGATCAAAGCGTTAAGCGGTTTTTCGCTCACACCCTCTCCAGAATAAGCGGATTTCCGCTCACTCAAACCTCAATCCCCCTCTAAACCGGCCCTCTCCCTCTTGGCACAGCTCCTGCTATAGCCCCCGCAGGCTGCGTTTATGCGCGCTCCACATAAAATAATTAAATGAAGGATCCTTCAATGGATAACTCCAATACCCTGCCCCGTGGGTCGGTTGCCGCGCCGGCAAAAGAACGAACCACTTCCAGCCGTATCAAATCTATCTTCAGCGGTTCTGTCGGCAACATGGTCGAGTGGTATGACTGGTACGTCTACGCCGCTTTCTCGCTCTATTTCGCCAAGACCTTTTTCCCCAAAGGCGACACCACCGCACAACTGCTGAATACCGCTGCGATTTTCGCCGTGGGTTTCCTGATGCGCCCGATCGGCGGGTGGCTGATGGGCCTGTACGCTGACAAAGTCGGACGCAAGAAAGCCCTGATGGCCTCGGTGTACCTGATGTGCTTCGGTTCGCTCCTGATCGCCCTGAGCCCGGGCTATGAAATCATCGGTATCGGTGCGCCGATCCTGCTGGTGTTCGCCCGCTTGCTGCAAGGCCTGTCGGTCGGTGGCGAATACGGCACCTCCGCTACTTACCTGAGCGAGATGGCGACCAAGGAACGTCGCGGTTTCTACTCCAGCTTCCAGTACGTGACCCTGATCTCCGGTCAACTCATAGCACTGGGTGTACTGATCGTCCTGCAGAACGTACTGACCACCGAAGAGCTATACGCCTGGGGCTGGCGCATCCCGTTCGCGATCGGCGCGCTGTGTGCCGTGGTCGCGCTGTACCTGCGCCGTGGCATGGAAGAAACCGAGTCGTTCACCAAGAAAGAAAAGGCCAAGGAAAGCGCGATGCGCACCCTGATGCGCCATCCGAAAGAGCTGATGACCGTGGTTGGCCTGACCATGGGCGGGACCCTGGCGTTCTACACCTACACCACCTACATGCAGAAATACCTGGTGAACACCGTCGGCATGAGCATTTCCGACTCCACCACCATCTCTGCCGCCACGCTGTTCCTGTTCATGTGCCTGCAGCCAATCATCGGTGGCCTGTCGGACAAGATCGGCCGACGTCCGATCCTGATCGCCTTTGGCGTACTGGGCACGATTTTCACCGTGCCGATCCTCACCACCTTGCACACCATCACGACCTGGTGGGGCGCGTTCTTCCTGATCATGGCGGCACTGATCATCGTCAGCGGCTACACCTCGATCAACGCGGTGGTCAAAGCCGAGCTGTTCCCGACCGAAATCCGCGCCTTGGGCGTAGGCCTGCCGTATGCCCTGACCGTGTCGATCTTCGGCGGCACCGCTGAATACATCGCGCTGTGGTTCAAGAGCATTGGCATGGAAACCGGTTACTACTGGTATGTCACGGCGTGCATCGCCGTGTCCCTGCTGGTGTACGTCACCATGAAAGACACCCGCAAGCATTCGCGGATCGTCACTGACTGACAGTCGCATCGAGGTCGGTCATACCGGCCTCTTCGCGATCAGGCTCGCTCCCACAAGGGCTGATTCACTCGGATCCATTGTGGGAGCGAGGCTTGCCCGCGAAGGGGACGCCTCGGTATCAAGTCAACTCGACTGCCGCCCGATTCCCGTACGTGTTCTGCGCGTACGAAGCCCCCGCAATCATCACCACCAGAATCCCCGCCAGCACCAGCGTCGAACCAATGGTGCCAAAGTCCAGCCCACCCTTTTCATGTGGCTTGGTCAGGAAATCACCCAATGTCGCGCCGAACGGCCGGGTGAGCACGAACGCCACCCAGAACAACAGCACCGACGAAATCTTCGTGAAGTATTTGAGCAGCACGACCAACGCAATGGTCGAGCCGATCAATAGCGCGCCACCGGCAAAGCCAAGCCCCGAGTCATCAGCCAGGTAATCGCCAAGCGCGGTGCCCAGGGTCTTGGAAAACAGAATCGCCATCCAATGGATTAATCACGAGTTAATGCCCGGCCGCCATCCTGAGTTTGCCTGATCGGTTAAATGCGATGCGTTCACTAGTCTCTGAAAGCAGTAAAGCCTCACGGCCTTAACATCTACTTAATCGATTGTTTTTAGCATTATTTTGCGCTTTTTAATCAGTTTAATTGGCGTAGCATGAAACCCATGCCCGAGAGACAAAACGCCAAAGAACCTGGAGAAATGAAATGAAAACCAAACTGTTCCTCGCCATCGCCCTGTCCGTACTGGCCGCCAACACCTTCGCTGCCGACGGTTACGACCGCACTGGTTCCGCTGTTGCAGCAGACGGCTATGACCGCACGGGTTCCGCTACCGTCGCCGCAGATGGCTACGACCGCACCGGCGGCGCCACTGTCGCTGAAGATGGTTACGACCGCACTGGCGGTGCTTCCGTCAGCTAATCCGCAAGATTGGCACCAAAGCCCGGCTTCGGCCGGGCTTAGTCATTTCTGGAGCACAGCAAAAACATGCGCACTGTCACAACACCTGTAGGAGCTGCCGCAGGCTGCGATCTTTTGATTTCCAACGGCAAGATCAAAAGATCGCAGCCTGCGGCAGCTCCTACGAGATGTTTATTGGCTGGAAAAATAGTGCCGGTCCCAGCACCATGACCGCCTATCGAAAGCCCCAGGATTTTTCTCCATGCCCGATGACATCCACTACTACGAACCCGCCAATGGCCACGGCCTGCCCCACGACCCGTTCAACGCGATCGTCGGCCCGCGCCCCATCGGCTGGATTTCTTCACAGGATGGCGAAGGCCGCTTGAACCTGGCGCCCTACAGCTTTTTCAACGCCTTCAACTACATCCCGCCGATCATTGGATTTTCCAGCGTCGGGCGCAAAGACAGCCTGAACAACATTGAACAGACGGGTGAATTCGCCTGGAACCTCGCCACCCGGCCACTGGCCGAGCAGATGAACCAGAGCAGTGCCATGGTCGGACCGCAGGTCAACGAGTTCGAACTGGCAGGCCTGACCACCGTCCCCTCGAAAGTCATTCAGGTGCCACGGGTCGCCGAAAGCCCGGTGTCTTTCGAATGCAAGGTCACCCAGATTATTCAGCTGCAGCGGGCGGACGGAAATGTGGTGCCGAGCTGGCTGATTCTCGGCGAAGTCGTCGCCGTGCATATCGCCAAGTGGCTATTGAAGGATGGGGTGTACGACACCGCCGCGGCAGAACCGATTCTGCGCGGCGGCGGGCCGGCGGATTATTTCCAGCTGGGGCCTGAGGCATTGTTCAAGATGTATCGCCCGGGGGCGGTAAAATGATTACCAGAGCAGCCCGCCGTCTTCGCTGACCCCCTTGAGGTGGGTCAGTTGCAGGGCTGCAGCTTCGTCCGCTTCTTTGGCGGTCTTGAAAGTCTGTTCTTCCAGCAGTTTGTTGAAACGAGGCGCACCGGAGCCGCCGATGGCTTTGGTGGCGATTGCCGCGTAATACCCGCCTTCGCGGGGGACTACAGCCGATACAGCTTCGAAGTGTTCAAAGGCTTTGCGTGCCATGTCGCGCATCCTGGCTAGTTGAGAATGCTGCCATTAAACCCTCAACCGGCCAGTTTGTGTACCGCTGCCCCGGACTGTCGCAACGCCTGCGTCGCCGACACGTCCTTGAAGGTGTGAAAATCCAGGCTGTCGACCACCAGTTCCTGCACCAGCTCGGCAAAAACCTCCATGGCCGGCGTGCTGAAGTACGCGTTCATGGCCTGCTGGTTGACCCAAAAACCGGACACCAGCCACAACTGCGGATCGCATTGCGACTGCTGCAAGGCGAAGCTCAGGCAGCCTGGTGCGGCCCGCGACGGCTCGATCAGCGCGCTCAGGCGCACTCCCAGTTCTTGAGAACGCCCCGGGCGTGCCCGGACAAAGGCCATATGACTGACGGGGATCTGCTTTGACATGTTCAACCCTCCCGGGGAGTCGCGAGGCAGCCAGCGGAACGGGCTGCGACAGGATCCAAGGTTAAAGGCCGATGTGCCTGTGTCGTTAGTCGATTCCTGCCGGCGCGTTGCACAATCCTGCGAACGTGCATGAACTGGCTGTAACAACATGGAAAATCCTGTCACGGTTCTGCCATGCGAGTTTCAAGCAAGTTTTCCCGTCTGCATCCCGCATTGCCCGTGCACGGAAACAACCCCGTGCAGAATCAGGCAAGCATCTGGCAGGATGTGTCTACCGCTGTTGCTTGCACAAACATATGCTCTGCCCCATCACCCATGCCTTGCCGAGGATGCCTTGCATGTCGTCTCTCGATCACTTTTCACACCCGCCGCAAACCCCGCTGGACACCGACATGGAAAAGCAGCGCACGGAACTGGCGGCGATCATCCGTCGCAACACTGCCGAAGATGGCAGTTATGCCACTGCCATCGGCTCACTGTTCATGTCGCGCCACAGCCAGTCCCACGAGTTCGCCCCGGTACTGGCGCAACCAGCGCTGTGCATCATGGCCCAGGGACGCAAAGAAGTTCAGCTGGCTAACGAGTATTTCAATTACGACCCGCTGAACTACCTGGTGGTCTCGGTCTCGATGCCGCTGAGCGGGCGGGTGGTCAATGTCTCGACCGAGGAACCGATCCTGGCCTTGCGGCTGGACATTGACCCCGCGGAGATCACCGCGCTGATCGCCGACGCTGGTCCCCTCGGCGTACCCACCCGGCCAACCGGACGCGGGTTGTATGTCGAACGTCTCGACAGCGCAATGCTCGACGCCGTGCTGCGCCTGGCGCGATTGCTCGACACGCCGAAAGACATCACCATGCTCGCGCCGCTGATTCGTCGGGAAATTCTCTACCGGTTATTACGCAGCAAGCAGGGGCATCGGCTGTATGAAATTGCCATTGCCAACAGTCAGAGTCATCGCATCAGCCAGGCGATCAAGTGGCTCAACAGCAACTATGAGCAGCCGCTGCGTATCGATGACCTGGCCAAAGAAGTGAACTTGAGCGTGTCGACGTTGCATCACCGCTTCAAAGCGATGACGGCAATGAGTCCGTTGCAGTATCAAAAGCAGCTACGCCTGCAGGAGGCGCGGCGCTTGATGCTGGCCGAAGGGCTGGAGGCTTCGGCGGCGGGGTATCGGGTCGGCTATGAAAGCCCTTCGCAATTCAGCCGGGAGTACAGCCGGTTGTTCGGCGCGCCGCCGTTGCGGGACCTGGCGCGGTTGCGCCTGAGTGTTTGATCCGATTTTTTCATTGCTGCTACTGAAGCCTTCGCGAGCAAGCCCGCTCCCACATTGGTCCTGCGTACGCCAATCCATTGTGGGAGCGGGCTTGCTCGCGAAGAGGCCAGTACAGTCAACCCATCCCTTCGATCAGGCGCTGAGTACGCGGCAAGCCTCTGCCGGCAATGTCACCGACACCGGATGCCCAACGCTCAAGCCAAACCCCTGGCACGGTGTACTCAGCGCGGTAAACGACACCCCGGAACACTCCACCGTAGTCTCGATGGTCGCGCCGATATCGCGCACGAAGGTCACCTTGCCCAGCAAGCGGTTACCCGCCGTGGCTTGCGGCGCCGACAGTTGCAGGTCTTCCGGGCGAATCAGCATCTTCACTTTTTCACCGACCACAATGCTGCTGCAGATTGGCACTTGCAACGCATCGCCGCCCGGCAGGCTGACCTTGCCGTCGCCCAGCGCCGTGGCTGGGAAGATGTTGCCCGAGCCGATGAAGTCCGCGACAAACTCGTTGGCCGGGTGGCGGTAGATTTCGATCGGCGTACCCACCTGCTGCACCTTGTGCTCGCCCAGCACGACAACGATATCAGCCATGGTCATGGCCTCGCGCTGGTCGTGGGTCACCATGATGGTGGTGATGTTCAGACGCTGTTGCAACTGACGGATTTCCACCTGCATCGACTCACGCAGCTTGGCGTCCAGCGCCGACAGCGGCTCGTCGAGCAACAGGATTTTCGGGTGGTTGGCAATCGCCCGGGCAATCGCCACGCGTTGCCGTTGGCCGCCGGAGAGTTTCGCTACCGGGCGATCGATCATCGCTTGCAGCTGAATCAACTCCAGCAACTCCACCACCCGCGCCTGCTGGTCCGCCTTGCTGACCCCGCGCAGTTTCAGTGGATAGGCGATGTTTTCCCCCACGGTCATGTGCGGGAACAACGCCAGGGACTGGAACACCATGCCGAAATTACGCAGGTGCGCCGGGGTATGGCCGATGTCCTCGCCGTCCAGGCGAATCTCGCCACCGCTCAGGGTTTCCAGGCCGGCGATCATGCGCAGCAAGGTGGTTTTGCCGCAACCGGACGGGCCCAGGAAACACACCAGCTTGCCCTCGGGCAAATGCAGGTTCACATCTTTTACCGCGCAGGCCGAGCCGTAATATTTCTCGACGTTTTCCAGAATCAGACCAGACATAAGAATCACCTCAAGAAATCAGAACGAAACGCCACCTTCACCGACCAGCTTCTCCAGCGCCCAGATCAGGACGAAGTCGATCAGCACGATCAGCACGGCAAACGAAAATACGGTTGGATCGAGCGACGACACGGTGCGGCTGTACATCCAGATCGGCACGGTCATCACATCGATGGTGTAGAGGAAATAGGTCACGGTGAACTCGTTGAACGAGACGATGAACGCCAGCAACATGCCTGCCAGGATCCCCGACTTCATCAACGGCACCACCACGTCGACAATCGCCCGCAGCGGCGAAGCACCTAGCATTTGCGCGGCTTCTTCGACTTCGCTGCCGATCGAGAGCATGGCCGCCGTGCAGTTCTTCACCACGAACGGCAGTGCCAGGATCACGTGGGCGATCACCAGCCGCGAAGTGGTCATCTGGAACGGCAGGCTGTCGAACACCAGCAGCAACGCCAGGCCCAGCACCACCATCGGGAACACCAGGGGCAGCGACATCAATTGCAGCGCCACGGCCTTGCCACGGAACTCGCAACGGGTCAGGGCATAGGCCGCCGGCACGGCGATGATGGTCGCGAAGACCATGGTCAGGCACGACACCATCAGGCTGGTGGTCATGGCCTTGCCCAGGCTCAGCACATCGCTGGCGTCCGGCGACACGAAGGTGTGCCAGGCTGCCTTGTACCATTGCAGGCTATAGCTGCTGGGCGGGAAGTCGAGGTTCGACGCGCCGCTGAACGACATCACGATCATGGTCAGGATCGGCAATACCGCCAGCAGCAGGATGAAGCCCGAAAGGATGCCGGCAAACTTGCCGGTCTCGCCGGGCAACAGCCCATATCGCTTCTTGGTCAGGGTGCTCATTGGGAAGCCTCCAGCATGCGCCGACGACGGCCAGTGATGAATTCGGACAAGGTCATGATCGCCAGGGTGGTGACGATCAGCACCACGCCGGCGGCGGACGCGGCGGGCCAGTTCATCAGCGGGGCGATCTGGTCATGCACCATCACCGCCAGCATCGGCACGCGTCGACCACCGAGCAGCAGCGGCACCACGAAGCTGCTGGCGTTGTAGGCAAACACCAGCGTCGCGCCGGTGATGATCCCCGGCAGGCTCATAGGCAAGACCACTTGGCGGAACACCTGGAAACGACTGGCGCCGAGGGTGGCGGCTGCTTCTTCGTAGCTGCGGGCGACGCCGCGCATGGCGCTGGCAATCGGCAGCACGGCCAGCGGGAAGGCGGTTTGCACCAGGCCCATCAACACGCCGTTCTGGTTGTACAACAGCATGATCGGGCGCTTGATCAGGCCCAGGCCCATCAGTGCCTGGTTGAGCATGCCGCCGGGACCGAGAATCACCAGCCAGCCGTAGCTTTGCAGCAGCAGGTTGACCAGCAACGGCAACAGCACTGCGGCGAGAAAGATCCGCCGCACAAACGGCGAAGTCAGGCGCGACATGGTGTAGGCCACCGGGATCGCCAGTATCACCGCGATCACCGCGCTGATCAGCGCCAGGCGCAGGGTCAGCATCAGCGATTTAAGGTAGTAGGGTTCGAGCAATTGGGCGTAGCTGGCCAGGCTGAACCCGGACCATTCCGCGCCTTTGGTGCCCACGCTCATGCGCAGCACCAGCAGGCTGGCGGCAATCAGTACGCCAAGAAACAGCATCGACGGCGTGAGGAAAAACCAGGCACGGGCCGTCGGCGAAACACCCCGGTTCGGGCGCGGCTCGGCGACACTGACCGAATGGGTCAAAGGTTGGTGTTCCATAGCAAAGGTCTCGTCAATGGAAAGCAGCTGAAACACAGATCTTCCAGACACATCATTCCCTTGTGGGAGCGAGCCTGCTCGCGAAAGCGATTTGTCAGTCGACATCAAGGGTGAATGTCAAACCGCATTCGCGAGCAGGCTCGCTCCCACCGGGGATCTTCAGTGGTCGAAGATCAGGAAGAAAAGATTTCCGTGTAACGACGAATCCATTGGTCATGCACGGTGGCCAGGAAGGCGTTGTCGTGCATGATCGCCTTCTCGGCAATCTGCTCCGGGGTGAGAATGTACGGGCTCTTGCGCGCTTCGGCGGAGATGATCGCCTTGGCGTTGACCGGGCCGTTGTAGATGTCTTCAGCCATCTTGCCCTGCACCAGCGGGTCCAGGGAGTGGTTGATGAAGGCGTAGGTCAGGTCGGTATCGCCCGGACGATTCTTCGGCATCACCGAGAGCATCAGGTCGGTGTAGAAACCTTCCTTCATGCCGAAGGTGGCGCCCAGACCGTAGTTCGGATCGCGGATCTGTTTCGGGAAAAACGCCGGGGCGTACAGGCCGCCCATGTCCAGGGAGCCAGTGCGGAACAGTTCGGCAATCTGGTTCGGGTTCTCGCCCAGGGTCACCACACGATCCTTGAGCTCGGCGAGTTTCTTGAAGCCCGGCTCGATGTTGTGCTCGTCACCACCGGCCAGTTTGGCGGCGATGATGATCAGGTCCATGGCCTCGGTCCAGTTCGGCGGCGGCAGGAAGATGTTCGGCGACAGGTCGGCGTCCCACAGGGCGGCATAGCTGTCCGGTGCCTGCTTGATGGTGCGCGTGCTGTAGACCAGGCTGTTGCACCAGAGCAGGTAGCCGATACCGTGGCCATTGGCGCCGGTGCGGTATTTCTCCGGTACGTCGACCAGGTTAGGGATGCGGTTGAGGTCGGGCTTTTCCAGCAGGTTGGCGGCGGCCAGGCCTTCGGCGCCGACGCCGGCCAGGGTGATGATGTCGTACTGCGGACGATCACCGCCGGCCTTGAGTTTGGCGACCATTTCCGAGGTACTGCCGGTGCGGTCGGCGATGACCTTGCAGCCGTACTTGTCTTCGAAGGTCGCGGCGATGTTGCGCAGTGCGGCCAGGCCGGTATCGTCGGACCAGGTCAGCAGGCGCAGGGTCTTGCCTTGAAAGCGGGTGTCGCTGGCGTTGGCCTTGACGAACGGCAGGCTCATGGCCGCCGCGGCAACCGAGGCTACGCCCACGGTCTTGATGAATTGACGTCTGTTCAGATCATGCTCGCCCATTACGGACTCCCTTTGTTTTTGTAGGTATAAGGCAGGTCGAAACTGTTGCATCCGCGCAGCCGGTTCAGCGTTTACCCCTCGTATGTTCGGGGGCTTTACTGAGCCAGCGGGTTCATCCTGAGGTCGTGTAAAACACCTGACTATCGATAAAAATTCATTGAAGCCATGACGTCGGCGCATGCCTCACTGTAGGAGCGAGCATGCTCGCTCCTACGGGAGAGGCATCAGACAGCGCGAATCACGTGCTTGATTTCCTGGAAAGCCTGCAAGCCCCATGGCCCCAATTCGCGGCCGATACTGCTCTGCTTGTAGCCACCCCAGGCGGTCTGCGGGAAGATCACTTGCGGCGCATTGATCCACACGAGCCCCGCCTGCAAAGCGTTGGCGACGCGATCCGCCGTTTCTGCGTTACGCGTAACCACGCTGGCGACCAGACCAAACTGGCTGTCGTTGGCCAGGGCAATCGCTTCAGCCTCAGAGGCGAAACGACGCACGCAAATCACCGGGCCGAAAATCTCTTCGCACCACAGCGCACTGTCGAGGGGCACATCAGTGAAAACGGTCGGCTGCAAAAAATATCCACGCGGCAGGTCTGCAGGACGATTGCCGCCGCAAACCAGTTTGGCACCAGCGCTCAAACCGCGATCGATGTGGCCGAGCACGCGCTGGTACTGCGCCTGATTGACCAGCGTGCCCATCTCCACGTTCGGGTCGAACGGGTCGGCCACACGAATGGCTTCGGCGCGGACCTTCACACGACTGAGGAACTCATCGGCCAGCTCATCGGCAACCAGCACGCGGCTGGTCGCGGAGCACATCTGCCCGGCGTTGAAGAAACCGCCACCGCAGGCCACTTCCACCGCCAGGTCGAGATCGGCATCGGCCAGCACCAGCAAGGAAGATTTGCCGCCCAGTTCCAGGCTCACGCCCTTGACGGTTTCCGCTGCCCGCTGCATGACCTGCACACCGACCGCGTTGCTGCCGGTGAACGACACCTTGGCGATGCGCGGGTCTGCCGACAACGGTGCGCCAACGGCCAGGCCAGTGCCGCACACCAGGTTGAACACACCAGCAGGCAAGCCGGCCTGGGCAATGATCCTCGCCAGTTCCAGCTCCGGCAGCGGCGTTACTTCCGAGGGCTTGAGCACCACGCTGCAACCGGCGGCCAGGGCCGGGGCGAGTTTCCACGCAGTGGTGACCATCGGGAAGTTCCACGGCACGATCAGGCCGACCACACCGCAAGGTTCACGGCGCAGGCGCGCACTGAAATCGTCGGTCGGCAGCTCTACCGGGCTGTCCTGTTTCGCGTCCAGACCTTCAGCCAGGCCGGCGTAATATTCGAACGTGGCGATCACGTCATCAACGTCGATGGCTGCTTCGAACAATGGCTTGCCGTTGTTGCTCGACTGCAAGTGCATCAACTGGTCGCGACCGGCCTGCACACCCGCAGCGATTTTGCGCAGGATCGCGCCACGTTCGGCGCCGGTGGTCTTCGACCAGTCGGCAAAGGCTTTGCTCGCTGCGCTGACCGCCTGATCGACGGCGCGCTCATCGCCGCCATTCACCGTGGTCAACAACGCTTCGGTCGCCGGGTTGATCACGCGCAAGTGTTCCTTGCCCGCCGACCATTTACCGTCGATGAAAAGGCCATCCAAAGTCGTCGGAAAAGTCGTGGAAAAGCTCATTTCGACACCGCCTTCGTCCACGCGGCCTGATCGATTTCAATCAGGGTCGGGCCCTGGCGATCGGTGGCAACACGCAATGCCGTACGCAATTGTTCAACACCATTGACTGCCTCGGCTGCACAACCCAATGCCTTGGCTACACCGATGAAGTCCGGGGTGTAGATGTCCACCCCCACCGGCTCGATGGCACGGTTGACCATGTACTTCTTGATCTCTTCGTAACCCTGGTTATTCCACAGCAGCACGATCACCGGGGTGCGCGCTTCAACGGCGCTGGCCAGTTCCGGCAGGGTGAACTGCAGGCCGCCGTCGCCGATCAGGCACACCACTGGAGGACGTGCGCCGCCTTCGACGGTGCCGCCCAACCAGGCGCCAATCGCCGCTGGCAAGGCGTAACCGAGGGTGCCGTAACCGGTGGAGGAGTTGAACCAGCGACGCGGGCGTTCCGGGTTGAAGGTCAGGTTGCCGGTGTACACCGGTTGGGTCGAATCACCGACGAATACCGCGTTCGGCAGTTCGTGCAGAACGGTTTCCAGGAAGCGGCTCTGGGCCAGGGTCGGCGCGTCCCAGGTGGCGGCCAGTTCTTCGCGCAAACGGGCGGCGCGCACCTGGCCCCAATCGTTGCGGCGCTCGGCCAGTGGCTTGTGCGACAGCGCGCTGAGCAAGGCTTGGGCAGCGTTGCGCGAGTCGGCGACCAAGGCCACGTGTGGCGGGTAGTTGCGTACGGTCTGGTCCGGATCGATGTCGACGCGCAGCAGCTTGCCAGGAATCTCGAAACCACCGGCGAAGGTCACGTCGTAGTCGGTCTCGGCCAGCTCGGTACCGATGGCCAGCACCACATCGGCCTCGGCGACCAGTGCGCGCGTGGCAACCAGGCTCTGGGTCGAACCGATCAGCAACGGGTGAGCAGAGCGCAGCATGCCCTTGGCATTGATGGTCAGCGCTACGGGCGCGTCCAGCAATTCGGCCAGTTCGGTCAATTCGGCGGCGGCATCGATGGCGCCACCACCGGCGAGGATCAACGGACGCCTGGCACCGGCCAGCAGCTCGGTCATGCGGCTCACGGCGGACGGTGCGGCACCGGCGCGATCGATGTTTACCGGGAGGCTGGCGAGCAGGTCGTCGGCTTCTTCAACCAGTACGTCCAACGGAATTTCGATGTGCACCGGGCGCGGGCGACCGGCCTGGAACAGCGCGAAGGCACGGGCCAGCACGTCCGGCAATTCGGACGCCGACATCAGGGTATGGGAGAACGCCGCCACGCCACCGACCAGTGCGCTCTGGTTCGGCAGTTCGTGGAGCTTGCCGCGACCGCCGCCCAGTTGGTTGCGGGTCTGTACGCTGGAGATCACCAGCATCGGGATCGAGTCGGCATAGGCCTGGCCCATTGCCGTGGTGATGTTGGTCATGCCAGGGCCGGTGATGATGAAGCACACACCCGGCTTGCCGCTGGTGCGGGCATAGCCGTCAGCCATGAAGCCGGCGCCCTGTTCGTGACGCGGGGTGACGTGGTTGATGCTCGAACGGGCCAACCCGCGATACAGCTCCACGGTATGAACCCCGGGAATGCCGAACACCTGCTCGACTCCGTAACCTTCGAGTAACTTGACCAATACTTCGCCACACGTCGCCATGTCATTGCCCTTATTGTTCGTTTGAGACGCCGGGCCTGCGCAATGTTTATGATGGGTTCGCAGGTCCAGGGATGGCCTCATTGGAACGGGCGACACATAGCCGCAACAATGGATAAAAAGTCATACTAGCCATGTCCTCACGTCATACCTTGGATCCCGATGAAACGACTGCCTCCCCTGCCGGCGCTGCACACATTCCTGATTACCGCGCAGTGCTGCAATTTCACCCGTGCTGCTGAACAGCTATTTATCACCCAGGGCGCGGTGAGTCGGCAGATCGCCGGGCTGGAAGATTTCCTGGGTTACGAATTGTTTATACGTCAGGCTCGAGGCCTGGACCTGACCGCCGAAGGACGGGAATGGCTGCCACGGGTCCAGCAGATTTTCGGCTTGATCGACGAAGCGGTCGAACAGATCGGCGAGAAGCGCGAAACCCTGCAGCTAAAGGCTCCGACCTGCGTCATGCGCTGGTTGCTGCCACGCCTGTTGCAATGGCAAAGGGAACGCCCGGACGTGCCGGTAGAGCTCACCACCACGGTCAAGCACGGCGTGGATTTTCATCGCGAGCAGTTCGATGCCGCGGTGATGTATGGCGCGCCGCCGGACAGCTCACTGCTGTCGCAAAAACTCTTCGATGAGCAACTGACGCCGGTGTGTTCCCAGCCATTGCTCGAAGGTTCGGTGCCGCTCCAATCGCCAAAGGACCTGGAGCAACACATGTTGCTCCACCCGACCCGGGATGAACGGGACTGGAAGGCCTGGCTGGCCACTGCGGATATTCGCTTGAGCAACGTGAGCAAGGGCCAGCATTTCGAAACGCTGGACCTGGCCATGTCGATGGCGTCCCAGGGCACGGGGGTGGCGATCGGTGACTGGTCGTTGATTGGCGATGACCTGAGTGCCGGGAGGCTGGTCATGCCCTTTGAATTGAAGGTGAAAACAGGGCTGGCGTATTACCTGGTTTTCCCGGAAAAACCCGCACCTTCTCCGAAGTTGCGCGAGTTGATGGGTTGGCTGGTGGAACAGGCGCAATCCCGGTAATCGAAACCTGCAGGGGTGTACTCGTATGATCGTTCCCACGCTCTGCGTGGGAATGCAGCCCGGGACGCTCTGCGTCCCATTGGCAGATTTACCACTTCATCTCGCCCTTGGCGACCTTGGCGCTCAGCTCCAACGAGCTTTCCTCGCCCAGTGCTGGGTAGCGCTTTTTCATCGCCGCGATCAGTGCCGCCGAATCTTTGGCCTTGGCGGTTTCCTCATCGAAGGCCTTGATGTAATCGGCGGTGAATTTAACGGCGGCCAGGGATCGGGCGCTATCGCCGAGGTAATGGCCCGGCACGACGGTGTTCGGCTTCAGGGTTTCGATCGAATGCAGCGTCGCCAACCAATCGGCATGGGACTGGGGAGACTGGGTATCGGCCATCCAGACGTGGATGTTTTCTGCCACGACCACACCACCGACCACGGCCTTGATCGACGGAACCCACACGAAGCTGCGATCCGGTTGCTTGCCTTCAAGGCCGATCACTTGCAGCTTCTGCCCTTCGAGCATCAGGCTGTCGCCCTTGAGCACATCCGGCACAACCGTTTTGGCGGGCGCGTCAGCTCCCAATTTCGGCCCCCAGAACGCCAGCTTGCCGTCGACGGTTTGCTTGATGTGATCAACGGTCGGCTGCGAAGCGAGCACTTTTGCATTGGGGAATGCAGCCGTCAGGGTATCGAGGCCGAAGTAATAATCCGGGTCGCCGTGGCTGATGTAGATAGTGGTCAGTTGCTTGCCACTGGCGCGGATTTTTTCCACCACTTGCGCGGCCTGGGATTTGCCGAACTGGGCGTCCACCAGGATTGCTTCTTTCTCGCCGCTGACCAGTACCGAGGTCACCGGGAATATCGCTTTATCGCCGGGGTTATAGACATCCAGCGTCAATGTCGACGCGGCTGCGTGGGCGGCGAAGCCGAGGACAGCGGTCGCCAGCAAAACGCGTTTAAGTGTGGTGAAACCGATCATCTGTTGCTCCGTTGTTTGCAGGCCAGGGAAGGCCGGTATGGGAACAGAGCTTAGTTGCCTGCTTCAGTACAAAAAATGCGATGCTTGGACATAGTTTGTTTCTGAAACCGGGCAAATCATGGATCGTCTACAAGCAATGCGGGTGTTCGTCACGGTGATCGATCTTGGCAGCCAGTCGGCCGCCGCCGATCATCTGGAACTGTCACGGCCGGTGGTTTCGCGTTATCTGGCGGAACTGGAAAACTGGGTTGGCGCACGCCTGATGCACCGCACCACGCGCAAATTGAACCTGACCACCGCCGGTAGCGAAATACTGCCCCGCTGCCGGCAGATGCTTGACCTGTCCACGGACATGCAAGCTACCGTCAGCGTGCCGGACGATACACCTCGCGGCCTGCTGCGAATCAGCGTCAGCACCTCATTCGGCCAGGCGCAATTGGCCGATGCCATGGCGGCATTCGTCAAGCGCTACCCGACTGTCAGCATTGACCTGCAGATGCTTGACCGCACGGTGAACCTGGTGGACGAGCGCATCGACCTGGCCATTCGCACCAGCAATGACCTGGACCCGAACCTGATCGCCCGTCGGTTGACGGTGTGTCGCTCGGTGATCTGCGCCGCCCCCGCCTATTTGCGCGAACACCCTGCACCCCGGCGGATCGAGGATTTGAGCCTGCACAATTGCCTGACCCACTCGTACTTCGGCAAAAACCTGTGGCACTTTGAACTCGATGGCGAACAGGTGGCGATGCCCGTGCAAGGCAACATCAGCGCCAACGAAGCCAGCACGCTACTTCGCGCCACCCTGGCCGGCGCAGGCGTGGCCATGCTCCCCACTTATCAGGCCGGCGTGTACATCCACAGCGGTGAGCTGGTGCGCCTGCTGCCCCGGGCCGAGCCAAGGCAGATGAACGTGTACGCGGTATACGCCTCACGCAAACACATGCCATCGGCGCTGCGTTGCTTGCTGGATTTTCTGGTGGTGAGGTTTCCCGAAAAACCGGCGTGGGATATCGGCCTGTAGGAGCTGCCGCAGGCTGCGATCTTTTGATATTGATCTTCTCAACGCCGCTGAAAATCAAGATCAAAAGATCGCAGCCTCCGGCAGCTCCTACGCATCTGACCTATGCTCAAGGTAATACCGAAGGGTATTCGTTCAGAGGTCTACGCCATGAACATCAAAACAAGAAGGTACCTCGCCATCTTCATCACCTGCGCGGTCACGCTCGGGTTGTATGGCGCTGCTGCGTGGCGTGTCGAGCAGCTACGCAACTTGCCCCGGGAGGCTGCCAGTTGCAACTTCGAGCGCTGCATTCCACACAACGCCACCCTTAACGCACTGCGCTAAGGAGCGGATCAGCCTTCTTTGTCCTGATCGGCCTTCAAGCGATCGCGGAACGCCTTTGGCGAGATGCCAACGCGGCGTCGGAACAGGCGCGTGAAGTTGGTCGGATCAGAGAACCCCAACACGTCGGACATTTCATAGATGGTCATGCTGGTGTAGGTCAGCAAGCGCTTGGCCTCCAACAACTGCCGTTCGTGCATGATCTGCAATGCCGGTTGCCCCGCCAACTCGCGGCAGGTGCCATTGAGGTGAGAGACCGAAATCCCCAGCCGATGGGCCAGGTCTTCAACCTTGACGTGCTGGCGGTAGGTTTCTTCCACCAACTGGATGTAGCCATTGAGGTATTCCCGCGCCCGCTGCGGTCGTTGACCCGCTGACCGGCGCTGGATCACCTGGCGGCTGACCCACACCATGATCACGCTGACCAGCGAATGCATGAGCATTTCCCGCGCCGGTTGGTGGCCGGTGTATTCGTTCTGCAACGCGCTGAACAGACTGTTGAGGTACGCGGCGTCCTGGCCTGCCGGGTAGCTCTCGGCCTGGGCCAGGGCATTCACCGAATGCCCCAATTGCGCCTGAAGATGCGCGATAAGCGGTGCCGCGAGGGTGACCACGAACCCCTCGACGTCTTCACTGAACCGAAAACCATGCACCGACAACGGCGGCAGGATCTGGATCGCCGGTTCGGTCAGTTGCGAACGTTTGCCTTCGATTTCAAGCTCTGCCTGACCTTTGAACACGAAGAGCAACTGACATAAATCGGCGTGGCGGTGGGGTTTGATTTCCCATTGGTGTTCGCGACTGCGTTTGGAAATGGTTTCACAGTGCAGCAAGTCCGGGGTCGGCCAATCCAGGCTTTCACCGTAGAGCTTGAACACCGGAATCGAAGGCAGGTCAGGCTTGTTCATCACTTCAATCCAGGTTTCGGAATGGACGACGGGCGATAATCGCACCGAATGGCAGAATGTACAGCTACCCGCTCAGTTTTCACCTTCAATTGACCGACCCGCAAGGGAAAATTGCAAGCACTCGATCCATAAAAATCCATCACCGCCCCCCGCCGCGTGGGATCTGCAAGGGCTGACCCGTTGCAAAACGGTGATGGTCTAAGGCCAGACAGGAGTCATCCGCGACCGCATGGCCGCTCGTCAGGTCGAAGGTTTGCAAAACGATGGGCCAGGCCTTCCATATGAGGCTATCGAATAGCCTCCTATCGACTTACACTGGCGAGCATCCCGCTCGCCTTGACTGGCGGGTCATTCACTGCCGCAGGTTTATTCGTGACCACTTTCCACCAGCCTGAATTGCCCAAACCGGCCATCCGCAGCGTGCTGATCGCGCTGATGCTGGCTATTTTCCTCGGTGCGCTGGACCAAACCATCGTTGCTGTGTCGATGCCAGCCATTTCCGCACAGTTCAAGGACGTCAGTTTGCTGGCCTGGGTGATATCCGGCTACATGGTGGCGATGACGGTGGCGGTGCCGATCTACGGCAAGCTGGGCGATCTGTACGGCAGGCGCAAATTGATGCTGTTTGGCATGGGGTTATTCACCCTGGCGTCGCTGTTCTGTGGCATGGCCCAGAGCATGGAGCAACTGGTGCTGGCGCGAATTCTCCAGGGGATCGGAGCCGGTGGAATGATCTCCGTCAGCCAGGCAATCATCGGCGACATCGTGCCCCCCCGTGAGCGCGGCCGTTATCAGGGCTATTTCAGCAGCATGTATGCGGTGGCCAGCGTCGCCGGCCCGGTGCTGGGCGGATACATGACCGAATACCTTTCCTGGCGTTGGGTCTTCCTGATCAATTTGCCGCTGGGCGTGGGAGCATGGCTGGTGGCCAATCGCACGCTGGTCGGCTTGCCGATTCCGCAACGCAAACCGGTGATCGATTACCTCGGTACCCTGTTGATGATCATCGGACTGACGGCGTTGCTGCTGGGCATCACCCAATTCGGTCAGGGGCACTCCTGGCGCAGTACCGAAGTATTGGGGTTACTGGCTTGTGCGGCAGCGGTGCTGGGCCTGTTCGTGCTGCATGAACGACGCGCATCGGAGCCATTGCTGCCGATGCACCTGTTCACCAACCGCAATGCGATCCTGTGCTGGTGCACGATTTTCTTCACCAG
This sequence comes from Pseudomonas umsongensis, assembly GCF_012647205.1. Lineage (NCBI taxonomy): Bacteria > Pseudomonadati > Pseudomonadota > Gammaproteobacteria > Pseudomonadales > Pseudomonadaceae > Pseudomonas > Pseudomonas umsongensis. The sequence continues at coordinate 5,593,847 of NZ_CP051487.1, forward strand.
TTTCCAGGCCATCTCGTTGATCGTGCTGATGCCCCTGCGTTTCCAGAGTGTCACCGGTGCCGGTGCCGACAGCGCTGCCCTGCACCTGCTGCCGCTGGCCATGGGCTTGCCGATTGGCGCATATTTCGCCGGCCGCCGTACCTCCGTGACCGGACGCTACAAACCGATGATCCTGACCGGCGCCCTGCTCATGCCGTTGTCGATTCTCGGTATGGCGTTCAGCCCGCCACAGTCCTTTTGGCTGAGCAGCCTGTTCATGCTGTTCTGCGGTATCGCCTCGGGCATGCAGTTTCCGACCTCCCTGGTCGGCACGCAGAACTCGGTGCAACAGCGAGACATCGGCGTTGCCACCAGCACCACCAACCTGTTCCGTTCATTGGGCGGAGCGGTGGGCGTGGCACTGATGTCGGCGCTGTTGCTGGCGTTGTTGCAGGATTCGAGCTTCGCCCACCTGGCTGGCTCTTCGCTGTTGGCCGAGGGTCACTCGGGGAATGTCTTGCTGGATGGCCTGAACGCCGCACAGGGTGACGCGCAGGATGCCCTGCGCGCTGAACTGTTGCTGACGTTCAGGCATCTGTTGATGGTAAGTGCGGCGGTGTCGCTGCTGGGGTTGGCGGCGGCGATCGCCATGCCGGACAGGGTGCTCCGCGGGCGCGAGGACAAGGTCCGGTAGAGAGACCGAGTCGCCCGCATTCGCGAGCAGGCTCGCTCCCACAATGATTTCCAGAGTACACAAAATGTGTGATCACTGGAGATTCAATGCGGGAGCGGCCTGCTCGCGAATGCGGTGTATCAGGCAATACCATTCAAGGGCTGTAATACCCCACCGCCACCAGGAAATGCCCGACCTTCTTCAGATAGGCATGCTTGTTCTCGACCTTACCGGTCACCGGGTTTTTCCAGCGGTATTCATACTCGCCGTAATCCTGTTTCGCGATCAGCGCCAGCATCGGCTCCCCCACCGGCTTGCCATCCGGATCATTGATCTTGCTGAAATCCGTGTTGATCAATCGCAAGTTGGTGCCATGGGCGACATAGCGCCGGGTATCGAGGTCGACGACGAAGACATACAGGTCATCCTGCAGGTAACCGCCCTTCAGAGAGTTGATGGCTTTCAGGGTGCCCTTCTCGTCCTTGGCCAGGTCGGCCGCCGCCTTGTTCAGCAAGGCCATGGCTTGCTCCGCTGAAGCCCGTGGCAGGTAGTAACCGACCGCGAGGATTCGCTGGCCGACTCGCTGATAGTAGACATGCTTGCGCTCGACCTTGCCGTCGGACCAGTTTTGCCAACGGTACTCCGCTTGCTGGATGCCATTGCCCTCGGGCACTTTGAGCGCATCCTTGAAGGCCTTCTGCAGATCCGGCCCGAGCACATCCGACACATCCCGGCCAATCAATGCAGCCGACGGCCCACCGCTGGCGAGCATCACGCCCTTGGTATCGACCACGAAGACATACCGGTCCTGGTCGACAAACTCGCCCTGACGGCTGAAGGCGGCGAAAGCCTTGTCGCCATTGTCGTGGTAGTAGGCCAGGGCTTTTTCCAGCAAAGCGATGGCGGCCTGGCTGTCGGCCTTTTCCGTTTCGGCAGCTTGAACCTGGCCTAGGCACATCAACAGCATGCCCCCCAAACAGGCCAACTTTTGCACAACTCCCATGGCACGTCCCCCCGTTCTCTTGATGTTTCAAGAGCGTAGACGGCAATGGCGCATGCAGGGACATTCAGCGAATCGAGGCGGGGATCATTCCCGGCGAACCGGGAATGAGGCAGGGCTTACTGGCGAGTGCGCAGCTGCTGTTGCAGGTTCTGGATCTGCGCTTGCAGGCTGTTGATGGTTCGGGTGACCTGGCTGCGGAAGGCATCGAACTCAGCAGTGCTTGCGCCTTGAGAGGTGCCTGGACGGTTGTCCTGCTGGCTTTTGAGAACCACGATGTCCTGCTCCAGGCGATCGATGGCAGCGTTCGGATTGCCCTGTTTCTTCAGCGCCGTGATGTCGGCGCCCAGGCTCTTCAGTTGCGCATCGAATTTCTCGGTATCCGCCGGGGTATTTTTCAGCGTGGCCAGTTCACTGCCCAAGGCTTTGACCTGCTCCTGCACTTGCGCATTGGCCTTTTGCTGCTCGGTGTCCTGGGCGGCCATCTCGGCGAGGCGCTTTTCCAGGTCGCTGGTCTGCGCGGTCATCTGCGCCAGGCGTTTGTCCAGGTCCGAGGCCTGGCCGGCGACGCCCTGTTGTTGCTTGCCCTGATCCTGCAGCTGATTTTGCAGCTGCCGGATTTGCAGCTTCAGCGCTTCGCTGTCGGTACTGACGTTAGTCTGGCTGGCGACCACCTTGCCGGAAATATCCTGCAGGCGCCCCGCCGCTTCTTCACTGATTCGCGCAAAGCTTTCCTGGGTTGCCACCAGCTGTTGCTCCATCAGCGAAATTTGCTGGAAGCTCCACCAGGCAAGGCCTGCGAAGGCAAAGAACAGGGCGCCGACCAGTGCCCACAACGGGCCGGTACTCGCCGCCTTGACCTTGACCACTGGCGGCGTGCGCGAGTGCACGGAGGTGCGGGTGCTCTTCGGGAAATCATCATCGAGGATGTCTGCACGCAGGCTCGGTACATCGTCGAAGTCATCGTTGGCATCGTTACGCATGGACATTGAGTCAACCTTTGTGAAACACGGTGTTGGCTTGATGCGGCGCAGTATAACCCCCCACGGCCGCAACGATTGACCCCGAAGCCCAACCTCGGTTCAGTGAAGCCGATTTCAGCGAATGTCCTGGGCCTTCCACCAGGCGCAGAATTCATCGAGCGCCGTCCAGAGACTGACCTTGGGGTCGTAGTCCAGATAATGCCGGGCGCGACTGATATCCAGGGTGAAATTTTTCTTCATGACCTGCATGCCCAGTCGCGACAGGGTGGGTTCGGGACGACCCGGCCACAACTTGCAGAACCCCTCGTTGAGCGCCGCGACACTGTAGCCCAGGCCGTAGGAACGGTAGCGCGTGACTTGTGGGACTTCCATTTTACGCATGACGTAATTGACCACATCCCACAACGGGATCGGCGCGCCGTTGCTGATGTTGTACACCTTGCCCAGGGCTGAACCAGTGGCCAGCAAACTGCTGAGCAACGCTTCATTGAGGTTGTGCACGCTGGTGAAGTCGACCTTGTTCAAACCGTTGCCAATGATCGCCAGGCGCCCCTTGCGCTGCATCTTGAGCAACCGCGGGAAGATGCTCATGTCACCGGCCCCGGTCACGAAACGCGGGCGCAGCGCCAGGGTTTCGAGGCCAAACTCCTGGGCGCCGAAAACTTTTTGCTCGGCCAGGTACTTGGTCGCGGCGTACGGGTGCTTGAAGCGTTTAGGCACCTGCTCTTCGGTCAATCCCAGATGATCGCGACCATCGAAATAGATCGACGGCGACGACAAGTGCACCAGGCGCCGAACCCGCTGCTTCAGGCAGGCTTCAACCACGTTTTCGGTGACCTGGACGTTGCCCAGGTGAAAATCCTGATAACGCCCCCACAGGCCAACGGCACCGGCGCAATGCACCACGGCCTCGACCTCGGAGCACAGGTCGCGTGCCAGCAGCGGATCGCACAAGTCGCCCTGGATAAACTCCGCGCCACGGCGCACCAGATGTTCGACGCTTTCGGCCCGGCGACCGTTGACCCGCACGTCCAGGCCCTGCTCCAGGGCGAAACGCGCAAAGCGCCCGCCAATGAAGCCGCTTGCGCCGGTGACCAGAATCTTCATGTAGTGCTCCGAATATTTCGTTTTTTGCGTATTGCGTGAGGTCTTGACGCTGCCTGTCAGCCCAACGGCACCAACCATTGCCGGGACACCTGCACCAATTGCTCGGTCAGCAACCCCAGCAACTGACCGCCATTGCGCCAATGATGCCAGTACAGCGGCACGTCGATCGGTTTATCTGGCAAAAGCTCCAGCAAAATGCCGCGCTCCAGTTGTTCGCGCACCTGAAGTTCCGGCACCAGGCCCCAGCCAAGCCCGGCCTCGGTGAGGCGGATAAAGCCTTCAGACGATGGGCAAAGATGGTGTTCGAAACCGCCATCGACGCCCAGGGATGCCAGGTAGCGATGCTGCAGGAAGTCGTCCGGGCCGAACACCAGCGCAGGAGTCCGGGCCAACTGATCGGCGCGCACGCCTTGGGGAAAGTGCCGCGCAATGAAGGCCGGGCTGGCCAATGCACGGTAACGCATCGCCCCGAGCAATACGCTGCGCGCACCGGCTACCGGGCGCTCACTGGCACACAGGCACGCCGCGACTTCACCTGCGCGCATGCGCTTGAGGCCGACGGTCTGGTCCTCGACCACCAGATCCATCAACAGGTGGTGTTGCGCGCAAAATTCCCCCACCGCCTGGGCCCACCAGGTCGCGAGGCTGTCGGCATTCAGGGCGATTCGCAGGCGTTCCGGCAGGCCCTCTTCGTCCAGCGCCGGCACCAGCGTCTGCAAATCCCGTTCAAGCAGACGTACCTGCTGCACATGGTTGAGCAGCCGCCGGCCGATCTCGGTCGGTGACGGCGGCGTGCCCCGCACCAACACCGGTTGGCCGACCCGCGCCTCGAGCAGTTTGATGCGCTGGGAGATAGCCGATTGCGACAAACCCAACACCTGGGCTGCCCGTTCAAAACCGGCCTGCTCGACCACCGCAGCCAGGGCAGAAAGCAATTTATAGTCGAACATCAGTTTTCCTAATGAGCGATCAGCAATATTGGTTTTTCTTATACAGGTTACTACTGGAAAATGGCCAGCACGAACTCTTGCACAAGGATCCTCCTCATGGCTGGCGAAACTTCACTGGCAACGCTACTGCGCAGCATGAGCCCGCAACTCAATGCCGGCGAGTACGTGTTCTGCACCCTGGCCAACGGCCAATTGCCCGCGGGCCTGGAAATCATCGGCAGCTTTCGCGAGCAGGAAGGCCTGACCGTAATTCTCGAACGCTCCCATGCAGAACAGGCTGGATACAGCTTCGACTACATCGCCGCGTGGATCACCCTGAACGTGCATTCGGCCCTCGAAGCCGTCGGACTGACCGCCGCGTTCGCCACGGCCCTGGGCCATGCCGGGATCAGCTGCAATGTGATCGCCGGTTACTACCACGACCATTTGTTTGTCGGCCAGGCCGACGCCGAACGCGCGATGCAAGTGCTGCGCGACTTGGCAGCCAACGCGGAGTAAAAAATAATGTGGCAAAGCTATATGAACGGCCTGTTGGTGGCCTTCGGCCTGATCATGGCGATCGGCACGCAGAACGCATTCGTACTGGCGCAAAGCCTGCGACGTGAACATCACCTGCCGGTGGCGGCACTCTGCGTGGCCTGCGATGCATTACTGGTGGCCGCCGGGGTATTCGGCCTGGCCACGGTGCTGGCACAAAACCCGACCCTGCTGGCCATTGCCCGTTGGGGCGGCGCGGCGTTTCTGTTGTGGTATGGCAGCCAGGCGTTGCGTCGGGCCTGCTCCAGACAGAGTCTGCAACAAGGTGAGAACCAGACCGTTCGTTCGTTGCGCGCGGTGATGCTCAGTGCGTTGGCGGTTACCCTGCTCAACCCGCACGTTTACCTGGACACCGTTCTGTTGATTGGCTCCCTCGGCGCCCAGCAAACGGAGCCCGGCGCTTATGTAGTTGGGGCGGCCAGTGCGTCATTGCTGTGGTTCTTTACCTTGGCACTCGGTGCGGCATGGCTAGCGCCGTGGCTGGCGCGGCCAAGCACCTGGCGAATTCTTGACCTGTTGGTGGCGGTGATGATGTTCGCCGTAGCATTGCAGCTGATCAGCGCTGGCTGATTTATTCCAAATGGCTCTGGAACCTCTATTCCACACAGTTGTTGCGTGGTTATGCCGCACCCCCGGTGCTATGATCCGATCCCTGCGCCGCAAAGAGTACAAACTCCCCGGCGCTTGTTTGGCCGCCCGTGATCGGCCTTGCGCTCACCGCAACAGACCTGATTAGGAGAATCATCATGGCTTTCGAATTGCCGCCGCTGCCGTACGCACACGATGCCCTGCAGCCGCACATTTCCAAGGAAACCCTGGAATATCACCACGACAAGCACCACAACACCTATGTCGTGAACCTGAACAACCTGGTGCCAGGCACCGAGTTCGAAGGCAAGACCCTGGAAGAAATCGTCAAGACTTCCTCGGGCGGCATCTTCAACAACGCCGCTCAAGTGTGGAACCACACTTTCTACTGGAACTGCCTGGCGCCAAACGCTGGCGGTCAACCAACCGGCGCGCTGGCTGACGCCATCAACGCAGCCTTCGGTTCGTTCGACAAGTTCAAGGAAGAGTTCAGCAAGACTTCCATCGGTACTTTCGGTTCCGGTTGGGGCTGGCTGGTGAAAAAGGCTGACGGCTCCCTGGGCCTGGCCAGCACCATCGGTGCCGGCAACCCGCTGACCAACGGCGACACCCCGCTGCTGACCTGCGACGTTTGGGAACACGCTTACTACATCGACTACCGCAACCTGCGTCCGAAGTACGTTGAGGCGTTCTGGAACCTGGTTAACTGGAAGTTCGTGGCTGAGCAGTTCGAAGGCAAAACCTTCACCGCTTAAGCTCGACGCTCCTGAAAAACCCGGCTTTCATGCCGGGTTTTTTACGCCCGAAGAAAAATGCGGGCAATAAAAAACCCGCTGACGAATCAGCGGGTTTTTTATTGCCGCGACCAAAGGATCAGAAATCCTCCAACCGCCACACTTCGTATGCCGGCGTCTCGTAGGGGTGACTCTGTTTCAGAGCCGCCACCACCGAGCCAATCAACTCATCGGCCACCACAAGCTCGACCTTCCATTCCTCCACTCGCTCGACCTGCCCCGCCTCGCCAATGAACGGCTGACTGCCATCCAGTGGACGAAACTGGCCCTGGCCCAACACCTGCCAGGCACAGTGATCGTAAGTGCCGATCCGCCCGCCACCGGCGGCGAATACGGCACTTTTGACCACTTCGACATGGCTGTCGGGAACGAAGAAAGCGAGCTTGTACACAGCTATCAGTTCACCCACACACGCGCATTACGGAACATACGCATCCAAGGCGCGTCTTCGTTCCAGTCTTCCGAACGCCACGAGTTCTGCACGGCACGGAACACACGCTCCGGGTGCGGCATCATGATGGTCACGCGCCCGTCGCGGCTGGTCAATCCGGTGATCCCGCGCGGCGAGCCGTTCGGGTTGGCCGGGTAGGTTTCGGTGACCTTGCCATGGTTGTCGACGAAACGCATCGCCACGCAACCGGACAGATCAGCTTCCAGCAACGCTTCTTCGCTGGCGAACTCGGCATGGCCTTCACCGTGGGCGATGGCGATCGGCATGCGCGAACCGGCCATGCCCTGCAGGAAGATCGAGTTCGACTCCTGGATCTGCACCATCGCCACGCGCGCTTCGAACTGCTCGGAACGGTTACGCACGAAGTGCGGCCAGAACTCGCTGCCCGGGATCAGCTCGTGCAGGTTGGACATCATCTGGCAACCGTTGCACACGCCGAGGGTGAAGCTGTCGTTACGCTCGAAGAAACCCTGGAACGCATCGCGGGCGCGGCTGTTGAACAGCGCCGACTTGGCCCAGCCTTCACCGGCGCCGAGTACGTCACCGTAGGAGAAGCCGCCGCAGGCAACCAGGCCCTTGAACTCGTTCAGGTCGACACGACCGGCCAGGATGTCGCTCATGTGCACGTCGATCGCGTTGAAACCGGCGCGATCGAACGCGGCAGCCATTTCCACCTGACCGTTGACGCCCTGCTCACGCAGCACGGCAACCTGTGGGCGGATGCCTTTCTTGATGTAAGGCGCGGCGATGTCCTGGTTGACGTCGTAGCTGAGCTTGACGCTAAGGCCCGGGTTGTCTTCTTCCAGCAGCACGTCGAACTCTTGATCGGCGCAGTCGGCGTTGTCACGCAGACGCTGGATCTGGTAGCTGGTCTCGGCCCACTGGCGTTGCAGCAGACGACGCTGGCCTTCGAACACGGTGTCACCGTTGAAGGTGATGTTGATCTGGCCATTGTTGATCGGCTGGCCGATCACCGACACGCACTCGCCAAGGCCGGCAGCGCTGAATTGCGCCAGGATGTCGGCGGTAGCGTCCTGGCGAACCTGGATCACGGCGCCCAGTTCTTCGTTGAACAGGATCGCGGCGATGTCAGCAGACGTTTCTGCCAGGCCGTCGAGGTTCAGGCTCAGGCCGCAATGACCGGCGAAGGCCATTTCCACCACGCTGGTCAGCAGACCACCGTCGGAACGGTCGTGGTAAGCCAGCAGGTGACCGTCGGCGTTGAGGCCCTGGATCACCGCGAAGAAGGCTTTCAGGTCTTCGGCGTCGTCGACGTCCGGAGCCTGCTTGCCGAGCTTGCCATGCACCTGGGCCAGGATCGAGGCGCCCATGCGGTTCTGGCCACGGCCCAGGTCGATCAGGATCAGGTCGGTGGTGCCCTTGTCCATGCGCAGTTGCGGGGTCAGGGTCTGACGGATGTCAGTCACTGGCGCGAAACCGGTCACGATCAGGGACATTGGCGAGGTCACGGCCTTGTCCACGCCTTCATCGTTCCAGCGAGTGGCCATGGACATCGAGTCCTTGCCCACTGGAATGGTGATGCCCAGCTCAGGGCACAATTCCATGCCGACCGCTTTCACGGTGTCGTACAGACGTGCGTCTTCACCCGGGTGACCGGCAGCGGACATCCAGTTCGCCGACAACTTGATGTCGGAGATCTTGCCGATACGCGAAGCGGCGATGTTGGTCAGGGTTTCGCCGATGGCCATGCGGCCCGACGCCGGAGCGTCCAGCAGTGCCAGCGGAGTGCGCTCGCCCATGGCCATGGCTTCACCGGTGTAGACGTCGAAGCTGGTGGCGGTGACGGCAACGTCGGCCACCGGCACCTGCCATGGGCCGACCATTTGGTCACGGGCCACGAGGCCGGTGATGGTGCGGTCGCCGATGGTGATCAGGAAGCTCTTGCTCGCGACGGCCGGGTGATGCAGGACGCGCTCGACGCAATTGCCGATGTCGAGGGTCGACGGATCGAAATCGTCGCCCAGCTCGTTTTCACGCACTACCGAACGGTGCATGCGCGGGGCTTTGCCCAACAGCACTTCGAGCGGCATGTCCACCGGGCTGTTGCCGAAGTGGCTGTCGGTGACGGTCAGCTGCGGCTCGGCCGTGGCTTCGCCGACGACGGCAAACGGGCAACGCTCACGTTCGCAGATCGCCTTGAAGCGATCGAAGTCGGCCGGGCCGACTGCCAGCACGTAGCGTTCCTGGGATTCGTTACTCCAGATTTCGTGCGGGGCCATGCCCGGCTCGTCGTTTGGAATGTTGCGCAGTTCGAAACGGCCACCACGGTCGCCGTCATTGACCAGTTCCGGGAAGGCGTTGGACAGGCCGCCCGCACCCACGTCGTGGATGAAGCTGATCGGGTTCTTGTCGCCCAGTTGCCAGCAACGGTCGATGACTTCCTGGCAGCGACGCTCCATCTCAGGGTTTTCACGCTGCACGGAGGCGAAGTCCAGGTCTGCCGAACTGGTGCCGGTGGCCATGGAAGAAGCCGCGCCGCCGCCCAGGCCGATCAACATCGCCGGGCCGCCGAGCACGATCAGCTTGGAGCCGACCACGATCTCGCCTTTCTTGACGTGTTCTTCACGGATGTTGCCCATGCCGCCAGCCAGCATGATCGGCTTGTGGTAACCGCGCACTTCATCACCGTGCGGGGTGCTGATCGACTGTTCGAAGGTACGGAAGTAGCCGGTCAGTGCCGGACGACCGAATTCGTTGTTGAACGCAGCGCCGCCCAGTGGGCCTTCGATCATGATGTCCAGCGCGGTAACGATGCGCTCGGGCTTACCGTACGGCACTTCCCACGGCTGTAAGAAGCCCGGGATCTGCAGGTTGGACACGGTGAAACCGGTCAGGCCAGCTTTTGGCTTGGCGCCACGACCGGTCGCGCCTTCGTCACGAATCTCGCCACCGGAACCGGTGGACGCGCCCGGGAACGGGGCAATCGCGGTCGGGTGGTTATGGGTTTCAACCTTCATCAGGATGTGCACCGGCTCCTGCACCGCGCCGTACTGGCGGGTTTCGGGGTCCGGGAAGAAACGCCCGGCCACGGAGCCGACGATCACCGAGGCGTTGTCCTTGTAAGCCGACAGAACGCCCTCGCTGTGCATCACGTAGGTGTTCTTGATCATGCCGAACAGGCTTTTTTCCTGGCTTTCGCCGTCGATGTCCCAACTGGCGTTGAAGATCTTGTGACGGCAGTGCTCGGAGTTCGCCTGGGCGAACATCATCAGTTCGATGTCGTGCGGGTTGCGCTTCAAGCCGACGAAGGCGTTGACCAGGTAGTCGATTTCGTCTTCAGCCAGGGCCAGGCCCAGCTCGGTGTTGGCTTTTTCCAGCGCGGCGCGGCCGCCACCCAACACGTCGATCGCGGTCAGGGGCTTGGGTTCGGCGTGGCTGAACAGGCCGGCAGCCTGTTCGAGGTTGCCCAGGACGATCTGGGTCATGCGGTCGTGCAGTGCGTCGGCGATCAACTGGGCTTCAGAGTCGCTGAACTGGCCAGCCACATAGAAGGCAATGCCGCGCTCGATACGCTGGATCTTGGTCAGGCCGCAGTTGCGAGCGATGTCGCTGGCCTTGCTCGACCAGGGCGAGATGGTGCCGAAACGTGGCAACACCAGGAACAGACGACCGGTCGGCTCCTGGACCGGAACGCTTGGACCGTACTTCAGAAGGCGCGCAAGCACCTGCTGTTCGTCGCCGGTCAGGTCGCCGGTAACTTCGGCGAAGTGAGCGAATTCAGCATACAGGCCACTGACAGCCGGAACCTTCTGGCTCAGTTGCTCAAGGAGCTTGCTGTGGCGAAAGGCAGAAAGGGCAGGAGCGCCGCGCAGGATCAACATCTTCGGGACAGCCTCGGGAAGGGGTGTGCTTTGAGGCCGTGCATTCTAGCCTAAACAGCCAGCGACAGCACCCGAAACGCTACGCACGGTTGCACTCGAGTGCCGATCTGTGTTTCTGCCCCGAAAGTCAGGTTAACCCGCCGGGTGACGACAGCTTATTTTTACTGTATCAAAATGCTGAAAAGGCCCGTTCCAGTGGGGTTTTGGCGGCTTTTGCGATCTCTAGCAGACTACCCTGTTGCTGTCGAGATATGGCGCTCGTGGTCCTTTGCGTATACTGCGCAAATGTTTTCCCCAACGGCTTTGCGTCCGCGGTACGCCAAATGGCTGATCGCAACCGGACTCTTCCTGATGCTCAGTGGCTGTGTTGATAAACCCAACACACTGGAGCGCGTAAAGGAGGATGGTGTGCTGCGGGTGGTTACCCGTAACAGCCCCGCCACCTACTTTCAGGATCGCAACGGTGAAACCGGCTTCGAATACGAGCTGGTGAAGCGCTTCGCCGACGATCTGGGGGTCGATCTCAAGATCGAGACGGCCGACAACCTCGACGACCTGTTCAGTCAGGTGGGCAAGCCCAATGGCCCGGTCCTGGCGGCTGCCGGCCTGGTCAGCAGCGAAGCACGCAAAAAACAGGTGCGGTTCTCCCATCCCTACCTGGAAGTCACCCCACAGGTCATCTACCGCAACGGCAAGTCGCGCCCTACCGACGCGAAAGACCTGGTCGGCAAGAAGATCATGGTGCTCAAGGGCAGCACCCATGCCGAGCAGCTCGCACAGCTGAAACAGAAATTTCCCGGTATCGAATACGAAGAATCCGACGCGGTCGAGGTCGTGGATCTCCTGCGCATGGTCGACGAAGGTCAGATCGATCTGACATTGGTAGACTCCAATGAAGTCGCGATGAACCAGGTGTACTTCACCAACATCCGCGTTGCCTTCGACCTGGGTGACGCCAGCAACCAGAGCTGGGCCGTGGCGCCGGGCGACGACAACAGCCTGCTCAACGAGATCAACGAGTATCTGGACAAGGTCAAGAAAAACGGCACCCTGCAACGCCTGAAGGACCGTTATTACGGGCATGTCGATGTACTCGGCTACATGGGCGCGACCACGTTCGCCCAGCACTTGCAGCAGCGCCTGCCCAAGTACGAACCGCACTTCAAGGCCTACGCCAAGAAAGAACAGGTCGACTGGCGCCTGCTGGCGGCGATCGGTTATCAGGAGTCCCTGTGGCAACCGACCGTGACGTCCAAGACCGGTGTGCGCGGCCTGATGATGCTGACCCAGAACACCGCGCAAGCCATGGGCGTGTCCAACCGCCTCGATCCCAAGCAGAGCATCATGGGCGGCGCCAAGTACCTGGCCTACATAAAGGATCAGCTCGACGAGTCGATCCAGGAACCGGATCGCACCTGGTTTGCCCTGGCCGCCTACAACGTCGGCAGCGGTCACCTTGATGACGCCCGCAAGCTGGCGGCCAAGGAAGGGTTGAATCCCGACAAATGGCTGGACGTGAAAAAAATCCTGCCGCGCCTGTCCGAGAAAAAGTGGTACAGCAAAACCCGTTACGGCTACGCCCGTGGCGGCGAGCCCGTGCATTTCGTGGCGAACATCCGTCGCTACTACGACATCCTGACCTGGGTAACGCAGCCGCAGCTTGAAGGCGATCAGGTCGCCGAGGGCAACCTGCATGTGCCGGGCATCGACAAGACCAAGCCGGCCCAGGAACCTGCCCCGCTCTAACAGACACCTCAATCAAATGTGGGAGCCGGCTTGCTCGCGATGGTCGTCAATGATGACGCGAAAAACCTGATGCCCCGCGGCGCCCTCAGGTTTTTCGCGAGCATGCTCGCTCCTACCGGGCAGCCGCCAGAATCAGCGCCTTCATCTCCGAAACCGCCGACTTGAAGCCCACGAACAACGCATGGGCTACCAGCGCATGGCCGATGTTCAGTTCGTTGATGCCCTTGATCGCGGCCACCGCCTCGACGTTGTGATAGTGCAGACCGTGGCCGGCATTGACGATCAGGCCCTGCGCCAGGCCGAACGCTACGCCGTCGGCGACGCGCTTTAGCTCTTCAGCCACTTCGGTCGGCGTCTCGGCATCGGCATAACGACCGGTGTGCAGTTCGATGGCTGGCGCACCGACGCGACGCGATGCTTCGATTTGCCGTTCGTCGGCATCGATGAACAGCGACACTTCAGAGCCAATCCTCGACAGGCGCTCCACAGCAGCCTTGATCCGCGCCTCCTGCCCCGCCACGTCCAGCCCACCTTCGGTGGTCAACTCCTGGCGGGTTTCCGGCACCAGGCAGATATGCGCCGGACGGATGCGCTCGGCGAATTGCATCATTTCTTCAGTGACGCCCATTTCGAAGTTCATGCGGGTTTGCAGCACGTCCTTGAGCACCAGCACGTCGCGCTCCTGGATGTGCCGGCGGTCTTCGCGCAGGTGCACGGTGATGCCATCCGCGCCCGCCTCTTCCGCATCCAGTGCCGCCTTGACCGGATCCGGGTAGCGCGTGCCCCGGGCCTGACGCAGGGTGGCAACGTGGTCGATGTTCACGCCAAGAAGAATGCGGGTGCTGGTGGTCACGGAAGCGCTCCAGAATAAGAAAAAGTTCGGTGCACAGCATACGGGGAGACTACGGCTTGCGAAACAGCTCGCGACTGACCAGTGGACGACCGCCCAAGTGAACAGCCAGTGCCTGGCGCATCAAACGCTTGGCCGCTGACAATGCACCAGGGGCACTCCAGTCAGCTTCAGCCATGGCCAGCAATTCGGCGCCGTTGAACAAACCGGGCTGCAGCAGATAGACCCGCTCCAGCCCCGCATCCACCTGCAAACGGTAGAGACCGTCTGGCGCAACGGGTTCGTCGTGGATATCGGTAGTCAATGAAAAGCCGTAGCCCAGGTCATCCAGCAAGCGCCATTCGAACGAACGCAGTAACGGCTCCAACGCCCGACCTTCGGCCAGGGCGAGCAAGGTCGCGGCGTAGTGATCGAACACCGAAGGGAAAGGGTCTTCGGCGGGTAGCAGGCGAATCAACAGCTCATTGAGATAAAGACCGCTGAACAGTGCCTCACCGTTGAGCCAGGTGGCGATGCCGGCGCTCTCCATGCGCCCAACATTTTTCAGCTCGCCACGCCCGCGAAACTCGACCTCCAGCGGCACGAACGGCCGCGCCAGCGTCCCGGCCTTGCCCCGCGCACTGCGCAATACCGCCCGCAGCCGACCTTGCGGCGTGAGGAAGTCCACCAAGGCGCTGTTTTCGCGGTAGGCACGGGAATGGAGGACGTAGGCGGGTTGGGGGATGGGTTGGGACATGGAGCTCTCAATGATGGATCGCGATTTTGCTGACAACCCAAAACCACTGTGGGAGCGAACCTGTTCGCGAAAGCGGTGGAACAGTCAACATCAATGCTGAATGTTACATCCTCTTCGCGAGCAGGCTCGCTCCCACAGTGGATCGTTATGCAGTCTTAGAGGTCGCCGTAGCCCAGCGAACGCAGGGCACGCTCGTCGTCGGACCAGCCGCCCTTCACCTTGACCCACAGGTTGAGCATGATCTTGGAGTCGAACAACAGCTCCATGTCCTTGCGCGCTTCAGTGCCGATGCGCTTGATGCGCTCGCCCTTGTCGCCAATGATGATCTTCTTCTGGCCATCACGCTCGACGAGGATCAAGGCATGGATATGCAGGGTCTTGCCCTGCTGCTTGAACTCTTCGATTTCGACGGTGATCTGGTACGGCAGCTCGGCGCCCAACTGGCGCATGATTTTTTCGCGTACCAGCTCGGCGGCGAGGAAACGGCTGCTGCGGTCGGTAATCTGGTCTTCCGGGAAGAAGTGATCGTTTTCCGGCAGATGATCAGCGATGACTTTTTCCAGCGCGTCGAGGTTGTGCCCGTGCTGCGCCGAAATCGGGATGATCTGTGCGTTCGGCAACTGCTCCTGCAACCAGCTCAGGTGCGGCATCAGCTCGGCCTTGTCTTCGATGCGATCGGTCTTGTTCAGCGCAACGATCAGCGGGCCGGTCACGTATTGCACGCGCTCGAGGACCATCTGGTCTTCGTCGGTCCACTTGGTGCGATCCACCACGAAGATCACCACGTCGACGTCTTTCAATGCCGCCGAGGCAGTCTTGTTCATGTAGCGGTTCAAGGCTTTTTCGCCGCCCTTGTGCATACCGGGCGTATCGACGTAGATCGCCTGCACATCACCCTCGGTCTTGATGCCGAGCATGTTGTGACGGGTGGTTTGCGGCTTGCGCGAGGTGATCGCCAGCTTTTGGCCGAGGATGTGGTTGAGCAGCGTGGACTTGCCCACGTTCGGACGGCCGACGATGGCAACATAGCCACAGCGCGTTGCGTTTGTATCAGTCATTGCCATTCTCCACACCCAGGGCAATCAGTGCTGCGGCGGCCGCTACCTGTTCGGCAATACGACGGCTCACACCCTGACCTCGGCTTTTTTCATTCAATAGGATGATTTCACATTCGACGAAGAACGTCCGGCAATGCGGTTCACCCTGGATATCCACCACTTCGTAACGCGGCAGCTCGCAACCACGGGACTGCAGGAATTCCTGCAGGCGGGTTTTTGGATCTTTGTTGGTGTCGACCAGCGTCAGGCCTTCGAACTCCCCAGCCAGCCAGGCCAGCACGCGCTCGCGCGCCACTTCCATGCCGGCGTCCAGGTAGATCGCGCCAATCAGCGCTTCCAGGGCATCGGCCAGAATCGACTCGCGACGAAAACCGCCGCTTTTCAGTTCGCCGGAGCCCAGGCGCAGGTACTCGCCCAGATCGAAACCACGGGCCAGTACGGCCAGGGTCTCACCTTTGACCAGGCGTGCGCGCAAACGCGACAACTGGCCTTCGCGGGCCAGCGGGAAGCGATCGAACAGCGCCTCGCCAGCAACGAAGTTGAGGATGGCATCACCGAGGAATTCCAGGCGTTCGTTGTTACGCCCGGCAAAACTGCGGTGAGTCAGGGCCAGGACCATCAGTTCCTGATCCTTGAAGGTATAGCCGAGCTGACGCTCGAGACGGCTTAAGGAGACGCTCACGGTTTACCCACGCTGAGTTCGTGGTTGGATTCCACCGCCATCGCCGGGAGTCGGCGCAGGCCTGGGACAATTAACGCTGTGTTCAAAAATAACGTCCTGAATATCGTTGTTTTCATGCCTCTGTCGCCGATTGTGCCGACTCCAGAAATGCATTCGGCGCTGTGTTGAACAGCGCCGTGCTTGATTACTGGATCAGGCCAACCCGCGAGAAATTCGGCAGGTGACTGAGTTTGGGTTCCGGCCAGCTCATCCAGACCGCGAAGGCCTTGCCGACGATATTCTTGTCGGGAACCATGCCCAGCAGATCCTTGGGAATGGCTGGATCATCCCAGTAGCGACTGTCGTTGGAGTTGTCGCGGTTGTCGCCCATCATGAAGTAGTGCCCGGCAGGCACTGTCCATGTACGGTCCGGTGTTGCGCGATAGCGACTCATTTCCTTGCGGATCAAGTGCTCGGCGACACCGAGTTTTTCCTTGTAGAGCTCGGCACTGCCCAGCGTGCCCGGCTCGGAGCCGACCAGCTTTTCGGCAATCGACTCACCGTTGACGAACAGACGCTTGTCAGCGGTGTACCGCACCGTATCGCCCGGCAGCCCCACTACACGCTTGATGTAGTTGACGTTCGGATCACTCGGATAGCGGAACACCATCACATCGCCACGCTGTGGCTCACCGACTTCGATGATTTTCTTGTCGATCACCGGCAAGCGAATCCCGTAGGAAAACTTGCTCACCAGAATGAAGTCGCCGACGTCCAGGGTCGGTTTCATCGAGCCCGATGGGATCTGGAACGGTTCCACCAGGAACGAACGCAGCACCAGTACGATGAACAGCACCGGGAAGAACGACTTGCCGTATTCGACCAGCAACGGTTCCTTGCCCAGTTTCTCGATCACCACCCCATCAGGCTGGCTGACGCTGCCCTGATAGGAGGCGATGGCGGCACGCCGACGCGGCGCCAGGATCAACAGATCAAGCAACGCCAACAGGCCGCAGACGAATACGGCGATGACCAGCAACAGCGGGAAATTTAGTGACATAGGACCTAACTATCCAACCTGAGCACGGCAAGGAAGGCTTCTTGTGGAATTTCCACGTTGCCGACCTGCTTCATGCGTTTCTTACCGGCCTTTTGCTTTTCCAGCAGCTTTTTCTTACGGCTCACGTCACCACCGTAGCATTTGGCCAATACGTTCTTTCTGAGCGCCTTGACGGTTGTACGCGCCACAATCTGCCCGCCAATGGCGGCCTGGATTGCCACGTCGAACATCTGCCGCGGAATCAGTTCCTTCATCTTCTCGGTCAACTGGCGACCTTTGTAGTGCGCATTGTCACGGTGCACGATCAACGCCAGCGCGTCGACCTTGTCGCCGTTGATCAGCACGTCCAGTTTCACCAGACTAGCCGATTGGTAACGATCGAAATGGTAATCCAGCGAAGCATAGCCGCGACTGGTGGATTTCAGGCGATCGAAGAAGTCCAGGACCACTTCGTTCATCGGCAAGTCGTAGGTCACTTGTACCTGGGAGCCCAGGAACAGCATGTCGACCTGCACACCACGTTTTTCGATGCACAACGTAATGACGTTACCCAAGTGCTCTTGCGGCACAAGGATATTGGCGCGCACGATCGGCTCGCGCATGTCTTCGATGGAAGACAGGTCCGGCAACTTCGACGGGTTATCGACGTAGATCGTCTCGCCGGTCTTGAGCAGCAGCTCGAAGATTACCGTCGGCGCCGTGGTGATCAGGTCCAGGTCATACTCGCGCTCCAGGCGCTCCTGGATGATTTCCATGTGCAGCATGCCGAGGAACCCGCAACGGAAGCCGAAGCCCAGGGCGTCAGAGCTTTCCGGGGTGTACTGCAGCGACGAATCGTTCAGGGTGAGCTTTTGCAGGGCCTCACGGAAATCTTCGAAGTCGTCGGAGCTGACCGGGAACAGACCGGCGTAGACCTGCGGCTGGATGCGCTTGAAACCTGGCAGCACATCGACGTCCGGCGTCGAACTCAAGGTCAGGGTGTCGCCCACGGGGGCACCGTGAATGTCCTTGATGCTGGCGATGATGAAGCCCACTTCACCGGCCTTCAGGTCAGCGGTAGGGGTGTGTTTCGGGTTGAATACACCGACGCTGTCCACTAGGTGGATCTTGCCAGTGGACTTGACCAGGATCTTGTCACCCTTCTTCACGCGGCCGTGACGCACGCGCACCAGGGACACGACGCCCAGGTAGTTGTCGAACCAGGAGTCGATGATCAACGCTTGCAGCGGATCTTCGATGTTGCCGGTGGGTGCAGGAATGGTGGTAACCAGACGCTCCAACACCTCATCGACGCCCAGGCCGGTCTTGGCAGAGCAAGTGACCGCGTCGGTGGCATCGATGCCGATGATTTTTTCGATTTCTTCTTTTACGCGGTCCGGATCAGCCTGTGGCAGGTCGATCTTGTTCAGCACCGGCATCACTTCCAGGCCCTGTTCGATCGCCGTGTAGCAGTTGGCAACCGACTGCGCCTCAACGCCTTGAC
This sequence comes from Pseudomonas umsongensis, assembly GCF_012647205.1. Classification (NCBI taxonomy): domain Bacteria; kingdom Pseudomonadati; phylum Pseudomonadota; class Gammaproteobacteria; order Pseudomonadales; family Pseudomonadaceae; genus Pseudomonas; species Pseudomonas umsongensis. The sequence continues at coordinate 5,612,345 of NZ_CP051487.1, forward strand.
CGGCATCGACCACCAGCAGCGCGCCTTCACAGGCGGCCAGCGATCGGCTCACCTCATAGGTGAAGTCAACGTGACCTGGAGTATCGATGAAATTCAGCTGGTAAGTGACGCCATCACGAGCCTTGTAGTAAAGCGTGACGCTGTGCGCCTTGATGGTGATCCCGCGCTCGCGCTCAAGATCCATGGAATCCAGTACCTGGGCTTCCATTTCACGCTCGGCCAGGCCGCCGCACATCTGGATGAAGCGATCGGCCAGCGTCGACTTGCCATGGTCAATGTGGGCGATGATGGAGAAATTGCGGATATGACTCAAATCACTCACGGATCAACACTCAAAAAGGCTGCAGGCATAGCCCGCCGAAAAATAGCCGGGAATTGTACCTGATCCACGGCGCAAGCGTCACGTTTGCAGGCCAGACGGCCCGTACAAAAACGCCCCGGTCTTGTGACAGGGGCGTTTTTTATCAGCAGCGAAGCGATGAACAAGTCGCCATCAACCGGCGCGACGCAGCAACCACAGCCCCGCCAGGGCACAGACACCGGCTGGCACGAGCACCGCAAACAGTGGCGAAAAACCGAAGACCAGGCTTGAAGGCCCCAACAAATCCTGGGCAATGCGGAAGGTGAAACCGACCAGCACACCGGTAAATACCCGCTGACCGAGGGTCACCGAGCGCAACGGACCAAAGATGAAGGAGATCGCCATCAGCACCAGGGCAGCGGTAACCAGCGGCTGCAACACCTTGACCCAAAATGCCAGCCAGTAACGGCCATTGTTCAGCCCCTGCTCAGCCAGATAGTGGATATAGCCCCACAGCCCCGAGATCGACAGCGATTCCGGCGCCATGACCACGGTGCTCAGCAACTGCGGGCTCAATGCCACATCCCAGCGCTCGACCGGGGCGCTCACCACTTCAGTGTTCCTTTCGTGGAACACCGTGGTGGTGACATCGGACAACTGCCAGTGATCCTTGTCGAACTCGGCGCGCTTGGCGAAGCTCGCCGACAGCATGTGCCGCTCCTTGTCGAAGTGGTAGCGGGTCACGCCGTACAGCAGGCCATTGGGTTGTACGGAGTTGACGTGGATGAATTCGTCACCCTGGCGATGCCACAAACCGTGTTTGGCGCTTTGCGCATCGCCACTGCCCTGGGCCAGCGAGCGGTTGGCCTGGGCGGTGCTTTCAGTCGCCGGCGCGACGTATTCGCCAATCAGCACTCCCACCACCATCAGCACCAGCATCGGCTTCATGACCGCCCAGACGATCCGCCCGATGGACACGCCAGCCGCACGCATGATGGTCAGCTCACTGTTGCTGGCCAGGCTGCCGAGACCGATCAGGCAACCGATCAAGGCTGCCATCGGCAGCATGTCGTAGAGCCGGCGTGGTGCCGTCAGCAGCACGTAGCTCATGACGTCGAGCAATGTATAGGTATCACTGGCATCGCCCATCTCGTCGATGAACGCAAACAACGTGGCCAGGCCGAGAATAATCCCCAATACCGCCAGGATCGCCATGAACACACTGCTGCCGATGTAGCGGTCGAGCTTAACCACGGGCCACCTCCAGCGCACTGCGGCGACTCGCCATCTTCAAGCGCAAAGGCTCCCAATAGAGCAGACCCAGGCCAATGGCCAGGAATATCCCATGCACCCACCATAAGCCCAGCGCTGGTGGGATCTTGCCCTTTTCAAGCGCACCGCGAGCGGCAATCAGGATAGTCAGGTAGGCCATATAAAGAAGGATTGCCGGCAACAACTTGAGGAAACGTCCCTGGCGCGGGTTGACCCGCGACAACGGCACCGCCATCAAGGTGACGATGAACACCAGCAGCGGCAGGGACAGGCGCCATTGCAGCTCGGTGCGCGAACGCAGGTCATCGCTGCCCAGCAAGGAGCTCGTGGGCATCGCGTCACGGTCGGTCACTTCGTCGCTGACGTCCGGCTTGGGCAGCAACACGCCGTATTCGTCGTACTTGATCGCCCGGTAATCGGCCTGCCCCGGATTGCCGTCATAGCGGTAGCCGTTATCGAGGATCAGGTAGCGGTTACCGTCGGGGCGGATTTCCTGGCGGCCTTTTTCCGCCACCAGCACGGAGATCCCGCGATCCTTGTTGTCGGAACCGAGGTTCTTTTGCGAGATGAAGACCCCCGCCAGATGGACGCGGTCATCAGACAACTGCTCGGTATAGGTCACCCGCGTGCCATCGCGCAGGGCCTGGAAACGGCCAGGCTCCAGGGTGTCGAACTCGGTCAGGGCGTCCTGCTTGTTCAGCAGCAGCTGGAACTGATTGGCGCCTTGTGGCGCCAGGCTCAGGCTCAACCAGGCAACGACCAGCGCAACCAGGGTGGCCGGAAACAGGGTCATGCGAAACAGGCGTTGCTGGCTCATGCCCGTGGCCGACAGCACGGTCATCTCGCTCTCAAGGTACAGGCGGCCGTAGGCCAGCAGTATCCCGAGAAACAGGCCCAGCGGCAGGATCAGTTGCAGGAATCCCGGCAGGCGAAAACCCATGATGAGGAACAGTGAGCCCGGATCCAGTTGACCCGAAGCGGCCTGCGCGAGGTACTTGATGAAGCGTCCACTCATGATGATGACCAGCAGCACCGCACTGACGGCACTCAAGGTCAACAGGACTTCGCGGGATAGATAACGAAAGACGATCAAACCAGACACTCCAGGGTTGTCAGGCTATGGCGGCCAAACAAGCAAACACGTCAGACAGCCCGCAAGGCAGGGCCGCCGAAAAAAAGATTGCGCATTATCCTGTGATTGGGTGCGCCTGTCACTGCGCAATGCATGGGGAGGACTGTAGGAGCGAGCGCTCCGGGCGGCGATCCGACGATGGTCGTCAACGATAACGCGGGAAGTCTAAAGCCCCTCGGCGGCCTCAGGTTCTTCGCGAGCAGTCGAGCGTCGACCGGCTGCTCCCACAATCTACAACCGAGGGTTGTCAGGCGCCGCTGGCGAGGTTCAAACTGCCGCCTTCGTCGCCGGTCGATCCTGGCGCCTTTCTATTTATAAGCAAGCGCTGCCCATACCTTGTCCAGCGCTTGCTATTGACCATCAATTCAGGGATCCGGACATGGAACTGGTTGTAAAAAGCGTCAACCCGCAAACGTTGAAAACCGCCACGCTGGTGGTTGCCGTCGGCGAGGGCCGCAAGCTCGGCGCCGTTGCCAAACAGCTCGACGAACTCAGCGCTGGCGCCATCAGTGCCGTACTCAAGCGCGGCGACCTGGCCGGCAAGGTTGGCCAGAGCCTGTTGCTGCACAGCCTGCCGAACCTGAAAGCCGAACGCGTATTGCTGGTCGGCGTGGGCAAGGACGAAGAACTGGGTGACCGCCCGTTCCGCAAAATCGTTGCCGGCATCCTCAACACGCTCAAAGGCCTGGGTGGCAGCGACGCCGTGCTGGCCCTGGACGAAATCGTGGTCAAGGGCCGCGACAGCTATGGCAAGACCCGCCTGCTGGCCGAAACCCTGGTGGACGGCGAATACCAGTTCGACCAGTTCAAGAGCCAGAAAGCCGAGCCGCGCGCGCTGAAGAAAATCACCCTGGTGACCATCAAGGCCGCCGAGGCTGAAGTGCAACGCGCCGTGACCCACGCCACCGCCATCGCCAACGGCATGGCGTTTACCCGTGACCTGGGCAACCTGCCGCCGAACATCTGCCACCCGACCTTCCTCGGCGAGCAAGCGAAAAACCTCGGCAAGCAATTCAAGGACCTGAAAGTCGAAGTCCTCGACGAGAAAAAGATCAAGGCCCTGGGCATGGGCTCGTTCTACGCCGTCGGCCAGGGCAGCGCCCAACCGCCACGCCTGATCGTCATGCAATATAACGGTGGCAAGAAGTCCGAGAAGCCCTACGCCCTGGTCGGTAAGGGCATCACGTTCGACACCGGCGGCATCAGCCTCAAGCCGGGTGCCGGCATGGATGAAATGAAGTACGACATGGGCGGCGCCGCCAGCGTGTTCGGCACCGTGCGTGCCGTGCTCGAACTGAAACTGCCGATCAACCTGGTGTGCATCCTGGCTTGCGCCGAGAACATGCCCAGCGGCAACGCTTCGCGCCCGGGCGACATCGTTACCACCATGAGCGGCCAGACCGTGGAAATCCTCAATACCGACGCCGAAGGCCGTCTGGTGCTGTGCGACGCCCTGACCTACTCCGAGCGATTCAAGCCGCAAGCGGTGATCGACATCGCCACCCTGACCGGCGCCTGCGTGGTTGCACTGGGCTCCCATACCTCGGGCCTGCTGGGCAACAACGAGCAATTGATCGACCAACTGCTCAGCGCCGGCAAGGCTGCCGACGACCGCGCCTGGCAACTGCCGCTGTTCGATGAGTACCAGGAGCAGCTGGACAGCCCGTTCGCCGACATCGCCAATATCGGCGGTCCGAAAGCCGGCACCATCACCGCGGCTTGCTTCCTGTCGCGCTTCACCAAGAACCTGAACTGGGCGCACCTGGACATCGCCGGCACCGCCTGGACCAGCGGCGGCAAGGACAAGGGCGCCACCGGTCGTCCGGTTCCGCTGCTGACCCAATACCTGCTGGACCGTGCCAAAGCCTGAAACCAATGACCCTGGGGCGACGTCACTTTTGGGCGACGTCGACCCGGGCTCAGGAACCGCAATGACCAAAGTCGACTTTTATATCCTGCCCAGCGCCGATCCTTCGGCGCGGCTGGACTTCGCCTGCAAGCTCACCGAAAAAGCCTGGCGCATGGGCCATCGCGTCTACCTGCATTGCAGCGATGCGGCCCAGCGTGACGATCTCGATGCGCGCCTGTGGGCATTCAAGGGTGAAAGCTTCGTGCCCCACGGCCCCGCTGAAAATGAGCCCGACAGCCTGATCGTGCTGGGCGTTGGCGATGACTGCGGTTCGCATCAGGACCTGCTGGTCAATCTCGACCTGAAAGTACCGGCCTTTGCCCAGCGTTTCGCCCGCGTGGCGGAAGTGGTGGTTGAAGATCCGGTCATACGCACGGCTGCGCGGGAGAGTTTCCGTTTCTACCGCGAACAGGGCTATCCTCTGCAAGATCACCGTTTACAGCGACTCTGAGCATTCCGATGGACACTCCAAAACCGCTGCAACAATCCGCGCACCTGCTGGACGACCTCGAGTCGATCCGCCAACTGCTCGGCGATGACAACCTGCAACCACCGCTGCTGACCGACACGGTCGAGGAAGGTGACCAGGAACAGATCCCGATGTTGTTCGACACCGTCCGCGAACCCGCGCCGGCCGTCGCACCAACACCCCTCAAACCTGCTGCCGAACCCGCGCCGAGCGCCAATCAGAACGCCGACGCCCTGCTCTACCTCGACAGCGAACTGCGCGCCGCTGCGCAATTGATCATGCAAGACGTGATCGACGACTTCGCGCCGCACATCGAAACCGAAATCAAACGCCGCCTCAGCGCGCGCATGGAACGGCTTCTCAGTCAGTACAACGACTGAACCACACACTGCCCCCCTGTGGGAGCGAGCCTGCTCGCGAAGGCGGTGTAACAGTCACCCTTTAAGTCGACTGGCACAACGCTTTCGCGAGCAGGCTCGCTCCCACATTCGCTCTGCGCCTGTCTGCACCTGCTCGCCCTATCCTTGATGCCCCGCTATACTCGTCGGCTTTTCCTGAATTAATGCCAATAGGGTCCCGCCGCGCATGGATAAGACCTACCAGCCGCACGCCATTGAAACTTCCTGGTACAACACCTGGGAGTCAGAGAATTACTTCGCCCCGCAAGGCGCGGGCGAGTCCTACACCATCATGATCCCGCCGCCGAACGTCACCGGCAGCCTGCACATGGGACACGGCTTCAACAACGCGATCATGGACGCCCTGATCCGTTTCCGCCGCATGCAGGGTCGCAACACCCTGTGGCAACCGGGTACCGACCACGCCGGTATCGCCACGCAAATGCTGGTGGAGCGTCAACTCGAAGCCCAGGGCCAGAATCGCCACGACCTGGGCCGCGACAAATTCCTCGAGAAAGTCTGGGAATGGAAGGATCAGTCCGGCGGCAATATCAGCCGTCAGATCCGTCGTCTCGGCTCGTCCGTGGACTGGAGCCGCGAGCGCTTCACCATGGATGACGGCCTCTCGGAAGCCGTGAAGGAAGCGTTCGTGCGCTTGCACGAAGACGGCCTGATCTACCGCGGCAAGCGCCTGGTCAACTGGGACACCAAGCTGCACACGGCGATTTCCGACCTTGAAGTGGAAAACCACGACGAAAAAGGTTTCCTGTGGAACCTGAAGTACCCGTTGGCCGATGGCGCCAAGACCGCTGAAGGCAACCCGTTCCTGATCGTCGCGACCACCCGCCCGGAAACCATGCTCGGCGACTCCGCCGTCGCGGTTAACCCGAACGATGAGCGCTACAAAGCCCTGATCGGTAAATTTGTCGAGCTGCCGCTGGTCGGCCGCCGCATCCCGATCATCGCCGACGATTACTGCGATCCCGAATTCGGCACCGGCTGCGTGAAAATCACCCCGGCCCACGATTTCAATGACTACGAAGTCGGCAAGCGCCACAACCTGCCGCTGCTGAACATCTTCGACAAGAACGCCCATGTCTTGCCAGCCGTTCAGGCGTTCAACCTCGATGGCACTTTGAACGAAACGATCGACGGCAAGATCCCGGCCGAGTATGCCGGCCTGGACCGTTTCGAAGCGCGTAAACAGATCGTTGCGGCGTTCGAGGCCGCGGGCCTGCTGGTCAGCGTCGACGATCACGCCCTGAAAGTACCGAAAGGCGACCGTTCCGGCACCATCATCGAGCCGTGGCTGACCGACCAGTGGTATGTGTCCACCAAGCCGTTGGCCGAACCTGCGATTGCCGCCGTCGAGGACGGTCGCATCCAGTTCGTGCCGAAACAGTACGAAAACATGTACTTCTCGTGGATGCGTGACATCCAGGACTGGTGCATCAGCCGTCAGCTGTGGTGGGGCCACCGGATTCCAGCCTGGTACGACGAGTCGGGCAAAGTCTACGTCGGTCGCGACGAAGCCGAAGTGCGCGCCAAGCACAACCTCGGCCCGGACGTCGCGCTGCAACAGGACAACGACGTACTCGACACCTGGTTCAGCTCGGGCCTGTGGACCTTCTCCACGCTCGGCTGGCCGGAACAGACCGAATTCCTGAAGAAATTCCACTCCACCGACGTCCTGGTCACCGGCTTCGACATTATTTTCTTCTGGGTTGCCCGGATGATCATGCTCACCATGCATTTGGTGAAGAACGAAGACGGCACACCGCAGGTGCCGTTCAAGACCGTGTACGTGCACGGCCTGGTGCGTGATGGCCAAGGCCAGAAGATGTCCAAGTCCAAGGGCAACGTCCTGGACCCACTGGACATCATCGACGGTATCGAGCTCGAAGAGCTGGTGCAGAAACGCACCTCCGGCATGATGCAGCCGAAACTGGCGAAGAAGATCGAGAAGCAGACCCGTGAAGAGTTCGCCGAGGGTATCGCCAGCTACGGCACCGACGCCCTGCGCTTCACCTTCTGCTCGCTGGCGTCCACCGGTCGCGACATCAAGTTCGACATGGGCCGCGTCGAAGGCTATCGCAACTTCTGCAACAAGATCTGGAACGCCGCGCGCTACGTGCTGGACAAGGGCGAAGACTGCGGCCAGAACGGCGAAGCCTACGAGCTCTCTCTGGCTGACCGCTGGATCATTTCGCAGCTGCAACGCACCGAAGCCGAAGTCACCCGCCAGCTCGACCAGTTCCGTTTCGACCTGGCCGCGCAAGCCTTGTACGAGTTCATCTGGAACCAGTATTGCGACTGGTACCTGGAACTGTCCAAGCCAGTGCTGTGGGACGAAAACGCCCCGGTCGAACGCCAGCGCGGCACCCGTCGCACCCTGGTTCGCGTGCTCGAAGTTGCCTTGCGCCTGGCGCACCCGTTCATGCCGTTCATCACCGAAGAAATCTGGCAGCGCGTCGCGCCGCTGGCCGGTATCGAAGGCAAGACGATCATGCTGCAACCTTGGCCAGTGGCCAATGAAGCGCGCATCGACCAGGCCGCCGAAGACGACATCGAATGGCTCAAGGGCCTGATGCTCGGCACGCGTAACATCCGTGGCGAGATGAACATCGGCCCGGGCAAACCGCTGCCGCTGTTCCTGAAGAACGTCAGTGCAGAAGACCAGCGTCGCCTGACCGAGAACGAAGCCCTGCTGAAGAAGCTGGCGCGCCTGGAATCGATCACCGTGCTGGCTGCTGGCGAAGAAGCACCGCTGTCCGCCACTGCCCTGGTCGGCGAGATGGAAGTGCTGGTGCCAATGGCTGGCCTGATCGACAAAGGTGCCGAGCTTGCGCGTCTGGACAAGGAAATCCAGCGCCTGCAAGGCGAAGTGCAACGCGTCGGTGGCAAGCTGTCCAACGCCGGGTTTGTTGACAAGGCTCCGGCCGAAGTTATCGACAAGGAACGCGCCAAACTGGCCGAAGCCGAACAGGCTCTGGGCAAGCTGGCCGAGCAGCATGCGCGGATTGCCAGTCTGTAACGGCAAATCGCAATAAAAAAAGGGAGACCCAAGTGGCCTCCCTTTTTTATGTCCACCGCAAATCCCCCTGTAGGAGCTGCCGCAGGCTGCGATCTTTTGATCTTGTTTTTTAAAAGCAAGATCAAAAGATCGCAGCCTGCGGCAGCTCCTACAGGGGCGCACCGATTACGGTTGGATGTGGGACAATAGCCGCCACTTTTAGCCATACCCGAATCGATCACACCCATGACCGCCCCCCGTACACCCAAACCTGCGCGTAAAAAGCCCGAATCCGTGACTCCGGCCAAAGCCGTGGAGCCGCGCGAAAAGGCCAGCTTGCATCCGCGCAACCGCCACCAGGGTCGTTACGACTTCCCGGCGCTGATCAAGACCACGCCGGAACTGGCGAAGTTCGTGATCATCAACCCCTACGGCAAGGAAAGCATCGACTTCGCCAGCCCGGACGCGGTGCGGGTGTTCAACCGGGCGCTGCTGAAGTCGTTCTACGGCATCGCCCACTGGGACATTCCGGCTGACTATCTGTGTCCACCCGTTCCAGGGCGTGCGGACTACGTGCACTTCCTCGCCGACCTGCTGGCCAGCGGCAATGATGGCGAGATCCCCCGGGGCGCCGCGGTCAAGGTGCTGGACGTGGGCATGGGCGCCAACTGCGTGTATCCGTTGATCGGTCATAGCGACTACCGCTGGCAGTTCCTCGGCTCGGAAATCGACGCCACCGCCATCGCCGCCGCCAGGGCCATCATCCAGTCCAACGGTTTGAACAAGGCCATCCAGATTCGCCAGCAGGGCAACCGCAAGCATATTTTGCTGGGCCTGCTCGAGAGCGCCGAGCGGTTTGACTTGACGATGTGCAACCCACCCTTCCACGCCTCGTTGGAGGAAGCCACCCGAGGCAGCAGCCGTAAATGGCGCGCGCTGGGCAAGGCCGATCCGAAACGCAAACTGCCAGTGCTGAATTTTGGCGGTCAGGCGGCGGAATTGTGGTGTGAGGGCGGTGAAGCGCGATTCGTCACCCAACTGATCAGCGAGAGCGCTCAGGTGGGTCAGCAGGTGTTGTGGTTCAGTACCCTGGTATCGAAAGCTTCGAACCTGCCGGCAATCCAGACGGCCCTGAAAAAGGCTGGCGCATTGGAAAGCCAGGTGGTGGAAATGTCCCAGGGCCAGAAACAGAGCCGCTTTGTGGCCTGGACCTTTCAGACAAAATCCGAACAACAAGTCTGGCGTGAGCGTTGGGCTCGCACTAGTTGAATGTAGGCTGGCAAGCCATTTTTCTGAAAGCCAACAGGCTACAAACGCCCCGAAATACCGGGGCGTTTGTTATTCAGAAGTAAAAGCATATTTAGAACAACTTCCAGTCTCCAGAGGAGACTGACTGTTATTTATGACAGTATCACCCCGAAAAATTCAGCTGCATTGTAATGGACCATCAGAAAAGCTCTGGAGTCCACAACATGCGCCTGCAAACACTCGCAACACCGATCCGTAGATGCCTGTATGCATTTTGCCTGAGCAGCGCTTCGATGCTGCCCGCTTCCGCTAGCGAGAGCGAAAGTTTTTGGCACGAAGTCAAACCGGTCGATTCGGTTCCTGCCCAACCCCAGACAAACGAGGGATCAGCTATTCCCTCGCACTACCGAGAACTCCATCTAGACCTGCCAGGCCTTCATCAATATCTGTCCGCTACCGGTAAATCCGGCCAGGAAGGATCATCGTCGCGTCAGGTGAGCCTGCCCTTACCTCAGGGCGGATTCAGCCAATTCAACTTGCTTCAATCAGGCGTCATACCCACCGCTCTCGCCAAGCGTTTCCCAAACATACTCAGTTTCAAGGGGCGCGATAGTAGTGGTCGCTTGGTAAGTCTTGACCTGTCAAGCAAGTCGCTACGCGCTTCCATTTCAAACGGTCAGGACGTGTGGCTGATTCAGCGAGCCTGGAATGCACAGGGCAATACCCAGGCGACGGGTGAAAAGGCAGCCCGTTACTTCAGCTTCAGTCAATTTGATATACCACCGGAAAAACCGTCAATCGACTCAGAGAGCGAGCCATCCACCGCCACACCGCCATATGGCGTGCCCCGGGGAAATATTCTCTATAACTTTCGAGTGGCTATTACTTCAAACAGCGGATTCACCCAAGCTTTTGGTGGCACCGTCGAAGATGGTCTGTTCGCAGTCGTCAATACGGTCAATCGAGTAAATCGGGTTTTTGAACGAGATTTGGGAGTGAGTTTCACGCTGACTGATGAAAATGACAAACTCATCTTGACGGACCCCGCGCTGGATCCCATCAACGATGGTTTTACCTGGCACGAGTCAAACAGAAAGCTGATGGACCGGTTGATAGGTGCAAATAGCTATGATGTTGGCTTCATGTTCACTCCACATGAAGGCGGCAGTGCGGGGGGAATAGGCAACACCTGCGTTGTTGAGGGAGGCACTCCCGCGCCCAAAAAGCATACGGCCTACGGAGATTCAGGACACCACGACCCAGTAAACGCCCCGAAGTTTTTTGAGACCACCGTGCACGAGTTCGGGCACAAACTCGGCGCTCAACATGTTTTCGAGGGTAATCAGATAATGGGATACGGCAGTCCAAGATATGCATACTTCCATGCCTTGTCCCTTGATGAAATGCACGCTTGGCTACAGTCCCTCGGTGGTCAATGTGCCACCAAAGCATTAAATCCAGTCAACGCCCCATGGATCGATCACGACTCTTTGCCCATGCCTCATATGCGTGTTCCCGCTAACACTCCGTTCAGATTGTCAGCAACAGTGCTGCACAGCGCCCCCAACGCAGCACTAACGTACGCGTGGGACCCGATGAATGGGCCCCTACCTACCGAAATAACAGATGATCCCGGATATGGAAATCTTTCTATACCTCTACTCCCATCGTCATCGAATGAACGAACCTACCCCTCTCTCCCGGTAATATTGAACGAAAAGTTACCCACCCCTGGCGACCTGTATCCGAAAAAATCCCGTGATTTGAACTTCAACCTGACAGTGCGGGATAACCAGGCCGTGCATCCAACCACTGCTAAAGCGAACGTCAAGGTCGGGGTTGTGGACACAGGTACAGCGTTTGCTGTAACAGTACCGAGCAGCTCCGTGAACTGGAAAGCAGGCGAAATCTATGACATTGCCTGGAACGTGGCCGGGACAGATGTTCAACCCATCAGTTGTCTTCGAGTTGCCGTGCATCTGTCAATCGACGGTGGTCATAACTTTCTGAAGGAGCCTTTGGTTACCAAGCGGTTAAACAATGGGAGTGCAGCGGTAAAACTTCCTCTTGTGAACACAGTAAAGGCTCGCCTCTCTGTGAGCTGCGAGGACAATATCTTCTTTGCAGTCTCTCCAACGGATTTCGTCATTACTCCATAATCCGCCTCAGAATCGCAGACACAAAAAAACCGTGCCCGGATCACTCCGGCGCACGGTTTTTTTTAACAAGTCTTACTTGTTAACAGCGTCGGTCAGGCCTTTAGCCACAACCAGCTTGATCACTTTCTTGGCAGCGATTTCGATGGCGGCGCCAGTCGAAGGGTTACGGCCAGTACGGGCAGGACGCTCAGTCACTTTCAGTTTGCCGATACCTGGCAGAGTGATTTCGCCGCCGTTTTCCAGCTGATCGGCAACGATTTGGCCCAGTTGGTCCAGAGCGTTACGCGCGGTGGTTTTTGGCGCGTCGATAGCTTCAGCGATGTCGGCGATCAGTTGGTCTTTAGTAAGAGCCATGTAGTGTTCCTTCCCTATCAAATTCATATGGATTGCAGAGTGCAGTGTCAGCCATCGAGCCCGATCTTTTGGATCCGGCACCCTCGGCCAAATAACCACGGGATCGGGGTTATAGATTCCGAAATCAGGGTTTGGTTCGACCTGACAAATGCTGAATGCACGCTTAACGCAGTGACTACGCGTAAGACCGCGCAAAACTAGCACAGAGGCGGGGAAATATCCGCCTCTAGCTACCCAATTGGTCAGCTTTATTGCTCTAAATCGGCAAAAAAACGCATAAGCACCACCGGTCGCCCCGCAATTGCCGTTCGCACCGCGCCAAAACCAGTGGTTGCGGTACACTGGGCGCTTTTTCGGGGAGCACGCCCTCCCGTCTTCCTTCAGCCGAGAAGCCCATGCCGATCCGTCATTGCATCGTCCACCTGATCGACAAAAAACCCGACGGCACACCTGCAGTTCTGCACGCTCGGGACTCCGAGCTGGCCGAGTCCAGCGCCATCGAGAACATGCTTGCCGACCTCAACGAAAGTTATAACGCCAGACAAGGCAAGGCCTGGGGTTTCTTCCATGCCGAATCCGGGGCGCATCCGTTCAGCGGCTGGCTGAAGGAGTACTTCGATGGCGGCAAAGACTTCACCGCCTTCAGCCGCGTGGCGGTGGAACACCTGCAAAAACTCATGGAAGAGTCCAACCTCTCGGTCGGCGGCCACGTGCTGTTCGCCCACTATCAGCAAGGCATGACCGATTACCTGGCGATCGCCCTGCTGCACCACAGTGAAGGCGTCGCGGTGACCGAACAACTGGACGTGACCCCCTCCCGTCACCTGGACCTGGGCCAGTTGCACCTGGCGGCGCGAATCAACGTGTCGGAGTGGCAGAACAACAAGCAGTCCAAGCAGTACATTTCGTTCATCAAAGGCAAGAATGGCAAAAAGGTTTCGGAGTATTTCCGCGACTTCATCGGTTGCCAGGAAGGCGTTGACGGCCCCGGTGAAACCCGAACCCTGCTCAAGGCCTTCAGTGACTTCGTCGAAAGCGAAGACCTGCCCGAAGACGACGCGCGCGAGAAAACCAAGACCCTGGTGGATTACGCCAGCAGCCAGGCCAAGCTCGGCGAACCGATGGGCCTGGAAGAGTTATCGGAACTGATCGACGAGGACCGCCCGAAAGCCTTCTACGACCATATCCGCAACAAGGACTACGGCCTGTCGCCAGAAATCCCGGCTGATAAACGCACCCTGAACCAGTTCCGCCGTTTCACCGGCCGCGCCGAAGGCCTGTCCATCAGCTTCGAAGCGCACCTGCTGGGTTCGAAAATCGAGTACGACGAAGAAGCCGGCACGCTGATCATCAAGGGACTGCCAACGTCGCTCACCGACCAGCTCAAGCGCCGCAACTGATGCTCGGTAGCGTATTGAAGAAATGCCTGCTGATCCTGCTGGTGGTCGTGGTCTATCAGCATTGGGGCAAGATCGAGCGGGTGTTCAACCCGTCGCAAGTAGTGCCCGAGCAGACCCAGGCCAAGGCCAACGTCGTGCTTTACGCCACCGAGTGGTGCGGCTACTGCAAGCTGACCCGGCGTTTTCTCGATCAGAAAGGCATTCCCTACAAGGAATTCGATATCGAGAAGGATGACGAAGCGCGCAAGGCTTACCAGGCGCTGGGCGGCGGCGGGATTCCGATCATCGATGTCAACGGGACGTTGATTCGCGGGTATGACCCGGATGCGATTCTGGCGGCGTTGAAATGATTTAAAGGTCAAAAGATCGCAGCCTGCGGCAGCTCCTACAGGGTGTACATCGATCCCCTGTAGGAGCTGCCGCAGGCTGCGATCTTTCGCTTTTAGCAGGCCTCGATGCGAAACCCGAACCGCGGAAAATGCACATGCACCCAACCGCCGCGCTCGTCTTTACGACGCAGAATCAATTCCTCGCGACCGGCGAAAAGCAGCTCCCCCGCTACTGGATCAACACCATAGTCAGTCGCGGCGATTACCACCTGCTGACCGGGCTGGAACCCGTTCGGATCGGCAAACTGCTCGTCCGGCAGATCAACCGGCGTGGCATTGCGCGCCACCTCCAGGGCTTGTCCGGAAGTCATCTCGCTCGGCGCACCGTGACCGAAACCGAGCACCCGCGCCAACCAGGCCGACACCGCCGGATAGCTATCCACAAACGGTGAAGTCACGGCGGTTGCCTTGAGGAACCACAGCGGATGAGCCATTGCGAAGTCGGCAATCGACGGCTCGCCAAACAGATAATCGCCCTCCTCGCGCTGCAGCTGCTGCTCCAGGCGCGCCATGATCGTCGGCCATTGGTGTTTGGCCTGCTCGGCGGACAAGCGTGTAGCACTGCCACCGCTGAACAACGCGGCGCGGTCGGCGATGAATGCCTTGATCGCTTCCGGCGGCATATTGCCAAAGCGCACAGCTACCGATTCCGGCTGAAACACCAGGCTGACTGCATGCTGGAACACCACCGAATCGGCCCACGCGGCGAAGGAGGCCGCGATCATTTCCTGGCCTTCGGGGAAGAACGCCGGCAAGGCCTTTTCCTGTTCCAGGCGGCGGGCAATCAACGAAGTGTCGCAATAAATATCGGCGCCAACCTGCAACACCGGGGTTTTGCGATAGCCTCCGGTCAGGGCCGTCAGGTCAGGCTTTGGCATCACCGGCGAAATGTTCACCGAGCGCCAGGACAGCCCCTTGAAGCCCAGCAGCAAGCGGGCCTTTTCAGAAAAAGGGGAAGTCGGGTAATGATGAAGAATCAACTCGGACATGCTCGGCTCCGCCGCACGGGTAAGGAATCCGCAGCTTAGCGCGCAATCCATAAGCATCACACCGATATGCCTGATGGGAACTTATCAGTCAGATTGATAAGCCGGCAGCAAAGCTCGCCACCAGGCATTCCTTGGCGCTTTTCCTGAGTTTCTTGATCAGCCGTTCCTGGCGCAGCGCTTCGCTTTTATCGCGGCAGAGTTCGGTATAGACCAGCGCCACGGCCGGGCTGGAAAGAAAGAAGCGCGCGCCCTTGCCGCTCTGGTGAGTGGCAAAGCGGCGTACCGGATCGTCGCTGATCCCGCAGTAGAGCGCGCCATTGGCCGCGCGCACGAGGTAGACGAACCAGGGTTTACTCACCGGTGCATTGGCGTCGAGAGAATTTTCGCTGAGGGTGGTCACGGCACAATCAAAACTTGAAAGGAAACAAGCCGCGATCTTATCAGCGACTGGCCTGCCATGCCTTCAGCCCCTTCAGGGCCTGTGCCCGAACGGCGTTCCCTACCAATGGCGTCCAGCCCAGGATCAGGCCTTTGAAACCCAATGCCTGGCGGGACCAGGCCCACAGATCGAAACGGTCGTGGTGTTCGCAGATCTTGCCGTCACGGAAGACGAATCGTGCCTGGATGTCGTTGACCACGGTGTTGCCGGTCTGGCTGAACAGGTACGTCGCGACCCAATGCGCGGTGCCCGTGTGCTCATCGGCGTGAACGCTATCGAAGGTCAGGGAGAAATCCCTGGCCCGGGTCGTGAGCATGCGCCACATGTCGCCAGCATCGCGCCCGCGAAGCTCGCCGAACGCCGGATCACTGAACACCACGTCATCGGTATAGCAGGCGCTCATGGCCTCGGCGTCCAGCCGCTGGAAGGCTTGGTAGAACTGGGTGATCAATGCGCGATGGGCATCACTCATGGGCAGGCTCCGTACGAATAAAGGATTGCCAGCAAGATAGTCTGCAAAGCCGCCGAACACTATCGACATTCGTGGTGGGAATACCCTCTGGCACGCTAATGCACCATGCCACTGTCACGGGCATAAGCAAACAGATCCACGTCCGTGGAAATGCCCAGCCTCTGCATGGCCATGCTTTTCTGTTTACTGATCGTCGACACGCTGCGTTTGAAGTAACAAGCAATCTCGCTGACGGTCATGCCGCTGGCGAGCATTCTCACCACTTCATGTTCTTTGGCCGACAGTGACGGTAACGGGGACGAGTCCCCGGTGCCGGCCTCGGTCAGTTCGGCGCGCAGGGACTCGCTGATAAACCGCCGTCCCTGACTCACCGATTTGATCGCGTCGGGCAGCTCCGTCGCCGACGCGCCTTTAGCAACGATGGCCGTCGCACCTTCAGCGAAGGCCGACCTCAGTGTCGCGACGTTGGCAAACATGGTGACCAAAATGATCGGCAGCGCCGGGTAGTGCCGGCGCACCCTGCTCAGCATCTTCAGGCCATCGGCCTGCCCGTCGCCCGGCATGCAGAAGTCTGTGATCAGCAGATCACAAGGTAGTGTGGAAAGAAGACTCAGCAGGCTGTCGGGGCCGTCGGCTTCACCGACAACCACGCAGGTTGTGCTTGAATCGATGAGCATCCGCAAGCCGATACGAACGACGGGATGGTCGTCAGCGATGATGACGCGCATGGTCGTAGTTTTCCTGTGAGGTGACTGGAATGCGCGAAAAATAGCGCTGTCCACTGGCCACTACAACAACCAATCTCATCAGTAAAACAGCGACACTCAATGCCTTCGGGGTTTTGTCCTTTCTCTTACAAAACAAACAGACGCCCCCTACTTTTTTAAGCTACGTCACCCACGCCAAAAGACTACAGACAATACAGCGAACCATGACGAGTTGTAGTCCGTCGTCATCCTTCGTGCTCCGAACGCCGCGTTTTCGTATTAGTTGCATTCCTTCCGTCTACCCCGACCTATAGATTGCCTCCTGCCCACCCAGGGTAATGACTGACAACCTCCTTCAAGGAAGAGCCAACGCATGAACACACCTTTATCGTTGCTGGCCGCAGTCTTGCTGCTGACAGGCGCTCCGTCCGCTTTGGCCAGGTCCAACACCGACTTGAGTGTCACCGGCATGATCACTCCCAGTGCCTGTAAGCCCAGTCTCTCAAGCGGCGGTATCGTCGAGCACGGCAGGGTGGGGATGAAGGACCTGCATCCGGACCAGCCCACCCGGCTGGAAAACGGCACGCTCTACCTCGACGTGAACTGCGAGGCGGCCACCCTGTTTACCCTGACCACGATGGATAACCGCAGCGGATCTTCTGCCATCAGCCCGAGCCAGCACGGGCTGGGGATCGTTAATGATGACGAAAAACTGGGCAGTGTAGCCCTTGGTCTGTTTGACGCGATTGCCGACAAAGCCGCGGTAAAAACCATCTCGTCCCGGGACGATGGTGTCAGTTGGCGAGCGTCGCCCTACCTGGGACATGCCGGCAAGACTTCGTTTGCGGCGATGAATGCACCTGACACACCGATCGCCATAAAAGACCTGCATGCAAGGCTGACGGCATTCACCATTATCGTGCGTGCCAGCGACCTGACTCTGACCGATGAAATCCCCATCGACGGCCATATCACCGTGCAACTGGATTACTGACAGACCGCGTGCTGCGCAATATCAGCCTGGAGCGCTGACACCAGCAACCCGTGTCACGCCAGCACCCTTTTTTTGATCATTCAACGAGACACGTCATGACGATGTTTTCTGCTTTCGTGCGCCTTCTGATCCACGCCAGCGCTGGCTTACTCCCGCTCTTGATGACCGTTTACGCCCAAGCTGACGGGATGGTCCCGAACACTTCCGTGGTCATCATCAATGAGGCCGATGGCGAGGCGTCCGTTACAGTGACCAACACTGATACCACTCTGGCGTTGATGCACGTCACTCTCGAAAACATTGCCGAAGACCCTGAATCGCTGGTGTTTGTGACACCACCGCTGGCCCGGGTTGAAGCGTCGAAGACCCAGTTGGTGCGCTTTATTCTGCAATCGGAAAAACCCTTGCTCACCCAGCGTTTGAAGCGGGTGATCTTTGAAGGCATACCGCAAGGCAAACCCGCCGCCGAAGCTGGACAGGCCCGTGTAGGGGTGACGGTGCGCCAGAACCTGCCGGTGATTCTGCACCCTAAGGGCCTGGCGCCTAATCGCACCCCATGGACTGATCTTCAATGGTCACTAAATGGCGATCAACTGACCGTGCGCAATGACACTCCCTACGTGGTCCGTCTGGGCCAGCAGGTACATCTGCTGCCTTCGGCGGGCAGTGCGATGTTGCCCAAGACCTACGTGTTGCCCGGTGAGCACATTAGCGTTTCGGTACCAGCCGGGACTGCCACGCATGTGCGCTTTCAACCGGCCACCGTCTACGGTTTTGCGGTACCGCTCTATGACGCGCCGATCAGCTCCTGACGATTGCAGCGACCCAGGACGCCACAAAGGAACAGTGAGCGCCTTGTTTTCAGTGAAGTGGAATCCGAGCGTGACTGAGGCCACAGTGCAATCGGCCGGCACGCGCGCATAAACCAAGTGAAACCCATGAACACAGTGATGATTTACCGTGACGGCGAAGCCATGCCCGCGATTCGGTTGATTGCTCATCCTCACGCCTGCCGGCTGTGGATGAAAGCAGTGTTGCTGCTAGCTATTGTGCTGATGGCGCTCGATGCTCGAGCCGACGTGCCGTCGCCGGCATCGTTCGATAAAAACACCCTGCAGCAACGCGGTATCGATCCGGCGCTGGCGACGCTGTTGCTGGCGGCACCGAGCTTCCCCGCAGGGCGGCATCCGGTCACGTTGTCGGTCAATGGCCAGCGTCAGGGTCGGGTCGACGTCCGGTTCAATCGCGACGGGACGTTGTGCTTTGATCGCGACTTGCTCGACGCGGCGAACCTGGGTGTGCCTGAACAGTTGGTGGACGCACAACCTGCAAACGACACCCCGTGTCACGATGTGCTCGGCACCTGGCCGCAAACCGTCGTCGATCAGGACCCGGCCAATCTTGCCCTGTCATTGATCGTGCCCGGCGACGCACTGCGCCCGGTTCTTCGAGATGTGTCCGGCTATCAAACCGGCGGCATCGCTGGCCTGCTCAATTACGACGTAACCGGTCTGCACAGCCGATACGGCGATGATTCGAGCCGCTACGCCTCGGCCAGCACCGAGTTGGGTTTCAATGCCGGTGACTGGATCGTGCGCAGCCGACAGATTCAGACCTGGCAGGACGATATCTCCCGCACGACGCACATTGCGGCGTACGCCCAGCGCACATTCGCCAGCCAGGAAGCGGTGCTGCAGGCGGGCCAGATCAATCTCTACAACCCGGTGCTGGCCGGTGCGCAGATCACCGGCGTGCAAGTACTGAACGAACAGGCACTGCAGGTCGAAGGACAAAGCGCGGTCATCGAAGGCATTGCCAACAGTCAGGCGCAGGTCGAAATCCGCCAGAACGGCGCGTTGATCCACTCCACGGTGGTGCCCGCCGGACCGTTTGCGTTGACCAATGTACGTCGCCTCAACAGCCGCTCCGATGTGGAAGTCACGGTCAAGGAGGCTGATGGCAGCGAGCGCCGCTTCACCGTTCCTGCCGCGATGCTCGGCATCGGTTTACCGGCTCCGGGTTACTCGCTGGCGGCTGGCAGGGTGCGCAATACCGGCGACGAAGAAGGTGGCGATCCCTGGTTGATCAGTAGCGGCTGGAGCGGTGCACTCGGTGCACAAGCCCTGCTGAGCGTCGGCATTACCGGCGCCGACGAGTACCGCGCGGCGGGTGCCGGCATCGCGCTGTTACCCTCACCTGTCACCCAGATTCAAGCCACGTTGACAGGTGCCAACGCCAGCGGCCAACAACCCGGTAAAGGGCTTCAGATCGACCTGAGCGCCTCACACCTTTTGAGCGAGCAGTGGTCACTCAATGCCGGCGGCTCTTACCGGACCCCGGGTTACCGGGAACTGGAAGACGCAGTGTTCGATAGCACCAGTGACCAGCGTAATTCCCGTTACCGCGACCAGCAAAGCGCTGCGCTGTCCTGGTCCCATCCCTGGCTCGGCGCATTCAGTGCCGGCTTCAGTCGTTCTGGCACGTTCGACGGTGACAGCAGCAGCCGCGCGCTCGCCTCCTGGGGGACCAACATCGGCGGTGTATCGATCTCGGCTACGGCTGAGTGGCAGGTCAGTGGCGCCAACCGCAGCGACGACAGCGTATATGTGAACCTGAGCATCCCGTTGGGCCAGAACCGCCGGGCACGCACCTGGGCGCGCAGCACGGGCGGCGAGTACCGCAGCGGCGTGGGCGTGAGTGAACAGATCAACGATCAATTGGCGTATCGGGTCGGCGTCGAGCACGACACACGAGACCGGCAGGTGCAATCGCACGCGGGGGTTTCCTTGCTGCCGCGCTACACCCAACTGGACCTGAACTACACCCGCACTGATGCCGAGCGTGACAGTTATCAGATCGGTGCCCGGGGCGGGGCCGTGCTGCACGGCGGTGGCGTGACGCTGTCGCCCTATCAGGTGAGCGACACCTTCGCGCTGCTTTCGGTGGGCAATATGGGCGCGATCAAAGTGACGACGCCCAGCGGCCCGGTCTGGACCGACTGGCAAGGCCGGGCGGTGGTCCCGCAAGTGGTGGCCTACGGTCGCAGCGCGGTGGAAGTGGACACCAGAACCCTGCCGCGCAACGCCGACATCAACAACGGGCTCGCGGTGATTTCGGCCGGTCGCGGTGCCGTCGACAACGTTGAGTTCGGCATCAGCCTGACACGGCGCGCCTTGCTCAAAGTGACTAACAACAACGGGGAGCCACTACCCCGTGGCGCGGCTGTGAATACCGGGGAGGGTGAGTTCGTCACCCTGGTGCAGGACGGCGGCCTGGTGTTCCTGCCCAACGTCCTCGACACCCGTGCGCTGTGGATCAGCGCGCCGGGGATGGAACGTTGTGAACTGCGTTTCACACTGCCGGAGGACGCCGATCCCAGCGCCTATTACGAAACAGCACCCGCCCAGTGCGGGGCTCTTTGAGGGTGATGATATGAACCTGTTGCGCTATTGGCTGCCGGGCCTCGTCTTTGCGGTACTGAGCGGGCTCATGCCGGTCGCCCGGGCATCCACTGATGACTGTCAGTTCAACCTGAGTCAACCGCTGCTTGATTACGGTCTGATGAATCGGGCGATACGCCCCGATGCCAGTCCTGAGCGATCCTTGGGTGAGCGTCGCCTCGGCCTGAGCCTGAGCTGTTCGCAACCGGTCGACATGAGCGTGTTTTACCGGGCCATGGCGACAACGGCCGAACGCTTTCGCTTTGCCGAACGCGGCAGCTACCAGATCCGTGTTCGCGACGCAGCGCTTGATGGTCGGTCAGTCGAGATCGGTTTGATTGCCGGTGTCGGTCAGGCACCCGTGATGACGGCATCGAACCTGATCTGGCGACCGGCGCACGGGATCGTTCCGGTACAGGCAGGTGTGCCCGCGCAGGGCCGCCATTTCACGGCGCAGCTCGAGCTGACCGCCTGGGTACAAGAGCAAGGTCAACAGGTGCGTGATGCAGTCACCTGGGAAACCACGGGGGAGTTCGACGCGACTAGCATCGGACGTCGCCAACAGGCGACCTTGCGCGCCCGATTCGCACCGGCGGCCTGCGAACCGGCGCTATCCAACGGTGGGCTGGTCGACTTTGGCACGCTGTCGGTAAACGACCTGAACGCGACCCAAAGCACGCGTCTGCCTGCGCGATCCCTGACGTTGAACGTGCGCTGCGATGCACCGACTACGTTCGCCATGCTCATGCATGACAACCGCTTGGGTACGGCGATAGCCAACAACGAAACGGACTACGGCCTGGGGACGGATAGCCGCAACGGCAAGATCGGTTCGTTTTCGCTGAACTTCGACCCGGTCGACGCCAGCGCCGACCCGTTCGCCAGCCTCTTTCTAACCGGTTCCGCCAATGGCGGCATGGCATGGAGCACGGCCGGCCCGACCTCGATGGCCATCGGCAAAAACAGCTACCTGGGTTTTACCGACAACCCCGCAAATTCCGGCCCGGCACTGATCCAGAACCTCAGCACCCGGCTCACCGTCAACGCCGTCATCGCCCCTACCAACAGCCTGGATTTGAGCAGCGCCATCGACCTCGATGGCTCGGGGACGATCGAGATTATTTACCTGTAGCAAACCACCCAACCTGGTACGCGCCCCGAATGCAATCAAGCATCGTGGCCAGCCGGGACAACAACCCTAGAAGTGAGTAACACATAATGAAAAAATACTTGGCAGCACTCTCGGCCACCGCATTGATCGGCATCGCGCCTTATGCGCTTGCAGCCCCCAGCACCGATTTGACGGTCATCGGTACCATCACCCCCAATGCGTGCACGCCGACCTTGTCTGGCGGCGGGGTCGTCGACCACAAGACGATTTCGTCCAACGACTTGAATCAGGACAAATCCACGAACCTGCCTGACAAGACCTTGCAACTCTCCGTGAGTTGCGGTTCAGCCATTGCGTTCAGGCTGAAACCGATCGATAACCGGATTGGTTCCGGTATAGGTAGCAATTTGTTCGGCCTGGGTTACATCAACGGCAATCAGAAGCTCGGCAGTGTCGATGTGCAAATCAGGGCTCCACTGGCCGATGGTGTTCCGGTGCAGCCTTTGCAGTCTAACGACGATGGCAACACCTGGTTTCAATCGGCCTTTCTGGCACCTAGTACCCTCGCGGCATTCAGGTCTACCGGTGGACCGTACACGCCGATCGCCATCAAGGAACTGATAACCGACCTTCGGATATACACCCAGATTGCCCGCGCCGACTCACTCGACCTGACCAACGATGTCGCCCTCGACGGCTCGATTACCCTCGAAGTCGAGTATCCATAACACCGCAGCCCACCTTGCCCGGACTCATGCCCCGGGCAAGGACTCATGCCGCTTGCTCGTCCTGCCAAGGAGCGAATTCAGACTTTTTCGCTGACCACCTGAACGTAAAGCGAACGCCCGGCGCCCAGCCCGGCAATGATCGCACCCAGGCCGATCACCCCGAAGATCCAGCCCACGGCGTTCCAGCCGCCGGTCCAGTCGTGCACGATGCCGACCGCGAATGGCCCCATGGAGGCCAGGGTGTAGCCGAAACCCTGGGCCATGCTCGACAGGTTCGCCGCCACGTGGGAATCGCGCGAGCGCAATACGATCAGGGTCAATGCCAGGCTGAACGTGGCGCCCTGCCCCAGCCCCAGCACAATCGCCCATCCCCACAAGCCTTCGATCGGGGCGTACAGGCAACCGAACAAACCTGCCAGGGTCAGCGCCATGACGATCACGATCGCCAGGCGCTGGTCCTTGCCGCGAGTCGCCAGCCATGGCGCTGCAAGGGAGCTGATCAATTGAACGATCACCGAACCCGACAGCACCAGCCCGGCCTGGGTTGCGCTCAGGCCACGACCGATCAGGATCGACGGCAACCAGCCGAACACGATGTAGGCCAGGGACGATTGCAGGCCCATGTACAAGGTGACTTGCCAGGCCAACGGGTCGCGCAGCAATCCTCGCACGCGATAGGCAACGTTATGCGCGCCGTGTTTCTGCCCGGTTTGTGGCAGCCAGAACATCGCCGCGATCAAGGCTGGAATCACCCAGAACCCGAGGCCCAGGCTCCAGCTGTTGTCGAAGTGTTCACTCAACGGCACCGTGGCGCCCGCGGCCATTGCCGCGCCCAGGCACAGGGCCATGGTGTAGACACCGGTCATGGTACCGGCGTGTTTAGCGAAGTCGCGCTTGACGATGCCCGGCAGCAACACGCCGATCACGCCGATGCTGGCACCTGCCAGCACACTGCCGGCAAACAGACCGATTTCGCCGAAGGAACTGCGCAGGATGATCCCCCCCGCCAGCGTCAGGAGAATGCCCAACACCACACGCTCGGCCCCGAAGCGGCGCGCCAGCACCGGTGCCAGCGGAGCGAACAAACCGAGGCACAGTACCGGCAACGTCGTCAGCAAACCGGCTTGGGCCGCCGACAGGCCGAGGCTTTTCGACACCTCGCTCAGCAGCGGCGCCATGCTCGACAGCGCCGGGCGCAGATTCAAAGCCACCAGGATCAGGCCCAGCAGCAACAACCACGGATGCCGCAGAACTGGCTGGGTTTGCTGGACCTGCTCGTCATCGGCCTCGGCGTCGATCAGCAGCTCTTCCAGCTCTGCCGTGCGCTTGGGTGAAGTGACATCGGTGTGCTGGCTGGACATGGCGTTCTCGGTTTCAAGGTTCATTGATCAACTGCCTCGACAGGGCTTTGGCCCGCTCCGGGTCGCGTTGCTCCACGGCATCAAGCAGTTCGACGTGCAGGTCGAACACCTCCTGGCGCCGGGGCGTGATGTTCAGGCAGTGGCGCAATTGTTCGCCGACAACGCTGGAGAAATAGCGATACAGCTCACTGAGCGTCGGGTTGTGCGCGGCGTCCACCAGGCGTCGGTGGAACACCAGGTCACAGGCGATGTAGGTGTCGAGATCGCCGTGATAGTGGGTACCGCTGACGCCCAGTGCCTCGCGCAAGGCCACCAGGTCTTCATCGGTGCGGCGCATGGCGGCCAGGCCGATGGCCTCGACTTCAAGGATGTGCCGTGTCTCCCGGGCCTGTTCGAGTGAGCAGCGGGACAACGCCTTTAGGGTGTCCAGCGGATCGACCACCGCGCGCAGGTAACTGCCGTCTCCCTGACGGATCTCGATCAACCCGGAAAACGCCAGCACGCGCATGGCTTCGCGCACCGTGTTGCGGCTGATGCCCAGCTCTGCGGACAACTCGGGCTCGGTGGGCAAACGCTGACCGACCGCCCAGACGCCCTGGTTGATGCGCAAGCGCAACTGCTCCAAGGCCTGATCGACCAGGGAGCGCTTGATTAACGGAGAAGTATCTGACATGGGATTCATCCTTTCATCCAATCATAGGATGAATTTTCTGACATCTTAGTCAGCTTAACGCCAGAGAACAACCCTCCCCTCTGTAGGAGGTAGGAGCGAGCATGCTCCGGGCGGCGTTCCGACGATGGTCGTCAACGATAACGTTGGAAACCTGGCACCCCGCGGAGCACTCAGGTTTTTCGCGAGCATGCTCGCTCCTACTGGGATGGCAGGGATGGCAGGGACGGCAGGATTGGCAGGCGAAAAAAAACCCTTCACGGTTTGCCGTGAAGGGCCTTTTTTGATGCCCGTGTATCAGGCTTCGGTCTTGGCTGCCGCTGCTTTGGCAGCCGCGTCCTTGATCAGCGCCTGCAACGAACCATCAGCGGACATTTCAGTCATGATGTCGCTACCGCCAACCAGCTCGCCAGCTACCCACAATTGCGGGAAAGTTGGCCAGTTGGCGTATTTAGGCAGGTTGGCGCGGATTTCCGGGTTCTGCAGGATATCCACGTACGCAAATTTTTCGCCACACGCCATCACGGCCTGCGCGGCTTTCGCGGAGAAGCCGCACTGCGGGGCATTCGGCGAGCCTTTCATGTAAAGCAGAATGGTGTTGTTGGCAATCTGCTCTTTAATCGTTTCGATGATATCCATGGAGCACCTCGGCTGAACTTTCCGACTCATGGGTCGGCACGGTGGCGCATTGTAACGGAAAGCCGAGCGCCCTGCTCGGTCTCTCCGTCTGATGCGATCAGGCCGCTACCACGGTCACTGGCACACCGTTCAACGCCGCATTACCCGACAACTCGTCGAGCTGACACTCGTCGGTCAGGTCATTGGCGCTGGAACCCGGCTGACCACTGGCGATGCTCATTTGCACACCTGGCCGGGCATGGCCCCAACCGTGTGGAAGACTGACCACACCTTTCATCATATCCAGGCTGGCCAACACTTCCACTTCGATCACCCCGACCCGCGAACTGACCCGCACCTTCTGCCCGTCGCTTAATTTGCGACTCGCCAGATCATCCGGGTGCATCAACAGCTGATGACGCGGCTTGCCCTTCACCAGACGGTGATAGTTGTGCATCCATGAGTTATTGCTGCGCACATGT
Organism: Pseudomonas umsongensis; assembly: GCF_012647205.1. NCBI lineage: Bacteria > Pseudomonadati > Pseudomonadota > Gammaproteobacteria > Pseudomonadales > Pseudomonadaceae > Pseudomonas > Pseudomonas umsongensis. The sequence continues at coordinate 5,638,400 of NZ_CP051487.1, forward strand.
CGCCGACCGATCATCAACAACTCATCGCTGGTCGGCGCCTGCAATGTCGCGAAACGCGCCAGGTCGGCGAGGATTGCGGCGGGGGCAGCCTGGATTCGCTGATTGGCGGTTTTCAGGCGTGGCACCAGATTGGGCTTCAGTGCGCCCAGGTCAACCCCATGGGGATGATCGAACAGGGTTGCCAGCGACAGCTTGTGCGGCGACGCGTCGCCGTACAGTCCCATGCGCAAACCACGGTCGATCATCTGCGCCGGGGCGATAGTGGGCTTCAACTCCTTGCCGGTCTTCGCTGCAAACGCCTGGGCCAACCCGACGAAAATCTCCCAGTCGTGCAATGCACCCTCGGGCTTGGGCAGGATGGCGCGGTTGAAGCGGCTGACATTGCGCACCGCAAACATATTGAAGGTGGTGTCGTAATGATCGTTTTCCAGCGCAGAAGTAGACGGCAGGATCAGGTCGGCATAACGCGTGGTTTCATTGATGTACAGGTCGACACTGACCATGAACTCCAGGCCGTCCAGCGCCTGCTCGAGCTGGCGTCCATTCGGCGTGGACAGCACCGGGTTGCCCGCCACGGTGATCAATGCACGGACCTGCCCTTCGCCTTCGGTGAGCATCTCTTCGGCCAGCGCCGACACCGGCAGTTCGCCACCGTACTCCGGGCGCCCGGACACCCGACTCTGCCACACATTGAAGTGCCCGCCCGACGTCGAAGCCACCAGGTCCACCGCCGGTTCCGTGCACAAGGCACCGCCGACGCGGTCGAGGTTGCCGGTAACCAGGTTGATCAACTGCACCAGCCAATGGCACAGGGTGCCGAATGCCTGGGTCGAGACGCCCATGCGTCCGTAGCAAACCGCCGTGGGTGCGGCGGCAAAATCCCGTGCCAATTGGCGGATCCGCTCCGCCGGCACCGCACACAATGGACTCATGACGTCGGCGGAGAAACCGGTCACGGCTTCGCGCACCTGGTCCAGACCGTCCACTGGCAAATGACTGTCGCGGGTCAGGCCTTCGGCGAACAGGGTATGCAGCAGACCGAACAGCAGCGCCGCATCGCCACCGGGGCGCACGAACAGATGCTGGTCGGCGATTGCCGCCGTTTCGCTGCGACGCGGATCGACCACCACGACCTTGCCGCCTCGGGCCTGGATCGCCTTCAAGCGTTTTTCCACGTCGGGCACGGTCATGATGCTGCCGTTGGAGGCCAGCGGGTTGCCGCCCAGGATCAACATGAAGTCGGTGTGGTCGATGTCCGGTATCGGCAACAGCAAACCGTGGCCATACATCAAGTGACTGGTCAGGTGATGGGGCAACTGGTCGACCGACGTCGCGGAATACCGGTTACGGGTTTTCAGCAAGCCAAGGAAGTAATTGCTGTGGGTCATCAACCCATAGTTGTGCACGCTGGGGTTGCCTTGATAGACCGCCACCGCATTCTGCCCGTGGCGCTCCTGAATCGCGGCCAGGCGTTCGGCGACCAGGTTGAAGGCGTCGTCCCATTCGATGGGTTGCCACTCGCTGCCCACCCGTCGCATTGGCTGATGCAGGCGATCCGGATCGTTCTGGATGTCTTGCAGGGCAACCGCTTTGGGGCAGATGTGCCCACGGCTGAAGCTGTCCTGGGGGTCGCCCTTGATCGAGGTGATCTGCAGGTTGCCCTCGAGCTCGGTGGTTTCGATGGTCAGCCCGCAAATGGCTTCACACAAATGGCACGCACGGTGATGGAGAGTCTTGGTCATGGCCAGTCTCTGTCTTGTTCTGGGCGGGCAATAGCGACCGCGGAAACAAAACTATGGTGCCTGCCCCTCCAGCGCGCCAGCGACGTTCATCTTGTGAATCGGTGGTTATCAGGCCTGCCGATAACCGCAAGCCATCAGCTCGAAGGCAACCTCGGCGGCGCCTGCAACTGGATTTCCTGGAGGGTTTCGACCGGCCCTTGGGCTGCGTGCACACCGGTCAGCTCGCCAATCAGGCGCCAGTGTTCGTCAAGCCCGGCACTGATGGTGACCATGCGATCGATCATGCGCCGTCCTGCGTCGCGTGTGACCTGGTCGTCGCTGCGCAGCAGTTCGAAAGACATCGATGTCATGGAGGCGGTCAGGTGAGTCAGGGAGCGTGCCGTGAGGCCGAGCAATTCCATAAGCTGCTGTTCTTTCGATTCCATCGCTGAGCTTCCTGCGTCACTCGTGAATTAGTTATAACCCAGCACTTTGCATTCGCAAGTATTTCAGATCGGCTGCGCCCGGCACCAAGGCCACGAACCACCGGCCGAAAACCGACTGTCTGTTCGCCATCCCCGCCCCTCTGGATTGCCAAGTTCCAAGGCCCCGGTGTACAAATGCCTGGCTGCAGTCAGGAAACAGGCTTCAAAAGCGCTATTGCGGTCCACCGATAGCCCCTCTGAAATCCCCTAAAAACCGTAGCCCTATTGGTAAGACGCGACATTTAATTATAAGATCGCGCCTTCCCCTATTTCGTCGCCCCGTGCGGCTTACGCCGCAGGTCTCGCCCGTTGTTCCGTTAAACAAGGCTTTGAGCATCTGCGGTTTGTAGCAAAAAGGTAGTCAATGATGAGCGCAAGGCACTTTCTCTCCCTGATGGATTGCACGCCCCAAGAGCTGGTCAGCGTGATCCGTCGAGGCGTTGAGCTCAAAGACCTGCGTAACCGCGGTGTACTGTTCGAGCCTTTGAAAAACCGCGTGCTCGGGATGATTTTCGAAAAGTCCTCGACCCGCACCCGAATTTCGTTCGAAGCCGGCATGATCCAGCTCGGTGGCCAGGCGATCTTCCTGTCGCCGCGCGACACCCAACTGGGCCGTGGCGAACCGATCGGCGACTGCGCGATCGTCATGTCGAGCATGCTCGACGCCGTGATGATCCGCACCTTTGCCCACAGCAACTTGACCGAATTCGCCGCCAACTCCCGTGTGCCGGTGATCAACGGCCTGTCCGACGACCTGCACCCGTGCCAGTTGCTGGCCGACATGCAGACGTTCCTCGAGCACCGTGGCTCCATCCAGGGCAAGACCGTTGCCTGGATCGGTGACGGCAACAACATGTGCAACAGTTATATAGAAGCGGCGATCCAGTTCGACTTCCAGTTGCGCATCGCCTGCCCGGAAGGTTACGAACCCAATCCCGAATTCGTGGCCAAGGCCGGCGATCGGGTGACCATCGTTCGTGATCCCCAGGACGCCGTGCGCGGTGCGCATCTGGTGAGCACTGACGTCTGGACCTCCATGGGCCAGGAAGAAGAAACTGCCAAGCGCCTGCAGCTGTTTGCTCCATACCAGGTCAACCGTGCCCTGCTCGACCTGGCCGCCCCGGACGTACTGTTCATGCATTGCTTGCCGGCCCACCGCGGCGAAGAGATCAGCCTCGACCTGCTCGACGACCCGCGCTCGGTGGCATGGGACCAGGCTGAAAACCGGCTTCACGCACAAAAGGCCCTGCTCGAGTTTCTGGTCGAAGCGGCGTACCACCACGCATGAGCCAGCCATTACTGCTTAACCTGCGCAACCTCGCCTGCGGCTATCAAGACCAGCGCGTGGTGCAAAACCTCAACCTGCATTTGAACGCCGGTGACATCGGCTGCCTGCTGGGCTCCTCGGGCTGCGGCAAGACCACCACCCTGCGCGCCATCGCCGGCTTCGAACCGGTGCACGAAGGTGACATCCAGCTGGCTGGCGAGACCATCTCCAGTGCCGGTTTCACCCTCGCACCCGAGAAACGTCGCATCGGCATGGTGTTCCAGGACTACGCCCTGTTTCCGCATTTGAGCGTGGCTGACAACATCGCCTTCGGCATTCGCAAACATCCGAACAAGGATCGCGTCACCGAAGAGTTGCTCGAACTGGTCAACCTGAAAAACCTCGGCAAGCGTTACCCCCACGAGCTCTCCGGTGGCCAGCAGCAACGGGTCGCCCTGGCTCGCGCCCTGGCGCCAGAACCACAATTGCTGCTGCTGGACGAACCGTTCTCCAACCTCGACGGAGAATTGCGCCGCAAACTCAGCCACGAGGTGCGCGACATCCTCAAGGCCCGTGGCACCAGCGCGATCCTGGTCACCCACGACCAGGAAGAGGCCTTCGCGGTCAGCGATCACGTCGGCGTGTTCAAGGAAGGCCGGCTTGAGCAATGGGATACGCCCTACAACCTCTATCACGAACCACTGACACCCTATGTGGCCAGCTTCATCGGCCAGGGTTACTTCATTCGCGGCCAGTTGAGCAGCCCGGAGTCGGTGCAGACGGAACTCGGTGAATTGCGCGGTAACCGCGCCTACACCTGGCCGGTCGGCGGTGCGGTGGATGTATTGCTGCGTCCGGACGATATCGTCTATGCGCCAGACAGTGCATTGAAGGCGCGGATCGTCGGCAAGTCTTTCCAGGGTGCCTCGACGCTTTACCGCCTGCAAATGCTGACCGGCGCACAACTGGAATCGATTTTCCCGAGCCATGTCGATCATCAGATCGGCGCAGAAGTCGGCATTCGTGTGGCGGCGGAACACCTGGTGCTGTTCCAGGCCTCCGGCAGCATGGCGGCGCAGATTCCAACCGTTGATTCAGGCGTGCGGCGCCACAGCACCGCGCACTGATCAACAGCAAAAGATCGCAGCCTGCGGCAGCTCCTACATTGGAATGCGCTCCCTGTAGGAGCTGCCGCAGGCTGCGATCTTTTCGTTTTCAACCCAAGTTCAAGCTCGGCCTATATCGGCGAATGTTGCCTGGGTGTGCTCCGCCAGCACCGCCGGTGCCAGTTCGACCTCCAACCCCCGCCGTCCCGCACTGACAAAAATGCTCGCCAACGGCTGGGCCGAACTGTCGATAAAGGTCCGCAAGCGCTTCTTCTGTCCCAGCGGGCTAATACCGCCCAGTAGATAACCGGTGGAGCGTTGCGCCGCCGCAGGGTCGGCCATTTCGACCTTCTTCACCTTGGCCGCATGGGCCAGGCCCTTCAAGTCCAGGCTTCCGCCGACGGGCACCACCGCAACCAGCAATTCGCCTTTCTCACTGGCCGCCAGCAAGGTCTTGAACACTTGCGCCGGGTCCAGTCCGAGCTTCTCCGCCGCTTCCAGCCCATAGGAAGCGGCCTTCGGGTCATGTTCATAACTGTGCACACGGTGTTCGGCGCGAACCTTTTTCAGCAAATCCAATGCGGGTGTCATGACAGCTCCAGACTGGGTGGCGGTAGAAATCCTCGGCCGGATTCTAAGACATTGACCCACAAAAGGCTCTATTGCGGCACTGCCTTAAAAAAGCCCATGTGATTTTGCACACTCACCGACGCGATCATTCACAGAACTAATAGATTATTTGTGACCAGCGGTTCACTTTCGACCTTTGACATCAGCGTTTCTTGTCTATATTTTTTCGTTTCTGAAACTGTATGAAATGTCTTACCGCAGTACCCAGCTGCAAAACGGGAACAGGATGGGGATCCTGCCTCAATGAAGAACGCGCTTCGACCATGATGAAATGAAAGCGCCAGACAAGAAAAAAAATGAGGTTTCAATGACAACTGCTTTACAACAACCGTCGCTGTCGAGCCAATGCATGGCCGAGTTCCTGGGCACTGCGCTGCTGATCTTCTTTGGTACGGGCTGCGTTGCCGCGCTCAAGGTCGCGGGTGCCAGCTTTGGCCTCTGGGAAATCAGCATTATCTGGGGTATTGGCGTGAGCATGGCGATCTACTTGACCGCCGGGGTTTCCGGCGCTCACCTGAACCCTGCCGTCAGTATCGCACTGAGCATTTTTGCCGACTTCGAAAAGCGCAAACTGCCTTTCTACATCGTCGCCCAGGTGGCGGGTGCCTTTTGCGGCGCATTACTGGTGTACACGCTATACAGCAATCTATTCTTCGATTTCGAACAAACTCACCAAATGGTTCGCGGCAGTGCGGCCAGCCTCGAATTGGCGTCGGTGTTCTCCACCTTCCCCAATCCAGGCTTGTCCACGGCCCAGGCGTTCCTTGTCGAAGTGATCATCACCGCCATCCTGATGGGCGTGATCATGTCGCTGACCGACGATAACAATGGCCTGCCCAACGGCCCGCTGGCGCCGATACTGATCGGTCTGCTGATTGCGGTGATTGGTAGTTCCATGGGCCCGCTGACCGGTTTTGCGATGAACCCGGCACGGGACTTCGGTCCTAAACTGATGACTTTCTTCGCTGGCTGGGGTGAAATTTCCTTCACTGGCGGCCGCGATATCCCGTACTTCCTGATTCCGGTTTTTGCGCCGATTGTCGGTGCCTGCCTGGGTGCTGCCGCCTACCGCGGCTTGATTGCCCGTCACTTGCCTGGCGCCGCGCCTGCTACACAGGATGCAACACCGGCCATTGACGGCAAGCCCAGAATTTCCTGATAGCGTTGGCGCGCGAAACCTGCCCGTTTGCTCGCGCGCCAGACCTCACTTCCCTTTTTCGTCCAAGGCAATCGACATGACCGACACTCAGAACAAGAATTACATCATTGCCCTCGATCAGGGTACGACCAGCTCGCGCGCGATCATTTTCGACCGTGACGCCAACGTGGTCTGCACCGCACAGCGCGAGTTCGCGCAGCATTATCCACAAGCCGGCTGGGTCGAACACGATCCGATGGAAATCTTCGCCACCCAAAGCGCGGTGATGGTCGAGGCCCTGGCGCAAGCTGGCCTGCATCACGATCAGGTCGCAGCCATCGGCATCACCAACCAGCGTGAAACCACGGTGGTCTGGGACAAGAATACCGGCCGCCCGATCTACAACGCGATCGTCTGGCAATGTCGGCGCAGTACCGAAATCTGCCAACAGCTCAAGCGCGATGGCCATGAGCAATACATCAGCGAAACCACGGGACTGGTTACCGACCCGTACTTTTCCGGCACCAAGCTCAAGTGGATTCTCGACAACGTCGAGGGCAGCCGCGAGCGCGCGCGCAACGGTGAGCTGCTGTTCGGCACTGTCGACAGCTGGCTGATCTGGAAATTTACCGGCGGCAAGGTGCACGTCACTGACTACACCAACGCCTCGCGCACGATGCTCTTCAACATCCACACCCTGGAGTGGGATGCGAAGATGCTGGAGTTGCTGGACATCCCCCGGGAAATGTTGCCGCAGGTGAAGTCCTCTTCGGAAATTTACGGCCACACCAAAAGCGGCATCGCCATCGGTGGTATCGCTGGCGACCAGCAGGCCGCCCTGTTCGGGCAGATGTGCGTCGAATCCGGCCAAGCGAAAAACACCTACGGCACCGGTTGCTTCCTGCTGATGAACACCGGTGACAAAGCCGTGAAATCCAACCACGGCATGCTCACCACCATCGCTTGCGGCCCACGCGGCGAAGTCGCCTATGCATTGGAAGGGGCGGTGTTCAACGGCGGCTCCACCGTCCAATGGCTGCGCGATGAGTTGAAGGTCATCAACGACGCCCACGACACCGAATACTTCGCCAACAAGGTCAAGGACAGCAACGGCGTGTACCTGGTGCCAGCCTTCACCGGCCTCGGCGCGCCGTACTGGGACCCTTACGCCCGTGGGGCGCTGTTCGGCCTGACCCGTGGCGTGCGCGTCGACCACATCATTCGTGCCGCGCTGGAATCGATTGCCTATCAGACCCGCGACGTCCTCGACGCCATGCAGCAGGATGCCGGCGAACGCCTCAAGGCCCTGCGCGTTGACGGCGGTGCAGTGGCGAACAACTTCCTGATGCAGTTCCAGGCCGACATTCTCGGCACCCAGGTCGAGCGTCCGCAGATGCGCGAAACCACGGCATTGGGCGCCGCCTACCTGGCGGGACTGGCCTGTGGCTTCTGGGGCAGCCTGGACGAGTTGCGCGGCAAGGCTGTTATCGAGCGCAAGTTCGAACCGACCCTGGATGAAGCGGCGAAGGAAAAACTCTACGCCGGCTGGAAAAAAGCCGTCAGCCGCACACGCGATTGGGAGCCTCACGAAGGGGCTGAATAAGCCAGGCTGTAAGGCTCGTATCGGGATGTAACTGGTAGGGAGCAGATTCCTGCGGCATCATGGGCAAATTTTGCACGGCAGCCCAAAGGACGCCCCATGAATCTGCCTCCCCGTCAGCAGCAAATCCTCGAACTGGTTCGCGAACGCGGTTATGTGAGCATCGAGGAAATGGCCACGCTGTTCGTTGTTACCCCGCAGACCATCCGCCGCGACATCAATCAGCTGGCGGAAGCCAATCTGTTGCGCCGCTACCACGGTGGCGCGGCTTACGATTCCAGTGTTGAAAACACTGCCTACGCCATGCGCGCCGATCAGATGCGCGACGAGAAACAGCGCATCGGCGAAGCCATTGCCGCGCAGATCCCCGACCACGCTTCGCTGTTCATTAATATCGGTACGACCACTGAGTCGATTGCCCGCGCCCTGCTCAATCACAATCACCTGAAGATCATCACCAATAACCTGCACGTGGCCTCGATGCTCAGCGCCAAGGACGACTTCGACGTCCTGCTGACCGGAGGCAATGTGCGGCGAGACGGTGGCGTGGTCGGCCAGGCCAGCGTCGACTTCATCAACCAGTTCAAGGTCGACTTTGCCTTGGTCGGCATCAGCGGCATCGATGAAGATGGCAGCCTGCTGGATTTCGATTATCAGGAAGTGCGGGTATCCCAGGCGATCATCGCCAACGCGCGCAAAGTGATTCTCGCCGCCGACTCTAGCAAATTCGGGCGCAACGCCATGATCCGCCTGGGGCCCATCAGCCTGATCGATTGCCTGGTGACCGACCAGCAGCCGGTGCCGGCGCTGACGCAGTTGTTGAATCAACACAAGATTCGCCTCGAAGTCGTTTAACCCCTGCGCGATTCTCGTTCCCACGCTCCGCGTGGGAATGCCGCCCGGGACGCTCCGCGTCCCAATTCCAGCGCCGACGCAGAGCGTCTATTGATGCATTCCCACGCAGAGCATGGGAACGATCAGCGCGAGAATGTTCGAATATTTTCCTTTAACCGCCCTTCGATGAGTTTTTTCAATCGAAGTCGACTGGCTGTGCGTGTCTTTATGGGCTAAGATTTTCGCAAATGAACATTAATGTTCGAATTCAAATACAGAAAATCAAAGAATCCCGAGGCCTTAGCCGATGCCCACTTCTATTTCACCTACGCCTCCTCTCGCCGAGGTCTACGATATCGCTGTCATTGGTGGCGGGATCAATGGCGCAGGGATCGCGGCAGACGCCGCGGGCCGCGGGCTCTCGGTGTTCCTTTGCGAAAAGGATGACCTGGCCAGCCACACCTCATCGGCCAGCAGCAAGCTGATCCACGGCGGCCTGCGTTACCTTGAACATTACGAATTCCGCCTGGTGCGCGAAGCCCTGGCCGAGCGCGAAGTGTTGCTGGCCAAGGCCCCGCACATCGTCAAGCCAATGCGCTTCGTACTCCCGCATCGCCCGCACCTGCGTCCGGCCTGGATGATCCGCGCTGGCCTGTTCCTCTATGACAACCTGGGTAAACGGGAAAAGCTGGCCGGTTCCAAAAGCCTGAAGTTCGGTCCCGACAGCGCGCTGAAAAGTGAAATCACCAAAGGCTTCGAGTATTCCGACTGCTGGGTCGACGATGCACGCCTGGTGGTATTGAACGCCATGGCGGCCCGGGAAAAAGGCGCCCACGTCCACACCCAGACCCGCTGCGTCAGCGCGCGTCGCACCAAAGGCCTCTGGCACCTGCACCTGGAGCGCGCCGATGGCAGCCTGTTTTCGATCCGTGCAAAGGCGCTGGTCAACGCGGCCGGTCCCTGGGTCGCCAAGTTCATTCGTGACGACCTGAAAATGGAATCGCCCTACGGCATCCGCCTGATCCAGGGCAGCCACCTGATCGTGCCAAAGCTCTATGACGGCGATCACGCGCACATCCTGCAAAACGAAGATCAGCGCATTGTCTTCACCATTCCATACCTCAATCACTTCACCCTGATCGGCACCACCGACCGCGAGTACACCGGTGATCCGGCAAAAGTGGCGATTACCGAGGCCGAAACCGATTACCTGCTGCAAGTGGTCAACGCCCACTTCAAAAAACAGATCGGCCGTGGCGATATCCTGCACAGCTACTCCGGCGTTCGTCCGCTGTGCAACGACGAGTCCGACAACCCATCGGCCGTCACCCGCGACTACACCCTGGCGCTGTCGGGCAGTGGCGAGGAAGCGCCCCTGCTGTCGGTATTCGGCGGAAAACTGACCACCTATCGCAAGCTGGCCGAATCGGCGCTGGCGCAACTGGCGTCGCACTTCCCGCACATCTTGCCAAGCTGGACCGCCAACGCCCCCCTGCCGGGCGGCGAAGACATGAGCACACCGCAGGCGCTGAGCGCTCAGATCCGTGACAAGTTCGACTGGATCCCCAGCGAAATCTCGCGTCGTTGGGCCACCACCTACGGCAGTCGCACCTGGCGCATGCTCGAAGGCGTACAGAACCTTAACGACATGGGCGAACACATTGGCGGCGGTCTCTACACCCGCGAAGTCGATTACCTGTGCAGCGAAGAGTGGGCGACCAGCGCCCGCGACATTCTGTGGCGGCGCAGCAAGCTCGGCTTGTTCACCACCCCCGAACAACAGCAAAGGCTCGCCGATTACTTGAGCAAGGTCGAGCAGAACCGCAGCAAGATCGAAGCAGCCTGACGGATTGCTTGAATAGAGCAGCAGATCAAAAGATCGCAGCCTGCGGCAGCTCCTACAGAGCGAGTTGCCGCAGGTTGCGATCTTTTTGCATTCGGTTTTCCGAACGCGACTTGCCGGTCGATTCGGTTAACCGGATTTCCGTTACCAAAAAAAACCTCAATAAATATTTAATCTCCTTATAAATCAATGCATTGAGCTATAGAGCCTGGCCTGGCACGAGTCATGCTCTACACTCTTGGACGAATGTTTGTTGTACCGACGCTCCAGGAGCCGTCGGGCATTCGAAGCACAAAAGGGCCGACGAACTGGCTCCATAAAAAAAACAATGTCGAGGAAAATTTGATGCGCATCGTTCCCCATATCCTGGGCGCAGCCATTGCTGCCGCTCTGATCAGCACGCCAGTTTTCGCCGCCGAACTCACCGGCACCCTGAAAAAGATCAAAGAGTCCGGTGTCATCACCCTCGGGCATCGTGACGCTTCCATCCCGTTCTCCTACATTGCGGACGCTTCCGGCAAACCGGTCGGCTACTCCCACGACATCCAGCTCAAAGTCGTCGAGGCCCTGAAAAAAGAACTGGATCTGCCGAACCTGCAGGTCAAGTACAACCTCGTCACCTCGCAAACCCGAATTCCGCTGGTACAGAACGGCACCGTGGATCTGGAGTGCGGTTCGACCACCAACAACGTCGAGCGCCAGCAACAAGTTGACTTCTCCGTTGGCATCTTCGAAATCGGTACGCGCCTGCTGTCCAAGGCAGACTCCAAGTACAAGGATTTCGACGACCTCAAAGGCAAGAACGTCGTGACCACCGCCGGCACCACGTCCGAGCGCATCCTCAAGGCGATGAACGCCGACAAGCAGATGGGCATGAACGTCATCTCCGCCAAGGACCACGGCGAGTCCTTCCAGATGCTGGAAACCGGTCGCGCCGTTGCGTTCATGATGGACGACGCCCTGCTGGCCGGTGAAGCGGCCAAGGCCAAGAAAGCCAGTGACTGGGCCGTGACCGGTACGCCACAGTCCTACGAAATCTACGGCTGCATGGTGCGCAAAGGCGACGAGCCGTTCAAAAAGGCCGTGGATGACGCCATCAAGGCCACCTACGCATCGGGCGAGATCAACAAGATCTACGAGAAATGGTTCATGCAGCCAATCCCGCCAAAAGGCCTGAACCTGAACTTCCCGATGAGCGACGAGCTCAAGGCCCTGATCGCCAATCCGACCGATAAAGCGGCTGACGACAAGAAATCCTGATTTCTGACTAACCTTATCTCCTGAGAGGGCAACTGCCCTCTCGGGAGGTTGTCACTCCCTGCTGGCATTTCTGGAAACACTCGAACTGGTGGCTGTCGAGCCGGTGGCGTGTGCCCGAGCATCTCGTTCGGGCGGGAACGGAGCTTCCCCCAAGCGGGTACATCGATTGATCTCAAGGGGAGACCCTAATGAATTACAACTGGGACTGGGGCGTGTTCTTCAAGTCCACTGGCGTTGGCAGCGAGACGTATCTCGACTGGTACATCGCCGGCCTGGGCTGGACTATCGGCATTGCCATCGCGGCCTGGATCATTGCCCTGACACTGGGTTCGATCCTGGGTGTCATGCGTACCGTGCCGAACCGCATCGTATCGGGCATCGCCACCTGCTACGTCGAACTCTTCCGTAATGTGCCGCTGCTGGTTCAGCTGTTCATCTGGTACTTCCTGGTACCCGACCTGCTGCCTGCCGACCTGCAAGAGTGGTACAAGCAGGACCTGAACCCGACTACCTCGGCATTCCTCAGCGTTGTCGTGTGCCTGGGCCTGTTCACCACCGCCCGCGTTTGCGAACAGGTGCGCACCGGTATCCAGGCGCTGCCCCGCGGCCAGGAGTCTGCAGCCCGCGCCATGGGCTTCAAGTTGCCGCAGATCTACTGGAACGTACTGCTGCCCCAGGCGTATCGGATCATCATTCCACCGCTCACCTCGGAATTCCTCAACGTCTTCAAGAACACCTCCGTGGCCTCGCTGATCGGTTTGATGGAGCTGCTGGCGCAAACCAAACAGACTGCGGAGTTTTCCGCGAACCTGTTCGAAGCCTTCACCCTGGCCACGCTGATCTATTTCACCCTGAACATGAGCCTGATGTTGCTGATGCGCCTGGTCGAGAAGAAAGTCGCCGTACCGGGCCTGATTTCCGTAGGGGGTAAATGATGGAATTCGACTTCTCGGGCATCATCCCGTCCCTGCCGGGCCTGTGGAACGGCATGGTCATGACCCTCAAGCTGATGGCCATGGGCGTGATCGGCGGGATCATCCTCGGTACCATCCTGGCGCTGTGCCGTCTGTCGCACAACAAATTGCTGTCGAACCTGGCCGGCGCGTACGTCAACTATTTCCGCTCGATCCCGTTGCTGCTGGTGATCACCTGGTTCTATCTGGCGGTGCCGTTCGTGCTGCGCTGGATCACCGGCGAAGACACCCCGATCGGTGCGTTCACCTCCTGCATCGTGGCGTTCATGATGTTCGAAGCGGCGTACTTCTGCGAAATCGTCCGTGCTGGCGTGCAGTCGATTCCCAAGGGCCAGATGGGGGCTGCCAAGGCACTGGGCATGACTTACGGCCAGATGATGCGCCTGATCATCCTGCCCCAGGCGTTCCGCAAGATGACCCCGCTGCTGCTGCAACAGAGCATCATCCTGTTCCAGGACACCTCGCTGGTGTACGCCGTCGGTCTGGTGGACTTCCTCAATGCCTCGCGCGCCAGTGGCGACATCATTGGCCGCTCCAATGAGTTCCTGATTTTCGCGGGTCTCGTGTACTTCATCATCAGCTTTTCCGCCTCGCTGCTGGTCAAGCGTCTGCAAAAAAGGTTCGCCGTATGATCTCTATCAAAAGCATCAACAAGTGGTATGGGGACTTCCAGGTACTGACTGATTGCAGCACCGAGGTCAAGAAAGGCGAAGTGATCGTGGTATGCGGGCCGTCCGGTTCCGGCAAGTCGACCCTGATCAAGTGCGTCAACGCCCTGGAACCGTTCCAGAAAGGCGACATCGTGGTTGACGGCACCTCCATCGCCGACCCGAAGACCAACCTGCCGAAACTGCGTTCGCGCGTGGGCATGGTGTTCCAGCATTTCGAACTGTTCCCGCACCTGACCATCACTGAAAACCTGACCATCGCGCAGATCAAGGTGCTGGGCCGCAGCAAGGAAGAGGCCACCAAGAAAGGCCTGCAACTGCTTGAACGTGTTGGCCTCTCGGCTCACGCCCACAAGCACCCGGGCCAACTCTCCGGTGGCCAGCAGCAGCGTGTGGCGATTGCCCGCGCGCTGGCGATGGACCCGATCGTCATGCTGTTCGACGAACCGACCTCGGCGCTGGACCCGGAAATGGTCAACGAAGTGCTGGACGTGATGGTGCAACTGGCCCACGAAGGCATGACCATGATGTGCGTAACCCACGAAATGGGTTTCGCCCGTAAAGTGGCCGACCGGGTGATCTTCATGGACCAGGGCAAGATCATCGAAGACTGCAAGAAAGAGGAGTTCTTCGGCGACATCAGCCACCGCGCCGAGCGTACGCAGCACTTCCTCAACAAGATCCTGCAACACTAACAGCAACACGGCCGCCCCTCTGTAGGAGCGAGCATGCTCGCGATGACCTCAAAGACACCGCGTACATCCAGGATGAACGCGTCTTCGTTGACGACCATCGCGAGCATGCTCGCTCCTACAGGAGGCCGACGCTGGTTGACCCAAGGCATCTGTGATGAAATGCGACCCCAATCTCTATCGCGCCGCGTCGCCATCACTCGCCGTGAAACCTCGCCTGATTCGCCATCTGTTCCTGCCGCCGCTGATCATCGCCCTGATGATCGGACTGGGTTATATCGGCTTCTGGACCAGTGAACACTACGGAATCCGCAGCCTCGGCGAAAATGGCCAGCGCCAGCTGGAACTGCACGCCCGCGCTGTCGAGAGCGAGATCAGCAAATACACTTACCTACCCAGCCTGCTGGAACTCGAAACCAGTGTTTCGAAGTTGCTGGCCGACCCGACGCCGGAGCACCGGCAGACCGTCAATGATTACCTAGAAGGCCTGAACCGGCGCAGCCGCAGCCGGGCCATCTACGTGATGGACACCACCGGCCGCGTCATGGCCACCAGCAACTGGCGCGATGTCGACAGTTACCTGGGTGAAGACCTGTCTTTCCGTGCCTATTTCCAGAACGCCGTGCGTGGCCAGCCCGGACGCTTCTATGGCATTGGCAGCACCAACGGCGAACCCGGTTACTACTTGGCCCATGGCCTGGAAGAACACGGCAAGATCATCGGCGTCGCGGTGGTCAAGGTCCGCCTCGAGGCCATGGAGGAGCGTTGGCAACGCGCGCGCCTTGAAGCCTTCGTCAGCGACGAGAACGGCATCATCATTCTCTCCAGTGACCCCGCTCGACGCCTGAAATCGGTGGTGCCGCTGAGCGAAGAAACCAAGGAAAAGCTCGCCCGCAGTCTCCAGTACTACTGGTTCCCACTGAACGAATTGCAACCGTTGGCCCGGGAAACCCTGTCCGAGGGCGTGGAGAAACTCACCTTCCCCGCCAATAGCGAACTGGTTTCCGATGACGAAAACATCAGCTACCTGTCACAAACTCGTCCCCTGAGCGATACACCGTGGAATTTCACCCTGCTCACGCCACTGCAGGATCTGCGCCGCGAAGCGGTCAACCAGGGGATTCTGGTGGCCGTGGCCTTTGCCCTTGTGGCGTTCCTGCTGATCGCCTGGAACGAGCGGCGCAAAGTGATCGCCACCCGCCTCGCTGCCCGAGAAGCCTTGCAGGAAGCCAACAACCAATTGGAGCGTCGGATTACCGAACGCACCACCGACCTGCGCGCCAGCAACGAGCGGCTCAAGGGGCAGATCCGCGAGCGTCGTCACGCCGAAGAGACGCTGCGCCGTGCCCAGGACGAACTGGTGCAGGCCGGGAAACTCGCCGCGATTGGCCAGATGTCCACCAGCATCGCCCACGAATTGAACCAGCCGTTGGCGGCGCTGCGCACCTTGTCCGGCAACACCGTGCGGTTTCTCGAGCGCGGTCAACTGGATGTGGCCAGCACCAACCTCAAGACCATCAACGAATTGATCGACCGCATGGGCCGGATCACCGCCAGCCTGCGCTCCTTCGCCCGGCGCGGTGACGACAAGGGCCAGGCTTGTCTTGGCAAAGCCGTGGACGCCGCCTTGCAATTGCTCGGCGGGCGTGTGGAAAACGCCCATCTGCAGGTGCATCGCCACTTCGACGATGTGCAAATGCAGATCGATCAGACGCGCCTGGAGCAGATCCTGGTCAACCTGGTTGGCAACGCCCTGGACGCCATGCAGGCGCAGCCGCAGCCCGAATTGTGGCTTGAAGGCGAAGCACTGGAGGGTAAATATCGGCTGCGTGTACGGGACAATGGCCACGGCATCGATGCCGAAGCGCGCAAACACCTGTTCGAACCATTTTTCACCACCAAGCCCGGCGAACAAGGCCTGGGCCTAGGCCTGACCCTTTCCGCGAGCCTGGCCGCTGCCACTGGCGGTCACCTGGGTGTCGAACACCCGGCCAGCGGTGGTACTGCTTTCGTCCTCAGTTTACCGTTGGTAAGCCCCACTTCCGCTGAGCCAATATGAACAACGACCTTAGTGTATTGATCGTCGAAGACGACCCCCATGTTTTGCTCGGCTGCCAGCAGGCACTGACCCTGGAAGATATTCCCTGCATCGGTGTCGGCAGTGCCGAGGAAGCCCTGGAGCGGGTGGGCGAAAACTTCGCCGGCATCGTCATCAGTGACATTCGCCTGCCCGGCATCGATGGACTGGAACTGCTGAACCGACTCAAGGCCCGCGACCGCAGCTTGCCGGTAGTGCTGATTACCGGTCACGGCGACATCTCCATGGCCGTCGGCGCCATGCAGAAAGGTGCCTACGATTTCATGGAGAAGCCCTTCTCTCCCGAACGCCTGGTGGATGTAGCGCGCCGTGCCCTGGAGCAACGCAGCCTGGCACGAGAAGTCTCGTCGTTGCGCCGGCAACTGGCCGAGCGCGACTCACTTGAAGGTCGAATCATCGGCCGTTCGCCGGCAATGCAGAACTTGCGCGAACTCATTGCCAATGTTGCCGATACGTCAGCCAACGTGCTGATCGAGGGCGAAACCGGCACCGGCAAGGAACTGGTCGCGCGCTGCCTGCATGATTTCAGTCGTCGGCACACCCGGCAATTCGTGGCGCTCAATTGTGGTGGCCTGCCGGAAAACCTGTTCGAAAGCGAAATCTTCGGCCACGAAGCCAACGCCTTCACCGGCGCAGGCAAACGGCGGATCGGCAAGATCGAGCATGCCGACGGCGGCACGCTGTTCCTCGACGAAGTGGAAAGCATGCCCCTGCCCCTGCAGATCAAACTGCTGCGGGTATTGCAGGAGCGCACCCTCGAACGCCTCGGCTCGAACCAGAGCGTGGCGGTGGACTGCCGGGTGATCGCGGCCACCAAATCCGATCTCGACGAGTCGAGCAAGGCCGGTGAATTTCGCAGCGACCTGTATTACCGCCTTAATGTGGTGACCCTGGAACTGCCACCTCTGCGCGAGCGCCGCGAAGACATCCTGCAATTGTTCGAGTTTTTCTTGCAGCAATCGTCCTTGCGTTTCGACCGCGCCGTACCGGAGCTGGATAACCAGACCCTGTCTAACCTGATGAGCCACGATTGGCCGGGTAACGTGCGCGAATTGCGCAACGTCGCCGAGCGATTTGCCCTGGGCCTGCCGGCATTCAAGAAACCGGGTGCGGGCGGTGCCGCCCAAGGCCTGGCTTTCGCTGAAGCGGTGGAGGCCTTTGAGCGCAACTTGCTAAGCGATGCCTTGCAACGCAGCGGCGGCAACCTGACCCAGGCCAGCCAGGAACTGGGCATGGCCAAGACCACGCTGTTCGACAAAGTGAAAAAGTACGGGCTAAGCCACTGATGGATCTGATTCTCAAAGCAACCCTGGGCGCATCGGTGGTGGTGATCCTCGCGGCCCTGGCCAAGACCAGAAACTATTACATCGCCGGACTGGTGCCACTGTTTCCGACCTTTGCACTGATTGCCCACTACATTGTCGGCAAGGGTCGTTCGCTGGATGACTTGAAGACCACCATCGTGTTTGGCATGTGGTCGATCATTCCTTACTTCATCTACCTGGCAACCCTCTATGTGCTGGTCGATCGCATGCGCCTCGAGGCATCGCTGGCCGTGGCGGCAGTGGCGTGGTTGATCGCGGCGACGGCGCTGGTCACAGTTTGGATTCGCTTGCAGGCCTGATCACAATTCCTCTGTGGGAGCGAGCCTGCTCGCGAAGACGGAGGGTCGGTCATGCCAATGTTGACTGTGCCACCGCTTTCGCGAGCAGGCTCGCTACCACAGGGGAAGGCGGTGTTACAAAAGGTTGTGTTCCGCCACGGGCTCAACCTGCGCCCAATGCGAAGTGTCCTCACGATGCGCCCGTAGGTACGGCAACACCGCCGCCAGCAACGGCGCCTTGAACGCTTCCTGAAACCGATGAGCCAACCCCGGTATCAACTTCAACTGGCTGCCACGCAGATGCGCCGCCAGGTGCACGCCGTGCATCACCGGCAACAACGGATCGGCCGTGCCATGCACCACCAGCGCCGGCACCCGTAGCTGGTTGAGCAGTGCCACTCGGCTCGGCTCGGCCAGGATCGCCAGGATCTGCCGTTTAGCCCCCTCGGGATTGAATGCCCGGTCATACGCCAGTGCCGCCTGATGCAACAGTGCCTGACGATCATCGGTCACCGACGGACTGCCCAGTGCCGCCAGCAGGTCCGCCTGTTGTTCCAGTGCGATTTCACGATTGGGCGCCCCCCGGCGCGCCAGCAACTGCAGCAGCGCCGCACTGGGTGCGGGTAAACCTTCGGCGCCGGAAGTACTCATGATCAGGGTCAGGCTTTCAACCCGCTGTGGCGCCATCGCCGCCATGTGCTGGGCAATCATCCCGCCCATGCTGGCGCCCAGCACGTGAAATTGCTCGATGTGCAACGCATCCATCAGGCCCAGTGCATCATCCGCCATATCGGTCAGGGAGTATGGCGCCGACACGGGTAAGCCGAGCTTATAGCGCAACACTTCGAAGGTCAGGTTGGCCTCGACGGGGGGGTGCCGCCAGGTCGACAGGCCGACGTCGCGATTGTCGTAGCGAATCACCCGGAACCCTTGCTGACAGAGCGCAACCACCACTTCGTCAGGCCAATGAATCAACTGCCCACCCAGGCCCATCACCAGCAGCAACGCCGGGTCCGAGGCGCGACCGATGCTCTGGTACGCCAGGCTTACCTGATCCAGGTTGACCCGCTCGGTGGCCACATTGACGTCACAGCGGGACGCCGAAAAAGAAGGAAAACTCAACAACAACGCGGCCAAAAAGGCCGCTGTCGATAAAAATCGTGCACGCATGAAAAACACCGAAACGCAGAACCCCAGTAGAGCGAAAGTCTGATGAAGTTTGTTCAAGCGCGCTGCCACAGTTGCATGACAATTTGATGAATGCCGCTCAGCGGTCGATGCGGTAACTATGTAGTACCACGGGCCTGGGGGATTTTTTTTTAATGGCGCTGGATCAGGAGTGGACTTGCCGCTCCCCGTAGAAGAGCCCTCCACCATGACCGAAAGACTGCTCCCGACGCTGCTGCCCCCAACTCTCCCCACCCCCTCTCTAATCCCCATCCCCGAGTTCTCGACGCTGCCGAGCCATATCGATCAGAGCCTGCTGCAAGGCGCCTTGACCCGTTGGCAAGCATGCAAGGAAGGTTTGCAGGCGCTGTTCGCCGACGCGCCGCGCAGCGAAGACGCCAATGCCTATTGGGATGCCCGCGCCCCCGGAACACCGCTGTCACGGCGTGATCGGGCCAGTCAGTTGTACCGCGAACATATCGAAGCCGCGGCCCAGGTGGCATTCGCCCTGAGCACCGTGAGCGCCGAACAATTGAAACCGTTGTGGTTGGTTTTGGATTCAGGGCCCCAGGCAATGCAGCTGGACGATCAGTTGATCCACTGCGAACACCTGGCGCTGAAGCTGAGCGACAACAGCATCCTCAAACTTCCCGCGGCCTGGGTGATCAGCGTGGGCAACCAGCACCCCGTCGCGCAATTGCTGTACTTGCCGTCTCGACCGGTCCCCGTCCAGGCCTTCAAAGACCGCAGCGACATGGAGCACTGGTTGTCCGCGCAACTACTCGCCCCGCCAGAGCTCCCCAGCCATTACAGGTTTGAATACACGGCCCGGACCGGGCCATTGACGACAGGCATCGCGGACCTGTTTTCGCCCGGACCGCAAGGGCGCCTCGCCGAGGTATTCGCCCAAGCGCCGCCCCTTGAGGACCTGGATCAGACCGAAGGCGTTGGCGATGAAGATCAATCATCGCTATTCGATAGCCTGTCTGCGGATATTCCACTGTCGCTGCGCCAGGCCTCGCTTGGCAAACAGCGTGCGGTGCTCGAAACACTGCTGGGTGAGGCGCTGGACAGTGACCTTCAACAAGCACTTGAGGACACACTCAAGGCGCTGGAAACCGCAGAGCTTGCTGCAGACGCTGCCGCATCCACCTTGCTCTACCGATCGCGCACACTGGACCTGATAACGTTCAATCGTGGCTTCAACGCACTCTACCAGGCACACAAAGACGGCCTGAAGGCCGAGGTGGAACTGCAACGCACGCTTAATCAGCTCGATAGCACGGAACTCGAATTGCTCAGGGGCCTGCTGGACACAGCCGCCGAGCCAGACCCTGACGTTGCATTCGCCAGCCTGATGCTGAGTGTGAGAACAGACGCCGGCGATCCTTTGCCCCATGAGCTCAAAGGGGTGTTTGTGATTGGCCGGACACACGCGCTGTCCGATCCAGAATCCCCTCACAGCCTGCTGCTCTACTGGCCCGGTATTGGCGGCGGCTTGCAACGATTCGCCAACCGCAAGGACCTGGAAGAGCAGTTGTTGAAAATCCAGCGACGGGACCCGGTCCTGGCCCTGCACCTGAAGACCATCACGACCGATCCGCTGTTATACAGCCTCAATCAACAGATCAGCTTTTTCGAAGAACAAGCCGCGCAAACACGCCAGCGCTATCCTGACAGCGGCCAGGCGACACAACGTGCGCAGGCACTGGAAAAGCTGCGCAAACAAACGCTGGCACTACTGCAGGTCCCGGTGAACGCAGCGAGAAGCCTGGCGCTCATGCATATTCTGGAACAGCAGCGCAGCGCCGCGATAGTTGCCAGGCTTCCCACCTGGTTGACGACCTTGGCAGCTCCCGACCGTGCCAGGCTCAAGAGCCTGACCAGCGCTTGTATCCAGGCCATGAAACGCGGCCACGAACAACTGGAAAAAACCCTGGCGCCTCGCGAAGTCTTCACCCGTCGACACCTTCAGGCGCGCCTGCGCCAGGATTTCTCGCTCAAAGGCGACTTCGACGTCCAACTGGACTTGCCCGACTCCGTCACGCTGCAAAAACAACTGACGGACGGCGCGGCTCCCGGTACCCCGCAAAAACTGGTGACGGTGCCCAGTACCGCCAGAAGCAAGATGTCACTCGAAGAACTCGCCCAACTCAACATCGACAACAAGCCGTCGATGCAGCTTGAGCCCTTGTCCTTGCGCCTGGGCTTCATGCGGGTGGAAGTCAAGGCGCCGGACGACGGCGAACGCCAGGCCCTGACAACCGGCATCACCCATGCCTACCTGCGCAAGACGCTGCCGGAACTCGACTTGCCCAAGGTCTACGAACAACTCATCTATGACACGTTCATGGGCAGTCACGGCGAACCGCTGTTTGTAAGGGAACATCGCCGGGAATGCCTGATCGAGCCCTGGCGCCAGACCCTCAAGCTGCAAGGGGAGTGTGCACGCCTGCAACGACACATCGGCCTCGACGACCTGCTCGTCCTGAACGCCGCCATCGACGCCGATACCCCGCAAGCCTGGCTCGCGGGCGGCAAGCGCATCGAATTATTGCCGGCCTACCTGAGCGCGGGCGGCAAGGACACCCCCAACGAGGGCCCGGTGACCTTGTCCGGGGTGACGTTCATTCACGAACAGGTCAGCGGCATGACTTTGCTGTACCTGCCCGACAGTCCCGATGGCCAGTTCCTGCGCCGTCACGACAGCCTCGAAGACGCGCGCAAGGCCCTGTTCAACCTGTGCCTGCGCAGTGAGATGGTCAGCTACCTGGCCGATCGCGCTTTGCAGGGAGACGTGCGGGCTCATGAAAGCCGGATCAACCAGGCCGTCCTCAAACACTTCGACGCCATGATCGGTGTCGGGGCACGCTGGCCGGCGGTCACTTCACTGGCCGCGCACCTGCTCAATACCCAGATGGGACGCCTGATCGAAGCCCATCGCGGCACATCGCGTTCCAACGAAGCGTTATTCCTGGAACGCTACGCGCTCAGCGGACCGAAGGCGTTGAACTACATAAAAATGGCCTTGGGCCTTGTGCCCTACGTGGGCGCAGCCATTGCTCTCTACGATGCCTGGAGCAGCGCCAATCGGGCTGTCGCAGCGCTGTTACGCGCGGACGCGGGTGAAGGCCTGACAGAGATAGAGTCGGTGCTGTTGTCTCTGATCGATGCCGCCATGGACCTCCTTCCCAGTACGATGGGCACCCGATCGGCCGCAGCCGCCCGCACGTTGACGCGTGCTCGTCAGTTAAAGGCGCTTGGCAAAGGCACCCTGGCCTTGCCACCGACCTCAAAACACCAGGCGCGGCACATCGCCCAACGTTTCGCCGGTTACGAGTATGAAAAACCAATCTCCCTCGTCGGGTTGCAACCGGTCGAGCACGGTGTCTATCGCAATGTGTACCGTCATGCCGATGGTGACTTCATCACGCGCCATGGCCGAATCTTCCAGGCTGAACTGAGCAAGGACTCACGCGGCTGGCGACTGAGCGGCACTCATAAAAAAACCTACAAGCAACCCATCGCTCTCGATGAAGCAGGCCGGTGGGACACCTGGTTCGGTGTTTACGGGTCGACTTTCGACGGCGGCGGGCTGGGTGGTGGTGGCGTGCTCGGACATCTGGCGGACACCTTCGACCCGCTCTGGCCGGCCGCCATTCGCGAGCGACTGCCACGCTGGTGGGCCGATCGGGTGTTTCGTCGTCACCATGAATTGACCGAAGCCGCCGATGACTTGGCGCCGCAAATCGAGACCCGGATCCAGGGCACTAACGCAACGCTGAACCGGTACAACAGCAGCCCCGTCGAAGCCCGCCCGGACCTGTTGCCAGCCGCCGATACAGCCTGTCTCAGCGACATCGAAATAGTCAACAGGCACTATCAGACGCTGGTCGAACTGGCGCCCCTGACACATGGCAACAAACGGCGTGTACTCAAGGACATGCAAAGTAATGATGCCCTCGTGATCGCCGATCGCCAAAAGCAGCGGGTCTTTTTCATCAATCATCGAGCTAACCCGCTCATGGACAGGATCGACGCTCTAATCGACCAACTGGACGAGTTACCGGACAACGCGCACGCCGAACGCCTTCGGATTCTGCAAGACATCCGAAAAATTCGCGTCGAACTGATCGGCCACCTGGGGCAGATGGAAACGGCAATGGGCGAGCTCAAGCGGTGGTACGAGCGCATTACGATCAGTACCGAAAAGGCGCAAATGACGCCCGAAGTAACGATGTTGAACGCACGCCTGAGTGAAGCCAATCTGCTTTACTTGAAAACCGGGCATTTGCTGGAAACCGTCCAGCGCTTCGACACGACACAGGATCTCTCCTGGTTCCATCTACAGGCCCAGGTCGACAGCCTGCGGACCAAAGTCGACCGTGCATTGTTTACCCAATACAGCCTGCCGGAAGTCACCGCCAACCGAGCCCAGCGCAATCAGATTCTTCAGGAGTGCCTTGAGCACTATCAGCAATTTCGTCGCGGCATGAACGCCTGGACCGCCAGCTACCCCGGGCACTTTCATCTCGACGCTGTTGCGCCCTTGCTCGAGGGTATCGAGAAAATGGCCGAACGGGCACGCAAGGCTATCGACCAACCGGCTCCAGCCCTGCCCTCCGGGCAACGCAGCAAGAAAATCTTCACCACTGAAGACGACCATCTGTTAATCGGGGTCGAACGCTGGGAGCCGACAACCCAGAAGCACCAATACATCCTGACTGGCCAGGGTGGTGTCCAGGAAACGTGGGAACAGGGTGCAAACGGCAAGTTTCGCTTGCTCAATCCAGCAGCGCCGACCGCTCGTCCCGCGCAAAGGAACCCTGCCGCCATGCTCGAAGACGCCCGTAACCGCCTTCAGTCGCAGCAGGCCTACCAGTCGAAGATCGAAACCTATGCGGCGCAAGACATGCTCCCGGTCGATCTGGAGCACATGATGGTCAGTGAAGCCAGCGAGCTGACGCGGCGGGCGCTGGACATCGAAGCCGTTGTTCCACAGAGCCCCGTCATCGAGCAACTGCGTAACAAGGCGACGGAACTGATCGCCACCGGACGCCAGATGCGTACTCGGCAGTCGCTACTGAGCAAAAACCCTACGGATGGCATGCTCGATGACTTGATTACCCACAACGCTGTGGAGATACGTAAAACCAGCCCGATCAAAAGCCTGCGAAAACGCCCGGGTGGCCGAGCCGACTACCTGCAGGAATACGAAATCTGGGACCTGACCAGCGTCCCGTCCAACGTGTTGTGGTACGCCCATTTTCATTACAGCAAGGCCACACCCGCCTTCGCCGAATTCGAAAAGGCGCACCTGAAACTGCCGCAGTACCGGTATCTGACCCACGCCGATGACGCCACCCTGCCCTATGCCGACATTGGCAAACGGTCAACGGTATTGCGACATTTCGATCAGGCCTGACACGCGATAACGGGAGCGGTTGAACCACTCCCGTTATCGTCCTCAAGCCAGTTGGCTGCGCAGTTGTCGTGCCGCGGCGACCATGTTCACCAAGGCAGCCTCGGTTTCCGGCCACGCCCGGGTCTTCAAACCACAATCGGGGTTGACCCACAGCCGCTCGGCCGGGATCCGCTTGACGGCCTTGCTGATCAATTTGACCATTTCGGCGGTGTCCGGCACCCGTGGCGAATGGATGTCGTAGACACCCGGACCGATATCGTTCGGGTAGTCGAACGCCTCAAAGGCTTGCAGCAACTCCATGTCCGAACGCGAGGTTTCAATGGTGATCACATCGGCGTCCATCGCTGCGATGGCCTCGATCACATCGTTGAACTCGCTGTAGCACATGTGGGTGTGAATCTGCGTTTCGTCACGCACACCGCTGGCGCTCAAGCGGAACGCCTCTACCGCCCACTCCAGATACTCCTGCCATTGCGCCCGGCGCAGTGGCAGCCCTTCGCGGAACGCCGCTTCGTCGATCTGTACGATCTTGATGCCGGCGGCTTCCAGATCCAGCACCTCATCGCGCAGGGCGAGGGCCAGTTGCTGCGCCTGGACTTTGCGTGACACGTCTTCGCGGGGGAATGACCACATCAGCATGGTCACGGGACCGGTAAGCATGCCTTTCATGACCTTGTCGGTCTGGCTCTGCGCGTAGCTGATCCAGTCGACCGTCATGGCTTTGGGACGGCTCAGGTCGCCATAGATGATTGCCGGTTTCACACAGCGCGAACCGTAGCTCTGCACCCATCCGAAGCGGGTAAAGGCATACCCATCCAGCTGTTCGGCGAAGTACTCGACCATGTCATTGCGTTCGGCTTCGCCATGCACCAGCACGTCCAGCCCCAGACGCTCCTGAATCTGCACTGCGTGGCGAATTTCGTGGTGCATGGCATCGGTGTAATCGTTGGCCGACAGCTTGCCTTGCTTGAAGGCCTGACGCGCCAGGCGAATCGAGCCAGTCTGCGGAAACGAGCCGATGGTGGTGGTCGGGAACGCTGGCAACTTCAAGCGTGCGCGCTGTTGCTCGATGCGTTTGGCAAACGGTGAATGACGCTGGCTGTCCGTGGCAACGATGGCGTTGATCCGCGCCTGTACCTGGGCCTTGTGAATACGCGGCGACTCGGCGCGGCTGGTCGCAATGGCACGGCTTTGAGCCAGCGCCGCTTGCACTTTGGGTGCTTGCGGATCATTCAGGGCATCGCGCAGTACCGCGATTTCGCCACATTTCTGCACCGCAAACGCCAGCCAGCTTTTCAGTTCCGGATCGAGCTTGTCTTCACGCTCCAGGTCTACCGGGCTGTGCAGCAGCGAACAGGAGGTGCTGACCCACAGGTTGTCGCCAAAACGCTCTTGGGCAAATTGCAGTTGCGCCAGCACCGGTTCCAGCTCGCAGCGCCAGACGTTGCGGCCATTGACCAGACCCACCGAAAGAATCTTGTAGGTTGGCAGGCGATCGAGCACGTGCAGCAGTTGATCCGGCGCACGCACCGCATCGATGTGCAAGCCTTGCACCGGCAGGCCGACAGCCAGGCCAAGGTTGTCCTGCAGGCCGCTGAAGTAAGTGGCCAGCAGCTTTTTCAGCGGCGAGTACTGCAGGATGTGGTAGGCCCGTTCAAAGGCGTTTTTCCATTCCTGCGGCAAGTCGAGGGTCAGGATCGGTTCATCGATCTGTACCCACTCCACGCCTTGGGCAGCGAGACGCACGAGGATTTCGTTGTAGACCGGCAGCAGGCGTTCCAACAGGTCGAGTTTATCGAAGTCCTGGCCTTTGACTTTGCCCTGCCACAGGTAAGTCAGCGGGCCGATGATCACCGGCTTGACGGTGTGCCCCAGGGCCTTGGCTTCATCGACTTCATCGAACAGCTGTTCCCAGCTCAGCGTGAACTGCTGGTCAGCGCTGAATTCCGGGACCAGGTAGTGGTAATTGGTGTCGAACCACTTGGTCAGTTCCTGGGCGTATTGCTCTGAGCCGTGCTCCGCGCCGCAGCAGCTCGCCGTGGCGCCACGGGCCATGGCGAACAGCGTGTCGAGGGTCGGCAGGCCACGCGCGTCGCGGGTGCTGTCGAAACGCTCGGGGATCACGCCGAAGGCCAGGGAATGAGTCAGTACCTGGTCGTACCAGGCAAAATCGCCGACCGGCAGCAGGTCGATACCGGCGTCTTTCTGCAATTGCCAGTGGCGGGTGCGCAATTGGCGACCGACGCTTTTCAGCGCCTGTTGGTCGAGGTCGCCCTTCCAGTAGGATTCGAGGGCTTTTTTCAATTCGCGGTCGGCACCGATGCGGGGGAAACCAAGGGTGTGGGCTACGGCCATGTCGAATTGCTCCTGGGTAAAAGATGGCGCTATTGTCGACAGCGAAGCCATCATGAGACAAACTCAACCTTTTCGTGTTGATCACAAGTTTTTCTCATGGAGCCCCACGGTGCTTGAAATCCGTCACCTGAAGACCCTGCACGCCTTGCGCGAAGCCGATAGCCTGGTGGATGCAGCCGACCGCCTGCACCTGACGCAGTCGGCGCTGTCCCATCAGTTCAAGGAACTTGAAGAACGCATGGGCATGCCGTTGTTCGTGCGCAAGACCAAGCCGGTGCGTTTCACCAGTGCCGGCTTGCGCCTGCTGCAACTGGCCGACGCCACCTTGCCGCTGCTGCGCGCCGCCGAGCGCGACATCGCGCGGCTGGCCGGTGGCACCGCGGGGCGCTTGCACATGGCCATCGAGTGCCACAGTTGTTTCCAGTGGCTGATGCCGACCATCGACCAGTTCCGCGACGCCTGGCCGGAAGTCGAGCTGGACCTGGCCTCGGGCTTCTCCTTCGCCCCGCTGCCCGCCTTGGCCCGTGGCGACCTGGACCTGGTGGTGACGTCCGACCCGGTGGAGCTGGTAGGGATCACCTATGTGCCACTGTTTACCTATGAAGCGATGCTCGCGGTGGCGAACCAGCACCGCCTGGCCAGCAAGGCCTACATCGTCCCGCAAGACTTGCTCAGCGAAACCCTGATCACCTATCCGGTGGAACGTGACCGGCTGGATATCTTCACGCGCTTCCTGGAACCGGCCGACGTCGAACCGGCCCAGGTCCGCACCTCGGAACTGACGGTGATGATGATGCAACTGGTGGCCAGCGGGCGCGGCGTGTGCGGCATGCCCCATTGGGCGCTGCATGAATACAGCTCACGGGGCTACGTGAAGGCCAAGCGCCTGGGCGAGAAAGGCCTGTTTGCGACGCTGTATGCGGCAATCCGGGCCGACATGCTCGATGCGCCGTACATGCGGGACTTCTTGCTGACGGCCAAGGACACGTCGTTTTCGACGCTGGATGGGGTTAGCGCGGTTCGTTAACCGCCTTGTGGCGAGGGGACTTGTCCCCGCTGGAGTGCAAAGCACTCCCCTGCAATTTTTCAGACAAACATTGCTCGTGGGTATCAGGGCCGCTTCGCAGCCCAACGGGGACAAGTCCCCTCGCCACAAAAGCTGCTCAAGCCATCCGTTTTTGCTCGAGCATCAAGCGCAACGCCAGTGCCGACAACACAAAGCCCATGAAATAACGCTGCAATGCCAGCCAGGTCGGATTGCTGATAAACCATGACGCGATGCCCGACGCGAACAGGGCGATCATCAGGTTCACGCAGAAACTGACGCTGATCTGGGTCAGGCCCAGGACGATACTTTGAGTGAACACCGAACCGTGCTCAGGGGTGATGAATTGCGGAAACACCGACAGGTAGAACACCGCAATCTTCGGATTCAGGGCGCTGGTGAGAAAACCCATGGTGATCAACTTGCGCGACGAATCCGGTGGTAGTTGTTGCGCTTCGAACGGCGAACGCGCTCCCGGCTTGACCGCCTGCCAGGCGAGCCACAACAGGTACAGTGCGCCGGCCCACTTCAACACTTCGTAGGCCATCGGCACCGCCAGGAACACGGCGGTCAACCCGGCCGCGGCGGCGAACAGATGCACAAAGAAACCCGCGACCACGCCGAGCAACGAAGTGACCCCAGCCTTGCGGCCCTGGCAGATCGAACGGGAGATCAGGTAGATCATGTTCGGCCCCGGTGTCAGCACCATCAACAACGCGGCAGCGGCGAAAATCAGCAGGTCTTGAAGCGGGATCATGGGCGAAGTCCTTTGCGTAAATGATCAGGCGGTCGCGGTCAGCGAAGCTCGATAAAACGGCAGGATCAGGTCCCGTGTCAATGGCGCCAGAACGACACCACCGTCGGTACCCGGATCAATCCAGAGCACCTCTTCGATCTCGGCGGCCGGGGACACATCGGTGTCGATGGTCAGCAGAAACAGTTCGGCCTGTACGACAAAACCCGGTTCATTGGCGGCAGGGGCCGAGAACTGCCCGAGGAAAGTGGCTTGCGTCGGATCGATGACCAGCCCCAACTCCTCTTCCAGCTCCCGGGCCAGTGCGCTGGCCGGTTGCTCATGGGCCTCGATCTTGCCGCCCGGTTGCATGAATGCCTGGGTGCCGCGCTTGCGCACCAGCAGCGTACGGCCGTCCGGGCCGATCAACAGGGCGGCGGCGATGTGGATAAGTCCGCAAGATTGGGCAGCAAACGTCGACATGAACAAAGGCCTTTGACTCAAAAGCGCCAAGGATCACATGTCCGCCACCGATTGTGTAGGAGTCGGTTGATCGTTCCCACGCTCCGCGTGGGAATGCAGCCCGGGACGCTCCGCGTCCCAAATCAAAAGCCGAACGCAGAGCGTCCGTTGATGCATTCCCACGCAGAGCGTGGGAACGATCAGTTAACGCGCAGGAATCATCAGCTCCCGCAATCCACAAGCATGTTCGACCAATTCCCCTGGCAACTTCAGCCGCTGATCCTCCAGGTATCGATAATCCCGACGCGCCGCCGTCAACCGCTCCAGGTCCAGCTCCAGTGCAAACTGCCCCTCGTCGCGCCCGGCCTCGAACAACAGCGTGCCCAAGGGATCGACCAACGCACTGCCGCCAGCAAACAACACACCGCCATCGCCCTCTTCCACCCGGTTGACCATCAGTGCAAACGCCTGGTTTTCCTGGGCTCGGGCCATGATCGCCGTGCGGTGAGTGGGACCGTAGGGGTCCATGTTGCCATTGGTCACCAATAACAATTCGGCATCCAGTTGCGCCAGGGCGCGTGCGGTTTCCGGGAACTCGATGTCGTAGCAGATCAGCAAACCAACTCGCACCCCGTTCCACAGGCAGGTGGCGAAGCGATCACCGGCCTCATACACGCCACGCTCCGACGGCCACAGGTGCGTCTTGCGATACTTGAGGGCGATACCCTCGGGGGTAATCAGCAACGTAGTGTTGTAGAACCGGCCGTTGTCGCGCTCGCTGGTGCCGATGACCACGGCAATGTTGCGATCACGGGCGGCTGCGACAATCGCACTGACGGTCGGGCCCTCCAGCGGTTCGGCAACCTCGGCCACGGACTCCGTGCACGGGAAGCCCATCAGGTGGCTTTCCGGGAACATGATCAGTTGCGTATCGGCAGCGCAGGCGTTGATCGCCGCCAGGGCACGTTCGAGGTTGTAAGCCGTGTCATTGTCACGGCCCGCCAATTGGGCGAGTTCGACTTTCATGGGGAGTCCTTGTTCTGAACGCCGGAAAGATTGCCCGGTCGTTGTGTGTGCGCCAGTATGCGCAGCAAGCACGCGGTCGAAAATCACGCCGCCGGGGTAACACGATAGGGGTAGAGGCATGACACTCGCGTTGGACGACATCGCCTGGCACCGCTCGGTCGGGCAATTGATCGATGCCTTGGACAAGCCCAATTTCTGGACGCAGTTGGTGCGCTTGCTGGATCAATACGTGCCCTGCGATAGCTGGGTGGCCTTGCTGTTCAGCGCCGACCAGCACCCACAGGTGTTTGCTGAATGCCCAGGCATTGACGCCAGCCCCGACCCGCTGTTCCAGGATTACCTGCGCGGCCTGTACCTGCTCGACCCGTTCTATATCGCCTGCCGCGAGCAGTCGCGCAGCGGTTTGTATCGCCTGTCGGAAGTCGCGCCGGAGCAGTTCGAACTCACCGAGTACTATCAACGATACTTTCGTGTGAATGTCGTGGCCGACGAAATACAGTTTAATTGCCAACTGGAGGGCGATCGCACCTTGTGCCTGTCACTGGGCAGCCAGCAACGCTTCAGTGCGCAGCAGATTGCCCTGCTTTCGCTGATCCAGCCCTGGGTGCTCGGGTTGTTGCGCCAGCGCATGCCCTACGAGACCAACGAAGTGCTGGCGGCCTCTGCCCCCGCGCCGGTACAAGGCGACTGGCGCGTGCAACTGGAAGCTTCGGTGCAGCAACTCATGGGCGCACAATTGACCGCCCGGGAGCTGGATGTCGGGCGCTTGATGCTCAGCGGCTGCTCCAGCAAGGAAATCGCCCGCAAACTGGAAATCTCGATCGAGACCGTGAAAGTCCATAAGAAACACATGTACAGCAAGCTGGGGATCAAGTCCCAGTCCGAGCTGTTTTCGATTTTTCTCCAGGCACAAAACGCCTGAAAAGATCGCAGCCTTCGGCAGCGCCTAAAAAGGCAAGCCATGCACCCACCTGTAGGAGCTGCCGAAGGCTGCGATCTTTAAAAACCGAGTCCGAACCCAAGGAAACCGTATGAGCCTGTCACTCCTGAGCCGCTACGCCTTCTTTGCCGTCTGCGTAATTTTCACCCTCGCCAGCCTGCCCTTCCTCGATCACGACTGGCTCTGGCCAATCACTGTCGTTACCGGCATCCTCAGCCTGATCGGCATTTTCGATCTACTGCAAAGCCCCCACGCGGTGCGCCGCAATTACCCGATCCTGGGCAACATCCGTTACCTGGTCGAAGCGATTCGCCCGGAAATCCGTCAATACCTGCTCGAATCCGACAGCGACGCCCTGCCCTTTTCCCGCGCCCAGCGTTCGCTGGTCTATTCCCGCGCCAAGAATGAGAGTGCCGACAAACCATTCGGTACCTTGATCGACGTGTACCAGTCCGGCTTTGAATTCATCGGCCACTCGATGCGTCCCGCCCCCTTGAGCGACCCCAGCGGTTTCCGCGTCACCGTCGGCGGCCCGCAGTGCACCCAGCCGTATTCGGCGTCGGTGTTCAACATCTCGGCCATGAGCTTCGGCTCGCTCAGCGCCAACGCCATCCGCGCGCTGAACCAGGGCGCCAAGCTCGGCAACTTCGCCCATGACACCGGTGAAGGCAGCATCAGCCCCTATCACCGCGAACACGGCGGCGATCTGACGTGGGAGCTGGGCAGCGGATATTTCGGTTGCCGCACGGCCGACGGGCGCTTCGACCCGGAACGCTTCGCCGCTCAAGCACGAACACCTCAAGTGCGGATGATCGAAATCAAGATGAGCCAGGGCGCCAAGCCGGGCCATGGCGGGATCCTGCCCAAGCACAAGGTCACTCGGGAGATCGCCGACACCCGCGGCATTCTGATGGGCGAAGACTGCATCTCGCCGTCACGCCACAGCGCGTTTTCCACGCCGATAGAGCTGATGCATTTCATCCAGCAATTGCGCGAGTTGTCCGGCGGTAAACCGGTGGGCTTCAAATTCTGCCTGGGGCATCCGTGGGAGTTCATGGGCATCGCCAAGGCCATGTTGGAGACCGGCATTCTCCCGGACTTCATCATCGTCGACGGCAAGGAAGGTGGCACCGGTGCCGCGCCCGTGGAATTCACCGACCACATCGGCGTGCCGATGCGCGAAGGTTTGTTGTTCGTGCACAACACCCTGGTGGGATTGAACCTGAGGGACAAAATCAAGCTCGGCGCCAGCGGCAAGATCGTCAGCGCGTTCGATATCGCCAGCGTGCTGGCCATCGGCGCCGACTGGGCCAACTCGGCGCGCGGGTTCATGTTCGCCATCGGCTGCATCCAGTCGCAAAGCTGCCACACCAACAAATGCCCGACCGGCGTCGCCACCCAGGATACGTTGCGACAGCGCGCGCTGGTGGTACCGGACAAGGCCCAACGCGTGTACAACTTCCATCGCAACACCCTCAAGGGCCTGGCCGAGATGCTCGCCGCCGCGGGCCTTGAACACCCATCGCAGCTGTCGGCCAAGCACTTGGTACGGCGCATGTCGGCGACCGAGATCAAACTGTTCTCGCAGCTGCATGTGTTCCTTAAACCAGGAGAGTTGCTGACCGGTGAAATCAATGGCGAGTTCTACTCGCGGATGTGGCAGATGGCACGGGCGGACAGTTTCGAGCCCAATGAGGTGGCGGCGGCCTGACCTTCGCGGCCCCGACATTGCGCGTCACCAACGCAGCGATTTGATCGGGGCCGGCTCCTTCATGACGATGAAGCCGTAATCGCCAATCAGGTAAATCCGGTAGAACTGGCTTTCCACCAGCGGTGTGTAGTCTAGATAACCCACCCGTGTCGCGTTGCGTCGCTCCTTCTCCGCGACCACGTTGGTGATGCCCACTTTCGGCAGGTTTTCAGCCAGCATGTAGAAGTCGACGTTCAGGAGATAATGCAACACCGGCAGTTGCTTGAACGAACCCGCGGCTCCCAGCAGCCAGTGATCGGAATAGGTCACCGACATGTAGATGCGTTTGGCCTCACGCAAGGGTTGATGGCTGACAATGTCGCGTTCAAGGCTATTCAGCGCACTGCTGGCGAAGGTTTTCTGCACCGTCAGGACCCGGCCATAGGCAAACGACAACGACAGCATGGCCAGCAGCGGTACCAGCAACAGCAGCGGCAGGCGGTCATGCAGCATTGCCAGCGCCAGATGACTCAAAAAGAACAGCAGCACCAGTAACACCGCAAACCCCATCAAGGTCCTGGCGCCTTCGTTGAAGTCGCGAAAGAACAGCGCGACACCGGACACCAATAACACCACAACCGGTACGGACAGAAGACACAGCAGGCCGATCAGGAGCTTCTTCGATCCGCTGTCCTTACGCTTGATAATCTCCAATGCCAGACAAACAGCGCCGGCAACGGCGCACAGCAACAACCCGGCAGACACCCAGGAAAATCCGCCATGGAACAGCAGCACGACTTTTTCCAGCACTCGCGCGATGTTCATGTGGATTTGCAGCAAAGGCTGCGTTCCCCCGTTGAGCAGCAACGTGCGGTCCTGTCCCATGAAGGGAAATGCACTGACGCAGTAAATCAGCCAGCCGAGAAGCAGCTGGGCGATCCTCCAGCCGATCAAGCCGCCCCACCGCTCCCAGGCCACTTGCTCATTGACTGCCCTGAGCACTTCCAGACAGCACAGGCCAAGAAACACATTGATGCTGACTTGATACAAGCCCAGCGCCAGCGCGATCAGGAAGGAAGGCACCAGCCATTGCAAAATACGTGAAGGGTGATGAAACGTGATGGCGTAGATCACCGCCACCACGCTCAGTGTCATGACCGGACCGTCGTATTGATAGGTCAGGTTTTGCAGGAAGAACGGGTTGTACCAGAGCGGCAACAGCACCAGGCAACAGGCAACGGTCGGTTGGCGGAAGTGATGAAAGGTCAGGCTGGTCAGTGCCCAGGACATGACCAGGGTGGCGATCAACAGCGGCAGGGGAAAGATGTTCGGCGCGCCGTTGCTGAAGGTCAGCGCTTTGTAGAACAACTCGGCGAACAATCGCCCTTCCTTTGCCCAGGCCATACCGGCCGAGAGCGAACGCCAGTTGTCATCGATGTAGGGAAAATCCGCGAGGATCAGCGGCAGGACATACACAAAGGTTGCGAACAGAAAAAACAGCCAGGCCTGGCGGCGAGTGAGTTCCTTGATGAAGAAATCGCTGAACCTGCCCATTTAGGGTTTGCGCCTGTCTTTGCCGCCAACGATGTCCTTGATCACATAGCGCGGCCGGTGCTTGGCTTCGATGTAGATCCGGCCGACGTATTCGCCGAGGATACCGATGCCGATCAGCTGCACACCGCCGAGAAACAGGATAGCAGTCATCAACGAGGGGTAACCGGGCACGCTGTTCCCAAAGAAAATCTTGTCCAGCACCATGTACACCGCGTAGAGCACCGCAAAAATCGAAATCCCGCCGCCGACGTAAGTCCACAGGCGCAGCGGCACGGTGCTGAACGACGTCACACCCTCCAGTGCCAGGTTCCACAATTTCCAGACGTTGAACTTGCTACTGCCTGCCACACGCTCGGCCCGCTCGTATTCCACCACCACCGTGTTGAACCCGGCCCAGGACAACACGCCTTTCATGAACAGTTGATGCTCGGGCAAGGTCCGGATCACGTCCACCACCTTGCGGTCCATGAGCCGGAAATCACCGACGTTCTCTTCGATCCGGGTGTAGGAAATTCGATTCAACAGGTGATAGAACAGCGCCGCGCTGTGGCGCTTCAAGTAACTGTCGGAGGTGCGGTCGCGGCGCTTGGCCAGAACCACGTCCGCGCCTTGTTGCCATTGTTCGATCAACAGCGGGATGACACTGATCGGGTCCTGCAGGTCGACGTCCATCGGGATGACCGCATCGCCGCTGGCATATTCCAGCCCGGCAAACAGCGCCGGTTCCTTGCCGAAATTGCGCGAGAAATTGATCAGCATCACCTGTTCGTCCACCTGCGCCAGGGCCGCGGCCTGTGCGGCGGTGCCATCGGTGCTGCCGTCATTGATAAACACGATCTCGACCTCGGCACCGTCGAGTTTCAACTCACGTCGTACCGCCTGGTAAAACAGGTTGATCGCCTGTTCTTCGTTGAACACCGGGACGATAAGCGAAACCTTCATGAATCACGCTCACGAAACACCACGTATTTGGAAAACAGGAAACCCAGTACCAGGCTCAGGCCGGAAAACAACGCCACGGTCAGCAGGCCATGCAAGCGCCAGACATCGCCGGCATGACCGACGCCGAAGCTGAGCGCACCCATCGCCAGCATGAACGACAGGTAGCCGCCTACCGACGCCTTGGCGTCAAAGGTATAGAGCGCGTTCATATAAAAGGAAAACGAGGCCGCCACGCAAAAGGCCGCCAGGTTACTGGCCGCTTGCGTGAAGCCGGCAGCCACGCTCAATAGAAAAAAGATCTGCCAGTGAATCAGCGTGTTCGCAACGCCAATCACCGTGTAGCTGGACAAGCCTTTGCATGAAAGCCTCATGTAACGCTCCTGCGACAGAACGCTGAATACACAGGTATTTGAGCTTGTCTACTGTCAGAAATCGCAGGTCGGCCAACCTTTCAGACCAGCGGTCAGGACTTGCAATCAGGGCAGGAGACATTCCGAAATACCCCGCCTTTGCAATTGCCGGCGAATCAGTCCACCCTGCGCGCCGCCAATATGTGGCGCGCAACTTTTTGCGCCTTTGGCTAATCCTTTGTTCAATACCTGTCTACGAGCCTGACGTCATGACGCTAGCGCGCGATCACCGGATCGATTTTTTTCGCGGCCTGGCACTGATCTTCATTTTCTGGGATCACGTGCCCCACAACCCTTTGGGTCAAATCACGCTGCGCAACTTCGGGTTCAGCGATGCCGCCGAAGTCTTCGTGTTCCTCGCCGGTTACGCGGCCGTACTGGCCTACGGCAAAGTCCTGGCGCGCGAAGGCTTTTTGATCGCCTGTGTGAAAATCCTGCGCCGCGCCTGGGTGCTCTATGTGGTGCACATCTTCCTGCTGGCAATGCTGATGGGCATTGTATTTTTCGCCAACAGCCACGTGGAAACCCGCGACCTTGTGGAAGAAATGGGCATGCATCATTTCATCAGCGACCCTCAGCAGGCCCTGATCGATGAGTTGTTGCTGCGTTTCAAACCGAACCTGATGGACCCGCTGCCGCTGTATATCGTGCTGCTGGCGGGCTTGCCGCTGGTGCTGCCGATATTGGTACGCAAGGCCTGGCCGGTGGTGGCGGTGTCCTTTGCGCTGTACATGACGGTGCCGTTGTTCGGCTGGAACCTGGCAGCGATCAAGGATGGCGTCTGGTACTTCAACCCCGTGGCCTGGCAACTGCTGTTTGTCCTTGGCGGTGCGGCGGCGATGCATGCTCAACGCCCTCGCGTGCCCGATACCCGGCCGCTGGTGCGCCAGCCGTTGTTCATGATGGCGGCGGTGTATTGCGTAATCGCCGCGGTGCTGACCATCGCCTGGCGCTGGCCTCAAGTCCACGACGCCCTGATGCCCGCCAGCCTGGGCAATCTGCTGTACCCGATCAGTAAGACCAACCTGTCGCCTGTGCGTCTGCTGCACTTCCTGGCGTTGGCCTACGTCACCGCGAAACTGTTGCCCAACACCGGCTGGACGCAAAACTGGCTGGCGCAGCAGAGCTGTCGCATGGGGCGTTTTTCGTTGGAGATTTTCTGCCTGGGCGTGTTGCTGGCGCCTCTGGCGGACATGCTCAATGCGCTGACCGACGATGCGTTCGCCATGCAGATTTTTACCGCGTTGGTGGGGGCCGGGTTGATGGCGTTGCTGGGGGCGTGGCTTGAGTTCAACAAGCGCTTGAATCGACCGGCTTCGGCGGTAGCCGCCTTGTAGGAGCTGGCTTGCCAGCGAAGGCACCCGAAAGTGCGGCGCAATGCCCAAGGACGCCTTCGCCGGCAAGCCGGCTCCTACAGGATGAAAAAAAGCCCCGATCAATTCGATCGGGGCTTTTGCATTTCAGGCGTTACGATTTACGAAGCCGAACGCACCGCACCCTGCGCGATATTGGTCGGTTGCAGCTTGAACACGTAGAACAATACTGTCAGCATCACCAGGAACGCAGGCCCCACATACAGGGCCACGCGCGTGTCCGGGAAATACGCCATCAAGCCGACCACCAGCACAAGGAATGCCAGAGCCAGGTAAGAGCTGATCGGGTACAGCCACATGCGGTACTTGAGGCCGGCTCGCTCGCTGGCGCTCAGGCCTTGGCGGAACTTGAGCTGGGCCAGGAGGATCATCACCCAGGTCCAGATCGCGCCGAAGGTGGCAATCGCCGTCACCCAGACAAACACCTTCTCAGGCACCAGGTAGTTGAGCAACACGCCCAGCAGCAGGGCGCCAATCGACAGCAGCAAGGCGCGACGCGGCACACCATTGCTGGAAGTCTTGGCAAAGCCGGCCGGGGCCTGCCCGTTCTGCGCCAGGCTGTAGAGCATGCGCCCGGTGCTGAAGATACCGCCGTTACAGGACGACAGCGCAGCCGTGATCACCACGAAGTTGATGATGCCCGCCGCAGTTTTGATGCCCAGACGCTCGAAAGTCATCACGAACGGACTGCCCTGGGTACCGATTTCGTTCCACGGGTAGATCGACAGGATCACGAACAGCGCACCGACGTAGAACAGCAGGATCCGCCAGAACACCGAGCCGATGGCGCTGGGAATGGTCTTCTGCGGGTTCTTCGCTTCACCGGCGGTCAGGCCGATCATTTCCACGCCGAGGTAGGCGAACATGACCATTTGCAGGGACATCAACACGCCCTGCACACCGTTTGGCATGAAGCCGCCGTGGGTCCAGAGATTGGAAATCCCCAGGGCCACGCCATCGTTGCCGAAGCCGAATGCGATGATGCCGATGCCACCGAACACCATCGCAATGATGGTGACGATCTTGATCAAGGCGAACCAGAACTCGAACTCACCGAAAGCTTTCACCGCAATCAGGTTGATCGAACCCATGCTGACCAATGCCGCCAGTGCCCATATCCAGCGCGGCACATCAGGGAACCAGACGCCCATGTACACCGCCACGGCTGTGATTTCCGCGACACAGGTCACCAGCCACAGGAACCAGTAGTTCCAACCGGTCAGGAAGCCCGCCAGCGGGCCGAGGTAGTCTTGGGCGTAACGGCTGAACGAGCCGGCGACCGGGTTGTGCACGGCCATCTCGCCGAGCGCACGCATGATCACCAGGATGGCCAGGCCGCCGATGATGTAGGACAGCATGATGGCCGGGCCAGCCATTTCAATGGCCTTGGCCGAACCCAGAAACAGACCGACGCCGATACAGGCACCGAGTGCCATCAAGCGAATATGCCGTTCGCCGAGTTCACGTTTGAGCGGGCCGCCCTGAGCGGTCTCGCCGTGGGGCAGGTGATTGCCTACGGGCATGGGTACAACCTCGTATTGTTATTGGATATATCCACCGAGTGGCGAAGCGTTGACCGATAAGCCATCGCCTGCCTTGACCGACTCTGCTTCGTGGGCAGAACCGTCTTGCAGTCCGAAACCTGCGAGATCAGCGGGGGGTGCAGTATAAAAAGCTCGCGACAGAGATTTTCACTCTATAAACCACAAAAATCAGGTGTAAATCTCGGCGAAAGCGGTATCCACGGAGATGGATTATCTGGGTCTTGTAGGAATTTTCGCTTTTTGAAACGGCGGCGAGTATTGCACGGTATTGGTGCGTCGTCATGCCCCGCTAAACCTCTCGAGGGCTCTGGATCAACCCTGTAGGAGCTGCCGCAGGCTGCGATCTTTTGATTTGCTTTTAAAAGACAAGATCAAAAGATCGCAGCCTGCGGCAGCGCCTACTAAGCTTCAGACAAGTCCGATCAATCTGCGTGAATGGATCAATCGACTATGGGCGCTTTACAGCAAACCGATTCGAGTACAACCGTGGTCCAGACTGAACCTGTGGATGAAGCGCCAATACCTGAAAAACCCCCTCGCAGTCGCGTCAAGCACGGCTGGAAAGCGTTTTGGCTTTTGTTAGTAATCATTGCGATTGTCGTGGGTCTGGCGGCGGCCAAGGAAATGCGTACCTCGAGGTTTCAAGCCAGGGAGGTCAGCAAGTTTGCCAAGACCCTGAGTTATGAACTCAAACCCGGTCCCAGCGACGCCATTCACTACCCTGGCGCGGGCCCATTCGACCTGCGCCTGGGTTACAGCTCGCTGGACGAATTTCTGCCACGCCTTATCAAGCGTGACTACGTCATTTCTGCCCAGACCCGGTTTTCCAAGGCTTTGATGGACTACACAGACAAGGGCCTGTTCGTGCCTTATGCGGAGAAAATCCAGGCTGGGCTGTCAATCACCGATTGCCGCGCCAACCCCTTGTACCAATACAAGTATCCGCAACAGCTCTATTCCAGCTTCGAGGCGATCCCGCCGGTGGTGGTCAACAGCTTGCTGTTCATCGAAAACCGCTTTTTGCTCGACCCTAGCCAGCCCCTCGCCAACCCGGCGGTGGACTGGCCACGGTTCGGCATGGCGGCGTATACCCAAGTCGCCAAGATGCTGCACCTGCCCGGTCAATCGGCGGGTGGCAGTACCCTGGCCACGCAACTTGAGAAGTATCGACATTCACCCGATGGGTTGACCGTCTCGGGTGGGGAAAAAATTCGCCAGATGATTTCCGCCACCGTGCGCGCCTACCAGGATGGCCCGCAAACGCTCAAGGCTCGGCAGAACGTGGTGCGCGACTACCTCAATAGCGTGCCGCTGTCGGCGGTGCCGGGCCACGGTGAAGTGCATGGCATGGCCGAAGGTTTGCGCGTGTGGTATGGCGCCGACTTCAACAAGGCCAACGAAACCCTGGCGAGCGACGCCACGGATCCAAAAAGCATGGCGGAAAAAGGCCTGGCCCTGCGCGAGATGCTGTCGTTGATGATTGCCCAGCGCCGCCCGTCCCATTACTTGACCAAAGGCCACGTTGAACTGGCCGACCTCACCGACAGTCACATTCGTTTGCTGGCACAAAACGGCGTGATCGATGCGCCCTTTGCCGCCGCGGCCCTGGCCAGCAAAGTCACGTATCGCGACTGGGCGACCCAACCGACCATTCAACCAATCGAAACCAACAAGGGCATCAGCGTGGCCCGCAGCCGCCTGGCCGGGTTGCTCAATCGTCCATTGTACGATCTCGATCGGCTTGACCTCTCGGCCACCAGCACCCTGCAAGGCGAGCTGCAAACCCAGGCCACAGCCTATCTCAAACGCCTGGCCGACCCGGCCTATGCCGCTGAAATCGGCCTGATGGGCGAACGCTTGCTGACCCCCACCAGCACCACCCAGGTGCGCTACAGCTTCACACTGTTCGAGCTGACACCGGATGGCTCACGGGTGCGGGTCCAAACCGACAGCACCGATCAACCGTTCGACATCAATGAAGGCAGCAAGCTGGAACTGGGCTCCACGGCGAAAATGCGCGTGCTCACCACTTACCTGCAGATCATTGCCGAGTTGCATGACAAATACGGCGAGATGTCCGTCCCGGACCTGAAGAAAGTCGAGATACCGGAACAGGATCGCCTGAGCCGCTGGGTGGTCGATTACCTGATCCAGAACAAAGACCACAGCCTGCAACCCATGCTCGGCGCCGCGCTGGATCGCAAGTATTCCGCCAGCCCCGGCGAAGCATTTTTCACCGGTGGCGGCTTGCACACGTTCAATAACTTCCGCAAGGAAGACAATGGTCGCAACCCGACCCTGCGCGACGCCCTGCGGGAGTCGATCAACCTGCCGTTCATTCGCCTGATGCGCGACCTGGTGCGCTACACCACGTACTCCGGCCCCAACAACCGGGCCGAATTGCTCAAGGACGACCGCGACCCTCGCCGCCAGGAATACCTGGCTTCGTTTGCCGACCGCGAGGGCACGTCGTTCCTGCTCAAGTTCTGGAAAAAATACAAGAACAAGGACACCCAGGCGCGGCTCGAGACCTTCCTCGACAGCATGCGCCCGACCCCGATCCGCCTGGCCGCCGTGCACCGCTACCTGCTGCCGCAGGCCAGCCAGCAGAGCTTCAACACCTTTGTGCGCTCGCACCTCACCGGCGAAAAATCCAGCATCGACAAGGAAAAACTCACTGACGAGCGCCTCGAACGCCTGTACCTCGCCTATGGCCCCGGCACCTATGACTTGCCCGACCAGGGCTTCATTGCCAAGGTCCACCCGCTGGACCTGTGGCTGATGGGCTATTTGCTAACCCACCCGGACGCCACGTTCAAGGACATCGTCAAAGCCAGCCAGTTCGAGCGCCAGGAAGTCTATAGCTGGCTGTTCAAGAGTCGTCACAAGGGCGCGCGCGACAACCGCATCCGCACCATCCTGGAGATCGAAGCCTTCCTCGACATTCACCAGCGCTGGCAGCAAGTGGGCTATCCGTTCGATCACCTGGTGCCTTCGCTGGCCACCGCCATCGGTAGCTCCGGCGACCGTCCGGCCGCACTGGCCGAGCTGATCGGCACCATCCTCAACGACGGTGTGCGCATGCCGACGTTGCGCATCGACAGCCTGCACTTCGCAGCGAACACGCCCTATGAAACCAAACTGATCAATGACCCGGACGTCGGCAAACGGGTGATGCCGTCCGAGGTTGCCAAGGCCATGCGCGAAGCCTTGTCACAGGTGGTGGACGCCGGTACGGCCAAGCGCGTCGCCGGTAGCTTCACCACGCCAGACGGCAAGCCGCTGGCCATGGGCGGCAAGACCGGCACCGGCGACAACCGCATCGAAGCCATCGGTTCGGGCGGCCGGATTCTTAGCTCGAAGTCGATCAACCGGACGGCGACCTTCGTGTTCTACATCGGCGACACCCATTTCGGCACCCTGACCGCCTTCGTGCCGGGGCGCTCGGCCGAAGCGTTCAAGTTCACCTCGGCGTTGCCGGTGCAAGTGCTCAAAGGCATGGCACCGATCCTGACGCCGTACCTGCAACCGGGAAGTCACACCGAATGCCTGCCTGTTGAAGTCGCCCGACGCTGATCGCGGGTGGTCATTCGGTTATTTTTGGCAGACCTCGCCCTGAAGGCCGTCACGCCTTCAGGGCACGCGTTATCTATCCCACTTCGGAATCCCAGATCACGGTGATATTGCCCCTGAATTTGGAAGCTTCGCCTGCCTTGATCATGTAGTCCACGTAATAAGGTGCAACTTCGAAATGCAGGGTGCCGGGCGCACGATCTACATAAAAGCCGGGTTTGAATTCCTGGGCGTTCACCTGTCCGACATGCAAAGGACGACGAGTGACCGGTTGACCACTGAGATCCGTCAAGCCGTTGGGCAAGCTGACGCTCAGTTGCACCACGGCGGCTCGCTTGGAAACGGGGTCGCGAATCATGCAATCGAAAAGTCCGGTGATTTCGCACTGAAGCTGCATCTTGAAACGGCTAGACGAGGAAATGTTGAAGGTTTGATCGCGAAACAACCGGGTTGGTTTGCGCCCCTGGGTCAGCCAGGACTGCCAGCCTCCCGGCGGAACGAGCTCCACTTGGTTGCCGCCAGGGGGGATATCCACCTTCAAGGTGTGCTCGACATTCAAAGCGAAGTTGAGCGTTATGAGGTTGTCGTCAGGCAACATCAAATCGCCCATGTCGAAATCCTGTTGGGGCCCGACCGAGTAGTTCAAGACCCCCCTATAGGTGCCTGCCGACATCTTGAGTGGGTTAGGCGTGATCAGTTCGTAGGTGAACCCGGTGTTCTCGTAAGCGAACTGGTAGTCTTCAGTAATGTCCTTGTAGGCCTGCTTGGCACAGACACCCGCGTCGGCCGGCACTCTCCAAAAAAACGCATAGTACGTGGCATTGCCGTAGCCTACCCCGCCGTAACGACACGGCGATGGCGCATTGACCCACGAACTGTCCCAGACACCTACGGGAAGCGGGCTTTTAATTCTGTAAGCAGCGCCGATGCCGTTA
The DNA here is from genome assembly GCF_012647205.1 of Pseudomonas umsongensis. Taxonomy (NCBI): domain Bacteria; kingdom Pseudomonadati; phylum Pseudomonadota; class Gammaproteobacteria; order Pseudomonadales; family Pseudomonadaceae; genus Pseudomonas; species Pseudomonas umsongensis. The sequence continues at coordinate 5,681,493 of NZ_CP051487.1, forward strand.
ACACGCATTCTTACCGTCTCGGTTTCACCGGTGCCATCGTGAATGACCGTCAGGTCCTTCCATGACGACGGTACCTTGAACATGGCGCCCTTACGTTGCTCATGCATCGCCTGAATCAGCCCTATCGACCTGAAGCGAATGGGCAACGCAATACTGAAAACGCCGTCTTCGCAGTATTCAGGATGGTCCCCGCAATATCCGCCCTGAGGCGTTGTATTGATAAAGGCATTTTTCATCGGGTTCGCCGGATCGGGACGGAACACTGCGGTCATATCAACGGTGGCCGCGATGGCGGATTGCATGAACGCACACGCCAATACCACACCGCTCAGCGGGATGATTTTTCTGAGCTTTTCCATAATTACTGCACTCCTTTTCCAGGCTCGGGATCAAGCATCGGGCAACACCGCATTAAAAACCATGTTGACGCTGCCAAAGTACCTGCCGGGCTTGTAAACCCCGTTGGCAGGCGGCATCGGGAGAATTTCCAGCAACACGCGTTTTCCGGGTGCTGCATCGGTCAGGGACACCACTTCGCCGCTCTCGTGCTCGCTCAACAATTTGCCGTTGAACAGCACACGCAAGGCGATGTCATCGGCATCGGTGCCGTTAGACAGATAGGGTCGGCCGTCAAGCCGCGCTTCAATCGAGCCTGCAACATTCTTCACATCGAAGTACTTGCGCAGGCTGCCCAGTGTCGACGTCGCCAGCCTCCACGGCAGTTGCTGCTCGCGATGAATCCAGCCCGGGTCTGAGGGGATGACGTAAAACGCCGGGGTCGGAATGGTCACGAACACGTCGAAGGTGTGCTCTTCCCGGGCGGCGAAGGCACCCGCGCTCGCCCCCATCACGGCGGCCGACAACAAGACCTGGATCAGTTTCCTGTTCATGGGTCAGCCCTTCACGTCGAGATTTTTGCTGCGTTCACCTTCGACCAAGGTGAAGCGGTATTCGCGACCGGCCTGCTTTTCGAACTCAAAAGTGCGACCTGCGAGGATGTGATGCTTGGTCGTGGGCTGGCAGTCCTGATCGTTTTTGACCGCGCAGTCCTTGAACTCATCGATCACCACAACGGAGTTGCCGTTGTTGCGGATCCGATAGGTGCTTGTGGCGTTTTCAACCGCGCTGTCAAAGCGTGTTTCCTTGGGCCGCACGAAAAACACCGCGCCATAACCTGCCAGCACGGTGACACCGGCGGACAGCGACTTTTTGTAGTCTTCCTGTTCTTCGCTGGACAGCGCGAACGCGTCTTCCTTCTCCGGCACCACCGGTACAAAACGCACCCTGAAATACCGCTCCCGGTCACGCTCGCCCATGTACAGCAAACGCGTGCCCTGCATGCCGTTGGCCGGCACGATCAACCGCGCCGGGCTGGCCATCAAGCCGTCGCGGGAGCTGCCATCGGCATTGGATTGAAGCGGTACTTCCTGCGACTTGCCATCGGCGTCGTAGAGAATCTCGAGGATGTTGACCTTGACGAATGCCGTACTGTCGCCGCCATTGAACACACGTTTCAGGAAGGTGCTTTTATCTCCGTCCAGATAGTCGTAGACGGTACCGATATTGATGCTCGGGCTAGCGTGAGCCGTTTGGGTGAACAAACAAAAACCAACTAATACCAACAGACGTTTCATCGTCCCTACCTCGTTAATTAATCCGGTTTGCCGGGGGTTAACCCGCAGTTCGAGCCTTGAACGTCGCATCCGCCAACGTATCCGGCGTGCAACGCAGATCGCCGATCATCAGCACGTTGTTTTCCGTGCGGCCATCGCTCGGGTCGAGACGGAACTGGCACAGCAACTGGTTGCCGTGGCGCACCTCCAGGGTCGGTGAGCCGGCGTTCATTTCCATGGAGAAGAAGCCGTCCACTTCACTCACCCCGCGACTGGCGTGGTTGATGATGTGGTGGCCCTTGAGCGGGTTGCCCTGCGGGTCGATCAAGCGACCGAGCACGGTCAGGGTTCTCATCACTTTCACCTGGCGATATTCCACCCCCCCTTTGTTCAGGTGATAGCTGGAACGAGCCGGCTGGATGGTGGCTGCGGGAACGTGGTTACCCTCGAAATCGAAACTGACCGAGCTACTTTTGTAGGCGGTGATCGGCACGAAATTGCGCCCTGGCTTGAGTATCGCGCTGCCGCCGCTCAAATCATCGGCGCGCAAGGCGATGTCCTCGATGTCCGACTCCACGTCGATGATCATCCCGGCACCGTTGCGGTGGTATTGGCTGGTCATGACCATTTTTTGCCCGCCGACGGCCACGGTGCTTTCGAGGTTCAAGCCGCCGGTGAGGTCGTTGTTGAAGGACGAACGCTGGATGAAGCCGTCGCCATTGACCAGGTCCGAACTCATGGTCGCCATGGCATTCAAGCCGATGCCATAGGTATCGGTGATGGCCGAGGCGGAGACGCTTTGCAGCACATGGTCCTGCAGGGTTTTGCGATAGGTGATCGAGGCATTGTTATCGCGCCCGCCTTCCCTCGCGGTGCGGGTGCCAATGCTGCCGGAAATCTGTTCACCGGGACCGCCCAACGCGATATTCACACTCAAGTCGATGCCGCGATTGCGGTCGTCTCCCGAACTCACGCTGCCCGGCCGATCGAACAGCGACAGGCGCCAATTGGCGTCACTGCCAAACAGTTGAGTGCGCTGGCTCCAGCCCAGGTCCACGCCCGTGCCGTTGATGTTGCCTTCACTGTGGGACACCCGGGCGTTGATTGAGCTTTTAGTGGTGACTCGGTGATTGATCGACAGCGACGAATTGCTGGTTTGGCCGACGAACACATTGCGCTGCCGCACCCGCGTGCCATCGGGCAAGGTGTCGTAGAGCCGAGTGGTGTCGAGCCAGCTGCGGGTGTGACTGGCGACGAGACTGCCGCTGCCGTAGGAATAAAGGCCCTGTACATCGAGGCCGGTGCCGTAGTCTTGAGTCTTGTAGACGTTGGCGAACAGGCTGGCGTTATTGACGATGGCCCAGTCCACCGAGGTGCCGTATTGCAGCGAGTCGCGCACCTGGCGAGCGTTCAGGCCGAGGATTACGCGTGGGTGAAACAGGTAGTTAAACGCCGCACCGGCGGTCATGTCGCCATCGTGCTGCTCCTCCCAGTTGCTGAGCAACTTCGATTCGCGACCCGCAAACAGGTTGTAGCGCCAGCGCTCCTCATGGTTGCGCCAGTTGCTCGGTTTGTAGACCAGTTCCTGGGTGCTGGAAGTGATTTGGCCGTCTTCGATCAGGCGCACTTCCACTTCATAGATGCCGCCCGGCAGCGCACGCGTATCGAGGGTCTGCAACCCTGCTGGCACGGCCTGGGTGTTGATCAGCAAACCGTCGCGGTAAATCTCCACCGAACCCTGTCGATTGGCGGTGACATAGATGGGGTACACCGCCGGTTTCGGGTTGTTGATGGCCAGGCTGTCGGAGCTGCCGTACATCACCCCCAGCGCGGTGTCGGGGCTGATGCCAAAGGCGCGGGGCTGACGGGTCAAGCCTTCGGAAGTCGGCGTGAAATAACCCAGGCGCAGGAAGTTGCCTTCCAGTTCGCGTTGAGTGAAGAGTTCGTACACGGCGTGGTAGAGCTTGTTGTCCAGGCCACCGAGTCGAGACAGTTGCAAGTTGACCGCCTGGGTCCAGTTGCCCAGGCTGCTGCTGGCGTCCAGGCCGTAGCGTCCGCCAAGGTCCTGATTCTGACCGCCATTGAGGTTCAACTGGTTGCGTATGATCAACCCGGTGCTGCCGTGCTCCGGCAGGTTGTAGTAACGCTGTACCTCACCGTCACGCTCGGCGTTTTCCGTGAGGATCGACACCAGGGAATTTTCAAGGCTGTAATGCACAGCCAACAGCTGCTCGGGGCATTTCGCCTGACAGCCGCCCAAGGCTACGCCCTGCTTCAGATAGTTAGCCCAGGTGTCGCGCTCACTGGGCTTGATGGTGCTGTCGCTGACATCGACGAAGTTAACCAAAGTGACGCGATCGTCGCGCGTCAGCACAATCATCGCTTCACCAAGAAACTGTTGGTCAAGTTCCACGCGCACCGCCATCGGCACATCGAAGAAGTGTTCTTCGAAACCCTTCGGCAAGCCTTTGGCCTGCGCCAGCAAACTTCGAGGTGTGTGGCCGTTTTCCATGGGCGCGGCCACGGCAGTTGCGCAAAAACACAGGGCAAGCGCCGCCGCGATGGGAGTCATCGGGAACATGAACGAAATACTCTGAAGATAAATTCGTTGAAACCCGATCGACAGGCACTGGTTACCCATCGACCGGTAAGTGTTAACGAATAAGGCTGGGCCTTAAGTCATGGCCGACTTAGTTGATGCGTGGAACGGCGTCGAAGATCACGACCGGACTGGCCGTGTAAAGACCTGTCTGAGCAACAAGCGGCTGGGCGGGGGTAATCACCAGATCAGCCCGCATGCCCCCGTTGGATGCGGCATCGCTGACCACTTCCTGGGATGTACCGCTCAAGGTTACGCCGTTGAAGGCGTAGGTCAGTGCGATGAAGTTGGTGCCGTTGTGCAGGGGTTGCGGACCACCTTCCACATAAGCGTTGACCGAACCGAGAGTGTGGCGGATATCGTAAGTCGCACGCAGCGTGCTCAATTTCTCATTTACCACGTCGTAGGCCAATTTTTCATCTTTACCGAATTCAGGATTCACCGGCTGGGCGTGGAATGTGTTGGTGGGAATAAAGGCGCTGATGTTGATGGACGAGCGCGCTTCATCCGCAGCGAACGCCATCGAAGAGCTGAGGGCCAGGAGAGTCATCGGGACGGCGATTGCAAACTTCTTGAACATTGTTGAGTACCTGTTTTTTTTCAAAGGATTGGTCTGTGGAAAGTTTTAATGAACCGTGCCAGCAACCAGCGTGATGGCATTCCTGCTCAACTTTCGACGCCAACAATGATCAACCAAAATCCTAGGAAAGTAAGTACGAAAACTCCATGCAAGATGTAGTTAAAGTACCCCACGCACCCGTGGAAAAAGCACGAAAAACAACAGAGTAAGACATTTACCTATCAGCCATATCCTACACACAGTTTTTGAACGAGCCCCATGACCGACAGGACACCGTTCCCCCCTTACGATAGGGGATAGGCAAACAGGGCTTATGACTAATAGCGACGACAAGAGTGGGGAGCTTTTGGCCCAGGAGCGGCGGCGCCGCTGGAGCCCAGAGCAGAAGCTGGCCATTGTTGAAACGGGTTTACCGGGTGATACGTGACAACAAACCTTTTGCTTGAACGTCGGATCAAACAACCCGGCGTGCCGCGTCGGCACGAAGGCCGTATTGCTATGCGGCAGCATCAATGTAACGGGGAGTTGGTGTCCGGTTTGGTAGGGGCAGTCCAGTTTTCGCAATAAAAACACACAGAAAAGAACTAAAACAACTTCTGTAAGAAGTGTACTACTTATTCATTAACTCATTACCAACAACAGTTGGAACCTGATAATTATTTTAGTCACTCTAAAATTACCAACACTCCCTTCTCCCGCCAGACCGGCGGAGCTTCTGGTCTCCCGACCGTCGGTCAATAAAGCTTGCGCACTGCATAAGATATATCTTACGTTGTATCTAGAAATCACAGGAGAAGGAAAAAATGAGAGACCATCATTCCCCGCACCGCGAACACGGCGACGGCCGTGACGGCTTCGAAAAACGTCCCGGGCGCGAACGCGGCGGCCGCGGCCCCCGGGTGTTCGCCCCCGGCGACTTGAAATTGCTGCTGCTGGCGCTGATTGCCGAGCAGCCTTGCCACGGATATGACTTGATCCGCCAGATCGAAGGCATGTTCGACGGCGCCTATAGCCCCAGCCCAGGGGTGATCTACCCGACCCTGACCTTTCTGGAAGAGAGCGAAATGATTCAGGGCGATGCCGAGGGTGGCAAAAAACGCTACAGCGTGACCGACGCCGGACGTCTGTCTTTAACCGAACAAGCGATTGCCCTGGACGGCGTGCGCACACGCATCGATGTGAGCAAGCGCTCGTTGCGCGGCCACGATCGCCCGCCGCAGATCCACGAGGCGGTGCATAACCTGCGTCATGCCTTGCAACTGCACCATGGACGCTGGAGTGCCGAAGAGATCCAGCGTGTCGCCAACCTGCTCAACAACACCGCCAAAGCCATTGTCGACGGCCCCGCCGTTCAATTTGCCCAGGAGCCAGCCGAATGACCGACGTTATCGTGCCTTCCCAAACCATTCACCGCGTGATGCATGAAATAAAACGACGGCGCCTGGAGGTGCTGCGCGTCGTCGACCTGACGCCACGCATGCGCCGCATTACCCTCGGTGGGCCTGAGCTGGCCGGCTTCGTAAGCCTCGGCACCGACGACCACGTCAAGCTGCTGTTCCCGCAGAACGCGGAGCAACAGGCGGCGTTGGAAACCCTGGTACTCGGCGCCGGCAAAGACAACGGCCCGATGCCTGCCATGCGCGACTACACCCCGCGGCGCTACGACCTGGACACCCTGGAGCTGGATATTGATTTCGTGCTGCACGGCGACGGCCCTGCGTCGACCTGGGCCGAACAGGCCCAACCCGGGCAGTTCCTGCACATCGGCGGGCCCCGGGGCTCGATGATCGTGCCGGATATCTTCGACAGCTACCTGCTGATCGGCGACGAGACCGCCCTGCCCGCCATCGCCCGACGCCTTGAAGGCCTGGCGGCCAATCGCAAGGCGCTGGTGGTGATCGAAGTGGAAAATGGCAAGGAACAGCAAGTGCTGCAAAGCGCTGCCGAGGTCAATGTGATCTGGGTGCTGCGCGAAGGGGGCAAAGACCATTTGTTGAGCACCGTGCGCCAGATCCAGGTGCCAGCCGGCAGCCTGTACGCGTGGGTGGCAACCGAGAGCAAGGTGTCGCGGCAGATACGTCGGGTGTTGCTCGACAAGCACGGTTTGAACGAACAGTTCGTAAAGGCCGTCGGCTACTGGCGGCTGGACGACAGCGACGAGGAGTAATGAGGTTTGAACTGTAGGAGCGAGCATGCTCCGGGCGGCGTTCCGACGATGGTCGTCAACGATGACGCTGGGTACCAGACACCCCAGGGTGCTCTCAGGTTCATCGCGAGCAAGCTCGCTCCCACAGTAGATCGGGTACATCTGAGAGCCCAGTGGTCACCGCCACCGACGATCCAGCGCCATCAACAACAAAGCAATCACCACAAACCCCATCAGTAATCCGCCGGCATTCAAAAACACCTGTGGATAACCCAACTTGTCCACATCAATGAACGGATAGGGATAAGCCGCCAACACGTGCCCGCGAAGCAGTGTGTATGCGAAGTACAGCAACGGGTAAATCAGCCACAGCGCAATGTGCCGCAGACGCAAGGTGCCTTTCGGCACACAGAACCACCAATACAGCAGAAACAGCAGCGGCATCACGTCGTGCAACAGCTCATCGGCCAGCCATTGCCAGCCTTGCGGATGCCACAAATGCCGCAACAGCAGGTTGTAGGCCAGGCTAACCACCACGATGCTCACGGCAACACCGCTACTGACCCCCGGCTGCAGAAACCAGCGACGCGCCGCCGACTCGCGGGACGTGGCTGCACAGGTCAGCACGGTCGCCACCAGGGTGTTGCTCAGCACGGTGAAAAAACTGAAAAAACTCATCAGCCCGCCCAGCAGGCTGGCGCCGATGCTCCAGCGCGCAAAAAAAATCAGGTACAGCTGAATACTCAGCCCGGCCCAGCCCAGCACGGCCGCCAACGTCATCAAGCGTCGCTGCACGCCTTCCTTGGGTGGCATGTCAAACCGGGCGCTTGGTGCGCATCAGCTTCACGTATAAGCGCTCCACTTTCTCCCGTGCCCACGGGGTCTTGCGCAGGAACGTCAGGCTCGACTTGATGCTCGGATCGCTCTTGAAGCAACGTATATCGATGCGCTCGGCCAATCCCGACCACTCGTAATGGGTCACCAGCGCATTGAGGATCTGTTCCAGGGTGACGCCGTGCAGCGGATCGGGGTTGTGTTCGTTCATGCCAAGCCTTCGAGCAGGAGTGGGAATTGGAAGCCGCGCACCTTACGTTAAATGTAGGTGAAACCCAAAAGATCGCATCCTGCCCCAGCGCCTACAAGGACTGTTACCGAATCCGAAAGGATGCATGTCAGGAAAAGACCTTTCTCTATTTGTAACAGAACATTATCCTTACGCCCGCTTTAGCTGAAACGTTTCCTCCTCTGCTTTGCGTCTGCCGTTTTACGTTCATTCCCCAGAAAAAGATCAAGAATTTCTTCTCTATGCCTGATTTACGACTCCCCAAAGACAGCGCTGTCTTCAAGACTACTGTTAGCCTGCTCACAGGCCTAGGCGCTTTCAGCCTCGCCACGTGTACCCAGGCGGCGCCCGCCTTCGACAGCGACTCCCCGTGGATGCTTGGCGACTGGAACGGCACCCGCAGTGATCTTTCGGCGAAGGGCTACGATTTCAAGATCGACTACACCGGCGAAATGGGCAGCAATCTGCAGGGCGGCTACGACCAGGATCACACCGCTCGCTACAGCGATCAGTTTGGTTTCGGCACTCACCTGGACCTGCAGAAAATCCTTGGCTGGGATGACGCAGAGTTCCAGCTGACCATCACCAAGCGCAGCGGCAACAACATCAGTAACGACCGGATCAATGACCCGCGAGTGGGCGGATTCACTTCGGCACAGGAAGTCTGGGGCCGTGGCCAGACCACGCGCCTGACGCAGATGTGGTACCAGCAGAAGTTCCTCGACCAGACGCTCGACATCAAGGTCGGCCGTTTCGGCGAAGGCGAAGACTTCAACAGTTTTCCCTGCGACTTCCAGAACCTGGCGTTCTGCGGCTCCCAGGTCGGCAACTGGGTGGGCGACATCTGGTACAACTGGCCCGTCAGCCAGTGGGCGATGCGGGTCAAGTATCACCTGACGCCCGAACTGTACGCACAGGTTGGCGCCTATGAGCAAAACCCGTCGAACCTCGATCGCGACAACGGCTTCAAGCTCAGCGGCAGCGGCACCCAAGGGGCCATCCTGCCGGTGGAGCTGGTGTGGACACCAAAGTTCAACGGCCTGCCGGGTGAATACCGTGCCGGCTACTACTACAGCAACGCCGACGCCACCGATGTCTACAAAGACAGCAACGGCCAGCCCGCCGCGCTGAGTGGCGAGGCTTATCGCAGCGCCTCAAGCAAGCACGGTGTTTGGCTCGGCCTGCAGCAGCAAGTCACCAGCATTGCCAGCGACCATTCCCGAGGCCTGAGCCTGTTCGCCAATGGCACGATGCACGACAAGAAGACCAACGCCATCGACAACTATGTCCAGGCCGGCCTCGTCTACAAAGGCCTGTTCGATGCCCGCGCCAGGGATGACATCGGTTTCGCCATGGCCCGCGTGCACGTCAACCCGGCGTACCGCAAGAATGCCGAGGCGCGTAATCAGGCCAATGCTGTCTTTGACTACGACAACCCGGCCTACCTGCCGCCCCAAGACACCGAATACAGCGCCGAACTCTACTACGGCGTGCACGTCACGAACTGGCTGACGGTGCGCCCGAACCTGCAATACATCCGCCACCCCGGTGGCGTGAACGAGGTCGATGACGCGCTGATTGGCGGGATCAAGATCCAGTCGTCCTTCTAACCAACACCACAACCCCTGTGGGAGCGAGCCTGCTCGCGAAGAGGCCATCACATCCAACATTAGCGTCGGATGACACAGTGCTTTCGCGAGCAGGCTCGCTCCCACAAGGGATTACATCGACTGAACACCTGTTATATGAACCACGCCCCCGCGGGATCGTCATCTACAGTGAACCTGCGCGGGACCACTTGAAACGTAACGGAGAACCACACTATGAGCACTGAGGGTGCTTTGAGTCGAAGCCGTCTGTTGCCGACCCTGCTCGGCATACTGCTTCTGCTAATGGGCCTGGCCATGCTGGCCGGCGGGATCAAGCTGAGCATGCTCGGCGGCTCGCTCTACTACCTGCTGGCCGGTATCGGTCTTGCGCTGACCGGCATCCTGCTGATCGCCGCGCGCCGTGCCGCGCTGGGCCTGTACGCGCTGGTACTGTTCGCCAGCACCGTTTGGGCACTGTGGGAAGTCGGCCTCGACTGGTGGCAGCTGGTGCCGCGCCTGGCAATGCTGTTCGCGCTGGGCCTGGTCATGTTGCTGCCGTGGTTTCGTCGTCCGCTGCTGCGTGATGGCGCCGCCCCCTTGGGCACCGGCGCACTGAGCGTGGCTGTGGTGATCGCAGGCGCGACCGCTTTGGCCAGCCAGTTCACCAACCCGGGCGAAATCAAGGGCCAACTGGACCGCGACAGCGTGCCGGGCATGACCAACACCGCGCCGGCCATGCCCGACGGTGACTGGAACTCCTACGGCCGCAGCGCCCATGGCGACCGTTACTCGCCGCTGGCGCAGATCACCCCGCAGAACGTCAACAAACTGGTACCGGCCTGGACCTACCGCACCGGTGACCTGCCAGGGCCGAACGACCCGGGCGAAACCACCGCCGAAAACACCCCGCTGAAAGTCAACGGCATGCTCTACGTGTGCACGCCGCACAGCCAGGTGATCGCCCTGGACCCGGACACCGGCAAGGAAATCTGGCGTTTCGATCCGAAGCTGTCGACGCAGAATGCGGCGAACTTCAAGGGTTGGGCGCACATGACCTGCCGTGGCGTGACCTATCACGATGACGCGGTGTATGCCTCCGAACAGAGCCCGACCGGTTCCGCCAGTCCGGCCCCGGCCAGCGCTTGCCCGCGCAAGATCTTCCTGCCGACCGCCGACACCCGCCTGATCGCGCTGAACGCCGACACCGGCAAAATGTGCGAGGACTTCGGCGACAAGGGCCAGGTCGATCTGCGCGCCAACATCGGCGGTTTCACGGCCGGCGGTTACTACTCCACCTCGCCACCCGCGGTCACCAAGGACCTGGTGGTGATTGGCGGCCACGTCACCGACAACGTTTCCATCGACGAGCCAAGCGGCGTGATCCGCGCGTTCGACGTGCACACCGGCAAACTGGTGTGGAACTGGGACAGCGGCAACCCGGACGACACGACGCCGATTGCCGAGGGCAAGACCTACACCCGCAACTCGCCAAACATGTGGTCCGTATTCGCGGTCGATGAAAAACTCGGCATGCTGTACCTGCCGATGGGCAACCAGACCCCGGACCAGTTCGGCGGCGCTCGTACCCCTGAATCGGAACTGCACGCGGCCGGCCTGACCGCCCTGGACATCGCCACCGGCAAAGTGCGCTGGCACTTCCAGTTCACTCACCATGACCTGTGGGACATGGACGTCGGCGGCCAGCCGACCCTGATGGACCTCAAGACCGCCGACGGCGTGAAGCAGGCCGTCCTGGCGTCGACCAAGCAAGGCAGCATCTATGTGCTGGATCGCAGCACCGGCCAGGCCATCGTGCCGATCAACGAAGTGCCGGTACCGCAAGGCGCGGTGGAAGGCGACCACACCTCGCCGACGCAACCCAAATCCGACCTGAACCTGATGCCACCGCCGCTGCAAGAGCGCGACATGTGGGGCGTCACGCCGTTCGACCAACTGATCTGCCGGATCGACTTCAAATCCTTGCGCTACGACGGCCCGTTCACCCCGCCATCGCTGCAGGGTTCGATCGTCTATCCGGGCAATTTCGGTGTGTTCGACTGGGGCGGCATCTCGGTTGACCCGGTGCGTCAGATCGCGTTCGTGAACCCGAGCTACATGGCGTTCAAGTCGAAAATGATCCCGGCCGCCGAAATCGCCGCCCAAGGCCCGCGCAAAAGCGAAACCGAAGGCGTGCAACCCAACAAGGGCGCGCCGTACGGCGTGGTGCTCGAAGCCTTGCTGTCGCCAATGGGCCTGCCGTGCCAGGCGCCAGCGTGGGGCTACGTGGCCGCGATCGACCTGACCACCCATGAAAAAATCTGGATGCACAAGAACGGCACCGTGCGCGACAGCTCGCCGGTTCCGATCCCGCTGAGCATGGGCGTACCAAGCCTGGGCGGCACCTTCATCACCGCCGGTGGCGTCGGTTTCCTCAGCGGCACCCTGGACCAGTACCTGCGGGCCTACGACGTGAAAAACGGCAAGCAACTGTGGGAAGGTCGCCTGCCCGCAGGCGCGCAAACCACGCCGATGACCTACACCGGCAAGGACGGCAAGCAATACGTGCTGGTCGTGGCTGGCGGCCACGGTTCACTGGGCACCAAACAGGGCGACTATGTGATTGCCTACAAGCTGTCGGAATAAGTAACAACCGTAGCTAGCGCCAAGGCGACCCTCGCAAGGGGGTCGCCTTTTTTGTGGGCGAGCTACCAGTCCAAAAGCAGCACCCGGGGCCTTGCCTCAACGCCACAGCGGTCTAACATCAAACGAAAGGAAATTTTGTCCCAATCCCCTCAAGTTGAAGGACTCGACTACCGACACAGTACTGATCGGGCAATTGCCCCAGACACAGCAAATCGGCCAAGCTGCTGGCATTATCCCGCAGGATGGATTGTCCCTTTGACTGCCACCACGGGATTGCCAATACTCATGGCAACTTGATGCTACCCGCACGGAACAAGGAATTACCCTTTGAAGCTGGAACTCAAGAACAGCTTGTCGGTGAAGTTGCTCCGGGTCGTGCTCCTGTCGGCATTGATCGTCGGCGTGGTCTTGAGCTGCGCGCAGATTGTTTTCGATGCCTATAAAACACGCCAGGCCGTCGCCAGCGATGCCGAACGCATTCTCGACATGTTCCGCGACCCCTCGACCCAGGCCGTCTACAGCCTGGACCGGGAAATGGGCATGCAGGTGATCGAAGGCCTGTTCCAGGATGATGCGGTGCGTCAGGCCTCCATAGGCCATCCCAACGAAGCCATGCTGGCGCAAAAATCCCGTGAGTTGCAGCAGTCCAGCAGTCGCTGGCTGACCGACCTGATCCTCGGCAAGGAACGCACCTTCACCACCCAGTTGGTGGGACGCGGCCCTTACAGCGAGTATTACGGCGACCTGAGCATTACCCTCGACACCGCCACCTACGGCAAGGGTTTTATCGTCAGTTCGGTAATCATCTTCATTTCCGGGGTATTGCGTGCCCTGGCGATGGGCCTGGTGCTGTACCTGGTCTATCACTGGCTGTTGACCAAACCCCTGTCGCGCATCATCGAGCACCTGACCGAAATCAATCCCGACCGCCCCAGCGAGCACAAGATTCCATTGCTCAAGGGCCACGAGAAGAACGAACTGGGGCTGTGGATCAACACCGCCAACCAGTTGCTCGAATCCATCGAGCGCAACACGCACCTGCGCCACGAAGCGGAAAACAGCCTGTTGCGCATGGCCCAGTACGATTTCCTTACCGGCCTGCCGAACCGCCAGCAATTGCAAACGCAGCTGGACAAGATCCTCGTCGATGCCGGCAAGTTGCAGCGCCGGGTTGCGGTGCTGTGCGTCGGGCTCGATGACTTCAAGGGCATCAACGAACAGTTCAGCTACCAGACCGGCGACCAGCTACTACTGGCCCTGGCCGATCGCCTGCGCGCGCACAGTGGACGCCTGGGCGCCCTCGCCCGCCTGGGTGGCGACCAGTTCGCCCTGGTGCAGGCCGATATCGAACAACCCTACGAAGCCGCCGAACTGGCCCAAAGCATCCTCGATGACCTGGAAGCGGCGTTTGCCCTCGATCATCAGCAGATCCGCCTGCGCGCCACCATTGGCATCACCCTGTTCCCCGAAGATGGCAACAGTACCGAGAAGCTGCTGCAAAAAGCCGAACAGACGATGACCCTGGCCAAGACGCGCTCGCGCAACCGCTATCAGTTCTACATCGCCAGCGTCGACACCGAGATGCGCCGCCGTCGCGAGCTGGAAAAAGACCTGCGCGACGCACTGGTCCGCGACCAGTTCTACCTGGTCTACCAACCGCAGATCAGCTACCGCGATCACCGGGTCGTTGGCGTCGAAGCGTTGATTCGCTGGCAGCATCCCGAGCACGGGCTGGTACCACCGGACCTGTTCATTCCGCTGGCCGAGCAGAACGGCACCATCATCGCCATTGGTGAATGGGTGCTGGACCAGGCCTGCAAGCAATTGCGCGACTGGCACGACCAGGGCTTCAGCGACATGCGCATGGCCGTGAACCTTTCCACCGTGCAATTGCACCACGCCGAGTTGCCACGGGTGATCAACAACCTGATGCAGATGTATCGCCTGCCGCCACGCAGCCTGGAGCTGGAAGTCACCGAAACCGGCCTGATGGAAGACATCAGCACCGCCGCCCAGCATCTGCTCAGCCTGCGCCGCTCCGGTGCGCTGATCGCGATCGACGATTTCGGCACCGGTTATTCGTCACTGAGTTATCTGAAAAGCCTGCCGCTGGACAAGATCAAGATCGACAAGAGTTTCGTCCAGGACCTGCTCGATGACGACGACGACGCAACCATCGTTCGCGCCATCATTCAGTTGGGCAAGAGCCTGGGCATGCAGGTGATCGCCGAAGGCGTGGAAACCCTGGAGCAGGAGGCCTACATCATCTCCGAAGGCTGCCACGAGGGTCAGGGCTACTTCTACAGCAAGCCCCTGCCGGCCCGCGAGCTGGTGGCTTATCTGAAGCAAGCCCAGCGCAGTAACGCGGCAATCTTGTAACCCCCCCTGTAGGAGCGAGCATGCTCGCTCCTACAGAGTGAATAAGAAATATTTCCAACCGCAACCCTTTACACATAATGCGAAAGATTTGCATTATGTGTCACTTTTGCGCGCCGGACGCGTTATTCCACCCCCTCTCGAAGCAGGATGTTCGCCATGATTCGTATGCCTCTGGCTACCGCCAGTCTGTTGGCCATCGCAATTTCCCTCGCCGGTTGCGGTGAAGGCAAAGACAAAGAACAAGCGGCCGCTCCTGCGCCAGCGGCCAGCACTTCTGCGGCCCAAGTCGCACCAGCTGCTGCGCCTGCCGCTGCCAGCAAAGTCGACGAAGCGGCCGCCAAAGCCGTTGTCGCGCACTATGCCGACATGGTTTTCGCCGTTTACAGCGATGCCGAATCTACTGCGAAAACCCTGCAAAGCGCCGTCGACGCCTTCCTCGCGAAGCCGAACGCCGACACCTTGAAAGCCGCCAAGGCCGCCTGGATCGCTGCTCGCGTTCCTTACCTGCAGAGCGAAGTGTTCCGCTTTGGCAACACCATCATCGACGACTGGGAAGGCCAAGTGAACGCCTGGCCACTGGACGAAGGCCTGATCGACTACGTCGACAAATCCTACGAGCACGCACTGGGTAACCCCGGCGCCACGGCCAACATCATCGCCAATACTGAAATCCAGGTCGGCGAAGACAAGGTCGACGTGAAGGACATCACCCCGGAAAAACTCGCCAGCCTGAACGAGCTGGGCGGTTCCGAGGCCAACGTCGCCACCGGCTACCACGCCATCGAATTCCTGCTCTGGGGCCAGGACCTGAACGGCACCGGCCCTGGCGCCGGCAACCGTCCAGCTTCCGACTACCTGGAAGGCAAAGGCGCCACTGGCGGCCACAACGATCGTCGCCGCGCCTACCTGAAATCCGTGACTCAGTTGCTGGTCAGCGACTTGGAAGAAATGGTCGGTAACTGGAAGCCGAACGTGGCCGACAACTACCGCGCCACCCTGGAAGCGGAACCGGCTGAAAGCGGCCTGCGCAAAATGCTGTTCGGGATGGGCAGCCTGTCCCTGGGCGAACTGGCGGGCGAGCGCATGAAGGTTTCCCTGGAAGCCAACTCCCCGGAAGACGAACACGACTGCTTCAGCGACAACACCCACAACTCGCAGTTCTACGATGCCAAAGGCATTCGTAACGTGTACCTGGGCGAATACACCCGTGTCGACGGCAGCAAGATGACCGGCGCCAGCCTGTCGTCCCTGGTGGCCAAGGTCGATCCAGCGGCAGACACCGCATTGAAAGCCGACCTGGCTGCCACCGAAGCCAAGATGCAGGTCATCGTCGACCACGCCAACAAGGGTGAGCACTACGACCAGTTGATCGCTGCCGGCAACACCGCCGGCAACCAGATCGTCCGTGACGCCATCGCCTCCCTGGTCAAGCAGACCGGTTCGATCGAAGCCGCCGCTGGCAAACTGGGCATCAGCGACCTGAACCCGGACAACGCTGATCACGAGTTCTGATCACCGCAGGCTCTTCGGTTGCCGATCGTTCCCACGCTCTGCGTGGGAATGCAGCCCGGGACGCTCCGCGTCCCAAATCAAAAGCCGAACGCGGAGCGTCCGTTGAGGCATTCCCACGCGGAGCGTGGGAACGATCATCTGCCTAAGCGAACGATAATTCCTCTTATTCAAATTCCCATCCCCTGTTAGACTTTGCGCCCTTGTTTTGCTCGTCTTGCAGGATGTCTGATGCCCTCGCTGCCTCTTCGCTTGTCCGCACTGTTGTTGGCCCTGGGCCTGAGTGCCTGCGATGACGCCCCGAAATTCACCCAGGCTGAACCCGGTGAAGCCCGCTCCGGCGGCGGTACGACCGTGCGCAAGACCGATCAGAACGCCTTTTCGCTGCCCTCCGCTAACCTGCCGCCATCGCGGCGTGTGGACTTCAGTGTCGGCAATAGCTTTTTTCGTAATCCCTGGGTGATCGCTCCGTCGACCACCACCGCTCGCGACGGCCTCGGTCCGCTGTTCAACACCAATGCCTGCCAGGGCTGCCATATCAAGGACGGCCGCGGTCACCCGCCTGCGCCAGATGCGCGCAATGCCGTGTCGATGCTGATACGCCTGTCGATTCCCGACACCCCAGCCTACGCCAAAGTCATCGAGCAACAGGGTGTCGTACCGGAGCCCGTGTATGGCGGGCAGTTCCAGGACATGGCCGTGCCCGGCGTGACGCCGGAAGGCAAGGTGCGGGTCGACTACTCGCCGGTGATGGTTCGCTTCAAGGACGGCACCGAAGTGGAACTGCGCAAGCCGAGCCTGAACATCACCCAGCTGAACTACGGCCCGATGCACCCCGACACGCGCTTCTCGGCCCGTGTCGCACCTCCGATGATCGGCCTGGGCTTGCTGGAAGCCATTCCTGAAGAGGCCATCCTGGCGAATGCGGACGCGCAGGCCAAAGCGAAAAACGGCATCGCCGGGCGCCCGAACCGGGTCTGGGATGATATGCAGCAGAAAACCGTGCTCGGGCGATTTGGCTGGAAAGCCGGGCAGCCGAACCTCAATCAACAAAATGTCCATGCGTTTTCCGGTGACATGGGCCTCACGACCCACCTGAGGCCCTTTGACGACTGCACCGACGCGCAAACGGCCTGTAAGCAGGCACCCAGTGGCAACGGCCCCGATGGCGAGCCGGAAGTCAGCGACAACATCCTGCGCCTGGTGCTGTTCTACACCCGTAACCTCGCCGTACCGGCGCGCCGCGATGTCAGCACGCCGCAAGTGCTGGCCGGCAAGACCCTGTTCTACCAGGCCGGTTGCCAGTCCTGTCACACACCCAAGTACACCACCGCCGCCGACGCCGCCGAAGCTGAATTGGCCAATCAAGTGATTCGCCCCTACAGCGATCTGCTGCTGCATGACATGGGCGATGGCCTGGCCGACAACCGCACCGAATTCCAGGCCGGAGGGCGCGACTGGCGTACCCCGCCGTTGTGGGGCATTGGTTTGACTCAAGCCGTCAGTGGCCACACCCAGTTCCTGCACGACGGCCGCGCCCGCAACCTGCTCGAAGCTGTGCTCTGGCATGGCGGCGAGGCAAAAGCGGCGCAACAACAAGTTTTGTCTTTCAATACCGAGCAGCGCGCTGCGTTGTTGGCGTTCTTGAATTCCCTTTAATACCCATCTTCCCGCGGGAGCCCGACATGTTCCGTCCCAAATTGTTGTTCACCAGCCTTGCCGCGCTAGCCTTGGGCGCCTGCTCGCCACAGGACCCGCAGGCCGTCACTTCGGCTGCGATCGCCAAGTCGGTGATTCTGCCGACCTATACCCGCTGGGTTGAAGCCGACCGCCAGCTGGCCGTCAGCGCCCTCGCCTACTGCGAAGGCAAGGCAAATCTCGAAACCGCCCGCGCCGACTTCCTGCACGCGCAAAAAGCCTGGGCCGAACTGCAACCGCTGCTGATTGGTCCGCTGGCCGAGGGCAACCGTGCCTGGCAGGTGCAGTTCTGGCCCGACAAGAAGAACCTGGTCGGCCGCCAGGTCGAGCAACTGGTCACTGCACAACCGCAGATCGATGCTGCTGCACTGGCCAAATCCAGCGTGGTGGTCCAAGGCCTGTCGGCCTACGAATACATCCTGTTCGACAGCAAGCCTGATGTGGCCAACGCCGAGCAGAAGGCCAAGTACTGCCCGCTGCTGATCGCCATTGGCGAGCGTCAGAAACAGCTGGCCGAAGAAATCCTCAAAAGCTGGAACAACACCGACGGCATGCTCGCGCAAATGAGCAAGTTCCCGAACCAGCGCTACGCCGACTCCCACGAAGCAATCGCCGATCTGTTGCGCGTGCAGGTGACCGCCCTCGATACCTTGAAGAAGAAGCTCGGCACACCGATGGGCCGCCAGAGCAAAGGCGTGCCGCAGCCGTTCCAGGCCGATGCCTGGCGCAGCCAGTCGTCCCTGACCGCCCTGGAGGCCAGCCTCGCTGCGGCCAGAACGGTATGGGAAGGTGTCGACAACAAAGGCCTGCGCGGCCTGTTGCCAAGCGACCAGAAGCCATTGGCCGACAAGATCGACGCGGCCTACGCCGCTTCGTTGAAACTGTTCGCCAGCAGCCAGCGCTCGTTGACCGAAATGCTCAACGACGACGCCGGTCGCCAGCAACTCAATGATCTCTACGACAGCATCAACGTGGTCCACCGCCTGCACGAAGGCGAGCTGGCGAAGGCGCTGGGCATCCAACTGGGCTTCAACGCCAACGACGGTGACTGATGAGGGCGAGTTCCATGCTACGACGCCAGGCTCTGAAATTAGGGAGTTTGCTGCTGGGTGCGGTGTCACTGGGCGGCTGGACGCTGTCCAGGCACAAGGATAAAAGCCCGCTGCTGCTCTCGGCGCGGGACGATACCGACGGCAAGCACTACGCCGTCGGTTACCGGCTGGACGGCACCCGGGTGTTTGCCACCCAGGTCGGCCAGCGCTGCCATGACATCATCAATCACCCGACGCTGCCGATCGCGCTGTTCGTTGCCCGGCGTCCGGGCACCGAGAGCTACCTGATCGACCTGCGTGACGGCACGCTCCTGCAAACCGTGACGTCGCAACCGAACCGGCACTTCTACGGTCATGCGGTGATTCACCACAGCGGTGACTGGTTGTACGCCACCGAAAACGACACCACCGATCCGGGTCGCGGCTTGCTCGGCGTGTACACGTTCGAAGGCGAACGCCTGGTGCACAGCGGTGAGATTTCCACCCACGGCATCGGCCCGCATCAAGTGTCGTGGATGCCCGATGGCGAGACCCTGGTGGTGGCCAACGGTGGTATCCGCACCGAAGCCGAAAGCCGGGTCGAGATGAACCTCAATGCCATGGAGCCGAGCCTGGTCCTGATGCAGCGCGACGGCACCCTGCTGAGCAAGGAAACCCTCGGCCAGCAGATGAACAGCGTGCGTCACCTGGGCATTGCCAGCGATGGCACCATCGTCGCCGGCCAGCAATTCATGGGGGCAGCCCACGAGCATTCGGAGCTGCTGGCGATCAAGCGTCCGGGCCAGCCGTTCGTGGCGTTCCCGGTGCCGGAGCATCAGTTGCAAGCCATGGGGCACTACACCGCCAGCGTTGCGGTGCACAGCGACTTGCGCCTGGTCGCGCTGACCGCGCCTCGGGGCAACCGCTTTTTCATCTGGGACCTGGACAGCGGCGAAGTGCGCCTGGACGCGCCACTGCCCGATTGCGCCGGAGTGGGCGCGGTGGCCGACGGATTCGTCGTGACCTCGGGCCAGGGACGCTGCCGGTACTACGATTGCCGCCAGGCAAATCTGCTCGCCAAACCGCTGGATCTGCCGGCGGGGCTCTGGGACAACCATCTGCATCTGATGGCTTGAGTCAGGCCCAAAAAGATCGCAGCCTGCGGCAGCTCCTACAGGGTCATGTGTACACCTGTAGGAGCTGCCGCAGGCTGCGATCTTTTCCGGAACCGACAAAAATCAGCCATTGGATTCCCCTTCCCACTCGCGGTAATGTGCCCCACTGTCTCACCTGATTTCTCCAAGGAACTGGAAATATGCTGCGTCGCCGCATGCTGATCATGTTGGGTGTTGTACTGTTGATCGTGCTGGTCCTGGCCGGTTACAAAGCCTTCTCCATCTATACGATGATTCAGGGCTTCTCCGCGCCAAAACCGCCGATCAGCGTCGCCGTGGCCACGGCCATCGAACGGCCCTGGCAAGCCAGGCTGCCTACCGTAGGCACCCTCAAGGCGCTGCAAGGCGTAGACCTGAGCCTGGAGACCGATGGTACGGTCGTTGACCTGCAGTTCGAGTCCGGGCAGAAAGTCAAAGCCGGTCAACCCCTCCTGCGCCTGGACAGCGCCGTGGAAAGCGCGTTCCTCGAAACCGCCCTGGCCGACCTCGGCCTGGCCCAACTCGATTACGGTCGCGGAAGCCAGCTGGTGGGCAGCCAGGCCATTTCCAAAGGCGAGTTCGATCGACTGTCGGCGGTACTGAAAAAGAGCAAGGCCACGGTCAACCAACTCAAGGCCGCGCTGGGCAAAAAAAGCATCGTTGCCCCCTTCAACGGGACCATCGGCATTCGTCAGGTGGACGTTGGCGACTACCTGGCCAGTGGCACCATGATTGCCACCCTGCAAGACCTCAGCAGCCTCTACGTCGACTTTTTCGTGCCAGAGCAGTCGGTGCCAAAGATCGCCATTGGCCAGCCGGTTGAAATCATCGTCGCGGCGTATCCGTCCCAGACCTTCCCCGGCACCATCAGTGCGATCAACCCGAAACTGGAAAACAGCACGCGCAACATGCAGGTCCGCGCGACCCTGGCCAACCCCGATGGCAAGCTGCTGCCAGGCATGTTCGCCAACCTGCAGGTGATGTTGCCCAACCCGCGGCCGAGCATCGTCGTGCCGGAAAGCGCGATCACCTACACGCTCTACGGCAACTCCCTGTATGTCGTTGCAGAGAAGAAGGCTGAAGACGGCAGCCTCGAAAAAGACGACAAGGGCCAGCCGATCCTGATCGCTGAACGGCGGTTCATTGAAACCGGTGAACGCCGCGACGGGCAGGTGGTAATTACCAAAGGTCTGCAGAACGGCGAAAAGGTGGTCACGGCCGGCCAGATCAAACTGGACAACGGTGCGCACATCGCCATCAGCGACGACAAGACCCTGGCCGAAAAGAACAGTCAGCCACGCGCTGACTGATCAAGGAACCCCCAATGGCTTTTACCGACCCATTCATCCGTCGCCCGGTGCTCGCCACCGTAGTCAGCCTGTTGATTGTGCTGCTGGGCTTCCAGGCCTGGAGCACGCTGCCGCTGCGCCAGTACCCACAAATGGAAAACGCCCTGATCACGGTCACCACCGCGTACCCCGGGGCCAACGCCGAAACCATCCAGGGCTACATCACGCAACCGTTGCAACAGAGCCTGGCCAGTGCCGAAGGTATCGACTACATGACTTCGGTCAGTCGGCAGAATTTCTCGGTGATCTCGATCTACGCACGCATCGGCTCCAACAGCGACCGCTTGTTCACCGAACTGCTGGCCAAGGCCAACGAGGTCAAGAACCGCCTGCCCCAGGATGCCGAGGACCCGGTGCTGAGCAAGGAAGCTGCCGACGCCTCGGCGCTGATGTACATCAGCTTCTCCAGCAAGGAGCTGAGCAACCCGCAGATTACCGATTACCTGTCGCGCGTCATCCAGCCGAAGCTGGCAACCTTGCCGGGCATGGCCGAAGCCGAGATTCTCGGCAACCAGGTCTTCGCCATGCGCCTGTGGCTGGACCCGGTGAAGCTGGCCGGTTTCGGCCTCAGCGCCAGCGACGTGACCAACGCGGTGCGCCAGTACAACTTCCTTTCCGCCGCGGGCGAAGTGAAAGGTGAGTACGTGGTCACCAGCATTAGCGCCAATACCGAGCTCAAATCAGCCGAAGCCTTCGCCGCGATCCCGCTCAAGGTCGAAGGTGACAGTCGCGTGCTGCTGCGCGATGTCGCGCGGGTCGAGATGGGAGCGGAAAACTACGACACCATCAGCTCGTTCGGCGGTACGCCCTCGGTGTACATCGGCATCAAGGCCACGCCTGCGGCCAACCCCCTCGACGTGATCAAGGAAGTGCGCAAGATCATGCCGGAGCTTACGGCCCAACTGCCACCGAACCTGAAGGCGGAAATCGCCTACGACGCGACGCTGTTCATCCAGGCCTCGATCAACGAAGTGATCAAGACCCTGTTTGAAGCGGTGCTGATCGTGATCGTGGTGGTGTTCCTGTTCCTCGGTGCGTTGCGCTCGGTGGTGATCCCGGTGGTCACCATTCCGTTGTCCATGATCGGCGTGATGTTCTTCATGCAGATGATGGGTTACTCGCTGAACCTGCTGACCCTGCTGGCGATGGTGTTGGCCATCGGCCTGGTGGTGGACGATGCCATCGTGGTGGTGGAAAACATCCACCGCCACATCGAGGAAGGCAAGACGCCGCTGGATGCCGCCATCGAGGGCGCCCGGGAGATCGCCATGCCGGTGGTCTCGATGACTATCACCCTGGCGGCGGTGTATGCGCCGATCGGCTTCCTCACGGGCCTTACCGGGGCGCTGTTCAAGGAGTTCGCCCTTACCCTGGCCGGTGCGGTGGTGATTTCCGGCATCGTCGCCCTGACCCTGTCGCCGATGATGTGCGCCCTGCTGCTGCGTCACGACGAAAACCCCACGGGCCTGGCCCATCGCCTGGACCTGATTTTCGAAAGCCTCAAGCGCCGATACCAGACAATGCTCCACGGCACCCTCAACACCCGGCCGGTGGTGCTGGTGTTCGCGGTGATCGTGCTGTGCCTGATTCCCGTGCTGCTCAAGTTCACCAAGTCGGAACTGGCGCCGGATGAGGACCAGGGCATCATTTTCATGCTGGCCAGTGCACCGCAACCGACCAACCTCGACTATTTGAACACCTACACCGACGAGTTCATCACGATCTTCAAGGCGTTTCCCGAGTACTACTCGTCGTTCCAGATCAACGGCTTCAACGGTGTGCAATCGGGTATTGGCGGTTTCCTTCTCAAGCCCTGGAACGAGCGCAGTCGCACGCAAATGGAGATCCTGCCCGAGGTTCAGGCCAAGCTGGAGAGCATTTCAGGCTTGCAGGTATTCGGCTTCAACCTGCCTTCCCTGCCGGGTACCGGCGAGGGTCTGCCGTTCCAGTTCGTCGTCAACACGGCCAACGATTACGAGTTACTGCTGCAAGTGGTCGACCGGGTGAAAAAACGCGCGATGGAGTCCGGTAAATTCGCCTTCGTCGACGTCGACCTGGCCTTTGACAAACCTGAAGTGGTGGTGGATATCGACCGTGCCAAGGCGGCCCAGATGGGCGTGTCGATGCAGGATTTGGGCGGGACACTGGCGACGTTGCTGGGTGAGGCGGAAATCAACCGTTTCACCGTGGATGGCCGCAGTTACAAAGTCATTGCCCAGGTCGAACGCCCCTTCCGGGATAACCCTGACTGGCTGAACAACTACTACGTCAAGAACACCCAGGGCGAACTGCTCGCCCTCTCGACCCTGATCACCGTGACCGACCGGGCGCGCCCTCGGCAACTGAACCAGTTCCAGCAACTCAACTCGGCGATTCTTTCCGGGGTGCCGCTGGTCAGCATGGGCGAGGCCATCGACGCCGTGCGTCAGATCGCCCGGGAAGAAGCGCCGGCGGGCTTTGCCTTCGACTATGCCGGTGCATCGCGGCAATACGTCCAGGAAGGCAGTGCACTATGGGTGACCTTTGGCCTGGCACTGGCGATCATCTTCCTGGTACTGGCGGCCCAGTTCGAAAGCTTTCGCGATCCGCTGGTGATCCTGGTGACCGTCCCGCTGTCGATCTGCGGCGCCTTGCTGCCGCTGTTCCTCGGCTGGTCGAGCATGAACATCTATACCCAGGTCGGGTTGGTGACGTTGATCGGCCTGATCAGCAAGCACGGCATCCTGATCGTCGAATTCGCCAACCAGCTGCGCAAGGACAGGGGCCTGACGCCCCGCGAAGCGGTGGAGGAAGCCGCGGCCATTCGCCTGCGCCCGGTATTGATGACCACGGCGGCAATGGTATTCGGCATGGTGCCGTTGATCATCGCCACGGGGGCCGGCGCGGTGAGCCGGTTCGATATCGGTACGGTCATTGCCACCGGGATGTCGATTGGGACGCTGTTTACGCTGTTTGTGTTGCCGTGCGTGTATACGCTGCTGGCCAAATCCTCTCGCTAAGATCGTTCCCACGCTCTGCGTGGGAATGCCTCTACGGACGCTCCGCGTTCGGCTCTTGATTTGGGACGCGGAGCGTCCCGGGCTGCATTCCCACGCAGAGCGTGGGAACGATCTGCACTGCGCAACAAAAAAGGCCTCGCATCAGCGAGGCCTTTTATTTGGGCTTCATTGTGTTCAACTTTGCGGCCTCAATCCTTGAGAGAGTCCGAACATGAACAGCAACAAATCATGATCGGGTTGAGTGGCCACGGATGCCTTGGCAACCCGTGGCAACGGACAGTGCTCGCCACTGTGTACTGAACTTAAGACTTGCGTGCGGGGCTGCTCCCATGCCGCCACCGCGAGTGAAGCAACTGCCAAGGCTCCTACCAGAAACAAACCTCGCGCAACTTCAAGTTTCATTGCTATAAACCTTTGATAGCGCTGCCAAACGCCGTCTCATAAAAATAGACGAGTTTCTTCCAGTCCGTCGGGCTGAATGACGAGTGGCGGCGCAGCTGCTTCATGTCATGGGCCGCCGCCTGGCGAGCGGTCAAGCGCTGCCGGCACTTCTCCAGATCGATCAAGGCAACTTCGACTTTGGCTGCCTCACCCTCACCGGTGACGCGAACAAATACGTGCTTGATATAGATGCAGCTGTGTTGCCAACGCCCCTTGTGCATCCGCGCCAGGTTCTCGGCCAGGTCCTTGAGCACGCGATCGTGCACAGCCTCACCATGACGCTCGCGTCCGCCGCTTTCGTACCAACGTTCGATTTCCTCGAAGCCGTCCAAAGACTTGGTCACCAACAAGGCGCGCCACTTGTGCACGGGATCGCGTTGCGCTTCGCAGAACACGATTTCCGGGACGCGCACATCGAGCAGGCGCAAGCCGGTGAGTGCATCACGCTCGCGCAGCACCGTCGGCCGTCCGAAAGGGTGCAAAAGACCCCGATGGATATGGCCGGTCTGGCGTTTTACGTAGAGCAGTTGTCCATCACTGTCCATGAGACGCTGCACGCCACTCTCGCCACCGCGCCGGACGTTGGGCTCTTCCACCCATTCTCCGCGCTGATTCCAGAAGTAATCGAATCGGTCCTGGGAGGCGACGCCTGTTCCTGCTGCACACTGCTCTACCATCTGTTACCTCTTGCGTAATACATAAACTCGCCACATGGCATAGAGCGGCAAAAAGTCGATACGTTCCTGAATACGGAAACCAGCCTGCTCAAACTCCTTTTCTACGGTAGCCGCCGGTAACACAAATCTATTTTGGTAACCTTCCTGCCCACGGGTTCTCTCCGCGCGCTTGCGTTTCCAGGCTTTGAAGTTACCGTCGACCCACAGTGAAAGGATGACGCTGTCTCGGCTGACGCGCTCGAATTCGCGCAAGATCGCCAGTCGATGCTGGGCTTCACCGATGTGGTGGAGCAAACGCATGCAGAAAATGCTGTCGACAGCGTTATCCGGCAACGCAATGTCGAACGCGGATGTCTGCAAGGGTTGTACCCGTTTCACCACTTCAGCCGGTTGCGACTGTGTAGCGATCTTGATCATGGACTCGGAGTTGTCGGCACCGATGATCACGCGGTTGGGTTTCTCCGCCAGCATTGGCCAGAAACGCCCCGCACCGCAGGGCAGATCGAGAACCAGGCCCGGCTCGCCGACCAACGCCAGCGCCTTGCGCGCCATTTGTACGTCACGCCAGTGGGACAGGCGGCGGCCGACGCCATCCTTGTGTTTTTGCAGGTAACGTTTGGCGTGTTGATCGTCGTACTTGTTGGAAAAATCCAGTTTGATCGGGCCATCCACCATCATCAATCTCCTGAGCTTCTGATTCCAACCACCTTAGGCAGTGATGTGTGAGGGTCAGGTCATGCGATTGTGAAAATTTCGTGATGAAAACCTCGAAACGTTTCGAGGTATTACAAGGCGGCAATCTCAACCAACCGTCCAGCGACCATCAACTCACAGTCGACGCATTGAACTGGACCTGAAAACGACAGCCATTGGGTTCCATGGTCGTCAGGCTGACGCTCCAGCCCTGGTTTTCACAGATCCGTTGTACTAACGATAGTCCAAGCCCGAGGCCCTCTCCGCGTTTCTCGTTGCCTCGCACAAAAGGTTCGAACATCGCTTCGCGTTTTTCCTCGGGAATACCCACGCCACTGTCCTCGACCGTGAACCCGGTGGGCATCAGGCTCAGCCGGATAAATCCACGGTCGGTGTAATGCAATGCGTTACGCAGCAGGTTGCCCATGACCGCGTGCAATAGCGTTGCGTTATACCGAGTAGTGTGGGGACCACCCCAGTCGACAATCAGCTTGAGCCCCTTGGCCTCGATCTGCTCGCGCCACAGGTTGATCAAGCCGTCGGCCACTTCATCCAGCGTTTGCTGCGCAGACATGCCGGCGTCTTCGCGCTGAGCGCGGGCCAGCATCAGGAAAGTTTGTACCAACTCGCGCATTTCTTCACTGGCGCGGGCAATTCGCTCGACCTGGGCAAGGCCGCGCTGGTCGATCCCGGGGTTTTCCAACAGCAACTCGCAGGAACTGGCCAACACCATCAAGGGCGTGCGCAGTTCATGGCTGACGTCACTGGTGAACATGCGCTCACGGGTCAGCGCCTGGCGCAACCGGCCGAGGGTAGCGTCGAAGGCCACGGCCAGCTCACCCACTTCATCGGCCGCATAATCCGGCGCCAGTGGCGGTGCCAGACCCAGTAGCTGATCGCGATGACGTACCTGACGCGCCAGCCTTACTACCGGTGCCATTACCTTGCGCGCCAGCACCCAGCCGAGAAACACCGCCAGCGCCAGGCTCAGCACGAAGCCCACCAGCACCACGGCAAACAGCACTCGCTCGCGCTCTTCGAAGTCACTCTGGTCCTGCAACAGCACATAGCGCCGACCATCGACCACCTCGACCATCGCGTGGTACGACAGCTGCTCGCGAAAAACCTCGTGAAACCCTGGATCCAGGTGCCGCAAATCCTTGGGCAACTCGAAATCGCCCCGCCCGCCGCTGAAATAAAACAACTGGTCCGGTTCCGGGCGATGACTCCAGTCCGAAACGCTGTCCATCAGCAACAGGCGCTGCAAATCGCCACCCAGGCCCGCCGAAATCAATTTTTCTTCCACCAGGTGCACGGTGGCAACGATGCCCATGGCAAAGGCGCCCGCCACCAGTGCGCTCATCAGCGCAAAGGCAATGATGATCCGTTGAGCGAGGCTCTGTTTAAACTCCATCACGCCCCTCGGCCAGGCGGTAACCCACACCGTGCACGGTTTGCAGCAGCGGTTTGGCGAACGGCTTGTCGATCACCTGGCGCAATTGATGGACATGGCTGCGCAGGCTGTCGCTGTCTGGGCAGTCATCGCCCCACAGGGCCTCTTCGAGAATTTCGCGGCGCAGTACATGCGGGCTTTTCTGCATCAGGACCGCCAGCAACTTCAGGCCCACCGGGTTGAGCTTGAGCAATCGGCCTTCGCGGGTGACCTCCAGCGTATCGAGGTCATAGCTCAGGTCACCCACCTGCAAGGTCCGGCGACCTCCACCTTGGGTGCGACGCATCACTGCTTCGATCCGCGCCGCCAGTTCAGACAAGGCGAAGGGTTTGATCAGGTAGTCATCGGCACCGGACTTGAAGCCTTGCAGCCGGTCGTCCAGTTGATCACGGGCAGTGAGCATGATCACCGGCGTGTCGCGCCGGGCATCTTCGCGCAGGCGTTTGCACAGCGTGTAGCCGTCGATGCCAGGCAACATGATATCGAGTACGATCAAGTCGTAATGCTCCGTAGCTGCCAGATGCAGGCCCGACAAACCGTCCTGTGCGCAATCCACGGTATAGCCCTTGAGTCCCAGGTAATCGGCCAGATTAGCCAGGATATCGCGGTTGTCTTCAACCAATAAAATTCGCATGGGCATCTTCTCCGTACACAATAACGGCCGTCTCGGCCCGCGCAGCTTAAGGCCAAGCGTGATTCAGGGCCAGGGTTGCGTGCAGTCGTCGGTTGGGCGAAATCGTCGGATCAAGCCCCAACGTTTTTTTCACTATCGGTTCACGGGTTGACGACAGGGTCGAGCCCAGACTCCGCGCGGCTGCGTATTCAAGAACATTTCACTGACCAAGGATTGACCATGGTTTCGATCTCTGCACGCCCCGCTTCTCGCCCGCTCAACTTCTGGGTGTGCCTGGGTGTTCCCGCCGTTGCGGCAATCATTCTGGTGTTGCTTGAACTGACGACCCTGGACATGGACCTGGCCAGGCTGTTCTACGATCCGGTCGCCGGGGACTTCATCGGCCGGCACAGTTATTTCCTGGAAACCGTCCTGCATGATCGGGCCAAGCAAGTGGTTATCGCCTTCTCGGTGCTGGCTATCCTCGGTTTTGCCGGTTCGTTCTTTCTGCCCCGGCTCAAGCCGTTCAAGCGGGAACTGGGCTGCCTGGTGCTGTCCCTGGGGCTGGCGACGTCCTTTGTCACGCCGATGAAAGCGGTGACGGCGGTGCAATGCCCGTGGAGCCTGGAGCAATTCGGCGGTCACGAGACCTACAGCGAATTGTTGAGCCCGCGTCCGGCTACAGAAAAACCGGGGCGTTGCTGGCCTGGCGGTCACGCCGCGACCGGTTTCACCCTGTTTGCACTGTTCTTCGTGTTGCGTGATCGCCGTCCGCGCATGGCGCGTGCGGCCTTTGTTTTCGCCTTCGCCCTGGGCTCGGTTTTTTCCATCGGCCGGATGCTGCAGGGAGCACACTTCTTCTCGCACAACGTGTGGACGGCGGTATTCTGCTGGCTGATTTGCCTGGGGTCGTATTACTACATCCTTTATCGACCCACTTCCAAGGCCGAGAGAGAGCTCGAAGCACAGCCGGTCAGTGCCTGAAATACAGATCAAATGTGGGAGCGGGCTTGCTCGCGAAGGCGGTAGATCAGTCAACCTCCCCGGTGATTGACACACCGTCTTAGCGAGCAAGCCCGCTCCCACACTGAATCGCTTGCACTTCAAAATCCGGGCAATAAAAAACCCCGCCTACTTACGCAGGCGGGGTTTTTTTATACAGGGGTAAGGCTGGCTTACATCATGCCGCCCATGCCGCCCATACCGCCCATGTCTGGCATGCCGCCGCCAGCACCGCTGTCTTTCTTCGGTGCGTCAGCTACCGCAGCTTCGGTGGTCAGGATCAGGCCGCCGATGGACGCTGCAGCTTGCAGAGCCGAACGGGTGACCTTGGTTGGGTCCAGGATACCCATTTCGATCATGTCGCCGTATTCGCCAGTCGCAGCGTTGTAGCCGAAGCTGCCTTCGCCGTTCTTGACCTTGTCGACCACTACGCTTGGCTCGTCGCCGGAGTTGGCAACGATCTGGCGCAGCGGCGCTTCAACAGCGCGACGCAGTACAGCGATACCCACGTCCTGATCGGCGTTGTCGCCTTTCAGTTGAGTCAGTGCTTCCAGAGCACGGATCAGGGCCACGCCACCGCCAGGCACCACGCCTTCTTCAACGGCTGCACGGGTAGCGTGCAGGGCGTCTTCAACGCGGGCTTTCTTCTCTTTCATTTCAACTTCGGAACCAGCGCCAACCTTGATCACTGCAACGCCGCCGGACAACTTGGCCAGACGCTCTTGCAGTTTTTCACGGTCGTAGTCCGAGGAAGTCTCGGCAACCTGGGCACGGATCTGGTTGATGCGTGCTTCGATGTCGCCTTGAACGCCAGCACCGTCAACGATGATGGTGTTTTCCTTGGACAGGGTTACGCGCTTGGCGTTACCCAGGTGCTCCAGGGTGGTGCTTTCCAGGCTCAGGCCGATCTCTTCGGAGATAACGGTACCGCCGGTCAGAACGGCGATGTCCTGCAGCATGGCCTTGCGACGGTCGCCGAAGCCAGGCGCCTTGACGGCTGCGACTTTGACGATACCGCGCATGTTGTTCACAACCAGAGTCGCCAGGGCTTCGCCTTCAACGTCTTCGGCCACGATCAGCAGTGGACGGCCGGCTTTGGCAACGGCTTCCAGTACTGGCAGCATTTCGCGGATGTTCGAGATCTTCTTGTCGACCAGCAGGATCAGCGGGCCGTCCAGCTCAGCGACCATGGTCTCTGGCTTGTTGACGAAGTACGGGGACAGGTAGCCACGGTCGAACTGCATGCCTTCAACAACCGACAGTTCGTTTTCCAGGCCCGAGCCTTCTTCGACGGTGATCACGCCTTCTTTACCGACTTTTTCCATGGCTTCAGCAATGATGTCGCCGATGGAGTTGTCGGAGTTGGCGGAGATGGTACCTACCTGAGCGATAGCCTTGGTGTCAGCGCATGGCTTGGACAGGGCCTTCAGCTCTTTGACGATAGCGATGGTCGCTTTGTCGATACCGCGCTTCAGATCCATCGGGTTCATGCCGGCAGCGACGGCTTTCAGGCCTTCGTTGACGATCGATTGAGCCAGAACGGTAGCGGTGGTGGTGCCGTCGCCTGCGTCATCGTTGGCACGGGAGGCAACGTCTTTGACCAGCTGCGCGCCCATGTTTTCGAAACGGTCTTCCAGTTCGATTTCTTTGGCTACGGAAACGCCGTCCTTGGTGATGGTCGGAGCGCCGAAGCTCTTCTCGATGATCACGTTACGGCCTTTCGGGCCCAGGGTCGCTTTTACTGCGTCAGCCAGGACGTTGACACCGGTGAGCATTTTCTTGCGGGCGGAATCGCCGAATTTAACTTCTTTAGCAGCCATGATCGATATTCCTTAAATACTTTGTAGTAACGGGAAAATGAGCGGGGAATCAGCCTTCGACAACAGCGAGGATTTCGTTCTCGCTCATTACCAGCAGGTCTTCGCCGTCGACTTTCACAGTGTTGCTGCCGGAGTAAGGACCGAACACAACCTTGTCGCCCACTTTCACGGACAGTGCACGCACTTCACCGTTTTCCAGTACGCGGCCGGTGCCGACAGCGAGGATTTCGCCGCTGTTGGCTTTTTCAGCAGCCGAACCTGGCAGGACGATACCGCCAGCGGTTTTCTTTTCTTCTTCGCTGCGACGGATGACGACGCGGTCATGCAGAGGACGAAGCTTCATTGTCGATCTCTCCTAATTGTGGTTTTCATCGGCCGGTGTAGTCCCGGCGGGTTTAACAAAGTCCGGCGGTGCCGGGTGCGGTTCGTCGAGCGAACCGCGGAAGTCTGTCTGGCGTGATCACCAGAAACCTTGCGGTGACCGTTACATAAGGGCGCACAAGCTTATTACAAGGGCGCAGATCGAAAAATTTTTACGGTGATCGCCCGAAAACGAACACGGCACCCGAAGGTGCCGTGTCGATATTGCTGTTACTTGGTATCGCGGTGTTCGAACTCGCCTTCGATCACGTTCGGCTCGCGGCCCAGAGGCTCGCGCGGCGCAGGCCCCCCACGGGGCTGGAGGTCGTCGGCGAACGCACGCTGGCGGATCGCTTGTTCCTCGGCACGCTGGCGCATTTTATTGGCCAGGAGGCGACGGCTGATCGGCATCAGCATGACCAGGCCGATCACGTCGCTGATGAAACCCGGAAGAATCAACAAGCCACCGGCCAACGCCAACATCAGGCCTTCCAGCATGGTCTGGGCTGGCAATTCGCCACGATTCAGGCTTTCACGGGCACGCAGTGCGGTGGCCAACCCGGCAACGCGCAACACGAACACACCGAACATCGAGCCGAGAATGATCAGCAGCAGGGCCGGGAAAAACCCGATCGACCCTGCCACCTTGACGAATACGAACAGCTCCAACACCGGGAACAGCAGAAAGAGCAACAAAAAAGGGCGCATCAAATGGTTCCTCAACGCAAGAATGCCTTGCCAGTAATCCTTAGATGACGTCGCCATTTCGTGAATTCAAGCGTCAGCCACTGCCTTTTTCGGCCAATGTTCGGCATGAGCCAGGAAAACCAAGGCCTCGCGCACTTGTGTCGGCGTATTACAAGGCGCTGGAAACGGCAGCCAGTGCAGCCCCTGGCCGATGAGCAGGTGCATGCCTTCGCTGTCGATGCCCACCAGGGTCGCCGGCGAAGTTTTCGGCAAGCCGGCCAGTTCGACGTAATGCGCAATGGCTTTGGCGTGATCGGCGTTCATGTGTTCGATCATGCTCGCCTCGGCCTTGCCGGCAAACGGGTTGGCCAGGGTCAGCTCGTTGACCCAGTGGATCGCGCCAAACCCGCCAATGTAGCGATGGCGCACCGGCTTGAGCACCCAGAAGTCGAAATCGTGGGCCTGATGATAGTTCTGCGAATCCGGGAAATAGCGGTAGTACCGTTCGGCGGCCGCTTCGATGGCGGCAACGTCTTCGACCTGTTGCGCTTCGGCCAGGTAGGTCAGGCGACCAACGGCCTGGACGTCTTCGGCCCCACGCTCGCCCACGAACAGTGAGCATTTCGGATCTTTTTGCAGATTGTGGGTGTGCTGGGCGATGCGGCTGATCAGGATCAGCGGCCGGCCGAGCTCGTCCAGGCAGTACGGAACCACGGAACCGAACGGGAAACCAGGCATTGACTTGGAGTGTGTGGAGAGCACCCCACGGTATTCCTTGAGGAGCAATTCTCGTGCATGCTTAGCCGCTTCAACGCTCAATTTATGACTCCTTATTAAGAATCCGTCGCAAAAACGGACAGGCTGCTGATGAAAGTTCCAGCATGCCGTTGGGGTAGTTCTCATGTGCAGCCGTGGCCAGTTCGGGCGCAGATCGAGAGGCACTCAAGAAGCAAAACCAACCAGACCTGCCACCGGGGGCATGCGAATGAAACTCACTGACAAAGTAATCATTATCACGGGCGGTTGCCAGGGTTTAGGCCGCTCCATGGCCGAGTATTTGGCCGCCAGGGGCGCAAAACTGGCGCTCGTCGACCTGAACCAGGAAAAGCTCGACGACACCGTCGCTGCCTGCACGGCCTTGGGCGTCGAAGCCCGCGCCTATCTGTGCAACGTCGCCAATGAAGAGCAAGTGAGCCATATGGTCGCCCAGGTCGCCAGCGACTTTGGTGCTATTCATGGCCTGATCAACAATGCTGGGATCTTGCGTGATGGCCTGCTGCTCAAGGTCAAGGATGGCGAAATGACCAAGATGACCCTGGCTCAATGGCAGGCGGTCATCGACGTCAACCTGACCGGCGTATTCCTGTGCACCCGTGAAGTCGCGGCGAAAATGGTCGAGCTCGACAACAGCGGCGCGATCATCAATATCTCGTCGATTTCCCGCGCCGGCAATGTTGGCCAGACCAACTACTCCGCCGCCAAGGCCGGTGTCGCGGCAGCTACCGTGACCTGGGCCAAGGAACTGGCGCGCTATGGCATCCGGGTGGCCGGCATTGCACCGGGCTTCATCGAAACCGAAATGACGCTGGGCATGAAACCTGAAGCACTGGAGAAAATGACGTCGGGGATTCCGCTCAAGCGCATGGGCAAGCCTGAGGAAATCGCCCATTCGGCGGCCTACATCTTTGAGAACGACTATTACACCGGTCGGATTCTGGAGTTGGATGGCGGGTTGCGCATCTAGAGCCCCCCTAAACCAATGTGGGAGCGGCGGTGCGACGATTCGACTTGCTCGCGAAAGCGGTGGTTCAGTCAACAATACTGTTGAATGTTAATCCGCATTCGCGAGCAAGCCCGCTCCCACAGGTACCGGCGTTATCCGGCAGATATCAATCGTCGCTGATGGTGATATTCGGCATCGCTGGCGTGGCGGCTTCCTGCAACACGATCCGCGCACCGACATGGCGGGCCAGTTCCTGGTAAACCAGTGCAATCGGGCTGTCCGGTTCGGCGATGACCGTTGGCTTGCCGCCATCGGCCTGTTCGCGGATAGCCATCGCCAGCGGCAGCGACGCCAGCAGCTCGACGCCATACTGATTGGCCAGTTTCACACCGCCACCCTCACCGAACAGATGTTCGGCATGCCCGCAGTTCGAGCAGATGTGTACGGCCATGTTTTCCACCACGCCCAGTACGGGGATGTTGACCTTGCGGAACATCTCCACGCCCTTGCGTGCGTCCAGCAATGCCAGGTCCTGTGGCGTGGTCACGATCACCGCGCCGGCCA
This sequence comes from Pseudomonas umsongensis, assembly GCF_012647205.1. Lineage (NCBI taxonomy): Bacteria > Pseudomonadati > Pseudomonadota > Gammaproteobacteria > Pseudomonadales > Pseudomonadaceae > Pseudomonas > Pseudomonas umsongensis. Next base: position 5,715,878 of record NZ_CP051487.1, read on the forward strand.
CCGGGACTTTCTGTGCCAGTGTCAGCTGGATGTCACCGGTGCCTGGCGGCATGTCGATGACCAGGTAATCCAGGTCGCCCCACGCGGTTTGTGTCACCAATTGCAGCAAGGCGCCGGAGACCATCGGCCCGCGCCAGACCATCGGCGTGTTGTCGTCGGTGAGGAACGCCATGGACATCACTTCGACACCATGGGACTGAATCGGCACGAACCATTTCTGATCCTTGATCTGCGGCCGGGTGCCTTCGGCGATACCGAACATGATGCCCTGGCTCGGCCCGTAGATGTCCGCGTCGAGGATCCCGACCTTGGCGCCTTCGCGGGCCAGGGCCAGCGCGAGGTTGGCCGCGGTGGTGGACTTGCCCACCCCGCCCTTGCCGGATGCCACGGCCACGACGTTCTTGACGTTGGCCAGGCCCGGGATCTGTGCCTGGGCCTTGTGCGCGGCGATCACGCTGGTGATATCGACGCGGGCGGCGCTGACCCCGTCAAGGCCTTCAATGGCCATTTGCAGCATCTGCGCCCAACCGCTCTTGAACAAGCCGGCGGCATAACCCAGTTCCAGCTGCACGGTGACGCGCTCACCCTGGATCTCGATGTGGCGCACGCAGCCGGCGCTGACCGGATCCTGGTTCAGATAGGGGTCGGTGTATTGGCGAAGGACGGCTTCCACCGCTGCGCGATTGACGGCGCTCATGGGCAACTCCGAAAACAAGACTGGGAATAGATGGCGGGTATCCTACCCCTTCTGTCTTCCGGACGGCATGCCTGGCAACGATTTGCAGGGGTGAAATATCTTTGCCGGCGCTTTATAGTGGCCGACCTCCGTTTCATCAAGTAGCCGAGCCCCATGTCCGAGCCACGCAAGATCCTCGTCACCAGTGCCCTGCCCTATGCCAATGGTTCGATCCATCTTGGCCACATGCTGGAATACATCCAGACCGATATGTGGGTGCGCTTCCAGAAGCACCGCGGCAACCAATGCATCTATGTCTGCGCCGACGACGCCCACGGTTCGGCGATCATGCTGCGCGCGGAAAAGGAAGGCATTACACCGGAACAACTGATCGCCAACGTCCAGGCTGAACACAGCGCCGACTTTGCCGAGTTCCTGGTGGACTTCGACAACTTCCACTCCACTCACGCCGAAGAAAACCGTGAGCTGTCGAGCCAGATCTATCTGAAGCTGCGCGACGCCGGGCACATCGCCACGCGTTCGATCACGCAGTATTTCGACCCGGAAAAGAAAATGTTCCTGGCCGACCGCTTCATCAAGGGCACCTGCCCGAAATGCGGCACCGAGGACCAGTACGGCGACAACTGCGAAAAGTGCGGCGCGACCTACGCACCGACCGACCTGAAGGATCCGAAGTCGGCGATTTCCGGGGCCACTCCGGTGCTCAAGGATTCCCAGCACTTCTTCTTCAAGCTGCCGGACTTCCAGGAAATGCTGCAGGCCTGGACCCGCAGCGGCACCCTGCAAGACGCCGTGGCCAACAAGATCGCCGAATGGCTGGATGCGGGCCTGCAACAGTGGGACATCTCCCGCGATGCGCCGTACTTCGGTTTTGAAATCCCCGATGAGCCGGGCAAGTACTTCTACGTGTGGCTGGACGCACCAATCGGCTACATGGCGAGCTTCAAGAACCTTTGCGACCGCACGCCGGAGCTGGACTTCGACGCGTTCTGGGGCAAGGACTCCACCGCCGAGCTGTACCACTTCATCGGCAAGGACATCGTCAACTTCCATGCCCTGTTCTGGCCAGCGATGCTCGAAGGCGCGGGCTACCGCAAGCCGACCGGCATCAACGTGCACGGCTACCTGACCGTCAACGGCCAGAAAATGTCCAAGTCCCGTGGCACCTTCATCAAGGCCCGGACCTACCTGGATCACCTGTCGCCGGAATACCTGCGTTACTACTACGCAGCCAAGCTGAGCCGTGGCGTCGACGACCTCGACCTGAACCTCGAAGACTTCGTGCAGAAGGTCAATTCCGACCTGGTCGGCAAAGTTGTCAACATCGCCAGCCGTTGCGCCGGGTTCATCAACAAGGGCAATGCCGGGGTGATGGTCGAGACCAACGCCGCGCCGGAGCTGACCGAAGCGTTCCTGGCTGCCGCACCAAGCATTGCCGACGCCTATGAAGCCCGCGACTTTGCACGCGCCATGCGCGAGATCATGGGCCTGGCCGACCGCGCCAACGCCTGGATCGCCGACAAGGCACCTTGGTCGCTGAACAAACAGGAAGGCAAGCAGGAAGAAGTCCAGGCCATCTGCGCCACCGGCGTCAACCTGTTCCGTCAACTGGTGATCTTCCTCAAGCCGGTGCTGCCGCTGCTGGCCGCCGATGCCGAGGCGTTCCTCAACGTCGCGCCGCTGACCTGGAACGACCACGCGACCTTGCTCGCCAACCATCAGCTGAACGAGTTCAAGCCGCTGATGACCCGTATCGACCCGGTAAAAGTGCAGGCCATGACCGACGCTTCGAAAGAAGACCTGACCGCCAGCCAGACCGACACCGGCGAGGCTTTACCTGCGGGCAATGGCGAATTGGCGAAGGATCCGTTGTCGCCGGAGATCGAGTTCGACACCTTTGCCGCGGTTGACCTGCGCGTCGCCCTGATCGTCAAGGCCGAGCACGTGGAAGGCGCAGACAAGCTGTTGCGCCTGACCCTGGATATCGGTGACGAGCAGCGCAATGTATTCTCCGGGATCAAGAGCGCTTATCCGGACCCGTCCAAACTCAATGGCCGACTGACGATGATGATCGCCAACCTCAAGCCGCGCAAAATGAAGTTCGGCATTTCCGAAGGCATGGTGATGGCGGCAGGTCCCGGCGGTGAAGAAATCTACCTGCTGAGCCCTGACAGCGGCGCCAAGCCTGGTCAGCGGATCAAGTAAGGCACTGCGGTAAACCGATCCCACAGTCGTGCCTGGCGCGACTGTGGGATTTTCATGTCTGGCCCACCCTCCGTCCTTGCCGGATAATGCATAAACTTTTTAGACGGCTGCGTTGAAAAAGCCCCGTTCTTGCCGTAATGCTGTTCACTTAAGACAATTTTAAGGCGAGCAAGAAATATGTGGTGAGGGGATTCATCGAGACGTCGCACCGCCCCGTTGGGCCGCGAAGCAGCCCTCAGCAACCGTTCAAACAGACCGAGTTGTTCGGATTTACGACTGCTTCGCAGCCGAACGGGGATAAATCCCCTCGCCACAAAGCACTATCATGACCGAAACCCTGCTTACGCTCATCAGTACCGCCCTGCTCAACAACCTCGTGTTGCACTGGCCGCTGGGTGTAGATCCCCTGTTGGGCAGCGAACGTCGCCAGGTGCATGCCCTGGGCATCGCGACGACTTGCCTGATGCTGGTTACCGGGGTGCTTGGCTATGTGATCTATCAATGGCTGCTGGTACCGTTGGCGTTGACCGCGCTGCAGCTGTTCGTGTTCCTGCCATTGAGTGCGCTGCTGATCGGCCCGTTGTTGAAGTTGCTTGCACGGGTGTTTTCGACACTGTCCTTCGAAGGTCTTTGGCCGTTGCTGCTGTGCAATGCCGGGGTGCTCGGCGTGGCATTGCTCAACGCCCGGGAGAACAACGGATTTTTTCACGCCTCAGCCTTGAGCATCGGTGCCGGGCTGGGCTTTTGGCTGGTACTGAGTCTGTTCCAGGACCTGCGCCAGCGCACACTCGACAACGATGTGCCCCTGCCCTTTCGCGGCCTGCCGATCGACCTGATCGGCGCCGGCCTGATTGCAGTGGCCTTTCTCGGATTCAGCGGGCTAATCAAAACATGAGTCTGATTCAACGCATCGACGCCCTTTTGCCGCAGACCCAATGCGGCAAGTGTGGCCACCCCGGATGCAAGCCGTACGCCGCAGGCATCGCCAGCGGTGAGCCGATCAACAAATGCCCGCCTGGCGGCAGTGAAACCATTATTGCCCTGGCCGAACTGTTGAACGTGCCGGTGCTGGAACTGGACGCCAGTCGCGGTTCGGCTCCGGCGCAGATCGCCTATATTCGTGAAGCGGAGTGCATCGGTTGTACGAAATGCATTCAGGCCTGTCCGGTTGACGCCATCGTCGGCGCGGCCAAGTTGATGCACACAGTCATCATCGATGAATGTACCGGTTGCGACCTGTGCGTGGCGCCATGCCCGGTGGACTGCATCGAAATGCATCCGCTGCCCTTGAGCGGCGTGCTGCCGATTGTCGGTGGCCTGGCCTCCAGCCTGGAAGAACAACGGGCGCGAGCCGCCAAACGCAATCATGCACGGCGCCGTTTCGAGCAGCGCAACGCCCGTTTGCAGCGTGAAGAGCAACAAAAAATTGCCGAGCGAGAAGCCCGTGCGCAACGGGCCGTCCAACCCAGTGAAGTGGCGCTCGACCCGGTGCAGGCAGCCCTCGAACGCGTGCGCGCGCAGAAGGCCGCGAACGCCGATGCCGCCTTGAAAAAAGCCAAGGTCGACCTGGCGATGAGCCGGGCGCAACTGAACAAGTCGCTCAAGGCCTTCGGTCATCCGCCGACCTTCGAACAGCAATCGCAGTTGATTGTGCTGCAACAGCAGTTCGAAGCCGCCGAGCAAGCCTTGGCCCAACTGGAACGCGTTGCGCCGCCAGCCGTGGCGCCTGTCGCCGCTGTGGCGAACGACGCCGACCTGAAACGCGCAAAGATCCAGCTAGCCATGCGTCGTGCCGAGCTGAAGAAAGCCCAGGCGAGTGCGGCTCCCATCGAGCAGATCGAAGCCCTGGAGCGAGCCCTGAGCGAAGCCGAACGCCAGGTGGATGCACATGCCGCCCCTTGAATCGGCGGACGAACGTCTGCAGCAGGCGATGAAACTGGTTCTGCTGGCGACGCTGCCAGGCGTGTTGGCGTTGTTCTGGTTCTATGGCTGGGGGGTGTTGATCAACTTGACGCTCGCTGGTGTCAGTGCCTTAGCCTTTGAAGCGGCGGTGCTGCGATTGCGCAAGCGCGCGCTCAAGCCGACCTTGAGCGATGGCAGCGCCCTGGTCAGTGCCACGCTACTGGCCCTGGCCTTGCCACCCTATTGTCCCTGGTGGCTGACGATCAGTGCTGCGGCGTTTGCGATGTTGCTGGGCAAGCACCTGTATGGCGGGGTCGGCAGCAACCCGTTCAACCCGGCAATGCTGGGTTTCGCCCTGGTGATGGTGACCTTTCCACAGCAGATGACCCATTGGCCAGCCTCCCACGGCATGGACCTGTGGGGTGGCGTGCAGCAAGTGTTCGGCGCAGGCCAAGACCCGGACGCCTGGGTCCGGGCCACGGCATTGGACAGCCTGCGGATCAACAAAAGCCTGACCATGGATGAACTGTTCGCGGCGAATCCGGCCTTTGGTCAGTTCGGTGGCCATGGCGTGGAATGGGTCAACCTGGCCTTTCTCGCCGGGGGCGCGTTCTTGCTGCAACGCCGCGTATTCAGCTGGCATGCACCGGTTGGCATGCTCGCCAGCCTGTTCATCATCAGCCTGTTGTGCTGGAACGGTTCGGGCTCAGACTCCCACGGATCACCGCTGTTTCATCTGCTCACCGGTGCCAGCATGCTCGGCGCTTTCTTCATCGTCACTGAACCGGTGTCCGGCGCAAAAAGCCCCGGTGCGCGACTGCTGTTCGGTGCAGGCGTGGGGTTGCTGACCTACCTTATTCGCACCTGGGGCGGCTACCCGGACGGCGTGGCCTTTGCCGTGCTGTTGATGAACCTCTGTGTACCGGCGCTGGAGCGGCTTGTCGCGGCCAGGCAGGAGCTGCGCGCACCATGAGCCGAGCGTCGAGCGCCGCCATCCTTGCATTGCTCGCCACCCTCGGGGCTGGCCTGACTTATCTCGTGCAGCACGCCAGCGCACCGCGGATTGCGACTGAACAGCGCCTGATCGACAGTCGCAACCTGCTGGACCTGCTGCCGCCCGACGGCTATGACAATCAACCGCTGGAGCAACCGCTCAGCCTCGAAAACGCTACGTTGGCCAACAGCACGCTGCTGGCGGGCTACCGTGCGACCAAGGCCGGCCGAGCCTATGCCGTGCTGCTGCGCAGCCAGACCCTGGGCTACGCGGGCGCCATTGACTTGCTGATCGCCATCGATCGCAACGGTAGGTTGCTGGGGGTCAAAACTCTCAGGCAGATGGAAACCCCGGGGCTCGGCGCACGCATCGCCGACTGGCCGAACGCCTGGCTCGAGGGCTTTTCCGGCAGGTCGCGAACCGATCCGGCTGACAACGGGTGGGCCTTGAAAAAGGACCAGGGACAGTTTGACCAGGTTGCGGGAGCGACCATCACCTCAAGAGCGGTGATCCACGCCACCCATGACGCATTGCGCTACTTCGATGAGCACCGAGCCTCACTGCTTGGGAGCCCTTCAAATGAATGAATCGCTGCGGCTGCGGAACACCCTGATGCTCGTGCCACTGATTGGCGCCACCGGCTCACTGGTGAATGCCCTGGGCCTGTGGTTGATGTTCATGGTGGTAACCAGTGCCTTTGGCCTCTGCATGAACGCCTTGCGCTCGCGCCTGCTCCCAGCGACCCATTTGCCGGCCAGCGTATTGCTTGCCGCAACGCTGACCAGTTGCGCAGAACTCGGCGCGCAGGCCTGGTCGTTGCAATGGCATCAACATGCCGGGATCTATGCCGGGTTGATCGCCTTGCAATGCGTCGTACTGGAGCGCAGTGATTTCTTCCAGGGCCCCTGGCGCGAACGCTGGCGCCTCTGCGGCCTGTTCGGCGCATTGATGGTGTCCCTGGGCTTGCTGCGCGAACTCATTGGCTACGGGACCCTCGGCAATCATCTGCCCTGGCTGGCGGGTGCAACGCACGCGGATTGGCAGGGCTGGTTGCTGACCGCTGACGGTGGCTTGCGACTGGCCACGCTGGCCCCTGGCGGTTTCATACTGCTCGGGTTGCTCATCGCCGCCTGGCAAGCCTGGCATCGCCCCCCACCCTCACACTGATCGCCTTCGAGGAAACGCACCGCACATGAACGCCGCAAAACGTCTGGAAATATTCCGCCGGCTGCATGAAGACAATCCGGAACCGAAGACCGAACTGGCCTATTCCTCACCCTTTGAGTTGCTGATTGCGGTGATTCTTTCGGCGCAATCAACCGATGTCGGCGTCAACAAGGCCACGGCAAAACTGTTTCCGGTTGCCAATACCCCGGCGGCGATTTATGCCCTGGGCGTGGAAGGATTGTCGGAATACATCAAGACCATCGGCCTTTACAACAGCAAGGCTAAAAACGTGATCGATACCTGCCGGCTGCTGGTTGAGCGTCATGGAGGGGAAGTGCCGCAGACCCGTGAGGAACTCGAAGCCTTGCCTGGCGTCGGCCGCAAGACCGCCAACGTGGTGCTCAATACTGCATTTCGCCAATTGACGATGGCCGTGGATACCCACATTTTTCGGGTCAGCAACCGCACCGGCATCGCGCCTGGCAAGAATGTGGTCGAGGTCGAGAAAAAATTGATGAAGTTTGTGCCCAAGGAATACCTGCTCGACTCCCATCACTGGCTGATCCTTCACGGGCGTTACGTCTGCCTTGCCCGCAAGCCTCGCTGCGGCAGTTGCCGGATCGAAGACTTGTGCGAATACAAGCACAAGACGTCGGACGATTGAGCTGCTATTGGGGTTTTCGATTTATCGATTGAAAAAATCTTTTTTACCCGTCGCAAGATTGTCGATATAAGGAGCCCCAAAGGCCTTCTTCGCCTGGAGTAACTAAATGAGCACTGGCAAAGAACAATTGGACGTGGATGAGGACTTTACCGCCGGAGAGGCTGATGATGCCGAGCCGGTGGCTGAAGTAGCGAAAACCAACCTGAGCAAGCGTCGGACCATCGACAACCTGCTGGAGGAGCGCCGACTGCAAAAGCAATTGGCCGATTACGATTTTGACTTGTAAAACCTAAAAGCCTCCCGAAACGGAGGCTTTTTACCAAGTGTCGAGTCGCGATCAATGCTCGCCTGTGGCACTTCGTAAAACTCGGGCTCATCATGCCAGGCCGTTACGCTGGGCGAGCTCGATCAGATCGACCAGGGAGCGCGCATTGAGTTTCAACAGCAGTCGGGTCTTGTAGGTACTGACGGTCTTGTTACTGAGAAACATCCCATCAGCAATTTCTTTATTGGTCTTGCCCCGGGCCAACTGCTGCAACACCATCATTTCCCGCCCTGAAAGACGATCCACCATATCGGCTTCACTGGCATTGCCAAGACTGGCACGCACTGTATGCAACGCCTGATTGGGGAAGTAACTGTAGCCTGACAAGACCGCCTTTATTGCACTGAGCAACTCCGTGAGATCCTGCTGTTTGCACACATACCCGGCGGCGCCGGACTGCATGCAGCGCATGGAAAAATGCCCAGGTGACTGAGAGGTTAATATCAGTACTTTCATCGGCATCGCAGCCGATGTCAGCCGCGCAATAACTTCCAGTCCATCCAGTTTCGGTATTCCAATATCCAGTATGACAATGTCCGGCATGTATTCTCGGGCCAGTTGCAATGCATCCACACCATTATCTGTTTCTGCAATGACTTCGTAGCCATGACGCTCCATCAGCATTCGTACCGCGAGACGAATGACGGGGTGGACTATCCGTGGAGCGTCGCTATTTTAATCTCCAATAGATTGTAAATTATCAAATTTTTCAAAAATAGTGCTCTTTGGTAATTACACGGCCGTAACAACTTGTTTGCATTGGATCTGAACCGGCTCCATTTTTCAGTCAACACAGGACCGCCTCTGGCTGTACATCGCCATTTGTGACTGCCTGCTGTCATTCGGTCGCTGCTCTCGGTCGAGCTTCTATGCGATGACCTACCCAGCCGTAGTCAGCGGTGGGATGAACTAGACTTCTTTAACCATTACCCAAGGACGACCGCCATGCCAGATAACTCAGGCTGCAAGATCGCCACTGCAGATGCTCTGACACTGCTCCTGCACAATCAGCATGCCCTAAGCGCGGCGATCGAAGAGATCAGCAAGTGGTTGTCAGAGAATGGCGTAGAGAGTGTCGCAGTTAATGCAGCAGTGGCAATGGAAACCCTGGACACAAATGCAAAGGCGATTACAGATGCGATTATGCGAATACGACAGTCCTAGTGAATTTCATATGGTTCTCTAAACAAAATGTCCGACATCTATGGTGTCGAAAGTAGCCTCCCATGAAGCGCGCGTTTCGGCCAAAAGCCCCTTCAGAGATGTCTAAAAAAAGGCAATTCAGAACTCTCAATTCTGCGAACGCTCCTCTATTCGAGAAAACCATGGCTGACGACGAAAAAAGCGACGAACACAAATTTATGGAGGAGCTTGAGGAGGTGGTTTATAGCTACCTAACGAAGGAAGCGGCGGCTAGCTTCAAGCAACTCAGAGAGTTTACCGAGACTCTTAACGAAGAAAGCGACCGAGGTGCTGCCTTGGTTGCCGCGGAGATCCTCTGTGAAGAACTCGCAAAGCTCATAAAGTCAAAAATGGTAAATGATAAGAAGCTTATCAAAAGCGCTTTTTCTTTTAACGGCGCGCTTGGATCATTTTCGGGAAGAATAGACCATGCTTTTTTGTTGGGCCTATTACCTAATGCTCTCAGGCAGGACCTCCACCTGCTACGCGCCATCAGAAATGAATTCGCTCATAGCACGGCGCCCAAGACGTTTGAAACACATAGCATCAAGTCTCGATGTATGGAGCTGAATTACTATGGCATTGGCGAAAAAGGCTCTCCTCCGCGCAAGGTGTTCCTGCGTTCGATGACCTTAATTTTCAGAATGATTGTTCTCAGAACCTCTAAAACGGAACACTCGCTGATACCAGATGATCCAAAGAATGGGGCCTCCGAAGCCTTCGTAAAAACTCTCTTGGAGGGAATTGAAAGAACTACATTAGATCCAAAGATCCTTTTTAAGGATGCTGACATCTGATCTGTCCAACGCAAGCTTCCGATAGTCCGGAATAGAGGACCGGCTTCGTCGAATGTTACCAGCTATGCCTTTCAGTCTCAGATGGACGCCATACCGATGCTGATCGCGGCAGGTAGAGGAGAGATAGGACGTAATCAAACTGGTCAGAGGATACTTTCATCTCCCGGACCGACATCCCTGCATCAGCATGAGGAAACCAGACTTTGGCGGGTACTTCGATGCCTCGTCGTTCATGCTTCACTCCAGGTGCGACGGCAATAGAGCCTGCCGGTACGGCAACAGTTTGTTTTCGAGTCCGAAAAAAAGCACCGGCACGCGCTGCTTGTCGGCTCGAAAAAGACCATTGCATATAGCCATCACGTGACAAGACCAGGACGGCGTTTTCTTCCGTGTATTGAATCCACTTCAACACAGCTGCGGTCAGCGATACGCCATATCTATCTGCACAGTGCCCAAGCATTTCAAGATCGACCAGCGTCGTGACTTGCGCTCGAAAATCGTCCAAAGGCATAAGCAGGTAAGAGGAAAAAAGATCAGCCTGTGCCTCAATCGTTTTTTCTTCCCAATCAAGCATGTCGTCATTACTGCACTGGAATGCCTCACGCATCTGTCGGTGCAGAATGTAATGGCCTAACTCGTGGGCTTGGGTAAAACGGATACGACCTGGTGATGACATCGCGCTATTAAACAAAAGCATCCATTTCTTACGCTCACCATCCGGGAACAGCGCGCCGTCGAAGCTTTTGATATCGACAGGCTTGACCTCGGTAATGGGGTCAGACCAGCCGAAAATGTTAGCAGCCTCCAACGCGAGCAAAGGCACATCGACCGGGAACCTGCCCCCGCCATGCGCCTTACCGAATGCCTCTGAGATTTTAGATAGCCGGTTAGCAGCTTTTTGAGGTGTCCATACCTGCTCGTCGCTCATCAAGATCCCTTTTTGAAGGTTTCCAAAATCTTTCGAAGCTGCTCTTTCGCATCTGGCTCAAGGTTTTTGTACCCGCGAAAGAATGCATCGTCTAAATGCCGTTCCTGTGGTGCACGGACATCCTCTTCAAAAAAATACGGTGTCGCTACGCCTAAAACGTCTGCTAGGGCCGTTAGCTTTTCCGCGGAGGGCCGCTGAGACTCACGGTTTTCCAATTCCCAGAGATAGCTTTTGCTCAGACCTGCCATGTCCGCCAGCTTCTCTAAGGTCAGCCCGCGTTGCTTGCGCAAGTCGCGAAGCTTTTCGCCGAGACGGGTTGTCACGATCGCGCCTCCCTTTTGATGGTGATTGGTAAAAATAGTACCACTATTCCGAACAAAGCGTTTGACAACCGCGATAGAAGGAGTAGGTTTACAAAAAGTTCGCTATACCGAACTTTTTGTCTGGCTAGCCGATAACCCGCAGTTTAGGTGTAGTCGTCCTGCCTTCAACTGATCTATTCCCACTGGGGGCAGGTATGTCCAGAGAACACGTTGATCACCGAGACCTCGTTCGATTTGCCGAAGAAAAGGTGAACCTTCCGAAAGACAAGGCTAGCGCATATCGGGAGCAGGCAGGACGTTTGCAGGACAAGTTGGAAGGCTACCTTTCCGATCACCCTGACTTTTCATTGAAGCGGATGATGGTCTCCGGGAGCTTGGCGAAAGGCACCGCGCTACGCTCCCTGAATGACATCGATGTCGCTGTTTATGTGAGTGGCTCCGATGCTCCACATGACACCAAGGCGCTGCTCGACTACCTGGCGGAAAAACTGCGTAAGGCTTTTCCGAACTTCACCCCTGATCAAGTGGTACCACAAACCTATTCCGTAACTGTTTCCTTTCGCGGTTCGGGCCTGGACGTCGACATCGTTCCTGTCTTGTATTCGGGCCTGCCTGAATGGCGTGGCAACCTGATCAGCCAAGATGACGGCTCCTTTCTGGAAACTAGCATCCCACTGCACCTGGCCTTCGCAAAAAAGCGTAAGCAGGCACAGCCTACTCATTACGCGCAAATCGTAAGGCTTGTGAAATTCTGGGCCCGACTGATGAAACAGGAGCGCGACGGATTTCGCTTCAAGTCGTTCATGATCGAAATGATCTTGGCAAAACTCAGCGACCAAGGCGTCGACTTTTCCGATTACCCCGAAGCCCTACAGGCTTTCTTTACGTACATCGCTCGCTCAGAGCTTCGGGAAAAAATCTTCTTCGAAGATAACTACTCAGCCTCAAAGGTCGGTGTATTCACAGATCCCGTGCAAATCATCGATCCAGTAAACCCCGACAACAACGTCGCCTGCCTCTACACAAAGCAAAATGTCGACGCAATCATCGACGCTGCTCTGGATGCAGGTGACGCCATCGATGCAGCTCTTTATGCGCCGACAAAGCAGCTAACTGTCGGTTACTGGCAACAGGTCTTTGGGTCTTCCTTCCAAGTGTGAGGTAGCAATATGTCGTCTTACAGCTATACGGTCGCGGAGACCCAAACCTTTACTCTCACCCATGCCAAGCATATGGCCGCAAAGGTCGCTGCCGATCTGATGCGCCTCCAGCGTCTTTATGGGACACCGACCACTCAACGAATTCTTGACTTCGAACAGGAGATAACCCTGCTGTTGAAGGCGGGTTTTCTCGGATCGGTGATCTACGGATTCAAGCGTGGAGAAAACTGGATCGAACCCACACTCAACTATTCAGCGTCTGAGCTTTCGGGCACAGGGACCGACGATTCTCCTGGTCGCATTCGCCCAGGGGCGGATATCTCAGGTGCCACTTTCTACAGTTACCTGACTTATAGCGCGGCTTGGGAACTCTCTACGCAAAGCGAAAAAGACGCCTTTGAAAGAGAGCGACCATTTTCTCGCGGTACTGCTTCAGCACCTGGTGTTAGCGGCTATCTCGTCGACGACCGCTCTTATTCCTCGGGTGGTCGCGCCCTCAATCGCTCGACAGTAAGGAGTTTCTAATGAGCACTAAACCTACGCTTGATGAACTGTTCGAAAACCGAGTGAATTACCCAGACTTCGAGCCCCAAGCGCGCTTGGCGAGGCTAGTAGGTCTGGATGAACAGAAGCTGCGCCTGACAAAAGCCCTTGGTCTGCTGGTCAACTCGACTGGTTTGACCGAGTGGGCAAATAACTTTCACCCTAATTCCGTAGCCTTGTTGGAAACCGTACTACGGCGCCCTCCCCTCGTTGTCCTGGCCGGCGACGTGGGCTCAGGCAAGTCGGAGCTTGGGGAAACGATTGGTGATGCTGTCGCGCGCCAAGAAAAAATTGGCATCACACTTTTTCCATTGAGCCTCTCCACTCGCGGACAAGGTCGAGTCGGCGAGATGACTCAGCTTATTTCAGCAGCTTTTGACTACACCATTGAAGAAGCACAAAAGCTCAAATCCAGAGAAGGACGCTCCCGTGGAGCTGTCATCCTGCTCGTGGATGAGGCAGACGCGCTAGCTCAATCCCGTGAAAACGCTCAGATGCACCACGAAGATCGCGCAGGCGTTAATGCTTTCATCCGGGGCATCGACAGGATCGCAAACGCTCAGCTTCCAGCGGCGGTAATCATGTGCACCAACCGCCTTAATTCCCTGGACCCGGCTGTACGTCGCCGCGCGGCTGAAGTGCTTACTTTCGATCGTCCAAATGACGAGCAGCGTCGATACATTCTGACTAGGCAGCTTGGTACGCTTGGCATCCCGGCATCAATCATCGAAGCCATGGTGAAGTTCACGGGTCCTAAAGATGGCAAAGTTCCAGGCTTCACATTCTCGGACCTGACCCAGCGTCTGATCCCATCGATAGTTTTGGATGCCTATCCGACGCAAGCTGTTGATCCAATACGTGCAGTGGAAATCGCACGAAAAATGGATCCGACACCTCCGTTTCAAGATCACGTCCGTTAGCCGCCAATAGCTTGCCGTTCCACTGAATGCATCGATAAGGAGTGAATTATGGCCACCAAAAAAGATCGCATTGCCGATACAGCCTGGATGAAAGAGTCCTTCGTAGACGTTCAGGCGGAATTAGCAATCAAACTGAAACGGGCGGCTCAATCCATTTCACACGCAGGGACCCACGGCGCAGTCAACGAAGATCATTGGATCGATATTTTCCGGTCTTACCTACCCAACCGTTATGCGGTGAATACAGGCTTAGTGATCGACAGCCTAGGTAATCGCAGTGATCAGATTGACATTGTGATTTTTGACCGTCACTTCACTCCTACGCTGCTTGACCAACAGAACCATCGATACATCCCAGTCGAAGCGGTGTATGCCGTATTCGAATCGAAGCCACATTTCGATAAAAGCTATATCGAGTATGCCGGGGATAAAGCTGCCTCGGTGCGAAAGCTACACCGAACCTCTGTTCCCATCGCGCATGCCGGCGGGACCTTTGCGCCGAAGCCGCTATTTCCAATCATCGCAGGCATCGTTGCCGCGAAATCGAGTTGGGCGGATGGGCTAGGAGAGCATTTTCTAAAAAATCTTCCGATCGAAAATATGGAGAGGTTGGATTGTGGATGCGCCCTTGATGACGGTGCGTTCGACAGTTTCGATGACAGCTTAAAAGTTGTCGGCTCTGAAGGGGCACTCATCTATTTCTTATTCCGCCTCCTCGCTCGACTCCAATCCCTGGGAACGGTCCCAGCAATCGATTGGGCTGCCTATGCTTCAGTGATCAATAAATAACCATCGATGATAACGCGAAGCTTCGGCGGTAATTATGGCGGAGAGCCCTGGCAACTAAAAAACCTCGTGGGACTGTTAAAGATGCTCACAGGGGGGGAAATCATCGAATGCACCTCCTTCTGACTCCTGCTAGGGCTACCAAGCAGGGTTAATTGTTGGCTGATTTCGTGAACAGGCTTGAGTCCTTTTGCGGCTTTCTCCCTACACACGGTGCAAAGTGCTTCCCTTTTTCCTCTCCAAAGGAGCCCGCTATGCCCTTGGGCAAACGTGAACTTGCTCGGATCGAGCGCCGTTTAGTTACAACGCTTACCGATGCCTGCGAGACCGCAAAAGGTGAAATCAAAGGTTTTACCTGGCTCACCCATACAGCTGACTTGAACGCCTTTGCTCAAACACTGAAGGTGACTTGGGTGTTCGAAACGTTGAGCGACAAAAAGCTCGCCCAGTCTAACGTGAAAGCGCGGATTTTCGAGCTGACAGCTATCGCGTTGATCGAGGCAAACATTGATGTTAAACCTTCAGATCACACTGTCCGGTTCGACTCTGAGGAGGAGTGCCAACGCACTCATGGTGGTGATTGGCAGAAGCGCCTTGCGCAGCCGCGCGTGATCCAGGGTGGTTGACGATGGCTAAAGAAATCGAAAACCCATGCATTTCGGTCTGCCAGTTGAGCGGCGATCTGTGTGTGAGTTGCGGGCGCAGCAAGGAAGACATCAGGAAGTGGAAACGCATGAAGCGGCCTGAAAAAATGGCTGCGGTGCAGAGGGCGAATGTGCGCTTGAAGGGACTAAAGAAAGCACACTGATAGTCACCTGTCCTAGATAAGCGCTTTGGGTCGTTTTCTGCCTCTCACGATGGGCAGAAAACGGCCAGAAGCGGACGGTTACCCAGGTGAAACGAGGCGGGGGAATTTTAGCGCGCACAGCAGTACGCAGCGGACTGTGTAATTGCATCGACGTGACCACCCATTTGCACTCCATTTAACTAGGCGCTTGCATCCGACCTGACCACGAGTAGGCATTCACGATGGGGCTGGTCCGGCAGGATCTAACAATTTGCAACCGATCGCGTGCCCCAGACGAAACGCTTCCTCAACACTAACAACAATCGCCGTCTCGCCGTGTTGCGACATCCATTTGTCGGCCACAGCGGCAGAGGCGAAAAAATGCACATGGCAGCAAAAGGAGCGGCGGATGTCGGACGATTCATCCGGCAGCAGCAGCGATACCACTGCTTCCGCAGGCTCAATATGACTGACTTGATCCGGTGTCACGATGAGCGACACTGGCGCTCCTGTCGCGGGGCAGCGCGAAAGCACGCGCGCCTCCTTGCCAATTATCATGGGGAACATCAAGGAATCCAGTGCACACCAGGTGTAGAGGCGTTGGCCATCGATTTCAAAAGCATGAGGCGTCTTGCGCAGCGTCAAGCCATAGCCGACGATGTTCCCCTCCTCGTCGTTCTCGGTGCCGGGTATCTGGTCAAGTGCCGCCGCGGTTCTTTCGGTAGACCAACTGAGCGCGGCTCCAAGCGTCTCTCGTGAAACTGGACTTCCCAAGGCAATCTGGCGAAGAAGAGCAACGAAGAGGTCCGCGAAATCATCAGTGCTATTCGCAGACGAGAGGCTTTCAACGATTTTGGTGATGTACAGCGTGGTTTCCATAGTTCCTGTCCCATTTCATTGCTGTTTTAGCCGTCGTGACGGGTACTGACCTTTGGTGTGCAAGGATGGCCAGGCTCGGATGCCGCGCTCTCATCCACGCGCGACTTGGAACGCTGAAAGCACTCCAGGCCAAAGAAGTGCACGACGTACTCGGT
Source organism: Pseudomonas umsongensis (assembly GCF_012647205.1). Taxonomy (NCBI): domain Bacteria; kingdom Pseudomonadati; phylum Pseudomonadota; class Gammaproteobacteria; order Pseudomonadales; family Pseudomonadaceae; genus Pseudomonas; species Pseudomonas umsongensis. The sequence continues at coordinate 5,732,292 of NZ_CP051487.1, forward strand.
ACCTTCTGGAATAAGCGCGGTGTCAAGGGAACCTTCCTTGCAACATTCGCAGCAATTGATGGTGGGGTGTGGTTTGCGTTCATGATGGGGTTCCTCCATCGTCCAAGAAAACCTAGTAACCCTTCCGCACCGGTGCACAGATCGACCTGGGGCTGGTACTGCAGCAAAAACTCCCGACGCTCCCGAGCCTGCCGCAATTCGGTAGCGGAGACCGCGCAGTGTCTGAGCTGGTCACCGCCGCTCCTGAAAGGCCCGCAGTGCCGCTCTCAGGAAAAGGATGAAGACAACCGCCAGTGCGAGCGCGGCAAGGCTCCAATGTTCGCTGACAAAGGCCCCGGCCGCAGTCCCTGAAAGCAGCAATGCCAACACCGGCAAATGACAGGGGCAAGTGAGCGCGGCGAGCACACCCCATGTGTAGGCGCGCCAGCGGGGCATTTTGATTGATTCGAATTGGTTGGTATTACGCATGGGTGTGACCTTCGACGGCGCGATGGGTCAGTCCGACCAACTCCGTTTTCACTGCGGCTAAAGCTGCCAGCCGTGTCGCGATTTGCCCAAGCAAGCGGTCGATACACCCGATCACATCGGTACTATCGTCTGCATCGAGCGCTCGACAGAGCCGTGTCAATTCGTCGAGTCCGATACCGGACTCGAAGGCGGCACGCACGAAGCACAGCCGCGCCAGGGACCGCTCATCGAAAATGCCGTAACCGCTTTCCGTGCGCCGCGCGGGATGCAGCAAGCCGCGCAGCACATAATCGCGGACTATATGGACACTGACGCCCGCGTCCTCGGCCAATTTGGATATGGAGTAGGAATTCATCACCGACACTCCCGGTCTTCAACGTAAACTGGGGCGCCCAGATATTTCCTTCCAGCCAAGCGCTCAGGTAGCCAGAGGAGCAACGGTGTAGCCCCCAGAGCCAGTAGCAGTCTGGACACGACGGCAGGCAGCCCCCAGATGCTGATCACCTGCCATGTCTTGCGTAGGCTGTCGCACCTACCGAGATCGTCTGCCGTGTTGCTCATGTTTCAACCTCCCTCTCTCATTACCCGGCGCAGCAGGACAATTGTTTGACGTCCTTGTTAAAGGTCTGTGCGGCGAGCTTCAGCCCCTCGACCATCGTCAGATAGGGGAACAACTGGTCAGCCAGTTCCTGCACTGTCATCCGGGCACGGATGGCGAGCACCGCCGTCTGGATCAGTTCGCCCGCTTCCGGGGCCACCGCCTGCACGCCCAGCAGCCGGCCGGAGCCCGCTTCGGCGACCAACTTGATGAAACCCCGCGTGTCGAAGTTGGCCAGCGCGCGCGGCACGTTGTCCAGGGTCAAGGTGCGGCTGTCGGTTTTGAGGCCGGCGTGCTGCGCCTCGGCTTCGCTGTAGCCGACGGTGGCCACTTGCGGATCGGTGAACACCACGGCCGGCATGACGTCGAGATTGAGCTTGGCCTCGCCGCCGGTCATGTTGATTGCCGCGCGGGTACCAGCCGCTGCCGCCACATAGACGAACTGCGGCTGGTCGGTGCAGTCGCCGGCCGCATAGATATCCGCTGCGCTGGTGCGCATGCCCTGGTCGATCTGGATGCCACCGCGCTCGTCCAGCTGCACGCCGGCCGCGTCCAGGTTCAGGCCCTGGGTATTGGGCGTGCGGCCGGTGGCGACGAGCAGTTGGTCGGCACGTAACTCACCATGGTTGGTGGCCAGTACGAACTCGCCGTTGGCGTGGGACACCTGGCTGGCTTGCGTTTGCTCCAGCACTTCGATGCCCTCCATACGGAAGGCCTCCGTCACCGCCGCGCCGATGGCCGGGTCTTCGTGGAAGAACATCGCACTGCGTGCCAGGATCGTGACCTCGCTACCCAGCCGGGCGAAGGCCTGCGCCAGTTCCACCGCCACTACGGAGGCGCCGATCACGGCGAGCCGCTTAGGGATTGTGTCGCTCGCCAGTGCCTGGTCCGAGGTCCAGTACGGCGTGTCTTTCAGCCCTGGAATCGGCGGAACGGCCGCGCTTGCGCCGGTGGCAACCAGGCAGCGGTCGAAGGCCACGATGCGCTCGCCACCCTCGGCCAGTTCCACGCTGAGCGTGTGGCCGTCCTGGAAACGGGCGGTGCCGCGCAGCACGCTGATGTCCGGCGTGCTCTCCAGGATGCTTTCGTACTTGGCGTGGCGCAGTTCGGCGACACGGTCTTGTTGCTGCACGAGCAGACGTTCGCGCAGGACGGTCGGCGTCATGGCAGAAAGCCCGGCGTCGAACGGGCTTTCGCGGCGCAGATGGGCCACATGCGCGGCGCGAATCATGATCTTGGAGGGCACGCAGCCCACGTTGACGCAGGTGCCGCCGATGATGCCGCGCTCGATCAGCGTGACGCGCGCACCGCCTTCCACCGCCTTGAGCGCGGCCGCCATGGCGGCGCCACCGCTGCCGATGACCGCAACGTGCAGTCTGTCACCCTCTTTCCCGGCGTCAGTGCCACCGCTCAGCCAGCTCCGAGCCTTGTCGAGCAGGCCGTGACGGACTGGTGTTGTGGCGTCTTCGAACGTCGCTCGATACCCCAGGGCCTCGACGGCGGCCTGCATTTGCTCTCGGCTTACGCCCTTGTCGGCCTTCAATTCAGCCTGCCCGCTGGCGTAGGCAACATCCGCCTGATGCACGCCCGGAATCTTCTCCAAGGCATCTTTCACATGCTCGACGCAGGAGGCACAGGTCATGCCAATGATTTTTAGTTTGGTCATAGCGATATTCCTCAGATGGATCTCTTGTCGGGATTATTTTTTCTGCGGAGTCGGACAGGAATCCGGCCCGCAATGGCGGTTGGCGGGCGACACAAAATCCCATATCGACAAACCAAACATGAGGGCCAGGCCGATATAAAGCAGCCAGCCGCTCCGCCAGCCGTAAGCCCGCATAAAAAATACCGCTGCCAGCACCAGGGTAGGACCGATCAGGCCGAGCGCAGTCCGTTTCCACTGCCGATGATTGAGCCAGCCAAGGGCGTTAACGAGCAGAGCCAGTCCAGCAAACAGGGGCAGCAGCGTGGTGATGAACAGGCCTTCCCACTGGCTCAAAAAGCCCAGACCGATTGCGGCCCCCAGACTAGCAAGGGCGGGAAAGCACATGGCGCAGCCTATTGCAGAAATCAGCACGCCGACGGAACCAGCTTTGTCACCGATCCGAGTGAACAGATTGAGAGGATTTGCCATCAGAATGGCCTCCTATTGATAGATGTTGGACGGATAGCCAGCGTCCTCGGTCGCCTTTTTCAGCGCCAGGGCATTGGTCTTGGTATCGTCGAAGGTGACGATGGCCTCGCGGTTCTCGAAACTCACCTCAGCCTTGGTCACGCCATCGACCTTGGTCAACGCCTTCTTCACCGTAATCGGGCAGGCAGGACAGGTCATGCCCGGCACCGCCAGAGTGATGGTTTGCATGGCCGCCCAGACAGGTGTGGCGACGAGAGTGGCGAGGGCTAAGGATGCAAGCAGTTTTCTCATGGTTTACTCCTGATCAGTAGAACAAGGGAAGGATGTAGGGGAAGCCGAGTGCGACCAGCACCAAGGCCGTTACCACCCAGAACAGCAGTTTGTAGGTGGTGCGTACCTGAGGGATCGCGCAGGTTTCGCCCGGCTTACAAGCGTGTTGCGGTCGAAAAACTCGCCGGTAGGCAAAAAACAGCGCGATCAACGCCCCGCCGATAAAGATCGGGCGGTAAGGTTCCAGCACGGTCAGGTTGCCGATCCAGGCCCCGCTGAATCCCAGTGCGATCAGTACCAATGGCCCAAGACAGCAAGTTGAGGCGAGAATCGCTGCAAGCACCCCAGCGACAAGAGGGGCGCGCCCGTTTGATGGTTCAGACATGCATTTCTCCTTTCGAGGATTTGGTTGATGGTTTAACGTTACTTCCGTAGTCGTGTACGGAATCAAGCGAAATGAAAAACAATTTTGAAAGACTGACCATCGGCGCTTTCGCCAAGGCGGCCGGGGTCAACGTGGAAACCATCCGGTTCTATCAACGCAAGGAGCTGTTGCCCGAACCGGACAAGCCCTACGGCAGCATTCGCCGCTACGGCGAGGCGGATGTTGCACGGGTGAAATTCGTCAAATCCGCGCAAAGGCTGGGCTTTAGCCTCGAAGAAGTGGCGGGGCTATTGAGGCTGGATGACGGCGCTCACTGCGATGACGCGCGTGTGCTCGCCGAGCAGAAGCTTGGGGATGTGCGCGGGAAACTTGCGGATTTGAAGCGGATCGAGTCAGTTTTGGAGCAACTGGTTCAGGACTGTTGTGCGAGCCACGGGACTGTTTCCTGTCCGCTGATCCTTTCACTGCATAGCAACAAAGAGCCGCGCTGACCTACGATCAGCAGTTTCGTAAGGCGCCCCTGTTGGTCGGCTGGGGGCTTAAAAAAAAGCGGCGCTCAATGAGCGCCGCTGAATGGCCGAAGGAGCACTTGCGAGGCCACAGATGGGTAACTGACATCTACGCTCGCGCCTTATCAGGACGGCTCACGCTGAGTCTGGTTGAGTGGAGCGTGCGGCGGTCGTTCATGTCCTACCCTGCAGGTGAACAGGCGGGCTGCTCTTCGACACGGCTAGCCGCCGTGCCCCCTCGTTGCTCAATCTTCACCACCAAGGCCGCCTCCGCCTTGTCGTGCATAGAGGCGGCCCGCTCAATCGAACGATCGCTCCCGCCCTCGGCCCATATCGTGGATGACAACAGAGTCGAACCAACTATCAGCAGTAGTCTTAGGTATTTCATAACAGCCTCCTCTCGGGTTTTATTTCCACGAGTGGACTCTATTTCCGTAGTTAAGTACGGAATCAAGGAAGGGATGGGGTTGAAGAGAACCTAGATTATGGCGCTGAGAGAAGATGGTAGGGCTTAAGTGCACTTACTGGTCCGTTGCTTCACAACCCCCAACGAGCAAGGGAGTAAGTCAGATGATTCCTATACGCAAGTGGCTATCGAAACTCACCCTGGTGACGACCTTGGTCATGGCGATCTCGGCAATTGTCGGGGCAGCCGAAAAATCCAACATTCTTGCGATCTTCGGTGGTGACATTGGCCAAACCAACATCAACGCCTAAGTGTCTGATCCGAAGCAGGATCGGAACCGAGCGCTTCTAGCGGGAAGCAGACCTGCGTTGACAGTCGCTTCTGGCCTTGTGCTGCCTATCGCGACCGGCTGCAATGGTTAATAGCAGCCATTCAAGATCGCCCATGAACCCACAAATATTTCTCGCCGCTGCTAGGCTTATCATTCGTGTCGAGAAGGGATCGCGTCCCACATCCTAGTGTTTCGTCTGCACTCGAAGTCGAACTGAAACGGAGTACGGAGGAATTCAGGAATGCTGCTCAAAATCGAGAAAGCGAGCGCCGCTGAAGGCTGGGTTGTTTGGATGGACACCTGGTGCGTCAAATTTCGCAGTCATGCAGAGGCCGAGGCGTTTTTGAATAGACTCAACGAGCGCATCAATGCATCCCATTTCATACCTGTCAGTGTAGAGAGGCTTGTACTAGAACTGCCTTAATCTGGTTACAAGCGAGAAATAGTAAGCGCACTGCCACTGCCGATCGAAATAATCGAAACCACGCGGGAGGAAAACTCCATGTCCCTCGCTCTCAGAAATCTGTTTGCCTTTGCCTTGGGCTTTTTTTGCATAGCAGCATTCGGTCAAGGAGAAGCAGACAGCAATCACCCACCGGCAATACTCCCATTGGAATCTGAGACGCTGCCAAAACTCTCTGCCTTTCCGCCGCTTGCCGAGCCGCTCGCCCGGGGTGTTGTCATTATCCAGTATCGAACAGAGCACGCCAGGATCATGCCGGTATTCGGCAAAGCAGCTGCTGAAGTATCACCACGTCTCGGTCACCTTCACGTGACCGTCGACGACTGGAAAGGTACATGGGCGCACACCAGTGAAGACCCGATTATCTTGGTTGGGCTGACGCCTGGCACTCACAAGGTTCTTCTTGAAGTGGCCGACCCGACTCACAAAATCCTGACCAGTACGATAGTGAGTTTTATTGTTCCGGAGAAAAAACCAACGGATGATGGTCACGCCGCAAAACCATAGCTGTTGAGACTTCATAGCCCGGATTTCGTAGACACATTGCTGATTATCGCCTGCAGCGACTGGCCGCAATGGGTCGTTTTCTGCCCGTTACCACAGACAGCTTTTGGCCGTTCTCTGCTGCTAATGACTCCACGAATCTTGCTGGTCAAACATGGAGCATATGACTGATCAGGTTAAGGCAAGCGGGGCCATACCCGTGCAATTACCCAACTGTGATCTGAAAATGGTCGAAAGCAACACTCTCATGCTCTGAGGATTTAATTCAAAGCATCTGGTCAAGTCCCATGCAAACAGTTGGTCAGGTCCGATGCAAATAGGTGGTCACATGCAACGCAAACGGGTGGTCAAGTAGGGTGCAATTTCGCAGTTTGTACATACCCAGCAAGGCGAACCAGTAGAGGTCACGTTCACAGGCGTCGAATCTGGTCCGGAAGCATTCTAATATTGATTCGCGTATTTGTTATTCGTGGCGTTAGGTATAGAGCACCCGATCCCATTCACGCGCGGCCAATTCGTAACATGCGGAAGGTGATCCACCAAAGCAGCGTTTCGACACATTCGCCATATTGGCCTCTGACGAATAGCGGATGGTGACTCCATTTTCATCCAGCAACACACCTCCTGCACCTCTCAACAGTGCATGGCCAGCTACAACGTCATGGGCTGAGACCGGGTAGAGCGAGATACCGCATACACCATCGTCGGCGGCAACTCTTGCCAACCTGTATGCGATTGATGGCATTGCATGAAAACGCCCTGGCGCGCACAGATCACGATTGAGCTCCGGTTTATTCACCGCCGCGGCACTGACCATTATTGTGCTGCCGCTCGAAAGCTGCTTATCAGCAAGACGCACATTTACTGATTGGCCGTTGCGAATCAAATGGGGAATTCCCTCCGCCCAACCGATACAGTCAGCAAGCCCCTCAGGAGTTATAGGTGCACAGACAACCCCCAGTACCGGGATCGATTCACACAGTAGCCCGACCGATATAGCAGACCCCTTCAAACCCTTCAAAAAATCGCTTGTGCCATCGTTTGGGTCTACAACCCAACACCAAGCATGCCCTGTGAATAAGCGCTCCGTCTCTTCACCCCAGAAATCACAACTTAGCAAGTTGAGAAGTTCAGGCCTCAAAATATTTTCAATTTCCACATCAACCACGGCTTTATCACCCTGCCCGCGAGGTCCTTCCGCACGACTCCACTCCTCGGAAAGCAAGACGCCTGCACGCTCGACGATATCGGTGACTTGAGCGAGAAGCTTTGAAAGATTTGGAATAGCCATAACGGTCCATGGATGAAAATCATTGATTACGTGAATGCATCAGCCCATCTGCTCACAAAGTACTTGAATAGCAGCGGGATGACAGCCATGTCTAACCAGGACCCTCGTGGATCCGAACCCTGAGCCTTTGACGTCTTGACCACTCAAAACGCCAATCCCTCTGCAAGCTCAATGAGCAACTCTTCAATCAAGCGAGTGCCTTGGCAGGTAGAAAGCAGCGCAATGGGGGGAGTGCCCGCAAAACGCTGTTTCGGTTTGCACAGCCAACGCTGGGCTTTTTCTTTGTCCCCAAACACCGTCTCGGCCATGGCCGTCACATGCGCAAGTCGAAACAATCGATCACTCTCGCCCACGGTAAAGCGCTGTCCGCGAGCTAATCGGCGACGGACAGTGCTCATCGGAATTACCTGGCTGAGCGCATCAGCGCTGAAGATACTCTGCTCGCACCAGTTATTTACCCTCGTAGACGCAAACCCAGCCGCGATGATTTCATGAATCTCTTGATCTGCAGCGTCGGATGGAATGCGCAACGACGCTTCCAGTCGTAGCCGGTAAGCGCGATAAGCCGGTGCGCTCATAATTTCAGCGAACATGGGTTGCCGCTACCCGCTAGCAGTCCAACCGGTTCGAACTCCTTACCGAGCGACAGGGCAACATCCAAGAATCGCGAGGCCCGCGACGTGCGCCGTTCGAGTCGGCAGCGAGCCTGCGCCCTGAGGGGCGCTGCGTTCTGCCACTTGAGCGTTTTGACTTTGCGTTTACCTTTCATAACGATTCCTGCGATACGTTAGTTATATCCACAGACGGAGCGCCACCATTTCATTCGGAGAATGGTAGTGGCCACCCTGCGATTCGTTCCTTGTGTCAGTCCTCCCCCTCAACTCCACACGACGAGGCGCGATGGTCGCGTATGCCTCAGTCGCCAATCGCTGCTGTGTTTTTTCTTGAGGCCGCAGCCGGATCGTCGTCGGAGGCACCGCGTCGACCGGTGGCGCACCAGCGCTTTGTACCCTGCATACGTTTTACCTGTAACGGAGTGGACCGCACTTCTTCCACCTTTGACTTAGGCGTTCCAGTTCGCCGATGGTCCATGAAACGGCGATTAGGTTAATCACGGTTTTGAGCCAACACCGAATTTGTCGACGTGTTGACGCAAGACTAATCCACCTTCAAATCAGAACAAATCCAGTAAACTTCGGGTTCGCGAGGCGTCAGGCTGCGTCAGTGATATCTTGGCAATTGGATCAGTTAGGCGCGGACGCCGACATGCCGCTCTCTGCCGGTGATGACAAGTCGCGTCACGGAACGGCCGCATAAAGGAACAGCTCGCTTTCATTCAGCACACGGCTGGAGACTTGAGGAGTGTGAGCATGGAGACGATGTTCCGAATACCAGACATGGCGAGTTTTTTTTCGGCGGAGATCGAGTTCCCCAAGCTTGTAGGTACCTGTCGCTGTCCTGTAGACCACCGCTGATTCGTCAGCTTCGGTACCTCTAAAGCAGACAATCTGAATTACGTCCTCCAAGCTCCAAAATTCCCGACCGTTCACACTGGGTGGACAAAGCATTTGTACGCCTTCGATGAGGACATCCCTGGCAAAACTCAGATAGTTCTGGAGCTCATAGGTGCAACGGACTATAGCAGCACGGTCTCGTTTGCCCGTTTGGATTGAGGTGATGGTTATCAGAAAGCAGAAGCCTTCCACTTCACAGTGCGACCTTGCATGAACTGCGCGGCTCCTGGGGTCAAGCACGTAAATCACTAGTTGCTCCATTGCGAATAAGCAGGCTCCGCCTGATGCGGCCTGGGTTTTGGTCAGTTGCCACTGCAGGGCTTGGTTACCGCAGCATCAGAAGGACCTGCGATCTATGAAGGTGGTGCAACGCTAGGGGAACGATATCAACACCCCGTATATACATGTTATAGCCCCGCGATGTGGGGTGTCAAAGCATGGCCTCATTGTCTCTTTTGCGGCTGTACGGAAGAGCAATGGGATATCTGGAGGCTCTTGGGCAAACTCTGAGAGAAATTCGAGTAGACGCCGGACTTAGACGGGAGGACTGTTCGAGGGCGCTGAGTCGCGAATACCTCGCCAGCGTAGAGCGGGGCCGTCAAAGCATTTCGATCGCAAAGTTTTGGTCCTTATGCGAATGCCTGGGAGTTACGCCGAGCATCGTGCTTTTCACCGTAGAGGCCCGCTTGGCATCGTTGAGTTTAGGGGAGTACCAGGCAAGACAAAGCAGCGAGCTCGATGAATATCTCAAGGCTGGAAAGTTACGCAGCGAAATTGGTGCGGGAGCTATTCAAGGGGTGCGAGGAAAGCGTGCTGAGAACAATCGCATCGCCATTCAGAAACTCCAATCCGAAGGGCTTAGCAAAATAGAGATATCTCGTAAGCTCGGTGTTGGAACAACGACTGTGGACCGACATTGGCGCAAAGCGAACGTTGACCCTGATGCAGACTGAAATATCCCCTTCAACTCCGCACACTTCGCCGGCGGATCAGCTTCAGGACTATGTCACCGTCAAGATCTCGATTGTCAGTTCGTCATCAAGGACCAAGCCAAGCTCGTAAGCAGTTCTGGTGGTAGATCGAAGATTATGTCGCCACTTTCATCTGTGGAGTCATGGCATTTGGCTGCCAGCTCTGAGTTTCACTGATGATCTAACTCCGCATTACGGGGACACGTCAAAATGCTCGCAATTTTTCATGATGCCGATCACGGTAAGAGGTCGCGACAGGCCGATTTCTATCTATAACCAACCGAGGCCTCAGGTAGATAGGGGTATGACCGGTTAGAAAAATGCCCGTAGACAGCGAGGGCAAACTAGGAGTAACGCATGATAACTTTGAGATATCTTTTGAGCTCGGAGCTTTCTTTGTCTGTTGCAGAATTGATATTCATGCGTAACAAGCACATGCAAAAAGGCCGCCCATTTGCTAGCGCTTTGTTTGCCAAAGTTGCGTCGCGTGCGGCTGTGAGATTAGCCACATTAGTGGCTCAACTACAAGTAAACACAACGAGATGCAATGTACTGAACGGTTCACGCTTCTATTTAATTGGAAAAATAATTTTGACCTTTTGAGACTTTAGACTTTCCATAAGCGCATCAAGCTTGCATTGCAACGCAACATTTTTTTCGAGGATCTTATCATAATCAGAACGTAACGCTTGGAGATCAAGTTCGGTCACATGATGACTTTCCGAAAGTGCTAGAAACTTGCTCTTCCATTGAGCCGCTAATTCTGTTTTAGATTTCCGTTGAGAATTATAGTTTTTCTTCGGCAGGAACTGATCCAACCACGCGTCAACATGAGAGTTTAGCTCGCGCTGCTTATCGGAAAATATCGTCGTCTTTCCAATACCGGCTCTTCTGCATACCTCATTTTTAGATATTTTACCTCCATTATAAGGGTAAACCCCCCCATTCAATTGAATCTCCTCACGCATATCATCAAGCATATTTTTAACTTTTGTAAAAATAAGTTGAGTACGTGCAGATCCGTTTCGAATAGCAGCCTGCTTATAATTATTCATAACCGCCCTCAAGAGCCAATTTAAGCGCACAATAATCAGGGTCGTCGAGCAGTGTCTTTTCAATGTCGGGAAACCTTGAAGCCTCAGTGCTAATTTGTCCAACGATGCACTCTAACAACAGTAGATTGTTTTCTGACCTAGCTCTTATACCGTCGCCCATCAAAACTTCCAACACCTTCGCCGTGTCACGCCTCAGTGTACGATCCTCGATACGATTTACACAGTCTGAACCGCATACGCAAGGCATAAAATCCTTCAAAGGCTTAGTACATATCACCCCAGGGCGTATCAATCGATATCCCTCGCCATTTAAGCTGAGTAAACTGCCTAACTCATATGCCGTATTAACACCCCAAGTTTTATCTGACTGTAGTAGGAGACTCTCACGCGCTTTAACAGCTGAGAGTACTCCCGGCATTGCACCTCCACCATACCCCCCATACTTTTCAAAAGGAGAGCGTTCAGTAGTTAAATTGTCATGCACTCGCTCAACAATATCCCTACAGCGCATGATACGCATCTCTCGAGAAATCTGTGATATTTCAGCTTGCAAAGTTTTGTCAGTTAAAATGTAAGATAAAGTCATACCAACATCCTTGTGACCGAACAACTGCATTAGCACCCTAGGACTTTCTGTTATGGCTAGCGCTGCGAGTCTAGCAATTGTCTTACGAAACCGATGCGAATGGACTCTAACTCCTTCTGGCTTGGACGTTACACCCAAACGGACACATAGGTACATCAATGCGTTATTGAGATCGATTAGTTGGTCACCTACCCTTCCCCCTTTACCCCTAGCGTCAAGTCTTATCCACAAAGGCGGATTATCCCTATGGCTACTCTCCCGTCCCCTTTGATCAGCTAAACTCTCACATAAGTCCGCCAGTTCGGTTTGTTGTTTTAAAACGTCAATAATAAGTGGTGGAACAACCCAATCACGGTTTTCGCCAGCGAAAAACTTACTTAGCTTATAAGTTTTGCCATTGATGGTGAGTGGCCCCTCAGAGGACTCTACGAAACATTTCCTAGGTATAGATAGAATTTCTTGACTTCTACCCGCAACAGCAAGCATTACAAGCCATAAATGCGCTCCCTGCAAAGCAGCGCAAGCAGCCTTAAACTGAACAAAGTCTTTGGGAGGCCAATACCCCCAAGATAAGTATTCAGTCATTTTACCGTTTATTCGGGCCGGACCAACGTACAATGAGTAATCCAATACGTCCGCCCCTTCACGCTCCTTAAATTCACAAAAATAATTTGCTGTAAACTTTTGTACTAAAGTTGGAAATAGTGAGGCATCGCTATCCTTCGCGATCTGTACAAGCTCGTTCCCGAGATCTATAATTTTCGGCCCAATCGTTTTAACTAGCCTTAAAACCTTGGGACCTATTTCAGACATAAACCAATCAGGTAGTGGTAACCATGGTTCACGAACCCGTTCCTTTTGTGGTTCAACTTTATCACCACGAGGGTTAAATTCTGTTTCAACCGAAGCGTCACAGAAGATATCTGACAACAAACCCATTTCATGGAATTTTTTCATCCTTGCCAGCTCTGCGCTTATGGACCGATGGTTGTTTTTAAGCTTCTGAACATCATCAGTTGTCAATATTAAGAACAAGCTAATGGGTGAAGTTTCGGCCACTAGCTTACACTTAATTGCAGTTGCTATTAGGCGAGCAATATGATCCCTAAGTGTTTTTGAGATGGTTGTAATATCAAGGCAACCACTTACAAACCTTAAGGAAGATGGACCAATACGTAATAGCAGCGCATATCTGGCTAACCAAAGCTCAGACTGATCAAGCAACTCGAAAAATAGAGGAGTTTGTAAATACGCCCCCATCTTAGATTGTATTTCGTATCGAAAATTGACAGCTTCAAGGGACGGAGTAATATTCCTGCCCGTTAGCTCTGGGCCGGTTCTCCAAATGCCATATACCGAGCCATGCCCGAGTGCCTCTTGACATTTAATGACTGTCGCTTTATCAAAATACTGTATTTTATCAACACTATATTCGCTCAAAACTTTAGCTTTTGAATGCCCAATAAATTCATTATCGCTAAATCCCTGATATTTAACAGAGCGCATATTCACCCCTATAACCCAGGTACTATGTGTTGTCCTGCGGCAATCTTTTCTTGCCAGTAATTACGTGAACTCAAAACATCGGCAACGTTAAATATAGACAAAGCGAGTTCAACATTTTCCATTTCGATGTCAAAATTTGAAGTTGACCAAGCCTCATACGGAATCGTTAGTTTTATAGCTACTAATTCCTCTGCACGCATCGCGATCCCATGCAAAGACTCAGGTAATATTATTGCGTTTTCTGGACATATAAGACATCTTTGCGAACTACACCTTGATTTGCCTACGGTCTGAGTACTAATTGGCGGAGACTTAGGATCTTTACATGCAACACTCAATCGACTACGCTCTAAACTTCGAAACTGTTTGAGAATTTCAACTTCCGCCTCAGGAACTGCACCAAACCTATTCTGATACGCCAAAAGCGTAGTGTCGATACGCCCTTCGCTTAGTTGAACGAAAAAAGTATTCAAAAACGACAGAAGCTGAGCATCCCTTTCGACATTTGAAATATTATTATCGATATATCTCTGGGTTGTTGATAATCTTTTATGAACCAACGCCCTCATCACGGGCAGAATATTCCCACCACTACTTTCCCAAACATACTGCGCAAACATGTCGCGAAAATCGCTAGCCACGACTCGAGGTATGGAGTCGTGGCCGCCCAATAACAGCTCCGTATTTATTTTCGGTATTAACACATCCAAATAATTGACTTTAGACTTAGCAAGAGCGCTCATTGCCGTAGTAGAATTTCTGGAAGGCCAAGATATCGCACCCAATTTATTAACATATAACCATACAGAACGGGTGCCTTCGGTCAATTTCTGTACTAATTCGTATTGATCTTTGAGGTCAACCGAACTGTGAGCTTGCTTAGACATCACCATACTGGTTAACTTTTTCTCAGCTGAAATCAAGGATAATTTCAACTGATCTCGAAGAGGCCGGGTTTGGCCAATGACTTTCTTTATCACAGCACCGGGCCCAAAGCTCGTCTTCCAGAGACCGATCACAGGCATCGCTTTTTCATTGGATCGAACTTTATGACCAACAAGCACATATCTATTAGGATCAGAAGGATGATCATAAAGCCAATCACTTTCTTTACTGGAATCTAAACTGTTTAAAACACTCACATTCCACCCCGTTGTTGCAAGACACATGTGAAATGCCGTTAATATATCCCAATGATTGGGAAAATTTAGCTCCCACAATTTGCGCATGTGGAGACCGTCGGAAACCCGGTTATCCCTAATTAGCCAAGGCAGTACACTTTGAACATGAGGTGAGTCGGGCACATAATCCCCTGTGAGTCGTTGTGCTTGGCTCATAAAAACGAATGCGGCGAGTCCATCAGCCTGGGCAGGAGTGGTAGGTCGAAACCCATCAAGTTTAACCTGATCTTGATCAGCCCAACGTACTTCAACTTTTGCCCACTCTTGTTTCAAAGCTATTCGCAGCAGAAAAATCTTCTTTTCATCAGGCAAAGATCTAACGACATCTTTTTCAGGAGGTGTATCCCAATATAGCTTAGCCCGGCCAGAAGCTTCTAAAGTATTATTCACAACTCTCAAAAACCAACGGAAAGTATCAGGGCTTAACGTACGATATGCGGCATCATAATGAACTACATTCAGTTCACTGATATCTCGCAATGGCCTGATTGGCTCATCTGAAGATATCGACAGCAAGGCCTCCACCGTGTCGAATATCCGATACCAGGATCTCAGGCACATCAGTGCGGAATCTACCGAAAACGAGCTGTAATCTTTCATAACCTTCTTAATCGAAGGTGCAAGCTGAAGGATCAACTCAGGCCGCCCCAAAAATGAACCTGATGACTTTCTTTTGCCTATATAACCTTCTTTAAACTCGGTGAGATCAACAAATGTTTGCCTAGTTTCATGGCAAGTCCAGAATGTCAGCTCAGTTTCTGAATTGATAATACTTGAAATCGTTGAGACTCTGCTAAGTAATATTTCGTCGCTTTCTTCCTGTTTCTTTAAATATTCCCGGACCATGAACTGCTAGCCCTCAGTAATTTCATCAATCCAATTTAATTGAAAATTTACATTTGAACCAATTCGGTCTGATAGCCACTGCAGATAAATAACAGTAGTATCTGATGAGCGGTGCCGTAGTTGAGGTTGGATTTCCAACTGAATACAAGTTTCAGCACTCATAACTACAGCCCTCCGAATTTCATCCACGCTGTCAGTTCCTAACGCCTTTTCCAGCAACAACCTTTGCTGCTCAAGCCGTTCCCACAGCACGGTACAGGCCCAATAATCTCTGCATCGATGAGGGCTCCATCCCTTGGGT
Organism: Pseudomonas umsongensis; assembly: GCF_012647205.1. Classification (NCBI taxonomy): domain Bacteria; kingdom Pseudomonadati; phylum Pseudomonadota; class Gammaproteobacteria; order Pseudomonadales; family Pseudomonadaceae; genus Pseudomonas; species Pseudomonas umsongensis. The sequence goes on from NZ_CP051487.1 coordinate 5,747,611, forward strand.
GGGTCTGCCAATCTCCAAAGTTCATAAATATTATCCGCAGTGTAGCGGCGACCACTGATTGGATTTAAAAAAAGATGCACGCATTCATTGCGAATTTTGATTTGTTCTCTAGCGCTGCGGCCTTCAAACACTCGTATACTCAACGCTTTCAACCTAAGCGTGCGCCGGTAATCATGCAATCTCAATGCGAGCTTATAGGGAACTCTTATGGTCCCAACCGGGCCAATTTTGTCGCCATGATCAATACCAAAATCAGGTCCTTTTGTTCCATACTTAATCTCTACTAAAACAGTTTTGAGCTCGTCTGATACATGTGGATTTGCGATTACCCAATCATCTATTTTAATTGGTATAGTATCAACCCTGAAACAAGCTGCCTCATTGAGGCGAATCGCGGTTTCCATCATAAGGTCAACTATCAATGCTTCAACCGCCCCTCTCACCGCCCTTGTCTCAACACGTTTGTACCAAGCAGCTAGCATACTCTGAGGCGGGAATGTAATCATTCGCTTGCTCGGCGTTGCTCTTGTTACACCGCTCTTACCCGCTCGCCCTGCGGATTCACCTCCAGATCCAAGCTCAGAGTTTATGACAAGCCTAGCCTCTTCATATCTCAGCTTTTTATGAGTTAGCCACTCAAAATACTCCATTGCGGTATCTGCACGAACATTAACCGTAGCCACTGACAATCGTTTACCCTTAACGGCCCAAGCGCCGCCAGACATATCTGATTTATAATCTATAATGATGTCTATTTCGGACGGACAGGTCGCAGGGTCCCTGCCATTAACATCGCACCACTCAAGAAAGTTGGCTAACCGATTAGCATAGTTCTTAACCGATATTGCCGATAATAAAAATACTCTGCCTTTCTTTCGACATTTTAATGGCTTCCAAACCCCTAACCCGCGTTCTTGAAGAAATTGACTTCCCGCCCGGTGAAAGCCTGGCCTACTATCGAATATGCAAGGGATATCTGACACTTTTCCATAGCCAGAATCTCGAAGGATATTTGGGTCCGTATAAACAACCTGGAACGAATAACCCATAATCTCACGCTCCATTTGCATCAATTCACTCTAGCGGGCAGAAGCAGAATCGCAACCTAAAAATAGCGCCAATCGACAAACGGATATGGTGATCATCCACAATCAGCACTTTATTCATGGGCAAGTCCAATTTCGCTATTCGATTTTTTAGAACCCGCACAATAGCCTAGTCGTTTCCCCCCTGGCATGTCGCTCCCCCCGGCCACTCGCACCCAGAGACATTCCCTACAGAAATTAGAGACTTTTCTTACAAAAAACCCAAGAAACCCCAGGACAGAAAACCTTAATTGAGGACTTGACTTTCCAATTGAGATTATTTTTTTGTATCGACCTGCAACAAAATAACCTGGGGAATTTAATTTTCAGACAGCGAACAGACATGTATCGACCCGCCCCACAAACTCAAAGGTAACTAAGGTTATCCAATATCCTCTCCTCCCCAAAAATATCACACATGACTTATCAACTCGCCCTTACAGCAAAAACCAACACATCATCGCCCTTATGGAAACGATAAACAGCAAGGGTGCCGGCCTGACATTAAATTACTTGAAAAATAAAAACTCCGGGATGCCCAAGATCAGTTAGATGCATTAAATTAAAAACAAACACCACACCAAATAACAGTACGAGGATAAAAAATGGATAAGCTCAAAAAAAGCATAAGCAATCCCATGACAGTGATTGCAATATTTGCAACTCTGTCAGAAACATCAGCGGCCGTTACATTGCCGTTCCTTGATGACGATGACAGAGACGTCTACATCTGGTTCCTGATCAGCTTTCCCTTTTATCTGCTGTTGCTATTCTTCGCAACGCTCAACTTCAACTATCGATCGCTGTACGCCCCCTCTGACTTTGAGAAGGGAAAACATTTCATAAAATTCATGGACGGTGCTGAGCAACCCGAAAACGGGAAGAATAGAAAGTCCGCTGGCAGGACATCAGGCAGTGGCGGCCGATCCACTCGCCGCCCCTCCAAGGCACAGGATCCACCTTCGAAATCGGTCCCTGGCGTCGCCCTTTCGGCGCTACACCGCCTACGCCTGCCTGAACGGTTGAGGGACCTGTATGTCGTTGATGCACGCGCGATGACAGGCAACGCCGAGCTCTGCCACTTGATGGAGAGCATTCACAACGAACCGGGGAAAGCTGCGCGTGCAGTCGTATTCCTCACCTGCAACGCGTCAGATTCAATACTGAAGGAAGGCGCGGAAAACCCTGTAAAACACGCGAAGAGATCCTGCCGCACTACATTTTGTGCTGCCTACAATTTGAATTCACAGGGCTTGACGGTCATTGATCAACAGTTGCCAAGCGACGCACGACAGCCCGTGGCGTTTGACGATCAATCTGAAGGGAAGGATGTGCGAGGAAAAAGCAAAAAGCCGGAAGTATGTTGATGCAGGCAGACACCCACTTTTCAAAATGTGTGGCCCCGTCGATGACCGGGCCACACATTCCATTACATCAAAGGTCTCAGAACAGCTTGCGACCTTTGTTCGCTGCGATACGCATGCGCAAGGCGTTGAGCTTGATGAAGCCCGCTGCGTCGGCCTGGTTGTACGCGCCGCCATCTTCTTCGAAAGTGGCAATGTTGGCGTCGAACAACGACTCGTCGGACTTGCGTCCGGTGACGATCACGTTGCCCTTGTACAGTTTCAGGCGAACCACACCATTCACGTGTGCCTGGGAGGCATCGATCATCTGTTGCAACATCAGACGCTCAGGGCTCCACCAGTAACCGGTGTAGATCAGGCTGGCATACTTGGGCATCAGCTCGTCCTTGAGGTGAGCTACTTCGCGGTCCAGGGTGATCGATTCGATCGCACGGTGGGCACGCAGCATGATGGTGCCGCCAGGGGTTTCGTAGCAGCCACGGGACTTCATGCCCACGTAACGGTTTTCGACGATGTCCAGGCGGCCGATACCGTGCTCGCCACCGATGCGGTTCAGGGTCGCCAACACGGTGGCAGGAGTCATTTCGACGCCGTCCAGTGCCACGATATCGCCGTTGCGGTAGGTCAGTTCCAGGTACTGCGGTTTGTCGGGCGCCTTCTCCGGGGAGACGGTCCAACGCCACATGTCTTCTTCGTGCTCGGTCCAGGTGTCTTCCAGCACGCCGCCTTCATAGGAGATGTGCAGCAGGTTGGCATCCATCGAGTACGGGGATTTTTTCTTGCCGTGACGCTCGATCGGGATGGCGTGCTTTTCGGCGTAATCCATCAGCTTCTCGCGGGACAGCAGGTCCCACTCGCGCCATGGAGCGATCACTTTCACACCTGGTTTCAGGGCATAGGCGCCCAGTTCGAAACGAACCTGGTCGTTACCCTTGCCGGTGGCGCCGTGGGAAATGGCGTCAGCACCGGTTTCGTTGGCGATTTCGATCAGGCGTTTGGCGATCAACGGACGAGCGATGGAAGTACCCAGCAGGTACTCGCCTTCGTAAACGGTGTTGGCGCGGAACATCGGGAAAACGAAATCGCGCACGAACTCTTCGCGCAAGTCGTCGATGTAGATCTCTTTCACGCCCATGGCTTGAGCCTTGGCACGCGCAGGTTCGACCTCTTCGCCCTGACCCAGGTCAGCGGTGAAGGTCACCACTTCACAGTTATAAGTATCCTGCAGCCACTTGAGGATCACCGAAGTGTCCAGGCCGCCGGAATACGCCAGAACGACCTTGTTTACGTCCGCCATGCCATCACTCCACGGGGTTCTACGGAAAGCCGTCAAGTCTACCGCCCATACAGAATAATTTACAGTGGCGCGACAGCTTATGACGACGAAGCGACAGATTATGTCGAGAGCGCGACGATGACCGAAGGGTCAGGAAGTTGCCGAAGCGGTAGGCTTCGTCGCTTGAGGGGCCACCTGCTCCGCGGGGGCTCCCCGCTCCAGGCGTATCGCCACGCGGCGGTTTTTCGCCCGGTTTATGTTGCTGGTATTGGGTGCCAGTGGATAGCGCTCGCCATGGAAACGCAGGGTGATCTGTGACTCCTGGATGCCGTTGGCCTTGAAAAACTCCATCACCGCCAGCGCCCGGCGCCGTGACAGGTCACGGTTGGTCAGGCGATTGCCGCTGTTGTCGGAGTGGCCGTCCAGTTCGATGCGATTGACGGTCGGATCGGCCTTCATGTATTCCAGCATGACTTGCAGCCTGGCTTTGGCGGGCCCGTCCAGATCGATACCGCCACCGGGAAAGCCGACCTGGGATTGCTTCACCTGATCGAAGTTCTGCGGCAGCAACTTGGCCACGCAGCCCTGATAATCGGCAAACGCCTTGTTGAACCTGACCGGCAACAAACGCACCTCCGATACCCGGCCATCGCCCGAGGAGTGCCGGACCACGGGGCTGCGTCCGTCGATCAGGCCGCTGATCAAGCGTCCGGCCTGGGCCTGTGAGCTGTTGAACAGGACATTGCCGCTGCCGATCCGTACCGTGCCCAGATTGATATCACCACGTCCTGGCTGCCAAGGCGCGGCGGCGGCCAACAAAGTGGCAGAACCACCGCCCATCATTGCGTTGTACGCATTCAAACGAAATATCGCCTGCTCGCCAGCGCGGCGCACGAACTGGCCCGAGCCGAAATCAGTGACCGGCTGCGTCAGCCGGCACTCGAACTTGTCGCCTTCGACCGTCCACTCAATGCTCTCCAGGCGAGTCTGGAAAGTGAGTGCCATTGCGGGAAGGCTGGCAAACACACTGAGCAAGGCTAAATAACGCTGGCGCACGGGAGGCTCCACTGGCTTCTACGACAAAAAGACCGACACACAGATGTTTACGGCATACCTGTTGGATATCGGAAGCTTCCCGTAAAACTTGATAGCGGGTGCCTGCAAGAGTCTTTTCCGGTAGCATTCCCTTGAGTTTGACCCGCCTGGAATCCCCTCATGTCCGACCGCCTGACCCTGCTGCGTCCCGACGACTGGCATATTCATCTTCGCGATGGTGCCGTGTTGACCAATACCGTCGCGGATGTCGCGCGCACCTTTGGCCGCGCCATCATCATGCCCAACCTGGTACCGCCGGTGCGCAATGCGGCTGAAGCCGACGGCTATCGCCAGCGGATTCTCGCTGCCCGCCCGGCCGGCAGCCCGTTTGAACCGCTGATGGTCCTGTACCTCACCGACCGCACCCAGCCTGAAGAAATTCGCGAGGCCAAGGCCAGCGGTTTCGTTCACGCCGCCAAGCTGTACCCGGCCGGCGCGACCACCAACTCGGACTCGGGCGTCACCAGCATCGACAAGATTTTCCCTGCACTCGAGGCCATGGCCGAAGTCGGGATGCCTTTGCTGATCCACGGTGAAGTCACCCGCGGCGATGTCGACGTGTTCGACCGCGAAAAAATCTTCATCGATGAGCACATGCGTCGGGTGGTCGAGCGTTTCCCGACGCTCAAGGTGGTGTTCGAACACATCACCACCGCCGACGCCGTGCAGTTCGTCAACTCGGCTTCGGCCAACGTTGGCGCGACCATCACCGCGCATCACCTGCTGTACAACCGCAATCACATGCTGGTGGGTGGAATTCGGCCGCACTTCTATTGCTTGCCGATCCTCAAGCGCAATACGCACCAGGAAGCCCTGCTCGACGCCGCCACCAGCGGCAGCGAAAAGTTCTTCCTCGGCACCGATTCGGCGCCCCACGCCCAGCACGCCAAAGAAGCCGCTTGCGGCTGCGCCGGCTGCTACACCGCCTATGCGGCGATCGAGATGTACGCCGAGGCGTTCGAACAACGTAACGCGCTGGACAAGCTCGAAGCCTTCGCCAGCCTCAACGGCCCGCGTTTCTATGGCCTGCCGGCCAACACCGATCGCATTACCCTGGTCCGCGAAGAATGGACCGCCCCGACCAGCCTGCCGTTTGGCGAGTTGACCGTTATCCCGCTGCGCGCCGGTGAAAAACTGCGCTGGCGCCTGCTGGAGGAACACGCGTGAGTGAAGACCATTTCGACGACGAACAGGAAGGTCAAGGCGGTGGTGGCGGTTCCCGTCATCCAATGGCCGCCAGGTTTCGTGGCTACCTGCCGGTTGTCGTCGACGTAGAAACCGGTGGTTTCAACTCGGCCACCGACGCCCTGCTGGAAATTGCTGCAACCACGATCGCCATGGATGAAAAGGGTTTTGTGTACCCCGATCACACCTACTTCTTCAGGGTCGAGCCTTTTGAAGGTGCGAACATCGAAGCGGCAGCCCTGGAGTTCACCGGGATCAAGCTTGATCACCCGCTGCGCATGGCCGTGACTGAAGAAGCGGCGCTGAACGATATCTTCCGCGGCGTGCGCAAGGCACTCAAGGCCAACGGCTGCAAACGGGCGATTCTGGTTGGGCACAACAGCAGCTTCGACCTGGGCTTCCTCAACGCCGCGGTTGCGCGCCTGGACATGAAGCGTAACCCGTTCCATCCATTTTCCAGTTTCGATACCGCGACGCTCGCGGGCCTGGCTTACGGTCAAACCGTGCTGGCCAAGGCCTGTCAGGCCGCCGATATCGACTTCGACGGTCGCGAGGCGCATTCGGCTCGCTACGACACCGAGAAGACTGCCGAGCTGTTCTGCGGCATCGTCAACCGCTGGAAACAAATGGGTGGTTGGGAAGATTTCGACGATTGATTGAAGATTTTCTGCCCTTTGCTCTTTGTAGGAGCCGAGCTTGCTCGCGATGGTCGTGAACGATAACGCGGGCAGTCTGGATTCCCGCGGTGTTCTTGAGTCCATCGTCGGAGCGCCGCCCGGAGCATGCTCGCTCCTACAGGGGTCTTGCGTTTACTCCGCGCATAAAAAAACCGGCCTCAAGGGCCGGTTTTTTTGTACCTGGAGCGTGTGCCTTACAGCGCAGCAGCGTGCTCGGTCAGGTAAGCCGCAACGCCTTCTGGCGAAGCGTTCATACCTTTGTCGCCTTTTTTCCAGTTGGCAGGGCAAACTTCACCGTGCTCTTCGTGGAATTGCAGGGCGTCAACCAGACGCAGCAGCTCTTCCATGTTACGGCCCAGCGGCAGGTCGTTGATGATCTGCGAGCGGACAACGCCTTTGTCGTCGATCAGGAAGGCGCCACGGAATGCCACGCCGTCAGCGGACTGAACGTCGTAGGCCTTCATGACTTCCTGCTTGATGTCGGCAGCCATGGTGTAACGAACTGCGCCGATACCGCCGTCGTTAACCGGGGTGTTGCGCCATGCGTTGTGGGTGAAGTGCGAGTCGATCGACACAGCGACCACTTCAACGTTGCGCGCCTTGAACTCAGACATGCGGTTGTCCAGAGCGATCAGCTCCGACGGGCAAACGAAGGTGAAGTCCAGCGGGTAGAAGAACACCAGGCCGTATTTGCCTTTGATGGCCGACGACAGGGTGAAGCTGTCTACGATTTCGCCATTGCCGAGTACGGCCGGTACGGTGAAGTCAGGGGCTTGTTTGCCTACGAGTACGCTCATTGGATATCTCCTGGTGTAGAAGCGTTAAGAACAAGGTTTGCATCAGCCTGCCACCCTCAGGCGACAGCCCTGTGACACAAACCCGTTTCGAAAAGACCGGCCATCATACACCGCGTTTTTGGCGTGTCCGTAACGGTTTCTCCCCTGAGCGTAAAAAAGGACGAAGGGTCATCGGGATGGCAGCACACTGCGGACCAACCGTTCGTCAGACCTGGCAAAAAGTGCTCTCAAAGCACTTTGACAATCATTCTCGTTAACATTAAGATCCATCGCATTCGAGACATCAACAAGCGACGGTCTTCACTTATGTATGTTTGCCTCTGCACTGGCGTCACCGACGGCCAAATCCGCGATGCGATCTATGAAGGATGCTGCAGCTACAAGGAAGTGCGCCAGGCCACCGGCGTTGCCAGTCAATGCGGCAAATGTGCCTGCCTTGCCAAGGAAGTGGTCCGCGAGACCCTGACCAAGTTGCAGACGGCCCAGGCTTCGATCCCGTTTCCAGTTGAATTTACTGCCGCCTAAATCCCGCATTTCAAAGAACCGGACTCATGTCCGGTTTTTTTATGTCTGCAAATCAACTGCTTAGGCGCTAGACGCGGAACACAAACATTCTTATTCCGATTAATTTTTATATATGATTCAATAACTTAGGTTTGACACTCTTAGTAGTGCGGCTCAAACTCTGCCTTATAGACAGCTAATACAGGGCAGGACCCCATCATGAAAGGCGACGTTACAGTCATCCAGCATCTCAACAAGATCCTTGCCAATGAACTGGTCGCGATCAATCAATACTTCCTGCATGCACGCATGTACGAAGATTGGGGCCTGAACAAGCTCGGCAAGCACGAGTACCACGAATCCATCGACGAGATGAAGCACGCGGACAAGCTGATCAAGCGCATCCTGTTCCTTGAAGGCCTGCCGAACGTCCAGGACCTGGGCAAGCTGCAAATCGGCGAGCACACCCAGGAAATGCTTGAGTGTGACCTGCGTATCGAGAAGACTGGACATGCCGACCTGAAAGCGGCCATCGCGCATTGTGAAACAGCGGGCGACTTCGGCAGCCGTGAATTGCTTGAAGATATCCTTGAATCCGAAGAAGAACATATCGACTGGCTGGAAACCCAACTGGGACTGATCGACAAGATCGGAATCGAGAACTACCTGCAATCGCAGATGGGCGACGACGAGTAAGTTCTACACTGCCCGCCTCGATGTAACAGAAGGCCCCGCGCTCTTTTAAAGAGGCGGGGCTTTTTTGTTTCAATTTGCCAATGTCTCAACCGGCCCAGGGGATTTTTCCTAAAGCCTGCTCCCCACAAGTCGATAACCTGGCATCGATAGCCGTGGGTGATCCACTGATCACCTCACCACCTTTTTCCACAGAAGGTTTTTATGTCCTCCACCAAAGCCCGCGCAGATTCACTTTCGCTTCTGCTGTTTACCTTGCGCAGTGGCAAGCTGATGGCGATCAACCTGCTCAAAGTCAGTGAAATCATCCCTTGCCCACCACTGACCAAACTCCCCGAATCGCACCCCCATGTCAAAGGCATCGCCACCCTGCGCGGCACGTCGTTGTCGGTAATCGACCTCAGCCGCGCCATCGGTGAGCGTCCGCTGGAAGACCCTGACGGTGGGTGCCTGATCGTCACTGACGTCAGCCGCTCCAAGCAAGGCTTGCATGTCCAGGCGGTGAGCAAGATCGTGCACTGCCTGACCACCGACATCCGTCCGCCACCCTTCGGCTCTGGCGGTTCGCGCTCGTACATCACCGGCGTGACCTCGGTCGACGGCACTCTGGTGCAGGTGCTGGACATCGAGAAGGTCATCCATGGCATCGCCCCGGTCCCCATCGACATGGCGCCGACCGAGCTCAGCATGGAAGACGCAGAAATACTGGGCAGCGCTCGTATCCTGGTGGTCGATGACAGCCAGGTGGCGCTGCAGCAATCGGTGCACACCTTGCGCAACCTGGGCCTCCAATGCCATACGGCCCGCAGCGCCAAGGAAGCCATCGACTGCCTGCTGGACCTGCAAGGCACCGCCCAGCAGATCAACCTGATCGTCTCGGACATCGAAATGTCCGAAATGGACGGCTACGCCTTCACCCGTACCCTGCGTGAAACCCCGGACTTCGCGCACCTCTACGTGCTGCTGCATACCTCCCTGGACAGTGCGATGAACAGCGAAAAGGCGCGGCTCGCGGGGGCCAATGCGGTATTGACCAAGTTCTCTTCGCCGGAACTGACCAAGTGCCTGATCGACGCGGCCAAGGCTGTCGCCGAACAAGGTCGTTGAGTCTTGAACGAGCAATTCTGCTATCTCATGCGGCGCAGTCTCGCGCGAGGCGTGCCCGCCCCCGCCTGGCCTCAGGGGATCGTCCTGACCGGCTATCGTCCCGATCAGGCAGAAGAGGTTCACGACTTGCTGGAATTGGGTTACTCCCAAGGAGGCGGCCGCGTCCCGGCCCTGGACGAATGGCAACAGCGTTTTGAATCCGATCCTGAATATGATCCGGCCTTGTGCTTCATCGCCCTGGATGCCCAGGGTATCGCGGGTGTGTGTCAGTGCTGGACCAGCGCCTACATCAAGGATCTGGTGGTGCATCCGCGGGCGCAAGGCCGGGGCTTGGGGCGAGCGTTGCTGCTCAATGCCTTCAAGGTGTTTCAACTGCGGCGCGAAGGGTATGTCGATTTGAAAGTGCTGGAAGACAACGTTCGCGCACAGCAGTTGTATGAAAGGGCTGGGATGCATGTAGTCCGCCGGGAACCAGTGCCGGTCTGACCCAGACCTTCAGGCATACTCAGGCCTTGGCCCACACCCGCCCAAGGATCACCAAACCATGAAAGCCGTCACCCTCACCTTCGTTTGCCTCACGGCCCTCGCTACCCAGGCCCAGGCCTCCAGCCCCGACGCCTGGGCCGCCTTCGACAAAGCCGTACTCGCCAGCTGCACCAAGGCCAGCGGTCTGGCCAATGCCAAACCCGTCGGCAACGCCGCGCAGTTCGATGATCGGGTCGGTTACACCGCGCTGCTGCTGCAAGGCCAGTACCCGCAAAAGCACATGAAAGGCCGACAAGGAACCGAACTGTGCCTCTACAACAAGAAAAGCAAAACAGCCTACGTGACCGAATGGGACTCCATACGCCCAAACTGACACCGCTGTCAGTCAGCAGTCACTTTCCTGACCGGGTCACAGGGATATAACGTAGATAGACAAAGCTGCGCACACTTCCACTTTCCGACCCGGCGCCCCTCTCGCATGCGAACTCAGAAAAAAACCGTTGTTATTGCAGCCTTTCTGATCGTGCTGGTAGCGCTGGGTGCGTGGTACCTGGGCAAACCCTCTGCAGCCCGGGTAACTACACAGGCCGCCATTCCGGTACGCGTGGTCAACGTGGTCGAAAAAGACGTGCCCCGCTATGTCAGCGGTATCGGTTCAGTGCTATCGCTGCACAGCGTGGTAGTCCGTCCGCAAATCGACGGCATCCTCACCAGGATCCTGGTCAAGGAAGGCCAACTGGTGAGCAAAGGTGATTTGCTGGCCACGATCGACGACCGATCGATCCGCGCCAGTCTGGACCAGGCCAGGGCGCAACTGGGCGAAAGCCAGGCGCAATTGCAAGTGGCCCAGGTCAATCTCAAGCGCTACAAACTGTTGAGCGTCGACGACGGGGTGTCCAAACAGACCTACGACCAGCAACAAGCGCTGGTCAACCAGCTAAAGGCCACGGCCCAAGGCAACCAGGCTTCGATTGACGCAGCCCAGGTGCAATTGTCGTACACACAGATTCGCTCCCCAGTCAGTGGTCGCGTCGGTATTCGTACGGTGGATGAAGGCAACTTCCTGCGCATGACGGACACCCAGGGACTGTTCACGGTGACCCAGATCGACCCTATCGCCGTGGAATTCTCCCTGCCGCAGCAGATGCTGCCGACCCTGCAAGGCCTGATCAACGATCCACAACATGCCAAGGTCAAGGCCTACATCGGTGCCGACACCGATGGTGAAACCGGCAACCTGCTGGGCGAAGGCCACTTGACCCTGATCGACAACCAGATCAACGCCAACACCGGCACCATCCGCGCCAAGGCCGAATTCAATAATCCTGGGCAAAAACTCTGGCCAGGCCTGTTGGTGACAGTAAAGATCCAGACAGCGCTGGATAAAGATGCGCTGGTCGTACCGCCCACCGTCGTGCAGCGTGGCCTCGATCAGCACTTCGTCTATCGGGTGAATGGCAACAAGGTCGAAACCGTACCGGTGCAGATGGTTCATCAAAGTAGCGGTCAGAGCATCATCAAAGGGGTGAAACCCGGTGACGTGCTGGTCAGTGATGGCCAGTCGCGGCTCAAGCCCGGTGCTACCGTGCAAGTACTCACCGACCCGCCGCAGGTCGTAAAATCGGAGTCGGCGCCATGAAAGGCCACGGTTCGGTATCCGCCTGGTGCATTGACCACCCTGTGGCGACGATTCTGCTGACGTTTTCCCTGGTGCTGCTGGGGGCGATTGCCTTCCCGCGCCTGTCCATCGCGCCGCTTCCGCAAGCAGAATTTCCGACGATACAGGTGGCCGCGCAACTGCCGGGGGCCAGCCCGGAAACCATGGCCTCATCGGTGGCCACACCCCTTGAAGTGCAGTTCAGCGCCATTCCCGGCGTGACGCAAATGACCTCGAGCAGCGCCCTGGGCTCAACCAACCTGACCCTGCAATTCACCCTCGACAAGAGCATCGATACCGCCGCCCAGGAGGTCCAGGCCGCGATCAACACCGCGGCAGGCAAACTGCCCAAGGACATGCCGAACCTGCCGACCTGGCGCAAGGTCAATCCGGCCGACAGCCCGGTACTGATCCTCAGCGTCAACTCGTCCCTGATGCCCGGCCCGGAGCTCAGCGACCTGGTGGAAACCCTGTTGTCCCGTCAGATCAGTCAGATCGACGGTGTCGGCCAGGTCGTGATTACCGGCCAGCAACGTCCGGCGATTCGTGTCCAGGTCTCGGCAGACAAACTCGCCGCCATTGGCCTGACCCTCGCCGATATTCGCCTGGCGATCCAGCAGACCAGCCTCAACCTTGCCAAAGGTGCGCTGTATGGGGAATCGAGCATCTCGACCCTGTCCACCAACGACCAGTTGTTCCATCCTGAGGAATACAACCAACTGATCGTTTCCTACAAGGACGGCGCACCGGTCCATCTCAGGGATGTCGCCAAAGTCGTCAACGGCTCGGAAGATGCCTACGTCCAGGCTTGGGCGGGCACCCAACCGGGCGTCAACCTGGTGATCTTCCGCCAACCGGGGGCCAACATCGTCGAGACCGTGGACCGCATTCAAGCGGCGCTCCCGAGCCTGGAAGCGATGCTCCCGGCTTCGGTGCAGGTCAAGACACTGATTGACCGCACGCAGACTATCCGCGCTTCGCTGCATGAAGTGGAAATCACCCTGTTGATCGCGATCATGCTGGTGGTGGCGGTGATGGCGCTGTTCCTGCGCCAGCTCTCGGCAACCCTGATCGTGTCGGCAGTACTGGGGGTTTCACTGATCGCCAGTTTTGCATTGATGTACGTGATGGGCTTCAGCCTGAACAACCTGACGCTGGTGGCAATCGTGGTGGCCGTGGGGTTTGTGGTCGACGATGCGATCGTGGTGGTGGAAAACATCCACCGCCACCTGGAGGCAGGCGACGGTATGCGCGAGGCCGCGATCAAGGGCGCCGGAGAAATCGGCTTCACGGTGGTATCGATCAGTTTCTCGCTGGTCGCGGCGTTCATTCCGCTGCTGTTCATGGGCGGCGTGGTCGGACGCCTGTTCAAGGAGTTCGCCCTGACCGCCACCGCCACCATCATGATTTCGGTGGTCGTGTCGCTGACGTTGGCGCCCACCCTGGCAGCGCTGTTCATGCGCGCGCCGGTGCATCACGCCCACGACAAGCCCGGCTTCGGCGAACGCCTGCTCGCGCTGTACGAAAAAGGCCTGCGCCGCGCGCTCGCTCACCAGAAGTTGATGATCGGCGTATTCGGTCTGTCGCTGGCCCTGGCCGTTGCCGGTTACATTTTTATTCCCAAGGGCTTCTTCCCGATCCAGGACACCGGGTTTGTCCTCGGCACAACCGAAGCCGCCGCTGATATTTCCTACGGCGACATGGTGAAAAAACACTTGGCGATGGCTGAAATCGTCGCTGCCGACCCCGCCGTCGAGACCTTCTCGCACTCGGTCGGGGTGTCGGGCAGCAACCAGACCATCGCCAACGGCCGCTTCTGGATCGCCTTGAAAAAACGCGGCGACCGCGATGTTTCAGCCAGCGAATTCATCGACCGTATTCGCCCGCAATTGATGAAAGTTCCGGGCATCGTCCTGTACCTGCGCGCCGGGCAAGACATCAACCTCAGCTCCGGCCCGAGCCGGGCCCAGTACCAGTACGTACTCAAGAGCAACGACGGTGCAATCCTGAGCACCTGGACCCAGCGCCTGACGGAAAAACTGCGTGGCAACCCGGCCTTTCGCGACATTTCCAACGACCTGCAACTGGGCGGCAGCATCACCCACATCAGCATCGACCGCAGTGCCGCGGCACGCTTTGGCCTGACGGCCAGCGATGTCGACGAAGCGCTGTACGACGCCTTCGGCCAGCGCCAGATCAACGAATTCCAGACCCAGATCAATCAGTACAACGTGATCCTGGAACTGGACACGCGCCAGCGCGGCAAGGCCGAAAGCCTTAACTACTTCTATCTGCGCTCGCCCCTGAGCGGGGAAATGGTGCCGCTGTCGGCCCTGGCGAAATTCGATGCGCCCACGGTGGGGCCGCTGTCCATCGCCCATGACGGCATGTTCCCGGCCGCCAACCTGTCGTTCAACCTGGCGCCCGGTGTGGCGCTGGGCGATGCAGTGATCATGCTCAACCAGGCCAAGGTCGACATCGGCATGCCAACGGCCATCAGCGGTAACTTCCAGGGCGCGGCCCAGGCGTTCCAGAGTTCGCTGGCCAGTCAGCCATGGTTGATCCTGGCGGCGCTGGTGGCGGTTTACATCATTCTTGGTGTGCTCTACGAGAGCTTCGTCCACCCGCTGACGATCATCTCGACTCTGCCCTCGGCCGGGCTGGGCGCAGTGATCATGCTGTGGATCTGCGGCCAGGACTTTTCGATCATGGCGCTGATCGGGCTGGTGCTGCTGATCGGCATCGTCAAGAAAAACGGCATCCTGATGATCGACTTCGCGCTCGACGCGCAGCGCAAGGGTGGCCTGGCGCCGGAGGAAGCGATCTTCCAGGCGTGCCTCACGCGGTTCCGCCCGATCATCATGACCACCCTCGCCGCACTGCTCGGCGCCCTGCCGCTGATGCTCGGCTATGGCACCGGCGCCGAACTGCGCCAACCCCTGGGGATCGCGGTGGTCGGCGGCCTGCTGGTGAGCCAGGCACTGACGCTGTTCACCACGCCGGTCATATACTTATGGCTTGAACGACTCTTCCATAGGCCCAAGCCCGCGCCCGTGCCGGCGCTGGCGAGCACAGACTGAGGCGGGGTCATGCGCGTCCTGATTATCGAAGACGAAGAAAAAACCGCGGACTATCTTCACCGCGGCCTGACGGAACAGGGTTACACCGTGGACCTGGCCCGCGATGGCGTGGAAGGCCTGCACCTGGCGCTGGAAAGCGACTACGCGGTGATCGTCCTCGACGTGATGCTGCCGGCCCTCGACGGTTTCGGTGTATTGCGCGCCTTGCGTGCGCGCAAACAAACGCCGGTGATCATGCTCACCGCCCGCGAACGGGTCGAAGACCGCATCAAGGGCCTGCGCGACGGTGCCGACGACTACCTGGGCAAGCCATTTTCCTTCCTCGAACTGGTGGCACGCCTACAGGCGCTGACCCGGCGCAGCGGTGGCCACGAGCCGGTGCAAGTGAGCATCGCCGACCTGTGGATAGATTTGATCAGCCGCAAGGCCACCCGCGCCGGCACACGCCTGGACCTGACAGCCAAGGAGTTCTCGCTGCTCAGTGTTCTGGCCCGTCGCCAGGGTGAAATCCTGTCGAAGACGGCCATCGCCGAAATGGTCTGGGACATCAATTTCGACAGCGACGCCAACGTCGTCGAAGTCGCGATCAAACGCTTGCGAGCCAAGCTCGATGGGCCATTCGAAGAGAAATTGCTGCACACGATTCGTGGCATGGGTTATGTACTGGAGAGCCGTGGTGTCCAGTAATAGCATTGCGCTGCGCCTGAGCGGGATGTTTACCCTGGTGGCGCTGCTGGTGTTCCTGTTGATCGGCTGGGCGCTGTACCAACAGGTCGACAAAGGTTTGGGGTTGTTGCCCGAAGCCGAACTGGACGCGCGCTACAGCGTGCTCGAATCGACCGTCGGCCGTTACGGCACGCCCGAGCACTGGGTGAAGATCAATAACAAGCTCAAGCTGCTCGGCGAAGAAGACAAGCGCATCAGTTTCTGGATCGTCAGCGGCGATCCCCAGTACGAATACGGCAATCCGACCCCGAGCATCCGTGCCTTCGCCGAAGGACCGTTGGGCATGCGCGACTTGCAACTGGCGGAT
The DNA here is from genome assembly GCF_012647205.1 of Pseudomonas umsongensis. Taxonomy (NCBI): domain Bacteria; kingdom Pseudomonadati; phylum Pseudomonadota; class Gammaproteobacteria; order Pseudomonadales; family Pseudomonadaceae; genus Pseudomonas; species Pseudomonas umsongensis. The sequence continues at coordinate 5,763,650 of NZ_CP051487.1, forward strand.
CACCCCTACCCGCTGAAAGTGCTGGTCAGCCAATTCCCGGCCAAGGACCAGCGCCCGCCCCTGCGATTCATGATCGGTATCGACACCGAAACTTTTTACCATACCCAGCACCAGTTGCTGATCGCCCTGATCAGCCTGGCGGTTATCGGCGTGCTGATGGCCTCGGCGCTGGGTTACTGGGTGGCGCGGATCGGGCTCAAACCATTGATCAAGCTATCCCAGGAAGCCCAGCGCCTGGCCCCGCCATTGCGTTCAGGTCGCTTGCGCCTGTCGTCGCTGCCCCCTGAGTTGAATCAATTCGTCGACTCGTTCAACTCGACACTGGAACGGGTCGAACAGGCGTACTCGCGCCTGGAATCGTTCAACGCCGATGTCGCCCATGAACTGCGCTCGCCGCTGACCAACCTGATCGGCCAGACCCAGGTCGCGCTTACACGCGGGCGTTCGGCGGAACACTATTTCGAGGTGCTGCAATCGAACCTTGAAGAACTTGAACGGCTGCGCTCGATCATCAATGACATGCTGTTCCTGGCCAGCGCCGACCAGGGCAGCAAGGCCACCAAACTGACCTCCACCTCACTGGCGGAGGAAGTGGCGACGACCCTGGAATATCTGGACTTCATTCTCGAGGACGCCCAGGTACAGGTTCAGGTCAGCGGCGATGCCCAGGTGCGAATCGAGATCGCCCACCTGCGCCGGGCCTTGATCAACCTGCTCAACAACGCCGTGCAGCACACCGACCCCGGACAAGTCATCAAGGTGCGAATCGAAGCAGGCGAGCACCAGGTCAGCATCGGCGTCGCCAACCCGGGCGCACCGATTTCCAGCGAGCATCTGCCGCGCCTGTTCGAACGCTTCTACCGGGTCGATGCCTCACGCAGCAACAGTGGCAACAACCACGGGTTGGGCCTGGCCATCGTCAAGGCGATTGCCCTGATGCATGGCGGCGATGTGTTCGTGCACAGCGACCATGGCATGAATACCTTTGGCATGCATTTGCCCGTCTGAGGCCCCACGCTCCCTCCCCCCCGAAAACAGGCCGACCGGCAGGCCGCCTCGTTTTGGGTGTTGCTCGTTGATCCGTGCCGCGTCGAAGCCTGTGGGAGATTGTTGTCTGAGTACATATCCATTGCTGCGGAGTACATATCCGTTGCTGCGGTAACGGCCACTTATGGTTTCGCTCTTACAGCGACTCCCTTTTTCAAACGCCAAAAAGGAAGCAAAAGGCTTTGCCCCACCACTCGGTGCCTCGCTAGGGCTCGGCATGCCCTCACTCCGGCATTGCTCCGTGGGTCGCCGCGATGGGCCATCCCTGGCCCAGCGCGGCTAAACCTGCGTCCTGCCGGTTTACCCACTGCGCAATGCCTGCGTTCGGCCATCGTGGTTTAACGGGGCGCCCACGATCAAAAACAAAAGCGAGGCGGCCTTAAAGCCGACCTGACTTCAAGTGAGCACGTACCCCTGTAGGAGCGATGCTTGCTCGCGATGGACGTCAACGATAACGCGCCCTGTCTGAAGGATCGCGTTGTCTGGACGCTCATCGCCAGCAGGCTGGCTCACACAGGGGATCGCGGACAAGCCTGCAATTAGGTCGGCTGTCAGGCCGCCTCGCTTTGGTTTTTGATTTGGTTTTTGATTTTCTTGCCCCATCGAGAGGCTTCGTTCCGGTTCTGCGCAGTGGGTAAACCCGCATGGATGCCGGTTTAGCCGCGCTGGGCCAAGGATGGCCCAGCGCGGCGACCCACGGAGCAGGACCGGAGCGAGGCTCCGAACGCCAGGGGCAAGAGCCCTTGGTTACTTAGGGCCGGGCGGCGTTCCGTTTTTCCAAGTGACTCGCCGTAAGGGCGAAACCATAGGTGGCCGTTACCGCAGAATTGGATATGTACACCTGAAAGATTAGCTCCAGCTGTAAGGACGCCTTCGCCGGCAAACCTGGCTCCTACAAAAAATCTTTCCCGCGCGTTGTGTCGGAAGCTCGATCTTTGCTCTTTAGGTAACAGTCCTTTCATGAATCCGCTCTTTTTCCTTTCCCTCAAGCCCCTTATCTTTGCCCGCACCAAACAGCACTTGCCAAGCAAGAAGGTTTAAAAGATGTCCAACAGTATGGGTATTGCCAGCGCTTTCGTTCTGTCTTCTCTGTTCCTGTCTCCGTTCGCCATGGCCGAAGAGTCACAGGCCTTCGTCGCACAAAATACCGCCCGGGCCGCAGCCTACGAAGAGCACCAGATCGAGATGACCGCCAAAGCCCAGGAGGCCACCCAAGCCCCACAAGCGTCGAGCGTCCAGGCCAAGCAGGCTGAGAAAGACAGCTGATCGCCGCTCACCGCTCCAGTTTCCCTCGACACTTTTCAACGGCTCTTCCCATTGAAAAGTTGTCTTCAAAGCCGCTGCTGTCAGCGGCTTTTTTTCGTTGTGGTTTTAACACCCGCTGCGTCCTTTTTTCGCCAACAAGACACCTCTGCGACTGCAGGAAAAGTGCTGTTCCCCGCTGACCCAGGAGCTTTACCCCCCGTGCGTTTCCCACTCAGTTCACCTGCGCTGTTCGTTGCAATCGCTGCAACGATGACGGCCAATGCTCACGCCACCGACAATTCAGCTGCCCAAGGTTTCGCCGAAGACGCCAGCCTCACCCTCAACGCGCGCAACTACTACATGAACCGCAATCGCCAGCAGCAGGCCGATGACAATATTGAATGGGGCCAGGGTTTCCTGGGCATCTTCGAATCGGGCTTCACTGAAGGCAGCGTCGGGTTCGGCTTCGACGCACATGCCATGCTTGGGCTCAAGCTCGACGGTGGTGGCGGCACGGACAATTCGAGCATCCTGCCGGTCAGCGATGGCAACGGCAAGGCACCGGGCTCGTTCTCCACCGCAGGCGGCACCCTGAAAATGCGTGCCTTCGATACCGAATTGAAGGCCGGTGACCTGTTTCTCGCCAATCCGGTGATTGCCGGCGGTGAGACCCGCATGTTGCCGCAGACCTTTCGCGGGGTCAGCCTGACCAACCACAGCTTCGACGGCTGGCTGATAGAGGGTGGGCAAGCGAGCTTCACCAAGCCGTATAACCAAAGTGGCCATACCCGTATCGGCACATCCTACGGCACCTTGGCCGAAGGTGACGAGAGCCGGCATCTCAACTGGGCAGGCGTGGCCTGGAGCGGTCTGCCCGGCTTGAGCAGCAGCCTGTATGCCGCCGAGCTCAAGGACATTTGGAACCAGTACTACTACGACCTCGATTACACCTATGCGCTCAACGAGGTGGTCAGCCTCAACCCAGGCCTGCACTTCTATCACACGCAAGACACCGGTGACGCGCTGCTCGGCCACATCGACAACAACACCTACAGCCTGCATTTCACCCTCGGCATCGGCCATCACAGCGTCACCGCTGCTTACCAGCGAGTCAATGGCAACACCCCATTCGACTACATCAGCCAGGGCGATAGCGTCTTCCTCGACAACTCCCAGCAATACTCGGACTTCAACGGCCCCAACGAACGCTCATGGAAACTCAAGTACGCCTATGACTTTGTCGGACTCGGCCTGCCGGGACTGACCTCCGCGTTGTCCTACTCCCGAGGCAAGCTGGACCTGACCAAAGTCGATCCAGACAGCCCAGGGTACAGCGCTTGGTATAGCGCCGACGGCAAAAACGCCAGGCACTGGGAGCGCGACATCGAACTCAAGTACGTGGTCCAGGCTGGCCAGGCGAAAAACCTTGCCCTACGCCTGCAATGGGCAACGAACCGGGGTGGCAACGGTTATGGCGCACTGGATCAGGACACTGACGAATACCGGGTGATTTTCGACTACCCGCTCAATGTCTTCTAAGCTTCAGTAAACAAAAGGCCGGCACGTTTTGCTGGCCTTTTTTTATCCGGAGTGCGCAGGGAGGCGGTGGATATGACGGGTGTCCGGAACGCTGCCCGATTCTTGTAAAAGAATGTTCCCGACGCCTAGACAGCAGAAGCCAGAACCATGAGCGAGCGCAGCGCGACATTTCACCCCACAACCCCATCCACGCGTTCCGAGCGATTGGTGATTGTCGGCAGCGTCTTGATGGTGATTGCCATCCTCGGCATCGTGGCGTTCCTGCTGGTGCGTGAACGCGCCAATGCCGAACTGTCAGCCAGTCGCTCCGCGGCCAACATTGTGCAATTGATCGAAGCCGACGTCCTGCGCAACATCGAGCTCTATGACGTCTCCTTGCTCGGCTTGATCGCGGCCTCGCGTCGTGAAGACCTCATGCACGTTTCCCCGCAGATCCGTCACCTGGCCTTGTTCGATCGCGCCACCGCGGCACCGTACAAGGGTGACATCCTGTTGCTCGACCAGCAGGGCAACGTAGTCGCCGACTCGGCTTCGCGAGAACCGAGGAAAGGTAACTTTGCCGACCGCGAGTACTTCCAGTCCCACGTGAACAACAGCGACCCGGGCATGTTCATCAGCCGTCCTTTTCGGTCCCGGTTGGCCAACAACGAATGGCGCATCAGCTTCAGCCGCCGGATCAGTGGCGCCCAGGGCGAGTTCCTTGGAGTCGCCGAAGCGGCCATGCGCCTGAGCTACTTCGAACAGCTGTTCAACAGCCTGAACATCGGTCCTGACAGCTCGATCAGCCTGATCAACAAGGATGGAATTCTCCTAGCCCAAGTCCCTCGCCTGGGCGAAGACCTGACCGGCTCGGACTTCAGCAGTCGCCCCAACTTCCAGCGCATCGTCAAGGAAGGCAACGGCAGCTTCAGCAGTGTCTCAAGTCGCTACCAGGATCAACGGCTCTACACCTTTTCCCAGGTTGGCAATCTGCCGCTGATTGTCATCGTGGCGCTGTCGGGCGCGGAAGTGTTTGCTTCCTGGCAACGCACGGCGCTGGTGGTCAGCCTGGCCACAATTGCGCTGTGTGCGTGCCTGCTGTGGCTGACCTGGTTGCTCTGCCGCGAACTGCGCCTGCGCCACCATGCCGAACTGGAACTGGCACAACTGGCCGCCACCGACGCCTTGACCGGTCTGGCGAACCGCCGCACGCTGGACCAGACGTTGCGTCATGAGTGGTTTCGCGCCCAGCGTTCCGGCAAGCCATTGTCGCTGCTGATGATCGACGCCGATCACTTCAAGGCCTTCAACGATCGTCACGGCCATCAAGCCGGCGATGAGGCCTTGCGCGCGGTGGCCAATGTGTTGCGCACCCACGTAAGACGGCCTGCCGACCTGGTCGCGCGCTACGGTGGCGAGGAGTTTTCGGTGGTCCTGCCGGAAACCGATATGGCGGGCGCGCAACAGATCGCCGAGCGCATTCGAGAGGCCGTCGAGCAGCTACCGCCGATCGACGGAACCGACTCGCCGATTACCGTGAGCATTGGCATCAGCACCTGGAACGCCTGCTCCGACATCAACCTGGAGGTGCTGATGTTCGCCGCGGACAAAGCGTTGTATCAAGCCAAGGAGACCGGGCGCAATCGGGTGGTAGCCTTGTAGTGGATGGCGATGAACATTCGCACACATAAAAAAAGGCCACCCGAAGGCAGCCTTTAAAAAACTAGAGAGGTTTTTTACTTACACGGCCGCTACAGGGCGCATGTAAGAGATCGGTGCGGTGCTGGCGTCTTCGAACGTCACGACTTCCCAGGCATCTGTCTGCTCAATCAACTTGCGCAGCAGCTGGTTGTTCAGTGCGTGGCCGGACTTGAAGCCCTTGAACTCACCAATCAGGCTATTGCCCAGCAGGTAGAGGTCACCAATTGCATCGAGGATCTTGTGTTTCACGAATTCGTCTTCGTAGCGAAGGCCGTCTTCGTTCAATACACCATCAGCGTCGACCACAATAGCGTTTTCAACACTGCCGCCGAGTGCGAGGTTGTGCTTGCGCAGGTACTCGATGTCACTCATGAAACCAAAGGTACGGGCGCGGCTGACTTCTTTTACGAACGAAGTGCTGGAAAAATCCACGCTTGCACTTTGTGTGCGGTCACGGAAAACCGGGTGATCGAAATCGATCTCGAAACTCACCTTGAAACCTTCGAAAGGGACGAAAGTGGCGCGCTTGTCGCCGTCTTCCACAGTCACTTCACGCAGGATGCGGATGAACTTCTTGGCGGCGTCCTGCTCTTCCAGGCCAGCCGACTGAATCAGGAATACGAAAGGTCCAGCGCTGCCATCCATGATCGGGACTTCGGACGCGGAGAGCTCGACGTAGGCGTTATCGATGCCCAGGCCAGCCATGGCCGAGAGCAAGTGCTCCACCGTATCCACTTTGACGTCACCGTTGACCAGCGTGGTCGACATGGTGGTTTCGCCAACGTTTTCTGCGCGTGCAGGGATCTGCACCACGGGATCGAGGTCGGCACGACAAAACACAATGCCGGTGTCGATCGGCGCAGGCTTGAGGGTCAGGTATACCTTCTCCCCGGAGTGCAGACCTACACCTGTGGCACGGATAATATTTTTCAGTGTGCGTTGTTTAATCATGGCTTGGGCCGCTTCAGCGCAAATTGCGAACTGGTATCAACAAAGGCTGGCGATGATAGCAGACCACGCCTTTGCTGAACACCAATCACCTTCATAGCCCTGATACATTTCATCAATCGGCCTGACGACGCAGGAATGCCGGGATGTCCAGGTAGTCCAGATCATCTTGCGGATTCATCTTCGCGGCAGTCGCAGCACCGGCCTGGGCCTGGTTGCGCATGACGGTCGGACGGTCCAGGTCACGGTAGTTCACCGCTGGAGCGTCCTGACGAACAGGGGCCTGTTGTTGCGGCTGGGAAGCCATCGACGTGTGGACGGTATTGTCGATGATCTTCACCGGCTTCTCGATTTTAGCGCCCAAACCGGTCGCAACGACAGTCACGTGCAGCTCGTCGCGCATGTCTGGATCGATAACGGTACCGACCTTGACCATGGCGTGCTCGGAAGCGAAGGCTTCGATGATGCTACCCACGTCGGAGTACTCACCCAGGGACAGGTCAGGACCGGCGGTGATGTTCACCAGGATGCCGCGTGCACCTTGCAGGTTCACGTCTTCGAGCAACGGGTTGCGAATGGCCGCTTCGGTAGCCTCGCGTGCACGGTTCGGACCGCTGGCGCAGCCAGTGCCCATCATCGCCATGCCCATTTCGCTCATCACGGTACGTACGTCGGCAAAGTCGACGTTGATCATGCCCGGACGCTTGATGATGTCGGAGATACCGCGAACGGCACCGGCCAGTACATCGTCAGCCTTGGCGAAAGCCGACAAGAGGCTGGCGTCCTTACCGAGGATGGTCAGCAGCTTCTCGTTCGGAATGGTGATCAACGAGTCGACGCTTTCCGACAGCAGGCGGATGCCTTCATCGGCAATCTGCATGCGCTTGCGACCTTCGAACGGGAACGGACGAGTCACCACCGCAACGGTGAGAATCCCCATTTCCTTGGCCACTTCGGCAATGATTGGCGCAGCACCGGTACCGGTACCACCGCCCATGCCAGTGGTGATGAACACCATGTTGGTGCCCTGCAGGACTTCGGCAATGCGCTCACGATCTTCGAGAGCGGCCTGACGACCTACTTCAGGGTTGGCACCCGCGCCCAGGCCTTTGGTCACGCCGGTACCCAGTTGCAGGATGGTCCGCGCGCCAATGCTCTTGAGCGCCTGGGCATCAGTGTTGGCGCAGATGAACTCAACGCCTTCAATGTTGCTCTTGACCATGTGATTCACGGCGTTGCCACCGCCACCGCCGACACCGATAACTTTAATAACCGGGCTTGCGGGGATGTTGTCTACGAGTTCGAACATTTTCCCTCTCCTTTACGTTCTCTAGTTTTTTCGCCTACTGCCTGTATCTACAACGGTGTTGCGGTGCTGCGGTAAATCTTAGAAATTGCCCTGGACCCAGCTCTTGATGCGATCGAGCAAGGCACCTTTGGGTTCTTCGTTGCTGAAGCTGTCGCGGCTGCCGATACCCGAGAACGAGATGCCGTCGGATTGCTTCTGCAGGCCGTACATCAACAGGCCAACGCCCGTGGAATAGATCGGGTTGCGCACCACGTCATCCAGGCCCTTGACGCCGTGGGGCACGCCCAGGCGCACCGGCATGTGGAAGATTTCCTCGGCCAGTTCAGTGGCGCCTTCCATCTTCGCGGTACCGCCAGTCAGCACGATGCCGGCCGGGATCAGGTCTTCGTAGCCACTGCGACGCAGCTCGGCCTGGATCAGCGTGAACAGTTCGTCGTAACGCGGCTCGACCACTTCGGCCAGGGCCTGGCGGGACAGCTCGCGCGGCGGACGGTCGCCGACGCTCGGGACCTTGATGGTTTCACCGGCGCCCGCCAGTTTGGCCAGGGCGCAGGCGTAGCGGATCTTGATTTCTTCGGCGTACTGGGTCGGAGTGCGCAACGCCATCGCGATGTCGTTGGTCACCTGGTCGCCCGCAATCGGGATCACCGCGGTGTGACGGATCGCGCCTTCGGTGAAGATCGCGATGTCGGTGGTGCCGCCACCGATGTCCACCAGGCACACGCCCAGCTCTTTCTCGTCGTCGGTCAGCACGGAATAAGCCGAAGCGAGTTGCTCGAGGATGATGTCGTCGATTTCCAGGCCGCAGCGACGCACACATTTTTCAATGTTCTGTGCGGCGTTGACGGCGCAGGTGACCACGTGGACCTTGGCTTCCAGGCGCACACCGGACATGCCCAGTGGCTCGCGGACGCCTTCCTGGTTATCGATCACGTAATCCTGCGGCAAGGTGTGCAGCACCCGCTGGTCAGCCGGGATCGCCACGGCCTGGGCGGCGTCGAGTACGCGCTCAAGGTCGGCGGAGCTGACTTCGCGATCACGAATTGCCACGATGCCGTGGGAGTTCAGGCTGCGGATATGGTTGCCCGCCACGCCGACAAACGCCGAGTGGATACGGCAGCCAGCCATCAGCTGCGCTTCTTCGATGGCGCGCTGGATCGACTGCACGGTGGACTCGATGTTCACCACCACGCCTTTCTTCAGGCCTCGGGACGGATGGGTGCCGATCCCGACGATTTCCAGCGTGCCGTCGTCCGAGACCTCGCCGACCAGCGCCACCACCTTGGAGGTGCCGATATCGAGACCGACGATCATTTTGCCGCTTTGCACGTTTGCCATGGGGTCCTGCCTCTCTTAATTCTTCGCGACAGCGGGTTGGGCTGTCGTCGGCGCTACTGGTTCCCGCCAGCCAACAGCGAGGCCGTTGGCGTAGCGCAGATCGATGCGCGCAATGTTCGTAATCTGCTCTTTGAGCGTCTTGTCATAGATGGCAATGAAACGGCGCATCTTTTCCACCAGGTTGCCGCGTCCCAGCAGCAGTTCGATCCCGGGGCCGGCACTGCCAGGGCCGGTCGTCAGGAACCAGCTGCCTCGTTCACGCAACTCCAGGCGCGCAATCGAGAAGCCCAATGGCCTGAGCAACTGGCTCAGTACCTGATATTGCTGCATCACCTGCTGTTGGGCCCGCTGCGGACCAAACAACTGCGGCAAGTGTTCGTAGTTGGCCAGCTCGCGCGGGGTGAACGCCTGCCCCTGGTTATTCAGCAGCGATTCGTCGCCCCAACGGGCCACCGGCAGTTGTTCTTCCAGGCGAATCACCACCTGATCCGGCCACACCCTGCGCACTTCGGCGTGGGCAATCCATGGCATCGTTTCAAGCTCGGTGCGCATGCTCTCAAGGTCGATGGTGAAGAAGCTCGCCGCAACGAACGGGGCGATTCGCTGCTGCACCGCTTGCTGGCTGATGTAGCTCAGGTCGCCCTGTACCGCGATCTTGGTGATCGGTCGATCGGCATACGGCAATAAACGCTGCGCGCCTTCATAAGTACCGAACCCCAACGCCACCAGCAGGACTGGCCAGAACAGCGCTTTGACAAAGCCAAAGTTGGCTTTCGGCAGGCGCGCGGACATCGGCTCTTTGGCCACCATTCGGCTGGCACCCCGCGGCACCGGCTTGCGACCGGGTGCGGTAGGCTGATGTCTCAACTGTGCGCCTTGCATGGTCTTAACCTCGCGGCTCTTGCTTGCCGAAGCTCTCGGCCAGAATGGCCAGAACCAGTTGCTGGAAATCCAGGCCGGCAGCACGGGCCGCCATCGGCACCAGGCTGTGATCGGTCATGCCCGGTGCCGTGTTGACTTCCAGGAACCAGAACTGCCCCTCGGCGTCCTGCATCACATCCGCCCTGCCCCAACCGGCGATACCCAAGGCTTCACAGGCTTTCGCCGTGAGGTCCATGAGTTCCTTTTCCTTGGCGCTGTCCAGGCCGCACGGAATACGGTACTGGGTATCGTTGGCGATGTACTTGGCGTCGTAGTCGTAGAAACTGTGCGTCGTGCCCAGGGCGATTGGAGGCAACACCTGGTCACGCAGGGTGGCGATGGTGAACTCCGGACCGTGAATCCATTGCTCGACCAACACTTGCGAATCGTAGGTACTGGCCGCTTTCCAGGCGTCGATCAATTCAGACGCGGAACTCACTTTGGCCATACCGATACTTGAACCTTCATGGGCCGGTTTGACGATCAAAGGGAAGCCCAGTTCCGTCGCCGCCGAAATACAATCGGCTTCGCTGCTCAGTACCGCGTGACGTGGCGTCGGAATCCCCAGGCTGTGCCAGACCTGCTTGGTGCGCAGCTTGTCCATGGCCAGCGCCGAGGCGAGGATGCCGCTGCCGGTGTAGGGAATCCCCAGGCACTCGAGCAGGCCCTGCATGCTGCCGTCTTCACCGCCACGGCCGTGGAGGATGATGAAGGCGCGGTCGATCTTTTCGTTCAGCAGACGCTGCAACAGGTCATCGCCGACGTCGAGGCCGAACGCGTCCACACCTGCACTGAGCAACGCATCGAGAACGGCGTTACCCGACTTCAGGGACACTTCGCGTTCGGCACTCTTGCCGCCGAACAGCACGGCGACGCGGCCGAAGTCTTTCGGCGCGACGGTGCTGGCGAGGTTGGCGTAGGCAGCAGTCATTTCAACTTCCCCTCCACCGATGCAACAACGGCACCGGCGAACAACTCACTTTTCAACAGTTTCGGTGCGAGACCGCCGATATCACCGGCGCCCTGGCACAGCAGGATGTCACCGGCACGCAACAGCGGCTTGACCAGCGGCGCGAGGTCGACACCGCGCTCGATGTAGATCGGGTCGAGCTGGCCGCGCTGGCGGATGCTGTTGCACAGCTTGCGGCTGTCGGCACCGGGGATCGGTTCTTCGCCGGCCGGATAGACTTCCATCAGCAGCAGGACGTTGGCGTCGGCCAGTACATTGACGAAGTCGTCGTACAGGTCGCGCGTACGGCTGTAACGGTGCGGCTGGTAGACCATCACCAGGCGACGCTCCGGCCAACCACCGCGCACGGCCTTGATCACCGCGGCGACTTCGGTCGGGTGGTGACCGTAGTCGTCCACCAGCATCACCTGGCCACCGTCCACCGGCAGTTCGCCGTAGACCTGGAAGCGTCGGCCAACGCCCTGGAACCCGGACAGGCCCTGGACGATGGCTTCATCGCTGACGCCTTCGTCGGTGGCGATGCAGATGGTTGCCAGGGCGTTCAATACGTTGTGGTTGCCCGGCATGTTCACCGACACATCCAGTGGTTCACGGTCAGGGCGCAGCACGGTGAAGAACGTCTGCATGCCTTGCTGGCGCACATTGATGGCGCGCACGTCGCAGTCTTCGCCGAAGCCGTAGGTAACGGTCGGACGCTTGACCTGCGGGAGGATTTCACGCACCACCGGATCGTCCAGGCACACCACCGCCAGGCCGTAGAAAGGCAGGTTATGCAGGAACTCGACGAAGGTTTTCTTCAGTTTGTTGAAGTCACCGTCGTAGGTCGCCATGTGGTCGGCGTCGATGTTGGTGACCACGGCCACCAGCGGCTGCAAGTGCAGGAAGCTGGCGTCACTTTCGTCGGCTTCGGCGATCAGGTAGCGGCTGGTGCCAAGCTGGGCATTGGTGCCAGCTGCATTCAGGCGGCCACCGATGACGAACGTCGGGTCCAGGCCGCCGGCGGCGAAGACCGAGGCGATCAGGCTGGTGGTGGTGGTCTTGCCGTGGGTACCGGCAACGGCGATGCCGTGGCGATAACGCATCAGCTCGGCCAGCATTTCCGCCCGAGGCACGACCGGGATGCGACGTTCCAGCGCGGTGGCGACTTCCGGGTTGGAGGTGTTCACGGCGCTGGACACCACCAGCACATCGGCGGCGGCAGCGTTCTCGGCGCGGTGACCAATGAAAATCTGCGCGCCGAAAGATTCCAGGCGCTCGGTGACGGGCGAAGCCTTGAGGTCGGAACCGGACACTTCGTAGCCCAGGTTCAGCAACACCTCGGCAATCCCGCACATGCCCACGCCGCCGATCCCGACGAAGTGGATGCGACGGATGCGGCGCATTTCCGGTTGCGGCATGGCTTTCTGATTCTCAACCATGGGCCACCTCCAAGCAGGTATCGACCACGTTACGGGTGGCATCGGGTTTGGCCAGGCGGCGGGCCGCAGTGGCCATATCGTTGAGTCGTTGTGGTTGCATCAGGACCTCTGTCAGGCGCGCGGCAAGATCCGCTGCACCGGTCGTTCTTTGCGGCATCAGGAAGGCTGCGCCTTCACGGGCCAAATAATCGGCGTTGCGGGTCTGGTGATCGTCGATCGCATGGGGCAACGGCACCAGCATCGAGGGCAGACCGGCGGCAGCCAGTTCACTGATGGTCAGCGCACCTGCGCGACATACCACCAGGTCGGCCCAGCCATAGGCTTGGGCCATGTCTTTGATGAACGGCTGCACTTGCGCCTCGACGCCAGCCGCGAGGTAGCGCTGCGCAGTCACTTCATCGTGGTTTTTGCCGGCCTGATGGAACACGTCCGGGCGCAGGTCGACGGGGACTTGCGACAGGGCTTCAGGCAGCAGCTTGTTCAACGGTTCTGCGCCCAGGCTTCCACCCAGGATCAGCAAACGCGCCTTGCGACCGGCCAGGGCTGGTCGCGGTGTTTCGAGGAACAGCTCGGTGCGCACCGGGTTACCGGTGGTCCGTCGGCTGCTCGACAGGGTAAAGGTGTCGGGGAACGCTTCACAGACCCGGGCGGCCAACGGCACGAGCAACCGATTGGCGGTACCGGCCACGGCGTTCTGTTCGTGAACGATCACCGGCACGCCGGCCAGTTTGGCTGCGACACCGCCGGGACCGGTCACATAACCACCAAAACCCACCACGCAAGCCGGTTGCAAACGACGAATGATCGCCCGCGCCTGCCACACCGACTTGAGCAACATGAACGGCGCCTTGAGCAGGGACAACTTGCCCTTGCCGCGCAAACCGCTGGCGTTGATCCGATGCAGTTCGATGCCGGCCGCCGGAACCAGTTCGTTCTCGATGCCGCGCGGCGTGCCCAGCCAGTGCACGGTGTAGCCGCGAGACTGGAATTCGCGGGCACAGGCCAAGGCCGGGAACACATGGCCCCCGGTGCCACCGGCCATGATCAATACGTTAGCGCCCATGGTTCGGCTCCTCGGCGAAGTCGCTCTCATGGAATTCCATCTCTTCGCTGCCCAGGTGGGTTCGACTCTCCCACTCGATGCGCAGCAACAACCCCAGACAGGCGCAGCAGATCACCAACGAACTGCCGCCATAGCTGAGAAACGGCAGGGTCAGGCCCTTGGTCGGCAGCAGGCCGACGTTCACGCCGATATTGATCAGGAACTGCCCGATCCACAGGAACGACAAACCGTAGGCGACGTAGGCAGCGAAGAACTGCTTGGCCTTCTCGGCCCACAAGCCGATGTACATGCCGCGAATACAAACGAAGACGAACAGTGCCACGGTGCACAGGGAACCCACGGCACCCAGCTCTTCGGCCAGGACCGAGAACACGAAGTCGGTGTGGGCTTCCGGCAGGTAGAACTGTTTCTGCACGCTGTTGCCCAGGCCGACGCCCAGCCACTCGCCGCGACCGAAAGCGATCAACGCCTGGGACAGCTGATAGCCGGCACCGAACTGGTCGGCCCATGGGTCGGCAAAGTTGGTCAGGCGCGCCATTCGATACGGCTGCATCTGGATCAGCAACACCACCGCCCCGACCGCCAGGACCACCATCAGGGAAAACCGGAACAGCCCGACACCACCGAGGAACAGCATCGCCGCCGCCGCACCCATCATCACGACGGTGGCACCGAAGTCCGGTTCCATCAGCAACAGGCCCGCCATCGGCAGCAACACGATGAATGGCTTGAAGAACCCCATCCAGCTCTCACGCACTTCTTTCTGGCGACGCACCAGGTAACCGGCGAGGTAGATCACCACGAACACCTTGGCGATCTCGGAAGGCTGGACGTTGAAAAAACTGAAGCCGATCCAGCGCATCGAACCGTTCACCTCACGGCCGATCCCCGGGATGATCACCATCACCAGCAAACCGAATGCCCCCAACAGCATCAGCCAGCCCAGGCGTTGCCAGGTGGCGATCGGGATCATCATGGTGACGATGCAGGCACCCAGGCCCAGCACCACGTAGATAAGGTGGCGAATCATGTAGTACAGGGCGCTGCCCGACTGGACCGCCGCCACTTCGGTGGAGGCCGATGCAATCATGACCAGCCCCAGGCCCAGCAGCGTCAGGCAACCGACGAGCATCGGAAAGTCGAGGTCGATACCGCGCCCGGTGATCAGTGGCGATGGGTACGGCTTGATGATGCCTCGAAGACTCATGCCAGTTCCTCCACGGCTTGGACGAATTGGTGACCACGATCTTCGTAGTTCTTGAACATGTCGAAACTGGCGCACGCTGGCGACAGCAGCACCACGTCGCCCGTTTGAGCAGTGGCGCGGCATTGCTCGACGGCTTCGACCAGGGAGCCCGCACGAATCAGCGGTACGGCATCGCCGATGGCCTGGCCGATCTTGTCGCTGTCGCGGCCCATGAGGATCACGGCGCGGCAGTTGGCCGCCACCGGATCACGCAGGTCCTTGAATTCGGCGCCCTTGCCATCGCCACCTGCGATCAGCACGACTTTGCCGTCGATGTCCGCGCCCAGGCCTTCGATGGCCGCCAGCGCGGCGCCGACATTGGTGGCTTTGGAATCGTTGTAATAGCCCACGCCATCCAGGTCACGGACCCATTGGCAACGATGCTCCAGCCCGGCGAAATTGCGCAGGGCCGACAGCATGGCGTCGAACGGCAAGCCGACGGCGTGGCCGAGTGCCAAGGCCGCCAGGGCGTTGGACTGGTTATGGGCGCCGCGAACTTTCAATTCGCGCACTGGCATCAGGTTCTGGAATTCAAAGGCCAGGTATTTCTCGCCGCCTTCTTCGCGGAGCCCGAAAGCCTTGAAGTCAGGCTTGTTCAGGCCGAAAGTCCAGCATGGCTGACCCTCGCCGATCAGTGGCCGGCTCAGGGCGTCCTGGCGGTTGACCACGAACTGCCTGGCACCGCGGAAGATCCGGTGCTTGGCCAGGTGATAGGCCGGCAGGCCGCTATAGCGGTCCATGTGGTCTTCGCTGATGTTGAGCACGGTCGCCACTTCGGCGTTGAGTTGATCGGTGGTTTCCAGTTGGAAACTCGACAGCTCCATCACGTACAACTCGATGTCGTCGTTGAGCAAATCCAGCGCTGGCGTACCCAGGTTGCCACCGACGGCCACACGCTTGCCCGCCGCTGCGGCCATCTCGCCGACCAGGGTGGTCACGGTGCTCTTCGCGTTGGAACCGGTGATGGCCACGATCGGCGCCTTCGCGTTACGCGCGAACAGCTCGATGTCGCCGGACAATTTCACGCCACGGGCAGCGGCGGCCTGCAGGGCCGGGGTCGCCAGTGCCAGGCCGGGGCTCACGTAGAGCTCGTCGGCACGGCACAGGAAGTCGACGTCCAACTCGCCACAACGCACTTCCACCTGCGGGTAGTCACGCTTGAGCGTGGCCAGTTCCGGTGGATTTTCCCGCGTATCGGCCACTGCAAACGCCACGCCCCGGTTCGCCAGGAAGCGAACCAGGGACATGCCGCTCTTGCCGAGGCCGACAACGATGCGGAAGTGGTCAGACGCGATCAGGGACACGAGTTTCTACCTCAATTTCAGGGTGGCAAGGCCAATCAGCACGAGAATCACGGTGATGATCCAGAAACGGACAATCACGCGTGGCTCGGGCCAGCCCTTGAGTTCAAAGTGGTGGTGAATCGGTGCCATGCGGAACACACGGCGACCGGTCAGCTTAAAGGAAGCAACCTGAATGACGACTGACAGGGTTTCCATCACGAACACGCCGCCCATGATGAACAAGACGATTTCCTGGCGAACGATTACCGCGATGGTGCCCAGGGCCGCGCCCAACGCCAATGCGCCGACGTCACCCATGAAGACTTGTGCCGGGTAGGTGTTGAACCACAGGAAGCCCAGGCCAGCGCCGATCAGCGCGCCGCAGAATACGATCAGCTCACCCGCGCCCGGTACATAAGGGATCAGCAGGTATTCGGCGAATTTCACGTTACCCGACAGGTAGCAGAAGATCCCCAGGCCGCCGCCGACCATCACGGTCGGCATGATCGCCAGGCCGTCGAGGCCGTCGGTCAGGTTGACCGCGTTGCTCGAACCCACGATCACGAAATAGGTCAGGACGATGAAGCCTGCGCCCAGCGGGATGCTGTAGTCCTTGAGCATCGGCAGGATCAGCGTGGTTTCAACCGGGGTGGCGGCAGTCATATAAAGGAAGATCGCCGCGCCCAGGCCGAACACCGACTGCCAGAAATACTTCCAGCGGCTCGGCAAGCCACGGGAATTTTTTTCGATCACTTTGCGGTAGTCGTCGACCCAACCGATGGCACCGAACAACAGGGTCACCAACAGGACAACCCAGACATAACGGTTGGTCAGGTCGGCCCACAACAGGGTGCTGACACCAATCGACGATAGAATCAGCGCGCCACCCATGGTTGGGGTGCCGGATTTGGACAAGTGCGATTGCGGGCCGTCGTTGCGAACGGACTGGCCGATCTGACGGTTCTGCAGGGTGCGGATCATCCACGGGCCATAGCACAGCGACAAGACCAGCGCGGTCAGCACACCGAGAATCCCGCGCAGGGTCAGGTACTGGAAGACCGCGAAGCCTTTGTAGAACTGTTGCAGATACTCCGCTAGCAGCAGCAGCATTAATGTTTCTCCGGACTGGACCCGCACAAAGCGGCAACGATGTTTTCCATCGCAGCGCTGCGCGAGCCCTTGATCAAAATGGTGGTATTTGTGTCTTGCTCGGCGCCCAGCGCCTTGATCAGTTCAGCCTGTGTGCTGAAGTGAAAGGCTTGGGGTCCGAAGGCGTTGACGGCGTGAACCATCATCGGTCCGACGGCGTACAGCGCAGAAACCTTGCCACGGGCGTACTCGCCCACGTCGCGGTGCCCCTGCTTTGCCCAATCGCCCAACTCGCCGATATCCCCGAGCACCAGAACGGTGCGACCGGAAAAGCCGGCCAGTATATCAACGGCAGCGCACATGGAGGTGGGGTTCGCGTTATAAGTGTCATCGATCACGCGCATGCCATTGCTGGCCAGTTGCGCGACGGTACGACCCTTGACCGGTTGCACCGCACCGAGGCCGGTGGCGATGCCGAACAGCGACACACCCAGGGCGTGGGCGGCAGCCGCAGCGGCCATGGCATTGGCAACGTTATGGGTGCCGAGCAGGTTCAGTTGAACGCGCTCCTCACCTTCAGGACTGTGCAGGTTGAACGCCGGGCAACCACGCGCATCGGTCGCCAGGTCACTGGCGTAGAAATCGGCACTGACATTGCTCAGGGCGAAGGTCAGCACCTTGCGCTCGCCAGCGCGGGTCTTCCAGATGCCGAACGCCTTGTCGTCGAGATTGAGTACGGCGACGCCATTGGCATCGAGCCCATCAATGATCTCGCCCTTGGCTTCGACGATTTTTTCCGGCCCGCCGAACTCGCCGACATGGGCGGTTCCGGCATTGTTGAGGATGGCCACATGGGGCTTGGTCAGGCCCACGGTATAAGCAATTTCACCCAGGCGCGAAGCACCGAGCTCGATCACGGCGGCGCTGTGTTCCGGTGCAAGTTCGAGCAGGGTCAACGGAGCGCCGAGGTCGTTGTTCAGGTTGCCGCGGGTTGCCAGCACCGGACCGCGGGTGCGCAGGATGCTCGCGAGCATTTCCTTGACCGTGGTCTTGCCACTGGAACCGGTGATGGCGGCGACTGGCTGGGTGAATGCCGCGCGATTGAGCGCGCCCAGTTGACCCAATGCCTGGCGGGTATCGCTCACCAGCAATTGCGGCAGCGTGCTGTCGGCGACTTCACGCTCGACCAAGGCTGCCACGGCACCTTTGGCTGCGACTTCATTGAGATAGTCATGGCCATCGAAGCGCGGACCGGCCAAGGCGATGAACAGCTGGCCAGGCTTGATTGCACGACTGTCAATGCTGACACCGTCGAAGCTCGCATCAGCGGCGATCAACCGCCCATTCAGCGCGCCGGTCAGTTCGCTCAGTTTCAAGGCTTTAAGCATGGGCCACCTCCCACGCGGTCAAGGCGTGATCGGCCTCGACCAGATCGGAAAAGGCATGGCGCTCGCCATTGATTTCCTGATAGTCCTCATGACCTTTACCGGCCAGGACAATCACGTCATCGGCCGACGCACCCGCGATCAACTGCGCAATCGCCTGGCCACGGCCGGCAACGAAGGTCACTTTATCCACAGCGGTGAAGCCTGCACGGATGTCGTCGAAGATCACCGAAGGATCTTCAGTACGCGGGTTGTCGTCGGTAACCAACACACCATCGGCCAAACGCTCGACCACTTCGGCCATCAGCGGACGCTTGCCGCGATCGCGATCGCCGCCACAGCCGAACAGGCACAGCAGCCGACCTTTGACGTGAGGGCGCAAGGCCGTCAGGACTTTTTCCAGTGCGTCCGGGGTGTGGGCGTAATCGACCACCACCAACGGCTGGGTACCACCGCCAAGGCGTTGCATACGGCCGGCCGGGCCTTCAAGTTTCGGCAGCACCTTGAGGATTTCGTCCAGGGCGTAATCCAGACCGAGCAAGGCGCCAATCGCGGCCAACACGTTGCTCAAGTTGAAACGACCCAGCAATGTACTGCGCAGGTGGTGTTCGCCCTGAGGCGTGACCAGCGTGGCACGCACGCCTTCGTCGTCGAACTGCGCCTGGCGGCAATAAAGATAAGCGCTGCTGTCGAGCAGGCTGTAGGTGATCAGCCGCGATTCGCGTTTGTCGGCGGCCAATTGCCGGCCGAAGTCATCGTCGAGGTTGATTACCCGGCATTTCAGATCGTTCCAGGCAAACAGCCTGGCCTTGGCTTCGCCATAGGCCTGCATGGTGCCGTGGTAATCCAGGTGGTCGCGGGACAGGTTGGTCATTACGGCCACATCGAATGCCAGCGCGGTGACACGGCCCTGGTCCAGACCGTGGGACGAGACCTCCATGGCAACCGCCTTGGCCCCGGCTTTTTTCAGGTCGCCCAGGGTCGCTTGCACTGCAATCGGGTTGGGCGTGGTGTGCAGGCCGCTTTCCAGCGCGCCATGAAAACCACAGCCAAGGGTGCCGACAATGCCGCAGTGCTGGCCCAGCAGGTCCAGCGCCTGGGCCACCAGTTGGGTCACGCTGGTCTTGCCATTGGTGCCGGTCACGCCCACCAGTTTCAGGTGATGGCTCGGCTCGCCATAAAAGCGCCCGGCGATGTCCGACAACTGCGCCGCCAGCCCCTTGACCGGAATCAGCGGCACGTCAGTGATTGGCAGCACCGTGGCGCCTTCCACTTCATAAGCTACGGCCGACGCGCCGCGCGCAAGCGCATCGGCAATGTGCGCACGGCCATCGAACTTGCCGCCCGGCACCGCGAGGAACAAGTCGCCGGCGCGTACGTTGCGGCTGTCGAGCGCCAATTCACGGATCAACAGATCGTGGCCGGCGTGGGGGAAAATCTTGTTCAGGCTCAGAGACATCAGCCGCGCCCTCCATTGGCTTTCAGTGGAACGACCGGCGCTGCGTTCGCTTGTTGGGTAGGTGGCAGGTTGTCCGGGGTGATGTTCATCAAACGCAGGGTGCCGGACATCACGCGGCTGAACACCGGCGCAGAGACCAGGCCACCGAAGTAACCAGCCTTGGTCGGCTCGTCGATCACCACCACGATGGCGTAGCGTGGATCGCTCATCGGGCCGAAACCGGCGAACAGCGAGCGGTAGGAGTTCTCGGCGTAGCCTTTGGTACCGACCGACGTTTTACGCGCGGTACCCGACTTGCCGCCCACGTGATAGGCCGGCACCTGTGCACGGAATACACCGCGCGGCGCTTCAATCACTTGCTGCAGCATGCCTTGCATGGTCTTCGCGACGGCTTCCGGGAGCACCTGGGTAGTCTGCGGCGCCTTGTCGGTCTTGATCAGTGTCAGTGGCGCCAGGCGACCGTTGTTGGCCAACGCCGAGAACGCGTGAACCAACTGGATCGCCGTCACGGAAACACCGTAGCCGTAGGACAGCGTGGCGGTTTCAGCCTTGCGCCACTCGCGGTAGTTCGGCAGGTTGCCGACACGCTCGCCCGGGAAGCCGAGGCCGGTATCCTGGCCCAGACCGACTTTCTGAGCGAGACGGAAAATCGTCTCGCCACCGATATCGAACGCGATCTTGCTCATGCCGACGTTACTGGAATTGATCAGGATGCCAGCCAGGTCGAGCACCGGCCCTTCGGACTTGGATACGTCCTTGATGGTGTACTTGCCGATCTGCAAGGAGCCCGGATACACCTCGACGGTATCGCTCGGTTTCCAGCGCCCGGTTTCGATCGCGGCGCTCATGGAGATCGCCTTCATGGTCGAACCCGGTTCGAACACGTCGATCATCGCGCGGTTACGCATCATCGCCGGTTGCAGGTTGCGGCGGTTGTTCGGGTTGTAGGTCGGCTGGTTGACCATGGCGAGGATTTCGCCGGTCTTCACGTCCATGATCACCAGGCTGCCGGCCTTGGCGCCGTTCTCGATGATCGCGTTGCGCAACTCGCGGTTGGCCAGGTACTGCAGGCGCAGGTCAATGGACAACGCCAAGGGCTTTCCGGCCTTGGCGTTTTTGGTAACCTGGACATCCTTGATCAACCGGCCGCGCCGGTCCTTGATCACCTGCCGTTTGCCGGGGACCCCGGCCAGCCATTCATCGTAGGCCAGCTCGACACCTTCGCGTCCGTGGTCATCAATGTCGGTAAAGCCGACCATATGGGCCGTGACCTCACCAGCCGGGTAGAAACGGCGGAACTCTTCGATCCCATAGACACCCGGCACTTTCAGGTCGAGTACGGCCTGGCCTTGCTCAGGCGTCAGCCCGCGCACCAGATAAATGAACTCCTTGTTGGCCTGTGCCTCTAGGCGCTCGGCCAGGGCCTTGGGGTCTTGCCCCAGCGCGGCAGCCAGTGCCGGCCATTTTTCCTTGGCCAGCTGCATTTCCTTGGCATTGGCCCACAGGGTGGTGACCGGCGTACTCACGGCCAAAGGTTCGCCATTTCGGTCGGTGATCAGGCCACGGTGAGCCGGGATCGGAATATGCCGAACGCTGCGCGCATCGCCCTGGCCTTTGAGAAAGGCACGGTCGACCACTTGCAGGTCAATGATGCGCCAGGCGATCGCCGCCACCATGACGCCGAGCAGACCCAGCACCAGGCGGAAGCGCCATGGAAAAAGAGCACCTTCGAGTTTCATCATGGCGCCACCATCTGCACTTCGGCGGCACCGGGAATGCGCATTTTCAGTTGTTCAGTGGCCAACACTTCGATACGGCTATGGGCGGTCCAGGTGCTTTGTTCGAGAATCAAGCGCCCCCATTCGGCCTGCGCCTTATCGCGCACGCTCAACTCGCTGTACAACGCGTTCAGCAACTGACGGTTCCAGTGTGCGCTGTAGGACACGCCTATGGCCGAAACGAGCACGCCAACGAACAACAGCAGCATGAAAAAGCTTCCGCCGGGCAGTGGCTTGGCGAAAAGCTTGCTCACCGCAGCTTCTCCGCCACACGCATGACAGCACTGCGCGAACGTGGGTTGGCCTTCAGCTCGGCATCGGAGGCCGTCTGCGCTTTGCCATGGATCTTGATTTTCGGTTCGAAGGCGACGTGCCGAACCGGCAGGTTGCGTGGCAGGTTGTCGGCTTCGCCTTTAACCAGCTTGCGCATGAACAGCTTGACGATGCGATCTTCCAGCGAATGGAAGCTGATGACCACCAGGCGACCGCCCACTTCCAGGCTCTCCAGCGCCGCTTCAAGGCCGGCTTCCAGATCGCCCAGTTCGTTGTTGACGTGAATGCGCAGGCCCTGGAATGCACGGGTTGCCGGGTTCTTGCCCTTTTCCCAGGCAGGATTCGCCACTTTCAGGACTTCAGCCAGATCGGCAGTGCGCTCGAACGGCTTGATATCGCGACGTTCGGCGACGGCACGGGCCATGCGCCCGGAAAACCGCTCTTCGCCGTATTCCTTGAACACTCGGGCGATTTCTTCCACGGGCGCGGTGTTGACGAATTCGGCCGCGCTGATCCCGCGGGACGGGTCCATGCGCATGTCCAGCGGACCATCGTTGAGAAAACTGAAACCGCGCTCCGGGTCATCCAGCTGTGGCGAAGAGACGCCTAGGTCGAGCAATACACCGCTGACCTTGCCGTTCATGCCGCGCGCGGCGACTTCCGCACCCAGCTCGGCAAAGCTGCGCTGCACAACGACAAAGCGGCCGTCTTCGGCCGCTAGCGTCTGCCCGGTGGCAATCGCTTGAGGGTCTTTGTCGAACCCTAGCAACCGACCATCGGGACCGAGCCGGCTGAGGATCAACCGGCTGTGTCCGCCGCGTCCGAACGTGCCGTCCAGATAGCAGCCATCAGGACGTACGGCGAGAGCCTCGACGGCTTCGTCAAGCAGTACGGTGATGTGGTTAAAGCCGCTATCTATAGTCACAGGATCAATTCACGCAGTTCGTCAGGCATCGCGCCCGGTTCTTGAATAGCAGCCAGGTCAGCGGCAGCAACCGCATCCCAGGCATCCTCGTCCCACAATTGGAACTTGTTCAGTTGGCCTACCAGCATCGCGCGCTTATCCAACTTGGCATATTCACGAAGACGCGGCGGAACCAGAAAACGACCACTGCCATCGAGCTCGAGGTCGACGGCATTACCAATCAGTAAACGTTGCAGACGACGGTTCGCTTCATGAAGCGAAGGCAGTGCGCGCAGTTTGGTTTCAATAATTTCCCACTCATCGAGGGGGTAAACACACAAACACGGATCAACGGCATCAATTGTGACAATTAACTGCCCGGAACTTCGCGAAACCAGCTCGTCACGGTACCGGCTCGGCATGGCGAGACGGCCCTTTGCATCGAGACTGATAGCGTTGGCTCCGCGAAACACGTCAGCGTTTCTCCAAATTCTAGCGTTTCTAGCTCAAAAAACCCACTTCATGCCACTTTCCGCCACTTGCGCACACTATAGGAATGCGCCCACCGCACCGTCAAGGCGCGCTTTAAAGGAAAACCCTTACAGAACTGAGATTTAGGAGCATATAGAGGGGAGCAAGCAGGATCAGGCAGATGAAAACGCCCAATAACTTGAATCAGCACAAGGGGCTGCGCTCGGAAGTTAAAGTGATTTATTAAGAGTAAGATTTTTTTGGTATTACGAAAGTGATAATGCGGACGTTTGGGAAAGGAGGGTAATTGCCATCATCAGGCCCCTGCTCAATGAGTTAAGCAGAGGGGAGAAAAAAGGTGGAGAGTCGATCTGTAAGCCGGGTTCTGTCTTGAACAGTCATTCGTCTACGATGGCCATCACTGGACACCTTTAGCAACCTACCCGGTCCCAGCGCGGGCCACGCCTTGGGACCCTATTTGGTCTTGCTCCAAGTGGGGTTTACCTAGCCACGAACTGTTGCCAGACGTGCGGTGCGCTCTTACCGCACCTTTTCACCCTTACCGGCGCCGAAGCGCTTAGGCGGTTATTTTCTGTGGCACTTTCCGTAGGCTCACGCCTCCCAGGCATTACCTGGCACTTCGCCCTATGGAGCCCGGACTTTCCTCCCCCCCCTAATTTTCATAGAGGGCAGCGACTGTCCGATCGACTCTCCGCCGCGAAGGTTAACGGCAGAGCGACCGAAGAACAAGTGATAAACGCCTCCGGCCACGCCAGCGCGTCGGTTTTACTCGCCTTTCTGTTTATCCAGCGCGACCTGATAGAGAACATTCTTGCGCTCGCCGGTAATTTGCGCGGCCAACGCCGCTGCACGCTTGAGCGGCATCTCTTCAAGCAACAGATCGAGGATCCGCATCGCCTCACTGCTGACAGCGCCTTCTTCCTCGGGAGCCGTCCACCCCGCCACCAGCACCACGCACTCACCCCGCTGCTGATTACTGTCCGACTCGACGAACTCGCGTAATTGGGCGAGCGGCAAGCCCTTGAGCATTTCGAACGTCTTGGTCAACTCCCGCGCCAGCAAAGCCGGGCGTTCGGCACCGAACACCTGTTCCATGTCCTGCAGGCATTCGAGGATACGGTGCGGCGCCTCATAGAAAATCAGCGTGCGCGATTCCTCCTTGATGAGCTCCAGGCGCGCACGACGCCCCACTGCCTTGGCCGGCAGGAAGCCTTCGAAGATGAAGCGGTCCGACGGCAAACCCGCCGCCGACAGCGCCGCAATCAACGCACAAGCCCCCGGCACCGGCACCACGTTGATACCCGCCGCACGCGCCTGACGAACCAGGTGATAGCCAGGATCGGAAATCAGCGGCGTGCCGGCATCGGAAATCAATGCGACATCGTCACCCGCGAGCAAGCGGGTAATAAAGCGGCTACCTTCATCACGCTCGTTATGCTCATGACAGGCAGCCAGGGGCGTGGGAATGCCGAAATGCTGCATCAGGCGCTGGGAGTGACGGGTGTCCTCGGCGGCAATCAAGGCGACCTCACGCAGAATCTTCAGCGCCCGGGCACTGATATCGTCCAGGTTGCCGATGGGCGTCGCCACCACATAGAGCGAGCCAGCAGCGGAATTCAAAGCACCTGGAGCAGTCAAAGCGCACACCTCATGATCGGTAAAACGGCCATTGTAACGCGTAGCGACGCTCGCGATACGGGCAAGCGACACCCGCTTTTGCGGCCTTTTGTGGCGCACAGCAACATTTACACCCGCTAAATTGGTCGATTCGCACGACCAACATCGCGCCCCGGCCAGTGCTTGGGTACAATTCCACGCTAATTTGATCGAGTATCAGGAACACTACATGATCGCTTGCCTGCGGCTGTTCTCTGCCCTATGCCTCGCTGCCTTGCTGGCGGCTTGCGCCAGCTCGCCCTCCTCCAGCCTTGGCGAACTTCCACGGACCCCGGATGCCAGCATCGAGCAACTGCTCGAAAAGGCCACCCAAAGCAAATCGCCGGAAGACGCGGCGCTGCTGCGCCTGAGCGCAGCCGACCTGGCCTATCGCCAGGGCAATGCCGGCCAGTCCGCGCAGATCCTGCAACAGGTCCCAGTGGAAACACTCAAGCCGGGCCAGCAGATCTTCGCCAACACCCTGGCGGCCGAACTGGCCATGACGCGCAACCAACCGAAAGCCGCGCTAACCGCCTTGAGCCATCCAAGCCTGCAGCGCCTCGGTGAAATGCCGGAAGAGCAACAGGTGCGCACCGGCACCGTTCGCGCCCGCGCCCTTGAAGCCGATGGCCAAACCCTCGCCGCCGCACGGGAACGCATCTTCATCGCCCCACTGCTCAGCGGTGAAGCCGCCAGCAAGAACCACGAGGCGATCTGGGTCTTGATCGCTTCGCTGCCGACCGACCAATTGCAGCCAACCACCACCGACGATCTTGGCGGCTGGATGGCCCTGGCGCTGGCAGTGAAATCTGCCGGCACCCTGGAGCAGCAGCAGGCGGCGATCGACAACTGGCGCGCCCAGAATCCGAAACACCCGGCCGCCAAACAGCTTCCACTGCCGCTGACCAACCTCAAGGACCTGGCCAGCCAGCCCCTGAGCAAGATCGCCCTGCTCCTGCCGCAGGACGGCCCGCTGGCATCGGTTGGCAAAGCATTGCGCGAAGGCTTCATGGCCGCCCACTACCAGGCACAACAAGCCGGGCAGAAACCGCCAGCCATCGAGTTCTATGACAGCTCGCGCCTGACCTCGCTCGACGAGTTCTATCGCAAGGCCCAGGCCGATGGCGTGCAACTGGTGGTAGGCCCGCTGGAAAAACCACTGGTCAAACAGCTCAGCGCCCGACCACAACTGCCTATCACCACGTTGGCGCTGAACTACAGCGAAGGCGCACAAGGACCCGCCCAGCTGTTCCAGTTCGGCCTGGCCGCTGAAGACGAAGCCCGCGAAGTATCGCGCCGCGCTCGCGCCGATGGCTTGCATCGCGCCGCCATCATGGTCCCCAAGGGCGAGTGGGGCGACCGCGTACTCAAGGCGTTCAGCCAGGACTGGCAAGCCAATGGTGGCAGCATCGTCGCCACCGAGCGTGTCGACCAGCCGGTACAACTGGCCCAGCAGATTGCCGACATGTTCCAGCTGCGCCAGAGTGAAGGTCGCGCCAAGAGCTTGCAATCCACTGTTGGCTCGCAGGTAGCCGCCCAGCCGTCGCGTCGCCAGGACATCGAGTTCATTTTCCTCGCCGCAACGCCCCAACAGGCGCAGCAGATCAAGCCGACCTTGAACTTCCAGTACGCGGGTGACGTTCCGGTCTACGCCACGTCCCACGTCTTCAGCGCCAGCGGTGACGTCAACCAGTACAACGACATGAATGGCGTGCGCTTTTGCGAAACCCCATGGCTGCTGGACGCCAATGACCCTCTGCGTCGCCAGGTCACCGCGCAATGGCCGCAAGCGGCCGGCAGCCTGGGTCGCCTGTACGCCATGGGCGTGGACGCCTATCGCCTGGCGCCACGCCTGGGCCAGCTCAAGGCCCTGCCGGACAGCCGCATCGAAGGTCAATCGGGCAGCCTGAGCATGACCCAGAACCAGCGAGTGGTGCGTGAGTTGCCATGGGCGGAGTTCGTCAATGGTCAGGTGCAACGCTTGCCGAACACCCCGCGCTGATGCCTGAAAGGTCTCGCCAGCAATGCGGTAAAGATGCCGAGCGCCATGCGCTCGAGCATCTTCAGCAACACGGCCTGCAGCTACTGGCGCAGAACTGGTTGTGTAAACGCGGCGAGCTTGATCTGGTCATGCTGGAGGGCGATACAGTAGTATTCGTTGAAGTTCGCTACAGAAAGAACACTCAATGGGGTGGCGCGCTCGATAGCATCGATGAGCGCAAACGGCAAAAACTGATTTTTGCCGCGCAGTATTTTCTCCAGCGAGAGTCGCGCTGGGCAAACTCCCCTTGCCGCTTCGACGTGGTTGCGATCGACAGCAACCTCGATCAGTTGAACTGGTTGCAAAATGCCTTCGACAGCTGATTGCCTACGCCCCGAACCGGACACTACCACTCAACACTTTTGCTCTTTGCTTTGCGGGCTGCACATTCACGTGCCGGACAGCCGCGCTCATTAAGGTCACACAGATGGACATGCAATCCCGAATTCGCCAGCTTTTTCAGGCCAGTATCGACACCAAGCAACAGGCGATGGAAGTACTTGCACCGCACATCGAGCAAGCCAGCCAGGTGATGGTCAACGCCTTGCTCAACGAGGGGAAGATGCTTTCCTGCGGCAATGGTGGTTCCGCTGGCGACGCCCAACACTTTTCGTCCGAGCTGCTCAACCGCTTCGAGCGCGAACGCCCGAGCCTGCCAGCCATTGCGCTGACGACGGACAGCTCGACGATCACCTCGATCGCCAACGACTACAGCTACAACGAAATTTTCTCCAAACAGATCCGTGCTCTTGGCCAGCCGGGCGATGTGCTGCTGGCAATTTCCACCAGCGGCAACTCGGCAAACATAATTCAAGCGATCCAGGCCGCACATGATCGCGAAATGATTGTCGTAGCATTGACCGGTCGCGATGGCGGCGGCATGGCGTCGCTGCTTTTGCCTGAGGACGTAGAGATTCGCGTACCGGCCAACGTTACCGCACGTATCCAGGAAGTCCACCTGCTGGCGATCCACTGCCTTTGCGACTTGATCGACAGCCAACTGTTCGGGAGTGAAGAATGACCCCTAATCGCCTCGGCCTACTGGCCCTGACCCTGTGCCTCGGCATCAGCGGCTGCACCTCGGTGGTTAATGCCAGCCGTGAAGCGCCGATTGAAGATGATCGCGGCACCCGCACTTTCGGCAGCAAGATCGACGACTCATTGATCGACACCAAGGTCGGCGTCAACATCGCCAAGGCCGATCCGGCCCTGGACAACGATTCGCACATTGTCGTCACCAGCTTCAACGGCGTCGTGCTGCTCGCCGGGCAAACCCCGCGTGCCGACCTCAAGGCCAAGGCCGAACAGGCCGCTGCCGCCGTCCAGCGGGTGAAGACGGTCCACAACGAACTGCAGGTCCTGCCACCCTCTGGCTTCCTTGCCCGCCAGAACGACACCTGGCTGACCTCCAAGATCAAGACCCAGATGCTCACCGATCCGAACATCCCCGGCTCGCGCATCAAGGTGGTCACCGAGAACGGCATCGTTTACCTGCTGGGCTTGCTGACCAAGCAGGAAGCCGCCCAGGCGACGAACCTGGTGCAAGGGGTTTCCGGTGTGCAGAAGATTGTGAAGCTGTTTGAGTACATCGACTGACCCCACTCCTGTAGGAACTGCCGCAGGCTGCGATCTTTTGATCTTAAAAGACAAAATCAAAAGATCGCAGCCTCGTTTCACTCGACAGCTTCTACGCTTGAAGGTGGTGAAGTAATAAAAAAGGCGATCCTTTCGGATCGCCTTTTTTATTACTTCACCACCTTCAAACTTGGCCGCCCGCTGGGTCGCGGTGGCTCGCTGTCCGGAGGCGGAATATCATCATCCGGCTCGATCTCTTCCTCGTCCTCCATGGGCGACTCCAGATCGAACACCATGCCCTGGCCATTCTCCCGGGCGTAGATGCCCAGGATCGATGCGATAGGCACGTACAGGGTATGCGGCACCCCACCAAAGCGGCCTTCGAAGCTCACCGCCTCGTTGTCCATGTGCAAATGACGCACGGCCTGTGGCGATACGTTCAGGACGATCTGGCCATCACTGGCAAAGCCTTGCGGCACCTGCACCGAGGGATACTCGGAATTAACCAGCATGTGCGGGGTACAATCGTTATCAACAATCCACTCGTAGAGCGCGCGGACCAGATAAGGTCGACTGGAGTTCATATCGGCTCCTTAAGCCTTAGCGCATGTCGCGTTCGACACCAGACAGACTCGCCTGGAAAGCCTCACGCGCAAACTGGCGCTCCATATAATCAAGCAGCGGCTTGGCTGGCCGCGGCAGTTCTATACCCAGAATCGGCAATCGCCAGAGTATTGGCAATAGGCAGCAATCCACCAGGCTTTGTTCCTCACTGAGGAAAAATGGCTTGTCGGCAAACAGCGGCGAAACGCCTGTCAGGCTCTCGCGCAACTCTTTACGCGCCACTGCACGCGCCGCTTCCTTGGTCCGCGAATCCAGGATCAGATCCACCAGACCACACCAGTCACGCTGAATACGATGAATCAGCAAACGACTGTTGGCGCGCGCCACCGGATAGACCGGCAACAGCGGCGGATGTGGGTAACGCTCATCCAGATATTCCATCACCACCGTAGATTCCCACAGCGCCAGGTCACGATCGACCAGCGTCGGCAAGCTGCCGTAAGGGTTCACTTCGATCAGTTTAGGCGGCTGGCGACCAGCCTCCACATAAATGATCTCGGCGCTGACACCTTTCTCTGCCAGTACGATTCGCACTCGGTGGGAATAGTGGTCGGCGGGGTCGGAGTAACAGGCCAACCGATTGGTCACGCCCATGGCGATCCTCCTCGCTTGTTGAAATGATCGGAAGCGGAAAAACGAGCGCGCCCAGAGGGCGCCTCCCGTAACGCAGTACCTGGCTCACCAGGCTCGTTACCCTTTCAGAGGCGCCCTTGGGCGCGCGCGATTAACAGCAATTGCTTGAAGCTTTATCAGTGCACATCTTTCCAGTATTCGCGCTTGAGCAAGTAAGCGAATACGAAGAAGAACGCCAGGTACAGCAATACGTACGTACCGATGCGCTGATGTTGCAGCTTAACCGGGTTAGCCGAGTAAGCCAGGAAGGTTACCAGATTCTTGACCTTCTCATCGAACTGCTCTTCGGTCAGGGCACCACTCTTCGGCACAATGGTCAGCTGATCGCACGCTTCATGAGTCAGCGCCGTACCGGTCAGCGGATCATATTGCTTCTTGCCGTCCTCGACGATCTGAACCTGTTTGCAACCGACAACCTGGCGCCCCTGCAGGCCGACCAGCACGTTAGGCATGCCCACGTTCGGGAAGACCTTGTTGTTCACACCCCACGGGCGCGACGGATCTTCATAGAACGACTTCAGGTAGTTGTAGAGCCAGTCGGTACCACGCACACGAGCGACCAGGGTCAGGTCAGGCGGTGCCGCACCGAACCAGGCCTTGGCGTCAGCTGGCTGCATGCCGATGTTCATGTGATCGCCGATCTTGGCGCCGGTGAACACCAGCTTGTCGAGCATCAGCTCATGGGGGATGCCGAGGTCATCGGCAACACGCTCATAACGCTGGAACTTGGCGCTGTGGCAGCCCATGCAATAGTTGGCGAACGTACGTGCGCCATCCTGCATGGCAGCCTTGTCGGAAACGTCGATATCGACCTTTTCCAGCTCCGGGCCACTCGATGTCGATGCGAAAGACAGTACAGGCATCGCCGCAAGAATCAGTACAGCAAATAGTTTTTTCATCAGCCAGTCACCCTTTCCGGAACCGGTTTGGTCTTCTCGAGCCTGGTATAGAACGGCATCAGGATGAAGTAGGCGAAGTACAGGAAGGTACATACCTGCGACAGCAACGTACGGCCCGGAGTCGGCGCCAGGACACCCAGCACACCCAGGATCACGAACGAAATGCAGAACACCCAGAGCCAGATCTTGCTCAGCCAGCCCTTGTAGCGCATCGACTTGACCGGACTACGGTCCAGCCACGGCAGGACGAACAGCACGGCGATGGCCGCACCCATGGCGATCACACCCAGGAGCTTGTCCGGAACCGCACGCAAGATCGCGTAGAACGGCGTGAAGTACCAGACCGGAGCGATGTGCTCTGGGGTCTTGAAGGCGTTCGCCACTTCAAAGTTCGGCTTCTCGAGGAAATAGCCGCCCATTTCCGGGAAGAAGAACACGATCGAACAGAAGATGAACAGGAACACCACCACGCCGACGATATCTTTCACGGTGTAGTACGGGTGGAAGGCAATGCCGTCCAGCGGTACGCCGTTTTCGTCTTTGTATTTCTTGATGTCCACGCCATCCGGGTTGTTCGAACCGACTTCGTGCAACGCCAGGACGTGCAGCACTACCAGGCCGAGAATAACGATGGGCAGCGCCACCACATGCAAGG
The DNA here is from genome assembly GCF_012647205.1 of Pseudomonas umsongensis. NCBI lineage: Bacteria > Pseudomonadati > Pseudomonadota > Gammaproteobacteria > Pseudomonadales > Pseudomonadaceae > Pseudomonas > Pseudomonas umsongensis. Next base: position 5,795,120 of record NZ_CP051487.1, read on the forward strand.
CGAAGAAGCGGTTCAGGGTGATGCCGGAAATCAGGTAGTCACCACGAATCCACTGGGTCAGGTCGTTGCCGATGACCGGGATCGCACCGAACAGCGAGATGATCACCTGGGCACCCCAGTAGGACATCTGGCCCCACGGCAGCAGGTAACCCATGAAGGCTTCAGCCATCAGCGCCAGGTAGATCAGCATGCCGAAGACCCACACCAGCTCACGCGGCTTCTGGTACGAGCCGTAGAGCAAACCACGGAACATGTGCAGATAGACCACGATGAAGAACGCCGAGGCGCCGGTGGAGTGCAGCAGACGCAGGATCGAGCCGTACTCGACGTCGCGCATGATGTACTCGACGGAAGCAAAGGCCTCTTCCGCCGACGGGGTGTAGCTCATGGTCAGCCAGACACCGGTCACGATCTGGTTGACCAGAACGAGCAGTGCCAGGGAGCCAAAGAAATAGAAGAAGTTGAAGTTCTTCGGGGCGTAGTACTTGCTGAGATGGTCTTCCCACATTTTGGTCGCGGGAAAGCGCGCATCAACCCAATCCATGAACTTGCTCATCACGCTTTCTCCGTATCGACGCCAACGACAATGATGTCATCGGTCTCATAGGAATGCGGGGGAACTGGCAGGTTCAAAGGCGCAGGTTGCGACTTGTAGACGCGGCCAGCCAGGTCGTAGTGGGAGCCGTGGCAAGGACAGAAATAGCCACCTACCCAGTCCTTGCCCAAGTCCGCGGGAGCGACTTCGGGACGGAAGGTCGGCGAGCAGCCCAGGTGCGTGCAGATGCCGATCAGCAGCAAAACTTCAGGCTTGATCGACCGCGTTTCGGGGTCGACATAGGTCGGTTGTGTCGAGTTCTTGGAGGTCGGGTCAGAAAGCTGGCCCTCGATCTTTTTCAGATTCCCCAGGATTTCCTCGGTACGGCGGACGATGAACACCGGCTGGCCGCGCCACTCAGCAATCATCTGCTGGCCTGGCTCGATCTTGCTGACATTCACCTTCACCGGTGCACCTGCGGCTTTCGCCTTGGCACTGGGAAACCATGACCCCACGAACGGGACCGCAGCCCCCACCGCTCCTGCAGCACCCACCACGGATGTGGCTGCTACCAAGAAGCGACGCCGGCCTGCATTCACGCCGTCATTGCTCATTCAGTCCTCTCCCATCAGCTTTGTGGCCTGTTAAATCAGGCATCTACTAAGTAAAACTCTGTACTTATAAAAATTTTGCCGAATGGTAATGAAAAGCCCCAATTCTGACAAGGTAATTACCCTGGGGCACCACTGCCAAGCCTTGTAGTATAGGGCCTCTGCTGATGTGGCAAGTTGTCACAGCGCAATTCTTCAAGAAAATTACACGCACAAAAAAACGCCCAGCTCCGTGAGGAAACTGGGCGTTCTTTTTTGAACGTGGAAGCGAATTAACGCTTCGAGTACTGCGGACGCTTACGCGCTTTACGCAGACCAACTTTCTTACGTTCAACTTCACGTGCATCGCGGGTTACGAAGCCGGCTTTACGCAGGGCGCTGCGCAGAGTCTCGTCGTAGTCCATCAGAGCGCGGGTGATGCCGTGGCGGATTGCGCCAGCTTGACCACTCACACCACCGCCGATCACGGTGACGTAGATGTCGAACTTCTCGACAGTCTCAGTCAATTCCAGCGGCTGACGAACTACCATGCGGGCAGTTTCGCGGCCGAAGAAATTATCCAGCGAACGATTGTTGATGGAGATGTTACCAGTACCCGGACGCAGGAAAACGCGTGCGGTTGCGGTCTTGCGACGGCCAGTGCCGTAATTTTGAGTCGCCGACATAATGAACTATTCCGTTAAATCTTCAGTTCTTGGGGCTGCTGAGCAGTATGAGGGTGTGCAGCGCCCGCATAGACTTTCAGCTTACGGTACATGTCGCGACCCAGCGGGTTCTTAGGCAGCATGCCTTTGACCGCGGTCTCGATCACGCGCTCAGGGGCCTTGGCGATCAGCTTTTCAAAGTTGATCGACTTGATGCCGCCCGGGAAACCGGAGTGGGAGTAGTACATTTTGTCAGTGGTTTTAGCGCCGGTAACACGGATCTGCTCGGCGTTGATTACGACGATGTAGTCGCCGGTGTCAACGTGAGGAGTGTACTCAGGCTTGTGCTTGCCACGCAGACGGCTCGCGATTTCGGTGGCCAGACGACCCAGGGTCTGACCAGCAGCGTCGACGACAAACCAGTCGCGCTTTACTGTTTCCGGTTTAGCAGTAAAAGTTTTCATTCTTTATAGCCTCAGGGGCCGCCCTGTAAATTAGACGGCGGATCTTACTGAATAGTGCGTACTTTGACAAGTCAAAGGCAGCCGGATACAGACGCTTTCGGGGGCTCGGGTCGGCGCGTCCGTTCAACGGCAAGATTCTTCGGCGGCGGCGCATCACTTCCACTGCAGAAAGAGGTGCGCAATTATGCAGATTGCGAAAAATAATTCAACCTGCTTTTATGATTGTTTTGCCCAAGGAGCTACCCGATGGAGTATCGCCAGCTAGGCCGAACCAACCTGAACGTGAGCGCAATCTGCCTCGGAACCATGACCTGGGGCGAGCAAAACAGCGAGGCAGACGCCTTCGCCCAGATCGAGCGAGCCAAGGACGCCGGGATCAACTTCATCGATACCGCTGAAATGTACCCGGTGCCGCCCAAGGCCGAAACCTATGCCAGCACCGAACGCTACATCGGCAATTACTTCAAGAGCCGTGGCGATCGCAGCGACTGGATCCTCGCCAGCAAGATCGCCGGCCCCGGCAATACCATCGACTACATCCGCGACAAGAACCTGCGCCACAATCGCCAGCACATCACCGAAGCCGTGGACGCCAGCCTCCAGCGCCTGCAAACCGATTATATCGACCTGTACCAGTTGCACTGGCCGGAGCGCAGCACCAATTTCTTCGGCCAATTGGGCTACAAGCACAAGACCGAAGCCAACCTGACACCCCTTGAAGACACCCTCGAAGCGCTGGACGAACAGGTCAGGGCCGGCAAGATCCGCCATATCGGCCTGTCCAACGAAACGCCGTGGGGCACCATGCGCTTCCTGGCCCTGGCCGAAGCCCGTGGCTGGCCGCGCGCGGTGTCGATCCAGAACCCGTATAACCTGCTCAACCGCAGTTTCGAGGTCGGCCTGGCGGAAATCGCCATCCGCGAACAATGCGGCCTGCTCGCCTATTCGCCGCTGGCATTCGGTTTCCTGTCAGGCAAGTACGAAGGTGGGGCCCGCCCGCCAAAAGGTCGGCTGAGCCTCTACAGCCGCTTCAGTCGGTATTTCAACCCGCAGTCGGAAGCGGCCTGCAGCCGCTACGTTGCACTGGCCCGCGAGCACGGCCTGGACCCGGCGCAAATGGCCCTGGCATTCGTCACGCAACAGCCGTTCGTGACCAGCAACATCATTGGCGCCACGACACTGGAGCAACTGGACAGCAACATTGCCAGTTTTGATCTGAAGTTGTCGGATGAAGTGCTGGAAGGGATCGAGGCGATCCACAAGGATCATCCGAATCCCGCCCCTTGATTGATCAATAAATCGCCATCGCGGGCAAGCCCGCTCCCACAGTGAGCAGGGTGTTCACAAATGCTGTGTACAGCTCAAAACCTGTGGGAGCGGGCTTGCCCGCGATGGCGCCCTAGCAGTCGCCGCAAGATCAAAGCGACCGCGCAATAATCTCCTTCATGATTTCATTGGTCCCGGCATAGATCCGCTGCACCCGCGCATCCGCCCACGCCCGGGCGATCGGGTATTCCCACATGAACCCGTAACCGCCATGCAATTGCACGCACTCGTCGAGCACCTTGCACTGCAGGTCCGTGCCCCAATACTTCGCCATCGCCGCCGTCGGTACGTCGAGCTTGCCTTGCAGGTGCAACTCCAGGCAGCGGTCGACAAAGACCCGGCCGATCTGAATCTCGGTCGCCATCTCGGCGAGTTTGAAACGAGTGTTCTGGAAGTCGGCAATCGCCTGGCCGAAGGCTTTGCGCTCTCGGGTGTACTCCAGGGTCCATTGCAACGCCGCTTCAGCCGAAGCCAGCCCGCCGATGGCCACGGTGAGGCGCTCCTGCGGCAGTTCCTGCATCAGATAGGCGAACCCCATCCCGGCCTGGCCCAGCAGGTTTTCCCTGGGCACTCGCACGTCCTGGAAAAACAGCTCCGAGGTGTCCTGGGCCTTCATTCCGACCTTTTCCAGCCGCTTGCCCTTGTCGAAACCCGGCGTATTGGCTTCCACCAGAAACAGACTGGTGCCCTTCGCGCCCGCCTTGGGATCAGTCTTGGCCACGACGATCACCAGGTCGGCGAGGAAACCGTTGGTGATGAACGTCTTCGAGCCGTTGATTACATACTCGTCGCCGTCCAGCACGGCAGTGGTCTTCACGCCTTGCAAGTCGGAGCCCGCACCCGGCTCGGTCATCGCAATGGCACTGACCATCTCCCCGGAAACCAGTTTGGGCAGGTATTTGTGTTTCAACGTTTCACTGCCGTAATGCAGGATATAGGGCGCAACGATGTCCGAATGCAGGGAAAAACCGATACCGGTCAATCCGAGGCGCCCTATCTCTTCGATAACCACCGCGCTGTATAGAAAGTCCGCCCCCAACCCGCCGTACTGCTCCGGCAGATGCGAGCACAACATCCCCGCCTCCCCCGCCTTGTTCCAGAGTTGACGGTCGATATAGCCCTGTTTTTCCCATTGCCCATGGAACGGCACCGCTTCTTTCTCGAGGAACGTTCGCACACTGTCGCGAAAAAGTTCGTGCTCGGAGCTGAACAAGGTTCTCGGAATCATGCGGCACCTTATCTTTGTTTTTAAAGGAATGGACCTTCAGAGACTAAGCCTGGCGCCCGATACAGGACACTGGACACATCCGACAAAAAATAAGACGATCCAGCCGTCTGGTGACCACTTTCCCCTATAAGAATAAAGTTGAATTATGTCTAACCAAGCCTCCACGCCCTTGCGGCGCGTCAGCATCCTGGCCATTGACCGGGTTTTCGCCTCCACCCTCATGCAGGCCAAGGACTTCTTCCACCTCGCCAGCCTGCGTTACGGCAAACAACTGGGCCATGGCCTGACGCCAGCGTTCGAAACCCGACTGGTCAGCCCCGACGGCAAACCGGTCAACACCTTCAGCGACGTAGTGATCCCGGTGGACGGCGGCCTGGAAAATGCCGACATCATCGTCATTCCCGCGTTCTGGGACGATTTCGAAACCCTGAGCAAACGTCATCCCGAGGTCCTGTCCTGGCTGCGCCAGCAACATGCGCGCGGCGCTGTACTCTGTGGCGAGGCCACCGGCGTGTTCTGGCTCGCCGAAGCCGGCCTGCTCGATGGCAAGGAGGCGACCACCTACTGGCGCTTCTTCAATGCCTTTGCAGAACGCTTCCCGAAGGTGCAACTCAATCAGGACAAGCACCTCACCGACGCCGACAACCTGTATTGCGCGGGCGGCACTACCTCGGCATGCGACCTGTACGTCTACCTGATCGAGCGCTTCTGCGGCGCCAACGTCTCCCAGGCCGTAGCACGAGACATCCTCTATGAGGTGCAACGCAGCTACTCGCCGGGAAGAATCGGCTTCGGCGGGCAAAAGCTGCATCAGGACGTGATCATCCTGCAGATCCAGCACTGGCTCGAAGAACACTTCGCTGACAAATTCCGTTTCGAAGACGTCGCCCGCGAACATGGCATGAGCATCCGCAACTTCATGCGCCGCTTCCAGACCGCCACCGGCGACAAACCCCTGCATTACCTGCAACGCCTGCGCATCGAAACCGCCAAAGGCTTGCTGTCCGGCAGCCGCAAGAGCATCAAGACCATCAGTTACGAAGTTGGTTACGACGATGCGAGCTTCTTCGCACGACTGTTCCGCCAACACACGGAGTTGTCGCCGAACCAGTATCGGCAGCAGTTCCAGCAAGCGGCCTGAACCTCAAGGCATTCGCAAAACACTGAGCTGCCGCAGGCTGCGATCTTTTGATTTTTAAGATCAAAAGATCGCAGCCTGCGGCAGCTCCTACAGGGGATATTCAGCGCATAAAAAAAGGCCTGCAAATGCAGGCCCTTTTTATTTTTCGAATCGTCCTACGGCTTGTGCGCCCGGGCCAGGAATTCGTGGGACTGCATTTCGAGCAAGCGACTCAGGGTTCGCTGGAACTCAAAGTTCAGGCGACCACCGGTGTAGAGGTCCTTGAGTTCGACTTCGGCAGAAATGATCAGCTTGACGTTGCGATCGTAGAATTCGTCGACCATGTTGATGAACCGTCGGGCGATGTCGTCGGTCGTGACGCTCATCTGCTCGACACCGCTGAGCAACACGGCGTGGAAGATCTTGCCCAGTTCGATGTAGTCGTTCTGGCTGCGCGGGCCGTCGCAGAGTTCGCGGAAGTCGAACCACGCCACGTCGTCACAGGTGCGAAGGGCACGAATTTCGCGGTTCTCGATCATCAGCACGTCGTTTTCGATCGCTGCGGTGCATTCCGGCGTCAGCGCGCGGAAGCTCTTGCGCAGGCTTTCGTGGGAGGCTTCGTCGAGCGGGAAGTGGAACAGCTCCGCTTGTTCGAGGTGACGCAGGCGATAGTCGACGCCGCTGTCGACGTTGACGATCTCGGTGTTTTGCTTGATCAGCGCGATGGCCGGCAGGAAGCGCGCGCGTTGCAAGCCGTCCTTGTACAGGCCGTCCGGCACGATGTTCGACGTCGCGACCAGGGTGACACCGTTCTTGAACAGTTCTTCCATCAAGGTGCCGAGGATCATGGCGTCGGTGATGTCGGAGACGAAGAATTCATCGAAGCAGATCACCCGGGCTTCGGTGGCGAAGCGCTTGGCAATGATGGTCAGCGGGTTTTTCTCGCCGCCCAGGGTCTTCATCTCTTCGTGCACGCGCTTCATGAAGCGGTGGAAGTGAGTCCGGGACTTTTCCTTGAACGGCAGCGCTTCGAAGAAGGTGTCGACCAGGTAAGTCTTGCCGCGACCCACGCCGCCCCAGAAGTACAGGCCCTTGACCGGCGCCTGATCCTTCTTGCCAAACAGTTTGCCCAGCAGGCCCGGCTTGTTCTGCTCGGCTGCGACCAGATCGTCGTACAGGCGCTGCAGATGACGCACGGCAGTTTCCTGCGCGGCATCATGGAAGAATTCCGGGCGTTTCAGATCAGCTTGATATCGTTCTAGGGGCGTCATAATTCGTTAGCAAGGCAACAAAAACGGGCCGTCACTGTAGCGATGGCCCGTGGGAATGGCAATCAGCCCTTGGTCGGGCCGAGCCGTTGATTATTCCTGGACTGGCGTCAGGGCGATCCGCAAAGCCTCGATCGCCGCATCACGCGCGCCGCTGTCAGCGAACGCCGGGCTGTCACCCACGCACTGATCTTCAAGCCAGACGCTGAAGCCCAGGGCTTCGCTGCGCACGTCCAATGGCTGGCCCGACTGCAGCTGCTTGGTCACCTGCCCGGCGGTTTTACCGTCGGCGAAGTTGCGCGACAGCAACAGTTGCTCGCCATCGGCCGCCAGCAAACGGAAGCGGAAACTGCCGTCATCTTCACGGAAGCTGACAAAACGCGCAGCCTTCGCGGCTTTCTTCTTGGTGGTCGTTGCCACTTGAGCCTGGGCAACGAACGAACGCAGGCCTACCGCTTCGCGCAATTCGTTGAGGAAAGGAGTCGCGACTGTCCGCGCCTTTTTCGCCCCGTGCTGCAGGATGTCTTCAAGATCCGCCGGGCGCTCGATCAGTTGGTTGTAACGCTCGCGGGACTCGCCCAGCTCGCTGTCCAGCAGTTGGAACAGGCGGTTCTTCGCCTCGCCCCAACCCAGCCCCTGCAGCAGGTCGCTGCGGAATTCGTCAGCTTGCGCGGGGGTGGCGAACGCCTGGAACAAGGTGAACAGGTGCGAATTGTCCGGATCTTTTGCCTCACCCGGTGCACGGGAGTCGGTGACGATACGGGAAATCGCATCCTTCATTTCTTTGGCGCTGCTGAACAACGGAATGGTGTTGTCGTAGCTCTTGGACATCTTGCGGCCGTCCAGGCCCGGCAGCGTGGCCACGCTTTCCTCGATCAACGCCTCAGGCATGGTGAAGAACTCCTTGCCCTGGCCGAACAGGTGGTTGAAGCGCTGGCCGATGTCCCGGGCCATCTCCACGTGCTGGATCTGGTCGCGACCGACCGGCACCTTGTGCGCGTTGAACATCAGGATGTCCGCGGCCATCAGCACCGGGTAGCTGTACAGGCCCATGGTGATGCCGGCGTCCGGGTCTTCACCGGTCTCGATGTTCTTGTCCACCGAGGCCTTGTAGGCATGGGCGCGATTGAGCAGGCCCTTGGCGGCGACGCAGGTCAGCAGCCAGGTCAGCTCGGGGATTTCCGGAATGTCGGACTGACGGTAGAAGGTCACGCGGTCCACATCCAGGCCACCGGCCAGCCAGGTCGCGGCGATCTCCAGGCGCGAGCGCTGGATGCGCAGCGGGTCATCGCACTTGATCAGGGCGTGGTAGTCGGCCAGGAAATAGAACGAATCGGCATTGCTGTCACGGCTGGCAAGGATCGCCGGGCGGATGGCGCCTGCGTAGTTGCCCAGGTGCGGCGTGCCGGTGGTGGTGATGCCGGTGAGGATACGGGTACGAGTCGTCATGGGTAATCGCTTGTCAGACTGCAATCAATTCGAGAGACGCGGCAGGATCAGATCCTTGAGATCGGTCAGCTTGCCATGAAAAAAGTGTCCGCATTCTGCCACTTTCAGCAGCTCATGGGGACGTTCGAGCTTGTCGGACCATTGGTAAACCAGCTGCGGATCGATCACTTCGTCGGTTTCCGGCTGGATCAACGTCAATTCGCCCTGCTGCGGCAGTTGATCTTCAGCGCCCAGACGCATGACCGCCGGTGCGACCATGAAAAGATGCTTGAGCTTCTCGCCCTTGGCCTCGAGGCGCCCGCCGAGACTTGCTGCAACAAAGCCGCCGAAGGAAAAACCGAACAGGGTCAGCGGCAATTCCGGGTGTCGGGCCCGAAACCATTCGGCGACGGCCTGGGCATCGTCGACTTCGCCGGTGCCCATGTCGTGGGTGCCTTCGCTGGCACCGACGCCCCGATAGTTGAAGCGCAGGGTGATCAGTCCGGCGTCGCGCGCAGTGCGCTGCAACGTCGAGACCACTTTGTTGAGCATGGTGCCACCTTGCACCGGGTTCGGATGACAGATGAGCGCCAGGCCACGCGACTGCTCGTTGTCCAGGTACAGTGCTTCCAGTTGGCCGACAGGGCCATCAATCACTACAGGTGTTTCGCGCATAAGCAAGGAAGGAACTCCGTGACCTCGAATCGGGTCGACTCGTCTAGCAAATTGTCTGTGGCTGTCTATTGCGAGTGAATCGCGGTATACAGCGCAGGTTCGAGCCGTTAACGTAAAGCAAAGCCGTTTATAGAGGAAGGACTCGTGGAACACTCGCTCTTAGTTTGGTTGTTACCGACTCTTGCCCTGGTTGTGGGTGTCGCCATTGGGTTTCTGATCGCTCGCCTTGCGCCGAATGCCGCGCCTAGCAGCACGCAACGTCAGCTGGACGATATTCAGGAACGTTTCGACAATTATCAGAACGAAGTGGTGACCCACTTCAACAGCACAGCGACACTGGTCAAGAAACTGACTCAAAGCTATCAGGAAGTGCAGGATCATCTCGCCGAGGGTGCCAACCGCCTGGCCCTGGACGAACAGACTCGTCAACGCCTGCTGGCTTCCCTGCACGCCGATGCAACGCAGGCTCCACGGGAACGCCTGACGCCGCCGCGCAATCAGGAACCACCGCGCGACTACGCACCGAAAGCCCCGAACGCGCCGGGCATGCTCGATGAGCATTACGGCCTGAAGAAGTAATCAGGCTTCAGGTGTGAAAAAGCCCTCGGACATGTGAATGTTCGAGGGCTTTTTGTTTCTGAATGCCTCTTTGCCTGTGCCGGCCCCTTCGCGAGCAGGCTCGCTCCCACAGGAATATGCGCTTCAAATGTGGGAGCGAGCCTGCTCGCGATGGGGCCCGTTGTGGCAACACAAAAAAACCGCCCGGTCTGTTTAAGATCGGGCGGTTTTTATGCCTGGGGTTCAGTCAGGCGACGTTGCCTTATTGCTGAGCACCGTACTGCTGGCCTGGAATCGCCTTCAGGTTGACCTCTACCCGGCGATTCTGCGCCCGACCATTGGCATCGGCGTTGCTGGCGACCGGGTTATCCGGGCCGGCGCCGCGGGCGCTCAGGTTGGCGCCGCTCACGCCTTGCGAGGTCAGGTAGGTCGCCACGCTCTGGGCACGACGCTGGGACAGGTCCATGTTGTGCTGGCGGCTGCCGGTGCTGTCGGTGTAACCGACGATTTCGATCTGGTTCTGGTTGAACTCTTTCAGCGAGCCGGCCAGGTTGTTCAGCGGCTGGTAGAAGCTCGAAGCGATGTTCGCCGAATCGGTGGCGAACGTGATATTGCCCGGCATGATCAGCTTGATCTGATCACCCTCACGCTGCACTTCGACACCGGTGTTGGCCATGCTGGCACGCAGTTTTTTCTCCTGCTGGTCGGCGTAGTAGCCGTAACCCGCGGCGGAAGCACCCACTACAGCAGCACCAATGAGCGCGCCCTTGCCACGGTTGTCGTGGTTGATGGCAGCACCGGCCACTGCACCTGCCAGAGCCCCAAGGCCACCGTACTTGGCGGTTTTGCTCATGCCCGTGGAGCCGCTATCGGCCTGGCCCTGGTTGTCGTAGGGGTTGGGCGATGCGCAACCGGCCAACAAAGCCACGGCAGTAGCGACAATAATCAAACGAGGCGTGGTGAACATGTAGAGCTCCTACTTTTTTGCATTCTGTGGTGCAACGGTTTCAAGCATCGAACCATTGCCGGCGTTGGATCATTTCCCGAGGTAAAAATTCCACTCGTTACAAATCAGGCGCGAACAAAAGGGTTCTCGCGCATTTCATCACCCAAGCGCGTATCCGGACCATGTCCGGCCACGACCGTCGCCTCTTCGTCGAGGGTATACAAGCGCTGCTTGATCGAACGCACGATGGTCGCCTGATCGCCGCCCCATAGATCCGTGCGCCCTACCCCGCGCCGGAACAAGGTATCCCCGGCGATCAGCAGCTTCGCGTCGGCGAACCAGAAGCTCATGGAGCCTGGGGTGTGACCCGGTGTGTGCAAAGCCACACCACAACCACACGCCAACTCTTCATCGTCTGCCAGCCAGCGGTCCGGTGACGGTACCGGCGTGTAGGGCACGCCGAACATCTGGCATTGCATCTCCAGGTTGTCCCAAAGAAATTGATCTTCCTTGTGCAGATGCAGGGTGGCGCCGGTTTTTTCCTTCAACTGGCCAGAGGCCAGGAAGTGATCGAGGTGCGCGTGGGTGTGAATGATACTGACCACCTTCAAGCCCAAAGCATCGAGCCGCGCGAGGATCAGTTCGTGATTGCCGCCCGGGTCGACCACGATGGCTTTTTTCGTGATCGGGTCGCCGATGATCGTGCAGTTGCACTGCAACGGGCCGACAGGGAAGGTTTCGCGGATCAGCGCAGGTTTGGCAGCGTCCATGGGTGTTCCTGGGAAAAATGGATGGCCTATTCTGGCACAGGCATGTCCGATTGCGGGGACGTGAGGGACCCAACGCTACACCAACACCCCCAATTCCTTCGCCCGCGCCACCGCCTGCGTGCGCCGCTCTACCCCCAGCTTGCTGTTGATATGGCTGGCATGGGTTTTCACCGTATGCAGCGAAATGAACAGCTGGTCGCTGATTTCCTGATTCGAGCAGCCTTGGGCGATCAGGCGCAGGACCGCCATTTCCCGGGTGCTGAGTTGTTCTGACGCGGGGATGGGCTCCAGCGTCGGGCGAGAGGTCATGACTGGAAGTTTGTCTGCAAGTTCCTGGGTAACCGGGGTCGGCGCACAGAGTTGAAGCTGCCCACGCAGCCAGTCCGGATGCTGGGCCAATAGCTTTTCAAAGGGTTGCAATACGCCGCCGGCTGCGGCGTCCAATGCCTGGACCAGCGCCTTGCGGGCCTCGGGTTCGCGTCCGCTGCCCAGCAACAGTAAAACTTTTTGCGTCAGCGCCATTGCACTGAGCATCTGCCGACCGGTTTGCTGACCATGTTCGAGCAGCGCGTTCAATCGCCCTTCGGCCAGCATCGGCTGGTTCTGGATGACCTCCAGCAACGCTTGCTGCAGTTCGATGTGCAGCGGCAGTTGCGGATGGAACTCCGGTGGCGCGGCGGGTTGCTCGCCGTTGTAGGTCTGCCCCAAGCGCGCCAGCCAGGCTTGCGCCAGGTCGGTACGCCCCTGGGCCAGCCAGAGTTCGCATTTGACCAGGGTAATCATTGCCAGGTAGTAGATCGGCGGCACGTCCCAGATGTGCATCAGCCGCTCGGCTTCGGCGAGCTCGGCAAAGGCCTTGGCGAACTCACCGCTGTTGCCTTCAAGCCGGGCGATCACGCAATGGCCGATCAGCACGCTGATATCACGACAGGCGCGGGCTTCTCCTAAACCGGCCTGCAAGCGCAGCCGCGCCGCTTGAGGTTGCAGGCGCAAGGCCAACAGAAAGCCCTCATACAACGTCAGTCGGGCACGTACGGCAAAGAGCCGCTGCGCCGGTAGCCCCTGCAAGCGTTGCAGCCCTTGGCGGACTTCATCCAGTGCTCGCAGTATTTCGCCCCGCGCCTGCAATACACGAGCCCGGTCGTAGTGGGCCAGCGCCTCGAACAGCGGATTGCCAACCCGTTGCGCAAGTTCCAGGGAGTCACGGTTCAACGCCCTGGCACGCCACATGTCGCCATCGGCAATCGCCAGGTTGGACAGGGTCGAAAGGCACATCAATCGCTGGCCATAGCGCTTGCACGGAAGACTCTCCAGCGCTTCGGTGCAGTAACGTATGGTCAGTTCGCGGTTACCGCGCCCGCGCGCGATGATCCCGCTCAGGGCCAGCCATTGCGCCAGCATCGACTTCTGGGCGGTGGCCGACGGCGCTGGCAGGAAGCGGCTCAGGTGGCTGGCCAGTTCCTCGGCAGCGTCCAGCTGGCAGGCCAGGCCCAACGCCCAGCTGTAGAGCACGATCAGGCGAGGCGTGCTGATCAGCAGGCTATCGGGCAAGTCCATTTTCCAGCGCAGCAACATGCCGACGTTCTGTTCAGCCAGCAGTTGTTCTTCGGAAAGGTTTTGCACCAGGTTTGCCGCAACGTCCAGGTGCCCGGCTCGCAACGCTTGCTCGACCGCTTCATCGAGCAAGCCCTGGGCGTTGAACCAGCGACAGGCACGCAGGTGCAGGCTGGCGGCCGGCACCATCGATTGCGCGCCCGGCCGTGTGCGCAGCAAGTCGGAAAACAGATGGTGATAGCGAAACCAGTGACCGTGTTCGTCCAGCGGCACCAGAAACACTTGGTGGGCAGCCAGGAAGCGCAGGATTTCGGCGCTGTCATGGGCGTCGCGAATGGCGTCGCACAGTTCGCTGCAAAAACGCTCCTGGTGGGCGGTGTCGTAGAGGAAGGCTTGTACCTCGGCGGGCAGGCAATCGATCACTTCTTCGAGCAGGTAATCGCGGATCAACCCTTCCCCACCGTGCAGTGCCTGGGGCAATGCCCCCTGATTGCCTGCCTCGGAGGCGGCCAGCAACCAGAAGCGCAACCCGGCAACCCAGCCTTCGCTGCGCTGGATCAGGTTTTCCAGCGCCTCGCCACGCAATGAACTGCTGTGCCGATCGAGCAGGCTCAAGGCTTCATCGTGGGTCAGGCGCAAATCCTGTTCATGCAACTCCAGCAGCTGGCGCGACAGGCGCAACCGCGCCAGGTGCCAGTCCGGACGCTGCCGACTGGTGACCATCACCAGCAAGCCATCAGGAAGGTGGTTGAGGAAAAACTGCAGGCAGCGATCGAGCACCGGCCCCTGGGCCAGGTGATAGTCATCGAGCACCAGCAACAGGGGGCTCGCCGTCGATAGATGCACGGCCAGCTCGTCGAGCAGCCCGTCCAGCCATTCTTCGAAGGCGAACGGCTGATGACGCTGGCGCATCTTCAATAATCCGAGGGACTGCCTGCCCAGTTGCGGAAAAAAATCCTGCAGGCCTTCGAGCAACCGCTCGAGGAACCGGCCCGGGTCGTTGTCACGCGGACTCAGACCCAGCCAGAGACTTTGCCAGTGCGGCGGCAGTGCCTGACAGAACTCCACCGCCAACGAACTCTTGCCGAACCCGGCCGGTGCGCTGACCAGCAGCAACCTGCCACCGAGACCGGCGCTCAGGCGCTCGCACAAGCGTGGACGCAGCACATGGCCGTCCGGCAATGGCGGCCTGAAAAAGCGCCCGTCCAGCGCGGCGACAGCGACGCTTGCAGGACCTGGTGGTGGGGACAGATCAGTCATGGCCGGCTCTTGTTAGTGTTGCGGGTGGCGGCGTTGCAGATGTCCGCAGACTAGCGGTAAACGAGGACGGAATGAAGGTTATTGCTACAAATGGCTACAAAAAGTCTACACACACTGTAGGAGCGAGCCTGCTCCGGGCGGCGTTCCGACGATGGTCGTGAACGATAGCGCGTGAAGTCTGGCACCACGCGGTGCTCTCTGGTTTTTCGCGAGCATGCTCGCTCCTACAGTGAAAACGCAAAAAAAAACGCCCCGAACCAGTCGGGGCGTTTTTCCGGAGGATGCGGCCTCAGGTCATTGCACGTTAGCGAACACCATCCTGGCGCAATGCCGCCGGGGTGAAGTCGCTGGTGGTGGCAGTGAAGCCGAAGTCATACGCCGACTTCTCTTCGTTCTTCATGCCCAGTGCCAGGTAACGACCCGATTGCAGGTCGTACAGAGCCTCCAGGGTGTACCACGGCACCTGGACGTTGTAATAGTTCTGGGCATGAGCTTCCGCCACGCGCCAGAGTTGATTACGACCGTCGTAGTGGTCGATCACAGCCGCCTGCCAGGTGTCTTCATCGATGTAGAAGTCACGCTTGGCGTAGATGTGGCGCTGACCTTCCTTCAAGGTTGCCACCACATGCCATACCCGGCGCAGCTCGTAGCGAGCCAGGTCCTGGTTGATGTGGCCGGCCTTGATGATGTCGCTGTACTTGAGCTTCGGATCATCGAGCTTGTAGGCGTCGGAAGCGATGTACATCTCTTTCTTGCCTTCGAGCTTCCAGTCGTAACGATCCGGCGCGCCGTTGTACATGTCCAGGTTGTCGGAGGTACGCAGGCCGTCTGCCGCGGTACCCGGTCCGTCATAGGACACTTGTGGCGCACGACGCACGCGACGTTGACCGGCGTTGTAGACCCATGCCGAACGCGGTTCCGCCACTTGGTCGAGGGTCTCGTGCACCAGCAGCACACCACCGGCCAGACGTGCCGGCGCGGTCACTTTCTGCTTGAAGTAGAACAGGATGTTGCCCGGGTTCGCCGGATCGTAGTCCTTCATCTTGTCACGGAATACGAACTGGTCCTGGAAGTACACCAGGCTGAACGAACCGTTCGGCTGTGGCGTGGCTTGGGTGACCAGTCGGGTTACGCTGCCGCCGCGATAACGGGTGATGTGGTTCCAGATGACTTCCACGCCGCTTTTCGGAATCGGGAACGGTATCGCGGTTTCAAAGTTTTTCAGCCCGTTACCGCCTGATACCAGCTCGGTGGTGGTGGCGTTCTTCTTGATGGAGGCGAACACCTCATCCGGCACGGTGGCACCGCGATGGGACGGGTAAACCGGCATCTTGTAGGTTTCAGGGTAGCGTTTGAACATCGCGTACTGGCCCGGAGCGAGCTTGGCCTTGTACTGGTCGACGTTCTGCGCGGTGATGGTAAACAGCGGTTTTTCGCTGGCGTACGGATCGGACAGGAAACCCTTGCTGTCGACGCTGCCGGCATTTTTCGGCATCGGTTTCCAGGCCGGGATCGAACCGTCGGCATTGCCCGCCATTTCGGCGCCCATCGGGGTCAGGCTCTTGCCCAGCTTGTCCGCTTCTGCCGCCGGGACCGCTGCCATTACGCTGGTCGCCAGCAACGACAGTCCCAGGACACCGGCGTGGAACAGACTCTTGGTTATTTTCATGTGTGTACTCGTCCTGAAAATAGTGCTTAGAAGTTCACGCCAAAGCTGAGCGCAACGAAGTCGCGGTCATCCACGGTGGTGTACTTGCCGTCGAAGAAGTTGGTGTACGCCAGGCTTGCGGTGTAGGTGTTCTGGTACTCGGCATCGACACCCAGGCTGACCGCCTTGCGACCTTCCTCGAAGTTGCCGCCTGGGCCAGGGGAGTAACCTTCCACGTCGTGGGACCAGGCCACGTTCGGCTTGAGGTTCACACCGGCGAATACGTCGTTGTATTCCCAGATGGCGCGACCGCGATAGCCCCAGGAGTTGGCAGTAGTGAAGCCGTCGTTTTCGCAGTAGCGACTGACGTTGTTTTGCGGTCCGCCTGCCAGCGTGCCGCTGTTCAAAGTTACGCACTGGTTGTTCGGCAATGGACCAGGGCCGTAGCTCGGGTCACGGCCGTAACGTGCCTTGGAGTTGCTTTCCAGGCCGCCGACGTGGGTCCAGCCGACTTCACCCACCAGGGTCAGACGCTCGGCGCCCATCACCTGGTCGAAGAAGTGGGTCAAGGTCGTTTGCAGCTGGGTCACTTCCTTGCGGCGATAACCTTGCTGGTCCTGCCCTGGCGTGCCCTGAAGTACGGAAACGTTAGGGTTCAGCGGCGTCAGGCCCGAGAACAGGATGTCGGTGGTGTTGAGTTGGACCGGCGCATTCGGCCGGTAGCTGACTTCACCACTCCACGCGGTGCCGCTAGGCAATGTGGTGGAGAAGCTCAGGCCATACAGTCGGATATCTTCAGGGTATTCAACGTAGTAACTGGAGTTGCCCGCCACCACCAACGGCAGCAAAGTCGGCGCCAGGCCCGCCGCCACACCCAGTGGTAGGCCGGAGCCCACCAGTCCGCCTACCAGGCCAGCACCACTGTAAGCGCTCGCCGGTGCGCCATGACCACTGAAAATCGGCGCACGGCTGTGGTAGTTCATGAAGTAGGCACCGAACTCGGTGTCCAGTGGATCGAACATGTACTTGAAGGACACGCCGAACTGGCCGCTGTCACGGGCATCGCGATCCGGGCCACGACGAACGATCACGCCTTCGTCCGGGTTACCCCAGGTCACGCCCCTGGCGCCGAGGGTATTGATGGCAGCGTTACGCGCCCCGGCCGGCAGCCCCGCCGCCGCCAGCGCATTGTTGAGCCCGTTCTGGGTACGCAGTACCGCCAGGTTGTTATCGCAACCATCGGCGATCACGTCCGGCTGAGAGAAAAACGTACCGCAGTTGTCGACGACAGTCTGGTCCCATTCGATCTGGTAAAAGGCCTCGGTCGAGAGATTTTCGGTGAGGCTCTGAGATACGTAGAACATGTTGACCGGGATCAGGCCTTCCTTGATCTCGGCACCGGGACGGCGGAATGCGGACACATCGATCGGGTTGATCGAGTTGATACCGCTGCCGATGAAGGTACTTTCACCCCAGCTCACCACTTGCTTGCCCAGGCGTACGGAACCCGGCTGATCGGCAATGGCGTAGTTGTGATAGACGAAGGCATCGAGGATTTGACCGCCAGCGGACTTGGCGCCTTCCTTGCGATTGTCGTCGCTGATGTCCTTGAACGGACGGCTTTCGTCCTTGAGTTCAAAGTCGTACCAGTATTTGCCACGGACAAAAATGCCGGTGTCGCCATACTTCAGCTCAAGGTCATGGATGCCCTTGAAGATTTTCGAGAAGGTTTCACCGCTCTTGAAGTTCAGGTGGCCGTCATCGGAAGTCTGGGACAGGCCACGACCGCCGTTGTTGACGCCGATGAGGTTTTTGTTGGCGCTTTCAGTAGACCAACTCGCGCCGATCGACAGGGAAGAGTCGAACTGACCTTCGATTTCACCGATGTTGAAACTGACGCCGAATGCAGGCCCGGCGAGCGTAGAGGCAAGGCTGACGGCCAACGGCAATTTCGCCCGGCGCCAGAACTGGTTTACTGATGTCATCGACGCTTCTCCATGTGCATTTTATTGTTATGGCAAATAGCACTTCTAAAAACGCTTGGATAACAGGGAGCCACGGCTTCCCAAAGTCATTCCAAAGTTGCATCGCCCCGGTTTGTGCGTTTGCTCCGTTCTTAAAAATCCTTGAGCGGACTATAGCCAGCAGGTAGTAGTGCTTGATCCCTCTAAAGTGTGATTTGCGCCTGCCAGGCACTCTGGACCAGTCCTTTGCCATGCCGACACCAGTCGGCCCGGCAAGAATGGCTGAAAATACGAATTTGACAAGCCAAGCGCTTGCTTGGTGGGGCTGGCGTGCCCTTTTGGGCACGCCAAGGGACGCTTAAAGCGTCGAGAGGAAGGTGCTGTTGTTGGCCTGCCACTCGGTGATGTCGACGCGAATTCGCTTCTTGTCGAGCTTACCGACACTGGTCTTGGGAATTTCAGTAACAATGGCGATCTGGCTTGGAATGGCCCACTTGCTCAGGTGCCCCAGTTCCACGAACGGCTTGAGATGCTCCTTGAGTTCCCGGGCTCCAATGGCATGGCCCTCGCGCAGCACCAGCAAGGCAAACGGCCGCTCGCCCCACTGCGGATCGGCAATCCCCACCACTGCTACTTCGCGTACCGCCGTATGGCGACTGATCAGGTCTTCGAGGTCGAGGGAGGAGATCCACTCGCCGCCGGTCTTGATCACGTCCTTGATCCGGTCGCGGATATCGATCACGCCCATGCTGTCCAGGGTCGCCACGTCCCCGGTGTGCAGCCAGCCACCGGCCCAGAGCTCGGCCCCCTTTTGTGGTTCGTTGAAATAACCCTCGGTAAGCCACGGTGCGCGCAACACCAGTTCACCTTGGGTTTCACCATCGGCGGGCAGGAAATTGCCTTCGGTGTCGATGATTGCCGCCTCCACCAACGGCCCTGGCACACCGGCCTTGATCCGATAGGTGGTGCGTTCGTCCTCGGAGCCGGCCATCAATTCGTCATTGAGGTGAGCGCACGATACCAGTGGGCCGGTTTCCGACATGCCGTAGGCAGCGGTCAATTGAATGCCCTTGGCCTTGGCCGCGTCGTACAACGCATGATTTAGCGCACTGCCACCGATGACGATTTTCCAGCCTCCGAAGTCGGTGTCCTGGGCAGCCTTGGCATTGAGGACCATTTGCAGGATGGTCGGCACGCAATGCGAGAAGGAGACCTTTTCCTTGCGCCACAACTCCACCAGGTACTCCGGATCGTAGCGTCCCGGATACACCTGCTTGAGCCCGAGCATGGTCGCCACATAGGGCAGGCCCCAGGCATGTACGTGGAACATCGGCGTGATGGGCATGTACACGTCGTTGGTGCCCAGCAGGCGCACGCTGTCGATCGACCCCATGATCGTCGACACGCCCATGGTGTGCAGCACCAACTGCCGATGGGTGAAGTACACGCCCTTGGGGTTGCCGGTGGTGCCCGTGGTGTAGAACGTGGTCGCCACCGAGTTTTCGTCGAAGTCCTGGAAGTCGTAGTGCGGGCTTGCCGCTGCCAGCAATTGCTCGTACTCACCGACGAGGTTTGGCAAGTCGGCCGTCTTTTCCGGGAGGTCGGTCAGGAGCAGGGTTTTCTCGACCGTGGTCAGGTGCCCGGCGATCGCGTTGTACAGTCCCACGAACTCGCTGTTGACCAGGACAAAGCGGTCCACGGCGTGATTCATGGTGTAGAGGATCTGCTCGGGCGACAGGCGCACGTTGATGGTGTGGATCACCGCGCCGATCATCGGAATGGCGAACATGCATTCCAGGTATCGGTGGCTGTCCCAATCCATCACCGCCACGGTATCCCCGGGCTTGACCCCGGCAGTCGTCAGCACGTTGGCCAGCCGTGCGACCCGTTCGATCAGGGTCGGATAGCTGTAGCGCAACTGGTCGCGGTAGACGATCTCACGGGTTTTCTCATAACGCGCACCGGACATCAGCAGCCGTTTGATCAGCAGCGGATACTGGTAAGCGCCTTCGGCTGGGGGGATAACGCGAGTCTGCAACATAAGAATCCCTTTTCTGACTACTCGGTCGTGGCTGTAGAGTGAGCACTGTAGTGCCCCTGATCGCCAGCCAAATCAGCCAAAGGAATGATTTGCAGAGCCGTACGAATACCGGCATTGCGCCAGCATTCGCCGGTAAACGTGGACCGTTAAGCTCAGTGCATCTCGGTCAACGCGAGTTTCACGCCAATGGCGATCAACACCGCGCCCATGGTCCGGTCGAACCAGTGCCCCATGCGGGCAAAACCGGCGCGCACGCGCTGCTGGCTGAACAACATGGCCACCAGGCAAAACCAGATCGCCGTTGCCACCGCCAGGTAAACCCCGTAACCGGCCTGCACGGCCAGCGGCGTATGCGGGTTGATTACTACGGTGAACAGCGACAGGAAAAACAGCGTGGCTTTCGGGTTCAGGCCGTTGGTCACGAACCCGGAAGTGAAGGCGCCACGCGCGGTGCGCTCGCCGGCTTCCTTGTGCAGGTCGTCTGTCACGGCCTTGGCCGGTTGCGCCCGCAGCGCCTTGAAGCCGATGTACAGCAGATAAGCGGCGGCGGCCCATTTCAAGGCGTTGAACAGGACGATCGACTGCGACACGATCAGGCCGATGCCCAGCAGCGAGTAGCCGACATGGAGAAAAATCGCCGAACCGACCCCAAGCGCCGTCCAGGTGCCGGCGCGACGACCATGGGTCACGCTTTCCCGTACCACCACGGCAAAGTCCGGGCCGGGGCTGGCCACGGCCAGCAGGTGAATCAGCGCAACGGTCAAGAACTCGGTCCAGTACATGAGGGCTCCTTCAGGCCAAGCGTAACTATTTATTTCATCTGGTAGGCTCGGCAGATTACGCCTTCAGTTCATTGCACAAAAGGTACAGTTGATGACGAACATTCACCGCGCTGTTTTCCTCGACCACCCGTCCCTGGACTTGGGCGATCTCGACCTCAGCCCCCTGCGCGAATGCTTTAGCGAACTGCAGCTGTTCGCCCAGACCCTGCCCGACCAAGTGATCAAACACCTCAAGGGCGCCACCGTCGCCATCACCAACAAGATCCGGATCGACGCGGCCGCCATCGCGGCCAGCCCCGAACTCAAACTGATCCTGATCAGCGCCACCGGCACCAACAACGTCGACCTCGAGGCCGCCCGTGCCCACGGAATAACCGTGTGCAACTGCCAGGGTTACGGCACGCCATCGGTGGCACAACACACGATCATGCTGCTGCTCAACCTGGCAACGCGCCTGGCCGATTACCAGAAAGCCGTCGGTGAAGGGCGCTGGCAACAAGCCAAACAGTTCTGCCTGCTGGATTACCCGATCGTTGAGCTGCAAGGCAAAACCCTCGGCTTGCTCGGTCACGGCGAATTGGGCGGCGCGGTCGCGCGCCTGGCCGAAGCGTTTGGCATGCGCGTGCTGCTGGGCCAGATTCCGGGTCGCCCTGCCCGGCCAGACCGCTTGCCGCTGGAACAGCTGCTGCCGCAAATCGATGCGCTGACCCTGCACTGTCCGCTCAACGAACACACCCGTCACTTCATCGGGGCCCGTGAACTGGCGTCGATGAAGGCCGGCGCGTTCGTGGTCAACACCGCCCGTGGCGGCCTGATCGACGAGCAGGCCCTGGCCAATGCCTTGCGCAACGGTCACCTGGGGGGTGCCGCCACTGACGTGCTGAGCGTGGAGCCGCCGGTGAATGGCAATCCACTGCTGGCCCAGGACATTCCACGCCTGATCGTCACCCCACACAACGCCTGGGGCAGTCGCGAAGCGCGGCAACGAATCGTCGGCCAGTTGACCGAAAACGCCCAGGGATACTTCAGCGCTAAGGCGCTGCGGGTCGTCAGTTGATAAACTGCGGCACTTTTTTCCACAGGAGCAGTTATGGATCCGCGCAGTGAAGTACTGCTTCGTCAGGCTGAATTATTCCAGGGTTCGGTGTTGTTGGCCGGTCTGCCCGCCGATGACTTGCTGGGCCGCCTGCCCGACGCCCATGGCTGGAGTTGGCACGCCGGCGATCAGGCCGCGCTGGATGCGCGCTTTGCCGAGCGCAGCCATTTCGGTGTGAATGCACCTGAGCGCGCATTCGATAGCGCCGTGGTGTTTCTGCCCAAGTCCAAGGACCTGACCGACTACATCCTCAACGCACTCGCCTCGCGGCTGGCCGGTCGCGAGCTGTACCTGGTCGGTGAGAAAAAAAGCGGCATCGAAGGCGCAGCCAAACAGCTGAACCCGTTTGGCAAACCACGCAAGCTCGACAGTGCGCGGCATTGCCAGCTGTGGCTGGTCACCGTGGCCAACGCACCCGACGCCAAACCGCTGGAAAGCTTGGCCCAGACCTATGAATTGCCGCTGGCCGAAGGCCCGTTGAAAGTCATCAGCCTGCCAGGCGTGTTCAGCCACGGTCGACTGGATCGCGGCAGTGCGCTGTTGCTGGAACACCTGGATAAACTGCCAAGCGGCCACTTGCTGGACTTCGGTTGCGGCGCAGGGGTGTTGGGCGCGGCGGTAAAACGTCGTTATCCCCACAACCAGGTCACCTTGCTGGATGTCGATGCCTTTGCCGCTGCCAGCAGTCGCCTGACCCTGGCGGCCAACGGCCTGGAAGCCGATGTGATTACCGGTGACGGCATCGATGCGGCGCCGATGGGATTGAGCGCCATCCTGAGCAACCCACCCTTCCATGTCGGGGTGCATACCGACTATTTCGCCACAGAGAACCTGCTGCGAAAAGCAGCCAAACATCTGAAAAACGGCGGCGAACTCCGGCTTGTAGCCAATAGCTTCCTCAAGTACCAACCGCTGATCGAAGAGCACCTGGGGGTTTGTGCCATCAAGGCCGAAGGACAGGGTTTCCGTATCTACCGTGCCAAACGCGGATAAAACTTTGTGCTTGCGCAATGGATTCTGCCTAGGCAGAATCCGCTCCGTCCTAGGGGAGTAGTCTCCCACGAGCGCCATGCTCGTCCGGCATGCGTCAACATACTTGGTCAACAGACCATGGCGCATGCGACCCAAGCGTCCGCTTCAGACGGATCGCAGGGTTTGACAAGACCTATGACACGAACACCTTACCCGGGGCGGGAAGGCTGTACGTGTCATAGCCGTGTCGACCCGCCCCTTAGGAAAACCCCTGATGCTGGATTCACTACTGGTACCCACCGCAATCGTTGCCTTGGCCGAAATCGGCGACAAGACGCAATTGCTCGCGCTCATTCTCGCCGCCCGCTTTCGCAAACCCTGGCCGATCATCGCCGGCATCGTCGCCGCGACCCTGGCCAACCATGCGGCGGCCGGCGCGGTAGGCGCCTGGGTTGGGAGCTTCTTCTCGGATACGATGCTGCACTGGATCCTCGCCGCCAGCTTTGCCGCGACGGCGCTGTGGACCCTGGTGCCGGACAAAATGGACGATGACGAAGCCAGCACCGCCCGCAAGTTCGGACCGTTCCTGACCACGTTGATTGCGTTTTTCCTCGCCGAAATCGGCGACAAGACCCAGATCGCGACCGTGATGCTCGCCGCGCAATACCCTGAACTGTGGCTGGTGATCATCGGCACCACCCTGGGCATGCTGATTGCCAACGTGCCGGTGGTTCTGGCGGGTAACTTTGCGGCGGACAAACTGCCATTGACGTTGATCCGTCGACTGGCTGCGTCGGCATTTTTCGTCCTGGCGATTGTCGCGGTGTACAAGGCGATGCAGAGCAGCGGGTGGGTTTGACGGTGTAGGGCGGTAGACCGCGTTATCGTTCTTCGTCGGAACGCCGCCCGGAGCAAGCTCGCTCCCACATTAGATCGAGCTCCAATGTGGGAGCGAGCCTGCTCGCGAAGGCGGCAGCGGCCCCACTGCATATTTATCAGTGATTCCTGGACCGCTCGTAAAGCGGCATGACCTTCGGAATCGCCGCCTGCAACGAAGAAATACGGCTCGACGAAGCCGGGTGAGTACTCATGAATTCCGGCGGCGAACCTTCCGACGCCTTGGCCATCTTGTTCCACAAGGTGATCGCAGCGTTCGGGTCGTAGCCGGCACGGGCGGCCAGCTCGAGACCGATCAGGTCGGCTTCGTTTTCATTGGACCGACTGTTCGGCAAGGTCATGCCGTAGTTGGCCACGGCATCCGCCAGAGCCAGGCTACCCTGGCCCAGGCCGAACAAGGCACCGGCGCCCTGCTTGGCCATTTCGATGCCATAGGCCTTGGACATCGCCTCTCGACCGTGCTCGCGCAGGGCGTGGGCGATTTCGTGACCCAGGATGGCGGCGATTTCGTCATCGGTCAGCTGCAGCTTGTCCATCAGGCCGGTATAGAAAATGATTTTGCCACCGGGCCCACAATTGGCGTTGAGCTCATCGCTTTTGATCAGATTGACTTCCCACTTCCACTGGGCCGAATCCGGACGGAAAACCGGAGCCTGGGCAATCAGCCGATCGGATATCAACTGGATGCGCTTGGCATCGCTGCTGGTCTTGTCCAGCACACCCTTGCTGTTCGCCTCGCCCACCGTATTCTGATAAGACTGGGCGTACATCTGATTGACCTCATCAGTGGACAGCATGCTGAACATGTATTGCTTGCGCTCAACACCCACGGCGCCACCGCTGGTGGTGTTGACCGACTGGCAGCCGGCGAGCAGCAGCGCCGCGCCGAGTGCACCTACAACCAAAATCTTGTTCATCGAAAGACTCCATGAAAACTGCCGCCTATCCTAGGCGTGGAAATGTATCGACGCCAGATACACTGGAATTAAGACGTTTTTTTCAGGCAAAGCTCTCACCGACGCAGGAAAAAATTCACAACACCCGCCCATCCAAAGCAGGAGCTGCCGCAGGCTGCGATCTTTTCAACCCGGCGTAAGACACTCCGGCCCATTGAGCTTCGGATCATTGACCATGTTGGCCAGCACCCGCTCACGCAACGCAGCAGGTTCGCTGGCGAGCAACGCTTGCAGGGCATGCAGCGGGGTTTCGGGATCGAGCCAGATTTGCTGCCCCACTTCATCGAGAATCAACGGTCGACGCTGACTCGCCGCCGGTTGCGTGATCACCGCCGTGCTCAGCCACACCTGTTCCTGCACCGGATAGGCCTCCCAGATGGCGGCGAAAAACAGCGATGAGCCCTCCCCCGGTGTCAGCCAGTACGGCCGCTTGCGAGTGGTGCCGCGCCATTCGTAGAAACCGTTGGCCGGCAACAGGCAGCGGCGCTCGCGCAAGGCCTGGCGAAACATCGGCTGTTCGGCGACGGTTTCGGCCCGCGCATGGGCCGGGGTGCGGGACAAATCGGTCAGCCACGGCGGGGTCAGGCCCCAGCGGGCACGGGCCAGTTCACGCTGCCCGTCCGGGCCTGCGCGCAGCATCAGTACCGAATCGTTGGGAGAAATGTTCCACTGGGCCTGCTGATCGGCCGGAAAACCTGGCAGGGTCGCGAAGTCGCGATTCCAGCGAAACAGGGCATAACGTCCACACATGGGGAAGCACGACTCTTGATCAAACGAACGCCAGCCTAACAGACCAGCGTGCCGGGAAAGCTGTCCGGTTCATCGCCGGACAGCGGCAGCGCAGCATTGTACGCAGTGATCAGCTCTCGGGCGTATTCAGCCTGGTCATTTTCCACCGCCAGTCCCAGCAAGCCGAAGATCGGCAATTCACCCGTGGCGCCCACCAGATCGCGCCCCACCAGATGCGCCTCGACACCCTCGCTGGCGAGCATGCCCTGCAGCAACTCGCCTTCCATCAGGTTTTCCGGTTCGTAGATTCGCTGCATGGGCGCCTCTCACTCGTTTTCACTGAAGACTTCCAGAAACCAATCCTCTCCGTGAACCTGCAACACGAACGTGATCGGCCGGCAACATACCTGACAGTCCTCGATATAGGTCTGATCGCCGCCCGACAAGTCCACCGTCGTTTCGACTTCTTCACCACAATACGGACATTCATACAGTGCAGATTCCAGCATCGCGGTCTCCCAGGTGACTTGTGCGTATAATCGCCGGTCTATTTGCAGGGCTATTTTTGTCTAGCTACTTTTTCAGACCGTGCCCTGCTGGTTTTCGATCAAAACCTTTACTTACCCTAGCCGTTTCTAACAAGAGAGCATGATGGGCGAATTCGATGCCATCCGACCTTACGACGATAGCGAAGTCCCAGCGGTGCTGGCACGACTGCTCGGCGACAAGGCGTTTCTAGATATCCTCACCCACTTCCGCTTTCCGCGTTTTGCCGGCGCCTTAGGCTGGGCGCTCAAACCCCTTATAGCTCATCGGCTACGCCGTGAGTTCGCCGGTATCACGTCGGTGGCCACCCTGCAGGACAAAGTCGAGTACTACGTCGACCACACGATCGAGCGCGCCACGGACGGTGTGACGTACACCGGCGTGGAGCAATTCAAGTCCGGCAGTGCCTACCTGTTCATCGCCAACCACCGCGATATCGTGATGGACCCGGCTTTCGTCAATTACGCCGTGTACCACGCCGGCCTGCCGACCCCGCGCATCGCCATCGGTGACAATCTGCTGCAAAAGCCCTTTGTCAGCGATCTCATGCGCCTGAACAAGAGCTTCATCGTGCACCGTTCGATCACCGGACGTCGCGAGAAAATGGCGGCGTACCAACTGCTGTCGGCGTACATCAACCATTCGATCCGCAACGATTGCGCCTCGATCTGGATCGCCCAGGCGGAAGGCCGAGCCAAGGACGGCGACGACCGCACCGAGTCGGCGATCCTGAAGATGTTCCACATGAGCCGCAAGGACGAGCCGTTCGGTGAGGTCATCCGTTCGCTGAACCTGACCCCCGTGTCGATCAGCTACGAGTACGACCCGTGCGACCAGGCCAAGGCCCGCGAACTCTACATCCGCGCCACCACCGGCAGCTACACCAAGGCCCCGGGCGAGGATGACGTGAGCATCGCCAAGGGCATCACCGGCTACAAGGGCCGGGTGCACGTGAACTTTGCGGCTCCCATCACGGAGTTGTTCGAAGACACCAAGCAATTGGCGATCGAGATGGACAAGCAGATCCTTGGCGGTTACCGCTTGTTCCCGGTGCACTACCTGGCCTATGCCCAATGGCAAGGTGCCGACCCGCAACTGCAGGTACCAAGCGCCAGCAAGCTGTTCCCGGCCGACGAACTGGCCAAGGCTCAGGAACAATGGCAGCAACGCCTGGATGCGTGCCCCGAGGAACATCGCCCGTACCTGGTGCTGCAATATGCGAACCCGGTGCGCAATCAGTATCGGGTGAAGGCTGCATTGCCGCTTTAACCTTGGATACGAGAACGGCGCCTACGAGCGCCGTTTTTGTTCCAGATAAAAAGATTCAGACCTGGGTGCTGATCCACGACACCAGCAGCGCCAACCCCATGCAGGCAAAACCGAAGCGATAGAAAAACCGGTTCATGCGCAGGGTTGCCCAATCCAGCGTCGGCTCCTGACTTGGACTGCTCTGGCGTTGCGCCTGGAGACTGGCCATCGCGCGCTGTTCGCGGCGACGCGTGGCGTGCAGCAGCCAACTGCCCGGGAAGGCCAGCAGCAAAGCCAGCAAGTTGATCAATTTTGCCGGATGGGCGGTAAACAGCGTCATCAAATGCAGCGACATTACGAACCTCAAACAAAACAGGTAGGGCAGACGCCGACCGACGACCGCGGCCGTGATTCTACCGAATGCCTTGCAGCCTTCCCTGTCTTTCCGACAATTAACGCCGTTTTGCTCAAGACCGCCTGCGATCCTTTTGTAGGAGCTGCCGCAGGTTCGGGCCGCGTTCGGACGATCTTTTGACTTTGCTTTTGGGGGATTTGGAACTGCCGAAGATCAAGATCAAAAGATCGTCCGAACGCGGCCCGAACCTTCGGCAGCTCCTACGGGGCTCGCATTACTCGCCGAGAACCTGACCCACGGTTGGATCCTTGAACAAGCGGGTCAACGCATCGCTCAACACGTCGCTGACCAGCTTGGTGTTGGTTTCCTGGTTGGGTGCCATGCCAAAACGCTGGTCCAGGGACGCGCCGTAACGACCGCTGTAGCGACGGTTGGCATTCTGTACATCGGAACGGAACGTCGCACCAATGGTTGCCTCGGTCACGTACATGCCCTCTTTCGGCGACTGGTACTTCAATTCGGCCAGGGTCACGGTGATTTGTGGGGCGTTCAGCGCATTCGCCGTCGGAGTAAAGCCCAGCAATCGCACGGCCGCTTCAGCCTGCGCCTGCAGTTTCGGCAGGATCTGTGCGCCCTGCACGGTAATCGCGCTGGTTTCCGGGTACAGGCCGCCACGGGTGCCCAGGGTTGGCGACGGGCGCCCGTCGACCACTCGCACCACCACCGGCTGGCCGTGGCCGACCGGCGCCAATTGAGCCGTCAGCTTGGGTTCCGGGTTCAGTTGTTGCGGGCTGTGGGCGCAGCCGACCAACGTCAAGCTGGTCACAGTGATCAAACCGAACAACAGGCGTTGCAACATTCTCTTCTCTCCAGAATCAGGCACTAACAGGTCCGCAGTATAGCGGTGCGTCGCTGCAGCGAACCAGCGCAACCATTGCAGAAAATTCTGACAAAACTTTCAGAATCCCCTTCCTGTCACGCATCTGTCACCCCCCATACACTTGCACGTAACGGCTCGCTGCCATTCTTTGCAACAGCCCCCCACACGGTACGTCGCCATGCGTTTCCTCGTTTCGCTGTTCGCACCACGTCCACGGCACCGCTGCTTTGCCCTGCTCGACAGCAACGGCCTCTGCCTGGCATTCAAGCAGTGCAGCCTCCAGCCCATGGGCGATGGCTGGGTTGAAATCGAAGAAATTCGCCTCAACTGGTTGCACCAACCGCTGCCTGCCAGTGCGCGTGTCAGCCAGCACCCACCGCGCTCACGGGTACAAAACCTGATGGCGACCTGACCAGACGCCTAATAAAAGTCATTAAACACGACCAATTCCCTGCGTTTCTTCGCTACAATCTCCCCCCGATTATAAGGACGTCTCCTGATCGGGCCTCGCAGCATCGTCAATGCTTCGGTTTTGGCACCCCGCACCGCCCACAGAGAGCCGCCCACACAGATCGAGTGAAGCTGGCGCGCTTGCTGTTCCTCAAGCACAACCTCCACTTTTCGCGAATCTGCAGAGCTGTCATTACGCTCGGTCACTGAGCTGTTTGCCCGTATTGCCTGCCTGGGTTCCCTTGGCGGCCAATCATCCGGGCACGGTGCCAGGCTGGGACAGCCCTTTTTTGAGGTTCACGTCTTCAAAAGAGCGTGAAAAAAACGGGTTTTCACAACTTCACAAGAGTGTGGCGAGCAAATGAATAGTTTTGCGTCTGAATATGCACCATTAGCGTCCAGTACAGCCCAACGACACAGGACCGAGTACACCTCGAATACCGGGGCCTGAAGCCTGTCCGCTACGGATTTGGTTGCACAAGCGGATGTATCGACCATAAGTCGAATTGCCAGTCGCACGTTGAAATGAGTTCATGGGACTCTTATTAGACCCGGCAGGTAGCGTCCGTCGAAGTTGCGAAAAATTGCGAAGATTCGGACATGGCGATCCTGCCATGGGTACCTGGGGCAACACAGACACGCCCCGTCACTCCTGGCAGCCATGCCGTCAATTTGGTGCTGCAGATTTTGGAGACGCGTTAAATGGCGCATAACGAAGCAGTCGACGTAGTACTGGTAGGGGCCGGCATCATGAGCGCCACCCTCGCGGTACTGCTCAAAGAGCTCGACCCCGCGATCAAGCTGGAAGTCGTCGAGCTGATGGATTCCGGTGCCGCGGAGAGTTCCAACCCGTGGAACAACGCCGGTACCGGTCACGCCGGCCTGTGCGAACTGAACTACACGCCGCAGGCTGCCGATGGCACCGTCGACATCAAGAAAGCCGTGCACATCAACACCCAGTTCGAGGTGTCGAAGCAATTCTGGTCATACCTGACCAAGAAAGGCACGTTCGGCTCGTGCAAATCGTTCATCAGCCCGGTGCCACACCTGAGTTTCGTGCAGGGCGAGAGCGGCGTGTCGTTCCTCAAGGAGCGCTTCAACGTACTGCACAAGCACCACGCCTTCGCCGACATGGAATATACCGAAGACAAGGCCACGATTGCCGAGTGGATGCCGCTGATGATGCCGGGGCGCGATCCTGGCGAAGTTCTTGCGGCCACTCGCGTGATCAACGGTACCGACGTCAACTTCGGCGCCCTGACCAACCAGCTGCTCAAGCACCTGACCAGCGCTCCCGATGCCCAGGTCAAGTACTGCAAGCGCGTAACCGGCCTCAAGCGCAACAACGGCGGCTGGACCGTGAGCATCAAGGACGTCAACAGCGGCAACAGCCGTGAAGTCGACGCCAAGTTCGTCTTCCTCGGTGCGGGTGGCGCGGCATTGCCTCTGTTGCAGGCTTCGGGCATCGAAGAGAGCAAAGGCTTCGGCGGTTTCCCCATCAGTGGCCAATGGCTGCGTTGCGACAACCCGGAAGTGGTCAAGCATCACCAGGCCAAGGTCTACAGCCAGGCTGCCGTGGGCTCGCCACCGATGTCTGTCCCACACCTGGACACCCGCGTCGTCGACGGCAAGAAATCCCTGCTGTTCGGACCATACGCCGGTTTCACCACCAAGTTCCTCAAGCACGGCTCCTTCATGGACCTGCCGATGTCGGTTCGCGCTGGCAACATCGGCCCGATGCTGGCGGTGGCAAAAAACAACATGGACCTGACCAAGTACCTGGTCAGCGAAGTGATGCAGTCGATGGAGCAGCGCCTGGAGTCCCTGCGTCGCTTCTACCCCGAAGCGAAAGCCGAAGACTGGCGCCTGGAAGTGGCCGGCCAACGGGTGCAGATCATCAAGAAAGACCCGAAAAAAGGCGGCGTCCTGCAATTCGGTACCGAACTGGTCGCGGCCAAGGACGGCTCCCTTGCCGCCCTGCTCGGCGCCTCGCCAGGTGCTTCGGTGACGGTTTCGATCATGTTGGAACTGATCGAAAAATGCTTCCCAGGCAAAGCCAAGGGTGAATGGGCTGCCAAGCTGGCAGAGATCTTCCCGGCGCGGGAGAAAGTCCTGGAAACCGACGCGGCGCTGTATCGCAAGATCAACACGCAGAACAACGTCGCCCTGGAACTGGTTGAAGCCAGCAGCGAGACTGAAAGCTACGCTTGATCCGACCCCATGAAAAACGCCCCGTCCATCATTGATGGCGGGGCGTTTTTTTATGTCGGGGGGATTTATCCCCTCGCCACAGATAGATCAGCCACGGGCCTTTTCGATCAGCTCGATGTATTCCGGCGCATTGCGTTGATCCTGGATCAAGGCAACGAAGTCATTGCCATGCTCGTCCTTGCCGTTCACGTCATAACCGGCCTCGACGAAGAACGTCAGGAAACGCTCGAAATCGTCGATCCGCAGACCACGGTACGCCTTGATCAGCTTGTGCAGGGACGGAGAAGTCGCGTCGACCGGTTCGAAATCGAGGAACAACTTGATCTGCTCATCGCCGATCTCGTCACCAATCACTTGTTTCTTATCTTTACGCATTGCCGACTCCAGCTCGCAGACATTTCACGGGGCGGGCAGTTTACCCCTGCGCGGGCGCCTGGCTCAACGCGGACGAACAGCCCCGGTGTGCAGATCGGCCCAGATGTGGCCGTTGGCATAGCTGAGAAACTGGCAATACACCGTGTCGTTGCGCAACAAATCCATGATCACCCGGTATTGAGCCTGCGGGTAATAAAGCGTCAGCGTCTTGCTCTTGTCGTCGTAGAGCGGTTTTTTCAGGCTTTTGCTTTCGCCATCGAAATTGACCAGCACCTGACTGATGGTCGCCCCCTTGTTCAAGGATTTGCCCTTGAGGCGGATCAGCAACGGCGAAGTGACGGGGATCGGCTGCTGGCTGGACTGACGCTGACTGCCGACCACCACCGAATACTCGGTGACTTGCAGCAGTTGTTGCTGCTCTGGTTGCGCATCACGCAGGGCCAAGTCATCCGGCGGCAGGAATTGAGCGTGCATTGGCGCGGGGGCGGCGGCCAAGGGCAGGCTGAGGGTCAGCAACAGGGCGGCGCAGCAGCGGATCAACAGGTTCATGAAAAGCTCCAAGTGATCAATCGAACTGTGCGCGCATCCAGGCCTGATACTCGGCAACACCGGGTTCGCCTTCACGTGGCGCCCAGTACGCCAACTCACCTTCGCCCACCGGGCGATAGGGACCCGCCTTGCACTCGAACATCAGGCTATCGGCTTCGAGCACCACCAGCCCGTGGAACACGCCCGTAGGCAAGTCCACGCCGACACAGTCGCCACCGGCCTGCAGGACCGTCTTGCTCAGGACTGCGCCCGACTCATCGAAGATCAATACGCCCAGCCGCCCCTTGAGCACCAGCAAGGTTTCAGCCTTGTTGTCGCCCAGGTGCCGATGAGGCGGGATATACGTCGAGGGTTGCAAGCCCACGGCCATGCGATGGCAGGCGTCTTCCATCTGGTGGAAGTTGTGATGCTGGCGTCCACGAGGGTTGGCCGCCGCTTTCTCGGCCAATTCGGCGAACAGGGTGTGGTCAAGAAAGCGAGGCGAGGTCATGTCTTACATTCCTTTAACGGCAAAAATCCCGTTGGCGTTGCGCCAGTAGCCTTTGTAGTCCATGCCGTAGCCGAAGATGTAACGGTCGATGCAAGGCAAACCGACGAAATCCGCCTTCAGGTCCGGACGAGCCTTGCGGTCGTGGTCTTTGTCGATCAGCACGGCAGTGTGCACTTTACGCGCGCCAGCGTGCTTGCAGAAGTCGATGATGGCACCCAGGGTGTGACCTTCGTCAAGGATATCGTCGATGATCAGCACGTCACGGTCGATGAACGACACTTCAGGCTTGGCTTTCCAGAACAGCTCGCCGCCGCTGGTTTCGTTGCGATAGCGGGTGGCGTGCAGGTAGGAGGCTTCCAGCGGGAATTGCAGATGGGTGAGCAGTTTGCCGGAGAAAATCAACCCGCCGTTCATCACGCAGAACACCACCGGATTGCTGTCCGCCAATTGTTCGTTGATTTGTGCACCGATGCGGGCGATGGCCGCCTCGACTTCAGCTTCGGTGTACAGGCAGTCAGCCTCTCGCATGATTTGACGGATATGCTCGAGATCAGCGGACATGGCGCTCTCCAGGGGGGGCAGTTTCGGAAAAGTCGGCAAAGGTACGCATCAAGTGAGGCCAGATCAAGCGATTGTGGACTAACGTACTCTATGTCTATAGGACATCACCCTCGGATAGATTAATCTAGCCCGGTTTTTTTGCCCGCCGCCGGAGCCTTTCCCATGCCCATCCTCGAGATCCGCCACCCGCTGATCCGTCACAAACTTGGCCTAATGCGCCGCGCAGACATCAGCACGAAGAATTTCCGCGAGCTCGCTCAGGAAGTCGGCGCCCTGCTGACCTATGAAGCCACCAAAGACCTGCCGTTGGAAACCTACGATATCGAAGGTTGGTGCGGCACCGTGTCGGTCGAGAAAATCGCCGGCAAGAAAATTACCGTCGTGCCGATCCTGCGTGCCGGTATCGGCATGCTCGAAGGCGTGCTGAGCCTGATCCCGGGCGCCAAAGTCAGCGCCGTGGGCGTGGCCCGCAACGAGGAAACCCTCGAAGCCCACACCTACCTCGAGAAGCTGGTGCCGGAAATCGACGAACGCCTGGCAATGATCATCGACCCGATGCTCGCCACCGGCGGCTCGATGGTTGCCACCATCGACCTGCTGAAAAAAGCCGGTTGCAAGGACATTCGCGCCATGGTCCTTGTCGCTGCACCAGAAGGTATCGCCGTGGTCGAGAAAGCTCACCCGGACGTGATCATCTACACCGCGTCCATTGACCAGAAACTCAACGAACACGGTTACATCATCCCGGGCCTGGGCGATGCTGGCGACAAGATCTTCGGCACCAAGCAGAAGGACGCGTGAGCATGCAGCAAGAGTTCAACGATCCGCTCTGGCGCACGGTGCTGTCTGGCGCCCAGATGCTGTTCGTGGCCTTCGGCGCCCTGGTGTTGATGCCGCTGATCACGGGGCTCGACCCCAACGTGGCACTGTTCACCGCAGGCCTGGGGACGATTCTGTTCCAGGTCGTCACCGGGCGCCAGGTGCCGGTGTTCCTGGCATCGAGCTTCGCGTTCATCACTCCGATCATTCTCGCCAAGGGCCAATTCGGCCTCGCTGCGACCATGGGCGGCGTGATGGCGGCCGGTTTTGTCTATACGTTCCTCGGCCTGGCAGTGAAAATCAAAGGCACCGGCTTCATCGACCGCCTGCTGCCACCGGTGGTGATTGGCCCGGTGATCATCTCCATCGGCCTGGCCATGGCGCCGATCGCCGCCAACATGGCGATGGGCAAGGCCGGTGACGGTAGTGAACTGATTCATTACCAGACGGCGATGCTGATCTCGATGCCGGCGTTGCTGACCACCTTGATCGTCGCAGTGTTCGGCAAAGGCATTTTCCGCCTGGTGCCGATCATTTCCGGCGTCTTCGTCGGGTTTGCCATGTCGTTCTACTTTGGCGTGGTCGATACCGCGAAAATTGCCGCTGCACCATGGTTCGCCATTCCCCACTTCACCGCGCCAGAATTCAACTGGCAGGCGATCCTGTTCATCGTTCCGGTAGCCCTGGCCCCAGCCATCGAGCACATTGGCGGCGTGATCGCCGTGGGTAGCGTGACCGGTCGCGATTACCTGAAGAAGCCTGGCCTGCATCGCACCCTGTTGGGCGATGGCATTGCCACCACCGCCGCCGGCCTGTTCGGCGGTCCGCCCAACACCACCTATGCCGAAGTGACGGGCGCGGTGATGCTGACCAAGAACTACAATCCGAAAATCATGACCTGGGCGGCGATCTTCGCCATCAGCCTGGCGTTCATCGGCAAATTCGGTGCGCTGCTGCAAAGCATTCCGGTACCCGTGATGGGCGGGATTCTTTGCCTGTTGTTCGGCTCGATTGCGGCCGTGGGGATGAACACCCTGATTCGCCACAAGATCGACCTGGGCGAAGCACGCAATTTGGTGATCGTCTCGGTGACCCTGGTATTCGGTATTGGCGGCGTACTGGTCGGCACGGGCACTGGCCCGGACGATTTCGGCCTCAAAGGCATCGCGCTGTGCGCGGTGGTGGCGATTGCGCTGAACCTGATCCTGCCGGGCAATGACAGCTGGAAGCACAAGAAAGCGCAAGATCCGCTGTTGTAATGGCTTGAGTTCATCACCGTCGATGAAATAGCTTTCGCGAGCAGGCTCGCTCCCACAGAGGAGATCTATTGTGGGAGCGAGCCTGCTCGCGAAGCTTTTAAAGCACCAGCGGTGCTCGTTCGCACAACGCACTCAACGCCTTCGCCCACTGCGGATCATCGTTGAGGCACGGCACCAGCACCAACTCCTCCCCTCCCGCTTCGCGGAACTGCTCCAGCCCCCGATCACCGATTTCTTCCAGCGTCTCGATGCAATCGGCCACGAACGCCGGGCACATCACCAGCACCTTTTTCACGCCGCTTTTGCCAAGCTCATCCAGGCGAGCCTCGGTGTAGGGTTCAATCCACTTGGCGCGCCCAAGGCGCGACTGGAACGACACCGACCATTTGCCGTCCGGCAATCCCATGCGTTTGGCGAATTCGGATGCCGTGCGCAGGCATTGGGCGCGGTAGCAGGTCGCCAAAACTTCTGGCGAAGCGGTCTGGCAGCAATCAGCGCTTTTGAAGCAATGGTGACCGGTAGGGTCGATCTTGCTCAGGTGCCGCTCCGGTAATCCATGGAAGCTCAACAACAGGTGATCGTAACCCTGCAGCAAATACGGCTTGGCGCTGGCCACCAGCGCGTTGAGGTATTCCGGTTGATCGTAGAACGGCTGGAGAATCGAAAACTGCACATCCAGCCGCTTCTCGCGCACCACTCGCTTGGCCTCCTCGATCACCGTGGTCACGGTGCTGTCGGCGAACTGTGGATAAAGGGGTGCGAGAGTGATCTTCCTGTGACCCTGGGCCGCCAGGCGTACCAACGTCGATTCAATCGATGGCTCGCCATAACGCATCGCCAATTCCACCGGGCCGTGATGCCACTGCTCAGTCATGACCTGCTGCAGGCGACGGCTGAGAACCACCAATGGCGAACCCTCGTCCCACCAGATCGACGCGTAGGCATGCGCCGACTGCTCGGGGCGCTTGATCAGGATCAGCGAAACCAGCAAGCGTCGCACCGGCCATGCCAGGTCGATCACATACGGGTCCATCAAAAATTGATTGAGGTAACTGCGCACATCCGCCACCGAAGTGGAGGCCGGTGAGCCCAGGTTGACCAGAAGCAACGCGTGATCGGTCATGCAACGTCCTATTTCAAAGGCGGCTGGAAAGGTCGTCCAGGGCCGCGCGCAAATCAGTGAACTGGAAAGTGAATCCCGCTTCCAGCAAGCGAGCCGGTACTGCCTTCTGGCCGCCCAGCAACAACAATGACAATTCACCCAGGCCTACCTTTAATGCCAGGGCCGGCATGGGCATGAACGTCGGGCGGTGCAGCACGCTGCCCAACGTCTTGGCGAACTCTCGGTTGCGCACCGGTTTGGGCGCGCAGGCATTATAAGGACCACTGGCGCTTTGCCGGTGCAGAAGAAAATCAATCAGGGCGATTTGATCGTTGATATGGATCCACGGCATCCACTGCCGGCCACTGCCGATAGGCCCGCCCAGCCCCAGTTTGAACGGTATCAACAGACGTGACAAAAAGCCGCCCTCTGCCGACAACACCAGCCCGGTACGAATGAAAATCACGCGAATGCCCAAACCTTCGGCGCGCTGGGCAGTTTCCTCCCAGGCAATGCATAACTGACTGGCAAAGTCATCGATGACCGGTGGTGAATCCTCAGTCAGTTCGCGCTCACCGCCATCGCCATACCAACCGACCGCGGACCCAGAAATCAGGACCGGCGGCTTCTGTTCACGGCTTTCGAGCCATGCCAGCAGGGTTTCAGTCAGGGTGATGCGGCTACTCCACAACAGGGCTTTGCGTTTGTGGGTCCATGGGCGATCGGCAATGGGGGCACCGGCCAGATTGACGATGGCGTCGAGCGGGTCTTGTCCGATTTCTTCAAGCCGCCCGATGCCGCGCACTTGGGCGCCACAGATCTTGGCGACCTTTGCAGGCGTGCGGCTCCAGACGGTAAGGCGATGCCCTTGACTCAACCAGTGCCGGCAGAGCTGACGTCCTATCAAACCAGTACCGCCGGTCAGCAATATGTGCATGACTTCTTCCTCGCGTGGCGTTTTACCCTGATCACTAGTCTATTTTTATAAGCAAGGGATCTTTTGGTATCGGGTAGGCTCTGTGTTTAACAATAGGCCAAGCTGTCAGAACGAGAACGCTGAAAGTTATACCAAAAAACAATATTGTACAGGTTTCAACCCCGGCGTAGTCTGTACAGACAGGTAAACGAGGCCCTTATGACTGTACCTATCGCAATCATCGGCACCGGCATTGCCGGACTCTCAGCCGCACAAGCCCTGACCGACCTGGGGTATGTCGTGCAACTTTTCGATAAAAGCCGCGGCAGTGGCGGACGCATGTCGAGCAAGCGCAGCGATGCGGGTGCCCTGGACATGGGCGCGCAATATTTCACCGCCCGCGACCGTCGTTTTGTCACCGAAGTCCAGCGCTGGCAGGCCCGTGGCTGGGTCGCCGAATGGACACCGCAGCTATACACCTTCCATGGTGGCCGGCTCGATCTGTCGCCGGACGAGCAGACGCGCTGGGTTGGCACCCCGCGGATGAGCGCCATCACCCGATCCCTGCTGGGCGACCTGGAAGTGCATTTCGCCTGCCGGATCACCGAGGTGTATCGCGGCGAAGAACACTGGCACCTGCAGGATGCCGAAGGCTTCACCCATGGTCCGTTCAGCCATGTGGTCATCGCCACCCCGGCACCCCAGGCAACCGCGCTGCTGGCCTCCGCGCCAAAACTCGCTGGCGCCGCCGCCGGGGTAAAAATGGACCCTACCTGGGCCGTTGCACTGGCGTTCGAGACGCCCCTGGAAACACCAATGGAAGGCTGCTTCGTGCAGGACAGTCCGATTGACTGGCTGGCTCGTAATCGCAGCAAACCAGGGCGCGACAACACCCTCGACACCTGGGTGCTGCACGCCAACAGTACCTGGAGTCGCCAGCATATCGACTTGCCCAAAGAAGCAGTGATCGAGCAATTGCACGGCGCGTTCGCCGAGTTGTTGCACGATGCCATGCCCGCGCCCAGCTTCAGCCTGGCCCACCGCTGGCTCTATGCCCGCCCTGCCAGCAGCCATGAGTGGGGCACCCTGGCCGATGCGGACCTGGGGCTGTATGCGTGCGGCGACTGGTGCCTTTCCGGACGCGTCGAAGGTGCCTGGCTCAGCGGCCAGGAAGCCGCCCGACGCCTGCATGCACACTTGCAGTGAACTGCATCAATCCGAGCTGATGGCTGGTAACTGTAGGAGCTGATGAAAAACCTATACAAACAATTTGACTTGTACACCTTTGAATCTATGATGAACCTATGTTGTACAGACTTTCAGCCCTGTACAGTTTTAGATTCCGAGGTGTTCGATGCCCCTGCCCCCTGCCAAACCGAAAATCGCCATCAGCGCCTGCCTGATGGGTTTTGACGTGCGCTACAACGGCGGGCACAAGGCATCGCGCCTGTGCAGCCAGGTCCTCAGCGACTATTTCGATTTTGTCCCGATCTGCCCTGAAGTCGCCATTGGCCTGGGTACTCCGCGCCAGCCAATCCGCCTGGTAGGGGATGCGGACGCACCTCAGGCCGTCGGCACTGTCGACCGCGAGATCAACGTCACCCGGCCGCTGGCGGACTATGGTCGGCACATGGCGGCGGAACTTGACGATATCTGCGGTTACATCTTCATGCAGCAATCCCCTTCCTGCGGCCTGGAGCGGGTCAAGGTCTACCACGTCAATGGCGCACCGCAGAAGGGTGGTGGACGGGGCATCTACGCCCAAGCGTTCTGTGCCCAGCAAGGAGACTTGCCGGTGGAAGAAGACGGTCGGCTGAACGACCCGGTGCTGCGAGAAAACTTTATCACACGTGTATTCGCCTACAGCGCCTGGCAACAGTTGTTGCACGAAGGCCTGAGTCGCCGTGGATTGACAACATTTCACTCGCGCTACAAGTACCTGCTGATGGCCCACAACCCGGTGCAATACAAAACGCTCGGCAATTTGCTGGGCAACATGGGGCAGACCGACCCGAAAGAGCTCGGACCACGCTACTTCAGCCTGTTGATGGCGGCCCTGAAGCAATGCGCAACCCGCCGCACCCACACCAATGTCTTGCAGCACCTCTGCGGTTACCTGAAAAAAGCCATCAGCGCCGAGGACAAGAAAGAGGTGCAAAACCTCATCGGGCAATACCGCCAAGGCATCGTGCCGCTGGTGGTGCCGCTGACGTTGCTCAAGCATCACTTTCGCCAGCATCCCGACCCGTACATCGATCAGCAGGCGTACCTGCAACCTCACCCGGAAAATCTCAGCCTGCGAAATGCAATCTAATGAAATCCCGACTCGACAGCAGCGCCAGCGAAGACTTTGGTGCCGACTTCAAGAAGGCCCTGGATGATGGCTGGCTGCCGATTCGCGAAGTTGCCCGGCAGACTGGGGTGAACGCCGTGACACTGCGAGCCTGGGAACGTCGTTACGGCCTGATCGTGCCGCACCGCACGCCCAAGGGGCACCGGCTGTTCTCGGCTGAACATGTCCAACGTATTCTGACGATTCTCACCTGGCTCAACCGCGGCGTGGCCGTCAGCCAGGTCAAGCAACTGCTCGACACGCCGCAGGCTTTCAGCGAACTCGTTGAAAACGATTGGCAAGTGTTGCGCAATACCCTGTTCACCGCCGTCACGCAGCTGACCGAACGCCCCCTGGACGACACCATCAACCAAGCCATGGCGTTGTACCCGCCGCGCACCCTGTGCGAGCAGTTACTCATGCCCCTGCTGGCGGAGCTGGAACAACGCTGGCAAGGCCAGTTCGGCACGCAAATGGAGCGAGGATTTTTTTACTCCTGGCTCAGAAGCAAATTTGGCGCGCGCCTCTACCACAACAACCGCCAGTTACACGGCGCGCCACTGCTGCTGATCAATCAATCGGATCTGCCACTCGAACCTCACGTGTGGCTCACGGCCTGGTTGATCAGCAGTGCCGATTGCCCGGTGCAAGTGTTTGACTGGCCATTGCCCGCCGGTGAACTTGCGCTGGCTGTCGATCTTCTGCAAGCACGGGGCGTACTGCTTTATTCCAGCAAAGCCATAAAACTTTCAACATTGCCGAAACTTTTAAACAGCCTCAGTTGCCCAAAAATGATCGTCGGAGCGACGGTGTGCATCCACCACACCGAGTTGTGCGCAATAACTTCCGAAATCAGTGACCTGTACCTGGCCGACAGCCCCTTGGCGGCGCACCAGGCACTCGTTCAACGCGGGCTCATCTAATGGCGTTTGTTCAATGAAACGGGCGAACACAACAATGCAATTGATCTGGCTGCGCAGCGACCTGCGCCTGCATGACAACACCGCCCTCTCGGCCGCGGCAGCCCGTGGCCCGACCGTGGCGGTGTATCTATTGAGCCCGGAGCAATGGCGCGAACATGATGATGCCCCCTGCAAAGTGGACTTCTGGCTGCGCAACCTGCAGGCGTTGAGTGGTGCGCTGGGCCAGTTGAACATTCCCCTGCTGATCCGCCATGCCCCACGCTGGGATGACGCACCGGCAGTGCTGCTCGAGTTGTGCCGGCAATTGCAGATCGATGCGGTGCATCTCAACGAGGAATACGGCATCCACGAAACCCGCCGCGATGCAGCGGTAGCCCAGGCCCTGAAAGCCGAAGGCATCGAGGTCCATGACTATCTCGACCAACTGCTATTCAAGCCCGGCAGTGTGCTGACCAAAACCGGTAGTTACTTTCAGGTCTTCAGTCAGTTCCGCAAAGTCTGTTATGAACGACTGCATCATTCACTGCCCAGCCTGGTACGCACACCACTGGCGCAAACCGCACTGAATATTGCCAGCGACGCCATCCCGACGCAGGTCGAAGGGTTCGACGCCCCCCCGGAGAGCCTGCGTGAGCTGTGGCCGGCCGGTGAAGACGAAGCCCGGCGCCGTCTCGACAGTTTTACCGACATACAGATCGACTACTACCAGAGCGAGCGCGACTTTCCGGCAAAACCCGGCACCAGCCAGCTCTCGGCCTATCTGGCCGCCGGGGTGATTTCGCCCCGCCAGTGCCTGCATGCCGCGCTGCAAAGCAACCAGGGCGAGTTCGAAAGCGGCAAGGTCGGCGCCATCACCTGGATCAATGAACTGCTGTGGCGCGAGTTCTACAAACACATCCTGGTGGGCTACCCGCGGGTTTCTCGTCACCGTGCCTTTCGCCCGGAAACCGAAGCCCTGGCGTGGCGCAACGCCCCTGAAGAACTGGCCGCCTGGCAGCAGGGCCGCACCGGTTTGCCGATCATCGACGCAGCCATGCGCCAACTGCTGGAAACCGGCTGGATGCACAATCGCCTGCGCATGGTGGTGGCGATGTTCCTGACCAAGAACCTGCTGATCGACTGGCGCGAGGGCGAACGCTTTTTCATGCGCCACCTGATCGACGGCGACCTGGCCGCGAACAACGGCGGCTGGCAATGGAGTTCGTCCACCGGCACCGATTCGGCGCCTTATTTCCGTATCTTCAACCCGCTGAGCCAGTCGGAAAAATTCGACGCCGAAGGCTTGTTCATCAAGCACTGGCTCCCGCAACTGTCGGGGCTCGATAAAAAGGCTGTGCATAACCCGGCGCATCTTGGCGGTTTGTTCGGCGTGGCAGGTTATCCGGCGCCGATCGTCGACCTGAGCACCTCCCGCGCCCGCGCCCTGGCTGCCTTCAAGAATCTGCCGTCGCGGCAGACTGCCGGGAGCCTCCATGAATAACCTCCTGCAGCGTCTCTATGAACACCAGATGGAATTTGGCCGGGCGACTGGCTTTCTGCAAAGGAGAATGGGATGAATCTTACCCCTCCACGACGATACTGGTTGACCGGTGCGAGTAACGGCATTGGCGCCGCGCTGGCTGAAGAAATACTCAAGAGCGGTGCCCACCTGGCTGTTAGCGCCCGCTCGCTGGCCCCACTGAAAGTCTTGTCCCTGCGTTACCCCGGAAAAGTATTGGTGGTCGCTGGTGACTTGACCAACAGCCAGACAGTACGTGAAATCGGCGAACGGATTGCTCGGGACTGGGGCTCTCTGGACACCGTGATCCTTAACGCGGGCACCTGCGAATACGTGGATGGCAAGCAGTTCGACGCCTCGATCATCGAGCATGTGGTGCGCACCAACCTGCTCGCCAGCAGCTTCTGCATCGAAGCCGCGTTGCCATTGCTGCGCGCTGGTACCGCACCGCACCTGGTGGGCCTGGCCAGCTCGGTGACTTACCTGCCACTGCCCCGCGCCGAAACTTATCGCGGCTCGAAAGCCGGGATGCGTTACCTGTTCGAATCCCTGCGCATCGACCTCGCACCGGAAGGGATCGAAGTCACAATGGTCAATCCCGGGTTCGTCCAGACGACACTGAACGGGAAAAATGATTTACCCATGCCACTCTCCTGGAAGGCAGGGAAAGCTGCGCAGCACATCTTCCACGAAATCAGGAGCCGACCACTGGAGATCGCGCTGCCGGGGATGCTCATGTCCACCCTATGGCCGCTACCGAAAATGCTCGACCGGACGAAGCTGGCGATTGGCAAACGCATGGTTCGCAGCAGCCCGCCAATCATGGATCAGTTGTGATCGAAAGACTTGCAGCGGATGCCAGCGACTGAGCGTCCGTCAG
Source organism: Pseudomonas umsongensis (assembly GCF_012647205.1). Lineage (NCBI taxonomy): Bacteria > Pseudomonadati > Pseudomonadota > Gammaproteobacteria > Pseudomonadales > Pseudomonadaceae > Pseudomonas > Pseudomonas umsongensis. Next base: position 5,837,986 of record NZ_CP051487.1, read on the forward strand.
AGCTTTCACACGGTGCCGGCTGACTGCCTTACACTGCGCGCCATGAAAAACATCCCTCACCTACAAATCGCCACCCCCGCGGTGACCTGCTCGACTTGTGCAGCCTGCTGCTGCCAGCTCGAAGTCATGCTGATCACCGATACCGGCGTGCCCGAGCGATTCATCGACACCGATGACTGGGGTGGAGAGGTCATGTTGCGCCTGGACGACGGCTGGTGTGCCGCGCTGGATCGCAACACGATGATGTGCACCATCTACGAAAAACGCCCGCTGATCTGCAGGGAATTCGAGATGGGGGCGGCGGAATGCATCGAAGAGCGCCAAGGGATTTCGACGGCGTATCGCTGAAACTCAATGTGGGAGCCAGCAGGCTAGCTCCCACAGGGTATGTTGCTCAGACAGTGATCCTTACAACGGCATCGTGTAATGCAGCGCGTAACTTTCTATACCATCGTTCGGGCTGGTAATCCCGGCATTGGAATAGTGCGTCGCGCGAATTCCGACTTCATGCCCACCGGCAAAGCGCAGGCCCACACCTAAGCGATCCTCGAACTGAAACGCGCTGCCCAGTTCATTGCTTTCGACTTCAGTACTGGCGAACACCGCCACGCCAAACCCGAGCTCGACGTAAGGCTTAACGCTCTGACCGGCGAACTCGTAAACAAACACTGGCGAAAATGAAAGGCTGTGATTGCTGGTGGTCTCGTCGCCATCCCAATAGGTGTAGGCGCCGCTCCAGTAACCGGTTAAACGACCCACGTCGCTCTGCCACCAACTCTTGTCCCAATCGAATTGCATGCCCAATCGATAAGTCATGGTTGATTCGCCGGTCTGACCGACTCCGAACTCCACGCCTGCTGCTTGCGCAGTGAAACTGTGCCCCATCAATGCAGCCGCAATCGCGGCCAAACAAAATAGTCGCTTCATAGAAACATCCTTATCCCAACGATTACGTTCGGTATTTTATTGATCTACGTTCACAGCTATAGAAGTCGACGGTTATTCAGAAGTTCAGCCCAAATTCTTCCTCTGCCCAGAATTTGCTTACTCTTCAAAGCTTCGCACAACACCAGCGTTATTCCACAGTATCGGCAATATATTTGTGAAATGAACAGGATCGGCGCTCGTCCAGAATTGCGCAGCACGAGCAGGCCCGGCGGCCAGTAATTCGCGCTCGGCGAGCAAGCGCTGAAGCTGACGCGCAACCGCCGCACCTGTATCGATCAGGCTGATGTCGTCGGGGATCATCTGTTTGAGCAAGGGCTTGAGGAAAGGGTAATGGGTGCAGCCCAGGATGATGGTGTCGGCACCCTCGGCAAGCAGCGGCTGGACGTAACGCTCCAGCAGCTGGTGCAGGACGGGACTGTGCAAGTCGCCTTTTTCGATCAACTCGACCAACCCCGGGCAAGGTTGGGTGATCACTCGAACGTCGGTGGCGAAGCGGTCGAGCAACGCGGCGAACTTGGCGCTCTGCAGGGTTCCCGTCGTGGCCAGCACTCCGACCACGCCACTGCGGGTAGCGGCAGCGGCCGGCTTGACGGCGGGCTCCATGCCGACGATGGGCCATTGCGGGTAATCGCGACGCAAGTCGGCAACACCGGCGACAGTGGCGGTGTTGCAGGCCAGGACAAGGGCCTTGGCGCCCTGGCGTTGAAAAAACTCGGCCATGACGCTGCAACGCTGCTGGATAAATTCCGGGGTTTTCTCGCCGTAGGGAATGTTCCCGCAATCGGCGACATACAACAGGGATTCGTCAGGCAACAAACGCTGGATCTCGGCTAGCACCGAAAGCCCGCCGACACCGGAGTCGAATACGCCAATCGGCGCTTCACGCATGCTTGGGCCCACAGACGCTGCAACCCGGATCTCGCTTGACTCGCAATTCGCGAAAGCGCGAACCCAAGGCGTCGATCAGCAGCAGGCGCCCTACCAGCGGCTCGCCGAATCCGGCCAGCAACTTCAACGCTTCAAGCGCTTGCAGGCTGCCGACCAATCCCACCAACGGCCCGACCACCCCGGCCTCACTGCAGGTCAATTCAGCTTCGCTGCCGTGCCCATATAGACAGTGGTAGCACGGGCTTTCTGCTCGACGCGGATCGAACACCGACAATTGCCCTTCAAGGCGAATCGCCGCGCCGCTGACCAGCGGCTTGCTGGCGCTCACGCAAGCCGCGTTGACCGCTTCACGGGTGGAGAAATTGTCCGAGCAATCCAGGACCAGGTCTACGGCGGCGACAGTAGCGGCCAGGGAATCTTCATCGAGCGCTGCACGATGAGCGATCAAGCGGATTTCGGGGTTGATCGCCGTCAGGCGCTTGATTGCCGAATCGACTTTGCCCATGCCGACGCTGTCGGTGTCGTGAATGATCTGGCGCTGCAAGTTGGTCAGGTCGACCGTGTCGAAATCCGCCAGATGTAATTCGCCAACCCCTGCGGCGGCGAGGTACAGCGCCACCGGCGCACCAAGGCCACCGAGGCCGACGATCAATACTCGGCTGTCCTTGAGCCGCAACTGGCCGTCGATATCGATGTGTTGCAGCAGAATCTGCCGACTGTAACGCAGCAACTCCTGATCATTCAGCACGGCAGGCGCCCCAGACTGATGCGTTGGTGACCGCCCAGATCGGTGCGGCTGTGAACTTGCTCGAAACCGCGGGTCAACAGCAAATCGCGGACGGCCTCGGCCTGATCGTAACCATGCTCGAGCATCAGCCAGCCGCCCGTGTCGAGATGGTCCGGCGCCTGGGCGACGATCAGACGCAGATCATCAAGCCCGTCGACACCGGCCACCAGGGCGCTGGCCGGTTCAAAACGCACATCGCCCTCGACCAGGTGCGGGTCGGTGGCTGCAATGTAGGGCGGGTTACTGATGATCAGTTGAAAACGTTGACCTTCCAGGGCGCTGAACCAATGGCTGCTCAGTACCTTGGCGTTATTCAGATGCAGGCGTTGGCGATTGCGTTCGGCCAGGGCTACGGCTTCCAGCACGCGATCCACGGCAGTGACGCTCCAGGCCGGACGCTCGCTGGCCAGGGCCAAGGCAATCGCGCCACTGCCAGTGCCCAGGTCGAGTACGTTGGCGGGGGTGGCCGGCAACAGCTCCAACGCGGCCTCCACCAGCAACTCGGTGTCTGGCCGCGGGATCAGCGTGTGCGGCGCAACTTCCAGGTCGAGCTTCCAGAAACCTTGCTGGCCAAGAATGTACGCCACCGGTTCACCGCTGCGGCGGCGCTGCAAATACTCGGCGAAGGTCAACGCCGCTTCGCTCGGCACGATGCGTTCCGGCCAGGTGTGCAGGAAGCTGCGGGACTTGCCCAGCGCAGCCGCCAGCAACAGTTCGGCATCCAGGCGCGCCGTGGGCGAGTCGGGCAGATCGGCTGCACGCAACAAACTGGCAATGATCGTCATTTACTCACCTATCGCGGCCAGTTGATCGGCCTGGTACTCGGCCAGCAACGGCTCGATCACGGCATCGACGCCCCCGGCGAGGATTTCGTCGAGCGAATACAGCGTCAGGTTCACCCGGTGGTCGGTCACCCGGCCCTGGGCAAAGTTGTAGGTACGGATACGTTCGGAGCGGTCCCCCGAGCCCACCAGCAGCTTGCGCTCACTGGCGATGGCATTGGCGGCGGCACTGGTTTGCTGGTCATTGAGCTTGGCCGACAGCCAGGACATCGCCCGCGCACGGTTCTTGTGCTGCGAACGCTCTTCCTGGCACTCCACGACAATACCGGACGGCAAGTGTGTGATGCGGATCGCCGAATCGGTCTTGTTCACGTGCTGACCGCCCGCACCGGAGGAGCGGTAGGTATCGATGCGCAGGTCTGCCGGGTTGATCTCGATCGCTTCCTGCTCGTCCGGCTCGGGCAACACCGCCACGGTGCAGGCCGACGTGTGGATGCGTCCCTGGGACTCGGTCGCCGGCACCCGTTGCACGCGGTGGGCGCCGGACTCGAACTTCAGCTTGCCATAGACGTTGTCGCCTTCGACTCGCGCAATCACTTCCTTATAGCCGCCGTGTTCACCCTCGTTTTCCGAGAGGATCTCCACCCGCCAGCCGCGACGCTCGGCGTAACGCGAGTACATGCGGAACAAGTCGCCAGAGAAAATCGCCGCCTCGTCACCGCCGGTGCCGGCGCGGATTTCGAGGAATACGTTGCGCCCGTCATTCGGGTCCTTGGGCAGCAACATGCGTTGCAGGTTGGCTTCGAGCTCGACCAGGCGCTCCTTGGCTTCGCGGACTTCTTCCACGGCCATCTCGCGCATGTCCGGGTCGCTATCCTTGAGCAGCGCCTGGGCGCCTTCGAGGTCACCCTGCACCTTGAGCAACTGTTTGTAGGTTTCGACGATCGGCTCGACTTCCGCGTATTCCTTGGAATAGGCACGGAACTTGTTCTGATCGGAAATGACCTCGCCATCGCCAAGCAAGGCGGTCAATTCCTCGAAACGGTCCTGGAGGATGTCCAGCTTATTGAGCAGTGACGCTTTCATTGCGGTTTCTTATCCGAAAAGCTTTCCGATGAGCCCTCACCGAGGGCAAAGAGTTCCTGGGCCATCGCCAGCGCATCGAGGCGACCTTCGGCAGAGAGCTTTTTCAATTGCACGCTCGGTGCGTGCAAGAGTTTATTGGTCAGGCCGCGTGCCAGTTGCACCAGCACCTCCTCGGGGCTGCTGCCATTGGCCAGCAGACGCTGGGCCTTTTGCAATTCTTCGTCGCGCAGGCGCTCGCTCTGTTGACGATAGGCCTTGAGCACGTCCACCGCCGCCAACTCACGCAGGCGCACCATGAAGTCTTCGGCGCCCACCGAGACCATCTCTTCCGCCGCCTGGGCTGCACCCTGGCGACTCTTGAGGTTCTCGGCGACCACTTCGTGGAGATCGTCGACGCTGTAGAGGTATACGTCGTCCAATTCGCCGACTTCTGGCTCGATATCCCGCGGAACGGCAATATCGACCATGAAGATCGGTTTGTGCTTGCGCAGTTTCAAGGCGCTCTCAACAGCACCTTTGCCAAGGATCGGCAACTGACTCGCCGTGGAACTGATGACAATGTCGCTGCGCACCAACTCTGCTGGAATGTCCGATAGCAGCACCGCATGGGCGCCAAACTGCTCGGCCAGAATACTCGCGCGCTCCAGCGTGCGGTTGGCCACCACGATACGCTTCACACCCAGGTCGTGCAGATGGCGGGCGACCAGTGTAATGGTCTCGCCGGCACCGATCAGCAAGGCCTGGCTACGTTGCAGGTCACTGAAAATCTGTTTGGCCAGGCTGACCGCGGCAAACGCCACGGACACCGGGTTCTCGCCAATGGCGGTGTCGGTGCGCACTTGCTTGGCCGCATTGAACGTCGCCTGGAACAAGCGCCCGAGTAACGGTCCGACGGTGCCGGCCTCGCGAGCCACGGCGTAGGCCGACTTCATCTGGCCGAGGATCTGCGGCTCGCCCAACACCAGCGAATCAAGCCCGGAGGCGACTCGCATCATGTGACGAACTGCCGCATCGTCTTCGTGCACATAAGCGCTCGCACGCAGCTCATCGAGGCTCAAATGATGATATTCGGCCAGCCAGCGCAGCACGGTATCCGCCGACAGGTGATCCTGCTCTATATAGAGTTCGCTGCGATTGCAGGTGGAGAGGATCGCAGCTTCGCGGCTGTCGGTGAGTCGGCAGAGCTGCTGCAAGGCCTCGACCAGCTGTTCAGGGGTAAAGGCCACGCGCTCGCGGACGTCTACTGAAGCAGTCTTGTGGTTAATACCGAGTGCAAGGAAGGCCATTCAAAGTCGCTGGTGGTGACGTGAAGCCGGCAATTGTCCTACTTCGCCAGATTCAGAACAACTACTCGATATCTATTGGCCTGGTAGGCGGTATCCCGACCTGCGATCCATTCTCGTTTCAGCCTTTGTAGGAGCTGCCGCAGGCTGCGATCTTTTGATCTTGAAAAAGCAAAATCAAAAGATCGCAGCCTGCGGCAGCTCCTACAGGGTGGGGCCGGGCATGGGGTGTGACGGTAAATTGCCGGGGCCGGTTATGTTTGACCGAAGGCTTGTGTCATGATGATCCGACCGCAGGTTAGTCGTCCTCTTCCTATATGAATAGATCTTCCGCGTTGCTCCTCGCCCTCGTCTTTCTCAGCGGCTGCCAGGCCTTGGCTCCCGTGTCGACGGATGACCCGTCGCCGGTCGAAGACTCCACCCCGGCCCCTGAAAAGCCCAAGGTCTACAGTTCATTCAGCGAAGACACCGTCTTCAGCCTGCTGAGTGCGGAGCTGGCTGGCCAGCGCAATCGTTTCGACATCGCCCTGGACAACTACGTGACCCAGGCCATCAATACCCAGGATCCGGGCATCTCCGAGCGGGCATTCCGCATTGCCGAGTACCTGGGCGCCGACCAGGCCGCCCTGGACACGGCACTGATCTGGGCCAAAAACGCGCCGGACGACCTTGAGGCCCAGCGGGCCGCCGCCGTGCAGTTGGCACGCGCCGGGCGCTATGACGATTCCATGGTCTACATGGAGAAAGTGCTGCAGGGCAAGGGCGATACCCATTTCGACTTCCTCGCTCTGTCCGCGGCCGATACCGACCAGGACACGCGCAATGGCCTGATGAAAAGTTTTGACCGTTTGCTGCAGCGCCACCCGAACAACGGCCAGCTGATTTTCGGCAAGGCTTTGCTGCTGCAACAGGATGGCGACACCAAAGGCGCACTGACCCTGCTGGAAGACAATCCGCCGGACGATGGAGAAATCGCCCCCATCCTGCTGCGCGCACGCTTGCTGCAGTCCCTTGATCGCGGCGACGAAGCCTTGCCCCTGCTGCAAAAAGGCATCAAGAAGTATCCGGATGACAAGCGCCTTCGCCTGACTTACGCGCGCATGCTGGTTGAACAGGACCGCATGGATGATGCCAAGGCCGAGTTCTCAAGCCTGGTGCAGCAATACCCCGAAGACGACGACCTGCGTTATTCCCTGGCGCTCGTCTGCCTGGAGGCCAAAGCCTGGGACGAGGCCAAGGGCTACCTTGAAGACCTGATCGCCCGTGACAGCCATGTCGACTCGGCGCACCTGAACCTTGGGCGCATTGCTGAAGAACGTAACGATCCCCAAGGCGCGCTGATCGAGTACGACCAGGTCGGCCCGGGTAACGACTATTTGCCTGCACAACTGCGTCAGGCCGACATTCTGATGAATAACGGCAAGACTGCCGAAGCCCAGCGCAAGCTGGCGGCAGAGCGCGATGAGCAACCGGATTATGCGATCCAGTTGTACCTGATCGAAGCCGAAACCCTGTCCGCCAACAAACAGGGGGACAAGGCCTGGAAAGTCCTGGAGCAAGCGCTGCAAAAATACCCGGACGACCTGAATCTGCTCTATACCCGTGCCATGCAGGCGGAAAAACGCAATGACCTGGCACAAATGGAAAAAGACCTGCGCCTGATCATCAAGCGCGATCCAGACAATGCCATGGCATTGAACGCCCTCGGTTATACCCTGTCTGACCGCACGACGCGGTACGCCGAAGCCAAGGCGCTGATCGAGCAAGCGCACCGGATCACTCCGGAAGACCCGGCGGTTCTCGACAGCCTCGGCTGGGTGAACTACCGCATGGGCAATCTCGACGAAGCCGAGCGCCTGCTGCGCCAGGCCCTGGAGCGCTTCCCCGACCAGGAAGTCGCCGCCCACCTCGGTGAAGTCCTGTGGGCCAATGGCAAGCAACGCGAAGCGCGGCAAATCTGGGGCAAGTTCCTCAAGGATCAGCCCGACAGCCCTACCCTGCGCAGTACCATCAAGCGCCTGACCGGATCAGAGACTCTTTAAGATTATGTTTTTGCGCCACCTCATCGTATTCAGTTTTATCGCCCTGCTCGCCGGCTGTGCGGGTTTCACTGCCCGCGAATCGGTCGTGGGCCACGGCAACCCAGCGCAATGGCGCGAGCACAAACTGCAACTTGCGAGTCTTGATGGCTGGCAGATCGACGGCAAGATCGGCATCCGCGCGCCCAAGGATTCCGGCAGCGGCACGCTGTTCTGGCTGCAACGCCAGGAATACTACGACATCCGCCTCTCGGGCCCATTGGGTCGCGGTGCAGCGCGCCTGACCGGGCGTCCGGGCAAGGTTTCCCTGGAGGTCGCTAACCAGGGACGCTACGAAGCGCCTTCCCCGGATGCCCTGCTTGAAGAACAGCTGGGCTGGAAGCTGCCGGTTTCCAACCTGGCCTGGTGGGTCCGCGGGCTCCCCGCACCGGACAGCAAAAGCCGCCTGACGCTCGATGGCGACAGCCGCCTGGCTAACCTCGAACAGGACGGCTGGCAGGTCGAGTACACGGCCTACACCGAGCAGAATGGTTACTGGTTGCCCGAGCGGATCAAACTGCACGGCACCGACCTGGATGTCACGCTGGTGATCAAGGCCTGGCAACCACGCAAATTGGGGCAATGACATGCCAGCCAATCGCCTGACCCTGCCGTCGCCGGCCAAACTCAATTTGATGCTGCACATTCTGGGTCGCCGTGAAGACGGCTACCATGAGCTACAGACGCTGTTTCAATTTCTCGACTACGGCGACGAAATCACCTTTGCCGTGCGCGACGACGGTGTCATTTGCCTGCACACCGAGTTCGAAGGCGTCCCCCACGACAGTAACTTGATCGTCAAGGCCGCGAAAAAACTTCAGGCGCAATCCGGCTGCTCGCTCGGTATTGATATCTGGATCGATAAAGTCCTGCCCATGGGCGGCGGCATCGGCGGCGGCAGTTCGAATGCCGCCACCACCCTGCTCGGCCTCAATCACCTCTGGCAACTGGGTTGGGACGAGGATCGGCTGGCCGCGCTGGGCTTGACGCTGGGCGCCGATGTCCCGGTTTTCGTGCGCGGCCATGCGGCTTTCGCCGAGGGCGTGGGCGAGAAACTGACCCCTGTCGACCCGGAGGAACCCTGGTATCTCGTGCTGGTGCCGCAAGTCTCTGTAAGTACGGCAGAAATTTTTTCAGATCCGTTGTTGACACGTAACACTCCTCCCATTAAAGTGCGCCCCGTTCCCAAGGGAAACAGTCGAAATGACTGCTTGCCGGTGGTAGCAAGGCGTTATCCAGAGGTACGTAACGCATTGAATTTGTTAGGTAATTTTACCGAGGCAAAACTCACCGGAACTGGAAGTTGTGTGTTTGGGGGCTTCCCAAGCAAAGCTGAAGCTGATAAAGTCTCGGCCCTTCTGACAGAGACCCTTACAGGGTTTGTAGCGAAAGGAAGCAACGTTTCGATGTTGCATCGCAAGCTGCAAAGTCTGCTCTAAAGGAATCAAGTGCCCGGCACTTGAAAGCAACAGATACAGGGGCGTCGCCAAGCGGTAAGGCAGCAGGTTTTGATCCTGCCATGCGTTGGTTCGAATCCAGCCGCCCCTGCCATTTTCTATACTCATCCAGGTTACCCTCAGCCTCTAGGTACTGCGCGTGTCCAAGATGATGGTCTTTACGGGGAACGCTAACCCCGATCTGGCTCGGCGTGTCGTACGTCAGCTGCATATCCCTCTCGGTGACATCTCTGTCGGTAAATTTTCCGACGGCGAAATTACAGCCGAGATCAATGAAAACGTTCGCGGTAAAGACGTCTTCATTATTCAGCCGACTTGCGCTCCGACCAACGATAACCTGATGGAACTGGTAGTGATGGCTGACGCCTTCCGCCGCTCCTCGGCTACTCGTATCACTGCTGTTATTCCTTATTTTGGTTATGCCCGTCAGGATCGCCGTCCGCGTTCCGCACGTGTGGCCATCAGCGCGAAAGTCGTTGCTGACATGCTCACCGTAGTCGGCATCGACCGTGTTCTCACGGTTGATCTGCATGCTGACCAGATTCAGGGCTTCTTCGATATTCCGGTAGATAACATCTACGGCTCCCCGGTTCTGGTGGATGACATCGAAGATCAGCGCTTCGAGAACCTGATGATTGTGTCCCCGGACATTGGTGGCGTCGTGCGTGCACGAGCTGTTGCCAAATCCCTGGGCGTGGATCTCGGGATCATCGACAAACGCCGTGAGAAAGCCAATCACTCTGAAGTGATGCATATCATCGGTGATGTCGAAGGGCGTACCTGCATCCTGGTCGATGACATGGTCGATACCGCTGGCACTCTGTGCCACGCGGCCAAGGCCCTGAAAGAGCATGGCGCAGCCAAGGTCTTTGCCTACTGCACACACCCTGTGCTGTCGGGTCGGGCCATCGAGAATATCGAAAATTCCGTGCTGGACGAGCTGGTGGTCACTAACACCATCCCGCTGTCCGCTGCAGCACAAGCCTGTGCACGTATCCGTCAACTGGATATCGCACCGGTTGTTGCCGAAGCGGTTCGCCGCATCAGCAATGAAGAATCGATCAGCGCGATGTTCCGTTAAGGGCCCTGCCCTTCTCGAAATGTCTCGTTGACGAAAAGCGCCCCGCCCCGGCATTCCTGTCGGGGCGGGGCTTTTTTGCCCATATCGCCTTTAGCGCTGGTCGCAAACGCTGGGGCGAGTGTGGTTATTTTGGAGATACAACATGAACGATTTTACTCTGAATGCTGAAGTGCGTTCCGACCTGGGGAAAGGTGCGAGCCGCCGCCTGCGTCGTCTCGCAAGCCTGGTTCCAGCTGTAGTTTACGGTGGCGACAAAGCCCCTGAATCCATCAGCATGCTGGCCAAAGAAGTTGCCAAACTGCTCGAAAACGAAGCGGCTTACAGCCACATCATCGAGCTGAACGTTGGTGGCACCAAGCAAAACGTCGTAATCAAAGCTCTGCAACGTCACCCGGCCAAAGGCCACGTGATGCACGCTGACTTCGTACGCGTAGTTGCCGGCCAGAAGCTGACCGCTATCGTTCCAGTGCACTTCATCAACGAAGAAGCACCGACCAAGAAAGGCGGCGAAATCTCGCACGTTGTTGCCGAGATCGAAGTTTCCTGCCTGCCGAAAGATCTGCCTGAGTTCATCGAAGTCGACCTGGCTGACGCTGAAATCGGTTCGATCATTCACCTGTCCGACCTCAAAGCCCCTAAAGGCGTTGAGTTTGTTGCTCTGGCACACGGCGATGACAAGGCTGTTGCCAACGTCCACGCTCCACGTGTTGCTCCAGAAGCTGCAGAAGGCGCTGCAGAGTAATTTACTCTGCGTTGCCGGAGTGACCGGAAACATCGCGGACTAGAGCGTAGCGAGAAAGCGGGCGAGAACGCGGAGTTTACATCATGGTAAATGAGCATTTTTCGTCCACTTTCGCCGCACTCCCTGATTGCGGCGATGTTATCCACCACTCCAATGAAGGGCCCCTATCGTGACTGCCATTAAACTGATCGTTGGCTTGGGAAATCCAGGCGCTGAATACGAACAGACCCGGCATAACGCAGGGGCCCTTTTTGTTGAGCGCATCGCGAACGCACAAGGTGTGAACCTTGTGGCGGACCGCAAATATTTCGGCCTGACCGGGCGCTTTTCGCATCAGGGTCAGGATGTTCGTCTGCTGATTCCCACCACGTACATGAACCGTAGCGGCCAGGCCGTGGCGGCCCTTGCAGGTTTCTTCCGCATCAAGCCTGAAGAAATCCTCGTGGCACACGACGAACTCGATCTGCCTCCGGGCGTTGCCAAACTCAAAGTGGGCGGCGGCCATGGCGGTCATAACGGTTTGCGCGACATCATTGCGCAACTGGGCAATCAGAACACTTTCCACCGCCTGCGGCTTGGCATCGGTCACCCGGGCGTCGCCAGCATGGTTTCAAATTTCGTCCTGGGTCGTGCGCCACGCGCCGAACAGGAAAAACTCGATGCCAGCATCGACTTTGCCCTCGGCGTGCTGCCGGATATCCTCGCCGGTGAATGGAACCGCGCGATGAAAAACCTGCACAGCCAGAAGGCCTGACTTTTACCCGAGGGGAAACACCATGGGATTCAATTGCGGCATCGTCGGCCTGCCTAACGTCGGCAAGTCCACCCTGTTCAACGCCCTGACCAAATCCGGTATCGCGGCCGAGAACTTCCCTTTCTGCACCATCGAGCCCAACAGCGGTATCGTGCCGATGCCGGATCCGCGCCTGCAGGCCCTGGCGGAAATCGTCAATCCAAAGCGCATCCTGCCGACCACCATGGAATTCGTCGACATCGCAGGTCTCGTGGCCGGCGCGTCGAAAGGTGAAGGCCTGGGCAACAAGTTTTTGGCCAACATCCGTGAAACCGATGCCATCGCCCACGTGGTCCGCTGCTTCGAAGACGAGAACGTGATTCACGTCTCCAACAGCGTCGACCCGAAACGCGATATCGAAATCATCGACCTGGAACTGATCTTCGCCGACCTCGACAGCTGCGAGAAGCAACTGCAGAAAGTCGCGCGCAACGCCAAGGGCGGCGACAAGGACGCAGTGGTCCAGAAAGGCCTGCTGGAGCAACTGATCGCTCACTTCACCGAAGGCAAGCCGGCGCGCAGCCTGATGAAGAACATGGGCACCGACGAGAAGGCGGTGATCAAGGGCTTCCACCTGCTGACCACCAAGCCGGTCATGTACATCGCCAACGTCGCTGAAGACGGTTTCGAGAACAACCCGCACCTGGACGTGGTCAAGGCCATCGCCGAAGAAGAAGGCGCCATGGTTGTTCCGGTGTGCAACAAGATCGAAGCGGAAATCGCCGAGCTCGATGACGGTGAAGAGAAAGACATGTTCCTCGAAGCCCTGGGCCTCGAAGAGCCTGGCCTGAACCGCGTGATCCGCGCTGGCTACGAAATGCTGCACCTGCAGACTTACTTCACCGCCGGTGTCGAAGAAGTCCGCGCCTGGACCGTGCGAGTCGGTGCTACCGCACCACAAGCTGCAGGCGTGATCCATACCGACTTCGAAAAGGGCTTCATCCGCGCCGAAGTGATCGCCTACAACGACTTCATCCAGTACAAGGGTGAAGCCGGTACCAAGGAAGCAGGCAAATGGCGCCTGGAAGGCAAGGATTACATCGTCAAGGACGGCGACGTGATGCACTTCCGCTTCAACGTCTGACGTTCGCAACCATTAACAAAAAAAGCACCCTGGGGTGCTTTTTTTGTGGGCGCTTTAAACGGGGTTAGCCCGTCACCTTCGCGCGCGCCGCGTGCAGTTTCTTGTAGCTCTCGATCAGTCGCAGATGCCTGTCGAGGCCTTCCAGCTTCATGCTGGTAGGCGTCAAGCCGAAGAAGCGCACGCTGCCGTTCACGGAGCCGATCGCGGCGTCCATGCGCTCGTTGCCGAACATCCGGCGGAAGTTGGCCTCGTAATCGGCCAGCTCCAGGTCCTCGTCCAGTTCCATCTCCAGCACCACGTTCACGGCCTGGTAGAACAAGCCGCGCTCGACCGTGTTGTCGTTGTACTGGAGGAACATTTCCACCAGCTCCTTGGCCTCTTCAAATTTCTGCAAGACGAGATTGAGCAACAACTTCAACTCCAGGATCGTCAACTGACCCCAGACGGTATTGTCGTCGAATTCGATGCCGATCAAGGTGGTGATGTCGGTGTAGTCATCCAGCTCGCTGTCTTCCAGACGCTTGAGCAGTGACTTCAGGCCGGCCTTGTCCAGGCTGTGCAGATTGAGGATGTCCTCACGGAAAAACAGCGCTTTGTTGGTGTTATCCCAGATCAGGTCGTCAACCGGATAAATTTCCGAGTAATCCGGCACCAGAATGCGGCAGGCCGTCGCGCCGATGTGCTCATACACCGCCATGTACACTTCTTTGCCCATGCCTTCGAGAATGCCGAACAAGGTCGCGGCTTCCTCGGCATTGGAGTTTTCACCCTGGCCGGAGAAGTCCCACTCCACGAATTCGTAATCGGACTGGGCACTGAAGAAGCGCCACGACACCACGCCGCTCGAATCGATGAAGTGCTCGACGAAGTTGTTAGGCTCAGTCACCGCATGGCCTTCAAAGGTCGGCAGGGGCAAGTCATTGAGGCCTTCGAAGCTGCGGCCCTGCAACAACTCCGTCAGGCTGCGTTCCAGCGCCACTTCCAGGCTCGGGTGCGCGCCGAACGAGGCGAATACACCACCGGTACGCGGGTTCATCAAGGTGACGCACATTACCGGGAACTCGCCCCCCAGGGACGCATCCTTCACCAACACAGGGAACCCCTGCTCTTCCAGCGCCTGGATACCGGCCAGTATCGCGGGGTATTTCGCCAGCACGTCGGCCGGCACATCCGGCAGGGCAAATTCACCTTCGATGATTTCGCGCTTTACCGCGCGCTCGAAGATTTCCGACAAGCACTGCACCTGCGCTTCGGCCAGCGTATTACCGGCGCTCATGCCATTGCTCAGGTACAGGTTTTCGATCAGGTTGGAGGGGAAATACACCACCTCGCCGTCTGACTGGCGTACATACGGCAGCGAACAGATGCCGCGCTCTTCGTTGCCCGAGTTGGTGTCGATCAGATGCGAGCCACGCAACTCGCCATCGCGGTTGTAAACCCGCAGGCAGTAGGCGTCGAGAATCTCCGGCGGCAGTTCATCTTTAGGGCCAGGCTGGAACCAGCGTTCGTTCGGGTAGTGTACAAACGCCGCATTGGCGATGTCCTCTCCCCAGAACTGATCGTTGTAGAAGAAGTTACAGTTCAACCGCTCGATGAACTCGCCCAAGGCCGACGCCAACGCGCCCTCTTTGGTCGCGCCCTTGCCATTGGTAAAGCACATAGGCGAGTGCGCATCGCGGATATGCAGCGACCATACATTGGGCACGATATTGCGCCACGAAGCGATTTCGATCTTCATGCCCAGGTCGGCCAGAATGCCCGACATGTTGGCAATGGTCTGTTCCAGCGGCAGGTCTTTGCCCACGATGTAGGTGCCCGCCCCTGAACCTGAAATGGAAGCCGGCATCAGCAACGCCTGGGCGTCGGCATCCAGGTTCTCCACCTCTTCAATCACGAACTCAGGCCCGGCCTGCACCACCTTTTTGACGGTGCAGCGGTCGATGGAGCGCAAGATGCCCTGACGGTCTTTGTCGGAGATATCTGCCGGCAACTCGACCTGAATTTTGAAAATCTGGTTGTAGCGGTTTTCCGGGTCGACGATGTTGTTCTGCGACAGTCGGATGTTTTCGGTAGGGATATTGCGAGTGTCGCAGTACAACTTCACAAAGTAAGCCGCACACAACGCCGACGAAGCCAGGAAGTAGTCGAACGGACCCGGTGCCGAGCCATCGCCCTTATAGCGGATAGGCTGGTCGGCCACCACGGTGAAGTCATCGAACTTGGCTTCAAGTCGAAGGTTGTCGAGAAAATTGACCTTGATTTCCATGCGGGATACCACAATAGCGAGCAAACGAATGGCCGCCATTATCCGGCTTTTCAGCCGGAAGTCTTGTGCAAGCTCGCGCTAACGGCTTAGTGGCAGGTGATCAGGCCTTTTTGGAGCGTGGCAGGAAAATCGCCAATACACCCAATAACGGCAGGAATGAACACAGGAAGTACACGTATTCGATGCCGTGTATGTCCGCCAGGTGGCCCAGCAGCGCCGCGCCAATCCCACCGAAGCCGAACATCAGGCCGAAGAACACCCCGGCAATCATCCCGACATTGCCTGGCACCAGCTCCTGGGCGTACACCACGATGGCCGAGAAGGCTGAGGCGAGGATGAAGCCGATGACTACACTCAGGACAGTGGTCCAGAACAGGTCCACATGCGGCAGCAGCAATGTGAACGGCGCAACGCCCAGGATCGAGAACCAGATCACCGCCTTGCGCCCGATTTTGTCGCCGATGGGCCCGCCGAAGAAGGTCCCCGCGGCCACCGCACCGAGAAACAGGAACAGGTGCAGCTGCGAACTGGCCACCGACAGGTCGAACTTCTCTATCAGGTAGAAGGTGAAATAACTGGTGAGGCTGGACATGTAGAAGTATTTGGAGAACACCAGCAGCCCGAGCACCACCAGCGCGCTGGTCACCCGCCCCTTGGACAGGCCGTGGGTCGCTGCCTGGCCCTGCTTGAGCTTGAACAGGTTCAAGTGGTTGGCGTACCAGCGACTGATCCGGTACAGCACGAACAGTGCAAACACCGCGAACAAGCCGAACCAGGCCACATTCCCTTGGCCGTAAGGGATGATGATCGCCGCCGCCAGCAACGGACCGAACGCCGAGCCCGCGTTGCCCCCGACCTGGAAGGTCGATTGTGCCAGGCCAAACCGCCCCCCCGAGGCCAGCCGCGCCACGCGAGAAGCTTCCGGGTGAAAGGTCGAGGAGCCAATGCCGATCAAGCCCGCCGCCAGCAGAATCAGCGGGAAGTTGCCGACCACCGACATCATCACGATGCCGATCAAAGTGCAGACCGTACCGGCTGGCAACAGCCAGGGCTTGGGATGGCGGTCAGTGTGGTAGCCGACCCAGGGTTGCAGCAGCGAAGCGGTCAGCTGGAAGGTCAGGGTGATCAGGCCGACCTGGGTGAACGTCAGGCCATAGTTGGCCTTGAGCATCGGGTAGATCGACGGCAGCACCGATTGAATCAGGTCGTTGATCAGGTGCGCCAGTGCCACCGCGCCGATGATGCGCATGACCAGGGGGCTGCTTTGTGAAGGCGCGGACGCCGCCGCAGTGGCGGGCTGAACGTTGCTGATAGCCATGAAATTTCCGAAAAACAGAGGGGTGCACACGGGCAGGTGCGTCAATGTGCCATTTTTCGTTGCGGCAGCGCCATCCCCTTAGCCTGCTAACGACCTCGGTATTGGGCAGATTTCCACTCGATCGATACCCTCCTCCGCCCCGTTTTTTCGGCTCAGGAAGATAAGCGGTTGAAAGTGTAGAGAAATATTTTAAATTTACGCTTGACGCATCTGCATTACCGGTGAATAATGCGCGCCATCTTGGCTACATAGCTCAGTTGGTTAGAGCATAGCATTCATAATGCTGGGGTCCGGGGTTCAAGTCCCTGTGTAGCCACCAAGTGCTAAAAACGGCTTACCGAAAGGTAAGCCGTTTTTTTATGCCTCAAGAAAATGGCTGCTCCCTTGTAGGAGCGAGCATGCTCGCGATGGACTTGAACGATAACGCGGGGAGTCAGGTTCCCCCGCGGTGCATTTGAGTCCATCGCGAGCATGCTCGCTCCTACACCATCATCGTCATCATCAGCAACGAATCGCCGGTAGCGCCGACAACGCCCGCTCCCAGATCTGCCAGGTACGCAGCCAGACCATGGCCTGCCAATCGCTATCGGCCGGATAGAACTGTTCAAGCAGATTCAACTTGATCTCTCGCCCCTGCGCATCGTGGACATTACCGTGCAGATGCAACCAGTGGTCATCGCGCAGATGTCGATGGACGTCCGGCCCCGGATAAGTCCCGCACTCGATCACGAACGGCATCAACCGCACCTGCGGCAGCGCATTGAGCAACGCCTGCGAGGTGTAGCCGGTCGCAGTGGCTGCAACACCGGTTTCGCTCAGGGTGTCGGCGCCGGTGTGCAACGTGTAGAGCCACGGACCGTAAATTGCCTGGGCATCGGCCAGCGCCGGATAAGCCGCTTCGGTGATCGTCAACAACATCGGATGCCCATACTCCCCGGCCCCGGTGTGCAAGTCGAAACACAGGGCGACGTCAGCATGGGCCACGTGCTTTTGCATAATCTGCTGCAATGTGCGATTCGACCAACTGGGGGCCACCCCACCGTAGAACAATCCGTCCGGGTGCGCATGCTGGCCACCTTCGACAATCGACATGACCGCGGGCCATCCGTGGAGGCGGATTTGCTCATCCAGCAAGGCATCGGCCCGATCTCGCTCAGGCCCGCGCAACTGCGTGCAGGCATAAATTTCATGCAGCGCGTCATAAGCCTGGTTATCCGGCAGCGCACGATCGAAGTCCAGGTGATTGCGGTTCAGGTCGATGTTGTCTTCATTGACCCGACGCAGCCACGCCATGCCCCAGGGATTGATCGCATGAATCATCACCACGGCGACATCCGTAGGCAATGAGCGCTTACCGAGCTCCTGCAGCCACTTGATCTGGCAACCCGAGCCATAGAAGCCCTCGACCCCGTGAGTACCGCTCAGCGCGATCAGCAGGCGTTTAGCGCCAGGATCGCCGAGTACCGCTACATCGGTGCCCAAGGCCTCGCCTGATGGCCCCTTGAGAGGATGGGGATACTCGCTCAGCGTCGCACCGGCCGCGGTTGCCGCCGCCAGGAATTGTTCGCGCTGGGAACGGTAGCTGGGCTGGGTTGGAAACTCGCTGTGCATGGCTGCCTCTTGTGGGTCTAGTGGGGTGATCGCTGGCAATGACCCTACAGAAAATCCGTCGATTGATGAAGAGCGACCACGGGAGCTGGTTTGCGTCACTGCGAGGTCACCGATACAGTCCCCGGTATATTTATCCCACGGACGGAGTGCCCCCATGTTTCCAGCCTCCCACTCGAGTCGCGCGCGCCTGCCAGCGCTCGCGCTGATCATCACCGCGCTGACCCTTGGCGCCTGCCACAACGCGTCCGCCCCGACGCTGCCCACGGCACCGGAAAGCGCGTCCGGTTATCGCGCCGACCTGCAGACCCGACACGCTTCACGCCACATGGCCGCAGCCGCCAACCCATTGGCAGCCGAAGCCGGGCGCGAGATGCTGCGTCGGGGCGGTTCGGCCATCGATGCCGCCATTGCCATGCAAGCGGTTCTGACGCTGGTCGAACCGCAGTCCTCGGGCATCGGTGGCGGCGCGTTGATCGTGCTCTGGGATGGCCAATCCGTGCGCGCCTACGACGGGCGCGAAACCGCACCGGCCGGTGCCACCGAGAAACTGTTCCTGCAGGCCGATGGCCAGCCGATGCCCTTCACCCAGGCACAGATTGGCGGGCGCTCGGTGGGAACTCCCGGGGTGTTGCGAGCCCTTGAGCTGGCCCATCGCAAACACGGTCGTTTGCCATGGGCGCAGCTGTTCGAGCCCGCCATCGAATTGGCCGATCAAGGCTTTGTCATCTCGCCTCGCCTGCATCGGTTGATCGCTGCGGATTCGTCCATAAAGCGCTCTGCGGAAATGACGGCCTACTTCCTGAATGCCGATGGCAGCCCGAAAGCCAGCGGCACCCTGTTGAAGAATCCGCCCTTGGCTGCCGCCTTGCAACGCATCGCCAAGGAAGGACCGGATGCCTTGTACAAAGGGCCTATCGCACAAGAGATCGTGGCCAAGGTCCAGGGTCACGCCAACCCGGGCAGCCTGTCGCTGAGCGACCTGGTCAACTACAGCGCCAAGGAACGCGCGCCTTTGTGCACCGACTACAAGCGCTGGCAGGTCTGTGGCATGCCGCCCCCCTCATCGGGCGGGATCGCCATGGCGCAGATCCTCGGCACGCTGCAAGCCCTGGAGACAAGCGACAAGCGTTGGGCCCTGGCGCCGATGCAACCGGTGAAAGCCAGCACAGCCGCTGGCCTCGAACCAACCGCCGAGGCCGTGCACCTGATCAGCGAAGTCGAGCGCCTGGCCTATGCCGATCGCGCGCAGTACGTGGCCGACTCGGACTTCGTGCCAGTGCCCGTCAAGGGCTTGATCGACCCGGCTTACCTGGCCAGCCGGGCGGCGCTGGTCGGCGAGCACAGCATGG
The DNA here is from genome assembly GCF_012647205.1 of Pseudomonas umsongensis. Lineage (NCBI taxonomy): Bacteria > Pseudomonadati > Pseudomonadota > Gammaproteobacteria > Pseudomonadales > Pseudomonadaceae > Pseudomonas > Pseudomonas umsongensis. Next base: position 5,857,539 of record NZ_CP051487.1, read on the forward strand.
ACACGGCCAAGCCCGGCACGCCACCGGGCATCCAGGTCGCCTACGCGCCAGACCGCTCCCCCCTGCGCATCTCCACCTCGCAAGTGGTGGCGGTCGATGACCAGGGCGGCGCGGTGTCGATGACCACCACCATCGAATCCGCTTTCGGCTCGCATGTGATGGTCCAGGGCTTCCTGCTCAACAACGAGATGACCGACTTCTCGTTCATTCCCGAAGAGAACGGCCAGAAAGTCGCCAACCGCGTCGAACCCGGCAAGCGTCCGCGCTCGTCCATGGCCCCAACGCTGATCTTCGACCGCCAGAGTGGCGAATTCGTCGCCAGCCTCGGCTCTCCCGGCGGCTCACAAATCATCGAATACGTGGCCAAAACCACCGTCGGCCTGCTCGACTGGAACCTCGATACACAGGCAGCCATCAACCTGCCCAACTTCGGCAGCCGAAATGGCCCGACCGAACTGGAGAGCGGCCAGTTCAGCCCGGCGCTAATCCAGGCACTCAAGGACAAGGGCCACCGCGTCAACGAAATCGACATGACCAGCGGCACCCAGGCGATTGTCCGGGTCAAGGATGCACAGGGGAAGGCGTCGCTGGCCGGTGGGGCTGATCCTCGGCGGGAGGGGGAAACGTTGGGGGATTGAGTCGCTTGCAGCGTGAAGGGGCCTGCCTGGGCGAAGGCAGGCCCATTTTCCTCAACGACTGATTTTCAACGCCCGTCGAGCCTGGTGTTTTTCCAGCGCCAATTCGATCAGCCGCGTGACCAGTTCACTGTAGGTCATCCCCGCTGCCTGCCACAGTTTCGGGTACATGCTGATGCGGGTGAAGCCTGGCAGGGAGTTGATTTCATTGATCAGGACTTCGCCACTGTCAGTCAAAAATACATCGACGCGCGCCAGCCCGGAACAGCCGAGCAGCTGGAACGCCTCGACCGCCATCGCGCGAATGCGTTCGCTGGACTCGACGCTGATATTGGCCGGCACCACGACTTCAGCAGCTTTGTCGTCGATGTACTTGCTGTCGTAGGAATAGAAGCCACTGTGCACCACGATCTCGCCACAGCCGCTGGCGATGGCGTCTTCGTTGCCAAGCACCGCACATTCGATCTCTCGGCCCTTGACCGCCGACTCGATCAGCACTTTTTCATCGAAGCTCAAAGCCAGCTCGACTGCCGCCGCATATTCGGCTTCGTCGCTCACCTTGCTCACACCGACGGAAGAACCCTGGTTGGCCGGCTTGACGAACAGCGGCAGGCCGAGCTTGCCGCTGACCTCGGCAAAGCCTGTGCGCGCGGCGCTGGCGCGGGTCAGGGTGACGAACGGCGTGACGGCCAGGCCGGCATCACGCAACAGGCGCTTGCTGATGTCCTTGTCCATGCAGACCGCCGAACCCAGCACATCGGAACCGACAAACGGCAGGTCGGCCATGCGCAGCAATCCCTGCAGGCAACCGTCTTCGCCAAGGGTGCCGTGGACGATGGGGAATATCACGTCGACGTGACCCAACAGATCGGCACCGGCGGTTTCCACCAATTGCTGGTGGGCCTTGCCTGGAACCACGGCCAATTCGCGATTGGATTGATTGAGCGCGATCAGGGCCGGATTTTCCTGGTTCAGCAGGAAGTTCGAGGGGTCGTTGAGGTGCCAATGGCCTTGCTTGTCGATGCCGATCAACACCGGCTCGAAGCGCGAGCGATCCAGTGCATCGACAATGTTTTTCGCCGACTGCAGCGACACCTCGTGCTCGGTCGAGCGGCCCCCGAAAATAACGCCCACACGCAGTTTACTCATTGCCTGACCTCATCGTGGATGGCTTGCAACCTGGGTAGCCGCCACGTTACGACTGCAAGGTCCTGCCGTCCAGCGGCTCGCAGGGAGTCAGCTCGCCAACTGATTGGCAAACTGCCCCACTGCATTGACCACTTTCTGCGCGCCATCCTGGATCTCGACGATCACCGAGCCTGCTTCCGCCGCCAGCGCCAGACCCTGTTCCGCCTGGAGCTTGCCGTCGGCCATCAGGGCCACGGCGTTGCGCGCCATGTCCTGGTTTTGCCGCACCACGAGGACAATCTCGTCGGTGGCCTGGCTGGTGCGCGAAGCCAGTTGCCGAACCTCGTCCGCCACCACGGCAAAACCTCGTCCCTGCTCACCGGCACGGGCCGCTTCGATGGCCGCATTGAGCGCCAGCAGGTTGGTTTGTTCGGCAATCCCGCTGATGGTCTTGACGATGGTGCCAATTACCAGTGATTGCTCATTCAAGGCTTCGATGCCATCGACAGCGGTTTGCATGTGCCTGGCCAGGTCACGCATCACATCCACCGCCTGCGTCACCACGGCGTTGCCGCGCTGGGCGCTTTGATCGGTTTGCTGCGAGGTGCCGTAGGCAATGTTGGCCGCTTCGGCCACCGCTTGCTCCTGGTTGACCTGATCGGTGATCACCGTGGCGAATTTCACCACTTTGTAGAGTTTATTGTTGGCATCGGTCACCGGGTTGTAGGAGGCCTCCAGCCAGACTGTACGACCGTGGCTGTCGACGCGCTTGAAACGTTCGGCCACGAACTCTCCGGTGTTCAGACGGCGCCAGAACGCCTGGTATTCGGCGCTGTTGTAGTCCTCGGGAAAGCAAAAAGTACGGTGATGCTTGCCCTTGATCTGCGCCAGGCTGTAGCCCATGCCACTGAGAAAGCGCTCGTTGGCGGTCAGCACATTGCCATTGAGGTCGAACTCGATCACCGCTGTCGAACGCACCAGTGCACCGATCAGGTTTTCATGCTCACGGGAGGCCTCGATGGTGCGGGTCAGGTCGCTGGAGAAAATCGAAAAATGCTTGATCCGCCCGTCTGCCGTGCGCACGGGCTGCACAATTGAACGCAACCAGGCTTCCTGGCCAGTGCCACGCAACAGACGCACGGCACCGGCAAAGTGCTCGCCCCGACTCAGTGCGGTCTTGAAACGTAGTTGGAATTCGTCGTTTTTCACATGATCCGGAACGATCTCTTCGATGTGCCGGCCGATCAGCTCGTTGCTCTTGTAGTGCATCTCGCCGAGGAAGTTCTGGTTGACCGACTGCACCCTCCCGTCAATATCGAGGGTCAGCACGAGCATCTCGCTTTCCAGGCTTTCCTTCACTTGCTGCAGGCTGGAGAGTTCTTCGCGAAGAGCCGACAGCTCCTGCTTCAAGCGTTTATTGAACATGGGACGCACCGATGGACTGGAATAGAAAGCGACTTAGAGCCTAGCCATCGGCCTTGCAGGGATTTTCTGAAGAGCGCTTGAGGATTGTCCTACAAATATAATGAAACCGCGCCAATCGTCCCTGCCTATCACGCTGTACCGGCGGCTGGGCAACCGGCGACTCCCGGTGCCCGCGAGCCGAAATACGCCGCACTGCCCACACCCACCGCCCCCATCACCGCGCAAAAAATCACGCAGATCCAGGGGCTCCATGGCATCAGGCCGATCAACAGCAAGGGCGTGATGCTCGCCCAGGCGGCGTAGGCGATGTTGTAGGTGAAGGAAATACCCGAGACGCGAATCCGCGCCGGGAACAGGCTGACCATCACCGATGGCACCGCGCCCACTACTCCGCAACTCAGTCCAGCCACCGCGTAGGCCAGGCCGACCCAGTTGCCACCGCTGATCAGGCAGGTGTAGAGCACGCCGATACCCAGTGGCAGCAACAGGCTATAAAGCATGACGGTACGCCAGGCGCCGATGCGATCGACCAGCAGACCGGCGAGCACGCAGCCAATGTTCAGAAACACGATGCCCAATGCGCTCAGGGCGAAGGTGTGGCTGGCGGTCATGCCGAAGGTTTTTTGCATCATGGTCGGGGTGATGACCACGAACACCACCACCGCTGATGTCAGCACGCAGGTGAGAATCATCGCTGGCAGCAGGGCCAGGCGATGTTCACGCAGGACTGCCCGTAACGGCAACTCGATGGCTGCCTCGCGCCGGGCTTGCATGGCCATGAACACCGGCGTTTCGCTGAGCCAGCGCCGCAACCAGACGCCAATCACGCCAAACACCCCGCCCAGCAGGAAAGGATAACGCCAGGCGTGATCGAGGATTTCCGCTGGAGTAAAAGTCTGCGCCAGGAAGGTTGCCGTCAGGGCGCCAAGCAAATAACCAAAGGTCAGCCCCGCCTGCAGGAAGCCCAGGGCGTAGCCGCGATGGCCGACTGGCGCGTGTTCCGCTACGAATACCCAGGCGCTCGGCACCTCGCCACCCACCGCCGCGCCCTGGAGGACGCGCAGGGCCAACAGCAGCAGTGGCGCGAAATAACCGATCTGCGCGTAGGTCGGCATGATTCCGATGAGCAGGCACGGCAGCGCCATCATCAGGATGCTCAGGCTGAACACCTTCTTGCGACCCAGACTGTCGGCGAAATGCGCCATCAGGATCCCACCCAGGGGCCGCGCCAGGTACCCGGTGACGAAGATGCCAAAGCTTTGCAGAAGCCGCAGCCACTCAGGCATTTCGGGCGGGAAAAACAGCTGGCTCAAGGTCAGGGCGAAAAATACGAAGATGATGAAGTCGTAGATTTCCAGCGCGCCACCGAGAGCCGCGAGCCCCAGGGTCTTGTAGTCCGAGCGGCTGAATGGCAGCGGACGTGGATCTATATTGGCAGTCATGAAAAGAACTCTGGCACAGGCAAAAACCAAGGCGCCCATGGTCTACGCAAACGCGCCGACGGACAACCCGTTAGACCAAAGTCCCATAGGCCTAAATCAGCGCCGCAAAAAACACTCGTTTGAATTAAGGTTGGCGTCTGTCCAGAGGGGCCTATGCTGCCCCGAAGACCACAACAAACATAAAAATTCGAGGTAGTCCCGTGGCCGCTGATATCGAAGATACCCGCTCCGCCCGCTTTGCCCTGCGCTGTTCAAGCTTTGCCGAACGCTGGTTCCCCGACTCCTGGGTATTTGCCGCCCTGGCGGTGATCATTGTCGCCGTGGCCACCATGGCCATGGGCGCCAAGCCGACTGATGCGGCCATGGCCTTTGGTGACGGCTTCTGGAGCCTGATCCCGTTCACCATGCAAATGGCGTTCGTGGTGATCGGCGGTTATGTGGTCGCCAGCTCGCCACCGGCGGTGAAGCTGATCGATCGCCTGGCGAAGTTGCCGAAAAACGGGCGCTCCGCGGTGGCCTGGGTGGCCCTGATTTCCATGGTCGCGTCGCTGCTTAACTGGGGTTTGTCACTGGTGTTTGGCGGCTTGCTGGTGCGAGCCCTTGCCCGCCGTACCGACCTTAAGATGGACTATCGCGCCGCGGGTGCAGCCGCGTACCTGGGGTTGGGCGCGGTGTGGGCCCTGGGCCTGTCTTCGTCTGCTGCGCAGTTGCAGGCCAACCCGGCCAGCCTGCCGCCGTCGATCCTGTCGATTACCGGGGTGATTCCGTTCACCCAAACGATCTTTCTCTGGCAGTCGGGCGTCATGTTGCTGGCCTTGATCGTCATCTCGCTGATCATCGCCTACGCCACTGCCCCCGGCCCGCACACGGCGCGAGACGCCCAGGCCTGTGGCGTCGACCCGAGTTTCAACCTGCCACCACTGCAACCACGCACCCGTCCCGGAGAATGGCTGGAACACAGCCCGCTGCTGACCATCCTGTTGGTGCTGCTGGCGGCTGGGTGGCTGTTCCATGAGTTTTCCACCAAACCTGCGATCAGCGCGATTTCCGGTCTCAACACCTACAACTTCCTGTTCATCATGCTCGGTGCCCTGTTGCACTGGCGCCCGCGCAGCTTCCTCGACGCGGTGGCCCGCGCGGTGCCGACCACCACCGGCGTGCTGATCCAGTTCCCACTGTACGGTTCGATCGCCGCACTGATGACCACGGTCAAGGGCGCCGACGCGCAGACCCTCGCCCACCACATCTCGACCTTCTTCGTGAGCATTGCCTCCCATGACACCTATGCCCTGCTGATGGGCGTGTACTCGGCGATCCTCGGCTTCTTCATTCCGTCCGGCGGCGGTAAATGGATCATCGAAGCACCGTATGTGATGCAAGTGGCGAACGACTTGAACTACCACCTGGGCTGGGCCGTGCAGATCTACAACGCCGCCGAAGCGCTGCCCAACCTGATCAACCCGTTCTACATGCTGCCGCTGCTGGGCGTGCTGGGATTGAAGGCGCGGGACCTGATCGGCTTCTCGTTCGTGCAATTGCTGGTGCACACACCACTGGTGCTGGTGCTGCTGTGGGCACTCGGAACGACGCTGGCGTATACGCCGCCGGTGATGCCATAGGGAAGCGGCTACAGCGAGGGTCAGCGCGACCTGAGACTGCGCGTTTTTCTTACAAAACGCGCAGCGTTGTCCCACCCAATCCAACGGCAAGCCCTGACTCTCGCAACCAGCTTCCTTGAATTAACCTGTCCCGGAGTATCAATCACCAAAAACCCAAGGAAGATCCGATGACACCGATATCCAAGACACTGGAAGAGTTGATCAATGAAATTTACCAGGACGGTAACGTCTCGGTGGTTGAGTACAGGGCCCTGCGAGACGATGCCGATCGCCGCATGGACGCCGTTGTCCGCGAATTTGGCCAGCACAACAATGTGACGGCCTTTCAGAAAGCGATGGATGTCGCCATGCAGTTACTGCAAAGCGCCGTCCTCGATGCCAAAAAAGCCAGGCTGAGCGATACCGGTGAGGCTATCGTCAAGGATGCGGTTACCGCACAGGTCGAGTACTTGCGTGCCGGCGGCCAATTGGCGCTACGCCTGTTGTGATCGCCTGACCTCACTCCCCCGCAAACACTGATCGCGGGCTGGATCGCACGCTTCGAAAAAAAGTGCTTGAGGCCTGGTTTTCTGCATCATTGTGTTGATCCAGTATGACGTGCATCTTCGTATCGCGACCACGCTGAAAAGGATCTGAGCATGTTAAGACTCGCAGGCCTCACCCTCGCGGCCTTTACCCTGAGCACCGCTGCCCACGCCGATATCGCCCTGAAGCTGGGCAGCACCGAACGCGTCAAACGTTTGTTCGCCTATCCCAACAACTGCAACGTGATCTGCTTTCGCAACTGGACGCTGGAGCAGACCGTCGAGCACTACCTGACGCAAAGCGTGCAGCGCGATGGCTATAGCGAGGCCAAGGTCCTGGTCAAAACCGAAAACGGTCAACTCCATGCCGAAATCACGGGCGTGCCCAGGCGCTATGAAAAACCCCTGGCAGCACTGCTTGACGCCGGCGAGCTGGCCTACAACGGTGCGAGCAAACTGAATGCCGACGGCAAGTGGGCCTATAACTGGCATTTTTTCCTGCCACTGGGCATGGCCCTGGAAAACCGCAGAAGCGTCGAGCTGCTGCACTTCCCACCCGATTATTCGCTGACCCAGGCCCAGGATTACCTGAAGTCGGCCACCACGGATCGCTGGGCCACGCTGCTGACCATCAATGGCGTCACACCCGAGCAGCTACCGGGCTACCAAACCATTATCGATATCGCCCCGATTGCCGCGCCTTCGAACGCAGGCAAGGATCTGGAAGGCGTCTACGACTACTTCAAGGACTACCAGACCAGCATGGTCAAGCAGGTGACGGTACATTCCAGCGGCGCGGCCTTGCCAACGGTTGCCTTCGGTGCACCGGTGCGCAACTGGGTCAAGCAGCAGTACGGGCCAACCGTGAATGTGTTGAGCCTGGTGACAATCAGCCCGGTCGACGGAGTAAAAGTACCGCTATTGGGCGCCAACCATCCCAGCTACATCTGGTACGCCGCCGATCCAGCCAGCTACACCGGCAAAGACGCCCAGGCCCAAGCCGATACAGCGGGCCTGAAAGTCATGGGCCAGGATTTGAGTGCCGCTTGCTGGCAGGCCGCTATGGGCCGTGAAACGGACACCAATCCCGATATCGAGCTGAAAAGCTGCACCCAGACCTGGCAAGTGGCCCAGGCCGATAAAACCTGTGCGCTGTTCTACACCTCGATCCGCAAGCTGACCCCCGCACAGGCCGCAGGCAAATGTGCGACAGCATCGATCAAGGCCCAGCTCAAATTGCTCAAGGTGCCAGCGCCAGCCCCGGCGATACCCGCGCCCGCGCTATAGGCTGACGAGTCAACTGACGGAGAGCGCCGACGACCAGATGTTTTTGCAACACTGGCGTCGGCAAAGCGTCTGCTGAGCAGGCTTAAAGCTTCTCGACCGGACGCAGTCGATACTGCGGTGGCAATTGCTCGAAACCGCTGATCGTGGTGTTCAGGCTTTTCCAGCGACCGTCCTTGATGCCGTAGATGCAACCGTGAATCGACAGGTTCTGCCCGCGGTGCCAGGCATTTTGCACAATGCTGGTATGGGCGACGTTGGCCACTTGCTGAATCACGTTGAGCTCGCAGAGGCGGTCGACCTGCTCCTCTTCGGTGGCCAATTTGGCGAGTTCTTCACGTTTCTCGTAGTAGAGATCGCGAATCGAACGCAGCCAACCGTCGATCAGGCCGAACTGACGGTCCTGCATCGAGGCGCGCACGCCGCCACAGCCATAGTGGCCGGTCACGAGGATATGCTTGACCTTGAGTACGTCGACCGCGTACTGGATCACCGACAGGCAGTTGAGATCCGTATGCAACACCACGTTGGCCACGTTGCGGTGCACGAACAGATCGCCCGGCAGCATGCCGACGATCTCGTTGGCCGGCACCCGCGCATCGGAACAGCCGATCCACAGGTACTCCGGCGTTTGTTGACGAGCCAGCTTGGCGAAGAAGTCAGGATCTTCTTTGGTGATCGCGTCGGCCCAGCGCTCGTTGTTATCAATCAGATCTTGTAATTCGTTCATGCAATGAAGCCTCGATAATGGTGCGCTGCTTTGACAGACAACCGTCCGTCGGGGTCACGCGCGTTATGCAAATGCCCGCCGCTGCCCGTTCATGGCGCTCCATGCCGGTGGAATTCCCTGCAACCCAGTGGGTCCACTCTATAAGGCTAACAGTATGAGGAATTGCCATGACTGATTCACGACGTCCGTACGATGCGGTGCAACCGGAACCCATCGATGATAACGAAGATCGCATGGGCTCGGTGCATGAGCTGGATTTCGACACGGAAGAACCCAGCGCAAAAATCGGCGATGAATTGCCACACAAGGAACGCAAGCAGCTGATACCTGAAGAACGCGTGCGTGAAGCCGGCATGACGGGTGCATCGACCGATGATCATGAATCGACCGATGATGACCTGACCTCGGAAACACTCATCCGTGAGGACGGTGCGCGGGATGCCCAGGAATTGGGTGAAGGTGATCAGGCCGATTGGGACTTGAGCATTGTCGATGAAGACGAGATTGGTGGGGGCAACGGGTTGGACGAGGCAGAGATGGCGCAGAGCGATCCGCTGGACAAGAAACGCTGATCTGTAGGAGCTGCCGCAGGAATCGGCGTTCAACCAAAACGATGGTGATCAATCCACCAATGTACAGGCCATGACCACCGCATCTTCGCGCCCACCCACCGCCGGGTAGTAATCCCGTCGACGTCCGATCTCGTTGAAACCGTAACGCTCATACAGCTTGAACGCCGCGGTATTGCTGTCGCGCACTTCCAGGAAGCATTCCCGGGCATCGGCCTTGTAGGCGATCGACATCAAATGTTCCAGCAAGGTCAAACCCAGGCCTCGGCCCTGGTTTTCCGGCTTGACGGTAATGTTGAGCAGATGCGCCTCGTCAAGAATGATCTGCACCACCCCATGGCCCACCTGCTGCTGACCTTCGAACATCAGCCAGATCTGATACTTGCCCAGGCCATCGAGAAAAATCCCGCGGGTCCAGGGATGGCTGTAGGCCGCATACTCGATCTTCAGAACAGTTTCCAGGTCCGCCTCGGTCATCGGGCGGAACGATACAGCGTCACTCATTCGATTCTTTCCAACGCGCCATCAGCCGACGCATGGCTTGCCACACGGCGGCCTTGCGCTGTGGCTCTTCCATTAACAATTCCAGGCCCGGTACCGCCCACGCCGAGCCCAGGCCCTCAATCTGCAATTCGCGGTTGAACGCATCAGAGTCCGCTTCACCGGCAAACCGCACCGCGGGCAGGCCGATCAGCCAAAGGCAGGCGCATGGCACTTCTTCCATGCGCACCGAGAGGAAACCTTGCACAAAGTCACGGGCGGCCTCCGGGCCCTGGTCCATCGTCCCACGCACCAGCAGCGGCCAGCGTACTGGCTCGCCGATGATCTGCGGGCTGTCCGGCAGACCGGCGGCTCGCAGCATGTCCTTGAGCAGCAGATAAGCAGGGTCGCGTGCCTGGAAGGATTCACCTGTGGGTAACTCCACCAGCAGCAGGCAGCGGCCGGCTCGCAGCAGTTGCAGGGCAAAGCGCGGCGGCGGCACCGGCGCGACCCTGGCGACCACCGGCGCCTCCTCGGCCGCAGGTTTTGCGCCAGTGCGCGTGCTGGCCAGCGATGGCCGCGGCACCTCGACCTTCACCCGCTCGGCGGGTTTTACCGTAGGCACGACGGGCGTCTCGACCACCGGCACAGGCGCCACGGGAGCCTCGACCAGCGCTTCGGGCGGCTCCAGCAGCTCGGGCCGCGACGGGGCGGCAAAGGGCAATTCGGTGCGCGGCAACCAGTTGACCACCTGCATGGCGTTCAAATAAGCGCGACGACGGGACTCGATAAGCAAAGGTCGGCCACTTGTGGATAACTAAAGTGCGCCGATTCTACCGCCCTTCGCGCAAGATCGCCCGCTGTTGATCGATAGACTGCACCGATAATCTTTCCACTTGTGAAAAATGGCGACAGCCCGTCCCGAGAGTGAATCGCATCGTGCCTGATGCAGTACAATCGCGGCTTTTATTCGCCAACCAGCCGGCCATTCCGATGATCGAACCCAAGCGCGTCTTGCGCGCCCTCGCTGAACACTGGGCACTTCTGGAGCCACTGTGCGAGCATTTCGACCAAGGCACCCTGAGCCTCAACGAACTGCGCACGCAACTGGCCGCCCAGCAACTCGACAGTACGCCGCAGGACATCACCAGCCTGCTGGACGTGTGGATTCGCCTCGATATTCTGGTTCCGGTGGCGAAAAGCCCGAACCGTTTCGAGCTCAATGCGCAAATTCACGACTTCCTCGCCTACCTGCGCCGTGAACACCGTTTGGGCCTGTGCCTGGAAATCGAAGCCTATCTGCGCCATCTCGAGCGCCTGGCCGGCTACATCCAGGACGCCTTCGACATCCGCGACGGCAACGACCTGGCCCGCCAGCTTCGCCTGCTCGACATGCGAGTTCGCGATGTACTGAAAAAACTCGATAACGACGAACAAGCACTGGTGGCCGTCGCCGAAAGGGCGAAAACCAGCGACCGACAGATTCCATTGCGCCAGCGTTACGCTGAAGTGCTGGCGACCTGGGACGAATACGTCGAGCCGATGATTGATCTGGTGAACGCCGACGGCGCTTTCGAACAAGGCGTGCGCAAGGTTGAAACCGTGCTGCTGAAGATGCTCTCCGAGCAGCAACGCCTCGGCCACCTGGTCGATGACGACATGTTGCTGCGCACTCACGCGCGTATCCTTGAAATGCAGACCAGCGCCCAGTTGACCCTGCGTCACGCGCGCGAACTATTGCTGCCGCTGCGTGAAGAGGCACGTCGCCACAACGCTGTCACCCGTGGCGCGGCCCTGGCCCTGTCCGCCATTCGCCGAAAAGGCATCGATGCCGTGCCGCAGGCGGCAATGCCGTTGTTCACACGCCCGCAAAGCACCTTCCTCGGCAGCGCCAGCCAGGTCGAGGCCTACGTTTATGCCCTGGCCCGCTTCGAACCGAAACCGGCGCGCTTCCCCAAGGCCCACAAAACCCAGAAAGGCGAAGCTCCACGTGCGCCACGCACGGTTCGGGAGATGCTCGAACGCTGCGAAGACGCCCTGCCGATGCCGGACCTGATGACCTGGCTGCTGGAGCAAGAGCCGGACGGTGCCACCGACGAATTGCTGTACTGGTTCTCGCGACTGTCCCGGGAAAAACGCTTCAAGCGCGAACGCCTGGAACGTCGCGACTACCACACACACGAGCACCAGGTCAGCCTGCGCTCCTTCGCCCTGCTCTCGGTCGGCGATGACCCTACCGAGAATTCTGCGAGCATCCCCCATGCATCTTGATCTTTCCGAACTGTCCCAACTGGCACCGATCTTTCGCGAGCTGTTCAAGGGCTACCACGTCAGCCGCCGCGATCCTGAGCTGTATGCGCAGCTGTCGAACTTCCAGGACCAGTACCGCACGCTGTTCAAGGCCCTGGGGTTTGAACTGGTCTGCGACACCCGTGGTTTCTACTATTTCGTACCGGACCTGGCCGCCGCGGCGGTGAATAAGACCGCGCAGCGTCTGGCGCTGTTCACCTTCATCCTTGTCGAGCACCTGGCCGATCAGGGCCGCGACCCGGTCGCCGTGCTCGACGGCGGCAGCCTGGGTCGCGATGAACTGCCATCGCTGCTGGAAAAGTACCGCGACCTGTTCATCCAGGCCGAAGTACAGACCCAGGATGAGCTGGAAGAAAAAATCATGCGCCGCATGACCCAACTCGGCTTCGCCGGCGAAGAAAACGGCGTGTACCGTTTCCTGCCGCCGATGCACCGTTTCCTCGATGTGTGCCTATCGGTGCAACAGGACCGTGACCTGGCGGCCAGCCTGCACAGCGTACTGCCGCTGCCGGCTCCGGTGCTGATCGATGAAGACAGCGATGAAAAACTACTGCAGACCGACGACCCGCTCGACTTGGCAGAGTTTGCAGATGAAAGCGAAGAAGACGCCCTGGCCCGCGCCATTGCCGAAGAACAGGAGCTCGACGCATGATCAAGGAACGCTACGGCATCCGCCGCTTTGCCCTTTTGAACACCGCCGGCTACACCCTCGGCCTGTTCCCGCTGGAAGAGCCGCTGTCGGTCTACGGCGCGAACAACCTCGGTAAATCCGCTTCGATCAATGCGCTGCAGTTCCCGATCCTGGCACGCATGTCGGACATGAGCTTCGGCAAGTACAGCCTGGAGCAATCCCGGCGCTTCTATTTCGCCTCCGACACCAGCTACATCCTGGTGGAGGTGAACCTGCCCCATGGCCCCCACGTGATCGGCGTGGTCGGACGCGGTCCGGGTGGCGGCTTCGGTCACCAGTTCTTTGCCTACGCCGGCCGGCTGGACCTGGCCCACTACCAGAAAAACGACACCTGCCTGCGCCAGAAGGAGTTGTTCAGCAACCTTGAGCGCGAAGGCCTCAAAGCCTACGAACTCAAGCCCGATGAATTGCGGCGCTTGCTGGTCGGTGGACACACCTCGATCCCGCTGGACCTGACACTGATCCCCCTGCGCTCTACCAGCGAACAGAGCCTGAAGACCTTCCGCGCGCTGTTCATCAACCTGCTGCACATGCGCGAAATCACCGCGGCCAAGCTCAAGCAACTGTTCCTCGACGCCTTCGAGCACAGCCTGCGTTCCGGTAGCGTCGACTACATCGCCGCGTGCGAAGAAGCTTTCCGCGACGTACGACGCATGGAACAGGACTACCAATCGCTGGTGGCAGCCGGTCCCCTGGTCGAAGCCCTCGCCAACGGCGTGAAACAGCGCGATATCCTGCGCGGCAAGCTGCACCGCCTCTCGCCGCTGCTCGACTCCCTGCTCGGCACTTGGTCGGACTACGCCAGTGCCCGCAAGGAAGAGCTGACCATCCAGGCCGAGCACTATCGCCACGAGCAGGACGCCCTGCAGAACGATCAGCGTGGCGGCACCCAGGAGCTGATGCGCCTGGAGCGGGAAATCACTGGCATCCAGCGCTGGCTCGGCGAGCTGGCGGTGCTCAAGCATCGTTTTGCCCTGGTCGAAGACGTCAAGGTGCTCGAGCAACAACTGCTCGCGGCCAAGGACGCCCACGATGAGCTGGCAGGTGCCTTGGCGCAGTCGCGGCAATTCAGTGCCGAGGACCTGGAAGAACGCCTGCGTGAGCTGGAAAAACGCCTGAAGTCGGTCAAGCAACAACTCGACCACGCCGACAACAACAGCTACGCCCGCCTGCGCGAAGAATTCTCGCAGCAGGACGTCGAGCGCCTGATGCGCCTGTTCAACAGCGCACTGTTCAGCCTGCCGCTGGGCGAGCACGGCATTACCCTCGACGACAACGGCGACTGGGTCAAATCCGTAGAGCTGATCCTCGACGGTTTCAAAGGCGAGCGCTTCGAAGTACCGGGCCTGTCCATCGACATCTCGCACATCGAGCCCCCGGCCCTGCAAGCCCTGGCTGACCGTGCCGCGCTGCGCGACCAGAAAGAGCGACTGGAAAAAGAACTCAAGCAACTGAAAACCCAGCAAGCCGTGGCCGCCGACCGCGCCGCGAGCAAGACCCGGACCGAAGCGCTGTACCAGCAGGTGCTGGATGCCCAGAAAGCCTTGGAAGACTTCCGTCGCGCGCAAACCCTGAGCGCCGAAGAGGGCGACAAGCTGGAGCAGCTGGCGCAGATGGAAGCCGCCCAGGACGAATTGAAGCGCTCCAGCGATGCTTTCACCGAACGCGTCCAGCAACTGTCCGCCAAGCTGCAACTGGTCGGCCGGCAGATCGGTGACATGGAAGCCAAGCAACGCACCCTCGACGACGCCCTGCGCCGCCGTCAGTTGTTGCCGGCGGATCTGCCGTTCGGCACGCCGTTCATGGATCCGGTCGACGATTCGATGGACAACCTGCTGCCGTTGCTCAACGACTATCAGGACAGCTGGCAAGGCCTGTTGCGTGCCGATGGCCAGATCGAGGCGCTGTACGCCCAGGTGCGCCTCAAGGGCGTGGCCAAGTTCGACAGCGAAGACGATATGGAACGTCGCCTGCAACTGCTGATCAACGCCTACGCACACCGTACCGACGAAGCCCTGACCCTCGGCAAGGCCCGGCGTGCGGCTGTTACCGACATCGCCCGGACCCTGCGCAACATCCGCAGCGACTACGACAGCCTCGAGCACCAGTTGGCGCTGTTCAACCGCGAGATCAACAAACGTCAGGTGTCCAACCTGCAAAGCTTCCGCATCGTACTGGCGCCGAACAAGGAAGCACTCAAGCACATCGACCAGATCATCCACAGCGCCGGCCAGTACGAAGAAGGCGAGACCCTGTCCGTCTTCGACCTGAGCCAGAGCGCCGAGCAGGACAACAAGAACGAAGAGGCCAAGGAATACCTGGCGCGGCTGGTGGCGGCAAACCACAACCAGCTCGGCCTCAAGGACTTGTTCGAACTGGCGTTCGAGATCACAAAGGTCAACGGATCGCCGGTTATCCACACCGACATCGACGGCGCCGCGTCCAACGGCACCACCATGACCATCAAGGCGCTGACCAACATGTATTTGTTGCTGCACTTGATGGACCGCGACCTGGCCGGACGTGTGCGCTTGCCGTACTACCTCGACGAGGCGGCGGACATCGACGAGAAAAACCAGGCGGCGTTGCTGGAGACCAGTCTACAACTGGGCTTCGTGCCCATCCTGGCCAGTGTGAAGCCACAGGTCTGCGCCAGTGTCGCCATCGACCTGGAAGGTGGTAGCGGCCCGGCTGGCATCTACATTGATGAGGATGATTGGAAGTACATTCGTCGTCACGACGAGGTGAAGGCGACTGTGAACGTTGAAGCGGATGAGCCGGAGCTGGATGCGGTCTGAGACTTGAATCGAAGGTAATAAAAAGGCCGCGATCCAATGGATTGCGGCCTTTTTATTTGGAGAGGTTCTTCGCGAGCAGGCTCGCTCCCACATTTAGTCCGTGGCGTACACAAAATATGTGAACGACGCTGACCACTGTGGGAGCGAGCCTGCTCGCGAAGGCGGCATAACAGCCGCCAATACACTACTTGCCGAGCGGAATCTTCGGCGCCCAGGTCAGCCATTCCTCTTCGAACTTGTCGAAC
Source organism: Pseudomonas umsongensis (assembly GCF_012647205.1). Taxonomy (NCBI): domain Bacteria; kingdom Pseudomonadati; phylum Pseudomonadota; class Gammaproteobacteria; order Pseudomonadales; family Pseudomonadaceae; genus Pseudomonas; species Pseudomonas umsongensis. The sequence continues at coordinate 5,873,419 of NZ_CP051487.1, forward strand.
AGCGGGAATGTCTGCTCCGGTCGCGCGGGGGTGCCCATGCGATCACCATCCGGCGTAGCAAAGGCGACACCGCCCTGGATCATCGTCTCAAGCGATTCAGTACGCACTGTCGCCCCTCTGAACAGACCCACATCAAAGTCAAAACCGCTGGTGTTCCAGAACCGCGTGCCGCTGCGGACCAATGGCGCGTACTTGGGCTCGATCAGGATGCGGATCAACACACGATCGGCCGTCTGGCCCAACTCATAACCCGTCACCTTGCCCACGGTGATTTCTCGATAAGTCACCGGAACCCCAGCCTTCAGCGAACCACGACGAGGAGCGCTCAACGTCAGGCTCAAACCAGCTTCCTGCTTGGCAGTTTCCGGGGGATTGGCCAGCGCCACGAAATTCTTCTGCGGGCCCAGGTTCTTCGCTGCCGGTTGCACCTCGATGTATTGCCCGGTAACCAATGTTTCCAGGTTCGACGTCTTGATCAGCCCCAACTCGGGCTTGACCACCCAGAACTGACTGCCGACACGAGCGATGCGCTCCGGGACTTCATCGATCCGCGCAGTCAGCAGCACCGACTGCAGATCGTCACTCAGGTCAACGTCTTCGATCTTGCCGACATCCAGCCCCTTGAAGCGGATGGGCGTGCCAGTGCGCAGGCCATCGGCACGGTCAACCTTGATGGTGATCACCGCGCCTTTCTGGTTGGCTAGCTCATGGCTGGCGAACAGGCGGAAACGCGGGATGCGCTTCTGCAAGGGTGCCTTGGCCTCCGGTGTTTCGAAGGCGATGCCGCCAGCCATCAGGCTTTGCAACGATTCACTCTTGACCTGGATCCCGCCAGTCAGGCCACCGGTCAAGGTGATGCCACTGGCGTTCCAGAACCGCGTGGAAGCGTTGACCAGGTCTTCGTATTCCTTCTCGATATGGACCCCGATCACCAGCTGTTTCTTTTTGCGCGAAAACTGATAGCTCTGTACCGAACCCACCTTGACCTGCTTGTAGAGTACCGGGCTGCCCACTTCCAGCGAACCGAGGTTATCGGTGAACAACACCAGGTGCAGGCCCGGTGCACGCAAATCCAGCGGCGGCGCCTTGGGCCGTGCGACAAACTCACGTTGCGGCGCGGCGCCTTTGTCCCCAGGACGCACGGCGATGTAGTTACCCTTGACCAATGCTTCCAGGCCGGTAATGCCCGCCAGGGAAATCGACGGCTTGACCACCCAGAACTGGGTGCCATCGACCAGGTAATCCTCGGCCAGCGGGTCCAGGGTCAACTCGGCGCTGGCGCCGGACAAATCGGGATCGACCTTGAGGGCCTTGAGGGTGCCGACCTGAATACCTTTATACATCACCGGCGTACGGCCCGCCTGCAAGCCTTCGAAGTCGCTTAGCTTGACCTTGACCTTGATCCCGGCGGCAGCCGCATCGAAGTCCTCATAAAGGCGGAACGGCAGGCTCGGATCGGTAGGCGGGCTGTCCTTGCGATTTTCAGGAGTGGCAAACGCAATACCACCAGCAACAATACTGGCTAGGGATTCACTGCGAACTTTTACACCGGACAGGTTGGCATCGATGCTGATGCCGCTGGCGTTCCAGAAACGCGTGTGTTTGCGCACGAGCTTGGCGTACGTCGGCTCGATGAAGACCTTGAGCTCGACAGTACTCTGGTCCTCGGAGAGCACGTAGCTCTTGATCTGCCCGACCTTGATCTGCTTGTAGAACACCGGGCTGCCACGGTTCAGCGAGCCCAGGCGATCAGCCTTGATCGTGAGGTGCAGGCCGGGTTGGGCGTCCGACAGCGGTGGCTCCTGTGCCAGGGCCTTGAACTTGCGGGCAGGCTCGCCCTCACCCGGGCTGATTGCGACATAGTTACCCGAGACCAGCGTCTCCAGCCCGGTAATACCGGCCAGCGTCACACTCGGTTTGACCAGCCAGAAGCGCGTGCTGGTGCGCAGGTATTGCTCCACGTCCTTGTTCATCTCAACGGTCGCGATCACCCCTTTGGAACTGCCTTCATCATCAAGCTTGAGGGTTTTCACCTTGCCGACCGGCATGCCTTTGTAGACGACTTCGGTCTTGTTGGCCTGGATGCCTTCACCGCTTTCGAAACGAACCTGAATCTCGATGCCGGTTTCGGTGTAGGCACGCCAGCCGAGCCAGCCACCAATGATCAGGGCAATCAGGGGCAATACCCAGATAGCCGACCAGTTCGAAGCCGGTCGGATTTTAGCTGTAGGCAGATCAGTCATGGTCGTCGTCCGACTCCGTGTTATCCCAAATCAGTCGGGGATCGAAAGTTACTGCGGCAAGCATCGTCAGAATCACCACGCTGGCGAACGCAATGGCGCCCAGATCAGCTTCAATGGTGGCCAGCCGGCCAAAATTCACGAGCGCCACCAGGATGGCGATTACAAAGATATCGAGCATCGACCAGCGGCCGATGAACTCGATAAAGCGGTACATCCATATGCGCTGGCGGGCCGAGAGTGGCTGGTGGCGCTGTACGGAAAACAGCAGCAAGGCGATCCCCACCAGTTTGAACGTGGGCACCACAATGCTGGCGATAAATACCACTGCGGCAATGGGAATCATGCCGTGCTGAACCAGTTGGATCACTCCGGACATGATGGTGCTGGGATCACCCTTGCCCAGGGAGCTCACGGTCATGATCGGCAGCACATTGGCCGGTATGTAAAGAATGGCGGCGGTGATCAGCAACGCCCAGGTCCGCGCCACACTGTTGGGACGGCGGGCATGCACCAGTGCGCCGCACCGAGTGCAGACCTGATCGTCGACATCAGCTTCCTGCTTGTTCAATTCATGGCATTCGGCGCAAATCAGAATGCCTGCATCAATCGCCCGCATGGGCATCCTCTCCTGATAAAGCCTGCCAGATCTGGTGAGGAGACATCACTACCTCCAGCCAGACCTGGACCAACAACAATCCAATGAAGCACGCCAAGCCAAGACCAATGGTCATTGCTGCCATATCTGCCAGCTTGACGATCGCGACCAGTACGCCCATGAGGTAAACCTCAAGCATCCCCCAGTCCCGTAAATGGTGGTAAATACGGTAAAGCAGCAAGCCGTAGCTACGTCCGACGTTAAATCGGATACTCAGCAACACGACCAGTTGGCAGAGCAGCTTGAGCAGCGGAATCGCCATGCTGCACAGGAACACAATGACTGAAACGCTTTGCATGCCTGTATCGAAAAGCCCGACAACCCCGCTCCAGACAGTGTCTTGCGACGATTGCCCAAGCAGGTTGAGTTGCATGATGGGTAAAAAGTTCGCCGGGATGTACAACAGCAATGCCGCGATAACCAGGGCGAGACTGCGCTGTACGACGTTGTATCGATGAGCATAGAGCTCGTAACCACATCGCGGACACAGGGCTTTCTCACCATGATCGAGCTTGGGCTTGCGCATCAGCAAGTCGCACTCGTGGCACGCCACCAAATCGTTCAGCGGTAATTCTGACAGCCTTGAGGCGTCAACCGGATCTGGCATATAACGCTCTGACTCCGAAAAGGTTGGGCCTATTCTAGTGCCCTGAATCGAAAATAACTGTGCCAATTTGTGCACGAATCAGTGTGATTTTCTTTCGGCAAAAGACAAAACCCCTACCTGCATACGCAGATAGGGGTTTCGGATTTTAATCTTGACGATGACCTACTCTCACATGGGGAAACCCCACACTACCATCGGCGATGCATCGTTTCACTTCTGAGTTCGGGATGGGATCAGGTGGTTCCAACGCTCTATGGTCGTCAAGAAATTCGGGTACTGAGTCGTGACCAAATGGCCTCGCATCAGCAAATTGGGTATGTGATAGCTTCGGTGTTTTGTGAACTTCGAACTTTCGGTTCGTTTCGTCTTCACACACCGCAATCTGGTCTCTTTCGTCTTTTCAACTAGGAGCATCAAATTGCTTGGGTGTTATATGGTCAAGCCTCACGGGCAATTAGTATTGGTTAGCTCAACGCCTCACAGCGCTTACACACCCAACCTATCAACGTCGTAGTCTTCGACGGCCCTTCAGGGGACTCAAGGTCCCAGTGAGATCTCATCTTGAGGCTAGTTTCCCGCTTAGATGCTTTCAGCGGTTATCTATTCCGAACATAGCTACCCGGCAATGCCACTGGCGTGACAACCGGAACACCAGAGGTTCGTCCACTCCGGTCCTCTCGTACTAGGAGCAGCCCCTCTCAAATCTCAAACGTCCACGGCAGATAGGGACCGAACTGTCTCACGACGTTCTAAACCCAGCTCGCGTACCACTTTAAATGGCGAACAGCCATACCCTTGGGACCGGCTTCAGCCCCAGGATGTGATGAGCCGACATCGAGGTGCCAAACACCGCCGTCGATATGAACTCTTGGGCGGTATCAGCCTGTTATCCCCGGAGTACCTTTTATCCGTTGAGCGATGGCCCTTCCATACAGAACCACCGGATCACTAAGACCTACTTTCGTACCTGCTCGACGTGTCTGTCTCGCAGTCAAGCGCGCTTTTGCCTTTATACTCTACGACCGATTTCCGACCGGTCTGAGCGCACCTTCGTACTCCTCCGTTACTCTTTAGGAGGAGACCGCCCCAGTCAAACTACCCACCATACACTGTCCTCGATCCGGATAACGGACCTGAGTTAGAACCTCAAAGTTGCCAGGGTGGTATTTCAAGGATGGCTCCACGCGAACTGGCGTCCACGCTTCAAAGCCTCCCACCTATCCTACACAAGCAAATTCAAAGTCCAGTGCAAAGCTATAGTAAAGGTTCACGGGGTCTTTCCGTCTAGCCGCGGATACACTGCATCTTCACAGCGATTTCAATTTCACTGAGTCTCGGGTGGAGACAGCGCCGCCATCGTTACGCCATTCGTGCAGGTCGGAACTTACCCGACAAGGAATTTCGCTACCTTAGGACCGTTATAGTTACGGCCGCCGTTTACCGGGGCTTCGATCAAGAGCTTCGCGTTAGCTAACCCCATCAATTAACCTTCCGGCACCGGGCAGGCGTCACACCCTATACGTCCACTTTCGTGTTTGCAGAGTGCTGTGTTTTTAATAAACAGTCGCAGCGGCCTGGTATCTTCGACCGGCGTGGGCTTACGGAGCAAGTCCTTCACCCTCACCGGCGCACCTTCTCCCGAAGTTACGGTGCCATTTTGCCTAGTTCCTTCACCCGAGTTCTCTCAAGCGCCTTGGTATTCTCTACCCAACCACCTGTGTCGGTTTGGGGTACGGTTCCTGGTTATCTGAAGCTTAGAAGCTTTTCTTGGAAGCATGGCATCAACCACTTCGTCACCTGAAAGGTAACTCGTCATCAGCTCTCGGCCTTGGAATCCCGGATTTACCTAAGATTCCAGCCTACCACCTTAAACTTGGACAACCAACGCCAAGCTGGCCTAGCCTTCTCCGTCCCTCCATCGCAATAACCAGAAGTACAGGAATATTAACCTGTTTTCCATCGACTACGCTTTTCAGCCTCGCCTTAGGGACCGACTAACCCTGCGTCGATTAACGTTGCGCAGGAAACCTTGGTCTTTCGGCGTGGGTGTTTTTCACACCCATTGTCGTTACTCATGTCAGCATTCGCACTTCTGATACCTCCAGCAAGCTTCTCAACTCACCTTCACAGGCTTACAGAACGCTCCTCTACCGCATCACCCGAAGGTGATACCCGTAGCTTCGGTGTATGGTTTGAGCCCCGTTACATCTTCCGCGCAGGCCGACTCGACTAGTGAGCTATTACGCTTTCTTTAAAGGGTGGCTGCTTCTAAGCCAACCTCCTAGCTGTCTAAGCCTTCCCACATCGTTTCCCACTTAACCATAACTTTGGGACCTTAGCTGACGGTCTGGGTTGTTTCCCTTTTCACGACGGACGTTAGCACCCGCCGTGTGTCTCCCATGCTCGGCACTTGTAGGTATTCGGAGTTTGCATCGGTTTGGTAAGTCGGGATGACCCCCTAGCCGAAACAGTGCTCTACCCCCTACAGTGATACATGAGGCGCTACCTAAATAGCTTTCGAGGAGAACCAGCTATCTCCGAGCTTGATTAGCCTTTCACTCCGATCCACAGGTCATCCGCTAACTTTTCAACGGTAGTCGGTTCGGTCCTCCAGTCAGTGTTACCTAACCTTCAACCTGCCCATGGATAGATCGCCCGGTTTCGGGTCTATTCCCAGCGACTAGACGCCCTATTAAGACTCGCTTTCGCTACGCCTCCCCTATTCGGTTAAGCTCGCCACTGAAAATAAGTCGCTGACCCATTATACAAAAGGTACGCAGTCACCCAACAAAGTGGGCTCCCACTGCTTGTACGCATACGGTTTCAGGATCTATTTCACTCCCCTCTCCGGGGTTCTTTTCGCCTTTCCCTCACGGTACTAGTTCACTATCGGTCAGTCAGTAGTATTTAGCCTTGGAGGATGGTCCCCCCATATTCAGACAAAGTTTCTCGTGCTCCGTCCTACTCGATTTCATGACTAAGAGATTTTCGCGTACAGGGCTATCACCCACTATGGCCGCACTTTCCAGAGCGTTCCGCTAATCTCAAAGCCACTTAAGGGCTAGTCCCCGTTCGCTCGCCACTACTAAGGGAATCTCGGTTGATTTCTTTTCCTCAGGGTACTTAGATGTTTCAGTTCCCCTGGTTCGCCTCTTGCACCTATGTATTCAGTACAAGATAACCATCTTATGATGGCTGGGTTCCCCCATTCAGACATCTCCGGATCAAAGTCTGTTTGCCGACTCCCCGAAGCTTTTCGCAGGCTACCACGTCTTTCATCGCCTCTGACTGCCAAGGCATCCACCGTATGCGCTTCTTCACTTGACCATATAACCCCAAGCAATCTGGTTATACTGTGAAGACGACATTCGCCGAAAATTCGAATTTCTCAACTAAGAGAACTCACAAATTTTACCTTAGCCTGATCCGTTACCAGTGAAAGTAACGTTCAGTCTATCTTTCTATCACATACCCAAATTTTTAAAGAACGAACTAGTCAAAGACTAGAAATCAACATTCACCATCATCGATGGAATGCTCATTTCTAAGCTTTATACAATAAGAAGCAGTAGTGGTGGAGCCAAGCGGGATCGAACCGCTGACCTCCTGCGTGCAAGGCAGGCGCTCTCCCAGCTGAGCTATGGCCCCGTATTCCTACAGGTTTCCCACACAAAATTGGTGGGTCTGGGCAGATTCGAACTGCCGACCTCACCCTTATCAGGGGTGCGCTCTAACCAACTGAGCTACAGACCCAATTTCGGGCTGCTTCTTTTCGTCTTCTTCAATGAATCAAGCAATTCGTGTGGGAGCTCATGGAGCAGCTGAGTCGTCGATTAAGGAGGTGATCCAGCCGCAGGTTCCCCTACGGCTACCTTGTTACGACTTCACCCCAGTCATGAATCACACCGTGGTAACCGTCCTCCCGAAGGTTAGACTAGCTACTTCTGGTGCAACCCACTCCCATGGTGTGACGGGCGGTGTGTACAAGGCCCGGGAACGTATTCACCGCGACATTCTGATTCGCGATTACTAGCGATTCCGACTTCACGCAGTCGAGTTGCAGACTGCGATCCGGACTACGATCGGTTTTATGGGATTAGCTCCACCTCGCGGCTTGGCAACCCTCTGTACCGACCATTGTAGCACGTGTGTAGCCCAGGCCGTAAGGGCCATGATGACTTGACGTCATCCCCACCTTCCTCCGGTTTGTCACCGGCAGTCTCCTTAGAGTGCCCACCATTACGTGCTGGTAACTAAGGACAAGGGTTGCGCTCGTTACGGGACTTAACCCAACATCTCACGACACGAGCTGACGACAGCCATGCAGCACCTGTCTCAATGTTCCCGAAGGCACCAATCCATCTCTGGAAAGTTCATTGGATGTCAAGGCCTGGTAAGGTTCTTCGCGTTGCTTCGAATTAAACCACATGCTCCACCGCTTGTGCGGGCCCCCGTCAATTCATTTGAGTTTTAACCTTGCGGCCGTACTCCCCAGGCGGTCAACTTAATGCGTTAGCTGCGCCACTAAGAGCTCAAGGCTCCCAACGGCTAGTTGACATCGTTTACGGCGTGGACTACCAGGGTATCTAATCCTGTTTGCTCCCCACGCTTTCGCACCTCAGTGTCAGTATCAGTCCAGGTGGTCGCCTTCGCCACTGGTGTTCCTTCCTATATCTACGCATTTCACCGCTACACAGGAAATTCCACCACCCTCTACCATACTCTAGCTTGTCAGTTTTGAATGCAGTTCCCAGGTTGAGCCCGGGGATTTCACATCCAACTTAACAAACCACCTACGCGCGCTTTACGCCCAGTAATTCCGATTAACGCTTGCACCCTCTGTATTACCGCGGCTGCTGGCACAGAGTTAGCCGGTGCTTATTCTGTCGGTAACGTCAAAACAGCAAAGTATTAATTTACTGCCCTTCCTCCCAACTTAAAGTGCTTTACAATCCGAAGACCTTCTTCACACACGCGGCATGGCTGGATCAGGCTTTCGCCCATTGTCCAATATTCCCCACTGCTGCCTCCCGTAGGAGTCTGGACCGTGTCTCAGTTCCAGTGTGACTGATCATCCTCTCAGACCAGTTACGGATCGTCGCCTTGGTGAGCCATTACCTCACCAACTAGCTAATCCGACCTAGGCTCATCTGATAGCGCAAGGCCCGAAGGTCCCCTGCTTTCTCCCGTAGGACGTATGCGGTATTAGCGTCCCTTTCGAGACGTTGTCCCCCACTACCAGGCAGATTCCTAGGCATTACTCACCCGTCCGCCGCTGAATCAGAGAGCAAGCTCTCTTCATCCGCTCGACTTGCATGTGTTAGGCCTGCCGCCAGCGTTCAATCTGAGCCATGATCAAACTCTTCAGTTCAAACATCTTTGGGTTTTGAGAAAACCCTAAACTTGGCTCAGCAATCGTTGGTTACATCTTTGATTTCTCGCGGAGTAACTTGTGATGCTGATAATCTGTTGACTAGCAGTCTGACTCCACAAGCACCCACACGAATTGCTTGATTCAGTTGTTAAAGAGCGGTTGGTTAAGATCTTTCGTCTCAACCGAGGCGCGCATTCTACAGCAGCCTCATTTGCTGTCAAGTGGTATTTTTCAGAAGTTTTCAAGGAATCCTTAACAACTTCAACCACTTGCGCTTCAGATCTCTCATCAGCGGGAGGCGAATTCTACAGCGTTACACGCTGCTGTCAACACCTCTTTTTCAACTTCCTTGGCGCTTCGACGAACTGAAGCAACCTGCTGCCGAAAACTGCGTAACTCATTGTTTACCAAGGAGTTTTCCGTTTCGACTGCGCCGGAAGTGGGGCGAATTATAGGCTTCCAGAATCTGCCGTCAACCACTAATTACGCCTTTTTGGCAGAAGTACCCTTTTTAGCGATCAGGCGCGGGATTCGACGAGCCAGCGGCGGTAGCCTGAGCACTAACAGCAATGCGCCTATAGATGCATAGATCGACCACTCCTTAACATCGGCGCGCACGATCCAGAGCATATGCAGCAATCCGAGCACGAGAACCAGATAAGCCAAGCGATGCAGCTTCTTCCAAAGAACTCCCATACGTCGTTGGCTGTATCGATTGGACGTGCAAGCCAACGACAGCAAACACAAAAAACCCAATGCCCCGACAATGATGTACGGTCGCTTGCGCAATTCGACACCTAGCTGCGACCAGTCAAATCCAAGGATGAACGCCAGGTAGGCGCTCAAGTGCAGAACCACGTAAGCGAAACACCACAATCCCAATTGCCGCCGGACCGCTATCCACACCGCCCAACCCGTGAGCTTTTGCAGCGGCGTCATACTGAGCGTGATGAGCAACAGCACAAGCGCCCCTAACCCCAACCGATCAACCAGCACCTTGCCGGGATCAGGCCCCAGCGCATCCTGCCAGGCCTGGTACAACCAAAGCAGCGGCCACACCATTGCACAAATGAAAACCGCTGTACGCCAGAGCGGATATCGCATCAATAATTCTTCCGCAAATCGAGCCCTGCATATAAAGAAGCGACTTCATCCGCATAACCGTTGAATATCAGCGTGTCACGCACATTGGGCTTGAACAGGCCGCTCGGCAGTCGGCGCTCGCGAGCCTGGGTCCAGCGCGGGTGGTCAACCGTAGGATTCACGTTCGCGTAGAAACCGTATTCATCCGCGGCAATACTCTGCCAAGTGGTTTTAGGCTGTTCGCTCACCAGGCTTATCCGCACGATGGACTTGATGCTTTTAAACCCGTACTTCCATGGCACGACCAAACGCAAAGGCGCCCCGTTCTGGTTCGGCAACTCACGCCCGTACATCCCCACCGCCAGTATTGCCAGCGGGTTCATGGCTTCATCCAATCGCAGCCCTTCTACATAAGGCCAGTCGATCAAGGCGAACCCGGACCGCTGTCCAGGCATGCTCTTTGGATCCTGCAGGGTTTCGAAGCGTATGAATTTGGCGCTTGACGTGGGCTCTACCTGGCCAAGCAGCGCCGAAATGGGGAAGCCGATCCATGGAATCACCATCGACCACGCCTCAACGCAGCGCAAACGGTAAATGCGCTCTTCCAACTGATAAGGCTTCATGAAGTCTTCCAGAGCATACCGCCCAGGCTGACCCACCTCCCCGTCCACGACCACGCTCCAGGGTTCGGTTTTCAGCGCACCGGCGTTGGCAGCCGGGTCACCCTTGTCAGTGCCGAACTCATAGAAGTTGTTGTAATGCGTCGCGTCCTTGAACGGTGTGATCGCCTCATCCTTCACGCTGACGGCACCCCATCGAATCGAGGGAAGCTTTTCGCCAAACCAGGAGGGTGCCTTGCCAGGCTCGACACCCGGGTATCGCGCCGCTTCATCGGCCACCGCCCACCGCGGCAGACTGCTCACCGCCAATCCGGTTACGGCAGCACCCAATACATTGCGTCGAGAAAGATAGAGAGATTCAGGCGTGACGTCCGACTCATGGCAGTCGGACGCTTTTGGGACTTTGATCAGCATGGCTACTCCGCAGCATTGGAGAACAGGCGCACCAACAGACTGCGGAGTATGAGGGAAATTACATCACTCGGCGCTTTTACGCCGACGAAGATGTAACAGGTATTGCACTGGACCAGATGCGGCGTAGGCGAGGAACACCAGGAGCAGGATGCGCGGCGGATCACTGAATACGACGGCAAACACCAACACCACAGCAAGGATCGCCACAAACGGAACGCGCCCTTTCAGGTCCAGCTCCTTGAAGCTGTTGTACTTGATGTTGCTGACCATCAGCATGCCAGCCGCCGCCACCATCAGCGCAACCAGGAAGGACATCTTGGAACCCTGGATGCCGTAATCACTGAACGCCCAGACAATACCGGCTACGACTCCCGCCGCAGCCGGGCTGGCGAGACCGATGAAATAACGCTTGTCGGCAGTACCGACCTGGGTGTTGAACCGTGCCAGGCGCAACGCCGCACCCGCGACATAGATGAAGGCGACCATCCAGCCGACCTTGCCCATGTCACCAAGCGCCCAGCCGAAGGCGAGCAACGCCGGCGCCACGCCAAAGGCGACCATGTCCGACAGCGAGTCGTACTCGGCGCCAAAGGCGCTCTGGGTATTGGTCATGCGGGCAACGCGGCCGTCAAGGCCGTCGAGCACCATCGCCACGAAAATCGCGATGGCGGCGAACGCAAAATACTTGCTCGCACCAATCGAATCGCCGGCACTCAAGGCACTCTGGGCGCTCATCGAGTTGATGATGGAATAGAACCCTGCGAAGAGATTCGCAGTGGTGAACAGATTCGGCAGAAGATAGATACCACGATGCCGGACTTTACGGCCGTCAGCGTCATGCCCTTCTTCGATGTGCTCATCGATGGGCAGAAGGCTTTCGGCGTCAGAAGCCTGCTTTGGCTCTTCGGGACGTTCGCTCATGGACATTACCTTGCAACGGGGTGGAAAGTTTCGACAGGTGTCTGGGACGACGGTTCGACCGCAAACGATGCAGCTTTATACCAGAACCGATCACCCAAACGAAAAAACGCGGCCTAAGCCGCGTTTTTCGTACAAGTAATCGACTTAGTTCTTGGCTTTGTCGACGATCTTGTTGGCACCGATCCAAGGCATCATGGAGCGCAGTTGCTCGCCAATGACTTCGATACCGTGCGCGGCGTTATTACGACGCTTGGCGGTCATCGAAGGATAGCCGGTAGCGCCTTCGCTGATGAACATCTTCGCGTATTCGCCGTCCTGAATGCGTTTCAGGGCGTTGCGCATGGCCTGACGGGATTCGGCGTTGATCACTTCCGGGCCAGTCACGTACTCGCCGTACTCGGCGTTGTTGGAGATCGAGTAGTTCATGTTGGCGATACCGCCTTCGTACATGAGGTCCACGATCAGCTTCAGTTCGTGCAGGCATTCGAAGTAGGCCATTTCCGGCGCGTAGCCAGCTTCAACCAGGGTTTCGAAACCAGCTTTTACCAGTTCAACGGTACCGCCGCACAGAACGGCTTGTTCGCCGAACAGGTCGGTTTCAGTCTCGTCCTTGAAGGTGGTTTCGATGATGCCGGTACGACCGCCACCCACGCCAGCAGCGTAGGACAGTGCTACGTTTTTAGCGTTGCCGGATGCGTCCTGGTAGATCGCGATCAGGTCAGGGATACCGCCGCCTTTGACGAACTCGGAACGTACGGTATGACCTGGTGCCTTCGGCGCGATCATGATCACGTCGAGGTCAGCGCGCGGCACAACCTGGTTGTAGTGGATCGCGAAACCGTGGGAGAAGGCCAGGGTGGCGCCTTTCTTGATGTTCGGCTCGATTTCGTTCTTGTACAGGGAAGACTGGAACTCGTCCGGGGTCAGGATCATGACCAGGTCGGCAGCAGCAACAGCGGAAGCAACGTCAGTCACTTTCAGGCCGTGGGCTTCAGCCTTGGCAACAGTGGCCGAGCCTTTGCGCAGGCCAACAGTCACGTCAACGCCGGAATCTTTCAGGTTGCACGCTTGAGCGTGGCCTTGGGAGCCGTAACCGATGATGGCAACTTTCTTGCCCTGGATGATCGACAGGTCGCAGTCTTTATCGTAGAAAACTTTCATGAATTTCCCCTATATCAGGCCGTTCAGGCCATTCGCTAATTTGGTTTAGATGCTGAGTACTTTGTCGCCGCGGGCAATACCGGTGACGCCACTGCGGACGGTCTCCAGGATCGAGGCGGTGCCAATGGACTGGATGAAGCTGTCGAGCTTGTCGCTGGTACCGGTCAATTGAACGGTATATACGCTGGCACTGACATCGACGATCTGTCCACGGTAAATATCGGTGGTGCGCTTGATCTCGGCGCGCTGGGCGCCGGTGGCCTTGACCTTGACCAGCATCAGTTCGCGCTCGATGTGAGCACTTTCCGACAGGTCGACCAATTTGACCACTTCGATCAGCTTGTTCAGGTTCTTGGTGATCTGCTCGATGACTTCATCGTGCCCGACAGTGGTCAGCGTCAGACGCGACAGGGTCGGGTCTTCGGTGGGGGCCACGGTCAGGCTTTCGATGTTGTAGTTGCGCTGCGAGAACAGGCCGACAACACGAGACAAAGCGCCAGGTTCGTTTTCCAGAAGCAAGGAAATAATGTGCCGCATGATTAAGTACGCTCCGTCTTGCTCAGCCACATATCGCGCATGGAGCCGTCTTTGATCTGCATCGGATAGACGTGCTCGCTGGTGTCGACCGAAATATCGATTACCACCAGGCGATCTTTCATGGCGAACGCCTCTTCCATCTTCGACTTCAAATCTTTCGAATCAGTGATGCGCACGCCAACGTGGCCATAGGCCTCCGCCAGCTTGACGAAATCAGGCAGCGATTCCATGTAGGAATGAGAGTGACGGCTGCCGTAGCTCATGTCCTGCCATTGGCGAACCATGCCCAGTACACCGTTGTTCAGGATGACGATCTTGACCGGCAAACCGTATTGCAGGCAGGTCGACAATTCCTGAATGTTCATCTGGATGCTGCCCTCGCCCGTTACGCAGGCGACGTCATCATCCGGAAAGCTCAACTTGATACCCATGGCCGCAGGGAAACCGAAGCCCATCGTGCCCAGGCCACCGGAGTTGATCCAGCGGTTCGGCTTGTTGAACTTGTAGTACTGCGCCGCGAACATCTGGTGCTGACCCACGTCGGAGGCTACAAAGGCATCGCCCTTGGTCACTTCGCACAGGGTTTCAATCACCGCCTGCGGCTTGATGACACTGCCGTCGCCCTTGTCATAAGGGAACAGGCCGCGGTCACCGCGCCACTCGTCGATCTGCTTCCACCAGCTGGCCACGGACTCCTTGTTCGGGGTCTCGCCGATTTCCTTGAGGATCGCGACCATTTCGGTCAGGACGCTCTCGACCGGACCCACGATAGGCACATCGGCCTTGATGGTCTTGGAGATCGATGCCGGGTCGATGTCGATGTGAATGATCTTGGCGTTCGGGCAGAACTTCGATGCACCGTTGATGACGCGGTCGTCGAAGCGTGCGCCGACGGCCAGGATCACGTCAGCATGGTGCATCGCCAGGTTGGCGGTGTAACTGCCGTGCATACCCAGCATGCCGATGAACTGACGGTCGGTACCAGGGTAACCGCCCAGGCCCATCAGGGTGTTGGTCACTGGCAGGTTGAGCATCTTCGCCAACTCGGTGAGCGGCGCGGAACCACCACCCAGGATGACGCCACCGCCCGAATACAGCACAGGCCGCTTGGCCGCCAGGAGCATTTCTGCCGCCTTGCGGATTTGCCCCGAGTGGCCGCGAACGGCCGGGCTGTAGGAGCGCAGCTTGGCTTTTTTCGGGAAGACGTATTCGAACTTCTCGGCCGGGTTGGTCATGTCTTTCGGAATGTCGACAACGACCGGACCAGGACGACCGGATTGCGCCAGGTAGAACGCCTTCTTCATGACTTCCGGGATTTCCGACGCATGCTTGATCATGAAGCTGTGTTTCACGATCGGCCGGGAGATACCGATCATGTCGGTTTCCTGGAAGGCGTCGGTACCGACCATGGTGCTAGGCACCTGGCCAGAAATCACCACCATCGGAATGGAGTCCATGTAGGCCGTGGCGATACCGGTGATGGCGTTGGTCGCGCCCGGGCCGGAGGTCACCAGTACCACGCCGGCTTTACCGGTGGCACGGGCGTAGCCGTCAGCCATATGGGTCGCGGCCTGCTCGTGACGAACCAGGATGTGAGTCACTTCCGGTTCTTTGAACAAGGCATCATAGACATGAAGAAGAGCACCACCCGGGTACCCGTAGATATATTTGACGCCTTCGTCGCGCAAAAAGCGGACGAGCATCTCACCGCCAGATAAAAGCTCCACGTTGTTCACCTCTAAAACGCCAGAATACCGTCCACGAAAAGGGGGACGGGTCTTAATAGGTTTACTTCCCAGCAGAGCATGAGCGACGGTGGTCGCCGACTACGTCAGCACTGACTGAGCAAGTATTGGGATCGTCCCAAGTGTTGCGGGCCTTTCCCACCCAGCGCGAGGTAACGCGTTGCGGGTGTAACAGGTCGGCGCGGATGTGCGCCTCATGATCTGCCGAGTGGGTCTGCTTCTGGCAGTCCCTCTACAGCGGACTTTGGATTCTTCTGTTTCATCCCTTGCAAGTCAAGTCGTCTATGAGCTTTATTCTACTAACCACATGAGAACGCAAGAAAAAACCTGTAAACCCCCTGCGTGTTAGCTTCAATTGCGCAACTTTTGACAAGGAATTGGCATGCGTACGCACTTCCTCATCGCCGGCCTGATGCTCGCCCTTAGCCCGATGTGCATGGCCGCGCAGATTTACCAGTGGGTCGACGCCCAGGGCGTTACCCATTTCGATGCTCAACCGCCTCGGGATCAGCCTGCCACTACCATCGTCACGCCCGCCCCAAAGCCTGGCAGGTCGGGCACTGGCGCACAAAACGGGGCCATTGGCGACCAACAGGCGATCGACAAGTCGGTGAAGAAGCAGGTGAGCGAGCAACAGAACCAGCTGAAGGCTTTCTGCGAACAGGCGCGAACCAATCTGGCGCAATTGCAGAATAATCCGCGTTTAAGAGAGGAAGTGGATGGCCAGATGCGGCGTATTGATGGCTCCCAGCGTCAGGAGCGCATCGATGAAACGCAAAGGCAGATTGCGGATAACTGCATGTAGGAGCTGTCGAGTGCAACGAGGCTGCGATCTTTTTTTGAAAGCAAGATCAAAAGATCGCAGCCTCGTTGCACTCGACAGCTCCTACAGGGGATCGCAGCTCAGCGCGAGGCGGTGATTAGTTGATCGAACTCTTTGAGCAAAGCCTGCAGCTGCCGATCCTTGCCCTGGACATTGCGCTGGGCGAAGACCATTTCAGCCATCTCCTGAATCCCCGATGCATTCGGCAAGGGCAGATCCTGCTCCAGGATTGCTTTCATGCGCGGCAGGAAGATCCATTGCAGCCACTGCTCGAAGTCCAGCGTATCAACTGAAAACGGCTCGACGCTGGACAGCGCTTCAGCGGATGGCGCGACCTCGTCCCACCACCCTTGCACCCGCAATTCGCGTTCGATCAGCAGCAGTTGATCGGCAATCTTCGGAAACCGTACATCCATCACGAAGTAACCTTGGCTTTCTGGCGAGCCAAAGCGGCGCCCGCCGAATCACCCTGCTTCTCGCGCGCTTGGGCAATCAGCTCCCAAAGGCTGGCCTGCAGTGCCGGACGCCCGTTGGCGAAGGTCAGGCCACGGCGAGCAAATTGCTCGGCCTGCGGCGCATCACCTTGGGCCATGCGCACCTGCGCCAGGCGATAGAGCACTTGCGGCTCACGCGGGGCGACACGCTGGGCGCGCTCGAGGCTGGAAGAAGCGCCATTGAGATCGCCGCCGGCCTGTTGCTGCTGAGCGGTGGTTAATAATGCCAGCACCGGCCCGTCCAGTTGCTCGTCGGCGGACAAGCCACCGGAAGTGGCCGACGGAATCCCGCTCGGTGTCGAGGGCATGCTGTAGCTGCCTTGATTGACCGGTGCGGACTGAACCGGCGACGTATCGATCGGCCCGGGCGTAATCGGGCCCGGGGTTATTGGTCCCGGAGTAATCGGAGTCGTGCTGATCGGTGCCGACGTCACCGCACCACCACCCGGCACCATCACGACAACACCAGTATCGCCTTGTGGAATCTCCTGGGCCTGGGGTTGCACAGGACGCTTTACCGTCGTCTGACGGTAGCCGCCGTTCGCCGATACGCGCTCGCTATTGGAGACCTTGGTGCCGGAGTCCACCACCGGAATCGAGCCGCGCTGTACCGAAGAACAACCGCTGAGCAAAGCCACGGCGGTAATCGCTGGAATCAACCACTTGTTCACTTGAAACCCTCTTTGCTTAATTCATCCAGCCCTTGACCCAATCCATCACCGTTTCACCGTTGATCGGGCTTTCGCCACCACAAGCGGGACCGGGAGGCGGTTCGCTGCCGCGAATATACGGCATCTGCACGGCGCCGGGGCAACCGGCGTCGGAGCCTTGGCCGGTTCGCGAATCGACCCAGGCCTGAACGATATTATCCGGCTGCGGCATGTCCAGCGGCAACGGGTCGGCCTTGCGCATGAAGCTGGTCCAGACCTGCAACGCACCGGTGGCACCCGTGAACGGTGTCTTGCCGTTGTCGTCGCGTCCCAACCAGACCACCGCCAGCAAGTCCTGACTGAAACCTGCGAACCAACTGTCTCGCGAGTCGTTACTGGTGCCGGTCTTGCCGGCCAGGGTCAAGGTCTTTGGCAACACGTTGTAGACCGAGCTGCCGGTACCTTCACGCATCACGCGCTGCATGGCGCTCTGGATCAGGTAGATCGACGCGGGGTCGAAACGCTGCTGGATCTGGAACGGATAACGCTTGAGCGGCTCGCCTTCCGCCGTCAGGACGCTACGGATCCCGCGCATCGGCGTATTGAAACCGCCATTGGCGAGCGTCTGGTACATGGTCGCCACTTCGATCGGGGTCATACCGCCAGCGCCCAGCAACATCGACGGGAAGGCCGGAAACTCGCGACTGACACCCAGGCGCCCAAGAGTCTTGAGGACATTCGGCACACCCACGGCCAGGCCCAGGCGTGCGGTCGACAAGTTGTAGGAGTGCGCCAGCCCTTGGTAAAGGAAGACCGTGCCGTGGGAACGGCGATCATAGTTCTGCGGTTTCCAGACCTGGCCGTCGGCGCCCTTGACCGAGAAGTAGTCGTCCGACAGCCAACTGGTCAATGTGTACTGGCTCGGTTTTTCCAGCGCCGTCAGGTAAACCGCCGGCTTGATCAACGAGCCGATCGGCCGCACCGCGTCCAGCGCCCGGTTGAAACCGGCAAAGCTGGCCTGGCGACTGCCGATCATGGCCTGCACCTCGCCGGTTTCCGGATTGGTCACCACCATCGCCGCCTCGACCTCATCCGAGCCCTTGCGACCGGACAGGCGCTTGAACGTGTCGTTGACCGACGCTTCGGCCTTCATCTGCAGGATCGGATCGAAGCTGGTGAAGATCCGCAGCCCCTCCTCGGTCAAGTCTTCGTCGCGGTAGTCTTCACGCAGCTGGCGCTTGACCAGGTCAAGGAAGCCAGGGAACGAGCTGTCCGCCAGACTGCCGCGCTTGGTCACGCCCAACGGCATTTTTTTCGCCGCTTCGACTTGCTCCGCCGTGGCGACACCCTGCTCCTGCAGCACATCGAGCACCAGGTTACGCCGCTCAAGTGCACGCTCCGGATACCGGCGCGGGTTGTAGGAGGACGGCCCCTTGACCATGCCGACCAGCAAGGCCACCTGATGCAGCTTGAGCTCGGCCAGAGGCTGACTGAAGAAGAACTGGCTGGCCAGGCCGAAACCGTGCACCGCGCGTTGACCGTCCTGACCGATAAACACTTCGTTGAGGTAAGCCTCAAGGATCTCACGCTTGTCGTAGTGCAGTTCCAACAGCAACGCCATCATGGCTTCGGTCAGTTTGCGGGTCAGGCTGCGCTCGTTGGTCAGGTAGAAGTTCTTGACCAGCTGCTGGGTCAGGGTACTTCCCCCCTGACGCATGCGACCCGACGAGCCGTTGACCCAGATCGCCCGGGCAATCGACTTCGGCGAGACACCAAAGTGGTGATAGAAGTCACGGTCCTCGACCGCGACCAGGGTCTCGAGCAAATACGGCGGCACCTGATCGATCTTGATCAGGATCCGGTCTTCGAGGTTTTTCGGGTACAGGCCACCGATCAGCAGCGGTTCCAGACGCACCACCGACAGTTTCGAACCCTTGGCCGCCGACAGCTCGGCCACGTAGTCGCCCGAGAAGCGCACACGCACCGGTTGCGCTTGCTCCATGCCTTCATAGAACTGGAAGCCACGGGTATTCAGATCGACGGTATTGCCGTTGACGGAAGCCGCGCCCGGACCGTTGGCCACGCTTTCACGGCGATAACCCAAGGCATCGAGCTCGGTGAGAAAATCGTCCCTGCTCAACTTTTGTCCGACGAACAGCTCGAGCGGACGTGCGTAGACCTTGGCCGGAATCATCCAGCGCTTACCGGAGAACTTCTCCTGCACGATGGCATCGAGGTAAACGGCGAACCCGGCCAGCACCACAAGGCCGACCAGGCTGAGTTTAAGGGCCCAGCCAAGCCAGGGCCGCAGGCCTCTGGAGGGGGGATTCTTTGGGGTACGGGGGGATCGAGTACGAGTCATGGCGGCGGATTATACGCACTTTATTCATAGTCAACAGGAGGCCCGCGAGTTTGCGTTAGGCTGGCTAGACGCCATAATGACGACCTGAATTTTTTCCGACTCTTAAGGATCGCCTGTGAGCCAGTCCCTGATCGCCGCCCTGCAAAACCCGGCCCTCTACCCGCATCCTGTAGATGGATTCAAGGTCATCGAGACCCACATTTCCTGGGTCGTGCTTACCGGCCCCTTTGCTTATAAAGTGAAGAAGCCGATGAACTTCGGCTTCCTCGACTTCACCACCCTCGAGGCTCGGAAGCACTTCTGCGCAGAAGAGCTGCGCCTGAACCAGCGCCTGACCCAGGATCTTTATCTCGAAGTGTTACCGATCACCGGTAGCGCCGAAGCACCGCAACTGGGCGGCGAGGGTCCAGCCATCGAGTACGCGCTGAAAATGCGCCAGTTTGACCAGGACGGATTGCTCAGCACTCTGCAAGCCAATGGCGAACTGACGCCGGCGCACATCGACCAGATGGCCGAACAGATCGCCCGCTTCCATCTGGACGCACCGCGAGTGCCGGCAGAACACGAAGCCGGGACCGCAGACAGCGTCATGGCCCCTGTACGACAGAACTTCGAGCAGATTCGCCCCTTCCTCAGCGACAAGGCCGATCTGCTGCAACTGGACGCCCTGCTGGCCTGGGCTGAAAGCAGCTTCGAACGTCTCAAGCCACTGTTTGCCCAACGCAAGGCAGAGGGCTTCATTCGCGAATGCCACGGCGACATCCATTTGGGCAACGCTACCGTGATCGACGGCCGCGTGGTGATCTTCGACTGCATCGAGTTCAACGAACCGTTCCGCTTCACCGACGTGTACGCCGACACCGCCTTCCTGGCGATGGACCTGGAAGACCGCGGCCTGAAGTGCCTGGCACGTCGATTCATCAGCCAATACCTGGAGCTGACCGGCGATTACCAGGGTCTGGAACTGCTGAACTTCTATAAAGCCTACCGAGCATTGGTGCGCGCCAAGGTCACCTTGTTCAGCATGCCGGCCGAGGCCACTGCGGTGCAGCGCGCCACGGCACTGCGCCAATACCGCAACTACGCCAACCTGGCGGAAAGCTACAGCACCATCCCGTCCCCCTTCATGGCCATCACCCACGGCGTTTCCGCCGTTGGCAAAAGCCACGTGGCCATGCGCCTGGTCGAAGCACTGGGGGCGATTCGCCTGCGCTCCGATGTCGAACGCAAACGCCTGTTCGGCGAGCAAACCGTCGCCAATGACCTGCAAGCCGGCATTTATAGTGCCGATGCCAGTGTCGCGACCTACCAGCGCTTGCATGAAATTGCCGGGCTGATCCTGCACGCCGGGTTCCCGGTGGTGGTCGATGCCACCTACCTCAAGCATGAACAGCGCGACAAGGCGGCGAAAGTGGCCGAAGCGACCGGCGCGCCTTTCCTGATCCTTGACTGCAATGCACCACAAGCGGTGATCGAGAGTTGGCTGGCCCTGCGCCAGGCAGACAAAAAGGATCCGTCCGACGCCACCCTGGCCGTAATCGAAGCCCAGCAAGCCAGTCGTGAAGCATTGACGCCCGCAGAAATCCTCTGCAGCAAACGCGTGCAGACCAACGAAAGCGGAACCCTCGACACAGTCGTAGAACAGATTCGCCAGCGCCTGCCCGGCCTGTAAGGAGCATTTGAGCCGTGAAGCCTGATCCGGCTTCACGGCCTTCAAACAGTGGCACTATACTGGCGTCATAAATCCAACAGGTGACGTGACATGAGCCAGCCGAAACTGCTCGACTCCCCGCTGTATGCCTTGCTGCATAAAGACGACATCACCGGTTTTAACAAAGAGCGCCCCAAACAGGGGCCTATCGACATGATCGGTGGTGATTTCCGCGGCCTCGACCTGCGCGAACTCAACGCCGAGGGCATCGACTTCACCGACGCCTATTTTCGCTCCGCCGATCTGCGCGGCATCGATTTTCGCAATGCTTCGCTCGAAGGTGCGAGCCTGGCCCACGCACAGATTTCCGGCGCCTATTTTCCAGTGGAGCTGAGCGCGGACGAAATCCTGATGTCGATGAACTTCGGTACGCGCCTGCGTTATCGCACCCGCTGACCGCCAGTCTGAATTGACAAGTCCAGCGCCCCGACATTGCGCTGAATTTTGGGCAGTATTGCCTGAAAATTTGGCAAATTGATCGCTTTTCTCACCTTTTCCTTGCTTTTGGCAGCATCACAGCCAGCTGCCTCTTAGAAGCTTTTGCGTCAAAAACGAGCAAACAATCACGCTTTTCCTACTGATGGCTACACTCCTCAGAAGCTTGCCCATGCACCATTCGGCCATCGCAAGGAGGCTTGATGAATGATGAACTGCAACACCTGAAGAATCTTGGCAAGACGTCGGCGCAATGGCTGCATGCCGTGGGCATCCACAGCGCCTCGGACTTGCGTCGCCTGGGGGCGGTGGATGCTTATCGAGCCGTGCGCACGCGCGGGTTCCGGGCGTCCAAGGTGTTGTTGTACGCGATCGAAGGCGCCTTGATGGACGTGCACTGGAATGACATCCCCGCCGAACGCAAGGAAGCCTTGAACAAACAACTCGAAGCCATCTCGTCACGCCACAAGAATTGAACGAGTACCGCTCGCCATGTACTTACTTGGGGAACAACCGGCCTACGCCGAAACACTGATCACTCGCCTGCAGAACATTCCCGCCCGGCTGTTGCAGGGTTTGACACCGAGTGGGCCCGCCGTCGAATTTTCCGCCATCGACGACCTGGCCGCCGTTTTGCCCGCCGATCAACTGTTCATGCTGGATGACGGCCGGCTACATGGATGCATCGACGATCGCGCACTGTTCTACCTGCAGCATGGCGATCTGATCGGCCTGCGCCAGGACGCGGGATTGCCGCGCTGTCGCTTGTGCAGCAAGACGCCCCTGGCGCTGACACCCTACCTTCGATCGCAGGTGTTCCAGCACATCTATGCCGACCCGACCCGCTCGGAGCTGTTCCTGCAGTACATGGCGGGCCAGACCGCCCTGCTGTCCGATGCCGTGGCGCGCCTCAAGCAACCGGAGTTTCGCGCCACCAACGGCTTCCAGCGAGTTGCCAGCGGCGAAATCCTGATCCATCAGGGCGATGAGGCGGACCATGTGTTCGTGATCATCGACGGCCATGCCGAAGCGTTTGTCGATGGGGTGAAGGTGGGCGACGTGCCCAAGGATGAGATTTTCGGCGCCATGGCCGTGTTTACCGGGGAGAAACGCAACGCAACGGTCATCACCAGTGAACCCTGCACCCTCATGCGCATTCCCAAGGATCAGTTCTTGAGCCTTACCCAGAGCAATCCGAAGATTGCTAACAGCCTGATAGAGAGCATGGCCCGGCGTATCGACCTGCTGAATAAACAGGTTACACAGTTGAGTGCACTGAAAACGACAGGCAGAGCTCAGTGAATACAAGGACTTGGAACCATCGTGCGACAGGAATCAGGTAAATGGAAATCACCTGTTGACTTGGTAATGAGAATCGATATGATTATCACAACTGGTCGCGAGACTGGTCAGATATTCTGAAAAGCCCTTGGTTCGGACTCTCAGATTATCTCCTCATCAGGCTAATCACGGTTATTTGACCCGGCTCTTGCCGGGTCTTTTTTTGCCCGCGGGAAAGTCGCGCAACGCTGCAGCCAGTATCCTGAGCATCTGAAACGGGTTTGCATTGGGCAACTCAGCTATTTGGTCAGTGCTTGCGACCTGAGGATCAGCATGAAATTTCTGTGTACCGGCATTGAACTGGCCGACGCCAGCAGCCGCGGTTTCAACCTCGACGGCCAGAAGTTGTTCGCCGTACGCCGGGGTGGCCAGGTCTACGTCTACATCAATCGCTGCCCGCACCGTGGCGTCGGACTCG
The DNA here is from genome assembly GCF_012647205.1 of Pseudomonas umsongensis. Classification (NCBI taxonomy): domain Bacteria; kingdom Pseudomonadati; phylum Pseudomonadota; class Gammaproteobacteria; order Pseudomonadales; family Pseudomonadaceae; genus Pseudomonas; species Pseudomonas umsongensis. The sequence continues at coordinate 5,897,013 of NZ_CP051487.1, forward strand.
AATGGACCCCTGACCAATTCCTCGACCCCAGTAACAGCCTGATCCAGTGCGCCACCCATGGCGCCCTGTTCCTGATCGAGGACGGCGAATGTGTCGCCGGCCCTTGCGCAGGACAATCGCTGACCCGTGTCGATTGTCGCGAAGACGCACAAGGCATCTGGGTCAGCCTCTAACCGCCGAGCAATACTTCAAGACGCCGGTCCACCACCATCTCCTCATGGGTCAGGCGAACACCGTAGGCCAACACTTCAACCCCGCACGCCACGGCCTCACGCAAGGCCTGTGCGTAGGCTGAATCGATTTCTTGCGCCGGACGCACCGCTTCGATGCCGCTGAGATTGACGCAATACAATTGCACCGCACGAATCCCGTCCCGAGCCAGATGGGCCAACTCCCGCAAATGCTTGGCCCCGCGCTGGGTCACCGCATCGGGGAACGCCGCCACAGCCGTGCCTTCATAGCCCAGGGTGACACTTTTTACTTCCACGTACGCGTGCCCGCTCGGGTACTCGAGGCGGAAATCGATGCGACTGCTTTCCTGACCGTAAGCGACTTCGCGCTTGAGCTCGGTGAAGCCGTTCAACTCGGTGATCACCCCCGCTCGCAACGCCTCTTCGATCAAGCCATTGGCCCGCCCGGTATTCACGCAGAACAAGCGCCCTTGCGGGGTTTCGCCGACTTCCCAGGTGCCGGGCAACTTGCGCTTGGGGTCATTGGAGCGACTGAACCAGACCTGCCCGCCTTCGACCTGACAATTGAGCATCGAGCCCGTGTTAGGGCAATGAATAGTCAGCAACTCACCATCGACGGTTTCGATATCGGCGAGAAAACGCTTGTAGCGGCGAATCAGCCGACCTTCTTCGAGTGGGGGATGAAAACGCATCAGCCTTGCCAGCTCCGCAAGCCACGCCCGATACGCTCCACCGCTTCCTGCAAGCGCTCAAGGTTTTGGGTGTAGGCAAACCGCACATGATGCCCGGCCTGATACCGGCCGAAGTCCAGCCCGGGCGTAATCGCGACATGCTCGGTTTCGAGGAAATGACGGCAGAACGCGAAGGCATCGCCGCCGAACTTGCTGATATCGGCATACAGGTAGAACGCGCCTTCCGGCTCGACGGCGATACCGAAACCAAGCGCTCTCAAGGCAGGCAGCAGGTAGTCGCGACGACGACCAAATTCGGCGCGACGCTCTTCCAAGATCGCGATGGTCGCCGGTTCAAAACAGGCCAACGCCGCGTGCTGGGCCATGCTAGGCGCGCTGATATAGAGGTTTTGCGCGAGCTTTTCCAGCTCACTCACCGCCGCATCCGGCGCTACCAGCCAGCCAAGACGCCAGCCGGTCATGCCGAAATATTTAGAAAAACTATTCAGCACAAAGGCGCTGTCGTCGACTTCCAGCACGCTGGCCGCATCGGTGCCGTAGGTCAGGCCGTGGTAAATCTCGTCCACCACCAGGTGACCGTGGCGCTGTTTGATGGCCTGGGACAGTTGCGCCAGCTCGTCGCGAGTGAGGATCGTACCGGTCGGGTTGGCCGGTGAGGCCACCAGTGCGCCCACACTGTCCTGGTCCCAATGCCGCTCAATCAGATCCGGCGTCAGTTGATAACGCACGTCCGGCCCCACCGGGACTAGCTGCGCGGCGCCTTCCACCAGGCGCAGGAAGTGCCGGTTGCACGGGTAACCCGGGTCGGCGAGCAGCCAGTGCTTGCCCGGATCGACCAACAAGGCACTGGCCAGCAGCAACGCACCGGAACCGCCGGGCGTGATGAGGATGCGTCGCGGGTCGATGTTCAAGCCATGACGCTGCTGATAAAAGCCCGCAATAGCCTCGCGCAGCTCGGGGATTCCGCGCGCGGCGGTGTAACGCGTCTTGCCCCCCTCCAGTGCCGCCTGTCCGGCGCGGATGATCGGCTCGGCGGTTGTGAAATCCGGTTCGCCGATTTCCAGGTGGATCACATCGTGACCTGCAGCCTGCAACTCATTGGCCCGCGCGAGCAACGCCATGACATGGAAAGGTTCGATTGCGCGACTGCGGGCACTGTAGGACTGAGCCATTGGCCTTCCTTCAACAGGGAAAAGAACCAATTCTACCCAAGCGCAGGAACGAGCGAGAACCTAAAGCGGTCAGAGGCCTTATGACCCAGGCACAAACGAACTGAGCGAGTGCCCGGGGTTTGACTAAAATCATTAATTGAGCAGGGTTCCAGAGCCACCAGGCAACGCTTTGCCATCATTTGAAAGCGCCGCAGGCCGCGGCCTCGACATCCGGGAGTAGCGCGGTCTGATTTGATCTGGTAAGTTCGCCCGCTTGCAGCCGCAGGGCCGGCAGGTGCCGGTGATGGAGCAATCCTGCGCAGATGGATTACAAGAGTAGAGGCGGTCTATTTCATGTCCACCCAAGCAAAGCAACAAGCGAATCAGGCGATCAGCGGCTTCGAGCCCTATGTTCAGAAAGCTGGCGAAGAGTACATGGGCGAGCCCATGCGCAAACACTTCACCAAGGTTCTGAATCAGTGGAAAAAAGAGCTGATGGAAGGTGTCGACAAGACTGTGGACCACATGAAGGACGAAGCGGCCAACTTCCCTGACCCGGCAGACCGTGCCAGCCAGGAAGAAGAGTTCGCTCTCGAGCTTCGAGCCCGCGATCGTGAGCGCAAGTTGATCAAGAAGATCGACAAGACGCTTCAGTTGATCGAAGACGAAGAGTACGGCTGGTGTGAGTCCTGCGGCATCGAGATCGGCGTCAAGCGTCTTGAAGCACGCCCTACCGCTGACCTGTGCATCGACTGCAAGACACTGGCGGAAATCAAGGAAAAGCAAGTCGGCAAGTAATATCGACTTGAGTAAAGAACGGAGCGTGCGAACGCTCCGTTTTTGTTTCTGACGTATGCTTCGACAGGAAACCTGTGGGAGCGAGCCTGCTCGCGAAGGGGCTTCCAGGCCCAATATTGATGCAGGCTGACACTCAGCTTTCGCGAGCAGGCTCGCTCCCACATGGGACTTGCGCACGACCGGACAACGTAACATTGCATTCATGACCGCCATCACCTCCCCCACCTACATCGGCCGCTTCGCCCCCACGCCCAGTGGTCACCTGCACTTCGGCTCGCTGGTTGCTGCATTGGCCTCGTACCTCGACGCGCGCTCGGTGGGTGGGCGCTGGTTGATGCGCATGGAGGATCTCGACCCGCCCCGCGAAGAGCCCGGCGCTCAGGCCGCAATCCTCAAGGCACTGGAGAGCTATGGTTTCGAGTGGGATGGCCAGATGGTGCGCCAGAGCGACCGTCACGGTGCCTATGCCCAAGTGCTCGATCGCCTGTTCAGCCAGGGCCTGGCCTACGCCTGTACCTGCTCGCGCAAACAACTGGAGCCGTACCACGGCATCTATCCGGGGTTGTGCCGCAATGCCGGACACGGCACCGAAGATGCCGCCATTCGCATTCGCGTCCCCGAACTTGATTACCACTTCATTGATCGGGTGCAAGGCGAGTTTCACCAGCATCTGGGCCGGGATGTCGGTGATTTCGTGATTCGCCGGCGCGACGGGCTCTATGCTTATCAACTGGCGGTGGTGCTGGACGATGCCTGGCAAGGCATCACCGACATCGTGCGCGGTGCCGACCTGCTCGATTCCACGCCGCGCCAGCTCTACCTGCAGGAGCTTCTCGGCCTGCGCCAGCCGCGCTACTTGCACATCCCGCTGATCACCCAGCCCGATGGCAACAAACTCGGCAAGTCCTACCGTTCGCCGCCGCTCACCGCAGATCAGGCTACGCCGTTGTTGTTGCGAGCCTTGCGCGCCCTGGGACAAAACCCCGGTGCCGAACTGGCCTACGCCACGCCACGGGAAGTGCTGGATTGGGGCATTGCCCACTGGGATGCCCGGTTGATCCCGCGCACACTGAGCCTGCCCGAGGCGCAGCTACAGTGATCGTGCTTGCAGTGGCGCGCCCATCCGTTACCATCGCCGCACGTTTTCGGGCACGGGCATAAAAAAGAGAGGCCGGGATGTACATCTATCGCTTGGTCCTGCTCCTGGTAGTGGGGATTTATCTGTTTTCCCCGGCCATCATGGATTGGTGGATCGACGCCACTGGCGCCTGGTATCGCCCTTATCTGCTCTGGCTGATCCTGATCGTCGTGACCTTCATCCTGCAGAGCCAAAAAGATGCCGATGAGCTTTAGCCTGACCCAGATGATCCTGATCAGCGCCGCGTACCTGGCGGTGCTGTTCGGCGTAGCCTGGGTCAGCGAACGGGGCATGATCCCGCGGGCGATCATTCGCCACCCGCTGACGTACACCTTGTCCCTGGGGGTCTACGCCAGTGCCTGGGCATTTTATGGCACCGTGGGCCTGGCCTATCAGTATGGCTACGGCTTCCTGTCCAGCTACCTGGGTGTTTCCGGCGCGTTTCTGCTGGCGCCGGTGCTGCTGTATCCAATCCTGAAGATCACCCGAACCTATCAGCTGTCATCCCTGGCCGATCTGTTCGCGTTCCGCTTTCGCAGCACCTGGGCCGGCGCGCTGACCACGATTTTCATGCTGGTCGGGGTATTGCCCCTGCTGGCGCTGCAGATCCAGGCAGTCGCCGACTCCATCGGCATCCTCACCCGCGAGCCGGTACAGCATCGCGTGGCGCTGAGTTTCTGCGCACTGATCACGCTGTTCACGATTTTCTTCGGCTCCCGGCACATCGCCACCCGGGAAAAACATGAAGGCCTGGTGTTCGCGATCGCCTTCGAGTCGGTGATCAAGCTGATCGCCCTCGGCGGCGTCGGCCTCTATGCGCTGTATGGCGTTTTCGACGGCCCGCAACAACTGGAGTTGTGGCTGCTGCAAAACCAGACCGCCCTGGCCGCGCTGCACACGCCACTGCAGGAAGGCCCTTGGCGCACGCTGTTGCTGGTGTTCTTCGCTTCGGCGATCGTCATGCCGCACATGTACCACATGACCTTCACCGAAAACCTCAATCCGCGCTCGCTGGTCAGCGCGAGCTGGGGCTTGCCGCTGTTCCTGCTGCTGATGAGCCTGGCAGTGCCGCTGATTCTCTGGGCCGGCCTGAAACTCGGCGCCACCACCAACCCGGAATATTTCACCCTGGGCATCGGCATCGCGGCCAACAGCAAGGCCCTGGCACTGCTGGCCTATGTCGGCGGCCTGTCTGCGGCCAGCGGCCTGATCATCGTCACCACCCTGGCCCTGTCGGGCATGGCCTTGAACCACCTGGTGCTGCCGCTGTACCAGCCACCGGCTGAAGGCAACATCTACCGTTGGTTGAAGTGGACCCGTCGCGCCCTGATCGTCGCCATCATCATGGCCGGCTACGGTTTCTACCTGCTGCTGGGTGCGGAGCAGGACCTGGCCAACCTCGGCATCGTCGCCTTCGTGGCCACGCTGCAGTTCCTGCCGGGCGTGCTGTCGGTCCTGTATTGGCCGACCGCCAACCGTCGCGGCTTCATCGCCGGGCTGCTGGCGGGGATCCTGGTGTGGCTGGTGACCATGTTGCTACCGCTGGTCGGCAACCTGCAGGGCTTCTACATACCGTTGTTGAACATGATCTACGTGCTCGACGACACCAGTTGGCACATGGCTGCGATCGCCTCCCTGGCCGCCAACGTACTGATGTTCACCCTGATTTCGCTGTTCACCAATGCCAGCACTGAAGAGGCCAGCGCCGCCGAAGCCTGTGCCGTGGACAACGTGCGCCGCCCGCAACGCCGGGAGCTGCACGCCGCCTCGCCCCAGGAATTCGCCACTCAGCTGGCCAAACCGCTGGGAGCCAAGGCTGCGCAGAAGGAAGTCGAACAAGCCCTGCGCGATCTCTACCTGCCCTTCGACGAGCGTCGACCGTACGCCTTGCGCCGCTTGCGCGACCGGATCGAAGCCAATTTGTCCGGCCTGATGGGGCCAAGCGTGGCCCAGGACATGGTCGAGACGTTCCTGCCCTACAAGGCCGGCGGCGAAAACTATGTCACCGAGGACATCCACTTCATCGAAAGCCGCCTCGAGGATTACCATTCGCGCCTGACCGGCCTGGCCGCCGAACTCGATGCCCTGCGCCGCTATCACCGCCAGACCCTGCAGGAATTGCCGATGGGCGTCTGCTCGCTGGCCAAGGATCAGGAAATCCTCATGTGGAACAAAGCCATGGAGGAGTTGACCGGCATCGCCGCGCAGCGCGTGGTCGGTTCGCGCCTGAGCACCATTGCCGATCCATGGAAAGAATTGCTGCAAGGCTTCATCAATGTCCCGGATGAGCATTTGCACAAACAGCACCTGGCCCTTGACGGCCAGACCCGCTGGCTGAACCTGCACAAAGCGGCGATCGACGAACCCCTCGCACCGGGCAACAGTGGCCTGGTGCTGCTGGTGGAAGACCTGACCGAAACCCAGATGCTCGAAGACAAACTGGTGCACTCCGAGCGCCTGGCCAGCATCGGTCGCCTGGCCGCGGGCGTGGCCCACGAAATCGGCAACCCGATCACCGGTATCGCCTGCCTGGCGCAGAACCTGCGCGAAGAGCGCGAGGAAGACGGCGAACTCAAGGAAATCAGCGGGCAGATCCTCGAACAGACCAAGCGCGTCTCGCGCATCGTCCAGTCGCTGATGAGCTTTGCCCATGCCGGCAGCCACCAGCACAGCGACGAGCCCGTCTGTCTGGCGGAAGTGGCCCAGGACGCCATCGGCCTGCTGGCCCTGAACCGGCGCAATTTCGAAGTGCAGTTCTATAACCTGTGCGATCCCGACCACTGGGTCGAAGGCGATCCGCAGCGGCTCGCCCAGGTATTGATCAACCTGCTCTCAAACGCCCGCGACGCCTCGCCTCCCGGCAGCGCGGTGCGGGTCAAGAGCGAAGCCGGCGAACACACGGTCGACTTGATCGTGGAGGACGAAGGCAGCGGCATTCCATCGAGCATCATGGATCGATTGTTCGAACCCTTCTTCACCACCAAGGACCCGGGTGAAGGTACCGGCCTGGGCCTTGCACTGGTCTATTCCATCGTTGAAGAGCATTATGGACAAATCACCATCGACAGCCCGGCTGATGTTCAGAGCCAACGCGGCACCCGTATCCGGGTGACCTTACCGCGTCATGTCGAAGCGACGTCCGCTGTGAACTGAGACCGTCGAGAGTATCGAATCAATGCCGCACATTTTGATCGTCGAAGACGAAACCATTATCCGCTCCGCCTTGCGCCGCCTGCTGGAACGTAACCAGTACCAGGTCAGCGAAGCCGGTTCAGTGCAGGAAGCACAAGAACGCTTCACCATTAACACGTTCGACCTGATCGTCAGTGACCTGCGCCTGCCGGGCGCGCCGGGTACCGAGTTGATCAAGCTTGGCCAGGGCACTCCGGTGCTGATCATGACCAGCTATGCCAGCCTGCGCTCGGCGGTGGATTCGATGAAAATGGGCGCGGTGGATTACATCGCCAAGCCTTTCGACCACGACGAAATGCTCCAGGCCGTCGCGCGCATCCTGCGTGACCGGCAAACGGCGCAAGCCAGCGGCGAACCGGTCGTTGGCAAAGTCGCCAACGCTGCCGCCAAAGCCGGTAGCGACAACAGTAACGGTGAAATCGGCATCATCGGCTCGTGCCCACCGATGCAGGACCTGTATGGCAAGATCCGCAAAGTCGCGCCGACGGACTCCAATGTGCTGATCCAGGGCGAGTCCGGCACTGGTAAAGAACTGGTGGCGCGCGCCCTGCACAACCTTTCCAGGCGGGCCAAGGCGCCGATGATTTCGGTGAACTGCGCAGCCATTCCGGAAAGCCTGATCGAGTCCGAACTGTTCGGCCACGAGAAAGGCGCATTCACTGGCGCCAGCGCTGGACGTGCCGGCCTTGTGGAAGCGGCGGACGGAGGCACCTTGTTCCTCGATGAAATCGGTGAGCTGCCACTGGAAGCCCAGGCGCGCCTGCTGCGCGTGCTGCAGGAAGGTGAAATTCGCCGAGTGGGTTCGGTCCAGTCGCAGAAAGTCGATGTGCGCCTGATTGCTGCAACCCACCGCGATCTCAAGAGCCTGGCGAAGATCGGCCAGTTCCGTGAAGACTTGTATTACCGGCTTCACGTGATTGCCCTGAAACTGCCAGCCCTGCGCGAGCGTGGCGCGGACGTCAATGAAATCGCCAATGCGTTCCTGGCGCGCCAAAGCGCACGAATCAACCGGACAGACCTGAAGTTCGCCCCGGACGCCGAGCAAGCCATTCGTCATTACTCGTGGCCAGGCAACGTTCGCGAGCTGGAAAACGCGGTCGAGCGCGCCGTCATCCTGTGCGAGAGCCCGGAAATTTCCGCCGAGCTGCTGGGCATCGACATCGAACTGGGCGACCTGGAAGACGACGAGTTCATCGGCCTGCCTCCGCAACAAGGTGGCAGCAACGCCGGCAACAATAACCATGAGCCGACCGAAGACCTGTCCCTGGAAGACTACTTCCAGCACTTCGTGCTCGAGCATCAGGATCACATGACCGAAACCGAACTGGCGCGCAAACTGGGGGTCAGTCGCAAGTGCCTGTGGGAACGCCGTCAGCGCCTGGGCATCCCGCGGCGAAAGACTGGGGTACCAAGCGAGAGCTGAACGCCGCCTGTCTCATGTGCGGGTAACACATGATTTTGTGAAAAAACTGTTACCTCAGGTTTTTCACGTAACAGAACCGGGGCTTACGGTAACGAAGCCCCGGTTTTTTTTGGCCCTTGTTGACCCCCTCGACGCACCTAACCCCTTGTTTTACTGGGGTTCGCAAAAGTTGGCACGCACCCTGCTATATGTTTGGTACAAGAACAATAACAAGCAACGAACAACACAATAAAAATAAGACGAATCGACTCACGCACAATAAAAACAAGACGGCGAGAGGCGCAGCTAACTGATTCTTTTGGAGAGGCGTTGTATTTGGGGCTTGCCCCACGACCAGGCCGAGAACAACAAAAAACTGTCTTAAGACAGAGCCTGAACTGGTTGGATCGCAAGATCACTGCAGCACAGCGACCAAAGCAATCCGTTTGCTCTTGGCTCCCGATTGGGAGGGTCATGAAGGAAAGCTTCATGACAAGGGCACTCAACAAAAACAAGAAGCCCGAAACCAATAACAAAAATAGAGCATGCAACTACTTCTTGGGGAGCTTCGGCTCCCCTTGTGGTTTCTGCGATTTGGAAACCTGCCTACACCTCAAATCTGCTGTGTCCTACACCATCCCCCGACTAAATGCTAGAATCCCCGCCCATCATGCGGTCATTCTTCGTTTTGGCCGAACATTCCTTCAAACAGTGCATCCCATGCTGAAGAAGCTGTTCCAGTCATTCCGTACTCCCCTGCGTCGTACGCAACACATTCGCAGCACGCCTGAAGTGCTCAACAGCGGTCAACATTCGCTGCAAAAGGCGCAATTCAGCCGTTACGCGGTGAACATCGTCGAACGCCTACAGGGCGCCGGGTACCAGGCCTATCTGGTCGGCGGCTGTGTGCGAGACATGCTGCTCGGCATCACGCCGAAAGACTTTGACGTCGCCACCAGTGCCACACCCGAACAGGTACGGGCAGAATTCCGTAATGCACGGATCATCGGCCGCCGGTTCAAACTGGTACACATCCACTTTGGCCGCGAAATCATCGAAGTCGCGACCTTCCGCGCCAATCACCCGCAAAACGACGAAGAGGAAGACACCAATCAATCTTCGCGCAACGAAAGCGGGCGCATCCTGCGCGATAACGTCTACGGGACCCTGGAAGAAGACGCCCAACGTCGCGACTTCACCATCAACGCCCTGTATTACGACCCGGTCAGCGAACGCATTCTCGATTACGCCAACGGCGTACACGACATTCGCAACCAACTGATCCGCTTGATTGGCGACCCCAAGCAGCGCTACCAGGAAGATCCGGTGCGGATGCTGCGGGCCGTGCGTTTTGCCGCCAAGCTGAATTTCGGCATCGAAAAACACAGCGCCACGCCTATCCGCGAGCTGGCCCCCATGCTGCGCGAGATCCCGTCAGCCCGCTTGTTCGAAGAAGTGCTCAAGCTGTTCCTGTCCGGTCACGCCGCTGACACTTTTGAAATGCTGGTCGACCTGCAATTGTTCGATCCACTGTTCCCGGCGAGCGCCGAGGCACTGGAATACAACCCGACCTATACCCATACCCTGATCAGCGAAGCCCTGATCAACACCGACCTGCGTATCAAGCAGAACAAACCGGTGACCCCGGCGTTCCTGTTTGCCGCCCTGCTCTGGCCTGCCCTGCCGGCGCGCGTATTGCGCCTGCAGGACCGTGGCATGCCGCCAATTCCGGCGATGCAGGAAGCGGCTCACGAACTGATTGCCGAGCAGTGCCAGCGCATCGCGATCCCGAAACGCTTCACCATGCCGATCCGCGAGATCTGGGACATGCAGGAGCGCCTGCCACGGCGCAGCGGCAAACGTGCCGACCTGCTGCTGGACAATCCGCGATTCCGCGCCGGCTACGACTTCCTGCTACTACGCGAAAGCGCGGGCGAGCAGACCGATGGCCTGGGCGAATGGTGGACGGACTACCAGGACGCCAACGACAGTGAGCGGCGCGACATGATTCGCGACCTCAGTGGCAAGGACGACGGCACCGGCGGCCCACGCAAACGTCGTCGCAGCGGCGGCGCCAAGCGCAAGCGTTCAGCAGACGCTTCGAGCACCACGGGCGAGTAATCCATGGAACGCATCTACATCGGCATGGGCAGCAACCTCGTTGACCCCGCCGAACAGCTGCGCAGCGCCACCCTGGCGCTGGCACAGTTGCCGCAATCGGAACTGGTCGGGGTTTCAGCCTTCTATCAAAGCGATTCGTTGCTCCCTGGCCAACCGCGCTACACCAACGCGGTTGCCGCTCTCGACAGCACTCTGGCACCGCTTGAGCTGCTGGACGCCTTGCAATCCATTGAAAACGACCAAGGCCGCGAGCGCCTTGAGCGCTGGGGGCCGCGCACCCTGGATCTCGACATCCTGCTGTTCGGTGACCGCCTGATTGACGAGCCTCGCCTCAAAGTCCCGCATTACCATATGCACGAGCGGGCCTTTGTGCTCTATCCATTGGCAGAATTGGCCCCTGTGGATCTGCGCCTGGCTGATGGCCGCAGCCTGGCAGAATTGCTCAATGCGTGCCCGTTCGTCGGCCTGGAACGCCTGGCTACAAATTGACACAAACCCCCTGTGGGAGCGGGCTTGCTCGCGAATGCGGTGTGTCAGTCGAGATCAATTTTGTATGACACACCGTATTCGCGAGCAAGCCCGCTCCCACATTGATTTGCGTCGAACAAAAGGTCCAAGGCTGCTGAAACGCATCAGTCCCATCGGTAACACCCTCCTCGTAACAATGCGGTAACACACGCAATTGACTTCCCACGTTCTCCTCACGACTATAGGCGTCCCGCTGCCGCCATCACGGCATCAAGGGCGCAATCCAGGCCTTAAAAGCACGACAGAAGACCGTGCGCCTGTATTTAACGAAGAATCACGCGCGTTACTCGCAGTAGTTTCCACAGCGCCTGAATGAGGAACTTTTCATGCCAGCCATCACCCTGACCACTCTGCAAGGTCTCAAGCACAAAGGTGAAAAAATCACCATGCTGACCTGCTATGACGCAACCTTCGCCCACGCCTGCAACCAGGCCGGTGTCGAAGTGCTGCTGGTGGGCGACTCCCTCGGCATGGTTCTGCAAGGTCATGACAGCACCCTGCCAGTGACCACCGCCGAAATGGCTTACCACGTGGCGGCCGTCAAACGCGGTAACACCGACGCCTTGATCCTTGCCGACTTGCCCTTCATGGCCTACGCCACCACGGAACAGACCATGACCAACAGCGCCCTGCTGATGCAGTCCGGCGCTCACATGATCAAGGTCGAAGGCGCATTGTGGTTGGCGGACTCGATCCGCCTGCTGGCGGAACGAGGCGTTCCGGTCTGTGCCCACATGGGCCTGACCCCGCAATCGGTGAACATCCTCGGTGGCTACAAGGTCCAGGGTCGCAATGAAAACCAGGCGCGGCAGATGCGTGCCGATGCCATTGCCCTGGAGCAGGCCGGCGCGGCGATGTTGCTGCTCGAATGCGTGCCCAGCGAACTGGCCGCAGAAATCACCCAGGCCGTGAACATTCCGGTCATCGGGATTGGCGCCGGCCACCACACCGACGGCCAGGTACTCGTGCTGCATGACATGCTGGGCCTGTCCATTACCGGTCGCGTCCCCAAGTTCGTGAAAAACTTCATGACCGGCCAAACCAGTATTCAGGCCGCCTTGAGCGCCTATGTCAGCGAAGTCAAGGCGTCGACTTTCCCTGGCACCGAACATGGATTCTCTGCATGAACACCGTCAAAACCGTCCGCGAACTACGGGCCGCCGTGGCCCGTGCCCGCGGTGAAGGCAAGCGCATCGGCTTCGTGCCAACCATGGGCAACCTGCACAGCGGTCATGTCGCACTGATCACCAAGGCCACCCAACGGGTGGATTTCGTGGTTGCGAGCATTTTCGTCAACCCGTTGCAGTTCGGTGCCGGCGAAGACCTCGACAAATACCCGCGCACCCTCGCCGCCGATCAGGAAAAACTCCTTGAAGCGGGCTGCGACCTGCTGTTCGCGCCAACCGTTGAAGAGATGTACCCCGACGGCATGGCCGGACAGACCCGCGTCAGCGTCCCGCAACTTTCCGAAGGCCTGTGCGGCGCCAGCCGTCCAGGGCATTTCGAAGGTGTGGCAACGGTGGTCAGCAAGCTGTTCAACATGGTCCAGCCGGACCTGGCGATCTTCGGCCAGAAAGACTTCCAGCAACTGGCGGTCATTCGCGCGCTGGTGCATGACCTGAACATGCCGATCCAGATCATCGGCGAGCCGACGGTACGGGCGGCCGATGGCCTGGCACTGTCATCGCGCAATGGCTTCCTCACCGAAGACCAGCGCGCCGTGGCACCGGTGGTGTATCGCACGCTGAGCGAGATCGCCGAAGCGATCAGGCAGGGTGAGCGTGATTACCCGGCCCTGATCCGCACCAAGCTGCAACAACTCGAAGCGGCGGGCCTGCGCCCCGACTACCTGGAAATTCGTCATGGTATGAGCCTGCGCCCGGCAACCCCGGAAGATCGCGACCTGGTCATCCTGGTGGCGGCGTTCCTGGGGACGACGCGCTTGATTGACAATTTGCACCTGAACCTCGACACCCCCGCCTGAATTCCCCCCCACAACGCCCCCACGACTGCGCCGGTATAAAAAAGTACCGGTCGCAGGTCCGACAAAGCCAAGACAGATCGTCTCTCTGGGTTTACTGTTACCGGCCTGCGCTATTTAATCGTGTGCACGCAGGCTAACCGGATACCACTCAGACGGTGGTCAGGACATTCCGGTATTTTCAGTGTCTTAAAGGCAGTTCAAGTAAAAGGAAACCCGCAGCGATGGCGTACTACCGCACCCCCCACGACGTGACCGCCCTGCCCGCCTGGCAAGCGTTGAAAGACCACCGCCAGGCCATGCAGGATTTCAACATGCGCGAGGCGTTCAACGCCGACCCGCAGCGTTTTACCCAATTCACTCTCAGTAGCTGCGGCCTGTTTCTCGACTATTCGAAAAACCTGATCAACGCCCAGACCCGTGACCTGCTGGTAGGCCTGGCCGACGAAGTCGACCTCAAGGGCGCGATCAAGGCGCTGTTCGATGGCGAAATCGTCAATGCCTCCGAAGGACGCCCCGCCCTGCACACCGCCCTGCGTCGCCCGGTTGGCGACAAGTTGTCGGTCAACGGCGTCAACGTGATGCCTGAAGTGCACAAGGTGCTGAACCAGATCACTGACCTGGTGGGCCGCATCCACGACGGCCTGTGGCGCGGCTACTCCGAAAAGCCGATCACTGACGTGGTCAACATCGGCATCGGCGGTTCGTTCCTCGGCCCCGAGCTGGTGTCCGAAGCCCTGCTGGCCTATGCCCAGAAAGGCGTGCGCTGCCACTACCTGGCGAACATCGATGGCAGTGAGTTCCACGAACTGGCGCTGAAACTGCGCGCCGAGACCACCTTGTTCATCGTCTCGTCGAAATCCTTCAACACCCTCGAAACCCTGAAAAACGCCCAGGCCGCACGCGCCTGGTACCTGGCCCAAGGTGGTTCGGAAGCCGAGTTGCATCGCCACTTCATTGCGGTATCGAGCAACAACGCTGCCGCCGTGGCGTTCGGCATCCGCGAAGAAAACATCTTCCCGATGTGGGACTGGGTCGGCGGGCGTTACTCGCTGTGGTCGGCCATCGGCCTGCCGATCGCCCTGGCCATTGGCATGTCGAACTTCAAGGAACTGCTGTCCGGTGCCTACACCATGGACCAGCACTTCCTCAACACCCCTTTCGAACAGAACATGCCGGTGCTGCTGGCCCTGCTCGGCGTCTGGTACGGCAATTTCTGGGGTGCGCAAAGCCACGCGATCCTGCCGTACGACCACTACCTGCGGAACATTACCAAGCACCTGCAACAGCTGGACATGGAATCCAATGGCAAGAGCGTGCGCCAGGACGGTACGCCCGTCAGCACCGATACCGGCCCGGTGATCTGGGGCGGTGTAGGCTGCAACGGCCAGCACGCTTACCACCAGTTGCTGCACCAGGGCACCCAACTGATCCCGGCCGACTTCATCGTGCCGATCGTCAGCTTCAACCCGGTGGCCGACCACCACCAGTGGCTGTATGCCAACTGCCTGTCGCAAAGCCAGGCGCTGATGCTCGGCAAGACACTGGCCGAAGCCCAGGCCGAGCTGCGTGACAAAGGCATGAGCGAAGAACAGGTGCAGAGCCTTGCGCCGCACAAGGTGATCCCGGGCAACCGTCCGAGCAATACCCTGGTGGTCGAGCGTATCAGCCCGCGGCGCCTGGGTGCGCTGGTGGCGATGTACGAGCACAAAGTCTTCGTACAAAGCGTGATCTGGGGCATCAACGCCTTCGACCAATGGGGTGTGGAGTTGGGCAAGGAGCTGGGCAAAGGCGTCTACAACCGCCTGGTCGGCAGCGAAGAAACCCCGGCTGACGACGCGTCTACCCAGGGCTTGATCAACTACTTCCGCGGGCGTCACCGCGGTTGATCTGACACCGTTCCTGCGGGGAACTAACCTTGTAGGAGCTGCCGCAGGCTGCGATCTTTTGATCTTCTAAAAGCAAAGTCAAAAGATCGCAGCCTTCGGCAGCTCCTACGAGGGTCGCGCAGCTCCCCTCTTGTCCTCAAAACAAGAAGAAGGAACCGTCATGTTCGATATCAGCACGTTCCCCAAAGCCGATGCCGTGCGCCGGGCTGCACAATTGAGTCAGGACGACTATCACCGCCTGTACCGCGAATCCATCGAGCACCCCAGCACCTTCTGGGCCGAACAAGCCACCCGCTTCCTCGACTGGAGCACACCGTGGCAAACCGTCCAGCGCTACGATCTGAAAACCGGTGAAGCCCATTGGTTTGCCGGCGCCAGGCTGAACGTCAGCTACAACTGCATCGACCGTCACCTGGCAACACGCGGCGATCAGACCGCGATCATCTGGGAAGGCGACGACCCCGCCGAATCCACGCAAATCACCTACAAGAAGCTTCACCATTACGTCTGCCGCCTGGCCAACGTGCTCAAGAGCCGTGGCGTGAAGAAAGGCGATCGTGTATGCATCTACATGCCGATGATCCCTGAAGCCGCCTACGCCATGCTCGCCTGCTCACGCATCGGTGCAGTGCATTCGGTGGTGTTCGGTGGCTTCTCGCCGGATTCGTTGCGCGACCGGATCCTCGACGCCGACTGTCGCACAGTGATTACCGCCGATGAAGGCGTGCGCGGAGGCAAGTTCGTGCCGCTCAAGCACAATGTCGACAAGGCGCTGCAAAGCTGCCCGGATGTCAGCACCGTGGTCGTGGTGGAACGGACCCAGAACCCGGTGAACTGGGTCGAGGGCCGGGATCTCTGGTATCACCAGGCACTGCGTGACGTCGGCGACGACTGCCCGCCCGAGCCGATGGACGCCGAAGACCCGCTGTTCATCCTCTACACCTCCGGCAGCACCGGTAAACCCAAAGGCGTGCTGCACACGACGGGGGGCTACCTGCTGCAAGCGGCAATGACCTTCAAATATGTCCTGGACTACCGCGATGGCGAAGTTTTCTGGTGCACCGCCGATGTCGGCTGGGTCACTGGCCACAGCTACATCGTCTACGGGCCCCTGGCCAATGGCGCCACCACCCTGATCTTCGAAGGCGTGCCGAGCTACCCGAGCACCTCGAGGTTCTGGCAGGTGATCGACAAGCACAAAGTGAATATCTTCTACACCGCCCCCACCGCATTGCGCGCTCTAATGCGCGAGGGCGCAGAACCGTTGCAGGAAACGTCCCGCTCCAGCCTCAGATTGCTCGGCACCGTCGGTGAGCCGATCAATCCGGAAGCGTGGGAGTGGTACTTCAATGTCGTCGGCGAACAACGCTGCCCAATTGTCGATACCTGGTGGCAGACCGAAACCGGCGGCATCATGCTCAGCCCGCTGGTCAGTGCGCAACGGATCAAACCAGGCTGCGCGACACAACCGATGTTCGGCGTGCAGCCGGTGTTACTGGACGAACATGGCAAGGAAATCAAAGGCGCCGGGAGCGGCGTGCTCGCCCTGAAATCAAGCTGGCCAGCGCAGATCCGCAGCGTCTATGGCGATCCGCAACGGATGGTCGACACATACTTCAAGCCCTACCCCGGCTACTATTTCACCGGCGATGGCGCCCGCCGCGACGAAGACGGTGACTACTGGATCACCGGGCGCATCGACGACGTCATCAATGTCTCCGGGCACCGCATCGGCACTGCCGAAGTGGAGAGCGCCCTGGTGCTGCACGACAGCATCGCCGAAGCCGCCGTGGTCGGTTACCCCCATGACGTCAAGGGCCAGGGCATCTACGCCTTCGTCACTCCCATGAACGGCGTCGAGCCCAACGAAGAACTGAAGAAAACCTTGCTGGCCCACGTCAGCAAGGAGATTGGCAGCTTCGCCAAGCCCGACCTGATCCAATGGGCGCCGGCCTTGCCGAAAACCCGTTCGGGCAAGATCATGCGGCGCATTCTGCGTAAGATTGCCTGTAACGAACTGGACAGCCTGGGAGATACCTCGACCCTGGCCGACCCGAGCGTGGTCCAGGGCTTGATCGACAAGCGCCTGAACCAATAACGTACTGCCGCCGCCTACGGAAAATCACCGGGACACCATGGAATTCATTCGCAGCCGTATCGAAACCCAGATCATGAGCCTGACCGGCCTGTCCCTGGGCAAGCTCGACCTGGAAAACCCCAAGGGCGATCCTGGGCTGTTCGGACCGGATTCAGTGAGCTGGCAAGTCCACGGCGACTTCAGCAGCATGTTGATCGGCGGTATCAGCGCCCTGATGCTGCAAGCGCTGCACCCGCTGGCCTTGGCCGGTGTGTGGGACCATTCGAATTTCCGCGAGGATATGCTCGGTCGCTTGCGCCGCACCGGGCAATTCATCTCCGGCACCACCTTCGGCTCACGACAGGACGCCGACTGGCTGATCGAAAAGGTGCGCACCATCCACCTGCAAATCACCGGCACCGCGCCCGATGGCCGGCTCTATGCCGCCAGCGATCCCGACCTGCTGACCTGGGTGCACGTCGCCGAGGTCAGCAACTTCCTAGCAGCGCACCTGCGTTATCGAAATCCGCAGCTGTCCCTGGCCGATCAGGATCGTTATTACGCAGAGATCGCGTTAGTCGCCGAGCGCCTGGGCGCCCGTGACGTGCCGCGCTCCCGGCAGGAAATTGCCGCTTATCTTGAGCGCGTTCGCCCGCAACTGTTGTGCGACGAGCGCAGTCGTGAAGTACTTCGCCTGTTGTTGAACGCTCCCTCCCCCAGCCGTTTAGCCCGGCCTTTCGGCGGGTTGATGATGCAGGCCGGGATCGACCTGCTGCCGGATTGGGCCAGTGACATGCTCGGTGTGAGCCAGGGGCCGCTGCAACGCAAACTGATCCGCGCCAGTGTCAATCGCAGTGCGCCGATGCTGCGCTGGGCGGTGCGTAATGGCTCGGTGCATCGTGCGAAACGGCGTATGGGCCTGTCGTAGGAGCGAGCATGCTCGCGATGGACTTGAATACTGCGCGGAGTGTCAGGCACCCAGCGTCATCGTTGACGATCATCGTCGGAACGCCGCCCGGAGCATGCTCGCTCCTACAAGTGTTACTGCGCTCAAGCTGTTAAACTCCCGCGCCCAATTCCTCCTGTAGGCGCCCAGCATGTCTTCCTTGAATCAGGCGCTGCGCGCCGCCCTTGAACATCGCCAGGACCTGCTGGCCGAGTTGCACAGCCAGGGCACCGACTGCTATCGCCTGTTCCATGGCAGCCAGGAAGGCGCCGGGGGGCTGACGATCGACCGCTATGGCCCACAACTGATGGTGCAAAGCTTCCATCAGTCGCTGGACCGCGAGGCGTTGCTGCACTTGCATGAAATCGTCAATCAATACCTGGGGCTGGAAACCCTGCTGGTCTATAACGACCGCTCCCGCGGCAACTCGCGCATCGACCGTGAAGACACCGTCTACCGCGCCGAAGAAGCCGCACTGCAAGACCTGGTTGGCCACGAGTGGGGCTTGAATTACCGGGTACGCGGGCGCCATGCCGGGCAAGACCCGCTGTTGTTCCTCGACCTGCGCAACACCCGTGGCTGGGTCAAGGAGCACAGCAAGAACAAGCGCGTGCTGAACCTGTTCGCCTACACCTGCGGGGTCGGCCTCAGCGCCGCAGCCGGTGGCGCCAGCCAGGTGTGCAACCTGGATTTCGCCGAAGGCAACCTGGCGGTCGGGCGCGAGAATGGCTTGCTCAACCCGCAACTGCCAACCATGGAGTTCATCCAGTCCGACTACTTCCCGGCCATTCGCCAGTTGGCCGGCCTGCCTGTCAGCCAGCGTCGTGGGCAGAAATTGCCGAGCTATCAACGCCTGGAACAGCGCCAGTACGACCTGGTGCTGCTCGATCCCCCTGCCTGGGCCAAGAGTGCCTTTGGTACCGTCGACCTGCTTCGCGACTACCAGAGCCTGCTCAAGCCGGCATTGCTGACCACCGCTGACAATGGCGCGCTGATCTGCTGCAACAACCTGGCAAAAGTCAGCATGGACGACTGGCGCGAGCAGGTCTTGCGTTGCGCCGAGAAGGCTGGCCGGCCGGTACGGGAGTGGACAGTCATGAAACCCGGCGATGACTTCCCGTCGATGGACCAGCAGCCCCCGCTGAAAACCCTGATTCTGCAGTTCTGAAAGTCGCCGTTGTTTTCAGATAAATCCCGCTCGATGTAAGGGCTTCGGAACCGAAATCGCGTGCCATACTCCAAGGCACTCCGATCCAGACAGATGAAGCCATACATGTACAAAGGATTGATTCGCGCCATCGGCGCCTTGTTGACTGCTCTGGCCCTCTACAGTCTGCTGGGCTTTCTCATTTTGCCCGGCATCGCGTTGCGCGTTGCCAACCAGCAACTGGCCAACTACGCCACGACGCCCGCCACGATCCAACGGATCGAACTCAACCCGTTCAGCCTTGAAGTAACCCTTTGGGGCCTGAACATTGGCGAGCCCGGAAAGGAGCAGGTCGGCTTCGAGCGCCTGTACGCCAACCTGCAACTCGACAGCCTCTGGACCAAAGCGCTGCACCTGTCGGATATCGAGCTGGAAAAATCCAAGACCGAGGTGCTCTTCGGCAAGGACGGCAAGCTCAACCTGATCGGGTTGTTCAAATTGCCGACCAGCGAACCGACACCCGTCGACCCTGACGCCAAGCCATTCCCGCTGCGCATCGACCGCATCAAACTGGTGGACGGATCGCTGCACTTCAAGGATGCACGCCCCAGCGAAGCCATCGAATTCCTCTACGACAAGCTCGATTTCGAACTCAAGAACCTCAGCACCCTGCCGGAAGACAGTGCCGACATGACGCTGGTGGCAATTGGTCCCAACGGCGGTCAGATCGACTGGATCGGCAACTTCAGCCTGATCCCCCTCGCCTCCGAAGGTAAGCTGAAAATCACCGACGGCAAGATGAAAGCTTTCTGGCCCTATGTGCGCGACGCCGTGCCGCTGGACCTCGAAAGCGGCGTAGTCAGCCTCAGTACCGATTACAAACTCAACCTGTCCAAGCAAACCGAACTGCTGCTAAACAATGTCGCGGTCAGTATCGCCCCCTTCGCGATCAAGGCCCCGGATGGACGGCCGCTGGCGAGACTCGAACGCCTGGACATCAGCGAAACCACTGTCGACCTGGCAAAGCAACAAGTGGTGGTCGGCAAGATCCGCAGCCACAAGCTGGAAACCTGGGCAGCCCTGGAAGCCGACGGGCAACTCGACTGGCAGAAACTGTTCGCCAGCCAACCGTCCAAACCAGCGGCCAAGGCCAACGCCGAACCGCCGAGCACCCCGGCGGCGGCCGATTCGCCGAAACCCGAACCCGCGACGCCAGGCAAACCGTGGCAAGTGCTTCTCAATGATGTGCAATTGCGCGATTACAAAGTGCATCTGGCGGACCGCAAAGCACAACCTGCGGTGGAACTGGAACTTAGCCCGCTGAATCTCGACTTGCAGAAGTTCGACAGTCTCAATGGCTCGCCCTTCCTCCTCAAGCTCGACACCGGCGTAGGCAAACAGGGCAAGCTCACGGCCGATGGCGAGGTCAACCTGGCCCCGGTCAGCGCCCGACTCAACGTACAAACCAAGGACATCGACCTGCGCGTCGCCCAGTCCTACATCAGCCCGTTCATTCGCCTGGAACTGCGCAGTGGCATGCTCGGCAGCGATCTGGCGGTCAACCTGAAAAGCACCGATCCGCTGGCGCTCAGCGTCACCGGCCGCGCCCAGGTCGATCAATTGCATACCCTCGACACCCTGAAAACCCGCGACTTTCTCAAGTGGCAACAATTGGTGGTAGAAGGCCTGAACTACCAACACGGCGACAGCCTGTCGATCGACAAGATCAATCTGTTGCAACCCTATGCGCGCTTCATGATCAACGATGACCGGACCACCAACATCGATGACCTGCTGATCCCGCAACCGGCCGACGCCGGCGCCAAGCCCGCCGCCGCCAAACCCACCGCCAGCAAGGACAAGCCCCTGGGCATCCACATCGGCGGCATCGCCATCAACGACGGTTCTGCGAACTTCGCCGACTTCAGCCTGACCCCGAACTTCGCCACCGCCATTCAACAGCTCAACGGTTCGATCGGCACCATCGACAGCCGTCAGGCGAAACCGGCCAGTGTCGACATCAAAGGCAAGGTTGACCGCTATGCACCAGTGACCATCAAAGGCGCGGTCAACCCGTTCGACCCGATGGCCAGCCTCGACATCGCCACCAGCTTCAAACGTGTGGAACTGACCACATTAACCCCCTACTCCGGCAAGTTCGCCGGTTATCGCATCCGCAAGGGCCGACTCAACCTCGATTTGCATTACGTGATCGTCAAGGGCCAGCTCAAGGCTGAGAACAAAGTGGTGGTCGAACAGTTGCAACTGGGCGAAAAGGTCGACAGCCCGGACGCCGTGAGCCTGCCATTGAAACTGGCCATCGCCTTGCTCAAGGATGTCGATGGCAAGATTTCCATTGAACTGCCGGTCAGCGGTGACCTGAACAATCCACAGTTCAGCGTGATGCCGATTGTCTGGCAGACCCTGCGCAACCTGATCGTCAAGGCCGCTGCCGCGCCGTTCAAACTCATTGGTGGCCTGGTGGCCGGTGGTGGTTCGCAAGACCTGGGTACCGTGGCATTCGCCCCGGGGTCAAGCGAACTGAACAAGGACGCTGAAGCGGCACTGGTCAAACTGTCCCAAGCCCTGAAGGAACGTCCGGCCCTGCGCCTGGAAATCGAAGGCACTGCCGCCAAGAGCAGTGATGGCCCGTTGCTCGCCGAGCAACGCCTGGAACGGGAATATCAGTACAACTACTACAAAATGCTCCAGCGCCGTGGCGACAAGGTTCCGGCCAAGGCAAATTTGCTGGAGGTACCCGATAGCGAGAAAGGTCCGCTGCTGGAAGGGATCTACCGCACACGCCTGAAGGTCCAGCCACCTGCTGAATGGAAAGACCTGGGCAAAGAAGAACGCACCGCGAAAATGCGCGAGCAGGTGATCCAGTTCTGGAGTTCCAGCGAAGTGCTGTTGCGTGAGCTGGGCCAGGAACGCGCCAGCAGCATCAAGGACTATCTGGTCGATAAAGGCCAGCTCGCCGATGACCGTGTGTACTTCATCGATGCCCAGTTGGGCGAAGCGGAAAAAGACGGCAAGGTCGTTACGCCCCTGCATCTGGACGCCGAGTGAACTAAACGTCTTTTGCCTTGAATAGAACAGGCCCCGACACGAATGCCAGGGCCTGTAATGGCCACATCCTTGTGGCCGGTCGCATGAACTACCAGGTTGCGGCAGACGTATGACTCAGCCCGTCTGCCGCGCCTTCTCCCAGTCCAGGCGAGAAGTCTTGCCTTATTCGGCTTTCAGGCCGTCAGCGGAGACCGCCTTGACGCCTTTGATTTTCTTGGTGATTGCCACTGCAGTGGCTTTCTGCGCGTCCGTTACCGCAACGGTGGACGACAGGGACACAACGCCTTTGTTGGTTTCTACTTTGATATCGGTACCTGGGATGCCTTTTTCGGTGACCAGGTCTGCTTTGACTTTGGTAGTGATCCAGGTATCGGAAACATCCTCTTTCGCTTCGGTGACTTCACCGGCGGCCAGCATCATGGGTGCTTGTGTGGCCTGAGCCTGGGCAAATGCAGCGTTGGCCATCGTCAGGGTCAACGCGGTAGCAGTAGCGGCAGCAATAGCGAACTTCTTCATACGAGTAACTCCTGTTTTTCTGGAAAGTCTGCTGGTTAGCGTGTCAGCAGGGTTACCAGAGATATTGCGAACGCTGTGCCAACTTTGAAACAAACAACAATTACTTATAAATCAATAACTTATAAAATCAGTCATTTTTCACAATCATGCAAAATGCATGAGTTGGAAATTATCTACATGCAAGTTGCGGGTTTTGAAGAAGGCCTAAGGCCATGAATTTTTGGAAGTTTTCTCAATTACTCGAAATTTCTGAACGGCGAGCAAAAAAATACCCCGCACTGAGCGGGGTATCGGGGCAACAAGCGTATGGATCAGGCTTTTGGCTCAACGCCCTTGCAGCCTTTCGGCGCGTACTCCTGTTCGACACCGGTGGTGCACGTCCAGCCAGTCAACGAGCGGGTCAAGGTAATGGTTTTATTCAACACCTGCGCCGGAGCATTGAGGATTGTGCAACCAATTGTGCCAGTACCTTCTGCTGCTTTGCCCACTGCGGTCGTGGCGCAGTTGGACGTGGTGGCGGAGCCTCCCACCTGCGTCAGGTCCGGATCTGTTCCTTGGTTCATCAAGTCTTCAAACGCCACCTTCAATGCTGAAATCTCGGCAAGACCTGCCGTGACCTTGGCCCGCGCCTGGTACTTGGAGTAAGCAGGGATCGCAAACGTCGCCAGGATCCCGATGATCGCCACGACTATCAGCAACTCGATCAGGGTAAAGCCTTTTTGATTATTCAATGACAGCCTCCGTGCATGAGTCGAAATCTCATGATCTGCACCTGCTGCAGCACAGCCCATGCCAAGCCCGGCGTGCCCTATTCCGGGGTCCAATCGTTGCCACGAAGCCCTTCCTAGCCCCAGAAAACGCACTATCTGACACTTTTTGTCACCTCAAGACCGCAGGTTTTGTTCCCCCGCTTGACTAGGCTATAAGTCTTCAATTGCTTGCGCCCGGAACCCCGAGGAACGCATCGGCACATTCACGATCTATGAGGCGGTCGATTGCAATCAATGCAACGGCGGTTATAACCGGGTCAGCAAGGACTGAACATGGCAGTCAAGGCAGCAAGAACCAGTGTGTACACCTGGGAAGGCACAGACAGGAAAGGTACGAAGGTGACGGGCGAATTGAGCGCCCAGAACCCGGCAATGATCAGGACGAAATTGCGCAAGCAGGGCATCAACCCCGGCAAGGTGCGCAGGAAAACCACGTCGATTTTCAATCTGGGCAAACGTATCAAGGCCCAGGACATCGCCCTCTTCACCCGGCAAATGGCAACCATGATGAAAGCCGGCGTGCCGTTGTTGCTGTCTTTCGACATCATCGGTGAAGGCTTCGATAACCCGGCCATGCGCAAGCTCGTTGATGAGGTGAAACAGGAAGTGGCGGCGGGCAATAGCTTCGCCACCGCCCTGCGTAAAAAACCGCAATATTTCGATGAGTTGTACTGCAACCTGGTAGACGCCGGGGAGCAGGCTGGCGCGCTGGACACGCTGCTGGAACGGGTGGCGACCTACAAGGAGAAAAGCGAAAGTCTCAAGGCGAAAATCAGGAAAGCCATGACCTACCCGCTGATCGTGGTGTGTGTTGCGATCATCGTGACTGGCATCCTGCTGGTCGAGGTGGTGCCGCAATTCGAATCGGTGTTCAAGGGCTTTGGCGCTCAATTGCCGTCCTTTACCTTGATGGTCATCGACCTGTCGCAATTCATGCAAGCATGGTGGTGGATGCTGCTGGGCGTACTGGTCACGGCTGCTTTCGCTGTACGCCATGCCCTGAAAACCTCGCAAGGTTTTCGTGACCGAATGGACACCTGGCTGCTGAAACTGCCGCTGGTCGGGACCTTGATGTACAAGTCCGCCGTGGCCCGTTTCGCCCGCACGCTGTCGACGACCTTCGCCGCTGGCGTGCCGCTGGTCGAGGCCTTGGAATCGGTGGCCGGCGCCACCGGCAACATCGTGTTCAAACGCGCGGTGTTGCGCATCCGACAGGACGTTGCGACGGGTATGCAGCTGAATTTTTCCATGCGCACTTCCGGTATTTTCCCGAATATGGCCATTCAGATGACCGCCATAGGCGAGGAGTCGGGCGCACTCGACGACATGCTCGACAAGGTGGCAGGTTTCTACGAAGACGAGGTCGACAATGTGGTCGACTCCCTCACCACCCTGATGGAACCGTTCATCATGGTGGTGCTGGGTGTTATTGTCGGCGGCCTGGTGGTCGCAATGTACCTGCCCATCTTCCAACTCGGCTCAGCGATCTGACATGCCCTTGAACGATATGCTTACCCACTACCCACTGGCTTTCGTCGTCATCGCCGGGGTGGTCGGCCTGCTGGTCGGCAGCTTCCTCAACGTACTGGTGTGGCGCCTGCCGAAGATGCTTGAGCGCGAGTGGCGCGTGCAGGCCCATGAGATCCTCGGGCTGCCCGGCGAAACGTCGCTGCCGACTTTCAATTTGATGCTGCCGCATTCCCAGTGCCCACATTGCGGCCACCGGATTCGCGCCTGGGAAAACATTCCAGTGTTCAGCTTCATGTTCCTGCGCGGGCGCTGTTCCGCCTGCGCAACGCCGATCAGCAAACGCTATCCATTGACTGAGCTGGCCTGCGCCCTCCTGTCGGCGTTCATTGCCTGGCACTTCGGCTTCGGCTGGCAAGCCGGCATGGCAATGCTCCTGACCTGGGGCTTGCTGGCCATGAGCCTGATCGACGTCGAGCATCAACTATTGCCCGATGTACTGGTGCTACCGCTGATGTGGCTGGGGCTGATCGTCAACAGCCTCGATCTGTTCGTCCCATTGCCTGAAGCGTTATGGGGTGCAATTGCCGGCTACATGGCGCTGTGGACGGTGTTCTGGGTGTTCAAGCTGATCACCGGCAAGGACGGCATGGGGCATGGGGATTTCAAGCTGCTGGCGATGTTTGGCGCCTGGGGCGGTTGGCAGATCCTGCCGCTGACGATCGTCTTGTCATCCCTGGCGGGTGCGATCATCGGCGCGATTTACCTGCGCCTTCGCAAGGCACAAACAGCGACGCCTATCCCTTTTGGCCCCTATCTGGCCATTGCCGGCTGGATTGCCTTGCTCTGGGGTGGTCAAATAACCGCCTTCTATTGGCAGTTTGTCGGTCTGAAATGAATAACCCTGTGGAAAAACCCTGGATTCTCGGCTTGACCGGCGGCATTGGCAGCGGCAAAAGTGCGGCGGCCCAACATTTCATCGACCTGGGCGTGCATGCGGTCGATGCCGATCATGCCGCTCGCTGGGTGGTGGAACCCGGTCGGCCCGCGCTGGCAAAGATTGCCGAACACTTCGGTCCGGGGGTGTTGCAAGCCGATGGGCAACTGGACCGCGCCGCGTTGCGTAAACTGATCTTCGAAGTACCGGAGCAACGCCTCTGGCTGGAAGCCTTGTTGCATCCGCTGATCGCCGAAGAGATTGCCCATCACCTGGCGCTGGCAAAATCACCTTACGCGATCCTGGTTTCGCCACTGCTGATTGAATCCGGCCAGTACGCCATGACCCAACGGGTCCTGGTGATCGATGCCCCCGAACAGCTGCAGATCGAACGCACCCTGCGGCGTGACCAGACCAGCGAACAGCAGGTCCAGGCGATACTCAAGGCCCAGTCCAGCCGTCAGGATCGCCTAAGCCATGCCGACGACGTAGTGGTCAACGACCGCGACCTCGCCTGGCTGCACAGCGAGGTCGAACGCCTGCATCACTTTTACCTTACTTTGCGTGGAGGCCAGTCATGAGCCAGATTTCAACCGTCGAATGCCCAACCTGTGGTGCCCCTGTCGAATGGAGCCCCGAGAGCAAATTCCGGCCGTTCTGCTCGGACCGGTGCAAGCTGATCGACCTGGGCGCCTGGGCGTCGGAAGAGCACAAGATTCCAGTGGCCCCGGATGCCGAGGACGAAATGTTCAGCGGCGATTTCGACCCGCGCCACTGATCCGGATCATCAGGGGCCTGGCCTGTGCCAGGGAGTGAGCCAGGCCTTGACTTTTAGAGCTTGCGCCCCGAAATCCGGCTTATTAGCGAATGCTATACTTCTCTCGAATTGCATGAATGTGCAACGTTCCCCACGGGTACCGTTACCGACGGCAAAATCTCGGTTATTGGCTGCAGGACAAAGGAGGTTCACCGCCAACACGAGATGGGAGGTGTGGCATGAATCGACACTATTACATCAGTGACAATCTCGACGATCTTGAAGCCGTTGAAAATGAGCTGGAAGCCAGCGGCATCAATTCCGAACAAATTCATGTGCTCAGTGAACAGGTTGCTGATGTTGAACAACATCACCTCCACGAAATCAGCTCGTTAATGGAACAGGACGCCGTTCACTCTGGTGAGATTGGTGCGGTGGTCGGTATCCCACTCGCAGCAGTGGTCCTGGGTGGCGCCTATTGGATGGGCTGGACCGAATCCGCCGCAGGCTGGACACCCTTCGTCTTCCTTGCCGTGGTTGTTTTGGGCTTCTGCATCTGGGAAGGCGGCTTCTTTGGATTCCAGGTGCCGAACTCTCACTTCCGCAATTTCAAGCAGGCGGTGCATGAGGGCAAGCACATCTTCTTCGTGGATGTTGAGCCGAATCAGGAAACGGTACTGGACCAGGTCATCGGACATCATCCCATGCTGGAAATCGCTGGCACGGGAGCGGCAGCACCCCACTGGACAGTAGCCTGGCAGCACAAATGGCATCAGTTCAAGCGAGTGATATCAGGTTAACTGCCGAAGACTGATGGCCGCTTATTGGCCAAAGAAGATGACCCGACTGAGGAAAACATAGTCTGCCTCGGTGGCCATCAGTCCGACGAGTACCAGCAGACACAACGGTGGCACCAATATGGCGTAGACCAGTGCCAACCGTTCCCAAGCCATGTGCATGAAGATGGAGACGATCAAGCCTGCCTTCAACAACATGAACGTAATAATCAGGGCCCACCTGAGATAGCCGTGAAAATGGAAATAGTCGACAAGGTACGAGAGTGTGCTGAGGACAAATAACAGCCCCCAAATTTTCAGGTACAAACTGATTGGATGTTGCTGACCTTGAGCATGCGCCATCATCCGCGCTCCTCTACCATAAATAGAAGAAAGCAAAAATAAACACCCACACCAAATCCACGAAGTGCCAATAAAGCCCGGCTATCTCGACATTCTGATAGTTGCCGGAGCGCTCATAATCTCCGCGCAATACCTTCATCGCCACAATGCTGAGGTAGATGGCGCCGATGGATACATGCAGTCCGTGAAAACCGGTAATCATGAAAAAGCTGGCACCAAATTGCGCCGCCCCCATGGGGTTTCCCCAAGGGCGCACCCCTTCTGCGATGAGCTTGCTCCATTCAAAGGCCTGCATGCCGACGAAGGTCACCCCCAAGGCAGCGGTCGCCAGCATCAGGGCCGTGGTTTTCACGCGATCACGGCGATAGGCGAAATTGACGGCCATGGCCATGGTGCCGCTGCTACTGATCAGCACAAAAGTCATGATGGCGATCAGGATAAGCGGGATTTCCCTACCGCCGATCGTCAATGCAAACACTTCACTGGGATTGGGCCAGGCGTCGGTGATGGTCATGCGTACCGACATGTAGCCGGTCAAGAAACAGGTGAATATGAACGTGTCGCTCAGCAGGAATATCCACATCATCGCCTTGCCCCAGGGGACCTGTTTGAAGGCGTCTTTATCCGAGGCCCAGTCGCTGGCGATGCCCTGCCATCCCGGTGCAGGCAACGGGCTTGTTGGATCCGACTCGACTGGGGCTTGTGGATGCGCTGCCATGATTTTTCACCTCAGGCCGCAGAGTCTGGCGATGGTTTCATAGGTTTGCGGCGTGCTGGTCAGTAGCGCGAACAGCACGAACCAAAGACCCAATAGGTAGTGCCAATAGATGGCACAGAGCTCTACGCTGGCGCTGAGTTGCGGCAACGGCACCTGACGCAGGAACTTGCCGACGGTCCTGCCCCAGGCCACCAACCCGCCCAACAGGTGGAGGCCGTGCACGCCAGTCAGCAGGTAGAAAAAACTGTTGGCTGGGTTACTGGCGACAAAGTAGCCCCAGGCGACGAACTGCTGCCAGACCCAGAGTTGCCCCGCCAGAAAGGCAATGGCAAATCCTCCCCCTACTACAAAAGCAATGACCGTTGCGTCCATTCGAACCCGGCGGGCGGCCATGCGCGACCACTGCAGAGAGATGCAACTCAATACCAGAAAAGCCGAATTCACCCACAATTGCCAAGGATTGGCCAACGGCGCCATGGGCTCTGTCAGGGGTAGCCAGTCGGCCATTTGCGAGCGGGCGATAAAGGCGAGCAGGAAGAGAAAGAACAGCGAGCTCACTACTGCCAGAAACAGGCGCAGGCCGGTTTTTGTAACGTGGCTTCTATCGGCACCCTCGCCGGCCTGAATACCTTCAGGATCGCGATTCCAACTGCCGCCGGGGTCAGCGCCATCGGCATTTCTCAATAGCAGTCTGTTCATGTCTTGACGTCCGCTATCCTGGTGCCCTCGCTGCGTTGCCGCATGTGCTCCAGTTCCTCGGCGGAGACCGTTTGCGGCACGAAATCCTGGTCTATCCCTGGCACGCTGTAGTCATAGGGCCAACGATGCACGACTGGCAGTTTCTCGCCCCAGTTACCGTGTACCGGCGGTGTGTCCGGTGTTTGCCATTCCAGACTGGCCGCGCCCCAGGGGTTACTGCCTGCGGGTTTACCCTTGAATACACTCCAGGCCATGTTGAACACGAACAGCAGTTGGGAAACACCGACGGTCAATGCAACCACCGTAATGAAGGCATTCAACTCGTGCGCCGACTGTGGAATGAACGCGTAGTTGTCATAGGCGTAGTAGCGGCGCGGCATCCCCTGGAAGCCCAGATAGTGCATAGGGAAAAAGATCGCGTAGGTGCCCAGAAAAGTTATCCAGAAATGCAACTTGCCCAAGGTGTCGTTAAACATGCGCCCGGTGACTTTCGGGAACCAATGGTAAATGCCGCCGAACACCACCAACACCGGTGCGACCCCCATGACCATATGGAAGTGGGCGACGACGAAATAGGTGTCCGAGAGCGGAATATCGACGATCACATTACCCAGGAACAATCCGGTCAGGCCGCCGACCAGGAAGGTGACGATAAAGGCCAGGGCGAACAGCATCGGTACGGTGAGATGGATGTCGCCCCGCCACAGGGTCAGTACCCAATTGTAGACTTTCAGTGCCGTCGGCACGGCGATGATCAAGGTGGTGACGGCGAAGAAAAAGCCAAAGTAGGGGTTCATGCCGCTGACATACATATGGTGCGCCCAGACCACAAAGCTGAGTACGCCGATCGCAATGATGGCCCACACCATCATTCGATAACCGAAGATATTTTTACGCGCATGGGTGCTGATCAGGTCGGAGACCAGGCCAAACGCGGGGAGCGCAACGATGTAGACCTCCGGATGGCCGAAGAACCAGAACAGGTGCTGGAACAATATCGGGCTGCCGCCCTGGTGATCGAGTTGCTGCCCCAGCGAGACCATCGCCGGCATGAAGAAACTGGTGCCCAGGAGTTTGTCGAACAGCATCATGACCGCACTGACAAACAACGCCGGGAACGCCAGCAAGGCCATGATCGATGCCATGAAGATGCCCCACACCGAAAGCGGCATGCGAAACAACGTCATACCGTGCGTGCGCGCCTGCAACACCGTGGTGACATAGTTCAATCCACCCATGGTGGCGGCGACAATAAAGATCGCCAATGAGATGAGCATCAGCACGATGCCCCACTCGAACCCAGGTGTGCCCTGGCTGATCGACTGCGGCGGATAAAGCGTCCAGCCCGAACCGGTGGCGCCGCCCGGGACAAAGAAACTGGAAAGCAACACCACTACCGCCAACAGGTAGAACCAGTAACTGAGCATGTTGACGTAGGGGAAGACCATGTCGCGGGCGCCCACCATCAACGGGATCAGATAGTTACCGAAGCCCCCCAGAAACAAGGCCGTCAGCAAGTAAATGACCATGATCATGCCGTGCATGGTCATCGCCTGATAGTAAGTACTGGCATCCATGAACGCCAAACTGCCGGGGAAGCCTATCTGCATGCGCATCAAGCCGGACAACACCACGGCGATAAGCCCCACGAACAGCGCCGTCAAGGAATACTGGACGGCGATGACCTTGTGGTCCTGACTCCAGATGTATTTGGTCAGGAAACTCTTGGGTTCGTGCAGTGCTTCTGTTTCGGCTTGCTCCGCATAAGCCATCACGTCATCCTCCTGTCGAAGTTTCAGTGCATTCCTGGCTGTTTACGGCTACTTCCCTGGTTGCGCCTTGCTCGCATCGGCATTGGCTTTGGATTTGATAAGGGCGATCAGTGCGTTCAACTCCTGATCAGTCGGCGTAAAGGCCGGCATGACGGCGGCATAGCCTTTGACGATCCTGGCGCCGGGATTGAGGATCGAATCCTTTAGATAACCCTCGTCGACCTTGATACTCGATCCGTCGGCAAGCGTCACTGTCGAGTCATACAGGCCCTGCCAGCTGGGGCCGACACCCTTGCTGCCATCGACGCTGTGGCAGGCCAGACAGCCGAGCGACTCGGATAGCCGCTGCCCCTGAGTCGCCAAGTCGTCCCCCCTGGCCAGCTTTTCGCTGGCAGAAGGTTCCTGCTGCGCGCCGCCCAGTGATTTGATCAGGGCGACGACAGCCGTCAGCTCATCGTCATTGAGAGTATAGGCCACCATCACCGGCGGGTAGCCCTGCACCAGACGGGCCTGCGGTTTGAGAATCGACTCTTTCAGGTAAGCCTCATCGACCAGCGCACTGCTGCCGTCGGCAAACTGCTCTGTGCGACCGTACAGCCCCTTCCAGGTCGGACCAAGACGGGTACTGCCATCCTGGCTATGGCAGGCACTGCAGCCGTATTGTTCGACCAACTGGCGACCTTTTTCCAGCACGCTGTCCTGACCTGGTTTCGCTGTGCTCACCAAGGTCTGCGCAAAGGTCGGTTGGCCGCTCAGCCATTGATCAAAGGCGCCCTGCTCCTCCACGATCATCTGGCCGCGCATGTTGTAATGGCCTACGCCACAAAACTCAGCGCACAGGACCTCATATTTGCCGGTTTTAGTTGGAGTAAACCAGAAGTAAGACACCATCCCTGGCACCATATCCATCTTGCTGCGAATTTGCGGGATATAGAAATCATGCAACACATCTTTAGAACGAAGTAAGACTTTTACCGGCCTATTCAGCGGCAATCGGATTTCATTATTTTTTATAAGTATATCGTCCTGTCCGGCAGGGTCCTTGGGATCAATGCCGAGGGGATTGATGGCATCGACAAACTTGATATCCGACCTACCCAGCTTCCCATCCTGCCCGGGAAAACGATAGGTCCACTGCCACTGTTGAGCAACGACTTCAAGTTCATAAGCCTCTTTCGGCACCCGGATGAACTCGTTGTAGACAACCAGGCCTGGCGCCAACATGGCGGCGATACCGATCGAGGTCACTACAATCAACCAGAACTCCAACTTTTTACTTTCCGGCTGGTAGTGCGCCCTGGCGCCTTCCTTATGGCGATACCGCATTATGGCGACTGCCATGAATACCGTAATGGCGATGAAAAATATTCCGCTAATGATCAAAGTAATGAACAGTGTGGTGTCTATTGATCCCCAGTTGGAAGCGGGCGGTGCTGCATGCCAAGGCGCTAGTACATGAAAGAGCACTGAGGCAATAACGATTAGAATCAAGATAATTGCTATCGCCATTTCTCTTCATCCTATTCCTGTTGTTCGTTGGTTATGCGCAAGCATCGCCACTGACGTCCAGGCACGACAGGCAACTACCACCCGTGGTGGTAAAGTCATTGCAAAGTATAGGTCGGCAAGCGAAACCCGGTTGGCGGCTATACTCAATTGCAGTCCAGCAGCCCCGATGGAGGATTCGTCATGAGTGACCTGACGCTCGAAGGCAGGTGGAAACCCAGCGCCGACCAAAAATCCGAACCAATAGGTGAGATACGTTTTTACGTCGACGGCCCTCTTCATCTACGGCTGGAGGAAGCGGAAGAACGCTTGCAGAAGACCCCTGGGTTGAAAGAAGTCATGGTCGATGTCGACATGGACACATTGAACCTGGTCTTGCCAGAGGGTTACGGCCCCTTGTCCGACTGTCAGATGCGCGTGTATTTGCACTACGAGCGTGGTCAGTTCCATCTGGTCGGACACCGGGCGAGCGATGGCAGCCTGATCTATTCCAACGTGGTTCTGATTGATCAATTGATCGATTGAAACGGCGGATTTGAAAGGACTCAAGACTTGGGATCGTCGTCCTTCCAGGGCGCCGAGAGGTAGCGCGTGCGATTGAAAGTTTCGAGCCACTCGGGTGAGAACACCACCAGCGCGCTGACCACCATGCCGTTGATGAACGCCTCCGGAAAAATGAGCAGCCACAGGTAGCCGATGAAGTCTTCGAGCCAGTAAGGCATGGCAAAACGCTCGTCGTACCACAACAATGTCAGCGATAGCACCAGGCACAGCAACGCTGTAAGGGCTGCGGCGAAAAAACCGGAAACGAAGATGTACACGAAGGGATTTCTGGGCTGCGCGCGCTCCACCAGAATCGCACAGCATTCGGTGATCAACACTGGCAATAAAATAAACAGCGCGCCATTGACCCCCATGGCCACAAGGTCCTGACGGCCCAGCAGCACCAGTCCCGTCTGCGCCACCAATCCACCGACGATCGCCAGCGGCCAGTCGAGCAACAGCGTCACCGCGGTCATGCCGATGAAGTGATAAGACACGCCGGTATCGAAATCGCGCCGCACCAGCCACAACGCAAAGAGCGCAAACACCGTGCCGAACAGCAAGTGCTGGCGACGGCTGTCGCTGAACAGCTCGACCCAGGACACTCGCGCAACGGCCCAGATCAGCACCGGCACATAGATCAGCCACCCCACCGTGAGGGTTTCAGGTGACAGCAACTCGGCACCGATCATGACAGGACACACTCCCTTGGCTTGCCAATAGAGAACAGGCCTTCAGTCTACACCGCCCTTTGCCGCCCCCTCGATTTCATGCCCAATGCCGGGGATCGTTAATCACCGCTTCATGTTCGGCGAACAGCTTGGGCAGCTCAGCCTTGAGAAAATCCACCCACGTACGAACTTTGGCATCGAGAAAGCGTCGCGACGGATACACCGCATACACATTGCGTTGACGCGGCCGATAGTCCGGTAGCAAACGCAACAAGGTGCCATCGCTCAAGGGCCGCGTGGCGGTGTAGAACGGAATCAGGCTGATGCCCATGCCGGCTTCCGAAGCCTTGACCATCGACTCGGCAACATTGCACTGAAAAGTCCTGGACGGGCTGACCGCATGCTCGCCCTCCTCGTCCTGAAACACCCACTGATCGCTGTACAACGGGTCGAGCATGCGCAAGCACTGATGATCGTCCAGCACCCGCGGATGGTCCGGCACACCCCGGCGTTGCAGGTATTGCGGGGAAGCACAGGGCACGCTGTAGAACTGCCCGACGGCCTGGGCGACCAATTGCGAATCGGCCAGTTCGTGGGCAGTCGAAATCACCACGTCGTGCCCTTCCTCCAACGGATCGGGATTGCGCTGCGACAGGGTTAGCTCGAACACCACATCGGGATAAAGCTCGCTGTAGCGAGCAATCAGCGGCGTGATCAGCACCCCCAGGCCGTTCATGCTATGCACCCGCAACCGACCGCTTGGCTTGAGATGCGCACCGCGAGCCTCTGCGGTCGCCTCCTCCATTTCCTCAAGTATCAGACGACTGCGCAGCAGGAATCGCTCGCCGGCCTCGGTCAGGCTCAAGCGCCGTGTGGTGCGCTGCAGCAGGCGGGCTTGCACATGCTGCTCCAAGTCCGCGACCAGGCGCGAGACTTGCGCGGTGGACAACTCCAACGCATCGGCCGCGGCGGTGAAACTTGCGCAGTCGACGACACGGACGAACACGCGCAAGTTGTTAAGCAAATCCATGAGCCCTCCAGGCTGGGTGACTGTTACGTTTCATGTAAGGCTGTATCAGGCGTTCGCCCCTTTATCCAGCGGTGGCAAAGACTAGACTTTACCCATCGAATCCACATGGAACTCGCCATAATGAAAACCTTGATCAGCCTGTTTCTGACCCTCGTCGCCACCTCGGCCATGGCCGCTGAAAACGAGCCCCTCGCTGTCCTGTACAACCCGGCGCAGCCGCTGGACATCGCCAAGGTGGTTTCGGTGTCAGACACTGCGACCGCCTGCGGGGTTGTACCAGCGACCATGGTCTATATCGATCATCAGGGCCAGACCCGCCGCGTGACGTACAACGTCATCGGTGATTGCACCAGCAGCCTGTGATCCACCTTGGCAATTAGAGCAGCGTCCAGGTGTAACTCAGGATCAAGCGGTTTTCATCGATATCACTGCGGTAGTTGGAACGCGCCATTGCATTGCGCACACGGATACCGAGGCCCTTGAGGCTGCCGCTCTGCAGCACATAGCCGATGTCCAGGTCACGCTCACGATCCTTTCCCTCATAGCCCTTGCCGGTATCGACATTGTTGCCGCTGATGTAGCGCAGGGTGCTGGTCAACCCCGGTACTCCCAGAGCCGCAAAGTCATAGTCATAACGCGCCTGCCAGGAGCGCTCGTCGGTGGAGGCAAACTCGTAGGTCGGTACTTCGTTGCCCAAGGGCGAAATGTTGGCAAATACCCGCGGGAAGGCACTGTCTCCGAACATGCCCTGATAGCCGACATAAAAAGTGTGACCGCCACGCTTGGCCGACAGCAGCGAAAAGAATGCCTGATTGTCGATGTTGCCCAGCAATTTCTTGCCGTCCTCGCGCGAATCGAAGTAGCCGAGGTTCGCCCCCAATATCCAGTCGCCCGTCGGCTGGCTGTGCTTGAGCCCCAGGAAGCGCTGGTTGTAGATATCTTCCAGCTGCCCGTACCAGGCGCTGACCGAGCTGCGTTTATCGTTGAAGGCGTAATCGGCCCCGGCAAAGTTGAAACCGTCACTGCTGACTTGACGCTGCGGCACATGGCCGAGCATGGCTTGCATCTTTTCGTCACCGGCTTCGTTGCGCAGGCTGGTCGAAATCAAATGGCCGGCCTGCAATGTCAGGCCATTGATCTCATTGGAGCTGATACTTGCCCCCTGATAGCTGGGCGGTAGCAGCCGGATATCACTGAACACCAGCACCGGCAGGTTGGGTTGCAATTCACCCGCCTTCAGTTCGGTTTTGGAGTAGCGCACCTTCAAGGCGCCCTCCAGGCGGCTGTAATCGTTCGCCGCACGCCCGTCATCCTGCACTGGCAGCAAACCGGTATTGACCCGGTCCGGGCTGCTGTCGAGCTTGAGGCCGAGCAGGCCGATGACATCCACGCCGAAGCCGACGGTGCCCTGGGTATAACCGGATTTGACGTTGAGAATGAATCCCTGCGCCCATTCCTCGGCCTTCGATTGTTGATTGGCCCCGACGATGTCGGAATAGTCCCGGCTGAAGTAGTAATTGCGCGCTTGCAAGGTGGCCGTGGTGTCTTCGATAAAACCACTCTCGGCGGCCATCGTGCCGGTGGAGAAACTCGAGACGACAGCCATGGACAACACTGAACCGGTTGTTGGGAGAATCTGTTTCATCGTTTTTTCTCTTATTTTTATTGATCGACAGGTTGAAGTGCTTCTGCAGTGGACTCACTGCGCGAGACGGAGCGGCGGGCGTTCAATATCAAGTGGGTGGCCATGCCGAAAATCAGTCCCCAAAAAGCCGCGGACAACCCAAACAGCGACATACCCGAGGCTGTGGTGAGAAAGGTCACCAGCGCGGCTTCGCGATCGGTTGGCACCGCCATCGCGCCCGCTAGCGCTCCAGCAATCGCAGCGAACAGCGCCAATCCGGCGAGGGCCGCGATCAGTTCCTTGGGGAATGCCGAAAACAGTGAGACCAGGGTGGCGCCGAAGATCCCCAGCACCAGGTAACACAGACCACCCATCACCCCGGCCACGTAACGCTTGCCAGGGTCTTCGTTGGCTTCGCGGCCAGTGCAAATAGCCGCGGTAATCGCTGCCAGGTTCAGCCCGTGGCAACCGAACGGTGCCAGCAGGGCCGTGCCCAATGCGCTGCTGGCGATGATCGGGCCCGATGGCGTGGCGTAACCACTGGCGCGCAGCACCGCCATGCCAGGAACGAACTGGCCAGTCAGCGCCACCATCACCAGCGGCAAGGCGATGTTCAGCGTCGCGCTGAGGCTGAACGCCGGAGTGATCCACACCGGCGTGGCCATACCGACGACCAACGCCTCGCCATGCAGATCTCCGGCGAGCAATGCCATCGAGCAGCCCACCAGCAGGACCATCAGCACCGCATAACGCGGCATCAGTCGTTTGCAGATCAGGTACGTGGCAAACATCGCCAGCACCAGCAACGGCTTACCCTGCAACGAGACAAACAACCCGGTGCCGAAGCTGAACAGAATCCCCGCCAGCATCGCTGCCGCCACCGCTGCCGGCAGCTTGCCGATGATCCGGTCGAACGCCCCCGACACCCCGACCAGGAAAATGATCAGGCTGCTGACCAGATAGGCGCCCACCGCTTCCGGCAAGGAGATCCCTGGCAACAGCGCCACGAGCAACGCCGAACCGGGTGCCGACCACGCGATGATCACCGGCACGCGGTAACGCAAACTCAGACCGATGCCAAGCACGGCGCTGCCGATGGAAATCGCCCAGACCCACGACGACAGCACTTCGCGCGACAGGTGCGCTGCCTCGGCGGCCTGGAAAATAATCACCAGGGGGCCGGCGTAGGAAATCACGGTGGCGATGAACCCGGCGACGGCCGCAGACAGGGAAAAATCCCGCAGCAAGGTTTTCATGAAGCCTCGCCGACAGCTCCGCCAGACGAGCCCTGCTGATCATCCAACAGGGATTGTCGGGCACTGCGCCGACTGCTGATGGCGAACACCGTCATGGCAATGGCGGCAATCGCACCAGGCAAAGCAAACGCCATGAAGTTCAGTTGTAGCGGCAGGCTGATCCCGAGCAAAGCGCCACCCAGCAGTGGTCCGACGATCGCACCATTGCGCCCGATGCCCGAAGCCCAGCCAAGACCGGTGGACCGAATGTTCATTGAGTAGAACTGGGCAGCGCAGGCGTAAAGCAGAATCTGCGAGCCGATGGTGGTGGCACCCGCGACAGCGATCAGCAAGTACAACACCGGCATCGGACTATTGAAGCCCAACAGGGTGATCGACACCGCCGCCATGGCAAAGAACACCGATAGCACACGCGGCAGATTGAGCTTGTCACCCAGCACACCGCCGCCAACTGCGCCGAAGATCGCGCCGAAATTCAGCACCAGCAGGAACGACAGGCTCGAGCCCAGGCTGTAACCGGCGTTGGCCATCAGTTTCGGCAGCCAGGAGCTCAAGGCGTAGACCATCAGCAGGCAGCAGAAAAACGCCAGCCACAACATCAACGTACGCAGTGCACGGCCCTCGCGGAACAACTGCAACACCGGGGTCCCGGTGCCCTTCACTTCACTCATGTGCAACTGGTCATCGGCCTCTGCGACGTAGGCCGGGTCGATCCGCTGGAGAATGTTGCGAGCTTCGTCATTGCGCCCCTGGCGCAGCATGAACCCCACTGACTCGGGCAGGAAATACATGATCAGCGGCAACAGCAGCAACGGCAGGACCGCCACATAGAACACCGACTGCCAGCCGAAACTCGGGATCAGCACTATACCCAGGCCGGCGGACAGCATGCCGCCCACCGAGTAGCCGCTGAACATGATCGCTACCAGGGTGCTACGGATTTTTTTCGGCGCGTATTCGTTCATCAACGCCACGACATTGGGCATCACGCCACCAATGCCCAGTCCGGCAATGAAGCGGCAAAGACCAAACTCAGTGGGGTTTCGGGCGAACCCGTTGAGCACGGTGAAACCACTGAAGAGCATCACGCAGATCGTGATGGCTTTCTTGCGGCCGATCCTGTCCGA
This sequence comes from Pseudomonas umsongensis, assembly GCF_012647205.1. NCBI lineage: Bacteria > Pseudomonadati > Pseudomonadota > Gammaproteobacteria > Pseudomonadales > Pseudomonadaceae > Pseudomonas > Pseudomonas umsongensis. Next base: position 5,935,867 of record NZ_CP051487.1, read on the forward strand.
CAGCGGACCGAAGAACAGCGCACCGAACATCATGCCGAACAGTGCATAGCTGCCCAACGCCCCCGCTTGCAGAGGGCTGAGCCCCCACTCTTTCATCAGCATCGGCAAGACCACGCCGTAGATCACCAGATCGTAACCGTCGAAAATGATGATCAGGGCACACCAGAACAGCACCATCCAGTGGAAGCGGTTGAACCGAGCATTGTCGATAACCTCATGTACGTCGATCTTGCGCATGGCATTCATCTCTTGTTGTTGTTTTTTTCAGGAGCAGCGGAAGCACGGCTCACGTCCGTACAGCCGAGGGTAGAGTCAACAGGCTCGGGTCAATATCCGCATCGCGCAGACCACTATCCGTTTTGTGCAGCGCCCTGAACCGGGCTGGGAGGCGCGCGCAATTGCCCCTCTCCGATAAACTGTCTTCTTTACAATCGCATTTGAGCGCTAAGCTTGGGCGTATGGATGATTCAGATTACTTACGCCTGCTGACCATTGCGGCCGAGCAAGCCAACGCGTTCCTGTCCAATGCCCGCAAATGGGAGCGCGAGCGTTGGGTCTGCCAACGCCTGCTGCAAGGCTTGAACATTCCCTACCGGGCCGACGAATTTGCTCCGGCGGGAGAACCGCCGGACGTGTTGTTTCGCGACGCCAATTTCGAGGTGTTCTTCGTGCTCGACGAGGGCCGACGCCTCAATGATGAATGGCGCGACGAATTGCAGAGGCGGCGCAGTGCGTTCTCCCTGAGCCAGCTGGTACGGCGCGAAGCCAAGCCCCGCCGCATACCGGCCAACGAGTTCTTGTTGCGGCTGGCGCCGACCTTGCGCAAAAAAGCACACAACTACAAAGAGCGCGGCATGGACCTGGGCGAGCTTGACATCATTGCCTTCGCCAGCCTCAAGCGTGAAGTGCTGGACCTCAACAGTCATTTCCCACCGCCCACCGAATACCTGCGCCAGGGCTGGCGCTCGCTGTCACTGGTGGGCCCGACCTTCGCCCGCGTGCTGTTCGCTCATCCCGATGCGCCGGATTTCCTGCGCAGCAACCTGGGACGCAGCATCGTGTTCGACGTCGGGATCAGCCTGTGAGCCCATTGCAGGAACTGATTGCCGAAGTACCGCAGATCGGCCGCGTACGCTGGATTGGCGTGCGCCCGGAACGTCACGTGCCAATGATCGAACTGGAGGCCGTGGAAGCGCGACTGGAGGCCGGCTTGACGGGCGATCGCGCCCGCCCCGGCGTGCGCAATGCGCGGCAGGTGACGCTGATTCAGTGGGAGCATCTGGCAGTGATCAGTTCGCTGATGGGCCGCCCGGACGATCAACCGGTCAAGCCTGAAGATTTGCGGCGCAACCTCGTTATCAGTGGCATCAACTTGTTCAGCCTCAAGGGCCGGCGTTTCCGCATCGGCCAGGCGATTTTCGAAACCACTGGCTGGTGCCAGCCCTGCGCACGCCTGCAGAACAACCTGGGCCCGGGGACCTTTCAGGCCGTGCGCGGGCATGGCGGAATCACCGCCCGAGTGCTACAAAGTGGCATCATTCGCCTGGACGACAGGGTGAGCGTCGAGCCCCTAACTGACAGCGGCTATGCTCCGTTCAACGTTCGTTGAGTCTGCCTGTAGCTTCTTCACCTTCAGCAACGTCTACCTGACGAGGCCTTTTATGACCAGCCGCCTGAACCCCGAAGACCAAAAGCATGTCGAAGCGTATCTGCAACTGTCCCAACACCAAGTCGAGCGCCGGCCTTTCCGGCCGTGGATGCTCCTTGTGCTGGTATTGGCAGTGACCATTGGCCTGGGCCTGTTGAGCCGACTTATCAGTTACCTGACGCTATGAGCTGCTTGGCGCTCGCTCGGGTAATTGCACCGATTTCTTTTAGCCTTGCGAGATATCCCCATGACTCATCGTATTGTCATCGTTGGCGGCGGCGCCGGCGGTCTGGAGTTGGCTACCCGTCTGGGTAAGACTCTGGGCAAACGCGGCACGGCCAGCGTGATGCTGGTCGACGCGAACCTGACCCACATATGGAAACCGCTGTTGCACGAGGTCGCGGCCGGGTCGTTGAACTCGTCCGAAGACGAACTCAACTATGTAGCCCAGGCAAAATGGAACCACTTCCAATTCCAACTGGGGCGCATGAGCGGGCTTGATCGCGCCAATAAAAAAATCCAGTTGGCCGCCACTTATGATGACGCCGGCCTGGAACTGGTGCCTGCCCGGGAAGTGCCTTACGACTCGTTGGTGATTTCCGTCGGCAGCACCACCAACGATTTCGGCACCCAGGGTGCAGCGCAGCACTGTCTGTTCCTGGATACCCGCAAACAGGCCGAGCGCTTCCATCAGCAGTTGCTCAACCACTACCTGCGCGCCCATGCGGGGCAGACCGACAAGGTCGAGCAGATCAGTGTCGCCATTGTCGGTGCCGGTGCCACCGGGGTCGAACTGGCCGCCGAACTGCATAACGCAGCCCATGAACTGGCGGCTTATGGCCTGGATCGGATCAAACCGGAAAACATGCACATCACCCTGATCGAAGCCGGGCCTCGCGTGCTACCGGCCCTGCCGGAACGAATCGGCGGCCCGGTGCATAAAACCCTGGAAAAACTCGGGGTCAATGTCATGACCAACGCCGCCGTCAGCGAGGTGACGGCCGACAGCCTGATCACCGTAGATGGCAAAGTGATCAACGCCAGCTTGAAAGTCTGGGCCGCCGGGATTCGTGCGCCAGGGTTCCTCAAGGACATCGATGGCCTCGAAACCAACCGCATCAATCAACTGCAAGTGCTGCCGACCCTGCAAACCACTCGTGACGAGAACATCTTCGCCTTCGGTGACTGCGCGGCCTGCCCGCAACCGGGCACTGATCGCAATGTGCCGCCACGCGCCCAGGCGGCGCATCAACAGGCGTCGTTGCTCGCCAAGTCACTGAAACTGCGGATCGAAGGCAAGCCTCTGCCTTCTTACAAGTACACCGATTACGGATCGCTGATCTCGCTGTCGCGTTTTTCGGCTGTGGGTAACTTGATGGGTAACCTGACGGGTAGCGTCATGCTGGAAGGTTGGCTGGCGCGGATGTTCTACGTGTCGCTGTACCGCATGCACCAGATGGCGCTATACGGGCCATTTCGAACGGCGATGCTGATGCTGGGCAGCAAGATTGGACGCGGGACAGAGCCGCGCCTGAAATTGCACTGATCAAGCTGCTTTCTGTAGGAGCGAGCATGCTCGCGAAGAACCTGAGAGCGCCGCGTTAAACCAGAAACGCTGCGTTTTCGTTAACGATCTTCGCGAGCATTCGAGCGTCGACCGGCTGCTCCTACAGTTGATCCGCGGCAAGCAATTAGCAGGCAAAAAAAATCCCCGTATCTTTCGATACGAGGATTTTTAATATGGTCGGGGTAAGGGGATTCGAACTCCTGACATCCTGCTCCCAAAGCAGGCGCGCTACCGGACTGCGCTATACCCCGGTAAAAAAAAGGCACCTTTGAAAGGCGCCTTCTGCGAACAGAGCTTTTGGCGTCTGATCTTAAGATTCGATTCCAGCGTTAACTGGTTTCAAAAATGGTGGGTCGTGTGGGATTCGAACCTACGACCAATTGGTTAAAAGCCAACTGCTCTACCAACTGAGCTAACGACCCAAAAATGGTCGGGGTAAGGGGATTCGAACTCCTGACATCCTGCTCCCAAAGCAGGCGCGCTACCGGACTGCGCTATACCCCGGTTTGAAATTGGCTCCGTGACCAGGACTCGAACCTGGGACCCAATGATTAACAGTCATTTGCTCTACCGACTGAGCTATCACGGAACTACATATTTCAATTTACAACTTTGAAGCTTTACTGCGTTCTCTTCAACCCGTTTGCATCGCTGCGTTCGTGTGTCTGAGGCGCGCTATTCTACAATCTCTACAACCTCTGTCAACCCCCTAAATTGCTTTCAAGTTAATGATTTGCAACTTATTTTCGATTCCTGCTTGGGGAGCAGAAACCCTGGCGGGTGACTTACTGCGGGGCGCACTTTACAAGCCTTTTCCTTAGAGTTCAACAGCCTAGATGAAAAAAAGGCCTCGCAATGCGAGGCCTCTTCAATTTTGCCGCCGATCTGGATCAGACGAAGACGATTTCGTCGTTCTCCACCACGCCATGGGCCGTGTCTCCCGGCATGAATCGACCGGAAAGGATCAACTGCGCCAGCGGGTTCTCGATCCAGCGCTGGATCGCTCGCTTGAGCGGCCGTGCGCCGTATACCGGGTCGTAACCCACCGCGATCAGCTTGTCCATGGCTTCTGGGCTCAGCTCCAGCTTCAGCTCCCGCTCGGTCAGGCGACTGCGCAGGCGACCCAGCTGGATCTCGGTAATGCCAGCGATCTGATCCCGCGCCAAAGGCTCGAAGATCACCACTTCGTCGACCCGGTTGATGAACTCCGGCCGGAAGTGGGTGGAAATCGCGTCCATCACCGCCGCACGCTGGGCCTCGCGATCACCCACCAGCTCCTGGATCTGCACCGAACCCAGGTTGGAGGTCATGACGATCACGGTGTTCTTGAAGTCCACCGTACGGCCATGGCTGTCGGTCAGGCGACCATCTTCCAGCACCTGGAGCAAGATGTTGAACACGTCCGGGTGCGCCTTCTCGACTTCATCCATGAGGATCACCGAGTAAGGCTTGCGGCGCACCGCCTCGGTCAGGTAACCGCCCTCTTCATAACCGACGTAGCCCGGTGGCGCACCGATCAGGCGAGCCACGGAATGTTTCTCCATGAACTCGGACATGTCGATCCGCACCATCGCCTCTTCGGTATCAAAGAGGAATTCGGCCAGCGCCTTGCACAGCTCGGTTTTACCGACACCGGTCGGGCCGAGGAACATGAACGAGCCGCTTGGCCGGTTCGGGTCGGACAACCCGGCGCGGGAGCGCCGTACCGCGTTGGAAACCGCCACGACCGCTTCATCCTGGCCGATCACACGCTGGTGCAACAGGCTTTCCATCTTCATCAGTTTTTCGCGCTCGCCCTCGAGCATTTTCGACACGGGAATGCCGGTCCATTTCGACACGACTTCAGCAATTTCCTCTTCGGTCACCTTGCTGCGCAGCAGCTGGTTCTCGGGTTTGCCATGCTGGTCGACCATTTGCAGGCTGCGTTCCAGGTCCGGGATCACCCCATACTGCAATTCGGCCATGCGGTTCAGGTCGCCTTTGCGGCGGGCTGCTTCCAGCTCCTGACGTGACTGTTCGATCTTCTGCTGGATCTGCGCCGAACCCTGCACCTCAGCTTTTTCCGAGTTCCAGATTTCTTCGAGATCCGAGTACTCACGCTCGTGACGGGCAATTTCTTCCTGGAGTTTTTCCAGGCGTTTTTTCGCCGCATCGTCGCTTTCTTTCTTCAGCGCCTGGGATTCCACCTTCAGCTGAATCAAACGGCGCTCCAGGCGGTCCAGCACCTCCGGCTTGGAGTCGATCTCCATGCGGATGCGGCTGGCGGCCTCGTCGATCAGGTCGATGGCCTTGTCCGGCAATTGCCGGTCAGTGATGTAGCGATGGCTGAGCTTGGCCGCCGCAATGATCGCGCCGTCGGTGATCGCCACCTTGTGGTGGACCTCGTAGCGCTCCTTCAGGCCACGCAGGATGGCGATGGTGTCTTCTTCGCTCGGCTCGTCCACCAGCACTTTCTGGAAGCGTCGCTCCAGGGCGGCGTCCTTCTCGATGTATTGGCGGTACTCGTTGAGCGTGGTCGCACCGACGCAGTGCAACTCACCGCGTGCCAGGGCCGGCTTGAGCATATTGCCTGCATCCATCGAGCCCTCGCCTTTACCGGCACCGACCATGGTGTGCAGCTCGTCGATGAACAGAATGATCTGCCCTTCCTGCTTCGACAGCTCGTTGAGCAACGCCTTCAGGCGCTCTTCGAACTCGCCACGGTATTTGGCACCGGCGATCAGCGCCCCCATGTCCAGGGACAGCAGGCGCTTGCCCCTGAGGCCATCAGGCACCTCACCGTTGATGATGCGCTGGGCCAGGCCTTCGGCGATGGCGGTTTTACCGACGCCTGGCTCACCGATCAGCACCGGGTTGTTCTTGGTGCGACGTTGCAGGACCTGGATCGTGCGGCGAATTTCATCGTCACGGCCGATCACCGGATCAAGCTTGCCCTCCTCGGCACGCTTGGTCAGGTCGACGGTGTACTTGTCCAGTGCCTGACGCGCTTCCTCGTGGTTGGGGTCATTGACCGCCTCGCCACCACGCAGGTTGTTGATCGCATTTTCCAGGGCTTTCTTGCTCACGCCCTGGCCGAGCAAAAGCTTGCCGAGCTTGCTGTTCTCGTCCATGGCGGCGAGCAGCACCAGCTCACTGGAAATGAACTGGTCGCCCTTCTGCTGGGCCAGGCGATCGGCTTGATTGAGCAGGCGCGCCAGATCCTGCGACATGTTCACGTCGCCGGTGGGATTCTGGATTTTCGGCAGCTGGTCGAGCTCTTTGGTCAGCTCTTTACGCAAGCTGTTGACATCGAAGCCCACCTGCATCAGCAGGGGCTTGATCGAGCCACCCTGTTGTTCGAGCAGGGCTTGCATCAAATGCGCCGGTTCAATGGCCGGATGATCGAGACCGACAGCCAGGGATTGGGCGTCGGACAAGGCTAACTGCAATTTGCTGGTTAAACGGTCTATACGCATGGGTCACCTTCCTTTTGAGCAGGTCGGACCTATAAAACATCCTGAATGAAGAAACCTGCCAGATACCACAATAGATGCGGTCGATTCTGGGAGTTTCAAGCGTTGTGATGTTGATGCAGGTCAGAGAAGTCTAGCCTGGTGCCCTGCCTCGCAAATACGTTCCTCTTTTGACGAGTGGCTGTTGCTGTCAGGCAAGGCGCCGCGACGAGTCATAGCCCGCTATGGCGAGGAGCGGCAACGCAGCATGACGGCAACAGACGCCGTCAAAAAGGAACAGTATTTGTGAGACAGGGCACTTGAAGCCAGATCAGGGAGGCAAAGCGGCCGGTGCGCGACGCACGGCGATAAGAAAAGAAGCGCGGATCGGTCACGGTACAGAAACCGCCGCCGTAAACAGCGGTTACACCACGAGCCGCCAGACGCAAACGCGCCAGCATATAGATGTCGGCCATGAACTTGCCGGGGTTTTGGCTTGGCACAAATGCCTGGGCGGCTTCGGGCAATTGCCCGACGAAGGTTTCGCGCACTTCCGGGCCGACTTCAAACGCTTGCGGGCCAATGGCTGGGCCGAGCCAGACCAGGACCTCGGCAGGCGCAACAGCCAGACTGTCGAGCGTGGCTTCCAGCACACCGGCCGCCAGCCCGCGCCAACCGGCATGGGCTGCGGCAACGCGGGTACCGGCACGGTCGCAAAAAAGCGCAGGCAGGCAGTCGGCAGTCATCGCCGCACAGGCAATGCCCGGCGTTGAAGTCCAACTGGCGTCAGCAGTCATCACCCGGCTCGGGTCCGCATGGGCCACGACGATGCCGTGAACCTGCTGCAACCAGGCCGGTTGAATGGAGAAGTGATCAGTAAGGCGACGGCGATTTTCGGCGACAGCTTCGGGGCTGTCGTCGACATGATCGCCAAGATTGAGGCTGTCGAACGGCGCCAGGCTGACGCCGCCCGCACGGGTGGTCACACAGGCTTTGACCCCGGCCGGCGCGGGCCAGTCAGGAATCAGCCAGTCACTCATCCGACAAACGCCTCGCGATCTTGCTTGAGCAGGGTCAGCAACCAGACAAAGTCTTCCGGCAGCGGCGATTCCCAGCTCATACGGACACCGGTCGTCGGATGGTCCAGCTCCAGGAACCGTGCATGCAGTGCCTGACGCGGGAAGTTCTTCAACGATTCAACCATGGTCGGGTTGGCTGCCGGCGGAATCCGGAAACGACCGCCATAGGCAGGGTCTCCGACCAACGGGAAGTTGATGTGCGCCATGTGCACGCGAATCTGGTGCGTACGACCGGTCTCCAGCTTCACCCGCACGTGGGTGTGGGAGCGGAAACGCTCGAGCACGCGGTAATGGCTGACGGCCTGCTTGCCACCTTCCATCACGGCCATGCGCTGGCGTTGCTGGCCATGGCGACCAATGGGCGCGTTGATCTTGCCACCCGCCGTCACCACGCCGATCACGATGCACTCGTAGATCCGGCTGACGCTGCGACTCTGCAACTGTGTCACCAGCTGCGTCTGCGCCTGGATGGTCTTGGCCACCACCATCAGGCCGGTGGTGTCCTTGTCCAGGCGATGCACGATCCCGGCGCGGGGCACATTGATGATGTCCGGCACGTGATGCAGCAAGGCGTTGAGCAAGGTGCCATCAGCGTGGCCAGCAGCCGGGTGAACCACCAGGCCCGCGGGCTTGTTGATCACAAGGATGTCGTCGTCTTCGTAGACGATGTCCAGCTCGATGTCTTGAGCGATCCATTCGCCCTGAGCTTCCTGCTCGGCGGTGAGTTCAAGAATGGCGCCACCGTGAACGATGTCTCGCGGGCGGATAACCGCCCCATCCACAGTCAGGCGGCCGTCTTTGATCCAGGCGGAAAGGCGCGAGCGCGAGTGCTCAGCGAATAGTTGTGCGGCGACTTGATCGAGGCGTTGGCCGCCCAATTCGGACGGCACCTCTGCGCGAAGTTCAATTTTATCGGACATGCTCGGACTGGGCGTCGGCACAGCCTTTGGTTTCGGCTGCGCGCTTGTGGTTAAATACGGCGTCTTTTGCCCCGAGGCTATTCAACGGGGCGCTCATCATAACAGGACGGCCTCGCCCAAGACAGCGGCCGTCATAGGGACGCAAGCCGCCATGCAAGTGAAACACCTGCTGCTGATCGCCATCCTCGCATTGACCGCTGCTTGCTCTTCGAAGGAAGTCGTAGACGAAAACCTGAGCGAAGTCGAGTTGTACCAACAGGCTCAAGCCGATCTGGACAATAATAGCTACACCAGCGCCACTGCCAAGCTGAAGGCTCTGGAATCGCGCTATCCGTTCGGCCGCTATGCCGACCAGGCTCAGCTGGAACTGATCTACGCCAACTACAAGAACGCCGAACCGGAAGCCGCCAAGGCAGCTGCCGAGCGCTTCATTCGCCTGCACCCACAGCATCCGAATGTCGATTACGCCTACTACCTCAAGGGCCTGACTTCTTTTGACCAGGACGTTGGCCTGCTGTCGCGTTTCCTGCCGCTGGACATGACCAAGCGTGACCCGGGTGCCGCCCGCGACTCCTACAACGAGTTCGCCCAGCTGACCAGCCGCTTCCCCAACAGCCGTTACGCGCCGGATGCCAAGCAGCGCATGATCTACCTGCGCAACCTGCTGGCAGCCTACGAAATCCACGTGGCCGACTACTATCTGACCCGCCAGGCCTATGTGGCTGCCGCGAACCGTGGCCGCTACGTGGTGGAAAACTTTCAGGAAACCCCTGCAGTCGGTGACGGCCTGGCAGTGATGACCGAGGCCTACCAGCGCCTGCACCTGGACGACCTGGCGGCCACCAGCCTCGAAACCCTGAAGCTCAACTACCCGAACCACCCAAGCCTGGTGGACGGTCAGTTCGTGCCATCGGTTGCCGAAGCCGACAACCGTTCGTGGCTGAGCAAGGCTACCCTGGGCCTGATCGAATCCCGTCCACCGCTGCCACCGGGAGAAACCCGCGCCAACCAGGACGTGCAGAAGCAGTTCCAGGACGCCAAGGACGCGATTCCCAACGAGCTCAAGCCTAAAGACAGCAGCGGCGATGTGATCGAGGAAGAGGACCACGAGGCAGAGGGCAACAACGAAGACCGCTCGTGGTTCAGCTACATGACCTTCGGCGTGTTCGACTGATACGACCGACGGTGCAGGAAGGGAGACTCTCGAGTCTCCCTTTTTTATTGCGCCGTTTTTATCCAGCGCGAATACGCTGTGCGCCTGCCATGTCCTTGGCTAAACTGGCGGTTCATCCGTCATATAGCAGCTCACCATGCTTCGTTTATTATTCTGGATCGCCGTGATTGCCGCCGCTGTGTGGTTCTGGCGCAAGTACAAGGGCCAGGCGTCTGCACCCAAGTCCTCCGCCGAGCTGGAAGCAGCCCCCATGGTCCGCTGCGCCCATTGCGGCGTGCACCTGCCCCGCGATCGTGCACTGCGCCTTCAACAACAGTGGTATTGCAGCCAGGCTCACCTGGAGCAAGGCCCCGGTCCTAGTGATCGCTGAGACGTCCAGTCCCGGCGAAAAACAGGCCCAGCGACTGCTGCGTCTCTATCACCTCTACCGTTTAAGCATCGGCATCACCTTGGTATTGCTGATTTCCAGCAACCTGGACAACCGCTTGCTTACGGCCGCCAATGACGACCTGCTGCGCAGTGGCAGCTGGTTGTACCTGGTGCTGAATATCCTGCTGGCAGTCTTCTTCCAGAGCACCCGACGCCCGACGCAACTGCTCAGCCTGGCTCTGGTCGACGTCCTGCTGCTTTGCGGGTTGTTCTACGCCGCTGGCGGAGTGGCCAGCGCTATTGGCAACTTGCTGATCGTCTCGGTGGCCATCAGCAATACCTTGTTGCGAAAACGCATCGGCTTGCTCATTGCCGCCATCAGCACACTTGGCATCCTGGGTTCGAGCTTCCTGCTGAATGTCAGCCATCGTGCCAATCCCAACGATTATTTGCAGGTCGGCACGCTTGGCGTGCTGTGTTTTGCCGCGGCGCTGCTGGTACAGGGCCTGATCCGACGACTGGAAGTCAGCGAAACCCTGGTGCAACAGAAGGCCAGCGAAGTGGTTGGCCTGGAAGCCCTCAATGCACTGATCCTGCAACGCATGCGTACTGGCATCCTGGTGCTTGATGACCAATGGCGCGTGCAACTGGCCAATCATGGCGCCTTGACCCTGCTGGGCTGCGAGCGCCTCGAAGGCCAACGAATTGACGAACATGCACCTGCCCTGGTCGAGCGCCTGCAACTGTGGATCAACAATCCGACGCTGCGCCCGCAAAGCCTGAAAATCGCCCGTAGCGGCCTTGAACTACAGCCAAGCTTCATCGCCCTGTCCTCCAGCCCACACCGCCAGACCCTGGTCTTTCTCGAAGACCTCGCACAGATCACCCAGCAGGCTCACCAACTGAAGCTCGCCGCCCTGGGTCGCCTGACCGCCGGTATTGCCCATGAAATCCGCAATCCGTTGGGCGCCATCAGTCACGCCGCGCAGCTATTGCGAGAATCGGAGGAACTGAATGCCGCGGACCGGCGTCTGACGCAGATTATTCAAGACCACTCTCAGCGCATGAATCGGGTTATCGAAAACGTCCTGCAACTGTCCCGCCGCCAGCAAACCGCGACCCAACGACTCGACCTGAGGCCTTGGCTGGAACAGTTCGTGGCGGCAACCCGCGACCAGGCGAGCGAGCACCAGAAAATCCATCTGCGCATTGCGCCCGGTGACTTCGAGACCTTGATGGACCCGAACCAGCTGGAGCAGATTCTCGACAACCTGATAGGCAATGCCTGGCGCCATAGCGCCCTGGACCACGACCCGGCGCAGGTCTGGCTTGAATTGTTCACCGATCCCGAAAGCCAGCTTCCGGTCCTCGAAATCCTCGACGACGGCCCCGGAGTGGCCCCGGATCATCAAGCACAACTGTTTGAGCCCTTCTTCACCACCAGCCAACAGGGCACTGGCCTGGGGCTATACCTGTCACGTGAGCTGTGCGAGAGCAACCAGGCTCGCCTGGACTTCAAACCACGCCAAGGCGGCTGCTTTCGCATCACCTTTGCTCACGGACGCAAACAAGGTTGAACATGAGCCCACGGAAAAAAGTTCTGGTCGTCGACGACGAACCGGACATCCGCGAACTCCTGGAAATCACCCTGGGACGGATGAAACTCGACACTTACAGTGCCCGTAACGTTGGCGAGGCCTTGGCCCTGCTCCAGCGCGAGACGTTCGACCTGTGCCTGACCGACATGCGCCTGCCGGATGGCAGCGGTCTTGTGCTGGTGCAACACATCCAGCAACGCTATCCACAGATTCCGGTGGCCATGATCACCGCCTATGGCAACCTCGATACGGCGATCAATGCGCTGAAGGCCGGCGCTTTCGACTTCCTGACCAAGCCGGTGGACCTGACCCGCTTGCGGAAACTGGTCACCAGTGCCTTGCTGTTACCCGCCCCTGGGACCACCATCGATCGCCGCTTGCTAGGCGACTCGCCGCCCATGCGCAATCTGCGCCAGCAGATCGACAAGCTGGCCCGCAGCCAGGCTCCGGTGTACATCAGTGGCGAGTCCGGCAGTGGCAAGGAACTGGTCGCCCGCCTGATTCATGAGCGAGGACCACGGGCCAACCAGCCCTTTGTCCCGGTCAATTGCGGCGCGATTCCGACGGAGCTGATGGAAAGCGAGTTTTTCGGCCATCGAAAAGGCAGCTTCAGCGGCGCCATCGAGGACAAGCCCGGATTGTTCCAGGCGGCCCACGGCGGCACCCTGTTTCTCGACGAAGTGGCAGACCTGCCTCTGCCCATGCAGGTCAAACTGCTGCGGGCGATCCAGGAGAAAGCCGTACGCAGCGTCGGTGGGCAACAGGAAAGGGTGGTTGATGTGCGCATACTGTGCGCCACCCACAAAGACCTTGGCGCCGAAGTCGCCGGCGAACGTTTTCGCCAGGATCTGTACTACCGCCTGAACGTGATCGAACTACGCGTGCCACCGTTGCGCGAACGCCGTGACGACATCGAGCCGCTGGCCTGCCATGTGCTCAAGCGCCTGGCTGCAGACACCGGGCAGCCCGCGGCAAAACTCCACCCCAATGCCCTCGACGCCCTGAAAAGCTACCGTTTTCCGGGCAATGTGCGGGAGCTGGAGAATATGCTCGAACGCGCTCACACCTTATGCGAAAACAACCGGATCGAGGCCAGCGACCTGCGCCTGGCCGAGGGCAACTGCTCCGCCGAAGGGGGCGTGCCGGACCTCACGCAGATCGATAACCTGGAGGCGTACCTGGAAAACGTTGAGCGCCAACTGCTTCTCCAGGCCCTGGAAGAGACCCGCTGGAACCGCACGGCGGCGGCTCAGCGGTTGAATCTGTCGTTTCGGTCGATGCGCTACAGGCTGAAGAAATTAGGGTTGGATTGAGGGCCTCTTCGCGAGCAGGCTCGCTCCCACAGTTGATCGCATTCCATTGTGGGAGCGAGCCTGCTCGCGAAGGTCATCTAACAGACGCCAGATCTTTCCAGGTTAGATCCGCCCGGCCGGCGCATAGGGTGCCGGATCAATGATCGGCGCCCTGCCCAACATCACATCAGCGAACAACTGACAGGACGCCGGCGCCAGTACCAGCCCGTTACGGTAGTGCCCGCAATTGAGCCATAGGCCATCGAACCCCGGCACCCGGCCAATGTAGGGAATGCCCTCCGGCGAACCTGGCCGCAATCCTGCCCAATGTCCCACCACCTCGGCGTCGGCCAACGCCGGGATCAATTCCACGGCCGAAGCCTTGAGGCTCTCGAGTGCCGACTCGGTAGGCGTCTTATCGTAGCCTTCATGCTCCAGGGTGCTGCCAATCAGGATGTGCCCATCGCGCCGCGGTATTGCATAACGCCCTTTGGCCAGCACCATGCTCGGCAGGAAATCCGCCGCGCACTTGTAGAGGATCATCTGTCCTTTCACCGGTTCGACCGGCAGCTCAAGGCCCAGGCTCTTGAGCAAGTCGCCGCTCCAGGCGCCAGCGGTAAGAACCACTTGATCGCCATGAATCGCACCGGCGGAGGTCTGCACACCGACTATTTTTTCGTCTTGGGCAATAAACCCGCTGACTTCGCATTGCTCATGAATCGTCACGTTCGCCAGCGCCTGCAATGCCGCCTTGAGCGACTTAACCAGCCGTGGGTTGCGCACATTGGCGACGTTGGCCATGTAGATCGCTCGGGAAAAGCCGCCACCGAGCACCGGCACCGCATCGTGGGCCACCGAGATATCCACAGCCCGCAGTGGCCGGCCCTCGCTCGCGGCCCAGGCCAGCGCCTCGGCTTCATCGTCCAGGTCCAGCCAATACAGGCCCGTGGTATGCACCTCGGGATCGATCCCGGTAGCAGCGAACAAGCGCTCGCCCAGCTGTGGATAAAAATCCTGGGACCAATGCGCCAGCGCGGTAACCGCAGGGCTGTAGCGCCATGGATAGAGCGGAGAAACGATGCCGCCGCCCGCCCAGGACGATTCCTGGCCAACGCTCGACCGGTCCAGCAGCAGCACGCTCTGCACCTGGGACGCGAGATTGAATGCCGTCAGCAGGCCGATTACCCCACCACCGACGATCACCACTTGCTGTTGCCTGGTCATGTTCTGATCCAACCATTAAATAGACAAAGGCGCAAAGGGCGCCCGAAAAGGAAACTCAGCGACCCCAGCAATCCTTGGTGGTCAGGCCGGCCGTGGCATTGACCATCGCGCGCGTCCCCGTATTGGTGATGGTGAAATCACCGCACTTGTCATTGGCCATGCTGGTGCCAGGCTTGCGCACCGCCGTCAGCAAGAAGGTCTGGTCGGTCAGAGTCGGCGTGATGGTGTAGTAGTCATTTCCGGCGCTGAGACCCGGGACACCGCTATAGACGTTTTTCTGTGAATAGAAACGCTCAAGGATCTGCGCCTGCTCGGAAAGCAGACCGGCCACTTCGGTGCGGCGCCCCTTATTGAGGTATTCGGTGAAGCTCGGCATAGCGATGGTCATGACAATCCCGATGATCGCAATCACGATCATGATTTCGATCAGGGTAAAACCGCGGTTGGATCTGTGCATGCCTCAACTCTCGCTTACTGTATTTGTCGCCACATGATGCGACGGCTGCCGCCGCCGGATTTTTCCACCAGCGTGGAGATACCGCCACTGGAATCGTTCACGATCTTGCGCGTCGCGCCATTGACGATGGCGTTCAAAGTCGGAATGCCGCCGGTAAAGACCACGCCGCTGGACAGCGTGTCGGTGCTGTCGATCACTGCGTCGCCGTTACTGTCGAGCACCGCGTAATTGAGCATCTTACCGCTGAACGCATCGAGTTCGACCAGTTTGCCGCTACCAGAGCTGGCGCAAGGTTGCGTGGTATCCACGCTTGCCGTGGTGAAGACGATCCGCCCGAGCACCAGGCTGGCCTGGTTGAGCACCCGCTCACCGGTCAGCGTGCTGTTATACAGCAGCGGCAAATACCAGCCCTTTTTCGCCGGGTAGGTCACCTCGTTCTGGCTGGTAGTGATCAACTGCCCCGAACTTCCCGAAAGCACCCCGGTCACGGCCTGAGCCTGCAGACTGGCGGTGGTGATTTGTCCGGAGCCCCCGTTCGCGTCCCACACCGCGTAGAACGCCTGCAGGTCCTTGTTGGTCTTGTCTGCCGCCTCGTTGAGTTTTCCAGTGCCGAAAAACACCAACTTGCCACCCAGGGCGTTGTCCGCCAGCAATGGCTGCGCGGTGATTGGCTGGGTAGCGCCACCGGCTGTGGTAAACAACGGCTGGCCGGCAAATGCCAGGCCCCAGGCATCCGGGGTGGTGCCACTCAGGTCAAACTTCCAGAGCCGTCCCTTGAGATCGCCGCCATAGGCTGCCTGCACCACGTTCTGCGAGTTCACCTTGAGTTTCACCGAAGACAAGCCGTTAGTGGTTTCGCTGCTGTCGATCACGACTTTCCTGATCAGGCTGCCGTCACGAATGTCCACCACGTACAACGCCGCTACCCCTGAATTGCTGCCGTAGCCGTTGGCAATGAACGCCGCCCACCGCCCATCCGCCAAGCGTGCCACCTCCGGACGGGCGTAGGCATAACCCAGGTCATTGAACGCGTTCGCCGCACTGGCAGTGACCGGCGCGCTGATTTCCCACAAGGCCTTCATGACATTGCCCGCCGACGCGTCGAACAACTGCAGCGCATAGAAGGTTCGCCCGCCCGCCCCCGTTCCGCCCAGTGCGAGGGTTTTCCAGGCACTGTTGAGCTGAGCATCGAACACGCCCACCTGCCCATCCACCAGAAACTTGTGGCTGACACCGTTGATGTAGGCGTTATCGGCGATGTAACGCAAAGACGGCAGTACGCTGGAGGGCATGTAGGCGTAGCGCCGGGCACCGTTGCCGGTATTGATGACGCTGACGAAACCATCGTTGGCGTTGACCACCAGACTCGCACTCATGTTGACCGCCTTGATCGCCAGGTAAGCGCTATAGCCGGTGTCCCCCGACAAGTCCGATGCGGTTTGATCCGAAGGTGCCGCCAGGACCAGCGGTGAGTTGATGATATCGCCCAGCAACACACTGCGCGCCTTCAGGCCAGCCTTGTTGGTGCCCTTGCTCCACTCCACCAGATCGCTGCCCGTGATATCGCCGGGCAAGCCCTGGTTGAGAACGGCTTGCTGGGTCGTGGAAAAATTGGCGAAGGCCAATGGCACGACGCTGTTGCTCTGGTTGTTCCATGATTGATAGGTCGGTGCCGTAGCGCCCGGCACGATGGTGTTATCGGTGGACCACAGCACCGACGCGGTGTTGACCGCGCCACTGGCGGTGAGGCCGTAGGCCTTGATCGTGCCACGCCAGTCCTTGGGGTCGTAGCGGGTCTGGAAATAGCGGGTGGCGCTGGCGACACCACTGCCGCCGGAGCCGGCGGCGCACAACAAGGGTGAATCCGAGGGCGTGAAGGCACCGGCGGGAGCTGCCAGGAACAAGGCGCAAAAGACCCCGCTCAACAATCTCCACCGCTGCGTGCGGTTATCAATATTTCGCATAAATGCTCTCCACCACACTGCGTGAGCTGCCCGCAATGCCCACGGCGGTGACCCGGTACAAGGTCACCGAGGTGTTACTCGGCACGTTCACCGCGGCCAGGCTGGTGCCAATGTTCTGCACGCCATAGAAGCCGGCGCCCGACGCGATCCAGGTCACCCCCGAGGTGGAGTTGAACCCGGCCGACTTGAGAGTCGTCGATTCGGCAGGCGGTGCGCACCGGAACGTGCCGCTGCACACCGGCAACGAATAACTGTCGAGCTGAACCGCGCTTTCGCCTACGCGCAACACCGCTTCGGCAGCCTGGAATGACTGGTTGCGCAAGCTCAGGCTACCGGCCATTTTTTCCTGCAGCGTGGCGTTTTGCATCGACGAGATGCCGATCAGCGTCAGCAGTAACAGGAACACCAGGCTGACCAGCAGCGCCATGCCGCGCTGGCAACCAGGGGACACACGCATCGGCCCGCCCTTCATGGCAGGCGGTTGCGCAAGGCGGCAACCACGTTGAAGGTTTGGTCGCTCACCCGGTGGTTCGGGTCCGTGAGTGTCAGGTTCAGGCGTACGCTACGGATGCGCGCCGGGTCCGACGGGTTGCTGCTGTAACTGGACACCGCCGAATCGGCAGCCGAGCTGGCGAGGCCGAAGCTCACGTCGAAGGCACTGACGTTATCCACCAGCACTTGCTGGAGCGGTTTCGGTGTCTCCCTACCGGCACCCAACGTCAGCTGACCGTTCTTCAAGCTGTAGATCAATCGCCGGATAGGAAATGCCAGTTGCCCCGTGGCAGGTGTGCGCAGGTCGGAGTAAGCCGTCGCACTGCTTCGACAATCGGAAACCACCGTCCAGGCCGGGGTCCCGCCATTGCTGCCGACATCCGCCGTGACCAGGATTAGCTTGAGACTGGCGTTGTCCCAACTGATCGGTTTTATCTGGCTGGCAGCGAAATCACCCTCTTTGCTGGCATCGGTGATCGTCCCCAGGCAGCCGAACATGCCGACCATGCGGATTTCCTGGATCATCTTGCTCAGCACAAAGCGCGCGTCCTCCTGCATGGCTGCGGCGGCATTCTGGCTGATGTAGGTGTTTTTTGCGGCGATGAACACCTGCACCACACCCAGTACCACCACGAGGCTCAACGCCAGGGCAATCAGCAACTCGATCAGGCCGAACCCGCGATTGGAGCGGCTCATGGCGTGGTCACCGGGTCGGCGGTCGCGCGGCTTGTGAGGACGAAACTGCGCCTTGAGTTCGCGCTGTTGGCGGCCCGCGAGTCGTCCCAATTAATGGTGATGGTGTACACCCGCTGGCTCAGGGAGATTGTGCCGGTCGCCGTGGCACCACCGAAATTGACGATGTTATGGGTGAAATCGTAGAGATCCTGGTCCCGGGCGACGTTGAGATTGCCTGAGGTCGGCGGTGTCACGGTGTAATCGGCGGCGGCATTGGCGCGAATGCGGTCCAGCATGTCGTAGGCGATAAAACTGGCCTGGCTGGTCATGCGCGCACTGTCAGTGTATTTCAAGGCATTCAATTGAACGGCGGCCGCGCCCAACAGCCCCACGCCCAGAATCAGCAACGCCACCAGCACTTCGATCAACGTCATGCCCTCCTGGGCACGCTTGCTCCATGGCCTCATCCGCAATTTCCACCCAATAGAATTCGTCCGTTCAAACACACATTCAGCATCCTGCTTTGCGTTCCGAGCACATAGCTGATCACCACTGCCGTGGAGGGTGACGACAGCCCGCCCAAATTGTTGAAATCGATGGCCGACACTCCCGAGGTTAGCGTCAGAGTCGCACCGCTGCTCATCGGTGGAACAACCCGCAATACATTCGCCGGGGTGCCCGTACCGTCATAGACCGACAACTCCCCTGTCCACACGTCCCCACCCGCCGTAGGTCGTACCCGAATGGTCACGCCGCGATCAATGGCTTCGAGTCGGGCGAAGTTGAGGCCACGTTGCAGATCCCTGATCTCGGTGTCGGCCTTGGTGCTTTGCGACGAACGGATAAACGCCGGGACCACCAGGGTGATCAGGGCCAGGAAAATCGCCAACGCAACCAACAACTCGATCAACGTGAAACCTTTTGTACGATGATCCATCGTTGCTCTCTACTGCCGTCGGCTATACCTGCTCCACGCGCTAGAACATTCCAGGGAGGAAAATCTCATGCGTGAGCAAGGTTTCAGTCTGATTGAATTGCTTATGGGACTCGCGATTCTCGGGATTGTTCTGCAACTGGTCAGTCCGGCATTCGCTGCGCTGACAGAATCGAACCATCGCGAGGAAGCGGCCAAGTCACTGGTCAGCGGTCTGCGCAGTGCAAGGAGCGAAGCGGTATCGCGCGGTCAGGTCGTCGTCGTTCACGGCATAAACGATGACTGGAGCCAGGGCTGGCGAATCATTCTGGATGTCAGCGGCAAGGGGCACGACGACCCTGGAAATCCGCTGCTGATAGAGCGTCGCAGCGGCATTGGCGTGGCTATTTTCGGCAACCAGTATGTCAGGACTGCCGTACGTTTCGGCCCAGGGGGTGAGCCGGTGTCCGGAGGTTTCCAAGCAGGGACATTGCATGTTTGCGCTGCACGCGAAGCGCAAAGCCAGCACCAGGTGGTGCTGGCCTCGAACGGTCGCATCAGCCTGCGCAGTGAAAAAACCGCGCAGGCGTTATGCGCAACCTGAAGGGTCAGAGCAGCGAACGGACCCGGAGTTCTTTTGGCATGGAGAACGTGATGTTCTCTTCACGCCCGGCCAACTCATCGGCACCGGTAGCACCCCAGGCCTGCAATTGCTGAATCACGCCGCGCACCAGGACTTCCGGAGCGGAAGCGCCAGCGGTGATACCGATCCGCTCGACACCGTCGAACCAACTCTTGTCGAGGTCCTCGGCACCGTCGATCAGGTACGCCGGGGTTGCCATGCGTTCTGCCAGTTCACGCAGGCGATTGGAGTTGGAGCTGTTCGGGCTACCGACCACCAACACCACATCACATTCGTCGGCCAATTGCTTGACCGCGTCCTGGCGGTTTTGCGTGGCGTAGCAGATGTCGTCCTTGCGCGGGCCGCCAATGGCCGGGAACCGAGTACGCAGGGCGTCGATGACGCGACTGGTATCGTCCATGGACAAGGTCGTCTGGGTGACGAACGCCAGTTTATCCGGGTTGTTCACCTGGAGTTCGGCGACGTCCTTTTCGTCTTCGACCAGATAGATCGCCCCACCGTTGCTGCCATCGTACTGGCCCATGGTGCCTTCGACTTCCGGGTGACCAGCGTGACCAATAAGGATGCATTCACGTCCATCGCGGCTGTAGCGGGCGACTTCGATATGCACCTTGGTGACCAGCGGACACGTGGCGTCGAACACTTTCAGGCCACGGCCGGCGGCTTCAGTACGTACGGCCTGGGACACGCCGTGGGCACTGAAGATGACGATCACATCGTCCGGCACCTGATCCAACTCTTCGACGAAGATCGCCCCGCGGTTACGCAGGTCTTCGACGACGAACTTGTTGTGAACCACTTCGTGGCGCACATAGATCGGCGGCCCGAAAACCTCCAGGGCGCGATTGACGATTTCGATCGCCCGGTCCACGCCGGCGCAGAAGCCACGGGGGTTGGCGAGTTTGATTTGCATGCTGTGCCTCGTGTCTTGCGCGCAAGAAAAAGCGAAAACTGTAGAAACCTACTGTGGGAGCGAGCCTGCTCGCGAAAGCGGTGTGTCAGACGACATCAATGTTGAATGTCTGTCAGCCTTCGCGAGCAGGCTCGCTCCCACATTTTTGACCGTGTTCGGTCAGTTACAGCGCTTTGACGGAAATGATTTCCACGTCAAAGGTCAGGGTCTTGCCCGCCAGTGGATGGTTGAAGTCGATGGTCACTTGCGTGTCATCGAACTCTTTGACCACACCCGGCAATTCAGTATTGGCCGCATCGTTGAAGATCACCAGCAAACCTGGCGACAGGTCCATGTCCTGGAACTGTGAGCGCGGGATGATCTGCACGTTTTGCGGGTTGGGCTGGCCGAACGCGTTTTCCGGCTCGATGCTCAGGGTACGCTTGTCGCCCGCCTTGAAACCGAACAACGCCACTTCGAAACCTGGCAACAGGTTGCCGTCACCGACCTTGAAGGTCGCCGGGGCCTTGTCGAAGGTGCTGTCCACCGTGTCGCCGTTCTCCAGGCGCAATGCGAAATGCAAGGTGACTTCCGTGTTCTGGCCGATGCGTTGCTCAGCCAATACCTGTTCAGTCATGAACGGTTTCTCCGGTCTTTTTACTTTTGAACATATCCAGTGCCAGCATTACAGCACCAACCGTGATTGCACTGTCGGCAAAGTTGAAAGCCGGGAAATACCAGCGATTCTGCCAATGCACCAGAATGAAATCGATCACATGGCCCAAGGCTATGCGGTCATACAAATTGCCCAGCGCGCCACCCAGCACCAACGCCAACGCGATGGCCACCCAGGTTTCGTTACGTCCCAGACGCTTTAGCCACACCACCAGCACGGCACTGACCACCATCGCGATCAGGGCAAACAACCAGCGCTGCCAGCCGGAGCTGTCAGCCAGGAAGCTGAATGCCGCGCCGGTGTTGTAGGCCAGGGTCCAGCTGAAGTAATCGGGGATCACCACGATTTGCTGGTACATCTCCAACGAGCCTTCGAAGTAGAACTTACTGGCCTGGTCGATGACCAGGACCAGCAAACTCAACCAGAGCCAGCCCAGCCGCCCAAAACGGCCAACGGCATTAGGCATAGTGACGAACCTCGCCCGCGCCGCTGATGTTGTCGACGCAACGACCGCAGATTTCCGGATGCTCCGGGTTCACGCCGACGTCTTCACGGCAATGCCAGCAACGGGCGCACTTGGCGAAGGCCGACTTGACGATTTTCAGCTTCAAGCCGCTGACTTCGGTGACTACCGCGTCCGCTGGCGCCTGAACAAAAGGTGCAACGCTGGCGGTGGAGGTGATCAGGACGAAACGCAGTTCGTTGCTCAGCTTGGCCAGGTCGGCGCTCAGCGCGTCTTCGGCGAACAGCGTCACTTCGGCTTGCAGGTTGCCACCGACGGCCTTGGCCGCGCGCTGGATTTCCATCTCTTTGTTGACCGCGACCTTCACTTCCATGATGCGGTCCCAGTAGGCGCGACCCAGCTCGAAGCCTTCCGGCAGTTCGCTCAGGCCTTCGTACCAGGTGTTGAGCATGACGGACTCGTTGCGCTCGCCCGGCAGGTATTGCCACAGCTCGTCGGCGGTAAACGCCAGGATCGGGGCGATCCAGCGCACCAGCGCCTCGGAGATGTGGAACAGCGCGGTCTGGCACGAACGACGGGCCTTGCTGTCGGCACCCGTGGTGTACTGGCGGTCCTTGATGATGTCCAGGTAGAAACCGCCCAGCTCCTGCACGCAGAAGTTGTGGATCTTCGAGTACACGTTCCAGAAGCGGTATTCACCGTAGTGCTCTTGCAGCTCACGTTGCAGCAGCAGGGTGCGATCCACGGCCCAACGGTCCAGTGCCAGCATTTCTTCGGCCGGCAGCAGGTCGGTGGCCGGGTTGAAGCCGGTCAGGTTCGAGAGCAGGAAACGCGCGGTGTTACGGATACGCCGGTAGGCGTCCGCACTGCGTTGCAGGATCTGCTCGGACACTGCCATTTCACCGGAGTAGTCGGTAGAAGCGACCCACAGGCGCATGATATCGGCACCCAGGGTGTCGTTGACCTTCTGCGGTGCAATGACGTTGCCCAACGACTTGGACATCTTGCGGCCGGACTCGTCAACGGTGAAACCGTGGGTCAGCAGCTCGCGATACGGCGCGTGGTTGTCGATGGCGCAACCGGTCAGCAGCGACGAATGGAACCAGCCGCGGTGCTGGTCCGAACCTTCCAGGTACAGGTCGGCGCGTGGACCGCTTTCGTGGCCCATCGGGTGCGAACCGCGCAGGACGTGCCAGTGGGTGGTACCCGAGTCGAACCAGACGTCGAGGGTGTCGCTGATCTTGTCGTACTGTGGCGCTTCATCGCCCAGCAGCTCGGCGGCGTCCAGCTTGAACCAGGCCTCGATGCCTTCGACTTCGACGCGCTTGGCAACTTCTTCCATCAATTCGACGGTGCGTGGGTGCAGTTCGCCGCTTTCCTTGTTCAGGAAGAACGGGATCGGCACACCCCAATTGCGCTGGCGGGAGATGCACCAGTCCGGACGGTTGGCAATCATCGAGTGCAGTCGCGCCTGGCCCCAGGCCGGTACGAACTGGGTTTCTTCAATGGCTTTGAGCGAGCGCTGGCGCAGGGTGTCGCCGGTGGTTGGCTGCTTGTCCATGCCGATGAACCACTGCGCGGTGGCACGGTAGATCAGCGGAGTCTTGTGGCGCCAGCAGTGCATGTAGCTGTGTTCGATGATGGTCGTGTGCAGCAGCGCGCCCACTTCGGTCAGCTTGTCGACGATGGCCGGGTTGGCCTTCCAGATGAACTGGCCGCCGAAGAATTCCAGCGAAGTCGCGTAGACGCCGTTGCTTTGTACCGGGTTGAGGATGTCATCGTTGACCATGCCGTATTTCTTGCAGGTCACGAAGTCGTCCACACCGTAGGCCGGGGCAGAGTGAACCACGCCGGTGCCGGCGCCCAGTTCGACATAGTCAGCCAGGTAGACAGGCGACAGGCGGTCGTAGAACGGGTGGCGGAAGTTGATCAGTTCCAGCGCTTTGCCCGAGGCAATCGCGATGACCGAACCTTCCAGGCTGTAGCGTGCCAGGCATGACTCGACCAGCTCTTCAGCCAACACCAGCAGTTTGTCGCCGACATCGACCAGGGCGTAGTTGAATTCAGGGTGGACGTTCAGCGCCTGGTTGGCCGGGATGGTCCACGGGGTGGTGGTCCAGATCACGATCGACGCGGGTTTGTCCAGCGAAGGCAGACCGAACGCGGCAGCCAGCTTGGCTTCATCGGCAATCGGGAATGCGACGTCGATGGTCGAGGACTTCTTGTTCTCGTACTCGACTTCCGCCTCGGCCAGGGCCGAACCGCAATCGAAGCACCAGTTCACAGGCTTGAGGCCCTTGAACACGAAACCGCCCTTGACGATTTCGGCGAGGGCACGGATTTCACCGGCCTCGTTCTTGAAATCCATGGTCTTGTACGGGTTGGCGAAGTCGCCCAGCACGCCTAGACGGATGAATTCGGATTTCTGCCCTTCGATCTGCTCGGTGGCGTAGGCACGGCACAGTTCGCGGGTCTTGTCCGCGCCCAGGTTCTTGCCGTGGGTCACTTCGACCTTGTGCTCGATCGGCAGGCCATGGCAGTCCCAACCCGGAACATAAGGCGCATCGAAGCCCGACAGGGTCTTCGAACGAATGATCATGTCCTTGAGAATCTTGTTCAGTGCGTGACCGATGTGAATCGTGCCGTTGGCATATGGAGGACCGTCGTGCAGGACGAACTTCGGACGATCCTTGCCAATCTCGCGCAACTTTCCGTACAGGCCAATGCTGTCCCAGCGCTGCAGAATCTGCGGTTCGCGCTGAGGCAGGCCGGCCTTCATTGGGAAGGCGGTGTCCGGAAGGTTTAGCGTGGCTTTATAGTCGGTCATTTAAGGCTCTTCATTAGCGATTGGCGCTAGGTGCGACAGGGCACGGGCGGCGGCGACATCCGCATTGATCGCCGTCTTAAGCGCCTCCAGAGAGGCGAAACGCTGCTCTTCACGCAGCTTTTGGTGGAAAACCACCGTCATACGCCGGTCATACAGATCGCCGGCAAAATCTAAAAGATGTACTTCGAGGTGGGCTCTGCCATCTCCCTGGACCGTGGGTCGAACGCCGATATTGGCGACGCCAGGCCAGGTCTTGCCGTCCAGGTCGATACTGACCAGATAAACCCCGGTCAGCGGCACGCGACGACGCTTGAGCTGGATATTGGCGGTGGGCGTACCCAACTGCCGGGCCAGCTTCTGGCCATGCAACACGCGACCGGCGATCCGGTATGGACGGCCCAGTAAACGCTCCGCGAGGGCGAAATCAGCAGCGGCCAGCGCATTACGCACCTGGGTGCTGCTGACGCGAATGCCATCGAGCTCGACGGTTTGCGCCGCTTCGACGGTGAAGCCCTGCATGACGCCAGCCTGTTGCAGGAAATCGAAATCCCCTGCCCGGTCACAGCCAAAACGGAAGTCGTCGCCGACTTCAAGGTGCTGCACGCCGAGACCGTCAACCAGGATGGTATCGACGAACTCACTGGCGCTGAGCTTGCTCAGGCGCTGGTTGAATGCCAGGCACAGGACTCGGTCGACCCCTTCGGCAGCTAACAGCTGCAGCTTGTCACGCAGCCGGGCCAGACGCGCTGGCGCCGTGTCAGGGGCGAAAAATTCCCGGGGCTGCGGCTCGAAAATAACCACGCAGCTGGGCACGCCCAACTCGAGCGCACGCTCGCGCAGCCGCGCCAGGATAGCCTGGTGGCCACGGTGTACACCGTCAAAGTTGCCAATAGTGGCGACACAGCCCCGATGCTGGGGGCGCAGATTGTGGAGGCCTCGAACCAGCTGCATAACGCGCTTCTTGCTCATAAAGTGGTCGATTATAACCACACCCGGCGGCCGACGACAGGCAACACCGTATCCCAAAGTAATCGAGCCGACAAAAACGCCGACTCGCCCATGTTTATCGAGGCCCTGGCTTTAGCCAAGCGCCTTGCGATTGAAGTCGCGCAACCTGAAGCCCATCAACACTAACATGCCGAAATAAGCCACCACACCGGCGATGACCAAAGCGCCCAGGCGCAGGAACCGCTCAAGCATCTGCCCTTCGCCCCAGGCGGGCATGAAATGCATCCCCGCCAGCAGCACAGCGGACATCACCGTCACCGCGACCACCAGCTTGAAGCCAAACTTCGCCCAACCCGGTTGCGGCTGGTACATCTGCTGCTTGCGCAGTTGATAGAACAGCAGCCCGGCATTCAGGCAGGCACCGGCACTGATGGCAAGCGCAAGGCCGGCATGGGCCAGCGGGCCGATCAACAGCAGGTTGAACAACTGGGTGACCACCAGGGTGAAAATCGCGATTTTTACCGGCGTGCGGATGTTTTGTTGCGCATAAAAGCCTGGCGCCAGTACTTTGATCACGATAATCCCGAGCAAACCGACAGAGTAGGCAATCAGCGCACGCTGGGTCATGGCCGCGTCATGGGCATCGAACTGACCGTACTGGAACAGTGAAACCGTCAGCGGCTCGGCCAGAATCCCCAACGCCAGGGCACAAGGCAATACCAGCACGAAACACAGGCGCAGGCCCCAATCGAGGATTCGCGAATATTCCTGGCGGTCCTGGCTGGCGTAGGTCTTGGCCAGGGTCGGCAGCAGAATCGTGCCCAATGCCACGCCCAGCACACCGGACGGCAACTCCATCAGGCGGTCGGCGTAGTACATCCAGGACACCGAGCCGGCAACCAGGAAGGACGCAAAGATGGTGTTGATGATCAACGAGATTTGACTCACCGACACCCCGAGAATCGCCGGCAGCATCTGCTTCATCACCCGCCAGACGCCGCTGTCGCGCAAACTCAGGCGCGGCAGGACCAGCATGCCGATTTTTTTCAGGTGTGGCAGTTGGTAAAGCAACTGCGCCAGACCGCCCGCCAGCACCGCCCAGCCCAGCGCCATCACCGGCGGATCGAAGTACGGCGTCAGGAACAGCGCAAAGATAATCATGCTGACGTTCAGCAGGGTCGGCACAAACGCCGGCACAGAAAAGCGGTTCCAGGTGTTAAGGATCGCGCCAGCCAATGAGGACAGGGAAATCAGCAAGATGTACGGAAAGGTCACTCGCAGCAAGCTGGTGGTCAGCTCGAACTTCTCCGGCGTATTGGTGAAACCCGGCGCGGTCACCCAGATGAGCCAGGGGGCGGCAAGCATGCCCAACGCCGTGACGAGCGCCAGCACCAGTGTCAGCAGGCCAGAAACATAGGCAATGAAGGTTCGCGTCGCCTCATCGCCCTTCTGGCTTTTGTATTCGGCCAGAATCGGTACGAATGCCTGGGAAAACGCCCCTTCGGCAAAAATCCGCCGCAACAGGTTGGGCAACTTGAAGGCGATGAAAAAGGCGTCGGTCGCCATTCCCGCGCCGAATGCACGTGCAATAAGGGTGTCACGAACAAACCCCAAAACCCGGGAAAGCATCGTGATAGAGCTGACAGCGGCCAACGATTTGAGCAGATTCATTAAAAGAGTTCGTGCCTGTCGATAAACAGCAGGCGAACTACGCGCCTACTTATGCGATACTCCGCGCCGCAACAGCACAGAGCCAAAGCTCGCGAGTTTACAGGTCGCACGCTGGAAAGAAATATCCAGAGGTGTTGCACCTACCACTTAGCGGAACGTTTCAACCGCCCTTGACAAGACCTCAACTCATCGGCATGATTCGCGGCCTATTTTGTTTGCTATTTCCTAAAAAGTCTTTCGAGGAGCTCGACGGTGGCCAACTCACCTTCCGCCAAAAAACGTGCAAAACAGGCTGAGAAGCGTCGCAGCCACAACGCCAGCCTGCGTTCCATGGTTCGTACCTACATCAAGAATGTAGTTAAGGCCATCGACGCAAAAGACGCTGAAAAAGCTCAAGCTGCTTACGTTCTGGCTGTGCCAGTTATCGACCGTATGGCCGATAAAGGCATCATCCACAAGAACAAGGCTGCTCGTCATAAGAGCCGCCTGAATGGCCACGTAAAGGCCCTGAACGTTGCCGCTGCTGCCTAAGCGACTCGTTCATTAAAAAACCGACCTCAGGGTCGGTTTTTTATTGCCTGCGATTTGATGAACACACAAAACAATTGTGGGAGCGGGCTTGCTCGCGAAAGCGGCGCATCAGGCGACACCTGCATCGACTGACACTGCGCTTTCGCGAGCAAGCCCGCTCCCACACTTGGATTTTCGTTTACTTATTGAGCGCTCGCCCAAGGCAAAATCGGAATCGCTGTCACCGCATTCTGCGGACTGCCCTCGATCAACCGATCGCTGTACACCAGATACACCAGCGTATTGCGCTTCTTATCGAGGAATCGCACCACCTGCATGGTCTTGAACACCAGGGAGGTACGCTCCTTGAACACCTCGTCACCGTCCTTGAGCTCACCCTTGAAGCTGATGGGCCCGACCTGACGACAGGCAATGGACGCCTCGGCACGATCCTCGGCCAATCCAAGCCCACCCTTCACGCCCCCAGTCTTGGCGCGCGACAGGTAGCACGTCACACCCTCGACCTTGGGATCGTCAAACGCCTCGACCACGATGCGATCGTTCGGGCCGACAAACTTGAACACCGTCGACACCTGGCCAATTTCCTCGGCCGACGCCAGCAGCGGCATCGCCAACAGCAACCCCAACAATCCTTTTGCCATGCGCATCAGGTATTCCTTCAGACCAGAATCAGGTTATCGCGATGAACCAGTTCCGGTTCCGCCATATAACCCAAGAGACCGACAATCGCCTCAGACGACTGACCGATGATTTTTTGTGCTTCCAGCGCACTGTAGTTGGCCAACCCACGGGCAATTTCACGACCGTCGGGCGCCACGCACACCACCATTTCGCCGCGACGGAAGCTACCCTGGACCAATTTGACCCCAACCGGCAGCAGGCTCTTGTTACCTTGGGACAACGCCGTCACCGCACCCGCGTCCAACACCAGGGTGCCACGGGTTTGCAGATGCCCGGCCAGCCACTGCTTGCGCGCCGCCAGCATGCCGCGCTCAGGCGAGAGCAAGGTGCCAATGCGCTCACCCGCCTTAAGGCGATCCAGAACGCGCTCCAGTCGACCACCCACGATGATCGTATGCGCACCGGACCGCGCCGCCAGGCGTGCCGCACGCAGCTTGGTTTGCATGCCACCGCGCCCCAGCGCTCCGCCGGTACCGCCTGCCACCGCGTCGAGCGCCGGATCATCGGCACGCGCCTCGTAGATCAGCTGGGCATCTGGATTGTTGCGCGGATCGGCATCGAACATGCCATCGCGATCCGTCAGGATCACCAGCAGGTCAGCCTCGACCAGGTTAGCCACCAGCGCCGCAAGGGTATCGTTGTCGCCGAAACGGATTTCGTCGGTGACCACAGTATCGTTCTCGTTGATCACCGGAATGACCTTCAACTCGACCAGCGCACGCAAGGTGCTGCGGGCGTTCAGGTAGCGCTTGCGGTCGGACAGGTCATCGTGCGTCAGGAGAATTTGCGCAGTGTGTCGACCATGCTCGGCAAAGCTCGACTCCCAGGCCTGCACCAAGCCCATCTGGCCGATTGCAGCAGCGGCCTGGAGCTCGTGCATCGCACTGGGTCGCGCGGTCCAGCCCAGACGGCTCATGCCGGCCGCCACCGCCCCGGAGGACACCAGCACCAACTCGACACCCGCCTCATGCAAGGCCACCATCTGTTCAACCCAGACACCCATTGCCGCGCGATCCAGGCCCTTGCCGTCCGCTGTCAGCAAAGCGCTGCCGATCTTCACGACCCAACGCTGCGCACCTGTCACCTTGCTCCGCATCATCTTCAACCTTAGCTTGAGGGCAGCGCGACCTGGCACTGCCCGTGACGTTATTCGTGGTTATTCGT
The DNA here is from genome assembly GCF_012647205.1 of Pseudomonas umsongensis. Lineage (NCBI taxonomy): Bacteria > Pseudomonadati > Pseudomonadota > Gammaproteobacteria > Pseudomonadales > Pseudomonadaceae > Pseudomonas > Pseudomonas umsongensis. The sequence continues at coordinate 5,965,166 of NZ_CP051487.1, forward strand.
GACCAACGATCGATTTCCAGATACTAAAACGCCGCTCGATTGAGCGGCGCTTAAGTTTATCGCAACGAATCAGTCACGCACGTAAATGATTTCCGGACCGTCTTCGTCATCCACATCTTCTTCGTCCCAATCATCGTCGCCGATGTCGTGGACCGACTTCACGCCGCTACGACGCAAGGCACGCTGATCGTCCAGCGCCTGCAGCTGGGCACGGGCTTCGTCTTCGATGCGCTGATCGAGATCGGCCAGCTCTTCCTTGTAGGCCGGGTCATTGGCCAGGCGATCGGCACGATCTTCCAGGTAACGCATGATGTCGTGACACAGACGCTCGGTGTTCTGCTTGGCGATGGCCGAGATCACGTAGACCGGACCGGTCCACTCCAGGCGATCGACGATTTCCTTGACCCGCTCATCGTGCTCTTCTTCAAGGATCTGGTCGCACTTGTTGAGGATCAGCCAACGATCACGCTCAGCCAGGGACGGGCTGAACTTGGTCAGCTCGTTGACGATGACCTCGGCAGCGTCCGGAGCACTGGTGTCATCCAGCGGCGCCATGTCGACGAGGTGCAGCAGCAGGCGGGTACGCGACAAGTGCTTGAGGAAACGAATCCCCAGGCCGGCGCCGTCGGAAGCACCTTCAATCAGGCCCGGGATGTCCGCGACCACGAAGCTTTTCCAGCGATCGACGCTGACCACACCCAGGTTTGGCACCAGGGTGGTAAACGGATAGTCGGCGACTTTCGGCTTGGCAGCGGATACCGAACGGATAAAGGTACTTTTACCAGCGTTCGGCAAGCCCAGCAGACCCACGTCCGCCAGCACCTTCATTTCCAGCTTGAGGTCACGCTGCTCGCCCGGCTTGCCCGGCGTAGTCTGGCGTGGCGCACGGTTGGTACTGGATTTGAAACGGGTATTACCCAAACCGTGCCAACCGCCATGTGCCACCAGCAGCTTCTGGCCGGCCTTGGTCAGGTCACCGATCACTTCCTGGGTAGCGGAGTCGATCACGGTGGTGCCGACCGGTACGCGCAGCACCAGATCCTCACCCTTCTTGCCGGTGCAGTCGGTGCTGCCACCATTGGAGCCACGCTCGGCATCGAAGTGCCGGGTGTAACGATAGTCGACCAGGGTGTTGAGGTTTTCGTCGGCGATCATGTAGACCGAGCCGCCGTCACCACCATCACCACCGTTCGGACCACCGTTTTCGATGAATTTTTCGCGACGGAAACTCATGCAGCCGTTACCGCCGTCGCCAGCCTTTACTCGGATCGATACTTCATCAACAAACTTCATAACACAACGCCTCTCGCCATACGGACGAGCCGAAAAACACTAAGACATAAGACTCTTGCAAAAATGAGCGCAGCGACTCCAATCAACGACCGCTAAAACCAGCGCCGGCAGCCCATACAAACAGTTTTGCAAGAGACTCACCCCACAAACGAAAAAGCCCCGTCGCGAGACAGGGCTTTTCCAGCGATCGCGCGATTAAGCCGCGACTACGCTCACGTAACGACGACCGAAGGCGCCTTTTACTTCGAACTTGATCACGCCTTCGACTTTAGCGAAGAGAGTGTGATCTTTACCCATGCCAACGCCGTAGCCAGCGTGGAATTGGGTGCCGCGCTGACGCACGATGATGTTGCCTGCTTTGATAGCCTGGCCGCCATACATCTTCACGCCAAGGCGTTTGGCTTCTGAGTCGCGACCGTTACGGGTACTACCACCAGCTTTTTTGTGTGCCATGAGTTCAATTCTCCTAGTGAGGAATTAGGCTGTAATTAAGCCTGAATACCGGTGATTTTGATCTCGGTGTACCACTGGCGGTGGCCCATACGCTTCATGTGGTGCTTACGGCGACGGAACTTGATGATGCGGACTTTATCGTGACGACCTTGGGAGATCACTTCAGCCACAACGGTAGCGCCAGCAACAACTGGAGCGCCGATATTCACGTCGTCACCGTTGGCAACCAACAGAACGCGATCAAAGGTAACGGATTCGCCGGTAGCGATTTCCAGTTTTTCGATCTTCAGGTATTCACCTGGGGCGACTTTATACTGCTTGCCGCCAGTAACGATTACTGCATAAGACATGGTATTTCTCCGATAATCCTGCTCACCCAGCTCTTTATAAGAAGAGGTATTGGCTGGCATGGCTGCATGGGGCTGGAGGCCCGCTTGCAATTGCGTAAGGCAGGTGCTGCCCAGGAAGTTCAGGGTGCGCGATTGTACGCAAGGCACGAGCGCCTTGCAATAGGCCGTCCATCGCGCCTTGACACCTGCTGGCGTGGGTCCTAGCATGCCGCGCAACCCTTCTGGAGCAACTGTCGCTGATGCAACCCCAAGCTTTCTACCGCGCGGTGGCGGACGATTTTAGCGCCGTCGACGGCATCATCAAGAAGCAGCTGACTTCCCGAGTGCCGCTGGTATCGAAAATCGGCGATTACATTACCTCGGCCGGCGGTAAACGCCTGCGTCCGTTACTGGTGCTGCTGTGTGGCAAGGCCCTCGGCCGCGAAGGCGACGACCTGCGCCTGCTGGCCGCCACCATCGAATTCCTGCACACCGCTACCCTGCTGCATGACGACGTGGTCGACATGTCCGGCATGCGCCGTGGCCGTTCGACGGCCAATGCCATGTGGGGCAACGCGCCGAGCGTGCTGGTGGGCGACTTCCTGTATTCGCGCTCCTTCGAAATGATGGTCGAGCTGGGCTCCATGCCGGTGATGAAGATCCTTTCGCAAGCCACGCGCATCATCGCCGAAGGCGAAGTGTTGCAGCTGTCGAAGGTCCGCGATGCCAGCACCACCGAAGAAACCTACATGGAGGTCATCCGCGGCAAGACCGCGATGCTCTTCGAAGCCTCGACCCACAGTGCGGCAGCCCTGGCCGGCGCGACACCTGAGCAGTGCGAAGCGCTGCGCACCTTCGGCGACCATCTGGGCGTGGCCTTCCAACTGGTCGACGACCTGCTGGACTACAAAGGCGACGCCGAGACCCTGGGCAAGAACGTCGGTGACGACCTGGCCGAAGGCAAGCCCACCCTGCCGCTGATCTACACCATGCGCGAAGGTACGCCGGAGCAGGCAGCCCTGGTGCGCAAGGCGATCCAGAAAGGCGGTATCGAAGACCTGGAAAACATCCGCGAAGCTGTGGAAGCCTCCGGCTCACTGGATTACACCGCCCAGCTCGCCCGCGACTATGTGGCCCGTGCGATCAAGTGTCTCGACGCGCTGCCCGCCAGCGAATACCGCGATGCACTGGTTGAATTGAGCGAGTTTGCGGTCGCCCGCACACACTGATCTGCACTTGTAGGAGCCGGCTTGCTGGCGATTGCATCACCACGGTGTTCCTGACACACCGAGTTGGATGCATCGCCAGCAAGCCGGCTCCTACAGGTCCCACCCCCTCTCTCACCTAAAACCCTATATAATGTGCGCTTTTTAGCGATCCTGAATCCAAGGAGCCTTAGTGAGCACGTTGCCACCCTGCCCGAAATGCAATTCCGAATACACCTATGAAGACGGCGCCCAGCTGATCTGCCCTGAGTGCGCCCACGAATGGTCCGCCAGCGGCGAAGCCGAAGCTGTGTCCGATGATGCAGTGAAAAAGGATTCGGTGGGCAATGTCCTGCAGGACGGCGACACCATCACCGTCATCAAGGACCTCAAGGTCAAGGGCACGTCGCTGGTGGTCAAGGTGGGCACCAAGGTCAAGAACATCCGCCTGTGCGATGGCGATCACGACATCGACTGCAAGATCGACGGCATCGGCCCGATGAAGCTCAAATCTGAATTCGTCAGAAAAGTCTGATTCAGCTGTACGCCACCCCGCGTCCTGACGTGGGGTGGTGCTTCGCCCTCCCCGCCTCGCCCAATGAACCCTCGCAATAGCCAAATGCCAGCCGTTTTGACCTTACGCAATCTTTACCCAGAAAAATCACGGATCAGCCAATAGGCCCTTGCTATTTATTGAATACGAATTGTTCTCATTGAACCCCATCAATGGAGATGAGAACCCATGACTTATTTGATCGATGCCTGGCTGGACCGTCCACACCCCTACCTCAGGATCCTGCATCGGGAAACCGGGGAAGTCTGTGCAGTGCTGGAAGAAGAAGCCTTGAACGAACTGCAGGATCAGGGTGACCTGGACGTCAACGGCTTGAGTTCCAGCGAGCCGGTGGTGCTCAAGGAAGTGGTGAGAAACCTGTTTCTGTTCTGCTATGCCCGGGCATTGCGCCCGACCAATGAACTGCATCACAAGATAGAACTATGAGAAACGCAAACCCTTGTAGGAGCGAGCATGCTCGCGATGGACTCAAGGACACCGCGCTCATTCAGAATGCACGCGTTATCGTTCACGCCCATTGCGAGCATGCTCGCTCCTACAGGGTCAGGTATTACAGAACGTCCAGCAGCTCGACGTCGAACACCAGTACGCTGTGCGGCGGAATGCTGCCAACGCCTTGAGCGCCGTAAGCCAGTTCGCTCGGCACATACAGACGCCATTTGCTGCCGGCATTCATCAGTTGCAGGGCTTCGGTCCAGCCAGCGATCACGCCACCGACCGGGAATTCCGCAGGCTCGCCGCGCTCGTAGGAGCTGTCGAACACGGTGCCGTCGATCAGGGTGCCGTGGTAGTGGGTACGCACGGTATCTTCACGGGATGGCTTGGCGCCTTCACCGGCGGACAGTACTTCGAACTGCAGGCCGGAAGCCAGGGTGGTGATGCCGTCACGCTTGGCGTTTTCAGCCAGGAAGGCCAGGCCTTCGCCAGCGGCTGCTTCAGCCTTGGCTGCAGCTTCGGCCTGCATGATTTCGCGAATTACCTTGAAGCTTGCAGACATTTCTTCCTGGCCAACACGGCTTGGCTTACCGGCAAACGCGTCGGTCAGGCCTGCCAGGATCGCGTCCAGGCTAACGCCCGGTGGCGGGTTGTCGCGCAGCTGGTCGCCCAGCTGACGGCCGATGCCGTAGCTGACGCGGGTTTCGTCGGTGGACAGATTTACTTCGGACATGACACTGCTCCGCTGTGCGGACGGCTCGGGAACTGGCCGTGCGTGCACAGCGCGTCCCGGAGCGCCCGGAACCAAAAGGGCCAGCAGACTAGCACAGATGTCATGCCATTGATGAGGGACGTCAGGCGATCGGCACCTTCAGGTTTTCCTCCACATCGGCAACCAGCCCGCACATCTCGTCATGCACGACGGTGTGGACAAGGTTGAAGTGCAACTTGGGAAAGGAGCGTAGCACCTCGCGTGCATGTTCCACCGAGCGCAACTGCATCGTGTGACCTGGCGCATCACTCAATGGATACGCCGCTCCGTGCATACGCGCCTCAAGCAGGTAAATGCCTCCTTCCATGGAGATCAGGTTCAACTCATCGACCTTCCCGGCGACGGCATAGGCATTCAACTCTTGCAGGTTCATGAGCGCACCTCACGCAGTGACGAGCCAACACCCTTACAGGGATATGCCTCGGCGCATCAAAGCACAAGCCATAAACGACGCCGCCCGTCTGTTTTGCAACAGACGGGCGGCGCATAACAACAGGACAGCCGTTGTTTAGTGCTTGGTCACTTTATCCAGGTAACCCATGGCAAATGCCGACACCACAAAGGTCATGTGAATGATGACATACCACTGCAAATGCTCGGGATCGACGTTCTTGGCGTCCATGAAGATACGCAGCAGGTGGATCGACGAGATCGCCACGATCGACGCGGCCACCTTCATTTTCAGCGACGAGGAGTCCATGGTGCCCAACCAGTTGAGCTTCTCCTTGCTGTCGTCGATGTCCAGTTGAGACACGAAGTTCTCGTAGCCGGAAATCATCACCATCACCAGCAAACCGCCTACCAGCGCCATGTCAATGAGCGACAGCAACACCAGGATCAGGTCCGATTCGGCCATCGAGAAGACGTTGGGGATAACGTGGAAGACTTCCTGGAAGAATTTCAGTGCCAGTGCCAACAGCCCGAGGGATAAACCGAAGTAGATCGGCGCCAGCAGCCAGCGCGAGGCGTACATTGCATTTTCGATAAAGCGTTCCATTGAATCTCACAGGCGGACTTGAAATGGCCGTGAGTATAACAGCCGTCTGTAATACCCAGAAACCATTGGGAAATCCGCTACCTGCGTGTGTGTATCAAATTTTTTCTGCTAGTGTCCAAACCATTGACAGCAAAATGACATCGGACAGGAAGACTGGAAATGGATGGGCGATTGCCATTAACGAGTGCCGGGATTTTCATGGCCCTGCTGATCAGCGCCTGCTCGCCCAGCGACGAGAAACGGCAGGTCAGCCTTGAGGAAAAGACTGCGCAGTTCGAGAAGTCCCTGGATGCCATCGAGGACCCGAAACTCAAGGATGCGGTGGCCGAACTGGGCGGTTCGCTTTTGCTGCTTGAGCGCGCGCAACTCAAGCTCGACAGCAAGCCCGTGGAAACCGAATACGGTGAAGACGCCCTCGCCGTGCTCAAGCACTACCCAACGCCACAGGCCCTGGTTGACACGTACATCAATGGCCTTTTCGTCCTGCACAAGGACTCCAGCTCCGACTACCTGACGGACCTGCAACCGGTGTTCCCCTTCAACTTCAGCATCCCGGCGGCGTTTCTGTTTCCCCATGGCCTGCAATGGCAGTCGGTCACCCTGAGCAACAAACGGGTTATCGCCTTCCAGCCGGAATGGTCGGAAACCGACCCGGGCATTCAGTTGAGCCCATCGAGCTCCAACGTGACCAACCCTGACGACCTGACCGTGACCTATCCGTTCATTGAAGGACTGGACGTCGATATCAAGAATCAGCCACAACCGGTGAGCCTGCAAGGCACGGTGGAAGTCATTGCACCGCGCCGGCTCTACAGCTTCGACCTGACGAAAAAGGACATCGGCCAGACCCGCACCAACGACAATTTGAGCGTCACCTTGGTGAAACTTGGGGACAACTACGCCGAAATCGAGTTCAGCAATAGCGAGCCGCCAGCCCCCGAGATCGCCGAAACACCGTTGAATCCGCTGATTGTCCAGGCCAGGGATACCACCGGGCAGTTTCTGTCGCGCTCAGGCTCGATCAATGAGAATGCCGCGCAAATTGCCTTCTACCAGAAACAACTGGCGAAGTTGCAGCAACAGAAACTCTGGAGCGAGTCGCTGGAAAAACAGCTCAATGAAGAGCAGCGAACCTTCGAGAAACAACAGAAACGCCACTACTCCAAGGTGTATTTCAACGGGACCATCGAAACCCTTGAAGTCAGCCTGCTGGATTTCTCCGGCGTTACGGTGACTCGCAAGGACCTGGACCTGCCGGTACGCCGCTTCGACCGCCATACCACGGCGAAAACCATCCAGCCGCTGAGCTTGCCGGTGGTAGTCTACGACGACAATGCCCCGACCTGGCTCAAGGGCGCGACCTTGACCCCTGAGCAGTTGAAAAAAGGCGTCAGGATCACTCAATCGGTCGAGGATCCCAGCGCTGCGCGCGTCGAGTTCACTCACCTGCGCAGCTTCAATGATGAATTGCTCGGTAGCTCTTTCAACCCGGGCGATAGTCCGGTCAGCTTCTTCACCGAAGACAGCAGCGGCAAGCGCGATGGGTCGATCGAATTGCCACCAGAGGCGTATGAGGTCGACCCCCTGGGCGGCACGATCACCTACGACCTGAACCTGTTTCCACAGACACCCGCCTTTGTGGTTGGCTCCATCCCGCTGTTTCTGGCCACTGTCGAAAAGCAGACGTTCGATGCCCATCAATTGCCCAAGGGTCTTGAACTCAAGGGCAATGCGCTGGTGGTGGATTCGAAAGTGTTTCCCGATCCGGACTGGCGTTTTTTTGCCAAGGATGACAGCGGCAATTACCTGAAGGAAATTCTTGCGGTCAGCCATGACGCGAGCACAGAAGGCCCCGCGTTATTCGCCGTGCATTACTTCTACGGTCAACCCACGCGCCTGGAAACCTATCAACGAACTGACCTCGCCACCGTGCAATATGGTTTTGAGGTCAAGCTCGACAAGGCTGACATGTCCAGCCAGGCCCAATAGCGCTGTCAGTGCTCGGGCCGGAACTCGAAACCACCCACGCTACGACAACGACCACCGTTGATTTCCCGCAACTGGGCTTGCAGATGCAGGCACCAGATCTGCGGGTCATCGGCCAGTTCATAGCCGTGCAGGGTCAGGCTTTCAACGATGGTATCGAGGATGGACTCAGCCACAAAAGGGCCATGGAACGGGCCTTGGGCTTTGATGGCTGAAGGTTGTTCACCGGCCATTCCGGCGGCGAAGAGTAAGGTCCACATCCCCGTATCGCCCGCCAGGGGGCGGATGGCGCATTCGATACGAGTCACAAGACCTAGACATTGACGAGTGAGGCAGAGGTTGCGCGGCATGGCGGCGACCCTCGGTAAATCCGGTATTCAGCCTCCACGGGAAGGCTGTCTCGATCCAGTGATACTGTCGATATCCTTGAGCAGAGAATAGAGGAAAAGTTTGACTAGTACGTCAAGTAAGACCAGAAGGCGCCGAATGGTCACTGTGTGAATATTGGCGCCAGAGTGATGGCACTTTATTGCGATTCACAAGCAAATGTGGGAGCGAGCCTGCTCGCGAAAGCGGACGATCATCCAACATCAATGCTGAATGAAAATCCGTCTTCGCGAGCAGGCTCGCTCCCACAGTGGATCGGGGTGAAGCTCAGGTTTTTGTCAGGCCGGCTTGGCCTCCACCAGCGCCTCCACAGCCATTTCCTTCTCTGCCTCTTTCAGGTCATCTTCGCTGATCATCTCCGCGATCACCCTCAAGCGCTCCACCACCCGTGCGTTGACGCTACCTTCAGGGAACTCGCCATTTTCATCCGGCTCGCCCGCCGGCTCACCCACCAGCAGGCTCAGCGCCTCGTCGGCCTGACGCACGGCATAGACGTGGAACTGACCGGCGCGCACAGCGGCCAGCACTTTCTCGTCAAGCATCAGCGTGGCAACGTTGGCATGGGGAATGATTGCTCCCTGTTCGCCCGTCAGTCCGCGCGCTTCACAGAGACGGAAGAACCCCTCGATCTTCTCGTTGACGCCGCCCACGGCCTGCACTTCACCGAACTGGTTGATCGAGCCGGTAATCGCAAAGCACTGCTTGAGCGGGGTTTTCGACAAGGCCGAGATCAGGGTGCACGCCTCGCCCAGGGAAGCACTGTCACCATCGACGTAGCCATAGGACTGCTCCAGCGCAATGCTCGCGGAGATCGCCAGCGGAAACTCCTGGGCGTAACGGCTGCCCAGGTAACCGGTGAGAATCATCACCCCTTTGGAGTGGATGGGCTGACCGAGGTTGACCTCACGCTCGATGTCGACGATACCGCTGCCACCGGGATACACCGTGGCGGAGATCCGCGCCGGTACACCAAAGGCCGAGTCGCCGACTTCCAGCACTGTCAGGCCGTTGCACTTGCCGACCGCCGCGCCCGCGGTGTCGATCAGGATGATCCCCGCCAGCATGTCATCGAGAATGCGCGCCGACACACGTCCAGTACGGGTGGCCTTGGCCTTGAGTGCCCGCTCGATGTGACCGGCATCGGTCATTTCATCCGAGGCCAGGTGACGAATGAAATCCGCCTCGCTGACCAGCTGGAACAGATCACCGATGCGTGCCGACAACCGCCCCTGATGCTCGGCCAGGCGTGCGCTGTAGGTTGCCAGGCGCGCCACCGCATCGGCGGTCAACGGCGCCATGCCCTCCTCGGAAGTACGGGTCTTGAGCAACTGGGCGAACTGTTCCAGGCTCTCGTCGACCATCGGAATGTCTTCATCGAAATCCACCAGGACGCGAAACATCTCCTGGAAGTCCGGATCGAGGTCCTGCAGCGTGTAGTAGAGCTGGCGAGCCCCGATGATGACGACTTTGACCTGCAATGGAATGTGCTGCGGCGTCAGGGTGACGGTTGCGAAACGACCCATCTCGCCCAGTGGCGATTCCATTTTCAGTTTGCGCGATTGCAGGGCGCGCTTCAGCGCATCCCACACGAACGGCTCGCTGAGCATTTTATCCGCTTCGAGGATCAGGAAACCGCCGTTGGCCCGGTGCAGCGCACCCGGCCGCAGCTGCCGATACGTGGTATAGAGCGCGCCCTGGTCGGTGCTGTATTCGATGCGGCCGAACAGGTTCTCGTAGGTCGGATGCGGCTCGAACACCACAGGGGCACCACCACTGGCGGAATGCCCGACCACCAGGCTCGGCGCGTATTGCTCCTCCAGCAGCTTGCGGGCGACTGCATCGGTCTTGCTGTCGTCGACCAGTTGCTCGACCACGGTCTTGAGCAAATACACCTGCATCGCTTGCAGGTACCCGCACACCGCCGCGTTCTCGGCGTATTTCTCCGACAACGGCGACAGCAAAGGCTGCAGGGCCAGGGTGATGGTTTCTTCGTTCAGATGGCGCAGCTGATTGCTCGACTCGCGCTTCCATTGCGGCAGGCTGGCGAGTTCCTCGTTCAGGCGCTCTTCGAGGTTGGAAATATCATCGTGGAAGCGATCGCGCTCGGCTTCCGGCAATTGGGCGAATTCGGCCTCATCCAACGCCTTGCCTTCAAGCATCGGAGTGAATGCGATATTGCTGGCATCGCGATAGAGCGCGACGTCTTTCTCCAGCGCCAGGCGCTCGATCACATCCAGTGCCTTGTCATAGCGCTGATTGAAGGCGCGGTCGATGGCACTTTTTTTCTGCTGGTAGGACGGGTGCTCGAACACCGCCGGAAAGGTCGCCAGCAGGTTGTCGATCAAGCCGTTGATATCACAGATGAAGGCACCGGCGGTGCCCGATGGCAACTCCAGGGCACGCGGTTCGCGCGGCTCATCGAAATTATTGACGTAGACCCAGTCCGCCGGGGTCTGCAGGCGTTTGCCTTCGGCCTTCAGGTAGCGTTTGACGAACGAGAAGCGACCGGTGCCGGGCTCGCCCATGACGAATACGTTGTAACCGGGGCGTGGCATGGCCACACCGAACTGCAAGGCTTCGACCGCACGTTCCTGGCCAAGCACACCGCGAAAGGGCTCCAGATCATTGGTGGTAGAGAAGCTGAACTGTTCAGCGGAAAACGGACGGGTCAGCGCTTCAGGCGCTAGACGCAAGCTGGCAGCAACAGGATCAGGCATCGGGCTTCCTTAACAATCAGGCGGGGCAGATAGCGGCATTCTGGCGCCGCCCATGCCTGACTGGCAAGGAGCGCCTAAGGCCAAAGCATAGTCAAGGCCAAAGCCCGGGGTTGAGCGGCGCCAAATCAGCGTTTTCAACGAATATTTGGCAAAAAATCACGGAACCCCTTGATCATGCCTAAACTCCAAACTGCGCGACTGGATTAATAACCAGTCCACACTGGCGAGATAGGCGCCAGAACCCTTGTCCATTGGTTTGCACATAAAAGAGAACAAAGCTATGAAACGGATTCTTCTTGGTACTCTCTTCACCGCGGTATCCATCAACGCCATGGCTCAGGCGCCAGGCGGCCCGGATTGCGGTTGGGGCAACATGCTGTTCGAAGGTCAGCGTGGTACCCCGGCTCACTTCCTGGCATCCACCACCAACGGCACTTCCGGCAACGCAACATTTGGTATGACTTCCGGTACCAACGGTTGCTCGACCAACGCGTCGCTGACCTATGGCGGCAAATCCTGGTTTGCCATGAATGGCATGATGAACGAGCTGTCCGAAGACATGGCTAAAGGTCAGGGCGAAGCGCTGACCACCTACGCCGTAGTACTGGGCGTGGCGCCGGAAGACCGTGCGCACTTCGCCGCCGTCACTCACGAGCACTTCCAGCAGATCTTCAGCAAAGCTGACGTGACCGCGGAAGATGTGCATACCAACACCCTGGCCGTTCTCAAGAGCGATCCTCGCCTGGCCAAGTACGCCACTCAGGCTTAAGCTCCAGCGCACCCCGCTTCTTTCGGGAAGCGGGTTTATTTTTTGGACCTGCCCCCTCCTTGGGTCTTTGTTTTTTTCCTGTTTAAGTTGCTGATTATGCTCAAACGCCTTGCCTGGCTGGCGCTCTGTGTCTGCGCCCCGCTGTCCGCCGCGCCTCACATCGATCCACAACGTTTGCAGCAACTGGCCAACGACCCCTTTTGGATCTCCCTGGGCCATTACGAAACCGCCAAGCTTGGTGGCTGGCGTAGCTATGTCAGCGACAAGAAATTTTTTCTTGCCGCCGATGGCAACGAACACCCGGACCGTGAACTGGTGGCCACCGTGCAAGCCTTGTACGCCCCGGCCACTTCCGGCGAACAGCATGCGCAGTGCGTCTACCCGGCACGAACCCGCTGGCTCAAGGCGCAGCTCAACCTGACCGACCTGCCGGCTTTGGACTGCGCCGAGTTCAATCAATGGTTCAAGGACGTTTCGCCCCACAGCGCGGTGATGATCTTCCCGGCGGCCTACCTGAACAGCCCGTCATCGATGTTCGGCCACACATTGCTGCGCATCGATCAGGCCGACGTGCAAAGCGACAAGACCTCGCTGCTCAGTTACGCGATCAACTTCGGCGCCTACATCGAGGGTTCCGACAACAGCATCCTGTACGCCTGGAAAGGCTTGATGGGGGGCTATCCGGGGCTGTTTGCGCTGGTGCCTTACCAGGAAAAGCTCTCGGAATACCGCAGTCTCGAAAACCGTGACTTGTGGGAGTACCGCCTGAACCTGACCCAGCAGGAAACGGCGCGCATGGTCGAGCACGTCTGGGAACTGAAACAGATTCAGTTCGACTATTTCTTCTTCGACGAAAACTGCTCCTATCGCCTGCTGGAACTGCTGCAAGTGGCGCGTCCGAGTCTGCGCCTGAGCGAGCAATTCCCACTGACAGCCATTCCCACCGACACCGTCAAGGCCGTGAAAGAGGCCGGGCTGGTGGAGTCCATCCAGTATCGTCCGTCTCGCGAACGGGAATTGCTGAGCCGAGCCGAGCCACTGACCGATGAAGAACAACAGTGGGTACTGAAGGTCAGCGCCGACCAGAATCAATTGCAAACGCCCGAATTCAAGGCGCAACCCCGTGACCGCCAGGCGCTGATCATCGATGCGGCCTACCGCCTGGAACGCTATCGCGCCAACGGCCAGGAGCGAGATCCGCAGCGGGCCCAGCGCAGCTTTGAGTTGCTGCGGGCGATCAACCGCAATCCCGCACCCGAATTGGACATCCCGCAGCCTGGCCTGCCCGAGGACGGCCACGAGTCGCGCACCTGGCAGGCCGGTCTGGGCACCCGTGGTGACCGCGCCTTTGGCGAGTACGGCTTGCGCATGGCCTATCACGATCTCAATGACAACGCCGAAAGCTTCCCCCTCGGCGCACAGATCGAGATCCTGCAATTGAAACTGCGCCAGTACGAAGGCAATGACTGGCAAGTGCAGCAACTGGACCTGGCGACCATTCGCTCCCTGACCCCGCGAAATGAGTTGCTGCAACCGTTGTCGTGGCAGGTCACTGGTGGCCTGGAGCGAGTGCCGGGCAAGCATGACGATGAAACCCTGGTCAGCCACGTCAATGGCGGCGGCGGCGGAACCTGGCAACTGGGCGACGACATGCTGGGGTTCGCCCTGGGTACCGTGCGCGTGGAGCACAATAATGACTTCGCCGAATTCATATCGCCGGCAGCAGGTTTCAACACCGGCCTGCTGTGGAAAAACCCGCTGGGCAATCTGAGCCTGGAGGCAAAAGGCGATTTCTTCACCAATGGCGAAGTGCGCCGTAGCCTGAGCCTGAACCAGCAGTGGGAATTGTCGCGCAACCTCGGTTTGCGCCTGAGCGCCCAGCGCGAGTTCAGCCACCTGGCCACGCCTGAGAATGAAGTGATGCTAGAGGTGAAGTGGTATCACTACTGACCAAAATGCACCGATCCACCCTGTGGGAGCGAGCCTGCTCGCGAATGCGCACTGTCTGCCGACATCGATGGCGGCTGATCCACCGCCTTCGCGAGCAGGCTCGCTCCCACAGGGGGGTGGGGGTTGTGGTGTTGAATGGATTTTTCACAGGCCTTCCACAAACACCTGACGAACCCGCACCTAGACTTCCCTTATAGGCCGTTAAACGGCCCCGGGAGTCCGAGATGTGGCGTTGCGCAGGTGTGTTGAGTTTGTTGATGTTGATCGCTGGTTGCCAGACAACCCACGAAGATCTGATCGCCAAGGGTTATCCACCGGCATTCGCCGACGGGTTCGATGATGGGTGCAGCAGTGGTCGACAGGCCGCCGGGGCCATCACCGGCGAGTTTCGAAAAAACGTCCCGCGCTACCTGAAGGACAAGAATTACGCCGAAGGCTGGAGCGATGGTTTCCGTCAGTGTCAGGCCATGCGCGAAAACGAGGATCGTGAGAGCTATCGCAACAGTCACCTCAATGAACGGGACAAAGCCTGGGAGCAACAGAAGGATCAGGATGCCGCTCGAGCCTATCGCTCGCCATGAGTCGCTTTCAGACATCCTGTGCAACCAAATGCCTGCGAGCATGGCCCAAACCCTATAACGGGAGAAAACCATGAGCCGGGCATTCGTCAATGAAGATAACGCCGCTGCGCAAGCCGATCAGCCAGTCGAACGGCAGGTCAGCGCGCAGCCCAACTACGTCACACCACAGGGCCTGAAACTGCTGCAGGCCAAGGTTGGCGAACTGCAAGCCCTGCACGCCGCGCAGTCTGCGGAGGGCGATCAGGCCGACAAGCAGCGCCTGGCCGACCTGGAGCGCGACCTGCGTTACTTCAAGCAACGCCTGGGCAGCGCCCAGGTCGTACCAGTCGCCACGTCCACCGAAAAAGTGCAGATCGGCAGTCGGGTGACCTACGCCGATGAACATGACGCCGAGCACCGGGTGCAACTGGTGGGCGAAGATCAGGCCGATGCCGCTCATGGCCTGATCAATTGGGGATCGCCGCTGGGTCGGGCACTGCTCGGGGCGCAACTCGGTGACGAGGTGCTGTGGCAACGCCCGGCCGGCGATCAAACGATCGAGATCATTCGTATCGAGCCGGCTTAAACCACACCTTGGGCCAGCATCGCGTCGGCGACTTTGACAAAACCGGCGATGTTCGCGCCCTTGACGTAGTTGACCTGGCCATTCTCCTCACCGTAATGCACGCAAGCATGATGGATCGACTGCATGATGGCGTGCAGCTTGCTGTCCACCTCACCGCCGGTCCATAGCAAACGCATGGCGTTCTGCGACATCTCCAGACCGCTGACAGCAACACCACCGGCATTGGACGCCTTGCCCGGCGCGAACAGGATGCCTGCTTCGATAAACAGGTCCACGGCTTCGAGGGTGGTCGGCATGTTCGCCCCTTCCGCCACACAGAAGCAGCCATTGCGCAGCAACGCCTGTGCCGCCTCGGCATCCAGTTCGTTTTGCGTGGCGCACGGCAGCGCGATGTCGCAGCTCAGCCCCCATGGGTGCTGGCCAGCCAGGAACTCCAGGCCAAATCGACCCGCCAGTTCGCTGATGCGTCCGCGCTGCACGTTTTTCAGTTCAAGCAGCGCCTGCCACTGCTCTTCGGTCAGCCCGCTCTCGCAGTACAGCGTGCCTTCGGAGTCAGACAGCGAAATAACCTTGCCGCCCAGGTCCATGACCTTGCGCGCCGCGTACTGCGCAACGTTGCCAGAACCCGAGATCGCCACACGTTTGCCTTCGACGGTTTCACCGCGACGCTTGAGCATTTCCTCGGCGAAGTACACGCAACCGAACCCGGTGGCCTCAGGGCGAATCAGGCTGCCGCCATAGCTCGGACCCTTGCCGGTCAACACGCTGGTGAACTGGTTGCTAAGGCGCTTGTACTGACCGAACAGGAAGCCGATCTCGCGGGCACCGACGCCGATATCGCCGGCCGGCACGTCGACATCGGCGCCAATGTGGCGATACAGCTCACTCATGAAGGCCTGGCAGAAGCGCATGACTTCGGCGTCGCTTTTGCCTTTGGGGTCGAAATCGGAACCGCCTTTGCCGCCACCCATGGGCAACGACGTCAACGAGTTCTTGAAGGTCTGCTCGAAGGCCAGGAACTTCAAGACGCCCAGATTCACCGACGGATGGAAACGCAGGCCGCCTTTGTACGGGCCAATGGCGCTGTTCATCTGGATACGGAAACCGCGATTGACCTGCACCTTGCCGTGATCGTCGACCCAGGACACGCGGAACACGATAGCTCGCTCCGGCTCGCACATGCGCTCCAGGATGCCTGAGGTCAGGTAATGCGGATTGGCTTCGAGAAAGGGCCACAGGCTACGCAAGACTTCCTCGACGGCCTGGTGGAATTCAGGCTGGTCCGGGTCGCGCTTTTTCAGCCGGGCAAGGAAGGATTCGACGGATTCGATCATGGAAAAGTCTCGGCAAATTATTGTCGTTGGAAGAAATTGGGCCGGACTTTAACAAACGTAACGCGCACAGGAATAGAGCAGAATGTCGCATTTATGAAATTAAATGGTGCTCAAGATATAAAATAATCGATTTTTCAGTACTTCATGCACCATAAAGGGGACCTCATCCGCAGGGCTTGCACTAGCATGCACCCCGCACATAAAAGCCCTGATGCGCCAGCATCAGGGCTTGGTTGAGCAGGTCAAGCCAATAGGGCCGAACCGACACGTTTCCCCGGAAGAGGAATACCCAATGCAGGATAATGAACAGATACGCGATCTGACTCATGCCCGGTACCATCCACCGCCCTTACGCTAAACGTATATCGCTTACCTGATTCCAGCCCGGTAACAGCAAACTCGGTCTCTTTCGTACGCCCCGACTCTATACCGCCCTGTTCGACGATATAAGTAATATTGCCAGAGCTGTCATACGACGGCTCCCACGTCAATGTTAGGCCAAGATCAGTGGTTCGAAGATTCGAGGGGTCTGTCGGCGAGGTAAAGTCCGGAAAACTAACCTTGACACAAACAGGCTCCGAGTAGCGAAATGACTCATCGTAAGTTCGAATGCAGTAAACGTGCTCTCGTCCTTCCTGTGGATCTGTATCGGTATAGGGGGGCGAAATTGGTATCTCGAGGAGCTGATTATCTCGACGCAGTTCATATCGAGGTTCACCAGTTTCTACTTCACCGCCGTACCAATAAAATGAAACCTGACTCGCCGTGTGATTAAAAGGCTTAAAATAGGTCGGAGGCGTTGGCGTGAATCGAGACCCGACGGAACCTGAAAACCCTGGAAGTTGGTTTTTTGCAGGAAAATTAACTTCCCCAACGTTAAATGGAATACCAACCTTGGGATATTGAACAAAAACCCGATTTGATTCATTGCCCGTAGGATCGAACGCAGTTACACCAAACTCGTAGCGTTGACCTGGAACCAGACCGGCAATAGCAAACTCAGTATTTATAGTTTCTCCTAATTTATGATCAACTCCCTGATCGACCCGATAGGTAACATGCCCTGAGCTGTCACTGGATTCATCCCAACTGAAGATAAGCCCTAAATTGGTGGTTCTCAGATCAGTAGGCACTGTCGGTGCGGTAAAGTCTTCGAACTCGACATCGACACAAATGGGATCGGAAAGGTTAAATTCCTCATCATACGTACGCATGCAGTATTTATGAACTCGCCCTTGCTCTGGAGCGGTATCTTTATAAGGAGGATGGCGTGGCACTTCCATCAAATCATTATCACGCCTTAGTTCATAGCGTGGCTCACCACCGTCGACTGCACCGTCCCCCCAGAACAAACTAACCTCAGACGAAGTTTGATTGAAAGCCTCAAGAAATGACGGAGGACTCGGTTTGTGCCTGGCGGTGGTAACAGGCACACTTTTACCTTCAGGGCTGCCTGGACCATGTGTTTTAGGATGCACAGAAAACACATAAGGCGTCTTGGATGTCAGCCCGGTAAATTCATAAGACCCTCCGCCACTATATTGGCCCACATGAGCACGGCCGTTATATAAATCAACACCACCCCAGTACCCATATACCTGCCAGCTTATCCGACATGTCGTAGCAGTAACATTAGAAGCCTGGATTGTAATCAAAGGATCAGGAATCGGACTTGCTTTAGGAAGCAAAGGTAAATTTGAAGTTTTCATTATAATCACCGGAGAGAAAGCGAATTAGTGTTAAACCACATAAGCGAGTATAAACAGTAATTTCACGTCCACCACTAGCAGAACTACTAGGTTGCAATCTCTAAACAGCTTCTTTCCGGCTTTCTTCAATACCTAAACATCGCACCGACTTAAAATCACTGTACTGTCTCGTTTTGCCAGGAAGGATCTGAATCGAGCGTTACAATCCTCCGGCCAGAAATAAAAATGCCAGTCAGCATGACTGACTGGCATTGGCCCGAAGGCACCGCTTTTTTTTCAAACCACCAACCCGAAATCAGGCCAGTTTTTTGTGCCGTACCCGATGTGGTTGGGCAGCGGCTTCGCCAAGACGCTTTTTGCGGTCGGCTTCGTACTCGGTGTAGTTGCCTTCGAAGAACACCGCTTGCGAGTCATCTTCGTACGCCAGGATGTGAGTCGCGACGCGGTCAAGGAACCACCGATCGTGAGAGATCACAATGGCGGCGCCCGGGAAGTCGAGCAGGGCTTCTTCCAGGGAGCGCAGGGTTTCGACGTCGAGGTCGTTGGACGGTTCGTCGAGCAGCAGGACGTTGCCGCCCTCTTTCAGGGTCAGCGCCAGGTGCAAGCGACCACGCTCACCACCGGAGAGGTCCTTGACGAACTTCTGCTGGTCGCCGCCCTTGAAGTTGAAGCGGCCGACGTAGGTGCGCGACGGAATCTCGTAGTTACCAATGCGGATCTGGTCGGAACCATCGGAGATTTGCTGGAACACGGTCTTGCTGCCGTCCAGGTCTTCGCGGCTCTGGTCCACGCAAGCCAACTGCACGGTTTCGCCGACTTCGATGCTGCCCGAATCCGGTGTTTCCTTGCCCATCAGCATGCGGAACAGGGTCGACTTACCGGCACCGTTACCGCCGATCACACCGACGATGGCGCCTTTAGGCATGGAGAACGACAGGTTGTCGATCAATACGCGATCGCCGTAGCCCTTGGTGACGTTCTTGAACTCGATGACCTTGTCGCCCAGGCGTGGACCCGCCGGGATGTAGATCTCGTTGGTTTCGCTGCGCTTCTGGAATTCCTGCGATTGCATTTCCTCGAAGCGTTGCAGACGTGCCTTGGATTTCGACTGGCGGGCCTTGGCGCCTTTGCGCACCCACTCCAGTTCTTCCTTCATGGCTTTTTCGTGAGCCGACTGCTGCTTGGATTCCTGGGCCAGACGATCGGACTTGGCTTCCAGCCAACCCGAATAGTTGCCCTCGTACGGAATGCCCGCGCCGCGGTCGAGTTCCAGGATCCAGCCAGCGACGTTGTCCAGGAAGTAACGGTCGTGCGTGATCGCGACCACGGTGCCCGGGAAGTCGTGCAGGAAGTGCTCCAGCCACGCAACGGAATCGGCGTCCAGGTGGTTGGTCGGTTCGTCGAGCAGCAGCATGTCTGGCGCGGACAGCAGCAGGCGGCACAGGGCCACACGACGCTTTTCACCACCGGACAGGTGTTCTACTTTTGCGTCCCAGGCCGGCAGGCGCAGCGCGTCGGCGGCGACTTCCAGCTGGCGCTCCAGGTTATGGCCATCGCTGGCTTGCAGGATGGCTTCGAGCTTGGCCTGTTCGGCAGCCAGCTTGTCGAAGTCGGCATCCGGGTCGGCGTAGGCCGCGTAGACCTCGTCCAGGCGCGCCTGGGCGTCCTTGATCACGCTGACCGCTTCCTCGACCACTTCACGCACGGTCTTGGTCGGGTCCAGTTGTGGTTCTTGCGGCAGATAGCCGATGTTCAGGTCCGGCATCGGACGGGCTTCGCCGTCGAACTCGGTGTCGACGCCAGCCATGATTTTCAACAGGGTGGACTTACCCGAACCGTTGAGGCCGAGTACCCCGATCTTGGCGCCCGGGAAGAACGACAAGGAGATGTTTTTCAGGATTTCCCGCTTCGGCGGAACAACTTTGCCCAGCCGATGCATGGTGAATACGTATTGAGCCATGGAGAACCTAGGGTCAGTGACTGATGAATGAATAGAGCGCAGGCGATGCCCGGCCAGACCATGCGCGACGTACGCTTGACGAGGTCAATGCGCAGGCGCTGAAAAAAGTCTGATTCTAGGAGCTGGAACGCTCCCGCGTAATCGGCAAAGCTACCTTAATGACAGATGGCAGTCCAGCCGAGCGGGACTGGCACTTCGCCACAACTCAAGGCATGCTAGCCGCCCTTCGGGCGTCCGACTTATAGTGCACGTCGCGCCAGTCCAGCCAAACCGCAGGATTACAGTTTGTCCAGTGTCCCTCCGTCCCTGATCCCCCGTGCACCGACTGTTGCACCCGGCTCGCCCATGCACGGCACACTCAAGGGCGCTATGGCGATGCTCGTGTTGCTGCTGCTCGCCTTGTTGTGCTGGCAACTGCTCGATCAGCTTCGGGAAACCCAGAAGATCCAACGCCAGGCGACCATCGACCACACCGCCGACCAGGCCGCACAAGTCAGCCTGAACATGGCGCTCAACGCCCAGATCGCCCTCAACCTGCTACCGATTGTCGAGCAGCCGCAAAGAGCTGACGAGCTGCAGGACCTACTGCGCAAACTGCAAAAGTCCTTGCCGGAGCTTTCGAGCCTGGCACTGCTCAGCCCTTCGGGAAGAATCCTCAGTGACACGGCCGGCACCAGCGACGATGCAGACTATCTGGGAGAGCTGGTCCGACGCAGTCGCGCCCAACCCCACTACTACAGCAACGCCATCGACGGCTCGCGGGTGTATCTGCTGCTACATCAAGCCAGCGGCAGCAATCGCGGCTATTGGGCCTTGCGCTTCAAGCCGACGTTTTTCACCTCACTGACCCATCTGAACGAAACGGGCACTGCCCCGCTGTGGCTGGTGGAAAATCGCTTCAATCACCAGATCCTCAGCCGCGACGAGGCATTGCCGCAGGTCAACCCAGGCACCTTGACCCAGGACGATGTGGCCAACAGCGTGCTGACCGTCGCGCTGAGCAGCAGCGACTGGCAACTACGTGGACTGTTCGATCGCCAGCGAGTGCTCGAAGAACTGCTGCCGGCTTTCATTGGCAAATGCCTGCTATGCCTGGCTTTTTCCATGCTGCCGTTCATCGTCCTGCTAAACATGCGCCGTCGGCAGCGCCAGCTGCACGAAGGTCGCCGACGCTACCAGGAAATTTTCGAAGGCTCCGGCGTGGCATTGTGCGTACTCGACATGTCTGGCCTGCGGAGCGTGTTTGACAAGGCCCAGCTGCTGAGCGACGAGCAACTGCAAGCATGGCTGGCGGTTGCGCAACAGCGCCGGCAGCTGTTGCAGGAGCTGCGCATTACCGAAGTCAATCAGGTCGCCCTACAGCTGCTTAACGTCGATACCTGTGAACACGTCTGGAGGCTGTTGATCGATGGCAATCCCGTAGAGGGCAGTGCCATCGGCAATCAGGTGCTCGAAGCGGTGCACAGGCAACAGCAACAGCTCGAACTGGAAATCAAACTCCAGGACGCCTCGGGTCGTGACCAGCATCTGTGGCTGGTGTTGCGCCTGCCGCAGAACCCTGACGACTTCAAGGCGGTGATCCTGAGCATCACCGATATCACCAGCCGCAAGCTCATCGAGCTGTCGCAGCAGGAGCGCGAACGTTTCTGGTCTGACGTCGTGCGGACCGTGCCCGATCACCTTTACGTGCAAGACGTGATCAGCCAGCGAATGATCTTCAGCAACCACCATCTGGGCCAAACGCTGGGCTACAACCGCACCGAACTGCAGCAGATGGGCGAGTACTTCTGGGAAATCCTCCTGCATCCCGACGATGCCGATTACTACCACAGGTCGCGCCAGACCCAGCGGCAAGGCGGCTACAGCCAATTGATGCAATGCCAGTTGCGCTTTCGCCACCGTGACGGGCAATGGCGGCGTTTCGACATTCGCGAGCAGGCACTGGCACGGGACAAGCACGACCAGGTCACCCGCATCATTGGCGTGGCCAAGGACGTAACCGAACAGATCGAGGCCAGCGAGTCGCTGCGCGACAGCGAGCAGCGCTACCGCATGCTCGCCGAAAGCATCAGCGACGTGATTTTTTCCACCGACAGCCGCATGGCACTCAACTACGTAAGCCCTTCCGTGCAGGGGGTGCTGGGCTACGAAGTGGAGTGGATTTTCCAGAACGGCTGGCAATCGACCATTGCCAATCCGCAGCAGTTGAGTGGCATCTATAGCCTGATGGATCGCGTCAGCAAAGCGCTGGATAAACCTGAACAGCTGGCCCTTCTGCGCAGCCAGGTGCAAACCCAACTATTCCTGTTCGACTGCCTGCGCGGCGATGGGCGCAAGATTCCTATCGAGCTGCGACTGGTCCTGGTCTGGGACGAACACGGTGCATTCGAAGGCGTGCTGGGCGTCGGTCGCGACATCAGCCAGCAACGCCGGGCCGAGAAAGACCTGCGCATGGCCGCCACGGTATTCGAACACTCGACCTCGGCGATCCTCATCACCGACCCGGCCGGCTATATCGTCCAGGCCAATGAAGCCTTCAGCCGTGTCAGCGGTTATGCCGTGGAACAGGTACTCGACCAGTTGCCCAACATGCTCACCGTCGATGAGCAGCAGGAAGCTCATTTGCGCTACGTGCTCAAGCAACTGAACCAGCACAGCACCTGGGAAGGCGAAGTGTGGCTGCGTCGGCGCAATGGCGAGCATTATCCGGCCTGGGTCGGCATTACCGCGGTTCTGGACGACGAAGGCGACCTGGCCAGCTACGTGTGTTTCTTCAGCGATATCAGCGAACGCAAGGCCAGTGAACAACGGATTCACCGCCTGGCCTATTACGACGCCCTGACCCACCTGCCCAACCGCACACTGTTCCAGGATCGCCTGCACACGGCGTTGCAGGCGGCTGAACGGCAGAAGTCCTGGGTGGTGTTGATGTTCCTCGACCTGGACCGCTTCAAGCCGATCAACGACTCCCTGGGCCATGCCGCCGGTGATCGCATGCTCAAGGAAATGGCCACGCGCCTGCTCGGTTGCGTCGACGACGACGACACGGTCGCGCGCATGGGCGGCGATGAGTTCACCTTGCTCCTGCAACCGCGGGCCAACCGGGAAATCGCCTTGACGCGGGCGATTCACGTGGCGGAGCAGATCCTCGCCAGCCTGGTCAAACCCTTCGTACTCGAAGGCCGTGAGTTCTTCGTCACGGCCAGTATCGGCATCGCCTTGAGTCCGCAGGACGGCAATGAACTGAGCCAGTTGATGAAGAACGCCGACACCGCGATGTACCACGCCAAGGAGCGCGGCAAGAACAACTTCCAGTTCTATCAGGCGGACATGAACGCCAGCGCCCTGGAGCGCCTCGAACTGGAAAGCGACTTGCGACATGCCCTGGAACAAAACGAATTCGTGCTGTACTACCAACCGCAGTTCAGCGGCGATGGCAAACGCCTGACCGGCACCGAAGCCTTGCTGCGCTGGCGTCATCCGCGCCGTGGACTGGTACCACCGGGAGATTTCATTCCGGTGCTTGAAGAACTCGGACTGGTGGTGGACGTCGGGGATTGGGTGATCAGCGAGGCCTGCCGCCAGCTCAAGACCTGGCATCAGGCCAAGGTGCGCGTGCCGAAGGTGTCGGTGAACATCTCGGCACGGCAATTCTCCGACGGCCAGCTTGGCACGCGGATCGCCAACATCCTGAAGGAAACCGGCCTGCCGCCGGCGTGCCTAGAACTGGAACTGACCGAAAGTATCCTGATGCGCGAAGTCAGCGAAGCCATGCAGATTCTCGCCGGGTTGAAAAACCTTGGCCTGAGCATCGCGGTCGACGACTTCGGTACGGGCTACTCATCGCTCAACTACCTCAAGCAGTTCCCGATCGATGTACTGAAAATCGACCGCACCTTTGTCGACGGCCTGCCGTCGGGTGAACAGGATGCGCAGATTGCCCGGGCGATCATCGCCATGGCCCACAGCCTTAACCTGGCGGTGATCGCCGAGGGCGTGGAAACCCAGGAGCAACTGGATTTCCTGCGTGAACACGGTTGCGATGAGGTCCAGGGTTACCTGTTTGGCCGGCCGATGCCGGCCCACACCTTTGAAGGGCAATTCAGCAATGATGCCCTCTTCATGTTCGACTGACATTGTGTGGTGACGCGGGCGGCCCCTTCGCGAGCAGGCTCGCTCCCACAGGGTTTCTTGGGTGTACACAAAATCATTGAACGCTCAAGATCCACTGTGGGAGCGAGCCTGCTCGCGAAGAGGCCGGCCCATTCACCGCTGATCCCGTCATGAAGCCCACTTGTCTGCGACATGATGTCGTTTCATATGCCTTCCAAAAGCCATTGGGTTAGAATGCCCCCCTTTTCCGCCCCCGATCCTTGAGGACCGCCATGTTCAGCCGTGATTTGACTATTGCCAAGTACGACGCCGATCTCTTTGCCGCCATGGAGCAAGAAGCTCAGCGCCAGGAAGAGCACATTGAGCTGATCGCTTCGGAAAACTACACCAGCCCTGCGGTGATGGAAGCTCAAGGCTCGGTATTGACCAACAAGTACGCCGAAGGCTACCCGGGCAAGCGCTACTACGGTGGTTGCGAGTACGTTGACATCGTCGAGCAGCTTGCAATTGATCGAGCCAAAGAACTGTTCGGTGCCGATTACGCCAACGTTCAACCGCACGCCGGTTCGCAAGCCAACAGCGCCGTTTACCTGGCCCTGCTGTCGGCTGGCGACACCATCCTGGGCATGAGCCTGGCCCACGGTGGTCACCTGACCCACGGTGCCAGTGTTTCGTCCTCCGGCAAGCTGTACAACGCCATCCAGTACGGCATCGACGCCAATGGCCTGATCGACTACGACGAAGTCGAGCGCCTGGCCGTTGAGCACAAGCCGAAAATGATCGTGGCCGGTTTCTCTGCCTACTCGCAGATCCTCGACTTCCCACGCTTCCGTGAAATCGCCGACAAGGTGGGTGCCTACCTGTTCGTCGACATGGCCCACGTGGCCGGTCTGGTCGCCGCTGGCGTCTACCCGAACCCGGTGCCATTCGCTGACGTGGTGACCACCACCACCCACAAGACCCTGCGCGGTCCACGTGGCGGCCTGATCCTGGCTCGCGCCAACGCCGACATCGAGAAGAAGCTGAACTCCGCGGTATTCCCGGGTGCCCAGGGTGGCCCACTGGAGCACGTGATCGCCGCTAAAGCGATTTGCTTCAAGGAAGCGCTGCAACCTGAGTTCAAGGCTTACCAGCAACAAGTGGTGAAAAACGCCCAGGCCATGGCCAGCGTGTTCATCGAGCGCGGTTTCGACGTGGTTTCCGGCGGTACTGAAAACCACCTGTTCCTGCTGTCGCTGATCAAGCAGGAAATCTCCGGTAAAGATGCCGACGCCGCCCTGGGCAAAGCGTTCATCACCGTGAACAAGAACTCCGTGCCAAACGACCCTCGCTCCCCGTTCGTCACCTCCGGCCTGCGCTTCGGCACTCCGGCTGTGACCACTCGCGGCTTCAAGGAAGCAGAGTGCAAGGAACTGGCCGGCTGGATCTGCGACATCCTGGCAGACCTGAACAACGAAGCGGTGATCGATGCCGTTCGTGAGAAGGTCAAGGCTATCTGCAAGAAGCTGCCGGTATACGGCGCTTAATTGCACCGCTAAACCGCGGTCAAAAAAACCGGCCAGAGATGGCCGGTTTTTTTTGTCCGTCATAAAGATCAAAAGATCGCAGCCTTCGGCAGCTCCTACAGAGGTAGCGTAATTTCGCGAAATCACAGGTGTACGCAGGTTCCGTAGGAGCTGCCGAAGGCTGCGATCTTTTGATTTTCAATAGGATCGGCACAACTGGTCAGACCGGTCATGCCAATTTTACGATTTCCCCTTGTAATCTTGAAAAAACCCAGCGTAGACTGCGCCTGCACTGGACATACCGGTAAGACCACAATAATTAAGTCCTGAATCTGATGCGCGACGCGCACGGCAGCCAGGACACCGACCAGGATTCCTCCCATGCTCAGATGGTGCTCGCGTTCAATCTTCCTCCAAGTGGTTCTCGGACTGGTGCTCGGCATCGTCTGCGGGCTGACCCTTCCCGAATATTCCGCTCAGCTCAAACCCCTTGGTGACGGTTTTATCAAGCTGATCAAAATGCTCATCGGCCTGATTGTGTTCTGCGTAGTGGTTAGCGGTATCAGCGGTGCCGGCGACCTTAAGAAGGTCGGCCGCATCGGCCTGAAATCAGTGATCTACTTTGAAATCCTCACCACCATTGCGTTGGTGATCGGCCTGGTATTCGCCTTCACTACTGGAATCGGCAGCGGCGCGAACATTCATCTGGATCAGCTTTCTGCCGCAGACATGGGCGATATCGCCCAACGTGGCCAGCACATGCACACCACCACGCAGTTCCTGATGGACCTGATCCCGACCTCTGTAATAGGTGCCTTCGCGGACAACAATATCCTGCAAGTGCTGCTGTTTTCGGTGCTGTTTGGCAGTGCGTTGAATCTGGTGGGCGAAGCCGCCTCCGGTATTTCGCGACTGATCAATGAACTCAGCCACGTGATCTTCCGCATCATGGGCATGATCGTGCGACTGGCGCCGATCGGTGTGTTCGGCGCAATCGCCTTCACCACCAGCAAATATGGCCTGGATTCACTGCAGCACCTGGGTAGCCTGGTCGGTTTGTTCTACCTGACCTGCGTGGCCTTCGTCGCGTTGATTCTAGGCCTGGTGATGCGCCTGTCCGGCCTGCGGATGTGGCCGCTGCTCAAGTACCTGCGCGAAGAACTGTTGATCGTCATGGGGACCGCTTCGTCCGATGCCGTGCTACCACAAATCATGCGCAAGCTGGAGCATCTGGGCATCGGCAGCTCGACGGTCGGGCTGGTGATTCCAACCGGGTATTCATTCAACCTCGACGGTTTTTCGATCTACCTGACCCTGGCCATTGTGTTCATCGCCAATGCCACCGGCACGCCGCTGGCGATGACCGACCTGCTAACGATTCTGCTGGTGTCACTGATCACCTCCAAGGGCGCGCACGGCATTCCGGGTTCGGCGCTGGTCATTTTGGCAGCCACCCTGACGGCGATTCCGGCGATTCCGGTGGTGGGCCTGGTATTGGTGCTGGCAGTGGACTGGTTCATGGGCATCGGACGGGCGCTGACCAACCTGATCGGCAATTGCGTGGCGACCGTGGCCATTGCTCGCTGGGAAAAGGACATCGATGTGCAGCGGGCGAACAAGGTGCTTTCCGGCCAGGTGGGTTATACCTTCCAGCCGAGAAAACCGGTGACCCCGGCCCATCAGCAGGAATTTTGAACAAACGCCGTGCCTGCTTTCGGGCAGGCACGGCCAACAACGCTATAGATGCTCATGGAGCAAACAGTGATTACCTCATCGACCGTTGTAAATTCAGTCGTAGAAAAGCTTCGGGCCGCACTGGCCCGCGGTCAGTGGCGCTCCGGCGAAATGCTCCCGGGGCAGCGTGAACTGGCCGAACAACTGGGCATCAGCCGCCCGAGCCTGCGCGAAGCCGTCATCGTCCTGGAAACCCTCGGCCTGGTGCGCTCCATGCCGGGCAAAGGCGTGGTGGTGCTGGACGCGAATCTCAGCGACAGCCAAAGCCACGACAGCGCAGTGGCCGGGGCGAGCTTGGAAGACGTTTTGCAACTTCGCTACACCCTTGAGCCATTCATCGTCGGCCGGGTGGCGCAATCCATCAGCAGCAAGGAAGTCGGGCAACTGCGCCTGACCCTGATGGACATGCGTGAAGCCCTGGAAGCCAATGACAGCGAGGCCGGCGTGAATGCCTACATCGCGTTCCATGAAGAGCTGTTCACGCTGACGTCGAATCCGATTTTCCAGAGCGTGGTCCAGCAGACCAGCAATGCCCTGAAGCAGAGCGCCGACGTGTTGCGCAACTCCCCGGAGCACCTGGCTGAACGCCTTGAAGAAAACGAAGCGGTGGTGCGCGCGATCCGCAGCAAGAACAGTGCCCAGGCCAGCGCCGAGATGCGCCGGCACATTTTGCGCGAAGGCCAGCGCATGGGCATCGAACTGAATATTCCGGACGACAACCTCGGCAGTTGAATCCGCTTCAAATTGGAGACAGGCCATGAACAGCTTCGCCTCGCCACAGACTCTTGTTGCCCTGCCCTTTGCCCCGGCGGTAGAGGATCTGTACTCACGGGTGCTCGATGCCATTCTCGAACAGCGCCTCGACACCACCAGTCGCTTTACCGAAGAAAGCCTGGCGCAGGTGTTTGGTGTTCGACGCAGCGACATTCGTGGCGTGCTGACGCGACTCTCCCACCAGCAAGTCATTGTCCTGCGAGCCAACCACCGTCCTCGCGTCGCGCAGCTGAATGTAGAGCAAACCCGGCAGGCCTTGCACGCCCGGCGACTGACCGAACTCATGCTGGTGAGGCTGGCCTGCCAGCGCCCCTGCCCGCTTGTCCTGGAGCGCCTGCGGACACTGGTCGATAGCGAGCGCCAATGCACCGAGCGAGGCCCAGCGATTCGTTTGTCAGGGGAGTTTCATCTGCAATTGGCAGAGATGGCGGGTAACGCACCTCTAGCGCATTTTCTCAGCAGCCTGGTGCCACTGGTCTCGTTGGCGATTGCTCAATTTGATGTTGCGTTGGAGGACTATTGCGCATGGCATCTGCATGAGCAAATAGTGGATGCGTTAACGCGCAGGGACGCCGCGAAGGCAGTTATGTTACTGGACCGACACCTGGATCATCTGGAAGCGGTATTGCTGAACGCTCAACCGCTCTGCAGCCAGAAGCGTGTTGCCGGTTAACTCGCCGCTACTCGCGCGAAACCTTGGCGAATCTTTTCCTGCGGCAAATCATCGGCAATGAACACGATCACGCTTTCCCGGGTTTCATCGGCCGCCCACTCCGTGTCCCAGTCGAAACCGTAAAGCTTCAACACGCCCTGAAACACCATGCGCCGCGGTTCGCCGAGGATGTTCAACACGCCTTTGTAGCGCAGCAGTTGCTTGCCGTGGTCCTCCAGCAGTTCGTTCATGAACTCGCTGAGTTTGTCGATATCCAGCGGTTTTTCGGTGCGCAACACCAGGCTGGAAATACGGTCGATGGATGGGGCCTGGCTCACTGGGCGCAAACTCACGCCGCCGCCCAGATCGGCGTTGAGATTGAACCCACGCACGTCAAGCAGTTCGGCCAGATCGATCTTGCCGTGGTCGACCACACGGATCGGCGCACGCCGGTTGATACGGGTCAGGCGTTCACTTAACGCCGTGAATGCAGGTTCGTCCACCAGATCACGCTTGCTTACCAACAGCCGATCGGCGAAACCGATCTGCGCCTGGGCGATGGTCTGGGTCAGGTGCTGTTCGGCGTGTGCCGCGTCCACCAACGTGATGATGCCGTCGAGGATGTAGCGCTCGCGCAACTCCTCGTCGATGAAGAACGTTTGTGCCACCGGAGCCGGGTCGGCGAGGCCGGTGCATTCGATCACCAGGCGATCAAAGGCGATCTCGCCGCTGTCGAGGCGTTCGAGCAGCAGGTACAAGGCCTTGGTCAGGTCGGTGTGAATGGTGCAACAGACGCAGCCGTTGGCCAGCGTCATGACCTGTACCGGTTCGTCGCCCAACAGCTGGGTGTCGATACCGGCGTCACTGAATTCGTTTTCGATCACGGCGATTTTCAGGCCGTGCTCGGCTTTGAGCAGGTAGCGCAACAGCGTGGTTTTACCTGCGCCGAGGAAGCCGCTGAGGATCGTGACCGGGATTGGAGAGGACACGCTAAATCTCCTGTCGTAATGAAATGAAAGAAAAACACAAAACAGATGTGGGAGCGGGCTTGCTCGCGAAGAGGTCGTGTCAGCCGACATGAATGCTGAATGACACACCGCTTTCGCGAGCAAGCCCGCTCCCACAGGGTATTGCGTCAACCTGGCTGTTTAATCAACAGCACTTCGGCCCACCCTTGCCACCGTAGCGAGCCTCTTGGCGCTCGCGAAAGAACGCCTCGTAGCTCATCACCGGTTTGTCCGGGTGCTTGCTTTGCATGTGCTCGACGTAATTGTCGTAGTCGGGCATGCCGACCATCAGGCGCGCAGCCTGACCGAGGTATTTACCGAGGCGACTCAGGTCATTGAACATGCTGCAGTCCTCTGGTTATGCATCCGGCAGCGCCTGGAACGGCGATTCTTTATCCGTACGCTCTTTTTTACCCCAGGCGGCAATACCAACCTTTAGCGCATAGAACAGGATGCTGAACACCACGAACAGGAACAGCGCGGTCAGCGTGGCGTTGGTGTAGGCGTTGAAGATCACGTGCTGCATCTGAGTGATGTCCTTGGCCGGGGCGAGGATCTGGCCATTGGCCAGCGCATCGCTGTATTTTTTCGCCAGCGACAGGAAGCCAATGGCCGGGTTGGCGTCGAACAGCTTGATGAAGCCAGCGGTGGTGGTACAGATGAGCAACCACACGGCAGGCAGCATGGTGACCCAAACGTAGCGCTGACGCTTCATCTTGATCAGCACCACGGTGCCGAGCATCAGCGCGATACCAGCCAGCATCTGGTTGGAAATGCCGAACAATGGCCACAAGGTGTTGATGCCGCCCAGCGGATCGATCACGCCCTGGTACAGCAACCAGCCCCACATGGCCACGCAACCGGCGGTGGCGAGGAAGTTGGCTGCCCAGGACTCGGTACGTTTCAGCGCCGGCACGAAGGAACCGAGCAAGTCCTGAAGCATGAAACGCCCGGCACGGGTACCGGCGTCCACCGCGGTCAGGATGAACAGTGCTTCGAACAGGATCGCGAAGTGGTACCAGAACGCCATGGTGTTTTCACCCGGCAGCACACTGTGCAGGATCTGCGCGATACCCACGGCCAGGGTCGGCGCACCGCCGGCACGGGCCAGGATGGTGGTTTCACCGATGTCCTTGGCCACCGCTTGCAGGGCTTCGGGAGTAATCGCAAAACCCCAGTTGCTGACCGTGGTCGCCACGGCCACCACATCACCGCCGACCACGGCCGCCGGGCTGTTCATGGCAAAGTACACGCCTGGCTCGATCACCGAGGCCGCGACCATGGCCATGATCGCCACGAAGGACTCCATCAGCATGCCGCCGTACCCGATGTAACGGGCGTTGACCTCGTTATCCAACAGCTTCGGCGTGGTGCCCGAGGAAATCAGTGCATGGAAACCCGAGACCGCGCCACAGGCAATCGTGATGAACAGGAACGGGAACAGACCGCCCTTCCAGACCGGCCCCGTGCCATCGATGAACTGGGTCAGCGCCGGCATTTTCAGCTCAGGCATGGTGATCAGGATGCCGATCGCCAAGGCGACGATGGTACCGATCTTGAGGAAGGTCGACAGGTAGTCACGCGGAGCCAGGATCAGCCAGACCGGCAAAGAGGCTGCCACGAAACCGTAACCAATCAGCATCCAGGTAATCTGCACACCGGTGAAGGTAAAGGCCTTGGCCCACACCGGGTCTGCGGCGATCTGCCCACCGAGCCAGATCGACCCCAGCAGCAACAGCACGCCGATAACCGAAATTTCGCCGATGCGACCCGGGCGGATGTAGCGCATGTAGATGCCCATGAACATCGCGATCGGGATGGTCGCCATCACCGTGAAGATCCCCCACGGGCTCTCGGCCAGGGCCTTGACCACGATCAGTGCCAGCACCGCGAGGATGATGATCATGATCAGGAAGCAGCCGAACAGCGCGATGGTGCCGGGGATGCGGCCCATTTCTTCGCGGACCATGTCGCCCAGGGAGCGACCGTTGCGGCGGGTGGACATGAACAGGACCATGAAGTCCTGCACGGCACCGGCCAGCACCACGCCGGCAATCAGCCACAGCGTGCCGGGCAGGTAGCCCATCTGCGCCGCCAGTACCGGACCGACCAGCGGCCCCGCGCCAGCGATGGCCGCAAAGTGGTGACCGAAGAGAATATGCTTGTTGGTCGGGACATAATCCAGACCGTCATTGTTGAGCACGGCCGGGGTAGCCCGTCGCGCATCGAGTTGCATGACATTGTTAGCGATAAACAGACTGTAGTAACGATACGCAACCAGATAGATGGCCACGGAAGCGACCACAATCCACAAAGCGTTGATCGCCTCACCTCGGCGCAGTGCCACCACGCCCAGGGCGCACGCCCCAACGATTGCCAGCAGCAGCCAGGGTAAGTGGCGTAGCGGGCTATTATTATTTTTCATTTTATTATTCCAGCCAGAGTGGACAAGAAAGACAGCCACCTCGAGTTTAGCTCGCCTGACAGCAAAGGCCATACCCTGACATTGGTCTAGACACCTGCCGGCGCTGGCAGCCTTTTGCAAGGCCAGTCTATAGTCAGCGTACATTTCCGAGGATCGCGCCATGAGCGAGCACCCTTCCGAACGTCGCCGCTTCAAACGTATTGCGTTCGATGCCAGAACCGATCTGAGCCAAGGAGCGTTCACCTGGCCGGTGAAGCTGATCGATCTGTCGCTCAAGGGCTTGCTGATCGAGCGACCGGAGCCGTGGCTTGGCAACGCGCAGCAGGATTTTTCTGTCGACATACATTTGAGCGAAGACAACCACATTGCGATGGATGTGCAATTGACCCATGAAGACCATGGTCAATTGGGTTTCGTGTGCAGGCACATCAGCCTGGAGTCCATTGAACGCCTGCGGCGATTGATTGAATTCAATCTGGGCGATCCGCACGAGCTTGAACGCGAACTGGGCGCGCTCATCGAAATCTGAATGCCCCCTGTAGGAGCGAGCATGCTCGCGATGGACTCAAGAACGCTGCGGGGTGCCAGGTTCCCAGCGTTATCATTAACGACCATCGCGACGGTGCGACGATTCGACATGCTCGCTCCTACAGGGGATTGGTGTTATTCGAAGAGGGCGTCGAGGGCCTGCTCCAGACGGGTGACCGCGATGATCTGCAAACCCGCAGGCGGCTCTTTCGGCGCATTGCCCTTGGGCACGATGGCACGTTTGAAGCCATGCTTTGCCGCTTCCTTCAGGCGCTCCTGACCGCTTGGCACCGGCCGCACTTCGCCGGAAAGGCCGACCTCACCGAACACCAGCAGATCATGGGGCAGCGGCCGGTTGCGCAAACTGGACATGACGGCTGCCATCAATGCCAGGTCAGATGCCGTTTCCAGTACCTTCACCCCTCCGACCACGTTGAGAAATACATCCTGATCGTGGGTGGGTATGCCGCCGTGCCGATGCAAGACGGCCAACAACATTGCCAATCGGTTCTGGTCCAGGCCCAGCGTTACCCGGCGTGGATTGGCCAGGTGACTGTCATCTACCAGTGCCTGGACTTCCACCAGCATCGGCCGTGTGCCTTCCCATGTCGCCATGACCACACTGCCCGGGACTTCTTCCTGCGCGCGGGTCAGAAAAATAGCCGAAGGATTGGAGACTTCTTTCAGGCCCTTGTCGGTCATGCCGAACACGCCCAGTTCGTTAACCGCGCCGAAACGGTTTTTAACCGCCCGCAACAAGCGCAGGCGCCCGTCTGATTCGCCTTCAAAATACAACACGGTGTCGACCATGTGCTCCAGTACCCGGGGCCCCGCCAGCGCACCCTCCTTGGTCACATGCCCCACCAGGAAAATCGCGGTGCCACTCTGCTTGGCGTACCGCACCAACAGCGCCGCACTTTCACGAACCTGGGACACACCGCCCGGTGCAGATTGCAGTTGCTCGGTGAAAATCGTCTGGATCGAGTCGATCACCATGACCCGGGGCTTCTCCACCCGGGCGGTGGCAATGATGGTTTCTATGCAGGTTTCGGTCATGACCCGCAGCTGATCCTGTGGCAGCCCCAGGCGTCGGGCACGCATGGCCACCTGTTGCTGCGACTCTTCACCCGTGACATACAGTGCCGGCATGCTCTTGGCGAGATTGCACAAGGTTTGCAACAGAATGGTGGATTTGCCAATTCCGGGATCACCGCCGATCAGCACCACCGAGCCATCCACCAGGCCACCACCGAGCACCCGGTCAAGCTCACTGGAAGCCGTGGAAAAACGCGGGACCTCCTCGACACTGACTTCAGCCAAGGTCTTGATTTGCGCCTGCTGACCGGTCCAGCCAGTGCGACCGCTGGGTGCCGCTGCCCCGCCGCTCTCCACCATGGTTTCGGTGAGTGTGTTCCAGGCGCCGCACTCACCACATTGTCCGGCCCACTTGGGAAAGGTTGAGCCGCACTCGGTGCAGCCGTACATGCGCTTGGCCTTGGCCATCTGAACTCCCGGCAAAAACCGCGATGATAGCTCAGGTCAGCCGCCTCGGTGCGTTACGATCGATGACGGCCTGTCTTGAATGAATAAGTTTCAAATCAACGCTTCCAAACTTGCTCGACACGACTCAAGCACACATCTATAACTACACACAATCTAAGTACCAAGCACTAGTTACTTATACACAAAAACCAAAAACACCTTCCTTCCCGTTAATAAGCGCAGAAAAACCTGTACAAACACTAACCATTAACGACTTAAACGTACAACAACAGCTTGTTGAAAATCGCCACACGAATCTTGTCATCTGCTTTTGGTGCCGAGTGATTTTATCAAATGGAAACACCCGTCTAAAAAATGGCAACCAGATGACAGGCGTCGCAATATTCAAAGGTAAATCACACAGCGCAAATCATTAAGTCTTTCTCGCCAGTCACTCGCCAGATCACCAAATCCGAGAAGCGGCCGAGAAGCAATGATTGCGCATGGATAACCGGCATTTTGTAAACTTTTTGCCAAAGGTCCGGTCCTTTGCAGGCGAACCTCGCACGCAGTCGTTTCGAGCAGGATGCGATTTGCTGATTTACACTGCGTTCACCAACCTCATCTGTAACAAGGAAATGACCTATGGGCGTGTTAAACGAGTTCAAGGCCTTCGCGGTCAAAGGCAATGTGATCGACATGGCCGTCGGTATCATCATCGGCGCTGCTTTCGGCAAGATCGTGACGTCGTTTGTCGGCGATGTGATCATGCCTCCCATTGGCTTGCTGATCGGCGGCGTGGACTTCAGTGACCTGGCCATTACGCTCAAGGCTGCCCAAGGCGATGTTCCTGCGGTGGTCCTGGCGTACGGTAAATTCATCCAGACCCTGATCGACTTCGTCATCGTCGCCTTTGCGATCTTCATGGGCATCAAGGCCATCAACCGCCTCAAGCGCGAAGAAGCCGTCGCACCCACCCTGCCGCCGGTTCCGACCAAGGAAGAAGAGTTGCTCGGTGAGATTCGCGATTTGCTCCGGGCCCAGAACAATCGACCCTGAATCAAACGGCGCTTGCAAGGCGCCGTTTTTTTTTACCAGAAATTTTCCACTGCCACCTGACCTGGCCGCCGGCTGAGGCTCAAGTGCATATCGCGCTGCTTGAGCAATTTGCGCGTGTCATCGATCATTTGCGGGTTTCCGCACAACATCACTCGGGAATGTTCTGGTGTCAGCGCCACGCCAGCCGCCCGCTCCAGTTCGCCGTTTTCAATCAAGGTGGTGATCCGTCCGTTGAGGGCGCCTGGGAGCCGCTCGCGGGTCACAGTGTTGATCAGCTGTAATTTGTGGGCAAATGCCTTCAAATAGTCACGCTGTGCCAAGCCAGCGATTAGCGCTTGATAAGCCAGCTCCCTGGTCTCCCGGACGCTGTACACCAGGATGATTCGCTCGAATCTTTCCCATACCTCGAAGTCCTGCAGGATCGATAGAAACGGCGCCAGACCTGTACCGGTGGATAACAACCACAAATCACGCCCATCGACGAAGCGGTCGAGTGTCAGGTACCCGAACGCCTGTCGATCGACCAACAGCGTATCGCCGATGCCCAGCCGACTGAGCTCGCTGGTGAATTCACCGCCGGGTACGACAATGGAAAAGAACTCGAGAAACTCGTCGTAGGGTGAAGACACCATCGAATAGGCACGCCACACCGTACTGCCATCAGCCTTGATCACACCCAGCCGGGCGAATTGCCCTGCGCGAAAGCGAAAACCTGCATCCCGCGTGGCGCGCAGGGTGAACAGGTTCGGCGTCAATGGCTGGACGTCGAGCAAGGTCTGGCGGGTAAATTTCTCTTCACTGGCGGTCATGGGGTGCTCCTTCAACACATAGCCGCAGTGTCTCGCAAAGCGGCACCCAGAAACACCGGCGATTTGTAGTGTCTTTAAAGCAGCAATATCGAATACATAGATATACAAGCCGCCTCACCCCTCCCTAACTAACCAGTTAATAACCGCTAGCCAGGACGCCAATATATTAACATCGACATTTAACAACCATCTTTCACACAAACTTCTCTTTAGAACCCACACCCTTTGTCACAACTTCATCTAGGACAAAAAAGTTCTCACGGCGCCGTAAGAAAAATCCTACACTCCGATCCTATTGGGCATGAATCAAGCACTCGAGTGAATACACATTGGAGTTGAAAAATGGAAAGGTGGAAGGAATCACAGCTAAATCAGATAGCCAGCGCAACTGAAATCGACATCGCTTACCAAGGGTCACTCAGCCTCGCAAAAAATATTGGATATAAATATTTCGAATTTTCAGCAACTTATATAACCAAACCGGACAAGACAAAGACACTCAAATTCAATAATTACCCCGCCAGCTGGAATAACGAATATGAAGAGAAACAACTCAGAGATATCGACCCAATAGTGGCTTATTGCAATCAATCCATGCTGCCCATCCTTTGGAGTGAAGAGCTTTTTTCCAAGATCCCATCGATGTGGGAAGCGCTTGGGTTGCAAGGACTCCAGCATGGCTGGTCGCAATCGGTACATGACGATGAAAGCGGTTTGTGCAGCATCCTGAGCCTGGCCAGGAGCCATTGTCCAATCAGTGCATTTGAGCTGTACGAGACGCTCGGCTTTTCCGTCTTCATGGGCCGGCATCTGCATGCATTGGTTGTAAAAACGCTTCCCAAGGTCTGCCCAAAATTGACTGTCGCCCATTTGTCGCTGCGGGAAATTGACGTGCTGAAACTGGCCGCCGATGGAAAGACGGCCGAGGAAAGCGCCAGGATCCTCAATCTCAGTGCACGTACCATCAATTTCCATGTGCAGAGTGCGATTGACAAATTGGGTGTCAACAACAAGATTTCAGCCGTCATTGCCGCGGTCAAGGCCGGTTATCTCGGCAGCGGTGCGATGCGCTGATCACAAAACCTGCGAGTAATCCAAAAGAAAAAAACGTAACATTTACACCCCCCTTGAGTGATGACGTGTAAAAAGTCATGCCGCCGTTCACTCGCAAGGTCCCACCCGCAACAACGCCTCAGGGCCGCGGAACATCTTTGTCCATCTATCAGAGTCTCCTGCCCGATGCCCTTGCTCGAAACCCCGTTCGCCCAGCTCGACCTGATCCGCCAGCCCGAACAGCAAAACGAACCACTGCAAGCCTTTGATGCTGCAGATGAGTACCTGCTCAATCACCTGGCTGAACAACTGCCCGCGGCGAATACGCGGGTACTCGTGCTGAACGACAGTTTTGGTGCATTGGCCGTCAGCCTGGCAGGCAAGGTCAATGTGACCAGCAGCGGTGATTCGTTCCTGGCCTTGCAGGGCCTGGAAAAGAACCTGGCCCGTAATGGCCTGACATTTGACGCTGTGCCTCACGTACCGGCCAGCGAACCGTTCACCGGGCCATTCGACAGGGTCCTGCTCCGGGTGCCGAAGACCCTGGCCTTACTGGAAGAACAACTGATCCGCCTGCAAGGCCAATTGGCGCCGGGCGCCCAGGTGATTGCCGGGGCAATGATCAAGCATCTGCCGCGCGCAGCCGGCGATCTGCTCGAACGCTATATCGGCCCGGTGCAAGCCTCGCTGGCGGTAAAGAAAGCCCGTCTGTTGATCGCCACGGCTCAAGCCAAAGCCACGGTTATATCCCCCTACCCGACCCGCTATCGACTCGATGAGCCTGCGATCGAACTGATCAATCATGCCAACGTGTTCTGCCGTGAAGGCCTGGACATCGGTACGCGAGCCTTCTTGCCGCATTTGCCGAAGAACCTCGGCAGCGCAAGGGTCGCCGATCTCGGTTGCGGTAACGGCGTGCTAGCCATCGCCAGCGCCCTGCAAAACCCGCAAGCGCACTACACGCTGGTAGACGAATCCTTCATGGCAGTGCAATCGGCCGCCGAGAACTGGCGCGCCACGCTGGGTGAGCGGGAAGTGATCGTGCGGGCCGGCGATGGCCTGGCGGGGCAGGAACCCCAGTCGCTGGATGTGGTGCTGTGCAATCCACCGTTTCACCAACAACAGGTCGTCGGTGATTTCCTGGCCTGGCGGATGTTCCAGCAGGCCCGGGAGGCGCTGGTGGTGGGCGGAGCGCTGTACATCGTCGGCAACCGTCATTTGGGCTATCACAGCAAATTGGCGCGGTTGTTCCG
Organism: Pseudomonas umsongensis; assembly: GCF_012647205.1. Lineage (NCBI taxonomy): Bacteria > Pseudomonadati > Pseudomonadota > Gammaproteobacteria > Pseudomonadales > Pseudomonadaceae > Pseudomonas > Pseudomonas umsongensis. The sequence goes on from NZ_CP051487.1 coordinate 6,003,576, forward strand.
CGGGGTCGAGCAAGTGGCAGCCACCCCGAAATTCGTGATCCTCAAGGCGCGCAAATAACGCGCAAGAAAAACCCTCCCGCTCGGGAGGGTTTTTCTTGCGCACCTGAGGCTGCGCGATGGGATGTCGATTGTTTCAGGGAGTGCTGAGGCCTGCGGCACTCATGAACATCCGCATCAGGCTGGCCACGATGAACAGCGCACCGACGCTGCCAGCCCAGATCATGGCCAACCAGCCGAGCCGCTGCCACAGCGGTTTTTTTTCGGCTTGCTCAATGTCGCGCAGGGAATGTTTACCGGTCATTGCTTCGATCTCCTTGCGATCGATGGCGCCGTGGCCGACGCCAACGCGGGTGCGTGACTAGTGGTATCCGTCTTCATGGGTAACCTTGCCGCGGAACACGTAATAGCTCCAGAAGGTGTAGCCCAGGATGAACGGGATGATGAACAACGTGCCCACCAGCATGAAGCCTTGGCTTTGCGGTGGTGCTGCAGCGTCCCAGATAGAGATCGACGGCGGCACGATGTTCGGCCACAGGCTGATCCCCAGGCCGCTGTAGCCGAGGAAGATCAGCACCAGTGTCAGCAGGAATGGCGTGTAGTGCGCGTTGCGGGCCACGGCACGGATCAGGCCATAGAGCGTCACCAACACCAGGATCGGCACGGGCAGGAACCAGAACAGGTTGGGCAAGGTAAACCAGCGGGCGGCGATTTCGGCGTGAGCCAGAGGGGTCCAGATGCTGACGATACCGATCACCGCCAACAACACGAACGCCAAGGGTCGCGCCAAGTCGTGCATCTGTTCCTGCAACTTGCCCTCGGTCTTCATGATCAGCCAGGTACAACCCAGTAGCGCATACGCGACCACCAGTGCAGCGCCGCAGAACAGGGTGAAGGGTGTCAGCCAATCCAGCGAGCCGCCGGCAAACTGCCGGTCTACCACCGGCAAGCCATCGATGAATGCCCCCAATGCCACACCCTGGAAGAACGTTGCGGCAATCGAGCCACCGATGAACGCCTTGTCCCACAGGTGACGCTTGTCATCCTTGGCCTTGAAGCGAAACTCGAACGCCACGCCGCGGAAAATCAGCCCGATCAGCATGAAAATCAGCGGTAGATACAACGCTGAGAGCACCACCGAATAGGCCAGCGGGAAAGCCCCGAACAATGCCGCACCACCCAGTACCAGCCAGGTTTCGTTGCCGTCCCAGACCGGGGCCACGGTGTTCATCATGACGTCGCGGTCGGTCTTGCCGGGAATGAACGGAAAGAGAATGCCGATGCCCAGGTCAAATCCATCCATGACCACGTACATCATGATGCCGAAGATGATGATCACGGCCCAGATCAGCGGAAGATCAATACCCATGATTCAAATCTCCTTGGTCACGATGGGGTCGGCATCGGCTTGCTCGTCGTCGGCTGCGGACAAAGGACGAGCGGGTGTGCGTTTCTTGCCGGGGCCACCCTCAGTGGTTTCCTTGCCTTCGTCGATCTTCGGCCCCTTGCGCACCAGGCGCATCATGTAGCCGAGGCCAGCACCGAACAGGGCGAAATACACCACGACGAACAGGATCAGGGTGATGCTCATCTGCATCACGCTATGGTTTGAAGACGCGTCCGCCGTGCGCATCAATCCGTAGACTACCCAAGGCTGACGGCCGATTTCAGTGGTGAACCAGCCCGCGAGAATCGCAATCAGGCCGGACGGCCCCATCCACAACGCCAGGTAAAGGAACGGCCGCGAGGTGTAGAGCGTGTCGCGTTTACGCAGCCACAGGCTCCACAGACCGGTGAAGATCATCAGGAACCCCAGGCCGACCATAATCCGGAACGACCAGAACACAATGGTCGAATTCGGTCGGTCCTCGGGTGGAAACTCCTTGAGCGCCGGCACCTGCTTGTCCAGCGAGTGAGTCAGGATCAGGCTGCCCAGGTACGGAATCTCGACGGCGAACTTGGTTTTCTCCTCCTTCATGTCCGGCCAGCCGAACAGGATCAGCGGAGTCGCCTCGTTTCCGTGGTTCTCCCAATGCCCCTCGATCGCAGCGATTTTTGCCGGCTGATGTTTCAGCGTGTTGAGACCATGGAAGTCCCCTATAACGGCCTGGATCGGCGCGACGATCAGTGCCATCCACATCGCCATGGACAACATCTTGCGGATTGCCGGGTTGTCCTTGCCGCGCAAGAGGTGCCAGGCCGCCGAGGAGCCGACGAAGAATGCTGTCGCAACGAAGGCCGCCGTGGCCATGTGCATCAGGCGATAAGGGAAAGACGGGTTGAAGATCACCGCCAGCCAGTCGGTCGGAATGACCTGGCCATTGACGATTTCAAAGCCCTGCGGGGTCTGCATCCAGCTGTTGGAGGCGAGAATCCAGAAGGTCGAGATCAGCGTGCCGATGGCAACCATGACCGTGGCGAAGAAGTGCAAGCCGCGCCCGACCTTGTTCCAGCCGAACAGCATGACGCCGAGGAATCCGGCTTCGAGGAAGAAAGCCGTAAGCACTTCATAGGTCAGCAGCGGCCCGGTCACCGAGCCGGCGAAGTCCGAGAAACGGCTCCAGTTGGTGCCGAACTGATAGGCCATGACCAGTCCCGAGACCACACCCATGCCGAAGTTGACGGCAAAGATCTTCGACCAGAAATGGTAGAGGTCGCGGTAGGTGTCGTTATGGGTTTTCAGCCACAAGCCTTCGAGTACCGCCAGGTAACTCGCCAGGCCGATGGTGATGGCTGGGAACAGGATGTGGAACGAGATAGTGAACGCGAACTGAATTCGGGCGAGATCAAGTGCCTCTAAACCGAACATAAGTTTTCCTCTGTCAGGTAGTACGGCTGCGGGCTCGAAGCCTGCACCCACGGCCCCCACGGATATGGAGTGTGGCGAATCTCTATTTGTTCTTTTTTTGTACGCATCACAACGCAGGGAGTCTGGCCAACCGGCCGCCGGATCAATTCCTTTTGTGGGTTTTGATCTGGATCAAGCAACGATGAAAGAGTAGTCCCATTTGCGAGGTTGACCCGCGTGGTCTTTTGCCGCGTGACAAGTTGCCTCACGGCTTCAGAAACAGATTGAAATGAATGCCCAAGGAGCAGTTGGCAAACGGCTGGCGAAATCGATGCTTGGCTAACGAATTTTTTTCCCATGGCAACTTCCTGTTACAGGTTGGTGATAACCTCGCCCTTTCCCTTCCAAGACTTGCCTTCAAATGCCGAGCCAAGAGCCCTTGCTGTTACGTCGCCATCGCCCTTTCATCGCCTTCTGGCTGGCCCGGGTCTTTACCGCCAGCGGCTTTCAGATGCTCACCGTGGCCATTGGCTGGAACCTCTATCAACTGACCGGCAACGTACTTGACCTTGGCCTGGTCGGGCTCGTGGAGTTCGCACCGCGGGTACTGTTCATGCTGCACACCGGGCATGTCGCCGATCGCTACGATCGACGCAAGGTCGCGGCCATCTGCCAATCGTTGCAAGCGCTGATCGCCTTGTCGCTGGCGATCGGCAGCGCAACCGACCATGTCACCCGGGAAATGATCTTCATCCTCGCGTTCCTGCTCGGCGCCGCACGTTCCTTCGAAATGCCGACCACTCAAGCCTTGCTGCCGAGCATCGTGCCCAGTGCACTGTTCCCCCGCGCCGTGGCCGCCGCGCAATCGGCCCAGCAATCGGCAACCATCGTCGCCCCGGCACTCGGTGGTTTGCTCTACGCCTTCGGCAGCGTCTGGGTGTATGGCCCGACGGTGATCCTGTACATCATTGCCTGCGCGCTGATGCTCAACCTGCCCGCCCGGCAAACGCCCCTGAACAAGGGCAAGGCCACACTGGATTCACTGTTGGCGGGTATCCGTTTCATCCGCAGTCGCCCGGACATTCTCGGGGCCATTTCCCTTGACCTGTTCGCGGTCCTGCTGGGAGGTGCGACCGCGTTGCTGCCGGTGTTTGCCAAGGACATTCTGTTGACCGGGCCTTGGGGGCTGGGCCTGTTGCGATCGGCACCGGCGGTGGGCGCGTTGCTGATGTCGCTGTTCCTGGCGCGATTTGCGGTGGAACGCAATGTCGGGCGGGTAATGTTCACCGCTGTGGGCGTGTTCGGCGTGGCGACGATCGCCTTCGGCCTGTCGACCTCGTTCTGGTTTTCCCTCGCCGTCCTGGTGGTGCTGGGCGCCGCTGACATGATCAGCATGGTGATCCGCGCATCCTTCGTGCAACTGGAAACCCCAGACGAAATGCGCGGCCGGGTGAGCGCCGTGAATGGCCTGTTCATTGGCGCTTCGAACCAGTTGGGCGAATTCGAATCCGGCCTGACCGCCCACTGGTTCGGCACCGTGCCGGCAGTGGTCATGGGCGGTATCGGCACGTTGGTGGTGACAGGGACCTGGATGAAGCTATTCCCGACCCTGGCCAACCGCGACCGGATGCATGTGCCGATGGAAGAGGTGAAGGCCTGAGGCTCGTTACACCAACAACTCCCCCGCCACCATCGCCCGCGTGGCTTTGCCGCATAGCTGCTCCACCAGCGTCAGGGCAAATGCCAAAGCGCCACCCGAGCCTTGGGCTGTGATGCAGTTGCCGTCGACCACCACCGGTTGATCGACGAAGGTACAGCCCGACAGTTGATGGCTGGCCGAGGGCAGGCAAGTCATGCGCCGCTGGCGTAGTACGCCAAAGGTTTGCAGGGCTACCGCGGGCGCTTCGGCAATACCGGCGAACAGGCGCCCCGCCGCGGCCTGGTCCTTGATCAGTTGTTGCAGGGGTTGGTGGGCGGTCAGATGTTGCGTCCCTACGGCACCGCCTGGCAGGACTATCAGGTCGAACGGCTGGGCCAGCAAATCCACCAGCATGGCATCGCACGTCAAGCGCGTGCCTCTTGCACAGGTGAGCATGCGCCGCCCTTCGATGCTGGCGACCACCACCTCGACCTTGGCGCGGCGCAATACATCGATCAAGGTCACGGTCTGCAGGTCATCGGTGCCCTCGGCGAGGGTAATCAAGGCTCGAAAAGTCATGGGAACAATCCACGGAATAGTTCCTAAAGCGTAGTCAGCTTTCCTGACGCTTGTTCGGGCCCCTGTCGTTACTTGATGTAAAGCTGGGTCGACATTGTGTTGCCCGGTGCGTTGATCGAAGTGTTGCTGAAGGTGAACGTACCCTCCTGCTTACCCGCCAGATTGAAAATGTACAGGTTGCCGACAACCTTGGTCCTTTGCGAGCAGTCGGTCAGGTTGCCGTTGTCATAAGCACAGACCGGCGTGCGGGTTCCATCCACTTCGAAGCCATCCAGCGCGACGTGGGGCTGGCTGCGCCCGTAGCCCACTTCCAGTACGTAGATCCTGATGTTCGGGCCCGCGTGGTTGCAGCGGGTCTGTGCCTGCCCTTTGTCAATCGTCTCAAAACCACAGCCTGGCGACTCGACCTTAAGCACCTTTACCTCGGTCAACGGCGGTGCCGGTGCCGCCGTCGCGGGGTGTGCCACCAGCGACAATGCCATCAAGACACCGGACATGATTTCCAGACGCTTTGTCATCCCGTTACCACCACAAAAAACCAGCGCGCAGTATGGCTGGTTTGGATTAAACGCAAAACATCGACGACGATCACCGCCATAGGCAGCCATAACCCCAAGCTGCTGGTATGATGCGCGGCTTTTTCCGGCCCACAGTAATTTCCCAGGCGCGTTCAGCGGTCTGTGCTTTGCTGTTGAGGTCGATACATTCACGGCGCCGGGCGCGCCACGGGGAGCAGACATGCTGGAAAGGCTGTTTCAACTCAAGGCACATAACACCAACGTGCGGACCGAGATTCTGGCGGGCGTCACCACCTTCCTGGCCATGGCCTACATCCTGTTCGTCAACCCGAGCATCCTCGGCGAGACTGGCATGGATAAGGGCGCGGTGTTCGTCGCCACCTGCCTGGCAGCCGCCATTGGCTCCGCGGTCATGGGCCTGATTGCCAACTACCCGATCGCGCTTGCGCCGGGCATGGGCCTGAATGCCTTCTTCACCTACACCGTAGTCCTGCACATGGGCCATACCTGGCAAGTGGCGCTGGGTGCGGTGTTCATCTCGGCCGTGTGCTTCTTCCTGCTGTCGATCTTCCGCATCCGTGAGTGGATCATCAACAGTATCCCGCTGCCGTTGCGTTCGGCCATTGCCGCCGGTATCGGCCTGTTCCTGGCGCTGATCGCCCTGCACAACGCCGGCATCGTGGTCAGCAACCAGGCGACCATGGTCGGCCTCGGTGACCTCAAACAACCGGCACCGATCCTCGCGACCCTCGGCTTCGCCCTGATTGTTGCCCTTGAAGCCCTCGCCGTGCGTGGTGCGGTGCTGATCGGTATTCTGGTGGTGACCATTGTTTCCATCCTGATGGGCTTCACGCCGTTCGGCGGCGTGATGTCGATGCCGCCGTCGCTGGCTCCGACTTTCCTGCAACTGGACATCAAGGGCGCACTGGACATCGGTCTGGTCAGCGTGATCTTCGCCTTCCTGTTCGTCGACCTGTTCGACAACTCCGGCACCCTTATCGGCGTCGCCAAGCGCGCCGGATTGATGGGCAAGGATGGCCACATGCCGAAAATGGGCCGCGCACTGATCGCCGACAGTACCGCCGCGATGGCCGGCTCCCTGCTGGGCACCTCGACCACGACCAGCTACATCGAATCCGCCGCTGGCGTGAGTGCGGGTGGTCGCACTGGCCTGACCGCCATCGTCGTGGCGATCCTGTTCCTGCTGGCACTGTTCTTCTCGCCGCTGGCAGCCAGCGTTCCCGCGTTCGCCACGGCGCCGGCACTGCTGTTCGTCGCCGTATTGATGACATCTGGCCTGGCCGAAATAGACTGGGACGACATCACCGTCGCCGCGCCGGTCGTCATCACCGCGCTGGCCATGCCGTTTACTTATTCCATTGCCAATGGCATCGCCTTCGGTTTCATTGCCTGGACCGCCATCAAGCTGATGTCCGGTCGTGGCCGTGAGCTGAATTCGGCGCTGGTGATCCTGTCGATCCTGTTCGTGATCAAGCTCGGTTGGTTCAACGCATGACTTTTGATTCCCAGGCCTACGCCGTCCAACTCGAAGACAAGGTCACGCGTTTGCGTGACCTGTTGGCACCATTCGATGCACCGGAGCCGGTCGTCTTCGACTCGCCGCTGCAGAATTTCCGCCTGCGCGCCGAGTTCCGCCTGTGGCGCGAAGCCGGTGAGCGTCACTACGCGATGTTTTCCCAGGAAGACAAGCGCACGCCAATCCTGATCGAAGAGTTCCCGATCGCCAGCCAACGCATCAATCAGTTGATGCCGCAGCTCAAGGCCGCGTGGCAAGCCAGTGCCGCCCTGAGCCACAAGCTGTTTCAGGTGGAGTTCCTGACCACCCTGGCCGGCGATGCGATGATCACCCTGTGCTACCACCGCCCGCTGGACGAGCACTGGCACACAGCGGCCTCGAAACTGGCTGCCGAGCTCAACGTCAGCGTGATTGGTCGGTCGAAGGGCAAACGCGAAGTCATTGGTCACGATTACGTCGTCGAGAAACTTGAAGTCGGCGGCCGCACCTTCAGCTATCGCCAGCCCGAAGGTGCCTTCACTCAGCCAAACGGCACCGTGAACCAGAAGATGCTCAACTGGGCATACGACGCGCTGGGTGATCGCGCAGACGATTTGCTGGAACTGTATTGCGGCAACGGCAACTTCACCCTGCCGCTCGCCACCCGCGTGCGCAAAGTGCTGGCGACCGAAATCAGCAAGACCTCGGTCAATGCCGCGCTGAGCAACCTCAGTGAAAACGCTGTGGACAACGTCACCCTGGTGCGCCTGTCTGCCGAGGAACTGACCGAAGCGCTGAACGAAGTGCGACCGTTCCGTCGCCTGCACGGCATCGACCTCAAGAGCTATGAGTTCGGCAGTGTCTTCGTCGACCCGCCCCGTGCCGGCATGGACCCGGACACCTGCGAGCTGACCCGACGCTTCGACAACATCCTGTACATTTCCTGCAACCCGCAAACCCTGGCGGACAACATCGCCCAACTGCACGACACCCACCGCATCACCCGATGCGCAATGTTCGACCAGTTCCCGTGGACGCATCACATGGAATCCGGGGTGTTGCTGACCCGTCGGTGATTGCAGAGGCCACAAACAAATCAGCCGTCATCACGACGGCTTTTTTGTGCCTGTTCAAAGGACGACATCGGCCTTGCGTGGACGTCCACCTTTTCTGCCATTGGCCCGAGCGGCTTCGGATTTTGCGCTGCTAATCTGTCGGCCATTGCGTGAGGCAATTACCGAGGCTGCCATGGCCATCAAAGACTGGCTCGCCGAAATCATGCCTGCGAGAGAGACATCCAGGTCTTTTTCTTCATGACACAGAGCAGTACCGTCGAAACCAACAGTTAGGCCGGCAAAATCCTTGGCCTCGAAATCATCGAACTCAGAATAATTCGCAACGGGCAGCAAGATGCCACCGCCATCTTCGAAGGTTATCGCCAGATACGGTGCCAGGAAGGTAACCGCCGTTGCTTGCAGGCCAGAGCTCCTGCGTGATTTCCCCCGCTCAATGGCTTCGTCCACGCCACGTTCTGTTATCGGCGTGTCTGCCTGAACTTTGGCCTTTACCGTTTTCATAACTCGATCTCCACAACTTCGTGCATACCTATCAGAGATAAGCGCGTCTTGTTCGTTTCAGATTCGTAGTGAGCTGATCCAATCATGTTGGTTGTACTGACAATTCCCTTCACCACAACGACTTCGTTGCTCTGCCAATCCCACAATTGATTTTCAAGACAGACCGTTCCGATCTTTCGCCACCAGATGCCACGCGCGCGCAACAAATGGACAGGTTGTTTGAGCGACTGACGCAAACCCTCAAGCACCGCAGCGGGTGGCCGGCGCGATAACGGAATGACGTCCCAGAGTTCGACATTGTTGTGCCAAAAGCTGAACTTGAATCGCGCACTCCACGCTCCAGCCTTCACATGCGCATGAGGTGGACAATGTTCATCACGCAACATGATCCGGACTGAAAGCCCCTTGTAGCTGTATATCTTCATGCTAACCCATCCGTTAGGTTATTGAGCCAGCAGGCTCGACATTCCCTGGTAAATCCGACCACCGGCACCTGGCGCTGAGTACTGAGTTCTCGTCTGAGCCTAGCGCTCAAGCTTGCGATCGGCGTGATGAACATCTCCGAAGAATCGTAAGCAATCCTTTCCTTGCCCCCACAAAAAAGCCGTCACAAAGGACGGCTTTTCAGTCTCGGGCCCACAATCACCCCGGTTGATTTTTCCGAAATTCAGTCGTGGTAATCCCCTTATACCCCCAGTTATCGGTATCGACTTCCTCGATCACGATGTGGGTCAGCTCCGGCGGCTTGCCGAGGACGCGCTGCAAGGTCTCGGTGATCTCGGCGATGACTTGGGCTTTCTGCTCCCGGGTTACGCCGTCACGGGTGATGCGTACGCTGACGAAAGGCATGCTGCTTCTCCTGCTCGCTCATTAAGTGAAGCTGACTGTATCTGCGTACGGGCATTTGATAAATACTCATTCACAGACTTCATTTGATCCCCGGTGTAATCAATCATGCAGCGACAATTCGACGATCTTCAACTGGGCAGCATCGAGCTGTTTTGCCTGGCTGCCGAAGCTGGCAGCTTCACTGCCGCCGCGCTGGTGGCAGGGGTCACGCCGGCCGCGGTGAGCCGCTCGGTGTCGCGCATGGAAGAACGCCTGGGCGTGCGGCTGTTTGCGCGCACCACTCGCAGCGTAAACCTGACCGACAGTGGTCGGCGCTACTACGAAGAATGCCGCCAGGCATTGGCACAACTGGTGGAAGCCCAGCGCGAAGTCATGGGCCAGCAACAGGTACCGTCAGGCACCCTGCGCATCAGTATCCCGACCACCTATGCCCATCACCGCATCCTGCCGTTGCTACCTGCCTTTCGTGCGCGTTTTCCGGCGGTGAAGGTCGAGTCGCACATCAGTAACCGCAACATCGATTTCGTTGGTGAAGGCTATGACATGGCGATTCGCGTGCGCGCGATTCCCGATTCCGGCCTGATCGCCCGGCAACTGGAAGACGCCGCGCTGGTGATGATTGCCAGCCCTGAATACCTCAAGCGTGCCGGTACGCCGCAAACCCTCGACGACCTGCAACAGCACGAATGCATTCAGTACGAACTGCCCAGCAGTGGCCGACGCATTGCCTGGCTGTTCAGCGACAACGGCGTGCAACGGGAGATTCTGGCCGAGGGCAACTTCGTTTGTTCCGACGATGTGTTAGGTGGCGTCACCCTGGCGAAACATGGTGCAGGGTTGTTTCAGACCTATCGCTTTATCGTCGAAAAGGAATTGGCCGATGGCTCGCTGGTGGAAGTGCTCAAACCTTATGGGGGGCGTTCCCGGCCGTTTACCCTTCTCTACCCGCAAAGTCGCCACATGCCCCTGCGGTTACGGGCATTCATTGATTTCCTGGTCGAGCATTTGCCTCGTTAAAAGATCGCAGCCCGCGGCAGCTCCTCCAGGGAACGGGTTTCAAATATAGAGGCACCGCAGGCTTCGATCTTTTTTGTCCGATCACCGCACACATTACGCCCACCAGCGGGCTGTCCAATTGACCATATTAACCATCTGGTACATTTTATCTCCACAGGCTGAAACATCGGCCAATGCCAAAAATAATATGTGGAGAACACTGATGCCCCCTATCATTCTGGTACTCAACGGCCCGAATCTGAACCTGCTTGGCACCCGCGAACCGGCGACCTATGGCCATGAAACCCTGGCAGATGTTTCCGCGCTGTGCGGCCAAGCCGCCGAAGAGTTCGGCCTGGCGGTGGAGTTTCGCCAGACCAACCACGAAGGCGAACTGCTCGACTGGATTCATGCCGCCCGCGGCCGTTGTGCCGGGATCGTGATCAATCCCGCCGCCTGGACGCACACCTCGGTGGCGATCCGCGACGCGCTGGTCGCCAGCGAACTGCCGGTGATCGAAGTGCACCTATCCAACGTTCACGCCCGCGAGCCTTTCCGTCACCACTCCTTCGTCTCGGCCATTGCAACGGCGGTAATGGCTGGCTTCGGTAGCCATGGCTATCGCCTGGCCCTGGAGCATTTCAGCCAGCGTCTGAAGGGGCAAGCAGCATGAACCAGAACCAAACGGTATTGGCCGGACTGATCGGCGCCGGCATCCAGGCGTCCCGTACCCCGGCGCTGCACGAGCACGAGGGCGACGCCCAGGGCATGCGTTATCTCTATCGACTGATCGACCTCGATCAGTTGCAACTCGACAGCAACGCCCTGCCCGACCTGTTGACGGCCGCCGAGCGCATGAACTTCACTGGCCTGAACATCACCTTTCCGTGCAAGCAGGCGATCATCCCGCTGCTCGACGAGTTATCGCCAGAAGCCCGGGGCATTGGCGCGGTGAACACCGTGGTGCTGAAGGACGGCAAGCGCATCGGCCACAACACCGATTGCCTGGGGTTTGCCGAAGGTTTTCGCCGTGGTTTGCAGGGCGTTGCCGTTGAGCGCGTCGTACAAATGGGCGCCGGTGGCGCTGGCGCGGCCGTGGCTCACGCGTTGCTGAGCGAAGGCGTACGACAATTGAGTATTTTCGATGTGGAAATCAGTCGCGCGCAGAGCCTGGCTGACAATCTCAACCAGCATTTCGGCAGTAACCGCGCAGTGGCCGGCCATGATTTGGCACTAACCCTGGCCGAGGCTGATGGCCTGGTCAATACCACCCCCATGGGCATGAAAAAACTGCCAGGCATGCCGGTGCCGGTCGAGTTGCTTCGAGCTCAATTGTGGGTGGCGGAGATTGTTTACTTCCCACTGGAAACCGAACTGCTGCGCAATGCCCGCGCACTGGGTTGCCGTACGCTCGATGGCGGGAACATGGCCGTGTTCCAGGCGGTGAAGGCGTTCGAATTGTTCAGCGGCGTGGTGCCGGATGCGCAGCGGATGCTGGAGCATTTTCAGAGCATGAATGGCTGATGCAATTTATAGGAGCCAGCTTGCTGGCGATGGCGATCATACAGACGCTATCGCCAGCAAGCCGGCTCCTATAAAGGAGATTCACCCAGCTTAATTACGCCTGCAGGTATCTCAGAACGGACTCGCAAATCATCTCCCGATGACGCTGCTTGATGCTTTCGTCCGGCAAGTCGATCTGGAAGATCTCGCCGAAGGTATGGCGGTTCGACACGCGATAGAAGCAGAACGAACTGATCAGCAAATGCACGTCCAGCGGGTCGAGGCCGGTGCGGAACAGCCCCTGTTCGGCACCGCGACGCAGGATCTCGCCCAGTGAATCGAGGATGGTGTTGTTCATCGCCTTGATCGCATCGGAGCGTTTCACGAATTCGGCGTTGTGAATGTTCTCGATGCTGACGATACGCACGAAATCGACATTGCGATCATGGTGATCGAAGGTGAACTCCACCAGACGCCGAATCGCCTCCACCGGCGCCAACTCCGCCAGGTGCAGGCGATTTTCGGTGCTGCGGATATCGCCGTAGAGTTTCTCCAGCACCTCGACGTAGAGCTGCTCCTTACTGCCGAAGTAGTAATAGATCATGCGCTTTGACGTGTGGATGCGCTCAGCGATGGCATCGACGCGAGCCCCGGACAGCCCTTGCTGAACGAACTCGACTATCGCTTCTTGCAAAATGTTCTCCCGGGTTTTCTCCGGGTTGTTCTTGCGACTCTTGCGCGGCTCGGCAATCGGTTGATCAGTTGCTGCGGAGAGTTCTGAAGTTATTGTCATTGCGGGCTCACGGCCATCACTGCACAGGCTGGCGATTATGAGCCGCGCCGCACAGTGAAGGAAGCCGTGCGGCAGCGGTTTGTCGGCGTAGTTACGATTTTCCTACAACTTTGCCTGACGCACGGCACCGCTGCGGGATTTGGCCATGGCCGCCAAGCGTACCGCCACGTTGGCCGCACCGTAACCGGCATAACCGTTCTTGCGCTGAATGATCTCGAAGAAAAACCGCCCCTCGAACGGCTCGGTGTACACGTGGAACAGTTCACCGCCCTGGGCATCACGGTCGTACAGCACGTTGTAATAGGCCAGCTCGCTAAGGAATTCGTCATCGAAATCGAAGCGTGCCGCCAGGTCATCGTAATAGTTGAGCGGAATATCCAACAGCGGCACGCCTGCCGCTTTCGCCCGACTGACTTCGGTAAAGATGTCGTCGCAATCAAACGCGATGTGGTGCACGCCGGAGCCGCGATAACTCGACAACGCGTGTGAAATGGCGGTGTTGCGGTTTTCGGAAATATTCAGCGGCAGACGGATCGAACTGTCGCGACTGCGCAGCGCGCGGCTCTTCACCAGACCATAGGGATCGGGCAGCACCACTTCGTCGTCAGCCTCGAAATCCAGCAGGCTCTTGTAGAACAGCACCCAACTGTCGAGGCTGTCGGCGGGCAGTGCCATGGCCATGTGGTCGATGCGCTTGAGGCCGCCGCTGCTCACCGCAGCCGGCTGCAGGTTGAAGTCGGTCCCATAGACATCGGCGTCTTGATCGACGAGGTAAATCAGGCTGCCATCCGGCGCGCGCACGGCGGCCAGTTCCAGTTCATTGGGGCCGACCAGTCCGCGATACGGCTGGCCTTTGTAGGCCACCGCCCGGGCCAGCGCGCTGGCACTGTCCTTGACTCGCACGGCAGTGGCGCACAGCGATGGTCCGTGCGCCTCGAAGAAACTGTGGCCGAACGAGTAAGGTTCCGAGTTGAGGATCAGGTTGATATCGCCCTGGCGCAGCAGGCTGACGCTCTTGGAGCGATGCTGCCCGGCCTTGACGAAACCCAGCCGCTCCAGCCAATGGGAGAGCTTGGCGCCGAGGCTTTCGTCCACGGCGAATTCGAGAAACTCGATGCCGTTGTATTCGCTGGCCTTCGGTGTCTCGAACAGGATCTCGGGGTTGCCGGCAGGCTTGGCCTCCTGGGCCAGGCGCTCGCGGGTTTTCTCTTCCAGGTACAGCAACGAGCGCAAGCCGTCAGCAGCGTTGGCCCGTGGCGGTGCGGCGCGGAAACCGTCGTTGAAGATCTCCAGCGACAATGGCCCGGTGTAGCCACTCTTGATGATCGGCGCGAGGAAACCAGGTAAATCGAATTCGCCCTGGCCCGGGAAGCAACGGAAATGCCGGCTCCACTCGAGCACATCCATGGCCAGGATCGGTGCATCGGCCATTTGCACGAAGAAAATCTTGTCGCCGGGAATCTCGGCGATAGCCCTCGGATCGCCCTTGAGCGACAGCGTATGGAAACTGTCGAGCAACACGCCGAGGCTCGGGTGATCGGCCTGACGGACGATGTTCCAGACTTGCTGGTAGGTGTTTACGTGACGCCCCCAAGCCAGCGCTTCGTAACCGATGCGCAGACCACGCGCGCCAGCGTGTTCAGCCAGCAGGCGCAAATCATCGACTAAAACCTGCTCATCACCGATGGAATCGGCCGAGGCGTTGCTGCACACCAACACCAGGTCGGTGCCCAGCTCCTGCATCAGGTCGAACTTGCGCTCGGCCCGCTCCAGATTGCGTGACAAGCGATCACGGCGGCAGCCTTCGAAGTCCCGAAACGGTTGAAACAGGGTGATGGCGATCCCGAGATCGGCACACATCTGTTTAATTTCCCGCGGGCTGCCGTCGTAGTAGAGAAGGTCGTTCTCGAAGATCTCGACGCCATCGAAACCGGCGGCGGCAATGGCTTCGAGTTTTTCCGGCAGGGTACCGCTCAAGGACACGGTGGCAATGGAACGCTGCATTTTTTCGACTCCCGGTGGTGGAGGCAATCTTGTTAGGGGCATCGCACGCTTGGCTCTGTGTAGGAGCTGCCGGAGGCTGCGATCTTTTGACTTGGCTTATTAAGATCAAAAGATCGCAGCCTTCGGCAGCTCCTACGGAGATCGCGTTTAGCTTTGAGTGAATTATTGGCTGCACGATCTCACACAGCAATTTAAAGTGTACTACCCAGTTAGTTTTGCGTGCGATTATCGAACAAAATGGGCTTTAGCGAATTGACGATTTTTTGCTCAATGCGCAACATCAACACCACATTGAGTCCGGTCAACCACCGACGGCCTCAGTTACCAACGACCCTGAACACCACATAAAAATTTCAAAAACCGGGTATATGCTCATGCGCTCATTCAACGCCTCGTTCACTCGAACCACCGTCATTACGCCCTGCCTGGCGTCCATCCGAACCTTGCGCACCGCCGGCACTCCCGTGCCGCTCGCTGAATAAACCGTCAGCCGACGAAACCAGCCGATCAGTCCTGCGCCCATCGCCATCGATTGATCACGCGCCCTTGAAGTCCCGACGAGCCTTGCTTGTCAGTCATTGAACGGATGGCACATATGAATCCTGCACCTAGCTCACGCATGGCTCCGGCCATGAGCGCTGCCTCTGGCGGCATCGGCGACAAAATCCGCGGCGCCATGGCTGTCGGCAAAACCCGTTGGGGCATGCTGGCACTGGTGTTTTTTGCCACCACCCTGAACTACATCGACCGCGCCGCCCTCGGCGTCATGCAGCCCATCCTGGCCAAGGAAATGAGCTGGACGGCGATGGACTACGCCAACATCAACTTCTGGTTCCAGGTCGGCTACGCCATCGGTTTCGTGCTGCAAGGCCGCTTGATCGACCG
Source organism: Pseudomonas umsongensis (assembly GCF_012647205.1). Classification (NCBI taxonomy): domain Bacteria; kingdom Pseudomonadati; phylum Pseudomonadota; class Gammaproteobacteria; order Pseudomonadales; family Pseudomonadaceae; genus Pseudomonas; species Pseudomonas umsongensis. The sequence continues at coordinate 6,019,220 of NZ_CP051487.1, forward strand.
GGTCGGCGTCAAGCGCGTATTCTTCTGCGCCGTGCTGCTGTGGAGCCTGGCGACGGGCGCCCACGGCCTGGCCACTTCGGCGGTCGGCTTCATGGTCTGCCGCTTCATTCTCGGCCTGACTGAAGCCGCTAACTACCCGGCCTGTGTGAAAACCACGCGCCTGTGGTTCCCGGCTGGCGAGCGCGCCGTGGCCACCGGCATTTTCAACGCCGGTACCAACGTCGGTGCGATGTTCACTCCGATGCTGCTGCCGCTGATCCTCCATGTCTGGGGCTGGCAGGCTGCGTTCCTGTGCATGTCGGCGCTGGGCGGGATCTGGCTGGTGTTCTGGGGCCTGAAGTACTTCAACCCGGAAGATCACCCACGCGTCAAACAGTCGGAACTGGACTACATCCAGAACGAAGTGGAACCGGAACAAGCCCGCGTACCCTTCTCGAAGATCCTGCGCATGCGCGGCACCTGGGCCTTCGCCCTCGCCTACTCGATCACGGCGCCGGTGTTCTGGTTCTACCTGTACTGGCTGCCACCGTTCCTCAATCAGCAATACAACCTGGGCATCAACGTGACCCAGATGGGCATTCCGCTGATCATCATCTACCTCACCGCCGACTTCGGCAGTGTCGGCGGCGGGATCCTGTCCTCGTTCCTGATCGGTCGCGGCGTCAACCCAATCAAGGCGCGCCTGATGTCCATGTTCCTGTTCGCCTGCTGCATCATCGGCGTGATCATGGCCGCCGGCTCCAGCAATCTGTGGGTGGCGGTAGCCGCGATCTCCTTGGCCATCGGTGCGCACCAGGCCTGGACCGCGAACATCTGGAGCCTGGTGATGGACTACACGCCCAAGCACATGATGAGTACCGTGTTCGGCTTCGGCGGCATGTGTGCGGCGATTGGCGGGATGTTCATGACCCAGTTGGTCGGCCACATCCTGACCATCACCAACAACAACTACACCGTGTTGTTCACCCTGATCCCGGCGATGTACTTCATCGCGCTGACCTGGATGTACTTCATGGCACCGCGCAAGATCCCGAAAGTAGAAGACTGATGTTCCCTCGGCGCAGGCCCGGATTCGGGCCTGCGCTTTTTTTGTGCCTGTTTTTTATGAATCCGTGAATGTTCGTTCATCGCCAAGGAGGTGAAACCATGTCGCCAGGTCACTTGAGCATCGCCAAGCGCGCCACGATCAGCTTCGGCCTCATCGCCTTGCTGGTCCTGTTGCAAGGTTTGTTCGCTCTCAAGCAGGTCGCCGAAGTACGCGCCACCGGCCAGCACACCGAGAACGTCTCCCTGCCCAGCACCCGTTATCTGGGTGAAATTCGCGACTACGTCCTGAGCATTCGCTTACTCAGCCTGCGCATGGCGCTCAATCGCGAGCCCAAGGTGCTCGACGCGACCGTCACGCGCCTGCATCAAGTGCAGGGCTGGCTTGCCCAGGCACTGGAAAAGTTCACCCCGCTCGTAGGCGACTACAACCGGGTGCCGTACGAAAATTTCGTGGCGACGGTCACCCGCTACCGCTAGGCGCTGGCGCAATACGAACGCCTGTCGCAGGCAAACCGCCTCGACGAAATGACCGCACTGCTCAATGGCGAAATCCAGGACTACTCGACTCGCAGCGGCGACCAGTTCGCCGAACTGGTCGCGCTTACCGCCGACGAAGTCAGTCAGTCCGCCGCGCAAGCCGACACGCTCTATGGCCAGGTGAAAATCACGGTGATCGGGGCCTTGCTGGGTGTGTCGCTGCTGACCGTTATGCTCGCCTGGCTGCTGATCCGCAGTATCGTGGTGCCCATCCGCCAGGCGGTGGCAGTGGCCGAGCAAGTGGCGGCCGGCGATCTCGGCACACCGATACACAGCCAGGGTGGCGATGAAACCGCGCGCCTGCTCACCGCCCTGTCGATCATGCAGACCAGCCTGCGCGAAACCCTGCAGCGAATCAGCACCGCGTCGAACCAGTTGAATGCAGCCGCCGAGCAAATGCAGCAGAGCACCCACGAGGATTCCGGGCGACTGCAGCAGCAACACAACGAAATCGAACAAGCCGCCACCGCGGTCAATGAGATGACGGTCGCGGTGGAAGAAGTCGCACGCAATGCCGTGTCGACGTCTGACAGCACGCGTCAGTCGACACAGCAGGCCAGCCAGGGCCAGGCGCGGGTCATCGAGACACTGGACTCGATTCAGGCCATGAGCGCCGATGCCGGCATCGCCCTGCAACAGGTGCAAACCCTGGCCGAGCAATCCCGGGAAATCGGCAAGGTGCTCGACGTGATTCGCGCCATCGCCGAACAGACCAACCTGCTGGCGCTCAATGCCGCGATCGAGGCGGCACGGGCCGGGGAAGCCGGGCGTGGTTTTGCGGTGGTCGCCGATGAAGTGCGCGCACTGGCCCATCGCACCCAGCAATCGACCCGGGAAATCGAACAGATGATCGGCCGGGTCCAGGGCGATACCGAGAGTGTGGTGCAGTCGATGCATGGCAACAGTCAGCGCGTCGCCGCCACCCTGTCGATTGCCGAAGAAGCTGGCCTCGCGCTGGCGCAAATCACCCGGGCCATGGAGCAGATCCACGAGCGCAACCTGGTGATCGCAAGCGCATCGCAAGAGCAATCCGCCGTGGCCCGCGAAGTGGACAGGAATCTGCTGAACATCCGCGACCTGTCACTGCAAAGTGCCGATGCTTCGACCCGCACGAGCGCCACCAGCCAACAACTGTCGCAATTGGCTGCAGGCCTGCAGAACCTGGTGCTGCGCTTCAGGTTCTGAGTGACCTCAACGGCGGCTTTGTTGCCATGCCGCCGCCAGGCCACTGCAGCAAATTATGGCGATCCCGACGATGGTGGTCAGGGTCGGAGTGTGGGAAAACAGCAGCCAGCCCAGCAGGCCGGCAAACACGATCTGGCAATAGCTGAAGGGTGCCAGCAAGGCCGGCGCCGCATGGCGGAAGGCCTGGGTCAAGAACAGGTGCGCGGTCATGCCGCAGGCGCCCAGCGCCAGCATCATTGCGCCGTGCAGCAAGGTCGGCACCTGCCAGAAGAACGGCACCAGTGCACTCATGACCAAGGTGTTGCACAGCCCGGCAAAAAAGTTGCTGGTGGTCGGGCTGTCGATCTCACTGAGCTTGCGGGTCAGCAGTTGGTAGAAGCAGAAAAACAGCGCCGAGCACAATGGCAGCAGCACCGCCGGGGTGAACAAATCACCACCGGGATGGACGATGACCAGCACCCCGATAAACCCGCAAATCACCGCCAGCCATTGGCCTCGGGTGACCTTCTCCCCCAGCAACGGCACCGACAATGCCGTGACCAGCACCGGCGCCAGGAAGTTGACCGAGGTTGCCTCGGCCAGCGGGATGTACATCAACCCCGTGGTGAAAAAAAGGCTGGTACCCAGCAGGCACAACGCCCGAACCAGTTGCAGCAGCGGCCGCTTGGTACGCAGCACACGCAGCCCGGATTGCGGCAGGAATATCCCCGCCATCAGCAAGGTATGCACCACATAACGCGCCCAGACCACCATGACAATCGGATAGAACCCGGAAAGGTACTTCGATATGGCGTCATGGCTGGAAAACAGGAAGGTTGCGACAACGATCAGCAGGATCCCTTTGAAGGGTTTGTTGACGCCGGAAAGCGGGGTGCTGACGGTCATTGGGGTTCCTTTGTGTACATCAAAAGTCAAAGCCTCACAGGCAAGCCACGCCCCCAGGAATCAGCAAAGAATCTGTGGGAGCGTGGCTTGGCCTGGGCGGCACTCCGACGATAGGTGCGCAGCACCGCTTACAGCCGCGCCAACAATTCGCGGGTTTTATCCAACGCCATTTGCGCTCGTTCCAATCCGCTCACGCCCTGCTCAAGCAGTCGCACGGTGGGAATCTCCAGGCTCAATGGAATGTTAGCCGGCAAACACCGCAACAGCCCCGGCAGATCACAATCGCCGTCGCCGGGAAAACGCCGTTCATTACGCGCCTGCCGCAAGATCTCTGCCATGTCTTGCGGCCTGGGACCCGCCACGTCACACAACTGCGCATACCGTAACCGCGAGGGGGCAACCCTGGCCAGATCTTCCAGCCGCGATCCAGAGCGATCGAAGTGAAAGGCGTCGACCAGCACCGCCGCGTTTTCGCGCTCAGCCTTTTCCACGATGCGCACGGCTTGCTGCAAATCGCGCGCGTCGGTCCAGGGCATGAACTCCAGGTGCGGATGCAACCCGTAAGGCGCCGCCAGATCACACAGCCGGGCAAAATTCTCTGTCATTCGTTGCTCGTCAGGATCGTTACCCGCCACCAGCAATTCACTGGCACCGAATTCGGCACCCACTGCCAGCACCCGCTCGAAATCGGCAACAACGGTGTCCGGTTTCAGCCGCAGGATCTCGACATCCAGGACACGAATGCCGGTATCGCGCAGACGTGCCTGGGTCTGGCGCCGCAGCTCTTCATCGGCCACCAACGCGAAATGGTGTTCCTCTGGCGTCGCCGGCACCAGGCGCAAGCCGACATGACTGTAACCGGCCCGTGCCGCGACTTCGACCATGTCCGGTGGTGACAACTCCAGCACAGTCAGACTGGCCAGGGAAAAGATTCGTTCACTCATGGTCAATCCTCGATCAAGGCCGGTGCGCAGGCGCGCCCGGTTTCAGCGGCTTGGCGAATCGCCTCGACCAGCGCCAGGGTGCGGGCTGCATCGGCGGCACTCACCAGCGGTTCGACCTCCCCACGTGCAACGCGCACGAAGTGTTGCAACTGCAAGCGCAGCGCTTGATCGATACTGAAAGGCTCGTCAGTCGAGACTAGGGGTTGATGCCATCCACCGTCCGCTTGCGTGTAGTGCCAACGCTTGAGCTGCGGGATGCTCAGCGCCCCGGCAGTTCCCGCCAGCAAATAGCACGGTTGATCGGCCTGGCGTGGATACACCGGGTTCTCCCCCGAGCCCAGCTCCCAGCTCCAGGGTGCCGCCACCGCATCGGACCCGGTCAGGCTGCCCAGCGCACCGTTGTCGAATTGCAACAGCACCGCCGCGCAATCCTCATTGGCAAACCCCCGAACGGAATTACTGGTGATGGCCTGCACCTGGCGAACTTCACCACACAGATGCCTGAGCAGATCCAGGTCGTGGATCAGGTTGGTCAACAACATGCACGCACCGGGTTCACGGCGCCAGGCCGTTTCGAAATAGCTATCGGGCTTGCGCAATTGCCAGAGCGCGGTGACGGTGCTCAATCGGCCCAACGCGCCGCTGTGGACAAGTTCATGGGCACGGACGATCAAGGGATTATGACGGCGATGATGGCCGACTAACACCGCAACGCCGCTCGACTTCGAGGCAGCCACCAGCTCACGGGCCTCATCCAGGTGCACGCCCACCGGCTTTTCCAGCAACACCGGTACGCCGGCCGCCAGGCAATCGAGTGCGGTGTTGACGTGCAGCACGTTCGGGTTGGCGATAATGACGGCCGCAGGCTTCGCCTGCTCCAGCATCTGAAGATGATCGGCGAAATACTCCACCCCCCAATCCTTCGCAAGACCCGATGCGTGCGGACCGGGGTCGGCCACTGCGCACAAAGTCGCTTCATTGAGGGTTTTCAGTTGCTGGTAATGCTGTTGGCCCATATTGCCAGTGCCGATAAGGGCTATTCGCAATGGTGAACTCAAGGTGCGGTCCTCTTGTGATTGTTGTTGAAAGGTTCGACATCAACAATTTAGAACCGAGTTCCAGATTCTTACACACGCGCACATTGAAAGTGTTCGAACAGCGCACAGCTTTAAAAAGCTCAACACAGATCAAATGTGAGAGCGGGCTTGCTCGCGAATGCGGTGTGTCATACAGCTTAAATATTGACTGACGCTCCGTCGTTCGCGAGCAAGCCCGCTCCCACAGGGGTTTTGTAGAGGCTTTAGCTAAATAGTTCTGAGGCCAGACTCGCGGCCGACAACTCCTCGGTAAACGCTAACAACAACGGTGCCAATTCATGCAGCCGCGCCCCCGGCATTCGCGCACTCGGCCCGGCGATGCTGAGCACGCCGATCACCCGGCCATCACCGGGATGACGCACCACCGCGGCAATCGCCGAGGTACCTACCGCAGAACTTTCCTCGACACAGGCGTAGCCCTGCTCCCTTGCCAGACGCAAGCGTTCAAGCAATTCAATGTTGGACCTTGGGGCATTCGGGCCTAGCTCCAGCGGCGGGGCCGCTGCCTGGCGCTCCACCAGCGACAACGCTTCGGCATCGCTCATGCACGCCAGCCAGGCATGGCCGGAAGCGGTATAGAACAGCGGCGCATCCCGGCCCATATCGGGGTCATAACGCAGGCCGGAACGAGCCCCCTGGGACTTGGCGATCCAGGTCTGGCGCTCGCCTTCGATCACTCCCAGACGCACCAGTTCGCCGGTTTCCTGAGCCAACCGGTCGAGCACCGGTTGCACGATATCGGCGCCGCTGCTCGACAGATAGCGGAAACCCATCGCCACCAACCGGGTCGACAAGTGGTAGCGCAAATTTTCTGGATTCTGCCGCACGTAGCCGAGGCGGATCAGCTCGGCAAGCAAGCGGTGGGTAGCACTCTTGGGGATGTCCAACTGCTCCGCCAGCACCTGCATCGGCAGGCCACGAGGGTCGCTGGTGAGGCTTTCCAGCACACTGAAAACACGTTCGATCTGACTGCCAGCCATGGGGATGTCCACGCAAAATTTGTTCGATTCTAGAAGAGAACCTGAGGAATGCGAAATCTGGAACTGCCCGTGCGATAACCGCCCCGTTTTATACAGCGTCGACTTGCCGCCCCTCTTTCTGCCTCATATATTTTCTGGAATTAAATTCCAAAATAAACCACAGCGGAGTTTCAAACCATGCCTGCCCAACCGTACTGCTCCCCCGACATCGATTGCGATGTGCTGATTGTCGGCTCCGGTGCGGCGGGCCTGGCAACAGCCGTGACGGCCGCTTGGCATGGCCTGAAAGTGATAGTGGTGGAAAAGGACCCGGTTTTTGGCGGCGCCACCGCCTGGTCCGGTGGCTGGGCGTGGGTACCGTGCAATCCCCTGGCCCGACGGGCCGGCATCGTCGAAGACGTTGAACAACCGCGCACTTACTTGAAACACGAACTGGGTGATCGCTATGACCCGGCAATGATCGACGCCTTCCTTGAAGCCGCTCCGCGCATGGTCACGTTCTTCGAACAGCACACCTCGCTGCAATTCGCCGATGGCAACGCGATTGCCGACATTCACGGCGACACGCCGGGCGCCGGTACCGGTGGGCGTTCGGTGATCGCCGCGCCTTATGACGCGCGCAACGTCGGCAAGCTGCTCAAGCGCCTGCGCAAAACCATGCGCGAAACTTCCTTCATGGGCATGCCGATCATGGCGGGCGCAGACCTTGCCGCGTTTCTCAACCTGACCCGTTCGTTGCCGGCGGCCTGGCACGTTACCCGACGTTTCACTCGCCATCTGCTCGACCTTGTCGTGCATGGCCGGGCGATGCAACTGGTCAACGGCGTGGCGCTTGTAGCGCGCCTGGCCAAATCCGCCGACGATCTTGGCGTGTTGCTGTGGGAATCAGCCCCCGTTACTGAGTTGTTGCGCACCAACGATAGGGTACAAGGCGCGGTGGTTCGCACTGCAAAGGGTTCGATCCGTATCAACGCAAGCAGGGCGGTGGTGCTCGCGGCCGGCGGTTTTGCCAATGACGTCGAACGGCGCAAGTCCCTCTTCCCCCGTACACCAACCGGACACGAACACTTGGCACTGCCGCCCCTCGGCGTGTCTGGCGATGGCCTGCGGCTGGGCGAGAGCGCCGGCGCCAAAGTCGATACCAACCAGGCATCGCCGGTGGCCTGGGCTCCGGTTTCACGAGTGCCATACCGTGATGGCAGTATCGGCCACTTCCCGCACATCATCGAGCGCGGCAAGCCTGGAATCATCGGTGTGCTGAGCAACGGTCAACGCTTCGTCAACGAAGCCAACGGCTACTACGACTATGTGACAGCCATGGTCGCCAGCGCCCCGCCCGGCGAAGAAGTGGCCTCCTGGCTGATCTGCAGCCATGGCTTTCAACGACGTTATGGCCTGGGTATTTCCCGGCCGTTTCCGGTGCCGCTGTCATCCTTTATCCGCAGTGGTTATCTGAAAACCGGCAAGACACTGGAGGAATTGGCACAGGCTTGCGGCATCGACCCGGTCGGCTTGCGCACCACCGTGTCGGACTACAACCGCCACGCGCGCAACGGCCAGGACCCGCAGTTCGGACGCGGCTCAACGCCCTATAACCGCAAACAGGGTGATGCGCTGCAGCAGCCCAACCCTTGCGTTGCGCCGATCGAGCAAGGACCGTTCTATGCGGTGAAAGTCGAACCGGGTTGTTTCGGCACCTTTGCCGGGCTCAAGGTCAATCAACACGCCCAGGTCCTCGACGACTCGGGCCAGGTCATCACCGGCCTTTACGCGGCGGGAGGCGACATGGCCAGCATCATGGGCGGCCACTACCCTGCTGGCGGCATCAACCTGGGGCCGGCGCTGACGTTCGGCTACATCGCCGCGCGTCATATCGCCGGCGTCACTGCTTATGAAAAGGAGATCGACCATGCAGCACATCGTTAACGCACAGGGTTTGAACATGCCCAAGCTCGGCCTCGGCACCTGGCCGATGCTCGGTGAAGCGTGCACGCGAGCAGTGGAACAGGCCCTGGCGCTGGGTTATCGACACATCGATACCGCTGCTGCCTACAACAATGAGGACGCTGTCGGTCAGGCGCTGCTGAACAGTCCGACACCCCGAGAACAAATCCACGTCACCAGTAAGGTCTGGTGGGACCAGTTACAACCCGACGCCATGCGCCATTCCATGGACCGCAGCCTCAAGGCCTTGCACAGCGACTACATCGACCTTTTCATGATCCATTGGCCCAGCACCGATTGGGACTTGCCGCGTACGATCGAAACCCTGGCGTCATTCAAGGAGCAAGGGCTGGCGCGCAATATTGGCGTGGCGAATTTTCCGCTCCCCCTGCTGCGCACCGTCGTCGAGGAGCTCGGCGCGCCGTTGTCTGCCATTCAGGTCGAGTACCACGTGCTGCTTGGACAAAACGCACTGCTGGACTACGCCCGTCAACACGATCTGGCACTGACGGCTTATTCGCCGCTGGCACGCAACAGGGTGACGGATGTTCCGGTTATCCAGCAGATCGCCGCCAAACACGGGGTATCGCCGACCCAGATCGCACTCAAATGGCTGCTGGATCAACCGAACGTGGCAGCTATCCCCAAGGCCAGTAGCGAGGCCAACCAATTGGCCAACCTGGCAGCGCTTGCCGTCAACCTGGATGATCAGGACCGTGCGCTGATCGCCGGCCTGTCCAAGCGCGAGCGTCTGGTCAGTCCGGACTTTGCACCGGTGTGGGACGCGTTCGATCGATAACCGCGAAAAAGCCACTTTCATTGTGCGACACCTGCCGCAATGACTGTGGCCTCACCAAACCTTACACATTTCACCCACACGCCTTTGCCAGTGCGGTTATTCATAGACCCGGCGCTATACGCCCCATCAATCTATGAGAGACCGTCAACATGCTATGGAACAAGGCAAGACGCAGCAAAAACGTGAACGACATACGCAAGGGCAAGGATGCCCGCACGCTTACAGGGACAACATTGGCCGCAGGGCTGGCCGCCGTCGCCCTGGCCAGCGCCGGGCTCTATTCGACACAGAACACGCCAGCAGACATTACCAAGCTCGAACCCTCGTACACCCTGGATCGCCCCCTCCCTCAACCATCGATCGAGCCTGAAGTAGATCTGCAGTTAACGTTTGTCCAGTCGGTACTGGGCGATACCGAAGACACCTGGAACCAACTGTTCGCGCAAATGGGCCGGCAATATCCACATCCCACCCTGACACTGTTCAACAATGGTGTGGTCTCGGGCTGTGGTTTCGCCAGCTCCGGCAGTGGCCCGTTCTATTGCCCGGGCAATCGGCAGGTGTACCTCGACCTCGAATTTTTCCGCACGCTTGAGCAGCAGTTTTCAGTGGTCGGTGACTTCGCGCGCGCCTACATCATCGCTCACGAAATCGGGCATCACGTGCAGCTTGAGCTGGGCCTTTCCGGACCGTTCGAAAAAGCCTTGCTCGAGCAACAACCCGTCAGTGGCGATGGCGGGCTGGAAGTGCGTGCGGAGTTGCAGGCCGATTGCCTGGCCGGTGTCTGGGCGCACCATGCGCAACAGCGCCTGGACTGGCTGGAGTTGGGGGATATTGAAGCTGCACTGCATGCCGCGGCAATGTTCGGAGACGACCAGTTGCAGGCAGCGCGCAATGCCCAGATTCGCCCAGAGACCTTCAGCCACGGCACTTCTCTGCAGCGCGTGAATTGGTTCAAGACCGGTTTCGCCACAGGCCTGCCGGAGGCCTGTGACACCTTCGCCGCCGACGTGCTGTGATACCCGCCCGTCAATGAAGCCTCTAATGTCGCGGCCTGGATAGAACCGCTGCCGCTCATGGCTGTCTGACGACCGGACTGGCGCCGCTCCAACTGAGCAGCAACACTCATCCCACGGTTCTTTACCCGCAACATCAGAGGATTCCCACATGCTATGGAAAAAAGGCCGACGCAGCGACAACGTGGTCGATGCCCGTGGCGATGATGTCGGCGGCGGTGGCGGCGGGATGCGTTTTGGTGGCGGCAAGGGCCTGAGCCTGACGGCGATCCTGCTGATCGTGGGCATCGGCTGGATCACCGGCCAGGATCCGATGCAGATTCTCGGACAACTGACCGGGCAGATGAGCGAACAATCGGCGCCCACCACGTCGCAGACGCGCAAGGCGCCACCGGCCACGGATGAAGGGGCCGAGTTCGTCCGCTCAATTCTCGGTGATACCGAAGACACCTGGCGGCAGATTTTCCAGCAGGCGGACCGGCAATATAAGGATCCGACCCTGGTGCTATTCAGCAATCGGGTCAATTCGGCCTGCGGACTGGCAACATCGGCGACCGGTCCCTTCTATTGCCCCGCAGACCAGAAGGTTTATCTGGACATGGCCTTCTTCCAGGAAATGTCGCAGCGCTTCGCTGCCGCGGGCGATTTCGCCCAGGCCTATGTGATCGCTCACGAAGTCGGTCACCACGTACAAACCTTGCTCGGTGTTTCGGCAAAGATTCAGGCCGCCCGCCAGCAAGGCCGGCAGATGGAAGGCGATGGTGGTTTGCTGGTGCGCCAGGAACTGCAAGCCGATTGCCTGGCCGGAGTCTGGGCCAACAACGCGCAGAAGCGCCTGAACTGGTTGGAGCCGGGCGATATTGAAGAAGCGTTAAACGCTGCGAACGCCATCGGCGACGATCGTTTGCAGCAACAAGGTCAGGGCCGTGTGGTGCCGGACTCGTTTACCCATGGTACGTCAGCGCAACGGGTGCGCTGGTTCAAAACCGGATTCGCCCAGGGCCAGGTTGGCCAGTGCGATACCTTTGCGGCGAAAAATCTGTAAATGAAAAAGTGGTGGTTAGTCTTACTGTTTACCTGCACAACATCCCAGGCTGCGGAGCATGGGGTCAAGGAAATCAGCCCCGGGCGCCTGTTGTTAAAGTCCGGTGAAATAGCGGTGGGCATCAGCCCGGCCCCGCCAAAAATCGAGCGGGTATTGATCATCGTCCATGGGCGCTTGCGCAATGCGCAGACCTACCTCCAAAGTGCCGAACGCGCGGCCGAACTGGCCGGGCAAAGCGCTACGACCCTGGTGATCGCGCCGCAATTTCTTAATGAAGACGACGTTGCACAGCACCCGGTAGCGGACACCGTCTTGCGCTGGCAAGGCGATGAGTGGATGGCGGGCGGTGAATCCACAGCCCCTTTTCGCTTAAGTTCCTACGAAGCGCTGGACGAAATCATTGCCCGCCTGGGTGATCGCCAGCAATTTCCGGACTTGAAGCAAATCGTCATTGCCGGTCATTCGGCGGGCGCTCAAGTGGTTCAGCGCTATGCCTTGTTGGGCCACGACCAGCCCGCCCTGGAAACCGCCGGCGTGCAGGTGCGCTACGTGATCGCTAACCCCTCTTCCTACACCTATTTCGATGAGCGTCGGCCAGTGGCCTTCAGTCATGCGGGTTGCCCGCAATTCAACCGCTGGAAATACGGTCTGACAGATCTACCTGCCTACGCAGAAGGACAAACTGCCGCGCTGCTGCAGGAAAAGTACCTCAAGCGCAACATCGTTTATCTGCTGGGGCAGCAGGACGTCGACCCGAACCACCCGGCGCTGGATAAATCCTGCGAGGCTAAGGCCCAGGGGCCGTATCGGTTGGCCCGAGGGCGCTACTACTTCGCTTACCTGAAGCGGCTGCAACCGCAAGGGTTGCAGCAGCAACTGATTGAAGTGCCCGGGGTCGGGCATAACGGAGATGGGATGTTTACTTCACCGCAGGGGCAGCAGGCGTTGTTTCCGTAGGAGCTGCCGCAGGCTGCGATCTTTGCCCCTTAAAAATCACACCGACAGCATCTGCCGCAACTCGACACAATCGCTCGCATGCCAATCGGTCAACTCCGGCCACGGATTATCCGGCAGGTTGACCAACACCGTCCGCGCTCCCGCCGCACGACCGCAATCAAGGTCGAAACGGTAATCACCGACCATCACCATATCGCTGGCCGACACCTTCCAGGCTTCGGCCAGTTTCAGCAATCCTCCTGGATGCGGCTTCGGTGGCGCCTCATCGCGACCCAACACATCTTCTACCGCAAAGCAGTCGGCCAGGCCGATAGCCTCCAGCGTGACATGCGCAAGTTCACGGGCATTGCGCGTGAGAATGCCCAGGCGATAACCGCGCCCGGCCAATTCACGCACCAACTCCACAGCCCCCGGGGCCGGTTTCGAACCTAGCGCCAGATCGCGCTCGTGCTCGAGCAGCCAGGCGTGTTTGGCGCTGGCTTCATCGGCCGGCAGCGCCGCCAGATGCGTCAGGATGTCGGCTTCAGGCGGGATCGCCAACGCGATGCGAATCGCTGCGAAATCATGCACAGCCACCGTCAGGGTGCCGTCCATGTCGAACACCCAATGACGTACGTCGGCCAGGCTCATGCCCAATCCTTGCGATGGCGAATCAGGCCTTCCTGGGTGACCGAGGCCACCAGTTGCCCGGCGCGGTTGAACACGCTGCCACGGGAGAAGCCGCGAGAGTTGCCGGCCCATGGGCTGTCCATCGCATACAGCAACCAGTCATCGGCGCGCAGGTCGGCGTGGAACCACAATGCGTGGTCGAGGCTGGCGACCTGCATGTCCTTGTGCCAGACCGATTTGCCGTGGGGCAGCATCGAGGTGGTCAGCAGACCGAAGTCCGAGGCGTAGGCCAGCAGATACTTGTGCAATGCCGGAGAGTCGGCCAAGGCGCCGTCGGCGCGAAACCAGACGTATTTGATCGGATCGCTGGCTTTCGGGTTGTAGGGATCTTCCGCGGTGACGGGCCGGAATTCGATCGGTTTCGGGCACAGCAGTTTTTCACGCATGTGCTCGGGGATCAGGTGGGCGCGTTGCTGGGTCAGTTCCAGTTCCGATGGCAGGTTTTCCGGTCCGACCACTTGCGGCATTTGGGTCTGGTGCTGGAAACCTTCTTCGTCGTACTGGAACGAGGCGCTGCAGGTGAAGATCGGCTGGCCTTTCTGGATCGCCGTGACCCGGCGAGTGCTGAAACTGCCGCCGTCGCGCACGCGGTCCACGGAATAAACCACTGGTAACTTGGCATCGCCCGGGCGCAGGAAATAACCATGCAGCGAATGCACATGGCGCGCCTCTTCAACGGTCTGACTAGCTGCCGACAGCGACTGACCGAGCACCTGGCCGCCGAACAGCTGACGAAAACCCAAGTCCTGGCTACGGCCGCGGAACAGGTTTTCTTCGATCGATTCCAGGCTCAGCAGGTCAACCAGATCATCCAACACTTGGCTCATTCAGACTCTCCTCACACAACGCAATGCCGCGCAGTCCTGGCTGCGTCGGTCGATTCACTTTCTGGCCCGTGCCAACATAGGGGCCATTGTAAACGTCCGTGCCAGGTTATCCATGCAAGGTTTGCAGCCATTGTTCGCGGCTGATGCGATACAGCACGTGGTGACGCAGGGGATGATCGAGGGCAAGCCTGGGATGATCGAAATCATCGGCCGGATCGTGTTGCATGCCGATCGCCTGCATGACTTTCTGCGACGGCAGGTTGCCGACCGTGGTAAAGGACACGACTTCATTCAGAACCAAGCGATCAAACCCGCAGCGTAGAGCGGTCCATGCCGCTTCGCTGGCATAACCCAGGCCCCAATGCTCGCGCGCCAGGCGCCAGCCGATTTCAATGGCCGGTGTGAAAGGCGCGTCGAAACCGACCACGCCCAGACCGGTAAAACCGATGAACTGGCCGGTGTCTTTGCGCTCCAGCGCCCAGAAGCCAAAACCGTGCTCGGCAAAGTGCTCGCGAACCCTGCCAATCAACGAGGCACTTTCCAATCGACTCAAGGGTGCGGGAAAATAGCGCATGACCTGTGGATCGGCGCACATCGCGGCAAACTCCGGCAAATCCTCATCGCGCCACTGCCGCAATAGCAATCGAGCGCTCGCCAGTTCGAGTATCGGCTCCATCGTTCCCCCCCCCAATTCCATGCCGCCAGTCTACAACGCTGGTAGGATCCTTCACTCATTGCGCAACGAAATCATCATGCCACTGCCGCTGATCTACCACGAAGACTACAGTCCCGAGTTCCCGGCGGATCACCGCTTTCCCATGGACAAGTTTCGCCTGCTGCGCGATCACCTGGTGGACAGCGGTCTCACGCGCGACGCCGACCTGCTGCGCCCACAGTTGTGCCCGGCGGACATTCTCGCCCTCGCCCATGACCCTTCGTATATCGAGCGCTACATGAGTGGCGACTTGTCCCGCGAGGACCAGAGGCGGCTCGGCCTGCCCTGGAGCGAAGCCCTGGCCCGGCGCACGGTGCGCGCGGTCGGCGGTTCGTTGCTGGCGGCGGAGCAGGCGCTGGAACATGGCCTGGCCTGCCACCTGGCGGGTGGCACCCACCATGCGCATTACGATTACCCCGCTGGCTTCTGCATCTTCAACGACCTGGCGGTGATCAGCCGTTTCCTGCTGGAGAGTGGCCGGGTCAATCGGGTGTTGATCTTCGACTGCGACGTGCATCAGGGCGACGGCACTGCACGTATTCTGCATGACACTCCAGAGGCGGTGACCGTTTCCCTGCACTGCGAAAAGAACTTTCCCACACGCAAGGCCGAAAGTGACTGGGACATCCCGCTTCCCAACGGCATGGGCGATGCCGATTACCTGAAAGTGGTGGACGATGCGCTCAACTACCTCTTGCCCCTCTATCAGCCGGACCTGGTGCTGTATGACGCGGGTGTCGATGTGCATAAGGATGATGCGCTCGGTTACCTGAAGCTGACAGACCAAGGCGTCGCCGCTCGCGATGAAGCCGTCATGCGCCATTGCCTGGGCCGCGATATCCCGGTGGTCGGCGTGATCGGCGGCGGGTACAGCAAGGACCGCCAGGCCCTCGCCCGCCGCCATGGCATCCTGCATCACAGCGCCGAGCGGGTCTGGCAGTCATCAGGCTGTCACTGAGTTGTGGATGCTTTACCCACAATGCCTGTGGAACCGCCTGTGGATAACCTGAGTGAAAGGGACTACAGACCATGCGGGGTGTGGGCTGCGGAGCGGTGGTTGTTTTTTAACCAGCCTCAATAACGCCAACGAAACCTTTGTGGGAGCGAGCCTGCTCGCGAAGGCGGCAGAACATCCAACCATGATGCGTCTGACATAACGCATTCGCGAGCAGGCTCGCTCCCACCGGGGACTGGGCTGTTAGAATGCCCGGCCTCATCCGCCAAAACCGCAGCGCTCCCTATGACTCAATCCCCGACCGCCTCCCCTTCCCATGTCGCCATCATCGGCGGCGGCCCCGCCGGCCTGATGGCGGCTGAAGTGTTGAGCCAGGCCGGGATCAAGGTCGACCTGTATGACGGCATGCCTTCGGTAGGACGAAAATTTCTGCTTGCCGGTGTCGGCGGCATGAACATCACCCATTCGGAAGCCTACCCGGCATTTCTTTCGCGCTATGCCGAACGCGCACCACAGATTGCGCCGCTGCTGCGTGGCTTTGGCGCCGATCACTTATGCCAGTGGATTCACGGGCTGGGCATCGACACCTTCGTCGGCAGCTCCGGCCGCGTATTCCCCACCGACATGAAAGCCGCGCCGCTGTTGCGTGCCTGGCTCAAACGCCTGCGCGACAGCGGCGTAGTTATCCACACCCGCCACCGCTGGCTCGGCTGGGATGATCGCGGCGGTTTGCGCATCGACTGTCCCGATGGCGAAAAAACCGTTCAAGCCGATGCCACCTTGCTCGCCCTGGGTGGCGGCAGTTGGTCGCGCCTGGGTTCGGACGGCGGGTGGATGCTGCCACTGGAGCAAAAGGCTGTAGGACTCGCGCCGCTGCAGCCAAGTAATTGCGGCTTCGAGGTGCAGGCCTGGAGTGATTTGATGGTCAGCAAATTCGCCGGTGCGCCGCTGAAAAACATTGCGATCGGCCTCAATGATGACGCACCAAGGCTGGGTGAATGTGTGATCACTGCGACCGGGATTGAAGGGAGCCTGATCTACGCCCTGTCGGCAGCGATCCGTGAAGCGATCAACCAGCACGGCTCGGCAACCATTCACCTGGACCTGCTGCCAGGCCGGCCTGTGGATAAAATCCAGGCTGCACTGAGCAAGTCGCGCGGCTCACGCTCGATGGCTAAACATTTGCACAGTCAGTTGGGCATCGATGGGGTGAAAGCGGCGTTGTTGCGAGAGCTGACATCTGCCGAAACCTTTACCGACATGGCATTGCTGGCCAAAGCGATCAAGGCGTTGCCCCTAACCCTGGTGAAGACCCGACCATTGGACGAAGCCATCAGCAGCGCGGGCGGTGTGAAGTTCGAGTCGATGGATGAACGATTGATGCTCAAGCAAATGCCTGGGGTTTTCTGCGCGGGGGAAATGCTCGATTGGGAAGCGCCAACGGGCGGCTATCTGCTGACGGCGTGTTTCGCCAGTGGGCGTGCGGCGGGATTGGGGATGGTGGAGTGGTTGCAGCGCAAGGGCTGAAGACCAAGGCTCGCCCTTCGCGAGCAGGCTCGCTCCCACAATGGGTCTGTGTCGTACACAAATACAGTGTTCACAGAAGATCAATGTGGGAGCGAGCTAGCTCCGGGCGGCGCTCCGACGAAGGCGGCCTAACAGACGCCGCCGCTAATCAAGGCTTACGCTTACGCGGCCCAGTGTTGAACACCGGCACTTTGCGCACAGGCTTGATCGAAGGCTCCGCTGGCGCAGCCTCCCCGCTATCGACCCACTTGCCGAGATTGCGCTTACCGCCACCACCCGACGTTTTTGGCTTCTTCGGTTTCTTCGGCTTCTTGATTACCTGACCACTGGCGTCGGTGTCTGGCACACGATGCTCTGGCTCGAAGTCCGGTTCGTTCTGACGCTTGAGCGTCTGGCGGGTCAACATCTCGATGGCCGACAGCAGATTCACTTCATCGGCGCACACCAAGGAAATCGCCTCGCCCGTGGAGCCGGCACGCCCGGTGCGACCGATGCGGTGGATGTAATCCTCGGCCACGATCGGCAAATCGAAGTTGACCACCAACGGCAGGTCTTCGATATCCAGGCCCCGGGCCGCGACATCGGTGGCGACCAGGATCTGCACTTCACTGAGCTTGAAGCGGTCCAGCGCGCGCTGACGAGTCGCCTGCGGTTTGTCGCCGTGGATGCCATCGGCGTTGATGCCCAGGCCCTGGAGTTTTTCCACCAGCGCGTCCACGCCGTTGCGGGTCTTGGCGAACACCAGCACTTGCTTCCACTTGCCCTTGCGCATCAAGTGCACAAACAGCTCCGGCTTGCGCTTCTTGTCCACCGTCACGATCCATTGCTTGACCGTATTGGCGGCAACGTTGCGCGGGCTGACTTCGATACTCAGCGGGTCATTGAGCATTTGCCCGGCCAGCAGGCGAATGTCGTCGGAGAACGTGGCGGAGAACAGCAACGTCTGGCGCTTCTTGGGCAGTGCCCGATAGATATTCGCCAGTTCCTCGGAGAAACCCAGGTCGAGCATGCGATCGGCCTCGTCCAGCACCAGGGTTTGCAGTTGATTGAACTTCAGCGCGTTCTGGCGGAACAGGTCGAGCAAACGGCCCGGGGTCGCCACCAACAAGTCGACGCCGCTGCGCAGCTTCATCATTTGCGGGTTGATACTGACGCCACCGTACACCGCGTAGGTGCGCAACGGCAGGTTCTCGGCGTATTGGCGAACCGCTTCGTGAACCTGCTCGGCCAGCTCTCGGGTCGGCACCAGAATCAGCGCACGCACCGAGTTGGCGGTGACTTTCGGCCCTTCCATGGCCAGCAACTGCAGCAGTGGCAGCGCGAAACCGGCGGTCTTGCCGGTGCCGGTCTGGGCGGCGGCCATCAGGTCGCGACCTGCCAGCACCGCCGGAATGGCTTGCGCCTGAACTGGCGTCGGAGTCTGGTAGCCGAGCGTCTCAAGGGAGCGCAGCAAGGGTTCGATCAGGCCAAGGGTGGCGAAAGTCATGGGAGTACCGTAGGAAAAATCAGCGCGATTACGCGAAACATGTTTGCAATGGCGCGCAGTTTACCCTAATTCACACGGGATTCTGTCGGCACCGCCGTCGGCTCCAACTTCACCACTGGCCGCTCCGGTGTGCGACGCCACTGCGGCAGGCCAATCAGCACCACGGCACTGATGATCACCAACATGGCCAATGCTTCTTCGATGCCAATGGTTTCTCCGACAAACACGATCCCCAGCAACACGGCCACCGCCGGGTTGACGTAGGCATAACTGGTGGCCGCCGCCGGACGCACATGCTTGAGCAGATACATGTAGGCGTTGAAGGCAATGATCGAACCGAACACGGTCAAGTACGCCAGCGCCGCCCAACCCTCAATGGGCGGGACCTGCTCCAGGTGCTCGCCGCTTACCGCGCTGCCGATCAGCAACACTACGCCGCCGACCAACATTTCCACGGCACTGGCCATTGCGCCTTGAGGCAACGGCAAGTGTTTGCTCCACACTGAGCCGAATGCCCAGGTTGCCGCGGCAAAGATCAGTAATGCCGCTCCCAAAGGACTCGATTGCAGGTTGGAGCCGAGATTAAGCATGACGATGCCAATCATCCCGAGTGCAACACCCGCCCATTCAAGACGGGTATTACGCGCGCCCCAGAAATAGCCACAGAGCAAGGTAAACAGCGGCACCGTCGCCACCGCCAGCGCGGCCACGCCGGAAGCCACCCCCGTGTGCTCGGCCACGCTGACCGCACCGTTGCCGCACGCCAGCAACAATACGCCGATGATCCCCGCAGCTTTCCATTGTGCCCAGGTCGGCGCTGGCGCCCCGCGCCAGCGCAGGTAGGCGTACATCAGGCTCCCAGCGATCACGAAGCGAATGCCGGCGAGCAGCAAGGGCGGCCAGTACTCCACACCGATGCGGATCACCAGGTAGGTCGAGCCCCAAATCACGTACAGCGCGAAAAAGGCAGCGATCAACGGTAAGGGGAAGCGACGTAGGCCGGACATGATGGGCAGCTCACAGGCAGAACAGGTGAACGGCTATTCTAGAAAGGCTAACGCTGGAAAATAAGTTACAAAACCTGTTTAAACCGCCGGTACACTTTTCAAAACACGGAGTTCAGCGCTATAAACCGTGCTTTCGAAAGTCGGTCATTTTCAGGAGCTGCCTCGATGGATAAGTACGACCGCATGCTGCTCAGCGCCCTGCTGGAAAACGGACGCGCGTCCTACGCCGACCTCGCGCGCAAGGTCAACCTTTCCGCCCCGGCCGTGGCCGAACGCGTGGCCAAACTCGAAGCCAGCGGCGTGATTACCGGTTACCAGGCGAAAGTCGACATGGCCAAGCTCGGCTTGCCGATCCAGTGTGTGATTGAACTGCGCCTGAACCAGCACGGCAACCAGAAAGCCTACGACGACCTGATCAAGATCCCGCAACTGACTGAATGCCACCGCGTGACTGGTGATCCTTGCGTGATCATGCAAGCGGCGGTGGGGTCGATGCCTGAGCTGGAAGAGTTGATCAACCGGATTGCCACGTTTGGCTTCAGCAAGACGTCGATCGTGTTGTCGAGTGCGATAGAAAAGCGGGTGCCGTTGGGGCAGTTGGAAGGGAATGGCAAGGGCATTTAATTGTTGTAGGTGATCCACTGTGGGAGCGAGCCTGCTCGCGAAAGCGGAGTGTCAGTCGACATCAATGTTGAATGATCAATTGATTTCGCGAGCAGGCTCGCTCCCACAGGGGAATCCTGTCGCGGTCAGAACCCACGATGCCGCTTCAGGTGTTCATTGACCTTCGCCGCCGGCACTTTCTGCAATTTGCACAACAGATCATGGGACAGCTCGCTCAGGCCATGCCTGTGCCGCAGTTCTTCGGCCAGGTGCACCGTCAGGTTAGCCGCCATTTCGGCATCGGCCATAGCCCGGTGAGCCTTGCCGGTGTGGGGCAGGTTGGCGAAGGTGGTGAGGGTGCCGAGCTTGTGGTTAGGTGCCGCAGGCATCAGGCGTCGGGCCAGCAACAGTGAGCAGGCAAAGTTCTGCAGGCGCGTGCGTTTGATCCGCCCCAGTTCGAAGTCCCAGAACTTCTGGTCGAACGCGGCGTTATGGGCCAGCAATGGCGTGGTGCCGACAAACTCGTTGACCTCGTTCATCACCTGCTCGGCCGAAGGCGCGGTGCGCAGCATGGCGTTGCTGATGCCGGTCAGTTGCTCGATGAAGCCCGGGACGCGCACGCCGGCGTTCATCAGGCTCTGGTAACGCTCGACGATGCGCCCTTGTTCAAGGATCACCACGGCAATTTCCGTGGCCCGGCAACTGCTGCTCGGAGAGATCCCGGTGGTTTCAAAGTCGATGACTGCTATGCGTTCCAAACCTGTTTGAACTCCGTAAAAATCAATTCTTGAGCAGCAACGCGCCTTCGATCGGCACGTAGCGGCTGGCGGCGCGGATCAGCGAGTTGGCCGTCAGGCCCGGCACGCCGTAGGCCACCGCTTGCACGCCGTGCTTGCTGATGATGCGTTCCAGCAGCATGTCGAAATCACCGTCGCCAGAGGCCAGCACCACTTCATCGACATGGTCGGCCGCGTCCATGATGTCGAGGGTGATGCCCACGTCCCAGTCGCCCTTCGCCGAGCCGTCGCTGCGCTGGATATAGGGCTTGAGCTTCACGGTGAAACCGAGGTTGCGAAGGATCTGCTGGAACTGCTGCTGTTTGCTGTCGCCACGATCGATCGCGTAGGCGTAGGCCTCGACAATCTCGCCTTGCTTGCTGATATCAGCCCACAACGCGGCATAGTTGAAGTGGCAGCCATAAGCCTGGCGTACGGTGTAGTAGAGGTTCTGAACATCGGCGAACACTGCGATTTTTTTCACCGGGCACCTCGATAAAGCGCAGGCAGGATCAGGCACCAGGCCCGAAAAGTCGCCCAGTATGCCAGCCAAAAGCAGACTTTCGCGAATAATCGGCCCGAAGCGCCGCAGCGCCCCGGACGAATGGTGCATCAGACGAAGGAGTCGTCGTCGCCGCCAAAGAACGATGAGCTGTCATCGTTGTAGTCGGCATCGGCAAAACCGCCCTGGTCGTTGGCATAGGGCTCATTGCCGGCCATGCGCTGGTCATCGCCCCAGCCATTGTTGCCCTGGTCGTTGACCTGGGCCGGTTCTTCCTTGATGACTTCGACGATTTCCTGGGGTGCCTGGTTGTGGTGGAACAGACTGCTGATGCCTTGTGCCAGCATCACGCCACCCGCCACACCGGCCGCGGTCTTCAGCGCCCCACCGAGAAAGCCGCTACCCGCTGCGGGGGCCTGTTGCTGGGGTGCATAGCCCTGCTGTGGAGAAGCACCGAAGCTCTGTTGCGGCGGCGTGTTGAACGAAGGCCGCGCCGGCTCGCGCCAGCCACCACCGCCAGACACCGGCGCACTTTGCGTGGGCGCAGGCTGCGAACTACCACCAAAAATGCTCGACAAAAAGCCGCCGCTCGATGCAGGGGCCGGCGTTTGCGCCTTAGCTTGCTGCAGTTCGGCCTGCAATTTCTGGATTTGCGCAGTCAGCTGCTGGTTCTGCCCGTCGAGGCTCTTGATCGCCGCCTCCTGCACCAGAATCGCTTGGGTCATGAAATAACCGGCCGCCGGTTGGCGCACCAGGTGTTCCTTGATCCGCGCCTCGGCTTGGGCGTCGCGCGGGGCTGAGTCCGTCTCGGCCTGTTGCAGCCGGGAAAACAGTCCATCGATCAGGGTTTGTTCTTCGCTGTTCATGGCGACCTCGTAGATTGCCGGGAAAATCGTTGCCTTTGCCCATAGAGGATAAGGCGCTCGACCTTAATGGAGGCTGAAACAAGTTGTTTCAATGAGCTTTACCGAACGTTTACGTTTGCGCCCTCCCGCGCATCATCGGTTAAAGTGGGCCACTGCTTTCAACCAGCGATACCAACCGATGAATCCGTTCGATGTACTGCGTGACTCCTTGTATTTCTTCAAACGCAATCTGGGCCAGATCGTGCAGCTGTGCCTGCCACTGGTGATCATCGAGGCCCTGTTGCAACAAGTGGTCGACCATTCCACCGAGCCGGACAGTTTCCCCGGTATCAGTGTGATCGTCGGCTTGCTGGTCTATCCGTTGTACACCGCCGCCCTGATCCTGTTCCTCGATGCCCGCAGCCGAGGCGAATCGCCCAGTAACCGCGAGCTGCTGTCGAGGTCCGCCTATCTGTGGCCGCGTTTCGCCTTGCTGACCGCCCTGAACACATTGCTGATCCTGCTGGGCTTGTCGCTGTACTTCCTGCCGGGCATCTGGCTGATGGTGACCCTGGCTTTCGGCGAGTACCTGCTGGTGCTGCGTGGCTTGGCGCCATTGCAGGCCATGAAGGAAAGCCTGCGCCTGACCCGTGGCCACTTCATGCGCATCCTGGTGTGCATCCTGTGTGTAATGGGGCCGTTGTGGTTGCTCAAGGGTGCAACGTTGGCGGCGTACCCTGAGCCGCAAAACCCGGCTATCTCAATGCTGATCGACAGTGCCCACAGTTTCTTGCAACTGTTCACCAGCGTGGTGCTGTTCCGCCTGTTCATGCTGATCAGCGAAGTACCGGAAAAAATCGATGGACCACGTTGACCGTGGGCGACCGCTCGTCAGTCGGGTATGCTCGGAGGCAACTTCCGTAACGCGATAAGCCGAGCCATGCCCCGACTACTGCGCTACACCTTGCTGGGACTGTTGATCGTCATCGGCGTAGTCTGCGTAATGACGTACAGCCTGACCTGGCGCCCCGAAGCCAGGGAAATAGCGCCGGTCGCGTGCAGTACTCAAGCGCCAGGGCTGGCACCCGGCCAGGCACTGAAGGTCATGACCTGGAACGTCCAGTACCTGGCGGGCAAGCGCTATGTCTTCTGGAATGACCTGGCCGCCGGCAACGACGATTCCCCAACACCGGAAGACATGGCCTTCAGCCTCGACGAAGTGGCGCGAGTGATCCGCGACGAGCAGCCGGATGTCGTGCTGCTGCAGGAACTCGATGACGGCGCCAAGGCCAGCGATTACCAGAACCAGCTCAAACTGCTGCAGGAGCGGCTCGCCGACCTGTATCCGTGCAGCGCCCATGCCTTCGACTGGAAGGCTGACTTCGTGCCCAACCCGCACATTTTCGGCAGCGTCGGCCGGCAACTGGCGACCCTGAGTCGCTATCGGATCGAGCACGCCGAACGCCTGCAATTGCCCATCGCATCGGCCAACCCGATCAGTCGCCAGTTCCAGCCGAAAAACGCCTTGCTGGTGACGTACCTGCCATTGAGCGACGGCGGCCAGCTCGCCGTCCTCAATACCCATCTGGAGCGAGCGACCCAACCTGACGAGACGCTGCAGGCACAGATCGCGGCCGTGGCCAAGGTTCTCGATAAGTTCGAAAGCCGCGGCACGCCCTGGCTGATCGGTGGCGACTTCAACCTGCTGCCGCTGGGGCAATACCAGCGCCTGCCCAGCGAACAGCGCACCCCCTACTCCGCCGACAGCGCCCTGCATCTGTTGTGGGACAAGTACCCGATGATTCCCACCAACAACGAATCCAGTGGCATCGACCGCGCGCGCTGGCTGACCCATTACCCCAACGATACCGGCTTGAACGGCCCGGACCGGACCGTCGACTATCTGTTCTACAGCCCGCGAATCAAACGGGTCGAGGCGACGGTGCGGCAAGACGATACCCTGCGCATCTCCGATCATCTGCCGGTGATTGCACGGTTCCTGCTGCCCGCCGCGCCGTAGATCGCGGCGTCATGGCTTGCGCGGCTTGATCCGTGCCGTGGCTTCGGCCACCAGCGGGTCGTCCGGCCAGTAATATACAGTATTACCTATCGATCCCCCACATTGACACTGTTCCGGATATTGAAATCACTCGGTTGGGCAGGAATTCGCCCAAAGAAGGTTGACTGTCAATGAGGTTAGGTAGGATTGACAAAATAATAGGACATATGAGGGACGGATTGACAGGCATCACCGTCGGTTTTCGAGGAGACGCAATGAAGATTGACACCTTAGGGTGTCGCATGAGCACAAGCATGTGGCTCAACTCCATTGGAATTAAGACTCAGTCCCTGGCGGTGGATGACCGCGGAGTGGAAGAATCGAGGAGGGGCGAGTTTTCACAAATCTTGAAGTATCGAGATCGCCGCATCTTGTAAACCATTTTTTGTACTTGTTAACTATTGCGACTTACAGTGAAAAAAGGCCGCCCGATCACTGATCGGACGGCCTTTTTTTTTGGGGGGGGACGAATGCTCAGACCCGATGGCGTCAGCCCAGCACCTCATTGGCTACTTGGTCGACCGCGCTTTTGGTGATGTCGACGATCAGGTCGGCCTCTTCCTCGGACAGGATCAACGGTGGTGCGAAGCCAAGAATGTCGCCATGGGGCATCGCCCGGGCAATCATGCCGCGCTCAAGACAGGCCGCCGACACTTTCGGGCCGACCTTCAAGGCCGCATCGAACGGGGTACGCTGCTCACGATCCGCCATGAACTCAACGGCAGCCAGCATACCGTCGCCGCGCACTTCACCCACCAGCGGATGACCTTCCAGGGTTTCACGCAACCGACGGTTCAGGTAGCTGCCGACCTTCTCGGCGTTGGCCGTCAGGTTTTCCCGCTCGAGAATATCGAGGTTGGCCAAGGCGGCGGCGGCACAAATCGGATGCCCCGAGTACGTCCAGCCATGGCCCATGGCACCTTGGGATTCGGACGCCTTTTCGATCACGCTCCACACTTTTTCACCGACGATCACCGCCGACAACGGCGCATAGGCGCTGGTCAGACCTTTGGCAGTGGTGATCAGATCCGGGCGCATACCGTAACGCTGGCTGCCCATCTTCGAACCCAGCCGACCGAAAGCGCAGACCACTTCGTCGGCGATCAGCAACACGTCGTATTTGTTCAGCACCGCTTGAATCGCGGCCCAGTAGCCGGCTGGCGGAACAATGATGCCGCCGGTACCCATCAACGGTTCGCCGATAAACGCGGCCACGGTGTCCGGCCCTTCGGCCAGGATCATTTTTTCCAGCTCCTCGGCGCAATAGCGCACGAACGCCGCTTCATCCATGCCGGTCGGCGCCTTGCGGTACCAGTGCGGGCACACGGTGTGCTTGATGCCTTCGGCCGGCAGGTCGAAATGCTGATGGAAGCTCGGCAGGCCGGTCAGGCTTCCGGTCATGATGCCCGAACCGTGGTAACCGCGATCACGGGAGATAATTTTTTTCTTCTGCGGGCGGCCCAGTACGTTGTTGTAGTAGCGCACCAATTTGATCTGGGTTTCGTTGGCGTCGGAACCGGACAGGCCGTAGTAGACCTTTTTCATGCCCTCGGGCGCCCAGTCGATGATGCGGCTCGACAGCTCGATGATCGCTTCGGTCGAATGGCCGACGTAGGTGTGGTAGTAAGCCAGCTCCTTGGCTTGCTTGTAGATCGCATCGGCGACTTCGGTGCGACCGTAGCCGATGTTCACGCAGTACAGGCCGGCAAAGGCGTCGATGAATTCGCGGCCCTCATGATCGCGAATACGAATACCCGACGCACTCTTGATGATGCGCCCCTTGAGCGCGCCGCTGGCGTGGTCATGGGCGTGGGTCGACGGGTGCATGAAGTGCGCGCGATCTTGTTCGAACAGCGTATCGAGTTCTTGGCTCATGGCGGATCTCCTTAGAACTGGCCTTGATGGTGCAGGCAAAAGTATTTGGTTTCGACAAAGGCTTCGAAGCCCTCGGTGCCGCCCTCGCGGCCCAGCCCCGAGGCTTTCATGCCACCGAACGGGATCGGATGGCCGGTAAACTTGACGCCATTGACCGCGATCATGGCGTG
Organism: Pseudomonas umsongensis; assembly: GCF_012647205.1. Taxonomy (NCBI): domain Bacteria; kingdom Pseudomonadati; phylum Pseudomonadota; class Gammaproteobacteria; order Pseudomonadales; family Pseudomonadaceae; genus Pseudomonas; species Pseudomonas umsongensis. The sequence goes on from NZ_CP051487.1 coordinate 6,045,672, forward strand.
GTCGAGGCGGCGAATCAGGGGGTAGATCAGGTCCAGGCGGTTGGAACAAATGTAGGCCGCCAGACCGTATTCGGTGTCGTTGGCCATTTCGATGGCTTGCTCGAGGGTGTCGAAAGGCATGACGGCGGCGATCGGCGCGAAATTCTCTTCGCGGTAGATACGCATCTGCGGCGTAACGTCGGCCAGCACCGTCGGCTGGTAGAACAACCCGCCGAGGGCGTGCGCTTCACCGCCGACCAGCCGTTGTGCACCAAGTAGCAGGGCGTCTTCGACGCGCTCGGCCGTAACATCGAACGCCGCCTGATGCATCAACGGGCCGATGTCGACGCTTTGCTCCTGATCACCCACCAGCGCCGGGCCTACCCGCAGTTCGCGCACCGCAGAGGCAAAGCGGTTGAGAAACGCCGGGTAAATCGAACGATGCACCATGATCCGGTTGGCCGCACAGCAATCCTGGCCGGAGGTCTGGAACTTGGCCTCCACTGCGACTTTCACCGCCAGTTCCAGATCAGCATCGGCGCAGACAATGAACGGCGCGTTACCGCCCAGCTCCAGCGACACCTTCTTCACATCCTGGGCAGCCGCTTGCAGGACCAATTTACCGACGCGGGTTGAGCCGGTGAAGCTGACCGAACGCACGCGAGTGTCCTGCACCAGGGTTTGCATGGCCATTTGCGGTTCGCCCAGCACCACGTTGAACACGCCTGCCGGGAAGCCCGCTTCCTCTGCCAGTTGCGCCAGAGCCAATGCGGAAAACGGTGTTTCATGGGCCGGCTTGATCACCACAGTGCAACCGGCAGCCAGTGCCGCGGCGGCTTTGCGGGTGATCATCGCCGAAGGAAAATTCCACGGGGTCAGCAGCGCACAGACGCCGACCGGTTCCTTGACGGTGCCTAAGTGCGCGCCAGGGATATGGCTGGGAATGTTCTGCCCGTAAAGACGCCGCGCCTCTTCGGCAAACCAGGGAATGAAGCTGGCGGCGTAGGCGATTTCGCCGCGTGACTCGGCCAGGGGTTTACCTTGTTCCTGACTGAGGATGCGCGCCAGGTCTTCCTGATGCTCAAGGATCAACGCCGCCCAGCGCCGCAGAATCGTCCCGCGGGCATCGAGGCTTTGTTCACGCCAGGCCGCAAACGCCCGGTGTGCAGCATCAACGGCGGAGATGATCTGAGACTGATCGAGCATCGGCACATGACCGATCAACTTCTGATCGGCCGGATTGTGCACGGCGACGCTGTGGCCGCTCTCACTGTGGACCCAATGCCCGTCTACGTAGCAAAGTGCTTTGAACAACAGCGGATGTTTGTATGTCATGGCGTTCACTCCAAACTGTGTGCGTGAGTCCATGCTAGGGCAGTGCAGCCCAGGTGATTTGGCGTTTGGCGGGGCGTCATCACAGGTTTTTTCTGATTGAACACCGGCAAACAAGGGCTTTTTGCGGTGAAGGTTTTGCGCCGGTTTATGGCTCCTGCGCCAGCTCGGCTGGCAAGCCCCCCCCGGTCTTGATGGTTTTGGTGACGATGTAAGTGAAGTAGCGCTCGATGCCCAGGTCATCGAGCAATAACTGGTCGATAAACCGCTGGTAATGGTCGATGTCCGGCGCCTGGATCATTGCCATGTAATCAACGCCGCCACCGGTGGCGTAACAGAACGCCACTTCGGCGGCCTCGTTCATGCGTTGCTCGAAACGCCGCATGTCCTGGGCGGTGTGCCGGGCCAGGGTGATTTCCACCAGCACCTGCTGGCTTTTGAACACCGCGTACCAGTCGATCTGCGCTCGGTACCCTTTGATCAGCCCAAGCGCCTCCAGCTTGCGAACCCGCTCCCACGCCGGGGTCACCGAAAGATTGATCGCCTCGGCCAGGCTCGACTTGGTGATCCGACCGTCTTCGGCGAGGATTCGCAGGATTTTCAGGTCATAGCGATCGAGCTTGTGCATGGTCCGAAAATCTCCTAAATGTGTGGGAGAAACCTGTGGGAGCGAGCCTGCTTGCGATGGCGGTATTTCAGTCACATCATTAATGTATGTAACGCCGCAATCGCGAGCAGGCTCGCTTCCACAGGGTTTGGGGTCAGGTCAATACATCGGCGATGACTGCAATGGTATCGCCGCACTGCACCAGGCCGGGAAAGTGGCGCGCCGCCAGCAGGCCGCTGCGGGCCGCGCGATATTCCACCGGGGCGACGCCGCTGCGGGTAGCGTCGTAAACGCGGGCGATCACTTCGCCCTTGCTCACTTTGTCGCCCAGATCGCGGCACATTTCCAGCAAGCCGTCGTGTTCGCTGGCGATGAAGCAATTGGCATCGGGCATGTCGAGCATGATTGACCCCGTGGTCTGGATCTCACCTTCGAGAATCCCCGCATGCACCAGCAGATTACGCACCCCGCGCTCGGCAATCGCCACACTGCGCGCTGTGGACGAACCACCGCCACCCAGTTCGGTCGTGACAAAGACTTTGCCCTGACGCTCGGCGGCGGTGTCGTACATCGCCCCGGCATCGAGTTCCAGCATGCGCATGCTGTAAGGTGCATTGAAAGCGCGCATTCCGGCTTCGCATTGCGCCTGCTGATTTTTGTCGGGCAGCACATGACAAGCTGCGAAAGGCAGGAAATCCAAGGTGCGGCCACCGGAATGGATGTCCAGCACGAAGTCCGCCAAGGGCAATAAGGTCCGGTTGAAGTAGTCGGCGATTTTCTCGGTCACGGTGCCGTCCGGCTTACCGGGGAAACTGCGATTGAGATTACCCTTGTCGATCGGCGACGTGCGCCGACCAGCATGGAACGCCGGGGTGTTCATGAACGGGACGATAATCACCCGCCCCGTGACTTCGGCAGCCGTCAGACCCTGGGCTAGTTTGCTCAGCGCCACCGGGCCTTCGTATTCATCACCGTGGTTACCGCCGGTAAGCAGCGCGGTCGGACCCTCACCGCGCTGAATCACAGTGACCGGAATCATCACCGCGCCCCAGGCCGAGTCGTCCCGGGAGTACGGCAATTTGAGGAACCCGTGTTGCACGCCTTCGCGGGCAAAATCCACCGTGGCGCTGATCGGATTATCGGGCAATTCGCTCATGGCTCAATCCTTCACGAACAGTTGGCGTGGCACGTTGCACAGCGTCTCGACGCCGGTCTCGGTGATCAGAATGCTTTCGGTGATTTCCAGTCCCCAATCGTCCATCCACAGTCCCGGCATGAAGTGGAAAGTCATGCCTGGCTGCAACACGCTGGTGTCGCCGGGACGCAGGCTCATGGTGCGTTCGCCCCAGTCTGGCGGATAACTGATCCCGATCGGGTAGCCGCAACGGCTGTCCTTGTGGATGCCGAACTTCTGCAACACTTTGAAAAACGCCACAGCGATGTCGCCGGTGGTGTTGCCCGGTTTCGCCGCTTCCAGTCCAGCGGCGATGCCTTCGACCACGGCTTTTTCGCCGTCGAGGAAATGCTGTGGAGGTTTGCCCAGGTAGATCGTGCGCGACAACGGGCAGTGATAACGCTTGTAGCAACCGGCAATCTCGAAAAACGTCCCGGCCCCCTTTTCGAACGGCGAATCGTCCCAGGTCAGGTGCGGCGCGCTGGCATCGGCACCGGTCGGCAATAGCGGCACGATGGCCGGGTAATCGCCGCCATGGCCATCAGCGCCGAGGATCCCGCTGCTGTAGATGTCAGCCACCAGTTCATTTTTGCGCATGCCCGGCTCGATCCGTTCGAGGATCCGCCCGTGCATGTTTTCGACGATGCGCGCAGCGATGCGCATGTAAGCGATTTCCTGGGGCGACTTGATCGCTCGCTGCCAGTTCACCAACCCGACCGCGTCGATCAGCTTGGCCTGCGGCAGGTTTTTCTGCAGCGACAAATACGCGGCGGCGCTGAAGTAATAGTTATCCATTTCCACGCCGATGGTCAGCGCGTCCCAACCCCGGGCACTGATGACTTCCTGCGACAGGTAATCCATCGGATGGCGTTCCCGGGACTGCACATAGATGTCCGGGTAACCGACGATGTTCTCGTGCTGCATGAACACCGTGCGCTTGGCGCCGTTGGCGTCTTGTCCGCGACCGAACCAGACCGGCTCGCCGTCGAGCGCCAACAACACGCATTGGTGAACGTAAAACGACCAACCGTCATAGCCGGTCAGCCAGGCCATGTTCGACGGATCGGTGACCAGCAACAGCTCGATGCCCTGAACCTGCATGGCCGCTCGAACCTTGGCCAGACGCTGGGCGTATTCCTCCCGTTCGAACGGGAGATTGACGACTATCTGAGACATGCACATGCCCTCTGATAAATGACGCACGGATGAAAAAAATGGATTAGCTGCCGAACTGAAAGCCCTTGCCGGCCGAGCGCGCGCGCTCGAAGGCCAGATTGGCCATGGCGGTGTCTTGGGCGCCGGTGCCTGTGAGGTCGCACAAGGTGACTTGCGCATCGCTGGTCCGACCCGGGCGCTGGCCCGCGAGCACTTGTCCCAATTCGGCCAAGCCCGATTCGTTGGCAATAACGCCGGCCGCCAGAGCGTGATGCAACTCGCCGAGGATTCGCGTCTGGCTCAAGCGATCTGCCACGTAGCGGTCGACCTGCGCCAGCGCCTGGGGGGAAATTTCGTTTTTGTGTTCGGCGTCGGAGCCCATGGCAGTGATGTGCAGGCCGGGGTGCAGATGGCGCGCTTCGATCAAAGGTTCGCGGCTCGGGGTGCAGGTGATCGCGATGTCCGCGCCGGCCATGGCCTCGTCGATGCTCGCGCAAGGCGTGACCACCAGACCGCTGTCACGCGCCAATTCGGTGCTGAAGGCTTCAGCCTTGGCGCGGTCACGTGCCCAGACTCGAACGGATTCAATCGGCCGGACCAGGCGCAACGCCTGAAGCTGCAACGCCGCCTGTTCGCCGGCACCGATCAGCGCCACGCTGCGACTGTCAACCCGCGACAGCGCACGAGCAGCGACCGCGCCCGCCGCTGCTGTGCGTACGGCGGTCAGATAACCGTTATCCAGCAACAAGGCATCGAGCAAACCGGTGCGTGCCGACAACAGCATCATCATGCCGTTGAGGCTCGGTAGCCCAAGTGTCGGATTGTCGAAAAAACCCGGACTGACCTTGATCGCAAAGCGTTCCAGGCCTGGCAGGTACGCAGTCTTCACGTCCACTTCACCGTTGTGCTCGGGGATGTCCAGACGCAGGATCGGCGGCATTGCCACTGCTGCCGTGGCCAGCAGGACAAAGGCTTGTTCGATGGCTTCGATGCTCGGCAGGTCTAGTGCCACGCAGGCACGCAGATCAGCTTCGCTCAATAAGGTGATATCACTCATCAATGCGGCACTCCATTCAGTTTTTATTGTTGGGGTTCACGCATCCGCGCCTGCGAGGACGCGCAGGTGCTGATCGACGTCGACGTTACGGCCACTGACCACCACCACGATCGGCCCGCGCGGCTCAATCAATCCATCAAGCAACGCGGCAATCCCGACCACGGCCGCGCCTTCCAGCACCAGACGCTCTTCGCGATAGGCATGGCGTAGGGCATTGGCGATGGAAGTCTCGCTGAGCAAATGCAGGTGGTCACACAGATCGCGCGTCATGTTGAAGGTGTAACGGTTGTTCAGGCCGATACCACCGCCGAGCGAGTCGGCCAGGGTCGGCAGCTCTTCGACTTCCACCGGATGCCCAGCTGCGAGGCTGCCGTGCATGGCCGCACCGCGTTGCATGCTGATGCCGTGGGTGATGATGTTCGCGCTGACGCTTTTGATCGCCAGCGCCACACCGGCAAACAAACCGCCGCCGGACAATGGCACGAGGATTTGCGCCACGTCCGGTTGCTGTTCGAGGATTTCCAGCCCCAGCGTGCCCTGCCCGGCGATGATGGCCGGGTGATCAAACGGCGGCAGCAATGTCGCGCCTTGCTCGTTGGCGATCCGTTCGGCTTCACGCTGGGCGTCGTCCTGGGACTGGCCGACGATGCATACCTCGGCGCCCAGATCGCGAATGGCTTGAACCTTGTTCGCCGGCACCAGATGCGACAGGCAAATCGTCGCCTTCACGCCTTGTCGGGAAGCGGCATACGCCAGAGCACGACCGTGATTGCCGGTCGACGCCGCCACCACGCCACGCGTTTTCTCCTCGGCGCTCAGCTGCGCCACGGCATTGCTCGCGCCGCGCAATTTGAAACTGCCGGTGATTTGCTGGGATTCGAGTTTGAGGTACACCGCCACGCCCAATCGCTGCGAGAGGCTGGGCGAATATTCCATGGGGGTACGCCGGACAAGCAATTCGATGCGCTGGCGAGCGAGGTAAACATCATGTAGCTGCAACGATGACATGATCGCGTCCCGACTGTGGTGTTAGGCGCAGTCTAAGAGGACTGGATTGTCGCAATGAATGTACTAGGGCAATTTAGCCGACAAACTTTTTGGGGGACTTTTTCCCGGTCAAAAATCGTGGATTTGCGGGTACTGCCCGAATATCTCGCGCATGCCAATCAGCGCATCGCGCATTTCTTCGTCGCTGCATTCGGCGCCGACACAGATCCTCAACGCTCGAGCCCGAGGCGTTCCACGCACGGTGAACGGGTCAGGCGACGTGACTGCAATGTGCCGGTGACGCAGGGCCCGCACCAGGCTGTCGACCTCCCAATGCGGGGGAATACCGACCCACGCATTCAATGCATGAGGATGCTGGCCGAGCAGGTGCTCGCCCAGGTATTCGCTGACCATCGCCTGACGGCCGGCCAACAGTTTGCGCTGCAAACGCACGAGCGTGTCGGCGCGACCGTCACGAATCCAGCGCGCGGCGATTTCGGAGACCATGGGCGTGGCCATCCAGCTGTTGACCCGCAAGATGCTCTCGGTGCGCAACGCCAGACGCTTGGGCACCACCAGATAGCCGATGCGCAAACCGGTCAGCACCGACTTGGTCATGCTGGTGCAATAGAACGACAGTTCTGGCAGGTAATGGCTAATCGGCGGCGCGCGATGCTCGTCCAGCAACGGGCCGTATACATCGTCCTCAATAATGTGCACGCCGAAACGCCGGGCGATGTCGGCAATCTCCCGCCGACGACTGTCCGGCATCAGGCTGGTGGTCGGGTTGTTCAGGTTCGGCGTGCACACCAGCGCGGTGATGCGCTCGTTGCTGCACATGTCTTCGAAATGTTCCGGGTCAATGCCATAACGGTCCATCTCCAGGCCTTTGAGGGTGAACCCCAATACTTGGGAGTTGCCAATCACTCCGTGATCGGTGACCCCTTCGCAAAGTACTACATCATCGGGGCCCGCCAGAGATGCCAGCGCAAGGAAGATGCCGTGGGCCGCGCCATTGGTAATCAGGATGCCATCGCGCTCGACCCGCAGTCCTTGCCGTCCGATCCAGTGCATGGCCTCTTCACGGTGCGACTCGAAACCGGCAATCGGACGAAACGCGTGAATCCACGGCTGATCCTCTTCCGTGCTGAGCTCGCGGCAGGTGTCACGCCAGCACTGGTCGTGCTCGCGGGTGTGCAGGATCCGCGTGATGGAAAAATCCACGAGGGCCCGTTCGGGGCTATCGAGAATATAGGTAGCCACTCGATCGCTCATGCGCCGCGACACAAAGCTGCCGCGCCCGACTTCGCAACGCACCAGCCCCTGGCGCTCCAGCTCTTTATAGGCGTTGGTGACCGTCTGCACACTGATGCCCATGGCATCGGCAACGTGCCGCTGCGGTGGCAGGCGGTGATCATTGACCAGGACACCCTGCTCGATATCGTCGGCAATTGCCTGCACTAGAATCTTGTATTTGGACTCGCCGCTACGGGCGTTTTCCAGTGCTGCTTTCCACTTGTCCATCAGCGCTAAAACCCGGGTCTGTACTCGTCGGGACAGCATCTCGCTAGAATCCATGCAAAGCAATTGTCCTAGTGCAATACAATGATGCTCAGAGCTTTTGTATGCTCGGCTCAAGGTCGATAGCCGGGCACACTTCAAGCCCCCACAACAAAATCAGTCGACCTGTACCGGACTGTGTCCCGATCCATGGGATCAGTTCTTGTACGCTTTGCTCTTGTAACACTGCCTCCTACCACAGAGCCGTCACCGACGGGTCAACAAGAAACAGGAGATTTTATCGATGAGCAATTTCCCTTCCCGCAGCACCCATGCTTTGCGTCGCCTGTTCGTGGCTTGCGCGATGCTCGGCCTGGCCGCCAGCGCCCAAGCCGCTACAACACTGGAAACCGTCAAACAGAACAGCAGCATCCGTATCGGTTATGCCAACGAAACCCCGTTCGCCTTTACCGAAACAGACGGCAGGGTCACCGGTGAATCACCGGAAATCGCCAAAGCCATCTTTGCCAAAATGGGCATCAAACAGGTCGACGGCGTGTTGACCGAATGGGGTTCGTTGATCCCGGGCCTGCGCGCCGGGCGCTTCGACGTGATTGCCGCCGGCATGTACATCACGCCGGCCCGCTGCAAGCAGGTGCTGTTTACCGATCCGCAGTATCAACTGCCGGACGCACTGCTTACAGCCAAAGGCAACCCGAAGGCTCTACACAGCTATGAAGACATCGCCAAGAATCCCGAGGTGAAACTGGCGATCATGGCCGGTACGGTGAACCTGGCGTATGCGCGGGATTCGGGCGTGAAAGACGCGCAGATCCTCCAGGTGCCGGACACCACAGCTCAGTTGCAAGCCGTGCGCGCCGGTCGTGCCGATGCCGCCGTGGGTACTCAACTGACCATGAAAGGTTTGGCCGCCAAGGGTGGAGAAAAAGTCGAAGCAGTCACCGAGTTCAAGGACGACCCGTCGCACATAGGATACGGTGCTCTCGCCTTCCGTCCGGAAGACAAAGACCTACGCGATGCGGTCAACGCGGAGTTGAAAAAGTGGCTGGGCTCCGAAGAGCACCTCAAGGCGGTCGCTCCTTTCGGATTTGACAAATCCAACGTGACAAGAAAAACGGCTGCCGAGCTCTGCGCTCAATAGTCGAAACAGGCATGGCGTCACGGTGCGATGCCTATTTCCCTGCTTAATCCGGATGGCCAGGTTTAAACCATGGGTGAATTACTTCCGCTATTGATACAAGGCGCCTGGGTGACGCTCCAGGTGACGATCTTCGGTTCGCTGCTGGCGATTGTCGCGGCGATTCTCGCGGCCCTGGGGCGTATGTCGCCATGGCGGCCATTGCGTTGGTTTTCCGTTGCTTACATTGAAGTGTTTCGCGGCACGTCGTTGCTGGTGCAATTGTTCTGGCTGTTTTTCGTGCTACCGCTGCCACCGTTCAACCTTGAACTGAGCCCCTATAGCGTGGCCATCGTCGGCCTTGGCTTGCACATTGGTGCTTACGGCGCAGAGGTGATGCGCGGCGCGATCAGCTCTGTCGCGAAGGGTCAGTATGAAGCGTCCACAGCACTGAACTTCAGCGGCTACAAGCGCTTTCGCCGCATTATTCTTCCGCAGGCGTTGCTGGCCGCTATTCCGCCGGGCACCAATCTGCTGATTGAATTGCTGAAAAATACTTCGCTGGTGTCATTGATCACTTTATCCGATCTGAGCTTCCGGGCGCGTCAACTGGATCAGGCGACTTTCCAGACCCTGGAAATTTTCAGCCTTGCGCTGGTGATGTACTTCATCCTGGCGCAAGCCATCAATATCGGCATGCGTCGCATTGAGCTCCATCTGGCTCGCGGGCGGATGCGGGGAGGTCTGTCATGACACTGTTTGATTGGACCTATGCCTGGCAAATCCTCCCCGATTTACTGCGCGCTTCGCTTAACACCGTAGGGATTACCCTGATCGGTTTCCTGATCGCCATTGTGCTAGGTCTGTTCCTGGCAATTGGTCGACGCAGCCGCAGAGTCTGGCTATCGTGGCCAGCCACCGGGGTGATCGAGTTCATTCGCAGCACACCGCTGCTGATCCAGGTGTATTTTCTTTACTACGTGCTGCCTAATTACGGCGTCAGCATGACCGCGATGCAAGTGGGGATTCTCGGCATAGGCCTGCATTACGCCTGCTACATCGCCGAGGTGTATCGCGGCGGCCTCGACGCCGTGCCGCGTGCGCAATGGGAGGCGGTCACGGCGCTGAACATCGCCCCGTACAGCGCCTACCGCAACATCATCCTGCCCCAAGCCCTGCGGCCGATCCTGCCGCCATTGGGCAACTACCTAGTGGCGATGCTCAAGGACACGCCGGTACTGTCGGCGATTACTGTGGTGGAGATCATGCAACAGGCCAAGAACATCGGCTCAGAGAACTTCCGCTACCTGGAACCGATCACCATGGTCGGTCTGTTTTTCCTCGCCCTGAGCATCGCCTTGGCTTATTTGGTACGGCGCCTCGAACTGCGCCTGGAGCTACGCTAATGACTTCTCCACTCTCGACACCCAGCGACCTTTCCCGGCGCAGCAACCCGACCCCGCTGCATTCGCAGGAGGCCACGGCCATGCAGGAAACCAGATCGGTCAAGCCGATCGTCAGCTTTCAGGACGTCACCAAGAGCTACGGCAACTTCACCGTGCTCGACCACTTGAACCTAGACGTCACGCCGGGTGAGAAAGTCGCGATTATCGGTCCCAGCGGCTCGGGTAAATCCACATTATTACGGGTGCTGATGACGCTCGAGGGCATCGATGACGGGTTGATCCGCATCGAGGATGACTTGCTGACCCACATGCCCAATCGCAACGGTGTGCTAGTGCCGGCCAATGATCGGCATATCCGCCGGGTGCGCGGCAAGATCGGCATGGTGTTCCAGAGCTTCAACCTGTTCCCGCACATGACTGCGTTGCAAAATGTCATCGAAGCGCCGGTGCAAGTCCTTGGCATGAAACCCGCTGAAGCGCGCGAACGGGCAGCAGACTTGCTGGAACTGGTGGGGCTGGGCAGCAAGCTTGGCCATTACCCTTCGCAGCTGTCCGGCGGCCAGCAACAGCGGGTGGCGATCGCCCGGGCACTTGCCATGCGGCCCAAAGTCATGCTGTTCGACGAAGTGACCTCGGCACTCGACCCGGAACTGTGCGGCGAAGTACTTAACGTGATCCGCAAACTCGGCGCCGAGCACAACCTGACGATGCTGATGGTCACGCACCAGATGGGCTTCGCCCGGGAATTCGCCGATCGCGTATGCTTCTTTTATAAGGGGCAGATTCACGAACAGGGCACTCCCGCGCAGATCTTTGAACACCCGCAACAGGAACGAACTTGCGCGTTCCTTAGCGCAGTGAAAGAAGCCAACTAACCGAAAACTCAGCTGGAAGGGGCTGTGCTATGCACAGTGCCCTTCAGGTCGAATGCAAAGGGTTGGCACAACTGTGCAAATACCTGGTTTTCAATCAACCATGATTCTTCGCACATTGTGGGGAAGTGCCAGGGTCTGAATTATTTTATTCAGTATAACGCCGCGGTAATCAAGGATCCTTTAGAGCAAAAAGCATGGTTGGGAGGGCTTTTAGGGTGCAGTCGATCACTGACTGAGCTTCACAAGGGCTCCCGCTTCATCACCGTACTCCACGGAATCCCCCCGGGCCATTTGAAGCACCTTGCTCTCCCAAATTTCGGTGTGTTCGCTTTGGTAATTGAAGATCAACTTAGGACGCTTGTGGCCCTTCAAAGTGAGACAAGATATCTGATGAAAGAACTGGATATGGCTACCTCTGGTTACTAATTTTTTGGCCATTGCACAGGCATGAATTTACGAATACGCCACTCCCTCAAATTAAAAATCCAAGCTACTTTGATAGCGCTTCAATTTATTCTCCAATTCCTTTACACGTTCAACTAGCTGCAGATTCTGCGTAAGCACTTGGTAAAGTTGCTCTCGGGCTTGTTCAAGCTCAACCACAGCCCTCCCGGCCTTATTCTGGGCGCGCTTAATCTGTAAAGCCTTAGAGTTGCTTGTCGTGCTGCACTCTGTTCGATAGGCCTCTATTCTGGCAATTAAAGGCATGTGCGAGCCGCGAGACCTTTTCAAATAACCACGATCGAATCCAGCCTCAACACTAACAATACCTGCCGTGATCTTTGATCCGTCGATACCTACATGTGCGGAAATGACTGGGCACCCCGCTTTAAGGCGCTCAAACGCCGCCTCGCATATTTTAACGCCGTCAGATGTGATCCCACCAGACATCATTCAACCTCCATAACATTAATCAGACGATGTCTGTATCGAACCAGTCTATCCCAATCACCCTTTGTAATCTGATACTCGCCAGAACCTTCCTCGTACACCGCAAGTTCTCTTTCAGCGTCTTTAATAGCTTCATCTAGTTTCTGAGGTTTGATGATTGAGCCCTCACAGCTCAAGCAGGTCGTAAAGTCACCAAGAAGATAGGAATCGCACTCCCCAACTTTAGTGCAACCACCGAGCAGCGTTGGGCGATATCGGAGGTGACCATTAGCGACCCGCTTCATCGTTTCAGCGCGCACATCAGCAATTTGAGCCTCCCCGCTTTCAAGGCGCTGACGCTGCTTATTGATGTAACTTCCAACGCCTCCAAAGAGAGGTATGTTTTCTCCCAGAACCTCCGTCAGAATGTCATAGGCGACACTCATCGGCATTCCCATCTGAAACTCATACGCCATGTGATTCTGGGGTAGAACGAACTCTTTCTTCTCCGAATCGTAATAGCCAAAGATAGTTTTGAGATTTTCAAAATTGTTGGCATAGTAGCGCGCCATCTGTAACGTCATGTGTTTGTACTGTTTCTTCAAGCTAGGCAGTGATATAAAGCCGCTACTGCTACCATAAAATGCCAGTGAGCGTCGAAACTGATGACTAGTTAAATTCCAAGGCATGCCAACGGCAAAAGAGTTTTCAGCAGAAAAATCTCTTCCTGGGTCGGTGGCCGCAAGCTCAGCCAAATCCGACTGTTCAATCAGAATTGATGTTGCCAGTGATTCAGGCTTTGCTTCGACCCTCCAAATCGTAACGCCAACCTCTATATCGCCTTTTCTCACAATGATTGATGGATTAAGGAAAAGCGGCATATCATTGACATCAGTCTTATAAATTTTTGAAAGACCTCGGCAGATTGCCTGCCCCACCTTGACCGCCTTAATTACGTCTTCAGTGGCAAGCCAAGCCTCGACTTGCCTGTACCCTTCAAATTTTGTCGTGGTGGATATAAGATCAACCATCCTTGCTCGATCTCGGACAACACCCCGACTATCCGTCGTATCAGGAACAACGACAGACTGTGAAAGACAATTATACGGAAGTCTCGCGACCTCTTGATCGCGCATCCCTGTATAGGTGTGGATAATAGTTTTAATAATATACTGGACCTTAGCTAACGCTAACGACAACCCCATTCGCTCTTTACAGATAAAATCCCCAGCAAAAACGCTATTCAACTGGTGCTGCGCAATAGCTTCCTCAAATATAGGCCGGACATCCCGCTTCGAAACCTTCATAGTGCAGCGTTGAAAATTGATACTTGTGCCGTAAACTCTATCCTCAAAGGAGGCAATAAACTCCTCAAGAGAATCAATACCAGAAAAAATCTGATCAACCCTATCACCGAGAATATTTATTATCTCAAGATAGATACGAGTTGGTATAACAGGGTGCTGCAATCCTTCCCTATACCCTTCCAATCCGAAATCCACATCAAAAACACCCTGAATTCGATACCCAAGGCGTTTCTCCCCTACCGAAACTAAGTGCCGCAGCAGCGCACGAAGCTTCTTGACCTTACTCTGACACATCTTACATTCCCTGAGGAAGGCAGCAAGATATATCGGAATAGTAAAAAGTTGCTGGAGTGACAACACCCCGACCATTTCTCTATCCCTCTGCGCATAACAATACCGAACGGCAGAGCGAAGAACAGTATAATACTGTAACAAAGAAGACGGGCTAAGCCGACCAATATGCCCCGCACTTACATAAAAAATAAGGCAGAAAAAAATATATTTTACTTCATTTATCAAGCGCCGCCGTTCAACGCCCTCACCATCCAACATGCCGTCAAACCGAAACAAATTAACTCTGTTCGCGCTAAGGCGATAAGGATTTAAATCCCACACATCATCCCCATAGACCGCTGTAGCATTCCCATCTCTATCGCGACACATCACAAAGCTATCAGGAGGGACGCCGTCCTCTTCATCATAAGGATCCGGTGGAACAGAGCCGACTCCCGCCACGCCAGAGAACAAATCACTAAAAAACGTAGAACTCAAAATACCACCCCCACCTTCTCATAACGTTGCAAGCGCCTCTCCCAAAAAGGCGTCAGATCGCCCAATTTTTGCACCCTGTACTTAACTTCAGCGACTAGGGTCGAACTCTCCTTTGAGCGCTCGGAGACAGCTTCAAGGATAAACTCAATGCGAATAGAAAGGTCCTTGAATAGCCTTTCGGCATGCTGTAAATCTGCGGTAGTTTTCCTCACTGCGTTAGCAACGTACTGAAGACTTAGGAGTTTGTGAACATCCTCTTCATCCGCATGACACATATAGTTCTCACAATAGAGGCACCCGTACTGCGTCTCGCAATTCGGTTGAATCGGCACTTCCTCGCGTGTTTGCACTGGATGATTGAAGTCTTCGCAGTGCCCTACAACAGTGGCAGCCTCCTCCTTGGCACCACGCTCTCGAACCACCTCCGCAGCCTTGCGCACAGCTTCCCAGTAGATACCGAACTCCTGCTCTTGCCGTTCCACCGTGGTTTCTGAGTAATTTGATGCATTCGTACGCTGTGAATGATTCAGCGACTCGGCTACTAATGATGGCGAAACTCTCAATTCATGTAAAACCAAACTCTTGAACTTTCTTACCGCAGATGCTGGGATATTCTTCGCATCAGGTGGCAAATACACTCCTCTAAGCCGCCTAAAAAATGCACTAGAAAAATTCTCGTTCAACTGACTATATTCTCCAGAATAGACCCCATCCTTACGCATTCTGAAGAAAAGATACTCGCAGCTCTGTCCGTTAAGCATCCATTGTCTTAGCTTCAAATAGGCTCTTAGCAACTGAAGCCCCTTTCTACCGATTGGATAGCGCGTCGTCCTTCCCTTCGCCCGAAACTTCACCGCCGTCAACTCTTTCTTTATCGCCGACCGCTCAATTTCAAGAGCTTCTGCATATTCAAACTGCACAAACTCGCTAGGATTTGCCCCTGTAATCAAAATAAAAAGACATGCATATGCACTGGCAGACATGGATGCCAAACGCATCCTTTGCTCATGCCGAAGATCCGTATTCGCTTCATCTATGGTTTTTTGCGTATCGCCAAGCGACCGGCGAATTATATCCAGCTTACTAACTCGTGCTCCACTAGCCATATATTCTTCTGGCGTAGCCACCCGTGCTTCCACGAGATTAAGGCAGTGAAGCCTCTTACCATTCGAATACGGGGTTAGCGTCGCGCCATAAATAGGGAAAACTACAGCCTCTAGACCTGAAAATTTAACCCGACAGGGGAATGGCTCCCCGCTCATGACAAAAGAACTAAATCGAGACGCAACATCAATGCAGACATTTATTTAGCTTTTTACATTATCTTCTCTCGGAGGCTCAGGGCTTTTCCGGTTCGCCTTAATACCAGGCACGCCTCTTGTAATATAATCAGCACCATCTTTGAAGTGAAGACCAATAAGAAGCTTAAATGCCCTCTGACGAGCAAAGCAACTGATTGGCTTTAACTTCCCCAGAGCCAAAATTTGATGCAGAAGAAATTCTCTAAATCCTTTGTATGCCACCCTAGCAGACTTTACATTGTCGAACGCGTCTACATGCCCACTGGCATCACACCAATCCAATACAAACTTAAAACTTTTAAACTCACCAAGGATGCTTCTATCTCTTAATCCACCAGTATTGAAATAATCACCAATGGTTCTTACCAGCATCCTCCGACCACTAATGAACGATCCAATAACAACTGGAACCCCTTCCCTGCATGACCTGACTCCCATGTACCTAACCGAATAGGCAAATGAACCTATATCAATAGGGCTTTTAATGGCACGAGGATCAAGCTTCAATCGCAAACGCTCTGGATACAGAAAATCTTGTCCTAGCTGAGACAAGGTGACCACATCCGTTTCACGGATAACCATTTGGTCCAAATCACTCATTAGCGCTCTCCAATCTCAGATCACTGTAGTCTCCGAATCCGAAAATCTCATCTTCGTAAAGCTCTTGAGCAGCCAACTTATCAGAGTGCAATCGAAAGAGCTTCAGATAATTCTCTGTCGTTTCTCGATTTGAATGATACAGGCGCCTCTGAACAAGTGAAACCTCCTCACCATATTGCAAGCGCCCCGACGCCAATAACGGCAGCAAATGCTGATACAACTGAAAAGCAAAGGTTGCCCTTAACCAATGATACGTAAAACCAAGAGGAAATTCTTTTGATGCATACTTAATCAATTTTCGTTTTATGGTTTCGGTCACCTGCCCCGTCGGCCTTGACTTAACCTCTAAATAACGCGGATCACTTTCCGCCATGTAATAGCAATTACCTTGATCAGATAGAAACACATACATATCGTCATCATTCAACGCTTCAAGACTGCTATGCTCTTTCTTTAATTTCTCGCGCAACAATCCCCGTCTCTTGACTGCCATAGGACTGCTAGCAAAAACCTTCAGGTCATCAGCCAGTTGCTTCGGTACATGAAGCATCTGAGGCTTATCGCGTTTGGTATCAATACCAGTCCCAGGCCCCACATGCAGATGGTATGTTTTGTCACGATGAAGATTGTCCTCTGTAAAACCCTCAAGGTGCTTCATACGTAAGGTCAGGACTGTCTGCTTCCGCGCGCCAGTCATCAATGCAACAAGAAGTATCAGTCGTTCCTGCTGCGACCAATTTCTCTCATCATCTATTATCGCCAACAACTCGGAAAGCTGTTCATTGGTGAGCGGTCTTAAATCTTCACCATCGTCACGGACAAAGCCAATGGGAACATTACTTTTCTTAGACGTTGGAAGCGTCTGGCTGCGCTTTTCAACTTCAATCATCCTGGCTCCGCGACCACTTTCCAGCAAGAGCCTAACTTTCTTTACCGTATCAACGCGCTCCATATCAATTTCATAGTGCCAATTCAACGAAACAAACTTAATGAAATCATATACGATATTTGTATATTGGTTAATTACCGCAGGAGACTTTCCGCCATCATCAATCAAATGCCTGAAATAGCGGTATGTTGGTCTAAGCGGTGGTCGCTTGCCGGAAAAGTCTTTCCAATCAATCTCCTGATCCTCACAGAACAACAGGTAGTCTAAGAGCCTGCTTGCAGTGCGACGGGCCTTGTCTGTCGGCCTAGTCCGTGCATGCTTATTTTTGACGAGGTTAAGAAGATATGAGTTCGCCTCGATCCACGGCAGACCGCAGCGATGGAACAACACAGGGAAGTTGTACACATCGCGCTCGCCGTTCTTGCTACCAAACTCATTGACCTGGAATAGTTCAATGGGTGGCTGAGTGGCTACCAAGAGCGTGGGGGTCGCTCCACGAGGTTTGTTAGAAACGTACAGATCAGCAAAAGCATCCCGCACTCGAGGGACAATGACCAGCCTGCCTGTATGAGCAGAGTTCTCGTATGACGACATGTGCACATCCGCCTCTCAATGCGTAGATGCGTCAATGTTCACAGTTACGAGATGAATATCAATCCTTTTTTGTCAATCCTTTTTTGTTAAGTGATTCAACCCAAGGGTCTAACTTATGGAATAGTTTCGGGTAGCGTCCCTTGAGGTCTTTTTTCACCTCGGCGTAAGTGCTGCGCCAGAAGTTCGCCAGGTCCTGGGTCACCTGCACGGGCCTTCGCGCCGGGGACAGCAAATGCAACTTGACCACCTGCCGGCCACCGGCGATGCGTGGGGTTTCGGCCAGGCCGAACAGCTCCTGCAAGCGCACGGCCAGAATCGGCGGCTGCTCGCTGTAATCCAGACGAATCGATGAACCCGATGGCACGCTCAGGTGGTGCGGCGCCAACTCGTCCAAGCGTTGTGGCAGCGGCCATGGCAACAGGTTGTGAACGATGCTCGAGAGGTCGAGATTGGCGAAATGACTGAGGCGCGAGACTTTGCCCAGATACGGCATCAGCCAATGCTCAAGGGTGTTCAGCAGCGCAGCATCGCTGACATCTGGCCAATCGCTTTCGCCCTTTCCACCCAGGTCCAGCTGGCGCAATAACGCCACCCGTGCCTGCCACTGGCGCAACTCCGGAGTCCACGGCAGCAGCTCCAGGCCTTTGCGTCGCACCAGGTTGACCAGCGCCTGGCTGCGGGCGGCTTCATCGAGACCGGTTAGCGGTTCGCGGCTGAGGATGAGCTCGCCCACCTTGCGTTGGCGCTCGGCCCGCAGCACACCTTCGCGCTCATCCCAATCCAGCTGAT
The DNA here is from genome assembly GCF_012647205.1 of Pseudomonas umsongensis. Classification (NCBI taxonomy): domain Bacteria; kingdom Pseudomonadati; phylum Pseudomonadota; class Gammaproteobacteria; order Pseudomonadales; family Pseudomonadaceae; genus Pseudomonas; species Pseudomonas umsongensis. The sequence continues at coordinate 6,064,003 of NZ_CP051487.1, forward strand.
CGACGCATCGCACCTGTTCGGCCAGTACCGAGTCGAACAACGCCGGATCGAAATCCGCCGCCAGATAAATCCGCTCCTCACGCTGGCCCTGACGGCTGCCGAGATCGGCGATCACCAGCCACGGCTGCTTCATCAGGCTGTCGGCCTCGGCGAACAGCGCGGCGCGACCGTTGGCCAGGCGATACTCGGCACCGCCGGCACGGCGCTGTTGGGCGACGCGGTCGGGATAGGCCAAGGCCAGCAGCGCACCGAGCCAGCGTGGATGATCTGGATCGGCGACCGGCTCCGACGCCTTGGCGCGCAGATAACCGCGATATTGCCGCGCCAGTTGCCGGGCCCGTTGTACGCCACCCTGGGCGCCACGAGCGCCGCGCGCTTCGCCGGACAACAGCGCCAATCGGCTGTGCAAGTCGGCACCGGCGCCACGCAGGATATCGCGCTCGCCGAGCAAGGCCGCGACATCGCAAGCCATGTCCGCCAAGCCGAGCGCCTGTCCACGTAACAACAGGTGCGCGATACGAGGATGCGCTGGCAGCTCGGCCATGGCCTGACCATGGCGTGTCAGTGCTTCGCCCTCCAGCGCGCCCAGACGAACCAGCAAGTCCTGAGCTTGTGCATAAGCGGCTGCCGGGGGTACATCAAGCCAAACCAACTGGCCCGGTGTCACGCCCCAACGCCCCAGCTGCAGCGCCAACCCGGCGAGATCCGCCGAAAGAATTTCCGCACTGCCATAAGCCGCCAATTGTTCGTGCTGATCCTGCGACCACAAGCGATAGCACACACCCGGTTCCAGTCGCCCTGCCCGGCCCGCACGCTGGGTAGCACTGGCTTTGGAAATCCGTTGTGTATCGAGACGGGTCATGCCGCTGCCGGGATCGAAGTGCGGCACCCGCGCCAACCCGGCGTCGATCACCACCCGCACGCCATTGATGGTCAGGCTGGTCTCGGCGATGTTGGTGGCCAGCACCACTTTGCGTTGACCCGGCGGCGCCGGATCAATCGCCGCCCGTTGCGCGGCGAGGTCCAGTTCACCGTGTAATGGGCAGAGCAGGATTTGCGTGTTATTGCCCAGCGCATCGGCCAGTTGTTGATGCACGCGACGGATCTCGGCCTGCCCCGGCAGGAACACCAGCACGCTGCCGGTTTCGTCGCTCAAGGCTTCGAGAATGGTCTGCACCAGCCGTGGCTCGATGAATTCGCCTGCCTGGAATGGCCGGCCCCAGCGCATTGCCACCGGGTACATGCGCCCTTCGCTGCGCAGGATCGGCGCGTCGTCGAGCAATCCGGCCAGCCGTTCGCCTTCCAGGGTGGCCGACATCAAGAGGATTTTCAGCGGCTGATCGTCACGGAACAGTTCCCGGCCATTGAGGCTCAAGGCCAGCGCCAGGTCGGCGTCGAGACTGCGTTCGTGGAACTCGTCGAAGATCAACAGGCCCACGCCCTCGAGCGCCGGATCGTCCTGCAAACGCCGGGTAAGGATGCCCTCGGTAACCACTTCGATTCGGGTGTTGGGGCCGACCTTGCTGTCGAGCCGAATGCGATAACCCACGGTTTCGCCGACCTTCTCGCCCAGCTCACTGGCCAGGCGCTCCGCTGCCGCCCGCGCGGCCAGGCGGCGCGGTTCGAGCATCAGGATCGTCTGCCCGGCCAGCCACGGCTCATCCAGCAAGGCCAAGGGCACACGGGTGGTCTTACCGGCACCGGGCGGTGCTTCGAGCACGACTTCGTGGCGTGCAGCGAGGGCTTCACGCAGAGCGGGTAAAACTTCATCAATCGGCAAAGAAATCATGCTGGCTCCCAAACAGAGCGGCGAGTATAACGGCGAACTGCGGGGCGTTCGTCAGGGTCTTAATTTCTACCGACTACGCTTCGTTTTGAAATTACCCAGGAGATTTCACATGCGTGTTCCCTTTCGCCTGATTGGCGGTGTATTGATCGCGACCCTGCTAACGCAGATCACCGCATGCGGTTCGATTTTCTACCCTGATCGCCGTGGCCAGATCGACGGCAAGATCGACCCGGCCATTGCCGTGCTCGATGCCGTGGGCCTGCTGTTCTATATCATCCCCGGCCTGATCGCGTTCGCCGTGGATTTCGCCACCGGCGCGATTTACTACGCACCGGGCGAAACCGCACAGGTGGCGCCGGAAAAACTCAAGGAAGCCATCGGTGCCGACGGCAAGGTCGATAACCTCAAGTTGCAGACCATCCTGGAGCGTGAAACGGGCCGCAGCTTGCCGCTGGACGATCCACGCCTGATCCAGCACAAGGGCAGCGCCCAGCAACTGGCCATGTTCGGCCTGCAACCCGCCGCGTAATCGGGGCACGATAAGGAAAATCCGCACCCATGATCTCAAGCGTCGAACACGCCCGCCTGCTGCGGCTGGCAACCCGTGCCTCGGTGGCGGTGGCTTGCACACTGATCGTCGCCAAAGCCATCGCCTGGTGGCTGAGCGGCTCGGTGAGCATGCTCGCCGGGTTGACCGACTCGGCGCTTGACGGCGTGACTTCGCTGCTCAACCTGCTGGCCGTGCACTACGCCTTGCGCCCGGCCGACGACGACCATCGCTACGGGCATGGCAAGGCCGAGTCATTGGCCGGCATGGCCCAGGCGCTGTTTATCGGCGGCAGTGCGGTGTTGATTGCGCTACAGGCATGGGATCGGCTCAAGCATCCGGAACCGGTGGGTGCACCGTGGATCAGCATCGGGGTGATCGTGTTCTCGCTGGGCCTGACCCTGGCGCTGCTGATGGTGCAGCATCGCGTGGTCAAGGCCACCGGCTCCAACGCGGTGCGCGCCGACTCCCTGCATTACCGTTCGGACCTGCTGCTCAATGGCAGCATCCTGGTGGCGCTGGTGCTGGCCGGGTTTGGCTGGCATCAGGTCGACCCGTGGTTCGGCCTGGGCATTGCCGCCTACATCTTCTGGAGCGCGGTGACGATCGCTCGGGAAAGCTTTGCGGTCTTGATGGATGAGGAGCTGCCGCCGGATGTCAGCCAGCACATGCTGGAGCTGGCCTGCGGAGTACCGGGGGTACTGGGCGCCCATGATTTGCGCACGCGGATTTCCGGCAACCAGTGGTTTGTGCAGCTGCACTTGGAGTTGCCGGGGGAACTGACCCTGTCAGTCGCCCATGGCATCAGCGACCAGGCCGCCGACGCCATTCACGCCGCCTACCCGCGGGCCGAAGTGCTGGTGCACGCCGATCCGCAGGAAGTCGTCAAGGCCGGTGCTCAGAACGTCACCCGATAACCGCGACCATCCAGGCAACCACCCTGGGCCTGGCGGTAGGCCTGCACCACCGCCGGGTCCGGCTGCCAGGTGTCGACCCTCGGATCAAAACCACTCTGCTCGACCGCCCAGCGATAGCAATCGTATCCATCCTGGTTGATCTGCTCCGGTGACTGGCCGTTGGCCGGATAAGCCTCCACGTCGTAACCATTGCCGGTGGCCAACGGCTGGCCAGGCGGCTCGACCACCCTGTAGTCCTGAGTGTTTTCCTGATAGGCGTAGTAGGCGCCGGCTACCAGGAACAGCAATGAGCCATCGATCCAGACCTCACGGGCATAATCAGGCAGGTACTGGACGCGAATCCCGCGCGGCGGCTGCACCACCACATAGCGCGGGCCTTGCGGGCGATACCAGTAGCCGCCGGAGTAGTAGTAATCCCGGCCCCCATAGGGCACACGGTAGTCGCGGTCCGGGAAGCGGTCGATCACGTGCCCCGGACGATACTGCGGGCCGGGGCCCCAACCGTTGCCGTGGCCACTGGGACGGCCCTGCCACTGGTTGCTGTCGTTGGAAGGTGCGCCGATATAGCCATTCCAGTGCGCGTTGGAATCGTTGCGCCGCGGCTCGTCCTGATAGTAACCACGCCGAGGCTGTTGGGTCTGTTGCACGGTGTCGGGTCGTGGCTGGATGGGCAGGTCATTGGCCGGCAGTTGCGGCGGTGGTGGCGGCGAACGCACCCGGCTGTTGTAGTCCGGCGCTGGACGGGTCTGCCATTGGCCGTTGTCTTGATTTTGGTTCTGGCCGTTGTGCTGATTCGGTTGCTGACCATTTTGCGGACGCGGCGGGTTGTTGCCAGCATGGCCCTGATGGCCACCGCCCTCGTGTTGTCCGCCATCCGGACCGCGGTTTTGCGGCTGGTCGGCCAGCGATTGCGCGGTGACACTGACACACAACAGCCCAACACCGGCCAACCGCCAGATGCGCAATCTCATGCTTTTCCTCTATACGGGTCAGGGCCTGTAGGTAAGACTGGAAATGCACAGGCCGGTTCTGCAACAGGTTATCAGTCGCGGAACTTATTTATTGAGGGCGGGTGCCAAATGACAGGCAAGAAAAAGGGGAGACCCGTCGGCCTCCCCTTGAGAACTTCGTCCGTGCTCGACGCTTTTGACGTCGGCTCACCTCACGCCGTCTTCTGGACAGTGTGCAGCTCGGGGGTCAGCACATCCCCTGTGGGGGTGGCGACCGCGGCGGGCCTGATTCGGCGGGCCGCATTGGACTGTTTGTCCGAGCAGTGATTCTGGTGATAAGAATAGGCCCGGAGCACCGGCAGAGGATTGCGAATATTGCTCAAATAAACATCACTTGCGCAATTTTTAACCCTGGATAGATAATCTGTCGCAATAGTTATGACAAGGGACCGTTCGATGAGCAAACTTGACCGATATGACCTGAGCATTTTGGCTGAATTGCAGCGCGATGCGCGCATCTCCAATCAGGAGTTGGCCGAACGCATTGGCCTGTCGCCCTCCCCCTGCTCGCGGCGGGTCAAGCAACTGGAAGACGACGGCTACATTACCCGCCAGGTCGCCCTGCTCGACCGTAAGATGCTTGGCTTGAGCCTGACGGCGTATGTGCTCATCGGCATGGATCGGCACACGCCGGAACGATTCGAAAACTTCGAGGCCGCCATTCGCACCTTGCCGCAGGTGCTGGAGTGCAGCCTGGTGACCGGGATGGATGCCGATTATCAACTCAAGGTCGTGGTGCCGGACATGGACCATTACCAGAAATTGCTGCTGGGGCATTTGACGCGGATTGAAGGGGTGACCAGTGTGCGCTCGAGTTTTGTGCTCAATCAGGTTTTAAACAGCACTGAGTTACCGCTCACTCATCTGCGCAGCTGAACTGCTTCTGTAGGAGCTGCCGAAGGCTGCGATCTTTTGATCTTGTTTATTAAAAGCAAAATCAAAAGATCGCAGCCTTCGGCAGCTCCTACGAGAGCAGGTCGGGCGACGAATAGCTGCGACACGCTGCCGCAGGTCAACTCATTGCCAACATCCATTGGCGTATACTCGCCGCGCCCTTTTAGCCTCGCCCGCGCGGAGATGTTCAATGGATCCTGCAGTTTTCGAAGAGTGGATGATGACCGGCCTGGTCAGCATACTGATCATTTTCATGGGTTTCATCGTCTGGGATCTGGCGAAGAAGTCCAAGGCCGGACGGTTTGGCTCGTTTATTCTGTTTTTCGTGCTGGGCCTTGGCGTTGCTGCATTTGTGATCAAGAGCGTGGTCATTGGCCTGATCGAATCCGGCACTTTATAAGCGCGCTGGCACTTCCTTCCACTGGCCCTGATCGAGCCCTTCGATCGTCCAGTCGCCGATCCTGACACGCACCAACCGCAACGTCGGCAGCCCGACCGCCGCCGTCATCCGCCGCACCTGCCGATTGCGACCCTCGCGAATCACCAGTTCCAGCCAACTGGTCGGCACACTTTTACGAAAGCGTACCGGCGGGTTACGCGGCCACAACGGCGGCTCATCCAGTTGCCGCGCCTGCGCAGGCAAGGTCATGCCATCGTTCAATTCGACACCGTCACGCAAGCGCTGCAACTGTTCGGCACTCGGCTCGCCTTCAACCTGCACCCAGTAGGTCTTGGCCAGTTTGTGTTTCGGGTCGGCGATGCGTGCCTGGAGCTGGCCGTCGTTGGTCAGCAGCAGTAGACCTTCGCTGTCGCGGTCCAGCCGTCCTGCGGGGTAGATCCCCGGGACATCGATGTAGTCCTTGAGGGTCGCGCGCCCTTCTGCGTCACTGAATTGCGTCAGCACATCGAAGGGTTTGTTGAACAGGATCAGCCTGGGCGCAGCGGGAGGCGCCTTGGCGACACGGCGCGGGGCTGCTGGGGATGGCTTTGCGCCAGGGCGGCGGGAAACAGGACGTTGCACACGGGACATGGTGAAGGAACATCTAACGGTCAGGGCTGCTAATGCTAGTAGCCCGACCGTTAAATGACCATCGCCAAATCAGCGGAACGGCGGCTCGTCGAAGCTGCGCAGTTTGCGCGAGTGCAACGAGTTGAGCTCTGTGCGCAACAAGTCCACGGCTTCGATACCGATTTTCAGGTGCTGGCTGACCGCGCGCTCATAAAAGGCGTTGGCTGAGCCAGGCAACTTGATTTCGCTGTGCAGGGGCTTGTCCGACACACAAAGCAACGTGCCGTAAGGCACCCGCAAGCGATAACCCTGGGCCGCGATCGTACCGCTTTCCATGTCCACTGCCACGGCGCGGGACAAGTTGATCAACGGCCGTTCCTGGGCCCAGCGCAGCTCCCAGTTACGGTCGTCGTAAGTCAGCACGGTGCCGGTACGCAGGCGCTTTTTCAGCTCGTCGCCCTTTTCGCCGGTAATGTTGGCCGCCGCCTGTTGCAGTGCGAGCTGCACTTCGGCCAAGGCCGGAATCGGAATATTTGGCGGCACGACCCGGTCGAGAATGCCGTCACGGCGCATATAGGCGTGGGCCAGCACGTAGTCGCCAATGGTCTGGGACTGACGCAACCCGCCGCAGTGGCCGATCATCAGCCAGCAATGCGGACGCAGTACCGCCAGGTGGTCGGTGATGTTCTTGGCGTTGGACGGGCCGACGCCGATATTGACCAGGGTCACGCCGTGGCCATCAGTAGCAATCAGGTGGTAGGCCGGCATCTGGTAGCGATGCCAGACCACACCTGCGGCAATCGCCGAGGCTTCACCGTGATCCATGCTCTTTTCGATGATCACATTACCCGGCAGCACCATGCGCACGAAGCGCGGATCTTTGCGCAGTTGCTCCAGGCCATGGACGATGAACTGGTCGACGTAACGGTGATAGTTGGTCAGCAGGATCCATGGCTGCACATGCCGCCAGTCGCTACCGGTGTAATGCACCAGACGGCGCAGGGAAAAATCCACTCGGGCGGCATCGAACAGCGCCAAGGGCAGCGGATCGGTGTTTTCCCAATCGTACAAGCCGTCGGCAATACCGTCGGTCGCCGCCGACAGGTCGGTGCTCGGGAACACCCGCGCCAGCACGGCGGCGGTGACACCGGAGCCGGCCAACTCATCGCCCTGCTCGACCACGTATGGATAAGGAATGTTCTGCTGGCTGACACCGACCTCCACGGTCACGGTGAAGTCGTGCATCAACGGCACGAGTTGCTCCAGCAGGTATTTACGGAAGGCAGCGGGATGGGTGACGGTGACGCTGTAGGTGCCTGGCAACTGGACCTTGGCGTAGGCCCGCGTGGTCTGCGGGACTTCGCCCTGGCAGTGGTAGGTCAGACGCAGTTCGGGATAACGAAACATTGCCCGCTGTTCGGCGTCCGGCTCGACACGATCCTTGAGATAACGCTTGAGCGCCTGGCTCAGAGCGGTGGTTGCACGATTGTGCAAGAGAGCAAGCCGGTCTACAGCTTGCTCGGCGGTTTGAACGACAATAAAAGCTTCGGTCACGATCAGCATCCTGTGTTCTGACTTGCAGGCCTTCATCTTGCCTGTATCGTCGCTTCACGGGAACAGTGGCGACACAAATGCAGGGAGCGCCGCAGATCCCCTGTGGGAGCGAGCCTGCTCGCGAAGGCGATGGCACATCCAATATCGATGTGGCTGACAGATCGCTTTCGCGAGCAGGCTCGCTCCCACAGTTCAGAAACCTTGCGGAGTCGAACGAGCAACAATCGCTTCCACATTCAACCCACGCGGCAACCCGCCATAAACCCGCCCACCGCCATTCAGGCGACTGGCGATAAACCCGTCACTCACCGCCGTATTCCCCGCCTCCAACAACAGCTTCGCCTGTAACCCAAGGGCGATGTCTTCGGTCAACTGCCGGGCACGGTATTGAATATCGTCGGTATCCTTGAAGGCCGACTGCAATTGGGCGATGTGCGCGGCCAGGCGTTTATCGCCATGACCATCACCCAATTCGCTGAACAATGCATCGAGCACGCCCGGTTCCTTGGACAAGGCGCGCAGCACATCAAGGCATTGCACGTTGCCGGAGCCTTCCCAGGTCGAGTTCACCGGAGCCTCGCGGTACAGGCGCGGCAAGATGCTGTCTTCCACGTACCCCGCCCCGCCCATGCATTCAGCGGCTTCATTGATCATGGCCGGCGCGCGCTTGCAGATCCAGTACTTGCCCACCGCTGTCACCAGCCGGGCGAACTTGGCTTCCTGTGAGTCGTCCAGATGATCGAGCGCCCGCCCCATGCGCAGGCTCAAGGCCAGGGCGGCTTCGCTTTCCAGCGCCAGGTCCGCCAGCACGTTCTGCATCAAGGGCTGTTCGCTGAGCAACTTGCCGCCAACCTTGCGGTGGGCGCAGTGGTGGCTGGCCTGGGTCAGCGCCTGGCGCATCAACGAACTTGAGCCGACCATGCAATCGAAACGGGTCATGGCGACCATCTCGATGATCGTCGGCACGCCGCGCCCTTCCTCACCGACCATCCACGCCAAGGCCCCGCGAAACTCCACTTCGCTGGAGGCGTTGGAACAGTTGCCGAGTTTGTTTTTCAGGCGCTGGATGTAGAACTGATTGCGCGTGTCGTCCGGACGATGCCGCGGCAGCAGGAAACAGGTCAGCCCCTTGTCCGTCTGCGCCAGGGTCAGGAAGGCATCGCACATGGGCGCCGAACAGAACCACTTGTGCCCCACCAGTTCGTACGCCTGACCAGGACCGCTGGCGCCCACCGGATAAGCCTTGGTGGTATTGGCGCGGACATCGGTGCCGCCCTGCTTCTCGGTCATGGCCATGCCAATCGTGACGCCAGCCTTGTGGGCCATGCCGACATTACGCGGGTCGTACTCCGTGGACAGGATCTTCGGCAGCCATTGATCCGCCAGGTCCGGTTGCAGGCGCAACGCCGGGACGCTGGCGAAGGTCATGGTCAATGGGCAACCGCTGCCGGCTTCGGCCTGGCTATGCAGATAGGTCATGGCGGCGCGGGCGACATGCGCACCGGACTGCGGATGCGCCCAGGGCAACGAGGTCAGGCCATGCTCGATCGCTGCGCGCATCAATTCATGATAGGCCGGGTGAAACTCCACCAGGTCGATACGATGTCCATAGCGATCATGACTGCTGAAAATCGGCTTGTTCTGATTGGCCAGGAAACCCGCCGCCATCAACGGTCCGCCGGCGAGCGCGCCGTATGCATCGATCCGCGATTCGGCCCAACCGGCCCCGAAACGCCGCGCCCACTCCTGCAGGGGCAGGTCGATGCGATACAGGTTGGTGCCATCCAGCGAGGGTGGCTGGTTGGTGACTTCGTGGGTTTCGGCGAACTGATGCAGGTTCATGACGGGGCTCCTTTGCTCAGCCAAGGGACTTCAGTTAAGCACCGCCCCCTGGCCGATCAAAGTGTCATATCTGCCTAACTGTCGGCGCTTTCGCCCTGCTCTGAACAGAGCACGCGACGATAAAGCGCGACCTGCAAGTCCTCGAATTTCACCGGCTTGCTCAAATGGTCAATCATCGCGCCGCTCTCGCAGCGCTCCAGCTCAGTCCCCAGGGCGATCATGAATATCGGCACTTGCGCGTAACCGGGCAATGCCCGGATCCGGCAGCACACGGAAACGCCGTCGAGCGCTTGCAACTGACAATCGACCAGCACCGCATCGAAGGTTTCGCGCTGCAAAAAATCCAGCGCGGCCAGGCCGCTGTCGGCGGTGCGCACGCGAAACCCGAGCTTGAGCAACATGCCGCGCATCACCAACTGGTTGACGTTGTTGTCATCCACCAGCAATACGCTGCAATCCTGAGGCTGGCGCAGCCGCGGCGATTCCCGCGTCGCGATCGGTGTGGCAGGTCGCTGCGGTGTGGCAATGTCAAACTCGACATCAAGCTGGAAACGGCTGCCGCGCCCGGGCTCGGAGCGGTGCGTCAGGCGTCCGCCAAGCAATTCCACCAGTTGCCGGCAGATGGCCAGGCCGACACCCAGGCCGCCGTACTCGCGCGTCATCGAACCATCGAGCTGGAAGAAGCGCTGATACATCGTCGCCTCTCCAAGGTCAGTGAAGCCGATACCGGTGTCGATCACCGCAAAGGACAACGCCAGTCGCTCTGGGTTGACTGGTTTCCCGGTGACCCGCAACGCCAGCCCGCCGACCCGGGTAAACTTGATGGCGTTATCCAGCAGGCACTCCAGGCATTGCGCCAGCTTGGCGCTATCGCCGTCCAAGCGATCCGGCACACCCGGTGCCACGTCGACCTTGAAGTCCAGCGACTTGCTCGCGGCATTGCCGTAGAACTGGGCACGCAATGCCTCCACCACGTTGCGCAAGCTGAAGGTGGTCGCAGAAGCCTTGAGCTTGCCCGCCTGCAGTTCGGTCAGGGTGAGAATGCCATTGACCATGCGCATCATGTCCCGCGCCGATCCCGCAGCCGTTTGCTGATATTGCTCCAGCTCAGGGTCCATCTCGACGGTCTGCATCAGCTCCAGCGATCCGATCACGCCGTTCATGGGCGTACGCAATTCGTGGGTCAGGGTGGCGAGGAATTCGTCCTTGAGCTTGTTGCTGTGTGCCAGCTGCTGGTTGAGCGCCTCAAGTTTTTGCCCGGCGTCGAGCAGGGTTTGCGCCTGCTGCTCGCGCATGGCGTTGATACGGTCGGCCAGGGCCATGGACAGCAGCGCCACTTCGATGGCCGAGCCAATCTGGCTGGAGTACATGGTCAGGAACACATTCGGCAGGTAACCGAGCACCATCAATGTATTGATGATGCCGCCTAGCAGAAACGCCGACCAGGCAATGATGAAATAGCGCGCAACCCGCAACCCGCGCAACCAGGCGAAAATCCCCGCGGCAAAAATCACCACCGTGAAGGTCAGGGCCAGGGTCGTGGCCAGGCGCAAGGCCAAGGCATAGCTGGTCATCAGGGACAACCCGACTACCAACGCGCCGAATGCCACCAACGCCAGCAGCAAGCGGTCCATCCAGCGGCTGAGGGTGGCGGTCTGCAGGAAGCTGCGGGCGAATTGGCTACCGAACAATCCGGCACAACCGATGAAAAAAGGCGTCGAAGCGTTGGCCCACCAGGGATTATCTGGCCAGAAATACTGCACGGCCGCGCCGTTCACCGACAGCTGATACAAGCCAAACGAGGCGATGTAGAAGATGTAGTAGAGATAGCTGGTATCGCGCACGCTGAGGTAAATGAACAGGTTGTAGACCAGCATGCCCAGCAATACACCGTAGATCAGCCCCAACACATAGAGGCGCACCGGTTGGTCTTCGAGATAGGCCGTACTGGACCACAACGTAACCGGCGCCTGGATCGACCCCTGGCTTTGCAGGCGCAAGTACAGGGTTTTCGCCTGGTCAGGCGTAAATTCCAAAGTGAACAGATAGTTGTTCTGGCGTATTTCACGACTAGAGAACGGCAAGGCGTCGCCAGTTTGCCTGGCCAATTGATAGTTGCCGCTCTCGTCAGGCAGATACAAATCAAGGTGATCAAGCGGTGGGTAAGCCAACTCCAGCAGCCAGGTCCGTTGCGCAGTCGGGTTTGAAGGGCGGTAATGCAGGTCGATTTTCAGCCAGAACACCGAGCGCGAATAGCCGGCATTAAGGGTGGTCTTGTCATGCGCCTTGAAGTTGCCAGCTGCCGCCTGCGCACGAACATCCGCGACAGTCGCCTGACCACCCGCGTCTTCAAACACTTGCAGGGTTCGCCCGAGGGGAAGGCTTCGGGTGAGTTCATTGAACTCAACGGCGTTCGCCAAGAGGGGCAAACACAACACAAACATCAGCAAATAGCGCATTTATGCCCCAGCATGGCCTGTCCGGTCCTGTCAGGAAGCCCCCCATTCCTTTTGAGTAGACGTAAAACCGGTGATACCTGTTATTGGTTTGGATCCACTCTAGCATAGCCGTTGATGGCTAATGAGCACTACCGAAATTTTTCACACAAAGGCTCTAGAACGGTAGTTCCAGCGAAGATTATTGAGATAGAGCGTTTGGTTTGGTCACAAAATCAAAAGATCGCAGCCTTCGGCAGCTCCTACGGTTTTCGCGTCGACCTGAAGACCCTGTAGGAGCTGCCGAAGGCTGCGATCTTTTGACTGTCGCGCAGCGGGCTTCGAAAAAAGATGTTTGGTGGTAAGCTCGCGCACCATGAATATCTACAGCTCTCGCCCCGTTGTCCTCTGTCTCTCCGGCCACGACCCAAGTGGTGGCGCCGGCTTGCAGGCAGATATCGAAGCCTTGCTCGCTCAGGGTTGCCATGCGGCTCCGGCCGTCACCGCCCTGACCGTGCAAGACACCGTCAATGTCACTGACTTTCGCGTGCTCGACCGTGAGTGGGTGTTGGCCCAGGCCAATGCCGTGCTCAACGATTCCGAAGTCGCGGCGGTCAAGCTCGGCATGCTCGGTTCCCTGGAAATGGTCGACACCGTGGTCGAACTGCTTTCGGCGCACCCGCACTTGCCGGTGGTCTGTGACCCGGTACTGCGCGCCGGTGGCGGAGGTCGACTGGGCAAGGACGAAGTCGGCTACGCCATGCGCGAACGCCTGCTGCCGCTCTCGATCATCGCCACCCCCAACCTTCCCGAAGCCCGTATCCTCGCCGAACTGCCTGAAGGCACCGCGGATGAGTGCGCTGAAAAACTCCTGCCGTTCGTCAAACACCTGCTGATCACCGGCGGCCATGGCGACGAAACCGAAATCCACAACCGCCTGTACAGCCGCGACGGCTTGCGCGAAACCTACACCTGTCAACGTTTGCCGGGCAGCTATCACGGCTCGGGTTGCACCTTGGCCAGTGCGCTTGCCGGCCGTCTGGCCCAAGGTGAAAACCTCGCCAGCGCCGTACAGACTGCACTTAACTACACGTGGCGCACCCTGCGCGATGCGGAGCAGTTGGGCAAAGGCCAATTCGTGCCACGCCGCCTGCCACTGGACTTCTGTTCGTAACTCTCTATTAGCTGCGGTGAGGCTTGCTTGATGAAACTACGTGGCCTGTACGCCATTACCGACAGCCAGTTGCTGGCCGGTAAATTTCTTTCGTACGTGGAGGCGGCGCTGGAAGGTGGCGTCACCCTGCTGCAATACCGCGACAAGAGCAGCGATGAGGCCCGTCGTTTGCGTGAAGCCGAAGCCTTGCGCGACCTGTGCGAACGCTACAAGACCCAGTTGATCATCAACGACGACGCCGAGCTGGCGGCCCGCCTGAACGTGGGCGTGCATCTGGGCCAGACCGATGGCCCGCTGTCGCCGACCCGCGCCCTGCTCGGCTCCAAAGCGATCATCGGCTCGACCTGCCACGCGCAGCTTGAATTGGCCGAGCAAGCCGCCAGGGAAGGCGCCAGTTATGTCGCGTTCGGCCGCTTCTTCAATTCCAACACCAAGCCCGGCGCCCCGACCTGCAGTCTCGACCTGCTCGACCAGGCCCGCAGCAAACTGCATCTGCCGATCTGCGCGATCGGCGGCATCACCCTCGACAACGCCGCCCCGCTAGTGGCCCATGGGGTCGATCTGCTCGCCGTGGTACATGGCCTGTTTGGCGCCGAGAGCACGGCTGAAGTGACCCGCCGCGCCCGCGCCTTTAACGAATTACTGAAAATCTGATTTGAGAGCCCGATCATGTCTCGTTCCGAAACCCTGTTTGCCAATGCCCAGAAACACATCCCCGGTGGCGTGAACTCGCCGGTCCGTGCATTCAAGAGCGTTGGCGGCACGCCGTTGTTCTTCAAGCATGCCGAAGGCGCCTACGTCACCGACGAAGACGACAAGCGCTATGTGGACTACGTCGGTTCCTGGGGCCCGATGATCCTGGGCCACAGTCACCCGCAAGTCCTGGATGCCGTGCGCAAGCAGCTTGAACACGGCTTGTCCTACGGCGCGCCGACCGAGATGGAAACCCAGATGGCGGATCTCGTCTGCTCGCTGGTGCCGTCGATGGAAATGGTGCGCATGGTCAGCTCCGGCACCGAAGCGACCATGAGCGCGATCCGCCTGGCCCGTGGCTTTACCGGTCGCGACAGCATCATCAAGTTCGAAGGCTGCTACCACGGCCACTCCGACAGCCTGCTGGTCAAGGCCGGCTCCGGGGCCTTGACCCAAGGCGTGCCGAGCTCGGCGGGTGTACCCGCCGCGTTCGCCAAACACACCCTGACCCTGCCATTCAACGACATTGATGCCGTCGAGGCCATGCTTGCCGAAGTCGGTCAGGACGTGGCGTGCATCATCGTCGAACCGGTCGCTGGCAACATGAATTGCGTGCCGCCGGCCCCAGGATTCCTCGAAGGCCTGCGGACCCTGTGCGACAAGCACGGCGTGGTGTTGATTTTCGACGAGGTGATGACCGGTTTCCGTGTTGCCCTTGGCGGCGCCCAGGCTCACTACGGCGTGACACCGGACCTGACCACCTTCGGCAAAATCATTGGCGGCGGCATGCCGGTCGGTTGCTTTGGCGGCAAGCGTGAAATCATGTCGCGTATCGCCCCGCTGGGTCCGGTATACCAGGCCGGTACATTGTCGGGTAACCCGCTGGCGATGGCGGCGGGCCTGACCACCTTGCGCCTGATCAGCCGCCCGGGCTTCCACGACGAACTGACCGACTACACCACTCGCCTGCTCGACGGGTTGCAAGTGCGAGCCGATGCGGCTGGTATTCCCTTCGTGACCACCCAGGCCGGTGGCATGTTCGGCCTGTACTTCAGCGGTGCCGACGACATTGTGACCTTCGACGACGTGATGGCCAGCGATGCCGCCTTGTTCGGCCGCTTCTTCCACTTGATGCTCGAAGGTGGCGTATACCTGGCGCCAAGCGCTTTCGAAGCCGGCTTCACCTCGATCGCCCACGGCGAAGTCGAGCTGAAACTGACCCTGGATGCCGCCGAGCGCGCCTTTGCTGCGCTGAAGTAACGCCGTAGCGCTGACGCTGGCCATTGCCGGCGTCAGCCTTCACTCCTGCCCTTTTTCCTGCTCATCTGCTAATAATCCCTGTTAAGTGGCCGATATATTTCCCGCGCAGCAGAAAAACGAGTAAAGACTTTGTAAGGTTGGCCCTGCTTATTTCATAATGCGCGCTTATTGGATCCCCTCGATGGGTCCGCGCGCCCCTCAGAGGTAAGTCGATTCCCATGAACCGCACCGGCCGCGCCCTTTCACTGGGCTGCCTGTTGCTCCTTCAGCCCCTGCTCGCGCTCGCACAAGCAGGCGGTAACTCGTTGTTAATCCCAGCGATGGGTCGCTGCACCCTCAATACCCAGCCGCAAGACCTGGAACAGGCACTGGCTGCCTGCCAGAAAGCGTCGGATGAAGGGGATGCCCAAGCGCAATACGAGTTGGGTGAGTTCTACTACGATGGGAATAACGCGCCACGCGATCTCAATAAAGCCCTGAACTACTTCGAAAAAGCCTCGCTGCAAGGCCATGCGCAGGCCCAATTCAAACTCGGCACCATGTTCTTTCACGGCGAGGGCGTACCGGCCAATAATATTCAGGCGTACATCGTACTGAAGATGGCGGCGGTCAACGGTGCGGAAGAAGCCTTGGACACGGCCGACGAAGTCGCCGAGAAGATGCCGCGCCAGGAACTGGAAGTCGCCACTCAGGTGCTGGGGCAAATCTTCCGTAAATACCTGATGGAATTGCAGAGTGCCGATGGGCGGACGCCGTTCGCGCCGCTTCCCTGACTTCAGTATTGATCTGACGGCCCCTTCGCGAGCAGGCTCGCTCCCACAGTTGATCTATTGTGGGAGCGAGCCTGCTCGCGAATGAGGCGACTCGGTCTTGAAGACTACTTCTCAGGCATCGGCACCGGAAACGGCATCACATTGCCGACCGTGCCGCGGGCTTCGCTGATTTTCGGTGTACCCAGGCGCTCGACCTCGTCGATGCGCACGATCGAATGCATTGGCACGAAACTGCGCACGACCCCTTCGAACTGGGCCTTGAGCTTCTCCTCGCTCGGGTCTACGACTACCTGTGTGCGCTCGCCAAAGACGAACTCTTCCACTTCCAGGAAGCCCCACAGATCGCTTTGATAGATCTGCTTGGCGTACATTTCGAACACCTGGCCCTGATTGAGGAAAATCACCTTGTAGATTGGAGCTTCACGTTTGGTCATGGTGGGCGAGCAACACATCGGGGGATAAAAATGAGGGCGCGAACTATAGCATAGCCGCCGGACGCGCAGCGGTAGGAACCTGAGTGCATGTTCCCTATAATGCGCGGTTCTTTGAATCACGTGATGACTCTATCCATGGCCAAGAAGCTTTACATCGAAACCCACGGTTGCCAGATGAACGAGTACGACAGCTCGCGCATGGTCGATCTGTTGGGCGAACACCAGGCCCTGGAAGTCACGGCGCGCGCTGAAGACGCCGACGTGATCCTGCTCAACACCTGCTCGATCCGCGAGCGCGCCCAGGACCGTGTCTATTCCCAACTGGGCCGCTGGCGCGAGCTGAAGCTGGCCAACCCGGACATGGTAATCGCCGTCGGCGGTTGCGTAGCCAGCCAGGAAGGCGCCGCCATTCGCGACCGTGCGCCCTATGTCGACGTGGTATTCGGCCCGCAGACCTTGCACCGCCTGCCGGAAATGATCGACGCCGCGCGCATCACCAAGCTGCCGCAAGTCGACGTCTCGTTCCCCGAAATCGAAAAATTCGATCACTTGCCCGAGCCACGCATCGATGGCCCGAGCGCCTACGTGTCGGTGATGGAGGGTTGCAGCAAATACTGCACGTTCTGCGTGGTGCCCTACACCCGCGGTGAAGAAGTGAGCCGCCCGTTCGACGACGTGATTGCCGAAATCATTCACCTGGCCGAACACGGCGTGCGCGAAGTGACGCTGCTGGGGCAGAACGTCAACGGCTATCGCGGCAAGACCCATGACGGTCGCCTGGCGGATCTGGCCGAACTGATCCGCGTGGTCGCCGCAGTCGATGGCATCGACCGCATCCGCTACACCACCTCGCACCCGCTGGAATTCTCCGACAGCCTGATCCAGGCCCACGCCGAAGTACCGGAGCTGGTGAAACACCTGCACCTGCCGGTGCAATCGGGTTCGGACCGCATCCTCGCGGCGATGAAACGCAACCACACGGCGCTGGAATACAAATCCAAACTGCGCAAGTTGCGCGCTGCCGTGCCGGGCATCTGCATCAGTTCGGACTTCATCGTTGGTTTCCCCGGCGAAACCGAGAAAGACTTCGAACAAACCATGAAGCTGATTCAGGACGTCGGTTTCGACTTCTCCTATTCGTTCGTCTACAGCCAGCGCCCGGGCACTCCGGCCGCCGACCTGGTCGATGAAACCCCGGAAGAGCTGAAAAAAGAGCGCTTGAACGCCCTGCAACATCGCCTGAACCAGCAGGGCTTTGAAATCAGCCGACAAATGGTCGGTACGACTCAGCGGATTCTTGTAACCGATTACTCCAAGAAAGACCCTGGCGAGCTGCAAGGGCGAACCGAGAATAACCGTATCGTCAACTTCCGCTGCGACAATCCGACCCTGATCGGCCAGTTTGCCGATGTGCACATCGACGCCGCACAGCCGCACTCGCTGCGGGGCTCGTTGATGTAGGAGCCGGCTTGCTGGCGATGAACGATAACGCGGTGCGCCTGATGTACCGTGGCGCCCCTATCACCAGCAAGCCAGCTCCTACAGGGCGGTGTTTTGCGTTGCGATATTTAAGAGCTTTCGCACCCGCGCCACTGGCGCTATCCTTGAATCATCCCAATTGCCCCAGGGCGGCTAAATACGACCTTGAACGCACCCATCGAACCACATCGTTTCATCCTCGAGCCTTTCGAGGCCCGCCGCTTTGCCAATCTGTGCGGGCAGTTCGACGAGCACCTGCGCTTGATCGAACAGCGCCTGACTATCGAGATCCGCAACCGCGGAAACCAGTTCGAACTGATCGGCGAGCGTAAGCACACCACCTCCGCGGAAAACCTGCTGCGCCGCCTGTACCGGGAAACCAAGGGTACCGAGTTGTCGCCGGACATGGTTCACCTGTTCCTGCAGGAATCGGCCGTCGAAGAGCTGGACAACCATTCGCCTGCCGATGCCTCCGTCGCCCTGCGCACCAAGAAAGGCATGATTCGCCCTCGCGGCTTGAATCAAGTGCGCTACGTGAAGGAAATCCTTGGCAACGACATCAACTTCGGCATCGGCCCGGCCGGTACCGGCAAGACCTACCTGGCCGTCGCCTGCGCAGTGGATGCCCTGGAGCGTGAACAGATCCGGCGTATCCTGCTGGTGCGTCCGGCGGTCGAAGCCGGTGAAAAGCTCGGCTTCCTGCCCGGTGACCTGTCGCAGAAAATCGACCCGTATTTGCGCCCGCTTTATGACGCGCTCTACGAAATGCTCGGTTTCGAACACGTCGCCAAGCTGATCGAGCGCCAGGTGATCGAAGTGGCCCCACTGGCGTACATGCGCGGCCGTACGCTGAACAACAGCTTCATCATCCTCGACGAAAGCCAGAACACCACGGTCGAACAGATGAAAATGTTCCTGACCCGGATCGGTTTCGGCTCCACCGCCGTCATCACCGGTGACATCACCCAGGTCGACCTGCCTAAAGGCACCAAGTCCGGGCTGCACCACGTGATCGAAGTGCTTAAGGATGTTCCGGGTATCAGCTTTACCCATTTCATGCCCAAGGACGTCGTGCGTCACCCGCTGGTGCAGCGCATTGTCGAGGCCTACGAGCGTTTCGAAAATCGTGCCATCGATGAAACGCCAAAGGACAGCCGACGCGATGCTTGAGCTTGATCTGCAAATTGCGACTCAAGCGCCCGCCCCCAGCGAAGCCGAGTTCCGCCAATGGTGCGAACTGGCCTTGCGCCAGCGCAGCGCCGACTCCGAGATGACCATTCGCCTGGTCGACGAAGCCGAAGGCCGCGAACTGAATAACACCTGGCGACAAAAGGATTACGCCACCAACGTCCTGTCGTTTCCTGCCGATGTGCCGGACGAGTTCCTCGACATCCCGCTGCTGGGCGACCTGGTGATCTGCGTGGCCGTGGTCGAGCGAGAAGCCGTCGAGCAGGGCAAGGAGCTCAAGGCCCATTGGGCGCACCTGGTGATTCACGGCTGCTTGCATCTGCTGGGTTACGACCATATAGATGACGACGAAGCCGAAGAGATGGAAGCACTGGAACGAACGTTGCTTGCAGAACTGGGCTATCGCGATCCGTACGCGGACGACGAAACCGATTTATCCCCTACCGAAACAACAAAGGATTCAGAGTAATCGCTATGAGCGAAGATCGATCGAGCAACGGGCAGAAGTCTTGGCTGGGTAAGCTCACCCAGGCTTTTGCCCACGAGCCGAAGAACCGCCAGGAGCTGCTGGAGCTGCTGCGCGATGCACATCAGAACAAACTGCTGGACAGCGAAGCGCTGGCCATCGTCGAAGGCGCTATCCAGGTTGCCGACCTGCAAGTACGGGACATCATGGTCCCGCGCTCACAGATGATCAGCATCAAGGCGACCCAGACACCCCGCGAGTTCCTGCCTGCCGTGGTCGATTCGGCCCACTCCCGCTACCCGGTGATCGGCGAAAGCCACGATGACGTGATGGGCGTGCTGCTGGCCAAGGACTTGCTGCCGTTGATCCTCAGGGAGAACGGCGACAGCTTCAACATCAAGGACCTGCTGCGCCCGGCTACCTTCGTGCCGGAATCCAAACGCCTGAACGTGTTGTTGCGTGAGTTCCGCGCCAACCACAACCACATGGCCATCGTCATTGACGAATACGGCGGCGTGGCAGGCCTGGTGACCATCGAAGACGTGTTGGAACAGATCGTCGGCGACATCGAAGACGAACACGACGTCGAAGAAGACAGCTACATCAAGCCACTGCCCAGCGGCGACTTCCTGATCAAGGCCCTGACGCCGATCGAGAACTTCAATGAGTTCTTCGACAGCGAATTTTCCGACGATGAGTTCGACACCGTGGGTGGCCTGGTGATGAGCGCGTTCGGGCACCTGCCAAAACGCAACGAAATCACCGAAATCGGCGCCTATCGCTTTCGCATCCTGAACGCCGACAGTCGGCGGATTCATTTGCTGCGACTGACACCTATCGCCCGGTAAAAACCTAAGGATTGAAATGCGCTGGACAACCCGCCCCGGCTGGCCCGGTAACCTGCTGGCCGTGGCGGCCGGTGCAATCACCACCCTGGCCCTGGCGCCGTTCGATATCTGGCCACTGGCACTGCTGGCGGTCGGGCTTTTCTATGCCGGCTTGCGTGAACTGAATCCCCGGCAGGCCTTGGGCCGTGGATGGTGTTTCGGCTTCGGCCTGTTTGGCGCCGGTACCAGTTGGATCTATTACAGCATTCATCACTTCGGTGGTGCATCGGTGCTGCTGGCCGGCTTCCTGATGTTGATCTTCACCGCGGCGATTGCCTGGTTCTTCGCCCTGCCTGCCTGGATTTGGGCGCGCTGGCTGCGACGCAACGAAGCACCGCTGGCGGACAGCTTGGCATTTGCGGCGCTGTGGGTCGGCCAGGAAGCATTTCGAGGCTGGTTCCTGACCGGATTCCCATGGCTCTACTCCGGCTACAGCCAGCTTGACGGCCCGCTGTCCGGCCTCGCGCCTGTCGGCGGGATGTGGCTGATATCCTTTACCTTGGCCCTGACGGCCGCCTTGATCTACAACGCCATGCGCCTGGTGCGCACCGGACGCAAAGGTTTCATCGCCGTGGGCATTGCGCTGCTCGCTGGCCCATGGGTGGCCGGCATGGCGCTCAAGCAATACGCCTGGACCAGCCCATCAGGCGCGCCACTGAGTGTCGCGGCGCTTCAGGGCAACATCGAACAGAGCATGAAGTGGGACCCGGCGCAGCTCAACGCGCAATTGGAACTGTACCGCGACATGAGCTTCAGCTCGAAACGGGTCGACTTGCTGATCTGGCCGGAAACCGCAATCCCGGTGCTCAAGGAGTCTGCCCAGGGCTACCTGGACATGATGGGCAAATTCGCCGCCGAACGGGATTCGGCCATGATCACCGGCGTGCCGATCCGCGAAATGGTCCATCACGAAAAACGCTTTTACAACGGCATTACCGTGGTCGGCGAAGGCGATGGCACCTACCTCAAGCAGAAGCTGGTGCCGTTTGGCGAGTACGTGCCTTTGCAGGATGTGCTGCGTGGCCTGATCGCGTTCTTCGACCTGCCCATGTCGGACTTTGCCCGCGGCCCTTCCGACCAGGCCATGCTGCAGGCCAAGGGGTACCAGATTGCGCCGTTTATCTGCTACGAGGTGGTGTATCCAGAGTTCGCCGCCGGCCTTGCCGCGCAAAGCGACCTGCTGCTGACCATCAGCAACGATACCTGGTTCGGCACGTCCATCGGCCCGCTGCAGCACTTGCAGATGGCGCAAATGCGCGCGCTCGAGGCCGGCCGCTGGATGATCCGCGCCACTAACAATGGCGTGACCGGCCTGATCAACCCGTTCGGCCAGATCACCACGCAGATCCCGCAGTTCGAACGCGGCATCCTGTACGGCGAAGTGGTGCCCATGCACAACCTCACACCGTACCTGCAATGGCGTTCATGGCCGCTGATCATTGTGTGTGTGCTGTTGTTTGGCTGGGCGTTGATTGCCAGCCGGATGGCCAAGACCGTCTGAATATTTGTGGCGCCTGCAAAAGATCGCAGCCTGCGGCAGCTCCTACAGGGGATTGCATTCCAAATGTAGGAGCTGCCGAAGGCTGCGATCCTTTGATCTTCAGCGGTAGAACAACCAATACCCGACCTGCCCCGCAGCCTCATTCAACAACTGCCCACTGCGCCAGATCGCCTTGAACTCCGGCATCCATCCGCCCAGGGGCTCGGCGTTGTCCACGCTCAAGAATCCCACTGGCGCCGGCACCACTTCAAACCCGGCCTTCTGAAAACTCCAGACCGCTCGCGGCATGTGCCAGGCCTGGGTAACCACCACCACGCGCTTGATGCCTTCAGGCAACAAGACCTCGGCGCTGAACGTAGCATTCTCCCAGGTGGTGCGACTTCGCCCTTCCTGCCAACGCACCGCCACGCCAAAATCATCGTGCAATGAGTCCGCCATCAGCTTGGCCTCGGTGGGCGGCGTGCCATAGTGCAATCCGCCACTGGTCAGGATCGGCAAGCCCGAAGCCTTTGCCAAGCGAGCGGCATAGCGCTCTCGCTCAAGTGCCATCCCGGTGGGTTGATCACTGCCCCACGCCAGGTCGCCCCGCTCCCGCCCGGCGCCCAGCACTACGATCGCATCGGCGCGCTGGGCCAACGTTGCCCATTCGTCGCGTGCCAAGGGTGCCTCACGCTCAAGAAGCCCGGCGCCCCACTGCACCATGACTGGCAGGCTCATCAACCAGAAACCACCCACGCCCAGGGCGAAGCACCCAGCGGCAAGTCGCGGTCTTGAGCGGCGCCACCACCAGGCGAGCACCAGCAACAGGATAAGAACGCCGGGCGGCATCAGAAGGTGTTTGACGAAATAGCGAAAAGGCATCGGGCATCTCCTTAAAGATGCCCGAAGCCTAAGTGGGTTGACGCAATGCGACAATAAATACGCAAGGACTATGCTTCAAAATACCGTGGAGCATGGCTCTATGCCTTATTTGCACTGCAGGGACCGGACCTTTACCGCGTCTCTGCCAGCTACTTTGTCCTTGAGCCAGATAATTTTGGCTGTGCGTGGTGCGTCGAGTTGCTTCACTGCCTCAGACAAGCATCCGTGTGTCTCACGCTCACTGCGATCGAGGTACGCCTTGACCAATGCAAACTCTGCGGGGCTCAGGCCACGCAACTCCAGCTCCAGTGGACGCTCATCACGCAACCGGCCAGCGGTTTTCGCCGCATCCAGGGCCATTCCAAGACGGTCAATCAGTCTTTCGTACAGCTCCGGTTTTGTAACTTTTTGCCGTGACTCAACCATCCCTCACCTCATTGGAAGATAAGAACTACTCCCCAGTTAGAGCTTAGCTTCCATCGACAAACCGGCTGGACGCCGCGACCAACGGCCCTCGCAGCGGTTTTCACGAGACGCGCGGCAGTAATCAGGGTTTCCCTCGATAGAGTGCGGTCATGTATGCTACGGCGCTTCCTGTAACTCCACTTCCAGCTCCTCTGGGCAACGAAAAACGCCAAATTGGCGTGTTCACCGTCCAGCGTCGCATTGAAGAGGATTAGGCCACCCCTATTCAGTTCAAAAGTAGCCATGCACGAACAATATCAGCCCCGTGAAATCGAAGCCGCCGCCCAGTCATTCTGGGATGAGCAAAAGTCCTTTGAAGTCAGTGAACAGCCAGGCAAGGAGACTTACTACTGCCTGTCGATGTTCCCTTACCCCAGCGGCAAGCTACACATGGGGCACGTGCGCAACTACACCATCGGCGACGTGATCTCCCGCTACCAGCGCATGCAAGGCAAGAACGTCCTGCAACCCATGGGTTGGGACGCCTTTGGCATGCCGGCGGAAAACGCCGCGATGAAGAACAACGTAGCGCCCGCCAAGTGGACCTACGAAAACATCGCCTACATGAAAAGCCAGTTGCGCAGCCTGGGCCTGGCGGTGGACTGGTCGCGCGAAGTGACCACCTGCAAGCCCGATTACTACCGCTGGGAACAATGGCTGTTCACTCGCCTGTTCGAAAAAGGCGTGATCTACAAAAAAAGCGGCACCGTTAACTGGGACCCGGTCGACCAGACCGTCCTGGCCAACGAGCAAGTGATCGACGGCCGCGGCTGGCGTTCCGGCGCGCTGATCGAAAAGCGCGAAATCCCGATGTACTACTTCAAGATCACCGCCTACGCGGATGAGCTGCTGGAGAGCCTCGACGAACTGACTGGCTGGCCTGAGCAGGTCAAGACCATGCAGCGCAACTGGATCGGCAAATCCCGCGGCATGGAAGTGCAGTTCCCGTACAACGTCGACTCCATCGGCGAAGCCGGCACCCTGAAAGTCTTCACTACGCGTCCGGACACCCTCATGGGTGCGACCTACGTTGCCGTGGCCGCCGAGCACCACCTGGCCACCCTGGCCGCGCAAAACAACCCCGAGCTGCAAGCGTTCATTGCTGAATGCAAGGGCGGCAGCGTTGCTGAAGCCGACGTTGCGACCCAAGAGAAAAAAGGCCTGCCAACCGGCCTGTTCGTCGAGCACCCGTTGACCGGCGAAAAACTGCCAGTATGGGTCGCCAACTATGTGCTGATGCATTACGGCGACGGCGCAGTCATGGCGGTTCCGGCGCACGACGAACGCGATTTCGAGTTCGCCCACAAGTACAACCTGCCGGTCAAATCCGTGGTTCGTACAAGTGCAGGCGACACCAACCCTGCCCCGTGGCAAGACGCCTACGGCGAGCACGGCACGCTGATCAACTCCGGCGAGTTCGACGGCCTCGACTTCGTCGGCGCCTTCGACGCCATCGAAGTCGCACTGATCAAGAAAGAACTCGGCGCTTCGCGCACCCAGTTCCGCCTGCGCGACTGGGGCATCAGCCGTCAGCGTTACTGGGGCTGCCCGATCCCGATCATCCACTGCACTACTTGCGGTGACGTGCCGGTGCCGGAAGATCAATTGCCCGTCGTACTGCCGGAAGACGTCGTTCCCGATGGCGCCGGTTCGCCACTGGCGCGCATGCCCGAGTTCTACGAGTGCAGCTGCCCGAAATGCGGCCAGCCTGCCAAGCGTGAAACCGACACCATGGACACCTTCGTCGAGTCCTCGTGGTACTACGCCCGCTACGCCTCGCCGCACTTCGAGGGTGGCCTGGTAGAAAAATCCGCAGCCGACCACTGGTTGCCGGTGGATCAGTACATCGGCGGCATCGAACACGCGATCCTGCACCTGCTTTACGCGCGCTTCTTCCACAAACTGATGCGCGACGAAGGCCTGGTCAGTTCCAACGAGCCGTTCAAGAACCTGCTGACCCAGGGCATGGTGATCGCCGAGACCTACTACCGTCGTGAAGCCAACGGCGCCTACACCTGGTTCAACCCGGCGGACGTCGAGCTCGAGCGCGACAGCAAGGCCAAAGTCATCAGCGCCAAGCTGATCGCCGACGGCCTGCCGGTGGAAATCGGTGGCACCGAGAAGATGGCCAAGTCGAAGAACAACGGCGTTGACCCACAGTCGATGATCGACCAGTTCGGTGCCGACACCTGCCGCCTGTTCATGATGTTCGCCTCGCCGCCTGACATGAGCGCGGAATGGTCCGATTCCGGGGTAGAAGGTTCGCACCGCTTCCTCAAGCGCGTCTGGCGCCTGGCTCAAGCGCACGTCACCCAGGGCCTGCCGGGCCAACTGGACGTCGCCGGCCTCAACGACGAGCAGAAAGCCATCCGCCGTTCGATCCACCAGGCGATCAAGCAGGCCAGCCACGACGTCGGCCAGAACCACAAGTTCAACACCGCCATCGCCCAGGTGATGACGCTGATGAACGTGCTGGAAAAAGCCGCACAAGGCACCGAGCAGGATCGCGCGCTGGTTCAGGAAGGCCTGGAAACCGTGACCCTGCTGCTGGCACCGATCACGCCGCACATCTGCCACGAGCTGTGGCATCGCCTGGGTCACGCCGATCCGGTGATCGATGCCGGCTGGCCTGTGCTGGACGAGAGCGCGCTGGTGCAAGACAGCCTGACGCTGGTTATCCAGGTGAACGGCAAGCTGCGCGGCCAGATCGAAATGCCGGCCAGCGCCACTCGCGAAGAAGTCGAAGCCGCCGCCCGGGCCAACGAAAACGTGCTGCGTTTCGTCGATGGTCTGACCATTCGCAAAGTGATCGTGGTGCCCGGAAAACTGGTCAACATCGTCGCCAGCTAATTGGATCAGGCGCCTGGCCGTGCCGGGCGCCGAACAAAACCTTACGGGCCGCTCGATTGGCCCACATGGTTTCAAGGGGAGCAACACAATGATCAAACGCAACTTGCTGGTGATAGGGCTCGCGGTCCTGTTGAGCGCCTGCGGCTTCCAGCTGCGCGGCACCGGCACCACCGACCTGGCACTCAAGGAACTTGACCTGAGCGCCCGCGACGCCTACGGCGATACCGTGACGCAACTGCGCCAGATGCTGGTGAGCAGCGGCGTCAAGGTCTACAACGGCGCCCCTTACAAACTCATCCTGACCGACCAGCAGGAATCCCAGCGCATCCTCAGCTACGCTGGCGCCGGTCGTACGGGCGAATATCAACTGAGCACGGTGCTCAGCTATGACATTCGCGGCCAGGGCAACCTGCCCCTGCTCAACGACAAGCTCGAAGTGCAGAAGGTGTTCATCCATGACGGCAACAACCTGGTAGGTTCCGACCAGGAAGCCGCCGACGCTCGCAAGGAAATGCGTCGCGAGCTGGTTCAACGCATGATGTTGCGCCTGCAGCAATTTACCCCGGCCCAGCTGGACCAGTTGCAGCAGACTGCCGAAGCCAAGGCCAAGGCGGAAGCCGCGGCACTGGAAGCGGCGCAGAAGGCTGAGGCGAACACGCCGCGTCAGTCGCCCATCGACCTGCCTCGGCAGTAAGACTTACGGGGCGCTGTGGCGCCCCGTTTGCCCTCTCTTATGAAGCTCGCTCCCGCCCAACTCGCCAAACACCTGCAAGGCGCCCTCGCGCCGGTTTACGTCATCAGTGGCGACGACCCCTTGCTGTGCCAGGAAGCCGCCGACGCCATCCGCGCGGCGGCTCGCCAACAAGGCTTCGACGAACGCCAGGTGTTCGCCGCCGACGCCAGTTTCGACTGGGGTACCTTGCTGCAAGCCGGCGCCAGCATGTCGCTGTTCGCCGAAAAACGCCTGCTGGAATTGCGCCTGCCTTCCGGAAAACCCGGCGACAAAGGTGCCGCTGCACTCATTGAATACTGCTCGCGCCCGGCCGAAGACACGGTGCTGTTGATCAGCCTGCCGAAGCTCGATGGCAGTGCGCAGAAAACCAAATGGGGCAAGGCGCTGGTCGAAGGCCAGCAGACCCAGTTCGTCCAGATCTGGCCGGTGGATGCCAACCAGTTGCCCAGCTGGATCCGGCAACGTTTGTCCCAGGCCGGGCTATCCGCCAGCCAGGACGCCGTCGAGCTGATCGCCGCACGGGTGGAGGGCAACTTGCTGGCCGCCGCCCAGGAAATCGAAAAACTCAAGCTGATGGCCGAAGGCGGCCAGATCACCATCGAAACCGTACAGGCCGCGGTGGCCGACAGTGCGCGCTTCGATGTTTTCGGCTTGACCGACGCCATTCTCAATGGCGAAGCCGCCCATGCGCTGCGCATGCTTGAAGGGCTTCGCGGTGAAGGTGTCGAGCCCCCGGTGATTCTCTGGGCCCTGGCCCGGGAACTACGCCTGCTGGCCAATATTTCGTTGCAATACAGCCAGGGTACCCCACTGGACAAGGCCTTCAGCCAGGCCAGGCCGCCGGTGTGGGACAAGCGTAAACCGCTGATGAGCAAAGCCCTGCAACGTTATTCGGCACAACGCTGGGCGCAATTGTTGCTCGAAGCCCAGCGCATCGACGCACAGATCAAGGGCCAGGCGGCGGGTTCGCCGTGGATGAGCTTGAGTCGCCTGACGCTGTTGATGGCTGGGCAGAAACTGTCGTTGCCCGCAGAATAAGGCTTGGCGCCTTCGCTCCTACAGGAAAGACGTCCGAAAGGTCCTACATATTGTAGGGACTAGACAGAACCCCAAATTCGGCCGATGATTTGCCCCGCAAAAACCACTCCACTTGCGAGAGCCCATCATGAGCAGAAAGCCATCTAAACATGGCCCCAACAAGGCCAAATCCATCGTCGCCCAGCCCTTGTTCCGCAGCCGCCAGGAACGCGCCGGCAAAGGCAAAGGCAGCTACCGCCGCGAAGCCTTCCAGTCTGACAACTGGGAGGCTTCTTACTTTCTGGCGGCCTGAAAGGCAAGCATTCGCTCAACATGTTAAGGTCTGTACCTGATTCGTTTGCCCTGGACCCGTGCATGCCCCTTTGTCTTTCCCGTCGTTGGCAGTTTCGCCAATTGATTGCTGCCTCCAGCCTCATTTTGCTAGTCGCCTGCGCGGAAAAACCCACCGCCGCCGACGCCCAGCCAATTCAGACCCTCCCTGTCGCCACCGCCCCGGCGGTCACCGCGCCCGTGGTTCCGAGCGGTGAAAACCTCGACATCCAGCCAACCCAGACCTTCGCCGAATGGCAGGCGGGTTTTCGCAAGGACGCCCTGGCCGCCGGTATCAGTGCCGGCCTGTTCGACCGCGCCTTCGCCAATGTCAGCTTCGACCCGGCCGTGATCCGTGCCGACCGCAGCCAACCGGAATTCGCAAAACCGGTGTGGGAATACCTCGATGGCGCCCTGTCGCCGCTGCGCGTTCGCAAAGGCCAGGCATTGGTCGACCAGTACGCTGGCATCCTGCAAAGCATCGAACAACGCTACGGCGTCGACCGCCAGGCGCTGGTCGCGGTGTGGGGCATGGAAAGCAACTTCGGCCAGTTCCAGGGCAGCAAGTCGGTGATCAACTCCCTGGCAACCCTGGCCTACGAAGGCCGCCGCCCAGGCTTCGCTCACGCACAATTGATCGCCGCCCTGCAAATCCTCCAGCAAGGCGATATCGAACCCGACAAAATGCTGGGTTCCTGGGCGGGCGCCATGGGCCAGACCCAGTTCATCCCGACCACCTACAACACTCACGCCGTGGACTTTGATGGCGACGGTCGCCGCGATATCTGGGGCAGCGCCACCGACGCCCTGGCGTCGACCGCCCACTACCTGCAAAGCTCCGGCTGGCAAAAAGGCCAGCCGTGGGGCTTCGAAGTGCAGTTGCCGGGCAACTTCAACTACGTTCTCGCCGATGGTTCGATTCGCAAGAGCGTTGCCGAATGGCGGCAAATGGGCGTAGTGCTGCCAAACGGCGGCCAGTTCCCGGCAGGCTCCGAGCAATTGTCCGCGGCGCTGTTGTTGCCAGCAGGCTACCGCGGCCCGGCCTTCCTGGTGCTCGACAACTTCCGCGCGATTCTCAAGTACAACAACTCGTCGTCCTACGCCCTGGCGGTGAGCCTGCTGTCCGAGCGATTCAATGGCGCAGGGCTGATCAGCGGCACGTGGCCCAAGGATGATCTACCCCTGAGCCGCACCGAACGGATCGAACTGCAAAACCTGCTGAGTGCGCAGAACTACGATGCGGGCACTGCCGACGGGATCATTGGTGCCAACACCCGCAAGGCGATCCGTAGCGCCCAGCAGTCATTTGGCTGGCCGGCAGACGGGTATCCGACGCACAAATTGCTGGAAGGGTTGCGTAACCGCTAAAGCTTTATCGCTGTAGGAGCGAGCATGCTCGCGATGAACCCGAGAACACCGCGGGGTGTCAGATTTCCCGCATTATCGTTCACGACCATCGCGAGCATGCTCGCTCCTACCTACCGCCTTACGACATTCTGCTCCAGAAACAGTTGCTGGCTCCCCGCATCCAGCTTCACCAAAGCGCCCATCGGCAGAGTCAGGTTCGGATTGCAGTGCCCGCTGCGCCACCCGGCCAGTACCGGGATGCACAAGGGTTCCAGGGTCTGCCTGAGCAATCGGTCCAGGGCCTGGGCCTCTACCCCCGCTATATCACCTACCAGAACCCCACGCAGCTTGTGCAGCACGCCCGCGAGGCGTAGATGGGTCAGCAGCCGGTCGATGCGGTACAGCGGCTCGTTGATGTCTTCGATAAACAGGATGACACCTGCTGCATCGATCTCGTAAGGCGTGCCCATGGTTGCAGCAATCATCGACAGGTTGCCGCCCAGAAGGCGCCCATGGGCGACACCCGGCACGATCGTCGTCAAGGGCCGGCCAACCGGATGGGCAAGCACCATGCCGGCCCTGTACTGGCCCCTGAGCATGTTGAAGAAGGAGGACTCGGTCGGTGGTAGCCGCTCACCCAGCAGATCGGCATTGAGCAGCGGGCCATGGAAGGTTACGAAACCCGCATAACGGCTGATTGCCAGGTGCAGCGCGGTAATATCGCTGTAACCGATGAATGGCTTGGCGTTTTGGCGTAGCAGCGGGAAATCGATGCGATCAAGCAACCGCGGCGTACCGTAGCCACCGCGCAGGCAAATGATGGCATCGACCTCAGGGTCAGTGAACGCGGCGTGCAGGTCATTGAGTCGCACTTCGTCGCTGCCGGCAAGATAGCCGTCCTTTTCGAACACTCCGGGAAATATCCGCAGCGAATACCCACGAGCACGCATCCAGGCGATGGCTTTTTTAGTGTCCAGCGCGGCCGGACCTGCAGGCGCGATAACAGCGATCAGGCCTTGCATCGGCAAAGCCGGTACAGGCGTGTGAGGAAGCAGCGTCGGGTCAGGTCTTGCGTTCATCCATGGATCTCCCTGCGTGAAAACATCAAACACACATTAGTCAGGAACGTAGACAAACAGAAGCGGATCAAGCATCGCGCAGTCGCAGGAAAAGACTGATGTCGCTGTGGGACAGGCAAAAAAAGCCCGCAAGGCCGATTGAACGTTGCGGGCTGTTTTTCATGACCGAATCAGGACGACATCAACTCGGCCTTGACCAGCTTGGCCTGCTCGTCGGCGTGGTAGGAAGAGCGTACCAGCGGGCCGGAAGCAACGTTCTTGAAGCCCATCTTGTAACCTTCCTCGGCGAACCAGGCAAAGGTGTCCGGGTGCACGAAACGCTGCACCGGCAAGTGGCTGCGCGACGGTTGCAGGTATTGACCCAGGGTCAGCATGTCGATGTCGTGCTCGCGCATGCGCTTCATGACTTCGATGACTTCTTCATCCGTTTCACCCAAACCCAGCATCAAACCGGATTTGGTTGGGATATGCGGCATCATCTGCTTGAAGCGTTGCAGCAGGGTCAGCGACCACTGGTAGTCCGAACCCGGGCGCGCGGCCTTGTACAGGCGCGGCACGGTCTCCAGGTTGTGGTTGAACACATCCGGTGGCTCGGCGGCGGTGATTTCCAGGGCGATGTCCATGCGGCCACGGTAGTCCGGGACCAGGGTTTCGAGCTGCACGTTCGGCGACAGCTTGCGGATCTCGCGGATGCAATCGGCAAAGTGCTGGGCACCGCCGTCACGCAGGTCGTCGCGGTCTACCGAGGTGATTACCACATATTTCAGTTTCAGGTCGGCAATGGCGATGGCCAGGCTTTCCGGCTCGTTGACGTCCAGTGGCTTCGGACGGCCGTGGCCAACGTCACAGAACGGGCAACGACGGGTGCAGATGTCACCCATGAT
Organism: Pseudomonas umsongensis; assembly: GCF_012647205.1. NCBI lineage: Bacteria > Pseudomonadati > Pseudomonadota > Gammaproteobacteria > Pseudomonadales > Pseudomonadaceae > Pseudomonas > Pseudomonas umsongensis. The sequence goes on from NZ_CP051487.1 coordinate 6,095,421, forward strand.
CATGAAGGTCGCGGTTCCGCCGGAGAAGCACTCGCCCAAGTTCGGGCAGGAGGCTTCTTCGCACACACTGTGCAACTTGTGTTTGCGCAGCAACGCCTTGATACGGTCGACTTCCGGTGAGACCGGAATACGCACACGAATCCAGTCAGGCTTCTTCGGCAGCTCGGTGGTCGGAATGATCTTTACCGGGATGCGTGCAACCTTCTCGGCGCCGCGCAGCTTGACGCCGGCTTCAACCTTGGGACGCGGGGCCGGGCGCTCAGTGACATCGAGCGTCGGGATCATGGTTTGCACTGCATCAGTAGTCATATCAGTCGATTCCGCCCGTGAGGGTCGTCTGCTCAGCATAGTCGAGGTGTTTGACGAGCTGCGCGCGCAGCCGGGCACTTACCTCGGCAAATTCAATCGATCCTGCGTGATCGCTCAGCTGGGTCATCGCCAGCCCGGCGTAGCCGCAGGGATTAATCCGTCGAAACGGTTCCAGGTCCATGTCCACGTTCAGGGCCAGCCCATGAAAGGAACAACCGTGGCGGATCCGCAGACCCAGGGAGGCGATTTTCGCGCCATTGACGTACACGCCCGGTGCATCGGGCTTGGCCGCCGCCGTCACACCGTAGCTGGCGAGCAACTCAATGAGGCATGACTCCATGCGAGTCACCAGGTCACGCACGCCGAACCCCAGCTTGCGCACATCCAGCAACAGGTAGGCCACCAACTGCCCGGGGCCGTGATACGTCACCTGGCCACCGCGATCAACCTGCACCACCGGGATATCTCCCGGCACCAGCAAGTGCTCGGCCTTGCCGGCCTGGCCCTGGGTGAAGACTGGCGGGTGCTCGACCAACCAGATCTCGTCGGCGGCATCGCTGCCACGTTCGTTGGTAAAGCGTTGCATGGCATGCCAGACCGGCTCGTAAGCCATCTGGCCAAGTTCGCGAAAGCCCAGCGTGCCGGACATCACAGCACCATGTGCACGAAACCGGTGGCCCGCAGTTCGCTGTTGATGTTGTACAGCTGGTCCTGGTCGGTCGCAACGATGTGCAACTGGATCGTGGTGTATTTGCCGTTGGTGCTCTGGCGTTCATCCACACGGTCATGGTTGATCGTCGCATGCTTCTTGACGATCGCAATGATCTTGTCTTTGTTGCCCACACCGGTATCGCTGATCACCTTAACCGGGTAATCAACGTTGGGGAATTCGATCTTAGGCGCCTTTACTTCGGTATCGGTCATGGCGTAACGGCCTCGTAAGCGTAAGCCGTGGCGACGACAAGGCCCCGCGCCGGATCAGCACGAGACCTTGCAGGAGCACACTATCAGTTGAACAAGCCGTAGAAGAATAGACGGATGCTATCCCACATGCGACGGAAGATACCACCCTCTTCGACGCCATCCAGAGCGATCAGGTCGGCGCTGTGCACCACCTTGTCTTCCAGCTTGACTTCGACTTTACCGATCACGTCGCCCTTGGCGATTGGCGCAACCAGTTGCGGGTTCATGGTCATGCTGGCGGCGAGCTTTTTCAGCTGGCCTTTCGGCAGGGTCATGGTCAGGTCTTCAGCCAGGCCGGCCTTGACTTGATTGGTGGAACCCTTCCAGACAGGCGCCTGGGCCAGCTCGGCACCTTTCTGATAGAAGGTCTGGGTTTCGAAGAAACGGAAACCGTAGGTCAGCAGTTTCTGGGTCTCGGCGGCGCGAGCCACTTCGCTGTTGGTGCCGAACACCACGGCGATCAGGCGCATGCCGTCACGCACGGCCGAAGACACCATGCAGTAGCCGGCTTCGTCGGTGTGGCCGGTTTTCAGGCCATCGACAGTCTTGTCGCGCCACAGCAACAGGTTGCGGTTCGGTTGCTTGATGCCGTTCCAGAAGAACTCTTTCTGCGAGTAGATCGCGTAGTGAGCCGGGTCTTCGTGAATGATCGCGCGGGCCAGCACTGCCATGTCGTGAGCCGACGAGTAGTGTTCCGGGTTCGGCAGGCCGGTCGGGTTCATGAAGTGGCTGTTGGTCATGCCCAGGTCGGCCACGGTCTTGTTCATCATGTCGGCAAACGCGTCTTCGCTGCCGGCGATGTGTTCGGCCAGTGCAACGCTGGCATCGTTACCCGACTGGATGATGATGCCGTGCAGCAGGTCGCTGACGGTCACTTGCGAGCCGACCTTGATGAACATCCGCGAACCGCCGGTACGCCAGGCATTTTCGCTGACGGTCACCGGATCGTTTTCACCGATCTGGCCACGACGGATTTCGAGGGTCGCGATGTACGCGGTCATCAGCTTGGTCAGGCTGGCTGGCGGCAGACGCTGGTCACCATTGTTCTCGACCAGCACGTTGCCGCTGCTGGCGTCCATGAGCACGTAGGCCTTGGCGGCCAGTTGCGGTGGCGACGGCATCATCTCGACCGCGAATGCGGCAGGCGAGAGGAGCAGCGGGACTAGAAGGCACAGGCGTTTGGCAAAGGTGGTGATGTTCATCCGTCTCTCGAAATCGCTAATGGAAACTGCCCGAAGGCAAAACTAATCAGATGACTTTCTAACGAGTCATCGCGTATTCAGCTGCTCACTCTGTAACCCTTGCCGGGCTTTTGTTCTTCATAGAGCCAACAACCTGGTCCACCCCCCAAAACCGCAGATGAACCGTCAATCAAGTTCTACGTATTACTCCGTCACAACGCTGGGCGAACCCAGGTTGGCCAGGCGCACGCTGTTCTGCACTTGCTGGATTTCACCCGGCGAACCGATCGGCCCCAGGCGCACTCGATGCAGTGTCTGTTGATTGCGCACGATCGAGCTGATGAACACCGGAGTTTTCACCATCCCGCTGAGCTTGGACCTCAGCAACTCGGCAGCGTCCGGGTTGGCGAACGCGCCCACCTGCAGATACTGGCCAGACGCTGGTGCAGAAGCGTTTTTTTTTGCATCGGCAAGTTGAACAGGGACGACTGCGGCGGCGTGCTGCTGCGGCGGAGGTGTCCATTGCTCGATGGTGCCGGCCGAAGCCGTAATGACCGGGGCGTTATTCTGCGCGACTTGCGGTTCGTTGAGCATTAAAGGCGCCGGACGGCCCTTGGCAGCCCACCATTGCTGCGGGTCGATGCCTTCGACCTTGACCCGCGCGGTGCCGGTTTCGGCGTAGCCGAGCTTCTTGGCGGCGGCGTACGACAGGTCGATGATCCGGTCCGAATAGAACGGGCCGCGGTCATTGACCCGCAGGATCACAGTCCTGTTGTTGTCCAGGTTGGTCACCCGGACGTAACTCGGCAACGGCAAGGTCTTGTGTGCGGCGCTCATGCCGTACAGGTCATAGACTTCGCCGTTTGCGGTGTTCTGGCCATGGAACTTGGTGCCGTACCAGGACGCCGTACCCGACTGCACGTACGTCTTGGACTCTTGCAACGGAAAATAGGTTTTGCCCAGTACCGAGTAAGGGGCGGCCTTGTACGGGCCGGTGTGCAGGGTTGGCGTGGCGTCCGGGATGCGTGAAACGTCGACGTCCCACCATGGCGCGCCATCCTTGTGGGCACGGTTGATGTCCAGCCCCGGCGCCGAGCGTACGGCGGTGGACGACTTCTGCGTTGGCGCACGACTGGTGGAACAACTGGCAACCAGCATAGCCAACGCGGCAAATGCCATCAGCTTCAGGGGTTTATTCATAGGCAATGCCCGCATTACTTGACGCCCCGTGCTTGGACCAGCTGTTCAGACAGTTGATGTACGGCCATGGCGTACATCACGCTGCGGTTATAACGCGTGATCGCGTAGAAATTCTTCAGGCCCATCCAGTATTCAGGGCCATTGTCGCCTTCCAGGCGGAAGGCGGTAACCGGCATATCATCGCGCAGCGCATCATGACTTGACCAGCCCAGGGCCCGCAACTCTCCAACGGTTTTAGTCGGCTCGATACCGGTGGTCAAACCTTCGTCCACCTGTTCGCCGCGCACATCGGCGCGGCTGACCACCGGTTCGCCGGCGACCCAGCCGTGTCGCTTGAAATAACTGGCAACGCTGCCGATGGCATCGTCCGGGTTGTTCCAGATATTGATGTGGCCGTCACTGTCGAAGTCCACCGCATAGGCGCGAAAGCTGCTGGGCATGAACTGCGGCAGGCCCATGGCACCGGCGTAGGAACCCTTGAGGGTCAGCGGGTCGACCTGCTCTTCCCGGGCCAGCAACAGGAATTCACGCAATTCCTTGCGGAAAAATTCGGCACGGGGAGGATAGTCGAAACCGAGGGTCGACAACGCGTCGATGACCCGGAAATTTCCGGTGTTACGGCCAAAAAACGTTTCAACGCCAATAATCGAGACAATGACCTGCGCCGGTACGCCGTATTCCTGTTCGGCACGGGCCAGCACTGCCTCATGCTGACGCCAGAAATCAACGCCACGGGCAATACGCGCATCGGTGATGAACATCGGCCGGTATTCGTTCCATTGCTTGACCCGCTCGGCGGGTTTCGAAATGGCGTCCAGGATCGATTGCTTGCGCTGCGCCTCGCGGAACACGCCCATCAATTGCTCACCGGCGAAGCCATAGTCGCGAGTCATCTCACCAACGAACTCGGCCACTTGGGGCGAGCCTTCGTAATCGCCTGCCACCGCCTGCTGCGCAGTACCAAGGATGCTTACCAGGCCGACCCATGGCGCGTATCGAGTCGCCCAGCCACGCATTACTTGCATTGAACTCTTCACCTTATTCAAACCTGCGCGATCCACTTGCGATGGGTATGGATCGACATCAAAACCCCAAACGCTGACAGCAGCGTCACCAGCGAAGTTCCTCCGTAGCTAATGAACGGCAACGGCACCCCCACCACCGGCAACAGGCCGCTGACCATACCGATGTTGACGAAAACATACACAAAAAATGTCATGGTCAAGGCGCCTGCCAGCAATTTGCCGAACAATGTCTGCGCCTGGGCGGTGATCACCAGCCCGCGACCGATCAACAGCAGGTAGATCAGCAACAGCGCGCAAATGCCCACCAGGCCGAACTCTTCGCCCAGCACCGCAATAATGAAGTCGGTGTGGCTTTCCGGCAGGAAATCCAGGTGTGACTGGGTGCCCAGCAACCAGCCCTTGCCGAACACGCCGCCGGAACCGATCGCGGCCTTGGACTGAATGATGTTCCAGCCGGTCCCCAGCGGATCACTTTCGGGATCGAGGAACGTCAGGATTCGCTGCTTCTGGTAGTCATGCATGATGAAGAACCACATGGCGATCGCCACGGGCACGGCGGCGGCCAGCACACTGAGAATCCAGCGCCAGCGCAAGCCGCCCATGAACAGAACGAAAGCGCCGCCCGCCAGGATCAGCAGCGACGTGCCGAGATCGGGCTGGCGCACGATCAGGATGAACGGCACGCCAATCAGCATCAGGCTGACACCCACGTGCTTGAGCTGCGGCGGCAGCGTGCGCTTGGACAGATACCAGGCGATGGTCGCCGGCATGAGGATCTTCATGAATTCCGAAGGCTGGAAGCGCACCACCCCTGGAATGTTGATCCAGCGTGTGGCCCCCATGGCGTTATGCCCCATGATGTCCACCACCAGCAACAACATCACCCCGACCACATAACCCAGCGGCACCCACCGCGCCATGAATCGCGGCTCGAACTGGGCGATGACGATCATCGACACCAGGCCGATACCGAACGAAGTGGCTTGCTTGGCCAGCAGGTCCCAGCTTTTGCCACTGGCCGAATACAGCACGAACAGGCTGCCGGCGGCGAGGGTCAGCAACAGGATCAGCAACGGTCCATCGATGTGCAGGCGCTGCAACAGCGTGGCACGGCGGCGCATCACATCCTCGCTGGAGAGCATGCGATCGAAATTATTCATCACGGGCGGTAGCCTCTGCGGTAGTAGGGCTGGCGTATTCGGCCTTGAGATGACCGTTCTGGTCCAGCAACCAGGCGTCCATGATTTGACGCACCACCGGCGCGGCCACGCCGGAGCCGGACTCACCGTTCTCGACCATCACCGAGACCACGATCTTCGGATCGTCGGCCGGCGCGAAGCCAACGAACAGGGCGTGGTCGCGATGACGTTCCTGGACCTTGGATCGGTCGTACTTCTCGCCCTGCTTGATCGCCACCACCTGGGCCGTACCACTCTTGCCGGCAATCCGGTATTGCGCGCCGATCGAGGCCTTGCGCGCGGTGCCCCGGGCACCGTGCATGACCTGTTGCATGCCATGGTTGACCCGCGTCCAGTCCGCCGGGTCACGCAGGATGATGTCCGGCATCGGGTTCTCATCCACCGGCTTCTCGCCTTCGATGGTCTTGGCCAGGTGCGGACGGTTCCATACGCCTTTGTTGGCCACCAGTGCCGTGGCCTGGGCCAACTGCAATGGCGTCGACTGCATGTAGCCCTGCCCGATCCCCAGAATCAACGTTTCACCCGGGAACCACGCTTGTCGGCGGGTCGCACGCTTCCATTCGCGGGTCGGCATCAGCCCTGGCGATTCTTCGAACATGTCCAGGGAGACTTTCTGGCCAATGCCGAACTTGGTCATGTACGCCGACAACCGATCGATCCCCAGCTTGTGGGCCAGGTCATAGAAGTACGTATCGTTGGAACGCATGATTGCCGTATCGAGGTCGACGAAGCCGTCGCCGGTACGGTTCCAGTTGCGGTATTTGTGGTCGTAGTTGGGCAGCATGTAGTAACCCGGGTCGAACACCCGCGATGAAGCAGTCACCACACCCGCATCCAGCCCCGCGATCGCAACGGCCGGCTTGATGGTCGAGCCCGGCGGGTACAGGCCACGCAGGACACGGTTGAACAGCGGTCGGTCGATGGAGTCGCGCAGCTCGGAATAGGCCTTGAAACTGATGCCGGTGACGAACAGGTTCGGGTCGAAACTCGGCTGGCTGACCATCGCCAGCACTTCGCCGGTTTTCGGATCCAGTGCCACTACCGCGCCACGACGACCACCGAGTGCAGCTTCGGCGGCTTCCTGCAGCTTGATGTCCAGGCTCAGGACGATGTCCTTGCCGGAAATCGGTTCGGTGCGCTTGAGCACTCGCAACACACGGCCGCGAGCGTTGGTCTCGACTTCCTCGTAACCCACCTGGCCATGCAATTGCGGCTCGTAGAAACGCTCGATGCCGGTTTTACCGATGTGGTGAGTGCCGCTGTAATTGACCGGATCAAGCGACTTCAACTCTTTCTCGTTGATCCGTCCCATGTACCCCACCGAGTGCGCAAAGTGCGCCCCCTGCGGATAGTGACGGACCAGCTGCGCGACCACTTCCACCCCGGGCAGGCGGAACTGGTTCACGGCAATGCGGGCGATCTGTTCTTCGGTCAATTCAAACAGGATCGGCACCGGCTCGAACGGCCGTCGCCCCTGGCGCATGCGCTTCTCGAAAATCACCCGGTCCTCGGGCGTCAGCTCCAGCACCTCGACGATTACATCGAGCACTTGCTGCCAGTCGCCGGAGCGCTCGCGGGTCATGCTCAGGCTGAAGCTGGGTCGGTTGTCGGCAATCACTACGCCGTTGCGGTCGAAAATCAACCCGCGAGTCGGCGGAATCGGCTGCACATGGACGCGGTTGTTTTCCGACAGGGTCGAGTGGTATTCGTACTGGATGACCTGCAGGAAATACAGGCGCGCAATCAGCACACCAATCAGCAGCACCACCGCAATAGCCCCGAACACGACGCGGCCACGCACCAGACGGGCGTCTTTTTCGTGGTCCTTGATGCGGATCGGTTGGGACATGAGGGCAGAACTACTTGTGGTAAGGGTGACCGGACAACACTGTCCAGGCACGATACAGCTGCTCGCCGATCAGGATTCGCACCAGCGGGTGCGGCAACGTCAGCGGTGATAGCGACCAGCGCTGATCGGCACGGGCGCAGACTTCCGGCGCCAACCCCTCAGGACCGCCGACCATGAAATTTACCGTGCGCGAATCCAGCCGCCAGCGATCGAGCTCGACCGCCAGCTGCTCGGTGCTCCAGGGCTTGCCGTGGACTTCGAGGGTGACAACGCGCTCATTGGGCCCGACCTTGGCCAGCATGGCTTCGCCTTCCTGACGGATGAAGCGTGCCACGTCGGCGTTCTTGCCACGGGTATTGAGCGGTATTTCCACCAGTTCCAGCGCCAGCTCGGACGGAAGACGCTTGGCATATTCATGCCAGCCTTCTTCCACCCATTTGGGCATGCGTGAACCGACGGCGATCAGTCGCAGTCGCACAGCCGTTCCTTATTCCTGGTCTTTGTTGAGCTTGGTGAAATGCTCGTGACCAACTTCAGGGCTGTGGTGTTTGCCATCGGCGGCACGGCTCTGCTCGGCACCTTTCCACAAGCGCTCCAGGTCGTAGAACTGGCGGGCATTGGAGGTCATCATGTGGACGATCACGTCGTCCATGTCCAACAGGACCCAGTCGCTGTCACCCTTGCCTTCTTCACCCAGTGGCTTGATGCCCAGGGCCTTGACCGCTTCGCGGACCTTGTCCAGCATCGCGCCGATCTGGCGGTTGGAGGTACCGGTGGCGATGATCATGTAGTCGGTGATGCTCTGCTTGTCGCGAACGTCGATGACCAGCACGTCCTGGGCCTTGACGTCTTCCAGGGCAGCGACGGCGATCTTGACCAGCTCGTCGCCTTTTGGCGGCTCGGCTGCCAGGACCTTCTCAGGCAGCGGGGCGCTCTTGAACGTGCCTTTACGCTTAACTTTGTTTACGTCGTTGTTCGTCATATAAAACTCGTTTTGCTCGTATGTTCGGGCGCTTCAATACACGTTGTTGCCACGTGCCTTGAGGCACTCCTATTCAGTTCGACGCACGGTAAAGCCCGTGCGCATCGATGTAGGCCAGGACCGCGTCGGGCACCAGGAAACGTACCGACTTACCGCTGGCCAGCAGTTGACGGATCTGGGTGGCGGATACCGCGAGCGGCGTCTGCCAGACGAATGCAATCTGTCCGCTCGACCCTTTGAGGGCCAGCGGGTCGCTCACCGAGCGCGCTGCCAGCAGGTTGCGCAAGGCATCCGGCGGTTCGCTGTCGGCATCCGGGCGTTGCAACACCAGGATATGGCAATGCTGGAGCAACTCTTCCCAGCGGTGCCAAGTGGGCAGGCCGCAAAATGCGTCCCAACCCAAAAGCAGAAAAACCTGGGTCTCGGCGGGCATTTCGGCGCGCATCGACTCCAGGGTATCAATGGTGTAGGACGGCTTGTCCCGCTGCAATTCGCGGGCGTCTACCACCAACGGTGCCACTCCGGCTACCGCGCACTTGACCATCGCCAGCCGGTCCTTGGCCGATACCTGCGGCGTACCCCGGTGGGGCGGCCGCGCATTTGGCGTCAGGCGCAGTTCATCGAGCGCCAGGGTTTCGGCGACTTCCAGCGCACCACGCAAATGGCCGATGTGCACCGGGTCGAAGGTCCCGCCCAGTACACCGATGCGTCTGGGTCGAGGCGCGCTGGCGGTTACCGGGGCTGACGGGTCGAAGTCGCCCAAGTCAGGCCGGCTCCTGTCCGCGCAACTGGCCATCACCCACTACCACGTACTTCTCGCAGGTCAAACCTTCGAGACCGACCGGGCCGCGGGCGTGCAGCTTATCAGTAGAAATGCCGATCTCGGCACCCAATCCGTATTCAAAGCCATCGGCGAAGCAGGTCGGGGTGTTGATCATCACCGACGAAGAATCGACTTCAGCCACGAAACGCCGGGTGTCGCCCTGGTGTTCGCTGACAATCGAATCGGTGTGATGGGATCCGTAATGGTTAATGTGCTCGATGGCCTGGTCAAGCCCATCGACCACGCGGATCGACAGGATAGGCGCCAGATACTCGGTGCTCCAGTCCTCTTGCGTGGCCGGCAGGGCATCGATGATTGCCCGGGAGCGTTCGCAGCCGCGCAGTTCGACGCCTTTTTCGCGGAACTGGGCAGCCATCGCCGGTAAGAAATCTTTCGCAACGGTTTGATCGACCAGCAGCGTTTCCATAGCACCACAGATGCCATAACGGTAGGTTTTGGCGTTGAATGCGATGCGCTGGGCCTTCGCCAGATCGGCGTGCTCGCCCACGTAGACGTGGCAGATACCGTCCAGATGCTTGATCACCGGCACTCGAGCGTCACGACTGACGCGCTCGATCAGGCCACGGCCACCACGGGGCACGATGACGTCGACGAACTCAGGCATGCTGATCAGCGCGCCGACGGCAGCGCGATCGGTGGTTTCGACCACTTGCACCACGGCGGCCGGCAGATCGGCCTCGGCCAGGCCGCGCTGGATGCAGGCGGCGATGGCACGATTGGAATGAATGGCTTCGGAGCCGCCGCGCAGGATGGTCGCGTTGCCGGACTTCAGGCACAGGCTGGCGGCATCGATGGTCACGTTCGGTCGCGATTCGTAGATGATCCCGATCACGCCCAGCGGCACGCGCATCTTGCCCACCTGGATACCCGACGGACGATAGCTCATATCGCGGATCGCACCGACCGGGTCGGGCAGCGCCGCGACCTGTCGCAGACCCACGATCATGCCGTCGATTCGCGCCGGGGTCAGCGCCAGGCGCTCGAGCAGGGCCGGTTCCAGACCATTGGCGCGGCCAGCCGCCAAGTCCAGCTCATTGGCAGCGGTCAATTCGCCGCGGGCAGCATCCAGCGCATTGGCAGCGGCCTGCAACGCGCGGTTCTTCTGCGCGGTACTGGCACGGCCGATGACGCGGGAAGCCTCGCGGGCGGCGCGACCCAAACGGGTCATGTAGTCAAGAACGGACTCAGTCATGGTCTGGAGTGGTCTTTGATTAGGTCTTGGTAAAGAGTAAAGCGGCAGATTATAGCTGTCGCGTCCGCCGACTAACAGCGGTGACGGGCGGATGGTCGAAATCGAGGGCAATTTGCCGACGTTCAGCCGGGATTAAGCAGCAAATTGTTATCATCACGACTCACTCAGCCTTGATAAACGCTGCCCACCATGTCCAACTTGCCTGTTCATGTGTCCTCCGCGAGCCTGCCCAAGGGCCTCCCAGACGCGTTTTTCGACCGCGACGCGCAAATTCTCGCCCGCGACTTGCTGGGCAAAGTCATTCGTCATCGGGTCGGTGATCTGTGGCTCAGCGCGCGGATCATCGAGACAGAAGCCTACTATTGCGCAGAAAAAGGCAGCCACGCCTCCCTCGGCTATACGGAAAAGCGTAAGGCTTTATTTCTGGATGGCGGGCACATCTATATGTATTACGCCCGCGGAGGTGACTCGCTGAACTTCAGCGCCCAGGGCCCGGGTAACGCAGTGCTGATCAAGTCCGCCTACCCTTGGGTCGATGAACTGAGCGGACCTTCGAGCCTGGCGCAGATGCTGCTGAACAACCCCGACGCCCAGGGCCGCCCTCGCCCGTCGCAAAAGCTTTGCGCGGGGCAAACGCTGCTGTGCAAGGCCCTGGGCCTGAAAGTGCCGGTCTGGGACGCCAAGCGCTTCGACCATGAGGTGCTGCTGGTGGAAGACGTCGGCCAGACGCCCGCCCATGTTATCCAGGCCACGCGCCTGGGCATTCCCCATGGGCGCGACGACCACCTGATGTACCGCTTCGTTGACGCGGCCTATGCCGCCTATTGCACGCGGAACCCGCTGCGGCGGGGCCAGGTCGAAGGTCGCGACTACATCCTGCTGTGAGCCCGGTCCCTGTAGGAGCTGCCGCAGGCTGCGATCTTTTGCTTTTAAAGGGTCAAGATCAAAAGATCGCAGCCTGCGGCAGCTCCTACAGAGGTTTGTGGTGTTGTGTAGATTTTGTTCGCCCGCCAAGGGCCACTTGAATTCAATGGAGTTGTTTTTATGGGCCCATGGCTCGATAGCGTGACCGGTTGGTTGACGGTCAACCCGCAATGGTTGGCGGCAGCGGTATTCATCGTGGCCTTTGTTGAATGCCTGGCGATTGCCGGCCTGATCGTGCCGGGCACGGTATTGCTGTTCGCCGTGGCGGTACTGGCCGGCAGCGGCGCGCTGTCGCTGAGTGAAACGCTGCTGCTGGGGTTTCTCGCCGGCGTGCTGGGCGACGTGGTCTCGTATTTCCTCGGCCGACACTTCCATCAGAACATCCGGCGCCTGCCCGGCTTGCGTCATCACCCGGAATGGATCGCCGGGGCCGAGGCGTATTTCCAGCGCTATGGCATCGCCAGCCTGCTGGTCGGACGCTTCATCGGCCCCTTGCGCCCCATGTTGCCGATGGTCGCCGGGATGTTCGACATGCCGTTCCCACGGTTCTTTGCGGTCAGCCTGCTAGCCGGTGCGGGCTGGTCGGTGGCGTACCTGCTACCGGGATGGGCTACGGGCGCGGCGATTCGCCTGCCACTGCCCGAAGGCTTCTGGCCTGAAGCCGGCATCGTCGCCGGCAGCATTACACTCATGATCGGGCTTAGCGCCACCAGCAGCCTGCGCCGCCATCGCAAGGCCACGGTGTTCATTGCCGGCATGAGCTTGCTGATTCTGGCGGGCCTGTTTATCGGCTATCCGCATCTGAATGCCCTCGACCAAGGCGTGATGACCCTGGTGCAGGAACACCGCAGCCCGATGCTCGATGAAGTGGCGGTGGTCTTCACCCTCATCGGCGAATTCCGCAACATGCTGATCTTCAGCGCCTTGCTGGTGGTGCTGCTGCTGGTTACACGGCAATGGCGCCAGCTGATCTTCGCCACCACCACCCTGCTTTGCACCGCCCTGGGCAACACCCTGACCAAACACTTCTTTGCCCGCCTGCGCCCCGAAGTATTGAGCGACCCGCTGACCAGCTACAGCATGCCCAGCGGCCACGCCTCCGGGTCATTCGCGCTGTTCCTGACCCTCGCCGTACTGGCCGGCCGCGGACAACCCCCGCGCATGCGCCTGACCTGGCTGTTGGTGGCGTGCCTGCCGGCGCTGGCAATTTCCCTGTCGCGGGTTTACCTCGGCGCACACTGGCCGACAGATGTGCTGGCAGGAGCGATGCTGGCATCGTGCGTCTGCGCCGCGAGCCTGTGGCTCAGCCAGCGCCAGACCTCGCTGAACGCCATGCCGCCAAAAGTCTGGTGGCTGGTGCTGCCGTCACTGGTGGCATTGTTCGGGTTCTTCATATTGAGGCATTTGCCACATACGATGTTGCGGTACGCGTATTAGCCAAAAGCAAAAGATCGCAGCCTGCGGCAGCTCCTACAGAATGCATACCAAATTCATGTAGGAGCTGCCGCAGGCTGCGATCTTTTGGCCGCGTCAGGCGAACAACTCGCCCTGCAACTCATCCAGCAACGCCTGAATCGCATCCAGCCGCTGCTGCGGATCATCGAGTTGCAACAGATCGATCTTGTCCTCTTCGGCGAAGGGCAACAGGTACGCCAACTGGTTGGCCAGTGATTGCTGGCCCGCCGCTTCGGTACCCATGTTCAGCGCTTCGACCATCGGGTGTTCGGCCAGGGCCTTGAGCAAGGCCACCAGGTCGGCATCTTCGTCCTGCAGGGGTTGCTCGGGCTCGTCTTCCAGCCATTCGACCTCGGCCAGGATCAGTTGGTCGCGCTGGACTTCGGTAGACAACACTTTGAACCGTCGCCCGCCCTCGACCCGAATACCCAGCAGGCCGTTGTCCTGCTGCTGAAAATCGGTGATACGCGCTTCACAACCGACCATGGCAAAGCCCTGCGGCGCGATACCGACTTCACTTCCCTCAAGGATGCACACCACGCCAAAGCCGCCGCCCTGTTTCATGCAGCGACCGATCATGTCCAGGTAACGCGCCTCGAAGATCTGCAGGTCGAGGATGCAACCAGGAAACAACACCGTGTTCAGCGGAAAAAGCGGCAGACTCATAGACATATTCCTTACACCACCATCGACACCGCCAACGGCAGGAATACCGCCGTGGCCACGCCCATCAAACTCATCGCCAGCGCCGCGAAGGCGCCGCATTCGTCACTTTCCTGCATCGCTACCGCAGTGCCCACCGCGTGGGCGGTCATGCCCAGTGCCATGCCGCGAGCCTCTGGACTGTGGACACCGAGCCGGGTCAACAGACTCGGACCGAAGATAGCCCCGATCACTCCGGTGATCAAAACGAACACCGCCGCCAGCGCGGCGACACCACCAATCTGCTCGGCCACCAGCATGGCGATAGGCGATGTTACCGATTTCGGCGCCATGGTCATCAGGATCATGTGTTCGGCCCCGAACCACCAGCCCAACAGCACCCCCATGCATGTGGCGACCACACCACCTATCACCAGCGTAGTAAATATCGGCCAGAACAACTGTCGAATCCGCCGCAGATTGAGGTAAAGCGGCACCGCCAGCGCGACCGTCGCGGGGCCGAGCAGAATACTCAGGATCTCAGTGCTCTTGCGGTACTCGGCGTAGGTCAGGCCGCAGCCCACCAGCACACCGATCACCAGCAACATGGAGACCAGCACGGGCTGCAAAAAGATCCAGCGGGTTTTCTCGAACGCTGCCAGTACCAGCTGATAGGCACCGAGCGTGATGCCGATACCAAACAACGGATGATGAATCACTGACGTCCAGGCGCCGTGCCAGTCAAGGATCATTGGCCGTCCTCAGGATGAACATGGCGCTTGACCATGCGCTGCATGAGGACTCCGGCGAACGCCATCGACAGCAACAATGACAACACCAGCGCGCCGACAATCGCCCAGAAATCGGCGGCGATGTCCGCGGCGTACACCATCACCCCCACCGCCGGTGGCACCAGCAGTAACGGCAGGTAGCGCAGCAGGCTGCTGGCTGCAAGGTTCAACGGCTCGCCGACCTGGCCACGACCGATGAGAAATATCAGTAACAGCAGCAGACCGATAATCGGCCCCGGCAGGAAGGGTAAAAACAAATGGTTGGTCGCGGTACCGAGCAATTGGAACAGCACCAGCCAGGTCAGGCCACGTAACAACATCAATGATCCCCCGCAAAATCCGTCACCCGCATTGGCCGACGCATTATAAGCACGCTTGCGCTATGGATCGGCATTCGCCATAAGCATGGTCAGTTGACCGCAGCGTTTTGCCATGGTGATCTAAAGTGGTAATCCGGGAGGTCAAATCCCCCCACCTAAAAACTATAAAACCGATGAACCCAAGGAGAGTCTCAATGCCCTTTGTACCTGTTGCAGAGCTCAAAGATTATGTCGGCAAGGAACTTGGATGTTCCGAATGGCTCACCATCGATCAGGAACGCATCAACCTGTTCGCCGAAGCCACAGGGGACTTCCAGTTCATCCATGTCGACCCGGCCAAAGCCGCGCAAACGCCATTTGGCAGCACCATCGCCCATGGTTTCCTTTCGCTGTCGCTGATTCCAAAATTGATGGAAGACATCCTCGTCATGCCCGAAGGCTTGAAGATGGTGGTCAACTACGGCCTGGATAGCGTGCGTTTCATTCAGCCGGTCAAGGTCGACTCGAAGGTGCGCCTCAAGGTCGAACTGTCCGAGGTCACCGAGAAAAAACCCGGCCAATTGCTGCTCAAGGCCATCGCCACACTGGAAATCGAAGGCATGGAGAAACCGGCGTACGTCGCCGAATCCCTGTCACTCTGCTTCGTGTAAGCCCTGCCGGTGCGAAGCAGCGCACGCTGTTTCGCACCAGATGCTTTTCTACCGGCTGTATATGGACACATGGCTGCGGCATACTCGGTCGCCTAATTGCCCGGAACCCGCTATGCGCCCACTTGCACTCCTCGCCTTGACCCTGATGCTCACCGCTTGCGGCGACGGCGAATCGCTATTGCCCGCGGACGCCCGCCTGCCGGACGGCGGACGCTATCGCGGAGACCTGGTCAACGGATTGCTGCAGGGCCAGGGCCGTATCGATTACCCGAACGGCAGCTGGTACGCCGGCGAGTTCGACCAGGGACAATGGCATGGCCAGGGTGAGTGGCATGGCAGTAATGGCGAGGCTTATCGCGGCCAGTTCAAGCAAGGCCTGTTTGACGGCCAGGGAACCCTGACCACCAACGCCGGCAGCTACAACGGCGGTTTCAAGCTTGGCCGTCGCGACGGCGAAGGCACCCTCAAAGAAAACGGCATGATCTACCGCGGCGAATTCAAGGCCGATCAATTTTCAGGGCTCGGTCGCCTGGAACTCGAAGATGGCAGTGCCTATCAGGGCCAATTCGCCCACGGCAAGCCCAACGGCGAGGGCCAGCGCAGCGACGGCAGCGGCAATCAATTCACCGGACACTTCGTCGACGGTCAGCTGGAAGGTAACGGAACCTTCAACAGTGCGGAAGGTGACATCTATGTCGGCGCGTTCAAAAACAACCAATTGCACGGCAAGGGCCGTTATGAAAATGCCGATGGCGACGTATGGCTGGGTCAATTCAAGGAAGGCTCGCTAAACGGCAAGGGCGAATTGATCGGCGCCGACGGCAGCCACTACATCGGCCACTTCAATGACTGGCGCTTCAGCGGCCAAGGTCGCTTGAACCTGGCCGACGGTAGTTTCTACACCGGCCAATTCGACAACGACACTTATTCCGGACGCGGCACCCTGGTCCTCACCGACGGCGCCGTGCTCAGTGGCACCTGGATCAACGGCCAGCGGGTGCGCGACGCCGAAGGCAAATTACTGCCAGACACCCTCGAGCTGGGTTTGCTGGCCCAGGGACGCTTGCTCGAAGAAGCGTTTACCAACGTCCCAGCCTCAACCCCGGCGGTGGAGCTGTACACCCTGACCCTTGGCGGCGATGGCAAGCAGAGTGTTTTCCTGCGTGAATCGGACTATGTCGCGAACATGCTCACCAGCCGTTTCGGTGCCTATGGCCAAATCCGCCTGGTGAACCATCGCGACCACCTCGGCGACCGGCCGATGGCCACCCGCGAGAACCTGAGGCGCTCCGCCGTGACGCTGGCCGAACGCACTGGCCCGGAAGACCTGATTTTCATCTACCTGACCAGTCACGGCACCAGCGAGCACGAACTGGTGCTCGACCAGCCGCGCATGGAACTGGCCGATCTGCCGGCCGACGAGCTTGCCGCCGTCCTCGCCCCACTGAAAAACCGCGACAAGATCATCGTGATTTCGTCCTGCTACTCCGGCGGTTTCATCCCCGCCCTGAAAGACGAACGCACCCTGATCATGACCGCCTCGCGCGCTGACCGCGTGTCTTTCGGTTGTTCCGAAGAAGCCAACTTCACCTACTTCGGCGATGCCCTGTTTGCCCGGGCACTGAACCAGACCGATGACTTGGAACAAGCCTTCAAACTGGCCAAGGCCACCGTCGCCGAGCGCGAGCTGACAGACAATTTCGAAGCCTCCGAACCGCAGATCTGGGCGCCTAGAACCGTGCTCTCGCACTGGCAACTGTTACGCAAGCAGCAGGCAAGAAAAGCCCTGCAAAGTGTTTCCATTGACAACAAGGATGCAAAGAACAACTAAGCTGAACAGTATCAAGGGAGAAACACTATGTACTTGACGCCTCAGCACGTGTTGCTTGCCGGAGCCACCGGATTAACCGGTGAACACTT
Source organism: Pseudomonas umsongensis (assembly GCF_012647205.1). NCBI lineage: Bacteria > Pseudomonadati > Pseudomonadota > Gammaproteobacteria > Pseudomonadales > Pseudomonadaceae > Pseudomonas > Pseudomonas umsongensis. The sequence goes on from NZ_CP051487.1 coordinate 6,112,867, forward strand.
ACTTGATCGCTTGCTCAACGAGCCAACGATATCGCGAGTATTGGCCCCCTCACGCCGGCCACTGGCCGAGCATCCCCACTTGGAAAATCCGGTGGGCGATCCCTCTGAGTTTCTGCCGCAATTGAACGGCCGCGTTGACATCGCCTACTGCTGCCTGGGCACTACAATCAAACAGGCCGGCTCGGAGGAGGCGTTTCGCGCGGTGGACCTGGACATGGTGGTGGCTTTCGCCAAACGTGCCCGGGAGATGGGCGCCCGGCACCTGATCGTGATCAGCGCCCTGGGGGCCGATCGCAGATCCTCGATTTTCTACAACCGGGTCAAAGGCGAGATGGAACATGCATTGCGCGCGCAGAATTGGCCACAGTTGACCATCTGCCGTCCATCGTTGCTGCTGGGCGAACGCACTGAACCACGCTTGGGCGAGCAGTTCGCCGGGCCTTTGTCGAAACTGATTCCCGGCAAATACCGAGGCATAGAAGCCTGCCAACTGGCCCGCGCGATGTGGCGCCTCGCTCTGGAGGAGCAGGATGGGGTGCGGATTGTGGAGTCGGATGAGTTGAGGAAGTTGGGGAAATAGATCAAAAGATCGCAGCCTGCGGCAGCTCCTACAGGGTGTACACACTCCCAATGTAGGAGCTGCCGCAGGCTGCGATCTTTTGTCTTTACAGTCCACCCGTTGCCTGAAAGCTGACCCCGATCACAGTCAGCAGCGACAACGGCAACAGCAGCGTGTCGAGCAACGCGCTGGCCGGCAGATCTACACCCGGATAGCTCGGTGCCTCGGCACCAAAACGGTCCATCGCGCAGCAGCCGCCATTGAGCGCATACAAATCCAGCCGCGTCCCGGAGTAGACCACTGGCGCTCCCGGCTTGGCAGCATCCAGCGTACGCGCCGTGGCACATCCCGCCAGCTGTAGCGCCAGCACAATCACCAGCAGCTTATTCATCGCTGCTCAGATGATATTCACCCCAACGCGGCAGCATGTCCTGGGGAATGCTCAGCAGATTGAGGATCCGCGCCACAACGAAATCGATCAGGTCGTCGATGGTTTGTGGCTGATGATAGAAACCCGGCGATGCCGGCAAAATCGTCACGCCCATGTTCGACAGCTTGAGCATGTGCTCCAGGTGAATGCTTGAATATGGCGCTTCACGCGGCACCAGGATCAACTGGCGCCGCTCCTTGAGCGTCACATCGGCGGCACGTTCGATCAGGTTGTTGCAGGCTCCTGTCGCGATGGCCGACAGCGTCCCGGTAGAGCATGGCACTACCACCATCGCCGCTGGCGCGCCGGAACCCGAAGCCACCGGCGACATCCAGTCTTCCTTGCCGTAGACCCGAATCTGCCCGGCGGCGGCACCCGTGTACTCGGTAAGGAAGGCTTGCATCGCCTGTGGCTTGGGCGGCAACGTGACGTCGGTTTCAGTGGCCATCACCAATTGCGCGGCCTTGGAAATCAGAAAGTGCACTTCGCGGTCTTCGCGCACCAGGCAATCGAGCAGGCGCAAGCCGTACTGGGCGCCGGAAGCGCCGGTCATCGCCAGCGTGATGCGATCGGGACCGTTGCTCATTTGAGCGCCTCGGCCAACTTGCCGTGCAGGCCGCCGAAGCCGCCGTTGCTCATGATCACCACGTGGGTGCCTGGCTGGGCCTGACTCTTGACCCGTTCAATGATGCCTTCCAGCGAGTCGCTGACTATCGACGGTACCGTGCACAGTGCGGCGGTGCCTGCCAGATCCCAGCCGAGATTGGCCGGTGCATACCAGATCACTTGGTCGGCATCGACCACGCTCTCTGGCAAGCCGTCACGGTGCGCGCCAAGCTTCATGGAGTTGGAGCGCGGCTCGATGATCGCAATCAACGGCGCATCGCCAATGCGCTTGCGCAGGCCGTCGAGCGTGGTGGCAATGGCCGTCGGATGGTGGGCGAAGTCGTCATAGATGGTGATGCCACGCACCTCGGCGACTTTTTCCATCCGTCGCTTCACGCTCTTGAAAGCGCTCAAGGCGGCAATGCCCAGGGCTGGCGCCACGCCAACATGGCGCGCCGCGGCCAACGTGGCCAATGCGTTGGCCACGTTGTGCTGGCCGGTCATGTCCCACTCGACCACGCCTTGAGCGACGCCTTCGAACATCACTTCGAACTGCGAGCCATCGTCGCTGAGCAGCTTGACCTGCCATTGCCCGCCCGCACCGGTGGTTTGCACCGGGGTCCAGCAACCCATCTCGATGACACGCAGCAAGGCCGGCTCGGTGGTCGGATGAATCACCAGGCCTTCGCTCGGAATAGTCCGCACCAGATGATGGAACTGCCGTTCGATCGCCGGCAGATCCGGGAAGATATCGGCGTGGTCGAACTCCAGGTTGTTCAGGATTGCCGTGCGCGGACGGTAGTGAACGAACTTGGAGCGCTTGTCGAAAAACGCGCTGTCGTATTCATCGGCTTCGATCACGAAAAACGGCGTGTCGCCCAGGCGTGCCGACACCGAGAAGTTCTGCGGTACACCGCCTATCAGGAAGCCCGGGCTCATGCCTGCGTGCTCCAGCACCCAGGCGAGCATGCTGCTGGTGGTGGTCTTGCCATGCGTACCGGCCACGGCCAGTACCCAGCGACCTTGCAGCACGTGGTCGGCCAGCCATTGTGGGCCGGAGACATAAGGCAGTCCTTTGTTCAGCACGTACTCGACCGCCGGGTTGCCTCGCGACATGGCGTTGCCGATGACCACCAGATCAGGCGCCGGGTCCAGTTGCGCCGGGTCGTAGCCCTGGGTCAACTCGATGCCCTGTGCCTCGAGTTGAGTGCTCATCGGCGGGTAGACGTTGGCATCGGAGCCGGTCACGTGATGGCCGAGCTCTTTGGCCAGGACTGCCATCGAACCCATGAAAGTGCCGCAGATACCCAGAATATGAATGTGCATAGTCGACCTCGTAAAACATGGCCGCAGGTTAGCTTAGGGGGGAAAAATTCGCACCTTTGTTTCGTCCTCAATGACGCCATTCGCGAGCAGGCTCGCTCCCACAGTAGATCTGGGTCAGCCCCCGAATTGTGGGTTCAACCCAACATCCTGTGGGAGCGAGCCTGCTCGCGAATGGACACGCCGCGGATTACCGGGCGATGCCGTGCTTGCGAAGTTTTCGATACAGGGTATTGCGGCTGACTCCCAGCTGTTCAGCCGTATTCGTCATATGCCACCGCGTATGCTCCAGCGCATTCAACAGCGCCAGGCGCTCGGCATCTTCCAGTGGATGCTCGCAGGGCCGTTCAATTTTCGGCATGACCACTTGCCGCACCTGACGAATCATCGCCGGCAGATCCTCCAGCGCGATTCGACCGCCGTCACACAACGCCGCCAGCGTACGCAACACATTGCGCATCTGCCGCACATTGCCCGGCCAGGCAAATCCCAACAACGCCTCACGCGCCGGTCCGTCGATCAATACGGTTTCCCCACGCGCCTCTTCGGCCAGCAAGAAGTCGAGCAACTGCGATTTATCACTACGCTCGCGTAACGCTGGCAACGCGACTTCCAAGCCATTGAGGCGGTAATACAGATCCTCGCGAAAACTGCCATCCTGCACCCTTTCCAGCAGGTTGCGGTGCGTGGCACTGATGATTCGCACATTGACCGATTCCGGCTCGCCACCGATCGGCACCACTTGCCGATCTTCCAGCACGCGCAACAAACGGGTCTGCAAGGCCAGGGGCATGTCGCCGATTTCATCGAGGAACAACGTCCCGCCGTCGGCCTGCTGCAGCTTGCCGCGCATGCCCTCCTTGCGTGCACCGGTGAAGCTGCCGCCGCGGTAACCGAACAGCTCGCTCTCGATCAGGCTTTCGGGGATGGCCGCACAGTTGAGGGCGACGAAGGCTTTTTCCGCGCGCTGGCTGGCATGGTGCACGGCCTTGGCAAAGGCTTCCTTGCCCGAACCGGTTTCGCCGTTGATCAGCAATGGCACGTCCCGTTCGTATACGCGCAAGGCCTTGCGAAAATCCGCCTGCAAGGCCGGGTCACCCAGGCAGATGCCCGACAGGTTCGGGCGCTCTTCAACCACCGGGCCTGGCACCAACGGTACCGGGACTTTTCGCGATTGCCCACGTAACACGGCGAACAGATTGCGCCCGTCCCGGGTACGCAGCGGCCAGCTCGCGCTGGCATTGACGCTCGCGCGGCCGAGCAGTTCGTCCAGCGAGCAGTCGAAAAATGCCTCCACCGGCTTGCCCAACAAACCGCCACGGATATGCCCCAGCAGGTTCAGTGCACTCTGATTGACCGCGCAGATCCGCCCTTCGCCGTCGAACGCCAGCAGCCCTTCGCTGAACAAGCCGACGGACTCGGCCTGCAGATGAAAACGCAGCAGCCATTGATTATCGAAACAACGCAGGAAATAGCAGCTCTCGATCATCTTCGCCGACAGATTGACCAAAGCCATGGTATGGAATTGGCTTTGCCGCGATACCTCGTGCCGGGCAGAAGACACGTCGAGTACAGCCAGCAGTTCGCCGTGCGGATCGAATACCGGGCTGGCCGAGCAGGTCAGGCCGGTATGCCGCCCGCGAAAATGTTCGTCCTGATGAATGGTCAGCGACTGGCGCTCCACCAGGCAGGTGCCGATGCCATTGGTGCCTTCACAGGCCTCGCTCCAGTCGGCACCCAGCCAGAGGCCGGCACGTTCGAAAATCTTGCGTTCGGCCGGCGCCGTCACGCAATTGAGGATCACGCCGCGAGCATCGGTCAACAGCACGGCATGGCCGGCACCGGAGAGCTGCTGATGCAGACTGGTCATTTCATTGCCGGCGATGTGTAGCACTTGCTGCAAGCGTTCGCGACTTTCCAGCACGCGGCCATGTTCCAGCACCGTCGGCGCCATGTTCAAGGCCGGGTCGAGGTGGTAGTCCTCGAGGCAGCGCAGCCAGGAACGGGCGATCGACGGGTCGCTGCCAGGGCCGTGCAGGTGAGCCTTGCCCTGGGTCACGGTCAACACTTGCTGGGCATGGCGACTCAAATGGTTGTCGTGCATTTCTTATTATTCTCCCCCCGAAAGGTTCACGTTCCCTGTAGGAGCTGCCGCAGGCTGCGATCTTTTGATCTTGATCTTAAAAAAATCAAAAGATCGCAGCCTGCGGCAGCTCCTACAGGGTGATGCAGCGTCTGAGCATCCTCCAGCCTGGGCCGCATTGCAACGCTGGCAAGACCGTCCAGTCACAGGCCGCACCAGAACCGGTACAAAGTGTCACAGGGACTGTACCGAAAGCGTCACAGGCGCCTCCCGCCCGTCCGACAAAAATCGCGCAAGGTCTTGATTTACCTGACCTGCAAGGCGGTGGCCCGGCCTTTGCTCTACGCTTAAAGCAAGCGCACATGCGCGTCTTCCTTATAAGCACAAGAACCCAAGGAGAAACCATCATGCGTTACGCTCACCCCGGTACTGAAGGCGCTATCGTTTCGTTCAAGAGCAAATATGGAAATTACATCGGCGGCGAGTTCGTCGCGCCTGTCAAAGGTCAGTACTTCACCAATACCTCGCCAGTGAATGGCCAACCGATTGCCGAATTCCCGCGCTCCACGGCTGAAGACATCGACAAAGCCCTGGACGCCGCCCACGCGGCCGCCGATGCCTGGGGCGCCACGTCCGCCCAGGCGCGTTCGCTGGTGCTGCTGAAAATCGCCGACCGCATCGAACAGAACCTGGAACTGTTGGCAATCACCGAATCCTGGGACAACGGCAAGGCCGTGCGCGAAACCCTCAATGCCGACATCCCGCTGGCCGCCGACCATTTCCGCTACTTCGCCGGCTGCATCCGCGCCCAGGAAGGCAGCGCTGCCGAAATCGACGGCAACACCGTGGCCTATCACATCCATGAACCCCTGGGCGTGGTCGGGCAGATCATCCCGTGGAACTTCCCGATCCTGATGGCCGCCTGGAAACTCGCCCCGGCCCTGGCCGCCGGTAACTGCGTGGTGCTCAAGCCTGCCGAACAAACCCCGCTGGGCATCACCGTACTGGTCGAGCTGATCGGCGACCTGCTGCCACCCGGCGTGCTGAACATCGTGCAGGGCTTCGGCAAAGAAGCCGGCGAAGCCCTGGCCACCAGCAAGCGCATCGCCAAGATCGCCTTCACTGGCTCGACCCCGGTCGGCTCGCACATCATGAAATGCGCGGCCGAGAACATCATTCCGTCCACCGTGGAGCTGGGCGGCAAGTCGCCGAATATCTTCTTCGAAGACATCATGCAGGCCGAACCGTCCTTCATCGAGAAGGCCGCCGAAGGCCTGGTGCTGGCGTTCTTCAACCAGGGCGAAGTCTGCACCTGCCCTTCCCGCGCCCTGGTGCAGGAATCGATCTACGACGACTTCATGAAAGAGGTGATGAAAAAAGTCCTGTCGATCAAACGCGGCGACCCGCTGGACACCGACACCATGGTCGGCGCCCAGGCGTCCGAGCAGCAATTCGACAAGATCCTGTCCTACCTGGAAATCGCCAAGGGCGAAGGCGCCGAGCTGCTGACCGGCGGCAAGGTGGAAAAACTCGAGGGCAACCTGGCGAGCGGCTATTACATCCAGCCGACGCTGCTCAAGGGCACCAACAAGATGCGCGTGTTCCAGGAAGAAATCTTTGGCCCGGTGGTGAGCATCACCACCTTCAAGGACGAAGCCGAAGCCCTGGCCATCGCCAACGACACCGAGTTCGGCCTCGGGGCCGGCCTGTGGACCCGCGACATCAACCGCGCCTATCGCATGGGCCGGGCGATCAAGGCGGGTCGCGTGTGGACCAACTGCTACCACCTGTACCCGGCGCATGCCGCGTTCGGTGGCTACAAGAAGTCCGGCGTCGGCCGTGAAACCCACAAGATGATGCTCGACCATTATCAGCAGACCAAGAACCTGCTGGTGAGCTACGACATCAATCCGCTGGGCTTCTTCTAAAAAATCGGGGGCGATGCGGACAGGTCTGTGTCGCCCTTGCGCTAGTCATCGCGAGCAAGCTCGCTCCTACAGGGTTTTGTAGTGTGTGAGCCGACGCATCCACCTGTGGGAGCTGGCTTGCCGGCGATGGCGTCCTGAATGACACAACCACTCTAGGTCTGGCCGCTCTGGCACGGCCTTTGCTTGCCCGCAATCCACCCAAACGCAGCACCCGAAAGTCCAATCAAAAAGGCCAGCGAGGACTTATGACAACTACCACACAGCTCAAACCCACACTCGGCACCCTGCATTTATGGGGCATTGCCGTTGGCTTGGTGATTTCCGGCGAGTACTTTGGCTGGAGTTACGGCTGGGGCACCGCCGGGACCCTGGGGTTCCTCGTCACCGCCCTGATGGTGGCAACGATGTATACCTGTTTCATCTTCAGTTTCACCGAGTTGACCACGGCGATTCCCCATGCCGGCGGGCCATTTGCCTACAGTCGGCGAGCCTTCGGTGAAAAAGGCGGATTAATCGCCGGTATCGCGACCCTGATCGAGTTTGTTTTCGCGCCGCCGGCCATCGCCATGGCCATCGGTGCCTATCTGAATGTGCAATACCCGGAACTGGACCCGAAAATCGCCGCCGTCGGCGCCTACTTCGTGTTCATGACCCTCAATATTCTCGGCGTCAGCATCGCCGCCACCTTCGAACTGGTGGTGACCGTGCTGGCCGTCGCCGAACTGCTGGTGTTCATGGGTGTGGTCGCGCCTGGGTTCAGTTTCAGCAATTTCGTGCTCAATGGCTGGTCTGGCTCCAGTGAATTCACTATCGCGTCCATTCCCGGCATTTTCGCCGCCATTCCCTTCGCCATCTGGTTCTTTCTCGCCATCGAAGGCGCCGCCATGGCCGCCGAGGAAGCCAAGGACCCGAAACGTACAATTCCCCGGGCATACGTCAGCGGCATCCTGACCCTGGTATTCCTGGCCATCGGCACAATGGTAATGGCCGGTGGCGTCGGCGACTGGCGTCAACTGGCAAACATCAATGACCCGCTGCCCCAGGCCATGAAAGCGGTAGTCGGCAACAATTCGACCTGGATGCACATGCTGGTCTGGATCGGCCTGTTTGGCCTGGTGGCGAGTTTCCACGGGATCATTCTCGGTTACTCGCGGCAATTCTTCGCCCTGGCCCGCGCCGGTTACCTGCCACGCAGCCTGGCCAAGCTTTCGCGTTTCCAGACCCCACATCGGGCGATCCTGGCCGGTGGCGTGATCGGCATTGCAGCCATCTACAGCGATGGCCTGGTCAACCTGCAAGGCATGTCACTGACGGCGGCGATGATCACCATGTCGGTATTTGGTGCCATCGTCATGTACATCATCAGTATGCTGAGCCTGTTCAAACTGCGTAAAACCGAGCCGAACCTCGAGCGCACCTTCCGCGCACCGGGTTATCCGATCGTACCGGGGATCGCGCTGTTCCTGGCGCTGGTGTGCCTGGTCGCGATGGCGTGGTTCAACACTTTGATCGGCCTGGTCTTCCTTGGCTTCATGGCGGCCGGCTACCTGTATTTCCAATTGACCGCGCGGCAGCGCTCCGAAGCACCGGCGGACGCTATGCTCGAAGGTATCTAGCAGCCCGGCACCGCCCTATCAAGGTGCACACCACGCCCCTGTAGGCGCTGCACTCGACAGCGCCTACAAAGGATAAGCAGTGAATTTGAGTTATTTGGAGGACACCGCCCATGGCCGTTTATGCCCATTCCGTCGGCGCCCAGACCTACCGCTTTGAAAACCTCAAGGAAGTGATGGCCAAGGCCACCCCGGCACGCTCCGGGGACTACCTGGCCGGCGTCGCCGCCCTCAATGACGGCGAGCGCGTCGCTGCGCAGATGGTGTTGGCCGACATCCCGCTGAGCCACTTCCTGCAGGAAGTCCTGATTCCCTATGAGACCGATGAAGTCACCCGACTGATCATCGACACCCACGATAAACAGGCTTTCGCAGTGGTCAGCCATCTCACTGTCGGCGGTTTTCGCGACTGGCTGCTCAGCGACGCCGCCGACGAACAGGTCCTGCGCGCCCTCGCCCCCGGCCTGACCCCGGAAATGGCGGCTGCCGTGTCGAAGATCATGCGCGTACAGGACCTGGTGCTGGTCGCGCAGAAAATCCGGGTCGTTACGCAGTTCCGCGGCACCTTGGGCCTGCGCGGTCGCCTGTCTACCCGCCTGCAACCCAACCACCCGACGGACGAACCGGCCGGCATTGCCGCGAGTATTCTGGATGGCCTGCTGCACGGAAACGGTGATGCCATGATCGGCATCAACCCGGCCACCGACAGTATCGCCTCGATCTGCGCCATGCTGGAAATGCTCGATGCGATCATCCAACGCTACGAAATCCCGACCCAGGCGTGTGTGCTGACCCATGTCACCACCTCGATCGAAGCGGTCAATCGCGGCGTCCCCCTGGACCTGGTATTCCAGTCGATCGCTGGCACCGAGGCGGCCAACGCCAGCTTCGGCATCAATCTCAATGTACTCCAGGAAGGATACGACGCCGGCTTGAGCCTCAACCGCGGTACGCTCGGCAAGAACCTGATGTATTTCGAAACCGGCCAGGGCAGCGCCCTGTCGGCCAATGCCCACCACGGCGTCGACCAACAAACTTGCGAAACCAGGGCTTACGCCGTGGCCCGCCATTTCAAGCCGTTCCTGGTGAACACCGTAGTCGGGTTCATCGGCCCCGAATACCTCTACAACGGCAAGCAGATCATCCGCGCCGGCCTCGAAGACCACTTCTGCGGCAAGCTACTGGGCGTGCCGATGGGCTGCGACATCTGTTACACCAACCATGCCGAGGCCGACCAGGATGATATGGACACCCTGTTGACCCTGCTCGGGGTCGCCGGGATCAACTTCATCATGGGCATCCCCGGTTCCGACGACATCATGCTCAACTACCAGACCACGTCGTTCCACGATGCGCTGTACGCCCGCCAGACGCTGGGGCTCAAGCCTGCGCCGGAGTTCGAGCAATGGCTGGCGAAAATGGGCATTTTCACGCAACCGGACGGCAAGGTCCTCTTCGGTAACAGCCTGCCGCCGGCCTTCCGCCAGGCCTTGGCGCAATTGGGATGAGTGTCGATATGGAAAAACCACCTTTTGATCCGCACAACCCGTGGCTGGAACTGCGACGCCTGACCCCCGCACGCATTGCCCTGGGCCGCACCGGCACCAGCCTGCCGACCCGTGCACAACTGGACTTTCAGTTTGCCCACGCCCAGGCGCGAGACGCGGTGCACTTGCCGTTTGATCATGTCGCCCTCAGCGAGCAATTGGCCGAATGCGGTCGTGACAGCCTGTTGCTGCATAGCGCTGCAACTGATCGCAACAGCTATCTGCAACGCCCCGATCTGGGGCGAAAATTGAGCGTGGAGTCGGCAAAAAAACTGCGTGAATACGCCGCAGCCAATCCTGCGGGGGTCGATCTCGCCATCGTGGTCGCCGATGGGCTGTCGGCATTGGCTGTGCATCGCCACACACTGCCGTTCCTGGCACGCTTTGCAGAGCAGAGTTCAGCCGACGGATGGTCTATGGCACCGGTGATACTGGTAGAACAGGGCCGGGTCGCGGTAGCCGACGAAATTGGCGAACTGTTGGGTGCAAAAATGACCGTGATACTGATCGGCGAACGCCCTGGCCTGAGCTCTCCAGACAGCCTGGGATTATATTTCACCTACAATCCAAAGGTCGGCCTGACCGACGCCTATCGCAACTGCATCTCGAATGTACGCCTCGAAGGCCTGACTTACGGCATGGCGGCACACCGTTTGCTTTATTTGATGCGCGAGGCGTGCCGGCGACAGTTATCCGGAGTCAACCTGAAGGACGAAGCGCAGGTGCAAACGCTGGAGTCAGACGCAGGAGCGGACATTAAAGGAAATTTCCTACTGGATTCACCGCAAGCCTGAACCGCTTCCGCATTGCACTTTCTCATCCTTTTCAGGCAGGATCGATGCACGGCTGCCAGTGAGTATCCTTTGCCGCCAAAGCACGTGAAGACAGCCACTTGAAGACGAGAACTACCATGCGGATTATTCAAGCGACCCTCGAACACCTGGACCTGCTCACCCCATTGTTCGTCAAATATCGCGAGTTTTATGGCTCCCTGGCGTACCCGGACTCGTCCCGGGCGTTCCTCGAGAAACGCCTGCGGCGCAAGGAATCGGTGATCTACCTGGCACTGTCCGATGACGACAGCAACAAACTGTTGGGCTTCTGTCAGCTGTACCCCAGCTTTTCTTCGCTTTCGCTCAAGCGCGTTTGGATCCTAAACGACATCTACGTCGCCGAAGACGCCCGCCGCCAGTTGGTCGCCGACAACCTGATCCGCACCGCGAAGAAAATGGCCAAGGAAACCAACGCGGTGCGCATGCGCGTGTCCACCAGCAGCAACAACGAAGTGGCACAAAAAACCTACGAATCCATCGGATTCAAGGAAGACACCGAGTTCAAGAACTACGTATTGCCGATCAGCGACGAGTTGTAAGGAAAAAAGATCGCAGCGTTCGGCCGAAGGCTGCGATCTGGTTCTCGCAGAAATCCCCTGCTACAAACCCTACGCGCTTTTCACTTCCCAGCCCGTATAATTCCGTTCTTTCCGGCTTGTAAGAAAAACTACCTCCTGTCTGTAGTCTTACGCGAAGTCATCCGCAGGCCTGCCGAACCGGGCCGTTACCACAGGTGCCGTCCATGGATTTCAACCCGCTCGATCTCGTCCTGCATCTCGATGTCTACCTCGATTTGCTGGTCAACAACTACGGGCCATGGATCTACGCCATTCTCTTCCTGGTGATCTTCTGTGAAACCGGCCTGGTGGTCATGCCTTTCCTGCCGGGCGATTCGCTACTGTTCATCGCTGGCGCCGTCGCGGCCGGTGGCGGGATGGACCCGGTATTGCTGGGCGGCTTGCTGATGCTCGCGGCGATCCTCGGTGACAGCACCAACTACATCATCGGACGAACGGCGGGCGAACGATTGTTCAGCAACCCGAACTCGAAGATCTTCCGGTGCGACTACTTGCAACAAACCCACGATTTCTATGACAAACACGGCGGCAAAACCGTGACCCTGGCGCGTTTCCTGCCGATCATCCGCACCTTTGCCCCCTTCGTCGCCGGCGTCGCGAAAATGCCTTACCCGCGCTTCTTCGCCTTCAGTGTGCTGGGCACGGTGCTCTGGGTCGGCGGCCTGGTCACCCTGGGTTTCTTCTTCGGCAACGTACCCTTCATCAAATCGAACCTCTCGCTGCTGGTGGTCGGCATCATCCTGCTGTCGCTGGTGCCGATGATCATTGGTGTCGTGCGCAGCCGTTTTGGCAGTTCGAACTCCAAAACCGCATCGCGCTGACAGGATGTGGTCCCTTGCCGCCTGGCGACGTCGACGCATCCTGGCCAGGCACCCGATAGCCGACGACATGTGGCAGCGGGTGCGTCATCACCTGAGTTTCCTGGATGGCATCAGCGCCGCCGAAGACCAGTGGCTGCGTGAAGCCTGCGTACTGTTTCTGCAAGACAAACACCTGACCGCCCTGCCCGGTGTCGAGCTGCATCAGGAACAACGCCTGCTGCTCGCCGCCCAGGCGCAACTGCCGTTGCTGCATCTGGGCGACCTGAACTGGTATCAGGGCTTTCACGAAATCGTCCTCTACCCCGACGACTTCCTCAGCCCCCAGCGCCATCGCGACGCCAGTGGGGTCGTGCACGAATGGGACGGCGAGCACAGCGGTGAAGCCTGGCAGCAAGGGCCGATCATCCTGGCCTGGCCCGGGGTCATGGCCAGCGGTGGCTGGGAGGGCTACAACCTGGTGATCCACGAACTGGCGCACAAGCTCGACATGCTCAATGGCGATGCCAACGGCTTGCCCCCGCTGCACGCGAATATGCGCGTCAGCGACTGGGCCAGGATCATGCAAGAGGCCTACGACGACCTCGACCGCCAACTGGAGCGCAATCCAGACGCCGAGACTGCCATTGATCCGTATGCCGCGGAAAACCCGGCCGAGTTTTTCGCCGTCACCAGCGAATACTTCTTCAGTGCCCCGGATTTGCTGCACGAGGCTTATCCACAGGTCTACGAGCAACTCAAGCTGTTCTATCGCCAGGACCCGCTGGCGAGGCTGCGGCAACTTCTGGCCGAGAACCCGGTCTATCAGGCACACGACTAAGGTCTACACGACCTCTGGTACGTGGCGTCGCCGTAGGAATATGCCTATAATCGCCGCCACTTTTTGGTCAATCCGGCCAAGTGTTTCTGGTCAACTAACGGGGGCAACGCCCAATGAGCTACAGCAAGATTCCGGCTGGCAAAGACCTGCCGAACGACATCTACGTCGCGATCGAGATTCCGGCCAACCACGCGCCGATCAAATACGAAATCGACAAAGACAGCGATTGCCTGTTCGTTGACCGTTTCATGGCCACCCCTATGTTCTACCCGGCCAACTACGGTTACATCCCGAACACCCTGGCAGACGACGGTGACCCCCTCGACGTGCTGGTCGTAACCCCTTACCCGGTTGCTCCAGGTTCGGTGATCCGCGCTCGCCCAGTCGGCATCCTGAACATGACCGACGATGGCGGCGGCGATGCCAAAGTGATCGCGGTTCCACACGACAAGCTGTCCCAGCTGTACGTCGACGTGAAGGAATACACCGACCTGCCTCCACTGCTGATCCAGCAGATCGAGCACTTCTTCGCGAACTACAAAGATCTCGAAAAAGGCAAATGGGTAAAAATCGAAGGCTGGGACGGCGCAGACGCCGCCCGTGCTGCGATCACCCAGTCGGTTGCCAACTATAAAGGCTAAGAGCAGCTGCAGGCTTTGAGCCATTAGCTTCAAGAAGAACCCCGGTTGATCCGGGGTTTTTTTTGAGCGCCTGTAAAGCCGCTTTAAACAGTTTGTTGATCTCGCCACATCTCAAGGTTTTCATGTTTATTTTTTACCCAACGCGTCTCACATCCAGTCGTAAATTTCCCGCGAAATTTGAACGGGACGTTTATTCAAACCCCTGACCGGCGCCAGTAGACTCCCGGTCATGAAAAAGAACACTAGCGGCCCTCGGTTTAAAGCGCTCCTTGAAGCAGCGAACATCACGACGACAGGATTCGCCGAATTCCTGGATACGGCTCCGCAAAATGTACACAACTGGTACAGCCGCGGCGTGCCCGCCCACTGCATGGAAGAAGTCGCCAGGAAACTCTCGGTCAACAGCGACTGGCTGAAAACCGGCGAAGGCTTGAAAGACGCCAGGCACTTGCGCCTGCTCGACGACTCCGGCAACACCTTCGACGCCCAGGCGATCCGAGGTGTCTACACCGTGGTCGAACCCATCGACATCGAATTGCCGTTCTACAAGGAAGTGATCACGGCCCCCGGCTCCAACAAGACCCACGTCATCGAAGACCGCGAACAATGCCTGCGCCTGCCCCGCAGCCACCTCGACTTCCTGGAAATTAATCACACCGATGCCATCGGCGCCGCGATGATCGGCAACAGCATGGCCGAGAAAATCGATGACGGCTCCACCCTGGCGATCGATCGCGGGCTGACCCAGATTGTCGATGGCGAAATCTACGCTATCGAACATGACGGCATGCTGCGAATCAAATACCTGCACCGACTGCCGGGCAACTCCCTGCGCTTGCGCAGCCATAACCGCGCGGACTACCCGGATGAAATCTTCAGGCCCGCGCAAATCGAAGAGCAGAACATCAGGGTACTGGGCTGGGTGTTCTGGTGGTCGACACTGAACAAACGCCGGCCACCGCTTCCGTTTCTGTAGGAGCGAGCATGCTCGCGATGGACGTCAACGATTACGCGGGAAATCTGGCACCCCGCAGCGTTCTCCGGTTTTTCGCGATCATGCTCGCTCCTACAAGAGCTAGCGAACAAACACCAGACCACCCAATTCGCCCACCCAGGAACCCCATCTCACACACCAAGCTGGGAATTTCACAAAAAAATCAGTATGCTGCGCCCCACATTTGCGCATCGACCCGCCAAGCGGCCCTGATCGCACCGACAAGGCAGATGACTTTCTCGCCAAGTCCCACAGCCGGACGCAAGATCCGGGTGTACGTTTTGAAGGCTGGCGCGGTTTACCAAAAATGAACCAAGCCAGTCCCCGAGAAGCCGGCCACAAGCCGGCTTTTTAATGCCATAACACTTTGTAAAATAAGATTTTTTTAGAAGATCATCGAGCCAGCCCACACCTCAGCCCATACTCCAGACACCTCGCTGTGGGCTGGTTGATATCTATCACGATCACCTTCTTCTGTCCGCTCCAACTACAGCAAGACATTCATTGATCTGGCACAGCGGATTTACCGCTCATGACGGCGTTGCTTTGAGATATTTCTGCACAGCGTGCCGGATCATTGCGGAAAGTCATGCCTGTCTGGCAACAATGCGCCATCACCGTCGCCGTTATCCATTAGAATCGCGCCTTTTATCGCTGTGAGGGAGAGCTGGCGTGATTGAGCAAAAGGTAGAGGCATACATCGAGCGTTGGGGCGGTGGTATGAGCCGTGGAGGTAACGAGCGCGCCAACTTACAGATGTTCATCACCGAGCTCTGCACCCTGCTGGATTTGCCACAGCCTGAACCGGCGACGGCGAAGCGTAGCGACAACGCATACATCTTCGAACGTTCTGTGACCGAGCTTTTCGCAGATGGGGGCAAAACAACCCGAGCGCTCGACCTCTACAAGCGCGGCTGTTTCATTCTCGAAGGCAAGGACACGGGCAAGCAAACCCACAGCGATGGCTGGGATGCCGCCATCACCAAAGCGTTGAAACAGGCTGAGAACTATGCTCGTTCACTGCCTGCTGAAGAAGGCCGCCCGCCGTTTATCATCGTTGCTGATGTCGGCAAGTCTCTTGCGCTGTATTCCGAATTCAGCCTCTCAGGTGGCAACTACGTTGCGTACCCTGACCCACGAAGTCACAAGATTCCTCTGGAGAAACTGCGTGACGCTGAGACTCGCGAACTTCTAAAGCGAGTCTGGCTTGATCCAAAGAACCTTGATCCTACCCGCTATGCTGGCAAGATCACTCGCGTCATCGCCGACCAATTAGCTAAGCTGGCCAAGTCACTCGAAGACAGCGGCCACCCAGCCGAGCAAGTCGCCAGTTTTCTCATGCGCTGCTTGTTCACCATGTTCTCAGAAGATGTAGGGTTACTGCCGGATAGAGGCTTCACCGAGCTCTTGGAGCGCCTGAAGGCCAAGCCGGAGTCGTTTTGCAGACAGCTGAGAAGCCTTTGGCAAACAATGAATACCGGTGGTTTTGCGCCCGCACTCGATACGGATGTGTTGCAGTTCAATGGCGGACTGTTCGCGGATGCTCAAGTCATCGAACTGAATGTGGATCAACTCAACCTTTTGGCTGGCGCGGCCAAGGCTGATTGGCGCTATGTTGAACCAGCTATTTTCGGCACTTTGCTAGAGCGTGCCCTGAACCCCCGCGAACGACACAAACTGGGTGCGCACTATACCCCCCGTGCCTATGTTGAACGTCTGGTACTGCCTACTATCATCGAGCCGTTGCGCTCCGAATGGGCAGAAGTCCAGGCCGCCGCACTGACCTATAAGCAGCAGCGGAAAACCAAAGAGGCCGTTGCCGAGATTCGCAAATTTCATCACCAGCTTTGCCAGACTCGCGTACTTGACCCGGCTTGTGGCAGTGGCAACTTCCTGTACGTCACTCTGGAGCACATGAAGCGGCTGGAAGGTGAAGTTTTAGAGGTGCTCGGCAGTATTGTGAAGTCGGGTTCCTTCGAGCTGGAGGGGCTAACGGTCGATCCTCACCAATTCCTAGGCATGGAGATCAACCCCCGCGCAGCCAAGATCGCAGAAATGGTGTTGTGGATCGGGTACCTGCAATGGCACTTCCGCACCTACGGCAAGGTCAACCCGCCTGAGCCCGTGTTGCGCGACTTCCACAACATTGAGCACCGTGATGCGCTGATCACCTATGACGCGGTTGAGTTGATCACTGACGAATCCGGCAGACCCGTTACTCGTTGGGATGGTCTGACCTACAAGATCAGCCCGATTACCGGGGAGTCGATTCCAGACGAGTCCGCACAGGTCGAGCAACACCGCTACCACAGTCCCCGCAAAGCAAAGTGGCCGCAGGCTGAGTACATTGTCGGCAATCCTCCGTTTATCGGCGCTTCGACCATGCGACGGGCCTTGGGCGACGGCTATGTGGATGCTGTGCGCAGCACCTGGGCGGAAGTTCCGGAGTCGGCGGATTTCGTCATGCACTGGTGGCATATTGCCGCAGAAGCAGCCCGTGCTGGTACAGCCAAGCGCTTTGGCTTCATCACCACCAACAGTATCAAGCAAACCTTCAACCGCCGCGTCGTACAGGCGCAACTGGAAGCTAAGAATCCTCTGTCGCTGGCCTTTGCCATTCCTGACCATCCGTGGGTCGATGCTGCGGATGGTGCTCAGGTGCGGATTGCCATGACTGTTGGCGCTGCTGGCATACAGGAGGGGCGTCTGCTTCAGGTACGCGATGAGATTAGCGGCGATCAAGATGAAATCCAGGTAAATCTACAGGAGCAACAAGGGCGATTGTTTGCTGACTTGAAGATCGGTGCCAATGTCGCAGGCGCGTCGCAACTGAAAGCTAATAAAAAAGTCGCAGTTAAGGGATTCGAACTCGGCAACCAGGGTTTCTTGCTTGATAAAATGCAGGCTTTGAAGCTTCTTGAAGCACAGCCGGGTGCTTGTGACGTGCTAAAGCCCTATATGAATGGAAGTCAACTTGTTGATGGAGAGCTTAAATTCTACGTTTTGGATTTCCATGGATTGAGTAATGAAGAGGCTCGTCAAAAATACCCCCAGCTCTATCAGATTATCTATGACCGTGTGCGGGATACTCGAACCTTGAACCGAGAAAGCCGAACTGCTGAAAAGTGGTGGCTATTCCGCAGATCAGGGCAAGCGTTTCGTGACGCTGTTTGCGGACTAGATCGTTACGTCGCAACGACTAGAACCGCAAAGCACAGAGTTTTTCAGTTTCTAAATAGCTCGGTTGTTGCTGAAAGCAAAATTGTTATCGTTGCTGTTGACGCTGATTATGAGCTTGGGTGCTTGTCGTCAAGATTGCATTGTTGCTGGGCGATGTCATCAGGAGCATGGCTTGGGGTAGGGAACGACTCCACCTACAATCATACAGATTGTTTCGAAACGTTCCCGTTTCCGGATACTACTTCAGAGCAACGGAAGCGCATCGGTCATCTCGCAGAGCAAATAGATGCCCATCGCAAACACCAGCAGGCACATTTCCCTGATTTAACCCTCACCGGCATGTATAACGCGCTTGACGCGCTTCGTGCTGGTAGACCGCTAACTACAAAGGAAAAGACAGCACACCAACAGGGGTTGGTGTCAATACTGGGCGAACTACACGATGAGCTCGACCACGCCGTATTCGCAGCTTACGGCTGGGGCGATTTAGCCAAGAAACTGATCGGCCTACCTGGAGCCACAACCCCGCTGCAGGACAAGCCAGAGGCGCAGGCTGAAGCTGAGGAAGAGCTGTTATGCCGCCTAGTCGAACTCAATGGCAAACGAGCCGCCGATGAAGCTCGTGGCCAGATCCGCTGGTTGCGCCCGGACTACCAGAACCCCACCGCCCAAGCAATGCCAGAACAGGTTGAGGCGGAGTTGGAAACAGAGATTGAAGGCTCCACGGCACTTGCTGCCAGGGCGAAGAAAGCCGCTTGGCCGAAGGGTATGCGTGAACAGATTGCGGCTGTGCGCAGCGCGTTGAGCATCGACGCTATGACAGCAGAAGCCATCGCCGCTAACTTCAAGGAGCCCAAGAAAACCTCCCCGCTCATCATTGAAGCGCTGGCAGCCTTGGAGGAGTTGGGAATGGTCTATCAGCAGGATGATCACTACCGCCTTGCCAGCTAAGCCTTGCGTAGTTTGCTGAAGCTGGAAAAGGCAGAGTGGGCGGAATCATGACGAACAGGTAGGCGCGATATTCGCTACCTGTTCGATCTGGTGAGCAACTTAATCCTGCTAAGCACCTCTACGAATACAGGGTGCGGACATTACTTGTACCATTCAGCCTTGATCGCCGCGAAGTCCATGTCCTTCCATTCCTCCTTCCACAGTTGCCAGTAAGGAATGTCGTTGGAGGAGGGAGCGTCGGCGCAAGGTTCAATCTGGACGATTGAAGGAAGAATGATGGATTCACCTACTAATAAAGCTTCACCTTGCCGAAACGATGTCATCTTGTCGATCAATGAGCCGAGCGAGTCCGGAAGTAGCTTTTTAACGTAGCCTTGATCCGTTGGATTGGTGAGACGCATCGCAATGAAATTGCTGCATTGGGAGAAGATCGTTTCAGATATCTCTGATGGCCGCTGGCTCGCTAACAATAGCGTGACGCCATACTTCCGTCCTTCCTTGGCAATCCGCTCAATAGAGGCTTTGGATGACCGGTACTTCGAAAGCTCGCTGTTAGGGACATATTTGTGCGCCTCCTCGTAAACAAGCAGGATTGGCACGTCATTGTTCACCTTCTCGCTAGGGTTTTTGGCGCAGCGTATGCGTTTGTAGATGTACCCATACTCGAAAACGAGCCTCGAGATGAGTGATACTGTGATGCTCAGTACTTCGAACGGAACTCCGCTAAGGTCAATGACGGTAACGTTTGATCTGCTTTGCAAGGGGTATCCGAGCAACTGCTGAAGTGTTTCTTCGAACGTGATGTTCTTTGATTTTTCGCCTAGGAAGAATTCGAGCCTGGTGTCGTTCACCTTATTCTCGAGTCGGTTCACGAAGTTAGTCAACTTTCCGTAAAGGCTTCCCTGCGTGTATTTAGGCTGTCCGGCCTTTTCTTTGTTACTGGCTGCGTAGACTTCTCCGCTATCGACCATCTCTTCATTCTTAGCGATTGCGTACGCCAGCACCTCTTTGATGTCGAATAGGATAGGCGTGTCGAGGTGAATTTTTTGCTTTTCGGTTTCGGAGCCGCTGAATTTTGCGCGTCGGTCCCTAATGATCGCTTCCTTGAAAATGTTCCTCTGGTTGTGATCGTTTGCTTCGGTATCGAGGAAGAACTCCTCCAACTCTTCACTGTTTAGCATCCAGTATGGCAAGACTAAGTTTGAGATGTCGATATGGTTTGCGGAAGGGAACGCCGACTTGTACTCCGCGTGGATGTCGAAAATGATTACATGCGAGTTGTTAAGGGAGAAGTCGCCGTCTTTTCCCGACACTGCCTTCTGGATGATAGTAGCCAAGGTGTGTGATTTACCGGAGCCGGTCGAGCCGACCACTGCGATGTGCTTGTTGAAGAACTTGTTTCCGTTGACGGGTACGGGGACGTTCCCATTTGAAGCCAGCGTCGAAAATAGGAACCTCTCACCTTGGGGGACCGAGTCGTCGTAAATTTTTTTAATGTCGGCGATGGTCGCAGGCTGGACTTCCTTCGGCGGGATCGCTAGCGAATCGCCGCCGCGTTCGAATTTGCCGTCCCTCAAGATGCCGATCGGGAATGCTTCGATGATGTAATCCCGCTTCCCATTTGCGCTGACGGCAATCTGGAAGTTCTCGATAATTGCTATGAGAACCGCGTTTTCGTTATCCGCAATCTTCACATAGGAACCGACCCTCAGCGACTCTTCCGCTGTTTTAAAGTCTTCGAGGTCATCCACAACAATGCGCACCTTGTCGGGAAAGACCGCGATTACCTGGGCATTTATTTTCTCTTCTTCCTGTATGTGTACCATGCTCACGTCCCTGCGGTTAGATGATGGATTTGACGTCCGACAGCCGTTCTACCTGAATCTTGACGTGCCGGACCGCTGGCTTGTCGTATTGGAAGTAGCAGTTGCCTATGTGGAATTGGTAGATGCGCCGTGTCTTGGTAACTGCGTCTACGGTTTGCTCGACGTTGGGAAGCGTGTTTAGGACCTTGATCCTTATACCGTTACCATGCGTGGCCGTCTGCGTGATCGATTGGTGGCTGAAGTCCGCCCCTTGGAAGTCATGGCCGTCTATGAGCTTAAACCCTTCTGTGCTGAGCTCCCTCTTCAGCTCGAGAAGCTCACTGTCTGGTACTCCGTGAACATAAATGTACGGGCAGAAAGGGGAAGGCTCACGTGCGGACAGTTTGGCCCATTTCCTTGAAAGCTCGAGGAATAGGTCCTTTAGGTCGCCTCGATCATATGAGCCTGTGTCTACCTCTACCATGAAGAAGCGTTCATACGGCGGCACGTTGAGCTCCGTGAAATACTCCCTACGAAGCGCTGCCAAGTGGGCTTTTTTGCCCTTCCTCTCGACAAACCACTCGTTGAACAGAATGCTTGAGGTATTGATCCTGGCCAGGAATTGCTTCTTCGTAACTGCCCGGTCCGTCGGCGCAGCCTTGATCGATAGATCGCGGATAACCGCTAGCGCGTTATTGTAGAAAAAGTATTCGGCAGAGAATGATGTCCCTCCCAACGCAACTTGGAGGGCCCCGACCACCTCTCGGAACTGTTGGTCAAACGCTTTCGCCCTGATGTCGATAGTCAGGCGCTTTAGGAATTCCTCGAGTTCAGTATCGGAAAGGCCTAAGTCCAAGTAATGGTAATAGGTGACTTTTTCTTTCGTGTAGGTCAGGAAGTGCTTCTTCAGGAAATCGACGTCTACACCGCCGTCCAGTTTTTCCTGGCCGGAGGCGTAGTGTCCCTTAATGGAATACGCAACCTTCGGTTTCGTTCCCGCCAAGCTTTCCTTGAAGTGGGACACCATGTGCTTGACCGCATCTTTGATCACGGAATGGTTGTATTCGGTCTTCGCGTAGTACTTGCACTGCGTGGCTGTGACGTCGCTTGCGGTCCGGATATCGATGTCCTCGGTGCACTCAATCTCGATGGAATCGTCCGGCGAAGCCAGTTGCAAGACACTGAGGATGGACAGATCGAATTGGTAAAAATACCCTCGGATAGTGTCAACGGCGCTTCTGTCGGTCATGGCATGTCCATTTGCTATGTCTCTATCAGTAATTGCTCGCATTTAGCAATGCAAGCCGGTGCAAGTATTCCAACGTGCCATTCCGTTGATGCTGGTGAGGACTCGCGATACGCCGAGCACGCGTTACCATCATGTGGGCGGTGACAGTTTTGGCTGAGCATACACTGTGGATAGCATGGAATACTGTCCGATTTGTGCACCAGCGGCAGCTAGTCGCCATAGCTGAGTACTCATAGCTTTGGCCGCACCGTTGCTCAGCACTCGATTCAGCAAAAAGTCCCTGGCTTCCCGAGAGGCTGCGCTGATACTGCTTGGATGCTGGATGCGATAACACTGGATTGTCCCATTCAAATGAAACTGCCATAGCTGATCGTTGGCAATGCCTTGCTCACGGTAGTCAGCAAGGTTGGTGCATACACTGTGCTCGCCTGTGTACGGGAAGTACTTCCGGCGAAATCTGGCGCTACTGGCACCGTTAGCGAAGAGGATTATGTCCGGCTTGAGAATTTCAATCTGAGCTTTTAACAGCCGCTCCGAGATATCCAGAAGCATGGGGAAGTTCGGCCAACGCATCGGCGATTTCCCATTCCAGGCAAAGCCAAACAAATTAGCCCAGGCGATGCCATCGGACCCGTGGTCGGATGCTAGGGAACGAAGCAGGTTGAAGTAACTGGCACCCTTGTCCGGTGGCCCTGCCAGGTGTCGGGCCAAATGCGCCTGCTGTTTGGCCATGGCCCTCTGTATGTATTCGTCCAAATGCAGGAATGGAGCCTGGCTGGACACTACGTTCCACAGTCGCGTCTCGCGGCCCACTACCATGATGCGCCGGAGAGCCTGCTCGTAAACCGACGACGTCCCAGGAAGAAACAGACCCGAAAGCTTCGCGAACTCAGGTTCGTGGGCTCGACTCCGGTCAAGCCAGTGCATCGGGAGCTCTGAAAGAATCTCACTGTAGGCCCTGGTTAAGGCTTGGTGTGTACGATCCATCGCAAGGCACTCCTCATAAAGAGATGCGTTAGTAGCAAAAAGCCAGCAACCAGTCTAGCGTTAAGCCATACTGCCGCGCCCCACGTACAACTCCGGTGGCAGGATGGCCCTACGCAGGCAGGTGCCACCGGTTAGTCTCGTCGCGCTAGCAAGGCAATTTCTCAGGGAAGAATGATTTAAATGTCTGATGAAAGAGTGATCTATCCGCCCTTGCTTGAGCACGCCAAATTAAGGCAAGCACTGACCGCAGGCGAGCAAAAAGTTTTTCAGATGTTCAACCAGAATCTGCCATCTGATTGGGAGATCTACATACAGCCCCATTTGAATGGATTGCGCCCGGATTTCGTTCTATTGAATCCGAGTGGGGGCATCGCAGTGTTCGAGGTCAAAGACTGGAACCTGAGCGCCATGAGGTACTTCACAAAGAAGGATAACTGGGGGAATCAGGCCCTTTGGGCAGAGAAGGACGGCAAAGAGTTCTGTCTCCAAAGCGAGAATCCTGTCACCAAAGTAAACCTCTACAAGAAAGAGATTTTCGACCTTTATTGTCCACGTATTCAGTCAAAAAACGGATGGGCAGCTATCACTGCGGGGGTCATCTTCCCTTTCGCACGGGCGGATCAGGTCAAAAATCTCCTATCTCCTTTCCTGAGTAATGGTGAGTATGCCAAATATCAGCCAATCAGCGGCATTGACGAAATTTCGGTCGGAAATTTAAAGGCCATATTCCCGGAAGCTACCCGCAATGGTTCCTTCCTCATATCGGAGAGCTTGGCCAAAGATCTGCGTGGCTGGCTTGTTGAGCCGGACTTCGCATCGGCGCAGAGAACGCCTCTGGCCTTAGATCGTAACCAGCGGGCCTTAGCCGACACTCGCACTGAGACTGGCTATCGCCGGATAAAAGGGCCAGCTGGCTCAGGAAAGTCCCTGGTGCTTGCAGCGCGAGCCGCACGGCTGGCTAACGAAGGCAAGTCCGTTCTGGTTGCTACTTTCAACATTACGCTCTGGCATTACCTTCGTGATCTCATTGTTCGGAACCTCGATGCACCAGAACGGATTAGGAATATTCGGTTCACACACTTCCATTTGTGGTGCAAGCACGTCTGTTATGAAGCGGGATGGGAGCAGAGGTATGACGCTCTATGGGCTAATGGCCGAGAGGATGTTCTGAACAGTGAATTGCCGCTCTTGGCAGACGAGGCTGTCATGCATCCGGGTGCTTCAAGGTACGACGCTATTCTGGTAGATGAAGGGCAGGATTATCGCCCGCTGTGGTGGAATGTACTGCGCAAAGCATGCAAACCAGGCGGAGAAATGCTTTTAGTCGCGGATGCGACACAGGACATTTACGGTACAGCTACCGCATGGACAGATGACGTGATGAAGGGTGCCGGATTTCCAGGGGGACGGTGGGCACAGCTTGATGTCAGCTACAGATTGCCGCCGGATGCGCTGAACCTTGCACGAAGCTTTGCGGAAATGTTCCTTCCTGCAGATGTCGTCGACTTACCGCAGCCTGAGCAAGGATCACTTGATCTATACCCCTGTCACCTTCGCTGGGTGCAATGTAACCACGAGAATGCCACGGAAGTGTGCTCGGACGAGATCCGTGCCTTGATGCATCAGACCGGCAAGAACGGTTTGGCTAATGCAGACATCACCATGCTGACGGGAAATATGGCATCTGGGGCCGAAGTGGTACGTCGGCTCGATGAATACAATATTCGAGCTGTTGATACATTTGGCACTGACCATCGCCGCAGGAAGATGGGCTTCTACATGGGTGATGCCAAGATCAAAGCAACTACCTTGCACAGCTTCAAGGGATGGGAGTCTCGCCTGCTGGTCGTCTATGTGACTGAAGCTGCAAATGCGCAAAGCCTGGCGCTAGTCTATGCAGGCTTGACGCGGCTGAAGCGAAGCCAGGAAGGGAGCTGGTTGACGGTCGTCTGTTGCGCACCCGAACTGCAGAGCTTTGGAAAAAATTTCCGAGACCATGCTGTTGTAGCTAGTGGCCAGTCAGGAGCAGGAAAAATTCACTCGATAGGAGAAATAGCTCTGTCAGCCCCTTAGATCCGAGTGGTCACGGTAGCAATGACAGTCACCTGCCACCTCCCTATGAGAACGTCACTTCCAGGGCACCGTAATCAAATGGTGCTGGCGAAGCACTATCAAGCATTGACCCAAGCACCAATGTCCTCATAGACAGCCTTCGCCTGCTGTGCGAGTTCCTGGCTAGCGTAGTCCGGGCGGCTTTTTCGCCCCCGTTCAGTTGTTAGTTTAATAGCGCTGCTGTCGTATTCCTTGATGCAGTAGGTTGCCCACCAGCGGGTGCTCCGAGGTGTTTCGATGTGAACGGCAACGTTGTGATAGCGTTGTCTGTAACCCATCGCCAGCGCCCCTCTTAGAGCCTCTGTCACCTCATCTACTCTGTCGTCTGGAATGCACAGCGCGCCATGGATGTGAGCAGGGTGATTTTCTGTGCGGCCGGTATGATTGAATTCAAGATTGAAGACCAGATCAGTCTCAATGCCCAGCTTCGACAGGATTCGCTTGATGATCGCAGCGAGGTAGTTAGCCGGGCCGCGTGGAGCAGCCAGAGCAGCCTCAGCCGTTTTGTGATCGAGCCGGATGGTGATCGATTTGGCATCGGGCTTCGTACACAGCCGAAAGAGACGGAAGAACTGTTTGATTTCCGGGCTAACAAATTTAGCCCAACCTGGGAGCTCACCAGTTCCCTGATACTCCTGCACCAGCTTCTGAATGAAGGCATCTGTTCTCAGTAGCTTCTCTATCTGATCATGATCAAAGTCTGGGTGTAGTTTATTAATAGCTACAACACGTTCAGCATGACTCATATGGAAATTAGCTATAAGCCCCGCCCTGCTTGGTGTCGAGACAGAACGGCCGCGTCGTTTTGAGCGATTAGTTTTTGCATTTACTCCAGATTTGGCATAGTCGATCCCTCGCGGAATGATCTGCTCACCTGGGAAAGGTACAGCCTCTCTGTCTTCCAAGTGAGGCCTGGAAGAGGTCTGGAGACTATATGAAGACTCGCCCGCAAACAGACCCGACTCTATAGCCGCATGCTCGTCAGACTCACTATGGATCATCGTGCGAGGACTGGCTGGCAGTTCCAGTGGAAGTTTGTCGAGCAGCGCATCCAAGTCCGCTGACCATTCACCCCCATCTAGCTCCGCGCCGACCGTTTCGCCCTGCTCAAGCCAGTCGTCTCCGAAAAGAGCTCTGTAGGCCTCCCTCTTCACCATGCTTTCTGCGTGGCGGCTACGAGCGCTATCGAGCAGGCGCTTTTGGATCTGTAAAACCTCACCCTCCTTGAATGGGCTCTGATGCTTGATGGTCATGGCAGTCTCATTGCCCGGAATAGATCCGGGGCAGATTTTCATTTTCTTGATTCCCTGGATGGCGCCAGGGTGTTCGGAACTTACACTGTGCTCTAAGGGTTTGACACTTTGTCCCGGTCATCCTTTGATCAAGGTGCTATCACCCTTCGACAACGATATCGCCGTCAAACTGTTGGGCCTGGATTGATCTTCTCTCCGCAAGCCAGCTCAGTGTTTCAATCTCATCATCCACGCCTTCGCTATCTCCGCTGATCTCCGCCTCTTCTCGGCGTTGCTGCGCTCGCATCTCTGCTACATCGTCAGCGTTCATGATTTGAATCTGGAGGACTGGGAGTTCTTCTACTTCAAGCGTCTGGTTCAGTTTTTCGAGAGGTAGCGCCCGGCGTGCAACGTCCTGTGTCAGTTTGAGGGTCGTGGCACTTGCAGCTAGAGACCGGAAAGCTATGGGACTGCTCAGGTCGAGGATGTCCAAAGCCGAAGCAAGTTTCATCCGGATGTTCTGACTGAGCGCCAGATCATCGAGAACGAGCGAGGCTGCTGCCTGTTGAACGCTCTCCATAGAGAACGCCATGTTGAGCATTCCCTCCCTGGCTTTCTCAATCAGCGCTTGCGTGGCGGCACCTGAGACTGCCCCGTGCTTCTTCAATAAACGCTGAGTTGTACTAATGCTGATTTCCAGCTGACTGGCGATTGCCGGAATCGTCCAGCCTGCCTCTCTGAGTATTACTGCCTGCGCAGCTTGATCCGGTGTTTTCTGCTTGCCTGCCATGATCACTGCCCCTCTACGATGTGTAATGATTTGCTGGCGCAGGCTCGTTTCACGGCTGCAATGGAAATCCCGAACTGATGAGCCGTCTGCTGGATGGTCGCTTCTTGGGCCTTACGCCACGCACTAACAGCGGCGTCATCGATTTTCTTGGGGGCTCCGAGCTTCTGGCCTGTGGCACGTGCTCGGGCGATACCTGCCATCTGTCTGGCCTTTATATTTGAGCGCTCCAGCTCAGCTACGGCAGCAAGCATGGTTAGCATGGCTTTGCCTATGGGGCTGGACAGATCGAAGCCTTCACGCATTGACACGACGGCTACACCCTTTGCGGTCAATGCTTCGACTGTTTCGAGTACATCGATTGTGTCCCGTCCTAAACGATCAATGGCGGACACAATGAGCGTATCGCCCTTGCGAGCGAATTTGAGTAACGCAGCAAACCCGGAGCGCTGTGCCGCTTTTGTTGCGCCGCTGGTTGCTTCGTCGTCAAACCAGTGCTCAACGTTGTGCGTCTGAGCAATAGAGTGACGCTGTGCTTCGGTGCTCTGATCTTCTGTACTGACTCGGACGTAGGCTAGAACTGTCACCGGGGCGCTTCACTATATGGCTCAAAAGTATGGCTCAGAATATACGTGATAGCTCAGATTAAAACAACACATTTGAGCCACTCTAAAGCCCAGCCTTTCCATTGGTAGCGCTGAGCATATTTGGCGGCTCAAAAAGTACACTCTCTGAGCTACTCCATATCCAAAGAAACGCATTTTCAGCAGCCGTCCTCAGCGCCTCCTAGTGATTCGCCCGCTTAGCCGTCGAGTTTTGCCCTCCGGAGATAATGCGTTTCAGTTGCGCGAGGCCGCCTGCCGTTTTCAGGAATGCTTTTGCTTGAGGACTTGAAAGATCGAAGCCTTCTTGCACCGAGATCACATTTGCACCTTTCGCGCGTAGAGCTTTGAGAGCGTCAAATAGTTCGAGACTGCATTTACCCAGGCTTTGGATCGAGTGGACGATCAGGGTATCGCCCCTGCGTGCAAACTTGAGTGCATCCATGAAACCGGGCTGCTCTAAGACACTGACTGATTCGCTGAGCGCCTCATCTGCAAACCAATGTTCAACATTGTGCAACTGGGCGATCTCGCAACGCTGAATCTCGGTACTCAGACTGTTGGTGCTGACGTAAGCAAGAGTCCTCATTGAAGATCTCCCTTTGTATCGGAGCGGCGAGACGGTTCGCCGGAAATGCGATCTTCTACCCATTCGTCGATGGCGAGCGAATCCCACCCTACAGCTCGCGGACCGAGGCGCACTGACTGTGGAAATAATCCTTGGCCCATCAAACTGTAAATGTGGGCTCGCTTGAACCCTACGCAACTCTCTACGTCTGGAAGTCGAAGGATTCGACGGTTTTGAGAGACGCGCCGAGGTTGCGGCATTTGGGAAGATATAGACGTGTGCATCTGGAGACTCCTTGGCACCCTATGGTGCTTCGTGGACTGGATGCACCCATTCAATCCAACGAGCGTGCCGGAGTCATTTCAATTGCAAATAACAGTTTTGCAATTGAAATTCAGACGGACTTATCGGCCTCTTTAGCAGCTTTGTTGCACAACGCGAAAAGCTTGGGAAGACTGCTGTCGCCGATGCCGTACCACTTTCCGTGGCGCTTGACGATTTCCTTGGTGACGCCGCTTTGATTGTAGTTACGGCTGCCAGGCTCAAGCAGCAGCTCCAGCAAGGCTGCAATTACAAGGGAGTGAGATGGTATTTCTTCCGCAGGGCCGGCGGTGGCGGTGGCGGTGGCGGTGGCGGTGGCGGTGGCGGTGGCGGTGGCGGTGGCCTTACGGTTAATGCTGGCAGCAAATGAGTCAATTCCCGAGCGCTCGAATCGTACCTTACAATCCTGCGGCAACAGCTCAATCGCCCATTCTTCGCACGGGTATGACGCTGCATCGGTTTCATGCTTTTCCCGCACTTGTCCGGATAGATAGATCGTGACCGGGCTCGTAGCGACTGAGTCTAGGATAGTGAGCGGATTGAGTATCCGGGACTCGCCGTCGGCGTAAACAGTCTGAAAATACGAATTGTCCTCACCCGCTATATATGAGGTGCTCTTGCCCGCAAGACCACCTGGGTTGATAAGGGCGATGCAGTTCCCCTGCTCGCAGTGGCTGAATAAATCGTGCTGGGTTAGCTCGATAGACTTCTCTTGCTTTAAATATCGCAACGCTTGCTCGGTGGTGAACCAACTGAGCTGTGAGAGGTGGTCAGGCATATCAAACCTTAGAGGAGAGAAGTAGGAGATGCGATAGCGTCGGCCAAAGAGGGCATTTCCGTTTCGACAGTCTTTTCTGATGAGGCATGCTCAGCCCAATCCTGCATTAACGGTCGACGCTTCTCAAGGAAGTCAGTCCGGGAATATGCACCCTCGGTTTGGTCTCGCTCATCGTGTGCAAGAGCCATTTCACAGACTTCTCGCGGATAGCTGGTGGACTCACTTGCCCAGTCGCGAAATGTTGATCGAAACCCATGACGGGTGATGTCAGCATGCTTCATTCCATGCAGAAGAGTACGCACTGCATTTGCATGCATCACCCCGCTCTTTCCTCGCCCAGGGAATAGGAATGTGCTCCCCTCAATGCGTGGGATCTTAGCGAGCACGCCTAAAACCTGCTCGGAGAGTGGTATTGCAAAGGCTTTACGCGCCTTCATGCGTTCAGCCGATAGCACCCAGGTCTTGGACTCAAAATCGAACTCCTCCCAACATGCAAACCTGGCCATGTGAGCCCGCGCACCAGTCAAGATCAATAACTGAGCAGCAAACGACGGCAGAGTGTCATCCTTTCGAAGCTTCGCCATCAACACAGGCAACTCAGACCACTTCATAGCTGCAAAGTGCTCGCGCTTTCGAGCTGCTTTCTTAGCATCTCTGGAAAGAAGATGCTCCAGGTTCCCCCGCCAACGCGCCGGATTCTCACCCGCTCGTAGACCACGTGCTTTTGCAGCATCGAGCACCTGCTCGATTTGCCCCCGAACCTCGTCCGCTGTGCGAGTTTTCTCAACCCATATAGGATTCAAAATCTTTTGCACATGATCCACCTCGACTGCCTCAGCAGGAAAGTCACCGATCAACGGAAACACATACTTCTCCATTTTTCGCACCCAACCCTTTCGCCACTTCTCAGAGTGTTTTCCGCTATGCGCTTGGTGGTACTCAATGGCAAGGCTTTTGAACGAGTGACGCTTGGCCTCAGCAGCCCGCTCTACAGCTCTGTGAGCTTCGCGCACGACCTCTCGCTCCGATAGTGGGTCTGCGCCTGAATTCAGCACCCGACGAGCCTCCAGAGCCTTTGCACGAGCATCAGGAAGGCTGATATCAGGATAAGACCCAAGCCCCATATCACGTGACTTGCCGTTCCACTTGTAGCGAAAAATCCAGCTTCCCTTACCATCAACGTTGTACTTGAAATACAGGTTTCCGCCGTCACCGGCATAACCTCGTTTACCGGACTTCAACAACCCGGCTATTCCTTTGACTGTCAGCTTGACCATATCCCCACCAGAAACTCAGCCCATACCCAGGCCCATACCAAGAAAGGTAGATGATGTTGGCGGGTACTGGCAAGCAGTGGACATAAATCAGCATTAAAGCCTTTATTTACAGGCCACTTAAGATGATCGCTCAGATGAGCATGGACTTTGATGGACGATAGAAAAGCCGCCCACAAGCCGGCTTTTTAATGCCCGTAATAATGTCATCCCGCCCCTTTCTCTCACGGATAACTAAACGATTTCACCAACGTCAGCTCCCCCACCGCCCGCATCGGCACCAGAAACGTCTCCATCTTCTCACTCGGCGTCCCCTCCTCCGTAATCACCGTCACCTGCGCCGTCGTCAACGGCTGAACCGCATCCTGCCCTTCCTCATCGCTGCGGTACCCACCGCCAAAGTAATTCACATACACCAGATACTGCCCCTTGATCGGCGCGGGCATGGCGAAGATTTCCGGGCCGTAGCCGGTGGTGACGTCGACATCGAGTGCGGCGCCGTTGGCCACGGCGCGGTCGCCGTACCAGATGTGGGCGCCGTCGGGGGTGATCAGGTGCAGGTCGAGGTCGGTACCGTCACTGTCCCAGGCCAACAGCACGCGCAGTTTGGCTGGAGTTGCTCCGCCACTGGCGTTGAGGAATTGCACACGGCGCCGTTGCTGGCCGTCGGGGCTGCGGACTTCGACGCTGTTACTGCCACTGGGGAATGAGAACGGTCGATCGAAGCCTCCCGCGGTATCGATTTTCAGCGGCATGCTGACGCCGTTGACGATTAGTCGGCCGGGTTCGCCGTTCTTAGGCGCGGCGTTGATCTGACCTTTGATACGTGCGGTGTTTGCCTGTCCCGCCGGGGTGTTCACCGATGAGGCCGGGTAGTTGACGATCTGCCGAAAATTTTCGCCTTCCCCTTCGGCGGCGCCGGTTCGCCAGCCGCCAGAGGGGGTGTCGAGTTTGACGCTGTCGGCGGCGGTTGCCGGGGATAACAGGGCGAGCGCGCAGAGCAGCAGCAAGACCTGTGGATAACGATCTGTCATGGCCTATTCCAGCAAGAGGTGGCGGGCGAGCCCTTCGATATAGGTTTCATCCTGGCCGTTGGGATGCGCTTCGAAGGCCAGGTGCAGGTATTCGTGGGTCAGGTCGAGGCGGTCCTGCAGCGAAAGCACGCCGCGCGCGTAGATGCGCTGGCGTTCACGGTCGACGAAAGGACGGCCGAAGGCCAGGCGACATACGGCGAAGGTGCTGACTTCGTTGTAGCCGGCTTCGCTTTCAAGACGGGGGCGCCAGCCGCGGCGTTGCTTTTGCAGCCAGTCTTGCGCGGCGGGCAGCGCCTCGCAGGAAGCAACAGGATTATCCCAGCGGCTGAGGCTGGCGCGCGGGTATGCGTGGAGCAGGATGGCGTCGTAGCGCTGGCCGGCGTTGGCTTGGTCCACGGCAAGTTGCCAGGACAATCTGTCGAGGCCTGGCTGATTGGAGTGGTAGGTCACGGTGCTCCCGGTGAGCACCAGGTCGCTGGTCCAGGCGGCGATGCTGCGTACCTGCGCCGTGGCTGGGCGTGGGGCGACGCGCTGGTGCTGACTGCTGTCGTCGATGCTCAGGCAATCACCGCGGCGCGTGGCGTTTTGCAGCAGGTAGGTGCGGATGGCCACGGCCAGGGCCTTGGCGGCCTCAACGGGTTCGGCACTGGCTTCACGCTGCAGGACTCGGGCGACGTACTCTTCGCGATCGAGGCGGGCGACCAGTTTTGATGAAGGGCTGTCGTTGAGTAAAAACAGGTCGCCGTCACTGTGGATATCCAGTTGGTTACCGTTGACGAACTCGACCCGGTAATCGCCCCGCAACAGGCCGGACGACATGACACGGTCATCTGACATGACCCGTTGCAGTGGATAGCGGGAGAAAAGATCGACTTCGACACACTTCCCAGCCTCCACCGGCCAGGACGTCGGCAGCACCACGGACAACGCCTGGGCGTAATCGCGCAGCACCCGCTGGCTGGTTCCGCGCCCTCCCGCCCAGATCGGCGTGCCATCCGCCGTCCAACCGGCGAACCCACCCTGGCGCGACGCTGCATCCCGATCCCCGAGCCAGCTCCAAGTCTTCACCCGCAAGCGGCTGCCGAGTTCGCCCACGACGTTGCCATCCGCCGCGTTCAATAGCACATCCAGCAATACGCGACGCGCCTGGTCCTGCGCCGGCATCAGCGCCAACATGCGCAACAATTCCACCACCGAAACCCGGGTGGCTGGCTGCAAGGATGGCAAGTCCAGCAGCCACTCCGGCGCCTGACGAGCCTGCCAATACGCTCGCCAACCAGAAACATCAATACCCAATCGCGCCGGCTCGAAATACAGCCCGCAGGATTTCACCAACGCCTGATCCCGATCGATCTTGCCACCGGCGGTGCAACAATAGACGTCTTCCTTCGACTGCCCGCGACACTCGTACGCCGGCTCACGCGCGCCGGTGTCCACCAGCCAGGCGTACACAAACAGCTTCCAGACACTGCCCAGGGGCGCCTGCAAACTGTCGGGCAAAGGTTCGCGCGACAGCACCTGCGTTCGGCTCAACGTCAGCAACTGATCCTTGAAAGCCAGGCGCAAGGGCTCTTCCTGCGCACTGGCCAGCGCGGGAATCAGACACAGCAGCAACCAGACCCAAGGCCGATACATATCAGTGAACCGTCACCTGACCGAGCGCCGGTTTCTGCTCCTGAGCCTGATGCTGTGGCGCGTACACCTGGGTAAAACGCGCCGGCGGCAGGCTGAACTGGCCTTTCTGCGAGAAGCGCACCAGGTGACGCAAACGCAGTTCGCCGCTCAAGGCATCCACCGGCACTGCATAGGCCATTTGTCCGGGCTCGAAACGGGCCTTCTCCAGCGCCGAAGGTTCGGTCCCGGCCTTGCCCATGAGCTTGATGCCCCAGGTCGTGCGTTCGACATCCGCGCCCGGTGGCAGCGGCACTTCGAGCAGGCCGTAACGCAAGGGTCTGGCGGCTTTGCTGGTCAGGATCACTTCGTCCAGATACAGGTTGTCGCTGGACAAGGGAGCACTGCCGACAGGCTGCAGCTTGAAGGTGAAGGCTTCATCGCCCGGCACCAGTCGCGACAGGCGACGGGTGATGGTCACAGGCAGCGGATCGACCGCTGGCTGTTTGCTCTGGAAGCTCAACGCGGCGCTCAGTGGACGCTCCTGCGCACCGCTCAGCGACAAGACGCCGGGGACCTGTGCGCCTTGCCATGTCCAATAGATTTCACCGGTTGCGCCCTGCTCCTGCGTCCAGCCGTCACCCGGTTTCAAGGTCACAGCCGGCGCCGCCTGTTCGATGTTGCGTTGTAACCAGGTCAGTGCCAGCGCACGTTCCAGCGTGGATTGCTGTGGCAGTAACCGAAGCAACAACGCTTGCGCATGCGCCTGATCGAACGGCTGCAGCGATGCATTCAGCGCCTCGGCAAATGGCTCGGAGCTGGTGGCCAGTCGCTGCTGTGCGTCAGCCAATTGCCGCTTGAATGCGGCTGGCAGAGCGACCTTCGATTGCCCCGCCAGCGAGGCGGTCAATGTGCGCGCAGCAGCCAGGCCCAACGCCGAATCCGGATCAGTCATGACCAGGCTATCGCCAGCCACGTCCATGACGTTTGCGGCACTGCCCTCACCGGCGCGCATCAGGTCCTCCATCAATCCGGTGAGCAAAGTCTCGACCGGCAATTGCATCTGTCTGGCGAACGACAGGATCAGCGCCCGTTGCAACAGCGGCGTGTTCTTCGCCTGTTTCGCGTACACCTCCAACACTCGCTGCCAGTGCTCTGGGGGTAAGTTCAGCTCCATTACCCGGCTGGCGTGCCAGTCGGCGTAATAGGCGTAGGCGGTAAGAAACGCATCCGGTTCGCCGTCCAGGCCCCACCAAGTGAAGCTCGCCGAAGGGCCGGCCATTTGCACCAGGCGCAGGCGGCTGTTCTGCATGATCAGGCGCAAGCGATCGCGGACCTGCGGGTTCGACGATAAGGCTGGATAGGCGATGCTCAACGGCAGCAATTGACTGGCGGTCTGTTCGACGCCGCCGTACGGATAGCTCAGCAGATCATCGAGGGCAGCACGGAACAGTGCTTGCGGGCTGTCATCCAGACGCAAGCGGATATCCGATGCATCCGCAGGCAGGCTCAACGGTGTATCTGCGCTGACCACGTCCAGGCGTTGGCTTTGCGTGACTTGCCAGCCTTCGCCGGTTGCGCTCAGGTGCACGGTCAAGGCATCGACGGTTTTACCGTCCTGCACTAGTTCCGCGCTCCATTCGCCATTGACCAGCCCGAATGCCGGCAGCGGTATGTAGTTGATGCCGCTGTCGAGCGTGACGGGAACCCGCTGTTCGCTGCCCGCGTAATGAATCACCAGCTCGGCCTTGACCTGGTTTTGCGCCTGGCTGAAAGCAAACACACCAAGATCCGGTTTGTCGCCGGCGCGGAATCGAGTCGGCCCGCTCCACTTCAGGTACAGCGGTTTCTCCGAGCGCACGAACTGCTTCTTCTGCCCGACCTGGCCGCCATCGGCGATGGCCCGGGCGGTGATGCGCCAGCGGGTCAACGAGTCCGGCATCTTGAAAGTGAAGCGGGTCTTGCCACTGGCATCGGTCACAAGCTCCGGTTGCCAGGCCGCGGTGTCGACGTCTTCGCGACGCGGGCGCTCCAGCACCTTGACGCCCCGCTCACTGCGGTTGGCCTTGCCCGGCGCGCCAGGGCTGCCAGGCAGCGCGACGTCGTAACTGATGAACGACAGACTGGCGCTGGTGCGCACGTTGTTGCGGCGCGGATGGTAGAAGAACTGGTCGATGGACGGCGCGATTTCCGGCTGCAAGGCATAGACCATCTCGTCGACCACACTGACCGTCAGATGCGCCGGGATCGGCTTGCCGGCGAACTGCGTGCTCAGGTCGACCGACACGGTTTCACCGGGTCGGTAGGTCTCTTTGTCAGTGGCGATGGCCACTTCGATCTGCGGCGTGATCACCTTGATACCGGTGTTCTGGAAGCTGTACTGGCCGCCCTTGGTGTACAGCACCGAGAACGTCAGGTTCGGCGCGAAGCTGTCCTGCACCGCAATGCGTGCGCGGTATTGAGTGTCGCTGAGTTTTTCCAGCTTCAGCCAGTCGCCGCCCTTGGACAGCAGCGCCGTGGCCTCGACCTTGTCGCGCTCCAGGGACAGCAGCGCATCGCTGATCGGCTCGGGAAAAGTGATCAGCGCCAGCGCTTCATCGCCAGCCTTGTACTCGGGTTTGTCGAGGACGATTTCCACGGTTCCCGGTACCGCCTTGACGCCCTCGCCGGTGACAGAATGGCCGGTGGCACCGAGGGTGCGACCATGGTCATCCTTGAGCGAGAGGTTGTAAGTACCGGGACGCTCGAAGGCCAGGCTGAAGCCCTTGTCGGTTGCCGCGAGCTTGCCCTCGCCGGTGCTTTGATCCTCCAGGCGTACCCAGCCGTAGCTGGCAGGCGTGACCGCTGCGCTCTGCTCGCTTTGATTGACGTAGCTGAACGCAACCTTGTCGCCCACCGCACTGAAGCGCCGCGGCGCACTCAGGCGAAAATTCGCCGCGCCGCGGTCAATGAGGATTTCCTTGGTGGTCTTGACCCGATACGCCGCGCCATCGCTGGCGAACACGGTGAGCATGTAGCGACTCGGTTTCTCGGCGGCTGGCAAATCGACAACGGCATTACCCTTGGCGTCGGTGGTCGATTCGGTGCTGGTCAGTTCCACCGGGAATTGCCCCAGGTATTGCAGCTCGTTGTCGACCATCGACAATTGCTGGGCACGCAGGCTCAGGCTCAACTTGGCGTTGGCCACCGGCTTGCCGTCCGGATAGAGCAGCACCAGGTTGCCCTTGATCGGTTCGCCGGTGCGGTAATCCTGCTTGGCCAGGTTCAGGGAAATTTCGAAGTGCGGCTTGATGTATTCAGCGACGCGAAAGGCACTGCTGTAGGCCTGATCCTTATAGTTGAAACGCAACTCGTACCCACCGGCCACAGCATTGTCGGGCAACTGGAAACGGCCTTGGGTACCGGCCTTGGAGTCGAGCTTCAAGGCCAGGGATTGCAGCGCCGTCCCGGTCGCATCCAATACGGTCACGTTAACGTCGGCTGCGACGGGCTGCACCGAATCACGGGCGTTCTTGAACTCGCGCCCGACGATTTTCAGCGACACCCAATCCCCCGGTCGGTACAGCGGGCGGTCAGTGAAAGCAAAGAGTTTGGTGTCGTAGATTTCGCTGTCGTAGTAGAAGTTCTCCGAGACGAAAACGCCGCCCTCTTCATCCTCGCCAATCACGAATGAGCGCTCGGGACTGACGTGTTTCAGGCGCAGCAAACCATCGGCATCGGTTGCACCGCTGCTCATCACACCCAGGCCATCGGTCCACAGCACGTTGACCTTGGGCACCGAACTGCCTTCGTGTTTACGCGCAGCCCACACCAGCAGTTCATCCCCGGCAATCTTGCTGACCGCCACGGTGTTAGAGACGAAGACCATGGTGGTCGCGCGGTACTTGCCGATCAGCGCTTCCACCAGATACAGGCCTGGTTTCAAGTTGCCCAACGGGATGTAGACGTTGCCCGGCGCCACACTGACGAACTCACTGGAAGACCCGGCGAGGTTCACGCCTTCAGGCGGCTGGATCGGTTTGGCTTGCCACAGCGGGTAGCGGAATTGGCTGACCACCGGCAGGCCCGGAATCAGGGCGAATTGTGGCTGCGCGTCGTAGGGCGTTGGCGCGGCCATGGCGTTGCCCATCTTCAATTCCGGCACTTCTTCGGTGACTTGTTTACGCGACTCGTAGGAAAACGCCCGTTGCATGACCCGACGAGATTTGCGGTACCAGGTGTCCCACAAGTAGGCGAGCGTATTCGACAGGCCTTCGCCCTTGAACTGGCCGTCACTGACGACCCGGTGCAGGTTCTTCTGGCGCTTGAGAAAGTCCAGCGGCTTGTCGATGCGGTACACCCGAATGTCGGCACCGCCATAGGGTTCCATGCGCAAGCGACGGTAGTCGCGACCCGGCGCTTCAAGGCGGACCATCGCCTGTTCGTCGCTGGCAAAACTGCTGTCGGCCAGCAGGAAAAAACTTTCACCGGCCACCGGTGTATAGCCGCTGGGTTCGACAGCGTCTTGGGCGTTGACCGTCGAAAATGGCAGCACCAACGCCAACAGCAGAGGCAGAAAACGCAGCATGCGGGCACCCATCATTGGGAGAGAAAATTCAGTCGATAGACGCCGATGAAGTTGGGGTTGGCTGCATCGGGTATCCATCGGGTGTCCTTCCATGTCATGAGTTGTTGCAGGCTTGCCGAACGCATGCCGTTGTCGGTGGGAGTAGTGGTGCCGGTGTGATAGGCGATGTAGCGGCCCATCCAGATCATCAGGTGCTGGTCGTCGCCCTGGTCGAAAAACATCAGGTCGCCGGGACGCGCCTGTGCGATATCGCGGCCAACCAGCTGGCTGTTGAACTGGATCAGCTTGATCGCGTTGACGTAGGGGCCGACCTTGCCACCACCTTGCTGCCATTGCTGGGCCAGCCCGCGCTGACCCGCACTCAACTCCAGTTCCGGCGGCAGGTAGCGGTTGGACAGGCCATTGCTGCGCAGCCATTTGTCGTCATGGACTTTCAGCGCTTCGTTGGCGGCAAAACGCACCAGGCCCGCGCAGTCCTGCTGATACCAGCGCGGGCTCGGCCCCCGACTCAGTTGCTCCTGCGCGATGCGCACGAACCAGGCGCGGAACACCTGGGATTGCTGCGGATCAAGCGCCGGTGTTTCGATCGCTCGGGCGCCCGCGCTCAACAGCAAAGCGAGCACGCCGAGGCTGCGGATCAGTACGTTCACAGGGCTTTCCATTGCAGCGGCAGCCATTGCCAGTGGCCATCGGGTTCGGTGCCCTCGGGCAGGGTCAGGGCGTACTTGCCGTATCCGCCGAGCTTGCGCAATTTGGGGATCAGGTAGGTTTGCGCCGCGTTGTAGAACACCGGTTCCATGTCTTGCGGCAGGCTGTCGAGGGTTTCGCGCTGCATCAACTGCGCCATGGCGTCCGGGCCGAAGTACACCGGCATCAGCAGGTCCTTGGGCACCACGTCGGCCATCGGCGGGAAGCGTTTGTCGAGGGTGCCAAGGGCCTTGTCCAGCAGTTTGTCATCGAGGGAAAACAACAGCGTCGACCCGTGGCGCGCCAGGCTGACGTTCATGAAAGCCTGGCCGGTGATCGCATCGGGATTCGCGGCATCCTTGGCCGCATACGGACCGAAACGGGAGCTGACCTGACGCTGCCACTGGCGGTTGTCACCTTGCTGTTTCTCAATCACCGGGAACACATGCTCATCGACCTTGCCTTCATAAGCGCCGACCATCGAGCCGAACAGCCTGCCCAGTTCGCCATCGAGGCTGGCGCTGTCTTCATCCTTTAGGCTGGCGACCAGCAGTGGTGTGTACAGCCGCGAATCGGCGTACCAGCACAGGCCCGCCGCACCGGCCATGTGCTCGGTCAACGCCTGGGCCGCAGTCTCGTCAGCACCGAGTTTGAGCAGCAGCGGCTTCTGTTGCTCGGCAGCCAGCGGCACGGCCACGCAAGCGCTGGCGCCCATCGGCATGGCTTGCCAGATCGGCTTGAAATCAAAGTCCGGCTGATCGTCCAGTTCATCCATGGCCAGGAAGCTGTGCCAGCCCTTGTCATCCATGTCGAAGCGCAACCCGGCGAAATTCGGGATGAAGCGCTGATACCCCATGGCGAGCACGCTGGCATTCACCGACAGTCGCTGCTTCACTTCCGGCGCGCGGGGTTGCAAGCCAAACGCTTCGGGGAACAGTTTGTCGCCGTTGAGCAGTGCGGCGATGGCTTGGGTCGAGACACTGCCCGACTCCTGCGTCGCTCCACTTTGCGGATCGTAGAGTTTGGTTGGATTCGACAGCACCACCAGTTTGTCGCCATGGGAGGCAAACAGCAGCGCCTTGCTGGCGTTGTAGCTGAGCTGATAAAGCGCCACGTCGTCGTTGCCGACTTTCACGTCTGCGAGTTTGCTCAACTGCGAATCATCCAGCGCCACTTTGGCCAGCGGCTCCAGCACCTTGGCCAGGCCACCGCGATCCATCACCAGCAGGAAATCCTTGAGCCTGCCATCCGCCCCGCGCCACAACGCAACGTCCGCCGGTTGATCGAACAGCTGCTCGATCAGCGTGTCCTGCAACTTCAGCTCATGCTCGTAGATGATCCGCCGCAAGCTGCCGATCAGCCCGAGGCGATCGGCGTGGGTTTCGTAATAGAAGACGAAATCTTCGGTCAGGGTTTCCTTTAGGAACGGTACCGCCAGCAGGTCCCTGGGCAACTGGCTCAAGGAGTGGGTCTCGAGCAAGCCATCGGGGCGACTCATGCCGAGTTTTTCCGCCGCCAGTTGCGGGGCCGGGGCTTTGCTTTTCAGCATCAGCCAGCCCATGCCAGCAGCCACGCCCACGACCAGACACAGCCCGATCACAATGGCCCGGACATTTTTTCCTGCCCAATAGCGGGACGGCTTGGGGCCAGGTGTTACAGCGGCCGGGGAAACAGTGTCATCGCTCATTTCACAAAACCCGAATTCATCCGTGGAGCGGGATGCTTAATAGTTGAAAGTCTTGACCAGCAGCAGGTCACCGATTGCGCGCAGGGGCACGATGAAGGTTTCGCGTTTTTCGTCGACGGTGTTTTCGTTGAGCACCAGGTTGATTTGCGACGTAATGACCTCGTTCTGATTGCTGGTCTCATCGAAGTTATAGCCGCCGCTACCGAAGTTGCCCCAATAGTTGACGTAAACCAGATAGGTGCCATGCAGCGACGCGGTCATGGTGAACATTTCCGGGCCGGGGCCGTCGACGCCGTCCGGGTCGAGGCCACCACCATTGCTCATCGCCGGCCGTGCCCAGAACGCGTGCTGGCCGTCGGGGGTGACGATGTGCAGGTCAAGTTCGGCTTTTGGATCGTCCCACCCCAGCACCACGCGAATCCGTGCGGGCGTGCGTAAATTGTTGGCTTCATAGAATTGCACGCGTTTGAGCGACTGGCCTTCGGCGCTGCGCACTTCGACGCTGTTGGAGCCGGCTCCGAATGCATAGGGCCGGGCAAACCGGCCCTGATCGTCGGTGTACAGGTTCAACGGATTACCGTTGACTGCGAGCGTGTGGGGTCCGCGCTGGGCACCGATGGCCTTGAGCTGGCCCTGGATCATCGTGCGATTGCGCTGCACACCACGGTCGATGGGTGGCGTGGGATAGGCGACTTGCGGGTTTTCCGTACGGTCCAGCAAACCGTTGAAGCGCCAGCCGCCCACCGGCTCCGACAGCTCGGCACTGGGCGCGGCCAGGGCGGGCGCACAGGCCCAGCCGATCAGCAGCAAAAGAAATGAGCGCATGTGATGCCTCCTGCCATGCATGACGAAACCTTGCGCCTGATCCTCGGCGCGTTACAGATGCGGGTACTGCGTTTCGTCTGAAAGACCCATGAATAGCGGGTCGTCGATGGCGCGAAGGTTAGACGTGCGGGTGTTTTTTAACAATCGGATGCGTCCGGATTTGCGGGGAGAGTCACGGTGAGCCGATTAACGCTTCTATTCGGCTCACAAAATGAGCCGAATCGCCACTCACTTTGTGGCGAGGGGATTTATCCCCGTTCGGCTACAAAGCAGTCGTAAATCCGGACAACGCATACAGTCGGAACAGACGTCAGGGGCCGCTTCGCAGCCCAACGGGGATAAATCCCCTCGCCACAGGACTGGTTCCTCTCAGGAAACGGTGGCTGAAACACCCCGCTCATTTGCCCATAAACCCCCTATCTGCTAGTGTCGCGCCGGTTTAACGTCAACCGGAAATCGCCGCCATGGCCCGCAAAAAAGCTGCACTGGATTTCGAACAGTCCCTCGCTGACCTGCAAACGCTGGTAGAGCGTCTGGAGAATGGCGAATTATCGCTGGAAGACTCGCTGGCCGCTTTCGAGCAAGGCATCGGCCTGACCCGCGATTGCCAGGCGGCGCTGGCCCAGGCCGAGCAAAAGGTTCAAGTGTTGCTCGAGCGTGATGGCGAGTTGGCCGAGGAACCCTTCGACGCGGATCAACCAGAATGATTGCAGCGTATTCAGCGACCAGCCAGGCCCGCGTCAACGCCGCCATGGAAACCCTGTTCATCGCGCCAGGCCCTGAGCTGGTGCGCTTGTACGACGCCATGCGCTACAGCGTGATGAACGGCGGCAAACGGGTGCGCCCATTGCTGGCCTACGCTGCATGCGAAGCGCTGGGCGGCAAGGCGGAGCAAGCCAACGGCGCGGCCTGCGCGGTGGAGCTTATCCATGCCTATTCGCTGGTGCACGACGATTTGCCGGCCATGGATGATGACGATCTGCGCCGCGGCCAGCCGACAACGCACAAGAAATTCGATGAAGCCTGCGCGATCCTCGCTGGCGATGGCTTGCAGAGCCTGGCGTTCAGCGCCCTGCTCGACCCGCGCCTGAGCAACGTCGACGCCGAGATCCGTCTTGAAATGGTCAGCACACTGGCATTGGCGGCAGGTCCGGCGGGCATGGTCGGCGGCCAGGCCATCGACCTTGGCTCGGTAGGCCTGAAGCTCGATCAACAGGCGCTCGAATACATGCACCGGCACAAGACCGGCGCGCTGATCGAAGCCAGCGTCAAGCTCGGCGCCCTGGCCAGTGGTCGCGCTGAAAAGGGCGAACTCAAGTCCCTGCAGACTTATGCACAGGCCATCGGCCTGGCATTCCAGGTCCAGGACGACATTCTCGACGTCGAAAGCGATACCGAAACCCTGGGCAAACGCCAAGGCGCCGACATTGCCCGCGACAAGCCGACCTACCCGGCACTGCTGGGCCTGGACGCCGCCAAGGCCTATGCCCTGGAACTGCGCGATCAGGCGCTGCATGCGTTGCGACCGTTTGACGCGGCTGCCGAGCCCCTGCGTGAGCTGGCCCGCTACATCGTCGAGCGACGCAACTGACGGCGAATCCGCCAAAAAAGACCAACGCGTGGGCAGGGGCCGATGCATCAGGTAAACTGCCGCATCTTTTATACCTATAACGATTCGCCTGATGCCCACGACGTTTCATGAGATTCCCCGCAAGCGCCCGACCACGCCCCTGCTCGACCGCGCGAACACGCCGGACGGCCTGCGCCGGTTAGGCGAAGCCGAGCTGGAAACCCTGGCCGATGAGTTGCGCCTGGAATTGCTCTACACGGTCGGTCAGACCGGTGGGCATTTCGGTGCAGGTCTGGGCGTCATCGAGCTGACCATCGCGTTGCATTACGTTTTCGACACCCCGGACGACCGGCTGGTGTGGGACGTGGGTCATCAGGCTTATCCGCACAAGATCCTCACCGGTCGTCGCGAGCGCATGGCCACCCTGCGCCAGAAGGACGGCGTTGCCGCCTTCCCGCGTCGATCCGAGAGCGAGTACGACACCTTTGGCGTCGGCCACTCCAGCACGTCGATCAGCGCAGCCCTGGGCATGGCGATTGCCGCCCGCCTGCAAAACAGTGATCGCAAGGCGATTGCCGTAATCGGCGACGGCGCACTGACGGCCGGCATGGCGTTCGAAGCGCTGAACCACGCGCCGGAAGTGGACGCCAACATGCTGGTGATCCTCAACGACAATGACATGTCGATCTCGCGCAACGTCGGCGGTTTGTCGAACTACCTGGCGAAGATCCTTTCCAGCCGTACCTACGCGAGCATGCGCGAGGGCAGCAAGAAAGTCCTGTCGCGCCTGCCCGGCGCCTGGGAAATCGCCCGTCGCACCGAAGAATACGCAAAAGGCATGCTGGTGCCCGGCACGCTGTTCGAAGAGCTGGGCTGGAACTACATCGGCCCGATCGATGGCCACGACCTGCCAACCCTGATCGCTACCCTGCGCAACATGCGTGATCTCAAGGGCCCGCAGTTCCTGCACATCGTCACCAAGAAAGGCAAAGGCTTCGCCCCGGCGGAGGTCGACCCGATCGGTTACCACGCCATCACCAAGCTCGAACCTGTCGATGCGCCGGCCAACCCTCCGAAGAAAGCCAGCGGGCCGAAGTACTCCGGTGTGTTCGGTGAGTGGCTGTGCGACATGGCGGCTGCCGACCCGCGCCTGGTCGGGATCACCCCGGCGATGAAGGAAGGCTCGGACCTGGTGGCCTTCAGCGAGCGCTTCCCGCTGCGCTACTTCGACGTGGCGATTGCCGAGCAACACGCCGTGACCTTTGCGGCCGGCATGGCCTGCGAAGGCGCGAAGCCGGTGGTGGCGATCTATTCGACCTTCCTGCAACGCGGCTACGACCAGTTGGTGCATGACG
This sequence comes from Pseudomonas umsongensis, assembly GCF_012647205.1. Lineage (NCBI taxonomy): Bacteria > Pseudomonadati > Pseudomonadota > Gammaproteobacteria > Pseudomonadales > Pseudomonadaceae > Pseudomonas > Pseudomonas umsongensis. The sequence goes on from NZ_CP051487.1 coordinate 6,156,822, forward strand.
TCGCGGTGCAAAACCTCGACGTGCTGTTCGCCATCGATCGAGCCGGCCTGGTGGGCGAAGACGGTCCGACCCACGCGGGCAGCTTCGACCTGTCGTTCCTGCGCTGCATCCCCGGCATGCTGGTGATGACCCCGAGCGACGAAAACGAACTGCGCAAGATGCTCTCGACCGGTCATCTATATAACGGCCCGGCCGCCGTGCGTTACCCGCGCGGCAACGGCCCGAATGCGACCATCGAGAAAGACCTCGAGCCGATCGAAATCGGCAAGGGCGTGGTTCGCCGCCAGGGTAGCAAGGTCGCTTTGCTGGTGTTCGGCGTGCAACTGGCCGAGGCGCTGAAAGTCGCCGAGACGCTGGACGCGACCGTGGTCGACATGCGCTTCGTCAAACCGCTGGATGAAGAGCTGGTTCGCGAAATCGCTGGCAGCCACGAGCTGCTGGTGACCGTCGAAGAAAACGCCATCATGGGTGGTGCCGGCGGTGCGGTCAGCGAATTTCTCGCTCGCGAGAATATCCTCAAGTCGATGCTGCACCTGGGCTTGCCGGACATTTATGTCGAACACGCCAAGCCGGCGCAAATGCTGGCTGAGTGTGGACTGGATGAAGCCGGGATCGAGGCTTCGATCCGCGAGCGTCTGCAACTGCTAAACCGCTAAACCGCTATACACACTCCCCCCTGTGGGAGCGGGCTTGCCCGCGAAGAGGCCGACACATCCAACATCAATGTTGAATGTGCCGACGCCTTCGCGGGCAAGCCCGCTCCCACAGTGGTTTGTGGCGCTATCAAAATTGTGTACACCTCAAGCACCAACGGACTGTCGATGAAACTCTCCCCCCTCGCCCTGACGCTGACCCTGCTGCCAGCCGGCCCAGTGCTGGCCGACACCTTCGAACGCGACCAGGCCCTGAAGCTGCCCGACGTACTGATCAGCGCCAACCGCCAGGTCGAGGCGCGCAACGACAGCAGCGCCGCCAACACGGTCTTCACCCGCGAAGACATCGACCGGTTGCAACCCAACAGCGTCACTGACCTGCTGCGCCGTGTACCGGGGGTGCAAGTGGCACAAACCGGCGGGCGCGGCAGCCTGCCGGGAATTTACATTCGCGGCACGCAGTCGGCCCAGAGCCTGGTGCTGGTGGACGGCCAGCGGATCGGCAACTCGTCCTCCGGCGACAGCAACCTGCAACACATCAACATCGACCAGGTCGAGCGCGTGGAAGTGCTGCGCGGCTCCCGTTCGGTGATCTACGGCAGCGATGCGATTGGCGGGGTGATCCAGATCTTCACTCGGCGTGGCAGCGACCCCGGCCTGCAACCCAGGCTGCATATGGGGTTTGGCAGCAACCAGACCTGGGAGCGTAGCCTCGGCTTGTCTGGGGGCGATGAGCAGACCCGCTTCAACCTCGGCGCCAGCCTGGATGAAACCGCCGGGATCGATCGCACCCATGAGTCGTATCCCAGCGACAGTGATCACGACGCCTACCGCAACAAATCCCTGAGCCTGAGCGTGAGTCACGCCCTCAGCGACGACGTCGAGATCGGCGCCAATCTGCTGGATAACCGTGGTAAAAGCGAATTCGACAATCCGTTCGGTCGCTTCGACCTGAACACGTTCGAGTCAGTCCAGCAGCAGCCCTACAACGAATTCGATGTGAGCAGTGTCAGCAGCTACATCGACGCACGGGTCAACGACCTGTGGAAAACCCGCGTCGAGTTCGGCCACAGCGAAAACCGCGAGAAGACGTTCGACAAGCTCAGCGATGAGCGCAGCGTGTTCAATACCTATCGAGACTCGGTGAACTGGCAGAACGACCTGACACTCAACCAGCGCAACAGCCTGATCCTCGGCGGCGACTGGTACGAAGACCGCGTCAACAGCAGCACGCCGTTCGACGAGGACAGTCGCTGGAACCGCGCGGCATTTGTCCAGCATCGTTATCAGGCTGACAGATTCTCTACCGAACTGGGCCTGCGCCGCGACCAGAACCAACAGTTCGGCGGCCAGAACAGCTGGAGCGGCACCTTCACCCTGCCGCTAAACCCCGACAACGACTTGCTGCTGACCTACAGCGAAGGTTTCCGTGCGCCGACCTTCAACGACCTGTACTACCCCGACTTCAGCAACCCGGACCTTAAACCCGAGACCTCGAAAAGCTATGAACTGCAATGGCGCAGCCAATTGACCGAGAGCAGTCGCCTGGAGGCCTCGCTGTACCGTACGGACCTCGAAGACGCGATCATCTTCGGCAGCAACTCACGTCCAGAGAACGTGGCGTCGGCACGCATCAACGGCTTTGAAGCGACATTAAGACAGGAACTGTTCGGCTGGCAGAGCAACCTCGGCGTGGCGATTATCGACCCGCGTGACCGCGATACGGGGCATACCCTGGCCCGTCGCGCACGTCGCACATTGAGCTGGGATCTGGATCGACAGTTCGACCGCCTGGGCCTGGGCGCCAGTTGGCAAGCTGTTAGCAGCAGCTATGACGACCTGAACAATCAACAGCCATTGGGTGGTTATGGGTTGCTGGGGTTGCGCAGCAGTTGGGCACTCAATCGAGAGATCAGCCTGGAGCTTAAGGTCGACAACCTGCTGCACAAGGGTTACAGCCGGGCACTGTACAGCCATGAAGGCAGCCAGTACGGATATCGCGAGGAAGGTCGGGCGTGGGTGTTTGGGGTGACTTGGACCCCGGAGCTCTGATGGTCTCTGGGCTAGCCTCTTCGCGAGCAAGCCCGCGAAGGCCGCACCTCGGTCTCAGCGGTCAGGTGCAATCTCGCGGCACAACTTGGCCGTCGCCTCGACCATCTGCCCGCTCGGCCGCTCCAGGCCCTTGTCCGTAACCAGCCGCAACTGCCCCTGCCGCACCGCCGCCACCTGCGGCCACGCCTTCCACGCATCAAGTTGCGCCTGATCACCGGCCAGAATCACCTCGGGATCGCGCTGCAGGACCGCTTCGACACTGATCTGCGGCGCCGGGAGTGCCTGGTCGCCGAAGACGTTTTGCGCCCCACAGACTTCAAGCGCAGCGCTGATGATCTGCCCTCCGCCCACGGTGTATAGCGGCTTATCCCAGACTTGATAGAACACACGCAACGGATGCTCCCGCCGATAGCGTTGACGCAGCTGCGCCAGGCGCTGACGCAAATCGTTGGCCAATACCGCCCCACGCTCAGGCCGCCCGAGTTGCGAGGCAATGGCTTCGATCTGTGCGGTGAGTTGCGCGAAATCATGCGGTTCAGCGACGTAGGTCGGGATGTTCAAGCGCTTGAGTTGTTCACGCTGGGCCGGGCCGACACTGCCAGGCCAGAGCAGCAACAAATCAGGCTTGAGGCTGAGCAAACGCTCCATGTCCAGCTGACCGTAGCGCCCCACGGAGGGCAAATCCTTGAGTTCGGCGGGACGCTCACCGGCATCCAGCACGCCGACCAGCAAGTCGGCCGAACCCAGTTCGACGACCATCTCAGTGAGGGACGGAGCGAGGCTGACAACCCGCTCCACCGCCATGGCCGAGCCGCTGATCGCCAGCAGCAAAACCGCCAGCCAGACAGGGCGCATCAACCGAGCTGACGTGGAATTCGGTAGAGGTAGAACAGCACCGCGGTCGACAGCGCCAGCAGCATCAGCGGCACCGCTTCGAGACCGACAAACACCGCCAATGCACCGATCCAGGCCGGCAAGCCAGCCGCGAGGAACGCCGTGCGCCGCTTGGCCGCCAAACGGATCCATGCATCAGGCTCTTCAGGGGTATCGAGGGCTTTCTGGGTGGCGATCAACGCATGTTTATAGCCGCCAAAAAACTTCAGGCTGACAAACATCGAGGCGACACCGGCGATGAACAACGGCATTGCCAGCACCGGCAGTATGGCTTCACCCTGGCCGAACACTGCGTTGATCACGAACAGCGGCAACAAGGCCAACGCCAGGTATTGCCACCAATTGACGGACAGCCGCCGCCGTACCTGGCCGCGGGTCACGCCCGGTCTACCTCGCCCTGATGTTCATTGCCCATCATATGGTCGAGTTTGCTGGCCTTGGTTGCCAGGTAGAGTTTGTTGTGCGGATTGTGACCCGTGTGCAGCGGCACGCGCTCGGCAACCGCGATGCCCATGTCGGTCAAGGCTTTGACCTTGCGTGGGTTGTTGGTCATCAGGCGCAGGGATTTCACCCCCAGGTGCTCAAGCATCGGCAGGCACATGGCGTAATCGCGCTGGTCGGCGGCAAAGCCCAGGCGCTCGTTGGCCTCAACGGTGTCGGCACCGCCGTCCTGCAGCTCATAGGCGCGGATCTTGTTCAGCAGGCCAATGCCACGGCCTTCCTGGCGCAAATACAGCAATACGCCCCGACCTTCACGAGCGATGGCCTGCAGCGCAGCCTCAAGTTGCGAGCCGCAGTCGCAACGCTGGCTGAACAAGGCGTCGCCCGTCAGGCACTCGGAGTGCAACCGACCGAGTACCGGGGCACCATCGGCGATCTCACCCAGGCTCAGCACGACGTGCTCGCGGCCGGTGGCCTCATCGAGAAAGCCGTGCATGATGAATTGCGCAAAAGGCGTTGGCAGCTTGGAAGCGGCGACAAAAACGACAGGCACCGGTGTGCTCCTGATCTAAAAGTCTGAAGATTCGCAGGCCGGCATTGTAACAGCAGGTTCCAACCGACGCTTAGGCTGAATTATCGGCCATAACTATCAAAAAGTTTGATCTCTGTAGAAGCTGCCGCAGGCTGCGATCTTTTGATTTTGTATTTTAAGATCAAAAGATCGCAGCCTGCGGCAGCTCCTACAGGTTATTCCTCATCGAACGGGTAGGGTTGCTTCCAGCGTTCGAAGATCGGTCTGAGCTCGCCGCTTTTAACCAACTGCGCCATGCGTTGGTCGAACAACGCCATCAGGCTGCGGGCCGCCGGGGTCTTGGCAAAGCACAGGTACAACGGTAATTCGGCGATATGCGTGCGGCGAAACTGCGAAGGATCCTTCGCCCGACTGAGCACCCAATCGACTTCGGTCAGTGCGTCTATGTAGAAGTCGGCGCGGTTCTGCGTCAGCATCGAAACGATGCCGGTACGACGTAGTACTTCGTTGTAGCGGCGGACATTAGGCAGATAATGTTGATAATCGTAGCCACGCACCCACGCCAGACGGTAATTACCCAGGGTTTGTGGGGTCGGTTGCGGGCTGCTGGCCAGGCCCAGGGCGTAGATATGGTCGGTATCGAAGTTCCAGTGCGGATAAAGCACATCGCTGGATTCTTCATGGTAGGAACCGACACATGCATCGACTTCACCCCGCTCGGCCAGTCCCATCGAGCGCACATAGGGTTCGCTGCGGATGTCCAGCTTGACCCCCGCCGGCTCGAAGACTTTGCGCAACACGTCCCAGCCGAGGCCGTGGCCGTCGGCAGCGGTATAGTCTTCCCAGTCTTCGCTGGCCAGATGAATCACGGACGGCGCGGTGATTGCCTCCTCCGCCTGGACCAGCGCACCGAACAGCACCATCACCATCGCTACCCACCAGCGTCGAGCCATCCCTAGTTCTCCCAATTAATCCCTCAGGCGAAAATCCATACCAGCCCCTGCATCGCCAACCACGCAAACACTCCAGCCAACACGTCATCGAGCATGATGCCAACGCCTCCGTGCACATGCCGGTCAACCCAGTGAATCGGCCACGGCTTGAGGATGTCGAAGAAGCGAAACATCAAAAATCCTGCCAGCAGCCACTGCCAACCTTCCGGCACCAGCCACAGGGTGATCCACATTCCGACCATCTCGTCCCAGACGATACCTTCGTGGTCGTGTACCCGTAAATCATCGGCCACCTTGCCGCACAGCCAGAAGCCGAACAGCATGGTAATGCCCAGCATCAACCAGTAGCCCCAGTCGGGCAACATCTGCCATAGCGGGATAAAGGGTAGCGCAACCAGCGACCCCCAGGTGCCCGGAGCCTTTGGCAAGGTGCCGGAGCCAAAGCCAAACGCCAGGAAATGCCAGGGATTGCGCCAGACCGATGGCGGTACGAACTCCGCCGGAACCTGATTGGGGTGATCTGTCACGGTGTCTCCCGAAAATGTTGGTAGCCCCGGGTTTGCGGGGTGATGTCCTTGCCGTCGGCGTCCAGCAGCGTCACGCCCTGCCCTGCTACCACCCGCCCGACCACATGGATCGGCCAGCCGTCGGCCAGCAACAGCGGCAATTCGACAGACGGTAAGGTGAAAGCCAGTACGTAGTCGTCGCCGCCACTCAGGGCCGCAACCTGTGCGTGCGCCAGTCCAAGAAAATCGACCAGGCTTTGCGACAGCGGCAAGCGATCCCGCTCGACTTCGATGCCGACCTTCGAGGCCAGCGCGATATGCCCGCAATCAGCGAGCAGACCATCGGAGATATCCATGGCCGAAGTGGCCTTGCCACGCAGCGCCTGGCCCAATCCAAGCTGCGGTTGCGGCGACCAGTAATGCGCCAGCAGCGGCTCGGCAATGCGCGCTTGGGCCGTGCGCTGGCCGAGCACCAATGGCAAGGCACCGGCGGCATTGCCAAGGTCGCCGCCCACACACAGCAGGTCGCCCGGCCGCGCACCGCTGCGGGTCAGGGCCAAACCGCCCGGCACGCGCCCGAACACCGTCATGGTCAGGCTCAGCGGCCCGCGGGTGGTATCGCCGCCCACCAGCGCCACGCCGCAGCTCGAAGCCATAAGGTTCAAACCACGGGCATAGGCCTGCAACCAATCGGCGGTCACCGTCGGCAAAGTCAGGGCAAGGGTAAAGGCAACGGGCGTGGCGCCCATGGCAGCCAAGTCGCTCACCGCCACGGCCAGCGAGCGCTGACCGAGCAGGAATGGATCGCAGGGGTCGGCGAAATGTACGCCGGCCACCAGGGTATCGGTAGAAATCGCCAACTGCTCCCCGGGAGGGACAGCCAGCAAGGCGCAGTCATCGCCAATTCCGAGGGCAACGCCTTCGCCGCCCTGCGCACAGGGCGCGGCGGCGAAGAAATTGCGGATCAGCTCAAACTCGCCCATGGCTTCGTGTCGACATTCCAAGCGCCAATCAGCGCTTGAACGCCTTCACTTCAGCTTCACGCAGACGCGGGGCCAGCTTGTCGAGCACACCGTTGACGAACTTGTGGCCATCGGTAGAACCGAAGACCTTGGCCAGTTCGATGCCTTCGTTGATCACAACGCGATACGGTACGTCGACGCGCTTGAGCAACTCCCAGGTGGACAGACGCAGAACCGCCAGTTCAACCGGGTCCAGCTCTTCGATGGTCAAGTCCAGGCAAGGCTTGAGCGCGGTGTCGATTTCGGTCTTGAACTGCGGAACCCCGTGCAGGATTTCGCGGAAATACGCACCATCGACATCGGTGAAATCGTTATCGACCCGGAACTGCGCTTCGATCTCGTTCAGCGATTGCTTGGCCATGTGCCATTGGTACAGCGCCTGAGTCGCGAGCTGACGGGCTTCGCGACGCTTGACGCTTTTCGATGGCTTGCCAGCATCCGCAGGTTTTGGATCGCGCGGGTTGAAACGATCGCTTTCGTCGCTAATCACTTGGCCTCCAACTGCGCCAGCAGGCTGACCATTTCCAGAGCGGACAGGGCAGCTTCGGCACCTTTGTTCCCGGCCTTGGTGCCGGAACGTTCAATGGCTTGCTCGATGGAATCGACGGTCAGGACGCCGAAAGCGACCGGTACGCCGAACTCCATGGACACCTGGGCCAGGCCCTTGGTGCACTCGCCAGCCACGTATTCGAAGTGCGGAGTACCGCCACGAATGACCGCGCCCAGGGCGATGATTGCCGCGAACTCGCCCTTCTGAGCGACTTTCTGCGCAACCAGCGGAATTTCGAAGGCGCCAGGGGCGCGGATGATGGTGATGTCGCTTTCGCTCACGCCATGGCGAACCAGGGCATCAACAGCACCGCTGACCAGGCTTTCAACGACGAAACTGTTGAAACGGCCTACTACCAAAGCATAGCGGCCTTTAGGGGCGATGAAGGTACCTTCGATGGTCTTCAGGGTCATTCGATAGATCTCTTAAAGAGCCGGGACGCGTCTCGTACGCGCCCCTCAGTGATATTTGAACCGCGAATTCAAGGCCGGAAACAACCGGTCATTATTCGGAGGGCACGTATTCTACAACTTCCAGATCGAAACCGGATATCGCATTAAACTTCATCGGTGCCGACATCAAGCGCATTTTGCGTACGCCGAGGTCGCGCAGGATCTGCGAACCGGCTCCCACGGTGCTGTAGGTGGTCGGTTTTTTCACCGCCGCGTGGTCTGCGGTTTCGCGGATATGCGCCAGTAACACGTCGCCATCGAGCGGGTGTCCGAGCAACAGCACCACGCCGCTGCCGGCCTCGGCAACCGCGGACATGGCGGCGCGCAGGCTCCAGCGGCCCGGCTGCTTGACCATCAGCAGGTCGCGCAGCGGGTCCATATTGTGCACGCGCACCAGGGTCGGTTCTTCGGCGCAGACATTGCCCAAGGTCAGGGCCATGTGCACGTCACCTTCCACGGAATCACGATAGGTCACCAGGTTGAATTGGCCCAGTTCGCTGTCCAGAGGCTGCTCGGCAATCCGCTGAACGGTACGTTCGTGGATCATCCGGTAGTGAATCAGGTCGGCGATGGTGCCGATCTTGATATTGTGTTCAGCCGCAAAGGCTTCCAGTTCGGCACGACGGGACATGGTGCCGTCGTCGTTCATCACTTCGCAGATCACCCCGCTCGGCTCGAAACCGGCCATGCGCGCCAGATCGCACGCGGCTTCAGTGTGGCCGGCGCGGGCCAGGGTGCCGCCGGCCTGGGCCATCAGCGGGAAAATGTGGCCGGGGCTGACGATGTCTTCAGCCTTGGCATCACGGGCGGCAGCCGCTTGCACGGTGCGCGCACGGTCGGCGGCAGAGATGCCGGTGGTGACGCCTGTGGCCGCTTCGATCGATACGGTGAACTTGGTGCCGAAACCGGAGCCGTTGCGTGGGGCCATCAGTGGCAGCTTGAGCAGTTCACAGCGCTCGCGGGTCATCGGCATGCAGATCAGGCCACGGGCGTGCTTGGCCATGAAGTTGATGTGTTCGGCCTGACAGCACTCGGCGGCCATGATCAGGTCGCCTTCGTTCTCGCGGTCTTCGTCATCCATGAGGATGACCATCTTGCCTTGGCGGATGTCTTCAACCAGTTCTTCGATGCTATTGAGCGCCACAAGGCACCCCCATTCTTTTAGAAATTGAGTTTCAGGATTTGAGGTAGCCGTTGGCGGCGAGAAAGCTTTCGGTAATGTTGCTGCCGGTAGTTGGCTCAGCGGCCTTGTCGCCCAGCAGCAGACGCTCCAGGTAACGGGCCAGCAAGTCCACTTCCAGGTTCACCCGGCGACCTGGCTGGTACGACGCCATGATGGTTTCGCTCAGGGTGTGCGGAATGATCGTCAGCAGGAACTCGGCGCCATCGACCGCGTTCACGGTCAGGCTGGTGCCGTCGACGGTGATCGAGCCTTTATGGGCGATGTACTTGGCCAAGTCCTTCGGCGCGCGGATGCGGAACTCCACGGCACGCGCGTTCTCGGTACGGGCAACGACTTCGCCCACGCCGTCGACGTGGCCACTGACCAGGTGCCCGCCCAGGCGTGTAGTCGGAGTCAGGGCTTTTTCCAGATTGACCGGGCTGCCGCTCTTGAGGTCATTCATGGCGGTGCAGTCGAGGGTTTCGCGACTGACGTCAGCTGCAAAGCCGTTGCCCGGCAGTTCAACGGCGGTCAGGCATACGCCGTTGACCGCGATGCTGTCGCCCAGTTTGACGTCGCTCAGGTCGAGCTTGCCGGTTTCTACATGCACCCGCACATCTCCGCCTTTTGGGGTCAATGCACGAATACTGCCGATGGATTCGATGATGCCGGTGAACATGGGGTTCTCCTCGAGAACAGAGCCAGCGCTATAGCGATGGCCGGAAATTATACGCTCGCTGCCGGTGAAGGAATGGCGGTGACTCGCCAGTCATCGCCCACCGCGCGAATTTCGGTGATTTTGAGCTCGGGTGCATCCTTCATCTGCGCGAGCGGCCAGTCCAGCAGCGGTCGTGCCGAAGAGCCCAAGAACTTGCCGGCAATGAAAATCTGGAACTCATCCACCAAACCGAGTTGAGCGAAAGCACCGGCCAGCCGTGGACCGGCCTCTACCAGCACCTCGTTGACGCCACGGTGGGCGAGTTCGACCAGTAGCTGGCGCAGATCGACCTGACCGTCATAGCCAGGCACGATCAAGCATTCCGGACCATTGGCGTATTGCTCTTCCACCGCTACACAGGTGGCGACCAGCGCCGGGCCGGCCTTGAAGAACGGGGCATCCAACGGTACGCGCAGACGCCCGTCGACCAGTACGCGTAGCGGCAGACGGCTCATGACCTGCGCGGTTTGCCCGGCATCCAGGCCGAGTTCGTCGGCACGCACGGTCAGGCGGGCGTTGTCCGCCAGCACGGTGTCGGCACCGGTCAGCACCACGCTGGCCTGGGCGCGCAGACGCTGGACCGCGGAACGTGCCGCGGGCCCGGTGATCCATTGGCTTTCGCCGCTTTCCATCGCCGTGCGACCGTCCAGGCTCATGGCCAACTTGACCCGCACGAACGGCAAGCCATGTTCCATGCGCTTGAGGAATCCCTGATTGAGCTTGCGCGCCTCACCCTCCAGCACACCGCTTTCAGTGGCGATGCCGGCCTGCGCCAGGCGTTGCAGGCCACGTCCGGCCACTTCCGGGTTCGGGTCCTGCATCGCTGCCACGACCCGCGCCACACCGGCGTTGACCAACGCATCGGCGCACGGGGGCGTGCGACCGTGGTGACTGCAGGGTTCGAGGGTCACGTAGGCGGTGGCGCCACGGGCCAGCTCACCGGCGGCACGCAAGGCGTGGACTTCGGCGTGGGGTTCACCGGCGCGCTCGTGCCAGCCTTCGCCGACGATCTGCCCGTCACGCACGATCACGCAGCCGACCCTCGGGTTGGGGTGTGTCGTGTAATGCCCTTTGCGCGCGAGTTCCAGCGCGCGGGCCATGTAATGGGCGTCGAGGATGGCAAGTTCTGCTGGCGTGGTCATTCTTTCACCGGTTCCCGGGCCAGGCGATCGATTTCTTCGCGGAACTCATTGAGGTCCTGGAAGCGGCGATACACCGAGGCGAAGCGGATGTAGGCGACTTCGTCGAGCTTTTGCAGCTCGGCCATCACCAGCTCACCGACCACGAGGGACTTGACCTCGCGTTCGCCAGTGGCGCGCAGTTTGTGTTTGATGTGCACCAGCGACGATTCGAGGCGCTCGACACTCACCGGGCGCTTCTCCAACGCACGCTGCATGCCGGCGCGGAGTTTTTCTTCGTCGAACGGCTGGCGACTGCCGTCGGTTTTGATCAGGCGCGGCAACACCAGTTCAGCGGTTTCGAACGTCGTGAAACGTTCGCCGCAGGCCAGGCATTCGCGCCGGCGGCGTACCTGTTCGCCCTCGGCGACCAGACGCGAGTCGATGACCTTGGTGTCGTTGGCACCGCAGAAGGGACAGTGCATGGTGGCAGGCAACAAAAAAAGGGAGGGCCATGGTAGCGCATCCGGGTGGCAAGACAAGACATAGGGTTTGCGGTATACAGACGGGATGATCACTGGATCCATGGATTTCACCCTTCCGGAGCTGCCAATGCCGTTACGTCCGCTCGTTTTGCTCAGCCTTTTCAGCCTGTTGGTGGCTTGCAGCAGCGATGCCCCCCAGCCGCCAACGCCTGGCCCGGCGCCACAACAAGCGCAGAAAAAAGCCCGAGAGTCGGCCAACGTCGGTCCTTTGCCGGCCCATCAACGTGAATTGAGCGGCACCCTGCAAGGCATCCCGGATGGCGCCGAAGTCGAGCTGGCCCTGCTGGTGATCGACGACAAGGACCGTCCGCAACAATTGCTCGCCAGTTCCAACCTGATCGGCACCAACCAGGCATTGCCGTTTCATCTGCGCTTCAATCCAGAATCGTTCCCGGCCGGTGCCCGCGTTGAACTGCGCGGCCGCGCCAGCCAGTCCGGCCAACTGATCCTGCACCTGCCGTCACAGCGGATCTATCAGCCGACCACCCAGGCGCTGGGCCAGCTGCAATTTGTCAAAGCGCCATGAAGACGCCGCTGGACCTGCAACAGGCGTTGGGTGAATTGCTCGGCGATGCGCGACTGGTCGCCTGTGGGCTGCCGGAGACTGATCTGAAGCTGTGGCTGATCGATGGCGACAACATGGACCGCGCCTTCAGCCCGGAAGAGACCCGCCGCATTCTGCATGAGCCGCCGTACTGGAGTTTTTGCTGGGCCAGCGGTCTGGCCGTGGCTCGGTATCTGGCGCAGAACCGGCATTGGGTCGAAGGCAAAAGGGTGTTGGATTTCGGTGCCGGCTCCGGGGTCGCGGGGATTGCCGCGGTCAAGGCGGGGGCGCTGGAAGTAGTGGCCTGCGACCTTGACCCGCTGGCGATTGCCGCCTGTCGGGCGAATGCCGAACTCAATGACGTAGCGCTCACTTACTCGACGGACTTTTTCGCCGAAGACGACCGTTTTGACCTGATCCTGGTGGCGGATGTGCTGTACGACCGGGCGAATTTGCCGCTGCTCGATGAGTTCCTCAGTCGTGGCCGCGAAGCGCTGGTGGCGGACTCGCGGGTGCGCGATTTTCGTCATCCGCTGTACCGGCGCATCGAAATGCTGGAGGCCATGACCTTGCCGGACCTGTGTGAACCCGAAGAGTTTCGGCATGTGAGCCTCTACCACGCAAACCGTTAAAAGATCGCAGCCTTCGGCAGCTCCTACATTGACCGTGTGTAAACCCGATCCTGTAGGAGCTGCCGAAGGCTGCGATCTTTTGCGCCAGCCCTTATAGTGAGCACATTCACGCTTCCAAGAGATCCCCCATGAGTCAGCAAACGCCGTACATCTTCGACGCCACGACTGCCGATTTCGACCAGTCGGTGATCGAGAACTCCTTTCACAAACCGGTGCTGGTGGATTTCTGGGCCGAATGGTGTGCCCCCTGCAAGGTCCTGATGCCGATGCTGCAGACCATTGCCGAGAGCTATCAGGGCGAACTGCTGCTGGCCAAGGTCAACTGCGACCTCGAACAGGACATCGTCGCCCGCTTCGGTATTCGTAGCCTGCCGACCGTGGTGCTGTTCAAGGATGGCCAGCCGGTCGATGGTTTTGCCGGTGCGCAGCCGGAGTCGGCCGTGCGTGCGCTGCTCGAGCCCCATGTACAAATGCCGCCACCGGCGGCCGCCGATCCGTTCGAACAGGCCCAGGCCTTGTTCGATGACAGCCGCTTCGCCGATGCGGAAGCTCTGCTAAAAGTGCTGCTGGGCGAAGACAACACCAATGCCAAGGCGCTGATTCTTTACGCCCGCTGCCTCACCGAGCGCGGTGAGCTGGGCGAGGCGCAAGCCGTACTCGACGCGGTCAAGAGCGATGAGCACAAGGCCGCCCTGGCCGGCGCCAAGGCGCAGATCAAGTTCCTCGGCCAGGCCAAGGATTTGCCGGATGCCGCCGACCTTAAAGCGCGCCTGGCAAAAAACCCACAGGACGATGAAGCGGTCTACCAGTTGGCCGTGCAACAACTGGCGCGCCAGCAGTACGACGCGGCGCTGGATGGCCTGCTCAAGTTGTTCATCCGCAACCGCAGCTACAGCGAAGGTTTGCCGCACAAGACCTTGCTGCAGGTGTTCGAACTGCTGGGTAACGATCATCCGTTAGTGACGACCTACCGCCGCAAGCTCTTTGCTGCACTGTATTAACAGCCCCGTCCTGTAGGAGCGAGCATGCTCGCGATGGACGTCAACGATGACGCGTGCTGTCTGTAGAAACGCGCCAAGCATTACGTCCATCGCGAGCATGCTCGCTCCTACAGCCAGCGATAAATCGGCGTATCGCCGCCGCTCTCGACTTTTACATCCGCACTATGACGCAAGCGCACCAACAGGCGCTTGCCCGCCGCCGCACTGCCGGCCAGCCCTTCCAGTTGATCGAGCAAGTCCGGCCCGCTCAATTGCCCGGCCTTGCGCAGCAAATCCCTGGCAACCTGCCACAGCGCATCGTCTTGATTCAGCGGTTTCGCCGCTGGTGCACTGACTTCGGTTTTTTCTACCTGCAGTTGCGCCCCCAGCCGCGCCCAATCGGCGTCATCCATCTCCAGCGTCAAATCCACCGGCCAGTCGCCGATGTTTCCGCGAATTCGCAACATGAGTCAGCTCCCGAACATTTCTTCATGCCCATGCTCCCATGGGGCTTGTGCAACGCCAAGCTGGCAGTCACAATCCGCGCACAAACGTTATAAGATTACATAACATTTTTTTTATCTTGTCTTTCGGAGACTCGCCATGCGCCGCCTGCTTCTCGCCCTGCCGTTTGCCATGTTGCCGCTGGCTGTGGCCCATGCCGCCGACGAACATGATCACGACCATGAGCACGGCAGCCTTGGCGCCCACGAGCACGGCGTCGGGCGCCTGAACGCGGTGCTGGACGGCCAGACCCTGGAGCTGGAGCTGGAAAGTCCGGCGATGAATCTGGTGGGATTCGAGCATGCCGCCGCCACCGACGCTGACAAGGCCAAGGTCGCCGCAGTCCGCAGTCAGCTTGAAAAACCCTTGACGCTGTTCAACCTGCCGACAGCAGCCGGTTGTGGGGTGGCTTCTCAGAAACTGCAAAGCCCCCTCTTCGGTGACAAGCCGAACGCCGACGACGATCACGACAAAGATGCCAAGGACGAGCATCACCACGATCACAGCGAAATCCACGCCCGCTACCAGTTCACCTGCACTACACCCGCTGCGCTGAAAAACCTGGACCTGGCGAATATCTTCAACACATTCCCGGCGACCCAGAAAATTCAGGTACAACTGATCGGCCCGAGCGGGCAGCAAGGGGTTGAAGTGACGGCAAAGGCTGCCGCCCTCAAATTCTGAATTCACTGCAAAACCAATGTGGGAGCGGGCTTGCTCGCGAAGGCAGTGTGTCATGCAACATAGATGTCGACTGACACTCCCCCCTTCGCGAGCAAGCCCGCTCCCACAGGTTAATCAACATTCATGAAATCGGCGCCATGACCCAAGCACTCATCGAACTGTCCGACCTGGGCTTCAGCTGGCCCGGTCATCCGCCATTGCTGGATATCCCGGCGTTTCGCCTGGAACCGGGGGAAACCCTGTTCCTCAAGGGCCCCAGCGGCAGCGGCAAGACCACCCTGCTCGGCCTGCTCGGCGGTGTGCAAAAGCCCGATCGCGGCAGCATTCGCCTGCTCGGCCAGGAGCTGACGGCACTCTCTGCCGGCGCCCGCGATCACTTTCGCGTCGATCACACCGGCTACATTTTCCAGCAGTTCAACCTGCTGCCGTTTCTGTCAGTGCGCGAGAACGTCGAACTGCCCTGCCACTTCTCCAAACTGCGCGCCGAGCGGGCAAAACAGCGCCACGGCAGCATCGATCAGGCCGCCGCCACCCTGCTCGCGCATTTGGGTTTGAAGGACGACAACATCCTCGCTCGCCGCGCCGACTCCCTGTCCATCGGCCAGCAACAACGAGTGGCCGCCGCGCGCGCGCTGATCGGTCAACCGGAACTGGTGATCGCCGATGAGCCGACCTCGGCCCTCGACTACGACGCCCGGGAGAACTTCATTCGCCTGCTGTTCGCCGAATGCCGCGAAGCCGGGTCGAGCCTGTTGTTCGTCAGCCATGACCAGAGCCTGGCGCCGCTGTTCGACCGCCACCTGTCGCTGGCCGAACTCAATCGCGCCGCCACGTCTTTCGAGGTTTGAGATGTATCTGTTTCGTCTAGCCATGGCCAGCCTGGCAAACCGCCGTTTCACCGCGATCCTCACCGCGTTCGCCATTGCCCTGTCGGTGTGCCTGCTGCTGGCTGTGGAACGGGTGCGCACCGAGGCCAAGGCCAGTTTCGCCAGCACCATCAGTGGCACCGACCTGATCGTCGGCGCACGTTCAGGCTCGGTCAACCTGCTGCTGTACTCAGTGTTCCGCATCGGCAACGCCACCAACAATATCCGCTGGGACAGCTTCGAACACTTCGCCAACAACCCGAAAGTGAAGTGGGCCATCCCGATGTCACTCGGCGACTCCCATCGCGGTTATCGGGTGATGGGCACCACCGAGGCGTACTTCGAACACTACCAGTACGGCCGCCAGCAACACCTGGAACTGGCCGATGGCCGTGCCTTCGCCACCGATCCGTTCGAAGTGGTGCTCGGTGCCGAAGTGGCCGACGCATTGCACTACAAACTCGGCGACAAGCTGGTGCTGGCCCACGGTGTGGCCGTGATCAGCCTGGTCAAGCATGACGACAAGCCCTTCACCGTGGTCGGCATTCTCAAGCGTACTGGCACCCCGGTGGACCGCACACTGCACATCAGCCTCGGCGGTATGGAGGCCATTCACGTTGATTGGCACAACGGTGTGCCGGCCCGGGGCAACGGGCGGATCAGCGCCGATCAGGCGCGCAACATGGACCTGACGCCCCAAGCGATCACCGCATTCATGCTCGGCCTGAACAGCAAGATTTCAACCTTTGCCTTGCAGCGCGAAATCAACGAATTCCGCGGCGAACCGATGCTGGCGATCTTGCCGGGCGTTGCGCTGCAAGAGTTGTGGAGCTTGATGAGCACCGCGGAAAAAGCCTTGTTCGTGGTGTCGCTGTTCGTGGTGTTGACCGGGTTGATCGGCATGCTCACGGCGATTCTTACCAGCCTCAACGAACGCCGCCGGGAGATGGCGATCCTGCGTTCGGTAGGTGCGCGACCTTGGCATGTCGCGACGCTGCTGGTACTGGAAGCGTTTGCCTTGGCGCTGGCCGGTGTGGTTGCCGGCGTGGCGCTGCTTTACATCGGCATCGCTGCGGCACAGGGTTACGTGCAAGCCAATTACGGCCTGTTTCTGCCACTGGCATGGCCAAGTGAATATGAATGGACGCTACTCGGTGGCATCCTGATCGCTGCGTTGCTGATGGGCAGCGTGCCTGCCTGGCGCGCCTATCGCCAATCCCTGGCCGATGGCCTGTCGATTCGTTTATGAGGATGTTGAAATGCCCCGCGCTGTCTTTGCGCTGTTGATGCTGGTCGCCCTGCCATTGTGGGCGGCTGCGCCGAAAGAGCTGACCTGGTCGGAAATGATCCCGCCGGATGCGGCCGCGGAAGTGCCGAACATGACGCCGCTGCATGACCTGTCGAAGATGAGCGATGCACTGGCTGCCGAATCGGCACCGGCCGCGAAGCAGGACATGCCCAACGCGCCGGTGGTCAAGGCCCTCGACGGGCAGAACATTCGCTTGCCGGGCTACATCGTGCCGCTGGAAGTGAGTGAAGAAGGTCGCACCACGGAGTTTCTGCTGGTGCCGTATTTCGGCGCCTGTATTCACGTACCGCCACCGCCGTCGAACCAGATCGTGCATGTCAAAAGCGAAGTGGGCGTGAAGCTCGACGAGCTGTATCAGCCGTACTGGATCGAAGGTGCGTTGCAGGTAAAAGCGTCCACCAGCGAGTTGGCGGATGCCGGTTACCAGATGGAGGCGGACAAGATTTACCTGTATGAATTGCCATAGGCGCGAGGCTTGCCCGCGAAGAGGCCCTCACAGGTTCCCCAAAAAACAATCTCATCTCACTTTCATTGAGCTGCATCAAAAGACCAAATCGTTAGCCGACTTACCATTGGACATCGAACATTTTTAACGTCCTCTGGAGCCCCCATGAACAAGTCCTTGCTCGGCGCCTCGCTGTTTGCCCTCGCGCTCGCGGCCCCGCTCGCCCACGCTCACGAAAAAGGCGACATCCTCTTGCGTGCAGGCGCGATCACCGTCGATCCGAATACCGACAGTTCCAGCGTCAAGGTCGATCAGGGCCCATTGAGCGGTGCCGACCTGGGCGGCGAGGCGACGCTGAGCAGCGACACACAACTGGGCCTTAACTTCGCCTATATGATCACCGATCACCTTGGCATCGAATTGCTGGCGGCCACGCCGTTCGAGCATGACGTAAAACTCAAGGGCACTGCCCTGAGCGCAGCCAACGGCAAACTCGGCAGTTTTAATCAACTGCCGCCGACCTTGAGCCTGGTGTACTACCCGCTCGACCCCAAGTCCGCGTTCCAGCCCTATGTCGGTGCAGGCGTCAACTACACCTGGATGTATGACGAACACCTGAGCAGCGAAGCGCGCGCCAATGGTTTCAGCAACTTCAAGACCGAAAACTCCTGGGGCGTGGCCTGGCAGGTAGGTGCCGATTACATGCTGACTGACAACATCCTGTTCAACGCGCAGATGCGCTACATCGACATCGACACGCGTGCGACCGTGGAAAACAACGCCATCGCGCCGGGCACCCGGGCACGGGTGAACGTGGATGCGGATCCGTTTATCTACATGGTCGGCCTGGGTTACAAGTTCTAAACATTCACGTGGTGGTGATGATCGTTCCCCCGCTCAGCGTGGGATGCAGCCAGGGACGCTCCGCGTCCCAAGAGCAGACGCAGAGCGTCCATTGAGGCATTCCCAAGCAGAGCGTGAGAACGATCGGCAACAAAAAAGGCGCCTCAACCGGCGCCTTTTTCTATTGTCCCAGCAACCGCGCCAACCCGACACTCAACGGCGTCGGCTCGGGCGCTCTGAAGCGTTCCAGCAAACGCTGGTTGTTGGCCCGTGAATGACGAATATCGCCGGAGCGTGCCGGGGCGTAGCTCACCGGGGGCAGCTTGCCAACGACCACCTCGAGGGCTGCAAGCATTTGCTTGAGACTCGTCGCCTGGTTCCAGCCGACGTTTACCGCGCCGTCTTCCACCTGGGGTTTCTCGATAGCCTGCACCAGCAAATCGACCAGGTCTTCGACGTAGAGAAAATCCCGCGTTTGCTCACCGTCGCCAAACACGGTGATCGGCAGGCCTTTCTGTGCGCGCTCGCTGAAAATGCTGATCACCCCGGAATACGGCGAGGACGGATCCTGGCGCGGGCCGAAGATGTTGAAGAAGCGAAAAATCACCGGTTCCAGCCCATGCTCGCGCCGGTAGAAATCGAAGTATTGCTCGCTCGCCAGCTTGTCCGATGCGTAGGGCGTCAACGGTGCCTTGGGCGTGTCTTCACCGATCGACTCGCCTTCGCCATTGTTGCCATACACCGCGGCACTGGAGGCAAAAAGCACGCGCTTGACCCCGGACTGGCGCATGGCTTCGCAAACATTTAGCGAGCCGATGAAGTTGCTCTGGTGGGTCTTCACCGGATCGTCCACCGACGCCTGTACCGATGCCACTGCCGCCAGGTGCGCCACGGCACCGCAACCGGCCATCGCACGGGCGACCAGGGCGGCATCGGCCACGTCGCCGACAATCAGCTTGACCTTGGGATTGTCCAGCGGCAGGTTGCTGCGTTTACCGGAAGACAGATCATCGAGAATCCGAACCGAATAGCCCTTGGCGAGCAAGGCATCGGTGAGATGGGAGCCGATGAAACCGGCCCCTCCGGTAATCAAAACGGGGCGATCAGCCATGACGATAGAACCTGTCCAAAAGACCCGGAAGGGCCGCACGCCAGGCGCGCGGCTTGATTCCGAAGGTGTGCAGAATTTTCTTGCAGGCCAGTACCGCGTGCTGCGGTTCTTCGGCGGCGTCCGGTCGCGCGGCGTGAGCCTGGGCGGTCGGAGCTTCGACGGCCAGCGGATGCAGGGCGCGTGCTTCGGTGAGAATCGCCTGCCCCAAGGCTAGTGGCGTGGTCGCCTCATGCCCGGCGTAGTGGTAGGTGCCCCAAAGCGGCGCGCCACAGTCCAGTTGCTTGAGCACCGAAATGATCACGCGGGCCGCGTCGTCCACCGGTGTCGGATTGCCACGGCGATCGTCGGCCATCAACAGCTCCTGTGACTGCTCGGCGCGGCTGAGGAAGCGCCCGAGGGTGCCGTCGGGACTGTCATCGAGCAGCCAACCGAAACGCAACAGCACGTGTTGCGGGCAGGTGGCGCGCACGCTTTGTTCGATTCGCCACAACGCCTGGCCACGCAGGCCCAGCGGCTGCGGCTCGTCTTTTTCGCTGTAGGCTGTCGCCCGGGAGCCGTCGAACACGCGATAACTCGAGGGTTGCAGCAAGACGATGTTGTGATGCTGGCACAGTTCGGCCAGGCGCTCGATCGCCCGCTCCTGCCCGGCCAGGCGCTGTTCGCTGACCGCCTCCGCCTGGAACCAGTCAAAGTAGTAGGCGAGGTTGATCAACGCGTCCGGACGGGTGTCGTCGAGCAGTTGCGTCAGGCTCGCGGCATCCCAGCCGTCTTGAGGTGGGCGGGGGGCGAGGAAACCGATGTCTTCCTCCGCACCGAGGCGAATCAGCGCCTGCCCAAGGGCATTTCCGCCGCCCAGTAACATAAGGCGCATTCGCATAGAGTCAGCAGGCCCAGTCTGATTGGAACGATGGCTTAATCGACGGCGCCCGCGGGCAATGTCGTCGATAGTTGCCGGAATCGTTGCATTTTGCGGGTTTAGTGCGCAACCGTCATCCGTAAAGTGTAGATGTCCGGGATTTGTAGTGCAGCTACTGGCCTCTTCGCGAGCAGGCTCGCTCCCACAATGAAATTGTGTACACCGGCCCAATGTGGGAGCGAGCCTGCTCGCGAAGGGGCCCTAAAGGCCAGCAAAGGTCTTGAGCGGTACTTGCATCTTCACTGAGTCACCCGCATAAATCAGACCATGAACCTGCCCATCCCCGTCGACAGTGCCTTGGCCGGCTTCCACCCCGCCGTCAGCGCCTGGTTCAGCAAGACTTTCGCGACGGTCACCGCCGCCCAGGCCCGGGCGTGGCCGCTGATCCGCCAGCGCCGCTCGACCCTGATTGCCGCACCCACGGGTTCCGGCAAGACCCTCACCGCCTTCCTCGCCGTGATCGACGACCTGGTCCACCGTGGCCTGGAAACCCTCGAAGGCTTGCCTGACGAAACCCTGGTGGTCTACGTTTCGCCGCTCAAGGCGCTGTCCAACGACATCCAGATCAACCTGCAAAACCCGTTGGCCGGTATCAGCGAACAGTTGAGGGTGATGGGCCTGCCCGAGTTGCGCATCAGCACCGCCGTGCGCACCGGCGATACACCGCAAAAAGACCGCTCGGCGATGCGCAAGACCGCGCCGCACATTCTGGTCACCACCCCGGAATCGCTGTACGTGCTGCTCGGCTCCGACTCAGGCCGAAAAATGCTCGGCACCGCACGCACGGTGATCGTCGACGAAATCCACGCCATCGCCGCCAGCAAGCGCGGCAGCCACCTGGCCCTGAGCCTGGAACGCTTGCAGGCGTTGTGCGCCGAACCGCTGGTGCGCATCGGCCTGTCGGCCACGCAAAAACCCATAGAAGCGGTATCGCGCTTTCTGGTCGGCCGCGATCGGGACTGCGAAATCATCGACATCGGCCATGCCCGCCCACGAGATCTGGGCATCGAGGTTCCACCCGTGCCGCTGTCGGCGGTGATGGCGAACGATGTCTGGGAACTGGTCTATGACTGTCTGGCCGCCCTGGCCCGCGAGCACCGCACTACGCTGGTGTTCGTCAATACGCGGCGCCTGGCCGAACGCCTGAGTCGGCACCTGAGCGAACGCTTGGGCAAGGACGCCGTGGCCGCCCACCACGGCAGCCTGGCCAAGGAGTTTCGCCTGGACGCCGAACAGCGGCTCAAGCGCGGCGAGCTGCAAGTGTTGATCGCCACCGCGTCGCTGGAATTGGGCATCGACATTGGCGACGTCGACCTGGTGTGCCAGATCGCCTCGCCGCGCTCGATTGCCGGCTTTTTGCAAAGGGTTGGACGCTCCGGACACCAGGTCGGCGGCACGCCTAAGGGTCGTTTGTTCGCGACCACCCGCGACGACCTGATTGAATGCGTCGCGCTGCTCGACTGCGTGCGCCGGGGCGAGCTCGACACCCTGCTGATCCCCGAGGCACCGCTGGATGTCCTGGCGCAACAGATCATCGCCGAAGTCAGTTGCCAGGAATGGCCAGAGGACGCCTTGCTGGCGTTGTTCCGGCAGGCCTCGCCCTATGCCGCGCTCGACGAAAAACATTATCAGGCGCTGCTGCGCATGCTTGCCGAGGGTTACAACGGGCGTCAGGGTATTCGCAGCGCCTATCTGCACCGCGACGCCGTGAACCGTACCCTGCGTGGTCGTCGCGGCGCCAAACTGACGGCCGTGACCAGCGGCGGGACGATTCCGGACAACGCCGACTACGCCGTATTGCTGGAGCCGCAAGCGCTGAATATCGGCAGCGTCAACGAAGATTTCGCCGTGGAGAGCATCGCTGGCGATGTGTTCCAGTTGGGCAATACCTCGTACCGGATCCTGCGGGTCGAAACCGGCAAGGTCCGGGTCGAAGACGCTCAGGGCCAGCCGCCGACGATCCCGTTCTGGCTTGGCGAAGCCCCGGGGCGCAGTGCTGAACTGTCGTTTGCCGTAGCGCGCCTGCAGGCCCGACTCGATGAGCTCTTGGGCGCCACGCCGGGCAATTTGCAGCCAAGCCTCGATTGGTTGACCGACAACCTCGGCCTGAACCTGGCCAGCGCCGAACAACTGGTCGAATACCTCGCCCGTGCGCGCCAGTCCCTCGGCGCCCTGCCCTCCCAAGACACGCTGCTGATGGAGCGGTTTTTCGATGAGTCGGGCGGCACGCAACTGATCATCCACAGCCCGTTCGGCAGCCGCATCAATCGCGCGTGGGGCTTGGCCCTACGCAAGCGTTTTTGCCGCACCTTCAATTTCGAATTGCAGGCGGCCGCCAGCGAGGACGCCATCGTCTTGTCGTTGTCCACCAGCCACAGCTTTGAACTCGATGAGGTCTGGCGCTATCTGCACAGCAACAGCGCGCAACACATTCTGATCCAGGCCGTGCTCGACGCGCCGCTGTTCGGTGTGCGCTGGCGCTGGAATGCCGGCGTGGCACTGGCGTTGCCGCGCTATACCGGCGGGCGCAAGGTCGCGCCGCAGATCCAGCGCATGAAAAGTGAAGACCTGATCGCCAGCGTGTTTCCCGATCAGATTGCCTGCGTGGAAAACCTGGTCGGCGAACGGGAAGTCCCCGACCATCCGCTGGTGGAACAAACCCTCGATGATTGCCTGCACGACGCCATGGACAGTGAAGGCTGGCTGGCGCTGTTGCGGCGCATGGAGCGCGGTGAGGTCCGCCTGATCAGCCGAGACCTGCCGGCACCCTCGCCGCTGGCGGCGGAAATACTCAGCGCCCGGCCATACACTTTTCTTGACGACGCGCCACTGGAAGAGCGCCGCACACAAGCCGTTATCAATCGACGCTGGAGCGAGCCAGAATCAACCGATGACCTTGGTGCGTTGGATGTCGAGGCGATTGCTGCCGTGCGCGAAGAAGCCTGGCCGACACCCAGCGGTGTGGATGAAATGCACGAGGCGTTGATGAGCCTGGCGTGCATCACCGAGGCCGAGGCCAGCGCCAACGCCCCATGGCTCGATTGGCTGGACACCCTGGCCGACAGCGGCCGCGCCTGCCGCATCAGCCATTCACTTTGGTTGGCGCGGGAACGACTGACCTGCCTGCGGGCCATTTATCCACAGGCTGTCTTGATGCCAGCGCTGGAAGCGTTGCCGGGGTTCGATGAGCACTGGGAAGTGGACGACGCGGTGCTTGAAGTGATTCGCGCACGGCTCAGCGCGTTTGGTCCATTGCCGCTGCAGGCGATCGCCGAGCCGCTCCAATTGCCAGCGACACACGTCACTCGGGCGCTGGCGCTACTCGAACACGAAGGCTACGTGCTGCGCGGCCGGTTCACTCCGGGCAGCACTGAAGATGAGTGGTGCGAGCGACACCTGCTGGCACGGATTCACCGCTATACGGTCAAGCGCCTGCGCCGGGAAATCGAGCCCGTGGCCTTGCAGGATTTCATGCGATTTCTGTTCGACTGGCAGCACCTGTCCAACGCCACCCGAGGCCAGGGCAGCTCGATGTTATCGGCCATCAGTGCTCAGTTCGAAGGCTACCCCGCTGCAGCTTCGGCCTGGGACAGCGACCTGCTGCCCGCGAGGCTCAAGGACTATTCGCCCACCTGGCTCGATGATGCCTGCCGTAGCGGCAAGCTGGTCTGGACCCGGTTGACCGCACGCAACCGCAGCACCGGCACCGCGCTGCGCAGTACGCCGATCGTGTTGTTGCCGCGTCAGCGGGTCGGTCTCTGGAGCGACTTGACCGAACAGACGCCGGTCGGCGAACTGTCGCCCAAGACACAGAAGGTTCACGCCGCCCTCAGCCAGCACGGCGCGCTGTTTTTCGATGAGCTGATTCATGAAGCCCACCTGTTGCGCACGGAACTGGAAATCGCCCTGCAGGAACTGGTCGGTGCCGGGTTGGTCAACGCCGACAGCTTTGCCGGCCTGCGCGCACTGATCACCCCGGCCAGCAAGCGCCAGCAGCGTAGTAGCCGGCGCGGGCGCGGGGCCTTTATCGGCGGCATGGACGATGCCGGGCGCTGGGCACTGTTGCGTCGTGGGACTGCCGCGCCAGTGGTGGATAATCCGCGACCGACGCCAACACCCGCAGAGACCCTGGAACACATCGCCATGACCTTGTTGCGCCGCTACGGTGTGGTGTTCTGGCGATTGCTCGAACGTGAGGCCGATTGGCTGCCGAGCTGGCGGGAATTGCTGCGCACCTTCCATCGGCTGGAAGCGCGGGGCGAGATTCGGGGCGGGCGTTTTGTCAGTGGATTGGCGGGTGAACAGTTCGCACTGCCGGAGGCTATTCCACTGCTGCGCGAAGTACGGCGACGACCCCACGACGGCAGCTTGATCGCAGTCTGCGGGGTCGATCCGCTGAACCTCGCCGGCACCCTGCTGCCCGGTGCGAAAGTGCCGGCGCTGGCGAGTAATCGACTGGTGTATCGCGATGGTTTGCCGGTGGCTGCGCAGATCGCTGGCAAGCCGTGTTTTTGGCTGGAGCTGGATCAACGGGCTATGGCTGAAGTGCAGAGCAAGCTTATCCGGCATTGATGTTGTCTCATCCGGCCCCTTCGCGGGCAAGCCCGCTCCCACATTGGACCGGTGTACATAAATCCATTGTGGGAGCGGGCTTGCCCGCGAAGGGGCCATCACAACCGACAAATTTATTGGGGGCGAGGCCGATCCGGCATCATCACCGCCGAATGCCCAGGCTCAGCCGCCCCATCAAGCACAGGCTCCACCGCCTGCCTCGGCATCAAGACCTGCTGTGGATAAGTCTGCGCGAAATGCACCTCGGGACTGTTATCCACAAGCTTTTTCAAACGCTGGTTGAATGCACGGCTCACCGCATACTGCCCTCCCGACACGGTGCGAAATTGTGCCGTCAAGACCACGCCATTGAGGTCCATCTTGTCAACGCCGAACACATCCAGCGGCCCTTGCAGGTTGTACCTGAGGAACGGGTCGTCGCTGATCGAATGCCCTGCTTCGCGAATCAGTTCGATGGCCTTGTCGACATCGGTGTCATAGGTGAACTGCACGGAGAAGAACGCGTAGGCAAATTGCCGCGATTGGTTGGTCACGGCCTTGATCTGGCCAAAGGGCACCGAATGCACGAACCCTTTGCCGTCGCGCAGGCGCAGGGTGCGAATGGTCAGGCCTTCGACCGTGCCGGCATGCCCGGAATCGAGCACCACCCAGTCGCCGATCGACAGGGTGTCTTCAATGATGATGAACAACCCGGTGATTACATCTTGAACCAGTTGCTGGGAACCGAAACCGATGGCCAGGCCAATGACCCCGGCACCGGCCAGGAACGGCGCAACATTGATTCCCAGATTGGCCATGGTGGTGATAGCGCAGATCACCACCAAAATGATTTTGATCGCATTGCGCAGCAACGGCAGGATCGTCTTTACCCGCGTACTAGGCTGGCGCGCCCCGCGCTTGTTGAGCGGGGGTTTCAAGGCTTCCTGGATCGCCGTGTCCAGCACGACCCAGACCATCCACGTCACCAGGAAGATCAAGCCGATATGGCTCACCGCGTCACTGATCGCCCGCCCTACGGCATTGCTGACCGCAAAATCGAACAGTGACACGCCCCAGATTCGTCCGAGGATATCGATGAACACAATGGCCATGGCGATACGCAACAACGCGTGGGAGAGGCTCAGGAAGCGCTCTTTGTAGGCGCCACTGCGGCGCACGTCGGATTCGCTACGGGACTTGAACAAGTGATGCAACGTGGTGCTGAGAAACACCGTCGCGATCAGCAGCACCGTGGTGAACAGCGCGCTGCGCAACACTTGCTGGTTGTCATCGCCAATGCCGATCAAGTTGATGACAGACACCAGCACCATCAACAGGATCGGCCAATACCAGAGCCCGGAAAAAATCCGCAGGGTTTCGCGCAACGCCGGCTGCGCCCGCCGCTGGGCCAGCGGCAGGATGCGGATAACGTGAGCGACCGGACGGCGCATGCGGACCACCAGCAAACCAAAGGAAATCGAGGCCGCCAGCCCGGTAAATACGGCGATGCTGCTGGTGAGGTTGTTACCCAGTTGATGGGCGATCTGCGGACTGGTCAAGGCGTCGCTGAGGGCGACCAGGAAGCCGATCGCGAACAGCGGCCGCGGGCTGTCCTGGCGAATGATCTGCACCGCCCGGCGCTTGTGCCCGACATTGAACAGCACCACCAGGGACATCACCAACGACGCCGCGAACACCCCACTGCTGGTGGCATAGGCAAAACACAACGCCAGCGCCCGACCCGCTGACAAAGCCATGAACTGGCTGGCATAGATCGTCAACGGCAGGCTGATCACCGCGGGGAGGCTGTAGGGCAAGACATACCCAAGCAACGCCTGCCCACGCTCTCGACTGAGCAGCAAGCGATGACGGCACAGGCGTTCGGTCAAGAACTTGCCGAACATCCAGAGCAAGCCGAAGACACCTGCCCACACCGCCGTCAGCAGCAGGAAATCGGCCGCCACGCTCCAGCTCGAGCGGGCCGATGGACGATTGACCAATTGATCCACCTCATCGGCCGCACGATCCGCACGCAGACGCCAGGCGTCGAGCAGGTCCTTGTTGAAATTGAGCTTGTCCTGAATGCCATCGATGCTTGAACTGATGGCGCCCAGCAACCCGCCCTGAACCAAGGGTTCGGGATGTGCCGGCGGTGTGGCGGCGGTGGCCGCTGCCGGCACACCCGGTATCGCCGCCGCTTCCAGTTCCTCGCTGCCGAAGAACAACAGCGCCCCCATTAATATCGCCGTCTTGAGCCTGATCAAGGCATCCGCTCCTTTGGATAGGACTGTAAGGAACTGATCGAGAAATGCCGGACTAGTTCGGTGTTGGCCGGTAAATGCCAAGCGCCGGGCTACTCGCTGATCCTGTCGCGGATCGTCACCGGCCTGGCGCACGGGGTGTTTTTCTCGATTGGCTCGACAATCGCCACCAGTCTAGTGCCCAAGGAAAAAGCCGCCAGCGCGATCGCCAGCAAACCGGCCCCAACGGGTATTGCGGTGATGTATGAAATGCATACCGTCCGTAGTCCCACCGAAACTTTCGTCAACCTCTGGCAGTCATCAAAAGATCAGGGGGCAGTCAGACGGGAGGCGACATGGCGGCGATTCACATCGGCATTTCAGGTTGGCGCTACACGCCCTGGCGGGGGGATTTCTACCCGAAGGGACTGGCCCAGAGGCGCGAATTGCAATTCGCCTCACGGGCAGTCAACAGCATCGAAATCAATGGGTCGTTCTACGCCCTGCAGCGGCCAGAACGCTATGCCCAGTGGTATGCCGAAACCCCGGAGCACTTTGTGTTCAGCGTCAAGGCGCCGCGCTTCATCACCCATATCAAGCGTCTGCGTGACATCCACAAACCCCTGGCGAACTTCTTCGCCTCCGGGGTCCTGGAACTCAAGGAAAAACTCGGACCGTTTCTATGGCAGTTTCCGCCCAACTTCAAATTCGACGCCGCACTGTTCGAGAGCTTCCTCGAGCAATTGCCCCACGACACGGAGCAGGCCGCTGCCCTTGCCCGCCAGCACGACGCCCATGTGAACGGCCACGCCAGCCTTAAGACAAGCAAGAAAAAGCCCTTGCGCCATGCCGTGGAAATCCGCAACGACAGCTTCATCGATCCGGCATTTGTCCGCCTGCTCAAACGCTACAACACGGCCCTGGTGATTGCCGACACCGCCGGTAAATGGCCCTATCGCGAAGACCTCACCAGCGACTTCGTGTACCTGCGCCTGCACGGTGCCGAAGAGCTCTACGCCAGTGGCTACACCCCTCAGGCACTGAAGCGTTGGGGTGACCGGATCGATGCCTGGCATCATGGTCGGCAACCGGCTGATCCCCACCTGATCGCACCTCGCCTCAAACCCAGGGTGCGAAAGTCTCGAGAAGTTTTCTGCTACTTCGATAACGACATCAAGGTCCGCGCGCCCTTCGATGCGCGCCGTTTGCTGGCACGCTTCGACCTCGACAAAGAGCTGCTCACCGCCCCCGGTGAGCCCGCTGCGGAAGGGGTGCTGCCATGAGCGTTTCCGACCCGGTTGGCACCACCGACGAGCAGGCGACCATCGATACCACGGTGCATCGTTTCACCGTACTGACGGTCAACACCCACAAGGGCTTCACGGCGTTGAACCGGCGATTCATCCTGCCTGAACTGCGCGAGGCGGTGCGCAGTGTCTCCGCCGACGTGGTGTTTCTGCAGGAGGTACACGGCACCCACGAGCATCACCACAAGCGCTACGACAACTGGCCAGCGATGCCCCAGTACGAATTCCTCGCGGACACCCTCTGGCCGCAGTTTGCCTACGGACGCAATGCGGTCTATCCGGCAGGTGATCACGGCAACGCCTTGCTGTCGAAATTCCAGATCGTTCGGCACGACAACCTGGACGTGTCCATCAGCGGACACGAGAGCCGCGGCATTTTGCATTGCGTGTTGCGCCTGCCGGGAGAGGGCCCGGAGGTGCATGCCATTTGCGTCCATCTTGGCTTGCGCGAAACCCATCGCAATGAACAACTCAAGTTACTGGGCCGCCGCCTTGAGTCGTTGCCAGGCGACGCCCCGGTGATTGTCGCCGGTGATTTCAACGACTGGCGCCAACGCGCCGATGCCCTGCTCCAGCCCTGTGGTCTGCGCGAAGTGTTCGCCGAGCACCACGGCAAGCCGGCGCGCAGTTTCCCCGCGCGATTGCCGACCTTGCGCCTGGACCGTATCTACGTACGTAACCTCAAGGCCAGCTATCCGCAGGTATTGGCGAACCGTCCCTGGTCACACCTATCGGATCACGCACCGTTGTCGGTGGAGATCGAGCTATGAGCATCCCGTCGATGGAAAAAAACACGCTGGAAAGAACCATTGCCGCACCGCCCATTAGCGAGCCGGCAGCCGTCGACGTCGAGTACGGTTGGCAAGGCAACAATCGGGTCCAACTGCTGGAAAATGGCGAAGCCTATTTCCCTAGAGTATTCGAGGCGATGCGCCAGGCCACCACCGAAATCCTCCTGGAAACCTTCATTGTGTTCGAGGACAAAGTCGGTGAAGAATTGAAGGAGGTGCTGATCGAGGCGGCACAACGGGGTGTCCGCGTGACTGCCAGCTTCGACGGGTTTGGCTGCGGAGAACTGACTGCCGATTATCTTTCCGCCCTGAGCGGTGCTGGCGTGCATTTACAGATGTTCGACCCGGCACCCAAGCGCCTGGGCATCCGCACCAACTGGTTTCGACGCCTGCACCGCAAGATCGTGGTAGTGGATGGGACGATTGCGTTCATTGGCGGGATCAACTTCTCCGCCGATCATTTGGCCGATTTCGGCCCCGAAGCCAAGCAGGATTATTCGGTTGAAGTGCAAGGCCCGGCGGTGGCCGACATTCACCACTTTGCCCTGCTGCAATGCGGTCGCCCGGCCCGCGCCAAATACTGGTGGCAACGGCGTCGACAACGGCGTTCGGAATTGGCCGTCACCGATCACGACGGTCAGGTACGACTGGTGTACCGCGATAACGCCGAGCACGCGACCGACATCGAAGAGGTCTACCGCCTGGCGCTGCGCACGGCGCAGCGGCGCGTGGTCATTGCCAACGCCTACTTCTTCCCAGGCTACAGGTTGCTGCGCGAAATCCGCAACGCCGCGCGCCGCGGCGTAGAAGTGCGCCTGATCCTGCAGGGACAGCCGGACATGTTGGTGGCCAAACTCGCGGCGCGCATGACTTACGATTACCTGCTCAAGTCCGGGGTGAAAATCTTCGAATACTGCGACCGGCCACTGCACGGCAAAGTCGCGCTGGTGGACGAAGACTGGAGCACAGTCGGCTCCAGCAACCTCGACCCGCTGAGCCTGTCGATGAACCTGGAGGCCAACGTGTTGATCCGTGACCGCGCGTTCAACCGCGACCTGTTCGATCGGCTTGAAGAACTCAGCGACAACCATTGCAAGGCCATGTCGGTGGACGAGGCCCCACGCGGGCGCATCTGGCACATGACCGTGGGCTTTCTGGTGTTCCATTTCCTACGCCATTTCCCGGCATGGGCCGGTTGGCTGCCAGCGCACAAACCACGCTTGAAAACGTTCACCCCACCGACCGGGAGCGATCAACATGAGCCGCACTGAAACACACGCGGCGTCCCACGCCGAGCACCCGGCGAAATCGCGCTGGAGTCGTTGGAAAAGACCACTGACAATGCTGTTTTTCCTGGCGCTGATCGTCCTCTTGACGATGTTTGCCCAGCGCATCGAATGGAACGAGGTGCTCGACACCCTGGCCGATTTCAAGGTACGCACCTTGATCATCGCGTCAGGGCTGACACTGATGAGTTTCCTGGTCTACGCCTGCTTCGACCTGATCGGCCGAACCTACATTCGCCAGGACCTGACGTGGAAACAGATCCTGCCGGTGGGCATCATCAGCTACGCCTTCAACCTCAACCTGAGCGCCTGGGTGGGCGGCATCGCCATGCGTTATCGGCTGTATTCGCGACTCGGGGTGAGCAAGGCCAACATTGCGAAAATCCTCGGCCTGAGCCTGGCGACCAACTGGTTCGGCTACATGGTGATTGCCGGCGCGGTGTTCAGCAGTGGGCTGGTGCGCATGCCGCCAGGCTGGAAACTCAGTAGCGGCGCGCTGCAAGGCGTGGGCGTTTTACTCTTGCTGGCGAGCGCGGGATATCTCGCGGCCTGCCAGTTTTCCAAACGCCGCGAGTGGGCGATCCGCGGGGTCGAAATCAACTTGCCATCACTGCGCATGGCGGTCCTGCAACTGGCCCTGGGGGCGCTGAACTGGTCGTTGATGGCCGCGGTCATTTTCACGCTGCTACCGAGCAAACTGGATTATCCGCTGGTGCTTGGCGTGTTGCTGATCAGCGCCATCGCCGGGGTCATCACCCACATTCCGGCAGGGCTTGGCGTGCTGGAAGCGGTGTTCGTGGCGCTGCTGCAACACGAGGCATCGCGGGGTAGCCTGGTGGCGGGTTTGCTGGCGTATCGGGCGATTTATTTCCTGTTGCCGTTATTGATCACGCTGGTGATGTACCTGATGGTGGAGGCCAAGGCCAAGTCATTGCGGATATCGAAAAAACCCAAATAATGGGTGGACGCCTTCGCGAGCAGGCTCGCTCCCACATTTGAAATGCATTCCCCTGTGGGAGCGAGCCTGGTCGCGAAGGCGTCATGAGCGACACTACTATTCATTTTGACTGAATAATGCTCAACCGCTCACCCACCACCATTTCCGTAATCCAGTCCACCAGGATCGAGGTGTAGGCCTGCTGGGAAACCGGATCGCTCAGCGCATGATCGGCGCCGTCGATGATGCGGTGGGTCAGCGAGTGTGTCTGCTGGCACGCCGCGCGATAACTCATGATGGTCGCGTGAGGCACGTAATCATCGGTTTCGGACTGTACCAACAACACATCACCCGTGAATTGCGAACAGGCATGCAGTGCCCGATTGCTGTCGGCGCGCACCAGAGTGCTGCGGTAATCGCGCAGATCGAGCTTGTCCAAATCGCGCTTGGGCGTATGCCATTGATCGTCGCGGTACAGCGCCGGCACTCGCAGGGCCAGCCAGCGCACCGGCCGTAGCGAGGTGAGGATCGAGGCCAGGTATCCGCCGTAACTGGTGCCGACCACGGCAATCGCCGAGGTATCCAGCGCCGGGTGCGCCAGCAAGCGGTCGTAGGCCGCCAGCAGGTCACGCAGATTGTCTTCACGGGTCACGCGGGTCAACGGAATACCCGTGCCGCCGGTATGCCCGCGCAGGTCGAAGGTCAAACATACGCACCCCAGACCGGCGATGCCTTTCGCCCGCTCCAGATCTCGCTCCTGGCTACCCCCCCAACCGTGCACGAACAGCACGCCAGGGACTTTTGATTTGGGGCTCAGGAAAGTCCCACTCATCTGTTCGTCGTCGATGTCGATTTGAATGCTTTCGCTTCTAGCCGTCATAGGATTTGACCGTTACGTACTTGAGAAGAAAATCACTGTTTTCCGCTGGCCCTCGGTACACCTCGATGGCGTCCGCCGGCAGTGGCTGATCGATGTAGGTTTCCACCGAAGACACAAGAATCGCGCGCATCCCCGGATCGTTGACGAAGCTCTGCAACGCTGCCACTTCCGCGCTGCTGGCCCCGCCCATGCGCCAGGATTGCTCGAGCACGCCGCTGCGTCGCTGGCCGTCACTGGCAATTCCCTGGGCGATGTCGTAATTGCGCCGCGAGGCGTAGAAACCGGGATAGGCTTCATCGGCGGCCGCGTCGAACACCTTGGCCTGCCTGATCGCCAATCGCACATCGTCAGGCAAATCCAGCGCCAGCAGATCGTCGTAGCCACCCTGCACCACCAGCAGGTTCGAACCACCATAGACCTCTTCGCCATGAGCGTCTTTGGTCAAGTATTGATCACCGCAATAACTGAGCAACCTGGCGCCGATGAAACTCTGCCCAACGCTGTGGGTAATCACCTGGTCCAGGTCCTGCTCCAGTACCACACCTTCACTGAACAGCGCCTTGGCTTCAGGACGGGCGAGGATTTCGTCGAACTGGTCGAGGCTAGTGATGACTTCCTGGCCGCGCCCCGCACAGGCATGAATTGGCTTCATACGGATCGGACCGCTGTAGAGCAGATGCTCCGCCGCCGGCCGTGCATCGTCGAAGGAGAAAACACTGAGACCGTCGAGCACTACCGTGCGCACCCGTTCGGAAAACATCGGCGCCCAGCCTTGCGGTGCATGGGCATGCCTGTTCAACAAACCATGGCTGATGGCCTTGGTGCAGATGAAATCGTGCTCGACGTATCCGCCCCATAAATCCTCTGGTCCCTTGACGCCCAACTGCCGGGCGGCAGCGGCGCCCACCAGGGTCTGGGTCGGCAACAAATAGATGTCCCGCCCGCCATGCACCTGCGGGTCGTAGCTGCCGCCGTATTTGAGCCCGAGGATTTGCGCCAGCCAACGGGCCAGGGCGCGATTGGTTTCGACTTCGTGCTGCGGCGCATCGGGGCGGACCGAATGGGCGACTACCAGTTTTTTGCGGTTGGTTGGGGTCATGCGTCCCCCTTCAATCGTCGCTAAATGAATGTAGCTGATGGGGTGCAGGGTTCAGGCCAATCGTCCCTCGAAAATAACGGTTTTAAAATCAATCGGTTGTGCAAAAAGCATAGCGTCGCGCCTGCTTTATTCTGCACGACGGGTATCAGGATTCTGGCATTTTGCACGACTTGAGCATTTTGGCACTCCCGCAGGGTGATGCTTCTATCGGGGGGCCGCACTCGGCATCGCCCCAAACCGCGCCCGGTAATCACTGGGGGCCAGTCCGGTAATCTTCTTGAATGTCGAACGAAACGCCCCCGGATCCTGATATCCCACGGTCCAGGCGATGTGATCGATGGTGCCGTTGGTGAATTCGAGCATTTCCCGGGCCTTGCCGACTCGCAGGTGCTGGCAGTACTCCGTCGGCTTAAGCCCGGTTGCCGCACGGAATCGCCGCAGGAACGTCCGCTCCTCCAGCCCTGCCCGTTCAGCCATCGCCGTCAGCGAGACATCGGTGGCACCCGTGCTTTGCAGCCAGTGTTGAACCCTGAGGATCGCGGCATCGCCATGGTTGAGAATCGGGGCGAAATTGCTGCCACACTCACTGGCGCTGTCGCTGTGTTCCACCACCAGGAAACGCGCAGTGCCGGTGGCAATGCTCGGGCCCAGCAGACGATTGACCAGGCGCAGACCCAATTCAGACCACGCCATCAGCCCGGCCGTGGTAATCAGGTCGCCGTCATCGACGATGGGCGTATCAGCCTTGAGCTTGATCGCCGGGTAGCGCTCGGCGAAGGTTTTCGCGGAAGTCCAATGGGTGGTGGCGCTGCGACCGTCCAGCAGTCCGCTTTCAGCCAATAGCAGCGAGCCCACGCAGACACCGCCCAGGGTCGCGCCGTTGGCGTGCTGCTGGCGAAGCCAACGCAGCAGCGCATGCGGCGCCTGGGCTTCGGTGAAGCCGGCAATCGACGGCGGAATCAACACCGCTACCAATGCGCTGTCCGCAGCGGGATGGCTGTCATAGACACGAACGGGCGCCTGTTCGCCATCGACCTGCCAATGGCTGATCCGCAACAAAGGCAAGCGCGCCGCCTGGTGCTCTGCAGCGATACGGTTGGCCACCCCGAACAGGTCCGTCAACCCATGCACCGCCGCCATCTGCGCGCCGGGATAGATCAACACGCCCAGCTCGGCGATTGCCCTTTGTGCTTCCATTGTCAGTTTTCCCCCTTCTATTGTCGGTGCGGCCAATCCCCGGACGGTCTGCCAGGGTCAATACTTCATTCCACACCCAAACCGCACTTCGAGGAAACAGTCATGGCCAAGCAAGCACTCATCGTAGTCGATATCCAAAAAGACTACTTCCCCCAGGGCAAGTGGCCGTTGGTCGGTGCCGATGCCGCCGCAGACAACGCTGTTCGTCTGCTCAAGGCCTTTCGTGAGGCCGGTGATTCGGTAGTGCACATCCGCCACGAGTTCACCTCCGCACAAGCGCCGTTTTTCA
This sequence comes from Pseudomonas umsongensis, assembly GCF_012647205.1. Lineage (NCBI taxonomy): Bacteria > Pseudomonadati > Pseudomonadota > Gammaproteobacteria > Pseudomonadales > Pseudomonadaceae > Pseudomonas > Pseudomonas umsongensis. The sequence goes on from NZ_CP051487.1 coordinate 6,191,831, forward strand.
CCCCGGGCTCCGACGGGGCGAAGCTGCACCCTAAAGTCCTCAACCAAGGCAATGAGCCGGTGGTGCTCAAGCACTTCGTCAACTCGTTCCGCGAAACCGAACTGCAGAGCATTCTCGACGAGCAAGGCATCAAGGAACTGGTGGTGGTCGGCAGCATGAGCCACATGTGTGTCGACGGCATCACCCGCGCCGCCAACGACCTCGGCTACAGCGTCACGGTGATCCACGATGCCTGTGCCTCCCGTGACCTGGAGTTCAATGGACTGACCGTTCCGGCAGCCCACGTGCATGCCGCGTTCATGTCGGCATTGGGTTTTGCCTACGCCAAGGTGGTGTCCACCGACGAGTTCCTCGCCGCCAGCCGTTAACCACAAAACGCGCCTTGCCGCGCAATACGGCTCCTACAGAGGAATCGAAAACCGCGGGTAACAAAAAGCCCGGCATCCTGATGGGAGTGCCGGGCTTTCATTCGTTCGAAGCTATTGCTTAGAACGGAATATCGTCATCAAAGCTATCGAAATCCGGAGCTGGCTGCGGCGCGGCCTGCTGAGGAGCCGGGCGCGACTGTTGCGGTGCCGACTGCTGTGGACGCGGAGCCTGCTGGCGAGGAGCGGATTGCTGGTAGTTGTTACCGCCGCCCTGGCCTTGTTGGTCACCCTGTTGAGGACGACCGCCCAGCAGTTGCATGGTGCCTTGCATGTCGACCACGATTTCAGTGGTGTAACGCTTGATACCGTCTTTTTCCCACTCGCGGGTCTGCAGCTTGCCTTCGATGTAGACCTGCGAACCTTTACGCAGGTATTCGCCGGCGATTTCCGCGACCTTGCCGAACATCGACACGCGGTGCCATTCGGTTTTTTCGACTTTCTGACCGGTTTGCTTGTCGGTCCACTGTTCGCTGGTTGCCAGACTCAGGTTGGTCACGGCGTTGCCATTCGGCAGGTAACGAACTTCAGGATCCTGGCCGCAAGTGCCGACCAATATGACTTTGTTAACCCCACGGGCCATTACGTTCTCCTAGGCTACGCACGCTGCCCCGGCCGGGTTGTTCACCAGGCTTTCAAGGGTGGTGCGATCCAATAGTTCGGTGTCCAATTTGATGTAAATCGCCGCTTCGTCTGCGACTATCACTGCATCTGTTACCCCTACGACGGCCTTCAGGCGCTCAACCAGCCCCGCTTCGCGGATCGCCTCGGGCGACAATGGCAAGCGCAGGCTTGTCACGTAGGGAGGTTCACGCATGGTAACAGCAAAGGCCAGCCAGAGGGCAGCCAGACCAGCGCATCCAAGGAACACAACCGACAGACCGCCATGCTGGAACAGCCAGCCGCCAAGTATGCCGCCCAGTGCCGAGCCAAGGAACTGACTGGTGGAGTAGACCCCCATCGCCGTGCCCTTGCCGCCCGCCGGTGAAACCTTGCTGATCAGCGACGGCAACGAAGCTTCCAGCAGATTGAAGGCGGTGAAAAACACCACGGTACCAATCACCAGAGCCCGCAAGCTGTCGCCGAACTGCCAGAAGAATAGCTCAGTGAGCATCAGCGTCACGACGGCGCCGAGTAAAACACGTTTCATTTTGCGTCTCTTCTCGCCGTAGATGATGAACGGGATCATGGCGAAGAAGGAAATCAGCAGCGCGGTCAGGTACACCCACCAATGCTGCTCCTTGGGCAGCCCGGCTTTTTCGACGAGCGCCAGGGGCAAGGCGACGAAACTCGACATCAGCATTGCGTGCAACACAAAGATACCAAGATCCAGGCGCAGCAGGTCCGGGTGCTTGAGCGTCGGTATCAGGGCCTGGCGCGCGACGCCGGATTCACGGTGCTGCAACGGGCCCGTGGAGCGCGGCACCATGAACATCACAATCACGATGCCAACCAGCGCCATGCCACCTGTGGCAAGGAACAGTCCGGACAGCCCGAAGGCACGGGTCAGCAACGGTCCTACTACCATGGCAACAGCAAACGACAGGCCGATCGTCATGCCGATCATCGCCATGGCCTTTGTCCGGTGCTGTTCGCGTGTCAGGTCTGACAGTAAAGCCATCACCGCGGCGGAAATCGCCCCGGCACCTTGCAGGATGCGCCCGGCGATCACGCCCCAGATCGAGTCGGCGTTGGCCGCCAGGACGCTGCCAAGCGCGAAGACGATCAGCCCCAGGTAAATCACCGGGCGGCGGCCAATGCGGTCGGAAATGAAACCGAAGGGAATCTGGAAAATCGCCTGGGTCAGGCCATAAGCGCCAATCGCCAGCCCGATGAGGGCCGGGGTCGCTCCTGCGAGGTCCATGCCATAGGTCGCCAATACCGGCAACACCATGAACATGCCGAGCATACGGAAGGCGAACACCAGGGCCAGACCGCTTGCCGCGCGGGTCTCGCTGCCACTCATGCGCTCGCTGTGGGGATCGTGCATGGAAAAACCTCATGTGAACCGGCGGCGATTCTACCAGTCCCATCGATTGGCAGGGTATATCGCGACGCTTTGCCGCGTGTAGATGACAGAGCTTTCATGTAAGGCAGCCATTGCAACATTCGATAGTGTGCATCCATCCAGTATTTGGCCGTATACTCCTACGTTTTCGACGCCCGCCGAGCGAGGCCACCTTGGACAAGATCCTGATTCGTGGGGCTCGAACCCACAACCTGAAGAACATCGACCTGACCCTGCCACGGGACAAGCTGATCGTCATCACCGGCCTGTCCGGCTCGGGCAAGTCGTCCCTGGCTTTCGACACGTTGTACGCCGAAGGCCAGCGCCGCTATGTCGAGTCGCTGTCGGCCTATGCCCGGCAGTTCCTGTCGATGATGGAAAAGCCTGACGTCGACACCATCGAAGGCCTGTCGCCGGCGATTTCCATCGAACAGAAGTCGACCTCGCACAACCCGCGTTCGACCGTGGGCACCATCACCGAAATCTACGACTACCTGCGCCTGCTCTATGCGCGCGTCGGCATTCCACGCTGCCCGGACCACGACATTCCCCTGGAAGCGCAGACCGTCAGCCAGATGGTCGACCTGGTCCTTGCCGAACCTGAGGGCAGCAAGCTCATGCTGTTGGCCCCGGTCATTCGCGAGCGCAAAGGTGAGCACCTTTCGGTCTTCGAGGAACTGCGCGCACAAGGTTTCGTCCGTGCCCGGATCAACGGCAAGTTGTATGAGCTGGACGAAGCACCGAAGCTCGATAAACAGAAAAAACACACCATTGATGTCGTGGTCGACCGCTTCAAGGTGCGTGCAGACCTGCAACAGCGCCTGGCCGAATCCTTCGAGACCGCGCTGAAACTGGCAGATGGCATCGCCCTGGTGGCACCGATGGACGACGAGCCGGGCGAAGAGATGATCTTCTCCGCGCGCTTCGCCTGCCCAATTTGCGGGCACGCCATCAGTGAACTCGAGCCCAAGCTGTTTTCCTTCAACAACCCGGCCGGTGCCTGCCCGACCTGTGACGGCCTGGGGGTCAAGCAGTTCTTCGACATCAAGCGCCTGGTTAATGGAGAGTTGACCCTGGCCGAAGGCGCGATTCGCGGCTGGGACCGGCGCAACGTCTATTACTTCCAGATGCTTGGCTCGCTGGCCTCCCACTACAAGTTCAGTCTGGAAGTGCCGTTCAACGAACTGCCGGCCGAGCAGCAGAAGAGCATCCTGCACGGCAGCGGTTCACAAAACGTCGATTTCAAATACCTGAATGACCGGGGCGATATCGTCAAGCGCTCGCACCCGTTCGAAGGCATCGTGCCAAACCTGGAACGCCGCTACCGTGAAACCGAGTCGGCCTCGGTACGCGAAGAGCTGGCCAAGTTCCTCAGCACCCAGTCCTGCCCTGATTGCCGCGGCACCCGTCTGCGTCGCGAAGCACGGCATGTGTGGGTCGGCGAGAAAACCCTGCCGGCGGTGACCAACCTGCCAATCGGTGATGCCTGCGACTATTTCGAAGGGATGAAACTGACTGGCCGCCGTGGCGAGATCGCCGACAAGATCCTCAAGGAAATTCGCGAACGCCTGCAGTTCCTCGTCAACGTCGGCCTCGATTATCTGTCGCTGGATCGCAGCGCAGACACCTTGTCCGGTGGTGAGGCCCAGCGTATCCGCCTGGCCAGCCAGATCGGCGCCGGGCTGGTCGGTGTTCTGTACATCCTCGACGAACCCTCGATCGGCCTGCACCAGCGTGATAACGACCGGTTACTTGGCACACTGAAACACCTGCGGGACATCGGCAACACGGTGATCGTGGTAGAGCACGATGAAGACGCGATTCGCCTGGCCGACTATGTGGTGGATATCGGCCCTGGTGCGGGGGTTCACGGCGGACACATCGTTGCTGAAGGTACGCCGGCCGAGGTAATGGCACATCCCGACTCCCTGACCGGCAAGTACCTCTCGGGCCGCGTGAAGATCGCGGTGCCGGCCAAGCGCACACCGCGCAACAAGAAGCTGTCGCTGACGCTCAAGGGCGCCCGTGGCAATAACCTGCGCAACGTAGACCTGGATATTCCCATCGGCCTGCTGACCTGCGTGACCGGCGTGTCCGGCTCAGGCAAGTCGACACTGATCAACAACACGCTCTTTCCGTTGAGTGCCACGGCGCTCAACGGTGCAACCACCCTGGAAGCGGCTGCTCACGACAGCATCAAGGGCCTGGAGCATCTGGATAAGGTCGTCGACATCGACCAGAGCCCCATTGGTCGTACCCCACGCTCCAACCCGGCCACCTACACCGGTCTGTTCACACCGATTCGTGAGCTTTTTGCCGGCGTACCGGAATCACGATCGCGCGGTTATGGCCCCGGGCGCTTCTCCTTCAACGTGAAGGGCGGACGCTGCGAAGCTTGTCAGGGTGATGGCCTGATCAAGGTGGAAATGCACTTCCTGCCGGATATCTATGTGCCGTGCGATGTGTGCAAGAGCAAGCGCTACAACCGCGAAACCCTTGAGATCAAATACAAGGGCAAGAGCATTCATGAAACCCTCGAGATGACCATCGAGGAGGCCCGGGAGTTCTTCGATGCGGTGCCGGCTTTGGCGCGCAAACTGCAAACTCTGATGGACGTCGGCTTGTCGTACATCAAGCTGGGACAATCGGCGACCACACTGTCCGGTGGTGAGGCCCAGCGGGTCAAACTGTCGCGCGAACTGTCCAAGCGTGACACTGGCAAGACCCTGTACATCCTCGACGAGCCAACTACCGGGCTGCACTTTGCGGACATCCAGCAACTGCTGGATGTGTTGCACCGTCTGCGCGACCACGGCAATACGGTGGTGGTGATCGAGCACAACCTAGACGTCATCAAGACCGCTGACTGGCTGGTGGACCTGGGCCCGGAGGGCGGTTCCAAGGGCGGGCAGATCATTGCCGTTGGCACGCCGGAAGAGGTTTCAGAGATGAAGCAATCCCATACCGGTTATTACCTCAAGCCCCTGCTGGAGCGTGACAGGGCTTAACTGGGCCCCCACGAAAAAGCCCCTGTCACTTCATCGGTGACAGGGGCTTTTTTGTATTCGCCGCAATCAGGTGTGGGATTGCAGGTAATTCTCGAGACCGATCAACTTGATCAGGCCAAGCTGCTTTTCAAGCCAATAGGTGTGATCTTCTTCGGTGTCATGCAGTTGGACCCGCAGCATTTCGCGGCTGACATAGTCCTTGTGCTGTTCGCAGAGCTTGATGCCCTTGCACAGCGCGGCCCGAACCTTGTATTCCAGGCGCAAGTCCGCTTCGAGCATTTCAGTAACCGTGGTGCCGACATCCAGATCGTCCGGACGCATGCGCGGCGTGCCTTCGAGCATCAGAATCCGGCGCATCAGTGCATCAGCGTGCCCTGCTTCTTCTTCCATCTCGTGGTTGATTCGTTCGTAGAGCTTGGTGAAACCCCAGTCCTCATACATCCGCGAGTGGACGAAATATTGATCACGCGCGGCCAGTTCGCCGGTCAGCAACGTGTTGAGGTAATCGATAACGTCTGGGTGGCCTTGCATCGCCCTACATCTCCCTGCTTGAAAGTCTGTAGTTTGAACCAACATGACCACAACGTCACTCGCCGCACGCAATAAAAGCGAAGATATTCTGAGAAAAGCAGCTTAAATAACGCAAAAACCGCCCTAATAAGGGCGGTTCTGCTTCTCATTTAGACTTCGTTAAGCTGTACGTTGAGCAGCGTTGCAATTGCTTCTCCATACGCCGGATCGGCCTTGAAGAAATGCTGCAGTTGACGGTCGACGACGTCGCTTGAGACCCCCGCCATTGCGCCCGCAATGTTGTGGACCAGCAACGCTTTCTGTTCGTCATTCATCAATCGGTACAGTGCGCCAGCGTGACTGTAATAGTCGGTGTCTTTGCGATGATCATAACGATCAGCTGCGCCGCTTAATGCCAATGCAGGTTCAGCATAACGGGGCGCCTGCTTTGGCGACTCGATATAGCTATTGGGCTCGTAGTTGGGCGCCGCACCACCATTGCTGCCAAACGCCATCGAGCCATCGCGCTGATAGGTGTTCACCGGACTGCGCGGCGCATTCACCGGCAATTGCTGGTGATTGGTACCGATACGGTAGCGGTGCGCATCAGCGTAAGCGAATACCCGACCTTGCAGCATGCGATCTGGCGACAGACCTACACCGGGCACCATGTTACTTGGGCCAAACGCAGCTTGCTCGACCTCGGCGAAGTAGTTCAGTGGATTTCGATTGAGCTCCAACTCACCCACTTCGATCAACGGGAATTCCTTCTGCGACCAGGTTTTAGTCACGTCGAACGGATTCTCATAGTGCGCGCAAGCCTGGGCCTCGGTCATGATCTGGATGCACACGCGCCATTTTGGGAACTCGCCTCGCTCGATCGCTTCGAACAAGTCGCGCTGGGCGTAATCAGGATCGGTACCCGCCAGCCGCGCCGCCTCTGCAGGTGCAAGATTCTTGATGCCTTGTTGGGTCTTGTAGTGCCACTTCACCCAATGACGCTCGCCCGTGGCGTTGATCAGGCTGTAAGTGTGGCTGCCGAAGCCGTGCATGTGACGATAGCCGTCGGGAATGCCCCGGTCGGAGAACAGAATGGTGACCTGGTGTAACGCTTCCGGAGAGTGCGACCAGAAGTCCCACATCGCCTGTGCACTTTTGAGGTTGCTTTGTGGCAGGCGCTTTTGAGTGTGGATAAAGTCCGGGAACTTGAGTGGGTCGCGAATGAAGAATACCGGCGTGTTGTTGCCAACAATGTCCCAGTTGCCTTCTTCGGTATAGAACTTCAGCGCGAAGCCACGAGGATCACGTTCGGTGTCTGCCGAACCGCGCTCACCACCGACAGTGGAGAATCGCAGGAAGGTTGGCGTTTGCTTACCGACAGCCTCAAATAGCTTGGCATTGGTGTATTGGGTGATATCGCGGGTGACGGTAAACGTACCGTAAGCACCTGAACCCTTCGCGTGCACACGACGCTCCGGGATATTTTCACGGTTGAAGTGGGCAAGCTTCTCGAGCAGGTGGAAGTCGTCGAGCAGCAATGGGCCGCGAGGGCCGGCGGAGCGGGAATTCTGGTTGTCGGCGACAGGAGCGCCACTGGCAGTTGTTAGCGTGTTGTTTTGGCTCATGTGATCTTCCTTCCTCTGTCGGTCTTGAACTGCCGGCTAATCGGCTGAGAGGGAGTATTGATCATCAATCTGACACCTACAAATTCATTAACCTGTAGGCATCGATAGAAAATTACTAATGATCATCCCCGACCCATGATGACCACTTGAAGCGGTTAAAAGCTTGTACGCAGCGCGCTTTACTTTCAGGCACAAAAAACCGGGCACTAGGCCCGGTTTTTTGTTTCAGACTGACGTCTTACTCGGCGGATACAGCTTCGCCAGCAGTAGCACGATCAACCAACTCGACGTACGCCATAGGCGCGTTGTCGCCAGCGCGGAAACCGCACTTGAGGATGCGCAGGTAGCCACCCTCACGGGTAGCGTAACGCTTGCCCAGGTCGTTGAAGAGCTTACCAACGATAGCTTTCGAACGGGTACGGTCGAAAGCCAAACGGCGGTTAGCAACGCTATCTGTCTTGGCCAAAGTGATCAGCGGCTCGGCAACGCGGCGCAGTTCTTTAGCTTTTGGCAGAGTAGTTTTGATCAGCTCGTGCTCGAACAGCGACACCGCCATGTTTTGGAACATGGCCTTGCGGTGCGAGCTGGTGCGGCTCAGGTGACGACCACTTTTACGATGACGCATGGTTCATTCCTTACCAAACACTACGTTCGGTGATTACGACGATCAGGCAGTCGCCTTGTCGTCCTTCTTAAGACTTGCAGGCGGCCAGTTGTCGAGGCGCATGCCGAGGGACAGACCGCGGGAGGCCAGAACGTCCTTGATTTCAGTCAAGGATTTCTTGCCCAGGTTCGGAGTCTTCAACAGCTCTACTTCGGTACGCTGAATCAGGTCGCCGATGTAGTAGATGTTTTCCGCCTTAAGGCAGTTAGCCGAACGTACAGTCAGTTCCAGATCGTCAACCGGGCGAAGCAGGATCGGATCGATCTCGTCTTCCTGCTCGACAACCACTGGCTCACTGTCACCCTTGAGGTCGACGAACGCAGCCAACTGCTGTTGCAGAATGGTTGCAGCACGGCGGATAGCCTCTTCAGGATCCAGGGTACCGTTGGTTTCCAGATCAATAACCAGCTTGTCCAGGTTAGTACGCTGCTCGACACGGGCGTTTTCCACCACGTATGCGATACGGCGAACCGGGCTGAACGAAGAGTCAAGCTGCAAGCGACCGATGCTGCGGCTTTCGTCTTCATCGCTCTGACGCGAGTCTGCCGGTTCATAACCACGACCACGAGCTACTACGAGCTTCATGTTCAGGGCGCCGTTAGACGCCAGGTTAGCGATTACGTGATCGGGATTAACGATCTCGACATCATGATCCAGCTGAATATCGGCAGCGGTAACCACCCCCGAACCCTTCTTCGACAAGGTCAGCGTAACTTCGTCACGGCCGTGCAGCTTGATAGCCAGACCTTTAAGGTTCAACAGGATTTCAATTACGTCTTCCTGTACACCTTCGATGGCGCTGTACTCGTGGAGCACACCGTCAATCTCGGCCTCGACTACTGCACAGCCGGGCATTGAGGACAACAGGATGCGGCGCAGCGCGTTGCCCAGGGTGTGGCCAAAGCCACGCTCGAGAGGCTCGAGCGTGATCTTGGCGCGGGTTGGACTGACAACCTGCACATCAATGTGGCGGGGTGTCAGGAACTCATTTACCGAAATCTGCATGGATGCACCTATTTTCTAGCCCTTACTTGGAGTAGAGCTCGACAATCAGGCTTTCGTTGATGTCGGCGGACAGATCACTGCGAGCTGGAACGTTCTTGAAAACGCCCGACTTCTTCTCAGTGTCTACTTCTACCCATTCTACGCGGCCACGTTGGGCACACAGATCGAGAGCTTGGACAATGCGAAGTTGGTTTTTTGCTTTCTCGCGAACAGCAACCACGTCACCAGCACGAACCTGGTAGGACGGAACGTTAACGGTCTGACCGTTTACGCTGATCGACTTGTGCGATACCAGCTGACGGGATTCGGCACGAGTCGAACCAAAGCCCATACGGTATACAACGTTGTCCAGACGGCATTCGAGCAGTTGCAGCAGGTTTTCACCGGTTGCACCTTTCTTGCCAGCTGCTTCTTTGTAGTAGCCGCTGAATTGACGCTCGAGAACGCCGTAGATACGACGGACCTTCTGCTTTTCACGCAGTTGGGTGCCGTAATCGGACTGGCGACCGCGGCGTTGGCCGTGGATACCAGGTGCTGCTTCAATGTTGCACTTCGATTCGATCGCGCGCACGCCGCTCTTCAGGAAGAGATCGGTGCCTTCGCGACGAGCGAGTTTGCATTTTGGACCAATGTAACGAGCCATTCTTTACAATCTCCTGGATTACACGCGGCGCTTCTTCGGCGGACGGCACCCGTTGTGCGGGATAGGCGTCACGTCGGTGATGCTGGCGATCTTGTAGCCACAGCCGTTCAAAGCGCGGACTGCGGATTCACGACCTGGACCTGGACCTTTGACGTTTACGTCGAGGTTTTTCAGGCCGTATTCCAGCGCAGCTTGACCAGCACGTTCAGCAGCTACTTGAGCAGCGAACGGGGTGGACTTGCGGGAACCGCGGAAACCCGAACCACCGGAGGTAGCCCAGGAAAGAGCGTTACCTTGACGGTCGGTAATGGTCACGATGGTGTTGTTAAAAGAAGCATGGATGTGGGCGATGCCATCAACCACTGTCTTTTTAACTTTTTTACGAGGACGAGCAGCAGGTTTTGCCATGATAATTTTCCTGTCGATTCGCTGGGGCGATTACTTGCGGATCGGCTTACGCGGACCTTTACGGGTACGCGCGTTGGTCTTGGTACGCTGACCGCGTACTGGAAGACCACGACGATGACGCAGACCGCGATAGCAACCGAGGTCCATCAAGCGCTTGATTTTCATGTTGATTTCGCGACGCAGGTCACCTTCAGTGGTGAACTTCGCCACTTCGCCACGCAGCTGTTCAATCTGCTCGTCGCTCAGATCCTTGATCTTTGCGGCTGGGTTTACCCCAGTCTCTGCACAAATTTTCTGTGCAGTAGTGCGACCAACACCATAGATGTAGGTCAGCGAGATAACAGTATGCTTGTTATCTGGAATGTTAACGCCTGCAATACGGGCCATTCAGTGGGACTCCAATTGACAGCTACCTACGCCCCGGAAGCCAAGAAATAGGGCGCGAGATAATATCGCTGTAATAACAAATAATCAACCCGGCAGCGCACTAGCTGCCGGGCTTGAAGCACAATCACACTCAGCCTTGGCGCTGTTTGTGACGCGGTTCCGCGCTGCAAATTACTCGAACAACACCTTCGCGGCGAATAATCTTGCAGTTACGGCACAGCTTTTTCACCGATGCACGAACTTTCATCACCAACTCCTCGAACCTTATGGGTCAGCGCAGCATGCCGCTGCCGTAACCCTTCAGGTTGGCTTTCTTCATCAGGGATTCGTACTGGTGCGAAACGAGGTGCGATTGTACTTGGGACATGAAGTCCATCACAACCACGACGACGATCAGCAACGAGGTCCCGCCAAGGTAGAACGGTACGTTCGCTGCAACCACCAGGAACTGGGGCAACAGGCAGACGGCCGTCATGTAAAGAGCACCGAACAGGGTCAAACGAGTCAGAACGCCATCAATGTAGCGCGCAGACTGCTCACCTGGACGGATACCCGGAATAAAGGCACCGGACTTCTTCAGGTTCTCCGCTACGTCTTTCGGATTGAACATCAACGCCGTATAGAAGAAGCAGAAGAAAATAATCCCTGCACTAAACAGCAGAATATTCAACGGCTGACCAGGAGCGATCGACTGCGAGATGTCCTGCAACCAGCCCATACCTTCAGACTGGCCGAACCAGGCACCCAACGAAGCCGGGAACAGCAAGATGCTGCTCGCGAAAATAGCCGGGATAACACCGGCCATGTTCACCTTCAGCGGCAAGTGGCTGGTCTGCGCAGCGAAGACCTTGCGGCCCTGCTGACGCTTGGCGTAGTGAACAGCAATACGACGCTGACCACGCTCAATGAACACCACGAAACCGATAATCGCTACTGCCAGCAAACCGATGGCAACCAGGGCGAAGATATTGATATCACCCTGACGCGCAGACTCGAAAGACTGCCCGATCGCTCTCGGAAGACCGGCGACGATACCCGAAAAAATCAACATCGAGATACCGTTGCCAACACCACGCTCAGTAATCTGCTCACCCAGCCACATCATGAACATCGCACCAGCCACAAAAGTGGTTACTGCGACGAAATGGAAGCTAAAGTCACCAGTGAACGAAACGCCCTGCCCTGCCAGACCAATGGACATGCCAATGGCCTGGACAAGAGCAAGAACGACGGTGAGGTAGCGGGTGTACTGGCTGATCTTGCGACGGCCAGCTTCACCTTCCTTCTTCAACTGCTCCAGCTGCGGGCTGACGGCGGTCATCAGTTGCATGATGATCGATGCCGAGATGTACGGCATGATCCCCAGTGCAAAAATGCTCATCCGCTCCAGCGCGCCGCCGGAAAACATGTTGAACAAGCTAAGAATGGTCCCCTCATTCTGTCGAAACAGGTCCGCGAGTCGGTCCGGGTTGATACCTGGAACCGGGATGTGTGCGCCTATTCGGTAGACGATAATCGCCAGGAACAGAAAACGCAGACGAGCCCAAAGTTCAGACATACCGCCTTTGCCGAGCGCAGAGAGAGCACCTTGCTTAGCCATTTATTCCTCGAACTTGCCGCCAGCTGCTTCGATAGCCGCACGCGCACCTTTGGTGGCGCCGATTCCCTTGCCGATAGTGACAGCGCGAGTCACTTCACCGGACAGCATGATTTTCACACGCTGTACGTTGACGTTGATCACGTTGGCATCTTTCAGGGACTGCACGGTGACGATGTCGCCTTCCACTTTAGCCAGCTCGGACAGACGCACTTCTGCGCGGTCCATGGCCTTCAGGGAAACGAAACCGAACTTCGGCAGGCGACGATGCAGCGGCTGTTGACCGCCTTCAAAGCCTGGAGCAATGGTGCCACCGGAGCGGGAAGTCTGACCTTTGTGACCACGGCCACCAGTCTTACCCAAACCACTACCGATACCACGGCCCGGACGATGCTTTTCGCGACGGGAACCCGGCGCTGGACTCAGATCATTGAGTTTCATCGATTAACCCTCGACACGCAGCATGTAGTAAGCCTTGTTGATCATCCCACGATTCTCGGGAGTATCCTGGACTTCTACAGTGTGACCGATGCGACGCAGACCCAGACCCTTAACGCACAGTTTGTGGTTAGGGATGCGGCCGGTCATGCTTTTGATCAGCGTAACTTTAACGGTAGCCATGATCAGAAGATCTCCTTGACGCTTTTGCCACGCTTGGCGGCAATGGATTCAGGAGACTGCATTGCTTTCAAACCCTTGAAAGTGGCGTGAACCACGTTTACCGGGTTAGTCGAGCCATAGCACTTGGCCAGAACGTTCTGAACGCCAGCAACTTCGAGAACGGCACGCATTGCGCCGCCAGCGATGATACCGGTACCTTCAGAAGCAGGCTGCATGTACACCTTCGAAGCGCCGTGGGCGGACTTCATTGCGTACTGCAGGGTGGTGCCGTTCAGATCAACCTGGATCATGTTGCGGCGAGCAGCTTCCATTGCCTTCTGGATCGCAGCAGGCACTTCACGCGACTTGCCACGGCCGAAGCCAACACGCCCTTTACCATCACCAACCACGGTCAACGCGGTGAAAGTGAAGATACGGCCGCCTTTAACGGTTTTGGCTACGCGGTTAACTTGAACCAGCTTCTCGATGTAGCCTTCGTCGCGCTTTTGGTCGTTATTTGACATAACTTAGAACTCCAGCCCAGCTTCACGAGCAGCATCAGCCAGCGCTTTAACGCGGCCGTGGTACTTGAAGCCAGAGCGGTCGAAAGCCACCTGCGAGACGCCAGCGGCCTTAGCACGCGTAGCGACCAGCTGGCCAACCTTAGTGGCCGCGTCGATGTTGCCAGTGGCGCCATCACGCAGTTCTTTATCCAAAGTCGAGGCGCTTGCCAGGACTTTGTTGCCGTCGGCCGAAATGACCTGGGCGTAGATGTGCTGCGAAGAGCGGAACACGCAGAGACGCACGACTTCGAGTTCGTGCATTTTCAGGCGTGCTTTGCGAGCGCGACGCAGTCGAGTAACTTTTTTGTCGGTCATTTGCTATGCCCTACTTCTTCTTGGCTTCTTTACGACGGACGACTTCGTCCGCGTAGCGCACACCTTTGCCTTTGTACGGCTCTGGTGGACGGAAGTCGCGGATCTCGGCGGCCACTTGACCTACCAGCTGCTTGTCGATGCCCTTGATCAGGATATCGGTCTGGCTAGGAGTCTCAGCGGTGATGCCTTCCGGCAGTTCGTAATCCACTGGATGCGAGAAGCCAAGAGCCAGGTTCAGCACTGTGCCTTTTGCTTGCGCTTTGTAACCAACACCGACCAGCTGGAGCTTGCGCTCGAAGCCTTGGCTTACGCCTTGGACCATGTTGTTTACCAACGCACGAGTGGTACCAGCCATTGCGCGAGTTTGTTGATCGCCATTGCGAGCAGCGAAACGCAGCTCACCAGCTTCTTCAACGATCTCAACGGACGAATGGATATTCAGTTCGAGAGTGCCCTTGGCACCCTTCACCGAAAGCTGTTGGCCTGCGAATTTTACTTCGACGCCGGCTGGCAGCTTAACGGGGTTCTTAGCGACGCGAGACATGCTTATCCCCCCTTAGAACACAGTGCAAAGAACTTCGCCGCCGACACCGGCAGCGCGCGCAGCACGATCAGTCATCACACCCTTGTTGGTGGAGACGATAGACACACCGAGACCGCCACGAACTTTTGGCAGATCATCGACGGACTTGTACTGACGCAGGCCTGGACGGCTAACGCGCTTCACTTCTTCGATAACCGGACGGCCTTCGAAGTATTTCAGCTCGATAGACAGCAGTGGTTTTGTTTCGCTGCTGATCTGATAACCCGCGATGTAACCTTCGTCCTTCAGGACTTTGGCAACAGCTACCTTCAACGTGGAAGATGGCATGCTTACGACGGACTTTTCAGCCATCTGGGCATTACGGATTCGAGTTAGCATGTCCGCTAACGGGTCCTGCATACTCATGGGCTAGACGCTCCTAATACAGAAAAATTAGCCTTGCGGCTACTACGTGTCGCCGAGAATCTCCGGGTATAAAAAACACGGGCTCAGGCGAGCCGGGTATTCTAGACACACCCCAGAAATGAATCAAGCCCCAAAAGGGGCTTGATCCAGATTCAAGGCCACCGGTGGTCAGGTTCTTGCGAACCCTTGCACCGAGACTTTGACAGTACTTACCAGCTGGCTTTAACCAGACCTGGTACGTCACCACGCATTGCCGCTTCACGCAGTTTGTTACGGCCAAGGCCGAACTTGCGGTAAACGCCGTGTGGACGACCGGTCAGGCGGCAGCGGTTACGCATGCGCGAGGCGCTTGCGTCACGTGGCTGCTTCTGCAGGGCAACTGTAGCTTCCCAACGCGCTTCTGGACTTGCGTTCAGATCAACGATGATAGCTTTCAGTGCTGCACGCTTCTTGGCGTACTTGGCAACCGTGAGCTGACGCTTCAGCTCGCGGTTTTTCATGCTCATCTTGGCCATGGTCCTACTCCAATCAGTTGCGGAACGGGAATTTGAACGCACGCAGCAGAGCGCGGCCTTCATCATCGTTCTTGGCAGTGGTGGTCAGGGTGATGTCCAGACCGCGGAGAGCATCGATCTTGTCGTAGTCGATTTCCGGGAAGATGATCTGCTCTTTCACGCCCATGCTGTAGTTGCCACGACCATCGAAGGACTTGGCATTCAGGCCGCGGAAGTCGCGAACCCGAGGCAGGGAGATCGACAGCAGACGATCCAGGAACTCGTACATACGCTCACGGCGCAGGGTCACTTTGACGCCGATCGGCCAACCTTCACGGACTTTAAAGCCAGCGATGGATTTGCGAGCGTAGGTCACAACGACTTTCTGGCCGGTGATCTTTTCCAGGTCAGCTACAGCGTGCTCGATGACTTTTTTGTCGCCGATCGCTTCGCCCAGACCCATGTTCAGGGTGATTTTGGTAACGCGCGGAACTTCCATCACGTTCGAAAGCTTAAGTTCTTCCTTAAGTTTCGGAGCGATTTCCTTCCGGTAAATCTCTTTTAGTCGTGCCATGGTCTTCTACCTAGCAGTGTTCAAGCATCAACCGCTTTTTGGGTCGACTTGAAGACACGAATTTTCTTACCGTCTTCTACTTTGAAACCAACGCGGTCAGCCTTGTTGGTTTCGCCGTTGAAGATGGCGACGTTAGAAGCGTGCAGTGGCGCTTCTTTCTCGACGATACCGCCTTGTACGCCCGACATCGGGTTAGGCTTGGTATGACGCTTGACCAGGTTCAGACCACCAACAACCAGACGGTTGTCAGCAAGAACCTTCAGCACCTTACCGCGCTTACCTTTGTCTTTGCCGGCGATCACGATGATCTCGTCGTCACGACGAATCTTTTGCATGTCGGATCTCCTTACAGCACTTCTGGGGCGAGCGAGACGATCTTCATGAACTTCTCAGTACGAAGTTCACGGGTCACTGGCCCAAAGATACGGGTGCCGATTGGCTCTTGCTTGTTGTTCAGAAGAACAGCAGCGTTGCCATCAAAGCGGATAATGGAGCCATCAGCACGACGTACGCCGTGACGAGTGCGGACTACAACAGCAGTCATCACTTGGCCTTTTTTCACTTTACCGCGAGGAATTGCTTCCTTCACGGTAACTTTGATGATGTCACCGATACCAGCGTAACGACGATGGGAGCCACCCAGCACCTTGATGCACATAACACGGCGAGCGCCGCTGTTATCGGCCACATCGAGCATGGATTGAGTCTGAATCATATAATTTCTCCGACCCCTAGTCCTTAGACTTCCACAGCGCGTTCGAGAACATCAACCAGCGCCCAAGACTTGGTCTTGGCCAAAGGACGAGTTTCACGAATAGTGACTTTGTCGCCGATGTGGCACTGATTGGTTTCGTCGTGCGCGTGCAGCTTAGTCGAACGCTTAACGTATTTACCGTAGATCGGGTGCTTAACGCGACGCTCGATCAGAACGGTGATGGTTTTGTCCATCTTGTCGCTGACAACACGGCCAGTCAGCGTACGGACAGTTTTTTCGGCTTCAGCCATGATTACTTACCTGCCTGCTGGTTGAGCACAGTCTTCACGCGAGCGATGTCACGCTTAACTTGCGAGAGCAGATGAGACTGCCCCAACTGGCCAGTTGCTTTCTGCATACGCAGATTGAACTGGTCGCGCAGCAAGCCGAGCAGTTGCTCGTTCAGCTGCTGTGCGGATTTTTCACGAAGTTCATTCGCTTTCATCACATCACCGTCCGTTTAACAAAGGAGGTGGCGAGCGGCAGCTTTGCAGCAGCCAGGGCGAAAGCCTCACGCGCCAGCTCTTCAGAAACACCCTCGATTTCATACAGGACTTTGCCTGGCTGAATCTGGGCAACCCAGTATTCCACGTTACCCTTACCTTTACCCATCCGAACCTCGAGAGGTTTTTTGGAGATCGGCTTGTCCGGGAATACACGGATCCAGATCTTGCCACCACGTTTTACGTGACGGGTCAGAGCACGACGCGCTGACTCGATCTGACGAGCGGTGAGACGACCACGAGCTACAGACTTCAGCGCGAACTCGCCGAAGCTGACTTTGCTACCGCGCAATGCCAGGCCACGGTTGTGACCAGTCATTTGCTTGCGGAACTTCGTACGCTTTGGTTGCAACATTTGGCGTACCCCTTACTTAGCAGCTTTTTTACGAGGCGCTGGTGCTTGTGGTTTCAGTTCTTCTTGGCGACCACCAATTACTTCGCCTTTGAAGATCCAAACCTTTACACCGATCACACCGTAGGTGGTGTGAGCTTCGTAGTTGGCATAGTCGATGTCGGCACGCAGGGTGTGCAATGGCACACGACCTTCGCGATACCATTCAGTACGTGCGATTTCAGCACCGCCGAGACGACCGCTCACTTGGATTTTGATGCCTTTGGCACCAATGCGCATGGCGTTCTGTACAGCGCGCTTCATAGCGCGACGGAACATTACGCGACGCTCCAGCTGCTGAGCTACGCTCTGCGCAACCAGCATACCGTCGAGCTCCGGCTTGCGGATCTCTTCGATATTGATGTGCACAGGCACACCCATTTGCTTGGTCAGGTCCTGACGCAGTTTCTCAACATCTTCACCTTTCTTCCCGATAACGATACCTGGACGAGCGGTGTGGATGGTGATGCGTGCAGTTTGAGCCGGACGATGGATATCGATACGGCTTACGGACGCGCTTTTTAGTTTGTCTTGGAGATACTCACGCACCTTCAGATCTGCGAGCAAATAGTCCGCATAAGTCCGACCGTCTGCGTACCAGACGGAGGTGTGCTCCTTGACGATTCCCAGGCGAATGCCAATGGGATGTACTTTCTGACCCATCTCTTCGACTCCGTTACTTGTCAGCAACCTTGACAGTGATATGGCAAGACCGCTTGACGATGCGATCAGCACGGCCTTTGGCACGTGGCATGATGCGCTTCAGCGAACGCCCTTCGTTGACGAAAACGGTGCTGACCTTCAGGTCATCAACGTCTGCGCCTTCGTTATGCTCGGCGTTGGCTACGGCCGACTCCAGCACTTTCTTCATGATCTCGGCGGCTTTCTTACTGCTGAAAGCCAACAGGTTGAGCGCTTCGCCCACCTTCTTCCCGCGGATCTGGTCGGCGACCAAGCGGGCTTTCTGGGCGGAGATTCGAGCGCCCGACAACTTAGCGGCTACTTCCATTTCCTAACCCCTTAACGCTTGGCTTTCTTGTCTGCCACGTGCCCGCGATAAGTGCGGGTACCGGCGAACTCGCCCAGTTTGTGGCCGACCATGTCTTCGTTCACGAGAACTGGGACGTGCTGACGACCGTTGTGTACTGCGATGGTCAGACCGACCATTTGTGGCAGGATCATCGAACGACGCGACCAGGTTTTCACCGGTTTGCGATCGTTCTTTTCCGCCGCCACTTCGATCTTCTTCAGTAGGTGAAGATCGATAAAAGGACCTTTTTTCAGAGAACGTGGCACTGTCGTATCCCTCTATTTACTTGCGACGACGGACGATCATTTTGTCGGTACGCTTATTACCACGAGTCTTCGCGCCCTTAGTCGGGAAGCCCCATGGCGATACCGGATGACGACCACCAGAGGTACGACCTTCACCACCACCATGTGGGTGGTCAACCGGGTTCATGGCAACACCACGAACGGTTGGGCGAACGCCACGCCAGCGTTTGGCACCAGCTTTACCCAGCGAACGCAGGCTGTGCTCGGAGTTCGAGACTTCGCCCAGGGTCGCACGGCATTCAGCCAGGACTTTACGCATTTCACCGGAACGCAGACGCAGGGTAACGTACACGCCTTCACGAGCGATCAGCTGAGCCGAAGCACCAGCGGAACGAGCGATCTGAGCGCCTTTACCTGGCTTCAATTCGATGCCGTGTACGGTGCTACCAACTGGAATGTTACGCAGTTGCAGAGCGTTGCCCGGCTTGATCGGTGCCAGGGCACCTGCGATCAGCTGGTCGCCAGCGCTCACGCCTTTAGGGGCGATGATGTAGCGACGCTCGCCATCTGCGTACAGCAGCAGAGCGATGTGAGCAGTACGGTTTGGATCGTATTCGATACGCTCGACAGTGGCAGCGATGCCATCTTTGTCGTTGCGACGGAAATCGACCAGACGATAATGCTGCTTATGACCACCACCGATGTGACGAGTGGTAATACGGCCATTGTTGTTACGACCACCAGACTTCGACTTCTTCTCGAGCAGCGGTGCGTGAGGAGCGCCTTTATGCAGCTCCTGGTTGACCACCTTGACCACAAAACGGCGGCCAGGGGAAGTCGGTTTGCATTTAACGATTGCCATGATGCACCCCTTCCTTACTCAGCACTGCTGCTGAAATCGAGATCTTGGCCTGGCTGAAGGGAGATAACTGCCTTCTTCCAGTCATTACGCTTGCCCAGACCGCGAGCAGTGCGCTTGCTCTTACCCAGAACATTCAGGGTAGTAACACGCTCTACTTTCACGCTGAACAGGCTTTCGACGGCCTTCTTGATTTCCAGCTTGGTTGCATCAGTAGCAACCTTGAAAACGAACTGGCCTTTCTTGTCTGCCAGAACCGTAGCCTTCTCGGAAACGTGCGGGCCAAGCAGAACTTTAAATACGCGTTCCTGGTTCATCCCAGCAGCTCCTCGAATTTCTTCACGGCCGACACGGTGATCAACACCTTGTCGTATGCGATCAGACTAACTGGATCGGAACCTTGCACGTCACGTACATCTACGTGTGGCAGGTTACGAGCAGCCAGGTACAGGTTCTGATCAACAGCGTCCGACACGATCAGAACGTCGGTCAGGCTCATGTTGTTCAGCTTGCCCAGCAGGTCTTTGGTTTTCGGCGTTTCAACGGCGAAATCCTGAACCACGACCAGACGATCAGTACGCACCAGCTCAGCAAGGATGGAACGCATTGCTGCGCGATACATCTTCTTGTTCAGCTTCTGCGAGTGATCCTGAGGACGAGCTGCGAAAGTGGTACCGCCGCCACGCCAGATTGGGCTACGGATAGTACCGGCACGAGCACGGCCAGTACCTTTCTGACGCCATGGGCGCTTACCGCCACCACGAACGTCGGAACGGGTCTTCTGCTGCTTGCTACCCTGACGGCCGCCAGCCATGTAGGCCACGACTGCTTGGTGAACCAGCGTCTCGTTGAATTCGCCGCCAAATGTCAGTTCGGAAACTTCGATCGCTTGAGCGTCATTTACATTTAATTGCATGTCAGCTTCCCCTTAACCGCGAGCCTTGGCTGCTGGACGTACAACCAAGTTGCCGCCAGTAGCGCCAGGAACAGCGCCCTTGACCAACAACAGATTGCGTTCAGCGTCCACGCGCACTACTTCGAGGGACTGCACGGTCACGCGCTCAGCGCCCATATGACCGGACATTTTTTTGCCCTTGAATACACGACCAGGAGTCTGGCACTGGCCGATAGAGCCTGGAACGCGGTGGGATACGGAGTTACCGTGGGTGTTATCTTGCCCGCGGAAATTCCAACGCTTGATCGTACCCTGGAAGCCTTTACCCTTGGACTGACCGGTTACATCAACCAGTTGACCAGCGGCGAAGATTTCAGCGTTGATCAGATCGCCGGCCTGGTACTCGCCTTCTTCAAGGCGGAATTCCATTACGGTACGACCAGCGGCAACGTTCGCTTTAGCGAAGTGGCCAGCCTGAGCTGCTGTTACACGCGAAGCACGACGCTCGCCGACAGTGACTTGCACTGCACGATAGCCATCGGTCTCTTCAGTTTTGAACTGGGTGACGCGATTCGGCTCGATCTCAATGACCGTGACCGGAATGGAGACACCTTCTTCGGTGAAAATACGGGTCATACCGCATTTACGACCGACTACACCAATAGTCATGTTGTAAACCTCATGAGTGTACGGGGCTTTCACCCGCTATGGCCGCCCATTTCAGAGCGTTACACGACTAAGACCGAGTCTTAGCCGAGGCTGATCTGCACTTCCACACCGGCCGCAAGATCAAGCTTCATAAGTGCATCAACGGTTTTATCCGTTGGCTGGACGATGTCCAGAACGCGCTTATGAGTACGGATCTCGTACTGGTCACGCGCGTCTTTGTTGACGTGCGGGGAGACCAGAACGGTGAACCGCTCTTTACGGGTAGGCAGTGGAATTGGACCACGCACTTGAGCACCAGTACGTTTCGCGGTTTCCACGATTTCCTGGGTGGATTGGTCGATCAGGCGATGGTCAAAAGCCTTCAACCTGATACGGATTTGCTGATTTTGCATTGGATTTCAGACTCCGGCTGCTATTCCCACCGAGCGCAATACGCCCGTTAAAAGGAGGCGCAATTCTATAGACGCCCCATATAGGTGTCAACCCAATAAAAAAGCCCCCGCTGAGCGGGGGCCTTTCAAAGCATCGAAGCTATCTCAAAAGAGATGCTTACTCGATGATTTTAGCTACAACGCCAGCACCAACGGTACGGCCGCCTTCACGGATAGCGAAGCGCAGACCGTCTTCCATTGCGATGGTTTTGATCAGGGTAACAGTCATCTGAATGTTGTCACCTGGCATTACCATTTCAACGCCTTCTGGCAGCTCGCAGTTACCGGTCACGTCAGTAGTACGGAAGTAGAACTGTGGACGGTAGCCCTTGAAGAACGGAGTGTGACGACCGCCTTCTTCCTTGCTCAGAACGTAAACTTCTGCGGTGAACTTGGTGTGCGGCTTAACCGAACCTGGCTTAACCAGAACCTGGCCACGCTCAACGTCGTCACGCTTGGTGCCACGCAGCAGAACGCCGCAGTTCTCGCCAGCACGACCTTCGTCGAGCAGCTTGCGGAACATCTCAACACCGGTGCAGGTGGTGGTGGTGGTGTCACGCAGACCAACGATTTCCAGTGCATCTTGAACGCGAACGATACCGCGCTCGATACGACCAGTCACAACAGTACCACGACCCGAGATCGAGAATACGTCTTCGATTGGCATCAGGAATGGCTTGTCGATAGCACGCTCTGGCTCTGGGATGTAGGTATCCAGAGTTTCGACCAGCTTACGAACGGCAGTGGTGCCCATTTCGTTGTCGTCTTTGCCTTCCAGCGCCATACGAGCAGAACCGATGATGATCGGAGTGTCGTCGCCTGGGAAGTCATAGGTGGACAGCAGGTCGCGAACTTCCATCTCAACCAGTTCCAGCAGCTCAGCGTCGTCTACCAGGTCAGCCTTGTTCAGGAAGACCACGATGTACGGAACGCCTACCTGACGGGACAGCAGGATGTGCTCACGGGTTTGTGGCATCGGACCATCAGCGGCCGAGCAAACCAGGATCGCGCCGTCCATCTGGGCAGCACCGGTGATCATGTTCTTCACGTAGTCAGCGTGACCTGGGCAGTCAACGTGAGCGTAGTGACGAATGTTCGAGTTGTACTCGACGTGCGCGGTGTTGATGGTGATACCGCGAGCTTTTTCTTCTGGTGCGCTGTCGATCTTGTCGAATTCAACTACGGCCGAACCGAAAACTTCGGAGCAGACGCGAGTCAGAGCAGCGGTCAGAGTGGTTTTACCGTGGTCAACGTGGCCGATGGTGCCAACGTTTACGTGCGGTAGGGAACGATCAAATTTTTCTTTAGCCACGACAATTAACTCCTTGCCTAAAGGACTGAATCAGCCTTGTTTTTTGGTAACGGTTTCGACGATGTGCGACGGAGCCGTATTGTATTTTTTGAATTCCATAGAGTAGCTTGCGCGACCCTGGGACATCGAACGAACGTCGGTCGCATAACCGAACATCTCGCCCAACGGAACTTCAGCACGGATAACCTTACCGGAAACCGTATCTTCCATACCCAGAATCATGCCGCGACGACGGTTCAGGTCGCCCATCACGTCACCCATATAGTCTTCAGGCGTAACAACCTCTACCGCCATGATCGGCTCGAGCAACTCACCACCACCCTTCTGGGCCAGTTGCTTGGTCGCCATGGAAGCAGCCACCTTAAACGCCATCTCGTTCGAGTCGACGTCGTGGTAAGAACCATCAAACACGGTAGCCTTCAGGCCGATCAGCGGATAGCCGGCAACAACACCGTTCTTCATCTGCTCTTCGATACCCTTCTGGATAGCCGGGATGTATTCCTTAGGAACCACACCACCCACTACTTCGTTCAGGAATTGCAGACCTTCCTGACCTTCGTCAGCAGGAGCAAAACGAATCCAGCAATGACCGAACTGGCCACGACCGCCGGACTGACGAACGAACTTGCCTTCAATTTCGCAGCTCTTCGTGATGCGCTCACGGTACGAAACTTGAGGCTTACCGATGTTGGCTTCGACGTTGAACTCACGGCGCATCCGGTCAACCAGGATGTCCAGGTGCAACTCGCCCATGCCAGAGATGATCGTCTGACCAGTCTCTTCATCAGTTTTAACGCGGAAAGACGGGTCTTCCTGAGCAAGTTTGCCCAGAGCAATACCCATTTTTTCCTGGTCATCCTTGGTCTTAGGCTCTACGGCAACCGAAATAACCGGCTCCGGGAAGTCCATGCGAACCAGGATGATTGGCTTGTCAGCGTTGCACAAGGTTTCACCAGTGGTGACGTCCTTCATGCCGATCAAGGCCGCGATGTCACCAGCGCGCACTTCCTTGATCTCTTCGCGGGCGTTTGCGTGCATTTGCACCATACGACCCACACGCTCTTTCTTGCCTTTAACCGAGTTGATCACGCCGTCGCCGGAGGCCAACACGCCCGAGTAAACGCGGACGAAGGTCAAGGTACCCACGAATGGGTCGGTAGCGATCTTGAACGCCAGAGCCGAGAACGGCTCGTTGTCGTCTGCGTGACGCTCCATCTGCTTTTCCTCGTCATCCGGGTCAGTACCCTTGATGGCAGGAATGTCGGTTGGAGCCGGCAGGTAGTCGATAACGGCGTCGAGAACCAGGGGAACGCCTTTGTTCTTGAAGGAAGAACCGCAAACAGCCAGGACGATTTCGCCAGCGATAGTACGCTGACGCAGAGCGGCCTTGATTTCCTCGATGGTGAGCTCTTCGCCTTCGAGGTACTTGTTCATCAGCTCTTCGCTGGCTTCGGCCGCAGCCTCAACCATGTTGCTGCGCCACTCTTCAGCCAGCTCCTGCAGTTCAGCAGGGATGGCTTCGCGACGTGGAGTCATGCCCTTGTCAGCATCGTTCCAGTAAACCGCTTCCATGGTCATCAGGTCGATCTGACCCTGGAAGTTGTCTTCGGAACCGATAGCCAACTGGATTGGCACCGGGGTGTGACCCAGACGCTGCTTGATCTGAGCGATCACGCGCAGGAAGTTAGCGCCGGCACGGTCCATCTTGTTCACGTAGACGATACGTGGAACACCGTACTTGTTGGCTTGACGCCATACGGTTTCGGACTGAGGCTCAACGCCGGAAGTGCCACAGAACACAACGACCGCGCCGTCGAGTACACGCAGGGAACGCTCAACTTCAATGGTGAAGTCTACGTGACCCGGGGTGTCAATGACGTTGAAGCGATATTGGTCTTTGTGCTGCTTAGCAGAACCCTGCCAGAAGGCGGTAATAGCAGCAGAAGTAATGGTAATACCACGCTCCTGCTCCTGAACCATCCAGTCGGTGGTCGCGGCGCCGTCATGCACCTCGCCCATCTTGTGGCTTTTGCCAGTGTAAAAAAGGACGCGCTCGGTGGTGGTGGTTTTACCAGCATCCACGTGAGCAACGATACCAATGTTACGGTAGCGATTAATCGGTGTAGTACGAGCCATAAAGCCCTCGCAAATTGAGTGACGCTAAAATTAGAAGCGGTAGTGCGAGAAAGCTTTGTTAGCTTCAGCCATACGGTGCACGTCTTCACGCTTCTTAACTGCAGCACCTTTACCTTCGGCAGCGTCCAACAGTTCGCCAGCCAAACGCAGAGCCATAGACTTCTCGCCGCGCTTACGGGCGAAGTCTACCAACCAGCGCATTGCCAGAGCGTTACGACGGGACGGACGAACTTCAACCGGAACCTGGTAAGTAGCACCGCCTACACGGCGCGACTTTACTTCGACCAGCGGAGCGATGGCGTCGAGAGCTTTCTCGAAGATTTCCAGGGGGTCGCTGTTCTTGCGTTCTTTAACCTTTTCCAGCGCGCCATAAACGATACGCTCGGCAACGGCTTTCTTGCCGCTTTCCATCACGTGGTTCATGAACTTGGCCAGGATTTGGCTTCCGTATTTTGGATCGTCAAGCACTTCGCGCTTGGCTGCTACGCGTCTTCTTGGCATGGATAAGCCCTCAAACGGTCTTCAGGTTCGCTCGGAATCGGTGCCCATTACTACGGGACGCCTCCGACCTTACTCTTATCGACTCAGAAAAATAGAAATCAGTTTTTTGCAGCAAGCGACCATTACTTCGGACGCTTGGTACCGTACTTCGAACGACCCTGGTTACGACCTTTAACGCCGGAAGTATCCAACGAACCGCGAACGGTGTGGTAACGAACACCTGGCAAGTCTTTTACACGACCGCCGCGGATCAGTACCACGCTGTGCTCTTGCAGGTTGTGGCCTTCACCGCCGATGTACGAGGAAACCTCGAAACCGTTGGTCAGGCGCACACGGCATACTTTACGCAGTGCCGAGTTAGGTTTTTTCGGCGTGGTGGTGTACACACGGGTGCACACGCCACGGCGTTGCGGGCAGTTCTGCAGCGCAGGCACGTCGGATTTCTCGACGATACGCTTACGCGGCTGACGTACCAGCTGGTTGATAGTTGCCATCTACTAGCTCCACTGTTGTCTTGCGACGCTATTGTCTTGCAAGAAAAGCAAAATGGCAGGAACGAATTCCCGCCAAATTTAGGGGTACAAGAGTCTAAAGAGGATCTTGTCCCCAGTCAAGGCAAGGCCCCGACCTCCCCGCCCATCAAACCTCGACAAATTGTCTCGATTCGATGAACGGAGTGACCAGGGCCTCAGCTCATTTACCGCAGAACTCAGTTACCGCTCGAGTTCAGCGCTTCGGTCAGTGCAGCTTCCACTTCACTGGCGCTTACGCGCAACGGCTTGTCTGCATCACGGCGGCGCTTACGCTCGCTGTGGTAGGCCAGGCCGGTACCCGCCGGGATCAGACGACCCACGACCACGTTTTCTTTCAGGCCGCGCAGGTAGTCGCGCTTGCCGGTAACCGCCGCCTCGGTCAGTACACGGGTGGTTTCCTGGAAGGAAGCCGCCGAGATGAACGATTCGGTGGACAACGACGCCTTGGTGATACCCAGCAGAACGCGAGTGAACTTGGAGACAAATTTGTCTTCGCCGCTCAAACGTTCGTTCTCTACCAGAACATGAGTCAATTCCATCTGGTCGCCCTTGATGAAACTGGAATCGCCGGATTCAGCGATCTCAACTTTACGCAGCATCTGACGCAGGATGGTCTCGATGTGCTTGTCGTTGATCTTCACGCCTTGCAGACGGTAAACGTCCTGGATCTCGTTGACGATGTACTTGGCCAGCGCACTCACACCCAGCAGACGCAGGATGTCGTGCGGATCGCTTGGGCCGTCGGAGATAACTTCGCCGCGGTTTACCTGTTCGCCTTCGAACACGTTCAGGTGACGCCACTTCGGAATCAGCTCTTCGTACGGATCGCTACCGTCGTTCGGGGTAATAACCAGACGGCGCTTGCCCTTGGTTTCTTTACCGAACGCGATGGTGCCGCTGACTTCAGCCAGAATCGAGGCCTCTTTCGGACGACGAGCTTCGAACAAGTCCGCAACACGCGGCAGACCACCGGTGATGTCACGGGTCTTCGAAGTTTCTTGCGGGATACGAGCGATAACATCACCGATCGCGATCTTCGCGCCGTCCGCCACACCGACCAGGGCGTTGGCTGGCAGGAAGTACTGAGCGATAACGTCAGTGCCTGGCAGCAACAGATCCTTGCCGTTGTCATCAACCATCTTCACAGCAGGACGGATATCTTTACCGGCAGCTGGACGGTCTTTGGCGTCGAGTACTTCAATGTTGGTCATACCGGTCAATTCGTCAGTCTGACGCTTGATCGTGATGCCTTCTTCCATGCCCACGTAGGTCACGGTACCTTTCATTTCGGTAACGATCGGGTGAGTGTGCGGATCCCACTTGGCCACGATGGCACCAGCGTCGACCTTGTCACCTTCCTTAACCGAAATTACCGCACCGTACGGCAGCTTGTAACGCTCGCGCTCACGACCGAAGTCATCAGCGATAGCCAGCTCACCGGAACGGGACACGGCAACCAGGTGACCGTCCACTCGCTCAACGTGTTTCAGGTTGTGCAGACGGACGGTACCGCCGTTCTTAACCTGAACGCTGTCGGCTGCGGAGGTCCGGCTTGCCGCACCACCGATGTGGAACGTACGCATCGTCAGCTGGGTACCCGGCTCACCGATGGACTGGGCAGCGATAACGCCGACCGCTTCACCGATGTTCACCTGGTGACCACGAGCCAGGTCGCGACCGTAGCACTTGGCGCAGATACCGAAACGGGTTTCGCAGCTGATCGGCGAACGAACGATCACTTCGTCGATGCTGTTGAGCTCGATGAACTCGACCCACTTCTCGTCAACCAGGGTGCCGGCAGGAACGATGACGTCCTCGGTACCTGGCTTGAATACGTCACGGGCGATAACACGACCCAATACGCGCTCACCCAGCGGCTCTACAACGTCACCGCCTTCAATGTGCGGAGTCATCAGCAGGCCGTGTTCGGTGCCGCAATCGATCTCGGTTACAACCAAGTCTTGCGCCACGTCTACCAGACGACGGGTCAGGTAACCCGAGTTCGCTGTTTTCAACGCGGTATCCGCCAGACCTTTACGAGCACCGTGAGTGGAGATGAAGTACTGGAGTACGCTCAAACCTTCACGGAAGTTCGCGGTGATCGGCGTTTCAATGATGGAACCGTCCGGCTTGGCCATCAGGCCACGCATACCGGCCAGCTGACGAATCTGTGCTGCGGAACCCCGCGCACCCGAGTCGGCCATCATGTACATCGAGTTGAAAGACTCTTGGTCGACTTCGACGCCATGACGGTCGATGACTTTCTCTTTCGAGAGGTTGGCCATCATCGCCTTGGAAACTTCGTCGTTCGCCTTGGACCAAAGGTCGATCACTTTGTTGTACTTCTCGCCCTGGGTTACCAGGCCGGAGGCATACTGACTTTCGATCTCTTTCACTTCGTCGGTGGCTGCACCGATGATGCGGGCTTTTTCATCCGGGATAACGAAGTCGTTAACACCGATGGAAACGCCGGAAATGGTCGAATAGGCAAAACCGGTGTACATCAACTGGTCAGCGAAGATCACGGTCTCTTTCAGACCAACCACGCGGTAGCACTGGTTGATCAGCTTGGAGATCGCCTTTTTCTTCATCGGCAGGTTGACGACGTCGTACGACAGACCTTTTGGCACAACCTGGAACAACAGCGCACGGCCGACAGTGGTGTCGACGATACGGGTGTTGGTCACGCTGCCGCCATCACGGTCGTTGACGGTTTCGTTGATCCGCACTTTGACCTTGGCGTGCAGTGCGGCTTCGCCGGCACGGAACACACGGTCAACTTCCTGCAGATCCGCGAACACACGACCTTCGCCTTTGGCGTTGATCGCTTCACGGGTCATGTAGTACAGGCCCAATACAACGTCCTGCGACGGAACGATGATTGGCTCACCGTTGGCTGGCGACAGAATGTTGTTGGTCGACATCATCAACGCACGCGCTTCCAACTGGGCTTCCAGTGTCAGCGGTACGTGCACAGCCATTTGGTCGCCGTCGAAGTCGGCGTTGTACGCGGCGCAGACCAGAGGGTGCAGCTGGATAGCCTTACCTTCGATCAGTACCGGTTCAAACGCCTGGATACCCAGACGGTGAAGGGTCGGTGCACGGTTGAGAAGAACCGGGTGTTCGCGAATCACTTCAGCGAGAACGTCCCAAACCTCTGGCAATTCGCGCTCGACCATCTTCTTGGCTGCTTTGATGGTGGTAGCGAGACCACGCATTTCCAGCTTGCCGAAAATGAACGGCTTGAACAGCTCGAGAGCCATCTTCTTCGGCAGACCGCACTGGTGCAGACGCAGGGTCGGACCTACGGTAATTACCGAACGGCCGGAGTAGTCAACACGCTTACCGAGCAAGTTCTGACGGAAACGACCTTGCTTACCCTTGATCATGTCAGCCAGGGATTTCAGAGGACGCTTGTTGGAACCGGTGATAGCGCGGCCACGACGACCGTTGTCGAGCAGTGCGTCGACGGCTTCCTGCAACATACGCTTTTCGTTGCGCACGATGATGTCCGGAGCGGACAGATCCAGCAGGCGCTTCAAGCGGTTGTTACGGTTGATCACTCGACGATACAGATCGTTGAGGTCGGAAGTCGCGAAGCGACCGCCATCCAGCGGGACCAGTGGACGCAGATCTGGCGGCAGAACCGGCAGAACGGTCAGCACCATCCATTCTGGAAGGTTGCCGGAGCCCTGGAAGGCTTCCATCAACTTCAGACGCTTGGACAGCTTCTTGATCTTGGTTTCGGAGTTGGTTTGCGGAATTTCTTCACGCAGACGGCCAATCTCGTGCTCCAGGTCGATAGCGTGCAGCAGCTCACGGACAGCTTCGGCACCCATGCGGGCATCGAAATCGTCACCGAACTCTTCCAGCGCTTCGAAGTACTGCTCGTCGTTCAGCAGCTGGCCTTTTTCAAGGGTGGTCATGCCTGGATCGATAACGACATAGCTCTCGAAGTAGAGAACGCGTTCGATATCACGCAGGGTCATGTCCATCAGCAAGCCGATACGCGACGGCAGCGATTTCAGGAACCAGATGTGGGCAACTGGCGAGGCCAGTTCGATGTGCGCCATGCGCTCACGACGAACTTTAGCCAGCGCGACTTCAACGCCGCACTTCTCGCAGATCACACCGCGGTGCTTCAAGCGCTTGTACTTACCGCACAGGCACTCGTAATCCTTTACCGGGCCAAATATCTTGGCGCAGAACAGGCCGTCACGCTCAGGTTTGAACGTACGGTAGTTAATGGTTTCCGGCTTTTTAACTTCGCCGAACGACCACGAACGGATCATCTCAGGCGACGCCAATCCGATACGGATGGCGTCGAACTCTTCGACTTGACCCTGGTTTTTCAGCAAATTCAGTAGGTCTTTCAAGGCCTTTCCTCCTGGCGGAGCAGAGAGCGGGCAGTGTTGCCCCGCTCTCGATTCGCGTCACGTGTTATTCGGTTTCCAGATCGATATCGATGCCGAGGGAACGAATTTCCTTGATCAACACGTTGAAGGACTCGGGCATGCCCGGCTCCATACGGTGATCGCCATCCACGATGTTCTTGTACATCTTGGTACGGCCGTTCACATCGTCCGACTTCACTGTGAGCATTTCTTGCAGAGTGTAAGCGGCACCGTATGCTTCCAGTGCCCAGACCTCCATCTCCCCGAAACGCTGACCACCGAACTGCGCCTTACCACCCAGCGGCTGCTGGGTAACCAGGCTGTACGAACCGGTAGAACGCGCGTGCATCTTGTCGTCTACCAAGTGGTTCAGCTTCAGCATGTACATGTAGCCAACGGTAACCGGGCGCTCGAACTTGTTGCCGGTACGGCCGTCGGTCAGCTGCATCTGGCCGCTTTCCGGCAGGTCTGCCAGTTTCAGCATGGCCTTGATTTCGCTTTCCTTGGCGCCGTCGAACACTGGAGTGGCCATTGGAACGCCGCCACGCAGGTTTTGAGCCAGGTCCAGGATTTCCTGGTCCGAGAAGTCATCGAGGCTTTCCTGACGACCGCCGATCTCGTTGTAGATCTCGTGCAGGAACTTACGCAGCTCGGCAACTTTGCGCTGCTCTTCAACCATGCGGTTGATCTTCTCGCCCAGACCTTTGGCCGCGAGGCCCAGGTGGGTTTCAAGGATCTGACCAACGTTCATACGCGAAGGTACGCCCAACGGGTTGAGGACGACGTCGACCGGGGTGCCATTGGCATCGTGCGGCATGTCTTCAACCGGCATGATCACGGAGACCACACCCTTGTTACCGTGACGACCGGCCATCTTGTCGCCCGGCTGGATGCGACGACGGATTGCCAGGTAAACCTTGACGATTTTCAGCACGCCTGGAGCCAGGTCATCGCCCTGCTGCAGTTTGCGCTTCTTGTCTTCGAACTTGTCGTCCAGCAGACGGCGACGATCAACGATGTAGGCCTGGGCCTTCTCGAGCTGCTCGTTCAGGGCATCTTCAGCCATGCGCAGTTTGAACCACTGGCCGTGCTCAAGACCGTCGAGCACTTCGTCGGTGATGTCCTGGCCCTTCTTCAGACCGGCGCCGCCTTCGGCTTTGTGGCCGACCAGAGCGGAGCGCAGACGTTCGAAAGTAGCACCTTCGACGATACGGAACTCTTCGTTGAGGTCCTTGCGGATCTCGTCCAGCTGGGACTTCTCGATCGACAGGGCACGCGCATCACGCTCAACGCCGTCGCGGGTGAAGACTTGTACGTCAATGACAGTACCTTTGGTACCGGTAGGTACGCGCAGGGAGGTGTCTTTAACGTCGCTGGCTTTTTCACCGAAGATCGCACGCAGCAGTTTTTCTTCCGGAGTCAGTTGGGTCTCGCCTTTCGGAGTGACCTTACCCACCAGGATGTCGCCTGCGCCAACTTCAGCACCTACGTAAACGATACCGGCTTCGTCCAGCTTGTTCAGTGCAGCTTCACCCACGTTCGGGATGTCCGCAGTGATTTCCTCTGGGCCAAGCTTGGTGTCACGGGCCACACAGGTCAGTTCCTGGATGTGGATCGTGGTGAAACGGTCTTCTTGAACAACGCGTTCCGACAGGCAGATGGAGTCTTCGAAGTTGAAGCCGTTCCATGCCATGAAGGCGATGCGCATGTTCTGACCCAGTGCCAGTTCACCCATGTCGGTGGACGGACCGTCGGCCATGATGTCGCTACGCTGAACCCGATCACCTTTACGCACCAGCGGACGCTGGTTGATGCAGGTGTTCTGGTTGGAGCGGGTGTACTTGGTCAGGTTGTAGATGTCGACACCGGCTTCACCGGTTTCTACTTCGTCATCGGCAACGCGAACCACGATACGGCTGGCGTCGACGGAGTCGATCACGCCGCCACGACGAGCCACGACGCAAACGCCGGAGTCACGGGCTACGTTACGCTCCATGCCGGTACCTACCAGCGGCTTGTCAGCACGCAGGGTTGGTACAGCTTGACGCTGCATGTTCGAACCCATCAACGCACGGTTGGCGTCGTCGTGCTCGAGGAACGGAATCAGCGACGCTGCAACCGAAACTACCTGCTTCGGCGATACGTCCATCAAGGTGACGTCTTCCGGCGCCTTGACGGTGAATTCGTTCAAGTGACGAACAGCTACCAGCTCGTCGATCAGGACTTTCTTGTCGTTCATCGTGGCCGAAGCCTGGGCGATCACGTGATCAGCTTCTTCGATGGCGGACAGGAACACGATCTCGTCGGTGACCAGGGCGTCTTTCACCACGCGGTACGGGCTCTCGAGGAAGCCGTACTGGTTGGTGCGCGCATAGGCAGCCAGGGAGTTGATCAGACCGATGTTCGGACCTTCCGGCGTTTCGATCGGGCAAACACGACCGTAGTGCGTCGGGTGTACGTCACGAACTTCAAAGCCGGCACGCTCACGAGTCAGACCACCAGGGCCGAGTGCAGAGACACGACGCTTGTGGGTGATCTCGGACAGCGGGTTGTTCTGGTCCATGAACTGGGACAACTGGCTGGAACCGAAGAACTCTTTCACCGCCGCAGCCACTGGCTTGGCGTTGATCAGGTCTTGCGGCATCAGGCCTTCGCTTTCAGCCATCGACAGACGCTCTTTGACCGCACGCTCAACACGTACCAGGCCAACGCGGAACTGGTTCTCGGCCATTTCGCCAACGCAGCGAACACGACGGTTACCCAGGTGGTCGATGTCATCGACGATGCCTTTACCGTTACGGATGTCGACCAGGGTCTTCAGTACCGCGACGATGTCTTCCTTGCACAGCACGCCCGAACCTTCGATCTCGGTACGACCGATACGACGGTTGAACTTCATCCGGCCGACCGCAGACAGGTCGTAGCGCTCAGGGCTGAAGAACAGGTTGTTGAACAGGGTCTCGGCAGCGTCTTTGGTTGGCGGCTCGCCAGGACGCATCATGCGATAGATCTCGACCAGCGCTTCCAGTTGGTTGCTGGTGGAGTCGATCTTCAGTGTGTCGGAGACGAACGGACCGCAGTCGATATCGTTGGTGTACAGAGTTTCGATGCGAACAACGCCGGCCTTGGCGATTTTCGCCAGGATCTCGGTGTTCAGCTCGGTGTTGCACTCTGCCAGGATTTCGCCGGTTGCCGGGTGCACGATGACCTTGGCGGTTGTGCGACCCAGGACGTAGTCCAGCGGCACATCCAGCTCTTTGATCCCGGCTTTTTCCAGCTGGTTGATGTGGCGAGCGGTGATACGACGACCCTGCTCGACAATAACCTTGCCTTTGTCGTCCTGGATATCGAGGACAGCGATTTCACCGCGCAGGCGCTGAGGCACCAGCTCCAGGCTCAGGGTCTCGCCCTTAACGTGGAATACGTTGGTGGTGTAGAACGCGTCCAGCACTTCTTCAGTGGTATAGCCGAGCGCGCGCAGCAGTACCGATGCAGGCAGCTTGCGACGACGGTCGATACGCACGAATACGCAGTCTTTCGGGTCGAACTCGAAGTCCAGCCACGAACCGCGGTAAGGAATGATGCGCGCGGAGTACAGCAGTTTACCGGAGCTGTGCGTCTTGCCACGGTCGTGGTCGAAGAACACGCCAGGGGAACGGTGCAGCTGGGAAACGATTACACGCTCGGTACCGTTGATTACGAAGGTACCGTTCTCAGTCATCAGGGGGATTTCACCCATGTAGACTTCTTGCTCTTTGATGTCCTTGATCGCTTTGTTCGACGATTCTTTGTCGAAAATGATCAGGCGCACTTTTACCCGCAAAGGTACGGCGTAAGTTACACCGCGCAATACGCATTCTTTGACATCAAATGCCGGTTCGCCCAAGCGATAACCGACGTACTCCAGCGCAGCATTGCCGGAGTAGCTGATGATCGGGAAAACGGATTTGAAGGCCGCATGCAGGCCCACGTCGCGGAACTGATCTTTAGTCGCTCCCGCTTGCAAGAATTCACGATACGAATCCAGCTGGATGGCCAGGAGGTAAGGCACATCCATGACGTCCGGCAACTTGC
The DNA here is from genome assembly GCF_012647205.1 of Pseudomonas umsongensis. Classification (NCBI taxonomy): domain Bacteria; kingdom Pseudomonadati; phylum Pseudomonadota; class Gammaproteobacteria; order Pseudomonadales; family Pseudomonadaceae; genus Pseudomonas; species Pseudomonas umsongensis. Next base: position 6,226,333 of record NZ_CP051487.1, read on the forward strand.
TAAAGTCCTTGCGGATACGTTTTTTCTCAGTATATGAGTAAGCCATCAGCGTTCCCCAGCTTGGTCACCTGCTTGTTTGGCCCCTCCCGACGGGAGCGACCAGAAAATCGTGCAAACCCCATGGTTTGCGCCACCGCATCGGGTGGTTACAGCTCGTTATCGGCACCGACCCAGTCGGCTGCCAATAACGGAAAAAGGCCGGTGGCAAGAGCCACCAGCCATCAGCCTGTCGCTTAACGCTCGGGCTGGAGACGCAAGGTCGGAGCTTACTTCAGCTCGACTTTAGCGCCTGCTTCTTCCAGAGTTGCTTTGGCTTTGTCAGCTGCGTCTTTGGCAACAGCTTCCAGAACCATGGCAGGAGCGCCGTCAACTACAGCCTTGGCTTCTTTCAAGCCCAGACCGGTCAGTTCACGTACTGCCTTGATCACGTTAACTTTCTTCTCGCCAGCTTCGGTCAGCATGACGTTGAATTCGGTTTGCTCTTCAGCAACGGCAGCAGCAACAGCTGGGCCAGCCGATGCAGCAGCAGCAGTAACGCCGAATTTTTCTTCGAAAGCTTTGATCAGCTCAACAACTTCCATTACGGACATGTTGCCAACTGCTTCAAGGATATCGTTCTGAGAGATAGACATGAATCTAATTCCTGATATTGGGGACGGCCTACGCGACCATCGAAAAAAACAAAAAACGCGAGAAGTTGACGAGCCTTAGGCTGCAGCAGCTTCTTTCTGGTCGCGAATTGCCGCCAGGGTACGAGCCAATTTGCTGGTAGCGCCTTGAATCACGCTCATCAGCTGAGAAATTGCTTCGTCACGGGTCGGCAGAGTTGCCAGTACGTCGATTTGGTTAGCTGCGAGGAACTTGCCCTCGAACGCAGCTGCCTTGATCTCGAACTTGTTCTGACCCTTGGCGAACTCTTTGAAAATCCGGGCAGCAGCGCCTGGATGTTCCTTGGAGAACGCGATAAGGGTAGGGCCGCTGAACACGTCGTTGAGAACACTGAATTCAGTGTCAGCAACGGCGCGCTTGAGCAGGGTGTTACGTACAACACGTACGTAAACGCCAGCTTCGCGAGCCTCTTTACGGAGTCCGGTCATTGCGCCTACTGTTACGCCACGGGCATCAGCCACGACAGCGGACAGAGCGACTTTGGCAGCCTCGTTGACTTCAGCGACGATGGCCTTCTTGTCTTCGAGTTTAATTGCCACGGGTTTAACTCCTGCTTGTTACCGTTTCATTCGATCGAAACCGAATGTCGTTTTGGTGTCTGATTCGGTAAGGAACCGGGAGCACCATCTGCGTAGGCTTGTGGTTTAAGACTTGCGTCGCCTACGGTCTTGGATAGCCCCCGCCAGGCAGGGACCCCAATTTTTCAATTGGCGCAATCGCTTGCGCCAATTTGTGTCTTACGCGTCGAGCGAGCTTTGGTCGATGACCAGACCTGGGCCCATAGTGGTGCTCAGGGTAACGCGCTTGACGTAGATACCTTTCGAGGAAGCTGGCTTGATACGCTTCAGGTCAGCGATCAGGGCTTCAACGTTTTCCTTCAGCTTGACGGCGTCGAAGCCGATCTTGCCAACGGAAGTGTGGATGATGCCGTTTTTGTCGGTGCGATAACGAACCTGACCAGCCTTGGCGTTTTTAACCGCGGTAGCTACGTCTGGCGTTACGGTGCCGACTTTAGGGTTAGGCATCAGGCCACGTGGACCGAGGATCTGACCCAGTTGACCTACAACGCGCATGGCATCCGGGGATGCGATCACTACGTCATAGTTCAGGTCGCCGCCTTTCATTTCGGCAGCCAGGTCGTCCATGCCTACACGGTCAGCGCCGGCAGCCAGAGCGGCTTCAGCAGCTGGACCCTGGGTGAACACAGCAACGCGAACGGTCTTGCCAGTGCCGTGTGGCAGCACAGTAGCGCTACGAACGACCTGGTCGGATTTACGCGGGTCAACACCCAGGTTTACAGCTACGTCGAACGACTCGCTGAACTTGACAGTCGACAGCTCAGCCAGCAGAGCAGCGGCGTCTACAAAGTTGTAGGCCTTGCCTGCTTCGATTTTGCCGGCGATAGCCTTTTGACGCTTGGTCAGCTTAGCCATTACACACCCTCCACGTTAAGGCCCATGCTACGAGCAGAACCGGCGATAGTACGCACGGCTGCTTCCATATCAGCTGCAGTCAGATCCGCGTTTTTGGTTTTCGCGATTTCTTCCAGCTGAGCACGGGTTACAGTGCCAACCTTAACGGTGTTCGGACGAGCGGAACCGCTGGTCAGACCTGCCGCCTTCTTCAGCAGAACCGAAGCAGGGGTGGATTTGGTTTCGAACGTGAAGCTACGGTCGCTGTAGACAGTGATGATCACTGGAGTCGGCAGACCTGGCTCAAGACCCTGAGTACGGGCGTTGAAAGCCTTGCAGAATTCCATGATGTTCACGCCGTGCTGACCCAGAGCAGGACCAACAGGTGGGCTTGGGTTAGCCTGAGCGGCCTTCACTTGCAGCTTGATGTAAGCGGTAATCTTCTTGGCCATGAGGCACTCCAATTACGGGTTCAAACGCCTCGAAAGGCTCCCCGGTTACTTGCGCGTTTATCCCAGTGACGACAAAACCCCACAGCCTAAGGCTGCGGGGTTGGGATGCTTGTTCAGTTAGACCTTTTCGACCTGACTGAACTCCAACTCTACCGGAGTAGAGCGTCCGAAAATGAGCACCGCGACCTGGATCCGGCTCTTTTCGTAGTTGACCTCTTCGACCGTGCCGGTGAAATCGGCAAACGGACCGTCGTTGACGCGTACCGACTCACCTGGCTCGAACAAAGTCTTCGGCTTCGGCTTATCGCTACCATCAGCAACACGACGCAGAATCGCTTCTGCCTCTTTATCAGTAATCGGTGCCGGCTTATCAGCGGTACCGCCGATAAAGCCCATTACACGAGGAGTGTCCTTGACCAAGTGCCAAGTACCCTCGTTCATATCCATCTGGACCAGCACATAACCAGGGAAGAACTTACGCTCGCTCTTGCGCTTCTGGCCATTACGCATTTCAACCACTTCTTCAGTGGGAACCAGAATTTCGCCGAAGCCATCTTCCATGCCAGCCAGCTTTACGCGCTCGATCAGCGAGCGCATTACATGCTTCTCGTAACCGGAGTAAGCATGCACAACGTACCAACGCTTAGCCACGGGACACCCTTAGCCGACAATCAAGGAAACAAGCCAGCCGAGCAGGGAATCGAGCCCCCACAACAGCAACGCCATAACCAGGACAACAGCCACAACGATCAACGTGGTCTGCGTGGTTTCTTGGCGAGTCGGCCATACGACTTTACGAATTTCGGTGCGCGCTTCCTTAACCAGTACAAAGAAAGACTTGCCCTTGACTGTCTGCAGGCCTACAAAGGCAGCTACGGCAGCAATGACAAGCAAAGCGAGTACGCGGTACAGGATCGGCGAAGCAGAGTAATACTGATTGCCAACAACGCCAACAACCACCAAAGCGACTACTACAAGCCACTTGAGGAGGTCGAAACGAGAGCCTTGAGCTTCAGCTTTAGGAGTCATCTATGAAGATCCTGTGAAAAGAAAGCCAGACACACCGAGTGAATCTGGCAGGTCAGGAGGGAATCGAACCCCCAACCTACGGTTTTGGAGACCGTCGCTCTGCCAATTGAGCTACTGACCTAAAACAAAATCAGGCCGACCATTATGCAGACCTGAAAAAGACTTTACAACCACTTGCCAGGCGACCCGACCGAAACACCCTCACCCACAAGAGCAAGAACCCTCAGAGCCACAACGGGGCGCAGCCTTAGCCGCCTAAAACAAAGGCAGATATTTGCATATCTGCCTTTTGTATGGAGCTCTTGAGCGGATTTGAACCGCTGACCTCACCCTTACCAAGGGTGTGCTCTACCAACTGAGCTACAAGAGCGTAACACCGTGCAAAACCTGCAAACTTGGAGCGGGTAGCGGGAATCGAACCCGCATCATCAGCTTGGAAGGCTGAGGTTCTACCACTAAACTATACCCGCGAGGCTTGCAGCTCTCGCTAAAAATGGTGGAGGGGGAAGGATTCGAACCTTCGAAGTCGTAGACGTCAGATTTACAGTCTGATCCCTTTGGCCGCTCGGGAACCCCTCCTAAGCGAGCCGGCATTCTACATCATGCCAGCCTTCTGTCAAGCATTTTTCTCATTAAAATCCTGAGCTTATCTGCGTTGACCTCGCTTCACTTCGTTGACCGCTTTAGGTCTTCGCTGTGGAGCGGGCGCCATTCTATGCAAACTATTCGGTGGGTGCAACCCCCCCACAAGGCATTATTTTATGTTTTAACTCATTGAATTCTCTAGAAAGGTTTATCAGCTGCAAGTCATCCAGCCAACGCTTGCTTTCAGGGGCCACTCGAACCCAGTACACAGGGGGTTCAGTCGGACTCGCAGGTAGCGATTGATATTTCACGCCCATGCCCGTCAACCTGCGCTCAAGCGCCTTCTCGACGTCCTGACTTACAAATCCACCCAGATAAAGGCATTCAGCCTCTGCCTGTGCCACCTTCCCTTTATCCCTGGCCGTATCCGTCGCCTCGCTCAAGAGACGAATGTCCTGCTGGGAACCGCGATACAGACTCAAAGGCGTTACGTCCTTGGCACGCAGAGGCGCCTCCTGTTGATGCCAGATGTAATAAAACACATTGAGAACGAGCAGCAGCAGAAACAACCAACGCATAAAGACCTCAAGACAAAGGGCATGCCATCGCCAAGCCGACGAACACCAGATCGGGAACCACCCGGGCCTCAGGCACTATCTCGGACACCAACGACGCATCACCACCGGTGAGGAACACCGTAAAGTTCTCCCCCCAATAACCCCGCGCCATCTCCAGTTGCGTCAGCACAAATCCGCGAAGCATCAACAGGCATCCGCGCTCAACCGCTTCGACCGTCGTGCGTCCCGGAACAAGACGCTCCAAAGCGCGCTCAGCCGCAAGATCTCCGTAACGAATCTTGCGGGTATGGGTGCGCAGCTGGTTTCGCATCAACGGCATCCCAGGGCATATAAACCCACCGAGATGATCACCATCCCCGGCAACGAAGTCCGCGGTCACCGCAGTACCGAAATCAAGCACCAGGCACGCGCCAGAAGCCAGATGAAACCCTCCGAGCAGCGCCAACCAACGATCAAGACCGAGCCGCTCAAATTCTTCATAGCCATTACGAACACCGGCCATTTCCTCGGCTGGAGCGGCACAGACCACCGAAATTTCGAAGGCAGCCTTCAGCCGGGCGATCAATTCGCCGGTTTCTTCGGCAGTCCTGACACTCACCAGCCGACAGAACCTCAACGCAAGGCCTTCAATCCCCTTCACGCCCTCGAGCAATGCCAGGTCGGAATCGACTACTCCCTCCCCTACCACCTGACGGGCGTCCGCCTTGAGCACACGCCACTTGATGAAACTATTTCCGCAGTCGAGCTCAAGAATCATGACGCAACCTCAGGCTCAGCTCACCGCCACTGAAGACTTTCTCCACACCACCCACCTTCAAGCGCAGCGCACCCTGACTATCGATACCCAGCACTTCGCCATCTATTTGGTTTGCACCCGCGATCAACGACACCGCACGCCCCTGCCATAGGTGATGCTGCTCCCACTCAGCCTGGATCGCCGAAAATCCATCGGCCTGGTGGCGAGCCAGGTATCTGTGGAGCATTTCACCCAGCGCCGCGACCAGGCGATTGCGATCAAACGCCTTGCCCGACTCCAGGCGCATGGACGTCCATTGTTGATCGACTTCATCGGTCATTTGCATGTTTACATTAATTCCGACACCCAGCACCACGTGACAGACGTCGGCAGGATCCCCGACCAGCTCAAGCAGTATTCCGGCAATTTTCTTCTGCCCTACCAGGACATCATTGGGCCATTTCAACCCAACCCCGGGAACCCCAAGCTCACGCAAGGCCTGCATGACGGCGAGCCCCACTACAAGGCTCAAGCCCTCCAGCTGGCGCATACCGCCCTCAACCCGCAACACCAGGCTGTAATAGACATTCTCAGCGAATGGACTGACCCACTTGCGCCCTCGCCGCCCGCGCCCGGCAGTTTGCCGCTCGGCAAGCACCAGAAAAGGCGCAGCCTGGTGCCGCTCGATGGCGCGCAGGGCTTCGGCATTGGTGGAGTCAATAGAGTCGAAGACCAGGACCGGCCAATTAGACGTGGGCGACAGTCGCCCTATCTCCGCAGGATCAAGCAACGTCAACGGTGCAGCCAATTGATAGCCGCGCCCCCGAACCTTGTGAATGGACAACCCCAGCTCAGCCTCAAGATGCTGAAGCTGCTTCCACACAGCACTGCGACTGATGCCCAAGGCAGCGCCCAATGCCTGACCCGAATGGAATCGGCCATCCTTAAGAAGCTTTAACAACGTCAGCATGCAAGTCTCGCCTCACAATGAGGCCCGCATGATAGCCACGCCCCGAGCCGTTGCATAGAAACCCGAACAGACAGATTTTTCCAGCGGACAAAAACAAAACCCCTACCTGCATGCGCAGATAGGGGTTTTGGAATTTAATCTTGACGATGACCTACTCTCACATGGGGAAACCCCACACTACCATCGGCGATGCATCGTTTCACTTCTGAGTTCGGGATGGGATCAGGTGGTTCCAACGCTCTATGGTCGTCAAGAAATTCGGGTACTGAGTCGTGACCAGATGGCCTCGCTTCAGCAAATTGGGTATGTGATAGCTTTCGGTGTTTTGTGAACTTCGAACTTTCGGTTCGTTTCGTCTTCACACACCGCAATCTGGTCTCTTTCGTCTTCTCAACTAGGAGTATCAAATTGCTTGGGTGTTATATGGTCAAGCCTCACGGGCAATTAGTATTGGTTAGCTCAACGCCTCACAGCGCTTACACACCCAACCTATCAACGTCGTAGTCTTCGACGGCCCTTCAGGGGACTCAAGGTCCCAGTGAGATCTCATCTTGAGGCTAGTTTCCCGCTTAGATGCTTTCAGCGGTTATCTATTCCGAACATAGCTACCCGGCAATGCCACTGGCGTGACAACCGGAACACCAGAGGTTCGTCCACTCCGGTCCTCTCGTACTAGGAGCAGCCCCTCTCAAATCTCAAACGTCCACGGCAGATAGGGACCGAACTGTCTCACGACGTTCTAAACCCAGCTCGCGTACCACTTTAAATGGCGAACAGCCATACCCTTGGGACCGGCTTCAGCCCCAGGATGTGATGAGCCGACATCGAGGTGCCAAACACCGCCGTCGATATGAACTCTTGGGCGGTATCAGCCTGTTATCCCCGGAGTACCTTTTATCCGTTGAGCGATGGCCCTTCCATACAGAACCACCGGATCACTAAGACCTACTTTCGTACCTGCTCGACGTGTCTGTCTCGCAGTCAAGCGCGCTTTTGCCTTTATACTCTACGACCGATTTCCGACCGGTCTGAGCGCACCTTCGTACTCCTCCGTTACTCTTTAGGAGGAGACCGCCCCAGTCAAACTACCCACCATACACTGTCCTCGATCCGGATAACGGACCTGAGTTAGAACCTCAAAGTTGCCAGGGTGGTATTTCAAGGATGGCTCCACGCGAACTGGCGTCCACGCTTCAAAGCCTCCCACCTATCCTACACAAGCAAATTCAAAGTCCAGTGCAAAGCTATAGTAAAGGTTCACGGGGTCTTTCCGTCTAGCCGCGGATACACTGCATCTTCACAGCGATTTCAATTTCACTGAGTCTCGGGTGGAGACAGCGCCGCCATCGTTACGCCATTCGTGCAGGTCGGAACTTACCCGACAAGGAATTTCGCTACCTTAGGACCGTTATAGTTACGGCCGCCGTTTACCGGGGCTTCGATCAAGAGCTTCGCGTTAGCTAACCCCATCAATTAACCTTCCGGCACCGGGCAGGCGTCACACCCTATACGTCCACTTTCGTGTTTGCAGAGTGCTGTGTTTTTAATAAACAGTCGCAGCGGCCTGGTATCTTCGACCGGCGTGGGCTTACGGAGCAAGTCCTTCACCCTCACCGGCGCACCTTCTCCCGAAGTTACGGTGCCATTTTGCCTAGTTCCTTCACCCGAGTTCTCTCAAGCGCCTTGGTATTCTCTACCCAACCACCTGTGTCGGTTTGGGGTACGGTTCCTGGTTATCTGAAGCTTAGAAGCTTTTCTTGGAAGCATGGCATCAACCACTTCGTCACCTGAAAGGTAACTCGTCATCAGCTCTCGGCCTTGGAATCCCGGATTTACCTAAGATTCCAGCCTACCACCTTAAACTTGGACAACCAACGCCAAGCTGGCCTAGCCTTCTCCGTCCCTCCATCGCAATAACCAGAAGTACAGGAATATTAACCTGTTTTCCATCGACTACGCTTTTCAGCCTCGCCTTAGGGACCGACTAACCCTGCGTCGATTAACGTTGCGCAGGAAACCTTGGTCTTTCGGCGTGGGTGTTTTTCACACCCATTGTCGTTACTCATGTCAGCATTCGCACTTCTGATACCTCCAGCAAGCTTCTCAACTCACCTTCACAGGCTTACAGAACGCTCCTCTACCGCATCACCCGAAGGTGATACCCGTAGCTTCGGTGTATGGTTTGAGCCCCGTTACATCTTCCGCGCAGGCCGACTCGACTAGTGAGCTATTACGCT